>NZ_JARXVG010000001.1 GCF_029892485.1 Variovorax boronicumulans
ATGCGCATGATGGGCTGGCTCACGCGCTGGGCGAACATGTTGAAGGCGACGAACTGGCCGACGGTCAGCTCGTTGTTCATGACAAGGTGTGCGCCATACCAAAGGGTGGCGGCGTTGACGAGCTTGCCGATGAGGTTGACGCCTTCGTGCGCCCAGCTGGCGAGGTTCTGGGTGCGGAAGCTGGCCGACACATACGCGGCAAGTTGGTTGTCCCAGCGGCGCCCGAAGGCAGGTTCGAGGGCGGTGGCCTTGACGGTCTGGATGGCGCTGACGGTCTCCACCAGCATGGCCTGGTTCTCGGCCCCGCGCGCGAACTTCTCGTCCAGGCGTCGGCGCAGGATGGGCACGACAGCGAGGCTCAGGCCGAAGTACAGCGGCATGCTCACGAGCACGATCAAGGTCAGGGGCACGCTGTAGAACAGCATGACGGCCACGAAGACGAGGGAGAAGACGACGTCCAGCAGCACCGTGAGCGCGTTGCCGGTGAGGAAGCTGCGGATGTTCTCCAGTTCGCGCACGCGGGCGACCGAATCGCCGACACGCCGTGCCTGGAAGTAGGCCAAGGGCAATTGCACGAGGTGGCGAAACAGCCGTGCGCCGAGCTCGACGTCGATGCGGTTGGTGGTGTGGCTGAAGACGTAGCTACGCAGGCCATTGAGCAGCGACTCGAAGACGACGACCACCACGAGGCCGATGACAAGCACATCCAGCGTGGTCACCCCGCGGTGCACGAGCACCTTGTCCATCACGACCTGGAAGAACAGCGGGCTGACCAGCGCGAAGAGCTGGAGGATGAAGGAGATGAAGAGCACCTCGCCCAGCAGCTTTCGGTGCTTGACGAGGCTGGGGATGAACCAGGAGAAGTCGAACTTGGCGAGTTCGCCGGCGAGGCTGGCGCGGCTGGTGATGAGGATGAGCTCGCCGGTCCAGTGAGCGGCGAAGACGTCCAGGGGTTCGATGACGGGGCGGGCGGTTTCGGCTGCGGGGTCTTGCAACAGGACGCGCTGGGCATCGCATTGCGCGAGGATCACGAACCGCTCGCTGCCGTCTTCGTTGCGCAGCACCGCGAGGGCGGGCAGCGGTGTCAGGGACAGGCGCTCAGTTGTCGTGCGGGACGACTTGGCCTTGAGGCCGAGTTGCTTGGCTGCGCGCAGCAGCGTGGAAGTGTCGACAGGCTCGGAAGGCGTCAGGCCCAGTTGGTGCGACAGCAATGACGCGTCGGCTGCGATCTGGTGGAAGCGTGCGACCGTGCACAGCGCCACAAGAGACGGGTTCGCGACAGCCCCTGTTTCGGGGGCACTTTGCGGCCGCGCGCCACCCTCCCCATGCGGATGCACGGCCGTTTCCCCCACTCCCATTTCGACCCCTCACCAAGCATTCTTGAAACAATAAGATACCTGCAGGGGAGCTGACGGACAACAAGCATTTCGACAATAAAGGCTTATGCATTGACTCAGAATTCAGCTCAATTTCCTTCTCCAAAACCAAAGCATTGGATATCGATCAGAGCACCGGCAGGGCAGCCCGAGTTCGCGTAGTGGGCGCAGTTGCTGAGTGGCCAAGGCGCTGGCATGCCATTCTTGCGGTACCTTCCCGAGCGCCTGAGCTCGCTCGGGAGCACCCTACAAGGTTCCCCGCCACATCACCTTTCTTGAGGCCTTGCCAAAATCGACCGTGGGCAAGATCCTCCGCAAGGAACTGCGGGCACCGGCAGCGGACCGACGGCGACCAAGGGGCGCTTCAGCCTGCTGCGAAGCGCAGGCGCTCCATCCCGGCGTCGCGTATGCCGAGCATCTCGAGCTTTTGAGTCGTGGCGTCGAAGTACTCGCGGCAGGTGCCGAGGCTGCCCGCACCCGTGTTAATCATCCGGGCCATTTCGTGCAGAGAGAGCGTCAAGGCCGGCAACATCAAGCCCAATGCCTAAGACGACGCCCGCAAGCCCGCATGGAGCCACTCGTTTCCCTGCGACTGCCGAGGCCTTGCGCTCCGCAGAACAGCGCGCAGCCTACGACCTGATCGAAACGGAGGTGCGGTCGCGTGCCGGCCCCCTACCTGCCACTGCTGGGGAGCCCCCGAATTGCGGATCTTCTGGAGCACTCTCGAGCGAGCTTTGGACCGGCACGCTGCCGCAGCGGGTGCTGGAAGCCGTCTTCCTCATGGCCGCGCACAGGCAGCAATGCTGTCACCAATGGGAGACTCACGCGGCCAAGGCCTTGCCGGCCGTGACTTTCGCCGGAGATGGTTGAAACGATTGCAGCCGGCAAGATTCCGGAGGATGGCGGCTCGGTGGAAGCAGCCGGCCGGTTCTTCCTGACGCTCACCGAACACCATTGCGTCGCGGACGACATGTTCGAGCAGGTGCAGCGGCACTTCGGAGAACGCGGCATGGCCGAACTGGTCGCGTTCTGCGGACTGGCCGGAAGCGTCGCCCTGCTCTTGAATGTGCAGTTGCCTCACGCACCGGCCACCCCGACCTGAGAACCGTCAATGACTGACGCCCGGAAGGGTGAGCAGGACGTGGGCGCGCTCTCGTGGGCATCGTCGCACGCTATTACCACGTGGTCGGCCGAAGGTGAATGACCGCGGTTCTCCACTGCGCCAAGCGTCTATCTGCGTTGATCCGCTCGGCGTACGAACTCTTGCAGCAGGTCGGCGATTAGCTCGGCCAGCACCAGGCGCCGGGTTTCTTCTCTTATTATTGCTGTTGTCCGCGCCCCACCCGCAACACTGGCTTAGTTGCCGTTGGGCGCCAACAGAGGTGCCACCTGGACGTTGTTGCGACCCGCCCCTTTGGCTTGATAGAGCATCTCGTCGGCCTGCTTGACGAGCGCCCCGGTCGTCGCACTGCCGCCCTGGTAGAACGTCAAGCCGATACTCGTGCTGATGACGATCGTCCGCTCTTCAATGACGAACGGCACCTGCATGGCCTTGATCAATTTAGCAGCGACGGAAACCCCGGCATCGGCGTCGGGCAAGCTCTCCAGGATCACTGTGAACTCGTCGCCGCCCAAGCGTGCGCAGACATCACCCGAGCGCAACGCCTGCGACAACCTGCCCGCGAAGCCCCGCAGCAGTTCATCCCCCGTCTGATGGCCGAACTGATCGTTGATCTTCTTGAATCCATCGATGTCCAGGTACATCAACGCCATCAACGCGCCGGCGGCACGGGCACGCTCCATCGCCTCTGCTAAGCGCATGTCGAAAGCCGCGCGATTGACAAGGCCAGTGAGAGGATCGATCTGCGCCAGGTTCACCAGCCGCTTCTCCTCGAGCTTTTGCCGCGTGATGTCGGTGATCACGGCATGGAAGCCGACGATGGTCTCGTCGTTCACTGCGGGCTGAGGAATATATTGAGCCTCGTAGCACCAGTAGCTGTCGCTCTTGGCGACTTCGCTCTGGAAGGTGACGGTCTCGCCAGCCAAGGCCGCGCGTATGTGCGGCTGCACAGTCTGGTATGCGGGCTCGCCCAGCAGCTCTCTGACGGTGTGCCCCTGAATCTGGTCCCGGGAAAGCCCGAACCCACGCTCATAGGCCAGATTGTTGAATCGATAGCGCTCCTCCGCATCGATGTAGGCCACACGCATCGGCAATGCATCGGCCACCGTGCGAAGGCGGGCCTCGCTTTCCTGGAGGGCCTCCTCCGCCTCGTGATGCGCGGTGATGTCGCTGTCCAGCGTATAGAGGCCGACCACCTCGCCACGTTCATCGCGCTCTGGGACCAGCGTGGCCTGGATATCGCGACGCCCACCAGGCGTCGCCAGCCTGCGCTCGTACGTGACTTGGCGCCCGGCGAGTGCCGCACGCATGTGCGGCTCCATCTGCGCCCAGGCTTCGTCACCATAGAACTCGCGCAGGCTCAGGCCAAGCAACTGCTCAGCGTGGACGCCGAACCAGTCCTGGTAGGCCTTGTTGACGAACCGGAACCGCAGGTCGCGATCCAGGTAGGAGATCAACGCCGGCAGGTGGTCCGTCACCATGCGCAGGCGATGCTCGCTCTCGCGCAGAGCGCGCTCCGCATCCTTGGCCGCCGAAATGTCGCGCATCAGCCCCGAGAAATATTCCACCTTGCCGTGCTTGTCGCGGTGCGCGATCACCATGTGGCTGGCTGGAAACGCCCGTCGTTCGGCGTCCCACACCATCGACTCTCCCACCCAGACGCCGGTGCTGACCGCAGCGGGCACGATCTCCGACCTGAATCTCTCCATCGTCTCCGGCGGGTTGAAGTCAGCCGCGCTCAGCTGTTCGATCGGTGCGTCGAGGGCTAGCCCCGTGCGGCGGCGCGCGGCAGGATTCATGTAGATGAGCCGCCCCGCCGCATCCAACTGGACGATGTAGTCTGTCGTCATGTCGAAGACCGCGGTCAGCGTGCGAAGGGCGCGTTCGGCCAGCGTGCGCTCGGTGATGTCGGTCACCGTTCCCACATGGCCGAGGACGCGGCCTTCGGCCAGCACGGGCCGACTTCTCAATGCCACCAGCACCTGGGTTCCGTCCCTGCGGTGGAGCCGACGCGTGGTGTTCAACGGCGTGGCCGCGCTGACGATGCGAATCCATTCCTGGCGAACCGTCTCCCGGATCTCCTCGCGCACGAGCGTGAGCCAGCCCTCTTGCGCATCTTCCCGCGCCAGCCCGTGAATCGCGAGGTACTCGTCGTTCACGTAGGTCATGCGCCCGTCACTGTCGCAACGGAACAAGCCCACGGGTGACGCACCGGTGACCGCCGCCAGTTCCAGCCGCTGCTCGCGCAAATCGGCCATCAGTGCATCGAACTCACGGGCCAGATCCCCGCGCTCGTCATTGGGGACAACATCGAGCTTTACCTGGCTGCCGGGCGAACGGCGCAGGGTACGGATCGCGTTGCTCAGCGCCTCCAGGGGGCGCATGACCCAGGTGGTTCCCATCCAGACCAGCAGCGCGCACCCCAGACCCAGCCAGAGCAGTTGCAGCAGCAGGTTTCGCCTCGCCTGCTCCAGCGGCGCATAGGCGACGCGCGCCGGCACAATCAGGCGCAGTTCCCAGTCGGCACTGCGTACAGCAGCGCGCGTTGCCAGGTCATTTTCGGTACCGCCGGTGAAGGCGACGGTGGCAGCGCCTGCGGGCTTGAGCAGCAGGTTCGCATCGGGATGCATCACGACCTGCGGGGACGGGCCGCGTGTGACGATCACGTAGTAGGCACCCCGACCGACTGTGGTGCGGCTGAGGTCGCCGAGCACGTTGGCGCGCTGCAGGTTCAGCGCCGCGCCCAGCACGCCGGCGATGCGGCCGTCCGGTCCTTCGACGGGAACGGCCATGACGACCGCGGGCTGTTGGCCGCCTTTGGTGAGCAACGGCGCCGAAATCACGGGCTGGCCCAGGTCACGCACGCGCCGAAAGTAGTCGCGATCGGCGACATTCGAAGGTCGCGTGGTGGAAGGGTTGATCGCAATGATGGCACCGTCCAGCGTCGCCAACGCGGCGTTGTCGAACATCGAGCGCAGGTCCTTGTCCGCAAGGAAACGCTGCTGCGCCGCGGGATCCGCGAGGCCGTGCATGCCCAGATCCCGGGCTGCACGTGCCAGCGCGCCCAGATGGACGCCGAGCTTGTAGTCGAGATCCGCCGCCGCGCTCTCGGTCAGCGCCTGCTGCTGCTCGCGCATCAGGTTGACGTACTCGCTGGACAGATTCCGGTACTGCCACCAGCCCGTCACACCGACCAAGGCAAGTACGAGCGAGGTGATGAGTAGCGCTGTCTTCGTTCTCAGCTTGAGCCGCACTTGCTTTCCTCCGCCAACACGACAGCTGTCGGTGCATTGTTCGTTGATAACAACTGGCTGTCTCGAAGAGCAAGCACACCGAGGGCCCGATTTCACGCCCTTAAGCTCAAGGGAGATCATTGCCACATCTGGCGATGCGCTCAGGCCGTGACGGGAAGTACTTCCTCCAATTGGGCACTGGGTTAAGGTGAATGTGCAGTCGGGGTTCTGCGCGCAGCACCCGCGGTTAGATTTATACCTTCTGAATCACCCCGGGTTTGAACTGCCCCCCGGAAGTTGGATGGTCGCGATTTCGCCGATCGGGCGGTGCTTCTCAGCCGGTACCTCAGCGGGTTGGGCCTCTGCATCCCGAGTTTGACACGCTTGTGGTTGTAGTAGTGGATGTGATCATGCGCGCCCGCTTCGAGTGCATCAATGCTGTTGCAGAGCCCCACGGGTTCTGGGTCAAGAATTTCAGCATGCCTAGCCAGATCTTCTGGGGCGCTTGTAGATCGCATGTCCGATAAAGCCAGCGCCGATCAGAACCACCGGCAACCCGCCTGCCCAGGACTCATAAGCAGCCGGGAGGAGAAGCTTGAATGCGTCGTCGATCCAGCAGGTCGTGCGGCACATGCGCTGCCCAGTCCACATCAGAATCAATCCGATCAAGATTCCAGCAACGCCTATCCCGAGTTCGGCCTTCAACTTCACTCCTTTATGACCGTGGGCCTGAAATTTCTCTCCAGAAGCCAACGCGAATCACGGCCGCGTGCGGCATGGTTGTGCGGCAGCGCAAGGTCTAGGAGATCAAGAGGTCCGAATCGTCATTGACCATGGAGGCCATGAAGCCCCAACAGACCGCGGCAAGAATCTCCACGAGCCCGATAGGCCGCCAAACAATGCCTCGTCTGCCGCGCAGATCTTGAAGACCCAGTTCTCGCAGCGCGAAGGCATGACCATGCATCGCAGCCTCTTTCAGGACTTTGTAGGACCGTTGAAGATCCTGTGAAATGCCTTTGCCATGAGCCAATGAATAGCCGACCCGAAACATCGAGGGCAGATGCTGCCTGTCTGCACCCATCGCGTAGAAGCGATAGGCCTTCGTATGCTCGCCAGCTTTCGTCAACCAGCGGCCGAAGCAGAAGCAGCCCAGCGGGTGCCCATGCGCTGCTGCTCGCTCGTAGTAGGCAGCAGCCTGGCTCGTCTTTCTCGCAGCCAACTCCCTGAGACAACATCCAGGCGACAAATACCTCGCTTTCGACATGTCCGTCGTTTGCCTGCACTTGATAGCGATCAAAGGCCAGATAAAGCAGACCGTCCGTGTATGCCTTGCGGGCGGCGACCAGTTTTTCTTCGCGGTCTGCATGCATGCGTTCAGAGCTCAGGGAGCAGGCGGCCTGGGCCCATCCGATGCCCAACAGCGTGAGTGCTGCGGCGCCTTGCAGAGCGAGTTGCTTGATCTGGCGATGGTCGAACCTGCCGTGGACGGCAGTCGCGTCGACATGCATGCGTGAGCCTCGTAGTTCTTTCGGATTCAGATGCATCGCGCGGTGCGGCAATGATCGGAACGAGCGTAACGTTATGTTCGATGACGCAATCAAATGTCCTTTTTTGATTTCTGTGATTGCCCATCGAAAGGATTACTTTGCCCTCCTCGAGATCTCATCAGAGGGCGCAAGGTCGCACCTGACAGGACGGTAGGTATCGTTTCGCAGAACTCCCGCACAGACTTCACTCCGGCTTCACCAGGATGAAGCACACTGCCTCGACAGCGGTTCGGCGCTGGTAGAGGCCAGGAAAAAAAAACCGCTCAGGGAACCGCCTCGATGCCGACCGCTGTCACTCTTGAATCGCCATGTGGCTCAGCGGCAAACTGCGGGGTGCGCTTCACGAAAACATCGGTCACGCGAATGATCTGTTCTCAACGGTCGGCTCGGCGCTCGGCTACTGAGGACTTGCCGATAGTTGAGAGCGCAACCACGCAGCCAGATCGGCCATCACCCGGATGCCCAGCGCCGATACCGCGGTGAAGTGAATGCAGGCATGAATGGCATCGGGGTAGTGGCGGTGCGCGGTCGGCACACCTGCCAGCGCGATGCGCAGTGCCAGTTCATGGCCTTCGTCACGCAGGGGGTCGTGGCCCATGGTGGCCAGCCAGGTGGGCGGCAGCGTATGCATTGCCTGCGCGTGCAACAACGCGAAGTCGGCATGCCGCACCAACTCATGACGCTCGCCGAGGTAGCAGTCGATGAACCATCGCATGACACCGATGGTGAGGAATTTGCCCTCGCCGTTTTCGCTCATCGAAGGGCTGGGCTCGGTGTAGTGTTGGGCGCAGGGATAGATCAGGCCCAACGCACGCGGCGCGATCGTGCCGGCCGCACGCAGCGTCGCCACGGTGGCAAGCTGTGCGCCCGCGCTGTCACCGGCCAACGCAATGCGCGACGGATCGGCGCCAAGTTCGCGCGCATGCGCGGTCGCCCAATGCAATGCACAGGCGACGTCGTCCACCGCCGCGGGAAAGGGATGTTCGGGCGCCAGCCGGTAGTCCACCGCCACCACCACGGCGGCCACGTCATGGCACAAGGTGCGGCAAACCTTGTCGTGGGTTTCGAGGTCGCCGATCACGAAGCCGCCGCCGTGCACATAGAGCAGCAAGGGAAGCGGTCCGTGGGCGTCGGGCCGGTAGATCCGCAGCGTCAGCGGGCTGCCGGGCCCGTCGATGACACGGTCGTTCGCCGATGCGATGGCCGGTGCCGGCAGGCCCAGGCCGGCGGCCAGGTCGCGGTAGACCTGGCGCGCCACCGGCGGCGGCAACGACTCCAGCGGTGGGTTGCCCTGGGCGGCGGCTTGCGCCAGAAAACCGGCCAGTGCCGGATCGAGGGGCGCCGTGTCGAGCACGGCGGGAATGGCGGCGTGGGTCATGGCGGCTCAGAGGTAGGTCGATGCCAGCCCGCCGTCGACGGGGATGTTGGCGCCGCTGATCCAGCGCGCCTCGTCGCTGCACAGCCACGCGATCACCGGCGCGATCTCGTCGGCGAAACCGGGGCGCAGCATGCGGTGCGCGTCGGCCTGCACCCGCTCCTGGCCGAGCATGCTCACGAAGTCGCCCAGGATCGGCGTGAACACCGGACCCGGCGCAACGCAATTCATCCGCACGCCGTGCTGCAGAAACCACTTCTGCGACTGCGTGGCGCTCCAGACGATCAGCGCTTCCTTGAAGTATTGGTAGCAGGTCTCCTGCGGCACGGGGTGGTCGCGCAGCCAATGGGCGCCGGCCTCGAAGCCCTGAGCGGCGGCCAGGGCCTTGTGCGGCGCCAATCGCTGCGGCCATTCGGCACCGAGGATGGAGGCCACGTTGACGATGGAACCGCCACGCGGGATGCGTGGCAGTGCCTGTTCGGTCAGGTGCCGCAGGCCCAGGTAGTTGATGTCGGCCACCAGGTCGACGGGCGCCGTGCCGGGCACGCCGGCGATGTTGCACAGCGCGTCGAAGCGCTCGGGCAGTTGCGCCACGGCCGCATCGATGGCGGCGACGGAACCCAGGTCGGCCTTGACGAAGCCGTCGAGCGTGAGGCTGGGGTCATTGCGGTCCACCCCGATGACGCGGGCGCCGGCAAAGCGCGCGACGCGCACCACTTCCGCGCCGATGCCTGACGACACGCCGGTGACGACGATGGTTTTTCCTTGAAGCTGCATGGAATGTCTCCTTGTGGGTTCAGTCACCGACGCTCAGAACGGATAGGCATGAGCCGCCTGCTTGATGGTCAGCCACTGCCACTGGGTGTATTCCTCCCAGTCGGCCGGGCCGCCCACGCTGCTGCCGTTGCCGGCGATGCCGGGGCCGCCGAAGGGGTTGACGCACTCGTCGTTGACGGTCTGGTCGTTGATGTGAACCATGCCGGAGTTCAACTGCGCGGCCATGGCCATGGCCCGCCCGATCGAGGGCGAGATCACCGCCGACGCCAGGCTGCCCTGGTGGTTGTTGGCCAGGGCCACGGCTTCTTCGTCGGTCCTGAAGGTGATGATGTTGGCGACGGGGCCGAACACTTCCTCGTCGTACACCCGCATGCCGGCCTTCACACCCGTCAGCACAGTGGGCTTGTAGAAGAGGCCGTCGCTGCTGCCACCGGCCAGCAACTGCGCGCCGGCCGCGATGCTGTCCTGCACGATGGCGTGCACGCGGTCGCGCTGCCTGGCGTCGATCAGCGGACCCAGGGCCACCTGGCCGCTCGCGCCATCACCCACCGGCAGGTGCTGGGCCTTCGCGACCAGCCGCTGCGTGAAGGCGGCAGCGATGCGCTCGTGCACGATGATGCGGTTGGTCGCCATGCAGATCTGTCCCTGGTGCAGCCAGGCGCCCCAGGCCGCATTGCTGGCCGCGATGTCGAGATCGGCGTCTTCCAGAACGATCAGCGAATTGGCACCGCCCAACTCCAGCGTGACCTTCTTCAGATGGTGCCCGGCCAGCTCGCCGATGCGCCGGCCCACGGCGGGCGAGCCGGTGAAGGCAATCATCGGCACGCGCGCATCGGTCACCAGGGCTTCGCCGGCCGCGGCGTCACCGGGCAGCACCTGCAGCAGGCCGGCGGGCAGGCCCGCCGCCTCGAACACGCGGGCGATGATGAAGCCCCCGCTCACCGGCGTGCGCGAGTCGGGCTTGATGACCACGCCATTCCCCGCCGCGAGCGCCGGCGCCACGGCGCGAATGGTGAGGATGAGCGGAAAGTTGAACGGCGAGATCACGCCCACCACGCCGCGCGGCACGCGCCGCGCGAGGCTGGTGGTGCCGCTCGCGCTCGGCAGGATCTGGCCCTGCGCCTGCAGGGGCATGGCTGCCGCCAGATGGCACAGAGTGATGGCCTCGCGCACCTCGTGCTGTCCTTTGGGCAAGATGGCGCCGGTCTCCCGGGCAACGTAGAGCGCCAGTTCGTCGAAGTGCTCCTGGAACAAGGCCGCGGCCCGTTGGAACACCGTGGCCTTCTCGCGCGGTGCAACCTGCGCCCAGCTTTTCTGCGCTTTCGCCGCGGCGGTCGCGGCCAGCCCCACGTCCTGCGCGTCGGCGATGCCGACGGTCGCCATCACCTTGCCCGTGGCCGGCTCGACCACGTCGCGCACACCGCCTGCGGACGCAACCCAATCGCCGTTGAACACCTTGCCGGCCCAGGCCGCCCCGTCCAGGAACATCAGCTTCTCTGAAACACCCATGACTCACCTCTTGCGAAAAAGTTGATCGACTGGCTGCGGATGGAAATACCCGCGGCACTGCCGTCTTTTCGCAATGGACGTACCAGCCGCGGCGCGGCTGCGTGGCGCGATGCCGCCGCATGAGACTGTTTTCATTGGAGCGCTAGGGGAATTCCCGAAGCCCCGATGGTTACTGCAGATAACTGGATTACCCTGATCTCGCCTTCTTCAAATGATCAAGGATCGGCCGCTTTTTCACCAAATGATGAATCCGAAATTGACCAAAGCCACCGCCTCGACGGCCCCGCAACGGATCTCGCTGGCCGATGTGGCGCGCGCCACCGGCGCAGCACTGGGCCGTTTCGACGGCGCTGAATTAGCGCGTGCAATGAGCCGCTTCGAGGCCTCGCATGTAGGCAGCGAAGAGCACCCGACGATTGCCGACATCAGCGAATGCCTTTTCTTTTCACCTGGCGACGGCCGCATCTGGCTGCAGGACCAGCGCATGGTGCTCCTGCATACCGAGGCGCTGGGGTCATTGCGGCGCGAGCTGATCGACAGCCTGGGCCAGGAGAAGGCCCGCGGCCTGTTCACCCGCGCAGGCTACGTCAGCGGTGCGCGCGATGCGCAGCTGGTGCGCGAGCAATGGCCCGAGGCCGAGCCGGCTGCGGCCGCCATGGCCGGCACCCGCCTGCATGCGCTGGAAGGCCTGGTGAAGGTCGAGCTGGTGCACGCGCGCTACGACCCCGAGACCTCGGACTACGAGGGCGAATTCATCTGGCATCACTCGAGCGAAGACGACGAGCACATCGCGGCCTACGGCATCGGTGGCTCGCCAGCGTGCTGGATGCAGGTGGGCTATGCCACCGGTTACGTCAGCACGCTGTTCGGGCGGTTGGTGGTGTTTCGCGAAGTCACCTGCCGCTCGATGGGGGAGAGCCACTGCCGCGTGATCGGAAAGTCCGCGGAGCGTTGGGACGATGTGGAAGAAGACATGCGCTACCTGCGCGCACGCGAGTTCGTCGGAGCGCCGCCGCACAGCGGAGCGGCACCGCAGGCCGCGGAGTTGCCCACGCCGCCGCGCAACAGCGACGCGATGGTGGGCGCCTCATCGGCTTTCAACGCGGCCTGCCACCTGCTGCACCGCGTGGCGCCGACCACGGCCACTGTGCTTTTTACCGGCGAGTCCGGCGTCGGCAAGGAGAAGTTCGCCAGCATGCTGCACAGCATTGGCCAGCGGCGCGACAAGCCCTTTGTGGCGGTGAACTGCGCGGCCATCCCGGAGACGCTGATCGAGTCGGAGCTGTTTGGCGTGGAGCGCGGTGCGTACACCGGTGCCGGCGCGGCGCGGCCGGGGCGCTTTGAGCGCGCGCACGGCGGCACCCTGTTCCTGGACGAGATCGGCACGCTGAGCTACGCAGCCCAGGGCAAGCTGCTGCGCACGCTGCAAGAGGGCGAGGTCGAGCGCGTGGGGGGCACGCGCAGCATCAAGGTCGACACGCGCGTTATCGCAGCCACCAACGTGGATCTGCGCCAGGCCGTGCGCGAAGGCAGGTTTCGCGACGACCTTTTCTTCCGGCTCAATGTCTTTCCCATTCATCTGCCGCCGCTGCGCGAGCGCCGCGATGACGTGCCTCTGTTGATGAGCCATTTCCTGCAGCACTACGTCCGCAAGCACGGCCGGCAGCCCACCGGCTTCACGCAAGCCGCTGTCAAGGCGCTTCTGAACTACGACTATCCCGGCAACATCCGCGAACTGCAGAACCTGATCGAGCGCGCCGTGATCCTCGCGCCCGAGGGCAGCCTGCTCGAAGTCCACCACCTGTTCACCAGCGGAGAGACGCTGGACAAGAACGTGCTGTCGGTACGGCCCGATGGGCACTTGGCGGGGGCTGCCCGCGCCCTGCCCTCGCAGCCCGCGGCCGCAAGCCCTGCCATGCCGGACCGTGCCGGCTCCGGCGCCCTGAGGCAAATGGAAGAGTCGCTGATACGCCGTGCGCTGGAGCAATGCGGCGGGAACATCTCCGCGGCGGCGCGTGTCCTGGGCGTCACGCGTCCCCAATTGGCCTACCGTGCGCGCAAGCGAGGCATCACGAGCTGACGGCCAATTAAATCCGTCGGATCGCTGCCGACCCCGTGCTGAGCCCCTCCGTGCGCAGCAAGATCACGCTGGCAACCAGGCCGATCAGCCCAGCGAAGAGCAACTTGACCTCTGAATGCTTGAAATGAAACAGACCGACGTTCTTGTTACGGTGAACGCCACGGCAAGTGAAATCTCGGCTTCACACCCACAGATGCACTCGCCTGTATCTCCGATTTGATAGCGCAAGAGATTCAGAGAGAGCGTGTCTGTGACAGGAATGTAGGGGAACTGCTTCGCCTGGGTGCGTGCATCCGGAGCGTGAGGCAGCGCATCTCAGAATCGCGATCCGTGCAGTTGGAAGCTCCGTAGAACGCGTCGAGGCTTATCTCCATGCACTGAGAGGCGAAAGGCCAGGCGAATTCGCCCAGACTCGCCAGCCAGCGCCCCCCGACCACCCTCGTGCACAGACGAACTGTCCAAGCCGGCCTCGAACGAAGGCTTGAGCTTTCTAGATCCGTTACCACTTCACCCGCACTCCCAACGATCCACTCACCGAACTTTTTACCTTCGCATTGCCGCCACTGGCCCAGAGCTTGCCGACTTCGCCGTATAGGCTGGTCTTCTGTCCCAGCGCCAGCGTGAAACCACCGGCCAGCTCCGTGCTCCTGCCGCCCGTCGGCGCCGAGATATCGGTCAGGGTCGCGCCGTTCAGGAAGCTCGCCACGTCCGCGCCGCTTGACGTCTTGTAGACATTGAACCGGCCGTACGGCTGCAGCGTGCCTGCACCCGTGTCGATCTCGCCCTTGATCCGCACCCCGGCGCGCGCGATCCAGCCGCTGTCGGCCTGCGCCGTGGCGACGGCGCCGGCGATGGCCGAGTTGTTCAGGTCCATGTGCTGATGGATCAGCTGCATCTGCGGCTCGATGCTCCAGCCGCTGCCGCCCAGCGCGAAGGCCTGGCCCAGCTCGATCGAACCCAGCAGGCTGTTGCCCTTGCCTTCGGTGCCGAGCATGGCGTTTGGTTGCGCCGTGTAGCGGTGGCGGCCCGACTGCACCACGGCATCGGCATAGAAGCCGCCATCGGTGTAGGTGCCATAGATGCCCACGTACTGGCTGCGCAGGTCGTTGCGGCCCACGCCCAGGTTCTGGATGCCGCTGGCAAAGCCGTGCACGCGCGCATCGCCGTCGAGCTGGCCGACATAGAGACCGGCGCGCCAGTTCGGCGTCGTCAGCAGGTCGGTGCCGGCCTGGAAACCCGTGAGGCGCCCCTTGCTGTTCGGCGAGACGGTGCCGCCTTGCTGGATATCGATATCGGTCGAGAGAACTCTGGCCCAGGCGCGGCGGTCAGCGCCGCCGGGCACGGTGGCGGTGCCCTTCACGTCGTCGTCACCCACGCGCTTGCGCAGATCGCCCAGCATCGCGAGGTTGCCCTGGCGCAGTTGGCTCGGCAGGGCCGCGTAGAGCGAGGCTTCGGCGCGGTAGGTGACCACGGGAAGCACGGGTGCGCCAGGCGTCGTCGGCGGCGTAACCGCAGGCCGGTCCGAACGCAGGTACCAGTTCTCGCCCGCACCGGCTGCATCGCCCGCGTTCAGGCGGTACTCGTAGGCGCCGGCATCCACATGGCCGCCCGCGAGCGCGAAGGCGTCCTTGGTCGTCTGCGCGGTGGTGGTCGCTCCGTTCTGCGCCGTGATCACCTCGATGCCGCTGCCCGTGGTGAACGCGCCCAGGCCGCCGAGGTTGGTGATCTGCACGCTGGTCTTGCCGGTGGCGGTGCCGCCGTTGATCACCAGCCGGTCCGACGGGCCAGTGCCGTTCAGCGCGGTGCCGATCTTGAGCAGGCCGTTGGTGCCGACGTAGTTGCCGTTGACCGTGAGCGTGGTGCCCGCGACCGTGCCGGCGAGCGAGACGGTGCCGCTGTTCGCGAGCGAGGCCACTGTCTGGCTGAAGCCCGCGAGGTCAAGCGTCGCACCCGTCGCCACGCTGTGGCCCGAGCCCGCGCTGAAGGTGTTCGCCGCCCCCGCCTTCAACGACCCCTGCGCGACGTTCGTCGCTCCGGTGTAGCTGTTGGCCCCCGACAGCGTCAGCGTGCCCGTGCCCTGCTTGGTGATGAAGCCGCCGCCACTGATCGCGCCGCCCAACGTGCCGTTGAAGGCGCCGGTGTCAATGATGGGATCATTCTGCCCCGTGAGCTGGATCGCGTTGGCGATCGTCAGGTTGTTCGCACCGAAGCCCAGCGTGGTGTCGTCGTCCATTGTCAGCGCGCCGGTGCCCAGCGCCTGACTGTGGCCGACATTCAACCGGCCTTGGCGCAGCGCCGTGCCACCCGTGTAGTTGTTGGCGCCCGAGAGCGTGAGCGTGCCGCTGCCGACCTTGACGATGGAGCCGCCGGTGCCCGCGCCCGGCTGCGCGAACTGGCTGCCCTTGTCGCTGACCACGCCGGCGATGACGTCGCTGGTGTTGAGGCCGCCGAGCGTAAGCTGCGTCGCGCCCAGCACCACGCCGCCTGCGCCCGAGAGCGTGCCGATGGCGATTCCAGTCTTCGAAGTCACGCCTGACACGTCGACGGTGCCGCCCTTGGCGTTCGTGATTTGCGCGTTCGCGGCCGAGGCGGTGTCCGCGAAGTACACGGTACCGCCGTCGAGGTTGCCGATGTTCACGCTTCCCGCCGATGCGGCGTTCACAAAGCGCACCAAGCTCTTGTCGCCGTTGAAGATGGTCGCGCTGCCTGCGTTGCCGGTCTGTGTGAAGTCGACCGTGCCGCCCAGGTTGGTGATGATGGCGCTGGCCGCGGTGCTGGCACCGCCGAAGACCAGCGTGTTCGCGCCCGGCGTCTGCCAGCCGGCACCGTTGAGCGAGAGCTTGGCGGTGGAGGCCGTGGCAGTCCCGTCGAACGACAGCACATTGCCGCTGTCGGCGCTGCCGGTGCGGCCGATCCGGTAGCTGTTGGTGCCGGCGTCGGCGCCATCGCCGAACGCAAGCTGGGTGCCGTTGCCTTGCTGCTGCACCGAGCCCTGACCGAGGGTGGCGCCGGCATAGACGAAGATGCTCGCGCCGTCCTGCAGCGTGGTGCTGCCGGCGTAGCTGTTGGCAGTGGTCAGGCTCAGGATGCCGCCGTTGCCCTGGACCGTGAGGCCGCCGCTGCCGGTGATACCGCCCGCCGCGCCTAACGAGCTGCCCACGAGGTCCAATGTGCCGCCGGCCGCGCCGAGCGTGATCGCGCGTTTGGAGTCGATGGCCACGGGGCCCGCACCGGCGACGCGCAGCGTGCCGCCGTCCAGTGTGAGTCCGCCGCTGGCCGCGCCCAGGTTGTTGTCGGCGCCGATCTGCAGTGCGCCCCCACGCACGGTGGTACCGCCGGTGTAGGTGTTGGCGCCCGAGAGCGCCAGCGTGCCGGCGCCGGTCTTCAGGACACCGTCGGTGCCCGCGATGACGTTCGCGATGGCCGCATTCCAGGCGGCGCTTCCCGCGCTGCCATCGCCGACGCGGACCTCGACCGGGCCCGGCGCGGCCTTGTCGGCGACCAGCGTGATCGTGTCGCCGGACAGCCGGTAGCCGTCGCTCGCGAACTGCATGCCCGTGGCCGACACGGCGCCGCCACTCTTGTCGACCACCACCTTGCCGGCCGCGCCGCCGAAGATCGCGAAGGCAGGTTGGGGTTGCATCACCGAAGTAACGGAACCCATCGCATCGGTCCAGTTCGGTTGCGTGGTGCTCCAGGTGCCGTTGCCGCCGCCCATCTGCGACGCATCGGCCAGGCCGTTGCCGTTCCAGTAGTTCAGCGTCAAGCCAGCCGTGTTGATCAGGTTGACCTGCTTGCTCGCCGCAAGGTACTGGAGCGACAGGATGCCGCCAGCCGGCACGCTGCCCAGCGCAATGCCGCCGTTGCTCTGGGTGAGCGTTCCGCTGTAGCTGAAGAGCCGGTAGAGACCGGCCCCCATGCCACCGGTGTCCGTCACATTGAGCGTGGCGCCGCTGAGCGTGAGATTGCCGCCGACCGCGACGCTGTCGCCAGCCCCCGGCACCGAGAAGCTGCTGCCGGGCGCGCCGAATTCGAAGTCGAGCACGCTGCCCTTGGCCAGGTCCAGGCTACCGTCGATGGTGAGCGTGCCGATGGAGTTGCCCGGCGCGAGGTGCGCACCCGAGGCAATGGCCACGTCGCCGCCAATGCGCCCACGGCCGCCCAATGTCGCGCCCGAGGCGACATCGACGGCGCCGCTGAGGCGCGCGCCTGCGGAACTGTCGCTGCCGACCACCAGCTTGCCGACCTGCACCGACGTGAGGCCGGTGTAGGTATTGAAGCCGTCCAGCACCAGCGTGCCGGAGCCCTGCTTGACGAGCGTCGCGCCTGCGCCCTCGATGCCGCCCGCAAAGACCGTGTCGTTGGCGGTGCCCAGGGTCAGGGCCTTGTCGCCCAGGACGATCGAGCTTGTCCCGCCATTGAGGTCGCCCAGGGTGAGGGCCGCCGCCTTCGAACCGCTCACATCGAACAACGCGCCGTTGCCCAGCGTGAGGGCGGTGCCCGCCGCGAGCGCGCCGTTGCCAGTAAGGTACAGATTCCCCGTATCGAGCGTGGTACCGCCGGTGTAAGTTTGCGCCTGGGTGAGCGTCCAGCTTCCGGCGTTCCGGATATGCAGCACCCCGCCCTTGCCGCCGCCGATGCCGCCGTCCTGGATCACGCCGTCGAACTGGGTTGTGCTCGAGATGTTGTTGGTCGTGAGGGTCTTGCTGCCGATGGCCACCGTGCCGGCGCCACGAAGGAAATTCAACGACGCGCCGTTGGTGGTCTGCGAGATATCGACCGTCGCGCCGGCCGCCACGGAAACGTCTTGCCGGCCGACGATGCCCGCGCCCTTGAGCGCGAGCGTGCCGGCGTTGACGATCGTGGGGTCCACGTAGTCGCTGCCCGCGCTCTCCAGAGTCAGCGTCCCCAGGCCGTCCTTCTCGAACTGACCGTAGACACCCTGATAGCGCAGCGCACCGGTCAGCGTGAGATCGAAGCCGTTGGTATCGATCGCCGCGATGCCGCCTATGAACACATCGCGGGCCACCGTGAACGCACCGGTTGCACGCAGCGTGCCATCGTTCAGGCTGACCTTGCTGCCTGCCGCGCCAAGATTGGCGTCGCTGCCGGCGAGCAGCGTGCTTCTGTTCACCGCCAGTCCGCCTTCGAAGGTGTTGTTGCCCGTCAAGGCGAGCGTGCCACCCGTCACGGCCAGGCTGCCCTTGCCCGAAACGGTGCCGGAGAACACCGTGTCGACGCCGGGGCCGCCGACAGAGAGCGCGGCACTGCCAAGCGCGACGTTGCCGGAGCCCGCCAGCGAACCGAAGGTCTGGTCAAAGCCCCTGAGGTCAAGGGTGGCGCCGGCGCCAACGCCCACCGGCGTGCTGGCGCTGAAGACGTTGGTCAACCCCATGGCCAGCGTGCCTGCCTGGATGTCCACGCTGTTCGCACCGATGGCGCGGTCGAGCGTCCAGGTGCCGACGCCATCCTTGACGAGCTTGCCGCCAAAGAACGTGCCGCCGGTCACCGCCTGCGAGTGGAGCTGAGCGCCGGCGCCCGTCAATGTCAGCGTGGAGGTTGTGTTGCCTGCTTTGCCGATCTGCAGATAGCCGTCGATCTGGCCGCCCGTGGACAACGTCACATCGTTCGCCGCACCCTGCAGGTCCACGGAGCCGTTCATCTGGCCGGCGTTGCTCAACGTCGCGTCGCCCGCGCTGAAGTAAACCGCGAAGCCGACGCCTGTGATGGTCGAGCCCGCTTCGTTGACCACCTTCCCGGTGGCGCCGAATCCGACTGCGGCGGCGGCTTTCGAGACGATGGAACTGTTGCCTGCGTTCAGGACCGAGCCGCCGTCATAGAACACGACGCCATAGCCGCTTGTACCCTCGACGCTCGCACCCGCGGTATTCCTCAGTGTCGCGGCGGCCCCGTTTCCGATGATGCCCGTGCGCAACGCCGTGACGTGGCCACCCGCGTTGTTGACGACGCCGGCGCCGTTCAGGAGGATCCCGTCTTCACCGAGGATGGTGCCGCCGTTGTTGATCGTGCTGGGGATGGTGGCATTCGTGGCGACACCGGTCGTTCCCAATGTCGACTGTCCGAGCGTGCCGGTGTTGTTGAGCACCGAACTTTTGTCCATGTACACCGGAGTCGCCGAGACGCCACTGCAGTCGATGACATTGCCCGTCGTGGTGCAGTTCGCCTGCGCAGAGCCGCTCATGGCAAAGGCGCCCACGGCTAGCAACGCGGTAACTGCATAGCCTGCATGCACGCGGGAGCGGCTGCGTTTTCCGCAGGCGCTGGTGTTCTCCGAAACCGCCACCCAAGCGCCTGTTGCGGCGTTCCAAAGTGACTTGTAGGCGCGATTCATGGGCGGGGTCCTGTATGTGAAGAACGAGCGCCCCTTTCGGGACGGCGAAAGATGAGTGAGACCTGCTCGCGCCTCAATAAAGAGTCACGCAAACGCGGCAGAGAGACGCCTCGCGCAAGAGGCGCGGAGCTGCTGCGAGAAGGCATCAAGAGTGCAATGGCACGTCGCATTGCGCGACATGCGGTACGAAAGACTTCGTGTCCACTGGCGTGGGTGCCCGTGCTGCTACTTCGGGCCTACTTGCTTTCATTGCGTCTCCTCCCGGTGTGCGCATGGCTTGCGCGGCGATATACGTTGACGCGTCGCGGCGCATTCTCGACCACGTCATGGACGTTGGCAACTTACTTATTCTTGCAATGATCCGCCTTCCTCCTTCGGCACAACACTCCCTGGGCGACAACTGCGGCCCGAGCAGCAACTGCACCGCGCGGAGGTTCTCGTCCGCCGGTAGATCAGCGTCGCCTTCGTCCGTCGCATCGAGTGCGTACCGTAGTCGGCAGGATCTAATCCAAGCTCTCTGACCGGCCACCCAGAATTCGGGCGCACTGCCGGGTGCCGAGGTGCGGCGAGCCGTGCATTCTGCTCGGGAACAGGAGATCGTCTGATCGCAGGCCAGTGCGCTGGATCCACGCCTGCACGGCGTCGCAGGTTCCGGGCGTGAGTTCGAACTGCACCGGGACGCTGGGTCTTCTGCTGCATCGCCGTCGCCCGTGGCGCAACCTGCTCCCCGTGGCAGACGTCCCTGACCTTCAGGCTGACAAGATCGCAGCCAAACAAGCACTTCTTAGCGCCAGACAGCGAGCGACATTTGCATTCAGGCCGGGCATGCTTGGGACGCGGCCTCGCTGAGCTGCGGTAATCTTGTGTTTGCCGCGTTGTCCGGGCTTACCGTCCAAGTAGGTGCTGGCAGCATGACAGGCAGCCCCATCAGCCAGAACATGTTCCTCGTGTAGCCAACTGCTCGTCAACTCCGCATGCAGCAACAAGTTATCTCCGCTCACGACATCTTTCCGCACATTCGGGTGGTCATGGGCATGGTCATCGGCCTTGGCCTTACACGGCTGCTTTTGGGCCTCGCTCGTATCGTGCAGCACCCTAGTCAATATCGGCTCTACGTGGTCCACCTTGGCTGGGTGGCGTCTGTCTTGTTGGCCATCGTGCACTTTTGGTGGTGGGAATTCGGTCTCTTCCAGATCCAAGCTTGGACCTTCGGGACCTATGCCTTCATCGTCGGCTACGCCGTGACGCTCTTTTTGCTGTGTGCGCTGCTGTTTCCGGACAGCTTGCGAGACTACGAGAGCTATGAAGACTATTTCTATGCGCGCCGCGAATGGTTCTTCGGCTTGCTGGCCGCAACTTTCTTGCTGGACGTCGTCGATACCTTCATCAAGGGAGAGGCGCACTTCCAGAAGTTCGCTTTCGAATACTTGATCCGTACGCCCATTCTCGTCGCGCTTTGCGTTGCAGGCTGCGTGACGCCAAACAGGCTCTTTCACAAAATATTCGTGGTCGGCATGCTGGCGTATCAGATGTCGTGGATTCTTCGACTGTTTTACAGGCTCGATTGAGCCCTAAGTTGCGGAGCTGTATGCGTCCGGCTTAGCCATCTTGGTGCAGCAGCGTACACGGCCAGGCGACGCAAACCCAGCGTGAGGGCAACAGGTTGGTCATCGTCGGGAGTTGCCTACTCGGCCTTGATGCTTCCCTTGATCACGATTGCGCCGAACTCGTGAAAACACGAGGAACAACGCCGGTGCAGTAAGGGCGGCCTTTTTCTTGAGTGTTGATTTCCGCACCTAGCGAGCGCGTTCCCGGCCCCGTGACCCAGGTCGGCAACCGGTCATGTCGCGCAGACACTTGCCGCTGCATACGGAGGTCGCCGCAGCTGTGCGGGCCGAGATACTTCGAGTTGTCTGCCGCCGGGCGCACTGCTCGACGAGCCCATGCTGTGCGAACGGATCGCGGCTTGCGGACTCCGCTTAGGGAAGCGCTCAAGCCCTTGACCACCCAAGGGCTGCGGGGGCATCGACCGCGACAAGGAACGGCCGTTGCCGCAATGCCCTGATCCGAAGCAAAAGGTCTGGAGCAGCGTGAACAAGGAAGCCAATGCCCGTCTCGACCAGCAAGTCCAGGCTTGGCGCACGGATAGAGCAAGGCCCCTAGCGCAATGTCGCCGTCTCTCGCAAACAGTCCATCAGCATCTGGCTGGCAAGCGTTTTCGCGCGACCCCGCAAGGTGATGATGCCCACTGGCGGAAGCTCGATCGGCACCTTGATCTTCAAGATGCAGAGCACTCCCTGTCGCGAAAAATGCTCTGCGACGCTATACGCCAGGAATCCAATGGCAGGTCGCTGATGCATGCTAGATAGCGTGACCAAGAACGAAGCGGTCTCAACGATGTCCGTCGGCGGCGCGAGGCGGTGCTTGTAGAACATCTGGGCGAGCTTCGATCGCGATGATGCCCACGGCGGCGGCACCACCCATGGCATCTGGGCGAGCATCGCCCAACTCAGCCTTGGCGCCCGCGCCAACGGATGCGCCGGGCTCACCACGATGCACATCGGCTCTGTGTAGAGGGCTTCCGTCTCGAGGTCCGGTGAGGCATAGCCCGGCTCCAGCCGACCGACGATCAAGTCGAGCTCCCCCACGCGAAGGCGTGGCAGCAGCCTGGTCAGGTCGCCCTCCTCCACCATGACAGTGGTCAGCGCTGACCGCTCCTTGACTCGCTGGATGGCAGGCATGAGCAAACTGGGTGTTGCCACCACCATGGCGCCCACGCTGGTTCTGCCAACGCCACCGCTGGCGACCGCGTCGATCTCGTCGCGCGTGCGCTGGTAGTCGGCCAGCACGGAGCGGGCGAAGCGCACCACGGTGACGCCATATGACGTCGGCTCGGTGCCACGGGTGGATCGCGTGAACAGCTGCAGTTCGAACATCTTCTCGATCTCCACCAGCATCTTGGAAACCGCCGGCTGCGTGATCGAGAGGAACTCCGCGACCCGCCCCAGGTGTCGAAATTCGTCCAACGCCACGAGCAGCTGCAGGTGGCGCAGCTTCAGGTTGGAACGAAGCACGCGGTCGATCTGGCTCATGGTGTCGTGGCGTTTGTGGCAGTCGTGGGTCGCTCTTTTCTCTTCATAACCTCTAACTCATGAAGAGAGTCCGCTATTTCATTGGATGGCAATCATTGTCTCCGGAAGAATCCCTCTGCCTGCCGAACAACGATTTCTGGAGACAACGATGAAAACCCCTCGCAACGTGGCGCGACGCCATCTCGTGCTGGGCGGCCTCGGCGCCGCCGCGCTCGCCACCACCCCCGCCCGCGCGCTGGCCGCCGATTACCCCGAACGCCCTCTCTCCTTCATCTGCCCGTGGCCTGCAGGCGGCACGGCCGACCGGTCCATGCGCATCATCTGCCAGATCGCTGCACGCGAACTGGGGCAGCCCATTGCCCTGGAGAACCGCGCCGGTGCGTCCGGCATGATCGGCACCAAGGCCCTGGCCTCCGCACGGCCCGATGGCTACACCATCGGACAGATCCCAATCTCGGTCACCCGCTTCTCGCAGATCGGCACCGTCCAGCTCGATCCGCTCAAAGACCTCACTTACCTGGCCCGCACGTCGGGCCAGACCTTCGGCATCGCGGTGCCCGCACGCTCGCCGTTCAAGTCGCTGCGCGATGTGGTGGCGCAAGCCAAGGCCCAGCCCGGCACCGTCACCTACGCACACGCCGGCATCGGCGGCGCCACGCACGTGGGCATGGAACAGTTCGCACAGGCTGCCGGCGTGAGGTTCAACGCCATCGCCTACAAAGGCGGGTCTGCGGCGCTGCAGGACGTGCTGGGCGAGCAGGTCGACCTGCTGGCCGACAGCAGCTCGTGGGCTCCGCATGTGGAAGGCGGCAAGCTGCGCCTGCTCGCCACCTGGGGCGAAACGCGCACGCCGCGCTTCAAGGACACGCCCACGCTGAAGGAACTCGGCTTCGACGTGGTGGTGGAAGCGCCCAACGGCATCGGTGCGCCCAAGGGCCTGCCGTCGGCCATCGAGAAACGGCTGCGCGATGCGTTTCGCACAGCCGTCAACAGCGAAGAATTCCGCAAGGTGGCGGAAAGCATCGACGCACCTGTGATGTACCAGGACGGGCCCGATTACCAGAAGTACGTCCAGACCGTGTACGGGCAGGAGACTGAGCTGATCCGCAAACTCAACCTCAAGGAGCTGATGGCGAAGGGCTGATGCCCACGCCCTCCTTCTCCCTCTCCCCATCCGCTTGCAGCCTCCGCGCACTTGCGCATCTCTCATGAACGACAGCCCCCTGCTTCGCCTGCATCCGAACGACAACGTGCTGGTCGCCAAGAGCGCTATCGCCCTGGGCGAGGCGATCGCCGAGTTCGGCGTGCGCGCCAGAGCCCAGATCCCCGCGGGCCACAAGATCGCGTCGCGTGCCATCGCGGCCGGCGAGGAGGTGAAGAAGTACGACACGGTGATCGGCGTGGCCTCGCGCGACCTGCAGGCCGGCGACTACGTGCACAGCCACAATCTCACGCTGGTCGACAGCTACCGCGATCCGGCCTTCTGCCAGGACGTGCGCCCGGTGGACTTCGTGCCCGTCACCGAGCGCGCGACCTTCATGGGGTTCGAACGACCCGGCGGGGGCATCGGCACGCGCAACTTCATCGGCATCCTGTCGTCGGTGAACTGCTCGGCCACAGTCATCAAGCGCATCGCCGCGCACTTCACGCCCGAGCGCATGGCGGCCTTTCCCAACGTGGACGGCGTGGCCGCCTTCGCGCAGACCAGCGGTTGCGGCATGTCGTCGCCCAGCGAGCATTTCGACGTGCTGCGCCGCACGTTGGCGGGCTATGCGCGCCACCCAAACCTGGCCGGCGTGCTGATCGTGGGCCTGGGCTGCGAGCGCAACCAGGTCGATGCACTGGTCGATTCGCAAGGACTCGAAGCAGGCCGCCTGATGCGCACGCTGGTGATGCAGGAGATGGGCGGCACGCGCCAGACCATCGAGGCGGGCATTCGCGCCATCGAAGAGATGCTGCCCGACGCCAACGCGGCACGGCGCACACGCGTCAGCGCGCACCATCTGAAGATCGGGCTCGAATGCGGCGGCTCCGACGGTTTCTCGGCCATCACGGCCAACCCCGCGCTCGGCGCGGCGATGGACGTGCTGGTGCGCCATGGCGGCACCGCCATCCTGTCGGAAACACCCGAGATCCACGGCGTGGAATTCATGCTCACGCGCCGCGCCGCCACGCCAGAGGTCGGACAGAAGCTGCTTGACCGCCTGGCCTGGTGGGAGCGCTACGCGGCAGGCCAGAACGCGCAGTTCAACGGCGTGGTGGGGCATGGCAACCAGGCCGGCGGGCTGGCCAACATCTTCGAGAAATCGCTGGGCTCTGCGATGAAGGGCGGCACCACGCCGTTGCGCGCGGTGTACGAGTACGCGGAGCCCATCGACGAGGCGGGTTTCGTCTTCATGGACTCGCCGGGCTACGACCCGGTGGCCGCGACGGGGCAGATCGCCAGCGGCGCGCAGCTGATTTGCTTCACCACCGGTCGCGGCTCGATGTTCGGCAGCAAGCCCGCGCCGACGATCAAGCTCGCAAGCAACACGCCGATGTTCCGTCGCCTCGAGGAAGACATGGACATCAACTGCGGCGTGGTGATCGACGGAGAACTCTCCGTGCCCGAACTTGGTCAGCAGATCTTCGAACAGATCCTGCGCCACGCATCGGGCGAGCCGACCAAGAGCGAGGCGCTGGGCCTGGGCGACCACGAGTTCGTGCCGTGGCACCTGGGCATCGTGAGCTGACCGTTTTCTTTTCTCCCCTTCACGTCTGTCCCCATGCCCCTGACCCTTTCGCGCCCCGAGTTGCAGCGCACGGCGAACTACATCGCCGGCGAATGGCTGCGTCCTGCCCCCGGCCACGCGCTCGACGTGACCGATCCCGCCACCGGTGCGCTGATCGCGCAGGTGCCTGACTCGGATGCAGCGCACGCACGCGCCGCCGTCGACGCAGCGCACGCCACGTTTCCGGCCTGGCGCAAGACGCCGGCCAAGCAGCGCGCGCAAATCCTCAAGCGCTGGAATGATCTCGTGCTGGCGCACCAGGAAGACCTGGGGCGCCTCATCTCCCGCGAGCAGGGCAAGCCGTTGGCCGAAGGCCGTGGCGAGGTCGCCTACGCGGCCAGCTACATCGAATGGTTTGCCGAGGAGGCCACACGCGCCAATGGTGACGTGATTCCGGCACCGGTGCCCGGACGGCGCATGTTCGCGCTCAGGGAGCCGGTGGGCGTGGTCGCTGCCGTCACGCCGTGGAACTTTCCGGCTGCGATGATCGCGCGCAAGATCGCACCGGCACTCGCCGCGGGCTGCACCGTGGTCTGCAAACCCGCCGAAGACACGCCCTTGACCTCGCTGGCGCTGGTGGCACTGGCCGCCGAGGCCGGCGTGCCGCCTGGTGTGCTCAACATCGTGACCGCGTCGCGTGAACGAACGCCGCAGGTGGTCGATGCCTGGCTCGACGACGCGCGCGTGCGCAAGATTACCTTCACCGGATCGACTCCCGTCGGCAAGCACCTGGCGCGCCGCTCGGCCGATACGCTCAAGAAGCTTTCGCTCGAGCTCGGCGGCAATGCGCCGTTCATCGTGTTCGAAGATGCAGACATCGAAGCGGCGGTGGATGGCCTGATGATCGCCAAGTTCCGCAACGGCGGCCAGACCTGCGTGTGCCCGAACCGCGTGTTCGTGCACGAGGCTGTGCACGAGCGCTTCGCCGCGTTGCTCGTGGCCCGCGTCGCGGCGCTTCATGTCGGCCCGGCCAGCGATGCCGCTTCGCAGATCGGTCCGATGATCAATGCGCGCGCGGTCGAGAAGATCGAGCGTCACGTGCAGGACGCGGTGGCGCGCGGCGCGCGTGTGCTCACTGGCGGCACACGGCTGCCCGCGCTCGGTCCCAACTACTTTGCCCCTACCGTCCTCGCCGGCGCCGATGCCACCATGGCTTGTGCCTGCGAAGAGACCTTCGGCCCGGTCGCGCCGCTGACCACCTTTGCCGACGAGGCCGAGGTGATCGCGCAAGCCAATGACACTCCCTTCGGTCTGGCCGCGTATTTCTATTCGCGCAATGCCAGCCGCATCTGGCGCGTGGCCGATGCACTGGAGACGGGCATCGTCGGCGTCAACGAGGGCGCACTGGCCGCCGAGGCCGCGCCGTTCGGCGGCGTGAAGGACTCGGGCTACGGCCGTGAAGGCTCGGTGCACGGCCTGGAGGACTACCTTCACACCAAGTACGTGTGCCAGGGGCAGCTCGACTGACCTCAGGTATCCAATCACCGCGACTCCCACACAACCCCATGCCCGCTCACAACCCCTTCAAGGCTGCACTGGCCGCTCGCCAGCCGCAAGTCGGTCTCTGGCTCTCGATGGCCGATCCGTATCTGGCGGAAGTCAGTGCAGGCACCGGTTTCGATTGGCTTCTGATCGACGGCGAACACGCCCCCAATGACCTGCGCTCCACGCTGGCCGCACTGCAGGCCGTGGCACCCCACCGGACGCAGCCCGTGGTGCGCGCGGTGCAAGGTGACACGGCGCTGATCAAGCAACTGCTCGACATCGGCGCCAAGACCCTGTTGGTGCCGATGGTCGACACCGCCGAACAGGCGCGCAACTTGGTGTCGGCGATGCGCTATCCGCCGCTCGGCATCCGGGGCGTGGGCAGCGCCGTGGGACGGGCATCCCAATGGAGCGCGCGCGCCGACTACCTCGATGCGGCCGACGACGAAGTCTGCCTGCTGGTGCAGGCCGAGACGGTCCAGGCGTTGGGCAATCTCGATGCGATCTGCGCCGTCGAAGGCGTGCATGGCGTCTTCATCGGCCCGGCCGATCTCGCTGCTTCCATGGGCCATCGGGGACGGCCAGGGCACCCCGAGGTGCAAGCGGCCATCGAAGGGGCAATGAGGACCATCGTGGCCTCCGGAAAGGCGGCCGGAACACTTACTTCGGATCCCACGCTGGCGCGACGCTACCTCGAGATCGGCTGCACCTTCGTTGCCGTCGGCGTGGACGTTCTGCTCTACGCCAATGCCGCACGCAAGCTGGCGGCCGACTTCCTCGGTGCACCGGCTGCCGCAGCATCCCCGTCGCCCGAAACACGCGGGGCGTACTGAGCCATGGCCGACACCGATACCGCCGTGATCGATGGCCTGCGCGCCATTGTTGGCGACAAGGCCTGCCTGGACGCGGCGGCCGACATGCAACCCTTCACCACCGACTACCGCAAGCTGTATCACGGCAAGGCGCTGGCCGTCGTGCTGCCCTCCTGCACGCAACAGGTCAGCGAGGTGCTCGCGCTGTGCACGAAGCACGGTGTGCCTGTGGTGCCGCAGGGCGGAAACACCTCGCTCATGGGAGGCGCCGTGCCCAACGCGGCCGGCGACGCCGTGGTGCTCAATCTGCGGCGCATGAACCAGGTGCTGGAGATTGATGCAGTCAACGACACCATGACCCTGCAGGCCGGCGTGACGCTGCAGGCCGCACGGGCCGCGGCCGAGACGGCCGGGCGCCTTTTCCCCCTTCGCATCGGCTCCGAAGGCTCGTGCCAGATCGGCGGCAATCTCTCGACCAACGCGGGCGGCACAGCCGTGCTGCGCTACGGCAACATGCGCGACCTCACGCTCGGCATCGAGGCCGTGCTGCCCGATGGGCGCATCTACTCGTCGCTGCGCGGCTTGCGCAAGGACAACACAGGCTACGACCTGAAGCAGCTTTTCATTGGCTCCGAAGGCACGCTGGGCATCATCACCGCGGCCGTTCTCAAGTTGATGCCGTTGCCAAGTGCGGCCGCCGTGGCCTGGGTTGCCGTGAAAGACCCGCATGCGGCCGTGCAGCTGTTGACGCAGGCCAAACGCACCGCGGGACAGGCCGTCACGGCCTTCGAGCTGATCTCGGGCCCGGCGTTGTCGCTGGTACTGGCGTCGATGCCGCAGCAAAGTGCTCCGCTACCCGACGCGCACAACTGGATGGTGCTGATCGAACTGACCTCGGGCGGCGATGCCGAAGGCCTGGACGCCACATTGATGGCGATCCTCGAGCAAGGCATGGAAAGCGGCCTGATCGTCGATGCCGCGGTGGCCGCCAGCATGGCCGACGCGCGCGCCTTCTGGCTGCTGCGCGAGGAGATTTCGGACGCCCAGACCCGCGAGGGAGGCAGCATCAAGTGCGACATCTCCATTCCGCTGTCGAAGATAGCCGACTTCATCGCCGAGGCATCGGCGCAGGTGCTTTCGCTGGCACCCGATGCGCGCATGGTGATCTATGGGCACATGGGCGACGGCAACGTGCACTTCAATCCATTGCGGCCGAAGAGCACCCCTGCCGCGGAATTCCTTGCCGCCCACTACACGCAGGTCTCGCAAGCAGTGGACGGACTGGCGCACCGGCAGAACGGTTCGATCTCGGCCGAACACGGCATCGGCGTCGCCAAGCGCGACGACCTCCTGCACTGCAAGACGCCGGTAGAGTTAGCGTTGATGTGGCAGATCAAGCGAGCCCTGGACCCGGGAAACTTGCTCAATCCATTCAAGGTTCTGCCCTTGCCGACCGGAATGGACCACAACGCGACAGAAGCCTGAGCTTCATGGGACTCACAAGGGCGTCTGATCGCGGATCCATCCCATGCAGCTGGCCTATCGACAGCCTCTGCCAGGCGATACGCCTCCGCTGGTTTCAAAGTCCAACTCTACGGCACCCCCGTTCATCCATCGAACTTCGCGACCAGGACCTACAGCGCCGATTCGGATGTGTGTTCTGGATCACAAGTGAAGCAAGAAACAGCGCTGTGTCCGATCCAAGCCCCGCCTTCCAAATTTATAGTCAGCTCTCGGGCATTCTGTCTCATTTGCATTAAACGTAGCTAGCTCACATCCATGCATACAAGCAGCTCCGGGTGGCCAGACCGGCCAATTGGTATCACGAGTGAGCATAGGACCGCATGGTCGTCACGCTTGTCTGCGGAGCAGAGCACGGTCCCTTGTCGATTCAACCTACATCTCCAGACAGGTGGGAAATCCCGCTCTGCTTACCCGGTAAGTGCATTGTTCCGTCTTGCATCGCGTTCGGAAGTGAATCACTGGCTTCTGGAAAACAGTCCGTCTTTCAGGACCGACAGAGATCTCGTTTTGCGGTACACCCTCGATCTTCGCCGTGAGAACGGGTCTCGGGTGCGCTTGGAAGACATCGTCGAAGACGCTCGAGCAGCCGCCATGATCGCGGCGGTATTTCTTCAGAAATTGAGAGCCTAGAGTCTCGGCTCCTCCCTGGCGACGACTGCTTACCGCGCGCAGCTGAGACATCGACCGGCATTCCGGGCCCCTCCACTTTCAGAACGTATGTCGTAAGTGCATTGCTGACGGCCACTTCAATTGAAAAGCGATGGCTGTGTACTCACGTGCTCGTAGGTCGGGCAGTTCCGCCGTGGAGAGCTGTGGCCCTCCCACAGAATCACAAGGCCAAGTCCTAACCCGATGTGCTTCGGTATCACCGATGGTTGCGCAGAATGGAAGACATTGAATTTTTTATACTCGGCGGATTGGTGCTCGTAGGCATCTGCGCGTTGGTGATGGTCTGCCGGGATGTCTTTTACAAGGATGATGACGCGCCTCCTGACGATTCCGCGCGCTGACGGACAAGTTGTCCACGCGGCGTCCGGTTGCGAGCGAATCGTCCGGGCGAGCGCCGAAGGTCCAGCTTCACGCCGGGCAGAAAGCGCCACTCCAGCGCGACCTCGCCCGCGGCCGTGGAGCGCTCCGCGTTGCCAAGCGCATTGTTCATGGTGCTGTGGAATTGATGCGGCGCGTTTAGATGTCTGCCGTTGTGCGTCGGCAGTCGGTCAGTTTCTGCCGCTCAGCCTTCGCCATCAGGCAAATCGCCCTTGCGAAGGCCCGGGAAGAAGGCGGCGATCTGCTCCGGCGAGTCCTCGTGCGTCACGTAGTCGATGTGCGGCGCAAATACGGGGGATCACTCAGGACATCGTTCTCCAGGTAGATGGACAGGTCGATGAAGCTGCGGCGCATGGCGTCTTTCGAGGATCAGTTGACGGTGATTTTTCGGGCCCTGACCAAGTCGCCCCACGTGCGCTTCTCCTGGTGCAACAGGGTCGTCATGGCATCGACGCTGGCACTCATGGGCTCGCTGCCCGTCTCCGCGAGCCGCTTCTGCAAGTCGGGGGTCTGCGTGATGCGCGTGATCGTTGCGTTGAGCCTCTGAACCACTTCGTTTGGTACGCCCGCTGGCGCCCAAAGGCCATGCCAGCCCACAACGGCAACGGCTGGATATGTTTCTGAAATGGTCGGCACGTGGGGGAGCTGCGCGTGGCGATGGCTGCCGCTGTAGGCAATCGCGCGTACCTTCCCCGAGTTGATCATGGGAATGGCCGAAGCAGCGGGCTCGACACACAGCGGGATCTGACCCCCCACGACGTCGGTCATCGGAGGGCCTTTGTACGGCACGTGCAACATCTGCACGTGCGCGCTCTGGTTGAAGAACTCCATGATCAGGTGCAGGAAGCTGCCCACGCCGTTGGTGCCATAGGCCAGTTTGTCCGGGTGTGCGGCGGCGTAATCAACGAGCTCCTTCACTGTCTTGAACGGCATGTCGTTGTTGGCGACGATGAAGGCGCCCTGCGACAGCAGCGGCGAAACGGGCCGAAGGTCTTTCTCGGGGTCGAAGTTGAGCCTGGAATAGATCCAGGGATTGACAGTGAACGAACTCGATACGGTGTACAGGAGGGTGTAGCCGTCCGCGGGAGCCTTGGCCACGACATCGGATGCGATATTTCCGGCCACGCCTGGACGGTTCTCGATGATCACCGGTACGTTCAGGGCCGTAGAAAGTCTCTCCGCGTAGATGCGGCTGTAGGTATCGGGCGCCGTGCCGGGCGGCCCCATGTTCACCAACTTGATGGTGCGCGATGGCCACGCCTGTTCTGCAGATGCGGCCTGCCAAGGTTGAAGGGTTGCAACCGCGCATGCGGCGGCTGCGCGGGCAATGATCGCGCGGCGTTGGATGGCCATGGAAATTCCTTTACGGTTTTGCGGGCACGACAGGTAGCAGCAGAAACGATGGATGTGCGCCGCCGGTGTGGATCGTGATTTCCCCTCCGAAGCGCTCCGGGGTCCGGTCCTCGGGATGGTCGTGCAGGAGAACGGAAGAGCCCCGCAGGGGCTTTCCGTAGATTTCGGGCCACGGCCCCGGGAGGTCATGCTGGAAGTCCGTGCTGCCAACTGTCAGCACCAGTCGCCAGCCCTGGGGGAACACGAACGACATCGGCCAGATTTCGACCTGCAGTTCATAGATCACCCCGGGTTCGAGAAACTGGAGTTCGTCATGGGCGAGCACGGGCTGCCACGGTTGCGACTTCACGAGATCCAGCTTGCGGTGGGAGGCACGTAGCCACCCCTGCGCCATCGGCGCATTGAACTCGGAGGCCGCGACGATGAGATGCTCCTTGCCGGCCGTGTCGTAGGCGCGGACCGTCAAGAACAGATCGGCGTCCTTTGCCGTTGTCGATACGTGGAGGGTGGCCGCAATCGGACCCGTCACTTCCGTCTCTTGCTCAAAGGGAGCGGTGCTGAAACTTGCCTTGCCGTCCAAGCCGTCGAATCGCGCTTGCGCATCTACGCCAGAGGGCTCGCTCGTCAGGCGGGACGCGGTAGCGTCCAGATAGTTTCGTGTCCACAGCGTCCGGGCCAATGGCCACTCCTGCTCCGCCCTTTGGACGAAACTATCGACGTGCCGCACCAGCATGCTGATCGGCGCCTTTTCGTCCCAACCGTTATCTTCGCCTTTCAGGAAATAATCGAAGAACCGCTTCTGGAGGGCGACGCCGTAATCCGTGTAGAACTCGGTCCAATGCTCACGACCGTGGAACTCCATCCACTTCTGCTTGGACCCGGCGCCCAGCCATCCCTGAATGTTGCCACGCAGGTGGACACCGTGGCCGCCCCAGTTCCCGCAAGAAAGCACCGGCACCTCGATCGCCGCCAGATCCGGAGTGCGTTCTTTGTAGTAGCTGTCGTCTATGAGTTCCGCCGACAGCAATTTGCCTGGGATATCCCTACGGTTGGCGCGCAACTCATCTTCGCTCAGTTCGTCAGGCCCAGCGATCGAGACCCCGGTGTTTGGATTGACGCGGGCGCGCGAGCCCAGGCCGTTCTGGACGTTTGCTATCTGATTCGGATACCAGTTCATCAGGAAGGTGTTGAGTATTCCTCCGTGCCGGCATGCGTCGCGGTAGATGTTGGTGTACCCCTCGAACGGGCAGATGGCCGCCAGATGCTTGGGTCGCCTGGCGGCCACCTGCCACTGCGTGCTGGCGTAGTACGAGACACCCGCCAGGCCGATCTTCCCGTTGCTCCAGGGTTGCGCGGCAGCCCATTCGATGCATTCGCAGAAGTCGTCGATCTCACGGGGCGACCAGCAGTCGATGAAGCCGGGCGAACGGCCGGCTCCACGCGAATCTACGCGGACGCAGACATAGCCGAAGGGCACCCATCGCTCGGGGTCGACAGTCTCCCAGTTCGCATAGCGACCTGTGCTGCCACGTAAGACCTCGGGATAGTCGGAGGTCAGGCCCTTCCACTGCATCGGGAAGCCTTCGCTAAAGTGCAAACCCTTGGCGTAAGGGCCGCATGACATCAATACGGGGAACGGGCCTTCGCCATCAGGACGAAAGATGTCGGCGCGGACGACCGACCCATCACTGGTGGCGATCTCGACATCCCAATCGATCTTCATTCGGGCGCTCCAATCATTTGTATGAAACAAGTGTTTAATGTAGCAAGGCCTTGTGCCGCTGGTCCCCGTGCAAACCCGGGCCGGGTGTTTCAAACAACCATTTAAAATGGCGGTGATGAGGACTCGAACTACAGGTACAGCAGGCCAAAGCGCAGGCGAGGCGCGTGAGCGCATCCTTGTCGCCGCAGAACTGCTCTTCGCGCGGCAGGGGGTGGACAAGACCTCGACTCGCGACATCACCACAGAGGCAGGTGTGAACGTCGCTTCGGTCAACTATTACTTCCGTTCCAAGGAGGCCTTGGCTGAAGAAATTTTTATGCGCCTTGCTCAACGAGTCACGGTGCTGAGGCTTGCTGACCTGTCAAGGGTCATGGACGTCTCCCGTCAGAACAGGACGTCCCTGCGGCTGGAAGACCTTGTTGACTGCTTCATCAGGCCCTATTTCGAGCCTGGACTCCACGGCGCTTTGCTCGCGCGATTCATCCTTCAGCACAGGTTGGATCCAAGCGAAATGACACACCGAGTTTTTGAGCAGTACCTGAACCCGTTCGCGATGGAGTTCATCGATGCGCTGTGCATGACAGACAAGCGGATCAACAGGGTTGACTGGCTTTGGCGCTACACCCTGCTGACCGGAAGCGTGATGCTTGCCATGACGGATGTCGGCCCAAAGAACCGCATGTCCGTGTTGTCGAACGGACAAGCAGATGCTTCTCACGCTGACGAGCTAAAGCGTCACTTGGCGGAGTATCTTTGCCGTGCGCTGAGGAGCGGCTAGATAGCAGACGCCGGTGGGGTGCTGCATCTTTTTTGCCAACGATCAATTGAATCTGCCGCCCTACGCAGTCCTTCCCTTCAGCGCAAAGCGCCCATTAAGACGCACGCTGGCAGGTAAGCCGAGATCGGCCGAAAGGAACCAGCTCGCGCCGGTGGCGCCAGCGACGCCGGAGGTAGCTATGTTGGCAAGCCAGCGACGGCAGCCTCGGCTTCGTGGCTCATGCGCAAAGCCATCAACTGGAAGAGCTCAAGTTTTGTTTTGACCGTCGCTGCCTTGATGGACCGCGGAACCTGCTCGACGTGTGGAATCTCCGACTTGCCGAGCAATGGGCTGGAGGATTTCGGGCCTCGCATCAGAAGGCCTGCGAACGTCCGCTTTTCGGATCAGGCGATCCAACGCGCAGAGCTGCCTCGCTTTGCGCGTCTGAAGTCCTGCGCCGCACCGCGCACCCACTCGACGAAGCACTGCACCGGACGCCGCCGTGCCGAGGACAGCTTGTTCTGCAGCAGGTGATAGCGGTAAGGGCCGGTGGCCGCGCCGCGCCACGCCATCGCGAGCGCCCCCTGATCGACAGCGTCGGAGGCCAGCACATCCGAAGCCATCGCCACGCCCTGCTTCGACGTGGCGGCGTCGAGGGTGAGATAGCTGTGCGAGAAGCGCAGCCTCGGAATCTGCAGCCGCTTGGGCACCAGGACGCCTTGTGCCCTGAACCATCGTGCCCAGTCGATCTGTTCCGGAATGCGCGGCTCGAACTCGTCGTGGAGAAGCACCATGCTCAAGAGGTCGCGGGGTGATGTGAACGCACCGTGCTCGGCCAGCAGCGCAGGCGCCGCAACGGGGAAGAAGTGCTCGTCCAGCAGCGGCTCGGTCGCCAGCCCGGGGTAAGGTCCAGCACCGAGCCGGATGGCCACGTCGACCCGGTCTCGCACGAATTCCACCGGCGGCACTGAGGCCAGCACGCGAACCTCGATCTGCGGATGGGCCGCCCGGAACTGCCCCAGCCTCGGCATCAGCCAGCGCGTGACGAACGAGGGCATGGCCGTGACGGTGACTTCGTTGTCGTCGGCGTGCCGGCGCAGTTCGGCCGAAGCGCGTTCCAGGTCCTCGAGAACTTGCTCCACGCTCGCGCGGTAGGCGCGCCCGGCATCGGTCAACTCGACGGAGCGAGGCAGCCGCGCAAAGAGTTCCACGCCGAGCCACTCCTCGAGTTGGCGCACCTGATGCGCCACCGCGCCCGGCGATACGAAAAGCTCCACGGCCGCCTTGGCAAAGCCGCCGTGCCGCGCCGCCGCTTCGAAGGCGCGCACCGAGAGCATGGGAGGAAGTTCGCGCGCCATGAGACTTAATATTTTTGGGGGCCAGCTGTCAAAGGATTGATTTGTCCGCTACTGCGCCTGTTTCTATGCTCGATCCGGACTGCCAGTTGAGGCAATCAGATTATTTCATCTACAGGAACTCCAATGGACCTTCAGATACATGGACAGGCCAACGCTCAGCTGCCCGCGGCCTACCGACAAGTGCTGGTCTCGTGGTCGGTGCAGGGCGGACCCAATCCGCCAGTCATCACGCGCGCGCAAGGCTGCCACTTCTTCGACCAGGACGGCAAGTCGTACCTGGACATGACCAGCGGCTATGTGGCCGTGCCCCTCGGGCACGGCCATCCGAAGGTGGTGAAGGCAATCCAGCAGCAGGCCGAAAGACTCTGCTGGGTGGCGTCGAGCTACTTCAACGACGTGCGGGCGGAATATGCCGAGTTGCTCAATCGCATTTCCCCGTGGCCTGAGGGACTGCGCGTGCATTTCGCGTCCGGCGGCGGCGAGGCGAACGACGATGCGCTGAAGATCGCGCGGCTGGTCACGCGCAGGTCGAAGGTGCTCACGGCTTACCGCTCGTACCACGGCAGCACCATCGGCGGCAGCGCGATGACGGGCGTCGACCGCTGGCGCGACCCGATGCCCAATCTGCCGGGCATGGTGAAGTTCTTCACCCCCTACCCCTACCGCAGCCCCTTCTTCACCATCGATGCCGCCGAGGAAACAAGGCGTGCGCTTCAGCATCTGGAACAGGTGCTCTCGCACGAAGGCGCGCACAACGTCGCGGCCATCGTGCTGGAGCCCATGACCGGATCCAGCGGCATGGTGATCTACCCCGAAGGCTATCTGCAGGGCGTGCGCGCGCTGTGCGACCGGCACGGCATCCTGCTGGTGTTCGACGAGGTCATGACGGGCTTCGGCCGCACAGGCGCCGCCTTCGCCGCCACGCGGCTGGGCGTGCTGCCGGACCTGATGTCCTTCGCCAAGGGCGCGAGTTCGTCGTACACGCCGCTGGGCGGCGTGCTGGTGCGCGAAGGCGTGGCCCGCCACTTCGACACCGAGCTGTTCGACGTGGGCCACACCCATGCCGGCCACGTGCTCGCGGTGGCCGGAGGCGTCGCGGCGCTGAAGGTCTACCTGGAAGAGGGCCTGTTCGAACGCACGCTCGAGATCGAAGGCTGGCTGCGCGAAGGCCTGCAGGCCTTGCAGCGCGCCCATCCGGTGGTGGGCGACGTGCGCGGCATGGGCGCGCACTTCGGCATCGAGCTGGTGAAGGACCGACAGACGCGCGAGCCGCTGGTGCTGTGGCACCACGCGGGCGGCTCCGGGCCGATGAAGGTGTTCTACGGCGAGTTGATGCGGCGCGGCGTCCACGCCTACGGCCGCTACAACGTGGTGATGGTGTCGCCGCCGTTCGTGATCACACACACCGAGCTCGCCGAGGGACTGGACGCGTTCGATGGCGCGCTGACGGTGCTGGAGGCTTCTCTGTGACATTCGCATCACTTCCCTCCTCCAACCTGCCTTACGAAGACATCCTCTACGAAGAACACGAGGGCGTGGCGCGCATCACGATCAACCGGCCAGAGGTCTACAACGCCGTGCGCGGCGCACCGCCGAGGAGCTGCTCCACGCCATCGGCCGCGCCGGCTGGAACCGAGAGATCGGCGTGGTCGTGCTGACCGGCGCCGGCGACCGGGCCTTCTGCACCGGCGGCGACCAATCGAGCCACGGCGCCGGCGGCTATGGCTCGCGCGGCACCATCGGGCTGCCGATGGACGAGCTGCAGAGCCTGATCCGCGACATCCCCAAGCCGGTGATCGCCCGCGTGCAGGGCTTTGCCATCGGCGGCGGCAACGTGCTGGTGACGGTCTGCGACCTTGCGATCGCCAGCACCGGTGCGGTGTTCGGCCAGGTCGGGCCGAAGGTCGGCTCGGTGGACCCGGGCTTCGGCACCGCACTGCTCGCGCGCGTGGCGGGCGAGAAGCGCGCCAGGGAGATGTGGTACCTGTGCCGCCGCTACGGCGCCGAGGAGGCGCTCGCGATGGGACTGGTCAACCGCGTGGTGGCGCCCGAGCAGCTGGATGCCGAGGTCGAGCTCTGGCCCAGCGCGCGCCGGACTTCCGCGGCGCGCGCCGCAAGGCCCCATGAACCGTCGGACGAAAGCAGCCCATGCAGTTTCCTGACCTCACCCTCTGGACGCCCGACGAAGCCCGCGTGGCCCGCTCGCCGCTCACCGCGCTGGCACGCCGCGCTTGCGCCGCGGACTACGACGCGCTCCACCGCCTGTCGATCGAAGATCCCGCCGGCTACTGGCGGCACGTACTGGACCACCTAGCCATCGAATGCAAGGACACGCAGCAGCCTGATATAATCCCTCATCGCCTACCACTCAAGTGGGCGCTGCCTGGCCAGGCAAGCTGAATCTCTCACCAGCGCGTCGAAGTCACTACGACGAGAAAAACAAAAATGACTTCATGCAAACGAATTTGCCGTAGCGTGGACCGCGTAAGAGTTCACGACCACATTCCGAAGCCCGCCTAGCGCGGGCTTTTTCATGCGCGCTCGTTCGTCACGCGGCCGAGCAGCGCACGCGCATGATGGTAGGCGCCAAGGACAGCGACATCATCAAGAGGTGCCTTGCACAGGCAACACTGCACAGCAGGACTGGTAGTCCAATCCGTTCGAGCAATGCAAGAACGTGCTTGAACGCAGGCGTGGCAACCTTTCGTGTCATCAGACGTTGGGTCCTGCGCGAGCAGATGTCCGAGCACTCAAGTTCCAGCTGAACTTCAGTGCCTTTGGTCATCAGGCGGTAATGCCTAGAAGAATTCGATCAACGGATCGCTCGGGATCCGTATGCTCTGGTAAAAATACGCTACAAGATTGCACCGCTAGTGCAGGATTCCGTCCTTACCTATCTGGAGTGCAGCCGTGGCGGCTTCCTGCTCTTCGCATGTCCCACCCCAAACAACATCCTTGACTGAGCCGTCCGGGGCATGAAAGCGTAGGGCCATGCAATCCGATGGAGTAATAACCATTTCGTCGAAGAAGTCGAAAACGTCTTCAGGGTTCATAAGGTCATAGATATGGGTGATGAAGGTCGTCATTGCAGATGCGCCCTGCACAAGTCCGCGAGGGCGGCCGCCCGATGAGTTTCGGTGCCCCCGAAAACAAGGTCTCGATGAGTGCCATCGTTGTTGAAAATCCGGATTGCCATGGATTCCCCGACTTCGGCCAAGCGCACCGTTTCTCGAAGCTTCTGCACAAACGATTCACCTTCAGCGGGAACGCGTTTTTTTGACATCGGCCGAATGTACGAGGCAAAAGATGATCCACGCTTGAGACGCGCTCCATTTGGCTTCACTTGACTTCGTGAATAGTGACGGAATCCACGGATGAGCAGGGCTACTTGAACGCGGTCTGTGCCTCTGGGCAGCCCTGGCCTCCGCCATCGGCGCTCAACCGGACGGACCGGTCGGCGATGCGTCGCTGGCTGCGTTGGGGAAAGGGGGCGGCAGATTTTGAGCTGATCGGACGGAGTGCCGTTTGAGCACAATGAGCTTTGACGCCGGAAGAAGATGCAGCTTTCCACCGCCGTTAGTACCCGACGACTCGGGCGCTTTTTCAGGCGTTCGCCGGGTTCAGCTTAGCCTTCACGGCTGACCTTCAACGTCACCTTCCGCTGACGCCGAGCCATCGCCGAACGCCCGTCTCATCCATTTCGCCATAAGCTCAAGCTGGTCGGCCGAGAACGCGCCGACAAGCTCGACGCTGCCTGTGGCAGATTTCCATTGGACATAGTTGCTTAGGCCCCGTTGGTTCTGCTGACCTACGCTTGCTATTTTTTCGAGGGTTGTCTGCAATTCAGCGTCGGCGATAGCTCTTGGCCCCCGAGCGGAATGCGCAGTGCCTGGCGGCGAAGACAGGTCCGACGAGTGGATCTCTATCGGATTCTCGATGGTGGAAGAACCTAGGGTCGCCATCTTGGCGCGGATGGCACCGTGAATGACCTCGGCATTGCTCGCATAGAGGGAGGCCAGCGAGCGTTCGTCGCCGACGACTCCGAAATGGTCCTCCAAAGCCTTTCGACTGATTTTTACAGGCGTGCTGCCTCGGCCGCGGCGCATGCGGACATGCAACCACTCTTCGCGGTCTTCAGCGTCCCCAGATTGCTTTGACATGCGCTTCACCCGATCACGTGGCGCGCATGTCAGCATTTCCGCATGGATGCGGGCGAGCAGCGCGCGAAGGCTGCGCGCCCCCTGTGGTCGGGTGGGGTTACCCAGATTCAGGAGTCTGACCGGGTACCCCATTGGGCGGCAGCTGGCGAACGATATACACAGGCCCCCGCCGTGTGATAGGCAAGTCGTTTTCGCAGACGTGCCAAAGCTCGGAAGCGTGAACAAATTCACACCGGCTACTGCGATGAATTTGCATTTGAGGGTTATCGACGAGTGTGAGCTCTGGACGGCATGGCTAGCGTCCGATCAGACATACGGCGCCATCTGCCTCACTCATTCCCGCTGAACACGCCAGCGATCCTTGGTGACGCAACGTAGCGAGAAAACGGTTTCGACACGCTTGGCACACGGACACTGTCTGTTCCCGAACACGCCACCGCAGGCGATGCGGATTCGCGAGACACTCCTCGCGCGGGCCTTCAGGCTGGCGCGCGGGCATCAGGAGACTCTGTCGATCGCCACCATCGGCGGCGGCGCGATCGGCGTCGAGCTGGCTGCGGAAATTCGAGATGCGATGGACGCGCTCTGGCAGCCCGAACCCGGCCTGGACCGCGACCGCGTGCGCTCCGTGATCGAGGGCGCCAACCGCCTGCTCGCGGCGAATCCGCCGGAGATGTCCAGGTACGCAGCGGCGTCGTTGCCCGGTGCGGTGTCGCACTGGCGCTCGCCGAGCGTTTGGTGGCCGTCGATGCGCGGGATCCGGCCCTGGCGAGCGGCAGGCGCATTAATGCGGAATTGAAGATCTGGACGGCCTGTAGAGACAGCGCCAGGTCCGTTTCGCGCATCACTTGAATCCGCGGACGGCGCACCATCGTCGTCGATCGGAGGCCCATCGCCGCGGCTGAATTCGCGCCCCCATCTTGTCGCGCCTTTTCCAACGGCGGTGTCGCACTTTGCCGCTGCATCTAAGTAAACGGTCGATGCAAGAGCGCGCAGTTGCGATGTTCGCGTTAGCAAGCGAGAGAACGAGGACACGGACGCGGTATGGATGCCGCACGGACAGCAAGACAGCCCGACACGATCCGGACCGGGCGGTTCTGCTGTCACGCAGGATGACCTCGAGCGCGGGAAGGAAGGGCCTTCGAAGAATCACTATAAAAGCTTCGCATATCGCCGTACCTATCGGTGAATCACCCCGGCTTCCCTAGACACTGGCGAGCCCTTGGATTCAGCCACGTGCTGTTGCCGCTTCCATCGGAGCGTCGCAAGATGGACTCACGGACACGAATCGCAAGGCCTTGATCGCCTCGCTTCGCTGCATCGCGCTGTGTACGTCGAGAGCAGGAACCCGGACGGTTCGGCTGGGTACTCGCTGAAGCCGTTCAGGACCCATCCGACGGGCGCAGATCGAACACGCCGACGAAGGGCTGGGCACCTACAAGGGAGCAATGGCCGCCGGCCTACCCGCGCTGCAGTGGATGATCGACGACCTGGACGTTGGCCCGCGTGACGACCCTCCAACTGCCACGAAAAAACCCAAGGGCAACCCATTCGGCTTTGGGTTCGGCACGAACCTGAGCTGGTCGAGCCACTGGGCAGAGGACCTGGCAATCAAGAGGCGCGAGCGTTCCCCGCAATCATCGATTGAACCGCTCCACCAGGAACGCGCCCCTCCGCTTCTCCTCCCATCCAGATACGCAGGGCGTCAGGCACGAGAACACACCCCAACAAGAGGGGAGCAAAAACAGCAATTCTCATGAAAAAATAGCAGGGACGCATTTCAGAAAGCCTAGCCGCAGGCTTGGCAAGGCAGCGTCACGGAACTGTCCTCAACACTGGATTCCATGTCTCACCCTTTTCCCCCTCCCCAGGCAGCGCCGCTTATGCCAGACGCCTGCCCCGAGCGCGAGGCGGCCCCCCGCTCCTTGGTTGCACTTGTCTTGCTGCACCAACTACGATGGGTCTCGATTTCTCTCTGAACACAAGGTAGATGGGGCATGCGTGACAGAGGCAAGCAAAGCTGCGTGCATGGTCGTGTGTCGCCGCAGCGCTCCTCGCTGCCCTGCCCTTTCGATATCTGGAGCAAGACAGCGGGGCCACAGCCATGAGCGGCAATTTCGCGGAGCGCCTGAAGGAACTCACGACGGACATGAACCGGGGGTGGCAGGCCGACCTCGCCCGCCGCTGTGGGGTAACACGCTCGGCGATTACCGGTTGGCTTTCGGGCCAGCGCAGTGGGATCGAGTCGACCTACCTGTTCATCACTGCCGATTACTTCGGGGTCAATGCCCGATGGCTGGCCACGGGTGTCGGACCCAAGTGGGCCGAGATGCCGATGTATCTGACGAAGAAGGTGCATCCCAACGTGGGTGAAGTACTGGCCAAATTCGAAGAGATGAGCTCACGGCGAACGGGAATCAACGATGCTGAACGGATCGAGCTCTACGTCTGGCTGGTCGGCGAGAGACCAAGCTTTCCGGGGACTGCAAACATGCAAACCCGTTGATTCAATGTGACAGCACGGCTTGGATAAGCGAGGCTTCCTTGAGGTTCGGAGCAAGACGTCTCGTCGCGGGCGGCTTCCGCTGAGCGCTTGCGGCTAGAAAGCTAGAACCCCATGAACTTGGTATCGAAATGGTCGTGACTCAGGGGAAGAATTTCGCCCAGCACTGAAGCAGCGCCTCTATGACGTAGAGCTTTGGCAAGGAGAGCATCAATAACCTTTTCGACGTCGAGTTCCATGCTCAATCTTCTTTCCGCTTGCTTGTGTGACATCGATCATCTGAAGCGCGCGCGTCGCAGTCCGTGGATGCGCATGCTGCCGTGGGTATGCCTCTATCGCTGCGATAAATGCGGTAAGCATCAACTGCCTTCTCAACGCGAGATAGACGCGGCAGGCGCGAAAAGAGACACCCTACGCGTTTCGCGAAAAGGTGAGGGTCTGAGGCGGACTCCAGGTTGAACGCTGGCGCTGTGAGGGAACGGATGAGAACCGTCAGTAGTCCAGCCGGACTGTCAGTCCCATCGTGCGCGGCGTCCCGACCGATGCCACGTATGCACCGTTCGCGGTGGCGGCCACGGTCGGAAAATACTTCTTGTCGAGCGCGTTGCGCAACCAGAGCGAAATGCTCCAGATTTCATTGCCCCGTGCGACCTTCCAACCGGTGGCGAGGTTCAGCAGGCCATAGGCTGGGATGCGTGAGTGAACCGATCCGTCGAGCGTGCCGTCCTGTGCGGACCGCCACGCGTACGCCGCAGAAACGAAGTGCTGGGTGGTGGGGCTCACGGACCTGCGGTATTCGGCGCCCACGTTGAATGTCCAGCGCGGCGCCCCGGCAACCTGCCGTCCGGTCAGGCTGCAGCGCCCCTGCGGCACGAACGCGCGTTCTGACGGACAAGGCGCGTCCTCATAGCGTCGATAGCGTGCATCGTTGAAGGCGGCGTTGGCCCACACGGTCAGCCCGCGCGCCGGTCGCGCAGTGGCATCCAGCTCCAGTCCCCGGCTACGGAGATCGCCCGCGTTCGTGAGGATCTCGACGTAGTTGCCCGCGCCTGCGCCGGCGGGCACGAACATCGACGTCTGGTAGCCGCGCACGCCTGCCAGGAAGGCGTTCAGGTTAAGTGTCAGGCGATCATTCCAGAGGCTGCTCTTGACGCCGACGTCCAGGCTGTCGACACGTTCGGGCCCGATGATCAGCGACGAGGCGCCGAGCGGGCCGGGAGCGGCACCCGGCCCCGCCAGATTGATCCCGCCCGACCGCTCGCCGTGCGAAAGGCTCGCGTAGCCGATCGCGTCGTCATCCAGCCGGTAGCTCGCACTCAGGAGCGCCGATGGGCTGGTCTTTCGGATGGCCAGCGAGCCTGTGTCGTAGGCACCAAGCACGATCGGACGATTGCGCAGGAACGCGGTGGCAGCGGAACCACCGGTCGAGTCGCCGCGATGGGTGCGCCCGTCCTTGCGCTCCTGCGTGATGCGCAGGCCGGCCGTGAGGTCGAGCCTGGACGTGGCGTGCCACGTGGCCTGGGAGAAGAGCGCGAAGCTCTCCGTGTCGAGCGCGCCGAAGCTCACGGTGCTCGCGTTGGCGAGCACCGGCAAGGACGTTCCCTGCAGAACGATGTCCGCCCGCGGACCGAACACGGTGAATATCTCGTTGCGCATGCGCTGGCGCATGTAGAACGCGCCCACCACATAGTCGACCACGCCGCCGGTGGGCCCCGCGTAGCGCAGCTCCTGCGAGAACTGCTGCTGGCGCACGCGGGAGCCGCCGTCGATCAGCACGGGGATATTGAGGTTGTCGTTGGTCGTCGGCACGAACTTCCATGAGCGGCCGGCAGTGATGGACGTGACGGTGGCGCCGGACCCGAGCTTCCAGCTCGCTTCGGCCGACATGCCACCCTGATCGAGATCGACGCGCTCCACGCCGTCGGTGTTGACCGCATAGCGCCGCGGGTCGGTGACGATGCCGCTGGCGCCGCCGGCCAGTGCGCGGACCGCCGCCGGTCCGCTTCCCAGCGAGTAGATGACACGGGTGCCGTACGTGGAGCGCTCGCGGTGCGCATCGGCGATCAGGCGCAGGCTGAAGGCGTCGCCACGGCGCAGCAGCCATTGGCCGCGAATGCCGGATCGATTGCCTCCGTTGACGCTGCCGCCGTCGTAGATGTTCTCGATGTTGCCGCGTTCATGGGTGCCGTACACCAGCAGCCGGCCCGCCGTCTCTTCGGACAAGGCGCCCGAGAAGATGGCTTGCCCCTGCCCAAGGCCGCGCTGACCGATCGAGAGTTGCAGCGTGCGCTCGGTCTCGCGGCTCGGCGGACGCGTGTGCAACGCCAGCACGCCGGCGGTCGTGTTCTTGCCGAAAAGCGTGCCTTGCGGCCCGCGCAGCAGGTCCACGCGCTCGATGTCGAGCAGGTCGAATGTCGCCATGCCCGCGCGGCCCAGGTAGACGTTGTCGAGGTAGATGCCCGTGCTGCCCTCGAGGCCGTCGTTCGATGGATTCCTGCCGACGCCGCGCACCGCGATGGCCGATTGCCGCGGATCGCCGAAGGTGATGCTGGTACTCGGCAACCATTGCTGCAGGTCTTCGAGCCGCCAGCTTTGCTGCGTCTCAAGGGCCTCGCCATCGATCGAGGTCAGCGGGATCGGAACTTGCTGGGCGGCTTCCGAACGGCCCCTGGCATTCACGGTGATGGCGGGGAGCGTTTCGCCATCGTCCGAAGGCGCCGGCTGTGCATGGACCGCCACGGGGAGCGCGAAAGCGAGAGCGTTGACGGCCAGGGAGCGGGCGAGGAGATCGCATGGGCAGAAGGACATGCGCGTACTCTAGTTGACGTTCGCACGCGGACGCGAGGTCTTGCCGGAGCCAGCCATGTGCGAACTCGCGCACCGCCACCACGCCGACCGGCTCGGGCCGCCGTGCCTGGGCGCACGTGCTTTCGACCGACATCGACATCCAGCAAGGCGGCACGGTGTCGCCCACGAGCAAGGGACGCCTCGCCGGCTTCCAGGCCGGCACCGACCTGCTGGCCACGCCTAACGTGCGCGCCGGTCTGTACGTCGGCCAGCTCGATGGCGATGCGACCGTCAACGGATTCGCCAGCGGCGTGAGCAACCTGCGCACCGGCCGCAACGACCTGCGCAGCCGGTATGTGGGCCTGTACGGCACCTTCACCGCCGACAGCGGCCTGTACGCCGACGTCGTGGTGCAGTCGGGCCGCTATCGCTACACGGTCGAGCCGATGCTCGGCGCAGGCCTAGGCGGCTAGGGCAACAGCTTGCTGGGGTCCATCGAAGTCGGCCAGGCCTTTGCACTGGGCAGCAGCGGCTGGAGCATCGAGCCGCTGCTGCAGCTGATTCACCAGCATATGGGCCTGAGCGACTCTCTCATCCTCGGTGCCGTGGTTCAGCCCGATGCCGACAGCGGCTGGATCGCGCGCGCCCGGCGTGCGCGTCAAGGGTCAGATCGACACCAGCATGGGCGCGCTGCAGCCGTACGGCCGCTTCAACGTCTACCGCACCTCGAGCGGTACGGACATCGCGCGCTCCGTCAACGGTGCGACGCGCACCGACATCGCAGCGCCCACTGGCGGCACGAGCACCGAACTGGCTGGCGGCTTCACGCTGGCGTTAGGCCCAACGACCAGCCTGTACGCCGAAATCGGCAAGCTCTGGTCGTCGGGCGGTGATGCCAAGGTCAAGAGCTCGATCAACGGATCTGCTGGGGTACGCGTGCGCTGGTAAGAACGGTGGGATGGCACGGTCAGTGCAAAATGCCCGTTGCCGCCTTGGGTGCGGCGGTATTCCGCTCGGCCGTCCTGTCACGCCGAAGGCAAGATGAAATTCTTACGCAAATGCTCGCATGGACTTGCAGCTCTGCTTTCCGGGCAAATACCTTTGGGCTCGCGCTCCGGATCGATATTCGGGGCCTTGTCTGATGCCACGAAGCGAATTCGAGAGACGACCATCTCGTGGCGAGAAATTGGAGCGGATTTCGTCCGGTCCAACAGGCGCGCGCTTCGCGCCTCCCAGAAGATCGCTCATTCGCATCTCCCCTCGCCGCGAAACATTCATGAATGGGAAATCGAGCTGTCGGTCATCGCCAACGATGGTCGAGCTTTCGTCGGAATGGCACGTATCTCTCGATTCGGCCAAGAGCCTCGTTCGCTGGTTTGCGAGCCTCAACCCAGCCGCGAGGCAGCGATCCTGAAGGCAAGTCTGAAAGCGAGCATGTTCATAAGCCGCTGGGAGGCCTGAACGAGATGGTCACGGCTCAAGGCCGTGACGCGCGAGTTGCCTGCAACGAAGAGCTGACCGGGAGAGCGTGGACTCGCGGCATGGCGGGATCGCAGGCCTTGCCTTGGAAGAATCGTTGACCCTCGCACCCGGTCCTTCATAAGATCCACACATGCTGACCCGAGCTCGAATCGAAGCCCGCATTCCCGCGCAAGACCTCTGGAGGGCGCGGCGCTGGTATGCGGACAAGCTGGGCCTGGAGCCCGTCGAGGAACGCCCAGGCGGGCTGCGTTATGAGAGTTCGCACGGCACCTTCTGCCTTTTCGCATCTGCCGGCGTGTCCGACGGGTCGTTCACCCAGATGGGCTTTTACGTCGACGACATCGAAACGACCGTTCGCGACCTTCGTGCGCGCGGTGTCGTCTTCGAGGAATACAAAGGCACGGTGAACGGCATCATGGATATACAGGGCAACTATCCCAGCAAGGGCCACGGGGAGCGCGCCGCGTGGTTTCGAGACAGCGAGGGCAACTTGCTGGGCGTCGCCGAGATCGTGCCTTAGCGGCGCGGAGGCTAAACGCGAGTGGCCGCAACTCGTGTACTTGAGTGCCGGCAGCCAGCACACCGTGGGCGACAGAACTGGCAAAACCTCGCACCAAGCCCCCGGGGACCAGTGCCGTAGGTGCGCGGCCTGGACAGCACGCTCGTTGAGCTTTCCTCTTCGATGGGTTGCTGACATCGGCTGACTGTCCCAGGACACAACCGACCGCTCGACATGCTTGCAGATAGACACCAACTGCTTCAGTCCAATGCCCGCTGCGCTGGCGGAGTACCACTTAATTTGGATTGACTGACAGCTGCCAAGCGCGCATTGTTCTTTCATCTCGCCATCGGCGAGCAAGGATTCAAATGCCCAGGCCGTTCCATGAAATTGTCGCTTGGACTTTCCATCGAGAGCATCCATATTCAGTGTTCACATGCACGCTTCTTGCTGTTGCGTCGTGGCTGGTCGTTTGGTTCGGCGAATAGCAGTGCCCACTAGTAACTACTGACGATTCGAGGGAATCGCGAACTGCTGCTTGCAGCGCTGGCGAACCTCCTGCAGAACGCTTTCAAGTTCACCCATCCACACACCGACATCACATTGAAGGCCTATGAGCTTGGCGAACAGGTACTGGTTGAAGTCGAAGACCACTGCGGCGGCCTGCCGCCGGGAAGCGCCGCCACGATGTTCGCGCCCTTCAATCAGCACAGTCATGACAGGTCGGGCCTGGGTCTGGGCCTTTCCATCGCCCGTCAGAGCGTCGAGGCCGATCTCGGGCCCTGACCATTCGGGATGTACCGAGTGTCGGATGCGTTTTCACCATCTGTCTGCCCCGCCACGTTCTCTCTTGAAAGGACCACTCGTCGCGTTCGAGTCGTCTTGGACGATGGGACGCACCAGCCGTCCACTGGCTCGCCACAGCACGCCCACGAGCCGGATCTCCCGGGCTGCGATTCGGGCCTCAAGGAAGGTTTCCCGGACCGTTCGGTCGCAAGCCGCCGCGTCCTCGACGACTGGATGGGGCCGCTGACCCGCACGCGCGCAATGGCGTTCAATACCTTCGAGGATAGGAACCAAGAAGCCGAAACTCCGCGTGGTCCGCCAGCAGCTTGGCGATCTCCGGCTGCGACGCATGGCCCACGATGTCGACCACATACCGGTGGCCGTCCAGCGATTTCTTTCCCGGTCGTTCGTAGATGGCCAGGACCTGGGTCGCTTGCGCAAGCGCCCGCAGCGAGCGCCGGAAGTCGGTTTCGTCGACGGTCAGCAGCAGGCTGGTCTTGTCGCTCCCGCTCGGTGCTGGCGGCACATGCCCCAGTACCCACCAGCGCGTGGTGTTGTGCGGTCCTTCCTCGATACCGTTGACGATCGGCGTCAGCCCGTAGATACGGGCTGCGCTCGGCGGCCCCATGGCCGCGAGGTCCGACGCAGTGCCTTCCGCCACCAGCTTCGCAGCGGCGCCTCCGCTGGAAGCAGCCCTGCGCTCGACGTCCGGCATTTCCTTGTCGAGCCAGGGCTTGACCTCTTCCAGCGCGACGGGATGGGCGATGACCGTGCGGATGTCCTGCCGGCGCGTGCCCGGCCTGGCCAGCAAGCTGTAGCCCAGCTCTTTCGGATACTCGGCCACCACCTGCACGCCGTCCAGGGCCAGCACGTCGTCAAGGTAAGGCGTGGTCCCCACCACGGACGTCGTGACGGGCACGCAGGCCTTGGCGACGGTTTTCGCACGCAAGGCCTTGAAAAGCGCCTCCCTGTCGAGCGCGACGAGGTTCTCGTCACCGAACAGATCCATGCAAGCCTGATGGGTCCAGCTGCCTGCCGGCCCCAGGTAGCCGACCTGGGCGCTGGTGACCGAAGACACGCCCATGGCGAGCACGGCCATCGTCACGGTGCATTGGACAAGAGTTTTCATGAATTTGAACGACACGAACAGCCACAGGGGACGAAACGTACCGTCGTCCAGCACCTGTATCGCATGGCGATCCTGTGCCTGGGAGCTCGCACGTCTTCGCAAAAAGGGCCATGATCCGGACCTCGAATGCGCCTGGCAATGCTTGCACGGCACGCACTTTTCCTGCGAGGCATCCCACGAGAATTCCGAGCGCCAAACCCCCACGGCGTTGCGTGATGGGCAAGCTGCAGCGAGGTCGAATGCGCGCAGACAAGCCTGCAGAAGGACCTCGAGAGGTCTCTCGCGCGGATGCCCCGATCAGGCGGCAGACCGCTGTCCCGAAGCAGCTCCAGCCGGCGGACAGGGCAACCGAGGGCGCGATCCATATCGCAGCCGATCTTTCGACGGCCGAGGGCGCCGCCAAGGTGGCGCAGTCGATGCTCGACCATTGGGGCGGCATCGACATCCTGCTGGTTGTGGTGGGCGGCTCCGGCGCTCCGGGCGGTGGATTGCTGCCCTCGATGATGCGCAGTGGTTCGCCGAACTGAACGAGAACCAGAACCGGATGCCGGCCGTTCGGCTCGATCGTGCGCTGCTGCCCGCGATGCTCGCGCAGGGTTCGGGCGTCACCATCCACCGCAGCTCGATTCAGCGCGTGCTGCCACTGCCGGAGTCGACGACTGCCTCTGCGGCCGCCAACGCGGCCTTGTCGACCTACAGCAAGGCGTTGTCGAAAGAAGTGACGGCCAAGGGAGTGCGCGTGCTGCGCGTGTCACCCGGATGGATCGAGACAGAAGCGCCTGTGGCGCCGGCCGAACGCCTTGCCGATCAGGCCGGTCGGACTACGAGGGCGGCAAACAGCGCATCATGCAATCGCGTGGCGGTATTCCGCTCGGCCGTCCTGCAAGCCGAAGGAAGCTGCCGATCTGATCACCTTTCTGGCATTGCCGAGAGCTGCGATTTCGGGCTCCGAGCACCTGATAGACGGGGGCACGGTCCCGACGGTCTAGTCCGCATCGTTCCGCGATTGGGGCGATGCCGACGAGGCGTACTTCGATGTGAAACCGAGCTGAACGCCTCTACGGCGCCCGGGCATATGCACAGCTGGATCAAAAGGGTAGCCCGCCACAAGACGGCTGGTATCGTTTCACGGAACTCCTGCACAGACTTCACTTCCATTTCACCTGGGCCAAGCACACTGCATCTCGACAGTGGTTTGGCGTTGGTAGGTCGGGGAGAAAAAAAGTCGCTCAGGGAATTGCCCCGACGCCAACCGCTGTCACTCTTCAATATTTGTTCAGGAGAAACACGCGCTTGTGACGGCCTGCCTTGATGCCCAGCCGTTTCAAAGTCCCGCGTTTATGCGTTGGGCATGCGTAAGCGGTCAACAGCAGCGACGGAATTTACGTATGACCACCAAGCAAGAGTTGCCCGACGAGACGCTGAATGCGATGGCGATCGGGTGGCGCAGGAAGGCTCTCGAGGGAGATCTCCACGCCCGCGGGATAGCGCACGAGCTCGAGACTGAATTGCGCAGGCGTGCCGGTGCGCCATTCACCAACTACGACACTCTCGACATGCGGCCACTAGAGATGCGGACGGCGCGGCCCCGTTGGTGGCGATTGTGGCGCGGGCGCTGAGGCCATGCGCCCTATGCGGTGATGCCAAAACCCGACGCGGCGGCCCGACCGACGATAAACCAAAGGTACGTAAATACCCCATTTCGGGGGTGATCAAACGTCGACCTCTACTCACTAGAAGCAGGCGTTTACGAGGGCCAAACGAGCAGCCACCGTTATGAGCTTGATCCATTTGGCCAAGCTCTACGGGCACGCCCCGCCTGCCTGTCTGCGCGACGTCCTGACGCGGCTGCCAGCGTGGTCTTCCAGCGCGTGCGCGTCGACTGGCGCTGGTTTCACCTTCCACGGCGCATGCGCTCGCGAACGCGGGCGGTCGCAGTGGATTTATTTTTGCCGAAAGCCGCGTAGCACGACAGCATTCATCTGAGCGCCCCGCCAGAGATCGCGTGCAACAGCGGCTCGCCCAGACAGGGGGAGCGCTCTGGTAGCGCTGCCAGAACTGCTCCAGCGAATCGAAGCGGGGCCGGTGATCCGATGATCGTGCCCAGATGCAATGCGGTCGACACCGACTTGCATAGATGAATGCTCGCGCGGGACGTTCATCTTTGGATCTCATCGACTGGCCCGCTGGGTCATCAGAATTAGGTCGCTTTGACCTGTATCGATTAACGATGTCCCGGTTAATACCGAGTCCGCCAAGCGCGGCATACCGCCGCGCAGGACCCGCATTGTCGAGTCTCACGTCATTGGCATGGGTGTATAAACATCGCTTTTTATTGCAAAGCGATTCACCCAATGGCCAAAACATATCTTGAAGTGCAAAAGCAGATTCAACAATTGCAAAAAGAAGCTGATGCGCTTCGCAAAAAGGAAGCGGCTGGCGTCCTCGAACGCATCAAGGAAGCAATCGTGATTTATGGATTCACTGCCAGCGACTTGGGGGTGGACACAGGCGGCGCAAAGACTCCGAAAGGTCGCAAGGTCAAGTCCACCGTATCCAGGCCGAAGGCCAAGCCGGGTAGCGCCGTCCCGAAGTACAAGGATGATCAAGGCAATGTCTGGGGTGGGCGTGGGCCTCGGCCCGCCTGGTTCAAGGCTGCACTTGAGAGTGGCAAGACGGCCGAGGAACTGACTGCTTAATGCCTTCTTGCGATGGCGATGTACGTGGCCTTGGCCGTTGCCCTCGCTCCGTTCAGCCTGGTGGGCGCGTGATCGCGGCCTCTCCTTGATCGATGACGCGGGGCGTTGGCTGGCAAATATGCCCAAAGATGGTCCTTGCCGGCAATTGCTCAAGACAAGACCCCGATCTTGTCTGCCGCGCTCGTTGCGACTGAGCCCGATTTGAAGTGAAAGACGGTCAATGAGACTTCATTGGGATTCCCCGCGATGCGTCCAAGTGGTTCATTGTCTGGCGCCGCCGCGGAGTATTCGAGATCGATTGCACCGAAGGTGCGCCGGCCCTGATCTTCTTCTTTACCGCCAGCCGTGCGCTTGCGGCATTGCCCGGAGATTGCCTGTGACGCCTGCCGGCGCAGCGAGCAAGCAACTGGCCGTACCACGTGTGAGCTCGGAAATGTACCGGCGTCCGAGCGTCACAGCGCCTCTTTCCACACAAGGCTGTCTGCAGCGGCGAATTGCCAGACTCCGCTTGGCCCCTCAGGATCTTGCGCCCGTCACGATCGCTATGCCGCGGATCTGGCCCGCCCCCGGTGCACCGGCCACCGGCTTTGCATATCGCGTCGGCGCGAAGCGATGCAGCAACTCCGCTTCGCGGAGGCGCGCAGATTCGAGGTTCGCAAGTTTCACGTGGCCAAAACCGCGCACCGACATTGGCAAGGCAGCCACACGCGCGGCAATCGTCTGATTGCCGGCAGTCAGCTCACCAACCATGTCCTGCAGCAGTCCATCGAAGTGATTGATCAACTCACGCTCCATGCGCCGCTCCGTCGTATGGCCGAACAGGTCGAAGACCGTGCCGCGCAGCCGCTTGCCGTGCGCCAGCCACCTCATGGCCGGGAGCATCCAAGCGCCAAGGCGAATCTTCGTGGGAGCCCTTCCGTGCACGGGACGCGAGAGCAACGGCGGAGCCATGTGAAATTCGAGCTTCAGTTCACCCTCGAACTGGTCCTTGAGCTTCTGCAGAAAAGTGCCGTCCGTGTACAGACGCGCGACTTCGTACTCGTCCTTGTAGCTCATGAGCTTCAACAGGCTGCGCGCCGCGTTGCGCGTGAAGGGCAGGCCCGCATCGCCGCCCGTCAGCGCGGACTCGGCCGCCTGCAGTGCGCGGATTCGTGCCTCGAAGCGCGCGGCCCACGCAGCGTTCTGGTAGCCGGTGAGTTGGCGGCGCGCATCGGCTAGCAACGCGTCCAGCGGGCGCTGGTCTGCTTGCTGCGCCTGCGCTTGCAGGGGCGCCGCCCGCAGCTGGTCGAGCGCGGCAGGGTCGCCTGCGGCAAGCCGCCCCAATGAGAACGCCGATTGGTTGGCCGCCACCGCCACGCCGTTGAGCTCGATCGCATGCATCAGCGCCTCGAGGCTCAGCGGCACCAGGCCGCGCTGCCACGCATAGCCGGTCGCCACGATGTTCGCGGCCAGCGTGTCGCCCAGGAACTCCTCGGCCAGGCTCTGCGCATCGAAGGTCTCGACCTGTTCCTCGCCCGCGACGAATCGCATCTTCTCCAGCAGCAGGTCGACGTGCAGGTCGGCATCGGGGTTGCGCAGCGATTCGGCCACCGGGATCTCGTGGACGTTCGCCAGCACGCGCGTGCGCCCGTGCCGCACGGTCTGCAGCGCGTCGGGCGAAGCGCCCACCACCACATCGCACGCGAGGATGGCGTCGGCCTGCTGCGTGTCGATGCGCACCTGGTTCAGCCGCTCGGGCGTGTCGGCCAGCCGCACGAAGCTTAGCACCGAGCCGCCCTTCTGCGCGAAGCCCATGAAGTCGAGCACGCTGGCGGACTTGCCCTCCAGGTGCGCGGCCATCGCGATGACCGCACCCACCGTCACCACCCCGGTACCGCCCACGCCGGTCACGAGCAGGTCGTAGGGGGCGGTCCATGCATGCGGCGCGGGATGCGCGAGCGCCGCCACGCGATGCAGAAAGGCATCGCGCCCGGCCGCAAGCGCCCCGCTCTTGCGGCGCAGCTTGCCGCCGGTAACGCCCACGAAGCTGGGGCAGAAGCCCTTGGCGCAGGAATAGTCCTTGTTGCAGCTGGTCTGGTCGATCTTGCGCTTGCGGCCCATCGGCGTTTCCTGCGGCAGCACGGCCACGCAGTTGCTCTGCACGGTGCAGTCGCCGCAGCCTTCGCACACCGCCTCGTTGATGTAGAGGCGCTTCGGCGGGTCGGCCAGCTCGCCCTTCTTGCGGCGGCGGCGCTTCTCGGCGGCGCAGGTCTGCTCGTAGATGAGCACGGTCACGCCGGGCATTTCGCGCAGGCGCCGCTGCACCTCGTCGAGCGCGGCGCGGTCGTGGAACTCGGTGCCCGCCGGAAACTTGTTCTTGATGGCGTCGTAGTTGCCGATGGCATCGCTCACCACCACCACCTTGGTAACGCCTTCCGATTCCACCTGCCGCGCGATCGCGTCCACGCTGATGACGCCGTCCACCGGCTGCCCGCCGGTCATCGCGACCGCGTCGTTGAACAGGATCTTGTAGGTGAGCGTGGCCTTGGCCGCGACGGCCTGGCGGATCGCGAGGTAGCCCGAGTGGTAGTAGGTGCCGTCGCCCAGGTTCTGGAACACGTGCGGCGTCTTGGTGAACATGGCGTGCGAGATCCAGTCGACGCCCTCGCCGCCCATCTGGATGAGGCCCGCGGTGCTGCGGTCCATCCAGTTGGCCATGAAGTGGCAGCCGATGCCCGCGCGCGCGGTTGAGCCTTCGGGCACCTTGGTGCTGGTGTTGTGCGGGCAGCCGGCGCAGAAGTAAGGCACGCGCTTGACGCTGTCGCTCGCATTGCCCAGCAGATCGGGCGGCGTGAAGTCGCGCACATGCTGCAGGTGGTCGCCGAGGTCGTGGTTGTCGGGGAAGTGCACGGCCAGCCAGTGCGCGACCAGCTCGATGAGGCGCGACGGGCGCAGCTCGCCGAGCGCGGACACCAGCGGTTGCCCTTCGCGGTCGTGCTTGCCCACGAGCACGGGGCGCGCATCGGGCGGCGCGTTGTAGAAGATGTCACGCAGTTGCGTCTCGACCACCGCGCCCTTCTCTTCCACCACCAGGATCTCCTCGAGCCCCTGCGCGAATTCCTTCAGCCGCGTCTGCTCGAGTGGAAAGCTCAGCCCTACCTTGTAGAGCCGCACGCCGGCGCGCGCGAGCTGCTCGGGCGAGAGCTCCAGGCGCCGCAGCACCTCCATCAAATCGTGGTGCGCCTTGCCGCAGGTGACGATGCCCACCTTCGCATGCGGGCTCACGATGACGTGGCGGTCGATGCTGTTGCGTTTCGTGAATGCGGCCACGGCGGCGAGCTTGTCCTCCAGCCGCGACTCGATGCGCAGCGAGGGCAGGTCGGGCCAGCGGTAGTGCAGGCCGTCGGGCGGCGCGGCGTGGCCGGTGGCGGCGCGCACGGCGTCGGCGTCTTCCCAGGCGGCCACGCGCGCATTCACGGCGTCGAGGTCCACGGTGCCCGCGCTCTCGACGATCTCGGACAGCGCCGCCATGCCGACCCACGCGCCCGAATAGCGCGAGAGCTCGTAGCCGTACAGGCCGAACTCCAGGTATTCGGCCACGCTCGCGGGCTGCATCACCGGCATGCGCCAGGCCATGAAGGCGTGGTCGCTCTGGTGCGGCATCGACGACGACACGCAGCCGTGGTCGTCGCCCGCCACCACCAGCACGCCGCCGTGCGGCGACGAACCGTAGGCGTTGCCGTGCTTGAGCGCATCCCCCGCGCGGTCCACGCCCGGGCCCTTGCCGTACCACATGGCAAAGACGCCCTCAACGGTGCGCTCGGGGTCGGACTCCACGCGCTGCGTGCCCAGTACCTGCGTGGCGGCAAGCTCCTCGTTCACGGCCGGCACGAAGCGGATGCCGGTCTGCTTGAAGCGCTCGCCCGCCTTCCAGATGGCCTGGTCGACCATGCCCAGCGGCGAGCCGCGGTAGCCGCTCACGAAGCCCTGCGTGTTGAGGCCGCGTGCCGCGTCGCGCTGTTTCTGCATCGCCAGGATGCGGATCAGCGCCTGCGTGCCGGTGATGAAGACCGAGCCGGCATCGGCCCAGAGGTTGTCGGAGAGCTGGTAGTCGGGCCGTCGAAGCGCGGTCGTCTTGTGTGGGGCGTTCATGCCCGGAATTGTTCTGCCGCACCCCGAGTAAGTGTTTCTTCAATACACTGGCGCAGACCCTTGTTTGAAGAAGAATCCTCTCGGAAACCGCTATGAACGTCGATTCTGTTTCTCTTGACGAGCATTGCCTCAAGATCCTTTCTGCGCTGCAGCACGACGGCCGGCAGACGGTGCAGCAGATTTCAGAGGCCGTCGGGCTCTCGCCCACGCCTTGCTGGAAGCGCATCAAGGACATGGAGGCGGCCGGTGTGATCCGCGGCTACACGGCCATGATCGATCCTGAACTGGTGGGCCTGCATGTCTCGGCCGTGGCCGAGGTCAACCTCGATCGCCACAGCGAGGCGATGGTGCAGCGCTTCGAGGAGGTGGTGGCCGCGAGCCCGCAGATCATCCGCTGCGTGTCGGCCACCGGGCCGGCGGACTACATCCTCCACGTGACGGTGCCCGACATGAAGCACTACGAGCGCTTTCTGCACGAGGTGCTCTTCAGCCTGCCGGGCGTGACGCACGTGCGCTCGAGCATCGTGCTGCGCGAGATCAAGTCGGAGGTGGCGCTGCCGCTCGGCCACCTGATGAGCGCAAAGGGGGTCGCGACGCCTTTGCGACGCTAGAAGGCGTATTTCGCTCGGGGACACACCAGGGCCGAGGTGCACAGCTGTTCGACCAATCGCGTCGCGGGAAGACGGCTGGGATCGAGCCGGCCAAGATGCGCGCCCGAACGGGCACTGCCCGGCGTGATTGGGGTCGTGTGACGACGAAGGATAACCGTCCAGTCACCTCATCTTTGACGATTCAGGTGCCGAGGATGCGGATCTGCGCAGACGACGGTCGCTGTATTCTTCAATGATGAGATGCACCGCCACATTGGAATGAACAGACCATGACGCCCGATCACCGAGTATTTGTTGCGTTGAAGCGGCCACCCGGATACGAGGACGTCCATGCCGAGTTGGTCGTGGAAGATGCGATGCATCAGGATTGGCCGTGGGAGCTCCTACGCGACGAAGGCACCGCCGTCGTGGTCGTGATTGACCGTCCGGAGGGATACGAACGGTCTTCCGCAACCGAAGTTGCCAAGGGCGCGATAAAGGAGACTTGGCCTATGTGGTCACTTCTCAAGCGCAGCAAGCCTGCTGGCTAACAGGGCTCCGCCAACCCTGGCGGGGACCTCGATCCGTAGAGTGGACGTGACCCCTCGTCGCATCCTCCGGTTTCGTCATCTGCTGGAAGCCCATGATCTAGCTATCGACGGAGCTACGCCCCGCCGCGACAGTGGACCACGGCTTCAACTGCCGCCTGGCTCCGACGATCGCTTGATCCGCGTCCGGAACTGCCGTGCGACCGGACTGTCGTCCCAGACGACGGCCCTGCCATCGTCGACGGCCTGGCGTCCGTAGACGATCCATGCATCGCAGACGGTGCCGATGGACTGGACCACCTCGAAGCGCTCTGCATGTGCCATCGCGAAGGAAGTGAAGACGATGCCCGCGCTGTAGCGCCCTTCTGTCAGACCGGACTGGACCGCGAGCACCGTCGGCTCGTGGACGGTGGTCGGCCAGGCGGAAAGGTCGGCATAGCTCTGCGTCGCAGTCTGCACGCCCACCTTGCCAGCTCCCTCCCCGCTTCCCATGGACCGCACCAGCGCCATGGGCTGACTGGGAGAAATGAAGGCGTCGACCACCACCATGCCCGTGCGATAGGTGCCTGTGATCTCGGCGGCGGCCGGATGCACGGCGCATTGAAGCAGGTAGTCCGCCTCGCCGGCGATCAGCGCGCGCGCACCGCTGTGGAAGTCATCGAACAACACGATGCGGCAGGCTGGCGCAATGCCATGCGCGCCCAGGTACTGCTGGAGAACGAAGTGATGGTTGCTGCCCTTATGGCCCAGCGTTGAAAAGATCAGCATATGTTCGCCTTGGCGGTGCCGCATGACCAGCGGCTCGGCCTCGACGGCCACCTGATGGGGTTCGCGGCATGCGCGAGCGCCGGCAGAGCCGGAACCAGCGCGCTTGCTCGAGCGCAAAACGAGCGACTCATGCAGACGTCGAGGGCGCACCGATGATCTCATCCTCAAGCCGGCATGTCTCCGTGATGATCAGCTCGTAGAGGGCACGCAGGAACGCCGGACTCATGCCGTGCTTGGCGGCAAAGTCGGCCGCACGCGCCTGCACCACGCCGATGCGATGGGGCTGCATCATCGGAATCGCATGGTCGCGCTTGTGCAGTCCGATCCGGCAACAGCAATCGAGCCTGCGCCTGACGGTCTCGAGCAGCGTTCTGTCCAATCCATCTAGTTCGTCGCGCAGCGACTGCAGGATCCGTTGGGCGTCCTCGTGGCTGCCGGCATCAGCTGGGGTTGTGTCATGGACCGCGGCCGCCGTTTCCTGGCGCCCGCTCGGGCGCCCTTGTTCTGAATTCATGGGTATCTCCTTATTCGAGCTTGATGCCCTGGCTCGCGATGATCTCGGTAAGCGAGGCCGTGTCGGCCTTCACCCGGCGCATCAGCGCCTCCCCCGAGATGCCAGCAGCCTCGTAGCCGTGCTGGAAGAGTTTCTGCCGCACCTCTGGCAGGCGGATGACCTCCGAGAGAACCTCGGTCAGGCGCTGCACGATGGGAGCAGGCAGACTGGCGGGCGCCGCGGCGGCGGTCCAGATCTCGAGTTCGAAATCCTTGAGGCCCGCTTCCTGCAGGGTCGGGTAGTCCGGCACGAGTTCGGAGCGGCGCGCCGAGGTCGCGCCGATTGCGCGCAGCTTTCCGGCCTTGACCTGCTCCTGGGCGAGGCCCGGTGGAAGGAGCGCCAGCTGCAGTTGCCCTCCGACCAGACCCGTGATGACCTGCGGATTTCCCTGGTAGGGCACATGCACGGCGCCGATGCCTGTGCGGGCCTTCAGAAGCTCCATGCCGAGGTGGCCGATCGTGCCGATGCCGGGCGTGCCATAGCTCCACTTGCTTCCGGCCGCGCGCGCCGCCTCGAGGAAGCCGCGGGGATCGGCCGTCGAGACCGCCGACGTCGAGGCGAGGACCAGCGGCGCCGTGCAGATGATGCTCAGCGGGACCAAGTCCTTCTGCGGGTCGAAGGAGGTCGCCGGATTGAGGATCTTGGCGATCGTCATGTTGCCGTTGATCAGGATGCCGACCGTGTGCCTGTCGGTGGACTTCGCGACGATGTCCGCCGCGATATTGCCGCTGGCGCCTGGATGGTTCTCGACGATCACTGGCTGGCCCAGCGCCTTCGCCATGGGAGCGGCCAAGACGCGCGCCACGAAATCTGGCGACGAGCCGCCACCGAAGCCGACGACCAGCCTCAGCGGTCGCGTCGGCCACTTCAGGCCCGCCGGATGGGCGTTGGTAGCACCCGCAGGACCGGGACCGGAGCGATTCGCGCCTGACGACTGCGCGCAGGCGATACCCATACAGGCGAGCGCCCCGAAAAGACATAGCAGACGAGCGGCATGCGTTCGAAAAACGAAGAGGGACATGGCAAGACCTGATAAGAATTGAAAGCCAAGTCTTGCTTCCACAACGCGCGGTATCAACTCCTGCCTGGTGCGCAAAAAACTCCGCGGTGCATCGTGGCTGCGAAGGCCCGCCTTGCCCACGAGCGGGGCGAAGCAAAGGTTCGTCGCACTTGCTTGCCATGCAAGATGGTCGTCGCGCGTCAGCCGGACGGCGCCGAAGGCGGCACGAGCACCGTCTTGATGCAAGTTGTCCAGCTTGCTGGAGAACAGGCATCGTGACGTCGCACAGGTCGATGCGATGCGCGATGATTTGGCTCGGCCGGGTGCGCTCCGCCTAGATGTGTTCGATGGGCCGCGGTAAATCGCGCTTCTCGCTCGCCTGGTTTATGCGCAGCGTGAGGCCCTTGTTGACCGCGTTTCTGATTGGTATCGCATTGAAGGTCGGCCCGTACACGCCCACGATCGACAACCATGGCCTTCCTCGACTCAGGAAGCGCCCTCTCGTCTTGTTGAAAAATCTCAGGCGCCCCGTGCCATCGCGCGCTCACGTATGGGCGAAATCGGCAGCTACTGGATGCAGGTCGAGCCGACGCCCGACCTTGACAACCTGGCTCGGAATGTCGTGACCAATCAACCTCGGCAGGCGCTTTGATGCAGCGAGCAACAACTCGAGATCGACGCCGGTGCAGTAGCCCATCTACACGAGCGCCCCGAAGACGTGCCTGAAATACCGTGGACGAGTTTTTCAACACAATAGACTGTTAGCGGTCGTTGGCCGCGCTTCCAGACCTGCCGCCATGTTGAATTGGATCGAGTCTGCTAGTTGATGCCGGGGGCCACCGACGCCCCTTGTATTCCGTGTCGAAGCAACGCGTCGGCCACGATGCCACTGGCCTTCATTTCTTCGACGAACGCAGTCAGCGCCTTCGCGGCATCGGCGCCACGCGACTTGGGAGTTCCCATCGCCTGCTGGATCACCATGAAACGCCCAGGCAGGAGTCGAAGGCCGGCATGCTTCTTCTGGTCTGCTTCGAGTTGCTGCTTCACGCCGGCAGCGACATCCAGCTGCTGCACCATGAAGGTATCGACCACGGTGGGCGATGTGGCCGCGCGAACGATCTGCGCGTGTTGCAGCTCGCGTGTCAGGTAGAGGTCGTAGGCGCTGCCTTTGCCAACGGCCACGGATATGCCCAGTCGATCCACCTCTTCGTTGCGCGCCAGCGGCGAGGCTTCGCGCACGAGGTAGCTGCCTTCGATCAGCACATAGGCCGCAGTGAATGCAACGTCCGCCCCGCGGACGGGGTCGATCGCGAAGAAGCCGATGTCCGTGCGCTCTGCAACGACCGCTTCCACCGATTTGCCTGCCGCGTCGAACATGACGAGTTCGACCGGAACCCCCAGCCGTTCGCCCAACGCACGCGCCAAATCGACCGACACGCCAACGGGCTCGCCAGTGGCGGCATCCCGGTTCGCCAGGATTGGATTGCCCAGGTTGATCGATGCGCGCAGGACGCCGGAGGGTGCAAGGGCTTTGACGATTTCAGGGGACATGGGTGTTCTCAGCTCTTCAAGATGCCGGTGATCTTCTTGAGATTTCGCAGCGTGCTCGACAAGTGGTCCTGCATGGCTTTGGACGCATCGTCGTTGTGGCCCCGCTCGATCAGATCCAGAAGGTGCAGGTGCTGCTGGCAGTGTTCCTTGTAGCGGCTGCGGTCCTTCATCGACCGGTAGGACAGCAGACGCCGCACGCGGTTGACGCGCCGGATGGTGTCGATGAAGAAGGCATTGCCGCAGCCTTCGACGACCGATTCATGAAAACGCACGCCGCGGTCGTGCATCTGGTCGGCGGTGTCGGTTTCGATGCCGCCGTTGAGCAGGTGCAGTTCCGCGGCGCGGCAGCGTGCGATGACGCCGGGTGCGAGGTGGTAGCCCGGCTCAAGCAGCGCGGCCGGCTCCAGCGCAAGGCGCAGGCGGTACGACTGCAGCAGGCTGTCCGCCGTGGTCAACATCGACGAGAACTCCCAGCCGTAGCCCGGTTTCCTCTCGGCCCACCCTTCACTGGCGATGCGCGCCAGCACCGCGTTGAGCTGAGCGGGCGTGAGGCCGTAGCGCTGCTTGAGCATCACCTCGGTGAACTCCCCGGGCAATGCCCCACTCAGCCGATCGTCCGCAATGCGGAAGTAAACCTCGGTGACGGTGTCGGAGTCTTCCAGCCCCAGCCGGCGTGCCGTGGCTTCGACCGACTCGCTCAAGGGCTCGACAAGAAAGTAGCCGCGGTTGGGCTGGCGCACCAGCACGCCCTTCTCTGCAAGGAACGACAGCGCGTCGTTCACGGGCGAGCGCGACACGCGCAGCCTATCAGCCAGCGGCTGGGCACGCATGTGGGCCCCGGCCTTCATGTCGTCGGATTCAATCAAGCCAAGGATCTGGGTGGTGATGGATTGTTCGGGCCGCATGACCACGATTTTCATCACTTTGCCCCGGTCACCAAACGATGGGGTGCGTGCGTGGCGATCATCTTGTTCAGCGTCGAGGGGATCACGCCGCCGGCGCGCAGCAGCGAGACCTCCAGTTGCGTCTCGACGGCAGCGGTGGCCTCGAAGGTATCGACGCGGCCGTTGCGGCCGTCGCGGCGGCGGATCGAGACGCGAACAGGGCCGCGCGGCGCGATGTGCTCCGGCCTGGCGTCGACCTCGATGACGTCGCCGGGCTGGAGGTCCAGCGTGAACGGTGTCATGCCCGCCGGCATGCGCAACGGCAGCACGCCCATACCGACGAGGTTCGAGCGGTGGATGCGCTCGAAGCTGTTGGCCAGCACGGCGCGGATGCCCAGCAGGCGCTGGCCCTTGGCGGCCCAGTCGCGCGACGAACCCGTGCCGTAGCGTTCGCCGGCGACGAGCACCACCGATTCGCCAGCATCCCTGTAGCGCCGCGCCGCCTCCACCAGGGGCACGACGTCGCCGCTTGGCACGTGCACCGTGTGTGCGACTGGCGCACCGGGAGCCAGCAGATTCTTCAGCGTCTTGCTGTGGAAGGCTGCGCGCACCATCACTTCCCAGTTGCCGCGGCGCGAGGCGAAGACGTTCAGGTCGTTGCGGTCGTCGCCCCGCGCCACCAGGAAGTCGGCCACGAGGCTGTCCTTGGGAATCGCGCTGGCTGGCGAGATGTGGTCGGTCGTGATGTCGTCGCCGACCACCAGCAGCGGGTGGGCGGCGTACGCGCCGAGCAGGCTGCCTTCAGTGGCTGCAGCGAAGGGCGGGCGGCGCAGCGCGGTCGATTTCGGGTCCCACGGGTACAGCGCCGATGCGGGAGATTCCAGGTCGTGCCACAGCGGGTTTGCGCTGGCCAGGGCGAAGGCGCTTCGGTAGTCGGCCGGGTCCTGCGATTGCCGCAGCGCCTGGTCGACTTCATCACGCGAGGGCCACAGATCCATGAGATAGACCGGCGTGCCGTCGGCGGCGATCTGCACTGGATCGACGCTGAAGTTCCGCTCGGCATCGCCGGCCAGGCCGAACACAATGACCAGCGGCGGCGACATGAGGAAACCAAGGTCCAGGTCGGGATGCACGCGGCCTGGAAAGTTGCGGTTGCCAGACAGCACGGCGACGGGATGGATCGCGCCCGCAGCCAGCGCTTCCTGAATCGATGGCAGCAGCGGGCCGGAATTGCCGATGCATGTCGTGCAGCCGAAACCGACGATGTCGAAGCCGACGGCCGACAGGTCTGCGGCAAGGCCGGCGCGGTCCAGGTAGGCGGCGGCGGCCGGCGAGCCGGGCGCGGTCGAGGTCTTCACCCAGGGGGGCGCCTTCAGCCCGAAGGCGCGTGCCTTGCGGGCCACCAGGCCTGCTGCCACCAGCAGGCGCGGGTCGGAGGTGTTGGTGCAGCTCGTGATGGCCGCCACCGCGACGGGATGGCGCGGCATCGTCGCGTGCGCCGCCTTCGGCCGAAAGTTCAGCGCCGCCAGCGTCGAGGCGGCTTCACCGAACGCCAGCAAGTCCTGCGGCCGGCGTGGCCCCGCGATGTGCATGCCGATCACATCCAGGTCGATGTCGATGCTGCGCGTGTAGCGCGGCTGCGCCGACGGGTCGAACCACAGGCCGGTTGCCTGCGTGTAGCCTGCGACCATGGCCGCGTGCGCCGCGGATCTGCCGGTGGAAAGCAGGTAGTCCACGGTGTGCTGGTCCACAGGAAAGAACCCGGTCGTCGCACCGTATTCGGGCGCCATGTTGGCAACCACGCTGCGCTCGCCCGCGCCGAGCGTCGAGACGCCGGGCCCGTAGAACTCCACGAACTCACCCGACACACCGATGGCACGCAGGCGCTGCGTCACGGTCAGCGCGAGGTCGGTGGCCGTCACTCCAGCGCGCAGCGCGCCCGTGAGCCGCACGCCGATCACGTCCGGAACGCGCAGCATCGTCGGCATGCCGAACATCACGGTCTGCGCTTCGAGCCCGCCCACGCCCCAGCCCAGCACGCCGATGCCGTTCACCATCGGCGTGTGGCTGTCGGTGCCGATCATCATGTCCGGCACGACCCAGGTGGTGCCCTCCCGCTCCTCGGTCGTCACCACCGTGGCGAGCTGCTCCAGGTTGATGGTGTGCATGATCCCCGTGCCCGGCGGGTTGATGCGCACGCCGCGCAGCACCTTCGAGGCCCAGCGCAGGAACGAATAGCGCTCGGCATTGCGGCGGATTTCAAGCGCCATGTTCAGCGCGGGCGCATCGCCGCGCGCGAAGGCCTCTACCGCCAGCGAGTGGTCCACCGACACATCCACCGGCAGGCTGGAGTTCAGCACCGCCGGGTCCACGCCAGCCTCGGCGAGCGTGTCGCGCATGGCGGCCAGGTCGACCAGCGCCGGCGTGCTGGTGGTGTCGTGCATCAGCACGCGGCCTGGTTGATAGGCGATCTCGGCGTCGCTCGTACCGGTGTCTGCCCAGGCCAGCAACGCAGCGAGCGCCGCTTCTCTTTCCGCGCCTTCCATGTTGCGCGCGACGTTTTCCGTCAGCAGCCGCAAGACCACGGGCATTTGGTGCAATCGCGCGCCGCAGATGGCCGGTAGATCGACCGCACACAGCGAGCGACTTCCGACGCTGATCCGCCGGATCACGGTCGTATTGGTGTTTTCCATAGGTTTGATTTTGCATTTGTCATTCATAAAATGCAATTAAGTGCAAACCCTCAGACCCGCCCGAAAGCTCCCGTGCCCCTCGAAAGCAACTCGTTCCCCCGCGCCTTTCCCGCAGATGCCCACCGCCGGCACTTGCTCGGGTACGGCGCAGCCCTCGGCGGCGCGGCCCTGCTCGGCCCGCTCGCCGGGTGCGTCAGCACCCGTCCCGGCATCGCCGGAACCTCCGCCAACACCCCAGGAAAATCCATGTACGCCTACGTCGGAAGCCGGACCACCCGCGAGCGCAATGCGCGCGGCGACGGCATCAGCATCTTCAAGGTCGACACCGAACGCGGCACGCTCGCGCCCATCGACCTTGTCGGCAATCTCGTCAACCCTTCATTTCTCGCGCTCAGCCGCGACGGCGAATTCCTCTACACGGTGCATGGCGATGAGAGCGAGGTCAGCGCGTTCAAGGTCGACCGTCGCACCGGCCTCGTCGAATTCCTGAACCGGCAGAGCACGCAGGGCAAGAACCCGGTGCACCTTGCGCTCGACCCGAGCGGGCGCTTCATGGTCGTCTCCAACCACATCGGCGCGAGCCTGGCGGTGCTGCCCGTGCGCGAGGACGGCTCGCTCGGTGAGCTCACGCAGCTGGTGAAGCTCGAAGGGCCCATCGGTCCGCACCGCATCGAGCAGAAGCAGGCCAAGCCGCACTTCAATCCCTTCGACCCGAGCGGCCGCTTCGTGATCGTTCCCGACAAGGGCCTCGACCGCGTCTTCAGCTTCCGCTTCGACCAGGGCAAGCTGGTGCCGGCCGCCGTGCCGTTCGTGAGCACACGCGAGACCGCCGGTCCGCGCCACATCGCGTTCCATCCCGCCGCCCCATTGGCCTATGTCGTGAACGAACTGGACTCGACCGTTACCGCCTACCGCGTGACGCCTGCCACCGGCGCACTGCAACCCTTCCAGATCGTGTCGTCGCTGCCCGAGAGCTTCACGGGCAACAGCCGTGCTTCGGAAATCCAGATCGATGCGCCCGGGCGCTTCGTGTATGCGTCGAACCGCGGCTACGACAGCATTGCCGTGTTCAGCGTCGACCCGGCCACCGGTGCGCTGAAGTTCATCGGCGCGCCACCGACGCAGGGCAAGACACCGCGCTTCATGACGGCGACACCCGACGGGCGCTTCATGTTCGCGCTCAACGAAGACAGCGACTCCATCGTCACGCTGGCCGTGGATCCGGTTGCCGGAACACTGGCACCCACAGGCGCCTCGGTGCGCACGGGAAGCCCGGTCTGCATGGTGTTCTCGTCATGAGCGCCGCAACGCCAGTCCCGTTCACGCCGGCGCAGGAAAAAGCGACGGTGCGCAAGATCACGCTGCGCATCATTCCTTTTGTCTTCCTGCTCTACATCATCTCGTACCTCGACCGCGCGAACATCGGCTATGCGGCGCTGCAGATGAATGCCGAACTGGCCTTGAGCAGCGAGGCCTTCGGCTTCGTCTCGGGCATTTTCTTCATCGGCTACTTCCTCTTCGAGGTGCCGAGCAACGTGATGCTGAACAAGTACGGCGCGCGCGTGTGGATCGCGCGCATCCTGATCAGCTGGGGCCTGCTGGCGGCGCTCTCGGCCTTCGTGCAGAACGCCACCCAGCTCTACATCCTGCGCTTCCTGCTGGGCGTGGCAGAGGCCGGCTTCTTCCCCGGGATCATCGTGTACCTGACGTACTGGTTCCGCTCCAAGGAGCTCGCGACCACGGTGGCGCTGTTCACCGCAGCCATTCCAGTGTCGTACATCATCGGCGCGCCGCTCAGCACGCTGATCATGGACCACATCCAGTGGTTCGGCTGGAGCGGCTGGCGCTGGATGCTGTTCCTCGAAGGCATTCCGGCGGTGATCTTCGGCGTGGTGTGCTTCCTGCGCCTGACCGATCGGCCCGACCAGGCAAAGTGGCTCACGTCCGAAGAGAAGGAATGGCTGCTGGTAGAACTGGAGCGCGACCGCCAGTCGAAGAAGAACGTCAAGCACCTGTCGGTGATGCAGGCGATCGGCAATGGCAAGGTGCTCTACCTGTCGTTCATCTATTTCGTCTATCAGTGCGGCAGTCTGGGCGTGGGCTACTGGATGCCGCAGATCATCAAGGGCTTCTCCGACAAGCTGAGCCACACGCAGATCGGCTTCATCGCGATGGTGCCTTACATCATTGCCACCATCGCCATGGTGGCGTGGTCGCGCAGCTCCGACCGCCGCGACGAACGCAAGCTGCACTCGGCCATTCCGCTGGCTGTGGCAGCTGTCGCGCTCACCGGCGCGGGCTTGGTCGGCAGTCCGTTTGCCGCCGTGGCGCTCATCAGCGTGGCACTGGCCGGACTGTATGCGTTCAAGTCGCCGTTCTGGGCACTGCCCACGCTGTTTCTGAGCCGCTCGACGGCGGCGATCTCGATCGCGGTCATCAACTCGATCGGCAACCTCGGCGGCTTCGTCGGGCCCTATGCCATCGGGCTCATCAAGGGCACGGGCCGCAGCGCCACGACGGGCCTGATCTTCCTGAGCGCGCTGCTCGTCGTCGCGTTCCTCATGACGATTTTCATGCGGCTGTCCTATGCCAGCCGGACCGAGGACGCTGCGGCGGAGACGGTCAGCAGCTGAGCGCGACGGTCGCTCGAACGATTTCGAAGTTCATTCACAAGGAGACAAAAATGCAATTCCCATTCAACAGAATCTTCGCCGGCACGGTGGCATCGCTCACGCTGGGCGCCAGCCTGCACTCCGGCGCGTATGCGCAGGCTGCGGCCGGCGACTATCCGACCAAGGCCATCACCATCATCGTGCCCTTCGCCGCGGGCGGGAACACCGACGTCAAGACGCGCTTGGTCGCGCTGCAGATGGCCGCTATTCTTGGCAAGCCCGTGATCATCGACAACCGGCCGGGCGCGAGCGGCAACATCGGCATCGAGATGGTCTCGCGCGCGGCACCAGACGGCTACACCATCGGCATGGGCAGCTTCGGCCCGCTGGCGGTCAACCCGTCGATCTATCCGAAGGTGAACTACGACCCGAAAAGCTTTGTGCCGATCGTGTTGCTGGAGAAGAGTCCGCTGGTTCTGACCGCACCCGTGGACAAGCCCTACAAGACCGTCAAGGACGTGGTGGCCGCCGCAAAGGCCAAGCCGGGCGGACTGAACATCGCGAATGCCGGGCCTGGCGGCGCGCACCACCTTTCAGCCGAGCTCTTCGAAAGCGCTGCCGGCATCGACATGGTCGGTGTACCGTTCAAAGGCGGCGGTCCCGCTTCTACGGCGTTGTTGGCCGGGCAGGTCGATCTGATGTTCGAGCAGACCGGCGCTGCGATTCCGTCGATCCAGGCCGGCAAGATCCGCCCCATCGCAGTCACCTCCGCGAAGCGGCTTTCGACGATGCCCGACGTGCCTACCTTTGCCGAGGCCGGCTACCCACAGGTGCTGGTGTCGAACTGGATGGGCTACGTTGCGCCGAAGGGAACGCCTCCGGCGATTGTGGCCAAGCTGCACGCTGCCTTTATCAAGGCGATTGACCATCCGGATGTCAAAGGCCGCATCGTGGCGCAGAGCAATGAGTTGGGCGGAGGTTCTTCCAAGGAGTTTGCAGAGTTCATCGACAGCGAGACTGCCAAGTGGTCCAAGCTCGTCAAGGAGCGTGACATCAAGATCGAGTAGTCAGCCAGTTGATTCCGAGAGTGCTTGGGATGCAGCCACCAAGGCCCAACAACCTCCAGCATTCACGGCGAGTATGTCGGCGGGTGGCGTTTGCGTTCTAGCAAAGCCCATGCTTTGAGTCCGCCCCCGCTGGACGGCGAAGACACGCCGCCGGTAAGGACGCTGATCGCGCCGAACAGGTCAATGGCGCGAAGCGGCATCCACGAAGTCGTCAAGGGGGTGATGCATGCGGCAGCGGCCGCGCTGCGGTTGCGCGGTCCGGATTTCGAAGCTGCAGCAGCCCATCTAGAGCAGGCGTCGACGCACTGGATTCGCCATATCGCACGAAGCCATCTGAGCGAAAAGTCGACCTGAAAGTGGTCCGCGACAACCTGGGTCACGCCACCATCAGCACGACCAGCATCGGCGACATCCTGGCGCTGACCATTGCGCTAGAAGCCGGAGACATTGACCGTTTTGCTGGTCGCGAAACCTAGGCTCTGGACCACGCAAGACGACCTCCGGCTGGACGTGATGCGCGTGAATATTTTTGACGCCCAACTGCTGAGCAGTCTCTTTGCTCCAGACATGGTGCGCCGTGGTTAGGGTCGGATCATCAACGTGTCCACCAGCCTGGACACGATGTACCGCCAAGGCATCGGCCCATACGGGCCTGCAAGGCAGGCGCTTGAAGCGTTGTCACGCATCATGTTCCATGTACGACAGCTTTGCGAAGTCCGACGCAAACAGTGCGTCGTCCTTGAAACAATCGGCGCCCCCTCTATACAGCCGCCAGAAGCGCTTCCTTTTCCTTCAAGTGCTCGCGAAGCCGGCCTGCATAGTCTTGCGCGACGGCGGCCTGGATGCTCGGACGCCGAGCCAAGGCGTGACGCCAGTTTGCTACCCGTTTCAGCCCATCAAACACATGATGGGTGGGCTCGAAGTCGAAGTCGAGGATGTCGAAGTAGCGAAAGACCGGGGCCATGACGGCATCCACCACGCTGAAGCTTTTTCCGGCGAAGTAAGGGCCGTCCAACATCTCGCCCTCGAACCGTTCCAGTTTCTTCCTGAAGGCAGCAGCTTTGGCACTGGCTGTCTCATGGTCGGTGGCGTTCAGAAGGCCCCATGCATCCGACAACGCAGCAGAAGCGAATTCGATCCACGCACGATGTTGTGCACGAAGCAGCGCATCCTGCGGATGCAATGCCGGACTGGGTTGCAGATCCTCGAAGTATTCGCAGATAGCGACGCTTTCGAACAGAACGGACTCGCGCCCGTCGGCGTGCAAAACCTTGAGCAAAGGAACCTTGCCCGTTGGAGAAATGGCGAGAAACCAGTCTGGCTTGTCGTGAAGATCGACATTGACCCGCTCGAAGGCGATCCCTTTTTCGTGCAACACGATGGCGACACGCTGGACGAAGGGGCAGAGGGGATGACTGATGAGTGTCAACTGTGTTTGTGACATTGGAAGAACCCCAGTAAAAACAAGGCCCCCACGGATGGGGGCGGTCGCGTGGCGGAGTCGTTTGGTTTTACGACTTCAAGAACTCTTGGGTCGAGACCGCATTGCCGTAGAAAGGCAAGATGTCCGTCAGGAACGAGGCCTGCTGCTCCTGCGTGAAGGCCGCAGACGCGTCGTAGATGACGTTGGTGTGGTAGCCAAGGTCGTGCGCGTTGCGCAGCGTCGATTCCACGCACTGGCGCAAGGCAAAGCCCATCAGGTAGATGTCTTCGATCCTGTTGTTGCGCAAGTAGCTGTCCAGCGTGGTGGCTGCAAAGGCACTGCTGCCGCCGGTGCGCTCGGTGATCACATGCTCACCGGCAACTGGCTCGAAGCCTGCGAAGAATTCCGTCTGCTCGCCGAGGAAGGATTTGTAGGCGGGGATCATGCTGCGAAGACCATACTTGCCCTGGCCCATTGCCTTGTAGCCCGGCTCCAGCACCATGGCGACGTGGATCACCTCCAGGTTGCGACGCCGGGCCTCGGCGAGCACTTTCCTGGAATTCACGACCGCATCGTCGAACTGCTTGCGATCCTGGAATTGAGGATTGATGCTGCCGGTGGATGCCACCCAGTCGTTCTGATATTCGATGAGGATCAGCGCACTTTTGCGGGATTCGATGGTCTGCGCGGATGTGGAAAGCGTGTTCATGAAAGAGTTCTTTTTGAGTGTGGATTGCAGTCAGCCGTTGAGCGTGCGGCCGCCGTCGACGATGATTTCGGAGCCGACCGTCCATCGGGACTCGTCCGAAGCCAGGTACAGCACCGCCTTGGCAACCTCTTCCGGCGTGCCGAAGCGTCCGAACGGAATGGTTGCGGCGATGTCCTTGTTGGCCTGCGCGCGATAGGCATCGGGAATGCCGAGCTTGTCGTACAGCGGCGTCTCGACCGGGCCGGGGCTGACAGCGTTGAAGCGAATGCTGCGCCGAAGCAGTTCGCTCGAAAGCGTCTTCGACATGTTCAGAAATGCGGCCTTGGTTGCGGCATAGACCGACGAACGCTCCGCGCCGACGTGCGCGTTGATGGACGTATTGAGCACCACCGATGCAGGGCTCGCGAACACAGGCAGCAAAGCCTGGATCAGGAAGTACGGCCCCTTGACGTTGATGTCGAACGAGCGATCGAACGCTTCTTCCGTCCACGCTTCGATCGGCATCCAGACGGATACGCCGGCGTTGAGGAAGGCGATGTCGAGTTGGCCGTAATGAGCCTGGACGGCTTGCGCCAGCTCCTTCTGCGCGGCCACGCTGGCTGAATCGGCGCGCAGCACCAGCACTTCGCTGCCCAATTCCGCCTGCGCCTTGGCGAGGGAATCGGGATTGACGCCGGTGACGATCACACGCGCGCCTTCGGCGAGGAATTGCTTGGCCGTTTCGAGGCCGATGCCGCTGGTGCCGCCGGTGATGAGAGTACGTTTGCCTTGCAAGCGGGACATGAAGTTTTCCTTAGGTGTTCGTGGCCAACCAACATTGGCTGACCTGCCGTGGGATGAACTATGCACTCATGCCTGAATTTAAATAAGTTCCTGTTTTTGCATAAAATTCATTCCGTTAATGCATGAATTGGAATGTCACCGTGGACCGATTTCTGTTGATGAATTGCTTCGCTCGCGCCGTGGAGACGGGCAGCTTTTCCGCCGCGGGGCGCGACCTGGGCTTGGGACAACCGAACGTCAGCCGGTACGTGGCGGCACTGGAAGACCATTTGCAAACGCGGCTGCTGCATCGATCAACGCGCAAGCTCGCCCTCACGCCGGAGGGAGAGCGCTACTACGCGGAGGTGCGGCGAATCCTTGACGCCGTGCACGAGTCGGAGTCGTCGTTCAAGAAAAACGTGGACCCGTCCGGATTGCTGCGCGTTGCCTGTCCGACCGCGCTGAGCTATGCATTTGTGTTGCCGCATGTGCCCGCCTTTCTGGAGCGCTACCCAGGATTGACGCTGGACCTCCAGACCAACGACCGATATGTCAATCTGATCGACGAAGGGGCTGAACTCGCGATCCGGATCGGACACCTGGCAGACAGCGCACTGCGCGCGCGCCGCATCGGTTTGTTCGAGCGCGTGTGCGTTGCCAGCAAGAAATATCTGGCTCAGCGCGGAGTGCCCAGCACGCCCGATGACCTGCGCGGGCACGATTGCGTGATCTACACCCTGCTGTCGTCCGGTGCTACCTGGCGTTTCCGGGATACCGAGGTTCCGGTCACCGGCAGGCTTCGGGTCAGCTCCCCCGAGGCTGCGCGCGAATCTGTCAACGCGGGGCTGGGCGTCGGGTACGGGCCGGAATGGCTGTTCGAGGAAGGGCTGAAGAACGGCAATCTGCAATTGCTGTTGACGGAATATGCCAACCCGCCCGTGCCCATACAGATCGTTTATGTGGCGAACAGACTTCTTCCGAAGCGGGCCATCGTGTTCATGGATTTCATCGCCGATGCCTTTGCAAAGGTCCCGGCACTCAACGTCCGCGAATGAGTTGCCTCCAATGTGTTGGATTCCACCTATCCCTGATCCCAGATGGGAGCAATGGGATGGTCACCCCTTCCCTGTCACAGGAGGGGGTAATGGAAAGATGAACTGATTCGCGGTCGTCAGTCGAGCACGACGACATGCTTGCCGGGCGTGTGACCGGCCTCCAGATCGGATTGCGCATCGCGCACGCCTTCCAGCCCTCGGTAGACTTTGGCGACGCTGACTTTCATCCGTCCCGCAGCGATGGCTTCAAGCTGGCTGTTGAACACGTCGGCAGGAAGATCCGTCGCATCGCCGCCATAGCACGTCAGCCGGACGCCGAACGGAATGATGGAGAAAGGGTCGAACTCGGGGATCGTCCATTGGTCGCCCACAGCCCCGGTAAAGCAGGTGGTTCCATGAACGCGGACCGCCTTCAGTGTGTCGGCCAGAACGCCACAGCCGACCAGCTCCAGTGCGGCATCGACGCCCTCGGGAAAGATCTTGCGCACGGCCTCGGCGATGTTCCCGCCATCGACGACCACATGGCGGACGCCGACCTTGCGTAGCATTTCGGCCCGTTCAGAATTGCGTGTCGTGGCAATCACGGTGGCGCCCATGGCCTCAGCAATGGTCGCGGCCGACAATCCCACCGTGGAGGTGCCGCCCCGGATCAGCAGCGTTTGGCCCGCCTTCAGATCAAGCCCTGTGGTCAGCGATCCATAGGCAGTCTGGAACATTTCCGGCAAGGCGCCGACGACATCCCATGGCAGAGCCGTCTCGAACGGAATGACTTGGCCGACCGGCACCACGACATACTCGGCATAGGAGCCATCAAACAAACGCCCCATGCCGCCCATCATGGTGGCGACCTTTTGTCTCGGCTTCAGATCGCTGTCAGCGGGCGCTTCATCAACCTCGCCGACGCACTCGATTCCGGGAATGCGCGGCAAGGTCACATCGGGGGAGGACAGACCTTTGCGGGTGGTGACTTCGGATTCATTGACCCCGAAGGCCCGGATCCGGATCCGCACCCAGCCGGGTTTGATTTCCGGGACGGGACGCTCCTCCAGAATGAGGTTTTCGATTGGCCCGGCTTTGGACAGGACGATTGCTCGCATCGTTTTCATGATGAGTTCCTGGCTAGATGGGACGTGGACCGACGTGCCGGCCCCTCCAAAGGGCGACGCTGCCCGGGTGGCCCTGCGTCAGCGAACTATTTCGTGAGGTCATAGCTCTCATCGAGAAGGGAAAAGATCTCTTCCTTCGATACCGAGCCGTCGAGAACGACGGTGAGCCAGTGTTCCTTGTTCATGTGATAGGCCGGCCGAAAGCCGGGTCTGGTCTTGAGGTCATCGACATTCGCCGGGTGGCATTTGATGTCAAGGACATCGACCTCGCCTTCGCCTTTCAAGCCCAACTTGTCTCTCGAGACGTTCATCACAAGCCCGAACCATTTGTCATCATCCGAATGGCGGAGGACGGCATAGCTGCGGTACTTTTCGAAGGGGTAATCGGGCTTGGCGTTGTACTTCTTTTTGGCGTAGTCAAAGATTTCGGAACGTTTGATCATGATCAATCTCCAGAGGTGTAAATCCGAACGCCGAGGGAAGTAGAACCAGACAGCCAAAGTCTTGCTCATCTGATTTATCCGTATCAGCAAATCCTTTTCGGACGCGCGAGAAGCCGGCCGCACGCAACGGCTGCAATATCGGGCTCCGCCCCTTCATCACCAGAATCATCAGGTCCATGAAGCCTTTCCTTGCGCCCCCCGGACAGGATACGCATTCGCCGGATCAGTGACCGCGCCCACCACGAAGAGTACTGCTATGGGGAGCAGCCTACCTTCACTTAGGCGACGGGAAATACTCTCCGAGGATCGAGGCAGTCCGGCCGCACGCGCCCTGCTCCCACTGATTGATGCCTTGCGTCCGCCTTCCCACAGAGCTTTCTTCAACTTCGCGTCAAGATTCGCGAACACCTGGACGGGCTCTGCCACGCTGTTGGCGCTGGCGTTGTTCGCGCTGGTCGCTCCGCTGATCTTCAAGGGCCTGAAACGGTTCAAGGGCGACGACGCCTGAGATGCTGCAGCCCGGTTGGCCAGAGGCCCCCCACGCCTAGGCCCTGCTGCTTCGATGCGCCTGGAAGATGACCGCCATCTTGAACTCCGCCGTGTGCCGCCGACGGCGGCGCCCCCCATCAGATCGACCTCATATGTGTTCATGTGTCCGCCTCCTGTCAAGCGGGCAAATGTTTAACATTACGGTGCCCGTTGGCGATTCGGAAGTGTTGAGGCGTGCATCCGGCCATGCGCCGGAAGAACTTGCTGAAATGCGTGGCCTCCTTGAACCCGAGCTTGTCGGCGATGATCCCGACGGGCAAATCGGTATGTATCAGCAGACGCTTGGCCTCAAGACCAACTCGCTTTGAAACGAATTCCTTGGCACTGATGCCTTCGGCATCCAGCACGGCTCTCGTCAAGCTTCTCTCCGTACAGCCCATCTCGGCGGCGTAAGTGCTGATGCCTTTCCACTCGGTGAAATGTTGCTCCACCAGGTCCTTGAACAGATGGAAGCGCCTGAGCGTCGGCTGATTGCGCAGGTCATCAGGTTGCCTGCGACCGTAGGGCAAGACGACCCAGGAGAGCAGCGCATAGAACGCATGGCGCAAATGCGCCTGCATGTCCTTGACCCATTCAGCCGGATAGCCAGGATTTCCCCGCAGTTGACTCAGACCGCCCGGATCACGACGCGCCGCATCCTCCCGCATCCACTGGATGCCGGATGTTGCGCGCTCCAAGCCCTCGGCATCGAGGTGAAGGCACGCCGGTAGGCGCTCGATGTCAAACTCCGATGGACGGCTTTCGCGCGACGAGGCAGACCAGAGGAACTCCGGGCGCACCAGCAGTATCCAGCCGTCCCAATCCTCGCTCTCCCCAAAGTTATGGGCCTGTCCTGGGCGAACCACGATCAGGCTCCCGGGTTGCCCCGGGCAAGGTTCGAAGTCCAGCAACTGGATGCACCGCCCCTCCGTCACCAGAATCAGCATGTAGAACGTGTAGCCATACGTTCGGCGCATCCCCTCCTTGCTGGTTCTTCGCCGCAGCTCCGAGACCCGGAAGACCTCCAGGTCGTAGGGGTACGAACCTTCGGGTTCGTAGCGGATTTCATGTACGTGGCGTCCGGATCTTTCCATCATTTCACCAACTCGGCAGCGCCTCCCCTCGATTTCGAAGCGTGTCCGAAAAGTATCAGAATAGGACTTATTTTGCCTTTAAAAAGTAGACCATCTGCTAGAAAATGTCATTTTTAGGTCAAGACTTAAATTCGTAATGAGCAAAGACATTCAAACCATCAGTCAGGAAGTACTTGATCTGGAGCGGTCGCTTAATGAGCGCTGGAGCGCTGGCGACAGTCACGGCTACCTCGACAACTACCACGAGGACATTAGCTACTTCGATCCCCTTGTGGAAAAGCTGCTCGTGGGGCGTGATGCTGTCGTCAAACACATCCAGAAGATCTACCGGAATCCGCATATCGTGCGCAGCGAGTACCTCAACCCTCACGTCGTCGCCAGCGAGGCCGGCGACTTGGCCGTGCTGAGCTACAACCTGCGCACGTACGTCGCAAACGACAACGGCGGCGAAACGCTGCAGCGTGCCTGGAACACGACGGAGGTCTACCGCAACATTGCAGGCGCGTGCGCATCGTGCATTCGAATTGGGCGATCACGCAGTCCATGACGACAGCCTCGGCATCGTGAACACCTGGCCCGCTTCCGTTCGCGCTGGACGGTGAGAGCCAACCGACAGGAAGAGACTGCATGGATTCGGGCGCACTACTTGATTGGGCCGACACAGCCGCCCGGCAATCCCTTGGGGTCCTCGTTGATGACTCGTTCGGCGCGGACTGGCGCGCCTACAAGGTGGGTGGCCGAGTCTTCATGCTGGCGAATACGGCGCGGGGGAATGATGTGCGGGTGATCGTCAAGGTTGACCCGATCCGTTCGGAAGTCCTGCGCCTGCAGTATCCGGACATCACTGCGGGCGGGCATCGGCTGAGCAAGCGCCACTGGATATCCATCGCGCCCGGCAAGACCATCACCCGGGCGCTGGTCGATGACGAAGTACGCGAATCCTACCGGCTGGTGCAGAAGGGACTTCCGCTGAACGCAAGCATCTCGGGGGGCCAAGGACCCGGTAAGAGAAACCTTTCGCAGCGGCAGTTCCAGCCGCTCGCCCGCAAGGTGGCACTGTCGCTGCCAGACGTGAGTCACGGCCATCCCTTCGTGGAGAAGCTAGACGTCTACAAGGTCGGCGACAAGGTCTTCATGATCGTCACCGACGACCCCAACGAGCAGATCATCACCCTGAAAGCCGATCCAGAACAGGCGCAATCGCTGCGCGACCGCTTCGATACGGTGACTGCCGGACGCTACCTCGACAAGGGCCACTGGATCTCCGTCGGCGCGGGCCGAGGCATCACCCGGCAGTTGGTCACTGAACTGATCAAGACTTCCTACAGATCGGTCGTCGAGAGGATGTCGACACGCGATCGGCCCAAGGAGGGTCAATCGAAGGAAGGCGGGACATGATCATGAACAAAGTGATCACTGGCCGCCACCTTCGCGACGCCGCGGGCTCATCGAAGACAACCCACTCCCGGCCACAGGCCTGTATGACCATCTCAAGGAAAGGATCCAAGCAATGACTGAGCAATCCCGCAAGACCCAAGCATTGGCAGATCACTACGTCGACCAGCTCTCGCCCTGGGCGAAGGCCACCACCCGACAGATGTTCGGTGCCGTTGCGTTGTACCGGCACGATCACGTCTTTGCCATGGTTTGGCAAGGCGGCCTGTACTTCAAGGTGGATGATGGCTCGCGCAAGGACTACGAGGCCGCCGGCTCCCATGCCTTGGGCTACGTGAGCGAAGGCGAAGAGCACGCGCTGAAGTCCTACTGGGAAGTGCCCGCCGACGTGGTCGAGGATCGCGAACAACTGCAGCAGTGGGCCGAGCGGGCTTATCACGCGGCGGTCAAGAGCGCGAAGGACTGATCCAGGCAATGCTGCTCCCGGACACAGCGACGGCCGATCCGCTCGAGCATTTCGCGCCAGCCACACGCGCGTGGTTCGGCTCGGCGTTCCCGTCGCCCACGGCCGTGCAAGCGGCCGCGTGGGCAGCCATCGGCGCAGGTGAAAGCGCGCTGGTGATCGCACCGACCGGCTCGGGCAAGACGCTGGCCGCGTTCATGCAGTCCATCGACCAGCTCTTCCGGGAACGCGAGGCGCAGGCTGCGAGCGGCACAAACTCCCCAAAGACCTCGACACGCATTCTGTATATCTCGCCGATCAAGGCGCTGGGTACGGACGTGCAGCGCAACCTAAGCATCCCGCTCCAGGGCATCACTGCGCAACGCAAGTGCCGCGGTGATCCTGCCGTCGAGATCAAGGTCGGCATGCGCACCGGCGACACGCCGCAGGCCGAGCGCGCGAGCCTGCTGCGCCGTCCGCCCGACATCCTCATCACCACGCCCGAGTCGCTTTACCTGATGCTCACCTCCAAGGCACGGGAGACCCTGCGCGGCGTCCAAACCGTGATCGTGGACGAGGTTCACGCGGTCGCGGGCGGAAAGCGTGGCTCGCATCTGGCGCTGAGTCTGGAGCGCCTCGATGCCTTGCTGGCGACGCCGGTGCAGCGCGTCGGTCTGTCGGCGACGGTGCGCCCGGTAGAACGGGTCGCGCAATTCCTGGGCGGATCGCGGCCGGTGACGGTGGTGAACCCGAACTCCAGCCGCCACTTCGACCTGCGGATCGTCGTTCCAGTCGAGGACATGGCCGATATCCCGCCCCGCAATAGCGTCGCTGCTGGCGATGCGTCCCCGGACAGACAGGGATCGATCTGGCCCCATATCGAAGCCAGCATCCTTGACCAGGTCCTGCGCCGGCATTCGACGATCGTGTTTACCAACTCGCGCGGCCTGGCCGAGAGACTGACCGCGCGGCTGAACGAACTCTACGCCGAGCGCTTGGCCGTGGAGGAACCCACCACATCGGCAGCGCCAGGTGATCCGGCCATTCACTACCCTTCGTCCGCCGGTGGCACCAATGCCCGCTCCGAGGGAGCCGCGCCCCTGATTGCACGCTCCCACCACGGCTCGGTCTCCAAGGAGCAGCGCGGCGAGATAGAGCAGGCGCTCAAGTCGGGCGAGCTGCGCTGTGTCGTTGCGACCTCCAGCCTGGAACTTGGTATCGACATGGGTATGGTCGAGCTGGTGATCCAGGTCGCTGCCCCCCCGTCGGTGGCGAGTGCCCTGCAGCGGGTCGGCCGCGCCGGGCATCAAGTGGGGGGCACCTCGGCCGGGCTGATCTATCCGCGCACCCGACGCGACTTGGTCGACGCAGCCGTCACCGTCGACTCCATGTTGGCCGGGCGCATCGAGGCCATCGAGCCACCCCGGAATCCGCTCGACGTCCTGGCGCAACAAACGGTGGCCGCGGTCGCCGTGGAGGCAGTCGACGTCGAAGACTGGTATGCCACGGTGCGCCGCGCGGCGCCGTTCCATACCTTGCCGCGGAGCGTGTTCGACGCGGTGCTCGACATGCTGTCTGGACGCTATCCCTCCGACGACTTCGCTGAGTTCCGCCCGCGCCTGGTGTGGCACCGTGACACGGGCCAGTTGACCGCGCGTCCGGGCGCCCAGCAGCTGGCCGTTACCAGCGGCGGCACCATTCCGGACCGGGGCATGTTCAGCGTCGTCCTGCCCGAAGGCGAGGAACAGGCCGGCTCACGCCGGGTCGGTGAACTCGACGAGGAGATGGTCTACGAGTCCCGGGTGAACGACATCATCACGCTGGGAACATCTTCCTGGCGCATCCAGCAAATCACCAACGACCAGGTGGTGGTGACGCCGGCGCCGGGGCGCTCGGCCCGGCTGCCGTTCTGGCGCGGCGACGGGCTGGGCCGGCCGGCCGAGCTGGGCGAGGCCATCGGTGCCTTCCTCGCGCTGCTGGAGGGCGCTGCCGGACGTGATGGCAGTTTGGACATTACCGCTGCACTGAAGGCACGCCTTGAAGCGGCCGGCCTCGACCGCAACGCGATGAACAACCTGCTCAAGCTGGCCGGCGAGCAGCGCGAGGCAACGGGGGTGTTGCCCACCGACCGCACCGTAGTGCTGGAGCGCTGCCGCGACGGGACCGGAGACTGGCGTGCCATCTTGCATTCCCCTTACGGCAGACGCGTCCACGACCCTTGGGCGCTGGTCATCGCCGAGCGCATCCGCCAGCGCTGGAAGATCGATCCGTCGGTCGTCGCCAGCGATGACGGCATCATCGCCCGCATCCCCGACATCGACGGCCGCGTGCCCGGTGCCGAACTGTTTCTCTGCGATCCTCAGACCCTGCGCAAGACCGTCACCGACGCCGTGGCCGGCTCTGCGTTGTTTGCCGCGCGTTTCCGCGAATGCGCCGCGCGGGCACTGTTGCTGCCACGCCGCATGCCGGGGCGCCGTTCTGCGCTGTGGCAGCAACGGCTGCGCGCCGGCCAGTTGCTGCAGATCGCTCAAGGTTATCCAGACTTTCCGATCCTGATCGAAACCGCGCGCGAGTGCCTACAGGACGTCTACGATCTGCCGGCACTCGATGCACTGATGCAGCGCCTGCAGGACGGTGCGGTGCAGATCGTAGAGGTCACCACCGAAGTGCCGTCTCCCTTCGCGGTGAGCCTGTTGTTCGGGTACGTTGCGGAGTTCATGTACGAGACCGATGCACCGCTGGCCGAGCGGCGCACGTCGGTCCTTGCGCTGGACAGCGGCTTGCTCAGCGATCTGCTCGGTCAGGTCGACCTGGGGGAACTGCTCGATCCGGTGGTCGTCGATCGCGTCGATAGTGAACTGCAACGGCTGGCCCCCAGTCATCAGGCCAAGGGCATGGAAGGCGTGGCCGATCTTCTGCGTCAACTTGGGCCAATGACCGTGAAGGAAGTGGCGCGGCGCCTCGGCGACGGCGAGCAGGCCCAAACCTACCTCACCGACTTGGAGCGAGAGGGGCGGGTCATTCGGGTGTCGATCGCAGGCAGCAGCCTCTGGGCCGCTGTCGAAGATGCCGCCCGGCTGCGTGATGCGCTGGGGGTCACCCTGCCAGCCGGCCTGCCAGGGGTCTTCCTCGGATCGACGCAGGCGCCGCTACGCGATCTGCTCGCGCGATACTCGCGCACTCGTGCGCCCTTCAGCACCGGCGAAGCCGCGAGCCGGTTCGGCCTTGGGGTCGCCGTGGCGGACGAGGCGCTGGAGCAGTTGTCGAACCAACGCAAGCTCCTGAAGGGCAACTTCGGCGTCGAGCGTCGCCTCGAAACGCAGATGGCCGACGCTGGCATCCATCCGCTGGCACGCCACGAGTGGGTGGGCGATGAGGTGTTCAAGCGCCTGCGGCTGCGCTCCCTCCAGGCCGCCAGTCAGGCAACCCGGCCGGTGCCGCAGCAGGCCTATGCGCGCCTGTTGCTGGAGAGGCAGGGCTTGGTGCCAGAGGCCGCGGGGAATCTCGCCGTTTCCGGCCGATCTGCGAGTGTTGGTGCGCTAGAGGGAATCGACGGGGTGGCCCGTGTCATCGAACAACTCGCCGGCGTCGCGCTACCGGCGTCCCTATGGGAAAGCCAGGTGTTTCCCGCCCGCGTGCGGGACTACGCCCCGGGCATGCTCGATGAGCTGATCGCCACGGGCGCCGCGCTCTGGTCCGGCCATGGACGGCTCGGTGAGGATGACGGACTGGTGGCCCTTCACCTCCAGGAATTCGCCGCAGAGACGCTTCCGCCACCGCCAGATGCCGATCCGGCGGCTTACCTGTCGCCCCTGCAACAGAAGATCCTCGGCAGCCTAGCGAACGGCGGCGCGTATTTCGTGCGCCAGCTCACAGCGCTGGCGTCGCCCCCCCTGCAGGCCGGAGAACCCGCCTCGACGTCCTCGGACATCCATGCCGCGCTCTGGGGTCTTGCCTGGGGCGGTCATGTCACCGCCGACACCTGGTCGCCCTTGCGGGCCTACTATGGCGGACGCCCCGCGCGGCGCTCGCGCCCCGCCCTGAACTCCCAGCGACGCAGAGGGCTTCACGGATCGCCCTACGGCGAGCGCATGTCTGCGGCTGGGGCATCCCCCGCTTCTCTCTCTCCACTCAGTGATCCGACCCTCGCAGGCCGCTGGTCGCTGCTGCACCCTGAGCCGGGAAACGACACCGCCCGGGCATTTGCACGGGTCGAATGTCTTGTTGACCGCTACGGCGTAGTCACCCGAAGCGCGGCGGTGACCGAGGACATCCCCGGCGGCTTTCCGGCCTTGCGGCCGGTGTTCCGCGGCATGGAGGACGCAGGCCGGATTCTGCGCGGGCGCTTTGTCGAAGGCCTGGGTGCGGCCCAGTTCGCCGAGCGCGTGACCGTAGACCGACTGCGCGAACTTGCCGGAGCGCCGTCGGCCGAGCCCGTCGCGGTGTCGCTGTCCGCCGCAGACCCCGCCAATCCCTTTGGAACGCTTCTACCTTGGCCGTCCCATCCATCGAGCACGCGCCCGGTGCGACGCACTGGGGCCTTCGTCGTCCTGGTCGACGGACGCCTGATGTTCTATCTCGCGCAAGGGGGACGTCACTTGCTCAGTTATGGCGATGCGGAAGCCGTCGCCATGGCCAGGCCGCTTGCCGCAGGCCTCACCTCACTGGCAACTGCATTGAAAAGGGAAAGGCATGCGGCTTTCACCTTGGAGCGAGTGGACAACCAATCGACTTACAAGAGCCCACTTTGCGCGGCGATCCGCGCTATCGGGTTCTCCAGCGCGCCAAAAGGTCTAGCCTGGTATGCATGACAAAGCATTCAACACCCCCCGTACTCCGACGTGGACTGAATATGGAACAGAGGATTGCGGGCGGTGGCGCCTGACAGGGGGAAGGAGCCCATAGGAAGTCGGTCACCCGTCGTTGCCGACGCTTTGGCTGCGCTAGAAGGGACGAGCTTGCCTGCGGCACTGGGGGCGTACGCAGTTCACCTAACCGGCGTCAATGCCACACGTGCTCAACGCGCCCCCGGTAAGAAAGTAGGTGCACCTTGCAAGGAGACTAGTTACCTTGCTTCGAAGGCAACGATTGCGTCAATGGGCCGCAATCTTCATGCTTGTATGCTCCCGCGCATCTATGTGGGTGCGATCTTACGCAACGGAGAAGGCCAAGCAGCCGTTACGGTCATCATCGGCAATGAGTATCGATTGGGATTCCATGGCCTCGGCGACACTCAAATGCGAATCCGACTCGGGACTGACTGGTCTACTAGTCTCCGGGCAGTGTCGATGCTCAAAGGACGTCTAGCGAGGACTGCACTTGCACGATGTGCTTCGTCATCGACATGGCGGCAAATGCTTGATCGTCCCTGGACATCCGACTGTCGATTGAAGACGTGGTGATCGCGCCTAAGACGTCGCCGCTGGCGTTGCGCATCGCCATCCCGATCCCGACGACGCCCGGCGCGCTGTAGTGACCGATGACGGAATGTCCGCGGCGTTGGGTTGCACGAATGAGCGCGCGCAGCGTCGACTCGGTCAGCGAACCATACCCTGATAACCGCTTCGCATTCGCGCGGATGCACTCGCCTTGCTCGGCCAGCGGCAAAGTCGACAGGATGGCAAGACCGCCTGCGCCAACGCCCAAAGGGTTCCTGGTGCCGACGTTGACCGTCAACACCTGCACCGGGTATGAACCAACCACCCGCGCCAGGCAGATCGATTCATACCCCACGCGACCAATGAGGAACGCGCTGTTTCCCGTCTCCTCCGAAACAGCCCTCAGGACTGGTTCACAGACTGTCCTCAGGTCCGCCCGGTCAGCGAAGGCGGCTGCCATCTGACGGCAGTAGTCGCCCAGCACATATCGCTTCGAGCCAGTGGGTCGCTTCAACATGCCCTGTCGTTCCAAGGCCTGGACGATGCGGTGCACCGTCGGACGCTCAAGCTCGCAGATCGTCACGAGTTCGGCCACCGTCAAACCGTGCGATCCGTGTGCAACCACCTGCTTCAAAACACCAAATGTGCGATCGATGCTCTGGGTCCCGCGTGCTTCAGAACTGCTCATGATTCGATCATAACGTGGACGGCGCGGGGCATTGAAACGGGCCACTGCAGATCATTTAGCTGGTGAATTTCGGGCCGAAAACATCCATATGGTGGACGCCAAGGTTTAACGTCTGCGCCGTCGAACCTACGATTCACCCTCACAAGTTCGAGATCCATCTCGATCGCCCTCCCCCCTGCAATGGAGCAATGCATGACCACCACGGCTACGACCGCTGATCGCAAATACTGGCGCACCGCCATCGCTGACCCCACCCCCCATGAAGGCACTGTAGTCAGAGGTTACGACGTCCTCACGGATCTGGTGGGCAAGATCGACTTCGGCGCCATGGTGTACCTGCTCTACAAGGGCGAACTGCCCAAGGGCAACGAGTCCAAGATCATCAATGCGATGTTCATCTCGGTGGCCGATCATGGCATCTCGCCGTCGTCGACAGTCACCCGCTTTGTACAAGCGGCCGGCGTGCCAATCCAGTGCTCGGTGGCTGCCGGCGCCATGATGTTTGGCGATGTACACGGCGGCGCTGGCGAAGAGTTCGCACGCTACATCCAGGAGTTGGTGTCCGATGCAGCGTCCAGCGGACGCAACTACGAGGACGTGGCGACCGAGTACGTGGCCAACCATAAGCGCCTGGATGGCTTCGGCCATCCGCAGCATCCCGAAGGCGACCCGCGCGGCAAGGTGCTGTTCGCGCTGGCCGAAGAGTACGGGATCGCAGGCGACCACGTCCGCATGACGCGCGAGCTGGAAAAGGCGCTCATCAAGAAGAAGAACCGCCCGCTGCTGGCCAACATCGACGCGGCCGTGGGCGCCATCATTTCGGACATGGGCTTCGACTGGCGGTTGGCTCGCGCCTTCATCGTCGTTCCCCGCACTGCCGGCTTGTTCGCCCACGCGTTCGAAGAGTCCGTACGCGAGCCCGGCTGGCGCCAGATCACTCTGGACCAGGTCGAGTACGACGGCCCTGCCCGCCGCAAGAACGAAAACCCCAGCGCCATCTGATCGAGCCCGCTTCGACAGCCGCCGCAGTCGTCGGCCCCTTTTTTTGACATCTTCATCACCTGGATTGGAAAGACTATGACCACCCGCGTCGCAATCGTCGGCATTGGCATGACCTCGTTCGGAAAGTTCATGGACCGTTCGGTCAGGACTTCTGCGGAAGAGGCGGTTCGAAACGCCCTGGCTGATGCCGGCATCGGCGCCGAGCGCGTCGACCGCGTCTTTTTCGGGAACGCGGCAGCTGGCCTCATCACGGGCCAGGAGATGGTGCGAGCCCAAGCCGCCCTGCGGCACACCGGCCTGCTCGGCAAACCGATGGTCAGCGTCGAGAACGCCTGCGCCACCGGCAGCACGGCTTTCCACCTCGCCTGGCACTCCGTGGCCAGCGGCCAGTCGGATGTGGCCATGGCCGTCGGTGCGGAAAAGCTGAGCCACCCCGACAAGGCCGTGTCGTTCGGCGCGTTCGGCGGCGCGGTGGACAAGGAAGATGTCATGCCGGCGCACATCGGTTCCGGCAGCGGATCCATCTTCATGGACATCTACGCGGAACGCACGCGGCGCTACATGAAGGCGACCGGAACGACGCCGGAGGACTTCGCCCGGATCACCGTCAAGAGCCGGCGTGCTGGCGCTCTGAACCCGTACGCACAGTTCCGCAAGGAAACGACGGTCGAGGAGGTCCTGGCCGCCCGCATGATCAGCGAGCCGCTGACGCTGCCCATGTGCTCGTCGATCGGGGACGGCGCCGCCGCGATCGTTCTCGTCTCGAGCCGTGTCGCGGCACAGCTGACGGGGTGCCGGCCGGTGTGGGTTGCAAGCTCCGTCCTGCTGTCCGGGATGGCGGACCCCACCAAGCCGAGCGCTTCGGTCAGCGCCGCGAAGGCCGCCTACAAGGAAGCGTCCATCGGGCCGGACGAGGTCCATGTCGCCGAGGTGCACGACGCATCGGCTCCCGGCGAACTCATCAACTACGAGGTCGTGCAATTCTGTCCCGAGGGACAGGGCGTCGAGCTGCTGCGAAGCGGTGCTACGGACATCGGCGGCCGGATCTCCGTCAACCCGAGCGGCGGTCTGCTCAGCCGGGGCCATCCGATCGGCGCAACCGGCGCGGCTCAGATCGCCGAGCTCGTCCAGCAGCTGCGCGGCGAAGCTGGGGAGCGGCAGCGCAAGTCCGCCAAGGTTGCCCTGGCGCAAAACTCGGGTGGCCAGGTCGGTCACGAGTCCGCTGTGGCGGTTGTCTCCATCCTCACGGCTTGAAGGAGGCTGTCATGACGCAACGACTCCAAGGCAAAGTGATTGTGGTGACCGGCGCGGGCGCCGGTGTGGGCAAGGAGATCGCACTCGAGGCGGCGCGCCAGGGCGCACGCGTGGTAGTCAACGACCTGGGTGTGACCATGGACGGCGCAGGTGGCAGTGCAGGACCGGCCCAGCAGACGGTCGAACAGATTCGCGCCGCAGGTGGCGAGGCCAGCGCCAACACCGACAGCGTGGCCGAGTGGAATTCGGCGCAACAGATCGTTAAGCACGCGCTCGACCTGTACGGACGCGTCGACGGGCTGGTGAACAACGCGGGCAACCTGCGCGATGGGATCTTCCACAAGATGTCGGAGGAGGACTTCGACGCGGTGGTGAAGGTGCACCTGAAGGGCTGTTTCAACATGGCCCGCGCCGTGGCGCCGCACTTCAAGAGCCAGGAGTCGGGCGCCATCGTGCACATGACGTCGACCTCAGGCCTGATCGGTAACGTCGCGCAGGCCAACTACGCCGCTGCAAAGATGGGTGTCGTCGGCCTGTCGAAATCGATTGCGCTGGACATGGAGCGTTTCAAGGTGCGGTCCAACTGTATTGCCCCCTTCGCGTTCACGCGCATGGTCAGCTCGATCCCGACCGACACCCCCGAGGGCATGGCCCGCACGTTGGTCAACCAGCGCATGGAGGTGGCCAAGATCGCGCCGTTCACCTGCGCGCTGCTGACCGACGAAGCCAGTGGCGTGACCGGCCAGATCTTCGGCGTTCGCAGCAACGAGATCTACCTGTTCTCCCAGCCGAGGCCGATCCGCACCGCACACCGCAGCGAGGGCTGGACTGTCGATACCTGCCTGGAAGTGGCGCTGCCCATGATGAAGCCCTCGTTCTTTCCGCTGGACAAATCGCGCGACGTCTTTACTTGGGATCCCGTCTAAGGCGACAGAGCCAACCACCAGGAGTAAGCGATGAGTGAAGAGACGCGTGACATGCTGCATGAAGCAGCCCTCCGGATATTCGCGGATAAGCCCGACGACCTATGGGCAGTTCTGCAGGAGTCCGGATTCGACAAGACCTTACTGCCCGAGAGCAAGGGCGGCGCGGGCGTGAGCTGGGCGGATGCATGCGGGCTTCTGATGCTCGCCGGTGAGCACGCCTCGGACGCACTGCTGGCAGAGGCGATGGTTGGCCACTGGCTTTTGGACCATGCCGGCGTCAACGACGCATCCTTGCCGACCATTGCGTCGTCGGCGAATTCCGAGCAGATCAGGCTGGTTCGCACCCGCGAGGGCTGGCGCGTCGATGGCACGCTCCCTCGTGTGCCATGGGGCAGCGCTTGCACGCATGTCGCGTTCGTCGTGGGCTCCGGCACAGCGGCTCAACTGATCGTCCTGGCGCGGGATGCAGCCGGCATCTCCTTGACTTCAGGCCGCAATCTCGCCGGCGAGCCGCGCGATACGCTGGTGCTTGAGAGCGTTGTGCCGAAGGCTGTGGTCGCCGCACCTCTTGATGCGCGTGAGCTGCTCTCCCTGTCAGCCATCTTGCGCAGTGCGCTCATGGCCGGAGCGATCGAGCGATCCCTTGCGCTTGCCGTCGAGTACGCCAACCTGCGCGTGCAGTTCGGCCGACCGATCGGCAAGTTCCAGGCGGTGCAGCAGAACATCGCACTGCTCGCGACGCAGGCGGCAGCCGCGCGTGCAGCCGCCGAAGCCGGCAGCGAAGCCATCGATGAATGGCTCGGTGGGGTGGGCGAGCCCCTGACGCACAGCATTGCGGCTGTCAGCGCAAAGATCCGGACCGGTGAGGCAGCAGGCCATGCCTGTGCGATCGCGCACCAGACCTTCGGTGCCATCGGCTTCACTGAGGAGCACGAACTGCATCATTTCACCAAGCGGCTCTGGTCCTGGAGAGACGAATACGGCAACGAGGCGTTCTGGTCTCGCGCACTGGGCGAGCGCATCCTGTCCGGTGACGCGGAGCAGTCGCTGTGGCGCGCCATGGTGCCCATGGCGGCGGCTGCGGGTGGCGCAGCAGCACAGGCAGGAGCCGCACGATGAACAAGCTTTCCTTTCCGCGCCCGAGGCATTCCGACATCGGTGAGGCACTGCGTGCCGAAGTTCGAGAGTTCGTCGACGGCTGGCACGGCAACCGTCACGGAGCCGCTTCCTTCGGCGGCTTCGATCCCGAGTTCAGCGAGGCGCTTGGCCGCCGCGGCTGGATCGGCATGGGCTTTCCAAAGCACTATGGCGGCGGCGGCTACGGCTTGATGGAGCGCCTGGTCGTTCTGGAGGAACTGCTCGCCGTGCGCGCACCGATCTTTGCGCATGCGGTGGCCGAGCGCCAGAGCGGTCCGCTGCTGCTGCGCTTCGGCAGCGAGCGCCAGCGCAAGGAGGTCATTCCACGGATTGCTGCTGGCACGTGCTACTTCTGCATCGGCCTGAGCGAGCCGGACTCCGGGTCGGACCTCGCATCTGTGCGCACGCGTGCCACCAAGGTGGACGGTGGCTGGCGGGTCAATGGCGCCAAGATCTGGACCTCGAGCGCGCACCGCGCGCACTACATGATCCTGCTGTGCCGCACGGCGCCCGCAGGTGAGGTGCGGCAGGCCGGTTTGAGCCAGTTCCTGGTCGACATGAAGACGCCTGGCATCACCTGCCGGCCGATCGTCAACATCGCTGGAGACGCCGACTTCAACGAGGTCCACTTCCAGGACGTGTTCCTCTCTGACGATGCTCTTATCGGCGTCGAAGGCCAGGGCTGGCAACAGGTCACGAGCGAGCTGACGTTCGAGCGCAGCGGTCCTGACCGGTTCATGTCCCACATGGGTGCGGTCGAGGAATTCGTTGCCGCGCTCAAGCAGCAGCCGTCGGCCGAAGGCGCGCGGACGATAGGGCGCCTGGTCGCCCACCTCTCGACGCTTCGGCGAATGTCGCGTTCGATCGCCACGATGCTCGCCGACGAGCAGGATGCCCCGCTGCATGCGGCCCTGGTCAAGGACCTCGGCTCCTGTTTCGAGCAGGAGATTCCTGAAACCCTTCGACTGGCTCTGCCGACCGAGCCTGATGCCGGCGCCGACGGGTACAGCGCCGCGCTGGCCAACGTGATCCTGCACGCGCCGTCCTGCACGATTCGCGGCGGCACAAAGGAAGTGCTGCGCGGCATCGTCGCCAAGTCCCTTGGACTGCGTTGAGCAGGTACGGCCCAACTCTCACCACCCTACCCTCTAAGGCTGCACATGGAAACCGCACTGAACACTGAAGAACTCGATCAACAACGGCGCGACGCGGTGCTGTGGTTGAAGCTAAACCGGCCACAGGCGTTGAACTCGCTGACGCTGTCGCTCGTGAACGCCCTGACGCAGGCGATCGCAGACGCCCAGGATGACCCGGAGGTCCGCGTCATCGTTCTGACAGGCGAAGGCCGGGCCTTCTGCGCGGGCGCCGATCTCAAGGACCCGGCCCGCAGCCGCCCCGAAAGCGGCGCCGAGTTCGTGAAGGCGATCGGTGGCCTCACCGAGCTGATCGAAGCGTCCGCCAAACCCGTCATCGCCGCGCTCAACGGCATCACGGTCGCCGGTGGCTTGGAGCTGGTGCTCGCCTGCGACATCGTCATCGCCGCCGAGTCCGCCCGGATCGGCGATGCCCACTCGAACTACGCCCTGTTTCCAGGGGCAGGTGCCACCGTGCGCTTGCCGAGGAAGGTGGGTCTGAACAATGCGAAGCTCCTGATGTTCACCGGCGACATGCATCCGGCCAGCGAATGGAAGGCGCTGGGCCTCGTCAACCAAGTGGTCGCCGATGACAGCTTCATCGACGCCGTGACCGCTTTGGCCAAGAAGCTGGCGGCGAAGAGCCCGCTGGTGCTTGCCCGCATGAAGCAGGCGCTGAACGACGCGCTGGATCAACCGGCGTCGATCGGGCTGCGCTACGAGCGCGCACTGAGCAACTTGCACCACTTCTCGGCCGACCGGGTCGAAGGGCTGGCGGCCTTCAAGGAAAAGCGCGCTCCCCGGTTCACCGGCAAGTAGTCCCAGCCATCGCAAACAAAAGAGGCAAAGTATGGAAGCGAAAGACAAAGGCCCCCTGGCCGGCATCCGCGTGATCGACATCGGTACGATGGTTGCGGGCCCCGTCGCTGCAACGCTGATGGCAGACCTCGGTGCGGACGTGATCAAGATCGAACAGCCGGGCCGCGGTGACTCCCTGCGTCACATCGGGCCGGCGGTGGAAGGCGAGAGCCTTTGGTGGAACGTCGAAGGGCGCAACAAGAAGTCCGTGACGCTCGATCTGCACCATCCTGAAGGCCAGCGGATCCTGAAGGAGATGCTGAAGCACGCCGACGTGCTGGTGGAGAACTTCCGCCCTGGCATCCTGGCGAAATGGAACCTGTCCTGGGAACACCTGAAGAAGGTGAACCCAAGACTCGTGATGTTGAGTGTGTCCGGCTATGGCCAGACCGGCCCGTACGCGAACCGCGCGGGCTACGACCGCATCGCGCTGGCGATGGGCGGCACGCTGAATGCCACGGGCTACCCGGACCGCGCGCCGGTCAAGCTGGGCACTGCGATGGCCGACTACTCGACCGCCTTATTTGGCGCGTACGGAATCATGGTGGCGCTCTATCACCGGGATATGCACGGCGGCGAAGGCCAGCAGATCGATCTGTCGTTGTACGAAACGGTGTTCCGCTTCACCGACGTGATGGTCACGGCGTTCGACAAGATGGGACTGCCGCGCGAGCGCACTGGCAACCTCCACTTCGCGGCGGCCCCGGGCGACCATTTCGAAACCTGCGATGGACGCTACATCGTCCTGACCGTGTCCAATGACCGCATGTTCGGTCGCTTGTGCGAAGTGATCCCGGCCCTGGGCGATGAAGAGCGCTATTCGACCCACGCGAAACGCACGGCGTGCGTCGAAGAGCTCAACGTCATCGTCGCCGCTTGGATCAAGTCGCTGCCGGTGCTGGAGGTCTGCCGGACCCTCGAAGAGAAGGGCCTCGCCTATTCGTTGATCTACTCGATCAAGGACATCGTTGCAGACCCGCACTACGAGGCCCGAGGCACCATCGCCAGCGTCGAGCACCCGCAGATCGGCGAGTTGAAGATGCCTGCAGTGCAACCGCGGTTCAGCGGGACACCGTCCCCGCAGATCAGGCCAGCGCCCGCACTGGGCGCGGACACCGACGCGATCCTGCGCGAACTGGCAGGGCTGTCGGCCGGGCAGATTGCGGAGCTGCGCCAGGCGGGCACAGTCTGAGGTGCCGAACGCCATGGAGACCCCCATGACCATCTCCCAGGTCGACGCAGTCGTTCAGGATCCGGCGAGCGTGGTAGCGGCCATCGAAAGCCGCTTCTCATGCCGCGCGTTCTCGCCCGACAGGCCGGTCTCGCGCCAGCAGGTCGAGGACATTCTGAGGACCGCGAGTTGCGCGGCGTCCAGCACGAACACCCAACCTTGGAAGGTGTATGTGCTGCAGGGCGAACGTCGGGACGCGCTCGTGGCACAGGTCTGTGCTGCGCACGATGCGACCCGTGCCGATTCCTCCCTGACCGCCGAGTACGGCGAGGTAGATGGCTACTACCCTTCAGAGTGGGTCTCGCCTTACATCGACCGGCGACGTCACAACGGCTGGACCTTGTACGGTCACCTCGGCATCGGAAAAGGTGACAAGGACAGGATGCATGCGCAAGGACAACGCAACTACCGCTTTTTCGACGCGCCGGTCGGCCTCATGTTCACCATCGACCGCGTCATGGGCCGCGGCTCGCTGATCGACTACGGCATGTTTCTGCAGACGCTGATGCTGGCGGCGCGCGCACTCGGCCTGCACACCTGCCCCCAGGCGGCGTGGAACAACTGCGCAAAGATCGTCCTGCCATACATCGGCGCGGAGGCCAACGAGATGCTGGTGTGCGGCATGGCACTCGGCTATGCCGATGAGTCCGCGCCCGTGAACACCTATAGGACGCCGCGCGAGGCGGTCGAGAGTTTCACCCGATGGATCTGAGCCGTCCGCCTGTCTAGGTCGTCAACCCGTTCAACGAACGCACCAAGGAAAGTTGTGGACTTCAATGCCGCGCGGATGCTGCTGCTGGAAGCGGCATGGGGCCTGGAAAGCGGCGTTGACGTGCGCCTGAAGTCCTCTTACGCCAAAGTGTTCTGCACTGAGGTTGCAAAGCCCTGCAGATTTTCGGCGGTGCGGGCTATATCAAGGGCATGGTGGTCGAGCGGGTCTGCCGCGAGCTGAGGGTCATGGGGATCTTCGAGGGCGCGAACGAAATCCAGCGAAACATGATCGCAAAACAGCTGCTGAAGACGTAGGGTCGACCGCCACATTGTGGACGCCTGATCGCAGGGCGCGATGCCGACAAGCACGGTTTCGATGCTGATCATGAAGGTGATCTTCTTGCATCGAGGCTCGTATGGATAGGTGGAAGGAGATGAAAGTGCTCGACGGCACTGACGTCGAGGGGTTGTCTCGTGTTCTAGCGACATGGCCTGCCTATAGAGAGAGTTCGCTGCTTGGTATTGGCATCTGTTGTCGTCGAGAGAGCCGCCGATTCCCTTTGAAAACAGCCACATTATGGACACTCCACTTTCAAATAGTGCCGCCGAAATTACGATTCGCCAACTCGGTTTCGGGCTAACTGCCGTGACCTGAGCGCCACTCCACGTCATTCGACGATGGTCCCGGATACAACAACGAAAGTGAGACAAATGAAATTCCAGAACACTTTTTCGAGCCGCCGCAACTTTCTCCTGGGCGCTGCAGCCGTTTCCCTTTCGCCCCATTCCTCCTTCGCCCAGGCGCAGGCTTGGCCTACCCGAGCGGTGAAGATCGTGGTGGGCACCGGCCCCGGCTCCGGGACCGACACGATCACGCGCCTTCTCGCGCCGAGACTGGAAGCGATCTGGAAGCAGCCCGTCATCGTGGAAAACAAGGCAGGCGCGGGCGGCATCATCGGCACCGAGTACACGCTGGCCGCAAATGATGGCCACACGCTTCTGATGGCCAGCCCGAGCATGCTCTTGGCGAAGTACACGACCCGCAGCCTCCGCTTCGACCCTCTGACGGCCCTGATCCCGGTCTACCGTGTCTTCAACACACCGGTTGTGTTCATCACCAATGCGAAAACGGCGCAGCGCGCGAAGACGATGGCCGAGTTGGTGGCGTTGAGCAAGTCCTCGCCGCAAGGAATATTTTTTGCCGGCGCCGGACGCGCGTCGTTCTTCAACCTTGCGATGGCGGTTGTGGCGAAACCGATGGGACTGCGCTACACGGCGGTCGACTTCACAGGCATGGGCCCACTGACCATGGCACTCATGCGCGACGACACGCAACTGGCCATCAGCGGGCATATCTCGGTGAAGGGCCAACTTGAGTCGAAGGAGTTGCATGCGCTCGCGGTGATCGACAGCCATCGGCTCGCCGCCCTGCCGGATGTACCTACGCTCGAAGAAGCCGTGGGCTACAAGGGCTTCCTGCCCGTATCGTGGGGCGGGATCTTCGTGCCCAAGGGCATGCCTGCGGATGCGGTCAACGCCATCGCGCGCGCCTTCAGCACCTTGTATGCGGATGAAGCGTACCGCAAGTCGTTGGAGGCTCGCCTCTCAGGCACCTTGCTCCAGTCGTCGCCGGCACAGTTCGCCAAGGAGTACGCGGAGGAAGCGAACGGGTGGAAGAACACGTTCGCGACGCTGGGGATCGTTCCGGAGTAAGGATGCATATGCACGACGGTCTTGTGCACCGTAGCCCACGGCGTTCGGTCTGCTCCGGCACCCGTGATTCAGGGACTGGCGTGACGATCATCGTCTGACAAGATATGTGCTGCGGTCACTTCCACGCGATCGGCACCTCCTGCCGCCATTCGATCTGGAACACGCCGATGGCGTCGGTCCAGGCCATGCTCGGCGGCGATGCCGGACCACAGGGTTCGACAGAAGCCGCCCAGGTTGCCGAGGTCGGCGCGAAGGCACTGGAGGTTCTGCGCAAGTCCATCTCCGTAGACGTCCACACGCACGGCGGACCGCAGGGCATCTACTCTCCTGCACCGCCTAACGGCATGCTGGCCGCCGGTATGCGGGCCGGGTCGCTTGCTGCAGTGTGCTTGTCGGAAATCCCGGACGAACCCCTTCTTGGCAGGAATGCAGCAGGGGTCACCGGCATCACCCGGTGGCCGATGCCGGGTGAGCTTTACAGCCACCACCTCGAGCGACTCGCCTGGGCTGACGAGATGGTGGCTCACCATGGCTTGCAGCGCGCACTGACGGCAGCCGATCTGGCATCGGCCCACGCCGCAGGCCAGCCGTCGGTGATCGGGGGCGTCGAGGGCTTGGACTTCATGGAGGGAAAGCTGGAGCGATTGGAGGAAGCCCACCAACGCGGCATCCGCTCCGCTCAGCTTGTCCACTACACCCCAAACGATATCGGTGACTTCCAGATGGGCGTGGTGAAGCACGACGGGTTGACCGCATTGGGCGCCGAGGTGATCCGTGGCTGCCATCGCTTGGGCATGATCATCGATGTCGCACACGCCACCGAACAGACGGTCAAGGCTGCGGCGAAGGTGTCTACCAAACCGCTGCTGCTGTCACATACAGCGCTTGCCGGTTCCCGGGCAATGGCATCGACCCGGTTGGCCGCCCGTTGCGTGAGCCCGGACCATGCGAGGGTGATTGCGGAGACCGGCGGCGTCATCGGGATCTGGGCCATCTTTCCTGACCTCGATAAATACGTCGAGGGGCTGAAGGAAATGGCCGATATCGTCGGCGTGGACCATGTCTGCGTGGGGACCGATCAACAGGTTGCCCCTGGTGCGCTGCAAGACTATGCGCAGTGGGTCCACCTGATTGCGGCGATGCTGCGCGGCGGCTTCAGTTCCGAAGAGGCGGGGAAGATCGCAGGTGGCAACTACATGCGCATCTTTCGTGCTGCGGTGGGCTGAAGCAGTGACAAGGTCGGAGACTTTCATGGACACAGATTCAGTGACGCGCGAGGAGATGCACCACCGCGACGTAGATCTACGCTTCTACCGTCGCAGTGACGGCCTGTTCGAAGTCGAAGGCCACCTGATCGACACCAAGACGCACCCGTTTCGGCGCTTGCTGGCAGAAGAGGATGTCCGCCAGGGCACCACCTGCACGACATCACAGTTCGCCTCGTTCTTGACGCTGACCTCCTGGTTCACGCTGCAGACGCAAGGATGTCGGCGACGCCTTTCAACATCTGCCCGGGGGCAGCCGCTGCGCTCCAGGCGCTGGTGGGTCTCAGCATCGGGGCGGGCTGGAACAAGCGCGTACGCGAACTGCTTGGGGGCGTGGCGTCCTGCACGCACATCGTGGAACTGTTGGGGCCCATGGCCACGACCGTGCTGCAAGGCATCGCGCCGCTACGCATCGTCTCAAATGGCGATCCTGAAGAGGATGGGCAGCGCCGATTTCGTGTGGACAGCTGCTACGCGTTCGCGGCTGAACGCGAGGTCGTGGTCCGACTGTCGCCGCACCTGCAGCGCGAGAAGCCAGGGACGTCGATCTAGCCGAGCCTTCTATCAAACACCGAGGTACGTGCATGACTTGGGAAGCGGTCGATTTCACGCGGCTGGTTCGCGACTACGAGCTCGCCCGCGCGCTCCAGGATCAGCGTTCAGCAATGGAGAACACATGAGCAACAGCCACCTGATCCGTCTCGGCAACACGGGGCTGCAGGTCTCGCGCCTGTGCCTTGGCACGATGACCTTCGGATCCAGTGCCAACGAAACCGAGTCTGTGTCGATCCTGGATGCCGCCACTGATGCGGGCGTCAATTTCATCGACACGGCGAATCGATACCCGAGCGACGCGTCGGACGAGCGCAAGGGGACCACCGAGCGAATCATCGGTAAATGGCTGAAGGGCCGCCGCGAACGTTTCATCCTCACGACGAAGGCGGGGGGCCCGATGGGGCCGATGCCATGGGATGCCGGCACGTCGCGCAAACACCTCCTGAGTGCCGTTGACGCATCGCTGGAGCGGCTCGGCACCGACTACGTCGACCTCTTCCAGCTGCATCGGGACGATCCCACGACCCCGCTCGACGAGACGCTCGAAGCACTAGATACCATTGTGCGCAGCGGTCGTGCGCGCTATGTGGGCGTCTCGAACTGGGGCGCATGGCGCATCGCGCTCGCACTCGGGCGAAGCGAGGCACTGCGGCTGGTGAAGGCCGTCACCGTCCAGCCTCGGTACAACCTTCTGTTCCGACAGTTCGAGCGGGACCTGTTCCCCATGTGCATGGCCGAGAACCTCGCCACGCTCTGCTACAACCCGCTGGCCGGTGGCTTGCTGACGGGCAAGTATCGCGACAAGGCACAGCCCGACGCGTCGACCCGCTTCGGCGCCGGTAGCACCGCAGCCGCGTACAAGCAGCGGTACTGGCACGACAGGGAGCTGCAGGCAGTGAACCGCATCATGGATGTGGCTTTGCTTGCTGGCCTGGCGCCCGAGCGACTCGCGGGGGCATGGGTACTTGCGCAACCTGGCGTCACCTGCACGGTCCTCGGGGCGAGCCGCGCTTCGCAGTTGCCCGAAGTGCTACGGGCGGTCGACACAAAGCTCGACAACCAAGTCTTGCAAGAGCTGGACACGATCACGCGGGAATTCCGGCTCGGCGACGCACCGCCATTTTGATTGCACCCCTTCTTACATTCAACCAAGAAAATGAAAGCGCTTCTTGCAGTTCGACGTGGTCTTGGCGACGCTTTTGCGCTCGAAGATCACCGCGTTGGCGTGCACAGAGACTGCGGCGGCCGAAGATGACTCATAGCGATACCACTACACAATCGATCCGCTCCTGGCTGGGCATCCCTTACGCCACCGCAGAGCGCTTCCGCCGACCAACCCTGCTGCCGTTCAACCCGGACCTGCCCTATGACCAGAAGGGACCTGCGCCGATGCAAGCCGGCGACACGAGCTGGCTCGAGGCCGACAACGGCCTGAGCGAGGACTGCCTGAATCTCAACGTTTGGGCACCCGAGGACGCTGGGGATGAACCGCTCCCCGTGATCGTCTACATTTTCGGTGGCGGCTTCGAGATTGGCGCCAACACCCAGACCACCTCGAATGCCTCTGGCCTCGCCGCGACGGGTCGTGCCATCGGGGTATCGCTGAACTATCGGCTCGGCCCGTTCGGGTGGTTGTCGCTCTCCCAGTACGGCGGCGTGTTCGCCGATGCCACCAACCTGGGCCTGCAGGACATCATTACCGCACTCAAATGGGTGCGAGAGAACATCGCCCGGTTCGGCGGCGACCCTCGGAACGTCACCGTCACCGGTCACAGCGCCGGCGCGTACTCGACGATCGGGCTCCTCGCCGCACCGGCCGCGGACGGCCTTTACCACCGCCTCGCTGCTTTCTCCGGCGGCGCATCCCGGATCGTTCCAGCTTGGTGGGCCGAAGAACTCGCGATCACGTTCCTCACCGAACTCGGCATCGCGGACGACCCCGAACAACTGCTCACTCTGGATGCGAAGCTCCTGGCCGAGACACTCATCAAGGTCAGCCCGCGCGATATCGGCGATAGACACGGCATCGATAACACGACGATCGGCATCGTGAACGACCATGCTCAAACCGGGGCCGTTCTCGCCGACACCCCGCTGCGCGTTCTGGAAGCCGGGCGTCTCCGCGACGTCGACATCCTCTTCAGCACCGCGACAAACGAGGCGGACTGGTGGGTCATCAACGCGACCGAGAAATTCGACCCGGGCAGCATCGACAATCTCGTCGACGAGCTCGTCAAGAAGTCGCGGATCCCCCGCAGCCGTGCCCGGCGCATCGTCGCGGCGTACGACGTCAACGGACGCACTCCGGTCGAGGTGCGCGGGGCGCTTTTCACCGACTACTTCTTCACCTTGCCGGCTGCACGTGCGGCACTCGCGCACGCCGCCGCGGGCGGCAACGCCTACCTGCTGACCGTGGGTCCTGTCGAAGGTGCGCACGCGGTACACGGCACAGAGATGTACGGCATCGTCGGCAAGCAACGCCCCGGGCAAAGCACGGAGCAGGCCAATCGGGATATCTTTGTGCGCGACGCGCTCCTCAACTTCGCCGCGGGCAACCACGACCGGCTTTGGAACGTCGTGACCACGGAGCCCGCCTCGCTCGGCATCGGCAACCCACCCGACGACCCTACCGCCCATGCGGTCGAGGTGCTGCGCATCTTTGCGGGCATTGAACGGACCTGACCTGCACCCGATGAACGCGCGGATGCGGGGCGGATGGTGACTGCTCCGGCCGCGTGACCGACTTCATCTGCGCCGCTGGCGCGACAGCGGTGAATAAGGGATGGCCGGACGCCCACGATCAGGACGTGCTGTTCGGCACTCAATCCGTTGCCCATTCCAGGGTGGGGGTCAGCAGGCAGTACAAATTATCACAGTGTGGACAAGCAGATGTGCAGAGCTGCTGTCCTTCGGAATACTCATCGATCTGTATCTGAGCTTGATGGAGACATTGATGATTGCCAGAAGAAAACTTCTCTTTGCTACCGGTGGCGTCGCTGCCTGGCATGTTCTGCCTTCATTTGCGCAAGATGGCTATCCAAACCGAGCCGTGCGTCTTGTCGTGGGATATCCGGCCGGCGGGACCACGGACATGGTCGGTCGACTCACAGCGAAAGAGCTATCTGCTCGCCTGGGACAACCATTCGTTGTTGAAAACCGCCCTGGAGCCAGCAGCAATATCGCCACCGCATCAGTGGCGCGTGCGGCTCCCGATGGCTACACATTGCTGCTGGCAACCGCATCCAATGCGACGAATGTCACCGCCTACCGAAATCTTTCGTTTGATATCCAGAAAGATTTCGTGCCAGTTGCCGCAATTTCAATTGTTCCGAATGTGTTGGTGGTCTCGACATCTTCTCAGTTCAAGACATTTGACGACTATCTGAACTACGCTCGCAAGAATCCCGGCAACTTGACTTTTGCATCTGCAAGTAGTGGCTCTTCCACGCACTTGGCCGGTGAACTGTTCAAGACGATGGCAAAAGTCGACATGCTGCATGTGCCTTACGCCGGTAGTGCGCCCGCCATCACCGACGTCATGGGCGGGCAAGTGGATTCAATCTTCGACAACTTGCCGTCAGCCTTGCCGCATATTGCGGGCGGGAAGCTCAGGGCGTTGGCGGTGACGAGCCCAACACGCGCGCCGGCGCTTCCTGGCATTCCAACAGTAGCCGAGCTCGGATTTCCCGGTTTCGAAGCCTATTCCTGGCAGGGCCTGATGGCACCGAAAGGGACGCCTGATGCGGTGGTCCAGAGGCTGTCCTTGACAGTCTTCGAGATGTCGGCTGATCCGAGTGTCATCGCCCAGATCGTGAGGCTCGGAGGCGTCTCCAACAAACTGAATGCTGACGATTTCCGTCGGTTTGTGAAAGCGGAAATCGATAAATGGGCTCCGATCCTCAAGCAATCCGGAGCCATCATCGAATGACCTTCCGGAACACTTGCGACCTGCGCTGGTTGAGGTCCGCAAACTATTTGATCGACACGACGGGGCGACCGATGCGATGAGCGATTCAACTTCTCCAACGTCAGCGAACCATGCGGGACGGCAGGATTCGGGCGAGCAACGGCCACTCGAGGGATTCCGAGTGGTGGAGCTTGCACAGATGATTGCTGGGCCGTCCGCAGGCTTGTTGCTCGCCGACTATGGGGCCGATGTCCTCAAGCTGGAGCCACCTTCTGGCGACATGTGCCGAAAACTGCGTTCCGCGGCTGCGGTCTCGTTGGCCGAATCACCTGTCTTTGTCGGCTACAACCGCGGCAAGCGTATCGCACAGCTCGACATTAGAAGCGAAACTGGCCGCGAGCAGGTGCTTCGGCTCATTGAGCAGGCCGACGTTTTTATCGAGTCCGCACGCCCAGGCGTCATGGAGCGGCTGGGTTTGGCAGCTGAGACGCTGCTGGCCAGAAATCCGAAGCTCGTCTATGCATCCGTTTCCGGTTTCGGTCGCGGCGACATCGGAGCGAAACTCGGCGGTGTCGACATGATCGTGCAAGCAGAGAGCGGCATGATGTCGACTACAGGATTTGCCGGGCAGCCCGCTACGAAGGTCGGCTTCACGGTGGTGGATGCCGCATGCGGGCATGCGCTGTGCCATGGGATTCTGGCTGCGTTGTTGCGTCGCGAGCGGACCGGCCGTGGTGAGGTGGTGCGCGTCAGCCTGTACGACGTGGCGCTGCACCTGCAGACGGGTCCGATCGTCGAATACTTGATGACAGGAATCCAATCTGAACGAAGCGGTAACAGTGCGCCGCTGTCCGCACCGGCGGATTCATTTCGGTGCGCTGATGGAGTGATCGTGATCTCCGCCTATATCGATGCCCACTGGAAGAAGTTCGTTGCCTTGATCGAAGCGCCGGAGTTGCTTGAAGATCCTCGTTTCTTGACGGGCCCGCTGAAGGTTGTCAATCGCGCCGCGTTGACAGGCGCCATCGAGAACAAATTGGCTGCGCGAAGTGCCACGGAATGGGCCACGCTCTTGCAGGCCCACGGCCTGCTCGCGGGGCTTGTGAAGGACTATGCGGCGGTGACGGTGGACAAGCTGACACAGGAGGTTGGCGCCATCCAAGCCTTGGGTGACGGATTTGGCATCCGCAATCCCATCGTGCTGGAGAAGACGGTGGTGCCCAGCATGCGGGCCCGGCAGGAGTTGTCCGGCCCAGATGCGTCGCCGTTTTTTGAGCCGACGGTGCGCCGCGACGCGGCATGAAAACCATCAACCAAGGCTTGGCTATTCAATCGGGTGCCTGGTCGCACGGTACTGCTAAACGTGTTTTTCCACGAGTTCGGCGCATCCATAGAACCGAGAGCACATGACCACTGATATTCCCCTGATGCTCGAGCGCGACGGCGCGGTGGCAACAATCTGCTTCAACCGGCCGTCGGCCCTCAACGCCATTGACCCGCCTATGGCGCGCGCGTTTCTCTCCGTTGTGCGCGAGTTGGTCGTCGACAAGAGCGTGCGCGCCGTGATCATGCGTGGCAGCGGAAACGGCTTCATGGCCGGCGGGGATCTTGCCGTGCTCAGCGCCGACCCGCAGGGCGGCGCAGCCGAGCTGATCGTGCCCCTGCACGAGGCCGTGCGTTTGCTGGAGACCATGGATGCCCCGCTTCTCGCGCAGGTCCATGGCGTGGCGGCCGGCGCGGGACTGAGCCTGATGCTGCAAGCCGACTTCGTACTGGCTGCCGTCGGCACGCGCTTTAACCTCGCATATGCGAACATCGGCGCCAGTTGCGACGTCGGCGCATCGTGGGCTCTGCCGCGCCGGGTGGGGCTGAGGCGCGCATTGGAGATCGCGCTGCTCAGTGACACGCACGACGCTGACGCCGCTGAGCGCATGGGCTTGATCAACCGTGTGGTGCCAGCCGCTGAGCTGGAGGCCGAGGCATTGGCACTGGCGCACCGGTTGGCCGGCGGCCCAACACAGGCATTGGGCCACCTGCGCCGGCTGATGCGCAGTTCCTACCACCGCGACTTGGCGGGTCAGCTCGACGCCGAGTCGGCTGCCTTTCAAGCCTGCGCTGCCACCTCCGACTTCCGCATCGGTGTTGACGCCTTCCGAAGCCGCAAGACGCCGTCCTTCACCGGGCGCTGAGTTTTGCTCCTTGTCTCTTCTTGACCTTTCCGACCTAGGAAGCCCGAACCCATGACCTCTCGCGACATCTTTGTGGTCGGCACCGCCCGCACCGCCATTGGCACCTTCGGCGGTGCACTCAAGGACGTGCCGAATACGCAGCTCGCCACCACCGCCGTGAAGGCAGCCATCGAGCGCAGCGGCGTGCCGTTCGATGCCATCGGCCATGTCGTGATGGGCAACGTGATTTCCACGGACGTCAAGGATGCCTACCTCAGCCGCGTGGCTGCCATCGATGCCGGCTGCGGCGTCGAGACGCCGGCCTTTAACGTCAACCGTTTGTGTGGCTCGGGCTTGCAGGCGATCGTTTCGGCGGCGCAGGCGATCACGATGGGGGACTGCGGCATTGCCATCGGCGGCGGGTCCGAATCGATGAGCCGGGGGCCGTACTTCGACACGTCGGCGCGCTACGGCGCGCGCATGGGCGACGCGGTTTGCTCGACTACATGCTGGGCATCCTGCACGACCCCTGGGAGAAGATCCATATGGGCATCACGGCTGAGAACGTGGCCGTGCGCTACAACATCTCCCGCGAGCGCATGGACGCACTCGCCGCGAGCAGCCAGCGGCGCGCATCGGCTGCCATCGCCGCGGGCCGGTTCAAGGAGCAGATCGTTCCGGTGGAGATCAAGACGCGCAAGGGCACGACCGCATTCGATACCGACGAGCACGTGCGCGCCGACACCACCGTCGAGATGCTTGCGAAGATGAAGCCGGCGTTCAAGAAGGATGGCCTGGTGACCGCCGGTAACGCCTCGGGCATCAACGACGGAGCAGCCGCAGTAGTGCTGGCCGACGCCGATCGCGTGCGCGCCCTGGGTCTGCGGCCGCTCGCACGCCTGGTGGGCTACGCGCATGCGGGCGTAGAGCCAGCCTACATGGGGATCGGCCCGGTGCCGGCGACGCGCAAGGTGATGGAACGCACCGGGCTCAAGGCCGCCAGCTTCGACGTCGTTGAGTCGAACGAAGCCTTTGCGGCGCAGGCCTGCGCGGTGATGCAGGAACTGGGCCTCGACCCGGAGAAGGTCAATCCAAACGGATCGGGCATCTCGCTGGGCCATCCAGTGGGCGCGACCGGCGCAATTATCACGACAAAGGCCATCGCCGAGCTGCACCGGACCGGCGGGCGCTATGCGCTGGTGACCATGTGCATCGGTGGCGGCCAAGGCATCGCGGCGGTGTTCGAACGGGTCTGACGGTCAGTCCTACGCATTGCAAAGGCTTCTTCGGTCGGCTGAAGAACGAGCTGTTCTATCCTCGAGACTGGAAGAACACCACCATTGAGCAATTCATCGCGGTCGACTCGAACATCCGCTGGTACAACGAGAAGCGGATCAAAATCTCTCTAGGCTCTCAGCCCTATCGAATACCGGATGAGCCTTGGACTTGCGGCATAAAACCAGTCCAAGTTCTTATCCGCACCCCCATTCGCCGGAATTTCTGTCGGCATTTCCAGAGACAAGCGTGGGAAACCAAGTGTTCATGCGCCTGCCAACAGAAGATTCGATCCTCTCCGGGGACAAAGCCCTGGGCGGTCACCTGACGGCAGTTGACCGCATGCCCTACCCGGCTAGTACTGAAGCAGAGGTGCGTCGCCGTGCGACAACAACCCAGCATGCGGGTTGCGATGGAAGGTTGGGCCAAATTCCTCACCCAACCACGGATCGTGACATAAATCGTGACAAGGGCGTAGGGCAAAGAAAAAGGGTTAGCGGGCATTTACCGGCTAACCCTCGAAGTTGTTGGTAGGACGTACTGGATTCGAACCAGTGACCAACGGATTAAAAGTCCGTAGAGAAATCAGGTCTAGTGTTCAAGGTGATGAACCAAAACGCGAAAGTCGGTGCGTGATCTGGCCTGTGGTGTCCGAGCCATGTGCACGCCTTTACAAGTCATCGTCCAGGTCGTCTTCATGAACCTCGGCTGCGCGCCGTTTGGCGTCGGCGATCAGCTCGCGCGCTGATTCCCCGCGTACCCAAGCGTCGACCATGTCTGCCCAGCACTGGAGCATGATTTTTCGTTCCGTTAGATACCGATTGACGTTGTACACAGCTGCAATTCGATTCCGCGGTGCGTGCGCCAATGACATTTCAATCCAACGTTCATCGAATTTCGCTCGATTTAGGCCAGTCGAAAATGTGCGGCGCAGATCGTGCACCCCGAAATTCTGAAAATCGGGGTCGTCTCTTTTGATTCGCTCCACGGCAGCATCGATCACGCCGGTTCAATGTTGCATCGGAGATCGGCTTCTCGCTGTCGTATCTGCCCGGGTGCAGATAGAGGCTCGACCCGAAACACGAACGCAATGCCGTCAGGATGTCCAGTGATTGCTCGCTCAACGGCACCACGTGCGCGTTCGCGACTTTCATTCTTGCGGCTGGAATCGTCCAACGCTCGGTGTCGAAATCGACCTCTCCCCAGGTTGCGTCGATGAACTCGCTTTTGCGAACGCCGGTCAACAAAATGAACTTCAACGCCAGGCGCAGCGTGGGTGTGGTGGCAACCTGCTCCAGTGCAGCAAGAAATTTGCGAATCTCGGTCGGCGTCAAGGCCCGGTCGCGAGGTTTAAACGTGGCGATGGCACTCGCTCGCAATGCTTCGGCTGGGTTGCTGACCGCCTGCCCCCTTCCCTGCGCGTGCCTGAAAACGGCCAGTACCACGTCGCGGACGTGGACGGCCACGGCCGGGCCGCGCTTGGCCTTGGCGTCGTCGCACAGCCTCATCAGGCGTTGCGGCGTCACTTCCTCCAGCTTGAGGCGGCCCAGCTCCGGCTCGATGACGCGGCGGTACGTGGAGCGGCGAAACGCCAGCGTGCTGTCCGCGAGTTGCTCGGCTCCGCTCTTCGGGTCAGCCTTGTGCTGGAAGTAGCGCTCTGCCCAGCCCGCAAAACTCAGCGCCTCGGCCGTTTGGGTACGTTTCTCCACCTTTGCGCGTGACGGCGATTCGCCCCGCCCCACGTCACGCCTGGCGCGATCGAGCAGCGTGCGTGCCTCGCGCAGCGAGACGTCCATGCCGAATTCCAGCGCCTCGGGCTCGCGTGTCTGCCTGCTGCGCCCAGGCGAACTTTCATAGCCACCGATCGCCAGCGTCTCGCGCCTGCCGTTAATGCGGTAGTCGTAGCGGAAGGAAATCGTCCCAGTGGGCAGGACGGCGGCATACATGCCGTCGCGGTCGCTCACCTTGTAGGGCTTGTCCTTGGGCTTCAGCGCCCCCAGCGTTTTGTCGGTGAGACCAGGCAAAGCAGCCTCCAGGTTGGATTCGACGTTCGATACCGTCAACCTGCTTGACGGTACAGCCAGCCGCGATTTTCTCGGCTCCAAACTATACCGTCACCCACACCGACAACAACACCACAATCTAGAGATATCACCTGATACGACAAGGAACAACTAAACCCTTGTCGGAACTCGATTTTTTTCGCAATTCAGATACCGAGTGCAACCCTGTGACACGATCCTGGATCATTCCCACTCGATCGTCGCCGGCGGCTTGCTCGACACGTCGTAGGTCACGCGGTTGATGCCGCGCACTTCATTGATGATCCGCCCCGACACCTTCTTGAGCAGCGCATAAGGCAGCTCCGCCCAGTCGGCCGTCATGAAGTCGCTGGTCTGCACGGCGCGCAGCGCGACGACGTAGTCGTAGGTGCGGCCGTCGCCCATCACGCCCACGCTCTTGACGGGCAGGAACACGGTGAAGGCCTGGCTTGTGAGGTCGTACCAGGTCTTGCCATTCTCGTCCTTGAAGTTGCGCAGTTCCTCGATGAAGATCGCGTCGGCGCGGCGCAGCAGGTCGGCGTATTCCTTCTTCACTTCGCCCAGGATGCGCACGCCCAGGCCCGGGCCGGGGAACGGATGGCGGTACACCATCTCGGGCGGCAGGCCGAGCGCCACGCCGAGTTCTCGCACTTCGTCCTTGAAGAGATCGCGCAGCGGTTCGAGCAGCTTCAGGCCCAGTTGCTCGGGCAGGCCGCCGACGTTGTGGTGGCTCTTGATGGTGACGGCCTTCTTGCTCTTGGCGCCGCCCGACTCGATGACGTCGGGATAGATCGTGCCTTGCGCCAGGAAGGTCGCGCCCTTGTGGCCGCCGTCGCCGGCCTTGAGCTTGGCGGCCTCTTGTTTGAACACCGTGACGAACTCGCCACCGATGATCTTGCGCTTGGCTTCGGGTTCGCTCACGCCGGCGAGCTTGCCGAGGAACAGATCGCTCGCATCCACGCGAATCACCTTCGCGTGCAGCTTGCCTTCGAACATCTCCATGACCATGTCGCCTTCGTTCAGGCGCAAGAGGCCGTGGTCGACGAACACGCAGGTCAGCTGGTCGCCGATGGCGCGGTGGATGAGCGCTGCCGCCACGCTCGAATCCACACCGCCCGAGAGGCCGAGGATGACTTCTTCATCGCCCACCTGCTCGCGGATCTTCTGCACGGCTTCGGCGATGTGATCGCGCATGACCCAATCGGGCTTCGCTTCGCAGATGCCGAGCACGAAGCGCTCGATGATGGCCTTGCCCTGTACCGTGTGCGTGACTTCGGGGTGGAACTGCAGCGCGTAGTAGCGGCGCGCCTCGTCGGCCATGCCGGCGATGGGGCAGCTGTCGGTGCTCGCCATGAGCTTGAAGCCTGGTGGCAGCTCGGTGACCTTGTCGCCGTGGCTCATCCACACGTTGAGCATGCCGTGGCCTTCGGGCGTGGTGAAGTCGGCGATGTCCTTGAGCAGTGCGGTGTGGCCATGGGCGCGCACGGCTGCGAAACCGAACTCGCGCTTGTGGCCGCCTTCGACCTTGCCGCCCAACTGGTGCGCCATGGTCTGCATGCCGTAGCAGATGCCGAGCACCGGCACGCCGAGGTCGAACACGGCCTGCGGGGCCTTGTCGGTGGTTTCTTCGTAGACGCTGGCGTGGCTGCCCGAGAGGATCACGCCCTTCAGGTGGCCGTCGGCGGCGTATTCGCGCACCCATTCGTCGGTGACGTCGCAGGGATGCACTTCGCTCAGCACATGCGCCTCGCGCACGCGGCGTGCGATGAGCTGCGTGACTTGCGAGCCGAAATCGAGGATGAGGATCTTGTCGTGTTGCATGGCGAGAGGACTCAGAGCGTTGAAATGTCGAACAGCTTCACGCCCGCCTGGGGCGCTGCCTGGATGAGGTGCTCGTCGAAAGTGGCGAGCGGGAGATTGAGCGACTTGGCGAGCCAGAGATAGCCCGCGTCATAAATCGAGAGGCCGGCGTCGATGGCCACCGCGAGCACGGCCTTGTGCTGCGCGGGTGCGAGTTCATGCAGTTCGACGCGATGGCGGATGGCATCGAGCACGCTCCACAGCCCTTCGACCGCGGACGTGGGAATGCGCCCGCTGCGCACGCCGTTTGCGAGGATGTTGGCGCACTCCCATTGCCATGCGTTGGGCGCCTGCGGCTCGACCTCGTCGCGGCGTATGGCGGCGTAGAGCTTGCGGGTGTGGTCGCTGGCCTGGTCGGGCAGGAGCCAGGCGGCGGTGACGGAGGCGTCCATGACGAAGGCTGTCACGATTGGCGTCCTTCGTCGAGCAGTGCGCGAAGGGAAAGGCCCGGCTGGATGGTGGCGTGCAGCGCGTCGATCTGGCCGAGTTCGCGCTGGATCTGCTCGTCGGTAATGACGGGCTTGCGGCGCACCGGCAGCATGCGCACGACTTCCTTGCCGTGGCGGGTGATGCGAACCTCCTCGCCCTTTTCGACCGAGTCGATCAGGGCCGAGAAGTTGTTCTTGGCTTCAGCGATGCCGATGGATTGCATTTGGGCCAGAAAAATTGAATCTGGCCCAAATTTTAAACCCAGTCTGGCCTGACTTTCAAGGTCTGGCCAGATTGGCCTTACTCAGCCCGGTAGTTCGGGGCTTCCTTCGTGATCTGCACGTCGTGCACGTGGCTCTCACGGATGCCGGCCGTGGTGATCTCGACGAACTCGGCCTTGTTCTGCATGTCCGCGATGGTGGCGCAGCCGCAGTAGCCCATGCTGGCACGCACGCCGCCAGCCATCTGGTAGACGATGGAGACGATCGACCCCTTGTAGGGCACGCGGCCCTCGATGCCTTCGGGCACCAGCTTGTCGGTGTTGGGGTTGCCGGTGGTCGATTCCTGGAAGTACCGGTCGGCACTGCCCTGCTGCATCGCACCGATGGAGCCCATGCCGCGGTAGCTCTTGTAGCTGCGGCCCTGGTACAGCACGATTTCGCCGGGTGCTTCTTCGGTGCCGGCGAACATGCTGCCCATCATCACGGTGCTGGCACCGGCGGCAATGGCCTTGGCGATGTCGCCCGAGTAGCGCACGCCGCCATCGGAGATCAGCGGAATGCCCGTCCCTTGCAGCGCGGTGGCGACGCTGTCGACCGCCATGATCTGCGGCACGCCCACGCCCGCCACGATGCGGGTGGTGCAGATGGAGCCCGGACCGATGCCGACCTTGACCGCATCGGCGCCGACATCGGCCAGCGCACGCGCCGCATCGCCGGTGGCGATGTTGCCGCCGATGACATCGACCTGCGGATAGTTGCGCTTGACCCAGCGCACGCGCTCGATCACGCCGGCGCTGTGGCCGTGGGCGGTGTCGACCACGATGGCATCGACGCCGGCCTTCACCAGGGCTTCGACACGCTCTTCGGTGCCGTCGCCCACGCCGACCGCCGCACCCACGCGCAGGCGGCCATTGGCGTCGCGAGCGGCGTTGGGGAAGCTGGTCTGCTTGGTGATGTCCTTGACGGTGATCAGGCCCTTGAGCTCCCAGTCGCCGTTGATGACCAGGAGCCGCTCGAGCTTGTACTTGTTGAGCAACGCCTTGGCATCGGCCAGCGTGGTGCCGTCGGGCACGGTGATGAGCTTGTCGCGCTGCGTCATGATTTCGCTGACGGGCACGTCGTAGCGGGTTTCGAAGCGCAGGTCGCGCCCCGTCACGATGCCGACCACCTTGCCGCCGTCGATCACCGGAAAGCCGGAGATGCCGAGCTGGTCGGAGAGCGCCATCACCTGGCGCACCGAATGCGTCGGCGTGATCACCACGGGGTCGCGCAACACGCCCGATTCGTAGCGCTTCACGCGGGCCACTTCGGCGGCCTGCTGTTGCGCGGTGAGGTTCTTGTGCACGATCCCCATGCCGCCCTCCTGCGCGATGGCGATCGCAAGGCGGGCTTCAGTCACGGTGTCCATGGCCGCCGAGACGAGCGGCAGGTTCAGCGTGATGTTGCGGGAAAGTTTAGTGGCGAGGGAGGTGTCCTTGGGCAGGACCTGGGAGAACGCTGGCACCAACAACACGTCGTCGAAGGTGAGCGCTTTGCCGAGAAGGCGCATGGGTGAAGCTCCAAAAGACGGATTGTAACGAGGCTCCTGAACCGTTCGCCGGCCCGGGCTTTAGCGGATCGTTGCAAAAGCATCGAATGAGGATGTTGCAAGAAGTAAGGCGAGGCTAAACTTCGGGGATGAAATTCATGCACTGGCTGCTGGTTGGATGTGTCGTGGCGCTGCCGCTTTCTGCGAACGCGCAATGGCAATGGATCGACAAGAACGGCAAGAAGGTCTTCAGCGACCAGGCGCCGCCGCCCGATGTTCCCGAGAAGAACATCCTGCGCCGTTCGGGCACGCCGCCGCCGCGGTCGGCCACCGGCATGACGGACGCTCCCGCAGCCGACGGCACCGAAGCGGCAGCGCCCAAGGCGCGCGATACCGCCGCCGCGCCCAAGCCGAGCGGCGTCGACAAGGAACTCGAGGAGAAAACCAAGAAGGCCGAGGCCGAGGAGAAGGCCAAGCGCGCTGCCGAAGAGGCAAAGGTCGCCAAGGCCAAGGCCGACAACTGCGCCCGCGCCCGCGAAGGCAAGGCCACGTTCGACAGCGGTATCCGCATTGCAAAGGTGAATTCAAAGGGCGAGCGCGAGATCATGGACGACACCGCCCGGGCCGCCGAGCAGAAGCGCGTTCAGTCGGTCATCGACAGCGACTGCAAGTAAACCAGCGGCGTCAGTAGCCGGCCTTGCCGCCCTTGCGGCGGTTGGCGAAGAGGCCCGTGCCCCGCGCGCCCTGGCGCTGGAAACGCTCGCGGCGCGCCACCTTCGGGTCCACCGTGAGTGGGCGACAGAGTTCGACGCGATCGCCGTCCTTCAGCGCCTGCTCCCATTCGACCGCCCTGCCCCAGATCCCCGGGGTCATGGCATGCCGCCAGTCCAGGTCTGGAAAAGACTTCGCCAGATCGCTGGCCAGCACCGCACCGAGCACGGTGGTCTCGGGTTCAACGCGCAAGACCTGCTCGAACACCTCGCGCGCCGCGGGCGAGCAGCTCAGCGTGACCTCGATCATCAAGGGCTGCCGTAGACCTGCTCGGCGCGCTTGACGAAGGCTTCGACCAGGCTCGATGCGATGGTGTCGAACACGGGCCCGACAAGCGCCTGCAAGGCGAAGTTGCTGAAGCCGTAGCTCATGTGCAGCTCGACGCGGCAGGCGCGTTCGCCCTGTTCGCCCACGGGCACGAACTTCCAGCTGCCGTCGAGGTTGGAGAAGGGGCCGTCGACCAGTTTCAGTTGCACTTCACGGCCCGGCACATGGGTGTTGCGAGTGGTAAAGCTCTGGCGCAGACCGGCGAAAGCGAGGCCGACTTCGGCAGTCATGCCGGCTTCGTCCTCTTCGAGGATCCGGGCCTGGTCGCACCACGGAAGGAACTGCGGATACTTCGCCACATCGGTGACGAGCGCGTACATCTCTTCGGCGCTGTACCAGATGAGGACGGACTTGTTGACTGTTTTCATAGAATCGGTGCAGCGTGCGCGACGGATTGTATTGAAGCCATGCGCCCCCACCTTTCCGAGCCATGGCCACAAAGAAACAAGATACCTCTTCCCGCATCGCCGACAACAAGAAGGCCGCGTACAACTATTTCTTCGAAGAACGCTTCGAGGCCGGCATGGTGCTCGAAGGCTGGGAAGTCAAGTCGCTGCGCGAAGGCAAGGTGCAGCTCACCGACGGCTACGTGGTGATCCGCGACGGCGAGCTGTACGTCGTGGGCCTGCAGATCAACCCGCTCAAGAGCGCTTCGACGCACGTCAACCCCGATTCCATCCGCACCAAGAAGCTGCTGCTGCACAAGGAAGAGATCCGCCGGCTGGTCGGCAAGGTCGAGCAAAAGGGCTACACGCTGGTGCCGCTCAACCTGCACTGGAAGGCCGGCAAGGTCAAATGCGACATTGCGCTGGCCAAGGGCAAGGCCGAGCACGACAAGCGCGACACCATCAAGGACCGCGAAGGCAAGCGCGAGGTCGAGCGGGCGATGAAGAGCCGCAGCCGCTAGTTCTTTTTTGCCCGTCGGCGGGCTGCCGCGTGACGTTTTGCTGAAACTCGCGACCCTTGCCTACCGCGATTTGTCGTGAGCCCGGCATAAACTGCCGGCTCGCGCAACCACCTGCCTGTTTTCGCGATTTTTCAACTGAAGGAGAAACTGCATGAAATTGCTCAGCGCCTCGATCCTCGCGGCGGCCCTGCTCGCCGGCTGCGGCGGCATGTCCAACAAGACCGCCAGCGCGCCCGACACCCCCACCCGCACTGCCGACGGCGTGCTGGTCGGACCGAACGGCATGACGCTCTATACCTTCACCAAGGACACGGCCGGCGCCGGCACCTCCGCCTGCAACGCCCAGTGCGCGACCAACTGGCCGCCGCTCCCCGTGGCCGAAACCGCCAAGCCCATCGGTGGCTACACCATCATCATTCGCGAAGACGGCAAGCGCCAATGGGCCTACAAGGGCTGGCCGCTGTACTACTGGGCCAAGGACGTGAAGGCTGGCGACAAGACCGGTGACGGCGTGGGCGGCAACTGGAAGATCGCCCGCCCCTGATCGGCGCGGTGGTCACCTGATCGCAAAGGCTCCGGCTCACGCCGGGGCCTTTTTTGTTGGCGCGTGCGCCACGGCAGAATCGCCGCATGAATACTGCAGCTGCGAATCCGGATGCGTTCCTCGCCCTTCTCTCCTGCGGCCTGATCACCGACGCACAGCACGACGCGGTGCTCGCCCATCCCGAGACCGCCACGCTCCCGCCGATTCCCGGCCCCGCACATGCACTGGCCTGGATGTGCGTGAAGGGCCTGGTCACCCAGGAAGAAATCGACGCTGCTGTCGAAAGGCTGGAGGAGGCTTCGCCGCCCCTCGCAACCGCCGACGATGCGGCCGAGGTCGCCTACGACGCCGAGGAATTCGTGGAGCTCGGCGACCGCGGCATCACGCACGAGGCGGTGAATGCGCTCTTCAACAACGGCCTCGTCGATGCCGAGACGCGTGACATGGCGCTCGAGGAAACGCCGCTGGTTGGCAGCGTGCCCGCCGCACCGGCCGCCACGCTGGCCTGGATGGTGATCGAGGGCCCCCTCGATAAAGAATTGTTCGAGGCCACGCGCGCCGAGGTCGCGGCCGAGCCGGCCTTTGCCATGGCGGCGGACCGGGCCCGCATCGTGGCCGAGGCGCAAGAAGAGATCGCGGCCGACGAAAAGGCAGTCGGCGCGTGGCGGGCCACCGCCCAAGGCAAGCGCCGCCGGGGTGCATGGACCTCCGGGTTGGTCACGCTGGCGATCGTCGGTGGACTGGGCTGGTACCTCTTCACGCCTGCAGGCGTGCCGGCCTGCAACACCGACGCCACGCGCAAGACGTTGCAGGGGCTGATGCTCCGCGTATCGATCGACGCGCGCACCCAGGGCCTGCGCGAGGTCGGCATCCCGACGCTGAGCGGACTGCGCGAAGTCGGCTACCGCAAGGACGAGCGCATTCGCGGCTGCATGGCGACGATGACCCGGGGCGACGAGACCAGGTCGATCGCATACACGATCGGCCCGGCCTCCGCCAAGAACGACAACGATGGCGACGAGATGACGGTGCGTGGCGCCGACCCGGTCATCGTGGAGGCTCGCTTCGGCAATCTGGATACCAAAGGCAAGCCGCTCTACAACGCCGAGCCCATCGGGCGTGCGGCGGCGGAGAAGGCCTTCCGCGACGGCGTGACCGCCCTGCAGTCGAGCTCGCCCGCCGCGGCAATGCTCCAACGCCAGCTCGAACGTCAACGCGCGCGCCAGCGGTCCACCACCGGCCTCGTGGTCACCGACGCCGACCGCGAGCGCGAGATTGCCGACTTCGAGCCCACCGGCCCCTGCCGCGTGCATGAAGACGGCGCGAGCCGCGTCTGTCCGCTGGTCGTCGAATACAACGACAGCCTGCTAGCCACCATCGGCCGCACGCAGTCGCTGCCGCTGACCGGCGAATTCACGTTCGTGCAGGACAACGGCAACTGGCGCATGAGCGACGACTTTGCGAAGCGCTTTACCCGGGCAGTGACGGAAGCCCGGCTGATCGGCCTGGGCGTGACAGACGCCGTTGCGGCGCCCGAGTAGGTCTTCGGTACCTAGTGCGCGCCCGGCAATGCGTTGTCGGCCACCGCCGTGCGGCGCCCACGCAGCGCCAGCAGTTCGTTGAACACCAGCGCGCCGATCACCAGCGCCCCGCCGGTCAGCACGCTGGCGGCGGGCTCCTCGCCCGCCCCGATCCAGGCCAGCGCGATGCCGAAGATCACTTCGAGCAGCGCCAGCAAGGCGACCTCGGGCGCTTTCAGCACCTGGGCGCAAAGCACCGACAGCACGCACGGAATCGCGAGCTGGAACACGCCCAGGAAGGCCAGCAAACCCAGGTCGCGCGCACTCGCCTGGAATGGCAGCGCGAACGGCAAGGTGAACAAGGCAGTGAGCACCGCGCCGATGAGCACGGCGGGCACGAGGTCGATGTCATGCCCCTTGGCATGGGCGTGCTGCACGACGGTCCAGTTGGTGGCCCCGGCAATCGGCACGCACAGCGCAACGAGCGTTCCGAGCAGCGAACCGCCCGCCCCGCCCTGCATCAGCTGCGTGCCGTACATCCAGCCGATGCCCAGCCCGGCGACCACGATGGCCACCCAGGTGCGCGCAGGCAGGCGGTGACCGATGAAGATGCGCGCGGCGAGCGCGGTGAGCAGCGGCCCGAGCGACATCGTGACCAGCACGCTCGCCGTCGAGGCCATCGTGAGCGCCACCATGAAGGCCGTGAACATCACGGCCCAGCAGACGCCCGATATCCAGAGTTCGCGGCCGCCACTGCGCAGTTGCGAGAACACCGCGCGCCCTCGCCAAAGCGGCAAGATCACCAGCAGCGCCAGCATCGTGAAGAGGCTGCGCCAGAAGGTGATCTCGAAACTGTGCGCCTGTGCAAGGTGGCGTGTGACGACGCCCGCCGTGCCCCACATCAGGGTCACGACGACCATCAGCCACACTGCCCCGCCGTGCGTCAGGCGCATGGAACCCTCAGGGGGTCAGGCGGCTTGCGTGTCGCGGCCGGCGCGCTTGCGCTCGTGTTCCTTGAGGTGGCGCTTGCGAAGGCGCACGCTCTTGGGCGTGATTTCGACGAGCTCGTCGTCCTCGATGAACTCCACGCCGTATTCGAGCGTGAGGTCGATCGGCGGCGTGATCTTGATCGCATCTTCCTTGCCCGAGACGCGGAAGTTGGTCAGCTGCTTGGTGCGCGTGGCGTTCACCACCAGGTCGTTGTCGCGGCTGTGGATGCCGACGATCATGCCTTCGTACACCGGGTCGTTCGCCTTGACGAACATGCGGCCGCGGTCGTCCAGCTTGCCCAGGGCGTAGGTGAAGATTTCACCGTCGTCCATCGAGATCAGCACGCCATTCTTGCGGCTGCCGATGTCGCCCTTGTGCGCTTCGTAGCTGTCGAAGATGTTGCTGATGAGGCCGGAGCCGCGCGTCAGGTTCAGGAATTCGTTGGTGAAGCCGATGAGGCCCCGCGCCGGAATGCGGTATTCCAGGCGCACGCGGCCGCGGCCGTCCGGTTCCATGTTGACCAGTTCGCCCTTGCGCTCGCCCAGGGCCTGCATCACGCCGCCCTGGTGCTGGTCTTCGATGTCGGCCGTCACCAGTTCGATGGGCTCGTGCTTCTCGCCGTTAACCGTGCGGAACACCACGCGCGGCTTCGACACGGCCAGTTCATAGCCTTCGCGACGCATGTTTTCCAGGAGGATGGTCAGGTGCAGTTCGCCGCGGCCCATGACTTCGAAGATGCCTTCTTCGTCGGTTTCCTTCACGCGCAGGGCCACGTTGTGCTGCAGCTCCTTTTGCAGGCGGTCCCAGATCTGGCGGCTGGTGATGTACTTGCCTTCGCGGCCGGCCAGCGGGCTGGTGTTGACGCAGAAGTTCATGGTCAGGGTCGGTTCGTCGACCTTGAGCATGGGCAGCGGCGCTGGATTGGCGGGGTCGGTAATGGTCACGCCGATGCCGATGTCGGCCACGCCGTTGATCAGCACGATCTCGCCGGGACCGGCTTCCGTGGTCTGCACGCGTTCCAGGCCCTGGAAGGTCAGCACCTGGTTGACGCGGCCCTTGACGGCCTTGCCGTCCGGACCTTCCATGACCACCACGTCCATCATCGGACGCAGCGTGCCCTGGCTGATGCGGCCTACGCCGATGCGGCCGACGAAGGTCGAGAAGTCGAGCGCGGAAATCTGCAGCTGCAGCGGCGCTGCAGGGTCGCCCTTCTGTGCCGGCACGTGCTTCAGGATGGTGTTGAACAGGGCCGACATGTCGGGACCCCACTGCTCGCCGGGCGCGCCTTCTTCGAGCGACGACCAGCCGTTGATGCCCGAGGCGTACACCACGGGGAAGTCGAGCTGTTCGTCGGTCGCGCCGAGCTTGTCGAACAGGTCGAAGGCGGCATTGACCACCTTGTCGGGGTTCGCGCCGGGCTTGTCGACCTTGTTCACGACCAGGATCGGCTTCAGGCCCAGGGCCAGCGCCTTCTTGGTCACGAAGCGCGTCTGCGGCATCGGGCCTTCCTGCGCGTCGATCAGCAGCACCACGCCGTCGACCATCGACAGCGCGCGTTCCACTTCGCCGCCGAAGTCCGCGTGGCCCGGGGTGTCGACGATGTTGATGTGCGTGCCTTCCCAGGTCACGGCGCAGTTCTTCGCCAGGATCGTGATGCCACGTTCCTTTTCGATGGCGTTGTTGTCCATCACCGTGTCGACGACCTTCTCGTGCTCGGCGAAGGTGCCCGACTGGCGCAGCAGCTGGTCGACCATGGTGGTCTTGCCATGGTCCACGTGGGCAATGATGGCGATATTGCGGATTTGCTTGGTACTCATGGTGTCGCTTCTGTCTGTTGTGCGTTCAAAAGAATTTGCTGAATTTCGATGGGGTTCAGCAAGCGCCCCGGAATCAGTTCACTGGCAGCGATGTGCGCCGTGCCCAGAAAGGCTGGCGGCGTGTCGCCGAATACCGCCACGTGGTCGGCGTCGGGCCAGGTTCCACGGCGGCGCAGGCCGGACAAAAAGCGCCCCGCATCTTCGCTGCCGAGCGTGACGATCGTGTGGCCTTCGACCAGGGACTCGGCAGGCAACAACTGCGCCAGCCGCTCTTCCTCGTCCATGGCCTCGAGCGCCTCGAGCGTGATGCACTGCGCCACGCCGAAACCGCCGGTGGCCGTGCGGCGCAGCGACGTGAGGTGCGCGCCGCAGCCCAGCGCCTCGCCGATGTCTTCGCCCAGCGTACGGATGTAGGTGCCCTTGCTCACGGAGGCCACGATGCGGATCGCGTTGCCCGCAGATTCGGAGGCGGCCTGTGTGACCTTCAAGGCGTGGATCACCACGTCGCGCGGTGCGCGTTCAATCTCGATGCCTTCACGGGCGTATTCATAGAGCGCCTTGCCGTCCTTCTTGAGGGCGCTGTGCATCGGCGGAACCTGCCGGATCGGGCCGGTGAACTGCGCCTCGGCGCGGGCCAGGTCTTCGGCGGTGACATGTACCGGGCGCTCGGCAATCACCTCGCCCTCGGCATCGCCGGTCGAGGTCTTGATGCCCAGGCGTGCCGTGGCTTCGTAGGTCTTGTCTGCGTCCAGGTGCAGTTGGCTGAACTTGGTGGCCGCGCCAAAGCACAGCGGCAGCACGCCGGTGGCCAGCGGATCGAGCGTGCCGGTATGGCCCGCCTTTTCGGCGCGCAGCAACCACTTGGCCTTCTGCAAGGCCTGGTTGCTGGAGAGTCCCAGCGGTTTGTCGAGCAACAACACCCCATGCACAGGGCGCCGCTGCACCCTTGTGCGTGGCGCATTCATCGCTATTCGTCTTTCGAGCGGGAAGCGACGGCTTGCGCGATGAGCGCGTTCATGTCGGCCGCACGCTCGGTGGTGCGGTCGAACAGGAAGTGCAGCGTCGGCACGGTGTGGATATGGAGGCGCTTGAACAGGCCGTTGCGGAGGAACCCCGCGGCCTGGTTGAGCGCTGCAGTGGTCTCTTCGACGTCGCCCGTGAGCATGCTGAAGTAGATCTTCGCGTGCGCATAGTCGGGCGTGACCTCGACCGCCTGGACCGTGACCATGCCCACGCGCGGGTCCTTCAACTCGCGCGCGATCAACTCCGTCAGATCCCGCTGGATCTGATCGGCGACCTTGAACGCGCGGTTGGGGGCTGCTGCTTTTCTTTTGGGCATGAACGCTCTCGCATCGAACGCTTACAGCGTCCGGGCGATTTCCTTGATTTCAAAGAATTCGAGCTGATCGCCCTCTTTGATGTCGTTGTAGTTCTTGAGCTTGATACCGCACTCAAAACCTTCGCGGACTTCGCGGACATCGTCCTTCATGCGCTTGATCGAGTCGACTTCGCCGGTGTAGATCACCACGTTGTCGCGCAGCAGGCGGAAATGCGCACTGCGGTTGACCGAGCCCGAGGTGATGTACGAACCTGCGACCGTACCGATCTTCGAAGCCACGAACACCGTGCGGATCTCGGCCGAGCCGATGATCTCTTCGCGGCGCTCCGGAGCCAGCATGCCCGACATCGCAACCTTGATCTCGTCCACGGCGTCGTAAATGATGCTGTAGTAGTTCAGTTGCACGCCGTTGTTCTCGGCCAGCTTGCGCGCACCGGAATCGGCACGCACGTTGAAACCGATCACGATGGCCTTCGAGGCGATGGCGAGGTTGATGTCGCTTTCGCTGATGCCGCCGACGCCGGCGTACACCATCTGCACCTTGACCTCTTCGGTCGCCAGCTTGAGCAGCGACTGGGCCAGCGCTTCCTGCGAGCCCTGCACGTCGGCCTTGATGATGATCCGCAGCGTCTGCACTTCGCCGGCCGAGAGGTCGGTGAACATGTTCTGCAGGTTCGCGGCCTGGGCCTTCGCCAGCTTCGTGTTGCGGAACTTGCCAGCACGGTAGGTGGCGATTTCGCGCGCACGGCGCTCGTCGGCCATCACCATGAACTCGTCGCCCGCTTGCGGCACTTCGGTCAGGCCCTGGATCTCGACCGGGATCGACGGACCCGCGGTCTTGATGGTCTTGCCGTTTTCGTCCAGCATGGCGCGCACGCGGCCATAAGTGGAACCGGCCAGCACCACGTCGCCCGCCTTGAGCGTGCCGGACTGAATGAGCACCGTCGCAACCGGGCCGCGGCCCTTGTCGAGCTGCGCTTCGATGACCAGGCCCTTGGCGGCGGCATCCACCGGCGCCTTGAGTTCCAGCACTTCAGCCTGCAGCAGGACCTGCTCGAGCAGATCGTCGATGCCCTGGCCGGTCTTGGCCGACACCGGCACGAACGGCACGTCGCCGCCGTACTCTTCAGGCACGACCTCTTCGGCCACCAGTTCCTGCTTCACGCGGTCCAGGTTGGCGTCGGGCTTGTCCACCTTGTTGATCGCAACCACGATCGGCACACCGGCCGCCTTCGCGTGCTTGATGGCTTCCTTGGTCTGGGGCATGACGCCGTCGTCGGCCGCCACCACCAGGATCACGATGTCGGTGGCCTGCGCACCGCGGGCACGCATGGCGGTGAACGCCTCGTGACCCGGGGTGTCGAGGAACGACACCATGCCGCGTTCGGTTTCGACGTGGTAGGCACCGATGTGCTGCGTGATGCCGCCGGCTTCGCCCGCTGCGACCTTGGCGCGGCGGATGTAGTCGAGCAGCGAGGTCTTGCCGTGGTCGACGTGACCCATGACGGTCACGACCGGGGCGCGCGGCAGGGCTTCTGCCGTTTGCGCCGACACGTCCTCGTCGGTGAAGGCTTCCGGATCGTCCAGCGCGGCAACCACCGCGTTGTGACCCATTTCCTCCACCAGGATCATGGCGGTGTCCTGGTCCAGCGACTGGTTGATGGTCGCCATCTGGCCCAGCTTCATCAATTGCTTGATGACTTCGCCGGCCTTGACGGCCATCTTGTGCGCGAGTTCGGCCACCGTGATGGTTTCCGGCACGTGCACTTCCAGGATGCGCGCCTCGACCGGTGCGGCCGGTGCGTGCTCCTCGTGACCACCGCGATCGTTGCCGCGACGGCCGCGCGGGCCTCCGCGCCAGTTGCCGCGGCCGACACCACCGCTGGCATCGCCGCGGGTCTTGATTTCCTTCTTCTTGGCAGGATCGCCAGCCCAGCTCGACGAGAGCTTGGCCGACTTGACTTCCTTGCCGGCACCGGCGGCGCCAGGGGCCGCGGCAGCACCCGGGGCGGCTGGCGCGCCGGGACGCGCAGCGGGCGTGGCCGGCTTGTGCAGCGTGCCCTTGACCGCGGCCTTTTCGGGCTGCGGCTTCTCTGGCGCCTTGTGCGGCACCAGCACGCGGGCCGGTGCATTCATCATGGCGCGGATGGCTTCGGCCTCGGCGAGGGCCTTGCGGCGACGCTCGTCCAGGTCCTTGGCGCGGGCGGCTTCCTCATCGGCACGGGCCTTCGATTCGGCGGCGGCCTTGGCCTTTGCGTCTTCCTTGGCTTGCGTGGCGGCAGTCTGTGCGGCCAGCTTGGTGTCGGCGGCTTGCTGTTCGGCAGCGGCAGCAGCAGCGGCCGCAGCAACTGCAGCAGGCGCTTCGACCGGCTTGGCGGCTTCCTTCGCCGGCGTTGCAGCGGCAGCAGCAGCGGCCTTCTTCTCGGCGGCGATGCGTGCAGCTTCCTGCTCGGCCTGTTCGGCGCGCTCGGCCTTTTCAGCCTGCTCGCGATCGCGGGCTTCGGCTTCTTCACGCAGGCGGCGCTTCTCGACCAGCTCTTCTTCCTGGCGGCGGATCAGTTCGGCCTGGCGACGTGCTTCTTCCTCGCGACGGGCCAGCTCGGCCTCGTCGACGCGGGGTGCGGCCGGCGCGGCGGCGGGCGCCTCGGCGGCTTGCTGCACCGGCTCGGCCGGATGGCCTTCGTCGCGCTGGATGAAGGTGCGCTTCTTGCGCACTTCCACCTGGATGGTGCGGGCGCGGCCGGTGGCATCGGCCTGCTTGATCTCGCTGGTCGACTTTTTGGTCAGCGTGATCTTCTTGCGCTCGGGCTCTGCAGTGCCGTGGCTGGCTTTGAGAAAGCCAAGCAGGCGCTGCTTGTCAGCCTCGGTGAGTGCATCGGTGGGTGCCGCTTTGGGCACGCCTGCGCTCTTGAGCTGGTCAAGCAAGGTTTCGGGAGTCTTCTTGAGCTCGTTCGCGAACTCGGCGACAGTGGTACTGGACATATTGGTTTCGTGCCTCCATGACCGTCACTCTTGGCCGGCGAACCAATGTTCGCGGGCTTTCAAGATGAGGGCTTTGGCGTCATCGGCGCTGTGGCCGGTGATCTCGGTGAGTTCATCGACCGCGAGGTCGGCGAGGTCGTCACGGGTGTTCACACCCGCTTCGGCCAACTTGGGAATCAGCTCGGGGTCCAGGCCTTCGAGGTCGCGCAGGTTCTGCGATACCGGCGACTGGGCCTCGACGCCCTCTTCCTTGGCGATTTCCATGGTCAGCAGCGCATCCTTGGCACGCGAGCGCAGCTCATTGATGGTGTCTTCGTCGAATGCTTCGATCTCGAGCATTTCGGAAATCGGCACATACGCGACTTCTTCCAGGCTGTTGAAGCCTTCGGCAATCAGGATGTCGGCGATTTCTTCATCGACATCGAGCTTCTCCATGAAGAGCTTGCGGCTGGCATCCGTTTCGGTCGCCTGCTTCTGAGCGGATTCGTTGGCGTCCATGATGTTGATCTTCCAACCGGTGAGGTCGGAAGCCAGGCGCACGTTCTGGCCGCCGCGGCCGATGGCGATGGCGAGGTTTTCCTCGTCGACCACCACGTCCATGGCGTGCTTTTCTTCGTCCACCACGATCGAGGACACGTTGGCCGGTGCCAGGGCGCCGATCACGAATTGGGCCGGGTCTTCGCTCCACAGCACGATGTCGACGCGCTCGCCGGCGAGTTCGTTCGTGACGGCATTGACACGGGTGCCGCGCACGCCGACGCAGGTGCCGATCGGATCGACGCGCTTGTCGTGCGAGAGCACGGCGATCTTGGCGCGCGAACCCGGGTCGCGGGCGCAGCTCTTGATTTCGAGCAGGCCCTGTTCGATTTCGGGCACTTCCTGGCGGAACAGCTCGATCATGAACTCGGGCGCCGAGCGCGACAGGATGATCGGCGCGCCGCGCAGCGTCAGGTCGACTTCCATGATCATGGCCCGCACGCGGTCGCCGTTGCGCAGGTTTTCCTTGGCGATCATCTCGCTGCGGCGCAGGCGCCCTTCGACGCGGCCGGCCTCCACGATGATGTCACCCTTGTCCAGGCGCTTGACGGTGCCCACGAAGATCTTGTCGCCGCGCGACATGAAGTCGTTGAGCAGCATCTCGCGCTCGGCGTCGCGGATCTTCTGCAGGATGACCTGCTTGGCAGCCATGGCGCCGATGCGGCCGATCGGCACCGAGTCCACCGCTTCTTCGATGTACTCGCCGACTTCGATGTCCGACATTTCTTCCTTGGCTTCGAACAGGAGGATTTCCTGGTCGGGCAGCTGCAGGCCGGCTTCGTCGGGAACGACGTGCCAGCGGCGGAAGGTTTCGTAGTCGCCGCTGTCGCGATCGACGGCGACGCGGATGTCCACATCGCCCTGGTGGAGCTTCTTGGTGGCTTGCGCCAGTGCGGATTCGACCGCGCCGAAGACAACGTCACGCTCGACGTTCTTCTCGCGCGAGATCGCATCCACCAACATCAACATTTCGCGATTCATGCCACCACTCCTCTTGTCAGTCGGGAACGTTCGTTCCGTCGTCAATATCCGAAAAACCCGGTTGGGTTTTGGCCTTGCGGCCCTTGAAATCCACAATCGGCGCGAGCCGCGCATCGCGCAGCTCGTCCAATGCGAAGCCCAGCGCATGCAAAGGTGCAGGCGCGCGCTTCTTGCTCACTTTTTGACCCGGCTTGGGCTTGGGCGCATCGCTCCAGACGATTTGCCAGCCCGGGGCTGCATCAGCCCCTTCTGCTTTTTCAGCACGCTCCAGCGTGCCGCGAAATTTCTTGCGGGTGGCAGACACCTGGCCGCCCGCCGCCGCGCCCATGGGCGCCTTGAGCGTGATGTCGATCACCGCGCCCACGAAACGCTCGAAATCCTGCTCGTTGCGCAACGGCCTGTCGATACCGGGCGAGGACACCTCGAGCCGCTTGTAGTCGACACCATCGACCTCGAGCGAGAACTGCAGTTGCCGCGTCACCTTCTCGCAGTCTTCGACTGTCACGAAGGGCTCCGGCACACCTGCAGCCACAGCTTCGGAGGTGGGGGCCACCCAGGGCAAATCAATCGTCACGCGCAGCAATCCCCCGGCCGAGCGTTCGATCTCGACCAGGTCGTAGCCAAGACCGGCCACGGTTTGTTCCACTATTTGCTGCAATGCCACGTGTTCGAAAGTGCCTTCTAAATAAATACCGAATTCACCGAGTCCCGATATCCGCCCACCACGGATCTCCGAATCTCAGTGAACGTCACGAATGTTCGAGAATGCATAGACCAAAAAAAACGGGCGGTTGGTACCCGCCCGTTTGGTCGTGAGCCTCGAATTATATGCTATTCGTGTGATAAATGAAGGGCCATTGCTGCTCAGAGCGCCATTGCACGACGAGATTTCGACCAGACCACCGCAAACAGCACCGCGCCAAGCGCCAATGCCGCCGCCGCGACCAGCAAGGGCTGCTGGAAAGAGCCGGTGCGCTGGGCCAGCGGCGCCGCGAACAACGGGCCGATGATCTGCCCCACCCCATAGGACGCCGTGGCGTAGCCAATCAAACCGGCCGCCGCGTTGCCGCGCAACCGGCGCGCCTCCCGCATGGCGAAAAGAGTGATTGCGGTGAACGGCATGCCCAGCAGCAAGCTCCCCAACGCGAACCCGCCGATCGTGGGCCATGCCACGGAAAGCACCACGCCCAGTGCCTGCAACGCATAGGCGGCTGCCAATAGCAGCCGATTGTCCCAATGAGTGGGTGCGCGGGCGCCGATCAGCGCGCCCGGAATGATGGCCGCGCCGAACAGCGGCCAGAAGAAATCAGGCCAGGACGATCCAGGCAGCGCTTGGCGCGCAATCACCGGCAGAAAAGTGGCCGTGATGATGTAGCCGAAACCTGCCAGCCCGTAGAGAGCGACCAGCCAGATCGCATCGCTGCGATCCGCGCCGGATGCCGTCAGGCTGCTTGCGGGCACGGGGGCTTTCGCTCCGCCGCCCTGCGCGGCTTCGCCGTCATCGAACACCCGCCAGATAACCCCTATGAGCACCACGGCCAGCAGCCCCAGACCGATCCACCCGACTTCTGAACCCCAGCGCCCGAGCGCCCCGCCGAGCAGCCCGGTCATGGCGATCCCGATGCCCGGCCCGGTGTAGATCACCCCCGCCAGCGTCGGCGAATTCGTCTCAGCCAGCCGCCGCAGGCCCCAGCCCGAAGCAAAGACGAAGACCCAGGCGCTCATCACACCAGCGGCCGCGCGCAGGATGCCCCAGCCCGCGAAGCTATGGAGCAGGCCCATGCCGATCAGCAATGCCGCGGTCGCGGCCAGCCCGCCCCGCACCATGCTCGACGCCTTGATCCCGATGGCCGCGCAACTCACCGCCCCCAGGAAATACCCCAGGTAATTGAGCGACGCCAGCAAGCCGCCTCCGGCCAGTTCCAGCTTTCCCTCGCCCAGCATGATGGGCAGCATGGGCGTGAAGGCGAAGCGCCCGAGGCCCATTGCCACCGCCAGCGTGACCATGCAGGCCAGCGCTGCGCGCCACGCGCCGCGACGGTCCTGTCTGTTTACCGACATTTCTTCGTCTCTTTTCGTTCTATTCCAGCAGCGCCGCGGCCACCAGTTTCTGCGTATAGGGATGCGCCGGCGCATCGAGCACGCGCTCGACCGACCCGGTTTCGAGGATGGCGCCATCCTTCATCACGATGACCTGGTGCGCCATGGCGCGGATCACCTCGACGTCATGGGTGATCAACAAATAGCTCAGCCCCCGCTCCCGCTGCAGGCGCTGCAGGAGGCCCAGCACCTGCTTCTGGATCGTCACGTCGAGCGCGCTGGTCGGCTCGTCGAGCACCAGCAGTTGCGGATCGACGATCAAGGCGCGCGCGATCGCGAGTCGCTGCCGCTGGCCGCCCGAGAACTCGTGCGGGTAGCGGTCGAGCAGCGCCGGAAACTGCGCCTCGGTCAGCCCCACGTCCGCCAGCGCGGTGAGCGAGCGAGCCCGGCGCGCCTTCGTGTCGAGTTCCGGCGCGTGGACGCGCAGCCCCTCCCCCACGATCTGCTCGACGGTCATGCGCGGAGAAAGCGAGGAGAACGGGTCCTGGAACACCACCTGCATCCTGCGGCGAAGGGCCAGGTCCGAAGCGCGGTCGACCGCCCACCCCTTGCCATCCACCTTCAGCTCGCCCCGATGCTTCAGGAGCCCGAGCGCAGCAAGGGCCAGCGTCGATTTGCCCGAGCCCGATTCGCCGACCACACCCAGCGTCTCGCCTGGCACGATGCGGAAATCGGCGCCTTGCACTGCGATGAATTCGCCCTTGCGGAACCAGCCGGCAAAGCCAGGCTTCGGCACCGGATAGCTCACTCGAAGCGCCTTGGCTTCGAGCACAGGGGCGGCGTCGGCGCGCGCTGCCACCGCCGCCACGTCGCGCTCCGGATGGCTGTCGATCAGCTTGCGGGTGTAGGCGTGCTGCGGCGCATCGAACACGGTCGCCACGGCGCCGTGCTCGACGATGTGGCCGTTCTCCATCACTGCCACGCGGTCGGCAAAACGGCGCACGAGGTTCAGATCGTGAGTGATCAGCAGCACGGCCATGCCGTACTTGCGCTGCAGGTCGGCCAGCAGCTCGAGAATTTGCGCGCGGACGGTGACGTCGAGCGCGGTGGTCGGCTCGTCGGCCAGCAGGAGGCGCGGCTTGCAGGCGAGCGCCATGGCGATCATGGCGCGCTGGCGCTGTCCGCCCGAGAGCTGGTGCGGGAACGACCGCGCCCGCCGCGCCGGCTCGGGAATGCCGGTGTCGGCCAGCAGTTGGACAGCGGCCGCCTGCGCCGCGCGGGCAGACAGCCCCTCGTGCAGTTCGAGCACCTCGGCGATCTGGTCGCCCACGCTGTAGAGCGCGTTGAGCGCGGTCATCGGCTCCTGGAAGATCATCGCGATCTCCTTGCCGCGGATGCCGCGCAGCTCGCGCTCCGGGATGGCGAGCAGGTCGCGTGCCTTCTCCTTCTGCGGCGAAGTCTCGGCCCCGAAGAATTTCGCGACCCCGGTCACCTCGGCGTTCTGCACCAGCCGCAGCAGCGACAGCGCCGTGACCGTCTTGCCCGAGCCCGACTCCCCCACCAGAGCAAGCTTTTCGCCGGCGGCGATCTGGAAGTCGATGCCATGCACCACATCCTTGCCGCTGAAAGAGACATGGAGCCCCTTCACCTGGAGCAGGGGCTGATTCGTTGTTGGATTCATGTCGCTCACTTGTCGGCCTTCCGCGGATCGAGCGCATCGCGCAGCGCGTCGCCCATGAAGGTCAGCAGCATGAGCGTGACGACGAGCACGCCGAAGGTGGAGAGCGAGATCCACCAGGCGTCGATGCTCGACTTGCCCTGGTTGAGCAACTCGCCAAGCGACGGTGTGCCCGGCGGCACCCCGAGGCCAAGAAAGTCGAGCGAGGTCAGCGCCAGGATTGCCGCGCTCATGCGGAACGGCAGGAAGGTGACGACGGGCACCATGCTGTTGGGCAGGATGTGGCGCCACATAATCTGCAGGTTGCTCACGCCCAGGGCGCGGGCGGCACGCACATAGTCCATCTGGCGATTGCGCAGGAACTCGGCCCGCACGTAGTCGGACAGGGCCATCCAGCCGAACAGGCTCAGCAGGATCAGCAACAGCGTCACGCTCGGCTTGAAGATGGCGCTGAAGATGATCAGCAGGTAGAGCTCCGGCATCGAGCCCCAGATCTCGATGAAGCGCTGGAACGCCAGGTCGATCCTGCCCGCGAAGTAGCCCTGCACCGCACCGGCCGCCACGCCCAGCACCGTGCCGATGACCGTGAGCGCGAGTGCGAACAGCACGCTCACGCGAAAGCCATAGATCAGCTGGGCCAGCAGGTCGCGACCGCGATCGTCGGTGCCGAGCCAGTTGTCGGCCGAGGGGGCGGCCGGGCTCGGCGCCTTGGCGAAATAGTTCAGCGTCTTGGCGCCGTACGTGTTGGGCGCGAAGACCGCCCAGTTGTCGGCCGCGGTGATCCGCTCGCGGATGAAGGGGTCGAGGTAGTCGGCCGGCGTTTCGAAGTCGCCGCCGAACGTCTTCTCGGAGTAGTCGCGCAGAACGGGGAAATAGGTCTGGCCCTGGTAGCGCACGATCAGCGGTTTGTCGGTGGACAGCACTTCGGCAAAAAGGCTCAGTACCACCATCAGCGTGAAGAGCACCAGGCTCCAGAAACCGAGCCGGTTGCGCTTGAAGCGCATCCAGGCGCGGCGCCCGGGTGAGATGTGCGGGGCCGTCTCAGTCGAATTTGACACGCGGGTCCACCCAGACATAGCAGAGATCGGAGATCAGCTTGGTCACCAGGCCGATCAGCGTAAAGATGTAGAGCGTGCCCAGCACCACGGGGTAGTCGCGCCGGATCACGCTTTCGTAGCCCAGCAGGCCCAGCCCGTCGAGCGAGAACAGCGTCTCGATGAGCAGCGACCCGGCGAAGAAGGAGCCGATAAAAGCCGCCGGCAGTCCGGTGATGATCGGAATGAGCGCATTGCGGAACACGTGCTTCCAGAGCACCTGCCGTTCACCCAGCCCTTTGGCACGCGCCGTCAGCACGTACTGCTTGCGGATCTCCTCGAGGAACGAATTCTTGGTCAGCATCGCCGTCACCGCGAAGCTGCCGAGCACCATGGCCGTGACCGGTAACGTGATGTGCCAGAGGTAGTCGACGATGCGGGCGCCCCAGCTCAGTTCATCCCAGTTCGAGGAAGTCAGCCCGCGCAGCGGAAACCACTGCAGCTGCCCGCCGAAGATCACCAGCAGCGCCACGCCCAGCACAAAACCCGGAATGGCATAGCCGATCAGCACGATCAGCGTGGTGATGAGGTCGAAGCGCGAGCCGGCGCGCACCGCCTTGGCGACACCCAGCGGCACCGCCACGCCATAGCTGATAAAGAAGGTCCAGAGCCCGAGGCTGATCGACACGGGCAGCTTTTCGAGGATCAGCGTCCACACGTCCTTGTTCTGGAAAAAGCTCTTGCCCAGGTCGAAGCGCGCGAACTGCCCGAGCATCTGCCACAGGCGTTCGTGCGGCGGTTTGTCGAAACCGTACAGCGCCTTGATCTGCTCCAGGCGCTTGGGATCGACGCCCTGATTGCCCCGGTAGGAGCCACCGCCAGACTCGAAGCCGCCGCCCCCGCCGCCGACGCCTGCGGTCTTCGCCTCGGCCAGGTACTGCTCCACCGGCCCTCCCGGCACGAACTGGATGACGAGGAAGGTGACCAGCAGCACGCCCAGCAGCGTGGGAATGAACAGCAGAAGCCGCTTGAGGACATAGGAGAGCATGGCCTTGTTTCCTTCTCTTCTACGGCTTCGGGGGCTTGGCCCACCAGGTGCCCATGATCCAGCCCTCGGCGGCGGCATACGGCGGCATCGGCGCCTTGAAAGCCAGGCGCCAGTCGTCGTACACCACACGGTGCGAGCTCAGCGTCCATTGGGGAATCAGGTAGTGGCTGTGCATGATGACCCGGTCCAGCGCCCTGCAGGCAGGCAGCAACTCCGCCTTGGTGTCGGCATCGACGACAGCCTTGAGCAGGGCGTCGACCGCCGGTGTGGACACGCCCATGTAATTGCCCGAACTCTCCGTCTTGGCGGCCTTGCTGCCGAAGATCTCGAGCAGTTGCTGGCCCGGGTTGTTGGTACCGGCGAAATTGATGGAGGTGATGTCGAACTGGAACCGGTCCAGGCGCTCCTGGTAGAGCGCGAAATCGACGGACGAGAAATTGAGCGCAATGCCGAGCTTCTCAAGGTTGCGGACCCACGGCGACACCGTGCGCACACCGCCTTCCTTGCTGTCCAGGTACTCCAGCGTCATGGCCTCGCCCTTTGCGTTGCGCAGCGCGCCGTCGCGATATTCCCAACCTGCCTCCTTGAGCAACTCGCGCGCACGGCGCAGGTTGTTGCGCAGTGACTGGCCTGCGCCCTCGGTCGTGGGCGGCACATACATGGGGCCGAAGCTGGCATCGGGAATCTTGCCGCGCCAGCGCTCGAGCAAGGCCCTTTCCTCTGCCGAAGGCAGCCCTTGCGCTTCGCAGTCGGTGTTGCCGAACAGGTCCTTCACGCGCGGGTACCCGCCGTAGAACATCTGGCGATTCATCCATTCGTAGTCCAGCGCCAGCCCGAGTGCTTCGCGCACGCGCGGGTCCTTGAGCTTGTCCCGTCGGCTGTTGAGCACGTAGCTCTGGAAGCCCGCGGGTTTCCTGTGCTGAAACTCGTGCTTGATGAGCTCGCCGGTGTCGAAGCGCTTGCCGGTCACCCGTCGTGCCCAGTCGCCGGCCGAGTAGAAGCTCATCATGTCGAACTCGCCGGCCTTCAGGGCCTCCAGGCGCGCCGTGTTGTCCTTGTAGATCTTGACGGTGATGCGGTCGAAGTTCTGGCTGCCGCGGTTCACCGCGAGGTTGCGACCCCAGTAGCCGGGGTCGCGCACGTAGGTGATGTCCTTGCCGAAGCGCACCGGGCCGATCTTGTAGGCGCCGCTGCCGATCGGGATGTCCATCACCACCTGATCGAAGGGCTTGGCCTTGCCGTTTTCGGCTCCCCAGTCGCGGCTGAAGACCGGCAAGCTTCCCACGGTGAGCGGCAGTTCGCGGTTCGGCGTCTTGAAGCGGAAGCGGATGGTGCGCGCATCGATCACGTCGGCGCCGTCCACTTCCTGCAGCAGCGTCTTGTAGCCCGGCGAGGTGAAGGGGCCGATCAGCGTGTCATAGCTGTGCTTCACATCGGCCGCCTCGACGGGCTTGCCGTTGTGGAACTTCGCCTCCGGCCGCAGGCGGAAGACGACGCTGCGGCGGTCCGGAGCGACCGCCACGTCTTCTGCCAGCAGGCCGTAGCCCGAGGCGGTCTCGTCCATCGAACCGGCCAGCAGCGACTCGAAGATCAGGCTGTCGAGGTACGCCGGCGCCGAGCCCTTGATGGTGAATGGGTTGTACTTGTCGAAGGTGGAAACGCGCAAGTTGCTGACCAGGCGCAGTTCCCCGCCCTTGGGCGCGTCGGGGTTGACGTAGTCGAAGGCGGTGAAGCCGGGGCCGTACTTCAGGTCGTCCCAGAGTGCATATCCATGCGCCGCCCACGCGGGAACCGCACACATCAACAACCAGCCGACCCAGAGAAACCGCATGCGAGAATTCTGCCCAAGATTTTCACAAGGCAACTTCATGGGCTTTCTTTCCGGCAAAAAACTGTTGATCACCGGTGTGTTGAGCAATCGCTCGATCGCTTACGGCATCGCCAAGGCGTGCCACGAACAAGGCGCGGAACTCGCCTTCAGTTATGTCGGCGAACGATTCAAGGACCGTATCACCGAATATGCCGCAGACTTCGGCTCGAGCCTGATTTTTGATTGCGACGTGGGCGACGACGCCCAGATCGGCAAGCTCTTCGCCGACCTCGCCCAGGCTTGGCCCAAGTTCGACGGGTTTGTCCACAGCATCGGCTTCGCCCCGCGCGAAGCCATCGCGGGCGACTTCCTGGACGGCCTCTCGCGCGAAGGTTTCAGGATCGCGCACGATATCAGCGCCTACAGCTTCCCCGCCATGGCCAAGGCCGCCCTGCCCTACCTCAACGACAAGTCGGCCCTGCTCACGTTGACCTACCTGGGTGCCGAGCGGGCGCTGCCCAACTACAACACCATGGGCCTGGCCAAGGCCTCGCTCGAAGCCTCGGTGCGCTACACCGCCTCGTCGCTGGGCCCGAAGGGCATGCGCGTGAACGGCATCAGCGCCGGCCCGATCAAGACCCTGGCCGCGAGCGGCATCAAGGGCTTCGGCAAGATGCTCGCGGCCGTGGCCGACGCTTCGCCGATCCGCCGCAACGTGACGATCGAGGAAGTGGGCAACGTCGCCGCGTTCCTGCTGAGCGACCTGGCCAGCGGTGTGACGGCCGAGATCACCTATGTGGACGGCGGCTTCAGCAACGTGGTCGGGGGCATGGCGGAGTAAGTTCCACCGGACTTGGCGAACGGCCGCCTTGCGGTGGTTTCTCGCTGTTCATTTCATCGCATCGTGCTGAATCGACGTTCCCTGCTGCTCGCCGTCCTGAGCGCGGCCCTGGTCACCCCGGCGCTTGCGCGCACCGCTGCACCTCCATTGATGCTGGCCGACGTCTACCGGCCCGGCATGTCGCTGGCCGACTACTGGGTCAGCGAGAAATACGACGGCGTGCGCGGCTACTGGGACGGCAAGCAGCTCTGGACACGCGGCGGCGAACCCGTCGCGGCGCCCGCATGGTTCATCGCATCGCTGCCGAAGCAGCCGCTCGACGGTGAGCTGTGGGCCGGCCGCGGCCGCTTTGCACATGCAGTCTCCACCGCACGAAGCCAGACACCGAACGACGTCGCCTGGCGCGAGATGCGCTTCATGGTGTTCGACATGCCGGCCCAGTCCGGCGACTTCACCGCCCGGCTCGGGGCCCTGCGCAAGCTGCTGCCGATCACCGATGCGCCATGGGTCGTCCTGGTGCCGCAGGAGCGCGCCACCACGCACGCCGAACTGCAAGCCCTGCTCGACAAGACGGTGAAGATGGGCGGCGAAGGCCTGATGCTGCACCGCGGCGGCTCGCTCTACCGCGGCGAGCGCAACAACGACCTGCTCAAGGTCAAGCCCCACGACGACGCCGAGGCGCGCGTGGTCGGCCACGTGACCGGCAAGGGCCGCAACAGCAACCGGCTCGGCGCCTTGGTCGTCGAAACGCCCGAGGGCAAACGCTTCAAACTCGGCAGCGGCTTGACCGATGCCGAGCGAGAGAACCCGCCCGCCATCGGCACCTGGGTCACCTATCGCTTCAACGGCACGAATGCCAGCGGCCTGCCCCGGTTCGCGCGTTTCATGCGGGTGCGCGAAGACGCCCCGCACTCCTGAACAAGATCAGCCGGCCCTGCGCACGCAGTCGGCGTAGTAGCGCTTCTTGCCCGTCTCGTCGATGCGCGCCACGAGGCCGTGGATGTCGGTCTCGAAGCCTGGGCACTGCAGATTGAATTCGCGCGAGAACCTCAGATAGTCGACGATCTTCTTGTTGAACACTTCGCCCGGAATCAGGAGCGGAATGCCCGGCGGATACGGCGTGATCAGGCTGGTCGTGATGCGGCCTTCGAGCTCGTCGATTTCCACGCGCTCGGTCTTCCTGTGTGCGATGTGGGCGAATGCGTCGCTGGGCTTCATGGCCGGCGTGAGGTCGCTCAGGTACATCTCGGTCGTCAGGCGCGCCACGTCGTAACGCGCGTAGAGCTGGTGGATGTGCTGGCACAGGTCGCGCAGGCCCAGGCGTTCGTAGCCCGGGTGCTGCTGGCAGAACTCGGGAAGGATCCGCCACATCGGCTGGTTGCGCGCATAGTCGTCCTTGAACTGCTGCAGCGCCGTGAGCAGCGTGTTCCAGCGGCCCTTGGTGATGCCGATGGTGAACATGATGAAGAAGCTGTAGAGCCCGGTCTTCTCCACGATCACGCCATGCTCGGCGAGGAACTTGGTCACCACGCTCGCGGGGATGCCGGTCTCGGCGAAGTTGCCTTCCAGGTCGAGGCCGGGTGTCACGATGGTCGACTTGATCGGGTCGAGCATGTTGAAGCCGTCGGCCAAATCGCCGAAGCCGTGCCAGTTGCGCGGGCTTTTCTTGTTCTTGGGCTTTCCGTCCTTCTCGCCCTTCATGATCCAGTCATCGGCGCGGCCGATGCCTTCGTCGACGAGCTTCTCGGGTCCCCAGACCTTGAACCACCACTCGTCCTTGCCGAACTCTTCCTCGACCTTGCGCATGGCCCGGCGGAAGTCGAGCGCCTCGAGGATGCTTTCCTCCACCAGCGCGGTGCCGCCGGGCGGCTCCATCATGGCGGCGGCCACGTCGCAGCTCGCGATGATCGCGTACTGCGGGCTGGTGGACGAGTGCATCAGGTAGGCCTCGTTGAAGAGGTCGCGGTCGAGCGCGCGATTCTGCGAGTCCTGCACCAGCACATGGCTGGCCTGGCTGATGCCGGCGAGCAGCTTGTGCGTGGACTGCGTGGCGAATACCAGCGAATCCTTCGGCCGCACGCGGCGCTTGCCCATCGCGTGATAGGCGCCGTAGAACGGGTGGAAGGCGGCATGCGGGAGCCAGGCTTCATCGAAATGCAGCGTATCGACGTAGCCGTCGAGCATGTTCTTGATGGTCTCGGTGTTGTAGATCACGCCGTCGTAGGTCGACTGGGTAAGCGTCATCACGCGCGGCTTGACCTTCTCGTGATCCACGTCGGCCAAGAGCGGGTTGGCCTTGATCTTGGCCTTGATGGCGCTCTGCTCGAACTCGCTCTTGGGAATCGGGCCGATGATGCCGAAGTGGTTGCGCGTGGGCTTCATGAACACCGGAATCGCGCCGGTCATGATGATCGCGTGCAGGATCGACTTGTGGCAGTTGCGGTCGACCACCACCACGTCGTCGGGCGCCACCGTGTGGTGCCACACCATCTTGTTGCTGGTGCTGGTGCCGTTGGTCACGAAGAAGCAATGGTCGGCATTGAAGATGCGCGCCGCATTGCGCTCGCTGGCCGCCACCGGGCCGGTGTGGTCGAGCAGTTGGCCCAGTTCTTCCACCGCGTTGCAGACGTCGGCGCGCAGCATGTTCTCACCGAAGAACTGGTGGAACATGCGGCCCACCGGGCTCTTGAGGAACGCCACGCCGCCCGAGTGGCCCGGGCAGTGCCAGGAGTACGAGCCGTCTTCCGCATAGTCGATCAGCGCCCTGAAGAACGGCGGCTGCACGCCTTCCAGATAGCTCTTGGCCTCGCGGATGATGTGGCGCGCTACGAACTCCGGCGTGTCCTCGAACATGTGGATGAAGCCGTGGAGCTCCCGCAGGATGTCGTTCGGGATGTGGCGCGCGGTCTTGGTCTCGCCATAGATGTAGATCGGCACGTCGGCGTTCTTGCGCCGCACCTCGCCGATGAAGGTGCGCAGGTTCAGCACGGCCGGATCCAGGTCGGGGCCGACCGTGAATTCCTCGTCGTCGATCGACAGGATGAAAGCGCTGGCGCGGCTTTGCTGCTGCGCGAACTGGCTCAGGTCGCCGTAGCTCGTGACGCCCAGCACCTCGAAGCCCTCGCTTTCGAAGGCCTGCGCGAGCGCGCGAATGCCGAGGCCCGAGGTGTTTTCGGAGCGGAAGTCCTCGTCGATGATGACGATGGGGAAGCGGAATTTCATGAGCAGGGCTCCGGACAGGCAATGAGGCGCGAAGTGTACGGAATTCAGATGAAGAATTCGGCCGGCCTGGTGCAAGACATTCGAGCGATGCCGACATGAGGCACGCCCCTGGGGCCAGTACCCCTACATGGGGCAAGCGCTTGGCGCCGTATGCCTCAGAATGGCGCGCATCGAACAAGCAAAAAAGAGGAGTTGACATGGCGAATTCCACCATCTGGTGGCTGATCGCGGGCGCCGCCATCGTGGTCGAGCTGCTCTCGGGCACGGTCTACCTGCTCCTGCTGGCCGCCGGCTTCGCGGCAGCAGCCATCGCGGCGCACCTGGGCTTCGGCACCATCACCCAATTGATCGTCGCCGCCGTGATCGGCGTAGGTGCCGTGCTGGTCTGGTACTCGATCCAGCGCAAGCGCCCGCGGGCAGCGGCCGCCGGCACCAACCGGGACGTGAACCTCGACATCGGCGAGAACGTGCATGTCGATGCATGGAACGCCGATGGCACCGCCACCGTGCGCTACCGCGGCGCCCAATGGACCGTCGTGCAGCGCGCGGGCCATGCACCTTCGACGGGCGAGCACCGTGTCGTCGAGGTGATCGGCAGCCGCCTCGTCGTCGACAAGATCTAGTCAGTCGGAACTCAAGAGCTTAGAAAAGGAAGAGCACCATGGAATTCTCGGTCCCCCTCATCATCCTGGTCATTGCGATCATCTTCATCAGCCAGTCGGTCAAGTTCGTACCGCAGCAGAACGCCTGGGTGCGCGAGCGCCTGGGCAAGTACCACGGCACCATGACGCCCGGCCCCAACTTCCTGATCCCGTTCATCGACCGGGTGGCGTACAAGCACAGCCTGAAGGAAATCCCGCTCGACGTGCCGAGCCAGATCTGTATCACGCGGGACAACACGCAGCTGCAGGTCGACGGCATCCTGTACTTCCAGGTGACCGATCCGATGCGTGCGAGCTACGGCTCGTCGAACTACATCGTGGCCGTGACGCAGCTCGCACAAACATCGCTGCGCAGCGTGATCGGCAAGCTCGAGCTGGACAAGACCTTCGAGGAACGCGACGTCATCAACGCCCAGGTGGTGGCCGCGATCGACGAGGCCGCGCTCAACTGGGGCGTGAAGGTGTTGCGCTACGAAATCAAGGACCTGACGCCGCCGAAGGAAATCCTGCTGGCCATGCAGGCGCAGATCACCGCCGAGCGCGGCAAGCGCGCGCTGATCGCGGCCTCGGAAGGCCGCCGCCAGGAGCAGATCAACATCGCCACGGGTGAGCGCGAGGCCTTCATCGCCCGCTCCGAAGGTGAAAAGCAGGCCCAGATCAACAACGCCCAGGGCGAGGCCGCCGCCATTACCGCGGTGGCCACCGCGACCGCAGACGCCATCGAACGCGTGGCGGCCGCCATCCAGCAGCCCGGCGGCGAACAGGCCGTGCAGCTCAAGGTGGCCGAGCGCGCGGTCGATGCCTACGGCAAGGTCGCAGCCGACTCCAAGACTACGCTAATCGTGCCAAGCAACATGAGCGAGACCGCTGCGCTCATCGCCTCGGCCATGCGCATGGTCCAAGCCGGCAAGCCGTCGAATCCGAGTTGAGCGACTGCTATAATCGTGGGCTCAGGAGCGGTGGATGAGCGGTTTAAGTCGCACGCCTGGAAAGCGTGTGAGGGTTAATAGCCCTCCGCGGGTTCGAATCCCGCCTGCTCCGCCAGAGATTGATTGTTCGTAACCGTTCACGAACATGCAGACAGCAAAAAGCCCAAGTCGCCACAAGCACTTGGGCTTTTTTTGTCTTCCGGCATGTCCTATGACACGTTGCTAGGCAACAACTAGGATCGACGCCACGGATGCATTCGTCTGGCGGTACGATCCAAATGTTTTACTTTCAAGCCGGCAAGAACCGCAAAGGAGCCTCGATGGCTGGACAGACCCGAACCGCGCCGCGTGGCAAGACCTCCCTCGACAGGACGCTTCAGAAGAGCGAAGAAGTCGCCGCCGATGTGCAACGGGCGTCGGACAACCTCGCCGTGGTGAGCACAGTGCTCGAGCAGGAACTGCCTGACGAGATTCAGGTGGGCGAGGTGGCGCAGGCCATCGAGCACACGAGCCAGCTCGAGGAGAAGCTGGCCAAGTCGGCGGAGAAGCTGGCCGAGGTGAATGCCGCGCTGAGCGAAGAAATCGAGAAGCGCCTCGAAGCGACCGCCGAGCGCGACGAAAGCCAGGCGCTGGCCGAAAAGCTCAAGGCAAAGATCCGCGCCAACGGCTCGGACTGACGGGCCCAGGAACAACGCTCCGTCCACGTTCCCGCGGTCCGTCTCCCTTCTCCTACGCCGCGACTGCATCCCGCGCGCTACGCTATTGGTTCTCACAGCAAAACCAAGGCATGGCCCTCATCACGTTCCTCGTCGAGGACAACAAGACCATCAGAGACAACCTGGTCCCGGCACTCGAGGATCTGGTCAATGGCCATGTGGTCGGCTTTGCCGAGACCGAGTCGGATGCACTGGCGTGGCTGGCGGCCCACCCCGACGACTGGCAGCTGCTGATCGTCGACCTGTTCCTCAAGGAAGGTTCCGGACTCGGTGTGCTGGCCGGCTGCAAGGCTCGCTCGGCGGGCCAGCGCGTCGTGGTGCTGAGCAACTACGTGACCGCGGACATCCGAACCCGCTGTGAAGCGCTGGGGGCCGACGCCGTGTTCGACAAATCGCGCGACCTCGACGCCTTCATCGAGTACTGCAACACCGACCGCCCCTCGGGCCTCGCCGTACTCTGACGTCCGGCGGCATTGCGTCCGCAACGCACCATGAGAAAAGGGCCCGAAGGCCCTTTTCTTTTTGAGTGGACAAGCCGCGCGGTTCGCGCGGCTGCCAACACGCTTAGCGCACCACGGCGATCTGCGTGCGCACGCCGCCCTTGTACGTGAACAAGGTCAGTGCGCCGTTCTTGATGTCGCCCTTTTCGTCGAAGGCGATCGGGCCGGTCACGCCCTTGTATTGCAGCTTGCCGATTTCAGGCAGGTACTTTTCCGGCTCCGACGAACCGGCCTTGACCATGGCTTCAGCCAGCACGTTGACCGCGTCGTAGACGTACGGTGCATAGATCTGCACTTCGACGCCGTTCTTGGTCTTGAACTTGGCCTTGAAATCTTCCAGCGGCTGCTTGAAGTCGCCGTCGACACCGCCGGCTTCGGCGCAAACCACCATGTCTTCACCGATGGCATCGCCAGCCAGCTTCGGCAGCTCGCCGGTGCACAAGCCGTCGCCGCCCATGAACTTGACGTTCAGGCCGAGTTGCTTGACTTGCTTGAGCATCGGGCCGCCAACGGCGTCCATGCCGCCGAAGAACAGCACGTCGGGCTTGGCAGCCTTCAGCTTGGTCAGGATGGCGTTGAAGTCGGTCGACTTGTCGGTGGTGAACTCGTGGCCCACGATGGTGGCGCCCGCGGCCTTGGCCGACTTCTCGAATTCTTCGGCAACGCCCTGGCCGTAGGCCGTGCGGTCGTCGATCACGGCAATGTTCTTGCCCTTGAGCGTGTCGACTGCGTACTTGCCCAGCGTGCCGCCCAGTTGCGTGTCGTCGGCCACCACGCGGAACGTGGTCTTGAAGCCTTGGCGCGTGTACTTGGGGTTGGTCGCCGACGGCGAGACCTGCGGGATGCCGGCGTCGCTGTAGAGCTTGGAAGCGGGGATGGTCGTGCCGGAATTCAGGTGACCGACCACGCCGTTGACCTTTTCGTCGACCAGCTTCTGGGCAACAGCCGTGCCCTGCTTCGGATCGCCGGCGTCGTCTTCGGCCACCAGCACGAACTTGGCAACCTTGTCGCCGATCTTGAGGCCCTTTGCATTCAGGTCTTCAATGGCCATCTTGGCGCCGAACTCGTTGTCCTTGCCAAGGTGGGCAATGGGACCGCTGGTCGGGCCGACGTGACCGATCTTGACGATCAGCGCATCGGCGGGAGGCGCTGCAGGTGCGGGGGCCGCTGCCGTGGGTGCCGGCGTAGCGGCGGGTGCGGCAGCTTCTTCTTTCTTGCCGCAAGCCACCAGCGTGAGTGCAGCCAGTGCGACCGCAGTCCATTTCAATTGCATGGGAAACCTCCAGAACTTGGATTGAAAACAATAAAAACCGGTCGTGTGATCCGGGCGCGCAGAACTCGCAAGTTTCGCGCCGCGGACCAGCGGCACCCTCACGCCATTCCGACCTGCGGCGCAGTTTAGCCGAGGATTTATGCGCCGGAAGCTGGCGTAGACCCTGTGTTTTCGGAGAGCTCGGCGGCCATCGATTCGATCACCAGCGCGCGCAGAACAGCTTCGATTTCACCGCGCAGCCGGGGCACCATGTCGTCGAGTTGCTGCTGGACCGCGGCGGATACCGCATCGCTCAGGCGCTCTTCCAGCGACAGGTCGACGCGCTGCAGCACGCGATGCAGAAGCTGCTCTTCGAGGCTGACGATTTCCGCCTGCGTGAGCTGCACCGCGGGCGGCAACGCGACCGCGGTGGCCGTATCGGGCTGTGGCGCCGGTGCATCGGACGGCTCGGGGCTCGCGGGCTCCGCCGGGATGTCGAGCACCGTGGTCAGCGTGGGAACGAACCGGGGCGGCGTGCGCAGCGTGCTGGCCATGTCAGGAAGCGCTCCTTGCGAAATCGTGTGGCTGGATGGTGTAGCCGCGGTCGGCGTAATGGCGCCAGCGCGAGCGGCCGATCTGCCGGTCGTTGGCCTCGTCGCTCACGATGTCGATCAGGCGCTCGAAGCGCTCGAAACCGGCGGGCACTTCCAGGCCCAGGTTCACCAGCATCTCGCGGTGCGGCAACGACGCTGCATCGGCACCGTCCGAAGAAAGGACCACCGGCGAGCGGGCCACCACGTGGGCCTGTGCATCGCCGCGGCAATGCGCGACGAAGTCGACGGGCGACAGCTGCCAGAGCGCGGCATCCACTGCGTCGAGCATCTGCGCATCGCCGACCACCACCACCCGCAGGCCGCGGGCATTCACCGCCTTGCGAACGAGCCGGCAAGCGTAGTTCAGCTTGTCGGGCGCATTGAAGTGAAAGCCGATTTCCGTCACTTCGGGGACCGGGCCTTCCGTGGCGAGGTCGTGGGCCCGGACTTGGCTTTGGACGAAGCGGGAGCGGCGTTGTCGGCTGCGCGCGTCGTCAGGTAGGAAACCAGGAGACCCACCGGCCGGCCCGTCGAGCCCTTCGCCGCGCCGCTCTTCCAGGCGGTGCCGGCGATGTCCAGGTGGGCCCAGGGATAGTCATCGGCAAAGCGCTGCAGGAATTTGGCCGCGGTGATGGCACCACCGGCACGGCCGGCGATGTTGGCCACATCGGCGAAGTTGCTCTTGAGGCCTTCGGCGTAGTCGTCGTCCAGCGGCAGGCGCCAGCAGCGGTCTTCCGATTCTTCGCCAGCCGCCTGAAGCGCCGCGGCCAGCGTCTCGTCGCTCGCGAAAAGGCCGCTGCGCACGCCGCCGAGTGCGACCACGCAGGCACCCGTGAGCGTCGCGATGTCGATCACCGCGGCCGGATCGAAACGCTTGGCATAGGTCAGCGCATCGCACAGGATGAGGCGGCCTTCGGCATCGGTGTTGAGCACTTCGATGGTCTGCCCGCTCATGCTGGTGACCACGTCGCCGGGCTTCAAGGCCTTGCCGTCGTTCATGTTCTCGCACGACGGCACGAGGCCGACCACGTTGATCGCCGGCTGGATCTCGCCGAGCGCGCGGAAAGTGCCCAGCACGCTCGCGGCGCCGCACATGTCGAACTTCATCTCGTCCATCTCGGCCGCGGGCTTGAGCGAGACGCCGCCGGTGTCGAAGGTGATGCCCTTGCCGACCAGCACCACCGGTGCCTGGTCCTTGGGCGCGCCCTGGTAGCGCAGCACGATGAAGCGAAGCGGCTCGGCCGAACCCTGTGCCACAGCGGCGAACGAGCCCATGCCGAGCTTCTCGACTTCCTTGGGCCCGAGCACCTCGCACTTGATGTTGGGGAGCCTGGCCAGCTCCTTGGCGGCTTCGGCCAGGAGCGTGGGGGTGGCGTGGTTGGCGGGGCGGTTGCCCCACTCCTTGGCCAGCTCGATGCCCAGCACTGTGGCGCGGGCTTGGTCGAAGGCCTTGTTCGCGCCGGTCGCATCGGCCACGCCGATGGTCAGGTGGCGGATGCTGCGCGGCTCGGCCTTCGATTTGGTGGTCGTGTAGACGTAGCTGGCGTCGGCAGCTGCCGTGACGGCGCAGGCCACGGCCGCGCCGTCGGCCGGCTGGGCAAAGACGATGACGGCCCGCTTGGGCCGATGGGCCTTGGCCGCATTGACTGCCGCGATCACGCCGCTGCGCACCGACGCGGGCTTGCCGTCGCCGATGGCCGCGAGCACGACGCGGGGGGCCACGACGTCGTCGGGACGGTAGAGTGAGAGAAGCTTGCCGGCCTTGTCGGGCAGATCGCCGGCCTTTCGGGCGCTGGCGGCCAGCACGGAAAGAGCGTCCTTGGAGGTGAGAGGCGCATTGCCGACGAGCACGATGAGGACATCGGATTTTTCGGCTGCGGCCTGGGCGACGGTGAGGGGCTTGAGTTGAAAGTCCATAATCCTTTTTTTCCTCGAACGATGTTATTCCATTCTTCCCTACGCAAGGAGCTGTCCCGCAGCTTCGGAGCGACCCTCGTGGTTCTGGTCACCATCGTGATGACCATGATGCTCATCCGTACCCTCGGGCTCGCGTCCAAGGGCAGCGTGAATCCGGCCGATGTCTTCATCGTGATGGCCTACACGGTGCTGGGCTACATGCCCACCATCCTGAGCCTGAGCCTTTTCATCGCCATCGTCGGCACGCTCTCGCGCATGTACCGGGACAGCGAAATGGTGATCTGGTTCTCCAGCGGCCGGGGACTCACCGACTTCGTCGAACCGCTGTTTCGCTTCGCCTGGCCGGTGCTGCTCCTGATCGCCGCGATGGCGCTGGTGGGCTGGCCCTGGGCCAACTCGCAGACCATCGGCATGCGCCAGCAGTACGAGCAGCGCAGCGACATCGAACGCGTCACGCCCGGCGAATTCCGTGAATCGTCGGGCCGGATGCGCGTCTTCTTCATCGACAAGGACACGCCGGACGGCGCCACCGCCACCAACGTCTTCATCTGGGCCATCGAACGCGGGCTGCAGATCACCACGTCGGCGCGCAGCGGCCGCATCGAGGACGTGGGCCCCAACCGCTTCCTGATGCTCAGCAACGGCCAGCGGCTGGAGCGCCCGCTGCTGCCGACCTCGGGCCTGAAGATCAGCGAGTTCAAGACCTACGGCACCCGGGCCGGTGGCAGCGCGGATGCCGCCACCGACGCGACACCGGTACGTGCTCGCACCACCCTGTCGCTCTTGCGCGATCGCAGCAACGCAAGCCTGGGCGAACTGGGCTGGCGCATCGGCATGCTGCTGGCCGCCATCAACTTCGTGCTGCTGGCACTGACCGTCTCCACCGCCAATCCCCGCGTGGGACGCAGCGGCAACCTGCTGCTCGCGCTGTTCGCCTTCGTCATCTACTACAACCTGCTGAACCTCGGCCAGAGCTGGGTCAGCTCCGGGCGCTACGGCATGGGCAGCTTCCTGCTCCTGCTGCACGGCGGGGTCTTCCTCATCGGTACGACGTGGCTGGTGCTGCGCAACAACAACTGGGGGCAGCGAAGGACGCGCGCGATCGCCGGCGGCCTGCCGACCCCGAAGCCACAGCCACCCAAGATCGACCCCACTTCGTGAAAACCATAAGACGCCTGATCTACGTCGAGGCACTGAAGGCGGTGGCCTTCGTGACGCTCGGCTTCCTGAGCCTGTTCTTCTTCTTCGACTTCGTCGACGAGTTGCAGTCCGTCGGCAAGCCCGAAAGCTTGGCTTACGGGCCGATGCAGGCGCTGGTGTACGTGGCGCTGATGGTTCCCAGCCACCTCTACGAGCTGCTGCCAATCACCGTGCTGATCGGCTGCATCTTCGTGATGGCGCGTCTTGCGCAAAGCTCCGAATACACCATCCTGCGCACCAGCGGCCTGGGCCCCTGGCGTGCGCTGCGCACGCTGCTGCTGCTGGGCCTGGGCTTCGTCATCCTCACCTTCGCCGTGGGCGATTACATCGCGCCGCTGTCGGGGCGCACCGGCCAGCTGTTCAAGTCGCGATACCAGGCCCCCTACACGCTGGTGGGCAACACCGGCGCCTGGCTCAAGGAGAAGCGCGACAACGTCTCCTACGCGGTGAACGTGCTGTCGATCTCGCGCGATGGCACGCTGCAGAACGCGCGCATCTTCGAGTTCGATGCCAACGGCTACGTAAGCAAGCAGTTGGTCGCCAAGTCCGCGCGCATCTTCGACGGGCACTGGACCCTGGCAGACGTCGAAAAGCAGGACTACGACACGCGCAGCGCGGCCGACAAGGCCCGCGTCACCACGGACAAGATTCCGCAGATGGACTGGAAGACCTCGCTCACGGCCGAAATGGTGTCGGTGGCGCTGCTTCGACCGGACCGCATGAGCACCATCGACCTGTTCGACTACATCCGCCACCTGGACGCCAACGGCCAGACGGCGCAGCGCTACGAAATCGAGTTCTGGCGCAAGGTGTTCTATCCGCTGTCCTGCCTGGTGATGGTGGTGCTCGCCCTGCCCTTCGCCTACCTGCACTTCCGCCAGGCCGGCATCACCACCTACGTGTTCGGCGGCGTGATGATCGGCATCAGCTTCTTTTTGCTGAACAACGTGTTCGGCTACCTCGGCAATCTCAGCAACTGGTCGCCATGGCTGACAGCCGCGGCGCCGGGGATGATCTATTCGGTGATGTCGTTGACGGCCTTCAGCTGGCTGGTTCTTCGAAGATGACCATGGCAACGCAGATGCGGGGCATCGTGCTGCTGGCGCACGGTTCGCGCGACGAGCGCTGGCGCGAGCCCATCGAGGCGGTGGCCGCGCGCCTCCTGCAAGACGACCCTGCCGCGCAGGTCGTGTGCGCGTACATGGAGCTCGCCACGCCGGACCTGCATTCGGCCGCAGCCGGCCTGATCGCCGAGGGCGCCAAGGCCGTCCGCGTCGTTCCCCTGTTCCTCGGCATGGGCAAACATGCCCGCGAAGACCTGCCGCTGCAGCTCCAAACCCTGCGCAAGACCTGGCCCGACATCGACTTCTCGCTCACCCGCATCGTTGGAGAAGAGCCCGAACTGGTGGAATTGCTGGCAAGAATTGCGGCCAAATCCTGAAGATTCGGCAATTTCGATAGATTGCGAAGGCATAATGAATTCCGTAATAAGACGGAATTTGATATGAATCTGCACCAATTCAAGTTTGTTCAGGAGGCCGTGCGGCGCAACCTGAACCTCACCGAGGCGGCCAAGGCGCTTCATACCTCGCAGCCCGGTGTCTCCAAAGCCATCATCGAGCTCGAGGAAGAACTGGGCGTCGAGATTTTTGCGCGCCACGGCAAGCGCCTCAAGCGCGTGACCGAGCCGGGCCAGCATGTCATTGCCAGCATCGAACTGATCATGCGCGAGGTCGGCAACCTGAAGCGCATCGGCGAACAGTTCAGCGCGCAGGACAGCGGCACCCTTTCCATCGCCACCACCCACACCCAGGCGCGCTACGTGCTGCCGGTGCCCGTTGCCAACCTGCGCGAGGCCTATCCGAAGGTCAACGTGAGCCTGCACCAAGGCTCGCCCGACCAGGTGGCGCGCATGGTGATCGACGAAATCGCAGAGATCGGCATCGCCACCGAATCGCTCGACGGCTACGCCGAACTCGTGACGCTGCCCTGCTACGAATGGCAGCACGTGCTGGTGCTCCCCAAGGACCATCCGCTGGCCGCCAAGGAGCGCATCTCGCTCGAGGACCTGGCGCTCGAGCCGATCATCACCTATCACCCGTCGTTCACCGGTCGCACGCGCATCGACCACGCCTTCGCGCAGAAGAAGCTCACGCCGCGCATCGCGCTCGAAGCGATCGACTCCGACGTGATCAAGACCTACGTGCGCCTGGGCCTGGGCGTCGGCATCGTGGCCGAGATGGCGGTGCGCGACGAGTCGAACGCCGACCTCGTGGTGCGTCCGATGGGCCATGTGTTCGGCCAGAATATTGCCCGGGTCGCGTTCAAGCGCAGCGCCTACCTGCGCAACTTCGTCTTCAAGTTCGCCGAGCTGCTCTCGGACCGGCTCGACCGCAACCTGATCGCCAAGGCCCTGAGCGGCCACCAACAAGACTACGAACTATGAGTACTGTGCTTTCCCCACGCACGCCCGAAATCACCACCAAGCTGCCGGCCGTCGGCACCACCATCTTCACGGTCATGTCGGCGCTGGCCGCCGAGAAGAACGCAGTCAACCTCGGGCAGGGATTTCCGGATTTCCATTGCGATCCGAAGCTGCTCGAAGACGTGACGGCCGCCATGGCCGCGGGCCATAACCAGTACCCGCCGATGCCGGGCATTCCGGCGCTGCGCGACGCCATTGCCGCCAAGATCTCTGCGCTTTACGGCCACAGCTACAGCGCCGCCACCGAGATCACCGTCACCGCGGGTGCGACGCAGGCCATCATCACTGCCATCCTCGCCATCGTGCGGCCGGGCGACGAAGTGATCGTGCTGGAACCCTGCTACGACAGCTACGTGCCCAACATCGAACTGGCCGGCGGCAGCGTGGTGCGCGTGCCGCTCGTGCCCGGCACCTTCCGCCCCGATTTCGACAAGATCGCTGCAGCGATGAGCCCGCGCACCCGCGCGATCATCATCAACACGCCGCACAACCCGAGCGCCACGGTCTGGACCGAGGCCGAGATGCGCAAGCTCGAAGAACTGCTCGCGCCCACCGACGTGTTCGTGATCGCCGACGAGGTCTACGAGCACATGGTGTTCGACGCCGCACGCCACGAAAGCGTGGCCCGCTTCCCGGGCCTGGCCGCGCGCAGCTTCATCGTCAGCAGCTTCGGCAAGACGTATCACGTGACCGGATGGAAGGTCGGCTACGTGGCCGCGCCTGCGCCGCTGATGGCGGAGTTCCGCAAGGTGCACCAGTTCAACGTGTTCACCGTCAACACGCCGATGCAGCATGCGCTTGCGCAGTACATGGCCGAGCCGAAGCCCTACCTCGAGTTGCCGGCCTTCTACCAGCGCAAGCGCGACCTGTTCGCCGCCGGCCTGGCCGAGAAGACGCGCTTCAGGCTGCTGCGCAGCGAAGGCAGCTATTTCCAGTGCGTCGACATCTCGGCCGTGAGCGATCTCTCCGAGGCCGACTTCTGCCTCTGGCTCACCGGCGAGATCGGCGTGGCGGCCATCCCGCTGTCGGCGTTCTACGGCAACGGCTTCGACCAGCGCGTGGTGCGCTTCTGCTTCGCCAAGAAGGACGAGACGCTCGTCGCCGCGCTGGACCGGCTCGCGAAGCTCTGACAACGGTCGCCAGGACCCGGGCACCGCGATGACGATGAACCGGCCGCGCTGGATCCTGCTGGTGCTGGGCCTCTCGTTCCTTGTGGTGGGTGTGGCCGATGCCTTCATGCCGCCCCTTCGCGGCAAGGACTACAGCGTGCTCGACGTGGCGCATGCATTCCTGATCTCGGCGCTTTGCTACACGTGGTGCCGGGCCGAGGGCTTGGCGCGCGGCGTGATCCCGCCCGGCCGCTCGGCGCTGCTCGCAGGCGTCTTTCCGCTGCTGGGCATTCCGGTCTATTTCTTCCGCACGCGCCCCTGGCGACGGGCGCTGCTGTCCACGCTGGGGGCGGCTGGCTTTCTGGTCGCCGGCCTGCTGCTCGCGGCCGTCGGCACCTTGTTGACCGACTTGATGCGGCCCTGAGAGGATGGCCCGCATGAACTCCGCGCGCGTCATCAAGATCGTTTTCAGCCTGGTCGGCGTGTCGATGCTCGTCGGCGCGTGGTCGCTCTACCGGAACACCACGAAATTCATCGCTTCGGCCAGCCGGGCGCAAGGCGAGGTGGTCGAACTGCTGCGCGTGGAGAGTTCGCGCCGCAACAGCTCGGACACATGGCGCCCGTTGGTGCATTTCAAGGTGCCGTCCGGCGAGATCGTCGAGTTCGCGCCATCGAGCAGCAGCAGCCCGCCCGCCTACGACAAGGGAGAGGCCGTGGGCGTGTTCTTCGACCCCGCCGATCCGAAGGACGCCCGGCTCGATGGCTTCTTCGACCTCTGGGGCGGCGCAACCATCGCCGGCGGGCTGGGCCTCGTGTTCCTGGCGTTCGCCGTCGGCATGCACTTCCTGCTCTCCGACGAAGCAAGCGCCAAGCGCCGACGCCCACAGTAGGACTGTCCTGACCGCCGAAGGGGCGGCTATCCGGCGCTCCGTGCGTTCCGGGACGCTGAGCATGAAAGCTCGCAACAACAAACGTCCCAGGAGAAAACCATGTCCCTCTCGTTCATTCTGCTGATCGTCCTGATCCTGATACTGATTGGCGCGTTGCCGAGTTGGGGCTACAGCCGCTCCTGGGGCTACGGCCCGAGCGGCGGCGTCGGCCTCATCGTCGTGATCGTCATCATCCTGGTGCTCATGGGCCGCATATAGCAACGCCCACACCGCAATGAAGAAAGGCCCCACCGGAAACGGCGGGGCTTTTTTTAAGCCTGCAGCTGGGCCCAGGCCTTGTCGAGCCGCTTGACGCTCACGGGCTGCGGCGTGCGCAGTTCCTGCGCGAAGAAGCTCACGCGAAGCTCCTCGAGCAGCCAGCGGAATTCGAGCATGCGGTCGTCCACCGCGCCCTTGCGCTCGGCCACCAGCCGCCAGTAGCGCTGCTCCTGCGGGCGCAGCTCGGCCAGCTTGGCGGTGTCGCGCGCGGGATCGGCGCGCAACTTGTCCAGGCGCAACACGATGGCTTTGAGGTAACGCGCAAAGTGCTGCAGTTGCGTCCACGGCGAATCGGCGATGAAGCGCTTGCCGACCAGCTTCTGCAACTGCTGCGCGGCGTCCTGCACAGCCTCGGGCTGGATCTTGGTGTCCTTGATCTTGCGCGCGGCGGCTGCGTATTCGACGAGGATGGTCGATGCAAGGCGCGCCACCTCGTTCGCGATCAGCGTGAGCCGCCCTCGCCCCTCTTCCAGCCGGCGCTTGAAAGCGAACTCGTCGGTCGGCAGCGGCTCCTGCAGGAAGGCCCGGTCGATCGCCACGTCGATGATCTGCGCGCGCAGCTCCTCGGAAGTGCCCAGCGGCATGTAGGCCACGGCCATCTTCTGCAGGTCGGGAATGTTCTTCTCGAGGTACTTGAGCGCATCCTTCAGCTGCAGCGCAAACAGGCGGCGCAGGCCGGCGCGGTGCTTCGCCGCGGCCACGGCAGGCTCGTCGAACACCTCGATCGTCACCGCATCGCCTTCATCGCGCAGCGCGGGAAAGCCGATGAGCGACTGCGAACCGCGGCGCACTTCCATCAGCTCCGGCAGCTCGCCGAAGGTCCAGGCCGTGTAGCGCTGGCCCGCGGGCAGCGCGGGTGTCGCCTTCTCGGGCGCCGCACTTTTCGCAGGCGCCTTGCCTTCATCGGCGGCCGAGACCTTCGGCGCGGGCGACGCTTTCACATTGAGCCCCGCCAATGCCTGGAACGCCCCACGCGCCTGCGCACCCAGCTCGGCCTTCAGCGCACCGAGGTTGCGCCCCATGCCCAGCTGACGGCCATGCTCGTCGACGATGCGCAGGTTCATGAACATGTGCGGCGGCAGCATGTCGAGCTTGAAGTCGGCGCGCTTGACGTCGATGCTGGTCAGGTCGCGCACGCGCTTGAGCAGCACGTCGGTGAGCGAGCCCGTGCCGAACAGCTCCGGCACCGACAGCGCCTCCGCCAGTTTGGCCGCCGACTCGGGCAGCGGCACCAGCCGCGAGCGCGGGCGTTGCGGCAGGCTCTTGAGCAGCGCCTGGATCTTGTCCTTGAGCATGCCGGTCACCAGCCACTCGCAGCGCTCCTCGCTCACCTGGTTGAGCACGAACAGCGGCACGCTGACGGTAAGGCCGTCCTTCGCATCGCCGGGTTCGTGCAGGTACGCCGCGGCGCAATCGACGCCGCCCAGGCGCAGCGTCGCCGGGAAGGATTGCGTCGTGATGCCGGCCGCCTGGTGGCGCATCAGCTCCTCGCGCGTCAGGTACAGAAGGCGCGGCTGGTCCTTCGAGGCGTGGCGGTACCAGTTCTCGAAGGTGATGCCGCTGGCCACATCGGCGGGCAGTTGCGCGTCGTAGAAGGCGAAGATCAGCTCTTCGTCGACCAGCACGTCCTGCCGCCGCGCCTTGTGCTCCAGCCCTTCGACCTCGCGCACCAGCTTGCGGTTGGCGGTGAGGAACGGGAACTTGCTTTCCCACTGGCCGGCGACCAGCGCTTCACGAATGAAGATCTCGCGCGCTGCGACCGGATCGACCTTCGTGAAGTCGACGCGGCGCCCGCTGTAGACCACGAGGCCGTAGAGCGTTGCGCGCTCCAATGCCGAGACCTGCGCGCCCTTCTTTTCCCAATGCGGATCGAGCAGTTGCTTCTTCAGCAGATGTCCGGCCACCTGTTCGAGCCACTGCGGCTCGATGTTGGCGATCCCGCGCCCGAAGAGCCGCGTGGTCTCGACCAGTTCGGCCGCGACGATCCAGCGGCCGGGCTTCTTCTTCAGATGCGCACCCGGGTGCTTGTAGAACTTGATGCCGCGCGCACCGAGGTAAGCCTCGTCGTCCTCGAGCTTCCAGCCGACGTTGCCCAGCAGGCCCGCGAGCATCGACAGGTGCAGCGGCTCATAGCCGGCCGGCTCCGCGTTGATGCGCCACTTGTGCTCGGTGACCACCGTGAGCAACTGCGAGTGGATGTCCCGCCACTCGCGCACGCGGCGGATGTTGATGAAGTTCTGGCGCAGCAACTGCTCGTATTGGCGGTTGCTGAGCTTGTGCGTGTCGCCATGACCACCGCGTGCGTCGGCGATCCATTTCCACAGGCGCAGGTAGCCGCTGAATTCGCTCTTCTCGTCGTCGAACTTCGAATGCGCCTGGTCGGCCTGCTGCTGCGCTTCCATCGGCCGGTCGCGCACGTCCTGCACGCTGAGGGCGGAGGCGATGACCAGCACTTCTTCGAGCGCGCCGCGCGTGCGGGCTTCGAGAATCATCCGGCCGACGCGGGGGTCCAGCGGCAGCTTGGCGAGTTCGGCGCCGGTGGCGGTGAGCTCGTTCGCATCGTCGACCGCGCCGAGTTCGTTGAGCAGCTGGTAGCCGTCGGCGATCGCGCGCGGCGACGGCGCTTCGAGAAACGGGAACTGCGCCACGTCGCCCAGCCGCAGCGACTTCATCCGCAGGATCACGCCCGCGAGCGATGAACGCAGGATTTCCGGATCGGTAAAGCGCGGGCGGCCGTCGAAATCCTTCTCGTCGTAGAGCCGGATGCAGATGCCGTTCGCCACGCGGCCGCAACGGCCCGCGCGCTGGTTGGCCGCGGCCTGGCTGATCGGCTCGACCAGCAGCTGCTCGACCTTGCTGCGGAAGCTGTAGCGCTTGACGCGCGCTGTGCCGGTGTCGATCACATAGCGGGTGCCCGGCACCGTCAGCGAGGTTTCGGCCACGTTGGTGGCGAGCACGATGCGCCGGCCCGAGTGGCTCTCGAAGATGCGGTCCTGCTCTGGCCCCGAGAGCCGCGCGAACAGCGGCATGACCTCGGCGTTGCGAAACAGCGGCTGATGGCTCAGGTGGCGGCGCAGGTGGTCGGCCGCCTCGCGAATCTCGCGCTCGCCGGGCAGGAAGACCAAAATGTCGCCCGCGTTGTGCGGATCGCGCCAGAGCTCGTCGACGCCGTCGGCAATCGCGTCGTTGATGTCGTGCTCGCGCGATTCCTCGAAAGGGCGGTAGCGCTGCTCGACGGGAAAAGTGCGCCCCGAGACATAGATGATCGGCGCCGGGCCCTTGGCGGACGCAAAGTGCAGCGCGAAGCGGTCGGCGTCGATGGTCGCAGAGGTCACGATCACCTTCAGGTCGGGCCGGCGCGGAAGAATCTCGCGCAGGTAGCCCAGCAGGAAGTCGATGTTCAGCGAACGCTCGTGGGCCTCGTCGATGATGAGCGTGTCGTAGGCCTTGAGCAGCGGATCGGTCTGCGTCTCGGCGAGCAGGATGCCGTCGGTCATGAGCTTGACCGAGGCGTCGCGGCTCAGGCGGTCCTGAAAACGCACCTTGAAGCCGACCACGTCGCCCAGCGGCGTCTTCAGCTCTTCGGCGATGCGCTTGGCCACCGAGCTTGCGGCGATGCGCCGTGGCTGCGTGTGGCCGATGAGCCGGCCCTTGCCCGGCTCGGCATTGATCTTGCCGCGGCCGAGCGCCAGCGCGATCTTGGGCAACTGCGTGGTCTTGCCCGAGCCGGTTTCGCCGCAGACGATCACGACCTGGTTCGCCTGGATGGCGGCCATGATTTCGTCGCGCCTGCCGGAGACGGGAAGCGATTCGGGGAACTCGATGCGCAAGGGGGCGGAGGGTGTCGTGGTCGTCAAGGGAAAGCAGTCGTCGTCGGCACGCGGCGGGCAAACCGTCGATTATCGGCGCGCGCAGCGGCTGTTGCACGGCGTGGCCCGGCCCTGCCCACCGGGGCCGCGCCTGTGTGCTGCGCGCATTGGCCTGAGTCGTACGAACGGCTTTCCAAGAATGCACAATCACGCCCCATGTCCACCGTCTTCAATTTCACCTTCGTGCCCTGGTTCCGCTCGGTCGCGCCCTACATCCACACGCACCGCGGTAAGACTTTCGTGGTCGGGCTCGCGGGCGAGGCGATTGCGGCGGGCAAGCTGCAGAACATCGCGCAAGACCTGGCGCTGATCCAGAGCATGGGCGTGAAGATCGTGCTGGTGCACGGCTTCCGTCCGCAGGTCAACGAACAGCTGGCCGCCAAGGGCCACGAGGCGCGCTACTCGCACGGCATCCGCATCACCGACGAGGTGGCGCTCGACTCCGCGCAGGAAGCCGCCGGACAGCTGCGCTACGAGATCGAAGCGGCCTTCAGCCAGGGCCTGCCGAACACGCCGATGGCCGGCTCGACGGTGCGGGTGATCTCGGGCAACTTCATCACCGCGCGCCCCGTGGGCGTGGTCGACGGGGTCGACTTCAAGCATTCGGGCCTGGTGCGCAAGGTAGATGCCTCGGGCATCCGCCGCACGCTGGATTTCGGCGCGATGGTGCTCATGTCGCCCTTCGGCTTCTCGCCCACCGGCGAGGCCTTCAATCTCACGATGGAAGAAGTCGCCACCAGCGTGGCCATCTCGATCCAGGCCGACAAGCTGATCTTCCTGACCGAGATTCCGGGCATCCGCATGGACAGCGAGCTGCCCGAGAGCGAAGACAACCCGATAGACACCGAACTTCCGCTGGACGCCGCCGAGAAGCTGCTCGCCTCTTTGCCGCCCGCGCAGAAACCCACCGACACCGCCTTCTACCTGCAGCACTGCGTGAAGGCCTGCAAGGGCGGCGTGGAGCGCAACCACATCCTGCCGTTCGCGCTCGACGGCTCGCTGTTGCTCGAGGTGTATGTGCATGACGGCGTCGGCACCATGGTGATCGACGAAAAGCTTGAAAGCCTGCGCGAAGCCTCCGTCGATGACATCGGCGGCATCCTTCAGCTGATCGAGCCCTTCGAGCGCGACGGCACGCTGGTCAAGCGCGACCGCACCGAGATCGAGCGCGACGTGGGCCACTACACGGTGATCGAGCACGACGGCGTGATCTTCGGCTGCGCAGCGCTCTACCCGTACCCCGAGGCGAAGACGGCCGAGATGGCGGCGCTGACCGTCTCGCCGCTCTCGCAGTCGCAGGGCGATGGCGAACGCATCTTGAAGCGCATCGAGCACCGCGCCAAGTCCATGGGCCTGGAGAGCATCTTCGTGCTCACCACGCGCACGATGCACTGGTTCCTCAAGCGCGGCTTCCAGCAGGTCAACCCCGACTGGTTGCCCGAAGCCCGCAAGCGCAAGTACAACTGGGACCGCAAGAGCATGGTCCTGGTCAAGAAGATCTGAAGAACATCCAGAGGGAGACACCACGATGACGCTCACCACCGCCCTGCTGTTCGCCATCGTGGCCTTCGCCGCGATCGCCACGCCCGGCCCCACCGTGCTGCTGGCGCTGAGCAACGGCTCGCGCCATGGCGTGCGCCGGGCGCTGCCGGGCATGCTGGGCGCGGTGCTGTCGGACTTCGTGCTGGTCGGCGCCGTGGCGCTCGGCCTCGGCGCCCTGCTGGCGGCTTCGGAGTTCTGGTTCTCGATGCTCAAGTGGGTCGGCGCGGTCTACCTGGCCTGGCTGGGCCTGCGCATGCTGCGCTCCAAGGGCGGTTTCCAGCTGCCGGCCGCGGATGGCGCCGCTACGGTCACGGCGGGCGAAAGCCGGCGCATCTTCTTCAAGTCCTTTCTCGTGGCGGTGACCAACCCCAAGGGCTACATCTTCTGCTCGGCGCTGCTGCCGCAGTTCATCGACCCGACGGCTGCGCAGGCGCCGCAGTACCTGATCATTGCGTTGATCTTCGCGGGCCTGGACACGCTGGTGATGCTGGCCTATGCCTTCATCGGCGCCCGCGCTATTCGCCTTCTGACGATTTCGGCCACGCGCTGGATCGACCGCGCCTGCGGCGGCATGCTGCTGGCGCTGGCGGGCTCGCTCGCCTTCTACCGGCGCAGCGCCGCCTGATCCCTCGACCGCTGTCCTCAGGCAGCGGCGCCCCTCCCCCACGATGTCTCGCGCGAGCCGGGCCACGGCTTGCCTTTGCTGTTTTCTTAACGGAGGAAAAGAAAGAATGAAGAAGTACCAGACCCTTTTTGGAGCCACCCTCGTCGCCATCTCGGCGCTCGTCGCAGGCTGCGGCGACAAGGCGGACAAGGCCTCGCAGGCCCAGCCCCAGGTCAGCGCCGGACAGTCCAGCAACGAGCAGCAGCTCATCGAGAAATACAACATCTACGTCGATGTTTCCAACAGCCTGAGCACCTCGTTCCAGGAAGCGCGCGAGAACTACGTCGAGAACCAGGTGCCGCTGCTCCAGGCCAAGGCACCGCTGACCAGCCTGCGCATCCAGAACGACATCCTGGTCGACCGTTCGGCCAAGAAGCTCGACAGCGCCGCCGCCATCGCCGCGCCGCTGCCCGAGATCGACGAATCGGCCAAGGCGTTCTCGGCCGCGCTCAAGGTCCTGTCGCCCCTGAGCCGCGAGTTGAACGACTACGCCAACTCCAAGGGCTACCTCGCCGACAACGGCGACAAGGCGCGCCAGATGAACAAGGACTACCTGGCCGCGCTCACCACCGTCGCCGAGGCCGAAGCCGCCTTCGACAAGGGCCTCGGCGCCCGCGACCAGGCGCTCACCAAGGAAGCCTTCGAGAAGGCGCCCAAGGACACGGCCGCCTACTACCGCGCCGGGCTCATCTACCACGGCAAGTTGAACCACGCCGATGCCATGACGCTGTTCGCGGCGCCCAACGATCCGAAGGCACTCGCCGCCTTCGAAGCCTCGCTGGCGCTGGTGGCCGACTCGGCCGCGGGCTGGAGCAAGAAGATGGCCGAGCAGTCGACCCAGAGCGGCAAGAGCTGCAGCGGCGGCATGCTGCAGATCAACGAGTTCATCGGCCAGTCGCGCTCGATGGTCAAGGACATCAAGGACGGCGTATTCGCCCGCAAGGAGACTGGCGCGATGGCCCGGATGCCGGCCCACATGCGCAGCTCCAGCATCGTCAGCTCGGCCAACCGCTACAACCAGAACTTCGCCAACATGATCGGGCAGTTCAACCACCCGCTCTGCTGAGGCGATCCAGGCCGCGTTCAGCCAGCGATATCGACCACGATGCGGCCGCGGGCCTGGCCCGATTCGACGGCCTCGTGGGCGCCGGTGGCCTCGCCCAGCGTAAAGCGGCGCGCCTCCATGAGCGGCACGAGCTGTCCGGCTTCGGCCAGCCGCGCCGCCGCTTGCAGGATCTCGCCATGGTGGGCGCGGCCCTTTCCCGTGATCATGGGCAGCAGCGTGAAAACGCCCGAATAGGTCGCTGCGCGGAACGACAGCGGCGCCAGCTTGTGCGTGCCCCAGCCGAGACAGCTGACGACATGGCCGCCGTAGCGGCGGGCAGCGGCGAACGACGCATCGAGCACCGCGCCGCCGACCGTGTCGTAGACCACGTCGAAGCCTTCGCCGCCGGTGTGCTGCGCGACGTAGTCCTCCACCGATGTCGTCGTGAAATCGATGGGCGTCGCGCCGAAGCGCCGGATGGTTTCGGCCTGCTCCGGCCTGCCGGTCGCGAACACCCTCGCGCCCAGAGAGCGCGCCAACTGCACCGCCATGTGGCCGACGCCGCCTGCCCCGCCGTGCACCAGCACCGTCTGCCCGGCCTGCGTCTTCGCCCGGTCCACAAGCCCTTCGTAGGCGGTGATGAACACCAGCGGCATCCCCGCCGCTTCGCGCATGCCAAGGTTGTGCGGCTTGAGCGCGATCAGGTCGGCATCGACCGCCGCGTACTCGGCGAGCGTGCCCTGCAGGCCACCGATGCCGCCGGCCATGCCGTAGACCTCGTCGCCGCGCTTGAACCTGGTCACGCCGGGGCCGACCGCCTCCACCACGCCGGCCAGGTCCATGCCCAGCACCGCGGGCAACGGCTGTTGCGCGTGCGCGGCCTGGCCTGCGCGGATCTTCGTGTCGAGCGGATTCACGCCACTCGCGTGGATGCGCACCAGCACCTCGTTGCGGCCGACCGTGGGACGCGTGAGTTCGGCGCTGCGAAAGGGCTGGCCGGCGGCGTCGAGCACGGCGGCACGCATGGTTGAAGAGGAAGTCGTCATTGGGAAATCCTTGAAGTTGTGAAGTGATGGAGCGATTGTTCGATCAACACAAATGCAAGTAAATCGACAGAATTGCAGGTTTATCATTCACAAATGAATGACACCCCCATGGAGTGGAGCGACGTCAAGGTCTTCCTGGCCATCGCCCGCACCGGCACGCTGATGGCCGCGGCCCGGCAGATCGGCCTGTCGCAGCCGACCATGGGCCGGCGGCTGAAGGCGCTGGAGGCGAGCCTGTCGCTCACACTTTTCCAGCGCACGAGCGACGGCTTCGTGCTCACGGCCGAAGGCGAATCGGTGCTCGGCCATGCCGAGCGCATGGAGGAACAGGCGCTCGCCTTCCAGCGCGAGCTCGAAGGCCGCGAGCAGCGGCTGGAAGGCTCGCTGCGCGTGTCGTCCTCGGACTGGTTCGGCGTGTACGTGCTCTCGCCGATGCTGGCGGGGTTCATCCGCCAGCACCCGGGCGTGAGTGTCGAACTGCTGACCGACGCGCGCCTGTTGAACCTCGCGCGGCGCGAAGCCGACCTGGTCTTTCGCATCCAGCCCTTCGACGAGCCCTACATCCTGCAGCGCAAGCTGATGCGCACGGAGTACGCGCTCTTCGGGGCCGACGGGCGAAAGGCGCCGAAGCCCGGCGATGGCACCGGCACCGCGCTGGTCACGCTCGACACCGCCTACCGCGACTTCCCCGACGTCGTCTGGCTGCGCCGCATGCTGCCCAACGCCCGCGTTGCCTTCGCGAGCAACAGCCGCGAGGTGCAGGCCCGGCTCTGCGCCGCCGGCACCGGCCTGGCCGTGTTGCCCGTCGCGCTGGGCGACCAGACCCCGGGCCTGCGGCGCATCGACCTCGGCGAAGCCCCACCCGGGCGCGACGTCTGGCTCGGCTACCACCGCGACCTGCGGCGCCTGGCGCGGCTGCGGGCGCTCATCGACTGCACGATCGAGGCCCTGGCGTCGTGAAGCAGACACCCCCGTCGCCGATAATCCGGCGCATGAATCCCTTGCTTTCCAGGTTGCAGCCGTACCCCTTCGAGCGGCTGAAGCAACTGTTCGCGGGCGTCACGCCCGTTCCCGAATACGCCCCCATCAGCCTCGGCATCGGCGAACCCAAGCACGCCACGCCAGCCTTCATCAAGGAAGCGCTGAGCGCCAGCCTAGGCGCCCTGGCCGCCTACCCCGCCACTGCCGGCGACCTCAAACTGCGCACCGCCTTCACCGGCTGGCTCCAGACCCGCTACGGCCTTGCGCTCGATCCGGCCACGCAGGTGCTCCCCGTCAACGGCTCGCGCGAGGCGCTGTTCTCGCTGGCGCAAACGGTGATCGATGCCACCGTCTCGCCGCAGCCCGTGGTGCTGTCGCCCAATCCGTTCTATCAAATCTACGAGGGCGCAGCGCTGCTCTCGGGCGCCGAGCCGTACTACGTGCCGAGCGTGCCGTCGCGCAATTTCGCGGTCGACTGGGACAGCGTGCCTGATGACATCTGGGCCCGCACGCAACTGGTGTTCGTCTGCTCGCCGGGCAATCCGACCGGCGCGGTGATGGCGCTGGACGAATGGCAGAAGCTCTTTGCCCTGTCGGACCGCCACGGCTTCGTGATCGCGGCCGACGAGTGCTACAGCGAGATCTACTTTCGCGACGAGCCACCGCTCAGCGGCCTGGAAGCCTCCGTGAAGCTCGGCCGGCCCGACTTCAGGAACCTGATCGCCCTCACGTCCCTTTCGAAGCGCAGCAACGTGCCGGGCCTGCGCAGCGGCTTCGTGGCGGGCGACGCGGCCATCATCAAGAAGTTTCTGCTCTACCGCACCTACCACGGCAGCGCCATGAGCGGCATCGTGGCCGCCGCCAGCATCGCGGCCTGGGGCGACGAGGCGCATGTGATCGAGAACCGCGCCAAGTACCGCGCCAAGTTCGCCGCCGTCACCCCGCTGCTCGAACCGGTGCTCGACGTGCGCCTGCCCGACGCCAGTTTCTACCTCTGGGCCGGCGTGCCCGAAGTGTGGGCTGGCGACGACGAAGCCTTCGCCCGCGCGCTCTACGCTCAATACAATGTCACGGTTCTGCCGGGGAGCTATCTGGCGCGAGACACAACGCACAGCGCCAATCCTGGCCGGGGCCGCATCCGCATGGCCCTGGTGGCCGAAACGGCCGAGTGCGTGGAAGCCGCCAAGCGCATCGTCAGCTTCGTCAAGGACGGCCGGCGCTAGGCCGATTCCTTCCCCCCTGGCTCCCATTTTTCACCCGAGACTTTCTCCATGACCCAGCAACTGCAACAAATCATCGACGCCGCGTGGGAAGACCGCGCCAACATCTCGCCCGCCGCCGCCCCCGCCGAAGTGCGCGATGCCGTGGAGCAAGTGATCACCGAGCTCAACAACGGCAAGCTGCGCGTGGCCACCCGCGAAAGCGTCGGCAAGTGGACGGTGCACCAGTGGATCAAGAAGGCCGTGCTGCTGTCGTTCCGCCTGAAGGACAACGAGCAGATGCAGGCCGGCTCGCTAGGCTTTTTCGACAAGGTGCCGACCAAGTTCTCGCACCTGTCGGCCGCCGAGTTGAAGGAATCGGGCGTGCGCATCGTGCCGCCGGCCGTGGCCCGCCGCGGCAGCTACATCGCCAAGGGCGCGATCCTGATGCCCTCGTACGTGAACATCGGCGCCTACGTGGGCGAAGGCACCATGGTCGACACCTGGGCCACCGTGGGCTCGTGCGCACAGATCGGCGCCAACGTGCACCTGTCGGGCGGCGTCGGCATCGGCGGCGTGCTCGAGCCGCTGCAGGCCGGCCCCACCATCATCGAAGACAACTGCTTCATCGGCGCGCGCTCCGAAGTGGTCGAAGGCGTGGTCATCGAAGAAAACTCGGTGCTCGGCATGGGCGTGTACATAGGCCAGAGCACCCCGATCTTCAACCGCGACACCGGCGAGACCTTCTTCGGCCGCGTGCCGTCGGGCAGCGTCGTCATCAGCGGCAACCTGCCCAAGAAGACCAAGTCGGGCCAGGACTACAGCACCTACGCCGCGATCATCGTCAAGACGGTCGATGCGCAAACGCGTTCCAAGACCAGCCTGAACGACCTGCTGCGCGACTGATCCCCCTGCTTTTGTCCCGTTAGAAAACAACAGACCCGAGGAGAGAGACCGATGAACATGATGGAGCGAATTCTTCGTTTGATGGCCGAGCGCAAGGCCTCCGACATCTACCTCTCGGCTCACTCCCCGGTGATGATCCGCATCAACGGCATCTGCGTGCCGATCAATGCGCAGGTGCTGCCCGCAACGGCGCCGCTCGCGCTGCTGTCCGAGGTGGTGCCCGAAGCCCGCATCCAGGAGCTGGAGAACACGGGCGAACTGAACATGGCTGTCGCCCTCGAAGGCGCCGGCAACTACCGCATCAGCGCCATGCGCCAGCGCGGCACCTATGCGGTGGTGGTGCGGCACATCGCCTCGGTCATTCCGAGCTTTGCCGACCTGAACCTGCCCGACATCCTGAAGACGCTGATCATGGACAAGCGCGGGCTGATCCTGATGGTCGGCGCGACCGGCGCGGGCAAGACGACCACCCTGGCCTCGATGCTGGACTACCGCAACGAAAACGCCAGCGGCCACATCCTCACGGTCGAGGAGCCGATCGAATTCACCTACACCAACAAGAAATCGCTGGTGAACCAGCGCGACGTGGGCAGCGACACCACCTCGCTGCACGTCGCGCTCAAGAACGCGCTGCGCCAGGCGCCCGACGTGATCCAGATCGGCGAAATCCGCGACCGCGAGACCATGACGGCCGCCATCGCCTATGCGCAGTCGGGGCACCTGTGCGTGGCCACGCTGCACGCCAACAACAGCTACCGCGCGCTGAACCGCATCCTGAGCTTCTTCCCGGTGGAAGTGCGCTCCACGCTGCTGGGCGACCTGGGCGGCGCGCTGCGCGCCATCGTGTCGCAGCGCCTGTTGCGCACGCCGACCGGCGCGCGCGTGCCGGCGCTCGAAGTCATGCTGAACACCGCGCTGGTGGCCGACCTCATCGAAAAGGGCGACTTCTCCGCGGTGAAAGAGGCCATGCAGCAGTCGATGGCCGAAGGCTCGCAGACCTTCGAGGAAGACATCGCCCGCCTCGTCATCGAGGAGCGCGTGACGCGCGAAGAAGGCCTGGCCCACTCCGACTCGCCCACCAACCTGCTGTGGCGCCTGCAGAACCGTGCGGCGCCCAAGCAGCAGGTCGACGACCGCCACTTGACCGACCAGGTCGACGAACCGACCTTTACCGACATCACGCTCGACGTGAAGTTCTGAACGAACCTTTTTCCCGATGTCCCGCACGCTCCAGCTCGCCGAACAACTCATCTCGCGCCCCTCGGTCACCCCTGACGACGCGGGCTGCCAACAGATCCTCGGCGAACGGCTGGCGCAGTTGGGCTTTGCACTCGAAACCATCGAGAGCGGTCCGGCCGACTTTCGCGTGACCAACCTCTGGGCGGTGCGCCGCCCGATTGATGCGGCAGGCAGCAAGACGCTGGTGTTCGCCGGCCACACCGACGTGGTGCCAACCGGCCCCGTCGAGCAGTGGACCAGCCACCCGTTCACGCCCACGCACCGCGACGGCAAGCTGTACGGCCGCGGCGCATGCGACATGAAGACCTCGGTGGCGGCATTCGTCGTGTCCATCGAAGAATTCCTGCAGGCCACGCCAGCCCCCAAGCTCACGCTGGCCCTTCTGCTCACGAGCGATGAAGAAGGCCCGGGCGTCGACGGCACCGTCATCGTCTGCAACGCGCTGGCCGCGCGCGGCGAAGTCATCGACTACTGCATCGTCGGCGAGCCCACGGCCGTGGAGCGCTGCGGCGACATGATCAAGAACGGCCGCCGCGGCACCATGAGCGGCAAGCTCACGGTCAAGGGCGTGCAGGGGCACATCGCCTACCCGCACCTGGCGAAGAACCCGGTGCATGCGGTGGCGCCGGCGCTGGCCGAACTGGTGGCCATCAACACGGCTGGCGGCTGGGATGCGGGCAACGACTATTTCCAGCCGACCAGCTGGCAGATCAGCAATTTCCATTCGGGCACGGGCGCGAGCAACGTGATCCCGGGCAATGCGGTGATCGATTTCAACTTCCGCTTCTCGACCGAATCGACGCCCGAATCGCTGCAGCGGCGCGTGCATGCCGTGCTCGATGCACATGGCGTGGACTACACGCTCGCGTGGACGGTCGGCGGCCTGCCCTTCCTCACCACCCCGGGCGAACTCGTCACCTCGGTGCAGGCGGCCATTGCCGACGAAACCGGCATCACGACCGAACTCTCGACCAGCGGCGGCACCAGCGATGCGCGCTTCATCGCCAAGATCTGCAAGCAGGTGGTCGAGCTGGGCCCGGTCAACGCCAGCATCCACAAGATCGACGAGCACATCGACGTGGCCGAGATCGAGACGCTGAAGAACATCTACAGGCGCACGCTGGAACGGCTCGAAGCCTCGCTGGCCCGATGAGCACCGTCATCGAACTCATCGAGGCCGGCGCGAAGCGGCTGGAAGAAGCCGGCGTCGCCTTCGGGCACGGCACCGCGAACGCCTTCGACGAAGCCGCGTGGCTCGTGCTGTGGCGCCTGAAGCTACCGCTGGACGACATCGACGCAGTGGCCGACACCGCCGTCTCGCCAGCGGATGCCGGCAAGGTCGCGGCGCTGCTCGACGAGCGCATCGCCACGCGCAAGCCCGCCGCCTACCTCACCAAGGAAGCCTGGCTGCAGGGCGTGCCCTTCTACGTGGACGAGCGCGCCATCGTGCCGCGCAGCTTCATCGCCGAACTGATCGCCGACGGCAGCATCGACTACTGGCTCGGCACGCACACGCAGCGCGTGCTCGACCTGTGCACCGGCAACGGCAGCCTGGCCGTGATCGCTGCGCTGACCTACCCGGACGTGACGGTGGACGCCGCCGACCTGTCGGTAGCGGCGCTCGAGGTCGCGGCAATCAATGTCACCCGGCACGAACTCGATGCGCGCGTGAAGCTGGTCGAATCCGACGGCTTGGCCAACCTGCCCGGGCCGTACGACCTGGTGCTGTGCAACCCGCCCTACGTGAACAGCGCCAGCATGGCCGCCCTGCCCGCCGAATACCGGGCCGAGCCCGAACTGGCGCTGGCCGGCGGCACGGACGGCATGGATTTCATCCGCAAGCTGTTCGCCGACGCGCCTTCCCGCATGAGCGAGCAGGCGGTGCTGGTGCTGGAAATCGGCAACGAGCGCGACTACTTCGAAGCGGCGTTCCCGCAACTCGAGGTGGTGTGGCTCGAAACCTCGGCGGGCGAGGACCAGGTCCTGCTCGTGACCCGGACGGCCCTCGCGTCGCTCTCGCCGCCATGACGGTGCTGGCCGGCGCCGGCGCGCGTTAGCTGCGCCCGCCCAAACCCTTTCCGCCGATTTGTTGCAGCGCTGGCTGCGGTCCCCTTCATCGGGCGATGTCCCCTTTTGCCCCTTCGCGCCAGGACGCCCCGGGCCGGACGGGATAATCGCTCCTACGGTTCCTATTCCATGATTACTCTCAAAAACGTCATTCTTCGCCGCAGCGCCAAGAAACTGCTCGACGGCGCCACCGTCACCATCAACCCCGGTGAAAAGGTCGGCCTCGTCGGGCGCAACGGCGCGGGCAAGTCCACGCTGTTCGCGCTCTTCAACGGCTCGCTGCACGAAGACGGCGGCGATTTCTACGTGCCCAAGCAGTGGCGCATGGCCCAGGTGGCGCAGGACATGCCCGAAACCGGGGAATCGGCCACCGACTTCGTGGTCGGCGGCGACACCCGCCTGGCCGAACTGCGCGCCACGCTCGCGGCCATCGAGGCCGCCTACACCGAGAACCCCGACGATGCGGACATCGGCATGGAACTGGCCCACGCCTACACGGACCTGGCCGATGCCGGCGAGCACGACGCCGTGCCGCGCGCGCAGGCACTCATCCTGGGCCTGGGTTTCAAGTCGCACGAGCTCGACGGCCCCGTCAACAGCTTCTCGGGCGGCTGGCGCATGCGCCTGCAACTTGCCCGCGCGCTGATGTGCCCGAGCGACCTGCTGCTCCTCGACGAACCGACGAACCACCTGGACCTGGACGCACTCGTCTGGCTCGAAGCCTGGCTGCAGAAGTACCCCGGCACCATGATCGTCATCAGCCACGACCGAGAGTTCCTCGACGCCGTGACCGACGTCACCCTGCACATCGCCAATGCCCAGCTCACGCGCTACGGCGGCAACTACAGCAAGTTCGAGGAAATGCGCGCGCTGCAGATGGAGCAGCAGCAGGTCGCGTTCTCCAAGCAGCAGGACAAGATCGCCCACCTGCAGAAGTTCATCGACCGCTTCAAGGCCAAGGCCAGCAAGGCCAAGCAGGCACAGAGCCGGGTCAAAGCGCTGGAGCGCATGGAAAAAGTGGCGCCGCTCTTGGCCGAAGCCGACTTCACCTTCGAGTTCAAGGAGCCGGGAAACATTCCTAACCCGATGCTCTCGATCGCCAATGCGAGCTTCGGCTACGAAATCGAAGACGCCGAGCCCAAGACCATCCTGCGCGGCGTGAGCCGCTCGGTGCTCGCGGGTCAGCGCATCGGCATCCTGGGCGCCAACGGCCAGGGCAAGTCGACGCTGGTGAAGACCATCGCGCGCGAAATGGGCGCGCTGGCCGGCGAGGTCACCGAAGGCAAGGGCCTGAACATCGGCTACTTCGCGCAGCAGGAACTCGACGTGCTGCGCCCGCAGGACAACCCGCTGGAGCACATGGTGCGCATGGCCCGCGAACTGGGCAGCGCCGTCAAGGAAAGCACCGGCGAGCAGGCGCTGCGCGGTTTCCTCGGCAGCTTCAATTTCAGCGGCGACATGGTCAAGCAGCCCGTGGGCACCATGAGCGGCGGCGAAAAGGCCCGCCTCGTGCTCGCGATGATGGTCTGGCAGCGCCCCAACCTGCTGCTGCTGGACGAGCCCACCAACCACCTGGACCTCGCCACACGCGAGGCCCTGGCCGTGGCGCTCAACGAGTTCGAAGGCACGCTGATGCTGGTGAGCCACGACCGTGCGCTGCTGCGCTCGGTGTGCGACGAGTTCTGGCTCGTGGGCCGCGGCGTGGTCACCGATTTCGACGGCGACCTGGACGACTACCAGCGCTACCTGCTTGACGAAGCCAAGCGCCTGCGCGAGGAAGCCAAGATCGCGGTGCGCGAGGCCGAGAGCGCCGTGGTGGCCGCAGCGGCTGCGGCGCCGGCCAAGGCCAGCGCCCAGGACCGCCAGCAGCGCAGGGACCAGGCCAAGCCGATCAAGCGCGAAATCGCACAGATCGACGAACGCCTCGTTACCGCCGGCGCCGAGCGCACTGCGCTGGAGGCGCGCCTGACCCAACCCCTTCCATCCGCCGAGATCGCCGACGCGGGCAAGCGGCTGAAGGCCCTGAACGACGAAATCGCCAAGCTCGAGGAACGCTGGCTGGCCCTCTCGGACCAGCTGGAGGCTCTGGCTGCCTGACCAACCCGGGAGACACGCTGCATGCCGTCCGCCATCGAACTGGCCCGTGGTGACGAAAAACTCATCGCGGCCATCCACCGCAGCCGGCGCCTGATCGGCCGCAAGGCCTTGATGGCGGCGGCGGCCAGCGCGATCCCGCTGCCCGGCATCGACTGGGCGGCCGATGCGGCTCTGCTCTCGCGGCTGGTGCCGCAGATCAGCGCCGAATTCGGGCTCTCGGTCACCCAGGTCGAAAAGCTCGCGCCGCACCAGCGAGAGCGTATCCAGAAGGCCGCCACCACCGTAGGCGCGCTGCTGGTCGGCCGGCTGGTGACGCGCGACCTGCTGATCAAGCTGGCGAAGCACGCCGGCGTGCGCCTCACGGCCAAGCAGGCCACCAAGTACGTGCCGATCGCCGGGCAGATCGTCTCTGCAGCGCTGGGCTACGCGGCCTTGCGTGCCCTGGGCGAGCAGCACATCAAGGACTGCGTGCGCGTCAGCGCCACACTCGGTCTAGCGCCTCCCGCACCGCACGTGCCCGTTGGCGCGTAGCGCCGTCGAACAGCACGCACGCGGTCCAGAATGCCCCGGCCAGGCCGAACATCGCCATGCCGGTGAAGCGGGCGCTGCCAGTCAGCAATCCATGGACCAGCGCGGCAACCGCCAGCAGTGCCAGCAGCGCGCACAGGGCGCAGTCGAGCCACAGGCCCGAGGCTGGAGGACGGCGCATTGCCCGGTCATTTGGTGCGGGGCCAGGTGAAGGGCGCGGGCGCTTGCGCCGCGCCGGGGACGTCGGCCTTCACCTGCTGCTCGTAGGCGGTCAGCAGCGCCACGTAGTGCCGCGACATGACGTCGCGGACCCGTCCAAGGCCGATCTTGCTGACGGTGGGCTGTGGAATTCCGGTGCGTTCCTGGATCTGCTTCTGCGTGAGGCCCATGGCTCTCAGCGCCTGGACCAATTCGGCTAGCTCCAAGGCCGCACGCAAATACGCCAAACTGACCCAGAAGCAGGCCGAAATCGCTTCCGGCGTCAAGCAAGCCAGCATCTCGAAGATTGAGCGCGGCGACATCACACGCTCGATCAGCCTGCTCGCGCTGGCACGCGTCTACCGCGCCGATCCCAACTGGCTGGATACCGGCGACGGCCCGGCGCCGTGGGACCCGGTCCAGATCCGCAAGGCGCAGCACAACGCCAACGAACCTGCGGCGATCTACCGCGTCGTGCGCGTGCCTCCGGAACTGCCGTCCTTCGCGCCCGGCACGCCCGGCACGCCCGGCACGGTGCCGCTGATCTCCTGGTCGCAGGCGGCCAACTGGGATGGCGCCGGCCAGCAGACCGCCGACTGCTGGATTCCCTGCATCGCCCATCACACCCCCGAAAAAACCTATGCGTTGCGGGTGGAGGGCGACAGCATGACCGCCGCGAGCGGCGAATTGAAAAGCTATCCCGAGGGCTCGATCATCTTCGTGGACACCAATCTCAAGACGCCTGACGACGGCGAACGCGTGATCGCTCTGCTCACCGAGGGCAACAGGCTCACCTTCAAGGAATTCAAGGAGCAGGACGGCCCCCGCTGGCTGCTGCCCCTCAACACCAGGCACGAGCCGATCCGCACCGCCTTCGTCGTGCTCGGCACCGTTGTCGGCAAATGGGAAGACGAGGACTGAACCAACGCCGTGGAATGGAAGATCGACCAGCACATGCAGCGGCGCTGGAAGCACGGGCGCAAGGTCAGGTTGTGTACAGCTTTGCGGTACATAGTCAGGGCTCTCCCGTGACCTGCATCCTCTCTGATCCTCCCTCCTCCAGCAGGTCACCTTCCAGCCCGCCTCGTGCGGGCTGTTTTTTTAAGGGCGTGTTGCTCGCCCCCAGGGCTGCGCGCAGTTCGTGTCGCTTCGCCAACCCCCTACCGGGGGCAACACCTGCGGCCTGGCAAAGCCAGTTCCGCGGTCCTCCTGGAATGAGAGAGTGGGCCGATATGGCTTGGCCTTTATTTGGGCAGCAGCACCTTGTCCACCACGTGGATCACACCGTTCGACTGGTAGACGTTCGGGATCGTGACGATGGCGGTGCCACCCTTCTCATCGGTGAGCGTGATCTTGCCGCCCTTGCTCTTGGCAATCAGCGTGCCCCCGGCGACGGTCTTCAGTTCGGCGGAGCCCTTGCCGGCCTTGATCTCTTTCTTGAGCTCGGCCGCATCGAGCTTGCCCGACACGACGTGGTAGGTCAGCACGCCGGTCAGCGCATTCTTGCTCTCGGGCTTGAGCAACGTATCGACCGTGCCGGCCGGCAGTTTCGCGAAGGCCGCATTGGTGGGTGCGAACACGGTGAACGGACCCGGGCCCTTGAGCGTGTCGACGAGGCCTGCCGCCTTCACGGCCGCCACCAGCGTGCTGTGGTCCTTGGAGTTGACCGCGTTGTCGATGATGTCCTTGGTGGGCAGCATCGGCGCGCCACCGACCATGACGCTGGACGCCATCGCCGAATAGGCGCCGGCTGAAAGCGCGACGGCGAGAGTTACGGCTGCGAGGCGATGAAGTTTGCTGTGCATGAAGGTGCTCCTGTTGGGTGACTGGCGCGCCACGAAAATGCGTGGCGGCTGCCTTCCATACGGCGCGTGGTGCGCAACAGATTCATTCATCGCCGAAAAGAGCACGCCCTACAACCATCGAGACGAGCGGACGATGACGCCGCTCTCAAGTCCGGAACGAGCGCAGCGTTCGCCATTGCGGACGCCGCGGCTTCTTTCCGTACGCCAACGCGATGATCAGTCCCACCCCGGCCACCGCGGCGCCGCCCAGCACCGCGGGGTTCAGCAGGAAGCGGCCGATTCGCGAGCGGCGGGGCTCCTCGTTCGTTTCACCGGAGGCCGCGCGCTCCAGCGGGGTGATCGCCCGCAACTCGTTCGGGTTTTCCTCCGCCTCGAGAACGGCCCGGGAAATCTCCAGCGGCGTCAGTTCGTCTGCCGCAGGGCCGGAAAGCGTGGTGTCGTTGACGGGCATGGGAAAGCCTTTCCTCGTAGGTTGATCTTGGGCTCAAGCCTCGCCTGTGCGCGCGCCGCGGCTGCTCAGCCGGTGGCGGGCATTGGCGTAGGCCAGCACCTTCTACGACGTCCGCGGTCGACACCAACGGCGTAGAAAGAAACGAATTTCGCAGACGCCTATATTCGGTGAACCGCTTTTTTCCCCCGAACCAAGATGCCATTGAACGCCCACGAACTGAAGCAGCTCGCCGAAGCCGCAGAACACTCGGCCGAGCCCATTTGCGGTTGCTGGCTGCATCGCACGGCTGCGTGGGAAAGCTTCACCGAAGACCGCTGGCCCACCGACCTGCTGCAGCGCGTGGGCACGCTGCGCGCCGAAGATATCGACGAGCCGACCTTCGAGGAATTCCATCCGCACGGCACCCGCTACGACTCGGTGGATGCGCCGATCTCGGTCTCGCACTTTCCGTTCAATCGCTGCGACGTGTTCCGGTGCACGGCGTGCGCGCGGCTGGTGATGCGGTACACCGAGTTCGGTGGCTACTACGTGGACCACCGGGCGCGGCGGGTGGATGCCGCGCTGGTGGTTGCCGAGGCTTGAATCAGCAGACCTTTTGTACTCCGGTGCAGACGAAACATCGACAAGAAGCCGAGCGCAGTGAGCAGTTCCGTGACAGCCGATGGCGCCACTCAGACGCCTCGAGTTGCGCAGGCGTGGAACGAAAAAAAAAGCCCGCTGTCTGTTCAACAGCGGGCTTTTTGTATTCAGCGAGGTTCGGTGGTAGGACGTACTGGATTCGAACCAGTGACCAACGGATTAAAAGTCCGCTGCTCTACCAACTGAGCTAACGTCCCGGAACCATTTTTTGCTTCTGCCGACGTTGAATCCGGCAAAGCCAAAGATTATAGCGTGGCGTTGCTCGCGATTTTGTCGAGAACCCAACCTGCCGCACATTGTCCGAAAGTCGCCGTGACGCTCACCACCGAGCCATAGCCGTGGCAATTGAGCGAACCGTCGCCTTCGATCGCACAGGACGCATCGGGTGGCGCAACGCTTTCGCGGCTGAAGACGCAGGTCACGCCGATCTTGCGGCCCTCGCGCGGTGCGCCATGGTCCTTGCGCAGGCGCTGCCGAAGCTGGGCGAGCAGCGGGTCGTGCGTGACAAGCGACAGATCGTCGATGTCCACCTTGTGCGCCTGCCGCTTGCCGCCTGCCGCACCCACGGTAATGAACGCGGCGCGCGATGCGCGTGCCCATGCGGCCATGGTCAGCTTGGCCTTCACTTGGTCACAGGCGTCGATGACGGCGGTGGCCGGGCCGTTCGCGGCCTGCGCTGCATCGAGCAATGCAACCCAGTTGCCAGGCTCCACGAACTCGTCGAGCGCGAGCACCTTGCAATCGGGATTGATCTGCGCGATACGGTCGCGCATGGCCTCGACCTTGGCCTGCCCCACGGTCGTATCGAGTGCGTGGATCTGCCGGTTGATGTTCGACTCCGACACATGGTCCAAATCGACCAGCGTCAGCCGCCCCACCCCGCTGCGCGCCAGTGCTTCCACCGCCCACGAGCCCACGCCGCCGATGCCGGCGACCAGGACATGTGCATTGCGGATGCGCGCGGCACCGGCCACGCCGTAGAGCCGCTCCAAGCCGCCGAAGCGGCGCGCAAAGTCAGGCGCCGCGGTGTCGGTGACGACATCCGCGGCGGCTGGTGTGAACGCTGCTGGAAGGGTGGCGCTCAAGCGGAGGGCTCCGCCGGCACTAGCGCAGTCGCGAGAGACGCTCGCGGCCCGCCTGTGCAGCTTCGGACTGCGGATAGGCCTTGGCGAGGTCTTCCAGCGTGCGGCGAGCCGCGCGCGTGTCCTTCAGCTCGATCTGGCAATTCGCGATCGACAGCACGGCTTCAGGGGCCTTGGCGTGATCGGGGGCGAGCGAGAGCATCGAGCGGAAATTCGCGATGGCCTCGTTGTAATTGCGCGTGGCGTACTGCGCATTGCCCAGCCAGAACAGCGCCGACGCGTTGTAGCCGCTTTGGGGGTAACGCTTCACGAATTCGGCGAAGGCGGTTTGCGCCTGCGCGAATTGGCCGGAACGGAAGACACCGAGCGCGGCTTCGAAGTCCGCCTTTTCCTTGGGATCGGCGTTGAACTCGCGGCCGTCGACCGACACCTTGGACGGCTCGTTCTGCTTGAGCTTGTCGTCGATGGTGCTCTGGCGCGACTGCATCTCGCTCAGCGTGCGCGTGAGCTGCTCGTTCTGGCCGGTCATGCGCGCCAGGTCGCCACGCATCTGCTCGATCTGGTTCTGCAGGTCGAGCAGGCTGCGGCGCAGTTGGCCGTTCTCGTCGGTCAGCCGCTGGTCAGTTTGCTGGCGCATGGCCTCGACCCGCTGCCGCAGATCGAGGATGGCGCGACGCGCCTCGTCATCCTCGAACAGTGCGGCTTGCGACCCCATCGAGACGCAAAGCAAGGCGGCAGCCAGCGCCGCGCCCCGCAACAGAGCGCGTGGCATCACCGGGTGTAGCGGATTTCAGCGCGGCGGTTCTGTGCCCACGCCTCTTCGCCGCCACCCTGAACGGCCGGCTTTTCCTTGCCGAAGCTCACCGCTTCGATCTGGTTGTCGCTCACGCCCAGCAGGGTCAGTGCACGACGCACGGCTTCGGCGCGCTTCTGGCCCAGCGCCAGGTTGTACTCACGGCCACCGCGCTCATCGGTATGACCTTCGATCGAGATGCGGCGTTGCGGCGCGCTCTTCAGGAAGCGGGCATGGCCGTCGATGATCGACTGGAACTCGGGCTTGACCGTATAGCTGTCGTAGTCGAAGTACACGATGCGTTCCACGCCGATGGGGCCTTGAGCCGTGGCTGCACCCTGGTCGGCATTGACCGGGGTCACGGTGCTGGCGCCGCCTTGCTGGCCTGCGGTACCGCGGCCGTCGGTGACGGGTGTGTCGTTGAGCTTCGTGCCTGACGAGCAACCAGCGATGAGAGCCACGATGGCCAGCGAATAAATTGTGCGTTTCAACATTACGAACTCCTCAAATAAACCTGATCATTGCTTTTGAAACGGACCCCAGTCCGGTTCTCTGATGTCTCCTGCCTGTCCCGCCAGCCGTGCCTTTATTTTTCCGTCGAGCGTGGTCGTCATGAGCGCTTCGCGGCCTTGCAGGTGCGTGGCGTAGACGATCAGCTTGCTATTGGGGGCAAAACTCGGGCTCTCGTCGGCAGTGGTGTCGGTGATGGACGCGACATTGCCGCTCGCCAACTCCATCACCTGGAGTTTGAAGGCACCACCGATGCGCGAGATGTAGGCCAACCACCGGCCATCTCCGCTGACGGACGGAGAAATGTTGTAGGTGCCGCTGAAGGTGACGCGCGTCGGGTTGCCGCCGCTGGCACTCATCTTGTAGATCTGGGGGGCGCCGCCGCGGTCGCTCACGAAGTAGATCGTGCCGCCGTCGGCGGAGTAGACCGGTTCGGTATCGATGCTCGCGCTCTGGGTCAGACGGCGCGGTTCGCCGCCGCCGGCCGGGATCGTATAGAGCTGCGAGCCGCCGTCGCGGCTGAGCGTGACTGCGAGCGAGTTGCCGTCCGGTGCCCAGGCCGGTGCGCTGTTGGAACCCTTGAAGTTCGCCAGCAGGCGACGCTGGCCGCTGGCCACGTTGTGCACGTAGACCACGGGCTTGCGCGATTCGAAGGACACGTACGCCAATTGCTGCCCGTTGGACGACCAGCACGGCGAGATGATCGGCTCGGGACTGGCGAGCGCAGCCTGAGCGTTCTCGCCGTCGGCATCGGCCACCCACAGCGAATAGCGGCTGCCACCCTTGGTGACGTAGGCGATGCGGGTCGAGAAGATGCCCTTCTCGCCGGTCAGCTTTTCATAGACGAAGTCGGCGATGCGGTGCGAGGCGAGGCGCAGGTCGCCCTGCGGCACGGTATAGCTCTGGCCACCGAGGTCTTGCCCCTTGACCACGTCCCACAGGCGGAACTTGACGTCGAAGCGGCCGTCGGCGAGCCGGGTGACGCTGCCCACCACCAGCGAATCGGCGGTGCGCTGGCGCCACAGCGACAGGTCGGGGCGCGAGGCCTCGTCCAGCGCCTGGCCCGAAGCATCGACGCCGCGAAACTGCCCGCTTCGCTCGAGGTCGGCCTGGACGATGGCCGATATCTTCTGCGGCGAGGAATCCTGGCCTTTGAAAGGAACAAGCGCGATTGGCAATTGCGTCAACCCGACGCCCGACACTTCGACCCGGAACTGGGCAAGTGCAGGAATCATGGGGGTGGCAGCAAGGGCCGCAATGAGAGTGCGGCGTGCAAATAGCGATGAAGAAGGAGTTGGGATAGGAGCTGGCAACGGCTTGTTCATGCGGTTCGGAGAGGTTTTCGGACAAAAAGTTTCGGTCCGACGCAACGGGCCACATGTTACACACTGGTTTGGCGGCACCGTCACAAAACGTTTATCCGGCGATGCGGTCCTACAGGAGCCCCACAAGAAAGCCGCTCCGGGGCGGCCCGTAGAATCCGCCGCCATGCAAGCATCCCCTGGCAGCGAGAACGCGCGCCCTCCCCTGATGCGCCGTCTGGCGCGCCTGATGACCTGGTTCGGCAGCTCGCGCAAATGGTGGGCCGTGGGGCTTTCAGGGGCCATGCTGGCAGCGATCACCGAGCCGCTGATGGCTGCCCTCTTGAAGCCGTTGCTAGACCGCGGCTTCACCCGCGGCGAGATGCCGCTGTGGTTCGTGCCCGCCGCCGTGCTGATGCTGTTCGCCGTGCGCGGCATCGCGCAATTCATCTCTCAATATGCCCTGTCGCGCATCGCCAACGAAGGCATGCAGAAGCTGCGCCGGGTGCTGTTCGAACGTCTGCTGGGGGCCGAGCTCGCCCTGTTCACACGCCAGTCGGCCAGCGCGCTTTCGAACACCGTGGTGTACGAAGTGCAGACCGGCGCGATGCTGCTGGTGCAGGCGCTGCTCGGGCTTTCGCGCGACGGCTTCACGCTGATCGCGTTGCTGGGCTACCTGGTCTACCTGAACTGGAAGCTGACGCTGATTGTCGCCTTCCTGGTGCCGAGCATCTCCTGGATCATGAAGGTGTTCTCCAAGCGCCTCTACAAGCTCACCCAGCAAGGCCAGCAGGCGACCGACGAGCTGGCCTACGTGGTCGAGGAAAACGTACTCGCCCACCGCGTCGTGCGGCTGCACGGTGCGGAAGAGGCCCAGGAACGCCGCTTCGAGCAACTGAGCCAGCGCCTCAACCGCCTGGCCGTGAAGTCCACCATCGCCCAGGCCGCCACCACGCCGCTCACGCAGATGATGGCCTCGCTCGCGCTGTCGATCGTGGTGATGATCGCCCTCTGGCAAAGCGGCAAGCAGGGCTTCACCGTGGGCGGATTCGTCGCCTACATCACGGCCATGCTGATGCTGATCGCACCGATCCGGCGCCTGGCCGAAGTGGCCGGCCCGATCACACGCGGGCTCGCCGCGCTCGAACGCGGGCTGATCCTGGTCGACGAGGTCGCGCCCGAGTCGCAGGGCAGCTTCGAGATGGCGCACGCCGATGGCCACATCGAGCTGCGCAACGTGCAGGTCAGCTACCGCGGCGATGACGAACAGCGTGCGCTCGACGGCGTGAGCCTGACCATCGAACCCGGCCAGGTGGTGGCTTTCGTCGGGCCTTCGGGGTCAGGCAAGACCACGCTGGTGAACCTGCTGCCGCGTTTCGTGCAGCCCAGCGGTGGGCAGGTGCTGCTCGATGGGCACGACACCAGCGAGTGGCGATTGAAGAGCCTGCGCGCGCAGTTCGCGATGGTGAGCCAGGACGTGGTCATGCTCAACGACACGCTGGCTGCCAACGTGGCGCTGGGCTCGGAGATCGACCGCGAGCGCGTCAACGAATGCCTGGTCGCCGCCAACCTGAGCGCCCATGTCGACAATCTGCCGCAGGGCATGGACACGGTGCTGGGCCACAACGCCACGCAGCTCTCGGGTGGCCAGCGCCAGCGCCTCGCGATTGCGCGCGCGCTCTACAAGAACGCGCCCGTGCTGCTGCTCGACGAAGCGACCTCGGCGCTCGACACCGAATCCGAACGGCTGGTGCAGGACGCCCTGCAGCGCCTGATGCAGAACCGCACCACGCTGATCGTGGCCCACCGGCTCTCGACCATCCAGCATGCCGACCGCATCATCGTGATGGAGCAAGGCCGCATCGCCGAGCAAGGCAGCCACGCGCAGCTGATGGCGCTGGACGGGCTCTATGCGCGCCTGCAGACGCTGGCGGTGCGCAGCGCGACGCCGGGGCAAGACCCGACGCTCTGAGCCGCTCGTTCAGAGCAGCACGATGTCGTACTGCCCCTGCCCGATGGCGGGCTCGGACTGCAGCGAAATCGGCTTGCCGATGAAGTCGCTCAACCCCGCGAGGTGCTGGCTTTCCTCGTCGAGGAACAGTTCGATCACCTGCGGCGACGACACGATGCGGAACTCGCGCGGCGTGAACTGCCGGGCCTCGCGCAGGATCTCGCGCATCACGTCGTAGGCCACGCTGCGCGCGGTCTTCACGATGCCCTGCCCGCCGCAGGCCGCGCACGGTTCGCACAGCATGTGGGCCAACGATTCGCGCGTGCGCTTGCGCGTCATCTCCACCAGCCCGAGCTGCGAGAAACCGCCCGCCGTCGTCTTGACCCGGTCCCGCGCCAGCTGCTTGCGGAATTCCGCCAGCACCTGCTCGCGGTGGTCGTCGCGCCCCATGTCGATGAAGTCGACGATGATGATTCCGCCCAGGTTGCGCAGCCGCAGTTGCCGCGCAATCGCCTGCGCCGCCTCGAGGTTGGTCTTGAAGATCGTGTCGTCGAAATTGCGCGCGCCGACGAAGCCGCCGGTGTTCACGTCCACCGTGGTCAGCGCCTCGGTCTGGTCGACCACGAGGTAGCCACCCGACTTGAGCTCGACGCGCCGGCCCAGCGCCTTGGCGATTTCCTCGTCCACCGAGTACAGGTCGAAGATCGGCCGCTCGCCCTTGTAGTGCTGCAGCTTGCCCGCCGCCTGCGGCATGAATTCGAGGCCGAACTTCAGCAGCACCTCGAACTGTTCGCGCGAGTCGATGCGGATGGTCTGCGTGTCTTCGCTGGTCATGTCGCGCAGCACGCGCTGCAGCAGGCTCAGGTCCTGGTGCAGCAGCGACATCGCGGGCAGCTTGCTTGATGCATCGCGGATGCGCGACCAGGTCTTGCGCAGGTAGCCGATGTCTTCGGCCAGCTCGGCGTCGGACGAATCCTCGCCGTTGGTGCGCAGGATGAAGCCGCCGGTGTTGGCCGGCACCACGCCGCCGCTGTCGGCCGCCGCTGCGGCCTCGATCAGCGTCAGCATGCGCGTGCGCAGCGACTCGCGCTGCTCCGAAGGAATCTTCTGCGAAACGCCGATGTGGTTGTCCTGCGGCAGGAACACCAGCAGCCGGCCGGCAATGCTGATCTGCGTCGACAGCCGCGCACCCTTGGTGCCGATCGGGTCCTTGATCACCTGCACCAGCAGCGACTGTCCTTCGAACACCTGCTTCTCGATCGGCACCATCGGGCCGCCGTTGCGGTGATCGCGCTCGGGTGCCGGCGCGCTCGGCCGCGAGCCCGGGGTGAACGGCGCGACGATGTCGGCCACGTGCAGGAAGGCCGTGCGTTCCAGGCCGATGTCGATGAACGCAGACTGCATGCCCGGCAGCACGCGCGAGACCTTACCCAGGTAGATGTTGCCGACCAGCCCACGCTCCAGCGTGCGTTCGACGTGCAGTTCCTGCACGGCGCCGTGCTCGACCAGTGCCACACGGGTCTCTTGCGGGGACCAGTTGATCAGGATGTCTTGCATGGAATTCTTAAGTATTGAAACCGGCGCTGCGAAGCAGCTGCGCGGTCTCGAACATCGGGAGTCCCATGATGCCCGAATAGGACCCGCTGATGTGCTCGATGAAGGCGGCCGCGGCGCCCTGGATCGCATAGGCGCCGGCCTTGCCGAGCGGCTCGTCGCTGGCGGCATAGCCGGCGATCTGCTTCTTCGTGATCGCGGCGAAGCGCACGCGCGACACGCTGAGCGCCGCATGACGGCGGCGGCCGTGCTGCAGCGCGACGGCGGTCAGCACGCGGTGGGTGCTGCCGGACAGGAGCGCCAGCATGCGCTGGGCATCGCGCGCGTCCTCGGGTTTGCCGAGGATGGTGCGGCCCAGCGCGACCGTGGTGTCGGCACAGAGCACGGGTGCGTCGGGCAGGCCGAGGCGCTTGCGGCGTGCGACCGCTGCATCGAGCTTGAGGCCGGTGACGCGTTGCACATACGCCGTCGGCGACTCGTTGGGCAGCACGGCTTCGAGCGACTCGGCGTCTTCGTCGGCCGTGGCCACCAGGAGTTCATGCCGAACGCCGAGTTGGCCGAGCAATTGGGCGCGGCGCGGGCTTTGCGACGCGAGGTAGATGAAGTCGGGCAAGTTCAAGGCTCCGTGAGGTTCCAGACCGGTCCGTGCGGCAAGCGCGCGGGTCCGAACAGAAAGTGAAGGATGCGCCGGCGGGCGGGCGCCTTGGCGCGAGCAAGGCGACCGGCCCGGTCATTCCCGGTGGTACGGATGGCCTGCGTTGACCGACCACGCCCGGTACAGCTGCTCGACCAGCAGCACCCGCGCCATGGCATGCGGCAGGGTCAGGTCCGAGAGGCGGATGCGCTCGTGCGCTGCGGCCTTGAAGGTGGGGTCGAGGCCGTCGGGTCCGCCGATGACCAGGGCCACGTCGTCGCCCTCGCCCTGCCAGGCCTGCAGGCGCGCCGCGAGCGCCTTGGTGGTGAGTGCGGTGCCGCGCTCATCGAGCGCCACGATGCGCATGCCGCGGGCGATGGCCCCCTCGATGCGTTCGCGTTCGGCGGCGTAGAGCGTCTCCAGGGACTTGGAGCCGCGGGGTTCGGTCTTGACGGCGCGCAACTCGAGCTTGAGCTCGGGCGGGAAGCGCTTGGCGTAGTCGTCCCAGGCAGTCTGCGCCCAGTCGGGCATGCGCTGCCCGACGGCGACCACCAGCAGCTTCATGCGCGGCGGGCTGGCGCCTTCTTGGCAGGCGCCTTCTTTGCCGCGGGCTTGGCTGCTGTCTTCTTGGCAGCGGGCTTGCCGATGACCTTGACCGGCGCACGCGAGGTCGGCGAGGTCTTCCTGGCGGGCGCCTTCTTCGCAGCCGTTTTTCTTGCGGGCGAGCGGCGAGCCTTCTCGTCCCTGGCTTCCTGTTCGGCGGCCTTGACTGCGGTCTTGGCAGCGCTCGAACGGCGCAGCGAAGGCTCCTTGACGGCAGGCTTTTTCTTCTTCTCGCCCGTGTCTTCGGTGCTCGAAGAGGTGCTGGCGGCAGGCTTGGCGCCGCCGAGCTTGGCGCGCACCGGCTTGTCGCCCCAGATCTCCTCAAGGTGGTAGTACTGGCGGATGGCGGGCTGCATGATGTGGGCCACGGCCGCGCCGCAGTCCACGATGATCCACTCGCCGTTGTCCTCGCCCTCGATGCGCGGCTTGCCGAAGCCGGCTTCGCGCACCGCGTCGCGCACGCTGGCAGCGAGCGCCTTGGTCTGGCGGTTGGAGGTGCCCGAGGCGACGATCACGCGTTCGAACAGCGGCGACAGATGCTCTGTATCGAATACCTGGATGTCCTGCGCCTTGACGTCTTCGAGTCCATCGATGATGGCTCGCTGGAGTTTCTGGGTGTCTTTCTTGGCGGCGGCTTCAGTGGTCATCAGGCAGAGCGGTAGAGGTGGTGTTGGTCAATATAGCGTGCAACCGTGGGCGGAACCAGCGAGGAAATGTCCACGCCCAGTGCAGCGCGCCGCCGAATCTCGGTGGCGCTGGTGTCCATGGCAGGCAGTTCTAGCGCCTCGAAACGCGCGCCAGCCGGGAGGCTGGGCAGCATTTTCGGATCAAAACGGGCAATGCCGCCCGTCGATAGTGCGCGATACGCTACAGAAACGATAGCAATGCCGAGTATAGCCTGCCAGCCGTGCCAGGTCGGCAACGCGCTCGCCTGGTCCGCGCCCATGATCAGGACAAGCTGTGCACCGGGCTGTTCTTTCTGCAGTTCGTGCAGCGTGTCCAGCGTGTAGGTCGGGCCATCGCGCAACACTTCGCGGCTGTCGATGACGACCTTGCCCTGCAAGTCGCCGAAGGCCAGCCGCGTCATCGCGAGGCGGTCTTCCTTCGAGGTGAGCGGGCGGCTCTTGTGCCATGCCTGCCCTGTCGGAATGACATGAAGCTCGGCCAGATCAAGTTGCGCCAATGCGGCTTCGGCCAGCGCAACGTGCGCGTTGTGCGGCGGATCGAACGCGCCGCCGAAGACGCCGATGCGCGGGGCCTTGCCGGAAGAACTCACAACCAGTCGCGCCGCACGATGAAGTCGCTGTACAGCGCGGCTTCGGGGCTGCCCGGCTCGGGCTGCTGGCGATAGGCCCAGCTTGCGAGCGGCGGCATCGACAGCAGGATCGATTCGGTGCGTCCGCCCGACTGCAGCCCGAAGTGCGTGCCGCGGTCCCACACGAGATTGAACTCGACGTAGCGGCCGCGCCGGTACAACTGGAACTCGCGCTCGCGTTCGTCGTAGTGCGTGTGGCGGCGACGTTCGACCAGCGGCAGGTACGCAGGCAGGAAGGCATCGCCGACCGAGCGGATCAGCGAGAAGCCATTCTCGAAACCGCCCTCGGCGAAATCGTCGAAGAAGATGCCGCCGATGCCGCGCTGCTCGTTGCGGTGCTTCAGGAAGAAATACTCGTCGCACCAGGTCTTGAAGCGCGGGTACTTGTCATTCCCGAATGGAGCGAGCGCATCGCGGCACACAGTGTGGAAATGCACCGCGTCTTCCTCGAAGCCGTAGCACGGCGTCAGGTCCATGCCGCCGCCGAACCAGCAGACCGGCTCACCGCCCTCGGGCAATGCGGCCAGCATGCGCACGTTCATGTGGACGATCGGCACGTACGGATTGCGCGGATGGAAAACCAGCGACACGCCCATCGCCTCGAAGGGCGCGCCGGCGAGCTCAGGCCGGTTCTGCGTGGCCGAAGGCGGCAGCTTGGGGCCGCGCACCTGCGAGAAGCCGCAGCCTGCGCGCTCGAACAACGCCCCGCCTTCGAGGATGCAGGTCAGGCCATTGCCCTGCAGCTGTTCGCCCGGCGCCTTGTGCCAGGCATCGTGCAGGCCGGTGCCGCCGTCGGCCTTCTCCACCGCCGCGATGATCGACTGCTGCAGTCCGCGCAGGTAGCTGCCGACTGCCGCGGGGTTGGTTTGCTGCATCAGGCCTGGGGAGCGTTGCGCGCATGAACTGCGCGGAATCCGATGTCCTTGCGGTATTGCGCGCCATCGAAACGCACGCGTGCCGCGACCTCGTAGGCCCGCTGCTGCGCGAGCTTCACGCTGTCTGCCAGCACGGTCACGCAGAGCACGCGGCCGCCGCTGGTCTTGAGTTCGCCGTCCTGCATGGTCGTTCCGGCATGGAACACCACGGCGTCGGGCGCTTCGGGCGGAATGCCGGTGATGCGGTCGCCTTTGCGCGGCGAGAGCGGATAGCCGTGCGCCGCCATCACCACGCCGAGCGCGACACGGCGGTCCCACTGCAGCTCGACCTGGTCGAGCGTGCCGTCGGTGGCGTGCCAGAACACTTCGAACAGGTCGGACTTCAGCCGCATCATGATCGGCTGCGTCTCGGGGTCGCCCATTCGGCAGTTGAATTCGAGCGTCTTCGGATGGCCGGCCGCATCGATCATCAAGCCGGCGTAGAGGAAGCCGGTGTACGGAATGCCGTCCTTTTCCATGCCGCGGATGGTCGGCAGGATGATCTCGCGCATCGCGCGGGCATGCACCTCGGCCGTGACCACAGGCGCTGGCGAATACGCGCCCATGCCGCCGGTGTTGGGGCCTTCGTCGCCGTCGAGCAGGCGCTTGTGGTCCTGGCTGGTGGCCAGCGCGGTGACGTTCTTGCCATCGCACAGCACGATGAAGCTGGCTTCTTCGCCCTGCAGGAATTCCTCGATCACCACGCGCGCGCCGCCGTCGTTGTGCGACACGCCGAACTTGTTGTCGACCAGCATGAAGTCGACGGCCTCGTGCGCTTCTTCGGCGGTCATCGCCACGACCACGCCCTTGCCCGCGGCCAGGCCGTCGGCCTTGACCACAATCGGCGCGCCCTTGGCGTCGATGTAGGCATGCGCTGCCGCGGCATCGGTGAAGGCCTCGTATTCGGCGGTCGGTATCTTGTGGCGCTTCATGAACGCCTTGGAGAACGCCTTGGAGCTCTCCAGCTGCGCAGCCGCCTGCGTCGGGCCGAAGATGCGCAGGCCGTGCGCGCGGAATTCATCGACCACGCCCGCTGCGAGCGGCGCCTCGGGGCCGACCACGGTCAGCGAGATCTTTTCCTTGATGGCCCACTCGCGCAGTGCAGCGGGCTCGGTGAGGTCGATGCAGTCGTAGCGCTCGTCGCTCACGGTGCCGCCGTTGCCCGGCGCCACGTACACGCGGCTCACGCGGCTGGCCTGCGCCAGTCGCCAAGCCAAGGCGTGTTCACGGCCCCCTCCCCCAATAACCAGTACCTTCATTCGTGGGCCTTCTTCATTCGCTGTGGATCAATGTTCATTCATTCGCTCATTCGGAGAGCGAGGCGTTGTGATAGACGGCCTGCACGTCGTCCAAGTCTTCCAGCACGTCGAGCAGTTTCTGCATCTTCGCGGCATCCTCGCCGGCCACATCCACGGTGTTCTCGGCGCGCATGGTGACTTCGGCCACCTCCGGCTTGAGGCCGGCGGCTTCGAGCGCGTTCTTGACGGCTTCGAATTCGAGGGCGGCGGTGATCACCTCGATGGCGCCGTCGTCGTCGGTCACGACGTCTTCGGCACCCGCTTCGAGTGCCACTTCCATCACCTTGTCTTCATCGGTGCCGGGCGCAAAGATGATCTGGCCGCAGTGCTTGAACTGGAAGGCCACCGAGCCTTCGGTGCCCATGTTGCCGCCGTGCTTGGAGAAGGCGTGGCGCACTTCGGCCACGGTGCGCACGCGGTTGTCGGTCATGGTGTCGACGATGATCGCCGCGCCGCCGATGCCGTACCCCTCGTAACGAATTTCTTCGTAGTTGACGCCTTCGAGGTTGCCGGTGGCCTTGTCGATGTTGCGCTTGACCGTGTCGATCGGCAGATTGACCGCCTTGGCCTTCTCGACCGCCAGCCGCAGGCGGGGGTTGGCGCTGAGGTCGCCGCCGCCGGCACGGGCGGCCACGGTGATTTCACGGATGGCGCGGGTCCAGAGCTTGCCGCGCTTTTCGTCCTGGCGGCCCTTGCGGTGCTGGATGTTTGCCCATTTGCTGTGTCCGGCCATGGCTTTCTATCTCGCTGTCTTGTGTTTTCAAAGCAAGCTGCGAGTTTACTGTCCGGCGCGCGCAACGCCCGCAGGGCGGCCCGATTTCGGGCCTGGGCTTTTGGCGATAATCCGCCGATGACGCCATCGCCTACCGTCGGCAAAGGGAATCCCGACACCCTCGCGCCCCACGCGCCCCTTCCGCTGTATTACAACAATGAGGTAGAGCACCAGGCATTTCTTCGCCGCATCTTCGACAGCACCGCGGCGGACTACGACCGCATCGAGGCCGTGCTCGCTTTCGGCACCGGCCCCTCGTACCGCCGCGCTGCACTGCAGCAAGCCGGGCTGGCCGCCGGCGCGCAGGTGCTCGACGTGGGCATCGGCACCGGCCTCGTGGCGCGCGAGGCGCTCAAGATCATCGGCCCCACGGGGAAACTCACCGGCGTCGACCCCAGCGTCGGCATGATGGACCAGGTCAAGCTGCCCGGCGTCGAGTTGCTGCAAGGCGTGGCCGAGGCCCTGCCCCGCCCCGACGCCAGCTGCGACTTCGTGAGCATGGGCTATGCCATGCGCCACATCAGCGACGTGGCAGCCGCCTTCAACGAATTCCATCGCGTGCTGCGAACGGGCGGGCGCGTGATCGTGCTCGAAATCACCAAGCCCGAGGGCCGCATCGCGACGGCGCTGCTCAAGGGCTACATGCGCGCCGTGGTGCCGCTGATCGCGCGCGTGGTCGGCCGCCAGCGCAACACATCCGAACTGTGGCGCTACTACTGGGACACCATCGAGGCCTGCATTCCGCCCGAACGGGTGATGCAGGCACTGGGCGATGCGGGCTTCACCGAGGTGCGCCGCCACCCGAGCCTGGGCGTCTTTTCTTCCTACACCGCCCGCAAACCAGAACAGATCGCTGAGAAGGTGTGAACGAATCCGCCATGCCCGCTCATCCCGCCCAAGCACACCCGCTCGGCGTTGCAAATGCTCGCCATAGCCCGAGCTATGGCTGCGCTTTGCGCCTTGATCGGGCGCGCCTGGGCGGGCTGCTCGGACACGCCGAATTCATTCCCACCTTCTAAGGCCGCTTGACAGTGCGAGTTCAGGACGACATCTCTTCTTCCCATCTGCGCGTCGAGCGCCTTTCGCTGGCGGACAGCCTGGCACTGGCCACCGACGGCAAAGCGCCCTTCGCAGCCCTCGGCTACGGCACGCCGCACAGCGTGGCATGGATGCCGACCGTCAATGCGCGCGTGCTGTCGTCGCACGGCGCCATGGCCGATGTGTGGCATGTGACAGGCACGCACATCGAGTCGGGCACGACCGGCATCGCGCGCTGGCGCACCGACGGGCAATGGCTGCTTGGCGCCATCGATCTCGACGAAACCACCGAGAAGCAGGGCCTCGCCGAACTCGCGCACCGCGCCTACCGCGATCTCTTCAAGACGCTCGAGCAGGCCGGCACGCCGCACCTGCAGCGCATCTGGAACTACCTGCCGCAGATCAACGCGGATGGCGGCGGCCTGGAGCGCTACCGCCAGTTCAACCTCGGCCGGCAGGAGGCCTTCTTCGAAGCCGGCCGCGCCGCGTTCGAGGGTGCGCCCGCGGCGTGCGCGCTGGGCATTCACCAGGGCATGCTGTCGATCCGCTTTCTTGCGGGCCAGGCGGCACCGCTGCCTGTCGAAAACCCGCGGCAGGTCTCGGCCTACCGCTATCCCGAAACCTACGGGCCGCGTTCGCCGACCTTCTCGCGTGCCGCACTGTCGGACATCGGCGATGGCAACATCGCGCTTTTCATTTCCGGCACCGCGAGCATCGTCGGGCACGAAACGCAGCATCACGGCGACGTGCACGAACAGACGCGCGAAACGCTGCGCAACCTGCAAGCCGTGATCGCCGCCGCCAACGAGCGTGTCACCGCAAGCTTCTCGCTCGCGGAGCTCGATTGCGTGGTGTACGTGCGCCACCCGTCGGACACCGAGGCGGTGCGCAGTGAAATCGAAAGCGCGCTAGGCGCCGACGCTCCGATGGTTCGCCATGCGGTGTACCTGGAAGCCGACATCTGCCGCAGCGATCTGCTGGTCGAGATCGAGGCCCACACGGTCGCTGCCGGACGGCTGCAGGCCTGAGCCGCGACTCGCTCGCTTGATCGACCGGGGCCGACCATTCACTCATCAATGATGACCCGCGTGCTGCGCATTCTCTGGGCGATCCCGCTCGCGCTGATGCTCTACGCACTGCTGCTGTTCCTCGGCCTGATTTCGCTGGGCTGGAATTTCGTCGCGATGCTGCTTTATCCGGTGATGCCGGTGGCGCCCGCGCGCACACTGGGGCGCATGACGATCGCCTTTGCCTACCGCATGTTCTGGTGGCTCGCCTCCGTGACCGGCATGATGCGCATCGACGCCGCCTGCCTGGACCCGATGCGCAACGAGCCCGGCGTGATCTTCGTGGCCAACCATCCGACGATGCTCGATGCGCTGCTGCTGGTGGCGCGCCTGCCGCGCAGCGCCTGCATCATGAAGGCGGACCTGCTGCGCAACATCTTCCTCGGCGCGGGAGCCCGGCTGGCCCGCTACATCAGCAACGAATCGGCGCGGATGATGGTGCGGCTGGCAGTGAACGACCTGCGCAACGGCGGCCAGTTGGTGATCTTTCCCGAGGGCACGCGCACCGTGACGCCGCCGCTCAACCCGTTTCGGCCCGGCGTGACGCTGATCGCCAAGCTGGCGCAGGCGCCGATCCAGACTGTGTTCATCGACACCGATTCGCCGTATCTCAGCAAGGGCTGGCCGCTGTGGCGCGTGCCGCCGCTGCCGGTCGTGTTCACCCTGCGGCTGGGCCAGCGCTTTTCGCCGACGCCCGACAGCAACATCCTGCAGGCCGACCTCGAACAATACTTTCGCCATAATATGGAACAGCGCGCAACCGACGCGTCCCCCGAATGCCAGACGCCTCGCGCACCCACCTTGTCCTGATCCCCAGCTACAACGCGGGCGAACGCCTGTTCTCGACGGTCGAGGGCGCGCGTGCGCAATGGAACCCGGTGTGGGTGGTGGTCGACGGCAGCGACGACGGCACGGGCGAGCGGCTGCAGCAGATGGCGGCCACCGATCCGGGGCTGCGCGTGTGGGTGCTGCCGCAGAACCAGGGCAAGGGCGCGGCCGTGCTCCACGGGTTGCGCATGGCAAAGGACGCCGGGTTCACGCATGCGCTGACGATGGATTCCGACGGGCAGCATCCTGCGGATCTCATCCCCTCCTTCATGCAAGCCTCGCTGGCCCGGCCCGAGACGATGGTGCTGGGGCGGCCCGTGTTCGACGCCAGTGCACCGCTGTTGCGGGTGCGCGGGCGTCGCGTGTCGAATGGATGGACGCAGCTGGAGACGCTGTTCGCGGGGATCGGGGATTCGCTCTACGGGTTTCGGGTCTATCCCATTGTTGATCTGATTGCCGTGATGGCGCGGCAGCCGTGGATGCGGCGATTCGACTTCGATACCGAAGCCGTGGTGCGGCTGGCCTGGCGCGGCGTCAAGCCGGTGAACATCGATGCGCCGGTGAAGTACTTGACCGCCGAGGAAGGCGGGGTTTCGCACTTCCGGTATGGGCGGGACAACGTGTTGCTGACGTGGATGCATGCCCGGTTGATGGTCGAGTTCGTCTTGCGGCTGCCCGGGCTTTTGATTCGCAAGCTGCGAGGGGTGCCGCCTTTTCAGAGGTAGCGCTTCTTTTGGTGGGGCGCGCCCGGTAGGCGGTGCGGCGCAGTTGGCCCCACTGTGCCGGCCCTTCGGGCTTCCCTGCGGCGCTCGCGTTTCGCGGGGTCTCGCAGAACTCGCCTGCGGCTCAAACAGCTGCGAGCCCTGATCCGCGAAACGCTGTGCTCCTCGGCGGCACAGAGGGGCCAACTGCGCCGCACCGCCTACCGAGCGCTGGTCGTGGATTTGAGGCCGTCGCCCTCACCCCTGCCCTCTTTCCTGAGGGAGAGGGAGCAAGACGCCCGGGTTCGGGTCTGCTGTCTCTATTTATTCGACGGCCGCGCCGCCCAACGCCTTGTAGAGCGTCATCGTGGCGTTGAGCTGGTTCAACCTGTTGAGGGCCAGCGACACTTCCGCCGAACGGCGTCGGTCCTTGGCATCGAGCACGGGTTGCAACGCCGTCGCACCAGCGCGGTAGCGCACCTCGGACAGTTTCTCCGCGCGCTGTGCCTGCTGCAGCGCCACGACCAGCTTCTCGCTCTCGTCACGCAACTGGGTGCGCGACGACAAGGCGTTCTCTACTTCGGACAACGCCGTAAAAAGCGATTGGCGGAACCCGAGCACCGCCTCTTCGTACTGCGTTTGCGAGACGGCCACCGTCAGTCGCGCGGTGTTCCATTGCAGGAACGGCAACGCCAGCCCGGCGCCCAGCGTAGCGATCGGGTTCTTCAACAGCTCGCCCAGCGCCGTGCTCGACGTGCCGAGTGAACCGGTCAGGCTCAGCGTCGGGTAGAAGCTGGTCCGCGTCGCATCGACGTTTGCCAGCGATCCGCGCAGGCGCTGCTCGGCGGCGCGCAGGTCGGGACGGCGGCCCAGCAGGCTCGCGGGCAGGCCGGCGTCGATCGTGGGCAGGTCGATGTTCGGCAGTTGCGAAGGCTCTTGCGCCGCGGTTTCGGGCGGCCGGTCGAAGAGGATCGCCAAGGCATTGCGCGCCTCGACGCGCTGTTGCAGCAGCTGTGTGTGCGCCGCCTCCTGGCCCGCGAGGTTCTGGCCGGCCTGCGCGACATCGAGGCCCGACACCGCCCCCGCCGCGTACTTGGCGCGCACCAGCGCAAGGATGCGGCGTGCGTCTTCCATGCCCGCTTCGCTCAGCACGATCCGTTGGTTCAGATAGCCCACTTGCCAGTAAAGGCCCGCCGTCGTGCCCACCAGCGAGAGCGCCGTGGCTTGCCGGTCGGACTCGGTGGCTTTCAGTTCCCACTCTGCGGCATTGCGCTGCGCCGACAAGCGGCCCCACAGGTCGAGTTCATAGCTCAGCGTCACCAGCGACGCCGAGTTCGACCCGGCCACGCCGCCGCGCTTCAGGTCGTAGCTTCGACCCGTGCTGGCCTGTGCCACCACGCCCGGCGTGAGGTTGGTGTTTGCCAAGCCTGCCTGCAGTTGCGCGCGCTGCACGCGGACGCCGGCCGCGGCGAGGTTGTTGTTGGTGCGCAACGCATCGTCGATCAACGCGTCGAGTTGCGGGTCGTTGAACGCGTTCCACCAGCGGGCCGGGAACACCGCGGCTGCGCCCGGTGTGCCCGTCTGCGGTTGCTGCCATGCCTGCGGCATCTCCAGCGGCCGCTGCTCGCGCCGCTCCGGCTGGAACAGCGTGCAGCCGCCCAGCGCCAGCGCCGCGGCGAGCGCTCCAAGGGCAAGGCGCGCGCTACTCACGAGCCAATGCCTCGATCGGGTCGAGCCGCGCCGCATTGCGCGCCGGCAGGTAGCCGAACAGCACGCCGATCAGCGACGCGCAAAGAAATGCCGACACCACGGCCCCCATCGAAAAGATCATTTGCCATTGCGTCACGAACAACGAAAACAGAAAGCTGATGCCATACGACAGCAGCACGCCGATGAACCCGCCCACCAGGCACACCAGCACCGCCTCGGTCAGGAACTGCTGCAGCACGTCGCTCTGCCGCGCGCCCACCGCCATGCGGATGCCGATCTCGCGGGTGCGCTCGGTCACCGACACCAGCATGATGTTCATCACGCCGATGCCGCCCACCACCAGCGAGATCACCGCGATCAGCGAGAGCAGCAGCGTGAGCGATTGGCTGGTGCGCTCTGCCGTCTTCACGATGCTGTCCATGTTGAAGGTGAAGAAATCCTTGGCGCCATGGCGCATCGTGAGCAGCCGCACGATGCTGTCTTCTGCCGCCTTGGTCGGCTGGTCGTCGCGGATGCGCACGGTGATGCCGTCGAAGTGCTGCTGCCCGAAGATGCGGCTCGCACCGGTGCTGTAGGGCAGCCAGATGTTGAGCGACTTGTTCTCGCCGAACATGCTCTTCTTTTCCTGCGCCACGCCGATCACGGTGCACGGGAGGTTGCCCACCAGGATGACCTTGCCGACCGGCTCGGTGCCATCGGGAAAGAGCTTGCGCCGCGTGTTCTGGTCGATCACCACCACCTGCGACTGGTGGCGCACGTCCTCGGCGGTGAAAGCCGTACCGCTGGCCATGTGCATGTCGCGCACGCGAAAGAAGGCGTCGCTCACGCCGTTCACGTTGCCGTTGATGTCGGCGCTGCGGTAGCGCAGGCGCAGGCTGCGCATGGTGGCGGGCGTCACGCTGTGCACGTAGGGCTGTGCCGCGATGGCCTGCAGGTCGGGCGGCGTCAGCGTGCGGATGCTCGCGGCCTTGTCGTCGCCGAAGTCGCGGCCCGGGTAGACGTCGAGCGTGTTGGTGCCGATGGCGCGGATGTCCGAGAGCACGAAGCGCTTGGCGCCCTCCCCGATGGCCACGATCGACACCACCGAGGTGATGCCGATGACGATGCCCAGCATGGTGAGCGCCGTGCGCATGCGGTGCGCCATCATCGAGCGCCAGGCCATGCGGAAGGCCTCGGCGAAGCGGGCCCAGCCGGTGCTGAAGCGCGCGATGCCGAGCTTGGGCTTCGTCATCGCGGGGGGAGCCGACGCATCAGCGCCGACCGCCTGCGCAGGCGCCGCGACGGTCGGCACATTCGGCCGGTCGCCGACGATCACGCCGTCGGCGATCTCGATGATGCGTTCGGTGCAGCTGGCCACCTGCATGTCGTGCGTCACGATGATGATCGTGTGGCCTTGCGCATGCAGCTCGCGCAGGATGCCGATGACCTCCTGGCCGCTCTTGCTGTCGAGCGCGCCGGTCGGCTCGTCGGCCAGGATGACCTGGCCGCCGTTCATCAGCGCGCGCGCGATGCTCACGCGCTGCTGCTGGCCGCCCGAGAGCTGGCTCGGCCGGTGTTCGGTGCGGTCTGCGAGGCCCAGGCGCGCGAGCAGTTGCCGCGCCCGCGCATCGCGGGCAGCGCCTTCGGTGCCGGCATAGACGGCGGGCACCTCGACGTTGCCGGCGGCCGTCAGGTGCTGCATCAGGTGGTAGCGCTGGAAGATGAAGCCGAAGTGCTCGCGCCGCAACTGGGCGAGCGCATCGCTGTCGAGCGTGCCCACGTCCTGGCCCGAGACGGTGTAGGTGCCGCCGCTCGGCCGGTCGAGGCAGCCGAGGATGTTCATCAGCGTCGACTTGCCCGAGCCCGAGGCGCCGACGATGGCCAGCATTTCGCCGTTGCCGATGTCCAGGTCGACGTCTTTGAGCACCTGCACTTCCTGCTCACCCGAGGGAAAGCTGCGGCCGATGCCTCGCAGCTTCAGCAGCGGCTCGCTCACTGGCGCTTTCCTCTGTTGCCACCACCGCCTTCGCCGCTGCTCGCCGGATCGAGCGCCGAGGCATCGCCGGTGATGACGGTGTCACCCTCCTTCAGCCCCTCGAGCACCTGCGCCTGGAAGTTGTTGCTGATGCCCACGCGCACATGCCGCTTCTCCACGGTCTGATCGGGCTTGAGCACGCGCACTTCCTGGCGGCCGTCCTTGTCGCGCGCACCGAGCGCGGTGAGCGGCACCGTGAGCGCCTGTTTCGCTTCGCCGAGCAGGATGGTCACTTGCGCCGTCATGTCGACGCGCAGCGTGCGGTCGGGGTTCGGCACATCGAACAGCGCATTGAAGAACACCGCGTTGTTGATCTTCTCGGGGGAGGGCTGCACCGCGCGCAACGTGCCGTGGTAGCGCTTGTCGGGGTCGCCGAGGATGGTGAAGTACACCGGCTGCCCCGGCTTCACGCGCACCACGTCGGCCTCGGACACCTGTGCCTTCACCGTCATGGTCGAGAGGTCGGCCAGCTTCATCAGCGTGGGCACCTGGAAGGCGGCCACCACGGTCTGGCCTTCGAGCGTGCTGATGGAGACCACGTCGCCGTCGATGGGCGCGACGATGCGGGTGTACGAGAGGTTGGTCTGCGCGGAGGCCAGAGCCAGCCTCTGCTGGCGGATCTGCGCGTCCAGCGAGACACCGTCGGCACGCAGCGCGCGAAGCTCGGCATCGGCGCTTTCCATGTCCTGGCGCGGGGCGGCATCCTGCGCCAGCATCTCGCGCTGCCGGGCCCAGGTGAGCTCGGCCTGCTTCACTCGGACTTCCTTGGCGAGCTTCTGGGCCTGCAGGTTCTCCAGCTTGGCCTGTTCCTGCGCCAGCGTGTTCTGCGAGATGACCGGATCGATCTCGGCGAGCCAATCGCCCTTCTTCACGTTCTGGCCCAGCACCACATTGAGCGACTTGAGCTGGCCGCTGACCTGTGCGCCCACCTCCACCTGCCTGAGCGCCTGCAGCACGCCGGTCGCGAGCACCGCGTTCTCGAGGTCGGTGCGTTGCACGGTGGCGGTGAGGTATTCGGTTTTCTTGGCCGGACTCAGCCAGAAGAAGGCGATGACGGCCAGGACGACGAGCGCTGCAATACCGAGAAGGAGCTTGCGCGATCGCCGCGGAGGGGTGTTGGGCATGCAGTGAGGTGAAAGTGAAAGGTGCTGCTGTTCGAGCGGGCTTGATCCTAGCCTTGCATTCTGAAGATCCGCTAAAGGGAGAGTTCCCACGAAAGGCCATTCCGTGCCTCTCTCTCTGCAAAGCTCCATTGAAAACGGCGCGGTCCGCCACCCCGTACAGGGACAGCGGACCGCGCCGTGGCGGATGCGGCAGAAAAAAAGACTCAGCGCGCGCGGCGCGAGCGAACCAGCAAGGTAATGAGCAGCAGAGAAAGAACCACGAATGCAACGAACGCCCAGTTCGCCAGCGTCAGGCCGAACAGCGTCCAGTCGACCTTGGAGCAGTCGCCGCCGCCGCGGAAGATCAGCGGCAGCGCCCGCTTGAGCGGGAAGGTCTCGATCATCCCGTAGAGATCGCGCCCGCAGGACACGACTTCGGGCGGATACCACTGCAGCCAGCTCTGCGAGGCGGCCGTATAGGCACCACCAACGGCCGACACCAACGCCAGCACCCCACCCGTCACCTGCAACGGGCGGCTGCGGAAGATGGCGGCCAGCCCCGTGAAGAGGGCCACCAGCACCAGCGCATACCGCTGCACGATGCACATCGGGCAAGGCTCGAGCCCCACCACATGCTGCAGGTAGAGCCCGAAGGCCAGCATGAGAACGCAGGCCAGGCAGACCAGCCCGAGCGCGCGGCGCGGCGCGCCGAAGTACCAATCGATCAAGGAGACACCCAATCTTCTTCTACGAACACCCTGGCCTTGCGCGGATTGGCGACGACGGTGTCGCCCTCCTTCAAGCCCAGGTCACGGAACTGTTGCGCAGGGAGTTGCGCCTCGATAATGGTTCCGGAGCCCGGATTATCAGGATTCGATTCGGTGGGCTCAAGTTCCAGCCGCGCGATCGGTCCGACCACGATGGCGCGCGACAGCGTGGCGACGATGCCGGGGGCGCCCGGCAGGTAGCGCGTCACATCCAGGTCATGCGGCCGCACATAGGCCATGGCCTTGGCGTCGCGCGCGCCGCTGTGCTCGGGCGAGTCGAGGCGCATGCCGTCGAGCTGCACCTGGCCGTTGTCGGCGCGGCCATGGAACAGGTTCACGTCGCCGAGGAACCCGTAGACGAAAGGACTCGCAGGCTTGTCCCACACATCCTGCGGCGAGCCGACCTGCTCGATCTGGCCCTTGTTGATGACGACCACGCGGTCGGCCACCTCGAGCGCCTCTTCCTGGTCGTGCGTGACGAAGATCGAGGTGACGTGCAGCTCGTCGTGCAGCCGGCGCAGCCAGCGGCGCAGTTCCTTGCGCACCTTGGCGTCGAGTGCGCCGAAGGGTTCGTCGAGCAGCAGCACCTTGGGCTCCACCGCGAGCGCGCGGGCGAGCGCGATGCGCTGGCGCTGGCCGCCCGAGAGCTGCGAGGGATAGCGGTCGGCCAGCCAGTCGAGCTGCACCAGCTTGAGCAGGTCGGTCACCTTGGCCTTGATCTGCGCGTCGCTCGGGCGCTCCTTGCGTGGCTTCACGCGCAGGCCGAAGGCGACGTTCTCGAACACGGTCATGTGGCGGAACAGCGCGTAGTGCTGGAACACGAAGCCCACCTGGCGCTCACGCACATGCACGTCGGTGGTGTCTTCGCCCGAGAACAGGATGCTGCCGGTGTCGGCCGTCTCCAGCCCCGCGATGATGCGCAGCAGCGTGGTCTTGCCGCAGCCCGAGGGGCCGAGCAGCGCGACGAGCTCGCCCGATTCCACGTCGAGGTTCACGTTGCGCAGTGCGCGGAAGTCGCCGAACTGCTTGCTGATGTTGCGGATTTCGATGCTCATGATTTCTTCTCTCTCTCAGGCCGCCGTCGTTTCGGGCGGGCGCTCGGGGGGCAACTCGGCAATGGCTTTCATCTCGCGCTCGTGGCGCCACTCGATCACCGACTTGATCACCAGCGTGACCAGCGCCAGGATCGCCAACAGCGAAGCCACCGCGAAGGCGGCCACCGACTGGTATTCGTTGTAGAGCACTTCCACATGCAGCGGCATGGTGTTGGTCTGGCCGCGGATGTGGCCCGATACCACCGACACCGCGCCGAACTCGCCCATGGCGCGCGCGTTGCACAGGATCACGCCGTACAGCAGGCCCCACTTGATGTTGGGCAGCGTCACGCGCCAGAAGGTCTGCCAGCCGGTCGCGCCGAGCACGATCGCGGCTTGCTCCTCGTCGGTGCCCTGCGCCTGCATCAGCGGGATCAGTTCGCGCGCGATGAACGGGAAGGTCACGAACACGGTCGCCAGCACGATGCCGGGCACGGCGAAGATGATCTTGATGTCGTGCTCGGCGAGCCATGGGCCGAGCCAGCCCTGCGCACCGAACACAAGCACATAGATCAGGCCCGCCACCACCGGCGACACCGCGAACGGCAGGTCGATCAGCGTGGTGAGGAAGGCCTTGCCGCGGAATTCGAACTTGGCGATGGCCCAGGCCGCCGCCACGCCGAACACGAGGTTCAGCGGCACCGTGATGGCGGCCGTGATCAGCGTGAGGCGGATCGCGCTCCAGGCATCGGGTTCCTTCAGCGCCTCGAGGTATGCCGAGACGCCCTTGCGCAGCGCCTCGGTCGCCACGGCAGCCAGCGGCAGCACGAGGAACAGGAACATGAACGCGAGCGCAATGCCGATCAGCGTCCAGCGGACCCACGCTGCTTCGGTGGTACCGGCCTGCGCGCGGCGAATGATCTTGGAAGGTGCGCTCATGTCAGGCCCCCGCGCGCTTGCGCTGCCAGGCTTGCAGGCCGTTGATGACCAGCAGCAGCAGGAACGAAATGACCAGCATCACCAGCGCGACCGCGGTGGCACCCGCATAGTCGTACTGCTCCAGCTTGCCGATGATGATGAGCGGCGTGATCTCCGAGATCATCGGCATGTTGCCGGCAATGAAGATCACCGAGCCGTACTCGCCGATGGCGCGTGCGAAGGCCATCGCAAAGCCGGTGAGCAGCGCAGGACCGATGGAGGGCAGGATCACCTTGGTGAAGGTCTGCAGCCGCGTCGCACCGAGCGAGGTAGCGGCTTCTTCGAGTTCCTTCTCGGCATCTTCGAGCACCGGCTGCACCGTGCGCACCACGAACGGCAACCCGATGAAGATCAGCGCGATCACGATGCCCGCCGGCGTGAAGGCCAGCTTGATGCCGTGCGGCTCCAGCAATTGCCCGATCCAGCCGTTGCCCGCGAGCAGCGCCGTGAGCGAGATGCCGGCCACGGCCGTGGGCAGCGCGAACGGCAGGTCGACCAGCGCATCGACGATGCGCTTGCCCGGAAACTTGTAGCGCACCAGCACCCACGCCACCAACAGGCCGAACACCGCATTCACGATGGCCGCAAGCAGCGAGGCGCCGAAGGTCAGGCGGTAGGAGGCCATCACGCGCGGCGCGGTCACGGCCACCCAGAACTGGTCCCAGGTCAGCGTGAAGGTCTTGAAGACCAGCGCCGACAGCGGGATCAGCACGATCAGGCTGAGGTAAAGAACGGAGAAGCCGAGCGTGATGTGGAAACCCGGCAGCACGCGCTTGGCGCCCCCTGCCCGGTTCGCACGCGAAAAAGGCGCTCCCGCGGACGGGAGCGCCGATGAGACTGCGCCGCTCATTTACTTCGCGCCGGGCGTGTAGAGCTTGTCGAACTGGCCGCCGTCGTTGAAGTGCACCTTCTGCGCTTCGCCCAGGCTGCCGAACAACTCCTGCACCGTGAAGAGCTGCAGCGGCTTGAAGGTCGCGGCGTACTTCTTGAGCACGGTCTGCGAGCGCGGACGCAGCGCATGCTTGGCGGCGATTTCCTGCGCTTCTTCGGAGTAGAGCCAATCGAGGTAGGCCTTGGCGAGTTCGCCGGTGCCCTTCTTGGCAACCGTGCGCTCGACCACGGCGACCGGATTCTCGGCCACGATGCTGATCGAGGGGTACACCGAGTCGACCTTGCCGGTGCCGAATTCGCGGTCGATGGAGACCACTTCCGATTCGAAGGTGATCAGCGCATCGCCGATGTTGCGTTGCAGGAAGGCGGTGGTGGCGTCGCGGCCGCCGCGCGCCAGCACCGGCGTGTTCTTGAAGAGCTTGCCCACGAACTCGGCGGCCTGCGCGTCGGTACCGCCCTTCTTCTTGATGTAGCCCCAGGCAGCGAGGTAGGCGTAGCGCCCGTTGCCGCCGGTCTTGGGGTTGACGATCACGACCTGCACGCCCGGCTTGATGAGGTCGTCCCAGTCCTTGATGCCCTTGGGGTTGCCATTGCGCACGAGGAACAGCATGGTCGAGGTGGTCGGCGATGCGTTCTCGGGGAATTTCTTGTTCCAGTCCTTCGCGACCACGCCGGTACCGGCGAGGAAGTCGATGTCGGTGGAAGTGTTCATCGTCACCACGTCGGCATCGAGGCCGTCGGCCACGGCGCGGGCCTGCGCGCTGGAGCCGCCGTGCGACTGGTCGATCTTGACGTCCTTGCCGGTGGCCTTCTTGTAGTGCGCCACGAACGCTGCGTTGTAGTCCTTGTAGAACTCGCGGGCCACGTCGTACGAGGCGTTCAGCAGCCCCGTTCCCTGGGCGAAGGCGCTGCTGCCGGCGAGTGCGGAGGACGCCAGCGCGAGCACGGCGACGAAGGTCTTGATTCTGGAAGTCATGTGGTTGCCAAGGTTTCTGAAAAATCACGGCCCGCCGACCAGGCGGCGGGCTCGTCGGTCAGGGATTGGAGCAAGGCCAGGCCGAGCGGCCAGTCTCCGTGCCCCGAATCGATGTTGATGTGGCCCGCATTCTGCATGCGCACGAACTCGCTGCCCCAGGCCCGCGAATATGCACCCGCCAGCCGGATGGGACAGTAGGGGTCGTTGCTGCTGGCCACCACGATGCTGCGGTACGGCAGCGCTGCGTAGGGGACGGGCGCAAAGTCGGACAGCACCGCGCGGCGCTCGGGGTCGGCCGGGGCCACCAGCAGCGCCCCCTGGATGCGGGCGGCAGCCTCGGGCGGCAGGTGCGCCGTGGCGATGCAGCCCAGGCTGTGCGCGGCAATCACCACCGGGCCGGGCGTCTCCATGACCAGCTTGGCGAGCGCCGGCACCCAGGCGTCGCGCTTGGGCGAGGCCCAGTCGTCCTGCACCACACGCGCGGCGCCCGGAATGCGCTCTTCCCACAGGCTCTGCCAATGGCCCGGACCGGAATCCCTCCAACCGGGCACGATGACGACGCGCGTCATCATTGGCTCTCCCCCAGTCTTCGCGCACTTCGTGTCGCTTCGCCAACCCCCTCGCCGGGGGCAACACCGGCGGCCCGGCAAAGCCGGTTCCGCGGTGTTCCTGGAAGGAGCGCCAAAGCTTTCACGGGCGGCTCTTACTTGTTGGGCTGCGGCGTGATGCGCAGGTAAGGCTTGACGGCCTTGAAGCCCTTGGGGAAGCGCTCGGCCAGCTCGGCCGGGTCCTGGATGCTGGGGACGATGACCACGTCGTCGCCGTCCTTCCAGTTCACGGGGGTGGCGACCTTGTGGCTGTCGGTGAGCTGCAGCGAGTCGATCACGCGGATGATTTCGTCGAAGTTGCGGCCGGTCGATGCCGGGTAGGTGATGGTGGCGCGGATCACCTTCTTCGGATCGATGATGAACACGCTGCGAACGGTGGCCGTGGCCGAGGCGTTCGGATGGATCAGGTCGTACAGGTCGGCCACCTTGCGGTCGGCGTCCGCAATGATCGGGAAGTTGATCGTGGTGTTCTGCGTTTCGTTGATGTCGCCGATCCACTCCTTGTGCTTGGTGGCCGGATCGACGCTCAGCGCGATGGGCTTGACGCCGCGCTTGGCGAATTCGCCCGACAGCGCCGCAGTCTTGCCCAGTTCGGTGGTGCACACGGGCGTGAAGTCGGCCGGATGCGAGAAGAACACGACCCACGAATCGCCAGCCCACTGGTAGAAGTCGAGGGGGCCTTCGCTGGAGTCCTGGGTGAAATTGGGGGCGGTATCGCCGAGTCGCAGAGTAGCCATGGTCGCTCCTGGATGGATGGGAGCTTCGGATTGTGCGAACCCTTGCTTCAATGCCAAACGAATATCTGCTTGTTTGGATATGACGTTTTTCGCATAACGAATCCAAAAATGGCCGTCGGAGCGCCTCAGAACATCCGCATGTCGTTGCTTTGCAGGTGCTCCATCAGGAAATCGATCAGCCGCCGCACCGCCGGCACCAGCGCCCGCCGCGCCGGAAACACCATGTGCCCCACCACAGGCGGCGGCCCCCAGCCCGGCAGCAGCCGAACCAGCCGGCCGGCATCGATGTCGGCATGGCACATGTAGTCCGGCAGCAGCGTCGCCCCGACACCGAGCAGCGCGCCCGACCGCAGCGTCTCGAGGTCGTCCGCCACATAGCGCGGCGCATGGGAGTGCACATGGCGCTCGCCGTCAGGTCCGTCCAGCCGCCAGTCGCTGCGCCCTTCCCCATTGGCCGACATTGCCGCCGTGGGCAGCTTGTCGAGATCGGCCAGCGTTTCGACCGGCCCGTATTGCGCCAGCAGCGCCGGGCTCGCGACCAGCACGCCGCGGCTGTAGCCGAAGGTCTTGGCCACCAGCACCGCGCTGTCCTCGATGACGGGCCGCACGCGCAGGGCGATGTCGATGCCCTCCTCGATCAGGTCGACCGGCCGGTTGATCGCCCGCAGGTCGATGCGCACCGCCGGGTAGCGCGCCATGAAGACCGGCATCAGCTGTGCCAGCCCGCTGTGCACGATGGTCACCGGGCAGCTGATGCGCACCAGGCCGCTGGGCTCGTTCTGCACCTGCGCCACCGCCTCGGCCGCGGCCTGCGCGGCATCGCGCATGGCAGCCGAATGGCGCAGGTAGATCTCGCCCGCCGGCGTGAGCGACAGGCGCCGGGTGCTGCGCTGCATCAGCTGCACGCCCAGCCGCTCCTCCAGCTCCGCCACGCGGCGGGAGAGCCGTGACTTGGGAATACCGAGCGCCCGGCTGGCCGCGGCGAATCCGCCGCGCTCGGCCACTTCAGCGAAGAAAACCATGTCGTTGAGGTCTTGCATGGACTCGATTGTCCTGCAAACAGGACGATCTAGGCAAATTTTGGCTACTTATCAAGCACTCGACTCAAAAATAGAATTCTCCCAACGCCGGCCACTTTTGAGCGCCGACACCATCCACACGAAAGTGATTGATATGAAGCTGCTCCACGTCGACTCCAGCATCCTCGGTGCCTATTCCACTTCCCGCCTGCTGACGGCCGAGACCGTGGCCGCCTGGAAGGCCGCGCACCCCGACACCACCGTCGAATACCTCGACCTCGCCGTCGATGCCCCGGGTCACTTCACCGCCGACGCCCTGGCCATCAAGACCGGTCCGCAGGCCGAACCCACCGAAGCCCAGCAACGCGAGAACGCGCTGTCGGAAAAGCTGGTGAGCCAGTTCCTGGCCGCGGACGTGGTCGTCATCGGCGCCCCGCTCTACAACTTCTCGATCCCGACCCAGCTCAAGGCCTGGATCGACCGCCTCGGGCAGGTCGGCCGCACCTTCAAGTACACCGAGACCGGCCCCGTGGGCCTGGCCGGCGGCAAGACCGTGATCGTGGCTTCGAGCCGCGGCGGCGTCTACTCGACCAGCGACTGGGGCCAGGGCGCCGAGCACCAGGAGAGCTATCTCAAGGTGATCTTCGGCTTCTTCGGCATCACCGACGTGCGCATCGTGCGCGCCGAAGGCGTGGCGATGGGCGACGAGCCCAAGGCTGCCGCGCTGGCTGCAGCGCGCTCGGACATCCTGGTGGCAACGGCTGAAGCCGCGAACCAGAAGAACGTAGCTCAGGTCGCCTGAGCTACGTCTCGCGCCAAAAAACAAAGCCGCCTTTCGAGGCGGCTTTTTCATGGGCGTCGATCGCCGCGGTTGTCAGACGGCCGAATGGCTCTTGACCCAGGCCACGTACTTGTCCATCCATCCCTGCAGGAACTTCTTCGAGCCTTCGTTGCCGATGTGGCCCTTGTCGTCGAACAGGTCGTCTTTGGTCTGCAGGAACACTTCGGGCGAGCCCAGCGTGGGCACGTCCAGATAAGCCAGGATGTTGCGCAGGTGCTGCTGCGCCAGCGCGGTGCCGATGGCGCCCACCGAGATGCCGAGCACGCCAGCCGGCTTGCCGCCCCAGACGCTCTGGCCATACGGACGCGAGGCGTGGTCGATGGCGTTCTTCAGCACGCCGGGAATCGAGCGGTTGTATTCGGGCGTGACGAACAGCAGGCCCTGCGCGGCCGCGATTTCGCTCTTCAGGCGCTTCACCGCGGGCGCCTGGTTGCCGTCGTCGTCCTGGTTGTAGAGCGGCAGGTCGTCGATGCGCACGTGTTCGAAGGTGAAGTCCGAGGGCGCGAAGTGGGCCAGCGCGAGCGCGAGCTTCTGGTTGAACGAATCCTTGCGAAGGCTGCCGACAACGACGGCGATCCGGGTCTGGGCCATGGGTGAAACTCCTTGGTGTGAATGAAAGATCTGGAGGAAGGTCCGAGGGACGAATTCGATTATGCGAATCGCCCATGACCTTTTCTGGAAAAGTTCTTGCGCGGTCGAGCGCCCTGCCAGATGCTGGAGGGCATGACCCCGTCCTCGCCCTCCTCTCATTTCGACGTCATCGTCGTCGGCCTCGGCGCCCTCGGCGCGGCCACGCTCTATCAACTTTCGCAGCGCGGCGCCCGCGTGCTCGGCATCGACCAGTTCGCGCCGCCGCACGACCAGGGCTCCTCGCACGGCGACTCGCGCATCACGCGGCTGGCGGTCGGCGAAGGCGATGAATACGTGCCCTTCGTGCAGCGCTCGCATGCCATCTGGCGCGAGTTGGAGGCGCGCACCGGCAAGCCGCTGATGACCACCACGGGTGGCCTCATCCTCGCGCCGCGCGACCGCGTGGCCGAGCACCACGGCAAGTCCGACTTCGTGCGCCGCACCATCGCCTGTGCCGAGCGTTTCGGCATCGCGCACGAAGTGCTCGACGCGGCCGGCATCCACGCGCGCTTTCCCCAGTTCCACCTGCAGGGCGACGAGATCGGCTACCACGAGCGCGACGCCGGTTTCGTACGGCCCGAAGACGCCATCGGCGCGCAGCTCGCGGTGGCCCGCGCCTCGGGTGCGCAGACGCGCACCGGCGAGCGCGTGCAGTCGGTCGAGCCGGTGGGCAACGGCGACACGGTCCGCGTGAGCACCGACACGGCGAGTTTCACTGCCGACCGGGTGGTGATTGCAGCGGGCGCGTGGCTGCCCGAATTCCTGGGCCGGCAGGCCCGCGCCGACTGGCAGGCGAACTTTTCGGTGCATCGGCAGGTGATGCACTGGTTCGACACCGGCAGCGCCACGGCCGACTTCTCGCCCGGCCGCTTTCCCATCTTCATCTGGATGTTCGGAGACGGGCAGGAGGACTACATGTACGGTTTTCCGTCCTCCGACCCCGCGCAGCCCGCGCTCAAGGTCGCGACCGAGCAGTACGTGGCCACCACCACGCCCGACACCATCGACCGCACCGTGAGCCCCGAGGAAACCGCCGCGATGTACCGCGATCGTGTCTCCGGCCGCTTCCCGCAGATCGGCGGCCGCGCGCTCAAGGCGCGCGCCTGCATGTACACGGTGACGCCCGACCGCCGCTTCGTGATCGATGCGCTCGACGGCCTGCCCAACGTGCTGATCGCCTCGGCGTGCTCGGGCCACGGCTTCAAGCATTCGGCCGGCCTGGGCGAAGCCATCGCCGACCGTGTTCTGGGCCGCACCATGTCTCACGGCCTGGACCTGCGCCCCTTTGCCCGCCAACGGCTGCTGGAGAAGGAAACTGCCTAGAGCGGCCCGGCGCGAACGCGGGCATCATCGTTCCCGATCTTTTTGATTTCTGGAGCGATGCGCGATGAGATTCCTGGTGGTGGGTGCCGGTGCACTCGGTGGTTATTTCGGCGGCCGCTTGCTGGAGGCGGGGCGCGATGTCACCTTTCTTCTTCGTCCGCGCCGCGTTGCGCAGCTCGCGAAAACCGGGCTCGTGGTGCAGAGCCCTTTCGGCAACCTCGAATTGCCGACGCCAAGGCATGTGCTTGCCGAGGACATCGACGGCCCCTATGACGTGGTCGTCGTCGGCAGCAAGGCCTACGACCTTGAATCGACCATGGATTCGTTCGCGCCCGCGGTCGGCCCGGACACAGTGATCCTCCCGCTCCTCAATGGCATGAAGCACATCGACCAGCTGGCCGAACGCTTCGGCGACGAACGCGTGCTCGGCGGCCTCTGCATGATCTCGGCCACGCTCGACGACGACGGCCGCGTGCTGCACCTGAACGACATGCACGGCCTGAGCTACGGCGAGCGCGCCGGCGGCCGCTCGGCGCGCGTGGACGCCATCGCGGCCCAGTTCGCCGGCGCGAAGTTCGACGCCACCGCGAGCGAGACCATCGCGCAGGACATGTGGGAGAAGTGGGTCTTCATCGCCTCGGCGGCGGGCCTCACCAGCCTGATGCGCGCCTCCATCGGCGACATCGTCGCGGCCGGCGGGCAGGACGTGGCGCTCTCGATCTTCGACGAATGCTGCGCCATCGCCGCGCACAACGGCTTCGCACCGCGCCCTGCTGCCATCCAGCGCGGCCGCACGGTGGTGACGACGGCCGGCTCGCCGATGACGGCATCGATGTACAAGGACATGGTGCGCGGCGCGGCGGTCGAGGCCGATCACATCGTGGGAGATCTCCTCGGCCGCGCGCCCAAAAGCGATTCGCCCTTGCCCACGGTGCTGCGCACCGCGTACGTCCACCTCAAGGCCTACGAGGCCCGGCGCGCCCGCGAGGCCGGCTGAGCTCCATGGCCGACGCTCTCGCCTTCCTCCACACGGCACAGCCGCATGTGCAGACCTTCGGGCGCCTGGTGCGCGACCTTGCGCCCGATCTCGAAATCCGCCACCTGGTGATGGAAGAGCTGCTGGCCGACGCGCGCGTCGTGGGCATCGACAACGCGGCGCTGGTCAGGCGCGTGCAGGAGGCCATGCGCGAGGCGGCATCGGACGGTGCCGCGGTGGTCGTGTGCACCTGTTCGACCATCGGCGGCATCGCCGAGAAAACCGCCACCGGTGGCGCCTTCTCGGCCCTGCGCATCGACCGCGCCATGGCCGACCGCGCGGTGCGCACCGGCCCGCGCGTGCTGATCGTCGCAGCCGTCGAAAGCACGCTGGAGCCGACGACGGCGCTGATCGTCTCGGCGGCAACGCAGGCCGGCGTCGGCACGCGGCCGAGCACGCTGCTCGTCGAAGAGGCATGGGTGCATTTCCAGGCCGGTGACACCGGACGCTATGTGGAAACGCTGGCTGCAGCGATCCGCGGCGCGGTCGGCAAGGCCGATGTGGTCGTGCTCGCGCAAGCCTCGATGGCACCGGTGACGCCGCTGCTTGCCGACCTTGGGATCGATGTGCTCAGCAGCCCGGGGCTGGGCGTTGCGCATGCGGTAGCGACGCTGCGGGCGTCAGGCAATGCGTGGACTGCAGGCAGCATGAACATGCTGTCGCGGCCGCAGGGCTGAGCCGGCAGCTACTCCGACTTGAGGATCGTCTCCCCCTTCAGCGTCCCCATGTCCCGCGTGTTGAAGCGATGCCGCTTCCACCCTGCCCAGGTGCGGCGGAAGTTCGCGAGCGAGATGCCGTAGTACAGCACCTTGAACATCCGCAGCGCGCCCCACATCGGCGTGCCCTTGTAGATGTCGCCGGCCAGGAGCGACATCAGCGCCTCCTTCACCCGGAGCGGATTGCCCGGGTGCATGAACATGTCGCGGATCGTCGGGTTGGTCACGCGGTAGATGAACCACGAATACTCGCGCGGACCCTTTCGCATCATGGCCTCGAAGCCCTTGCGTGCGGCGGCCAGCTCGGCCGGTTGGTCGAGCGCGGTGGCCACAAGTTCGGCGCCATCGAAGGCGCTGTGCATCGCCAGGTACACGCCCGACGAGAACATCGGGTCGATGAAGGTGAAGGCATCGCCCAGCAGCAGGTAGCGATCGCCCGTGGCGTGCGTGCTCGAGTACGAAAAATTGCCGGTGGCATGCACCGCGTCGTCGACCAGCGTGGCGTTCTTCAAGCGGTCCACCAGCACGGGGCACAGCGCGATGGTGTCGTAGAAGAAATCCTTCAGCGGCTTGTCGCGCGTCTTCAGGTAGTACGGCCAGCAGACCGCGCCCACGCTGGTGGTGCCGTCGGCCAGCGGAATGAACCAGAACCAGCCGTGCGGGAACCAGCAGATGCTGATGTTGCCTTCCTTCTTGCCCTCCAGCCGCTCGGCGCTGGTGAAGTGACCGAAGACGGCGGTGCTGTTGTGGTCGGGGTTCTTTTCCTTGCAGCGGAATTTGTTGGCCAGCAGCGTGTCGCGCCCGGTGGCATCGACGACGAAGCGGGCGCGCCAGCTGCGCCTGGCGCCATCGTCCATCTCGGCTTTCACGGTCGCGCCGTCGGCGTCGAAGGCCACGTCGCGCACCTTGCAGCCTTCGAGCGTCTGTGCGCCGCGCGTGGCGGCATTGCGGAACAGCAGTTCGTCGAGCTCCGAGCGGCGCACCTGCCAGGCGGAGTCGAGCGACTTGTCCCAGCCCTCGGCGAAGTCCACATAGCTGCGGTGCTCATGATCGGGCGAGACGAACTCGATGCCGAACTTGGGCATGCCGATCTTCTCGACCTGGTCGCGCACGCCGAGTTTGTCGAACAGCTCGACGTTCGCCGGCAGCAGCGATTCGCCGATGTGAAAGCGCGGGTGGTGCGCCTTCTCGAGCAACACCACGCTACGGCCCTGCTGCGCCAGCAGCGCCGCAACGGTCGAACCGGCGGGACCGCCGCCGATCACGATCACGTCGCAGGATGGGTCCGCGGCCGGATTGGCTTCAATGGCTTCAGTCGAGGGAGGCATTCAGGCTATACAACAGTTGATGACAGTGCCGCGCAGCATAACGCCCTCTTCGGGCGCTGCTCGGACGGGCCGCGCGGTCGCCCTGGTGCAGTACGCGGCGGGCGTGCAAAGAAAAAGCCCCCGGCATCCAACCGGGCGCCGGGGGCTTTTGCTGGACATCGCGCAATTACATGTGGTCGATCATCACCTGACCGAAGCCCGAGCAGCTCACCTGCGTTGCGCCTTCCATCAGCCGCGCGAAGTCATAGGTGACCTTCTTGCTGGCAATCGACTTCTCCATCGAGCTGATGATCAGGTCAGCCGCCTCGGTCCAGCCCATGTGGCGCAGCATCATTTCGGCCGAGAGAATTTCGGAGCCGGGGTTCACGTAGTCCTTGCCGGCGTACTTGGGTGCCGTGCCGTGCGTGGCTTCGAACATGGCGACGGTGTCGCTCAGGTTCGCGCCCGGGGCGATGCCGATGCCGCCGACCTGTGCAGCCAGCGCGTCGGACACATAGTCGCCGTTGAGGTTCAGCGTGGCAATCACGCTGTACTCGGCGGGGCGCAGCAGGATCTGCTGCAGGAACGCATCGGCGATGCTGTCCTTGACGGTGATGTCCTTGCCAGACTTCGGGTTCTTGAACTTCATCCACGGGCCGCCGTCGATCAGCTCGGCGCCGAACTCCTTGGCGGCCAAGGCGTAGGCCCAGTCACGGAAGCCACCTTCGGTGAACTTCATGATGTTGCCCTTGTGCACGATGGTCACGCTGGGCTTGTCGTTGTCGATGGCGTACTGGAAGGCCTTGCGCACCAGGCGCTCGGTGCCTTCGATCGACACGGGCTTCACACCGATGCCGGAGGTGTTGGGGAAGCGGATCTTCTTGACGCCGAGCTCCTCCTGCAGGAACTTGATGAGCTTCCTGGCCTTGTCGCTCTCGGCTTCGAACTCGATACCGGCGTAGATGTCCTCCGAGTTCTCGCGAAAGATCACCATGTTGGTCTTGTGCGGCTCGCGCACCGGGCTGGGCACGCCTTTGAAATACTGGATGGGGCGCAGGCACACGTACAGGTCGAGCTCCTGGCGCAATGCGACGTTCAAAGAGCGGATGCCGCCGCCGACGGGCGTGGTGAGCGGGCCCTTGATCGAGACCACATAGTCGCGCACCGCGTGCAGGGTTTCCTCGGGAAGCCAGACATCAGGGCCGTACACCTTGGTCGATTTCTCGCCGGCGTAGACCTCCATCCAGTGGATCTTTTTCTTGCCGCCGTAGGCCTTGGCCACGGCGGCATCCACCACCTTGAGCATCACCGGCGTGATGTCCAGCCCCGTACCGTCGCCTTCGATGAAGGGGATGATCGGTTGATCGGGCACATTCAGCGAGTTGTCTGCATTGACCGTGATCTTCTGGCCTTCGGTCGGGACTTTGATGTGCTGGTAGCTGGACATGAGGGGGAATGGCTCCGGGAGTGACGTAATTTCGACGACTGTCAGCGAATTCAGACAGCGAGGGAGATCCGCTGTACAGCCCGTGAACAAATCGCTGTACATTTTAGACGCAGCCCATCAGCTGGCGTTTGTCAACCATGGGGCCATTGGGCTCGTTAGTGGCTGACCTTCTGCTCGCCGGGAGGCGTTTCCAACCAATTCTCGATAGAGGAATCTTCAATGAGCAAAATTCTCGCAGTCATGATCGCTGGTCTGTTCGCAGCTGGCGCCTATGCCCAAAACCCGGCCGGCACCACGCCCGAACAAGGGAACGCAACCAGCAGCAAGTCCCAAACGCGCGCTGAAGCCAAGAAGGCTGCCAAGCCCGCCGGCCAAGTGGCTGCTCCTGCTGGCGACATCGCCAAGACGCCCGAAGGCGGCGCCGTCGGTACCGACAAGGCTGCAGCTTCCGGCGAAAAGCGCGCTCAAACGCGCGACCAGCGTCGTCGCAACAAGGACGGCAGCGTGAAGCGCAAGTCGACCCAAGGCGGCACGCCCAACTGATTCGGCGTCCCCTGAAAAAAGCGCTCCCCGGAGCGCTTTTTTTTCGTTCGTCATCGCCAGAGTGCTGTCAACCGCGTGCACGGGGCCCCGTTGAATGTGGACCTTCCACACGGAGGTGGTCCAAATCAACAATCTCAAAGGATTTCTCATGAACAAGCTGCTCGCAGCCCTGGTCGCCGGTCTCTTCGCTGCCGGTGCATTTGCTCAAACGCCCGCACCCGCAGCTGCTGCGCCGGCCGCACCTGCCGCTCACAAGGCTAAGGCCAAGCACACGGCCAAGAAGCACAAGGTTCGCCACGTGGCCAAGGCCCACGCCGCTGCCGCCAAGAAGGTGTAAGCTTTCAAGCTCACCCGGCAATGCCCGCATCAGCGGGCATTTTTATTGGTTACGGGCCGAGGCTCCGCGCCCTGCCTTGAAAGAGTTGTCCGATGTTCCAGCGTTTAGCCGCCCTGCTCCTGCTGTCCGCCTCATTCGTGATGCCGACGCATGCCCAACAGCAGCAACCCCAGACCGATCTTGCGCGCACGCAGTTGTCGGTCGGCCTGTACAAGATCGATGTGCAGATCGCCCAGACCCCCCAGCAGAGGGAAATCGGCCTGATGTTCCGCAAGAACATGCCGCAGGCCGAGGGCATGATCTTCGTGTTCGAGCAGCCGGCCACCCAGTGCTTCTGGATGCGCAACACCTTGCTGCCCCTGACCGCGGCCTTCGTGGCCGACGACGGCCGCATCGTCAACCTGGTCGACATGCAGCCGATGACCGAAAACTCGCATTGCTCTGAAGAGCCGGTGCGCTACGTGCTCGAGATGAACCAGGGCTGGTTCGCCAAGAAGAACATCAAGAAAGGCGCCAAGCTCGGCGGCGAGTTGTTCTCGGCCGCCAAGCGCTGAGCTTCTGCTGCCTATGGCCCACAAAAAGGCCGACCCGAGGGTCGGCCTTTTGCATGGGCGACTCAGGCTTCAGCCGAAGTTCTTGGCGGCGAAGTCCCAGTTGACCAGCTTGGCCAGGAAGGTCTCGACAAACTTCGGGCGCAGGTTGCGGTAGTCGATGTAGTAGGCGTGTTCCCAGACGTCCACGGTCAGCAGCGCGGTGTCTGCGGTCGTCAGCGGCGTGCCGGCGGCGCCGGTGTTCACGATGTCCACCGAACCGTCGGCCTTCTTCACGAGCCACGTCCAGCCCGAACCGAAGTTGCCCACGGCCGACTTCACGAAGGCTTCCTTGAAGGCGTCGTAGCTGCCCCACTTGGCATCGATGGCCTTGGCCAGCGCGCCGGTCGGTGCGCCGCCGCCTTGGGGCTTCATGCAGTTCCAGAAGAAGGTGTGGTTCCAGATCTGCGCGGCGTTGTTGTAGATGCCGCCGCTGGCCTTCTTGATGATTTCTTCCAGCATGAGGGCTTCGAACTCGGTGCCCTTCTGCAGGTTGTTCAGGTTCACCACGTAAGCGTTGTGGTGCTTGCCGTAGTGGTACTCGAGGGTTTCCTTCGAATACTCGGGTGCCAGCGCATCAAGGGCGTACGGCAGGGGTGGGAGCACATGTTCCATGGTTTTTTCTCGTGGGGTTGGTTGTGGGGAATGAAGGATTCTAGAAAGTAATTATTGAGGTGGCGTCGGACGTATTCCCGTTGCATGGCCGGGCGTCACGGTCAGGTCGACCTCGCCGTCCGCGAGCCGCGCGACGACCGCGTCACCTGCATGCAAGCGCTTCGCACTCACGACGGCGCGGCCGTCCGCATCGGTCAGCCAGGCATAGCCTCGCTGCAGGACGAGGGCCGGGTCCAGCAGCCGCAGGCGCAGTGCCACGCGTTCCAGACGTTCACGTCGCTGCACCAACGCCCGGTCGAACTTCAACGGAAAGTCTGCGGCAATCGACCGCGGCACCTGTGCCAGGCGCTCCCGCCTCGACAACACCGCGAATTGCAGGCGCTGCGCATGGTGCGCAAGACGAAGCTGCTGGCGGGCGACCAGATTCGAGGGGCGGCCAAGGCGACCTGCCGCCTGATCGAGCCGCTGCCCGAGTGCGTCGAGGCGAGCCCCCAATGCATCCCCGAGCCGCTCGTCGAGCAGGTCGAGCGCCCCAAGCCACAGGTCGCGCGGCGCGCTGACGAGTTCGGTCGCCGCCGTTGGCGTCGGGGCGCGCAGGTCGGCGCAGAAGTCGGCAATGGTGAAGTCTGTTTCATGGCCCACACCGCTCACCACAGGCACGGGGCTCTGCACGATGGTCCGCGCCAGGGTCTCGTCGTTGAAGGCCCAGAGGTCTTCGATCGAGCCACCGCCGCGCACCAGCAGGATCACGTCGACGGCAGGCTCCAACGCGTAGAGCGATTGCAATGCACGCACCAGTTCGGCCGGTGCGTTCGCGCCCTGCACCGCGGCCGGCGCCAGCACCACGGGAATGTGCGGCACGCGCCGGCGCAGCGCGGTGACGACGTCGTGCAGCGCCGCCGCTCCCAGCGAAGTGACGACACCGACTGCGCGCGGCATGGTCGGCAGCGCGCGCTTTCGCCCCGGCTCGAAGAGCCCTTCGGCTTCGAGGCGCGCCTTGCGCTGCAGGAATTGTTCGAACAGCGCGCCCTGCCCCGCGCGTTTCAAGCTCTCGACAACGAGCTGCAGATCGCCGCGCGGCTCGTACACCGCGAGGCGTCCGCGCACCTCCACCTGATCGCCGTCGCGGGGCGAAAAATCGAGCAACCCGGCGGCCCGCCGGAACATGGCGCAGCGCAGCTGACCCGACTCGTCCTTGAGCGAGAAGTAACAATGTCCACTCGAGGCGCGCGAAAAACCAGAGATCTCGCCGCGCACGGCGACCGGATTGAAGCGCGCATCGAGCGCATCGGCCACCGCCCGGCACAACGCGCCCACGGGCCAGATCCGCGGCCCCGGCGCGGAATTCGGCTCACGCGGGTTCACGAAATACAAGAGTGGCCGCAAACCACTCTTCCACAACAGCCACGACTGCCACTGCCCCGGACACCCCACACGGGGAAGGCGCACGGTTTCTCGTGCAAGTGGTTGATTTCATTCAAAAAAGTACTGCTCAAAATTCAGTCGATCTAGCGAAAAGCCCACGCCATGCGGGTTCAGACAAGTTGCGCAGCAGGTTAGTCACAAAGTTATCCACAGAATCTGTGCGTCCTTGCCGACACGCAAACAAGCCACATACCGATGGTGGGCTCGGTGGATAATCGCCGCGCATTTGCAGTCTACGGGCCGGAGGATTTTCTTGTTTTCCATCATTGTTGCCGCGGGTTGGCCTATTTGGCCGTTGCTCGCTTGTTCGGTCATTGCGCTCGCGCTGGTTATAGAACGTTTCACGAGTCTCAAGACCGTGAAGGTATTGCCGCCGAAATTGCTCGACGAAACCATCACCGTCTCACGCGGGTCCATTCCCGGGCCTGACATCGTGACCAAACTCGAACGCAACTCGATGCTCGGCCAGGTGCTGGCTGCGGGCCTGCGGGCGCTCAACGCCAACCCGCGCTGCACCGAAGACGACCTTCGCGCCGCGATGGAAGCCTCGGGCCGCACGATCGCGCACAAGCTGGAGCGCTACCTGCCGGCACTGGCCACCATCGCCTCGGCGGCGCCGCTCCTGGGCCTACTGGGCACGGTGATAGGCATGATCGAGATCTTCGGCTCGCAGTCGCCTGTCAACGGTGCCGTCGGCTCGGGCAACCCGGCGCAGCTGGCGCACGGCATCTCGATCGCGCTCTACAACACGGCGTTCGGGCTGATCGTGGCGATTCCCACGCTGATCTTCTGGCGCTATTTCCGCAGCCGCGTCGACGAGTATTTGCTGAACCTCGAACTCTCAGGTGAACGCTTCGCCCGCCACCTGAACGCGCTGCGCAAATGAGCCGAGCCCGCATGCAGTTTCGCCACGGCGCGCGCGACGAGCCGGAGATCAACCTGATCCCGTTCATCGACGTGCTGCTGGTCATCCTGATCTTCCTGATGCTGTCGACCACCTACAGCAAGTTCACCGAAATGCAGTTGCGGCTGCCCACGGCGGACGTCGACGCGCAGCGCGACTATCCGAAGGAAGTGGTCGTGACGGTCTCGGCCGACGGCCGCTACACGGTCAACAAGGCGGCAGTGGCAGACCGCAACGTGAACACCGTGGCCGCCGCACTCGGCGCTGCGGCCACCGGCGGCAAGGACAGCGTGGTGATCATCAGCGCCGATGCGAGCAGTCCGCACCAGGCGGTGGTCACGGTGATGGAGGCCGCGCGCCGCGCCGGCCTGATGCAGATCACCTTCGCCGCCCAGTCGACGGCGCAAGCCGGGCACTAGTGCCATTGCAGGGCCGCAGCAGCACAGGCGCATCCGCCTCGCGGCTGCAGGACGCCTGGCTGCACCGCGGCCTGCTCGCCTGGCTGCTGTGGCCGCTGTCGCTGCTCTACGGGGCGCTCTTCGCGCTGCGCGGCTGGCTCTATCGCCTCGGGTGGCTCCGGACCGAACGCGTGGCCGTTCCCGTGATCGTGGTCGGCAATGTGATTGCGGGCGGTGCGGGCAAGACGCCGGTCGTGATGGCCGTCGTACGGCATCTGCAGGCCCAGGGACTCCAGGTCGGCGTGGTGTCGCGCGGCTACGGCCGACGCACCGACGATTGCCGCGAGGTGCTCGAAGGCAGCGATCCTCATGATGTCGGTGACGAGCCGGCGCTGATTCACCACGCCACGGGTGCGCCCGTTTTCGTCGCGCGGCGGCGCATCGAGGCCGCACGCGCCCTGCTGGAACGGCATCCGGCCACACAGATGATCGTGAGCGATGATGGCCTGCAGCATCTGGCACTGGCCCGCGACATCGAGATCTGCGTGTTCGACGACCGCGGCGTCGGCAACGGCTGGCTGCTGCCCGCGGGCCTGTTGCGCGAGCCCTGGCCGCGTCGTTGCGACCTGGTGCTCCACAGCGGCGAGCGGCCCGCCTTTGCAGGTGGCTACACCGCCAATCGCAGCCTTGCACAGGATGCGGTCACGAGCGATGGACGGCGCGTGCCGCTCGACACGCTCGCGGGCAAGCCGCTGATCGCACTGGCAGCCATCGCGCGACCCGAAGGATTTTTCGACATGCTGCGCGCGCGCGGCCTCGCGCTCGCGGAAACCATCGCACTGCCCGACCACCATGATTTCGACGCATGGCAGCGCCCGTCCGGCAGCGAGTACACCCTGCTTTGCACCGAAAAAGATGCAGTCAAGCTGTGGCGCAAGGCACCCGACGCACTGGCCGTGCCGCTGCATTTCGAACCCGCCCCGGAATTCTTCGCCGCACTCGACGCAAAGCTATCATCGCCCGATGGATACCAAGCTGCTTGAACTGCTCGTCTGCCCTGTGACCAAGGGCCCGCTCACCTGGCACCCCGAGAAGCAGGAGCTGTGCTCCCGCAGCGCGCGCCTCGCCTACCCGGTGCGCGACGGCATCCCCGTGCTGCTCGAGAACGAGGCGCGCACGCTGTCCGACGAAGAGCTGGGTCTGTGACCGGGGTCGTGCGCTTCACCGTGCTGGTGCCGGCACGCCTGGCCTCCACCCGGCTGCCCGACAAACCCCTGGCCGACATCGCGGGCCTTCCAATGGTCGTGCGCGTGGCGCAACGTGCCAGCGAATCGGGGGCGGCGCGCGTGGTCGTGGCCGGGGACGATGCTTCCATCGTTGCCGCCTGCAAGGCGCACGGTGTCGAGGCCATCCTGACCCGCCAGGACCATCCGAGCGGCACTGACCGCCTGGCCGAAGCCTGCGAGCAACTGGGCCTCGACGGCGACGAGATCGTCGTCAATGTGCAAGGCGACGAGCCGCTCATCGATCCCGAACTGATCGACGCCGTGGCTGCGGCGCTGGCCCTTCATCCCGAGGCAGCGATGAGCACCGCGGCTCACGAGATCGACTCGCTGGCCGATTTCATGAACCCGAACGTGGTAAAGGCGGTGCTCGACGCCCAGGGCAACGCGCTCTACTTCAGCCGCGCGCCGATCCCCTGGTGGCGCGACGGCTCGGCCAACGGCGCGGCGCCGACCGTGCTGCCGACGCCTGCGCCGCTGCGACACATCGGCATCTACGGCTACCGCGCGGGCTTCGTGCGGAAATTTCCGTCCCTGCCGCCGGCGCCGGTCGAAGCCACTGAGGCACTCGAGCAATTGCGCGCGCTGTGGCATGGGCATCGCATCGCGGTGCACGTGAGCCACGTCGCACCCGGGCCGGGCATCGACACCCCCGAGGATCTGGCGCGCGTGCGCGCGGTCTTCGCTGCCCGGCCGGCCCCTTAAGACGTGCGCCACGGAGGGAATTCCCTACGGGGGCGCATGCTATCCTCGACGTGAAATCCGCCTTGCCCAGCCCACGGGCCGATGCCTGGCGTGACACAAAATCTAAGAACCGTCCGAGGACACCATGAGACTAATTTTGCTGGGCGCGCCCGGGGCGGGCAAAGGCACGCAAGCGGCCTTCATCTGCCAGAAATACGGCATCCCCCAAATCTCGACCGGCGACATGCTGCGCGCCGCCGTCAAGGCCGGCACGCCTCTCGGACTGCAGGCCAAGGCCGTCATGGATGCGGGCGCCCTGGTGAGCGACGACCTGATCATCAACCTCGTGAAAGAGCGCATCGCCCAGCCCGATTGCGCCGAAGGTTTTCTGTTCGACGGTTTCCCGCGCACCATTCCGCAGGCCGACGCCATGAAGGCCGCGGGCGTCAAGCTCGACTACGTGCTCGAGATCGACGTGCCCTTCAGCGACATCATCGAACGCATGAGCGGCCGCCGCTCGCATCCGGCATCGGGCCGCACCTACCACGTCAAGTTCAATCCGCCCAAGGTCGAAGGCAAGGACGACGTGACCGGTGAAGACCTGATCCAGCGCGAAGACGACAAGGAAGAAACCGTCGGCAAGCGTCTCGACGTGTACAGCCAGCAGACGCGTCCGCTGGTCGATTACTACTCGGCCTGGGCCAGGACCGATCCGGCCGCCGCGCCAAAGTACCGCGCCATCAAGGGCGTCGGCACGGTCGACGAAATCACGCAACGTGCCTTGGCGGCACTGAGCAGCTGATTCCCGCCGCCCTTCCGCAGGGCGGCTATTTCCCCAGCAATTCCAGCATCAGCGCGATGCGCGCCTTCACAGGCGTGAGCGCGCCCGCATCCCGCAGTTGATCGTCGGCCTTCGGCAGGATGCGGCCATTGGCGCAACGGGTGGCGCGCAATACCGCAACGCCGGCGTTCTGCGCCTTGAGCGCCGCGGCTTCCAGTTCATGGTGCACGGTGCCATTGCCGGTGGCGGCAAGAACCAGCCCGCGAACAGGCTCCGGCGCGCCCTCGCGAAGGAGCGCATCGATGATTGCACCGCTCGCCCCGGCGTGGCTCATGACGATCTCGACCCTGGGCCAGGGTCCAGAGGCATTCAGCGCCTTCGCGTTCCCGGAAGGCAGCGCAGCCGGCCATTCCCTCACGCGCCGCACCTCGCCCTCTTCCACATAGCCGAGCGGCCCCGCATCGCCCGATGCAAAGGCGTCGAGCCGATAGGTATGCACTTTCTGCACGTCCACGCCGCTGTGGACCGTGCCCGCACATACCGCCGTCACGCCCTGCGCGCCTGCCGTTGCGGCGACCGCGATGGCGTCCCGCACGTTCTGTGGACCGTCCGGCGAAAGCGCCGTCGCCGGGCGCATCGCGCAGGTCAGCACCACCGGTTTTGCCGGCGCCAGGACAGAGTGAAGGAAGAACGCGGTCTCCTCGAGCGTGTCGGTGCCATGGGTGATCACCACGCCGGCCACATCGGGCTGCGCGAGCCAATGCATGCAGCGCTGGGCGAGCTTCTGCCAGATGTCGAAGGCCATATCCTTGCTGTCGACCTGCGCCACCTGCTCTGCCAGCAACGCGATGCCCTTGGGCGCCTCGATGCTGCCCAGCAAGTCCGCCACGCCCACCTGCCCGGCGGTGTAGCCGATGTTGTCTCCGCTGCTGGAGGCCTTTCCGGCGATGGTCCCGCCGGTGCCCAGAACCACCACGCGACGCATTTCAGGCAACGGGGAATTGGCCATGACTTGTCAACTTCCAAAAACTGGTTAAAAATACAGGTACTGGATATCTAGCCAGTGCCGCAAGGAACCACTTATGCAGTTCGCCGTGAAGCTTACCGCCCGCCAGCAGCAGATCCTCGACTTGATCCAGAGCGCCATCGCGCGCACTGGAGCGCCGCCAACGCGCGCCGAAATCGCCAACGAACTGGGGTTCAAGTCGGCCAACGCCGCCGAAGAGCACCTGCAGGCGCTGGCACGCAAGGGCGTGATCGAACTCGTCAGCGGCACCTCGCGCGGCATTCGCCTCAAGGGCGATGCGCTGCGTTCGCTCAATGAAACGCGGCATCGCGAAGGCGGGCAGTTCTCGCTTTCGCTGCCCGGCATGGCGCAGTTGGCGCTGCCGCTCATCGGTCGTGTCGCGGCGGGCTCGCCCATCCTGGCGCAGGAGCATGTCGACCAGACCTACTACGTCGAGAACACGCTCTTCCAGCGCCAGCCCGACTACCTGCTCAAGGTGCGCGGCATGTCGATGCGCGACGCCGGCATCATGGACGGCGACCTGCTCGCTGTACAGGCCACCAAGGAAGCGCGCAACGGCCAGATCGTGGTCGCGCGCCTGGGTGACGAGGTCACCGTCAAGCGCCTGAAGCGGAACAAGCAGGTGATCGAGCTGCACGCTGAGAACCCCGACTATCCGACCATCATCGTCCAGCCCGGCGAGCCTTTCGAGATCGAAGGCCTCGCGGTCGGCCTCATCCGCAACACCATGCTGATGTAGGCCTCGCGGCCTGCTTGCAGCAGCACCCCATCCGGCCGCAACAGGTGGCGGGCGTATGGCGCAAAGTCGCCATCACCCTGTCGCGGCCGATTCAAGAAATCCTGCCTGTGTTCAACCTCAGACTTTTTTGGAGTTCACATGGGAATCGCCCTCCTCGCCATCGCTGATTTCTGGATGCCGCTGCAATCGCTTGCAAGCCGGCTGATGCCTGCGCGCCGCGCCCGTCACCGGGACAGCGCAGACACCGCCGCCGGCCTGCGCTATGTGGCCGTGCGCCCCGCCTGCACGGCGCGAGCCTCAGGCGCGCCTGCACCAACAGCCGCCGTTGCGCCGGCACGCCCGCTGCGTGTGGTTCGCGTCGTCGATGGAAAAGGCCAGCACCGCAGCAACAGCCGCATGGTGATCTCGGGCCGCATGGCCGACGTCTGCGCGGAACTCGATCGGCTGGCTGCGCTCGAGGCGGCGGAAACCGTGGGCTCGCCCCCCCGCTCTGCACACCTGCACTGAAGCACTTCTCCCCGGAGAAGGGCTCCGCCCGCACTCCGGGGTGGGTATCCAAACGTTCACTGGTGCGACATCCCAATGCTGCGAGGCACAATGGCACGCCATGAACATTGTGATCCTCGACGATTACCAGGACGCCGTGCGCAAGCTGCGCTGCGCCGCCAAGCTGGACGCGTACGCGGCCAAGGTCTACACCAACACGGTCAAGGGCATCGGGCAACTGTCGGTTCGCCTGAAGGACGCCGATGTGATCGTGCTGATTCGCGAGCGCAGCCAGATCTCGCGCCAGCTGATCGAAAAGCTGCCCAAGCTCAAGCTCATTTCGCAGACCGGGCGCGTCGGCGGCCACATCGACGTCACTGCCTGCACCGAGCGCGGCGTGGCGGTGGCCGAGGGCACGGGCTCGCCGCAGGCGCCGGCCGAACTCACTTGGGCGCTGATCATGGCGGCCATGCGCCGGCTGCCGCAGTACATCAGCAATCTCAAGCACGGTGCGTGGCAGCAGTCGGGGCTCAAGTCGGCCTCGATGCCGCCCAATTTCGGCCTCGGCTCGGTGCTCAAGGGCAAGACGCTCTGCATCTGGGGCTACGGCCGCATCGGCCAACTGGTGGCCCGCTACGGACAGGCCTTCGGCATGCAGGTGGTGATCTGGGGGCGCGAGGCAAGCTGTGCCAAGGCGCGGTCCGACGGCTTCCAGGTCGCGCAGAACCGCCACGAATTTTTTGCCGCGGCCGACGTGCTGTCGGTGCACCTGCGGCTCAACGAGGAGACCAACGGCCTCGTCACGCTCGAAGATCTTTCGCGCATGAAGCCCACGGCGCTTTTCGTGAACACCTCCCGTGCCGAACTGGTCGAGGCCGATGCCCTGCTCGCCGCGCTCAACCGCGGGCGTCCGGGCCTCGCGGCCATCGATGTGTTCGAGAGCGAACCGCCGCTACAGGGCCATGCACTGCTGCGCCTGGAAAACTGCATCTGCACGCCGCACATCGGCTACGTGGAGCAGGACAGCTACGAGAGCTATTTCGGCCAGGCCTTCGACAACGTCGTGAGCTTCATCAAGGGCAATCCCACCAACATCGTGAATCCCGGCGCCTTGCAGGTTCGCCGGTGATTTCATGAGCCGCCGGGCCGCCCCAAGGCGAATACCGCAGCCGAAGGCGCAGGTCATTCGATGAACCGGCCTGCGCCCCGGGGCGCGCTCTGGGCACTGCTGGCCGGCAATTTCGTGATCGGCACCGGCGTGATGGTGGTGCCCGGCACGCTCAACGAGATCAGCACCTCGCTCGCTGTCACTGTCGCGACAGCAGGCCAGCTGATCACAGCCGCCGCCATCGTGATGTGTCTCGGCGCCCCACTGCTCGCCGCCGTGGTCGCAGGATGGGATCGCCGCCAGCTGCTCGCCCTCACCCTCCTCTGGTACGCCGCCGGACACGCCCTCGCATCCCTGATGCCCAGCTTCGGTGCCCTGCTGCCTGTGCGCATGCTCACGGTGATCGCACCGGCGATCTTCACGCCCCAGGCCGCGGCCTGCGCCGGCATGCTGGTGCCACCGGAACACCGCGGGCGGGCCGTCACCTTTGTCTTCCTCGGCTGGTCGATGGCCTCGGTGCTGGGCCTGCCCATCGGCGCGCTGATCGGCGGCCACCTGGGCTGGCGCATGGCCTTCATGGCCATCGCGATGCTCAGCATCGTGAGCGCCGCCTCGATCTGGCTCACGCTGCCCACCGGCATACGCCCTGCCGCGCTCACGGCCGCCGCATGGTCGCGCGTGCTGCGCAGCCCGGTGCTGATGGGCATCGTGTCGGTCACGGCGCTGCAGGGCGCTGGGCAGTTCGTGCTGTTCAGCTATTTCGGGCCCATCCTCAAGCAGAGTTTCGGCGCAGACGCCAACACGCTGAGCCTGATGTGGGCGCTGTTCGGTGCCTTCGGCCTGATCGGCAACATGGTGGTCAGCCGCTACATCGATCGCCTGGGCGCCGGCCGCATGGTGCTGCTGACGAGTTCGCTGATTGCGCTGAGCCTGCTGTTGTGGCCATTCGCGAGCACGCTCGCCTGGCTCGCGGTGGTGATCGTGCCCTGGGGCATCGGCTGCTTCGCCACCAACTCGGCCCAGCAAGCGCGGCTGGTTGGCCTGGCGCCCGCGCTCGCGCCCGGCTCCGTGGCGCTCAACAGTTCGGGCATCTACATCGGCCAGGCTGTCGGCGCGGGCCTCGGCGGCTGGCTGCTCGCGAACGACGCCGCGCCCTGGATGAGCCGGGTCGGCCTTGCGCTGCTGTTGCTGGCCATCGGCCTGAGCGTGGCCATCGAGCGCAGCCGTCGTCCGGCCTGAAAAACGCGGCCCCGCGTAAGACCCGGGACGCATTGCCCACGCGGGATTGCAAAATCGGAGCCTGCTGACGCCCTGCAGCCCCTCTCCGGCCAGCACCTGCGCGTCAGGCCCTCACACCACTCAACCAGCGAAAATCTTCATCAAATGACAGTGAACTACAAAAGGATCGGGCTCATCGGCGCCGGCGCCATGGGTCGCGGGATCGCGCAGATCGCCGCACAGGCCGGCAGCGAAGTGCTGCTTCTGGACAGCTTTGCAGGTGCCGCCGAACGCGGCCGCGAAGCCCTCGTCGCCCAGTGGAACAAGCTGCATGAAAAGGGCAAGCTCGACGCCGCGGCGCGCGATGCGCAAATTGCACGCGTGCACGCCGTCGATTCGATCCAGGCGCTGGCCGGCTGCGACCTCGTCATCGAGGCCGTGATCGAAGACCTCGAGGTCAAGCGCAAGCTGTTCCGCGAGATCGAGACCGTGGTGGCCGCGACGGCCACGCTCGTCACCAACACCTCTTCCCTTTCGGTGACGGCCATTGCGGCCGGGCTCGCGCATCCGGAGCGCTTCGCGGGCTTTCACTTCTTCAACCCCGTGCCATTGATGAAGGTGGTCGAGGTGGTCGCGGGCTTCAAGACCGCACCCGAGGTCTGCAAGCAGCTCGCCGGCTACGCGGTGCAGATGGGCCACAGCGCGGTGCAGGCACAGGACACGCCCGGCTTCATCGTCAACCACGCGGGCCGCGGCTACGGCACCGAGGCGCTGCGCATCGTCGGCGAAGGCGTGACCGATTTCGCGACCGTCGACCGCATCCTGAAGGACCAGGCGGGCTTTCGCCTCGGCCCCTTCGAGCTGCTGGACCTGACGGCGCTCGACGTATCGCATCCGGTGATGGAGTCGATCTACCACCAGTACTTTGAAGAACCGCGTTTCCGCCCGAGCGTGATCACGGCGCAGCGCCTGGCTGCCGGCGCCCTGGGCCGCAAGACGGGCGAAGGCTTCTACCGCTACACCGACGGCGTGATGCAACAAACGCCCGAGGCCCCGGCACCGGTGATCGAAGGTACGCCTGCGGTCTGGGTCTCACCCCGCGCCGCGCGCCGTGCCGAGCTGCTGCGCCTGATCAACACGCTGGGCGCGCAGATCGACAGCGGCGCCACCGCCGCACCGCATTCGCTGATCCTCGTGGCCCCGCTGGGCTTCGACGTGACCACCGTCGCAGCCGTGGAGCGCCTGGACGCCACGCGCACCGTCGGCATCGACATGCTGATCGACGACGCCGCCACCAAGCGCCGCGTGCTCGCCACCAACCCGGCCACGCGCCGCGACATCCGCGATGCCGCGCACGCCCTCTTCGCGCGCGACGGCAAGGCGGTGAGCGTGATCCGCGACAGCGGCGGCTTCGTCACGCAGCGCGTGATCGGCACCATCGTCAACATCGCCACCGACATGTGCCAGCAGCGCGTCTGCTCGCCGGCCGACCTGGAAACGGCCGTGCAGCTGGGCCTGGGCTACCCGCGCGGCCCCTTGGCCATGGGCAACCTCTACGGCCCGACCAACATGCTCGAGGTGCTGTTCAACCTGCAGACCGTCTACGGCGATCCGCGTTATCGCCCGAGCCCGTGGCTGCGCCGCCGGGGCGCGCTGGGCCTGAGCCTGCTGCACGAAGAAGAATAAGAAACCAACAAACCGGAAACGCCACAGCGATGACCGCCGAACTCAAGAGCACCAGCGAAGGCAGCACCATGGTGCTGACGATCGCCAACCCCACCCAGCGCAACGCCCTGGGCCCCGAGATCTACGCCGCGGGCATCGAGGCGCTCAACGGCGCCGAGAGCAGCAGCGAGATCCGCAGCGTGGTCATCGTGGGCGAAGGCGCGTGGTTCTGCGCCGGCGGCTCCCTGCAGCGCCTGATGGCCAACCGCGAGCTCGACCGCTCTGTGCAGGCCGAGAGCATCGAGGGGCTGCACAACTGGATCGATTCGATCCGCACCTTCCCCAAGCCGATCATCGCGGCCGTCGAAGGCGCTGCGGCCGGCGCGGGCTTCTCGCTCGCGCTGGCCTGCGACTTCGTGGTGGCCGCGCGCGATGCGGTGTTCGCGGCCTCATACAGCAACGTGGCGCTGTCGCCCGACGGTGGCCTGAGCTGGCACCTGGGACAGCAGCTGCCACGCCAGTTAGCCAGCGAATGGCTCATGAACGGCGAGCGCATCGGCGCACCGCGCCTGCATGCGGCCGGGCTCGTGAACGAACTCACCGAGAGCGGCCAGGCGCTCGCGGGCGCCCTGTCGCTGGCGAAGAAACTCAATGCCCGGGCGCCCAACTCGCTGGCCAGCATCAAGGAACTGCTGAGCGAGGCGCGCAGCGCCACGCTGGCCGCGCAGCTCTCGCAGGAGCGCGATCATTTCGTTCGCAACCTGCACCATGCGAACGCGGGCATCGGCATCGCCGCGTTCCTCGAGAAGAAGCCGCCGCAGTACGAGTAACGCCTCGCGGCGTCGCTCCCGTGACACCCCCCAGCTTTTCAGTCGCCGAGAGGACAGACCAATGGACGACCCCATTCTTACCATCGAAGAACGTGAAGCGATCAACAGTGGTCGCTGGTTTTCTTCCCTATCTCCATCGCTACGGCACGACATCCTCCGATGCGCTTTCGTCAAACGCTACAAGGACGGCGACCTGATCGCCGCACGCGGCGACCCACCCGAACACTGGATTGCCTGCGCCAGGGGCGCGGTGCGGGTGAGCTCGACGGCCGTCTCGGGCAAGCAGGTGACGCTGACGTACGTGGAGCCGGGCATCTGGTTCGGCGACGTGGCGATGTTCGACGGGGACCGGCGCACGCACGACGCCTATGCGCATGGGGACAGCACCATTCTTTGCGTGGCGCGGGCCGACTTCCAGAAGATCCTGGCCGCGCACGTGGAGCTGTACGAAGCGTTGATGCGCCTGCAGGCGCGCCGCATCCGCACGCTGTTCGGGCTGGTGGAAGACCTCAACACCCTGCCCTTGCGCGCACGCCTGGCCAAGCAGCTGATTCACCTGGTGCGCAGCTACGGCGTGCCCAACCTGGACGACGGCAGCCAGATGCGCATCGGCCTGCAACTGGCGCAGGAAGAACTGGCGCAGTTGCTGGGCGCATCGCGCCAGCGGGTCAACCAGGAACTCAAGACCATGGAACGCGAGGGCAGCATCCGGATCGAGCCGGGCGGCCTCGTGGTTCTCGACCGCGCGGCATTGAGGCGCATCTCGGAAGCGGATATCTGACATGAGCCAGGACTTCTCCAACTTCGTCGGCACCCGTGCGGTGTCGCAGCAGCACGCCTTCGATGTCGAGGTGCTCGCCGCCTGGCTCGAGAAGAACCTCGATGGTTTCAAGGGCCCACTGACGGTGGAGATGTTCAAGGGCGGCCAGTCGAACCCGACCTACAAGCTCATCACGCCAACGCAGAGCTACGTGATGCGCGCCAAGCCCGGCCCGGTCGCCAAGCTGCTGCCCTCGGCCCACGCGGTGGAGCGCGAGTTCAAGGTCATGAGCGGCCTGCAGGGCACCGATGTGCCCGTGCCGCGCATGCATTGCCTCTGCGAAGACGAATCCGTCATCGGCCGCGCCTTCTACGTGATGGAGTTCATGCAGGGCCGCGTGCTCTGGGACCAGTCGCTGCCCGGGTTCAGCAACGCCGAGCGCGCGGCCTACTACGACGAGATGAACCGCGTCATCGCCGCGCTGCACACGGTCGATTTCGCCGCCCGGGGCCTCGCCGACTACGGCAAGCCCGGCAATTACTTCGAGCGCCAGATCGGCCGCTGGAGCAAGCAGTACAAGGCCTCGACCGATGGCGCGGGCGAACTGTCGCAGCCGATCGAGGCCATGGAGCGGCTGATCGACTGGTTCCCCGCCCACATGCCGGCAAGCGCGCGCGACGAGAGCAAGGTCTCGATCGTCCATGGCGACTACCGCCTGGACAACGTGATGTTCCATGCCACCGAGCCGCGGATCATCGCGGTGCTCGACTGGGAACTGTCCACGCTGGGCCATCCGCTGGCGGACTTCAGCTACCACTGCATGTCGTGGCACATGCCGCCCACCACCGGCCGCGGCATCGGCGGCGTGGATGTGGCGGCGCTGGGCATTCCCACCGAGAGCGAATACATCCGCCGTTATTGCGAGCGCACGCGCATCAGCACCCCCGAGGCACTGGCGCCCGACTGGAACTTCTATCAGGCCTACAACCTGTTCCGCATGGCTGCAATCCTGCAGGGCATCGCGAAGCGGGTCGAGGCCGGTACCGCATCGAGCGAGCAAGCCGTGGCATCCGCCCGCGGCGCGAGACCGATGGCCGAGATGGCTTGGCAGTTCGCCCAAAAGGCGTAGCCAACCCTCCCCCATAAACCCACCAGGAGACGACATGGATTTCGAATATTCGGCCAAGACCAAGGAACTGCAGAAGCGCGTCAAGGCGTTCATGGATGAAAACATCTACCCGGCAGAGGCCGAGTACAGCGCCGAACTGGCGGCGAACACAGCGGCCGGCAAGCGCTGGACCGCACTGAAGACGGTCGAGAAGGTCAAGGAAAAGGCCAAGGCCCAAGGCCTCTGGAACCTCTTCCTGCCAGTCGACAGCGCCTCGGCCTCTGGCTACGCAGGTGCGGGCCTCACGAACCAGGAATACGCGCCGCTGGCCGAAATCATGGGTGCGGTGCCCTGGGCGAGCGAAGCCTTCAACTGCTCGGCGCCCGACACCGGCAACATGGAAACCATCGCCCGCTACGGCTCCGAAGAGATCAAGGCGCGCTGGCTCAAGCCGTTGCTCGAAGGCCAGATCCGCTCGGCCTTCGCGATGACCGAGCCCGATGTCGCCTCCAGCGATGCCACCAACATCTCCACCCGCATCGAACGCCAGGGCGACGAGTACGTGATCAACGGCCACAAGTGGTGGATTTCGGGTGCAGCCGATCCGCGCTGCGCCGTGTTCATCACGATGGGCAAGAGCGACCCCGATGCACCGCGTCATTCGCAGCAGAGCATGGTGATCGTGCCGGCCGACGCCAAGGGCATCCGCATCGTGCGCCCGCTCAACGTGATGGGCTACGACGACGCCCCGCACGGCCACGTCGAGATGTATTTCGAGAACGTGCGCGTGCCTGTCGACAACATCCTGCTCGGCGAAGGCCGTGGCTTCGAAATCGCCCAGGGCCGCCTTGGCCCGGGACGCATCCACCACTGCATGCGCCTGATCGGCCTGGCCGAGCGCGCACTCGAACTGATGTGCAAGCGCGCCTCCTCGCGCGTCGCCTTCGGCAAGACCGTCGCCTCGCAGACCGTGACGCAGGAACGCATCGCCGAAGCGCGCTGCAAGATCGACATGGCGCGCCTGCTCACGCTCAAGGCCGCCTGGCTGATGGACGTGGCCGGCAACAAGGTCGCCAAGAACGAGATCGCGATGATCAAGGTTGTTGCGCCGAGCATGGCCTGCCAGGTGATCGACTGGGCGATGCAAGTGCACGGCGGCGGCGGCATGTGCGACGACTTCCCGCTCGCCTACGCCTACGCCGGCGCGCGCACGCTGCGCTTTGCGGACGGCCCGGACGAAGTGCACCGCAATGCGATCGCGAAGTGGGAGCTGGGCAAGTACGCGCCCAGCAAGACCGAAGCCGACGCACCCGTCACGCGCTTCTGATCTGTCTTACCCCCTCTCCCCTCGGGGAGAGGGCTGGGGTGAGGGCCGACGGCGATCCATTCGCCCCGGCCCTTTTTCTTTTCAGAGCTTTTTCTGAAGAAAGACCGCGTGCCCGAAAGCCGGATCTAGCCGATAGCCGATGAAGCCTTCGCGCTCATAGGCACGCAACGCCGGCGCGTTGCCCGAAAGCACTTCGAGCGTGAGCTTGCAGGCACCCCGCTTGCGCGCCTCCTGCTCCACCAGCGCGAACATCTGCTGCGCCACGCGCTGGCCGCGATGGCTGGGCAGCACGACCACGTCGTGCACATTGACCAGCGGCTTGCAGGCGAAGGTCGAGAAGCCCTCGATGCAATTGACCAAGCCGACCGGCGTGTCGCCATCGAATGCGAGCACGCTGAAGGCCTGCGGACGGGCCGCCAGCGCTGCGGGCAAGCCCTCGCGCACGGCGGCGTCGAGCGGCGTGCCGCCGCCGGCCGGATCGCGGGCATAGCTATCGAGCAGGTCGACCAGCGCCGCCGCCTGCGCGGTGTCGCGGTAATCCACGATCAGGGTTTCAATGCTCACTGCGCCGGCTCCAGCGTCGCTGCGAGGCGTTCCGCGCACGACCTGGACTGTTTTGCATCGCGCGCCTCGACCATCACGCGAACCAGCGGCTCGGTGCCGCTCGCGCGGATCAGCACGCGGCCGCCATCGCCCAGCTCGGCCTCGATGCGCTGCGTTTCGCTGGCCAGCGCCTTGTTGTCCTTCCAGTTCTGGCCGGGCGCGAGGCGCACATTGATCAACGTCTGCGGGAACAGCGTGACGCCTTCGAGCAGCTGCGCCACCGTGTTGCCGCTGCGAACGCAGGCCTGCAGCACCTGCAGCGCGCTCACGATGCCGTCGCCCGTGGTGTGACGGTCGAGCGCCAGCAGGTGGCCCGAGCCTTCGCCGCCCAGGATCCAGCCGCGCTTGTCGAGTTCTTCGAGCACATAGCGGTCGCCGACCTTGGCGCGCACGAACTCGATGCCCTGCCCGCGCAAGGCGACTTCCACCGCCTTGTTGGTCATGAGCGTGCCGACCACGCCCTGCGGCTTTTCGCCGCGCGCGATGCGCTCGGCCACCATCAGGTAGAGCAGTTCGTCGCCATTGAACAGGCGGCCGCCGGCATCGACCAGCTGCAGGCGGTCGGCGTCGCCGTCGAGCGCGATGCCGTAGTCGGCCTTTTGCGCCGTCACCGCGGCCACCAGCGCCTCGGGATGGGTCGCGCCGAAGCCCTTGTTGATGTTGAGCCCGTCCGGTGCACAGCCGATGCTGGTGACCTCCGCGCCGAGTTCGTGGAACACGTTGGGCGCCACCTGGTAGGCCGCGCCGTGCGCTGCATCGACCACGAGCTTCATCCCGCGCAGCGTGAGGTCGTTGGCGAAGGTGCTCTTGCAGAACTCGATGTAGCGGCCGGACGCATCGTCGAGGCGGCGAGCCTTGCCGAGATTGACGGAGTCCACCCAGACCGGCGCCTCTTCCAGCGCGGCTTCGACGGCAAGCTCCCATGCATCGTCGAGCTTGGTGCCCTGCGCGCTGAAGAACTTGATGCCGTTGTCGGGAAAAGCGTTGTGGCTGGCGCTGATCACCACCCCGAGGCTCGCGCGCTGGGCACGCGTGAGGTACGCCACGCCGGGCGTGGGCAGCGGGCCCAGCAGCACGACATCGACGCCGGCCGAATTGAAGCCCGATTCGAGCGCCGATTCGAGCATGTACCCGGAAATGCGGGTGTCCTTGCCGATCAGCACGCGGGGCCGGGACTCTGTTTTCTTGAGCACGCGGCCCACGGCATGCGCGAGGCGCAGCACGAAGTCGGGCGTGATGGGCGATTGGCCGACCGTGCCGCGGATGCCGTCGGTGCCGAAGTATTTGCGGGTCATGCGGATTCCTCTTTTGTTTGTTCTGTTTGTGCTTGTGGTGCTGTGGCTTTCATCGCGCGCCACACCGCGAGGGCGGCCACCGTGTCGCGCACATCGTGCACGCGTACCACGGCGGCGCCGCGGTCCACGGCCAGCACGGCGGCCGCGACGCTGGGCACCATGCGCCCGCCCGCCGCCTCGATGCCGGTGACCGCACCGATCGACGACTTGCGCGACCAGCCGAGCAGCAGCGGATAGCCTGCACCGAGCAGCTCGCGCTGCCGGCCCAGCAGGGCGAAATTCTGAGCTACGGTCTTGCCAAAGCCAACGCCGGGGTCGAGCGTGATGCGCGACGGGTCGATCTGCAGCGCGTGAAGCTGCGTCAGCTGCGCGGCCCAGAACGACAGCACCTCGGGAATCACGTCGCCCTGCATGGGCACGGCCTGCATGGTCTGCGGATCGCGATGCATGTGCATCAGGCAAATGCCGCACGACGGATGCGCCGCCACAAGCTCGCGCGCGCCCGGCTGGCGCAGCGCCCAGATGTCGTTGACGATGTCCGCGCCCAGGTCGAGCACGGCGCGCATGACCTCGGGCTTGTAGGTATCGATGGAGAGCGGCACGTTCAGCTTCACGGCCTCGCGCACCACCGGCAGCACGCGCGCCAGTTCGGCATCGAGCGGCACAGCCGGACTGCCCGGGCGGGTCGATTCGCCGCCGATGTCGAGGATGTCGGCGCCCTCCTTCAGCAACTGCTCGCAATGACGCAGCGCGGTTTCGGTGGAGGCATGTGCGCCGCCGTCGGAGAAGGAATCGGGCGTGACGTTGACGATGCCCATCACGCGCGGCTGCGCGAGGTCGATGCGAAAACGCGAGGTCTGCCAGACCGCACCGTGCAACGCACCATGGAAAACGGGGCCAGAGGCCCCGTTGTCGCTTGATTTCAAGCCCACCTCAAGCGGCGGTCGGCGCCGGGTCGGTGTTGACGGCCGGCGTGCCGCCACTGCCCCCGCTACCCGAGGGAGGCGTGCGCGGTGTCCAGTCCTTGGGCGGACGCGGAGCGCGGCCGGCCATGATGTCGTCGAGCTGCTCGGAATCGATGGTTTCCCATTCGAGCAGCGCCTTGGCCATCGCGTGCATCTTGTCGCTGTTCGCTTCGATGAGGTTGCGCGCCAGGGCGTATTGCTCGTCGATGATGCGGCGCACTTCGCCGTCGACCTTTTCCATGGTCTGCTCGCTCATGTTCGTGGTCTTGGTGACCGAGCGGCCGAGGAACACTTCGCCCTCGTTCTCGGCGTAGACCATCGGGCCCAGCGCATCGGTCATGCCGTAGCGCGTGACCATGTCGCGGGCGATGGAGGTCGCACGCTCGAAGTCGTTGCTGGCGCCGGTGGTCATCTGGTGCATGAACACTTCCTCGGCAATGCGGCCACCGAACAGCATGCTGATCTGGTTGAGCATGTATTCGCGGTCGTAGCTGTAGCGGTCCTGTGCCGGCAGGCTCATGGTCACGCCGAGGGCGCGGCCACGTGGAATGATGGTGACCTTGTGGACCGGGTCGCACTTGGGCAGCAGCTTGCCGATGAGGGCGTGGCCGGACTCGTGGTAGGCCGTGTTGCGACGCTCTTCCTCGGGCATGACCATGCTCTTGCGCTCGGGGCCCATGAAGATCTTGTCCTTGGCCTTTTCGAAGTCCTGCATCTCGACGACGCGCGCATTGCGGCGTGCGGCCATCAGGGCGGCTTCGTTGCAAAGGTTGGCCAGGTCGGCACCGGACATGCCGGGCGTGCCGCGGGCGATGACGCTCGGATTCACGTCCTGGCCCAACGGGACCTTGCGCATGTGCACGCCGAGGATCTGTTCGCGGCCGCGGATGTCGGGCAGCGTGACATAGACCTGGCGGTCGAAACGGCCGGGGCGCAGCAGAGCGGCGTCCAGGATGTCCGGGCGGTTGGTGGCAGCCACCACGATCACGCCGAGGTTGGTTTCGAAACCGTCCATCTCGACGAGCATCTGGTTGAGCGTTTGTTCGCGCTCGTCGTTGCCGCCGCCGAGGCCGGCGCCGCGCTGGCGACCCACCGCATCGATTTCGTCGATGAAGATGATGCAGGGTGCGTTCTTCTTGGCGTTCTCGAACATGTCGCGGACACGGGCAGCGCCCACGCCGACGAACATTTCAACGAAGTCGGAGCCGGAGATCGAGAAGAAAGGAACCTTGGCTTCGCCGGCGATCGACTTGGCCAGCAGGGTCTTGCCGGTACCGGGAGGGCCGACCAGCAGCAGACCGCGCGGGATTCGGCCGCCGAGTTTCTGGAAACGCTGCGGGTCCTTGAGGAAGTCGACGACTTCACGGACTTCCTCCTTGGCCTCGTCGCAGCCTGCGACGTCGGCGAAGGTGACCGTGTTGTTGTTCTCGTCCATCATGCGGGCCTTGCTCTTGCCGAAGCTGAACGCCCCGCCCTTGCCGCCGCCCTGCATCTGTCGCATGAAATAGATCCAGACGCCGATCAGCAGGAGCATCGGGCCCCAGCTGACCAGGAGCGTCATGAGGAGCGAGCCCTCTTCGCGCGGCTTGACGTCGAACTTGACGTTGTGGTCGATCAGGTCGCCCACGAGGCCGCGGTCCAGGACCGTGGCGGTCGTGCGGATCTTGCGATCGTCGTTGGTGACGGCAACGATCTCGCCGCCGCCGGCGCCTTCAGGGATGACGGCGCTCTTGATCTGGTTGCCGCGAACCTGGTCGAGAAACTCGGAGTAGCTGACTGCGCCAGAGCCGACGCCGCCGCGGGTGTCGAACTGCTTGAACACAGTGAACAACACCATGGCAATGACGAGCCATACGGCAACTTTGGAAAACCACTGATTGTTCAAACGAAGCTCCAGTCGAAAGCGCGTGACGAGGATGTGAAAAAACGCGCTATGGGTACGCAATTGCGCCCCATTTTAGGCTTTTCAAGCTGCGAAAAGCGGGCATTTCCCTAAAGCAGCCATAGCCTGACAAGGGTTTGCGCGCCCTGACGGCCTGTGGCGGCAAGGTATCAAGGCGTATCCAGGGCCTTCAATCCCATTCCGACGAGGAAGGTTTCGGCCGATTTATCGCGCGACGCCTTGGGCTTGAACGGCTTGACGGTGCGGAAACTGGCCTTGAACAGCTTGACCGATTCGTCGTAGCCGCTCCCATGGAACAGCTTGGCTACCAGCGCCCCTTCGGGCTTCAGGTGGTGCTGGGCGAAGTCGACTGCCAGCTCGATCAGGTGCGCAATGCGGGCACCGTCGGCCGAATGGATGCCCGACAGGTTGGGCGCCATGTCCGAGACCACCAGGTCGGCCTTGCGGCCCGCCAGCACGCCCAGCACCTGCTCCAGCAACTCCGCCTCGCGGAAGTCGCCCTGGAGGAAAGTGACGCCCTCGATGGGCTCCATGGCCAGCATGTCGAGCGCGATGATCGTGCCGTTCAGCGTGCCGACCGCGGCGCCTTCGGGCGACATGCGCCGTCGCAGGTACTGGCTCCAGGCTCCGGGCGTGGAGCCCAGGTCGACCACCAGCTGGCCCGGTTTGACCAGTCCCAGCGACTCATCGATCTCCTTGAGCTTGTAGGCGGCGCGGGCGCGGTAGCCCTCTCGCGTGGCCAATTTCACGTACGGATCATTGATGTGATCGTGAAGCCAGGCTTTGTTGACTTTTTTGCTTTTTGCTTTGGTGCTCATTGGGGTGCTTATCTACCCTCGATAATACGGGGATGCCCGCCATTCAACTTACCCCTGCCGAGCGCAAGGCTCACCGCGCCGAAGCTCACCACCTGGATCCGATCGTCATGGTCGGTGGAGACGGGCTCACCCCTGCCGTGAAAAAAGAGGCCGACGCGGCGCTCAAGGCCCATGGCCTGATCAAGGTCCGCGTCTTCTCCGACGACCGCCTCGCCCGTGACGCCATGCTGCGCGAGCTCGCCGACGAGCTCGATGCCGCCCCGATCCAGCACATCGGCAAGCTCCTGGTGCTGTGGCGCCCGAAGCCCGAAAAGGAGCGTGTGATCGACGAAGACCGCATGCCCGGCCCGCGCGACGTGAAGATCGTCAAGTACAGCAAGCGCGGCGGCCAGCGCCCCGAGATCAAGACCCTGCGCGTGCTCGGCAACCAGCGCCTCACCCCCGGCGGCACCATCAAGCGCGCCAAGGCCAAGCGTCCGCTGTCGGCCAAGAAGCGCAACCAGTCGGACTGATCCGGGGTGACAGTTCAGGGCGCCGAGCGCCACATCCTCTGCATGAAATGGGGCACGAAATACGGCCCCGAATACGTCAACCGGCTCTACGCGATGGTGCGCCGCAACCTCAGCGGCGACTTCAGGTTCGTCTGCCTGACCGATGACGGCACCGGCATCCGCCCCGAGGTGACGTGCCTGCCGATCCCGCCGCTGAACCTGCAATTGGCCCCGGGCCAACGCGACGGCGCGTGGAAGAAGCTCACGACCCTCGAAGGCGACCTGCACGGCCTGCGCGGCACCGCCCTGTTCCTGGATGTCGACGTGGTCGTCGTGGGCAGCCTCGACCCGTTCTTCGAGCAGCCGGGCGAGTTCCTGATCATTCATGACTACGCTCGCCCCTGGCGCGGCCGGCGGATCACTGGAAATTCATCGGTCTACCGGTTCGAACTGGGCGCCCATGCCGACGTGCTGGCGTATTTCCGGAACAACATGGACAAGGTCCAGGCCGACTACCGCAACGAGCAGACCTACCTGTCCGCCATGCTGCACAAGCAGGGCAAGCTCTCCTACTGGCCCGAAGCCTGGTGCCCGAGCTTCAAGTACCACGGCATCCCGACCTGGCCGGTCAACTACTGGGAAGAGCCCTTCGTCCCCGAAGGCGCACGCATCATGATCTTTCATGGCGAGTGCAATCCGCCCGATGCGCTGGCGGGACGACGCAACCGCGCCTTCCGCTACATCCGGCCCGCGAACTGGGTCGCGAAGTTCTGGAAAGAGTGAGTGAACGATGGCGGCACAGGCCGCCATCGCCGTTTCAGCGGCCGGGCCGGGCGCCCATGCGCCAGAGCAGCACCAAGGTGCACGCCCATTGCACGACATACATGCCGCTGCCGACGGCGTGCCACAGCTTGAGGTTGTCCCGCGCCAGGATGCGCGGCGCCACGGCATACTGCTGGAGCAGCGCCAGCAGCAAGGCTCCGAGAACCAGTCCGATGGCCGTCATCGTGGCGCCGTCCATGCGGTCGTCGGCCTTGCCGCGGAAATGGATCAGCAGGATCAGGCCGCAGCCAATGGCGACCCAGCTCTGCGCTTCGAACAGCTGACCGGCGAAATTGCCCGCGACAGCCGGATTGCCCAGCTTGGCGAACAGCATCGGCACGACCAGGAAGCCGATCGTCGTGAGGCTGCCCCACCAGAAGGCGGCGAGCAACAGCGCCAAGCGGTCTTTCATCGAAGAATCGGTTCTCGGATGGTCAGAGGTAGCGGACGGCCACGATCTCGTAGCGCTTCAGGCCGCCGGGCGCCTGAACTTCGGCGGTATCGCCCTCTTCCTTGCCGATCAGCGCGCGCGCGATCGGGCTGGAGATGTTGATGAGGCCCAGCTTCAGGTCGGCCTCGTCCTCGCCCACGATCTGGTACTTGACGGCTTCGCCCGACTCTTCTTCCTCGAGCTCCACGGTCGAGCCGAACACCACCTTGCCGCCAGCGTCGAGCTCGCTGGGATCGATGATCTGCGCGGCCGAGAGCTTGCCTTCGACCTCCTGGATGCGGCCTTCTATGAAGCCCTGGCGGTCCTTGGCGACCTCGTATTCGGCGTTCTCGCTCAGGTCACCCTGGGCGCGGGCTTCGGAGATCGCGTTGATGACCCAGGGGCGGTCCACGGTCTTGAGTTGATGCAGTTCGGCGCGCAGCTTTTCGGCACCGCGCTTGGTGATTGGAATGGTGGCCATGTTTGGTTCTCCATAAAGCGAAACCGCCGAACGATGCCGTTCGGCGGTCGATTGGGGGGACAGGATCAGACGAGATTGCGTCCGGTCAGCCGGCTCAGGATGGCGAGCGGGCTCGAGGCTGGATTGTATTGCTTCGAAGCGGCCAGATGAAGGGTCTGCTCGAGCATGTACTGGCCCGCCATGACGGCGTGCGAGGTCTGGTCGGAAAAGCACACCCACACCGAGCCCGGCGGAAATTCGGCCTTCTCCTGCGGCGAGCTTTCCTGGTACGCCATGTCCGACTTCATGCCGTCGTGCAGCTGAAGCATCAGGTGGTCGTACTCGCTGCGAAACGACTTGGTCACGTGCAGCGCATGCAGCAACTTGGCCTGCCAGCGCACATAGGGCTTGGCACGCGGCAGGAAGCGCCTGGCGATGTCCTCGAAAGGCTCGCCCACGCGCCAGACGCGCGGCGCGCCTTCGGGGTTCACGTTGGTGAACACACGGAGGATGCGCTCGCCGTAATTGGGGCGCGACGGAAACGCATCGACGTGCAGCCGGCGGTCGTCCGCACGCCATGACTGCACGCGCGTCTCGACCTGTGCCGGCCGGTAGCTCGTGGGCGCCAGGCGCAAAGCCGGCGTGTAGTGCGGCAGCAGCCCGTGGATCAGCTGCTGCGCCTGCGCACGAAACCGCCCCACCATCGCCGCTGCCGTGCGCTGCACTGCCTCGTCGCCGACAGCGCCCTTGAGCTTGCCGTTGGCGTCGAGGCTGATGTTGCGCACGTCGGGCGACAGCAGGCTGGGCGTGAGCAGGCTGCGCTCTTCAGGCAGCAGCTCGAAACCCAGGCGCGGGAAGTACAGCACCTTGCCCGCTTCGAGCTCCGCGATCCACGCCTCGTTGGGCGTGGCCGCGTTCCAGTCGTTCAGGCCGAGTTCGACGAGCTGCGTTTGCATGGCGACGCTCAGGCTCAGGCCACCGCCGCCAGCTGCGCGTGCATCTCCTGCACCGAGATCACGCCCAGCTCGTCCATGAAGCCCATGCCCTCGACAGCCGCTTCGGCGCCGAAGATCGTGGTGAAGGTCGTCACGCGGGCCAGCAGCGCCGAGGTGCGGATCTGCCGCGAATCGGTGATCGCGTTGCGGCGCTCTTCCACCGTGTTGATGACCAGCGCAATTTCGTTGTTCTTGATCATGTCCACGATGTGCGGGCGGCCTTCGGTCACCTTGTTCACCGTCGCGCACTCGATGCCGGCGGCGCTGATGGCCGCGGCGGTGCCTTTGGTCGCGACCAGCTCGAAGCCCAGCTTCGCCAGGCCGCGCGCCACTTCCACGGCGCGCGCCTTGTCGTTGTTCTTCACCGAGATGAAGACCTTGCCCGACTTCGGCAGGTGCGTACCCACGCCCAGCTGCGACTTCACGAAGGCTTCGCCGAAGGTCTTGCCCACGCCCATCACTTCGCCGGTCGATTTCATCTCGGGACCGAGGATGGTGTCCACGCCCGGGAACTTGACGAACGGGAACACGGCTTCCTTCACGCTGAAGTACGGCGGCGTCACTTCCTTGGTCACGCCCTGCGACGCGAGCGACTGGCCGGCCATGCAGCGTGCCGCCACCTTGGCAAGCTGGATGCCGGTGGCCTTGCTCACATAAGGCACGGTGCGCGACGCGCGCGGATTCACTTCGAGCACGTAGATGACGTCCTTGCCATCCTTCTGCTGGATGGCGAACTGCACGTTCATCAGGCCGACCACGTTCAGCGCGGCCGCCATGGCGGCGCTCTGACGCTTGAGTTCGGCGATCGTGTCCGCGCTCAGGCTGTAGGGCGGCAGCGAGCAGGCGGAGTCGCCCGAGTGCACGCCGGCCTGTTCGATGTGTTCCATCACGCCCCCGATCAGCGTGCCGCCTTCGGCATCGCGGATGCAATCGACGTCGCACTCGACGGCGTCGTTCAGGAAGCGGTCGAGCAGCACCGGCGAGTCGTTGCTCACCTTGACGGCCTCGCGCATGTAGCGCTCGAGGTCGCGCTGCTCATGCACGATTTCCATCGCGCGGCCGCCGAGCACGTAGCTCGGGCGCACCACCAGCGGATAGCCGAGGGCCGCGGCCTTTTCGAGCGCTTCAGGTTCGGTGCGCGCGGTGGCGTTCGGCGGCTGGCGCAGGCCCAGCTCGTGCAGCAGCTTCTGGAAGCGCTCGCGGTCTTCGGCCGCGTCGATCATGTCGGGCGAGGTGCCGATGATCGGCACGCCGTTCGCTTCGAGGTCGAGCGCGAGCTTCAGCGGCGTCTGGCCGCCGTACTGCACGATCACGCCGAGCGGCTTTTCCTTGTCGACGATCTCCAGCACGTCTTCGAGCGTCAGCGGCTCGAAGTACAGGCGGTCGGAGGTGTCGTAGTCGGTGGACACGGTCTCGGGGTTGCAGTTGACCATGATGGTCTCGTAGCCGTCCTCGCGCATGGCGAGCGCGGCGTGCACGCAGCAGTAGTCGAACTCGATGCCCTGGCCGATGCGGTTGGGACCGCCGCCGAGCACCATGATCTTCTTCTTGTCCGTCGGCTCGGCTTCGCACTCGTCCTCGTAGGTCGAGTACATGTAGGCCGTGTTGGTCGCGAACTCGGCAGCGCAGGTGTCCACGCGCTTGTAGACCGGGCGCACGCCCAGTGCACGGCGCTTCTCGCGGATCGCGGTGTCGGTGGTCTTCAGCTGGCGCGCGAGGCGGCGGTCGGAGAAGCCCTTCTTCTTGAGCGCGAGCAGCGTGTCCTTGTCGATGTCGTCCAGCGACTTGGTTTCCAGTTCGAGTTCGATCTTCACGATCTCTTCGATCTGCACCAGGAACCACGGGTCGATCTTGGTCAGCGCGAACACTTCGTCCACGCTCAGGCCCATGGCGAAGGCATCGCCCACGTACCAGATGCGCTCGGGACCGGGCTCGCCCAGTTCCTTCTCGAGCACTTCGCGGTCCTGCGTCTTCTCGTTGAGGCCATCGACGCCCACTTCGAGGCCGCGCAGGGCCTTCTGGAACGATTCCTGGAAAGTGCGGCCCATGGCCATCACTTCGCCCACCGACTTCATCTGCGTGGTGAGGCGCGAGTCGGCCTGCGGGAATTTCTCGAATGCGAAACGCGGGATCTTGGTGACCACGTAGTCGATCGACGGTTCGAACGACGCGGGCGTGGCACCGCCGGTGATTTCGTTGCGCAGCTCATCGAGCGTGTAGCCCACAGCCAGCTTGGCCGCGACCTTGGCGATCGGGAAACCCGTGGCCTTGGAAGCCAGTGCCGAGGAGCGCGAGACGCGCGGGTTCATCTCGATGACGACCATGCGGCCGTCCTTCGGATTGATGGAGAACTGGACGTTCGAGCCACCGGTATCGACACCGATCTCGCGCAGCACGGCCAGCGAGGCGTTGCGCAGGATCTGGTATTCCTTGTCGGAGAGCGTTTGCGCGGGGGCCACGGTGATCGAGTCGCCGGTGTGCACGCCCATCGGGTCCAGGTTTTCGATCGAGCAGACGATGATGCAGTTGTCGGCCTTGTCGCGCACGACTTCCATCTCGTACTCTTTCCAGCCGAGCAGCGATTCTTCGATCAGCAGCTCGTTGGTCGGCGAGGCTTCGATGCCGCGCTTGCAGATGGTCTCGAATTCGTCGGGGTTGTAGGCGATGCCGCCGCCGGTGCCGCCGAGCGTGAAGCTCGGGCGGATCACGGTCGGGAAGCCGAGCGTCTTCTGCACGGCCCAGGCTTCGTCCATCGTGTGGGCGATGCCCGAGCGGGCCGAACCGAGACCGATCTTGGTCATCGCGTCCTTGAACTTCAGGCGGTCTTCGGCCTTGTCGATGGCTTCGGGCGTGGCGCCGATGAGCTCGACCGGCTTGTTGGTGGCTGCGCCCGTGTACTTGTCGAGCACGCCATTGCGCCAGAGGTCCAGCGCGCAGTTCAGCGCGGTCTGGCCGCCCATGGTCGGCAGGATCGCGTCGGGGCGCTCCTTGGCGATGATCTTCTCGACCGTCTGCCAGGTGATCGGCTCGATGTAGGTGACGTCGGCCGTGGCCGGGTCGGTCATGATCGTCGCGGGGTTGCTGTTGATCAGGATGACCTTGTAGCCCTCTTCGCGCAGCGCCTTGCAGGCTTGCACGCCGGAGTAGTCGAACTCGCAGGCCTGGCCGATGATGATCGGACCGGCGCCGATGATGAGGATCGATTTGAGGTCTGTGCGCTTAGGCATTCTTGCTCTCCGTCTTTTCCGTCTTGTTCTTTTCCATGAGTGCCGTGAAGCGATCGAACAGGTAGCCGATGTCGTGCGGGCCCGGCGACGCTTCGGGGTGACCCTGGAAGCAGAACGCGGGCTTGTCGGTGCGGGCCAGGCCCTGCAGCGTGTTGTCGAACAGGCTGATGTGGGTGGGACGCAGGTTGGCCGGCAGCGACTTCTCGTCGACCGCGAAGCCGTGGTTCTGGCTGGTGATGCTCACGCGGCCGTTGTCGAGGTCTTTCACCGGATGGTTCGCGCCGTGGTGGCCGAACTTCATCTTGAAGGTCTTGGCGCCCGAGGCGAGCGCCATGATCTGGTGGCCCAGGCAGATGCCGAACGTGGGAATGCCGGTCTCGATCAGTTCTTTAACAGCGCTGATGGCGTAGTCGCAGGGCTCCGGGTCGCCGGGGCCGTTGGCCAGGAAGATGCCGTCGGGCTTGAGCTTGAGCACGTCGGCCGCGGGCGTCTGCGCCGGCACCACGGTGATGCGCGCGCCGCGCTGGGCGATCATGCGCAGGATGTTCTTCTTGACGCCGTAGTCGAACGCGACGACGTGGAACTTGGGCGTGATCTGCACGCCGTAGCCCGCGCCGAGCTTCCACTCGGTCTCGGTCCATTCGTAGGTCTCGGTGACCGACACCACCTTGGCGAGGTCCAGACCCGCCATGCTCGGGGCGGCCTTGGCGGCGGCGATGGCCTTGTCGATCAGCGCCTGCGTCACGGCTTCGCCTTCGGCCAGGCCCAGGATGCAGCCGTTCTGCGCGCCGTGGGTGCGCAGGTGGCGCGTGAGCTTGCGGGTGTCGATATTCGCAATGGCCACCGTCTTGCCGGCCACGAGGTATTCGCTCAGCGTGGCGGTCTGGCGGAAGTTGGAGGCGACAAGGGGCAGGTCCTTGATGATCAGGCCCGCGGCATGGATCTTGTCGGCTTCGATGTCTTCCCCGTTGACGCCGTAGTTGCCGATGTGCGGATACGTCAAGGTGACGATCTGCTGGCAGTAGCTCGGGTCGGTGAGGATTTCCTGGTAACCGGTCATGGCGGTGTTGAACACCACTTCACCGGTCGTGGAGCCAGCGGCTCCGATCGAATTGCCTTGAAAGACCGTGCCGTCTGCGAGCGCCAGGATGGCGGGCGGGAAATTTCCCTTGAGAGACAAAAGCACTGGGTTCTCCGGATGGTTACGGTCGCCCGGAGCCCCAGGCGCGTTGCCTGCGGACTTGCTTCAAGGGGATTTTGGCGTTAAAGGCGGCCGGGCGACGCTATTGCGAGTAAGCCCCCGATTGTAGCCCGGACTGCGGGCTTATCCGGCCTGAAGGGCCGCTCCGCTTGCATGCAGGCAGATCGCGGCGGCGGCGGCCACGTTGAGCGATTCCTCGCCGCCGGGCTGGGCAATGCGGATGTGATGGGTCGCGCGGGCTTCCAGCGCTGGCGAGACGCCCTGCCCTTCGTGCCCCATCAGCCAGGCGCAGGGGTACGGCAAGCGGGCCTTGTGGAGCCAGTCGCCATGGTGCGAACTGGTCGCCAGCAGTGGCACCTTCAGGCCGTCGAGAAGGTCAGCCTCCACACCCTCGATCAGCCGCAGGCCGAAATGGGCGCCCATGCCGGCGCGCAGCACCTTCGGCGCCCAGAGCGCAGCCGTGCCCTTGAGCGCGATCACCTGGGTGAAGCCGAAAGCGGCCGCGCTGCGCAGGATGGACCCGGCATTGCCGGCGTCCTGCAGGCGATCGAGCACCACGCTCGGGGCATCGGGGATCACCGCCGGCCGCGCCGGCAGATCGAGCACGAAGCCCATCGGCGCCGGCGATTCCAGCCCGCTGACGCCGCGCAGCAGATCGTCGGCGACAACTACGGTTTTGACGGCACTCATGCCCCATTCGGCCGGAGCAGTCGGCCAAAAAGATTCCGAAAACACCGCAATCGCCGGCTTGACGCCGCGCGCCAGAGCCGCCCGGCACAGGTGATCGCCTTCAAGCCAGATGCGTCCCAGCTTGCGGTAGGCGCCGGGGTCCTGGGCGAGCTTGCGCAGGTCCTTGAGCAGCGGGTTGTCGCGCGAACTGACGTGGCTCGCGCCGGTGTCGGTGGTCATCGGGAAATCAGGGTGCGGCGCGCAGGTCGAGGTGCACGGTCTCGACCGTTGTTGCAAATACCACGGGGGTGGCCGACACGGTCTCGATGACCAGCGTTTCGCCCGCCGCCGTCCGGGCCAGCGCAGCAGCCACCGGGCTGAACGACCTGCGATGGTGCACGCAGGCGCCGTGTCGCTGCAGCGCCTCCAGGTGCTCCGGCGTCCCGTACCCCTTGTGGCCCGCGAAGCCGTAGTTCGGAAACTCGATGTGCAATTGCTCGCAGAGGCGATCGCGATGGACCTTGGCCAGGATCGATGCAGCGGATATCGCCTTGACCAGCGCATCGCCCTTGACCACGGCTTCGGCCAGCACATCCAGCGTCGGCAGGCGGTTGCCGTCGACCAGCACCTTCGCCGGCTTCAGGCGCAAGCCTTCGACTGCGCGGCGCATGGCAAGCATCGTGGCCTGCAGGATGTTGTGCGTGTCGATTTCCTCGACGCTCGCCTGGGCAATGGAGCAGCAAAGGGCCTTGGCCAGGATCTGGTCGTGCAGGCGCTCGCGCTGCAAAGGCGTGAGGGTCTTGGAGTCGGCCAGTCCGCGGATCGGCCGGGTGTCGTCGAGGATCACTGCCGCGGCCACCACAGGGCCAGCCAGCGGGCCACGGCCGGCTTCGTCCACGCCTGCAAGCAGGCCTGGCGCATCCCAGACCAGACGGGCCTGCTCAGCCTTCAAGAACTTTCTGGATCGCATCGGCGCAAAGTGTGGGCGTATCGCGCTGCAATTGCACGTGCAGCTCGGAAAATCTTTGTTGCAGGGCTTGCGTCTTCCCTGGCGCGTCGAGCCAGGCCAGCGTGGCCTGGGCCAGCGCCGCGGGCGTGGCGGCTTCCTGCAGCAGCTCGGGCACCACGAACTCGCGGCACAGGATATTGGGCAATCCGACCCAAGGCTGCAATTGCTTGCGCTGCATCAGGCGCCACGAGAGCCCGTTCATGTTGTACGCAATGACCATCGGCCGCTTGAAGAGCGCTGCCTCGAGCGTCGCGGTACCGCTGGCGATCAGCGTGACGTCGCAAGCGGCAAGCGCGGCGTGCGACTGGCCATCGAGCAGCTTTACCCGGCCCGCCATGCCGCTGGCCTGAAGGAATGCGTCCACTTCGGCGCGCAGCCCCGGAAGGATGGGTGCGACGAACTGGAGTTCTGGCCGCGCCTTTTGCATCAGCGCTGCGGCAGCGAAAAACCGGTCGGCCAGGTAGCGGATCTCGGACCGGCGGCTCCCAGGCAGCAAGGCGACGACCTGCGCGTCGGGCGCCAAGCCGACGGCGGCACGGGCGGCGGCACGGTCGGGCGTCATCGGGATCACGTTGGCAATCGGGTGCCCCACGTAGCTCGCGGCAACGCCCTGTTTTTCGAGCAGCTCAGGCTCGAACGGGAAGATGCACAGCACGTGGTCGGCCGCGGCCCTGACCTTCTCGATGCGCTTGGGCCGCCAAGCCCAGATCGACGGACAGATGAAATGCACGGTCTTGATGCCCTGGCTGCGTAGCCCGGCTTCGAGATCGAGGTTGAAATCGGGCGCGTCGACGCCGATGAACAGCTCGGGCCTCTCCTGGAGCAGCCGGGCCTTCAATTGGCGGCGAATGCCGGCGATCTCGGGGTAGTGCCGCAGCACCTCGATGTAGCCACGCACCGCGAGCTTTTCCTGCGGCCACCAGCTCTGGAAGCCATGCGCGAGCATGCGGGGTCCGCCGATGCCGGCGGTCTGGAGGTGGGGCCAGCGCGCCTGGAGGCCGTCGAGCAGCAAGCCCGCGAGCAGGTCGCCGGAGGCTTCACCCGCGACCAGCGCGAAACGTCGCTGTTCGGCTGTCTGCATCATCGTCACGTCAACGCGCGATGCCGCGCGTCGAGTTTGCGAGGAAGGATTCCATCAAGGCGACGTCGCCGGCCGCCTCGGGCATTTCGGCAGTCAGTGCGGAAATGCCCGCACGCGCCTCTTCGAGCGTCTTGCCCTGGCGATACAGCAGCTTGTGCATCTGCTTGACCGCTGCCAGCCGCTGCGCCGAAAAATCGCGCCGGCGCAAGCCCACGACGTTGAAGCCGCGAACCGCCAGCGGATTGCCGTCGACCAACATGAACGGGGGCACGTCCTGCGTGATTGCACTCGCGAAGCCGACCATGGCATGCGCGCCGATCGAGACGAACTGGTGGATGCCGGTGAGCCCACCGATCGTGACCCAGTCGGCCAGGTGCACATGGCCCGCCAGCGTCGTGTTGTTGGACAACGTGGTGTGGTTGTCGACATGGCAGTCGTGCGCGATGTGCGTGTACGCCATGATCCAGTTGTCGTTGCCGACACTGGTCACGCCCCCTGCTCCCGGCACGCCGAGGTTGAAGGTGCAGAACTCACGAATGACGTTGCGGTCGCCGATGACGAGCTCGGTCGGTTCGCCCGCATATTTCTTGTCTTGCGGTATCGCGCCGAGTGACGAGAACTGAAAAATCCTGTTGTCGCGCCCGATGGTCGTGCGCCCTTCGATCACGCAATGCGCGCCGATGGTGGTCCCCGCCCCGACGTGCACATGCGGGCCGATGACGGTGTAGGGCCCGACCGAAACCGAGGCGTCGAGTTGGGCCTGGGGGTCGACGAGCGCTGTCGGGTGAACCTGGGTCATGCCTTGCAAGCGACGGCGGCCGGATCAGCTGATCTGGCGCATGGCGCACATCAGCGTGGCTTCGCAGGCCAGTTCGCTGCCCACCAGCGCGCGGCCCTTGAACTTGGAAATACCGGCCTTCATGCGTTCGATCTCGACTTCGAGCGTGAGCTGGTCACCGGGCTCCACGGGGCGCTTGAAGCGGGCGCCGTCGATGGCGGCGAAGTAGTAGACGGTGTTGTCGTCCGGCACGATATCCAGTGAATGGAACGACAGAAGCGCCGCAGCCTGCGCCATGGCTTCGAGCATCAGCACGCCCGGCATCACCGGACGGTGCGGGAAGTGGCCGTTGAAGAACGGCTCGTTCATCGTCACGTTCTTGAGCGCCGTGATGCGCTTGCCCTTCTCCATGTCCAGCACGCGGTCCACCAGCAGGAACGGATAGCGATGGGGAAGCAGCTTGAGGATTTGATGGATATCGAGCGTCGTCGTCATGATTTTCTGTTCCTGCATCGTCGTCATTTTTTCGGGGGAGCCTTCTCCAGCGCCTTCAGTCGTTCGCGCAGGCTGTGCAACTGCTTGAGCGTTGCCGCATTCTTTTCCCAGCTCGCATTGTCATCGATGGGAAACATGCCGGTGTACTGGCCGGCCTTGTGGATGGAGCGCGTCACCACGGTCGCGGCGGACACATGCACGCCGTCTGCCACCGTGAGATGACCCAGCACGATGGCACCGCCGCCGAAGGTGCAGTTGGCGCCGATGGTGGCGCTGCCGGCCACGCCGACGCAGCCCGCCATTGCGGTGTTCTTGCCGACGCGCACGTTGTGGCCGATCTGGATCAGGTTGTCGAGCTTCACGCCGTCTTCGATCACAGTGTCGTCGAGCGCGCCGCGGTCGATGCAGGTGTTGGCACCGATCTCCACGTCGTTGCCGATGCGCACCGCGCCCAGCTGTTCGATCTTGACCCACGCGCCCTGATGAAGCGCGAGCCCGAAGCCATCAGCCCCGATCACTACCCCGGGATGGAGCAGGCAGCGCTCGCCGATCATGCAGTCTTCGCTGACCGTCACGCGGGACTTCAGCACGGTACCCGCGCCGATGCGGGCGCCCCGTTCCACCACGCAGAGCGCACCGATGCGCGCCGTGGCGTCGACTTGGGCTCCCGGGTGGATCACGGCGGACGGATGAATGAGATCGGCCTCCGGGCGCGCGTGGTGCGACTTCCAGAGCTGCGTCAGGCGCGCAAAGTAGAAGTAGGGATCGGGCGTGACGATGAACGCACCGCGCGCCGCAGCCGCCTCCTGCATGGCAGGCGACACGATCACGCAGCCGGCCTTCGAGGCCGCGAGTTCCTGCTGGTATTTGGGATGGCTCAGGAAACTGAGCGCATCGGGCTGTGCATTCTGGAGCGGCGAGAGCCGCTCGATGGACAGCATGGCATCTCCATGAAGCTCGCCCCCCAGGGCGTCAACGATGGCTCCGAGCTGCAGTGACACGCCGGTTCGCGGCGTTATTTGCCGGCCGCAGGCGCTGAAGAGCCGACCGACGCATTCAGCGCCTTGATCACCTTGTCGGTGATGTCGTGCTTCGGATTGATGTAGATCGCTTCCTGCAGGATGGCGTCGTACTTTTCCGCCTCGGCGACCTGCTTCACGACGCGGTTGGCGCGCTCGTAGACCTGTTGAAGCTCTTCGTTCTTGCGCGCATTCAGGTCTTCCTGAAACTCGCGGCGGCGGCGCTGGAATTCGCGGTCCTGGTCGATCAGCGCCTTCTGGCGAGTCGCCCGCTGGCTTTCGGAGATGGTCGGCGCTTCGCGCTCGAACCGTTCCGAGGCGGTCTTCAATGCGTCGCCCTGCGCGGTCAGGTCCTTCTCGCGCTTGAGAAACTCGGCTTCGAGCTTGGCCTGGGCTGCCTTCGCCGGTTGCGCCTCACGCAGCACACGGTCCGGATTGACAAAGCCGATGCGAAACGTCTCCTGCGCCTGGGCGGGCGCAGCAGCGAGCACGAAAGCGGGAATCAACAACGCACCAGCTGCGGCGCGAATCAAATGCTTCATTTAGAAAGACGTTCCGATCTGGAATTGGAGGCGCTGAATTCTATCCTTCGGGATCACGACAAAGCCGGTATTCGGATCCAGCACTTCCTTTTGGGACATGACGGGGAAGGCATAAGCCAGGCGCAGCGGGCCAAGCGGCGAGATCCAACTGATCCCGAGGCCGACGGAAGCGCGCAACTTCTTCTGCGCCTTCCATTGCTCGTCGGTCAGGCCGGCAGCGCGCGAACCGAACACATTGCCGATGTCGAAGAAACCATAAAGGCGCAGCGTGCGGTCGTTGCCGGCACCTGGGAACGGTGTGCTGAGCTCAGCGTTGAAAACCGCCTTCTTGGTACCGCCCAGCGCTGCGCCATCGGTCTGGCCGAACAGCGGCACGTCGCGCGGACCGAGCGAGTTCTGCTCGAAGCCGCGGACCGAGCCCAGGCCGCCCGCATAGAAGTTCTTGAAGATCGGATAGACCTTGCTGCCCAGGGCCTTCGCATAGCCCACATCGCCGTTGACGGCAAAGGTGTATTGCTTGTTGATCGCGAAGAACTGTTGGTACTGGTAGTTCGTCTTGATGTACTGCATGTCGCCGCCAACGCCAAGCTCGAGGTTGGCACGCTGCAGACGCCCGGTGGTCGGAATCAACGCGCTGTCGCGGCTGTCTCGACCCCAGCCGATGGTGAGCGGCACGCCCCAGACGCTCTTCTGGGCGCACTCGGTCACGAACAGGCCTGACGCATCCTTGGCGCACTGGAAGTAGCGCAGGTAGGACGGCGGCGTGAACAAGCCCGAAAAGGAAGTCGTAGTGTTCGGATCGAAGGCGTACCGTTCGAGTCCGACGCCGAAGAACACGGTGTCGATTTCGCTGAAAGGCACGCCGAAACGGATCGACGCACCCTGGTTGACCAACTTGTAGTCGCCGTCGGTGGTCGACGAATACGGACGCGTCGTCGTGTGATAGACGCTGATCGTGCGCGAGATACCGTCCTTCGTGAAATACGGATCGGTGGTGGTCAGCGACAACGTGCGGTTGTACTTGCTGGTATTGACCTGCACGCCCAGGAAATTGCCCGAGCCGAACACGTTTTCCTGCGAGATGCCGAAGGTCAGCGCAACCTTCTCGGCGCTCGAGTAGCCGGCGCCGAGCTGCAGGCTGCCGGTGGGCTTCTCGGCCACGTTGACGGTCAGGTCCACCTGGTCGGGCGATCCGGGCACTTCCTGGGTCTCGACGTTCACTTCGGTGAAGAAGCCAAGGCGGTCGACGCGGTCGCGCGAGAGCTTGATCTTGTCGCCGTCGTACCAGGAGGCTTCGTACTGGCGGAACTCGCGGCGGATCACTTCGTCGCGGGTCTTGTTGTTGCCGCCGACGGACACGCGGCGCACGTACACGCGGCGCGACGGTTCGGCCTGCAGCGTGAGCGTCACGCGGTTGTTCACGCGGTCGATCTCCGGACGTGCCTGCACGCGGGCAAACGCGTAGCCGAAGGTGCCGAAATAGTCGCTGAAGGCCTTGGTGGTTTCCGTGACCTGCTCGCCGTTGTAGGGCTCGCCGGGCTTGATGGTGATCAGCGACTTGAAGTCATCGTCGCGGCCCAGGTAGTTGCCGTCGAGCTTGACGCCGGCCACCACGAACTTCTCGCCTTCGCTGATGTTGACCGTGACCGTCAGGTCCTTGCGATCGGGCGAAATGGCGACCTGGGTCGATTCGATGCGGAACTCGAGGTAGCCGCGCGTGATGTAGTACGAGCGAAGCGTTTCGAGGTCGGCGTTGAGCTTGGCACGCGAGTACTGGTTGGACTTGGTGTACCAGCTCATGAAGCCGCCGCTGTCCTGGTCGAACAGGCTCAGCAGCGTCGATTCGCTGAAGGCCTTGTTGCCGACCACGTGCACTTCGCGGATGCGGGCCGATTCGCCTTCGGTGACGGTGAATGTCAGGTTGACGCGATTGCGCTCGATCGGCGTGACGGTGGTCACGACCTGCGCGTTGTAGAGGCTGCGGCTCACGTACTGGCGCTTGAGCTCCTGCTCCGCGCGGTCGGCCAGCGCCTTGTCGTACGGACGGCCGTCGGTCAGGCCGATTTCACGCAGCGCCTTTTGCAGCGCCGCTTTCTCGAATTCCTTGGCGCCGACGAAATCGACGTCCGCGATGGTCGGGCGCTCCTCGACGATCACCACCAGCACATTGCCGTTGACGTCGATGCGCACGTCCTTGAACAACCCCAGGTCGAACAGCGCGCGAATGGCGGCCGAGCCGCGTTCGTCGCTGTAGGTATCGCCCACGCGCAGCGGCAGCGACGCGAAGATCGTGCCGGCCTCGACGCGTTGCAAGCCTTCGACGCGAATGTCGCGCACCGTGAAAGGCTCGACGGCCCAGGCTGCCGTGGCCGCAAGCGCACTGGCGACCACCGCGACAACGCTACGCAGGCGAAAGCGATTGGAGTTTTTGTTCATCTGTGAATTGAGCCGGCACGGAAAGGGCCGGCAGAAAGTTAACCAAAGAGCCGCGTGACGTCGTTGAAGAGTGCGACCGACATCATGACCAGCAGCAAGGCGACACCGCCGCGCTGAAGCCGTTCCATCCAGGCGTCAGAGACGCTTTTGCCGGTCAGGCCCTCCCAAAGATAATACATCAGGTGTCCCCCATCGAGGACTGGCAGCGGCATGAGATTGAGCACGCCCAGGCTCACGCTGATGACCGCAAGGAAGATCAGGTACTGGGTCAGGCCCAGGCTCGCGGACTTGCCCGCGTAGTCGGCAATGGTCAGCGGACCGCTCAGATTCTTCAGCGACGCCTGCCCCGTCACCATCTTGACCATCATGCGAACGGTCAATGCGGACATCTCCCACGTGCGCACCACACCGCGCCAGACGCCGTCGACCGGGCCCTGGCGCACCGTCACCATGTCGGGCGGCGCGCCGACATAAGCGCCGATGCGGCCGACCTTGACGGCCCCCTCCTCACGCACCTCGGGTTTCACCTCGAGCGTGAGTGACTGGCCAGCGCGCTGGATCTGCCAGGCCTGGGTGCGCGGCTGACCGCCGTCGACCGACGCCCGGATCACCTCGCGCAGCTGTTGGCCGTCGTAGATGGCCGTATCGCCGATGGCACGCACCAGGTCGCCCTTGCGCAGTCCCGACAGCTCGCCGGCACCGCCGGCCATGACCTCACCGATCTCCGGGCGGGTCAGGGGCGCGAGGAGGCCGATCTTGCGGAACATCTGCGGATCGGCGTCCTTGGCCTCCATCCGGCTCAATGGCAGCACCAGCTGCCGGGCGGGCTTGCCGTCTGCGCCCTCCACTTCGAGCGTGAGATCTCGGCTGTCGAGCGCACCCTGCGTCATGCGCCAGCGCAGATCCTCGAAGGACTGGACCGGCGTGAGGTCGCCGTCGAAACCGGCGCGCGTGATATGTTCCCCCCCGCGCAGGCCGGCCGCCTCGGCCAGCGAAGCCGCCACAGGCCGCGCCAGCCTGGCAACCGGCTCTTCCACCCCGATCCAGTTGACGGCCGTGTAGAGCGCGACTGCCAGCAGCAGGTTGGCGATGGGCCCGGCCGCGACGATGGCCGCGCGCGACCTCAGGGGCTGGGTGTTGAAGGCCCGATGCCGCTCCTCGGGCGCCACCGGCCCTTCGCGCTCATCGAGCATCTTGACGTAGCCGCCCAGCGGAAAGGCTCCGATGACGAATTCGGTCTGCTGCCCCGGATGCTGGCGCTTGGGCTGCCAACGCAGCAGCACCTTGCCGAACCCGACCGAAAAGCGCTCCACCTTGACGCCACAGGCGACCGCGACACGGTAGTGACCGTACTCGTGCACAGCGATGAGGACGCCAAGTGCAACCACAAAGGCTATGACAGTGAGCATCGGATCCTCGACGAATGGGAAAAATCAGGCTGCGAAACGCAGCGCCGCGGCATTGGCTGCCGCCCGGGCGCTGGCATCGAGCGCCAGCAGGTCGGCCAGCGATGCCGGCTTGGAGGGGGTGACCGTTTCCAAAGTTTCCATGTTGACCGCATGAATTCGGTCGAAACGCAGGCGCCGATCCAGAAACGCCTCGACAGCAACCTCGTTGGCCGCGTTGAGCACCGCCGTCGTGCCAGGTGCGGCGCGCAATGCATGCCACGCCAGACCCAGGCCCGGGAACAGCGCTGCATCGGGCGCATCGAAGGTCAGCGACGCCATCTGTCGGAAGTCGAGCCGCGCCGCCCCGCTCTCGATGCGCTCGGGCCAGGCCAGGCCGACCGCGATCGGCACCCGCATGTCGGGCGTGCCGAGCTGGGCGATGACCGATGCATCGGTGAACTGCACCATCGAGTGCACCACGCTCTGCGGATGGATGACGACCTCGATCTGCTCGGGCGAGACGCCGAACAGGTGGCGGGCCTCGATCACTTCGAGCGCCTTGTTCATCATCGTGGCCGAGTCGACCGATATCTTGCGGCCCATGACCCAGTTCGGATGGGCGCAAGCCTGTTCGGGCGTCACGGCCCCCAAGGTATCGGGCGCGCGGGTGCGGAATGGACCGCCCGAGGCGGTCAGGATGATCTTGTCGATGCGGCGCGCCCAGGTGGAGGGGTCTTCCGGCAGCGACTGGAAGATGGCCGAGTGCTCGCTGTCGATGGGCAGCAGCGTGGCGCCGCCCTCTCGCACCGTGCGCATGAACAGTTCGCCGCCGACGACCAGGGCTTCCTTGTTGGCCAGCAGCAAACGCTTGCCTGCACGCGCAGCGGCCAGGCACGGCCCAAGCCCGGCAGCGCCGACGATGGCCGCCATGACGGCGTCGACGTCTTCGTGCGAGGCGATGTTTTCAACAGCGTCCGCGCCCATCAACACACGCGTCTTCAGGCCGTTTCGCTTGAGCTTCTCAGCCAGTTGCTCGGCATGCGGCGCGCTCGCCATGACGACGAACTGCGGCGAGAACTGTGCGCACTGCGCGAGCATCTCGTCCACCCTGGTTGCGGCGGACAGCGCAAACACCTCGAAGCGCTCGGGGTGCCGCGCAATGACGTCCAGCGTGCTCACACCGACCGACCCGGTCGAGCCCAGCACGGTGACGCGTTGTTTGGGAGTGTTCACAGGAAGGCCAGCATCATGGCAATGGGAAGTGCCGGCAAGAGGGCATCCACGCGATCGAGCACACCGCCATGGCCCGGAAGCAGCCGGCTGCTGTCCTTTGCACCGGCGCTGCGCTTGATGAGCGATTCGACCAGGTCGCCGACGACGCTCATCGCGGCGAGAAACACCGCCCCAATCAGCAGCAGCCACCAGCCGCGCTCGTACAGGCGGGTGTAGAGGCTCGGCACCGTCGCGCCGAAGTACCGGTCGGCCCAGACCCAGGCAAAGGCCAGCACGATGACGCCGATCATCCCGCCCCACACGCCTTCCCAGCTCTTGCCAGGGCTGATCGCCGGGGCCAGCTTGCCGCGCGTGAACTTCAGGCCGAATGCCCGGCCCGCGAAATAGGCGAACACATCCGCCACCCAGACCAGCACCAGGATCGACAACAGGAAATTGATGCCGACCATGCGGGCCTGCACCGCCGCGAGCCAGGCGACCCAGAGCGCCAGCAGGCCGCCGACCAGGCGCAGCCCGCGCGGAATGCGGGGCCAGCCCGGCACCGCCACGCGCAGCAATGCCGCGCCGCCGAGCACCCAGGCCGCACTGGCCAGGGTCCACATCAGGATCAGGGGTTGTTCGAGCAGGCCCAGCCACCACGAAAGCCCGCAGAGCAGCACCGTCTCGGCACCGAGGAACAGCGACATGCCCTGGCCGTAGCCGTTGAGGCGCCCCCACTCCCACGCGCCAGCGCCGATCAGCACCAGCATCACGCAGGCAAATGGAACGTAGTGTCGATAGAACAGCGCTGGCAGCAGGATCGCGAGCAGCACGATCGCCGTGAGGATGCGTTGTTTGAGCATGCGGTAAGTTGTGAGGTCTTCAGGCCGCGGCCGTCGAGACCTGTGCCGAAGTTTGGCCGAAGCGGCGCTCGCGGCTCTGGAACACGGCGATCGCCTCGTCCAGCGCGGCCTCGTCGAACTCGGGCCAGAGCTTGTCGCTGAAGAACAGTTCGGCGTAAGCACTCTGCCAGAGCAGGAAATTCGACAGCCGTTGCTCGCCGCCGGTGCGGATGAACAGGTCGGGGTCGGGCACATGGGCCAGCGCCATCGCGCGGTCCATGTTCATCTCGGTCATCGGCAGGCCCTGCTCGGCCAGCTTCGCTGCGGCCTGGGCAATGTCCCAGCGCCCGCCGTAGTTGAAGCAGACGTTGAGCACGAGCCGCGTGTTGTGCGCGGTCGCCTCTTCGGCGCTCACCAGCCCCGCCACCAGCTTGGCAGACAGGCCGCCGCGTTCGCCGATGAAATGCAGCCGGACGCCATCGCGGCTCAAGCGCGGCACCTCGCGCGCCAGCGCCCCCACCATCAGCGACATCAGGCCTGAGACTTCTTCGGCCGGACGGTTCCAGTTCTCCGAGGAAAACGCGAACACGGTGAGCACGCCCACGCCGCGGTCGGCGCAGGCCTTGACGCAGCGGCGCAGCGATTCGACGCCCTGCTTGTGCCCCGCCACGCGAGGCATGAATCGCCGCGTCGCCCACCGGCCGTTGCCGTCCATGACGATGGCAACGTGGCGGGGAATGTGCGGCGACGACGAGGCCATGGCAGGCCTCAAACGGCCATGATCTCCGCTTCCTTGGCCGCGACCAGGCGGTCGATTTCCGCGATATGGCGGTCGGTGACCTTCTGGATGTCGGCTTCGGCGCGCTTCTGGTCGTCCTCGGAAGCCAGCTTGTCCTTCACCAGCTTCTTGACCGCCTCGTTCGCGTCGCGGCGCAGGTTGCGCGTGGCGACCTTGGCGGTTTCGCCTTCATTGCGGACCAGCTTGGTCATTTCCTTGCGGCGCTCTTCGCTCATGGCAGGCAACGGAACGCGGATCAGGTCGCCCATCGACGCGGGGTTCAGGCCCAGGTCGCTTTCGCGGATGGCCTTCTCGATCTTGGCGCCCATGCCCTTTTCCCAGGGCTGGACGCTGATGGTGCGCGAGTCGAGCACCGACACGTTGGCCACCTGGCTCAACGGCACTTGCGAGCCGTAGTACTCGACATGGATCGAGTCGAGCAGCGCCGAGTTGGCGCGACCCGTGCGGATCTTGGTGAGGTTGTTCTGGAATGCGGCGAGCGACTGATTCATCTTCGCGTCGGTCGCACTGCGGATGTCTGCAATGGTCATCTCAAATACTCCTAGGCATGCACCAGCGTGCCCTCGTCCTCGCCCATGACGACGCGCTTGAACGCGCCGTTCTTGAGGATCGAGAACACCTTGATCGGCAGCTTCTGGTCGCGGCACAGCGCGAAGGCCGTGGCGTCCATGATGCCGAGATTCTTTGCGATCGCCTCGTCGAAACTGAGCGAGACGTAGCGCGTTGCGTCGGGGTGGGTCTTGGGGTCGGCGGAATAGACGCCATCCACCTTGGTGGCCTTGAGCACCAGCTCGGCACCGATCTCGGCACCGCGCAGCGCAGCGGCCGTGTCGGTGGTGAAGAACGGATTGCCGGTACCGGCTGCGAACACCACGACCTTGCCCTCTTCGAGGTATTGCAAGGCCTTGGGGCGCACGTAAGGCTCGACCACCTGCTCGATCGCGATGGCGGACATCACGCGGGCCACGAGGCCCTGCTTGTCCATCGCGTCGGCGAGTGCCAGCGAGTTCATCACGGTGGCCAGCATGCCCATGTAGTCGGCCGTGGCGCGGTCCATGCCGACCGAACCGCCAGCCACGCCGCGGAAGATGTTGCCGCCGCCGATCACGACCGCCACCTGGACGCCCATGTTCACCACCTCGGCCACTTCCTGGACCATGCGAACGATGGTCGCGCGGTTGATGCCGAAGGCGTCATCGCCCATCAACGCCTCTCCCGACAGCTTCAACAAGATTCGCTTGTGGGCTGGGCGGGCATCAGACATGGGCAATTTCCTTTGAGTTGGCGGTGACGAGTGTAAAACGTAGCGATGAAAAAACGACGGCACGCGAGCACGCGCCGTCGTTGGAAGCCTTATGGCTTAAGCAGCGGCCTTGGCGGCTGCAACCTGCGCGGCCACTTCGGCGGCGAAGTCGTCGACCTTCTTCTCGATGCCTTCGCCGACCACGTACAGGGTGAAGCCCTTGATCGAGGTGTTGGCGGCCTTGAGCATCTGCTCGACGGTCTGCTTGTCGTTCTTCACGAACGGCTGGTTGTGCAGCGAGACTTCCTTGAGGTACTTCTGCACGCCGCCTTCGATGCGCTTGGCAACGATGTCGGCAGGCTGTGGCTTCTTGCCTTCGGCTTCGGCCGTCTTGCGGTCTTCTTCGGCCTTGCCGGCAGCAACGGCGCGCTCTTTTTCGATCAGGTCGGCAGGCACATCCGATGCCTGGATGGCGACCGGCTTCATGGCGGCGATGTGCATCGCGACGTCCTTGGCCGACGTGTCGTCGCCCTCGAACTCCACCATCACGCCGATGCGCGTGCCGTGCAGGTACGAAGCCAGCTTGCCATTGCCCGCGAAGTGCTTGAAGCGGCGGAAGCTCATGTTCTCGCCGATCTTGCCGATCAGGCCCTTGCGCACGTCTTCGAGCGTGGGGCCGAAGCCGTCTTGCTCATAGGGCAGCGCGCCCAGTGCGGCGATGTCTGCGGGGTTGTTCTTGGCGACCAGCATCGCGGCAGCGTTGGCCAGGGCCAGGAAGCTGTCGTTCTTGGTGACGAAGTCGGTTTCGCAGTTGATTTCGATCATGCCGCCGGCAGCGCCGTCGACGAAAGCCGTGACCACGCCTTCGGCGGTGATGCGGCCCGACGCCTTGCCAGCCTTGTTGCCTAGCTTGATGCGCAGCAACTCTTCGGCCTTTTCCATGTTGCCTTCGGCCTCGGTCAGGGCCTTCTTGCATTCCATCATCGGCGCGTCGGTCTTTGCGCGCAGTTCGCCGACCATGCTTGCGGTGATTGCAGCCATTGTTGTATCTCCGTAAATCCAAAAATCAGGTTAAAAAAAAGGGGCACCAAAGCCCCTTCTTCAGGCTCGCGAGAGCGCCAATCAGGCCGAAGCGCTTTCTTCGACTTCGACGAATTCATCGGTGCTGCCTTCGGCAATGGCCTTGACCACGTCACCGCCGGCGCTGTTGCGGCCTTCGATGATGGCGTCGGCGATGCCGCGGGCGTACAGCGTGACGGCCTTGGACGAGTCGTCGTTACCGGGGATCACGTAGTCGATGCCTTCGGGCGAATGGTTGGAGTCGACCACACCGATCAGCGGAATGCCGAGCTTCTTGGCTTCGGCCACGGCGATCTTGTGGAAGCCCACGTCGATCACGAAGATGGCGTCGGGCAATGCAGCCATGTCCTGGATGCCGCCGATGTCCTTTTCGAGCTTCGCGATCTCGCGCGAGAAGGTCAGTTGCTCCTTCTTGCTCAGGCTGTCGAGGCCGGCTTCTTGCTGGGCCTTCATGTCCTTCAGACGCTTGATCGAGGTCTTGACGGTCTTGAAGTTGGTCAGCATGCCGCCGAGCCAGCGGGTATCGACGAAAGGCACGCCGGCGCGGCGGGCTTCCGCTGCGACGATTTCACGGGCCTGGCGCTTCGTGCCGACCATCAGGATCGTGCCGCGGTTGGCCGTGAGTTGCTTGGCGTACTTCATCGCGTCCTGGAACATCGGGAGCGACTTTTCCAGGTTGATGATGTGAATCTTGTTGCGATGGCCGAAGATGAACGGAGCCATCTTGGGGTTCCAGAAGCGGGTTTGGTGACCGAAATGGACACCGGCTTCCAGCATTTCGCGCATGGTGGTAGACATTAGAAATTACTCCAAAGGTTGGGTCTAAAATCCAGCCCGTTTTGTGCTCCTTTCGAATGGAGTCACAACACCTTGATTGGGCTGGTTTGCGGATGTGTTTGACTGGATGCAACGGGAGCCGTCGCTCGACCAGCGAAACCCAAAGAGTATAGCACGGCCGCAGCCGCTCTTTCCCCCTTGAACCGAGCCGCCCGCGGCACCCGCAGCCACCTCCATGAACGACCTTCACGCCGCCCGTCTCACCCTTCAGGCAGGTGGCTCCGATGCACGCACCGAAATGGAGCGCGCCATAGAAATTTCCCAGTCGCCGGCCTGCGCCCACGTTTTCACCCGGACGATGTTCGACGAAGCCCGCCGGGACGCCGCCAAGGCCAACCCCGAAAGCAGGCTCGCCGGACTCGCCTTCACGTCCAAGGATCTGTTCGACATCGCCGGCCAACCGACTTCCGCGGGCTCCGTCGTCTTGTCCCACGCACCGGCTGCCAAGGCCGATGCCGTCGCGGTGGCCCGGCTCCGCGCAGCAGGCGGCGTGCTCACAGGCCGCACCAACATGAGCGAGTTCGCCTTCTCGGGCGTGGGCGTCAATCCGCACCACGGGACGCCGGCCAACGTGAGCGACTCGGCCACCCCACGCATCCCTGGCGGCTCCTCTTCCGGTGCGGCGATCTCGGTGGCCAGCGGCGCCGCCTTCATCGGCCTGGGCTCCGACACCGGCGGCTCGATCCGTATCCCGGCCGCGCTGAATGGCGTCGTCGGCTTCAAGAACACCGCCCGCCTCGTGCCGGCGGACGGCGCGCTGCCGCTCTCAACCACGCTCGACACCGTCTGCGCCATGACGCGCTCGGTGCGCGATGCGATCACCGCGCACGAAATCCTCTCGGCACGCCGCGTGAGGGCCGGTACGGCCCCACTCGCCGCCTACAGGATGGCCATCGTGAAGAACGTTTTCTTCGACGGCATCGAGCCCGCCGTGGCTACCGCCTTCGAACGCGCGCTGAAAACGCTTCGCGCCACGGGCACCCGCATCGAGGAGATCGAGCTCCCCGAACTGGCCGACCTGCCATCCATCAATGCCACCGGCGGCTTCTCGGCAGCCGAATCGCACGCCTGGCACCGCCTGCTGCTGGAGCGAAGCGGCGCGGGCTACGACCCGCGCGTGGCCCAGCGCATTCTGCGCGGCGCCGCGATGAAGGCGCACGAGTACATCGACCTGATCAACGCCCGGCGCGCCTGGATCGCCCGCGTCGAGACGGCGCTTGCGCCCTTCGACGCCGTGCTCTCGCCGACCGTGCCCATCACCGCGCCGTCCATTGCCAGCGTGGCACCGGGCGCCGAGCGCGACGATGAATTCTTCCGCGTCAATGCATTGCTGCTGCGCAACCCGTCGATCGTCAACATGCTCGACGGCTGCGCCATCTCGTTGCCCTGCCACACCGCCGGCGAATTGCCGGTCGGCCTGATGCTGTGGCACGCCGCGCTGCATGATGACGCCGTGCTCGCCCTCGCCCTGCAGGCGGAGCGGGCGCTGCAGAACCAATAGCTGTCCACGCCTCTTCACGAGCGTCAGCCATCTCTTTTACCTCTGAACAATCAATGAAAATCGCGATCGTGGGCGCCGGCATCATCGGCGTCACCACCGCCTGGGAACTGGTCTCCGACGGCCATGAAGTGACCGTGTTCGAGCGTCGCGGCGCCGCGGCCGAAGAAGCCAGTTTCGCCAATGCCGGCGTGGTTGCGCCGGGCTACGTCACGCCATGGGCTGCGCCGGGCATGCGCATGAAGGTACTGCGCTCGCTGCTCTCCTCGCACGGCGCCATCAAGCTGCGCTGGCCGCTGGGCACGCGCGACCTCGGCTGGATGTCGCGCTGGCAGAAGGCCTGCAAGCTCGAGACCTACCTCGCCAACCGCGCCCGCATGCAGCGCCTCGCTTTCTACAGCCGTACCCGGCTGCACGAGGTGACCGAAGCGCGAGAGCTCAGCTACGAACGCAGCGACGGCTATCTCGTGCTGCTGCGCTCCAAGCGCGAGAAAAAGCTGATCCAGCCCGGCCTCGAAGTGCTGCGAACGGCCGGCAGCGTGTTCCGCGAAGTCGATGCGGACGAAGCCCGGCGGATCGAGCCCGCGCTCAACACCGACACCCCTCTGGCAGGCGCCATTCACCTGCCGGAAGACGAAGTCGCCAACTGCCGCCAGTTCGCGCTGCTGCTCAAGTGGGAGGCCGAGGCGCACGGCGCGCAGTTTCACTTCAACTGCGACATCGCGCCACTGAGCCGCGCGGCGCCCACCTCGCTGTCGCTCGCCAGCGGCTCCGAAGCGCTGCGCTTCGACGCCGTGATCGTCTGCGCCGGCCTGGCCTCGGCGACGCTGCTGCGGCCGCTGGGCCTTCGCATTCCGCTCGCGCCGGTCTACGGCCACTCGGTCAGCGCGCCGGTGCGCGAGCCGCTCAACGCACCGCGCAGCGCGGTGATGGACGAGCGCTACAAAGTCGCCATCTCGCGCCTGGGCCAGCGCGTGCGCGTGGCCGGCAGCGCGGAAATCGGCGGCTCGCTCGACACGATGAATCCGGCCGCGATCCAAACGCTCTACAAGGTGCTGCACGACTGGTTTCCGGGCGCGGCGACGCTGCAATCGGGCGTGCAGCAATGGAAAGGCGCGCGGCCGATGCTCCCCGATGGTCCGCCGGTGCTGGGCGCGAGCGGTATTCCCGGGGTATGGCTCAACCTGGGCCATGGTTCGAGCGGCTGGGCGCTGTCGTGCGGCAGTGCGCGCGTGCTGGGTGATCTGATCGGCGGACGCGATCCGGGCGTCGATCTCGAGGGCCTGGGCGTCGAGCGGCTCAGTCTCTAGGGTCCCAGCGCCGAAGCATTTCGGGGCTGGGCGGCGCCTCGACCGGCAGATCGGGCTCCGCCGCCGGCCTGAGCCTCTCGGCGACCCACGCCAGCAGCGCGGGCGCAATGAGCGCAAAGAAGACAAGGCACAACAGGTCCGCGCCCATCATCAGCCAACGCTGCGCGGCCGAAAGTCCCTCGACCGGCAGGTCGAACCAGCGGATCATGCCGACTCCATAGGCAACGCCCGCAACCCACGCCACGTCGCGCAACGGCACCCACCGCTTCACTTCGGCCAGAAGGAAGATGCCCCAGACCAGGCCCAGCAAGCCGAGCGACCACCCAACGCCAGCGATCCACGCCAGCGCCGCCATCAGGAAAAAGACGATCCCCGCGAGCAGCAGGACCAGCAGCCAGCCAAGGCTCTTGAGCTTCATTCGTCGATCATAGGGCGGGCAAAATGGGCCGATGCACCGCATCACCTCCGCCACCGTCGCCGACCTGTTCGACATCGCGGCAACGCGCCACATCGAGCAGGCCGCGGCAGCCGCCCTGCCCGCTCACACGCTGATGCGGCGCGCCGGCCTCGCAGTCGCGCGGCTCGCCATGGCGATCGCGCCACATGCCCGCACGATCTGGATCGCCTGCGGGCCGGGCAACAACGGCGGCGACGGCTTCGAAGCAGCGGCGCAGTTGCAGCATCGGGGCTTCATGCCGATCGTCACATTCCTGGGCGACGAAAACCGGCTGCCGCCCGATGCCAAGGCATCGCTGCAGCGCGCCCGCGACGCCAGCGTCATCTTCAAGCGGCAACCGCCCGCCGAATACGAACTGGCGATCGACGCGCTGCTCGGCATCGGATCGACCCGGCCGCCCGAAGGCGTCATGGCCGAGTGGCTTCAGGAAATGGATACGGGAGGCCAGCCGGTGCTCAGCGTCGACGTCCCATCCGGATTGAACGCGGACACGGGGCTTCTTTCGCACAGCATCGGCGCCCATGCGGACACGGCCCGTTTCTGCTTGACCTTCCTGACTCTGAAGCCCGGGCTCTTCACCGCGCATGGCCGCGACGCGGCGGGCACGGTGTGGTTCGACGACCTGGGCTGCGGCAAGGGCGCCGAGCAACCGACCGCGCGCCTGGCGGGCGCTCCCAGGACACAGCGGCGCACCCACGCATCGCACAAGGGCAGCTACGGCGATGTCGCGGTGATCGGAGGCGCGTCCGGCATGGCGGGCGCCGCGTTGCTGGCCGGGTCGGCCGCGCTGCATGCGGGCGCCGGCCGAGTGTTCGTCGGGCTGCTCGATGCAAGCGCCGCGCCGGTCGATATGGCACAGCCCGAGTTGATGCTGCGGGATGCCAACGCACTCGACCTCTCGGACATGACCACAGTCTGCGGCTGCGGGGGCGGCACCGACGTCCGCACAGTGCTGCCGCGCGTGCTGGCGAGCGCGGCCGCGCTGGTGCTCGATGCCGATGCGCTCAATGCCATTGCCATGGACAGCACCTTGCAGACGCAACTCGCGTCGCGCGCTCGACGTGGACGGCCCACCGTGATCACACCCCATCCGCTGGAAGCAGCGCGCCTGCTGGGCTGCACGGCCAGCGACGTTCAGGCAGACCGACTGGCTGCAGCCCGCAAGCTTGCGTCGCGCTTCGGTGTCGTCGCCGTGCTCAAAGGCTCAGGCACGGTGATCGCCGGCGACAGCAGTGTGCCGGCGGTGCTCAATCTCACAGGCAACGCGCGGCTCGCAACAGCCGGCACCGGCGACGTGCTGGCCGGCATGATCGGTGCCGCGCTGGCAGCGAAGCAGCCGGCCTTCGAAGCGGCGTGCGAAGCGGTCTGGCGGCATGGCCGCATCGCCGACACCTGGCCAGCCGATGCGGCGCCGCTCACGGCCGGCACGCTGGCGCACCAGGCGCCCTTCTGACAGCTCCTAGCCGCGTCCGACGAAGGGCATCTTCGTCGCCATGATCGTGTGGAACAGGACGTTGGCTTCCAGCGGCAGGTTCGCCATGTAGAGCACCGACTGGCCGACGATCTTGACGTCGATCAGCGGCTCGATCGCGAGCTCCCCATTCGCCTGCGGCACGCCCTTGGCCATGCGCGCAGCCAGTTCGGTCATCGCATTGCCTACGTCGACCTGGCCCACGGCAATGTCGTACTTGCGGCCATCAAGCGATGCTGTCTTGGTCAGACCTTCGACCGCATGCTTGGTTGCTGTGTACGCCATCGAGTTCGGACGCGGCGCGGTGGCCGAGATGGAGCCGTTGTTGATGATGCGGCCGCCCATCGGCACCTGCGCCTTCATCGTGCGGAACGCCTGCTGGATGCAGAAGAACATGCCGGTGAGGTTGATGTCGACCACGCCTTGCCATTGCGCGGGCGTCCAGTCCTCGAACGGCCCCGGCGGGTTGCCGACGCCGGCGTTATTGAACAGCAGGTCGACGCGGCCGTAGCGCTCCACCGTGGCGGCGAAGAGCGACTGCACCGATTCCGCATTCGACACATCGGTCGGCACCGCGAAGGCGCGCGCACCGGCGCCCGACTCTTCGGCCACCTGCTCCAGCGGCTCCAGGCGACGGCCCGCGAGGACCACGCTCCAGCCATCGCCCAGCAGCGCCAGCGCGGCGGCCCGGCCGATGCCGGAACCCGCGCCGGTGACGATCGCGATGCGGCCCTTGTTATTGCTTTCAACGCTCATGCTCAATGTCTCCTTCTTTGTCTGTCGTATCGGGTGGAGGTGGCTTTTATCCACGGCGGGGCTTGCGCCCCTTCATCTTGTTGGCGGCCTTCTTGACCGCCGACTTGAAGGCCTGCATCGCCGACTGCGGCCCGGCGGCAACCGCAGCCGTGCTGCGGTCTGCCCGCTGGTCGCTGGTGGTCGCCTCTGCCTTGTGGCGCGAACCGCGCTTGGCCGACGCCTTGACCGGCACGCCGCCGGATGCGGCACCCTTGTCCTTCATGGCGCGCGCCGTGAGGTCTTCGCCTTCACGCACGAGGCGGAAGTCGATCTTGCGGCCGTCCAGGTCGACGCGGCTCACCTGCACCCGCACCCGCGTGCCGATGGCATAGCGGATGCCGGTGCGCTCGCCGCGCAGCTCCTGGCGCATCTCGTCGAACTTGAAGTATTCGCCGCCGAGCTCGGTGATGTGCACCAGGCCCTCGACGTACATCGCGTCGAGCGTGACGAAGATGCCGAAGGTCGTTGCCGCGGTGACCACGCCGCCATATTCCTCGCCCAGGTGCTCGCGCATGTACTTGCACTTGAGCCAGGCCTCGACGTCGCGGCTGGCCTCGTCGGCACGGCGCTCGTTGGCGCTGCAATGCAGGCCCGCGGCTTCCCAGGCCAGCACTTCCTTGGTGGGCGCGATGGTCGCCTTCTGCGGCTTGGTCGTCGGCGCCTTCACGCGCGAGGCGAGGCGCTTGGCCAGCTTGGCATGCGCCTCGCCCGGGGTCGGCAGCATCGGCAACTGGTAGCGCGTCTTGGTGAGGATCGCCTTGATCACGCGGTGCACCAAGAGGTCGGGATAACGACGGATCGGACTGGTGAAATGCGTGTACGCCTCGTAGGCCAAGCCGAAGTGGCCGCTGTTGAACGGCGTGTAGATCGCCTGCTGCATCGAGCGCAGCAGCATGGTGTGGATCTGCTGCGCGTCGGGGCGCTCCTTGGTGGCTTCGGCAATCGCCTGGAACTCACCCGGCTTCGGATCGTCGGTGATCGTGAGGCCCACGCCCATGGCCTTGAGGTAGCCGCGCAGGATTTCCTTTTTCTCCGGCGTCGGGCCTTCGTGCACGCGGAACAGGCCCGGGTGCTTGCCTTCGGCAATGAAGTCGGCGCTGCAGACGTTGGCCGCGAGCATCGCTTCCTCGATCAGGCGGTGCGCCTCGTTGCGCGTGCGCGGCACGATCTTCTCGATGCGGCCGGCGTCGTCGCAGATGATCTGCGTCTCGGTGGTTTCGAAGTCGACCGCACCGCGCTTGCCGCGCTGCTTGAGCAGTGCCTTGTAGACATCGGCAAGGTTCAGCAGGTCCTTGACGCGGTCCTTGCGCTTGGCAGCTTCCGGGCCGCGCGTGTTGCCGAGGATCGCAGCGACTTCGGTGTACGTGAAGCGCGCATGGCTGAACATCACGGCCGGATAGAACTGGTACGCGTAGATCTCGCCGTCGGCAGCCACGAGCATGTCGCACACCATGCACAGGCGCTCGACCTCGGGGTTCAGCGAGCACAGGCCGTTCGAGAGCTTCTCGGGCAGCATCGGGATGACGCGGCGCGGAAAGTAGACGCTGGTGGCGCGGTCGTACGCGTCGATGTCGATCGCCGAACCGGTCTGCACATAGGCACTGACGTCGGCGATTGCGACCAGCAGGCGCCAACCCTTGCTGCGGCCCACCTTGGCGGGCTCGCAATACACGGCGTCGTCGAAGTCGCGGGCGTCTTCACCGTCGATGGTGACGAGCGGGATGTCGGTCAGGTCGACGCGGCCCTTCTTGTCGGCGGGACGGACTTTCTCGGGGAGTGCCTTGGCTTCGGCCAGGCATTCCGCGGAGAACTCGTGCGGCACGCCGTACTTGCGCACGGCGATCTCGATCTCCATGCCGGGGTCGTCGATCTCGCCCAGCACTTCACGCACGCGGCCCACGGGTTGACCGAACAGTGCCGGCGGCTCTGTGAGTTGCACCACGACCACCTGCCCTACCTTCGCGGGACCGGTCGCGCCCTTGGGGATCAGGACGTCCTGACCATAGCGCTTGTCTTCAGGGGCTACGAGCCAGATGCCGCCCTCGTGCAACAGGCGGCCGATGATGGGCTGCTCGGGGCGCTCGACGATCTCGACCACGCGTCCTTCGGGACGACCGCGGCGGTCCTGGCGCACGACGCGCGCCTTGACGCGGTCCTTGTGCAGCACCGCGCGCATCTCGTTCGGGGGCAGGTAGATGTCTGCCTCGCCGTCATCGCGTTGCACGAAGCCGTGACCGTCGCGATGTCCTTGAACAGTGCCTTCGAATTCGTCCAGCAAGCCGCTGGAATTGACATTATTTTTGATATGATCTCCTTCTTTCCTGAAATTCAAAACGTACCTGCTTTTGCAGTTACGTGGGCCCAGATGGCGGAATTGGTAGACGCACTAGTTTCAGGTACTAGCGAGTAACATCGTGGAGGTTCGAGTCCTCTTCTGGGCACCAAGTTTAAACAGACCCTCATCGGGTCTTTCGATTCAAGCCACCGGCCTCCGGTGGCTTTTTTCTTGCCTGCTCGAATTCGAACCTGCATCGAATAGCCCACGAACCGCTTCGAAGCCGCGAAAAAGCGGCATCCGATTTGGTATACTCGTAGGCTTTCCTGAAAAGCCCAGATGGCGGAATTGGTAGACGCACTAGTTTCAGGTACTAGCGAGTAACATCGTGGAGGTTCGAGTCCTCTTCTGGGCACCAAGGTTAAACAGACCCTTACCAGGTCTTTCGATTGAAGCCACCGGCATCCGGTGGCTTTTTTCTTGCCTGTTCGAATCATCAAACGGGCAGCGCAATCAGGTCATGGCCCTCGGCGCCAACGATGCGCGCGCGGGTGAACTCGCCAACCTTCAGCGTCTTGCTGATCTTCTCGGGCGGCAGCAGCCGCACGGTGCCGTCGATCTCCGGTGCGTCGGCGTAGGTGCGCCCCACCCCGCCCTTGCGGCCCATGCCGGGAGCCGAATCCACCAGCACCTGCATCGTCGCGCCGATGCGGCGTTGCAGCTTGGCGATCGACACAGCTTCAGCCACTTCCATGAAGCGCGCGCGACGCGCTTCACGCTCGGCCGCAGGCAACATGCCAGGAATGTCGTTGGCGGTCGCGCCTTCGACCGGGCTGTAGGCAAAGCAACCGGCGCGGTCGATCTCCGCTTCACGGATGAAGTCGAGCAGATGCTCGAACTCCTGCTCCGTCTCGCCAGGAAAGCCGGCGATGAAGGTGCTGCGGATCACGAGCTCCGGGCACACCTCGCGCCAACGCGCGAGCCGTTCCAGGTTCTTCTCGCCGCTGGCCGGGCGCTTCATGCGCTTGAGCACATCGGGATGGCTGTGCTGCAGCGGCACGTCGAGGTACGGCAGCACCTGGCCGCTCGCCATCAGCGGAATGATTTCGTCGACGCTAGGGTACGGGTACACATAGTGCAGGCGAACCCAGGCACCGTAAGGCTCGGCGATCTCGCCGAGCGTGCGCACCAGTTCGAGCATGCGGGTCTTGACCGGCTTGCCATCCCAGAAACCGGTGCGGTACTTCACGTCGACGCCGTAGGCGGAGGTGTCCTGGCTGATCACCAGCAGTTCCTTCACACCACCTTCGAACAGGGCCTTGGCCTCGCCGAGCACATCGCCCACCGGCCGCGACACGAGGTCGCCGCGCATCGAAGGGATGATGCAGAAGGTGCAGCGGTGATTGCAGCCTTCGCTGATCTTCAGGTACGCATAGTGGCGCGGCGTCAGCTTGAGGCCGGCGATGCCGAACGTGCTCGGCACCAGGTCGATGAAGGGATCGTGCGGCTTGGGCAGGCTGGCATGCACCGCATCCATCACCTCTTGCGTGGCGTGCGGACCGGTGACGGCCAGCACACTCGGGTGCATCTGGCGCACCAGGTTGCCGCCCTGGTCGCCGGTCTTGGCGCCCAGGCAGCCGGTGACGATGACGCGGCCGTTCTCAGCCAGCGCTTCACCGATGGTGTCGAGGCTTTCCTTCACGGCATCGTCGATGAAGCCGCAGGTGTTGACGATCACCAGATCGGCACCTTCGAAGGTCTTGGAGGTCTGGTAGCCCTCGGCGCTCAGCCGGGTCAGGATCAGTTCGGAATCGGTCAGGGCCTTGGGGCAGCCCAGGCTCACAAAGCCGACCTTGGGGGCGGTCGACACGGTCATTCGTTCGGGGGAGGCAACTTCGCTCATATCCCTCTATTGTCCCAGCTATCGGCGACAGCCGGGCAATCATTGGGCAAGCCCCGCCTTTGCGCGGCCCGGAAGCGCTCAGGGACGCTTGATGCCAAAGGCCCCCAGCACCTGCTCGGTGTTTTTCTGCATCTGCTCCTGCATCTGCAGGAAGACATTCTTCGATTGTTCGACGTAGTTGCCCATGAGCCCCTGGAGCATCGGCGACTGCATCGTCATGAATTTCGACCACATCTCGGGCGTCAGGCCTTCGGCCTTGTCGGCGAGTTGGGCCTGCACTTCGGTCATGGCCTGGATGTTCTTCTCGAGATAGGGCCCCATGTAGCCCTGCATCGCCTGACCGTAGAAACGGATGATGTTGGCCAGCACCTGCTCGGTGAACATCGGCGCGCCGCCCGCCTCTTCTTCCAGGATGATCTGCAGCAAGATGCTGCGCGTGAGGTCGTCGCCGGTCTTGGCATCGCGCACCACGAACTGGGCATTCTGGATGACCAGCTGCTTCACCTCGGTCAGGGTGATGTACGTGGATGTCTCGGTGTCGTAGAGCCTTCGGTTGGGGTACTTCTTGATCACACGCTGTACCGGTTTGACCCCGGACTTCTTGCTCTGCACTGCGAACTCCTTCACATGGACGCCCATGTCATCGGATGATTCTAGGGAGCGGTTTTGCTGCACCGCGACAAGGTTTACCCTGACCGCGCGCCGCACCTTCAGTCCCGCGATGTCGCGTACTCGGCACCGCACGCGTGGCAGGCCGCCGTTTCCGGGCGCTCGTCGGTGGCATCGCGAAAGCGGAGCGGACACTTGTGCCCGTAGACCACCCAGCACCGCGGGCAGTGCTCTTGGCCCAGGGTCGGCAGGTAGGCTCGGGCGCGCTGCTCGGCGCGCTCTTCGGTCACCGATACGCCCTGTCGTTGGGCGCGGGCCACTTCGCGTGCCGCCATGGTGTCGGTACGACCACTTGCGCAATCGTTGATGCCGTAGACCGCGCGCGCAAACTCGATGGGGGCCTGCCGCAACAACGCGGCAATGCGCATGTCGGCATGCGCCCGATCAACAAACGTTGATCGCGTATTCATCGGATCGCTGGTCAAGGAATTGGGAATGGATTTGCAAGACGGCCAAAGTAGCACAACAACATGGCCATGGTCTTTATCTGCATCACCACAAGGGACGATTGAAACACCGGGGAACCCGGTGAAAGCTCTGTTCAACAGACCCGGTGGTTGGCCGGGAGTTGGAACAGAAATTGGTAGGCGCGATTGGACTCGAACCAACGACCCCCACCATGTCAAGGTGGTGCTCTAACCAGCTGAGCTACGCGCCTAAGGATGTGTCCGAGAAGCAGCTATTGTAGCAGGAGAAAACACGCTTTTCAGCGGCGACGTGCAGATCGCACACCAACAACTGCAGTGACGATGCCGAGCACCTGCGTCAGCCGCGCTGCATCGGCGATTTCCACGGTAAAGGTCATCCACGCCGTGCCCTTCACCGATTGCGTCTGCACACCGATCACGTTCATCTTTTCTCGAGCGAACACATCCGAGATATCGCGCAGCAGCCCTTGGCGGTCGGCTGCTTCGACGGACACGTCCACCGCGTACACCGGCGCATCGCCGCCCTTCTTCGTGGCGCCCCATTCGACATCGATCACACGCTCGCCATCGCGCGCAGCCATCGTGCGGAAGTTGCTGCAATCGCTGCGGTGCACGCTGACGCCGTGGCCGCGCGTCACGAAGCCGCTGATGGCATCGGGCGGTGCGGGCTTGCAGCACTTGGCGAGTTGCGTCATCAGCGACGACACGCCCACCACCAGCACGCCGCCCTTGCCGGACTTCTCGCTGCCGCGCGCTTTCTTGATCTGTACCCCATCGTCGGGATTCGGCGCCGGCTCCGGCGGACGCAGCAGCGTCTCGATGTTGCGCAGCGAAAACTCGTCCTTGCCGACCACCTCGAACAGATGGTCCGCCGACTTGAAGCCGAGCTGTGACGCCAGGTCCTCGAGCCGCATGGCCGTCTTGCCTTCGCGCTGAAGCAGCTTCTCGACGGCTTCGCGTCCGCGTGCGACGGTCTCGTGCGTGATCTGCGCGTTGAACCACGCGCGCACCTTGGCGCGTGCACGGTGACTCGCCAGATAACCCAGTTCGGCATTGAGCCAATCGCGCGACGGGCCGCCTTCCTTGGCCGCAATGATCTCGACCGTCTGCCCGTTCGACAGCGGCGTGTTGAGCGGCACCATCGCCCCATCGACGCGCGCGCCGCGGCAGCGATGGCCCAGCGTGGTGTGCACCGTGTAGGCAAAGTCCACCGGCGTTGCGCCCTGCGGCAATTCGACGATGGCCGCGTCGGGCGTCAGCACGTAGATGCGATCGTCGAACAGGCCCTGCCCTTGCAAGCCGCCTGAGAGATCGCGCTCCCACGCCAGCAACTGACGCAGCACCGCGATCTTCGCGTCGTACTCGCCGCTTGCCCAGACGCCCGCATAGCCCTTGTGTCCCGCTTCCTTGTAGGCCCAGTGCGCAGCCACGCCATGCTCGGCGTGATCGTGCATTTCTTCAGTGCGAATCTGGATCTCGATCGGCTTGCCCGGCTTGCCATCGACCAACTCGCGCACCACGGTGTGCAGCGACTGGTAGCCGTTCGGCTTGGGCCGCGCGATGTAGTCGTCGAACTCCTCGTCGATGGGCTGGAAATGCGTGTGCACCCAGGCCAGTGCCGCATAGCAGTCCTTCACGTCCGCGACCACCACGCGCAGCGCGAGGATGTCGAACACCTGCGCGAAGTCGAGCGACTTGCCGCGCATCTTCTTGACGATGCTGTAGATGTTCTTGGGCCGTCCCTGCACCGTGGCGTGCACGCCTTCGGCCTGCAGCTCGCGCTCGAGCTCCGAACGCAATTGCTCGATGTGGCCTTCGCGCTCGATGCGCTTCTCGTCGAGCAGCCGCGCAATCAGCTTGTAGGTTTCCGGTTCGATGAAGCGGAACGAAAGATCCTCGATCTCCCACTTCACCTGCCAGATGCCCAGGCGATTGGCCAGCGGCGCGAACACCTGCAGCGACTCGCGCGCCACGCTCTCGGGCGCCGGCTGCTTGCTGGCGGCCGCATGGCGCAAGGTCTGCAGGCGAGAGGCCAGCCGCAGCATCACGACGCGCAGGTCGCGCGAAAACGCCAGCAGCATCTTGCGCACGTTCTCGGTCTGCGCACCCGCTCCCTCGCCGTGATGGCCCTGCGATGCCGAGCGGGCCTGCTCCTGCACGCGCACCAGCTTGGTGGTCTCGACCGCGAGCGCCGCGAAGTTGTCGCCGAACACCTTGGCGATCACCTCCTGCGGCCGGTTCAGGTGCTGGCACGAATAGACGAGATAGCTCGCTGCCTGCATCGCTTCGGAGCCACCCATCTTCGCGACGATGGCGGCCACTGCATCGGCATGTGCCAGCGTGTTCTCGCCGGTGTCGAGCTTCTCATCGGCGATCAATGGCTCGGCGAATGCGCGCGCACGAGCGAGCATGTTCTCGATCACCGGCGTGCGGTCGGCCGTTGCGGCCGACAGCGGATAGTCGACCACGGCGGTATCGGACAGGGGTGCCGTCTGCAGGCTCGAGGACTCGCGCTTCACGCTTTCACCCCATCAATCGAACAGGAAGGATGTGACGACCGCAACCTGCGCGGGATCGATGAATGTCGGCGCATGGCCCACACCTTCGAACTCGACCAGCGCCGCCTTCGGGCCGCGCTGCGTCATGGCCTTCGCGGTCTCGCGCGACAGCAGGTCCGACTCGGCGCCGCGTGTCACCAGCGTGCGCGCAGTGATAACGTCGTACAGGCTCCACATGATCGCGCCGCCCTGTGCCGCCGCTTCGGGCGTGATGGCGCGCAATGCCACGGCGATGGCCGGGTCGTAGTGAAGCATCCAGGAATCAGAAGCGCTGTCGTCGGCCGCGTCGACCTTGGCAGCACCATCGGCCGTGCGCTGCGACGCAGGCACCACCATGTGCTGCGAAAGCGCAAGCCACTGCTCGGGCGTGTGCGGCCCGAAGCTGGTCGAGATCGCCCACATCGCATCGGCCGCTTCCTTCACGCTGCCATAACGTCCGCCCTGCCCCACATACGCGGCGATGCGCTGCAACGCGACGGGCTCGATGGTCGGGCCGACATCGTTCGCGATGAAGCGGCGCACCGGCCGTGCGAGCGGCAGCTCCTTGTGGCCCGCCAGCACGAAGCCGATCAGCCCGCCCATGCTGGTGCCGAAATAATCCAGTGTTTCGATGGCCTGTTCGCGCTGCAGTTGCGCGATCAGCGCGACCATGTCGGCTGCGTAGACAGGCACCTGATAGAACGCCGGATCGCGCAGCCAGTCGCTGCGCCCGCGCCCCACGACATCCGGGCAGATCACCCGCACATCGCCGCCCGCGCACGCCACGATGGCCTGTGCCAGCACGTCGAAGTCGCGCCCTTGCCGGGTGAGCCCGTGAACGCAAAGCACGACATGCGCGCTGCGTTCGTCGCCCCATTGCCAATAGGCCATGCGATGGCCGCCCTGGGCGTCGTCGCATGCCACGTAATGAAGCGTCGGTTCGGTCATGAAAACGGGAGAGTCGTGGTGCGGATAATGGTCTCGTTGCATCCTAATTCATCCGGAGATTGATCTTCATGCTCAAAGGCAAAACCGCGCTTGTCACGGGGTCCACCAGCGGCATTGGCTTCGCCATTGCCAAGTCGCTCGCCCAGCAAGGCGCACACATCGTGCTCAACGGCTTCGGCGATGCCGAAATGCCCAAGGCCCAGATCGAAGCGCTCGGCGTTCGCGCCGAGTACCACGGCGCTGACATGAGCAAGCCCGGCGAGATCGAGGACATGATGAAGTTCGCCGCGTCGAAATTCGGCCGCGTCGACATCCTCGTGAACAACGCCGGCATCCAGCACGTCGCCAAGGTCGAGGACTTCCCGGTCGAACGTTGGGACGCGATCATCGCAATCAACCTCACAAGCGCATTCCATACGACGCGCCTGGCGATTCCCGCGATGCGCGAGGCCAACTGGGGCCGCATCATCAACGTGGCATCGGCACACGGCCTGGTCGCCTCGGCGCAGAAATCGGCCTATGTGGCGGCAAAGCACGGCATCGTCGGCTTCACCAAGTCGGTCGCGCTCGAAACCGCAACCACCGGCATCACCAGCAATGCGATCTGCCCCGGCTGGGTGCTGACGCAGCTCGTGCAGAAGCAGATCGACGACCGCGCGGCCCGCGAAGGCATCTCGGCCACGCAGGCGCAAAACGATCTGCTGGGGGAGAAACAGCCTTCGCTGCAGTTCACGACGGTCGAGCAGCTCGGCGGCCTTGCGGTCTTCCTCTGCTCGCCCGCCGCCGACCAAGTGCGCGGCGTGGCCTGGCAGATGGACGGCGGCTGGACCGCGCAATAAAGCGCCATCCAGGGGGGGCTTGCGCTCTTTACTTGAGCTGCACCGACCCCGACACGCTCACGACCACACTGGTCTTGCCGGCTTCGACCGGCACGGCCGAATCGGCCGAGAACGACTTGGCCTGCATCGCCATCACGCGCGGGCGGATCGGGCCGCCGTCGTTCGCGTTCACCGACACCTCGCGCAGCGTGTAGCCGCCGAAGCCGAAGCCCTTGGCCAGCTCGTTGGCCTTCTGCTTGAAGTTCTCGATCGCGATGTTCTGCGCTTCGGCCTCGGTCTTGGCGCGCTGTTCGCGGCTGAGCCCGAAACCGACGTTGCCCACGCTGAGCGTGCTGATGCGGCCGGCCGTCTGGGTGATGCGCGGGAAGTCGCGGCCTTCGAGCACCATTTCAGTCGAGCCCTGCCAGCCGTTGATCCTGCCGTCCTTCGTGTAGCGCGGCGAGAGGCTGAAGTTGCCGGTGCGCACGTCGAGTTGGCCGGCCTGCGCGTTCTTTTTGGCTTCGGTCAAGGCGGCGTCGAGCGCGGCCTTGAGCTGGGTCTGCACGGTGGCTGCGTCGGCCGCGTCGCGGGTGGTCACCAGCGTCATGCTCAGCAGGTCCTGCTGGACCTCGACCGTTCCGGAGGCGGTGAGCTGGAGCACGTTCTGCGGCGCCGGAGCGACCACGTTCTGGGCCAGTGCGGAACCGGCAGCGGCCAGGACGGCGCAAACAGCAAGCAATTTGATTTTCTTCAAGACAAGGGACTCCCTGGAGATGGATGGCGAGGAACCCGCGCCAGGGCCCTCAGGGACGCTGGCTGCGCGGCGCGATCAGCGAACGGGCGGTGGGCATCGGTGCCGGCACGATCCGCTCGGCTGGCTGCGATTCTGCCGAATTGGCCAGGATGCCCGAGCTCGGCGGTGTCCACAGCCCCCGCACCTGCTGCCGCAACTCGAACAGTTCGGCGGCGGTCAGACGCCTGCCGGCGGCAGCCTCTTCACGGCGGATTTCCTCGCGCTGCGCCGCCCGATGGGCGGCCACTGCGTCCCGCACCTCGCTGCGGCGCACCTCGCCGACCCTGAAAAAGTCACCGGAAACAGCCCATGCGGAACCACAGGCGCAGACAAGAAGCAATGGCAGTGCGGAAGAAGGCAGTCTCATTGGGTATTTGGATAAGGCAGGGGAACTTTGCCACTGCTGCGCTAACGCCGGATGACCATAGGGCGAGCTTCCGCAAGTTTTGTAACTTAGTGTCAAACCATCGGCAATTCCGGCTCGATGGGGTGCTAACGCCTTCAGAATCGGCGCTGTTACAAATTCAACGTTGTAGAAATGACTCAAGTTCCCGCTCGCACAGACAAGATCGTGATCGTCGACGACGACGCCCGCATCCGTGACCTTCTTCGCCGCTACCTGACCCAGGAAGGCTTCGAAGTGATCGTGGCCGAGGACGGCAAGGCGCTCAACCGCATCCTGTTGCGCGACACGGTCGACCTGATCGTGCTCGACCTGATGATGCCGGGGGAAGACGGCCTCTCCGTCTGCCGCCGCCTGCGTGCCGCCAACGACCGCACGCCGATCATCATGCTCACCGCCAAGGGTGAAGACGTCGACCGCATCGTCGGCCTCGAAGTCGGCGCCGACGACTACCTCGGCAAGCCTTTCAACCCCCGCGAACTGCTGGCCCGGGTGCACGCCGTGCTGCGCCGCCGTCCGCCGCTCGAAGCGCCCGGCGCGCCCTCCACCGAGAACGAGACCGTCACCTTCGGTCCGTTCGCCTTCGACCTCGGCTCGCGCACGCTCAAGAAGGACGGCGAAGAGCTCTCGCTGACCACCGGCGAGTTCGCGATGCTCAAGGCGCTGGTGCGCCATCCGCGCCAGCCGCTGTCGCGCGAAAAGCTCGCCCAACTGGCGCGCGGCCGCGAGTTCGAACCCTTCGACCGCAGCCTGGACGTGCAGATCTCGCGCCTGCGCAAGCTCGTCGAGTCCGATGCCGCGGCGCCGCGCTACATCCAGACCGTCTGGGGCGTGGGCTACGTGTTCGTGCCGGACGGCACGGCCTGAGCCGCCGCTGAGAGGTGGCCATCGGCCCATCTGCCAGACCCGGCCAGGCGCAGGAGGACGGCGCGCAGGTCACGATGCCGAGCCCGCTGGAGGCCAGCGCGGCGCGTGACCGCCGCCCCGGCCTCAAGCTGGGCTTCAGCCTTTTCTGGCGCACTTTCTTCCTGCTCGCACTGCTGCTGATCGGCTGTACGGTCGCCTGGCTGCAGACTTTCCGCTCGCTCGAATACGAGCCGCGCGCCATTCAAACTGCCCACCAGATCGCCTCGCTCGTGAACCTCACGCGCGCGGCGCTGGTGTATTCGGACGCCATCACGCGGGTGTCGCTGATCAAGACGCTGGCCGACCAGGAAGGCGTGCGCATCCTGCCGCGCGAGCCCAACGACCGCTTCCAGCCCTACACCAGCGGCGCGCTCGACCAGCGCGTCACCGAGGAGCTGATCGACCAACTCGGCGAAGGCACCACCGTGGCCAGCCGCGTCAACGACGAGGCTGGCCTGTGGATCGGCTTCACCATCGAGAGCGACACCTACTGGCTGCTGCTCGACCCCACGCGCTTCAGCCGCGTGGGCGGGCGCACCTGGCTGGTCTGGCTCAGCACCGCGATGGCGCTCTCGCTGGCCGGGGCGGCGCTGATCACCCGGCTCATCAACCTGCCGCTCAAGCAGCTGTCGCGCGCGACCATGCAGGTGCGCGAAGGCGAATACGAGGCGCACCGGCTCGACGAGCGCGCCCGCACCAACGAGATTCGCGCGGTCAACATCGGCTTCAACCGCATGGCGGACCAGCTCGCCAAGATCGAACAGGACCGCGCCATCATGCTGGCCGGCATCTCGCACGACCTGCGCACGCCGCTCGCACGGCTGCGGCTCGAAACCGAGATGAGCGTGGCCGACGAAGATGCGCGCGACCACATGGCCGCCGACATCGCCCAGCTCGACGCGATCATCGACAAGTTCCTCGACTACGCGCGGCCCGACCATGTCGATCCGCGGCCCGTGCTGCTGCGCGACGTGGTCGATGCCTGCACCTACGCCGTGCAGGACTATGAGGAGATGAACATCAAGGTCGAGGTGCCCGCCGACCTGCGGGTGCTGGGCGACGAGGTCGAGCTCACCCGCGTGATCTCCAACCTGGTCGAGAACGCGCGGCGCTACGGCAAGACGCCGGCCACCGGCGTCGCGGACGTCACGATCCAGGCGCAGGCGAACAACGATGCGGTGCTGATCAAGGTGCGCGACCACGGCGCGGGCGTCGAGCCCGCCCTGCTCTCGCAGCTGACCAAGCCCTTCTTCCGCGGCGACGCGGCGCGCACCTCGGCGGCGGGTGCTGGCCTGGGCCTGTCGATCGTGGCGAAGAACATCGAGCGCATGGGCGGCACCTTCGCGCTCACCAGCACGCCGGGGCGCGGGCTCGCGGCCCACATCCGCATGCCGCGCGCCATGCCGACGCCCAAGCCGGGCGAAGTACCGGGCGGCAAGAAGCCCGGCTGATCGGGAAGGAAGCCGCTCAGCGGTGCAGCAGGACCGCCGCGCGCGCTTCCATCGCGCGGCCCTCGCCCACCGGGCCAAGCTTCTCGGCCGTCTTGGCCTTCACGTTGACCTGATCGAGCGAGATGCCCAGCGTGTCCGCAATGCGCTGGCACATGAGCGGGATGTGCGGCGCCAGCTTCGGCGCCTGGGCGATCACGGTGCTGTCGACGTTGCCGATCTCCCAGCCGGCGGCCCGCACGCGGCGTGCCGCCTCTGCCAGCAGCACGGCCGAATCGGCGCCGCGAAATTGCGGATCGGTGTCGGGGAAATGCCGGCCGATGTCGCCGAGGCCTGCGCCGCCCAGCAGCGCATCGGTGATCGCGTGCAGCAGCACGTCGGCATCCGAATGCCCCAGCAGGCCGGTGGTGTGGGGTACCTCGATGCCGCCCAGGATGAGCTTGCGCCCTGCGACCAGTTGATGAATGTCCCAGCCTTCGCCGACGCGGATGTTGAAGGGGGCTGCGGTCATGGCATGGCTTTCTTGCGGCTGAGCAGAACGGCCTCGGCCAATGCGAAATCTTCGGGAAAGGTGACCTTGAAGTTCTGCGCGCTGCCCGGCACCAGCAGCGGTGACAGGCCGATGGCTTCGATCGCGCTGGCCTCGTCGGTCACCGCGTCGCCCGCGCGCTCCAGCGCGTCGAGCAGCATGCCGATGCGGAACATCTGCGGCGTCTGGGCCAGCCACTTGTCGGCGCGCGAGAGGGTCTGGGCGACACGGCTGTCGGTCGAGGACACCTTCAGCGTATCGGCCAGCCGGTGCGCCAGCAGGCCGCCGACGGCGTCGTGTTCGCAGGCAGCGATCAGCGCCTCGATCTGGCTGGAGGTGACGAGGCAGCGCGCCGCGTCGTGCACCAGCACCCAGTCGTGTGCCCCGGCGCCCTTTTGCCGCAGCGCCGCCAGGCCGTTGCGCACCGTGGCCGCCCGGGTCAGGCCGCCGACTTGCAGCAGGTACTCGCCGTCGCCCGGAAAGCGAGGCAGCGCGGCCTGCACGTCGCGGTCGTCGGGCGACACCACCACCGCCAGCCCTGCAAAACGACCGGCCAGGGCGCGAAAAGCCTCCACCGTGTGCGCCACCATCGACGCTCCCGCCAGCCGCTGGTACTGCTTGGGCTGCACGCCGCCCGCACGGTGGCCGGAGCCGGCACAGGGAATCAGCACGAAGAATCGGGAAGAAGACATGGGTGGGTGCGGCACGGGCCAATGGCCGACAAGCGGATAAAGGGCCGCCATTCTAGAATTGCCCCTCGCACACCCCTCGCCAACCGGCGCGGGGTGTTGTGCATTTTTCCAAGCGTTCCATGGACCTCCCCCACCTCACGGCGGGCAAGCGTTTCACGCTGCCGCGTCCCCCCTTGTCGGCCGATGCACTGCTGCTCGCGCAGTTGGGCATGCGCGAGAAGGCCGCCGGCCGCGCCACCGCGATGTTCACGGCCGACGCCAACGACGCGCAGCGGCTCATCGACGAGATCGCCTTCTTCGCGCCCGACCTGCGCTGCGCCCTCTTTCCCGATTGGGAAACGCTCCCCTACGACAGCTTCTCCCCGCACCAGGACCTGATCAGCGAGCGCCTCGCCACCCTCTGGCGCATCAGCCAGAAAGAGGCCGACGTGGTGCTGGTGCCCGCCACCACCGCGCTCTACCGCCTCGCGCCGCCGGCCTTCCTGGCGGGCTACACCTTCCACTTCAAGGCCAAGCAGAAGCTGGAGGAATCGAAGCTCAAGGCCCAGCTCACGCTGGCCGGCTACAGCCACGTGACGCAGGTGGTGAGCCCGGGCGAGTACGCGGTGCGCGGCGGCCTGATCGACCTGTTCCCCATGGGCTCGCTGGTGCCGTTCCGCGTCGACCTGTTCGACGACGAGATCGACTCGATCCGCACCTTCGACCCCGACACCCAGCGCAGCCTCTACCCCGTGCCCGAGGTCCGTCTGCTGCCGGGTCGCGAATTCCCGATGGACGACGACGCCCGCGCGCGCTTTCGCAGCCGCTGGCGCGAATTGCTCGAGGGCGACCCGACCAAGAGCCGCATCTACAAGGACATGGGCAACGGCGTGGCCACCGCCGGCATCGAGTACTACCTGCCGCTGTTCTTCGACGAGACGGCCACGGTGTTCGATTACCTCGGCCCCGACGCCACCATCGTGCTGCACGGCGACCTCGAACCCGCATTCCAGCATTTCTGGCAGGACACGAACGAGCGCTACCGGCTGGTGCGCGGCGACCCTGAACGGCCTGCGCTGCCACCCGAGGCGCTGTTCCTCAACGCCGCGCAGTTCTACCAGCGCGCCAAGCCGCACGCCCAGCTTGCGATCCGGGGCGACATCGACACCGAAACGCCCTACGCCGAATTCGACAAGCTCCCGCCCTTCGCCGTGGTGCGCGGCGCCGAAGACCCGCTGGTCGGCCTGAAGGCCCACATCGCCGCCACGCCGCACCGCGTGCTGATGGTGGCGGAAAGCGACGGCCGGCGCGAGAGCCTGCTCGACTTCCTGCGCGCGAGCGGCGTGAGCCCGCCGGCCTTCGATTCGCTGGCCGAGTTCGAAGCGTCCACCGACGAGAAGATCGGCATCGTCACCGCCGCGCTGGCCTCGGGCTTCGCATGGCGCGAACAGGGCATCGACCTCGTCACCGAGACCGAGCTCTTCGCCACCGCGCCCACCACGCGCCGCCGCAACAAGAAGCAGGAACAGGTCAGCGATGTCGAGGCGCTGATCAAGGACTTGTCGGAACTGAACGTCGGCGACCCGGTGGTCCACACCGCGCACGGCATCGGCCGCTACCGGGGCCTGATGCACATGGACCTGGGCCAGGGCGTCGATGCCGAAGGCAAGCCCCTGCTGCAGGAAATGCTGCACCTGGAATACGCCGACAAGGCCACGCTCTACGTGCCCGTCTCGCAGTTGCACCAGATCAGCCGCTACACCGGCGTCAGCGCCGACGAGGCGCCGCTGCACCGGCTGGGTTCCGGCCAGTGGGAAAAGGCCAAGCGCAAGGCCGCCGAGCAGGTGCGCGACTCGGCCGCCGAGCTGCTCAACATCTACGCCCGCCGCGCCGCGCGCGAAGGCCATGCCTTCCGCTACTCGGCCGCCGACTACGAGGTGTTCGCCAACGACTTCGGCTTCCAGGAAACCGCCGACCAGAAGGCCGCGATCCACGCCGTGGTGCAGGACATGATCTCGCCCCAGCCGATGGACCGCCTGGTCTGCGGCGACGTGGGCTTCGGCAAGACCGAAGTCGCGCTGCGCGCCGCCTTCATCGCGATCACCGGCGGCAAGCAGGTGGCGTTCCTTGCGCCCACCACGCTGCTGGCCGAGCAGCACTACCAGACGCTGGTCGACCGTTTCGCCAAGTGGCCGGTGAAGGTGGCGGAGATGAGCCGCTTCCGCTCGGCCAAGGAAATCACGGCCGCCGCGAAGGGGCTGGCCGAGGGCCAGATCGACATCGTGGTGGGCACGCACAAGCTGCTGTCGCCGTCGATCAAGTTCAAGAACCTGGGCCTGCTCATCATCGACGAGGAGCACCGCTTCGGCGTGCGCCACAAGGAGGCGATGAAGGCGATGCGCGCCGAGGTCGACGTGCTCACGCTCACCGCCACGCCGATTCCGCGCACGCTGGGCATGGCGCTCGAAGGGCTGCGCGACCTGAGCGTGATCGCCACCGCGCCGCAGCGGCGCCTGGCCATCAAGACATTCGTTCGCAACGAAGGCACGGGCGTGATCCGCGAAGCCGTGCTGCGCGAACTGAAGCGCGGCGGGCAGGTGTACTTCCTGCACAACGAGGTCGAGACCATCGAGAACCGGCGCCAGAAACTCGAAGAAATATTGCCCGAGGCCCGCATCGCCGTGGCCCACGGCCAGATGCCGGAGCGCGAGCTGGAACGCGTGATGCGCGACTTCGTGGCGCAGCGCTACAACCTCCTCCTGTGCTCGACCATCATCGAGACCGGCATCGACGTGCCGACCGCCAACACCATCGTGATGAGCCGCGCCGACAAATTCGGCCTGGCGCAACTGCACCAGCTGCGCGGCCGCGTCGGACGCTCGCACCACCAGGCCTATGCCTACCTGATGGTGCCGGACACCGAAGGCCTGACCAAGCAGGCGGCGCAGCGGCTGGACGCCATCCAGCAGATGGAAGAGCTGGGCTCCGGCTTCTATCTCGCGATGCATGACCTCGAAATTCGCGGCACCGGCGAAGTGCTGGGCGAAAACCAGAGCGGCAACATGATGGAGATCGGCTTCCAGCTCTACAACGAGATGCTCAGCGAAGCCGTGCGCGCCCTCAAGGCCGGACAGGAGCCCGACCTGCTCTCACCGCTGTCGGTCACGACCGAGATCAACCTGCATGCCCCCGCCCTCCTGCCCGACGACTACTGCGGCGACGTGCACCTGCGCCTGTCGTTCTACAAGAAGCTGGCCACCGCGAAGACGCCCGACCAGATCGACACCCTGCTGGAAGAAATCGTCGACCGCTTCGGCAAGCTGCCGCCTCAGGCGCAGACGCTGATCGACACGCACCGGCTGCGCGTGCTCGCACGGCCCTACGGCGTGGTCAAGGTCGATGCCGCGCCGGGCATCATCAACATCACCTTCAAGAAGGATGCACCGGTCGATGGCATGGCCATCATCCAGCTGGTGCAGAAGAACAAGCACATCAAGCTCGCAGGCAACGAGAAGCTTCGCATCGAACGCGAACTCAAGGAGCCGAAGGATCGCGCGCAGATGGTGCGCGATGTGCTGCGCAGCCTCGGTCAACCCCTCGTCAAGGAACCCGCCCCCGCATGAGCGCTACAGAAATTTCTCCCGGTCTCGTGATCCAGCGCGTGAAGCCGCCGCTGGCCCTGGCCGATTTCAAGCTGATTGCGTTCGACATGGACTCGACGCTGATCAACATCGAATGCATCGACGAGATTGCCGATGCCGTCGGCAAGAAGGCCGAGGTGGCCGCAATCACCGAGGCCACGATGCGCGGCGAGATCAAGGACTTCAAGGAAAGCCTGCGCCGCCGCGTGGCGCTGCTGCAAGGCGTGCCGGTCGAGGCGCTGCAGCAGGTGTACGACGAGCGGTTGAAGCTCAACCCCGGTGCGGCCGAACTGGTCGCGGCGTGCAGGAAGGCAGGCCTCAAGGTGCTGCTGGTGTCGGGCGGTTTCACCTTCTTCGCGAACCGCGTGAAGGACCGGCTGGGCATCGATTTCGCCCGCTCGAACCTGCTCGACGAGGCGGACGGCAAGCTCACCGGGCAAGTCGTGACGCAGAGCTGGGGCGACATCTGCGACGGCGCCGAGAAGCGCCGCACGCTGCTCGAAGTGGCATCGCTCATGGGCATTTCGCCGCAGGAAACCATCGCCGTGGGCGACGGTGCCAACGACCTGCCGATGATGGGCGAGGCCGGCCTTTCGGTGGCCTATCACGCGAAGCCAAAGGTCCGCGAACAGGCCATGGTCGCCATCAATGAAGGCGGGCTCGACCGGTTGCTGGAGGTCCTGAAATGACCTCTGCCGCAGTTGACGCCCCGCTCTACCGCGCCGACGCGCTCAGGGACTACGGCAGCGCCCTGTTGCAAAAGGCCGGCCTCGCGCCGTCGATGGCCGACAGCGTCGCCCGCACCCTGGTCGAAGGCGACCTGCTGGGCCACGACACGCACGGCCTGGCGCTCCTGGCCGGCTATGTGAAGGAAGTCGAATCGGGCGGCATGACGCGCGACGGCACGCCCGAGGTGCTCTCGGACCGCCCCGCCGCCGTGCTCTGGGACGGCAAGCGCCTGCCCGGCCCCTGGCTCATGGACCAGGGCATGGACCTCCTGATTCCGCGCGCCCGCGACCTGGGCACCGCCTCGCTCGTGATCCGCCGCAGCCACCACATCGCCTGCCTCGCCGTCTACATGCTGCGCGCGCTGCAGGAAGACATGCTGATGCTGCTGGCCTGCTCGGACCCCAACGCCGCCAGCGTCGCGCCCTTCGGCGGCACGCAGGCGGTGTTCACGCCGAATCCGCTGGCGATGGGCTTTCCCCTGTCGCAGGGCGGCGTGATGGTCGACATCTCGGCCTCGATCACCACCAACGGCATGAGCAACCGCAAGCGCGCCGCCGGCGAGACCTTCGCCGAAGAGTGGCTGATCGATGCGGCCGGCAAGCCGACCAACAACCCGCAGGTGCTGTTCGACCAGCCACCGGGCACGCTGCTGCCCGTGGGCGGCCTGAGCCATGGCCACAAGGGCTACGGCATGGCATTGCTGGTGGAGACGCTGACGGCCGGATTGGCCGGCTTCGGCCGCGCCGACCCACCGGAAGGCTGGGGCGCGACGGTGCACATCACGCTGCATGACCTGCATGCGTTCGGCGGCAGGGAGGCTTTCCTGCGCCAAATGGACCATGTCGCGGCGCAGTGCCGGGACAACACACCGATCGACCCCGCGAAGCCGGTGCGGCTGCCGGGCGAAGGCGGGTTGAAGCGCCGGGATGCGCAATCGAAGAACGGGGTGCGGCTGCACCCGTCGATCGCGCGCTCGCTGCAGGATGCAGAGCAGCGCCACGGGCTGCAGCTCGCGCAGGCGCTGCTTTAGGAGGATCAGTCTTCTTCGGGCGGTTCTTCTGCCCGCTCGCCGGCCGGGCGCGGTGGGCGCTTGCCGGGCTTGGCCAGGATCTCGACGTAGAACTGCTTGCCGCCCTCTTTCACGATGCCGTCGATCAGCTTGTTGATGGCTGGCAGCTGGGCGACTTCGGCGGATTCCTGCGCCGCGCCGAACTTGCAATCGAAGTCCCAGAAGTCGTTGCCTTCGGGCAGATCGCGGCGGCGCTCGCGCTTGATGTACTTGCTGATCTCGTGCTTGATGGCTTCGACGAGACGGTCGGGGTGCTTGCCCTCGACATGAAGCTGGAAGGTTTTTCTCATGGGTGATCGTAACTCGCTGGTAGAAGGCACCGCCGCGCTGTGTACAGTCGGCGGTTCAATGGAAAGCAGGTGAAGACATGGCGCGCGCAAACGACTGGGCAAGCAAGGTGATGGCGTTGGTGAACGGCGGCAATGCCTCCGCGGCCATCGCACAGATCAAGGTCGCGCCCTCGGTCAAGGACCTGAAGGCGCTGCAGACCATCATGACGCTCTCGAAAATGAAAGGCCGCTATCCAAACGTGGATACGGCCATCTCGGAGAACCTCGACTTGCTGGCGGCACCCCGCCTGCATCGCTCGCCCTGAACTCGTCCTGAGCTCTACAGGGCCTGGCCGAGGCGCTTGACGCCCTCTTCGATCTTCGCCACATCGGCAGTCGCAAAACTCAGGCGCAACGTCGCCACATCGGGCTTCTCGGCAAAGAACGGCGCACCCGGCACGAAGGCCACGAGCTTCTCGATCGCGCGCTTGGCCAGCTCGTTCGCATCGGCCAGCTTGCCGTTTGCGCCCGTGAGGCGCGCCCAGAAGAACAACCCGCCGTTGGGCTGCGTGAAGCTCACCGCATCGCCGAGTTCGCGCTTCAGCGCCGAGCCCATGGCCTGCGCGCGCTGGCCGTAGACCTCACGCACATGCGCCAGCGTGGCGGGCATGCGGCCGCTCTTGAGGTATTGCGCGGCCGTGGCCTGCGAGAACGTGCTGGTGTGCGCGTCGCTGAACTGCTTGCACATGGTCGCCTTGGCGAGCAGTTCGGCCGGCGCGATCATCCAGCCGATGCGCAGGCCCGGGCTCAGCACCTTGCTGAGGCTGCCGCAGTGCGCGAGCAGTTCGCGACTGCCGGGCACGTCCTTGCTCAAGGCCAGGATCGAAGGCGGCGGCGCTTCGCCGAAGTAGAGGTCGCCATACGGGTCGTCCTCCACGATCAGCGTCTGGTACTTCACGGCAAGTTCGAGCACCTTCTTGCGGCGCTCCAGCGTCAGCATCGCGCCGCTGGGGTTGCCGAAGGTCGGGATCAGGTAGACGAACTTGGGCTTGTGCTCGGCGATGAGCTTCTCGAGCTCGTCGGTCTTCACGCCGTTGGCATCGATGGGCGCGCTGATGAGCTGCGCGCCGTAGAGGCGGAAGCACTGGATGGTGGCCAGGAAGGTCGGGCCTTCGACGATCACCTTGTCGCCGGGCGAGATCATGGTCTTGCCCAGCAGGTCCAGCGCCTGCTGGCTGCCGGTGGTGACGATGAGGCCGCTGGGGTCCACGTCGACGCCCTTGGTCTTCATGAAGGAACTGAGCTGGCTGCGCAGCGGCTCGTAGCCTTCGGTGGCGCCGTATTGCAATGCGCCGCCGGGCTCCTCGGTCAATGCCTTCTGGCTCGCCTCCTTCAGGCCCTCGACGTCGAACATGGCGCTGTCCGGAAAACCGCCCGCAAAACTGATGATGCCGGGCTTGCCCAGCAGCTTGAAGAGTTCGCGGATGGCGGAGGTTTCGACGTTGTCGAGGCGGGAGGCGAATTGCATGATGGTCGGTCTCACTTTCTGGGCGCCATTGTCGCGAAAGTGCCGTGCACGAATGCTGCGAAGGTTGATCGCCTTTCAACGGTATATTGACAATATCGCTCAAAGGCGATATTTTGCGTTTACCACCCCAAGGCGGTAAACATGCACTCCATCATCCAATCACCCGCGCAACTCTCGACCCATCTCAAGTCGCTGCGAAAGGCCCAGAGGCTGACCCAGGCACAGCTGGGAGCGCTCATCGGCGTGAAGCAGACGCGGATGGCCGACATCGAGAAGAACCCAGGCGCGGTCAACGTCGCGCAGTTGCTCCAGGTGCTGCATGCGCTCGACACGCGGCTGCTGCTGGCTTCCGCGGAGCAGGCGTCGATCGATGCAGCGCCCAAGGGCACCGCCGACTGGTAATTGAAGACCATGGCCCATCTCGCACTCGACATCTGGATGAACGGCGAGTACGTCGGCGTCTGGTTCTGGACGCGAACCGGCGTGCCGGCCCTGCGCTATGACGAGGCATGGCTGCGCTCGCCGAACATGCGCGCGCTTTCGCTGTCGCTTCCGATCCCCCATGGCGACAAGGAGCTGCGGGGCCCCGCCGTCCAGAACTACTTCGACAACCTCCTGCCCGACAGCGACCGCATCCGCGAGCGCCTGCGCCGACGATTCCGCGCGGCCAGCACCGAGGCGGCCGAATTGCTCGCAGCGATCGGACGCGATTGCGTCGGCGCGGTGCAATTGCTTCCCGCTGGCCACGCTCCCGAAGCCTTCGATCGCATCGACAGCGAACCCTTGTCCGAAGACCAGGTCGCGCAGATGCTGCGCAATGTCACGAACGATCCAGCGGCTGGCCAAGGCGACGAAGCCGACGATGACTTCCGCATCTCGATAGCCGGCGCGCAGGAAAAGACGGCGCTGCTTCGCATCGGCGATCAATGGCATCGCCCGCATGGCGCAACGCCCACCACGCACATCCTCAAGTTGCCGCTCGGTCTTGTCGGCAACATGCGCGCGAACATGAACGAGTCGGTCGAAAACGAATGGCTGTGCGCCCGCCTGATGGCCGCCTTCGGTTTCGACGTGGCACCCGCCGCCATCGGCCGCTTCGGCGACCAGAAGGCGCTGGTGGTCGAGCGCTTCGATCGGCGCTGGATGGACAAGGGCCGATGGATCGCACGCCTGCCGCAGGAAGACTTCTGCCAGGCGACCGGCACGCCCGCCGCACTCAAGTACGAGAGCGATGGCGGCCCTGGCATCCGGCCCATCCTCTCGCTGCTTTCCGGCAGCAGCGAGGCCCGCAAGGACAAGGCTGCCTTCGTGCGCGTGCAGCTTGCCTTCTGGCTGCTGGCCGCCACGGATGGCCACGCCAAGAACTATTCGATCTTCCTGCGCCGGGGCGGCGACTACGCGATGACGCCGCTCTACGACGTGCTGTCGATGTGGCCCGTCATCGGCAACGGCCCCGATCTGGTGTCGCCGCACAAGGCGCGCCTCGCACTGGCCTTGCGCGGAAAGAACGTGCACTACAAGCTACAGAGCATCCAGACGCGCCATTGGCGCGCGCTGGCGGCGCAGTCGGGCGTTGCCGATGCGTTCGATGGCATGCTGACGCTGGTCGGCAATGCGCCTGCCGCGCTGCAGCGCGTGGAGCAGGAACTGCCGCCGGACTTTCCCGAGCCACTCTGGCATGCCGTCAAGGCCGGTGTGCTGGCGCAATGCGAACGCTTCGAAGCCGACCTCGATCAAGAAAAAAACAGCATCGTGCCCCCATGAAAAAAGACAACATCCCCCTCTTCTTCGCCACCCTGCAGGCCGCCAACCCCACGCCCGAGACCGAACTCGAATACGACACCCCCTTCGAGCTGCTGGCCGCCGTGCTGCTCTCGGCGCAGGCCACCGACGTGGGCGTGAACAAGGCCACGCGAAAGCTCTTCCCGGTGGCCAACACGCCGCAGGCGATCTACGACTTGGGCGTGGAGGGCCTGGAGGGCTACATCAAGACCATCGGGCTCTACCGCAGCAAGGCCAAGCACCTGATCGAGGCCTGCCGCATGCTCGTGGAACTGCACGGCGGCGAGGTGCCCAAGACCCGTGCCGAACTCGAAGCCCTGCCAGGCGTCGGCCGCAAGACGGCGAACGTGGTGCTCAACGTGGCCTTCGGCGAGCCGACCATGGCGGTCGACACCCACATCTTCCGCGTGGGCAACCGCACCGGGCTCGCGCCGGGCAAGACGCCGCTGGAGGTGGAACTCAAGCTCGAGAACCGCGTCCCACCGGAGTACCGTCTGCACGCGCACCACTGGCTCATCCTGCACGGACGCTACATCTGCGTGGCGCGCAAGCCGCGCTGCTGGGAGTGCGCGGTGGCCCCTTACTGCGACTTCAAACCCAAGACACCAGCCCCGAAAACCACCTGACATCATCCGCATGACGACCCCGAAGAACAACCACCGCGCCCTCCTCGCCACCGCCCTGCTCTCGGCAGCCGCTTTCGTTCCGGCCGCGGCCTGGTCGCAGCAAGGCGGCAAGGGGCTGTCGGCCGATGTCATGGCGGGCTATGGCGGGCGCTGGTCGACCGCTTGCGCCGATGCGTCCGCGCCCACGCTGCAGGTGCGCGAGGACCAGCTGATCGTCGAAAGCGGCAAGCGCCGCGTGGTCGGCCAGGAGCCCGATGCGGCCCACAGCTTCTTCGGCAACAGCCAGCCACCGGCCCGCTTCGACGTGGCGCTCATGAGCAACGTGGACAAGGCCGGCGTCCTGACCTTCCTGGTCTTCCGAGAGGCGCGCGGGCAGTCCATCACGCTGGATGCCGCGAAGCCGGTGGCGGGGCAACTGGGTCCCGAACTGATGAAGCTGCGCTACTGGCGATGCGACGGCGCGGCCCGCGCTGCGACGCCGCCCGCGGAGCCGGCCGCCACGAAGCAGCCATCGCCACCGACGGGCAGCCCCGCGGCGCTCGCACAAGGCCCCGCGATGCAGAAAGCCTGGCGCGCCGCGCTGGGCATCCGAGAAAACGACCGCTGGCTGGTGCGCCGCGAAGGCCCGGCGCCCGAGCCGCAATGGGTCACCGTGGACGGCACGCGCTATGTGCAGCACGCCTTCTGCAAGCCGCACGATTGTCACGACAACAACGCGATCGCGCTCTACGACCAGGGCTCGGGCCGCATCTACGGACTGGTGCAGCGCAACGGAAAGAACACCCTCGTGGGCACGCCGCCGCAGGCATTGGCACCGCAGCTGGACAAGCTCTGGCGCGAACAGTGGCGGCAGAAGAACTGAGAAGGTGTGAACTCTGCCGCGACCCGTCAGCCGGCCGGAGGATGCTCGAAGGTCAGCCAGCCGCCGAATGCAAGTTCGCCGGCGGGCCAGTCGGCAGCGGTTTCGGGGCAACGGATGCCCCGCTGCAACAGCGTCACCGCGCGCAGCACGCCGGCGTGGGTGACCCACAGCGCGTCGCCTTTGCCGGACAGCCATTCGTCATGGGCATCAGCGGCGCGCTGCATGAATGCACGCACGCTCTCGCCATTCGCACCTGCGATGCCATCTGCGAAATTGCAGGTCCAGGCCTCGAACTCCTCGCGTGCGATGGCGGACCACCTGCGCCCTTCCCAGGCGCCGAAGTTCATCTCGGCGATGCGGGCATCGTGCTGCACGGCCAAATCCGGGCGCAGCGCCACGATGGCATCGGTCAGCGCGACACAGCGCCGCAGCGGCGAACTGCGCAGCGCGATGCCGACGGGCAGCAAGGGCGCGATGCGCTGCGCGGCGACCAGCGTGGCTTCGGGTTCCGCTTCGAGGTCGGTCGCGCCGTAGCAGAGGCCGGGCTCCGCAACCACCGGCGCATGGCGCAGGAGCCAGAGCTTTCTCATGCCTGCCAGGCGAGCGCGAGGTAGATCGCCAGTTCGCAGACCTGCTGGGTGGCGCCCAAGCCGTCGCCGGTGAAACCCTGCAGGCGCCGCAGGAAAAGACGCGCCATCCAGCCCGCAGCCACGATGACGGCCAGCAGCGCGGCGACGACATGCACAAGGTCATGCGCGCACAGCAGAAGCGCCACGGCGGGAATCGACCACAGCACGGCAATGACCAGCGCCCCGCCGCTGATCGCATCGGCCAGCGGCTTCGCCTTGCTCGCGCCGCTGTCGCCCACGTAGGGCAGCCAGCGGATCAGGAACAGTGGCGCCAGCCGCGACAGCACATGCGTGCCGACGATGGCAACAGCCACCGTCTCCAGCCCGCGCCCGGCCAACGTGGCGAGCAGCGCGAACTTGAGGCCCAGCGCGAGCACCAGCGCCACCGCACCGAAGGCGCCGATGCGCGAATCCTTCATGATCTCCAGCGCCCGGTCGCGGTTGGCCGAGCCGCCCAGGCCATCGGCCACGTCGGCGAGACCGTCTTCATGGAAGGCGCCGGTCAGCATCACGGTAGCGACCGTGCTCAGCACGGCTGCGGCGAAGGCGCCCGCCACGCTCTGCAATCCGACGCCCACGGCCACGAAGACCAGCGCCGCCACGCCGCCCACCAGCCATCCGATGCCGGGCAGGTGCGCCGCGCTCGCGCGCAGCATCTGCGGGCTGAACCCGACCCATGCCGCAAGCGAACCCGTCACCGGCACGCGGGTGAAGAACTGCAATGCCAGCAGGAAGTGGCGAACGCCGTTCATCCGTCTCAGGCGTCCTTGCGCGACACGCCCGCCGCCTCGAAGCTCGCCATCTCGCGCAGGATGCGGCAAGCCGATTCGAGCAGCGGCCAGGCCAGCGCGCCGCCGGAGCCTTCGCCCAGGCGCAGGTCCAGGTTCAGCAGGGGCTCGAGTCCGAGGTGCTTCAGCAGCAGCGAATGACCCGGCTCGGCCGAGCTGTGCGCGGCGACGCAGCGCTGCGTCACATGCGGTTGCAGCGCCTCTGCGACCAGCACCGCGGCACTGGCGATGAAGCCATCGACCACGATCACGCGGCGTTCTTCCGCCGCCTGCAGCACCGCGCCGACGAGCGTGGCGACTTCGAAGCCGCCGAACGCGGCCAGCGCGTCGAGCGGCGCCGTTGCAGTCGAATGCAAAGCGAGCACTTCACGCAGCACATCCCGCTTGCGCGCGAGCCCCGCCGCATCGAGACCGGTGCCGGCACCGGTGCACGCGCCAATGTCCAGCCCTGCAAGCCGCGACAAGAGCAACGCCGCCGACGAACTGTTGCCGATGCCCATCTCGCCGAGCAGCAAGGCGTTGCCCGGCAGCACGTGCACCACATCTCTTCCGTTGGCGATGGCATGCGCGCATTGATCGGCCGTCATCGCAGGGCCGGCCGACGCATCCGCCGTCCCCGCCGCAATCCGCCGCGACACCAGCCCCGGACGAGGCTGGAAGTCGCGGCGCACGCCGCAATCGACCACCGTCAGCGCGAGGCCGTGCTGTCTTGCCAGCACGCTGACCGCTGCGCCGCCGGCGAGGAAGTTCTCGACCATCTGCCAGGTCACGTCGCTCGGGAATGCCGAGACGCCGCGGGCCGCCAGCCCGTGATCGCCAGCGCAGACCAGCATCTGCGGCGCCTCGAGCACCGGCGCTTCGCTGCCCAGGATCGTGCCGATCCGCAGGGCCAGCGTTTCGAGCTTGCCGAGCGCGCCCAGCGGCTTGGTCTTGTTGTCGATCGCGCTTTGCAGGCGAGCCGTGAGTGCCGCGTCGGTGATGTCGGAGATGGAGGGAATGGTGTCGTTCATGCAATGAGGCCGGCAAGAACGCCGGCGTCGAAATGGGTGTCGATGAAATCGGCCAGGCCGTCGAATGTGCTGTCGAGTGTCGGAGCCGCGGCGCCGAACAGCGCGTGCAGCACCGCGGCATCCTCGAACAGCCCGTGAAGGTACAGCCCGAGCACGTTGCCGCGCGTGTTCTGCCAGGCGAGGCCGTCGGGCATCACGGCGTGGCCGTCGTGCGCCAACTGGGGGTGTTCGGCCGTCTGGCCGTGGTGAATTTCGTAGCCCGTCATCGGCACGTCCGACAGGGCGGCCCAGTCGCCGGTCAGCGTGCCGAAGGTGGCCGCGCGGTGGCGCACGGTCTTCTCGCGCTCGAACACGGTCACCAGCTGCAGCAGGCCGAGGCCCGGCGCGTTGCCGTCGATGCCATACGGATCGACCAGCGCCTCGCCCAGCATCTGCAGCCCGCCGCAGATGCCCAGCACCACGCCGCCCCGCGCCGCGTGCGCGGCCACGGCACTGTCCAGCCCCTGCGCGCGCAGCCAGGCCAGGTCGCCGCTCGTGTGCTTGGAACCGGGGAGCACGATCCAGTCGGCGCCGGCCACGTCGGCAGGCGTGCGCGCCCAGAGCAGCCGAACGCCGGGCACGTTCTTGAGCGACTGGAATTCGTCCAGGTTGCTGATGCGCGGATAGGCGACCACCGCGACCGTGCGCGTGACGGTACCGCTCGCGCGGCTGCGGTCGTCGAACACCCCGTCTTCCTCGGGCAGGCCGTGCTGCCACCACATCGGCAGCGTTGCGACGGTGGGCACGCCGGTCAGTGCCTGCAACTTCTCGGGTGCGGGCGACAGCAGCGAGGCATCGCCACGAAACTTGTTGAGCACGAAGCCGTGCAGCAGCGCGCGGTCGGCCTCGGGCAAGAGCGCCCAGGTGCCGTAGAGGTGGGCGAAGGCGCCGCCCCGGTCGATGTCGGTGGCCAGCAGGCAGCGGGCCTCCGCGTGTCGAGCCACGCGCAGGTTGACGATGTCGCTGGCCATGAGGTTGATCTCGGCCGGCGAACCTGCGCCCTCGATCACGACGACATCGTTCTCGGCGCGCAATTCATCGAGCGCCCCGGCGATCTGCGGCCACACGCGTTCGCTGCGCCCGCGCCAGGGCAAGGCCGAGAGCGTCTCGCTCACCTGCCCCATCAAAACGACCTGGCTGTGGGTGTCGCGCTCGGGCTTGAGCAGCAGCGGGTTCATGCGCACGTCGGGCACGGCGTTGGCGGCCAGGGCCTGGAAGTACTGGGCACTGCCGATCTCGCCGCCATCGACCACGCGGGCGTTGTTGCTCATGTTCTGCGCCTTGAAGGGCGCCACCTTGAGCCCCTGCCGCGCATACCAGCGGCACAGGGCCGTGGCCAGCCAGCTCTTGCCGGCTCCGCTGGTGGTGCCCAAGACCATGACGCACCGCGCCGGCCTGTTTTTCGCCGTTGAACTCATGCGGCGAATTGTCGTTGAGCGCCGGAGCCGCCCGAATCGGGTGGCAGAACTGCGGCATCTTTCACGCGGGCCGCCGGGGAGGCGGTTGCATTTTGAATCCGGGGCTGTCGTTTATCCGTATACAAGGCCTATCAATGCATTGCGACCCCGCCCCCATGCCAGCCCTCAACGATTTGGCGCTCACCGTCGAGGAACGCGAGCCGGGCCAGTTCTACTGGACCCTGCTCGAAGCCCTGGACAACAGCGGCCGTTCCGATGTGCACGACCTGCACGACACCCTCGACTACCGGGTGTATCGCTCGGCGGCCAGGCCGCAGACCAGCCACTCCAACGCCTTGGCCCTGGGCGTTGCGGAACTCCAGAAGATCAGCGCGTCGCGACCTTCTGCGTAGCCGAGCCAGGCGCCGACGCCGTCGCGGCCGGCACCTCCCAGCTGCCGCCGATGGCGCGGATCAGGCCCACGGCCGCCTGGTACTGCGCCGACTTCACCTGCAGCGCCTGGCGCCGGTTGCGCAGTTCGCTGCGGCGTGCATCCAGCAGGTCGAGCTGGCTGATATAGCCATTGCGATAGCGCGTGTCCGACAGGCTCGTGGCCCGCTGCGCCGACGACACCGCCTTGGCCTGCACCACCGACTGCTCCTGCAGGATGCGGATCGCCGCCAGCTGGTCTTCGACCTCCTGGAACGCCACCAGCACCTGGGTGCGGTAGCTGGCGATCGCGCCATCGAGCTGGGCGTTGGCGCCCTGCACGCCGGCCTCGCGGCGGCCGCCGTCGAAGATCGGCAGCGACAGCAGCGCACCCACGCCCCATGAACGGGCCGACCACTTGAAGAGATCGCCGATCTCGGGCGAGGCGTAGCCGGCGGCGCCGGTCAGCGAGATGTCCGGGAACCACGCGGTCTGCGCCACGCCCACGCGGGCCTGTGCTGCCAGCACCGCGTTCTGCGCGGCCGACACGTCGGGCCGGCGCGTGAGCACCGTGCCCGGCACGCCCGGCGGAATGGCCGGCAGCGCGGTCGCCCATTCGTCGGTGCGCACGCCGAAGCTGGAGGCCGAATCGCCCACCAGCACCGCGAGCGCATGCTCGACCTGGGCACGTTGGCGGTCGAGCGCCAGCGCATCCGATTCGGTCGACGACACCTCGGTCTGCACCCGCGCCACGTCGAGCTCGGCGATATCGCCGGCTGCCTGGCGACGCTGCGTGAGGCGCAGCGTGTCGCTGTAGGCCTCGACCGTCTCGCGCATCAGTGCGCGTTCGGCATCGAGCGCGCGCAGCTGCAGATAGGTCTGGGCCACTTCGGCCTGCACCGCGAGACGCGTGCTCTGCAGCAGGCCTTCGCGGCCGACCGCATCGAGCTTGGCCGCGTTGCTGGCACCCGAGAGGCGGCCGAACAGGTCGACCTCGTAGGAGAAGGTGGCGCCGATGTTGGTCATCGTGCCGGGCTTGGTGCTGGCCGTCGCCTTGTCCAGTCCCGCGCCGCGGTTGGCGCCCGCGCCCAGGCCGATCTGCGGCAGCCGGTCGGCGTTGGCGCTGCGTGCGAGCGCACGGGCCTCGGCCAGCCGGGCCGCGGCGCCCTGGATGTTGCTGTTGTTGACGTCGGCCTTCTCGACCAGCGCATTGAGCACCGGGTCGTTGAAAGCCAGCCACCAGGCGCCGCGTGCCTGTGCTTCAGAAGGCAGTGCCTTCGTGAAGCCGGCGGGCGGCGTGGCGCCCTGCTCCTTGAACTGGGCCGTGGTCTGGATTTCCGGCACGCCGGAGGGGACCGTCGCGCAGCCGGCCAGCGCCAGGGCGGCGACCAGCGGCAGCAGTGCGTTGCGGACCAAGGGTTGGAATGCGAATTTCATGATGAACTTTCTTCTCGATCGGTCAGGCGATCAGTCATGCGACTCGTGCGAGGGACGCGGCGAGGCCGGCACCGGGTGCAGCCCGCCACCGCCGGAACCACCGTGCGAAGGCGCGGGATGGTTGGCCGAGACGAACTCCTCGCCATGCGGCACTTCGCCATGCAGCTTGAGCGGCTTGTTGCCCGCCAGGCGCCGCAGCAGCACATAGAACACCGGCGTCAGGAACAGGCCGAAGGCCGTCACGCCGATCATTCCGGCGAACACCGCCACGCCCATGGCCTTGCGCATCTCCGAACCCGCGCCGGTCGAGAGCACGAGGGGCAGCACACCCATCACGAAGGCGAGCGAGGTCATCAGGATCGGACGCAGGCGCAGGCGGCTCGCTTCGATCGCGGCCTGGATGGGCGTGCGTCCGGCGAACTCCAGCTCCCGTGCGAACTCCACGATCAAAATCGCGTTCTTCGCACTCAGCCCCACCAGCACGATCAGCCCGATCTGCGTAAAGACGTTGTTGTCACCTCCCGATATCCATACGCCCGCCATCGCGGCCATGATGCCCATGGGCACGATCAGGATGATGGCGATCGGCAGCGTCAGGCTCTCGTACTGGGCAGCCAGCACCAGGAACACCAGCAGGATGGCCAGCGGGAACACCAGGAAGGCGGAGTTGCCGGCCAGGATTTCCTGGTAGGTCAGCTCGGTCCACTCGAAGCTCACGCCCTTGGGCAGCGTCTCGGCCGCGATCTTGGTGATCACGTCCTGCGCCTGGCCCGACGAGTAGCCGGGAGCCGGGCCGCCGTTGATGTCAGCGGCGAGGTAGCCGTTGTAGCGCATGGCGCGTTCCGGGCCGAAGGTCGAATTCACCTTCATCAGCGCGGACAGCGGCACCATCTCGCCTGAGGTGGAGCGCACCTTCAACAGGCCCACGTCTTCGGCACGGGCGCGGTAAGGCGCATCGGCCTGGACACGCACGGAATACGTGCGGCCGAACTTGTTGAAGTCGTTGGCATACAGGCTACCCAGGTAGATCTGCATCGTGTCGAAGATGTCCGTCACCGGCACGCCGAGCTGGCGGGCCTTGGTGCGGTCGATGTCCGCGTACAGCTGCGGCACGTTGACCTGCCAGCTCGTGAACATGCCCGTGAGCTCCGGCGCTGCCTGCGCCTTGGCCATGAAGGCCTTCACTGCCTGGTCCATCTGGTCGTAGCCGACCGATGCACGGTCTTCGATCTGCAGCTTGAAGCCACCCGTGGTGCCCAGGCCCGCCACCGGCGGCGGCGGGAACATCACGATGAACGCGTCCTGGATGCTCGAGAAGGCACCGTTGAGTTGCCCGGCCACCGCACCGCCGCTCTGGTCGGGGCGCTTGCGCTGGTCGAAGGGCTTGAGGGTGGCGAACACGATGCCCGAGTTGGAGCTGTTGGTGAAGCCGTTGATCGACAGGCCCGGGAAGGCGATGGCGTCTTCCACGTTCGGGTTCTTCTTCATGATCTCGCCCATGCGCTGGATCACTTCGTCGGTGCGGTCTAGCGTGGCGCCATCGGGCAGCTGGGCAAAACCGATGAGGTATTGCTTGTCCTGCGCCGGCACGAAGCCGCCGGGCACCGCCTTGAAGAGGCCGAAGGTCACCGCGATCAGCGCGACGTAGATCGCCAGCATCAGCGCCTTGCGCGAGATGACGTTCTTCACGCCGCCGCTGTAGGCCTCCGAACCGCGATGGAACAGCCGGTTGAAGCCGCGGAACAGCCAGCCGAAGGCCTTGTCCATGCCGCGCGTCAGCGCGTCCTTGGGCTGGTCATGGCCGCGCAGCAGCAGTGCCGCAAGAGCCGGCGACAGCGTCAGCGAATTAATCGCCGAGATCACCGTCGAGATCGCGATGGTCACCGCGAACTGGCGATAGAACTGGCCCGTGAGGCCGCTGATGAAAGCCAGCGGCACGAACACGGCCACCAGCACCAGTGCGATCGCGATGATGGGTCCGGACACTTCGCGCATCGCGCGGTACGTCGCCTCGCGCGGCGTCAATCCGGCCTCGATGTTCCGCTCGACGTTCTCCACCACCACGATGGCGTCGTCCACCACGATGCCGATGGCCAGCACCAGCCCGAACAGGCTCAGCGCGTTGATCGAGAAACCGAGGATGTGCAGCACCGCGAAGGTACCGATCACCGACACCGGCACGGCCAGCAGCGGAATGATCGACGCGCGCCACGTCTGCAGGAACAGGATCACGACCAGCACCACCAGCATGATGGCTTCGAGCAGCGTGTGGATCACCGATTCGATGGACGCACGCACGAACTGCGTCGGGTCGTAGGCGATGCGGTATTCCAGGCCTTCGGGCATGTTCTTGTTGAGCTCGGCCATCGTCTTGCGCACGTTGGACGAGATGTCGAGCGCGTTGGAGCCCGGTGCCTGGAACACGCCCATGCCGACGGCCGGGTCGTTGTTCAGCAGCGAGCGCAGCGAGTAGTCGGCGGCGCCCATCTCCAGGCGACCGATGTCGCGCAGCCGGGTCACGGCGCCGTCGGTGCCGCTCTTGACGATGATGTCGCCGAATTCTTCCTCGCTCTGCAGGCGCCCTTGCGCATTGATCGAGAGCTGCATGTCCACGCCCGAGAGGCCCGGCGATGCGCCGACCACGCCGGCCGCGGCCTGCACGTTCTGGCCACGGATCGCAGCGACCACATCGCTCGCCGAGAGGCCGCGCTGCGCGACCTTCTGCGGGTCGAGCCAGACGCGCATGGAGTAGTCTCCGCCGCCGAAGATCTGAACCTGGCCCACGCCTTCGATGCGCGCGAGCGGGTCCTTGACGTTCAACACCGCGTAGTTGCGCAGGTAGTTGATGTCGTAGCGGTTGTTCGGCGAGACGAGGTGGACCACCATCGTCAGGTCGGGCGCGCTCTTGACGGTCGTGATGCCCAGGCGCCGCACTTCCTCGGGCAGGCGCGGCTCGGCTTGCGAGACGCGGTTCTGCACCAGCTGCTGCGCCTTGTCGGGGTCGGTGCCCAGGCGGAAGGTGACGGTGAGCGTAAGCACGCCGTCGGTCGTTGCCTGGCTGCCCATGTAGAGCATGCCTTCGACGCCGTTGATCTGCTCTTCGAGCGGCGTGGCCACGGTTTCGGCGATCACCTTGGGGTTGGCGCCCGGGTACTGGGCGCGCACTACCACCGAAGGCGGCGCGACTTCCGGGTACTCCGAGATCGGCAGCCCGCGCAGCGCGATCAGGCCGGCTATCAGCATCAATAGCGACAGCACGCCGGCAAAGATCGGCCGGTCGATGAAGAATTTAGAGAGATTCATGTTGGTTCTCCGGTGGACGCCAAGGCGCCCTCCTCCGAAATCAGGACTTCGCGGCTTCCGCCACGCGTTCCGGTTGTTGTTGCTTGGCGGCGTCGGCCTTGGCGTCCATGGTCACTTGCTGCGGCACCACCAGCGCACCCGGGCGGATGTGCTGCAGGCCGTTGACCACCACGCGATCGCCCGCCTTCAGGCCCTTGCTCACGACCCGCAGGCCGTTGATGGAAGCGCCGAGCGCCACTTCGCGGTAGACCGCCTTGTTGTCTTCACCCACGACCATCACGAACTTCTTGTTCTGGTCGGTGCCGATGGCGCGTTCGCTCACGAGCAGCGCCGTGTCGTTGCGCGCCTGGCCCATGCGGATGCGGGCGAACTGGCCGGGGATGAGCGCGCCGTCCTTGTTGTCGAACGAGGCGCGCACGCGCACGGTGCCGCTCTTGGCATCGACCTGGTTGTCGATCAGCTGCAGCTTGCCGGTGTAGGGCGTGCCCTCCAGGCCGGCGGTGCCCATCTGCACGGGAATCGTGTCGATCTGGCCGCGTGCGCCGGCGTTGGCCGGCAGGTCTTTCAGGGCGCGGGTGACGACCTGCTCGTCGGCATCGAAGCTCGCGTAGATCGGGCTCACCGACACCAGCGTGGTCAGCACCGGTGCGCCGGGGCCCGCGGCGACGAGGTTGCCCACCGTCACTTCGAGCTTGCCGATGCGGCCGGACACCGGCGCCCGCACCTGGGTGTAGCCCAGGCTCAGGCGCGCGGTCTGCAGCGAAGCCTGTGCGGCGCGCAAGTTGGCTTCGGCTTCGCGGCCGGCGTTCACGCGCTCGTCGAGCTCGCGCTGGGCGATGGCCTGCTCGTCCCACAGGCGCTTGGCGCGCTCTTGCTCGCTGCGGCTGAATGCCTGGCGGGCCTGCGCCGAGGCGACCTGCGCTTCGGCACGCTCCACTTCGGCGGCATACGGTGCCGGGTCGATGGTGATCAGCAGGTCGCCCTGCTTGACCAGCGCGCCTTCGCGAAAGTGCACCGCCTGCACGGCGCCCGCCACGCGGGATCGCACATCGACGCGCTCGACCGCTTCGAGCCGGCCCGAGAACTCGTCCCACGCATTGATCTCGCTCGATGCGACGGTCGCGACCGACACCGGGGTGCCCTGTTGCGCAGCCACGGGCGCGGTGGCCTCGGCCTTGAAGCTGTACATGCCCACCACCGCCGCGGCCACCGCCAGCAGTGCGGTGAGGCCGGTCAGGGCGGGCCACAGGCCCTTGCGGGCGGCGGAAGACAGCTTTTGTTGTTCGTTGTTCGACATGATGTTTCGTCCTTCTCGATGACTTTTTGGGATGCGACAGGCCACCCCGTCGCTTTTGGCGACAGGAGGCGGATTTCAGGGAAAAGAGGGGCCGGACGCCCGCCTCAGGGGAGGCGGCGGCTGTCAGTGGGTGGTGCTGACTCTTGCGGGTCTAGCTGGGCTCGGGCGCCGCTGGAGGTGGCGTCGTGGCACTGAAGAACTCGCGAAAGTGCTGCTGCACGTTGGCCGCGCAGTCCCTGCACCCTGCGTTCTCAGGGTCGTACAGCGCCTTGGGCCAGTTCGCCGCGCCGGGCAGCACGTTGCTGGTGACCTCGATGCCGGCTGCGCGCAGCCGGCCCGCGAAGGTCATGGCTTCGTCGCGCATCGCGTCGTCCTGCCCCACCAGCACCAGGGCCGGTGCCAGGGCGGCCAGGCGCAGCGAACCGCTGGGCACCGCATACGGGTGCATCGCGTTCGACGGGCAGCTCAGGTACTTCTGCCAGCCGGTGGCCCAGCGGCATTCGGCTTCGTCGTTGGTCGCGCTGCGCAGCGACGCCGTGCCTGCGCAGGGGTCGAGCATGGGCGACAGCAGGATCTGGCCTGCCAGCGGCGGATGGGCCCGGTCGCGGGCAATCAGCGCGACTGCCGCAGCCAGGTTGCCACCGGCTTCCTCGCCGGCCAGATAGACCAGCGAGCCCTTGCCGCCGAGCTTGGTGCGCTGCTTGTAGAGCCATTCGAGAGCGGCATAGCCGACTTCGATGGGCTCGGGGAACGGCACCAGCGGGTAGGCCAGCGAGACCACCACGGCACCCGAGCCGGCCAGCAGCCGGGCCACGTTGCGCCCGTTGTCCAGGCCGCCGCACACGAAGGTGCCGCCATGGAAATGCAGCACCAGCGGCGCTGTGTCGCCCTTGGCGCGCTGCCCGTAGACACGGGCGGCCACCGGTTCGCGACCGGGCAGCTCGATCGACAGATCGGCTTCCACGCCTTGCACCGCGGCGGCAGCAGCGGCAGCTTCGGCAGAACGGGACGATGGAACGGGTGACATGGGCGACCTCAGGGGGATGGGCGATGGTTGAAATATAAGGCGCCCTGTGTGGCATGAAACAGGCAACCTGACCCCACTCTGTTTCCAAACGGCTAACAATCCGTATGCCACGGGGGGTTGGGCTCCCTGTGTGAGAATCCGCCTCCCTCCGGCGTGGGCCGGGTTCCAGAACAGGCATTCAATGGATCAGATCCAGGCAATGCGGATCTTTGTCCGCGTCGTGGAAGCCGGCACCTTCACCCGTGCCGCCGATTCGCTCGCCCTGCCCAAAGGCACGGTCACCAAGCAGATCCAGGCGCTGGAATCGCGCCTGCGGGTGAAGCTGCTCAACCGCACCACCCGCCGCGTGACCGTCACGCCCGACGGCGCGGCCTACTTCGAACGCGCCGCACGCCTGCTGAACGACTTCGACGAGATGGAGGCCAGCATGACCAATGCGCAGGCCAGCCCCACAGGGCGGCTGCGCATCGACGTCGGCACGTCGGTGGCCCGGCAGATCATCCTGCCCAACCTCGCCAGCTTCTGCGACCGCTACCCCGACATCCAGGTCGACCTGGGCGTGAGCGACCGCACCGTCGACCTGATCAGCGACAACGTCGACTGCGTGATCCGCGCAGGCGAACTCAGCGACCAGTCGCTGGTGGCCCGGCGCATCGGCACGCTGCATTTCGTGACGGTGGCCTCGCCTGCCTACATCAAGCGCTATGGCGCACCGCAGCATCCGAACGACATCGAGAAGCGGCACACCGTGGTGAGTTACTTCTCGGGCACCACGCGGCGCATCTATCCGCACGAGTTCCACAAGGGCGACGAGCGCATCGAACTGAACGGGCCGTACCGGGTGTCGGTGAACGAGAGCAACGCCCACATGGCGGCGGTGCTGGGCGGCTTCGGCATTTCGCAGTGCATCACCTTCATGGCGGAACCGCATCTGGAAAGCGGCGAGTTGGTCGAGGTGCTACCCGACTGGAGCCGCGACCCGTTGCCGATTCATGTGGTGTATCCGCCGAACCGCCACCTGAGTGCGAAGGTGCGGGCGTTCGTGGATTGGGCGGCGGACCTGTTCGCCAAGAATCCGCGGCTGCAGCGCCGCTGAAACGCCCGCCGCGCGCTACGCGGCCGGATACACAGGCTCGCAGCGCACCTCGGTCTTCACCGAATTCGCAATGAAGCACTCCTCATGCGCCCGGTGGTGCATGTGCTCGATCTGCTCGCGCGTCGGCAGGTTCTGGCCCGAGAACGCCACCTCGGGCCGCAGCGTGACCACGGTCATCGCCATCTTGCCTTCCGCGTTCTTCTCCATGACGCCGGTGGCCGCATCGAAGTAACGGTCGACGCAGAACTTGCGCTTCACCGCCATCGTCAGGAACCAGAGCATGTGGCAGCTCGAGAGCGACGCGACGAAGGCCTCTTCCGGATCGACCGCCGACGCATCGGAAAACGGCAGCGGCACCACGTGCGGCGACGAGGAGCCCGCCCATTCCGCGCCGCCGTCGAAGCGCAACGAGTGCCTCCGGCTGTAGGTGTTGGCCAGGAAATCCTGGTCGCCTCGTTGCCACAGGACTTCTGCGGTGTATTCGGACATGTCTTCGTTCTCCGTTGCAGTTGTTGGTTTGCAATCCCGGACGGCGGCGCGCAGGCGATACAGCTCAGGCGCCCAGCAGCCTGACCAGCAACGGCACCAGCAGCGCCGTCGCGATGCCGTTCAGCCCCATCGCGAGCGCCGAGAACGCGCCGGCCGTCTCGTTCACCTGGATGGCCCGCGCGGTGCCGATGCCGTGCGCCGCCATGCCGACTGCAAAGCCGCGCACCGCGGGCTCCTTGATGCGCAGCAGGTTCAAGAGGCCCGTGGCCATGATCGCGCCCGAGATGCCGGCCACCGCTGCCGCCACCGCGGCCAGCGACGGCAGGCCGCCGATCTTCTCGGCCACGCCCATCGCGATGGGCATGGTGGCCGACTTCGGCGCGAGCGACATGATCAGCTCGTGCGATCCGCCCAGCGCCCACGCGATGCCGATGGCCGAGACAATGGCCGCCACGGAGCCCATCAGCAGCGCGACGCCGATCGGCAGCCACAAGCGCCGCAGCCGCGCGATCTGGCCGTAGAGCGGCACGGCCAGCGCCACGGTCGCGGGGCCGATCAGGAAATGCACGAACTTCGCGCCTTCGAAATACGTGTCGTAGGGCGTGCGCGTGACGAGCAGCACCGTCACGATGACGACCACGGAGATCAACACCGGATTGACCACCGGGTTCGCACCGCTGCGCCTGTGCAGCCACAGCGCGCCCAGATAAGCGAGCAGCGTGAGCGACAGCCACAGCAGCGGCGACTGCGCAAGAAAGACCCAGATCTCGGAGAGCTTCGCCGGCGCGCTCATTCGGCGTTCTTTCCGGTGATGCGGATCATCCAGCGGAAGGCGAGCGCGGTGACGGTCATCGTGAAGGCCGCGCCGACGATGCCGGCCGCCAGGAACGGCAGCCACTCGCGCCCCACCCGCTCGAAATGCAGCATGACGCCGGTCACGGCGGGAATGAACAGCAGCATCAGGTTGCGCAGCAGGTGGCCCGAGGTGTCGGTCAGCACCTGCGGCACGCTGCCGCGCACGAGCAGCGCGATGAACATCAGCACCATGCCGATCAGCGGACCGGGGATCGGCAGGCCTAGCCACTGCACGAGCAGTTCACCGGCCAGCTGGCAAAGGAAAAGCGAGGTGATGGCGTAGAGCATGTTTTCAATCTTCGGGGCAAGCGGCTGCGCGTGTCCAGGCCTGCTTCAGCGCCTCTTGGCTCTGCGGCGGCAGCACGCCCAGGCGCACATGGCCCGGCAGGCCGAAGGAGGCGCAGTCGCGCAGCTTGACGCCGTCGGCGCGCAAGGCTGCGGCCAGCCGGGGGTACGGGGTGCCGGTGCGGGCGCAGAAGAAGTTGGCATCGCTCGGCAAACAGCACCAGCCGAGCGATTCGCAGAGCGTGCGCTGCCGGGCTTTCCAGGTGCGCAAGGTCTGCAGGCTTTGGGCGAGCCAGGCTTGTGCTTCGTCGCCGGTCCAGGTTTGGAGCAGTGCCACGCCATGGGTGCCGAGCGGCCATGACGGTGCAAGTCGTTCGAGCCTTTGCATCAGGGGCGCAGCAGCAGCGTCGTCGGGCGCGATCGCGTAGGCGGCTCGGATGCCGGTGAGGCCCATGGCCTTGTTCGGTGTCCACAGCTGCCAGACGCGGTTGCGCTGCGCGCTATCGAGCGATGCATGGCCTTCGAGGCGCAGCGGTTCGTAGGCCATGTCGAGAACGCAGGTGCTGTCGGATTGCGCATGCAACGCGAGATCGACCTGCGCCTGCCCCAACGGACTCGATGGCTCGCAGCACCAACGCAGCGCCGCGCCCTCATGCGGCTCGGGCGCACGCGACACCTGCAGCCCCCACGCCAGAGCCGCACGCTCGTAGTCGCCGTAGCTGTGCGCCGGCAGCCAGACCTGCCTGCCACCGCCCTGCGCAACGGCGGCGCTGATGCGGTGGATGAATTCGCTGGCACTTGCCGCAATCACGATGCGTTCGGCAGTCACGCCGTGATAGGCGGCGAGCCGTGCGCGCAACGACGTGTAGCGCAGATCGGGATAGTGCGCCGCATCGGCCGAACGCAACGCAGCAACCGCAGCCGGGCATGCGCCGACGGCATTGCCATTGGTCGAGAAGTCGTGCAGCGCAGCGCCGGCCTCGTCCGGCCCGCCATGCATGAAGGTGCCCTGCGATTCCAACGTCATCCCCAGCTCACGCCAACAGCCGCAACGATGGCCAGCGATGCAAGCACCGTCCACACCACCACGGCCCTGCCACCCAGCTGCGCCGTGCGCTGCATGTCGGCCGCGGTGGGCACCCGCCCTTCCCCGTTCAACGCATACACACCCGGCTTGGCCAGGCGCACGCCGAGCAGCAGCGCCATCGCGCCCATCGGCCAGCCGCTGTTGGGCGACGGTGTGCGGCGCGCCTCGCGCGCAAGGCCAACAGGCCATCGCAGCGCCGCCAGCGCGAGCAGCAACGCGGTGAGCCGCGCCGGCAGCCACGAGAGCAGGTCGTCGGCGCGCGCGGCCCATTTGCCGAACCAGGTCCAGTCGCGTCCGCCGCGCTCGCCGCGGTAGCCCCACATCGCGTCGGCGGTGTTCGCGAAACGGTAGAGCGCTGCACCGGGCAGGCCGAACAGCACGAACCAGAACACGGGCGCGACAAACGAATCGTTGAGGTTCTCGGCCAGCGATTCGATGGCGCTCTCGCGCACCTGGCGCTCGTCGAGCAGGTTCACATCGCGGCTCACGAGGCGTCCCAGCTGCGCGCGCCCCGCATCGAGCGAAATGCCCAGCGCCGCTTCGACCGCAAGCACCTCGTCGCGCAGCATGCGCCATGCGAAGAGCGGCTTGAGAAGCAGGCCCAGCAGCAATGCCACGGCCCAGACGGGAAGCCATTGCGTCACGACGCCCTGCAGCCAGGAGCCCACAGCCCACGCGCACAGCGCGCCCACGCACCAGGTCAACGCCCCCATGAAGAAGACCGGCAGGTCCACACGCTTCGCCTGCCGCGGCCGGGGCGCAAGCGCCGAACCGACCCGGCCGAGGTACTTGCCCATCCACACCACCGGATGCCACCCCGAGGGCGGCTCACCGAGCCAGCGGTCGACGGCGAGCGCGATCCATAGCGCGGCGACGAGGGCCAAGGCGTAGTCGAGGTGGGCGTAGGGCATGGGCGCAGCCATTCTCGCGAATCAGGCTGGCGCTTGGCCGCGCCGCCACTGTGCGAGCGCACCGAATGCGACGAGCAGCGCCGCACCCAGCGCGACCCAGAGGCGCAGGGCGTCGGTCTCGGCCTTCGGGACCGGCGCCCGGTCAGGCACGGGGTCCAGCTTGAGACCGCTGACGGAAGCGACTTGGTCCTGAGCCGGCTCGGCCGCCGGCGCCGGTGCGGGCAGCATTGCGACGGCGGGCACAGTCACCGGACTGGGCTTCTGCCCGACCGCAGGGGCAGGCGGCGACAACTGCGCCTGCACAAACCGCTGCACCGCCGTATTCCGCTCGCGCAGGCCGGTGGCGCGAACAGCCTCGGCATACGCAGTCGCCAGCTCCCGCCGCGTCGCCGCATCGGGCTTCCAGTAGTCCAGCCGCACCGCATCGAGCATGCGCTCCAGCGTCTGCGCGAAGGCGGCGCGGTTGTCGCCTTCCAGCCATTCGCGCGTGCCCAGCTTGTACCTGTCGCGCACATACACCTCGTGCAGCGATTGCCATTGGTCCTGCCGCACCGTGCCGGGCGCGGTGACCTGCCAGCCCCAGAGGAACTGCGCGGTCTTGAGCACCTGCAGCGTGCCGCTGTAGCCCTCAGCCTTCTGCGCTGCTATCCATTGCGGGTGCAGGTAGCGCGTCTGCATTTCGCGCGCGATGGCGCCGGCAGCGGTGTCGGTGCGCACCGCGCTGCTGTCGCGCAGGTTCTGCACATAGAGCGCCAGGTTCTTGCCCGTGAGCTGCCGCACGGCCTGCGCGATGCCGCCCAGGTACTGGAACGGATCGTCGTTGGTGAGCACGCCGTAGAGATTCGACGTGCGCGCCATCAGCGCCGCATCGACCTGCGCGAGATTGCCGGCGTACGCACCCGGTCGTGCTGCGCCGTCGAGCCCTTGGCCGTAGGCGTGCCCCATGCGGTCCATGTAGAGCTGCGCCATCTGTGCATCGCCACCGCCGCGCCGCTGCGAAGTCCACACGTCGCTTGCGAGCGCGGCCTCCTCGAGCCCGGCGCCGTAGCTGCCCTGCTCGTTCGAGAACACGCGCGCGGTCGACCAACGTTTCGCCTCGGCCGGCGTGGCGCCTTCGGCGCGGAGCTTGCGGGCCAGCGCCTCGCTGTGCTGCGCGACGGCGTTGCCGGGCTCGTTCAGCAGCGCGACCTGCTGCACCGCCTCGTCGAGCCAGCGCATCGCGTTCGGGAACTGGTCGCGGTAGGAGCCCGTGACGCTGATCAGCACGTCCATGCGCGGCCGCTTCAGCGCGGATGCAGGCAGCACCTCGATGCCGGCGATGCGCCCTGCCTCGTCCCAGCGCGGCTTCACGCCCATCGCGTAGAAGGCCTGGCTCTCCATCACGCCCTGGTGGCGCGAGGCCTCGCCGGCCCAGAGGGTGAAGGCGATCTTTTCAGGCGGCTTGCCGGCGTGGCTCTTGGCGTGCCCGGCGATCCACGCATCCATGGCGGCGACACCGATGTCCCATGCGGCGCGCGTCGGCACGCGGCTCGGATCGAACCCGTAGAGGTTGCGGCCGGTCGGCAGGCTGTCGGGGTTGCGCACCGGGTCGCCGCCATAGCTGGCCTTGAGGTAGCGGCCATCGAGCGCGGTGAGCAGGCCTTCGATTTCTTCGTTGTGGGCGAGTGCGGCATCGATCTTCTGCGCACGCAAGGCCATGGTTCGCAGCGCCTCGGCCTTCGTCGCATCTGCGCCCATCGCGCTCGCAGCTTCGACATCCTTGACCGCCACGTCCACCCATCGCGCGGGGCGTGAAGTCGCGATGTTCCTCGAGTCGATCAGGAAAGCCTCATCGACGTCTTCCCCCAGCGCCTCGGCCAAGGGCTTGCCAAGGATCTGCAGGATGGTCATGCGGCGGCGTTCCGCATCGGGGGCCTGCCCGAAGGTCGCAAGGCCGAGCGGCTGTGCGGTCTGCGCCAGTTCGTCCAGGTACGGATGCAGCACCGCGATGAAGCCCGCGAAGTCCGCGCGGATGCGTGCGGGCGTCCATTTCAGGTCGCGGTCGTAGTGCTGTTCGATGAACTCTGCGGTGAGCTGCTTTTCCATCGCGGTCTTGACCGGGCCGGGCGACAGCGTCTCCCAATCGTGCATGCGCTCGTGCATCGCCTGCAGGCCGGGCCGAAAGCCCGCGGGCGCGAACATCGGTGTCGAGTGGCTCACCATCGTCGCGCGGCCGCGGCGCTTGGCGGTAGTGGCCTCGCCGAGGTTGTCCATGATGTACGGGTACACGTTGGGCAGATCGCCGAGCGCGAGCAGCGGATCGTCCTGCACCGAGAGCCCGCGCTCCTTGCCCGCCGACCACTCGACCGTGCCGTGCGTGCCCACGTGCACGACAGCGCTGGCGCCGAACTGCGTACGCAGCCAGAGGTACGTGGCCAGATACCCGTGGCTCAGCGGAATGGCAGAGCGGTGGTAGACCTGCTCGGCCTTGCCCACCACCTGCGTGCCGGGTTCGAAGCGCGGCGGCTGGCGCAGCACGACGACGTTGCCGAACTGCACGCGCGGAATGACGAAGGCCTGCTCGCCCGCGACGGGCCGCAACATGGTCGATTGCTCGGGCGGCCCCCAGTAGTTCTCGATGCGATGCTGCGTCTCGGCAGGCAGCGCGCGAAACCATGCCAAGTAGCGCGACAGCGGCAACGAATCGGCCAGGTTCCTGTCGAGCAGCGGCTGCAAGGCATCGCCGCCATCGACGGGGTAGTACGCCTTCATCGTCGCCTGCACCTGCGCGATGAGCGCGTCCGCGCCGGGAATCTCGGTGCGATAGCCCGCCGACTGCATCGCCGCCAGCATGTTGTTCACGCTGCGCGGCACGTTGAGAAACGAGGCGCCGAAGTTCGTCTCGCCCGGCGGGTAGTTGTAGACCAGCATCGCGACGCGGCGGTCCGCAGCCGGTGTGCGCTGCAGGCGCAGCAGCGCGGCCGCCTTGCCGGCCACCGCGTCGATCTGCGCGGGCAGTGGCTGCAGCGTGCCGGTGACGGCATCGCGCGCGCTCAGGAGCATCGGATCGGTCATGCCCGCCAGTTCGCTCGGGCTGTAGTAGGAGGCGATGTCGGTCTGCGCAAGGCCGTCCTTGCTTTGGGCCCATTGCGTGGCGTTCATCGCGAGGGAGGGCAGGGTCTGCAGCACCGGCACGCCGATGCGCTCCAGCTCGGCCTTGCGCTCGTTCGGCGTGAAGACCAGCGAGGCGTTGAGGATCAGCTCGGCCACGCGGCGTTCGTCTCCACCGGCTGCATGTGTCATGCGAAAGAACAGGTCCTTCTGCTGGCGCGGGCCGTAGAAGGCGTAGGCGCGCAGGCCGCGCTGTTCGAGCGCGTCGATCAGCGCGTCGAGCCAGCCGGTGTCGTCGCCTGTCACGGTGGCGCTGTTGACGGCGATGGCGACGGTTCCGGCGGTGCCCGCCAGCCGGTCCACTGCCACGATGTCGGTTTCGATGCGCGGCCAGCGCGGGTGATAGAAGCCCGAGAGCGGCGTCGGCATGGGCGGCGGCAGTCCGTTCAGGTCGTCGATCTGCGCCAGCGCTTTCATCGCCGCCTTCAGATTGGCCGTGCCCGCAAACCGCCAGTACTCCCGCAATCGCTGCGCCCAGACCGCATCAACGCCGCGTTCCGCAACGAGCGGCGCAGCGCCGGAGGCCTGCCCCTTGGCCACGAGCGCGAACTCGCCGATCGACACATAGGACACCGCGCTGCGCGAAATCACATCGCCGAATCGCGCCGCCGCAGCCTGTGCCACGCTGATGTGCGGCGCATCGATCACCAGCAGCCGCGCCCCGCCCAAAGCCGCAGCCAGCGCTTCAGGCGAATCCTTCGCAGCCGATACCACCTGCAGAGGCAGCCCCACCTCTTGCGCCGCCTCCTGCAGGCGCACCACGCGCGCCGGCGACACCAGCGATGTGCTGAGCACCACGATGCGGGAAGGCTCGTCCGGCTCCGCGTGCGCGCAGAACGCCAGCGCCATCAGCAAGAGCCAGACGAGGAGGCGCGTCACTTCCCGCCCTGCACTGCAGGCACCGCATCCGCGGGCACATAGACCATCGTGCCGTCCTTCAACCGCCAGGCCGTGCCGGCCTTCTCGCCGTCGCCCTGCCCCGTCGCGCCGCTGGCCTTGAAGCGCGTGAGCTTCTGCCCCTCGCGCGTGATGATCTCCATGTCCGGCTTGCCCTCGTTGCGGATGATGGTGACCTTGTCCTGCGCGAACGGATTCATCGGGTTGTTGATGACCGCGATCATCAGCATGCCGATGACCACCATGAACACGTCGATCAGGTTGATGGTCGAGAGCACCGGGTCATCGTCGTCTGTGTCCACGCTGCTCAGGATCGAGAACTGCCGACGACTCATGACAGGCGATCCCGCGCATCGAGCACCGCCACCAGCTCTCGCATCAACCAGCGGCGACGCACGGTGTAGACCACGAAGGTGATCGATGCTGAGGCCAGCGCGACGATCACCGCGGCGAACGCGGGCGCGAGGCTCTGAGCCACGCCCTGCGATTCACCCGAAGCAACGGCGACGAGTGCCGGCCCCATCGGGATCATCGTGGCGATGAGCCCGAGCATCGGCGCCACGCGGCTGCACAGGCGCACGCCTTCGAGTTGCTTCAGCACCACGAGCTCCATCTGCTCCTGGCTCGCATCGGCATGGCGCTGCAGCACCAGCACGCGCGACGGGTCGCGGCGGCGCTGCAGGTATTCGATGCCGAAGGCGCCGAGGCAATACACCGCGTAAACGAAGGAGAGCAAGACGCCGAGCGTCACGGGCCAGAGGAACAGGCGCGCGAGTTCGAAGAGGACGGTATCGAAGGCCAGCATCAGGCAGCTTCCACGGCGGATGGGGCGAGGGAAAACAGGTCCGACGGCTGGCCCCAGCGTTCGTCGAACACCAGCGCCGAGAGCGGCTCGCGTCGCGCCCAGCGTTCGCGCTGCAGCATCGGCTCTTCGTAGAAATCGTGCACCGGGCCGAGGCAGAGCAGCGCGATGGGCTCGGCGCCATCGGGCAGGCCGAGCAAGGCGCTCAATTCCACCGGATCGAACAACGACACCCAGCCCATGCCCAGCCCTTCGGCACGCGCCGCGAGCCACAGGTTCTGGATCGCGCAGGAGGCCGAGGCCAGGTCCATCTGCGGCAAGGTGCGCCGGCCGAACACATGCCTGTCGCGGTCATCGGCGAGCGACACGGCCAGCAACTCGGCCGCGTCGAGCAGGCCCTGCACCTTCAGGCGCATGAACTCGTCTTCGCGCTCGCCGAGGGCCCGCGCCGTGAGCACACGTTCGCGCTCGACCGTGTCGTGCAGGCGCTGACGCAACGCGACATCGCGAATGCGGATGAAGCGCCACGGCTGCATGAACCCGACGCTGGGCGCGTGATGCGCCGCTTCGAGCAGCCGGCGCAGCACCTCCGGCGCGACCTCGCCACCTGCGAAGTGCCGCATGTCGCGCCGCTCGTGGATGGCGCGGTACACCGCCCTCGCCTCGTCGGCCGCGAACGCGTGCTGCGCCATCGGGTTCAATCCTCGATGCCGCGCTGCGCCGGGATGCCGGCCTTGAACGCGTGCTTGACCAGCGTCATCTCGGTCACGGTGTCGGCCAGCTCGATGAGCTCGGGCGGGCAGCGCCGGCCAGTCAGTGCCACGTGCACATGCTTGGGCCGCGCGCGCAGCGTTTCGAGCACGCCTTCGAGCGGCAGCCAGCCGTAGATCAGCGGATAGGTGATCTCGTCGAGCACCACGAGGAAGAACTCGCCCGACAGGATCGCGGCCTTGGCCTTCTCCCACCCGTCGCGCGCAAGCTGCCCCGAGCGCTCCAGGTCCTGGCTCTTCCAGCTGAAGCCGTCGCCCAGCCCTTCGATCGGAATGCCGATCTGCTCGAACATGCGGTGTTCGCCGAAGCGCGCCGAAGGCACCTTCATGAACTGGTAGATCTTCACGGCCTTGCCGCGGCCATGGGCGCGCAGCGCGAGGCCGAAGGCTGCGGTGCTCTTGCCCTTGCCGTCGCCGGTATTGACGATGACGATGCCGCGGCGTTCGCCCTCGGGCTTCTCGTAGGGTTTTTCGCTGGGAGGAGTTTCGATCTGCATGTGTATTCCTTATTTCGGCAGCGCGATCCACTGATCCGCCACGCGGTGCACGCGGATGCGGTGGTCGAACACCTGTTCGAGCGCGGTGTGGGTGGCCGGGTCGTCGCAGTCGCCGTGGTGCACCACGCGGCCCTTGTCCATCACGACCATTTCGTCGGCGGCCAGCGCCATCGGCAGTTCGTGCAGCACGCTGACCACGGTGCGGCCCTGGGCCACGAGCGTGCGGGCGGTCTGCATCCAGTCGGCCTGGTGCGGCGGGTCGAGGTTGGCGAGCGGCTCGTCCATCAGCAGCACCTGGGCCTCGACCGCGAGCGCGCGGGCGAGCAGCACGCGCTGGCGTTCGCCGCCCGAGAGCTGGCCGAGCGGCCGGTCGCGCCAGTCCCACGCTTGTGTGCTGCGCAGGGCGCGCTCCACGGCCTCGCGGTCGGCGGCGCTCGGGGCAGCAAGCCAGCGCTGGTGCGGCAGGCGGCCGAGCATGGCGACGTCGTAGACCATCAGGTCGTCGGCGCTCGCCTCGCCCGTGCCGCTCTGGCCGAGCCACGAGAGGCGCTGCGCGCGGATGCGGGCCGGGATCTTGCCCTCGGCCTCGCCAAAGAGCAGGACTTCGCCGCGGTGCGCGAGCAGGCCAGCAAGCGCCTTGAGCAGCGTCGACTTGCCCGCGCCGTTCGGCCCGACGATGCTGGTCCAGCGGGCGGACGAGAGCGCGAGGTCGATGCCGTGCAGCACCTCGGTGGTTCCGAGCGTGGCGCTGAGGCGGCGGGCTTCGATGGCCGCGCCGCTCATGTCAAACCTCCGCGCGCGCTGCGGCGATGCATCAGCCACAGCAGATAGCTGCCACCGAGCACCGCGGTGAGCACGCCCACCGGCAGCTCCTGCGGTGCGATCAGCCAGCGCGCCAGCAAGTCCGCCGCCATCAGCAGCAGCCCGCCCATCAACGCCGACAGCACGATCAGCCGCGCATGCGTGGTCTTGACGGCTGAACGCACGAGATGCGGCGCCGCGAGGCCGACGAAGGCGATCAGCCCGGTTTGCGCCACGGCCGCGCCGGTAGCCAGCGCGAGCACCACGACCAGCGCCGCGCGCATGGCACCCAGCGGCAGGCCAAGGCTGCGTGCGGTCGCCTCGCCGAGGGCCAGCCCATCGAGCACCGGCGCCAGCGCCCAGGCCGTGAGCAGGCACACCGCGCACACAGCACCCATCACGGCGCAGGCGCTCCAGCCCACAAGGCCGGTGCTGCCGAGAATGAAGCCCTGGATGGCCTGGAGGATGTCCGCCGAGGCGATGGTGACCAGGTCTTTCGCGGCACCGAGCACCACGCCGACGATCACGCCCGCGAGCAGCAGCCGCAGCGTCTGCTGCACACCGCGCGCCAGCGTCAACGTGAGCAACACGGCAAGTACAGCGCCGATGAAGGCCGCGCCGGTGAGGCCGATGCGCATCACCCATTGCGTGCTCGCGGCCGAACCGCCGAACAGCATCAGCGCCACAGCCACGCCCAGCGATGCCCCCGAGGCGCTGCCGAGCAGATAGGGATCGGCCAGCGGATTGCGGAACAGCCCCTGTGCGACCGCGCCCGCCAACCCGAGCAGCGCGCCCGCGAGCCACGCGCCGAGCGTGCGCGGCAGGCGGATGTCCCACACGATCTGCAGCGCCACCGGGTCGTGCCGCGCGGCCAGCAGGCTCTCGAAGCCGGTGCTGCCGATGCCGAGGCCGAACAGCAGCAGCGCGATGCCCAGCCCCAGCAAGGCCGTGCCGAGCAGAACGACGCGGCGCAGGTGTGCGGAATGCATGCGGGCGGCGTTCACCGGCCCTTGTCCACCAGGCATTGCGCCATCAAGCGTGCGGCCTCGTCCATGCGCGGGCCGGGGCGCACGAGCACGTCGGACTGCAGCGCATCGAAGCGGCAGATGCGGCCTTCGCGCACCGCGCGGATGCCGCCCCAGCCGGGCCGTTGCTCCAGCCCCTGCGAGCTGCGCACGCTGACCATGATGAGGTCGGGATTGGCGCGCACCACGTACTCGGGGTTGAGCTTGGGAAAGGGCCCGAGCTTGGCCGGCACGATGTTCCTCATGCCCAGCCGCGTCAGCGTCTCGCCGATGAACGACGACTCGCCCGCGGCATAGGGCGTGCTGTTGATCTCGAAGTACACGCGCTTGCCCTTCGCACTCGCAGGCACCGACTGCGCCGCGGCCGACACGCTCGCATCGATCACGCGCCACACGCGCGGCGCCTCGTGCGTGCCGAGCACCTCGTCGAGCTTGCCGAGCACGCGCTGCACGTCGGCGTGGCTCTTGGGTTCGAGCACCAGCACCTTCAGGCCCAGCGCCTCGAGCCGCTGCGTGACGCGTGACGACTTGGCCAGCAGCACCGCGTCGGGCCTGAGCGCGACGATGGCTTCCACGTTGGGTTCGATGCCGCCGCCCATCTGCGGCAAGGTGCGCACGACGGTCGGCGAGTTGGAATAGTTGTCGACACCCACCAGCCGCTCGCAGGCGCCGAGCGCGCAGACGGATTCGGTGAGCGACGGCAGCAGCGTGACGATGCGCTGCGGCGGTTGCGGCAGGCTCACGGTGACGCCGCGTTCGTCGATCACGTCGAAGGCGTGCGCGGCGAACGCGCACAGAAACAGGCCGATGGCGGCGAACAGCGATGGAATCCAGCGCATCTTCATCAGGCGGGCGCCTTCAGGCTCAGCGGCAGTCCGGCTGCCATCAGCGTCACGCGGCTGCATGCGGCGGCCACATCCTGGTTCAGGCGCCCCAGTGCATCGACGAAGGCGCGGGTCGCGCGGCCGAGCGGAATCACGCCCAGGCCGATCTCGTTGCCGACCAGCACCACCGGCCCGCGCGCCTCGCGCAGCGCAATCAGCAGCATGGTGGTGTGGGCCGAAGGCGTGCGGGTCACCGGCCGCGCGGCCTCGGTGCGCAACGGCATCAGCAGGTTGGTGAGCCAGAGCGTGAGGCAGTCGACGACCACCAGGGTCTCGGGCGCGCTCTGCGTGACGATGGCGCGCGCGAGCTCGACCGGCTCCTCGATGGTCCGCATGCCGGGCACGCGCTCGGCGCGGTCGGCCTGGTGGCGCACGATGCGCTCCTGCATCTCGTCGTCGTGGGCCTGGGCGGTGGCGATCAGCACGGCGCGGTGGGTGCCGGGCGCGGCGGCGAGCCAGTCGGCCGCGCGCTGCTCGGCGCGGCGCGACTTGCCGCTCTTTTGCCCACCGAGGATGAATTCGTGCTCAACGGTCATCGGTCTCTTCCTTTGCTGCGTCGTGGCCCAGCTCGATCGGCATCGCGCCGAAGAGCCGCGCCGTGGCTTCCGGGCTGGAGGCGAACCATGCGTGGAAATAGCTGGCCCGCACCGGTCCACGCACATAGAAGGCCTCGCCACCGCGCGCACCCACGGGCTGCGTCGCGCCGGGCCGCGCGGTGTGGGCAGAAGGCACGAGCGGCGTTTCGCAGCTCGAATAGTGGAAGGTGTGGCCGCGCAGGGTATGGCTTCCCAATTGGAGCTCCTGCGGGCCGAGGCCGGCGAGGCGCTTCTGCATCGTCACGCGGCCGGGGAGCAGGCCCCAGAGGCGATGAACCTGCTGCTGGCCTGCTTCGGTGTGCGTGGCCAGTTCGTCGAACAGCGCCATCATCCCGCCGCACTCGGCCCAGACGGGCTTGTCCGCGGCGACGTGCGCGACCAGGGAAGCACGCATCCGCTCGTTGGCCGACAGTGCCTCGGCATGCAGCTCCGGGTAGCCGCCCGGCAGCCAGACGGCATCGCAGTCCGGCAAGGCATCGCCCGCCAGCGGCGAGAAGAACGCGAGCCGCGCGCCGAGGGCAGACAGCACATCGAGGTTCGCGGGATAGATGAAGGAGAACGCCGCATCGCGCGCAATGGCGATGGTGCGGCCTGCCAGCAGCGGCGCCATGTCTGCATCCTGGGAAGCGGCCGCATCGAAGCGCACCTGCGGCAGTTGAGAGACCGGCATCTGGCCCAGCGGCGTTTCGGCCAGCACATCGGCCGCCGCATCGAGCCGCGCCATCGCGTCGTCGAGCTCGCCCGCGCCCACGAGGCCCAGGTGCCGCTCCGGCAATGCGAACCCCGGATCGCGCGGCAAGGCGCCCATCCATTGCGAAGGCTCGCGCAACGCGTCCTTCAGCATGCCCGCATGGCGCTCGCTTGCCACGCGATTGGCCAGCACACCGGCCCACGGCAAGCCGGGCCTGAAGTTCTGCAGGCCATGGGCCAGCGCCCCGAAGGTGCCAGCCATCGCATGCGCATCGATCACGGCCAGCACGGGCAGGCCGAATCGCTCCGCGAGGTCGGCCGCGCTCGGTGTGCCATCGAACAAACCCATGACGCCTTCGACGATCACCAGGTCGGCCTCGGCCGCCGCGGCACGCAGGCGCGCCCGGCAATCGGCCTCGCCCGTCATCCACAGGTGGAGCGAATGCACCGGCGCCCCGGTGGCCAGCGCCAGCCAGTGCGGGTCGAGAAAGTCCGGCCCGCATTTGAAGGCCCGCACCCGCCGGCCCTGCCGCGCATGCAGCCGCGCGAGCGCGGCCGCCACCGTGGTCTTGCCTTGGCCCGAGGCCGGCGCGGCAATCAGCACCGCGCCGCAGGTGACTGCGGCGCCGTGGCGTGGCGAAAGGTCGTTTACTGCGGTGTCCACTTGAGGCCGAGGTAGGCGCTGCGGCCCCCGTTGGCGTAGAGCCGTGCGAACTGGTAGTCCTTGTCGCCGACATTGTCGATGCGGGCGATGAGGTTCAGGTCGCGCGCGATCTGCGTGCTGGCCGACAGGTTCAGCACGGTGTAGCCGCCGAGCTTGACGGTGTTGGCCGTGTCGTCGTAGCGCTGGCTCGAGGCCTGCACCTCGGCGCCCAGCGTCCAGCCGGCGACGCGCCAGTCGGCGCCCAGCGTGCCGTGGCGCTTGGCGCGTCGGGCGAGCAGGTTTCCGGTGTCGGCGTCCTTGGGGTCCTGCACATCGAGCGAGGCGCGCAGCGTGACGTCGCCGAGGCGCTGGCTGGCCGAGAGCGTGGCGCCCTGCAGGGTGGCGCGGGCCACGTTGGTGTAGCAGCCGAACGCCGAGGCGCAGCCCTTGGCGGTGCCCGCGAAGTTGATCAGGTCGCGCACGCGGTTGCGGTACACCACGATGCCGGCGGTGGTGCCGTCCTTGGCGTAGGCCAGGCCCAGCTCGGCGTTCTGGCTGGTCTCGGGGCGCAGCGTGGCCACGCCGTATTCGCTGAAGCGCTGGTAGAGCGTAGGCACGCGGAAGGCCGTGCCAGCCGACGCAGTGAAGCGCAGCGACGGCGTGATGGCGAAGCCGTAGGCCGCGCTTCCGGTGGTCTTGCCGCCGAACTCGCTGTCCCGGTCGCGGCGCACGTGCAGCTGCAGCGAATGCGGGCCCTGCACGAAGCCGTAGCCGAGTGCAAGGGCGTTCTGCGAACGGTCTTGCGAGAACAGCTTGGCCGAGGTGGTGGGCGCGTTCTCGAGGGCGTCTTCGCGGCGCTCCAGCGTGGCCGTCACCAGGTGCGGGCCGAAGCGGAACTCGTTCTGGAACAGGTAGCCGCGCAGGTTGGTTTCGGTGCGGTAGAACGAAGGCTGGGTCTTGTAGACCGATTGCGAATCGGTCACCTGCACGCGGGTGCTGTAGATGTCGTTCCACCTGGCCGACCAGGTGAGGCCCGCGGTGCGCAGGGAGTTGGTCGAGACGTCGTTCTTGAAGAGGATCGGCGGCTTGGTCCTGAAGCTGACCGAGGCGTCGTAGCCGGCCTCGATGTCGCTCTGGAGCAAGGTGGCTTCGATGCGCTGGTCGGGGTTGATCTGGAAACCCAGCTTCAGGTTGCCCGAGGTGCTGCGGTAGCCGTCGCGGTCGGGGCTGGTGAAGCCGTCCTTGGAGGGCGTGCGCTTGGTCGCAGGCTGCACATTGAAGCCCTTGCTCTCTTCGTGCGCGACGCCGAACGAATAGTCGAACAGGCCCGACTTGCCGCTCACGCCGCCTTCGATCTTGCGCAGGCCATGGCTGCCGAAGCCGATGCCCGCGTAGGGCGACACGCCCTCTTCGCCGCGCCTGGTGAAGAGCTGGATCACGCCGCCGATGGCGTCCGAGCCATACACCGCGGCGGCCGGGCCGCGCAGCACCTCGATGCGGTCGATCTGCGCGAGCGGAATGCCTTCCCAGCCGGCACCGCCGGTGGTTTGCGAGTCGATGCGCACGCCGTCGAGATAGACCGCGGTGAAGCGCGTTTCCGCGCCGCGGACGAACAGGCTGGTGGTGTTGCCCACGCCGCCGGTGCGCGAGATCTCGATGCCGGGCTGGCGCGCCAGCAGGTCGGCCACGCCGGTTGCGCCGCTGCGCTCGATGGTCTGGCGATCGATGATGGACACATCGCCCACCAGGTCCGACAGCGGCTGCGGCGTACGGTTGGCAGTGACCACTGTTTCGCCGAGCGTGGGCGTGGCTTCCTGTGCATGCGCCAGCGTGGGCAGTTGGATCAGTGCGAAGCCGCCGAAGGCCGAGGCCAGCGCGAGCGGCAGGCAGGCAAGACGGCGATGGCGGATGGGCGCAAGCGCGCGGCCGCAAGAAGCGCGGAAAAGGGAAACGCAGGAAATCATGAGTGAGCCGAACAACGTCAATGCCCTTGGCCGGCCTCCCCGCCGGCGCCTTGGGCGCAATGACCGTCGCGGGCATGAACCGGTTTTATTCGTTCGTGCATGCGGCGGCCGCCTTGTTGGCCGGTATCCGGGCTGGCAGAACGGCCCCTGCCGCCTTCCCAGGCGCCTGTTTCAGGGCGCCCAGTGGCTGATGGAAAGGGGTGACGCCTTGCGGCATCGTCTGCTTGACCGTTGCGGGGGCAGCGCAGGCGGCTTCGGCCTTGATCCGATGTCCGGCTTGCGGACCTCTCGGGGCGTTCACTCCTGCTTCCCGTTGAACTGCGCCGTGTGAACCACGGCGCGAGCACCAACGGGCGGGATTTTAGGCCCTGCGGCGGCACGGCTAAGCCGAAAGTTGTGGCCGCGCGATGACACCGCAACCCGAAAACTTGGAAGCCTCGGGCGCAGGCCGCAGAATCGGCGCCAGGACGAAGCAAGCACCGCGCGCACTGTCGGCGGACCCCATTCCCCGGGAAACTACAATCGCCAACCATGCCCGCCTCCAGCCCCATCGATCAGATCGCCGAGCGTGTGGAACGCCTGCTTGTGCGTCACGAAGAGGTACAGCGCACCAATGCGCTGCTCCAGGAACAGGTCGATGCGCTCGTGCGCGAACGCGACGGGCTCAAGTCGCGGCTCGCTGCGGCACGCACGCGCCTCGACGCACTGCTCGAGCGGCTGCCGGCCGAACCACCTCCCGAAGATTCCACCGCATGAAGCAGATAGAAGTACAGATCATGGGCCAGAGCTATTTGCTCGGCTGTCCCGACGGCGGCGAGCCGCTGCTGCGCGATGCGGTCGAACGCGTGGATGCCGCCATGTGCAAGATCCGCGATGCGGGAAAAGTCAAGGCGCGCGATCGCATCGCGGTGCTGGCTTCGCTGAACCTCGCCTTCGACCTCGCTGCACAGCAGGCGGCTGCAGCGGCGACACCTGTTGCTGCAACGCCGGCAACCGCGGCCACGGAGCCCGGCGAAGTCGATGCCAAGGCCGCCCAGCTCATTCAAAAGCTCGATCACGCACTGGCCGGCGATGGTCATTTGCTCTGAATGAACACCATGGACTCATACGGAGCGTAAAATCCGAACTGTCTGCGGTGCGCGTCGGGCTTAATATTTCCTTGTTCCAATGCTCTCCGGAGCCGGGCTTGGTACATCGCTTGACGGGCGTGATCATCTCGCGTCAGATGAACCCGAAGTCTTGCTGCCCTCGCCCACCTGAACCCTGGTTCAGGATGCGGGTCCGGCGCCCACTTGCAGACACCTTTTTCCATCGGCACGGCCCCCAGCACACACTGCTCGGGGCCGTTGCTTTGTCCGAAGACCCCGCAGCGTGACCGACCTCCTCGACCCCCTCCTGATTCTTGAACTCGCCACGCTCGGCCTGGGCACCGGCTTCCTCGCGGGCCTCCTGGGCATCGGCGGCGGCATGCTGATGGTGCCGTTCATCACGATCATCATGGGCCACCGCGGCGTGGCGTCCGACCTGGCGGTGAAGATGGCGATCGCCACTTCGATGGCCACGATCATCTTCACTTCGGTGTCCAGCGTGCGCGCGCACCACAAGCGCGGTGCAGTGCGCTGGGACATCGTCCAGCGCCTCGCCCCCGGCATCGTGATCGGCAGCCTGGCCGGGAGCCTGGGCGTGTTCGCGCTGCTCAAGGGCACGGCGCTCGCGATCTTCTTCGCGCTGTTCGTGGGCTTCTCGGCCACGCAGATGTTCCTCGACAGGAAACCCAAGCCCACGCGCCAGATGCCCGGCACCGCCGGCCAGCTGGCGGGCGGCGGCGTGATCGGTTTCATCTCGGGGTTGGTCGGCGCGGGTGGCGGTTTCATCAGCGTGCCGTTCATGACGTGGTGCAACATCTCGATCCACAACGCGGTGGCCACCAGCGCAGCGCTGGGCTTCCCCATTGCGGTGGCCAATGTGATCGGCTATGCGATCAGCGGGCAGTCGGTGCAGGGCCTGCCTGCCGGCTCCTTCGGCTACATCTGGCTGCCGGCGCTCGTGGTGATTGCCGTCTGCAGCGTCTTCACCGCGCCGCTCGGTGCCAAGGCCGCGCACACGCTGCCCGTGAAGAAGCTCAAGCGCGTGTTCGCGAGCATCCTGTACCTGCTCGCCGCCTACATGCTGTGGAAAGGCCTGCGGGGATAAAAGTCCCCATGGTCTGGGGTGTGACCCGTTGCGACCCGCGGGGTGCGGCCGTATAACGGTTTCATGAAAATCCTCATCGCCGTCGACGGCAGCGCCTACACCCGCAAGGCGCTCGACTACCTGATCGCCAACCGCGCCATGTTCGTGGACGGCCACGAGCTCATCGTGGTCAACGTGTGCACCGGCATCTCGGGCCACGTGACGCGGCACCTCAGCAAGGAGATCGTGTCGGAGTACTACGCCGAGGAGAGCGCGAAGGTGCTCGACCCGGTGAAGGCGCTCCTCGCCGAAAAGGGCGTGAGCAACTACACGATCGACAAGCGCCACGGCCATGCGGCCGAGGAAATCCTCAAGTCGGCCACTGCCGCGCATGCCGAGCTGATCGTGCTCGGCACCCACGGCCACGGCCTCTTCGGACGCGCGCTGATGGGCTCGGTGGCCACCAAGGTGATCGGCGAGACCGACATCTCGGTCCTTCTCGTCCAGTAAACGCTACTGCACCCGCTGCTGCCGCCATTCGCGCGGCGAGCAGCCGAAACGCTCGCGGAATGCGCGGCTGAAATGCGCCGCATCGTTGAAGCCGCGCCCATACGCGATCTCCCCCACCGGCTTGCCTGCAAGGCGCGGCTCCAGCAGGTCGCGGCTGCAAGCTTCGAGCCTGCGCTCCCAGATGTACTGCGAGGGCGTCAGCGGTTCGCTCTTGAACACGCGGTGGATGTGGCTCGCCGACACCCCCAGCGATGCCGCGAGACTGCCCACCGAGAGCGACGGATCGGCCAACTGCTCATCGATGCACCGCTTCACGCGCGCGAGGTGGTATGCCGTGAGGTTGCTCAGCGACGGCGCACGCGCCGCCGGCAGCGTCTGCAGGCCCGCCACGAGGATGCTCTGCACGCCGTTGGCCACAGCCAGCGCTGAAGCCGGCTGCAGCGTGTCGATGTCTTCGCGCAGCGTGCGGATCATGCCGAGCAAGAGATGCCCCGCGCCCTCCTTGCCCGACACCGTGGTCGCCGTCAGCGCCTCGGTGTCGCGCAGCTCGCTGCGCAGGCGCTCGCCGGGCAGCTTGAGCACGATCTGCTCGAACTTGTCGTCGAAGAGCAGCTGGTAAGGCCGCGTGCTGTCGTACAGCGCGAAGTCACCGGCCGAGAGCACCGCATCGCGCCCATCCTGCCGCACCACGCCGCGCCCCTGCGCCTGGATGCTCACGAGGAAATAGTCGTCGCCCGAGCGCGCGATGTGCCCGCTCGTGCGCATGACCTTCTGCGGGCCTGACTTGACCACCGACACATCCAGGCTCGGCAGCGAGTGCTGGCGGATGCTGCCTTCGAAGTTGCCGATGTCGTCCGGCCGCACCGGGTCGCACCCGAGCTGCACGTAGACGTTGCAGATCATGTCGGTCCAATACGCCAGGCGCTGGTCGCGCGCCACGGCGTCGGTGCTGAACAACTGGTTCATGGGGTTTCCCGTAAAGCGCGTGCAACGCTGGAACAAGAACGCCGCCAGTTCGGGTCAAGGCGTTCCGCGGCGGCGAATCTACGCTTCAAGCAACCCGCATGCCACCGCGCAAACCCGTGCTGGCGGTGTGCGAAGTTGTTTCATCACTCCACTTCCGAAAGGCCCGCCATGCCCACCACCGTTCACCCCAAGCTCCGCGTCGCCGCCGTGCAGGCCGCGCCCGTGTTCCTCGACCTCGACGGCACCATCGACAAGACCATCGACCTCATGGCCCAGGCAGCGGGCCAGGGCGTGAAGCTCATCGCCTTTCCCGAGACCTGGGTGCCCGGCTACCCATGGTGGATCTGGCTCGATTCGCCCGCCTGGGGCATGCAGTTCGTGCAGCGCTACCACGACAACTCCCTGGTGATCGGCTCGGCAGAGTTCGACCGCATCAAGGATGCGGCCCGCAAGCACAAGATCTGGGTCTCGCTCGGCTACAGCGAAAAGGCCGCGGGCAGCCTCTACATCGCCCAGGCGCTCATCGACGACCAGGGCCACACCGTGCAGACGCGCCGCAAGCTCAAGCCCACGCATGTGGAGCGCACCGTGTTCGGCGAGGGCGACGGCTCCGACCTCGCGGTGGCTGAAACAGCCATCGGCAATATCGGCTCGCTCTCGTGCTGGGAGCACCTGCAGCCGCTCAGCAAGTACGCGATGTATGCGCAGAACGAGCAGATCCACTGCGGCGCATGGCCCAGCTTCTCGCTCTACCGGGGCGCGGCCTACGCGCTCGGGCCGGAGGTCAACAACGCCGCGAGCCAGGTCTACGCGGCCGAGGGCCAGTGCTTCGTGGTCGCACCGTGTGCGACGGTCTCGCAGGCGATGAGCGACCTCATGTGCACCGATGCCGGCAAGCAGCAGATGCTGCGCACCGGCGGCGGCTTCGCGCGCATCTACGCGCCCGACGGCTCGCCGCTCGGCACGCCGCTGGCCGAGGACCAGGAAGGCCTGGTGATCGCCGACATCGACCTGGGCATGATCTCGCTCGCCAAGGCCGCGGCCGATCCGAGCGGCCACTACTCGCGGCCCGATGTCACCCAGCTGTTGCTCAACAAGACGCGCCGGGAGCCCGTGGTGTTTCAGCGCACGCCCGAGCCCGAAAGCAGTGCGCCCGAAGCGGTGGCTGCAAGCACCGAGCCACGCCTGCAGCTCGCCGCCTGACACCCGGAGTCCCCACCATGGAATCCGCCATCGCCGAGCACCTGAAATGCCCCCGCACGCGGCACCGCCGCGTCGAGGACGACTACACCCCACCCTACCCCGTCTGGTCGGCCCGCGCGCCGGCTTCGGTGATGCAGGTGGTGATGGGCTATTTCGGCGTGCAGTCGCGCGGCCCCGAGATGCAGGGCCGCGCCTGCGCCGCACTGATGAAGATCGCGCGCGACTTCGCCCTGCCCGACGGACCGGGCCATCACGACCTCACGCACCACGTCGATGCCGACGGATTCGACAACATGATCGCCATCGCCTACTGGGACGACGCTGCGGCCTTCGCGCGCTGGAGCGCCACACCCGCCATCGACGCATGGTGGCGCTCCGACGAGCGATTGAGCGAAGGCCTCGGCTACTTCCGCGAAATCGCCTCGCCGCGCGTCGAACACTTCGAGACCATGTTCAACACGCCGGACCGCTTCGAGGGCGTCGGCGTGGTCATGGGCGAGGTCAGCGGCGAGTTGCAGGAGCACGGCTACTGGGGGTCGATGCGCGACCGCATCCCGCTCTCGCAGACCGATGCGATGGTGCCCTCTGGCACGCGGGCGGTGATCGCCGGCACACCCGCATTGGGGCAGCGCGTGCGCTATTGCCGGCCACGAGAACATCGCGATGATCCGCTCCGGCCAGGAGTGGGCCGACACCACAGGCCAGGAACGCACGCTCTACCTGGAGGACATGGAACCGGTGCTGCGCGAAGGCATGGAGTTCCTCCGCGACCAGGGCCTGGGCATCGGCTGCTACAGCAACCGCTACATGCACCACCTCGACGCGCAGGGCGCACCGCTGCAGAAATCGTTCGGCCTGAGCTACTGGCGCTCGCTCGCCGACATGGAGCGCTGGGCCGAATCGCACCCCACGCACGTGGCGATCTTCGGCAGCTTCATGCGCTATGTGCAGACACTGAACTTCCAGCTGCAGCTGCGCGTGTACCACGAGGTGTCGGTGCTGAAGGCCGACGAGCAGCGCTACGAGTACATCAACTGCCACGCGCGCAGCGGGCTCATGAACGGGCTGGCTGCAACATAAGAGAATTCCACGCGCGGGATTGCCTTAGGATTCGCCCCCTGTTTCCAAAGGCCGCAAGGCAAGGACCCCGAGCATGTGGAGCGATCTCGAAAGCCTCGTCGAAGCCTCGATGCAGGAATGGAAAGTGCCCGGCCTCGCGCTGGCGGTGATTCAGGACGGCGAGGTGGTGCTGCAGAAGGGCTACGGCGTGCGCGACACCGACACCGGTCTGCCCGTGACCACCGACACGCAATTCCTGCTGTGCTCGATCACCAAGTCGTTCACCGCGGCCGGCCTTGGCCTGCTGGTCGATGAACGCAAGCTCGACTGGGATCGGCCGGTCCGCGAGCTGCTCCCGGAGTTCCGCCTGCAAGACCCGGTGGCGACCGAGCGGCTCACGGTGCGCGATCTCCTGTGCCACCACAGCGGCCTGCCGCGCCACGACTGGATCCACATGCCCGGCGACCTGAGCAACGTGCAGATGCTCGCGGCGCTCAGGCATCTCGCGTCCAACAAAGACCTGCGCGACACCTTCCAGTACTCGAACCTCGGCTACCTCGTCGCGGGAATGATCACCGAGCGCATCAGCGGCCAGCGCTACGAAGACTTCACGACCGAGCGACTGATGAAGCCGCTGGGCTTCAGCCACTTCGGTTTTTCCATCGACGCGCTCGGCGCCGCGGAGGACGGCGCACGCCCGCATGCGATCGATGGCGACGAGCTTCATCGGTCGCCGCTGTCGCCCATCCGCGCCACGCCTGCCGGCGGCATCAACGCCTCGGTGGCGGACCTCGCGAAATGGGCGCGCTTCCTGCTCGACGGCAAGGCGGACGGCCGCCAGTTGCTCTCGCCGCAGGCGCTGCGCGAAATGACGACGCCTCGCGTGCACATGGGACGTTCCCCATACGCGGAGATCGGCGATTCGCACTACGGCCTCGGCCTCTTCTGCGAGCAGTACCGCGGCGATCGCACCGTGGCGCATTCGGGCTCGTGGGCCGGCTGGAGCACGCTCATGACGCTGCTGCCGGAACGCCGCGCAGGCGTCGTGGTGCTGACGAACCGCACGCCGGGCGGCGCCACGCCCATCCTCACATTCGCGGTCCTCGACCGGCTCTGCGGCCGCGAACCGGTCGACTGGTTCGGCCGGCTCGCACCGAAGCGCAAGCAGGCCGTGGCACAGCAGAAGCTCGACAAGAAAGCAGCCGCGGAGGTGCGCCACAGCGGCACCCGGCCGAGCCATGCGCTCGAAGACTACGTCGGCGACTACGAGCATCCGGCCTACGGGCGTATCCACATCGAACAGCGCGCGGACGGACTTGCATGGCGCTGGCGCGGTGCGGAAGACCAGCTCCTGCATCGCCACTACGACGTGTTCATCACGCCGGACCGGCCGACGATCATGCACCCCAGCGATCGCACCCTCACCTTCCGCTACGACCGGCAAGGCCACATCGACCGCGTCGAAGTGCCCCTTGAAGAGATGGTGGAAGACATCGTGTTCCGCCGCGTTGCGGCCGGCGAAGTGCTGGACCCCGCATTCCGCCGGCTGTGCGCCGGGGACTACCTGCATGCCGGCCGCGTGATCGAGATCCGGCTCGATGCAGGCGAGCAGCTCGGCATGACGATCCCGGGCCAGCCGACTTACCGGCTGCTGCCGGCCGGCGGGCGGCGCTTCAACGTCGAGACGCTCGAAGGCTACGGCGTGGAGTTCCGCCAGCCTTCGCCGGAGGTGGTGGACGCGATGGTCTTTCACGAGCCGCGTGTCACCGCGCTCGCGCCGAGGATCGCGAACACCTAGCCGAACAAGCCCTTGTGCTCGGCGCGCAGCAGCGCCTTCTGCACCTTGCCCATCGTGTTGCGCGGCAGCTCGGGCACCACGAAGCAGCGCTTGGGAATCTTGAAGTTCGCAAGCTTCGACTTGAGCTCCGCCACGATCGCATCGGCATCGATCACCGTGCCCGCCTTGGCGATCACGATGGCCACTCCCACTTCACCGAAGTCGGGGTGCGGCACACCGATCACCGCGCTCTCGGCCACGCCGGCCATCTCGTTGATGTAGCCCTCGATCTCGGCCGGGTAGACGTTGTAGCCGCCGCTGATGATCAGGTCCTTGCTGCGCCCGACGATGGTGATGTAGCCGCGGCCGTCGATCTTGCCGACGTCGCCGGTCTTGAAGAAGCCGTCGGCGGTGAACTCTTCGGCCGTCTTCTCGGGCATGCGCCAGTAGCCGGCGAACACGTTGGGGCCGGCTACCTCGATGCCGCCGATCTCATCGGTGGTGCAGTCGTTGCCCTTCTCGTCGCGCACGCGCAATTGCACGCCCGGCAAGGCGAAGCCGACCGTGCCGCCGCGGCGTTCGCCCTGCTCAGGCTTGTAAGGGTTGGAGGTGAGCATCACCGTCTCGCTCATGCCGTAGCGCTCGAGGATGGTGTGGCCGGTGCGCTCCTTCCACTCGTCGAAGGTCTCGATGAGCAACGGCGCCGAACCCGCGATAAAGAGCCGCATGTTGCACACCGCTTCGCGCGTGAGGCCGGGCTCGGCCAGGAGGCGCACGTACAGCGTGGGCACGCCCATGAACACGGTGGCCTCCGGGAGCCTGGCGACGATCTGCTTCGGATCGAACTTCGAGAACCACAGCATCTTGCTGCCGTTGAGCAGTGCGCCGTGCAGCGCGACGAAGAGGCCGTGCACGTGGAAGATCGGCAGCGTGTGGACCAGCACATCGCCCGGCGTCCAGCCCCAGTAGTCCTTGAGTACCTCGGCGTTCGACAGCAGGTTGCCGTGCGTGAGCATCGCGCCCTTGCTGCGGCCGGTGGTGCCGCTGGTGTAGAGGATTGCGGCGAGATCGTCGGGCGACTTTTTCGCGGGCGTGTGCCTGTCGGTGCACTGCGCCGCAACCTCCAGCAACGTGCCGGTGCGGTCGTCGTCGAGCGTGAATACATGCCGCGTGCCCGCCGCGTTGGCGATGGGCCCGACCCACGATGCATTGCGGCTCGTGCACACCACCACCGCGGGCTCGGCGTTGCCGATGAAGTATTCGATCTCGGCGCTCTGGTAAGCGGTGTTGAGCGGCAGAAACACATAGCCCGCGCGCAGCGTGGCGAGGTACAGCAGCATCGCCTCGACCGATTTCTCGACCTGCACCGCGATGCGCGCGCCCTTCTCGAGCTTCAGGGCATCGAGCAGGTTGGCGATCATCGCGCTCGCGCGTTCGAGGTCGCGCCACGAGTAGAAAAGGCCGTTGTCGGTCTCGACCGCAATGCCGTCGAGGTCGGCGGGAAAGGCCGCGCGCAAGGCGGCGAACAGGTTGGCGTTGGTTGGCTTCTTCATCGCTTCGTCTTTGAACCGGTACTTCAGAAATTCGGTGTGCGCTTGGCAAGGAAGGCGGCGATGCCTTCGCGGTGCTCGGCGGAATCGGCGTAGTCGTAGGCTGTGGCGAGCAGGCTCTGCGTGGATTGAGCGCCGGCCTTCAGCATGGCGAAGGTGCGCTTGTGCAGGCGTGCGGCCTGCGGGGCCAGCGCGGCGATGCGGTCGGCGTGCAGTTGCACGGCCGTCGCGACTTCGTTGTCGGGCAGCACCTGCAGCAGGAAGCCCGCGTCGTACAGGCGCTGGGCGCCGTGCACGCCGGCGGCCAGCAGCATGTCGCGCGCGAGCACGTCGCCGATGGCGCCATGCACCAGGGCCGCTTCGCGCGGCGCCATGGGAAAGCCGAGCTTGGCGATCGGCGCGCCGAATTTGGCGGAGCTGCCTGCGATGCGGATGTCGCAGCAGCTCGCGATCTCGATGCCGGCGCCCATGCAGGCGCCTTCGATCTGCGCGACCAGCGGCACGGGACAGTCGAGCAAGGCTTGCAGCGCGGCCCACACTTCGCTCTCGTGGAACTCGCGCAGGCTCGGCTCTTCGAAGCGGAACGACGGGTACTCGGAGATGTCGCCGCCCGCGCAGAAGGCGCCACCCTCCCCGCGGACGACGATGCACCGAAGGCCTGCATCGTCCAGGCCCGCGAACACCGCGCGCAGTTCGCGCCACATCGCGCGCGTCATCGCATTGAGGCGGCCCGCGTTCGACAGCGTGACGACCGCCACAGCGCCTTCGCGCTGCAACGATACGGACGCGCGTTCGCGCGTGGGCGACGCAGTGCCCGCAGCCGTCATTCGAGCTTGGCGCCCGACGCCTTCACGACCGTGGCCCAGCGCTTGATTTCGGAGCTCACGAAGCCGCCGTAGGCCGCCATGGTGAGCGTGGGGATCTCGGAGCCGTTCTGCGCCCAGATGGTCTTGAGCTCGTCGGTGGCGAGCGCCTTCTTCATGTCGTCGACCGCGCGCGCCTGCGCGTCGGCCGGCGTGTTCTTCGGTGCCCAGAGGCCATACCAGGTGGTCACGGTGTAGTCGGGCAGGCCCACCTCGGCGGCGCACGGCACGTCGGGGAAGGCGGGGTTGCGCTTGCTGCCGGCCACCATCAGCGCCTTGATGCGGCCGCTCTTGATGTGTTGCGACGAAGAACCCAGGCCGTCGAACATCAGGTCGACGTTGCCCGAGATCAGGTCCGACAGCGCCGGACCCGCACCGCGGTACGGGATGTGGGTGATGAAGGTGCCGGTCTGCAGCTTGAAGAGCTCGCCCGCCAGGTGGTGCGAGGTGCCCGAGCCGGCCGAGCCGTAGTTGAACTTGCCGGGGTTGCGCTTCACCAGCGCAATGAATTCCTGGATCGTGTTGGCCTGCACGCGCTTGGGGTTGATCACCACCACCTGCGGCACGTTGGCCAGCAGCATCAGGGGCACGAAGTCTTTCTCGATGTCGTAGTCGAGCTTGGGATACACCGAGGGCGCAATCGCGTGGTGCACCGCCCCCATGAAGAGCGTGTAGCCATCGGCCGGCGCCTTGGCCGCGATGCTCGCACCCAGCGTGCCGCCGGCGCCGCCGCGGTTGTCGATCACCAGCGTCTGGCCTGCGATCTTGGTGAACTGACCCGAGAGCGGCCGCGCAAAGGCGTCCGTGCCTCCGCCGGCCGGGAACGGGACGATCATGGTCACCGGCTTGGTCGGCCAGCCCGGGGTCTGGGCGCGCGCAGCGCCGCAAAGAACGGCTGCACCGGCGGCGGCCACGCGCAGAACGTCACGTCGCTGAAAACTTGGGTTCATTTGTCTCTTCTCCGATCTTTGTGGATTTTGCCGCCCGATGCGGCGGTAGGTGCTCAGCCTTTTTTGAAGAACAGGCTTTCGATGTCTCCCGATACCGCGACCTTGCCGTCGCCCAGCCAGGTCCGATGCTTGTCCAGGCGCTTCAGGTCATAGAGATAGTTGACCATGAGCCCGTACGACTGCTTGTGCCCCTTGGGCGACGGGTCGCCCGCCCAGTTCAGCCGCTCCACGCGCGCACCGTTGCCCAGGTGGAAGCGCGCCACCGGATCGACCGGCGTGCCGTCGACCAGCGCGCGGCCCAGGTATTCGGCGGCCGCCTGCAGCAGCCATTGGCGCAGCGGTGACTTGGCATCCAGCGCGGCGGCGCCCTCCACGGCGGCGAGCAGCCGCTCGGCAGTGGGCGGCATGGAGCCGACGAGACGGCCGAGTTCGGCTTCGCGTTTCTCGTCCAGGCGCGGCAGCAGGTCGGCGGCGTTCTTCGCCAGCCAGGTGCGAAAGCCCGGAATCGGCGAGAGCGTGGCGAAGGTCTTCAGGCGCGGCAGTTCGTCCTGCAGCGTCTCGACCACGCGCTTGATGAGCGAATCGCCGAAGCTCACGCCGCGCAAGCCGGTCTGGGTGTTGCTGATCGAATAGAAGATGGCCGTGGTCGCCTTGGCGGGCGGCACCGGCACGGCGGCCTCGTCGAGCAGCGGTGTAATGCCGTCGCTGATGCCGTCGACCAGCGCCACCTCCACGAAGATCAGCGGTTCGTTGGGCAGGCGCGGATGAAAGAAGCCGTAGCAGCGGCGGTCGCTGTCGTCCAGCCGGTTCTTCACATCGGACCAGCCCTTGATGTCGTGCACCGCCTCGTAGCGGATGAGCTTCTCGATCAGCGAGGCCGGCGAGTCCCAGTCAATGCGGCGCAGTTCGAGAAAGGCGACGTCGAACCAGGTGGAGAAGAGATGCTCGAGTTCGGCATCGAGCGCCAGCAGGCGCTTGTCTGCCTTCAGGCACGGCAGCAGGTCGGCACGCAGGTCGACCAGGAAGCGCATGCCCGCGGGCTCGACGGCAAAGCGTTGCAAGAGGCGCATGCGCGGCGAGACGAGCGCGCGGCGCAGCTTCAATTCGGCCTGCCCTTCGTCGGGCGTGCCGACCGCGGCCTGGTGCTGGTCGCGCGCGGTCTTGAGCTTTTGCGCATCGGCGGCGAAGTGCTCGCTCATCAGGGCCCAGTAGTCGCGGCGCTCTTCGGGCGTGGCCACAGCGTAGGCCTCTGCGATGGCGTGGGCCCGGCGGCCGCCCTCGACCTCGCTCACGCGCGGATCGATCACGGCCTGCAGGTCGGCGAGCACGCGGCGCAGTGCGCGCGGCGACAGGGCCTCGTCGGCCTTGCGCAGCGTGACCTGCAGGCGCTCGGCGGTCGTGCGCTCGCTGGGCTTGAGCGTGTTCTTCGGCGCGCTCTTCGCAGTGCTTTCAGGCGCCACGGGCACCTTGGATTTTTCGCCAGAACGCAGCCGCGCCTGGAACCATTCGGTCGCACTCATCGCTGGACTCCCCTGTGGATGGGTTCGGGCACGCCGCGGCGGATCGTCACGGCATCACCCTGGATTTCTGTTGCCGCGCGACCTCGCGCAACGCTTCGCGTTGCCGCGTCAGGTGCGTGCGCATGGCGGCATCGGCACCTTCGCTGTCGCGCGCCTTGAGCGCGGCGAACACGGCCAGGTGCTCCGACAGGCTCTGGTCGAGCCGGCCCGGCGCATGCAGTTGCTGCAGCCGCGCGAGCTTCAATATCTTGCGCAGGTCGCTGATCACCTGCGCGAGCCACCGGTTGTCCGCGAGCTTGATGATCGCCTCGTGAATGATGTGGTTGGTGGCGTAGTAGTCGTTGATGCGGCGCGCCTTGGCATGGCGCTCCAGGCGCTCGTGCAGGGCGTCGAGCTCGTGCAGCTCGGCATCGCTCGCGTTGCGGGCGGCCTCGTAGGCGCAGCGGCCTTCGAGCAGCGCGATCACCGGGAAGATCTCGTCGAGGTCGCGCTCGGTCACTTCGTTGACGAAGCAGCCGCGCCGGGGTTCGTGCCGCAGCAGGCCTTCGGCGGTGAGCACCTTCAGCGCCTCGCGCAGCGGCGTGCGGGAGATGGACAGTCGCTCGCACAGCGCCGCCTCGTCCAGAAAACTGCCCGGCGCCAGCGCGCCCTCGAAGATCTGCTCGCGCAGCGTCGCGGCGACTTCGTCGTGCAGGGAGTTGGGGACCAGGCGCATGGCGTTTGGGGCTGCTGAGCGGGGCTGGCTCGGCGTAATTTCCTGTAATTACGCGTAATTGTGAGCGTGCAAACAATGTGACGCAAGTGTCACGGGCACCCCGCGCGGCCCGTGATTACCCTGAGATCTCCCGCTTCAGGCGCGTGCGGCGACCGTCTTGGCGCGACCGAACCAGAACCACAGCGCGATGCCAGCGATCACCATCGGCACGCTCAACCACTGCCCCTGGCTCAGGCTCAGCGCCCTGAGGCCAAGGAAATCGTCTGGCTCGCGGAAGTACTCGGCAAAGAAGCGCAGTGCGCCGTAGCCGATCAGGAACACCGCGGCCACCTGCCCTTGTTTGCGCTCCTTGCGCGCGTAGAGCCACATGATCGCGAACAGCAGCAGCCCTTCGAGCAGGAACTGGTAGATCTGCGACGGATGACGCGGCAGCATCGAGCCGCTTTGCGGAAACACCATGCCCCAGGGGAGATCGGGGCTGCTGAAGCGGCCCCAGAGTTCGCCGTTGATGAAGTTGCCCACGCGGCCCGCGGCGAGGCCCGTCGGCACGCAGGGCGCCACGAAGTCCATCACCTGCCAGAACGGCCGTGCGCGCGAATGAGAAAACCACACCATCGCGCCGATCACGCCCAGCATGCCGCCATGGAAGCTCATGCCGCCCTGCCACACGTAGAGGATCTCGAGCGGATGGGTCAGGTAGAACTCGGGCTTGTAGAAGAGGCAGTAGCCCAACCGCCCGCCGACGATCACGCCCATCACGCCGAGGAAGAGGATGTCCTCGATGTCCTTGCGCTGCCAGGCGCCTTGCCCGACCAGCGAGCGGTACGGTTCGTGGCGCAGCCGGCGGGTACCGAGAAAGTAGAACAGCGCGAAGGCCGCCAGGTAGGTCAGGCCGTACCAGTGAATGGCGACGGGTCCGAGTTGCAAGGCGATGGGATTGATCTGCGGATACATGAGCATCCGCGGATTGTGCCCGCTGCATTTGACTCGCCCAGGCTTTGCGCACTTCGTGCCGCTTCTAGCCGCGTTCGCGCACGAACGCCACGAAGCGTGCGAGCGCCGGGTTGTTCGCCCCCTCGGGCCACACCAGGCTGGTCTCGCAGACCGGAAGCGCTGGCGCGCTGCGGCGCCGCGCAGCCGGCGCAAATTCCGCGGCGCGGCGATAGACCACGCCCGCGCGCCGGAACTGCGTCACGCTCTCCGGCACCCACGCCACGCCGATGTCCCCGGAGACCAGGTTGACGATGGTCTGCATCTGGATGGCCTCCTGCGCGAGCTGCGGCAAGCGGCCCGCCGCGTGATAGAGCCCGAAGATCGCATCGTGCAAAGAAGGCACGATGCGGCGCGGAAAGATCACCAGCGGCTCGGCCAGCACGTCGGCCAGCAGCAGCTTCTCTGTGCGGGCCAGCGCATGCCGGGCCGGCAGCGCGAGCACCAGCGGCTCCTCGGACACGGCCAGGCGCGTGAGCCCCGGCGGTGCGGCGCCGGGCGAATGCAGCATCAGCCCGGCATCGATCTCGCCCCGCGCGAAGGCTTCGAGCTGCACGTCGCCGGTGGCCTCGACCAGCTCGAGCGCGACCTCGGGGCAGAGCACGCGAAATTCGCGCACCCACGCCGGCAATTGCTCGAAGCCGACCGTCGATACAAAGGCGATGCGGACCCGCCCCACCTGCCCCGCCGCTGCGGCGCGCGCCCGTGCCGGCAGCGCCTGTGCCCGGGCCAGCAACTCGCGCACGTCGGGCAGCAGCGCCTCGCCGGCGGGGGTGAGCGCCACGCGCCTTCGGGTGCGGTCGAACAGCACCACGCCCAGCGTCTTTTCGAGTTGGGCGATGGCCTGCGTCACGGGCGGCTGCGTCATGTGCAGCCGCAGCGCGGCGCGGCCGAAGTGCAGTTCCTCGGCCACGGCGACGAACTGGCGCCAGGCGCGCAGGTCGATCAGTGCTTCATTCATATGCCGAGCATATCAATCTGCACCCCAAATCGGATTGGAACGAATCAATCAGAAGTCCGATACTTGGCTCCCCGATCTCCCCACGATAGAAGAGACACCATGGACACCAAGCCAATCCAGATCAACCGCCGCAGCGCCAACATCGTCGAAGGCAAGAGCCGCGCCCCCAACCGCTCGATGTTCTACGCCATGGGCTACGAAGAGAGCGACTTCAAGAAGCCGATGGTCGGCGTCGCCAACGGCCACAGCACCATCACGCCCTGCAACTCGGGCCTGCAGAAGCTGGCCGACGCGGCCATCGAGGGCATCGAGGAAGCCGGCGGCAACGCGCAGGTGTTCGGCACGCCCACCATCTCCGACGGCATGGCCATGGGCACCGAGGGCATGAAGTACTCGCTGGTGAGCCGCGAGGTGATCTCCGACTGCATCGAGACCTGCGTGGGCGGCCAGTGGATGGACGGCGTGCTGGTGGTCGGCGGCTGCGACAAGAACATGCCCGGCGGCCTCATGGGCATGCTGCGCGCCAACGTGCCGGCCATCTACGTCTACGGCGGCACCATCCTCCCGGGCCGCTACAAGGGGCAAGACCTCAACATCGTGAGCGTGTTCGAAGCCGTGGGCCAGAACGCCGCCGGCAACATGAGCGACGAAGACCTGCACGAGATCGAGAAGCGCGCCATTCCCGGCACCGGCTCCTGCGGCGGCATGTACACGGCCAACACCATGTCCAGCGCGTTCGAGGCACTGGGCATCTCGCTGCCCTACTCGTCGACCATGGCGAACCCGCACGACGAGAAGGCCAATTCGGCCAAGGAATCGGCCAAGGTGCTGATCGAGGCGATCAAGAAAGACCTGAAGCCGCGCGACATCGTGACCAAGAAGGCCATCGAGAACGCCGTGGCCGTGATCATGGCCACCGGCGGCTCGACCAACGCGGTGCTGCACTTCCTGGCGATCGCGCACGCGGCCGAAGTCGAGTGGACCATCGACGACTTCGAGCGCATGCGCAAGAAGGTGCCGGTGCTGTGCGACCTGAAGCCCTCGGGCAAGTACCTCGCGGTCGACCTGCACCAGGCAGGCGGCATTCCGCAAGTGATGAAGGTGCTGCTGAATGCGGGCCTGCTGCACGGCGACTGCATCACCATCAGCGGCCAGACGATTGCTGAAGTGCTCAAGGACGTGCCCGACGTGCCGCGCGCCGACCAGGACGTGATCCGCCCGATCGGCAAGCCGATGTACGCCGAAGGCCACCTGGCCATCCTGAAGGGCAACCTGTCGCCCGAAGGCGCGGTCGCCAAAATCACGGGCCTGAAGAACCCGGTCATCACTGGCCCGGCGCGCGTGTTCGACGACGAGCAGTCGGCGCTGCAGGCCATCCTGGCCGGCAAGATCGTGGCCGGCGACGTGATGGTGCTGCGCTACCTCGGCCCCAAGGGCGGACCGGGCATGCCGGAAATGCTGGCACCCACAGGCGCGCTGATCGGCGCAGGCCTCGGCGAAAGCGTGGGCCTGATCACCGACGGGCGCTTCTCGGGCGGCACCTGGGGCATGGTCGTTGGCCACGTCGCGCCCGAAGCGGCGGCCGGCGGCACCATCGCCTTCGTGAACGAAGGCGACTCGATCACCATCGACGCGCACGAGCTCAAGCTCGAACTGAACGTGCCCGAAGCCGAACTGGCCAAGCGCCGCGAAGGCTGGAAGGCGCCGGCTCCGCGCTACACGCGCGGCGTGCAGGCCAAGTTCGCGTTCAACGCCTCGAGCGCGAGCTCGGGCGCGGTGCTCGACAAGTTCTGATCAGGCCATCATCCACGCGCCGTAGCCAAAGGCTGCAAAGCCCAGGCCGACGATCGCGAGGATGCCGAGGACTTCGAAGTCCCGCGCCGGCGGCAGGCACTGGACGAAGAGGTGCAGCAAGGCGCCCACGCCGATCGTGAAGAAGCCCGCACCGAACTGCTTCATGGGGTTCGGGTCGGGATAGAAAAACGCGAGCGCGAAGCCGGCCAGAAAAACCACGTTGGCCACCACCGTGCCGCGCGTGCGCCAGCGCTGCTGCGCGGGCGTGGGCTCGCGCACTCCCATCCGCCCGCTGCGGTGGCGGCTCTCCTTGATGGCCATGCCGGTGAAGAAGATGCCGGACAGGGTCGGAAATCCGCCAAAGAGCCCGAGCGCCCAGACGATGCCCCACATGTTCTGGAAATCGGCCACCAGCGCCTGTGCGGGATCGGCAGGCTTGTAGCGCACGTCGACCGGATCGTCCGGCGCCTTGTCGGAAAGCCCGCCGCCGAGCCCCTTGACCTGGCGCACCACGCCGTCCGGGGCGGTGTACTCGACGATGGGCGCGCGTGTCGTCGTCGAGCGTCCCTTGCTGTCCTTGCTGCGCTCCTCGACAAACTCGACGAGACGGCCCTGCACGAGCACCGTGCCCGCAATCGATTGATAGCGCTGCCAGCCAACCGTGGCCGCGCCGTAGAGGCCCGCGCAGCCGATCAGCAGCGCCCCGACGCCCACACCCCAGAACTGCTTCTTGCGCCAGCCCACGAGCGCGCCAACGGCCGGCCCGACCATGAGGGAGAGTCCGAAGACAAGCAGTGCGTGGAGGGTGGCTTCGTCATCCATGGCGCGCCTTCATTCATGCAGCGCGAGGGACGGTTGCCGGGGAGCGGCGGTGCGCTCAGCGGCGCGGGCGCCCATTGCTGGTCGGCACGCCCATGTTGGTCTTCTGGCGGTCGATGCGCGCCTGCTTGCGGCGGTTTTCGCGCTCGATGACCTTGCGCTTGGTGTAGCCCGACGAATCGGCCCAGGCCCACCACGCGACGGCCAATGCGAACGGCGACAGCACGATCCACCAGCTCCAGCCGGCGACCATGCCGACTTCGAAGTATTTGAGGGCCAGGCTCAGCAGGCCCAACAGCAGAAACCACATCGCGAATCCCTCCGGGTTGTTGTCAACGCATCCGGACGCCGGTGCACGGCGCTACCTACAATCGCGTTGCATCGAATGTAACCCAGCCCTTACGAAATAAATCCCCCATGAAAAGAGTTCTGTTCGCCGCAGCCCTGGGCCTTGGCCTCGCGGCTCCCGCCTTCGCAGATTTGGCCCTGGCCACATCCAAGAACTGCATGAGCTGCCACGCGGTCGACCGGAAGGTGCTCGGCCCGTCCTTCAAGGACGTGGCCACGAAATACAAGGACGACAAGGGTGCCGTCGACACCCTCGCCACCAAGATCGTGAAGGGTGGCTCCGGCGTGTGGGGTCCGGTGCCGATGCCGGCAAACAACCAGGTCAGCGAAGCCGATGCGAAGAAGTTGGCCGCCTGGGTGCTCGCAACGCCGCGCTGAGGCGGTTCAACCCTGAGGGTTGATGTCGGCCGGAACCACCACCGGCCGGCGCTCGATGCGGTCCTCGAGCTGGCCGATGTGCGCGGCCAAGGTGTTGTCGGTCTGCTCGGAGCGCAGGCGCACCGCGTTCTCCAGCTGATCGATGCGCGCCACCAGCGCCGTGTGACGGTCGGCGTTATGGGCCATGTGCTTGTTCTCCTGCGCTTCGAGGAAATTGCGCAATTCGGTGAAGCGCGAGGCCTCGGCCTTGTCGGCCAGGTCGCGCTGGACCTGCATTTCCTTCGTGTGGCGCTTGGTGTCCAGCAGCACCGAGCTGTGCAGGTACAGCACATAGACCAGGAAGAAGGCGGCCAGCACGACCGTGAGGCCCAGCATGATCAGGCCGAGTGGCCCCGACACGGTCATGAAGCCCAGCCAGATGTCGGTGGGAGCCGACAGCGTCCCCCAGTTCAACGCGGCAAGCACTGCGATCAGCAGCACGATGACGAACAGGAAAGCGGATCTCACGCCCATGGGGGGCCTCCTCTGAAAAGATCGAACACAACAACCGACGCCGCACGCGTCGAGGCGCGCGGCAACGGGTTGGTTTTACCTCAGGCAAAGGGCACGTCCGGCGCCGCCGGACGGAGAGACGGCCACGTCCTACAGTCGTTCTGACAACTGTTCGAGGATTGCGGGATTTTCGAGCGTCGAGGTGTCCTGCGTGATCTCTTCGCCCTTGGCGATGCTGCGCAACAGGCGCCGCATGATCTTGCCGCTGCGCGTCTTGGGCAGGTTGTCGCCGAAGCGGATGTCCTTGGGCTTGGCGATGGGGCCGATTTCCTTGGCCACCCAGGCGCGCAGTTCGTTGGCGATCTGCTTGGCTTCTTCACCGGTCGGGCGCGCGCGCTTGAGCACGACGAAGGCGCACACCGCCTCCCCCGTCACGTCGTCGGGGCGGCCCACCACGGCGGCTTCGGCCACCAGGTCGGTCTTGGACACCAGCGCCGATTCGATTTCCATCGTGCCCAGGCGGTGGCCCGACACGTTCAGCACGTCGTCGATGCGGCCGGTGATGCGGAAGTAGCCGCGGTCTTCGCTGCGCACAGCGCCGTCGCCGGCCAGGTAGATCGTGCCGCCCATTTCCTCGGGGAAGTAGCTCTTCTTGAAGCGCTCGGGGTCGTTCCAGATCGTGCGGATCATCGAGGGCCAGGGCCGCTTGATGACCAGCATGCCGCCCGCGCCGTTGGGCAGGTCCTTGCCGGTCTCGTCGACGATGGCGGCCATGATGCCCGGCAGCGGCAGCGTGCACGAACCCGGCACCAGCGGCGTGGCGCCCGGCAGCGGCGTGATGACGTGGCCGCCGGTTTCGGTCTGCCAGAAGGTATCGACGATCGGACATTTCTCGTGGCCGATATTGCGGTGGTACCACATCCATGCCTCGGGATTGATCGGCTCGCCGACCGAACCGAGGATGCGCAGGCTCGAGAGGTCCCAGTTCTTCGGGTGCACCTTCTCGTCGCCCTCGGCCGCCTTGATGAGCGAGCGGATGGCGGTGGGCGCGGTGTAGAACACGCTGACTTTGTGCTTCTCGATCATCTGCCAGAAGCGGCCCGCATGCGGGAAGGTCGGGATGCCCTCGAAGACCACCTGCGTTGCGCCGGCCGCGAGCGGCCCGTAGGCGACGTAGGTGTGGCCGGTGATCCAGCCGATGTCGGCCGTGCACCAGAACACGTCTTCGGGCTTGATGTCGAAGGTCCAGTCCATCGTGAGCTTGGCCCACAGCAGGTAGCCGCCGGTGGCGTGCTGCACGCCCTTGGGCTTGCCGGTGGAGCCCGAGGTGTAGAGGATGAACAGCGGGTGCTCGGCGTTCACCGGCACTGGGGGGCAATCGGTGCTCTGGCCCTTGAGCGCTTCATCGAAGGTCTTGTCGCGCCCTTCCACGCGGGTCCATGCAGTGGGCGTGCGCTCGTACACGAACACGGTCTTGATCGACTCGCAACCGCCGAGCGCGATGCCATCGTCCACGATGGCCTTGAGCGGCAGCTCCTTGCCGCCGCGCAGCTGGTAGTTGGCGGTGATGACGGCCACGGCGCCGGCGTCGATGATCCGCTCCTGCAGCGCCTTGGCCGAGAAGCCGCCGAACACCACGCTGTGCGTGGCGCCGATGCGCGCGCATGCCTGCATCGCGATCACGCCCTCGACCGTCATCGGCATGTAGATGATGACGCGATCGCCCTTGCTGATGCCTGCGGCCTTCAGCGCGTTGGCGAACTGGCTCACGCGGGCGAGCAGTTCCTTGTAGGTGACGTTGGTGACGGTGCCGTCGTCGGCTTCGAAGACGATGGCGGTCTTGTTCTCGACCGGGGTGCCGACGTGCTTGTCCAGGCAGTTGGCGCTGGCATTGAGTTCGCCGTCGCCGAACCATTCGTAGAACGGGGCCTTCGACTCGTCGAGCGTGCGGGTGAAGGGCTTGGTCCACTGCAGGTTGCCCTGGGCCAGGCGGGTCCAGAATCCCTCGAAGTCGTCTTCGGCTTCCTTGCAGAGGGCGTCGTAGGCGGCCATGCCGGAAATCCGGGCGCCTTCGGTGGCGCGGGCATCGGGGGGGAACACGCGGTTCTCGACCAGTACCGATTCAATGTTTTTAGATGCGCTGCTCATTCGCTTTGTCTCCTGGATGGGTGCGGCCGTAATGTCGACCGGGCCACTTACGGGTCACTGACGGGTCCGATGTTAGTTCGCAGGGTTATCACGGGTGCGTCACGGGGGCGCCCCTAAAATCGCCGGTCCTCCACGAACCCCCACCCGATGTCCGCTCCCGATCCCTTCGACCCCCTGAACCCGCCCACTCCCCGGACCTATCCCATGGGACCGTTGCCCCGGCTGATCTTTGCGAGCCGCTGGCTGCAACTGCCCCTGTACCTGGGCCTGATCGTGGCGCAGGCGGTGTACGTGGTGCACTTCCTGGTCGAGCTGCTGCACCTGGTCGAAGCCGCATTCGGCAGCCAGACCGCGCTGCAGGCCCTGATCACCAGCATCGGCTACAAGACCACCGCGCCGATCGGCGCGCTCAACGAGACGGTGATCATGCTGGTGGTGCTGGCGCTGATCGACGTGGTGATGATCTCCAACCTGCTGATCATGGTGATCGTGGGCGGCTACGAAACCTTCGTGAGCCGCATGAACCTCGAAGGCCACCGCGACCAGCCCGAGTGGCTGAGCCACGTGAACGCCTCTGTGCTCAAGGTGAAGCTGGCCACCGCCATCATCGGCATCAGCTCGATCCACCTGCTCAAGACCTTCATCAACGCGGACAACTACACCGACCGCGTGCTGATCGCGCAGACCGTGATCCACATCGCCTTCCTGTTCTCGGCCATGGCCATCGCCTACACCGACAAGCTGATGAACCAGGCGGCAGCCGCCAACCTCCGCCACTGAGCGGATCGCGCCGCCCTGCCTCAGCGGGGCGGCGGCAAGTCCCAGGACGGCACTTCGGTGAAGCGTGCGGCCAGAAAGTCGAGCATCGTGCGCAGCGTGGCCGGCATGTGCTTGCGCGAGGTGTACACGGCGTACATGCCGACGACCTGCGGCTCGCAATCGTCGAAGAGCGGCACCAGTTCGCCAGACTGCACCAGCGCCGCCGTCAGGTAGGTCGGCAGCATCGCGATGCCCGCCCCCGCCCGCGCAAGGCACATCAGGCTCGCGGCATCGTTGGCCGACACGTTCCCGTTCACCGCCACGGACAACGGCGCCCCGTCCGACTTGCGGGTGAAATTCCAGAGGCTGTGGCCGAAATAGGAATGCGTGAGGCAGTTGCGCTGGGCCAGTTCGTCCACGCGCAGCGGCTTGCCGTGCTCCTTCAGGTAGGCGGGCGACGCGCAGACCACCGAGCGGCATGTCGTGAGCCGGCGTGCGATGAGATTGGGGTCGATCTCCGCCGCCGTGCGGATCGCCAGGTCGATGCGCTCGTCCACCAGGTTGACGGTCCGGTCCAGCAGCACCAGGTCGACCGCCACGCCCGGGTAGAGCCGCACGTAGTCCGCGATGGCGTCGGCCAGCTGCGCCTGCGCGAACGAGGTGCCGGTCGTGATGCGCAACTGGCCCTGCGGCGCCTCGGCCGGATGCCGCACCGCGGCCTGCATGTCGCCCGCGAGTTCGAGCACCTGGCGGCAGCGCGGCAGCAGTTCTTCGCCGGCGGCGGTGAGGCTCAGGCGGCGCGTGGTGCGGTGCAGGAGCCGCGCGCCGGTCCATTGCTCCAGCTCGGCCACGTAGCGCGTGACCACCGGGCGGGACATGTCGAGCTTCTCGGCGGCGGCAGAAAGACTGCCCGAGTCCACCACGTTCACGAACACCCGCATTGCATTCAATCGATCCATTCGAACGATTTTAGGAATAAAGAAGAGCGGATTTCGAGGTATTTCTTTCGAAAGCAGAAACCTAAGATGCGATTCATCCCATCCACTTTCTGGAGTCACTCATGAGCCACATTGCCATCATCGGCGCCACCGGACGCGCCGGCGGCCGCCTTCTCGAAGAAGCGCTGCGCCGCGGCCACACCGTCACCGCCATCGCCCGCAAGGCCAGCGAGAAGCTGTCCGGCCGCGCCAATGTGAAGGCCATCGACCTCGACGTGCTCGACGGCCCCGCGCTCGAAAAAGCACTGGCCGGCCACGACGCCGTGTTCAGCGCCGCGCACTTCGCCACCGTGCCGCCCGCGGCCGTCATCGAGCCGGTCAAGCGCGCGGGCGTCAAGCGCCTGCTGGTGGTCGGCGGCGCCGGCAGCCTGTTCGCGGCACCCGGCCTGAAGGTGATCGAGACGCCGAATTTCCCCGACGCCTACCGCGCCGAAGCCACGGCCGGTGGCGTGTTCCTCGATGCGCTGCGCAGCGAGAAGGATCTCGACTGGACCTTCCTCTCGCCCTCGGCCGAGTTCGTCGAAGGCGAGCGCACGGGCAAGTTCCGCCTGGGCAAGGACGACCTGCTGGTGAGCGCCGAAGGCCGCAGCTGGATCACTTTCGAGGACTACGCGATCGCGTTCATCGACGAGCTCGAAAAGCCGGCGCATTCGCGCCAGCGCTACACGATCGGCTACTGATCGGCGGGCAATGAAAAAGGACCCTCGCGGGTCCTTTTTCGTGAGCGGCTGCTTGGATCAACGGCCTGTCATGTTCTCAGGCACTACCCACTGGTCGAACTGCTCGGCCGTCAGGTGCCCCGACGCAATCGCTGCTTCGCGCAGGCTCGTGCCTTCCTTGTGCGCCTTCTTCGCGATGTAGGCCGACTTGTCGTAGCCGATGTGCGTGTTGAGCGCCGTCACCAGCATGAGCGAACGCTGCACCAGCTCGGTGATGCGTTCGCGGTTCGGCTCGATGCCCACCGCGCAGTGGTCGTTGAAGCTCACCATGCCGTCGGCCAGGAGGCGCACGCTCTGCAGGAAGTTGTGCGCCACCATCGGGCGGAACACGTTCAGCTCGAAGTTGCCCGAGGCGCCGCCGATGTTGATGGCCACGTCGTTGCCGAACACCTGCGCGGCCAGCATCGTGACGGCTTCGCTCTGGGTCGGGTTGACCTTGCCCGGCATGATCGACGAGCCGGGTTCATTCTCGGGAATGCTCAGCTCGCCGATGCCACTGCGCGGGCCGCTCGCGAGCCAGCGCACGTCGTTGGCGATCTTGTTCATGCTGGCGGCGAGCGTCTTGAGCGCGCCGTGGGCATGCACCAGCGCATCGACGCTGGCCATGGCTTCGAACTTGTTCGGCGCGGTCACGAACGGCAGGCCCGTGAGCTTCGCCAGTTCGGCGGCCACCTGCTCGGCATAGCCCTTCGGCGCATTGAGCCCAGTGCCCACGGCCGTGCCGCCCAGCGCCAGTTCGCTCAGATGCGGCAGCGCGGCGCGCACATGCGCCTCGCCGTGCGCCAGCTGCGCGACGTAGCCCGAGAACTCCTGGCCCAGCGTGAGGGGCGTGGCGTCCTGCAGGTGGGTACGGCCGATCTTCACGATGTCGGCAAAGTCTTCGGCCTTCTTCGCCAGCGTGCCGCGCAGCTTGGCGATGGCGGGCAACAGCTTGTGCGTGATGGCCTCGACGGCGGCCACGTGCATGGCGGTCGGGAACACGTCGTTGCTCGACTGGCTGCGGTTCACGTCGTCGTTCGGATGCACCAGGCGCCCTTCCCCGCGTTCGCCGCCGAGGATTTCGCTCGCGCGGTTGGCCAGCACCTCGTTGACGTTCATGTTGGTCTGCGTGCCAGAGCCGGTCTGCCAGACCACCAGCGGGAATTCGCCCGGGTGCTTGCCGGCGATGACTTCGTCGGCCGCGGCCACGATGGCCTGGGTCTTCTTCTCGTCCTGCAGGCCCAGCGCGTGGTTGACCACGGCCGATGCGCGCTTGACCTGCGCCAGCGCCTTGATGATCTCGCGCGGCTGCTGCTCGCCGGAGATGTCGAAGTTCTGCAGCGAGCGCTGCGTTTGCGCGCCCCACAGCTTGTCGGCCGGCACGTCGATCGGTCCGAAGGTGTCGCGCTCGGCACGGGTCTTGGGGGAAGTCGTCATGAGAAAAAGCTCCGCAGTCTTGGATGGTTGCGCCGCCTGGTCGGGCGCGGGCCCGAGTATCGGCCAACAAGAATAGCTCGCATCTGACGGGGCCATTGGGCCGCCGCCGACATCACGGTACGCCCGTTGGGTTGACTCGCGTCATGTCAAAAAGTTATAATCATTGGCTTCAGACGACCAACAAGTCATGTAAGTCATGGTTGGTCGGCCCTGCACTACTCGCGGATCTTCGAATCCCGTCGCGGTGCAAGGCTCTCACCGCCGGGCCCTGCCCGGCAAACCGGCCGGATCTTTCCGGCCCCACTGCCACGCCACCATTCGGCGGGCACTGGTTTCGTCGCCACGTCGTCTTCAGTGCCTGTCGGCAGCCTCCAAAGGCTCGCCGGGCCATTGCACGCGTTCTCTCGCGCTCTCTGTTCTCGGGAAGCTCCATCGGCTGATGGCGTGACCGTTGCCGTCCTCCGGGGCGGTGCTGTGTCCAATCTTCACCTAAAGGAGCCCCGGCGTATGGCCAAAGGAATTCTCATCGACCATGTCTTCAAGGTGTTCGGCGATTCGCCCGAGCAGGCCCTCGAACTCGTCCGCCAAGGTTTTTCGAAGAAGGAAATCCTCGCCAGGACGGGCCAGTCGATCGGCGTGTTCGATGCCACCTTCGAGATCCAGGCCGGCGAGATCTTCGTGATCATGGGCCTGTCGGGTTCGGGCAAGTCGACGCTGGTGCGCCTCCTGAACCGGCTGATCGAGCCGACCGCCGGCCGCATCGTGATCGACGGCGCGGACATCAACGAACACTCCGACGCCAGGCTGCGCGCGCTGCGCCGCAAGGACATCAGCATGGTGTTCCAGTCGTTCGCGCTGATGCCGCACATGACGGTGCGCGAGAACACCGCGTTCGGCCTGGAGCTCTCCGGCACGAGCAAGAAGGAGCGCCTCGCACAGGCCGACAAGGCACTCGCGCAGGTGGGCCTCGCGGGCTGGGGCGACAGCTACCCCGACGAGCTCTCCGGCGGCATGCAGCAGCGCGTGGGTCTGGCGCGAGCATTGGCTTCGGATCCTTCGATCCTCCTGATGGACGAGGCCTTCTCGGCGCTCGATCCGATCATCCGCACCGAGATGCAGTCGGAGCTCTTGCGTCTGCAGCAGGAACAGCGCCGCACCATCGTCTTCATTTCGCACGACCTCGATGAAGCCATGCGCATCGGCGACCGCATCGCGATCATGAAAGACGGCCAGGTGATCCAGGTCGGCACGCCCGACGAGATTTTGCGCAGCCCCGCCGACGACTACGTGCGCAGCTTCGTGCGCGGCGTGGACGCGGCGGCCGTGTTCAAGGCCGCGGACATCGCGCGCAAGTCGCTCACCGTGGTGTCCGAGCACCCCGAGCGCGGCGCACGCGCGGCGCTCAAGCTGCTGGAAGACCAGGACCGCGACTTCGCCTACGTGACCAGCCCCACCAAGCGGTTCCTGGGCGTGGTGTCGGCCGACACGCTGCGCGGCGCGCTCGACGGGCACTCGGGCCCGCTGGGGCTGCAGCACGCGTTCCTGGCCGACCTGCCGCGCATCGACGCCGAGGCGCCGGTGGCCGGACTGATCGGCCAGCTCGCGCAGGCGCCGTGCGCGCTGCCGGTGGTGGCGGGCGACGGCCGCTTCTGCGGTGCGATCAGCAAGACGACGCTGCTCAAGTTCCTGGACCGCGAAACGCCGCCGATCGAGCCCGTCTCCCCGCACGCAGCACCCGCGCTCGCCGCCGAACCGCACTGAATTCACGAAGGACCCTGAACGATGAACGACACCACACTTCCTTCCGACCTGGGCGCCGCATTGAACAACGCTCCAGCGCCGGCCGCCTTCGTCGATCCGTGGGAGGCGCTCTCGGCCGCGCCCGACACCTCGGCCACCAGCGCCTGGCTCGATGCACCGGTGAGCGCCGCTCACCAGCTCGCCGGACAAGCCGACGGCGCCACCGGCGGCTTCCAGCTGCACCGCCTCTGGGACGGTTCGCTCCCCGTCGAGTCCTGGATCAACCAGGGCCTCGGCTGGGTGGTCGAACATTTCCGCCCCTTCTTCCAGACGGTGCGCCTGCCCATCGACAGCACGCTGAACTGGGTGCAGAGCCTGCTCACCGGCCTGCCGACGCTCGCGATGATCGCGCTCATCGGCCTCTTCGCCTGGCAGTTCGCCGGTCGCGCGCTGGCCATCGGCACCACGGTGGCGCTGCTGCTGGTGGCCATGCTGGGCATCTGGCCCGAGGCGATGGTGACGCTGTCGCTGGTGCTGACCTCGCTCGTCTTCTGCATGGTCATCGGCCTGCCGCTCGGCGTGCTGCTGGCCAGCAGCGACCGGGCCCAGCGGATCATGCGGCCGGTGCTCGACGCAATGCAGACCACGCCGGCCTTCGTGTACCTCGTGCCGGTGGTGATGCTCTTCGGCATCGGCAACGTGCCGGGCGTGATCGTGACCATCATCTTCGCGCTGGCGCCGCTTGTACGCCTGACCAACCTGGGCCTGCGCCAGGTGCGCCCCGACCTGATCGAGGCCGCGCGCGCCTACGGTGCCTCGCCCTGGCAGATGCTGGTGAAGGTGCAGCTGCCGCTGGCCATGCCGTCGATCATGGCGGGCATCAACCAGGCGTTGATGCTGTCGCTGTCGATGGTGGTGATCGCCTCGATGATCGCCGTCGGTGGCCTCGGCCAGATGGTGCTGCGCGGGATCGGGCGGCTCGACATGGGCCTCGCGACCGTCGGCGGCCTCGGCATCGTGCTGCTGGCGATTTCGCTCGACCGGCTGACGCAGGCGATGGGCAAGTCGCGCCGCAGCGCGGGGCGACGCTGGTGGCACACCGGGCCGGCCGGCCTCGCGCTGCGCGTGCTGCAGCGCCTCGTGGGCACGCCTTCGCGCGAAGCGGACGGGCGCGTGCCTGCCCTCTCCACGCAAGCGCAATGACACGTCACGGAGGACAACAACGCATGAAGAAAACCCGTCTCATCGCCCGCAGCCTTCTGGCCCTCGGCTTCGTCGCCTTCGGCATGGGCGCCCACCTGGCCCACGCCGCCAACGACCTGCCCGGCAAGGGCGTCACCGTGCAGCCGCTCAAAAGCTCGCTCGCCGAAGAAGCGTTCCAGACGCTGCTCGTGATGCGCGCCCTCGAAAAGCTCGGCTACACCGTCGAACCCATGAAGGACCTGGAGCCTGCCACCGAACACCTGGCGATTGCCAATGGCGATGCCACCTTCATGGCCAACCACTGGAGCCTGCTGCACGCCGATTTCTACAAGAACAGCGGCGGCGACGCGAAGCTCTCGCGCACCGGCGTGTACTCGGACGGCGCGGTGCAGGGCTACCTGATCGACCGCAAGACGGCCGAGCAATACAACATCACCAGCATCGCGCAGCTGAAGGACCCGGCGATCGCCAAGCTCTTCGACGCGGACGGCGACGGCAAGGCAGACCTCACCGGCTGCAACCCCGGCTGGGGCTGCGAACTGGCCATCGAGAACCACCTGAGCGCCTACAAGCTGCGCGACACCGTCACCCACAAGCAAGGCAGCTACGCCGCGCTGATGGCCGACACCATCGCGCGCTTCAAGCAGGACAAGCCGGTGCTGTACTACACGTGGACGCCGTACTGGGTCAGTGCCGTATTGCGGCCGGGCACCGACGTGGTGTGGCTGCAGGTGCCCTTCTCTTCGTCACAAGAGGGCAAAGCCGACACGCAACTGCCGAACGGCAAGAACTACGGCTTCCAGGCCAACCGGGAGCAGATCGTCGCGAACAAGGCCTTCGTCGAGAAGAACCCGGCGGCGGGCAGGCTGTTCGAGGTGATGAAGCTGCCGATCGGCGACATCAACGCCCAGAACCTGCGCATGAGCCAGGGCGCCAATACGCAGCAGGATGTGGAGCGGCACACCGATGGCTGGATCAGGGTGCATCAAGCGCTGTTCGACGGCTGGATCGACGAAGCGCGGGCCGCTGCGAGGTAGCTGGCGGCGGCTGAGATAATCGGGGGGCGTTTCTCACTACAAAAAGCCCCCCACCATGACGACCACGATCCAGCAGGCCGACCTGATCGAATCGATCAGCGCCGCGCTGCAGTACATCAGCTACTACCACCCCGCCGACTACATCGCCCACCTGGCCCGTGCCTACGAGCGCGAACAGAGCCCCGCGGCCAAGGACGCCATTGCGCAGATCCTCACCAACAGCAAGATGAGCGCCACGGGCCATCGCCCGATCTGCCAGGACACCGGCATCGTCAACGTGTTCCTCAAGGTGGGCATGGACGTGCGCTGGGGCGGCTTCACCGGCAGCTTGGACGACGCCATCAACGAAGGCGTGCGCCGCGGCTACAACCACCCCGACAACACGCTGCGCGCCTCGGTCGTGGCCGATCCGCAGTTCGACCGCAAGAACACCAAGGACAACACGCCCGCGGTGATCTTCACCGAGATCGTTCCGGGCAACACCCTCGAAGTGACGGTCGCGGCCAAGGGCGGCGGCAGCGAGAACAAGAGCAAGCTGGTCATGCTGAACCCCGGCGACAGCGTGGTCGACTGGGTCCTGAAGACCGTGCCCACCATGGGCGCCGGCTGGTGCCCGCCGGGCATGCTGGGCATCGGCATCGGCGGCACCGCCGAGAAGGCCGCGCTCATGGCCAAGGAAAGCCTGATGGACGACCTGGACATGCACGAGCTGCAGGCCAAGAAGGCTTCGGGCGCCGAGCTCAGCAAGGTCGAGGCGCTGCGCATCGAGCTGTACGAGAAGGTCAATGCGCTGGGCATCGGCGCGCAGGGCCTGGGCGGCCTGGCCACCGTGCTGGACATCAAGATCAAGATGTACCCCACGCACGCGGCCAGCAAGCCCGTGGCGATGATCCCCAACTGCGCCGCCACCCGCCATGCGCACTTCGTGATGGACGGCAGCGGCGCGGTGTACCTCGACCCGCCTTCGCTCGACCTCTGGCCCAACGTCAACTGGGCGCCCGATGAAAAGAAGAGCAAGCGCGTCGATCTCGACAAGCTCACGCCCGCCGAAGTGGCGAGCTGGAAGCCCGGCGACACGCTGCTGCTCAACGGCAAGATGCTCACCGGCCGCGACGCCGCGCACAAGCGCATCCAGGACATGCTGGCCAAGGGCGAGAAGCTGCCGGTCGATTTCACCAACCGCGTCATCTACTACGTCGGCCCGGTCGATCCGGTCGGCGACGAAGCCGTGGGCCCCGCCGGTCCGACCACCGCCACGCGCATGGACGGCTTCACCGAAATGATGCTGGCCCAGACCGGCCTGATCGCGATGATCGGCAAGGCCGAGCGCGGCCCGGTCGCCATCGAGGCGATCAAGAAGCACAAGAGCGCCTACCTCATGGCCGTGGGCGGCGCCGCCTACCTGGTGAGCAAGGCCATCAAGACCGCCAAGGTCGTGGGCTTCGCGGACCTGGGCATGGAAGCGATCTATGAATTCGACGTGATCGACATGCCGGTGACGGTGGCGGTCGATGCGGGCGGCACCAGCGCGCACATCACCGGCCCGGCCGAGTGGCAGAAGCGCATTGCCAGCGGCGAGTTCAAGACCATCATGATGGAAGAGGCCTGAGGCCTTGAAACCGATCGGCGTGTTCGACAGCGGCGTGGGCGGGCTCAGCGTGCTCGCCGCGCTGCGCGCCGAGCTGCCGCACGAACGCTTCGTGTATTTCGCCGACACGGCGTTCGCGCCGTATGGCGAGCGCGGCGATGCCTATGTGATCGAGCGTTCGCGCAAGGTGACCGAACAGCTGATTGCCGGGCACGGCATCAAGGCACTGGTCGTGGCCTGCAACACGGCCACGACGGCGGCGATCCACCTGCTGCGGGCGGAGCATCCGGCGCTGCCCATCGTGGGACTGGAGCCGGCGCTCAAGCCCGCGGTGGCGACGAGCCGCACGGGCCACATCTCGGTGATGGCCACGCGCGGGACGCTGGCCAGCGCCAAGTACGCAGGCCTGCGCGATTCGTTCGCGGGGACCGCCAGCATTCGTGCCGTGCCGTGCGACGGGCTCGTGAAGGCCATCGAAGGCTTCGACACCCAGGCGATCTCCGCACTGTGCGCGCGCTACATGGCCGAGGCCGGTCCCTTCGGCGATGCAACCGGAGAAGTCGATACCGTCGTGCTCGGCTGCACGCACTACCCGCTCGTGAAAAACCAGCTGCAGCGCCATGCGCCGCCCACGCTGCGCTTCATCGACACCGGCGCGCCGGTCGCGCAGCAGACCCGGCGCGTGCTGGCCGCTGCCGGCCGGCTCTCGGGCGGCGAAGGCGGCCTGATCCTCCAGAGCAGCGGCGACCGGTCCGCGCTCGAAGCGGCCGCCGCACGCTGGCTGCAAATTTCGCCACAAGGCACAACGGCGGCCTCCGCCTGAATCCACCTGCCGTCATGCGCCCTGTCATGCGCCTTTTGTTGCGCCACGCCCTGCTCCTGCTGTCCCTCTCTGCCGCAGGCCTCAGCCACGCCGCCTGCGAGAGCGGCCTGGCCGAGCGCATGCACGCCAAGCTCTACCCCAAGCGCCCGCTCGACGAACGGCTCGCAGCCTGCAAGGTGTGGCCGGCGTTCCCAGGCCGCAGCATCGTGGTGCTGCCGATGCCACGCGAAACCACCGACAAGGGCGCCAAGGTCTTCGACCTGGAGGTGCTGCTGATCCAGCGGCCCGACAACGGCAACACCGAGCGCGACACCGTCATCGGCCGCCTCTTCCAGCCCGAGGCGCTCGACGAGGACGCCACCACCGCGATCCAGGACATCCGCATCGACACCTCGCGCTACGTGCTCGCCTCCGATGCACGCGCCTTCGGCTTGCGCGTGCGCTACCGCGGCAGCAGCGCGCCGTCGAGCCCGCTGGCCAGCGAGACGGTGCGCCTCTACGTGCAGCACGGCAGCAAGCTGCGCGAGGTGCTGCAGGAGATCGAACTCGACCACGACAACGGCGGCTGGGATTCGACCTGCACCGGCCACTTCGAGAAGCTGCGCACCATGCTGTCGGTCGGCAAGGCGACCAGCAACGGCTTTGCCGACCTGCAGCTGTCGCGCACGCTCGTGCAGAGCCGCGCGCAGGAGCAGGAGGACCAGGGCTGCGTCGAGAAGGCGCTGCCCGCCAGGTTCAACACCGTGACGCTGCGCTACGACGGCGAGCGGTTCAAGGTGCCGAAGTCGCTGCTGCAGCAATCGCCGTGACGGGGAGCTGAACGGCGGCCGGACCGTGCGCTATGCACCGGCAGTGGATTGGCCGCTGACCAACAGCAGCCTGTTCGGCGACAAGGTGCCCTGATCTACGAACTGCGCAATGCGGCCTCGCGGCCGCGCCGCATGTCGATCGGCAGCAGCAACAGCAAGCCGCCCACGAACAGCACCGCGGTCGAGAGGATCGCGATGCGCTGGTTGCCACCCGTGGCCCAGGTGATCGCGCCGAAGCTCAGCGGGCCGATGATGCTGGCCAGCCGGGTCGCGAAGGTCCAGAGCCCGAAGAACTCCGCCAGCTGCCGGGGCGGCGCGAGATAGCCCGTCATCGCGCGCCCGGCGGACTGGCTGGAGCCCATCGCAAGCCCTGCGATCGCGGCGGCCCACCAGAAGCCGCCCTTGGTGGTCACCACGGCCGCGATCACGCAAACCGCGATCCATGCCACCAGCGTGACCGCCAGCGACACCTTGTGGCCGATGCGATCCTGGATGTAGCCGAACGAGAAAGCGCCGATGGCGGCGGCGACGTTGAGCACGAAGATCAGCACCATGGTCTCGCTCGCCACGAAGCCGATCACCTGCTCGGCATAGATCGCCGCGAGCGTGATGGCGACCGCCACGCCGCCCTGGTAGCAGACGGTGCAGACCAGCAGCCACATGAAGTCGCGGTAGGCGCGCGCCTGCCGGTAGGTGGCGCGCAATTGCTGCCATGCGCCGAGTTCGCCGCCAGTGGTTTTGGGCTGTGCCCGTTCGGGTAGCAGCACGAAGGTGGCGCAGGCCGCGGCGCCATAGATGGCGGCCGTGATCAGCATCGTGACCGGCACGAAATGCGAAGCCGGCAGCCCCTTCGACTGCGACCACAGCACGTAGGCCAGGCAGATGCCGAGTGTGAGCATGCCGCCGACGTAACCGAAGCTCCAGCCCCATCCGCTCACCTTGCCCATGCCTTCGGGCGTTGCCAGCTCGGGCAGGAAGGCGCCCGTGAGGGACTCGCCGTAGGAATAGAAGGCGTTGGAGACGATCACCAGCGCCATGGCCAGCGCAATGCCGCCCGAGGCGCCCGCAAAGCGCGGTGTGAGCGCCAGTGCGGCCGTGGCCAGCACGCAGCCCGTGGTGGCGATGACCAGCACGCGCTTCTTGGCGCCGCGCAGGTCGGCCCAGGCGCCGATGGCGGGCATCGTGAGCATCACGATGGCGTAGGAGATGCTGAGTGCTGCGGTCCAGGCGAAGGCTGCCCAAGGCGCGCCCTTCGCGATGCCACCCACGAAGTAGGCGGCGAAGACCGCCGTGATGACGACCGTCGTGTAGCCCGAGTTGGCGAAGTCGTACATCGCCCAGCCGAACACCTCGCGCTTGCGCACGCCGGGGCGCAGCGCAGAGGCAGGAAACAGGGCCATGCGGCCTTGGATCGGGCGAGTGTGGGTCAGTGCAGGTGGCGCGGACGGCGACCGCCGCCGTGGCCGCCGCCGCTTCCGCCGCTGCCGGGACCACCCGTGCCGCGTGGGCGCTTGCCGATTTCGAGCGAGTTGACGAGCGCATCGAAACGGTCGCTGAAGAGGCGATCGATCTCTGCGACCACGCCGCCCAGTTCGGCGCCGTCGAAGTGGCGCTCCATGAGGTTGACGACGTCTTCCACCAGCAGATCGCGTTGCACCTGCATGATCGCGGCCGGGTTCGGGCCGACGAACAGCATCAGGAAGTCGTCGCGCGATTCTTCGTCGGGGTCGCCCTCCTCCTCGTCGAAGTCGGTGTCGTAGAAGGTGACCTCGATGGCGGCGCCGCGGTCGGACAGCTCGTTCAGGGCCATGCACATTTCGTCGAGCGCCTGGCGGAAGTCTTCGTCGCCGGGCACGGTCCAGCAGATCTGCAGCGTGTGGTCCTTCTGCTCGAAGCGGATGCCGGGCTCTTCCTCGTAGGTGCTGGTGGCGCCATCGGCGAGCGACTTGGCGCCTGCATATTTCCAGAGCGGTTTGAGCGCTTCCTGGATCTGCTCGAAATTCACGTCCGGACGCAATGGCACGTCGCCATGCACATGGATTTCAAATGGAGCGTTGTAGCGAGGCATCGAATGCTCCTTTTTTAGTGTGGTACCCGGAACGGGGGTCGAACCCGTATGCCCCGATCAAGGAAGCGGCGGATTTTAAGTCCGATGTGTCTACCAATTTCACCATCCGGGCGTCAGGTTGGACATCGACGATAACCCAAACGAAACAAGCCCCGGCAACGATGGTTGGCGGGGCTTGTTTGTCGGGTCGAATCGAGTCTAACGAGAGGGTGGAGGCGCGACCCGGAGTCGAACCGGGCTAGACGGATTTGCAATCCGTTGCATAACCGCTTTGCTATCGCGCCACGCAGAAAAACGAAAACGAACTTGCGAAAAAAAGGGAAGCATTTGCTTCCCTTTTTCAAAACTGGAGCGGGAAAAGAGTCTCGAACTCTCGACCTCAACCTTGGCAAGGTTGCGCTCTACCAACTGAGCTATTCCCGCGTTTCGAGCCTCGAATTATATACCAATTTTTCGGGGCTCGGCAAGTTCGCACGATCAATGTTTGACCGGCCCCTCGGGGGCCGGCGCGCCAGCGCGCTGCTTGGCCAGCTCGGCCACGGCAGCCGCAGAGGCGGCAACCTCCTCGTCCGACAGCGGCTCGGGCATCTTCTCAAGCGCGATTTCCAGCACCTTGTCGATCCACTTCACGGGCACGATCTCCAGGCCGTTCTTCACGTTCTCGGGGATGTCCTGCAGGTCCTTGGCGTTCTCTTCGGGGATCAGCACGGTCTTGATGCCGCCGCGCAGCGCGGCAAGCAGCTTTTCCTTCAGGCCGCCGATGGCCGTGACCTCGCCCCGCAGCGTGATCTCGCCCGTCATCGCCACATCGCCGCGCACCGGAATGCCAGTGAGCGCCGACACGAAGGCAGTCGTCATCGCAGCGCCCGCGCTCGGGCCGTCCTTGGGCGTTGCACCGTCGGGCACGTGGATGTGGATGTCGCGCTTCTCGAACATCTCGTCCTTGATGCCCAGGCGGCGCGAGCGGCTGCGCACCACGGTGCGTGCGGCCTCGACCGATTCCTTCATCACGTCGCCCAGCGATCCGGTGCGGCTGATCACGCCCTTGCCGGGCATGGTGACCGCCTCGATCGTCAGCAGGTCGCCGCCGACTTCGGTCCATGCGAGGCCGACCACCTGGCCGACCTGGTTCTGCTTTTCCGCAAGGCCGAAGCTGTACTTGCGCACGCCCAGGAACTCGTTGAGATTGGCACCGTCGACCGTGACCTTCGGCTTCAGTTGCTTGAGCAGCAGGCCCTTCACCACCTTGCGGCAGATCTTGGAGAGCTCGCGCTCGAGCGAACGCACGCCGGCTTCACGCGTGTAGTAGCGCACGATGTCGCGCACCGCCTCTTCGGTGACCAGCAGTTCCTCTTCCTTCACGCCGTTGTTCGTCATCTGCTTGGGCAGCAGGTACTTGAGCGCAATGTTGGTCTTCTCGTCCTCGGTATAGCCCGAGAGGCGGATGACTTCCATGCGGTCCAGCAGCGCCGGCGGAATGTTCATCGAGTTCGAGGTGGCGACGAACATCACGTCGCTCAGGTCGAAGTCGACTTCCACGTAGTGGTCGCCGAAGGTGTGGTTCTGCTCGGGGTCGAGCACTTCGAGCAGCGCGCTCGACGGATCGCCGCGGAAGTCGGTGCCCAGCTTGTCGATTTCGTCGAGCAGGAACAGCGGATTGCGCGTGCCGATCTTGCTCAGCCCCTGCAGCACCTTGCCCGGCAGCGCGCCGATGTAGGTGCGGCGGTGGCCGCGGATCTCGGCTTCGTCGCGCATGCCGCCGAGCGCCATGCGGGTGTACTTGCGGCCGGTCGCCTTGGCGATCGACTGCCCCAGCGAGGTCTTGCCGACGCCCGGTGGGCCCACGAGGCACAGGATGGGTGCCTTCACCTTGTCGACGCGTTGCTGCACCGCGAGATATTCAAGGATGCGGTCCTTGACCTTCTCGAGGCCGTAGTGGTCGGCATTGAGCACAGCCTCGGCATTGGCCAGGTCGTGCTTGATCTTGGTCTTCTTGCTCCACGGCAGGCCGATGAGCACGTCGATGTAGTTGCGCACCACCGTCGCCTCGGCCGACATGGGCGACATCAGCTTGAGCTTCTTGAGTTCGCCTTCGGCTTTCTTCAGGCCTTCCTTGGACATCTTGGCGAGCTTGATCTTCTTCTCGATCTCCTCGATGTCCGCGCCCTCTTCGCCTTCGCCGAGCTCCTTCTGGATGGCCTTGACCTGCTCGTTGAGATAGAAGTCGCGCTGGTTCTTCTCCATCTGGCGCTTCACGCGGCCGCGGATCTTCTTGTCGACGTTCAGGATGTCGACCTCGCGCTCGAGTTGGCCGAACAGGTTTTCCAGGCGCGCCTTGACGTCGTCCAGGTCGAGCACGGCCTGCTTGTTGTCCAGTTTCAGCGGCAGGTGGGCGGCGATGGTGTCGGCCAGGCGGCCGGCATCGTCGATGCTCGAGATCGAAGTCAGGATTTCGGGCGGGATCTTCTTGTTCAGCTTGACGTACTGGTCGAACTGCTGCATCACGGCGCGGCGCAGGGCCTCGACCTCGGTGCCCTTCTCGCCGCCTTCGGTCGCCTCGACGGGCGTCACGTTGGCGGTGAAATGGGTTTCGCCGTCATCGATGCGGTTCACGCGTGCGCGCTGCTGGCCTTCGACCAGCACCTTCACCGTGCCGTCGGGCAGCTTGAGCATCTGCAGGATGGTCGAGACGCAGCCGACCTCGAACATGTCTTCGACCGAAGGCTCGTCCTTGGCGGCGGCCTTCTGGGCCACCAGCATGATGCGGCGCTCGGCCTCCATGGCCAGTTCGAGCGCCTTGATGCTCTTGGGGCGTCCCACGAAGAGCGGGATCACCATGTGGGGAAACACCACGACGTCGCGCAGCGGGAGCAGCGGCAGGTCGAGGGCTTCGGGAGGCAGGGGGGTGTGGCCAGACATGCAGATCCTTCGCGTCTTTGGCTTTAGGCCTTTTTCGCCGCTTCGCGGTACACGAGCAGCGGTGGCTTGTTTTCGTCGATGGTCGATTCCTCGACCACCACCTTGTCGACATTGGTCGCATTCGGCAATTCGAACATGATGTCGATCAGCGACTGTTCAAGGATCGAGCGCAGGCCGCGTGCACCGGTCTTGCGGGCCAGGGCCTTACGAGCGATCGCCTTGAGCGCGGCGGGGCGGATTTCGAGGTCCACGCCCTCCATCTGCAGCAGCTTGGTGAATTGCTTGACCACCGCATTCTTCGGTTCGGTCAGGATCTGGACCAGCGCGTCCTCGCTGAGTTCCGCGAGCGATGCGACCACGGGCATGCGGCCCACGAGTTCGGGGATCAGACCGAACTTGATCAGGTCTTCAGGCTCGACTTCGCGGAACACCTCGGTGATGCTGCGCTGGGCCTTGCTCTTGACCTTGGCGCCGAAGCCGATGCCCGAGGCCTCGGTGCGGTTTTCGATGACCTTCTCCAGGCCCGCGAACGCGCCACCGCAGATGAACAGGATGTTGGTCGTGTCGATCTGCAGGAAGTCCTGGTTCGGATGCTTGCGCCCGCCTTGGGGCGGCACGCTGGCCATGGTGCCTTCGATGAGCTTGAGCAAGGCCTGCTGCACGCCCTCGCCCGACACGTCGCGCGTGATCGAGGGGTTGTCGGACTTGCGCGAGATCTTGTCGATTTCGTCGATGTAGACGATGCCGCGCTGGGCGCGCTCGACTTCGTAGTTGCAGCTCTGCAGCAGCTTCTGGATGATGTTCTCGACGTCTTCGCCCACGTAGCCCGCTTCGGTCAGTGTGGTGGCGTCGGCCATCACGAACGGCACGTCGAGCATGCGCGCAAGCGTTTGCGCCAGCAGCGTCTTGCCCGAGCCTGTGGGGCCGATCAACAGGATGTTGCTCTTGCTGAGCTCGACGTCGTCGCCCTTGGCCTTTTCCTTGTGGCGAAGGCGCTTGTAGTGGTTGTAGACGGCCACCGACAGCATGCGCTTGGCCGGCTCCTGGCCGATCACGTAGTTGTCGAGGTTGGTCTTGATCTCCAGCGGCGTGGGCAGGTCGCTGCGCGCTTCGCGCGCTTCTTCACCGGCCGGCAGTTCGTCACGGATGATTTCGTTGCAGAGGTCGATGCACTCGTCGCAGATGAAGACCGAAGGGCCCGCGATCAGCTTCTTGACCTCATGCTGGCTCTTGCCGCAGAACGAGCAATAAAGCGTTTTTTCGCTGGAAGAGCCTTTTTTTTCGGCCATGGACAGGTGCCTCGTGACAGGGTATGGACAATGATAACTAAACAAAAACGGCGTTTCCCGTGTGGAAAACGCCGTTTTTTGCCTTTTGCGCCACAGGGCGCCCGGCAGTTTTAACCGCGCTTGGCAACGACCTGGTCGACCAGACCGTAATCCTTGGCCTCATCGGCCGTCAGGAAGTAGTCGCGTTCGGTGTCGCTTTTGACTTTTTCCAGCGGCTGGCCGGTACGTTCGGCAAGGATCCGGTTCATCTGGTCCTTGGTGCGCAGGATGTCGCGCGCATGGATCTCGATGTCGGTCGCCTGGCCGCGTGCGCCGCCGAGCACCTGGTGGATCATGATCTTCGAGTTGGGCAGCGAGAAACGCTTGCCCTTCTCGCCGGCCGCCAGCAGGAAGGCGCCCATGCTGGCCGCGAAGCCCAGGCACATGGTCGACACATCGGGCTTGATGAACTGCATGGTGTCGTAGATCGCCATGCCGGCGCTGACGCTGCCGCCCGGGGAGTTGATGTAGAACGAGATGTCCTTCTCCGGGTTCTCGCTCTCGAGGAACAGCAACTGCGCCACTACCAGGTTGGCGGTCTGGTCGTTGACCTCGCCCACCAGGAAGATGATGCGTTCCTTGAGAAGACGCGAGTAGATGTCGTAGGACCGCTCGCCGCGGCCCGATTGCTCGACGACCATCGGGATCATGCCGAGGCCTTGAATTTCGTTTGCGATCATGAAGTAGCTCTCCGGGAAGATGGAATCGTTCGCTGTGTATGAACTGTAAGCCTGAATGAAATGGGGCTCGTGCCGCAAAGCACAAGCCCCATTTGGCGTTGCGGGCAGCAGCAGGATCAGCCTTGCTGCTGCGCCATCAGTTCGTCGAACGACACCGACTTCTCGTTGACCTTGGCCTTGGCGAGCACGAAATCGGTCACGTTGTTCTCGATGACGACGGCTTCGACTTCCGCCAGGCGGTTGTTGTCGCTGAAGTACCAGCGCACCACGTCGGCTGGCTTTTCGTAGCTGGCGGCCAGTTCGTCGATGTGCGCCTTGATCTGCTCGGGCTTGGCCTGCAGGTTGTTGGCGCGCACCAGTTCGGCGACCACCAGGCCCAGGCGCACGCGGCGCTCGGCTTGCGGACGGAACACTTCGTCGGGGATCGGTGCCTTGTCGGCGTCCTTGATGCCGCGCTGCTTGAGCTCGGCGCGGGCGCCTTCGATCATGCGGCTGACTTCCGATTGCACGCTGGCGTTCGGCAGGTCGAGTTCGGCGTTGGCAACCAGCGCGTCCATCACGGCGTTCTTGTTGCGGGCCAGCAGGCGGAACTTCACTTCGCGCTCGAGGTTGCGCTTGATGTCGGCGCGCAGGCCTTCGACGGTGGCTTCGGCAATGCCGAGCGACTTGGCGAGCTGTTCGTTGACTTCGGGCAGGTGCGAGGCTTCGATCTTCTTCACGGTGACCAGGAAGTCGGCTTGCTTGCCGGCCACGTCCTTGCCGTGGTAGTCGGCCGGGAACGACAGCGGGAACGTGCGGCTGTCGCCGGACTTCATGCCGCGCACGGCGTCTTCGAATTCCTTGAGCATCTGGCCTTCGCCGACCACGAACTGGAAGTCTTCGGCCTTGCCGCCCTGGAAGGGCTCGCCGTCGATCTTGCCTTCGAAATCAACAGTCACGCGGTCGTCGTCTTGCGCCACGGCGTCTTGCGCGCGCTGGGCGAAGGTGCGGCGTTGCTTGCGCAGGATGTCGAGCGTCTTGTCGATCGCGTCGTCGCCCACTTCGGCCGAGAGTTTCTCGACTTCAGCGCCGGACAGGTCGTTGATCTTGACTTCGGGGAACACTTCGAACACCGCGTCGAAGGCCAGTTCGCCCTCGGGCGACTCTTCCTTCTCGGTAATGCGGGGCTGGCCGGCCACGCGCAGCTTGGCTTCGTTGGCTGCTTGCGAGAACGCTTCGCCGACCTTGTCGTTCATGACTTCGTAGTGCACCGAGTAGCCATAGCGCTGGGCCACGACGTTCATCGGCACCTTGCCGGGACGAAAGCCGTCCATCTTGACGGTGCGCGCGAGCTTCTTGAGGCGCGAATCGACTTCGGACTGGATGGTGCCGACCGGCAGGGTCAGCGTGATCTTGCGTTCGAGCTTCTCGAGAGTTTCAACGGTCACGGTCATGGTGTCTTCCTTGTGAGGGGTGTGGCTGGTGCGCGGGGCCGGACTCGAACCGGCACGTTCTTGCGAACGTCAGGACCTAAACCTGGTGCGTCTACCAATTTCGCCACCCGCGCTATGCCAATTTTTCAGGTGAATGCAAAGGCGGACGGCCCTGGTGCCACGAACACCCGATACCGGATACCCGCAGCCCAAAGACCGCCCGCCTGAAATCGGTCAACCGCGCATTTTAAACGCTAATCAGGGCCTCTTTCGGCGCCCGCTTGACGCGGAATGCAGCGGCGTACATTGCCGGCAGTGCCAGAAGGGTCAATACGGTGGCCACGATCAGCCCGCCCATGATGGCCACGGCCATCGGCCCCCAGAACACGCTGCGCGAGAGCGGAATCATCGCCAGCACCGCCGCCGCGGCTGTCAGCACGATGGGGCGCAGGCGCCGCACCGCCGACTCGACGATCGCGTCCCAGGCCGGCACGCCGGCCGCCCGGTCGCTCTCGATCTGGTCGATCAGGATCACCGCATTGCGCTGGATCATGCCCATCAGCGCGATCACGCCCAGCAGCGCCACGAAGCCGAACGGCCGGTTCAGCACCAGCAGCGCGCCGGCAACGCCCGCAATGCCCATCGGCCCGGTGATGAACACCAGCAACGACCGACTGAAGCTGTGCAGTTGCAGCATCAGCAGCGTGAACACCAGGAACAGCATGATCGGCACGCCCGCCACGATGGAGGCCGAGCCCTTGCTGCTTTCCTCGACAGCACCCGCCACTTCGATGCGGTAGGCGCCCTGCCCGGCCGCGCGCCAGCCGGCTTCGAGTTCGCGCAGCTTGGGCAGCAGTTGCTCGGTCACGGTCGCGCCCTGCAGGCCTTCGCTCACGTCGCCCTGCACGGTGATCGCGTAGTCGCGGTTCTCGCGCCACATCACGCCGGGCTCCCAGGTGAATACCGGCCGGGCGATCTGCGTGAGCGGGATCGAGCGGCCCGAGGTCGTCGGGATGTAGGCGTTGGCGATGTCCGAGATGGCCTCGCGTTCATCGGGCGACTGGCGCAGCACGATGTCGATCAGCAAGTCGTTCTCGCGGTACTGGCCCACGTTGGTGCCGCTGAACATCGTGCGCGAGGCCTGCGCGATGGCCTGGCTCGTCACGCCGAGCGCGCGCGCCTTGGCCTGGTCGATCTCCAGGCGGATCACCTTCACCGACTCGTTCCAGTTGTCGTTCACGCCGCGCATGTTGGCGTTCTCGCGCAGCACCGCCTTCACCTCGTCGGCGTGCGCGCGCAACTGCTCGGGCTCGGTGCCTATCACGCGGAACTGCACCGGGTACGGCACGGGCGGCCCGTTGGGCAGCAGCTTGACGCGGCCGCGCACCTCGGGGAATTCCTCGGCCAGCAGCGCGGGCAGCCGCAACCGCAGGCGCTCGCGCACCTTCAGGTCCTTGGCGAGCACGATGAGCTGCGACACGTTGGTCTGCGGGAACACCTGGTCCAGCGGCAGGTAGAAGCGCGGCACGCCCGAGCCGACCCAGGTGTTCACGGTCTTGACGCCCTCTTCCTTCATCACGCGCTGCTCGACGCGCTTGGCGACCTCTTCGTTGGCCGCGAACGAGGTGCCTTCGGGGAACCAGATGTCCACCATGATCTCGGGCCGGCTCGAATCGGGGAAGAACTGCTGCTGCACCTTGCCCATGCCGAAGATGCCGAGCGCGAACACCAGCACCGTCGCGCCGATGGTCAGCCAGCGGTGCTGCACGCACCAGTCCACCGCATGGCGAAAGCCGTTGTAGAAGGGCGTGTCGAACAGCTCGTGCGGCGGCGCATCGGGGTCGTGCGGCTTCACCTTGAGCAGCAACGTGCCCAGGTAGGGCACGAAGTACACCGAGACGATCCACGACAGCACCAGCGCGATCACAGTCACCGCGAAGATCGCGAACGTGTATTCGCCCGTCACCGACTTCGCGATGCCGATCGGCAGGAAGCCCGCCGCCGTGATGAGCGTGCCCGTGAGCATCGGCTTGGCCGTCACGTCGTAGGCGAAGGTGGCGGCGCGGACCTTGTCGTAGCCCTCCTCCATCTTCCGCACCATCATCTCGACCGCGATGATCGCGTCGTCCACCAGCAGGCCCAGCGCGATGATCAGCGACCCCAGCGATATCTTGTGCAGCCCGATGCCGAAGTAGTTCATCGCGAGGAAAGTCACCGCCAGCACCAGCGGAATGGTGATCGCCACCACCAGCCCCGGCCGCACGTCGATGTACCAGCCGAAGCGCCCGCCCTTGTGCAGGCCGAGCGCGATGATGCTCACGGCCAGCACGATGGCCACGGCCTCGATCAGCACGCCGACGAATTCGTTCACCGAGCTGGCCACCGACACCGGCTGGTCCTGCACCTGCGCGAGCTTCACGCCGATGGGCAGGCGCTGGTCGATCTGCGCCGTCGCCACTTTCAGCGCCTTGCCGAGCGCGATGATGTCGCCGCCCTTGGCCATGGAGACGCCCAGCGCAATCACCTCCTTGCCCTGGTGGTGCACCTTGACGGCCGGCGGATCGATGTAGCCGCGGCGGATCTCGGCGATGTCGCCCAGCTTCAGCTGGTTGCCCGAGGTGCCGCGGATCGGCATCTCGCGCAGTTGGTCGACGCTGGTGAACTGGCCCGCCACGCGCACCTGCACCACATCGAGCGGCGACTGGATCGTGCCGGCGCTCTCCACCGCGTTCTGCGAGCCGAGCTGCGCGAGCACCGCGTTGAAGTCGAGCCCCAGTTGCGCCAGGCGCTTCTGCGAAATTTCGACATAGACCTTCTCGTCCTGCACGCCGAATTGGTCCACCTTGGCCACATCTTTCACGCGCAGCAACTGCTGGCGGGTTTCGTCGGCCAGCGTCTTGAGTTCGGCGTAGCTGAAGCCTTCGCTTTCCAGCGCGTAGATCACACCATAGACATCGCCGAAATCGTCATTGAAGAACGGCCCCTGCACGCCGGGCGGCAGCGTGTTGCGCATGTCGCCGATCTTCTTGCGCACCGTGTACCAGACGTTGGCCACGTCGGCGGCCTTCGAGGAATCCTTGATCTGGAAAATGATCTGCGACTCGCCTGGCTTCGAGTAGCTGCGGATCTTGTCGGCGTACGGCGCTTCCTGCAGCGTGCGCTCCAGCTTGTCGGTGACCTGCTCGGCCACCTGCTGCGCGGTGGCGCCGGGCCAGTAGGTGCGCACCACCATCGCGCGGAAGGTGAACGGCGGGTCTTCGTCCTGCCCGAGCTGGAAGTAGGCGAAGGCGCCCAGCACCATCAGCACCACCATCAGGTAGCGCGTGAGCGGCGCGTGGTCCAGCGCCCATTTGGAGAGATTGAAGCCGGCGGGCTTGTCGGTAGGGTTCGCTGCGCCTTCCGTCATTTGGCGGCACCTGCAGCGATCTCCTTCTTGTTTGCGGCGACAGGCTCGACGGCCTGCACGACATCCTTCGCATTGGCGGCGGCCGCGGCCGCCTCCTTGGACTGGTAGATGGTGACCTTCTGGCCCGGCGAGAGCACGTGCACGCCGGCGGCGACCACCATCATTCCTGGCGAGAGGCCGGCACCGATCACGGCTTCGTTGCCGTCGGCCGTTGCCACCTGCACGGTCTGCGAACGCACCGTCATCGTCGACTTGTCGAGCACCCACACCGCTGAGCCTTTGCCTTCCTGGCGCAGCGCGCTGGTCGGCAGCTTCATCACGGCGGTGCTGGCATGGGCCAGCGCCTGCGGGCGCGCGTAGACGGTGGCGCCCAGCGGGGGCGAGGTGGCCGCATCGATGGCGACCTTGACCGAATACGTTCTGGTGACGGCGTCGGCACTGGCCGCCACTTCGCGCACCTGCCCCTGCAATTCATTGCCGCCGGACCAGCCACGCACCGTGACCGGCGAGCCGGGCTTGATCGCCTGGGCGCGGTCTTCGGGCACCGCGAACACCACGTCGCGCGCGCCGTCCTGTGCAATGCGCACGACCGGCGTGCCGGCCTGCACCACCTGGCCCGGCTCGGCCTCGATGGCGGTGATGACGCCGGCCACATCGGCAACGAGCGTCGTGTAGTTGGCCTGGTTGCCCTGCGAGGAGAACTGGGCCTGCGCCTGTTCGAGCTGCGCCTGGGCGGCCTTCCAGGTGGTTTCGCGGCGCTCCAGCTCGGCGCCGCTGATGAAGTTCTGCTCGCGCAGTTCGCGGTAGCGCTTCAGGTCGGCGGCCGCCAGGTCACGGTTGGTGAGCGCAGCGGCCTGTTGGGCGCGGGCGGCGTCGGCGGCGAGCTTGTAGTCCTGCGGATCGAGCTGGGCCAGCACCTGGCCGGCCTGCACGTGCTGTCCGAGCTCGGCCTGGCGCCGGGTGATCTTGCCCGCCACCCGGAAGCCCACGCGCGATTCGACGCGGGCCTGGACCTGGGCCGAGAACTCGGGCTGGGCGTCGAAGTCGCTGGTGCCGACGGTCACCAGCTTCACCGCTCGCACGGGCTCCTCGGCCGCTGGTTTCGGCGAACAGCCGGCCAGGAACAGGGACGGAATCAGCAGCCACAAGGCGCTGCGCACAGGGGGGAAAACGGCAGAGGCGGTCATGAGACACCCAAGAAAGTACAAACCGGGCCTTTAATGACCCACCGGTTAGTAATCTAGGGTAAACGTTAAATACTGTCAATGACCCGCGGGTCAGTTGACAGCCCGCCAGCAGCCCTTCAGGTCCGCTGACCCATCTCCACCAGCCGGTTGTCCGGCAGTTCGAAGTAGTCCGAAGCCCGCCCCGCATTGCGCTGCAGCCAGCCGAATAGCACCCGGCGCACCGGGTTCATGCCTGGCAGGTTCTCCTCGCCCACCGAGGCGCGGGAGACGAAGTACGAGGTCTTCATCGAATCGATCGCCAGCGTCTTCTGGTAGGCCAGGATGCGGATGAATTCGGGCACGTCGGGCCGCTCCATGAAGCCGTGGCGGGCGGTGACCACCCAGATGCCCTCCATCAGCTGCTCTGCCTCGATGCGGATGCGGGCATCGACACGCGGCGTGTCGCAGGGCAGCACGCGCATCACGATCACCTGCTCGTGCAGCACCTGGTTGTGCTTGAGGTTGTGCAGCAGCGCATGCGGCACGGCCGTGGCATCGGGGTTCAGGAACACCGCAGTGCCGCTGACCCGATGCGGCATGTGCTGCGCCAGCGATTCGATGAAGGGCCGAAGCGGCAGGCTTTCGGCCGCTGCCGCCTCCAGCCCCAGCCGCCGGCCCTTGGCCCAGGTGGTGAAGATCACCATCACCACGGCCGCCACCGCCAGCGTGAGCCAGCCGCCGTCGGCCACCTTCAGGCTGTTGGCGAGCACGAAGGTCAGGTCGACCACCGCGAAGGCCACCACGCCCACCACCACCGCCACCTTGTTCCACTTCCACAGGCCCCAGGCGACGATGCCCGCGAGCAGCGTGGTCGTCACCATCGTGATCGACACCGCGATGCCGTACGCCGCCGACAGCGCGCCCGAGCTGCGAAAGCCCAGCACCAGCAGCAGCACGCCCACCATCAGCAGCCAGTTCACGGCCGGCACGTAGATCTGCCCGATGGCCGAGCCCGAGGTCTGCACAACCCGCATGCGCGGCAGGTAGCCCATGCGCATCGCGTGCGCGGTGAGCGAGAAGGCGCCGGAGATCACGGCCTGCGAGGCGATCACCGTGGCCATCGCGGCCAGCACCACCATGGGCAGCACGCCCCACGAGGGAAAGAGGCGGAAGAACGGGTTGTCGATGGCCGCGGGGTTCGCCAGCACCAGCGCGCCCTGCCCGAAGTAGTTGAGCACCAGCCCCGGCAGCGCGATGAAGATCCATGCGAGTCGGATCGGCCTGGCGCCGAAATGCCCCATGTCCGCATAGAGCGCCTCGCCGCCGGTGAACGCCAGGAACACCGCACCGAGCACCGCGAGCGACTGCGCCCGGTGCTCGACGAGAAAGCCCAAGGCACGGCGCGGATCGAGCGCCGCCAGCACCTGCGGCTGCTGCAACACCTGCCAGAGCCCCGCCGCGGCCAGCACGATGAACCACAGCAGCATCACCGGCCCGAAGATCTTGCCGACCACACCGGTGCCCTTCTTCTGCACCATGAAGAGCGCCACCAGGATGACGATCGTGATCGGGATCACCGCCCGTTGCAGCACCGGCGCCTGCACCTCCAGACCCTCGACCGCCGAGAGCACCGAGATCGCCGGCGTGATCAGGCTGTCGCCATAGAACATGGCCGCGCCCACCAGGCCCAGCAGGCCGATCACGTTCCACACCCAGGGTTTGGTCTTCGGCCCGGCGACCGCGCTGCGTGCGAGCGCCTGCAGCGCGAGGATGCCGCCCTCGCCGTCATGGTCGGCGCGCAGCACGAACACCACGTACTTCAGCGTCACCACGAACATCAGGCCCCAGAAGATCAGCGAGAGCAGCCCCAGCACCGCATCGGGCGTGAACGGCACGCCGTGCTCCGGGTTCATCGTCTCCTTGAAGGCATAGAGCGGCGAGGTGCCGATGTCGCCGAAGACGACGCCCAGCGCCGCGATCATCAATCCGGGCCCCGCCGGATGCCCTGCTCCGCCTTGCGCTGGAATCTGGGCCGTGGAGGCCGGGGCCGGTGCGTTCATGGGCGAGCTGTTCAAAGTGGCAACGCACCGAGCATAGTGCCGGGGACATCGCGTCGCGGACAATCGTGGCGTGTCCGCCACTCCCCACCAAGCCGCGCCGCCGGCACATTACGAAAACTTCCCGGTCGCGTCATGGCTCTGCCCGCCGCACCTGCGTGCGCCGATTGCCGCGATCTACCACTTTGCGCGCACCGCCGACGACATTGCCGATGAAGGCGATGCGTCGCCCGACCAGCGCCTGGCCGAGTTGCGCGCCTACCGCGACGAACTCGCCGCCGCGGCACAGGGCAAGGCGCTCGCCACGTCGCGCTGGCCGCATGTGTTCGGCCCGCTGGCCCACAGCATCGCGCAGTACGGCCTGCCCGAAGACCTGCTGGCCGACCTGCTGAGCGCCTTCACGCAGGACATCGAGAAGACCCGCGACCACGGCACCTACGCCGACCGGGCCGAGCTGCTCGACTACTGCCGCCGCTCGGCCAACCCGGTCGGGCGGCTGCTGCTGCACCTCTACGGCGTGCACGACGCCCAAGCCCTGGCGCAGAGCGACGCCATCTGCAGCGCGCTGCAGCTCATCAACTTCTGGCAAGACCCCAGCGTGGACCTGCCGCGCGGCCGCTTCTATTTCCCGCTGACCGACTGCGCCCGGCGCGGGCTCACGCGCGAGCACTTCAAGGTGTTCGAGCCGTTGTCGGCCGCGCCACCGCCGCAGGAAGCCATCAACCTGGTTTCGGTCGTGTCCTTCTGGGCCCGCGAACTCATGGAGGAAGGCGCGCCGCTGGTGCATCGCCTGCCGGGCCGCGCGGGCTGGGAGCTGCGCCTGGTCGTGCAAGGAGGCCTGCGCATCCTCGACAAGATCACCGACCTGGGCTTCGACACCTTCTCCCAGCGCCCCATCATCGGCAAGGCCGATGCGCCCGTCCTGCTCTGGAAGACGCTGCGGATGCGGAGACAATGGCGCCCCATGAAAGCAGCGCCTCCCCGATGAATCCCGAGCAATACGTGCAAGACAAGGCCGCCGCCTCGGGCAGCAGTTTCTATTACGCCTTCCTGTTCCTGCCCAAGCCGCGCCGCGCCGCGATCACGGCCTTCTATGCCTTCTGCCGCGAGGTCGACGATGTGGTCGATGAGGTCACCGACCCCGGCGTGGCCGCCACCAAGCTCGCCTGGTGGCGCACCGAAGTCGCCCAGGCCTTCGCGGGCACGCCGCGGCATCCGGTGATGCTGGCGCTGATGCCGCACGCCGCGGCCTATGGCATCGAGGCGCGCCAGTTGCTCGAAGTGATCGACGGCTGCCAGATGGACCTGGACCAGACCCGCTACCTCGACTTCCCCGGCCTCGCGCGCTACTGCCACCTCGTGGCCGGCGTGGTGGGCGAAGTCGCGGCGCGCATCTTCGGCCAGACCGATCCGCAGACCACCGCCTATGCCCACAAGCTCGGGCTGGCGCTGCAGCTCACGAACATCCTGCGCGACGTGGGCGAAGACGCCTTGCGCGGCCGCATCTACCTGCCGGTCAACGAGCTGCAGCAGTTCGACGTGAAGGCGCACGAGATCCTCAACCGCGTGCACTCGGACCGCTTCGTGGCGGTCATGAAATTCCAGGCGCAGCGCGCGCATGCCGCCTACGACGAAGCGCTCGCCCTGCTGCCGGTGGCCGACCGTCGCACGCAGAAGCCCGGCCTGATGATGGCCAGCATCTACCGCACGCTGCTGCGCGAGATCGAGCGCGACGACTTCCAGGTGCTGAACCAGCGGGTAAGCCTGACGCCGGTGCGCAAATTCTGGCTCGCGTGGAAAGTCCAGGCCCTGGGGCGGATTTGAAGACAGCCGTCATCGGCGCCGGCTGGGCCGGCCTCGCCTGTGCGGTCGAGGCCACGCGGCTCGGCCATGCGGTCACGCTGTTCGAGGCCGCGCACATGCCGGGCGGGCGCGCGCGACGCGTCGACCACATGCACGGGATGGCGCTGGACAACGGGCAGCACATCCTCATCGGCGCCTACACGGCCACGCTGAAGCTGATGGGCGAAGTCGGCGTCGATGTCGAGAAAGCGCTGCATCGCACGCCGCTTTCATTGCGATTCGCAGATGGCGGCGGGCTCAAGCTGCCGCAGCTTCCCGCGCCATTCGATCTGCTGGCGGGCATCTTCACGGCGCGCGGCTGGACGTGGCGCGACAAGTCCTCGCTGCTGCGCACCGCCATCGGATGGCGCCTAGGCGGATTCCGCTGCGCGCCCGACACCACGGTGGCTGCCCTCTGCACCGGCCTCACGCCGCGCGTGATGCAGGAGCTGATCGAGCCGCTGTGCGTCTCGGCGCTCAACACGCCGGTGCTCCAGTCAAGCGGCGAAGTGTTCCTGCGCGTGCTGCACGACGCGCTCTTCAGCGGCAGCGGTGGCGCGGACCTGCTGCTGCCGCGTGTGGACCTCGGCGCACTGTTCCCGGATGCCGCGATGGCATGGCTGACGAAGCACGATGCGACGCTGCGCATCGGCACGCGCGTGCGAGCCATCGCACCTGAAGCCGGGCAGTGGCGCGTCGACGACGAAACCTTCGACCAAGTCATCCTGGCCTGCGCACCCTGGGATGCCGCGCGGCTCGTTCGTGCATCGGGCTTGCCGGCCGATCGCTGGTGCGAGACCACCGAGGCATTGCGCTTCGAAGCCATCGCCACGGTCTATGTGCGCGGCGCCTCGAAGCTGGCGGAACCGATGCTGGCATTGCGCAGCGATCCGGCCACGGCGCCCGCACAGTTCGTGTTCGACCGCGCCCAGCTCGGCGGTCCTGAAGGCGTGCTCGCGCTGGTCATCAGTGCCAACGAAGCATCGCGCGAAGTGCTGGAACAGCAAGTGATCGCGCAAGCCGCGACGCAGTTGGGCCAGACCTCGCTGGAGATCATTCAGACCGTCGTCGAGAAGCGCGCCACCTTCGCCTGCACGCCCGCGCTCGCACGGCCGCCGATGCGCATCGCGCCCGGCCTGCAGGCCTGCGGCGACTACACCGAAGGCCCCTACCCCGCGACGCTCGAAGGCGCAGTGCTCAGCGGACTGGCAGCCGCCAGAGCATCGACCACGACATGACAGAACTGCGCTACCTCGACTTCGACTACAGCGAAGACACCGAAGGCCACGGCACCTTCGATGCCATGGCTTCGACTTCGCCGGAAAAGACGCCCGAGGTGCATGCCGAGATCGAACAGGTACTCGCCTGGGCGGAAGCCACCTTTCCGAATGCGCGCGGCGCGCTGGATGAAGGCGCGATCTGGGACTGTGACCTGCAGGAAACGCGCGAGGACACGCGCTTCACCACCATCACCTTCTCACTCAGCGGCACCGCGGACTTCTGCGCCGCGTTGCGCGAGCAATTCGCGCTGGACTGATTGATCAGGCCGCCTTGTTGGGCAGGCGCAGCAAGCTCAAACCCAGCAGCACGAAGGCGCCGCCGGACACGCGGTTGAAAAGCTTCGACCGGCGCGGATCGGACAGCTGCTTCTTCAGCATCCGCGCGAGCAGCACATAGAACGCATGCGACAGCACCGAGCCCGCGGCGAAGGTGGCCGTGAGCACCGCGAACTGTCCGAGGATCGGCGCGTCGTGCGTCAAGAACTGCGGGAACAGCGCCGAGAAAAACAGGATGCCCTTGGGGTTGGTGAGCGCGACCGTCACGCCGTTGCCGAAGAGCCGCCACGCGGCGCGCGGTGCGGCCGGCGTTCCGGGCGCGGCCAGGTCGGAGAACACGCTGGCCCGGTTGCGCCACTGCTTGACGCCCAGATAGATCAGGTACGCCGCGCCCGCCACCTTCAGCACCATGAACGCGGAGGCCGAGGTCGTCAGTACCACGCCCAGACCCGCCATCGCGGCCGCCGACACCATGAACAGGCCCACCGCATTGCCGAGTGAACTGATCATCGCGCGTCGCGGGCCCACGGAGATCGAGTTCGACACCGCGAGCAGCACGGCCGGACCGGGGGTGAAGGCGACAAGCAGCGTCACGCCGCAGAAGATGAGCCAGTTGGAGAGGTGCACTTTCGGAGTTCCTGCGCGAAAGGTGGACAAGGGATGAGACGGGGTCGCGGGAAACTATAGTCCGACGGCCTGCTGCCCGCCGGGGCAGGCCCGATTACCCCTCACCTCCGGAACAAAGACATGGTCACCTGCTACCTGCGCTACATCGTCGATGCCTACAAGCTCAAGGAATTCGAGCACTACGGCAAGCTCTGGATTCCGCTGGTCGAGAAGTTCGGCGGCAAGCACCACGGCTACTTCCTGCCGTCGGAAGGCGCGAACGATGTCGCGCTGGCGATGTTCAGTTTTCCGAGCCTGGCCGCCTACGAAAAGTACCGCGCCGATTCGATGCAAGACCCCGAATGCCAGGCCGCCTTCAAGTACGCGCAGGACACGCGCTGCTTCCTCAGCTACGAGCGCAGCTTCTTCCGCCCGGTCTTCGAATAAGGCTCAGGCGCCGAGCGCCACGCACAGCGCGTGCAGGTTCGGCACGATCAGCTGCGGCCGCGCGCCATGCACCCAGGGGCGCTCATCGCGCACCAGCCATGCGGCCTGCATGCCGGCGTTGAGCGCACCGACCACGTCGAGCTCGGCGTCATCGCCCACGTGCAGCACGTCCTTGGGCAAGAGGCCGACCGAGGCCGCGGCGGCGCGGAAGATCGGCGCATGCGGCTTGCCGCTGCCGAAGGCGCGTGCATTGAAAGCGGTGCGGAACCACCGGCCCACGCCGGTCTGGTGGATGTCGGCATTGCCGTTCGACACGGCGACCAGCGGATAGCGCTCGCTGAGCCACTTGAGCGCGGGCAGCGCATCGTCATAAAGCGTCACGCGCTGGCGTTCGGCGAAGAAGGCGTCGAAGGCGGGATCGGCCAGTGCCGGGTCTTCGCCGGAGCGCTTCAGCGCGGTGCGGATCGACTCGCGGCGCAGCGCGCTCAAGTCGTGCGCGAGGTCCGAGCGCTCCTTCTCGGTGGCTTCGCGCAGCTCGCGCAGGATGCCGGGCGTGAGCAGCAACGAGGCCGTCTTGGGCGCCTCGCGCAACAGCCATTCCTGCAGCACGGCCTCGGCGCGTTCGATGGTCGGCCAGATGGGCCAGAGGGTGTCGTCGAGGTCGAGCGAGATCGCGGAAATGCGTTGGACGTCGAGCGGCGCGGCGTTCGCAGGCGCTGTGGGGGCGGAGGTCATGCCTGAGAATATCGCATGCCCCATTCCACGATGAGCTACAGCTCGCCCAATGACCGCACCGCCGTGCTGTGGTGCAACCTGGGCTCCCCCGATGCCGCCACCGCCGCCGCCGTTCGCCCCTATCTCGCCGATTTCCTGGGCGACCCGCGCGTCGTCGAGATTCCCAAGGTGATCTGGGCGCTGATCCTGCACGGCATCATCCTGCGCGTGCGGCCTGCCAAGTCAGCCGCCAAGTACGCGAGCATCTGGATGGCCGAAGGCTCGCCGCTCAAGGTGTGGACGCAGAAGCAGGCGACGCTCCTGGCCGGCTGGCTCGGCGAACGCGGCCACCGCGTCACCGTGCGCGACGCGATGCGTTATGCCAACCCATCGATTGCCTCGCGCCTCGATGCACTGCAGGCCGAAGGCGTCACGCGGGTGCTGGTGCTGCAGGCTTATCCGCAGTACTCGGCCACCACCACGGCCAGCGTGATCGATGCGGTGAATGACTGGAGCCGCAAGCAGCGGCGCATTCCCGAATTCCGCTTCGTCAACGAGTACCACCGCGACCCCGGCTACATCGATGCGCTCGCGCAAGGCATCGAGCGCCACTGGAAAACTGAAGGCCGCGGCGAGGTGCTGCTAATGAGCTTTCACGGCATCCCGGCGCGCAACATCGCGCTCGGCGATCCATACCAGGCGCAGTGCCTCGAAACCGCGCGCCTGCTCGCGGCGCGGCTCGGCCTTTCGGCGGCGCAGCACCGCGTCACTTTCCAGTCGCGCTTCGGCCGCGCCAAGTGGCTCGAGCCCTACACCGAGCCGACGCTGCGCGAGCTCGGCGCGAGCGGCATCAAGCGCGTGGACGTTGTGTGCCCGGGCTTCCCGGCCGACTGCCTCGAGACGCTGGAGGAAATCGCCATGGAAGGCCGCGAAGCCTTCCTGCATGCGGGCGGCCAGGCCTTCAGCTACATCCCCTGCCTGAACGACAGCCCCGCGTGGATCACCGCGCTCGCGGGCATCGCCGAACGCAATCTCGCGGGGTGGCCGACGCGATAGCTGGTGCTCAGTATTTGCCGAGGTAGTCCAGCTTGCCGATCGGCATGCCGCTGTGGCGCAGCACGCCGTAGGCCGTGGTCACGTGGAAGAAGAAATTGGGCAGCGCGAACTGCAGCAGGTAGCGCTGCGCGGGGAAGGTCACCTCGCCTTCGCGCGACTTGATGGTCACGGGACGTTCTTCCTGGCCGTCGATCAGCGCGCGGTCCACGGTCGCCAGGAAGTCCTGCGTCTTGGCAATGCGGGCAAGCAGGTCGTCCCACGTCTTTTCTTCATCGGGAAAGCTGGGCGCCGTGATGCCCGCGATGCGCGCCACGCCGAGCTTGGATGCATCGCTTGCGCGCTGGACTTGGCCCACCAGCGTGAGCATGTCGGGCGCGAGCCGTGCATCGACCAGCGTGGCGGTGTCGATGCCGTTGGCCTTGGCGTGGGCCAGGCTCTTGTCGAACAGGTGAATCAGTTGGCCGAGTCCGCGGGTGAAGACCGGGACGGACAGGTCGTACAGCGAGAGCGACATGGTGAGGTGAGCCTTGTTGTGGTTGAGGTCGGCGGCGATTGTGCTGCCGCCGCCCATTCAACGACCGGCCGCCCGAATAAACCCTTCGATGGGCTCCAGTTGTTCAGGCACGTTCAGCGCGGGCGCGTGACCGCACCCCTGGATTTCGATGACCTGCAGCATCCCGGCCGCCCCCGGGCCCCGGCGCCGCATCTCCTCCACCGCCTCGGGCAGCACCAGGTCTGAGTCGGCACCGCGCAGGCACAGCACTGGCACGTCGATCAGGTCGTAGTGCGGCCAGATCAGGTAGTCGTTGTCGTGCGCGCTGAACTGCTGGACCATCGCCGGGTCGTAGTGCGGCGTCACCCGGCCGTCGGGCAAGCGGCGGGTGGAGCTTTCGGTCAGGCGGCGCCACTGCGCATCGCTGAGCCAGCCGTAGGGCTTGTAGACGGTGCGGAAGAACACCTCCAGCTCCGCCACCGTATCGAACGATGGCGGCTGGCCCGCATAGGCGCGGATGCGCTCGATGGCGGCCTGCGCAAGCTGCGGCGCGTTGTCGTTGAGCGTGAGGCTGGCGATGCGCGCCTTCATGCGCGGCTCGAACAGGCCCGACGCGCAGACCGTGCCGATGGCGCCGCCCATCGAGGTGCCGACCCAATGCACACGGCCCAGGCGCAGCTCGTCGCACAGCGCGTTCGCAAGCTTTGCGTAAAAAGAGAGCTGGTATTCCTCGTCGGGCAGCGGGCTCCATTGGCTGAGGCCGCGGCCGATGGTATCGGGGCAGATCACGCGAAAGCCGCGCGCTGCGAAGTGCTGCGCGAGTTCGTCCATGTCGCGGCTGGTGCGCGCAAGGCCGTGCCACGCAATGACCACCGGCGCATCGGGCGCGCCCCATTCGAGCCAGTGGATTTCGCGGCCCGCGAGCTGCGCGTAGCGCGACAGCGGCGTCATGAAGTTGTTGTCGCTCATCGCGCCGCCCTCGCCCGCAGCTTGCCGACGATGCCGGTCGGAAAGTAATACACCGAGAGCACGAACAGCACGCCCAGCCACAGCAGCCAACGGTCGGGCGACAGCAGCGCCGCGAGCCACGGCAGGCCGCTCGCGGCCTCGCTGCCCAGTCGCAGCAGGTCTTGCAGATAGCTTTGCGCCACCACGAACAGCACCGCGCCGATGGCCGCGCCGTAGATGGTGCCCATGCCGCCGATCACCACGATCAGGAGCACGTCGATCATGATCTCGAAGCTCAGCGAGGTGTCGGGTCCGTTGTAGCGCAGCCAGATCGCGAGCATGGCGCCGGCCAGCGTGGCGAACAACGCCGACAGCACGGCGGCCGTCGTGCGGTACACCACCACGCGGTAGCCGATGGCCTCGGCGCGGAACTCGTTCTCGCGGATCGCCTGCAGCACGCGGCCGAAGGGCGAGTTCACGATGCGCAGCAGCGCGAGCACCAGCACCACGGCGGCGACGAACAGCAGGTAGTAGCAGAGCAGCCGGCCATCGAGCGAGACGCCGAGGAAAGGCTCTTCGGAGAATTCGAAGCTCGGCGAGATCAGCTCGGGCAGCTTGAAGGTCAGACCGTCTTCGCCGCCGGTGAAGTCCGACAGCTGCGAGGCCAGCGTCTGGAACGCCGAGGCCACGGCCAGCGTGATCATCGCGAAGAAGATCGCGCGCACCCGCAGCGAGAACAAGCCGATGGCGAACGAGAGCACCAGCGAGATCGCCAGCGATGCGCCCAGCCCCACGAGCACCGCGCCCCAGTTGGGCCCGAGCCGCGAAGCGGAAATCGCGATGCCATAGGCACCGATGCCGAAGAACATCGTGTGCGCAAAACTCACGATGCCGGTGTAGCCCAGCAGCAGATCGAAGCTCGCGACCAGCACCACGAACACCAGGATCTTGGCCGCGACGCTGAGCGCCTTCACGCCCGGGAAGATGAACGGCGCGAAGGCCAGTGCGAGGAACAGCGCCACGAGCAGCAACGCCAGCAAGCGGCTGCGCGGCATGTCGTTGGAGAGAAGTCGTTTCAGGAACATGGCGTCTTCTTTCTCAACGGTTCGCCACGGGGTACACGCCTTGGGGACGCCACAGCAGCACCGCCACCATCAGGAAGATGCTCGCGAACTGCGTGAGCGTGGGCAGCAGGAAGCCGATGTAGTTGGTCATGAGGCCCACGAGCAGCGCGCCGATGAGCGCCCCGCCCGTCGAGCCCAGCCCGCCGATGATGATCACGATGAAGATCAGCACATTGACCTGCGCGCCCATCTGCGGCACCAGGTTCTGCTGAAAGAGGCCCCACATCACCCCGCCCAGGCCCGCGAGCGCGCTGCCCACCACGAACACGCCAACGAAGAGCCGGCCGATGCGGTAGCCGAGCGACTCGACCATCTCGCGGTCCTGCACGCCGGCGCGGATCAGGAGGCCGATCTTCGTGCGGCCGAGCGTCCATGCGAGAACGCCGAACACCACCACGCCCACGGCCACCGCGAGCAGCCGGTACTTGCTGATGGCCGCATCGCCTATCAGCAGCGAGCCGCGCAGCGCCTCGGGCAACGGCAGCGGCACCTGCGCCGGGCCCCAGATCACCTTGATGAGCTCCTCGCCGATGATCATGCCGCCCATGGTGATGAGGATCTGCTTGAGGTGCTGGCCGTACACCGGCCGCACGATGAAGCGCTCGAAGGCGAAGCCCACGGCACCGGCCACCGCCATCGCGACCAGCATCGCGGGGAACACCGCGACGAGGTTGCGCCACAGTTCCTGCGAGCCGGTCCAGTCGCCCATGAGGCCGAGCACGCTGCTCGCCACGAAGGCGCCGAGCGCGATGAACACGCCATGGCCGAAGTTCAGCACGTCCATAAGGCCGAACACCAGCGTGAGGCCCGAGGCGATGATGAAGATGATCATGCCCATCGCCAGGCCCGCGACCGTGAGCGTGAGCCAGGTCGAGAAGGAGCCGGTGAGTGGCAGCGCGACGAGTGCGAGGACGGGAGCGAGAAGCAGCGGCTTCCAGTCGAAGTCGATCTTGGTCATGAGCGCGCGCCCTCTTGCTTTGGCTCCTTCCCCTTCCGGGGGAAGGCTGGGATGGGGGCAAGCGGCGCTTGCAAGGTTGCTGTGGTTCGAAGGCCGCGAGCCCCCACCCCGACCCTCCCCCGGAAGGGGAGGGAGAAAAACGTCGAGTAGTTCATAGAGCCAGTCCAAGCAGCGATTGCTGCAATTGCGCATCGGCAGAAAACGCCGCCATCGAGCCGCTGTGCACCACGCGGCCGTTGTCCATCACCGCGACGTTGTCGCCCAGGCGCTGCGCGAAGTTGATGTTCTGCTCCACCAGCAGGATCGTCACGCCGCTGCGCTTGAGTTCGGCGAAGGCGTCGATCATGTTGTTGATCATCACGGGCGCGAGGCCCTTGCTGGGCTCGTCGATCAGCAGCAGCTCGCGCGGCTCGACGATGGCGCGCGAGACGGCGAGCATCTGCTTCTGCCCGCCCGAGAGCTTGCCCGCCGGGTGGTTCCAGAACTTCTCGACCGCGGGGAAGAGCTTGAAGATCCACTTCAGGCGCGTGTCGTCGATCTGTCCGGCATTCTTCGCGCCGCGTGCGGCGAGCAGCATGTTCTCCTTGACCGTGAGGTCGGAGAAGATGCCCATGTTCTCGGGCACGTAGGCGATGCCCAGGCCCGCGATCTGCGGCGTCTGCATCGCGGTGATGTCCTTGTCGCCGAAGCGCACCCTGCCTTTCGATGCATGCCACAGGCCCATGATGGTTCGCAGCGTGGTCGTCTTGCCCGCGCCGTTGCGGCCCAGCAGCATGGTGAGCTGGCCGCGGGGCACGGCGAGGTCCACGCCGTGGAGGATGTGATACGCCCCGATGTGCGTCTGCACGCCTTCGAGGGTCAGAAGATTCAGAGCAGTCATCGGCTTTGCTCCTTCCCCTTCCGGGGGAAGGCTGGGATGGGGGCAAGCGGCGCTTGCAAGGCTGCGGCGAGGTGAAGGCCGCGAGCCCCCACCCCTGCCCTCCCCCGGGAGGGGAGGGAGAAATTCATCGGGGTCGTCTTCATGCGGCCACCTCCTTCGCAATGCCCAAATAGGCCTCCTGCACCACCGGCGAGGCAATCACCTCCGCCGGCTCGCCATCGGCCACCAGCGTGCCGTTGTGCAGCACGATGATCCGGTCCGCGAGTTCGCGCACCACGTCCATCTTGTGCTCGACCAGCAGGATGGTCTTGGTCTTGTCCTGCTTGAGCTTGCGGATCAGGTCGAGGATGACCGGCGCCTCGGCCGCGTTCATGCCGGCCGTGGGTTCGTCGAACATGAAGACCTTGGGCTCCAGCGCCATGAGCAACGCCACCTCCAGCTTGCGCTGGTCGCCGTGCGGCAGGCTCGCGACCGTGGCGTGCTCGCGCGACTTCAGCGCCACGTCCGCGAGGATCTGGTCCGCGCGCTCGGTCAGCGCCTTGTGATCGCTCCAGATGCTCCAGAGGTTCAGGCCCCGCCGGTGCGCGCCCTCGCGCGTGGCCTGCACCGCCAGCCGCACGTTCTCCAGCACCGTGAGGTTGGGAAACAGGTTGGTGAGCTGGAAGGCCCGCCCCAGCCCCGCATGCGTGCGCGCGGACGGCGACATGCCCGAGAGCGATTGCCCGTCGAGCGACACCGTGCCGGCGCTCGCCTTGAGCTGGCCCGAGATCAGGTTGAAGTAGGTGGTCTTGCCCGCCCCGTTGGGGCCGACGATGGCCGTCAGCGTGCCCGGCGCGAAAGCGCAGCTCACGCTGTTGACGGCCACGTGACCTCCGAAGCGGATGGTCAGTTCTCGGGTCTCAAGCATCGTTGGTCATTGCGAAAAAAGAAAAAAGTGCCGCTCAACAGGTGCCGACCACGTAGTAGCCCGGGCCGGTCTGCTTCAGCGTGGTCGTCACGTAGATGTTCCAAAGACCCATCGACTGCCCCGAGCCGTAGGCATAGGTCAGGCCATACAGCGCGTAGGCACGCCCGGCCATCGTGTGGGTGTAGTTGCTCGCGGTGTAGCAGGTGCCGCCAGTGCCGCCCGAGGTGGTGGTGCCGGTGGCCGCCGTCGACATCGCGCCCTGCGCGTTGCTCGCGTCCAGCGCCGCCACGGTCCAGCTGTAGGTGGTGGATGCGGCGAGGCCCGTGTCGGTGTAGTTGGTGCCGGCCACAGGCGCGGCGTTGACCTTGCTGCCGCCGCGGTACACGTTGTAGCCCGTGGCACCCGAGACGCCCGCCCAGCCGATCACCATGCTGCTGGCGGTTGCGCCCGAAGTGCCCACGCCGGTAGGCGCCGGCAGCGACGAGCCACCGCCCGAGCCGGTCACGCGGTCGACCATGGCCTTCATCGCCGCCATCTGCGGGCCCGACTTCTTCGCGTAGTTCGCGTTGTCGTAGCCCCACCAGTCCCAGCAGCTGTTGGTGGCCGCGGTGCTGGTCTGCGGGTAGATCAGCACGATGTTGTTGGTGTCGGCCCAGCGGTTGTACCCGGTCTTCTTGACGTACTGGTCGCTCACGTCGGTGTAGTTCTGCTTGCAGCCGTGCAGCACCAGGTGCACGCGGCACGAGGCGGTGGTGCAGGCCTGCGGCACGTAGATCCATCCGGTGGCGGCTGCGCCGTGGCCGGTGATGAACTCCGACTGGTTGAACTCGGTGAAGGTGCCGCCCAGCGTGCCGTTGTTGCGCGGATTCAGCGGGCCGTACAGGTGCGTGAGGATCTCGCCCGCGAGGTCGAAGCCGCAGTTGTTGATGTAGGGCGAGGCGGTGGTGCCGCAGGCGCCGCCGTAGTCGTCGGTGACCATCGCGTGGCCGGCGCCCAGGTTGTTCTTGTAGACCGTGTTGGCGACCGGCACGAAGCTCTGGTAGTAGGTCTTCAGGTCGTTCATCACCGCCTGCTTGACGGTGTTGTCCGAGGTGCCGGAGAACAGGTAGACCTTCGAGCCGGTCATGTTCGACACCGGGTCGATCGCGCCGCTCGCCGCCCAGCTGTTGGTGGTGCTTACGAGCGTGGACACCGGGATGCTGGTGCTGTGGGTCATGCAGCGCCCCGTGGCATTGAGCACCGAGCCTTCGGCGCAGTAGTACGGGCCGCCGGCAACCACGCCCGCGCCGCGTTTGAAGGTGGCCGAGTAGGCCACGTGCAGTTGCACCGCCATGAAGCCGCCGGCCGAGAGGCCCGACACGCTCACCTCCGCCGGGTTGGCGTTGAGCGCGGGCAGCGGCACCGCCGCCATCGCGGCATGCGCCGCCACCGTCATTGCCGCAGCCGCGGCCAGTCCCTTCCAGTTCCTTCTCATCGCTTGCATCGCTGTCTCCTAATGTTGTGGGTATCGAACGCTTGCTTGCAGACTGACGAATCGGCCGTGGAAACACGACAGCGTGCGCGGACGCAGGCTGGCGCTTCGCCCGGCGGCCATCCGGGGCGAAATGGGAGCGGCGCTTGCTTGCGCGCCGCACGGAGTCATGGGATCAGGGGCGTGATCGGCGCCGTGTCGATCAGCGCTTGTTCTTGATCGGAATGTCCATCTCTTCGGGCTTGATCTCGTGGACCAATTCCGGCACGCCCCAGGCGAACGCCGGGTCGACCTTGATCTTGAAGTGGTACATCGACTGCATCGCCTGGTGGTCTTCCTTGCGGAAGGTCATCTTGCCCTTGGGCGTGTCGAAGCTCATGCCTTCCATGGTGCTGATGAGCTTGTTGGTGTTGGTGTCGCCATTGGTTTTCTTGAGCGCCGTCACCACCGCCATCGCGGCCGAGAAACCGCCGGCCGTGAAGAAGTCCGGCGGGGACTTGAACTGCTTGTAGTGCGCCGAGACCAGCGCCTCGTTCACCGGGTTCTTCGGGATGCCGAAGTAGTAGTACGCCGCGCCCTCCATGCCCGGCAGCGCCTTGTACGCAGCCATCGCCGGCAGGATGTTGCCGCCGGTGGCGATCTCGATGTTGTAGCGCTTCAGGTCGAGGTCGACGATCTTGAACGGGTTGCCCGCGCCGGCCCAGACGATCCAGATGATCTTGCGGCCCGGCTGGTCCTTCAGCTTGTCGATCAGGCGCTGCGCACCGGCGGTGAAGTCGGTGGTCGCGGGCGGCAGGTACTCCTCGTGCACGAGCTTGGCCTTCTTGAGCGCCGAGCCGAAGGCCTTCACGCCGTCGCGGCCGAAGGCGTTGTCCTGCGCGAGCGTGGCAACGGTCACGCCAGCCTTGTCGACAGCCACTGCATTGGAGATCGCGTCCTGGCTCGAGTTGCGGCCGGTGCGGAAGATGTACTTGTTCCACTTGTCGCCGGTGATCGAGTCGGCCACTGCCGGCTCGACCAGCAGGATCTTCTTGTATTCCTCGGCCACCGGCAGCATCGCCAGCGCCACGCCCGAGGCGGTCGGGCCGACGGCCAGCGCGGCCTTGTCGTCCGAATACGCGGCCGCCAGCAGCGACTTGCCCAGGTCGGGCTTGCCCTGGTCGTCCTTCTCGATGACCACGAGCTTCTTGCCGTTGACCATCATCGTGCCGCCGGTGGCGTAGTCCAGGCCCATCGTGAAACCGGTCTGGGTCTGCTTGCCGTAGGCCTCCAGCGGACCGGTCTTGCTGTAGATGTGGGCAATGCGGATTTCGTTGGACTGGGCCCAGGCGGGGGCGGCGGCGGCGCAGGCGGAAAGCGCGGCCAGCGCGACGAGGTGGCGACGGATCATCTTTATGTCTCCTGATAGTGATGGCTGAATATTGCACAGTTCGTGCCACGCATCCAAACCATTGATAACAAAGGTTTCTTCATTGGGAAGAAGCCCTTGGCGCCTGATTTCAGAACACTTGTTGTGTATTTATTTCAGGCAACTGTCTTTTTATCAGTCAGGGTTTACCAAGAGCTTTGCGCTCTGCGATCCAGCGCTGGAATTCGCGTTCGGCCTGCATCCGGAATTCATTGCGCGTGTGGTTGCAGATCGCGTGGGCAAGGCGGCGATGCTTCTGCGTGCGCACGCCGCCCAGGGTGGAGTCGATCAGGTGTTCGATGGTCGCGGATTCGGGCCGGCCGTGCGGCTCATCGAAATCCACGGGAAGGCCGCACCAGTGGCAGTTGGGGCCGAAGGTGGAGCGCAGGGCTTGGACGCTCATGACCGCCCCTGATTCGTCATGCGCTCGTACAAGGTGGCGCGCGAAATGCCCAGCAGCCGAGACGTCGCAAGCTTGTTGCCGCCCGTCGATGCCATTGCGGCGGCAATCGCCCTCTGCTCCAGTTCGGCCACCTGCTGCGCCAGCGGCCGCAGCAGCGCCGCTTCTTCATCGCCGCCCACGTGCGACAGATCGGGCAGCTCGATCTGATCCAGCCCGGCTTCCCGCAGGATGCGTTCGAGCTGCACGGCATCGATGCGCTGCGAATCGCTGCGCATGGTCACCTGCTCCAGCACGTTGCGCAATTCGCGGATGTTGCCGCGCCAGTGCTGGCCCGCGAGCAGCGCGAGCGCATCGGGCGTGAGTTCGGGCGGCGCCTCGCCACTGCGCAGCGCCATGTCTTCGCCGAGCGCCTCGACGAGCGCGGGGATGTCGCTGCGCCGTTCGCGCAGCGGCGGCACGCGCAGCGGCAGCACGTTGAGGCGGTAATAGAGGTCTTCGCGAAACAGGCCGCGGCGCACCAGTTCGGGCAGGTCGCGCGAGGTGGCGGCGATCACGCGCGCATCGAAGGGCACGAGCTTGTTGGAGCCGAGCGGTTCGATCTCGCCCTCCTGCAATGCGCGCAGCAGCTTGGCCTGCAGGCCGAGCGGCATGTCGCCGATTTCGTCGAGGAAGAGGCTGCCGCCGTCGGCCAGCTTGAACTTGCCTTCGCGCCCTCGCCTGTCGGCGCCGGTGAAGGCGCCGGGCGCGAAGCCGAAGAACTCGGCTTCGAGCAGCGTGTCGGGCACGGCCGCGATGTTGACGCTGACGAACATGCCCTTGGCGCGCGCTGACGACGCATGGATCGCATGCGCGAGCAGTTCCTTGCCGGTGCCCGTTTCGCCCAGCAGCAGCACCGGGCTGGTCGACTGCGCCGCGCGGCGCGCATGGCGCTTCACCTCGACCGCAGCCGGACTGCTGCCGATGAAGCTCGCGAAGGTGTATTTGGAGCGTCGCTGACCGTCGGGCGCATGCTGGTACAGCGGGTTGTTGCGCTGGCTCGCAAGCTCTCGCCGCGCATCGTCGAGGTCGCGCTGCAGCAGCGCGAACTTGCTGATGAGCGGCTGCAGCGTGGTCTCGGGCTGGTCGAACAGCACGATGCCGATGGCACCGATCACGTCGCCCGCGCCGCCCTCGGGGCCATCGCTCTCCGCGCGCAGCGGAATGCGGCTGACCACGAAGGTGCCCGCCTTGTTGGTCAACAGGTCCACCAGGATCGGCTCGCCGGTCTCGAGCACGCGCCGCATCTGCGTGTTGGGGATCACGTCCTCGACCATGTGGCCCTGGAACTGGTCGATGGAGGAGAAGCCCAGTGCCGGCAAAAAGCGCCGGTAGCCCTCGTTGACCCACACGATGCGTCCGCTGCTGTCCACCAGGAACATGCCCTGGCTGATGCTGGAGAACAAATGGAACATCGAGCGCGCGGCGAGCGCGAGGATGCCCTCGGCATCGAGGGGCAATGCAGGGGGCAAGGCGAAAGGAGCGGCTGGTGCGGCGGGCATGGGCGGATCGTACTGTGCAGCGAACCGCGGCCAACCGGACCTCGGTGGCGCACCGGAAATGCCCTCGATCCGGTCGAAGACAAAAGCCTTCAGTAATGCTTAAGTAAATCAATCGTTTGATTTCCCGCATGGTCTAATGCCGGGCATGAACGCGAGGGACCCCATCACTGCCACGCCGCGCCGAGCGCCGCGCGCCGACGGCGCCGAGGCACGCCATCGCCTCCTGCACACCGCGCTGCGGCTCTTTGCGCAGAAGGGGTTCGCCAAGACCTCCACGCGCGAGATCGCCCGCGAAGCCGGGGTCAACATCTCGGCCATCAGCTACTACTTCAGCGACAAGAACGGCCTGTACGGCGCCTGTTTCACCGAGCCGATGGGCGGCGACTCCGACGACCTGGTGGCGCTGTTCCACACGCCCGACCTCACGCTCGAAGAGGCGCTGCGCACCTGCTTCACCTCGGTGATCGAGCCGCTCAAGCAGGGCGAGATCGTGCGGCAATGCATCCAGCTGCACATGCGCGAGATGCTGGAGCCCACGAGCCAGTGGGCCAAGGAGATCGAGCGCGACATCAAGGGCCCGCACCGGGCCATTGCCGAGGTGCTGTGCCGCCACCTGAAGCTGGAGCGCGCCGACGACGACATCCACCGCCTGACCTTCGCGATCACGGGGCTGTCGATGCAGCTCTACGTGAACCAGGATTTCATCGAGGCCGTGCGCCCCTCGCTGCTGCGCACGCCGCGCAGCATCGACACCTGGGCCGCCCGCCTCACCGTTTACGCCATGGCGCTCGTGCAGGCCGAAGCCGCGCGCCGCGAGGCCCTGGCCGACGACGAGAAAACCGCGCCCGCGCGCGCCGCGAGAAAGAAGCCATGAGACGACTCCGACTGATCGCCACCCTCTGCCTCCCGCTGGGCCTGGGCCTCGCGGGCTGCGGCCTGACGCGCCCGCCGGCCACGGTCCAGGCGCCGTTTCCCGCGCAATGGAATGCGCCCTTGCCCCACGGCGGCTCGCTCGCATCGCTGGCCGACTGGTGGCGCCAGCTCGACGACCCGCTGCTGGTCGAACTCATCGCCGCGGCCGAAGCCGCCAGCCCCAACCTTGCGAGCGCCGCGGCGCGCGTGGCCGAGGCGCGTTCCACGCGCGTGCAGGCCGGCGCGGCGCTGCTGCCCAGCCTGGACGGTACGGTGTCGGCGAGCCGCGGCGTCTCGGGCTCTTCCTTCAGCGGGGGTGGCACGGGCTCGTCGTCGAGCAGCAGCAGCAGCAGTGCCGCCGCCGCCGCACCGCTCACCACGCTGCAGGCCGGCATTCAATCGAAGTGGGAGATCGATCTCTTCGGCCGCCTGCGCGCCGACCGCGATTCGGCCCAGCAGAAGCTCGACAGCGCCACCGCCAAGTGGCACGACGCACGCGTGGCCGTCGCGGCCGAAACCGCCAACGCCTATTTCGCCGAGCGCGCCTGCCGGCAGCAGTTGCGCGTGTCCGAGTCCGACGCCAAGTCGCGCAGCGAAACCTCGCGCCTCACCGACCTCTCGGCGGGTGCAGGCTTCACCGCGCCGGCCGATGCGGCCCTCGCCCGCGCCAGCGCCTCCGACGCCTCGGGCCGCCTCACGCAGCAGCGCGCCCAGTGCGCGGTGCAGCGCAAGGCGCTGGTGGCGCTCAGCGGCATCGACGAACCCACGCTTGCGCAGAAGCTCGCCGTCTCGCACACGCAGCGCGCGCTGATGGTGATGGGCAGCATCGAGAGCGTGCCGGCAGCGGCGCTGTCGCAACGGCCCGACGTGTATGCGGCCGAACTCGCCGTGGCATCGGCCAGCGCCGACGTGGGCTCGGCCGAGGCCGAGCGCTATCCCAAGCTCACGCTCTCGGGCTCCATCGGCCGCATGCAGATCCGCACCAGCGGCTTTCGCGAGTCGCTGGACACCTGGACGGTCGGGCCGGTGTCGCTCACCGTGCCGCTGCTCGATGGCGGCGCCCGCAAGGCCAACACCGATGCGGCCAAGGCGCGCTACACCGAGGCCGTGTCGCTCTACCGCGCGAACGTACGGCAGGCGGTGCGCGAGGTCGAGGAAGCGCTGGTCAACCTCGACGCGACCGACGCCCGCACCACCGACGCCGACAGCGCGGTGAAGAACTACCAGGCCTCCTTCGACGCCACGCAGGCGCGCTACAGCAGCGGCCTCGCCAGCCTGTTCGAGCTGGAGGATTCGCGCCGCACCCTGTTCACCGCGCAGACCGCGCGCGTCACGCTGCAGCGCGAACGCGCCGAAGCCTGGGTGTCGCTGTACCGCTCGATGGGCGGCGGCTGGAACCGGCCTGAATCGTCAGCGTCCTCGTCAATGACCTCTTCCTCGACCTCTACGGTTGCGACGTCACCATGAAAACAATGAAGCGTTCCACCCTCGTCATCGCGCTGCTGGCGCTCGTCATCGTCGCCGTTGCGGCCGTGTGGCTCGTGCGCAAGCCCTCGGGCACGCCTGCCGAGCAGGCGGCGGCAGCCGCGAAGGCCAAGGACGGCGCGCCGGCGCCCAAGCCCGCGCTCACCGTCACCGTCGCCAAGCCCGAAGCCACCGAGCTGACCGTCACGCTCTCGGCCAACGGCAACGTCGCCGCCTGGCAGGAGGCCGTGGTCGGCTCCGAGTCCAACGGCCTGAGACTCGCCGAGGTGCGCGTGAACGTGGGCGACGTGGTCAAAAAGGGCCAGGTGCTCGCGGTCTTCTCGCCCGAGACGGTGCAGGCCGACATCGCGCAGTCGCGCGCCTCGCTGGCCGAAGCCCGCGCCACCGCGGCCGACGCCGCCGGCAACGCCGCGCGCGCCCGCACGCTGCAGGCCACTGGCGCCCTCAGCCAGCAGCAGATCAACCAGTACCAGACCACCGAGCAGACCGCCAAGGCGCGCGTCGAGGCCGCCGAGGCCGTGCTGGCCGCGCAGCAGGTGCGCGGACGCAACACGCAGGTGCTGGCGCCGGACGACGGCGTGATCTCCGCGCGCACCGCCACGGTGGGCAGCGTGGTCTCGGCCGGCACCGAGCTGTTCCGCCTGATCCGCCAGGGCCGCCTCGAATGGCGCGCCGAAGTCACCTCGGCCGAACTCGCCCGCATCGCGGTCGGAACGCCCGCCTTCGTGGTCAGCGCCAGCGGTGCGCAGGTGCGCGGCAAGGTGCGCAGCATTGCGCCGACGGTCGATCCGCAGACGCGCGCGGCGCTGGTCTACGTCGACCTGCCCACGGTGCTGCAGAACACGGGCGTGAAGGCCGGAATGTTCGCGCGCGGCGACTTCGAACTCGGCCGCAGTTCGGCGCCCACGGTGCCGCAGGCCTCGATCGTTCCGCGCGACGGCTTCAACAACGTGTTCGTGCTGCAGCCCGACAACCGCGTCGTGCAGCGCAAGGTGCAGACCGGCCGCCGCCTGGACGACCGCATCGAGATCACCAGCGCGCTGCCCGAAGGCGCACAGGTCGTCGTGCAGGGCGCGGGCTTCCTGAACGACGGCGACCTGGTGCGCGTGGTGGCGGCAACGCCACCGGCTGCAGCGGCCCAGCCGGCGAAATCCGCGGCCTCCGCCGCGGTTGCCAAGTAAGACAAACAAGGACACGCCCATGAACGTTTCCGCCTGGTCCATACGCAACCCGATTCCGGCGGTGATGCTGTTCGTGCTGCTCACCTTCGGTGGGCTGCTGTCGTTCAACGCGATGAAGGTGCAGAACTTTCCGGACATCGACCTGCCGACCGTCACGGTCTCGGCGTTGCTGCCCGGTGCCGCGCCTTCGCAGCTGGAAACCGACGTCGCGCGCAAGCTCGAGAACTCCATCGCCACCGTGCAGGGCTTGAAGCACATCACCACCAAGGTGCAGGACGGCGCCGCCACGCTGATCGTCGAGTTCCGCCTCGAGAAGCCCGTGCAGGAAGCCGTGGACGACGTGCGCTCCGCGGTGCAGCGCGTGCGCGCCGACTTGCCGGCCGACGTGCGCGACCCGGTGGTCACCAAGCTCGACCTCGCGGGCCAGCCGGTGCTGGCCTTCACCATCGCCTCGTCGCAGATGGACGCCGAGGCGCTCAGCTGGTACGTGGACAACGACATCACCAAGAAGCTGCTCGCGCTGCCCGGCGTGGGCGCGGTGAACCGCGTGGGCGGCGTCACGCGCCAGGTGCACATCGACCTGGACCCGAGCAAGCTGCAGGCGCTGGGCGCCTCGGCCGGCGACATCTCGCGCCAGCTGCGCCAGGTGCAGGTGGAAAGCGCCGGTGGCCGTTTCGACCTGGGCGGTAGCGAGCAGCCGGTGCGCACGCTCGCCACGGTGCAGTCGGCCGACCAGTTGGCCGACATCCAGATCGTGCTGTCCGACGGCCGCCGCGTGCGACTGGACCAGGTGGCGCGCATCAGCGACACCATCGCCGAGCCGCGCTCGGGCGCCCTCCTCAACGGCAAGCCGGTGGTGGGCTTCGAAGTGGCCCGCAGCCGCGGCGCGAGTGAAGTGGAAGTGGGCCATGCGGTGCAGAAGGCGCTGGCCGACATGCGCGCGCAACGCCCCGACATCGAGCTGACCGAAGCCTTCAACTTCGTCGACCCGGTGGAAGAGGAATACAACGGCTCGCTGCACCTGCTGTACGAAGGCGCCATCCTCGCGGTGATCGTGGTGTGGCTGTTCCTGCGCGACTGGCGCGCGACCTTCGTCTCGGCCGTGGCGCTGCCGATGTCGGTGATTCCGGCCTTCATCGGCATGTACCTGCTGGGCTTCTCGGTCAACGTCATTTCGCTGCTCGCGCTCTCGCTGGTGGTCGGGATACTGGTGGACGATGCGATCGTGGAGGTCGAGAACATCGTGCGGCACTTGCGCATGGGCAAGACGCCGTTCCAGGCGGCGATGGAGGCCGCCGACGAAATCGGCCTGGCCGTGATCGCCACCACCTTCACGCTGATCGCGGTGTTCCTGCCCACGGCCTTCATGAGCGGCGTGGCCGGCAAGTTCTTCAAGCAGTTCGGCTGGACGGCCTCGCTCGCGGTGTTCGCATCGCTGGTGGTCGCGCGGGTGCTCACGCCGATGATGGCGGCCTACATCCTCAAGCCCATCGTCGGCGAAGAAAAAGAGCCCGGCTGGCTGCGCTGGTACATGCGCGCCGTGGAATGGAGCACGCACAACCGCTTCAAGACGATGGTGATGGCCACCCTCTTCTTCTTCGGTTCGCTGGCGATGATCCCGCTGCTCAAGACCGGCTTCATTCCGGCGGACGACAACTCGCAGACGCAGGTGTACCTCTCGCTCGCGCCCGGCTCCACGCTCGCGCAGACCACCGCGGCCGCGGAGGAAACGCGCAACCGCGTGATGAAGATCGCGCACGTCAAGAGCGTCTACACCACGGTGGCCGGCGGCAGCGCGGGCGGCGACCCCTTCGCCAGCTTCGGCACGCCCGAGACGCGCAAGGCCACGCTCACCATCAAGCTGGACCCGCGCGGCGACCGGCCGAGAAAGCAGGTGATCGAGAACCAGATCCGCACCGCCCTCGAAACCCTGCCCGGCGTGCGCAGCACCGTGGGCCTGGGCGGCTCGGGCGAGAAGTACATCCTGGCGCTCACCGGCGAAGACCCCGTGGCATTGGCAACCGCCGCCAGCGCGGTCGAGAAGGACCTGCGCACCATCGCGGGCCTGGGCAACATCACCTCCACCGCGAGCCTGATCCGCCCCGAGATCGCCGTGCGCCCCGACTTCGCGCGCGCTGCAGACCTGGGCGTGACCAGTGCCGCCATTGCCGAGACGCTGCGCGTGGCCACGCTGGGCGACTACGACCAGTCGCTCGCCAAGCTCAACCTCGCGCAGCGGCAGGTGCCGATCGTGGTGAAGCTGGAAGACTCGGCGCGCAAGGACCTCGATCTGCTCGGGCGCCTCTCGGTGCCCGGTGCGCGCGGCCCCGTCATGCTGAACCAGGTGGCCTCGCTCACCATGGAAGGCGGCCCGGCCGTGATCGACCGCTACGACCGCTCGCGCAACGTCAACTTCGAGATCGAACTCTCCAGCGTGGGCCTGGGCGATGCGAAGACCGCGGTGATGAACCTCCCCTCGATCCAGCAACTGCCGCCCGGCGTGCGCGTGACCGAGGTGGGCGACGCCGAAGTCATGACCGAGCTCTTCGCAAGCTTCGGCCTCGCGATGCTGACCGGCGTGCTGTGCATCTACATCGTGCTGGTGCTGCTGTTCAAGGACTTCCTGCACCCGGTGACCATCCTGTGCGCGCTGCCGCTCGCGCTCGGCGGCGCCTTTGTGGGCCTCTTGATCGGGCAGAAGGCGCTCTCGATGCCGTCGCTGATCGGGCTCATCATGCTCATGGGCATCGCAACGAAGAACTCGATTCTTCTGGTCGAGTACGCCATCGTGGCGCGCCGCGACCACGGCATGAGCCGCTGGGACGCGCTGCGCGATGCCTGCCACAAGCGGGCGCGGCCCATCATCATGACCACGCTCGCCATGGGCGCCGGCATGCTGCCGATCGCCGTGGGCTTCGGCGCCGCCGACTCCAGCTTCCGCTCGCCGATGGCGATGGCGGTGATCGGCGGGCTGATCACCTCGACCGTGCTGAGCCTGCTGGTGGTGCCCGCGGTGTTCACCTACGTGGACGACATCGAGCACTGGATCAAGCGCACCGTGCGCAGGCTGCGCGGGCAGCCGGCCGATCCGCACATCGACGACGACCTGGTCGAGACGCCGCGGCCCGCGTCCTGACTTTGTGTTGTCCCCTCTCCCGCTTGCGGGAGAGGGTTAGGGTGAGGGTGTGTGCCTACGACAAGGCGCGGCGCCCGAGTGAATGCCGCAGCCCTCACCCCGCCCTCTCCCGCAAGCGGGAGAGGGAGCAATACCTCAAACAGCAAAAGTCGTATCGAGCCAGTCGCCGATGCGGGCCATCGCCAGGCGCTGCGCCCCCGCATGGCAATGCGCACCGGCACCCAGCGTGTCGTCGAGTGCGAGAAAGGTCTTCGGGCATGTCAGGTGCGCATACAGCATCTCGGGCTGGCCCTTGAAGAACATGTCGTTGGCGGCAGCGCACACCAGCGTCGGGCACTGGATGCGCTCGGCCACGCCGTCGGCCACGTGGTAGTCCAGCAGCGTCGAGAGATAACCGCGCGCCGTGCCCTTGCCGGTGACCCAGGCGCCATGGCCGAAGGCCCAGCGCGCCTGCGCGTCGTGTGCGGCCATCTGCGCGAGCGCCTTGTCGATGTCCGGCGCTGAAGGCGCCGTGAGCACGCGGCGGGCCACCTCGCGCTGGCCGCCGAACATGGGAAGCGTCTTCACGCCCATGTCGTAGATGCCGTCCAGCGCAATCAGTGCGCGAATGCGCGGCTCGAACGCCGCCGCGCGCGGCGCCAGCACGCCGCCCAGGCTGTTGCCCAGCAGCGCAACGCGCTGCGCATCGACATCGGGCCGCACGAGCACATGGTCGAGCACCGGCCCGACCACCCGCTCCCAGTCGGGGCGCAGCACCAGGCCTTCGCGGTGCATAGGGCCGGCTGGCCGGGGCCGTCGAAGCTCAGCACGTTGTAGCCGCGCTCGGCCAGCGCGGCGGCGGCGACGTAGTGCATCTCTTCGACCGAGCCGTCGAAGCCGTTGTGCATGACCACGGTCGGGCGACGCTTTGCGCCCTTGCCGGCGGCGCGATAGAAATAGCCCGGCAGGCTCGTGCCCTCGTAGCGGATGCGCACCGGCTCGATCGCGCCGTCGGCGAGCCGCACGGCCGCGCGGAAGCACTCGACGCTGCGGTCGTAGGCTGCGTTGATGCGCGGGTCGGCCGGGTTGCCGTGCAGGAAGAACTCCGCGCTGCGGTAGTAGTTGGAAGCGCGGAAGAACGCATCGCGTGCGCTGACGTGGTGACCGGCGGCCAGGCTTTGCTGCGCCTCCGCGGCCACACGGTCGGCGGTGAGGCACCATTCGTCGTGCCAGCTGTCGTAGTCGCCGCCGCGGATGCGCTGGGCGGTCATCACCACCTCGCCGAAATCAGCGCCGCCGTAGGCGATGTGGCCGAAGGAGCGCAGGGTCTCGTACCAGAAGGTCTCGTCCTTCTCGAAGAGAAAAGGCTTCAGGCCGGGGGCGGCAGCTGCGGGCGACTCGCCCGCGGATGCCTGCGGGCCTGTTTCCACGGCGTTGGCACCGAGTGCGACGGCACCCACGGCAGCAAGGATCGAGCGGGCGAAATGACGGCGTTCCATGGTGAGTTCCTTTGGTGGTGTTCCGGCCGGTGAAGACAACGGCGTCTTCTGGTGCGGGACTCTAGGAACGCATGCGGCGCGGCGCATCCGGCTTGCGACGAAATGCATCGGACATGGCGCGAACGGTCACCGTGGTGCGCCAACGGTGGCCTGTCCGGCCCTGCCTCGCAGGCGGCCGGAAAGAAAAATGCCGCGGGGCCTGGGCGCCGCGGCATTTCGGGAAAGATGACGAAGAAAGCGAAAGCGCGTCAGGCGTCCAGCTGCGCCAGCCGCTTCAACTTGCGCTCGCTCATGCGCTTGGCCAGGCGCGGCAGCACCAGCACGGCCACCACGATGATCACCAGCGTGATCGACATCGGGCGCTGGAAGAACACCACCGCGCTGCCCTCGCCGATGGACATGGCATTGCGAAGCTGCGCCTCGGCCAGAGGCCCGAGGATCATGCCGACCACCACGGGGGCCGTCGGGAAATCGAAGCGCCGCATCACCACACCGAGCAGGCCGATGGCGTAGAGCAGGAACAGGTCGAACGCGCTCTGGCGCATGCCGTAGGCACCGACCGTCGCAAAGATCAGGATGCCGGCATAGAGCTGCGGCTTGGGGATCTTCAACAGCTTGACCCACAGGCCCACCATCGGCAGGTTCAGCACCAGCAGCATCACGTTGCCGATGTAGAGCGAGGCGATCAGCGCCCACACCAGCGCGGCCGACGTGGTGAAGAGCTGCGGGCCCGGCTGGATGCCGTAGTTCTGGAACGCGCCCAGCAGGATGGCGGTGGTGTTCGAGGTCGGGATGCCGAGCGTGAGCAGCGGAATCAGCGCGGCCGTCACCGTGGCGTTGTTGGCGGCCTCGGGGCCGGCCACGCCTTCGATGGCGCCGGTGGTGCCGAACTCGGCCTTGGCGTCCTTGTCCTTGGCGAGCTTCTTTTCCATCGCGTAGCTCAGGAAGGTCGGGATCTCGGTGCCGCCGGCCGGGATGCAGCCGAAGGGCGTGCCGATGGCGGTGCCGCGCAGCCACGCAGGGATCGAACGCTTCCAGTCGCGCTTGGTCATGTGCACGCGGCTGAGCTTGTTCTGGCCCTCGGTGACCTTGCCTTCGTAGAGCACCGCATAGAGCACCTCGGCCACGGCGAACAGGCCGACCGCGACCAGCACGATCTCGATGCCGTCCAGCAGCTCGGGCACGCCGCCGGTGTAGCGGCCCTGGCCGGAGATCTGGTCCAGGCCCACGCAGCCGGCCGCAAGACCCACGAACAGCGCCGTCATGCCGCGCAGCGTGCTCTTGCCGAGCACCGCGCTCACCGTGGTGAAGGCCAGCAGCATCAAGAGGAAATACTCGGGCGGCCCGAGCTTGACCGCGAACTCGGCCACGAAGGGCGCGAATAGCGTGACGATGACGGTGGCGATGGTGCCGGCCACGAAGGAGCCGATGGCCGCGGTGGCAAGCGCCGCGCCCGCCCGGCCGCTCTTGGCCATCTTGTTGCCCTCCATCGCGGTCACCATGCTGGCGGTTTCGCCGGGCGTGTTGAGCAGGATGGACGTGGTCGAGCCGCCGTACATGGCGCCGTAGTAGATGCCCGAGAAGAAGATCATCGAGGCCGTGATGTCGACCTTGCCGGTGATCGGCAGCAGCATGGCCACCGCCACCGCCGGGCCGATGCCGGGCAGCACGCCCACGGCCGTGCCCAGGGCACAGCCGACCAGGCACCAGAGCAGATTGATCGGGGTGATCGCCGTGGCGAAACCCGCCATGAGTGCGTTGAAGATCTCCATGTCAGAGCCACCCGGTCGTTGTGAGGCCCGGCAGGCTGATGGCCAGGAACTGCGTGAACATCCAGAACACCGGGGCGGCAATGAGCGCGCCGGTGACGAAGTCGATGGCGAAGGTGCGCGGCGAATTCACGCCGGCCTGCCCGCTCGCGCGGCGCAGGCCCTGCACGGCCAGCAGGTAGCACAGCGTGCAACTGAGGATGAAGCCCAGGGTGGTGATGAGCGCCGCGTTGAGCAGCAAGCCCGCCGAGACCCAGACGAAACCGGGCCAGTAGGCGCGGTCGGCGCCCGTGGGCGGATCGAGTTCGCGAAAGCCGCCGGTGCGCGCTTCCCAGAGGATCCAGGCGCCGCAGAGCACGAGCACCACGGACACCATCCAGGGCAGGAAGTTGGGGCCGACGCCGCCGTAGCCGGCTTCGGAAGAAATGCCGATGGCGCCGAAGGCCAGCGCGAGGCCGGTCAGCAGGACGCCTGCGCCTACGAGGGTTTGCGGCCAAACCGCCGCTGCTTGGGCCGCTGTATCTGGCGGCGAGACCGAGGGTTCTGGAGTTGTCATTTTTGCGCCCGGAATGTGGTGCTGGATTTGAAAACGGCACGCTGTCGTCTCTTGCGAGGACAGCGTGCCATTCGGCATGCGAGAAGGCAGGCAGTTGGCGCGCTGTGCGCCCTCAGACCATGCCGGACTTGGTCATGATGGCCCTGAGGCTGGCGAAGTCGTCATCGACGAACTTGGCGAACGCATCGCCCGACAGCACGGCCGCCGTCCACTCGTTCTTCTTGAGCGACTCGGCCCACGACGGGCTCTTGAGCGCAGCCAGCACCATGTCGGTCAGCGCCTTGCGTTGCTCGGCCGAGATGCCGGGGGCGCCGTACACGCCGCGCCAGTTGCCGATTTCCACGTCGATGCCCTGCTCCTTCAGCGTCGGCACGTTGATGCCCGGCAGGCGCTGGGCCGAGGTGACGGCAATGGCCTTCATCTTGCCGGCGGCGATGTATTCGGCGAATTCGCTGTAGCCGCTGCCGCCGATGGTGACGTTGCCGCCCAGGATGGCCGCGGTGGCTTCGCCGCCTCCGCGGAAGGCCACGTAGTTGATCTTGGAAGGATCGGCGCCGACCTTCTGCGCGATCATGGCCGCGGCGATGTGCTCTGTGGAGCCGCGCGAACCGCCGCCCCACTTGACGCTGCCCGGGTCCTTCTTGAGCTGCTCGACCACGTCCTTCATGGTCTTGAACGGCGAGTTGGACGGCAGCACGAACACGTTGTATTCGGTGGTCAGGCGCGCGATGGGCGTGGCCTGCTCGAGCTTGACCGGCGGCTTGCCGGTGATGATGCCGCCCAGCATGACCGAGCCCATGACCATCAGCGCATTCGGGTCGGCCTTGGAGCCGTTGACGAACTGGGCCAGGCCCAGTGCGCCGGCGGCGCCGCCCTTGTTGTCGTAGGTGACGGTGTCGGCCACCTTGGCGTCGCTCAGGGCCTTGCCCAACGCGCGGCCGGTGGTGTCCCAGCCGCCGCCCGGGTTGGCGGGGATCATCATCTTGACGTTGGCTGCGGCACGCGCCGAGAGCGGCAGCGCTCCAGCGGCGGCCAGTGCGGCCAGGGACTTCAAAAAGGTATCGCGACGCATTGTGGTTGTCTCCAGGGGCTGAAAGGAAATTGGCAGGAACCTGACTGGGGCCTGAGCCGCTATCATGCGCCGCCCCGCTGTCAGTTGGCTGTCCGCCAGACTGGGGAAAACACCAAAGTACCCATTCAGCCCTCCCCCGTATGAAGCTGCTGCTGGTCGAAGACGATCCCTCGATGCAAATCACCCTGCAGCGCACGCTCGGCCGGCGCCGGATCGACGTGCGCGTGTGCGGCGACGGGGCCGAGGCGGTGGCGCAGTGGCGCGCCATCGAGCCCGACGTGGTCGCGCTCGACCTGAGCCTGCCCAACCTCGACGGCCTGCAGGTGCTGGCCCAGGCGCGCGCTGAAGGGCTGCGCACACCGGTGCTGCTGCTGACCGCCCGCGGCACCGTTGGCGACCGCATCGTGGGCCTCAATGCCGGCGCCGACGACTACCTGCCCAAGCCCTTCGACCTCGACGAGCTCGAGGCCCGCATCCGCGCGTTGCGCCGGCGCAGCCAGAGCGCGGGCCTCGAGACCGCGCTCAATCCGCAGGAGATCGGCGGCCTGCGCTTCGAGCCCGACAACGGCGCCATCTACAACCGCGCCGACCTGCTCGAGCTCACGCCGCGCGAGCTCGCGCTGATGAAGGCGCTGATGATGAAGCCGGGCCATGCGGTCACCAAGGAGCGCCTGTTCGAGCTGGTGTTCCCGGGCGAGGCCGACGTGCAGTACGAGGCCATCGAGGTGGTGGTGTATCGCCTGCGCAAGAAGCTCGTGGGCACGGGCGCGGTGCTGATGACGATGCGCGGCCTGGGCTACCTGCTGCGTCCGGAAACGTCATGAAGGCTGCATGAAGAAGGTCTCCTCGCTGCGCGCGCGGCTGCTGATCGGCATCCTCGCGCCGGTGGCGGTGTTCATCGTGATCAACAGCGTGAGCCTGTACCGCCAGAGCCTCGCGGCCGCGACCACCGCCTACGACCGCACGCTGCTCGCCTCGGCCAAGACCATCGGCGAGCAGCTCGACGTAGAGGGCTACGACGATCACGCGCTGTTGCGCGCCGTGGTGCCCTACTCCGCGCTCGAAGCCTTCGAGGCCGACAACCGCAGCCGGCTGTTCTACCGGGTCTCCGCGCTCGACGGCGAGATGGTCTCGGGCTTTGCCGAATTGCCGTTCTGGCGCGGCCGCATCCCGGACCGCAGCGCCTACGCGGCGCTGGTCGATTTCTACGATGCGCAGTTCCGGGGCCAGCCCGTTCGCGTCGCAGTGCTGCTGCAGCCGGTGGCCAGCGCGCGCGGCCGCGGCATGGCGGTGGTGCAGGTGGCCGAGACGCTCGAGCTGCGCGAGACGCTGGTGCGCAAGCTGCTGCTCGACACGCTCTGGCGCCAGTTGCTGCTGATGGCCGTGATCGCCGGGGTCACGGTGTTCGTGGTGCATCGCGCCACGCGCCCGGTGCGCGAACTGGGTGAAGCGATCGAGCGGCGACCAGCGGACGATCTCTCGCCCATCGATGCACCCGATGCGCCGCGCGAACTGCTGCCGCTGATCGACGCCACCACCGAGGTGATGGGCCGGCTGCAGCGGCTGCTGGACCACCAGAAGCGCTTCGTGCGCGACAGCGCCCACCAGCTGCGCACGCCGCTCGCGGTGCTCAAGGCGCAGGTGCAGTCGGCGCGCCGCGGCGACGTGGCGCCCGAGCAGGCCTTCGGCGAGATCAGCCAGACGGTGGAGCGCGCCACGATGCTGGCCAATCAGATGCTCTCGCTCGCGAAGGTGGAGCAACTGCGCCAGCAGCCCGAGTCGGTGACGCTGGACCTGGGCGAAGTGGTGCGCAATATCGCGCTCGACCTGTCGCCGCTGGTGGCCGACAAGGCGCTCGATTTCGAGCTGGCCATCGACGAGCCGGTGGCCGTGCGCGCGCACCAGTGGATGCTGCAGGAGCTCACGCGCAACCTGCTGCACAACGCGATCAAGCAGAGCCCGCAGGGCGCCGCGCTCTCGGTGAGCGTGCGCGCCGCGGGCGACCACGCGGTGCTCACCGTGCGCGACGAAGGGCCCGGCATATCGCCCGAACTGAGGCAGCGGCTGTTCGCGCCCTTCTCCGCCGGCAGCACGTCGAGCGGCTCGGGGCTGGGGCTGGCGATCTGCCGCGAGATCGTGCTGGCGCTGGACGGGCGCATCGACCTCGAGAACCGCACCGCGCAGGACAACACCGCCAGGGTCATCGGGCTGGACGCTGTCGTGCACCTGCCGCTCTGGCGGCACAATTCCTGATCTATGGAATCTCCGGAACGTCTGCGCATCGACAAATGGCTCTGGGCCGCACGCTTCTTCAAGACGCGTTCGCTGGCCGCGGAGGAAATCGGCAAGAACCGGGTGCAGGTGAACGGCGACGTCGCCAAGGCCTCGCGCGAGGTGAAGCCCGGCGACACCGTGACGATGCGCCTGGGCGTGCAGACGCGGACCGTGACGGTGCGCGGCATCAGCGGCCAGCGCGGGCCGGCGCCGGTCGCCCAGCTGCTCTACGAAGAAACCGCCGAGAGCATCGCCGCGCAGGCCGCGCTGCGCGAACAGCGCCGCATGGGCAGCGAGCCGGCCCTGGCCATCGAACAGGGCCGCCCTACCAAGCGCGACCGGCGCGATCTCGACGGCGCGGTGCGCCACGCCGAATGGGACAACCGCTGGAGCGCCTCGATCAACCCGGAAGACACCGAGCGCTGATCGCGTACGCTGTCGGCTTTCGTTCTTCAAGGGGTTCCGGTCCATGGCCAGCTTCAAGAAATACCGCGTCGGCAGCAAGTTCAAGCTCTCGCAGATCGATCCCGGCGACACCGCCTTCTGCGAGGGCGACGAAGCGGCGCAGCGCGAAGAGGTGGACGCGATGGCCCTCGAGCTCGACGACCTGCAGAACCTGCTGCACGCCGAAGGCCGGCGCAAGGTGCTGCTGGTGCTGCAGGGCATGGACACCAGCGGCAAGGACGGCACGGTGCGCTGGGTGTTCTCGCGCACCTCCCCGCTGGGCGTGCGCGTGGCAGCCTTCAAGGCCCCGACCGAAGAAGAAAGGGCGCGCGACTACCTCTGGCGCTGCCACGCCGTCGTGCCGCGCAACGGCGAGATCGCGGTGTGGAACCGCAGCCACTACGAAGACGTGCTGGTGCCGGTGGTCGAAGGCTGGATCGACAAGGCCCAGGCAAAGCAGCGCTACGCGCAGATCAACGACTTCGAGCGGCTGCTGGTCGAGACCGGCACGGTCATCGTGAAATGCATGCTGCACATCGACAAGGACGAGCAGCGCGAGCGCCTGCAGGCCCGCATCGACACGCCCGGCAAGCAGTGGAAGTTCAGCATGGGCGATCTCGAAGTGCGCACCAAGTGGAGCGCCTACCAGCGCGCTTATGAAAACGCGCTCGCCGCCACCTCGACCGAGCATGCACCTTGGTACGTCATACCGGCAAACAGCAAGCGGCACCGCAATCTGATGATTGCGCAGTTGCTGATGAAGACGCTGCGGCAGATGAAGCTCAAGGCGCCGGCGCCGGACCCGGCGCTCAAGGGAATGATCGTCAAGTAGGCCGGTGCTGTTGGTTGCAGGGGCGTCGCGCCACTGCAACGTCCTGTTTGTAAAGTGCTCACCGGCCTACGAGGCCGTGCGCCGCCGCAAACTAAGGTTCATGTCGTACCTGCTCCAGGTGCACCACGTCAACCCGAAGGACTCCAACATGAAAAAGATACTCTTCGTTCTCGCCGCCTGTGTGCTCTCGAGCGCAGCCCTCGCACAACCGGCGCCCCGCCACGGCCCGGGCTACGACCGCCCGCATGCGGCGCCGCATCACCGCAAGCACAAGGTCTGGGTGCCGGCGCACCGCGAACACGGCCGCCGGGTGCCGGGGCATTACGTCTGGCGCTGAAGCCCTCAAAAAAGAAGCCGGCATGAAAGCCGGCTTCTTTTTGGCCTGAAGAAACTCAGGAGCGGCGGACCGGCGCCTGCGCCAGCACGCGGCACTTGCCGAACTCGCAGCGCACCGCCCAGGTGCCGCCGTTTTCGCAAGGCACGTTGTACGACTCGAAGCCCGGGCCCTTGGCCGTGAGTTCGGCGCGCGGCTGCACGTTGCAGCGACCGGCCTTGGCGAGCGTTTCGACGTTGTAGGTGTCGATGCCGGTGCGGCGCGGCTTGGCGGCGACGACCGGGTCGAAGGTGTGACCGTAGAAGGTGTCGCGCACGTCCGGATCGAGGTTGCGGTAGCCGCGCTTGGCCATGCAGTGGACGATGGCGATCTCCTGATGCTCGGCGATGAGTTCCGAGGTCGGGCGGCCGTTCCAGTCGATGACCGCCGCGCTGATGCCGGTGTACGACGCGGCAGCCACGATGCCCTGGCCGTGCACCGTGATCAGGCCGAGGCCCAGCGCCAGCCACATTGCGTCGCCGGTCTCGCTGCGCGCCGTGATGCGGGTGGCTGCCGTGCGGCAGGCCTGCACGTCGTTGTCGTAACGCACCTTGTCCACGCCTTCCATGGCGACCATCGGGACGTAGGTGAGTCCGGAACCCGTGCCGGGCTCGGTCGGCACCAGCGGCGCCCTGGCGGTGCAGCCCATCAGGGCCACAGCGGCGAACGCAATGCTCAGCAACAGCTTCATGGGGTTTCCCTCGTCCTCTTCGCGGTAGTTCCGGGGATTTAACCATACATATAGTTACTCTTGAATCGACTTGTCGCGAATGCACGACGACCGATGCGGCGGCATGCGACCATGCGTTGCCGCTCTCGGCGGATCGCAAATCAAAGTACCTACAGCCCCCCGCGCATGAAGCTCCCGATCGCCGTCCTGCTGTTGCTTTTCAACAGTGCATCCATCGCCACCGCGCAGACCGCGCCGGTGGACCTGCTCAGGAAAAACGGCTGCATGGCCTGCCACGGGCTGGTCCACAAGCAGGTCGGTCCGGGTTTCGCGCAGATCGCGGAGCGCTACCGCAACGATCCGGAGGCACCGCCGCGTCTGGCGGAGAAGATCCGCAACGGCAGCGTAGGCACATGGGGCCGCGTCATCATGCCGCGGCAGAGCCTGGTGTCGGAGGCCGACGCGCGGGTGCTGGCAGGCTGGGTGCTGTCCCAACCTTCGCCGAGCCCCAAGTAACCGCCCGGCCCTGGCTCAGGAAGGCCGCGCAGCCTTGTCGCCCTCGGCCTTGCGCTCCAGCGGCAGCCAGAGCGTGAAGCGCGTTCCGCCGCTGCCGGACTCCCATCTCACCGTGCCGCCGATCGCCGTTGCGCGCTGCTGCTGGTTGCGCAGCCCCCTGCCGCTTCGCTGCAGGGCCTCCTGCACGGCGAAGCCGGCGCCGTTGTCCTCGATCACCACGGAGACGCCCTCGCCCGCCGTCGCGGTGCGAAAGCAGATGGTGGTGGCCCGCGTGTGGCGCAGCACGTTGGCGATGCACTCCTGCATGATCCGCAGGATGTGCAGCGCGCTGCCCGGGTCCAGCCATGGCAGCGCGGGCACGGGCTGCACCTCCCAGCGCAGCGCCACGCCGGCGCTTTCGATGCGCGGCGCCAGGCGAAAACGCAGGGTGGCGAGCAGCAGCAAGAGGTCGGCGTCCACGCTCTCCATGGAATCGATGGCCAGCTTCAGGTCGTCCATGCAGCCCTTGAGCACGTCGGAGATCTCGGCGTCGCTCATGGCGCCCCGCTCCACCGAACGGATCGCGCTGATCAGGGAGGAGCCCAGCCCGTCGTGCATGTCCTGCATCAGGCGCCGGCGCTCGGCATCGAGCATCTGCTGGTTCTCGATCACGCGCAGCCGCTGGTAGCTTTGCTCCAGCTCGGCTTCGCGCACCTGCAGACGCTGCGCCAGGCCCTTGTTCAGCCGCGCCACCTCGGCAAACGCGCCCGTGTAGCGCTGGAACATGATGTACGAGAAGACGAAGAACAGGCTGATGATCGCGTAGGGCGAGGCGTACACGCTCTCGGGGCTCACCAGGTTGTTCTGCAGCAGCCCGTCGTACGAGGTGAAGGTGAGCGCAAAAACGGTCCAGCCCGCCACCAGCCGCCCCTCCGGCAGCTTGGCGCGCAATGCCTTGCGCAGGTTCACCGCGAAGATCAGCACCGCGACCGGCAGCACCATCAGGTTGAGCAGCGGCGTGACCAGGTAGAGGCTTGCGATGGACGGCGACAGGTGCGGCAGCGTGGCGATGCTGCCAGCCGCGGCCAGCGCCACCGACAGACGGGTCAGCCAGACCGAGGGCTGCTGGTGCAGGCGTTGCAGGAACAGGTGGATGGCGATGATCAGCCAGATCAGCGAGGACACCGCCATCCACTCGAACAACTCGTCGGAGACCGGGAAGTAGTTGCCGCCGACGTAGTAGTGAAGCGTGCGCAGGAACGCCAATGCCGAGATGGCGAAGAACAGCAGATAGAGCGACTCACGCCGCTTCCCCAGGTACACCGCGAAGGCGAAGGCGCCCACCGCCAGGAACGCCGCGCTGCCCATGGCCGGCACCTGCACCTGCAGCAGCTGGCGAATCTGGTAGCGCCAGTTCAGAGAGGCCTGGTCGCCCACCCACACGGTCGAGAAGCCGCTCCCGCTGCTGCGCAGGCGGTCGACGCGAATCAGCACGGAAGCCGGGGACGGCGTGCCGGCCGTGGCATTCAACGGCAGCAGCAGCGGATGGTTGTAGCCGTTGTGGATCGGACTGCCATGCGATTGATAGAGCAGCACGCCGTCGCCGTACACCGCGATCTGGCCCAGCGTCTTCCAGCGCGGCAGGTAGAGAAAGCGCGGCTGTACCGACGGCGCCAGCCCGGACAGGTCGATGCGGTACCAGTCGGTGAGGGTCTGCACGCCGCCCATCGGCGTGGGCACCAGTTCGCGCGCGGCCGTGTGCGGGAGGTCGACTTCCTTCCATCCATCGCTCGGCAGCGCGGCATCTTCGAGCAGCTGCGGCGGCGCGGAATAACCCGTGCCGGGGATGGAGAGCAATTCGGCACGGGTGATGTGGGCTGCACCGTCACCCTGCGGCGCTTCGGCTGCCGCATGCACAAGCTGCACCGCGCCCACCGCCAGCGCCAGGCCCAACGCTGCAATCCAGCGGCCCAGCCCGGTGTGGCGGTCGAAGGCGGCGGGAGATGTGTGCATTAGTTAACAATTATGTCTCCCAGCCTGCACATCCGCGTGACGGGCCTCGCCCGCTGCGCTATCCCATCATCGCGGCCGCCGCCTTGATCGCCTCCCGGATGCGCCCGTAGGTGCCGCAGCGGCACACGTTCTCGATGGCATCGATGTCGGCATCGGTCGGGTTGCGGGTTCGCCGCAGCAGATCGACCGCCGCCATGATCTGCCCCGGCTGGCAGAAGCCGCACTGCGGCACGTCCAGGTTCATCCAGGCCTGCTGCACCGGATGCAGCACGTTGCCGTTGGCCAAGCCCTCGATGGTCGTCACCTGCCGGCCGCGCACGTCGGCCACACGGGTCGAGCATGCCGTGACCGCCTTGCCGTCCACATGGCAGGTGCAGGCCTTGCACACGTTGATGCCGCAGCCGTACTTCGGCCCGGTGATGCCGAGCTTGTCGCGCAGCACCCAGAGCAGCGCCATGTCGTCGGGCGCCTCGACGTCGACGTTGCCGCCGTTCACCTTGAAAGATTGCACGGGCATGGCGGGCTCCTCAGACAGGGACCGGCACGACGACCGGCGTGGGCAGCTTGCCCGGGGGGATGGGGGTGAAATCGACCGGGAAATTCAGCGGAAAGCTGCGCGGCTTGCGGCCGGTGGCGCGGGCGTAGGCGTTGGCGATCGCGCCAGAGCTGGCCGACAGGCCCACCTCGCCCAACCCGCCGATGGCTTCGCCGGTGCTGGCCGGCATGATGATGACCTTCACGTCCTTCGGGTAGCTCTTCATGCGCGCGAAGTGGTACTGCGAATAGCTGCCTTCCAGCGGCAGGCCGTTCTGGATGTGCAGCCCCGCCGTGAGCACGATGGAGATCGACTCGCACAGCCCACCCTGCATCTGCGCCTCGATGCCCGAGGGATTGATGGGCGTGCCGACGTCGATCACGATGGTGGCGCGCACCACCTTCACGTCGGTCGGCACCCGCGCATCGATCTCGACGATGCAGGCGGTGAACGACTTCGACTCCTGGTGCACCCCCACGCCCTGTGCAAAGCCGGCCGGCATCGCCTTGCCCCACCCTGCCGCCTCGGCCGCCGCCTTGAGCACCGCGCGTGCGCGCGGCAGCCGCAGGTACTCCAGGCGGAAGGCGACCGGGTCCTTGCGCAGCGCCCGGGCCATGTCGTCCACCAGGATCTCCTCCACCAGCCGCGAGGGCTGGATGTGCACCGAGCGGTACGAGCAGGTGTTCATGTCGATCGCCACCGGCGTCAGGAGCTTGGTGGTGACGCCGAAGTTGTACGGCGAGGTGACCATGGTCTTGAACATGACCTGCTCGATCGCGAAGTTGCCCACCGTCTGCGGAAAGCCGTTGGGCAGCGCGATGGCCGCGGCGCCCAGCATCTCGCCGAAGCCATGGCGCGTATCGAGCCGCACCCCGGCAATGCGCTGCTCGAAGGCGATGACCTGGCCCAGCAACATCGTGGCGCGCGCCCGGTGGAACATCGGCGGGCGCACGCGGCCGTGGCGCATGTCGTCGGTGCGGTGGTACATCAGCTTGCAAGGGCGGCCCAGCGCCTTGGCGGCCTGCACCGCCTGCAGCGTCGCGTCCCAGAAGAGCCGCCGTCCGAACGAGCCGCCCGAGGGCACCGCATGCACCTTCACCTTGTCCAGCGGCAGGCCCAACTCGATGGCAATGGCCTGCTGCGTGACGATCGGGCTCTGCAGGCCCGACCAGATCTCGGCCCGGTCGGCACGCACATCGGCAATGGCGCATTCGGTTTCCATCGGACAGTGCGAGACCGCCGCGAACTCGAACTCGCCCTCGACCGTGAGCGCGCCCAGCGGCGGCAGCAGGAACGGCAGCAGCGCACCCTTCAACTTCTGCTGGATGCTGGCGTTGGACTCGCCCGCGATCGGCCCGGCCGTCCAGGTGACGTCGAGCGCATTCACCGCGGCCCAGGCCTGCCCGAAGGTCTCGGCCATCACCGCCACGCCGGGCGGCGTGGGCACGATGCCGTTGGTGGCGGGAATCGGCGCAATGCCGAGCACGCCCGGCATCGCCGTCACCGTGTTCAGGTTGTTGATGCGCACGAACTTGCCGTTGATGGTGGGCGGGCGGCACACCATGGTCGGCTTCGCGTCGGGCACGGCCTGGTCCATCGAGAACTTCTTGCGCCCGGTCACGATGTCCAGCGCATCGAGCCGCGTCGTGCGCTGGCCGACCACCGCATTCGCGCTGCCCGAAAGCAACCCGCCCAGGCCGCCGAGCAGTGGCATGCCCGCATGCAGCGACCGCACGCTCGAGGAGCCGCCGGTGAGCTGGTTGAAGACCAGCTCGGGGCTGGCGTCCGCGGAGCCGACCTCGATCGCGCTCAGCGGCAGCCGCAGCTTGTCGGCCAGCATCATCGCGGCGGCGGTGGCGATGCCCTGGCCCGACTCCAGCCGCGGCAGTTCGAGTCGCACACGGCCGTTGGCGATGTTGGTCACCTTGACCAGCGGCATCGTCGGCAACGCCGTCACCGTCACCGCGTCGCCGATGTCGATCAGGTCGGTGGTGTCGGGCGGTGTCATCGGCAGGATCGCGGCTTCGGCCGACGCCGGAGCCGCGAGCCCGCCGAGCCCCGCAGCGGCTGAAACCAGGGGCGCGGATGCCGCGTATCCCAACAGGTTGCGCCGGCGCATGCCGGGTGGTTCGTCTTGTTGCGGCGCATGCGTGGGGACCGCGCCGGATTCGGGATGTTCCATCCTTGTCTCCTGTCTTCTGGTTGTGGCGAACAGGAGTCAATATGTCATGATCGCCGCGACAAAAATGTCGTTTCGAAGACATTACTTACGAGGCGTGGAGGAGCGAGTCCACAACAACAAGCGAACGAGGCAAGCACGTATGTCGAAGGCCATGGAGACCATGCTCCGCGAGAGCCTGTGGGCACGGACCCTAACCGCCGAGGAGCTCGACCGCGTGGTGCGCGACTCGCATGAGCGCGAGGTGCAGGCCGGCGGTTTCGTGCTGCGCCGCGGCGAACCTGCCGATCTCTGGCTCGGCGTCATCGAGGGCTTGGTGAAGATGTCGGTCTCGCTGGCCGATGGCCGGGTCTCCACCTTCACCGGCGTGACCACCGGCGGCTGGGCCGGCGAAGGCTCGCTGCTCAAGCCCGGCCCGTGGCGCTACGACGGCGTGGCCATGCGGCCCACACGCATGGCCTGCGTGCCGCGCCACACCTTCGAGCGGCTGCTCTCGACGAACATCGAATTCAACCGGTTTCTGCTGTCCCACATCAATGCGCGCCTGAGCCTCTTTATCGGGCTCATGGAGTTCGATCGCTTGCTGGGCCCGGACGCGCGTGTCGCACGCTGCATCGCCAGCCTGTTCGACCCGGTGCTCTATCCGCAGACCAGCAGCTTCGTGCGCCTGAGCCAGGACGAGATCGGGCTTCTGTCCGCCGTGTCGCGCCAGCGCGCCAACCGGGCATTGCACGAACTCGAACGCGCGGGGTTGCTGCGGGTGGAGCACGGCGGTGTCGAGGTGCTCGACCTCGCGGGGCTGCGCGGCTATCTGGGTGAGCCGAGTCCGTAACCACGCCGCGCGCGCATCCACCGAGAGGGCGCGGGCCTCGGCTCGAGGCTTCAGTTGCCACGCTCACTCATTCTCGAAAATCAGACGAAAGGCGTAAAAATCCTGAGGCATCTGTTGCGAGATGGATAGCAGGCCTGCTGGGCATGCTGATCGTCGATCCTGCTTCCGGCGGCATGTACAGCTTCCCCGACACGGTCAAGGGCACGCTGGCACCCAACGTTGCCGGCGTCGTCGGCACTTCGGCGGCACCAGCCACCGTCAAGTAAGGCAGCCCGCTGCGAAGGCCCGGGCCGCCGACGCAGCCGTCGAGCAACTGGCATCCCGCCGCTTTCGAAGCCCCCTAGACTCGGGCCGCATGAGCCGCCCGAGTCCCCGCAAAGCCCTCCTCTATGCCATCGTCCTGGGCCTCGGCATTCTCTTCATCTGGTATTTCAAGGTCCTGGCGTTCGGCTATTACTGGCTGAGCACGACGCTGGGTGCATCGCAATGGGCAGGAAACTCGCTGTGGCTGCCGGGCTACCGGGTGGCTGTCGAAGGCGTACCGATCCAGGGGCTGACGCGCAATGCCTCGGGGCTGACCTTCAACACGGAAACCGGCACCCTCTTCACCGTCATAAACCGCCCGCCGCAGATCGCGGAGCTCACCACCGAGGGCCGGCTGCTGCGCGTCGTCGCGCTCGACGGCGTGAAGGACCCCGAGGGCATCACCTACGTGCAGGGCGACAGCTACGTGATCTCGGACGAGGACAGCCACCGCATGTACTGGGTGCAGATCGGCCGCGATACGCAGCGGGTGTCGGTGGCCGGCCGCCCGAGCCTGGGCATCGGCATCGACAAGCTGCACAACAGCAGCTTCGAGGGCGTGTCCTGGGACGGCGTGCACAAGCGCCTGTACGTGGTGCGCGAGAAGCTGCCGATGCGCGTGCTGGTGATCACCGGGCTGGACCCGGCCACGCCTTCCACCGGCTTCAACATCGACATCAGCGAATGGAAGTCCTCGCGCGCGGGCTCGCTGTTCATGAGCGACCTTTCATCGGTCACGCTGCATGAGCAGACCGGGCATCTGCTGCTGCTCAGCGACGAGTCGGCCCTGATCGCGGAGTACGCGCCGGACGGGCGCCCGGTCAGCATGCTGCCGCTGTGGCGCGGGTTCAATGGCCTGCAGCGCAAGGTGCCGCAACCCGAGGGGCTGGCCGTGGGACCCGACGGCAAGCTCTATCTGCTGTCGGAACCCAATCTGTTCTACCGCTTCGAGCGGGCATCAGCGTCGGCAGCGGCAACACCTTCGCCGAAATAGAAAGACTGGATGTCGGCACGCTGGCGCAGCGCCTGTGCGTCGCCGCTCAATACCGCGATGCCGGCATCGAGCACGGTCGCGCGGTCGGCGTACTGCAGTGCCACGGTGGAGTTCTGCTCGGCCACGAGGATCGACAGGCCCTCGTCGCGGTTGAGCCGCCGCAGCTGCTCGAAGATGTCGCGCACCACCAGCGGCGCGAGGCCCATCGAGGGTTCGTCGAGCACCAGCAGCCGGGGCCGCGACATCAGTGCGCGGCCGATCGCCGTCATCTGCTGCTCGCCGCCGGAGCTCAGGCCGGCCAGGGTCTTTCGCCGGTCCTTGAGCTTCGGAAAGATGGCGTAGACACGCGCGAGGTCTTCGGCGGTTTCCGCGCGCCGCGCGCTGCGCCCGAGCGCGCCGGTCAGCAGGTTCTCTTCCACCGTCAGCGAGCGGAAGCAGTGGCGCCCCTCCAGCACCTGCACCAGGCCGAGCCGCACGAGATCGGCCGGACTGATGCGGCCCGTATCCCGTCCATCGAAGACGATGCGCCCGGCCGTCACTTGCCCGCGTTCGGCCGGCAGCAGGTTCGACACGGTCTTGAGCGTGGTCGACTTGCCCGCACCGTTGGCGCCGAGCAGCGCGTGGATTTCGCCCGCGCGCACCTCCAGGCTCACGCCGTGCAGCGCGACGATCGAGCGCTGGTACGCCGCCTCGACGGCCTCGATGCGCAACAAGGGCGTTGTCATTGCAGTCGGCTCGGCTCAGTCGTCGATGCTCTTGCGCACCTTGACGTTCTTCTCTTTCGCATAGGCGAGCGAAGACTTCTCGATGATCGGGCGCAGCAGCTTCCAGTCGGGCGCGATCCAGTCGGACACCACGTTCCACTTGCTGCCATCCCACTGCTGGAAGGCCACGCGGCCGTCGCCTTCGTGGTTGTCCCAGGTCACGTTGATCGAATGGAACAGGCCCTTGGCGCCGAGCGCGGCGGCGCGCGCCTCGTCGATCTTCAGGTTCTCCAGGCCCCAGCGGATCTCGTCGCCGGTGAGCGTGCGCTTGCCGAACTTTGCTTGCGCGATGCGGATGGCTTCCACATTCAGGATGCCGTTGAGCACGCCCAGGTTGTGATAGACGCTGCCGATGCGCTTGGTGTCCTGCAGGTTGCCCTTGCCCGCGCCGTAGACGATCTTGGTGATGTCCTGCAGCACCGGGTACTGCGCGCCGGCCGCCACCGTGGTGATGGCCACGTAGCCCTTGGCCGCATCGCCCGCGGGAATCACGTCTTCCTCGGAGTTGGACCACACGTTGCCCACGATGTGGTCGACCGGGAAGCCCGTCTTCTGCGCCGTCTTGAGCGCCACCGGGTTCATCACGCCCCAGCCGCGCAGCACCACGTAGTCGGGCTTCACGCGGCGGATGGTGAGCCACTGCGACTGCTGCTCGTTGCCCGGGTGCGGCACCTCGATCTGCTGCAGCGTGAAGCCGTACTTCTTGGCGAGCAGCTCGTAGACCGGGATGGTCTCCTTGCCGTAGGGCGAGCCGTGGTACAGCACCACGATCTTCTTGCCCTTGAGCTTGTCGGTGCCGCCCTCCTTGCCCGCGATGTAGTTCACGATGCCCGAGGTCTCGCTGTACGGATTGAGCAGCAGCGGAAAGATGTACTTGAACACGCGGCCGTCGGTGGTGTCGGTGCGGCCGTGGTTGATGGTGAGCAGCGGCACCTTGTCGGCCGTCACGCGGTCGATGAGGGCGTAGGCGATGCCGACCGACAGGGGGTTCCAGGTGGCGATACCCGGGCGCTGCTTGAGACGTTCGTACACCTCCACGCCGCGCTCCACTTCGTACTGCGTCTCGCCCTCTTCCCAGGTCAGCTTGACGCCGCCCACGCCGCCGTCGCGCGTGTTGACCAGGTTCAGGTAATCGATGAAGCCGCCGAAGAAGCCCGTGCCGCCGGCCGCGTAGGGACCGACGCGGTAGCTCTGCAGCGGGAAGAACTGCTCGTTGGCATCGGCATGCGCGAACTGCAGGCCAGCCACGGACAGGGTGGCGGCCAGCGCCGCGGTTTTCAGGTGCTTGAGGAAGGACATGGTGATGAAGGCTCTTGGGATGCGAAGGAAAAAGGAAAGGTGTGCGCTCAGGCTGGCGCCAGCCGCTTGCGCGCGCGGTCCCACAGGGCGACCAGCCCCTGCGGCTCCACGGCGAGAAAGAAAATGATCAGCGCGCCCAGCACGATGCGCTGGCTCATGTCGAGCACGCCCGAATCGAACGAGCCGCCGAAGAGAAAGCTGCCCACGCGCGAAAGCAGCAGCGGAAACACCACGATCAGCGCCGCACCGAAGAAGGCCCCGCGGATCGTCGCGAGCCCGCCGATGATCACGATGAACAGAATCTGGAACGAGCGGTCGAGGTTGAAGCCCGCGGGCTCCACGGTGCGCAGGTACACGAAGCCCCACAGCACACCGGCCACACCGACGATGAACGACGACACCGCGAACGCCAGCAGCTTGGTGCGCAGCACCGGCACGCCGATGACGCGCGCGGCCAGTTCGTTGTCGCGCACGGCGATGAAGTGATGGCCCGTCTGTGTACGCACGAGGCGCCATGCGAGCAGCGTGAGCACCGTCACTATCACCAGCGAAAAGAGATAGCGGCCCACGGGCGTGTCGAACACGATGCCGGCCACTTCCAGCGCGGGCGCATCGATCACGCCCGAGGCGTTGTCGTTGCTGAACCAGCTGAACTTGGTGAGTGCCCATTGCACGAAGAACTGCGCCGCCAGCGTCGACACCGCGAGGTAGAAGCCGCGCAGCCGCAGGCTCGGCAGGCCGAACACCAGGCCGACGGCCGTGGCGGCGAGGCCCGCGAGACCGATGCTCACGAGCAGCGGAAGTCCTTCCACGCGCAGGTTGAAGTTGTAGGCGGCGAAGGCGCCCACTGCCATGAAAGCTGCGGTGCCCAGCGAGAGTTGACCTGCGTATCCCGTCAGCAGGTTGAGCCCCACTGCCGCGAGCGACAGCGCGAGGAACGGAATCAGCAGCGCATCGAACACATAGCCGGACGCAACGAACGGCATGACGCCGAAGGCGATGACCAGCACGGCAAGCGGCCAGGTCCACGCCGGCAAGGTCCGAGGCAAAGCGACAGTACTCATCGCTCAGGCCCTCTCGACGAGCTTCTGCCCGAACAACCCGCTCGGCCGGATCAACAGAAAGGCCAGCGCTGCCACATACGCGAACCAGCTCTCGATGCCGCCGCCCACGAAAGGCCCGATGTACACCTCGGCCAGCTTCTCGAGCGCGCCGATCACCAGCCCGCCGACGATGGCGCCAAGGATCGAATCGAAGCCGCCGAGCACCAGCACCGGCAGCGCCTTCAGCACCACCAGCGAGAGCGAGAACTGCACCCCCAGCCGTGCGCCCCACAGCAGCCCTGCCACGAGCGCGATGACGCCGGCCGCGGCCCACACCGTGGCCCAGATGCGCGGCAGGCGAAGGCCCACTGCAATCGCTGCATAGGTGTCGTCCGCGACCGCGCGGAACGCGAGGCCCACGCGGGTGTAGCGGAAGAAGGCCGAGAGCAGCGCGACCATCACGCCGGCCGTCGCGGCGGCGAACAGGTCGAAGGTCGAGACCATGATGCCGAGGATCTGCAGCGGCTCGTCCGCGATGCCGAGCTCCAGCGCATGCACCTGCGTGCCCCACACGAGCTGCGCCACGCCTTCGATCACGTACGAGAGGCCCAGCGTCGCCATGAACAGCGTGATCGGCGGCTGGTTCACCAGCGGCCGCAGCACGGTGCGCTCGATGGCCAGGCCCAGCAGCACCATGAGCGCGAAGGTCAGCACGAGCGCCAGTACAAAAGGCACGCCGCGCTCCACCAGGCTCACGAAGGTGAGCGCGGCAAACAGCAGCTGCGCGCCCTGCGCGAAATTGAGCACGCCCGATGTCTTGTAGATCAGCACGAAGCCGATGGCCACGAGCGAATACATCACGCCAGAGAGCAGGCCGCCGATGAGCACTTCGGCGAAGAAGCTGAGGTCGGCGCCGGTCATTGGTTGACCTCTGCTCTCGGATGACCGCTCGGGGCGCGGCTGTTGCTCCCTCTCCCCTTGGGGAGAGGGCTGGGGTGAGGGTCGACGGCGACGGCAAAGGCGGCGTGCTTGCAAAGGCCCCTGCCCTCATCCCAACCCTCTCCCCAAAGGGAGAGGGAGTAAGAGCGAACGCTCATGTGCCCTGCTCCTCGTGGGCCACGCCCAGGTAGGCATCGATCACCGCCGGATCGCTGCGCACCTCGGCCGGCGTGCCGTCTGCGATCTTGCGGCCGTAGTCGAGCACGGCCACGCGGTCCGACAGGCCCAGCACCACGCCGATGTCGTGTTCGATCAAGAGGATGGTGGTGCCGAACTCGTCGCGCGCGGCGCGCACGAAATGCACCAGCTCGCTTTTCTCGGTGACCGTCATGCCGGCCATCGGTTCGTCGAGCAGCAGCAGTTGCGGCGCGGCGACCAGCGCACGCGCGAGCTCCACGCGCTTCTGCAGGCCGTAGGCCAGCGTGCCGGCCGGCCGCTCGCTCACGGCGCGGAGGCCGAGAAAACCGATGATCGCGTCGGCCCGTGCCCGCGCGTCCTCGCGTTCACGTCGCGCGCGGCCGAGGCCGATGAGCTGCTCGATGAAAGTGGAGCGCGCCGCATCGACGCGGCCGAGCACGACGTTGTCGCGCACGCTCAGGCCCTTGAAGAGCGCGAGGTTCTGGAAGGTGCGCGCGATGCCCAGCCGGGCCAGCCGCGCCGTCGGCACATGGCCGAAGCTGCGCCCGCCGATCCACACGCGCCCACGGTCGGGCCGGTAAAGCCCGCTGATGACATTGACCAGCGAACTCTTGCCGGCGCCGTTCGGGCCGATGACGGCGCGAATCTCTCCCTTGGCGATCGACAGGTCCACGCCCGACAGCGCGTTGACGCCGCCGAAGCTGAGGTCGATGCCTTCCAGCCGCAGCACGGCCGAGGTGCCCGTGTCTTTCCCGGCCGGTGCCGCGCGTCCCGCCGGCACGAAGGCCACCGGGTCGGCACCGAGCGAGACCGGACCCGCCTCGAAGAAAAGATCGGGCATCGCAAGACTCACGCGACGGCTTCCAGCGCCGGCTTGCTCTGCTTGCCGGCAATCGCGCCCTGCTCGGCTTCGAGCTTGCGCACCAGCGGCAGCACCTTCTCGCCGAAGTACTCCACCTCTTCGATGAAGTGCAGGAAGCCGGTGAGGATCAGGTCGACGCCGATGGCCTTGAGCGCCACGATGCGTTCGGCAATCTGCTGCGGCGTGCCGATGAGGTTGGTGCGGAAGCCGTCGTTGTATTGCACGAGGTCCTCGAAGGTCGACTTCGCCCAGTTGCCCTCGCCTTCGGGCGACGACTTGCCGGCCTGCTTGGCCGCGTCGCCGAAGGCATGCACCGCCTCGACGTGGGCGTGCTTGATGATGTCGGCGAGCACCGCCTTGGCCTCTTCCTCGGTGTCGCGGGCGATCACGAACGCATTCACGCCGATGCGCACCGTGTGGCCGTTCTCCGCGGCCTTGGCCTGGATGTCGTCGATCTGCGCCTTCAGGCCCTCGGGCGTGTTGCCGTTGGTGAAGTACCAGTCCGACACGCTGGCCGCGTTGTCGCGTGCGGCGCGCGAGCTGCCGCCCTGGAAGATCTCGGGGTGCGGCTTCTGCACCGGCTTCGGGCTCAGCGTGTAGTCGGTGAAGCGGTAGAAGTCGCCCTTGAAGGTGAAGTTGTCCTGCGTCCAGATGCCCTTGAGCGCGCGGATGAATTCGTTGGAGCGGCGATAGCGCTCGTCATGCTCCAGCCACGGCTCGCCGATGGCCTGGAACTCGCCCTTGAACCAGCCGCTCACCACGTTGATGCCGATGCGGCCATTGGAGATGTGGTCGATGGTGGCGATCTGCTTGGCCACCACCGCGGGGTTCCACGGGCCGGGCAGGATCGCGGCCAGCACCTTGAGCTTGGTGGTCGCATGCAGCAGCGCCTGGCTGAAGGACACCGACTCGTGCTGGTACTCCGCGCCATAGCCCGCGGTGAAGCGGATCTGGCTCAGCGCGTATTCGAAGCCGGCCTTCTCGGCCGCGAGCGCCAGGCGCTGGTTGTATTCGAGGCTCCAGTCGGTGCGCTGCTCGATGGTGCTGACCACGAGTCCGCCGCTGACGTTGGGCACCCAGTAGGCGAACTTGACGGGGGCGGCGGTGGAAGGCGATTGGCTCATGGCAAGGGTCCTCAGTGAACGGATTCGGGTTTGCTTCAGGCAGCCAGCGCCACGGGCGCGGGCTTGCGGATGGCGGGTGCAGCGGCGGGCGCGGCATCGCGCAGTTGCGGCACCGCGCGCGCCACGGCCAGTGCGATGCGTTCGCGGAGCGCCGGGTTGGCGATCTCGTAGCCCTCGAAATCCTTCTCGACCGCGTAGACGCCGATGGGCAGCGTGCGCGCCTGGAAGAAGCTGAAGAGCGGGCGCAGCTGGTGGTCGATGACCAGCGCATGGCGGTCGCTGCCGCCGGTGGCCGCGAGCAGCACGGGCTTGTCGGTCAGCGCTTCGTGATGCACGAAGTCGAACAGGTGCTTGAAGAGCCCCGTGTACGAGCCGCGATACACCGGGCTCGCCACCAGCAGCAGGTCGGCGGACTCGATGGCCGCGATGCTTTCTTCGACCACCGCGGGTAGCTGGTTGCGATAGAGCACCCCGGCGAACTGCGGACCGATCTCGCCGAGCGAGATCACGCGCGCATCGATGGCGACTTCGTTGCCGAGCGCGGCCAGCAGTTGATCGACCAGCACCAGCGTGCGCGAGGGACGTTGCAGGCTGCCGGAGACGGCAACGACTTTCAGTTTGCGACTCATGTTGATATGACCTTTGTTTGGAAGCTGCGATCCATTCGCGGCATGTTGGATATAAGCGAATGGCGTGCCACTGCCCTTTTCCTTACAGATCAACGAGTTAGAGAAAAATGGCAATGCCAGCAGATGCTGGGTTGGCAGCAAGCTGCGGGTGGATTGCTGCTGGGCCAGCAGCATTGCCGCCATAGTTGTTTGAAGCAGATCGGTATGCGGCCATCGAGTGAACGCCAGGCAGCAGTCGGGCAAGGGAGGTGCTGCCCTTGCAGCAGCAGGACAAACGGTAGGCACCCTCCCACACGCAGAGGCGGTCGTGGCCGGTTCGAAGCAGACAGGACCTCTGGATACTCCATGCATCTCAGTTATCGGAGGACACCATGTCTTTTGCGCTTTATATGATCGGCTTCCTGATCTTCCTGGGCGGTATCGCCTGGGGTGCTTCGGTGGCGGGCGTCCCGACGCTCTACATCGGCATCGGCGCATTGATCCTGCTGGGCATCGGCATCTTCAGTGCGGTGGCCCGTACGCGCAGCAAGGACCCGTCCTGAGCTTTTGACCCCGGAGAGTTCACACGGCCTTCACGCCGTGCGCACATGGCATAGCTAACTTCGCTCGCGCACCACACACCGTGGTGCGCGTTGCTTCAGTTGGCTTTCCATGCACACCTCTTCCAGTCTCTTTTCCCCGCTTCCCACTTCATCGACGGCGCCCTGCCCCGCGCCAACCGCCGCGAGCAGCGGCTTGCAGAACATCAAGGTGGACCTGCTCGTCGTCGGCGCGAGCTTCGCCGGCCTTGCGTGCGCACGCGCCGCAGCGCTCGCCGGACTCAGCGTGATGGTGCTGGAGAAGAAGACCAGCGCCGGCGCCAAGCTCCACACGACCGGCATCATCGTGAAGGACGCGGTCGACAGCGTTCCCTGGCTGGCGGAAGTGCCGCCGGCGCTGGTCCGGCGCATCGAGGGCGTGCGGCTCTATGCGCCGAACATGCGGCACGTCGACCTGCATGCGCCCGGCTACTGGTTCTGGGCCACCGATGCGCCCGCGCTGCTCGACTGGATGGTGGACTCCGCCCGCGCCTCGGGCGTCGACGTGCGGCTCGGCACGCTGTTCGAACAGGCGCTGTGGATGGACGGCCGCTGGGAGGTACCGGTGATGCACGGCCCCTGCATCACCGCCACCTACATCGTCGGTGCCGACGGCCCGCATTCACGCGTGGCCAAGGCGCTGGGCCTCTCGCGCAATACGCGCTTTCTCTATGGCGTCGAGCACGAATACCAGGGTGCGCGCATGGCCCCGGACCTGTTGCATTGCTTCATCGATCGCAAGCTCGCACCCGGCTACATCGGCTGGGCGCTCGACGGCGTGGGTGTGAGCCAGATCGGCCTGGCACGCCGCATGGGCCAGGACGACGCGAACGCGCTGCGGCTTGCCCCCTTGCTCAAGAAGATCGAATCGGTGGTGACGCCGGGCGATGCGCCCCCGGTGGCCGTGCGCGCCGGAATGATCCCCTGCGGCGGTGTGCTCCCGGTGGTGGCGCGCGAACGGGCGCTGTTGGTGGGCGACGCGGCCGGCATGGTGTCGCCGGTCACGGCTGGCGGCATCCACACCGCGCTGCAGCATGGCGAACGCGCCGGCGAGGCGGTGGCGCGCTTCGTGCGCGGCGAGGTGGGCGACCCGGCCACGTGGTTCGTGCGCAGCTATCCGCGCTTCCTGCTCAAGCGCTCTTTGCGCTGGGCTTTCGACCACTTCCAGAGCGACTGGATGTTCAACCACCTGCTAGGCACGCCGCAGATGCGGCGCATGGCCGAGTTGATCTACTTCCACCGCAAGGGTGGGCCGCTGCCGAAAAACTAGGGGCCGATCAGGCGCTGCGCTGGCGCATCGCCTCGTAGAGGCACACGCCGCTGGCCACCGAGACGTTCAGGCTCTCGACCGCGCCGGCCATCGGAATGCTCACGAGTTCGTCGCAGGTCTTGCGGGTCAGCTGGCGCATGCCCTCGCCTTCGGCGCCCAGCACCAGCGCCAGTGGGCGTTTCAGGTCGCTTTGATAGATCGTGCCCGGCGCATCGTCGCTGGTGCCCACGCACCAGATACTGCGTTCCTTGAGCTCGTTGAGCGTGCGCGCCAGATTGGTCACCATGAAATACGGCACCGTCTCGGCCGCGCCGCTCGCCACCTTGGCCACGGTGGCATTGATGCCGGCCGCATGGTCCTTGGGCGCGATCACCGCATGGGCGCCGGCACCGTCTGCCACGCGCAGGCAGGCGCCCAGGTTGTGCGGGTCGGTCACGCCGTCGAGCACCAGCAGCAGCGGCACGGTGCCGGCCTCTTCGAGGCCTTCGAGCAGTTCGTCGAGCGAATGGATTTGCGCGGTGGGCTCGACCCGCGCCGCCACGCCCTGATGGCCGTGGCTGCCGCTGAGCTTGGCGATGCGCAGGCTGTCGGCCTCGACCAGCCGCACGCCGGCTTCCTGCGCGCGCGCGATGAACTGTTTCATGCGCGCATCGCGCCGGCTGGCGTCGAACAGAACCTCGAGCACCGATTTCGGCGCGGTCTTGATTCGCACGCCCACGGCATGGAAGCCGAAGATCACTTTGGGGGAAGACATCCCCCGATTATCCCTACCCCGAGGCTCCGTCCCTCAGGCGATCGGCAGGCCACTTAGCGCACGCGTGCGCTCGTCGTGCAGCTCCTGCACCGCCTGCGCGTTCGGATGCACCCGCGCGGTGTTGCCGACGCTCTCCAGGTACTGGCAGGCCGCGTGGCCTTCGGCGGCCTTTTCGTACTGCGCGATCCAGGCGTCGCGTGCAGGCAGCTTCTCGGGCGAGACAGGCCAGACGCCCGGCTGCGGCCGGATGTGCTCGCCGATGCCGATGCGCCAGGGCTTGGCACTCAGGCGAGCGCGAAAGCAGTTCTGGTTGCGGCACATGCGTGCATAGACCTTGTCCACGCCCAGGGCCTGGAAGCAGTCGGCCACGGACATGTCGGCCGGGCTGAAGACGTCGTGCATCGCGAGCACCCGGAATCCGGCGGGCGTGCGGTAGACCCGCAGGTGCCAATCGGGATGCTGGTGCAGGAAGCGCCCGATGCGCTCGGCCGCGCGCTTCTCGGGCGCGGGGTTCGTGCTGGCCTCTCCGCGCTTCCTGGCCAGGCCGATGCGGTAGGCGACGACGAAGACCACGATGGCGGCGATCAGCCCGCCCAGCCAGGTCTTGGCCGTCCAGCCGCCGACGATGCCTGCGATGAGCGCCGGCACCAATGCAAAGCCGAACACGCTGGTGCGAAGGGGCTCGTCGAAATCGATGTCGACGAACAGCACGTCGGGCGTGTTGAGGCAGCGCGCGCCGTAGCCGTTGCGGGTGATGACGCTCTCGCCCTGCCGCTCGACGATTTCCTCGCGGATCGGCACGCCGTCGGCGCCGTTGTAGGCCAGCTTGCGCTCGCGGCGCTCGAGTTGTTCGCCGCTCACGATGCGGTCGAAGGCCTCGCGGGTGCGTTGGTCGGCGTGCGCCTGCGCGGCCAGCGGGCTGTCGTCGGACCAGCCGTAGCGCCGCACGGTGATCTGCTTGCCGGCAATGCGTTCCTGGATGCGGCCCTCGGCCCAGAACTGGGGAACGATCATCGCGTCAGGCGCCCTTCGTGAAATACAGCCAGGCCAGCACCACGACCAGCACGACGATGACGATGGGCAGCCACTTGAAGCCGCCCTGCGGCACACGCCCCGGTTCGGCCATCGGGTTCGTGGGCATGTTCGAGGGCAAGTGCCCGAAATCGCCAGCCGCCGGGTTCTGGTGGTTCTCGACCAGGCGCTTGGCCTCGGCCAGCCCCAGGCCCGTGGCTTCGCGTGTGAGGCGGACGGCCTCGACCTTGTTGCCCTTCGCCAGGGCCATGAGCGCGGCAGAGGGCACCGCCGCGGGACCGTTGCCCTGCATGCCCGCGCCCTCGGGTTCGCCGCGGCCCCAGTCGCCCTCCTGCCAATCCGCCGGCGCTCCCTGGCCATTGGCGTGGCGCTCGACGGCCTCCTTGGCCGACTTGAGGTCCAGGCCGGTCTTGTCGCGCACGATCTTGATGGCCTCGATCAGGCTGCCGCGCTGCAGTGCCGCGATGGCTTCGGGTGGAAGCTTGTCCATGGACCTCTCCTCGGGTTGTTGTTTGTTGCTTGTCTCTTCGCTGCGTCTTCGGCGTTCAGGCCGCCTGCTCGACCGTGGACACAGGCGTCTTCTCGTTGAGCGACACGCGCCCGGCCTCGATGGTGATGCGGCGCTCGCAACGCGATGCAATGCCGCGGTCGTGGGTGACCAGCACCAGCGTCGTGCCGAGTTCGCGGTTCAGGTCGAACATCAGCTTCATCACCTGCTCGCCGGTCGCGAAGTCGAGGCTGCCGGTGGGCTCGTCGGCCAGGAGAAGGGCCGGCTGCACGACGAAGGCACGGGCCAGTGCCACGCGCTGCTGCTCGCCGCCAGAGAGCACCTTGGGGTAGTGGCCCAGGCGCTGCCCGAGGCCGACGCGGCCGAGCATCTCGGTGGCGGCCTTGCGTGCGTCCTTGCGGTTGGCCAGTTCCAGCGGCAGCATCACGTTTTCAAGTGCGCTCAGGTTGCCCAGCAGCTGGAAGCTCTGGAACACGAAGCCCACGCGCTGTGCGCGCAATGCGGCGCGTTCGTCCTCGTCGATGGCGAAGATGTCGTCGCCCGCGAGCTTGACCGTGCCGCGCGTGGGCGTATCGAGCCCCGCGATGATCGAGAGCAAGGTGCTCTTGCCGGAGCCCGAGGCGCCGACGATGGCGGCAGTTTCCCGCGCGCCGAGGGTGAAATCGATGTCCTGCAGAATGTCCAGCGTGCCGGCCGAATCGGTGACGGACTTGAAGACATGCTCGACGGCGACAATGGCATCAGACGGGGGTTGGGACATGGAAAGGCTTTGGTTTGAATCGACGTGACTTTATCTTGACCACCGCCGCACTAGGCAGTGCGGGCAGCGCGGGGACATGGACGGCCGCGGCGCAGGCCCAGGCCACCAGCGCGGCCGGCAAGCCGGTCATCCTGGTGCTGGGCGATTCGCTGAGCGCAGAGTACGGCTTGAAGCGCGGCGAAGGCTGGGTACCCTTGCTGGAAAAAAGGCTTGCCCAGCAGAAGATCGCGGCCACGGTGGTCAACGCCAGCATCAGCGGCGACACCAGCTCCGGCGGACGCGCCCGCTTTCCCGCCCTGCTCGGGCAGCACAAGCCCAGCCACGTGGTGGTGGAACTCGGCGCCAACGACGCGCTGCGCGGCCTGCCGCTCCCGGACACCGAAAGCAACCTGCTGCAGATCACCAAGGCTGCGCAGGCTGCGGGCGCGAAGGTGCTGATCGTCGGCATCCAGGTGCCGCCGAACTACGGTGGCGACTACACGCGGCGCTTCGAGGCGGTGTTCTCCAAAGTGGCGAGCGCGACCAAGTCGGCGCTCGTGCCCTTCCTGCTCAAGGGCGTGGCCGATGCGCCCGATGCGATCTCGCTGTTCCAGGCCGACCGCATCCACCCGACGGCCGCGGCCCAGCCGCAACTGCTCGACAACGTCTGGCCCGAACTGCGCAAGCTGCTGCCCAGACAGAGCGCGTAGCGCACGCCACGCGCAAAGAAAAAGCCGCCGCAGGCGCAGGCCTGCGGCGGCTTCTTGATGGGGATGCCAGGAGCGGATCAACCGTTCTTGGTGGGCAACTCGGGCACCGTGGGAGGATCGCGTTCGAGCGATGCCACATCGGTTTCCGGGTCTCCGGGAGCCAGTCCGTCGCTGCTCGGGCTGAGCTTGCGATATTGCTTCTCGCGGAGCTTTTCTTCCTTTTTCTTCTTCTTGGCCAGTTCTTTCTGGCGCTTCTCGTAGCCGTAATTTGGTGTTGCCACTGCTTCTCCTTGAGGCGAGACAGTCACCGTGACTGTGCGTGGCCTACTGTAAGCGATAACGGTGCAGTCTCAAGGCGCTGCGCCGGGCGGCGTTTCGAACTCGAACAAAGCTTGCAAACCGGGGTAGCGCTGGTGGATGAACCACCCCAGCGCACCGCGCCCTACATCCGCACCAGCGCCTGCTGCAGGTCGGCGCGCAGGTCGTCGACGTCTTCCAGCCCGACCGAGAAGCGCACCAGCGTGCCTTTGTAGGGCCAGCGCGCGATGCTCGCATCGCGCATCAGGCCGATGTCGTACGGCACCACCAGGCTGATCGGCCCGCCCCACGAATAGCCGAGGCGGAAGAGCTTCAGGCTGTCGCAGAAACGGTCGACCTGCTCGGTGCTGTAGCGCTCGTCGAACACCACGGAGAACAGGCCCGCGGCCAGGTCGGTGGCGCCGCACAGCGCGCGCCAGTTGGCGTGGCCGGGCGAGTCTTCCAGCGCCGGATGCAGCACCTGCGCGATTTCCTCGCAGCCGTTGAGCCAGCCGGCCAGTTCGCGGGCTGCGCGGTCGTGCGCCGCATAGCGCAGGCCGATGCTCGGCAGCGAGCGCAGCAGTGTCTCCACGTCGCCCACGCCGATGCCGAAACCGATGCGCATGTGCGCGAGCTTGAGCGCGCGGTGCAGCCGTTCGTCGTTGGTGACCACGCTGCCCGCCAGCACGTCGCCGCCGCCGCTCGGGTATTTGGTGAGCGCATGCACCGAGATGTCGACGCCCTGCCCCGTGCCGTTGAAATCGAAGGGCGCGAAGGCCAGGCCCGCGCCCCAGGTGTTGTCCAGCGCCGTCACCACGCCGCGCGCGCGGCAGATGTCCACGAGCGCGGGCAGGTTCGGAAACTCCATCGTGACCGAGCCCGCAGCTTCCAACCACACCAACCGCGTGCGATGCGAAATCTTGGCCTCCAGGTCGGCCGGGTTCATCGCGTCGTACAGGCGGTGGGTGATGCCGAAGTTGGCGAGCTCGCCGGTGGCCAGCGCCTTGTTGGGGCCGTAGGCGTTGTCGGGAATCAGCACCTCGTCGCCGGTCTTGAGGAACGCGAACGAAACCAGCGAGATGGCCGCCAGGCCGCTGGGCACCAGCAGGCACTCGGTGCCGCCTTCGAGCGTGGCCAGGCGCTCCTCGAGCGTGAACGTGGTCGGCGTGCCGTGCAGGCCGTAGGTGTAGCCGGCCTTGGTCTTCCAGTCGCGCGCGCGCATGGCGGCCACGTCGGCGAAGAAGACGGTCGATGCCTTGAACACGCCGGGCTGCGGCGCGGCGAAGTTGGCGGGCGGGGTGTAGGGATGGTGAATCAGGGTCGTCGAAGGCTTGCTCATGTGCCGATGCTAGCGCGACTGGCATGCGGGGCGGCCCCATCGCACAATGCGCCGATGGGCTACAGCCTGTTCCAGTCCGGTCTCGCAGCATGCAGCTGACGCGGCCCCCTCCTCCTCACTTGCAGCCGTTCATCAAGCTGCTGTGGGCTTCGTCGCCCGATGGCGCGCCGACCGATCGGCCGGGTGCGCGCGAGCATGTGCAGCCCACGGGCGGCATGCACCTGGTGTTCCGCTTGTCGGGCCCGCCGCTGAAGCTGTTCGGCGGCCCCGACGACACGCGCGGCCAGACCTGCGGCTACGCGATCGTCGGCGGCGCGCGTGCCGCCTCCTACATGCGCGATGTGTCGGTGGCCACGCGCTCTGTCGGCGCACAGCTGCAGCCCGGTGCCGCCCGCGCCCTGCTCGGCGCGCCCGAGGACGCACTGGCCAGCCAGCACACGCCGCTCGATGCGCTGTGGGGCGTGCGGCAGACCGATGCCGCGCTCGAGCAGGTCCATGCAGCGGTTGACCTCGAACGACAGCTGGCAGTCTTCGAAGCCCTGCTCGCCCAGCGCGTCATCGACTCGCTGAGCGCCGGCCTGCGTGGCCTGCATCCGGCCATCGCCGCGACGCTCGGACCGCTGGCCCACGAGAACCCCTCGATCGCCGGGCTGGTGACCCACAGCGGCTACAGCCATCGCCGCTTCATCGCGCTCTTTCGCGGCGCCATCGGCCTCAGCCCCAAGGAGTACGCACGCGTGATGCGTTTCGACCGCGCGCTGGCGCTGGCGGCCGACCCGGCGCAAAGCTGGGCCGAGATCGCGCTCACCGCCGGCTACAGCGACCAGGCGCACCTGAGCCGCGAGTTCTCTGCGCTGGCGGGCATGTCGCCGCAGGCGTGGCGGCGGACCGGGGCCACATCGCCGCGGCATGTGCCGGTGGGCACGGCAACAGGTCAAATTCGTTCAAGACGCTAGGGGCGCGGCACTCCAGAATCGGCGCCACGACAACTGCTTCCCCCCTCTCGAAAGGCAATCCATCATGGCGATCCACGAACTGTTCCCATACCTCTGCGTCGACGATGCCGGCGCAGCCATCGACTTCTATTGCGAGGTGTTCGAGGTGAAGGAGATCTTCCGCCTCACCGAGCCCAGCGGGCGCATCGGCCACGCGGAACTGGACTTCCACAACGGCGCGATCCTGATGATTTCGGACGAGTTCGCCGAGTTCAACATCCGCAGCGCCAAGACCCTGGGCGGCAGCGCGGTGACGCTGCACCTGCATGTGGACGATGCCGATGCGGTGGTGGCGCGGGCCGTGGCGGCCGGCGCGACGCTGGACATGGCGCCGCAGGACCAGTTCTATGGCGAGCGCTCCGGGGTCTTTCGCGATCCCTTCGGCCACCGCTGGAACGTGGGCCACAGCATTGAAAAATTGACGCCGGAAGAGATGCAGCGGCGCTACACCGCGATGCTCACTTCCGGCGACGGGTCGTGCCAGACCTGATCAAGGCTTGATCAGACCGACCACTTCTCGAGCAGCTTCTCGGCGCCGAGCGAGTCGTAGCCCTCGAAGGGCTGGTGGATCCAAGGGTTGGTCGCCAGGTACTCGACCGAATAGTCGGGCGTGAAGGTCGACAGCGCCTTGGTCCAGATCACCGCGCTGCGCAGTTCGGTGATGGGCTTGTAGTTGTTGCGCAGCATGTCCATCACGGCGTGCAGCGTGTGGCCCGAGTCGGCCAGGTCGTCCACCAGCAGCACCTTGCCGGCGATCTCGCCCTTGGGCGTGGTGATGAAGCGGGCGATGTCCAGGTGGCCCTGCACCGTGCCGGCGTCGGCGCGGTAGGAGCTGGTCGACATGATCGCCAGCGGCTTGTCGAAGATGCGCGAGAGCACGTCGCCCGGGCGCATGCCGCCGCGCGCGAGACACAGGATGGTGTCGAACTCCCAGCCCGACTGGTGCACCTTGATCGCGAGCTTCTCGATCAGGTTGTGGTACTCGTCGTAGCTGACGTAGAGATGCTTGCCGTCTTCGGTCAACATGGTCTGTTCGTTCCTGTTCAGTCTGCGAGGTAGGGGTGACGCATCATGATCGTGTGATCGCGATCCGGGCTCGTGGAAACCATGTGGATCGGCACACCGGTGATCTGCTCGATGCGCTGCAGATAGAGACGGGCATTGACCGGCAGCTTGTCGTATTGCGTGACGCCCACGGTGCTCTCGGTCCAGCCTTCGAGGGTTTCGTAGATCGGCGTGCAGCGCTCGATTTCGTCGGCGCCCATCGGCAGGATGTCGGTGGTTTCGCCGTCGAGTTCGTAGCCGGTGCACAGCTCGAGCTTCTCGAGGCCGTCCAGCACGTCGAGCTTGGTGATGCACAGGCCTGACAGGCCGTTGACCTGCGCCGATCGCTTGAGCAGCGCGGCGTCGAACCAGCCGCAGCGCCGGCTGCGGCCGGTAGTCACGCCCTTTTCGGCGCCCACGGTGCTCATGTGATAGCCGGGGGTGCCGGGCGTGGCCCAGTCGAGTTCGGTCGGGAACGGACCGCCGCCGACGCGCGTGCAGTAGGCCTTCGTGATGCCCAGGATGTAGTGCAGCATGCCCGGGCCCACGCCCGAACCGGCGGCGGCGTTGCCGGCCACGCAGTTGCTGGAGGTGACATACGGGTAGGTACCATGATCGACGTCGAGCAGCGTGCCCTGGGCGCCTTCGAACAGCAGGTTGGCGCCGGCCCTGTGGGCGTCGTTCAGCTCGCGCGACACGTCGGCCATCATCGGCTTGAGCAGCACGGCGTGGCGCATGGCTTCGTCGAACACGGTGTCGAAATCGATGGCCGGTGCGCCCAGCACCTGCGTGAGCACATGGTTGTGCAGGTCGAGCAGCACGCGCAGCTTGGTGGCGAAGCGCTCGGGGTGCTTCAGGTCCTGCACACGCAGCGCGCGGCGGGCGATCTTGTCTTCGTAGGCCGGGCCGATGCCGCGGCCGGTGGTGCCGATCTTCTCGACGCCGCCCTTTTCGCGGTAGGTCTCGCGCGCGATGTCCAGCGCGGCGTGGAACGGCAGGATCAGCGGGCAGGCCTCGCTGATACGCAGGCGCGAGCGAACTTCGACGCCGGCTTTCTCCAGGCCTTCGATTTCCTCGAAGAGCTTGGCGGCCGACAGCACCACGCCGTTGCCGATGTAGCACTTGACGCCGGGCCGCATGATGCCGCTCGGGATCAGGTGCAACGCCGTCTTCACGCCGTTGATGACCAGCGTGTGGCCCGCGTTGTGGCCGCCCTGGAAGCGGACCACGCCCTGGGCGCTCTCCGTCAGCCAGTCGACCAGCTTGCCCTTGCCTTCATCGCCCCACTGGGTACCGACGACGACCACGTTTCTTCCGGTGGTTACGCTCATGCTCGTTCCATTGCTTAAAAATTCAGATCGCTCGGACATTCCATTGACCCGCCTGCTCGATAAGCTCGCGGTCGCAATGGAATTCATCGATTTCGCTGCCGTGTCCCGGCAGCACACAGACAACCGTTTCACCGGCCTTGCGCAGTTGGGCGATGGCCTGGCGCAGGCCCGCCGCATCGCTCCAGGGCGCGCGGATGGCGGCACGCAGCGGGCGCGCCGGCAGCACGCCGACCAGTTCGCGCACGTCCAGGCTGAAGCCGACGGCCGGGCGGTTGCGGCCGAACACGGCACCCACCTCGTCGTAGCGGCCGCCGCGTACCAGCGAATCGGCGGCGCCCGGCACGTAGATGCCGAAGCGCATGCCGCTGTAGTAGGCGTAGCCGCGCAGGTCGGCCAGGTCGAAACTGATCTGGCGCCCTGCCGTGCCGTTCAGCCCGGCAGCGAGCTGCTTCAGGTCGGCCAGCGCGGCAGCCACGGCCGGCGTGCCCTTCAGCGCCTTGGCGGCCTCGTCGAGCACCGCGACGTCGCCGTAGAGTTGGACCAGCGCGCGCAGCCCGTCGCGCGAAGCGGCCGGGAAATCCTTGGTGAGCCCGTGCAGCTCGCTTGCATCCTTGGCGGCCAGCGCGGCATGCACGCGGGCGAGCGCGGCGGCATCGACCGGCACGCCGGCAAACAGCGCGCGCACGATGCGGGCATCGGCCAGGTCGACGATCACACCGTCGCGCAGGCCCGCGGCATCGAGGCAGTCGAGGGCCAGCAGCAGGATTTCGGTGTCGGCTTCGAGACCGGCGTGGCCGTAGATCTCGGCGCCGAACTGCAGCGGCTCGCGCGTCGCGTGCGGGCGGTCGGGCCGGGTATGGAGCACCGGGCCGCAATAGCAGAGACGCGCCACGCCATCGCGGTTCAGCAGGTGGGCATCGATGCGCGCCACCTGGGGGGTGGTGTCGGCACGAAGGCCCATGCTGCGGCCGGAGAGCTGGTCGACAAGCTTGAAGGTTTGGAGGTCGAGCGCCTCGCCGGTGCCCGAAAGCAGCGACTCGAGGTGCTCGAGCAGCGGCGGCATCACCAACTCGTAGCCATAGCCACGGGCGGTATCGAGCAGCTGGCGTCGAAGTTCTTCGATGTGGCGCGCCTCGGAAGGCAGCACATCGGCAATGTGATCCGGGAGGACCCAGGCGGACATGGGGATCGGGGGCGTGGTTAAACCGGGATTCTACCGGGACCGCGCCCGAGTCCCGCGTAGGCATTCAATGGGTGGCGAGCCTCAGGCCAGAATCCAGAGCAATACCAAGCCCAGCAGGATGCTGCAAAGACCGAAGAAACGCAGCTGGCCGTCGCGCAGCTGCATCAACTGCCCGAAGCCGCGCCGCCACCCTCCCGGCGACACGAAGGGCAGGATGCCCTCGATCACCAGGACGAGCGCCAACGCACTCCAGAAGGTCTCGGCGCTCACGAAGCCCTGGAGCGGATCAGCGGCGCGGGGCGGTGCCCGCCGAGCCGGAGCCCTGCATGGCGCGGAAGAAGTCGGACGAGGGGTCGACCACCATCACGTCGCTCTTCTTGTTGAAGCTCTGCTTGTAGGCCTCGAGGCTGCGATAGAACTGGGCAAACTGCGGGTCGCGGCCGAAGGCTTCGCTGTAAGCGGCAGCGGCCTGGGCATCGCCCTCACCCTTGATCTTCTGCGCGTCGCGGTAGGCGTTCGCCACGATCACTTCGCGCTGACGATCAGCATCGGCGCGGATCTTTTCGCCTTCCGCCGTACCGGTCGAACGCAGCTCGTTGGCCACGCGCTTGCGCTCGGCTTCCATCCGGCGGTAAACCGATTCGGTGATCGCTTCCACATAGTCCACACGGGTGATCCGCACGTCGACCACGTCCACACCCCAGGGCTTGGCGCCCTTCACCACGCCCAGCACTTCGCGCTGAACGTCGGCCATCAAGGCCTCGCGGCGCAGCGAGATCAGGTCGCGCACCGTGCGCTTGTTGATGTTCTCCTGGAACGCATTGCGCACCACGCGGTTGAGCTGCATGGCACCCGCGTTTTCGTCGAGGCCGACGTTGCGGATATAGGCTTGCGGATCGCTGATGCGCCAGCGCACATACCAGTCGATCACCACGCGCTGCTTCTCAGCCGTGAGCATGGGTTCGGTGTCGATGCTCGACAGCGTCAGGAGGCGCTTGTCGATGTACGACACGTTCTGGAACGGCGGCGGCAGCTTGAAATTGAGGCCGGGTTCGGTGATGACGCTCTTGATCTGGCCAAGAGCGTAGACCACGCCGAACTGGCGCTGGTCGACCACGAAGAGGGTCGAGCTCAGCAGCACGAGCAAGACGAGGATCGACGAGGCGATGAATCCGATTCTGTTCATGTTCTTCTTGGCCTTTTCAGCGCACGTCGCGTTCACGCGAACGACCGTCGCGAGCACGGGTCTCGCCCGTGGGCGGAGCCACCGGAATCACCGACGACTGGGCCGGTGCGGTGCCGGCCACGCTCGGGCTGGCAGCATCGACGGGTGTGGCGGCTGCATTGTTGCCGCCCAGCTGCATGATCTTGTCGAGCGGCAGGTACAGCAGGTTGGAGCCTGCCTTGGTGTCGACCAGGACCTTGGTGGTGCTGGCGTAGATCTGCTGCATGGCGTCGGTGTACATGCGGTCGCGGGTGACCTGCGGCGCCTTCTGGTACTCGGCCAGCACCGCGCTGAAGCGGCCGGCATCGCCTTGTGCCTGGGCCACGATGCGCGCCTTGTAGGCTTCGGATTCTTCCTTGAGGCGCGAAGACGTACCGGTGGCGAGCGGCACCACGTTGTTGGCGTAGGCCTGCGCATCGTTCTTGGCACGCTCGCGTTCCTGGCCGGCCTTGAGCACGTCGTCGAACGCCGCCTGCACCTGCTCGGGAGGACGCACACCACCCTGCTGCAGGTTGATGCCGACGACTTCGACGCCGATCTTGTAGCGATCCAGGATGGTCTGCATCAGCGCGCGAACGCGCGGGGCAATCTGGTCGCGCTCTTCGGCAAGTGCCGCATCCATCTTCATCTTGCCGACCACTTCGCGCACGGAGCTCTCGGCCACCTGCACGATGGTTTCGGCCGGCGACTTGCTCTCGTAGAGCCAAGCCTGTGCATTGCTCAGGCGGTACTGCACGGCGAACTTGATTTCGACGATGTTCTCGTCTTCAGTCAGCATGGCCGATTCGCGCAGCCCCGTGGAACGCACGATGGCGTCGCGGCCCACGTCCGTCGAACGGATCTGCGTGGTCACCACCACTTCGTGGCGCTGGATGGGATACGGCAGACGCCAGTTGAAGCCGGCGTTCACCGTCGACTTGTAGCGGCCGAACTGCGTGACCACGGCCTGCTGGCCTTCGTTCACGATGAAGAAGCCGGTGCCGAGCCAGATCAGGACCGCCACGGCAGCCACCAGGCCGAGGCCGAATCCTGCGTTTTTCATATCGGGTCTATAGCCGTTTCCGCCACCGCCGCCATTGCTGCCATTGGGGCGGTTGCCGCCGCCCTTGCCGCCGCCGAAGAAACCGCCGAGCTTGCGATTGAGGTCGCGCCAGAGTTCATCGAGGTCGGGCGGGCCCTGGTTGGGACCTTGGCCGCGGGGGCGGTTGCCGTTGTTATTGTTGTTGCCCGAAGGCGGGGGCGTCGGTGCGCCCGGAGGATCGGCATCGGGGGGCCGGTTGCCGGCTGGGCGGTCGCCGTTGGAGGGCGTCGGCTCGTCGCCGCGACCCCATCGGCCATCGTTCAGGTTGAACATGCCCAGAAACCCTCTCCACGCTGGCTTTGCATTCATTCGCTTCGTTCTCTTGTCAGTGGCGGGATTGTGCCCAATCAAAGGGCGGCATCGTGCAATTCAGTGTCGTCCGCAGGGGTCATCGTATCGGCTACGGAGCCCGATTGCCGCGCCAACTCGGCGCGCAAGAGCGGCACGCCCTCCCCGCTTTTGGCGCTGAGGAAGATGCGGGGGACTTGGACGCCATCGATTTCCATCTCGTCCTGCAGTTGCAGGGGACGTTGCGCACTTTCAAGGGCATCGAGCTTGTTGAATACCAACAGTTGCGGGACGGCGTCCGCGCCGATCTCGCGCAGGACGGTCTGCACCTCGGCCATCTGCTCGGGGTAATGGGGATTGGAGGCGTCGATCACGTGCAGCAGCAGATCGGCATCGACCGCCTCCTGCAGCGTGGCCTTGAACGCGTCGACCAGGCCGTGCGGCAGGTCGCGGATGAATCCGACGGTGTCGGAAATCGACACCTGGCGCTTCGCGTCGCCTAGGTAGAGATTGCGGGTGGTGGTGTCCAGCGTGGCGAAGAGCTGGTCGGCCGCATAGGCGCGCGCCTTGACCAGCGCATTGAACAGCGACGACTTGCCCGCGTTGGTGTAGCCCACGAGCGAAATGTTGAAGGTCTCGCGGCGCTCCCGCTGCCGGCGCTGCGTGCCGCGCTGCTTTTGCACCTTGGCCAGGCGCTCACGCGTGCGCTTGATCGACTCGCCGATCATCCGGCGGTCAAGTTCGATCTGCTTCTCGCCCGGACCGCCGCGCACACCCGCGCCGCCGGTCTGGCGCTCCAGGTGGGACCAGCGGCGGACCAGCCGCGTACTGAGGTACTGCAGGCGCGCCAGCTCTACTTGCAACTTGCCTTCGTGCGAGCGCGCACGCTGGGCGAAGATTTCGAGAATGAGGAAGGTGCGGTCGTAGACCGCGATGTCGAGCTGGCGTTCGAGGTTGCGCTGCTGCGCCGGGCTCAGGGACTGGTCGAAGATGACCTCGCTCGCCTGGTGCATGGCGGCGAGTTCCTTGATCTCGTCGGCCTTGCCGCTGCCCACGAACAGCGCCGCATCGGGCGCCTTGCGTTTGCAGGTGAGTCGGGCGACAGGCGTGAGGCCCGCAGTCTGCGCGAGCAGGCCGAGTTCCTCGAGTTCGCTGTCGAAATGGGGCAGCCCAAAGTCGACGCCGACGAGAACGGCGGCGCCTTCCTGGCGGTGGATCAGTTCAGACAAGCGGAATCAGAAAATGGAAAAGCGCGACGGAGGGGACTCCGCCGCGCTCCGCGCGATCAGGCTGCGGCGTCGTCGTTCTCGGCAGCCGAGAAGTTGACGGCACGACCCGGCACGATGGTGGAAATGGCGTGCTTGTAGACCATTTGCGTCACTGTGTTGCGGAGCAACACGACGTATTGGTCAAAAGACTCGATCTGGCCTTGCAGCTTGATGCCGTTCACCAAATAAATGGAGACCGGCACATGCTCGCGACGCAAGGTGTTCAGAAACGGGTCTTGCAGAAGTTGCCCTTTATTGCTCACGATATTCTCCGTGTTCAAGAGTAGTTGTTGGAGAGATGACCTTAACACAGGGTTTCTGCGCTGCAGCAATAGTGGCCAAAAGCCTTGAGAAAATAACGTCTCTCAAAAGCCGGAACTTCCACTCCTGCTGCAACTCATCGGCCGTCATCGGCGGGCAAGCGCCCCTCAGCTGTCCTTGTCCGCAAATGGATTCTGCGAGCTTTTGAACTGGATCCGCAAGGGCGTGCCCACGAGATCGAATTCCTTGCGGAAGCGCCCTTCCAGAAATCGCTTGTAGGCGTCAGTCACGTGCTCCAGCGAATTGCCGTGAATGATGATCACCGGCGGATTCATGCCGCCCTGGTGCGCATAGCGCAGCTTGGGCCGGAACATGCCACCGCGCTGAGGCGCCTGGAATTGCACCGCCTCCAGCAGCAGCCGGGTCAGCACCGGCGTCGACATCTTGCGGGTGGCCGACTTGTGGGCTTGCGCAATGGCCTGCCACACCGGACCGAGCCCCTGTCGCTTGATGGCCGAGATGAAATGCAGCGACGCGAACTTCAGAAACGGCAACCGGGTTTCGATCTGCCGCTGGATCTGCTCGCGCTGGTAGCTGTCGACCGCGTCCCATTTGTTGATGGCAATCACCACCGCGCGGCCGCTCTCGAGGATGTAGCCGGCAATGTGCGCATCCTGGTCGGTCACGCCCTGCGTGGCATCGAGCAGCAGCAGCACGACGTTGGCCGACTCGATGGCCTGCAGCGTCTTGACCACCGAGAACTTCTCGATCGCCTCGAACACCTTGCCCTTGCGGCGGAGGCCCGCGGTGTCGATCAGTTCGAAGCGCTGGCCGTTGCGCTCGAACGGCACCGAGATGGCGTCGCGCGTGGTGCCGGGCATGTCGAAGGCCACCAGGCGCTCTTCGCCGAGCCAGGTGTTGATCAGCGTGGATTTGCCGACGTTGGGCCGGCCGGCCACCGCCAGCTTGATCGGCTTGTTGACGTCGTCTTCGTCCGTCTCGTCATCGGGGTCCGGCAGGTTCAGCGGCTCGAGGGCGAGTTCGACCAGGTCGCGCATGCCCTGCCCGTGCGCCGCGGACACGCCATGCACGTCGCCGAAACCCAGTTCGTAGAAGTCGACCAGCTTGGTGCCGTCGTGCATGCCTTCGGCCTTGTTGGCCGCCAGCACGCAGGGCTTGCCCAGCCGGCGCAGTTCGTTGGCGATATCGTGGTCCTGCGCCGAGAGGCCTTCGCGGGCATCGACAACAAAGATCACCACGTCGGCCTCGGCCACGGCCTGACGCGTCTGCTTGGCCATTTCCTTGTAGATGCCGCTGCCGGCATCGGGCTCGAAGCCGCCGGTGTCGATCACGATGAACTCGTGCTTGCCCAGGCGGCCGTTGCCGTAATGGCGGTCGCGCGTGAGGCCGGCGAAGTCGGCGACGATGGCGTCGCGCGTCTGGGTCAGGCGATTGAAGAGCGTCGACTTCCCGACGTTGGGACGGCCGACCAGGGCCACGACCGGCTTCATGGCCGGCCTTTCGATGGCGCGGTTTTCATGGTCGGGCCTTGCAATTGGAGAAAGAAGTTATTCAGGACGAAAACCAAACACGCCACCCTTGGCAGTCACGACCACGACCGTGTTGCCGGCCAGGACCGGCGCAACGGTGATGGCGGAGCCATCGGGCGTGACGCGATTGAGCAGCGCGCCGTCCGTGCGCGAAACGAAATGCAGGGACCCGGTGTCCTCGCCGATGATCAGCGAGCGGCCCACCGCGAGCGGCGAGGTCAGCACACGGTTCTTGAAACGGGTCGATTGCCAGGCGCGCTCGCCGTCGCCGCGGCGCCAGGCCGTGACGCTGCCGTCGGATTCGGTGCCATAGACGAAAGCTTCGTCGCCGCTGACGCCGTCCGCGCCGGAAGCCGGCTTGCTCCAGACCAGCGTGCCACGCTGGGTCTCGACGCAGCCGACGCTGGCGTAGTAGGCCCGCGCGCAAACGCTGTCGCCGTAACGGCTCACGCTGCCGGTCAGGTCGACCAGGCGCTCCACGTCGTTGGTGCCGCGTGGCGCAGCAATGGGCGATTCCCAGCGCGAGGTGCCGTTGGCCGGGTTGATGCCGACCAGCCGGCCGCCAACACCCGCGACCAGCGTGTCGCCCACGGCGATCAGCACGCCCGACTTGCGCAGCACGAGGTTTTCGCTCGGGCGCTGTTGCAGCCAGAGGCGGCGGCCGCTCTGGCCGTCCCATGCGCTGATGCTGCGGTCGGCGGTCTGCACGAACACGCGGCGGCCTGCGACCAGCGGTGCCGTGAAGGCCTGGGCCGACAGCTTCTGCTTCCACAGGACCTTGCCGTTCTCGACCGCGACAAGCTCGTTGTTGGTGGTGACTACCGCGGCCATGGTGCCGTCACTGCCGACGCCCGCCGCGAGCGTGGCGCCAGCGTTCGCGCGCCAGGTTTCGCGGCCTGCACGGGCGTCGATGGCCACGATGGTGCCGTCGCTGCCGGCCACGGTCACGATGTCGCCGCTGACGTCGGTAGTGAGCGGGAAGCTCACGTCCGGAATCTTCACGGTCCAGGCCTGGCGCACGCCGAGCGTGGCGGGATTGGCGGGCAGCTCGGCCGGCTTCGGCTTGCTGGTGCCCGAGCAGGCGGCCAGGAGCGCGACCAGGACAAGAGCGGAACCCGCACGCAGAGCGGCCGATTCAGGCATGAGACGCTTGAAATTCATGATGCGATCAGGAAGTTTTGGGGGCTGCGGGGGTCACGGTGATGGTGGGCGCCAGGCTCTTCGGGTCGACACCGACCGCGTTCAGCTTGATCTCCACCAGGCGGCGGTAGTCGGAGCTCGCGCCCAGGCCTGTCCAAGCCTTGCGGTACTCCGCCTGCGCCTCGCTGCGCTTGCCCTGCGCCATGTAGATATCGCCCTTGCGGTCGGCCACCAGCGGTTCGAATTCATCGGGCACCTTGCCGTCGAGTTGCTTCAAGGCTTCGTCGTACGACTTGCCGTCGAGCAGTTCGGCTGCGAGCCGCAGCTTGGCGATGGCCTGGTAGCCCGGATCGATGGCGCTCTGCGCCACCCAGCCCAGCGCGGCACGCGATTCCTCGGCCTTGCCCTTTTCGTACAGCGCCTTGGCGGCCAGGAGGCCCGCCTGCTGCGCGTAAGCGGTGCCGGCGAAGCGTTCCTTCATGTCGCCCAGCACGCGCTGGATGCGCTCGACGTCGCCGGACTGCGTGCTGCGCTCGACCTCGTCGTAGAGTGCCGCGGCCTGGGCTGCCTTGTTGCGCTGGAAGTACTGCCAGCCGTTCCAGGCCACGAAGGCGCCAGCGACAAGCAGCACGACCCAGGTGATCAGGGTGCCGTAGGTGTTCCAGAAATGCTTGAGCTGGTCGAGCTGTTCCTGTTCTTCGAGGTCGAGATGGGTTGCCATGCGCTATCAGGTGTTGGGAGCCGGGGATTGTAGGGTGGCGGCCCAGGTGGCCACTTCGGCGAGAGGCCGGGCGGTTTGCGCGCCGCTGCCGTCGCGCAGCGCCTTGAGAGTCACTTCGCCGCGTGCAAGTTCATCGGCGCCGAAGATCAGGGCGTAGGCCGCGCCGCTGGCGTCGGCTTTTTTCATTTGCGCCTTGACGCCACTGAGGCCGTCGGCAGTGGCCGCATGCATCTGCACGCTGACACCGGCCTCGCGCAACTGTTGCAGCGTGCGCAGCACGACAGGCATCGAGGCGGCATCGGGCACCACGGCGTAGGCATTGGGTGCGGGAGCGGAAACACCGGCGCCCTGCTCCTTCAGCAGATCGAGCACACGCTCAACACCCATCGCCCAACCCACCGCCGGAGCCGGCTTGCCGCCGATCTGTGCAATCAAGTCGTCGTAGCGGCCACCGGCGCATACCGTGCCCTGGGCGCCAAGACGATCCGTCACGAATTCGAAGACGCTGAGGTTGTAGTAGTCCAGCCCGCGCACGAGACGTGGATTGATCGTGAAGGCAATGTTGTTGGCCTTGAGGATGGCCTGCAACCCTTCGAAGTGAGCGAGCGATTCGGCGCCAAGAAAGTCGATCAGCTTCGGGGCCGATTCAACGACTTCCTTCATCGCCGGGTTTTTCGTGTCCAGGATGCGCAGCGGATTGCTGTGCAAGCGGCGCTTGCCGTCCTCATCGAGCTTGTCCGCGTGCTTTTCGAAGTGAGCGATGAGCTGGGCACGGTGCTGTGCACGCTCGGCGGACTGCCCCAGACTATTGAGCTCCAGTCGCACATCGGTCAGGCCGATCTGTTTCCAAAGTGCATTGGCCAGCAGGATCAGTTCTGCATCGACATCCGGACCGGCAAAGCCCAGCGCCTCGGCGCCGATCTGATGAAACTGGCGGAACCGTCCGCGCTGCACGTTCTCGCGGCGGAACATCGGGCCGGTGTACCAAAGCCGCTTGGGCCCTTCGTACAGCATGTTGTGCTCGATCACTGCGCGCACGAGGCCCGCCGTGTTTTCGGGCCGCATCGTCAAGTGCTCGAACTTGCCGTTCTTGTCGGCGCGATCCTCGAAGGAGTACATCTCCTTCTCGACGATATCGGTCACCTCGCCAATGCCACGAACGAAGAGCGCCGTCCGCTCCAGGATCGGCGTGCGGACGTTGCGGTACGCATAGCGCCCCATCAGGTCGCGCACGGTGGCCTCAAGCCACTCCCAGCGCGCCGATTCGGGCGGCAATATGTCGTTCATGCCTTTGACGGCATTCAATTTTTCAGCCATGAGTCTGCGGAGGTGTCAGGCAGCGACGGCGTGTTCGCCGCCGAAGCGCTTTTCGATGTAGGTTTCGACGAGCTGGTGGAACTCGTTGGCGATATTGTCGCCGCGCAGCGTGAGGGCCTTTTCGCCGTCGATGAAGACCGGTGCGGCAGGCGCCTCGCCGGTGCCGGGCAGGCTGATGCCGATGTCGGCGTGCTTGCTCTCGCCGGGGCCGTTGACGATGCAGCCCATGACGGCCACCTTCAACGTTTCGACGCCCGGGTATTTCTTGCGCCAGACCGGCATCTGCAGGCGCAGGTAGTCGTCGATCTGCTTGGCCAGTTCCTGGAAGGTGGTGCTCGTGGTGCGGCCGCACCCCGGACAGGCGGTGACGCTCGGCACGAACACGCGCAGGCCCAGGGCCTGGAGGATTTCGTTGGCGATCAGCACTTCCTGCGTGCGCGACTCCCCCGGCTGCGGCGTGAGCGACACGCGAATGGTGTCGCCGATGCCCTCCTGCAGCAGGATCGACAGCGCCGTGGCCGACGCCACCGTGCCCTTGGTGCCCATGCCGGCTTCGGTCAGGCCCAGGTGCAACGGGTACTCGCAGCGCCTGGCAAGTTCGCGGTACACCGAGATCAGGTCCTGCACGCCACTCACCTTGCACGACAGGATGACCTGGTTGCCGGCCATGCCCATCGATTCGGCGAGCTTGGCGGATTCGATGGCCGAGGTGATCAGCGCCTCGTACATCACCTGCTTGGCATCCCAGGGCTCGGCGCGCTGGCTGTTCGTGTCCATCAGGCTGGCGAGCAGTTCCTGGTCGAGGCTGCCCCAGTTCACGCCGATGCGCACCGGCTTGTTCCAGCGCATCGCGGCGTCGATCATCTGGCCGAACTGCTTGTCCTTCTTGTCGCCCTTGCCCACGTTGCCGGGGTTGATGCGGTACTTGCTCAGCGCCTCGGCGCACGCCGGATAGTCGGTGAGCAGGCGGTGGCCGTTGTAGTGGAAATCGCCGATCAGCGGCACGTCGATGCCCATGCGGTCGAGCTGCTCGCGGATGTAGGGCACCTGTGCTGCGGCCTCAGGCGTGTTGACCGTGATGCGGACCATTTCGGAGCCCGCAATGGCGAGTTCCTTGACCTGGATCGCGGTGCCGATGGCGTCAACGGTGTCGGTGTTCGTCATCGACTGCACTCGCACCGGCGCATCGCCGCCCACCGTGACGACACGCGGGCCCCAGGTCACGCTGGCCTGGCGCGAGCGGCGCGCCTTGGGCGCTGCCGATGCGATGGGTTGAGGGGTGCAGTCGGTCACGATTTCACCTCGAAGCGCGCCACGCCACCGCCACGGGTGACCGGCTTCAGATCGTAGGGCTTCCCGCTCACCTGCACATCGACAGCCGACGCACGGCCCACCACCACGGACAGCGGCAGCGTGCCGGACAGCCCGACGGTTTCGCCGGCCTTCACGCTGCGGCGCAGCAGTTGTTTGCCGCCGGCTTCGGTCACGGTGATCCAGCACTCTTCGCGCGCCACGAAAACAAGTTGCTGGCTGCTGTTTGCGGCGGCCACGGGAGATGCCGCGGCAGGCGCGGCGGCTGCCGGAGCAGCACCCGCGGCAGTTGCGTTGCCAGCCGGCCCGGTGGGGGCAACGGCCTGCACCGGAACGTTCTCGGCCACAACGCCCGGCGCACCGGGCGTGCCCGCGGCCGATCCGCTTGCGGATGCTTCGCCCGTCGACGCCGCGTCGGGTTCGCCGCGCGAGGTCAGGCGGGACACCGAGGCGCCTAGCTGGTCGAAAACCGACTGCGGCAGCCAGAACAGCGCGCCCGCACCGATCAACAGAAGCACGACCACCGCCAGCAGCGCCCGCGACGGCAGCACGCTGGAGCGCCCGCCGTTCCAGCGCGGCGTGCCGGACACGATGTTGGTCTTGAGGGTCCGGTCGGCCACCGCAAGACCCGCCTGCCTGGTGTTCGGCAGCTTGGCGAGCACCGGCGCCGGGTCGATGCGCAAGGCCCGGCAGACGCTGCTGGCCAGTGCGCGCGCAAAGACCGGGTCAGGCAGCGAAGCGATGTCGTCCGCCTCGAGCGCCATGAGCTTCTGCGGCGGCACCTTGAGCGCAGCCGCCACCATGTCGATGTGAAGTCCGTGCGCCTCGCGCGCCTCGCGCAGCAGGTCGCCAGCGGTCTTGTGCGCGATGTCGCTTTCCTCGAGCGGCAGTGCCGCGGAGGTTCCGAACTCCGAAACCCGTTCAGTCATTGAAATTCCCGCGCTCGTACGCTGATGCCTCCCGCGATTGGGGGAAGCGGCGTTGCAGTTGGCCTCCCAACTGCGCGATGGCCTCGCGGTTGTTGAGCTTGCGTTCGATCTTGATGCCGAGCCAGAGCGTCTCGGCGCTGGCCGAGGGGCTGTTGTTGACGCGGCGAATGTAGAACTGGGCGCGCTGCCACTCCTCGCGCTGCGCCAGCACCGACGCCAGGTTGAAGCCGACCACCGGGTTGCCGGCGTCGATTTCATAGGCCTGCATCAGGCTGCGCTCCGCCTGCGGACGCAGCCCGGCCTTGAGCTCGCAGACGCCCTGCGTCATGAGCGTCTTGGCGCGGTCGTTGTAGCCGGGCACGGCGAGCGCCTCGGTGAACTGCTGCGCCGCGTCGCCAAAGCGGTTCTGCTGGCACAGCAGCCAGCCGTAGTTGTGGCGAACATTGGGATCGCGCGGATTGATCGCGATCGCGCGGCGGAAGCTGTCTTCGGCAAGGCCCGCATCCTCGAGCCGCATGTAGACGAGCCCGCGCAGGTTGTAGGCGTCGGCGTAGTTGGGATCGGCCACGAGGGCCTGCTTGATCTCGTCGAGCGCGACGGTGGTCTGGCCGTGCTCGAAATAACCGGAGGCCAGCTCCATGCGCAGGCGCGCGCGGCGCTGGCGGTTGGTCTCGTCGGACTCCGTGACGATCTCGTTGCCCTTGCCCGAACTGGTGTCGGCAAGGGTGGTGGTGGTGGTCCGCGTGTTCACGCAGCCCACGAGCAGAAACGCCACGGCGACACCGGCAAGGCTGGCAGCCAGCAGGCGCTGCGTGCTCGCGGTGGTCATCGGAAAGGCCTGGCTCATTGCTTCAATGCTCCTGGGGGACGGTAGGGTTCTTGCGCATCGGGTGCAAGACGACGGGACGTTCGGTCGCACGGCGCAGGGCCATGCGCTCGGCGGCGCGGGTGCGGTCCTTGACGTCGCCGGCGAGCTGTCCGCAGGCCGCGTCGATGTCGTCGCCGCGCGTCTTGCGCACGGTGGTCACGAGGCCCGCTTCGCCCAGCGTCCTGGCGAACGCCAGCACGCGCGGCTGCGGCGAACGCAGCAGGCCCGAGGCGGGAAACGGGTTGAACGGAATCAGGTTGAACTTGCACGACACGTTGTGGCTGCGCACGAGTTCGATCAGCTGGCGCGCGTGCTCGGGCTGGTCGTTCACGCCGTCGAGCATGCAGTACTCGAAGGTGATGAAGTCGCGCGGCGCGTGTTCGAGGTAACGCTTGCAGGCCTCGAGCAGTTCGGCAATCGGGTACTTGCGATTGAGCGGCACGAGGTCGTCGCGCAGCGCATCGTTGGGCGCGTGCAGCGAAACGGCCATCGCCACCGCGCAGTCTGTGCCCAGGCGGTCGATCATCGGCACGACGCCGGAGGTCGACACGGTGACCCGTCGGCGCGACAACCCGTAGGCGTTGTCGTCGAGCATGGTGCGCAACGCGGGCACCAGCGCGGTGTAGTTCTGCAGCGGCTCGCCCATGCCCATCATCACCACGTTGGAGATGACGCGATCGCCGCGCTTGAGGTGCTTGCGCAGGAAATGTTCGGCAAACCACAGCTGGGCGGTGATTTCGCCCGTACTGAGATTGCGGCTGAAGCCCTGATGCCCGGTCGAGCAAAAGCGGCAACCGACCGCACAGCCGGCCTGGGACGACACGCACAGCGTGCCGCGGTCGTCCTCGGGAATGAATACGGCTTCGACGGCATCGCCGCCGCCGACGTCGAACAGCCACTTGATCGTGCCGTCCTTGGATTCGTGCTGCGTGAGGACCGGCAAGGCCTCCACGCGCGCGGTGGTCGCGAGTTTCTCGCGCAGCGACTTGGCCAGATCGGTCATCTGGGTGAAGTCGCTGGCGCCACGCTGGTGGATCCAGCGGAACAGCTGCGTGGCGCGAAAACGCTTCTCGCCGAGTTTTTCGCAGAACGCAGCCAAACCCTCGAGATCGAAGTCGAGCAGGTTGGCCGTGGTCATGGAATCAGTCGGCAGACGGCTTCAGCGTGCGTAGACGTTGAGGCCGGCGAAGAAGAACGAGACTTCGTTCGCTGCGGTTTCAGGGGCGTCCGAACCGTGCACGGCGTTGGCGTCGATGCTGTCGGCGAAGTCGGCGCGGATGGTGCCGGCGGCTGCCTTCTTGGGGTCGGTGGCGCCCATCAGGTCACGGTTCTTGGCGATGGCGTTCTCGCCTTCGAGCACTTGCACGAACACGGGGCCAGAGATCATGAACTCGACCAGGTCCTTGAAGAAGGGACGCTCCTTGTGGACCGAGTAGAACTGTTCGGCTTCGTTGCGCGACAGATGCACCAGCTTGGCAGCGACGATCTTGAGGCCGGCAGCTTCGAAGCGGGAGACGATCTTGCCGATGACGTTCTTGGCGACTGCGTCGGGCTTGATGATGGAGAGGGTACGTTCGATAGCCATTATTGAAATGCTTCCTGCAGCTTTGATTTTGAAGTGTTTTGTCACAACTGCGACGAGTTTGTTTCGTCACCGGTCGACAAAGCCTCTGATTTTAACCGGCGCGGCCTCCGGGATTGGTGAAAACCCCGCGAAAGCCGCGCGGTGACGCCGGCTTTCAGCGCCCGCGGCGGCGCGAACCGGCCGGGCCGCCGTAGCCACCCCCGCCCGCCGCACCACCGCCTCCGCCTCGGCGCCCCCCCGGGCCCCCGCGTTGCTCCTTGCGCTGGCGCGAGAAGCTGTCAGCGCCGATGTAGCCCAGCGAGGTCTTCATCGGATCGGGTTGGTTGGCACCGCTCGGCTGGCGATCGTCGCCCTGCGGGCGATTGCCGCCGCCCTGCCCCTGGCGGTTGTTGCCGCCAGCATTGCCGCGGCGCTGCTGCCCTTGCGGCGGGCCGCCATTGCCTCCCCCGCGGTTGGTACGTGGACCGCGATCGCCGCGCGGCGGGCGACCGTCGCCCAACGGATTCGGAATAGGTGCCTCGCGCCCTTCGTCGCGCATTTCGCGCGGCTGCTGGCCTTGCCCCTGACCACCGCCATTGCGGTTGCCGCGGCGCTTCTTGTTGCGCCCGTTGCGGCCGCCGCCCTCGGGGCCGCCGGGGCCACGTTGCTGGGGCGCCGCGGGGCGCGCAGCCGCACCGCCCGATGCCTGGAACAGCGCGCGGATGTCGCGCTCGTCCAACTCCATCCAGGCGCCGCGCTTCAGGCCGCGCGGCAGCACCATCGCGCCATAGCGGATGCGGATCAGCCGGCTGACCGCATGGCCCACCGACTCGAACAGCCGGCGCACTTCGCGGTTGCGGCCTTCGGAAATGGTCACGCGATACCAGCAGTTGGAACCCTCCCCGCCGCCCTCTTCGATGGTGCCGAACTGGGCCATGCCATCTTCGAGACGAACGCCGTCGAGCAGCTTCTGCTTCTCTTCGGCGCTGAGGGCGCCCAGCACGCGCACCGCGTACTCGCGCTCCAGGCCGAATCGCGGATGCATCAACTGGTTGGCGAGGTCGCCGGAGCTGCTGAACAGCAGCAGGCCTTCGGTGTTCAGGTCGAGCCGGCCGACGGATTGCCACTTGCCCTGCTGCAGGCGCGGGAGCTTGCGGAACACGGTGGGCCGGTTCTGCGGGTCGTCATGCGTGACCACTTCGCCGACGGGCTTGTGGTACGCGATCACGCGCGGCGGCGGCGGCGCAATGCGGTAACGGATCGGCTTGCCGTTGATCTTGACCTGATCGCCGTACTGGATGCGCTGGCCGATGTGCGCCGGCTCGTTGTTGACCGAGATTCGCCCCTGCAGGATCAGGGACTCCATCTCGAGCCGCGAACCCAGGCCAGCTTGCGCCAGCACCTTGTGCAGCTTGGGCGAATCGGCTTCGGGCAGCAGCACGCGCTTGAGCGGCGGCACCTCGGGGCTTTCCTCGTCGGCATCGAACTGGCCTGAAATGACGTCCACGAAACGGATCGGCTCGGTCGGCGGCGCGTTGCGCTGTTCGCGCTCGGCGGCGCGGCGGGCGCGGTCGAGGTCGTCTTCTTCCTCGTCGGGCTCTTCGTCTTCTTCCTCGTCGTCGCCCTGGTCGCGCTGATCATCGCGGAGAGCCTCTTCCGTCGCCCGCTCCTGGCGGGCGGCCTGGGCCGGGGCGGCCTCTTCGGGTGCGGCAGCGACGGCTGGCGATTCGACCGCGGGCGCTGCAGGCTCGTCCTGCCGGGCCGCCGGTGCCTCGTCGGCAGCCGACTCGACCACCTTCTTCTTGCGCGGGCGCCGCTTCTTGGGCGCTTCGCCATCGGCTGGCGCCGCGGGATCGATCGCAGCATCCGCGGCCTGTTCGGGCACTGGCGCCTCTTTCTTCTCGGATTCAGGCGCGACCGGCAGGATTCCCGCGTCGTCGATGTCAGATGGGCTCATGGGGTTTTTCCGGAGGAACTGCGTGGGGGTCGACCTCGTCCTGGGACGCGGCATCGGGGTCGGAATCGGTGGCGGGGATGGGTTCGATGTCGGCGGGAGGCTCGGTGCCGTCAGCGGCGGAGAGCGGTGCTTCATCCGCTTCGTCCACATCGACGGACGCGGCATCCTCGGCGACCTGTGCGGCGGCGGCTTCCACCGCTTCGGGAGGGGCTTCGGCTGGCAGCAGCACTTCTCCTGGCGCCACATCCGCATCGCCAGTGGCCGACGCATCGGCGTCGGACTCGGCCACCACGTCGATGGGCAAGCCGGGCTGGTTGCCGGAAGCCTGCTCCAGCGCATCGACCAGCGCAGCCTGCTGCGCGGGGGTTTCGATCAGCGGCAACTGGTCGAGCGAAGCAAGGCCGAGGTCGTCGAGGAACTGGCGGGTGGTCGCATAGAGCGCGGGGCGGCCGACGGTTTCGCGATGGCCGATCACCTCGACCCAGCCGCGGTCCTCGAGCTGCTTCAGGATCAGCGAGTTGATCGTGACGCCGCGGATGTCTTCCATGTCGCCACGCGTGGCGGGCTGGCGGTAGGCAATGATGGCGAGCGTCTCGAGCGCGGCGCGTGTGTAGCGCGGCGGTTTTTCGGGGTGCAGGCGATCGAGGTGGTCGCGCATCTCGGGCCGGCTCTGGAAACGCCAGCCGCTGCCGACGCTCACGAGCTCCAGGCCGCGTTGCGCCCAGTCTTCCTGCAGTTCAAGCAAAAGCACCTTGATGGTGTCCACGCCCAGTTCGTCGTCGAACAGCACGCGCAGATCGCGCACCGGCAGCGGCTGGCTCGAACAGATCAAGGCGGTTTCGAGAATGCGCTTGGCATCCGCCGTATTCATGGTTCGCGTTATCCGGGAAAAGGCGCCTGGTAGACGCTGGCTCACAAGGATGAAAGGAGTAGGCGTTGCCGGCACGCGGCGAGTGCAACGCAGGGCCGGCTCGGGGGGCCGGCGCGGCCCTCGGGCCGTCAGGCGCGATTGTAGTCCAGCCCCCAGGACTGCAAGGCCTGGGCAAGGTCCGGCGGCAGCGGCGAGCGGAACTCCATTGCCGCCTGCGTGACGGGGTGCACGAACGCGAGCCGGAACGCATGGAGCCCCTGGCGCGCCAGGCCCACGGCCGGAGCGCCGCCATAGAGCGCATCGCCGACCAGCGGATGGCCGATTGACGCCATGTGCACGCGAATCTGGTGGGTGCGTCCGGTTTCGAGCGTGCAGCGCACCACGCAGCCTTCCGAATGGCTGTCGAGCCGCTCGATCAGCGTGCGGGCCGTCTTGCCCGGGTGGCGCTCCAGGTCGACCACGGCCATGCGCAGCCGGTTGCGCGGATCGCGGCCGATCGGCGCGTCGACCTGGCGGGCCGCGGCGCCCACCCATGGCTTGTGCCCGATCGCCAGGTACTGCCGCTTGACCTCGCGCGCCGCGATCAGCGCCACCATCGCATCCATCGCGGCCCGGGTGCGCGCGACGACCATCAGCCCGCTGGTGTCGCGGTCGAGCCGGTGCACGATGCCCGCGCGGGGCATCAGCACGGCTTTGGGGTCCAGTGCCAGCAGCCCGTTCAGGAGCGTGCCGCTCCAGTGGCCGGGGGCCGGATGCACGACCAGGCCGGCCGGCTTGTCGATGATGCGCAGGTGCTCGTCCTCGAACACGGTGACGATGTCCATCGCCTCGGGCCGGAAGGCCTGGCTCTGGGGCGTTGGGCGCAGTTCGATATGCCCCGCCTGCCCCGCACGCACGGTGGCCGAGGCCTTGGTGAGCGTGCGCCCCTGGAACTCGACGGCACCGGCCTCGATCAACTGCTGCAGGTAACTTCTGGAGAATTCGGGCACCAGGGCGGCCAGCGCCCGGTCGAGCCGCTGGCCATGCAGCGCCTGGCTGACCGCAAAGGGGCGCAGCTCGCTCGGCTCGACCGGATCGGCTCCCTCCTCGAGCTCCATGGTTTCCGGGGGATCGGCCAAAGGGTCGGTCGATATAATTGAAGTCAACTGTTTCACGAAAGCCGTATGTGATGTTTCGCGCCAAATTATCGGTCCCCGCCTGGATCGCGCTCAGCGCGGCGGCCCTGCTCGCTACCGGCTGCTCCTCCACCAAGGAAGACAAGACCGCCGGCTGGAGCCCCAACCGCATTTACTCGGAAGCCAAGGAAGAGTCCAGCTCGGGCGCCTACGACAAGGCCGTGCCCCTGTACGAAAAGCTCGAAGGCCGCGCCGCCGGCACCCCGCTCGCGCAGCAGGCCCAACTGGAAAAGGCCTACGCCCAGTACAAGGCCGGCGAAAAGGCCAACGCCATCGCCACCATCGATCGCTTCATGAAGCTGCACCCGGCCAGCCCGGCGCTCGATTACGCGCTCTACCTGAAGGGCGTGATCAACTTCAACGACGATCTGGGCATGTTCGCCTTCCTGACACGGCAAGACCTGTCCGAGCGCGACCAGAAGGCCGCCAAGGAATCGTTCGAGTCGTTCCGCGACCTGGTCACGCGCTTCCCCGATTCGCGCTATACGCCAGACGCTCGCCAGCGCATGAACTACATCGTGAACTCGCTCGCGCAGTATGAAGTTCACGTGGCGCGCTACTACTACACGCGCGGCGCTTATCTGGCGGCCATCAACCGGGCGCAGATCGCGCTGTCCGACTACCGCGAAGTGCCGGCGCTCGAAGAAGCCCTGTACATCATGGTGAAGTCGTACGACGCCCTCGGCATGAAAGACCTGCGCGACGATGCACAGCGCGTGCTGACCACCAACTATCCGCAGAGCACCTACCTGGCGAACGGCTTCAAGGGCAACAACGACCCTTGGTGGAAGGTCTGGTAATCAGCGCCGGCTAGCCGGGATTCCTGAGGGCGCCGATAGCGCTCTCGAAATCCGCCTCGGTTTCCAGCCGCCGCATCGGTGGCAGCGCCGCCAGCAACCGGCGGCCATAGCCCATTGCCACCAGCCGGGTGTCGCAGATTGCCAGCACGCCGCTGTCGGTCTCGCGGCGAATCAGGCGCCCCGCCCCCTGCTTGAGCGCCACGGCAGCCTCGGGCAGCGAATAGTCGCTGAACGAACTGCGCCCTTGCGCCTCCAGCCGCTGCGACCGGGCCTCGACCAAGGGATCGTTGGGCGGCGGAAACGGCAGCTTGTCGATCACCACCAGCTGCAAGACGTCGCCCGGCGCGTCGAATCCTTCCCAGAACGACGCCGACGCCACCAGCACGCAGCCGGCACGCCCTTCGCTCGCGCCCTCGCGGAATCGCTCCATGAGCACGCGCTTGGGCAGCTCGCCCTGGACCAGCACCTCGGGACGTACCGCCGCGTCGAGCAATTCGAACTGCTGCTTCATCGCATCGCCGATGGTGCGCAGTGCGCGCAGCGTGGTCGTCAGCACCAACGTGCGCCCGCCGAGTTCGGTGGCGCCGCGTGCGGCCAGTTGCGCGACCTTCGCGCTGTGCGAGGCATCGTTGGGTTTGGGAAAGACGCGCGGCACGTAGAGCGCCGCCTGCGATGCGTAGTCGAACGGACTCTGCACGCGCAGCACCTCGGCATCGCCCAGGCCGCACGGCTCGGTGAACCAGCGCAGCGTCGGCTCGTCGCCCAGCGTGGCGGAGGTGAAGACCCAGGCGCGGCGGTCGTGTTCGCGCTCCTGCGCCGCGGGGCGCTCGCCGTAGGCATCGGTGTCGCTGTCGTCCTCGTCGTCCGGCTCGCTGATCTTGAGCACGCGCTTGCGCATCGCCTCGGCGATGTCGAGCGGCGATTCGATCAGCCGCAGCTGCGAGCCCACGTCCACCCAGCGCACCGAATCGACCGCGCACGGCAGCGCGAAGCGCGCCGCGCGTTTGGCCAGTTGCTGCGCCCGCTCGTGCAGGCGCACGAAGTCGGGAGAAATTTCGCTCACGGTATCGAGCCCCTCGGCCGCGAGTTCGAACGAATGCTGCAGGTCTTCGAGCGATCTCTGCCAGGCGCCCGGATCGACGCCCTCCGGAGACGCCCCCAGCCAGCGCAGCTTGGCACCGGGCCATTGCTTGCCGACCACGAGCCGCAACTCGCGCGCGGCCCGCTCGACCGCCGCCACCAGTTGCTGCCAATCGACCAGCCCGCGTGCGTGCTGCAAGCCCGCGCCCAGCATGTCGCGTGCGAAATCGAGCGCCTGGCCGCTGCCGAGTTGTGCGCCCAGGAATTGCACGCCGGTCTCGTTGAGCTGGTGCGCTTCGTCGAACACCACCACGCTCACGGTCGGCAGCAGTTCGGCCATGCCGGTCTCGCGCACCGCGAGATCGGCGAAGAACAGGTGATGGTTGATCACCACGATGTCGGCCGCCAGCGCCTCGCGCCGCGCCAGGTTGACATGGCAGGACTTGAACTCCGGGCACTGCGCGCCCAGGCAGTTCTCGCGCGTGGAGGTGATCAGCGGAATCAGCGGCGAGCGCTCGTCGAGTCCGGGCAGCTCGGCCAGGTCGCCGGTGCGCGTGGCCTTGGACCATTGCTCGATCTTGGCGAGCGTGCGCAGGCTGCCGCGCTCGGGCAGCGAGGCGTCGTGGCGCGCCGTGTCTAGCCGGTGCAGGCAGAGGTAGCTGCCGCGTCCCTTGAGCAGCGCCGTGCGCACCGGCAAGCCGAAGGCCTCGACCAGCCGCGGCAGGTCACGGCCGAACAGCTGGTCCTGGAGCGTCTTGGTGGCCGTCGACAGCAGCACGCGTTCGCCGCTCAACAGCGCCGGCACGAGGTACGAGAAAGTCTTGCCGACGCCGGTGCCGGCCTCGACCACCAGCACGCCGCCCTGGTCGATGGTGCGGGCCACCGCCATCGCCATGTCGGTCTGGCCCGTGCGTTCGCGAAATTGATCGGCGGCGTGCGAGAGCACCCCGCCCTGCGCGAACGCATCGCGCACCTTGTCCTCGAGCGTGTCGCTCACGCGGGCTCTCTCGGATCGAGCATGTTCTCCACGCGCGTGATCTGGTCGCGCAGCGCGAGGCGGCGCTTCTTCAGGCGTCGCAGCAGGAGCTCGTCTTGCGGCGAGGCTTCGGCCAGTCGGTCGATGGTGGCGTCGAGATCGGCATGCTCGATGCGCAGTTCGATCAGCTGACGGGAAAGGGAGTGAAGATTGGAGTCCAACGGTGGGTGTGCGAACGCAGGGTTTGCGCGGCGCATGTTCATTCGATAATACGTCCTGATACGAATTTACGAGAAGACAGGAAGCGCGCCTTTGGCGCACATGTGCTCATGACCCAAGGCTTTCGACTTGCCGCCGCCACCGGACTCCACAAGGGAGACCGCCCCTATCAGCAGGACCAGGTGCTGATGATGAGCCATCCGCGCACGCCGGGCTGTGTCCTGGGCGTCATCGCCGATGGCATGGGCGGACGCAGCGGCGGCCGCAAGGCATCCGACCAGGTGCTGATGACGGCGCGCCAGCTCTTCACCCGCTACCACCCGGAGCGCGACGACCCCGAGGCCGTCCTGCGCCAGTTGCTCGACGACGCACACACGGTCATCAAGCTCACGGCGATCTCGAGCGAGCAGGAGCCGCACAGCACGCTGGCGGCGTTCCTCATGAATCCCAAGGGCGACTGCGCCTGGATCCATGCGGGCGACTCCCGCATCTATCACTTCCACGACGGGCAATTGATCAAACGCACGCGCGACCATTCGTACGTGCAGGCGCTGGTCGACCGGGGCCAGATCAGCGAGGCCGAGGCCAACGTGCATCCGCAGGGAAACATCCTGCTCGGCTGCCTGGGCATGGCCACGACGCCACCGCCCATCGCGCCGCACTACATCCCGAAGATGGAGCCGGGCGACCTGCTGATGGCGTGCAGCGACGGGCTCTGGCATTACTTCAGCCCCGCAGAGCTGGCAAGCGTGCTGTATGCGCAACCGCCGCGCGATGCGGTGGAGATCCTGGTGGGCGAAGCCCGCCGCAGGGCACGCGGCACGGGCGACAACATCTCGATCGCTGTGCTGAAGCTCGATTCGCTGCCGGCAACGGCCACCGAAACGGCAACAGCCTGATCGGCGGGACCTGCTCAACGCGCCGGCGATGAGGCGGGCGCGGCCGGCGGCAGCGGTGCGCCACGCGGCTTGGTGCGGTTGGCGTTCTGCCGCTCGCGGCTCGCCCGGTGCTCTTCCGCCTTGCGCTGCTTCTCCGCAAAGCGCTCGGCCTCGGCGGGTGCCTCGGCGCTGCGCTGTGCAGCCTTGGCCTGCGCTTCGGCGTGCGCCTTCTGCTTGTCGTCGAACTGTTTCTGGCGCGCGGCAGCCTCGGCGGCTGTGGCGGCCCGGCTGGCGGCATGGTCCGTCGCGCGCTGCTCGCGGTCCTTCTGATCCTTGGCCGACTGGTCGCGTTTTTCCTGGGTGTCCGCCGGACGCGGGGTCGCAGCCTTCTGGTCGAGCTTCTGCAACTCCGCGGCACCGGCGCGCTGACGCTCGATGTCGTTGATCGCGGTTTCCTGGCGCTTGATGCTGGCGAGCTCGTCGCGCCGCCGGCCGCGGCTTTCGCGCAGGCAGTCCTCGACCGCGAATTTCTTGTAGCAAGCCGTCCGCTCCTGCAGGAAGCGCGCCTCGATCGTCTCGCGCTCCGCGGACAGCCGGCTGCGTTCGGCCTCGAAATTCGCGCTGCCGGCCGCGGCGTTCGACTGCGCCCAGAGCGGCAGGCTGGCGAAGGTCATCAGCAGGGCAAGGGCGATTTTTTTCATGTAAGTCGGGTATCGACGATGCGGCGTTCCAGGGAGAGGAACTCGCTCGACTGCATTTCGGTGAGCCGGGAGACTGTGCGCGGAAACTCGTGCGCCAGCGGACCTTCGGTGTACAACGCCTCGGGCGGAACCTCTGCCGACATGATGAGCTTCACGCGCCGGTCGTACAAGACGTCGACCAGCCAGGTGAAACGGCGTGCTTCCGAGGCCATGCGCACCGGCATGTGCGGCACGTCTGACAAGAGCACGGTGTGGAACTGGCTGGCGATTTCGAGGTAGTCGTTCTGCGAGCGCGGCCCGCCACACAGCGTCTTGAAGTCGAACCAGACCACGCCGCCGGCCTTGCGCCGCGCGCGGATCTCGCGCGACTCGATGTGCAGCACCGGGTTTTCGTCGGCCGTCTCGGCCAGCTTGTCGAAGGCCTTGCGCATTTCCTTCTCGGCCGCCGCATCGTTCGGCGTGAGGTACATGCGCAACTGCTCGAGCGTGCGGCGTCGATAGTCGGTGCCGTTGTCCACGCTCAGCACCTCGAGCTTCTCGTTGAGCAGCGCGATCGCGGGCAGGATGCGGTCGCGGTGCAGCCCGCCGGGATACAGGTCGTCGGGCTTGAAATTGGAGGTGGTGACGAAGCCCACGCCGTTCTCGAACAGCGACACCAGCAGCCGATGAAGAATCATCGCGTCGGTGATGTCCGCCACATGGAACTCGTCGAAGCAGATCAGCTTGTAGCGCTTGGAGATGCGCAGCCCCAGCTCGTCGAGCGGGTTGACCGTGCCCTGCAGTTCGCGCAGCTCGCGGTGCACCTCACGCATGAATTCGTGGAAATGCAGCCGCGTCTTGCGGCGCAGCGGCACCGCGTTGAAGAACAGGTCCATCAGGAAGCTCTTGCCCCGCCCGACGCCACCGTACATGTAGACGCCGCGCGGCAGCTCGGGCCGGTTGATGAACTTCTTCAGCGCATTGGAACGCTGGGCCTTGTACTCGGCCCATTCGTTCGCACAGCGATCCAGCGCCTCCACGGCGTGCAGTTGCGCGGGATCGCTGTGGAACCCGCGCACGGCGAGTTCCTTTTCGTAAGCCTCTTTGACGCTCAAGATAGACCTTAGGTCGCCGTCGGGCCGCCCCAAGGCGACCGAGCCTCCCCCACGGGGGGTGGCGAAGTCCGCGAAGCGGCAAGCCGGGGGGCGAACATCCTTAGAAGTTGAGCGTGCGCTTGTCCACCGCCAGGGCAGCCTCCTTCGTGGCTTCCGACAGCGACGGGTGTGCATGGCAGATGCGCGCAATGTCTTCGGCGCTCGCCTTGAACTCCATCGCCACCACCGCTTCGGAGATCAGCTCGCTGACCTGCGGGCCCACCATGTGCACGCCCAGGATCTCGTCGGTCGTTGCATCGGCCAGGAACTTGACCATGCCGGTCGTGTCGCCCAGCGCGCGTGCGCGGCCGTTCGCCAGGAACGGGAAGCTGCCGGCCTTGTAGGCGCGACCTTCGGCCTTGAGCTGCTGCTCAGTCTGGCCGACCCACGCGATCTCGGGGTGCGTGTAGATCACCCACGGGATCGTGTTGAAGTTGACGTGACCGTGCTGGCCGGCAATGCGCTCGGCCACGGCAACGCCCTCTTCCTCGGCCTTGTGCGCCAGCATCGGGCCGCGCACCACGTCGCCGATGGCCCACACGTTGGGCAGGTTGGTCTTGCAGTCGCCGTCCACGTTGATGGCACCGCGCTCGTCGAGCGCCAGGCCCACGGCATCGGCCGCCAGGCCGATGGTGTTGGGCACGCGGCCGATCGACACGATCAGCTTGTCGACGTCCAGCACCTGGGCTTCGCCCTTGGCGTTGGTCCAGGCGATCGAGACGCCCTTCTTGCCCGACTTGATCTCGCCGACCTTCACGCCCAGCTCGATCTTCAGGCCCTGCTTGTCGAAGGCCTTCTTGGCTTCCTTGGCGATCTGCTCGTCCACCGCGCCCAGGAACGTGGGCAGCGCTTCGAGCACCGTCACTTCGGCGCCGAGGCGGCGCCACACCGAACCCATTTCGAGACCGATCACGCCCGAGCCGATCAGCGCGAGCTTCTTCGGCACGGCGCCGATGCGCAGCGCGCCGTCGTTCGACAAAATGTTTTCTTCGTCGAAGGCCGCACCCGGCAGCGCGCGGGCATTGGAGCCCGTGGCCACGATGATGTGCTTGCCGATGATGGATTCTTCGGCGGCGCCCGCCACCTTGATCTCGTAGCCGCCTTCAGCGGCCTTCACGAACGAGCCACGGCCGTGGAACGAGGTGATCTTGTTCTTCTTGAACAGGTAGGTGATGCCGTCGTTGTTCTGCTTCACGACCTGCTCCTTGCGGGCCAGCATCTTGTCGATGTCGAGCGCGAGGCCCGACACCTTGATACCGTGGTCCGCAAAGCCGTGGCCGGCGTGCTCGAAGTGCTCCGACGATTGCAGCAGCGCCTTCGAGGGAATGCAGCCGACGTTGGTGCAGGTACCGCCGAGCGCGGGGCCGCCCTTGGCGTTCTTCCACTCGTCGATGCAGGCCACGATGAAGCCCAGTTGCGCCGCACGGATCGCGGCGATGTAGCCGCCGGGGCCGCCGCCGATGACGATGACGTCGAATTGTTTGCTCATAGGGTTTCCGTTTCAGTTGTCCATCGCGCAGCGTGGATCAGGCTTCCTTCGCGAACACCGCGGAACCGGCTTTGCCGGGCCGCAGGTGTTGCCCCCTTGAGGGGGTTGGCGAAGCGACACGAAGTGCGCGAAGACTGGGGGTGGATCAGATATCGAACAACAGACGCGACGGATCTTCCAGCGCTTCCTTCATCGCGACCAGGCCCAGCACAGCTTCGCGGCCGTCGATGATGCGGTGGTCGTAGCTCATGGCCAGGTAGTTCATCGGGCGGATGACGATCTGGCCGTTCTCCACCACGGCGCGGTCCTTGGTGGCATGCACGCCGAGGATCGCCGACTGGGGCGGGTTGATGATTGGCGTCGAGAGCATCGAGCCGAAGGTGCCGCCGTTCGAGATGGAGAAGGTGCCGCCGGTCATCTCTTCGATGCCCAGCTTGCCGTCCTGTGCCTTCTTGCCGTACTCGGCGATCTTCTTCTCGATGTCGGCAAAGCTCATCTGGTCGGCGTTGCGCAGGATGGGCACGACCAGGCCGCGCGGCGAACCGACGGCGATGCCGATGTCGAAGTAGCCGTGGTACAGGATGTCGTTGCCGTCGACCGAGGCGTTGATCACCGGGTACTTCTTGAGCGCATGCACCGCAGCCTTCACGAAGAAGGACATGAAGCCGAGCTTCACGCCGTGTTCCTTGGTGAAGCTGTCCTGGAAGCGCTTGCGCAGTTCCATGACGGGCGCCATGTTCACTTCGTTGAAGGTCGTCAGGATCGCGTTGGTCGACTGCGACTGGATCAGGCGCTCGGCGATGCGGGCGCGCAGGCGGCTCATCGGCACGCGCTGTTCCGGACGCTCGCCCAGGTCGGACGAACCGACCGGTGCAGCGACCTGCGGCAGCGCGGGCTTGGCAGCCGGTGCGGGAATGGCGGCAGCCGCGGGCTTGGCGCCCGAAGTCACGGCGCCGAGCACATCGCCCTTGGTGACGCGGCCGTCCTTGCCGGTGCCGGCAACGTCGCCGGTCTTGAGGTTGTTGTCAGCCAGCAGCTTGGCGGCGGCGGGCATAGCAACGTCGGACTTCGAACCGCCGGTGGCGGCTGCAGCGGCTGCCGGAGCAGTAGCGGCAGGTGCCGGAGCGGCTGCGGGTGCTGCAGCCGGGGCAGCGGCGCTGGCCTTGCCTTCGGTGTCGATCCTGGCGATCAGCTGGTCGGCCACCACGGTCGCGCCATCGGGCTGCACGATTTCGGCAAGCACGCCGGCCGAGGGCGCGGGCACTTCCAGCACGACCTTGTCGGTCTCGATCTCGATCAGGATTTCATCGATGGCGACGGCTTCGCCGGCCTTCTTCTTCCAGGTGAGCATGGTGGCTTCGGCCACGGATTCGGAAAGCTGGGGGACTTTGACTTCTACGATAGACATTTGGAGATTGCTCCGTGTTTTTCTTGAGGGTGTTCGTGTGAAAAGAGGCTTGTATTACTTGGTCAGCACGAAGCCCTTGAGCTTGCCAAATGCGCCATCGACGAGCGCCTTCTGCTGTTCCTGGTGCAGGTGCGAGTACCCGACCGCCGGCGATGCCGAAGCGGCACGGCCGGAGTAGCCCAGCTTCTGGCCGTCCTGCATGTTTTCGTGGATGTAGTGCTGCACGAAGAACCAGGCGCCCTGGTTCTGCGGCTCGTCCTGGCACCACACCACGTCCACGAGGTTCGGGTACTTCTTGATTTCCGCGGCAAAGGCCTTGTGCGGGAACGGGTAGAGCTGCTCGACGCGGATGATCGCCACGTCGTCGTTGCCCTGCTCCTCGCGCTTCTTGGCCAGGTCGTAGTAGACCTTGCCCGAGCAGGCGATCAGGCGCTTGACCTTCTCGGCCTTCAGGCCCTTGCTGTCGGGAATGACGGTCTGGAAGCTGCCCTTGGTGAACTCGGACAGCGGCGAGGTCGCGTCCTTGTTCCGCAGCAGCGACTTGGGCGTCATGATGATCAAGGGCTTGCGCAGGTTGCGCACCATCTGGCGGCGCAGCACGTGGAAGATCTGGCTGGCCGTGGTGGGCTGCACCACCTGCATGTTGGTGTCGGCGCTCAGCTGCATGAAGCGCTCCAGGCGTGCCGAGCTGTGCTCGGGGCCCTGGCCTTCGTAGCCGTGCGGCAGCATCATGGTCAGGCCGTTCACGCGGCCCCACTTCACTTCGCCCGAGGCGATGAACTGGTCGATCACCACCTGCGCGCCGTTCACGAAGTCGCCGAACTGGGCTTCCCAGATGACGAGCGTGTTCGGGTCGTTCGAGGCGTAGCCGTATTCGAACGCGAGCACGGCCTCTTCCGACAGGATCGAGTCGATGACGACGAACGGTGCCTGGTTTTCAGCCACGTTCTGCAGCGGCGTGTAGGTGCCTTCGTCGAATTTCTCGCGGTTCTGGTCGTGCAGCACGGCATGGCGGTGCGTGAACGTGCCGCGGCCCGAGTCTTCGCCCGACAGGCGCACCGGGTAGCCGCTGGCCACCAGAGAGGCGAAGGCCATGTGCTCGCCCATGCCCCAGTCGACGTTCACGTCGCCGCGGCCCATGGCGGCGCGGTCGTCCAGCACCTTCTTCACGAGCGGGTGCACCGTGAAGCCGGCCGGCACCGTGGTGATCTTCTCGGCCAGGCGCTTCCACTCGGACGACGGGATGGCGGTGTCGCCGGCGTCGGTCCACTTCTTGTTGAGGTACGGGCTCCAGTCGACGGCGTACTTGCTCTTGAAGTTGGTGAGCACCGGGTCCACGGTGTTCTTGCCTTCGTCGAAAGCCGCGCGCTGCGCCTTGACCATGTCGTCGCCGAGCGTGTCGCCCAGGCCTTGAGCGGCCAGCTTGTCGGCGTACAGCTTGCGCGTGCCGGGGTGCTGGGCGATCTTCTTGTACATGAGCGGCTGGGTGAGCGAGGGGGTGTCCTGCTCGTTGTGGCCCAGCTTCCGGAAGCAGATGATGTCCACGACCACGTCCTTCTGGAATTCCATGCGGAAGTCCAGCGCGAGCTGGGTGGCGAGCACCACGGCTTCGGGGTCGTCGCCGTTCACGTGCAGCACCGGCGCATCGACCATCTTGACGATGTCGGTGCAATACAGCGTCGAGCGGCTGTCGCGCGGGTCGCTGGTGGTGAAGCCGATCTGGTTGTTGATGACGATGTGCACCGTGCCGCCGGTGGAGTAGCCACGGGTTTCGGCCAGCGCCAGCGTTTCCATCACGACGCCCTGGCCTGCGAAGGCGGCGTCGCCGTGGACGATCACGGGAAGCACCTGCTTGCCCAGCGGGTCGGCGCGGCGGTCCATGCGGGCGCGCACCGAGCCTTCGACCACGGGGTTCACGATTTCAAGGTGCGAAGGGTTGAACGCGAGGCTCAGGTGCACGGGGCCGCCGGGGGTGGTCACGTCCGAGCTGAAGCCCTGGTGGTACTTCACGTCGCCGCTGGGCAGCTCTTCGGGGGCGGTGTGGTCGAACTCGGCGAACAGGTCGGCGGGCATCTTGCCGAGCGAATTGACCAGCACGTTCAGGCGGCCGCGGTGGGCCATGCCGATCACGATTTCCTGCACGCCCTTGACGCCGGCCTGGGTGATCAGTTCGTCCATCGAGACGATGAAGCTTTCGCCGCCTTCGAGCGAGAAGCGCTTCTGGCCGACGTATTTGGTGTGCAGGAAACGCTCGAGGCCTTCGGCCGCGGTCAGGCGATTCAGCACATGCTTCTTCTGCTCGGCGCTCAGCTTCGGGTTGGTGCGGGCGCTTTCGAGCCGCTGCTGCCACCAGCGCTTGTGGTTCTGGTCGGTGGTGTACATGTACTCGGCGCCCATGGTGCCGCAGTACGTTTCGCGCAAGGCATTGAGCAGGTCGCGCAGCGACATGGTCTCCTTGCCGAAGAAGGTGTTGCTGGTGTTGAACACCGTCTCGAGGTCGGCATCGGTGAAGCCGTAGAACGAGGGCTCGAGTTCCGGAATGGCCGGGCGCTCGGCGCGCTTGAGGGGATCGAGGTCTGCCCAGCGTGCGCCGACATTGCGGTAGGCGGCGATCAGCTGCTGGACGGCGGTGCGCTTGCGGCCGAGTTCGGAGTCGGCGCCGCTGGCTTGCACGACTTTGGTCGTGCCCTGCTTGGCGCGCTCGGCGAACGCATTGATGACCGGCAGGTGCGGGACGTCGCGGGTGTTGGTGCCGTCGGCCGCGGGAACGTTCTGCAGGGCGTCGAAGTACGAACGCCAGTTGTCGGGAACGCTGCCGGGGTTGGAGAGGTAGTTTTCGTACATCTCTTCGACATAGGGCGCATTGCCGCCGAAGAGGTAGGTGTTGCCTTGATAGGCGGTGTACGCCGAGGGCGTAGAAGAATCGCTCATGATCCGCTGACCTTCGCTTCCCTGAAGGAAGCACTAGCTGGTTAAGAAACCTTCCGCGACACGGCTGGACCGGTTGGCGGATGCGACTGTGGCTGGGGAAGGGCCTGAGTACCTTGGCATTGTGCCACGTCAACCATATGACGGTTCGGCGTGGCTTCGCAAGGCCCGCTCTCCCTCATTCAGGGCGAAGAAAGTAACTGTTTGATCTGCTGCACCGAGCTCGAAACAGGCTGACGGCTGGAACCATCGACCCGAGCCCTGCCCGGATGGCCACGACCCGGTTATCGGACCAGCGCGAGCAATTCAGGAAATGCGGGGTGCTCCGCGGTGCGCAGCCACTCGAAGCCGACCATCTCGGTCGTCACGAGCTCGGCGCCGGCGCCGGCCAGGCGGTCGAAGGCGGCATCCCGGTTGCGCTCGGTGCGCGAACCGCAGGCGTCGGTGACCACCCAGACCTCGAACTCGTCTTCCAGCAGATCGAGCGCCGTCTGCAGCAGGCAGACATGGGCTTCGCAGCCGGCGATCACGATGGTGTTGCGCTCCTCGGCCGCGGCGGCGGGCTTCTGCAAATGCTTGGGCAGGCTGCGGGCATTGCCCTGGGGCACGGCCTTGGCTGGTACGCGCAGCCATTCGCCCAGCCCCTCCTCCACGCCGCTGAAATGCATCTTCGACAAGGTACGCTGGCACAGCGCGCGGATGTCAGGCATGTTCTCACCCAGGCTCGAAGGGTTGTGCTCGGTCCCCCACACCGGCACCTGGAACAGCCGCGCCATCTTGCCCAGCCGGACCGCGTTCTGCGCGACCGATTCGCTCTCGAAGATCGCCGGCATCAGTCGCGCCTGGTAGTCGACGAGAACGAGTTGGGAGAGCGAGGCGTCGAGCAGCATGAACGGGGTCTTTCAGGTATCGGTTGAGTGGGCTGAACCGTACCACCGAAAACGGCCGGGTTGGACCCCGGCCGGGAAAGTCATTTGCGCGAGCAGATGGTTGAGTTCGCCTGCGGTGTCGCGGACACCCGGTGATGGTCAGCCCTAGACTCACCCAGATGCGAACCTTCTCGACAACGGCTCTGGGTCTTTGCGCAGCGCTGCTGGTCACCGGCTGCGGCGGCCTGCGCACGGCCAAAGTGCCGCTCGACACCACGCTAGAAAAGAGCGCCTGCACACCGAACGCCGACACGCTGATCGTGATGCTGCCCGGCGCCTACTCGCACCCCGACGAGTTCGTGCGCGAAGGCTTCGTCGAAGCACTGAACGACAACAGGCTCGCTGTGGACGTGATGCGGGTCGACGCGCACCTCGGCTACTACAACAACAAGACCATCCTCGACCGCCTGAGCCAGGACGTGATGGCCCCGGCGCGCAGCCAGGGCTACAAGTCGATCTGGATCGTCGGCATCTCGGTCGGCGGTTTCGGCGGGTTGCTCTATGCGCAGACGCACCCCGGCGAACTCGCGGGCCTCGTCACGCTCGCTCCCTACTTGGGCGAGCGCGGTCTCAGCACCGACATCGCCAACGCGGGCGGCGTCGCCCGCTGGACCGGGCCGTTGAGCGATCCGCCGGGCAGCGACCCGCGCGCACCGAACGAAACGCAACTCTGGCAATGGCTGCGGGGCTATGCCGGCACCACCGCCACCTTCGGCGCGAGGCCGCCGCTCTACCTGGGCTATGCCGTCGACGACCGCTTCGCGTTCAGCCACCGATTGCTGGCCGCCGCGCTGCCCGCAGACCGCGTCTTCACGACCGAAGGCGGCCACGACTGGCCCGAATGGAGAAGGCTCTGGCGCCGCATGCTGCCCACCCTGCCGCTGCCGGGCTGTCCCGGCTGAAGCACCGCCTCAGTTGGGACGCAGGCGCAGCAGCTTGCCGTCGGCCTCGTCGGTGAGCACGTAGAGCAAGCCGTCCGGCCCCTGCTTCACGTCGCGGATGCGCGCCTTGGCGTCGGCCAGCAGCTTGTGCTCGGCAATTACCTTGCCGTCCTTCAGTTCAATGCGGTCCAGATAGCCGAACTTCAACGAGCCGACGAACAGGTTGCCCTTCCAGCCGGCCCCATAGCGGTCGCTCGTCAGGAACGCCATGCCGGATGTCGCGATCGACGGCACCCAGTAATGCAGCGGCTGCTCCATGCCGTCCTTGGCGGTGATGCCGTCGCCGATCTTGCCGCCGCCGTAGTTCTCGCCATAGGTGATCACCGGCCAGCCGTAGTTGCGGCCGGCCTGCGGAATGTTGATTTCGTCGCCGCCCTGCGGGCCGTGCTCGGTCATCCAGACGCGGCCGTCGGGCGCGAGCGCTGCGCCCTGGCCGTTGCGATGGCCGTAGCTCCAGATCTCGGGCAGCGCGCCGGCCTTGCCGACGAAGGGGTTGTCCTTAGGCACCGAGCCGTCCTTGTGAATACGCACCACCTTGCCCAGGTGGTTGTCGAGCTTCTGCGCGTCTTCCTTGCGGCTGAAGCGGTCGCCCAGCGTGAGGAACAGCGTGCCGTCGCGCGCCTCGACGATGCGGCAGCCGAAATGCGCACGGCTTGCCACCTTGGGTTTCTGGCTGAAGATGATCTTCAGGTTCTCCAGCCGTGCGCCATCGGCAGACAACTGCGCGCTCGCCAGCGCTGTGCTGTTGGCGGAACCCGCAGCCTCGGGCTCGGAGAAACAGAAGTACAGCGTGCGGTTCTTTTCGAAGCCCGAATCGGCCAGCACGTCGAGCAAACCGCCCTGGCCTCCCGCCGCGATGGGCGGCAGTCCTGCGATGGGCGCGCCGGCCTTGCCATCCGCGCCGATCAACCGCAGGCGCCCCGGCCGTTCCGTGACCAGGTAGCGGCTGCCCGGCAGGAAGGCGACGCCCCAAGGGTTTTCGAGGCCTGACGCCAGGATTTCGGAACGGGCCTGTGCCATCGCGAAGCCACAAAATCCCAAACCAGCGGCAGCCGCGGCGCGGCAGGCTAGGCGAAAGATCGCTCGAATCTGCAAGTTCATGTCTTTTCCGGAGAGTTGGCGCAATCTTGGTGATAAATGACGCCCGGATCCAGAATGTTTGCCAGTTCACCTTGGCAGCGAAGGCCCATTCGAATCGAACCGCTTATGGCCCATAAAGATCGACCGTTACATTTTTTCTTCGGCCGAATCGAAAAACTTCAAGCAAATCAATGATTTGCAGCCACATTCGCCAATCCGGATTAAATTGACATAACCGCGCGTCATCAATATCCTACGCGCCATGCGTTTTTTCGTCCTACCCGCGTCCCTCCTTTTTGCCGTCGCTGTTCATGCAGCCCCCCAAGTGGATCGACCCGATGACGAACTGGCTGGCTTGCTTGCAGACAAGGGTCTGATCAGCCAGCTCAAGCAGGTCCGTCAGACAGTCACCGAACGAACGTCCGATCTGGTGGTCACCGCCATCGGCTTCCTCGGAGTTCCTTACCGCCGCGGCGGCAACACGGCAGAGTCCGGTTTCGATTGCAGCGGCTTCGTCCGCGCGATGTACAACCAGACCGTCGGCCACATGCTCCCGCGCCGCGCCGAAGAGCAAGCCGCCGCCACCGAGAAAATCGACCGCAGCCAGCTCAAGCCCGGCGACCTCGTGTTCTTCAACACCATGCGCCGCGCCTTCAGCCATGTCGGCATCTATGTCGGCGAAGGCAAGTTCATCCATTCCCCCCGCTCCGGTGCCCAGGTTCGTGTCGAAGACATGAACGGCAGCTACTGGCAGCGCCGCTTCGACGGCGCCCGCCGCGTGCTCGGCGGCGCAGTACCGACCGAAGAGATCAAGGCCGCCGCGGCCAACGCCCGCACCGGGGACGACTGACCCTCCTTCCGATCCACCAGGATCAGACGAAAAAAATCCCGCCTCGGCGGGATTTTTTGTGGGCGCTCGATTGCGCCCCGGCGTCTTGATCAGGCCGCCTTCTTCGCCGGCGGCAGGTCGGTACACGTACCGTGCGCCACTTCCGCCGCCATGCCGATGCTCTCGCCCAGCGTCGGGTGCGGGTGGATCGTCTTGCCGATGTCGATCTCGTCCGCGCCCATCTCGATGGCCAGCGCGATCTCACCGATCATGTCGCCCGCATGCGTGCCGACGATGCCACCACCCAGGATGCGGTGCGTCTCGGCATCGAACAGCAGCTTGGTGAAGCCTTCGTCGCGGCCGTTGGCGATGGCGCGGCCCGAAGCGGTCCACGGGAAGTGGCCCTTCTTGACCTTGATGCCTTCGGCCTTGGCCTGGTCTTCCGTGAGGCCCACCCACGCCACCTCGGGGTCGGTGTAGGCCACGCTGGGGATCACGCGGGCGTTGAAGGCGGCGCTGGAGAGCTCCTTGTCGCCCTTCTGCTCGCCGGCGATCACCTCGGCTGCCACGTGGGCCTCATGCACCGCCTTGTGCGCCAGCATGGGCTGGCCCACGATGTCGCCGATGGCGAAGATGTGGGGCACGTTCGTGCGCATCTGGATGTCGACCGGAATGAAGCCGCGGTCGCTTACCGTGACGCCGGCCTTCTCGGCACCGATCTTCTTGCCGTTGGGGCTGCGGCCCACGGCCTGCAGCACCAGGTCGTACACCTGCGGTTCCTTCGGCGCGTTCTCGCCCTCGAAGGTGACCTTGATGCCCTCCTTCGTGGCTTCGGCGCCCACCGTCTTGGTCTTCAACATGATGTTGTCGAAGCGCGGCGCGTTCATCTTCTGCCAGACCTTCACCAGGTCGCGGTCGGCGCCCTGCATCAGTCCGTCGAGCATTTCGACCACGTCCAGGCGCGCCCCGAGCGTCGAATACACCGTGCCCATTTCGAGGCCGATGATGCCGCCGCCCAGCACGAGCATGCGCTTGGGGTCGGTGCCCATCTCGAGCGCGCCGGTGGAATCCACGATGCGCGGATCGCCCTTGGGCATGAACGGCAGGCTGACCGACTGCGAGCCCGCCGCAATGATCGCGTTGCGGAACTTGACGGTCTGCTTCTTGCCGGTGGTGTCCCAGCTGGTGCCGGAGGTCTCTTCGACCTCCAGGTGGTACGGGTCGATGAAGTTGCCGACGCCGCGCAGCACCGTCACCTTGCGCATCTTGGCCATGGCCGTGAGGCCGCCGGTGAGCTTGCCCACCACCTTGTTCTTGTGGTCGAGTAGCTTGGCGCGGTCGACAGTGGGCGCGGCGAAGCTCACGCCGAGGTCGGCGAAGTGCTTGACCTCGTCCATCACCGAAGCCACGTGCAGCAGCGCCTTCGAGGGGATGCAGCCGACGTTCAGGCACACGCCGCCGAGGGTGGCGTAACGCTCGATCAGCACGACCTTCAGGCCCAGGTCGGCCGCGCGGAAGGCGGCCGAATAGCCACCAGGGCCGGCACCGAGCACGACGACATCGCACTCGACATCGACCTTGCCGCCGTAGGTGGAAGCGACGGGCGCCGGAGCGGGGGCCGCAGCCTTGGGCGCAGGAGCCGCAGCAGCAGGCGCTGGCGCGGCGGGAGCCGGAGCAGCAGCCGCTGCACCCTCCACCTCCAGCGTCAGCACGACCGAGCCTTCCTTGACCTTGTCACCCACCTTCACGGCGATGGCCTTCACCACACCGGCGGCGGACGACGGAATTTCCATCGAAGCCTTGTCCGATTCGACCGTGATCAGCGACTGCTCGGCCTTGACGGTGTCTCCGACATTGACCAGCACCTCGATCACCGCGACTTCGTCGAAGTCGCCGATGTCGGGCACCTTGATTTGTTGTTCGCTCATTTGGACACTTTCAGTTTGAGTGTGAGAACGTCGACCGGTGGGGCCGAATTGCGATCGAATTCGCAGGCGGCGGCGATCCCCGCCTCCGCCACGTCGCGCGAGGTGCGCGACTTGATGTCATAGGCCGCATGCATGGCGCCCAGCGCAAAGCTGCGCCCCGAGCCGATGGCCCAGAACTGCTTGAACTCGAACACCTCGCGGTAGCTGTAGATGCCGTAGATGCCGCTCTGGTTGGCCATCAGCATCGTGAACTGGCTCGACTCGTAGGGCTCGTGGTCGTCTTCCTTGGTCTGCATGAAGAACGAGTCCTTGAGCACCGGATGCAGCATCGTGAAGGTGCGGAAGATCTCGTGCTTGCTGCCGAACAGGAGCTTCTCGCGCTCCTGTGCGGCCAGCGCGTGCTGCAGCACCAGGAAGTGCGCCGCGGCGCCGGCCATGGCGAACAGGCTGGTGCCCGCCGCGTCCTCGACGGTAAAGATCTTCTGGTTCGCTTCGGCCTTGTGCGACAGGCGCGTGTCGCCGAAGGTCACCAGAGAATCGGCTGCCATCGTGACCTGGCCGCCTTTGCGGACGGCCACTACCGTGGTCATAGCAGGATTCGACGGTAGTCCGCGAGCACTTGCCCAAGGTAGGCGTTGAAGCGCGCAGCCAGGGCACCATCGATCACGCGGTGGTCGTACGACAGCGACAGCGGCAGCGTCAGGCGCGGCACGAACTGCTTGCCGTCCCACACCGGCTTCATCTGGCCCTTGGAGAGGCCGAGGATGGCCACTTCGGGGGCGTTGATGATGGGCGTGAAGTGCGTGCCGCCGATGCCGCCCAGCGAGCTGATCGACATGCAGCCGCCCTGCATGTCGGCCGAGCCGAGCTTGCCGTCGCGCGCCTTCTTGGCGAGCTCGCCCATCTCGGCGCTGATCTGCAGGATGCCCTTCTTGTCGGCATCTTTGAGCACCGGCACCACGAGCCCGTTGGGCGTGTCCGCCGCGAAGCCGATGTTGAAGTACTGCTTGTAGACGAGCTGGTCGCCGTCCAGGCTGGCGTTGAAGTCGGGGAATTTCTTCAGCGCCGCAACCACCGCCTTGATCACGAAGGCCAGCATCGTGACCTTCACGCCCGACTTCTCGTTCTCCTTGTTGGTGGACACGCGGAAGGCTTCGAGCTCGGTGATGTCGGCTTCGTCGTTGTTGGTGACGTGCGGAATCATCACCCAGTTGCGGTGCAGGTTCGCGCCGCTGAGCTTCTTGATGCGCGAGAGGTCCTTGCGCTCGACCGCACCGAACTTGGTGAAGTCGACCTTGGGCCACGGAATGAGACCGAGCGCCGCGCCATCTGCGCTGCCGCCACCGGCCGGTGCCTTGGCCGCCGAGGCCTTGGTGCTGGCCTGGCCGCTCATCACGGCCTTGGTGAAGCCCTGGACGTCTTCCTGCGTGATGCGGCCCTTGGGACCGGAACCCTTGACCTCTTCGAGCGGCACGCCGAGTTCGCGGGCGAACTTGCGCACCGAGGGCGAGGCGTGCGGCAGGTTGGCGCTGGGCGCCGTGGTGGGGTCGTGCGGTGCAGCGGCGGCTGCCGGGCTTGCAGCCGGGGCCGGCGAAGCAGCGGCCGGTGCGGGTGCGCTGGCAGTTGCTGCGGCCGGGGCGGCTGAAGCAGCTTGCGCAGGCGCAGGTGCCGCGGCGCCCGCCGAGCCTTCCAGGATCGCGATCAGGTCACCGATGTTGACCGTGTCGCCGACCTTGACCTTGAGTTCCTTCAGCACGCCTGCACCCGACGATGGAATCTCCATCGAGGCCTTGTCCGATTCGACCGTGATCAGCGACTGGTCGGCCGCGATCGTGTCGCCGGGCTTGACCAGCAGCTCGATGACCGCGACGTCCTTGAAGTCGCCGATGTCCGGCACCTTGACCTCGACCGGGCCGGAGGCCGCTGCAGGGGCTGCAGCAACCGGTGCAGGCGCCGCTGCTGCGGGTGCCGGAGCGGCAGCCGCAGGGGCCGGGGCCGCTGCAGGCGTGGGCGCCGCAGCGGCACCTTCGGCCTCCAGCACGAGCACCACCGAGCCCTCTTTCACCTTGCCACCGACCTCGACCTTGATTTCCTTGACCACACCGGCCGTCGACGAAGGAATCTCCATCGACGCCTTGTCCGACTCCACCGTGATGAGCGACTGCTCGGCCTTGACCGTGTCGCCCACCTTCACCAGCACCTCGATCACCGCGACTTCATCGAAATCGCCGATGTCCGGCACCTTCACTTCCACTGCTGCCATATCGTTGTCTCCCGCCGCGAGGCGCCGTTCGTTCGTTGGTTGTTGATGTTCAAGCGTAAAGCGGGTTGACCTTGTCGACATTGATGCCGTACTTCTTGATCGCTTCCACCACCTTGGCCACCGGCACTGTGCCATCTTCGCTCAGCGCCTTGAGCGCGGCCACCACGATGTAGTGACGATTGATCTCGAAGTGTTCGCGCAGCTTGTTGCGGAAGTCGCTGCGGCCGAAACCGTCGGTGCCCAGCACCTTGTAGGTGCGGCCCTTCGGGAGGAAGGGGCGGATCTGTTCCGCATAGGCCTTCATGTAGTCGGTCGATGCCACCACCGGGCCGGTCGTGGGCGCCAGTTGCTCGGCCACGAAGGGCACGCGCGGGGTCTGGTCCGGGTGCAGCAGGTTCCAGCGGTCGGCGTCCTGGCCGTCGCGGGTGAGCTCGTTGAAGCTCGGGCAGCTCCACACGGAAGCCGACACGCCCCAGTCCTTCTCGAGCAGCTCCTGTGCCGCGAAGCTCTCGCGCAGGATGGTGCCGCTGCCCAGCAGTTGCACGGTCGGCGCTTCCTTGCTGCCCTTGGCCGCCTTGACCACCGGGCCCTGCTTGGACAGGTACATGCCCTTGATGATCTGCTCTTCCGTACCGGGCTGGAGGCCAGGCATCGCGTAGTTCTCGTTGAGCAGCGTCAGGTAGTAGTAGACGTTGTCCTGCTTCTCGACCATGCGCTTCAAGCCATGGTGCAGGATCACGCCCACTTCGTGCGCGAAGGTCGGGTCGTAGCTCACGCAGTTCGGGATGGTGTTGGCCAGGATGTGGCTGTGACCGTCTTCGTGCTGCAGGCCTTCGCCATTCAGCGTGGTGCGCCCCGAGGTGCCGCCCAGCAGGAAGCCGCGCGCCTGCATGTCGCCGGCCGCCCAGGCCAGGTCGCCGATGCGCTGGAAGCCGAACATCGAGTAGTACACGTAGAACGGCACCATGATGCGGTTGTTCGTGCTGTACGAGGTGGCCGCGGCGATCCAGCTGGACATGCCGCCGGCCTCGTTGATGCCTTCCTGCAGGATCTGGCCGGCCTTGTCTTCCTTGTAGTACATGACCTGGTCCTTGTCGACCGGGGTGTACTGCTGGCCTGCGGGGTTGTAGATGCCGATCTGGCGGAACAACCCTTCCATGCCGAAGGTGCGGGCCTCGTCCACCAGGATGGGCACCACGCGCGGGCCGAGCGCCTTGTCGCGCAGGAGCTGCGTGAGGAAGCGCACGTAGGCCTGCGTCGTCGAGATCTCGCGGCCTTCGGCCGTGGGCTCCATCACCGACTTGAAGACGTCCAGCGAGGGCACCGTGAAGCTCTCGTCGGCCTTGGTGCGGCGATGCGGCAGGTAGCCGCCGAGGGCCTTGCGGCGCTCGTGCAGGTACTTCATTTCAGGCGTGTCGTCGGCCGGCTTGTAGAACGGCAGGTCGGCGATCTGGCTGTCCGGGATCGGGATATTGAAGCGGTCGCGGAAGGCCATGATGTCTTCGTCGCTCAGCTTCTTGGTCTGGTGGACGTTGTTCTTGCCCTCGCCGATCTTGCCCATGCCGAAGCCCTTGACCGTCTTGATCAGGAGCACCGTGGGCTGGCCCTTGTGCTTGACGGCCGCGTCGAAGGCTGCATAGACCTTTTGCGAATCGTGGCCGCCGCGGCGCAGCTGCCAGATGTCGTCGTCGCTCATCTTGGCGACCATCTCCAGCGTGCGCGGATCGCGGCCGAAGAAGTGCTTGCGCACGTAGGCGCCGTCGTTGGCCTTGAACGACTGGTAATCGCCGTCGTTCGTCTCCATCATGATCTTGCGCAGGGCCCCTTCCTTGTCGCGTGCGATCAGCTGGTCCCAGCCGCTGCCCCAGATCAGCTTGATGACGTTCCAGCCCGAGCCGCGGAATTCGCCTTCCAACTCCTGGATGATCTTGCCGTTGCCGCGCACCGGGCCGTCCAGGCGCTGCAGGTTGCAGTTGATGACGAAGACGAGGTTGTCGAGGCCTTCGCGCGCCGCGAGACCGATGGCGCCCATCGATTCGACTTCGTCCATTTCGCCGTCGCCGCAGAACACCCAGACCTTGCGGTTCTCGGTGTTGGCGATGCCGCGGGCATGCAGGTACTTGAGAAAGCGCGCCTGGTAGATCGCCATCAGCGGGCCGAGGCCCATCGACACCGTGGGGAACTGCCAGAACTGGGGCATCAGCTTCGGATGCGGGTAGCTGGAGAGGCCCTTGCCGTCCACTTCCTGGCGGAAGTTGAGCAGTTGCTCTTCGGTCAGGCGGCCTTCGAGGTACGCGCGGGCATAGATGCCGGGGGACACGTGGCCCTGGATGTAGAGGCAGTCGCCGCCGTGGTTCTCGCTCTCGGCATGCCAGAAGTGGTTGAAGCCGGCGCCGAACATGTTCGCCAGCGAGGCGAAGGAGCCGATGTGGCCGCCGAGGTCGCCGCCTTCAGGGGGATGGTGGCGATTGGCCTTGACCACCATCGCCATGGCGTTCCACCGCATGTAGGCGCGCAGGCGCTCCTCGATCTCGAGGTTGCCGGGGCAACGCTCTTCCTGATCGGGCTCGATGGTGTTGACGTAGGCGGTGTTGGCAGAGAACGGCTTGTCGATGCTGTGCTGCCGGGCATGTTCGAGCAGTTGCTCGAGAAGAAAGTGGGCCCGCTCGGGACCCTCGCTCTGGATGACGGAGGACAGTGCATCCATCCATTCACGGGTCTCCTGGGCGTCCGCATCGTTTGCGGCCGAGCCGAACAGGTTCTCGGGATTTGCCGACATGCTTGTCTCTCCTTTTAGGGCTGTGGCTGTAATTTAGTGCGCTCTGCAATAAACGCGGGCGAGTTTCGCATAGAAAGTTGGCAATTTCAAATGGCGCTTGTTGATTTCTTAATGTGATATTTTGTGAATTTCCACTGGCACGCCCGACCGCAACGGGATCAATGGCACTGACGCTCTTCGGTCGTTTCCCGAGGGCCATCCCCTAAACTCGCGCGATGCCTTTCTCCTCTCCGCTGGCGGTTGCCCGCAGTGCCGTGAACGCCTCGCCGCTCTCCTGGTGGCGCACCTGGTGGCGCCGGCAAACGCCCGTGCTGCAGGACGCGGTGGCCATGCTGGCGCCGATGGCGGCGGTGCTGCTGTTTCTTGCCGCGATCGTTTCGGCCTTCTGGTACCTGCGCACCGAGGAGGTCGAGCGCGAGCAGGAGTCGGTACGCCGCGATGTCGAATACGCCCAGCAGCGCATGCGCCTCCGGCTGCTGGAGCGCCAGGAACAGCTGATGCGCATTGCGCGCGATGCGTCCAACCGCGAGATCGATCCCACCGAATTCACCAGCCGTGCCGAATCGCTCGTGAGCCAGTTCCCCGAGCTGCAGACCATCACCTGGATCGACGATCGCCGCCGCTTCAAGGCCGGCTATGCGGCGCCCAGCGTGCATCCCGCGCAGCAACACCTGATCGGCGACGTACTTCGACCCGGCGACATCGAGAGCAACTACGCCCTGGCGCGCGAGTTGCGCCAGCCGGTGTATTCGCAGCCCGTGGCCGGCGGCGACCCGGCAGCGATGCTGCAGCTGCACATCCCTCTTTTCGACCAGGGCCTGTTCGCGGGCGTCGTGCTCGGCGAGTTCTCGGTCGACGGGCTGCTGCGCTACGGCATGCCCTCCGAGGTGCAGGCGCGCTACGCGGTCTCGCTGCTCGACGCCAAGGGCAACGTCATCGCCGGCAACACGACCAGCCTGAAGGACAGCGGCACGCGGCTGCTGCCATGGTCGGAGCGCACCAACGAATACGAAGTGCCCGTGTCGCCCGTCGGCAATGCGCTGATCCTGCGCGCGCAGGCCTATCGCACCTCGCAAGGCGTGGTGGGCAACGGACTCTTCTGGCTGGTCTGCGCACTCAGCGTGCTGACCAGCTGGATGCTGATCGGCACCTGGCGCCACACGCGCCGGCGCCTGCAGGCGCAGCAGCGGCTGGTGGCCGAAACCAACTTCCGCCGCGCGATGGAAAACTCCATGCTGACCGGCATGCGCGTGCTCGACCTCCAAGGCCGCATCACCTATGTGAACGCCGCGTTCTGCGCGATGACCGGCTGGAGCGAAGCCGAACTTGTCGGCCAGTCGCCGCCCTTTCCCTACTGGCTCGAATCCGACCGCGAAGTGATGAACGAGCGGCTGGAAGAAGAACTGCACGGCCGCGCCCTGCCCGGCGGCTTCCAGGTGCGCGTGAAGCGCAAGAACGGCAGCGTGTTCAACGCCCGGCTCTACGTCTCTCCGCTGATCGACGCGCGCGGCCACCAGACCGGCTGGATGACGTCGATGACAGACATCACCGAGCCCACACGCATCCGCGAGCAGCTGTCGGCGTCTTACGAGCGCTTCACCACGGTGCTCGAAGCGCTCGACGCCGCGGTGTCGGTCGCGCCCATCGGCAGCGAGGAACTGCTGTTCGCGAACAAGCTGTACCGCCTCTGGTTCGGCTCCGACACCGTGGGCCATCTGGGCATGGTGGCGCAGGCCGGCGTGCCGGCGTCGAACGCACATGACGAAGGCCTGGACGACGTCGACCCGTACGCTGGTCTGCCGATCGACACGCTCACCGCAGCGCAAGCCGCGAACAACGAAATCTTCGTGCCCCACCTCGGCAAATGGCTCGAAGTGCGCTCGCGCTACCTGACTTGGGTCGACGGCCGCCTTGCGCAGCTCGTGATCGCGACCGACATCACACCGCGCCGCGATGCCGAGGAGCAAGCTGCCGCGCAAGCCGACAAGGCACAGGCTGCGAGCCGCCTCATCACAATGGGTGAAATGGCCTCCAGCGTGGCGCATGAACTCAACCAGCCGCTCACTGCCATCACCAACTACTGCAACGGGATGATGTCGCGCATCAAGGGCCAGACGATCGACACCGAGGCGCTGCTCGCGGCGCTGGAGAAGACCTCGAAGCAGGCGCAGCGCGCGGGCCAGATCATCCAGCGCATCCGCTCCTTCGTGAAGCGCAGCGAGCCCAACCGCACGCCCGCCGACGTGGCGACCATGGTGAGCGAAGCCGTCGAACTCGCGGGCATCGAGCTGCGCCGCCGCAACGTGCGCCTGAACCACTACGTGGCCGCGCGGCTGCCGGTGGTGCGGGTCGACCCGATCCTGATCGAGCAGGTGATGGTCAACCTCCTGAAGAATGCGGCCGAATCCATCGACCTCGCCGACCGGCCGCTCGCGCGCCGCAGCGTCGAGTTGCGCGTGCTGCCCAAGACCATCGAGGGACAGAACGCCATCGAGTTCTCGGTGCAGGACACGGGCAAGGGCCTCTCGCCCGAGGTGATGGACCGGCTCTACGAAGCCTTCTTCTCGACCAAGCCCGAAGGCATGGGCATCGGGCTCAATCTGTGCCGCACCATCGTCGAGTCGCACCGCGGCCGGATGCAGGCGGAGAACATCTACAATGGGCCGGATGTGATCGGATGCCGTTTTTCCTTCTGGATTCCGGTGTTGGACGCTATCAGTTCCGTAGCTAGCGACGAGGCAAAGGTACCTGCATGAGTTTGATTCCGAAGAAGGGCACGGTCTACGTCGTCGACGATGACGAAGCCGTACGCGATTCGCTGCAATGGCTGCTCGAAGGCAAGGACTACAGAGTCCGCTGTTTCGATTCCGCCGAATCCTTTCTCTCTCGATACGACCCGCGCGAAGTCGCCTGTTTGATCGTCGACATCCGCATGGCCGGCATGACCGGCCTCGAATTGCAGGATCGACTGATCGAGCGGCGCTCTCCGTTGCCGATCGTGGTCATCACCGGCCACGGCGACGTGCCGATGGCGGTCGACAGCATGAAGAAGGGCGCGATGGATTTCATCCAGAAGCCCTTCAACGACGAAGAGCTCGTCACGCTGGTCGAGCGCATGCTCGAACATGCGCGCGGCGCCTTTACGCAGCACCAGCAGTCGGCCAGCCGCGACGCGCTGCTGTCCAAGCTCACCGGCCGCGAGGCGCAGGTGCTCGAGCGCATCGTCGCCGGCCGCCTGAACAAGCAGATCGCCGACGACCTGGGCATCAGCATCAAGACGGTGGAGGCGCACCGCGCCAACATCATGGAAAAGCTCAACGCCAACACGGTGGCCGATCTGCTGAAGATCGCACTCGGGCAGGCGGCCCCCGCGGCCAAGGCCTAGAAGCTATCTTCGCTATAGCGATGCATATCCCCCACGCCTGCGCAAGCGGGCGTTTTTACTTGGAAAATCGAAACCGATGACCGCCCAACTGATCGACGGCAACGCCCTCGCCAAAACCATCCGCGCCGAAGTCGCAGGCCGCACCGCCGCACTCAAGGCCCGTGGCGTGAACCCGGCTCTTTCCATCATCCTCGTGGGCGAAGACCCGGCCAGCCAGGTCTACACGAAGCACAAGGTCAACGACAGCACGCAGACCGGCCTCGAAGCCACGCTGGAGACCTACCCCGCCGACCTGAGCGAAGCCGACCTGCTGGCCCGCATCCGCGCACTCAATGACGACCCGAAGGTGCACGGCATCCTGGTCCAACTGCCATTGCCCAGGCACATGGACAGCCAGAAGGTCATCGAGACCATCTCGCCCGCCAAGGACGTGGACGGCTTCCACGTCGCCAGCGCCGGCGCGCTGATGACCGGCGCCCCCGGCTTCTGGCCCTGCACGCCGCACGGCTGCATGAAGATGCTCGAAGCCATCGGCTACGACCTGCGCGGCAAGCATGCGGTGGTCATCGGCCGCAGCAACATCGTCGGCAAGCCGATGGCCATGATGCTGCTGGCCAAGAGCGCCACCGTGACCATCTGCCACAGCGCGACGCAAGACCTGGGCGCGATCACGCGGCAGGCCGACGTGATCGTCGCTGCTGTCGGCAAGCTCAACCTGCTGACCGCCGACATGGTGAAGCCCGGCGCGGTCGTCATCGACGTGGGCATGAACCGCAAGGCGGACGGCAAGCTCGCCGGCGACGTCGATTTCGATGGCGTGAAGGAAGTGGCCGGCTGGATCACCCCCGTGCCCGGCGGCGTCGGCCCCATGACCCGCGCCATGCTCTTGATCAACACCCTTGAAGCGGCCGAACGCGCCGCCAAGTGATTCACATGGCCATCACGAACAACCCCCTCCTCGACTTCACCGACCTCCCGCTGTTCGACCGCATCAAGCCCGAGCACGTGGCGCCCGCCGTCGATGTGCTGCTCGCTGAAGCCGAAACCGCGCTGCAAGCCGCCACGGCACCGGAATTTCCTGCCGATTGGAACGAAATCTCCAAGGTGCTCGAAGTCGCGTCGGAGCGCTTCGGCCGTGCATGGAACGCCGTCGGCCACCTGAACGCCGTGGCCGACACGCCCGAGCTGCGCGCGGCCTACAACGAGGCCATGCCGCGCGTCACCGCCTTCTGGACCCGCCTGGGCTCCGACGAACGGCTCTACGCGAAGTACAAGGCCATCAACGTCGCCACGCTCAATAGCGAGCAGCGCCAGGCGCATCGCAATGCCGTACGCAACTTCGTGCTCGGTGGCGCCGAGCTGCAGGGCGATGCCAAGAAGCGCTTCGCCGACATCCAGGAACGCCAGGCCGAACTGAGCCAGAAGTTCAGCGAGAACGCACTCGACGCCACCGACGCCTTCGCCTACTACGCCAAGCTCGGTGAGCTAGACGGAGTGCCCGAGGACGTGGTGAGCGCCGCGCGCTCCGCCGCCGAGGCCGAAGGCAAGGACGGCTACAAGCTCACGCTCAAGATGCCCTGCTACCTGCCGGTGATGCAGTTCGCCAAGAGCAGCGCACTGCGCGAAACGCTCTACCGCGCCTACGTCACGCGCGCCAGCGAATTCGGCGATGCGGCCTTCGACAACACCGCGCTGATCACCGAGATCCTCGCGCTGCGCGAAGAAGAGGCCAAGCTCCTGGGCTACAAGAATTTCGGCGAACTCTCGGTGGTGCCGAAGATGGCCGAATCGCCCGAGCAGGTCGTCAAGTTCCTGCGCGATCTCGCGACCAAGGCCAAGCCCTATGGCGAACGCGATCTCGCCGACCTGCGCGTCTTCGCTGCCGAGCAATTGAGCATCACCGATCCGCAGCCCTGGGACTGGAGCTACATCGGCGAAAAGCTCAAGGAAGCGCGCTATGCCTTCAGCGAGCAGGAGGTGAAGCAGTACTTCCCCGCGCCGAAGGTGATGGCCGGGCTGTTCAAGATCGTCGAGACGCTTTTCGAAGTGTCCATCCGCCGCGACAGCGCGCCGACCTGGCACCCGAGCGTCGACTTCTACCGCATCGAGCGCGCCGGCCAGAAGGTCGGCCAGTTCTACCTTGACCCCTCCGCCCGCGCCGCCAAGCGCGGCGGCGCCTGGATGGACGATGTGCGCGCCCGCTGGCTGCGCCCCGACAACGGTGTGCTGCAAACGCCCGTGGCGCAGTTGGTCTGCAACTTCGCGAGCGGCGTCGACGGCAAGCCGCCGCTCCTCACGCACGACGACGTGACCACCCTCTTCCACGAATTCGGCCACGGCCTGCACCACATGCTCACGCAGGTGAACGAGCGCGATGTCTCGGGCATCAGCGGCGTGGAGTGGGACGCTGTCGAGTTGCCGAGCCAGTTCATGGAGAACTTCTGCTGGGAGTGGGACGTGCTCAGCCACATGACGGCCCACGTCGACACCGGCGAGCCCCTGCCGCGCGCGCTCTTCGACAAGATGGCCGCCGCCAAGAACTTCCAGAGCGGGCTGCAGACGCTGCGCCAGATCGAGTTCTCGCTGTTCGACATGCTGCTGCACACCGAATACCACGCGGCCGCCGCAAAGCCGGGCGAGGTGATGGCACTGCTCGGCAAGGTGCGCAGCGAAGTGGCCGTGATGCCCTCGCCGCCATTCAGCCGCACGCCGAACACCTTCAGCCACATCTTCTCGGGCGGCTACGCAGCCGGCTACTACAGCTACAAGTGGGCCGAGGTGCTGAGCGCCGACGCCTATGCGGCCTTCGAGGAAACCGTGGGCGCCGACGGCGAGCCGAACATCGAGACCGGCCGCAAATACCGCCAGGCCATCCTGGAGGCCGGCGGCAGCCGCAGCGCCATGGATTCGTTCAAGGCTTTCCGCGGCCGCGAGCCCCAGCTTGATGCATTGCTGCGACATCAGGGCATGGCCGAGGCCCAGCCCGCTTGATGCGGCGCTGAAGCTTGCGATACTCGGGACATGTATCTGACGTCTTACAAATCCCTGTCGCATCGCCTGACCGGCCTCGCACTGCTGCTCGTCGCAGCGGGCGCGATGGCCCAGCCGATCTATCGCAACGTCGACAAGAACGGCAAGGTCACCTTCTCGGACCGCGCGCCCGCCGCCAGCACGGAGCCGGCAGCGGGCCCGCAAAGCGCCGCCACGCCGGCCAGCACGGCGGGGCTGCCCTATGAACTGCGGCAGGTGGCGCAACGCTATCCCGTGACGCTCTACACCAGCGAAGACTGCGCGCCCTGCAGCGCCGCACGCACGCTGCTCACCACGCGCGGTATTCCGTTCGACGAGCGCACGGTCAAGAGCAATGAGGAGATCGAGGCGCTGCAGCGCCTGAGCAGCCAGAGCTCGCTGCCGCTGCTCACCATCGGTACGCAGCAGCTCAAGGGTTACGCGGACAACGAGTGGTCGCAATACCTCGACGCGGCCGGTTATCCCAAGAGCAACAGCCTTCCCGCCGGCTACCGCAATGGACCGGCACGGCCCCTGATCGCCGCGCAACAGGCGGCGCCCGCGTCCCGCGCTGCTGCACCCGCCGCGCCACCCCCGCCACCGCCCGCCGCACCGAGCGATCCGGGTGCGGGCAATCCGGCAGGCATCAAGTTCTGACCTGGGCGGTTCGCCGCCTCAGGCGAACTGCATCGTATTGACGCCCGTCGCGGTGCCCAGCAGGCACACATCGGCCTTCTGGTGGGCAAAGACGCCGACCGTCACCACGCCGGGCCACTGGCTCACTTCGGATTCGAACGCGAGCGGATCGGCGATCTTCAGGCCCGTCACGTCGACGATGTGCTGGCCGTTGTCGGTGACCAGCGGCAGGCCGTCTTTCTCGCGCACCTGCGCGATGCCCCCCATGGCCGCGAACTGGCGCATCACACGCTGTGCAGCCATCGGGATCACCTCCACCGGCAGCGGGAAGGCGCCGAGCGTCTCGACCAGCTTGGAGGCGTCGGCGATGCACACGAAGCGCTTCGACTGCGCCGCGACGATCTTTTCGCGCGTGAGCGCCGCGCCGCCGCCCTTCACCATGAAGCCGTTGTGATCGATTTCATCGGCGCCGTCGATGTAGACCGCCAGCTCCTCCACCTCGTTGCTGTCGAACACCGGGATGCCCAACGCGCGCAGGCGTTCGGTCGAGGCGACCGAGCTGGAGACGGCACCCTTGATCTCGTCCTTGATCGTCGCCAGCGCGTCGATGAACTTGTTGACCGTCGAACCGGTGCCGACGCCGACGATCTCGCCCTTTACCACGTAGGCCAGTGCGGCACGGCCGACCTGGGCCTTGAGTTCGTCCTGGGAAAGCGCTGCGGGAGCGGAAGATGGGGAGGCGGGTGCGGTCATCGCGGAGAATCCTTGGCTCATTGAAGTCGAGAATTATCCGATGCCCCTGCTGCTGCCCTCTTCGCTCTATGGCCTCGCCCGCCCTTTCCTGTTCGGATTCGACCCCGAGCACGCCCATGAAATCACCCTCGACGGCCTCGCGCGCACGCAGAACACGCCGCTGGCCTGCGCCTATTCGGCACCGCGCGTGGACGACCCCGTCACGCTGGCCGGGCTGACCTTTCCGAATCGCGTGGGCCTGGCCGCCGGGCTCGACAAGAACGCCCGCTGCATCGACGCCTTTGCAGCCATGGGTTTCGGCTTCGTCGAGGTCGGCACGGTGACGCCGAAGGCGCAGCCGGGCAACCCCAAGCCGCGCATGTTCCGCCTGCCACAGCGCGATGCGCTGATCAACCGGCTCGGCTTCAACAACGAAGGACTCGACGCCTTCCTGGCCAACGTGCAGAACGCGCGCTTTCGCAAGAACAGCGGCGGCAAGACGCCGATGTTGCTCGGCCTGAACATCGGCAAGAACGCGGCGACGCCTATCGAGCGTGCGGTGGACGACTACCTCGCCTGCCTCGACGGCGTGTACTCGCATGCCGACTACGTGACGATCAACATCTCGAGCCCCAACACGGCCAACCTTCGCTCGCTTCAGAGCGACGAGGCGCTCGACGCGCTGCTCGGCGCAGTGGCCGAGCGGCGCGAGGCATTGGCCACGCGCCACGGCAAGCGCTCGCCGCTGTTCGTGAAGATCGCACCCGATCTCGATGAGGCCCAGGTGGCGGTCATCGCCGCCACGCTGCAGCGCCACCGGATGGACGGCGTGATCGCGACCAACACCACGCTGGCACGCGATGCGGTGGCCGGGCTGCCGCATGCCGCTGAAGCCGGCGGGCTGTCAGGCGCGCCGGTGCGCGAGGCAAGCAACCGCGTGATAGCGCAGCTGCGCGCGGTGCTGGGAAAGGACTTCCCGATCATCGGCGTGGGCGGCGTCCTGAGCGCGGCCGATGCCAAGGCCAAGATCGCAGCGGGCGCGGACGTGGTGCAGATCTACACCGGACTGATCTATCGCGGCCCGGCGCTGGTCCGCGAAGCGGCCCAGGCGCTGCTGCGCGATCGCAGCAAGGCCTGAGGCCTTTTTCTTTCTCTCAGCGCATGCGCCAGAGGATGGGCGCAATGACGGCTGCCCAGCGCAGCAGGCGCTTGGGGCGAATCACCACCACGGCGGCCGCGACGACGACGCCGGCAGCCACCGGATGCGCCCGCGCAATTCGCAGTGCGGCAGCAGAGGCCGTTTCGTTGGGCGGAGGCGCTTCGCGCTCGGTGGCGTCCGCCGGCTGCGTTTCGCGACCGCCTTGCAGGGTCGCGATGCGCTCGCGCTGACGCTCCATGCGCGCGAGCAGCTCTTCGCGCGTGGCAGGCCGCGGAGGACGTGGCGCTTCCTGGTCTTCCGGGTCCTTGCCGAGTCCGAAGCTGTCTTGGACCCAGGCCCAGTCGCGCTCGAACTCCTGACGTGCCGGAATGAAGCTGTTGGAGGCGTTGCGCAGGGTCAGCAGGAGACCGGCGGCAGCGCCCAGCCAGAGCACGATCCACACGCCGGCCACCGACCACGCAGCCGTGATGCGGTACGGCGTTTCCCAGAAATGCACCACCACTGCCATCGACAGCAGGGCCACGGTGACGGTGGTCAGTCCGAGCACGGCCACCACGAGGATGAGCATCAGCTTCAGGCGCTGCTTCTCGTCCTCCCAGGCCATGCGCAGCAACTGCACCCGGTCTTCCGCCGCCAGTGCGCCTTCTGCGGCGACGATGCGCAGCTGGCGGATGCGGCCACTCAGCCCGAACAGGGAGAGCAGCCTCATGAGCAGGCTCCTGCCCCGCTCAGTGGGCGGCAGCAAACGGTCCGGCAGTGCGCGCTTGGGTCAGCGCGATCAGCGGCGGCCAAGCAACAGACCCACCAGCACGCCGACGGCCAGTGCGGCGCCTGCGATCTGCCAAGGTTCGTCGTGGGCGTAGGCGTTGGTGGCGGAGGCCGCCTCGCGCGCCTTCTTGGCGGCGAGCTTGCTCTTCTCGGCGGCGAGCTCGCGCGCGATGGCGAGCTTGGTGTCGATGCGCTGGCGCAGCGCCTTGATGTGGGGAACCGAATCCAGGTCCTTGCTGGCCAGCACGCCGCGCACGTCGCTTGCGATGTCTTCAGCCGCTGCTTCAAGATTGTTGGATGCACTCATTGGAAACTTTCCTCCGTGATGACACCGGCACCGCGCCGGCGGCTTCACGCCAGCAAATGGCGTGGTGTCATGTTACAGGCTCGAAAGCCCCTCATGCGTGGCAGATGTGCAGACTTGTGCACTTGATGAAGTGGCTCAGGCATCGGCCAGCAGCCGGGCCACGTGGGCGCCGATCGCAAGGCTGCTGGTGAGCCCGGGCGATTCGATGCCGAACAGGTTGACCAGCCCCGGCACGCCATGCGAAGCGGGCCCTTCGATCATGAAGTCGGCCGCCGGCTCGCCCGGGCCCGATATCTTGGGCCGCATGCCGGCGTAGCCCGGGATCAATCCGCCATCGGGCAGCGCGGGCCAGTACTTGCGCACCTCGGCGTAGAAGTTGTTGCCGCGGGCAGGGTCCACCACGAGGTCGTCGGCCGAGTCGACCCATTGCACGTCGGGCCCGAACTTGGCCTGCCCGCCCAAGTCGAGCGTCAGGTGCACGCCCAAGCCCCCGGGCTCGGGCACAGGGTAGATCAGCCGGCTGAAGGGCGCACGGCCCGAGAGGGTGAAGTAGTTGCCCTTGGCGAAGTGCTCTTTCGGAATCGCCGAGGCTGGCAAACCCTCGAACCGCCGGGCCAGCGCCGGTGCGCCGAGGCCCGCCGCGTTGACGACGCTGCGGCAGCGCAGCGCCGTTCCGTCCTCGGCGATCAGGACGGTGCCGCTGCCGCCACATTCGGCGCGCGTGATGGGCGACTTCAGTGCCAGCATGCCGCCCGCGTTTTCCAGGTCGCCGAGCAGGCTCAGCATGAGCGCGTGGCTGTCGACGATGCCGGTGCTGGGCGAATGCAACGCCGCCGTGCAATGCAGTTGCGGCTCCATCTGGCGGGCTTGCGCTGCGGTGATCTGCACGAGGTCGGCTACACCATTGGCCGCGGCCTTCGCGCGGATCGCTTCGAGCTGGCCCACCTGCTCGGCAGACGTCGCCACGATCAGCTTGCCGCAGCGCTGGTGCGGGACACCGCGCTCCGTCGCATACGCGTAGAGCGCGTGCCGGCCTTCGACACACAGACGCGCCTTGAGCGAGCCCTGCGGGTAGTAGATGCCGGCGTGAATGACTTCGCTGTTGCGCGAACTGGTGCCGGTGCCAATGGCACCTTCGGCCTCGAGCACCAACACCTCCCGGCCCGCGAGCGCCAAGGCGCGCGCCACTGCCAGTCCCACCACACCGCCGCCGATGACGGCGCAATCGAGTTCGTCCATGGCGCGAGCTTAGCGCGGCCCGCGCGGCGTACTCACGACATGGTGGGTGGTGGCTCCGGGTCCGTGGGCTCGCTGGGCGGCGTGCTCGGCCCTTCGTCGGGCTCCACGGGCAAGTCCGGGGTGACGGGGGTCGGAAGATCGGGATGAGTGGCCATGGTCGTCTCCTTTGCTTTCTTGTAAGACGTTGCCGCAAAGGGCTGGCAAGCATGCAACCGCACTTTGCGTCAGCGAGAGCCGACAGTTCGCGCTCCGCCTCAAGAAGAAGATCGAATCCGCGAGCCGCTGTTTAAGATCCGGATCGGACGCCGGGCATCCGATCCGGACGCGGACAGGTTTCAAAAACTGGAGGGAATCAATGGGCATCAGGGACACGATCGGGCATGCGCTGCTCGACAACGACAAGCTTCATTTCGCTACCGCACAGACGTGCACAGCAGAGGAGCAATGGCTGGTCACGCTGAGTGCACCGCTGTCCGCCTTCAATGGCGATCATGTGAACGCCGTGCTCACCGGCAAGGACGACGAGACGCTGCGCGAGGGCATCGCAGAAGTCTGGAACGTGCACGACCGGGAGAGTTTCGAGGAGATGGCCCGCTGGCTCGCGGAGGAAGGCCAGCGTTCGACTTACCTGTCCACATGGCAGGCCATTGCCGCCATCGACGCGGCAACCCAGAGCACGCCGGCCGTGCTGCGGCTGGTCATGGATGCGTGGTTTCCCGCGTTCTTCCAGATCAAGGCGCGCAAGAGCCTGGACTATCGCGCACTGGCATCTGAAACCGAGCGGTCGATGCCGGACCTGACCCAACTGATGTCGGGCAGCCAAAGCTGGGTCAACGCCTTGCGCAAGCACTTCAAGGTTTCACCGCCGCAAATCACCAACCTGGTCGCCTGGGATGCCGTGCGATTGGCCAGCCTGTCGCGATGGGCGGTGCAGTTGGGCTTCATCGAACGCGAGGAATTCGCGGGCTTCGCGGGCGCATTGACCTCGCAGGTGCGCGAGGCCTATGCCGACTGGTCGCAAGTGAGTGCCGCGTACATCGCCGGCGGTTTGATATGGCGGTATTCGGATGCGCGCGAAGAGCACCTGTTGCGCACGAACCGCCTGCTGTTGAGCGATGCCCGCAGCCCGTACCGCAGCGTGCCTTTCCGCTGAACAGTCTGCACCAACGAAAACGGCACCCTCAGGTGCCGTTTCGTGGAATTGTGGTGGGCGGTGGAGGTTTCGAACCTCCGACCCCAGCAGTGTGAATGCTGTGCTCTACCCCTGAGCTAACCGCCCGTGGCACAGCGAGTGCTGTGCCGTGGAATTAATCGCGTTGCGCGAAGCCTTCGATTATGCCACAGCATTTCCGCTGTTTTGGCGAAACAGCGTGCGTCCGCCGCTGGATTTGTCGAGCTGCGACAACACCACTTCGTGCGCAGCCAGTTCCTGCTCGCCCGCCATGATCACCGGCAGTTCGAACTGGCTCAGGTCGGCCGCCACCACGGTAATGCCCTGTGCCGGTTCGTTCGAAGCCACGTCGATCAACAGCGCGTCCTGGCCGCGGGTGAGATTGATGTAGACATCGGCCAACAACTGCGCGTCGAGCTTGGCGCCGTGGAAGCTGCGGTTCGATCGGTCGACGCCGAAGCGGTCGCACAACGCGTCGAGCGAATTGCGCTTGCCCGGGTAGACCAGCTTCGCCATGGCCAGCGTGTCGGTCACTTCGCCGACGAAGCTGCGCAGCGGCGGCAGGCCGGCGCGCTCGAATTCCTTGTTGAGGAAGCCGACGTCGAAGGCCGCGTTGTGAATGATCAGCTCGGCCCCGCGCAGGTACTCGATGATGTCGTTGGCCAGCGTGGCGAACTTCGGTTTGTCGCGCAGGAAGTCGGTCGTCAGGCCGTGCACCTTTAGCGCGTCTTCATGGCTCTCGCGCTCGGGGTTGAAATAGATGTGCAGGTCGTTGCCGGTGAGCTTGCGTGCGAACAACTCCACGCAGCCGAGCTCGATGATGCGGTCGCCGTTCTCCGCAGAGAGACCGGTGGTTTCGGTATCGAGGACGATCTGGCGACTCATGTATGCCCCCAGTCTCGGCACTTCGTGTCCTCGCCGCCCCCCAAGGGGGTGCGAGCTTGCTTGGGGCGGCCCGGCGCTGCGCTCATCAGTGGTTTTCCTTGGCGTGGTTGATCGAATACTTCGGAATCTCGATCGTCACATTCTCCTGCGCCAGGATCGATTGGCAACTCAGGCGCGATTGCGGCTCCAGGCCCCAGGCGCGGTCGAGCAGGTCTTCTTCGCCCTCTTCCGCTTCGTTGAGCGAATTGAACCCTTCGCGCACGATCACGTGGCAGGTGGTGCAGGCGCAGCTCATCTCGCAGGCATGCTCGATGTTGATGTGGTTGTCGAGCAGCGCCTCGCAGATCGAGGTGCCGGCGGGCGCGGTGATCTCGGCGCCTTGCGGGCAGTACTCGGGATGCGGATAGATCTTGATCGTGGGCATGTTGTTGTTCTAGAGGGATTCGAGCTTGCGGCCGGCAAGGGCGCGCGCAATGCCCGCGTTCATGCGCTGGGCGGCAAAGGCTTCGGTGTCGTTGGCCAGCGTCTTGGTGGCGGCCTCGATGGCCGCTGCCTCGTTGCTGCCTTTGGCGGCTTCGCGCAGCTTTGCCATCGACGCGTCGATGACGGTGCGCTCGTCTTCGTTCAGCAGGTCGCCGTCGGCATCGAGGGCGCTTTGCGTGGCGAGCAGCATGCGCTCGGCATCGACCCGCGCCTCGACGAGTGCGCGGGCCTGAATGTCCTGCTGCGCGGTCGAGAAGCTCTCCTGCAGCATGGTCGCGATCTGGTCATCCGACAGCCCGTAGGAAGGCTTTACCGCGACGCTGGCCTCGACACCGCTGCCCTGCTCCTTCGCGCTCACGCTCAGCAAGCCGTCGGCATCGACGGTGAAGGTGACACGGATGCGCGCCGCACCGGCCGCCATGGGCGGGATGCCGCGCAGCGTGAAGCGCGCGAGGCTGCGGCAGTCGGACACGAGGTCGCGCTCGCCTTGCACCACGTGCAGCGCGAGAGCGGTCTGGCCGTCTTGATAAGTCGTGAAGTCCTGCGCCATCGCGGTCGGGATGGTCTGGTTGCGCGGCACGATGCGCTCGACCAGGCCGCCCATCGTTTCAATGCCGAGCGAGAGCGGGATCACATCGAGCAGCAAGAGATCGCCCGCGCCGTTGTTGCCGGCCAGCTGATTGGCCTGGATCGCGGCACCGAGCGCGACGACTTCGTCGGGATTCAGGTTGACCAGCGGCTCGCGGCCGAAGAACGCGGCCACGGCCTCGCGGATCTGCGGCATACGGGTGGAGCCGCCGACAAGCACGATGCCCTGCAGGTCATCGGCCTTGAGCTTCGCGTCGCGCAGCGCCTTGCGGACGGCGGCGATGGTCTTGTCCGTGAGCGCTCTTGTCGCTGCGTCGAAATGCGCGCGCGTCAATTCGAACCGGACGGCACCACCGGCCACATCGGCCTTGAATTCAACGGCGTCCGAATCGGTCAGTGCTTCTTTCGCTGCACGCGCTGCCACAAGCACCGAGGCCTTGTCGCTGTCGTTGCCGACCTTCAAGCCGGTTTGCTCAAGCACGAAATCGGCGAGCGCGTGGTCGTAGTCGTCACCACCGAGCGCCGAATCACCGCCGGTCGCGATGACCTCGAACACGCCCTGGGTCAGCCGCAGGATCGAGATATCGAAGGTGCCGCCGCCGAGGTCATAGACCGCGTAGACGCCTTCGCTGGCGTTGTCCAGGCCATAGGCAATGGCCGCGGCCGTGGGCTCGCTGATCAGGCGCAGCACATTGAGGCCGGCCAGTTGCGCGGCGTCCTTGGTGGCCTGGCGCTGGCCTTCATCGAAGTAGGCCGGCACGGTGATGACGGCGCCGTAGAGCTCGTCGTCGAAGGTGTCTTCGGCGCGGAAGCGCAGCGTGGCCAGGATCTCCGCACTGATCTCGACGGGCGACTTCTCGCCCACCGAGGTCTGCACCTTCACCATGCCGCCGTCGTCGCCGCCGATGCGGTAGGACATGGCTTCGCGGTTCGCGATGTCGGCAAGGCCTCGGCCCATGAGCCGCTTGACCGAGGTGATGGTGTTGGCCGGATCCTGCGCGCGCGCGGAGAGCGCCTCGAAGCCGATCTGCCGGCGGTCGCCCTCGAGGTAGCGCACGGCCGAGGGCAGCAGCACACGGCCCTGATCGTCGGGCAGGCACTCGGCCACGCCGTTGCGCACCGCGGCTACCAGCGAATGCGTGGTGCCGAGGTCGATGCCCACGGCAATGCGGCGCTGATGCGGGTCGGGCGCCTGGCCGGGTTCGGAAATCTGAAGAAGAGCCATAAGGGCTTATTGTCCCAACTGATCGAATTTGGCTTCGACGTCGTGGCCGAAGCGCTCAATGAACATGAGGGCTCTCACCTGCTGCGCGGCGGCGGGGTAGTCGCCCTTTTCGTCGATCAGCCAGTCGAGCGACGACAGTGCGCGCGCACGGCCGGCATCGACCTCGGCCTGCAGCTTCTCGACCGCAGCGATGTCGCCGGCGTCGTCGAGCGCCTCGCGCCATTCCATCTGCTGCATCAGAAAATCGGATGGCATCGTGGTGTTGTTCTCGGCCTCCAGCGGCGCGTCGTGCAGTTCGCAGATGTAGCTCGCGCGACGGATAGGGTCCTTGAGCCGTTGGTAGGCCTCATTGATGCGCACCGACCACTGCATGGCCACGCGCTGCGCGGCGGCGCCCTGCGCGGCGAACCGGTCGGGGTGGGCCTCGCGCTGCAGCTCTTTCCAGCGCGCGTCCAACGCAGCGCGGTCCTGCGCGAAAGTGGCCGGGACGGCGAACAGTTGGAAGTCGGTGTCGTTCAGGTTCATGGCAAGAAAAAACCGCCAGCACATGACATGGTGGCGGCTGTGGTCGCAATCAGCGACGACGCATCAGATGCGAAAACTCTCTCCGCAACCGCAGCGATCACGCTCGTTCGGATTGATGAACTTGAAGCCTTCGTTCAGGCCTTCGCGCACGAAGTCGAGCTGCGTGCCGTCGATGTAGGCCAGGCTCTTCGGGTCGACCAGCACCTTCACGCCGTGGTCTTCGAACACCACGTCTTCAGGCGTGAACTCATCCACGTACTCGAGCTTGTAGGCCAGGCCCGAGCAGCCGGTGGTCTTCACGCCCAGCCGCACGCCCACGCCCTTGCCTCGTTTGCCGAGGTAACGGGTGACGTGGCGCGCAGCAGCTTCGGTCAGCGTGACGGCCATCTCAATGAACAGCTTCGGCGGTCGACTCGGCCGTCTTGGCGCCGTGCTTGGCCTTGTAGTCGTTCACGGCGGCCTTGATGGCGTCTTCCGCGAGGATCGAGCAGTGGATCTTGACCGGCGGCAGGGCCAGTTCTTCGGCGATCTGCGCGTTCTTGAGCGCAGCCGCTTCGTCGAGCGTCTTGCCCTTGACCCATTCGGTCACGAGCGACGACGACGCGATGGCCGAGCCGCAGCCGTAGGTCTTGAAGCGCGCGTCTTCGATCACGCCGGTTTCCGGGTTGACCTTGATCTGCAGCTTCATCACGTCGCCGCAGGCCGGTGCGCCGACCATGCCGGTGCCTACCGAGTCGTCGCCCTTTTCGAAGGAGCCGACGTTGCGGGGGTTTTCGTAGTGGTCGATGACCTTGGAAGAATATGCCATGGTGTGCCTCTCAAACTTTGTTCAATCGTGGAGCCTTGGGCGGGCCTGGGTCAGTGGGCCGACCACTGGATCGTGCTGATGTCGACGCCGTCCTGGAACATCTCCCACAAGGGGCTCAGCTCGCGCAGCTTGGCGACGTTGTGCTTGATGGTCGAAATGGCGTAGTCGATTTCTTCTTCGGTCGTGAAACGGCCGATGGTCATGCGAAGGCTGCTGTGGGCCAGCTCGTCGCTGCGGCCCAGAGCGCGCAGCACGTAGCTGGGCTCCAGACTGGCGGAGGTGCAGGCCGAACCCGACGACACCGCCAGGCCCTTGATGCCCATGATCAGCGACTCGCCTTCGACGTAGTTGAAGCTCATGTTCAGGTTGTGCGGCACGCGGCGCTCGAGGTCGCCGTTGATGAAGACCTGTTCGACATCCTTGAGGCCATCGAGCAGGCGCTGCTGCAGGCGGCGCGCATGGGCGATGTCGTCCTTCATCTCAAGCTTGGCGATGCGATAGGCCTCGCCCATGCCGACGATCTGGTGCGTGGGCAGCGTGCCCGAACGCATGCCGCGCTCGTGACCGCCGCCGTGCATTTGCGCTTCGAGGCGAATGCGCGGCTTGCGACGCACATACAGGGCGCCGATGCCCTTGGGGCCGTAGGTCTTGTGCGAGGCGAGGCTCATCAAGTCGATGGGCAGCTTCGTGATGTCGATCTCGACCTTGCCGGTGGCCTGGGCCGAATCGACGTGGAAGATCACGCCCTTTTCGCGGCAGGCATTGCCCAGCGCGACCACGTCCTGGATCACGCCGATTTCGTTGTTCACGAACAGCACGCTGGCCAGGATGGTGTCGGGGCGGATCGCCGCCTTGAATTTCTCGAGATCGACGAGGCCGTTTTCCTCGACGTCGAGGTAGGTGACTTCGAAGCCTTGGCGCTCAAGCTCACGCATGGTGTCGAGCACGGCCTTGTGCTCGGTCTTCAGCGTGATCAGGTGCTTGCCCTTGCCCTTGTAGAACTGGGCCGCACCCTTGACCGCGAGGTTGATGGACTCGGTGGCACCCGAGGTCCAGACGATCTCGCGGGGGTCGGCATTGATCAGGTCAGCCACCTGGCCGCGCGCCTTCTCGACCGCCTCTTCCGCCTCCCAGCCCCATGCGTGGCTGCGCGACGCCGGGTTGCCGAAGTGCTCGCGCAACCAGGGGATCATGGCATCGACCACACGCGGGTCGACCGGCGTGGTCGCGCCGTAATCGAGATAGATCGGGAAATGAGGAGTGACGTCCATGGCTGGCTCGGGCTGGCGTGGGGGTTGTTCTTTGATCTGGGCTTCTTGCGGCAGCGCTCTCAGGCGCTGCTCACGACTCAGGACTTGGCGAAGACGTTGCCGAGGGCGAACACCGAATTCGGCGCATTCACGCGAATCGGCTTGACCACCGGCTGGGCCGAGATCGCGCGCTTGACGACCGGCTTGTTCTCGATCTGCACGCCCTTGGCGATCTGGTCGTCGACCAGCTTCTGCAGGGTGACGGAATCGAGAAACTCGACCATGCGCTGGTTCAGCGAGGCCCAGAGTTCATGGGTCATGCAACGGCCAGCTTCGCCCAGGCAGTTTTCCTTGCCGCCGCATTGCGTGGCGTCGATGGGCTCATCGACGGAAACAATGATGTCGGCCACGGTGATGTCTGCGGCCTTGCGGCCAAGGCTGTAACCGCCGCCGGGGCCACGGGTCGACTCGACCAATTCGTGACGGCGCAGCTTGCCGAACAGCTGTTCGAGGTACGACAACGAAATCTGCTGCCGCTGACTGATTGCAGCCAAGGTAACCGGACCGGTGTTCTGGCGCAGGGCCAGATCGATCATGGCGGTGACCGCAAAACGGCCTTTGGTAGTGAGACGCATCGCAAGCTCCTTCAAGTGCTTACCGTTGAAATGACACCGTGGTCCTGGACCGCGGTGACTTCGTCTCCGCCCTGCCCGACCCCTGACGCTGGTGAACCAGCCGGTAGGAGTCGGTCCTTCATCGCGAAGTTCTTTTTTTGTTGTTGAGTATTTCGGTCAAGTATAGCAGAAGGCCCTCAACTCTGCTGGGGTAAACCCCTGCGCCAACCCCTTGAAGAACGCGGACTTCCGGCCTAAGACGGCAAGATGACGATGTTGTCGCCACCGGACGCCCCGAATGCCTGCTCCCGAAGCAGCGCCAACTGGTCCCGCACCCGCGCTGCCTTCTCGAATTCGAGGTTCCGGGCGTGCTCCAGCATGAGCTTCTCCAGCCGCTTGATTTCCCGGGCGATGTCCTTCTCGCTCATGTCCTCGACCTTGGCGCGCTCCAGGTCGAGCTTTGCCATTTCCTTGCCGGTCTTCTCGCTGTAGACGCCGTCGATCAGGTCGCGCACCTGCTTGACGATGCTGCGCGGGGTGATGCCGTTGGCCAGGTTGTGAGCGATCTGCTTGGTGCGCCGGCGCTCGGTCTCGCCGATGGCCTTCTTCATCGACTCGGTCATCCGGTCGGCATAAAGGATGGCCTTGCCGTTCAGATTCCGCGCCGCCCGGCCGATGGTCTGGATCAGCGAGCGCTCCGCGCGCAAAAAGCCTTCCTTGTCCGCATCGAGGATCGCCACCAGCGACACCTCCGGAATGTCCAGCCCCTCGCGCAGCAGGTTGATGCCCACCAGCACGTCGAAGGCGCCCAGGCGCAGGTCACGCAGGATCTCCACCCGCTCGACCGTGTCCACGTCGCTGTGCAGGTACCGCACCTTCACGCCGTTGTCGCCGAGGTAATCGGTCAGTTGCTCTGCCATGCGCTTGGTCAGGGTGGTGATCAGCACGCGCTCGTTCTTGTCGACGCGGATGCGGATCTCGCCCAGCACGTCGTCCACCTGGTGCGTGGCGGGACGCACCTCGACCTCGGGGTCGATCAGGCCAGTCGGGCGCACCAGCTGCTCGACGACGTTGCCCGAGTGATCCTTTTCGTACTGCGCCGGCGTCGCCGAAACAAAGATCGCCTGCCGCATGCGCTTTTCGAATTCCTCGAACTTGAGCGGCCTGTTGTCCATCGCCGAAGGCAGCCGAAAGCCGTACTCGACCAGAGTGGTCTTGCGCGCCCGGTCGCCGCTGTACATGGCGTTGAGCTGGCCGATCATCTGGTGGCTCTCGTCGAGGAACATCAGCGCGTCCTTCGGCAGGTAGTCCGTCAGCGTGGCCGGCGGGTCGCCCGGGGCAGCGCCCGAAAGATGACGCGAGTAGTTCTCGATGCCCTTGCAGTGGCCGATCTCGGCGAGCATCTCGAGGTCGAAGCGGGTGCGCTGCTCCAGGCGCTGCGCCTCCACAAGCTTGCCTTGCCCCACGAATTCCTTGAGCCGCTCGGCCAGCTCGATCTTGATGGTCTCGACCGCGCCCAGCACCTTGTCACGCGGCGTCACGTAGTGGCTCGACGGATACACCGTGAAGCGCGGAATCTTCTGGCGAATTCGGCCGGTGAGCGGGTCGAACAGCTGCAGCGTCTCGATCTCGTCGTCGAACAGCTCGATGCGGATCGCGAGCTCGCTGTGCTCCGCCGGGAACACGTCGATCGTGTCGCCCCGCACACGGAACGTGCCGCGCGAAAAATCCTGTTCGTTGCGCGTGTACTGCATGCGGATCAGCCGGCTGATCACGTCGCGCTGCCCGATCTTGTCGCCCACCCGCATGATGAAACGCATCTGCGTGTAGTCCTCGGGCGTGCCGATGCCGTAGATGGCGCTCACCGTGGCCACGATGACCGTGTCGCGGCGCTCCAGCACGCTCTTGGTGGCCGACAGGCGCATCTGCTCGATGTGCTCGTTGATCGAGGAATCTTTCTCGATGAACAAATCGCGCTGCGGCACGTAGGCCTCGGGCTGGTAGTAGTCGTAGTAGCTCACGAAGTACTCGACCGCGTTCTTCGGAAAGAACTCCCGGAACTCGCTGTAGAGCTGTGCCGCCAGCGTCTTGTTGGGCGCGAACACGATGGCCGGTCGGCCCAGCCGGGCGATCACGTTGGCCATGGTGAAGGTCTTGCCCGAGCCCGTCACGCCCAGCAGCGTCTGGAACACCTCGCCATCGATCACGCCCTCGACCAGCCCGTCGATCGCCTTCGGCTGGTCGCCGGCCGGCGGATACGGCTGGAAAAGCTCGAACGGGGAGTCGGGGTACTTGATGAATTCGCCCTGCTTGGCAGGACCGATCGGATCCAGTTTCTTCAGGTCTGCTATGGCTTCGGTGTTCTCTGGCATGGCTGTTCCCGACAGGTGGCGATGGCGCCGGTAAAATTCAAGGCAACCGGAAAGCGTAGCGCAAGTCCGGTTGCCAGCGAAGCTTTCATCCCAAAGGACCTTTCCATGTCTATGTTCACCGCGGTCGAAATGGCACCGCGCGACCCGATCCTCGGCCTCAACGAGCAATTTGCAGCCGATACCAACCCCAACAAGGTCAATCTCGGCGTCGGCGTCTATTACGACGACAACGGCAAGCTGCCGCTGCTCCAGTGCGTGCAGGCCGCCGAGCAGAACATGATGAAAGCGCCCACTGCGCGCGGTTATCTCCCCATCGACGGCATCGTGGCGTACGACAACGCCGTGAAGACGCTGGTCTTCGGTGCCGACAGCGAACCCGTCACCTCCGGCCGCGTGGCCACGATCCAGGCCATCGGCGGTACCGGCGGCCTGAAGGTCGGCGCCGACTTCCTGAAGAAGCTCAACCCCAAGGCCAAGGTGCTGATCAGCGACCCGAGCTGGGAAAACCACCGCGCCCTGTTCACGAACGCGGGCTTCGAAGTCGAAAGCTACCCCTACTACGACGCCGCCAAGCGCGGCATCAACTTCGACGGCATGCTGGCCGCGCTCGACGCAGCGCCCGCGGGCACCGTCGTCGTGCTGCACGCCTGCTGCCACAACCCGACCGGCTACGACATCACCGCGGCCCAGTGGGACCAGGTCGTCGCCACGGTCAAGGCCAAGGGCCTCGTGCCCTTCCTCGACATGGCCTACCAGGGCTTCGGCTACGGCCTGAAGGAAGACGGCGCAGCCGTCGCCAAGTTCGTCGAAGCGGGCCTGACCTTCTTCGTCTCGACCTCGTTCTCCAAGAGCTTCAGCCTGTACGGCGAGCGTGTCGGCGCCCTTTCGGTGCTGTGCGAGAACAAGGAAGAAGCCGGCCGCGTGCTGTCGCAACTCAAGATCGCCATCCGCACCAACTACAGCAACCCGCCGATCCATGGCGGCGCCGTAGTGGCCGCGGTGCTTGGCAACGCCGAGCTGCGCGCCCTCTGGGAAAAGGAACTCGGCGAGATGCGCGTGCGCATCAAGGCCATGCGCCAGAAGCTGGTCGACGGCCTGAAGGCTGCCGGCGTGAAGGAAGACATGAGCTTCATCACCACGCAGATCGGCATGTTCAGCTACTCGGGCCTCAGCAAGGACCAGATGGTGCGCCTGCGCAATGAATTCGGCGTGTACGGCACCGACACCGGTCGCATGTGCGTGGCCGCGCTCAACAGCAAGAACATCGACTACGTCTGTGCGTCGATCGCCAAAGTCATCTAGGTGACAGCAAGGTGTGAGGGAATCCGCCCTGCGGCGATTCCTTCACGCTTTGAAGAGATCCGACCCTGGCTGCGGGGCGGGTGTAGGGGTTAGGCCCCCTGCGCGTCAGCAAATGCACTGATATATTGCACCGCAACATTCCACTCCAAGACCAGCGATGCTCTATCAACTCTACGAAGCCCAGCGTTCCCTGATGGAGCCGTTCTCGGACTTCGCGCAGGCGGCCTCCAAGCTCTACGGTCCAGGCGCCGTGTGGGGCCAGCTCCCCATGGCCCAGCGCATGGCCGCAGGCTACGACCTGCTCTACCGGCTGGGCAAGGACTACGAAAAGCCAGAGTTCAACATCAAGTCCGTGAAGGTCGATGGCGAAGAAGTCGTCATCCAGGAAGCCGTCGAGCTCGACAAGCCCTTCTGCGAACTGCGCCGCTTCAAGCGCTTCACCGACGAGCCGCACATCCTCAAGACGCTCAAGAGCCAGCCCGTGGTGCTGATCGTGGCGCCGCTGTCGGGCCACTACGCCACGCTGCTGCGCGACACCGTGCGCACCATGCTGCAGGACCACAAGGTCTACATCACCGACTGGAAAAACGCACGCCTCGTGCCGATGTCCGAAGGCGAATTCCACCTCGACGACTACATCAACTACGTGCAGGAGTTCATCCGCCGCCTGCAGGCCGAGTACGGCAACTGCCACGTGGTGAGCGTGTGCCAGCCCACCGTGCCGGTGCTGGCTGCCGTGTCGCTCATGGCGAGCCGCAAGGAGCCCCTGCCGCTCACGCTGACGATGATGGGCGGCCCGATCGACGCCCGCAAGTCGCCCACCGCGGTCAACAACCTCGCGATGAACAAGAGCTACGAATGGTTCGAGAACAACGTGATCTACCGCGTGCCGCAGGGCTTTCCGGGTGAAGGCCGCCGCGTGTACCCGGGCTTCCTGCAGCACACCGGCTTCGTCGCGATGAACCCCGACCGCCATGCCTCGAGCCACTACGACTACTTCAAGGACCTGATCAAGGGCGACGACGCCAGCGCCGAGGCCCATCGCAAGTTCTACGACGAGTACAACGCCGTGCTCGACATGGACGCCGATTACTACCTCGACACCATCCGCACCGTGTTCCAGCAGTTCGAACTCGTGAACGGCACCTGGGACGTGAAGAACCCCGAAGGCCAGATCGAGCGCGTGCGTCCGCAGGACATCCGCACGGCCGCCCTGCTGACCGTCGAAGGCGAGCTGGACGACATCTCCGGCTCGGGCCAGACCGAAGCCGCGCACAGCCTGTGCACCGGCGTTGCCGACTCGAAGCGCGAGCACTACGAAGTTAAGGGCGCGGGCCACTACGGCATCTTCAGCGGCCGCCGCTGGCGCGACCTGGTCTACCCGAAGCTGGTGAAATTCATCGCCGCGAACGACCAGCCGCAAAGCCGTGCCGGTGCGCGCGAAAGCCTCGCCGCCGAAGACCGGGTCAAGCCGGGCCAGAAGGTGGCGACCGCAGCGGCCAGGAAGTCACCGGCCGCGAAGAAGGCTGTTGTGGCCGCCCCCGCCAAGAAACCCGCGGCCGCTGCCAAGAAGCCCCGCGCCAGCGCTGCGCGCTGAGGCGCGCGTCACCAGAAGTGAACGGGCTGGCCGCACGCATCAACGACGCACTGCCGCAAACGCAGTGCACACGGTGCGGCTACCCCGATTGCGCCGGCTACGCGCAAGCCGTGGCCGATGGCGAAGCAGGCATCAACCAATGCCCGCCGGGCGGCGCGGAAGGCATCGACCGCCTCGCGCTGCTCACCGGCCGCCCTGCACTGCCGCTCGATCCGCAATTCGGCACCGAAGGCCCGCGCGCCATGGCCGTCATCGACGAGGCCTGGTGCATCGGCTGCACGCTCTGCCTCGATGCCTGCCCGACCGATGCGATCGTCGGCATCAACAAGCGCATGCACACGGTGATCGAGGCGCACTGCACAGGATGCGAACTCTGCATTCCGGTCTGCCCCGTCGATTGCATTTCGCTCGAAGTCGAAACACCGGGCCGCAGCGGCTGGCAGGCGTGGTCGCAGGCACAGGCCGAAGCCGCGTTGCAACGCTACAAGCTCCACGGCCTGCACCGCGACGCCGCAAAGCGCGAGGCCGAACCGGCCCCCGCCGTCGCCGAACCGCAAGCCGCCGACACGCGCAAGCGCTCCATCGTCGAAGCCGCCCTGGCGCGCGCGCGCGCCGCCGCCGAACAACGCGCAAAAACCGCCACCCCCAAGCCATGACACTCGACACCCTGCTGATCTACGTCGTCGCCTCGCTCGCCCTCGCCGTGATTCCCGGCCCCACGATGCTGCTGGCGCTGTCCAACGGCATCGATGGCGGCATGCGGCGCGCGAGTTGGGGCATTGCCGGTGCGTCGCTCGGCAGCATCACGTTGATCGCGGTCGTCGCGCTCGGGTTGGGTTCGTTGCTCGCGGCATCGGAAGTGCTCTTCAACGCGATCCGCGTGGCGGGCGTCGCCTACCTCGTCTGGCTCGGCATCAAGCTCTGGCGCAGCGAGGCGACCGACCTGGGCACGGCGCTGGCCAAGTCCGCCGTCGAGGTCCGCCCGCATGGCCGCGTCGCACTGATGCGCAGCCTGCTCGTGGCACTGTCGAACCCGAAGACGGTGCTGTTCTTCGCGGCCTTCCTGCCGCAGTTCATCGACATCACCCAGCCGCAAGGCCCGCAGTACCTGCTGCTCGGCGCGATCTTCGTGGTGCTCGACACCTGCGTGATGCTGGCCTATGCGGCCGCCGGCACGCAGGCCGTGCGCTGGCTCTCGCGCCGCGGCCTCAAGGTGCTGAACCGCAGTTGCGCGGCCGGCATGTGGCTGCTGGCGGCCACGCTGGCGTTCTGGCGCCGTCCGGGTACCTGATGAAGGCGTTCAGCTCTTCTTCGAACGCTTGAAGAGCAGCAACAGCACCCCCGCCAGCACGACGGCCACCGCATACCACTCGAAGCGCGTGACCGTCTCGTTGGCGATCCACACGCCCAACAGCATCGCGATCACCGGGTTCACGAAGGTGTAGCTCGCCGCCAGCGCAGCCGGCGCCTTCGCGAGCAGCACCATGTAGGCGTTGAACGCGATCAGCGAGCCGAACACCACCAGGTACAGCCAGGCCCAGACGGCCTCGGGCTCCGGCGGCCAGACCAGGCTTTCGCGCGAGATGGCCGCCAGCACCAGCAGCACCACGCCGCCGCAGATCATTTCGCTCGCAAAGCCCATCGCGCCGGGCGCCAGCGGCAGGCTGCGCTGGCTCAGCACGCTGCCCATCGACCAGCAGATGCAGGCAATGGAAATCGCCACCAACCCCGCGGGCGACGACTGGAAGCCACTCCCCTGCGTCAGCATCAGCACGCCGATGAGCCCGAGCGCGATGCCTGCGGCCTCCATGCGCGTCGGCTTGATGCCCCAGATGAGATTCAGCAACGCGATCAGCAGCGGCACCACCGCGATGAAGGCCACCACCAGCCCCGAGCCGATGGACACCTCGGCATGCGCCGTGCCACCCATGCCGCCGCCGAGCATCAGCGCGCCCACGACCAGCGCATTGCGCCACTGCGCCATCGAAGGCCATGGAGCGCCGCGCCAGCGCATCCAGGCCGCGAGCACCAGCCCCGCGAACAGAAAGCGCGAGCCCATCTGCAGGAACGGCGGAAAGCTGATCAGCGCGTACTTGATCGCCAGATAGGTCGAGCCCCAGACCACCCAGGTGGCGGCGAGGCAAAGCCACAGCAAAGGCGACAGCGCGGGCCGTGCGGGACCGGGCGCGGCTTGGGCGGGAGAAGCGAGGGTCGGCATATCGAGGTGATTGTTTTGTTGGTATCGAAGCGCCGCCCATGGTATGAAAGCCGCCTTCCGGGAACCATGGATATTTCACGGTTCTGCCGACCCATCACCGTCGATTTAAAGGAGTTCCATGGACTTCACCTTGAACCCCGCACTGGACGCGCACGACACCCGCATCCTCGCCGAGCTGCAGAGCGATGCGCGCCTCACCATGGCAGAACTCGGCCGCCGCGTGCACCTGAGCCAGCCGGCCGTGACCGAGCGCGTGAAGAAGCTGGAGGCCGCGGGCGTGATCAGCGGGTACCGCGCCACCGTCAACCTCGGCAAGCTGGGCTACGGCATCCGCGCGATCATCCGCGTCGGCCGCGCCGACTACGACCTGGTCGTGAAGCTGGTGCAGGACACGCCCGAATGCGTGAATGCCTACAACGTGACCGGCGAGGACAGCTGGATTCTCGAGATCGCGGTGATCGACGTGAGCCACCTCGACGCGGTGGTCACCAAGTTCTGCATCCTCACCGAGACCGCGACGTCGATCATCCTGAACCCGGCGCGCGAGCACCAGCCGATGCTGCCGCCGCACCGCTCGGACGTGCGGCCGCCGATCCGGAAGGTGCTTAACGCGTAGCTGAGCCTGAAGCGAGCGCGTTGAAGGCCGTCACCACCTCCGGCGGCGCCTGCACCATCTCGATCAGCACGCCCTCGCCCGCGATCGGGAATTCCTCGTTCGCCTTCGGATGCAGGAAGCAGATGTCGAACCCCGCCGCGCCCTGGCGGATGCCGCCCGGCGCAAAGCGCACGCCCTGCGCGGTGAGCCATTCGACGGCACGGGGCAAGTCATCGATCCACAGCCCCACGTGGTTGAGTGGCGTGGTGTGCACCGCCGGTTTCTTCTCGGGGTCCAGCGGCTGCATCAGGTCGACCTCGACCTTGAACGGCCCGCTGCCCATCGAACAGATGTCCTCGTCGACGTTCTCGCGCTCGCTCTTGAAGGTGCCGGTGACTTCGAGCCCCAGCATGTCGACCCACAGTTTCTGCAGTCGCATCTTGTCGAGGCCGCCGATGGCGATCTGCTGGATGCCCAGCACCTTGAAGGGACGCGGCGTGGCCGTCATGCGCAAGCCCCGGCTTCTTCAGCCGCCGTGGTGCGGCGCGACCGCAGGCCCAGCTTGCGCAGCAGTTGCACGTCCGCATCCACATCGGGGTTGCCGGTAACCAGCAGCTTGTCGCCATAGAAGATCGAATTCGCACCGGCCATGAAGCACAGCGCCTGCACCGCATCGCCCATCTGCTGGCGCCCCGCCGACAGCCGCACGCGCGCCGTCGGCATCGTGATGCGAGAGACCGCAATGATGCGCACGAAGTCGAAGGGATCGACCGGCTCCGAATCGGCCAGCGGCGTGCCCGGCACGCGCACCAGGCTGTTGATCGGCACCGACTCCGGGTAGGGGTTCAGGTTGGCCAACTGCGCGATCAGTCCCGCGCGGTGCACCGGCTGCTCGCCCATGCCGACGATGCCGCCGCAGCACACGCTGATGCCGGCGCTGCGCACATGGGCCAGCGTGTCGAGCCGGTCCTGGTAGCTGCGCGTGTCGACGATGTCGGTGTAGTACTCGGGCGCGGTGTCGAGGTTGTGGTTGTAGTAGTCGAGGCCCGCGGCCTTCAACTGGTGCGCGTGGTGCGGCTCCAGCATGCCGAGCGTGGCGCAGGTCTGCATGCCGAGGCCCTTCACGGCCTCGATCAGCACAGCCACCTTCTCGACGTCACGGTCCTTCGGCGCGCGCCATGCAGCGCCCATGCAGAAGCGCGTGGCGCCCGCATCCTTGGCGGCCTGCGCGGCGCGCAGCACTTCGTCGACCTCCATGAGCTTCTGCGCCTTCACGCCGGTGTCGAACTCGGCCGACTGCGGGCAATAGCCGCAGTTCTCGGGGCAGCCACCGGTCTTGACCGAGAGCAGCGTCGCGAGCTCGATGTCGCCTTCAGGGAAATGCTGGCGGTGCACGGTCTGCGCCTCGAACAGCAGGTCCATCAGCGGCTTGTCGAGCAGCGCCTGGATCGCCTCGACCGTCCATGGGCCTGGTGGGGTCTCAACCTTGGTAGGCCGGTGCAGCGTGATCGTTTGTTGCAAGTCGTTGGCACCCATCAGTTGAACTCCAGAATGATTTGATCGACGGCGAGTGATTCGCCCTTGCCCGCAGACACCTTGCCCACCACGCCGTCTTGCGCAGCGAACAGCACGTTTTCCATCTTCATGGCCTCGATCACGGCCAGCTTCTCGCCGGCGCGCACCTGCTGCCCCGGTTGCACCGACACCTCGACCAGCAGGCCCGGCATCGGCGACATCAGGAACTTGCTCAGGTCCGGCGGGGCCTTGTAGGGCATCAGTTCGAGCAGGCGCGCGCCGAGCGGCGACAGCACCATGGCCTCGATCTGCGTGCCGTCGTGCGACACGCGCAGCGCCAACGGGTTCTTGCCCGCGCCGCGTTCGACCTGCGCGGTGAAGGGCTTGTCGTTGACCATGCCCTTCACGCGGATCGCACCGAGCGCGAAGCTGCTGTCGATCTTGTAGCTCTTGCCGCCCACGGCCACCGCGCTCGCGCCGGTCTTGCCGTGAAAGTCGGTGACCGACACGGGATGGTGCACATGCTTGCCCTCCGGCCCCAGCTCCACCACCACGAACTGCTCGCCCACCTTCACGCCGTGGCCTTCGAGCTGTCCGCTGATACCCGAGGCCCGCGCGCGATAGCGGCGGTGCACATAGGCCGCGAGCGCAACGAGGAACGACGGATCGGTGTGCGGCACGTCTTCCGCATGGAAGCCCTTGCCGTAGTGCTCGGCGATGAAGCCGGTGTTGAAATCGCCCGCCACGAACTTCGGATGCGCGAGCAGCGCCGCCTGGAACGGGATGTTGCTGCTGATGCCGCGGATCACGAAGCCGTTGAGCGCCTCGCGCATGCGGGCGATCGCATGCTGCCGGTCCTTGCCGTGCACGATGAGCTTGGCAATCATCGAGTCGTAGTACATCGGGATCTCGCCGCCGTCGTACACGCCGGTGTCGACGCGCACGCCTTGCAGGTGTTCCGTGTCGCTCGCGAACATGGTCTCGCCGGGCGGGTGGAACTTCACGAGGCGGCCGGTCGAAGGCAGGAAATTGCGGAACGGGTCTTCGGCGTTGATGCGGCACTCGATGGCCCAGCCGTCGCGCTTGACCTCTTCTTGCGTAAGCGGCAGCTTCTCGCCAGCCGCGACGCGAATCATCAACTCCACGAGGTCCAGACCGGTGATGCACTCCGTCACCGGGTGCTCCACCTGCAGCCGCGTGTTCATCTCGAGGAAATAGAAGCTCTGGTCCTTGCCGACCACGAACTCCACCGTTCCCGCGCTCTGGTAGTTCACGGCCTTGGCCAGTTGCACCGCCTGCGCGCCCATGGCCTTGCGCGTCTCGTCGCTGATGAAGGGCGACGGCGCCTCTTCAATCACCTTCTGGTGGCGCCGCTGAATCGAGCATTCGCGCTCGTTCAGGTAGATCACGTTGCCATGCGAATCGCCCAGCACCTGGATCTCGATGTGGCGCGGCTCCTCGACGAACTTCTCGATGAACACGCGGTCGTCGCCGAAGCTGTTGCGCGCCTCGTTGCGGCACGAGGTAAAGCCTTCGAAAGCCTCCTTGTCGTTGAAGGCCACGCGCAGGCCCTTGCCGCCGCCGCCGGCCGAGGCCTTGATCATCACGGGGTAGCCGATGTCCTTGGCGATCTCGACGGCGCGCTCGGCCGTCTCGATGGCGTCGTTCCAGCCCGGAATGGTGTTGACCTTGGCTTCGTTGGCGAGCTTCTTCGAGGCGATCTTGTCGCCCATCGCCGCGATCGAATAGTGCTTCGGCCCGATGAAGGCAATGCCCTCTTCCTCGACCTTGCGCGCGAAGGCTTCGTTCTCCGAGAGGAAGCCGTAGCCCGGATGCACCGCCTCGGCGCCCGTCTGCTTGCAGGCCGCGATGATGCGGTCGGCCTGCAGGTAGCTCTCGCGGCTGGGCGCGGCGCCGATGTGCACGGCCTCGTCGGCCAGTTCGACGTGGCGGGCTTCCTTGTCGGCGTCGGAGTAGACGGCGACGGTGAGGATGCCCATTTTTTTCGCGGTCTGGATCACGCGGCAGGCGATTTCGCCGCGGTTGGCGATCAGGATTTTCTTGAACATGCTGAATCCGTTTTCTTGTTAGCCGCCCTAGCGGTTGATGAACATCGAATACACCGGCTGCGGTTGCGAGCGATCGACGAACACGTAGGCCGTGCCGTCGGAGCAGAAGTTCGCCACTTCGGCAGTGCCGCCATCGGCCAGGTCGACCCAGTTGTCGATCTGCAGGAACAGGCGCCCCGCTGGCATCTGCTGCGCGCCGTTGGCCGTCCAGTACGGCACGCCGCCGCTCTTCGTGCGCCATGCGCTGGCCCAGTCGTGGGGATAGGCGATTTGCTCGGGCAGTTCGGAATGGGCCTGGTAGTCGTAGAAAGCCTCCTCCAGTTCCGGCGGAGCGCCATCGTCATCGGCGCGCCAGCCGGTGATCGCAATCTCGCGCAGCAATGCAGGCTCGCCATCGGCCGCATCTGGAGGCGGCGCAGTCGGTGCATCGGTCAACTGGTCGCGCTGCACGACGAACGCGGCATTGGCCCCGCCATCGTGCTCCCAGAAGCTGCAGATGCTGTCCCACTCGCACTTGAAGAGAAAAAGCACCTCGCCGCCGCCGAGCGGTACCGCCTCGCCATCGGCCGGCAGTTGCGCGAGATGGCTCATGGCGCGATGGCATTCGCGGCACACCGGCCACAGGCGCGCGGGCAGGCCCCAGGGCAGCCCGCCGAGCTTGGGCACCAGTCCGGGCTCCGCGCCTTCGCGGAATTGCGGGTAATGGCTGCGCATACGGGTGTCAGAGCGGAATGTTCCCGTGCTTTCGCCACGGGTTCTCGAGCTTCTTCTCGCGCAGCATCACCAGCGAGCGGCAGATGCGCTTGCGCGTCTCGTGCGGCAGGATCACGTCGTCGATGTAGCCGCGGGCGCTCGCCACATAGGGGTTCGCAAATCGCGCCTTGTATTCGGCCTCGCGGGCGGCCAGCTTCTCGGGGTCGTTCTTGTCTTCGCGGAAGATGATTTCCACCGCGCCCTTCGCGCCCATCACCGCGATCTCGGCGCGCGGCCAGGCGAGGTTGACGTCGCCGCGCAGGTGCTTGGACGCCATCACGTCGTAAGCACCGCCGTAGGCCTTGCGCGTGATGACGGTGATCTTCGGCACCGTGCATTCCGCGTACGCGTAAAGCAGCTTGGCACCGTGCTTGATGATGCCGCCGTACTCCTGACCCGTGCCGGGCATGAAGCCGGGCACGTCGACAAAGGTGATGACCGGGATGTTGAACGCATCGCAAAAGCGCACGAAGCGTGCGGCCTTGATGCTGCTCTTGATGTCCAGGCACCCCGCCAGCACCAGCGGCTGGTTGGCCACGATGCCGACCGTCTGGCCTTCCATGCGCGCGAAGCCGATCACGATGTTCTTGGCGTAGTCGGGCTGCAGTTCGAAGAAGTCGCCGTCATCGACCACCTTGAGGATCAGTTCCTTGATGTCGTAGGGCTTGTTCGGGTTGTCGGGCACCAGCGTGTCCAGCGAGTAGTCGGGCCGGTCGGCCGGATCGCCCTGGCCGTTGTTGCCCAGGCGCACCGGCGGCTTCTCGCGGTTGTTGAGCGGCAGGTAGTTGTACAGGCGGCGCAGCATCATCAGCGCTTCGACGTCGTTCTCGAACGCCATGTCGGCCACGCCGCTGCGCGTGGTGTGGGTGATGGCGCCGCCGAGTTCTTCCGCCGTCACGGTTTCGTGCGTCACGGTTTTCACCACGTCGGGACCGGTGACGAACATGTAGCTGGAGTCCTTCACCATGAAGATGAAGTCGGTCATGGCGGGCGAATACACGGCGCCGCCCGCGCAGGGGCCCATCACCATGCTGATCTGCGGCACGACGCCGGAAGCCATCACGTTGCGCTGGAACACGTCGGCATAGCCGCCGAGCGAGGCCACGCCTTCCTGGATGCGGGCGCCGCCCGAATCGTTCAGGCCGATGACCGGTGCGCCGACCTTCATGGCCTGGTCCATCACCTTGCAGATCTTCTCGGCGTGCGCCTCGCTGAGCGCGCCGCCGAAGACGGTGAAGTCCTGGCTGAACACGAACACCAGGCGGCCGTTGATCATTCCGTAGCCGGTGACCACGCCGTCGCCGGGGATCTTCTGCTCGGCCATGCCGAAGTCGACCGAGCGGTGCTCCACGAACATGTCCCACTCTTCGAAGGTGTTGTCGTCGAGCAGCAGCTCGATGCGCTCGCGCGCCGTGAGCTTGCCCTTGGCATGCTGCGCGTCGATGCGTTTCTGCCCGCCGCCGAGGCGCGCCTTGGCGCGGCGCTGTTCGAGTTGTTCAATCAGTTCTTGCATGGTGTGGTTCCGAAGCTGTGGTCCTGAAATTCGTGTGGCGTCATGGCCTGGCCGTGATGGCCGCCGCCGCGAGCAACTGACGCGCCGCGGTCGATGCAGGCAGCGCACCCTGCGCGACCTGCTGGGTGAGTTGGGGCAGCAATTCGCGCACCTGCGGGTGGTGCCTGAAGGCCTGCTTCAGGCCGGCGTCGATGCGTTCCCACATCCACGCGGTGGCCTGCTTCTCGCGCCGGCCGGCGAGCTTGCCGTTGGCGGTCTGCAACCGCCTGAACTGCGTGACGGCGTCCCAGAAAGCATCGACGCCCGTGCCCGCGAGCGCGCTCAGCTGCAGAACCCTGGGCAGCCAGAAGCGCACTTCCGCACCGCTGTGCGCGTCGTGCACCGCATGCGCGTGGTCCGGGTTGCCTTGGTGGCCGAAGAGGCGCAGCGCGGAAGTGATCTGGGCCTGTGCGCGCGTGGCGGCATCCTTGTCGATGTCCGCCTTGTTGATGACGACGAGGTCGGCCAGTTCCATCACGCCCTTCTTGATCGCCTGCAGGTCGTCGCCGGCGTTGGGCAGTTGCATCAGCACGAACATGTCGGTCATGCCGGCCACCGCCGTTTCGCTTTGGCCCACGCCCACGGTCTCCACGATCACGACGTCGTAGCCGGCGGCCTCGCACACCAGCATCGCCTCGCGCGTCTTCTCGGCGACGCCGCCCAGCGTGCCGCTCGAAGGGCTCGGGCGGATGTAGGCGCGCTCGTGCACCGAGAGCTTTTCCATGCGCGTCTTGTCGCCGAGGATGGAGCCGCCGGAGACGGTGGACGACGGATCGATGGTGAGCACCGCGACGCGATGTCCCTTGTCGATCAGCAAGAGGCCGAGCGTCTCGATGAAGGTCGATTTGCCAACACCGGGCACACCCGAGATGCCGAGGCGAAAGGAGTTGCCGGTGCGCGGCAGCAGCGCGGTGAGCAGTTCGTCGGCCTGGGTGCGATGGTCAGCCCGCGTGGATTCGAGCAGCGTGATGGCCTTGGCGATGGCTCGACGCTGCGCCATGCCCGGCGAAGCGGTGACCGCGCTTTCCAGCGCATGCACCGTGTTCAGCACGCGGCCTCCTCGGCCGTCACGCGCCAGCGGTAGTGCAGGTCCACGCCCTCCTCGCCTTCGAGCACAAAGCCATGCCGAAGGTAGAAGCGATTGGCATCGCTCTGTACGAGCGCGGTGAGCTTGATGTCGAGCTTCTTCTCGCGCGCCTCGGCCTTGGCCCAGCGCAACACCCATTCGCCGATGCCGCTCCCTTGGAAACCGGTGCGCAGGTACAGGTGATCGAGCCGCAGCGCATACGCGCCCTCGGGCTTGAGCGTGACGAAGCCCACGCGCTGCTCGCCATCGAGCACGATGTGGTGCATGAACGGCACGACGAACCCGGCGTTCAGCCTTTCGCGCGCACGCGCGGCATCGAAGCGCCCGACACGCTCCAGGCTCGGGCGCATCGCATCGATGCGCACAGCCAGCATGTCTTCGAAATCGCTGGAATCCACGGGCTGCAGCGACAGCCGCGACAAGAGATCGCCCACGTCTGGCGTCCCGGTCAGGCAGCAACCGCCGCGCGGATCTGCTCCAGCACGTCCTTGGCGCTGGCCGGGATCGGAGTGCCCGGTCCGTAGATGCCCTTGACGCCGGCTTCGTAGAGAAAGTCGTAGTCCTGCCGCGGGATCACGCCGCCGACGAACACGATGATGTCGTCCGCGCCCTGCTTCTTGAGCTCGTTGATGATGGCGGGCACAAGCGTCTTGTGGCCGGCTGCGAGGGTGCTCACGCCGACGGCATGCACGTCGTTTTCGATGGCTTGCCGCGCGCACTCTTCGGGGGTCTGGAACAGCGGCCCCATGTCCACGTCGAAGCCCAGGTCCGCAAACGCCGTGGCCACCACCTTGGCGCCGCGGTCGTGCCCGTCCTGGCCCAGCTTGGAAATCATCACGCGCGGACGGCGCCCTTGCTCTTCGGCGAAGGCGTTGATTTCGGTCTTGAGGGCTTCCCAGCCCTCGGCGGAGTCATAGGCAGCTGCATACACACCGGTCACCTTTTGCGTGTCGGCCCGATGGCGGCCGAATGATTTTTCGAGCGCGTCCGAAATCTCGCCCACCGTGGCACGCAGGCGCACCGCATCGATGCTCAGCGCGAGCAGGTTGCCGGTGCCGTTCTCGGCGGCTTCGGTCAATGCATCGAGCGCGGCCTGCACCTTGGCGGTGTCGCGCGAGGCGCGGATCTTCTGCAGCCGTGCCACCTGCTGGTCGCGCACCATCACGTTGTCGATGGAGAGGCTGTCGATTGCGTCTTCGTTCTTGAGCTTGTACTTGTTGACGCCCACGATCACGTCCTTGCCCGAGTCGATGCGCGCCTGCTTCTCGGCGGCGGCCGCTTCGATCTTGAGCTTGGCCCAGCCGCTGTCGACCGCCTTGGTCATGCCGCCCATCGCCTCGACTTCTTCGATGATGGCCCAGGCCGCGTCGGCCATGTCCTGCGTGAGCTTCTCCATCATGTAGCTGCCGGCCCAGGGGTCGACCACGCTGGTGATGTGGGTCTCTTCCTGAATGATGAGCTGCGTGTTGCGCGCGATGCGCGAGCTGAACTCGGTGGGCAGCGCAATCGCTTCGTCCAGCGCGTTGGTGTGCAGGCTCTGCGTGCCGCCGAACACCGCGGCCATCGCCTCGATGGTGGTGCGCACGATGTTGTTGTACGGGTCCTGCTCGGTGAGCGACCAGCCCGAAGTCTGGCAGTGCGTGCGCAGCATCAGGCTCTTGGGGTTCTTGGGCTCGAACTCCTTCATGATCCGGCACCACAGGAGGCGCGCCGCCCGCATCTTGGCCACCTCGAGATAGAAGTTCATGCCGATGGCCCAGAAGAAGCTCAGGCGCCCGGCGAAGCCGTCTACGTCGAGCCCCTTGGCCAGCGCCGTCTTCACGTATTCCTTGCCGTCGGCCAGCGTGAACGCAAGTTCCAGCGCCTGGTTGGCGCCGGCTTCCTGCATGTGATAGCCGCTGATCGAGATCGAGTTGAACTTGGGCATGTGCTGCGCCGTGTACTCGATGATGTCGCCGATGATCCGCATGCTCGGCCCGGGCGGAAAGATGTAGGTGTTGCGGACCATGAACTCCTTGAGGATGTCGTTCTGGATGGTCCCGCTCAACTGGTCCTTCGCCACGCCCTGCTCTTCGGCCGCAACCACGTAGCCCGCGAGCACCGGCAGCACGGCGCCGTTCATCGTCATCGACACGGAGACCTTGTCCAGCGGGATCTGGTCGAACAGGATCTTCATGTCCTCCACCGAATCGATCGCCACGCCGGCCTTGCCGACGTCGCCGGTCACGCGCGGATGGTCGCTGTCGTAACCGCGGTGGGTGGCGAGGTCGAAGGCCACGCTCACGCCCTGGCCGCCGGCGGCCAATGCCTTGCGGTAGAAGGCGTTCGATTCCTCGGCGGTGGAGAAGCCGGCGTACTGGCGGATCGTCCACGGGCGCACCGCGTACATGGTGGCCTGCGGGCCGCGCAGGTAGGGCTCGAAGCCGGGCAGCGTGTCGGTGTACTTCAGGCCCTGCAGGTCGGCGGCGGTGTAGAGCGGCTTGACGGTGATGCCGTCGGGCGTGATCCAGTTCAGCGCGTTCACGTCGCCGCCCGGCGCGGACTTGGCCGCGGACTTGGCCCAGGCGCCGAGGTCGGCGGGCTTGAAGGTGGGTTCGGGTGTGCTGCTCATGGAGGGCGCCGCTTTGCAGTTGTCGTGCAGGGGATTACAGGGAATTCGCAAATTCGCTCGCAGGGATTTGCAAGCCGGCCGCGAGTCTAACCGATCCGTAATTATTAATTCAAACCCTCTTTTTGCGGTACATTCCTGCCCATGTCCGCTGTCACCCTTACCCCGCGCGCCCTCTATGAAGAGGTGGCCGAGCTGCTGCGCCAGCGGATCTTCCGCCGCGAGCTGGAGCCCGGCAGCTGGATCGACGAGCTCAAGCTCGCCGAGGAATACGGCATCAGCCGCACCCCGCTGCGCGAAGCCCTGAAAGTGCTGGCCGCCGAAGGCCTGGTGACGATGAAGGTGCGGCGCGGCGCCTATGTGACCGAGGTGTCGGAGCAGGACCTGGCGGACGTCTACCACCTGCTCTCCCTGCTGGAGAGCGATGCCGCCGGCGTGGTGGCCGAACGCGCCACCGAGTCCGAACGCGCGGAGCTGAAGAAGCTGCACGCCGAACTCGAAGCCGCCGCCGCACCGGGCAAGGAAGACCGGGAACATTTCTTCGCAGTGAACGAGCGCTTCCACATGCAGTTGCTGGCCATTGCCAACAACAAGTGGCGCGACCAGATGGTGGCCGACCTGCGCAAGGTGATGAAGCTCAACCGGCACAACTCGCTGCTCAAGGCGGGGCGGATTGCCGAGTCGCTGGCCGAGCACCGCTCGGTGATGGCGGCGATCGAGTCGCGCGATGCCACGGCCGCGATGGCGCGCATGCGCGAGCACTTCAGGAATGGCCTGGAAGCTGCGAATTGAGTTCGTCCGCAGCGATCAGATCAGTCTGCGTCGACCGTGCCGGCTTCCTTGGAGATCCGCTGAGCGACTTCCAGCATCCGCGGCGCCACGCGCTCCAGCATGACGTCCTTGGGCAGCAGGTAGGCCGGGCCGCCGCAACTCAGGCCGTAGCGCTCGCCGCGCGGCCCCTGCAGCGCGAAGCCGAGGGCATGGATGTGGGGATGCCACTCTCCGAAGGAAGTGCAAAAGCCAAGGCGTTCGTATTCGTCGATGCCCGCCGCCAGGCGCGGTTCCATTGAGGACCAGTTCTCGCCCGTTTCGATGCGGATCTGCTCCAGCAGCACCTCCCGCTCGGCCTCGGGCAGCGCCGCCAGGTAGGCGCGGCCGGCGGCAGAGGTGGCAATCGAAAGCCGCGCCCCGACCTCGATGCGCGAACTGATGAGCGCAGAACGGGGCCGCAGCGAATCGATGACGAGCATGTCGAGCTCGTCGCGCACGCCCATGTGGATGCTGGCACCTGCGAATTCGGACAGCTCCGTCAGATGGGGCCGCGCCACCGCGCGCAGATCGAAATGCCGCAGGTACCGGCTGCTCATGTCCAGCAGCGCCGGGCCCAGGCTGAAGCGCTCGCTGTCCCGCGACTGACGCAGGTAGCCGGCGCCCACCAGCGTGGCGGTCAGCCGCGAGACGGTGGCTTTGGGAATGCCGGTCGCGTCGGCCAGATCACGGTTTCCCATCGGCGCGGGCGCCATTCCGATGGTCTTGAGTAACGCCAAGCCGCGTGCCAGCGCGCTTACTTCTTCTTTGCTGCCAACAGCTTCGCTCATGAAGAACCTTTTTTGTTTCCCTGACCTCTTTATTCTTGAGCAAAAACAGGCAGACAAGCCACACTTGTTGCGCCATTGTTTCGGAACTGTGTTCTATTAAAAGAGGGTGAAACACGCCGATCTGGAGGCTGAAAAGGGCTTTTTTTCGGCGTCACAACGCGCCGAATCTCGTGATTCGGAATCGATCTCGAGAACACGGGGAACAGGAAGACGGCCGTACGGCCGCCCCTTCAGGCGGCCTGCGCGACCGGCTCGTGCGCCAGCGCCATCACCTCGTGCGGCGGGCGCGTCTTCAGGCGATGGTCGCTCCAGACCTGCCGCCAGCGGCGCGCGCCGGGCAGGCCGTTGCGCAGGCCCAGCATGTGGCGCGCGATCGACGACCACTGCGTGCCGTGCTCGGCCGCCTCGCGAACCATGTAGTCGCACATCAGCGACTCCACCTCTTCGCGCGTCAACGGCTGCGGCGCCGCGCCGAAGAACTCGGCGTCCCACTCGGCAAGCCACCAGGGGTTGTGATACGCCTCCCGCCCGACCATCACGCCATCGAGCAGCCGCAGGTGTTCGTGCACCTGTTCGTTGACGGAGATGCCCCCGTTGATCGAAAACCTGAGCGCCGGAAAGTCGTGCTTCAGCCGATGCACGAGTGCGTAGCGCAGCGGCGGAATCTCGCGGTTCTGCTTCGGGCTCAAGCCCTGCAGCCAGGCATTGCGCGCATGGACGATGAAGGTGCCGCAGCCCGCTTCGCTCACCTTGCCGACAAAGTCGCGCACGAACTCGTAGCTCTCGATCTTGTCGATGCCGATGCGGTGCTTCACCGTGACGGGCACGCTCACCACGTCGACCATTGCCTTCACGCAGTCGGCCACCAGTTGCGGCTCGTTCATGAGGCACGCGCCGAAGGCGCCGCGCTGCACGCGCTCGCTCGGGCAGCCGCAGTTCAGGTTGATCTCGTCGTAGCCCCATTCCTCGCCGAGCTTCGCGCAGTGCGCCAGGTCGGCCGGCTCGCTGCCGCCCAGCTGCAGCGCCACGGGATGTTCTTCAGCGTTGAATCGAAGGTGACGGGGCACGTCGCCATGCACCAGTGCGCCTGTCGTCACCATCTCGGTATAGAGCAGCGCGTGGCGCGACAACAGGCGGTGCAGGTACCTGCAATGACGGTCCGTCCAGTCCATCATGGGTGCAACGGAGATGACCTTCTCTTCCAAAACGCGGGATCCTGTTGTCGGCATCGGCCCGGACATCGGGCGCAGAAGGCCGCGATTTTCTCACGCGACCTGTTCCAGCGCCTCGGTCAGCTGTTCGACCGTGTACGGCTTGCGCAGCCAGGTGGTCCCCGCCAGCTCCTTCGCGGGCTGCGCCTGTCCGGTCACGAAGATCACCGGCACGCGGTAGTCGCGCAGCAGCCGCTCGGCCAGGTCGAGCCCCGACAACGCGGGCAGGCCGATGTCCACCATCACCACATCGAAGGCGCCCTCGAAGAAGCGCGAGATCGCGGCCTCGGCGCTTTTCACGCCCGTGGCCCAGTGCCCCAGGGCCTCGAGCAGTTTCAGGGTTGTGGCGAGCGTGTCGGCATCGTCCTCCACGAGCAGCACGCGAAGCTTGTTTGGCGGGTCATTGGTCATTTGCGTGACATTTTTCCAGACATCCCGCCGCGCTGCAGCATCCGCACCCCTTCATCCGCAGGGATGTACGACAGATGGCGGCGTTGTCCGACTCGACACACGGAGCCCACCCTGACAATGACCCCCTCGGCCGAGACAAGCCGAAGGACCGTTCTCTCCCCATATAACGATGACCCGCATCTATCTCATAGAAGACAACCCTCTGATCGCAACGACGCTGACCGACGGGTTGCAGGCATTTTCCGAATGCGATGTCATCGGCACCGCCACGACCTCCGACGAAGCCATCGACTGGCTGAAAGCCAATCCGGACGAGTGGGATGCGGCGGTCATCGACATGTTTCTTGCCAAGGGCAACGGACTCACCGTGGCGCAGTACCTGAAGGAGCACAAGGCTCCAGCGCAGCGCACGGTGGTGCTCATGAACTACGCGACCTCCGAAGTGCGCGAAGGCGCGCTGTCGGCGGGCGTTGATGCGGTGTTCGACAAGTCGCTGCAGCTGGAGGCGTTCTATGACTTCTGCGCAGGGCTGAACATCACGCCCCGGCGCTGACACAATCGGCCGCGTGCCGCTCGCCAAACACTGCCCGCCCCTCGCACTCGCGCTTGCATTGACCCTCGCCGCGCCCATGGCGCAGGCGGCCGATCCGGTGCTCCTCGTCACCTCGCCAGTTGCCCTGCAGGCCGCCGAGAAGTCCGGCGCCGGCTTCTCCCACTGGATCGGCAACGCAGCTGCTTCACCCGACGGCACCGCGACCAACCAGGCCTTGATGCGCTGGCCGGCCTGGCAGTCCATCGCCACGCCGATCGGCGACAGCCTCGCGCGCATCCAGCGCGGCGACAAGCAGGCCGGCGTGGGCATCTCGCGCTATCCGCACCGGCTGTTCGATGCGCGCTGGCTCGCGAGCCCCGATGCGTTCTTCGAACTGGTCGGCGTGGCCAACCGCATGGACCGCCGGCCCTTCCAGAACGGCGCATGCGGCGAGACGCGGCTGGTGTACCGGCTCGCGTACCGCACCGCCGCAATGCAGTCGCGGCTGCCGATGACCATCAACGTGGAACTGCGCGGCGATGCGCCCGATGCGGACGGCAGCTGCGCCAGCACCGCGCGGCGCTGGCAGCCGCCGCAGCCATCGATGCAGGACGAGGCGCTCGGCCGCTGGCTGGTTTCGCCCGAAGGCCCGCTCGCGCCGCAGCGGCTTGCACCCGCGCGCATCGCGCAGGTCACCACCAACCTGCAGAGCGTGCGCTGGCCCTCCGCGGTGCGGCCCGATCTCGGCGGCCATGCCGAATACATGCTGCGCGCCTTCCGCTGGAACGCCGGCACGAAGCGGTTCGACGTGGCACCGCTCGAGAACACGCCCGATGTCGCGCGCCTCAAGGCCAACCCGCCGCTGCGCAAGGAGCTGCAGCAATGGCTGCAGCAGCCCGCCAACCTGCGCGCGCTGGACGAAGCGACCGTGCAGATCCCCGAGAAATTTCTCGCGACCGAATCGATCTCGGTCGCACCGCGCGGCCTTGCGCGCCTCGCGAACCGGCCCTTCGCGCAAGTCTTCTCGCCCGGCGACTGGCAGCCCGTGCCCGGCAGCCGCACGCTGCAGTCGCCGCAGGCCGTGCTGCGCCGCCTCGATGACCTCAGCTGCACCGGCTGCCACCAGAGCCGCGCGGTCGCGGGCTTTCATCTGCTCGGCGTCGACCGGCGCGGCGCATCGCGCACCTTCACGACGGGCAATGCGCTCGCACTGCCTCACTCACCGCATCTGCAGGACGAGCTGGCACGCCGCAGCAACTACGTGCAGACGGCGCTGACCACCGCACGGCCCGACCCGTTCCGGCCGCTCGCCGAACCGGACAGCGCAAACACCGCACCCGAGAAGGCTGCGGTCGGCGCAAGCTGCGAGCCCACCCGCATCACGCAGGCCGCCAACCCGTGGCTGGACCGCGCCGAAAAGCTGCCGCGCGTCGCCTGCGAAGGCGTGTTCTCCGTGTGCGAGAAAACCTCGGTCGGCTTCCCGGGCGGCATGTGCTCGGGCCCTTGCGATCCGCTCGACAGGAACGGCACCTGCGGCGGCATCGCGATCCTCAGCGACTTCAACCAGTGCCTGGCCGCGAACAAGCCCTTCGGCGAATGCCTCGCCAAGCACACGCGCCCCGGCAACCTGCGCAGCTGCTCGGCGCAACAGCCCTGCCGCGACGACTACATCTGCGCGCAGGCCGAGGGCCAGCCCGAAGGGCGCGGCGCCTGCATTCCGCCGTACTTCCTCTTTCAGATGCGGGTGGACGGGCACTCCTGATACCCGCTGCGGCGGTGCAAGGACGAGTTCAACGCAGACCTGCTGGTGTTCGTCAGAACCTGATCGAGCCGATTGGGCGGAGCTCAATGCCATTCCTGCGAACGATGTGCGGCTGCAGAGTGTGTAGCGTTGGCTCCTTCTCTTGCTCCTTCCCCTCCCGGGGGAAGGCTGGGATGGGGGCACGACAGCGCTCGCTTCATCGCAGCGCTTTATCGAACGCCGCTTGCCCCCACCCCTGCCCTCCCCCGGAAGGGGAGGGAGAAAAGCCGGGCATCACGCCTCCTCGTACCACCTGTCCTTCGCCAGCATCACCCGGTGATGCCCGTGCCCCGACGGCATCATCGGAAAGCAGTTCTCCTGCGCCGCGACCTGCACGTCGAGAAAGAACGGCCCCTCGCTCGCGAGGCACTCGGCCAGCGCGGCTTCGAGCTCCGCCGGGTCCGACACGCGGCGCGCCCCCCAACCGAAGGCCTTCGCCAGCGCCACGAAATCCGGCAGCGCCTCGTTCCAGCTGTGGCTCAGGCGGTTGCCGTGGTTCAGCTCCTGCCACTGCCGCACCATGCCCATGTAGCCGTTGTTGCACAGCACCAGCTTCACCGCCGTGCGGTGCTGCACCGCGGTCGACAGCTCCTGGATGTTCATGAGCACCGACGCATCGCCGCTCACGCACACGCACAGCGCATCGGGATGGCCGATCTGCGCGCCGATGGCGGCCGGCAAACCGTAACCCATCGTCCCGGCCCCGCCCGAGGTGAGCCAATGGCGCGGGCTGTCGAAGCGCAGGTACTGGGCGGCCCACATCTGGTGCTGGCCCACGTCGGTCGAGACGATCGCATCGCGCCCGCTGCGGCCGATGGCCTGCTGCAGCGTCGTCATCAACTGCTGCGGAAGGATCGCTTCCGCACGCGGCTCGAAGCGCAGGCACTCCTCGGCGCGCCAGCGCTCGATGCGCTCCCACCACGGCGCAAGCCGCTCCGGCGCAAAGCCCTCGGCGGGCAGCAGCGCCAGCACCGCGGCAAGGATCGCCGCGCAGTCGCCCACCATCGGCACATCGACCTGCACGACCTTGTTGATGCTCGTCGGGTCGATGTCGATGTGGATCTTCCGCGCATGCGGGCAGAACTCGTCGAGCTTGCCGGTCACGCGGTCGTCGAAGCGCGCGCCGACGCACACCACCAGGTCGGCCTCGTGCATCGCGAGGTTCGCTTCCAGGTTGCCGTGCATGCCGAGCATGCCGATGAACTTCGGGTCGGACGCGGGAAAGGCGCCCAGCCCCATCAGCGTCAACGTGCAGGGCGCATGCAGGCGGTTCACCAATTGGGTGAAAGCCTCGCAGGCCGCAGGGCCGGAGTTGATGAGCCCGCCGCCGCCATAGAGCACCGGGCGCCGCGCGGTCGAGAGCAAGTCGGCCGCGCGCTGCAGCATCGCCTTCGGCGGCAGCGCCGCCCTGCTTGCGCGCAACGGGCGCAGCGGCGCGGGGGCTGCGCCATGACCCAGGCGCATCAGCTGGATGTCCTTCGGCACATCGAGCAGCACCGGCCCCGGCCGGCCCGACGATGCGATCTCCAGCGCGCGCCGCACCAGCGACGGCACATCGTCCGCCGCGCGCACCTGCTGGTTCCACTTGGTCACCGAGCGCGACATGCCCAGCGCATCGCTCTCCTGGAAGGCCTGCGTGCCGATGACCGCCGTGGCCACCTGCCCGCTGATGCACAGCACCGGCACCGAATCGCTCATCGCATCGAGGAGGCCCGTGATGGTGTTGCCCACCCCCGGCCCCGAGGTGACCAGCACCACGCCCACGCGCCCCGTGCTGCGCGCATAGCCCTCGGCCGCATGCACCGCGGCCTGCTCGTGGCGCACCAGCACATGGCGCAGCCGCGGCTCGCCGTGCAGCGCGTCGTACAGCGGCAGCGCCGCGCCGCCGGGGTAGCCGAAGATGGTGTCGACACCGCACTCGACCAGCGTATCGAGCAGGGCCTCCGCACCGTTGCGCACACGGGGTGCGGCCTCGGGGTGAAGGGACAAGGAAGACGTGAGGGGAAGGTCGAGCAATCGCATGCCGTCAATTCTTCCGCTCCTGAGGCAGAATTTGCTTCTTTCTTTTGGCTCTTTGGCTTCCATTTATGAAAACCAATCGGAAAACAGCATCTTCTGAAGAAGGATCTTTCGACAAGATCGATATGGCCATTCTCCGCGTGCTGCTGCTCGACTCGCGCAAGACCCTGCAGGAAATCGGCAACGAGGTCGGCCTGTCGCCCACCAGTTGCTGGACGCGCATCAAGAAGCTGGAGGCGCAAGGCGTCATCAAGCGCTACACGGTCGACGTCGATCCGGCCAAGCTCGGCTATCACGACTCGGTGATCGTGCAGGTCACGCTCGAGAGCCACACCGACGAGACGCTCTACGACTTCGGCCGCGTGCTCGCGACCATTCCGGAGATCCAGGAGGCGTACCTGGTGTCGGGCGACTACGACTACTACATCCGCATTGCCGTGCGCGACACGCGCGACTACGAGCGGCTGCTGCGCGAAAAGCTCTACAAGATCCCCGGCATCCGCCACAGCAAATCGCACTTTGTGCTGCGGGTGCTGAAGGAGACGAGCGTGCCGATCATCTGACGGCGCCGCCCTCCCCTCGGGCTCAGAGCCGAATCAATTCCACCCGCCGGTTTCTCGCACGCCCCGCCTCGTTGTCGTTCGGCGCCACCGGCTCGGCCGCACCCGCGCCGCGCGTGGTGAAGCGGCGCGGGTCCACACCCGCCTTCACCAGCACGCCGATCACCGCGACCGCGCGGCGCTTGGACAAGTCGTCGTTGTGCTTCGCCTCCCCTTGCGCATCGGTGTGGCCCACCACCGAGAGCTTGAGCGGCGGGTTGTTGCGCATGAGCTTGGTCATCTCATCCAGCGTGGGCTGCGACTCGGGGCGGATCACGTCCTTGTCCAGGTCGAACAGGATGCCGTAGAGGTTGATGCGCCCCGTCTCGGCCAGGCTCTTCTGCATGGCCGAGGCATCGACGAACACGATCTTGTCGCCCTCCATCGCCTTGGCTTCCACCACGCGCACGAAGGCATGGTTGCCGACGTCGGCGTTGTGCTCGGCCAGCGCGATGCTGGCGTACACGGTGCCGGTGGGGCCGGTCTTCTTCGCGAGCAGATAACGGCCGCTCACCGAAAAGTAGTTGCGCACGTAATCGGCGCGGCTGCCTAGCCTCGGCCATTCCGGGTCGTCGAGCGCTAGCGCGAAGTCGTAGGGCGTGTTGGTGTCCACGCTGTTGGGGCGCTTCTGGTAGCAAGAGGCATTGGCGGTGCCGCAGGTGAAAAGCACGTCGAAGCCCTTGGCCTTGAGGCTGGCTTCGTAGTTGCGCTGCACTTCGAGCAGCGAACGGCCGGCGGGCAGCTTGTAGTGATAGATCGAGACCTTGCCCTCGAGCTTCAGCAGGTCGGGTTTGCCGCCACCCCAGTTCTGGAACGGCTCCTTGATGAGGCCGACCTCGTCGTAGGCCGTGACCTTGGTGCCGTCGAGCACCGCGCCTTCGTAGCGGCCGACGAGGGGGTGGTCTTTCTCGGGTGCGGCGGCGGCAAAAGCGGCAACGCAAAGTGCGGCCGTTGCAGCGAGGAAGGCGAGCTGTTTCATCGGAGGTGTCGAAAGGAGCGGCGACGCCCGGGATGCTAGGACGAGCACGGACCGTTGTGCATTCGACGGACGGTCTATGCCGTGGGCAGTTGGTTGGTCGAGGCACCGACGCTGCGGGCAGGACGCGGCGGCGGCTGACAAAGGCGTGAGGCCGGAGGACGTTTACTCGTTTGCGAGGCGCCGGTGCATCGCGTGCTGAATCACGCGATCACCTGCACGAGCCAGTCCATACAGGAGATTTCCGCATGTCAGCAACAACAAACAAAGCGATTCTGGAGAAAGCCAACGCGGCCATCGAGAAAGGTGACTACGAAGGGTTCCTCGCGCTCTGCACCGAGGACACGGAATGGACCTTCGTCGGCGACCGAACGCTCAGCGGCAAGCAAGCCGTTCGCGAGTGGATGGCGACTGCCTACACCGAGCCGCCCAGGTTCGAAGTCCATCACCTGATCGCCGAGGGAGACATCGTCACGGCACTAGGCGAGATCACGCTGAAAGACGAAGCGGGCAAGGACACGCGTCATGCGTACTGCGATGTCTGGCGCTTCCGCGAGGGCAGGATGGCCGGGCTGCACGCCTTCGTGATCGAGGGGCCTCTGCAAGGCGGTGCCGCTCCGGGACGCTGAGAGAGGCATGCAGACGCGACCGGCCGGGCCGCCATTTATCTGGGGGAGAAAAGTTGGTCATTTTGGATCGATGACATCAAACTCGAACTGCACCGGATCGGAGTCCGCGACGTAGGCGCTGATGAGGTAGTGGCCGGCAGGATCGCCATCGGCCACGTCCCAAGACTTCGATATGGTGCCGTCATGGATGGTCAGGGTCACGTCCAGCGAAATAGTCTTGCGATCCGCTGACGTACCGTAAGGCTGGCCACCGCTGCCCCACGTCTTCGGTGTTTCCGGCAATGTCACACGTTCGAGAACGCGGACCTTGCCAGACTTCTGGTTGAGCTTCAGGATCCAACCGTAGTTTTGGTTGATCGCCCGTGGCACGGTCTTCGAAACCTTGAAGCCCAGCACGTCGTTGTTGGGCGCGAGCTTGAAGAGCCCAAAGACCGCATCGAGCGGGCACGCGCCATTCGCTGTAGCAGCGACGGCGCAAGCTTTGAACACGGCGGCATTGGATTCAGAAATGGATCCATGCGATGCGACACCCGTTGTTTGAGCGCCAATGTGGGTGCACGCGACCGCGGCGAAAAGAACAAAAAAGTGGCGTAAATATTTCATGGCAGCTGAGGCTCAGCAAGCGACTGTCAAACGGTCAAGCCTTCGATGCCAATTGGCGCATCTGAACGTTGGGCATTTGATTGGAAGTCTTCCTCGCAGCATGAACGGCCGGCCGTGGCCGCCCCTGGCCACGGGGCTTCGCCAACGTCAGTTCGCCGCAAAACAGTACATCAACCCCGCGCTCCCGCTCATCTTCAGCTGATCGACGCTGCAACCCCGCGTCCCATGCGAGGAGTTCCAAGAAGCATTGGCGACCGGATCGGGATTGGTGCCCTTGTGGTCGTGGTGGCCCACGATGGCGGAGCCGCCGTCGCCCTTGGTCCAGTTGCCGCACGTCGTGTCCTTGCCGGCGTCGGGCACGGCCAGGGTGCCGTCGGGGCGCGAGCCGGTGAGGATGTCGTGGCGATTGACCGGATCGCCGAAGCCGGAGACGACCTCGCCCTTCTCGGTCAGCGAGGTGTCCTTGCCGACCTTGGCGTTGGCGCTGTGCAGGTCGGCCACGCTGGTGGCGACGACCACGCCCTTGGCGTTGGTCCACGGGCCGCTGCCGATGCGGTCACGCGCGTTGACGGCCGGCTGTCCGTTCGCGGCCGTGGTGCTCAGGTAAGCGCGCCATGTCTTGTTGCCCGCCCCCGCGCTCGTGGCCAGCGACTGGCAGAAGCGGTCGGCGCCGGCCAGGCTGCCGAGGTCACCGCCCTTGCCGGGGTTGGCGCTGGTGATGAAGAAGCTCATCGGGTTGCCGCCCGATGAACCCATCGCACCGCAACCGATGATCAGTGCGGCGGCTGCGACGGCGGCGCCAGTGGAAAGAAGCAAGCGACTGGACATCGGGACACTCCTGGCAGTATTGGAGCGGGGAGGCTACCGCACCGTGGTGCAAGCGGCAATCCGGACCGGCCACCATGCAGCGACCGCAATGCCTACGCCCAGTTCTGCGCCACCCAGCTGCGCACCGCCGCCCACTCGGGCGAGTTCGCGATGTAGCCCTGCGTTGCGGTCACCAACTCACCCACGTTCCCGTAGTCGTCCAAGGCGAACGGCTGGCTCAGCGGCACGTTGCCGCGCATGTAGTTGTTGCCGAGCAGCTGCCGGGCCTGGATCGCCGCCAGCTCCGCGGTGGCGTCCATGGTGAGGTTGAGCAGCGCCGTCGCCGGCACCGCGCCATTGCTGAACGGCCACAGCCAATGCGTGACGCCCCAAGACAGCGGATTGGGCACGGCGCTCGGCGGCACGCCCACCGGATTGGCGCCGGTGCCCAGCGACAGCATCACGATGTCCGATGTGGCGGGGGCATAGCCCTGGTAGATCGCTTCGACGATCGCCGTCATCGAAGGGTTGTTGGCGAAGGTGCCGCCGTCGGCGAAGTAGCCGAAGTCGCCCACCTGGTACGGCGGAAAGTAAGTCGGCGCGGCCGAGGTGGCGAGCGCCGCGTCCACCATGCCGATGTCGCGATAGGTGTTGGTCGGGCCGTTGGAGATGGTGCACGGCGCCCAGCTGTTGTCGCCCGCATCCCAGAGCCGCGCGGAGTTGACGGCCACGAAGCGGCTCGCCGAGGACATCGCACCGTTTCCCACCAGCTGCTGCGCGACGGCCTTCAAGCCCGTGTTGACGTACTGGCAGCTGAACATGCCAGGACCGCTGCCCACCAGCTCTGCCGCCGACTGCGCCGGTGCCCGGTCTTGTTGCCTGGCCTGTGCGTCGAGCAGCCAGCCGTTGGGCTCGAAGATCTTGTCCCCCTCGTTCTCGTAGAGATCGACGATGGCGTCGATGCCCACGTTGCTCACCAGGCCCAGCGAGATCAGGCCACCGGTGGACGTGCCGGCGAAACCGTCTGCGTTCTTGACGATGCCGAAGCTTCGGTCCAGGTCCTGGATCAGCAGCGCAGTGATGACGCCGCGAATGCCGCCGCCGTCGCAGCAGAGAATCTTGAAAGACATGGCACTGCTCCTTGCTTGAGTGAAGGGAGGGATGGATGGATACGCCATCCCATTTCACGTCATTGCAAGGCACATTGCCGACGCCATCTTTCAAGCAACGCAGCAGCTACGCAGCGCGCTCCCGCTCGACAAGCGCCCTCGCCCGCTGCTTCATGCCGTCGTACAGCTGCGACTTCTGCAGGCACTTGGCTTCCGCAGCGGGGCTGCTGCACTTCACTCTTCCGGCGGCCCGCCCCGTGAACTCGAACCATTGCGAAGCGGGGTCGCCAATGAAGCGCTGCCCGTTGTAGTGCAAGGAAACCTCCGGATGATTCGCGCGGATCACGTCATCTGAAAGACCGGCGCGCGCATCGTCGGCCGGGAGCGGAATCTGCGAACGCGCCACCGTTTCGAATGGCCCCCAAGCCGCGCCTTCGACGCCGCTCAGCGCCTCCTCCAGCAACGCGAACTCGTCCGTGGCGAGATAGCTCCGGTGGATGCGCAGCTTCTTGAGCCGACGCAGGTGAATCGCAGGGAGCATGGCCGGATACGGCGCCCGGCATTTGGCCTGCCACAGCGCAAACACCTCCAGCTGCGGCAGCCCGCAAAGAAACTCGAAGTCGTCGATCGGCTGCTCCCAATCCGTCGTGCCATAGATCGCCAGGTACTTGAGGCTTGCCGCGCCTGCGAGGCCGCTGAAGCTCGACACCCGGCGCAGGTTTTCCATGTGCAGGGCCCGAAGGTTTGGCAGCGCGCCCAACGGCGACAAGTCGCTGAATCCGGAGACGTACTCCAGCACGAGCTCTTCCACCCCACGCATCGGGCGGATGAAGTCGAGCGTCTGCGGCCTCGCATGGGTGATGCGCAAGCGCTTGATCGATTGCATCGCGCCGATGGCGGTCAGCTGCTCCGTCGTGGGCTCGTGCAGCGTCAGCTCGACCAGGTTCGGGAACGCAAGAACGCGGGCCCAGTTCTCGTCTTCCTTTCCTATCGTCGTGATGATGATGTCCGCGCTTGCCTCGGGCACGTCGTCGATGCGATGGGCGTAGCGCTCCCTGTTGGGAACGATGGTCCAGTAGCTTCCATCGCGATCGAGAAAGTCGCCGAAGTGGTGTCGCATGTTGCTGGCTCCCGGGTTGTGTCTGCATTCGATTCGGCCGCTCAAGCTTGAAGCTGAGCGACGAAAAAACCGGGTGATTCTGCCTGCGGCACGTGATGCAGAAATCTGTGCGCCCTCACCTCACAAGCATCGGCAATTTGCAGCGGTGGAGCGAAACACGAGCGATCCGAGACTTACTAGCGCATTCAGCTTCCCTGCCCGCGCTGCCTCTCTCTAAAGTGGATGCCCCTGTCGCTCGACGACCCACTGTAGTGGGCAAGGAAGGCATCACACACAACCAACACGCTTTGATGAATGGATGAACCGCTTCGCCTCGCGGCGGCTATCGGTGCCATGTGCATTCGGTGGAAAACGCGAGGCACAAAAGGCGACGGCCGGGGTGCTGACACACCCCGACCGTCTGACCACATGACGTGCACTACTTTGAAGGAAAGCACAACAAATGGCTGAACGAATTATGGCCGGGCGTCCCACGCCCGCATCCCGCGGCAACTCGACCACGAACACGGACGAGCCCAGCGCGGCGGACCTTCTTGAGAACAAGCTGGCGCAGTTGAAGTCGCTGCTGTGGTGCTGCTATGGCGATGGCATCGACTGGTTCGATGGCGCGGGGCCGAAGCATTTGGATAACGTCATCTGGCTGATTGCGGATCTGGTGGATGAGGTGGGGGAGTTGCATCAGCGGTGTTTGAAAGAGCGGGCTCGGCAGACCTGATTGATGTGGGCATGCTTTGCCTGCCGGAGCACCAACGAACGGGCCGCTGCGAACAAGACGATGTGCTCGCATAGCCAGTGGCCCAACCAACAGCGCAACGCCATAACAGATAGCTATGCGCAAAACGCCGCTTCAACCGCCGGCAATTCATCCCAAATCTTCGAATACACAAGCCCCCTCAAGCTCATTCCTCGAAAACTAGAGCTGGACGCTCGAGGCGCGGAATGAAAAACATGCCACACACTTGTCCTATTCCAATGAAAACCTTCATGCTCTACGCCATCAACTACAAAGTTCACCCCATTTTTAGCGTTGCTCTGCACGACTTTCTCTACGATCCTGACCGAATCAGATCCAGTTTTTGAGCGCGAAAAATAAACATTGAGCCCCATTGAGCCATAGTCCTGCTCAAAACCAAACCTCCCTTCAACTACCAAAAATAAAGCTACAGGACCTTCAGAATAAAGTTTGAAATTCGACCTCAACGTGGGGAAATTTTTCTCTACGAGCGCCCGGTAGTTGTAAAGAAAGGAAGTATACATACCCACTAAAACCTCTTTCCACTCACTTAAAACAATCGGGGCCCGCTTTTCAACAAGTTGATTGGCCGCTATTGTAGGTGGATCGGCTTCAATACGAGAGCACGTTTTGCGGAGCGCAACTGTAGATTCTAAAATGATAGCTTTTAGTTGCTCCAACTCAATGTAGCGAGATCGTATCGGCGGCATTTCATTTTTTTGCAGCGCCTCATCGACTCTTCTAGCAATGGCTTCAATATCCGACGCGCTTAATATGTAGGAAAAAGTTACCACATCTGCATCTATAAATTCCCGAATTTCACCCACTTTACGCTTCTGCTTCACAAGATCATCTTTAAATGACCGAGTAAGCTCTTCTCTCGCGATACACGCCAGCACAGAATCAAATTGAAGCGGGTAGTTTATCGATCTTCCATCCGTGCCGAACAATGGTTTAAATAGTTTTTTATTTTCATAAATCGCCTGGACAATCTTTTCACAATTCAACTCAAAATTCTCAGTTTCATTGAGTCGCCCATCTTTTATGAGTTCACGAATCGGACTTATTAGCTCGTCCTTTTTAATCGCACCCTCCATATCAAAATTATCCAAAACATTCAAACCATAACCAACGGAATGCATAATCCCTGCACCGGCCAGCGATTTAATATTTGATTTCTCTGCAACCTCTTCTACTGGCATGAAATAAATTTCCTCATCGCCCCTTCCTAAAAGGCGAAACCCATACAACCCACTTTGCAAATTAGCAAGCATCAATTCACCAATAAACCCGATGCGCCCGTTTTCATAAGGCGGCAATTTCTCCTCAAGAGCAGGAAAATTCTCATCTTTTAAAGAGACATAGTGCTCAAGATACTTCAAGGCTTTAGCTCGCAGTTTTGAGTCAAATATCCGCTTGCGATCCGTTGTGGCCAAGCGGTAATAAAGAGTGAGGGACGCCCCCCTGGTGCCGGGAAAAGAGGTCGCCCTCAATTCAGCCATCAAAGATGTTTCATCCATCTTGTCAAACTGAATCGCTTTGAAGCCAACAATGTAATCTCTGAATTGTTGAAAATAGAAACTTATTGCCGATTCCCCTGAATCCTCGAAGCTTCTCAAAAGTACGCCATACTCAAACAGTTCATCCATTAATCTCTCATTCACCCGCAAATTTAAAGCAGAACGAACTTCATCTTCAAAAATCCATTCTTTATCGCCTTCATACAAAAGACGAGCCAAATTTTTTAACGTATTTTCTGCCTGCTGTGCGTCAACTGTTTTTTCGATAGAGCGTTTGTAATATGCCGAAAAAAACTCTGCGGAATCGAATGACAGATATTCGACTCCGGAGTCTTGCGCAACATCGAACAGCACTCTGAGCAAAAACGGATTGTTTCTAGCCTGATCGAGCACCGCATCTTCAAAGCCGCCAAAAAATTTGTAAGTCTCTCTATAATTTTCAAGAGCATTAAAAAATTCGGGCGGAGAAAATGCAATGATATTCAGAGGCTTTGTGAGAAAACTAATTGCCGTTCGGTTCCCCCGTTGAAAAAGAAAAGCATTCGCTGCGGAAGTTTTGCAGCTAACGATCAACTTTATTTTTCGATGCTGGATAGCCTTTAATACTGCAGCAAGATGATTTACCTTGGATTCAAGCCGCCATTCATCGATTGCATCGATAACTATGGTTAGCGGAACCTCTGCGAGACATGCCTCAATTCGCTTTATCACTTGAATAGGAGAATCGCCTCCATTGAAAGTCCATGAAAACTCTCGTGCAACCGCCCCTAGAACATCGCCATCCAGCGAAAATCCATTAAAAAATAAAACAGGCCTCTCATTTGCAAGCAAGGAATCAACAATTGAACAGAGTTCGCACGTCTTCCCAAGGCCAGACTCACCAAGCAGCATCAATCCGGGAAGCGTGCTTTTGTAGAAATTTTCGACCTCCTCTAAAATATTTGCCCTGGATACATGCAATTCCGGGACATATTTTTTCCCGCTGGCAACATTACCCTTAATCAACAGAGTTTCACTGGCCACTTGACCCTGACAAAACATGGTAAGGTTGGCCGAATTTAGTTTTAAAAAAACCCTCTGTGCTTCCTCGATATCTTCATTAGGTAAAACGGCCTCAAACCCTCGAATCTTAATAGTCGACGGCTCTATTTCCTTCTTTGTCAAAGAGTCATAGAGTTTGAAATCACTCCCATTTGTTACGAGCGCGTATGGAGCAAGAGGCTGGACCAGCCGCGCATACGAGATGGCCTGATCCCTATCGTCATCCGTTAAAGCAAGGTGGCCGGCCTTCGTTTCGACAATGAACAGGTTTTTCTCGTTGCGACGTACGAGGATGTCGAGTCGCCCAGTGACCGTCTCTTTTGACCTCGGTGTTTGGAACACCTGCTTCCCAACCCGAACGGAGAACGTTCGTTCGAACTGAAGTTCGTCTACACCAACGCCCGCATCCTCGAGCCACGGCAGGATGTACTTAATCTTGATTTCTTCTTCGTTCACGATGCGACTCCGTCTCTCCAGACCACCGCAAAAAACGCGGCAAAGGACATTGTCCCGGGCGAACGCATGTGGAGCGCGTGTTCCTCAAGCTCGATTGCTCGACCCGCGCGGCCGCGACGTTGAAAGCGTCCGCCCGAGGGTTCATCTGAAAATTCAGCTTTCCTCCACCGACAGCAGTCCCCCAAAGTCCGTCGACGCGAAATTGGGATGCACATGAATCCCATGGTCGTCCCGCCAGACGAGGCCGCGGTTTTCCATGTCGCGCATCGTCTTGTTGACCACCTCCCGCGAGAGCCCCGAATACGAAGCGATCACCGCCTGGGTGATGCGCTTGTCGTAGCCACCCGATCCCGCGGGCGCCAGCTGGGTCAGTTCATAGAGCACGCGGCTGACCAGCCCTTCCGCCGACAGCGAAGAAATGCGCCGCAGCTGGACGCGCAACATTTCCATGCGCTTCATCGCGAGTTCGAGCAACCCCAGCGCCACCTCCGGGTTCTTTGCGAAGAGCTCGCGCACGGCCGACACCGGCACCAGGTACACCGACGAGGGCAGTGCCGCAATGAGCGTGGGCACGGCCTGGTAGCGGTCCTGGTTGAGCGAAGGGCCGTGAAAGAAATCGCCTCGCCGGATGAAGTCTGTCGTGACGTGGTCGCTCTGGGTGCTGCCGCGCACCACGACCCGCAGCAAGCCGCTGGTCACGCAGTAGATGCGGTCGGTCCACTCGTCCGCCTGGAGCACCAGCTCGTTGCGCCGATAGGAGCGAAGCTCGCTGCACTGAATCAGGGTCTTTCGCTCCGCCGTGCTGACCTTCTGAAAAAGGGGATGCAGATACATGGCTGAAGATGGATCCGAGTCATTTGCCGGATTCGCGGCATGCCCGAATCCCGCGCCGACGGTCGAACTTCATCGACCTGTCATCCTGCCTCGGCGTGCTGCCTGGACCTCGGTACGCCCGCCGCTGCAACGGGACGGATCGCAGCCTCGAGCATGAGGTACTGCGCCTTGGTCACGCGGTCGTTGGGGTCGACATGAACCGCGAACGATTCGCCGCAGCTCAGCACCTCCTGAACGGCCCGCTGCAGACTGTCGAGCTCGGCACTCAGCCGGACCAGGCTCAGGTGCAATTCCAGCGGCATGTTCATGCGAGGCTCCTCTGCAGGGGTTGGGTCCGCGAAGCCGGCAGAAAGGCTTCTTCGGCATCGCGCAGGTAGTAGCCCTGCAGCCATTGGGCGCCGGCCTCCGATGCGACATGCATGTCTTCTTCCCTCTCGACACCGTCGACCACGACGTGCGATGCCAGGTGCGCACAGAGCGCGAGCATGCCGCGCAGGCATTCGCGGCCGAAATCGCTCTCACGCGCCCGGCGCAGAAACGCTGCTTCGAGCTTGACGATGTCGGGGCGGCAGGCTTGCATGGCGGTCAGGTTGCCGGTTCCGGCGCCGAAGCCCTTGATGGCGATGCGGCAGCCCAGCGACCGGAGCCGGATGCAGAAGTCGCGAACCGACTCCAGGTTCGAGAATTCCATGCCATCGGAGATTTCGACGATCAGGCGGGCTGCAAGCGACGGCTCGGACTGCAGGGCCGACAGCAGGGACGCCCACCAGTGGTCGATTCGCGCGCTCTGCGCAAAGACGCTCACCGCCATGCGCGCCGAAGGCTGGCGCCGCAACGCGTCGAGCACCAAGCGCACCGCAAGCCGGTCGAACACGCGGACGAGGCCGAGGCGCTGCAGGCAGGGCATGAACACCTCCGGCGCGAGCGACGCTGGTTGTCCGGGGCGCGGCGCGAAGCGCGGATGAGCCTGGCGATAGAAGGTCGTCTCCAGGGCGTAGGCATCGACCACGGGTCGCCATGCGAGATCGAGGCGCTCGGCTTGCAAGGCTTCGCTGACGCGCACCGCCACGTCCATGTCGGCGCGGTAGAACTGTCGCCATCCGTCGGTGTAGTTCTCTTGCGAATCGGGAAAAGGCTGGGCGGTCCACAGCGTGAGCTCGATCTCCGAGGCGCCCAACTGCTCCGGTGGGCGCATCTCGATCCAGTCTGCATGCAGTTGCGCCATGGCCGTCATTCCCAGCGCATGGATCGGCTCGCCGCCGACGATGGCGAGCAGCATCTCCAGTTCTGCGCTGGCCGGCTGCTGTGGACGCGGCTCGCTGTTCGCAAAGGCATCGTTGCTCCACAGCAGAAAGCAGTCGTCGCGCAGGCACGCGAGATCGGCCTGGACCGAGGTCAGGAAGCTCGCGCAAAGCCGGCGCTTGACCTCGCAACTCACGCTTATCGCGAAGTCCAGCCCATAGGCTTCGACCAAGTGCGGCAGATTGGCGATGAAGACGAACGCACAGGCCCTGCGCGCAGGCACCGCAGGCCGCGCCTTCGGCGCTTTGAACACCGGCGCAGCCGACCCGCTCGACAGGAAGGGCATGCCAGTAATTTGCAAGACAGCGGACATCGCATCCTCGGTGAAAGAATTTTTGCCGACTCGGAGACAGCGCCGGTTCGTCGCGGCAACAGATCTCCATCCCGCGCTGAAACGCGGGTTTGACGGGTCTTTGAAATTCATGGGTGTTCAGCGCCGCCCCTCGCCGCTGCTTCTCGGGAGCAGTTGGCGACTCGGCTTGTGAACAAATTGATACTACGGATAACGGTAGGTCCCTGCATTCACTTTCGATTCGCGAATGTGTCCCAGTTCACAATTGAACACAGTCAGCGGAACGCCCATGCTGCCTTGGGACCCGGCGCCGCCAGTGGCCCGGATCGAGGCTGATACCCTGCCCGTTTCGCTTTCTTCCGAAGCAAAGCCGATGCCAGCGTCACCCGTTGCCGACACCCACCCCGAAGTCATCCCCGCCCCCTGGGCTCGCCTGCGCGACCTGGTCGCGGCGCGCACCCCTGTGGACGGCCGTACCGATTCGCTGTATCCGGGCTTGCGCTGCTACCGGTTCTCGTGCCCCGTGCGCTATGAAAAAACACAGCGCCTCACGCCGGGCGTGGTGGTGGTGTTGCAGGGCCGCAAGACGGCGCTGCTCGCGGGCGAGCGTCGATCGCTCGACTACGGCGCCACCCAATGCCTGGTGCTCGGGGCCGAGGTCGCGTGCCTTGGCACGGTGGTCGGGGCGAGCGCCGAAGCGCCCTACCTCGCCATTCATCTCGACCTGCCGCCCGAGGTGCTGGTCAAGTCTTTCGTCGCGCTGGCGGAAAGCGGCACGCTGGCCGAGCCCACCCGCGTGACCGAGAACTTCACGGCCGCGGTGGGGCCGGAAGTGGTCGAAGCCTTCGCCCGCCTGCTGCTGGCGGCCGATGACCCGGTGGACCGCCGCACGCTGGCGCCGCTCGCGGTCGAAGAGATCGTGCTGCGGCTGCTGCGCTCGGAGGCCGCGGCCGCCATCCGCAGCGCGGGCGCCGTCACCAAGTCCGGCGCGCGCATACAGGCGGCCATCGCCTTCATGCGCCGCCATCTGGGCCGGCCGCTGTCGGTGGCCGAGATTGCCGGCCACGTCCACATGAGCCCATCGCACTTCGCGCACAGTTTTCGCGAAGTGGCCGGGGTCACGCCGATGCGCTGCATTCGCGACCTGCGCCTGGAAGAGGCGCGCGTGCTGATGCTGGGAGCGGGGCTGCGCCCCGGCGATGCGGCGGCACGGGTGGGGTTCGAGAGCGCGGCGCATTTCAACCGCGCGTTCCGCAGGCGCTTCGAGACAACGCCCGCTGAGTACGTGCGGCGCGTGCAGTCGAGTTGATTGCGGCGCGGCTGCTTCTTTGTTCTTTCGCAGCCATGGTCAATTTCTTCGCAGCTTCGCGCCTTGGCGCGGGAAAGGCCGCTGGCTAAGCTGCCTGCTTCCTTTTTCCTTTCAAGCAACTGCGAATTTCCATGGACCCCATCAACGTCATCATCACTTTCGAAGCCAAGCCCGAGGGCGCCGCGGCGTTCGCCGAACTCATGAACCAGGTCAGGCAGTCGCTGCCGTCGGCGGACGGCTGCCGGGGCGTGCAGCTGTTCGGGCGCAGCGACAACGCTTGCGTGTTCACGCTGGTCGAGTCGTGGGAATCGAAGAGCCACCATCAGGCCCATATCGCGGGTGCGGTGGCCTCGGGGGCCTGGGATGCGCTGGCGGCGCAACTGGCTTGCGCGCCGGTCAGTTGCTATTGCAGGGAGCTTTGAGGCGGTCAAGCCCCCGTCATCAGGCGCAGGTTCTGCACCGCTGCGCCCGCGGCGCCCTTGCCCAGGTTGTCGAGCACCGCGCTCAAGACGATCTGGCCCGTGCGTTCATTCCATGCGACGGCCAGGCTCATGTCGTTGGAGCCGTTGTGGATCTGCGGGTCCAGTTCGGTCACCGGCGCATCGGAGGACATGGGCATCACCCGCACATGCGCCGCATCGCGGTATCGCTCGCTGAGGCATTCGTGGATGCGCACGCCGGAGGCATCGGCGGCAAGCATCCGCGCATGCAGTCCGATGGTGAGCACGATGCCCTGCCGGTAGCTGCCATAGGCCGGCACGAAGATCGGCCGCTGCGTCAGGCCGGCATAGGCCTCGATTTCCGGCACGTGCTTGTGCTCGAGTGCAAGGCCATAGACCTTCAGCGAATGCGCGCCAGCCCCTGCCCCGGCCTCGTGCGCTTCCGCCCCCGCCCTCCCCTGGCCCGAATAACCCGAGACGGCATGGATGACCAGCGGACAGTCGGCAGGCAACAGGCCCGCATCCGTCAACGGCCGCAGCAGGGCCACCGCACCCGTGGGATAGCAACCCGGGTTCGTGACCCGCTGCGCCGAGGCGATGCGTTCGCCCTGCCCCGCGTCGAGCTCCGGCAGGCCGTAGACCCAGCCCGGGCTGGTGCGGTGCGCCGAGCTGGCATCGATGACACGCACGGCAGGGTTCTCGATCATCGCCACCGCATCGCGCGCCGCGGCATCGGGCAGGCAAAGGATGGCGATGTCGCTTTCGTTGAGAGCCGCCCTGCGGGCAGCCGCATCCTTGCGAAGGTTTGCCGGCAAGGTGCGGATGCGAAATTCACCGCCCCGGAGGCGGTTCTGCAGGTCAAGGCCGGTGGTGCCCTGGTCGCCGTCGATGAAGATGTTGAGGTCCATGGAGCGCGATCGTAGGGACGCAGCCTCGATGGCTCCAGCTAAATATATGGAACCCCAGATTAAGAAAAGTTAAATTAGCGGAATGCGTGAACTGAGCCTCGACCATCTGCGCACCCTCGTCGCCATCGCCGACCTCGGGTCGCTGGCCAATGCCGCGCGCGCCCTTCACCTGGCGGCCCCCACCGTCACCGTGCAGATCGCGGAACTGGAGTCGCGCCTGGGTGGCCAGTTGCTCGTTCGCGGGCGCGGGCCCGCGCAAGCGACCGCCCTGGGCGAGCGCTTCATCGCGCGTGCCCGCAGGCTGCTCGCAGACGCGGACGACGCGGTGGAAGACGTACGGCGCCAGCTCGCCGGCCAGACCGGCCGCGTGCGGGTGGGTGCCTCGACGGGCGCCATCGCGCACCTGCTGCCGCCCGCGCTCGAACGCCTTGCCCGCGACCATCCCGGCATCGACGTGAACGTGCAGGTGCTGACCTCCAACGACAGCATGGCCCGGCTCGCCGCAGGCAGCCTCGACCTGGCGGTCGTGGCGCTGCCGCAGGCGCCTGCGCGCGGCGTTCATGTCACGCCCCTCAGGCGCGAGGCTGTCGTCGCCTTCTTGCCGGCCACCTGGAAAGCTCCCAGGCGGCTGACTCCGCAGTGGCTGGCCGAGCGGCCGCTGATCATGAACGACGCCTCCACAGGCCTTTACCGGCTGACCGCGGAATGGTTCTCTGCCGCTGGCGTGCATTGCCGGCCGCGCATCGAACTCAACTACAACGATGCGATCAGGACGCTGGTGGCAGCCGGCTACGGCGCGGCCTTGCTGCCGGAGGAATCGCACGAGCAGCACGCGCGCGATCCCCGCATCGCCGTGCGCCCGCTCAGCCCGGCGCTGTGGCGGCAGCTGGGTCTCGCGGTCAGCGACCGGAGCGCCAGCGGCCCCGCGCGCTTCGTGCTGGAGGCGTTGCTGCCCGAGAAGGATTCGGCGGCCTGAGCCGTTGCGCCTCACCCGGGCGCCAAAGACTCACGCCTTCGCCAGTCGCCGCCGCACCTTCACCGCCGAGGCCAGCCCCTCCAGCACCGGCACCGTCTGCGCAAAGCCGATGCAGGCGTCGGTGATCGACACGCCGTGCTTCAGCGCGATGCCAGGCTTGAGGTCCTGCCGGCCTTCCTCGAGATGGCTCTCGATCATCAGGCCCGTGATGCGCCGCTCGCCGGCCGCGATCTGCGCCGCCACGTCTTCGGCGACCACGATCTGCCGCTGGTGCTGCTTGCTGCTGTTGCCGTGCGAGACATCGATCATCACCTGCGGCCGCAGGCCGTTCGCCAGCAGCGCCTGGCAGCTGGACTCCACATCCGCGGCCGAATAGTTGGGCGCCTTGCCGCCGCGCAGGATCACGTGGCAGTCGTCGTTGCCGCGGGTCTCGAAGATCGCCGCCATGCCCATCTTGGTCATGCCCATGAAGGCATGCGGCGCGCGGGCCGCGAGGATGGCGTCGGCCGCCACCTTCACGCTGCCGTCCGTGCCGTTCTTGAAGCCGACCGGGCAGCTCAGGCCCGATGCCAGCTGCCGATGGCTCTGGCTCTCGGTGGTGCGCGCGCCAATGGCGCCCCAGGCGATCAGGTCGGCGATGAACTGCGGGCTCAGCAGGTCGAGAAACTCGGTGCCGGTCGGCAGGCCCAGCGTGGTCAGCTCCAGAAGCAGGCGCCGCGCGCGCTCCAGCCCTTCGTTGATCGCGAAGCTGCCGTCCAGGTGCGGGTCGTTGATGTAGCCCTTCCAGCCCACTGTCGTGCGCGGCTTCTCGAAGTACGCGCGCATCACGATCACCAGGTCGTCCTGCAGCGAATCGGCGACCTTCTTCAGGCGCTGTGCGTATTCGATGGCCTGGTCGTGGTCATGGATGGAGCATGGGCCGACCACGACCACCAGCCGGTCGTCGCGGCCATGCAGCACGTTGGCAATGGCCGCGCGGCTGCCTTCGACCAGCGCCAGCGTGTTGTCGCGCACGGGCACGCGCTCCTGCAGCAGCGCGGGGGTGATGAGCGGGCGAACGGCGCCGATGCGCACGTCGTCGATGCGGGTGGTGTCGAGCGTGCTGTCGCGGGAGCCGATTTCGGCGTCGTGGAGGGGGTCGTCGAGGCGGGGCATGGTGGTGGCGGTGTTTCGGGATGGAACTTCGTCGATTGTCCTCTGGCATCGCGGCAGTCGTCGGCGTAAGCTGGTTGTCGGTCGGCCAGCCAAGGTGATGCTGGCCAGGCGGCAACCGCTGGGCCGAACCGCTGTGCAGACTTCTGCGAAAGGACTTCCCATGCTGTCCGACTCGTCAGTCACCACCATGCTTCCGGTCAAGGGCATGGACCGTGCGCGGGCTTTCTACGAGGGCTGCCTGGGCTTGAAACCCGGCGGCCTGCGGCCCGACGGAAAGTTCGTCTATTCGGTGGGGGGCAGCACGCTGTCGCTGTTTCCCAAACCCGAGGGCACCAAGGCCGACCACACGGCGATCAGCTTCCAGGTCGATGACATCGCTGCCAGCGTCCAGGACCTGAAGCGCGCCGGCGTGGTGTTCGAGAACTACGACTACCCCGAGCTGAAAACCGTCGACCACGTCTGCGTGCTCGGCTCGGAGAAGGCGGCCTGGTTCAAGGACACCGAAGGCAACTACCTCTGCATCCACGAGGACATTGCAGAGGCGTAGGCGCCCCCGGCCTCACCAAGCCGCGCCTCTTATTCCGCCTCGGGCGGGCCATCTTTCTTGAGTTCCGCGAACTTGGCCGCCATCGTCGGGTTGCCCCGCGTCAACTTCTTGATCGTCACGTCCTGCGCCTTGTCGTTCGCAAGGCGCAGGTTCCGGTCCGTGCCGAGCAGCGCCTCCTTGGTCTTCTGCAGATGGTCGATCGACTTGTCGATTTCATCGATGGCCGTCTGGAAGCGCCTGGAGGCCAGGTCGTAGTTCTTCGCGAAGGCGTTCTTGAACGTCTCGAGCTCGTTCTCGAAGTTCGTGACGTCGATGTTCTGCGCCTTGAAGAGTGCAAGCTCCGACTTGTACTTGAGCGAGTTCATTGCCGCATTGCGCAGCAGCGTGATGATCGGAAGAAAGAACTGCGGCCGCACGACGTACATCTTTGGATAGCGATGGAACACATCGACGATGCCGGTGTTGTAGAGCTCGCTGTCGGGCTCCAGCAGGGAGACCAGCACCGCGTATTCGCAGCCCTTCTCGATGCGGTCCTTGTCGAGCTCTCTCAGGAAGTCTTCGTTCCTGTTCTTCGTGGCGGTGCGATCGCTCTCGTTCTTCATCTCGAACATGATCGAGACGATCTCGGTGCCCGCCTCGTCCGCGTCGCGAAAGACGTAGTCGCCCTTGCTGCCGCTGCGCGCGTCGTTGTCCTTCTCGAAATACGCCCTCGGAAACGCCATCGCGCGGATGCGGTTGAACTCGGTCTCGCAGTGCTGCTCGAGCGTCTCGCCCACCATCTTGGTGGACAGGCGAGCCTTCATGTCGCGAAGGCGCTCGATGGCGTCGTCGCGGTCCTTGATCTGCGTCTCGTACTTGTCCTTGAGCGACTTCTCGGCGAGTTGCTTTTCGAGCTCGGCCCGGCCGAGGCCGCTCCTGAGTTCGTCGCGCTCCTTCTCGACCGCACTCACCGCCTCGGTGACCGCGAGGCGCTGCGCCACCTCGATGGCGTCGAGCTTGGCTTTCAGGGCCTGGATCTCCGCGTCCTTGGCGGCGGCGCCCCGCTCCAGTTCGCTGGCGTGCTTCGCTTGGGCCAGCTCGGCGGCGGCCCACTTGTCGTGCCTGGCCTGCTCGAGTTCGCTGGCGAGCGCGTCACGTTCCTTTTCGACCGCGCTCAGGGCCTCGCTCACCGCGAGCCTTCGCGCAACTTCGCCGGCATCGAGGCTGGCCTTCAGCTGCTGGATCTCGGCGTCCTTTGCTGCGGCGGCCGTCTGCAACTCGGCGGCCGCCCTGGCCTGGGCGAGTTCGACGGCATTGCGCTTGTCCCGCTCGGCCAGCTCGAGCCGCTCATGCAGCTGCTTGTCGAAATCGCTGTCGCGGACCTGCTTGAGGATGTCCGCGTACCCGGCCTCGTCGATCTTGAATGCCTTGCCGCAGTGCGGGCAGATGATTTCGTGCATGACTGGTTTCTCGTTGGTGTTGGCTGCAACCGGCCCGCGCCGCGATTGCTTCGGGGCCGAATCCTGCCACGAGGGTCAATGCCGGGTCCGGACCGGGCGTCGTCCTGCTGCGGATATAGGCCGTTCGGACGACTTCAACCGCGAAAGGAACGCGATAAGAATCCCCACTTTCGGCTTCATTGGAGCGCCGCGATGACCGTGTCTTTTCACAACGGGACGAACCCGCTGTACCGCAAGTACACCAATCACAAGGCCTGGAACGACACGGCCCTGCTGGGGCTGAACCCCGGTGACAGCTACGACAGGTTGTTGATCGACGTCTACAACAACGAAGCCAAGATGAAGGAGCTGCTCGCGCGCCCCGGCGCGCAGAACTGCTACCCCGGGACCAGCAGGCTGGGCGACTATGTGAGTTCGAGCGTGCGCGACGTGATCATCGTCAAGGGCCTGCATCAGTGGATCGAGAAAACGGGCACAGCCACCAGGCGTTCGGTCTCCAACTACCAGCTGCACGTGACCTTCGGCCTGGACGGCCAGCTGTGGCACCTGTACGCCACCTACTACGGCGATTCGCAGAAGGTCACGTTCAGCAGCGAGTGCTCGGCCGGCGAAAGGGTCACGGATGTCGATCACGAGGGGTTCGTCAAGCAGGGGCGCAAGAAGTAGGCGATAGATGGCCGTGTGTTGACGTGGGGACTTGATCCGGAAGGTTGGCGTTGCCAACCGAATTGAAGCGCGGGCGTACAGCCGGTATGGGCCCGGGTAGAACGGCCAAGCTTCGTGACCGAAGGACCGCAGCCAGTCCGAAATCGACGTTGAACGCTGCGCCAGCGCCTCATATGCCGGCCCCGTGAAGCTGCCACTGCTCGTCGACAACACCACATGCTCCAGTGCGCAGAACCGCGCAAAGCATCGGCCAGCGCTTGAGCCGTGGACGCCCTGCCCCGTCCAGCAGGCACAAAGCCCTCACAGCACCCGCCGATGCGCATCGGCACGATCTGCTGTAGCAACCCGCATAACCGCAGCCTGCTTCGTACAAGACCCTCATTGCAGCACCGGCGAGAGAGGCACGCGGCCTAGACTTTTGGACATCGAAAGGCCCGACCTCCATCCGTCATGACGCACCCTTCCGCATTACCAGCATCCGTGGCCACGCCTTCAAGAACGGCAAAGTACAACCCGGCCGCCGCCCCCGAAAGGCCGGCGCCATGAACACCTCGATCGTCGAGCACCTCAGGCGCGCTGGCCGCCTGGACCGCATGTTTGTCGACGGCGAGTGGGTCGTGTCCGACACGCAAGCCCGCAGCGCCGTCGTCGACCCATCGACCGAAGAGCCCGTCGCCGAGATCGCGCTGGGCAGTGCAGGAGACGTCGACAAAGCCGTGGCTGCCGCGCGGCGAGCCTTCGCAGCCTGGTCCGCGAGTTCCGCCGAGAACAGGGCCCTGCTTCTGGATCGCATCCACGCCCTGATCCTGGAGCGTGCCGAACTGTTCGCGCAGGCGATCTCGCTGGAGATGGGCGCTGCCATCGGCTTTGCGCGCAGCACGCAGGTGCCGTCCGCGGCGGCGCACATCCGCGTGGCCCGGGACAACGCGCGCGGTTATGCGTTCGTCACCCACCGGGGCGACATGGCCCTGATGCGCGAGGCCATCGGCGTGTGCGGCCTCATCACGCCGTGGAACTGGCCGCTCTACCAGATCACCGCCAAGGTCGGTCCCGCCCTCGCCGCGGGATGCACGGTCGTCCTGAAGCCCAGCGAGCTGTCGCCCCTGAGCGCCCTGCTCTTTGCCGAGGTGATGCACGACGCCGGCACGCCGCCGGGTGTGTTCAACCTGGTGAACGGCAGTGGGCCGGAGGTCGGCGCCGCGTTGGCGGAGCATCCCGACGTGGACATGATCTCGATCACCGGATCGACCCGGGCCGGCGTGCTGGTTGCCCAGGCGGCGGCCCCGACGGTCAAGCGCGTGGCCCAGGAGCTTGGAGGGAAGTCGCCGAACGTGATCCTGCCGGACGCGGACCTGCTGCGCGCCGTGCCGCCCGGCGTGGCGGCCGGCTTCCGCAACGTCGGCCAATCCTGCAGCGCGCCGACGCGCATGATCGTGCCGCGCGCGCGCCTCCAAGAGGTCGAACGGATTGCGCTCGAAGCGGCATCCGGCATCGCCGTGGGCGATCCGCGTTCGCAGCAGACGACGCACGGCCCGGTGGCGAACCGTGCGCAGTTCAACCGGGTGCAGGAAATGATCGGCATCGGCATCGCCGAAGGCGCACGGCTCATTTGCGGCGGGCCCGGGCGGCCGGAAGCCTTGGACCGCGGTTTCTATTGCCGTCCGACCATCTTCACCGAGGTGCACTCCCGAATGCAGATCGCGCAGGAAGAGATCTTCGGCCCGGTGCTCGCGATCATTCCGTACGACAGCGTGGACGAGGCCGTGGAGATCGCCAATGACACCGTCTACGGCCTGGGCGCCCATGTGCAGGGGACCGACCTTGGCGCGGCGCGTGCGGTCGCTGCGCGCATCCGCTCCGGGCAGGTGCACATCAACTATCCGGCCTGGAATCCGCACGCCCCCTTCGGCGGCTACAAGCGTTCGGGAAACGGCCGCGAATACGGAACGGAAGGTCTGGAGGAGTACCTGGAAACCAAGGCCATTCTTGGCTTCCAGGACGCCCCGTCCCCCGGTACCGAGTGACTGACCGACAGCTTTCAGTGAAGACATTGCGCATCGCGCAGGAGCAATCAATGACCATGGCCCTGGTACTGCATCGCGCCGACGGCGCATCCGTTTCAACCGCCTTCCGCAGGGCGCCGTTCGGCAAGGACGATCCTTTTGCACGGCATCGCGAGATCGCGTGGGAAGGACCGGGCGCGATGAGCGCGGGCCGGACCAGCTTCATCGGCGAGCTCGACGTCGCGAGCTATCCCCACATCGAAACCATCGTCGTGGTCGAAGGAGAGCTGACGCTGACGGCGGCCGGGGCGGCCCCGCTGGTGGTCGGCCCCCAGGCGGGCGTCGTCATCGGATGCGGTACCTCGCTTCATATCGAGGCCGCATCCCGCGTGCGTTTCGTGTTCTGCGCGGCCGCCTGCGAAAAACCGACGCGGCTCGGCCTCTTTCCCCTGCACGCCGACGCCAACTTCAAGCCCTCCGCCACGTTGCCCGCGGACGTGCTGCTGGGCCCCTCGCCGGAATGCCGCAGCGACAACGTCTTCGTCGACGACGGCGCGCAGTACAGTGCCGGCGCGTGGGACTCGACGCCCTACCACCGCATCGTTCGCCCGCATCGCGTGAACGAGTTCATGCATCTGCTGGCCGGCAGCGTGCGGTTCGCCGCCCCGGACGGCAGCGTGCTGTCGGCGGGCACGGGCGATGCGCTCTTCGTGCCGCAGGGTGCACCGATCGGTTGGGAAAGCAACGATCGCGTGGCGAAGTTCTACGTGGTCCAGAGCGTCCAGGCCTGAGCTGTCGAGCGAGCTGCGTCATGTCCCCACCGCTGAACCACATCCACACTTCCTCCGAGCTGCCGGCCTCCGCCGATGTCGTCGTGATCGGCGGCGGCATCATCGGTGTCTTTACCGCCTACTACCTGGCCAGGCGCGGCGTCTCGGTCGCCTTGGTCGAGAAGGGAAGGATCGGCGCCGAGCAATCGAGCCGCAACTGGGGCTGGTGCCGGCAGCAGAACCGCGATGCGCGCGAACTGCCGCTGGCGAGCAAGAGCCTCGATCTCTGGGAACGCTTTGCCGCCGAGAGCGGCGAAGACACCGGATTCCATCGCTGCGGGCTGCTGTACCTCAGCAACGACGAGGCCGAAATCTCCCGCTGGGCGAGCTGGCGCGAGTTTGCGAAAAGCGCAGGCGTGACGACCCACATGCTGAGTGGCCGCGAGGCCGCCGAGCGCGGGCAGGCCACCGGCCGCGCCTGGAAAGGCGGGGTCTTCTCGCCCAGCGACGGCACCGCCGATCCCGGCAAGGCGGCACCGGCCGTGGCGGCGGCGCTCATCAAGCTGGGTGGCAGCGTCCACCAGAATTGCGCGGCGCGCGGCATCGAGACGGAAGGCGGACGGGTCAGCGGCGTGATCACGGAAGCCGGGGTCATCAAGACCCGGACGGCCGTGATGGCCGGCGGCGCCTGGGCCTCCTCGTTCTGCCGCCAGCTGGGCATCCGTTTTCCGCAGGCTTCGGTGCGGCAATCCATCCTGAGCGTGTCCGCTGTGGAACAGCGCTTGCCGGACGCTGTGGTCAGCGCGGGCGTCTCCGTAACGCGCCGCAGCGACGGACGCTACGCGCTGGCCATCAGCGGCCGCGCACGCGTGGACCTGACAGGCCAGTTCATGCGCTTCGCTCCGCAGTTCGTGCCGATGTTCGCCAAGCGCTGGCGCAACCTTCGCCCGGGTGGCCTGGAAGGCATCCGGGGCGGCCATGAAACGCTGTCGAGATGGCGGCTCGATGCGCCCACGCCGATGGAGCGGGTGCGCATCCTCGATCCCAAGCCCGACATGACCGCGATCAGGGACACCCAACGCCGCGCCATCGAACTGCTGCCCCAACTTCGCGATGCAAGGATCACGCACGCCTGGGCTGGCTACATCGACAGCACGCCGGACGGGGTTCCCGGCATCGGCGAGGTGCCGGGTGTGCCTGGCTTCATTCTGGCCGCGGGGTTTTCGGGGCACGGCTTCGGCATCGGCCCTGGCGCCGGCCACCTGATCGCGGACATTGCCAGCGGTGCCGAACCGATCGTGGACCCGGCACCTTATCGGCCGGAGCGGTTCAGCGGTACAGCCTGGGGCAAGGTCGCGGATTTCTAGGACCGAATCGACACCGAGCGAATGGAGCGGAACATCACGCCCTTGAACGCCATCATGGCGCGCGAATCATGACCGCCATGACAACCCGGCCCGGCGACAACGACGATGAGGTGGCGCTGGTCCCGTTTGCCGTGGAACACCTGGAAGGCGCCCTCCAGCTTTCGCAGGAGATGTCCTGGCCCTACCGGCTCGGGGACTGGGCCTTCGCGCTCGAGCTCGGCCAGGGTTTCGTGCTCCGCAACGGCGCCGGCACAGTGATCGCGACCGCAGCCTGGTGGGCATATGGCGAGGCCCATGCTTCAGCCGGGATGATCATCGTGGCCAAGGCTGCCCAAGGCCGTGGTCACGGGGCCCGGCTGATGGATGCGCTGTTGGCAGCGGCGCACCCGCGGACCATCACGCTGAACTCGACGGCCGAAGGCCTGGCGCTCTATGAGAGGCGCGGCTTTGTCCGCATCGGTGCCGTCCATCAGCATCAAGGCGTTCCCTGCGGGCACCACCAGGCGCCGCCGGCCAGCCTTGTCAGGGCGATGGCGCCATTGGATATCGAGGAGGTCTCGCGTCTCGACCGGCAGGCCACTGGCTGGGCCAGGCGACAGATGCTGGATCGCCTCATCCAGGCAGGTGACGGTCACGTGCTCGTGCGCGACGGCGAGACGCGCGGCTATGCCATTTCACGCCCCTTCGGCCGCGGGCACGTCATCGGTCCCGTGGTCGCCGAAAGTGCGGCCGATGCGCGCGCCTTGATCGAAGCCGCGCTCGCACGGCTCGGCCAGGTTTTCGTCCGCGTCGACACCGCCGCCACCTCGCAGCTCGGGGACTGGCTGGAAAGCATCGGCCTGCGCCAGGCTGGTGACGCCACCACCATGGTCAAGGGGCCGCACATTCCTCCGGCGGGGCCGGCACGCATGTTCGCGCTGGCCAACCAATCGTTCAACTAGGAGACATCGCGATGCTGCGCTCGAAGACGTGGGATACCCCGCCATGAAGCTGACTTCGTACTGGCTAGACACCTCCGAACCCTTCCGCAGTGCCGCTGCAGGACCCGTGCAGGGCAACTGCGACGTGGCGGTGATCGGCGGCGGCCTGACCGGCTGTTCGGCTGCGCTGGCGCTTGCCAAGAAGGGAGCACGCGTGCTGCTCCTGGAAGCCGAGACCGTCGGGCACGCCGCCTCCGGTCGCAACGGCGGCATGTGCAACAACGGCTTTGCCCAGGACTACGGCACGATGTCGGCCAAGCTCGGCAAGGAAGCCGCCGACCGGCTCTATCGAGCCTTCGATACCGGCGTCGATACGGTCGAGCGCCTGGTCGCGGAAGAGAAGATCGACTGCAGCTTCGCGCGCGTTGGCAAGATCAAGCTCGCGGCCAAGCCCGAGCACTACGACAAGCTCGCGCGCAGCCAGGAACTGCTGGCAGCCAATGTCGACCCCGACACCGAGATGGTGAGCCGTGCAGACCTCGCCCGCGAGGTCGGATCGGACCGCTTCTACGGCGGGCTGATCTACCGCAAGGGCGCCGGCATGCATGTCGGGCGCTTCGTGCGCGGCCTGGCGGAAGCGGCGGCGCGGCGTGGCGTGGAGATTCACGAACATGCGCCGATGACAGCCCTGCGACCCGTCCCCGGCGGAGGGCACCAGATCGAAACGCCGAAGGGTCGGCTCAACGCCTCGCAGGTTCTGCTGGCGAGTGGAACCTCGCAGACGGGGCCGCTGGGCTGGATTCGACGCCGCATCGTGCCGGTCGGCGCTTTCCTGATCGTTACCGAGCCACTGCCGACAGAGACGCTCGACCGGCTGTTGCCGCGGCGCCGGATGGCCGTCGATACGAAGAACCTGGTCAACTACTTCCGCACGACGCCGGACAACCGGCTGCTCTTCGGCGGACGCGCCCGCTTCGCCGTTTCCAACCCGAACTCCGACGAGAAGAGCGGCGCGATCTTGCGCGCGGCATTGCACGACGTCTTTCCCGAGCTTCGCCAAGCGCGCATCGACTATTGCTGGGGCGGCATGGTCGACATGACCCGCGACCGCCTGCCGCGCGCCGGCGAGCGCAATGGCATCTACTACTCGATGGGCTACAGCGGCCACGGCACCCAGATGTCGACCCTGATGGGGACGATCATGGCGGAAGTCATGGACGGGCGCGCCGAACTCAATCCATGGAAAGACTTCGATTGGCCCGCGATCCCGGGGCATGTGGGACCGCCGTGGTTCCTGCCCCTGGTAGGAGCCTATTACCGGCTCAAGGACAAGCTGGCCTGAAACCGGTGGGTGGACGACGCGACTGCGCGCCAGGCGCGATCCACTCCCCGAACTGCGCCGCCAAAAATGTCGCGCGCCCTTCGGATTGACCAAGAAACTGCTCGGTATCCACAGCGATATGGCATCTCCTGCAGAGGGGGCAAACCTAGACTTGTTTCCTCTCAACGCAGCAGGTCTACCGATGATCTTCAAACCCAAATTCATCAGCTTCGATTGCTATGGCACGCTCATCAACTTCGAGATGGGCCCGACGGCAAAGGTCTTGTTCAAGGACCGCGTTCCAGCCGACCGGATGCCGGCGTTCCTGGACAGTTTCAAGGCCTACCGCCTCGATGAGGTGCTGGGCGACTGGAAGCCTTTTTTCGACGTGGTGGAAAACGCCATCCAGCGCACCTGCAAGGCCCACGGCATCGAATGCCTGGCATCGGATGCAGTCTCCCTGTACGACGCCGTGCCGAACTGGCAGCCGCATCCGAATGTGGTCGAAGTGCTCGAAGCGATTGCGCCGCACGTGCCGCTGGTGATCCTGTCTAACTCGATGGTCGACCTCATTCCCCACAGCGTCGCGCACCTCAAGGCGCCTTTCCACGCGGTCTACACCGCCGAGGAAGCGCGCGCCTACAAGCCGCGCATGCAGGCCTTCGAGCACATGTTCGACCGGCTGGGGTGCGGGCCCGACCGGATGATGCACGTCTCCTCGAGCTTCCGGTACGACCTGATGACGGCGTCCGATCTCGGCTTCATGGCCAAGGCCTTCATCGACCGGGGCCACGAACCCACGTCGACCGAATACGGCGTGAACCGCCTGACAGACGTTCGCCAGCTCCCCGCCCTGCTCGGACTCTGATGGCCAGCCTCGACTCCTCCCCTGGCCGCCAGGGAGCGATGCCCGAAGGACGCCCGGACGAGGCCGCCGAACTGGGCACCGCCGTGCCCGACCTGGCGCCGGCCGAGGTGCAGGCGCTGGTGGCGCGCCTCTACGGCATGGAGGTCGGCGTGAAGGCGCTGGCCGGCGAGCGCGACCAGAACTGCGCGCTGGAATCCGCCGACGGCACGCGCTACGTGTTCAAGATCAGCAACCCGTCGGAGCCGGTGTCCCTGGTCGATTTCCAGATCGCCGCCATCGAGCACATTGCCCGCACCTCGCCCGGCCAGCCGGTCCCCCGCGTCGTGCGAATGCTCGACGGGCGTGCGCGCGGCACCGTGGCGCTCGCCGACGGCACCCCCACCACCGTGCGCATGCTCACCTACCTGGAGGGCATCCAGATCCGGGAGACACCACGCACCGCCGCCCAGCGCATCTCGATGGGCAGAAGCCTGGCCGAACTGAACCTTGCCCTGCGGGACTTCACGCATCCCGCGGCCACGCACGACCTGCTGTGGAACGTGTCGGCAGCGCACCGGCTGACCACGCAACTCGACAGCCTGGCCGAAGGACCGCGGCGTGCGCTGGCCCGGTCGTTCATGGCGCGCTTCACCGAGCATGTGCTGCCTCGCCTCGCGTCGGTGAGGGCGCAGGTGATCCACAACGACTACCACCTCTACAACGTGCTGGTCGCGCCCAATGACCCGGTGCGCATCACCGGCATCATCGATTTCGGCGACATGCTCCATGCGCCACTGGTCGGCGAGGTGGCGACGGCCGCAGCCTTCCACATGACCGGCAGCGCGGACCCGTTCGAAGGGCCGGCGCAGTTCGTCGGCGCCTACCAGTCCGCTCTGCCGCTGACCGCGCCGGAGCAGGACGTCGTGGCCGACCTCATGGCGACGCGCCATCTCATCACCGCGTTGATTTCGGAGTGGCGCGCCCTGCGCTATCCCGACAACCGCGCCTACATCCTGCGGCACAACCCCGCGGCCTGGGAGGGGCTGTCGCAGATGGCAGACCTCTCCCGCCACGAAGCGCGCGACCGCCTGCTGACCCCCACACGAACCGGAGCCTCTTCATGAAAACCACCGCCGACTTCAACATGGTCAACGCCTACATTCCCGGCCGCGCCAACGTCGGGCCCGCCACCGAGGCGATGATCGAGCGGCGCAATGCGCTGCTCGGCCCGGCCTACCGGCTGATGTACGAACACCCGCTGCACATCGTGCGCGGCGACGGCGTCTGGCTGATGGACCCGGAAGGCCGCCGCTATCTCGATGTCTACAACAACGTCACCTCGCTCGGCCACTGCCATCCCGCGGTGACCGAGGCGATCTGCCGCCAGGTGCAGACGCTCGCGACCAACACGCGCTACCTGCACGACACCATCCTCGAACTGGCCGAGCGCCTGATCGCGAGCGTGCCCGGAACGGACCTCGCCCACCTGATGCTCACCTGCACCGGCAGCGAGGCCAACGACCTGGCCTACCGCATCGCCAAGGTGCGCACGGGCGGCACGGGGGTGATCGTCACCGACACGGCCTACCACGGCATCACCGATGCGGTGTCGCAGTTCTCGCCATCGCTCGGAGTGACGGTCGCCCTCGGTCCGCACGTTCGCCTGGTGCCGGCGCCGCGCCAGTACCACGCGGAAGGCGCCGACCTTGGAGATCGCTTCACGCGCGACGTGGAGGCGGCGATCGCCGACCTGCAGCGGCACGGCATCAAGCCGGCAGCCCTGATCGTCGATTCGCTTTTCACCAGCGACGGCATCCTGCCCGAGCCAGCAGGTTTCCTGAAGGGAGCGGTCGAGGCGATCAAGCGCGCTGGCGGCCTCTTCATCGCCGACGAGGTGCAGCCCGGATTCGGCCGCACGGGTGAGCACATGTGGGGCTTTCAGCGCCATGGCCTGGTCCCCGACATCGTCACCCTCGGCAAGCCGATGGGCAACGGCCAGCCGATCGCGGGCCTTCTTGCGACCGCCGACGCGCTGGCGGAATTCGGCAAGCACTCGCGCTACTTCAACACCTTCGCCGGCAACACGGTCTCGTGCGCAGCCGCACTGGCAGTGTTGGAGACCGTCGAGCGGGAGCGGCTTCTGCCGCACGCCGCCCAGGTCGGCAAGTTGCTGCGCGACGGCATCGCCGGGCTCGCTGCAAGGCATGAGGCCATCGGCGACGTGCGGGGGGCGGGTCTCTTCGTCGGGGTCGAGCTCGTATCGAACCGCGCGACACGCGCGCCGGACCGCGGCCTGACCAGCCGGGTGGTCAACCTGATGCGCGACAAGGGCGTGCTCCTCAGCGCCTGCGCCCAGGGGCACAACGTGCTCAAGATCCGTCCGCCGCTGGTGCTGTCGGCGGAGCAGGCCGGCATGGTGATCGAGGCGTTAGACGCATCGCTCTCCGAGGCGCAGCACACCCCGCAGGAATCCACTTGAACGGACGATGGCGCGATGAGATCAGCAGTTTCGTTCGACCGGTTCGACCTCAAGATCCTTGTGCATCTCCAGCGCGAGGGACGTTGCTCGAACGTCGACCTGGCCGAATCGGTGGGCCTGAGCCCCAGCCCGTGCCTGCTGCGCACCAAGCGCCTGCAGGAGACCGGGCTGATCCGCGGCTACGGCGCCGACGTCGCGCTGGAAAAGCTGGGGGACCACGTCATCGTTTTCTCGGAGGTCACCATCAGCAGCCACCGCCCACATGATTTCCGCAGGTTCGAGGAAGCCGCCGCGAAGTACGAGGAGATCGTCGAGTGCTACAACGTCAGCGGCGGCTACGACTACTTGCTGAAGATCGTGGCGCCGGGCGTTGGCTACTTTCAGGCGCTGATGGAAAAGATGCTCGAAAACGAGATTGGCATCGAGCGCTTCGCCAGCCGGATCGTCTTGCGCCAATCGCCGGGGCGCCGCGGATATCCGCTGGGCATCATCGCGACGCAGAAGCGTTGGGAGTGAGGGTTGTGCGTCTCGTGATCTCAAATTCGCGAGGAAGCAGAAGGCATCGGATCATTCCGAAGACTCCGTATCGACGTGTCCGGAGAACATGATCTGGATTGCGGCGGAGATGGTGAAAGCGCTTCGGCGATGGCTTGTGCGCCCTTCGTGCGGCGCGCAAAATCGCACTCCCGACCTGGAGGATGGAACATGACGATTCCGTACTTTGTCCTCACGCGCGATCAGCGCGAAGTTCCTCTGAATGTGCTTGGCACGCAAGTCACCGTCCTGGCGTCGAATGCGGCAACCCAGAGCTATGGGATCACCTTTCAACAAGGTGACGAGGGAACCGGTCCGCCGCCGCACAGCCACGATTGGGACGAATCCTTCTACGTCCTCGACGGCGAGATCGACTTTCACTGCGACGGGCGCGTCCACGCTTGTCATCCTGGAACGCTTGTGCACGTGCCGCGCGGAACGGTGCACGGATTTCAATACGGCAAAGGTGGTGGGCGGATGCTGGAGATCACCGGGGAAGGCGCGTTGGCTGCCCAGATGTTCACGGCTGTCGATCATGAGGTTCCAGCGGGGCCGCCTGATGTGCCGGCACTGCTGGCTGTTCTTGAGCGCCATGGGGTCACTGTGGCCGCCTGAGCGGCCCGCCGGGTTCGTCCACGCCTCTATCTTGCGGCTGCCTTGGGCCAACCGATGTGTGCGGCGCGACGAAGACTGGCTTTCACAACCTGGCGATGAAAAGGAGCGATGACCGATATGTAGGCTCGGCCCAGGAGGTTGTGGCAGTGGACGACGGTTGAGACAGTCAGTTGTCCACCGAGTGTTGGAGACAAGTCGGGCGTGTGGAGTACCGACAGTCTGAAATCAAGATGCTTGTCGTCCTCGCCCAGGACGATCTCGGTTGCGCTTCTGGCGTAGACCTTGAAGATACCAATGCGGTCGGCGTCGGCTTCGCTGGAGAGCGTCGCGAGGTGCTTGGCGGTCTTCAGACCAAAGGATGCAACGATTGCATCCCGGATGTTGGTGAGCCATCCGATCCAGGATGGCTGCTGCGCAATGAGAAACCGCCACAGGACATCCGGATCGCTTGAGGTGCCAAAGGGAAGCTGAACCGCAAATGCGTCTGCGAGGTTCATTGATTCATAAATGGTAGCGACGGCAGACTGCGTGGGGAGAGCAACCGGCTTTACTGGCGTGAGTTCGCTTGGCATGAATGACACTCCGAGGCTTGGCCCCCGATCCTCGCATCTTATGCGTGGAAGTCCGCACTGGATCCCATAGGGGCACACCAGTGAAAAAGCTCAGCCTCCTGTTCGTTGCGGTATTCGCTCAAGAGCTGTCTCCACAGCGGATCGAAATCACCTCAACCCTCCACACTCCCCGCAATCCACTCCCTCACCCACCGATGCCCCGCATCCCGATGCCGCCGCTCATGCCACAGCATCGCCATCTCATACCCCGGCACTTCCAGCGGCGCCTCCACCACGCGTAGCCCCGGTGCGCCACGCGCGAGCCGCTCGGGCAGCATCGCCACCATGTCGGTCTCGGCCAGCACCGACATCATGAAAAGAAAGTGCGGCACCGACAGCGCCACGCGCCGCGACAAGCCCATCTGCGCCAGCGCCTCGTCCGTCGGCCCGGTGAACCCGCCACCGGCTGGCGACACCACCACATGCTCCAGCGCACAGAACTGCGCGAGCGTCGGCCGCCGCTTCAGCCGCGGATGCCCCGCCCTCCCCGCCAGCACATAGCGCTCGTTGAACAGCACCCGCCGATGCAATCCAGGCGGAGCCCCCACGCTCGTGTGAAAGAACAGATCGATCTCGCCATGCTCCAGCTGCCGCGCCATGCGCGACGGCACCGCCTCCACCACGGCCAGCCGCGTGTTCGGCGCCGCCATGCGCAAGCCGGCCAGCCCAGGCAGCAGGATGGCCGACTCGGCATAGTCGGCTGCGGCCACGCGCCAGGTGGTGGTGGCCTCTGCGGGATCGAAGGGCTTGGTCGGCGCCACCGCGCGGCCCAATGACTCCAGCGCTTCGCGCAGCGGCTCACGCAGTTCCTCGGCGCGCGCGGTCGGCCGCATGCCGCGTTGCGCGGGCACCAGCAGCGGGTCGGCGAAGGCCTCGCGCAGCTTGGCGAGCTGCACGCTCACCGAGGGCTGCGAAAGGTTCAGCCGCTCGGCGGCCCGGGTGACGTTGCGCTCCGTGAGCAGCACGTCGAGCGTGACGAGCAGGTTGAGATCGAGACGGCTGAAATTGTTCATGGCAATGGCTGGAATTCGAACTATTCATTTCCAATATATCGCCACCGCTCCTAACCTGCGTGCATGTTCTTCATTCCACAGGTTGATTCCAAGTGAAAGTCCTCCTCGTCCACGCCCATCCCGAAGCCCGCTCGCTCAACGGCTCGCTGAAAAACTTCATGGTGGAGCGCCTCACGCAATCGGGGCACGAAGTGCGCGTGTCCGATCTCTACGCGATGCAATGGAAGGCGCCGCTCGATGCGGCCGACTTCAGCCACCTCGAGCCCGGCGCGCACTTCGATCCGGTGCTCGATTCGCAGCGCGCCTTCGAGGCCGGCACGCAGCCCGACGACATCGCGGGCGAGCAGGCCAAGCTGTTGTGGGCCGATGCGGTGATCTTCCAGTTTCCGCTCTGGTGGTATTCGATGCCCGCCATCCTCAAGGGCTGGGTCGAGCGGGTGTATGCCTACGGATTTGCCTACGGCGTGGGCGAGCACTCCGACACGCACTGGGGCGACCGCTTCGGCCAGGGCGTGATGGCAGGCAAGCGCGCAATGCTGGTGCTCACCACCGGCGGCTGGGCGCCGCACTACAGCCCGCGCGGCATCAACGGGCCGATGGACGAGCTGCTGTTCCCCATTCACCACGGCATCCTCTACTACCCGGGCTTCGATGTGCTGCCGCCCTTCGTGGTCTACCGCACGGGCAAGGTCGACGATGCCGCCTACGCGCGCATCACCGTGGAACTCGGCGACCGGCTCGATGCGCTGTGGACGACAGCGCCGATCGCGTTCCGGCCGCAGAACGCGGGCGACTACGAGATCCCCGCCCTCACCCTGCGGCCCGACGTGGCGCCGGGCCGCACCGGGTTCGCGGCGCACGTGGCCGATTGACGATCAGGGCAGCACGGGGTTGGCCGATGCGTTCGCAATGGCCGCATCGGCATCGACGCGCAGCATGAAGCGCTTGGCCACCAGGTCGTTGGCCGCGCTGGTCACGGCTGCGACGTAGCCGGCCTGGTCGGTGTAGCGCTCCTGCAGAGAGAGCCTTGGGTCGGTCGTGCCGGCGCGCAGCGCGACCGTCTTCACGAACGGGAAATACGAACCGAAGAGCCCCGCCTGGTCGATGGTGGCCGGCTTGTTCGTGTAGTTCCAGCCGGTGTTGGTGCCCACGGGCACGGCCACGTCGAGGCTGCGGATGCCGGCGATGTCGTTGCCGTCCGCATCCACCTGCGGCACGAGGATCGCGTAGTCGCGGCCCAGGTACGCAGGCGGCACCTGGGTGGCGATGCCGGTCTCGTCCTGCGGGCGGTAGCCGGGGCCCCAGTCGAGCAGCGAGTAGGTGTTGACCAGGCCCGTGTAGTTCGCACCCGGAATGGCCGGGAACTTGACCTGCGGCGGGCGCACCAGCGTGGCGTCGGCGAGCCTGGGCACCTGGCTGTCGGGTGGCGTCGTTCCCTTCACGACCCAGTCCTCGAGGTTCTGGTACAGGGCGCGCACGACGGGTATGACGCTGGTGTTCGCATTGGTCGTGTAGAGCGCGCCGGCGCTCGCGCCCGGCAACGATGCAAGGCCCAACAAGTGGTGCGTGCTCGCGTAGTAGTAGATGCGCGCATTGGCCGGCTGCACGAGGTCGGTGGTGCCCCATGCATCGGTGAGCAGCGGCGAGCCCTGCAGCACATAGAACTCCGTGCCGCTGAAGCCGATGAAGAGCTTGGGGCAGGTGCCGCTCGCCTCGCAGCGCGAGAGGATGCCGCCGCGGCGCTGGGCCACGTCGTCCACATAGTCCTTCGAGAGGCCGCGCGTGCCGGCCTGGCCGAAGGCCGTGTGGTCAGTGCGCACGCCGCCGCCGCCACCGGGAATGGAGAAGCGCATGTTGATGTTGGTCTGCCGCGCGGCGATCTGCGCGAACACGCCGTCGAACACCTTCTGGCCCGCCCGGTCCTCGTTGAAGCCCAGGTGCACGAAGGTCTTCATGAAGTTGCCGCATTGCGAGACGCCCGATGCGATGGTGTTCCTGATGGCCGCGGCTACGGGGTTGGCCGTGCCTGCCGCATCGCTCGCGTCACGATGGAAGAAAGTGATCATGTCGCGCAGCGCGGCAAGGCCGAGGCCCATGACCTTCGGGTCCTTCGCGATGTAGACCAGCTCGTACATGTAGGCCGGGTCCCATTTGTCCTTGAGGCACACGTTGGTCTCGTCGGGTGTGCCGGGGAACGGCGTACCTGCGCCGCATTTTGCGAACTTCCACTCGCTCGCGGGAATGAGCTGGCGCGCATCGCCTTCGTTGATGCGGCGCGTGAGCACGTAGCCGGGCCTTGTGTTGTCCAGGCTCGCGGTCGCGTAGGCCTGCATCGCGGCGTTGAACGGGCCGCCGGGCAGCGGCAGCGAATCGTTCGTCGCGGTGGTGGGCAGCAGTTCGGCGCGGTAGGTGCCGGTGATGCTGCTGCCATCGGCATTCTTCGCGACCGGCACATTCAGCGTGAGCTTGCCGGCGGCCGCGGGCACGTCGCCCTGCCATGCGGCCGTGAGGAACACGTAGCCGCGCGAGGCGAAGTACGGATCGAGGTTCACGATGTTGCCGCGGTTCGGCGCGTCGTAGCGCAGCACGCCGCTGGCCTTGCTCATGTCCTTGGGCTTGAAGAGCACGAAGTCCGAGCTGTACTCGACCTTGCCGTTGGCGTTGAGCGGTGCGAGCTGCAGGTCTTGAATGATCGCGTTGCGCGCGTCCTTCGGGTCGACCTCGCCGGTGAAGGTGCCGCTGATCTTCTCGTAGGTGCCCGCGGTGCCGAAGGTGCCGGGCACGTCCTCGGTCTTGGCGATGGCGAGCTTGAATTTCGGCGCGGTGGCGGCCGGGGGTTGCGTGGTTGGTGGCGGCGTGCCGGCGACGGGCGGCAGCACGAAGCCCCCACCTCCACCGCCGCTACCGCTGCAGGCACTCAGAAAAAGGGCGGCCGAAGCCACCGTGGCAGCCGCAAGGCTCCAGCGTTTCATGGTTTGTCTCCTTTGTGGTGTCCTGTATTCGCGCGGCGCCGATCTCCGCTACGGCGCGCAGGTCACTCGGCTTCGATGCCGGCCGCCTTCACGATGCGGCCCCACTTCTGCGATTCGCCGGCTTGGAACCTGGCCAGTTCCTCGGGCGAGGTGGTGAACACCTCGGTGCCGGTGGGTTCGTAGAAGCCGGTCTTCGCCGACTCGCTCTTCGCGGCCTTCACGAGCAGCTCGTTCAGGCGCTTGACGACGGCGGGCGGCGTCTTCGCGGGGGCATAAGCGGCGAACCAGTAGCCCATCTCGTAGCCCTTCACGCCGGCCTCGGAAATGGTGGGCACGTCGGGTGCGAGCGGCGAGCGGCTGGCGCTGGACATGCCCAGCGCGCGCAGCTTGCCGCCCTTCACTTGCGGCAAGCCCGTGGCGGTGTCGGTGATCATCATGTGGATCTGCCCGCCGAGCAGGTCGGTCACGGCCAGCGTGTTGCTCTTGTAGGGCACATGCAGCAGCTTGATGTCGGCCATCTGCTGCAGCAGCTCACCCGCCATGCGGCTCGACGAGCTGCCGCTTCCGAAGCTGTACTTGCCCGGCTCCTTCTTCGCAAGCGCAACGAACTCGGCCACGGTCTTCGCAGGGAACGACGGGTTCACCACCATGATCTGCCCGCCCTTGCCGAGCGCGGCGATGGGCGCGAAGTCTTTCACCGGGTCGTAGGGCAGCTTCTTGAACAGGTGCTCGTTGGCCGCGTGCGTGGTGTTGGTGGTGATGAGCACGGTGTAGCCATCGGCCGGTGCCTTGGCCACGTTCTGCGAGGCGATGAAGCCGCTCGCGCCGGCCTTGTTGTCGATGATGACGGCCTGCTTTGTTTCCGCCGTGATGCTGTTGCCGAGCGCGCGCGCGATCTGGTCGGTGGCGGTGCCGGCCGCGAAGGGCACGACGAAGGTGATCGACTTTTCGGGGAAGGCCTGCGCGTGGCCCAGCAGCGGGGCCAGCGCGAGTGCCGCGGTCGCTGCGACTAGAGGAAATCGTTTCATTGTTTTGTCTCCGGATGGATGAGTAGGAAAAGTGGAGCGGCGCCGCTATGGCCCTGCAAGCAACGGTTCAAGCGCGCGCGGTATCTGGATCGGCATGTCGAGCAGCAGGAACGAGAGCGCCTTGCCATGCGCATCGAGGTTCAGCGCATCGTTCACGCCACCGTCGAGCACCGCATCGAGCACGAAATTCATCGCATGCAGTTTGGGCAGCACGAAGCGCTGCACGTTCGATGGCGCGCGGTGGCGGAACTGCGCGGCCACGCGCTCGGGCGTGAGCTGCTCGAGCAGCAGCGGATAGAACTCGGCGCGCCAGGCGATGACGCTGATGTTGGAACGGTCGCCCTTGTCGCCGGTGCGGCCGTGGGCGGCGCGGTAAAGAGGGACTTCGATGAGCGGATCGAGCCCTGGCGTCAGGTCGTTCATACGCGGCCTTGCTCCCTCTCCCGCTTGCGGGAGAGGGTTGGGGTGAGGGTGACTGCCGGGGCCTGTGCATGCTCTCTCATCCCCCGCCTTCTCCCGCAAGCGGGAGAAGGAGCCAATACCAACACGCCGCTCATACCAGGTCCTCCGCATTCATCAATTCGAAGCGCACAGGCACCGATTCGCGCGGCAGCAGGCATGAGAGCGTGTTGAGGCGAGGCGTGAGCGCCGTGCGCACCCCGCCGCCGCCCGCGGGGCCGCAGGTGTAGAGCGCCATCACTTCGCGTGCCAGGCGTTCGGCCTGTGCGCGGTCTTCGTGCGTGGCCGCGACGCGCAGGCGCACGTCGCGCAGGCCCGTATCGGGCGTGTCTGCCAATGCGCGGCCGGCGTCGTCGCCGAGGATGCTCAGCGCGCCGATCAGGTCGACGCGCAATGCGAGGCCGTCGAGCCGCTTGCGCAGCACGTCCGCCGCAAGCCGGGCGCGGGCTTCGGCGCGTGGCCCTGCGTAGGAGATTTCGCCCTCGGCCAGCCAGCCGCCTTCGTGGCAGACGTTGACCTTGTAGTGGCTCGGCCGTGCGTGGCCGCGCACACCGGAGAGTTCGACGCGGTCCTTGCCGGGCAGCGCGTGCACCTCGGCATCCGCGATGTCGGCGACCACGTCGGGCGTGAGGTAGGCGCTCGGGTCGTGCACTTCGTACAGCAGTTGTTCCTTCACCGTGGCTTCGCTCACGAGGCCGCCGGTGTTGTCGGCCTTGCCGATGGTGCAGTGGCCATCGGCGTCGATCTCGGCAATCGGAAAGCCGACTGCTTCGAGGCCGGGCACGTCCTTGTAGCCGGGGTCGGCGAAGTAGCCGCCGCAGACCTGCGCGCCGCATTCGAGCAGGTGGCCCGCCATGGTGGCACGGCCGAGGCGGTGCCAATCGTCGGCGCGCCAGCCGAAATCCGACATGGCCGGACCGACCGTGAGCGACGGGTCGGCCACGCGGCCGCACACGACGATCTGCGCGCCCGCATCAAGCGCGGCGGCGATGGGCTCCGCGCCGATGTACGCATTGGCGCTGACAACGCGCAAGCCTTCGACCTGCGCGCCGAGGGCGTCTTTCAACAGCGCGCGGTGCTCTTCGCCCGAGAGGTCATCGCCCTCCACCACCGCGATGCGTGGCGCATCCGCACCCAGCTCGCGCGCCATGCGGGCGATATGGCGCGCCGCGGCACGCGGGTTGGCTGCGCCGAAGTTGCTCACGATGCGTATGCCATGTGCAAGGCAACGCGCGAGCACCGGTCGCAGCATGGCATCGAGCAGCGGCTCGTAGCCAGCCTCGGGGTTGTCACGGCGACGAAGCTGGGCGAGTGCCAGCGTGCGCTCGGCCAGCGTCTCGAAGATCAGAAAGGCGCGCTGCCCGGCGGGCCCATCGGCAAGCCGCGCGATCAGCGTCTCGATCACCGGCCCCGCCGCATCGGTGCGGTCGCCGGAGAAACCAGCCGCGCAGCCGATCAGCAAAGGGGGCAGTGATTGGGCATTCATCGAAGGCCAATGTAGGCAAATGGCTGCGATCCGTAAAATCGAAAATCCGGATCAATTGATCTGCATTTCAAATAACAAGGATGCGCGGAGACATGAAGAAGACGCCCGACCTCTCCACGCGGCAGCTGCGCGCCTTTCTCGCACTGGCCGAGCACCGCAACTTCACGCGGGCGGCGCAGACCAGCCATCTCTCGCAGCCCGCGTTCAGCGCGCTGATCCGCACGCTCGAAGACGCCATCGGCACGCGCCTGTTCGACCGCGACACGCGCAGCGTGCAGCTCACGCCCGAGGGCCGGCTCTTCGAAGGCTCGGCGCGGCGCCTGCTCGACGACATGGGCAGCGCGATGGGCGACCTGGCCGACCATGTGGAGCGCCGCAAGGGCCGGGTGCGCATCGCCGCCCTGCCCTCACTCGCCGCGGGCTGGCTGCCCGCGGTGTTCGCGGAGTTCATGCAGGCATGGCCCGGCATCCGCATCGACCTGGACGATGCGCTGTCGGACGCCTGCGTGGCGCTGGTGCGCAGCGGCCAGGCCGACTTCGCGCTCGCGGCTTCGGGCGCGGCGGCCGACAGCGACCTGCGCGCGCGCGAGCTCTGCACCGACCGCTTTCACCTGGTGTGCCGCGCCGACCATCCGCTCGCGCACGAGGCGCGGCTCACCGTCAAGAAGATCGCGCCCTGGCCCTTCATCCAGATGGCGCGCAACAGCAGCGTGCGGCAGGCGCTCGACGTGGCGCTGCATCCGCTGCGGCTGAATGCGGTGTTCGAGGTGGAGCACCTGGCCACGGTGATGGGCCTCGTGGAGGCGGGGCTCGGCATCAGCGTGGTGCCGGCGCTCACGCTCTTTCACTTCCGTCGCGAGACGCTGGTGACGCGGCCGCTGCCCCTGCCGGCGCTCACGCGCACGCTGTACCTGGTGCAGCGGCGCGAGGGCAGCCTGTCGGTGGCGGCGCAGACGCTGCACGACCTGGTGGTCGCGCGGCTGGGGTCGCTGCAGCTGGACTGAATCTGCGGCGGGCGCGGCGTGCCATGCCGGCGCGCTATATCTCCCAGTGCGAACACGATATTGCTGCGCGGCGGCGCAGCGGGAATAGTGCGGGCATCGCGGCACCAGACCGCACACCACCTCCCAGGAGACACATGAGACATTCCCGCCGCAGCTTCGTCGGCCTGATGCTGACCCTTGCTGCCAGCCGCAGCGCCTTTGCCGCACCGCCCCGCCCGCTGTCTTCCCGCCCCATCCGCCTGGTCGTGCCTTTCGGCGCGGGCGGCGTGGCCGACCTGGTCGCGCGCAGCGTGGCGCAGAAGATGTCGGAGTCGATGGGCCAGAGCATCGTGGTCGACAACAAGCCCGGCGCGGGCGGCGTGGTGGCATCGGACACCGTGGCCAAGGCGCCGGCCGATGGGCACACGCTGCTCCTGATGTCCAACGCCAACGCGGTGAGCGTGGGCCTGTTCAAGTCGCTGCCCTACGACACGGTGAAGGACTTTGCGCCGATCTCGATGCTCGGCTACTTCGACATGGCGATCCTCGCGCCGGGCAACGGCAACTTCAAGACGCTGGCGGAGCTGGTGGCCCACGCCAAGGCGAACCCGGGCAAGCTGAACATCGGCACCATCAACGTCGGCAGCACGCAGCACCTGGCGGGTGAACTCCTCAAGACATCGCTCGGCATCGATGCACAGGTCGTGCCCTTCAACGGCACACCGGCAGTGGTGACCGCGCTGCGCGGCAACCAGGTCGATGTGGCGGTGGAAATTCTTCCGCCCGTGCTCTCGCAGATCGAAGGCAAGGCGCTGCGCGCGCTGGCCGTGATGGGCGAAAAGCGCGCGATCGGGCTGCCCGATGTGCCGACCGTCGCGGAGAGCGGCACGCCCGGTTTCCAGGTCGCCTCGTGGAACGCGCTGGCCGCGCCTGCGGGCACGCCCGCCGAGGTGATTGCGCGGCTGAACACCGAAGCGCTGGCCGCACTGGCCTCGCCCGAAGTGAAGAAGCGGCTGCAGAACCTGGGCGTGGAGCCACGCGGCAGCACGCCGCAGGAACAGGGGCGGCTGCTCGAGAGCGAAATCAAGCGCTGGTCGGCCGTGATCCAGCGCGCAGGCATCCCCAAGCAGTGAACCTCGCCATGAAAACCATCGCCCCTCCCCACCCCCGCCCGAGCGCGCCTGTGTTCCGCCTGCCCGCCGGCGCATGCGACGCGCATTGCCATGTGTTCGGCCCCGGCGACGTGTTTCCGTATTCGGACAACCGCCGCTACACGCCGCCCGATGCGCCCGCCGCCAGGCTGCGCGCGCTGCATGAACTGCTGGGCATCGAGCGCGTCGTGCTGGTGCAGGCCAGCGTGCACGGCCACGACAACCGCGCGATGCTCGACGCCATCGCGCAATCGCCCGACGCTTACCGCGGCGTCGCGATGGTGGGCGCGGGCGTGAGCGATGCCGAACTGGCCGCGCTGCACAAGGCCGGCGTGCGCTCGGTGCGCTTCAACTTCGTGCAGCACCTGGGCGGCGCGCCCGACCTGCCGACGGTGCTGCGCATGGCCGAACGCATCGAGCCGCTGGGCTGGCACCTGGTGCTGCACCTGGATGCGGAAGACCTCGTCACCTACCGCGCGTTCCTGGACACGCTGCCCGTGCCCTTCGTCATCGACCACATGGGCCGCACGATGGTCGAGCACGGTCTCGGCCAGCAGGCCTGCGCCATGATGCTGGACCTGATGCGCGACGAGCGCGCATGGGTCAAGGTGAGCGGTGCGGAGCGCATTTCGCACACGCTCTCCACGCAAGGCCAGCCATATGCGGATGCCGTGCCCTTCGCGCGCCAGCTGATCGCCGCCGCCCCCGACCGCGTGCTGTGGGGCACCGACTGGCCGCATCCCAACGTGCGCGAGATGCCCGACGACGGAAAACTGGTCGACCTGCTGCCGCTGTTCGCCGACGACGCAGTGCAGTTGCAGAAGCTGCTGGTCGACAACCCGACGCGCCTCTACTGGTACGACTGAGCGCCGCCGCGCTCCTCCACCGATACAGCCCCCCGCCGTGGCAGCGCCATGGCGTGCGGCGCGGTGCGCCCGCGCCCTTTGCTTTCAAAGAACAACCGACGAGGAGACAACCCATGAAACGACTGCTACCCACCCTCGCCCTCTGCAGCGCGGCACACGCCGCGTGGGCGCAAGCCGATGCGCCCGCAGCGAGCGCGCAGGTCTACGGCCTGATCGACGCCTTCGCCGGCTCGATGAAACGCAGCGACGACCCCGGCCGCACCAAGGTGCTCAACAGCGGCGGCATGACCACGTCGTTCTGGGGCATCCGTGGCGCCGAGAGCCTGGGCGACGGGCTGCAGGCGCAGTTCGCGCTGGAGAGCTTCTTCCAGGTCGACAGCGGCACCTTCGGGCGCAACAGCACCGATCCGTACTTCTCGCGCAATGCATGGGTCGGGCTCGCGGGCGGCTTCGGCCAGGTGGCGCTGGGGCGGCAGACCAATCCGATGTTCGTGGCCAGCGGCGCGTTCAACCCGTTCGGCACCTCGCTGCAGTTCTCGCCCGTCATGCTGCACACATGGCAGCCGACGTACAACCGCGCGGTGCTCGGCGACAGCGTATGGAGCAACGCGCTGCAGTACACCTCGCCGACCTTCGCCGGCCTGCGCGCCAGCGTGCTCTACAGCATGGGCGAGGTGACGAACCGCAGCGGCGTGCACAACCTGAACCTCACGCTCAACTACGCGGCGGGCCCGTTTGCCGCGGTCGTTTCAGTGCAGCAGGCGCAGACGGGGCCGGGCTTCACCACGACCATCCAGCGGCAGGAGGCTGCGCTCGTCGGCGCCTCCTACGACTTCAAGGTGGTGCAGCTCTACGGCCAGTTGCAGCGCACCCGCACGCCCGACATCCGCACCACGGCCGACACGGCGCAACTGGGCGCGGCCGTTCCGGTGGGTGCGGGCCGCTTTCTCGCATCGGTCGCGCGCACAGACCGCAAGGTGCAGCCCGCCACCGAAACGCATCGCACGACGTGGTCGGTGGGCTATGACCACTTTCTCTCGAAGCGCACCGACCTCTACGCCGTCTACATGCGCGACAAGCTGACGGGCTTCGACGGCCGGGGCAGTCTGGGCGTCGGCATGCGTCACCGCTTCTGAGCTTCGGCGCGCCCGGCCAGGTGCTGCTGCACGAGCTCCCGCAGCAACTCGCCCATGGCGCGCTGCGTGCGCGTGACCGGGCGCTGCGAACTCGCGGCCAGCGCCAGCCGCGTACGCAGGCTGGGCTCCACGATGGGGCGGATGGCATAGCGCTGCAGCCGGCCCGCGTTGGCGACCGCGTTGCGCGACAGCACGGCATGGCCCGCGCCGTCGGCCACCAGCGCCAGGATGGCGGGCACGCCGTCGATCTCCAGCGCGATCTGCGGGCGCCGGCCGATGGCGGCCAGTTCGGCCTCCACCAGCATGCGGATCGCGTTGGGCCGGGTGGGAATCACCAGCGGCTGGTCTGCCAGCTGGCGCAGCGGCAACGGCGCACCGCGGCGCGTGGGGCCGGTGCCCTTGGCGGCGCTGACCAGGAACAGGTCTTCCTCCAGCACCGTTTCGCTGTCCACGTCGGACGACGGCTGCGGGTTGTAGAGCAGCGCCACATCGAGCCGGCCGGTGACGATCGACTCCTGCATCGCGGTTGAAAGGTTCTCGGTAATGGAGAGCGCCGCCTCCGGCAGGCGCTCGCGCGCGGCACGCACCAGCGGCACGGTGAGCACGCCGGCCACACTGGGCGGCAGGCCCACGGCGACACGGCCGGCCAGCGCCTCGCGCGAACGGTTCATGTCTTCCGTTGCGCGTTCGACCTGGTGCAGGATGCCGCGGCCGTGCTCCAGCAGGCGCTTGCCCGCATCGGTGACCACCACGCCGCGCCCGTTGCGCACCAGCAGGTTCTGCCGCAATTCGACCTCCAGCCGGCGCACCTGGCGGCTCAGTGCCGGCTGGGCAATGTCGATCACGATCGATGCACGGGTGAAGCTGCCGAGCTCGGCCACGCGAATGAAGTACTCCAGTTGCTTCAGGTCCATGCCCGGAGGTTATTGGAATTCGGCGCCACCGGGCGGCGCCCGGCGAAGTTTCATGCGGCCGTGGATGCGGCCAGTGCCTGGGCCAGCGCGGCGCGCGCGGTCGGGTTGGGAGTGGGCTCGCCGATCTTGTGCAGCGTGTTGCGGTCGGTGTGTCGGAACGGCTCGGGCTTGCCGAGCACATCGAGCAGCGTGACCTGCTCGTACGACCAGCTGGCGTTGTCGTGAATCGTCACGGAGATGTCGTAGCGCAGCGTCTTGAACGCATGCTCCAGGAACGGGTTCGACAGGATGCCGTTGGTCGCCGCGCCGCGCACCGCCTCGAGCTTGAACGATTTCGCATCGGGTGCCGCGTGCCCCATGGCCATCACGGCCTGCCCGCGGGGAATCGTCAGCGTCTGGATCACCGTGCCGGTGGCGGGCTCCCAGAGCCAGTAGCCGACCTGGTCGTGAAAGCTCTCGACGTCGTCGGGCTTGACGATGCGCACGTGGTAACGCAGCCCGTACAGGATCTGCGGCCCGTTGGTCTGCGCGTCGATGGGCTGGAACTCCGCGTGCTCGACATAAGCCTCCAACTCGTCGCCCTCCGCCCCCGGCGCCACGTCGTGGCCTGACGAACTGGCCCAGATGCCGGCGAGGCCGGTGAGCGGGCCGAGGTTGGCCAGCGTGTACGGATCGGGTTCGGGTTCCGTGTAGATGTCGTGGGGATAATCGGCCATGGTTTTTTTCCTGGATCTGGGTGTGACGACCGAAGTATCGTCAAAAAAGGCTTCCCGCCCTGCACCTCCCCTGCCGGGAAAAGGAGCCAGGCACACGCCGAAATCCCCTGCCGGGTTTCCCCCCACGTCAAAATGAGGTACGTACCTCAAAATCCGCACCATGCCCTCCAGCCGCCAGCGAAATCCCCTGCAAAACGGACGGGCCACCCTCAGCGACGTGGCACGGGAAGCCGACGTCAGCCTGGCCACCGTGGACCGGGTGCTCAACAAGCGCGCCGGCGTGCATGCGCGCTCCATCGCGCAGGTGAACGAAGCCGTCGCGCGGCTGAACTACCGGCCTGACCCCGCGGCTGCCCGGCTCGCGCGGCCGCATCCGCACCGCGTGAGCTTCCTGCTGCCCTCGGGCACCAACATCTTCGTGGAGATGCTGCGCGAGCAGATCGCCGGCAGCGACGGCTGGATGGAAGACCACCGCGTGACTGCGCAGACGCACCAGGTCGACGTCTTCGAGCCGCAGCGCCTGGCGCGCCGCATCCTCTCGCTGCGCGGCAAATGCGATACGGCAGTGGTGATGGCGCTCGACCATCCGCTGGTGCAGTCGGCCATCGACAAGCTGGTGGGCGATGGCATCGGGGTCATCACGCTGGTGTCGGATGTGCCCAAGTCGCGACGCCAGCATTTCGTGGGCATCGACAACATGGCGGCCGGCCGCACCGCGGGCACGCTGGTGGGCCGCTTCTGCGGCGGGGCGAAGGGCGAGGTCGGCGTGATCGTGGGCAGCCTCTCGCTGCGCGACCATGCCGAGCGCAGCCTGGGCTTCAGCCAGGTGATGGCGGCGGAATACCCGGGCCTGAAGGTACTGCCGCCGATGGAGGGCAAGGACGACCCCAAGCTGACACGGCAGCTCTCGGCGCGCCTCCTGGCCGCGCACCCGAAGCTGGTGGCGATCTACAGCGTGGGCGCGGGAAACCCGGGCATCTCGGCCACGCTCAAGGCGCGCGGCCGCGCGGGAAAGACCGTCTTCGTGGGCCATGAGCTCACGCCGGCCTCCCGCGCCGACCTGCTCGACGGCACGATGGCCGCGGTCATCAACCAGGACGCGGGCCACGAGGTTCGCTCCGCGCTGCGCCTGGCCCTTTCCCGGCTCACGCGCGAGCCGGTGCACCCGGACCAGGAGCGCATCCGCATCGACATCTACCTGAAGGACAACCTGCCGTGAATGCGGCGGTGCTGCCCTTCTTTCCCTGAACTTTTTGCAGGAGCGTCGGCACATGGCAAGCAACATCAAGGGCCCGGGCATCTATCTCGCGCAGTTCGCCAGCGACACCGCGCCCTTCGACTCATGGGACGCGATCACCCGCTGGGCCGGCGGGCTCGGCTTCAAGGGAGTGCAGATCCCCTCGTGGGACGCGCGCATCTTCGACCTGAAGAAGGCCGCCGAATCCAAGACCTACTGCGACGAAGTGGCCGGCGTGGCGCGGGAGAACGGCGTGGAGATCACCGAGCTCGGCACGCACCTGCAGGGCCAGCTCGTGGCGGTGCATCCGGCCTACGACGAGGCCTTCGACGGCTTCGCGCCCGAGGCCTTGCGGCGCAACCCGGTGGCGCGGCAGGCGTGGGCGGTGGAGCAGATGCTGTTCTCGGCCAAGGCCTCGCGCCACCTGGGCCTCAAGAGCAACGTGAGTTTTCCGGGGGCGCTGGCGTGGCCGTACCTCTATCCGTGGCCGCCACGTCCCGCTGGATTGATCGAAGCCGCGTTCGACGAACTCGCCAAGCGCTGGCGCCCGATCTTCGATGCCTTCGAAGACGCCGACTGCAACGTCTGCTTCGAGCTGCATCCGGGCGAGGACCTGTTCGACGGCGTGACCTTCGAGATGCTGCTCGAGCGCGTGAACAACCATCCGCGCTGCTGCATCAACTACGACCCGTCGCACTTCCTGCTGCAGCAGCTCGACTACCTCGAGTTCATCGACATCTACCACTCGCGCATCAAGGCGCTGCACATCAAGGATGCGGAGTTCCGCCCCACGGGCCGCCAGGGCGTGTACTCGGGCTTCCAGCCGTGGGTGAATCGCGCGGGGCGCTTCCGGTCGCTGGGCGACGGGCAGATCGACTTCGGCGCCATCTTCTCGAAGATGGCGCAATACAACTACGACAGTTGGGCCGTGCTCGAGTGGGAGTGCTGCCTGAAGCATCCCGAGGACGGCGCGGCCGAGGGCGCGGAATTCATCCGCCGCCACATCATCCGCACGACCGAGAAAGCCTTCGACGACTTCGCGGGCGCCGAGACCGATACCCAGCAGCTTCGCCGGATGCTGGGCCTTGAGACGACCACGGCGAAATAACCCAACGAGCTTTACAACGAAGGAGACAGAGACCATGACAAGCAGAAGAATCTTTACCGGCATCGCACTGGCCGCATGTGCGCTTGCGAGCATGCCCGCACTGGCCCAGAACAAGGCCACGGTGATGGGCGTCTCGGTACCCGCCGCCACGCACGGCTGGACCGGCGGCGTCGTCTACTGGGCCAACCGCACCAAGGCCGAACTGGAGAAGCAGTACCCCGGCATCAAGGTCTTCGTGAAGACCGCGGGCTCGGCCACCGAGCAGGCCAACCAGGTGCAGGACCTGCAGACGGTCAACAAGATCGACACGCTGGTCATCCTGCCCTTCGAGTCGGCGCCGCTGACCAAGCCGGTGGCGCAGGTCAAGGCCAAGGGCGTGTTCGTCACCGTGGTCGACCGGGGCCTCACCGACCCGAGCGCACAGAGCGCCTACGTGGCCGGCGACAACCCGGGCTTCGGCAAGGTGGCGGGCGAGTACATGGCCAAGACGATGGGCGGCAAGGGCAACGTCGTCATCCTGCGCGGCATTCCGACCGTCATCGACAACCAGCGCGTCGATGCCTTCAACGAAGTGATGAAGGCCAACCCCGGCATCAAGGTGCTCGATGCCAAGCACGGCAACTGGAACCGCGACGACGCGTTCAAGGTCATGCAGGACTACCTCACGCGCTTCAAGCAGATCGATGCGGTGTGGGCCTCGGACGACGACATGGCCGTGGGCGTGCAGAAGGCCATCGAGCAGGCCAAGCGCGACGATGTGAAGCTGGTGGTGGGCGGCGCCGGCGCCAAGGGCTACATCAAGAAGGTGATGGACGGCGACAAGATCGTCTCGGCCGACGTGACCTACGCGCCGAGCATGATCGCCGACGCAATGAACCTCACGGCGAAGGCGCGCGTGGAAGGCGGCGCGATGCCGGCGACGACGATCATTCCTTCGGTGCTGGTGACCAAGGAGAACGCGGCGAAGTACTACTTCCCCGATTCGCCGTTCTGAGGCCGGACAGCATCAGCTAGAGGCGCGCCCTCGCCTCCCGCTGCGCCCTGTCGATCTCCGCATGGTTCGACTCGGCCCAGCGGTCCACCGCGAGCAGCGTCTTGCTCAGCGACAGGCCGAGCGCGCTGAGCCGGTACTCCACGTGCGGCGGCACCGTCTGGCGGTCGTCGCGCAGCACGAGCCCGTTGAGCTCCAGGTCGCGCAGGGTCTGCGTGAGCATCTTCTGCGAGATGCCGCCGACCTGGCGCAGCAGTTCGTTGTTGCGCCGCGGCCTGCCGCGCAGCAATGGAATGACCAGCAGCGCCCACTTGTTGGCGACGAGTTCGAGCACGCGGCGCGAAGGGCAGCCGGCGTTCCACACGTCGGCCGGTGCCTCGGCCTCGCGTGCCACAGGCACGGGGGTTGTCGACGGCGGCTTTTCGATTCCCATGGTTACCGGAAGGTGCGTACTTGTTGATCGGCGGGCAGGCGGGAAGTATCGGGTCTCGCCCTTTCCCTCCACACAACAAGGAGTCTTTCATGGGATGGATTTTTCTTCTGGCCGCGGGCCTCGTCGAGATCGCGATGGCCGCGGCGCTCAAGCAATCGAACGACTGGACGCGGCTCGTGCCCTCGATGCTCGGCGTGCTGACGGCGCTCGTCAGCATCTTCCTGCTGGCCAAGGCGCTTCGCTTCCTGCCGCTGGGCCCGGCCTACGCGATCTGGACCGGCATCGGCTCGGTCGGCGTGGTGCTGATGGGCGTGCTGTGCTTCGGCGAGGCGCTCTCGGCGGCGCGGCTGGGTTGCATCGTGCTGGTCATTGCGGGTTCGTTGGGCCTCCGGCTCACCGAAGCCTGATGCTGAAAGACCAGCCAAGGCCGCGAATTTGGAACTTCGGTATTCGTTCCGACGGCAAGGCAGGGGCCTTTAACCACTCCGGGAATGGGCAGATTTTCAGGGGGCTTCAAACCGTCACGACATGAGAGCAAGATGCCCGTCCGCCGATTTCTTGCAGTCACCCCGACCTGACCGAAGGAGCATGCCCATGTTCGCCACGCAAGAACGCACCATCAAGATCCCGGGCCCTGACCATGCAATCAACATCGCACGCAACCCGCTCCGCGTGGTGGTGTCGGTCGATGGCTGCGTGATCGCCGACACGCGCGAAGCACTGACGCTGCGCGAGTCGCACTTCGGAACGGTGCACTACATCCCGCGCAAGGATGTGAAGATGTCGCTGCTGGAGCGCACGCAGCATGCGACCTACTGCCCCTACAAGGGTGAAGCCAACTACTACAGCATTCCCGCGGGCGGCGAGCGCTCGGTGAATGCGGTGTGGACCTACGAGGCGCCCTACGATTCGGTCTCGCAGATCAAGGACCACGTGGCCTTCTATCCGGACCGCGTGGGACCGATCGAAGAGCGCGCCGTCTAGGGCCTGTTCACACTATGCAAGGGGTCGCGAAGCTCGCCATAGCCCGCACCCAGCAAAAAGCCGGGCCCCGCTTTCGCAGGGCCCGGCTTTTTGACGTCTGCCCGCCGGTCAGGGCGAGGCGCAAGCCTTGCTTACAGCGGCAGTGCGTCGCCGCGAGCGGCAGCGCGGGCTGCGGCACGCACCGTGGCGCGGTCCACACCGCTGGCCAGGACCGGGGCGACACGCGACGAGGCGCCTTCGGCATACGGGTTCTCGCTGCGTGCAGCGACAGCGGCTTCGGCACGGACGGCAGCGCGGCTCGTCGACGAAACGAACACTTGTGCGGGGCCTGCATTGGCACCGGTGGCGTACGGGTTGGCGCTGTGCGCGGCAACCACGGCCTGGCTGGCGACGTCGGCGCGGCTGGCGGCTGAGGTCAGTTGATGCACGCCTTCATAGGTTTCGGCGTGGGCGGCGCCGGCAACGGCCATCAGGGCAACAGCAACGGCGGAGAGGATCTTCGAGGCGTTCATTTGGATTTCCTTCAGTTCAGTTCAAGTTCTTGCTTGGTTGATTTCGAACCGGTCTTGGGTGGGTCACCGTCCCTCCGGGGGGCGGCCACCTCGCTCGGGGCCTGTTCACCTGGATCAGCTGTTCGTGTTGTCCGGCCGGTCCATGGGATGAATTGTGCGCCGCCATCTAGGTAAAAACCCTTGGCAAAAGGAACCACGGTGTTCACCATTGGGAAACAATCCATGCCCTCTGGGGGGCGCTCAGCCCCCAGGTCAGAGTGCCAGCGATGCGATCGCGGCATGGGCCTTGAGCCAAAGCTCACGGCGGCAGCAGCAGCGGCCCGCAGTTCTCGTCCGCCACGAACACCGCCACCAGCTTCGCCGGCCGCACCGGGTCGGGGTTCTCCGCAAAGACATGCAGCGTGCCCGGCGGCTCGAAGAAGGTCTCGCCGGTCTTGTAGGTGCCGACCGGCCCGCCGCCCAACTGCGAGCGGATCGTGCCTTCGAGAATGATCGCGGTCACCGAGCCCGGGTGCCGGTGCGCCGGCGAATAGGCGAGCGGCGGGAAGTCGACGATGACCGTGGTCACCGAGTTGCCGGGCACATGCGGCAGCGCTTCGCACGAGATCACCTTGGACGAAGTTGCGGGCCGTGCCGCCTCGTTCGATGCTGCGGGCGTCGGCGCGGACGAGAACATCGGCCGGCTCACACTGCTGCACACGTCGTCGAGCCACTGCACGGCCTCCCGCTTGCTGCCGTGCGGTATCAGCGCCCAGCCGGCCGCCAGCACCAGGGACAGCGCTGCAACACCGGCGCCCACCTGATGGCGATGAGGTCGCGCCGCCCTCATGACACCAGGCCCTTGGGCAGCCGCAGCGATGCATGCCAGCCCAGCTCGCGCTTGGCCTTCTCGCTGCTGACTTCGGGGTTGTCTTCGGCGATGTTGAAGACGCCGCCCTGCGCATGCCGCAGCGCCATCACCGCCGCCCAGGCCGCGGCCTCCACGTGGACCGGACTCGCCCCCTTGGGTACGGCCGTCGACGTGCCCGGCCCGTAGATCTGCCCGTAGCGCAGCACCGTGCCCTGGATGCCCGCAGCGCCGAGCACACTGCGCTCCAGCGCCGCCACGCCATCGACGCTGACGCGGCGAATGCCTTCGGCTTCCAGGTCGAGCGGATGGTCTTCCACATGGGGCGTGGGCCTCGGCGCATAGGCCCAGGCAATGCTCTGTGCCACCAACCGGCGGCTGCCGGCGGCCAGCGCCGCGGCCACGAGGTTGCGCGTGCCTTCGGTGCGCACGCGGGCGTTGCGATGCGAGGCCTCGGGCATCCGCTTCGGATCGAGGTCGAGCGGCAAGTCGGTGAGCTGGTGAACCACGATGCCGGGCGCTATGCGGACCAGCGCCGCGCGAAGCGCCGCCGCGTCGAACACATCGACGACGACCGGCGTCACGCCCTGGGCCTCGAGCGCTCGCGCACGGTCGGTGCGGCGGGTGCTGCCGTACACCTCGTAGCCTGCCTCGGTCAACAGCGGAACCAGCGCGGTGCCGATGGCACCGGCCGCACCCGCCACGAATATCTTCTCGCTCATCGCATGTCCTTCTTGCTGGCTGTTCGATGGGGCCATGCTAGGTTTCCGATGTCCCATCGAAAAGAGGCAAGATTCGCCAAAACGACAAGACCATGACAAAAGAGAAGAATTCCTCCGCGGCCCTGCTGCAGATCGACCGCGCCACGCCGATGCCGCTGTACCGGCAGATCTACGCGCGCTTCAGGACGGCCATCGAGCAAGGCGTGCTCCACCCGGGCGACCGCGTCGCGTCGGCGCGCGACCTCGCGAGCGAACTGGGCGTCTCGCGCGGCACCATCGAGACGGCCTACAACCTGCTCGTCGGCGAAGGCTATTTTTCGTCGCAGGGACAGGCGGGCACCGTGGTCTCGCCTTCCCTGCCGGCACACCGGTCGGCGCGGCGCGAGCGCCGTCGGGCCGAACCGCACGCCGACCGCGAAGCCCTCGCCGATGCCGAGCCCCCGCCACCGCTGCAACTGGGCATTCCCGCGCTCGACGCCTTTCCGCGCAAGCTCTGGGCGCGCCTGACCGCACGCCGCGCCCGGGCGACCACCGCGGCGGACATGTTCTACGGCAACCCCTCGGGCTACGCACCGTTGCGCGCGGCCATCGCGGCGTACCTGCTGGTGTCGCGCGGGGTGTCGTGCCACCCGTCGCAGGTCTTCGTGACGGGCGGGTATCGCGCATCGCTCGCGCTCATCGCGCACACGCTGCTCGACAAGGGCGACGCCGTGTGGGTGGAAGACCCCGGCTATCAGCCCACGCAGGACGTGCTGCGCAGCACAGGCCAGCGCACGGTGCCCGTGCCGGTGGACGAGGAAGGCATGGTCGTGGCCCGCGGCATGCGCAAGGCGGCGCATGCGCGCATGGCCGTCGTCACGCCGTCGCACCAGGCGCCGCTCGGCGTCTCGATGTCGCTCGCGCGCAGGCTTCAATTGCTCGAATGGGCCTCGCAGTCCAAGGCGTGGATCGTCGAGGACGACTACGACGGCGAATACCGTTATGCCGGCCCGCCGCTGCCCGCGCTCAAGAGCCTGGACGGACACGACCGCGTGCTGTACGCGGGCAGCTTCTCGAAGGTGCTGTATCCGGGGCTGGCGCTGGGCTACGTGGTGGCGCCCGAGTCGGTGTGCGCCGCCTTCGGCGAGGCGGCGCTGACGCGCTCCAACGGCAGCCCGCAGATCACGCAGGCGGTGGTCGCCGACTTCATGCGGGGCGGCCACTTCTCGCGCCACTTGAAGAAGATGCGGCTGCTCTATGCGCGGCGGCGCGGCATGCTCGCGGCCGCGCTGCTGAAGGCCTTTGGCGACGAAGTGCGCATCGACCTCAAGAGCGGCGGCATGCACCTGATCGCGCGCTTCGACAAATGCCGCGAGAGCGACACCGAACTGGCCCGCCGCGCGCAACTCGCCGGCCTGAACTGCCAGCCGCTTTCGGCGCGCGGCACGGCGGGCTTCGGCGACGAAGGGCTGCTGATGGGGTTCACCAACATCGGGTCGGCTGCGCAGGCGCAGCAGCTTGCGGTGAAGCTGCGTGGGGCGATGGGCGTGCGCTGAAGTGCGGGGATGCCGAACCAGGCAAGCACCATGACCCTTTTCGCCTTGCGACAGCTCGCCAAAAGTTGGCTGTCGGCCGGCCTCGATTCCGGCGAAGTGCCGGTCTCAACAGCCTGTCCACTTCAGCGTTGCTGGAGGGCGGCAACCAGTTCAGCGCGCACGGCCGCGAACACGGCTGCGGGATCCAAGGCACGCGATACAGGGCGGCCGATGACCACGTGCGTTGCGCCGGCCCCGATTGCCTGCGTGGGAGTCGCAACTCGCGCGTGGTCATTCTGTTCATCGCCTGAGAACTGTATGCCTGGCGTCACGACAAGGGCACCGGGCGGCAGGACCTCGCGAAGCAGCCTCGCTTCCAATGGCGACGCTACAACGCCATGGCAACCGGCCGCGGTCGCAAGGCGGCCCAGTCGCGCGACCTGCTCTGGAACCGTCGAGGCGACGCCTACTTCTTCCAGATCCTGGTCACTCATGCTGGTGATCACGGTGAGCGTAAGAACCTTCAGTTGAGGGAACCGGCTCGCGGCCTGAACTGCCGAGCAAAGCACGGCGGAACCGCCCGAGGCGTGCACAGTCACCATCGAAGCACCCAGATGTCCGGCTGCGGTGACCGCGCCCGCCACCGAGCTTGGGATTTCCAGCAGCTTGAGGTCCAGGAAAACACTTTTCCCTGCATCCACGAGCTCGCGGACGACCGAAGGTCCTGCCGCCGTCAGCAGCTGCAGGCCTACCTTGTAGAACGTAGTAGCTGCGCCCAGCTGCTTCACGAGGTCCGCCGCCAATGCGGCGTTAGGGAAGTCGAGCGAAACGATGATGCGGCTGTCCTTACTCATTGACCTGTCCTTGATGCGTACGCCCCGCGCTGCCAGTAAACGCGAACTGGGCGAACGTATGCAGCCTATCATTTGACAGACAGAATGCGACCAACTCCGGACGGTCAGAGGCAATGCCGAACACGACCGGTCGGGCCGCCAATATCTGGAGGAGAAAAGATGTCGAGCGCCTTGAGCAGAACCATCGTGGCAATGATGAGCACCGTCGTCATGAGCGGCGCCGCTGCGCAAGCCAGCGAGCCGACCCCGGTATTCACTCGCGCTCGTCTGACGTCCTCGTACGAAGAACCCGGCGGCAAGCTCTATGTGCGCTTGAAGCTGCTCCCCAGGTCCAAGATTCCCTTCGCAACGCAGACATTCAGGCTGCCCGACCGCTCGCTGCTGGCCGATATCCCTGATGGTTCGTTGGTGAAGTTCACCTCCAAACACATCGATGGCGAGAACACCTTGACGTCGATCCACACCGTCGCGGAGTGCAAGCGCTTTCAACCCTGCGAATGAAGCCGGCGAGAAGCAAACGGTCGAGACAGCGCCCCATCCGTGATGCGCCCTGTTGAAGAGCGACGCGCTCGGAGTGCTTAGCCAGTGATGATCGGTTTGAGCGCCTCGATCTCCGTTGCAATGAAGTCGAAGAATGCGCTGACGCGGGCCGTCTTCCGAATCTCGGGCATCGCGAGGAGCCGCCAGTCCCGCGACAGCGCCGGGATCGGACCGAGAACCCGGACCAGCTCCGCCTCCGAATCCCCAAGCGCTGTCGGCAGCGGCCCGATGCCCACACCGGCCTTCACCGACAGCAGGAGACCGAGCACGCTGCCGCTGCGGGCCACGATGTTCGCGTCCGGCGCCACCTCGCGCAGCCACTGGCTTGCGCGATGGCCCGCCATGCTCTCCTCAAACCCCGCCAGCGGGTGTGCCTGGATCTCCTCGATGGATGAAGGCTTGCCGTGGCGCGCCACATAGTCGCGGCTCGCATAGACGGCCCACAGCGAGTCGCCGACCTTGCGACCGACCAGCACGGCATCGTCGGTGTCGCCTGAACGCAGCGCGACGTCGGCCTCGCCAGTGCGCAGGTCGACGTACTTGTCGCTCATCACGAATTCCACATGCAGCGCGGGGTGCAGCGCATGGAAGCGATCCAGCAGCCCGGAACGCGTCAACCGACTCACGAGCGGCTCCGGGCAGGTGAGCCGGATCACACCGGCCGCATTGCGCTTCGAGGCGGCCAGCACCTGTTCGAATTCGCCCACGGCCCGCTCGACCTCACGCGCGGCTTCCAGTACCTCGGTGCCGAAGTCGGTGAGCCTGTATCCGGTGGTATGGCGCTGGACCAGCGCGCGGCCGATGTGCCGCTCCAGCGCGGTCAGCCGTCGCTGCACCGTCGACTGATCGACCTCCAGGGCCCGGCCCGCGGCCAGGGTGCTGCCGTGCCGCGCCACAGCCACGAAGTACTTCAGGTCGTTCCAGTCGAGCATCGCCCGTTATGCACTATTGCGGCCCCGTTCTGCAAGTCCGCGCCTTGTGGCCCATGGAACGCCGGCCTACGCTGGCGTTGCCACATCATTCCGAGGCCGCCCATGACGACAAGCTCATTCACGAATGGCCGCATGCCGCGGCGCCGCGTGCTGATTGCCGGTGCCGCCGCAGCGGCTGCGGCCGTCTGCAACTCCGGCTCCTTCGGGCAAACGGCGTCCTCGGCGAAGCAGGAACGCCTTCGCATCCTGTGTACCGGTCCGGCAGGCAGCGTGCCGGACATCGTTGCGCGCACCTTCGGCGAGGCACTTGCCGGTGTCTTCGCACAGGAGGTCGTCGTCGACAACCGGCCCGGTGCGGCAGGCCAGATCGCGGTCCAGGCGCTGAAGTCGGCGCCGGCCGATGGCTCGACCTGGCTGCTGGGCCAGGGCGCGATCGCCAGCCTCTACCCTGCGTTGTACGGAAAGCTGGGCTACGACCCTGCGCGGGACCTCGTGCCCGTGTCGCTCGCGGCGGAGATGAATCTGGGCGTGGCCGTGGGCAAGGCTGTGCCCGCGGAGGTCGCCGACACCCGGATGCTGGTCGAGTGGATGCGGCGCCATCCCGCCGAAGCCAACGCAGCCTCGCCGGGCACGGGCACCCTGCCGCACATTCTCGAGGTCATGCTGTTCGGCCAGGCCGGGCTGGACTGGCGCCATGTTCCCTATCCGGGCGGCCCGCCCGCCATGGCGGCGCTCCTTGGCGGGCAGGTTGCCGTGCTCGTGCTCCCGGAAGGCCTGCTGCTGCCGCAAGTCGCCAGCGGTCGCCTGCGGTTGCTCGGCACCTCGGGACGTGAGCGCAGCCGGTTCTCACCGGCAGTGCCCACGCTCGCCGAACAGGGCCACGCGCGATCGGTGATGCGCGAGTGGTTCGCCTTTTTCGCACCGGCTGGCACGCCGGCACGTATCGCGGAGCAGGCGTCGGAGGCGCTGGGCAACGCCGTGGCGCGCGCCGGACTGGCACGCCGGTTCGAGGATGCGGCCATGATGGCGGCGCAAAGCTCGCCCGCACAACTGGCCGCGAAGATAGAGGACGACCGCCGGGTCTGGGCGCCCCTGCTGGTCGACGCGGGCATCCGGGGGGACGCATGACGGACGCGGTTGCGAGGGCCTGGGACCGGGCCGCCGAGGGCTGGGCCACGAGCACGCCGATCGTCCGTGCGTGGTTGCGGCGCGCAACCGCAGCGATGCTGTCCGAGGCGCGGCTGAAGCCGGGTGCACGCGTACTCGATCTGGCTGCGGGTGCGGGCGACCAGACGAAGGACATCGCGCTGGCCGTCGGGCCGACGGGCGAGGTGTTGGCAACCGACATCTCACCGAAGATCCTGGACTTCGCGCGTGGGCGCATCGAAGCGGCTGGCCTCGCCAATGTGCGCTTCGCCGTCGCAGACGCGGAGCAGCCGGTTCATGCCGAGGCGCCTTTCGATGCGGTGACGTGCAGGCTCGGCCTCATGTTCTGCATGAACCCGGCCAATGCGCTGGCCGCGGCATTCAAGGTCCTGCGGCCGGGCGGCCGCTTCGTGGCGCTGGTGTTCGGCGACCCCGCGAACAACCCTTGCATCACGACCATGATGAAGGTGGCACGCAAGCACCGGGGGTTGACTGGTAGCGTCTCGCCCTATGCCGAGGGCGGTCTGTTCAGCCTTGCGGCACCGGGCAGGCTTGCGAGTCTTTTGATGGCGGCCGGCTATGTCGAGGTCACAGCGGAAACGCTTGCGGCGCCTTTCGAACTCCCCGATGCCGCGGCCTACGTCGCCTTCGTTCGAAGTTCGGGTTCACCGATCATGGAAGTCCTCGCGCCCTTGGATGCAAAGGCCAGGGAGTCGGCCTGGCGAGAAATGGAGGAGGCGTTGGAGCCATTTCGCGGCGACCAGGGCTGGCTGGGGCCCAACGAACTCCTGCTCGCCTCGGCAACGCGGCCGGGCTGAGGCCAAGGCGGAAAGCCTGATCTCCACAATCCCGAGTTGCGTCCAAGGTATCCGCAGCTTGCAGCTTGCAGCTTGCAGCTTGCAGCTTGCAGCTTGCAGCTTGCAGCTTGCGGCATGCGGCATGCTGCACCCATGAGAATCAGCGACAACTTGAAGACCTGGGCAAAGCGGGTCAAACGCGACGGCGTGACGCTCTGGTTTGCAGGAAAAAATCCTCGGACGCCCTGGTACGCGAAGGCGTTGGGTATTTTCGTGGTGGCCTATGCGCTCAGCCCCATTGACCTGATCCCCGACTTCATTCCGGTGCTGGGCTACGTCGATGATGTTCTGCTGCTTCCCGCCCTGATCTGGTTGACCCTCAGGCTGCTGCCGCCCGACGTCCTCGCGGAATGCCGCAGCCAGGCAGAAGAGTGGATGCAGACCAACGGCTCGAAGCCAAGCAGTCGCGCCGGGGCATTCCTGATCGTGGTGCTGTGGCTGGCCGCGGGCGTGGCGGTCTGGCTCTGGCTCAAGCCGCATCCATACGTTTCGGAATGACGGCTTTGGAGAAAAACGTACAGCCAATGCGGGCCGGCGCCTTCCGGGCGGACCTCCGGCAGCACAATGTGAGCCAGGCTTTCATGCCCACCACCCCGTCAACTCGCAACAACTTTTTCAGGACTGATGTCAATGATCTACGAACTACGCGTCTATACCGCAATGCCTGGCCGGCTGCCCGACGTTCTTGCCAGATTTCGGGATCACACGGTGGGCATCTGGAACCGGCTGGAAATTCGTCAGCTCGGATATTGGACGACCGCAATCGGACCTGACAGCAACGCGCTTACCTACATGCTGGTCTGGGAGAGCCTGGCCGACCGTGAGGCCAAGTGGGGCAAGTTTGTCGTCGATCCCGAATGGGTCGAGGTCAGAAAGGCGAGCGAGGCAGCCGGACCGATCGTTGCGAAGATGGACAACTCGTTCCTGGCGCCCACCTCTTTCTCGCCTGCGAAATAGTCTCTTCCGCGGCCATCGCCGCATAGCGAAGGCTTCAGGGAGCTTCGCCATCCATCGGCGCACCACGCTCCTTGATCCGCGTGACCTGCGAAAGCACGGCATCGTCGGATGTCATGTCCATCCGCTGGCCCTTGTAGACCGGCTGCTCGAACTTGCCGCCCGCATAGCGGTAGAGATAGCGCACCTCGACCAGCGCGCCCACTGGCGGCAGCGCCTCGTTGGGCGGCACCGTCACGTTGCCCATGTCGACCATCGCGCCCGTCTCGTCGCGCAGGCCCACGGCCACCGAGCGCTGCGCGTTGACGCGGATCACCTCGCAGGTCGCGCTCTGGTTGAACTTGAACTTCAGGCTCGTGGTGCTGCGCCCCGCCGCGAACGGTGCGGCGAGCGCCTTGAGCACATAGCCTTCGCCGTGCGCGGCCAGCAGTTGCGCGGCGCGGCGGCGCTTGCCCTCGGCGGTGGTTTCGAGATCGAGCACCACCATCCAGGGAAGGCGCCCGGCCATCTTCTGCAGGTGGCCGAAGCGATCGATGAAGGCGGCACTGCGCAGATCCTGGCCATCGAGCGCCAGCAGGTCGAAGGCCTTGAAGACATCGCCGACATGCTCGCCCGCGATGACGGTGCGCCCCGCGGTCGCTCCCGCCTCGCCGACCCAGGCTTGCGGAATGTCGACAAAAAGTCCGCGGCGATTGGTACCGCGCACGGTCTCGCCCTCGATCAGCAGGATGCGGTTCTCGCCATCGGCTTTTTCCTGCAGGCCCCAGCCCGCGTCGTCGAAGTAGCGCGCCACCTGCTCTTCGAGGATCAGCGTGGGTAGCTGCGGCAACTCGCCGCTGATGCGGCCCGCGAGATCGCTCGAGGTGTAGAGCGCGCCCGACTGGTCCGGCGTGTAGCCCTTGGAGGTCTTCTCCTTCACGACCTTTTCGTAGATCTTCAGCGCCGCTTCGAACGCGACAGGGCTGCTGGTCTTGGTGCCGGTGGCGAGCGTGCCGCCGCGACGTCCATTGCCGTAGTCGACCACCCAGCCGTCGTCCTTCGGGCGCAGGTGGACCTGGTAGACCTTGTCGGAGCCCTGGCCCGTGAAATAGAGAAAGCTCGATTGCGATGCCTGTCCGCCAGCGGCTTGTTCAACGGGGGCGGCGGAAGGCGCCGGCTGGCCGGGTGGCGCCGCCTGCGAACTCGGCTGCCGCAGATTGACCTCCGGCCGCATCGATGCCGCGCCGTTCCATCGCACCTCGAAGCCCGCCTTGCGGAAGTGATCGACGACGAGTTCGCCGACACGCAGCATGTCGGCATCCGCACCTGCCGGCGCGCCCCAGAACGCGAGCGACAGCTGGCTGCTGCGCTTCGCGCGGTTCAGGTCCTGCCGCGTGTAGAAGCAGAAGCCGTGCACGCCGGCTGCTTCGCCGCCGCGCTCGTGGAAGGCCTCGGAGCAGTCGGAGAAACCGTCGGACTGCGTCTGCCCCGCATCCTGCAGCGTGACGAGCCCGGCCTTCGTCAACGCATCGAAGACCTCGTCGATCCTGGCCTTGACGGTGCGCCATTGCGCGGTCGTCATCTTCACGGGATCGGGTTCGGGTGGAGGCGGCGCGGGTATCGGCTTGCCGGTGACGCCCGCGAGCAGCGCGATCACCTCTTCCATCATCGCGTTCACCGTGATGTGGTTGCCATGCCCGTCGCTGATGTCGGCGTTGGCGCCGGCATCCAGGAGCAGTTGCACCGCATCCGTCGTGGGCGCGAATTCGGCGGCGAGGTAGAGCGCGGTGCGGCCATCGGTGCGGGTGTATTCGAGCGGGCTGCCGGCTTCGAGCAACAGGCGCAGCACGGCGAGGTTCGGCGCAACCTCGGTCTGGTTCGATCCCATCGCGGCGCACTGCAGCGCGGTGAAGCCCTGCTTGTTCACAGCAGCCATGTCGGCCCCGGCCGCGATGCACGCGCGTACCGTCTGGACATCGGCTTCGCGCGCCGCCTCGAAAATCTTCTTCGGATCCATGGCACTCCCTGTCTGTTGGTTTTTGGATTCTGCCGCAGGCACATGGCGCGACATTGCACTTCCCAGGCCGCGCGAACATCGCTACATTCGACGCCTCGATCCACAACACAGACCGGAGGTGCGCGATGAAAGAGCCTGCTATTCATTCCCCCTCCCCCGTACGGTTTGTTGTCGGGTCGCCCAAGAACTGCTGCTGACGCATCCCTTGCGCAGCACCTGCCCCTGAGGGCATCGCCAGTTCGATCATCGCGGCCTTCCGCCGCGACAAATCGCCCGATTCAAACGCCACCGCCGGCACGCATGTGCCGGGCGCGATCCGTTCATTTTTCGAATCAAGGCCAACCATGCTTGAAACCCGTGCCGCCGATGCGCGGCAGTTCGTGATTTCCTATTTCGATCCCGAGCGGGCGTCCGCTGAAGAATGGGCGCAGGCCCTCGCCTATTGGCGCCTGCGCAACGAGGAGGATCTTCCGGGCGAACCGCTTCCGGACGACGCCCACACCGAGCACAACGTGCGCCAGCACACACCGCTGCATGTCGTGCACCGCGTCTTCGTCCGGGACACGCAGGGCACGCTCGCGGGTTCGCTCAACATGAGCGTTCGCCGCGAAGGAACGCCCGACTACGACGCCTTCGCGCCATTCGCCAATGTCTGGGGCGGTGTACGGCAGTCCCACAGGCGGCAGGGCGTCGGCAGCCTTCTGTTGCGCGAACTGCTGGCGTGGATGGACGCGCAAGGCAAGACCACCGCCACCTTCAACGTTCACCTCCCCGAGAGCCACGCATTCCTTGCCGCCATCGGTGCGACCGAAAAGCACCGCAGCATCGAGAACCGCATGCCCTTCGCCGGCCTCGACGACGACGCGCTCGCCCGCTGGCGCGCCGAAGCCCTCGCGCCCGGCCACGGGCTGCGCCTGGAAATCCACGCGGGCCGCGTGCCCTTCGAGCGCCTCGCCACGCTGATGTCACCGCTCTCGGAACTGCTCGAAGACGCGCCCACCTCCGGCCTCGCACGCGCGCCGATGCGCTTCGAGCTCGAGGACTTCCGCGCCTGGTACGCCGAGATCGACCGCCGCGGCGGCGAGCACTTCCTGGTGCTGCTGCTCGACGGCGACGAGGTGGCCGCGGTGTGCGATGCGAGCTGGAACCAGCTCTACCCCGACCGCATGTTCCAGCGGCTCACGGGCGTGGCCCGCCGCTGGCGTGGCAGGGGCCTGGCCAAGGGCGTGAAGGCGGTGATGCTGCAGCTGGTGCGCGAGCGCCACCCCGAGGTGGTGATGGCCGTCACGCAGAACGCCGAGGTCAATGCGCCCATGCTCGCCATCAACCGCCGGCTGGGCTTTGCCCCGCACAGGCATGATGGGGCCTACCAGATCGGCACGGAAAGCCTGAGGGCCTTCCTCTCGACCCGCCGGCTGGCTTCGCGGGAGGCGCACACATGAAGACACCCCAGAGACTGCAAACCCTCGTGGACGAAGGCCTGATCGACACCGTCGTGCGCCAGCTGATGAGCGGCAAGGAAGCCATGGTCTACGTCGTGCGCTGCGGCGAGGAAACGCGCTGCGCCAAGGTCTACAAGGAGGCCGACAAGCGCAGCTTCCGCCAGGCCGTCGACTACACCGAGAATCGCCGCGTCAAGAACACCCGCGAGGCCCGTGCCATGGCCAAGGGCACGAAGTTCGGCCGCCAGGTGACCGAGGCCATCTGGCAGAGCGCCGAGGTCGATGCGCTCTACCGCCTGGCCGCGGCCGGCGTGCGGGTGCCCACGCCGCACAACTTCCTCGAAGGCGTGCTGCTGATGGACCTGGTGACCGACGCCAACGGCGATGCCGCCCCGCGCCTGAACGATGTGGCCTTCTCGCCCGAGGACGCGCTGCGCCACCACGCGAGCCTGCTGCGCGAAGTGATGCGCATGCTGTGCGCGGGCGTGGTGCACGGCGACCTCTCGGAGTTCAACGTGCTGCTGGCCGAAGACGGCCCGGTCATCATCGACCTGCCGCAGGCCGTGGATGCCGCGGGCAACAACCACGCCAAGCGCATGCTGCTGCGCGACGTGGAGAACCTGCGCAACTTCTTCGGCCAGTTCGCACCCGCACTGCTCAAGACGCACTACGGCGATGAGATCTGGCAGCTCTACGAGCGCGGCCTGCTGCGGCCAGAGACGGAACTCAGCGGCACCTTCGTGCGCGAGACCGGCCCGGTCGACCTGAGCAATGTGCTGCGCGAGGTGGACGACGCACGCGCCGAAGAAGCGGCGCGGCTGGTGCGCATGCAGACGCCGCGACAATAGCGGGGCCTGCAACGCCCCGCCCGATGACGTCCACCACCCTGCCCCGGCGCCAGCCGCTTTTCAACGCCGCCGCCACCGTCCGCCAGATCGCCAGGGCTGCGGCCTTCGTGGCTCTGGGTGTCGGCTCTGCGGCGCATGCCGCCAGCATCCGCCTCGAAGACGACCGCGGCACCACGCTCGAACTGCAGGCGCCGGCCAGGCGCATCGTCTCGCTGATGCCCTCGCTCACCGAAACCGTCTGCGCGCTCGACGCCTGCGACCGGCTGGTGGGCATCGACCGCCATGCCAACTGGCCCGCGCGGGTAAAGGGCCTGCCGCAGGTCGGCGGCATCGACGACGCGAACATCGAGCGCATCGTCGCGCTCAGGCCCGACCTGGTGCTGCTGCGCCCGCGCAGCCGAGCGGCCGAACCGCTGGAGCGCCTGGGCATCAAGGTGCTGGCGCTCGATGCCAAGACCCATGGCGACATGCGGCGGGTGATGGAAACCGTGGCGCGCGCCACCGGCAAACCCGGCGCGGGCGAGGCGGTCTGGCGCACGCTGGACGCCCGGCTCAATGCGGCCCGCGCCCGCGTGCCGCTGGGCTGGCAGGGGCGGCGCGTCTATTTCGAGGTGCATGGCGGCATGGCCGCGGCCACCGAAAGCTCCTTCATCGGCGAGACGCTCGCGCGCCTAGGGCTGGCCAATGCGGTGCCGGGCACGCTCGGTCCCTTTCCCAAGATGAGCCCCGAGTTCGTGGTGCGCGCCGATCCGGACGTGCTGATGGTCTCGGCGCTCGGCGAAATCTCCGCCATGGCCGCGCGGCCCGGCTGGTCGGCCATGAGCGCCATCCAGCGCGGCCGCGTCTGCAGCTTCGCCTCGGCGCGCTTCGACCTGATGATGCGTCCGGGCCCGCGGCTGGACGAGGCGGCCGATGCCATCGTGAGTTGCCTCGTCTCGCTGGGGAATCCGCCGCGCTGAGGCGGCCTGCCTTCGCCCCGTTCCCGCCCCCGATGCCACCCGCCTCTACCGTCGCTCCATGAAATCCCGCCCCAAGCAGTTCACCTCCTCCACCCCGTTCATCCGCGTCGGCCCGAGCGGCGTGCACGGGCTCGGCGCCTTCGCGACCCGCGACCTGCCCGCGCAGGCTTTTCTCGGCCTCTACGAAGGCCGCCGCTACACGAAGCAGGAGATCGCCACCAAGGTCTGGGACGACCAGCTCACCTACCTGTTCACGCTGTCGAACCACGAGACCATCGACGGCGCCAAGGGCGGCAACGGCACCCGGCACCTGAACCACGCCTGCGAGCCGAATTGCGAGGCGGTCGAGGAATACGACGAGGCCGGCGAGCTGGTGCTGAAATTCCAGACGCTCGTGGCCGTGGACGCGGGCGACGAGCTGTTCATCGACTATTCGCTGACCGCCGACGACGGCTCGCCGCCGTCGAAGTACCCCTGCCATTGCGGCTCGCCGAACTGCCGGGGGACCATGCTCGCGCCGGTGGACAGCACGGCGGAAAAAGACGTTTCGCCCGCCCCTGCGTCGCCGTTCGGCGACCTACCGTGGTGAGCTGAAGCTTCCTGGAGCCCTCTCAGGGCGACCCGCTCTTCAGGCTGCGCAACTGCTCCTCGGCCCGTTCGAGTTCGGCGCGGAGCGTGCGGATTTCCTGCTGCAGCTTCTCGATGCGCGCTTCGCGGCCCTGCGCGGGGGTGAGCGACTTGCAGCGTGCCAGGAGCGCATCCAGTTCCTCGCCGAGCTGCCGGCGGCGCAGCATCTGGCCGCGGGAACGGGCGAGCGCCATGTCGCGTTCGAGCACCGCCTCCTGCGCCTTGCAATCGGCGGCACCCGTCGGCTGCGGTTCCGCCGTCTGTGCGAAGGCGGGCATGGCCAGGGCCCATGCAAGAGCGAGGAAAGAGGGGTTGAGGCGCATGCCGCGAAGTTACCCGAACTTGCCCCAGGGAATGCGCTTGGCCCTATGCCGTCCTGATGATGGGCCGGGTCCCGACCGTCGATCCCTGTGATTCACGCAGTTCGCTCGGCGGCAAGGTAGCGCGCCTGCCAGCGTTGGGCCAGTTGCTGCGCGCGATGCAGCGGCACACGCGCCGCCTCGAAATCGACCACGCAGGCGATGTCGGCGGCCTCTGGCCGTGCGGGGCTTTCGCTGCTGCGGCCATCGGTGAGCAGCCACAGCCAGCGCCGATGCGCCGCGCTGCGGGCCAGCAGCTGGTCGGCGCGCTGCACCCCGAGCGAGAGCGGCGTGCCGCCACCGGCCGCGATGGGTGCGATCCAGTCGTCGTTCCACGCGCTGGCACGGCGCGGCGGCAGGCGCAGCTCGACCACCTCGCCGGCAAAGCACAGCAGCGCCACATGGTCGCGCCGCTGGTAGGCCTCTTCCATCAGCGACAGCAGCAGGCCCTTGGCGAGCGCGAGGTTGCCGTCGTTGCGCATCGAGGCGGAGCAATCGAGCAGAAAGCAATGCAGCGCGCCGCTGCGTGCCTGCAACGGACGGCGGCGCAGGTGTTCGGTGCGCAGCGTGTCGGCACCGCGGGCCGCGAAGGTGCGCGGCCAGTCGAGTGCGGCGCCCGGCGATGCGGCGCCGTGCCATGCGTCCCTTTGTCGGCCCTGCCTCCAGTCGCCCTGGCGTGCGCCAGTGGGTTCGGCGTCCCGGAGGCTCAGGCTTTTTTTGGGGTGGCCTGCGGTGCGGTCTGGGCAGGGATCAGCGGGCGCAGCGGCTTCACGCGCTCGATGCCGACGGGCTCGGGTGGCATGGCGCCCCAGTCCCCATCGGCTGCGTTGCCCTGGCCTGCGTCGTTCGCGCCAGACCGACCGCCGGCGTTCTGCTGCGCGGGCGCCTGCGCAGGGGCCGCACCTTCGGCATGCGGCTTGCGACGGTGCAGCAGCACGGCCTCGGCCACGCGCTGCACATGGTCGGCGGTGATCGCCGCCGCACCGTCCCAGGCCGCGAGCGCGCGTGCCGAGCGCAGCATCACGAGGTCGGCGCGCAGCCCGTCGACCTGCGATGCGATGCACAGCGCGCTGACGGTTTCATGCACGTCGTCGCCGTATGGCAGCGCCGATGCGTCCGCCACGAGGGCGCGGGCTGCGACGAGCGCCGATGCGAGTTCGGCTTCGGCCTGCGCATGCTTCGCGCGAAAGCCCTGCGGATCGACGTCGAATGCGAGCCGCGCCCGCACGATGGCCTGCCGCTCGGCCGCATCCTCGATGTTGCGCAGCTGCACGCACAGGCCGAAGCGGTCGAGCAGCTGCGGGCGCAGCGTGCCCTCTTCCGGGTTCATGGTGCCGACCAGCACGAAGCGCGCCGCATGCCGGTGCGAAATGCCGTCGCGCTCGACCACGTTGACGCCGCTGGCCGCCGCATCGAGCAGCGAATCGATCAGCGCATCGGGCAGCAGGTTGATCTCGTCCACGTACAGCACGCCGCCGTTCGCGCGCGCCAGCAGGCCGGGCGCGAATTTGAGCTCATGGCCCGCGAGCGCCTGCCCGAGGTCCAGCGTGCCGACGAGGCTTTCGAGGCTCGCGCCCAGCGGCAGCGTCACGAACGGCGCGCCCGGCAGCAGCTCGGCCAACGCACGCGCCGCGGTGGTCTTGGCCGTGCCGCGCGGGCCTTCGATCAGCACACCGCCCAGGCCCGGATCGACTGCGGCCAGCAGCAGCGCCTGGCGCAGCTGCGGCTGGCCCGTGATGGCGGCGAAGGGAAAAGGCACCGGCATCGGAGCGGCAGTGGTCATCGGAGGGATCCTTCCATCTGCTGCTCGTGGTCGAGCAGCAGGTTTTCCAATTGGGTCTGGTAGTCGCCGGGCGACTGCCACAGGCCGCGCTGCATGGCTTCGAGCAGGCGGCTGAGCATGTCGTGCAGCGCACGCGGATTGTGTTCGTTCACGAAGTCGCGGGTGTCAGCATCGAGCACATAGGCGTCGGCCACCATCGCGTACTGGTGGTCGCCGACCACGCGCGCCGTGGCGTCGAAGCCGAAGAGGTAGTCGACGGTCGCTGCCATCTCGAAGGCGCCCTTGTAGCCGTGGCGCTTCACGCCGGCTATCCACTTCGGATTGACCACGCGCGCGCGGATCACACGGCTGATTTCTTCCTTCAGCGTGCGCACGCGCGGCGCCTGCGGGTTGCCGTGGTCGCCGTGGTACATCGCGGGCTGCCGGCCGCTCAGGTGGCGCACGGCGGCGGCCATGCCGCCCTGGAACTGGTAGTAGTCGTTGGAGTCGAGCAGGTCGTGCTCGCGGCTGTCCTGGTTCTGCAGCACGACGTTCATGGCGCGCAGGCGCCGCACGAGTGCATCGGCCGCCGGCACGCCGTCGCTGCCCTGGCCGTAGGCATGGGCACTGCCGCCGACATAGGCGTCGGAGAGGTCGTTGTCGGTCTGCCAGTCGCCGTGATCGAACAGCGGTTGCAAGCCGGAGCCGTAGGCGCCCGGCGCGGAGCCGAACACGCGCCAGCCGGCTTGCGTGCGCGCGGCCTCGGGGGCGAGGCCTTGTGCTTCGAGCGCTGCGGTCTCGCGAAGGATGCGGGCGCGGATCGGGTTGCGCTCGGCGTCTTCGTCTTCCTGTGACGCGACGGCCTGCACCGCGGCGTCGAACATCTGCACGGCGTTGGGAAAAGCATCGCGGAAGAAGCCCGAGATGCGCAGCGTCACATCGATGCGGGGACGCCCGAGCCCCACCGTGGGCAGCACTTCGAAATCGACCACGCGCTGGCTGCCCGGCGCCCATTTGGGCCGTACGCCGATGAGCGCGAAGGCCTGCGCGAGGTCGTCGCCGCCGGTGCGCATCGTGGCCGTGCCCCACACCGAGAGGCCCATCGCCACCGGGTAGTCACCGTGCTCCTGCATGTGCCGCTCGACCAGCTGCGCGGCGGACTTGAGGCCGAGCATCCAGGCCGTGGGCGTGGGGATGGCGCGCGTGTCGACCGCGTAGAAGTTGCGGCCGGTCGGCAGCACATCAGGCCGACCACGCGACGGCGACCCGCTCGGGCCGGGCGGCACGAAGCGGCCTTGCAGCGCGCGCGAAAGTTGATGCAGTTCCTGAGCACCGCAGGCGTCGAGCGCGGGTGCGAGGCTTTGTTCGACGCGGCGCATCACGGCTGCGGTATGCGGCATGTAGTACGGGCAGGCGTTCTCTTCCAGCAAGCGCTGCGCAAGAAGCTCCAGCCGTTCGCGCGTGTCGCCGTGATGCCGCCATGCATCGGCACTCACCGATTGCAGCAGCGCCGGCCGCGCGCCCTGCCATGGCTTGGCCGCTTCGATGTCGAGCGGGTCGAAGGCTTCGCCCGGCAGCAGGTCTTGCGCCATCGCGCCCAGCAACCCGGCATTCGCACCTGCGCCGTCCGCAGACGGATAGCGCGCGAGCGCGAGCAGCGTGTCGCGCCGCAGCCGCGCCTCTGGCGAAGCGCCGAACACATGCAGCCCGTCGCGTATCTGCGTTTCCTTGAGCTCGCACAGGTAGGCATCGACGCGCGCCAGCACCGCATCGTCTTCCGCGCCCGGCATGCCCAGTTCCTCGACCAGGTGCTGCGCACGCACGGCAGCGAGGATCTGCGCACGCAGCACCTTCGCGCGCCGCGCATCGACCAGCAGCGCGTCGTAATACTCGTCCACCTGCCGCTCCAGATCCTGCAGCGGGCCGTGGTTCTCGGCGCGCGTGAGCGGCGGCATCAGGTGATCGACGATCACCGCCTGCGTGCGGCGCTTGGCCTGCGCGCCCTCGCCCGGGTCGTTGACGATGAAGGGGTAGACGTTCGGCAGCGGCCCGAGGATCGCATCGGGCCAGCAGGTCTGCGACAGCGCGATGCTCTTGCCCGGCAGCCACTCGAGGTTGCCGTGCTTGCCGACATGCACGACCGCATCGATGGCGAACACATCGCGCAGCCAGAAGTAGAACGCGAGATAGCTGTGCGGCGGCACCAGTTCGGCGTCGTGGTAGCTCGCGTAGTCGGCGGTGCCCAGGGTGCCGAGTGCGCGTGCGGGCTGGATGCCGACAAACACACGGCCCAGCCGCAAGCCCGCGATCATGAAGCGGCCTTGGCGCAGCATCGGGTCCTGCTCGGGCTTACCCCATCGCGCATCGATGGCGGCGGCCATGCCTTCGGGCAAGGCCGCGAGCCGCGCGCGGTAATCGGCGAGCGCGTAGCTTTGCCAGGCGGGGCGCGCGGCCCATTGCGCCGGATCGTTCGCAATGCTCTCCTGCAGCTTCCGCATCAGCGCATCGCCATCGGTCGGGATCGCATCGCCGAGCACGTAGCCCTCGGCCTGCATCGCACGCAGGATGGCGATCATTGAGGCCGGCGTGTCGAGCCCCACCCCGCTGCCGATGCGGCCTTCGCTGCCGGGGTAGTTCGCGAGGATCAACGCGATGCGCTTGTCGGCGGCCTTCAGACTGCGCAGCCGGCACCAGCGCCGCGCCAGCTCGGCCACGAAGGCGATGCGATCCGGCTCGGGCTGGTAGTTCACCACCTCGGTCTGCGTGAGTTCGCAGCGGTGCGACAGGCCCTTGAAGCTCACGGCGCGCGTGATGATGCGGCCGTCCATCTCGGGCAAGGCGATCTGCATCGCGATGTCGCGCGGGCGCAGGCCCTGGCTGTCGGCCAGCCAGTCTTCGCGGTTGCCGCCGCTCACGATCACCTGCAGCACCGGCGCATCGCCGGCCAGCGCGATGGCCTCGCCTTCGTCGTTCTGCGCGCCTTGCCCCAGTGCGGCGAAGGCGGTCGTGTTGAGCACCAGCTGCACGTCGTGCTCGCTGCAGAGACCCCGGAATGCGGACAGGCACAGCGAGTCTTTCAACGAATCGAGCGCGACCGGCAATGCGTTCAACCCTTCGGCATGCAGCGCAGCAGCGAGCGCATCGAAAGCCGCCGTGTTGCCCGACAGCAGGTGCGACCGGTAGAACACCAGCGCCACCACCGGCGCATCCGAATGCCAGCCGGCGCGCAGGTCGTCGACGCCGGCGACGGTGTGCGCAGCATCCATGCCGCGCGGCACGTGCAGCGCCACCTGCGGCAGGCTGCGCGGTGGCAACGGCGCTTCGCCATGGCCGAGGCCATGGAAGGCCACCGCACGCAGGAACTGCATCGCATTGCCCGCACCGCCCGAACGCATGTACTGCCAGAGCCGGCGGCTCACGGCACGCGGCGCGGTGCTGCGCGCGAGCAGGTCTTCGTCTTCCTGCAGGTCGCCCGAGAACATCGCGAGCTGCTGGCCCTTGCGCCGGGCGAGCTTCTCCAGCTGCTGCAGCCCGTAGGCCCAGGCCGATTCGGCGCCCAGGTGATCGACCACCACCACGCGCGCATGCTGCAGCACCTCGTCGATGTACAGGTCGAGCGAGGCTGGCTGCCGCAGGTACATGAGGTTGGCCAGCCGCAGCGACGGATAGCCGGGATCGGTGGCCGCCAACGCGGTGCGCGCGGCGGCGAGCAGCGCGAGCGTGGTGTCGGCCGAACTGAGCACCACGATGTCGCCCGGCGTCTGGTCGAGCCGGGTGACGACGCTGTCGTCTTCGACGAAGCGTCCGGGCTGGGTGCTCAGCAGGTGCATGCGGTCAGGCTGCCACGGCGGCCACGCCTTCGAGTGCCTTGCGCAGCGCGCCTTCATCGAGGTCTTCGCCGATGAACACGAGGCGCGTGCGCTGCGCTTCGTCATCGCGCCAGCGGCGGTCGAAGTGGTGGTCGAAGCGGCGGCCCACGCCCTGCACCAGCAGGCGCATCGGCTTGCCCGGAATCGCGACGAAGCCCTTCACGCGGTAGATGGTGTGCTGCTCGACCAGCGCCGCGAGCGCAGCCAGGAGAACGTCGCGGTCCACCGGCGGCAGATCGATCACGAGCGAGTCGAACTCGTCGTGGTCGTGGTCTTCCTCGTGGTCGTGGTGGCTTTCGCGCAGGTGGATGGTGGCTTCGGCCGCACGGCCCTGGCCCAGCAGCAGCGCGAGCGGCAGCCGGCCTTCAGTGGCGGCGACGATCTTCACTTCGGGCGGCAGCTCTTCACGCACCAGCGCCTCGACCTGCGCGCGCGTGGCGTCGTCCATCAGGTCGGTCTTGTTGAGCACCACGAGGTCGGCGGCCGAGAGCTGGTCTTCGAAGAGTTCGTGCAGCGGCGATTCGTGATCGAGGTTGGGGTCGGCACGGCGCTGCGCATCGACTTCCTGCGGGTTCGCGGCAAACTGGCCCGAGGCGGCGGCGGGGCCATCGACCACGGTGACCACCGAATCGACGGTGAAGATGTTCGCGATGTCCGGCCACTGGAAGGCCTGCACCAGCGGCTTGGGCAGCGCGAGGCCCGAGGTCTCGATGATCACCGCGTCGATGTCGCCGCGGCGCTCGGCCAGTTGCAGCATCACGGGCAGAAACTCTTCCTGCACGGTGCAGCAGACGCAGCCGTTGGCCAGCTCGTAGAGCGCGACTTCGCGATCGTTGCCTTCGCTGTTCTCATCCTCGCAGCCGATGCCGCAGCCGCGGAGGATTTCGCCGTCGATGCCGAGCTCGCCGAACTCGTTGACGATCACCGCGATGCGGCGGCCTTCGGCATTGCCGAGGATGTGCCGCAGCAGCGTGGTCTTGCCGCTGCCGAGGAAGCCGGTGACGATGGTGACGGGGATCTTGGCGTTGCTGGGAGTCATGGAGAAATTCTTTCAGGCGCCGGTGGCGCGGGAATGGATGCCGAAAAGGCGAGCAGGCGGCAGCCCCCCGAGACGTGCTCGAGGGCACCGCGACAGGCGAGGATCAAACGCCGCCGTACAAACGGCGCTCGACGAAGACCGTGCCCTGCAGACGGCGCCAGCCCTTCGCGGCGGCCAGCACGCCCAGGTCGACCAGCGGCTCGACTAGCACGACGGTCATGTAGGCAGCGCCGAAGCTGGCGATCTGGCCCAGGTTCTCCAGGCCCGTGCCGCGTCCGTAGAGCGCCCAGAAGCCGACCCAGACCACGATGCCGCCCTGGTAGGCGACCGACAGCTTGAAGGCCTGCCGATAGCTCAGGTCCACGTAGGCCACATTCTTTGGAATGATCCGCTGCGCCAACGCGGCCGTCGCGAACAGGGGCACCAGCAAGGTGGTGACGTTCATGCCGAACTGCGGCAGGTCCTGCGGCTCGAAGAACAGGCCCTGGATGAGCAACCCGCCCGCCAGGCCGATGGCCGCAGGTGCAAGCCCAAACACCAACAGCAAAGTCGTGCCGAGGATCAGATGCACCTCCGAGACACCCACGGGATGATGCGGCAGCACTTCGAAGAAGCAGAACACCAGCGCCACGGCAATGGCCGAGCGCAGCGCCAGGGCGGCGGGGCCGTCCTTCATGAGGGTGTCGAAGGCCACCTTGCCTGTGTAGGCCAGCGCGGCGGCTGCCGTCGCGTAGCTGAGGAAAATCTTGGATCCGTCGACTAGACCTGGTTCGATGTGCATCGGGCACCTCCTGTATTGCACCGAAGTGCGAAAGTTGATTGTTGGTGGATGGGGGTGGATCGCGCAAGCGCCGTCATGAACGTTGGAGCGCACGCTGCGCTGCCGGCACGGACGACACCTTGGGTTTCCTGGGCTTGGGCCGCAGCCGGCGCCAGCCGATCACCACGCCGCTCGCCGAGGCGACCATGCCGATGATCGACAGCAGCCACACGACGATGTCCCAGGCAGGGCGGTATTGGATGGGCCACGGAAAGTCGAGGCTGTGCGCGGCATTGAAGAGCCAGCGGCGTGTGGCGGCTGGCCTCTACCTGCACCGGCGCGAGGCTCTTGTCGTTGCTGCCGTTGCCCGTCGCCTCATCCGATTGCGCCAGGGCGCCGCCCGAGCCGAAGGCCAGTCCCAAGCCCAGTGAAAGACCCGAAAGGCGCGACCATTGCAACGGCGCGCCCACGCGATCGCGCGCCGGCGATGCTTGACCCATGTGACTTCTCCTCGCGACCTGCGTCCCCGCAGGCTCCTGACCGAATGAGGGCGTCGAGGGAGGCGGCAAGCGGGCGGGCCGATCGCGCAAGGGCTGAAGCGGCATGCCCGGACCCGCACTCCCGCAGCGTCCGATGGCGGTGGCGAAGGCCGGTATCCGGGCTTGCGGAGCGCTCCGATGGCACTGTGCGTGCGCATCGAAGCCGAAACCCTCGCCTTCCCACGCCGAAGCGCAGTGGCTGCCGATGCCGCGAGGAACATCGACGCGAGGTTTTCCAAATCCGCTGACCGTTGCGGGGGCAGCGCAGGAATGGATGCGTCCGTGAAGACGCAGCGCACCTGCTTCCCGTTTAACCCCCAGGCCACAGAGTGGCATGCAGGGCACCTTCGAACCGTGTGGGTGGTGTTGCTAGGAAAAGCTTACAAAACCCGACGGTCGGGATTATAGGTAGCGCCCCTCGGCGCGCGCCCCGGGATCTCAGCCGGGTTTTCCTTCTGCGCCGAAGAGCCGCCGCATCACCGCGACGCCGGCCACCAGTGCATTCGAGTAGCTGGCATAGGGGTCGTGCGCAGCCTCCAGCGGCAGGTAGACATGGCGCTGGTCGCCAGCCGCATCGCCGTCCGCCGCTTCTTCCATGAGCACCCAGTAGAACTCGCCCACCTCCAGTTCATGGACGGTGAGTGCGATGTTTCGGGTGGGGGACATGCGAAGGTGGCTCATGCAGTGTGTTTCCGTCAATGGATGGGCGGCGGGCAAGGTTGACAGCTTCCCGAGCTCCCGGGCTTCTCCTACAGAGCTTGCGGTTGGCGCGACCTAATGTTGGCTTCAGGGACCTTCATCAAAACCCGGAGGCAACAACATGAAGCACTTCACTCTTGAATCCAACATGCGGGCAAGCATCGGCGGCGCGTTCTATCCGACCGGCTATTCGATGGTGATGTTCCCGAGCGCCGAGGACGCCGACCGCATCGGCCACCGGTTGATCGAGAACGGCGTGAGCGGCGACGAGGTCTACCTGCTTACCGCCGCCACGGTGCTCGCGGAAATCACGCCGACCGTGAGCGATGCCGACAACCCCCTGCCCTCCGCGGGCACCGAAGGCGCCACGGTGCGCGCCTACACCAAGCTCGCGCGCGAAGGGCACACGGGCCTCCTGGTCAGGACGAAGGACGAAGCGGCCGCAAACCAGCTGATGGAACTGGTGCGTACCGTCCCCTACTCGATCGCCCAGCGCTACCGCACGCTGGTCATCGAAGACCTCTGAAGCCGCGCCGGCGCTCAAGCCGGCACGGCCATCGACACGGCGCGCTGGACCACGTCGCGCGCCATCGCCTGCGCCAGCTCGTGCTCGCCGAGGAAGACGGTGACGGCCGCCTCCTGCGTGAGCAGGCGCGCTTCCTGCTCGTTGTGGCTGCGGATCACGGTCTGGATCGTGGGGTTGAGCGTGCGGGCGGTCTCGATCATCTGGCGCACGTTCATGGTGTCGGGCGTGGCCACAACCAGCACGCGGGCGCGGGCAATGTGCGCCTGGATCAGCACCGCCGGATCGGCCGCATCGCCCCACACGGCCGCGACGCCGGCTTCGCGCAGCTTCTCGACCAGTTCTCGGTTCTGCTCGGCCACCACGAAGGGAATGTCGTTCGCCTCCAGCTCGGCGGCGATGCGGCGCCCCACACGGCCGTAGCCGACCAGCACCACCTGCCTGGAGAGGTACTTCGCCTCGGTGCTCATCGGCAGCTCAGCCAGCGGGTCGTCGCGCGACTCCAGCCCCCGTGCGAACGAAGAATGGGCATGCAGCCACTTCTGCATCGGTGCGATGAGGCTGAACCACAGCGGGTTGGTGGCGATGGAGATGAGCGCGCCGGCCAGCACCAGGCTCTGCCCTTCCACCGGCAAGAGGCCGAGCGACACGCCCAGCCCCGCCAGGATGAACGAGAACTCGCCGATCTGCGCCAGGCTGGCGCTCACCGTGAGTGCCGTGCCCAGCGGATAGCGGAACACCAGCACCAGCGCGCAGGCCGCGAGCGACTTGCCCAGCACGATCACCCCCACCACCGCGAGCACCTGCAGGGGACGGTCGATCAGCACCGAGGGGTCGAACAGCATGCCCACCGACACGAAGAACAGCACCGCGAAGGCATCGCGCAGCGGCAGCGATTCCTGTGCCGCCCGGTGGCTGAACTGCGACTCGCGCATGACCATGCCAGCGAAGAAGGCACCGAGCGCGAACGACACGCCGAAGAGCGCCGCCGAGGCGAAGGCGATGCTGACCGCGGCGGCCACCACGCACAGCGTGAACAGCTCGCGCGAGCCGGTGCGGGTCACCTGCCAGAGGATCCACGGGAACACCCGCCGCCCCACCACCAGCATCAGTGCGACGAAGCCGCCGACCTGCAGCAGCGTGAGACCGAGGGTCTGCCACAGCGGGTCTGCGGGGCCGCCGCCGTTGTCGGGCGTGCCGCCGAGCGCGCCGGCCAAGGGCGGCATCAGCACCAGCACCAGCACCATGGCCAGGTCCTCGACGACGAGCCAGCCGATGGCGATGCGGCCGGTGAATGAATCGAGGATGCCCAGGCTCTCGAGCGCGCGCAGCAACACGACCGTGCTGGCGACCGAGAGCGCCAGGCCGAACACCAGCGCAGCGCCGGGACTCCAGCCCCACCACAAGGCAAGGCCGCCGCCGAGCAGCGTGGCCACGGCGATCTGCGCGAGCGCGCCGGGCAGTGCGATCTTGCGCACGGCCAGGAGGTCGTCGAGGGAAAAGTGGAGGCCGACGCCGAACATCAGCAGCATCACGCCGATTTCGGCGAGCTGCGCGGCAATGCTTGCATCGGCCACGAAGCCGGGAGTGAACGGGCCGATGATCACGCCCGCCAGGAGGTAGCCGACGAGCGCCGGCAGCCGCAGCTTGGCCGCCAGGAAACCGAACACCAGCGCCAGGCCGAGGCCGGCGGCAATGGTGTTGATGAGGGAAACGCTGTGCGGCATCGCTGCATTTTGCAGGAACGATGCCTGTCCTTTTATTTCACACGGCCTTCTTGGGGGAAGCGTTCAGAGGCATTCGGGGCGGGTGCACAGGCCACCGGGTGCTCCCCTCCGCGAATGTCCTCCGGCCTGCGGCCTCCCCCTTGATTTCGCTGCGGGGAGCACCCGATGCCCTGTGCACTCGGGCACGCTGTCGTTGCGCGACCGGATCGATCGAGTCTGGGTCAGCCCGCCATCTTGCTGTCGCGAGTGTTCTCCAGCACTTCGGGCTCTTGCGATTCGACCCAGCTCTCGTTGTTCAAGCCCGCCTGCAGCCGCTCGGTGTCGAGCTCGTTGGTCCACTTGGCCACCACGATGGTGGCCACGCCGTTGCCGATCAGGTTGGTCAAGGCGCGTGCCTCGGACATGAAGCGGTCGATGCCCAGGATGAGCGCCAACCCCGCCACCGGCACATGGCCCACCGCCGAGAGCGTGGCCGCCAGCACGATGAAGCCGCTGCCGGTAACGCCCGCCGCGCCCTTGGAGGTCAGCAGCAGCACCGCGAGCAAGGTGATCTCCTGCACCAGCGTCATGGGCGTGTTGGTGGCCTGCGCGATGAACACCGCGGCCATCGTCAGGTAGATCGAGGTGCCGTCGAGGTTGAACGAATAGCCGGTCGGGATCACCAGGCCCACGCAGGTCTTGTTGGCGCCCAGGTTCTCCATCTTCTCCATCATGCGCGGCAGCACCGATTCGCTGGAGGACGTGCCCAGCACGATCAGCAGTTCTTCCTTGATGTACTTGATGAACTTCCAGATGCTGAAGCCGTGGAAGCGCGCAATGAGCCCGAGCACCACGAAGATGAACAACAGGCACGTCAGGTAGAAGGTGCCCATCAGCTTGCCGAGGGAGAACAGGCTGCCAACGCCGTACTTGCCGATGGTGAAGGCCATGGCGCCGAAGGCACCGATGGGTGCGAGCTTCATGATGTAGCCCACGATCACGAAGAGCACGTGCGAGCCCTTCTCGATCACGTCGAACACCAGCGTACCGCGGCCGCCGAAGCGGTGCAGCGCAAAGCCGAACAGCACCGCGATCAGCAGCACCTGCAGGATCTCGCCCTTGGCGAAGGCATCGACGATGGTGCTGGGAATGATGTTGAGCAGGAAGTCGACCGTGCCGGTCATCTTGCCCGGGCCGGTGTACGCGGCGATGGCCTTGGTGTCCAGCGTGGTCGGGTCGATGTTCATGCCCACGCCGGGCTTGAGCACATTGACCAGCACGAGGCCGACCAGCAGCGCGATGGAACTCACGATCTCGAAGTACAGCAGCGCCAGCCCGCCCGTCTTGCCGACCTTCTTCATGTCTTCCATGCCGGCGATGCCGACCACCACCGTGCAGAAGATGATCGGCGCGATGATCATCTTGATGAGCTTGATGAAGCCATCGCCCAGCGGCTTCATGCTCTCGCCGATTGCGGGATAGAAATAGCCCAGCAGCACGCCGATGACCACCGCGGTGATCACCTGCACGTAGAGGGAGCGGTACAGCGGGAGCTTCTTGGCGGGTGTGTTTGTTGTGTGTTCCATGACTTGCCTCCGGAAGGGTTGAGAACTGTAGGCTCGTATCGGGTGTTTTCCATTCGTAAAAGCCACATCGCGGGAACAAAAAAACCCGCCGAGGCGGGCTCTTCGATCAGGTTGCGGTCAGCATGCTCAATGCATGTGCAGGCCGCCGTTGACCGAGAAGTCGGCCCCGGTGGAGTAGCCGCCTTCGTCGGTCGCCAGCCACGAGATGATCGAGGCGATCTCGCTCGGCTCGCCCAGGCGCTTGACCGGGATGGTGGCCACGATCTTGTCGAGCACTTCCTGGCGGATGGCCTTGACCATGTCGGTGCCGATGTAGCCCGGGCTCACGGTGTTGACCGTCACGCCCTTGTTCGCCAGCTCCTGCGCCAGCGCCATCGTGAAGCCGTGCATGCCGGCCTTGGCCGCCGAATAGTTGGTCTGGCCCGCCTGGCCCTTGGCGCCGTTGACCGAGCTGATGTTGATGATGCGGCCCCAGCCCTTCTCGACCATGTCGCCCACCACCTGCTTGGTGACGTTGAACATGCTGTTGAGGTTGGTCTCGATGACCGCGCTCCAGTCCTCGGGCGTCATCTTGAGGAACATGCGGTCGCGCGTGATGCCTGCGTTGTTGACCAGCACGTCGATGGGGCCGTGCGCTGCCTTGGCAGCGGAAAAAGCCTCGACGGTGGATTGCCAGTCGCCGACATTGCCGACCGAGGCGTGGAACTCGAAGCCTTCGGCTTTCTGTTCGGCCAGCCACTTGGCATGGTCGCGCGTGGGACCGCAACCGGCGATCACGGTGAATCCGTCTCTGTGCAGACGCTGGCAGATGGCTGTTCCGATGCCACCCATGCCCCCGGTGACATATGCAACTTTCTTGCTCATGAAATTTCCTTGATGTTTGCTTGGCAAAAGCCTGAACGGCCGCCTTCACTCTAGCCATTTTCACGCCATCGACCTCTGAGGAAAACACTGAGCCAGGCTTGCAACCAGCTGTCACGAAGCGGTGCGCAGGTGCAACCTATATGCTCAGCTCTGTACGCTCTTGCTCACGCATTGCCCTCAAGGAGTTCGAAAGTATGAATTTCGGGATCATCGTATTCCCCGACGTCGAGGAACTCGATTTCGTCGGGCCTTGGGAAATGCTCACCATGTGGAGCAAGCTCGCCGCGGGCCCGCAGAACTGCCTGATCGTCGCCGAGAAGCGCGAGCCGGTGGTCTGTGCCAAGGGCCTTTCGGTCAATCCGCACGTGTCGTTCGCCGACTGCCCACCGCTCGACTACCTGCTCGTGCCCGGCGGCATGGGCACGCGGCGCGAGGTCGACAACCCCGCGATGGTGCAGTTCCTGGCCGCGCAGGCGCCGGGATGCAAGGCGCTGCTGTCGGTGTGCACCGGCGCCTTCGTGCTGCATGCGGCGGGCCTGCTCTCCGGCAAGACGGCCACCACCCACTGGGGTTCGCTCGATCGCCTGCGCGCGCTGGGCGACGTGAAGGTGGTCGAGCAGCGTTTCGTGCAGGACGGCGACGTGTGGACCTCGGCCGGCGTTTCCGCGGGCACCGACCTGATGCTCGCCTTCATCGCCCACACGGCCGGCGAGGAAGCCGCCGCCAAGGTGCAGTTGCAGGCCGAGTACTACCCGGCGGACACGGTCTACGGCAGCACGGCGAGCCATGAGCGCGCGCCGGCCTATGTGCGGCAGCCGGGCGGCACGCTGCGAAAGACCGCGTGAGCACGGCGCCTTCGCTCGAACTGGAGCCGCTCGCCGTGATCGCAGCCCGCGTCGGCGCGACGCTGCGCGAACGGCGGCAAACGGTGGCGGTCGCCGAGTCTTCGGCCGGCGGCCTCGTGTCGGCCGCCCTGCTCGCGATTCCCGGCGCGTCGGCATTCTTTCTCGGTGGCGCGGTCGTCTATTCGCGGCGTGCCGGAAAGGCGCTGCTGGGGCTGACGCGCGAAGACATCGGCGACATGCGCGGTGAGACCGAGCCCTACGCCCGATTCATCGCAGCCCGCATCCGCGAGAGCCATCGCGCGACCTGGGGCATCTGCGAGAGCGGCGCGGCCGGGCCTTCGGGGAGCCCCTACGGCGATGCGCCAGGGCACGTGTGCGTGGCAGTCGTGGGCGCAATCACCGTGAGTCGGACCATCGAGAACGGTGACACCGACCGGCCGAGGAACATGGACGTGTTCGCGCGGCAGTTGCTGCAGCTCTTCGATGAAACGCTGCAGGCGCCAGCCGCCCACGGGCCGACCTGAACCTCAGTCCGCCTGCACGCCGGCGGCCTTGATCACCTTGCCCCACTTCTCCACCTCCGCCGCGAGGTGCGTGCGCAGGCTATCGGGCGTCTGCTTGTCCAGCGGCACGATCTCCGAGCTGAGTTCGGCCAGGCGGTGCTTGACCATGTCGTCCTGCAGCGCGGCGCGCAGGGCGACATTCAGCTTCTCGACCACGGCCGGCGGCGTGCCCTTGGGGGCATACATGCCATGCCACACCCGCACGTCGAAGCCCTTCAGGCCCTGTTCGTCGAGCGTCGGGATGTCGGGCATGCTCGACAGCCGCCTGGGCGTGGTCACGCCGAACACCTTCACGCGATTGCCGTCCTTGATGACCGGCGCGGTCTGCGTGGTCTGGTCGCACAGCAGGTCGACCTGCCCGCCCATGAGGTCGTTGAGCGCCGGGCCCGCGCCCTTGTACGGAACCGTCGTCAGCTGCACGCCGATCTGGTTCATGAACAGCAGCCCGCACAGTTGCGACACCGCGCCCACGCCCGCATTGGCCAGCGTGACCTTGTCCTTGTTGGCCTTCACATAGGCCAGCAGTTCGGGGTAGTTGCTGGCCGGAAAGTCCTTGCGCGAGAGCAGCGTCATCGGCACGTCGAGCACCTGGCCGATGTACTCGAAGTCCTTCAGCGGGTCGTAGTTGAGCTTCTTGTAGAGCGCGGGCGCGGTGGCCATGCCCATGTGGTGGATGAGGATGGTGTAGCCGTTCGGCGCCGCGCGGGCCACGCGCGCCGGCGCGATGGTGCCGCCCGCGCCCACGGTGTTCTCGACGATCACCGTCTGGCCCAGCGACTTGCCCATGGGAATGGCCAGCATGCGCGCCACCACGTCGGTGGGGCCGCCGGCCGAGTACGGCACGACCATGGTGATGGGCTTGTCGGGCCAGGGGCCTGCGCGGTGGCGGGCGATTGCGCGGCCATGAGGCAGGCGCCCAGCGATGCTGCCAGCAGGGTTCGTGTTTTCCAGTTCTTCTTCAGGTTCACTTTTTGTCTCCTAGGTCGTTGGATCTGTCTTCTTCGTTCGGAATCAGGGCGGCGACTGCGCATCGAGCGCGAGCAGGCGTTCGGCCAGGCGCACCACCGGCGCATCGACCATGCGGCCATCGAGGCTGACCACGCCGCCGCCCGCGGACTGGATCGCGTCGATCACGCGGCGCGCCCATGCGAGCTCGTCGGCGCTCGGGCCGAGCGCGGCGTGCACCGGTGCGACCTGGTCGGGATGGATGCACAGCTTGGCGCCGAAGCCGCCGCGACGCGCGCGCGCCGTGTCGGCGGCGAGGCGTTGCGCGTTGCGCCAATCGGCTGTCACGCCGTCGATGGGCGCGGGCAGGCCGGCGCGGCGCGTGGCCAGCAGCAGTGCCAATCGCACCGGCACCAGTTCGGCTTCGTCCGCATCGCAGGCGAGGCCGAGGTCGGCCTGGAAATCCAGGTTGCCGAAAGCGAGCCGGAGTACCTGCGGCGCCGCTGCGAGTTCATCCACTGCTGCAAGTCCCGCCGCCGACTCGATGAGCGGCACGAGCAGGCCATCCGGGCCAATGGCATCTGCCAGCCGCCGCAGGTCGCCGGCACGCTCCGCCTTGGGCAGCACCACGCCTGCGATCAGCCCTTGCGCAACCAGCGCAGCCACCGCCGTGCGGTCGTCGTCGTGCCATGGCGTGCCGCTGGCGTTGATGCGCACCAGCAGGCGCTGACGGTCGGCTTCGGGCAATGCGGCGAACGAAGCCGTGAGGCCGTCGCGCGCCGACGCCTTGCGCTCGGGCGCGACCGCATCCTCCAGGTCGACGATCACCCCGCCCGTGCCGATGGCCAGCGCCCGCGCGTGGCGCTCGGGCCGGTCGGCCGGCACGAAGAGAAAGGTGCGCGCCAGCGCGAGCGGCGTCTTCAAACCGCCCTCGCCTCGCGCAGCGCCGCGATGTCCGCATCGCTGCGCCCGAGCCCGCGCAGGATCGCCTCGGTGTGCTCGCCGACGGCCGGGATCGCATCCATGCGGTAGTCGAAGGCGCTCTGCCGTCCGGCCGGCAGCAGCGCCGGAATGTCGCCGGCCGGCGAGCCCACCTGCCGCCAGCGATCGCGGGCCTGCAGCTGCGGATGCGCCCAGAGCCCGGCCATGTCGTTCATGCGGGCGTTGGCGATCTGAGCGGCGTCGAGGCGTTCGAGCACCTGCGCCGTGCTCAGCGCGCCGAAGGTCTCCACGATGATGGCGCGCAAGGCCTCGCGGTGTTCGTTGCGGCGCGCGTTGCTGTCGAAGCGCGCATCGCTCGCGAGCCCCGCCTGCAGCAGCACCTTCTCGCAGAAGGCGCGCCACTCGCGCTCGTTCTGCAGGCCCAGCATCACCGTGCCGCCGTCGCCCGCGGGGAACGGGCCGTAGGGATAGATGGTGGCGTGCGACGCGGCGCTGCGCGGCGGCGGCGGCGCGCCTTCGTAGGCGTAGTACATCGGGTAGCCCATCCACTCGGCGAGCGATTCGAGCATCGACACGTCGATGTGCGAGCCCTTGCCGGTCTTGCTGCGCTGAAGCAGCGCCGCGAGGATGCCGGTGTATGCGTACATGCCGGCCGCGATGTCGGCGATGGAGTTGCCGGACTTGCACGGGTCTTCGGGCGTGCCGGTGACCGACAGAAAACCCGCTTCGCTCTGGATCAAGAGGTCGTAGGCCTTCTTGTCGCGGTACGGGCCGTCTTCGCCATAGCCCGAGATGTCGCAGACGATGAGGCGCGGATGCTTCGCCTGCAGCACTTCGGCGCCGAGCCCCATGCGCGCGGCCGCGCCCGGTGCGAGGTTCTGCACCAGCACGTCGGCATCGGCGACCAACTCCTGCAGCACCGCGAGCGCGGCGGGTTGCTTCAGGTCCAGCGTGAGGCTTTCCTTCGAGCGGTTCACCCAGACGAAGTGCGAGGCTTCGCCGCCCACGCGGCCGTCGTAGGCGCGTGCGAAGTCGCCCACCTCGGGGCGCTCCACCTTGATGACGCGGGCGCCGAGGTCCGCCAGTTGCCGGGTGCAGAACGGCGCAGCAATGGCGTGTTCGAGCGAGATGACGGTGATGCCGTCGAGGGGTCTTGTCATATGGATGTTCCTCAGGCGAGCACGGCCGTGGCCTGCATCGTGAGCCAGCCATCGGCGTCTTCGCCCCAGAGGCTGAAGGTCTTGCCATCGACGCCCGGCTTCCCGTGCACGCGGAACGGCGCGATGTCGAAGGTCGGCCGCACGGCGCGGAACTCGAAGCGCGCGAGCTGCGCGCCCGGCACGTTGCGCCGCAGCAGGTCGACCAGCAGCGTGGCGATCAGCGGGCCGTGCACGATCAGGCCCGGATAGCCCTCGACCTCGGTCACATAGCGCCGGTCGTAGTGGATGCGGTGGCCGTTGAAGGTCAGCGCCGAGTAGCGGAACAGCAGCACGTCGTCGGGCACGATCTCGCGGCTGAAGACGGCGTCCTGCGGCGCGGGCGTGGGCGGCGGCGCCTTCTCGCCGGGCGCGGCAGCGGCGCGGTAGACGATGTCGTGCTCCTCGGTCAGCGCGAGGCCGCGTTCGTTGCGCACCTTGTGGCGCACGAGCACGAACACCAGTTCGCCGGTGCGGCCGGCCTTGTGAGTGACCGAGGCGATGGTCGAGGTGCGCTCGATGCTGTCGCCCACCGTCAGCGGATTGCCCGTCTCCCAGCTCAACCGCCCGCCCGCCCACATGCGGCGCGGCAGCGGCACGGGCGGCACGAAGCCGCCGCGCCTGGCATGGCCGTCTTCGCCGATCTCGGACTGACGGTGGTGCGGCAGGAAGTAAAGCCAATGCCAGAGCGCGGGCAGGCGCGTGCCGGTTGCGGGCGGCGCATCGTCGCGGTCGAGCGTGGCGGAGAGCGCGCGGACCGGCGCGGCGGTGATCTCGTCGGCCAGCGTTTCGCTGCGGCCTTGCCAGGCCTGGAGCTCTGCGAGCGCGTTGGCGTCGATCGAAGGGGTGGGGTTTTCAGAATTCATGGATTCTTCATTCAGTCGACCGCAGCGCCAGAGGCCTTGACGATCCGCGCCCACTTGACGAGATCGTCCTGCAGCAGTTTCGAAAATTGCTCGGGCGTGGTCGGCGCCGCGATCTCGACGCCTTGCTGGTCGAGCTTGTCGCGCAGGTCCTTGGCGGCCAGCGCCTTGCGCGTCGCGTCCTGCAGCGTGGCGAGCACGTCGGCCGGCACACCCGTGGGCGCGAACAGACCGATCCACAGCGTGCCGTTGTAGCCCGGCACCGCCTCGGCGATGGTGGGTACGTCGGGCAGCACCGCCGAACGCTTGTCGCCGCTCACCGCCAGCGCGCGCAGCTTGCCGGCCTTGATGTGCGAGAGCGCCGAAGGCAGGCTCGCGAACACGATCGGCAACTGACCGCCCAGCACGTCGTTGAGTGCCGGCGCCACGCCCTTGTAGGGCACGTGCTGCATCGAGATGCCGGCCATGCTGTTGAGCATTTCGCCGAGCAGGTGGTTGAGCGTGCCGTTGCCGGCCGAGGCGTACTGGTAGTTGGCGCCCTTGGCTCGTGCGAGCTTCAGGAATTCGTTGAAATCCCTGGCGGGGAATGAAGGGTTGACAAGCAGCACGTTGGGCACAGCGCCGACGAGGCCCACGGGCTTGAAGTCCTTCACCGGATCGAAGCCCGGGTTCTTGTAGAGGGCCGGGTTGATGGCCTGGCTGCTGCTGATGGTCATGAGCAGCGTGTAGCCGTCCTTCGGGCCTTTCGCGACGAGTTGCGTGCCGATGTTGCCGCCCGCGCCGGGCCGGTTGTCGACGACCACGCTGGCGTTGTTCATCACCTCGCCGAGCTTCTGGCCGACAAGGCGGCCGACGATGTCGTTGGTGCCGCCGGCCGCCTGCGGCACGACGAGCGTGATGGGACGCGAGGGATAGGGCTGTGCGGTTGCAGGACTCGCGGCGATCAGCGTGGCTGCGGCGGCGAGCGAAAGAAGCGCGAGGGCGCGGAATGTCATCGTCTTTGTCTCCATGGCCGCATGGTCGTGCGCCATGGCACCGCGCGCAATCTGCGATTTCGGAACCCAGGCTTCTGGATTTCCGAAGGCTTGGCTACGATGCCCCATGCTTTTCGACCTGACCGACCTGCGCCTTTTCGTCGCCACCGCCGAGCTCGGCAACCTCACGCGGGCGGCAGAGCGGCAGCACCTGTCGCTCGCCGCGGCCAGCGCGCGCATCAAGGCGCTCGAAACGCAGGCGGGCCTGCAATTGCTGCAGCGCGAAGCGCGCGGCGTGCGTCTGCTGCCCCCGGGAGAAGCCTTTCTTCACCATGCCCGCCTCATGCTGCACCAGACCGAGCAGCTGCGCGACGACCTGCTCGAATACGGCGGCGGCCTGCGCGGCCACCTGCGCGTGTTCGCCAACACCACGGCGGTGACCGATTTCCTGCCCGAGATCCTGCCCGGCTTCCTCGCGCGCAACCCGCGCATCAACGTCGACCTTCAGGAAAAACCGAATGCTCAGATCCCGCGCGGCGTGCTCGACGGCCGCGCCGACATCGGCATCGTCGCGGGCCGCGTCGACACGCTGGGCCTGGAGGCGATCCACTTCAGCACCGACCGGCTGGTGCTCGTCACTTCGCGCAAGCACCGCTTCGCCAAGCGCCGAAAGATTTCATTCGTCGAGACGCTGGACGAAGACGCCATCGGCATGCAGCAGGGCAGCACGTTGCAGACCTTTCTGGCGCAGATCACCGACAACCTCGGCAAGCGCCAGAAGCTGCGCATCCAGCTGGGCAGCTTCGATGCGATGTGCCGGATGATCGGCAGCGGCGTGGGCATCGGCGTGGTGCCCGAATCGGCGGCGCGGCGCAACCAGGAGAGCATGCAGCTCGCGCTGATCGACCTGAGCGATGCGTGGTGCGTGCGCGAGCGCTATCTGCTGGTGCGCAGCCGGGCGGCGCTGCCGATCTATGCGCAGGCGCTGGTGGACACGCTGTGCCGGCACTATGCGGCGGGCGAAACGGCTTCGGCGAACGCCTGAAAAAGCCTTTTCCTGTGTTATTGCGCCAACTTGCAGGCGGTATCTCAGGCCCGCGATCTCATCCCCATTTTCTGTGCACAACTTTGGGGACAAGTCATGTGGAGCCTTGTAAAACGAATTTAACTCGTTGTTTTATAACGAGATTCCACACTTTGCTTAAAAATCAGGCGGTGAACAACTGGCGCGGCGCTCAGCTCGCAGCCCCGAGCTTGTCCTGCGTCCGCGTCTCGAAGTCGCCGGCGTCGTGGCGCTCGTGCAGCTGGCTCTCGGGCTGGCCCCAGGCGCGGTTGACCATGCGGCCGCGCTGCACCGCGGGGCGCTTCGCGATCTCGTCATTCCAGCGCAGCACGTTCTTGTATTCGCTCACCTGCAGGAACTCGCCCGATTCGTAGAGCTGCCCCTTGGCGAGCGCGCCATACCAGGGCCAGACGGCGATGTCGGCAATCGTGTAATCGTCACCGCCAAGGTAGCGGCTTTCGGCCAGGCGGCGATCGAGCACGTCGAGCTGGCGTTTCACCTCCATCGCGAAGCGGTCGATGGCGTATTCGATCTTCGTCGGCGCATAGGCATAGAAGTGCCCGAACCCGCCGCCCAGGTACGGGGCGCTGCCCATCTGCCAGAACAGCCACGAGAGGCATTCGGCGCGCGGCGCACGCTCGGTCGGAAGAAACGCGCTATCGAACTTCTCGGCCAGGTACTGCAGGATCGCGCCGGACTCGAACACCCGGATCGGCGTGGCGCCGCTGCGGTCCATCAGCGCGGGGATCTTGGAGTTCGGGTTCACCGCCACGAAGCCGCTGCCGAACTGGGCGCCCTCGCTGATGCGGATCAGCCAGGCGTCGTACTCGGCGCCCGTGTGGCCCAGCGCGAGCAACTCCTCGAGCATCACCGTCACTTTCACGCCGTTGGGCGTCGCCAGCGAATAGAGTTGCAGCGGGTGCTTGCCCACCGGCAGGTCTTTCTCATGGGTGGCACCTGCGATCGGGCGATTGATGTTCGCGAAGCGGCCGCCGCTTTCCTTGTTCCAGGACCAGACGGTGGGCGGCGTGTAGGCGGTCGTGCCATTCATGCAATGAATTCCGGGAGTTGGACAGACGATGATCATTCTCTATGACTGCGCCACGGCGCCGAGTCCGCGCCGCACGCGCATCCTGCTTGCAGAGAAGGGCATTGCCCACGAGACGGTGCAGGTCGATCTGGTTCGTGGTGAGCAATTGGGCGAGGCCTACCGCGCGATCAATCCGCAATGCACGGTGCCGGCACTGCACACCGAAGAAGACGGCCTGCTCACCGACAACGCCGCCATCGCGGCCTGGCTGGAGGCGCGCTACCCCGAGCCACCGCTGATGGGCCGCACGCCCGCCGAAAAAGCGGAGATCGCCAGCTGGAACTGGCGCATCGAGTTCGAGGGGCTGCTGGCCATTGCCGAGACGCTGCGCAACGGCTCGGCCGCCATGGCCGACAGAGCGCTGCCCGGGCCGGTGAACTACGCGCAGATTCCGGAGCTGGCGCAACGCGGGCTCGCGCGCGTGCAGCATTTTTTCGAGACGCTGAACGAGCGATTGGCCGGCCGCGATTTCATCGCCACCGACCGGTTCAGCCTGGCCGACATCACCGCCGTGGTGGCGGTGGATTTCGCGCGCATCGTGCGGGTCAAGCCCGGGGAGCAGCACCCAGAGCTCGTGCGCTGGCGCGCTGCGATGGGCGAGCGGCCGTCGATGTCGCGCTGAGCGGCCTGGAGAAGGTGCGAAGAAACCGTCGCGAGCGCCCCGAGGTCGCATCGAGGACCGGAACCGTACCCAGGTACGGTGAGGACCGCAGATGCGAGATCGGGGTGCGCAGCAGGTTTATTCGCGCCTTCTCAGCGTTCGATCGTCAGCGCCACGCCCATGCCGCCGCCGATGCACAGCGAGGCAATACCCTTCTTGGCGTTCTGGCGCTGCATTTCGTGCAGCAGCGTCACCAGGATGCGGCAGCCCGATGCGCCGATCGGGTGGCCGATGGCAATGGCGCCGCCGTTCACGTTGACCTTGTTCACGTCCCAGCCCATTTCGCGGTTCACCGCGCAGGCCTGTGCGGCGAAGGCTTCGTTGATCTCGAGCAGGTCGAGGTCGGCGGCCTTCCAGCCGGCGCGCTGCAGCGCCTTGGTCGATGCGGGCACCGGGCCCATGCCCATGATGGCCGGATCGAGGCCGGCGGTGGCGTAGCTGGCGATGCGGCCGAGCGGCTTCAGGCCGAGGGCGGCGGCCTTCTTGGCCGTCATCACCATCACGGCAGCGGCGCCATCGTTCAGACCCGAGGCATTGCCCGCGGTCACGCCGCCGGCCTTGTCGAAGGCGGGGCGCAGGCCTGCCAGGCCTTCGGCGTTGGTCTTGCGGTTGATGAACTCGTCCTTGTCGAAAATGATCGGGTCGCCTTTCTTCTGCGCAATGCTCACGGGAACGATCTCGTCCTTGAACTTGCCGGCATCCTGCGCGGCCGCGGCCTTGGTCTGGCTGCCGAGTGCCAGCTCGTCCTGCGCGGCGCGGTCGATGCCGTACTTCTTGGCGACGTTCTCGGCGGTGATGCCCATGTGGTACTGGTTGTAGACGTCCCACAGGCCGTCCACGATCATGGTGTCGACCAGCTTCCAGTCGCCCATGCGCTGGCCGTTGCGCGAGTTGGGCAGCACGTGGGGCGCGGCGCTCATGTTTTCCTGCCCGCCGGCGATCACGATTTCGCTGTCGCCCGTGGCCACGGCCTGGGCCGCGAGCATCACGGCCTTCAGGCCCGAGCCGCAGACGGCGTTGATAGTGAGCGCCGGGGTTTCCTTGGCGCCGCCGCTCTTGAGCCACGCCTGGCGCGCGGGGTTCTGGCCGGCACCGGCCGCCAGCACCTGGCCCATGATGGCCTCGCCGACCTGGTCGGCCGTGAGGTTGGCGCGTGCCAGCACTTCCTTGATCACGAGGGCGCCCAGCTCGGTGGCCGAGATGCCGGCGAGCGAGCCGCCGAACTTGCCGACCGGCGTGCGGGCAGCCGAAACGATGACGATGTCTTCCATGGAGTTCTCCGTTGAGGTGATTTGAAGTGGGTGTTGCCGGGTCAGGCTCTTGCCTTGACGTAGCGTCCCGGTGCCGGCTCGATGGCCTTGTAGACCTTGCCGTTGCCGTAGCCCTTGGGCGCGGCGATCTGCTTGCCCCCATGGCCCTTGAGCCATTGTGCCCAGTCGGTCCACCAGCTGCCGGGGTGCTCCGTCGCGCCGGTGAGCCATTCAGCCTGCGTCTTCGGAAACTTGCCGTCTTCGCGAATCCAGTGGCTGCGCTTTTTCTTGGCGGGCGGATTGATCACGCCGGCGATGTGGCCCGAGGCGCCCATGACGAAGCGCTTCTTGCCCGGCAGCAGCTGCGTGGAGGCATACGCGCCGCCAATCGGCACGATGTGGTCTTCGCGCGAGCCGTAGATGTAGGCCGGGATGTCGATCTTGCCCAGGTCGATCTTCTGGCCGCAGACCGTGAGCGCATTCGGCTTGGCGAGCTTGTTCTCGTGGTACGTGTTGCGCAGGTACCAGGCATAGAACGGGCCCGGCAGGTTGGTGGCGTCGCTGTTCCAGTAGAGCAGGTCGAAGGGCGGCGGCGTTTCGCCCTTGAGGTAGTTGCCGACCACGTAGTTCCACACGAGGTCGTTGGGGCGCAAAAAACTGAAGGTGGAAGCCAAGTCGCCGCCGGGCAGCAGGCCGCCCTTGCCCAGCTGCATTTCGCGGTACGCGACCATCGGCTCGTCCACGAAGATGTCGAGGATGCCGGTGTCGCTGAAGTCGAGGAAGGTGGTGAGCAGCGTGACCGATGCGGCGGGCTTCTCGCCGCGACCCGCGAGCACGGCCAGCGCGGTGCTCAGGATGGTGCCGCCCACGCAGAAGCCGAGCGCATTGATCTGCTTGCTCCCGCTGATGTCCTGCACCGTGTGGATCGCCTGGATCGCGGCGTTCTCGATGTAGTCGTCCCAGGTGGCCTTGGCGAGCGATTCGTCGGGGTTGCGCCAGCTCACCACGAACACGCGGTGGCCCTGCTCGTTCGCATAGCGGATCAGCGAGTTTTCGGGCTGCAGATCGAGGATGTAGAACTTGTTGATGCACGGCGGCACCAGCAGGAAGGGCCGCTCGTAGACCTTGGCCGTGAGCGGCTTGTATTCGAGCAGCTGGAAGAACTCGTTCTCGAACACCACCGCGCCCTCGGTGGTGGCGACGTTGCGCCCCACTTCGAAGGCGCTCTCGTCGGTCATGCTCATGTGCCCCTGCTTGACGTCGTTGAGCAGGTTCTGGATGCCCTTGGCAATGCTCTCGCCCTGCGAGTCGATGGCCTTCTTCTGGGCCTCGGCATTGAAGGCGAGCGAGTTGCTGGGCGACGAGGCCGCCATCCATTGCTCGACCGCGAAGCGCAGGCGCGCCTTGGTCTTTTCGTCGGCATCGATGGCCTCGGCCATGCTGAGCATGGTGCGGCCGTTGAGCAGGTAAACGGCCGCCGAGAAGGCGGCAAGCGGGTTGCTGCCCCAGGCCTCGGAGGCGAAGCGCTTGTCGCCTTCGGGCTTGGCCTGGAAACCCTGGCCCCAGAGCGCCGTGGCCTCCGCAACATATTGCTGCTGGATGGATTGGAGCTTCTGCGGGTCGATGGCGATCTTCGGCAGATCGGGCATCTTTGCGCCCTGCGGCATTTGCCACAGCGGCGTGCCGCCGACATCGAAGGCCGAGCCCCCCTTCGTGAGGGACTGCTGGAACGATGCCAGCGCCTGGGTCCATCCCTCTGAAAGTGCCTGCTGGAAGGGCGCGAATGCATCCGCCCCCGTCGCTTGTTGCTTCATCATGTCTCCTGGTCCTCGCCTGAATCGAATCCGGATGGGTGCGTGTTTTGAGTATCCTGCATTCGCACGGCACCGACAACGCCGCTCTTTTCTCTTACCGACTGAAACTTCCAGTGTTCATTCATCTGATCGTGATCGGCTGGCTCTACGTCGTCGTGATGATGTCGGTGGCCGAAGCCACCAACACCACGGGCACCGTGCTGGGCGCCATCTTCACATTTCTTTTGTACGGTTTGGCGCCCGTGGCACTGGTGGTTTACCTGATGGGGGCGCCAGGGCGGCGCCGCGCGATCAAGGAGCGCGAGGCCCAGGCGCAGGAAGCAGCGCGCCGCGCGGCCAGCGAGAAGGCGGCGAAGGACGGCTCAGGCCTTCCAGACCAGCGCGGCGAAGCGCCCGCTGATGCCGTCCCGCCGGTGCGAAAAGAAACGTGACGGATTGCTGACGGTGCACCACGCATCGCCGCCGTCGTTGCCATACACCGCGTCGACACCGGCCGCGCGCAGCCGCTGACGCGCGAGCGCGGGCAGGTCCGCCAGCCATTTGCCCGGCGCGCCCGCAGGCTTGAAACAGTCTGCAGCTTCCGGCGCATGCGCCTCGAATGCAGCCTTGACTTCCGCACCGACCTCGAAGGCTTTCGGGCCGATGCACGGGCCGAGCCATGCGATGACCGTGCCGGTGCCATGCGCCGGCCCCGCCTGCGGCTCGGGCGCAAAGCACCGGGCCGTTTCCTCGAGCACGCCGCCCGCAAGGCCGCGCCAGCCCGCATGCGCGGCCGCCACCCTTTGGCCCGACTCGTCGGTGAAAAGCACGGGCAGGCAGTCGGCCACCATGATCGTGCAGGCCAGTCCGACCGCCGTGGCAGTGCAGGCATCGGCCACCGCGGCATCGCGCACGAGGTCCGATTCGGCATCGAGCGTCACGACACCCGTGCCGTGCACCTGCTGCAGGAACACCGGCCGCGCAGCAATCGCCTGCCCGAGGCGACGGCGGTTCCCGGCGACATCGGCCGCCAGGTCGCCCACGTGATCGCCGAGGTTCAGGCTCTCGTAGCGGCCGCGTGAAACACCGCCTTCGCGCGTGGTGCACACGGCCCGCACGTTCGCCGGTGCGGGCCAGTCGGGCACGAGCCAGCGCGGATCGATGACGGCAGCGTTCAATCTCAGGCTTCCGCGTCGGGTGCTTGCGAAGGCTGCGCGCGCTGGAAGGCGTCGAGCGCCATGCAGGCCTCGAAGGCGGCCATGCTGCGCGGCAGGCCGCTGAAATCGCAGTCGAAGCGGCGGCCGTTGAAGACCTGCGGCACCAGGCAGCAGTCGGCGAGCGTCGGCGTGTTGCCATAGCAGAAGGTGCTGCCCGGATACAGCGCGAGCTGCCGCTCGAAGGCCTCCATGCCATCGCGCACCCAATGGCGGTACCAGGCGGTCTTGGCTGCGTCGTCGAGCTTGAGGTCCTTCACGAGGTACTTGAGCACGCGCAGGTTGTTGAGCGGATGGATCTCGCAGGCAATGGATTGCGCCAGCGCGCGCACATGGGCGCGGCCCACGGGGTCGCTCGGCAGCAGCGGCGGTTCGGGGTGCGTCTCGTCCAGGTATTCGATGATGGCCATCGACTGCGAGAAGCGCTCGCCCTCGTCTTCGAGCATCGGCACCAGCTTGTCGGCCGAGAGAGCGGCGTACGGGCCGGTGCGGTGGTCGCCGCGCGCAATGTGCACGGGAACGTACTCGTAGTCGAGGCCCTTCAGGCTGAGGGCGATGCGCACGCGGAACGAGGAGGAGGAGCGGAAATAGTTATGCAGCTTCATGGTTTTCCAAGGATAGCGCCGAGCTACGAACGTGGTGTGGCCGGCAGCACGCAGCGGAAGTCGTGCAGTTCGGGCTTCGATGAGGTCGCGGCTCGCCATTCGTCGAGGATGCGTCGGGCACTGGCCTCGTCGCGGGAGGCGATGCCCAGGCGCCACGGCCCTAGCGTGCCGGGCGCCTCGTCGGCGCCGTGGTTGTGCCGGCCCTCGCCGTAGGGCCGTCCTTCGGAGCAGGCGCGGCAGAGCATCTGCATGCTGCCGGTCCAGTTCTCGGCGAAGCCATCCGCGGCCTTGAAGCGCTGAACCAGCGCCTCGATGTCTTCCGAGGTCGCGCCTTCCACCGAGACCTCGTAGGTCGAATGCTCCGACGGTGCGATCAGCTCCAGCGCATCGAACACCGCCATCTCGCGCTCGCCGCTCAGCCGGTAGCCGTTGGGCGCGCCGTCGTGCAGCACGAGATCGCCATAGCGGTGGCCGCAGGCAGGTGTGGGCACGTTGCGCAGGATGGCGCGCGCCGGATCGATGCGGTCGGCCCAGACCACCTCGGTGCCCTCGTCACCGTGCACGCGGATCGGCGTGAGTCCGACGAAGTAGTCGACCGGCCCCTCGCCGTCCGGAATGCCGATGCCGTACTGGCGCCATGCACGGCGCGCCGTGGCCCAGTCGCCCAGCGCGGTGGCGGCGATGCCCAGGTTCCACAGCGCGCCCTCGTTGCCTGGCTCGCATTGCACGGCCCGGGCATTGGCCTGCAGCGAGGCCGCCCATTCGCCGCGGTACTTGTGGATGAGGCCGGCGTTGTACCAGGGGACCGCCCAACCCGGATGGATCGCGCTTGCCTGGGCATAGGCCTCCAGGGCGCCGTCCTGGTCGCCCTCGTCGTCGCGCCGGCGGCCGAGTTCGTTGAGGGCCGTGGCTTTGCCGGCTTTGCCTATTCGGATGGGCATGATGTGGCGGAAAGATCCGGAAAAACGCGAGGCGCCTATTGTGAGCCGCCCCCAAATCCCGGGTCCGGCGCCCCGGCAACCGCGCGCAGCCTCTGGCACACTGCCGGTCTCCCTCCCGTTTCGCTGAAAAGGACACCTCGCAATGGCTTCCGAGTTTGTTTTCGCCCCGCCCGCCACCGTTTCGGTTCCGGTGGCCGGACAGCCGGCCCGCTTTCCGGTGCACCGCATCTACTGCGTGGGCCGCAACTACGAAGATCACGCCAAGGAAATGGGGTTCACCGGCCGCGAACCGCCCTTCTTCTTCATGAAGCCCACCGACGCGCTGGTGGTGGTCGACGAAGGCCAGACCGGCATCATGGCCTACCCCTCGCTCACCAAGAACCTGCATCACGAGATCGAACTCGTGGTTGCCATCGGCACCGGCGGTAAAAACATCAAGGCGGCCGATGCGCACAAGCACATCTACGGCTACGCCGTCGGCCTGGACATGACGCGCCGCGACCTGCAGGGCGAAATGAAGAAGCAGGGCCGCCCCTGGGACATCGGCAAGGGCTTCGAGCAGAGCGCGCCCATCGGCCCGATCGTGCCGGTGGCCCAGGCCGGCGATGCCGAGAACGCCGAAATCTCCTTGCAGGTCAACGGCACCGACCGCCAGCGCAGCACCGTGAGCAAGCTGATCTGGAACGTGGCCGAGACCATCGAGCACCTGTCGGCCGCCTGGGAGCTGCAACCCGGCGACCTGATCTACAGCGGCACGCCCGAAGGCGTGGCGGCCGTGGTCTCGGGCGACACGCTCGTCGGCAAGGTCGCCGGCCTGCCGACGCTGACCGTCAAGATCGCCTGAAGACGGCAGCACCGCCCATGCTCCTGCGCGTCCCCATCAAGCATTGCAAGAACTGCGGCACCGCGGTGGTCTACCGCATCCCGGACGACGGCGACACCAAGCCGCGCGCCGTCTGCCCGGCCTGCCACACGATCCACTACGAGAACCCGCTGAACGTGGTGGGCACCATCCCGGTCCTGGGCGACAAGGTGCTGCTGTGCAAGCGCAACATCGAGCCGCGCTGGGGCAAGTGGACGCTGCCCGCGGGCTTCATGGAGCTCGAGGAGAGCACCGCCCAGGGCGCTGCGCGCGAGACCGACGAAGAGGCCGGCGCGAACTTCGAGATGCAGGGCCTGTTCGCGGTGATCAGCGTGGTGCGCGTGGGGCAGGTTCATCTCTTCTACCGCGCCCGGCTGCTGGACGACAAGTTCGACCCCGGCCACGAAACCATCGAGGCGAAGCTCTTCACCGAGGAAGAGATCCCCTGGGACGAAATCGCCTTTCGCACCGTGCGCGAGGCGCTGGAACACTTCTTCGAAGACCGCCGCCGCGGCAGCTTCGACCGCGTGCACGAACTCAGCATCGTTTGACACACCACAGCCCATGAAAAAGACACTCCGCGCCACCCTCCTCTGTGGCGCCAGCCTCGGCTTTGCGTTGGCGGCCTCGGCGGCCAGGGCAGAGACGGTGGGCGAAGTCGACACCGCCTTCAAGCTCATCGGTCCCGACCACAAGATCGTGATCGAGGCCTACGACGACCCCAAGGTCAATGGCGTCACCTGTTATGTCTCGCGCTCGAAGACTGGGGGCATTGCCGGCGCCTTCGGCGTGGCAGAAGACAAGGCCGAGGCCTCCATCGCCTGCCGCCAGGTCGGCCCGGTCAGCATCACGCAGCCGCTGCCCAAGCGCGAGGAGGTGTACAGCGAGCGGCTCTCGGTGCTCTTCAAGCGCCTGCGCGTGGTGCGCATGGTCGATGCCAAGCGCAACACGCTGGTCTACCTCACTTACTCCGACTTGCTGATCGACGGCTCGCCGAAGAACAGCGTGACCGCGGTGCCCATCGATCGCGGCACGCCGATCCCGCTCAAATAGCGATAAGTCCTTCGCGCATTCCGCTCTTCCGGAAGGTGCGTACGAGTTTGCTAGCATCGTCCGCGTGGCGCGCCCGGCGTGCCAGTTCGCAGGAACCCTCCGCAACGAACCCGTTCCAACAGCGCCATGCAAATCAAGACTCTTCTTTTCCGCACCGGTGTCGCAGCACTGATTGCCGCAGCCCTCGCCGGCTGCGACACCACGCCCCTGGCGCCGGCACGGCCCGGCCAAACCGTCACGCCGCCCCCGGCGAAACAGGCGCTCTTCATTCGTCCCGCCAGCGGCACCACCATCGCCCGCTTCGACGGCGTGCGCAACAAGGGGCTCGACATCGCGGGCAACGTCGGTGACCCGATCGTCGCTTCGGCCGACGGCCGCGTGGTGTACGTGGGCAGCGAACTCCGCTCCTACGGCAACATGGTCATCGTCAAGCACAACGACACCTTCCTCACCGCATACGCCCACGCGCAGACCATCCTCGTGAAGGAAAACGCGGTCGTGCGCCAGGGCGAGAAGATCGCCGAGATGGGCCGCGACAACGATCGCGCGAAGGTGCACTTCGAGATCCGCAAGAACGGCACCGCCGTCGATCCCGAGCCTTACCTCAACGGGCGCCTGCAGCAGTAGGCGCGGGCCTTCCTCCGCCTCGCCCAGCCTCGCTAGAGCAGGCTCTCCGGCACCAGCGGTGCCATCAGTTCCAGCTTCCAGCGCGACCAGAAATGCGTTTCCGGTTCCGTGTGAAGGATGGTGTCGGCCGCATCCCCTGATGCCGGGCTCACCCATTCGATGCCGCCCCTGGGCCCCAGCTGCAGCTGGTAGGCGCCATCCAGGCGGATGAACCCGATCAGGCTGGTGAGCTGCTGCGCGATCTGCGGGCTGAAGATGAAGATGCCGATCTCGGTGTTGTGCAGCTCCGAACGCGGGTCGAAATTCATCGAGCCGATGAACACCGTCTTGCGGTCGATCACGGCCGACTTGCCATGCAGCCGTCCGCTTGCCGAGCCGTACATGCCGAAGCGCCTGGTCTCCTCCACCCGCTTGGGGCTGAGCTCGTAGAGCTCCACGCCCAGCCGCAGCATCTGCGCACGGTAGCGCCGGTAGCCGATGTGCACCAGCGACTCGTCGGTGGCGGCCAGCGAATTGGTCACGATGCTGTAGCTCACGCCGTTGCCGCGGATGATGCGGATCGACTCCATGCCGCCGCGCCCTGGAATCAGGTAGGGCGTGGTCTGCATGATCTCGCTCTGCGCCCCGCGCAGATACCGGCGCACGTTGTAGAGCACGCTGTCCGTCGCCTGGTCGGCCGGCAGTCCGCGCCCCTCCGGCGTGGGAGCGAGCGCCTTGGCCGGCGGGTCGGCATAGGCCTCGGCGCGTGCCCAGGTGAGCTTCAGGGTGCCGGCATCCAGGTCCCTGGCCAGCGGGTTGTTGCCCAGCAGGTCGGTGGAGCCGGGTTCCTCGGGATGCAGCGTCTCGGGTCCGCTGGTGAGCCGGTCGAACAGCGCGCGCAGCTCCTCCTGCGACTCGTTGCCCCTGGGCACCAGCGATTCGATGGGGTACACGTAGGGGCTGTTCCAGTACATGTCGAACAGCGACGACAGCCGGGGCACCACCGCGCCCGCGACCAGCGTGTCGATGTCGATGAAGTTCGAACCCCCGTCGCGCAGGAAATACTCGTTGGCGATGTTGCGCCCGCCCATGACCGCCATCGTGTTGTCCACCACGTACAGCTTGTTGTGCATGCGGCGGTGCACCCGGTCGAAGTCGAAGAGCGATGCGGCCCAGCGCGTGCCCAGGCGGTCGCGTCCGGCCGGGAACGGATTGAAGAGGCGCACCTCGACGTTCGGATGCGAGGCGAAGCTGGTGAACAGCGGGTCGGCACCCGCGGTGTAGAGGTCGTCCACCAGCAGGCGCACGCGCACGCCGCGGTCCGCCGCATCGCGCAGCGCACGCAGCAGGTAGCGGCCGGTCTCGTCGTTCTGCACCAGGTAGTACTGCACGTCGATGGAGCGCTGCGCGCGGCGCGCGAGCTCGATACGCGCATGCAGCGAGAACTGCGGCATCGGCAGCAGGCGGAACCCGCTGAGCGGTTCGCCGGGCGGCGCGGCCGCTTGAACGAGGCGGCCGAGCATGGTGTCCGCACCGTCGGCAATCGCCACCGAGGGCTTGCGCTGCACGTCGGTGGGAAGGCCGGCGCAACCGGCCATGCAGAGCGCTGCGAAGCAGGCGAACAACCACGCCAGCCATCGGGGGCGCGGTTTTTCAGCCCGGTCAGGGATGTGGGACATGAAAGCGAGAAAGGAGTGGCAGGCGCACGAGGCGGAACGGAGGACCTCCGCGGCTCGCGGTTTCTACCATGAGCGCGGCCCGCCGCGCGCGTCGCTCAGGCGCTGCCGGGAACGGTCGGGCCGGAGGCGTCGGGCACCTGGCCGCGCTGCGGCATCCATTGCCGCACGAAGTGGTCCGCCCGCACCGTCGCGCGCTGCACCGCCGCCTCGGACGACAGCTGCTGGGTGATCACCAGGACGCATTGCGCAATGCCCTGGTGGCTCAGCTCCGCGAGCCCCGCATACGTGCCGCGGGGCGTGCGGGCGAGCTCGAACCAGCACGCCCAGCCTGCTGGCACACGAATGTCGAGGCGAACGGTGTCCATGATGGCCTCGACCATAGGGAATTCGCCAGTTGTTTCAATAAGTGAATCCCTTAGGGCTACTTCACGTCTTCATGGGATGCGAATAGGCACAAAGTTATGCGTACACCCACGCGGCGGCGCCAGATCGCCGGCCGGGCCGATCAGGCACGTCGACCGGCCGCGGCGTCCAGGCGTTAAGCATGCAACGCGCGAACGCAGGCACCTTCGACCCTACGTGCGCGCAGGACGACCGGCTACATTCAGCCCACGGCAGACCGCTCATACTGACCAGACAAACGGCATCACAGACAGGCCACGCATCATGAAAAAACTCGCTCTCCTGGCATTCCTCGGTCTCATGACCTCTGTCCCCGCCATGGCGCAAGGCGACTACGTCCATGAAAACGACCGCCGCTACTGCGCCAGCGGACAGTCGGGCCTCGACTTCAACTCATGCATGCGGCGTCTGCGGAACGACCGCGAGCGGCAAGACCGCCGCGAGTACGAGCGGCGCGAGTACGAACAACGCCGCGAATACGAAAGCCGCCAGCGCTGGCAGGAGCCCGCCCCGGTCTATGTGCCCGAGTACCAGCGCCAGCCGCAGTACCAACAGGAACGCCCGAAGCTCAGCGACATGCAGGAGCGTGCACTGAACAACTGCAACCTGCTCGCGCCCCGCGACCAGCCGCGGTGCCGGGCGACGGTGATGTCGACGGTTCGCTAGGCGTTTTCTCGCCGGCCCGCCCGGGCCGGCCTGCCGCATGACGCTCGACCTGTTCGACGACCCGCCCCGCGAAGCGCGCGAACCCCTCGGACCCGGCGCCTTCGTCCTCCCCGGTTTCGCATTGCCCTTTGCCGACGAGCTGCTCTCCGCGGTCAAGGCGATTGCAGAGGACGCCCCCTTCCGCCACCTCGTCACCCCCGGCGGGTTCACCATGTCCGTCGCGCTCACCAACTGCGGCGCGCTGGGCTGGACCAGCGATCGCCGCGGCTACCGCTACAGCGCCACCGATCCCGACACCGGCAAGCCGTGGCCTGCCATGCCCCAATCGTTCCTGCGCCTCGCCCGCGAGGCCGCCTCGGCCGCGGGCTTCGAGGGCTTCGTGCCCGATGCATGCCTCGTCAACCGCTACGAACCCGGCGCGCGCCTCTCGCTGCACCAGGACAAGGACGAGCATGACTACGGCGCGCCCATCGTGTCTGTATCGCTCGGCATGCCCGCCGTGTTCCTGTTCGGCGGGCACGAGCGCGGCGACAAGGCCGCGCGCATCCCGCTGCAGCATGGCGACGTCGTGGTCTGGGGCGGTGAAGACCGGCTGCGCTATCACGGCGTGCTGCCGCTCAAGGACCAGCCTCATCCCGCCCTCGGCAGCCTGCGCATCAACCTCACGTTCCGCAAGGCGGGCTGACCACGCATGCAGAAGACGGCGACAGAAACCAACGACCCCGGCAACGCCATCCGCGCGCTCTACGCCGCCTTGTGGCACTTCGCGGCCGGCGCACGCGGGCAACTGCTCGCCGCCACCGCCCTGCTCGCCTCCTCGCAACTGATCCGCCTCACGCTGCCTTATCTTGCGGGCCAGGCCATCAACGCGCTGCAGCGCAGCGACTTCACTGGCGCGGGCCGCTGGATCGGCACGCTGGCCGCGGTGTACGTGGGCGCCTGGGCACTGCACGGGCCGGGCCGCATCCTGGAGCGCAACGTGGGCCTGAAGGTGCGCGAGCGGCTGGCCGACGAGCTCTATGCGCGCATCGCCGCCGCGCCGCTGGCCTGGCACGACGGCCACCATTCGGGCGAGCTGCAGCACCGCGTGCACCAGGCCAGCCGCGCGCTCGCGGACTTCGCGCAGAACCAGTTCATCTGGCTCACCAACGCGGTCAACTTCGTCGGGCCGCTGGTGGCGCTGGCGCTGCTGTCGCGCACCAGCGGCGCGACGGCCCTCGTGGGCTACGTGCTGATCGGCCTGGTGATCGTGCGCATCGACCGCGCGCTGATGAAGCTCGCGCGCGCCGAGAACGATGCCGACCGGCGCTATGTGTCGGAGCTGCTCGACTTCCTGGGCAACGCATCGACCGTGATCGGCCTGCGGCTTCAAGGTGCGTCGCGCCTCTTGCTGCGCCGCCGCATGGCGGCGATTTCGCTGCCGCTCAAGCGCACGGTGGTGCTGAACGAAGGCAAGTGGTTCGCGGTCGACCTGATGGGACTGGCGCTGACCTGGGGACTGGTCGTCATCTACGTGTGGCAGGCGCGCACCCCGGGGCAGGCGGTGATGCTGGGCGCGGTGTTCATGATCTACCAGTACGCGCAGCAGGCGGCCGGCGTGGTGACTTCAGTGGCCGCCAACTTCAGCTTCTTCGCCCGCATGCACACCGACTATTCGAGCGCCGAGCCGATATGGCAGGCCCCGTCGGGCGATGTGCTCGCGACCTCTCCGGAGCAGGTGCCCGAGCGCGAGCGCATCGACGCCGATGCAACCTGGGCGCAACTCGGCGTCGATGCGCTGCAGTGGAAGTACGCGCCGCGCGGCGAGCCGGTCGCCGATGCGGCCGAGCCGCCACGCAGCGGCCTGCACAACGTCGCCCTCACCCTGCGCCGCGGCCAGCGCGTGGCCCTCGTCGGCCCGAGCGGCGGCGGCAAGAGCACGCTGCTGCGCGTGCTCGCCGGCCTCTACGCGCCGCACGCCGGCACGCTCACGCTCGATGGCCAGCCGGTCGACTGGCCACAGCTGCGCCGGCTCGCCACGCTGATCCCGCAGGAGACCGAACTCTTCGAGGCCAGCGTGCGCGAGAACCTCGCCTTCGGCCAGCCCACGGACGATGCGCGGCTGCTCGCCGCACTGCACACCAGCACCTTCGACGAGGTGCTGAAGGCGAACCACGGCGACCTCGACACGGCCGTGTCGGAGCGCGGCTTCAACCTCTCAGGCGGACAGCGCCAGCGCCTGTGCCTCGCACGCGGCGTGCTCGCGGCCGAGGGCAGTTCGCTGCTGCTGCTCGACGAGCCGACCAGCGCGCTCGATGCCAACACCGAAGCGCGCGTGCTCGAACGCATCGCCAATGCCTTCCCCAACGCCTGCGTGATCGCATCGATCCATCGCCTGAGCCTGCTCGAGCGCTTCGACACCGTGCTGCTGATGGAAGCCGGCCGCGTGCTCGACCATGGGCCGCGGGACGAAGTGCTGGCGCGCCAGCCGCTGCTGCAGCGCATGACGGCGCCCAGCTGAAGGCTCAGGGCAGGTTCTCGCGAAAGATCACCTGGCTGCGCGTGGTCTCCACCCCGCTCAGTGCCTCGCGCTTGTCGCGCAGGTTGGTGAAGATGCGCACGCAGCTCATCAGCGTGGTGTGCGGGCTCTGCGTGATGACCGCGTCCATGCTGCCGTCGATCAGCAGCGCGCGCGTGTCCGGCGTGAGGCCATGGCCGATGAACACCACCTTCTGCTCGCGCCCCGCCTCCTTCAAAGCACGCGCCACGCCGTCCGATGCGCCGCCGATGTTGTAGATGCCGCCCATGTCCGGGTATTGCTCCAGCAGCGCGCGGGTCTGCCGGTAGTTCTTGCCCGCGTCGTCCTGGCCTTCGCGCAGGCCCACGACTTCGAGCCGCGGGAACATCTCCTCGATGACGTGCAGGAAGCCGGCCTCGCGCTCCTCGTGCGCCTTGTAGCTCAGGCTGCCCGCGATGAGCGCGACCTTCGCGGCGCGCGCGCCGATGAAGCGGCCGATGAGATAGCCGGCCGTGCGGCCCGCGGCCCGGTTGTCGAGCCCCACGAACGCCGCGCGCCCGGAGTTCGACAGGTCCGAGATCAGCGTGACCACCGGCAGCCCTCGCGCCGCCAGTGCAGCCACCGCTTCGCGCACCGCCGGATGCTCCAGCGCCATCATCGCAATGCCATCGCAACGCTGGCCGTGCTTGCGCAACGCATCCGCCAGCTCATGCGGGTTGAAGCTCTCGATGAACACCGTGCGGCACTGCACGTTGAACGGCGCCCAGTGCTCCTGCGAGTAACCCACCATGTCGCCCAGCATGCGGATGAAGCGGTTGGTGCCCGCAGGCAGCAGGAACACCAGCCGCAGCGGCGGCGGCGTCAGCGCCGCATAGAGCTCGGGCCCCGGCAGGTAGTCGAGCTCGCCCGCGGCCTTGAGCACGCGCTGCACCGTGGCGTCGCGCACGCCGGGACGGCGGTTGAGCACGCGATCGACGGTGGCAGTGGACACCTGCGCCGCACGCGCGATGTCCACCACGCGCGCGCGACGTGCATCGGAAGGAGGTGAAGGGTTATCCCGCATACATCAAAAACCATCAGGATCAAGTTTGACCCGGATGATGCATGCTTTTATCTTCGCTGTGGCCCGAATCCACTGATGCATCAGATTGCATCAACCGCATTCCGAAGATCCTGGAGACAAAACATGAACTCGCTGACCCGCCGCAGTGCCCTGCGCACGCTTTCCGCCCTCCCCGCCGCCGGCATCGTGTCGGCCGTGCCGCGCATCGCGCGCGCCGCGGAGTTCTCGTACAAGTACGGCAACAACCTCCCGCTGAGCCATCCGCTGAACGTGCGCGCGCAGGAAGCCGCGGACCGCATCGCCAAGGAAACCAAGGGCCGGGTCGAGATCAAGATCTTCCCGAACAACCAACTGGGCGGCGACACCGACATGCTCGCGCAGGTGCGCTCGGGCGGCATCGAATTCTTCACGCCCTCGGCGCTCGTCATCGCCACGCTGGTGCCGGTGGCGGCCATCAATGCGGTGGGCTTCGCGTTCAACGACTACGGCCAGGTGTGGGCCGCGATGGACGGCAAGGTGGGCGCGCATGTGCGCGGCGCCATCGCCAAGTCGCGCCTCTACGCCTTCGAGAAGATGTGGGACAACGGCTTTCGCCAGACCACCAGCAGCAAGGCCGCGGTGTCCACCGCCAAGGACATGGACGGCCTGAAGATCCGCGTGCCGGTGAGCCCGCTGTCGATCTCGATGTTCAAGGGTCTGGGCGCCGCGCCCGCGAGCCTGCAGTTCAGCGAGGTGTACTCCGCGCTGCAGACGAAGATCGTCGATGCACAGGAGAACCCGCTGCCGATCATCCAGGTCGCCAAGCTCTTCGAGGTGCAGAAGTTCTGCTCGCTCACCAACCACATCTGGGACGGCTACTGGTTCATCGTCAATGGCCGCGCATGGGACGCGCTGCCCGACGACCTGAAGACCATCGTCGCGCGCGCCATCAACGATGCCGGCATGCAGCAGCGTGAAGACATCAAGAAGCTCAACGAATCGGTCGTCGGCGACCTGCAGGCCAAGGGCCTCACCATCAACCGCCCGACTGCCGACAGCTTCCGCGCGAAGCTGCGCGAATCGGGCTTCTACGACGAATGGAAGGGCCGCTTCGGCCCCGAGGCCTGGGCGCTGCTCGAAGGCACCGTCGGCAAGCTGGCCTGAGCGGCCATGGTGCATGAATCCACTTTCGAGGCGGCGCCTTTCACCGGTGCCGGCCCTTCGGCCAATGCGCTGAGCGGCATCGCCGGGCGCGCCGACCGCGTGATCGGCGGCGCCGTCGAGGCCGTGGCCGCGCTGCTGGTGCTGGCCGAGATCTGCGTGCTGTTCGCGGGCGTGGTGTCGCGCTATGTGTTCCATGCGCCGCTGGTGTGGTCGGACGAGCTCGCATCGATCCTCTTCCTCTGGCTCTCGATGCTGGGCGCCGTGGTGGCGCTGCGGCGCGGCGAGCATATGCGCATGACGGCGCTGCTGCAGAAGGTGACGCCTTCGACGCGCGCCATGCTCGATGCGTTTGCCATCGCGGCGTCGGTCGCATTCCTGGTGCTCATCATCTGGCCTTCGATCGACTACGCGCACGAGGAGTCGTTCATCGTCACGCCCGCGCTGGAGATCAGCAACGCCTGGCGCGCCGCGGCCATTCCGGCGGGCATCGGCATCATGCTGGTGATGGCGATGCTGCGCCTCGTGCGCGTGTGCACCGGCCGGCAGATCGCCGTCGCGGTGCTCGGCATGGCCGCGCTGGTGGCCGTCTTCTGGCTCGCGGCGCCGCTCTTCGCGACGCTGGGCAAGTTCAACCTGGTGATCTTCTTCGTGGTCGTGGTGGCCGCCACCGTGCTGTCGGGCGTGCCCATCGCGTTCTCGTTCGCGCTCGCCACCTTCGGCTACCTCGCGCTCACCACGCGCACGCCGCTGCTGGTGATGGTGGGGCGGCTCGATGAAGGCATGTCGCACCTGATCCTGCTCGCGGTGCCGCTCTTCATCTTCCTGGGGGCGCTGATCGAGATGACGGGCATGGCGCGCGCCATGATCCAGTTCCTCGCAAGCCTGCTGGGCCATGTGCGCGGCGGCCTCTCGTACGTGCTGATCGGCGCGATGTACCTGGTGTCGGGCATCTCGGGCTCCAAGATCGCCGACATGGCGGCCATTGCGCCTGTTCTCTTTCCCGAGATGGTCAAGCGCGGCGCCAAGCCCGGCGACCTGGTGGCGCTGCTCTCGGCCACCGGGGCGCAGACCGAGACCATTCCGCCGTCGATCGTGCTCATCACCATCGGCTCGGTCACGGGCATCTCGATCGCCGCGCTGTTCACCGGCGGGCTGCTGCCGGCCGTGGTGCTGGGCGCGGCGCTGTGCGTGGTCGTGTGGTGGCGCTACCGCCGCGAAGACCTGAGCGGCGTGCAGCGCTACAGCAAGCGCGAAATCGGCAAGCTGCTGATGGTCGCGCTGCCCGCGGTGCTGCTGCCCTTCGTGATCCGCGCCGCGGTGGTCGAGGGCGTGGCCACGGCCACCGAGGTGTCGACCATCGGCATCGTGTATTCGGCGCTGGTCGGCCTGTTCGTGTACCGGCAGTTCGACTGGAAGCGGCTGAAGCCGATGCTGATCGACACCGCCTCGCTCTCGGGCGCCATCATCTTCATCGTCGGCTGCGCCACGGCCATGGCCTGGGGCCTCACGCAATCGGGCTTCTCGCAGGACCTGGCGCGCATCATGGGCGCGCTGCCGGGCGGCGCATATGGTTTCCTGGCCGTATCGATCGTTGCCTTCATCGTGCTGGGCAGCGTGCTCGAAGGCATTCCGGCCATCGTGCTGTTCGGGCCGCTCCTCTTCCCCATCGCCAAGGCGGCCGGCGTGCACGAGGTGCACTACGCCATGGTCGTGATCTTCTCGATGGGCATCGGCCTCTTCGCGCCGCCCTTCGGCGTCGGCTACTACGGCGCCTGCGCCGTAAGCAAGGTCAACCCCGACGAAGGCATCAAGCACATATGGGGCTACATCGCCGCGATGCTGGTGGGCTTGGTCATCGTGGCCGCCTTCCCGTGGTTCTCGACCGGCTTCCTCAAGTTCTGATCACAACAACACACTCACATCACCGGAGCCAACCGCAATGAGTCGATTCCTCGGCGAGATCCGCCAGCTGGGCTATGTCGTGCACGACATCGAAGCCGCCATGGACTACTGGAGCACCAAGCTGGGCGTGGGCCCGTGGTTCTACAACCCCAAGGTGCCCATCAAGAACTACCGCTACAACGGCAAGGCGCACGAGCCGCACAACTCGGTGGCGCTGGCCAACTCGGGCTATGTGCAGGTCGAGCTGATCCAGACGCGCAACGACGTGCCCTCGATGTACCGCGACTTCCTCCAGGCCGGCCGCACCGGCCTGCAGCACGTCGCCTACTGGACGGCCGACTACGACGCCGATCTCGCACGCCTCACCGCGCAGGGCTTCAAGCCGGTGATGAGCGGCGAAGTGGGCGAGCGCGGCCGCTTCATCTACTTCGACACCGAGTACCACCCGGGCACGGTGATCGAGCTGTCCGAAGTGGCGGGGCCGAAGGGCAAGATGTTCGACCTGATCCGCAGCGCCTCCGAAGGCTGGGACGGCAGCGAGCCTGTGCGGCCCTTCCCCGACCTGAGCAAGCTGTGACCGTGACCGAACGCATCCGCGCGCGCTATCTCATCGAGACGCCGGTGGACCCGGTCGCCGTCGCCGAGGTGATGGCCGGCGAGCAATCGTGCGGCACCTTCACGCGGGTCGAGGGCGAGACCGATGCGCTGCGCGAACGTGCGCGTGCGACGGTCGAGGCGATCACCGAGCTGGAGCCGGCCTCATCGCCGAGCCTGCCGAACGCACTGCTCGAACGCAAGGGCACACATGGCCCGTGGCGGCGCGCGCATGTCGATATTTCGTTCCCCGTGGCGAACATCGGCGCCAATCTGCCGACGCTCGCCGCGACGGTGTCGGGCAACCTGTACGACCTGGGCGAAGTGACGGGCCTGCGGCTCGAATCGCTGCAGGTGCCGGCCGCGTACCGTGCGCAGTTCGAGATGCCGCGCGTCGGCATCGCGGGCACACGGCGCGCCACCGGGGTGGCGAGCGGCGCGCTGGTCGGAACGATCATCAAGCCTAACGTGGGGCTCTCGGCGGCGGAGACCGCTGCGCTGGTCGCGAGGCTCTGCGCCGCGGGCGTGGATTTCATCAAGGACGACGAGGTCTGCGCCGACCCCGCGCATGCCCCGCTCGCCGAGCGCGTGCCCGCCGTGATGGCGGTCCTGCGCGCCCACCAGGAGCGCACCGGCAAGCACGTGATGGCGGCCTTCAACATCACCGACGAGACCGATGCGATGAAGCGGCATGCCGATCTCGTGGAACGCGAAGGCGGCTCCTGCGTGATGGCCAGCGTCAACTGGTGCGGGCATTCGGGCATCCAGACGCTGCGGCGCCACACGGGTCTCGCGCTGCACGGCCACCGCAATGGGTATGGCGCGCTGTCGCGGCATCCGCTGCTGGGCATCTCGTTCCAGGCGTACCAGACGCTCTGGCGCCTCGCTGGCGTGGACCACATGCATGTGCACGGCCTGCAGGGCAAGTTCTCGCAACCCGACAGCGAAGTCATCGAATCGGCGCGCGACTGCTTCACGCCGCTGACCGATGCAGCAGACGATTGCGTGATGCCCGCGTTCTCTTCGGGCCAGTGGGCCGGCACCGTGCCCGCCACCTGGGCCGCCATCGGCAGCGACGACCTGCTCTTCATGGCCGGTGGCGGCATCCTCGCGCACCCGGACGGCGCGGAAGCGGGCGTGACCAGCATCCGCCAGGCCTGGTCGGCCGCGCGCACAGGCACGTCGTTGTCAGACGCCGCGAAGCACGCCCCCGAACTCGCGCGCGCCCTCGCCTTCTTCGGCAACCCATGACGCACGCTCCGGCCGTCGTCTACTACGGCGACGATTTCACCGGCGCGACCGACACGCTGGGCACCGCGGCTCGCGCCGGGCTCCGGGCCCTGCTGTTCCTGGAAACGCCCGATGCCGCGCGCCTCGAACGCGCCGGCCTGCTCGACGTGCTGGGCATCGCTGGCGCAGCGCGCGCCATGACGCCCGAAGCGATGCAGGCCGAACTCGCACCCGTCGCCGCGCTGTTCCGCTCGCTCGGCGCGCGCGTGCTGCACTACAAGACCTGCTCGACCTTCGACAGCGCGCCGCATATCGGCTCCATCGGTGCCGCCGTGCGTGCATTGCGCGGTGCGGTCGAGCAGCCGTGGACGGCCATCGTGGGTGGGCAACCGAACCTCGGCCGGCATTGCCTGTTCGGAAACCTGTTCGCCGCGGCGGGCGCAGGCGGCGAGGTGTTCCGCATCGACCGCCATCCGACGATGAGCCGGCACCCGGTGACGCCGATGCACGAGGCCGACCTGCGCGTGCATCTGGCCGGGCAGGGCATGGCCGACGTGCGCTCCATTCCTTTCACGGTCGCGTCGAAGGGCGGCGATGCGCTTGGCGAAGCGCTGCAGCGCACTCTGCGCCCGCCCTTGCCCGCAACACCGCCCGAGGCCGTGTTGTTCGACGTGGCCGATGCGGTGCAACTGGCAGCCATCGGCGAGGTGCTGTGGGCGTACGCCCAACGCGAGAAATTGCTGGCAGTGGGCCCGAGCAGCGTGGTCGATGCGCTGGCCAGCGCGCTCGGCACGCGCGCCGATGCGCAAACGACGCAGCCTGTCGTGGCGCCGGCGACAGGCCCCGTGCTGGTACTTGCGGGCAGCCTCTCGCCGGTCACGGCGCGACAAATGGCAGCAGCGCCTTCATTCGACATCGTGTGGCTCGACGCCCCACGGCTCGCACAGCGCGACGCGCCGACCCTGGAGCGCCATGCCCTCGAGATCGCACAGGCGCTCGCTCGGGGCCACAACGTCCTCGCCTGCACCCGTCCACCCGAGCAGGTATCGCCCTCACCGGACGTCAACGCGCAAGCGCTCGCACACGCCGGTGGCGAACTGCTGGTCCGGGTATTGGCGCAAATTCCGCTGCGCCGCGTGGGCGTGGCCGGTGGCGACACCTCCAGCCATGGTGTGCAAGCGCTCGATGCCTGGGGCCTCTCCTACGTCGCCGACATGGGCGCCGGTGCCTCGCTGTGCCGCGTGCACAGCGACGACGCCCGGCTCGACGGCATGGAGATCATGCTCAAGGGCGGCCAGATGGGCACCGAGGACGTGTTCGAACGCCTGGTCCACGGCAGGGGCTGACCCGCCCCTAAGCTCTCTACATCTGCCCCTGCCCGTCGCTGGTGCGGTCGTGCACCCAGCGCACCGCCTGCTGCTCGGCATGGCGCAGCGCCTCTACCTCGGTGCCGTAGGCGATCTCGTCCGTGTCGTTGGGCAGCTCGATGTCTTCCGGACTGTCCGAGCGGCCCTGGCAGCGCACCACGGGCCTGTAGGTCAGGTTGTCGCTGCGCTCGGCGCGGCAGAGGAACATCCAGCCTCGGTAGGTGAACGTGACGATGCGCTCGTCGAACGGCGGTGATGTGGCTTCCATGGGGACCTGTCTTTCCTTGTGAACGCCTTCAATCTGCGGCGCTCGCGGACGGATGCGTGTGAGAACCGGCCCACGTCGTGCGTCGGCAAGAAGCACTGATCGAGGGTGGCTTGCTGCGCTACGGTCCCCGAACATCCACATACAAGCACGCCCAGCATGGACATCCTTTCTTTCATTCAATGGCCGGCCTTCGCCGCCTCGGTGACCGCCGCCTGGCTGGTGGCATCGAACGCGAAGGGGCGGCGCAACGTCGGCTTCTGGGTCTTCCTGGCCAGCAATGTGCTGTGGGTCGTGTGGGGCGTGCACACGCAGGCGTGGGCATTGATCGCGCTGCAGGTGTGCCTCGCGGCGCTGAACGTGCGGGGGCTCTTCAAGACCGAAGAAGGTTGAGCAGGCCCCTTGCCCCGCGCCTTGCATGCGCACGCGGAAATTTCCTACGCCGCTCCTGTGCGGCGCTGCGCATCTTTGCCTTCCCCACCACCCAACCAGGAGCCCACGATGCCCACCACCAAGCGCGCACAACCTGATGCATGCAGCCTTCTCGACACCGACCACAAGAACGTCAAGAAGATGTTCACCGCCTACGAAGAACTCATGGAGTCCAAGGCCGCCAGCGCCACCGACAAGAAGCGCGAACTCGCCAACCAGATCTGCATGGAACTGACGGTTCATGCGCAGATCGAGGAAGAAATCTTCTATCCCGCCGTGCGCGAAGCGATCAAGGAAACCGACCTGCTCGACGAAGCCGAGGTGGAGCATGCCACCGCCAAGGATCTCATCGCACAGATCCAGGACGCCACCGAGGTCGACGAGATGTTCGATGCCAAGGTGAAGGTGCTCGGCGAATACATCGATCACCACGTCAAGGAAGAGCGCAACGAGATGTTCCCCAAGGCGCGCGCCACCAAGCTGGACCTGGTCGCCATGCGCGAACAGCTTGCGGCACGCAAGGAAGAGCTGATGGCCGAACTGATGGGCGAGCCGGCCTGAGCCACCACGTCGTCCGGCGCGCGGGTGTCGGCGCCGGACGACATGGCGGCGCGCCGTGTGTCCTCACGCGGGCTCCGCGCCTTCCCCTACGGTGGTGCCTCTACTCACCAACCAACGGAGAACCACCATGACCGCCACCACCGGAAACACCAGCAAGCTCTGGGAGCTCATCAAGGACACCCGCTTCGGCATGCTCACGCACCGCCACGACGACGGCCAGTTGCACAGCCATCCGCTGACCACGCAGAACAAGGACGTCGATGAAGGCGCCACGCTCTACTTCTTCGTTCCGAAGGACGGCGACATCGCGCGCCACGTGGCCACCGATCCGACCGTGAACGTCTCCTACGCGAATACCGACGACGACAGCTACGTCTCCATCTCGGGCCACGCGGTGCTGCTCGAAGACCCGGCAAAGAAGGAAGCCCTGTTCACCACGATGGCCAAGGCCTGGTTCCCCGAGGGGCCGACCGACACCAACCTGGGCCTTCTGGCCGTGAGCGTGCTGCGCGCCGAATACTGGGACGTGGACGACAGCAAGATGGTCCAGCTGTTCAAGATGGCCAAGGCGGCCGTGACCGGCGAGCCGCCGAAGAACCTCGGAGAACACAAGAAGGTTGCAGTTTCCTGATGAGTGCAGCGCCGCCGACGAACACACAGGCGCCGCACCGCTGGCAATTCATCCGGGTCGGAGGTGCCGACCAGGTCATCTTTCGCTCCGGCGAGGACATTGCCCGCCTGCGAGAGCTCGACCAGAAGCTGTGGGTCGCCCTCGCCTGCCCGACGCGCGGCATCGACTTCGATGCGCGCACCCTCGATCTCATCGATGCCGATGGCGATGGCCGCGTGCGGCCGCCCGAGGTGGTCGCGGCCTGCGAGTGGGTGTGCGCACGTCTGCGCAATCCGGACGTGCTGCTCGAGGGCAGCGATGTGCTGGCGCTGGACGATCTGGACACCGGCAACGCCGACGGAGCGCGCCTGCGCGAGGAAGCGCATCGGCTGCTGCAGATCCAGGGCAAGCCCGACGCCGCCACGCTCACGCTGGCCGACATCGCCGACCGCGGCGAGCTGCTGTCCGCGATGCGCTTCAACGGCGACGGCGTCATCACGCCGGAGACGACGCAGGACGACGCGGTGCGCGCGACGGTCCAGGAGATCATGCGCACCCACGGCAGCGTGCCCGACCGGCACAAGGCCACGCCCGGCGTGGACCGTCCGCGCATCGAAGCCTTCTTCGCCGAAGTGAAGGCCGCGCGCGACTGGCACGCCAAGGCGAATGCGAACGACAGGACGCTGATGCCGCTCGGCGAACCCACCCTGGCCGCCGCCGATGCCACGCGCAAGGTGCAGGCCAAGCTCGACGACTTCTTTGCGCGCTGCCGCGTTGCCGCCTTCGACGTGCAGGCCGTGGCGGCGCTGAACCCTTCGCCCGAAGCCTACGACGCGCTCGGCGCAAACACGCTCGACCTGCGTGCCGACCCCATTGCCGACCTGCCGCTCGCACCCGTGACGCCGCGCTGCGTGCTGCCCTTGCACGGCAACCGCATCAACCCCGCGTGGACCCCAGACATTGCCGTGTTCGCCGAGCGCACCGTCGCGCCGTTGCAGGGCGCGCGCGACGAACTCGCGGAAACCGAATGGCTGGCCATCAAGCAGCAGCTCGCGCCGTTGCAGGCGCTGATGGCCGAGCGCCCGGACAACGCAGCGGCTTCGCTGTCGCTCGCGCAGCTCGACGCTTTTCTCCAGACCCGCGAGGCGCTGTTCGCCCTGCTCCATGACGACGAAGCCGCCGAGACGCACAACAAGCTGCTCGTGGACCTCGAAAAGCTGATCCGGCTGCAGCGCGACCTGGTGGTGCTGCTCAACAACTTCGTGTCGTTCAAGGCCTTCTACCGGCGCGAGGGCGCGATCTTCCAGGCCGGCACGCTGTACCTCGACGGCCGCAGCTGCGAGCTCACGGTGCAGGTGCAGGACACGGCCAGGCACGCCGTGCTGGCGGGCCTCGCGAAGACCTGCCTTGCGTACTGCGACTGCACGCGCCAAGGGCAGAAGATGAGCATCGTCGCGGCGTTCACCGCGGGCGACATCGATTTTCTTTTCGTGGGCCGCAACGGCCTGTTCTACGACCGCCAGGGCCGCGACTGGGACGCCACCATCACCAAGCTGATCGAGAACCCGACCAGCGTGGCGCAGGCCTTCTTCTCGCCCTACAAGAAATTCGTGCGGGTGATCGAGGAGCAGGTCGCCAAGCGCGCCGCCGCCAGCGAGGCGGTGGGCCAGGGCACGCTGACCGGCTTCGCGACGAAGCTAACGACGGCCGACCAGGCCCCCGGCACCGCCAAGGCGCCCGCCGCACCGGGCCGCCCCGCGGGCCGCGTGGACGTCGGCACGGTCGCCGCGATCGGCGTGGCGCTGGGGAGCATCAGCGCGGTGCTGGTTGCGATCTTCGGCAAGTTCATCGACCTGGGGCAGTGGATACCGGTGGCGCTGATCGGCATCGTGGCGGCGATCTCCGGCCCGAGCATGTTGATCGCCTGGCTCAAGTTGCGCCAGCGCAGCCTCGGGCCGATCCTGGATGCCAGCGGCTGGGCGATCAACGGACGCATGAAGGTCAACGTGCGGCTGGGCGGCCTGCTCTCGCAGACCGCGCATGTGCCGCCGGGCGCGCGGCGGGTGGCGCGCGATCCCTACCGGGAGCGGCACGGCACGACCGGCGTAGCGGCGGCAGTGGTGCTCGCTCTGGCGCTGCTTGTGCTGGCCTGGCGCATGGACTGGCTGGACAACCGGCTGCCCGCCGCGCTGCAGCATTCGCCGACCGCTGCCGCTGCGGCGGCACCGTCGTCGCAGGTCGCAGGCGCCGGAAAGCAGCTTCTGCGGTAGGAGCACTCCCGCACGACAACGCGCTCCGCGCCCCGGCCATTCGTCACGCCCTCCCCGCAGAATGGCTCGGCGGTGGCGATAGCCTCCGCACGCGCCTGCCCCTTCCCGCACACACCTCAAAGAACCGGAATCCATGTCGAGAACCCTGTCGCCTCGCCTCGAACGAAGTCTCTGCGCGATTGGCCTCGGCGCACTGTTCGCGCTCTCGGCCTGCACGGGCACCACCGAGGCCAAGCGGCAGGCGGACAACAGCACGCCGCCGCCCACCGATTGCACCGCCTGGGTCGGCACCGACCGCAACGCGATGCTGCCCGGCTACCTGCTGCCCCAGGGCGCCAAGGGCGCGGGCGGCACGGTGTGCGTGCCGCTGCTGCTCACGGCCAACCCCACGCCGGCCAGCTATGGCGGCGGCGACTATCACATCAGCGAATTCACCGACGAGAAGCTCAAGGCCCGGTGGCGCGCCTGCAAGGAAGACCCGGCCTGCTTCAAGCGCATCGATGCGCAGATGCAGCGCTGGCTGCCGCCGAACAAGGAACGCGCCACGCGCGCGACCGGCGTGGTCGATCCGTCCGGAAAGATCGATCCCGAGGGGCAGGTCGACCTCCGTCAGATCCGCCGGCCGGCCTTCTTCGCGAAGGCGCCCTACCGCGAAGGCATTGCCGAAGCGGAGAGCCGCACCTACACGGTCGAATTCACCGTGCCGCCCGATGCCTTCGAGCGAATCGACCTGAAGAAGACCGCCGACATCAAGCTGCGCGGCTGGTACATCGAGGGCGCTGGCGTGGACGACGGCAAGGGCCGCAAGGTGCGCGCGCTGGCGATCATGGCGCCGGGCGGCGGCGGGCAGCTCACGGCGATCCAGCATCCCGACGAAGTCGCCTACCGCACCGACGAGAAGACGGGCAAGACCACGCCGGTCAAGTTTCCGAACGCCACCACCGAGACCATGGGCCAGCGCTGGTGGCGCGAGAACCTGCATGCGCTGAACCAGGCCGGCTTCGATGTGCTGGCCTACGACCGCCGCGGCGAAGGCCTCTCGGGCGGGTTCAGCGACACCAACACGCTGGAGCAAGGCGAGGACGTGTTCCGCACGCTCGGCCAGTTGCAGGACGGCCGCGGCCTGCGCATGCTCACGCCTTCGGGCGAGGTGCTCGAAGGCACCGCCGCGCGCGGCCGGCTGCTCGCGGGCATGAAGGCCGACGAGATTCCGCTGGTGCTGGGCGGCTACTCGCGCGGCTCGATGTCGACCGCATGGGCGATGACCACCAACTACGTCGCCACCTGCAGCTTCGACCTGCCGGAGGTCAACTGCGCCAAGCCCCGGGGGCTGCGGAACATCCGTGGCGCCATCCTGCTGTCGTCGTTCGCGGCCGGCGCGGGCTACGTGGGCGACGCGCCCGATCTCGCGGACCGCAACCTGTTTCTCGGCGGCATGGCGGCGGACCATCACATCGTCTTCTATCCGAACTCGGCCACGCTCGCGGGCATGGACCGCTGGCCCGCGGCCTTCTTCGGCAAGGGCCTGTGGGACCGCGCGGAAACGCTCGAAGGCACCGTCGCGGCCTACAACCGCATCCGCGGCGTGAAGGAGATCGTGCTGGCGCGCGGGCCGCACTCGATCGAGACCTGGCCCGAGCCGGACCGGCGCTACCTGCGCGAGCGCATGGTGGCGTATGCGAAGGTCGTGGTGGTCGGCGGGCGCACCGTGCCGGGGGCGCGACCGTGGAAGGACTTCAAGGGGCTGGTCGCGACCACGCCGGATTCGTGGGAGCCGTCGTCGCGGCCGAATGCGGCGGGGGCTGCGCCCCGCTGAGATTCGGCTAGCCGAGCCCCGCCACCGGGTAGCGCCGCCAGCCGTGCTCCGCATGGCGCCGTCCGTGCGCAAAGATGTAGCCGAGCACGGCCTGCGGGTCGCCGAGCTTGTCGGGATTGCGCAGCTTCCACGCTTCGAAGCCGGCCTTCAGGTCGGGCTCGTCTTCCAGCATCCGGTGCGCCGTGTCTTCGAACACATAGGCCGAGAAGGCCTCCTTCTTTTCGAGCACGCTGTTGAAGAAGCCCCAGCGGAAGAAGCTGTCGTGGGCTGCGGGTTCGAGCGTCTCGACGATGTAGCGGGCCTTCGGCTGGTCGAGCGGCACCCACACGTCGCCGGCGCGCGCCTGAACGCTTTCGGTGTGCGCGGCGAGTTCGACTTCGTCATGGAACATATGGCCCTCGTACGGCCCGGGGCGCGGGGCGACGCGTTCGATGCGGTACACCCGGGCGTTCTCGAAGACCTGGTCTTTCTCGAGCCGGCGCAGCGCCACGCCGTTCCATTCCAGCCGCTCGATCACCTCGCGCCAGGCCTGCGGGACCAGATAGGCCCTGGGTGCGGCGACGGTTGCGTCTTCCACGCAGCGGTCGAAGTACGGAATGTCTTTCTCCCAAGGCTGGCTGCGGTCGTAGGCGAGGCGCTGGTAATTGCCCAGGCCGCTGGGCGAATGGATCGCTTCGTACCCCTTGAAGCGAAAGCTGTTCGGCCGGCTCTGGTCCGAACGCCACGAAAGCGGCCAGTGCGCCTGCTGCGCGCCACCGGCCCTGGCCTCGCGCCGCAGCGCCTGGATCTGCGCCGCATGCACGACGGTGAAATCGAGCACCACTTCGACCAGCGTGCGCATTGCCGCCACCCGGTCGGCGTAGGGCTTGAGCATGTGGGTCTCGGGCATGAAGCCGATGGTGTGGTGCAACGCCGCGTAGCCGGTCGAAAAGCGCGGGGTGTCGAGGAAGTCGGCGATGCCGTCATCGGGCGTCTCGGCCACGCAGTTCACGTAGGGGCAGGTGGGCCATCCGCGCGCGTCCATGCCGCCGTAGATCGCCGGCAGCATGCGGCTGCGCAGGAACTGCCCGAGCCCGCCGCCGAGCTTGTCGGGCTGGGTCGGGATCAGCGTCATCGTGTAGGCGTAGTCGGCGCCGTTGGAGGTGTGGGTGTCGACCATCACGTCCGGGTCCCATGCGGTGAAGAAGCGGTTGAACACCTGCGCGGCGAGGCTGTCGCACTTGATGAAGTCGCGGTTCAGGTCCAGATGCCGTGCGTTGCCTCGGAAGCCGAACGATTCCGGTCCCAGCTGGTTCACGCGCGAGGTGCTCTGCCGGTTGAGGCAACCGTCGACGTTGTAGACCGGGATGAACAGAAAGACCGTGCCGCCCAATGCGGAAAGCCGCGCGGGCTGCGTGCAGAAATCGCGCACCAGCGCCATGCAGGCGTCGGTGCCCTCGGGCTCACCCGGATGGATGCCGTTGTTGTTGAAGAAGACCGGTCGGCCCTGGTGCTGCAGGGCTTCGCGGTCGAACTGCGCATCGGCTGTGACGATGCCGGCGTGGATCGGGATGCCGTTGTCCGAGGTGCCGATCTGCTGCCATCGCAGCACCGAGGGAAAGTCCTTCGCGAGCCGTTCGTAGAAGGCGACGCATTCGGCCCAGGTGGTGGTCTGGTTGCTGTTGCCGGTTTCGAACGGCGTGCGGTATCGGGGGTCTGGTGCAGCAGGCATCGGGGAAGGCTCCGTTGATCGAAATGGATTCTGCATCGACGATCGGGCACTCTCGCAAGGAACACCCATGGCTCCCTTCTCCGTCTCCCGTGTTGCGCTGCTGGCCTGCGGTGCAGTCTTCGCCATCGCAGCCCACGCGGCCGACTACACCGGGCCGATCTTCGACGCCCATCTCCACTACAACGAGGAGGCATGGAACGGCAGCAGCGGCCCGTTTCCGCCGGCCGAGGCGCTCGCGCGCATGCAGCGCAACGGCGTGCGCGCCATCGTCGGCAACTCGCGGCCCAACGAAGGCACGCGCACGCTCGCGGCCCTTCGGGAAACACGTGAGGCCGGCGTCACGGTCGTGCCCTTCGTGCGCCTCTACCGCAATCGCGCCGACTACACCAACTGGTTCCGCGACGAGACCATCCACGAGATGGTGCAGGCCGAGCTCACGCGCGGCACTGCGAGCGGCCCCTACCGCGGCATCGGCGAATTCCACCTGTACGAGAGCGCCAACGCCAACGGCCCCGTCGCGAAAAAGCTCATGGTGCTGGCCGAACAGCGCCAGCTCGCCGTGCTCGCGCACGTGGACGACGAGGCGGTCGACCTGCTGATGGCGCACTCGCCCACCCAGGGCCGCGAACTGCGGCTGATCTGGGCGCACACCGGCATCGGCGGCGCGCCGGTGGCACGGGTGCGGCAGATGCTGGAGCGCTATCCGAAGCTGATGGGCGAACTCTCGTACCGCCCCGGGCTCACCTGCGAAGGCGGCAGGCTGTGCGCGCCGTGGCGCGAGCTGATCCTCGCGTTTCCCGACCGGTTCATCGTGGGTTCGGACACCTGGGTCAACCAGCGCTGGAGTTCGTACGACGAGATCATGCAGGGCTACCGCAACTGGCTCGGCGACCTGCCGCCGGCCGTGGCGCAGCGCGTGGCGTGGGGGAATGCGGCGGGTCTGTTCGGGGTGCGATAGCCGGCCAAACCCAAGGGTTTACCCGAACACGCGGTTACACTGCTTTACCTTCTTACAAGAATGGCGAAGTCCTGTCAGTTTCCGCCGGCGCTTCGACCGCTCGACATCCATCCAATGCCTTTCCTGAAAACCCCTCTTCATCGCAGAGATGCGATCAAGCGCTTTGCCGCCGCCGGCGCCGCGGTCGCGCTCCCCGCCTTCGCCCAACCCGCACGCATCGTGCTCGGACAGTCCGCCGCATTCAGCGGCCCGGCCGAGCAGTTGGGCCTGCAGATGAACCAGGGCGCGCGCATCTACTTCGATGCGCTCAACGCCACCGGCGGCGTCAACGGCCGCACCATCGAGCTGCGCACGCTGGACGACGGCTACGAGCCGGAGCGCTGCAAGGCGAACACCGACAAGCTCATCAAGGACGACGTCTTCGCCCTCTTCGGCTATGTCGGCACGCCCACCTGCATGGCCGCGATGCCGCTGGTCGATGCGGCCAAGATCCCGTTCTTCGGCCCGTTCACCGGTGCAGAGGCACTGCGCGATCCGTTCCGCAAGAACGTGTTCCATGTGCGCGCTTCGTACGACGACGAGACCGCGCTGATCGTCAAGCAGCTGACCTCGCTCGGCATCCAGAAGATCGCGGTGTTCCACCAGAACGACGCTTACGGACAGGCCGGCCTCGCCGGTGTGCTCCATGCACTCAAGCCCATCGGCCTGGCACCCGTCGCGGTCGGCACGGTCGAGCGCAACTCGGTCAACGTGGCCAAGGCGGTGAAGGACATCATGGCCGCAAGCCCCGCCGCCGTGATCCAGGTGGGCGCCTACAAGGCGTGCGCGGCGTTCATCCGCGAAGCGCGCAAGGCCGGCTACGGCGGCACTTTCTTCAACGTGTCGTTCGTCGGCACCCAGGCACTGGCCGACGAACTCGGCAAGGACGCCCGCGGCATCGTGATCAGCCAGGTCATGCCTTCGCCGTTCTCGACGAGCATGGCGATCTCGCGCGAGTACGCAGAAGCCGTGCGCAAGGCCGGCGGCGACGCCAAGCCGAACTACTCGAGCATGGAAGGCTACGTGGCGGCCAAGGTGTTCGCCGAAGGCCTCAAGCGCGCCGGCAAGCCGGCCACGCGGGACTCGCTGGTCGCCGGGCTCGAATCGATGCAGAGCATCGACTTCGGCGGCTTCCACGTCGACTTCAGCGCCCGCGACCACAAGGCGTCGAACTACGTCGAGCTGTCGATGCTCACGGAAGACGGCAAGGTCCGTCGCTGACCCCGGCCGGCGGGTGTTTCGCCCGATGCTGCAATCGGGACATGCCTCACTCGCCCCGCAAACAGTAATACGTTAGACTTCACTTCGGCAGCCTCTGTTTTCTCCCTCCTCCCCTTCTCGGGGCTGCCCTTGCCCGCCTCGTGCGGGCTTTTTCTTGCCCGGCGCCGTCCTTCCCGATGTAAGCAGAACGTCCTACCTTTTGCGGCGGGGCGGCCTACAACAGGACTTCCGGGCCGACACGACCATGGCGACCTTCAATCTCCACGGGCCGGGTATGAGCTTCAAGGACATCAAGAATCGGTTCGGCGCATCGTTCCAGCGGGGCGATCGCGTCTTCTGCGAAGGCCGCCTAGGCACGGTCGCCAGCGCCAACCACAAGCACGTCCGGGTGAGGTTCGACGGCAAGTGGATTTCCGCGCCGTGCGAGCCGCGCGATCTGCAGCTTGTGGGCCCGGCGGTGTTTCCGTCGACAACGCCGGCGACCGCCGCACTTCAGTAGTCAGTCACGGCCGCTTCCAGGCCCGTGCGCCCCGACTGCTGTTCTCCCGTCAAGCCCCCGCAAAGCTCCAGCGATTCGTGGCAACGGCATTCGCGATGTCGTCGTCGTGCGTCACCAGCATCAGCGCAGCGCCACGCTCGTCCAGCGCATCGAGCAGCACGCCCATGGCCTCCTGCTGCGACACCGGATCCAGCCTTGAAGTCGGTTCGTCGGCAAACACCAGGGCAGGCTGCACGGTGAGCACGCGCGCGAGCGCGATGCGCTGCAGCTCGCCCCCGGACACCTCGGCGGGCCGGCGCGCCAGCAGGTCGGCAGGCATGCCCAAGCGGTCGAGCTGCTGCAGCACGGCCGGCCAGGCGCAGCGATGGCGCGCAGCCACGTCGCGCAGCGACTGCGCCAGGCTGATGCGGGGTGCGAAAGACGCGACCGGGTCCTGGTAGAGCTTCTGGAAGGCGGTCGGCAACAGCCCTTCGGCACGCCGCACCATGCCGCGGTCGGCCGGCAGCAGGCCCAGCAGCACATTGCCCAGCGTGCTCTTGCCCGTTCCGCTCGGGCCTTGCACCACGAAACGCTCGCCGGCGCGGATCTGAAGATCGATGCCGTCGAACAGCGGCTTGCCGCCGAAGCCCTTCGACAGGCCTTGCGCGCTCAGCACAGGCGCGCCCGCCACTGCCGTCCGACGCCGAGGCCAATGCGCCGGATCGGCCGCGACCAGCCGCCGCGTGAACGCATGCCGCGGGTTCGCGAGAACGGTGCGGGCATCGCCCTGCTCCACCACTTCGCCATGGCGCAGCACGATCAGCTGTCCGCCGAGCGCCTCCGCCACGCGCAGGTCGTGCGTGATGACGACGACGCAACCGCCGGCGCGCTGCACCGCCTGGAGCATCGCCACGGCGTGGTCGCGCCAATGGCCGTCGAGGCCCTTGGTGGGCTCGTCCGCCAACAGGATGCGTGCGCCGCCCGCGCAGGCCACGGCCGCGGCGGCGCGTTGCGCCATGCCGCCGGAGAGCTGCCACGGATACTGCCGCGCCGAAGCGGCCAGGCCTGCGGTGCCGAGGTCTCTCAGCGCCGCCGACTCGGCCTCCTCGAAGGCGGCGCCCCGGACCAGTTCGTGCGTTTCGGACAGCTGGGGCGCAATGCGCATCAACGGGTCCAGCGCCAGGGCGGGCTCCTGGGGCAGCAGGGCGAGCGTGCGTCCCCAACGCGGCCGCCGCGCCCGCGCATCCTCGGCGCGGCTTTCGACGCCATCGAGCACGACACGGCCGCCGGCACGCAATGCCGCGGGCAGGTTGCCCATCACGGCCTGCGCCAGGAGCGACTTGCCGGCACCGCTTTCACCGAGCAGCGTCAGCGCTTCACCGGGCCGCAGGCTGAAAGACACATCGCGCAGCAGCGGCCTGGCGTCTACATGCACGGAGAGGTTCTCGACCGCGAGCAGGACAGAGGCGCTCATGCCGTCTCCCCGTCCGCGGCAAGCAGCATCATCCCGAGCACCAGCAGCATCAGCAGCGCCACCGGTGCCGCGATGAGCCACGGCGCCTCCTCGTAGTGAGGAAGGAACTCGATCATCATCAGCCCCAGTTCGGGTGTCGGCGGCTGCAGCCCCACGCCGATGAAGCCCAGCGCGGCCAGCGCCAGCACGGCCTGCGCGACGCTGAAAGCCAGCAAGGTTCCCAGCACCGGCGCAAGCGCGGGCAGCAGATGCCGGCGCAGCACATAGGCCGGGCCGAAGCCCAGCAGGCGCGAAGCCTGCACCGCATCGCCCGCCAGCACCGGCCGGCTGGCCGTGCGGGCCACGCGGAAGTACTCGACCCACAGCGACAGCGAGAGACCGATGTACAGCGCCCAGTACCGCCCCGGCGCCAGCGCGGCGAAAAGCAGCACCAGCAGCAGGCCCGGCACCGAGAGCACCGCATCGCCCAGCATGACCAAGCCCCGTTCGATCCGACCGCCACGCCAGCTGGCCGCAACGCCCAGCAGCACGCCGGGAACCGCCGCGGTCACGGCGGCGAGCAAGGCAAGCCCCAGCGAGAGCTGCGCCGCATGCGCCAGGCGCGAGAGCACGCTGCGGCCCAGCACGTCCGTGCCGAGCCAGTGCGCCGCGCCTGGCGGCAGCAGGGAGTCGGCCAGCGTCTGGCGTGCGGGGTCGATGCCGATCGCCGCGGGGCCGAACAGCGAAAACATCGCCACCATCGCGAGGATGGCGAGGCCCGTGCGACGGCGCACTTCCGCGCGCCGCGATTCCCGGGCCGTGCGCATCGGGATGTCGAGCAGCGTGCCGTTCATGCGTCCACCCCCATGCGACGGCGCGGATCGAGCGCGAGGCAGGCCGCATCCACCAGCAGGTTGAACACCACGAACAACAGGCCCATGCAGAGCGCGGTGCCCTGGATCATCGGCACGTCGCGCCCGAACACCGCATGCACCAGCGCATGGCCGATCCCCGGCCAGGCGAACAAGGTTTCGACCACCACCGCGCCCTCCACAAGAAAGACCGCATGCACGCCCAGGTACGCCACCACCGGTGCCGCTGCCTGGCGCAGGCCGTGGCGCAGCAGCGCCTGCCGGTCCGACAGCCCTTTCGTGCGGGCAAATTCAAAAGATGCCGATGCCGCCGCTTCACGCATGGCAGCCCGGGCGACGCGCGCCAGCCCCGCCGCCAGACCCAGCCCGAGCGTCAGCGCCGGCAGGAGCAGGCCGGCCGCATGGTCGTCGCCGGCGACCGGCAAGGCTCCGAGCCGCACCGCGACCAGCACCATCAGCAGCACGGCGAGCAGGAACGGCGGCAGCGCGCGCAACACCACGGCCAGCGCCAAGGTGAGCCGGTCGATCCAGCCGCCCGCATGCAGGCCCGACCAGATGCCCAGCGGCAAGCCGACGATGGCTGCGATGAACACCGACGCAACCGCCAGGTCGATGGTCGCGCCCAGCTGATGCGCCACTTCGCGCCACACCGAAGCGCCGGTCACCAGCGAAGTGCCGAGGTCCAGGCGTGCGATGTCGCCCCACCATGCCAGCAGCGCGAGCCACAGGGGCCGGTCGAGCCCGAGTTCGATGCGCACGGCATCGGCGGCGGCGTTGTTCACGAGGTCGTAGCCATAGCGTCCCGCGGCGATGCGGGTGGCCATGTCGCCGGGCAGCGATCGCGCCATGAAGAAGCACACGGCCCCCACCAGCAGGCCGAGCGCGACGATCTGGATGGCACGGCGCAGCAGGATGCCGGCCCATGCAGTGCGGGTCTTGTTCATGCGCTCCACCTCATCGAGGCGACCCGGTAGGAACGCTCCAGCGGATCAAGGCTCACGCCGGCCAGGCGCGAACTCACCGCGACCTGCTGGCGGTACCAGGCAATGGGGATCACCGGCAATTCGGCCTGCAGCACCGCCGTGACCTGCGCGCGCAAGGCGGCCGCGCGCTGCGGCGTCGACGTGCCACGCGACAGCTCGGCCAGCGCCTCGACCAGCGTATCGCTGCGCCAGCCCATCGCGCCCCAGTCGCCGCCAGCGGCACCGAAATCCTGCATCAGCGTGCCCGTCGGATCGGGCACGGTGGCGTAGTTGCGCGCCGCCAAGCCCAGTTGCAGGCTGCCGTCCCGATGGCCCAGGGGAATGTCGCCCGAGTTGCCGACGCCGACCTGCACCGCGATGCCGGCCTGGCGCCACTGCTCCTGCAATGCGGAGGCGATGACCGGCAGCTCCGGCCGGTCGGGAAAGGTGCGCAGCGAGAGCCGCAGCGCCTGTCCCGAGGCGTCGCGCAGTCCCTCGGCCGTGCGGCGCCAACCGGCTTCGGCCAGCAGGCTGGCGGCAGCGGCCGGGTCATGGCGCAACGGAGCGAGCGCGGTGTCGTGCCATGCCTTCAGCGTGGGCGGGAACAGCTGGGTTGCCGCGAGTTCGGGATCGCGCAGCAACGCCCTGGCGATGCCGGCGCGATCGATCGACAGGCTCAACGCCTGCCGCACCCGCAGGTCCTTCAGGGCGGGCAGGCCCGCGTTGACCTTCAGGATCGCGGTGCGCGGCAGCGTCACCGCATCGACGCGCACCTGCCCGCGCTTTCGCAGACGCACGAGGCTGACCGGATCGAGCCCGTAGGCCAGGTCGGCCTGGCCGCCCTCGGCCATCAGCGCGCGGGTTTCGGCGCGGCCGGCGGCGAGGTAGCGCACGCGCTCGATGGCGGGCTTCGGGCCGCCGTAGCCGTCGAAGACCGCGGCCTCCACCTGCTGGGGCGCGGCCAGCGACACCACGCGGTAGGGACCGCTGCCGACGATGGCCCGCACCTCGCCGCCGGGACCGTAGCTCACGGGTGCGAGCACCATCGTGCTGCTGTGCGCCAGCAGCCCGGGCAGTCCCGCATGGGGCGATGCGAGCCGGATCGCGACGACGCCGGCGCCCTCGGCTTCCAGCGACCGGATCGGCGCCAGGCTCAGCAGGGCCGGTGCCACGCGCGCGGCCTGGAGACACCGCACGACCGCGGCGGCGGTCACCGGTGTGCCGTCGTGAAACCGCGCCGTCGTGCGCAGCGTGAAATGCCACGCCAGGCCATCCGGCGAGACCTGCCAGCGCACAGCCAGGCCCGGCAGCGGCGTGCCATCGTCGCCCGCCTCCATCAGGGTCTCGGTGATCTGCATGCGCGTGAAGACGTAGCCGCTGCTGGCCGGCGCGAGACCGCCGATTTCCCAGGGGCCCACGATCTGCAGCGGCGTGCGTGCGGGCTGCGCCAGCAAGCCCGCCGATGCAGCGACGACGGGGCCCGCCGCGCAAATCTGGAGCGCGCGGCGGCGCGTCGGATGGATGGTCGATGTCATCTCAGAACCTGGCCTGCAGGCCGACGGTGATGGTGCGCGAGGTGCCTGGCGTGACCCAGACGCGGCTGTACGAACTGCTGTAGTAGGTCCTGTCGAACAGGTTGTCGACATCGAGGGTCAGGCGCAGCGTGGGGTTGAGCCGCCAGTACGCGACCAGCTTGGCGGTCGTGTACGCAGGAAGATCGAAAGCAGGCGTTCCGGCCGCGGCTTCGGCCTGCGTGCGCGCCTGGCCGAGCCGCCTGCCCATGTGCGTCACGCCGCCCCCGATGCCATAGCGCTGGCCATTCGCAAAGCCATCCTCGTAGACCGCCAGCACGCTGCCGTTGACCCGTGGCACGTTGAGCAGCCGGCCGCCGACTTCGAGGGTGTTGTCCTTCGTGATGTCCACGTCGTTGAGCACCAGGCTCGCATTGACACGCCACTTCTTGCCGACCTGGCCCGAGAAGTCGAGCTCCAGGCCGCGGCTGCGAATCTCTCCTGCGGCCACCGAGTAACCGGTGTTGACCGGGTCGGAGGTCAGCACGTTGCGCTTGCGGATGTCGAACAGCGCCGCGGTCGCGCCCATGCGCTGGTCTGCGCTCTCCCACTTGGTGCCCAGCTCCAGTGCGCGTCCGGTCTCGGGCGCAAAGCCGTTCGAAGCGACGTCTGAACCGGTGTTCGGCCTGAACGAGCGGCCCGCGTTGGCATAAAAGGTCCATTGCGGCGTCGGCAGCCAGCTCAGGCCGATGCGCGGCGAGGTCGACGACGGCTCCTGCGCGGCCGTGACTCCGCTGCGGCGATTGAGCAGCGACTGGCGGTAGTTGTCCGCACGCACGCCCGCAACCAGCCGCCATTCAGGCGAAAGCTTGATCGCGTCCTGCACATAGAACGCGCTGTTGCGCTGCCGCTCCAGCGTGTCGATGTTGGCCGTGGGCACGGGTTGGAACCAACCGTAGACCGGGTTGTAGATGTCGATCGCATAGGGCCGGGCCGCCGTCGGATTCGCCCGCAGCATCAGGGAGTCCATGTCGAAGCGGAAAGTCTCCGCACCGAAGAGCAGTTCGTGCTCGATGCCGCCGGTTGTCACGGTGCCTTGCAGTTCGGCCTGCAGCGCGATGTCGTTCGAGCTGAAGTCGCGGTAGCGCCTCTGGCGCGTGAGGTTGCCGTTGGCCTGCAGGGCCGTCGGCTCGGTGGAGAAGCCTTCCATCGAAGTCTCGCGGTACGACAGCCCCACCCGGCTGCGCCACGTCGAACTCCATTCATGCGACAGGATGAATTGGTGCGTCTGGTTCTTGACGGTCACGTCGCCATCCGCCGGCTCTCCGAGGAAGCGGCTGCGCGGAATGGCACCGAGCCGGTTGTCGACCGCCACCACGCCGCGGTCCAGCGGCGTGGCATGGCGCAGGTACTCGCCCGAATACTCCAGCACCGTGTCGCGTCCGAGCTTCCAGGTGAAGGCCGGCGCAACGACCTCGCGCTTCGCACCCACGAAGTCGCGGAAGCTGTCGCGGTCTTCCACCGCCACGTTGAGCCGGTAGGCGAAGCTCTCGCCGATCGGTCCGGTGCTGTCGAAGGCGCCGCGCTTGAGGCCCTGGCTTCCGGCATAGGCTTCGACCGAATTCGCCGATGTCCAGAGCGGTCGCTTGGACACGATGTTCAGCGTGCCGCCGGGTTCGCTGCCGCCATAGAGCGCAGAGGCGGTGCCCTTGAGGAACTCGATGCGCTCCACACCGGCCAGATCGCGCGGCGCGTTGAAGCCCCGGTTCGAGGAGAAGCCGTTGAACAGGGTCGCCATGCCGGTGTTCTCGTTGCCGGGCAGGCCGCGGATGGCGATGTTGTCCCAGAGCCCGCCGAAGTTGTTCTGGCGCGAGACGCCGCCGACGTAGTCGAGCACATCGTCGAGCCGGGTGGCCCCCAGGTCGTCGATGGCCTGGCGCGTGACGATGCGCACGGATTGCGGCAGCTCGCGCAGCGGCAGGTCGGTCTTGGCGCCGGCGGCTTCTTCGGCGTGGTAGGCCCCCGACTCGCCGCGGCCGACGACTTCGATGGTGCTCAGTTGGCCGTCTGCCGGCGGCGCGGAAGACTGGGCGAGAACCGGTCCCGCACACAGCGCCGAGACGGCGAGCCCCAGTGGAAGGCGGCGAAACAGGGGAACGCGATGGCACGCGTGTTCGAACGAAAGGGTGGTCATGAAAGAAAGGCTCGACGAGACATTGCATCCCGCCCCTGGACGCGGGCGGCAGCAAAAAATGGAAAGGGAAGAAAACGCCACTGCGCTGCGGCGCAGTGGATGTCTGTCAGGTCGAGGCCAGCGGGGGATCGCGCGAGGCGAAGGGCCAGCGCAGAGGATTCGGCACGAAGACGGCCACGGGCGGCGCGCGCGGCATGGCCGCGGATTGCCGCACTTCGAACGAAGCTGGCTGCGGCGCGGGTGCCGGGGCATGGTGCGCATAGGCCAGGCACCATTCGCACACGCCGTGCGCCTCTTCCTCGCCGGCAGGATCGGCTGCATTCGCGCAGCCCTCGAACGCCGCCGCCTGCGTCAGGCCGTCGGCGGCCTGGCGCAAGTGCCCGGCCTCGTGCAACGGCATGCCGATGGCCGCGTTGAAGAACACGGCCAGCAGCAGAAGACGAAGGAGGCGTTGAAAGCCGAGGAGGCGAAGCGGCATGGCGAGGGTCGAAATCATACCGGCGCGTGCCGCGCCTGTAGAAGTTGACCGCACCCCAAACGGCGGCAGGCTCCTACATCGAGGCTGCGATGCGCTGCAAATGCTCTGGCGGAAAGGGCACGCGCCCCGAACCGACAAGGAGCTTCCATGAAGAACGATCACGAAACAGGCGACGACCGGGACAACCGGCGCGTCTTTGCATGGGGCGCGAGTGCCGCGGTCCTGGTGTTCCTAGGCGCGCTCGCGTATTTCTACGCAGTGGACAAGCGAGGCGAGGCACCGGCGGCACCGGCCGCCACGCAAAGCGCCGCGCAGCCCGCACCGGCCGCACCGGCCGCACCAGCCACGCCGGCTCGATGACCCCGGTGGTCATCGACCGGATCGATGGCGAACGCTGCGGGCCCCAGGCTCGCGCATGCCCCGCCGGCAACTGCTCCCTGCACATACAAGCGATGCTGAAGTGCTCCTACGCAGGCTGCCTTTCTCCGGGCCGAACCTGCTCTCACGAACAACGCGCCCAACCACTCACGACGGGCGCACCCAACTCACAAGGAGCATGAAATGGGCAGCAACAGACCAGCGATCGGTTCCGGCGAAGGAACCCGCCCCACCACCAGCGGCGGCGTGGACAACATCGGCGGCGGCGAAAGCTTCTCCGGCAAGAAAACCGCGGCGAACGAAGACGTGTCCGGCCCGGCGCCGCGCGAGCGGATGCGGGACAAGCAGAAGAACGTCGAAAGCACGAAGCACGACGACTCCGCGGCCTTCGGGTTGACGGAAGACCTCGCGTCGGAGACCAACCGCGAACCCGCGGAAGACTCGCAACCCGCCGAAGCCAACCCGCGCGAAGAAGCGATCCGTCGCGCGGCATACGAGGCCTACCAGCGCCGCGGGGGCGTCCCCGGGCGCGAGCAGGAGGACTGGCTCGAAGCCGAGGCGCAAATCGACCGGGACGCATCGAAAGACCGGACCTGATCCGCACGCCCGAACAGAGGACACAGAGGAACAAGCGCATGGCAACCAGCAGCATCCTGGGCGGTGAACACCCGCCGATCGAACCCAAGGGAACCGGCGAAGACAGCCTGGGCCCCAGCGACTCCAGCGACAGCGGCAGCGATGCCGCCGGAACAGGCGACCGCGAGCTCGCCCAGGCAGGCGAGGAAGCCCCGACCGATGCAGACATCCTGCCCGACCGCATCGGCGTGTTTCCCGACGCAGCGCCGGACGTGTCCACGGGCGTCGAAGATCCGGATGCGGCAAGTGCCGAGGATCTTGCCGGCGAAAGCGCGGAGGACGACGAAAAAGACGACGACGAAGACGCCGAGAACGCCTGATGCCCACGCTGCATGCCGGCAGATCGGCGCGGGACAAGCGATCTTCGGCGCGCAATGTCGACGGCACCTTGCGCAAGGTCTTCGGCCATGCCTACCTGCGCGCCGGCCAGGCGGAGGTGATCGGCCGCGTCATGGCGGGTTTGTCCACCCTCGCGGTCATGCCCACCGGTGCCGGCAAATCGCTTTGCTATCAGTTGCCCGCGCTGCTGCTCGAAGGGCAGACCGTGGTGGTGTCGCCGCTCATCGCGTTGATGAAGGACCAGTGCGACAGGCTCCGCGGGCTGGGCATCCAGGCGGTGCAGGTCAACAGTTCGCTCGGTGCGGAAGAGTTGGCCCAGGCTGAACTCGACATCGATGAGGGTCGCGCGCGCATCGTGCTGACCACGCCCGAGCGGCTGTCCGACCCCGGCTTCCTGCAGCGGTTGGGCAGGCACCCGGTGGCATTGGTCGCGGTCGACGAGGCGCACTGCATTTCGCAATGGGGGCATGACTTCCGTCCCGCATTCCTGGAGATCGGCCCCGCCATCGCGGCGCTGGGCAGTCCGCCGGTGCTCGCACTCACCGCGACGGCGGGCGACGAGGTGGCCGCCGATGTGATGAAGCTCCTGGCCATCCCGCGCTCCGGATTGGTCGACACCGGCGCCTACCGCGCCAACCTGCACTTCGGGGTCGAGCAACTGGCGAACGAAGAGGAGCGGCTGCGCCGCACCGTCGAATTCGTGCAGCAGGAGGCAGGCAGCGGCATCGTCTATGCCGCCACCGTGAAGGCCGCGCAGCTTGCGTTCGACGCGCTGAAAGCGCGCGACGAATCCGTTGCGCTCTACCACGGCAAGCTCGGCGCACGCGAGCGCAACGCCGCGCAGGAAGCATTCATGTCGGGCGCCGCGAGAACCATGGTGGCCACCAACGCGTTCGGCATGGGCATCGACAAGGCCGACATCCGTTTCGTCCTCCACTGCCAGATGCCGTCGAGCCTGCATGCCTACTACCAGGAGGCCGGACGGGCCGGACGCGATGGCCAGAGCGCGCGCTGCATGCTGCTGTTCCACGCGAAGGACCGGACGGTGCAGCAGTTCTTTCTGGCCGGGCGCTATCCGCAGCTCGAGGATCTCGACGCGATCCATCGGCAATTGCTCGCCGAGCCGCCGGACGGCGAGGGATGGACCGCGAACAGCCTGCTCGACGCGCTGCAGCGGCCACGCACGAGGATGCAGTCCGGCATCGCAGTGCTCAGGCAGGCACAGCTGCTGAAGATCGATCGGCAAGGACGCATCGCCATCCGCAAGCGCGCGGTCGCGCCCGCCGATTTTTCCGCGGTGCTCGATGCGTACAAGGACCGGCGCATACAGGACCGCGAAACGCTCGAACGAATGGTCTCGTATGCGCAGTCGGGGCAGTGCAGGTGGCAACTGCTTCTGAGCGATCTCGACCCGTCCGCCGACCTGAAGCGCTGCGGCTCCTGCGACAACTGCCGGCGGATCGCGGCCCACGAATCGGCCATGGCGCAACCCATCGTCATGCGCCATGAGGCCGGCACTCCCGCGCGGAAGATGCCGGCCTTCGCCGCCGACGACCGGGTGAAGGTCAAGCGATTCGGCCCGGGCGTGGTCATCGCCGCGGATGCGGGGTCCGTCACCGTGGCGTTCGCCGATGGCGCCGAACGCTGCTTTCATCCGGACTATGTGAGCCGCGTGCGCTGCAGGTCCAAAGGCGAAGCCGCAGGCGGCGAGGTCGCGGGCGCGCTGCCGCTGCCGGACGGTTCCAGCTGCGGGAAGAACCCTTGAAACAACAGGAAGTAGGCAATTTTCCGAACGCTGCGGGCTCAAGTCCTACGAACATGCCGGTCGCCGAAAAACACGCTGCGCGGCATGCATGAAACCCGCTTTCCAAGACCCGCCACGAGCTTCCGCACCGCCCGCCGCTGGCTGGGCGGCGCCGTCGCATGCTTCGGGCTCTTGCTGCTGATCTTCGAAGGCATCGATCTCGCGCAGTCGAAATCGCCCCTGGGTGCGGCGCTGACCGGCGGCAGCATCGCGGCGCTGGCGACTGCGCTGGGCACGGTGCCCGTTCTTCTCTCGCATCAGTTCTCGCAGCGCGCGTACGACAGCATGTTGGGCTTCGGTGCAGGCGTGATGCTCGCGGCGAGTTCGTTTTCGCTGGTCATCCCCGCGCTTGCCGCCGCGAAGTCGCAAGGCGCGGGTCCGTGGGGCAGCGGCGCGATCGTCGGCGGCGGGCTGCTGCTGGGTGCGCTTGCGCTGCTGCTCATCGATCGCCTCGTGCCGCACGAGCATTTCGTCAAGGGCCTCGAAGGACCGGAGTCGCGGGCGTTGAAGCGGGTGTGGCTCTTTGTGCTGGCCATCGTGCTGCACAACCTGCCGGAAGGGCTGGCCATCGGCGTCGCGTTCGCGGGCACCGACCCGGTCGGCGCGACAGCGCTGACCACGGGCATCGCGATCCAGGACGCGCCCGAAGGACTGGTGGTCGCGCTGGCGCTTCGAAGCGTGGGCTACGGCCGCGGCACCTCGGTGGGGCTGGGCGTGATGTCCGGCCTGGTCGAGCCGATTGCGGCCGTGTTCGGCGCGGCGGTGATCGGGCTCACCGCCGGCTTGCTGCCCTGGGGCCTGGCGATGGCGGCGGGTGCGATGCTGTTCGTCATCAGCCATGAAATCATTCCCGAGTCGCACCGCAAGGGCCACGAGGCCTATGCGACCGGCGGGTTGATGCTCGGCTTCGTGCTCATGATGGTGCTCGACACCGCCCTGGGATGAGCGCCATGGCTGCCGCGCTGGAACACCAGACCTTGACGCTCGGTACGGACGACGTGGCGCTGCACGTCGTCACGGCGGGCGCCGCCGACGCGCCGCTCGTGATCCTGCTGCACGGCTTTCCCGAGTACTGGGGCGCGTGGCGGCGGCAGATACAACCGCTGGTCGACGCCGGATGGCGCGTCGCGGTTCCCGACCAGCGCGGCTACGGCGCATCGTCGAAACCCGGAGCCGTCGCCTGCTACGCGCTCGATACGCTGGCCGACGACGTCATGGGCATCGCAGGCCACCTGGGCGCCTCGCGCTTCAGCCTCGTTGGCCACGACTGGGGCGGCATGGTCGCCTGGCACCTCGCCGCTCGCGAGCCCGCAGCCATCGAGCGGCTGGCGATTCTCAACGCGCCGCATCCGGCGAGCTTTGTCGGCTTTGCCCTGACGCATCCGATGCAGATGTTCCGCAGCACCTACGTGGGCTTCTTCCAGCTGCCATGGGTGCCCGAAGCCGTGCTGGGCGCGCGCGATTTTTCGCTCCTGGAAGCGGCGCTCACCCGATCGAGCCGGCCCGGCACCTTCAGCGATGGCGAACTGGCCGACTACCGCACGGCGTGGTCCGCGCCCGGCGCCCTGCGCGCCATGCTCAACTGGTACCGCGCGATGCCGCTGGCCCAGCCGCTCGCCACGCCCATCCAGGCGCCGGTGCGCATCGTCTGGGGCGATGCTGACACGGCACTCGAAGCCGGCCTCGCCGACGCGGCCCTGTGCTACTGCGTGGACGGCCACGTCGTCCGGCTGCCGCAGGCCTCGCATTGGCTGCACCATGAAGAGCCCGATGAAGTGAGCGCGCTGCTCACGGAGTTTTTCGGCGAAGGCGCGTCCACCCCGACGAAGTGAACATCCGCCGGGAACACAAAAACATCGGACCCTCCGGATCGCAAAAAGACTACACGCAGGGCCGGATGCCGCACGCAATTTCAAGCTTTTCCAACCACCCAACCACAGGAGCCATCCATGCCCATCAAGTCTGTGAACGACCTTTTCGTGCACGAGATTTCAGACACGTACAACGCCGAAAAGCAGATGACGCGATCGCTGCCCAAGCTCGCGCGCGCCGCCACGGACCCCGAGCTTTCGCAGGCCTTCGAAGACCACCTGCAGGAGACGCGCACCCAGGTCGAGCGCATCGAACAGATCGCGGAGACCTGCGGCTTCAAGATCAAGCGCATCAAGTGCGACGGCATGGAAGGCCTCGTCGAGGAAACGATGTCGCTGGTCGACCTGATCGAAAAGGGTCCGGTGCTGGACGCAGCGCTCATCGGGTCCGCGCAGAAAGCCGAGCATTACGAGATTGCGGGCTACACCTCGCTGTGCCTGCTGGCGCAGAAGCTGGGATATGCCGAGGCCATTCCATTGCTCAAGGCCAGCCTCGAGGAAGAACAGGCGACCGACAGGCGCCTGGGCCTGCTCGCCGAGGCTGCGCAGATCGAAGAAGCCGTGGGCTGAACGAAGGCGGAGGCTGGATTCATGTCCGACTGCTACGAGGGCGACGGCTTCGAATTCAGCATCCGCCTGCCCGATCGACGCCGCATCCAGGTGCACGTGACGCGCGCCGCACTGGAGTTTCTCGGGGGCGATGCGCCGATCGACCAGCTCTCCGTGCTCGTGGACTGGATGGACCTGCTGCACGAGCGCGCCCTGCTCCTCCACGCACGAACCGGTGCCGAGCTGGTCATGCTGGAGCCAGAGGATCTGGACGACGTGGAGGAAGCCGGCATGCCCAGGCCGCGCACGCTTCATTGACCGTCGTCTGCATGCCCGGGCGCGGGCGGCTTTCGCCCTCTGCCCGGGCAGCGCTTTACTTCTTCGCGGTGCTCGTCGCCAGGCTTTGCGCGTGCTGCAGATGGCCCTGCACGATGGGCAGCATCTTTGTGGCCAAGGCCTTGAGGTCGGCGTCCTTGGCTTCGGCCTGGGTCTTCTTCAGCAGCTTCTCGGTGGCTTCGTGGTCGCCGACGCCGGCCTGCTTCACGTAGCGGCTGTCGAAGGTGTCGCCCTTGAGCGCCTTGAACTCGACCATGACGGCCTTGTGCTTCGCATCGGGCCCGTCGGGCAGCTCGGTGCCCGATGCCGACGCGAGGGTCTTCACATCGGCCAAGCCCTTGGAGTGATCGTCGACCATCATCTGGGCGAACTTCTTGATCTCTGGATTCGAGGATTTCTCGATCGCGAGCTTGCCGGTCTCGACCTCCGCGATGTTGGCTTGGGCAATGTCCTTGAGCAATCCGGCATCGGATCTGTCGAGTTTGCCGGCGGCCCACACGGTCGAGGCCGAGAGCAGCGAAAAGGCGATGGCGGCGGTTGCGGTGAGGTGGCGTGTCGATCGTTTCATCTCTAAAGGCTCCAGGTGATTGAAAGAGCCGGCAGGCTCGCACGCGCATCCTCGACCTCGTTGTAGGAAAAAGAGCAAAACCGTGTGCCTCAAATTCCCGCAGGAGTGCCCAGCAAACAAGCCGCGCCGCCGGCTGCAATGTTGACCGGGCATGCCGATTGCCCTGCACAGCTTCCCATTGTTCTTTTCAGATCAGGTAGCTTGCATGAGAAAAAAGGTGACGCCCAAGGACCTCCGCGTGGCCGAGTACTACGACCTCCTGGAATTTCTTTCGCGACGGCACTTGCCGGTCGTGTGTTCGAGGGCGGAGGACATCCATCGCATCCTGGCGCTGCGCAGCGCCTCGCTGCTGGAGGCCCTGACCGAACCGCCGGAGTTGCTGCGCACCGGCGAGCGCCGCATCGCGCGCGCCATCGTCACGGCCATCACATCGGAAGGCCGCACCGCGCTGGCCCGCAACACGCGCGCGCTCCCTGCATCGCACCGCGCCTGACGCGGAAAAAAGCGCCCGGGCTCTTCAGAGCCGTGCGATGGCCGACTTGAGTTCCTCGATCGACGCCGGCTTCGGCAGGTGGGCATCGAAGCCCGCCTCGAGCGCGCGCCGCGCATCGGTGCGCCGTCCGTAACCGGACATGGCGATGGCGCGCAGCTCGCGCGTCACCTCGTTCCGCCGCACCTCGCCGATGAGCTCGAAGCCATCCATCTCGGGCATGCCGAGGTCCGACACCAGGAGGTCGTACCGCTGCGTCTGCAGCAGCGCCAGCGCCTCCTTGCCGTTCTCGGCCGTGTCGACGACGGCGCCTTCCAGGCGCAGTACCTCGGCAAACGGCGCGAGGGCATCCGCGTAGTCGTCCACTGCCAGCACGCGCCAGCCCTTGACGTTCACGCCCGGCAGCCGCGCATCGGCCTTCACCGCCTGATCGGTGCCGACCAGCGGAAGCCAGACGCTGAAGGTCGCGCCATGGCCGATGCCCTCGGAGTGCGCCTCCGCGCGGCCGCCGTGGGCGAGCGCCAGCTCGTACACCAGCGCCAGGCCGATGCCCAGCCCGCCATTGGGCGAGGCCACCGCTTCGGCCTGGTTGAACATGCCGAACACATGGGGCAGGAACTCGGGCGCAATGCCGCAGCCGGTGTCGGTGACGGTCAATCGGGCGAACCCGTTCTCCGGCGCCACGCGCACGGTGATGCGCCCGCCGTCGGGCGTGAACTTCGCCGCGTTGCTCAGAAGGTTCCATGCGATCTGCTCCACGCGCACGCGGTCGCCGTTGCAGACCACGTCGGCTTCGCAATGCGCGTCGAGCGCGATCTGCTTGCCGGGCGCGCCGGCAATGGCCGCCGTCGCGGCGGTCCGGACCAGCTCGCCCAGGTCCACCGCCACCCGGTTGAGCCGCAGCTTGCCGGTACGGATGCGCGAGAGATCGAGCAGGTCGTTGATGATGCGGCTCTGGCTGGCCACCGCGCCGCGTATCGCCTCGCCCAGGCGTTGCACCTTCGGGTTGTCGGCGACACCCGGCAGGCGCATGAGCAGCTCGGCATTCATCTGGATGAGGTTCAGCGGCTGCTTGAGCTCGTGCGACATCACCGCCAGGAAGCGGTCCTTCAACTCGTTGGCCAGCTGCGCATTCAGGCTGGTCTTCTTCTCCTTCACCAGCCGGTGCTCCTGCGCAAGTTCCAGCTGCTTGGTACCGGTCATGTCGCGGCCGATCTTGGCGAAACCGCCGCCCGCGCTCGCATCCAGCGCCGTCATCACGCCGCTGCAGAAAAAGCGGCTGCCGTTCTTGCGCAGGTGCCAGCGGTCGTCCTCGGCGCGGCCGGTTTCCACGGCGCGGCGCATCTCCTCTTCGGGTACGCCGTGCGCCTGGTCTTCCGGCGTGAAGATGCTGGCGATCGGGTGCTGCAGCATCTCTTCCTCGGTGTAGCCGAAGATGCGCTCCGCCCCGCGGTTCCAGGTGGTGATGAGCCCGGCGGGGTCGGTGGTGATGATGGCGAAGTCGCGCGTGGTGGCAGCCACCATGCGCAGGCGCTCTTCGCCGGCGCGCACCTTCGCCTCGGCGGCCCGCAGGTCGGTGATGTCGAAGAAGTTGAGGATGGCGCCTTCGATCTTGTCGTCGGCGGTGCGATACGGAAGTATGCGGGCGACGTAATGCCGCCCGTCCGCGCTGGTGACGTGCCGCTCCACGGTGCGCAGGTCCTTGAACGCCGAGGCCGTGTCGTCGGCCAGTTCGGGGTAGTCCAGGCGGCTGGTGATGTCGAACAGCGAGCGGCCCAGGTCGGTCGGGATCAGGTTGAACAGCCGAACCGCATCGGGCGTGTAGCGCTTCACGCGCATGCCGCGGTTCACGAATATCGTGGCGATCTCCGACGACGAGATCAGGTTCTGCAGGTCGTCGTTGATGTCGCCGCGCTCCTCGACCTTGACCTTGAGCTCGTAGTTGACCGTCACCAGCTCCTCGTTCATCGACTGGAGCTCCTCCTTGCTGGTCTCCAGTTCCTCGGTGGCCGAGCGCAGTTCCTCGTTGATGGCCTGCAACTCTTCGTTGGAAGCCTTCATTTCCTCGGTCGAGGTCTCCGAGTTCTCGATGGTGTCCTGCAGATGCAGCTTGAGCTGGCGTATCTCGTCCTCCAGCTGCGCGATGAGCAGCACGCGCGCGGAGTCGCCCGACTCCGCCGTCAGCAGCGGCATGCTCTCCCCGACCTCGTCGAACACCACGAGCACGAGGCCGGGCGGCCCCGCGTCCTGCGGCAGCGGACGCACCGTGATGTTCAGGAAGACCTGCTTGCCGTCCTGCTAGCGCTGCACGATGCGCGTTTCCACGCTGCGTCCGGACTGGCCGGCCTTGAAAAGTGCGGTGCGAAGTTCGATCCGGATGTCCGAGCGAACGTTGTTCAGCAGGTTGTTCGAAGGCTCGCCGCTGCCCCGCTCGAGAAAGCGCCCCACGCCGTTGGACAGGTGCAGCACCTCGTGCTCGCCGTTGATCAGCACGCTGGGCGGCGAGAACTGCTCGATCGCGCGCTGGTGCAGTTCCGCGGTGCCTAGCGCGCCGACCGCGCGGCGGCCCGCACCGCGCGGCGGCTCGGCGGAAGTGCCGGACGCGGCGACCGACGGCGACTCGCTGATCAGCGGCATGTGCCGCCCGCCCGGGAGCCCCGGATTGACCCGAAAGATCCGGTTCTTCTTGTCGACGGCGGTGAAGAGGTTGGCCGTTGCATCGGTCGACTCGGAGGTTCCCATGAACAGATAGCCGTTCGGGCGCAAGGCGATGCGGAACATCTCCAGCACATGCGACTGGGCCGGGCGGTCCAGGTAGATCAGGAGGTTGCGGCAGCACACCAGGTCCAGCCGCGAGAACGGCGGGTCGCGCAACAGGTTGTGCAGCGCGAACAGCACCGGCTCGCGCACCACGGTGGAGACGCGGTACTGGTCCTGGTCCTTCACGAAGAACTGCCGCAGTCGCGCGGGCGTGACGTCTTCCACGATGCCCTGTGCGTAGATGCCCTTGCGCGCGGTGGAAATGGCGCGCTCGTCGATGTCGGTCGCGAAGATCTGGATCTCCACCGGCTTGGATTGCAGGTCGGCCTGCTCCCGCAGCAGCATGCTCAGCGAATAGGCTTCCTCGCCCGTCGCACAGCCCGCCACCCAGACGCGCACCGGCTCGCCCGGCTGCTTGGATTCGATGATGCGCGGAATCGCCTCGCGCTCCAGGGCCTCGAAGGCATCGCGGTCGCGAAAGAAGTTGGTCACGCTGATGAGCATGTCCTGCAGCAGCAACGGTCCTTCTTCGGGGTGTTCCCGCAGAAAGTCGCGGTACGAAGGCAGGTCGGTCAGCCGGTTGACCTGCAGCCGGCGCTCGATGCGCCTGAGCACCGTCGCGCGCTTGTAGTGCGTGAAATCGTGGCGGGTGTAGCTGCGCAGGCAGGACATCACATCCTGCAGCGCCTTTTCGGCCTCTTGCGAGGCAACGGGCCCTTCGGGCTCGGACACGAGGATGCCCACCTTCTCGGCGTCGGGCAGCTGGATCCGGCGCGCGCTTTGCCAGATGTCGATCAGCCGCTGCGGCATCTCGACGGCCGGCAGCACGAAGTCGACCACGCCCGTGGCAATGGCGGCGCGGGGCATGCCGTCGTGCGCGGCGTCCTCGGGCGTCTGGGCCAGGGCGATGCCGCCGTGCTCCTTGACGCTGGTGAGGCCCACGGCGCCGTCGCTGCCCGTGCCCGACATCACGATGCAGACGGCGCGCTCCTGGTGCACTTCGGCCATGGTGCGGAAGAACACGTCGATGGCAATGGGCGCACCCGCGATGCGCTTGCCCGGCGCCACGCGAAGATGGCCATCGTTCATCGTGAGCGTCACCCCCGGCGGAATCACATACACATGGTCCGCCTCGATCGGCATGGGCTTGCTGACCTGCCTCACCGGCATGCGCGTGGCGCGCTGGAGGATTTCGGCGGCGCTGCTCTCGTGCTCGGGCGACAGATGAAGGATCACCACGAAGGCCATGCCGGAATGGGCGGGCATCTGCTCGAAGAACCGGATCACCGCCTCCAGCCCACCCGCCGATGCGCCGATGCCGACCACCGGAAATTTCAGGTGACTGCGGACCAGGTGCGAAGGATTGGCGGCCTCGGGGGTCATGGATGCGGACGGTTCTGAAACGGGCATGGGGTTCGGTGAGCTGGATCGCCGCAAGCAAGCAAGTCGGCAACCCTCTTGTGAACAACTGCACGATTTTGCTCCCATCCAGGGGCATTGCTGCAGAGAGGAATACCGCGCTGGCGGCCCGCGATGGCCGCACCGTGCAGCGCGACTGGTTCCATCCGGCCGAGGGCGACTGGGGTTCGGGCTTCTTCCAGAACGAGGCATGCAACTTCTGCGACGACGTGGTGAGCGAGACGGCGGACATCGCCTTCGGCGATGCGTGGCTGGAGCCCTACACCTCGGACGGCCGGGGCACCAACGTGGTGATCGTGCGCAGTGCCGCGCTGCAGGCGCTGGTGGACCGCGGGATCGAAGACGGCCGGCTCGCGCCGTCGCCGGTCGATGCCGATTTCGTCGCGCGCACGCAGGCCGCGGGGCTGCGGCAACGCCGCGAAGGGCTGGCCTATCGCCTGAGCTGGCACCGCACGGGACTGCGCCCGGTCAAGCGCGTGCGTGCGGATGCCCGGCTCCCGTGGCGGCGCAAGCTGGTCTACCGCACGCGCGCCGCCATCAGCAGCGGGAGCCGGCGGCTGTTCGCGCTTTCGCGTGCGGCGCGGCTGCCGTGGCTCTACCTGGGATGGGCACGCGCCGCGCTCGCGCTGTACCACGGCCTCGCCTATTCGCGCGGCAGGCTCGGGGCCTGGATTGCAAGGATCGCGAAGCACACCTAGTGTGCCGGGCAGGCATCACATGCCGCGCGCTGCGAGCCGCATTCAGCCGCCGCCGATGCCCTGCGTCACCTTGCCCGTTCCACTGCATTCCGGACAGGTGGCGCCACCGAGGCCGCGGCCGCTGCCGCCGCACTTCGGGCACAAGGCTTCGCCAGTGCCAGGCGTGCCGGGCGCGGCCTCGTCGCCCTCTCCTGGCGCTGACGCCGGCGGCGGCGTGGCCGCCAGTTCCACCGAAGCGCCCGGGTCTTCCTCGCCGGCGACCGACTCGTCGAAGGCACCGGGCTTGATCTGGCGAATCGAATCCTTGTTCATCGCTTTCCCCTGCTGAGAAACACAGGCGTGCCCAGCATCGTCGGCTAGCTCCCGTCCCTCGAAGGCGGCAGCTTCTCGCCGTTCTGCACGATCTGCGCGGCGTTCGTGCCGATGTCGGGCGTGCCGGGCCCGCCTTTCTTCTTGTCGGCCTCGCGGCCGATGTGGCTGCTCTCGGCGGGACTGTCCTGCCCGACCGCGCGGTTCTGCTCGATGTTCACGGGCGATTGCCTGGGTGCTTCGGCCATGGCTGCACCCCGGCTCAGGCCTTGTTGCGCATCTGGTCGCGCAGCAGCTTGATCTGGTCGTGGTTGCGCTGGGCGCCCTCGGCCTGCCGTTGCACCAGTGCGAGCACGTCCGGCGGCAGCGTCGCCTTCAGCGCCTTGCGGTAGCGCGCCACCGCGGCGTCTTCGCCGCGCTCGCATTCCTCGAGCATCGAGAGCGCGCTGTCGGCGCCGAGCGTGCCCTTCACATGCACCCAGCCGCGGTGCATCGCGCCGCTCACGCTGCCGCCGTCGTCGGCCTTGCCGCCCAGGCGGCGGATCGTCTGCGCGAGTTCATTGGCGGCGGAAGCGCATTGCGTGGCGCGGTCGCCAAAAACCTGCTTGAGCTGCGCCGACTCGACCTCGTCGGCGCAGGCCTTGAAGCCGTACTCGCCGTCGCGCGCGTTCTCCAGCAGGTCGTTCAGAACGTCGATCACGTCGTCGGTATCGACCGTGGTACCGGGGGTGCTGCTGGCATTGGTGTAGGTAGGCATGGATCTGATTCCTTCAAACAAGTGGGTTGGTTGGCCGGAATGGCGACGGGCCCGATCGTTCGATCTGCATATCGATTTGCGCGACCCGTTGCCTTTCATGGTGCGCGGCGGGAAATCGAAGCGTGTCATCCGCCTTGCATGGCCGCTGTAAGTCTTTTCCGAGCCGGAAAAATTTGCGGCAAGCCTGGGTCGCGAACCGCGGACAGGCGCGGCAATTGCGGGCACACCACGTGCATGCATCCGGCGCGTTGCCTCAACCCGATCTGCCATGAACCAGCCATCGCCCCTCCGCACCCCGACCCGACTGGACCGCTGCGTACACGATGCCCGAAACGCGCTCGCGGCCATCTCCGCCGCCACCGAAGTGCTGGGGCGCGCCGACTCGCAGCGCGAAACCCTGCACAAGGCGGGGGCCGTCATCGCCCGCCAGGCGCACGAGCTCACCGACCGCATCGCCGAGCTCATGACCCACGCAAGGCACGGCACCGAGGAGACCGAGCGCGCGCTCGTCGTGTCGGACGACGCGCGCCTGCTCGCCCGGCTGGGCGGACTGCTGTCGCATGCGGGCTACCGCATCGACCTGGCCGTGAGCACGGCGGCGGGCTACGAGGCGCTGATCCGCGAGCAGCCCGACTTCGCGGTGGTCGACCTGCGGACCTCGGCCGGCGAAGCCCGGACCCTGGGACACCTGGCGCGCGGCGCCGGCTTCGAAGGCCGGCTGATCGCCATCGAGGATGCGGTACCGACGCGAGGCCTGCCGGCCGGCAGCAGCGCCGCGGGATTCGACGCAGTGCTCGCACGCTCGTTCGAGCCGCAGCTGCTGCGCGCAGCCATTCCCTTCGACTGAGCTTTCGCGTCGCCCGGTCAGGGCTGCGGCGGCATGCCCTCCAGCCCCTGCGGACGCAGGCTCCTGGCGCGTGCCTGGCGGGCCTCCTCCGGCGTGAATTCGTGGGCGCGGCCGAGTTCGTGCGCCGCGCGGCCGCCCTGCCGGGCGATCTCGCGCCGGCGCTCGGGGTCCATGCCTGCAAAGCCTCGCCCGGGGCGCGGGCGGTCGTGGTCGAAGGTCCTCATGTGTGGTCTTTCAGGTGTACGCGCGATTTCCGTACGGCGCTGGCGCGGGCCGTTGCGGCCCGCCTTCTACCTGGAGGCAATCGGCGTGCCCGGCGTGCCCATCGGCAGCGCGCGGTGCATGGCGGAGGCTGCAATGGCCGCGCCGCCCAGCGCCACGGCAATCTGGTTCAGGCCGGCAGAGACGTCGCCCGCCGCGTACAGCCCCGGCACGTCGGTGGCGTGGTGCGCATCGACCTGGACATAACCCGTGCCGTCCAGCGTCGCGCCCAGGCCCTGCGCGATCTGCGAGTGCACGGCAACGCCGAGTGCGCAATAGAGCGTGTCGCACCACGCGGTGCCGCCCTCATGCACGGCCGCGACACGGACGCCTTCGCGCCGCACCGCATGCACGGGCGCCTCGTTCCAGCGGATGCCCGCCTCGGCCAGCCGGCGGCGCTGCGCCTGGGTCAGCACCTGGCCGCCCGGCGCCATGAAGAGCGTGATGTCGGCGCTGAAGTGGCGCAGGTACAGCGCCTCGCCGACGCCCGCTTCGCCGTCGGCATAGACGCCCACCGCCTTGTCGATGACCTCGTAGGCATCGCACACCGGGCAGTAGCGCAGCACGCCGGCCTCCAGCGCCTCGCGCACATGCGGCATGGCCGGCGGAATGTCGGTCACTCCGGTGGCGAGCAGCAGTTGCCTTGCCGCCAGTGCGCCGGTGCGGGTCTGCAGGTGAAAGCCGTCCTCGCGCCGCTCGGCGCCCTCCACGAAGGCGCCGAGCCGGTCCACGGCGTAGTGGCCGAGCTGCGCCCGCAGCATGTCGAGCACCGTGAGGCCCGAGACGCCGTCGCCGAAGCCGGGATAGTTGTGCGACCTGGGAATCAGCGCGACGCGGCTCTGCCCGGCATCGATGACCGCGACCGAACGCCGGAAGCGCGCGAGGTAGACGGCGGCGAGCAACCCGGCCGGGCCGGCACCGACCACGATGGCGTCGTACATGGCGTCTTGCGTGGCGTTGGAACTGCGCTGCGCGAGCCGTCCGGTCACAGGTCAGGCGGCAGGCGCACCTGCACCGGATGGTCCTGCTCGTGCCGTTCCTGGCATGCGATGCAGCGTGCGCTGGTGGGTAGCACCTCCAGCCGCGCGCGCGGAATCGCGCGGCCGCAATCGATGCAGCAGCCGAACGCGCCGCTCGCCAGCCGCTCCCGCGCCGCGGCGATGTCGCGCATCTCCGCCATGTCGCGCTCGGCCTCGGCATAGCGCAGGCCGTTCTGGAGCCGCTCGTCCGCGATGTCGACGCTGTCGCTGGCCGGCGCACGCACGCGGTCGCTTTCGGCCTCGTCGCGGCCGCCGGGCACCTCGGCGGCGGCGGTGCGCAGATCGGCCGCAAGCACGGCTTCGCGCGCATCGAGCACATGCCCCAGTGGGCGCGTTCGTCGTCGGGAATCGCCGGGTTCATGGGTTGCTTTCTTTCTGACCGGATGGCCGCGCCGGCGGGCTGCGCTTGTGTGCGCTGGCCGTGTAGTTCCTGACGATGATCCGCTCGGCCGCCGGGTCGATCGGCCGGCCTTCGAGAAAATCGTCGATCGTCTGGTAGTCGACGCCGAAGGACTGTTCGTCGGGGCGCTGCGGCGCCAGCGTCTCCAGGTCGGCCGTCGGCACCTTGTTCACCAGGTCGGCGGGCGCGCCCAGCGCGAAGCCCAGCGAGCGCACGCGCCGCTTCGAGAGCCCCGCGAGCGGCAGGATGTCCGCCGCGCCGTCGCCGTGCTTGGTGAAGAAGCCCATCAGCGCCTCGGCCGCATGGTCGGTGCCGATGACAAGCCCGCCGGTCGCACCCGCCACCGCGTACTGCGCCACCATGCGCATGCGCGCCTTGACGTTGCCCGCCAGGAAATCTTCCGCGGCGGCGTCGCCGAGGTCCACGCCCGCGGTGCGCAGCGCCTGGCGTATCGCCTCCACGGCGGCGCGGATGTCCAGCGTGTGCACCTTGTCGGGCGCGATGAAGTCGATGCAACGCTGCGCCTCGGCCTCATCGCGCTGCGTGCCGTACGGCAGGCGCATGGCCACGAACGTGGCCTGCCCGCCTTGCGCACGCAGGCGCGTGACCGCGCGTTGCGCCAGCGCGCCGGCCACCAGCGAATCGACGCCGCCACTGATCCCCAGCACGTAGGCGAGGCGGCCGCTGTCCCGCAGGTAGCGCGCGAGAAAGTCGATGCGGCGCTCGAGCTCGCCCTCGGCTTCGAAGTCCTGCTGCACCTGCAATTCCTGCAGGATGTCCTGCTGCCGCATTTGCGTTGTCATCGACGGCTTTCCTGGTGGTAGTGAACGATGCGGCCGAGCGCGTAGTCGGCGCTGGCCTCGCGGATCTCGTTGCGCTCGCCCTCGAACACGCGCGTCTCGGTGAACTCGCGCTGCGCGCCGCCGCCGTCGCGGAACACCCATGCGTAGCACTGCGTGCCCGGGGCGATGTCGGGGTCGGAATCGTCGGCCACGCCGGTGTTGGAGACGGCCACGTCCGCGTCGCTGTGGCGCAGTGCGCCGCGCGCCATCTCCAGCGCCACCGGCTCGCTCGTGAGGTTGTTGCGCTCGAGCACTTCGGCGGGCACGCCGAGGCAGCGCCGCTTGGCTTTGGGGTCGTACACCACGAAGGCGCATTCGAGCACTTCGCCCGCACCGGGCGCGGCGGCCAGGCGCGAGGCGATGAGGCCCGCGGTACACGACTCGGCGGTCACCACCACCAGTGCGTGCTCTTTCAGGTATTGGACAGTGCGCCGGTGGTCGGCGCCGCTCGCGATCGTTGGCATGGCTGGCGCGGGCTCGTGGCCGCATTCCCCTGTGAGTTGCTGTGGATGAAGGCTCCAACCTACGAAGGCGGGCCGTGGCCGTGTGTCGGACGCGGCCTTATCCGGCCGGGAGTGCGCACGCACGCGGCATGCACCGCGCGCGGCAGCGGACGTGTTCAGGCGTGTTCGGGCATGGGCGGCATGCCGCTTGCCGCGACGGCCCCGGGGCCACTCACCCCATCGGAGCCACCCGCGTCTTTTTTCTTTCATTCATCCATCCATCCACCGACCACGAAGGAGTTTTCATGTTCTCTCACAACAAGCGTCTCCAGTACACCGTCCGCGTGAGCGAGACCAACCCGGGCCTTGCGAACCTCATGCTCGAACAGTTCGGCGGGCCGCAAGGCGAACTCGCCGCGGCCTGCCGCTATTTCACCCAGGCGCTGGGCGACGACGATGCCGGCCGCAAGGACATGCTGTTCGACATCTCCACCGAGGAGCTGAGCCACCTGGAGATCATCGGCACCATCGTCGGCATGCTCAACAAGGGCGCCAAGGGCCGGCTGGCCGAAGGCGTCGAGGAAGAAGGCGAGATGTACCGCACCATCACCGGCGCGGGCAACGACAGCCACATCACGCAGGTGCTCTACGGCGGCGGGCCGCCGCTGGTCAACTCGGCCGGCGTGCCCTGGACGGCCGCCTACATCGACACCATCGGCGAGCCCACGGCCGACCTGCGATCGAACATCGCCGCCGAGGCGCGCGCCAAGATCGTGTACGAGCGGCTGATCAACCTGACTGACGACCCTGGCGTGAAGGACGCGCTGACCTTCCTCATGACGCGCGAGATCGCGCACCAGAAATCGTTCGAGAAGGCCCTCTACGCCATCGAGCCGAACTTCCCGCCGGGCAAGCTGCCGGGCGATCCGCGCTTCACCAACGTGTACTTCGACATGTCCAAGGGAGACCCCGACCTGCGCGGCCCCTGGAACCAGGGCGAGCGCTGGGACTTCCGCACGCTCGGGCAGGGCGACGCGCCGGTGGACGGGGGCGACGGCGTGGCCACCGTGGTGCTCGGCGATGCCGAGGCGCCGGTGGTGCAGCAGATGGTCGCGCGCACGCAGTCCTACCGCGACGGCGATCCCACCACCGGCGCCGAACTCGGCATGATCGACCAGCCCGGCACAGCCCTGGACCCCGAAGGCCTGGGCGCCGAGAGCAAGCCGCTGCGGTGAACGACGGCATCGATGCGCTGGACGGGCGCTTCACCGAGCTGCTCTCCGACTGCCGGCCCAGCGGCGGCCTCGCGCGCGACGACGAGATCGCCGCGCGCGTGACCACCCGGCATCCGGGCGGCTTCGTCTGGCTCGCGCGCCACATCGCGAGCCGCGAGCTGCTGTTCTTCGGCTGGCGGGATGCGCTCTGGTTTCCGGTGTTCCAGTTCGACCGCACCGACATGTCGCTCAGACCCGGCGTGAAGCGCGTGGCCGCCGAACTGGCGGGCTGGACCGACGACTGGGAGCGCGTGCAATGGTTCGTGCGGCCGCACTGCGCCCTCGCGCACCGCACGCCGATCGAGCTGGTCGATGCACAGCCGGCGCGCGTGATGGAAGTGGCGCGCATGGAGCGCTACCTGGACAACGCGTGACGCGCATGGCGCGCCTTCGGCCCGCCCCTGTCAGGCCTCGAAGTTCGCCGGGCTCGGTGCCTTCAGCGTGAGTCCGCGCAGCGCGGTGCTCACCGCCGCGAGCTGGTCGGCTTCGACTTCGCAGCCTGCGGCCGAGGCCGGATCGCTCGCGCGCTGCACCTCCGCGAGCCGGCGCAGGATGGCTTCCTTTTCCTGCAGCGCGCGCAGGCTGCTCCACAGCGCGGAGTCGGTCACCTGCTCCTGCGTGGCGGCCAGGCTGCGCAGGCTGAAGGCATGGCCGGTGTGGCAGCGGTATCGCACCGGCCGCTTGTCGTCCAGTTCGAACAGCACGCCGCCGCAGTCGGGGCAGGTGAAGGTCGACGGGGTGGCGATCTGCTTCAGGTTTTCCATCGCACCGCCCGCAACGCCGACGGCATGTTCCCGGCGCAGTGACTGAGGGGGGCTGGAAGGTGGGCGCTCGCCGTCGCCGGCCTGGGCGATGCGCAGCAGCACCGCCGCCAACTCCGCGAGCGGCACCACGTGGTCGGCCTCGACCACCGCGAGGGCGGAGCGCGGCATGCTGGGCTCGTAGGCGTCCGTGGGGTCCTGGACCACGACGGTGCCGCCGCAGTCCTTGATGGCGCGCAGGCCCGCGCTGCCATCGTCGAGCATGCCCGTGAGGACCACGCCGATGGCGCGCGGTCCCAGTTCCAGCGCGGCGGAGCGAAACAGGGGATCGATGGCGGGGCGTGCATGGTGTTCCTTGGGGCCGCGGGTCAGGCGGATCACGCCGTCTTCGAGCAGCATGTGGCGGTCGGGCGGCGCGACGTGGATGGTGCCGGCGGAGGGCACGTCGCCGTCCTGCGCCTCCACGGCCAGGTTCGGCCCCCTGGCATTGAGCAGCATGGCGAGCTGGCTGCGGTGCGCGCCGATGTGCTGCACGAAAAGGACCGGCAGGGGAAAGTCCGGCGGCAGTGCCGCCGCGAGTTCGAGCATCGCGAACACACCGCCGGCGGAAGCGCCGATGAAGATGGCGCGCTGCGCCGGGGAACGGGAATTTCCTGCTGTGTCCGTGGGTGTCATGGGCCGGTGATGCGAGGTGGAAGTGCGGCACGACGGGGCGTGCACGGAAGGAGGGCAAACGGGATGCCCGCCCCGCCGCCGGCCTCATCCATCGCCGGAGGACGGGCGTTCGCCCGCCTGGCGCGCGCGCAGCAGGCGCTGCAGGTCGGCGGCGGCCACCGGCTTGACCAGGTGCTCGTCGAAACCCGCCGCCATCGCGGCTGCCTTGTCGTCGGGCTGGCCCCAGCCGGTGGCGGCCACCAGGAACATGTCGCGGCCCCATGGCTCCGCGCGGATGCGGCGGGCCACCTCGTGGCCGTCCAGGCCGGGCATGCCGATGTCGAGCACCGCCGCGTCGGGGCGCAGCTGCTGTGCCATGCGCAGCGCATCGACGCCGTTGTGCACGCTGTCCACCGTGAAGCCCGCCATGGAAAGCATCTGCGCCATGCCCCAGAGCGCATCGACGTTGTCGTCCGCGAGCAGCAGCCGCTGCACGGCAACCGGTTCCTCGGCCGTGACCGGTGCCGGCAGCCGGGCGGCGGACTGCGCCTTGGCCAGCGGAATGCGCACCGTGAAGCGGCTGCCGCGCCCCAGGCCCTCGCTCTCGCCGACCACCGCGCCGCCGTGCAGCTCGACGATGTTGCGCACCAGCGCCAGCCCGATCCCCAGCCCGCCCGCCGCGCGGTCGTGCGCGCGCTCGCTCTGGGCGAACATCTCGAACATCGCATCGACGGTGTCGGGCTCCATGCCGATGCCGTTGTCGGCCACCTCGAAGACGGCATCCCGCGCATCGGCGCGCACCGACAGCACGATGCGTCCTTGCGCGGGCGTGTACTTGGCGGCGTTCGACAACAGGTTCGACAGCACCTGGCTCAGGCGGATCGGGTCGGCATCGAGCGGTATTTCTTCTTCGGCGATCTCCAGCACCAGCGTGTGGTGCCCCTGCTCCACCAGCGGCCGCGTGGCCTCCAGCGCCGCCTCGGCGATGGCCTGCGCCGTGATGCGCTCCGGCCGCAGCGCGAGCTGCCCGCGGCGCAGGCTGGACACGTCGAGCAGTTCGCCCAGCAGCACCCGCATCACCGAGGCCTGGCGGCGGATGATGCGCGCGGCGCGCACCTGGTCCTGCGTGGCGAGCGACTCGGGCGCCAGCAACTCCGCGGCGCTGCCGATCGAGGCGAGCGGGTTGCGCAGCTCGTGCGAAAGAATGGCCAGAAAGCGGTCCTTGGCCGCGTCGGCGGTCTCCAGCGCACGCCGCGCCGCCTCGTTGGCGCGCAGGGCCGAGAGCAACTCGCCGCGGTTCTGCTCGAGCTCGTCCTGCGCGGCGCGCTGTTCGCTCTGGTCGCGCAGCACTTTCACCATGCCGATCACCGTGCCCTCGCCGTTGTGCATGGGCATGAGCGCGCCGCTGGCCCAGAAGCGCGAGCCGTCCTTGCGCTGGTGCAGCCGGTCGTCGGCGGCGCGGCCGACCGCGAGCGCGGTGCGGGCCTCGATGCCCGGCGCATCGGCCGCACGGTCCTCCTCGGTGAAGATCACGTCGGCCGGGCGTCCCAGGATCTCGTTCTCGCTGTACCCCAGCAGCCGCTCGGCGCCGGCGTTCCAGCTGGTCACGCGGCGCTCCATGTCGAGCGAGAAGATCGCGTACTCGACCGCGTTCTCCAGCATCAGGCGCATGCGCTCCTCGCTCTCGCGCAGCGCCTCTTCGGCGTACTTGCGCTCGCTCACGTTGCTGCAGACGATCAATGCCGAGTCGGGGCGTCCGTTGCGCTCGGTCAGCACGGTCACGCTCTTGTGCAGCCAGATGATCGATCCGTCCTTGCGCACGCTGCGGCTCTCGGTCTCGAACGGCTCGCCATGGGCCGCGAGCCGGGCGAAGAGCCGCTCGACCGCCCCGCTGTCCGCCGCATGCACGAGGTCGAGCGCGCGCCGGCCCACCAGTTCGCCTTGGTCATAGCCCATGAGCGCGCAGTAGCAGGTGTTGGCGAAAGTGATCTCGCCGTCCAGCCGCGTCTGCACCACGCCCACCGAGGCCTGGTTCACGATGGCGCTGTAGCGCTCCTGCGAACGCCGCAGGGACTCCTGCGCCGTCTTGCGCTCGGTGATGTCGACGAAGGTGAGCACCACGCCGGCGATCATGTCCTCGATGGTGCGGTAGGGCCTCGCGCGCGCAAGGTACCAGTTGCCCGCGGCATCGCCCACTTCGCGCTCGGTAGGCTGCAGCGTGCGCAGCACGGCATTCGCGTCTTCGGTCAACTGTGCGTATTCGAGCCTCGTGGTGAGGTCCGAGAGCGGTCGTCCCACGTCGGTGGCGATCAGGTTGAAGATCGCCGCGGCGCTGGGCGTGAAGCGGGTCACGCGGAATTCGCGGTCCAGGAACACGGTCGCGATCGCGGTCGCGTCCATCAGGTTCAACATGTCGCTGTTGGCCTGGCCGAGGTCGTCGACCTTGTGGTTGAGCTCCTGGTTGACGGTATTGAGTTCCTCGTTGATCGACTGCAGCTCTTCGCGGCTGGTCTCCAGTTCCTCGGTGGCCGACTGGAGCTCCTCGTTCATCGCGTGCAGTTCCTCATTGCTCGCCTTGAGCTCCTCGGTCGAGACTTCGTACTGCTCCACGGTTTCGCGCAGGCGCGTCTTCAAGCGGTCGACCTCGCGCTCCAGGTGCCGCGCGATCGGCTCGGGCTCCAGGCGCGGCACCGGCGCAGCTGCAGCCGCCAGGCCCGCGCCCTGCGCTTCCCCGCCCGCGGGCATGTCCGATCCGCCGGCCTGCGCCTTGCGCAGCTGCACCAGGAAGCTCTTGCCGAATCCATCCACCGGCTGCACGCTGATCGACACGTCCACCTCGCCGTCGCCCAGGCGCACACGCACCGGGGCCACTTCCACGAGCGTCTGCCGCTCGCCCGCGTGATAGAGCGCTGTCTGCAGCTCGGCCTTCAGGTCCGGCACGACGGCGCGCAGCACGTTGCGCGAGGGCTCTCCGCCGCTGAAATACAGGAAGCGGGTGGCCGCGGTGGAGATGTGCAGCATCTCGTTGCTGGCGTCCACCAGGATCGAAGGCGGCGCGAGCAGGTCGACGATCTTCATGTGCATCTCGGCCCAGGTCATCACCCGCCTGTCGGCCTGCGCCGGCAGCAGCGTGGCCTGCGCGAGCGGCGGCGCAATGGCCGCGGCCGGGATCACCGAGAGCGAATGCCGCGCATCGAACGCGCCCGCCGGCGCCGCGTTTCGGGCCGGCGGGCGCGCGTCCGAGCGCGGCACCTGGAGCGCCATGAATAAGCGGCTGCGCTCGTCGCTCGCGGCGAACAATGCGCTGCGCGCGTCGACGGTCTCCGAGGTCCCCAGGAACAGCAGCGCGCCCGGCCTGAGCGAGAAATGAAGCGTCTTGAGCAAGCGCGCCTGCGCCTGCCGGTTCAGGTAGATGAGCAGGTTGCGGCAACTCGCCAGGTCCACCCGCGAGAACGGCGAATCGCGCAGCACGTCGTGCACCGCGAAGAGCACCTTCTCGCGCAATTCGCGGCGCACGCGCAGGCCGCGCGGCTCGCGCACGAAGAACTGGCGCAGCCGCTCCTCGGAGAGGTCGGCCTCCGCCGCCGCCGGATAGACGCCCTCGCGCGCGATGCGCACCGCGTCCTCGTCCAGGTCGGTCGCGAAGATCTGGATGGCGGGCGGCTCGGGCAGCGTGCGCGCATGCTCGGTCAGCAGCATCGCGATGGAGTACGCCTCCTCGCCGGTGGCGCAAGCCACCACCCACACGCGCAGCGTGTCGCCCGGGCCCTTGTGGCGGAAGAGCTCGGGCACCATCGCTTCCAGCGCGGCGAAGCAGTCGGCATCGCGAAAGAAGTTGGTCACGCTGATCAGCATGTCGCTCACCAGCGCGCCGGCCTCGCCGGGCCGGGTGCGCAGGCAATCCAGGTAGGCCTGCAGGTCGCTCACCCCGTTGACCTGCATGCGCCGGCCCAGGCGCCGCAGCACGGTGGCGCGCTTGTAGTCCTCGAAATCGCGTCCGGTGCGGCTGCGCACGAAGCCCAGCACCTCGCGATAGGCGGTTTCTTCGGCGTTCTCTGCCGGTGCAGGCTCTTCGTGCTGGGGCGGCGCCTGCTCTGGCGGCAGATGCAACTGCCCCTCGATGTGGAAGTAGGCGCCGATGCGCGCGCCTATTTCCCGCGCGGGGAGCACCCAGTCGATCATGCCGGTGGCGATGGCCGCCTGCGGCATGTCGGCCTGTTGCGCCTCTTGCGGATCCTGCGCGATGGTCAGCCCGCCACGCTCCTTCACGCGCTTGATGCCGATCACGCCATCGTCGCTCGGGCCCGAGAGCACCACGGCCATCGCATGGGGCCCGTGGGTATCCGCCAGCGTTCGAAAGAACAGATCGACCGGCAGGTAGCGGCCGTTTCGCGAAGGCGGCGGTGCCGGCTCGATGATGTCGCCGCGCATGCGCGGCGAAGTGCCCGGCGGCAGCACATGTACGGTGTCGGGCACCATGCGCAGGCGCCCGGCCACCGGCACCACGGGCATCGACGTCGAACGCCGCAAGAGCTGCGCGAGCGCATCGGCACTCGTGCCGGGCTGGTTGAGCACCACCACGAAAGCCATTCCGCCGCCCGTTCCGGCACCCTCGAAGAACGCGTACAGCGCCTGGACGCCACCTTCGGACGCACCCAGCCCGACGACCGGCAGCAGCCCGTAGCCGCGCGACGGGATGGCGTCGTCGTCCTGACCGGCCGCGTCTTCTTCGGCCCGGTCGGGTGTCACTGCCGGTACTCCTTGAGCCGGTTGTAGAGGGTCTTCATGCTGATGCCCAGCAGCGCCGCGGTGCGCTCCTTGTGGCGGCCGCAGCGCTCGTAGGTGGCGAGGATCAGTTGCCGCTCGACGTCCGCCAGCTGCGTTCCCACTTCCACGAGGATCTGGTTGTCGCCCGCTTCCAGCGGCGCCGGTGCGCTGTCCCGCGAAAGCGCCGGGTAGCCCGGCGAAAGTGCCGCGTGCGGGGGCGCGCTCCGGCTCTCCTGCAGCGATGGCGGCACCTGCGCGAATTGCGCGGCCTCAGGCGCACCGCGCGCCTGCGCCACTTCATCCGCGGGCAGCCATTCCTCGTCGATGACGGAACCCGTCGCCATGACCCATGCACGCTGGACCACGTTGCGCAGTTCGCGCACGTTGCCAGGCCATCGCCACGCCGACAGCCGTTCGAGCGCAGCGCTGCTGAAATGCTTGGCCTGGCCCTCCTCACGCCCCAGCTCCTGCAGGAACTGGGTGGCGATCAGCGCCACGTCTTCGCCGCGCTCGCGCAGCGGCGGCAACGCGATCGGGAACACATTCAGCCGGTAGAGCAGGTCTTCGCGCATGCGGCCGCCGGCCACGGCGGCCGCGGCATCCCGGTTGGTCGCGGCGATCACGCGCACATCGGTCTGCTGCACCTGCGTGGAGCCCACGCGCATGAAGGTGCCGGTCTCCAGCACCCGCAGCAGCTTCACCTGCAGCTCCAGCGGCATCTCGGTCACCTCGTCCAGGAACAGGGTGCCGCCGTGCGCGCGCTCGAAGAAGCCCTGGTGCTGGCGCTCAGCGCCGGTGAAGCTGCCGCGCTCGTGGCCGAAGATCTCGCTCTCGATGAGGTTGGGCGACAGCGCACCGCAGTTCACCGCCAGAAAGGGCTGGTCCCGCCGGCGGCTCATGTCGTGCACCGCGCGCGCCACCAGCTCCTTGCCCGTGCCGCTCTCGCCCTGGATGAACACGGTGACCGAGGTGCGCGCCACGCGCGTGATCTGCCGGTACACCCGCTGCATGCCCTGCGCGCGTCCGATCAGGTGGCCGAAGCGGCCGGTCTCGCGCCAGAGCTCCTCGACCTCGTCGAACTCCGCGCGCAATTGCGAGGGCGCGATCATCCGCGAGAGCAAGCCCTTCAGGTGCTGGGGATTGACCGGCTTCACCAGGTAATCGGCAGCGCCCAGGCGCATCGCCCGGATCGAGGTTTCCAGGCTCGCCTGGCCGGTCATGAGAACGAGCACCGTGTCGCTCAGCGCATCGGCGCTGTTCTCCAGGAGGTCGAAGCCGTCGCCATCGGGCAGGTGCAGATCGAGCAGCAGCAGGTCGGGGCGCTGCATCGCCATCAAGCGGCGCGCGGCGGCTATCGATCCGGCGCACATCGCCGAATGCCCTTCTCGCGCGATCAGCGCCGACATCATCCGTGCCGAATCTTCGTCGTCCTCAACGATCAATGCGTGGCCCACGTCGTTCCCTAAAAAGTTGCTGCCGCGCGTCATGCACGCTGTTCCTGATCCCTTGGCGCATCGTGCGTGCGCGCGGAACGAGAGGCCGACGGCTCAGTCGTTGAATCCGCGTGAGAAATCGTGCAGTCGCTGCGTCAGCGTATTCATACGTGCGATCTGGCGCGCGAGCACGTCCAGTGCCTCGCGCCTGAGTTCCGCGTCGTCCGCCGTGCGCAGAAGCTCCAGCGCCACGGCCATCGCGCCAACCGGCGCCCGCAGGTCGTGATCCAGTTGCCGGGATTCCCGTGCCTGGTGCGCCATGCGCGTGCGCAGTTCTGCATGGCGCTCTTCGCCGGAAAGACCAGGTGCAGGCACCGACGTTTCCTTGCGCAGCAGGACGGCGCCGACCCAGACGCCCGCGAAACCTGCGATGCCCGCGAGCACGCCGGCCATGGCTGAAAGGCGAGTCGGCGCACGCCTGCCGATACCGATTCTTTTCATGCATCCAAGTGTCCTTCAATGCCATCGCGCTGTCAGCCCACGGACCGACGGCAGGTTTTGCAGCAAGGGATTCCGACCGCGGTGCTGCATGCGTCGATCTGCGAACTTAAGGACTCATTCAGACTGCATTTGCGCTATCTCCAGCTGGCACGACCATTGCGCGCGCACCGATGCCCCGGGGGTCGGGGCGTTACGGAGAACCATGAGCAATTCCCTTGCCCTGCAGACGCGCCAAACGCAGGCCACCGTCTTCTCGCCGCGCCTGCAACAGGCCGTGCGCTTGCTGCAACTCTCCTCGCAGGAATACACGCAGGCGCTGCGCGAGGCCGCCGAGCTCAATCCCTTTCTCGAAGTCGACGAGGTACCCACGGTGCCGAACGCGGACGGCGGGCTCGAAGACCCGGCCGGGCGCACATCGCAAACCGGGGCGGATGCCGACGCCATGGCCGATGCGGATGCAGCAGCCGCCTTCGACCGGATCACGGCCGCTCCGCCCGCTGGCGCGCAGCACCTGTCGCACGACGAGAGCTTCGACCTGATGCAGCGCGTGGCGCTGCCCGATTCGCTGCGCGCGCATCTGCACGCGCAGCTCGGCGTGCTGCGCCTGACCGACCGCGAGCGTGCCTTCGCCTGCGCCATCGTCGAGGCCCTGGACGACGACGGCTACCTGCGCATCTCGCTGGAGGACATCGCCCTCGCGGTCGGCGAAGACCCGGGCCCGGCCGAACCCGAACTGCGGACCGCGCTGCTGCGCGTGCAGGCGCTCGAGCCGCCCGGCGTGGGCGCGCGCAGCGTGCCCGAGTGCCTGTGCCTGCAGCTCGATGCCATTGCGCAGCCCGAGCTGCGCACGCTCGCGCGCCGCATTCTCGAGGCGCACATCGACCTGCTCGCCGCGCAGGACTACGGCGGTATCGCACGCGCGCTCGGCGCTTCGGCGGCCGAGGTGCAGCGCGCGGCGGCCGGCATCCGGCGGCTGAACCCGCGACCGGGCTGGCGCCATGGCGAGACCGGCTCGCGCATCGTCATGGCCGACGTGTCGGTGAAGAAGGTGCGCGGCGCATGGCGCACCACGCTCAATGCCCATGCGGTGCCGCGCGTGAAGCTGAACAACGACTGCGCGCGCCTGCTCGACGCGCAGCGCGGCCAGCAGGCCGGCGCGCTCAAGACCTACCTGGACCAAGCCCGCTGGATGGTCGGCACCGTCGCGCAGCGCGCCTCCACCATCCTGGAAGTGGCGCGCGCCATCGTCGCGCGCCAGCGGATGTTCCTGGAACACGGCCCGCTCGCGATGAAGCCGCTCGGACTCAAGGAGATCGCCGACGAGGTGGGCGTGCATCCGTCCACCGTGTCGCGCACGGTGCACAACAAGTACATGGCCACGCCCGCGGGCGTGTTCGAGTTGCAGTACTTCTTCTCGCGCGGACTGCAGCACACGGCCGGCGGCGCGAGCGCGCCGGTGGCGATGCAGCAGCTGATCCGCGAGCTCATCTCGATCGAGTCGCCGACGGCGCCGCTGAGCGACGCGGCGCTGGCGCGGCAACTGGCGCAGCAGGGGTTTCACATCGCGCGCCGCACCATCACCAAATACCGCCAGACGATGGAGATCGATCCGGTGGAGCGCCGCCGCGCCCGGGGCGCCGGGGGTGGCCAGTCCGCGACCGCCTGAAAGCCGCCCCGAACATGGCGGTGCATTGCACAGGTGGCATCGACGGACACCTCGCCGCATCTGCCGCATGCGGCGTCGGCGAACGATGCGAGCGCGCGTCGATCCTCGAAGGTACCGGCGGGCCCGGTGCGCACGCCGGCAGAGGGAACCGGCTGCCTTCGGCGGGCGATTATTTCTTACAGGGAGTGGCATTATTCGCCGTCAAAGTTCGCCGACTCATCCATGGGGCGGACTGCCCGACAGTGTTTTCCGTCCACCGCCGAGGTCAAGCCTTGACTCCTGATGCACTTCCGCCAACGCAAACCGACCGAAGCGATGCGGCCTTGCCGTTGCACGATCACGTGGCGTTTCTCGACAGCCTGGCGCAGACCACGCAACCGCTGAGCGATCCGGCCGAAGTGATGCAGGTCACGGCCCGGCTGCTGGGGCAGCACATGGGCGTCAACCGCTGCGCCTACGCCGAAGTCCATGCCGACGAAGACCGCTTCACGCTGACCGGCGACTACAGCCAGGGCGTGCACTCCATCGTCGGCCAGTATTCGTTCTCGCAGTTCGGCGCCGATTGCCTGCGGCTGATGCGCGGCAACCAGCCCTATGTGGTTCACGACATCGACACCGACCCGCGCGCGGCGGACATGGACCTGGCGGCCTACCGGCTCACGAGCATCCAGGCCGTCATCTGCATTCCGCTGCACAAGGACGGCCGCTTCGTGGCTGCCATGGCCGTGCACCAGCATGTGCCGCGGCAGTGGCAGGCGCGCGAGGTCGAGCTGGTGCAGATGGTGGGCAGCCGGTGCTGGGAAAGCCTGCAGCGAACGCGCGCCCAGCACGCGCTGCGGCTCACCAACGAGCGGTTGAGCATCGCGCTGGCCGCGGGCCAGCTCGGCGACTGGAGCTGGGACGCCACCACCGACCTGGTCACCCTGTCGGCGCGCGCGGCGGCGCTCTTCGGAATTGGCGAGCAGCCGCTCCCCTGGGGGGAGCTTTCGCTGCTGATCCACGAGGACGACCGTGAGCGCACCCTGCAGGCGGTTGCCTCCAGCGTGGAGAGCGGCCGCACCTACAAGGAGGAATACCGGCTCGCCGGCACCGAGCCACCGCGCTGGCTGTCGGTGTGGGGCACGCCGCAGACCGACGACGCGGGCCGCGTGGTGGGCATGCTGGGCGTGCTGCAGGAATCGTCGGTGCGAAAGCGGATGGAGCAGGACCTGCGCAGCCAAGCGCTGGAACTGCAGGAGGCCGACCAGCGCAAGGACGAATTCCTGGCGGTGCTCGCGCACGAGCTGCGCAATCCGCTCGCACCCATCGGCCTGGCCGCGCAACTGCTCAAGCGCGCGCCGGATGCCGCGACCCACCGGACCGCCGACCTGATCCGCTCGCAGGTCAACCAGATGTCGCGGCTGCTCGACGATCTGCTGGACACCAGCCGCATCAAGAGCGGCCGGCTGAACATGAAGAAGGAATGGGTCGAGGCGCGCGCGGTGGTCGAGCTCGCACTGCAGAACGCCGGGCCGCTGCTGCGCAGCCGAAAGCACAAGACGACGGTGAAGGTGGACGAGCGGCTCACGCTCGAGGCCGATCCGGTGCGGCTCGCACAGGTCCTGTCCAACCTGCTGACCAACGCGGCCAAGTACACGCCGGTGGGCGGACAGATCGCGATCACCGGCACCGGTGGCGATGGCTTTTGCGAATTCGTCGTCAGCGACAACGGCATGGGCCTGAAGCCGGGCTCGCTGGAGCGGATCTTCGAGATGTTCTCGCAGGAAGACACGGTGCTGCACCGGCCAGAGGGTGGGCTCGGCATCGGCCTGGCGCTGGCCCGCGCGATCGTCACGGCACACGGCGGACGCATCGTGGCCGAGAGCGAGGGCCTGGGCCAGGGCAGCCGCTTCGTGATGCAGCTGCCGCGCGGCGCGGCGGCGGCCGGGGCCGCGGAGGGCGGCGTACCGCTCGCCGCTCCTTCTCCCGCCGCTCCGATGAGCATCGTGATCGCCGACGACAACGTGAGCGCAGTCAACCTGCTGGCCGAGTTGCTGCGGATGGAAGGCCATCGCGTCGACATCGCCACCGATGGCGAGCAGGCGCTGGCCGTCGCGCACGCCGTCCAGCCGTCCATCCTCATCCTGGACATCGGCATGCCCAAGCTCACCGGCTACGAGGTGGCGAAGGCGGTGCGGGAGACGCCCTGGGGCAAGACGGCATTCCTGTTGGCAGCCACGGGCTGGGGACAGGAGACGGACAAGATGCGCGCCCGCACGGCGGGCTTCGATGCGCACCTCATCAAGCCCTTCGACCCGGAGGAACTCCTGGCGCTCATCCAGAAGAGGAGCACCTGGACGGGCGAGAACGGCAGCGGCGGCGACCTGCCTCCTTCACCCGACGCGCATGCCGGCTCCGGCTCCGCGATGCCGCAGCAGCCATAGGCTCGGGCCGCTACCGCGAGCTGGCGACGGCTTCGTCGCCAGCGCTCATCGGCATGGCATCGCAAAAAGCGGCGACTCGGTGATTGCCCGCGGCATTCGCATGGGGAATCCGCAGCGGCGGCAGCGTCCACGCAAGCCTTGCGGGACCTGGCTCAGGCCTGCGGTTTCGGCCGGTTGCCGGCATCTGCGGCATGGCTTGCGAAAGATGCTGTTCGCAGGCGGCGCACTACATCGCGGGCGGCGAGATAGGCCTCGATCTGTTTCTCGCCCAGGATGAGGCCGCGTCCTTTTTCGGTCTTGCCAGGCCGCTGCCGGGTTGTCGACGGCGACGCGCGAAATGATGCAGACATGGTCACTCCTTTCTTCAAGACGTCTGGAGGCGCAAGGGCCTCGGTACCGATTTTGCGGATCCCGGTTTGAATTTTCAAGAACATGGCAATGGCGCTGCCGGTTGGTGCACGGCCCGTGAGGCAATCCGTCCTATTCCCAACGCGAGCGAACTGATGTCGAATGCTTCCATCGATCGGCCCTGACATGGACTCCCTCACACTCGCCCGCATCCAGTTCGGCTTCACGATCTCGTTCCACATCATCTTTCCGGCGCTCACCATCGGGCTGGCAAGCTACCTGGCGGTGCTCGAGGGGCTGTGGCTGCGCACCGGGCGCAAGGTCTACATCGACCTCTACCAGTTCTGGATCAAGGTGTTCGCGGTGGCCTTCGGGATGGGCGTGGTGTCGGGCCTGGTCATGGCCTACCAGTTCGGCACCAACTGGAGCAACTTCTCGCGCTTTGCCGGCGGCGTGACCGGGCCGCTGCTGGCCTACGAGGTGCTGACCGCGTTCTTCCTGGAAGCGGGCTTCCTTGGCGTGATGCTCTTCGGGCGCGACCGGGTCGGGCCCGGCCTGCACTTTGTCTCCACGCTCGCGGTGGCGGTGGGAACGCTCATCTCTGCGACCTGGATCCTCGCCTCCAACAGCTGGATGCAGACGCCGCAAGGGCACGAGATCATCGACGGCCGCGTGGTGCCGGTCGACTGGCTGCGCGTGATCTTCAACCCGTCGTTTCCGTACCGGCTCGCGCACACCGTGGTGGCCGCGTACATCGCGACCGCGCTGATGGTGGGCGGCGCCGCGGCGTGGCATCTGCTGCGCGGGCGCGACAACACGCGCGTGCGCACCATGTTCTCGATGGCGCTGTGGATGCTGCTGGCGGCCGCGCCGATCCAGGCCCTCATCGGCGACCAGCACGGGCTCAACACGCTGGAGCACCAACCGGCCAAGCTGGCTGCCATCGAAGGCCACTGGGAGCGCACGCCCGAGGGCGAAGGCGTGCCGCTCATCCTGTTCGGCTGGCCCGACATGCAGGCCGAGGTGACGCGCTATGCCATCGAGATTCCGCGCGCGGGCAGCCTGCTGCTTGCGCACAGCTGGGACGGCCAGATACCTGCGCTCAAGGACTTTCCGCCCGCCGACCGCCCCAACTCGACCATCGTGTTCTGGACCTTCCGCGCCATGGTCGGGCTCGGCGTGCTGATGATCGCGCTGGCCTTCTGGGGGCTGTGGCTGCGCCGCGGCCAGCGCCTGTTCTCGCAGCGGCTGTTCCTGCGCTTTGCGGTGGCGCTGTCGCCGGCCGGGCTGGTGGCCATCCTGGCGGGCTGGTACACGACGGAGATCGGCCGGCAGCCCTGGGTCGTCTACGGGCTCATGCGCACGGCCGATGCGGTGTCGCCGCAGCATTCCGCATCGCAGGTGGGCTTCACGCTCGGCCTCTTCGTGGTGGTGTACCTGGCGGTGTTCGGCGCCGGCACGGCCTACGGGCTTCGGCTGATCGCCAAGGGGCCGGCCGACGACGACCGCGAACCGCCGGTGCATGGCGATCCGGGAGAACCGCGCCATCCGATGCGCCCGCTGTCGGCGGCGCGCGAAGGCATGGATGCCGAAGGCGACCTTGCCGCACCGGAGGCTCGCCATGGGCATTGACCTTCCCCTGATCTGGGCCGTGATCATCCTGTTCGGGATCATGATGTACGTGGTGATGGACGGCTTCGACCTGGGCATCGGCATCCTGTTTCCGCTGGTTCCCGCCAAGGAAGACCGCGACGTGATGATGAACACCGTCGCGCCTGTATGGGACGGCAACGAGACCTGGCTGGTGCTCGGCGGCGCGGGCCTGCTGGCCGCCTTTCCGCTGGCCTATGCGGTGATCCTCAGCGCGTTCTACCTGCCGCTGATCCTCATGCTCGTGGGGCTGGTGTTTCGCGGGGTGGCATTCGAATTCCGCTTCAAGGCGCGCGCGGGCAAGCGCCGCTGGTGGGATGCCGCGTTCATCGGCGGCTCGTTCACCGCGACCTTCTTCCAGGGCGTGACCCTGGGCGCCTTTCTGAACGGGCTGAAGGTGGTCGACGGCAATTTCTCGGGCGGACCGTTCGACTGGGTGACGCCGTTCTCGGTGTTCACCGGGTTCGCGCTGGTTGCCGCCTACGCGCTGCTGGGCGCCACCTGGCTCTTCATGAAGACCGAAGGTGCGCTGCAGGCGCGCATGCGCAGGCTCGCACGGCCGCTGGTGTGGACGATGCTCGCCGTCATCGCGATGCTGAGCGTATGGACGCCGCTCGCGCATCCGGCCATTGCCGCGCGCTGGTTCTCGTGGCCCAACCTGCTGTACTTCGCGCCGGTGCCGCTGCTGGTGTGCGTGGTCGTGTGGCGGCTGCTGCACGAGTTGCGCGGCCAGGGACATGGCGCGCCGTTCGTGCTGACGCTCGCGCTCCTGTTCCTCGGCTACACGGGCCTGGGCATCAGCCTCTGGCCGAATGTGATTCCGCCCGACATCTCGATCTGGCAGGCCGCAGGGCCGGCGCAGAGCCTGGGCTTTGCGCTCGTGGGTGCGCTGCTGATCATTCCGGTGATCCTCATGTACACGGCCTGGAGCTACTGGGTCTTCCGCGGCAAGGTGCGGCATGGCGACGGCTACCACTAGCAGCGCACAGGGCGAGCCGGGCAAGCTGCGCAAGTGGCTGCGGCGCATCGGCTGGCTGGTGGCCATCTGGCTGGCGAGCGTGACGGCGCTCTTCCTGCTGGCGGCGGTGTTCCGGTTCGCCATGGGCGCGGCCGGCCTCTCCCGCTAGCGGCCACGCAGCCGCACCGCACCTCACCTCAATGCTGGTGCTGGTGCTGGCGCTAGCGCAACCGGCGGCGCCGGCGCTTCATCGACAGCGCCACCAGCGCCAGCACGCCGACGCCAATGGCGGCCTTGCGCGCGGCGCCCATCGGGTTGTGCCTGAGCTCTGCGCGGCCGCCCATTTCGGCGTACAGGTTGGGCACATGGCCGCGCGAAAGATCTTCGACCAGGCCCTCGCCCACATTCACCCGGTCGGCCAGCAGCAGCAACATCCAGTGCCGCAGGTCGTTCTCGGAATGCCGGAACGCATGGCGTCGCAGCCAGCCGCTCAGGCCCGAAGGCGGCAGCGTCGTGCCGAAGATGCGCGTGATGCCGGGCCGCTCCGTCGAATGCAGCACCTCCACATGCGCGTGCTGCTGCTCGGGCGCATCCACCGGGTGTGGCAGGCGCGGCGGCGTGCGCTCCATGGGATAGGCGGGCCGGTTGGCGTGGTCGAGGTCGGCGCCCCAACCGACGATGTGCGCATGGCGATCGGCGTTGCGCGCGGGGCTCTGTTCTTGTGTGTCCGTGATGATCATTGCGAATCGCTCCTTGGAGGAAAGAGGTCCATTGGCCGCGCTATGCGGCCAGCGACGCCGGCGGCACCAGCACCGTCTTGATGCAGTTGTCCAGCTTGCTGGAGAACAGGTGGTAGGCATCGGCCACGTCGCAGAGGTCGATGCGGTGCGTGATCACGCGCTTGGGGTCGATGCGCCCGGCCTGGATGTGTTCGATCAGGCGCGGCAGGTGGCGCTTGACGCTGGCCTGGTTCATGCGCAGCGTGAGGCCCTTGTTGATCGCATTGCCGATCGGCACCGCGTTGAAGGTCGGTCCGTACACGCCCACGATCGAGACCCGTCCGCCCTTGCGGACCGAGTTGATGCACCAGTGCAGCACGGTCGCCGCGCCACCCTGCAGCTTGAGCTTCACGCCCAGCAAGGTGTGGGCGAAGCTGCCTGCGGCTTCGCAGCCCACGCAGTCGATGCACACGTCGGCGCCGAGGCCCTCGGTCATCTTCTTGATGTGGATGGCCATGTCGCCCACCTGCTTGAAATCGATCACCTCGCACTGTGCGTACTGGCGCACGAACTCAAGCCGGTATTCGATGTGGTCCACCACGATCACGCGGCCCGCGCCCAGGAGCCATGCCGACTTGGCCGCGAAGATGCCGACCGGGCCGGCACCGAAGATGACGACCGTGTCGCCCTCTTCGATGTCGCCCATCTCCGCGGCCTGGTAGCCGGTGGGCAACGCATCGGTGAGCAGCACGGCGTCGTCCACGTCCATGTCGGGCGGGATCACCGTGGGGCCGACATCGGCCATCGGCACGCGCACGTACTCCGCCTGGCCGCCGTCGTACCCGCCGGTGGTGTGCGAGTAGCCGTAGATGCCGCCCACGGCGGTGGCCTCCGGATTGGTGTCGTGGCAATTGCTGTACAGCTCCTTCTGGCAGAAGTAGCAGTTGCCGCAAAAGATGTTGAACGGAACCAGCACGTGGTCGCCCGGTTTCAGGTGCTGCACGGCCGAGCCGACCGCCTCGACCACGCCGGTGAACTCGTGGCCGAAGGTCGTGCCCACCCGCGTGTCCGGCACCAGGCCGTGATACAGGTGCAGATCGGAGCCGCAGATGCACGACCGCGTGACGCGCACGATGGCGTCGCCCGGATGCTCGATTTCCGGCTCGGCCTTGTGCGCCGCGCGAACCCGGTACGGCCCGCGATAGTTCATTGCCAGCATGGTGGATGTTCCTTATGGGTTGAAAGCAGATGCGGTGCGGGGCAAGCCACATGCCCGAGCGTGAATGTCCCCGGGGAACGGCTGCCGCCGGGCACACGGCTTGCCCTTCGGACTCACATTCACCGAAAGGAAAAGCACCATGTCCCGAGCAGACAAACCCCTCGACCAGCAGGTCATCGTCATCACCGGCGCTTCCAGCGGCATCGGACTGTGCACGGCGCAGCTTGCTGCGCAGCAGGGCGCGAGCCTGGTGCTGGTCGCACGCAGCGGCGAAGTGCTGCAGCGGCTCGCGCAGGACATCAACGAGCAAGGCGGGCATGCGGTATCCGTTGAAGCCGACGTGGCCGACCGCGCGCAGATCGACCGCGTTGCGCTGCTCGCCATCAGCCATTTCGGACGCATCGACACCTGGGTGAACGACGCCGGCATCTCGATCTACGGCCGCCTCGACGAGGTGAGCGAAGCCGACAGCCGCCGCCTCTTCGACACGAACTTCTGGGGCGTGGTGAACGGCTCGCTCGCGGCCCTGCCCTACCTGAAGCTTGTACAGGGCACGCTCGTGAACGTGGGCAGCGAAGTGTCGGACGCCGTGATACCGCTTCAGGGCATGTATTCGGCCTCCAAGCATGCCGTGAAAGGCTTCACCGATGCGCTGCGCGTGGAACTCGAGGACGTCGACAAGAGCGGCGTGACCGTCACGCTCATACAGCCGACCGCGGTCGACACGCCCTACCCCGAACATGCCCGCAACTACATGGACAAGGAACCCAAGCTCCCCACGCCCATGATCGATCCGCAACAGGTCGCCGAGGCCATCCTGGAGGCCGCCGTGAGCGGCGGGCGTGACATCAAGGTGGGCGGCATGGCGGTGATGAACACGGTGCTCGCGAAAGTGCTGCCTTCGGTGGCTGATCGCATGTCGGCCAAGCAGGTCGAGCGCCAGCAAAAGGGCGGCCGCGAGCGCGATCCCGAAGGGGCGCTGTACCGCGCCGGGAATTCAGGACGCACGCATGGAAGCTCTTCCAAGGGCTCGCCGAACTGAGGTGGCGCGTGCGGCCGTGCGCATTCAGGCTATGGCGCCGGAGTCGTGGCGCCGGCAAGCTGCGATGCGTTGCTTCGGGAAGCCTCCGGGCGCTGTGCAATGGGTCCGTCGCGGGGCGCGGCACAGATCAACTGGCGGACTTCCTCCGCGGTGGGCGACGCGGGCAGGCTGGCCCAGCGCCAGATCGGCGTCATGGCGATCAGCAGCCCGAGGACGAGGATCACCGCTTCCGCGTTTCTTCTCGGAAACAGCATGTCAGTCGCCTCCGATCGGCGCCGACATCACACGAAGATGGGCGGCTCGGACCCGGTGTTCATGAATTCCGCTTCTCCATAGCCAGCCGCCTGCAATCAGCATTGCTGCGCCCCAGATCAAAAAACCGGCGTCCCAATAAGGGCGGTGCACGACGGCGACCACCTCGTTGACGTGGTGAATGCCAAGCAGGTGGTGATCGATGACGCCTTCGACCAGGTTGAAGGCACCCCACCCCATCAGTGCCGTGCCCCAGATCAGCCTTCCGGACCAATAGATGTGTCCCCGATGCGCGACGCGCCAGAGCCGATGCAATGCAAGCACGACGAAGACATAGGTCGCGCTGTGGAAGATGCCATCCCACAGCGTGTTGAGACGAAGATTTTCAACGGTCGTCGGGGGATACCAGCTGCTTACCATGTGATGCCACTGCAGCAACTGGTGCAGGACGATGCCGTCGAAGAAACCTCCGAGGCCGAGCCCGAACAGAATGCCCGCGCTCACGGGAAACTTGCCCAAGGGGTTGGCGCGCACGGTGAAGCCTTTTTCAACCATTGAGAAGGGAACCGGCGCCACGGACGGGCCGGATCGGCAGACCCGCGGCCGCCGGTCAGAGACGGCCAAGGTTGCGCTTCGGCCGTCCAAGATGCCCCGTGCGTCGCGCCACCAGCAGCCCAACGGCCGTCAGTCCGACGACAGTGAGCGCCAGGCTGTTGCCGGACGCGGCCCGCCCCATGTCGAGCGCGATCTCGCCACTTCGCGGGGCGACCAGTTGCAGGCGGCGCTTGGTCATCTGCATGCCGAGTTCGCCCAACCGGTCGGCCAGCAGCCGCTCGGCCTCAGGAAGCACCAGTGTTTCTTCATCCGCCACGTGGTGCATCACGTCGCGCATCAGCGTGGCCACGGTCTCGTCGTAGTCACGCGCCTCGGGCTCCATCTGCCGCAACAGTCCGATCAGTCGCCGCATCTCGTGGTGCTCATCGAGCGACTTGGCGATCAGTTCGCTCTGCGTGACGCTGCGCACCGCCGGATAGAAAATTTCTTCCTCCAGCTGCGCGTGCACTTCCAGTGCGGTGCACATGGTATTGACCAGTCCTTTTTTCACACGCACGGGTGCGCTCGCCTTGTACTGGTGGAACGTGGAAAGCACGTGCGTGTGATCCAGCCGGATCATGTTCGTTGCGCTGGGCAAGAGGCGTGAAAGAAAGCTGGTCATGCGAAAGCTCCGGGCACGTGGGTTGCGGGAGAACTCAGGCCGAGATGCCGAACTCTTCCATCGGTTCTTCCTTGCGCGCAGCGACGTTCCGGCGATCAGCGTCGAGGAGGCTGCAGGCACCGGGCTCTGCGCGTCGGGATGTGGGCATCGTGTGGTCCGAATGGATGTGGGGGAATCGAAAGATGAAATGGCGCTCTTGCGAGCCGCGTAGGAAAACTTCGTGTTCGCATGGCAGTGCAGGTCCGCCGGGCGCTGGTCGAGGCACGGTGCCGGGGCGAGGCATCCCTCTTCAGAGCGGCATCCAGTTGGGTGTGGCCGCGAGCGCACGGAAGAAAGCGGCGGCATGGTCGGGCGCGATGTCGCGCGTCGTGGTGCCCGGCAGTCGCAGACCATGCAAGCCCATGATGGCCTTGATGCGGTCGTCCGGCGCCAACAGCGCCATGGACCATTCCGGAAATTGCCGCACCGCGATGAAGGTCCTGTCGAGCACGACGGGCGTTCGATGCCGCGCATCGGTCTCGATCCTTGCGTACAGCGTTTCGACGGCACCTTCGTCGCCTTCGAGGTACTGCATGTAAACCCCCTCGAACAGGCAGAGCGCACCCGTGACGCCGGCTTTGGGATTGCCGGTGCGTGAAGCCGCGAGGATGGCGCGCAGGTTCGTCGGATTCGCTTCGACGGCTTGGCTGCCGTAGATGAGTCGCTTGAGCATCGTCAAATGCTAGCGCTGCGGAGTGCCGTCGAATATGTGCGCGGCGGCGAACGAGGGCTTCGATGAGCGCTCCGTTGTCGGGAGCAGGAACGACCGCCGGTTGCGCCTTGCTCCTACGCAGCGCAGCCACCGGCACGTTAGCTTTGGCGGCTTCGAAACCGCACTGGCCGATCCGGCCTCCGACCCATGAATCTTCACCGCTACCTTCTGATCGCCGGCGCCGTCGCGCTGGGCGCCTGCGCCAGCAATGCTCCCACATCCACCGCGAGCCCGGGCGTGGACAACCAGCCCGATCCCACCGTCCTGCTCGTCCCGCTGCGGGTCGAGGACCCTCGGCTGGCATCCGGATGCTGGGCACAGTTCTATTCGAAGCGCGATTTCCAGGGCGACGTCGCCACCCTCGTCGGCCCAGCCCAGGTCCAGAGCATGGACAAGGGCACCGCACGCCAGCTCAAGCGCGACATCGACAGCGTGAGCGTCGGCCCCCGTGCCACGCTGGAGGTGTACGAGCACGCCATGTTCAAGGACCGGACCGTGCGCTTCGAGCCGAACAGCCGCGAAGGCGGGCTGACGCGCAAGCTCGGCTTCGGCGGCCGGATCGAGGCGATGAAGCTGTCCTGCTCTTGACCTGAAACCGAGGGGGCCGGACTGCGGATGCGCTGCGGCACCGAAGCGCGTGTACCGCCGCAAAGTGCCCACCGAAACCCCCTTGCCGTCGGCAATCGGGGTCGCGGAACCAGCTGAACACGATCGCGTTTGTCAGGAACCCAGTGGTTTGTCAAAACCAAAGAAAAACGGGTCAGAGCTTGTGGCTCTAACCCGTTGATCTGACTAACGTTTTGGTCGGTGTGAAAGGATTCGAACCTTCGACCCCTTGCACCCCATGCATTTAATTTTGCGCTGCGCTGCACCGCCCTGCACACGCAACTTCCTTTAAAATCAACAAGTTACAAGGCTTTTTGTCCAACCCCGATCATCCAAGTTTGTTAAAATGCAGCGATATTTAGGGCATATCTAGGGCACGATTAGGGCATGGCAAAACTTACAGTTCGGGCGATCGAGGCTGCCAAGCCACGAGATAAGGCGTACAAGCTCACGGTAGACACCGGGCTGTACATCCGTGTCGCTGCCAACGGAGAAAAGCGGTGGCTCGTCAAATACGTGGTCGACGGCAAGCAGCGAGAAGCCCGCCTTCCCAAGCCTTTTGGGAGCAGCGGCGAAGGGTTTATGGGGGTGGCCGACGCCGCCGCTGAAAACGCCAGAATCCAATCGCTAGCCCGATCCGGCATTGACTTTCAACAGCAAGCGGCAGAAGCCCTGGCCAAGGAATGTCAGGCGAGAGAACAGCTACGCGCCACTCTGCTCCCGTTTTCCAAAATGTTCGAAGCATGGCTGGCGACCGGAGTCCTGCGCAAGGACGGCAATGCAGAGCTGCGCAGAGCCTTCCAAAAAGACGTCCTCCCTGCTATCGGCAACAAGCCGATCAAGGAGTTGACAGAACACGACCTTCGCAAAGTTCTCCTCACCATCGTGGGGCGCGGCCGCAATCGGATGGCGGTGCGCGTTTATCGCGACCTTGTTCAACTGTTCGCATGGGGCGAGAAACGCAAGCCTTGGCGAGAACTGCTCATCGAGCAAAACCCCGCCGAGTTACTTGAGATCGGAAAAATCGTCGCTCCTGACTACGACATCAACGATGAGCGCGACCGCGTGCTGTCACCGGACGAACTTCGGGAACTCCAGCATGTCTTTCGCACCATGCACGAGGCACGGCAAAACGCCGAGAACAAGCGCGCCATCGCTCACGGCCTCAAGCGCGAAAGCCAAATTGCAATCTGGATTTGCTTGTCCACCCTTTGCCGCATTGGCGAGTTACTGATGGCTGAGTGGGCGCACGTGGACACGGAAGCTGGCGTCTGGCGCATCCCGAAGGAAAACGCCAAACAAACGAATGCTAGGCAGCAGGACCACATCGTCTACCTAAGCGCGTTTGCTGCGGGCCAGTTTAAGGCGCTCAAGGCGCTTCAGGGGGACAAGATCGGTACCTGGTGTTTCCCCGCTCGCAACACCAAGAAAATCAACAAGTCCGAGAACACGCACGTATGTTTGAAGAGCGTATCGAAGCAGATTGGAGACCGACAGACAATGTTCAAGGAGCGCAAGGCGCTTAAGAACCGAACCAACGACAACACGCTAGTACTCGCCAATGGCGCCAATGGGGAATGGACTCCACATGACATGCGTCGCACCGGTGCCACGATGATGCAGCGGGCAGGCATTGGCTTGGACATCATCGACCGGTGCCAAAACCATGTGCTCGGTGGCAGCAAAGTGCGGCGGGCATATTTGCACCACGACTACGCACTGGAGAAGCGCGCGGCATGGGAACTGCTGAGTCAGAAGATCGAGGAAGCACTGCATAGCCGAGATCGAATTGAAGTGCAGCCGCCGCGAGCGTAGTCAACGGGCCGAGTTGACCAAACCTGAAGGTGCTGATATCTTCAATGCTTGCCCGGAGACTTAAGGTCTTCGGGACAACTTTTAAACTTTCAGATCGATGGGCACGGCCGCAATGGCTCGCTCGGAGGTCAGGCAAGCTGCTGAGCTGCTGACCTCTAATTTTTACGCGCTACTTCTTTTCCGGCTGGCGCACCCAGTCGTCGACACACACACCAGACGCCGCCGTCATTGCGACGGGGCGAAGTTTTAGGCTGCGCCTTCTCCGCAGGCCGAAAACTTTATTCTGTGCCGGATCGCGAATCGCGCGATCGCTCCACGTATCCGGCTGACTAGCGCGCTTTCCCTAAAGCGTTTTGGTTCGAACCCCTTTTGAGGACCCCTATGGACCCTCCGCAGCAGTTCGTCCGGCTCAATACATTTATTAAATTAATGGGCTGGTCTCGATCAACTTACTACAACAGAGTCCGCGCGGGACTCGTGCCTAAAGCTCAAAGTAACGGCCCTGGAACAAAGGGCTATTACGCAAGCGTCGTAACCGAGATTCAACGCTCTCTCGTCGCCTGAGCCGGTGCGCCAACCTTAGGCTGACAAACCAGCTTACGTTCTCAACTTCCTCGCCCAGAGCCGTCGTGATGGCGCGCTCCGGGGAGATTTTTCTTCAGTTTTATGCGTACCAAAAAAGTAACCAAAGCAGCACCCAACGCGCATCCGGCTTCAACAGAAGCCGGATGCGCCACTTGGGCCGAGCATCGCAAAATCCGAGCTTCTCATGGGGTTCTGGCTCACCTCATCCCGAGCTCCGTCAGCGCTGCACACGCAGTTGCTGGTTTGGCAGGTCTCATCTGTCGTGCGAAGCAACCGAGTTGCAGCCCGTTCACCTCGCCGAGCCCAACGACCATCTTATTCAGCGGGTCGGTGGAAAGATGCCACCTGTACAGCCAGATCCTGCACGCCGTCTCGCGTCCCGACGGTGACGACGCTTTGACTATCAAGCATGTGCACATCGACGCCAGGCTGGACTGGCTTCGCGGCGAACCTCGGGCTCGACTGGAAGATCTCGTGCGGTCACCCAAGATGTCGGCGACCCTCCTGCTTCCGGTCACCTCGGAAGTCCTCCAAACGGCTGCCCTCGAAGATATCGCCGGACTGCGCGATCTCGCTCTGGCTCACGGAAAACTGATCGTTTTCGTCACGCGTGCCTCGAGCATCGATGAGTTCGGCCCCGTCGCGTCCATCGTCGACGATTGCATCCTGTCCGAGCCGTGCGAGCCAGATCCACGTTATGACCTAGCTTGGACGATCGAATTCTCAGCTGCCAAAGCATTTCATGCTGACGGACGGGGAAAACTCATGGTGCAGGTCGCCACCAAGCCAGAGGGTTATCGCCTCGCTTACTCTCGCTTCGTGTCGCGCGTCAGAGACGATCGAGCCATCTGGGCGGCGATAGCCAAAGGTAATGATCGCAGCCCCGTTGCGAACGCGATGAAGATGAGCCTCGATGAGATCGACCAACGCTTGATCAAGTTGCGTCCGCTTCGCCCCCCCCATGCGCCCAAAGATTTAGTGACCTGCTACGCAGGCCTTTTCGATTTCACCGGTCTCAAACGCTGACTCCAAAACCGCAATGCGGCCGCCTCGAGCGGCCGCTCTTCATCATGCTCAACTTTTTTCTCAAGCGCTTCTTCGATGCGTTCGACCGCCTCGACATTTGGATTGACCTGCACCCTGGTCAAGAATGGGTCGACACCTTGCCCGAGAAGGTCACCATCGATCCGGTCAACGTACCCTACAACCCGCGCTGGAAATACATTCTTCGCGTACTGCAGCCCAGCGCGAGCACTCTGCACTTCCTTCGACGCATGCTGGGCGTTCGCATTTCAGCTCAGGTCGCGTACGTCGAGATTGCCCGGGACTATCCGGTCCGTTGGAAAGTTGATGCGCAGCGCCTCGAGCGTTACTTCCTTCGCACGATCACGATGCAATACGGACCGACGCAGGTGACCAAGCATAAGAACACGCACTACTTCGGAAAGCCCAACGCTCCCCGTCGCCTCGTCACCTACTCCGACCGCAAGTCCAAGCTGGCCACCGCCGCGCGAGGACATCGCGGTCTGCACACCGAGGTTCGACTGCAGGAGACGCAACTCATCGAGCGAATCGGCCTCGGCTCCATCGACGCACTGCTCGCCTTCGACTTCAGCGAATTCTGGGCAACGCAGATCCGCTACCACTCGTTTGGCAACCGGGCCGCGATGGGGGCCGCGCTGAGTCGATCCGCTTGCCGAGATACTGGGGATAGTGCTCTTCAGGCTCGTATTCGTCGGGCGCTCATGAGTCCGAAGTACACAGCAGGCGACGCGTTCGTCCTCCAGATGCTGTGCCGGAAGCGCCCCTCGGTGACCAAGGCTCTGCTGCCGATGACTGCGAAGGCATGGCTGCGCGAAGCAGCCCGCGTCATTGCGGCGCCCCCTCGCGAGTGGCCCTGAGGATCTGCACCTGGTATAGGTACCGGATCTTCATCCAGCATTTGGTCCTCAACCGATCAAAACATCGTGTTCAGGGCCTTTTTCATGCGATTCAGAGCACTTTTCACACCGGCACCCTCGGCCAAAACACCTCACTTTCTCGGCCGCAACACTACATCGAGTGCCCCATCCATCCTGCTCACTCAGAAGGATGGCGAAGGCCAAAAAGGCGGCAGTTGCCAAGAGTCGCCGCCCTTCACTTCGTCGATCAACGTTCTCAAGGAATTCCTTCATCGTGCCCATCAAGACCACAAGGGCCATGCGCCGCGTCATCCGTAGCACGGACAGATTCACCGAAGTCACAGCCGTCCCCGGTGGTGGTAAGACCACCACCGCCGTCGCTCGCGTTAAGCATCTCCTCAAACAGGATCCCGCTGCCCGAATTCGGGTCCTGTCGGCCACCAACGCCACGGTCACGAACTTCAGGCAACGCCTCCGGGCCGCCGACGTTGAGATCAGCGCCGGCAGCGTCGAACGAGACGGCATGACCAGCAAGGACGCGACCGTCAACGTGTCTACCATCCACGCCCTCTTCTACGGCCTGATTCGTCGTCACCACCGTCGTCTTGGCTATCGTGCAGTTCCTGCGGTTGTCGACTCTTCCCGTTTGACCAAGATCCTCGAACGGATCGATGGCAGCTCTCGCGCGGGGAAGACGGGTGCGAGCTTCGGCGCAGCTAAGCGGGGATCCGCAAGGAGGTCCTCTGTTCGCTCCAAGACCTCGGCCGCCAGATTGACCCGCAATCAGGCCTACGAAGATCACAAGCGTTCGTCCGGCGCGATTGACTACGACGACATGCTGCGGCTGGGTCTTCGTCTGATGGCCCAACTATCTGGCGAAGAACTGGGGATCGATCACCTGATCGTCGACGAATGGCAAGACTGCACGCCCACTCAGGCCAAACTGATTGCCGAGCTCGCCCAGCGGATGCAGTCGACCGTAGTGCTGGGCGATCGCCTGCAGATGATCTACGGGTTCGCGGGCGGCCGGTACACCTCGCTTCGTCGAGCGCTGGTCGAGGCTGGCGTCGTGCTGGTTGACGGTGAGTCGAAGAAACACGTGCTGCGCCGGTCTCATCGGCTAACAACCGAGATCGCAGATCTTGCTCAAGCCGTGGCTGCGCCTTTCGATCCGCCCGCCATCAAGACCGGCAAGACGGGCAAAGCTCCGGTGTTGATCCAGGAGTCGGATACACGCACCCTGGCCAGCACCGTGGCGAAGCGCGTAAGCAAACTGCTGCGACGGGGCGTGCCGCACTCCGAAATTGCGCTTCTGGGTCGCACGCGAGCCGTTCTCCACCCCGTGGCACAGGAACTCGCCGCCCGCAACGTGGCGACGCTGCTCGCCGGATCCGACAGCCACTACCAGGCCGTCATGGATGTGCTTTGGCTAGCCGACAAGTTCGAGGATCTGCGCGACTATGGGATCGGTCTTGACGCCAGCGCCAGCGGTCGCCGTGCCCGCATGACAGCTGAGTTGGAGGCTGAGATGCGCGATAGGCTGGGCCTCGGTGATTCAGCCGGGCTGATCGATCTACCCAGCGCCACAGACGACTCCGGCGCCAACCCGAATGTCAAGACCACGCGGATGGTTCTTCCGAAGCTCGAGAAGTGGGACCAGTTTGTCAACGAGCTCCTCAACATCACCGGCGGAAAAAACACGGAGGGTGCGTACAGAGCTTGCGTCCGTGCCTACTTGAGGCTTCACGGCGGCGTCAACGCCAACAAGGCGCTGCGCAACGCATTGAATCGATGGGAGCCTCTGTCCCGAAGCTTCGCGTGCGCCGCAGAGATGAACGCCCACGTCCACAGGATTGCCGGTACCGAAGCGATCGCCTGCTCGACGATTCACGCGGCCAAGGGCATGGAGTGGGACTACGTTTTTGTGCTCGGTGTCACGGAAGGCGTGCTACCCGATCGCAGATCCACGACGGCTGAACAGCTGGACGAGGAGCGCCGCATCCTCTACGTGGCCATCACCCGCGCCCGCAAGCGGCTTTGGCTGGGCCACTCGCCAATCAAAGTGAGCGGCGTTCGGCGCGAGTACTCGAAGCTGAGTCGCTTTCTCCTTGAGCCGGAGGTGCAGGCCGCCTTGCAATGTGCAGTTTGAGCTGGAGCAGCGGATTCCGGGAAGAGCCCTGCTCGAAGAACGCCCTCGCAGTGCTCGTACGCTCCTCGAGCATGGCCGCCGCCAGCGTGGCATCGGCCTTTAACAGCCTGACCCTGCCGAGCGCGACGCGGCGGCGCCGCGACTACACCTCGCCCGTGGACAGCCACGTGCGCAACCTCGCCACAAGGAGGTGAGCGACTGGAACACCGAGGTCGACCGCAAGAAGGTTGCTCGCAAGGGCCGACGGTGATGTTGAATTAGGGGGGTGCGGGAGGCATCCTTGGCGCCGGAAGAGCACTAGCGACGGAACTCGGGGCTCGCGGAAGAATGCGAGCAGCCTTCGACCTGATGATGTACACGTCCTCGATGAGGCGTTCGATCACATCCATCGCCAACGCCAGTTGCTTTTCGGTGTGGGGTTCGACCTCATGAGCTGCGTTGTTACCTAGCGTTCGAATCTGGTGCAGAACCTCGGCCCCGTTCGGCGTCAATACCTGTTTCGTTACGAGATCATCAATCTTGGCTAGCAAATTCGGCCCAGAAGCCGACTTCTCCTTGCAAATGGTTTCCAGGATCGCACGCAAGCCAATACCAACGAGGACCCTTAGCCCCGCCGCGAGTGCCTCGGCCGTTTCTCGGTAGACCTGCCCAACCTTCCGATCAACCATCCAAATGTCGGCCAACAAGTTCTTCCTGCCTGAGACCCTTGGCGGATAGAGCTTCTCGTCAATCAGATCTTCTCCGTCAGGTCCTTCACCTGTGCCATCCGAGTCTGTTCTCAAGCGTCGGTAAGTGATCTGCCCACAACCGCCGCACTCTAGAAGTTGGTTGTAGATCGACCAGTAATAGTCATCGTCCTGCCTCTCCGTCTGACCGTGAACGTCTGCTGATGCTCGAACGAAGTGCCGTGTGTCGCCAACGCAGCGCATGCACGGAAGGCTGAAAACCATTCCGAGAGAGTCACCAACTTGAAGTTTTTCACTCATTTTTAATCCGTTCGAATCGGGGCATTGGGTGGGTAGGTGCAGAATCCGCCCAAAGAGTAACCGACCCGACAACGACATCCCCGAAGCCCGCCGAGCGCGGGCTTTTTCACGCCCAAAGGAAATCCCAAGAACATTTGGAACTACCTCTTCACGCCGTCTCCGATCCGCATCGCGGAGAAGGCGCTGCGCGAATCCGTGATCGGCAAGATCGGCGCGGAGCAGACGCGAGACTGGGCTGCCGCCATGGTCAGCTACCACGGCACGCGCGAGACCGCGCTGCGCAGCCTCATCGCCACCCTGTAGGGCCCGAAGCCCGCACTCGGGGGTGATCGATATGCGCGCTTCGACATTCGCGTGTTGACTGCTGCCACAAATTGATCCGGTCACCGGTCGGGATTGCCAGAATTCAACCGGCATGAGTTTTCCCACAACCCGGTCCGTTGCTGTCTTAGTCGGTGCACTTTCCATCGGCCGCTAGGTAGTTTTCTTCCTCTTCATCGCGGGGCGCGACGGCGTCGAGGCATTGCCCATGGATGCGCTTGAGGGCGATGTACATCACGCGCCGCTCCTCCGGCGTCATGAGCTGGATCATCGATGCCTGCGCCCTGCGCGCGACCGGGATGACCTGTGCATGCAGCGCCTCGCCGGCGGGCGTGATGTTGCAGGTGAGCCGCTTTCTCGGCGTGGGGCCTTCGGCTTTGAGCGACACCAGGCCGCGCTGCTCAAGCAGGCGCAGCGTGCGGCTCACGAGCGCCTTGTCCGAGGTGGATTGCACAACGAGTTCCGCGAACGATATCGAACGCGTGTGCGCCATCAGGGACAGGATGCGCCACTCCGACACCGTGAGCCCGAAGCGCCTTGCATAGGGCAGCGTTGTCACGCGGCGCAGCGCATTCACGGTCTGACTCATCACGGTGGTGATGAAGTTGTCGACGGTGAGGTTGTCGCCCGATTCGTTGAGTCCCGACCACGGATCGGTGGGCACGGCGGATGGGAGGGAGGGGCGCTCAGTCAGGGCGTCGTCTTGCATGGGTTGTTTCGACGATGAGGCGGGCCTTGGCCCGCGATCACACTTATTTATTAGTTAACAGAAGAAAAATCTCGAATGTCAATTCGAAGTTTCACTTAGTTGATTGATCAACAGCTTCATTCTACGATTACGCTAACGTTTCAAATATGGTTCGATGTTCCATATATGGAACGCCTACTTAATCCAAGTTGTTAGCTCGGGTGTTGTGCCGTTCCGCCTCGATCGTCCGGCGCGCGCTCCTTATGAAAGCTCCAAGATGAAAGTCAGCCGCCCGTTGTTCCTTGCCGTGGGCTTTCTCGCGGGGGGTCTCTGGGGAAGTGCTGTGCACGCCCAGGCCCCGGCGCCGGCCTATCCGACCAAGCCCATCACCATCGTCGTCTCGTACCCGGCCGGCGGCGATACCGACGCAATGGCTCGTCTCTTTGCCGAGAAGCTGCAGGCGCGCCTGGGCCAGTCGGTCATTGTGGACAACCGGCCCGGCGCGGGCGGCACGGTCGGCAACACCTATGTGGGCCGCGCGGCGCCGGACGGCTACACGCTGCTGTTCACGCCCAACCCGTTCACCACCGCGCCGCTGGTGATGAAGCTCGCACCCGCGGCCTCGTACGACGTGATCAATGGCTTCACGCCCGTGATCCACTCAGCCAACCAGGCGGTGCTGCTGGTCGCGAACCCGGCCTCCGGCATCCGAAGCGTGGCGGACTTGGTGGCGCAATCGAAGGCGGGCAAGCCGTTGTCGTACGGCACGCCGGGCGCCGGCTCGCCGATGCACATCGCGGGCGAGTGGCTCAACCGGTCGGCCGGCATCCAGGTGCAGCACGTGCCCTACCGCGGCGTGGCGCCGTCGGTCACCGACGTGGTCGCGGGGCATATCCCGCTGGCCTACGTGACGCTCGGCCCGGTGGCCCAGTACATCGCCACGGGCAAGCTGGTCGCGCTCGCCATCTCGGACGCGAAGCGCTCCCCGTTGCTGCCGAACGTGCCCACGCTCGCCGAACTGGGGTACAAGGACATCGACTCGGGCGCATGGAACGGCTTCTTCGCGCCGCGCAACACGCCGTCCGCGGTGGTGAACCTGCTGAACGCCAACCTCAACGAAGTTCTCAAGATGCCCGACGTGATCGCCAAGATGGGCACCTTCGGCGCGGCGCCGGTCGGCGGGCCGCCTGCCGCCATGGCCAAGGTCAACGCCTCCGACTACGAGCGCCTGGCCAAGGTCATCAAGGACCTGAACATCCAGGCGGACTGAGCCCCCATGACCATGACGACGCAATCGACCCTGGGGCGCGACACGCCGCAGGTCACGGGGCGCGCCAAAGTGCTCGGCAAGGCGCAATACGCGGGCGACATCAAGGTCGCGGGCATGCTTCACGGCAAGGTCCTGCGCAGCCCCTACCCGCATGCGCGCATCGTCTCGGTGGACATCGCTGAGGCGTCGGCGCTGCCCGGCGTCAAGGCGGTGCTGACCGGCGTCGACGCACCACGCGCGCTTTGGGGCGTGAGCCACAAGGAGCGGCGCATTCTTGCGGAGGGCGTGGTGCGCTTCTGCGGCGAAGAGGTCGCCGCCGTCGCTGCGACCACCGAAGAGATCGCGCGGGACGCCCTGGACCTGATCCGCATCGAGTACGAGGAGCTCCCTGCCGTCCTGCTGCCCGAGGAGGCGCTCGACGAAGAGGCTCCGAACATTCACGACGGCCGCCAGGACAACATCGCGCATGAGATCCGCTTCGAGCGCGGCAGCGTCGACGAAGGTTTCGCAGAGGCCCATTTGGTTCACGAGGCCACCTACACGACCCATGCGCAGTACCCGGGGTACCTGGAGCCGATGGGATCGGTCGCCATGCTCGACGCCGAAGGGCGCCTTGTCGTGTGGACCTCGACGCAATCCGCGTTCCTCGCCCGCGCGCGCCTGGCCGCGGCGCTGGAGCGGCCCGTGTCCACCGTCCGCGTGATCCAGGCGACGACCGGTGGCGGCTTCGGCGGAAAGATCGTGGAGGACGCGAACCAGTTGGTTGCCGGCCTGCTCGCAGTGAAGACCGGCAAGCCGGTGCGACTCGTCAACAACCGACTCGAAGACTTTCTCGCGTGCCCCACGAGCCTGCCCGAGCGCATCACGCTCAAGCTGGGCATGACGCGCGAGGGCCTCATCGTGGCCAAGGACATACGCATCGTCGCGGACTGCGGCGCCTACGCGGGCCTCGCCTCCGAGGTGATGCACGTGAGCGCCATGCGCAGCGACAACATGCACCGCCTGAAGAACGTGCGCTCGCACGCCACCATGATCTACACCCACACGCCGCCGCACGGCGCCTTCCGCGGCTTCGGCGGCACGCAGATGCTGTTCGCGCTGAACAGCCACATCCACACGATGGCCGAGCAGCTCGGGCTCGACCCGGCCGAGGTCCACAAGAAAAATGCCATCGGCGCGGGCGAGGTGTCGGTGCACGGCTGGAAGGTCGCGAGCACCGGGCTGGTCGAATGCATCGACCAGGCGACGCGCGCGCTGCGCTGGGGCGAGCCGAGGCAGCGCGGCGCACCGGGCAGCTCCAAGCGTCGCGGCGTGGGCATGGCCGCGGCCATGCATGTCAGCGGCAACCGCACCATCGGCAATTGGGACGGCTCGACCGTGGTCGTGAAGATCAACGAAGACGGCCGCGTCGTCGTCCACAGCGGCGAATGCGACATGGGCCAGGGCGCGATGACCATGCTCAGCCAGATCGTCGCGCACGAGTTGACCATTCCGCTCTCGCACGTGCACGTGATGGCGCCCGACACCGACGTCGCGCCCTTCGCCATCGGCTCACTCGCATCGCGCGTAACCATCGTCGCGGGCAATGCCGCCATCGAGGCGGCCCGCAAAGCGAAAGCGAAGCTCCTCGCGCTGGCCGCCGAACTGCTCGAGGTGCCGATCGATGAGCTCGACATGGCCGACGGCGCCGTCCACGTGCGCGAGGCGGCCGACCGCCGGCTCACCATCGGCGATCTCGCGCGGCAGCATGTGTGGCGCCATGGCGGCGAGGCCGTCCAGGTGAGCGCGACATGGGACGCGAAGACCACGATGCACGACGACAAGGTCCACGGCAATATCGCGCCGGCCTATTCATTCGCGGCGCAGGCGGTCGAGGTGGAGGTCGACACCGACACGGGGCAGGTCACCGTCGTCGAGAGCTTCGTGTCGGACGACTGCGGAAAGGCTCTCAACCCGATGGCCATCCACGGCCAGACCAACGGCGCGACGGTGCAAGCCTTCGGCTGGGCGCTGTACGAGCAGTTGCACTTGGAGGCAGGCCGCATCGCCAACGGCAATTTTGCCGACTACACGATGGCCACGGCCGATTCCGTGCCCATGCTGCGCGGCGGCTTCGTCGAATCCAATGACCCGAACGGTCCCTACGGCGCCAAAGGCGCGAGCGAGACGGCGATTCTTCCGGGCGCGCCCGCAATTGCGAACGCGGTGTACGACGCCATCGGCGTGCGCATCGTCGATCTGCCAATCACGCCCGAAAAAATACTCGCCGCTTTGCGCGACAAGAAGGAGGCGGCCGGTGCGTGATTTCGACTTCCTGCAGCCCGCGTCGGTGTCCGAGGCGACGCACATGCTGGCCGACCTTGGCGACGAATGCCGCGTCATCGCGGGCGGCACCGCGCTGATGCTGGCAATGCGCCAGCGCATGCTCACGCCCACTCACCTCGTGTCTCTGGGAACGCTGCCCAGCCTGAGGGGCATTGCGTACGACGAGACCAAGGGCCTGCGCATCGGCGCGCTCACGCTGCACGCCGAGGTCGCGCGCTCGCCGCTCGTGCAGGCGCACTACCCGATGCTCGCGAGCATGGCATCGCGCGTGGCCAATCCACAGGTGCGCAACCAGGGGACCATCGGCGGGAATCTCTGCTATGCCGATCCGGCAACCGATCCGCCCGGCTGCCTCATGGCGCTGGACGCCGAAGTGGTCGTCACCGGCACGCAGGGCAACCGGGTGATGGGCATCGAGGCGTTCCTCATCGACTACTACACGACCGCGCTGGCGCCGGACGAGATCTTGTCCGAGATCCGCATTGCACCGCCCGCGCCCGGCACCACCGGCGTGTATTCGCGCTTCTTGCGTACCGCGGCAGAACACCGGCCCCTCGCGAGCGTGGCCGTCTCGGTACGCCGCAGCGGCATGCGCTGCCATGCCGTGCGGATCGCGGTCGGCGCATCGACACCGATCCCGCTGCGGCTGAGAAGGGCGGAAGCCTTCCTCGCGGAAAGCGAAGCAACGCTCGAGCGCATCGCCGAGGCCGCCAACATCGTGGCGGCCGACATCGCGCCGGTGTCCGACCTGCGCGGCGCGGCGGAGTACCGGCGCGACATGGTGCGCGTGGTCGCCCGGCGAACCCTGCTCGAAGTGTTCGGGCTGGACGAGAACGAAGGAGACCGGCCGTGAGCCAACACGACATCGAAGTCACCGTGAACGGTGAAATCCACGCGGTGCAGGTCCCATCTCGGCGCCTCCTGAGCGATTTCCTGCGCGACGACCTGCATCTGACGGGCACCAAGCGCGGCTGCGAAACCGGCATCTGCGGCGCTTGCTCGGTCCATCTGGACGGCGAGGTCGTCAAGTCCTGCCTGATGCTCGCGGTGCAGGTAAACGGCCGCAGCATCACGACTGTCGAGGGCCTGGCGGCGGGCGAGACGCTGCACCCCCTGCAGGAAAGCTTCATGGCCTGCGGTGGCCTGCAATGCGGCTACTGTACACCGGGCTTTCTCATGACCTCCTGCGCCATGCTGGCGCAGAACCCGTCGCCCTCCGAAGACCAGGTGCGCCACGGGCTCAACGGCAATCTCTGCCGCTGCACGGGCTACACCCAGATCGTCGAATCCATTCTTGTTGCCGCGGAGAAGATGCGTGGAAATTGAAAAAACTGTTGTCGTTCCCGCCCCCGCGAGCCGCGTGTGGGAGCTCCTGCTCGATCCTCAGGTGATGGGCGGCTGCGTGCCCGGCATGCAGTCCATCCAGGTCATCAGCGACGTCGAGTACATCGCCGAGATCAAGGTGAAGGTCTCCTTCATCAGCGCCAAGTTCAAGCTCAAAACCACCATCGTCGAGCAGCGCGCGCCGCACTATCTGCGAACCGAGGGCACGGGCGAAGACACGTCGGTGGCCAGTTCGCTCAAGCAGACCAGCGAGATCTTCCTCGCGGAGCAGCCTGACGGCCAGACCGAACTTCGCATCCTGGTAAAGGTCGATGTGCTGGGCCGCCTGGGAACCTTCGGGCTGAGCGCCATGAAGACCAAGGCCGACCGCATGTGGGACGAGTTCACCGAGAAGCTCGTGGCGCGGATCACGGGCACTGAGGATGCGGCGGCGAGCGGCGTCAAGGTCACGCAAGCGCCGGCGAAGCCGTCTGTGGCAGCGAAGGCGCCGGTGGCGACGCCGGCCTCACCACCGGTTGCTCGCCAGTCCATCGCAGCGCCGATCGAAGCTCCGCGGCCTGCACCACCGGTCGTCGTGCAGCACGAAGCTTCGGCGCCGGCCGACACTTGGTGGTCGCGCTGGTTCGGCCGTTCGCACAAGCGCGAGTCGACGGACATCTGCATCGAGATCCATCGCGGCGACACGGTGGTCAAGGTGCTCTGGCCGGTCGAGGGCGCGAGCCATTGCAGCCAGTGGCTGCGCGACTACCTCGTGCGCCAGGAGCGAGGCATGCAGAACGAGCGCGCCCCATGACGACCGCTGCGAACAGAACCATCCAGACGGCCTCGCACTGGGGCGTGTATTCGGTCGAGGTGTCGGCGTCCGGCGAGATCGTCTCGACCGTTCCTTTCGCCAACGACCCGGCGCCCACCGCGCTCGTCCGCAGCCTGCCCGACATGGTGCGCAGCCCGCTGCGTATCGACCGGCCCTACGTCCGCTCGGGGTACCTGAAAAACCGGGAGCGATCGGCGCAGGGCCGGGGCTCGGAAGCCTTCGTGGCGGTGTCCTGGGACACCGCGCTGGACCTCATCGTGGACGGCATGCAGCGCATCAGGTCGGAGCACGGCAACGAGTCCATCTATGGCGGCTCCTACGGCTGGGCGAGTGCGGGGCGCCTGCACCATTCGCCCAGCGTGCTCAAGCGCTTTCTCGGCCTCTTCGGCGGCTACGTCGACAAGCGCGGCAACCACAGTTTCGGCGCCGCGCTGGGCGTGATGCCCTACGTCACCGGCGACAACGACATCACCGCGATGGTCGTGCCGTGGCCCTCGATCGTCGCGCACTCCGAACTCGTGGTGATGTTCGGCGGCGCGCACACGAAGAACATGCAGATCGACGCCGGCGGCGCCGTGACGCACGACAACGCCCACTGGATCGAACGCGCCGCCGCATCGCGCGTGCGCTTCGTCAACATCAGCCCGTCGCGCAGCGACATGACCGAGGGCCTCGAGGCAGACTGGATTCCGATCCGCCCCAACACCGACGTCGCGATGATGCTCGGCATGGCGCACTCGCTGGTCGCGCAGGGCCTGCACGATGCCGGCTTTCTCGCCACGCACTGCGAAGGCTATGGCGCCTTCGAGCGCTACCTGCTCGGGCAGGACGACGGCGTGGCCAAGAGCGCCGCCTGGGCCTCGGCCATCACCGGCGTGCCGGCACGGACCATCGAAGACCTCGCATTGCGGATGGCGCGCTGCCGCACGCTGGTGACCACCACCTGGTCGATCCAGCGCGCCGACCACGGCGAGCAGCCGGTGTGGGCGACCGTGGCGCTCGCCTCGATGCTCGGGCAGATCGGCCTGCCCGGCGGCGGCTTCAGCCTCGGGTTCGGCGCGGTCAACGGCATTACGACGAGCCGGCCTGACGGCATTCCGCGCCCGACGCTTTCGCTGGGCAAGAACCCCGTGCGCAGCTTCGTGCCGGTGGGGCGCGTGGCCGACATGCTGCTGAACCCGGGCAGCGAACTCGAATTCAACGGCACCACGATCCGCATGCCGGACATCCGGCTCATCTATTCCGTGGGCGGCAACCCCTTTCACCACAACACGCACCTGAACCGCTTCGTGCAGGCCTGGCGCAAGCCCGAGATGGTGGTGGTGCACGAGCCCTGGTGGAATCCGCCCGCGAAGTACGCCGACATCGTGCTGCCGGCCACGACCACCATGGAGCGCAACGACATCCTCGCGACGGACCTGCAGCGCCACTACATCGCGATGCGCCAGGTCATCGATCCGGTGGGCGGCGCGCGCAACGACATGGACGTCTTCGCGGAGCTCTCGGAGCGGCTGGGGTTCAGGCAGGCCTACACCGAGGGGCGCGACGAGATGGAGTGGCTGCGGCACATATACACGCAGGCCCGGGAGCGCGCCTTCGCGCTGGGTTTCTCGCCACCGGCGTTCGACGAATTCTGGGCGGCGGGCAGCTACGAATTTCCGATGGCCGCGGAGCCGCCGCTCTTTCTCTCGGCGTTTCGCGACGATCCGGTGGCGAACAGGCTGGCCACGCCTTCGGGAAAGATCGAGCTCTTCTCGCGCCGCATCGAAGCCTTCGGCTACGACGACTGCCCGCCGCACCCCGCGTGGCTCGAACCGGCCGAATGGCTCGGCGGCGAAAGCGCGGCGCGGTTTCCGTTTCACCTGCTGTCCAACCAGCCCAAGGGGCGGCTGCACAGCCAGATGGACGCGGGCGCCGTCAGCCGCGCGACGAAGGTCGATGGCCGCGAGCCATTGACCCTGCATGCATCGGATGCACAGCGCTGCGGCATCGTTGCCGGCGATGTGGTGAAGGTCTTCAACGACCGCGGCGCCTTCCTCGCATCGGCCGTGATCTCGTGCGACCTGATGCCCGGCGTGCTGCAGGTGGCGACCGGTGCATGGTTCGACCCGGAGGACCCCGCGGCGCCGTGCTCCCTCGAGAAGCACGGCAACCCCAACGTGGTGACGATGGACAAGGGCACCTCGCGCCTCACGCAGTCCTCGGTCGCGCAGACGGTGCTGGTGCAGATCGAGAAGTGCGTGAACCCGCCCAGGGTCAGTGCGTTCGATCTGCCTACAATCGAACGTCATCCAATTGAGATGGAAACCAACGCCACCAGCCCGTATTCAGGGTAAGCGCTTCACTTACCCATAGCGCTTGATAAGCGTTTTGCCTATGAGGTGGCGAGGCGCGATCTAGAACATGGACCGCGTGCGAAGGAATCGAAGCCCTCCGCCCGATGAGTATCAAGAAGGCTGCCCCGTACATGTTCTGGGTTGGTCCACATGCCGTTCTTGCCGAATCGTGCGCAATCCGCGTGGCTATGTGAACTGGAGCGTCAGGATCGGGAACACAGCGCGCAAGTCGTTCCTTCAAGTCGTCTCCTTGCCGGCTTGCAATCGCGGGAATGCACTGAAGTGCCGGATGGCCATCTATTGGCGCCCGCTGTCGGCATACGGCAGGGCCGCATTCCGATGCACGCCGAGCAGGTCCGGTTGCAGCCGCAGGGCCTCTTCGTAGCTCGCCAATGCGCCGTCCACGTCTGAGACACCCTCGAGCACCACGGCGGGATTGAAACGCATCAGCGGATCGTCGGAAAAAAGCGCAACCCTTTTTTGTAGAGCGACGCGGCCGCATCAAACTCACCGAATTCGCAGCGCATGAAATCGAGATTCAGGTGCGCATGGGCATACGTGGGGTCGTGCTCCAGGATGCTTCGGTAGAGCACCTCTGCGATCCTGGGGGCCGTTTGCCGCCTTCCGCGATCTGGGAGATGCCGACGTAGCGTACTTCGATGTGAGACCCAAGCTGAACGCTGCCATGAACTTGGGCACATCATCAGCTTGATTAAAGAGTGGCTCGCGACAAGACGGCAGGTATCGTTTCACGGAACTCTTGCACAGACTTCACTCCCACTTCACCCGGGCCAAGCACACTGCATCTCGACAGCGGTTCGGCGCTGGTAGGGGCCGGGGAGAGAAAAGAGCCGCTCAGGGAATCGCCTCGATGCCAACCGCTGTCACCCTTCAATATTTACTCGTGAGAACGATGCGCCTGTGACAGCCTGCCCTGACACACAGCCGACGCCGGGTATCGCATCAATGCGTTGCACCATGCGTAAGCAAGTCAACAGCAGCGGCGGAATTTAGGTATGACCACAAAGCAAGAGTTGCCCGACGAGACGCTGAGTGCAATGGCGATCGGATGGCGCAGGAAGGCGCTCGAAGGAGATCTGCACGCCCGCGGGATAGCGCACGAGCTTGGGACTGAATTGCGCAGGCGTGCTGGTGCGCCCTTCACCAACTACGACACCCTCGATATGCGCCCGCTCGAGGTGCGGGCCGCGCGCCCCCGTTGGTGGCGGTTCTGGCGCAGACGCTGAGGCCAGGCGCCTGCGCGGGGCTCCCCTACTGCGCAGACCAACCGACGATAACCACTGGCACGTAAATACCCAACTACCGTCAGCTGGCCGGCCACCTTGAGGCGCGAGAGTCGTAGCCTATCGGCCGTTAATCGCGCACCTCACTTCGCACGAATGGTCACTGCCGGGTATTGGCCATTAACACGCTCTCAACTCTCAAGCCTTACTTTAAAAGCGACCAACGCAACAAGGGAATACCTACTCCGCGAGTCTCCTCGAGAAACAGCAATTCATGCTGGAGCCTACTCTTCTTGATCGTGAGCAAACCCCTTTGAGTCCAAGATTCGATACTGCTGATGACGGAAGGAGCCAAACCAAAGCCCGACATCCTTTGCGATGGGACGCCCCCTCAAACCTGCGGCATCGATACTCTTGCCACGCAATGGCACCTGCACTAACCCACTCTTGATTCTTGGTACGTTGTCCCAGGCACCCGCATTGATGCGCGCACTCGCAATAATGGACTGATTTCCTGGCCCTCCTGTCACAGCCACGAGCAACTTAGGCGATGTCGACGGAGACTTCACCCAACCGTCCAATCTAGAACGGAGTTGCCACCAGCACTCCATGCGCGCACGAATCTTCTCATCTGGAGGCGGCGCGGCAAGGTCGTATCCCGGACGCTCCTCGGCATCATCAAAACTAGTTTGATTAATGCGAACAAAAAGCAATGGCCCATGGTCGCGCACGGCGCGCATCATGGCCTTCGCGTCAAGCGGCTGTACAGTTCTTGACGCAAATTTGTTTGGAACACCCCAAGGCCGAAAGCGGTGAATGCTCTTCCCCCCGTGCTCATTGAAGAACGGCTGCCCACCTTTCAGTGGTCCATAGGCCGAAATCAGAGCCGTCTCAATTGCATCCGCCATCTCTTTGCTTCCCAGCGGCCCGACAACCTCCAACCTCGCCGTCTGGCCATGCTTTTCTAGCCAGGCTTCTAGAGCCTTGTTGTGGGTCTTAATGAAGTGCGACCCAGGCCGCATTGCACGCTTTCCCTGCCCAAAATAGACTGGACAGCCTTGCGCGTCCCGATAAACGTAGACGAAATAGAAACTCTCCGTTGTCATATATGAATTAGGTTCAGTATTGTTTTTGCCTTAGCCGAAGATACCGGAAGTCACGAGAACGCCAGCTTATCGTAGGTTGGCCCAGCGCTCGCCCTCAACTCACGAGAAGCAGGTGTTTTACGAAAGCAGCTTCTGGTGACTACTAGGCCATCGCAATGTTTGATGATTGGTTGATCAACTCGCGATAACAACAGTTATGAGAATACCCCCTTATCGGTCTCCCATCTCAACTTGCGATAACGAAAGTCACGAGAACACTCTATTATTGATCGTTGGCCCGTTCTCACGGCTCAGCTCGTGATAGCAACAACCACGAGGCTTGCCCCGCTATCTCGCGTTGAGCCATCACCTGCGCGCGCTCTCACGAGGCGCAAGCGAGCCAGCGGGCCTGCTTGGCGCGCGGTTAGTTACGCTGCTGCCCTGCTGCCCTGCTGCCCTCAAACTACCCTGCAAACATTGCATTTGCGAATCCGAGCATCGTCTTGGCTGTGCGGCATCCCACGGGCTTGCTGACCGGCGCACCAACGAAGAAGCCATCGCCGATTGGGTCGCGTTCACTGAAATAGCAGTTCAAACAGTTTCGATCCAGCATAGATGCAGGGGATTGCTAAGCTCATTGAGGCCCAGTATTGCCACTTCGGCGGCTGCGGTGCCTCTTTGTATTCCAAGGTGACCAGAAGTCCAGGCGCAAGGCCCGTGTACTGCTCTCTCAGAGTTTCGGTATTCGCTCCCGCGCACATTGACTCAAAAACGCTTTGGAACAAGCGTTGGCCTTCCAGGCTCAACTTGGGGAGTTGAACCTGACTGCCATCAGACAAGTGGACCAGAACTTTCGAGTTCACTTCTTCGACTGATCGAATGGGTAACCCGAGGGTTCGCAGGCGACGTCGTCGAGGGGCATATCCCAAGAAACGCAGCACCCCCTCACGCCGCTCCAATCCATAACCGGCGAGACGCTCAATTTCTTCCTTGCTGATCAGAACTTCGATCGTCAAGTAGAAATGCAGTATCAACTGCCCAATCAAGGCGCCATAGAACCACATGCCATGCGTGTGGAGGCGGGTATAAAAAAAGAGAATCGTGGCCGCTGTGAGGTAGGCCCACCAGAACAACAATCCGCGGGCAAAAGACCTCAACGAGGTATCCCGACAGGGCATGAAGCACACGCGCATTGATGCGCCGGGGCTTATCGCGATGGAGGCCTGTGCGACTGCCGAGTCTTTCTGTTCGGTCATTGCTTTGGCGTAATGCGGTTTAGAAACTCGCATTCAGATTGAAGCCGAGCGTAACCTTCGCCGTGCGATAACCCTCGGGCTTGCTGATGGGCGCACCGACGAAGAAGTCGTAGCTCAACTTGGTCCACTGCCCACGCACGCCGACGACGGCACCCGCCAGATTGCGGCCCAGCGTGTCGACTGTGGAGCGCCCGCCCACGTGGCCATAGTCAGCGCCGACATAAAGTTCCGCCCCACTCTGCCCCATGGCCCAGCCGATGTCGTTGCGAAGCAGCCAGCCACGCTCGCCCATGAGGCTGGTCTCGCCGTCGAAGCCGCGCACCGTGTAGCGTCCGCCGATGGCGAAGCGGTCTTGCGGTGTCAGCGGCGTGCGGTTCCACTGCGCGCGGATCAGGCCCGAGTAGCGCAGCTTCTGCTCGCCCAGCTTGAACGGCGCGTTGAGGCTGACGTCGGCGGTGTAGAGCTTCAGGCGCGAAGTGCCTTCGCCGAACTCTTCTTCCGGCGCGGTGCGCGAGCCGAAGCCGCCGGTGCCGCGCTTGTAGGCCAGCGTGCCTTCGAGCGTGGCTTCGCCGATGAACTCCTTGTGGTTCAGGCTCAGCTCCCAGCCGCCGACCACGCGGTGCTGCACCTCGACCTCCTGGTCTTCGATGAAGTTGCGTGATTCGCGGCGGAAGCCTTTGAGCGCCACCGTGGCCTTGCGGCTCTGGTCGCGGTAGAGCAGGCGCGAGAGCTTGACCTCCGCGTTGTTGGTCTTGCCGGCGTAGACGATGTCGCCGTTCAGGCCGGCGACGCTCTGGTGGTACTGGCTGTTGGAAGCCGTGAAGCCGAGCATCCAGTAGCCGAACGGGAGCGAGTAGTGCGCGGTCTGGCCTTTGGTGCCGTAGCTCGGCTCCGAGAGGAAGTGGCTGTTGATGCTGTGGTTGGCGCTGACATAGAACAGGTCATTCAGGCCGAAGGGGTTGTCGAGCGAGACGGTGGCGCCGGCCTGGTTACGGCCGGTGGCCTTGGTGCCGCTGTCGTCCAGGCTCAGGGTGAGGCGCACCTTGCGCGCTTGCACGTACTTGACCACCAGGTCGCTGTCGCCGGGCTTGGCATCGGGAGCGGTCGAGGGCTCGATCTGGATGTCGGCCTCGGCGGTGGGGGCGCGTTTGAGGTTCTCCAGGCCCTGCTCGATGTCGCGCAGGTTCAGCAGGTCGCCAACACGCGCAGGAATCGCACTGGTCAGCAATGCGGAACTACCGAGCAGCGTGGATGAAGAGTCGGGCGTCAGGCGGATGGCTGCGACGCGGCCGGGCACCAGCGACAGGGTCAGCGTGCCGGTAGAAAGATCTTGCGGTGCAGCGAGCACACGGCTGGTGACCCAGTCCTTGGCGATGAGGGCTTGCTGGGCGCGCGCGAGGACTACGTTGACGCCGGCAGTGCCGAGGCACCGGCCGATGGGCGAATCGTTGCCCTCGGGGCCTGACAGATCGGCGACGGCCCATTGGAAGGCGTCGGATTGCTCCCCGACCAGCAGCACACGTTCGATGCGAAAGCACGGTGACTCGGATGCGGGGATGCGTTGAGTTGGCGCCGGTGGCACGACTTGGGGCCGCTGGTCGACAGTGCGCTCGTTCTGCTCTCGCAGGGCGCGTTCCCGTTCTTGCTGGCGTTGCTGCTCGACGAACGGTTGTGGCGTGGTGGATGATTGCTGGGCAAGCGCCATCAGCGGGCCGCCCAACATCACGCCAGCGAGCATGGCGCTCAATTTCGTTTTCAAGTTCTCTCCCCTCGTTGTTCTATTTGCAAGCATCGCGCACAAAGTAGCGCGTCCAACACCAAAGTTTCAAATGCAGGTTTCGTCTCAGCTTGAAGAAGCTCAAGGCCCCGCCGAGCGCACCGCAGCTGACGAGGCTTGCGCACGAATGTTTCGAGCAATCTCTGCCGCTAGCGTCTTGCGGATGGTCGAACAGTTCATGAGAGTGACAGCTTCATCTTCTTTCTTGCTTATCAAACTTCGCCGTTTGCAGAGTCGACTGCTCTTAGAACTGTGATTGAACTGGCTTAGCACATTTGGGATGCAGAACATGGCGCGAAAAATCCGGCATTCGCCGACCCTAAAGAAAAACTCAAACAGGCAACACAACAATTCTCTCAAAACAACCCTCGTCACTGAGAAACGTTTTCCAAGCCTCTAAAGCCCGTAGATAGGTAAGTAAGCTTACCCGTCCTCCTCGGGGCCCATCCATAATTGCGTATTCAAATTCAACGCCATCGAGACCAAGTTCAACAGTCCATGCATTACCAGTCGACTTCCAGGTTTTTAGCTGTCCGGTCATAATATTTTCGGCAGCTAGCATCAACCGGCTCGCATCACCCTCTGTGAGCACATCATCCCGCAACTGTGATGACAAATATTGAATCTCACTTGACGAGGCGATCGATTCATTCAACTCATCTCGCAAGATTTCACAATTTAATCGAAAACCCGGAAAAAATCCTTTTTTTCTTAATTTTTGATAATGCTCAGTCTCAGGCCAAATCTCTTTTTCCCTGGTGAATTTTATTTTCATAGCTTACCTTAACGGCCAACCGCGCCATTGAGTGACAGACCCCGCAGGAGGCACAAACCGAACTTCAACACCGGCCGGTGTAATACCAATCCATTGACCTCCAACGGAGACCTTATTATCAAAGGCTGCTGCCAATTCGTATTTAAGTCTTGCCTCGGTCCAGCTTTGCGGAAAAAATGTAGATGCGGCGTTTTTGTCGATCCATTGACCCGATGAATTTTGGACCTGCACTGTGCCGGTGTAAACACCATTTGCATTTGGCGGACTTGTATAATTTGTAACTCGGGCTGCGCCTTCGCCGCTGGGTTCGTGATGAAAGCCAACCGCGTTGCCCCGCAGATTTATGTGGCCCTGAGCGATGTGATCAACATCGATTTGACCGAGTGCAGCCTGGTTGGTTCGTTTAGCATAATAATCATTGATGCTATCGCCCATTCGCTGCCCCGGAGTTAACCCCTTTCTCGGTGCCTTTCCTCCGTCCCCATCGATAAGCGATATGCCCAAAACTGCGGCGAATATCGCTGGGTTACTTGCCAGTGCATCTCGAACATATTGATCGACAGGATTATTTTCATCAGAGCGACCCGATTGCATTCGAGTAATTGCACCTGACAACTCTTGGACACCAAAAGGCGATCGCCCCGCTTGGTCATTCAAGAATTTTGAAGCAGCCGCATTGGGATCAAGCCTTGAGATAGCCTCATCACGTGTCCGCGCGTAGATCGATCTTTCAAGAGTTCTGTCGTCGACGCACGCTTGGCTGTCTCCGCACATCGCGGTGATTCGCTCGTCGCTAAGCAAGCCTATTTGAGCTTCGGCTTGCGCAGCCACACCTTCGCAGCTTGCCGTTCCTTTGCAACCTTGCCCTGCCGCGAGAATGCGATTTTGAACCTTGGCATCTCGGATTTGCTCAGGATGAGCGAGAAAGTTGTTAGCGGCCGCATTTCCGCCCGCTTGGCTGCCGAGGTTAATTTGACTTGCGTCGGCGCCCGTGATGGCCACAGCAAGGCCGCTGATCATCGCTGCAAATTGCACCGTATCAGTCTGTCGACCGTAAGCTTCCGCGGCGAGTTCCCCGATGGCAGCCCCCAGGGCCCCAGCACCACACCCGCTTGCACTGTCCGCTCTTACGGCCCCAACCATACAACCCGCAATCGCATGAGCCACCTTGTTGGTGAAATCATCAAGGACGTTTTTCTTAGTCAAGTCGCCGATCTCATACGCGGCTTGAGCAGCAATCGTGTCGAGGATTGCGTCTTTGAGACCGTTCTTCAAATTCTCCTCAAAACTCCCTCCGTTGATCGCAGAACCAATCACCGCACGGGCAGCCCCCGCCTGCAAGTTTTGCCCTAATTGAGTAAAGAATGATTGACTTCCCCCACCGGCCGTCGGCAAACCCGTCGGATTGAGATTCATCGAACCAAGCACGCCGCCAGTTACGATAGCAGTCAAAAGATTCTTAATGCTCGCGCTGCTGCCCAGATCATGCAAAGCGGCACCAATGTCGCCCTGGTTGTTGATGAGCGCAATCGACGCTTGCGCAGCCAGCGTCGTGATGCCAGCCGTAACGGCCCCGCTAACAAAGGTGCCGACGGCCGCGCCGACACCGCTTCCCGCCGCGAAGACCGAGCCCTCGATGACCACGCCCTGGCCGACCGCTACCGCGGCAGCGTCACCTGTCACGCCACCTGCTGCAGCGCCGATCTCAGAGGCTGCACCCGCCGTGAAGTACGCCACGACGATCGTCACGATCGCCGCCCCTTCCGGCGTCAATCCCTGCTGGTCGTAGTTCCAGTTCTTGTGCGCCTCTTCGACCCGTTGCCAATTGATCTTGTCTTTGAGCTTGGGATCGTTGGTCAGTTGATCGACCCACGCCATGCCCGGTTGCTTGGCCAACTGTTCGACGCTGTCCCTGGCCCCAAGCCCTGCCTGAATGTGGTTCGCGGCGACCGTCAACTGCCCCACATTGAACTGGTTGTAATTCGTGGTCTGGTCGCTCTGCCCCTTGTCCTTGATTTTTTGGTAGGCCAGGTCGCGCCCTTGACTGGTGGTCTGCTCGCTGTGCTCGGTGGTCTGCGTGCCCAGAATGAGCTGGTCGGCTTGCAAGGTCAGCATGCCGGGGGTGTTCACCGTCGTACCAGCCATCGCTAACGTGTCCACCGCCGAGATGGACACGTTGGCCCCGTTCAGGGTCGTGCGCGTCAGCGTGCTGTCCTCGACCTTGGTCTCTGTGGTCTTCTTCGCGTTGATGCCCGTGCTCGGGTCGTGCCATAGGAACTGACCGGGCTCAATACCCTTGGTTCGGAAACTGTTGGACGAGGTCGCCGAGGTGCTGTTGGTTGCGCCCTGGATGATGACGTTGCCGCCCTTGACGTTGACGTCCTTCGCCGCATCGACTTGCACGCCCTGAAGGAAAACGGTGTTGCCGGACTGGAGCAGAACCCCGCCCTGGCTGCTGTCGATAGTGCTGGCCGACGCCGTGTCTGTTTTGATGTCGATACCGATCGTGCTTGCCTTGCCGTAGGGCAGCGACGGAATGGTCGGAGTCCCCATCAGCACCCCGCCGAGACCGCCAATCCCCTTCTTGTCGCTCTGCAGCTCCGTGCTGGCGCTGCTGGTGTTGCGCCCCTCGAAGATGCTCAAGTCCCTACCGGCACTGATCGCCACGCCCTGGGTGCCGCTGATGTGCGAACCCTCGATGGTGATATCCCTCGCGGCATCCATGGACACGATGCCGCCCGACAGGTAGCTGCCGACGCTGGTACTGCTGCTGTATTCGCCCGTGAGCTTGTTGTCGGTTCGGCTGAAGGTGCCCTTATCCTTCCACTGCGCACTGAAATTCCCCGATGCATCGGTCTTGCCGGAGACAACATTGATGTCTCTGTCCGCGTGCAGGCTCAGCAGCCCCTTGCCAGCATCGACCGTGCCCTGTCTGATATTGACGTCCTGTCCAGCGTTGAACAGCGTGGTCCCATTGGTCGTGATCGTCGTACCGAGTTCTCTGCTCGTTGTGGACTGACCGCTGACCTTGTCGCCAAAGGCCACTCCAGTCGAGGACGTGGTGACGGTGCCAAGGTTGATGTCGTTCTTGGCTTTGAACGATGTCAGGCCACCGCCCTGGTTCGACACGATGGCGCCGACCAGATTGATGTCATGCCCGACACTGGCCACCAGCGTGCCTCCGGGGTTGGTCACATACAGACCGGCGATACGGTCAATACCCGTATTTCCAAGGGCCGTACCCGTGGTCGTGCGCACGTTGATGTCACGCCCAGCGTCCAGCGTCAGCTTGTCCTTGGCGTCGATCGTGCCGCCGATGTTGTTGATGTCGAGCTGGGCCTTCAGGGCGACTTGACCGCCGCTGATGCGTCCGCCCAAGTTGTCGATGGTGCTGGCATTGATGCTGACCAACTGCCGCCCGGCGATGGTGCCGGTGTTCACCAGGTTGTTGTCCTTGCCATCGATCCGGACTTGGTTGCCCGCAAGCAGCGCGCCCGATCCGTCGATATCGCCAGGCCGCACGCGCACGTATACCTGCGGCACGAGCACTTGCTGTTTGCTGCCATCTGGCAGCGTGACCGTCTGCTCGACCAGCCAGACGATGTCGCTGGTGAGCTGGGCCATCTGAGCTGACGTCAATGCGATGCCCGGACGCAGGCCATACTCTTTGGCGAAGGTGGCACCGGCGTTCATCAGTGCGGCGTATTGGTCCTCGTCACTGGAATAGCCATCGAGGTAGCGGTAGCCCGTGAGCTGGGCAACTTGCTCGCGAATAAGCTTCTGTTCGTAGAACCCGTCGCCCAGACGCTTGAGCGTGTTGTTGGGGTCCAGGCCCAGGTTGTTCAGCAGGTAGTCGCTGCTGAGCCAGTTGCGGTAGTTGGCAAAGCGCGGATCGGATTCGATCAGATAACTGCCGGGTCCGGCCCGGACGCCGAACAGGCTGGCATTGGGTATGTTCGTGTTCGGTATGCTGGTGCGCACAACCATGGGAAGGGTCTGGGTTGCGCCAGTCCCTACGGCACCGTTGGCGCCGTTCGCATTGCCCGCCGTGTTGCCGTTGCCGCCGACCACTGACCCGACGTTCGCTGCCACCTGCACAATGACACCGGGACCGCTGCCGCCGACACCGCCAGTACCGGTGCCGCCGGTGCTTACGCTACCCGTCCCTGCAGAGCCGATGGCATAGCCCTGAGTGCCATTGGTGTTCTCGATGTACTCGTAGCTACCTACATTGACAGTGGCGGGTGTGCCGAATTGGATCACCGGGGACTGTGGCTGCCCCTTGTCATTGACGATCGTTGCGAAGGCGTCGGTCTTGCTTGTGCCTTGTAGCGCCGTGCTCTTGACATTCGTTGCGAAGATCATACCGCCCGCGATGATGCGGCTGTCTTTGTTCCAGACCTGTCCATTGAGGGTCATGTCACCGCCCGAAGCGATGCGGGACGGATCGGCGTTGATTGCGGTATCGGCAGTCGTCGTGAAAGTACTGTTCCAGATGCCGTAGCCGTTGCTGTACAGCAAGGCACCCGTGGAGCCGTCCGGATTGCGCGCCCAGACGAAGGGTTGCCCTGGAATGATGACAACCTGGTCCATCGTGTACATGCCGCTGCCGCCGACCGGGGCAATGGTCGTCACTGGGCCAGTTGTGGCGGTCGTCTGTGGCCCCAACTGGACATGCGTGTCCCAGTTGTTGATCTGCCCCATGGCGACGGACATGTTGCCCAGCGCCTCGATGTTGGCGCTCAGGTTATTGAGGACTGCGCCCTGCCCCGTGGCAAAGCGATTGGCATCTAGTGCGCCGCCAATGAACATGTCTCCCGAGCTGAAGATCAGCGCGTGCTCGCGATTGTTGACAACGCTTGCACCGATATCGAGGGTATCTCGAGCTGCGATGGTCCCTGCCTTAGTGACACCACTGACTGTCTCCGCATCGTTGTTGAGCGTGCCAACTGCGATAGAGACGGCGTCGCCGTAGATACGGCCGCTGCCAATGTTGTTCAGCGTCCCCGCATTGACCTGCGTCGCGCCTTGGCTGTCGATGAGACCGCGATTCGTCAATGTACCGCTGGCGCTGGCGACTGCTTTCGCCCCCGACATCTCCGCATTGACCGTGTTATTGACGTTGTTGCCGCCTACCGTGAGCGTCTGCCCCGCCACTAGCTTATTGTTGTTCGTGAAGTTGCCCGTCGTCGTGTAGCTCAAGTTTCCATTGGCAGCCACCTCGCCGTTGTTGACGATGTCCTGCGTGAGGGCAATGCTCAGGTCCTTGCCCGAGAGGGCCTTGCCATCGCCGCTGAAAGTCGCAGCGTCGATCTTGACGCTCTTGTCGGCCACCAGCGTGCCGTTGGTGTTGACAAGGCTCAGCGTCTTGGCACCGGGGTTCGCGGCATTGGGATCGACGATGGCCAGCGTGTCGCCGGCCGAGATCAAGCCATTGGAGTTCGTGACAGTTCCGCCGCTCGTGATGGTGGCGTTGACGTCGGCACGGATCGCGCCCTTGTCGTTGTTCAGATTGCCGGTGCCGATGACAACGTTTTTGCCCTCGATGCCCTGGTCCGTGCCCTGCGTGCTCGTGTTGACGATGGAGCCGGCGTTCAGCGTAGTGGTCGCAAGGGAGCGCACGAGACCGCTGGTGTTCTGGATATCCCCGGCATTGATCGAGAGATCGCCCACCGCCTGTGTCTTGCCACCGCCGTTGTTGTAGCTCGCGCCGTTGGTGTTGATGGCGACGGCGGACTGGCCGAGGACGACACCGCCAGCCGCGTTGGAGAACGCTTGGGTTTTGGCGGTCAGCGCGTTCTTCGAGCCGATGAAGCCGGCCGTGTTGTTCAGCGCTCCTGTCTTCAGGTCGAGCGTGCCGGTACTGGTGATGCCACCCTGCTGATTGCTGTAGCCAGCCGAATTGGTATTGCTCAGGCTTTGACCATTCGTGTTGATGGTCATCGCGCCGCCAGACTGGATCCGTCCCGCGTCGTTGATCAGAGCACCCGAGCTGATGGCCACCGTGGTGGTTGCCGCCATCGTGCCGCTCGCGCTGTTGTCTAACGTGGCGCCGTGCGTGTCCACCGTCAGGCTGTTGCCGAAGACCTTGCCCGATTGGTTGACCAGACCGCCATTGCTCAGGCTGGTGATGCCACCAGCCTGCAGAGTGCCGTCATTGTTGATCGTCTGGCCTGTGGTTGCGACCGTCAGATTGCCGTTGACGGCCGCCGTCGTGCCCGCGCTGTTGTCCAAGCTGGCGGCGCTGAGCGTGGTGTTGCCATTGGCCGCGAGCGTTCCGCCGAGGTTCGTTGCGGCGCCCGCGATGGTGGCATTCAAGTTACCGACGGCCGTCACGCTGCCAGTATTGTTGTTGAGGCTGCCTGACGCGATGGTGGTGTTGCCACCGGCGCCGATCACGCCCTTGTTGCTGTTGTCGAGCAGGCCGCCAACAGTGAGGTCCAGGTTGGATGTTTCGGCAGCGCGGATCGAGCCGCCTTGGTTTATCAGACTGCCGGCCGCGATGGTCGTGCTGCTATTGCTGGCGATGACGCCGGCGTTGCTGTTGTCCAGTGCGCCCACGACGTTGATGCGCGTGGCATTCACGCCGGTCTGAACGATCTGGCCGCCGCGATTGCTCAAGGAGCCGGCGTCGACCGTGATCTGCTTGGCGCTGGTCGCGCCGCCGTCCTGGTTGAAGGCGCCGGACATGGCAACCACCAGCGCGTTGTTCGTGGTGATCTGGCCGTTGGCGCCGTTGAAGCTGCCGCCTGCGATGGTCAGCGTGCCGTTGCCCGCGTGTTCGATCTTGCCGTTGGCATTGCCGATGGTCGCGCCTTGCAGCGTGAGATCCTGCCCATTGCTGGCGATGCGACCGCTGTCGTTATTCAACGTGCCGCTGGTCGCGATGGTGGTCGCACCGGTGCCCGTCTGCACAATCTCACCGACGTTCGTGTTGGCAAGGTTCGAGACATTGATCTGCAACTGGCCGGCGTTGAGCGTGCCTGCGTTATTCGCGAGCGTCTGCATTGCTTTGCTGTTTGCCGTGACGCTCAGGGTCCCCGGCGTCACGACTGTGGCCTTGCTCGTGATCACGTCGCCTTGCGTCGCTGTAACGGCGATGTTGGCCGCACTTGTCTGGCTGGTCGACAAATCGACGCTCGTGCCTTGCAGCGTGGCATTGCCGGCAGCGATGTTGTTGCCGTAGGCAGTCAACACGCCGGAGGTCGTCACGCGCAGATCGCCTGCAGCCCCAAGCTTGCCGTCGTTCTGCACACCGGCGCCGAGCACCCCGGTGCTGCTGCTTTGCAAGCTTCCAGCCGTGATCGTCGTGTTGCGGCCCGCAGTGATGCTGCCGTCATTGGTCATTGCGCCGCCGACCGCAACGCTGACGTCGTTCGCGCCGCGCAAGCTGCCGCCGTTGGCGAGCGAACCAGCCTGAACGCCCAGATCCGCGGCCGCATTGATGCTGCCGCCGCTGCCGTTGATCAGGACGTTGGTCACTCCAAGCTGCACACCGGCCTGTGCCGACTGGATGCTGCCCTTGGTGTTGTCCAGCGAGCCGCTGTTGAGCGCTAGACCTTGATTGGATGCAAGGGTCCCACCGGTGTTGTTCGTAGCGCCGGCCACGTTCGCGGTCAAGGCGCCCGTCGCCGATATCGTTCCGCGCGTGTTGTCAGCCTTGCCACCTACCGTGAGATTCGCATCGCTGGCACTCGTCAGCGTGCCGTCGACGTTGATCAGGTCTCCGCTGCTTGCGATGTTCAGGCTGCCCGCGTTCAGCTTGCCGCCAGTGTTGTCGAAGCGATCGACGTTCGCACTGAAGCCATTGCTGATGTTCAGCGTGCCCCCATGGTTGTCGAAGGTGGGCTGGTTGACCGTCATGCTGGCGAGGCTCAGGGTCCCGCCGTTGTTGTTGATGTTCGCGCTCTGCAGCGTGATCGGGCCGCCTGCGTAAATGCGGCCACCGTCGTTGAGGATCGAGCCCGCCGCGGTGATGACGCCCGGCGAGGGTGGGACATACGGTGCAGGCGTGATGGTGGCCCCGGAACCGCTGCCGCCTCCGGAAGCGGGTGTGCCTGGGGTGGCAGTGCCGCCGCCCGTGGCTGCGCCACCTCCGCTACCCGGACTCGCGCCGCCGCCTGGCTGCGATGGCGCCTCCGAAACCGGCTCCAGTCCGATCACACCCCCGTTGGTGTTGCTCAAAGCCGGCGCAGAAATCCCCAGCGCCGCACTGCTGGTCTGGCGGATCGTGCCGCCGCTGCGGTTGTCGATGTTGCCTGCCGCGCTCGCGAGTTCGACGCGTGCCCCTTCGAGCGTACCGCCCGTGCCGTTGAGCGAATTGCCCAGCGTGTCTTGCGTCGCAACCTTCAGGTTGCCGCCGCTGCTGATGCGCCCGCTGTTGGCAAGGCTCGCCGCGGCGAGGTTTGCATCAGCCGTGGCCTGGATCGTTCCGATGTTCTCGAGGCGGCCCGCGCTGGTCACCACCAACTGCCCCGCACCCGCAAGCGCAGGGGTGCTTAGCGCGGCCTGGATCGTGCCGGCATTGCGCACGCCAAGACCCGCTTCAGTGCCGATGAGCACGATCTTGCCCGCGTACATGCCGCCGAGCGCGGCCACATCGAGGGCAAAGGTAGGTGCAGCGCCAGTGCCAGCAGTCGGGCTGATCTGGCTGTGATCAGCCGAGACCTGGTTGGCGCCGGTCACGACTTTCAGTTCACTGGCCCAGATGCCCGCATTGGCCTCCACGGCCCGCGCGAGGATCGCCGCATAGTCGGTCTTGCTCGCATCGAGACCCGCACCGTTGATGGTGATGGTCCCGCCGCGCACGAGGAAGCTGTCGAGGCCACCGAGCGCATTGAGCTGCGGGGTGCCCGTGGTCAGGGTGGCGCGGCTCGCGTTGATGAAGCCTGCGCCGTCCACGTTGATGCCGGCCGGGTTCGCGATGATGATTTCCGCGCGCTGCCCAGCAACCTCCATGTAGCCGCGCAGCTGGCTCACGTTGCCGCCGTTGACTTCGTTCAGGATGATGCGCGCCGGTCCCCCAGCCAAGTACGGATTGCCCTGAACGATGCCGCCGAGCTGCGTCTGCACATTCGTGCGGCTGTTGTTGAAGATCGCGCCGTTGGGTCCGACGTTGAGCTGGTTGTAGATGTTGCGCGAAACGCCTGCGGCCGAAGGCGTCTGTATGTTGATCAGCGGCACGCCGTTGGGCGCCACCAGCACGGTGGGGCGCAGGCTGCCGGGAACGTTGGGCGCGCCGACGATCTGGGCCTGCCCCGGCGATGCACCCAGCAAGCCAAAGAGTGCGACCGCGGCGGCAGCCGCTGACGCCGCGCCACTGGCGCTACCGGTTGTCTTGGACTTCCCTTTGCCAGTGCTGGTGGCCGTCTCTTGAACCACCATCCGCATGCCTCTGGCGGCATTGAAGACGATGCGGTGCAAATGGCGGTTCATGTTCGGTCGCTCCCTGATAGTTGGCTGCCCGCGCTGCTCTTTGTGACAAGATGCTTCGGCGAGGCGCGCGATTATGCTGGGCGACCGATTAAGGCGCGCGGCATTTCTTCACGGATTACGACAGGGCGTAGCGCATCTTTTTAGGATGTAGGTCGTACGAATTACATTGATCCGGGGCAAGTGGAATCTGTACAACAGACCAGGTCAACAAAGCGCACGAGTGCACTCCGCCTCTCGACTGAAATGAGCCCTTCTGTCGCCATGTAGCGGCGGGGCTTGGCCTGCTTCAAGGCGCGAACTTGCGTAAGCCCACGGCGGGCATGCATCGCGTCCGCTGACCGCTCAATCTCACACCCGAGACGCATCCGATCCATTCGGTCGAATTCGCGACAACCACAGCTTCCATCAATGCCCAAAAGCTTGAAAAAAACGATGTGCGCGAGCTATCAGTTGCGCATCGGCCGAAATCATTCACGCAGCGTGAAAACCACCGACAAGTAGGAGACTGGCTGTGCCTGTATGGCCTCGATGCCGTGCAAGGCCGTCGCATCGAACAGTAACGAGTCCCCAGCCTTCACCTCGATCACCTTGGTGCCGTAGCGGTAGATGACCTCCCCAGACAGAAAGTAGAGAAACTTCAGACCTGGATGCTGGAAGGTCACGTAGGCTTCTGCATCCGGCAGAAGCGTGACCAAGTAAGGCTCGGCGAACAGATTCCCCGATAGCAGGTGTCCCAGCAGCTCATACCGGTAGTCCGCGACGGCCCCGATGCGATCGACCACCACGCCCTGGCCGGCGGGCACGTGGCAGAAGTCCGTGCGCCGCGCCTGATCCCCGAAAAAGCGAGAGATCGGCACATGCAAGCCCTGCGCGACTCGGTCCAAGGTCTCCACCGACGGCGAAACCAGACCGCGCTCTATGCGCGAGAGCATCGAGGCGGAGATTCCCGACGTTTGGGCCAACGCGCCAGCAGAGGTCCCTACCGCCATACGAAGCGCCCTGATTTGCGCGCCGATGCGCAATGCCGATAGGCTCCGCGCAGGTGCCGGTTCCGGCAGCCGGGCACGGGTTACAGATGCGGGCATTCGCTGGGGACGCGCCGTTGGAAAGGGGGAAGGAGCCTGGGCTTTTCTCATCGTCTCATCGCTCGCAGTCACCGAAGAATTCATTTTGACTTGAAAGAGGCTGACTTAGAAGCAAGAGAACTGCTGCAGCGGGCCTCAATTCCCGGCGGGCAAGCGAAGTACGTTCGAAAAAACCTTGCTCAGTAAGAGCCGCCTCGTCGGTGGCGGCTCAGCAGAACATTCCGGAACCGCTGCTCGTGCTGACTCAATCCGACGCATTCAGCATTCGTTCCTGCGCTACCGCGCTGGCGAGAGACTTCATGAACACCCAGTTCTGCCGGATGAACGCGTCGCTGACGTCGTCCAGTGCGGCGCCAAACGCACGCAGTTGCTTGTCGTAGAGTTGGCGTCCATGCGGCGTGTTGGCGGCGGCCCTCAGCCAGTCGCGCCCGGGAAGCACAAGGCCCCGGAACCTGTCGGCCGGGATGGCTCTGGCCATGATGAGCCCGGCCGGATCGAAGTCGTAGAAGCCTCTCACGGGCTCAGTCCGCTCCCGCACAAGAGCCGCCGCATCCTCGTTGGGGCTCTCCGGATCGCCGCGGTAGACCACCAGCGTCCCGGCGCCGACCCATCGAATCCAGCGGTAGGACATGATCTGGCGGAAGGTCTCGAAGTTCTCGACGACCATGATCTCATCGCAGGCGAGGGCACGAGCCTGCTCGAGCGTCGCCACCAGGTGAGTTCCATCGGGCGTGTAGAGGCTGCGGCCGTCGAGGGTGCAGTTTCCGATGCAGCGGACCGAAACCGATCGCGCGCGAGGCGCGGCGCTGAAGTGCTTCTCGGACATGCCACCGAATGCCGCCGCCTCGGCGCGGCTGGCTCCCTCTGCGAGCTTGACCACCGGGAGCTGATGGGCCTGCAAAAGCTTCGCGGCCATCGCATGGTGCTGTGGGCTGTAGGTCACATCCCTGCCGACCGGCGCTCCAATGCTGTAGTGCTCGCTGAAAAAAAGCGCCGTCGGGCCGCTGCGGGTCGAGGCAGGCGCCACGGCGACGAGACGCTGCAGGAAGGAGATCTGCTGCGACGTGAACGTCATGACAGAGCAAGCCCTGCCAAAGAGGCCGTTACCAGTGGCGCTCGCACGCGCACATCGTGGAAGTGTTCGTTGATCGGGAAAGGATCCTCTTCTAGGGCCTCCACGAAATCCAGCTGAAACTTGCGCATCCTGAGCTGGGCGCACGCGAACACCATCCAGGCCGCGTCACTCGTGTCCACCAGCGAGTGCCGCTCCCGCTTGAAAGTGAGCAGGGAAATTGGCTCGCGCGCTTTCGCGACTGCGAGGGCCAAGTCCTCCAGCGCGGCATGTTCGGCACTCAGTGTGAACTCCACATGCTCTTCGTCCTCGATGAGGATCTGGAGGCTCGCCTCCTGCTGCACTGGTGCGACCGACGGCAACGCGGGCAACCGGGCGATGGCCGCCATCACACCTTCCGTCGTGACCGGGTCTGGATCGGAGACATCTGGCTGAGGCCGGAAGCCCAGCGACAGTGAGCCCACGACCGCATGGTGAATCTTCTCGTCGACCTCCACGTCCCAGCCATCCATGGTCTTGTTGCGGCCGATCCAGAGTGCAAATCGGGAAAGACGCCGCAGCTGCTGCTCCATGAGCCGCGCCTCGAACAGCCGTTTGCTGATCGCGGCCTGCGCATCCTTGATCTGGGACGTCCAGCTCAGCCGCTTGGCGCCAAGGCGCCGCGTCACCACGTTTCGCACGTATGGAAGACCGGCCGCGATGGCCTCGTTCGACACCACCTCAACGAAGGCGTCGATGGACTCCACGTCACGCAGGAACATGTCCACCTGGCGCGCGTAAAACCGGTTCTGGCGCAGCTTCGACGCCAGATCGTCCACGTTTCCGTACTGAGTCGAAATCAGGGAGTGCAGCATCGCCAGGTTCTGCTCGATGGAATACGCAATCTCGACGATCGATTCATCCAGGGCCTTCTCCACCCGGGCCTGATCCCTCACGCTGCCGCTGGCCTTGAGCCGGCGAAGCTCGCCCCATTGCTCGCGCGCCTGGTGCATGGTGCCCGACACGCGTCTCAGCGCCTGCAGCACCTGGTAGCTGGAAAAGTGATCGGAGATGAACTCACGAATGCGTGGGTTGAGCCGATACTCGTCCTCGTCGTAGGCCATCAACACGCTCAGGTTGAACAGTGCTTCGATCGCCGAATTGCGTTGGCGGTCGCCACCAGAGATTGAACCTTCGTAGGCCTCGGCGACGAGGTCGGCGTGCTTCGCCAGTCCAGCTAGAAGCCGTTGGACCTGATCACCACGTTCGGTCACGCGCCGTCCTCCTTCGGGTCGGTGTGTATAGGCATCTCATGCTGCGCGCCCTCATCCAGATCGTCGACCTCCTGATCCGGAACGACCTTGTTCTCGTCGAGGAACTGCAGCACCGCATACAGCTGGTCGATCTTGCCTGTGACCTGGTATGCCCCCGTGTCCTTGTTGGCCATCACGACGTAGCCGTCGCGCATCAGATGCTCGAGCAACCGACGCAGGTTCTCATGGTTGCTGTTGCGCTGCGCGGCATTGCTGATGACGCCAATCAGCGACTTGAGCTGAGTCTCCAGCACACTCGATTGAGAGACCGCTCTCTCCAGTTCATAGAGGACGATGTACTCGCCAGGGACAAGCAGTCTTGCGCCAACGTCGCTCTGCCGGATGAAGTCCAGCAGGAGCACGGCCGGTCCGTACGTATCGCGAAACTTGGCCAACTCGCCCTTGATGCGCGTGATGTCCGCAGCGCCGATCACATCGGGCGCCATGAAGAAGGCTCCCTCTTCGCCCAGGCGGGCAAGGCGCAGGTTGGCGTGCAGAAGCCAGGCGCCCACCTCCTCCTGCTCCGTTGCTTCGCTGAGGATTTCGTACTCGAGCGGGTACCGCACCGGACAGATGTACTCGCCGTCCCAGAGAAGTCTCAGAACACCGGCATTCATTGCATCACCTCGATGTCCCCACCGGCGTTGATGCTGGTGTTGTCGACGGCCTGTGATGGGCGCAGGCTCCCGGCGGGCACGTATTCACGGACACGACCCTTGTCCTCAAAGAGGTAACGCCGGGCGAACAGCGCATGCTGGGTAGGGCCCAGGTCGGGCGAAGCGGTCATCACGTCGATCCAGTTGTCCCGCAGCATCTGCATCAGCGCCACGAAATTGCCACCGTCGATGGTCCCGACTTCGTCCGTGACCCAGGGGATATAGACCGTCTCGTTGTCGCGGATGGTGTTGAGCAACCCGGTCATCAAGGTAACCTTGATGAGGGTCGTGAGCCCGGTGGACGAGATGCTTTCGAACTCGCTCTCGCGCATGAACACCTTCGGCACGCCGTTGTCGGTGACGCTACCGCGCAGGTTAATGTGCGACGCCAGGTTGACCTCCAGCGCGCCGTCGCTGCCGAGGACACTCAGGAATGCGCCGATCGCCTGGGTGACGTCGTCCGAAGGCAGGTCGCGCGACGCGTCCTTGCCATACTCGCTTGCGTGCTGGCGCGCCACCTCATCCATGCGCTGAAGCTTCTTGTAGAAGCCCAGGGTGTCGAAGTTCGTCACCAGGTCGACCCGCAGGTCCTTGATGCGCGCGAAACGGACCGCACTGAGGCCGGCCCGCAGCCGCTCGTTGAACACCTTCACCTCGTGCTCGAAGTTCGTGATCGCCTTGCGGAAGGCCCCGATGTTGGCCAGCAAGGCGGACAGCGTGCGATTGACGTCCGTCGCGACTTGCGGGCCAATCAAGCGATACGCCGTCACGAGCTCCTGCGCACGGGCGATAGGGTCCTCCCCCGTTCCGGTCATGCTCGCTTCGAGCAGGTCGCGCACGGCTGAGTCCTTGGCGGTCATCGCGGTCAACAACCTGCCCGTCGTCGAAGTGATCACGGTCTCGAGCTTGGTGATGCCTTGCAGTTCGGCGTGCACCCTGCCCCGAAGCTCGCGCGCAGTGGTGTTCGGGTCGATCGCAGACACGCCCACAGCCTGGTAGGACCCGAACTCGTCGTCCAAGCCTTCGAGGGTCGCCAGCTCATCGTCGATGTCTTCGCGGCGCTTCTCTTTCGCACTCGCGAGCTCTTCGTGAGCTCGCTTCGCCTCGCCCGCGGCCTGGTCGAACCTGGCCAGCTTATCGGCCGCAGAGCGTGCCGCTTCATGATCCCGCCTGGCTGCCGCCTGCAGCTGCTGCACGCGCACGGAGCCGCCGGCGGCCTGCCACTTCCTCCAGCGGCCCACCAGGCTCTCTTTGGCTTCCAGCTCATCCACCTGCTGGCTGATGACGGCGGCGTCGTTCTTGAGCGCAAAGAGTCGCTCTGGATCGACACCTTGATCGGAAAGGTGCTCAGCGAGCTGCGCATTAATCTCCTTCGCCTGTCTGTCCGCGTCAGTCGCCAGGCTCTTGAGCGATTCATCGATCACGGAAATCGACGCATCGTGCGCCTCCTGCGCCTCTTTGCGCTGTGCCTGGTGCGCCTGGCGGATCTGCTCGAGGTCTTTCGCGTAGGAGTTGTTGAGGCCGACCAGCTGCTGCTCGATGGCACGCAGCTCGGACGCCAGGCGATCGAGTTCGGCCTGTGCCGTTGTCTTCGAACCGCTGCGCTCGGACTCGACGCGGTGGGTGGCCCGTTCGAAGCCGGCGGTGATCTCCTCGGTCTTGGCATCGTGTATCGACAAGCCCGATTCGGCGACCTGAACTGCGAGCTCCGCTTCCTTCTGGGCCCGTGAAACGGTCGCGACCCGCGCCTGCAGCATCTCCAGGTGGGCGCGGGAAGCGCCCACGCGGGCTTCGGCCTCCTCCGCGAGCCGCTTTGCCGATTCGTTGTGCACCCATTCGGGCGACGCGATGGCCGATGTACGCAGGCCCCAGCCATAGAGCGTGCGAGAACCCTCCTCCATGAAATGGGGGTCAAGGTCCTCCCGGTGCAGCAGAGAAACATCGATGACCTTAGCCAGGTCGCGGCGCCAGGCCTCGTCGGCGTGGCCGCGCAACTTGGCCAGGAGCGAGCCAGGCTGCGGGTTCAACCGCAGGCGCGCTTCGTCGGCCGCGGCGATCAGCTCCTGCAGGCGGGTTTGCTCGGCGCGGATCTCGCCGTCGAGCTGAGTGCCGCTGCGTTTGGCTTCCAGGTCTTTCGCTTTGGCTGCCGCCAGAGAGTGGACGATCGCCGATCGGTTATCGGTGTGCCGGTGGCGCCTCTCATTGGCCTCCTGCAGTTTTTTGAGTGCCTCCGGCGAAGCGGCAGGCTCTCGGACGCGGCTCTGCCAAGCCCCGCGCTGCTCGTGCAGCGGCTCCTTGGCGGCGTTCAGTGTCTCGCGCTGGGCATCGCGCAGCGCGGTCGCCTGCGTTTTTGCGCCCTCTTCCGCCGCGTTGATCTGGGCAAGCGCCTGGGCCAGTCGATCCCGGTGGGGCTGCTTGCTCGTTTCGACCTCGAGGCTACGGGCGGCTGTGCGCGTGCGCAGTTCCTGCTCCAGCGCCTCATAGCGGGACGTGGCAGACGCGTGCGCCGCCTCCGCGGCCTCGGCTTGGCGCATTGCGTTCTGCCGGCTCAGGCGCAGCGTGGGCAGTTCCTCGATCCGGGATTCCCAGTAGCCGGCACGTTCCTTCTCGAAGAGCTCGGCCATGGCCGCGGCTTCGTCGTACGCTTCCTTGGAATCGATGCTGAGCTTGGTGGCCGCCTTGCTCGCCTCAGAGATTTCGTTGCGCTCGAATTCCTCCCGCTCGAGGTCGGACTTCCGCTTCACCTCCAAGGACTCGATGGTACGCACCACTTCCACGCGCTCAGCAGCTCTCGCCTGCCTGATGAACTCCACGTCCGCACGTCGCGCACGAAATCTCGATTCTGCGGCTCGGTGTTCCTTCAGGTCGAGACCGAGATCTCCGATTTGACCTTCGAGCTTGAACGCTTCGGCTACGGCATCCCGGTTGCGCATCCAACGCTCGATCGGCGCCCTGCCCTGTCGAAAGACGAGCCGGGACCGCTCAGAGCCCTGTCCAATGTCCTGCTGCGCGAGGCCCACGGCCACCTGCACGATGTCGGAGAACTTGACATGCTTCTTCACCATGGCGGCGACGAGACGATCCAGGTTGTCCAGCGGCTTAGGGCCATACGACCACTCCAGGCTGAAGCGTCGCAGCCGATCCCTCTCTTTGGTGTTGGAGGGCACACGCAGGATGACGCTCCTGTATTCCGCGGTGCTGAGCTTGCTGCTGGTCTGGATGTCGAGCTCGGTGGCGCGCAACTGGGTCTCGTCGTCGCTCAGGAAGCGTCCGTCGCGCACGAACAGCTCCTTGATGAATCCGCAGGTGTAGAAGCGATAGAACGGCGTATCGGGATCGTCGGCGCGACGGCGGATGACCGCGAGCCGCATGTCCGCCTCGTTCGGGCCACGCTGATACTCGAAGGCGATGGCGCTCGCGTCAGTCGGGAGCAAGAACCGGATCATCGGCAGATTGCCCTGGCCCGCCGAGACAATCTGACTTGGTGGATGACCGAAGAACAGTGGCACGATCTGCAGCGTGCTGGTCTTGCCAACGCCGTTGTCTCCGAGCACGGCCGCGCCACCGCGCGGATCGACGGCCGTGATTCGGGCGCTGGGGACTCGTTGATTGGTGCCGGCATTCACAAGCAGCGTGCGGCAAAGGCGGTATGTCATTGAGTGCTTCGTTTTATTTGCTACGTCCCCGCCCCGTAAACGCTACGACGGTCGGCATATCTGGTTCGTTCGTTCTTGGCAGCGCAAGCGATCTCGTCAAGGCTTGGTTCGCGGTGCGTCATCCGCGAATCGAGATCTCGCCTCGCTTCTCCGTCTTGATGATGACGTCGTAATCGCGCTTCGCCTCGCTGAACGAGGAACGGTAGGAGTTCGGGTAGTTTTCTCCGACACTCTTGAACACGCGAATCACCTCGCCGACCGGCACGCCAAACAGCATGCGGTTGCGCTCGCGGTCGGACGACACAAGCACCGATTCCAGAACGCGTTCCTCGTCGAATGCGCAGCTGAAGACGTAGCTGTGAACGAACTGGTGGCACACCGGGAGCAGCTGCATCTTTGTCTTGCGCGGGTCTTCCAGATCGTAGAGCTCCCACCATCGATGCCGGTTGTTCCGTGTCACCAGCTTGCCAGCCGACGGAAATACGATCACTGAGAGGCTCTGACCTGACGTTTTGTCATCGATCTTGTGTGCCTCGGTCAACTTGCGGATGGCGTAGAACCCGAGCATGACCTTCTTCTCGACGTCCGCGAACGTTCCGTCGTACCAGCGCTGTTGCTTTAGACGACGCTCGAGCGAAGCGGCGGACTTGATGAGGTCGTCTTTCCAGTAATGAGATTCATGGATCATGATTAGCGATCATGAACGAAGCTTGGCGCCTAGGCAAAAGCGTCCGTAAGCGGGCTCCGGCACAGGCCGCGTTGCAACACCAGTGCCGCCCGCCTCGCCGAGCAGCCAGCGCCACTTGCAGACGCACGATATGCCTGAGTTTTTTGGCTTCCATCGATGGCAACAACTCCTTCTGAATTCCTGCGCGGTCAAGTTGCCAGAAAGCAGAGCCAATCACCCATAGAGTACCGTGGCCGCAGTTCTCGCGCCGACAACTGACGTCCGCTAGCGGGGAATGCAGTCACTCATTGCTGAGACGACAATTCACCGCAGTCAGCCAGAAGCAGCCGCCTAGCACGCGCGACATTCCGCTTGTCGGCTTGTCGGCTTGTCGGCTTGTCGAGCCATACCCTGCCTATCGAAGCGGCTCCGATACAAACTACTTTCGCGCCAACGATGAGGCGGGTCGCCCAACCGGCGATAACCATAGGCGCGGAAACACCCAGTTATCGCCGACTAGCTATTTGGCGGCCTCCCACGAACAAGGGAGGTACAAGCGCCCCCGAAGCGTCCTAGCATTCGTCTCCTATCGAATGAAGTTGACGCACTATGCGAGTTGCCTTCACCTCCTGCAAGCAACAGCCCACCGGGGGTCAGATCGCAGCGGCCAACCCACTGCCCGATCACCTCTTGCTACTGGGCGACTCAGCGTACTACGATGCGGATGGGTCGAGCATGTCTGCAGTCAAGGCAATGGGCGCCGACACCTTTGCAAGACATGCCACGGGGCGCCTTCGGGATCAGTTGACTCAGCCTCAGTCCGCTAACTTGGTTCGCCTTCGCGAGCTACGAATTGACCCGATCCGGGAGGACTACGACCTTCTCTGGAACGGTGCCTGCGGCGCGCAGGTGGGGAAGCAAAATTCATTGAAGCACCTCATTCCTTCAACACTGGCAGCATTCCAAGCCTACCGTGATGCGTTGGATGTGCACGATCCCACAACCTTTCCCGGACCTGCAGACCCCTGGCGTTCCGATATCAAGGAGCGAGGCTACCGGATGATCGACGTCGGCGACGCAGCCAATCCGTCGCGATTTCACCTTACCGACGGAAGAAGCTGCAAGACCGGTGGCGGTGAAGCTGCGGTGTTAGGCCCAGCGCAAATGAGCAAGTTGGCGTCGTCCATTTTTTCCTCGCCAACAAAGACCGTGCACATTGTTGCCAGTGGATCGGTCTTTGAAGCACGCCACGGCGAAACACGGATGTCGGGTCAGGCTGAGCACGACAAGATGCTGGAACTCGCTCGGGACCATCGTATCCTGCTCCTGAGCGGTGACGTCCACGAGAACCGCTTTGCGGTACCGTATCCGGCGGCCAACTGGAGCCTGTTCGAAGCGACTTCATCAGGTGCTTCCTTGCGTACTTCGGTCACTGTCGGCGCGCTGCGATGCAACTGGGGCTTATGGAAATCACGCCGCAAGCCGTAAAGACTCAACCTCTCGCAACTACACATGCCGCCACGTAAGCGAGTGATCGATGGCGAAACTTGGACACTTGCGCTCAGCGCGTGAGCGAGATGCACATGATGAGTTGGCGCTTCCTGCGCTCCGCATGCTGCCTGGCGAGGGACAGAGCGGAGGCAAGACGAGTCGAAGATCGCCCTCGTAGGTCGTAATTTTCCGCATCTTTCTAACGAAAAGGTCGATATGCAGCCAAAAGGTAATTGATGGTAATTCGAGATGTGAAAGTGGCTCATGTCGAGCCTGCGATGTTCCCAAGAGACCGGGAGAGTTCGCCCATGCACTTTAGCCTGCTCTCCGTGGGCGTTACTGCATTGGCCAGCTGTCTAGTATCTCTATCCGGCTGTGCAAGCTTCAACCAAACACCTAACGATGTCTATCGGCGTGAAGCCGGCGGTAAGCTGGAACTTTGGAAGAGCGTTGGTGATGCTTCGGCGATGCACTGGCCGTACGCTTGGTCCGCAGTTGCTGCTTACCAGGACTCGGACGATCCCAAGCGGAAGCCACTCGATAGCAGCCCGACCTGTCCGGAGCCCCACGCCTTTCTCACCCAACGCGGATGGGTGCAATGGGCTGACCTCCCGTCGCTCAGACCGCAGTTGAATGAGCAGTACGCAGAAGCAGCGCAGAAGATGCGGGAAGTGCACCTTCGCGCTGAAGTTTGGTCCAACGAGCAGACCCGGCAGGTCGTCGTAGCGTTCGGTGGTACTGCTGCATCTAGCTCCGACGACTGGAAGGCAAACCTTCGATGGTCTTTGCGATTCTTCGACTCTGAGCGTCGAGACGAGTACACGGTCCTGACGGACATCTTCGTGCCGGTGTTCGTCAAAGCGTACAAGAATCGACGTGACGAGGATGGTTGGAAATGGCTCAATGAGGCGCGGATTGTTTCGACCGGCCACTCGCTCGGAGGAGGCTTGTCGCAGCGATTCGCATATTCACTAGAGGCGTCGAGCGACGTGCCGATCGTTAAAGAAGTCTATGCCTTCGACCCCTCACCCGTTTCGGGCAAGAGGGACTCGCCGAACTTCCAAGAGCAGGCCAAAGGACTCACAATCTATCGAATCTACAAGCGCGGTGAGGTGCTCGCCAGTCTTCGATCGCTTGTGCACTTCGGGAATCCAGGCGATGAGCGCAATCAGGGTCAAAAGTGGATCGATATCCGCTACCTCGATGACTGGACATTCCGGACGCTATTGCCCTCTGGCTCAGTGCACGCACATGGCATGCATGAATTGGCAAAGTTCATGGCACGAAACCTCCCAGCCGCCGAAAAACCAGCGTGCCTGGCTGGCGTCGTTGCAAACTGATTATTGGCAAGGTGGGGAAGATCCGCGCGACCAATGCCTGAAGAACGCTGCGCGTGGCTAGCAGCAACCTCCCCTCTCTCCATGATCATTTGCCGATAACGGGAGCTTCACAGATGCGAAGCTGCTGGCTGGTTCCGCCTTGGTCTGAACTAGCGATAGAGAGGGTCACAAGAGTGCCTCATTACAGATAGTTGCTGCGCTACACCCCCGATTCCAAGTGCTAGCAGGCGGATTCAGTTACCTATCATCATCGATGTGGTGCTCGTAGCCCGCGCGCCCCAACAACTAGGAAGGTCCTATGAGCTTCAAGAAATACCTGGAGGAGAAGTACCCCATCGCGTGTGATATGCAGCGACAGATTGACGGGGATCCACTCATGGTCGATATGCTACGCATGAACGGGGCCGATCATGAACTTGTTAAGAAGTGGATGAGAAACTATGGCCTCTTCCAAGGTATCGAGGGCGATTCTCGCAACAAGATCGCGAAGCGATTTCTTACTTTCGCACAGCAACACCACCGCGCCACTCGCATCAACGACACAATTGTCGCCGACCTATATCGAGAACTACTCATCGCGCTCTTCAAGGTAAAGCCGCGGAGTTGGATGTCGGCGACGTCCAAGCTGCTTTGGTGCCTGTATCCCCACGACATCGTCATCTACGACGCATTCGTTCATCGCGCACTGGTGACCCTTCAATGCGTTGACCCTGACCTCGGAAGCACTGAGCGGATCGGTGCAGCGCCGATGATCAGAGAGCTCGCCGACATTGATTCCGCCGTCGCGGCGTATATGCGATACCAGGGTTTGGTCCGCAAGCTGCTGGCCGTCAATACACCCGCACTCACTGAATTGCGCCGCCAATACAAGGAGCAGTACCAGTACGACATCAGGATTGTGGACAAACTGCTTTGGATGATCGGCGATAGCAAAAGGGCGTACTGACTTCGCTAGGGTGTGACCATCCCGCACCCCGATGTATGCCGCCGCTCGAGATGAGGACTGCGCGACGCAGTTGGCGGCGATTCCGGCGCGGGCGCTGGGGCCATGCGCCTGCCCGGTGACGCACAAAGCCAGACGCCATGGGCCCAACCGTCGATAACCAAAGGCACGTCAATACCCCCTTATCGTAAGCGTCCGAGCAATCCGTGTTGACGGACCAGCCGACCTGCCCCATTAGACTGATGCGAATGAGCCTGCAAGCGACCTTCATTGCCACCGAGGACATCAGCAACTGGCAGGACGCCGGTTGCGTCGTACTCGGGAACCCTTCTGGATCAACGGAACGTGTGGTCATGGCAGTCGGGATCAGCGTGGGATCGGGGGTTCGATGGCGAGTCGATTTGTTCGCAAGCGTTGGCCAATCTTGCTTTCAAGACGTACGCTGCATCGGCGAACTGGTTTACATCGGCTACGGTCAGCAAGTTGCGGTGTTCTCGCCCAAGACGGCGAGCTTGGCATCGCACTCGCTCGATGGCTACTTCGGCCATGTATTCACGACTTTGGATCTTGAGTCGCCCAATCTTGGTTCGTCGGTGCTGGTCGCATCGGCTTCAGAGTTGCTGCGCTTCGACGGCGCTGGCCAACTCTTGTGGCGGAGGTCAGGGCTTGGAATCGATGGTGTCGTCATTCACCGAGTCCAAGACGGTGAGATCTTTGGCGATGCTGAGTGGGACCCTCCAGGAGGCTGGAAGTCCTTTCGATTGCGACTGGATTCTGGAGAGATATGTCAGAGTTGAGGCCTTCCCTCTCGGCGGTCTAGCCTGGCGTCCAGCGATGCGGCAGCAACTCCCCCACGAGACGCGCTTTGTGCGTGGGCAGGCGCTGCAGGACGTCCTTTAAGTACGCGTACGGATCGAGCCCGTTCAGCTTGGCCGACTGGATCAAGCTCATCACCGCGGCCGCGCGTTGCCCCGCCCGCAGCGAGCCCGCGAACAACCAGTTCGAGCGCCCGAGAGCGATCGGGCGGATCTGGTTCTCCACCCAGTTGTTGTCGATCGGCAATTGCCCATCGTCGATGTAGCGCGTGAGCGCGGTCCATCGCTTCAGGCTGTAGTCCAGCGCGCGGGCCAGCGCCGTGCCATCGGTCGCGCGAAGGCGGTGCGCGACCATCCATGCGTGCAGCGCATCGGCCACGGGCCTGGCCTTGTGTTGGCGGATCGCCAAGCGTTGCTGCATGGTCAAGCCGTGCACCTCGCGCTCGATCTCGTAGAGCTCACCGAAGAACTTCATCGCCTGCTTAGCCACGGCACTCTTGGTGCTCGCCTGAAGCTCGAAGAACTTGCGCCGCGCGTGCGCAGCGCAGCCAATCTCGGTGACGCCCTGTGTGAAGCTGGCCTTGTATCCAGCGTAGTCGTCGCACACCAGCTTGCCGATCCACGGCTCGCTGCCCTGCTGCAGGAAGGCCCGAGCGTGCTCGCCGGCGCGGCTGTCCGCGAAGTCATAGACGACGGCCCGGAGGTCCTCAAAGACACCGGGGCAGTATGCCCACAGGTAGGCCTTGTGCGTCTTCTTCTTGCCCGGCGTGAGCATCGCCACCGGCGTCTCGTCGGCGTGCAGCACGCTGTGGCTCAGGATCTCCTTGCTTGAGCGCGTCGACCAGCGGCTGCAGCTGCACGCCGCATACGCCCACCCATTCGGCCAGCGTGGAGCGCGCCAGCGGCATGCCTGCCCGCGCGAAGATGCTCTCCTGGCGGTACAGGGGCATGTGGTCGGCGTACTTCACCACCAGCACTTGGGCCAGCAAGCCGGCGGTCGGCATGCCCTTATCGATGACTTGTGCGGGCACCGGCGCCTGGATCAGGGTCACGCACTTCGCGCAGGCCCATTTGCCCCGAACATGGCGCTCCACCGTGAACACACCAGGCGTGTAGTCGAGCTTCTCGCTCACGTCCTCGCCTATGCGCTTGAGCTCGCAGCCGCACCTGCAGGTGGTGCAGGCGGGTTCGTGATGGAACGACGTGCGCGGCAGGTGAGCAGGCAGCGGTGCCCGCTTTGGGTGCTGCGGCGCCGAGGGCAGCGGCTTCGTTCTAAACAGCTCGAGTTCCAGTTCGATGGCAGCAATGTCGGCGTCGACGGTCTCGTCGAGCAGGCTCTTCTGCGTGGCGTCGAGTTGCTCGCTGCGGGCACCGAACTTCCAGCGCTTGAGCACCGCGATCTCGTGGGTGAGTTGGTCTATGCGTGCTTCGCTCCAGACGAGCTTGCGATCCTTCATCAGGATCTCGCCGTCGGCCTGCGTGAGCTGGGCTTGCCTGAGCGCGATCTCGGCATCCCGCTCGGCGATCAAGCCATCGCGCTCCGTGATCTGGGCTAGCAACCCCTGCGCCAGCGCGCGCAGCTCGGCCTCGCCGAGTCCCTGGAGTTGTTCGCTGGTGAGCATGGACGCCAGTGTGCCGAACTCCGCGGCAAGGGCCATTCGCAAACGCCCCAATTGCTGCGGGACCACCTCCCGCTCACGCCATGGTGATGGCGCCTCCATTACCCAGGCGCTGCCACGGTAGCCCGAGCACGAGCGCGTCGAGCTGTTCACGAGACAGAGCCATCTGCGCCCCCAGGGCGGTGTTGGCCCAGAGGAAGCGGCCCTGATGGAGTCGGCGAGCGCATAGCCAGATCCCGATGCCGTCATGCACAAGGACCTTCATGCGGTTGGCCCTTCGGTTGGAGAACAGGTAGGCGTGATGAGGCTTGGCCGATCCGAAGACTTGCACGACGCGCGCCAACGCGGTGTCGGTGCCGGCGCGCATGTCCAAGGGCTCGGCCGCAAGCCACACCGCATCGATGCGGATCACAAGTCGCGCATCCAGGCCGCGCACTCGGCGGCAGCGGTGATGGGCCATGTGGCCTTGACCATGAGCGTGCCTCGACGCAGTTCGATGACCAGTTCTTGGGCGGGCGTAACCGCGGGAGGCGCAACCGGCAACGCGATGAACGAGTGAGCGGGGATCGGGTTCACAACCGGCTTCTGCGTTGATGGCCCCGCAGCCATCCGGCGCCACTTGTGCACCAGGTTGGCGTTCAGGCCATGGGCCAGCGCGATGCCGGCCACCGAAGCGTCGGGCTTGGCGCATTCGGCCAGAACTTGAGCCTTGAGGGCGGCATCATGGCGCCGCCGAATGAGTCGCTTGGAGTCTTTGATGGTGTCCACCTATTGGTCTGGTGCACACCATGCTGGCCCAGCCGCCTGGGGGATTCAATATGTGTTGGGCGGACGCATACCCCTTATCGGCGACTGGAACCGCCCCAGGTCTCAACTCGCAAAGAACCCGCATTCGCAAAAACCAAAATCTCGGCAGATCAATTGGCACCAGCAACTTATGTAAAATTAAGACAATTCAGACCCTAGGATCCAAAATGCCAAATACTAGCCCTGATCGGATAAAGTGAAAGTTTCCTTCAGTACGCAACTTGACATGTCCGCGATCCATCTCCTCCCACGGGACAGAATCAACGCCAAGCCTTGACGCCTCGTCGTGCCGAAGAACCAACTCAATCGGCCACCGCTCAGTTGTGGACGTTGCGCCGTACTCCAGAATCTCGTCAAAGCGCTGGTCGGCCGCTAGAGGCAATAGATTCTGGTTAATTCCAATAAATGCGATACTCTTTTCGCTCAGCACGATCGCTAAGCCACCGCCCGGGAATCCCAGCAGTCTAGACCTACCACCAAAGAAGGTGTAGTGATCCGAATTTGCAGAAGATAGAAAGAACTTGAACTCCTCGCCACTTCCTCGTACCAATGGAACCGAGTCCAAGTCCAAAGGATCATTCAAAGCGAGTAGCGCATTGAGCCGACTCGCCAACGCGGACGTAAGCTGAGACCGAGGGCTAACAAGGCCCAGCCATCTCGCGAGAAATGTCATTCTCGAGAGGAGCTTGTAGGCACGCGGCTCGATTGGCAAACCCTCGGCCGGTGGATCGACAAGCCAGCATCGCAAGCGCGAGTCGATCCTTCCATCAACCGTCGTAATAGTCCCGTATCGAACATCGGCAGGATAGGGATCTTCGGCATCACTAGGGAGAGTCGATAACTTAACTTTCTTCTTTGTGATGTTGGCCTTGTGTAGTGAGACGACAGATGCCTTAAGTTGATTGCGGTCTACTACACTGCCCTTGGTCTCCACCTGAACAAATCGGTTTTCCTCCGCCGCGAGTTGATAGTCGAAACTCGGGGTCAGTTTCTTGTTTTTTCCAAAGCCCTTTACCTCTAAACGTTGCCAGTCAGCTTCTGTCAGGCCATGAAGTTTGCTGGCAACGGCCAAACCGACAGCTTCTCCCAAATGTTCCGCAACGTCATTTGGTGGTCTGGTTTGAGGACTCGGCAACGCTAACGACACCCCGTTGTGAATCAACGCCGTGTCTATCGCGTTTACTGCGCGGCTCAGGTCCCGCCGTACAGCTTCTGTAGACTCATAGCCAGGCATGCCTCGAGCCATGCGGTGAAATAAAAAGAAATACAGGAACGTACTGGTGGATATTGATACCGGCCCCGACGTCAGTTCGGCCAGTCCTTTCTGCAAATCCTGTGGATAGCTTTTAAACTTCTGAGCCTCAGCTGTGTCGTAGTACGCAACATCAACCTCAATGGCCGGCGAGTTAATTTTCTCAATAGTCAAATGTCATTCCTCGAGTTCCCCACCACTCTTAGAGCAATCTGAATGCAATAGACAGTCTTCTAAGATCTGCGATTTTTTAGTGACGATGGCGACAACTCCTGCTACTGCAAGGCAGCGGGCTGGTGAGCCTTCAGGTGGTGAAGGAACTGTACGAAATTTCGAAGAGAACCTCGCTCCATCTCCGTCATGCGATCAGCGTCAAAATGCATGACATCATTTCGTAACTGACGCACCACCTCAAGTTCCCTGACGAAAACAGCGCGGTCAGCCCTGAGCCCCAACCGCACCCAGTTTCCAGGCTGCTGAATCAGCCGCAAATGCTCACCCAATGTGAGGTCAGCAACAGACTGCACTGCACGTCCAGGGTCATTCGCGTTGCGGACTGCTTCCAGCTCTTGCTGGGTGAACCTGCCGTCGATCAATGCGCGAATGTGATTCTCGATCTCACCAATGAGCAAGAACGGCTCAGCGAGATCTTGGAACTGTTGACTAAGATCGCTCGTAGTTAAGATTCCGACAACAACACGCCGCTCATCGCGAACCAATACGTATGAGCTTTCAATGATTCGATTGATTACTTGAAAAATCGAGTCTGTCGTCCTAACTTCGACCTGCGGCCGCATACATTCGCGTACGAAGCGCGGCGCCGGATGCCCTAGTGTCATTGCTGGCCCAAGGCTGTCCCAGCTAACAACGCCTCGAACATCGCGCTCATTAGTCATAACAGGAAGCTGGGAAAAATCATGCCGCAACATCAAGGTTGCCGCTTCCTCCAACGTAGCGTCTGGGCCAAGCGTGACGAGCTGCAATCTCGGATCAAGTAGGCGACTTACTCTATATGCCGGCTCCACTCCCGCGCCTCCAACAAACTGGACTGCAACCTGCATCTCTTGATGCATTGGGAGATCCACAACTCGAGGGCCGGCCTCTCCAGGTGCTTGTGCTTCATACGGGGGCGCACCTGCAAGCGCAAACTGAACAGTCCCATCAATGTGCGAACCCTCGAAATCGGGCACCGTTGTCAGTCCGCTCTGATCGAGCATGCGCCGCACGGTCCAATTTACATTCACCCCTCTTCGCGCGACATTGAACCATCCAATCAGTTCCCGAACCGAAATTGGCTCAGCTGCGTTGCCTTCCCGAAGCGCGTGAGCAATCTCTGCAAAATGGCGATTTCTAGCTTCGGCTTCCATGGGTACCCCACCTCAAAAAGGAGCAGAAAGTGTAGCTGAGCACGCGTAAGCAGCCGCGCGCTGGTGCAGAGTGTCGTGATACTGCGCGAGCAGTACCTCTCTTCGAAACCATGACAGCGAAGATCATGCGTTCAGGCTTTATATGAGCTGGACATCCCGGACTACTATCGGCGGTTGGAGCCGCATCAAGTCTCAACTCGCGAGAAGCAGGCGTTTAAAGACTAGCCTTGGCCCAGAAGCGAGACAGCGCCGCGTCGTTGGTGAGAGCTTGATCAACTCGCGATAACGAAGGTCACCAGAACACGAATTTATCGGTGGTTGGTTCAGTCTCACGTCCCGATTCGCGATAACGAGAGCCACGAGCATGCCCAGTTATCGGTCGTTGGTTCAGTTTTATCTGAACTCGTGGTAACGGTAATCTCGAGGACCCCCTCTTACGTCGTCGCGAAGAGACTGTTAGGCATTCACCCATCCTCTCGTGAAACGAGCAAAGTTGTACTCGTCGATGACCTCAATCGCGCTATATCCGTCGGCGCCATCTTGCAAACTTTTCGGCAAGCCAGTTGCGATGGCTTTGATCATCCATAGGAAACCGAGATACTTTTCGACGGGATCATTCGCATAGTGGCAGCCGTAACCGCGTGCGATCTTGTGGTCCCAGAGTGGCAAGAAACTTGGGGCTAGAAGATGCAGCGCTTTAGCGGTTGCAACGGGACTCTGCATTCCCTTTTTAGATCCCCTCCGAATCGCCAGCGCGGCAGAAAAACCTTTGAAGAGCCTTCGGACGAGAGGCTCATCAACCTTACCGAATTCCAAAATGTTCCGCGTACGAAGGCTCTCTAGATGCGTCATATTCTTCTCGATGCATCGCTCAAGCTTAACGAAGTCAAACTGCCCATAGCGGTAGAAAGCTTGGTTCCAGGTGAGAAGCAGAACACCCATTCCGTCTGCCATCTCCCTCGCGTTCCCCCAGTGATGATCCACCAAGAAAGTGGCAGTTTTGTACATGGCTTCGCGAGGCAGATTCTTCCTGAATGCCTTGCTGCCGCGCAGGATCACTCTCTGACCAGGCAGTTCCTTTTCTGTTATCACTTTTGCTCCTTTTATTCTTATCGACAGCGCTAGATACTGATAGTCCGGTTACTTGGGCCAAGCCTTGTTGCGCTACGCGCACTGATGTGCATACTACAAGCCTATGAGCATAAATTCTCTGCAGTTGGTCGACCAACGGATTGGCCAGATCGCCGAAGAATTGTCACGATGCAATCGGGCGTGCTCCGGAGTGAGATCCAGTGAAGGGTGTCCTCCCCGAGGCTTAATACTCCAGCACGAGGACGTACTAGACACAGCACGCGGAGTCATAGTGGTTGGACAGAACCCCGGGTTCGCCGCCCGGTGGGAGCAAAAACTGTACGGACAACACGGCGCTGGCTACGTTCAGCAACGAATGGCTTGGCAGTCCGGTGTGAAGAATGTGCCTTACTTCACCATGCTTAAGAGACTTCTCGACATCCTCAATGTTCGAGGTCCTGTACTCTGGACAGACGTCGCCAAATGTGAAGGACGGAGTCCCCCAGAAGAGACGCGGATGATCTGCTCGCAGAAATTCATGAGCAGAGAATTCGCGGCCGCTCCGCAAGAATGGCCGGTTATTGCTGCCGGCCGGGACGCGTATGCCGCATCAGGCTACATGGCCGCTCTGAGAACCGTTATCGGCTTCTATCATCCAACTGGGCGCAATGGACAACAGTTCAGGCTGCAACTGTCTCGCCTAGAAAACGATCAAGTGTTTCGAGAAGAGATGAACACCGCTTTGCACTCGCAAGGGGCGCGCAAGTGGGTAGGCAAACAACTTGCAGTCGATCTCGCTCGCTGAGCCTGAAAAGTTATTTCTGCTGAAGAAGCGATGAAAGATCTGCCAGCGGTGAATCACGATTGCTCGTCGGTACGGGATGGTAGCGGCGCCGCACTGCGTTTTTTTTTTGCGCGGTAGACATCTTCTTCGCTCCAGCCAACGATAAGCAGGCGTTTAAGAATGCCAGCTTTGGCTGAACAGCCAAGCCAGTACTTACGCTGTAGATGAGTGCCCAATCAGTTCCCGATAGCAAGCGTCACGGGAATGCCCCTTATCAGCGGTTGAGAACGCAGCCCAAGCGGTAGAAGCGTGCCACACCTCGTCGACGCTAGCGGCGGCAGGTATGCAGTGATTCCGGTCGCTCGCCTGCGTGGGTCCAATGTACGCTGGCTTCCATTGAGCTGCCCCTAGGCACAGCCGAAAGCACTGAAGGTCGGCTGCTAGAGGGGCTGCATGGTGTCCACCTCCCATTCGCGCATCCGGCGCTGATCGTCGCTCTCTTTCTCGTGCGGGTGGGTAAGGCGCTGTACCGCGACAACCAGCGATTCATTCCCGGTCAGAACGCTGGCGATCAGCGTGCGCAAGTTCTCGGTAGTCGACGCGTCGCTGCCGATGTAGCCTGCCCGCAGCAGGTCAACGAACGCCGTCTGACGCATGTATCTGCCATCGAGTCCCTTGTAGCCCACGCGGATGTTGCCCTTGGCGGTTCGATGTTTCTTGTCGTTCAAGAGCTCCTCGAAGTGCCCAAGCGGCAGCAGGAAATTCTTCGAAGCCTCCGGCTCGTGCCGTCTCACGAACTTGAAATAGAACGCCTCTCTACTCAGTCTAAAGCCGTCGTGCTTCCTACCGCGCGGGCGGAATAGGCGCATGGTCGTCAGTTGCTTGTGGAGGTGGTCGTCCTCGCTGTAGACCCAATCCGTAGGCTCGTCCTTGCTACCCCGAGGTTCGAGCATCTTGTACTGAACGAGTACCGCGTTGCGATGGAAAAGGTTCAAGTAGATGAGGTCGACACCGAACGCCTCCTCGAGCTTGCGTCGATTCGCTGTGTAGACCTCCAATGTCTGCTCACCCTTGCGAAACGTGGCTTGACCGCGGACGTAGCTGGAAATGAACTCGTACCCGGGCACCACGCGCGCATCGTGCTCAATGACGCCATCCTCGTGCACGTTCAACCTAGTGAGGCCGGTCTTCGAGCCGTGCGCCAGATTCATCGTCGCGGCCGGCGCTTCCTCTTGCAGACCGAACGCACGCAGTGCCAACTTGAGCGCGTTCAATTGGAGCCGCTCATTGGATTCCGGCTTGGGCTTGGTCAACCCGCCCGTCAAGGTGCGCAATGGGCCGCGGTTGGACTCTACGTTCAGGAGTTTCTCGATCAGCCTGATGCTCTCCTTGGGGCCAAGGCGGACGAGCGGGGCGTCCTTATCCAGACGCTTCCTGATGTCCCGTTCAAACTTCTCGCCTTTGAAGAGCTCAACCATTTCCGACGGCGTGCTTGGCTGGATTTCCACGCCGCGGCGCAAGGTCAGGCGGGAATCGAACGTCGTCGCCGCAGCCTTGGACTTGAAGATCGTTGCGTAGGCCGCGGGCGGGTCCACCAAGTTTCCGAACGGCCGTGACCTCTCTGCGAAAAACAGGCAGATACATGGCGTGGGTATTCCCCTGGCTTCGTCGTGCGCCCGCGTTAGCGAGAACTGCCGCACCCCATCCTTGGTCTCCTTCAGTCCCTGAAGCTCTCGGTCCTGCAGCTTCAGGATGACGATGGGGCGTTGAGCGACATGCATCTTCAACTCCCGAGTCCAGGTGTCGTCGGATTCTTCCTTTGCCATCTTCACTGCCTCCCTGCGCGCATTGGACGCTTGGCATAGGCGTGACGCCCTTCGGCTGACCCTGGGGTTAGCGGAATACCAACAGCTGCTACCGATTCGCGCCCCGGGGTGGCGCTATATTGGGGCTTCACTCGAGATGTAAGAAGTACAAGTACAGCGCGGAAAAGCGCGCACCTAGCACACGAGGGAGTATTGTGACCCAATCCATTCCGACGATGACGTCGCGGGCGTTCGCGACGGCGCTTGCCCTGAGGCCGAACTTGGTGAGTTGGTTCCTGGGCGCTGGCGCCTCGGCCGCCTCGAACATCCCGACTGGCTACGCCATGATCCGGGACTTCAAAACCAAGATTTTCTGTGCCCAAAACGACATACCGCGCCGCGAAATCGACGCCGGCGACCAAGTTTGGGTCGATCGGATGAATGACTTCTTCCGGCGAACGTCCATGCTGCCGCCCGATGGCCATCCGAACGAATACGCGGCGGCCTTCGAGATGGTCTACCCGCAGGAACGCCATCGCCGCCAGTACATCGAAGATGCGGTTAAGAACGGCGTTCCCTGCTTTGGCCACAAGGTGCTCTCCGCATTGATGGCGGCCGGCAAGGTGAACTGCGTGTTCACCACCAACTTCGACACGCTGATCGAGGACACCGCGCTGTCCGCCAACGGGTTGCTGCAGGTCGTGGACCAGAAGCGCCCTACCGTTGCGGCAATCGACTCGGGTGAGCGCGCCATGCTCTGTCTGAAAGAGTCGAGCTGGCCGCTGGTGGCCAAGCTCCACGGTGACTACCGTTCCATGCGGATCAAGAACACCGGGTCCGAACTTGAAACGCAGGACGAAACCATGCGGCACGTCCTGGTTGAGGCAAGCCAGCGCTTTGGGATGGTGTTCGTTGGCTACAGCGGCCGCGACGAGTCCGTCATGGAGGCGCTGACGTCGGTTTTGAAGGAGAAAACGCCGTTCCCGAACGGGCTGTATTGGGTCACCAGTTCGGCCTCCAAGCTGCTACCCGCAGTCACCGAGTTCTTGACCATCGCCCATCATGCCGGCGTGGATGTCGCGGTGGTCGAGTGCTCGACTTTTGACGAGGTGGCGGCGGACCTGATAAAGGAGATAGACCTTCCAGCGCCGCTCTTCAACATGGTCACCCAAGGGCGACCTACGCCCCGCCTTGTGCCGGTGGAGCTTCCTTCGAACACGACCCGGCAGTACCCGATGCTTCGGTTCTCGGCGCTGCTCATCGAATCGATGCCGCGGGTGGCGCGCAGGGTGACATTGGCCCAGCCGCTGACGACGCCGATGGCTCGTGGGCTTCTGAGGGAACAGCACTGCAAGGCGGTTGTCGCATCCTACGGCCGCGAACTGGCCGTGTTTGGCAGAGACGAGGAGGTAATGGCGGCTCTCGTATCGGTCGGGGGGCAGCTCGCCGGCACGGTGGACCTGAACCCGAAGCAGGACAGCTGGGCGCTGGGCCTACTGTATGACGCACTGACGAAGGCGTTGTCGCGGCACAGGCCGCTGATCCCACGGTACAAGCGCTCGGGTCATTCGCTTCTGGTTGCCGGGCCGAGGGAAGGCGAGGACCAGGAATGGGCTCGCAAACGCGCTCAGGACCTCGCGCGGCTCCGCGCTGCATACGAGGCCAACCTGACCGGCCAGGTGCAGAAGCTCGGCTTCCCGTTCCACGAGGGTGTCTACTTGAAGCTGGAACAGATCGAGGACCGCTGGTGGTGCGGTTTTGAGCCGTACACCTTCGTGGACGTGCCCCGAGAACAACTGGACCAGGCGCCTACCGGGGAGGCAGCGAGTGTTCAGGAGGCCCTGGGGGTGCAGTACGGGCGCCGTGGAGGCGACCCGGCAGGTGACTGGCGCCGGGAGCACTGGGCGACCAAGTACAACAAGCATTGGGCCGCCATCATCGACGCCTGGGCCGCGATGCTGACCTCGACCAGAGACGGCACGGTGCGCGCATTTGGAATAGATGACCAGGCGGGCGTCGACGCCTCGTTCACGATTTCCACGCAGACCGGGTGGAGCCGACCTGGCCATCACCACACCTACTTCGAAAGGACCAAGTGATGGCGTCGTCGAAACTGCCTCCTTTCGAACTGCTCGAGGAGCCGCTGCTGGCATTCTCGCCTTCAGACCCTAAGCAGACGTCGGTGCATCCGCTGCGCGGCCTGCTGTCTCATGGCCCGTTTTCGAAAGGGTCCTTCGGCGGCTACACGTCCTCCATCCGCATCGCTACGATCGGCCCAATTAGCGCCTTCAAGCGCCGCGGCGTTCTGATGGCCTCGCTGCGCGACCAGCACCGGCCGCAGGACAAATCCGAATATGTGCCGCTGTATCCGGGCTTCGAGGCCTTGTATCGCGTGAAGCTCGAATCGGCAGTTGCGGCGGCGCATGTGCGGTGGCCAGACCGCGTGAATGACCTTCCCGGGGACGGCGACATCCACCAGCGTCTGTTCCATGCAATGGAGGGGGCTTTGCGGCGCCTAGACACCATGCGCGGCGAGTTCGACGTGGTGCTAGTGCATTTCCCCGATGCGTGGGAGGCCGCGACTCGCGGCAAGCACTTCGACGCCCATGACACCTTGAAGGCGCTCGGGGCCAAGTACAACATTCCTACGCAGGTATTGAACGACCGCGTGTTCACGTTCGGTCATGCTGCGTCGCTCGCCTGGCGGCTCTCGACAGCGCTCTACGTGAAGGCCGCGGGAACACCCTGGAAGCTTGCCCCGCTGAAAGGCGTGCCCGATGGGACGGCATACATCGGCCTTGCGTACGCGCTGCGCGGTGATGCCAGAAACGCCCATTACGTGACGTGCTGTTCGCAGGTGTTCGACATGGACGGCGGCGGTATGCAGTTTGTGGCGTTCGAAGCCCGTGATCCGGTCGAGGATGTCGCAGAGGCGAAGCACAACCCGTTCCTCAGCCGCGATGACATGCGCGCGGTCCTGGCTCGAAGCCTAGAGCTCTATCAAAGTCGCAATGGCGGCGTGCTGCCCAAGCGCCTAGTAATCCACAAGACCACGGCGTTCAAGCAGGAGGAACTCGACGGCGCGTTCGACGCGCTGAGCGGTGTACCCGAGATTGAATGCATTGAGGTGGGTGCGGCGACGTGCTGGCGGGGCGTCTGGCTCATTGAGTCGGGGCGCGAAAACCCGCCCTACAAGCCTGCGATGTACCCAGTGCCGCGGGGCACTACCGTGATCCGTTCGGGCAACTCAGTCCTGGTGTGGGTGGCTGGCAATGCGCCTGAGGCCTCGACGAAAGGCGATTACTACCAGGGTGGCAAGAGCATTCCAAAGCCACTGCAACTCATCCGGCATGCGGGAAAGGGGTCGCTGGAGCTCATCGCCCATGAGGCGCTGGCGCTGACCAAGATGGACTGGAACAACGACGCGCTATACGACCCGGTGCCCGTCAGCATTAGATACTCGCAGCGTCTTGCTCGCACTATCGCGAACGTGCCGGACCTACCGAAAAGCGTCTATCCGTACCGGCTGTTCATGTAGTCGTCCAAGGGCGAGCGACCGGTGACACTAAGCGAAGGAGCCCACCAGGCTTTCCTCTGAGGAGGCGGCTGGACGACATGCGCCTGCGCGGCTTTCCCATCGAAAGTACCGAGAGGCCAAGCCGTTCTCCGCGATTCGTGAACTCGCCCTGGTAGCCGATGTGGAAGCCCTCTGCCATCGAATAATCTAGTGAGCTCTGACAAGAGCTCAGCCGCGACTTAGATACAAACTGGCTTTGCAGATCATCTCGAGGTCATCAGAATATCGTTGATACCTTGCCCTACGATCAGGGACCCAATGAAAGTTCGCGCGACCTCCACGTCCCTCAATTCAAGCCTGTCGGTTGTGCCAGCACTCGATCCGCTCGAGTTTGCCCGTGGCGCGCTTTGCGCGGCGACCTTCGTGGCTGCAGACGCCGCGCGCGAAACGCACGTTGCGAAGCTTCACAGCTTGTTCGAGCGAGCCGGCTTGGCGCCGTCAATGGAGGTCGCCCTCGGAACCATGCAGTTCCTGCGTGAGGCCGAGCCATTGGGCGGCGGATATTGGGCCGCTGCTCCCGTCCGCGCTGTTGAGCTCGCGCCCGATTGTCATCTCTTGGTCGGGCCCCAACCCACATCGGAGTTGCAGCGGCACTTTGCCGGCCTGCGGCGGGCCGGGGCGGGACGCGTGATGAATCGTGCCAGCACTGCGGCGTTGCCCAGGCAATCGCAGGCGGCTTGGCGGGGAAGCGACGGAAGCGATGCACGCGCGTGGACGCAGTCAGCCATCAATTCGGCAATGAAGCAACTTGCGCCGTCGGTTGTCGCTGACAACTTGCAGGTTTTCGCTGTCCGGCAGGCTAGCGGAAGGCGTCGCGAGCCGGTCTGGGTTTCGGCGGAGAACAGTCCTCCGTGCGAATGGCGCGGCGTCGGCCTTTTCCGCGCACGAACTGGCGCGACGCGCTATCGCTATTTCCTGGGGAAGCACGAGGCGGGCACGGAGTTTCTGGAGGGACCCACGGTCCTCGACGCGGCCCGGGTTCAATTCGGACTCGCCGCTCTGCAGAGCCAGCCGTTGACGACCACCATTACAGCTATCTCGGGCACGACTTCGATTTCCTTGCCGGTGGCTCCGCCCCGATCCGTGAGACGCCTGCTCGTCGCGCTCTGCGAAGCAGATCCAAGATCGTTCGGGCGCGTCTGGACATGTTGTGTCCCGACCTATGTGCCGGTACTACTAGAAGCCCTACAAGAACTCAGTTGCGAGACAAAACACCATGAGTGACCCCAAAACTTACTCTGCCCGCGCTGTCTTTGATGGGATGAAGGGGACATTGCATCGCTATTTGGAAGCGCAGTATCACATCTGGAATGAAAGTCTGATTGAAGGACGAAAACGGCTCCTGGAGGCCGAGGGCGTCACATTTCAGGAGCCTCGTATTGAGGCGACACCCTTCTACGTCGCGGGGAACACATACGCCGAGATGCAGATTCCTGCGACAGCCAAGGCCGTGCTCGCGCTTGCTGCCGGTCACGCCGGAACCGGAATTCCCGAGCGGCCCTACAAACACCAAGCGGACGCACTTGAATCGTTCCTTGGCCGTGGTGAAGAGATCATCGTCGCCACCGGCACCGGCTCCGGCAAGACCGAGTGTTTCCTCATGCCCATCCTCGGATCGCTCGCCGTCGAGTCCTCCGAGCGGCCGGATTCGTGGCTGAAGCCCGGCTGCCGGGCGCTGCTGCTCTATCCGATGAATGCGCTGGTCAACGATCAGCTTTCGCGGCTGCGGCGTCTAATGGGCCAGCAAGACGTTGCTGAACACATTCGCGGCAGGCGGCCCGGCCGCGCAACGTTCGGGATGTACACGAGCCGGACCCCGTATCCCGGAGTGACAAGCAGGGCGCGCGATCAATCGCGCCTGCGGCCATTGGTACAGCATGCTTATATCGACCTTCCCCTGGAGGCCAGGGAGCGGCTCGACCGGGAAGGCAAGTGGCCGGTCAAGGATCTTGATGCCTTCGTGGCCTCCTCCTTCGCTACAGGCGCCAACGACTCGGAAATGCTGTCGCGCGGCGAGATGCAGGTCCGTTGCCCCGACCTACTCGTCACCAACTACTCGATGTTGGAGTACATGCTGCTGCGGCCGATCGAGCGGAGCATGTTTGATCAAACGGCGGCGTGGCTGGCTGCCGACCAATCGAACTATTTCACCGTCGTGCTCGACGAGGCTCACATGTATCGCGGCTCGGGGGGCGCCGAAGTTGCATACCTCCTTCGGAGGCTGCATGCGCGCCTTGGTGTCGGTCGGGACCGGGTGCGGTACATCCTGACCAGCGCAAGCCTTGGCAAGTCTGCCGAGGCGATCACACGGATGAAGTCTTTCGCCGCCGATCTGAGCGGTCTTAAGGCCGGTCAGCGCGAGTTCACACTCATCCGGGGCGAGCAACTGACGAAGTCAGGGGAAAGACCGGCCACGCGAGAAGAAGCGGCCGCTTTGGCACGGTTCGACATCGGGGCGATGCACGATTCCGCGATCAATCCGAGCAAGGCGATAGAGGGGTTCGGCGCGCTGCTAGTTGCACTGGGTCAAGAAGCCGAGAAGGCACGCGGGGGCAATCAGGCTTCACTTCAACAGGCCGTTTATCAATGGCTCCAGTCGTTTGGCCCGGCAGCACTCGTTGCGAACTTGGTGACGGCACATCCGCAGAAGCTGCGGGCCGTCGCAACCTTGGCGTTCCCGGGAGCGCTCGATGCCGAGGGGGCGATAGAAGCAACGCTGGCCCTCATGTCGTTCGCGAAAGAGCGAGATAGTGGACGCGTGTTCGCCCCAGTGCGCGCCCACTTGTTTTTCCGCGGGATCGCGGGCATCTATGCCTGCGCCGATGCGCGCTGCAGTGCAAGGGATTTTTCGGTTTCTTCGGGGCGGCTCGGAAAGCTCTATTCGGAGCCGATGCTCCGATGCGAGTGCGGCGCTCGCGTGTACGAGGTACTGACGCATCGCGATTGCGGAGCGGCATTCATTCGAGGATACGTTCAGGACCAGTTCGGAATGTTCCTCTGGCACCAGCCCTCCAGCGGCCTATGGGGAGCGGGCGGGCTGATGGAGGCGCATTTCCTGGTTGAGGTTGACCGCCGCGCAGCCGGTACAACGGGGCGGATGGAAGGCTCTCACATGTGGCTACACACGACCACTGGGAGACTCGTTCAGGCACCGCCTGCCGAGGCGGAACTTGACCAATACCTTGCGCTCGTCCGGCCAGATGGTCCCGTGCCGATTTCTGGACAGCAGGCGCTGTCCTTCAACCGCGAGTGTCCTGTGTGCACGCGCCGTTGGCGGGCCGGCTCGACCAAGATCATGGATCTGGCCACGAAGGGTGAAGCACCGTTCGCACAGTTGGTCCGCACGCAGGTCGAACTACAGCCAACTACGCAGCGGAAAACCGATAGCTCCCCCAATGGCGGCCGCAAATCGCTGCTCTTCTCCGACGGACGGCAAAAGGCAGCACGGCTGGCGCGAGACATCCCGCGCGAAATTGAGAACGATGTGTTCCGGCAGTTGCTGCTCCTCGCCTCCAGGGAACTGCGCGGACTCGGGCGCGAAGCCACGCTCGGCGATCACGTATATGTTGCCCTCCTGCATGTGCTTGCCAAGAACGCTTTATTGTTGTTCGACGGCGCCGACCGCGAGCGGTTGCAGCGAGATGTGCTTGATCATCGTCGCCACTATCTGGGCGAGCTTCGCGATGCGCTCGAAGAGTCACCCCCGGCCAAACCGCCGCGATTCTCCTCGCTCCTTCTGCGACATCTGGGGTCGCCGTTTTACTCACTGAATGCGCTGACGCTGGCGCATATCATTCCCATCAGTCGGGTACGTCGGCAGATCCTCGCGGAGCTGCCGGGCATCGACGAGGCGCGCTTGCGTGCCGTGTGGACGGCATGGATTCAAAGCTTTGCAAGCGACTTCGCAGTGGATGCGGACCTGCCCCAAGGCGTCAGATCACAGGCCGCAGGCTATCCTATCGGCGGAGGCCTGGACCGGAACGGCGGCTTCTCGGCGAGACAGCAGGCGTTCTTGCGTGCCCGCTTGCCGGACCTTGACCTGATCTTCGATACGCTGACTGCAGCCCTTTGCCAGGCTCATCCGGGGCGTCCCGGCTTCTTCGTCGTCCCGGGTCGACTCGCCCTCGAACTCGCGTCGGAACAGCACGATTGGTATCAATGCGGGCGATGCGCCACTGTATCGCCGGTCGAGTGGTGGGGACACTGTCCCAACTGTCTAGCTGACGGAGTGACCGCCGTTCGCCCCGGGGCGACCCAGTATTTGCGCGCCCGCAAGGCGTTCTTCCGAGATCCTGTTAACGACATCCTGGAGGGAAAGGCGAGCCCATTTAACCTATCGGTGGAGGAACATACTGCTCAACTCTCTTACCGGGACGTCGACGATTCCACGACAACGATCGAGGAATTCGAGCGCCGCTTCCGGGACATTCTGGTCGAGCGCAGCGACACGTCAATTGATGTGCTCAGCAGCACGACAACGATGGAGGTCGGCATCGACATCGGTTCCCTGGTCGCGGTGGGGCTGCGCAACGTGCCGCCGCTGCGACAAAATTACCAACAGCGCGCCGGACGCGCTGGGCGAAGGGGCTCGGCCGTATCGACTGTCGTCACCTATGCTCAGAACAGTCCTCACGACAACCACTATTTCGGAAATCCCGAGCCGATCATCTCCGGTGAGCCGACTCTGCCTGGTGTCGATATCGCGAATCCCAAAATCGTTGAGCGACACATCCGCGCCCAACTCATTCAAGCGTACTTTCACTCGCAGCCGTTGAACTCGGCGAGCGGAGACGTCTTTTCGGTACTGGGTGAGACGATGGATTTCTATGGCGGCACAGGCCCGTTCAGCCTGCCTGCGTTTGCCGAGTGGCTCTCAGGCTCTCAGTCAGCACAAGCTTGCTACACCGCCATGGGTCGGTGGGTGCCCGCATCGTTCAGCAAGTCGCCTGTGGATGTAGCGAGCGAATTCATCGCAGGGCTGCAGAAAGTGCGGCCGAAAGATGTCCATGAGCTGGACCCGGCAGACGAGAAGCTCATTGAGTTCCTCTTTGCCAAGGGCTTCCTGCCGTCCTATGCCTTTCCACGCGACCTGTGCGCACTGCAAATCGAATGGCTGGAGAGACGCGGAAACTTCACGCAGCCGAAGATCCTTCAGCGCCCTCAACAAGGGCTGAATGTCGCGCTGTCTGAGTACGCACCCGGCCGCCTTGTCGTTGTCGACAAGAAGACCTACCGTGTTGGAACGGTCGCCGCCAACGGCTCGACCGCCGTCGTCGATCGGGCCGAGCGGCTGTTCGGCGAGCGCCGCTACTACGTTCATTGCCCGGAATGCGAGTACACCTCCGGCTTCAGCATCACGACTCCGGCAAATGAGCAATGCCCGCTTTGCCGCACAGCCGTGCTGCAGGCTGCATCGGTCATCGAACCGCAGGTCGTCTTTCCCGAAGGGCGCGGGGAAGTCGATGAGTTCGACGATGAGCAGACCTACACGAATGCCACAAGCGCACAACTGTCCGTGCCGGCTGGAAGCCCTGCGTTTGACCTGCGGAAGCTGGGCGTTCACTGCGAAATAGGGTTCGCACGCGATCAGCCGCTTGTGATGGTCAATAAGGGAGAAGAAGATGCTGGCCAGTATCCCGGCTTCCTAATTTGCAATCGTTGCGGGAAAGCGGCATCCGATCCGCAGCGCGTCGGCCCGCACGAGCGCGACTACTACCTTTCGACGCGAGGGACGGGACGTTGCACGGGCCAGTTCGAACAGGTGTACCTCGGCTATGGCTTCGCATCCGATGTGCTCATCGTGCGGTTCCCTTTGTCGAGGCCGCTCCGTTTCGACCCAATACGAGCGACCGAACGAGAGCCCATTTCAAGCGCGCTGCAATCGGTCGCCGAGGCCTTCGTGCTTGGCATAAGCCAGGAACTGGACATTGACATCCGCGAAATCAACGCAGGCTTCCGGTTCGCACGCGTGCGTGAAGAGCATTTCGCCGACATCTTCGTGTATGACACACTGTCCGGCGGCGCCGGCTATGCGACCCAGGCAGGGGAAATCTTTGAGGCGGTTATGAAAAGAGCTGAGGCGCTGCTGAGCCGATGCACGTGCTCGACCTCCTGCGACAAGTGCCTGCGTCACTATGGGAATCGTTTCCATCACTCGATACTGGATCGGCGCCTGGCGCTTGACCTGCTGCGCTACGCGCGCGACGGATTCGTACCGGCAGTGCCATCACATGACGAGCAGCGGGCCACACTGCGGCCGCTGAAGGACATGATGCTGCTCGCAGGCTGGTCTGAAGATCCTTCCCGTGCTGCTCCCTATGCGCTCACGCATCAGGGTCGAAGCGCGCTGCTCTTCTCGTTTCCGTCGCTGGTCCACCCGGCTCACTACGGCTTCGCGCCGGGAACACGGCGCTTTGCGTTTTCGGCGTTTGAACTCGGGCGTGACCTGCCTGGCGCCTATGGAGAGATCGCGTGAAAACAGGCGTAGTCATAGCGCTGCCGGGTGACGAGGCTCGGCTCAAACGGAAGGTACGTGCTCATTTCAAGCGGCTCGGGTTTTTGAAGGCCGCCGACGGTACGCTGATACCGCCCAACCTCGACAAGCAGAGCTACCGCGATATGCATGCGCATCAGCGGGACTCTCGCCTTGGAGACAATCGCGCATGGATCGTCGAGCGATCTACGCGCCTGAGCCAGCACTTCGCGTCTGGGGCTGAACTTGATGTCGAACGCATCCGTCCACGCATTGAAGTCGTTCGCTCCGGCACATGGCAAGGCGATCTCTTTCGATTCGCAAGCTACTACTGGAGGATACCGATCTCCGAAGGCTACGGCCGTCGATTGAGATTCCTGGTTTGGGATGAGCATCATCAGAAACTCATCGGTCTGTTCGCGTTGGGGGACGCCGTATTCAACCTGCGAGCTCGGGATGAATTCATCGGCTGGGACCATCATCGTCGAGTGGATGCGATGGTGAACCTCATGGACGCCTACGCGCTTGGAGCTGTGCCGCCGTACAACATGTTGCTCGGCGGCAAGCTGGTCGCGTCACTCATTCGTAGCCAGGATGTCGTTGACACCTTTCAAGCGAAGTACCACGACTCCGTTGGCGTGATCTCGGGGCAAACCAAGCACGCCAAGCTCGTCGCGGTCACAACGACTTCAGCACTCGGGCGCTCGTCCTTGTACAACCGCCTGAAAATCGAGCGTCAGCCGATTTTCAGCCCGATCGGCTCGACCTCGGGCTGGGGTCATTTCCACATTTCCGACGAACTGTTCGATGACTTGCGAGAACATCTCCGGTCGGTCGGCCATCCCTACGCCGACTCGCACGGCTACGGGCAAGGACCTAACTATCGGCTTCGGCTAATACGCAAGGCGCTCGGTCTGCTGGGTCTTGACCCCGACATGGCAAAGCATGGCCTCGTGCGAGAGGTGTTCTTCTGCTCGCTCGCAAGCAACGCCCTCCAGTTTCTCCGGGGAGACCACAAGCGCGCCAGGTACGATCGCTTACCGACGGTAGCGCAGATGGGAGAGGCCGCTAAGGCGCGCTGGGTCATTCCACGAGCAGAGCGAATGCCTGAGTTCCGGGCCTGGCGCAGTGAGCAGTTTCTTCGGGAGCTTGACGGCACCGATGTGCATCTCAAGCGCAAGCGCAGCGAACAGGTCGGATAGTGGACTGGGCACGCGATCATCTGGGCAATGATGTGCCGGCCTGGCGGGGCGGCATGTCGGGGTTCGGTTTGACGTGCCCATCCTGTGGCGAGCCCGTCCGTCGGCGCGCAGGCGGAGAACGCCGGCCGCACTTTGCGCACTACAGTCATCGCGCCAAGCCCGGCTGCGACAACTACTTTCCTACCCAAGGCAGTGCCGTGCTGACGGGATTGGGGACGGGCATCCGGGTGCCGCCGAGCCCATGGAAGAGGGAGTCGTTGAGCTGTGGACTGTTCCTGGCCGCTGAGGCGGGACGGACATCGCGGACGCTATGGCTGCGAATCCCGCCCATGAATCTTGGGACAACCGCCGTGGGGCGAGTGGAAGTCCAGTCGGGCCTCGGGCACCGCACCTACCAGCTTACCGATCTCTCCGCTGCGCGCCTCGTACCTATGGTCCCGCAGGTCCCATTGGCGACCATCGCCGGGTTTGGAGATCTCCTGCCGCTTGCTGCCGAGCTCGCGGGACAGGTCGGCGCATTTGCCGCGGATCGCAATCTCTTTTATGCCGACGAGAAGGGTGGACGCTTCATCTTCAGCGACGAACAGTTGGAGTGGGGAGCACGGTATCGCCTGCTCTCGCTTCTTGAAATTGCTCCGTCGCTGGAGCTCGGTTTAGTTCTAAGTTGGAAGCCGGAAGGAAAATTCGGCGACTGGCACAGTTACGAACTTGCGCTGCCCTCGACCTTCATTGGATCGAAGCCAGACTTACCCAGAGGGATTGCCGAGTTCTTGGGGCATCGCATTCGCAGCCCGCGACCGCGGCTCTATGTGGTTGACCCCCTGCCACACCACGTCGAAATCGGTGGGGCATATGTGTACCCCGTGCCACCTGAGTCACTGCTCCTTCGCAGAAGCGGAAGCGGTGAAATTTCCGTGACGGCATCAACCGGTACGGTGGCAACAGACATCAGCAGGCACGGGGAGGAATGGGTCCGAGCGGAGGGGCTGTGGGCGGACGCATGTGAATACACCATCGCGATCGACGGGAGGGAGCAGGTGATCTTCCGGGTTGAGCCCTGCGAGTTGTTTTGTCCCGCCGGCGTCAGTGTTGTTAGCGGCGATCTCTCGTGGGACCTTTGTGCCGATGCGCCGCTTGACGCACAAACACTTGCTGCACGCGCTGTCAACGTCGACTGCGGGAGTGCTCGGATCGCGGCACATCTCGCGCGCTTGAACAACGGTTGGATTCTTGAAGAGACACGGCTTTCGTTACCAGGCGGATCAGCAAAACATCTGTACGCGGGAAGCTTTGGGGAATTTCGTGGCATGGTGCCCGCTTCGCTGCAAACATCCGAAGAGAACGTCGTCGCTAAGCCTGCGGCACATCAAACGCGTCCAATCAGCGTAAATCGCTGGATCGAGCAATTGGTAATTCGAGACTATGGCGCCGACGGGGCTAGTAACGTCAAACGCTATCTCTCCAACCCCAGCTCAGAAAACTTGTATCGGCTCGGGCCCATCATAAAGAGTCGCCTGATACCTTACATCCGGGCGGCCAAACATCAACAGCGCAATCGGACGGAGGGAGACGAAGAGCTATGACCTATCTGGGGATAGATAGAAGACGATTCGCGCAGTTGCTCGAATGGGGCGCCGATGACGACGAGCTTCGGCGCTTTTTCGCGGAGACTCGGCTACAACTGGTTCAGAAGGGTGCCAAAGTACAGAATCCTCCGCATGGCAAGCCTGCACGTATTCGAATGCTGGCTCAGGGAATGCCTGAAGCGACAGATCGAGTTGTCCAAAAGTGGTTTAGCGAAAATCTGAAGATGCTCGATCCGAAGCCAGTCGAGAAGTTACTGGAGGATTTAAGGCTGTACGAAGAGGCGGGAGAGAGCCCACCGGAGGACGAGGCGAAACGGCTCGCTCGCTCGTGCCTCGTGCACCTTTTTTCAAGTACTCAGCCTGCGGATCTCATGTCGTTCCTCCGCCCTGCGCAAGCAGGAGCAGCGGCCGAACCGACTGAAGTGAAGGAAGCGTCGACTCCATCGACGAGCGTGCAAAGTTCCGATGCCCTCTCGGAGGCCCTTGGCCGGACGATCGTAGCCCTCGCCGAAGGACGAGATCCGGATGAGTTCTTATCGTCTTTGCCCCCACCGACGGCGGCATTCGTAGCCGGTGTTCAGGCGGTGCGCAGTGACCGTTACGAAGATGCCCGGGTAGCGATGGAGGCGCTTGATCATCAGCAAGCTGCGCGAGCTTTGCTCGCCGAATACATTACCCGGAGAACCTCCGCGCGCTCCAGCGGAGCGACGCGCGGTCTGCAGATGCTGAACTTCACTCGTCCCGACGATGCCTTCAGCTTCGATTTTGATCGAGATGAGGTTCTCGCCGTCTGCACACGAGACTTTCCGGAGACGAAGGTTTTCTTGCATCCGTCCGCCATTCGAGCGGCAGATGGATCCTGGCTTGACCTGTCAAACAACGCATATCGCGAAAAGCTCTTCTATTCGTCAGGCGACCTGATAGCCTTCCCTGGGGTACGAGACATCCCGCGGCAGCCCAAGCGCGGCGAAATTGGCATCTGGCGGGTTGCCGAAAACAAGGGCTCCAACACAGGGCATCGCACGAATTTCCACATCGCGTCTGAAAAAACCTTGGTCTACGAAGTCCGCGATGTACCTTTCGACTCGTCCAACCACGATGCGGTTCGGGAGTACATAAAGCACGCGTTCGGGGAACGCGGAACGGTCGTCATGCCATTGCTATTCCTGCTGCGAGATCAACTGATCATCGGTTGTCCCCCGGGCAAGGACTTGGCTCGGGACGAGGGATTCGACGCCGGCCTACCTTGCTGGCGCACGCTATCGGCATTTCGTTTCGAAGGGCGAGCCTTTGTTCCGGGGCCGCTGCCGCCATCTGAGTTGTATGAGTGCGAAGCGCTTGCGTCGAGTCTGCGCAAGCTATTTGCGGGCGAATACTGGGATACCGACAAGCCCACAAGAGCGCTGACAAGAAAGCTACAGGACCTGATCGCATCCGGCAGTCCAAAGCTCGGTTCCGAGCGCGCAGCACGATTGCGCGCGGAACTCGCCACTATCGAAGAGCACGAGGGGGCAATGTCTGTTTTGCTGGACGAGGTGATGCGCGATCCGCGGATCGGCGCACAGGTCGAGGAGCTGGTGGAAGCGAAGGTGGATGTGCTCGTTGCACAGAAGGAGCAGCTCCGCAAAAGCGTTCAGCAACTGGAACAGAAGCAGTCTGAACTGTTGGAACTTCGGCGGCAGGCGGAAAAGGAGCAAAAGGCAATTGCTCCCGCGATCGCAAAGACGATTCGTGGCGCTTTTGATAGGGCACGGGCTGATGCGGTGGGCACGCTCGGGGAAGTAGCTGTATTTAAGACACTGATAGATGAACTAATCGAACGGCCGGCTCCATCACCGGTGGCCGAAGTTGCCTCATCGAGGCTAAGCCCCACAGACCGCCGATGCGCAGCATCAATCGTTCGTCCATCGATTGGTGGGCATGGACCGATAACAGAGACGCTACGAGCTTTTGGGGTAATGCCGAAAGCGGCGCGCGCGATTGAAGCAGTGGGAGTGATGGCGCGCGAATGCGGGCTCATGCTAATTGTCGATGGTCTTGCGGGAAGAATAGCCGCTGAGGCGTGGGTTGGCGAGGGAGAGCAGCCCGGTACGGTGCTCGAATGTGGCTTCGGTGAGACCGATGACTACACCGTTCGAGCTGCTCTTGGCGGAGCTCCAACAGCTTTAGCAATTTTGGATGCGAATCTTTCGCCGTTCGATGTCTATGCGAGGACGCTGGTCGACTCAGTGTTGCGCCGTTTGGCCGGACTCCAAGATCAAAGCTTTCCGACCAGGGTAGTGGTATCAATGGCAGACGCTACGGTAGCGCTGCCTCTCCCAGCAGTGGTGGAGTCGATATCGTTGCGGGTATACCTTGACCGCATTCCCCAGTTTATTCAAGAGAGCGAAGCCGAAGTGTGGTTCGACGAGGTTGATGACGCGAAAGAGCCGGCCGAATGGTTTGCCAGACTCTGGAAGCCCGCGAGATCCCGTGTTCTTAGCTACTTGAGGACATTGCCTGTCGAAGAGGCGGCAATCATCTTGGCGGCACTTCAAGTCGCCCACTCGCCGAGTGGGAATTGACTCCACTCAGAAGCGGACATGCAAGTCTGGACGTTGTTAGGAACTCGTTCGCTCTGCACCACTTGACAAGGCAGCTGTCATCGACATACGTCGATAAAAGGCATTGCTTGCCAGCCCACCGGTGGCATGACCGTCCGCTCTGTGCACACTAGCTGTCAGACAATCGATAGGGCTTGACCGTCCGTAATCGGTCGATTGTGTTGAAAAAACTCGAGTGGCCGTTGCTGAACTTCGCAAGGTGCCCTCACTCTGCCGCCCTATGCCCTGCTCAACGTATCGAAGGCATTCCGTTCGAATGGAGAAAGCCCCCTGATATAGCGATGCACGGTGCTCTCCGAACGATGCCCCGTCTGCCGTTGAATGGCCCAAGTCGGAACGCCGGCTTTGGCGGCGGCGGTGACCAACCCCGACCGGAGGCTGTGCGCGGAGAAGCCGCTCGGATCAAGACCGCAATCATGCATACGCCGCCGTAGCACTCCTCCGACCGCTGCTCCACTCAACCCACCTCCTAACTGTCCATGCCGATTCACTCCGCAAAACAAGGGCAGCGAAGCCGCCTCTCCCGCAGCCGCCCCTTGTCGCAACTGAATCCAAGCCTTTAACAGCTTGACCGGGCACATGCGCCCCGACCCCGGCGGCAGCGCCACCACCCTTCCCTTGCCCTGCTGATCTGTCTTCGAGCGCACCAGCGTCACCGTCACGCCTTGTGCATCGAACACCAAGTTCTCAACCTTGAGCCTCGCTAGCTCCGATCTGCGAAACCCTCCCGCAAACCCCACCACCAGCAAGGCCCGATCCCTCAGGTCTCGCACCAGATCCAAGTGCCTCTGCGGCTTGGCGAGGAGCCGCAGCATCTCTATGCTGATTGGCTTGGCCTGCACTTGCGCCGATCCGTGGATTCGTCGGATCCCCCGCATCGTGGTCTGCACCAGTTCTGACCGCGTGGGCGACGGCTTGCCCAGCATCGTGTGTGCACTGGCAATTGCAGCCAAACGCCGGTTCAACGTGCTCGCCTTGACCTTGCCAGCGAAGGCCGCCAGGTACCGCGCCACCATCGCGGGCGTGGCGGGCACCCGGCCGCCCCAGTTCCGGAAGTGCCTGAGGTCCCCGGCATAGGCCCGCCGCGTGCTATCGGCCACGGCACTGACAACATAGTGATTGAACTTGGCATTGGCCTTCCCAGGCTTGCGCGTGACGGACGCGCCCCTTGACGAATCGATGCGAACCTTCTTCATGGTGTTGCTCGCTTTGAGTTGATGTTTTTGGTTCTTGAGAATGAGCAACGCCCGCGTCAACGGGCGTTGTCTAGAGATACCATGGGGATGCCCATGGCTGATGCACGGGGTCTGACCTACTGGAGGCGCGTGTGCGCTCGCGGCGTGCTCACCACCACCGTCAGATACGCCGTCAGGTCCGTCGTGACTGGCCGGCTGCGCAGCCGGATCGTCAAGTGCATTGCCCCGGCCCCCAGCGCCCCGCCCAAGCTAAGCCCCAAGCCCCGCACCACCCGCACGCTGAGTTGGTACTCCGAAGGCACCCACAGCACTAAGACCGCACCCAGTGCCTGTTCCAGCCAAACGCCTCGCTGCTGGAGCTCCGCCAGAACCTCCACCATCGCCGCGTCCAGCTGCGCGGGCTCGTCCAGCGGCTGCGTGAAGAGTTCCAACTGCACTTGGCCGAAGTCCAGAGTCTCAACGACATCCGAGTGATCCCAGGCTGCCTCCAGGACCGACAGGCCCTCCAGCACCGAACGCTGCAGCGCCACGTAGAACCATTGCAAGGGTGCGAACTCGGCGGGATCGCTTGGGCTCGCAATATCGACGCGCGCATCGATCGACTCGCAGAGGATGCCGAGCATCGACTCGCTCTCCGGCGGTGGATGATTGTGGGCTTCGAGCACGATGCCAATGACATGGGCATCCTGGCCCCACATGTGCCAGACCAGCAGCATGGCCGCTTCGATCTCGGCGGGTGTGACGTCAAAGCCAAAGGCCATGCACAGGATGCGCGTGTCTTTGAGATTCACCTGCTCGACCAGGGCGTCGACCTCGCCCTTGTCGATCTCAATACAGACTGGCGCCTGCTTCAGAAGGTCCGCCAGTGGCGTGTGCGGGGGCGCATCGATACGGGTGTGAAGCTGATGAACAAAGTGCCGGCCCGAGGCACCGATGCCAATCATGCGAACAGCCGTGCTCGGCCCGCTGTCGGCGGGCGTGTGAAGAACATTCATATGGATTACCTGTGGCGCCACGTGTGAACACGCGCGGCGGGGAAAAAGAAAGGAGAAGAAACAGCAAAGGCGCCGGACCGGCCTGATGGCCAGCACGGCGCCTTCGCAAAGGGCTGTGGTCAGTAACGCGCAGTCGCTACGTCATGGGCATTTGCCTCAGCACTGGCTGTCCAGGCTCTCGGCCGCGAAGTTCTTGCCTTCAGTGCGCACGAGCTCACGCAGGCACACTGGCGTTTTGCTGCTGATGGCCCGGTCGAGCAATGCGTAGTCCATGCGACGCATTTGCCCGGCCTGCATCCAGACCGTGTTGCCCTTGCCGGTATGCAGGCATACGGCCTCGTCACCACAAGCCTCGTACTTGGTGATCAGCGACATCACGCTTTCCGGCCCCGTACCCGCGAGCGCTGCAACGGGTCCCGCAGGGGTGGAGGCTGTTGAGGCGGACGGCACAGGCTGAGCCACCGTCCCCTTTACCTTGGCCGCAGCTTCGGCTTCGGCCGCACCCGGGCGGCAGTCTTCCAACTGGCCCCTGTCATCACGCAGCGTGGACCACATCGAGTACGCGAACACGCCGGCATCTGAGGTTTTCTTCAGCCCGATCAGGCACACACGCGCACCCGCAGTCAGGTTGCTGCGGGTCTTCTCACGGGATTCGTCGGTCGTGTTCGGCCCGGCCTTGATCATGTACAGCACGCTGCCCATGAGGTCATCGGCCTGCCCAACAAAGCAGAAAGCGTCTTGTCGACGGCAAAACTCGGGGTCCTTTTCCCACTTGAAGCCATCGATGGTGACCGCCCTTCGCCAGTTGCCAGTGGCTGCCAGTCGGTCGATCTCTGTTTGCTTTTGCTGCTGCTCTTTGGCCGCCTGGGCTTTTGATTCAGCAGCACTCTTGGCTCGTTGCTCCGTGAAGGCCGCAACACGCAAGTACTGGATCGAGCCGTCGACATCCACGTTGGTGCTGGCCACATACTCGTTGCTGCCCTCCTCCTTCTGAACCTGGTAGGCCAGGGATTTGCGTATGGGCTCCTGGGTCAGCGGGACCGCGTTGCGCTGTTGAAGGTAAAGCACTTCATTGCGGATGACCTCGGGGTACAGCGCGTCCCGCCGCCCCGAGAGCATCGCAAGAGCACCGAACAAGCTGGGGTTCGGGTTGGTGATGAACTCGTTCATCGTCGCCACCCTGTCGGGCTGGATTTGCATGACAAAGGTGGTCTTGCAACTGCGCAGCTTGAGCTTGTCGTCGTAGGCCGTCACCGTTGGAGTTTCCAGCGTGAATGAGGCTAGGTCCTTGCTTTTTGAAGGGTACTGCTTGAGGTGGGCGTCGTGAGCCTTACCCACCATCTCAAGGATCGAGCTTGTCACCTTGGGATCGTTGCAGGCAGGGGCTTCGGGAGCACACCCGGCGAGCAGCATCAAGCTCGCGAGCATGCATGCCGAAAGCCATCGGCGGATAAGTCCGTGTGAATGCCTAAACATGATCAAGTTACTCCTACGTTTCGAATCGCGCGCTCGCAAGCGCTCTGTATTGGTTGCGGATTCAATTTCACTAATGATGTATTTGAATATCTTTTGTCGGCACAGAAAATCTTGCACTCGAGACGTGCAGCGATCTGCGCAACTATGCGCGGCAAACCTCTAATGATATTCAAACACCGTGGTTTTAAACACATCTTTTTCCAACCATCGGTTGGATGCCTGCCTCGCCTGCCAAGTCCTCCACTCCCCCACGCCTTCGCTCGATTTTCGCCAAGAATGTTCGGATGGCGCGTATCGCTGCGAAGCTCTCCCAGGAGAAGCTGGCACTTGAATGCGGGCTCGATCGAACATTCATCGGGAGCCTTGAGCAAGGCATTCGCAACATTTCCATCGACAACATCTCGTTGATCGCTCAGGCGTTGAAGATCCCAGCACATGAGTTGTTGCATCCTCAACTGGCCGAGCAACGCGGCTTCGATACGAGCTTGACTCGAGCGCCTCGCTCTGCCAATCGCTCTGCTCCAGTTCGGCGACGAACGACCAAGGGTCGTTGACATTCGATTTCGTTGCTGGATTTTCATCAGTACTCCTCTGGCAAGAGCAACGTCGATACGCTGCGGTCTGCCTCGGTGATCACCCAGATCCGATCGCCAGTCAGGTCTGCTTGGCTCTGCGTGTCGCCTTTCTCGCCTGCAGCTCGCAACGGGAGGCGGTAAACAGAGAGCACGCGCGAACCGTGGGTGAGAGCGTCTTCGTTGGTCTGTGCGTCTTCTGGATCGCACTCACCCCAGTCGCCGGTGACATGACGGCCCAAGAGGGCGAACGGGTTGGTCTCCGTTCGCTGCATGAGTTCGATGGCGCCAGGAGTGGCGACGACGCGGCCGAGCGCGAAACGCGGCTTGCTGTTGGGGTTGATGTAGCCGTACAGAAAGTTCTTCATGGTTGAGTGCTCAAAGTGACGTGCCCATGCGGCGGCGCACCTGGCCTGCGGGGCGAGGTGTGCGTGCTTGAGGGGCGCAGGGTTTACGGGAAGAAAAACAGCCGCAACGGCCACCGGGAAAATCGGCGCCTATTGCGGCTGCTTGCTACAGGTGGCAGGTCCACCTGACACGGGCACCGGCTAGCCTAGCTTTCGCTGGCAGGCCTACACCCGTAAACCAATTTTATACCAAATTCTGGACTTTTTGTCCATTATTGGACATATTTCCCGGATTCCCCGTGAGTTCGATGCCATAAATCGAGGGGCGGGAACCCAGCTGCGGCATCGAGCTAGGCCTAAGGAACACCAAGGACGACGATTGGCAGCGCTCAACTGAATATGAGCGAAAACTGGTAGACCAGCGTACGGCCGCCGCAAAGTGGGGCGCCCCAAGCAAAAAGCTCCTGTAGCAGTCCCTGCTACAGGAGCTTCGGTTTGGCGGAGTGGGCGCCGCCGGTCCGGCTCGCGCGGGGCGTGGCCCAGGAGTCACCTAGTAGGCTTGCCCCAGGGAAGCTCCCTTGCAGCCGCACGAGGTTCGCAAAGTCGGCTTTGCAGGCGGTTGGCTCGCAAGGTACAAGCCTCGCCGGCCCCCATAAGCCGCGGGGCGCTGGCGGCGCGGGCAAGGCGCCCATCGGTCCACGCATCAGCCAACCCCAGCAATTTAGGGCACATCTAGGGCACGGGCGCCGCAAATGACAAAGGGGTTAGCAACTACTACGCTGCTAACCCCCGTCAATACTGGTCGGTGTGAAAGGATTCGAACCTTCGACCCCTTGCACCCCATGCAAGTGCGCTACCAGGCTGCGCCACACACCGAAGCCCGCAATTATAGCCGGCTGAAATCAGTGTCCGACGGTCAGGAGCTCACGAATTTCAAAAAGCTCGCGCCGAAGGTGCAACAACTGCGACAGATCGACCGTGCGCGGTGCGGCCGGCTCGGGGCTGTCCTGCACGGCGGCATCGAATTCTTCCTGGTCGATCTCGATCGCCTCCATGCCTTCGAGCGGCACTTCGCCAGACTTGCGGCGATCGCGCTCGCCCTGCACGAGCTCCTGCAGCTTGTTGCGCGCACCGCTGATCGTGAAGCCCTGGTCGTAGAGCAGGTCGCGGATGCGGCGGATCATGAGCACCTCGTGGTGCTGGTAGTAGCGACGGTTGCCGCGGCGCTTCATGGGCCGCAGCTGCGTGAACTCTTGTTCCCAGTAACGCAGCACGTGCGGCTTGACGCCGCAGAGTTCGCCGACCTCACCGATGGTGAAGTAGCGTTTGACAGGAATCGGCGGGAGCGCTTTCTCCATTATTTCCATTGAAATCAAGACGGTGCGCGGCAAACCTGAGAGATTACTCTACGCAACCGCCGAGCACCAAGCACTATTCGGTGCCCAGGCTCCACTCGACTTCGGATGAGCCGCTCTGCTCGATGCTTCCGTGAATCTGTTCCTTGAGCTTGGCACTCGCATGGAACGTGGCGACGCGACGTTCGCCGATCGGAATGGCTTCGCCGGTGCGCGGATTGCGGCCGGGCCGAGGCGCCTTCACGCGGATCTGGAAGTTGCCGAAGCCCGAGATCTTCACGTCCGTGCCTTCGATAAGACTGTTGGCCACGAGCTCGAAGAACGCCTCGACCATGTCCTTGGACTCGCGCTTGTTCAGGCCGATCTGCTCGAACAGCAGGTCGGCCAGGTGCGCCTTGGTAAGCGCCGGCGTTTCGAGGGCCTCGAGCGTGAATTCGGCGGCGTTCATCTTCATCCTCTCAAGCGGCCGCCCAGCTTGGCGCCCAATTGTTCGACGATTGCACGGACTGCGGGCTCGACCTGCTCGTCGGTGAGGGTAGCGCTGTCGCTCTGGAAACTCAGGCGCACCGCCATGCTCTTCTCGCCCTGCGCCAGTGCGCCGGGTGCCGCGACGGCACCTTCGCGCAGCGGCTGCGGACGGTAGATGTCGAACAGCGTTGCATCGCGCAGCAAGCCCTGTGTGCCCGCGGTCGAGCGGATCGCTTGCATCAACGCGTCGTGGGTGACGGCCTCCGCGACCACGATGGCAATGTCTCGCTCGACGGCCTGGTGCTTGGGCACCGGCTGCGCCACCGGCACGGGGCGCGCCGTGACTGCATCGAGGTCAAGTTCGAAGAGCACGGGTGCCTGCGCGAAGTCCCACTTCTGGCGCCAGCGCGGATGCAGTTCGCCGACGAAGCCGACGGCCTTGCCGTCGACCGAGATGCGGGCCGAACGGCCGGGGTGCAATGCGGGATGCTCGGCCGGCTCGAAGCTCGGCACCAGCGGCGCGAGCAGCGCCTCGACATCGCCTTTGACGTCGTAGAAATCGATGCGTTGCGCCTTGCCGTCCCAGCGCGCTTCTTCAGCATCGCCCCAGGCAAGGCCTGCCACGCGCATCGGCTGGTTCACGCCGCGTACCGTGCTGTCGGTGGTGACGACGCTGTCGTCACGCATGAACACGCGGCCCAGCTCGAACACGCGCACGCGCGGCGCCTTACGGTCGAGGTTGAACTTGAGCACCTGCAGCAGCGAGCCGAGCAGCGACGAACGCATCACGCTCATCTGGCTGGCGATGGGGTTCAGCAGCTTGACGGGGTTGGCATTGCCGGCGAGGTCCTGTTCCCAGTGCGCCTCGACAAAGCTGAAGTTGATGGTTTCCTGGTAGCCCAGTGCCGCGATGCTGCGGCGCACGGCAAAGCGGCTGCGCTGCGCTTCGGGCCGCACGCGGGCGGTGATGGGCGCGAGCGGTGCGGTGGTCGGCAGGTTGTTGAAGCCGATCAGGCGCGCGACTTCTTCGATCAGGTCTTCCTCGATCAGCAGGTCGAAGCGGTGCGGCGGCGGGGTCACGGTCAACGTGCCTTCGCCTTCGGTGATCGCAAAGCCGAGACGGCTCAGCGCATCGGCGCATTGCGCCTGTGTCAGCGGCATGCCGATCACACGCGCAGCACGCGCCACGCGCAGCGTGACAGGCACAGCTGCGGGCACATGCAGCGTCTGGTCGTCCATCTTGCCGGCTTCGCCGCCGCAGATTTCGATGATCAACTGCGTGATGCGCTCGATGATCTCGACGCTGCGGCTCGGGTCCACGCCGCGCTCGTAGCGGTGACCCGCATCGGTCGAGAAGTTGAAGCGGCGCGAACGGCCCTGCACGGCTTCGGGCCACCAGAACGCGGCCTCGACGTAGATGTTGCGGGTGTCGTCCGAGACGGACGTCGCATCGCCGCCCATGATGCCGGCCAGCGATTCGACTTCGCGGTCGTCGGCGATCACGCCGACCTTGTCGTCGACGGTGATCGTGGTGCCGTTCAGCAGCTTGAGCTGTTCGCCCGCCTTGCCCCAGCGCACCGTGAGGCCGCCATGAATCTTGTCGAGGTCGAAGATGTGGCTGGGCTGGCCGTACTCGAACATCACGTAGTTCGAGATGTCGACCAGCGGCGTCACGCTGCGCTGGCCGCAACGCGCGAGGCGCTCGACCATCCAGGCGGGCGTGGCGACGGTGGTGTTCACACCGCGCACGACGCGGCCGGAGAAGCGGCCGCAGAGCTCGGGCGCTTCGACCTTGACCGCCAGCACGTCGTTGAACGAAGCGGCCACGGGGGCGATGGCAGGCGTCTTGAGCGGCGTACCGGTGAGCGCGGCGAGTTCGCGTGCGACACCGTAGACGCTCAGGCCATGCGCGAGGTTGGGCGTGAGCTTGAGGGTCAGCAGAGCGTCGTCGAGCTTGAGCACATCGCGCACGTCGGCACCGATGGGCGCATCGGCGTCGAGCTCAAGCAGGCCGCCGTGGTCCTCGCTCAGTTGCAGTTCGCGCGCCGAGCACAGCATGCCTTCGCTTTCGACGCCGCGCAGCTTGCCGAGCTTGATGAGGAAAGGCTTGCCGTCTTCACCCGGCGGCAGTTCGGCGCCGACGAGTGCGCACGGCACCTTGATGCCGACGCGCGCATTGGGCGCGCCGCACACGATGTTGAGCAAGGCGCCCTGCCCCGCGTCGACCTGGCACACACGCAGGCGATCGGCGTTCGGGTGTTGAGCGGCTTCCTTGATTTCGCCGACCACGATGCGCGTGAAAGGCGGCGCTACCGGTCGGCGCTCTTCGACCTCGAAGCCGCCCATGGTGAGCGTTTCGGCCAGTGTGGCGCTGTCGAGGGGCGGGTTGCAGAACTCGCGCAGCCAGGATTCCGGGAATTGCATCTCTTCGATCTCGATCTGTTTTTCTGGTGTGGAAAGGGCGTGTCAGTGGATCACTGGAACTGCGAGAGAAAACGCAGGTCGCCGTCGAAGAAGAGGCGCAGGTCGTTCACGCCGTAGCGCAGCATCGTGAGCCGGTCGGGGCCCATGCCGAAGGCGAAGCCGATGTAGCGCTCGGGGTCCAGCCCCATGTTTCGCACCACGTTCGGATGCACCTGGCCCGAACCGGCCACCTCGAGCCAGCGGCCGGCCAGCGGGCCGCTCGCGAACTGGATGTCGATCTCGGCGCTGGGCTCGGTGAACGGGAAGAAGCTCGGGCGGAAGCGCAGCACGAGGTCGCTGCGTTCGAAGAAGGTGCGGCAGAAGTCGGTGAAGACGACCTTCAGGTCCTTGAAGCTCACGTTCTCGCCGAGCCACAGGCCTTCGCACTGGTGGAACATGGGCGAGTGGGTGGCATCGCTGTCGACACGGTAGGTGCGGCCGGGGGCGATCACTCGGATCTCGGGCGCCTTCACGGTGCCGGTGGTGTCGGCGGCAGCAGCGGCGAATTCGGCCGCGTACTTCTTGATGTGCTGATGCGCATAGCGCACCTGCATCGGGCTGGTGTGCGGACGCAGGTTGTAGGGGATGCCGTCGTCGCCGTTGAGGTCGACGTAGAAGGTGTCCTGCATCGAGCGCGCAGGATGGTTCGGCGGGTTGTTGAGCGAGGTGAAGCTGTGCCAATCGCTCTCGATCTCGGGGCCGTCGGCCACGTCGAAGCCCATGCTCGAGAAGATGTCCTCGATGCGCTCCAGGGTGCGGCTCACGGGATGCAATCCACCGGGAATGCGGCGGCGGCCGGGCAGGCTCACGTCGAGCGCTTCGGCACGCAGTTGCAGCGAGAGTTCTTCGTCGGCCAGTTGCTGGCGGCGATCGGTCAGCGCGGACTCGATGGCCTGCTTGGCCACGTTGATCGCGGCGCCGCGGGACTTCTTCTCTTCGACACTCAGCGCGGCCATGCCCTTCATCAACTCGGTGATGCGGCCCGACTTGCCGAGGAACTGGGCCTTGGCGTTTTCGAGCTCGGCGGGCGTTTTCGCTTCGGCAAAGGCGGCGCCTGCGGTGGCTGCAAGGGAGTCCAACTCGTTCATGGCAACAAAAATCTTCGAGGGGAAATAAAAAAGAGCTGGAGCCTTTTCAAGCGCCAGCCCTTGAGCCGTGGGCGCAGGAAGCTGCCCGAAGGCAGCACCCTGCTGTGCAGAATCAAGCAGCCAGCTTGGCCTTGACCTGCTCCACGATGCCGGCAAAAGCGGCCTTGTCGTGCACGGCGATGTCCGCAAGCATCTTGCGGTCGATCTCGATACCGGCCTTGCGGATGCCGTTGGCGAACTGGCTGTAGGTCAGGCCCAGTTCACGCGAGGCGGCGTTGATACGCGCGATCCACAGCTGACGGAACACGCGCTTCTTGGTACGGCGGTCACGGTAGGCGTATTGGCCTGCCTTCATCACCGCCTGTTTGGCGACGCGGAAGACATTGCCACGGCGACCGCGGAAACCCTTGGCGAGTGCGAGAACTTTCTTGTGGCGGGCGCGAGCCGTTACACCACGTTTGACGCGAGGCATGTGTGTACTCCTTGTTCGTCTGAGTTAAATGCCACGGCCGGGCAGCATGGCGGCGACAGAAACCATGTTGGTCTCATGCACTGCGACTGCACCACGGAGGTGACGCTTGTTCTTGGTGGTCTTCTTCGTCAAGATGTGACGCTTGAAGGCTTGACCGCGCTTGACGGTGCCACCGGGACGAACGCGGAAACGTTTTTTCGCGCTGCTCTTGGTCTTCATTTTGGGCATGTGAATGCTCCTTTAGTTTGTGCTCGTGAGGCGCCGCGGATACTCCACGGACTTGTTGGCCCCGAGACACTTCTTTATCTCGCCCCTGCCTGCGCTTCTTTCAAAGCGCCGGCAACGGCGAAATCCCTTCAAAACCTCGTCTGCTGCAAAAGCCTCAGGCGGTTGCCGCGGGCGCCGTTGCCGGCGCAGCGTCTGCTGCCGGCTTGGGAGCACCGCCACCGGCCTTCTTGCGGCCCGGCGCGATCATCATGATCATCTGCCGGCCTTCCAGCTTCGGGAATTGCTCGACCATGATCAGGTCGCCCAGTTCGTCGCGGATGCGCTGCAAGAGTGCCAGACCGAGTTCTTGGTGCGTGATCTCGCGGCCGCGGAAGCGCAGCGTGATCTTGCATTTGTCGCCCTCTTCAAGAAAGCGCTTGATGTTGCGCATCTTGATGTTGTAGTCGCCGTCGTCGGTACCGGGCCGGAACTTGATTTCCTTGACCTCGATGACCTTCTGCTTCGACTTCGCCTCGGCCGCTTTTTTCTGCTCGTGGTACTTGAACTTGCCGTACTCGATCAGGCGACATACCGGCGGATTGGCCGCCGCGACGACCTCCACCAGATCCACATCGGCCTCGCCAGCAAGGCGCAGGGCCTCCGAGAGACTCATAACACCCATTGGCTCGTTTTCCGGGCCTACAAGGCGGACTTCCGGGGCCATGATTTCCCGGTTCAGGCGGTGTTGGCGTTCCTCGCGGTGGCGGCGGTCGCGAAATGCAGTAGCGATGGTCAGAATCCTTCAAAATTTGCTACAAAATCTGTAGCGAACGCCGGGCAGTCCTCGCGGACAAGCGGCACGACTTGGCTGGGAAACATATGGGGTGTTTCAGAGACAAATCAACGCTTGTCGGCAACATCCTGGACGAGCCGTTGCACGAACGATTCGAGGGACATTGCTCCGAGGTCTTGATTGCCCCGGGCGCGCACTGCGACGGCACCTGCTTCCTTCTCCTTGTCGCCCACGACGAGGATGTAAGGGAGCTTTTGCAACGAATGCTTCCGTATTTTATACGTAATCTTCTCGTTGTGCAGATCCAGCTGAACCCTAAGCCCTTGATTTTGCAGCGTTTTCGCAACTTGCGCAGCGTAATCGGCCTGCCCTTCGCTGATATTGAGCACTGCCACCTGCACCGGAGCGAGCCATGCGGGCATCGCGCCGGAGTGGTGTTCGATCAGCATGCCAATGAAGCGCTCCAGGCTGCCCACGATGGCGCGATGCAGCATCACGGGGTGCGCGCGGCCGCTCGATTCCGTCACGTATTCACCGCCCAAGCGCTCGGCCGTGTTGAAGTCGACCTGCATCGTGCCGCACTGCCATTGGCGACCGATGGCGTCCCGCAGCGTGTATTCGATCTTCGGGCCGTAAAAGGCGCCATCGCCCGGCGAGATGATGAAGTCCACCCCCGAGCGGCGCAGCGATTCCATCACCGCATGCTCGGCCTTGTCCCACAGCTCATCGGAGCCCACGCGGTTCTCGGGCCGCGTGGCGACCTTGTAGAGGATGTCCGTGAAGCCGAAGTCGGCATAGACCTTTTGCAACTGCTCCGTATAGGCGATGCATTCGTCGAGGATCTGGTCTTCCGTGCAGAAGATGTGACCGTCGTCCTGCGTGAAGCCGCGCACGCGCATGATCCCGTGCAGCGCACCGCTGGGTTCGTTGCGGTGGCACTGGCCGAACTCTCCGTAGCGCAGCGGCAGATCGCGGTAGCTGCGCAGGTCGCTTTTGAAGATCAGCACGTGGCCTGGGCAGTTCATCGGCTTCAGCGCGTACTCGCGCTTCTCCGACTCCGTCGTGAACATGTTGTCGCGATAGTTCTGCCAGTGGCCCGTTTTCTCCCACAGGCTCTTGTCCAGAATCTGCGGGCCCTTCACTTCCCAGTAGCCCGTGTCGCGGTAGATGCCGCGCATGTACTGCTCGACCTGCTGCCAGATCGCCCAGCCCTTCGGATGCCAGAACACCACGCCCGGCGCCACTTCGTCGATGTGGAACAGGTCGAGTTCCTTGCCGAGCTTGCGGTGGTCGCGCTTCTCGGCTTCCTCGATGCGCTGGATGTACTGGTCGAGTTGCTTTTTGTCAGCCCAGGCCGTGCCGTAGATGCGCTGCAGTTGCTCGTTCTTGGCGTCGCCGCGCCAGTAGGCGCCGGCCAGCTTCGTGAGCTTGAAGACCTTCAGGAAACGCGTGTTCGGCACGTGCGGGCCGCGGCACATGTCGACGTATTCCTGGTGGTAGTAGAGGCCCATCGACTGCTCGTCTGGCATGTCCTCGACAAGACGGAGCTTGTAGTCCTCGCCGCGCGACTTGAACACCTCGATCACCTCGGCACGCGGCGTCATCTTCTTGACCACGTCGTAGTCCTGCGCAATCAGTTCGCGCATGCGCGCTTCGATCGCCGCCATGTCCTCGGGCGTGAACGGGCGCTCGTAGGAGATGTCGTAGTAGAAGCCTTCGTCGATCACCGGACCGATCACCATCTTCGCCGTCGGGTAGAGCTGCTTGACCGCATGACCGACCAGGTGGGCCGTGGAGTGGCGAATGATCTCGAGGCCCTCGTCATCCTTGGGCGTGATGATCTGGAGCTTGGCGTCGTGGTCGATGACGTCGCTGGCATCGACGAGCCGGCCGTCGACCTTGCCGGCCACCGTCATCTTGGCGAGGCCAGGGCCGATGGACTGGGCCACTTCGGCCACCGAAACCGGGCCAGGGAACTCGCGGCGCGAGTTGTCGGGGAGCGTGATCTGGATCATGTGAAACCTCGGGAGAAAAACAAAAAAGCGCGGTGAATGCCGCGCTTTGCTTGGTTGGGAGCTGGAAGAAACCAGCGAGCGCGGGCTACCGGCCCTTTCCTTCGATCGCTTCGAAGAAGAAAAAGCCGCTGAATCCTTGCGGAGTAGTTCGCGGTGTCATAACCAAGGTGCCTTTCTCGCTCTTGTTGAGTGCAGAGGCGGCGATTCTAACTTCTGCCCGCCGGGGCCGTGCCCCCTGCGTTCTCGAGCCCCTGCGCTTGGCCGGGCCGCCCACAAAAAAGCCCGGCGCATGGCCGGGCTCGAAAGTGTCCGCGAAAGGTGTGTCGCAGATCAGTGGAACTGTTCTTCTTCGGTCGAGCCGGTCAGCGCGGTGACGCTGGACTTGCCGCCCTGGATCACGGTGGTCACATCGTCGAAGTAACCCGTGCCCACTTCCTGCTGGTGCGACACGAAGGTGTAGCCGCGGTCGCGCGCCGCGAATTCGGGCTCCTGCACCTTCTCGACATAGGCCGACATGCCGCGCGCCACATAGTCCTGCGCCAGGTCGAACATGTTGAACCACATCGAGTGGATGCCGGCCAGCGTGATGAACTGGTACTTGTAGCCCATGGCACCCAGTTCCTTCTGGAACTTGGCGATGGTCGCGTCGTCGAGGTTCTTCTTCCAGTTGAACGATGGCGAGCAGTTGTAGGCCAGCATCTTGCCTGGGTGCACCTTGTGCACGGCTTCGGCGAACTTGCGGGCGAACTCGAGGTCGGGCGTGCCGGTTTCGCACCACACCAGGTCGGCGTAGTAGGCGTAGGCAACGGCGCGGCTGATGGCCTGGTCCATGCCCTTCCTGGTCTTGTAGAAGCCTTCGGCGGTGCGTTCACCGGTCAGGAAGGGCTTGTCGTTCTCGTCGTAGTCGCTGGTGATCAGGTCGGCAGCTTCCGCATCGGTGCGGGCGATCACGAGCGTCGGGGTACCGCAGACGTCGGCAGCCATGCGCGCTGCGATGAGCTTTTGCACCGCTTCGGTCGTGGGCACGAGCACCTTGCCGCCCATGTGGCCGCACTTCTTGACCGAAGCGAGTTGGTCTTCGAAGTGCACGCCGCCGGCGCCGGCCTTGATCATGGCCTTCATGAGTTCGAAGCCGTTCAGCACGCCGCCGAAGCCGGCTTCGGCGTCAGCCACGATGGGCGCGAAGTAGTCGGTGTAGCCCTTGTCGCCAGGGTTCACATTCTTGGACCACTGGATCTCGTCGGCGCGGCGGAAGGTGTTGTTGATGCGCTCGACCACGGTCGGCACCGAGTCCACCGGGTACAGCGACTGGTCGGGGTACATCGAGGCGTAGCTGTTGTTGTCGGCGGCAACTTGCCAGCCCGACAGATAGATCGCCTTCACGCCGGCCTTGACCTGCTGCATCGCCTGGCCGCCAGTGAGCGCGCCGAGGCAGTTGACGTAGGGCTCGTTGTTCACGAGTTCCCAGAGCTTCTCGGCGCCGCGGCGGGCCAGCGTGTGCTCGATCGGGAAGGAGCCGCGAAGGCGCACGACGTCGGCGGCGCTGTAGCCGCGCTTGATGCCCTTCCAGCGCGGATTGGTGGCCCAGTCTTTTTCGAGGGCGGCAATCTGTTGTTCGCGGCTCAGTTGTTCTGTGAGGGTCTGGGGCATGGTCACTCCGTGAGGTTGATTGAGGGTTGGGCGCTGCGGCCTTGGAATCAACTGTAATCGGATCGCAGACTCTTATGTCTTATAGAAGACATATTTTTCACTCAACAGAATCAATGGGTTACGCGAATATTTCTCAATGCAAAATTATTTTTCTCATATTGAGAAAAAATATTGCGCCGCAGCAGTCAAACATTCCACGATGTGCAATCAATCTTTCGGTGGTGAAAACGCCGGTGATTTCTTCGCGGCATGTGCGATCCAGTCGCCGTCCCCGATCACCGGATGGTCCCCAATCCGCGAAGGATGGATCTCGTAGACCAGGCAATCGAACCACCGCGCACCAACCGCCACGCGAACCTCGCGCTTGATGTACTCGCCCGAATCGTCCTCGGCCACTTCTTCCAGAAGATCGAGCGCCGCCTCGACCGCAGGCTCGATGCGGTAGACCTCGCCCTTCACGCGCCCCGCGCCGCCGAGCACGATGCCCGGATAAGCGCCGAGGTCGTGCAGCGCCCCGGCAATGCTCGCTTCTCCGACGAACACAGGCGCTGGCCGGAAGCGCGCGATGTCGTTGCGCCCATTCCGGCGCAGCGTGCCGTAGACAAAAACGTGGGGCATCATCGAATCCGCTTTCTTTCGCAACAACAAGAACTTCAGTCTATTGAACTCCGCTGCCCCCGCATCCGGCCGCCTCGTCGCCTACGGCTGCCTGGCCTTGAGCATGTCGCTCGTCGGCGCCTACGTCGCCCTCTCCAAGCCCCTCGTTGCCGCGTTCCCGGTGCTGCTGCTCGCATGGCTGCGCTTCGGCATCGCCGCACTGGCCATGCCTCACTGGCTCAAGCGCGGCGCGGACGAACCGCCGATGACGGCACGCACGCGCTGGCTCGTCTTCCTCGAATCGTTCCTCGGCAACTTCCTGTTCTCGATCTGCATGCTGTACGGAGTGAGCCTGACGAGCGCGGTGTCGGCGGGCGTGATCATGGCGTCGATTCCCGCGGTGGTCGCGGTGGCGAGCTGGCTGTTCCTGCGCGAACGCATCACGGTGCGCATCGGTCTGGCCATTGCATGCGCCGCGCTCGGCATCGGCCTGCTGGCCCTCAGCCCCGCGCATGCGCCTGCATCGCCCGATGCGGCCAGCTCATCGTCGATGCCGTGGCTCGGCAACCTGCTGGTGTTCTGTGCGGTGCTGTGCGAGACCGCCTATGCAGTGATCGGCAAGTCGCTCACCGGCCGGCTCGGCCCCAAGCGCATTGCGTCGCTGATCAACCTCTGGGGCTTCGTGCTCTCGACGCCCTTCGGCATCTGGTTCGCGTTGTCGTTCGACTTCGGCGCGGTGCACGGCGGCATCTGGGCCCTGCTCGCGGTCTACGCACTCGCCGCGAGCATCTGGACAGTGTGGCTCTGGATGACGGGCCTGCGCCATGTTCCCGCTGCGCAGGCCGGTGTTTTCGCAGTGATGCTGCCCGTCAGCGCGGCCCTCGTGGGCGTGCTCGTGCTCGGTGAAAACCTCTCTTCGCCACAGCTGCTCGCATTCGCGATTGCACTCGTGGGCGTGGTGCTTGCGACCTGGCCTGGGCGCCGAACGTGAAAAACGAGGCTTCTCCCCTCTGAAAAAACAACAACTCCCAATGAAAAAACCGTTTTTTCCCTTGGAAACGCGTTTTTTCTCCTTTAGCATCCGCATTGCCACTGGAGACGCAAGTTTTTCATTGGTGAATGTTCAACCAAAAAAGGAAATCAACCATGGCAACTGCAAAGAAGGCTCCGGCCAAGAAAGCTCCGGCAAAGAAGGCCGCCCCCGCAAAGAAGGCTGCGGCTCCTGCGAAGAAGGCTGCACCGGCAAAGAAGGCCGCTCCCGCGAAGAAGGCTGCTGCTCCTGCGAAGAAGGCCGCACCGGCGAAGAAGGCTGCTCCTGCAAAGAAGGCAGCTCCCGCCAAGAAGCGCACCCCCAACGCTGCGTTCATGAAGGCCCTGACCCCCAGCCCGGCACTCGCCGCTGTGGTCGGCTCGACGCCTCTGCCGCGCACCGCTGTCGTGAGCAAGCTGTGGGACTACATCAAGAAGAACAATCTTCAAGACAAGGCCAACAAGCGCAACATCAACGCCGACGCCAAGCTGAAGGAAATCTTCGGCAAGGCCCAAGTGTCGATGTTCGAACTGGCCGCGCTGATTGGCAAGCACGTCAAGTAAGCGCCCAGGGGCCTTGCGCTCCTGAATCAAGAAGCCGGCTCATGCCGGCTTTTTTTTCGCCTGCGGCAAGGCCATTTCCTCCTCGAAGAAGCGCGCTGGCGTACAGCCGAAGTTCTTTCGGAAGGTTTCGATGAACGCGCTCACCGAGCTGTAGCCGACCGTCAGCGCCACCGTCGTCACGGCCTCGCCGAGGCTCAACAGCTCGACGGCTTTCAGCAGCCGCGACTGCTGCCGCCATTGCGCGAAGCTCAATCCGGTCTCGACGGCGAAGCGGCGCGTGAGCGTCCTGCGCGCCATGCCGATGCGATCGGCCCACTGGTCGATGGTGTAGTGCATCGCGGGATCGTTCGCCAACGCAGTGGCCATCGCAGCGAGGCGCTTGTCTTGCGGCATCGGCAGATGGAGCGAAGGCTTGGCGCTCGCAGCGAGTTCGTCGAGCAGCACACCGACAAGACGCGCACGACGCTCATCGAAGGCAACCGACGATGCATCGAGCGATATCAGCCGGTCGACCAGCGCCTGCACCAGCGGCGTCGTCGCAAACACATGCGGCCCGACGGGCAGACCAACCGCCATCGCCGGGTCGACATGCAGGCTCCAACCCGCCGTGGCGCCGAAGCTCTGCGCCGCATGCGCGCAGCGCGGCGCGATCCAGCCGATCCACCCGGGCGGCTGCACCCAGCGCCCGGCAGGCGTCTCGATGACCTGCAGCCCCTCGCGCAAGGCGAACAACTGCCCCGTCTCGTGCGCGTGATAGCCCGTGACGCGTGGCGCCTCGTAGGCGTTGATCCAGAGCCTGACCGGCGCTTCAGCTGCCATGCCTGGCCCGCCGGAGGTATCGATTGGCCCCGCGCCGCAAGCCGCGAAGCGCGCCGCTGCCTAGCATCGAGTCCATCTTCACAACACCTTCAAAGGAACACACATGCAAGCCCAGGACGTATTGCCCGACGGACAGGATTTCGTCGTCAGGAACGGACTCCCGTTGCGCAAGGGATCGGTCGGTGCTTTCCTCGTCAACGCGCAGTTGCTGCAGGACCCGAACGCCAGTGCAGATGCCAAGCAGGCCGCCGAGCGCGACCTGATCGAACTGCTGCCCGCCCTCGAAGCGCTGGGCCTGTTCGACGTGTTCGAGTTGCGCTCGCCCACGTTGCGCGACGAGGTGGCCCGTCATCGCGCGGCGTTCAGTTCCCCGCCTGCTTCGCCGAGCGCCTGATCGACGCCAGCGTCCCACGCGTGGTGATCACCTCGGGGTCCAGCGGGATCTCGATCAGCGTGCCGGTCTCGGCCGCCAGCGCGCGCAGCAGCGCGGCTTCGAACTGCTCCGTCTCCGTCACGCGCTCGGCGGCATAACCGTAGGCACGGGCGAGGCCGCAGAAGTCTGGGTTGCGCAGCGCGGTGCCGCTGGTACGTTCCGGGTACTCGCGCTCCTGGTGCATGCGGATCGTGCCGAACATGCCGTTATTGAGCAGCACGACGATGCTCTTGCCGCCGTGCTGCGCGGCCGTCGCCAGCTCCTGCCCCGTCATCAGGAAATCGCCGTCGCCCGCGATCGTGAAAGCCACGCGCCCCGTCGCCAGGTTCGCCGCGATGCCGGCCGGCACGCCATAGCCCATCGCACCGCTGGTCGGCGCCAGCTGCGTCTTGTGCCCCTTGGCGAGCCCGTGATAGCGGAAGTAGCGATGCATCCAGCTCGCGAAGTTGCCGGCGCCGTTGGTGATGGCCGCATCCAGCGGCAGGTGCTTCTGCAGCAGCGCGACGACCGCGGCCATGTCGATCGGACCGCGCGGCGATTCGGCCGGCATGCCGGCCAGCGCTTGCGGCACGAGGTTGGCTTCGTAGTCCGCATGCGCCTGCGCGGTCCATTCCTCCCACGGCAGCGTGGGCGGTGCGCTCAGCACCTCCAGGCTGCGCGCCGCGGCACTCATGCCGGCATTGATCGCCAGGTCGGCCTGGTAGACGCGGTTGAGTTCCTCTGCGCTCGCGTGGATGTGCACCAGCACCTGCTTCGCCTTCGGTGGTTCGAGAAGCGTGTAGCCGCCGGTCGTCATCTCACCCAGGCGCGGGCCGATGGCAAGGATCAGGTCTGCATCCTTCACGCGCTGCGCGAGCTTGGGGTTGATCGCGATGCCGACATCGCCCGCATACAGCGGATGGTGGTTGTCGAAGGTGTCCTGGTATCGGAAGGCATTGGTCACCGGCAGGCGCCAGTTCTCGGCGAAGCGTTGCAGCGCCTGCGCGGCCTGCGTCGTCCAGCCACCGCCGCCGGCGATCACCAGTGGCTGCCGCGACTTCAACAGCAACTCCCGCAAGGTGCGCAGCGCTCCCGGATCGCTCCACGGCTGCACCGCCTCCACACGCGGCAGTGGCCGCGCTGAAGTTTCCGAACGCAGCATGTCCTCGGGCAGCACCAGCACCACCGGCCCCGGCCGCCCGTTCATCGCAGTGGCGAAAGCGCGTGCCACGTACTCCGGAATGCGGTCCGCATCGTCGATGCGCTCCACGCGCTTGGCGAATCCCTTCGTGCTCGGCCCGAAGAAGCTGCCGTAGTCCACCTCCTGGAAGGCCTCGCGGTCGCGGAAGTCGCTGCCGACGTCGCCCACGAACAGCACCATCGGCGTCGAGTCTTGGAACGCGTTGTGCACGCCGATCGAAGCGTTGGTGGCGCCCGGCCCGCGGGTGACGAAGCACACGCCCGGCCGGCCGGTCAGCTTGCCGTGCGCCTCGGCCATGAAGGCCGCGCCACCCTCCTGGCGGTTCACGATGAAGCGCGCGCGGTCACCGTAGGCATGAAAGCCGTCGAGCACCGCGAGGAAGCTTTCGCCCGGCACGCCGAATGCGATCTCCATGCCTTGCGCGACCAGGCACTCGACGATCAAGTGGCCCGCGGGTTGTGATGTACTCATGGGAAGTCGAACCTCAGCTGCAATGTCTCCGGCAATTATGTGCGCCTGCTCCTCATGCCTTGCGTTAATTCCCCAAATGGTTAAATTCGCGCCATGAAGGCACCGAAGGATTCCCCGACCGAGACGCTCGAACCGCGCTCGCGCGATGCCGACCGCTCGCAGCTCGCCATCCTCGCCGCGGCGCGCGAGGAGTTCTCGCAACTGGGCCTCGCCGGCGCGCGCATGGACAGCATCGCCACGCGCGCGGGCCTGAACAAGCGCCTCATCTACTACTACTTCGGCAGCAAGGACGACCTCTTCCTCGCGGTGCTCGAGCGCACCTACGCCGACATCCGCGAAGCCGAGCAGCGGCTGCATCTGGACGAGATCGAGCCGGTCGAGGCGATCCGCCAACTCGTCTCGTTCACCTGGCACTACTACCTCGAACACCCCGAGTTCATCACGCTGCTCAACAGCGAGAACCTGCACCGCGCCGCGCACCTGAAGCGCTCCGAACGCATCCAGGAGATGAACTCGCCGCTGGTGCAACTGCTCGACACCGTGCTCGAGCGCGGCCGCCGCGAGAACCTCTTCCACGCGGGCGTGGACCCGGTGCAGCTGTACATCTCGATCGCGTCGCTGTGCTACTTCTACCTCTCGAACAACCACACGCTCTCGGCCATCTTCGGCCGTGACCTGCGTGCGCCCAAGGCGATGGCGCAACGCCTCTCGCACATGACCGACCTGGTCCTGGGCTACGTCCTGCGCTGAGCGCGCGGGCGTTTACAGAACCCCTGCGGGTATTCACTAGGCGGCGTCGGTTGACGCTGCGGCGCAGCCGTTCCTAAAATCGTTAATTCACTTATTGGTGAATTGAACCATTCAAGACAGCGGCCCGACCGCGCGGAGACAGACACCCATGAAGCCATTTGCACGCACCACTGCAACCGCAGCTCTTACAGCGCTCACCTGCCTGGCCGCCCTGATGCCGGGCCTGGCATCCGCACAGAACGGCTACCCCACCAAGCCGATCCGGGTGATCGTTCCCTTCGCGGCCGGCAGCACCACCGACATCATTGCCCGTGCCATCGCTGACAAGATGGGCACCAGCATGGGCCAGACGCTCGTCATCGACAACCGCGGCGGCGCCAGCGGCACCATCGGCCAGCAGGCGGTGGCCACGGCCGCGCCGGACGGCTACACGATCATGATTCACTCGTCCTCGCACACGGTGAGCCCCTCGACCTTCGCCAAGCTGCCGTTCGACACGGTGGGCGATTTCGCCGGCGTCACGCCGATCTCGTCGCTGCCCAACGCGCTGGTCATCTCGCCCGCCAAGAACATCAAGACGCTGCCGCAACTGCTGGCAGCCGCGCGCGCCAAGCCGGGCAGCATGAACTTCGCCTCGGCCGGTCAAGGCAGTGCCACGCACCTGAACGCCGAGAAGTTCAAGATGGCCGCGAAGATCGATGCAACCAACATCCCCTTCAAGGGATCGGGCGAGGCAGTGACCGAAGTGCTCTCGGGCCGCGTCGACTACTACTTCTCGCCCATCGCCCCGGTGATCGGCCAGATCAAGGACGGCCAGCTGCTCGCGCTCGCCGTCGGCTCGCCCAAGCGCGCGGCCGCCCTGCCCGACGTGCCCACCACCACCGAAGCAGGCGTGCCCGGCTCCGAGTTCAACTTCTGGATCGGGATGATGGCGCCCGCCAAGACGCCGCGCGAGATCGTGAACCGCCTGCACGACGAGGTGGCGAAGGCCCTCGCCACGCCCGAGGTGAAGGAGCGCTTCCTCAAGCTGGGCGCCGATGCATGGACGCTCAAGCCCGAACAGTTCGACGCCTACATCAAGGAAGAGATCGCGAGCAACGCGCAACTCGTGAAGGCCGCGGGCCTGCAGGTCCAGCAGTAAGCCAATCTTCACAAGGCAGCCGTCGTCGTCATGCTCCGCAAGCTCCTGCTCTCCCCGGCCCTGCGGCCGTTCCTGCTGATCCTGTTGCTGCTGGTGCTGTGGGACTTGACGATCCGGCTCTTCAAAATCCCGGCCTACCTGATTCCCCCGCCGTGGGAGGTCGTGAAGCAGCTGGTGGCCGAATGGCCGCGCCTCTTGAGCGAAGCCTGGAAGACCACGCTCGCCACGCTGGGCGGCTTCGGCCTGACGATCGTCATCGGCATTCCGATCGCGATGGTCATCGCCTACTCGCGGCTGGTCGAGTCGTATGTGTATCCGCTGCTCGTGTTCTCGCAGAGCATCCCGAAGGTGGCGATCGCGCCGCTTTTCGTGGTGTGGTTCGGCTTCGGCATCCTGCCCAAGGTGATCAGCGCCTTCCTGCTTGGCTTCTTCCCGGTGGTGGTGTCCACGGTAATGGGCTTCAAGTCGGTAGAGCCCGACATGCTCGACCTGGCTCGCTCGATGGGCGCGAGCCGCCTGCAGACCTTCTTCAAGATCAGCCTGCCGCAGGCGCTGCCCGCGATCTTCAGCGGTCTCAAGGTATCGGTCACGCTGGCCGTGGTGGGTGCGGTGGTCGGCGAATTCGTCGGCTCCAACTCGGGCATCGGCTACGTGCTGCAGGTGGCCAACGGCAACTTCGACCTGCCGCTGATGTTCGCCGCGCTCGTGGTGCTGTCGAGCATCGGCGTGATTCTTTTCGTCGCCGTCGACCTGGTCGAGCGCTTGATGATTCCGTGGCACGCCTCACAGCGCCACGTGCAGTGAGTTCCTTCGTCATACCCAGAAAACACCCGGAGACAACCGCCATGAAGAAACTGCTTCCCTCGATGCTCGCCGTCGCCGTCACGGCCCTGGCGACCTTTGCCATCGCACCTGCCCATGCCCAGGCCGACAAGCCCAAGGACAAAGTCACGCTGATGCTCAACTGGTACCTCTACAGCGAGCACGCGCCCTTCTTCCTCGGCAAGGAAAAGGGCTTCTACGCCGAGGAAGGCATCGACCTGGACATCCAGGAAGGCCGCGGCTCAGCTGTCACCGCGCAGGCGGTGGCCGCCAAGTCGGCCACCTTCGGCTACATCGACGTCACCACCATGATCAAGGCGGCCGCCAAGGGCGCACCGCTGAAGTCGACCGGCGTGCTGTTCCAGGTGAGCCCGATGTCGGTCATGGGCTTCAGCGAGAAGAACATCAAGACGCCCAAGGACATCATCGGCAAGACCGTGGCCGTGACGCCCGGCGATTCGATGTCGCAGATGTGGCCGCTGTTTCTCAAGGTCAACAACATCACGGCCGACCAGGTGAAGATCGTCTCGGGCGATGGCCAGACCAAGCTCAATGCGGTGACCAACGGCCAGGCCGATCTGCTGCTCGGCTATGTGATGGACCAGGCCATCAAGCTGCAGGACGCCACCGGCAAGCCCGTGACACCGATCCGCTTTGCCGACTCGGGCGTGAACCAGATCAGCTCCGGGATCATCGCCAACAAGAACCTGCTGACCGAGAACCCCGACCTCGTGAAGCGCTTCATGCGCGCCTCCACCAAGGCCGCCGAAGCTGCAGAGAAGAGCCCAGAGGCAGCGGTCGACGCGATGCTCAAGGCCAACCCGAAAGCCGGCGTGCGCGACACGCTGATCGTCGGCATGAAGCAGAGCGTGGCGCTGTATCACACGAAGGAAACGGCCAACCAACGGCCGTTTCGCGTGGCGATGAAGAACGTGAATGACTCGCTCGATCTGTTGGTGCAGTACGGTGGCATGGACCCGTCAACGCGCGGCAAGCCTGAAGACTACGTGACGCTCGATTTCCTGCCGAACTGATCCACCTTCTGCGCGCTCGCTGTTTGCCATCTCTCACGCACTCCATGTCCCAAGTCAACCTGATCGAAGCGCGCGGCGTCTCGAAGACCTACCAGAGCAAGGACGGCCCGGTCGAATCGCTCAAGCCCCTGGACTTCGCCATCCAGGAAGGCGAGTTCGTCTCCGTCGTCGGCCCCTCGGGCTGCGGCAAGAGCACGCTGCTCAAGATGGTCGCGGGCCTGCTGCCGATCAGCGGCGGCGAGCTCACGCTGGCCGGCAAGCCGATCAAGGGTCCGCAGAAGGACGTGGGCATCGTGTTCCAGAGCGCGGTGCTGCTGCCCTGGCGCAGCGTGGAAGACAACATCCTGCTGCAGGCCGAGATGCGCCACCTGCCCAAGGCGGCCTCGCAGGCCCGGGCGCGCGAGCTGATGGAGATGGCTGGCCTCAAGGGCTTCGAGCGCAAGTACCCCTGGCAACTTTCGGGCGGCATGCAGCAACGCGCCTCGATCTGCCGCGCGCTGCTGCACGACCCTTCGGTGCTGCTGATGGACGAGCCTTTCGGCGCGCTCGATGCGATGACGCGCGAGAAGATGAACCTGGAGCTGCAGCGCATCTGGATGGCGTCGAAAAAGACCGTGATGCTGATCACCCACAGCATCCCCGAGGCGATCTTTCTGTCTGACCGCGTGATCGTGATGAGCGAGCGCCCCGGCTCCATCGCCGCCGTGTACGACATCGATCTGCCCCGCCCGCGCACGCTGGACATGATGGCCTCGGCCGAGTTCGGTGCGTACACGAAGGTGGTGCGCGCGCATTTCTTCTCTCAAGGCATCCTGGACCACTGAGCAAGAGACATGGACGCGCCCCGCTTTCACATCGAAGAGATCCGCTTTTCCGAGCGCGATGTCGCGCTGCGGCTGCCGTTCCGCTTCGGTGCCGCCACCGTCACCGCCTGTCCGCAGGTGTACGTGCGAGCCCGTATCCGCTTCGAGAACGGCGGCACGGCCGAGGGCTGCGCGGCCGAGATGATGGTGCCCAAGTGGTTCGACAAGAGCCCGGCCCTCAACAACGAACAGAACTTCGAGCAGCTGCGCTTTGCACTGCGCGATGCGCGTGATGCCTACGTCGCCGAAGACGATGCGCAGACCGCGTGGACGCATTTCGCCTCGAACTACGCTGGTCTGCAGGCCCGCGCGAAGGTCAAGGGCCTGCAGGCGCTGGTGGCCAGCTACGGCCCCGCGTTGATCGACCGCGCCGTGATGGACGCGTTGTGCCTGCACGCCGGCACGAGCTTCGCAACCGCCATGAGCGCCAACCTCTGCGGCATCGACATCGCAGGCAGCGGGCTCGCTGACGACCTCGCGGGCTTCGACATGCCCGCCTTCCTGTCCAGCCAATCGCCGCGCGCAAGCATCGCGGCACGCCACACCGCCGGCCTGGCCGATGCCATCGACGACAGCGACGCGCTGCCCGATGTGCCCACCGATGGCTTGCCCACCACGCTCGACGCGGCCGTGAAGCGCTACGGCCTCGCCCACTTCAAGCTCAAGCTCTGCGGCAACACCGCGCAGGACATCGACCGCCTCCAGCGCATCGCCCGCGTGATCGACGGCCACGCGCAGCTCGTGACGCTCGATGGCAACGAGCAGTACGCCGATGCCGACGACTTCGCCGTCTTTCTGGACCGCATGCTGTCCACGCCTGTGCTTTGGAAGCTTGCGCAGAAGACCGTATTCGTCGAGCAACCGATCCGCCGCGATGCGGCCCTGGAGCGCAGCGTGTCAGCGCTGGGCAAGCGCATCCCTCTGCTGATCGACGAATCCGACGCCACGCTCGATGCCTTCGTGCAGGCCCGCGCGCTCGGCTACACCGGCGTCTCGAGCAAGAGCTGCAAGGGCTTCTACAAGTCGGTCGTCAACGCGGCGCGCTGCGCGCACTGGAACGCGGCAGAAGACAAGCCGCGCTATTTCCTCTCCGGCGAAGACCTCACCATGCAGGCCGGCATCGGCGTCCAGCAGGACCTCGCGCTCGTCGGCTGGCTCGGCCTCTCGCACGTCGAGCGCAACGGACACCACTACGTCAACGGCCTGGCGGCCGTGCCCGAGGCGGAGCAGCAAGCCCTGCTGAAGCTGCACCCCGGCCTCTATGAACTGAGCGACGGCGCAGTGCGCCTCGCCATCCGCGGCGGACAGCTCCCCCTGTCGCCGCTTGCCACCGCGCCCGGTTTTGCCACCGGAATTCCCGGCGCCGGCATCTCGTGGGACGCCATGCGTTCCGTCTACTGAAGCCCCCTTCTCATCTCTCTCGCATCTCAAGGAAGAAAACGATGGCCACCCAACGTCTAGGAATCATCATGCACGGCGTCACCGGACGCATGGGCATGAACCAGCACCTGATCCGCTCGATCTGCGCGATCCGCGCGCAAGGCGGCGTCACGCTGTCGAACGGCGACAAGGTCATGCCCGACCCCATCCTCATCGGCCGCAACGCCGAGAAGATGGAAGCGCTCGCCAAGGCCCACAACATCGCGCGCTGGGGCACGGACCTCGACAAGGCGCTGGAGAACAAGGACGACACGATCTTCTTCGACGCCGGCACCACGCAGATGCGCCCCACTTTGCTGGCCAAGGCCATCCGCGCCGGCAAGCACGTGTACTGCGAGAAGCCGATTGCCACCAACCTGAATGAAGCGGTGGAAATCGCCCGTCTCGCAGAAGGCTCGGGCCTGAAGCACGGTGCGGTGCAAGACAAGCTCTTCCTCCCGGGCCTGCGCAAGCTCGACATGCTGCGCCGCGCAGGCTTCTTCGGCCGCATGCTCAGCGTGCGTCTGGAGTTCGGCTACTGGGTGTTCGAGGGCGACCTTCAGCCCATCCAGCGCCCGAGCTGGAACTACCGCAAGGAAGACGGCGGCGGCATGATCCTGGACATGATGTGCCACTGGCGCTATGTGCTGGACAACCTGTTCGGCGAAGTGAAGTCGGTCTCGTGCATCGGCGCGACGCACATCCCCAAGCGCTGGGACGAAGCCGGCAAGCCGTATGAGGCCACCGCCGACGACGCGGCCTACGCCACCTGCGAGCTCACCGGCCACAACGGCGAGCCGGTGATCGCGCAGATCAACATGAGCTGGGTCACGCGCGTGCGCCGCGACGACCTGGTGACCTTCCACGTCGACGGCACCGACGGCTCGGCCGTCGCGGGCCTCTCCAGCTGCCGCGCCCAGTCGCGTGTCGCCACGCCGCGCCCGGTGTGGAACCCCGACGAGAAGCAGATGATGAATTTCTTCGACCAGTGGCAGGAGATTCCGGATTCGCAGGTCTACGACAACGGCTTCAAGATCCAGTGGGAGCACTTCATTCGCCACGTGGTGGAGAACGAGCCCTACAAGTGGACGCTGCCCGAAGGCGCCAAGGGCGTGCAGCTGGTCGAGGCCGCGCTCGAATCGTGGAAAGACCGCCGCTGGGTCGACGTGCCCGCGCTGAAGGGCTGACGAAGCACACGCCATGGCCCTCTCGCTGACCCTCCCCACCGCGAGCGGCACGCTCGCACCCTACGCCCTGCGCGGCACCGCGCCGGTGAAGCCCGAAGCGGGCGTGAAGTTCAACCGCATCGCCTACTCGGCCGCCCACGTCGTGGCCGATCCGCTCGCGGCCGTCGACCCGTGGCTGCAATCGGCCATCGACTGGGACACCACCATCGCCTACCGCCGCCACCTGTTCTCGCTGGGCCTGGGCGTGGCCGAGGCCATGGACACCGCGCAGCGCGGCATGGGCCTGGACTGGCCCACGTCGCTGGAACTGATCCGCCGTTCGCTCGATGCCGCCAAGGACGTGCCGGGCGCGCTGGTCGCCTCGGGCTGCGGCACCGACCACCTGAACATCGACGACGTGAAGAACGTGGACGACGTGATCCACGGCTACGAGGAGCAGATGGCCGCCATCGAGGCGCTCGGCGGCAAGCTGATCGTGATGGCCAGCCGCGCGCTCGCCCGTGTGGCGAAGAGCCCCGCCGACTACGAGCGCGTGTACGACCGCATCCTGAGCCAGGCGAAGCAGCCCGTGGTGCTGCACTGGCTGGGCGACATGTTCGACCCGGCACTTGCGGGCTACTGGGGCACGAAGGATGTCGATGCGGCGATGGACACCGCCGTCGGCATCATCGCGGCGCACCCCGACAAAGTCGACGGCATCAAGATCTCGCTGCTCGACAAGAACAAGGAAATCGCGATGCGCCGGCGCCTGCCGAAGGGCGTGCGCATGTACACGGGCGATGACTTCAACTACGCAGAGCTGATTGCTGGCGACGGCTTTGGCGACGAGCCCACGCACGGCAAGAGCGATGCGCTGTTGGGCATCTTCGACGCCATCGCACCTGCTGCGAGTGCGGCACTGGGCGCATTGGCCCAAGGCAACACCGAGAAATTCCACGCCATCCTCGGCCCCACGGTACCGTTGTCGCGCCACATCTTCGCGGCGCCCACGCGCTTCTACAAGACGGGCGTGGTGTTCATGGCCTGGCTCAACGGCCACCAGAAGCACTTCACGATGGTGGGGGGCCAGCAGAGCACGCGTTCGCTGCAGCACTTCGCAGAACTGTTTCGCCTGGCCGATGCGGCGAACTTGCTGGAGCAACCCGAGCTGGCGGTGCGGCGCATGAAGACGTTGCTGGCGCTGCACGGCGTGGAAGGTTGAACCAGCCCATGCGCAATTTCTCCTTGAACCACGACTGGCTGTCGATCAACACGGCGACCATCCGCAAGCAGTCGGGTGCCGAGGTGCCGCTGGACCACATCATCGACCAGTGCGCCGAGCGCGGCATCCGCGCGATCAGCCCCTGGCGCGACCAGGTGGCAGCCGTCGGGCTCGACAAGGTGGCAAAGCAGCTGAAGGCTCACGGCATCGGCCTGTCGGGCTACTGCCGCGGCGGCTTCTTCCCCGCTGCCGATGCGGCAGGCCTGAAGGCCGCGCTCGACGACAACCGCCGCGCCATCGACGAAGCGAAGACGCTCGATGCCCCCTGCCTCGTGCTGGTAGTCGGTGCTCTGCCCGGCGCGCTCGAAAGCAAGCCCGCGTACAAAGATATCGCCCGGGCGCGCAGCGAGGTGCGCGACGGCATCGCCGCATCGCTCGAATACGCCCGCGAAGTCGGCATGCCCCTCGCCATCGAGCCCCTGCACCCCATGCAGGCGGCCGACCGCGCGTGCATCAACACGCTCGAACATGCGCTCGACATCTGCGACGAACTGGACGCAGGCAAGAGCGGCATGCTCGGCGTGGCGCTCGACATCTATCACGTCTGGTGGGACCCGAAGCTGCAGCAGCAGATCGCCCGCGCCGGGCGCGAACGCCTGCTGGCGTACCACGTCTGCGACTGGCTCACGCCCACGCGCGACCTGCTGAGTGACCGCGGGATGATGGGCGACGGCGTGGTCGAGTTGAAGAAGATCCGCGGCTGGGTCGAAGAGGCGGGCTTTGCAGGTTTCAGCGAGGTCGAGATCTTTTCGAACCTCGACTGGTGGCAGCGGCCCGGCAGCGAAACGCTGGACATGTGCATCGAGCGACATCGCAGCGCGGTCTGACGCATCGCACCGAAGCGAAGTGCGGCCGCCTGTGCTGCAATTCACCCCATGGCTGACCCGACCCTCGACGACCTGCGCCGATATGCGGTAGCGCGCACCCTCTTCAAGCCGACCACGTTGCCGAGCGCGATCCGCCAGCTCGGCTTTGTGCAAGCCGACCCGATCCGCGCCCCGGCACGCGCGCAAGACCTGACCTTGCGCCATCGCGTGAAGGATTACCGCGCAGGCGATCTCGAAAGCCGCTACACCCGCTTGGCCATCGAGGAAGACTGCCTGGTCAATTACGGCTTCCTGCCGCGCGAGCATCTCGCGCTCATGCACCCACGCGAAGCCAAGCAAGTCTGGGACGCCGACACGCGGCGCAAGGCGGCCGACGTGCTGGCCTATGTGCGCGCGCACGGCCCGGTGCATCCGCGCCAGGTCGAGCAGCATTTCGCGCACGGCCGCATCAAGAACTACTGGGGCGGCTCGAGCAACGCGACCACGCACCTGCTCGACGGCATGCACTACCGCGGCATGCTGCGCGTGGTGCGGCGCGACAGTGGCACGCGCGTCTACGAAGCAGTGACGCACATGCCCGCCGACGACAGCCCCGCCGGCCGCGCGCAACGCGCCGCCGCGCTCATCGAACTGATCGTGCGCAAGTACGCGCCGCTCCCCGCCGCAAGCCTCACTTACCTTGTGCGACTGCTGGGCTACGGCGCGCCGCACCTCGCGGCACAGACGCAGGCGGCGCTGCGTCTCGCGCGCGAAGAGCTCGCGAGCTGCCGCATCGACGGCACCGTGTGGTACTGGCCCGCAGACGAGAACCCGGCGTCGAAGCGCCATGCGCCCGACGACGCGGTGCGCCTGCTCGCGCCCTTCGATCCGGTCGTGTGGGACCGCCGCCGCTTCGAGCTGCTGTGGGGCTGGACATACAAATTCGAGGCCTACACGCCCGCGCCGAAGCGCCAGTTCGGCTACTACGCGCTGCCGCTGCTGTGGCACGACCGCGTGATCGGCTGGGCCAACGTGACTGCACCCGAAGGCCGGCTGCAGCCGGCCTTCGGTTTTGCCGAGAAGAAACCGCGGGATGCGGCATTCCGCGCAGCCCTCGATGAAGAGCTGCACCGCATGACGCAGTTCCTCGCGGGGCGTGCATCGCCGATCAAATAAATCCCCGCGCGGCTGAAGGTCTGGCGCGCGGGCGACAACCCCATGCCAAAGGGGGCTTCTAGAATCGCGCCGTTGTCCGGTTCGCCGGACGGCAAGCGTTCTCAGGGCGGGGTGCAATTCCCCACCGGCGGTGATGGCGACGTAAAAGTCGCACAAGCCCGCGAGCGCCCGAAGCCTGCGCAAGCAAGCCGAGGGGTCAGCAGATTTCGGTGCGATTCCGAAGCCGACGGTCACAGTCCGGATGAAAGAGAGCGCGAAATGCGGGTCGGTACGCGCGTTCTTCCACGAGCGCGCGGTCGGCTTTGCGGTTTCGTGCGCCCTGATTCAGGAATCCTGCTTTTCAGAGGCACACCATGAGTCAGATCAACGACCTTCCCCTCTCCGCCATCACCGCGTCGAATGCATCGCGCGGCGAGCGCATCGCTTTTGTCGAGGCGCAGTGGCATTCGGACATCGTCCACCAGGCACGCGACGCCTTTCTCGAAGAGATGGCACGCCTGGGCGTGGCCCGCGAGCTCATCGACATCTTCGATGTGCCCGGCGCCTTCGAGATCCCGCTGCACGCCAAGCGCCTGGCCAACTCGGGCAAGTACGCGGCCATCATCGGCTGCGCGCTGGTGGTCGATGGCGGCATCTACCGTCACGAGTTCGTCGCGAACACGGTGGTCAGCACGCTGATGTCGCTTCAGCTCGAGACCGACGTGCCGATCTTCTCGGCCGTGCTCACGCCACACCACTTCCACGAGCATGTGGAGCACCGCAAGTACTTCCATCGCCATTTCGCGATCAAGGGCACGGAAGTGGCCGAGGCCTGCTTCAAGACGCTCGAAGCATTGAAGAAGGTGGACGCGGCGCTGGCTGCGTGACAACGGGCACCCGTCCGCAGTAATCTGCGCGGATGGCCTCTTCATCCGCCTCCAGAGATCGCTACACCCTCTACGGCGCGCCCGGTTCGGGCGCCACGCCGGTCCATGCGGCGCTGACGCTGATCGGCGCGCAGGTCGACACCGTCGATATGTCCCCTTGGGAAGGCGAGTCCGAACGCGAGCGCGTGGCGGATGTCAATCCGATGCGCCAGGTGCCCGCGCTGGTGCTGCCCTCGGGCGAGCTCATGACCGAGAGCGCGGCCATCCTGATCTGGCTCGGCGACCGCTATCCCGAAGCTGGGCTCTGCCCCGCGCCCGACGATCCGCTGCGTGCGCGCTACCTGCGCTGGATGGTCTATCTGCCAGCGGCCATCTACTCACTCTTCTGGGTGCGCGACGAGCCCGCGCGCCTCACGCCCGACCCTGTGGCACAGCCCGCGATGCTCGAACGCACCGCCGAGCGCATCGCGCACTGCTGGCACCTGATGGACACGCAGATCGACGAACCCGCCCCCTACCTGCTCGGCGACAGGATCAGCATGCTCGACCTCTATGTGACGGTGCTGTCGCGCTGGACGCCGCGCCGCCGGCGCTTCTACCGCGTGGCACCGCGCATGGCGCGCGCGGTGCGGCGCGTGGACGCCGATCCGCGCCTGGCCGAGTTCTGGGCCGCGCGCTTTCCGTTCTCGATGGACGAGGAAGCCAAGAAGGACTGACAACCGCTCTTCCGATAATCGACACCATGACCGCACGCACCCCCACCACCGACTACCCGATGACGATCTATCACAAGCCCAACTGCAGCACGTCGCGCAACGTGCTGGGCTTGATCCGCGAGAGCGGCGTGGAGCCGACGATCGTCCTGTACCTGGAAACGCCGCCTTCGAAGAAGAAGTTGCGCGAGCTGACGAAAGCCATGGGCACGACGGCACGCGACCTGCTGCGCACGAAGGAAGCACCGTACGAAGAACTGAAGCTGGCCGATCCGAAGTGGACCGACGACCAGTTGTTCGATGCGATCGTCGAGAACCCGATCCTCTTGCAGCGCCCCATCGTCGTCTCGCCGCGCGGCACGCTGATGTGCCGCCCGTGGGAACGCGTGCGCGAGATCCTCCCGGCTTAAAGCGGTCGGTCGACAGCCTGTTGCGCCAGGCCCCATGCAACGTGTTCACGCACGAGTTCGCTCGGATGTTCGGCGCGCGTTGCCAACGCTTCCTTCGCGCCGCCCTCGCCCGACCTCACCGCATTGCCCAGCGCCACCGCGATGTTGCGCAGCCACCGCTCGTGCCCGATGCGGCGTATCGGACTGCCCTCGGTGCGGCGCAGGAAATCCTCTTCGGTCCATGCGAAGAGCTCGGCCAGCGTGCGCCCCGTGAGCCCTTCGCGCGCGTCGAAGTCCGGCAGCGCACTCTTCTTGGCGAACTTGTTCCAGGGGCAGATCAGCTGGCAGTCGTCGCAGCCGTAGATGCGGTTGGCCATCAAGGGCCGCAGCTCCTCCGGGATCGACCCGCCGTGCTCGATGGTGAGGTACGAGATGCAGCGCCGCGCATCGAGCCGCCTCGGCGCGACGATGGCCTGCGTAGGGCACACGTCGATGCAGGCGCTGCAACTGCCGCAATGCGCGGTGACCGGCTCGCTCTCGGGCAGTGCCATGTCGATGTAGATCTCGCCAAGAAAGAACATCGAGCCCGCATCGCGGTCCAGCACCAGCGTGTGCTTGCCGCGCCAGCCCTGGCCGCTGCGCGAAGCCAGCTCGGCCTCGAGCACCGGTGCCGAATCCGTGAACGCGCGGTGGCCGAAGGGGCCGACCTCCTCGGCGATCTTCTCGGCCAGCTTTGCGAGCCGGTTGCGCAAGACCTTGTGATAGTCGCGGCCCCGCGCATAGACCGACACGATCGCCTCGCCGGGCCGCGCGAGGCGGTCGAACTCGACGGCTTGCCATTCGGGCGGCGTGTCGCGCGGCAGGTAGTCCATGCGCGCGGTGATCACGCTCACGGTGCCCGGCACCAGCTCCGCGGGACGGGCGCGGCGCGTGCCGTGCGTTGCCATGTATTGCATCTCGCCATGGAACCCATGGGCCAGCCATTGCATCAGACCGTCCTCGGCGCTCGATAAATCGACGCCCGCGATTCCGATTTGGGAGAATCCGAGTTCCCGGGCCAAAGCCTGAATACGAACAACGAGTGGATGGCTGACGATCACTTGCCGATTGTAGAAACGCCCAAGGGCACCACACGCACGCTGCGCTGGTGCAGCGAAGCCGACACCGACGCCTTCGCAAAGTCGCTCGCCGCTGCGCCTGCGCTGCGCGATGCCTTCATCGCCCTCGAAGGCGACCTGGGCGCCGGCAAGACCACCTTCGTTCGCCACCTGCTGCGCGCATTGGGCATCGAGGGCCGCATCAAGAGCCCCACCTACGCAGTGGTCGAGCCGCATGAAGCGCCCGACGGGCTGGCCATCTTCCATTTCGACTTCTATCGCTTCGCCGACCCGCGCGAATGGGACGACGCCGGCTTCCGCGACATCTTCGCGGGCCCGGGCCTCAAGCTGGCCGAGTGGCCGGAAAACGCCGCGGGCCGCACTCCACCTGCCGACCTAGCTATTAAAATCGAAGCAATGACCGACGATACACGCAGCGTGACCCTCCGCGCGAACACCCCTCGCGGCAGCGACCTGCTGGCGCGCATCGCCGCATGAAGGCGGGCGGCCTGAAACGGCGCGTGCTGCTGCAGGGCGGCAGCATCGCGCTGATGCTCGGCGTGCACCAGATCGCACGCGGCGCCACCATCCTCGCCGTTCGCGTCTGGCCCGCGGCCGACTACACGCGCGTGACCATCGAGTCCGATGCACGGCTCAGCTCGCAGCAGCTCGTGGTCGGCAGCCCGCCGCGGCTGGCCGTCGACATCGAGGGCATCGAGCTCAACAATGAACTGCGCGAGCTGGTCGGCAAGATCAAGCCTGGCGATCCCTACATCAACGGCCTGCGTGTCGGGCAGAACGCACCCAATGTCGTGCGCATCGTGTTCGACCTGAAGCAGACGGTGCGCCCGCAGGTCTTCTCGCTGGCGCCCGTGGCGGCCTACAGGCATCGGATGGTGCTCGACCTGTATCCCGAACAGGCCATCGACCCGATGGAAGCGCTGATTGCCGAGCGGCTGCGCGATGCGCCCAAGGCCGGCGGCCCCGCCAACAACAACGGCGCCGCGGTGGCGGGCATTGCGCCCTCCGCACCCGCAACGCCGCCAGGCACCGCGCCCGCGCCGGTGCGCCCCGCAATGCCCGCGGGCGATCCGCTGGGGGAGCTCATGGCGCAGCAGTCGATGCGCCCGGGCCCCGCGGCGCCTGCCCCGCCTGTCGTGGCAGGTGGCGACCGCCCACCCGCGCCGCCCGTGCTCGTAGCGCCGGCACCGCTGCCGCCCGTGGTGGGCACCGCGCCGGTCCGGCCCGTGTCGCCCCCCGTCGCGGCCGCACGCGGCGGCGCAACGGCAAGCCGCACCGACCGCATCATCATCGTGGCGCTGGACCCCGGCCACGGCGGCGAGGACCCTGGCGCCACCGGTCCCAGCGGCACGCGCGAGAAAGACATCGTGCTGCAGGTTGCGTTCCGCCTGCGCGACCGCATCAACGCGGGCAGCGTCAACGGCAACCCGATGCGCGCCTTTCTCACGCGCGATGCCGACTTCTTCGTGCCGCTGGGCGTGCGCGTGCAGAAGGCGCGGCGCGTGCAGGCCGACCTGTTCGTAAGCATTCATGCCGATGCATTCACCACGCCCGCCGCGCGCGGCGCCAGCGTGTTCGCGCTGAGCCAGAGCGGCGCATCGAGCAGCGCGGCGCGCTGGCTGGCCAACAAGGAAAACGACGCCGACAAGGTCGGTGGCGTCAACGTCGGCAACCACGAGGTGCAGGTGCAGCGCGCGCTGCTCGACATGAGCACCACCGCGCAGATCAACGACAGCCTGAAGCTGGGCGGCGCGATGCTCGGCGAGATCAAGGGCATCGGTGCGCGGCTGCACAAGGGCGAGGTCGAGCAGGCCGGCTTCGCGGTGCTGAAGGCACCCGACATTCCGAGCGTGCTGGTGGAGACCGCCTTTATCAGCAACCCCGAGGAAGAAGCCAACCTGCGCCGCGTCGACTACCAGGAGAGCCTGGCCGATGCGCTCATGCGCGGCATCCAGCGTTACTTCGCGCAGAACCCGCCGTTGGCGCGCAGCCGCCAGCTCTGATCCCTACGCAGCGTTTTGTAAAGCTAAAGCACGCCTGCTGTCCCACGCAGGGCGGCCTGTGACACCGCACAGGCAGGCGCGGCAGGCTCCTACACAGCGCATGCGGCCCTTTTGATGATGATGAACCATCACTCCTCGAAAGGGCACATCATGAAGACACGTCTCTGGATCGCTGCAGCTGCAGCCACTTCGGTCATGGCGATTGCGGGTTGCGCAAGCGGCCCCAACCAGAACCTCGGTACTGGCGTCGGTGCGGTCGGCGGTGCGCTGGTGGGCAATGCCATCGGCGGCAACACGGCCAGCACTGTGGGTGGTGCAGCCATCGGCGGCATCATCGGCAACCAGGTCGGCCGCAATGCCGACGAGCGGAACTACAACCGCCAGCGCTATCCGCAAGGCAGCGGCTACTACCCTGGCAACGGCCCGAACTACTGATCGGCCTGCTGAATGAAAAAAACGCGCCGCCGGCGCGTTTTTTCTTGAGCGGACGAAACGGCCTCAGGCCTGTGCGGCGGCCCGTGCCTTCTCTGCCTTCGAGGCGCGCCACGCCCCGAAGATTGCAAGCAGCCCGGGCACGAAGATCAGCGCCCAGATGATCTTGTCCAGGTGCTGCCGCACGAACGGCAGGTTGCCGAAGAAGTAGCCTGCGGTCGCGATGCCCAGCACCCAGATCAGCGCGCCCACGACGTTGTACATGGTGAACTTCGCGCGGCTCATTTCCGCCACGCCCGCCACGAACGGGGCGAAGGTGCGGATGAAGGGCATGAAGCGCGCAAGGATGATGGTGATGCCGCCATAGCGCTCGTAGAAGCTGTGCGCCTGGTCGAAGGCCTTGCGGTTGAAGAAGCGCGAGTTCTCCCACTGGAAGACCTTCGGCCCGAAGTAGCGGCCGATCGAATAGTTGGTCTGGTCCCCGAGGATGGCCGCGGCGATCAGGATGCCGCAGGCCAGCGGAAAGTTCATGAGCCCCACGCCGCACAGCGCGCCGACGATGAAGAGCAGCGAATCGCCCGGCAGGAACGGCATCACCACCGCGCCGGTCTCCACGAAGACGATCAGGAAGAGCAGCGCATAGACCCAGGGGCCGTAGGCGATGACGAAGGCCTCGAGATGCTTGTCGACGTGAAGGATGAAGTCGATGAGATAGCTGATGATTTCCATGGCCGCGGATTATCCTTGTTGAGGTCTTGAGTCCCTTTCGAATCACCCCATGATCCACATACGCGAAGCCCTGGATGCGGACTGGCCCGCCATCTGGGCCATCCTCGAACCGACGTTCCGCCGCGGCGACACCTACACCTTCGCCACCGACGTGACAGAAGACGAGGCGCGTCAGTCGTGGACCCAGGTTCCCACTGCCACCTTCATTGCGTGCGACGAGCAGGGCACCGTGCTCGGCACCTACGTCATCAAGCCCAACCAGCCCGGCCAGGGCGCGCATGTGAGCAACTGCGGCTACGTGGTCTCCGAGGCCGCGCGTGGTCTGGGCGTGGCCTCGGCGCTGTGCGAACACTCGCAGCAGCAGGCCCTGCGCATGGGCTTTCTGGCGATGCAGTTCAACTTCGTCGTGTCCACCAACGAGCGCGCGGTGCGGCTCTGGCAGCGGATGGGCTTCGCCATCGTCGGCACCCTGCCGGGTGCCTTCCGGCATCCGCAGCATGGCTTCGTGGATGCCTTCGTCATGTACAAGCAGTTGCGGATTACGTGAGCACCGGCGCGGCATGGTTGCGGTTCTGCGCGGCAGGTGAAGGCCTTCGCAGGCGCCGATGAGTCCGGTTGAGGGGCCGTATCAGCGCCGCCCGATACACCGGTGCCCCGTACAGGGCCGGGATTTGGGCCCCGCTTCTAGAATGCCCCGGTGAGTGCACTCCCCTCCTCCATCCCCCCCACCGCCCCCCGCCGCCCGATCCGCGAACTGCCCGACGAGCTGATCAGCCAGATCGCCGCCGGCGAAGTGGTCGAGCGGCCGGCCTCGGTGGTGCGCGAGCTGCTCGACAACGCGCTGGACGCCGGCGCAAGCCAGGTCACGGTGCGGCTCGCGTCGGGCGGTGTGCGGTTGATCTCGGTAGAAGACGACGGCCTGGGCATTCCGCGCGAAGAACTCACCGTGGCGCTGCGCCGCCACGCCACCAGCAAGATCGCGAGCCTGGACGACTTGGAGACGGTCGGCACCATGGGCTTTCGCGGCGAGGCGCTCGCGGCCATCAACGCGATTGCCGAACTCAGCATCCTTTCCCGCTTCACCGGCGCCGACAGCGCCTTCGCGCTCGATGGCCGCACCGGCGAACTGCGGCCGGTGGCGCGCTCGGTCGGCACGACCGTCGAGGTGCGCGAACTCTTTTTTGCAACGCCGGCGCGCCGCAAGTTTCTGAAGACCGATGCCACCGAGCTGGCCCACTGCATCGAGGCGGTGCGCCGCCACGCACTGGCGCGGCCCGAGGTCGGCTTCTCGGTGTGGCACGACGGCAAGCTGGTCGAGCAATGGCGCGCTGCCGACGTGCGCGAGCAGCGGCTGGCCGATGCGCTCAGCGACGACTTCGTGGCCAGGAGCGTGGCCGTCTCGCATGTGGGCGGCGTGGTGCGCGTGGTCGGCCGCGCCGGCATCCCCGATGCGGCGCGCTCGCGCGGCGACCAGCAGTTCTTCTATGTCAACGGCCGCTTCGTGCGCGACAAGGTGCTCTCGCACGCAGTGCGCAGCGCTTATGAAGACGTGCTGCACGGCCAGCGCCAGCCGATCTATGCGCTTTACCTCGAGATCGACCCGTCGCGCGTCGATGTGAACGTGCACCCGACCAAGATCGAAGTGCGCTTTCGCGATGGTCGCGAGGTGCACCAGGCGGTGCGCCATGCGATCGAGGATGCGCTGGCCGCGCCGCGCGCCGGGGACGCCGAGGCGCCTTCCGGTCCGCCGCAGCCCTTTTTCAAGGAAACCGCGCTGCCGGAGAGCGCGAGCTGGTCGCAGCCGGCCATGAATTTCGCGGTCCGGGAGCGCGGCGCGGGCGATTTCGAAGCCATGTGGCCGCACCGCACCGACGAACTCGGGCACGCGCCCGATTCCACGCCTTCGCACTGGCCCCTGACGGGCGCGGCGCCGATGGCGTTCCGGGCACCGGTGGGGCTGCCTGCGAGCCCGGAGGAAAACCCCGCGGCTCCCGCTGCCACCAACGAAGAAGCCTGGCCCCTGGGCCGCGCGCTGGCCCAGTTGCAGGGCATCTACATCCTGGCCGAGAACACTCAGGGCCTGATCGTGGTCGACATGCATGCCGCCCACGAGCGCATCGTCTACGAGCGGCTCAAGACGCAGCTCGACGGCGCCGCCATCACCAGCCAGCCGCTGCTCATTCCAGCCACCTTCGCGGCCACGCCGCAGGAAGTGGCCACGGCCGAGGCCTGCGCCGAGGTGCTGCCCACGCTGGGGCTGGAGATCACCGCTTTTTCGGCACGCACGCTCGCGGTGCGCGCCGTGCCCGGCACGCTGGCCGACGGCGACCCCGTCGAGCTGGCACGCAGCGTGCTGGCCGAACTGGGCCAGCACGACGCCAGCACCGTGGTGCAGCGCGCCCAGAACGAATTGCTGTCCACCATGGCCTGCCATGGCGCCGTGCGGGCCAACCGGAAGCTCACCATCGACGAGATGAACGCACTGTTACGCCAGATGGAGGCGACCGAGCGTTCGGACCAGTGCAACCACGGCCGACCGACCTGGCGGCAGCTGTCGATTCGCGAGCTCGACGCGCTGTTCATGCGCGGCAGGTAGCCGGATCGGCGCCTTTTTCAGGGTTTTCGAGGGTTTTGGACGGTCATCCATTGACCGGGCACGCACGTTGCATGGTCTCCACAAAGCGCCGTCGAGCGCTGTTTCAGGGGGTTACCAAGGCGCAACGCCGGCGCGTCGTGGTGAAAGTGGATGAAACTTTCGGCCGGCATCGCTGTCCCTCAACCCCATGATGAAACGCTGGACCCTCCTCGCGTCTGTCCTCTCGCTTTGCGCCCTGCTCGCTGCCGGTTGCTCCACGTTCGACGAACAACAGCGCGAATGGATCTTCCAACCCAGCGACCGCAGCTGGGGCAACACCGCCACCATGACCCAGGGCATGGAGGACGTCTGGATCGATTTCCAGTCCTCCATCACCGGCGAACCCGCGCGCCTGCACGGCCTGTGGCTGGGCGGCGCCCCCGAAACCACCGAGACCCCGGTGCTGCTGTACCTGCATGGCGCCCGCTACAACGTGGCCGGCTCGGCCCCGCGCATCCAGCGCATGCACGAGCTGGGCTTCTCGGTCTTGGCCATCGACTACCGCGGCTTCGGCAAGAGCTCCAAGGGCCTGCCTTCGGAAGAATCGGCCCGGGAAGACGCCCGCGCCGCCTGGACCTGGCTGGCCGCACGCCATCCGAAGCAACACCGCTACATCTTCGGCCACTCGCTGGGCGGCGCCATCGGCATCGACCTGGCGGCGCATGTGAACGACGAGAGCGGCACCATCGTGGAGAGCACCTTCACCTCCATCGCCGATGTGGTGAGCGGCTTCAAGTGGGGCTGGCTGCCCTTCAGCCCCCTCATCACGCAGCGCTTCGAGGCCATCAACACCGTCAAGGACATCGGCGCGCCGCTGCTGGTGGTGCATGGCACGGCCGACAGCCTGATCAACCCGACGCTGGGCCGCAAGCTCTATGACGCGGCCACCGTGCCCAAGCTGTTCGTTCTGGTCGAGGGCGGCTCGCACCACAACACCAATTCGGTGGGCGAGGCGCAGTACCGCGCGGCGCTCACGCAGCTGTTCCGCATGAAGCCCGACACCATGGTGGCGCGCAACCAGCCGAAGCTGTCGCCGCCCTCGCTGGCGCTGCCATTGCCGCCCGCGGTGGCGCCGCAGGACGTGCGCGGCGAAGCGCGCGCGAGCAGCGTGCCCGCGGCGATCTGAAGCCCGATTCGTTGTCCGTCGGCCCGGTCCGTTCACGCTGAGCCTATCGAAGCGCTGCGCGAGGCTTCGACAGGCTCAGCCCGAACGGTGTAGTTCAAGCCAGGTTGAACGGCAGTTGCCGCAGAGGCTTGCCCGTCAGCTGCGCGATGGCATTGGCGAACGCGGGCGCCAGCGGCGGCAGGCCGGGCTCCCCCATTCCCTTGGGCGCATCGGCGCTGGGCACGATATGGATGTCGAACTCCGGCACCTGGGTGATGCGGGCCACGGTGAAGTCGCCGAAATTTCCCTGCTGCACGACACCGTCCTTCAACGTGATCGCGCTGCCGGCCAGGCAGGTCGACAGCCCCATCACCGCCGCGCCCTGCACCTGCGCTTCCACGCTGCGCGGGTTGACGGCCAGGTTGCAGTGCACGCCGCTGGTCACGCGGTGCAGCACCGGCTGGCCGTCCTTGACCGAAGCTTCCACCACATAGGCCACCACCGATTCGAAGGACTCGTGCACGGCCACGCCCCAGGCACGGCCGTCCGCCAGCTTCTTCTTGCCGTAGCCGCTCTTGTCCACGGCCAGCTGCAGCGCGGCGCGATGGCGCGGATGCTTGTCGCCGAAGAGCTGCATGCGGTAGGCCACCGGGTCCTGCTTCGTGCTGCGTGCGATCTCGTCGATCAGCGTCTCCATCACGAAGGCGGTGTGGGTGGAGCCCACGCTGCGCCACCACAGCACCGGCACGTTGACCTGCGGGTGGTGCACCGTCAGGCGCATCGGGACAGGGTACGGATCGCGCATGCCCTCCACGGCCGTGGCGTCGATGCCGTCCTTCACCATCATGCCGGCGAACACCGTGCCGGCGAGGATGGATTGGCCCACGATGACGTGGTCCCACGCGAGGATCTTGCCGCGCTCATCGAAGCCGATGCTTGCGCGGTGCAGGTGCATCGGGCGGTAGTAGCCGCCCTTGATGTCGTCTTCGCGGCTCCACAGCAGGCGCACGGGTGCATCGAGGCCGGCGGTGCGCGCGGCCTTGGCGATCTCGCAGGCCTCGACGACGAAGTCGCTGGAGCCCACGAAGCGCCGGCCGAAGCCGCCGCCCGCCATCTGCACGTTCACCTTGACCTGCTCGGGCTTGAGCTTCAGCGTGCGCGCCGCGGCCTGCCCGTCGAGGTCGGCGGACTGGGTGCCGACCCACAGCTCGGCGCCGCCATCCGACAGCTTCACGGTGCAGTTGATCGGCTCCATCGCTGCGTGCGCGAGGTACGGAAACACGAATTCGGCCTCGAGCTTGCGCGGCGCATTGGCCAGCGGCGCCATGTCGGCGTCGAACTTGCGATTGCCGGGGCGGCCGGCCAGCTCGCGGTACTGGACCAATTGCTTGTCGCTGTCCACCTTTTCCACGGCGGACGTGTTCCATTCCAGCTTCAGCGCGTCGCGGCCCAGCTTCGCCGGCCAGTAGCCATCGGCCACCACGGCCACGCCTTCGGCGCCGCGGTCCAGCGGAATGCGCAGCACGGCCTTCACGCCCTTGACGGCGCGCGCGGCGCTGTCGTCCACCGAGGTCAGGCGGGCGCCGAACACCGGCGGATGGGCCACCACCGCCGTAAGCTGGCCGGGTTGCCGCACGTCGATGCCGAAGTCCTGGCGACCGCTGCTCTTGGCGCGCGCGTCCAGGCGCGTGGTCGCGCGGCCGATGATGCGGAAGTCCTTCGGGTCTTTCAGCACCACCTTCTCGGGCACCGGCAAGGCCATGGCCGCCTCGGCCAGCTCGCCGTAGCCCGCCTTGCGCCCGCCGGGGCCGATCACCGTGCCGGCCTGCGTGCGCAGCGTGGCGACGTCGACCTTCCAGCGCGCCGCCGCGGCCGACATCAACATGGCCCGGGCGCGCGCGCCCAGTTCGCGGTACTGCGTGAAGCTGTTCTTGATCGTGTTCGAGCCGCCGGTCAGGTGGATGCCGAAGAGCGGGTCGGCATACGCGGCATCGTTGGTGCCGCTGCGGCTGCGCACCAGGGCCCAGTCGGCGTCCAGCTCCTCGGCGAGGATCATCGGCAGGCCGGTCTGCACGCCCTGGCCGAACTCGAGGCGGTTGATGGTCACCATGACTTCGCCGTTGGGCGCGATCTGCACGAAGGCCGAAGGCTGCTGCGTCGGCTTGAGGCCGCCGACGGGCGGCTTCGCACCGTCGGCCTGCGCCATGGCCAGATGAGGAAAGGCGCCGAGCACGAGCCCGCCGGCGCCGGCCATCTTGAGGAAGCTGCGGCGCGGCAGCGTGGCCGTCTCGTCGGCCGACGGTTGCGCCATCAGCCGCTGCAGCGCGCGCGGCAGGTCGTTGTAGTCGATGTTGGGCAGCATGGTGGCGGCTCCTTAGGCGAGGTTGCGGGCCGCATCGGCCACGGCGGCGCGAATGCGCACATAGGTGCCGCAGCGGCAGATGTTGCCGGCCATGGCCGAATCGATCTCGTCCACGGTGGGCTGCTTGCCCGCGGGCAGCGACTTCAGGAACGCGGTCGCACTCATGATCTGCCCGCTCTGGCAGTAGCCGCACTGCGCCACGTCGTGCTTGACCCATGCGGCGTGCACGGATGCGCCGACGCGGTCGCTGCCGTCCGTGGTGGCTTCGATGGTGGTGATCTTCTTGCCTTCTGCGGCAGAGATGGGCGTGATGCAGGAGCGGATCGCCTGCCCGTCCAGGTGCACCGTGCAGGCACCGCACAGCGCGGCGCCGCAGCCGAACTTGGTGCCGGTCATGCCCAGCGTGTCGCGCAGGGCCCAGAGGATGGGGGTGCCGGGATCGGCATCGACCGTGTGTTCGCGGCCATTGACGTGGAGTGCACTCATGTTCTTTTTCTCCGTGGGTGGGTTGGGTGGAATCTGTTTACTTGGCGCCGTCGAGCAGCCATTGCGCGAGCGCCTGCAGGTCCGCATCGGGAACCTGGGCCTGCGGCGGCATCGGCATCGCGCCCCACTTGCCCGAACTGCCGGCCTTGATGCTGGCGGCCAGTTGCGCGGCCGTGCCCTTGCCGTCGCCGTATTTCGCGCCAATGTCCTTCCAGGACGGGCCCACCACCTTGGCGGCGGGCTGGTGGCAGGCAACGCACGAATACTTCTGCGCCAGCGCCAGGCTGGCGGCGGCGTGCTGCGGCCACACGGCGCCTGCGGCCAGGCCCAGGACCATCGCGAGGGAGGCGGTGATGGAGGCGGTCTTCTCTGTTTTCATCGTGGGATCGTGGGAAAAATGATTTGTCGGATTCAACGGATGGCCCTCGGCGCATGACAGCACGTGCTGGCCGGCACATCGCCGGCCAGTGTCGGACGAAGGCCCGTCCGCCGTTTGCCTGATTCGCGCGCGTTCTTGCCTGAAACTCCGAGACTGCGCCGGAAACGCGCGGCGAACGACGTGCGCGAGCTGGACTTTTTCATTCGCGTCATTCGAAAGGTTTCACCTCAGATGGAAGCGGCACCGCCGGCCTGAGCCGCCCCGGCCTGCGGACCGGCATGCGCCATTTGCTACCCTCGGCGCATCATGTTTCCCCGCACCGCACCGGCCGCCGAGGCCGCTCTCCCGGCCGCGCCCGCCGCTGCGCCGCGATACGTCGCGCTCGCCGGCCCCACTGCATCGGGCAAGACGGCCGCCGCACTGGCCCTTGCGCGGCTGCAGCCGGTCGAGATCGTCTCGGTCGATTCAGCGCTCGTCTATCGCGACATGGACATCGGCACCGCCAAGCCCACGGCGGCCGAACAAGCGGCCGTTCCCCATCATCTGATCGACATCCTCGACCCTCGCGAGAGCTACAGCGCCGCCGCCTTCGTAGCCGATGCGACGCGGCTCATCGACGAGATCAGCGCGCGCGGCGCATTGCCGCTGCTGGTGGGCGGCACGATGCTGTACTTCAAGGCGCTGTTCGACGGCATCGATGCAATGCCCGCAGCCGATGCCGCGGTGCGCGCGCGCATCGATGCGCAAGCCGCCGAGTTGGGCTGGCCCGCGATGCATGCGCGGCTCGCCGAAGTGGACCCCGTCACGGCCGCGCGCCTCGCGCCACAAGACAGCCAGCGCATCCAGCGCGCACTCGAGGTGTGGGAGAGCAGCGGCCAGCCGCTGTCGAGCTTTCACGCCAGCGACAACAAGACCGCGAAGGCCGTGGAAGGCGGCGTGCTCTTCTCGCTCGAACCCACCGACCGCGCTTGGCTGCATGCGCGCATCGCCGATCGCTTCGACGCGATGCTCGCCGCCGGTTTCCTCGATGAAGTACGGGCGTTGCGCGCGCGCGGCGACCTCTCGACCGACCTGCCCTCGATGCGCTGCGTCGGCTACCGGCAGGCGTGGGAAATGCTCGATGCCTGCGGCACCTCCGCGCCCGATGCCAGGGCCATGGGTGACCTGCGCGAGCGCGGCATCGCCGCCACGCGCCAACTCGCCAAGCGGCAGATCACCTGGCTGCGCAGCATGCCGCAGCGCATCGTGATCGCCTGCGATGCGCCCGATGCGGTGCAAACCGCCGTCCAACTGATTTCAAAGACCACCCGACCCGAATGACGCTGCGCATTTCCAACCTCGGCAAGCACTACGGCGAAGCACCGGTCTTCGAGAACGTGACGCTGGACGTCCAATCCGGCGAGTTCGTCGCGATCGTGGGCGAATCGGGCGTGGGCAAGTCGACGCTGCTCAACTGCATGGCAGGCCTGGACAGCTGGGACCAGGGCACGGTGACGCACGACGGCACCGACATCGGCGCGCTCGACGGCGAAGCCTGCGCCCTCTGGCGCCGCAAGCACGTCGGCTTCGTGTTCCAGGCCTTCCATGTGCTGCCGCACCTGGACGTGGCGCAGAACGTGTCGCTGCCGCTCATGTTGCTGGGCCAGAAGAAAGACGACGGCCGCGTCGCGCACATGCTCGATGCGGTCGGCCTGCCCGGCATGGGTGCGCGGCTGCCGCAGACGCTCTCGGGCGGCCAGCTTCAGCGCGTGGCGATCGCGCGTGCGCTCGTGCACCGGCCCGCCCTGCTGCTCGCCGACGAGCCCACGGGCAACCTCGACCCGACCACCGCGGCGAAGGTGATGGAACTGCTGATCGGCCAGACGCGCGAGCACGGCGCCTCGCTCGTGCTGGTGACGCACTCCGAGAGCGCGGCGGCACGTGCGGACCGCCTGCTGCACCTGACGGCAGCAGGCATCCGCGCCTGAAGAGATTTACGCGAGCAGCGCCGCGTAGCGCGACAGGTCGACGTTGCCGCCGCTGATCACGATGCCCACGCGCTTGCCAGCGATGGCCTGTCCCGCAGCAATGGCGCCTGCGAACGCAAGGCACCCCGTCGGCTCCACCACCATCTTCATGCGCTCGGCAAAGAAGCGCATCGCCTCGACGAGCTGATCGTCGGTCACGGTGAAGATGTCGTCCACATCGCGCCGGATGATGCCGAAGGTGTACTCACCCAGATGCTGCGTTTGCGCGCCATCGGCGATGGTCTTGGGCGTTTCGATGTGCACGATCTTTCCGCTGCGGAAAGACTGCTGCCCGTCGTTGCCCGCCTCGGGTTCCACGCCGTAGACCTTGCAATCGGGCGACAGCGCACGCGCCGAGAGCGCCGAGCCCGACAGCAACCCGCCGCCGCCCAGGCACACGAACAGGTGGTCGAGCGGGCCGGTCTCCTCGATCAATTCCTTCACCGCCGTGCCCTGGCCCGACAGCACATCGGGATGGTCGTAGGGCGGAATCATCGTCATGCCGCGTTCCTGCGCCAGTTGCCTGGTGACCGCTTCGCGGTCTTCGGTGAAGCGGTCGTACAGGACGACTTCGGCGCCGTAGCCCTTGGTGGCCGCGACCTTGGCGGCCGGCGCGTCCTTGGGCATGACGATCACGGCGGGCATCGACAGGAGCCGCGCCGAGAGCGCAATCGCCTGTGCGTGGTTGCCCGACGAGAAAGCGATCACGCCGCCCTTGCGCTGCGCGGCATCGAACCTGGAAAGCGCGTTGAACGCGCCGCGGAACTTGAATGCGCCCATGCGCTGGAAGTTCTCGCACTTGAAGAAGAACTGCGCGCCCCAGCGTTCGTTCGCAGTGGTCGATTGCAGCACCGGCGTGCGGTGGGCATGGCCTTCGAGCCGCGCGGCCGCGGCGGTGACGTCGTCGTAGGTAGGGAGTTGCATGGGTCGAGCTTAGCGGGGGCTTACGTTCTTTTGCAGCCCTCATGGGTAAAAACCCGGTAGGTGCGGCGGCGCCGAAATCCGTACTCTGTATACAGAGTTCAGAAGAAAGCCGCCCATGCCCGCCCAGCTCGTCAGCATCGAAATTGCCCCTGACCTCGTAGACCAGGTCTACCGCGCCCTGCTGGGCGCCATCAGCAGCGGCTCGCTGGCGCCGGGCGAGCGCATCACGCAGGAAGACATCGCGCAGCGCCTCTCGGTGTCGCGCCAGCCCGTTCTGCAGGCGCTGCGCCTGCTCAAGAAAGACGGCTTCGTGCACGACGCGCCTGGCCGCGGCGTGCTGGTGGCGCCGCTCGATGCCGACGCCATGCAGAGGATCTACCAGGTGCGCGGCGCGCTCGACGTGCTGGCCGCGCGGCTCGCGGCACAGAAGCGCTTTCGCATCGACCCCAAGCTCATCGAGCGCGGGCGGCGTGCCGCGCGCGGGCGCAATGTCGAAGCCATGATCGATGCCGACGTGGCCTTTCACCGCGCGATCTACGACGCCTCGGGCAACCCGCTGATCGGCCAGAGCGCCGACCCGCACTGGCGCCACCTGCGCCGCGCGATGGGTGCGGTGCTGCAGGCCGAGCCCCAGCGCGAATCGCTGTGGGACGAGCACGAAGCCATCGCCAACGCCATCGCCGCAGGCAACGCAGACCGCGCCGCGCGCCTGAGCGAAGAGCACGTCGCGCAGGCCAGCGAGGCATTGGCCCGGCGGCTGGCCGAGCAGCAGGCCCGCAACGCACCCACGCCCACCCACAAAGGAGACAAGGCATGAAGTTGACCCCCGAGCAACGCGCGCAGTTCGAGCGCGACGGCTACCTGTTCTTCCCCGGCCATTTCTCGCCCGAGGAGACGAAGACGCTGACCGATGCGGTACCCGATCTCTACAGCAAGCGCGAGGCTTTCAACGTGCGCGAGAAAGGCTCCGACGCCGTGCGCACGAACTTCGCCGCGCACCTGATCAGCGAGCCCTTCGCCCGTCTCGCACGCCATCCGCGCATGGTCGGCCCGGTGATGGACCTCTTCGAGGAAGAGGTCTACATGCACCAGTTCAAGATCAATGGAAAGATGGCCTTCGAGGGCCAGGTGTGGCAGTGGCACCAGGACTACGGCACCTGGCTCAACGACGACCTGATGCCCACCGAGCGCGCGATGAACGTGGCGATTTTTCTGGACGACGTGAACGAACACAACGGCCCGCTGATGTTCATTCCGGGCAGCCACCGCAAGGGCGTGGTGGATGCGAAGCATGACCTCACGACGACCAGCTACCCGCTCTGGACCGTCGACAACGACCTGATCGCACAACTCGTCGACCGCGCGGGCGGCAAGCACGGCGGCATCGTCTCGCCCAAGGGCCCGGCCGGCTCGATGATCCTGTTTCACAGCTGCCTCGTGCACGCCTCGGGCAGCAACCTCTCGCCGTTCAACCGCGTGGCGGTGTACCTGAGCCTGTGCGCTGTCAGCAACCACATCCGCCGCCACAAGCGGCCCGAGTACATCGCGCACCGGGACTTCACGCCCATCGAGATGCTGCCCGACGACTGCCTGCTGAAGCCCTACCCGGTCGACGTGCCGTGGAAGAACGGCCTGCCCGAGAGCGCCCTGCAGACCTCGCTCGAAGTGCGCGACACCGCGGAGGCCTGATCCCATGAGCCTCTACACCCGCCTGCAGCAGCGCGCCGCCGAAGGCCGCCCCATCCGCATCGGCCTGATCGGCGCCGGCAAGTTCGGCTCGATGTACCTTGCGCAGATTCCGCGCACGCCCGGCGTGCAGCTGGTCGCGATTGCCGACCTCTCGCCCGATGCGGCGCGCGTCAACCTCGAACGCGTGGGCTGGGCGCCGGGCCGCGCCGCCGCAGGTTCGGTGCAGGAGGCCATCAAGACCGGCACCACCTGGATCACCGACGACTGGCAGGCGGTGACGCGCGAACCCTCCATCGACATCGTGGTCGAGTGCACCGGCAACCCGGTCGCGGCCGTGGACCATTGCCTCGATGCCTTCGCGCACGGCAAGCACGTGGTCAACGTGACGGTGGAGGCCGATGCCTTCTGCGGCCCGCTGCTCGCGCACAGGGCGCAGCAGGCCGGTGTGATCTATTCGCTGGCCTTCGGCGACCAGCCAGCGCTGATCTGCGACCTCGTGGACTGGGCGCGCACATGCGGCTTTCCGGTGGTGGCGGCCGGGCGTGGCCACAAGTGGCTGCCGCACTTCACCGAATCGACGCCCGAGACGGTGTGGGCCAATTACGGCCTCACGCCCGAGCAGGCGCTGCGCGGCGGACTCAACCCAAAGATGTTCAACAGCTTTCTCGATGGCTCCAAGCCGTCGATCGAAAGCTCGGCGGTGGCCAACGCCACGGGGCTCACCGTGCCGTCGGACGGCCTGCTCTACCCGCCCGCGAGCGTGGAAGACATTCCCTTCGTCACCCGCCCGCGCAGCGAAGGCGGCGTGCTGGAGCGCAAGGGCATGGTCGAGGTGGTCTCCTCGCTGGAAGCCGACGGACGCAAGATTCCGTACGACATCCGCATGGGCGTGTGGGTCACGGTCGAGGCCGAGACCGACTACATCAAGAACTGCTTCGAGGAATACAACGCGCATACCGACCCGAGCGGGCGCTACTTCACGCTCTACAAGCGCTGGCACCTCATCGGGCTGGAAGTCGGCATGTCGGTCGCGAGCGTCGCGCTGCGCGGCGAAGCGACGGGCGTGGCCACCTGCTGGAACGCCGACGTGGTCGCCACCGCCAAGCGCGACCTTGCCGCGGGCGAGATGCTCGACGGCGAAGGCGGCTACACCGTGTGGGGCAAGCTGCTGCCGGCCGAGCGCTCGCTGCGCCTGGGCGGCCTGCCGCTGGGTCTGGCGCACAACGTGAAGCTGATCCGCCCCGTGAAGAAGGGCCAGAGCCTCGGCTGGGCCGACGTGGCGATCGACACCTCGACCGCCGCTTACCGGCTGCGCAGCGAGATGGAAACGATGTTCGCATCGTCCATCCGGCTTGAAGAGCCCAAGGCAGCCTAACTAAAGGAGTAGGTAGCGCAACCATTGCGCCAAACGTCTTTCGCGTAAAAAATAATCTGCACGACACGGGGGCTCCCGTGTCGAAATGACCGGCGGCGGGCCGTCATTGTGGTGAGCGATCTTGCTCGGCAAGCTTTTCCTTCACGGAGAGACACCATGCAGTACATGTTGATGTTCTATCAGCCCGCGGCCGAATTCGAACAACGCGACGACGCATCCTCAGAGGCCTACAGGTCCAGCTGGATCGCGTATGCCGATGCGGTGCGCCAGTCGGGCATCTCGCTCGGCGGCCACGGCCTCTTTCCGCCCATGACCGGCACCAGCCTGCGCGTGCGCGGCGACAAGCGCCAGGTGCAGGACGGCCCCTTCGCCGACACCAAGGAGCAGCTGGGCGGCTACTTCGTGGTGGACGTGCCCGACCTGGATGCCGCGCTCGAATGGGCGGCGCGCGCGCCCTGCGCGTCCAGCGGAGGCGTGGAGGTGCGGCCGGTCTTCATGGCCACGGCAGCGGCATCGTGACCGACCCGGCGGCGCACCAGGCCGCCGAAAAGGCGGCGCGCGAGTCGTACGGCCGGCTGCTGGCGATCCTGTCGGCGCGCACGCACGACATCGCCGCCTCGGAAGACGCGCTCGCCGATGCCTTCGCGCGCGCGCTGGAGCGCTGGCCGGCCGATGGCATTCCGGCGCAGCCCGACGCCTGGCTGCTGAGCGTGGCCCGGCACCGCAAGCTGGACGCCTGGCGCCACACCCGCGTGCAGGACCAGGCCACCCAGACCCTGCTGCTGCTGGCCGGTGAAATGGACGAGGCCACGAACGAGGGCACCGCCGTGCCCGACGAGCGGCTGCGCCTTCTTTTTGTCTGCGCCCATCCAGCCATCGACGCCGCGGCCCGCGCGCCGCTGATGCTGCAGACCGTGCTGGGCCTGGACGCGGCCCGCATGGCCGGCGCCTTCCTCACCGCGCCCTCCACGCTCGGCCAGCGGCTGGTGCGGGCCAAGGCGCGCATCCGTGCGGCGGGCATTCCCTTCGAATACCCGCAGGCTCGCGACCTGCCGCAGCGGCTGCAGGACGTGCTCGACGGCATCTACGCCGCCTACGGCACCGGCTGGGACGATGTCGACGGCGCCGATGCGCTGCCGCGCGGCCTCACGGCCGAGGCCATCGACCTGGGCCGCATCCTCTGCCAGCTGATGCCGGACGAACCCGAGCCGCTGGGGCTGCTCGCGCTGATGCTCTTCTGCGAAAGCCGCGCCGCGGCCCGGCGCAGCGAGACCGGTGCGTACGTGCCGCTGGACCAGCAGGACACCTTGCGCTGGAACCCCGACCTGCTCGCGGAGGCCGAACGGTGCCTGCGGCTGGCGTCGGAGAAGAAATCCCTCGGCCCCTACCAGCTGGAGGCCGCCATCCAGTCGGCCCATTGCGAACGCCGCGTGGGCGCGCCGGTGGCGCCCGAGGTGCTGGTGTCGCTGTACGAAGGCCTGCTGGCCTTGCGCCCCAGCATCGGCGCGCAGGTCAGCCGCGCGTGTGCACTCGCGAACGCGCGCGGACCCGAGATCGGGCTGCGGGCGCTCGAAGCGATTCCTTCCGACGAGGTGGCGAGCTACCAGCCGTTCTGGGCGGCTCGCGCGTACCTGCTGGCGGCGGGCGGCGCGCGTGCCGCGGCGCGCCAGGCCTATGACCGTGCCATCGGGTTGAGCACGAATGCGGCGGTGCGGGCGTATCTCAATGCGATGTCGCAGCGGCTTTGAAGAGCGCCCCGCTCATCACTCCTGCGGCACCGCGACCGCCTCCCCCACCCGCCGCCCCTCGAGCTGGCTCCCACCCTGCGCCAGCGTCACCCCCACCACCGCATTGCCCGCGCCGCGCTGGAAGACGATCTGCGCGCCGATGGTGGCCACCGCGAAGCGGTCGGTGCCCGTGGGCGTGAGCGCGTTGTAGCCGCGCCCTGTCTCGCGCACCAGCAGGCGCCCGTTGCGCACCGTGAAGCCCAGGGCCTTGGTCTTCGTGATGCGGTACTCGCCCTTGTAGTCCTCCAGCCGCTTCGGATCGACCGGCACTTCGGTCGTCGACACCGGGTACCGGTTCTTGCCGATCGCCAGCATCACCGGCTGCAACGGCGCGCGCGCGTTGCTGCTGAGCACGATCAGCGCCTCGCCGGTGTCGGGTGCGAGCAGCCACAGCGTGCGATAGCCCTCGGTAAGGCCCGCGTGCCAGTAGGTGCGGCGTCCGCCCTCGGGGCCACGCACCATGACCGCATAGCCGATCTCGGCACCTTCGTAGCGCGCGAGCGGCGTGAGCATGCGCGCGGCCGCCGGACCGAGCGGGCCGCTTGCGCCGGCGAGGACCGCGCGACTGAAGGTCATCATGTCGGCCGCCGTCGAGCGCAGCGCGCTGGCCGGCGCATAGGCGGCCATGTCGAGCAGCGGCTGGCGCCGGTCGCCCGCGAAGGCCGGCGCCATGCGCGAAGCCTTGTCGCCGAGCGGGATCACGGTGTCGTTCATGCCCAGCGGCTCGGTGATGCGGGCGCGCACCAACTCGCCCCACGAGGTGTTGTAGCGCTCGGCCAGCAGCTGGCCGAGCAGCGCCATGCCGAAGTTGCTGTACGCGGCCTCGCACGGCGGCGCGAGCGCGGTGAGCTTGATGCGCGACAGCGCGGCCCAGAACATCGGCTTGTCGAAGGTGCGGAACTGCTCGGCCAGCGGCGCGCCGCCCGTCACGCCATCGGCCATCACGGGCATGCAGCCGGTGTGCGTGACGAGCTGCTTCAGCGTGACCGCAGCCGCCGCAGCCGGCACGCCCTGCACCTTGCCGGCGAGCACCTTGCCCACGGTGTCGTCCAGCTTCAGGTCGCCGCGCTCCACCGCCTGCGCCAGCAGGAGGCCGGTGAAGACCTTGGTGACCGAGCCGATCTCGAACATTGGCTGCTCGGCGCTGTTGGGCTCGATGGGGCGCGGGGGCGAGAGCGGCTCGGGGTTGTAGGCCGCGCCGTACGAGGCCTTGCCGTTGCGCAGCAGGCCGATGACGAGCGTTCCGCGTTCGGCGCCGAGCGCCGCCTTGGCCAACACGGCCGGGTCGCTCGCCAGGGACAGTGGCGGCGGCAACTGCTGCTGTTGCTGCTGCGGCGGCTGGAGCTGCGCAGCCGCGCTGCCGGCCAGCAGCGGGGCAAGAAGCCAGGCCGCGAACCAGCGGCGGCGCATCACCGGGAACATGTCTGTGGACAAGGCTGGGGGCAGGAGCCGCATCGTCGAATTCCTCGGGGCGTCATCGAAAGAGGCGCCATCGTGCCACGTCGATGTAACAAACACGTCCCGCGGCCACAATCGCTGAATGCGTGCATTGCTCACCACCTTCTCCTGGCAGGAACTGCGCCACCACCCCTGGCGCAACGCGGCGGCCGTGCTGGCCGTGATGCTGGGCGTGGCGCTTGCGTTCTCGGTGCAGCTCATCAACGCGTCGGCGCTCGACGAATTCTCCAGCGCGGTGCGCTCGGTCAATGGGCAGCCCGACCTCGAGGTGCGCGCCGTGCAGGGCGGTTTCGACGAGGCCGTGTTCGCGCAACTGGCGCGGCATCCGCAGGTGACGCTCGCGAGCCCGGTGCTCGAGTTCCAGGGCCTCGCCCTGGCCGGCGGCGAACGGCAGGTGCCGATGCGCGTGATCGGCGTCGATGCGCTGGTGCTCCCCACCATCGCGCCCGCGCTGATGCCACAGCCCGCAGCGGGTGCCGACCGCTTCGCGCTCTTCGCGCCGGGCCACGTATTCCTCAACACCACCGCGCGCAGCGTGCTCGGCCTGCCGGCGCAAGCCAGCGGCGGCGCCACCGAGACGGTGCAACTGCGCAGCGGCGCGACGTGGCACAGGCTCGACGTGGCAGGCCACGTCGCCGCCAGCGGCACGGCGCTCGCGGTGATGGACATCGCGGCCGCGCAAGATCTGTTCGACCAGGTCGGCCGCCTCAGCCGCATCGACCTGCGGCTCGCCCCCGGCACCGACCGCGCGGCCTTCATCGATGCGCTGCAGAAGTCCCCCGGCTGGCCCGCGGGCGTGCAGTTCGCGGAACCTGGCGATGCAGCCGAGCGCGTGAGCAATCTCTCGCGCGCCTACCGTGTCAACCTCACGGTGCTGGCGCTGGTGGCGCTGTTCACGGGGGCGTTCCTGGTGTTCTCGGTGCTGGCGTTGAGCGTGGCCAAGCGCGCGCAGCAGTTCGCGCTGCTCGGCGTGCTCGGCCTCACGCCGCGCGAGCGGCTGCGGCTGGTGCTGGCCGAATCGCTGGTGCTGGGCGTGATCGGCAGCGCCGCCGGTCTTGCGCTGGGCACCGCGCTCGCGGCCTTCGCGCTGCGGGTGCTGGGCGGTGACCTGGGCGGCGGGTATTTCGAAGGCGTCGCGCCCAAGCTGCACTGGAGCAGCGGCGCGGCGCTGCTGTACGGCGGGCTCGGCGTGGTGGCCGCGCTGGTGGGCGGCTGGTGGCCCGCGCGCGCAGCGCAGGCACTGCCCGAGGCGCAGACGCTCAAGGGCCTCGGCGCCGCGCCCACGCAGAGCCGCAGCCACTGGCTTGCGCTCGGGCTGATCGCGCTCAGCGCGGCGCTGGCGAACATTCCGGCCATCGGCGGCATTCCTGTGGCGGCGTACCTCTCGGTGGCGTGCCTGCTGGTGGGCGGCATCACCGCCCTGCCCTGGCTGATCGCGCTGCTGTACGACCGCATCGCGCCCGCGTTCGCGCAACGCGTGCTGCCGATGCTCGCCATCGAGCGCGCGCGGCGCATGCGCGGCACCGCCGCCGTGGCGGTGAGCGGCGTGGTCGCGAGCCTGAGCCTGGCGGTGGCGCTCACGGTGATGGTCGCGAGCTTTCGCGATTCGGTGACGCACTGGCTCGACGTGGTGCTGCCGGCCGACCTGTATGTGCGCGCCACCTCGGGCGGCCGCGGCAGCAACAGCGGCGGCACCAGCAGCACCGACACCGCGATCTTCCCGCCCGCCTTCGTTCAGGCTCTGGCGCAACTGCCCGGCGTGGCGCGCACGGGCACGCTGCGCACGCAGTCATTGCAGCTCGATGCTTCGCAGCCCGCAGTGGCGCTGATCGCACGCAGCCTGGAAGGCAGCGCATCCCAATCGCTGCCGCTGGTGGGATCGGCATTGCTTGTGCCTTCGGGGCAGATCGGCATCTACGTGAGCGAGCCGATGGTGGAGCTGTACGGCGCGAAGCCGGGCACGACCTTCGCGCCGCTGGCCGCCGCGCTGTCGGCCACCGCGCTCCCCACGAAAGTCGCGCACACCTACTTCGTGGCCGGCGTGTGGCGCGACTACGCGCGGCAGTTCGGCGCGATCACGATGGATGCGCGCGACTACGTGCGTATCACCGGCCAGCAGGATGTGAGCGATATCGCGCTGTGGCTCGCGCCGGGCGCATCCGAAGGCGCCGTGCAGGCCGCCGTGCGCGCGCTCGCGGCACGCCAGGGCGGCGGGTCGCCCGAATCGGTCGAGATCGCCTCGGTCGGGCAGATCCGCACAACGTCGCTGCGCATCTTCGACCGCAGCTTCGCGGTGACCTACTGGCTGCAGGCCGTGGCCATCGCCATCGGCCTGTTCGGCATTGCCGCGAGCTTCAGCGCACAGGTGCTCGCGCGGCGCAAGGAATTCGGGCTGCTCGCGCATCTGGGCTTCACGCGGCGGCAGGTGCTGGCGGTGGTGGCGGGCGAAGGCGCGGCGTGGACAGCCATCGGCGCGGTGGCCGGGCTGGTGCTCGGGCTGGCGGTGTCGGTGGTGCTCGTGAAGGTGGTGAACCCGCAGAGCTTTCACTGGACGATGGACCTGCTGGTGCCATGGGCGCGGCTCATCGCGCTGTGCGGTGCGGTGGTGGTGGCGGGTACGGTCACCGCGTGGCTGGCGGGACGAGCCGCTGCGGGCAAGGATGTGGTGCTGGCGGTGAAAGAGGACTGGTAGCGCCCTCTTTCTTACGGTCTACCGCGCAGGCGTCAGCTGGATCCGCTCCACCGTCTCCTTCTCGACCGCGCCGCGGCTGTAGACCAGCGGCACGTACTTTCCTTCGAGCCACAGCGGCGCGAGGTCGCGGTAGTTCGGGCTGTCGGGGTTGCCCGACTGGCCCGGCGTGTTGATCACGCGCGAGGCGTCCCAGTTGCCCACGTCGAGCACCATGCGGAACGATGCGCCCGCGGTCAGCTTGTAGTCGTTCGCGCGGTAGGTCGCCGCCATCGGCGTGAAGCTGGAGCCGGACATCGGCCAGTCGCCCACGTCGAGCTTCTTGCGCGTGGCCGCATCGACCACGCCAGCGAGCGGATGACGGAACTCGGCGCGATGCAGGCTGCCCCACTTCCAGGTCTTCATGTCCGGCCCGAGCTTGGCGCTGAGTTCCTGCATCGCGGGCGGCAGCGTCTGCAGCAGCAGGGCATCGCGCTGCGCGTCGGTGACCCAGCCGAAGGGATGCTCGAGCAGCAGCACCATGCGCGTGTTGTCGCCGGGCGCCGCCAGCGGCGCGCCCACATCGCCCGCGCCCGCCTTGAGCACCGCGGCACGCAGCGGCTTGCTGCTCCACACCTCGTAGAGCGCGGCCGCGGCGCTGTCGCGGTCCATGGTGCCGTCCCAGCCCTGCAGCAGGCGCAGGCCGGCGGCTGTTTGCGCGTCGTCGCTGCGCAGGCCCGCCAGCAACTTGAGCAAGCGCTGCGCGGGCGTCGCAACGATGTCGTTCTGCATGCGCTCCGAGTCCTCAAGGGTGAAGCGCGATCCCGCCGCCACCTTCGCGGCGAACAGTTCCTTCAGACGCCGCGCGCGGGCCGCATCGCTCCATTCGTAGCCGATGCCCTTTTTCGCGGCCGGATGATCGGGCGGAATGTTGTTCTCGTTCGCGGTCACCACGTAGCCGCGCGCGGGGTTGAACTCCGAGGGCATCTCGTCGCCGTTGCGGAAGCCCGACCATTCATAGCGGCCGTCGCCCGGCACGGGCATGAGGCCGTCCCAGTTGGGGCGGATCGGCGTGAGCCCGCCCGGAATCCAGCCGACGTTGCCGCTGCTGTCGGCATAGACCTGGTTCTCGCCCGGCGCGCCCCAGCGGTTCATCGCGGCGCGGAACTGGTCCCAGTTGCGCGCGCGCATGTAGTCCATCGAACCGAAGTACGGCGCCATGCCGGGCTCCAGCCAGGCCGCGCGCAGTGCATAGGCGCGGCGCTTGCCGGGCTCGGAGAGCAGCACCGGGCCATGGCGCGTGAAGGCGTTGACCACCTCGCGCGGCGCGCCCTCGCCCTTGACCTCGATGCGCTCGGTGACGCGCGTCATCGGCTCCCATCGGCCCTGGTAGCGGTACTCGTTGGGGTTCTTCGGGTTGAGCTGGTACACGTACAGGTCTTCCTGGTCCATGTAGAAGCGCGTGAGGCCGAAGGCGATGGTGCCGTTGTGGCCGATCGACAGGCCCGGCAGGAAGGGCTCGCCGGCGCCGATGGCGTCCATGCCGGGCGCGCTCAGGTGTGTCATGTAGCGCAGGCTGGGCGCGCCGTGCGAACGGTGCGGGTCGTTGGCGAGGATCGGCCGGCCCGTGGATGTGAGCTTCGGCGATATGACCCAGTTGTTGCTACCGTAGGCGCCCGTGGGGTCGCCTTGCAGGGCCTGCTGCTGCGCCTCGTCCTGCTCGGCCTTCGCGGCGATCGACTCGGCGCTGCCGGGCAGCAGCGCGACCGGCGTGGAGGCCGCGCCCGTGTTCATGCCGACGCGCGTGTTCTCCTTGGTGAAACGCGGCGAATCGGTGGCCCGCAAATAGGCTGCGCGAAGTTCCGCTGCCGGAATGGTGCAGGGGTCGAAACCCACGGGCACCTTGGGCGTGACCGGTGGATCGAGTTCGCGGCGCAGCCAGTCGGCCTTCACGCCCTGGCCGCCCGCGCAGAAGGCGCGTGCACGGTCGACCTCGGAGGTGAAATTGAGCGTGAGCCCGTGGTGCCGGATGCGCACCACGTCTTCGGGCGACCATGTCGCCGGCTGGTAGCCCAGCAGTGCGAACTCGGTCGGCAGCAGCGCCGGCTGCGCGCGAACCTGCGCGACGTAGGCATTGACGCCAGCGGTGAAGGCCTCGGCCACGCGCTTGGCGTCCGAGCCATAGGCCAGCCACTCGCGGTACATGTCGCCGCGGTAGAGCACGGCGCGCGCGGCGCGGTCGCTCTCGACCCAGGCGGGGCCGAAGTCCTTCGCCATTTCGCCGAGGCCGCGCTTGCGCCACAGGTCCATCTGCCAGAGCCGGTCGCGCGCGGCGATGAAGCCCTGCGCCACGAAGGCGTCGTAGAGCGTGCCGGCGTACAGGTGCGGCACGCCCCAGCGGTCGACCAGCACCTCGGCGGGTTTCTCGAGGCCGGGGACGGTGAAGGACGAAGGCGCGCGCGTCGTCGGCGTGCCGCTGCCCTGGGGGCCGGATGCGCAGCCAGCAAGGGCGACGGTTGCCAGCGCCGCGGCGCCGATGGAAAGCCGATGGCTCGGCATGCGCCGCGATGCGAGGCGCAGGCTGGTTCTTTTCATGTGTCTCGTCTCCTGCCTGTGAATGGCAGCGCACAGTATCCCGACTTCCGCACGCCGCGGGGTTACAAGGCATGACTTGTAGACTGGCGCCATGCAGCAAGCATCGCCTCCGCGCCCGTTTCCGCGCTCCTATCCGCGCCTTCGTCTCTCCCGGCGCAGCCTGTTGCTCGCCGCACTGTCCGCGGCACCGGCAAGCTGGGCATTGCCCGCGCGCACGCTGCAGTTCCCGCGCGACTTCGGCAGCCACCCCGACCTGCACACCGAGTGGTGGTACATCACCGGCCACGCGAAGAATGCGGCGGGGCGCGAGTTCGGTTTCCAGGTGACCTTCTTCCGCTCGCGCATCGATGAGACGCAGAACATGCGCTCGGCCTTCGCCGCAAAGAACCTCGTGTTCGCGCATGCGGCCGTCACCGACCTCGAAGGCCGCGTGCTGCTGCACGACCAGCGCATCGCGCGCGCGGGCTTCGGCGTCGCATCGGCCAGCGAAGCCGACACCGATGTGCGGCTGCGCGACTGGTCGCTGGTGCGCAAGGACGGCGGCTACACAGCGCGCATTCCGGCCGGCGAATTCGCGCTCGACCTGCGCTTCACGCCGACGCAACCGGTGCTGCTGCAAGGCAATGCCGGCCTCTCGCGCAAGGGCCCCGACGAAGCCCAGGCCAGCTATTACTACAGCGAGCCCCAATTGAAGACCCAGGGAAAGCTCACGCTCAAGGGCCAGGCCTTCGAGGTCGATGGCACCGCCTGGCTCGACCACGAATGGAGCGAGGCGCTGATGCATCCCGAGGCCGTGGGCTGGGACTGGATCGGCATGAACCTGGACGACGGCAGCGCGCTCACAGCCTTTCACCTGCGCCGCAAGGACGGCAGCGCCCTGTGGGGTGGCGGCTCGTTCCGCACGCGCGACGGCGCGCTGCGTGTCTTCAAGAACGACGAAATGCGCTTCGAACGCATCAACGCCTGGACCAGCCCGCGCACGCAGGCTAAATACCCAACGCAGTGGCGCGTGCGGACGCCATCCGGCAACTTCGAGGTGCGCGCCCTGCTCGACGACCAGGAACTCGACAGCCGCGGCTCGACCGGCGGCGTCTACTGGGAAGGCCTCAGCGACCTGCTCGATGCAGAGGGCCGGCGCGTGGGCCGCGGCTACCTGGAAATGACCGGCTATGCCGCCCCGTTGAGGCTGTAGCGGTCGCAGGCAACGCAATTCCTGACAACCGCCCGGGACCGGGCTGCGTTGGAAGGCGTGGATCGCACCCCATCAAGAAGAGAGGCTCCCCATGAAGATTCGAATCCCCGCGCTGGCATTGGCCTGCGCTTTTTCGCTGCTTGCGGCAGCTCCGATCGGCGCGAATGCGCAGGTCTCGGTCAACATCAACGTGCCCGGATTGGTCATGCAGGCGCCACCGCCGCCGCGCTACGAGGCCCTGCCGCCGCCGCGTGGCGGCTTCGTCTGGGTGCCGGGCCGCTGGGCATGGGACGGACGCGCCTACGCCTGGCAACGAGGCAGCTGGCAGCCCGAACGCCGGGGCTATGCGTACGCACCCGGCCGCTGGGTGGAAGACCGCGGCGGCTGGCGCTGGTCCGATGGCGATTGGCGCCGCCACGAAGCACGCCGCGAGATGCGCCGCGAGCGGGAATGGAACGATGACCATCGGCGCGATGACCGTGACCACGGACACGGGCATGGACGAGGCCACGATCGCGACCGCGGCGATTTCTGCCCGCCCGGCCAGGCGAAAAAAGGCAACTGCTGACGAGCAGCCATGAAAAAGGGAGCTTCGAGAAGCTCCCTTTTTTTGGCGTTGCCCGGCCCGGTGCGGCTACTTCGCGCGCCGCCGCTCGATGAACGCGATGATCTCGCCCATGATCCCCTTGCGGAACGCCAGCACGCAGATCACGAAGATCAGGCCGGTGACCATGGTCACCGACTCGCCCAGCGTGTTGAACCAATCCACCGTCGTGATGCGCGCGAGGAAGTTGCCGAGTTCGCCGATCTTGTTCTCCAGCAGCACCACCACCGCCGAGCCGACCAGCGGGCCCGAGAGCGTGCCGAGGCCGCCCACCAGCGTCATCAGGATGACCTGGCCCGAGGCGGTCCAGTGCACGTCCGACAGCGTCGCGAAGCCCAGCACCAGCGTCTTGAGCGAACCGGCCAGGCCCGAGAGCGCGGCCGAGATCACGAAGGCCAGCAGCTTGAAGCGGCTCACGTCGTAGCCCAGCGAAAGCGCGCGTGGCTCGTTCTCCTTGATGCCCTTCAACACCTGCCCGAACGGCGAGTGGATGGTGCGCACGATCAACAGGAAGGCCAGCACGACCACGACCAGCGCCACGTAGTACATCGTGAGGTCGTTCGACAGGTCGATGACGCCGAAGAGCTTGCCGCGCGGCACGCCCTGAAGGCCGTCTTCGCCCCCTGTGAACTTGGCCTGCAGCGCGACGAAGAACATCATCTGCGCGAGCGCCAGCGTGATCATCGCGAAGTAGATGCCCTGGCGGCGGATGGCCAGGATGCCGAAGATCCAGCCGAGGAAGGCGCCGCTCAAGGTGCCCGCGATCAGGCCGAGCTCGGGCGTGAGGCCCCAGACCTTCATCGCATGGCCCGCGACGTAGGCCGAACCGCCCAGGAAGGCCGCATGGCCGAAGGACAGCAGGCCGGTGAAGCCCAGCAGCAGGTTGAAGGCCGCGGCGAAGAGCGCGAAGCACATGAGCTTCATCACGAACACCGGATAGGCGCCGAAGAACGGCGCCGCGATGAGCGCGACCAGCAGCAGGGCGTAGACGACGGTGGAGATTTTTTTCATGTTCATGCCGTCCGCCTTATTTCTCTTTGCCGAACAGGCCGGCGGGGCGAATCAGCAGCACGATCACCATGATCACGAAGACGACGGTGGAGGAAGCCTCCGGATAAAAAACCTTGGTGAGCCCTTCGATCACCCCGAGCCCCAGGCCCGTGAGGATCGCGCCCATGATCGAACCCATGCCGCCGATCACGACGACGGCGAACACCACGATGATGAGGTTCTGTCCCATCAGCGGCGACACCTGCATCACAGGCGCCGCCAGCACACCGGCGAAGGCGGCGAGCGCGCAGCCGAAGGCGTAGGTCAGCGTGATCATCAGCGGCACGTTGACGCCGAAGGCTTCGACCAGTCTCGGGTTCTCGGTGCCGGCGCGCAGGTAGGCGCCCAGTCGCGTCTTCTCGATCACATACCAGGTGGCAAAGCAGATCACCAGCGAGGCGACGACCACCCAGGCGCGGTAGTTGGGCAGCACCATGAAGCCCAGGTCGGTGGCACTCGACAGCGCATCGGGCGCGTCGTAGGGCAGGCCCGAGACGCCGTAGACCGAGCGGAACACGCCCTCGATCAGCAGCGTGAGGCCGAGCGTGAGCAGCAGGCCATAGAGATGGTCGAGCTTGTAGATCCAGCGCAGCAGCAGCCGCTCGATCACTACGCCGAAGAGGCCGATGAGGATGGGTGCCGCGATCAACATCACCCAATAGTTGATGCCGAAATACTCCATGGCCATCCAGGTGAGGACGGCTCCGAGCATGAACAGCGCGCCGTGCGCGAAGTTGATGACGTTGAGCAAACCGAAGATCACCGCCAGCCCGAGACTCAGGATGGCGTAGAACGAGCCGTTGACCAGCCCCAGAAGGAGCTGGCTCAACAAGGCGGGGAGGGAAATGTTCATAAGCGTTTCAACGAACCCGGGCGCCGCAACGGCGCCCGCGGGAGATCACTTCCAGAGGGCGCACCGGCTTTCGGCCTTGGTCGTGAAGACCTCTTCGCCCTTGAGCTTCTGGATCACCTTGTAGTAGTCCCAAGGCTGCTTGGATTCGGCCGGCGACTTGACCTGCACCAGGTACATGTCGTGCACGAAGCGGCCGTCGGCGCGGATGTTGCCCTTGGCATAGAAGTCGTCGATGGGCGTGGACTTGAGCGTTTCCATCACCTTGTCGGCATCGACTGTCTTGGCAGCCTGCACGGCCTTCAGGTAGGTCATGGTGGCCGAGTAGTCGGCCGCCTGGATGTCGGTGGGCATGCGCTTGGTCTTCTCGAAGAAGCGCTTGCCGAAGGCGCGCGTCTTGTCGTCCAGGTTCCAGTCCCAGCTGGTGGTGAGCAAGAGGCCTTCGGTGTTCTTCAGGCCCAGGCTGTGCACGTCGGTCACGAACACCAGCAGGCCCACCATCTTCATCGACTTGGTGATGCCGAATTCCTTGGCCGCCTTGATCGAGTTGATGGTGTCGCCGCCCGCATTGGCAAGCGCGAGCACCTGCGCCTTGGAGTTCTGCGCCTGCAGCAGGAACGAAGAGAAATCGGACGTGTTGAGCGGATGCTTCACGCTGCCGAGCACCGTGCCGCCCTTCTCTTTCACGACCTTGGTGGCGTCGGCCTCGAGGGCCTGGCCGAAGGCGTAGTCGGCGGTGAGGAAATACCAGCTCTTGTCGCCGCGCGCGATCACCGCGCTGCCGGTGCCCTTGGCGAGCGCCACCGTGTCGTAGGCGTAGTGCACGGTGTAGGGCGAGCACTGTTCGTTGGTGAGCGCCGAACTGCCAGCGCCGTTCACGATGAAGACGCGCTTCTTCTCCTGCGCGACCTTGGCCATGGCAAGGCCGGTGCCCGAGCTGGTGCCGCCGAACAGCATCGTGAGGCCCTGCGTGTCGATCCACTCGCGCGCCTTCGAGGCGGCGATGTCGGCCTTGTTCTGGTGGTCGGCCGACAGCAGCTCGATGGGCATGCCGTTGACCTTGCCGCCGAAGTCGTCGATGGCCATCTGGATCGCCAGGGCGCCGTTCTTGCCCTCCACGTCCGCATAGAGGCTCGACATGTCGGTGATGAAACCGATCTTGACCTTGTCCTGCGCCTGGGCGGCGCCCGCGGCCAACGCAATGGCAAGGGACAGGCTGGAAAGCGCAAGCGTCTTTTTCATGGTCAAGAACTCCTGATAGAGGAACGGAAAGTCGTGGGGGCCGCCGCGCACGGCCGCCCGAAGCGGCCGGCCCGCCCCCGGTAGGGGGTAGGAGAAGCGACACGAAGTGCGCGCAGCCTGGGGGCGAGCATCATTTCCAGGCAGCGCACTTGGTCTCGGCCTTGGTCGTGAAGACCTGGTCACCCGGCAGCACCTTCAGCACCTTCAGGTAGTCCCAGGGCTTCTTGGATTCGGCGGGCGACTTCGCCTCGACCAGGTACATGTCGTGGATGAAGCTGCCGTCGGCGCGGATCTGGCCCTTGCCGTAGAAGTCGTCGATCTTCATGCTCTTGAGCTGCGCCATCACCTTGTCGGCATCGGTGGTCTTGGCGGCGGCCACGGCCTTCAGGTACGTGGTGGTGGCCGAGTAGTCGGCGGCCTGCACGTCGGTGGGCATGCGCTTGGTCTTCTCGAAGAAGCGGTTGGCGAACTTGCGCGTGTCGTCGTTCAGGTCCCAGTACCAGCTGGTGGTGTGCAGCAGGCCTTCGGTGTTCTTCAGGCCCAGGCTGTGGATGTCGCTCAGGAAGACCAGGAGACCCGCGGTCTTCATGGTCTTGTTGATGCCGAATTCCTTCGACGCCTTGATGGCGTTGATGGTGTCGCCGCCCGCATTGGCCAGGCCAAGGATCTGCGCCTTGGAGTTCTGCGCCTGCAGCAGGAACGAGGAGAAGTCCGATGCGTTCAGCGGATGGCGCACCGCGCCCACCACCGTGCCGCCCTTTTCTTTCACGACCTTGGTGGTGTCGGCTTCGAGCGCATGGCCGAAGGCATAGTCGGCCGTGAGGAAGAACCAGCTCTTGCCGCCGCGGTCTACAACCGCCGCACCGGTGCCCTTGGCCAGTGCCACGGTGTCGTAGGCGTAGTGCACGGTGTAGGGCGAGCACTGCTCGTTGGTGAGCACAGAGCTGCCGGCGCCGTTGTTGAAGTACACGCGCTTCTTCTCTTCGGCCACCTTGGCCGTTGCCAGCGCGGTGCCGGAGTTGGTGCCGCCGAAGATCATGGTCACGCCGGCCGTGTCGACCCACTCGCGGGCCTTGGAGGCGGCGATGTCGGCCTTGTTCTGGTGGTCTGCAACCAGCAGCTCGACGGGTTGGCCGAGCACCTTGCCGCCGAAGTCGTCGATCGCCATCTGGATGGCGGTGGCGCCACCCTTGCCTTCGAGGTCGGCGTAGAGGCTCGACAGGTCGGTGACGAAGCCGATCTTCACTTTTTCCTGGGCCTGTGCGGCACCCGCGCCCATGGCGAGGATGGCGACGGCGGTGGCGATGAGGCCGAGTTTCTTGTTCATGGTGTTGTGTCTCCTGAAAAATCTTTGGGTGTTCGGGTGGGGTTCAGACGCCGAGCAGCTCGGTGAGCACCGGCATCTTGGCTTCGAGTTCGGCCGCGCCGAACTTCTCCACGATGCGGCCGTGCTCCATCACGTAGAAGCGGTCGGCCAGCGGCGCGGCGAAGCGGAAGTTCTGCTCCACCATCACGATGGTGTAGCCCTTGGCGCGCAGCGTGGTGATCATGCGGGCCAGCGCCTGCACGATGACCGGCGCGAGGCCTTCGGAAATCTCGTCGAGCAGCAGGAGCTTGGCGCCCGTGCGCAGGATGCGCGCCACCGCCAGCATCTGCTGCTCGCCGCCCGACAGGCGGGTGCCCTGGCTGTGGCGGCGCTCGGCCAGGTTGGGGAACATGGCGTAGATCTCTTCGACCGACATGCCCGGGCCCGCGCCCTTGAGTTCGGGCGGCAGCAGCAGGTTTTCTTCGCACGAGAGGCTCGCGAAGATGCCGCGCTCCTCGGGGCAGTAGCCGATGCCCAGGTGGGCGATGCGGTGCGTGGGCATCGCGATCGTTTCCTTGCCGTTGACCTCGATGCTGCCCTTGCGGGCGCCCGTGAGGCCCATGATGGCGCGCAGCGTGGTGGTGCGGCCTGCGCCGTTGCGGCCCAGCAGCGTGACGACTTCGCCAGGCTGCACGACCATGTCGACGCCGTGCAGCACGTGCGATTCGCCGTACCAGGCTTGCAGACCTTTGATTTCGAGTGCGGCGGTCATGTCAGTGCGCGCCTTGCATTTCGCCGTCGGTGGTGCCCATGTAGGCCTCCATGACCTGCGGGTTCTTCGAGACTTCGGCGTAGGGGCCTTCGGCCAGCACGGCACCGCGCTGCAGCACGGTGATGGTGTCGGCAATCGTCGAAACCACGCTCATGTTGTGCTCGACCATCAGGATGGTGCGTCCAGCCGACACACGCTTGATGAGCTCGGCCACGCGGTGCACGTCTTCATGGCCCATGCCCTGCGTGGGTTCGTCGAGCAGCATCAGCTCGGGCTCCATCGCCAGCGTGGTGGCGATCTCCAGCGCGCGCTTGCGGCCGTAGGGCAGGTTCACGGTCTGTTCGTCGGCGAGTTCTTCCAGGCCGACTTCAGCCAGCAGCTCGCGGGCTCTGGCATCCAGCGGCTTGAGCGACTTCTCGCTCTTCCAGAAGTGGTACGAGGTGCCTAGGCGCCGCTGCAGGCCGAGGCGCACGTTCTCCAGCAGCGTGAGATGCGGGAACACGGCCGAGATCTGGAACGAGCGGATGATGCCCCGCCGTGCGATCTGCGCCGGGCGCTCGCCGGTGATGTCCTGCCCGTTGAACAGGATCGTGCCGGTGGTCGGTTCCAGGAACTTGGTGAGCAGGTTGAAGCAGGTCGTCTTGCCCGCGCCATTCGGGCCGATGAGTGCGTGGATCGAGCCGCGCACCACCGAGAGGTTGACCTTGCTGACCGCGGTGAACCCCTTGAATTCCTTGGTGAGCTGGCGTGTTTCGAGGATGACGTCGCTCATCTCGCGAGGTCGCCCGGGTTCGGCAAAAAGAAATCGGTCATGCGGTCCATCTTGGCGCGCCACCATGGAGCGCGGACCGATTGTTCGTGGGCGACCCGTCCTTGCATACTGGGGCAAATGCCTATGCTGCACTGCAACCTTCGCCGCCGGAGAAGTTATGCACGATCACCAACTGTCGTCGCAGTGACAATGGCGCCGCTCGCGACACTCCTAACTATGCCCATGCCAGATTTCCGCTCGCCCGAATTCCTGATCGACCACGTCCGGCACACGCTGGATTTCTATGAACCGCGCGACGTCGATGCGTCGGGCGGCTTCTTCCAGTTCTTCAAGGACGACGGCACGGTCTACGACCGCCGCACGCGCCACTTGGTGAGCAGCACGCGCTTCGTGTTCAACCATGCGACCGCGTACCGCCGCTTCGGCCGTGCGACAGACCTCGATGCCGTGCGGCATGGCCTGGCCTTCCTGCAACGCGCGCATGCGCTGCCCGGCGGCGGCTATGCGTGGCAGGTCGACTGGCACGAAGGCCGGGCCACCGTGCAGGACGCCACGCAGCACTGCTACGGCCTGGCCTTCGTGCTGCTCGCGCACGCGCACGCGGTGATGGCCGGCGCGGGCGAGGCGCGCGAAGGTCTGGCGCACGCGTGGGACCTGATGGAGCGGCACTTCTGGGAGCCGCAACACAGCCTCTACGCCGACGAAGCCACGGCCGATTGGCGCGTGGCGCCCTACCGCGGCCAGAACGCCAACATGCATGCCTGCGAGGCGATGATGGCTGCCTTCGAGGCGACCCGCGAGGCGCGCTACCTCGACCGCGCCCTCGCGCTCGCGCAAGCCGTCACGGGCCGGCAGGCTGCCCTGGCCGACGGGCTGGTGTGGGAGCACTACCGAGCGGACTGGTCGGTCGACTGGGACTTCAACCGCGGCGACCGCAGCAACATCTTCAAGCCCTGGGGCTTCCAGACCGGCCACCTGACCGAGTGGGCCAAGCTGCTGCTGCAGCTGGAGCACCACCTGGTCGCCCATGGCCGCGACGCGAGCTGGGTGCTGCCGCGCGCCCGGCACTTCTTCGACACCGCAATGCTTCGCGGCTGGGACGCCGGCAACGGCGGGCTGGTCTACGGTTTCGCACCCGACGGCACGCTGTACGACGGCGACAAGTACTTCTGGGTGCAGGCAGAGAGCTTCGCCGCCGCCGCGCTGCTCGCGGTGCGCACCGGCGAGGCCGGCTATTGGGACTGGTACGACCGGATCTGGGCCTATGCGTGGTCGCATTTCGTCGATCACCAACACGGCGCCTGGTACCGCATCCTGACGCCCGAGAACCAGAAGATCAGCGACGAGAAAAGCCCGGCGGGCAAGACCGACTATCACACCATGGGCGCGTGCCACGACGTGCTGAAGGCGCTGCGCGCCTGAAGAAGAGCCCCTTTCGCGAACACCGCGGAACCGGCTTTGCCGGGCCGCAGGTGTTGCCCCCGGTGAGGGGGTTGGCGCAGCGACACGAAGTACGCGAAGCCTGGGGGAGAGCCTAGTGTGCTCCGGCCGCGGCGTCGCCTCCGGCACCGCCCTTCTGCGGCTTGGCCAGCCACACCAGCGGAATCAGCAGCAGGAACAGGATCGCCGACGCATAGAAGATGTCGTTCGTCGCCAGCATGTAGGCCTGCTGGTCGACGATGCGATTGATCTGCCCCATCACCTGGTCGGTGCTGAAGCCGCTGCTGGCGAGCCCGGACATTGCGCTTGCGGCGGTGTTGTTGCCCTGGTTGATGGATTCCGCGAGCTGCGCATGGTGCAGCGTCGCGCGGTTGTCCCACAGAGTGGTGGTGAGCGAGGTGCCCATCGCGCCGGCCGTGATCCGCAGGAAATTCGACAACCCCGAGGCAGCCGGAATGCGGTCGGGCGTGAGGCCCGACAACGTGATCGTGACCAGCGGGATGAAGAAGAACGCCATCGCGATGCCCTGGATCACCGTCGGGATGATGATGGTGACGAAGTCGGCCTGCGTGTTGAAGTTCGACCGCATCCACAGCACCAGCGCGAACACCAGGAACGAGAACGTTGCATAGCGGCGCGGATCGATCTTGGCCACGGTGAGCCCGACGATCGGCGAGAAGAAGATCGCCAGCAGCCCCACGGGCGCCATGATCATCCCCGCCTGCGTGGCGGTGTAGCCCATCCACTGCTGCAGCCACAGCGGCAGCAGCACCACGTTGCCGAAGAACAGGCCGTAGGCCACGGCGGTTGCCACGGCGCCCGACCAGAAGTTGCGGCGCTTGAAGAGCGACAGGTCGACCACCGGATGCTTGTCGGTCAGCTCCCAGATCAGGAAGAACGCGAAGCCCACCACGGCCACCACCGCCATCGTGACGATCTGCGGCGAATGGAACCAGTCGAGCTCCTTGCCCTTGTCGAGCATCAGCTGCATCGAGCCCACCCACAGCACCAGCAGCGCCAGGCCGATGGCGTCGATCGGCACCTTGTGCGTGGTGCTCTCGCGCTTGCGATAGAGCGCCCAGGTGATGGAAGCCGCGACGATGCCCACGGGGATGTTGATGTAGAAGATCCACGGCCACGAGATGTTGTCGGTGATCCAGCCACCGAGCAGCGGCCCCATCACCGGCGCGACCAGCGTGGTCATCGACCACATCGCCATCGCGAGGCCCGCCTTGGCCTTCGGATAGCTCGACAGCAGCAGCGTCTGCGACAGCGGAATCATCGGACCCGCGACGAAGCCCTGCAGCGCGCGGAACAGGATCAGCGTGGTCATGTTCGGCGCCAGGCCGCACAGCAGCGAAGCCACCATGAACAGGATCACGCTCGCCATGAACAGGCGCACCTGGCCGAAACGCTGGGTCATGAAACCCGTGAGCGGCACCGCGATGGCGTTGGCCACCGCGAAGCTGGTGATGACCCAGGTGCCCTGCGTGGTGCTCACGCCCAGGTCGCCCGAGATGGCCGGCAACGACACGTTCGCGATCGACGAGTCGAGCACGTTCATGAAGGTTGCCGCAGACAGCGCGATCGTGCCCCACACGCGGGCGGAGCCCTCGAGCGGTGCGTGCGCTATGTAAGCGGGAGCGGCGGTGGCCATTGCGCTAGCTTTTTTGTGTCAAGCGGAGCGGACAGCGATCAACCGGGCTGGCCTTGCGTTGCCACCTGCGCACCGGCGGCCGGTGTCGCAGCCGGATGCTTTGCGGGCGCGCTCGTGGCGCTCGCGGCATTGGCCGAAGCGCTACGGCCGAGGTTGGCCGCGACGATGCGGTCCACTTCAGCGTCGGCGCCGCGGTCCAGTTGGCTGTAGACCTGCGTCTGCGTGAGCGCGCTGCCGCGCGGCGCATCGGCGAGCATCTTGCCGCTCTTGGAGGAGATGTCGATCTCGGCGTCCATCGAGAGACCGATGCGCAGCGGGTTGGCCTTGAGCTGCTCGGGATCGAGCGCAATGCGCACGGGCACGCGCTGCACCACCTTGATCCAGTTGCCGGTGGCGTTCTGCGCAGGCAGCAGTGCGAACGCGCTGCCGGTGCCCACGCCCAGGCCCGCGACCTTGCCGGTGTATTCGACCTTCTTGCCGTAGACGTCGGCCGTGAGCTTCACGGGCTGGTCGATGCGGATGTTGCGCAGCTGCACTTCCTTGAAGTTGGCATCGACCCACAGCTGGTTGAGCGGCACGATCGACATCATCGGCGTGCCGGCCGAGACGCGCTGGCCGAGCTGCACGGTGCGCTTGGCCACGTAGCCATCGACCGGCGCGGGCATCGCGACGCGCTGCGTGGCGAGGTAGGCCTCGCGCACCTTGGCGGCAGCGGCCAGCACGCTCGGGTGCTGCGCCACGCTGGTGCCGTCGGTCAGCGACTGGTTGCTCACCAGCGCTTCCTTGGCGGCGACCACGCCGGCCTGCGCGGCGGCGAGCTGGCTCTTGGCGGCGTCGAGTTGCGTCTCGGCGTGGTTGAGTTCTTCCTTCGACACCGCGCCGTTGCCCGAGAGCGCGCGGCGGCGCTGCAGGTCGTCCTGTGCCTTGGCGATGTCGCTCTGTGCCTTGACGATGTCCGACTGGCGCAGCGTGACCTGCGCGGCCAGCGAGCCGTTGTTGGCGTAGAGCGTGCGCACCTGGCGCACGGCCTGCGCGAGCGCGGCCTCGGCCTGCTCGAGCGAGACTTTCGCATCGGCCGGGTCGAGCTGCACCAGCGGCTGGCCGGCCTTCACGAAGTCGGTGTCGTCGGCGTTGATGGCCATGACGGTGCCGCCAATCTGCGGCGTGATCTGGATGACGTTGCCCTGCACGTAGGCGTTGTCGGTGTCCTCGTAGTGGCTGGCGACCAGCCATTCGTAGAGGCCCCAGCCGCCGCCGGCGACGATGACCACGGCGGCCAATGCGGTCAGCGCGCGGCGGCGCTTGCCGTTGCCGGCGGGCGCCTCAGGTGCAACAGGGGCTGCGGAAGCAGCGGGCGTCGGAGTGTTGTTGTCGCTCATGATGAATTTCTTTCCGAAGACGAGGGAGTCGGGAGTCGAGTCAGTTCAATTCAATGCGGCCGTCGGGGCCGAAGCCGTGTCGGTGGTCGGAGGCTGCCAGCCGCCGCCGAGGGCCCGCGCCAGGCCCACCTGGGTGTCGAGCGCGCGCGCGGCGAGATCGACCGCCAGCCGGCGTTGCGCCAGCACGGCGGTTTCCGCCGTCAGCACGTTGAGGTAGTTGCCAAGGCCGGCGCGGTAGCGCTGCACGGCGATGTCGTAGGCGCCTTCGGCCGCCGTCTGCGCGGCGCGCTGCTCGGCCTGCTGGCGAGTGATCGACTGGGCGCTGGAGACCTGGTCAGCCGCATCGCGCACCGCGTCGAGCACGGTGCCGTTGTAGCTCTCGATGGCCACGTCCAGGTCGGCCGACTTGCCGCGCAGGTTGGCGCGCAGCTTGCCGCCTTCGAAGATCGGCAGGCTGATGGCCGGACCCACGCCCCACTGCTCGCTGCCCGACTTGAGCAGCTTGCCGAAGCCCAGGCTCTGAAAGCCGACGAAGGCCGTGAGGTTGACGTTGGGATAGAACTGGGTCTTGGCGTTGGCCACGTCGCTGGTGGCCGCCTCGACGCGCCAGCGGGCGGCGGCGATGTCAGCGCGGCGGCCCAGCAGGTCGGCCGGGATGTTGGCCTGCAGCGCCATCGGCTTGACGGCAGCGAGCACCGGCGGCTTGAGCGAGGCCGACACGTTGGGCTGGCCCACGAGCGCGTCGAGCGCGTGCTGCTGCAGTGCGATCTGCTCGTTGAGCGCTTCGATCTGCTGGCGCGCTTCGGGCAGGCCGCCTTCGCTCTGGCGCAGTTCGAGGCGGGTGTCGAGGCCGGCCGAAACGCGGTCGCGCACGAGCTTCAGGGTTTCGTCGCGCTGGGCGAGCGTGCGTTGCGCCACGGTGAGCTGGTCGTTCAGGCGCGCCCACTGGAAGTAGCTGCGCGCCACGTTGCTGGCGAGCAGCACGCGGGCGGCATCGGCATCAGCCGCGGCGGCGTTGGCGGCGCCGATGGCGGTGTCCAGCGCGCTGCGGTTCTTGCCGAAGAAGTCGAGCTCCCAGCTCGCGCCCAGCTGCAGCAGGCCGATGTTCTGCGTGGAGCCGCCCAGCGGCGCCGGGTAGATGTAGTTGCTGTTGAACTTCTGGCGGTTCAGGTCGAGATCGCCCTTCACTTGCGGCTTGAGCGCCGCACCGGCGATGTCCGCCGAGGCCTGAGCGCGCGCGAGGCGGGCCTGCGCGACCTGCAGGTTCGGATTGCCGGCCACGGCCTGGTCGATCAGCGTGTTGAGCTGCGTGTCGCCGAAGGCGAGCCACCATTGGCGGTCCAGCCTGGAGACGGGCGCTGCGGCGGTGTCGGGTGCGATGCCCAGCGACGACGCATCGCGCAACCTGGCGTGCGAGCCGATGCCGGCCATGTCGGCACAACCGGCCAGCGCGACCAGCAGCAACGCGGCTGCCACCACGGGAGTGCGACGCACAGCGCGCACGGCGAGGGAATCATTCATTTTTATCTCCACGGGCCGCGAGGGCCTGCGCGTTGTCGAGGATGCGGCGCAAGTAACCCTTGAGCTGCTCCCATTCCTCGGTGGTGAAACCTGCCAAGTGCTCGTTCTGCACGCGGCTGAGCACGTAAGGCACTTCCTTGGCGGCGGCACGGCCTTCGTCGGTGAGTTCGATGTTGACCACGCGGCGGTCTTCGAGCGAACGCACGCGACGGCACAGGCCCTTGGCTTCGAGGCGGTCGAGCAGCCGCGTCATGGCGCCGGTATCGAGTTCGCAGGCCCGGGCCAGTTCGGCCACCGTGGTGGCCGCGCCGGTGTGCAGCTTGTACAGCGGCACCCATTGCGGGAAGGTCGGGCCGCCCGGCTCGCACATGCGGGTTTCCACCGACTGGGCCACTGCCGAGACGATGCGGCGCATGAGGTAGCCGATGCTTTCCTCGGCGCGATAGTCCTCTGCCCGATAGAAGACAGGGGGCCGACGCACAGCGTCATCGGGTACCGACGAGGCCTTCGGAATCTTTGCATCGCTCATGGGTCGAAATATTAGCTGCCATGACAGTTATTGTCAAGGCTGCCTTTGTAGGGGCAAGGGTTCGGTAGAATCCGCCCCATGGCTTCCTCCCCACCGTCTTCCATGGCCAAGGGCTCGCCCCGGTCGCTGTCGGGGCTGAGCCCCTTCCTACGTCCCTATCGCGTGCAGATCGTGCTGGCGGCCGTTTTCCTGGTGATGGCGGCCATCACGACGCTGGCCTTCCCGCTTGCGCTGCGCAGCCTGATCGACGGTGGGCTGATCAACCCCGACAAGGGCGCCCAGACCATGGCGCTGCGCGAGCACTTCGGCGCCCTCTTCGCGGTGGCCGTGGCGCTGGGGCTTTTCTCGGCCGCGCGCTTCTATACGGTGAGCTGGCTGGGCGAACGGGTCACGGCAGACCTGCGCAACGCGGTCTACGGCCATGTGCTGCACCAGAGCCCGGCCTTCTTCGAAACCACGCAGACCGGCGAAGTGCTTTCGCGCCTGACCGCCGACACGACGCTGGTGCAGACGGTCGTCGGCTCGTCCCTCAGCATGGGCCTGCGCAATGCGGTGATGGGCGTGGGCGCGCTGGCGGTGCTGGTCTGGACCAATCCTTACGTGATGGTGCAGGTGCTCGGCATCCTCGTGCTGGTGGTGCTGCCGAGCATGTGGTTCGGCCGCCGCGTGCGCAAGCTCTCGCGCGCCAGCCAGGACCGCGTGGCCGATTCGAGCGCCATTGCCGCCGAAGTGCTGAATGCGATTCCTGTCGTGCAGAGCTACACGGCCGAGTCGCGCGAGGCCGCCCGCTTCGACGCCTCGACCGAGAACGCCTTCCGCACCGCCGTGCGTCGCACCAAGGCACGCTCGGTGCTGGTGGCTTTCATCATCATCGCGACCTCGGCGGCGCTGCTCTGGGGCCTGTACCAGGGCACGCAAGCGGTGCTGCGCGGCGACATCACGGCCGGCCACCTGGGCCAGACCGTGGTCTATGTGGCCATCCTCGCGAGCGCAACCGCCGTGCTAGGCGAGGTGTACGGCGACTTGCTGCGCGCGGCCGGGGCCACCGAGCGACTGATGGAGCTGCTGCATGCGCCGGCCGTCATCACTTCGCCGCCGAATCCGACCGTCACGCCGATTCCGGCTGCGGGCAGCACGATCAAGCTCGACGCAGTGACCTTCCACTACCCATCGCGGCCCGGCACGCCGGCACTGCGCGACTTCAGCCTCGACATCGCTCCGGGCGAGACGGTCGCGCTGGTCGGCTCCAGCGGTGCCGGCAAGAGCACGGTGTTCCAACTGCTGCTGCGCTACTACGACCCGCAATCGGGCCAGCTGCTGCTGGACGGCGCGCCGCTGGCGTCGCTCGCCCTGCCAGACCTGCGCACCCGCATCGGCCTCGTGCCGCAGGACGCGGTGATCTTTTCGGCCAGCGCGTTCGAGAACATTCGCTACGGCCGGCCCGAAGCCACGGCTGACGAGGTGCATGCGGCGGCCCGCGCGGCCTTCGCGCACGATTTCCTGACGGCTCTGCCCGAGGGCTACGACACCTTCCTTGGTGAACGGGGCGTGCGCCTTTCCGGTGGCCAACGCCAGCGCATCGCGATCTCTCGCGCGATCCTCAAGAATCCGCCGTTGCTGCTGCTGGACGAAGCCACCAGCGCGCTGGATGCGGAAAGCGAACGCATGGTGCAGGCCGCGCTCGAATCGGCGATGGAAGGCCGCACGACGCTGGTGATTGCGCACCGCCTGGCGACTGTGCAGAAGGCCGACCGCATCATCGTGCTGGACCACGGCGGCATCGTCGAACAGGGAACGCACGCGGCGTTGGTGGCGCAAGGCGGGGTCTACGCCCGCCTGGCCGCACTTCAGTTCACGGCCTGAGCCGTGGGCCGACTACTGCAGCGTCTCTTTGAGCGCTGCGGGAATCGGCAGCGGCATCACCGCAATGCCTTCGTCGAGCAGCGCCTCGGTCTGCTCGGGTGTTGCCTGTCCACGAATGCCGCGCTCTTCGGCTTCGCCGTAGTGCATCTTGCGGGCTTCCTCTGCAAAGCGTTCGCCGACGTCTTCGGTCTTGGCGATGACCTCGCGCACGGCGCGCATCCATCGGGCTTCGGGGGAAAGTCGAGCTGGCACCTGAGCCGGTGCGGTTGAGGCGGTTTCTGCAGGCGCCTTGGCATTGCCAAGATTGAGGCGCGGCGCGCTCAGCAGCTTGACGATCGCGGTATCGCCGCAGACCGGGCATTCGACCAGCCCGCCGGCCAATTGCGTCTCGAAGGCCTCGTTGGACGCGAACCAGCCCTCGAAGCCATGGCCATGCGTGCAGCGGAGATCGAGGACCTTCATGCGCGGATTATCCCGCGCCGCCTTGCGACGCCGCCGCTTTCCAGTCGAGTGCCCATGCGCCGGAGAGGACGTTCTGCATCCACAGCGTGCAGGTCAATGACTTGGCGTCGGTCACCGTACCGTCGCGGCACCAGCCGATCATTTCCTCGGGCGTGGCGGTGAACACGTCGAGGAATTCGCCGTGGTCGAGATGCCGTTCGCCGAGCGAGAGGCCCCGCGCAAAGTAGATGTGGATGATTTCGGTCGAATACGCCACCGCCAGATGCATGGCACCGGCATGCGCCCATTCTCGTGCGGTGTAGCCGGTTTCCTCGAGCAGCTCGCGCTGGCCGCAGACCAGCGGGTCTTCGCCCGGATCGAGCTTGCCGGCCGGAAACTCGACCATCACATGGCCCACCGGGTAGCGGAACTGGCGCTCCAGAACCACGCGGCCGTCGTCGAGCAGCGGAATCACCACCACCGCGCCGGGATGCACCACGTACTCGCGCGTGGCGCTGTGGCCGTCCGGCAGGCGGATGGTGTCGCGCTTGGCATGCAGGAACCTGCCCTTGAAGAGCTCTTCGCTGCTGACCAGTTCTTCCTTCAGGTGCGAATCGGCGATGGGTGATGTCATGTCGTCAGTGCCTGTGCTTCATCAGGTAGCGCCAGGTGAACCCTGGAAAGGCCAGCACGATGAAGAGCGCGCCGGTCACCGCGTAGAACTCCCAGCCCTGCGGCGAGATCTGCCCTGCCCTGCGTTCGAACAGCAGCCCGATGCCGCCGGCAATGAAATACAGCACCACCAGCTCGGCAAAGCGGATCGCCAGCGACTTGCGCTTGGCCGGCAGCGGCACGGCGCCGAACAGGCGTTCATTGAAGAACGGCAGGTTGGCGGCCAGGAGCGCCAGCAGCAGGACGACCCAGACCGACGCGGTTTGCGACACCGTGAGCCGGCCGCGTCAGTGGGCCAGCGTGGCCGCGATGGCGTTGTAGCACAGCGTCATCAGACCGCCGGGCAGCACGCCGAGAATCAGGATCAGCGCGCCGTTGATCATGAGCACGGTGCGCACGTCGAACGAAGCCGACACGGTGGTGGCCGTGACCGGTGCGTCGAAGTACATGACCTTGACCACACGCAGGTAGTAGAAGGCGCCGACCAGCGACATCATCACGGCGAACACCGCCAGGCCGATGTAGATGGCCTGGCCCGAGGCGATCAGCGCCTGCAGCACGGCCAGCTTGGCGTAGAAGCCCACCAGCGGCGGCAGACCCGCCAGCGAGAACATCGCGATGGCCATCACGCCGGCATACAGCGGGCTGCGCTGGTTGAGACCGGCCAGGTCGGTGATCTCTTCGCTTTCGAAGCCTTCGCGGGCCAGCAGCAGGATGATGCCGAAGCTCGCCAGCGTGGTCAGCACGTAGGTCACGATGTAGAACATCGAGGCGCTGTAGGCGGCCTGCGCGTTCTGCGTGCCAGAAAGGTCCGAGCCGGCGACCAGGCCCAGCAGCATGAAGCCCATCTGCGAGATGGTCGAGTACGCCAGCATCCGCTTGAGGTTGCTCTGCGCGATGGCCGCGAGGTTACCGATCAGCAGCGAGGCGATGGCCAGCACGGCCAGCATCTGCTGCCAGTCGATCGCGAGCGGCTGCAGGCCGTCGACCAGGAGGCGGATGATGATGCCGAAGGCAGCCAGTTCGGGCGCCGCGCCGATCAGCAGCGTGACAGCCGTTGGCGCGCCCTGGTAGACGTCCGGCACCCACATGTGGAAAGGCGCCGCTCCCACCTTGAACGCCAGCCCGGCCACGATGAACACGAGGCCGAACACCAGCACCTGGTGGTTGACCTTGCCGGTCGAGATCGCCTTGAACACTTCGTTCAGGTCGAGCGAACCGGTCGCGCCGTACATCATCGAGAGGCCATACAGCAGGAAGCCGCTGGCCATCGCGCCGAGCACGAAGTACTTCATGGCCGCTTCGCTGGCCACCGCGTTGTCGCGGCGCAGCGCCACGAGCGCGTAGCTCGAGAGCGTGAGCAGCTCCAGGCCCAGGTAGATCAGCAGGAAGTTGCTGCCTGAGATCATCACGAACATGCCCAGCAGCGCGAACATGCTGATGGTGAAGAGTTCGCCGCCGCGCAGCATTTCGCGGTCTGCCGCGTAGGGCCGTCCGTAGATCAGGGTGACCATCAGCGCAATCGCGGAGAAGCACTTGAGCCAGTTGCCCATCGAGTCGCTCACGACCATGCCGCCGAAGCCGTACGAGGTCTTGCCATCGATCGCGGCCATGCCGGTGAGCACGGCCACCACCAGCAGCGTGAGCAGGGTCAGCACATAGGTGCGGGTGCGGCGCGGGCTCGTGTCCGACAGGTCGACCAGCGCAATGATGCAGGCCATGACCAGCAACACGATTTCGGGGTAGATCGTGACCCAGCTGAGTTTGTCAATCATCTCGTTCTCTTGTCTTCAGCGTGGCATCAGGAGGGCAGCTTCGAAATCGCCACGTGGCGAAGAAGCTCGGTCACGGAAGCGTCCATCGCATCGGTGAAGGGCTTGGGATACAGGCCCATCCACAACACGGCGATGGCCAGCAGCGACAGCATCAGGAATTCGCGGGCATTGATGTCGGTGAGTTCCTTGACGTGGTCGTTGCCGACCGGGCCGAGGTACACGCGCTTGTACATCCAGAGGGTGTACGCGGCACCGAAGATCAGTGCGGTTGCAGCGCCCAGGCCGATCCAGAAATTGGCCTTCACGGCGCCCAGGATCACCATCCACTCGCCCACGAAACCGGCGGTGCCCGGCAGGCCGCAATTGGCCATGGCGAACAGTAGCGCGAACGCGGCGAACTTGGGCATGGTGTTGACCACGCCGCCGTAGTCGGCGATCTGGCGCGAGTGCACGCGGTCGTACAGCACGCCGATGCCCAGGAACATGGCGCCCGAGACGAAGCCGTGAGCAATCATCTGCACGATGCCGCCGGACACGCCGAGCTCGTTGAAGATGAAGAAGCCCAGCGTCACGAAGCCCATGTGGGCGACCGACGAATAAGCGACCAGCTTCTTCATGTCCTGCTGCACCAAGGCAACCAGGCCCACATAGATCACCGCGATCAGCGACAGCGCGATCATGAGCCAGGCCCATTCATGCGACGCATCGGGAGCGATCGGCATCGAGAAACGGAGGAAGCCGTAGGCACCCAGCTTCAGCATGATCGCGGCCAGCACGGCCGAGCCGCCCGTGGGCGCTTCGACGTGCACGTCCGGCAGCCAGGTGTGGACCGGCCACATCGGCACCTTGACGGCAAAGGCCGCGAAGAATGCGAAGAACAGGAAGGTCTGCGCCGTCGACCCCAGCGGCAGCTTGTGCCAGGCCAGGATGTCGAAGCTGCCGCCCGACTTGTTGTACAGGAAGACCAGCGCCACCAGCATCAGCAGCGAGCCGAGCAAGGTGTAGAGGAAGAACTTGAACGCCGCGTAGATCTTGTTCGGGCCGCCCCAGATGCCGATGATCAGGTACATCGGGATCAGCGTGGCTTCGAAGAACACGTAGAACAGGATGCCGTCGAGCGCGGAGAACACGCCGATCATGAAGCCCGAGAGGATCAGGAACGCGCCCATGTACTGGTTCACGCGCTCGGTGATCACTTCCCAGGCCGAGATGACGACGACGACCGTGATGAACGACGTCAGCAGCACCATCCACAGCGACAGGCCGTCAAGACCGATGTGGTAGTTGACGTTGAAGCGGGAGATCCAGCTCGTCTTCTCGACGAACTGCATGGCGGCGGTCCCGTTCTGGAATCGCGTGAACAACGGCACTGTGACCAGGAAGCTCACGATGGCACCGACGAGCGCGACCCAGCGCACGCCCTTGGCGTGCTCTTCGCGGCCAAACGCCAGCAGCACGGCGCCGAATGCGATCGGCACCCAGATGGCAAGGCTCAACAAACCCATTTTTCTTTTTCTCCAGCGTTCGGGCTCAGCGTTTGAACCAGACGAAGTACGTCATCAGGATGAAGATGCCGAGCAGCATCGCGAAGGCATAGTGATAGATGTAGCCCGACTGAATCCAGCGGACCGCGCTCGAAATACGGCCGATCACTTTCCACGAACCATTGACCACGGCACCGTCGATCAGCGCCTGGTCGCCGCCCTTCCACAGGCCCGTGCCGAGCAGGCGCGCACCGCGGGCGAGGATGTTCTCGTTGATCCAGTCGAGGTAGTACTTGTTCTCGAGCAGGTTGTAGATCGGGCTGCAGGCGCGCTTGATCGCGGCCGGCAGCGCCGGATTGATCATGTACATGTAGTACGAGAGCACCACGCCGGCCAGTGCCAGCCAGAAGGGCATGGCGGTGAGCCCGTGCTTTGCCATGGCCAGCGGGCCGTGGAAAGCTTCTTCCAGTTCCTTCATCGCGTGGTGCTTGGTGCCGTCCACGAAGATCGCGCCCTTGAAGAACTCGCCGAACAGCATCGGATCAATGGTGTAGAAGCCGATCAGCGCCGACGGGATCGCCAGCAGCACCAGCGGCAACCACACCACCCAGGGCGATTCGTGCGGCTTGTGGTCGTCGTGGCCATGGCCGTGACCGTGGTCGTCGTGCGCCGCATGGTGATCGTCGTGGTGCGCATCGGGGTTCTGGTCGTAGCGTTCCTTGCCGTGGAAGACCAGGAAGTACATGCGGAACGAATAGAACGCCGTGACGAACACGCCGATCAGCACCGCGTAGTAGGCGAAGTTCGCGCCCCACAGGTGGCTCTCGTGCACCGCCTCGATGATGCTGTCCTTCGAGTAGAAGCCCGAGAACAGCGGCGTGCCGATGAGCGCGAGCGAACCGATCAGCGAAGTGATCCAGGTGATCGGCATGTACTTGCGCACGCCGCCCATCCAGCGGATGTCCTGGTTGTGGTGCATGCCGATGATCACCGAGCCTGCGCCAAGGAACAACAGCGCCTTGAAGAACGCGTGCGTCATCAGGTGGAACACCGCGACCGAGTAGGCCGAGGCGCCGAGCGCCACCGTCATGTAGCCCAGCTGCGAGAGCGTGGAGTACGCGACCACGCGCTTGATGTCGTTCTGGATGATGCCCAGGAACCCCATGAAGAGCGCGGTGATGGCGCCGATCACGAGGATGAAGCTCAGGGCGGTGTCGCTCAGTTCGAACAGCGGCGACATGCGCGCCACCATGAAGATGCCGGCCGTCACCATCGTGGCCGCGTGGATCAGCGCGGAGATGGGCGTCGGGCCTTCCATGGAATCAGGCAGCCACACGTGCAGCGGGAACTGCGCGCTCTTGCCCATCGCGCCGATGAACAGGCAGATGCAGATCACGGTGATCAGCATCCACTCGGTGCCCGGGAAGGTGATGCCGGCCAGCGTGTTGGCCTTGGCGAAGGCTTCGCCGTAGTTCAGCGTGCCGGCGTAGGCGGCGATCAGGCCGATGCCCAGGATGAAGCCGAAGTCACCCACACGGTTGACCAGGAAGGCCTTCATGTTCGCGAAGATCGCGGTCGGCTTGTTGAACCAGAAGCCGATCAGCAGGTACGACACCAGGCCCACCGCTTCCCAGCCGAAGAACAGCTGGAGCATGTTGTTGCTCATGACGAGCATCAGCATCGAGAAGGTGAACAGCGAGATGTACGAGAAGAAGCGGTTGTAGCCGTCGTCTTCTTCCATGTAGCCGATGGTGTAGATGTGCACCATCAGCGACACGAAGGTCACCACGCACATCATCATGGCCGTGAGGCCGTCGACCAGGAAGCCGACTTCCATCTTCAGGCCGCCGACGATCATCCACTCGTAAAGGGTGGCGTTGAAGCGGGCGCCGTCGACCACCACGCTCTTGAGCGTCATGGCCGAGATGATGAAGGCGACGAGCACGCCGAGGATCGTCAGCGAGTGCGTGACCTTGCGGCCGATGTGATTGCCACCGAACTTGGTGCCGAACAGGCCTGCGACGGCAGCGCCGACCAGGGGTGCCAGCGGCACGGCCAGCAGGGTGGATGCGGAAAGGGTTGCGCTCATGTTGATTTCAACCCTTGAGCGAGTTGAGCTCGTCGACGTTGATGTTCGACTTGTTGCGGAACAGCAGGACCAGCAGGGCCAGGCCGATGGCCGACTCGGCTGCAGCCACCGTCAGGATGAAGAACACGAAGATCTGTCCGTGCATGTCGCCCAGGTAGTGCGAGAAGGCCACGAAGTTCATGTTGACCGCCAGCAGCATCAGCTCGATGGCCATCAGCAGCACGATCAGGTTCTTGCGGTTCAGGAAAATGCCGATCACCGACAGCGCAAAGAGCATCGCGCCGAGCGAGAGAAAGTGTCCGAGCGTGATCGTCATGCCTTGTTTTCCTTTGCCGCCTCAGCCGGTGCTGCTTCAGCCACAGGTTCCGCCGCACGCGTCACCGGCATCTGCACGATGCGCACGCGGTCGCGCGCCTTCACGCGCACCTGGTCCGACGGGTTGGTGTACTTGCTGTCCTTGCGGGTGCGCAGCGTCAGTGCAATGGCGGCCACGATGGCCACGAGCAGGATGACCGCGGCAATTTCCAGCGGGTAGAGGTACTCGGAATAGAGCAGCTTGCCCAGCTCCATCGTGTTGGAGGTGTTGGCCGAGGTGACCGCCATGGCGCGCGGTGCTTCACCGAGGCGGAAGCCGCCCATGAGCACAGCCGCCATTTCGAGCGCGATCAACGCGCCCACGCCTGCAGCGAGCGGGAAGTGCTTCCAGAAGCCCTCTCGCAAGCTGTCGACGTTGATGTCCAGCATCATCACGACGAAGAGGAACAGCACCATCACCGCGCCGACATACACCAGCACGAGCGAGATCGCGAGGAACTCGGCGCGCAGCAGCAGCCAGATGGCCGAAGCCTGGAAGAAAGCCAGCACCAGGTACAGCGCGGCGTACACGGGATTGCGGGCGGTGATGACGCGGAAGGCTGCAAAGAGCAGCACCGCGGCAAACAGATAGAACAGACCGGTCTTGACGTCCATTGGAATTCGGGTGGGTACGGGTTTCGGGCTGGACGGATCAGCGGTACTTGGCGTCGGCCGCCTTGTTCGCTGCAATTTCTTTTTCGTAGCGGTCGCCCACGGCCAGCAGCATGTCCTTGGTGAAGTACAGGTCGCCGCGCTTCTCGCCGTGGTATTCGAAGATGTGGGTCTCGACGATCGAATCGACCGGGCAGCTCTCTTCGCAGAAGCCGCAGAAGATGCACTTGGTCAGGTCGATGTCGTAGCGCGTGGTGCGGCGCGAGCCGTCGTCGCGCACATCGGACTCGATGGTGATCGCCAGTGCCGGGCAGACGGCTTCGCACAGCTTGCAGGCGATGCAGCGCTCCTCGCCGTTTTCATATCGGCGCAGCGCGTGCAGGCCGCGAAAACGCGGCGACAGCGGTGTCTTTTCTTCGGGGAACTGCACCGTGATCTTGCGGGCGAAGGCGTACTTGCCCGTGATCGCCAGGCCCTTGAACAACTCGAACAGCATGAAGCTGCCAAGAAAATCCTTGAGCGAGAACGGCGCGGAAGCCAGTTTGGACGGGCGCGAGAGTCCGCCCGCGGTATGTGAAGCAGTCATGATGTCGGCGCTTCCAGTTATTTCCAGATGTTGAACGGCGTCTGCATCCAGCCGCCCACAACGACCAGCCACACGAGGGTGACGGGAATGAAGATCTTCCAGCCCAGACGCATGATCTGGTCATAACGGAAGCGCGGGAACGTCGAGCGCACCCACAGGAACATGGTGACCACGCAGAAGGTCTTGGCACCGAGCCAGATCCAGCCCGGGATGAAGCTCAGGAACTCGAACGGTGGCAGCCAACCGCCGAGGAACAGCACCACGGTGAGGATCGAGACCAGCCACATGTTGGCGTACTCGGCCAGGAAGAACATCGCGAAGCTCATGCCCGAGTACTCGATCATGTGGCCCGCAACGATTTCCGATTCGCCTTCCACCACGTCGAACGGATGGCGGTTGGTTTCGGCCAGGCCCGAGATGAAGTACACGACGAAGATCGGCAGCAGCGGCAGCCAGTTCCACGACAGGAAGCCCACGCCCATGTTGGCGAAGATGCCCTTGCCTTGAACATTCACGATCTCGCTCATGTTCAGGCTGCCGGTGACCATCAGCACCACGACGAAGCAGAAGCCCATCGCGATTTCGTAGCTCACCATCTGTGCCGAGGCGCGCAGCGCGCCTAGGAAGGCGTACTTCGAGTTCGAGGCCCAGCCGGCGATGATCACGCCGTACACCTCGAGCGAGGTGATGGCCATCACGAACAGAAGGCCTGCGTTGATGTTGGCGAGCGCCACATCGGGGCCGAAGGGAATCACCGCCCATGCGGCGAGCGCCGGCATGATGGTCATGATCGGGCCGAGCAGGAACAGGCCCTTGTTGGCGACCGTCGGAATGATGATTTCCTTGGTCATCAGCTTGAGCGCGTCGGCGATCGGCTGGAGCAGGCCCAGCGGTCCGATGCGGTTCGGTCCGATGCGGATCTGCGTGAAGCCGATGGCCTTGCGCTCCCACAGCGTGAGGTACGCCACGGCCAGCATCAGCGGGATCACGACCACGATGATCTTGATCAGCGTCCAGATCACGGGCCACGCCACGGCCGTCCACCAGCCTGCGCCGATCAGCCCCTGGCCGAAGCCATGAATCGCGTCGATCATGCCAATGCCTCCTCGGCCGGAGCCGATGCGACTGGGGCGATCAATGCGTTGCGCGCATCGGCCGTCAGTTGCAGCGACGGGGCGCGGCGGACGATCGAATCGAGCTGGTAGATGCTCGCGACCACGGGTGCCGCCGTAGCGCCGTTGGATGCAATGGCGTTTTCCGCCGTCGCATTGTTCAGGGCGCTGGCCGGCACGTTGCCGCCCTCCTCCAGTGCCTGAACAGTCTTGAGCACTTCAGCGGTCGATTCGAACGCGAAGCCGGGCAGGCCGAGCAGGTTCGCCAGCACGCGCAGCACCTTCCACGCCGGACGCGCTTCGCCTTGCGGCTTCACGACGGCATGGAAGCCTTGCACGCGGCCTTCGGCATTGACGAAGGTGCCGGGCGTTTCCGTGAACGGGGCGATGGGCAGCAGCACGTCGCTGAATTCGAGGTTGGCCTTGAAGGGGCTCAGCGTGACGACCATCTGCGCATTGCCGATGACATCGGCAGCGGCAGCGCCGGCTGCCGAGTCGAACACCGGTTCGGTGTTCAGCAGCAGCACGGCTTTGAGGCCCGAGCCGCTGGCGAGCATGCGGCCGGCATCGAGGCCCCCGTTCTTCGGATAGGCGCCGACGAGCTGTGCGCCCACGGTGTTGGCGGCTTCGGTCAGGTAGCCGACGGTGGCACCGGTCTGTGCGCCGATCCAGTTCGCGAGGGCCAGCAGGCTGCTGGCTTGCGCGTGGTGGGCGGCGGCATTGCCGAGCAGGATGGCCTTGCGCTCGCCGCTCAGCAGCGATGCCGCGATGGCTTGCGCGGCGGCATCGGGCTCGCTCTTCGGTGCCAGCGGTGCGGCGGCGCCGTTGGTCTTGCCGATGGCGGCAGCGACTGCGGCGAGCGCTTCTACCCACTGGTCGGCTTCCACGATGGTCGACTGCGCCACATTGATGGCCCAGGCGTCGCGGTCTGCCATGAGGCTGGACGAGGTAATCACCGACAGCGCGGCGCCCTTGCGCACGGCCTGGCGGATGCGCTGCGCGAACAGCGGGTGTTCCTTGCGCAGGTTCGAACCGACGACCAGCGCGCGCTGCACTTGCGTGAGCGATGCGATCGAAGTGCCGAGCCAGCGGACGCCTTCGAATGCCGTGAATTCGGCATTGCGCAGGCGGTAGTCGATGTTGTCGCTGCCCAGTTCACGCGTGAGCATGGCGGCGAGCTGCAGCTCTTCGAGCGTGCTGTGCGGGCTGACCAGCGTGCCGATGCTTTGCGCGCCGTGGTCGGTCTTGATCTGCTTCAGGCCATTGGCCACGTATTCGAGCGCGGTCTGCCAGTCGACCTGCTGCCATTGGCCGCCTTGCTTGAGCATGGGCTGCGTCAGGCGTTCCGGGCCGTTGAGCGCTTCGTACGAGAAGCGGTCGCGGTCGGCGATCCAGCATTCGTTGACGTCTTCGTTCTCGAGGGGCACCACGCGCATCACACGGTGGTTCTTGACCTGGACGATCAGGTTCGAGCCGGTCGAATCGTGCGGGCTCACCGACTTGCGGCGCGACAGCTCCCAGGTGCGGGCGCTGTAGCGGAAGGGCTTGCTCGTGAGCGCACCGACCGGGCAGATGTCGATCATGTTGCCCGAGAGTTCGGAATCAACCGAGTCGCCGAGGAAAGTCTCGATTTCGGAATGCTCGCCGCGCTGGGTCATGCCGAGCTCCATCACGCCGGCCACTTCCTGGCCGAAACGGACGCAGCGCGTGCAATGGATGCAGCGGCTCATCTCTTCCATGCTGATGAGCGGGCCAACGTCCTTGTGGAACACGACACGCTTTTCTTCTTCGTAGCGCGAAGAAGAGCCACCGTAGCCCACGGCCAGATCCTGCAGCTGGCATTCGCCGCCCTGGTCGCAGATCGGGCAATCCAGCGGGTGGTTGATCAGGAGGAACTCCATGACCGACTGCTGCGCCTTGATGGCCTTCTCGCTCTTGGTGCGGACGATCATGCCCTGCGTGACGGGCGTGGCGCAGGCCGGCATCGGCTTGGGCGCCTTTTCCACGTCGACCAGGCACATGCGGCAGTTGGCGGCGATGCTGAGTTTCTTGTGATAGCAGAAGTGCGGGATGTAGGTGCCCGCCTTGTCGGCCGCATGCATCACCATGCTGCCTTCGGTCACTTCGACCTTCTTGCCGTCGAGTTCGATTTCGATCATGAGTATTTTTCTTCTCGCGCTCAGGCCTGGACGGGTGCCTTCGGGACGTAGCCCGGGATCAAGGCCTCGAACTCGTGACGGAAGTGCTTGATCATGGCGCGCACCGGCATCGCCGCTGCATCGCCGAGGGCGCAGATGGTGCGGCCCTGGATGTTGTCTGCCACGGAGTTGAGCAGGTCCATGTCGGTCGCCCTGCCCTGTCCGTTGTGGATGCGGTCCACCACGCGGTAGAGCCAGCCCGTGCCTTCGCGGCACGGCGTGCACTGGCCGCAGGACTCGTGCATGTAGAAGTACGAGAGGCGCTTGAGCGACTCGACCATCGAGCGGCTGTCGTCCATGACGATCACCGCGCCCGAGCCCAGCATGGAGCCGGCCTTGGCAATGGAGTCGTAGTCCATGGTGCAGGCCATCATGATGTCGGCCGGCAGCACCGGCGACGACGATCCACCGGGGATCACAGCCTTGAGCGTGCGGCCCTTGCGGACACCGCCGCACAGTTCGAGAAGCTTGGAGAACGGCGTGCCCATGGGCACTTCGTAGTTGCCCGGCAGTTCGACGTCACCGCTCACCGAATAGATTTTGGTGCCGCCGTTGTTCGGCTTGCCGCATTCGAGATAGGCCGGACCGCCGTTGTTGATGATCCAGGGCACCGCCGCGAAGGTCTCGGTGTTGTTGATGGTGGTGGGCTTGCCGTAGAGGCCGAAGCTCGCCGGGAACGGCGGCTTGAAGCGCGGCTGGCCCTTCTTGCCTTCGAGCGACTCGAGCAAAGCGGTTTCTTCGCCGCAGATGTAGGCGCCGAAGCCGTGGGCCGCGTGCAACTGGAAGTTGTACGTGCTGCCCATGATCGCGTCGCCGAGGTAGCCGGCGGCGCGCGCTTCTTCGAGGGCTTCCTCGAAGCGGTCGTAGCTCTGGAAGATCTCGCCGTGGATGTAGTTGTAGCCCACGCTGATGCCCATCGCATACGCAGCGATGGCCATGCCTTCGATCACGATGTGCGGGTTGAACTGCAGGATGTCGCGGTCCTTGCACGTGCCAGGCTCGCCTTCGTCGGAGTTGCAGACGAGGTACTTCTGGCCCGGGAACTGGCGGGGCATGAAGCTCCACTTCAGGCCCGTCGGGAAACCGGCGCCGCCACGGCCGCGCAAGCCAGAGGCCTTGACTTCGGCGATCACCTGGTCGGGCGTGAGGCCCTCGGTGAGGATCTTGCGCAGCGCCTTGTAGCCACCGCGCGCCTCGTAGTCGGCCAGGCGCCAGTTGGTGCCGTTCAGGCCGGCATAGATCTGCGGCTCGATGTGGCGGTCATGGAAACAGGTCTGGACGCCCGTGGCCTGGAACTGCTGGAGTACTTGTTCGGGCGACATCAGGCAGCCTCCCCTTTGGTCGAGCCGCGCAGGCCTTCGATGAGCTGGTCGAGCTTCTCGTTGCTCATGAAGCTGCACATGGTGCGGTCGTTGACCAGCATCACGGGCGAGTCGGCGCAGGCGCCCAGGCACTCGCTCTGCTGCAGCGTGAACACGCCGTCGGCGGTGGTCTCGCCCATCTTGATGCCGAGCTTCTTCTCGAGGTGAACGAGTGCGGTGACGCCGTCACGCAGCTGGCACGGCAGGTTGGTGCACACGTTGAGCTTGAACTTGCCCACCGGATGCTGGTTGTACATGTTGTAGAAGGTCGTCACTTCGTGCACGGCGATGGGCGCCATGCCGAGGTAGTCGGCAATCTCGCGCTCGCGTTGCATGCTGACGTAGCCTTCGTCCTGCTGCACGATGGCAAGGCAGGCCATCACGGCGGATTGCTTGCCGGCTTCAGGGTACTTGGCGACCTCGCGCGCAAAGCGCTCGAGGATCTGGGCCTTCAACGGAGCCGAAGGGGCCGCGTCGTGGTGATGCGTTGAGGAAGTCATTCGCTCTTTCTCACCTGTCGATTTCGCCGAACACGATGTCCATCGTGCCGATCACCGCGACAGCGTCGGCGATCATGTGACCGCGCGACATTTCGTCGAGGGCGGCGAGGTGCGGGAAACCGGGCGCACGGATCTTCAGGCGGTAGGGCTTGTTGGCGCCATCGCTCACGAGATAGATGCCGAACTCGCCCTTCGGATGCTCGACGGCGGCATAGGCCTCGCCTTCGGGCACGTGGAAGCCTTCGGTGAAGAGCTTGAAATGGTGGATCAGCTCCTCCATGTTCGCCTTCATCGATTCGCGCGCGGGCGCAGCGACCTTGTGGTTGTCGGTGATCACCGGGCCGGGATTCACGCGCAGCCATGCCGAGCACTGCTGGATGATCTTGTTGGCCTGGCGCATCTCTTCGACGCGCACGAGGTAGCGGTCGTAGCAGTCGCCGGTCTTGCCCACGGGCACGTCGAACTGCATCTGGTCGTAGACGTCGTAGGGCTGCTTCTTGCGCAGGTCCCATTCGATGCCCGAGCCGCGCAGCATGGGGCCGGTGAAGCCCAGGTTCAGCGCGCGCTCCGGCGTCACGACGCCGATGCCCACGGTGCGCTGCTTCCAGATGCGGTTGTCGGTGAGCAGCGTCTCGTACTCGTCGACCATCTTCGGGAAGCGCTTGCAGAAGTCGTCGACGAAGTCGAGCAGCGAGCCCTGGCGGTTTTCGTTCAGGCGCTCGATGGCCTTCGCGTTCTTGATCTTGCTGACCTTGTACTGCGGCATTGCATTCGGCAGGTCGCGGTAGACGCCGCCCGGACGGAAATACGCCGCGTGCATGCGCGCGCCGGACACGGCTTCGTACATGTCGAACAGGTCTTCACGCTCGCGGAAGCAGTAGATGAGCATGTTCATCGCACCGCAGTCCAGGCCGTGCGCGCCGAGCCACAGCAGGTGGTTCAGCAGGCGGGTGATCTCGGCGAACATCACGCGGATGTACTGCGCGCGGATCGGCACATCGAGGCCCATCATCCGCTCGATAGCGAGGCAGTAGGCATGCTCGTTGGACATCATCGACACGTAGTCGAGGCGGTCCATGTAGGGCAGCGACTGGATGAAGGTGCGCGATTCGGCAAGCTTCTCGGTCGCGCGGTGCAGCAGGCCGATGTGCGGGTCGGCACGCTGGATCACTTCGCCGTCGAGCTCAAGCACCAGGCGCAGCACGCCGTGCGCGGCCGGATGCTGGGGGCCGAAGTTGAGGGTGTAGTTCTTGATTTCGGCCATATCAGTGCAAACCGCCGCCGTAGTTGTCTTCGCGGATCACGCGCGGCGTGATTTCCCGCGGCTCGATCGAGACCGGCTGGTACACGACGCGCTTCTGTTCTTCGTCGTAACGCATTTCGACGTGACCCGACACCGGGAAGTCCTTGCGGAACGGGTGGCCGATGAAGCCATAGTCGGTCAGGATGCGACGCAGGTCGTCGTGGCCGTCGAACACGATGCCGTAGAGGTCGAAGGCTTCGCGCTCGAACCAGGTGGCAGCGCTCCAGACGGGCTGGAGCGAGTCGATCACGGGCAGGTCTTCGCTGGCGGCAAAAACCTTGAGGCGCACGCGCTGGTTGAGGCTCACCGACAGCAGGTGCGTGACAACACAGAAGCGCTCGCCCTGCCACTCGCCTTCGCGGTAGTCGGAATAGTCCATGCCGCAGAGGTCGATCAGTTGCTCGAAGCGGCAGCCGGGCGCATCGCGCAACAGCGTGGCGGCTTCGATGTAGTCAGCAGCACTCACCACGACAGTCACCTCGCCCAATGCGAGCGTGACGCTCTTGGCCTTGGCGCCGAGCGTCTCGGTGATGGTGGCGCGCAGCACCTCCGGCGAAATTGCAAAGTCAGTCATCGTCGGCAATCTCTCAGGCGCGGGCAATGGTGTTGGTGCGGCGAATCTTCTGCTGCAGCTGGATCACGCCGTAAAGCAGCGCTTCGGCGGTGGGCGGGCAACCCGGAACGTAGACATCGACGGGCACGATGCGGTCGCAGCCGCGCACGACCGAATAGCTGTAGTGGTAGTAGCCACCGCCATTGGCGCACGAGCCCATCGAGAGCACCCAGCGCGGCTCGGGCATCTGGTCGTAGACCTTGCGCAGCGCCGGCGCCATCTTGTTGCACAGCGTGCCGGCCACGATCATCAGATCGGACTGACGCGGGCTGGGACGGAACAGCATGCCGAAACGGTCGATGTCGTAGCGGGCAGCGCCCGCGTGCATCATTTCGACCGCGCAGCATGCGAGGCCGAACGTCATCGGCCAGAGAGATCCGGTCTTCGCCCAGTTCACCACCGAGTCGTAGGTGGTGGTGACGAAACCTTCTTTGAGAACGCCTTCAATGGCCATCGTGTGCTTTCCTTGTCATTCCCAGTCGAGCGCGCCTTTTTTCCACTCGTAGATGAAACCCACGACGAGGATGGCGAGAAAGATCATCATGGCCCAGAAGCCGACAGCACCGATCTCCTTGAGCGCAATGGCCCACGGGAAGAGAAAGGCAATTTCGAGATCGAACAGGATGAAGAGAATGGCGACGAGGTAATAGCGCACGTCGAACTTCATGCGCGCATCCTCGAAGGCTTCGAAGCCGCACTCGTAGGGAGCGTTCTTCGCAGCGTCTGGCCGGTTGGGGCCGAGGATGTATCCGATGACTTGGGGGGCGACGCCTACGCCGACTCCGACCAAAATGAACAAAAGGACCGGAAGGTAGGAATCGAGGTTCATCGAGAATTTTTCACCGCTTGCCACCGGCAAGAAGAACCTCTGAATGAGGTTTTCTGCCGATGAGATTTGGTGCGGTCGGCGAGACTCGAACTCGCACAGCTTTCGCCACTACCCCCTCAAGATAGCGTGTCTACCAATTTCACCACGACCGCGGTTTTTGCTGTTCAGATGGCATGAGGTACCGGTTAAGGCATTTGGCTTTCTGAACAGCTTTAGAGTTTACCCTGAAATACAGCCGTTTCTCGCCGACGACTGCATGAAAACGACTGGATTACTTGTTCGGAATCTGACCGGCGCCCGAAACGGGTGCGGCAGGCGCCGAAGCCGGTGCGCTCGGAGCGCCCGCGCCGGGGATTTGGCCAGCCGCGCCAGATGCCGGTGCAGCAGGTGCGCCCACGGCCGCACGCTCGAGAAGACTGCCGCCACCCGCAGGACGCGCATGGCTGAAGTACGCAAGCAGCAGCGTGCATGCGAAGAACACCGCAGCCAGCACGGCCGTGGTGCGCGAGAGGAAGTTGGCGCTGCCGCTGGCACCGAACAGGCTGCCGGCACTGCCGCTGCCGAAGGCGGCGCCCATGTCGGCACCCTTGCCGTGCTGGACCAGGATCAGGCCGATCATCGCCAGGGCCGCCAGCATTTGCACGCCGACCAGAAGGTTGAGGACCACGTTCATTCGTTCTTACTCCTAATTGATAACAGCCGTTGCGCGTCAGCGCGCAGCGGCAGAGATGATCTGCAGAAAGTCGGGGGCCTTGAGCGACGCACCGCCGATGAGGCCGCCGTCAATGTCGGCCTGCGCCAGCAGTTCGGCGGCGTTGGCCGCGTTCATGCTGCCGCCGTAAAGAATGCTGATGCCGGCAGCGTGCTCGCTCGCTGCGTGATGCAACTGTGCACGCAGCACGGCATGCACCGCCTGTGCCTGCTCCGGCGACGCCGTCTTGCCCGTGCCAATGGCCCAGACCGGCTCGTAGGCCACGACGATTTCGCTGATGCAATGGCCATTCACATGGATCACCGCAGCCAGCTGGCGCTTGACGACTTCTTCGGTCTGCCCTGCTTCGCGCTGTGCCAGCGTCTCACCGACACAGACGATCGGCGTGATGCCATTCGCCAACGCGGCAGCCGCCTTCGCAGCCACTGTCTCGTCGGTTTCGCCGTGGTACTGCCGACGCTCGGAGTGCCCGACGATGGCATAGCGCACGCCGAAATCCTTCAGCATCGCCGCCGACTGCTCGCCGGTGAACGCACCCTGGGGATGCGCCGAAACGTCCTGCGCGCCGAGCGCGAGCGACGGTGTACCCGCCAGCAGCGATTGCAGCTGGGCGAAGTACGGCGCCGGCGCGCACAGCGCAACATCGCAAGCGGCCGGGCTTGCGGCCAGGCCTTGCTGCAGAGCCTTCACCAGCGCCTCGTTGGCGGCCAGGCCGCCATTCATCTTCCAGTTGCCGGCGATCAGTTTCTTCTTGGTTGTCATCGCGTTGCTCGTTGTCACCATGTCAGCACGATCTTGCCGATGTGCTGGTTCGATTCCATCAGCGTGTGAGCCTGGGCCGCGCCACTGGGTTCACCCGCCGCCGCAAAAGTGCTGTGGATCACGGGCTTGATCGCACCGCTTTCCAGCAGCGGCCAGACCTTCTCGCGCAAGGCCTTGGCGATGGCACCCTTGAACGCCACCGGCCGGGGCCGCAGTGTCGAGCCGGTGATCGTGAGCCGCTTGCGCAGCACGAGGCCCGCATTGATCTGGCTTTTCACACCGCCCTGCACAGCGATGATCACGAGCCGGCCGTCTTCGGCCAAACACTCAATCTCGCGCGCCACGTAGTCACCGGCGACCATGTCGAGGATCACGTCCACGCCCTTGCCGCCCGTGAGTTCCTTCGCCTTCTCGACGAAGTCGCTCGTGCGGTAGTTGATGGCGTGATCGGCACCCAGCTTCTTGCAGGCTTCGCACTTGTCGTCGCTGCCGGCGGTGACGATCACGGTCGTGCCCAACGCCTTGGCGATCTGGATCGCCGTGACGCCGATGCCGCTCGAGCCGCCCTGGATCAGCAGCGTCTCGCCCTTTTGCAGGCGGCCGCGCTCGAACACATTGCTCCAGACGGTGAAGAAGGTCTCGGGCAGCGAGGCCGCATCGACATCGCTCCAGCCCTTGGGCACCGGCAGGCATTGCGCCACAGGCGCCACGCACAGCTCGGCATAGCCGCCACCGGCGATCAGCGCGCAGACGCGATCGCCGACCTTGAAGCCCGCCTCGGCCAACGCCGCAGCGTCGCCCGACACGATCTCGCCGGCCACTTCGAGGCCCGGCAGGTCGGAAGCGCCCGGCGGCACCGGGTAGTGGCCCATGCGCTGCAGCACGTCGGGACGATTGACCCCGCTGGCTGCAACGCGAATCAGCAACTCGCCCACGCCCGCCACCGGATCGGGACGATCGGCCACGCGCAGCACCTCAGGGGCGCCGTACGAAGTGATTTCAATGGCTTTCATGGTCTTTCGGCCTCCAACGCCCGCAGGTGGGGCGCAGCTAGCTGTTCAAAAGATAGCAACGGCAGGATTGCTGCCGTCGCGCCCTTCTTACTCCTGAGGCTCGCGCGGTGCTTGCGACTGCTGCTCGCCGGCCGGAGCCTGCGGCTGGTCGTTGCGCGGCTGTTGCTGCTGGTCGTTGAAGCGCGGTGCGCGCTCGCCACGATCACCACCACGGTCGCCGCCGCGATCGCCACGGTCCGAACGCTCGCGGCGTTCGCCACCACGGTCGCCGCGATCGCCGCCACGGTCTTCGCGCGGCGGGCGCTCGCTGTATTCCATGCCGGCCGGACGCTCGGTCAGGGCCTTCATGGACAGCTTGACGCGGCCCTTTTCGTCGGTTTCCAGAACCTTGACCTTCACGATCTGGCCTTCGCTCAGATAGTCGGTCACCTTCTCGACGCGTTCATGCGCGATCTGGCTGATGTGCAGCAGGCCATCCTTGCCGGGCAGCAGGTTGATGAGCGCGCCGAAGTCCAGGATCTTGGTGACCGGGCCTTCGTAGACCTTGCCGATTTCGACTTCAGCGGTGATCTGCTCGATGCGGCGCTTGGCGAACTCGGCCTTTTCCGGATCGGTCGAGGCGATGGTGATGGTGCCGTCTTCGTCGATGTTGATCGTCGTGCCGGTTTCTTCCTGCAGGCCGCGGATGACAGAGCCGCCCTTGCCGATCACGTCGCGGATCTTTTCCGGGTTGATCTTCAGCGTGGTCAGGCGCGGTGCGAAGCTGGAGACTTCGGCCTTGGCCTCACCCATGGCTTCCTGCATCTTGCCCAGGATGTGCATGCGCGCTTCCTTGGCCTGAGCCAGTGCGACCTGCATGATTTCCTTGGTGATGCCCTGGATCTTGATGTCCATCTGCAGCGCGGTGATGCCGTTGGTGGTACCCGCAACCTTGAAGTCCATGTCGCCCAGGTGATCTTCGTCGCCCAGGATGTCGGTGAGCACCGCGAAGCGGTTGTCTTCCTTGATCAGGCCCATGGCGATGCCGGCCACATGGGCCTTCATCGGCACGCCGGCGTCCATCATCGACAGGCAGCCGCCGCAGACCGAAGCCATCGACGAGGAGCCGTTCGACTCGGTGATTTCCGAGACCACGCGAACCGTGTACGGGAATTCTTCCTTGGTCGGCAGCACGGCGACGAGCGCGCGCTTGGCCAGGCGGCCGTGGCCGATTTCGCGGCGCTTGGTCGAGCCCATGCGGCCCACTTCGCCGGTGGCAAAGGGAGGCATGTTGTAGTGGAACAGGAAGCGGTCTTCGTACTCGCCGGCCAGCGCGTCGATGCGCTGCGCGTCGCGTTCGGTGCCAAGCGTGGTGATGACCAGCGCCTGGGTTTCACCGCGCGTGAACAGGGCCGAACCGTGGGTGCGGGGCAGCACGGAATTGCGGATCTCGATGGGGCGCACGGTGCGCGTGTCGCGGCCGTCGATGCGGGGTTCGCCCGACAGGATCTGGCTGCGCACGATCTTCGATTCGATGGAGAACAGCAGGTCGTTGACCTTGCCCGAATCGAACGGCTCGCCGCTTTCCTTCAGCGCGCTCATCACGCTGGCGTTGGCTTCGCGCAGGGCCTGCGTACGGGCTTGCTTGCTGCGAATTTGATACACGGCGCGCAGCTTTTCCTCGGCCAGGCCCTTGACCTTGGCGACGAAGGCTTCGTCTTCAGCGGGCGCTTGCCAGTCCCACATGGGCTTCCCGGCGTCGCGCACGAGGTCATGGATCGCGTTGATCGCGATGTTGGCCTGCTCATGGCCGAACACCACGCCGCCGAGCATGATTTCTTCGCTCAGTTGCTGGGCTTCGGACTCGACCATCAGCACGGCGGCTTGCGTGCCGGCGACGACGAGGTCCATCTGCGAATCCTTGCGGGCCGTCTGGCCCGGATTCAGCACGTACTGGCCGTTGACGTAGCCCACGCGGGCGGCACCGATCGGGCCGCTGAACGGGATGCCGGAGATCGCGAGCGCAGCGCTCACGCCGATCATGGCGGCGATGTCGGCGTCGACTTCGGGGTTGAGCGACACGGTGTGGATGACCACGTGCACTTCGTTCAGGAAGCCTTCGGGGAACAGCGGGCGGATCGGACGGTCGATCAGGCGGCTGGTCAGCGTTTCGTGTTCGCTGGGCTTGGCTTCGCGCTTGAAGAAGCTGCCGGGGATCTTGCCCGCGGCGTAGGTCTTCTCGATGTAGTCGACGGTCAGCGGGAAGAAGTCCTGGCCCGGCTTGGCGGACTTGGAGGCGACCACGGTCGCCAGGATCACGGTGCCGTCGATGTCGACCAGCACGGCGCCATTGGCCTGGCGGGCGACTTCGCCCGTTTCCATGACGACAGTCTTGTCGCCCCATTGGAAGGACTTGGTGACTTTGTTGAAGAGGCTCATGTTTGCTCCTGTTTTAGTAGCGAACCGCACAGGGTTCGCAAGGGGCGGAGGCTGTCTCAGAACACGATGCCATTCCAGCGAAGCTCGGGGAGAACTTCATTGGAATGACACAGCTTCGCTCTGTTTTGGCACTCCGAAAGTGGATCGCGAAGTAAAAAACGCCTGAGCTAGCGGACTAACCCAGGCGTTTTTTCATGCGATTCGGTTTACTTGCGCAGACCCAGCTTGGCGATCAGCGCGGTGTAACGGTCGGCGTCCTTGGACTTGAGGTAGTCCAGGAGCTTGCGGCGGCGGCTCACCATGCGCAGCAGGCCGCGACGACCGTGGTGGTCCTTGGCATGCGTCTTGAAGTGGGGGGTGAGCTCGTTGATACGGGCGGTCAGCAGTGCAACTTGCACTTCGGGGCTGCCGGTGTCGTTGGCGGCGCGGGCGTTGTCTTTGACGACTTCGGCCTTGATGGAGGCTGCGATCATGTTGAATTTTCCTTGTTCCGGGATGTTTGACTTGCGATGAGCGCTGGAACTGCCCTCACCGTGCGCCTTGCGGCATGCAAAGCCTCGGGATTATAGCTCGGCGGACCCGAGGGGGCTTTCCGGCCTCCTCCCACCCCTTCCATCGAGCGAAGCCAGCCCCACGGCACCCAGCACGCAGGCAGCCCCGCCGATCTGCGCCAGGCTGATACTTTCACCCAGCCAAAAGGCCGCCAGTACCAGCGCTGAAACCGGCAAGAGCGCCGTGAAGAGCGCTGCCTCCGCTCCCTTCAGCCTGGCCGATCCGGCAAACCAGAGGACAAAGCCCAGCACCGTCGGCACCAGCGCGTAGTAGGCGACGCCGATCAGTGCATCGTTCGGCAACGGGTGCTCCCAGGCGCGCTCGAACAGCGCTGGCACCAGCGACAGCAGCAGCCCGAAGGCCGTCATCAGTGTCGACAGCGCCAGCGGCCGCACCGGCACCCGCAGGCGCTTGTTGAGCAGGATGAACATTGCCTCGCAAACGACCGCGCCCAGCACCAGCAGATTGCCGACCATCGCGGCAGGGGATTTCGAGTCCCCCGCGGCGCCCTCTCCCGGCCAGCTGATTGCCAGAACACCCGCCGTCGCCAGCGCGATGCTGCCGATCAGGTAGCGCCCCGGCCGCTCGCGCAAGGCCAGCACCGCCACCAGCGCAGCGACCGCCGGGAGCGTGCCCGCCACAACGCCCGCGCTGGCCGCCGGCGCCCAGCGCACGCCCAGGATCAGGAGCACCGTGTAGCCGACGCTGCCCAATCCGGCCTGGCACAGCAGCAGCACCAGGTCGCGCCGGTCAGGGCGAGGCCAGGGTGTGCGCGTCACACGCAGCAGCAGAAGAAAAACCGGCAGCGCCATCGCAAACCGCAGCGCCGTCGCAGTGAACGGCGGCAGGCCGCCCGCAATCACCTTGCTGGCGACCACGGTGCTCCCCACCGTGACCATTGCCAGTGCACACAGCACCATCCCCTTGATTCGTTCCGACATGCGTGACCTTTCGCTCTCGAAGAAAGGCCAAGCTTCGCGGGCCGCGCGCCGCGCGTATTGAACGAAATTGCAGGCGGCTCAACCCTTGCGCTGCGCCTGCACCGCCAGCCAGTTGCGCAGGCGCTCCACGCCCTTCACCAACCGCTGCGGATCTTTCGACGCAAAGCACCAGCGCAGCCAGCCCTGCGCCTCGGGCGCGAAGGCATTGCCCGGCGCGAGCCCGAGGCCCGCCTCGACCACCAGCCGCTTGGCCACTTCGAGCGAATCGCCAAAGCCCTCGAGCCGGAAGAAGGCATACATGCCGCCCTTGGCCGGCGCCACCTGCACGCCGGGCACCGCGGCCAGCAGCGGCACGAGCGTGTCGCGGCACAGCTTCAGGTGCGCCACCACGCGCGGCGTGATCTCCGCCGTGTGCGCGATGGCCGCGATGGCGGCGCGCTGCGTGAACACGCTGGCACACGAGGTGTTGAACTCGATCAGCTTGCCGATGCCATCGACCATCGCCGGCGGCAGCACCAGCCAGCCGAGGCGCCATCCGGTCATGAGAAAGCTCTTCGAGAAACTGTGCGTCACGACCAACCGGTCGTCGGGCTTCGAGATATCGAGAAAGCTCGGCGCGCAGCCGTTCGGCGTCGGCTCGAAGTAGAGGCGCTCGTACACCTCGTCGGCCAGAATCCAGGTGCCGGTCTGGCGGCAATGGTCGAGCACGGCCTGCTGCTCGTCGCGCGTCATCGTCCAGCCCGTCGGGTTGTTGGGCGCATTGACGATCAGGAGCTTCGTCTTCGGCGTGACCGCAGCGCGCAGCGCAGGCAGATCGAGCGTCCACTGCCCGTCGACCGGCACCAGCGGCACCGTACGCACATGCGCCCCCATGATCGCCGGCTGCGCCGTGAGGTTCGGCCATACCGGCGTTACCGCAACCACATCGTCGCCCGCATCGACCAGCGCCTGCACCGCCAGCATCAGCGCGCTCACGCCGCCCGAAGTCACGGCGATGCGCGAGGCATCGACCGCCGGATGCAGCGCGCTGGTGTAGCGCGCGATCGCCTCGCGCAACTCGGGCAGGCCGAGGTTGTGCGCGTAGAAAGTCTCCCCACGCTGCAGCGACTCGACGGCCGCCTGGCGGATCACCTCGGGCGTGACCTCGTCGCTTTCGCCGAACCAGAAGGCCAGCACGTCCTCACGGCCGAGGCCTGCATTGGCGACCTCGCGGATCCTGGAGGCTTCGAGGTTGTGGATGGCTTCACGCATCGGCTGTCGTCCTGTTCGTCGTCATTGGGGTCGTTTCATCTTGCACGATGTCGGCAGTTCGGCGCGCTCCGGGGCGATCGTCTTGATCACGCGGAAGCCGTAGCCCGAGCCTTCGACATCGAACTGCACGCCGGGCTTGCCCTGCCTGTCCATCGCGCCGACCACCAACTGCTGCTGGAACTGATGGTCCGCCGCGCGCATGCGGCCGCGCTGACCGTACAGGCTCACGTCGGCCTGCTCCAGCGCGCGCGCCACCGCCACGGCGTCGCTGCTCCCTGCACGCTCGACGGCCTGCGCGAGCGATTCGACGAGCAGCTGCATCCGCATGTGCACGTAGTCGTCCGCGGGCTTCGGAAAGCGGGCACGGAACGCGCGATAGAAAGCCTCCGACTGCGCCGTCTGCACGTTGGGCAGCCAGTCGGCCACCGCCACCACGCGGCCGATGCCCGCATCGCCGATGGCCGCGGGCGCGCCGAGCGCATTGCCGTAGAAGGTATAGAAGGTGCCGTTGAAGCCCGCTTCGCGCGCGGCCTTCACCAGCAGCGTGAGGTCGTTGCCCCAGTTGCCGGTGAACACCGCCTGCGCGCCGCTCGCGAGGATCTTCGTGGCGTAGGGCGCGAAGTCCTTCACCTTGCCCATCGGATGCAGCTCGTCGCCGACGATTTCCACGTCGGGCCGCTGCACGCCGAGCTGCCGGCGCGACTCGCGCAGCACCGCCTGGCCGAAACTGTAGTCCTGCCCGATCAGGTAGGCGCGCTTGAGCGTCGCATCGTCCTTCACCACGTCCATCAGCGCGGCCACCCGCATGTCGGCGTGCGCGTCGAAGCGGAAGTGCCAGAAGCTGCAGCGCTCGTTGGTGAGCACAGGGTCGACCGCCGCGTAGTTCAGGAAGATCACGCGCCGCGCGGGGTCGCGCTCGTTGTTCTTCTCGATGGCATCGACCAGCGCCGCCGCGGTGGCCGACGAGTTGCCCTGCAGCACGATGCGCGCGCCGTCGTCCATGGCCGCGCGGAATGCGGAGAGCGCTTCTTCGTTCTGGCCCTTGCTGTCGTAGCGGTCCAGCTGCAGCGGACGCGCGCCGCCCGGCAGCTTCACGCCGCCGCGTGCGTTGACGCGTTCCACCGCCCACAGCAGGTTGCGAAACACGGCCTCGCCCGTGTTCGCGAAGGGCCCGCTCATGCTCTCGATCAATGCGAGACGGATGGGTGCGGGCGGCACGACCGGCGTTTGCGCAAGCCCGGCGAGGGGCGTCGCGCATAGCGCCAGCGCCGCGAATTTCAAGGCCTGGCGGCGCCAAATAAAGGAGGGAGTCATCGTCTTGAAACGCGTGCGGCTGCGCCTAGATGAGGTGTCAAGCGGCACTCAGGATTGAATGGCCGCGCAGTGTAAGGGACACACATTCCTTGTCCCCATTGTGTTCATTCAGGAGCTCTTCATCATGTTTTTCGCACCCACCATCCGCACCACCCGCTTCGTTCCCCGTTCGCAGGACCGCGCCTTCGAACGCTTCGTGAACGAGGCCTTCGCCGCACCCCGCCGCTCACCGCTGGTGGAGCAGGACGACACGAGCTGGACCCTCTCGCTGGACGTGCCGGGCCTCTCGCGCGAAGACCTCGCGATCAGCATCGAAGGCGCTGTGATCCGCATCGACAGCAAGGCCGAAGCCAAGCGCCAGTTCAAGGCCGCCTACGAGCTGCCGCAGGACATCGATGTTGCAGCGAGCGAAGCCAAGCTCGAGAACGGCGTGCTCACGCTCAAGCTCGGCAAGCTGACGCCCGTGAGCCAGGCCTCGCAGTTGCAGATCAACTGACACAGCCTATGCCCACAAGAGGAAAATGTCAGTAATGGCTTGTTTTTGACTTTAAACAAGCACATTAATAACAATGGCACCGGATAACGTCACATGATGTGGCGTTTTTCTAGTACTTTCTTCTTCGTGGGCGTCTCGCAAACGCATCGAATTTCGTGCCGGTGCGGGTCCGGGTGCCCCTCAAGGCACCATGAACACGCATCTGCGGTCAGCCACGGACAACGACCAGTCCGAAACGCTCCTGGTCTTTCTGCCGGGCGCGTACCTGAAGCCCGAAGAATTCGAACGCCATGGCTTCATCAGCGCCGTCCGGGAGCGCCACCTGGCCGCCGACGCGATGCTGGTCGATGCCGACGTCTCCTACTACTACGACCAGACGCTCAGCGATCGCCTGCAGGCGGACGTCATCGAGCCGCAGCGCGCCAGGGGCTACACCTCGATCTGGCTCGTGGGCATTTCCATCGGCGGCTTCGGCGCGCTGATCCACGAACTGGCGCGGCCGGGCTCGGTGGACGGCATCGTCGCCCTCGCACCCTACCTCGGGCGCCGCGTGCTCGGCGCGGAGATCCGGAAGGCCGGCGGCCTGCGCGCCTGGCATGCGCCCACCGGCCCGCAGCCCGACGAGGAGCCCGACCGCAAGCTCTGGCCTTTCTTCCAGCAATACCTCCAAGCCCAGCCCACGAGAAATCTGCCGCCGCTCTACCTGGGCTTCGGCCTCGACGACCGCTTTGCGGGCAACCACAGGCTGCTGGCCGACGCGCTGCCGCCAGGCCGCGTCTTCACCACCGAAGGCGGGCACGACTGGCCGCAGTGGCGCCAGCTCTGGCGCAGCGTGCTGGACGTGCTGCCGCTGCCCGTGCAGGGCCGGCCGCACCAACCGGTTACGCGGTCTCGGGAAGGGTCTGTGCCTCGGCCGCCAGCGACGCCATGGGCCATCGCGGCTTGACATCGAAGGCATAGCGCGCGGTGGCCTGCGACAGGCCGGACTGCAGGCGCATGGCGGCGGCCATGGCGATCATGGCGCCGTTGTCGGTGCACAGGTGCAGCTCCGGGTAGTGCACGCGCACCCCGCGCTTCGCGCAGGCGGCATTGAGCTGCTCGCGCAGGTTCCTGTTCGCGCCCACGCCGCCGGCCACCACCAGGCGCCTGAGCCCGGTCTGTTCGAGCGCGGCGAGCGACTTCTTCAGCAGCACCTCGACGATGGCTGCCTGCGTCGACGCCGCCAGATCGGCCTTGTTCGCCTCGAGCTGGTCGCCGAGCTTCTTGGCTTGCGTGAGCACCGCGGTCTTCAGGCCCGCAAAGGAAAAATCGAGATCGCCGCTGTGCAAGAGCGGCCGCGGCAGCTTGAACGCCGTCGTGCTGCCGCCTTCGGCCAGTTTGGCGAGCCACGGGCCGCCGGGGTACGGCAGGCCCATGAGCTTGGCGCTCTTGTCGAAGGCTTCGCCGGCCGCATCGTCGATGGTTTCGCCGAGCAGCTCGTAGCGGCCCACGCCATCGACCCGCATCAACTGGGTGTGACCGCCCGACACGAGCAGCGCAACGAACGGAAATTCAGGCGGATCGGCGCTCAGGAACGGCGACAGCAGATGCCCTTCGAGGTGATGCACCCCCAGCACCGGCTTGCCCAGCGCCACGCCCAGCGCGCAGGCCACGCCTGCGCCCACCAGCAATGCGCCCGCAAGCCCCGGCCCGCGCGTGTAGGCCACCACGTCGATCTCGTGCAGCGAGTGACCGGCCTCGGCCATCACGGTTTCCGTGAGCGGCAGCACGCGGCGGATGTGATCGCGGCTGGCCAGTTCGGGCACCACGCCGCCGTAGGCCTGGTGCATGGCGATCTGGCTGTGCAGTGCGTGCGAAAGCAGCACCGGCAGCGCGTCGCCGTGCGACTCGACCAGCGCCACGCCGGTCTCGTCGCAGGATGATTCGATTCCCAACAAGAGCATGCGGCGAGTGTAGGTGGCGCTTGCGAGAGGTGCCCGCGAAGGGGCAAGGCACGGATGTTGCAGCGACGGAGTGTTCTCTTTTTCCACCCACGATGAAATCCGGCCTGCATTTCCTGATCGCCGCCCGCCAGTGCGAGATCGACGAGCTCGACCAGTTCGCGCGCACCAGCGAGCTGGTCGGCCTGATCGGCCGGCTGGTGCACGCGCTGCAGCGGGAGCGCGGCATGTCCAACGTGTTCCTCGCCTCGCGCGGCCAGCGCTTCGCCGACCAGCGCGATCCGCAGATTGCCGAATGCCTGGCGCTCGAGGAGGCGGTGCGCAACGGCTTCGACCAACTCGAGACGGAGGCTCGCCAGCGTGCCAGCGCCGGCAACAGCGCGCGCCTGTTCAGCCGCATCGCCTGGGTGCTGCCGGGGCTGGACGCCCTGCCCGCGCTGCGCCGCCGCGTCGGCGCGCTCGAACTGGAGCCCGCTGGGGCGACCGCGGCCTTCGCCAAGCTGGTCGCCGGCCTGCTGGCCGTGGTGTTCGAGGCGGCCGACGGCGCCACCGACCCCGAGATATCGCGCCTCCTGGTCGCGATGTTCAACTTCATGCAGGGCAAGGAGTTCGCCGGCCAGGAGCGCGCATTCGGCGCCGCCACGCTGGCGCTGGGCCGCAGCAACGAGGCGCAGCGCGTGCAATGGCTGCACCTGATCGAATCGCAGGAACGCTGCTTTCACGTCTTCACCGATTTCTCGAGCAACGAGGTGCTGGCGCTCTGGCGCGAGAGCGAGGACTACGCCACCATGGCCGAGCTCGAGCGCCTGCGCCGCGTCGGCACCACGCTGGCTGCGCCCCCCGACGCGCAATACAGCCAGTTGAGCCAGAGCTGGTTCGACTGCTGTACGCGCCGCATCGACGCCATGCGCACCGTCGAAGACCGCCTCGCCGCCGACCTGCGCGCCCTGTGCAGCCGCAAGACCGCGCAGGCGCGCACCGACCTCGCGGCCTACCAGCAATTGCTCGGCACGCTGGCGCCGCCATCGGAGGGTGCGATGTTCTTCGACGATGCCGGCACCCAGGCCGTCGCCCCCGCGTCCTACGGCCGCGTGCTGGAGCGCTCGGTGCTCGACATGGTGCAGGAGCAGTCGCAGCGCCTGCAGGCCATGAGCGACGAATTGCAGACCGTGCGCGCCTCGCTCAACGAGCGCAAGGTGGTCGAGCGCGCCAAGGGCCTGCTGATGGCGCACCGGCGCCTGAGCGAAGACGAAGCCCACAAGATGCTGCGCCAGACCGCCATGAACCAGAAGCGCCGGCTGGTCGATGTCGCCGAGTCGATGCTGGCCATGGCCGACTACCTGCCGCTGCCCGATGCCCGTGCGCCGCGCTGACGGCGTTTCAAGTTGGTGCAGCGCACAAAAACGTGCTTTCGCCGGATGCCCACGTCCACCGGCGCCCGGCCTTGCTTGGCCTTCACGCACCGCGCGCCGGAGCTACTTTTTCGATAGCGCCGAACACCCCGCAACCACTGGCACGCAGTTTGCATAGGTGAGTACATAAGACCTTCGTGGTCTACAGGCAGGCGGCACCCAACGGCGGGTGCCTCCCACCGAACCGGACAAAGGCGTCCCCATCCCGCAAGGGCTCGTTCGCGAGCAGCCCCTGCGCGGTCGGGACGCCTTTTTTGTTTTCGTCTTTGCTTTTTGTTCGTTCTTCAACCGGAGCCCGCCCTCATGACCGACCTGCTGAAAACCCGCCTCAGCCGCCGCCGCGTACTGCAAGCCGCCGCCATCGGCGCCGTGGGCATCGACCCCGCGCTGCGCGCCGCCGTCTGGGCCCAGGGCTCCGACAAGCCCGAAAAAGAAGAAGTGAAGATCGGCTTCATCCCGCTGACCGACTGCGCGAGCGTGGTGATGGCCTCGGTGCTCGGCATCGACAAGAAATACGGCGTGAAGATCGTCCCCAGCAAGGAAGCCAGCTGGGCCGGCGTGCGCGACAAGCTCTCCAACGGCGACCTCGACATGGCACACGTGCTCTACGGCCTGGTCTACGGCATGCACCTGGGCCTGAGCGGCCCGAAGAAGGACATGGCCGTGCTCATGACCCTGAACAACAACGGCCAGGCCATCACGCTCTCGAAGAAGCTGGCCGACAAGGGCGCGGTCGATGCCGCCTCGCTCGCCAAGCTCATCGCCACCGAGAAACGCGAATACACCTTCGCGCAGACCTTCCCCACCGGCACCCACGCCATGTGGCTCTACTACTGGCTCGCCTCGGCCGGCATCGACCCGTTCAAGGACGTGAAGAACATCACCGTGCCGCCCCCGCAGATGGTGGCCAACATGCGCGTGGGCAACATGGACGGCTATTGCGTGGGCGAGCCCTGGGGGCAGCGCGCGATCATGGACGGCATCGGCATCACGGCCATCACCACGCAGGACATCTGGAAGGACCACCCCGAGAAGGTGCTCGGCTGCACCGCCGAGTTCACGAAGAAGTACCCCAACACGGCGCGCGCCGTCACGGCCGCCATCCTCGAAGCCAGCAAGTGGATCGACACCGGCCTGCAGAACAAGAACAAGATGGCCGAGACCATCGCCGACAAGAGCTACGTCAACACCAGCGTGGACGCGATCAACCAGCGCATCCTTGGCCGCTACACCAACGGCCTGGGCAAGAGCTGGGACGACCCCAACCACATGAAGTTCTACAACGGCGGCGCGGTGAACTTCCCCTACCTCTCGGACGGCATGTGGTTCCTCACGCAGCACAAGCGCTGGGGACTGCTGAAGGAGCACCCCGACTACCTGAAGGTGGCCACCGAGATCAATCGGATCGACATCTACAAGCAGGCTGCCGCCGCCACGCAGACGCCCGTACCCAAGGAGGTGATGCGCACCAGCAAGCTCTTCGACGGCTCCGTGTGGGACGGCAAGGACCCGAAGAAGTACGCCGAGTCTTTCAAGCTGCATGTCTGAGGAGAAACGCACCATGGTCAGCGCTGTATTTCATTCGCCGATGGACGCATCTCTCCCTCTCCCGCGTGCCGGAGAGGGCCGGGGTGAGGGTGTGCCCCGCGCCGAGGTCGCACCCCAACCTGCACCTGCACCACTCCCAAAGGTGGAAAAGGAGCAAAAACAACGCACGCCCATCGACTTGCGCGCCTTCTGGATGCGCGTGCTGCCGCCGCTCATGGGCTTCGGCCTGCTGCTGCTGATCTGGGAGCTGGTCGCCATGAAAAGCACCACCGGCTTTCCCACGCCGCTCGCCACCTGGCAGCAGGCGCTGACCGTGTTCAGCGATCCGTTCTACAGCAAGGGACCGAACGACCAGGGCGTGGGCTGGAACGTGCTCTCGTCGCTGCAGCGCGTGGCGCTGGGGTTCGGCCTCGCGGCGCTGGTCGGCATTCCGGCGGGCTTCGCGATCGGGCGCTTCGAGTTCCTCGCGCGCATGTTCAACCCGCTGATCAGCCTGATGCGCCCGGTGTCGCCGCTCGCGTGGCTGCCCATCGGCCTCCTGGTGTTCAAGGGCGCGAACCCGGCGGCCATCTGGACCATCTTCATCTGCTCGATCTGGCCGATGGTCATCAACACCGCCGTGGGCGTGCAGCGCGTGCCCAGCGACTACATGAACGTGGCGAAGGTGCTGAATCTTTCCGAATGGAAGATCCTCACCAAGATCCTGTTCCCTGCCGTGCTGCCCTACATGCTCACCGGCGTGCGCTTGGCCGTTGGCACCGCGTGGCTGGTGATCGTCGCGGCCGAGATGCTGACCGGCGGCGTGGGCATCGGCTTCTGGGTGTGGGACGAGTGGAACAACCTCAACGTCGCCAACATCATCATCGCGATCTTCGTGATCGGCATCGTCGGCCTGGTGCTGGAGTTCGCGCTCATCAAGCTGGCCACTGCATTCACGTTCGAAGAGGTGAAGTCATGAACGACGATTCGAAGTACATCGAGATCCGCGACGTCGAGCAGCGCTTCAAGACGGCCAAGGGAAGTTTTCTTGCGCTGCGCGACATCAACCTGAACGTTGCCAAGGGCGAGTTCATCACGCTCATCGGCCACTCGGGCTGCGGCAAGTCGACGCTGCTGAACCTGATCGCCGGGCTGACCACGCCAACGCAGGGTGTGCTCCTTTGCGCGAACCGCGAGATCAAGGGCCCGGGCCCGGAGCGCGCCGTCGTGTTCCAGAACCATTCGCTCTTGCCCTGGCTCACCTGTTTCGAGAACGTGTACCTCGCGGTCGAGCGCGTGTTCGCGGCGACGGAAAACAAGGCCCAGCTGCGTGCGCGCACCGATGCGGCGCTCGCGCTCGTCGGCCTCACGCCCGCCGCGCAGAAGCGCCCCGGCGAAATCTCCGGCGGCATGAAGCAGCGCGTGGGCATCGCCCGTGCGCTGTCGATGGAACCCAAGGTGCTGCTGATGGACGAGCCCTTCGGCGCGCTCGACGCCCTCACCCGCGCCAAGCTGCAGGACGAGCTGCTCGCCATCGTGCAGAAGACGCACAGCACCGTCGTCATGGTCACGCACGATGTCGACGAAGCCGTGCTGCTGAGCGACCGCATCGTGATGCTCACCAACGGCCCGGCCGCCACCATCGGCGATGTGCTGGCGGTGGACATCGCCCGCCCGCGCAACCGCGTCGAACTGGCCGAAGACCCGGCCTATGTGCATGCGCGCAAGGCGGTCATCGATTTCCTCTACACGCGCCAGGCGCATGTGGAGAAGGTCGCGGCCTGACGCAACAGGTGCCGCACAACCGGCTTCAGGACATGATGACCTGCAGGCTGTGCTCGTACCAACCCGTGAGACGCTCGAAGGTGTCGACGAGCGCTTCGCTGGAACGAACCAGCGTGGCGCGGCCTTCGGGGCTGTCCAGCGCCTGCACACCGCCGACTAGGCGCAGCCACTCGTCCCGCGCCGTCACCAACCCGGCGCGGATCTCGGGTGAACTGAGGGGCGCGCGCTCCAGTTCTAGCAGCGCGGCCTCGAATTCGCTCATGGTCGGCAGCAGCCTGTCGCGCGAAGCGCCTGCGGCGAGCGTCGAAGCCAGCAACGCATCCTTCGCCAGCCGCTGCGCCCGCATGCGCTGCCGTCCGCAGATGTTGACGATGCGTAGCGCCCGCCGCGCGCCCGAGGCTTCCAGCGCCTCCGTCATCGCTTCGGCCGCCAGCAGCAAGGCCTCGCCGCGCGCATCGATCTCGGCGAGCCCCTGCGGCGTGGGCTTCACGGCCAGTGCGGTGCCCAATCCGTTCCATGCCGCCTGCACGGCGCCCAGCGCCTGCACGCCGGCCGCGCCCAGTTCGAGGGTGGCCAGGTGATCCAGGTTCTGCTGCACCCGCTCCGTCGATTGCGTGCGCAGGACCCGGGCGCGCTGCACGTCGATGCCGGCGAGCAGCTGCGCCGCCACCCGCACCAGCCGCTGCGAGAGCATGCGCAGCTGCCCGGCGCGGTTGATTGCATCGGCCCACTGCGCCGCCTCGATGACCGAGCGCGACACCTCGCCCAGCCGCAGGTTGGCGTGCATGGCCGCACCGCGCAGCAGGCCGAAGGCTTCGTCTTCCCCGATGCCGCGCGCGGACATCAGCAGGCCCTTGGCGCGATCGACCCACTTGCGCTCGTCCATGCGCGTGCGCAGGTTGTCGAGTTCGGTGCGCAGCGCGGCTTCGCGCGTCCATCGGGCCTGCGCGCGGGCCAGCAACGCGGGGAGCGACAGGGCATCGAGCGGCGCCCATGCGTGCACGCCGAGCGTGACCAGCGCCTCGTGCTGCTCGCCCGTCAACGGCGGGCCGGCCAGGCTCAGCGCACAGGGCGGCACGCCGTTCCACCCCTTCAGTCCGTCGCGCAATGCCTGCAGTTGCGCCGCCTCGGGCAGGCAGGCCAGCACCTGTTGCGGTGCAAGCGCACCGGCGCGCTGCACCAGCGTGCGGCAGGTGGCGCGCCCGAGCACCGTGGCGCCGGCCTCCGCGAGGCCTTGCTGCAGCGGCTCCGGCAAGGGCGCGGAGGCATCGAATTCATTGGGCAGGACGAGGAGAAGGGAAATCATGGCGGGGTGTCGGAAGGCACGGCAAGCATAGGCCACGCCCGCGAGATTTCGCGGGCACGCCTCTTGCAACGAAGCGGATGCGGTGTAACGAAGCACCGCTTTGGTGAGGCTGCAGTCCCCTGCATCCGGCCCGGCATGTTCATCGCCGGGCAGCACCCCCACGCCGACAGCGTCCGCTGCCGGCACACCACCCCAACCCTGTCCGTCGACACGTCCCTGCCCGGGTCGCGCCGCGGCTTTTTGCACCTTTGAACACCATGTCCGGTTTCAGGAATTTCTTGCAGTCAGGCCACAGTCCCACGCTGTTCGCGGCGTTCCTGTACTTCTCGTTCTCCTGCTGCATCTGGGTGCTCAACGGCGCCATGGCGCCCTTCATCGGCGAGACCTTCGAGCTTTCGCCCGCACAGAAGGGCCTGATGCTGTCGGTGCCGATCATTGCGGGCGCACTCATGCGCTTTCCGCTGGGCATCCTCTCGCAGTACATCGGCCGCAAGAAGGCCACGCTGGTCGAGATGGGCCTGATCGCCGTGGCGATGCTGTTCGGCTTCTTCTTCGTCAAGAGCTTCAACGACCTGCTCGCCATGGGCGTGCTGCTGGGCATTGCCGGCGCGAGCTTCGGCGTGGCGCTGTCGCTGGGCTCGGGCTGGTTCCCGCCGCAGCACAAGGGCCTGGCGATGGGCCTGGTGGGCGCGGGCAACGTGGGCACGGCGGTGTCGGTGCTGGTGGCGCCGCCGCTCGCGCAATGGCTGGGCTGGCAGGCGGTGTACGGCGTGGCCGCGGTCGCCATCCTCATCCCGATGGTGGTGATGGTGATCTTCGCCAAGGAGCCGCCCGACGTGGACAGCCACGCGAGCTTCCGCGAACACATCGCCTGCCTTTTCGAGAAAGACGGCTGGGTCTTCAGCCTGATCTACGGCGTGACCTTCGGCGGCTTCATCGGCCTCACGACATTCCTGCCCTCGTACTACTACGACCAGTTCGGCGTGAGCAAGGTGCAGGCGGGGCAGCTCACGATGCTCGCGGCCTTCATGGGCGCTGCGGTGCGCATCGTGGGCGGATGGCTGTCCGACCGCTGGGGCGGCGTCAACACGCTCACGGTGGTGCTGCTGGTGGTGGCCGTGGGCCTCGTGCTGGTGGGGCTCTCGTCGGGCTCGCTGGCGCTCACCACGCTGCTCCTGATCGTGTGCTTCGCCGCGCTGGGCGCGGGCAACGGTGCGCTGTTCCAGCTGGTGCCGCTGCGCTGGCCGCTGAGCACCGCGGTGGCCGGCTCGATGATCGGCGAGATCGGCGCCCTCGGCGGCGGCCTGGTGCCCAACGCCATGGGCCTGTCGAAGCAGTACCTGGGCAGCTACCTCTGGGGCTTTGTCTTCTTCGGTGCGCTCTCGCTGGCGATGCTGGGCGTGATGCGCGTCATGCAGATCCGCTGGACGCGCACCTGGGCCGAGAAGGGCGGCCGTGCGCGCACTTCACCGGCTTCCGCTTCCACGACCTATACGGCCCCGAGAAAGGCCGCCCGGCCATGAACTTCTTCCGTTCGCCCTCAACGTGGCAAGAAAAGCAGCCACACCACCAGCAGTGCGTTGAACAGCAACGACACGCCGAGGGCGATCTTGTAGAGCATCACCGGATCGCGGCGGATCAGCGGCGTGGCGGGGGGCGCGCCAACGGGGCGCGAGGCACCGCGCTCCAGCGCGAGCAGCATCTCCTCGGCCGTTTCGAAGCGCTCGCGCGGATCGCGGGCGACGGCCTTGCGCACCAGGTGGTCGAGCCACACCGGCACATCGGGCCGCAAGCGCGAAAGCGCAACCGGGTCGCGCCGGTAGCGCGCCACCTGGTAGGGCTCGATCTCGCCATAGGGCAAGTGCCCGCCCAGCCACTGGTAGAGCGTGGCGCCGAGCGCGAACAGATCGCTGCCCGCGTCCGCGACACCGCCCTCCTCCCACTGCTCGGGATTGATGTAGCTCGGCGTACCGGCATGCAGTTCGCGCTGGGCCGCGCCCTCGCGCCCGGACAGCGCCACGCCCAGGTCGAGGATGCGCCAGCGCCCGTCGTCGCCCAGGTGCAGGTTGCCGGGCTTGATGTCCCGGTGCACCACGCCGTGGCGGTGCAGCCGGCCGAGCGCCTTGCTCACTTCGATGGCCGCGGCGACCACCTCGGCCACCGTGCCGCGCGCGCCGGACTTGCGCATCTGCTCCAGCGTACGGCCGCCGTGCCAGTCGAACACGATGTAGAGCGCGCTCGCGTTCTCGGCGCGCTCGTGCACGCGAACGAAACCGCCGCCCTCCCCGACGCGCTGGCCCAGCCAGGCTTCGTGCGCGAGCATCGCGCGCTCCTGCGGATCACTGGCGCGCGAGGGATGCAGCGTCTTGAGCGCGACCAACTCGCGCGTGGCCGGATGGCGCGCCTGGTACAGCAGATGCACGCCGGTGTCGGCCACAAGGCCGGTGACGACGTAGCCGTCGAGCACGTCGCCCACCTTCAGCAACGGCGGCGGTGCGAGCCGGCGGCCGTCGCCGAGTTCGTCGTCGAGCTGCCGCGCATCGAGGCCGACCACGCGGATCACCAGCGCGGTCGCGTTGTCGCGCGTGCCGGCGTCCAGCGCCGCATTCACCAGCGCCTCGCTCGCCGCTTCGGCATCGCCCTGCAGCGCGAGTGCGGCCACTTGCTGCGGCTTGAGCACGCCGTGCACCCCGTCGGAGGTCAGCACGAAGCAGTCGCCCACGCGAACGTCGCCCTGCGCGTAGTCGACGCGCACCTGGTCGTCCAGGCCGATGGCTCGCGTGAGGCGGCTGCGCATGTCGGGATGTTCGAAGGCATGGTCCTGCGTGAGCGGCACGGCCGCATCGCCGTCGGCGCGCACGCGCCAGGCGCGCGTGTCGCCCACGTGGGCCAGCGTGTAGCTCTGGCCGTGCAGCACCAGTGCGGTGAGCGTGGTGAGCGCGGTCGCGCTGCCCGCGCGGCGCCGGTTGTGGTCGGCGAGCCAGGCGTTCTGCGCGCCGATCAGGCGGTCGAGCGCGGCGGTCGGCTCCCAGGTGTCGGGCGTGGCGAAGTAGTCGGCCAGCAGGCCCATCACCGTGGTCTGCGCCGCCTCCTGGCCGCGCCCGCCAGTGGACACGCCATCGGCAATCGCAGCGATGAGCCCGCGCGCCTCGTCGCCGCGCGGGGCATGCACCGCACCGGCGAAATCCTCGTTCACTTCGCGGGGTCCGCGAAGGCTGCTGTAGCCGATGTCCACTTCGAAGCTCATGGCGCCATTGTCCATGTGCGTCTCCACGCGCGCCGTGCGCCTCCCCTCGCTTGAGTCACAGGAAAGGTCCAGCCCCATGAAGAAAATGAAACTCGTGATGGTCGGCAACGGCATGGCCGGCGTGCGCACGCTCGAAGAGCTGCTCAAGATCGCGCCCGACCTGTACGACATCACCGTCTTCGGCGCCGAGCCGCATCCGAACTACAACCGCATCCTGCTGTCGCCGGTGCTCGCTGGCGAGCAGACGGTCGACGAAATCGTGCTCAACAGCTGGGAGTGGTACACCGACAACCACATCACGCTGCACGCGGGCAAGAAGGTGGTCGAGGTCGACCGCGTCAAGCGCATCGTGCGTGCCGAGGACGGCACCGAAGCCGCCTACGACCGCCTGCTGATGTGCACCGGCTCCAACCCCTTCATGCTGCCCGTGCCGGGCAAAGACCTGAAGGGCGTGATCGCCTATCGCGACATCGCCGACACCGACTACATGATCGAGACCGCGCGCACGCACAAGAACGCGGTGGTCATCGGCGGCGGCCTGCTGGGCCTGGAAGCGGCGAACGGCCTGATGCTGCGCGGCATGAACGTGACCGTGGTGCACGTCATGCCCTGGCTCATGGAGCGCCAGCTCGACGACGTGGCGGGCAAGCTGCTGCAGAAGTCGCTGGAAGACAGGGGCCTGAAGTTCCTGATGGGTGCGCAGACGCAGGACATGGTCGGCAACGAAGAGGGCCGCGTCAAAGCCATCCGCTTCAAGGACGGCACCGAAGTCGCGGCCGACCTGGTGGTCATGGCCGTGGGCATCCGCCCCAACGTAGAGCTGGCCGAGAAGATGCGCCTGCACTGCAACCGCGGCATCGTCGTCACCGACACCATGCAGACCGTGACCGATGCGCGCATCTACTCGGTGGGCGAATGCGCGGCGCACCGCGGCATCGCCTACGGCCTTGTGGCGCCGCTGTTCGAGCAGGCCAAGGTCGCGGCCAACCACCTGGCGCAGTTCGGCATCGGCCGCTACCTGGGTTCGCTCACCTCCACCAAGCTGAAGGTGACGGGCATCGACCTCTTCAGCGCCGGCGAGTTCATGGGCGGCGAAGGCACCGAGGAGATCGTGATGAGCGACCCCTTCGGCGGCGTCTACAAGAAGCTGGTGCTCAAGGACGACAAGCTGGTGGGCGCCTGCCTCTACGGCGACACGGTGGATGGCAGCTGGTACTTCAAGCTCCTGCGCGACGGCCGCAGCGTGCACGACATCCGCGACAAGCTGATGTTCGGCGAGTCGAACATCGGCGACACCGGCCACGAAGGCCACAGCAAGGCCGCGAGCATGCCCGACGATGCCGAGGTCTGCGGCTGCAACGGCGTGAGCAAGGGCACCATCTGCAAGGCGATCAAGGACAAGGGTCTCTTCACGCTCGATGAGGTGAAGAAGCACACCAAGGCCAGCGCCAGCTGCGGCTCGTGCACCGGGCTGGTCGAGCAGATCCTGATGTTCACCGCGGGCGGCGACTACTCGGCCACGCCGAAGAAAAAGGCGATCTGCGGCTGCACCGACGCGAGCCACCAAGATGCGCGCGACGCGATCCGCAAAGAGCACTACCTCACGCACGACGAGGTCTACCGCAACCTCGGCTGGCGCACGCCCAATGGCTGCGCCACCTGCCGCCCGGCCATCAACTACTACCTGATCAGCACCTGGCCCAAAGAGGCGAAGGACGATCCGCAGAGCCGCTTCATCAACGAGCGCAGCCACGCCAACATCCAGAAAGACGGCACCTACTCGGTCATTCCGCGCATGTGGGGCGGCCACACCACGCCCGACGAGTTGCGGCGCATCGCGGATGCGGCCGACAAGTACAAGATCCCGACCGTCAAGGTCACCGGCGGCCAGCGCATCGACCTCCTGGGCGTGAAGAAGGAAGACCTGGAGGGCGTTTGGAAGGACATCGGCATGCCCTCGGGCTTTGCCTATGCCAAGTCGCTGCGCACGGTGAAGACCTGCGTGGGCAGCGAATGGTGCCGCTTCGGCACGCAAGACTCAACGCAGATGGGCAAGGACCTGGAGCGCGCGCTCTGGGCGATGTACTCGCCGCACAAGGTCAAGCTGGCCGTCTCGGGGTGCCCGCGCAACTGTGCCGAGGCCGGCATCAAGGACGTGGGCGTGATCGGCGTCGACTCGGGCTGGGAGCTGTACGTGGGCGGCAACGGCGGCATCAAGACCGAAGTGGCGCAGTTCCTCGTGAAGGTGAAGACGGCCGCCGAGGTGATGGAGTTTTCAGGCGCCTTCCTGCAGCTGTACCGCGAGGAAGGCTGGTACCTGGAGCGCACGGTGCACTACATCGGACGCGTGGGCCTCGATTACGTGAAAAAGAAGATCCTCGAGGACGCGGAAGGCCGCAAGGCGCTGTGGGAGCGGCTGCAGTTCGCGCTCGACGGCGAGCCCGATCCATGGTTCGAATCGGCCGAGGCCTCGGTGGACGTGCGGCAGTTCGCGCCGCTGTCCATCTGAGCGGCCCGCGGAGAGAACGCTTGAAACGACGACTCTTCATCGCTTCCACCGCCCTGGCCGCGGTGGGTGCCCGCGCGCAGGTGGCAGACCTCAACGACGCCATCAACAAGGCGGGCCGCCAGCGCATGCTGTCGCAGCGCGCGAGCAAGGCCTACCTCGCGCTCCTGCACAAGGTGGAAACGCGCAGCGCCCAGCAGGTGCTCGACAAGTCGATCGCCCTGTTCGAAAAGCAGCTGGGCGAGCTCAAGGCCTTCGCGCCGAGCCCCACGATCCGCGACACCTACGAAGCGCTCGACGGCGCCTGGGGCAATTTCAAACGCGAGCTCACCACCGTCACGCCGGGCAAGGACGAAGTCGCCAAGGTCGTGAAGCTAGACGCCGCCGTGCTCGCGCTCGCGAACCAGGGCACCACGCAGTACGAAGCCGCCTCGGGCAAGCCGGTGGGCCGGCTGGTCAACATCGCGGGCCGCCAGCGCATGCTGTCGCAGCGCATGGCCAAGTTCTACCTGGCCGGCGCGATGCAGGTGGACGCGGCCGCCAGCGCGGCCGAGATCGCGAAGTCGCGCGCCGAATTCCTTGCGGCGCTCGAAGTGCTGCGGGGTGCTCCGGAAGCCACCGCGCAGATCCGCCAGGAACTGGTGCTGGCCGATGCGCAGTGGATGTTCTTCAACCGCGGGCTGCTGCGCCTGGAAGACGCCGGCGCCTCGCCCGCCCTGATGTCCGACGTGTTCGTGAGCAGCGAGAACCTGCTCGCGATCATGGACCGTGTGACCGGCCTGTATTCCGACCTCAAAACCTAGAGAGCCCCACCATGAGCGAATGGAAAGCCATCTGCCGCATCGACGACATCCCCGTGCTCGGCGCCCGCCGCGTGGCGCGGCCCGCAGGCGTGGACGTCGCCGTGTTCCGCAATGCCGAGGACCAGGTCTTCGCGCTGCTCGACCGCTGCCCGCACAAGGGTGGGCCGCTGAGCCAGGGCATCGTGTTCGGCACCAGCGTGGCCTGCCCTCTGCACAACTGGACCCTCGGGCTGGACGACGGCTGCGCCAGGTCGCCCGACGAAGGCTGCACGCCGAAGTTCGCGGTGAAGGTCGAAGGTGGCATCGTCCACCTCGATGCGGGCGAACTCGCGACGCACGCCATCGACCTGGAGCGCCCGGTCGCGGGGCCCAAGCCCTTCGCCACGATGGCCATCCTGTCCACGGAAGAAAGCTGAGCCCTTCATGGTGCAAGAGACCCGCTCCACCTGCCCGTACTGCGGCGTCGGCTGTGGCGTGATCATCGAATCCGACGGCGCGCAGATCACCGGCGTGCGCGGCGACCCCGACCACCCGGCCAACTTCGGCCGGCTGTGCACCAAGGGCTCGACGCTGCACCTCACGGCCAGCGCACCGGTCACGCGGCAGGCGCGGCTGCTGCAGCCGCTGCAGCGCCTCGTGCGCGGCGAGGCGCCCACGGCCGTGTCCTGGGACACGGCACTCGACAACGCGGCAGGCAAGTTCGCACAGGTGATCCAGGACCACGGCCCCGATGCGGTCGGCTTCTACATTTCGGGCCAGTTGCTGACCGAGGACTACTACGTCTTCAACAAGCTCGCCAAGGGCCTGGTCGGCACCAACAACGTGGACACCAACTCGCGCCTGTGCATGAGCAGCGCGGTCGCCGGCTACAAGCAGACGCTGGGCGCCGATGCGCCGCCGGCCTGCTACGACGACCTGAAACATGCCGACTGCCTCTTCATCGTGGGCAGCAACACGGCGTGGGCGCACCCGATTCTTTTCCGCCGCATCGAGGATGCGAAGGCGGCGAACCCGGCGATGAAGATCGTGGTGGCCGATCCGCGCCGCACCGACACGGTCGAGATCGCCGACCTGTTCCTGCCGATCCAGCCCGGCACCGACGTGATGCTGTTCAACGGCATGCTGCACCTGATGCTGTGGGAAGGCTGGATCGACGCGAAGTACATCGCCGAACACACCAACGGCTTCGATGCCCTGAAGGCCACGGTGCGCGAATGCACGCCGGACAAGGTGGCGCAGGTCTGCGGCATTTCGAAGGACGACCTGCTCGCGGCGGCTCGGCTCTTCGCCACGTCGCCGGCCACGCTGAGCCTCTATTGCCAGGGCCTGAACCAGTCGTCCAGCGGCACCGCCAAGAACGCGGCGCTGATCAACCTGCACCTGGCCACCGGACAGATCGGCAAGCCCGGCGCCGGCCCGTTCTCGCTCACCGGCCAGCCCAACGCGATGGGTGGGCGCGAGGTGGGAGGGCTGGCCAACCTGCTGAGCGCGCACCGCGACCTGGCCAACCCCGAGCACCGCGCCGAAGTGGCGGCGCTCTGGGGCGTGCCCTCGGTGCCCGAGAAGCCCGGCAAGACGGCGGTCGAGATGTTCCAGGCTGCCGCTGACGGCGAGATCCGCGCGCTGTGGATCGCCTGCACCAACCCCGCGCAGTCGATGCCCGACCAGGCCACGGTGCGCCGTGCGCTGGAGCGCGCCGAGTTCGTGGTGGTGCAGGAGGCCTTCTCCACCACCGCCACCTGCGCCTTCGCCGACCTGCTGCTGCCCGCCACCACCTGGGGCGAAAAAGAAGGCAGTGTGACCAACAGCGAGCGCCGCATCTCGCGCGTGCGCCCGGCCATCGCCGCGCCGGGCGAAACGCGGCACGACTGGTGGATCGCCACCGACTTCGCGCGCCGCCTCGAGCAGCGCGTGGGCCGCACCGCGGACACGCTGTTCCCCTACCCGACGGCCGAGTCGGTGTGGAACGAGCACCGCGAATCCACCCGCGGACGCGACCTGGACATCACCGGCCTGAGCTACGCGATGCTCGACGACATCGGCCCGCAGCAATGGCCGCTGAAGGAAGGCGAAAGCAGCGGCCGGGTGCGCCTGTACGAAGACGGCGTATTCCCCACACCCGATGGCCGCGCCCGTTTCGTCGACACGCCCTACAAGCCCGTGGCCGAGGCCCGCGAGGCGCGCTACCCCTTCTCGCTCAACACCGGGCGCCTGCGCGACCAGTGGCACGGCATGAGCCGCACCGGCACCGCTCCGCGCCTGTTCGGCCACGTGGCCGAGCCCATGGTGCAGATGAACCCGCAGGACATGGTGCGGCGCCAGATCGGCGAAGGCGACCTGGTGCACCTGACTTCGAAGCGCGGCTCGATCCTGCTGCCCGCGCGCGCCAGCGCCGAGATCGGCATGAGCCAGGCCTTCGTCGCGATGCACTGGGGCGAGGAGTACCTGAGCGGCTGCTCGTCGACCGGCACGCGGCTGGCCGGCATCAACGCGCTCACCACGCCCGCCTACTGCCCCACCTCGAAGCAGCCCGAGCTCAAGCACACGGCGGTGAAGATCCTGAAGGCCGAGCTGCCGTGGTCGCTGCTCACGATGGCCTGGCTCCCGACCGACGACGTGCTGGCGGTGCACCGTGCGCTGCAGCCGCTGATGGCGATGTTTCCGTTCGCCACCTGCGTGCCGTTCTCGGGCAGCACCAAGGAAGCGGCAGGCGCGGAGCGCAGCGGCCTCCTGTTTCGCGCGGCCGCGCACGATGCGCCGGCCGATGCGCTGCTGGAACAGATCGAGGCGCTGCTCGGCCTGAAAAGCGCCGACACCCTGCGCTATGCCGACCGCCGGCGCGGCCAGCGCCGTTCGGTGCGACTGGTGCGCCGGGCCGACCAGAGCGCGGGCCTCGAAGCCTTCCTGCTCGCGGGCGACACCAGCGCCGAAGCCTGGATCGCGACCCTGCTGCGGGAAGAGCTGCCCGCGCAGAGCTACGGCCGCCTGCTGCTCTCTCCCGGCGCCCGCGCCCCGCTGGCGGTGCAGTCGCGCGGCAAGCCGGTCTGCACCTGCTTCAACGTGACCGACCTGGCGATCCAGGGCGAACTGAGCCGCTGCAGCGGAACGCCCGACGAGCGGCTGGCCGCGCTGCAGGGGACGCTGAAATGCGGCACGAACTGCGGCTCGTGCATTCCGGAGCTCAAACGCATGATTCGTTTGATGCCTGCCGAATCATTGGCGACCCTGTGACGACCCGTCGATCTTCCTTGCGTTGTCCCCTCTCCCGCTTGCGGGAGAGGGTTAGGGTGAGGGCCGCAGCATGCGCAAATCTGACGCCGTCGACCCTCACCCCAGCCCTCTCCCCAAGGGGAGAGGGAGCAAGGCATAAGCCGACTCACATTCCGGCATAAGCGTTGCAGGACAATCCGCCTACCCATGGGAATCAGCCAATACATCAAGGAAATCGGCCGCGGCGCGCGAGGCGCCAAGCCGCTCACGCGCGAACAGGCCACCGACCTGTTCGGCCAGGTGCTGGACGGCACCGTCACCGACCTCGAGATCGGCGGCTTCTGCCTCGCGATGCGCATCAAGGGCGAAACGCCCGAGGAGATGGCCGGGTTCCTCGACGCCACGCATGCGCGGCTGCACCACATTCCCGCCGGCGACCGCCCGCTCATCGTGCTGCCGAGCTACAACGGCGCGCGCAAGCTGCCAGTGCTCACGCCGCTGCTGGCACTGCTGCTGGCCCGCGAAGGCCTGCCGGTGCTGGTGCATGGCAGCGCGAGCGAAACCTCCCGCGTGCTGGCCTCGAACGTGCTCGCCGCGCTCGACGTGCCGCCCATGACCGCCATCGGCCCCATCGCCAATGGCACGGTGGGTTTCGCCGCGACCGAGCTGCTGAACCCGGCGCTCAAGCGCCTGCTCGACGTGCGCCGCGTGGTGGGCCTGCGCAACCCCGGCCACAGCGTGGTCAAGCTGATGCAGCCCACCGCCGGGCCTGCCGTGGTGGTGGCCAGCTACACGCACCCTGAATACGCGCGCGTCATGGCCGAAACCTTCGAGCTGATGGGCACCACCGCCCTGCTCTCGCGCGGCCTCGAAGGCGAAGTGGTCTCCGACCCGCGCCGCACCGCGCAGATCGACGGCTTCGTGCGCGGCGTGCGCACCGAACTGCAGGCACAGGCCAGCGGCACCGCAACCGAGGTGCCCGGGCTGCCGAAGGAAATCGACGTCGCCACCACGGCCGACTACACGCGACGCGCATTGAACGGCGAGCTTCCCGTGCCCGAAGCCATCGCCGCGCAAGTCAGGCACATCACGCAACTGGCATCCCACGCATGAACAACCCATCCAACCTCGTCACCGGCCGCTGCACGCTGGTAGGCGCCGGCCCCGGCGACCCCGAACTGCTGACCGTCAAGGCCGTCAAGGCGATCCAGGCGGCCACGGTGCTGCTGGTCGACGACCTCGTGAACGAAGAGATCCTGGCCTATGCCCGCCCCGGCGCGCGCATCGTGCACGTGGGCAAGCGCGGCGGCTGCAAGAGCACGCCGCAGGCCTTCATCGAGCGGCTCATGATCACCGCGGTGCGCGAAGGTGAGACCGTGGTGCGGCTGAAGGGCGGCGACCCGTTCATCTTCGGACGCGGCGGCGAAGAGGTGGAGCACCTGCGCGAAGCCGGCATCGAATGCGCGGTGGTCAACGGCATCACGGCGGGCCTGGCAGCCGTGACCTCGCTGGGCGTGCCGCTCACTCACCGCGACCATGCACAGGGCGTGGTGTTCGTCACCGGCCATGCCAAGACTGGCGCAGGCGCCCAGGAAGACCCGACCGACTGGCGCGCGCTCGCCGCCATGGCGCACAACGCACGCCTCACGCTCGTGATCTACATGGGCGTGGCGGGTGCCCGCCACATCGAACGCGAACTGCTGCACGGCCTGCCCGGCGACACGCCCGTGGCCGTCGTACAGCACGCGAGCCTGCCGCACCAGCGCCACATCGCGACCACGCTCGACGGGCTGCAGGCCCGGATCGCCGAAGCCGGCCTCGCGAGCCCCGCGGTGATCGTGGTGGGCGACGTGCTGCGCGGGCTGGCCGCGGCAGCACTGCCGGTGGACGCGTCCCGCTTCGGCACCTGATTCTCAGAAGCTCCCGGCGAGTCCGCTCCGCCCGCCCTGCTTGCTGAAAGCGGCGGCATCGGGCGCAGGGCTTGCGCGCAGCGCACCAACGCGGCGCCCTGAGGTCCGCCCCGTCACGGGGCACATGTGGCATGGAGCGTGCTTAGACCCTGAGATGCCCGCTTCCAGCCTGTCTTGCACCCGCCGATGAATGCCGTCACCCCGCCACCGCCGGCCGCGGTCGAGATCGTTGCGCTCAGCAAGCGCTACGCCGCCGGCACGCCAGCCGCCGTCGATGCCATCGACCTGCGCATCGCCAGCGGCAGCTACTGCTGTCTGCTGGGCCCCTCGGGCTGCGGCAAGAGCACCACGCTGCGCATGATTGCGGGGCACGAGTCGGTCACCAGCGGCGACATCCTGCTGGACAACCGCAACATCACCAACCTGCCCGCCGCCGCGCGCGGCACGGCCATGATGTTCCAGAGCTTCGCGCTCTTCCCGCACCTCTCGGCCACCGACAACGTGGCCTTCAGCCTCAAGATGAAAGGCGTCGGCAAGGCCGAGCGCCAGAAGCGTGCGCGCGACCTGCTGGCGCGCGTGGCGATGGGCCATCTGGCCGAGCGCAAGCCCGGCGAACTCTCCGGCGGCCAGCAGCAGCGCGTGGCGCTGGCGCGTGCGCTCATCACCGAGCCGCGCGTGCTGCTGCTGGACGAGCCGCTCTCCGCGCTCGACCCGTTCCTGCGCATCCAGATGCGCGCCGAGCTTCGGCGCTGGCAGAAGGAGTTGGGGCTGACCTTCGTGCACGTGACGCACTCGCAGGAAGAAGCCATGGCGCTGGCCGACACGATGGTGGTGATGAACCACGGCGTGATCGAGCAGGTCGGCTCGCCGCACGAGATCTACAACCACCCCGTCAACGAATTCGTGGCGCGCTTCATGGGCGGCCACAACGTGATCGACACGCCCGCCGGGCCGATCGCGGTGCGCAACGACCACATGCGAATCGCGCCGACCTCGGACTCCGGCGGCCTGGCCGCCGCGATCACCGATGTCGAGTACCAGGGCACCTACGTGCTGCTCGGCCTGGCGCTGGAAGCCGCCGCGCCGGAGCGCCGGAACGTGTCGGTGCTGCTGGGCGAGGCCGCCTTTCTCGCGAGCCCCTATGCCCAGGGCGAGACGGTTCGCCTGTCGTGGGCCGAGGCCGATGCGCGCGCGCTCGCCGTGGCCCCGTGATCCTTTTCGTTCCCCTCCCCTCATCCGCCATTTTTTCCACGGAGACTCAGCAATGACCGACCCCATCGACTCGTCCGCCGGCGTCAAGCGCCGCACCCTGCTGCAAGGCACCGCCGGCATCCTCGCCACGGGCATCGCGCCCTTCGTGCATGCGCAGGAAAAGATCGTGCTGCGCTACCTGGGCACCGCGGTGAACCAGGACAAGGCGATTGCCGAGAAGTTCAAGGCCGACACCGGCATCGAGATCCAGTACGTGGCCGTGACCACCGACGACGTGACCAAGCGCGCCGTGACCGCGCCCAACAGCTTCGACCTGATCGACACCGAGTTCTTCTCGCTCAAGAAGATCGTGCCCACCGGCAACCTCAAGGGCATCGACACCAAGCGCGTGAAGAACGCCGGCAAGATCACCTCGCTCTTCACCAAGGGGGAAGTCGGCGGCAAGAAGGTGGGAGACCAGGGCACGGCGCCCATCAAGGTGATCTACCTCGAAGGCGAGAAGAGCAAGGCCTTCGCCAAGTCGCCCACGCAGTTCATGTCGCTGATTCCGACCACCTACAACGCCGACACGCTGGGCATTCGCCCCGACCTGATCAAACGTCCGATCGGCTCGTGGGCGGAGCTGCTGAATCCCGAGTTCAAGGGCAAGGCGGCGATCCTGAACATTCCCTCGATCGGCATCATGGACGCGGCGATGGTGGTGGAGGCCAAGGGCATCCACAAGTACGCCGACAAGGGCAACATGACCAAGGCCGAGATCGACCTGACGATCAAGACCCTCATCGAGGCCAAGAAGGCCGGCCAGTTCCGCGCGCTGTGGAAGGACTTCAACGAGTCGGTCAACCTCATGGCCTCGGGCGAGGTGGTGATCCAGTCGATGTGGTCGCCTGCCGTCACGGCCGTGCGCGGCAAGGGCATCGATTGCACCTTCCAGCCCCTGAAGGAAGGCTATCGCGCCTGGGCCTCGGGCTTCGGCCTGCCGGCCACGCTCTCGGGCAAGAAGCTCGACGGCGCCTACGAGTTCATCAACTGGTTCCTCGACGGCTGGGCGGGCGCCTACCTCAACCGCCAGGGCTACTACAGCGCAGTGCTGGACACCGCCAAGACCAAGATGGAAGCCTACGAGTGGGCCTACTGGATGGAAGGCAAGCCCGCCGCGCAGGACATCAAGAGCCCCCAGGGCGACGTGATCGCCAAGGCCGGCGCGGTGCGCGACGGCGGCAGCTACGAGCAGCGCATGGGCGGCATCGCCTGCTGGAACGCCGTGATGGACGAGAACGAGTACATGGTCAGGAAATGGAACGAGTTCGTCGCAGCCTGAGCCCCCGCCCGATTCCGTGAGCGCTCCCGCCACCCGCGCCTCCGCCGCCGCCGACCCGCTCCACACCGTGAAGGCGTGGTGGCAGGCGGCGCCGTTCGCGCTGGTGTTTCTTCTGTTCTTCCTGATTCCACTGGCGCTGGTCGCGATGGTCAGCCTGTGGAATTTCAACGAATACGAGCTGATCCCCGCGGTCACGCTGCGCAACTACCTGAGCCTGTTCGAGGGGTGCTCGCATCTCACCGACAACGGCGATCTGTGCGTCACGCTCAACACGTACCTGAGCACCTTCAAGTTCTGCGTGCTGGTGTGGGGCATCACGCTGCTGGTCGGCTTTTCTGTCGCGTACTTCCTCGCGTTCCACGTGCGCTCCTCGACCGTGCAGACGGTGCTGTTCGTGCTGTGCACCGTGCCCTTCTGGACATCGAACGTCATCCGCATGATCTCGTGGGTGCCGCTGCTGGGCCGCAACGGCCTGGTCAACCAGGCACTGATGGGCGCGGGCTTCGTGAACCAGCCGGTCGAGTGGCTGCTGTTCTCCGATTTCTCGGTGGTGCTGGCCTTCGTGCACCTCTACACGATGTTCATGATCGTGCCGATCTTCAACAGCATGATGCGCATCGACCGCTCGTTGCTCGAAGCGGCCAGCGACGCGGGCGCCTCTGGCTGGCAGACGCTGTGGAACGTGGTGGTGCCGCTGTCGCGCACCGGCATCCTGATCGGCTCGATCTTCGTCATCACCATCGTGATGGGCGACTTCGTGACCATCGGCGTGATGGGCGGGCAGCAGATCGCATCCATCGGCAAGATCATCCAGGTGCAGACCTCGTACCTGCAGTTTCCGCTGGCCGCGGCCAACGCGATGATCCTGCTGGCGGTGGTGCTGATGATCATCTGGGGATTGACCCGGCTGGTCGATATTCGCAAGGAGCTCTAGGGTGAACTTGAACTCTTCTGTTGCGATCGGGCGATGCCGTTCAGGGCGTGCTCGTCACGCGCAGCGGTCGTTGATCGCAACACACCGGCAGCGTGCCCAGGTGCACAGGGCATCGGGTGCTTCCCGCAGCGAAATCAAGGAGGAGGCCGCAGGCCGGGGGACATTCGCGGAGGGAAGTACCCGGTGGCCTGTGCACACGCCCTGAAGGCCCCCATGACCCCACACATCAGAGAACAACGCGCCCCCGGCTTCTGGCCCCTCGCGACCGTCTTCGCCCTCTTCGTGCTGTTCCTCTACGGCCCGATGATCACGATCTTCGTGCTGAGCTTCCAGGGCCCCGAGGGCGGCCTCACCTTCCCGCTGCGCGGCGTCTCGCTGCACTGGTTCTACAAGCTCGCCGAGGGCCTGGGTACCGTCGACATCGGCGCGGCCTTCAGGCGCTCGCTGGCGCTGGGCGCTGTGGTGATGGCCTTCACCGTGGTGCTGTCGGTGCTGGCCGGGCTCGCGTTCCGCAAGAAGCTCAAGGGCGGCAACGCCCTCTTCTTCGTGACGGTGGCGAGCCTGATCATGCCGTCGATCATCATTTCGCTCGGCATCGGCCTGCAGTTCCGGCTGCTGGACACCGGCATCAAGGGCGTGCTCACGGCCATGGACGCCACCACGCTGCTCGAAGGCTACGGCACGGCGCTCGGCCTCTTCAGCTCCGCCCTCGGCGCGCATCTGACGTGGACGCTGCCCTTTGGCCTGCTCATCATGTTCGCGGTGTTCAACCGCTTCAACCCGGCCTATGAAGAAGCCGCGCGCGACCTCGGCGCCACGCCGTGGCAGGCCTTCCGCTTCGTCGTGCTGCCGCTGATCGGCCCCTCGATCGTCGGCATCGGCATGTTCGGTTTCACGCTCTCGTGGGACGAGATCGCCCGCACCTCGCAGGCCATCGGCGACGTCAACACGCTGCCGCTCGAACTGCAGGGCCTGACCTCGACGGTCACGACGCCTTCGATCTACGCGCTGGGGACGGTGACCACCATCGTTTCGCTGCTGGTCATGGCCGTGGCGCTCGGGGCTGCGGCGCTGTTGCGGCGGCGGGCCGTCCGGCCTGTGTGAGATTTTTCCTACGCCGCCTAAAATCGCGCTCCAACAAGCAAAAGCGATAGAGAGAGAGGCGGACATGCTCGACAAACTGAACGACTTCACGGCGAGCCACGGCGAGCTGCAGCGCGGCCGCGGCCTCGTCACCGGGACCATCGCCCTGAGCCTGGCCATCCTGTGCTTCCTCGGGGTGCTGGCCTTCCACTTCCCGCAGTACCTCACGACGCCGGAGCTGCGCAAGAGCTACAACGTCGACGTGATGCGCTACATCCTGCTCGTGGCCCTGGTGGTTTCGGGCGGGCTCTCGCTGGTCAACATCATCTTCAACCGCTCGCGCTGGCTCTCGTCGGCCGCGTTCCTGCTGGTGGTGGCCTCGGCGCTGCTGGGCGGGCACAAGGTGCCGGTGCACGACTTTGCGGACAACACGCCGTACATCGGGCTGGACTGGTTCATCCTCGACCTGCTGGGCTCGTCGCTGATCTTCATCTTCATCGAGAAGCTGTTCGCGCTGCGCAAGGACCAGCCCGTGTTCCGCGAAGAGTGGCAGACCGACTTCCACCACTTCGTGGTGAACCACATGATCGTGGGCTTCGTGCTGCTGGCCACCAACCTCATGGTGCACAAGCTCTTCGGCTGGGCCGCCAATGACGGCATCCGCGGCTGGGTGGGCAACCTGCCCTTCTGGGCGGGCATTTTGCTGATCATTTTGGTGGCCGACCTCGTGCAGTACTGGACGCACCGCGCCTACCACGAGGTGCCGGTGCTCTGGCGCCTGCACGCGGTGCACCACAGCGTCAAAAGCATGGACTGGATGGCAGGCTCGCGCCAGCACATTCTTGAATTGCTCATCACACGCACGCTGGTGCTCGCGCCGATCTACGTGCTGGGCTTCAGCAAGGAAGTGATCGACGCCTACATCGTGGTGGTCGGCTTCCAGGCGGTGTTCAACCACTGCAACGTGAGCGTGCGCCTGGGGCCGCTGCGCTACATCATCGTGACGCCCAATTTCCACCACTGGCACCACAGCCAGGACATCGAGGCGCTCGACAAGAACTATTCGGCGCACTACGCCTTCCTCGACTACATCTTCGGCACCGCGGTCAAGAGCACCAAGCTCTGGCCCGAGAAGTACGGCGTGCTGGGCGACTACGTGCCCAACGGCTTCTTCAAGCAGTTGAAGTTTCCGTTCATCTGGAAGGGATGATGCGCGCCGCTCTTCGTGCCGCCGCGCTCATGGCCGTGGCGGGTGCCGCGCTGCTGCTCTCGGCCTGCGCCACCCGGGTCGACCTGCCCTCCAAGGACTCGGGCCTGCGCCTCAGGGTACAGAGTTCGGTCATCGCGCCGGGCAACGGCGGCGAGCTCATCACGGCCAGCGCGCTGGAGCCCGGCGACATCCTGCTGAGCTCGATCGCGACGGTCAATTCCTTCGGCATCCGGCTGGGCACCTTCTCGCCAGTGAGCCATGCGCTGCTGTACCTGGGCGACGGGCTGATCGCCGAGGCCGTGGGCACCGGTGTGCGCGCACGGCCGCTGGCCGACGTGGTGGCCGAGGAACAGATGGTGGTGGCATTCCGCGTGCCGAGCCTCGATGCCGCGGGTGTCGCCAAGCTGCGCACCTGGGCCAATTCGCAGGTCGGCACGCGCTACAACACCACGGGCGTGCTGCTGAATGCGCCCTTCGTGCTGAACCGGCGCCTGTGCGAGCTGCCGCTGATTCCTTCGTCGGTCAGCAATTTCTGCATCAGGGGCATGGCCATGGTGCAGCTGGGGGCGAGCCGCGACGACCAGTTCTTCTGCTCGCAGTTCGTGCTCGAGGCCTACCGCCAGGCGGGCCTGCCGATCACCGCGGCCGACCCGCGCTGGGTGAGCCCGGCCGATCTGCTGCACATGCGCGAGGGCGATGTGCCGTCCATTTCCGCCACGCAGCCGCTGCGCTACATCGGACACCTGAAGTACAACGCGCCGCCGATCCTGGCGGCGGATGGGCCTTGACGGTTTGAGCGCTCCTTTTCAATTCGATGTGGTCGTGGTCGGCGCCGGTGCGGCCGGGCTGTTCTGCGCCGGGGTGGCGGGCCAGCGCGGGCTCAAGGTGCTCCTGGTCGACCACAGCGAGAAGGTGGGCGAGAAGATCCGCATCTCGGGTGGCGGGCGGGCCAATTTCACCAACCGCGACCTCGACGTGCGCGCGCCGCAGCGTCACTTCATCGGCGACAACCCGAATTTCTGCCGCTCTGCCCTGTCGCGCTATGCGCCGCAGCAGTTCATCGAGCTGGTGCAGAAGCACGGGATCGCCTTTCACGAGAAGCACAAGGGGCAGCTGTTCTGCGACGGCTCCTCGCAGCAGATCGTGGACATGCTGCTGGCGGAATGCGAAGCCGGCGGGGTGACGCGGTGGCAGCCGTGCAAGCTGGGGAACATTGCTTTTTCTCCGGCAACCGCTGATGCAACGGGCACCGGAAGCTATCGAATTCATAGCGATCGAGGCGTAATCGAAGCACCGAAACTGGTGATTGCGACCGGCGGCCTGTCGATTCCCCAAATCGGCGCCACCGACTTCGGCTACCGCCTGGCCGAGCAGTTCGGCCTCCGCGTGGTCACGCCCCGCCCTGCGCTTGTGCCGCTGACCTTTGGCGGCGAAGCCTGGGCGCCGTATGCCGAACTGGCCGGGCTGGCGCTGCCGGTGCGGATCGAGACCGGCGCCAAGAAAGAAAAGATGGCATTCCTGGAAGACCTGCTGTTCACTCATCGGGGGCTTTCCGGTCCGGCGGTGCTGCAGATTTCGAGCTACTGGAAGCCGGGCGCCCCGCTCACCATCGATTTCGCACCCGGCACGGACGTGGCCGAAGCCCTGGGCGAAGCCAAGCTGCGCTCGAAGAAACGCATTGCCAACGAGCTGGCGACGCTGGTGCCCTCCCGGCTGGCGGACGCTTGGGTCGGGCAGGATTCGGCCCTGCAGCGCCCCGTCAACGAGGCCGCCGACAAGGCGCTGGCAGCGCTTTCCGAGCGCATCGCCCGATGGCAGATCACCCCGAGCGGCACCGAGGGCTACAAGAAGGCCGAAGTCACCGCCGGTGGCGTCGACACCCGCGATCTGTCGTCCCAGACCATGGAATCGAATCAGCCGGGCCTGTATTTCATCGGCGAAGTGGTCGATGTGACGGGTTGGTTGGGCGGATACAACTTCCAATGGGCCTGGGCAAGCGCCCATGCGTGCGCAACCGCGCTATAATCGCGGGCTAACTTTTGGCCTTCCCTCAACGGCCACCAAAGATTTCAGTTGAGGAACCCCGGCTTTGGGCCTCGATCTCCCCGAGCCAACTTCAGTTCAACGATTCATCAATGACCACCATCCGCGTTAAAGAAAACGAGCCCTTCGACGTCGCTCTGCGTCGCTTCAAGCGCACCATCGAAAAGCTCGGCCTGCTGACCGACCTGCGCGCCCGCGAGTTCTACGAAAAGCCGACCGCCGAGCGCAAGCGCAAGAAGGCAGCCGCCGTCAAGCGCCACTACAAGCGCGTGCGCAGCATGCAGCTCCCCAAGAAGCTGTACTAAGCAACGCCCAGGGCGGCTGGCCCCGACGAAAGTCCTCGCCAGCGTCCCGTTGCACCAGCCGCGCCAGGGAAACCTGCCGCGGCTTTTGTTTTTTCCGAAAGGCTTCCAATGACCCTCAAAGAACAGATCACCGAAGACATGAAGACGGCGATGCGCGCCAAGGACTCCGAGCGCCTGGGCACCATCCGCCTGTTGCTCGCCGCCCTGAAGCAGAAGGAAGTCGACGAGCGCGTGGAGCTCGACGACGCCATGGTCGTGGCCATCGTCGACAAGATGGTCAAGCAGCGCAAGGACTCGATCGCCGCGTTCACCACCGGTGGCCGCGCCGACCTCGCCGACAAGGAAGCCGCGGAGATCAAGGTGCTGGAGGTCTACCTGCCCCAGCGCATGAGCGCCGACGAAACCGTGGCCGCCGTGAAGGCCATCGTGGCCGAGCTGGGTGCCAGCGGCCCCGGCGACATGGGCAAGGTGATGGGCGTGGTCAAGACCCGCTTGGCCGGCAAGGCCGACATGGGCCAGGTCAGCGCAGCGGTCAAGGCCGCCTTGACGGGCGCCTGATGAGCGACAGCAGCGCCAGCCCCTCCGATCCGATCCTCAAGGCCTGCGCCTGCCTGGTCGACGCGCGGGGCCGGCTGCTGGTGTTCCGTCACCCCGGGGACGGCAACACGCAACTGCCCAAGGGCACCATCGAGCCCGGCGAATCGCCCGAAGTGGCGGTGCGGCGCGAACTGCTCGAGGAGTCGGGCATCGACTTCACGGGCGAACTGCAGCCGCTCGGCACGCTGGACCGCGAATGCGAGGCCGGTGTCGAGGGCAACACACACCGCCACCCGCAGCTGTGGCACCTGTTCCTGATGCGCGCCGAGGGGCCGCTGCCCGAGACTTTCGAGCACGTGGCCACGGGCAGCCCTGAAGAAGAAGGTTTGGTGTTCGTCTTCCGCTGGCTTGGCGCCGACGACGCCCTCGACGACTTCGCCCTGCCCTACCGCCAGACCATCGAGCGCGTGCGCGCCGCTTTGCTATCTGTCGCCTGACGATCACCCCATGGCGCGAACCGCCATGTAGGCCCCCAGAAGCGCCAGCCCGATCAGGAAGCAGCGCTTGAACACCGCCACCGGCAGCTTCTGCCGCAGCCAAGTCCCGATGACCATGCCGACTATCGCCGGCACCAGCATCGCGACCGAACTGCCCACCGCCGCCATCGGATAGCCCCCGTTCCCCGCCAGCCCGATGCCCAGCACCACGGTCGAAGTGGTGAACGAAATCCCCATTGCCTGGATCAGCGAATCGCGCTGGAAACCCAGCGCCTGCAGATAGGGCACGGCCGGCATCGCGAACACGCCGGTCACCGCCGTCACCAGTCCCGTCGCAACGCCCACCAGCGGCCCCAGCCACCACTCGTGCGCCACCGGTGCATGCAGCTGCCGCCCCGTGAGCCCCCAGAGCGCATAGGCCACCAGCGCCACGCCGAGCGCCACCGAAGCCCACGCACCTCCCGGCGCGCCAAGCCAGGCCGCCCCGCCCAGCGTGCCCACGACAATCCCCGCCTGCATGCCGCCGATGCGCCGCAGCACCGCCCCGAAGCTCGCGCGCGGCCCGGTCTGCCAGATGTTCGTGACGAGCGACGGCACGATCAGCAAAGCCGCGGCCCGTACCGGCGGCATCCAGAGCGCGAGCAGCGCCATCGACACCGTCGGCAGGCCGAGCCCGATCACGCCCTTGATCACACCAGCCAGAAGAAATACGGCGGCAGCCGCGGCCCAGTGGCCCGCTGTCAGTTCGTTCGAAAAAATCGTCATTGCCGCCCAGTTTGCCGACCGGCCTCGAACCTGGAAATGCGGCATTCGCGCACCCAGCCTCAGGCACAGGCTGAGGCTCTCGTGCTACCTTGCCCCCACCATGCGATTCGATCTCACCGACCTGCGCCTGTTCATCCACGTCGTCGAGGCCGGCAGCCTCACGGCCGGCGCAGAGCGCTCGCACATGACGCTCGCCTCGGCCAGCCAGCGCGTGCGCGGCATGGAAGACGCGCTCGGCAGCCCCCTGCTCACCCGCCACGCACAGGGCGTGCGCCCCACCGAGGCCGGCCGCACGCTGCTGCACCACGCACGCGTCGTGCTCCAGCAGATGGAACGGTTGCGCGGCGAGCTCGGCGAATACGGACAGGGCCTGAAGGGCCACGTGCGCTTCATGTGCGGCACCTCGGCGCTGACCGAACATTTGCCCGAAGTGCTCAGCCGCTTTCTCGCGCAGCATCCGCGCATCTCGGTCGACCTGGAGGAGCGCCCGAGCCCCGACACCGTCGATGCGCTGCGCGCGGGCCTGTGCGACATCGGCATCGTCTCGGACGCCATCGACAGCGAAGGCCTCGAATGCCATCCCTTCCGTCGGGACGACCTCGTGCTCGTGATGCCGCGCGGCCATGCGTTGGCCACGCGCCGCCGCGTGCATCTGGCTGAAGTGGTCGACAACGAATTCGTCGGCCTGCCCGCGGACAGCGCGCTGCAGCAACTGCTGACCGGCCACGTGCGCGCATTGGGCAAGCACTTGGCGTACCGCGTGCGCGTGCGCAATTTCGAGGCGGTGTGCCGCATGGTCGAGTACGGCATCGGCGTGGGCATCGTGCCGCAGACCGCGGCCGAGCGCTGCGCCCGTTCGATGAAGATCGCGCGCGCCTCGCTCGCCGACGCCTGGGCCGAGCGCACGCTGATGGCCTGCGTGCGCTCGTCGGAAGACCTGCCGATCAACGCCCGGCGCATGCTCGAGCACCTGATCGCGCCCGTGGAAGAAGTTACGAAGAAGAAGTGACCGGCCGCCCCTGCCGCGCACGCGCTGCCACGAAGGCGTCGAAGGCTTCGCTGCTGGTCTTGCGCGGCACGTAGCCGAAGCGGTCCTTCAGCGCGGTGTTGAGCAGCACCGGCCGGTAGCGCAGGAAATCCAGTTGCTCCGGGCCGTAGCGGCTGACACCCAATGCCGAACCCACCGCGAGCGCAGCCTTCAGCACCCCGGCCGGCCAGTCGGTCGCCTGCTTGCCCAGGCGCGATGCGATCTCGTGGATGGTGAGCGCGCCATCGCCCGCGAGGTTGTAGCAACCGGCCGGCGCGCCGCCGAGCGCATGCGCGATGGCGCCCGTCACGTCTTCGTCCCACACGAACACGAACGGGCTCGCGCTGCCGCGGATGGCGATCAGCCGCTTCTTCTCGAACAGCGCGGTGATCTGGTTGTCGACCCGCTCGCCGAGGATGGTGCCGATGCGCAGCACCGTCTGCGCGAGCGCGGGGTGCTTCTCGCGAAAGTCCGCGAGCATCTCCTCCACCTGCCGCTTGTGGTCGGCGTACGCGAACACCGGATTGCCGCGCAGCGGCTGCGACTCGATCATCCACGCCGGGTTATCGGCGTGATAGCCATAGGCCGCGCCGCTGGACGACACCACGATGTGCCGCACGCCCTGCGCCACGCAGGCTTCGAGCATATTGCGTGTTCCGCCCACATCGACCGAATGCTCGAAGGCACGGTTCGAGTCCTTGCCCGGCGTGACGATGGAGGCCAGGTGCACGACCGTGTCGATGGCGTGCGCTGCAAGCGTGTCGCCGATGCCCGCATCGCGCACGTCCTGCCGGCGATAGACCACACCCGGCAGCTGACGCTCCGCAGGCACCTCACGCACATCGAGCGCCACGATCATGTCGAGCGACTTCCCCGCCAGCGCAGCGAGCACGCTGCGCCCGAGAAACCCGTCGCCGCCCGTCACGAGCACACGGCGTGCTGCGGGCATCGTGTTCATGGCGTCGCGGGCTTGCGCCCCCACCAGCTCGCCAGCGCAAGGCCCGCGATGATGTCCCAGAAGCCCCACACGCCAGCCACCACCGCCATGCCGCCCAGCCCGCCGAAGAAGCTGAAGATCAGCACCAGCCCGAGCCCCGCGTTGCGGATGCCCACCTCGATGGACACCGCACGCCGGTCGTAGTCGCCCAGCCCCGAGAGCCGCGCACACAGGTAGCCCGTGCCGAACGCGAGCGCATCGTGGATCACCACCGCCAGCAGCACCAGCCCCACGTAGTCGAGAAAGAAGCGCCAGTTGCCCGCGATGGCACCGACGATGAAAGCGATCAGCGCGAGGAAGCTCAGGATGCGCGCCGGCTTCTTGATGCGCACCGTGAACCGCGGCAGCTGATGCGCGCAGGCCACGCCCAGCACGAACGGAATGCCGATGATCATCACGATGTGGCCCAGCATGTCGAGCGGGTCCAGCGCAATCGTCTTGAGCAGCGCCGAGGCCGTCGGATGCAGCCCGCCCCAGAACGCGAAGTTCAGCGGCATGACGACGATGGAGAGCGCATTCGAGATCGCCGTCATCGACACCGACAGCGCCACGTTCCCGCCCGCACGGTGCGTGAGGATCTGCGAGATGTTCCCCGGCGGGCAGCAGGCCACCAGGATCATGCCCAGTGCGATGCTCGGCCCCGGCTTCAGGATGAGCGTGAGCGCGAAGGTCACGGCCGGCAGCACGATGAACTGCGCGGCTATGCCCACCGCCATCGCGCCCGGCATGCGCGCCACGCGCCTGAAGTCGTCGATGCGCGTGTCCAGCGCAATGCCGAACATCAGGAAGCCCAGCACCAGGTTGAGCAGCACCAGCGAGGCGGGGTTGAAGTGCAGGCGGATTTCGTCGACGGGCAGCATGGGTGTTCGTGGCCTGGTTCAGAGTGGATCGGCCAGCGCCGCCGAGGCGCTGCGCACCGCCGCGCGGTAGGTGTCCTTGTGCACGTAGTACGCCATGCGTTCCAGCTGCAGATACTTGTAGCCGCCCGACAGATCGGGCGGCGGCCCCTGCACCGCGGCGCGCAACGCCGCGGCCTTGGGCGAGCCCGCGGCCTTCGCGCGGAAGTAGCGCGCCAACAGTTCGGCCTGCTCGTAGCGCCCCTGCCAGCCGATGCCGCTCGCCTCGATCATGCCGAGCACGGCAATGCTCTCGAAGCGCGGCGAGAAGATGTTGAGGTACAGGCGCGGCGCCATGCCCTGCCAGTTGAGCAGTTCGCGGTCGATGAAGGGGTAGTGCAGCGCATAGCCGGTCGCGGCCAGGATCAGGTCGTAGTCGCGCGCACTGCCGTCCTTGAAGTGCACCGTGTGCCCGTCGAGCCGCGCGATGTCGCCGCGCACGCCGATGTCGCCGTGGCCCACGTGATGCAGCACCAGCGAATTCACGATGGGGTGCGACTCGTACATCCTGTAGTCGGGCTTCGGAAATCCGAAGCGCACCGGGTCGCCGGTGAACCACTTGAGCACCGTCGCATCGACCCGCTGCTTGAGCCACGGCGGCAGCGGCCGCTTGCCGCCGAGCGTGTCGGCCGGCTTGCCGAACACGTACTTCGGCACGAAGTAGTAGCCGCGCCGCACCGAGATGTCGACGCTCTTCGCGTAGTGCACCGCATCGACCGCGATGTCGCAGCCCGAGTTGCCCGCACCGACGATCAGCGCGCGCTTGTTCTTGAAGAGCTCGGCGTGCTTGTAGTCGCTGGTGTGCAGCAGCTCGCCGTCGAAGCGGCCTTCGAACTGCGGGCGCTTGGGCTCGGCGAGCGTGCCGTTGGCGATGACCACGCCCTTGTATTCGGCGGTCTCGACGCCGCCCGCTCCCGTGTCGATGGTCACGCGCCAGCGTGTGTCCGGCGCATCGCTCACCGGCTCCACGCGCAGCACGCACGTGTTGAAGCGGAAGTGTTCCCGCAGCCCGAAGCGGTCGGCAAAGTCGCTGAAGTAGCGGCGCAGTTCCCGATGGCTCGGATAGTCGGCCACCGTGTCGGCCATCGGGAACTCGGCGAACTCGGTGGTGCGCTTGCTGGAGATCAGGTGCGCCGAGTGATAGACCGTGGAGCGCGGGTTGTCGATGTCCCAGAGGCCACCCACATCGCTGTGCGCCTCGAAGCCCTGAAAGGGAACGCCGTGCTTCTGCAGGTTGCGCGCCCCGGCCAGGCCGGAAGGGCCGGCGCCGATGAGCGCGATCTTTTCGCGGGTGGGGACGTTCTCGGACATCAGGTGGGTGGATGTTTTTCAGAAAGACCGGGAATGGCCGTGGCGCCCGCCTCGCCCACGCGCGGCTTGCGCGGCTGCCCGCGCAGCACGCGGTCGTGCAGCTTCTCGGGCAGCAGGTTCAGCAACTTCGAGAGCCAGCCGATGCGGCGTGGCAGCACGATCTGCTCGCGCCCTGCACGCACACCGGCAAGCAATTGGCGCGCGGCCTCGTCGGCTTCAAGCAGGCCCGGCATCGCGAAGCGATTGCCCGCCGTCAAGGCGGTGCGGATGTAGCCGGGACTGATGGTGTGCACCGTGACGCCTGTCTCGCGCAACTCGGCACGCAGGCTTTCGAGATAGCGGATCAGCCCTGCCTTGCTCGCGCAGTACGCGCCGTTGCCCGGCATGCCGCGCCAGCCCGCAATGCTGGCCACGCCGACCAACGCGCCGCGATGCTGCGCACGCATCGGCTTCAGGAACGGCTGGAAGGTGGTGGCCGCGCCGAGCAGGTTGATCTCCAGCATGCGGCGCAGCACCTCGAGGTCATCGGCCTCGGCGGTATCGAAGCCGCCCGCCACGCCCGCATTCGCAATCACGAGGTCCGGCACGCCGGCCCTGGCCATCCAGTCGACGGCCATGGACTGCATCGCCGTGCTGTTCGACACATCGGGTGTGTAGACCGTGCAACGCCCCGGTGCCAGCGCAGCGAGCGCTTCGAGCTTCGCCGCATCGAGTCCGACCAGCGCCACCTGCGAACCGCCGTCGATCAGCTCGCGCGCCAGTGCCTGGCCGAGGCCACCACAGGCTCCGGTGAGGACGACGTTGCGAAACAGCAAGGGCATGGGGCAATGAGGCTGCGAGTAGCAAGGCGCAGCCACTGTAGCCGCGCATCGCCGCGGCGCCTCCCAGCGTTTCCCCTTGCCCCGCTGCTTCCGGGCAGATGACGCGGAACCGGCTCAGGCCGCGGAAGAGGCTGCAGAAGAGGCCGAAAACTCGATCTGGATCTTCACGTCGCTCGCCCTCCCCGCCGCAGCTTCCTCGAACGCCTTGATGCCGTCCTCGAACGCGAAGGTGCGCGAGATGAAGGGCTTCACGTTCACTTGTCCCGAGGCAATCAGCGCGAGCGCACGCGGAAAGATGTTCGCGTAGCGGAACACCGACTCGATGCGCAGTTCCTTCGCCTGGATCGCGACGATGTCGAACGCGACCTTGGCGGGCGGGCAGCCCACGATCACGACACAGCCCCCCGGGCACGGCAGCTCGAAGATGCCGTCGTAGGCGCGCGTGCTGCCGCTGGCTTCGAAGACCACGTTGGCGCCCCAGCCGTCGGTCAGCGCCTTCACGGTTTCGGAGAGGTTCGTGTCGCGCACATTCACCGTCGTCACTGCCGGATTGGCGGCGAAAAGCGCCAGCTTCTCGGGCACGAGGTCCGCAAGGATCACGCGCGCCGCACCGCCCGCGAGCGCGGCCAACGCGGTCATCGCGCCGATGGTGCCGGCGCCGATGACCACCGCCACGTCCCCCGGCTTCAGTGCGGCCTTCTTCGCCGCCTGCAGGCCGATGGCCAGCGGCTCGACGATTGCGCCTTCGCCGAAGCTCACGTTGTCGGGCATGCGGAAGGTGAAGGCGGCCGGATGCACCACGAAGGGCGTGAGGCAGCCGTGGATCGGCGGCGTGGCCCAGAAGCGCACGGCGGGGTCGAGGTTGTAGATGCCTTCGCGGGTGGCGCGCGAGTCCATCTCGGGGATGCCGGGCTCCATGCAGACGCGGTCGCCGGGCTTCAGGTGGGTGACTTCGGCGCCCACCTCGGCGACCACGCCGGAGGCTTCGTGGCCGAGGATCATCGGCTCGTTCACCACGTAGGGGCCGATGCCGCCGTGCTGGTAGTAGTGGACGTCGCTGCCGCAGACGCCCACGGTGTGCATGCGGATCTTCACGTCGCGCGGTCCCATGTGCAGGGGGACGTCGACATCGCGCAGCGTAAGTTCGTGCGCCTTTTCCAAAACCAGTGCTTTCATTGCCTTTTTCTTTCGCTCAAGGGTGTGTGGGATCAGTGCAAAGGGGTGCCGTCACGCAGCAGCGAAGCGCCGGTTTCGACGTCGAACAGATGCACCTGCTGGGGATCGGCCACGAAGCGCACGCGCTCGTGCAGGCGCGGGCTCTGGGCCGAGGGCATGAGTGCGGAGATTTCGTTGTCGTCCCCGCCGAAGCTCACCAGCACTTCATTGCCGAGGTATTCGATGAGCTGCACCTCGCCGGAGAAGCCGCCGTCGCGGCCTCCGTTCACATCCACCTGCAGATGGGCGGGGCGGATGCCCAGCGTCACGCGCTCGCGGCCTTCGAGCGCGAACCGGCGCGCGTTCACATGCACGACACCGCCGCGTCCGCTCAGTTCGAAATGGCTGCCCGCATCCTTGACCGACATCTCCACCAGGTTCATCGGCGGCGTGCCGATGAAACCGGCGACGAAGGCCGAGCGCGGCCGCTCGAAGATTTCCTTGGGCGAGCCGACCTGCTCGATGCGCCCGTCGCGCAGCAGCACGATGCGGTCTGCGAGCGTCATCGCCTCGTGCTGGTCGTGCGTGACGTAGACCGTGGTGGTCTTGAGTGTCTGGTGCAGCTTGGCGATCTCGATGCGCATGTGGTTGCGCAGCTTGGCGTCGAGGTTCGACAGCGGCTCGTCGAAGAGGAACACCTTGGGCGTCTTGATCATCGCGCGCGCAATGGCCACGCGCTGCTGCTGGCCGCCCGAGAGCTCGGTGGGCCTGCGCTGCAGGTAGCGCTCCAGGCCCAGCGTATCGGACACCTCCTTGATGCGGCTGTCGATCTCGGCCTTGGGCACCTTCAGGCGCTTCAGGCCGAAGGCGATGTTGTCGCGCACGGTCATGTGCGGGTAGAGCGCGTAGTTCTGGAACACCATGGCAATGCCGCGCTCCTGCGGCGGCAGGTCGTTGACGCGCCGGCCGCCGATGTGCAGGTCGCCGCCGCTGATGTCTTCCAGGCCCGCGAGCATGCGCAGGATGGTCGATTTGCCGCAGCCCGACGGGCCGAGGAACACGACGAACTCGTTGTCGGCCACGTCGAGGTCGAACGCGTGGACGACCTGCGTGTCGCCGTAGCGCTTGATGATGTTGTGACAGCTGATTGCGGACATTTTTTTATCGTGAGAAGAGGATGCGGCGCGGCTCATGCGACCTCCCGCTTGCGCTTGAACGCGGCATTGAGGAAACCGCTGAGCACACCGACCATCAGGAGCGGCGGCACCGACAGCAGGATGACCGAGGCATTCAGGATGCCCCAGGGCACGTCGCGTCCCAGCTGGCTGAGTTCGGACGCGACGATGGGCAGCGTCTTCGCATCCGAGGTCGTAAGCATCAGCGCGATGAGGAACTCGTTCCACACCAGCACGAAGCCGAAGGCGATGGCGCCGATCAGCGAGCGCGCGGCAATCGGCAGCGACACGCGAAAGAAGATCGCGTAGGGCCCATAGCCATCGACACGCCCTGCTTCTTCCACCTCCTTGGGCACCGCCTTGAAGGCCGGAATCGCGAGCCAGATCACGGTGGAGAGCGTGAGCAGCGTGTAGGTGACGATGAGCGCGAAGCGCGTGTCGTACAGCTCCAGCTGAAGCCAGATGACCATCAACGGAATGGCTACAGCGACCGGCGGCAGGAAGCGCATCGACAGCACGAAGAACTGGATGTCGTCAGCCCAGCGCAGCGGATAGCGGGCCAGCGCATAGGCAGCTGGCAGCCCCAGCACCGCGCCAATGACCACGGCCGCGCCGACCACCAGGATCGAGTTGACGAGGCCCTGCGCCACCGCCTCGCGGCCGAGCACATAGGCGTAGTTCTCCAGCGTGGGCGTGAAGATGAACTTCGGCACGGCCGAGACGATGTCCACCCGGTTCTTGAACGAGTTGATGAAGGTCCAGAGCACGGGCACCAGGGCCGAGAGCCCGGCGACGACGAGCACCAGCCGGGCGAGCAGCGTGCCGATGGAGAGAGACGGTTTCTTCTTCATCAAGAGGGCCTCGTCCATTTCCAGATATAGGTGAAGGCAACGGTCGAGGCGACCATCATCAGCACCGCCATGCTCGATGCGTACGAGATGCGCCCCGACTCGATGAAGCCCTGCGAGAAGGCGTACATGTCCAGCGTCTCGGTCGAGATGCCGGGGCCGCCACGCGTCATCACGTAGATGAGGTCGAAGGCGCGCAGCGACTCGACCATCTTCACGAAGGTGAGGCTGATGAGCGGCGCCTTGAGCATCGGCAGCGCGACGTAGGCGTAGACCTCCCAGGTCTTCGCATGGTCCATGCGCGCGGCCTCGAAGGGCTGGGGCGGCAGGGTCTCGAGCAGCTTGAGCACGATCACGGCGAAGAACAGGCCCCACTGCCACACGTCCACGAAAGCCACCGTGAGCAGCGCCGTGAGCGAATTGGCCAGCAGGTCCAGCGGCTCGCCGGTGATGGCCTTGTACGGATACGTGAGCAGGCCGAAGAGCGGATGGAACGCGAACTTCCAGACGAAGGCCGCCGACACGCGCGGCAGCAGCACCGGCACGATGAACAGCATGCACAGCGCATTGCGCCAGCGCGGCGTGGTGTTCTGGAACAGCAGCACGCCCAGCAGCACCGCGACGGCCATCGTCGAGGTGACGGTCATCACCTCCCAGACGAGCGAGACGCGCACCGAATTCAGGAAGCGCCGGTCGGAGAAGAGCTGCACGTAGTTCGAGAACCAGACCCAGCCGGGATCGGCCTGGCCCAGCTCGCGGTCCTGCAGCGAGATGCCGATCGCGAACAGCGTCGGCACCAGCGCGAGGATCGCCAGCACCAGGAGGCCCGGTCCGATGAAGACGACCGGCAGCCTGGTCTTGTGGTTGCTTCGCGTCTGCTTCACTTCTTGCGCCGTGCGATGAGCTGCTTCGCATAGGCGTCGAGTTCATCGAGCCCGCCCTGGATGTCGGTGCGCGAACCGGTGACCAGCTCTTCGAGAATGATTCCCCAGCGGTCGCCGAGGTCGGGCCAGGCCGGGTCCTGCCAGAAGTTCACCGCGGTCACCTTGCCGGTGTCGGCCAGGGCCTTGCCGAGATCGGCGCCGTAGCGCTTGGCGAACTCGGGGCTGCCCAGCACGCTGGTGCGGTTGAGTTCGCTGAACTGGCCTTCGGCGAGACGGCGCTGCTCCTGCTTCTTCGAGGTGGCCCAGGCGACGAACAGGCCCGCGCATTTCTTGGCTTCTTCGGTCTTGTTGGCCTTGGTACCGATCGCGAGGCCATGGCCGTAGCCGCCGCCGGTCAGCGGCGTGGGCGGCGGCAGGTAGGCCACCTTGCCGATCACGGTCGAGGTCTTGGGATCGAGCGCATTGCCGGCGAGCGGCGTCGACTCGACCAGCAGCGCGACCTTGCCCGCGAGGAAGGCACCGGTGGATTCGTCCCAGCTGCCGGTCTTGGTGCCGGGTGCCGAGTACTTGAAGAGCTCCAGGTAGGTCTGCGTGGCCTTCAGCGCGGCGGGCGAATTGAAGACCGGCTTGTCGCCGTCGAACCACTGGCCGCCATAGCCGCGGAAGAACGGCATCCAGCGCCACACGTTGGCGCCGGAGCCGCGCTGGCCGCGCAGGGCCACGCCGTAGATGCCGTTGGCCGGGTCGTTGAGCTTCTTCGCGGCGGCAACGAACTCGTCGAGCGTGGTGGGCGGTTTGACGCCGGCCTTCTCGAGCAGGTCCTTGCGGTAGACCAAGAGGTCACCACCGCCGGTGAGCGGCGCGAACCAGGCCTCGCCCGCGAAGGTCGCTACCTTCTGGCGGCCGGGGTCGAAGTCGGCGTAGTCGTAGTCGGCCGGGTAGTACTTGGCGAGCGGCACGATCCACTTGGACTGCGCGAACAGCGGCACGTTGGCCTCGTCGACGTAGTACACGTTGTACTTGCCGACGGTAGAGGCATCGGCGCGCGTCTTGGTGCGGCGGTCGTTCTCGTTGAGGTTGTCGATGGTGAACGAGGCACCGCTCAGGGCCTTGAACTCGTCCTTGTATTTTTCGAGCAGGGTGAGGCCGTCGCGGGGCTGGGAGAGCACGCGCACATCGTCCTTGCAGGCCTGCTGCGCCTGTGCATGGCCCGCTGCGGCCAAGGCTGCCAGCAGCAGCGCGCCGGCCGTGATGCGGCGAGGGGTTCGGTTCGTCATCGTTTGTCTCCTGGTACTTGCTTGTGAAGGGCTCTGCGAGAGGGTCGAAGCGTATTCAGCCGGGGCCCGGCGCCGCGTACATGCGCACCGACGGACTGGTATTTCCATGACCAGCGGCCTCGGGGTTTTGCCGGGGGGGTGTCGGGCGCCAAGCCTTTCTGCAGCGTCCGATTTGCCCTTATCGGTTGCAACATAAAACCTGATGGCTAGAATCCATCCAGTCTTTTTTTGAAACCGATCCGGTCATCACGCCATGAAAACCAGAGGTCCGCAGTGGAATTGAAGGTCGACGCGACCGCGGGCCGCGGCGGCGCCGCGCCCGCCATATCCGCCCCCATGGCGCTGCTGTTCGCGGTCGCCTGCGGGCTCGCCGTGGCCAACGTCTACTACGCCCAGCCGCTGCTGGACACGCTGGCGGCCACCTTCGGCATCCGCCCCGCCACGGTCGGTATCGTCATCACGATCACGCAGGTCGGCTACGGGCTGGGGTTGCTGCTCGTCGTTCCGCTGGGCGACCTGATCGACCGGCGGCGGCTGATCGTCGGGCAGTCGCTGCTGTCGGCGATCGCGCTGCTCTGCGTGGCGCTCGCGCCCAGCGCGGCGGTGCTGCTGCCGGCGATGGCTGCGGTCGGCCTGCTGGCCGTCGTGACGCAGGTGCTGGTCGCCTACGCCGCGATCATGGCGCCGCCGGGCGAGCGGGGCCGTGTGGTGGGCATCGTCACCAGCGGGATCATCGTGGGCATCCTGCTGGCGCGTGCGGTGTCGGGCACGCTGTCCGATCTTTTAGGCTGGCGCTCGGTGTACCTGGTGTCGGCTGCGGCCACGCTGGCCGTCGCCGGCTTGTTGTGGCAGGCGCTCCCCCGGCACACGCAGCCTGCGGTACGCATTTCCTACGCGCAGTTGATCCGCTCGGTGTTCACGCTCTTCGTCGAGGAGCCCGTGCTGCGCATCCGCGCGGTGCTCGCGATGCTGATCTTCATGGCCATCACGATGCTGCTGACGCCGATGGTGTTGCCGCTGACCGCGCCGCCCTTCTCGCTCTCGCACACACAGGTGGGGCTGTTCGGCCTGGCGGGCGCAGCCGGTGCGCTGGGCGCTGCACGCGCGGGCCGCCAGGCGGACCGCGGTCACGCACAGCGCACCACCGGCATCGGGCTCACGGTCATGCTGCTGTCGTGGGCGCTCATCGCGATGTTGCCGTGGTCCATCTGGGCGATGGTGGTCGGTGTCGTCACGATCGACTTCGGCCTGCAATCGGTGCATGTCTCGAACCAGAGCCTGATCTACCGTGTGCGCCCCGAAGCGCAGAGCCGGCTGACCGCCGGCTACATGATCTTCTATTCGATCGGCTCCGCCACGGGATCGATCGCCTCGACGATGGTGTATGTCCATGCCGGCTGGAACGGCGTCTGCCTGGCCGGGGCCATCACGAGCGCACTGGCGCTGGTGTTCTGGGCCGCGACCCGGCACCTGACCCCGCAGGATGCGAGCCCCTGAAAAGAAGGCTCAGGCGGTGGTCGCGAGTGGCGTGTTCTGCGCAGTGCGCAGGCCGAAGCGGTCCTGCGCCTGCTGGCGGTAGGCCGAGGGCGTCATGCCCTTGAGTTGGAGGAAGCGCCGGTTGAAATTCGCGAGATTGGCGAAGCCCACCTCGTAGCAGATGTCGCTCACCAGCCGGTCGGAGGTCTGCAGCATCTCGCAGGCCTTGGTGATGCGCAGCCGCGTGACGAAGTCGGTGAAGGTGCTGCCCATGTGCTTGTGGAAGTAGCGCGAGAAGCTGCTCTCGGCCATGTTGGCCACCGCGCACACGGCCGGCAGGGAGAGCTCTTCGGTCAGGTGCGCATCGAGGTAGTCGAGCACGCGTCGGATGCGGGTGTTGGCGCTGGGGTCGTCGTCCAGCGGGCCGGCGGCGCTGGAGATCTGGCGCCAGTCTTCCCAGTTCGCGAGTTCGTGCAGCAGCCCGATGAATTCCGAAAGCCGTGCCATGCCTTCCTGGCCTTGCACGCGAGCGAAGCGCTCCCGCATCCGCTCGTGGATGCCGAAGAACTCGATGCCGAGCCGGGCGCGGTCGAGCATCGGCAGCACCGCCTCCAGTTCGGGGAACAGGCCCGAGGCCTTGCGCAGCGGCTCGTCGCGAAAGTGAATGACCATGCTGCGGTCGGCAATGCCCTCGGGCGGCACGTCGTGCGAGATCCAGGTGTGCGGCAAGCGCCCGCCGACGAGGGCGACATAGCCCGGCTCGAAGCGGCCGATGTGGTTGCCGACGTACGAATCGCCGCTGCTGCGGTTGATGATCTGCAGCTCGTACTCGTCGTGGTAGTGCCAGCAGTCGAACGGCCAGGGCACGCCGTGCTGCAGGCAGCGCACCGAACTGCCGCCTGCCGGCTCGAAACCGAGCCGGGGGTCGCGCATCAGTTCATGCTCGAGTTCCGGCTTTCGCGCATTGTTGTATTTGCTCATGGCATGTCCCTGGATGTGACCGCGGGGTGCTTCAGAGCCTGCGCCGTTTGCCGGCAGCGCCTGTCAGGCGCCGGCCACCTTCATCCGGTTGACCAGAATCGACCCCGTGGTCTTGGCGCCGAAAGTGTAGGCATCGGCGCCGATGGCTTCAATGCCCATCAGCATGTCCTTGAGGTTGCCGGCGATGGTGATCTCCTGCACCGGGAAGGCGATCTTGCCCTTCTCGACCCAGAAGCCGCTGGCACCGCGCGAATAGTCGCCGGTCACGTAGTTCACGCCCTGCCCCATCAGCTCGATCACGAAGAGGCCGGTGCCCAGCTTGGCAAGCATGGCGTCGAGGTCGTCGCCGTGCTTCGTGAGGCGCGAGCTCAGCGTCAGGTTGTGCGAGCCGCCGGCGTTGCCGGTGGTCTTCATGCCGAGCTTGCGGGCCGAGTAGGTGGAGAGGAAATAGCCCTCGAGCCGTCCCGCATCGACCACCTTGCGCGCCCGGGTGGTCACGCCTTCGTCGTCGAAGGGCGAGCTGCCCTTGCCGCGCATCACATGCGGGTCTTCGGCGATGTCGATGTGCTTGGGCAGCACGGGCTTGCCGAGCGAATCGAGCAGGAAGGTGCTCTTGCGGTAGAGCGCCCCACCGCTCACGGCCTGCACCAGCCCGCCCAGGAGGCCCACGGCCAGCGGCGACTCGAACAGCACCGGGCATTCGGTGGTCTTGATCTTGCGCGACTTCAGGCGGCTGAGCGCCCGTTCGGCGGCGTAGCGGCCCACGGCCTGCGGACTCGCCAGTTCATCGGCCGCGCGCATGGAGCTGTACCAGGCGTCGCGCTGCATGTTGTCGCCCTTGCCGGCGATGGGTGCGACCGAAATCGAGTGCCGCGAGCTGGCGTAGCCGCCGCGAAAGCCGTGCGTGTGGGCGCTGAAGAAATGGCTCTGCTGGGCCGAGACGCCCGCGCCTTCGCTGTTGGTGATGCGCTTGTCGGTCGAGAGGGCCGCCTCTTCGCATTCCAGCGCCAGCCTGGCAGCCTGCTCGCTTGTCACGTCCCAGGGGTGGAACAGGTCCAGCTCGGGGTGTTCCTTGGCGATGTCTTCCTCGTCGGGAAGGCCGCTGACGGGGTCTTCGGCGGTGAAGCGGGCGATGTCGTAGGCGGCCTGCACCGTCTGCTTGATCGCCCCTTCGGAGAAATCGGAGGTGCTGGCGTTGCCGCGGCGGTGGCCCACGTAGACCGTGATGCCGAGCGACTTGTCCCGGTTGCGCTCGACGTTCTCGAGTTCGCCCTTGCGGACCGAGACGCTGAGCCCGCAGCCCTCGGAGGCCTCGGCACCGGCATCGGTCGCACCGAGCTTTTTGGCGTGGGCCAGGGCCGTGTCGACCAGGTTTTCGAAGAAGGAGCGGCTGTAGGCGAAGCCGGAATCGGCGCGCGAGGAGGATGTCGTCATGTGGTGGCTATGATACTTGCGCCCCCTATATCCCGTTTCCCCACTGTCTCCCCACGGTCTGTTGCGCACATTGCAACGCCGCACGGTGCGGCCCAGAATCCACCCACATGTCCCGCAAACCCAAAAAAGGCTATTTCGTCCGTGGCCAGTTCGTCGCCGAAGGCAGCGAACTCGACCTGGAGCTCAAGCGTGAGCTCAAGGGCACCGACGAAGCCAGCCGCACCGATCTCAAGCGCGAAAGCGACGAACTGCAAAAGCTCGGCGAGGAACTGCTCGGCCTGCGCGCGGCCCTGTTCAACGCGCTGCCGCTTGGCGAAAAACTCGTCGATGCCGTCGTCGAGGCCAAGCGCATCACCAATTTCGAGGGCAAGCGCCGCCAGATGCAGTTCATCGGCAAGCTGATGCGCAAGCTCGACGAGCCCACGCTGGAAGCCGTGAAGCTCGCCCTGACCGAGCAGAACAGCACGCCGGCCGCCGAAACCGCCGCCCTGCACGAGGCCGAGCGCTGGCGCGACCGGCTGATTGCCGACGACGACGCCCTCGGCGGCTGGATCGAAACGCACCCCGCCACCGACTCGCAACAACTGCGCGCCCTGGTGCGCCAGGCCCGCAAGGACATGAAGACCGGCCCGGCCGGCGAGGCCCCCCGCCAGGGCAAGGCCTACCGCGAGATATTCCAGCTGGTGCGGGAACAACTGGCCGTGCATGGCGGTGCGGACCACGCCGCTGCCGCCGCCGCACAGGACCGGGAAGAGGACGCGTGAGTTTCGCGTCTTTCTCCCTCCCCTCCCGGGGGAGGGGAGGGGTGGGGGCACGACGGCCTTCGAACGGCCATGGCGCCGCCAACGCCGCCTGCCCCCATCCCAACCTTCCCCCGGAAGGGGAAGGAGCCACTCCAAAGCCATGAACACACCCGACCCCGTCCGCATCGGCATCGTCTCCGTCAGCGACCGCGCTTCCAGCGGCACCTACGAGGACAAAGGCCTGCCTGCGCTGAAGGAATGGCTCGGCCGGGCGCTGAAGAATCCGCTCGAATTCGAACCGCGCCTGATTCCCGACGAAACAGCCCTGATCAGCGCCACGCTGATCGAACTGGTCGACGCCGGCTGCTCGCTGGTGCTGACCACCGGCGGCACCGGGCCCGCGCTGCGCGACGTGACCCCCGAAGCCACGCTGGCCATCGCCCACAAGGAAATGCCCGGCTTCGGCGAGCAGATGCGCCAGATCGGCCTGCGCTTCGTGCCGACCGCGATCCTCTCGCGCCAGGTGGCGGTGATCCGCGACAGGAGCCTCGTCATCAACCTGCCCGGCCAGCCGAAGTCGATCGCGGAAACGCTCGAAGGGTTGAAGGATGCCGACGGTACCCAGATCGTGCCTGGCATCTTCGCGGCGGTGCCCTACTGCATCGACCTGATCGGCGGGCCGTACCTGGAGACCGACGACGCGGTCTGCAAGACTTTCCGGCCGAAATCGGCGATCCGCCCTCCCCGTTGAAGATTGCCGGGACGATGCTCGCGGACATTCACCGCAAGTACGCGAACGGCATCCACGCCGCACAACTGCTGGCAGATTGCACCGCACACGCCGTGTCGTGGCGCTGGGCCACCGAGTCGATGGGCGAGAGCGCTCCCTTCATGCGCGAGCAGTACGGCGGCCCCGCGCCCAAGTGGCTGGCCGACGACAAGGCAGACCCCGAGCGTCACGTCCATCACGGCTTCGACGCCGCAGGCCGGTTGATGCTGCAGCGCCAAAGCCGGGGCCGCGTCACCGCCTGGCTGCACGAAGCCGACCGGCGTACCGGCCTGCAGCTGGAGGTGCACGAAGGCGCACCCTGGCTCGTCTCTGTCCATCAATACCGGTATCGCCCCGCCGACGGCCTGCTGGATTCGCAACACATCAGCCGTGGCCGCGAGGGCGTCGACACGAACTATGTGTGGGAGAACGGCCAACTGCAGCGCGCCGTCATGTCCAACTGGGCCGAGAGCCGGAAGACCTGGCTCTGCCAACATGTCTATCGTTACGACGAAGCGGCACGGCTCGACACCATCACGCTCGAATACCTCGAAGACGATGGCACGCCCAGCGGCCAGACCCGGCTGAGCTACCGCCGCCCGCGCAAGGGCGAGACGCTGGCCACGGTCGCGGCCCGGGTCGAGAGTTTGCTCACCGAAGCGATCACGCGCGCGCTGGCGCAGATCCCCTTGGACGAAGCAATCTACTGCCTGCTGATCTGCTACACCCAGGAAGACTTCGGCGCCGCGTGGCCACCGTTCCTGGTGTGGGGCCGCGAGCCGTACCGGCGGTCGGTGCTGGAAGCCGGCGAAGACGTGGGCTACTACCTCTGGGCGCCCGACGAAATCCGCGAAGTGCAAGGCGATGCACACGAGCTCTGGTTCGACGATGCGGCACTGAAAGAAGCCTGCCTGCTGCACAACCAGTTGATGGACCTGCGCCAAAGCACAGTCTCTGCAATGCGCGTGCTGAAGAACCTGGCAGCGCATTTCAACGCACCCGCCGCGCACGCCATGCTGAACACGAGCGACGATTTCGTCGTCGCGCATGCGGACAACACCGGCGAGATCGATCCGCTGAAGGCCATGAAAGCCGCCGTCGCGCCCGGGCGCTGGACCCTCCTGAAGGCCCGCGGCCTGGTCTGAGTGCCCATTCACAGCGCCATGCGGCGCCGTGCGTTACTTCACCAGCGTGAGCAACGGCGCGCCCTTGTCCTTGACCATCGTCACCAGGAACTTCGCAGGCTTGGTCTTGCTGGCGTTGCGACCTACGGTGTGGATGTCGTTCGGGCCTTCGTAGAAGGTCTGGCCCGGGGTCAGCTGAGCTCCTTTTTAAAAAGGCGGGGGGTCGAGGGCTCAGGCTCGCGCGCGCTGCGCCAGCCAGTCCGCGAAGCGGGTGGTCCCGAGGCGCGGGGCGGTGCCGGGCGTCAGCGAGCGGTCGTCGAGCTGCACGCCGAAGTAGCTGGCCTCTGCATCGGTGACGACCGGCCGCTTGTCGCCGGTCGCTGCGAACAGGCGGCGCACCAGGGCGTCGAGCGGCAGCGCCTCCGGCCCCGCGATCTCGATGCGCCCTTTCGCGGGCGGCTCGGCCACCACCGCGGCCAGCGCGGCGGCAACGTCATCCGCCGCCATCGGCTGTATCAACGCATTCGAGAGCCGCACTTCGCCGCTCCGCACGCTCCCGTCGGCGATGCCGGCCACGAACTCGAAGAACTGCGTGGCCTGCACGATGGTCCAGGGCACGGGCGAGGCCTCGATCAGCTCTTCCTGCCGCTGCTTGGCACGGAAATAGCCGCTGGCCAGCAGGCGATCGGTGCCGACCACCGACAGCGCGATGTGATGCGCCACGCCGGCCTCTGCTTCGGCGGCAAGGAGGTTGCGCCCCGCGGTATCGAAGAAATGCAGCGCAGGCTCGTCCTCGAACGAGGGCGAATTCGCCACGTCGACGACGACCTGGGCGCCGTCCAAGGCCTCCTTCAGGCCTTCGCCGGTGAGCGTGTTGACGCCCGTGGAGGGTGAAGCCGCGTTGACCTCGTGGCCGGCGTGGCGCAACAGGGCAGAAAGCTTGGAGCCGATGAGGCCGGAGCCTCCGATGATGACGATCTTCATGGTCGATTCCTCGGTGATAGGGGTCAAAAAGGTACGCCCCCCATGGGCGTCCATGCAAGCAAGACGTCCAGTGGGGGGCGTTTGTGACACCGAGTCCGAAAACCCGCCGAAGATCACGCGACCGTGGGTGACGGCCCTCCCATCCGTTCAATGACAAGGGCGCTGAGCGTCCGGTTTGGCGAAGAGCAAGACCGCTTCGGACTCGCGGTGACCCAGCTGCAACTGGCTACATCGGCCCGACTGAAGTCGGACACGCCACCGTTGCGAACGGAGGTCACCCGCCCCCATCGCAGTTCGACGCCCCTCCCGGCGCTACTCTCGGAACCAGATCTTGAGCGTCACATAGACCGCATAGCTCAGGCCAAGCACCAGCCACGCGAGGGTAAACATGTTGGCCCAGTAATCGCCGGCGTTTGCCGCCAGGGTGTAGATCTGATTCCTGCAAGCCTTGCCGACGCAAGGCACCTCACCCCGAACCAGCGCGCGCAGAAACGCAAACAGGAGGTAGCAGGCCATGCCGGCAATCATGAGCAGTCCGACCGGCCCTGCAAGTCCTTCGGTGCGCTCGCCGTTCTCATTCCAACGCGGTTTCCGAAGCAAGTTTTGCCCGAATTTGTAGCAGGCAAATCCGAGCAGGAGCATCAGCAAGTAGTAAATAGCGGCACGCATGTCATTGAGAACCTGAAGAAGGATCGAGCGGTGCGCCGTGGCGCCGCTCACGGGCGTCCTGCAGTTCTTCGTCTTCATCGCGCCGGTGGGCGATGCGATAGAGCAGCGGAAGCACCAGCAGCGTCAAGGCGGTCGAGGACAGGATACCGCCAATCACCACCGTCGCCAGCGGGCGCTGCACCTCGGCACCGGTGCCGGTGGCAATCGCCATCGGCACGAAGCCCAGCGACGCCACCAGCGCGGTCATCAGCACCGGCCGCAGCCGGGTGAGCGCGCCTTCGCGGATCGCCTCGTCGAGCGGCAGGCCGCCTTCGCGCAGGTTGCGGATGAAGGAGATCATCACCAGCCCGTTGAGCACCGCCACACCCGAGAGTGCGATGAAGCCCACCGCCGCCGAGATCGACAGCGGGATGCCGCGCATCCACAGCGCCACGATGCCGCCGGTGAGCGCGAATGGGATGCCGGTGAACACCAGCAGGCCGTCCTTCAGGTTGCCGAACATCGCGAACAGCAGCGTGAACACCAAGAGCAGCGACACCGGCACCACCACCTGCAGCCGCTGTGTGGCCGAGGCCAGGTTCTCGTACTGGCCGCCCCACACGGTCCAGTAGCCGGTGGGAATGGTCACCTTGCGCATCGCCTCCTCCGCCTCGGCCACGAAGGAGCCGAGGTCGCGGCCGCGCACGTTGGCACTCACCACGATGCGGCGCTTGCCGTTCTCGCGGCTCACCTGGTTCGGCCCCGGCGCGAGCTCCAGCGTGGCGACTTCGCCGAGCGGAATGAAGCTGGTGCGCTGACCTTCCGAGCCCGCGCCCTTGGGCAGCGCGACCGGCAGCCGCTTGATCGCCTCCAGGTCCGTGCGCAGGTTCTCGGGCAGGCGCACGAGGATGTCGAAGCGCCGGTCGCCGTCGAACAGCGTGCCCGCTTCGCGGCCACCGACCGCGATGGAGATCGCGTCCTGCACGTCGCCCACGTTCAGGCCGTAGCGTGCGGTCTTCTGGCGGTCGATGTTCACCGTGAGCATCGGCAGGCCCGTGGTCTGCTCGACCTTCACTTCGGCCGCACCGGAGATGCCCGAAAGCACCTTCGACACCTCGGCCGCGGTCTTGTCGAGCACCGCCATGTCGTCGCCGAAGATCTTCACGGCCACGTCGCTGCGCACACCGGAGATCAGCTCGTTGAAGCGCAGCTGGATCGGCTGCGAGAACTCGTAGTTGTTGCCTGGCAGCTTCTCGACTTCTTCCTGCACCGCCGTCAGCAACTCGGCGCGCGTGCGTTTCGGCGCGGGCCACTCGCTCTCGGGCTTCAACATGATGTAGCCGTCGGAGATGTTCGGCGGCATCGGGTCCGATGCGATCTCGGCCGTGCCGGTGCGTGCGAACACGCGCTCGATCTCCGGAAACTTCGCCTTGAGCGTGCGTTCGAGCTGTTTCTGCATCTCCACCGACTGGGTAAGACTGGTGCCCGGAATGCGCAGCGCCTGGATCGCGAAGTCGCCCTCGCTCAGGCTGGGCACGAACTCCGTGCCCAGCCGCGTGGCCAGCAGGCCCGAGAGAAGGACCGCCACCACGGCCGTGGTGATGACCAGCGGCTTGGCCGTCATCACGCGCGCGAGCAGCGGTTCATAGCCACGCTTGGCCCATACCATCAAGCGGTTTTCCTTCTCGCTCACCTTGTTGCCGATGAAGAGCGCCACGGCAGCGGGAATGAAGGTGATCGACAAAATCATCGCGCCCACCAGCGCGATCACCACGGTGAAGGCCATCGGGTGGAAGAGCTTCCCCTCCACGCCCGTGAGCGCAAAGATCGGCAGGTACACGATCATGATGATCAACTGCCCGAACAGCAGCGGGCGCCGCGCTTCCTGCGAGGCGGCGAACACTTCATGAAAGCGCTCGCTGCGCGTGAGCGGCCGGCCGTGTTTGGCCTGCGCATGCGCGAGCCTTCGCACGCAGTTCTCCACGATCACCACCGCCCCGTCGATGATGATCCCGAAGTCCAGCGCGCCCAGGCTCATGAGGTTGGCGCTGACCTTCTGGTTCACCATGCCGGTGAAGGTGAAGAGCATCGACAGCGGAATCACCAGCGCGGTGATCAACGCCGCGCGGATGTTGCCGAGAAAGAGAAAGAGGATCGCGATGACCAGCACCGCGCCCTCGAAGAGGTTCTTCTTCACCGTGGCGATGGCCTTGTCGACCAGCACCGTGCGGTCGTACACCGTCACCGCCTTCACGCCCGCGGGCAGCGTGCGGTTGACCTCCTGCATCTTCTTGTCGACGGCTTGCGACACGGTGCGGCTGTTCTCGCCGATCAGCATGAAGACGGTGCCCAGCACCACTTCGCGGCCGTTGTCGGTGGCGGCACCCGTGCGCAGCTCCTGGCCGATGCCGACCTCGGCCACGTCCTGCACGCGCAGCGGAATGCCGCCGGCATTGCCGAGGATCACATTGCCGATGTCTTCCACCGACTTCACCTGTCCCGGCGCACGGATGAGGTACTGCTCGCCGCGCTTCTCGATATAGCCCGCACCCACGTTGGCGTTGTTGCGTTCCAGCGCGGTGACCAGGTCGGTCATCGTGAGGCCGTGCGTCAGGAGCTTCGCGGGGTCGGGCGCGATCTGGTATTCCTTGTCGTAGCCGCCGATGGAGTTGATCTCTGTCACGCCCTTCACGTTGCGAAGTTGCGGCTTGATGATCCAGTCCTGGATCTCGCGCAGGTCGGTGGGCGTGTAGGGCTTGCCGTCGGGCTTCTTCGCGCCCTCTTCCGCTTCCACCGTCCAGAGGTAGATTTCGCCGAGGCCCGTCGAGATCGGCCCGATCACCGGCGAGATGCCGCCGGGCATGCGCTCGCGCGCGGACTGGATGCGCTCGTTCACCAGCTGCCGCGCGAAGTAGATGTCGGTGCCGTCCTCGAAGATCACCGTCACTTGCGAAAGGCCGTAGCGCGAGAGCGAGCGGGTCTGCTGCAGGCCCGGCAGGCCCGCCATCACCGTCTCGATGGGATAGGTCACGCGCTGCTCGGCTTCGAGCGGCGAATAGCCGGGTGCAGAGGTGTTGATCTGCACCTGCACGTTGGTGATGTCGGGCACCGCGTCGATGGGCAGCTTCTGGTAGCTGAAGACGCCGAGTGCGGCCATGCCGAGCACGGCGAGCAGCACCAGCCAGCGCTGCGCGATGGAGAACCCGATGATTCGTTCGAACATGCGGCGTCCTCAGTGGGTGTGCGTGGCGGAGCTCTTGCCCTGCTGCGACTTGATGACGAAGCTGCCGCTCGCGGCATAGGCCGCGCCGGGCTTCAGGCCGCCCACGATCTCGATGCGTTTGCCGTCGCTGCGGCCGGTCTGCACATGCTGCGGCAGGAAGCCGCCGGGCACCTTGAGGAAGACGGTGGGTTTCTCTTCAACCGTCTGCACCGCATCGGCCGACACGGTGACGGGCGCATCCGCCTCAGATGAAACCAGCTCCACGTTCACGAACAGGCCCGGGCGCCACACGCGCTGCGGATTGGTCAGCGTGACGCGCGCGGTGGCGGTGCGCGTTTGCGCGCCGATGAGCGAGCCCACGTACGACACGGTGCCGCTCGCGGTCTGATCGAACGCGGTCGAGCGGATGGTCACCGGCTCGCCGATGCGCACCAGGTTCAGGTTGCCGGCGGCCACGCTGATCTCTGCCCACACGGTCGAGAGATCGGAGATGGTGAACACGTTGACGGCTTCTCCCACCGACTCGCCGAGCGAGATGTGCTTCTCGACCACCATGCCGTCGAAGGGCGCGCGCAGCTCGTAGCGGCCGAGCGCGGGCGAACCTGGCGTGGCGCCGAGCGCCAGCAGCTTCTGGTTGGCATTGGCCACCGCGATCTGCGCTTCCTGCATGGCCTGCTGGGCCTGCAGGTAGTCCTGCTGGGGCGAGATCTTTTCTTCCCAGAGTTTCTTCTCGCGCTCGTAGGTGGTGCGGGCCAGTTCCAGCCGGCGCTGCGCCGACTGCAGCGCGCTGCGCTGCTCCGAGAGCCCAGGGCTCGAGAGCACCGCGAGCACCTGCCCGCGCTTGACCTCCTGGCCCAGGTTGGCCGAAACGCTGTCGACCACGCCCGCCACGCGCGGCACCACGTGGGCCGTGCGGTCTTCGTTGAACTTGATCTCGCCGGGCAGCTGCAGCGAGGTCTTGATGCGCGCGGGGCCGGCGCTTTCGATCGCCATGCCGGCCGCCTTGACCTGCTCTTCGGTGAAGGGGATCTTTTCCTCGTCTTCCTTGTGCGCGGTCGATTCGGCCTTCGCTTCGCCGGGAGCACCCTTCTCCCTGGGCTCCTCGCCGTGGTGCTCCTTGTCGCCATGGCCCTTGGCCTCTTCATGGCCGTGGTCATGGCCATGGTCCTTGCCTTCGGCCTTTCCTTCCTCGTGGTGCTCGCCATCGGCATGCCCCCCGGCTTCCGAATGCCCGGCCGCCTCGGGCTTGGCCGGTGCAGTGCGCAGGATGAGTGCGCCCACCGCGAGGCCCACGACCAGGACGGCCACGATGGCCATCCACTGCTTCTTGCCGATGCGCTCGGCGAAGGTCTTGCGTTCTTCTGTGCTCATGATCCTGGGTGTCCGTGTCAGCGCGCGACGGGCGTCGCGTGCAGGGTTTCTTCGCCATCGGTGCCGAGCAGGCGGTCGAGTTCGCCGGCCGCGCGGTGCGCATCGGCCAGCGCAACGAGGTACTGGTTGCGCACCTGGAACAGCGTGCGCTGCGCATCGAGCGCTTCGAGAAAGCTGAACTTGCCCAGCTCGAAGCCCTTGGTCGCGGCCCTGTAGGCGGTCTCGGCGCCGGGAAGCGCATCGCGCTGCAGCGTCTCGGCCGTGGCGCGCGCCGAACGCAGGCGCTCGGTGGCCTGCGCCACATCGGCGCCCAGCTGCAGTTCGGCCGAGGAGAGGTCGTCGCGCGCCTTCTCCTCGCGGCTCAATGCTTCAGCGAGGTTGCCGCGGTTGGTGTCGAAGATCGGCAGCAGCACCGAGAGGCCGACGACGACCTGGTTGCGGCGGCTGCTCGCACCTTCGGTGTCGGTGGACGCCGGCACGCGCTTGGCGCCGAGCGACACGGTGATGTCGGGGATGCGCTTGGCCTGCTCCAGGCTGGTGAGCGCCTCGCGCCGCTCGACTTCAAGCCGCGCCTGCCGCAGCACGGGCGCCGCGAAGAGCCGGCCTTCGACGTCCTGTGCCGAAGCCAGCGTCGGCAGTTGATCGACCGCGCCCTCCACCTGCGTGAAGCGCGGCGCCGGGTTGCCCCACAGCGCCGCCAATTGCTGGCGAGCCGAACGCAGCGTGCCCTCGGCTTGCAGCAGCTCGACGCGCACACCCGCCTCGGCCACACGCGCGCGGGTTTCCTCCAGCGGCGAGACCTTGCCGGCCATGACGCGGTTGGCGGCGGCCTTGGTCGCGGTCTGCGCGAGGCCGACGGAATCCTGCGCGAGCCGCAGGCGCTCCTGCGCGGTCAGCACGTCGAAGAACAGCGTGACGGTCGATGCGCGCAACTCCGAGCGTCGTGCAGCGAGCGCCGACGCGGCCTGGTCGCGCGCGCGCTCGGCGGCCGTCACGCGGGCCGCACGCTTGCCGCCCAACTCGATCGGCTGGCTCAGCTGCAGCGTGGTGGTGCGGTTGTCGCGGCGCAGGTCTTCCAGCTGCGCGCCGAGCACCGGGTTGGGCCAGGCGCCGGCCTGGACGACGGCGCCCTCGGTGGCCTCTTGCTCCCGCGAGGCCGCAGCGAGGCTGGGGTTGGACTGCAGCACCATCGCGACGGCGCTGCGAAGGGTCAGCGGCCCCGCGGGCTCCAGCGTTCGCGCGGCCAGGCGGGATGAGGAAGACAGAGGGGCGACAGCGGCTTGCGACTGCGTCTGTGGCGTTTGTGGCGTTTGGGAATAGGCCGGGGGTACCGCCAAGGCCAGCACGGCCAGCGGCACGAAGAGCGTGCGCATCGAATTCTCCTGGGTTGCGAAACAACGGACGGACGAATTCGGCGAGAGCTCAGCTGATGAAGGAGATCAGTGGTGGGGTTGTTCTCTCGCCGAATCAGAGGGCGAGAGGCCGTGCGGGCCGCACAGGAACTTCAGACACGTGGGAAACGAAACGCTCTTCCGATCGGGCGTGGAGCACCTGGGGCAACTGCAGCGCGCTGACGGCATTGCCAGTCGCCATGTCCACGTGCTGCGCAACGCCGAAGTGGCTGACGATGCAGTGACCGACCGCGCCGTTCGGCTGCGTGCTGGTGTCTTGCTTCGCACCGCCTGCGTTGTGCGTGCGGTCGGTGCTGTTGGGCTCGTCCTGGTGGTGGCCCCAGTGCTCGGGCTGCGTGTCCCGCTCGTGCTGGCAGTAGGCGGCCGACGCCGCCCAGCTGAGCTGGAACGGAAGCAAGAGCAGCAGAAAGATGAGGAGCCAGCGACGCATGAGCCAAAAAGTATATCGACGGGGCGTGAAACCCCTGGCTTAAAGGCCCTGCGATTGAAGGGCCCGGCGCAATGTACGACTCGACGGCGCGGCTTTGTCCGTCAATAGGATTACTAAATCGTAACCAGTGTTTTGAGAGGTATTGGGTACGATTCCAATGATGCGAATTCTTGTGATCGAAGACGAACCCAAACTGGGCGACTACCTGAAAAAGGGGCTGGAGGAAAACGGTTATGTCGTCGACATAGCCCGCGACGGCATCGAAGGCCGTTACCTCGCCACCGAGGGAGACTACGCGCTGGTCCTGCTCGATGTGATGCTCCCCGGCATCGACGGATTCGCTGTTCTGCAGGCCATACGCCGCACTAAGAACGTGCCCGTGCTGGTGCTCACCGCGCGCGACAAGGTCGAAGACCGCGTGCAGGGCCTGCAGCAAGGCGCCGACGACTACCTCGTCAAGCCCTTCTCTTTCTCCGAGCTGCTGGCGCGCGTGCAGGCACTGCTGCGGCGCGGGCAGGCGCAGGACTCGACCGTGCTGCGCCTGGCCGACCTGGAACTCGACATGGCGAGCCGCAAGGTGTTTCGCAACCGCGCGCGGCTCGACCTCACGGCGAAAGAGTTCACGCTGCTGGTGGTGCTGCTGCGCCGGCGCGGCCAGATCCTCTCGCGCACCACGCTCGCCGAGCAGGTGTGGGACATGAACTTCGACAGCGACACCAACGTGGTGGAAGTGGCCATCCGGCGCCTGCGCAGCAAGATCGACGATCCGTTCGAAGTGAAGCTGCTGCACACCGTGCGCGGCATGGGCTACGTGCTGGAAGACCGCTCCTGGGCATGAACCCCCGGCCGCGGGCGAACTCGATCCAGCGCCGGCTCTCGCTCTGGATCGCTGCGCAGACGCTGTTCGGGCTCAGCGTGATCTGCCTCGCCATCTACCTCGTGACGGCCTGGAACTTCGGCCAGAAGCAGGAGGACGAGCTCGACCAGAAAGCAGTGCTGGTGCAGCACCTGCTGAAGGAAGCGGAGAAAGGCGGCGACCTCGTCTTCCTCAAGCACAAGCTCGACGACTTCTTCTCGATGCAGGACGACGTGAGCCTGACGATCTCGCATGCAGGCAAGGTGCTCTTTCAATCCCGGCCCTCGGCCGGTGGCCGCTGGCTGCAACACGCCTTGACGGTGCCCTGGCAGCAGGATGGCCTGACAACGCAGCTGCAGGTGCAGCTCGGCGTGAATGTGGCGCAGGAAGCGCGGCTGCTCGAGCGGCTCGCATGGACGCTGCTCGGCGCCGTGGTGCTGGGCACCGCGCTGGTGTCGCTCACCGGCATGTGGCTCGTGCGGCGCGGCTTGCGTCCGCTGAAGGCGCTGGCCGACCGAACTGCGGCCATGGCGCCGGACAAGGCCGACCAGCCGATCGATGCGCTGGCTTTCGCCGAGGAACTCCGCCCCTGGATCACGCAGTTCAACGCGCTGCTGCTGCGGGTGCAGCGCGCCTACGTGCAGCTCGAATCCTTCAACGCCGACGTGGCGCACGAACTGCGCACGCCGCTCGCCAACCTGATCGGCTCGACCGAACTCGCGCTCGCGCGGCAACGCTCCAACGAGGAGCTGCAGGGCGTGCTGGCCTCCAACCTCGAGGAGATCGGCCGGCTCTCGGGCATCGTCACCGACATGCTGTTTCTCTCGAAGGCCGACCGCGGCACCTCGACGCGCTCGCGCGCCGTCGTGAGCCTGGCGGCGCAGGCGCGCGACGTGATCGACTTCTACGACGCGATGCTCGACGAGGCGGGGCTGAAGGCCGAAGTGGCCGGCGACGCGATGGCGGACGTGGACGCCGCGCTGGTCCGCCGCGCGCTCTCCAACCTGCTGGGCAATGCGATCCGCTTTGCCGCGCCGGCTTCGACGATCCGCATCGAGTTCGCGCAGGACGACGACGGATTCACCCTCTCGGTCGTCAACCGCGGCGAGCCGATCGATCCGGCTGCGCTCCCTCGCCTGTTCGAGCGCTTCTATCGCGCGGCGCAGGCGCGAGACGGCTCGACCCGGCACCACGGTCTGGGCCTTGCCATCGTCGAGGCCATCGCGCGCATGCACGGCGGGCGCGTGTTCGCATCGAGCGAGGGTGGAGAAACGCGCATCGGCTTCACCGTGCGCCGCAAGGGCTGAGGCCAGCGCAAGCCGGCGTGCTCAGGGCTTGGCGTGCGCCTCGGCTTCGGCCGGGGCCCCCGCATCGGCAGCCGTCTTCGTCTTGCGGCCGATGCACAGCGTCATCAGCGGCCCGGTCATCGCGGTGGTGGCGAGCGCCATCACCAGCAGCATCGTGAACAGCTCGGGACCGATCAGGCCCACGTCGAAGCCGATCTTGATGACGATCAGCTCCATCAGCCCGCGCGCATTCATCAGCGAGCCGGTGGCCATGCTGTCGCGCCAGCTGTAGCCCGCCATGCGGGCACCGGCCGCGCCGCCGGCGATCTTGCCGACGGTGGCCACGCCGATGATCAGCAGCATCGCGCCGAGGCTCGTGCCGGTGAATGCACTGGCGGTGGTGCCCAGCCCGGCGAGCGCGAAGAAGAGCGGCATCAGCACGACGATGGAGATGGGCTCGATGCGCTCGCTCAGCGAACGCAAGAGGCGGTCGTCGCGCGGCAGGCAGGCGCCGAACAGGAAGGCGCCGAACACCGCGTGCAGGTGCAGCCATTCAGTGAGCAGCGCGGTGACCAGGAGGCCGATCATCAGCGAGGCCATCACCGTGGTCGACGGCTCGCCATCGGGCGCCTTCACGCGCAGCAGCCAGGCAAAGGCCGGCTTCAGCCCGAAGAACAGGAAGGCCAGCATCACCACCACGCCGACCGTGATCTTGATGAGGCCCGTGTAGCCCTCGCCCGCACCCACCATGGCCACCACGAAGGCCAGCAGGATCCAGGCGAACACATCGACCACCGCCGCGGCGCTCAGCGAGAGCTGGCCGAACGGGGTGCGCGTCATGCCGCGGTCTTTCAGGATGCGCGCCATGACGGGAAAGGCCGTGATCGACAGCGCCGCCGCCATGAAGAGCGCGAAGGGCCAGAACGCCACGCCGGCCGGTGCGAGCGCGGGATACAGCGTGGGCGAGATCGCCAGGCCCAGCGCCAGCGGCACGATCACGCTGAGCACGCCCACGGCACCGGCCGCCTTGAGTTGCGAGCGCATGTTCTGCGAGGACCGCAGCTCCAGCCCGACGACGAACATGAACAGCACCAGCCCCACGGTCGACAGCGACGAGAGCCCCTGCAGCAGATCCTTGGCGAACAGCTGCGCATGCAGCGAGGGGAAGAGCGCGCCCATCACCGCCGGCCCGAGCATCAGGCCCGCGGCCATCTCGCCCACCACGCTGGGCTGCCCCAGGTAGCGCAGCACCCAGCCGCAAATGCGCGCTGTGGTGAGGATGACGACGAGTTGCAGCAGCAGGGTGGTGACTGGCATGGACGGACCGGGCGAGGGAAAGAAGCGCCCGATGTTAGTTCTCTTCGCCCGGCGCGATCCAGCGGTTGGCCCACTGGTTGAGCGGTGTCAGCCGCTTGACGAGTTCGCCGCCCGCCTCGGTGAGCAGGTAGCCCGTGCCCGAGAGTTCGACGACCCCGGCCGCGCGCAGCTCCTTGAGCCGGTCGTTCAGCACCGAGGGCGACATCTGGTCCGTGCTCATCCGCAACGCCCTGAAGCTCTGCGGCAGGCCGTCGCGCAGCTCCCAGAGGATACGCAGCGTGCCCTTGCGGCCCAGTTGCTCCAGCAGCTGCATGATGGGCCGCCGCGCTGCGGTGGCCGCGGGCGGCGAGGTCGATGCTTCTTCGTTTTCCATGTCCTGCTTCCGGTGATCGAACGGCCGCCATTGCGCTACGGATTGCGTAGCGATAGACTGCGCCGAATCGCTACGCTTTTCGTAGCGATCTCAACGCATTCTACAAAGGACCCGCCCATGACGACCGCCGCCTTGCAAAGCGCTCGCACGCCTCGCATTCCCCCGCTCGAAGCGCCCTTCCCCGAACCGATCGCCGACTTGCTGGCGCGGATGAACCCGCCCGGAAGGCCCGAGATACTCGCGCTCTTTCGCGTGCTCGCCATCAACCCGGAACTCGCCGAGCGGACGCTGGGCCTGGGCCGCTATCTGCTGGGCCGCAACGCCGCCGTGAACCTGCGCGACCGCGAGGTGGTGATCACGCGCGCCTGCGCCCGCTGCGGTGCCGAGTACGAATGGGGCGTGCACGTTGCAGCCTTCGCCGATGCGGCAGGGTTCAACGCAGTCGACCGGCGCGTGATGGTGTCGGTGGACGAAGACGTTGAACTCCTCGCACCGCGCGACCGGCTGCTGGTGCGGCTCGTCGATCAGTTGCACGACACGAGCCATGTCGACGATGCGCTCTGGGACGCATTGAACGCGCACTGGAGCCACGCGCAGCTGATCGAGCTGATGATGATCGCGGGTTGGTACCACGCGGTGAGCTATGTGTGCAATGCGGCGCGTGTGCCGTTGGAAACGTGGGCTGCGCGTTGGTAGCCTCAGCCTCCGGTCTTCTCGCTTCGCATCAACCGCAGCCCATTCGCCACCACCAAGAGGCTCGCCCCCATGTCCGCGAACACCGCCATCCACATGGTCGCGCTGCCGAACACCGCGAGCACGAAGAACACGCCCTTGATGCCGAGCGCCAGCGTGATGTTCTGCCACAGCACCGCATGCGCGCGGCGCGAGAGGCGGATGGTCTCGGGGATGCGGCGCAGGTCGTCGTTCATGATGACCACGTCGGCGGCTTCCATCGCCGTGTCGGTGCCCGCGCCGCCCATGGCGAAGCCGATGTCGGCCTGCGCCAGCGCCGGTGCGTCGTTGATGCCGTCGCCGGTCATCGCCACTGCGCCGTAGCGCTCCTGCATGGCCTTGATGGCGCCGAGCTTTTCCTCGGGCAGCAGGTTGCCGCGCACGTCCTCGATGCCGGCGTGGGCACCGATGGTCCTGGCGGTTGCGGCGTTGTCGCCGGTGAGCATCACGGGCACGACGCCCAGGGCGCGCAGCTCGGCCACCGCGGCTTGCGACGATTCCTTGATCGTGTCGGCGACGGCGAAGAGCGCGAGCACCGCCTTACTCGATGCGAGCAGCGTCACAGTGCGACCCGCTTCCTCGTGGCGCTTGAGTTCGGCTTCGAGCGCCGGCGTGCAGAGGCCCTTCTCTTCGATCAGGCGGTGGTTGCCGAGCATGTAGCTCTGTCCTGCCAGCACAGCCTGCACGCCGCGGCCCGGCAACGCGGTGAAGTCGCCGACCTCTGCGCGGTCGCCCTTCAGGCCTTCGGCGATGGCCTTGGACACCGGATGGTCCGAACGGCCCGCGATGCTCGCGGCCATCGCGAACACCGCCGCCTCGTTGCCCGATGCATCGAGCAGCGTCGATTCGACCAGCTTCGGCTTGCCTTCCGTGATGGTGCCCGTCTTGTCGAGCGCCACCGCCTTCAGCTTGCGCGCCTCTTCAAGGTAGGTGCCGCCCTTGATCAGGATGCCGCGCCGCGCCGCCGATGCGAGCGCGCTCACCACCGTGACCGGTGTCGAGATCACCAGCGCGCACGGGCAGGCAATGACCAGCAGCACCAGCGCCTTGTAGAGGGCCTGCAGCCAGGTCCAGTCCATGAACAGGGGCGTGAACAGCGCGATCGCCAGCGCCAGCACGAACACCGTGGGCGTGTAGACGGCGGCGAATTTGTCGACGAACCGCTGCGTGGGCGCGCGCGTGCCCTGCGCCTCTTCGACCGCGTGGATGATGCGCGCGAGCGTGGTGTTGGCCGCCACCGCCGTCACGCGAAACTCCAGCGCGGCCGTCTGGTTGATGGTGCCCGCGAAGACCGGGTCGCCCACGGTCTTGTCGACCGGGATGCTCTCGCCCGTGACCGGCGCCTGGTCGATGGCGCTCAGGCCCGCGGTCACCACGCCGTCGAGCGGCACGCGCTCGCCGGGTCGGATGCGGGCGATGGCGTCGAGCGGCACCGCATCGGCCATCACGGTCTGCCAGCTGCCGTCGGGCTGCCTCACCTCGGCCTGCTCGGGCGCGAGCGCAAGCAGACCCTGGATCGCATTGCGGGCACGGTCCACGGCACGGGCTTCGATCAGTTCGGCAATCGCGTAGAGCGCCATCACCATCGCCGCCTCGGGCCACTGGCCGATGACGAAGGCGCCGGTCACGGCGACGGCCATCAGCGCGTTGATGTTGAGGCGGCCGCGCACCAGTGCGCCGAAACCCTTCTTGTAGGTGTCGAGGCCGGCCAGGCCGATGGCTGCGAGCGCGAGCACCATTTCGGCGGCCATGAAGCCCTTGCCCTCGAGGGCCAGGAAAGAGATCGACTCGGCCGCGATCGCCAGCACCAGCGCGGCGACGAGTCGCGCGAGGCCGGTGCTCATTCCCGCGATACGCGCAGGGGCGGCCGGGGCGGCCGTGTCTCCGACAGGCTCGGGCTTGAAGCCTGCCTTGCGGATCGCATCGAGCGCCTGGGGCAGCGCGCCATCGTCGGCCGTGATGGCCATGGTGCGCTCGCGGAGGCGAAAGCGCAGCCCCTGGATGCCGGCAACCGGCTCGAGCGCGCGCCGGATTTCGGATTCTTCGACCGCACAGTCCATCGTGGGAATGCGAAAGAGCAAGGCGCCCTTGGGGATGTCGGCGGTGTCCACGGCAGGCGACGAACCGCAGACCGGGCTGCCGCAGCAGCTTGTTTCGGCATGGGCATGCGCGTGGCCATGCGAGCGGTCGTGACCATGGTCGTGGTCTTGATCAAGGGCTGGTGTCACCGGCTTCAGGGCGTTCTGGTTCGTCATGAAGTCCATTGGAAACCCTGAAGCAGGTGTAGAGTCAAACGCAGAATTCCTTCACTTCGGATTTGCCGCATCATGAAAATCGGTGAACTGGCCAAGGCCGCGAACACGCCGGTCGAAACCATCCGGTACTACGAGCGTGAGCAGCTGCTGCCCGAGCCCGCGCGCACCGATGGCAATTACCGCATCTATGACGACGAGCACGCCCAGCGCCTGGGCTTCATCCGGCGCTGCCGCTCGCTGGACATGACGCTCGACGAAATCCGCAGCCTGCTGAAATTCCGCGACGCGCCGCAGGACGACTGCGGCCAGGTCAACCAGCTGCTGGACGACCACATCGGCCACGTGGCAGCGCGCATCTCCGAACTGAAGACCCTCGAGAAGCAATTGAAGGCGCTGCGCCTGCAGTGCGGCGGGCCCGAGTCCGCGAACGCCTGCGGCATTCTTCAGGAACTGGACACCGCCACGCTCGCACCCGAGGCCTTCGGGCAGCACGCGGGGCATGTGCATGGCTCGCTGCACAACACGGCGGGAAAGCGGTCCGGTTGAGGGGTGAATCCAGGGCGACGCTTCCCACATCGCCCCGGTGCTCAAAAGCGGCGGAATCGCGCCGCCTACGATGCGGCAACGGTCTCCTTGACGAAGTCGGTGTACTTGCGCAGGGGGCGCCCGAGGATGGCCTGCAGGCGATCCGCCGCGCCTTCCGCGCCGTGCATGCCGAACTTCTGGATTCCCGCCATCATCAGGCGCATGTCGTAGGCAAGCCAGGACGGTCCCAATGAGGCCATCTGTGCCTCGAAGGCCGCCACGTCATCGCCGCCGTAAGTCACTTCGCGACCGAGCGCGGCACTCCAGGCCTTGGCCACCGACTCTCCAGTCAACAGCTCGGGCCCGACCAGCTCGAGCATCACGCGCGGCAACGGTGCGGGCGCGCGGTCGCGGCGCAGCAGTTCGGCGACGGCGACATCCGCGATGTCTCGCGCATCGATCATTGCGACGCCCGACGAGCCGATCGGCATCGGGTAGACGCCGTAGCCCTGGATCACCTGCTGGACGGTGCGCTCGTTCTGCATGAAGTAGGCCGGCCGAAGGATGGTCGCGGGAATGTCGAGGCTCTCGATCATTCGCTCGACCGTGTGCTTGCCGGTGAAGTGCGGCACGTCGGTGAACTTGTCCGCATGGATGACCGACAGGTAGACGATGCGCTCGATGCCGGCCTCGCGCGCCAGGCTCAGCGCAACGAGGGCCTGGGTCACTTCGTCGGGCGTGACGGCGTTCAGCAGGAACAGCGTGCGCACCGACGAGAGCGCCGCGCGCATCGAAGGCACGTCGGTCAGGTCGCCGACGACCTCCTTGACGCCGGCCGGGAAGCTATGCTTTCCGGGCGTGCGGACGAAGGCGCTGACTTCGGCGCCGGCACTGGCCAGGCCTTGGACGACGAGGGAGCCGATGGTGCCGGTGGCACCGGTGATGAGAATGCTCATGGAAATCTCCAGGTGGTTGAAAGAAACGGGTTGAAGGGGGAAAGAGGTAGCGAGGTCGATCAGCGCGAGAAGTCGGCAACGACCTTGCCGATGCGCGGGTCGGTGCGATTGCGTTCGATGGCCGCGGGGATGTCGTCGAAGCCCACGACTTCGTCGAGCTTCGAGATCAGCGTGCCTTGGGCGATCTCCGCCGCGAGCCGCTCCAGAAGCGCGGTGTCCGGCTGGTTCATGAACCACAGTCCGCGCCGGCCGGCGGGCGTGCGTGCAAGGATGTCCGGCGAGGACGTGCCGACGATCGCGCCGTCTTTCTTCAACACCTGCCACGAGCGATCGAGCACTTCGCCGCCGACGTAGTCGAGCACCAGGTCGATGTCGGTCGCGACCGATTCGAAGCGTTCGGTGCGGTAGTCGATGACGTGGTCCGCGCCCAGGCTGCGCACGTACTCGACGTGCGCGGTCGACGCCGTTGCGAAGACTTCGGCGCCCGCCTGCTTGGCGTACTGCACCGCATAGCCGCCCAGCCCGCCCGCCGCGCCGTGAATCAGGATTCGCTGGCCGGCGGCAATGGGACCTGCGTGATGCAGGCTTTGCCAGGCTGCCACGGACGCCACCGGGATGGCGGCCGCATGCACGTCGTCCAGGCCTTGCGGCGTGCGCACGAGCTTGGCTTCGTCGACCGCCACGAACTCGGCATAGGCACCCAGGGCGCCGAGCGGACCCATGACGCGGTCGCCGATGCGAAAACGCGAGGCCTCAGCGCCAAGGGCTTCGACAACCCCTGCAAGCTCGATGCCCAGCACAGCGGGCAGTTGAAGCGGGAAAGCGTCTTTGACGAAGCCTTCACGAACCTTCCAGTCGATGCCGTTCACGCCGGCGGCCCGGACGCGGACCAGGACCTGGCCCTGCCCCGCCGTGGGCCTCGCGATCTCGGCGACCTCGGCAGCGGCAGCACCGCCATAGGTCCGGATCAGTACAGCGCGTTGAGTGATGGTGGTCATTTCAGTTTCTCCAGTTGAGTTGAGTTGCGATGGGGAGAAGATAAGTCGTTGCATTGGCAAAACAAAGACCCGAAAATGAAGACACCTCGTTTCAAATACGGAACACCATGGACCTGAACGCACTGAGCGACTTCGCACTCGTCGCAATGAACGGCGGCCTCGGCAAGGCAAGCCGCGCGAGCGGCAGATCGAAGGCGACGCTGTCCCGGCGCATCGCCGACCTGGAAGAGCAACTCGGCGTGCGCCTCATCGAGCGCAGCGCCCGCGGGCTCAAGCTCACGGAAGCCGGGCAGATGCTGATGGACCGCACCGAAGGGCCGATGCACGAAGTGGCAGACGCCATGACGTCGGCGCGCGAGGGCTTGTCGGTGCCGCGCGGGCGCTTGCGCATTGCTTCGCCGGTGCTTTTCTCGCAGCTCGCGATGGGCCGCATCTCCGCCGAGTTCTACGCGGCTTACCCGGAGGTCAGCTGCGAAGTGGTGGCGGACGATCGCCTGGTCGACCTTGTCGAGGAGCAGTTCGATGCCGCGATCCGGATCAACCCGGCCCCGGACAGCAGCCTCGTGGGCCGGTGCTTCGCCAAGGACCGGCTGGTGGTCGTGGCCGCGCCCTCTGTGCCCATGCCGAAGCCAGGCAAGGTCAGCCCGGTCCCCGCCATCGTTTCAACGAGCTTTCAAGCCGGGAATTGGACGCTCGACGAGGGACGCCTGGTCCTGGAGCCGATCCCGCGGCTGAGACTTTCTTCGTTCCTGATGGTTCGCGACGCTGCGATCGCCGGCGCCGGCGCTGCCCTGATGCCGCAGTCCATCGCGTGGAACCAATTGACGCGCGGAGAACTGGTCCAGTGGGGCATGGTTTCAGGTGTGGAGGTCGCGCTCTGGATCCTGCACACATCGAGGCGATTGCCTGCGCCTAAAGTCAGGGCGTTCGTCGACTTCATGTGCGCGCAATATCCGCAGGGCTCTCTCGTGCTGAACGGCTAGAAGAAAGTAGGTTGCACTTGCGAACGGCCGGCTGCTGGACTACCGGGCCACTCCCCGCCCCTTGCCACCCGCACGCGGATGCCGCGGAATCCAGTACCCCAGCATCCCCGCCGCAGCAAAGGCGATCAGCCCGGTCACCGCGATCCCCGCAGCAAGCGACAGCCCACCCGCCAACAGAGACAGCAATGCCGGCCCGCATGAAGAGCCGATATCGGACATCAAACGCCATATGCCGAGGAAGTGCGCGCGCCCGTGACGCGGCGAGTGGTCGGCGCCCAAGGTCATGATCATTCCCGAGCCGATGCCGTTGCCGAAGCCGATCGCCAGCGAAGCGATCAACAGCGTCACGACGCCGGACGTGAGAGGCATCAGCAGCATCGCCAGCCCCATGATCAGCATCGACGGCACCGCGACCCAGCGCCTGCCCTTCCGGTCCATCACCTTGCCGGCCGGATAGAACACCAGCATGTCGATGCCGCCCGCCAGGCCATAGATCAGCGAGGCCACCGAGGGCGCCAGCATCAGGTGGTCGGCCCACAGCGGGATCACGGCCTGGCGCGAAGCGCGCACCGCGCTGACCAGCACCACGCCGATGCCGAGCGTGAGGAACACACGGCGGTGATCCCTCAGCGTCGAGACGATGGAGGTCGAGGCGGGCGCCGCCTGCCCGGCCGGGACCGGCGGCGCCTCCAGGTCGGGGATGCGCGCGCCGATGGCCGCGGCCGCCATCACCGCCACAATGCCGACCACATAGGCGGCCCACAGTCCGAACGCATGCACGCCCGCAGCCGCGAGGAAAGGCCCCGCGAACATGCCGATGCGCATGACGCCGCCCAGCGTCGACAGCGCCCGCGCGCGGTATTCGATGGGCACCGCCTCGGTCATGTAGCTCTGGCGCGCGAGGTTGTAGACCGCCTGCGACATGCCCACCATGAAGCAGCCCGTGGCGAACAGGCCCAGGTGCGAGGTCAGCACGCACAGGAGCATGCCAAGGCCGCTCCACACGCCCGCCGCGACGATGGCCCAGCGCTCGCCCCAGCGCATGGTGATCATCGAGGCCGGGATGTTGTTGAACAGCGAGCCGATGCCGATCATCGCGATCACCAGCGCGGCCATGGGCACGGAAGCGCCCAGGTCGCGCGCGGTCAGCGGCACGATCGGCAGGATGGCGCCCTCGCCCAATCCGAACAGCAGCGAGGGTGCGAAGGCCGGGATGGCGATGCGCCACAGGGAAAACGGAGGCGTGGAGGACGAGGCCGAAACGGCGGGCGGGGATGACATGGAAGAGAGGCCGGTTTCCTGCCACCGCGCGCCGGGTGGGCCAAGGCGCCGCGATTGTCTCGCCGATGCCCGACCTCTGCAGGCACTCGGGAACAGGGCGATCGAGCGCGAGACGCGGGCTCTACTTGCCCACGAGCTGCGTGAGCTTCTCCGCCTCGAAGCACTCGTCGCGCGCCGCATCCCCGGGCACGCAGTCCTTCGTTCCGGGGTGTGCGGACAGCTTCTCGATCGCCTGCCACAGCAGCGCGATCTGGTGCTCCTGGCCCGAGGCGTTGTCGATCAGCCCGCGCATGGCCTGGCTCAGCGGATCGTCGTTCTGCGTCACGCCGTAGGCGGAAAAGCCCATGCGCGAGGCGGCCTCCTCGCGCCGCGCGGCCGAGGCGGCCTCGATGACGCGCGCCGGATTGCCGACCGCCGTGGCGCCGGCAGGCACCGGCTTGGTGACCACCGCACCGGAGCCGACGCGGGCGCCCGCCCCCACCGTGAAGCCGCCCAGGATCGACGCATTGGCGCCCACGATCACGCCGTTGCCCAGCGTCGGATGGCGCTTGGCGCCCTTGGCCAGCGAAGTGCCGCCCAGCGTCACGCCCTGGTAGATGGTGACGTTGTCATGGATCTCCGCCATCTCGCCGATGACGACGCCCATGCCGTGGTCGATGAAAAGCCCCTGGCCGATCGTCGCGCCCGGATGGATCTCGATGCCGGTGATCCAGCGTGCGAACTGCGAGATGAAGCGCCCGCCCCACTTGAAACCGTGCGTCCAACATGCATGCGCCCAACGATGCAGCACCACGGCATGGAAGCCGGGGTAGAGCGTCATCACTTCCCAGGCGCTGCGGGCGGCCGGGTCGCGTTCGAGGATGCACCGGATGTCGGCGCGCAGTCGAGAGAACATCGCTGCCTTTGTTGTCGTTATATCGATAGGGCCGGGCAGTCTAAAGCCCGGTGTCTTCGCGTACTTCCGATGGGGTCTTAGCTCCCGGAGCCGCCCCTGGGAGCCCGGGCCGCATCGGTCATGGCCTTGGCGATGCCGCGCAGGATGTGGATTTCCTCGGGCGTGGGCTGGGCCCGGTTGAACAGCTGCTGCAGCCGCGGCATGAGCTTCTTGGGCGCGGCCGGGTCGAGAAAACCGATGTCCACCAGCGAGCGCTCCCAGTGGTCGAGCATGCCCGCCACCGCCTGCGCATCGGCCGCCTGCGCCGGCGCCGTGGCGTCGCGCACTTCATAACCGCCCAGTGCCAGGCGCCATTCGTAGGCCACCACCTGGATGGCCGCGCCCAGGTTCAGCGAGCCGAATTTCGGGTCGGTGGGGATGCTCAGCGCCACGTTGCAGCGGTAGACGTCTTCATTGCGCATGCCGAAACGCTCGGAGCCGAACAGGAAGGCCACGTGCTGGTCGCCCTGCTTGCGCAGCGGCTCCAGGTGCTCGCGCGGCGTGCGGGTGGGCGGGCCGAAGTCGCGCGGGATCATGGCGGTGGCGCACAGATGGGTCACCCCGTCGAGCGCTTCGTCCAGCGTCTCGACGATGCGGGCGTTGGTCAGCACGTCCAAGGCGCCGCTCGCGCGCTGGATGGTTTCTTCCCGCCGCAGCACATTGGCCCAGCGCGGCGCCACCAGCACGAGGTCGTCGAAACCCATGGTTTTCATGGCGCGGGCGGCGGCGCCCACATTGCCGGCGTGGCTGGTCTGGATCAGGATGAAACGGGTGCGCATGGCTGGGTTTGGAGACACTAACGGGCGGAGCCGGTAAAATGCCCGATTCTCGCCGCCCGCATCGCCGGGCCGCAGGGTCGCCAAGAGATCGCATCCTGGGGACCACTCCCACCCGTTCTTCTCACAATCCAGAATGTCGTCCCCCAACCTGCATCCCATGCTCAATGTGGCCGTCAAGGCCGCACGCGCCGCCGGCGCCATCATCAACCGCGCCGCCCTCGACGTCGAATCGGTGCGCATCTCGCAAAAGCAGGTCAACGACTTCGTCACCGAAGTCGATCACGCCAGCGAGAAGGTCATCATCGAAACGCTGCTTGGCGCATACCCGGGGCACGGCATCCTGGCCGAGGAATCGGGCACCGAATACGGTGCAAAGGATTCCGACTACGTCTGGATCATCGATCCGCTCGACGGCACCACCAATTTCATCCACGGCTTCCCCGTCTATTGCGTGTCCATCGCTTTGGCGGTGCGCGGCAAGGTCGAGCAGGCGGTCATCTATGACCCGAGCCGCAACGACCTCTTCACCGCCACCAAGGGCCGCGGCGCCTACATGAACGACCGGCGCATCCGCGTCTCCAAGCGCACCAAGTTGAGCGAATGCCTGGTGTCCACTGGCTTTCCGTTCCGCAGCGGCGACAACTTCAAGCAGTACCTGGCCATCATGGCGGACATGATGCCCCGCATGGCGGGCCTGCGCCGCCCCGGCGCCGCTGCGCTCGACCTGGCCTACGTGGCCGCCGGCTTCACCGACGCCTTCTTCGAGACCGGCCTCAACCCTTGGGACGTGGCCGCGGGATCGCTCCTGGTCACCGAGGCCGGCGGCCTGGTCGGCAACTTCACGGGCGAGCCCGACTTCCTTGAACAGCGCGAATGCCTGGCCGGTGCGCCGCGCATCTACGGCCAGATCGTGCCGCTGCTCGCCAAGTACTCCAAGTTCGCCAACGTGGACGACAAGCTGCGCGCCAGCGACCGCGTGCGCGCCGTGTCGGCCTCGACGAAGTCGAACGCCGACGACGCCTCGGTCGACCTCTACGCCCGCAGCACCGTGGTTGACTTCGCCGACGAAGCCGCGGAATCGGCCAATGGCGAAGCGCCCGCAGTCGCCGCCAAGCCGGCACCGCGCAAGCTCACGCGCATCCGCCGCGATGCCCCTGCCGCCGGTAGCCCCTCCGAGGGCGACGCTTCCGCCAAGTGATGTTCGGCCCCCGCGCCGCCGACCGGCTCCGAGCCGCGCTGCGCATCGTGCTCAGCCACTATGTGGCGAGCGGGTTGACCGTCGCGCTCGGCCTGCTCTTCATCTCGGGGGGCGTGCACCTCTGGCTCGGCACCATCGCCGCATCGGCGGCGGCCACGGGCGTGATCGTCACCGCGCCGCCCGACCTGCCCGGCCCGCGCCGCGGCAAGTTCTTCCAGATGCTGCCGGCGCCGCTCATCGGCCTGCCGCTGTTCTTCGCGGTGCAGATGCTGCACAGCGCACCCATCCGCCTGGGCCTCCTGCTGGTGCCCGCCACCTTCATGGCCTTCCTGGCCATGGCCTGGGGCAAGCGCGGCATTCCCATCGCGATCGCGGTGATGTTCTCGATGGTCTTCTCGATGGCCACGCCCGCGCCGGTCGACATGGCCGAGGCCATCCTGCGCACCTGGCACTTCGGGCTGGGCGCGGGCCTGTACGTGATCTGGGCCACGCTCGCCAACCTCGCGCTCAACGGGCGTTTTCGCACCCAGTCGGTGGCCGACGTGCTGTATTCGCTGGCCGCGCTCATGCGCACCGAGGCCGGCCAGTTCACCCCGCAGGACGAAACCCGAGACATCCGCGACACCCCCGCGCCGGTGCTGGGCCAGCTGCTGCGTGAACAGGCCGCGCTCGCCGACCAGTTGCAGGCCACGCGCGACATCGTGCTCGAATCGCCCCGCACGCCGCGGCGCCAGCGCCTGGCCGCCATGCTGGTGATCGTGCTCGAGATGCGCGACCAGCTGCTCGCCAGCGAGCTCGACCTCGACGCCCTTCGCGCCCATCCCGCGCACGCCGACGCATTGATCGACATGCGCCGCGTGCTCGAAGAGCTGTCCGACGAAACCGTCGCGCTCGCGGACGCGCTCATGATGCGGCGCCACCCCGAGCCGGTGACCGATCGCCGCCCTCGCCTGGCGGCGATCCACGTCTCGGCCGACGACGAGCTGCACCACGGCCAGCCCGGCCCCACGGCAGCAATGCTCGCGCGCGGCCTCGCGAGCCGCATCGGCCACATCAACGACGAAGTGCTGCGCCTGTCGGCCATGGCGCGCGGCGATGCCGAGCCCAATCTCGCCGTGGTGCGCGCCAACTGGCAGCTCTTCGTGAGCCCGACCGACTGGTCGTGGCGCCCCTTCTTCACGCTGTGGCGCTGGGACCAGCCGCCGCTGCGCCACGCGATCCGCGCGGCACTCGCCATCGCGGCCGGCTATGCCATCGCGGTGTCGATGCCCTGGGGCTCGCACGATTACTGGATCCTGCTGACCATCGTGGTGGTGCTGCGCGGCAGCCTTTCGCAGACGCTGGAGCGGCGCAACGCCCGTGTCGCCGGCACGCTGCTGGGCTGCGTGCTCGCGGTGGGGCTGCTCTCGGCGCACCCTTCGGCGCTGTGGCTGCTGGTCATCGTGACCGTCGCACAGGCCATTGCCCACAGCTTCGCGGTGCGGCGCTACCTCATCACCGCAGTGGCTGCGACCGTGCTCGGCCTCGTGCAGGCGCACATGCTGAACACCGGCACCGCGCCCATCTTCGCGCTGTTCGAGCGCATCGCCGACACGCTCATCGGCGCCGCGCTCGCCTGGGGCTTCTGCTACGTGCTGCCCTCGTGGGAGCGCACGCAGATCCCCGCGCTGGTGGCGCGCGTGCTCACCGCGCAGGCCCGGCATGCGCGCCTGGCGCTGGGCCTCGGCCAGCTGCAGGCCATCGACAGCAGCCCCGAGCTCGAATGGCGGCTCGCGCGCCGCGAAGCCTTCGACAGCCTTTCGGCTTTGGTGCAGGCCACGCAGCGATCGCTCTCCGAGCCGCGCGCGGTGCAGCCGCCGCTGGAGCCGCTCGAACACCTGCAGGCCCACAGCTATCAGATGCTCGCCCAGTTGAGCGCGGTGAAATCGATGCTCGTGCTGCGGCGCGACCGTCTCACGCCGGGCGAGGTCGAAGGCCCGCTCGCGCGCACCGCGCAGCGCATCGAGGCCGCCATCGGAACCACCCCGACCACCGGCCCCTCTCAACCCGAGAGCCAGGGATCGACCGGCGTGGGCGGCCCCATTCCCCTGCCCGACCCGTTCGACAACGACATCAGCCCCTGGCTGCTGCGCCGCCTCGACCTCGCGACGGCCCTTTCCACGCAGCTGCGCGACGACGCGGCGCGAATCCTTCAACACCTGAACGAGACAACAGAAACAGCGACCACCACCGCCTGATGACCCGAGAGATTCTTGCCCACCCCTGGTTCGGCACCTGGCTTGCCGTCCTCATCGCCGTCCCGCTCGCTCTTCTGGTCCACCGCATCGGCGGGCTCGTTCTCAGGCGCATCACGCGGCCCGCGCCCGCGGTGCATGCGATGGTCGTCAACTGCCAGTCGCCCGCGCGGCTGGTGCTGCCGCTGGTGGCGCTGCTGCTGGTGTTCCAGGCCGCCCCCGACGACCTGCGCTTCATCGCCAGCGTGCGGCACCTGAACGGCCTCCTGCTCATTGCCGCCGCCACCTGGCTCATCGTGCGCGCCATCAGCGGTTTCGCCGACGGCGTGCTGGCGCAGCATCCCTCCGACGTGGCCGACAACCTGCAGGCGCGCCGCGTGCTCACGCAGACCCGCGTGCTCGCGCGCACCGCCATGTCGGTGGTCATCGTGGCCGGCGGCGCGATGATGCTCATGACCTTTCCGGGCGCGCGCCAGGTGGGCGCAAGCCTCCTGGCCTCGGCGGGCGTGATCGGCATCGTGGCCGGCCTTGCGGCCAAGCCGGTGTTCAGCAACCTCATCGCGGGCCTGCAGATCGCGCTGGCGCAGCCGATCCGCATCGACGACGTGCTGGTGGTCGAGGGCGAATGGGGCCGCGTCGAAGAGATCACCGGCACCTTCGTGGTGTTGAAGATCTGGGACGAACGGCGCCTCATCTTGCCGCTCAGCTACTTCATCGAGAAACCGTTCCAGAACTGGACGCGCCATTCGGCGCAACTGCTCGGCTCGGTGTTCATCTACCTGGACTACGGCATGCCCCTCGCGCCGCTGCGCGCGGAGGTGGAGCGCATCGTGAAAGCCGCGCCCGAATGGGACGGACGCTTCTTCAACCTGCGCGTGACCGACACCACCGAGCGCACCATGCAGGTCCGCGTGCTCTGCACCGCCGCCACCTCGGGCCTGGCCTTCGACCTGCGCTGCAGCGTGCGCGAGGGGCTCATCGAATTCATGCAGCGCGAGTACCCGCAGTTCCTGCCGAAGATGCGCATCGAGGCCGATCCGGCGATGGCCGCCGCCGCACCCACCTGACACCGATTTCCGAAGGTTCGCAGGCGGCTTGAGCCCGCCGGTGCGACGTGGCACGATGCCGCGGATGACCGGCAGACCCACCGAAGCGCAGCAACTGCGCGACCTCACCACGCTGCGCCGCGTGCGCGACCGCATCGACCGCGAGTACACGCAACCGCTGGACGTCGAGACGCTCGCGCGCGACGCGGGCATGTCGGCCGGCCACCTGAGTCGCCAGTTCCGCATCGCCTACGGCGAGCCGCCCTACTCCTATCTCATGACACGGCGCGTCGAGCGCGCGATGGCACTGCTGCGGCGCGGCGACATGAGCGTGACCGAGGTGTGCTTTGCGGTCGGCTGCGGGTCGCTGGGCACCTTCACCACGCGCTTTACCGAACTCGTCGGCGTGCCGCCCGGCGTCTACCGCCGGCAGGACGCCAACACCACCGAGGGCATCCCATCGTGCGTGGCGCGGCAGGTGACGCGACCGATCAGGAATCGAGAAGCGCCGGAGCCCCGTCCGGAACTAGCATCGCGGCCCGAACCCACTTAGCAACACCGCCATGGACATCACCATCCACTCGACCTTCCTTCCCCACACCGACGCGGACACCTCGCTGGCCTTCTACCGCGACACCCTCGGCTTCGAGATCCGCAACGACGTGGGCTACGGCGGCATGCGCTGGATCACCGTCGGCCCCGTGGGCCAGCCCGGCGTTTCGATCGTGCTGTATCCGCCGGCCGCCACGCCCGGCATCACCGACGACGAGCGCCGCACCATCGCCCAGATGATGGCCAAGGGCACCTACGCCACGATGCTGCTGGCCACCAAGGACCTGGAGGGCGCCTTCGCGAAGCTGCAGGCCGGCAAGGCCGAGATCGTCGAGGAGCCGACCGACCAGCCCTACGGCGTTCGCGACTGCGCGGTGCGCGATCCGGCGGGCAACATGCTGCGCATCCAGCAGCTGCGCTGACCCACGACAGGAAAACGATGGAGACCCGATGAGCAAAGCCAGGAGCAAGGACACGCCCAAGAACACGCCCCACGCCGCCGACCACCACGACATGATCCGCGTGCAGGGCGCGCGCGTGAACAACCTCAAGGACGTCAGCGTCGAGCTGCCCAAGCGCAGGCTCACCGTGTTCACCGGCGTCTCCGGCTCGGGCAAGAGCTCGCTCGTCTTCGGCACCATCGCGGCGGAGTCTCAGCGGCTCATCAACGAGACCTACAGCGCCTTCGTGCAGGGCTTCATGCCCACGCTCGCGCGGCCCGAGGTCGACGTGCTCGATGGCCTCACCACTGCGATCATCGTGGACCAGGAGCGCATGGGCGGCGACCCGCGCTCCACCGTCGGCACCGCGACCGATGCCCACGCGATGCTGCGGATTCTCTTCAGCCGCCTCGGCAAGCCGCACATCGGCTCGCCCAGCGCCTTCGCGTTCAACGTGCCCTCGGTGAAAGCGACCGGTGCCATCACCGTGGAGCGCGGCGCGCGCAAGACCGTCAAGCAGACCTTCAACCGCACCGGCGGCATGTGCCCGCGCTGCGAAGGCCGGGGCGCGGTCACCGACTTCGACCTCAGCGCGTTCTACGACGACAGCAAGTCGATCAACGAAGGCGCGATCACCATTCCGGGCTTCAGCATGGAGGGCTGGTACGGCCGCATCTTCAATGGCTGCGGCTTCTTCGACCCCGACAAGCCGATCCGCAAGTTCACGAAGAAAGAGCTCGATGCGCTGCTGCACAAGGAGCCGACCAGGATCAAGGTCGACGGCGTCAACCTCACCTACCAGGGCTTGATTCCGCAGGTGCAGAAGTCTTTCCTCGCGAAGGACGTCGATGCGATGCAGCCGCACATCCGCGCCTTCGTGGAGCGCGCGGTCACGTTCAGCACCTGCCCCGAATGCGACGGCACGCGGCTCAGCGAAGGCGCGCGCTCCTCGAAGATCAGGAAGATCAACATCGCCGACGCCTGCGCGATGCAGATCAGCGACCTCGCCGAATGGGTGCGCGGCCTGGACGAACCCTCGGTCGCGCCGCTGCTCGAGAAGCTCGCGCACACGCTCGACTCCTTCGTGGAAATCGGCCTCGGGTACCTGAGCCTGGACCGCCCCTCAAGCACGCTCTCGGGCGGCGAGGCACAGCGCACGAAGATGATCCGCCACCTCGGTTCCTCGCTCACCGACGTGACCTACGTCTTCGACGAGCCCACCATCGGCCTGCACCCGCACGACATCCAGCGCATGAACGGCCTCTTGCTGCGGCTGCGCGACAAGGGCAACACCGTGCTCGTGGTGGAGCACAAGCCCGAGGCCATCGCCATCGCGGACCACGTCGTCGACCTGGGCCCCGGCGCGGGGTCGGCGGGCGGCACCGTCTGCTTCGAGGGCACGGTCGAAGAACTGCGCGCCAGCGGCACCCTCACCGGCCGGCACCTGGACGACCGGGCCACGCTCAAGAAGACCGTGCGCAAGCCCACGGGCACGCTGCCGATCCGCGGCGCGAAGACGCACAACCTGCGCAACATCAGCGTCGATGTGCCGCTCGGCGTGCTCGTCGTCGTGACCGGCGTGGCGGGTTCGGGCAAGAGCTCGCTCGTGCACGGCTCCATTCCTGCCGGTGCGGGCGTGGTGTCGGTCGACCAGGGCGCGATCCGCGGCTCGCGGCGCAGCAACCCCGCGACCTACACCGGCCTGCTCGACCCGATCCGCAATGCATTCGCGAAGGCCAACGGCGTGAAGCCCGCGCTCTTCAGCGCCAACTCCGAAGGCGCGTGCCCCGCCTGCAACGGCGCGGGCGTGATCTACACCGACCTCGCGATGATGGCCGGCGTGGCCACCGTCTGCGAAGAGTGCGAGGGCAAGCGCTTCCATGCCTCGGTGCTGGAGCACAAGCTCGGCAAGCGCGACATCAGCGAAGTGCTCACTATGTCCGTCACCGAGGCCACCGAGTTCTTCGGCACGGGCGCTGCGCGCACCCCGGCCGCGCACGCCATCCTCGAACGGCTCGCCGATGTCGGCCTGGGCTACCTCAGCCTCGGCCAACCGCTCACCACGCTTTCAGGCGGCGAGCGGCAGCGGCTCAAGCTGGCCACGCACATGGCCGAGAAAGGCGGCATCTACGTGCTCGACGAACCGACCGCCGGCCTGCACCTGGCCGATGTCGAGCAACTGCTCGGGCTGCTCGACCGGCTGGTGGATGCGGGCAAATCGGTCATCGTGGTGGAGCACCACCAGGCGGTGATGGCGCATGCCGACTGGATCATCGACCTCGGACCCGGCGCAGGCCACGACGGCGGGAAGATCGTGTTCGAAGGCACACCAGCCGAGCTTGTCAAGGCGCGCGCCACGCTCACAGGCAAGCACCTCGCGGCGTACGCCGGAGCCCGGTAGTTCGACTCAGGCGACGGCCTTGCGCCCCGGGTCCGTCACGGGAAAGCCGCCGTGCACTTCGAGCAGGCGCACCAGCGCTTCGGAGCTGTGCGCCTTGGCCCAGTCCTTTTCGGAATCGGTGATGCCGACCACATGCAGGAAGTCGAACTTGCCCGAGGCCAACTGCGCCGTGGCCGGGTAGTGCTTCGGTTCTGCCAGCACCACGTTGCGCAGGCCCACGGCGCCCTTCTCGCGGACCACCTCGCCCATCGGAATCCGGTCGCCGTAGTCGAGCAGCGGCTTGTCTTCTCCGAACTGCCCGTGTGCGAGCAGGACATTGAAGGCCAGCATCCGGCGCAGGAGCTTGATGGCCCACTGGTCCTTGGGCTGCGTGCGCACCTCGATGACCAGTTCGGAACCGAGCCAAGAACAGGCTTCGGTGTCGTACTCGGCCGGCTCCGTTTCCCAGGGGGTCGATCCACCCGAGGTGACGTAGAGCCATGAGTTGCGCGTGGGTGTGGGCTCGAACTCGAACACGCCCAGGTGCAGCCAGGCCGGGTCGATGTCCTCGGCGCCGAGCGACGAGAAGACCTCGAAGTCCAGCACGTAGATGCCGCTGCGCTTTTCGCCGAACAGCTGTGGGTAAAGCGTTTCCTCGCGGTACGCCCAGACTTCTTCCATGGAACTCATCGGCTTCTCCTTCTCGTCGGTGTATCTGCGCCGCCGGGAGCATAAGCGTGAGACCCGACAGACGCCACCCGCCTAAAGGACTAGAGTGGTCCGACGCGGGAGTCTTCCTGCGCATCCGTTCAAAAGGAATCTCCTTGACACACACGAAGCCACGCCATGGCTGACGCCCCCTTCTTCCACGACGCTTCGGGCACGGTCAGGTTTTCGGTGACGGTGGAGGGCCAGGACGTGAATGCGAGCATCGGAAGGGAAGTCCTGCGCTACCACTACCGCACCGCCGAAAACGCCGACCCGCTCGCCACCTACGGCCTGCACATCGAGGAGTTCGATGCGGCCGTGCGGCGCCGGCTGGCAGCGGGCTCCACGGCGCCCATCATGCTGCGCGAGAACGACCTGCACGCTCCCGCATAAACAGCGCGGGCGGACAATAGGCGCCAGGCCCACGCGGCCACTCCCCCATGCTAAGACTGCGCTTCCTCACCAGCCGGCACCGTGCGCCCTCGACCAACAGGGCGCTGGGCCTGCTGCTGGCCTTCAACGCCGGTGCGGTGAATGCCGGCGGGTTCCTGGTGCTGCACATGTACACCTCGTACATGACCGGGTTCGCCTCGCAGCTGGCCGACGGGCTGGTGCTGGGCAACACCCGGCTGCTGCTCAATGCGCTGGGGGCCGTGCTGGCCTTTGTCTCGGGCGCGGCCGTGTGCGCCGTGCTGGTGCACTGGGGCCGGCAGCATCGGCTGCACAGCGTGTATGCGCTGCCGCTGCTGCTCGAAGCCGCGCTGATGCTCCCCTTCGGCCTCATGGGCGCCGTCACGCTCACCTGGGCCACGCCGTTCGCGGTGCCGCTCACCGTGCTGCTGCTCTCCTTCATCATGGGCCTGCAGAACGCGGTCGCCTCCAAGACCTCCGGAGGCAGCATCCGCACCACGCACATGACCGGCAACATCACCGACCTGGGGATGGAGATCGGCAAGCTGCTCTACTGGAACAGGAAGTCGGCCCTCGCCCCCGCTTCGACAGTGCACCACGACCGCAGCCGCATGCGCAGGGCCGCCGGGCTCATAGGCATGTTCGTGCTTGGCGGGGTCGTGGGCGCGCTGGGGTTCAAGCACGTGGGGTTCGTGTGCGTGGTGCCGCTGGCCGCGCTGCTGCTGGCGCTGTCGGTGCCGCCGTTCATGCGCGACCTGCCGCGCAGCGGATTGAGATTCGGCAAGGCGAGCAGCTAGCGTGCCGTTCCGGAGCGCGGGGAATCCGCGCCCGCACCGCGCCGCCCCCGATCCGCCTTGGGCAGCACCGCCTCCTGCACCATCCGCTCGGCCCTTGCCTGCAGCAGGTCCAGCGAGGCATCGAAGCGCGCCGCACCGTCCGCATCCAGCGCGCCCATCAGGTCGCCATTGATCTTCGTGACCAGCGGAAAGAGCTCGTCGTATAGCGCCTGCCCCGCTTCGGTCAGGCCCAGCAGCACCTGCCGCCGATCTCCCGCCTTGGCCACGCGCGAGATCAACTGCTTGGCAACCAGCGAGCCCACTGCCTTCGAGGTGCGCGCCCGGTCCAGTTGCGCATGCTCGGCCAGTTGCGACGAGCCCAGCTCCCCACGGCTCGCCAGCACCGCAATGAGCCGCCATTCGCGCCGCGTGATGCCGAAACGCCCTTCGCACAGCCGGATCACCATGCTCCCCGCCACGGCCAGCAGCCGCGAGAGCCGGTACAGCAACAGGTCGTCCAGCGGGCGGCGGGGCGCGGTGGCAACAGCTGTAGGCATCTCGGGTTAGTCCGGGGGATGGTTGATTAGATCAATCGACTGTAGCGTCTCTACAGTCGTTCGCTAACGACCGAGGATCCGGAGATTCGCCCATGCCCTGCACCACCGTAGACCGCCGCCGCGCACTCGCTGCCCTGGGAAGGCTGGCCCTCGGCCCGCTTGCACCGCTCGCGCACGCCCAGCAGGGCTGGGCGCCCGGCCAGCCCATCAAGGTGCTGATCGGCGTGCCCGCCGGCGGCACGCAGGACGTGCTGACCCGCGCCATTGCGCAGCAGGTGCGCGATTCGCTCGGCCCGCTCATCATCGACAACCGCTCCGGCGCGGCGGGCCGCATCGCGGTCGAGGCGGTGAAGACCGCGCCGCCCGATGGCCACACCCTGCTGCTCGGCACGGCCAGCATGATGACCATGTTTCCGAGCGCGTACCGCAACCTCTCGTACGACCCGGTGAAGGACTTCATTCCGCTCATCAACGCCGCCCGCTTCGAACTGGCGCTCACCGTGCACAAGGACGTGCCGGCCAACACGCTCCCCGAATTCATCACCTGGGCCAGGGCGCAGGGCGACAAGCTCAGCTTCGGCTCCTACGGCGCGGGCACGCCCTCGCACTTTCTCGGCGAAATGCTCAACCGCGCGGCCGGCCTGAAGATGGTGCACGTGCCCTACCGCGGCTCCACGCCCGCGCGGCAGGACGTGATGGGCAGCACCGTGCCCGTGTACTTCGACACCGTCGGCGGCGCGCAGCAGATGCTGCCCTCGGGCCGCGTGAAGGTGCTGGCCACCAGCGGCGAGAAGCGCTCGCCGCTCATGCCCAACCTGCCGTGCTTCGTGGAGGCCGGCTACAAGGACGTGGTCGCGACCGCGTGGTTCGCCTACTACGCACCGCTCAAGACGCCGCCAGCCATCGTCGACAAGCTGCGCGCCGAACTCACCCGCGCCGTCAACATGCGCGAAGTGCGCCAGCTCTTGCTGCAGAACGGGATGTACCCCCTTGCCGACGGCAGCGAGGCGCTTCTGAAGACCATGCGCGAAGACACGACACGCTGGGCCGGCATCATGAAGGCCGTGAATTTCCAGGCGAACGACTGAACGACCGAACGAGGAGGAACCCACACCATGCTGAACCCGAACCAACCCACCACCCGACCCATCACCCGCCGCCTTGCCGGCCTGCTGGCCGCCGCCGGGCTCATGGCGTCCGTCGCCACGCTGCCCACCGCCGCCAACGCGCAGAAGCTCGAGACGCCCCTGCACATCGTCGTCGGCTACGCCCCCGGCGGCGCCACCGATCGCGTGGCGCGCATCGTCGGCGAGAAGCTCGGCACCAGGCTGGGCGTGCCCGTCATCGTCGACAACAAGCCCGGCGCGGGCGGACGGCTGGCGGCCCAGCAGGTCAAGCTCACGCCCGCCAACCAGAACGTGCTGATGCTCGCCAATCCCGCGGTGATGGTGGTGGCGCCCCTGGTCTTCAAGGACAACAACTACGACGCCGAGCGCGACTTCGTGCCCGTGTCGCACGTCAACGCCTACGACTTCGCGCTGGCCGTGTCGCCCCACCTGCCGGTGCGCGAACTGCCCCACCTGCTCGCCTGGATGCGCGCCAACCCGCTGCAGGCCAACGTCGGCGTGCCGGCCACGGGCAGCCTGCCGCACTTTTTCGGCCTGATGGTCGGCGAGAAGGCCAAGGTTCAGACGCAGGTGATCGGCTACCGCGGCTCCGCCCCGCTGCTCAACGACCTGATTGGTGGCCAGGTGCCCATTGCCGTGGACACCGAAGACGTCGTCCTGCCGCAGCACAACGCGGGCAAGCTGCGCATCCTGGCGCTCTCGGGCGAGAAGCGCTCGCCCTTCGCGCCGAACATCCCGACCTTCAAGGAAGCGGGCCTGGACCTTTCCGCCACCGGCTGGAACACCTTCTTCGCGCCCGCCACCATGCCCAAGGACAAGGTCGAGCACCTGGCCAACGCGATCCGCGAAGTCATGCAGGACCCGGACACCCAACGCAAGTTCAAGGACTCGGGCATGACGCCCGTGGTGAGCACGCAGGCGCAGACCGCCGCGATGCTCAAGGCCTACAAGACGCAATGGGCACCCGTGGTGCAGAAGTCCGGCTACCAGCCTTGAGCCTCCACAGAGACATGACCCGCAGACCCAACATCATCTTCATCGTCGCCGACGACCTCGGCTATGCCGACCTCGGCTGCTACGGCGGCCGCGACGCCGCCTTCGGCGCCGTGTCGCCCGTGCTCGACGGCCTGGCCGCAAACGGCCTGAAGCTCACGCAGGGCTACGCGAACTCGCCCGTGTGCTCGCCCACGCGCTTCGCGATGATCACCGCGCGCTACCAGTACCGCCTGCGCGGCGCGGCCGAAGAGCCGATCAGAAGCAGCAGCCGCGGCAGCACCACGCTCGGCCTTCCGACCGACCACCCCACCCTGCCCTCGCTGCTGAAGGCCAGCGGCTACCAGACCGCGCTCATCGGCAAGTGGCACCTGGGCTACCCGCCCCACTTCGGGCCGCTGCGCTCGGGGTACGACGAGTTCTTCGGGCCCATGTCGGGCGGCGTGGACTACTTCACCCACTGCGACTCTGCCGGCCAGCACGACCTGTGGTTCGGCGAGGAAGACAAGAAGGAAGACGGCTACCTCACCGACATGCTCTCCAAGCGCGCCGTGGACTACGTCGAGCGCATGGCCGAACTGCAGAAGAAGGAAGAGGCGCCCTTCTTCCTGAGCCTGCACTACACCGCCCCGCACTGGCCCTGGGAAACCCGCGACGACGCCGAGAAGGCGCCCGCCATCAAGGACAACCTGTTCGACCTGGCCGGCGGCAACATCCATGTGTACCGCCGCATGATCCATCACATGGACGAAGGCATCGGCTGGATCATGGCCGCGCTCGAAAAGCACGGCATGGCCGACGACACCCTCGTGGTGTTCACCAGCGACAACGGCGGCGAGCGCTTCTCGGACAACTGGCCGCTGGTCGGCGGCAAGATGGACCTGACCGAAGGCGGCATCCGCGTGCCATGGATCGCGCACTGGCCCGCCGTGATCGCCAAGGGCGGCGAGAGCGCGCAGCTGTGCATGACCATGGACTGGTCCGCGACCATGCTCGAAGCCGCCGGCGTGAAGGCCGATGCGGACTACCCGCTCGACGGCATCTCGCTGATGCCCGTGCTCAAGGATGCGAAGCACAACTTCCGCCGCCCGCTGCACTGGCGCATGAACCACCGCGGCCAGCAGGCGCTGCGCGATGGCGACTGGAAGTACCTGAAGGTCGACGGCAACGAGTACCTCTTCAACATTCCTGCGGACGAGCGTGAGCGCGCGAACCTCGGCAAGAAAGAGCCCGAGCGGCTGGCTGCGATGCGGGCGGACTGGCTGGCGTGGAATGCGACGATGCCGGCGATTCCGGAGGATGCGACGGTGAGCCTGGGGTATTCGGTGAAGGATATGCCGCAGCGTTGAGGCTTGCGCCAGGCCTGAAATTCTCCCGGCCTGTTTAGATTTTTTCGCGTTGTCGTAGTTGAACTGCGACAACGCAGATAAAACGAAATCGCCAAGGCAGCGAAGGCAAGAAAAGCACGGGTCGCCATTGCACGTCAGACAACGCAGCGATTTGGCAGGAATCACCGTCCCACGGCAATAACAGCCACCCCCGATGCGCCCGAGACTGGCGCGCATGACCAACAACTCCGCCTCCCCCGCCCTCGGCACGACGACAAAGGCCCGCGCCGCCACCGGGCCGTCCGTCAAGAACCTTCCCGTCAACCTCTTCGCCGCCGTGATGGGCCTCTCGGGCCTTGCGCTCGGCTGGCGCTTTGCGCACACCGAATTCGGCGCACCCCGCGTGGTGTCGGATGCGATCGGCCTCTTTGCCACCCTCGTGTTCGCCGTGCTCCTGCTCGGGTATGGCGCCAAGGTGCTGCGGCACCCGGCGGCCGTGAAGGCGGAGTTCAACCATCCGATTGCAGGCAACTTCTTCGGCACCATCGCCATTGCGCTGCTGCTGCAATCGGCTGTGCTGGGTGCGTACGACAGCGCGCTGGGCCAGGCGCTCTGGGTGGTCGGCACCGTTCTCACGCTGCTGCTGGCCGCGCACGTCGCCTCGCGCCTTCTGGGCGGCAACGGCCACCCCGCGCATGCGGTGCCGGCCTGGATCATTCCGGGCGTCGCCGCGCTGGACATCCCGGTCACGGGCAGCCACATGCCCATGGCGTGGGCCGGGGAGGTGCTGCTGCTGTCGGCGGCCGTGGGCTCGGTGCTTGCGCTCGTGATGTTCACGATGATCGTCACCCGGTTGATTCAGCACGAGCCGCTCGCGCCCGCCATGACCCCCTCGCTGATCATCCTTATCGCGCCGTTCGAGGTGGGGTTCACGGCGTATGTGAACCTCACGGGGCGGGTGGATCTGTTTGCGGGGCTGTTGTTTTACTTCGGGCTGTTCTTGTTCGTGGTGCTGGCGCCGAAGGTGTTCAGGCGCAGCGTGCCGTTTGGGGCGGGGTGGTGGGCGGTGAGCTTTCCGCTGGCTGCGATGGTGAATGCGGGGTTGAAGTACGCGGGGGTGCGGGGGGAGATGCCTCTGAAGGTGCTGGCGGGGGGAATGTTGGTGGGGCTGACTGTGGTGCTGGCTGTGTTGACGGTTCGGACGGTGCGGGTTCTTTTCAATGGGCGATTGCTGGCTGGTTGAGCGAATCCATCCGGAACGAATTCTGTCGATGCTGCCGCGTCACGGAGAACATTAGATACATCGGCAAGGACGGGCAAGTCTCACGATTCATTCTGAAAATGCGGGTTGACTTCAATTTAGATATATATCTAAAATCATTTCGACACCCTCCAAAAGGATTTCGACATGCGACACCCCCACTTCGGCCATCACCACCACAACCACCACTGCCACGCCCCCCGTGGCGAGCACGGCGACGGCTTCTCCGGCGGCCGGGGCCGTCATGGTCATGGCGACGACGGCGACCTCGGCGAAGAGCGCATGCCCGGAGGCCGCGGCGGTCGCGGCGGCGGGCGCGTGTTCGGGCATGGCGGCCTGCGCTTCGTGCTGCTGCAACTCATCGCCGACAAGCCCTCGCACGGCTACGAGCTCATCAAGGCCATCGAAGAGCGCCTGGGCGGCAGCTATGCACCGAGCCCCGGTGTGGTCTACCCCACCCTCACGCTGCTCGAGGAGATGGGCCACCTGAGCGTGGAAACGGCCGACAACGGCGGCCGCAAGCGCTACAGCATCACCCCGGGCGGCCAGGAGTTCCTGGCCGCGAACCGCGAAACGGCCGACGCCATGATGGCCCGCATGACGGGCGGCGTGGACGGCGCGGGCCCGCGTGGCGGCCGGCCGCCGCAGGTCACGCGCGCCATCGAGAACCTGAAGCTCGCGATGCGCATGCGCCTCGCGGGCACGCCCCTCACCGAACAACAAGCCCACGATTTCGCCGCGGTGCTCGACAGCGCCGCCCAACAGTTAGAGCGCATCTGAACTTCTTCTTTTAAATGACCGACCTCACCACCCAACCTTCTTCCAGCGCCCCGGACCGCACGCCGCGCCGCGTGCGCCATGACCTTCGTTTTCGCCAACTCACTGTGAAGACAGTGCAGCGCGTGACGTCGCACCTGATCCGCATCGTGCTGACGGGCGACGACCTCGTGGGCTTCACGAGCCTGGGATTCGACGATCACTCGAAGATCTTTTTCCCCGATGCCGCAACGGGCCAGCTCACGCTGCCGACGGCCGGGCCCGATGGCCCGGTATGGCCCGCGAGCGGCCGCCCCACAATGCGCGACTACACGCCGCGCCGCTACGACGCGAAGGCGAACACGCTGGAAATCGACTTCGCGCTGCACGACGCCGGCCCCGCCACGCAATGGGCCGAGAACGCGAAGCCCGGAGACGTGCTGGGCGTGGGCGGACCGCGCGGCTCGTTCATCGTGCCGACGGATTTCGACTGGCACCTGCTGATCGGCGACGACACGGCCCTGCCCGCCATCTCGCGGCGACTGGTCGAGCTGCCTGCCGGAGCGCGGGCGGTGGTGCTGGCGGAGGTCGACAGCGAAGCCGACGAGATTCCGTTCGAGACGCAGGCCGAGCTCACGCTGCAGTGGGTGTACCGACGTGGCGCGGAGGCGGGCGTGAGCACGGTGCTGGTCGATGCGCTCAAGGCGGCGAAGTTGCCGGCCGGCGACTTCCACGCGTGGGTCGGGTGCGAGTCGGGCATTGCGAAGGCCTTGCGCGCGCACCTTGTGGGCGAGCGCGGCGCGAATCCGAAGTGGACCCGGGCCTCGGGCTATTGGCGGCGCGGCACTGCGGCCACGCACGATTCGCACGACGAGTGACCCCGCTTTGCTCCTTCCCCTTCCGGGGGAAGGCTGGGATGGGGGCACGCGGCGCTTGTTGGGCGCAGTGCTTCATCGAGCGCCGCTTGCCCCCACCCCCGCCCTCCCCCGGGAGGGGAGGGAGAAAGACCAAGAGTCAGTGCGGCACTTCAGCAGGCCCTGAAGCAGCCGCATTGCGCCGCGGACTGCGGATCAACAGCAGCAATGGAATCGCCATCAACGTGATCACCATCATGATCGCGAAGTCGTCCAGATAGCCGATGAGCGCGCCCTGCCGCGTGACCTCGGCATTGAGCATCGCGAGCCCGGTCATGGTGTCAGGCGACATCATCGGCGGCAGGCCCGCGAGCCCCGGGTTGCCCGGCGCCACGGTCGCCGCAATCTCCGAATGTGCCCTGCTCGACCCTTCGGTCAAAAGCGCCTGCACGATCGAGATGCCCACGCTGCTGCCGATGTTGCGCAGCAGGCTGAAGATGGGCGTGCCCTGGTTGCGCAGGCGCGGCGCGAGCGTGGCGAAGGTCGCGGTCGACAGCGGCACGAAGGTGAAGCCGATCCCCAACCCCTGGATGAAGCCCGAAAGAACGATGAGGCTGCTGTCCATCTGCAGCGTGAGCCGCGTCATCTGGTAGAGCGAAAACGCCGTGAGGCCGAAGCCCACGGCCATGATGGCGCGCACGTCGATGCGCTGCACCAGGCGCCCGACGATGATCATCGCGATCATGGTGCCGATGCCGCGCGGCGCGGTCACCTCTCCGGTGTAGATGACGGGGTAGCCCATCAGGCCCTGCAGGAAGTTGGGCAACAGCGCCATCGTCGCGAACAGGATCATGCCGACGATGAAGGCGAACAGAAGGCCGGTGACGAAGTTGCGGTCTTTGAGCAAGTCGCGGTCGAAGAACGACACGCCCTGCACCGTCCACGTATGGACCACGAAGAAGCCGAAGGCCACGAGCGCGGCGGCGGCTTCGAGCTTGATCTCCCACGAGTCGAACCAGTCGAGTTGCTCGCCGCGGTCCAGAAAGAGCTGCAGCATGCCGATGGCCAGGCTCAGCGTGACGAAGCCGAAGATGTCGAGCTTCTCGCCCTGCGGCCGGCTCTCGGGCAGGTAGCGCGCAATGCCCCAGAACGCGAAGATGCCCACCGGCAGGTTGATGAAGAACACCCAGCGCCAGTCGAAGTTCTCGGTGAGCCAGCCGCCCAGGAGCGGCCCGAGGATGGGCCCGACCATGATGCCCGCGCCCCAGATGGCCATGGCCTGGCCGACCTTCTCCCGCGGGTTGATGTCCAGCAGCACCGCCTGCGACAGCGGCACCAGCGCCGCGCCGAACACGCCCTGCAACAGCCGCGCGGCCACGATGCCGACCAGCGATGTCGCCAGGCCGCACAGCGCCGACGCCACCGTGAAGCCGATCACCGAGATGATGAACACGCGTCGCCGGCCCCAGTGGCCGCACAGCCACCCGGTGAGCGGCAGCGCGATGGCCGAGGCGACGATGTACGAGGTGAGCACCCAGGTGATCTGGTCCTGCGAGGCCTGCAGGCTGCCCTGCATGTGGGGCAAGGCGACGTTGGCGATGGTGGTGTCCAGCGCCTGCATGATGGTCGCCAGCATGATAGAGACGGTGATCATGCCGCGGTGCGGCACGCTGGTTCCGGGGGCGACGCTCATGGCTTTTTTACGTCGGCCGAGGTGATGTCCACGAGGCTTTCGCGCACCTTGCCGAGCAAGCTCAGCAGCTGCGCGCGCTCAGGCTGCGAGAGCACCGACATCACGCGGGCGTTGAGGCCGTCGCTGATGCTGAGGGCGGCATCGAGCGCCTTTTCGGCGCTGGGCTCCAGGTGGATCTTGTTGACGCGGCGGTCGGTGGCGCTGGGTTCGCGGCGTATCCAGCCGGCTGCGGCCATGCGGTCGCAGAGGCCCGCCACGGCCATGGGGGTCAGGTCAAGGCGCTGCGCAAGTTCGGCTTGCGAGAGCGGCTCTTCGTCGCCGTGCATGGCGAGTGCGCCGAGCAGCCGGCACTGCGCGCTGGAGAGGCCGATGCGTTCGCGCGCGAGGCGGTCGAACTCTTCGTTGTAGAGCTTGCCGACGCTTTTGACGAGGAAACCGAAGCGCTGGGTGAAGTCCCTTTTCATAAGGGACTGGATTATCTACATGTTTATTAGTTTGGCATTAGCATGCCCCGGCCTCAGAGCCAGCCCGCGCGCCTGAACCGGTAGTACAGGTAGCCGCAGGTGCTGACGATGAGCACCAGCGCAATCGGGTAGCCGTACCTGAATTTCAGTTCGGGCATGTGCTCGAAGTTCATGCCCCAGATGCCGGCGAACGCGGTGCACACCGCGAAGATGCTGGCCCAGGCCGCCAGGCGCTTGGTGACTTCGCTCTCCTCGATGGTGACCATCGAGAGGTTGACCGAGATAGCGGTGCCGATGGTGTCGCGCATCGCGTCGATGGAGCCGTTGATGCGCACCAGGTGGTCGCCGACGTCGCGAAAGTATTCCTGCGAGCCCATGCAGATCTGCGGCACGCGCCCGCCGTGCAGCTTGCCCGCGGCCTCGACCAGCGGCGCCACCGCGCGCTTGAGGATCATGCTGCGGCGCTTGAGATCGTACAGCTGCTTGATCTTGTCGCGCGCCGCGCCGCCCTGCGTGAAGATCTGCTGCTCGATGGATTCGAGCTCGACCTCGAGCGCGTCGATGACGGGGAAGTAGCGGTCGACCACCGCGTCCATCAGCGCATAGAGCACGAAGCCCGCGCCGTTGCGCAGCAGGTCGGGCTCGCGCTCGCAACGCTCGCGTACGCCCAGAAAGCCCTGCTGGCTGCGGTTGCGCACCGAGAGCACGTAGTTGCGGCCGACGAACACGTCGACCTCGCCGACGTTCACGCAGTGCTCGCCTTCCGGCGAGGGTTCCACGAGGTGCATGACGACGAAGAGCGAGTCGCCATATTCCTCGACCTTGGGGCGCTGGTGGCCGTGCTGGGCGTCTTCGACGGCCAGGGGGTGCAGGTTGAACTCCTTCTGCATTTCCAGAAGGTCTTCGGGCGAAGGATCACTCAGCGCCACCCAGACGAAGCAGCCGGGGCGGGAGATGTACTCGCTGATGTCCTCGACCGGGATGTCGGCGAGCTTGGCGCCGTTTTCGTAGGCCACGCAGTTGATCAGCATCGGGACGCGTCCATGTTCAGTCTTGGGGGGCGGAGTCCGCCAGTTGGGCCGTGGCGGCCAGCGAAGCCTCGATGGCCTGTGTTTCGCTGCGAAGCAAGCCGAGCCCCTTGGCCGCGAACGCGGTGTGGCTCGCCAGATCGGCCCACAGGCTCACCGCGGCTTCGGCGCAGGTGAGCGAGGTGAAGCGGATGCGGCCCTTCGCCAGATCGATGAAGCGCTTCTCGCGCAGCGGGTCCGTACGGTCCCAGGCACCGCCGATGAGCACGCGCTTGCCGCGCTTGATGCGAGGCTCGCGCTCGGCAAAGAAGGGCAGCCTGGCGGAGACCCAGCCGAGCATGCCGCTGTTCAATGCGGTGTCGAAGTCCGATGGCGCGGTGTGCGCCTTCGCATAGTCGCGCAGCGTGCCGAGTTGGTAGAGCACCGGGTCCTTGGGCCCCGCCGGGCCGCCTTCCACGGGCCTGATGGTGGAGGGGCCGTTGCCCGCGCCCCGCTCGGGCCGTTTCGACTTGCGCAGGTCCGCGAGCTGGGCCGGCGACATGCAGAGGTAGAGCGCCGCGAGTTCCGCGGGCAAGGTGGCGGTGTCCGGCAGCGCGTTCGCTTCAGGGCCTTTGATTTCATCCAACTGGGCCATGGGCGCCTTGTTCTTCACGCGGGGTTTGCGCGGGGGGATTTTAGAGCGGGGACAGAAGGCGCCGCCCTCCCGTCCCCGATAATCCCCCGAGTGAAAACAACGCCAGCCACCCCCACCCCCTCGACCAGCGATCTCTCCGGGCACACGCCCATGATGGCGCAATATTTAGGCCTGAAAGCGGACCATCCGGACACCCTGCTGTTCTACCGGATGGGCGATTTCTACGAGCTGTTCTGGGCCGATGCCGAAAAGGCCGCGCGCCTGCTCGACATCACCCTCACCCAGCGCGGCCAGTCGGCCGGCCAGCCGGTGGTGATGTGCGGGGTGCCTTTCCATGCGGTCGATACGTACCTTGCCCGGCTCATCAAGCTGGGGGAATCCGTCGCCATCTGCGAGCAGGTGGGCGAGGTCGGCGCGAGCAAGGGGCCGGTGGAGCGCAAGGTGATGCGCGTGGTCACGCCGGGCACGCTGACCGATTCGGAACTGCTCAGCGACAAGAGCGAATCGCTGCTGCTCGCGGTGCATGCGGGCACGCGCAATTTCTGCGGGCTCGCGTGGCTCAGCGTAACGGGCGCCGAACTGCGGCTGGCCGAGTGTCCGGCCGATGCGCTCGAAACATGGATCGCGCGCATCGCACCGAGCGAGCTGCTGTACAGCGCCGAGGTAACGCCGGCTTTCGAGCAGCGCCTGAAAGCCGCTCGCGCGGCGACGCCGTTCACGCTCTCGATCCGTCCCGCGTGGCAGTTCGACGGCGGCCTGGGCGAGCGCAAGCTCAGCGAGCAGATGGGCAGCAACAGCCTGGCCGCCTGGAATGCCGAAACGCTCACAAACGCACACGCTGCAGCGGCCGCGCTGCTGGGCTATGCCGAGCACACGCAGGGCCGCGCGCTCTCTCATGTGCAGCGGCTTTCGGTCGAGCGCGATGGCGACCTCATCGAGCTGCCGCCCACCACACGGCGCAACCTCGAACTGGTGCAGACGCTGCGCGGCGAAGACTCGCCCACGATGTTCTCGCTGCTCGACACCTGCATGACGGGCATGGGCAGCCGGCTCGTGAAGCGCTGGCTGCTCTCGCCGCGGCGCGACCGTAGCGAGGCGCAGGCGCGGCTCGAAGCCATCGGCGCGCTGCAGTCCACGGTGCTGGGCGGCACGGCCGCGCCCTGGCGTACGCTGCGCGAGCAGCTGAAGAACACGAGCGATGTGGAACGCATTGCGGCACGCATCGCGCTGCGCCAGGTGCGCCCGCGCGAACTGCTGGCGCTGCGCCTGGCGCTCGACAAGGCCGAGCAACTGGCGCCGATCCTCCCCGCGAGTGCCCCGCTGCTGGCCCGCATCGCCGAGCGGCTCGCGCCGCCGCCGGGCTGCGCCGACCTGCTGATGAGCGCGATCAAGCCCGATCCGTCGGCGCTGGTGCGCGATGGCGGCGTGATCGCCACCGGCCACGACGCCGAGCTCGACGAGCTGCGCGCCATCAGCGACAACTGCGACGACTTTCTGCTGAAGCTCGAAATCAGCGAACGCGAGCGCACCGGCATCAGCAACCTGCGGGTGCAGTTCAACCGGGTGCACGGCTTCTACATCGAGGTGACGCAGAGCGCGCTCTCGAAGGTGCCCGACAACTACCGCCGCCGCCAGACGCTGAAGAACGCCGAGCGCTTCATCACGCCCGAGCTGAAGGCCTTCGAAGACAAGGCGCTGAGCGCGCAAGACCGCGCACTCGCCCGCGAGAAGTGGCTCTACGAGCAATTGCTCGATGCGCTGCAACCCTCGGTGCCGGCGCTCACGCAGTTGGCCGGCGGCATCGCGACGCTCGATGCGCTGTGCGCGCTGGCCGAGCGCTCGCACACGCTGCACTGGCGCGCACCGACTTTCGTGGCGCACCCGTGCATCGAGATCCAGCAGGGGCGGCATCCGGTGGTGGAAGCGCGCCTCGCCGAAAAGTCGTCGGGCGGCTTCATCGCCAACGACACGCAGCTCGGACCGCAGCAGCGCATGCAGGTCATCACCGGGCCGAACATGGGCGGCAAGTCGACGTACATGCGGCAGGTGGCGATCATCGTGCTGCTGGCCTCCATCGGCTCGCACGTGCCGGCTGCGGCCTGCCGGCTCGGGCCGATCGATGCGATCCACACGCGCATCGGCGCGGCGGACGACCTGGCGAATGCGCAGTCGACCTTCATGCTGGAGATGACCGAGGCCGCGCAGATCCTGCACAGCGCCACGGCGCAGTCGCTGGTGCTGATGGATGAAATCGGCCGCGGTACCAGCACCTTCGACGGACTGGCGCTGGCCGCGGGCATCGCGGCCCAGCTGCACGACCGCAGCAAGGCCTTCACGCTGTTCGCGACCCACTACTTCGAGCTGACCGAGTTCCCGGCCACGCACCACGGCGCAGTGAACATGCATGTGAGCGCGACCGAGGCAGGCCGCGACATCGTGTTCCTGCACGAAATGCAGCCCGGTCCGGCCAGCAAGAGCTACGGCATCCAGGTCGCGCGGCTCGCGGGCATGCCGGCGGCCGTGGTCAACCATGCGCGGCAGGCGCTCGAAGCGCTTGAATCGCAGCATGCGCAAACGCGTGCACAGGTCGACCTGTTTGCGCCCCCTCCGGTGGCCGAGACGCCGCTGTCCAGCGCCGTAGAATCCGCGCTGGCCGCGCTAGACCCCGACACCATGAGCCCGCGCGAGGCCCTCGACGCGCTCTATGCCCTCCAGAAACTGAACACGCGTGAACGCAGCACCGCCTGAGCGGGCCTGATTCATGCGAGACGAACTCATGACTTATTGCGTAGGCATCAAACTCAACGCCGGCCTGGTGTTTCTCTCCGACTCGCGCACGAATGCGGGCGTGGACCACATCAGCACCTTCCGCAAGATGATCGTGTACGAGCAGCCGGGCGACCGGGTGATGGTGCTGCTGTCTTCGGGCAACCTGAGCATTTCGCAGTCGGTGCGCGAAATTCTCCAGATCGAGGAACTGCGCGAAACCCGTGAAGACGGCTCGCAGGGCGAGCCGATCACCATCTGGAACGCCAAGAGCATGTTCGATGCCGCCAGGGTGCTCGGCTCGGCGGTGCGCCATGTGTACGACCGCGATGCCGAGGCGCTGAAGCACGCGGGGTTGGATTTCAACGTGTCCTTCATCTTCGGCGGGCAGGTCAAGGGCGAGGGCATGCGCCTGTTCCTGGTCTACGCCGCGGGCAACTTCATCGAGGCGACCACCGAGACGCCTTATTTCCAGGTGGGCGAATCGAAGTACGGCAAGCCGGTGCTCGACCGGGTGCTCACGCCCGAAACGCCGCTGGACGAAGCCGCCAAGTGCGCGCTGGTGTCGATGGACTCGACGATGAAGTCGAACCTTTCGGTCGGCCTGCCGCTCGACCTGGTGGTGTACGAAGCCAACAAGTTCGAGACCGACCGGGTGATCTGCATCGACGCCGACAACCCCTACTACCGCATGATGCACAACAGCTGGGGCCAGAAGCTGCGCGAGGTGTTCGACAGCATCGAGGACCCGGTGTGGGACGACAGCCATACCGAGCATCCGCTGAAGATGCCGGCCACGCGGCACGGCGCGCTGCGCAAGATCTCCACGCCCGACGAAAAGCTCATCTGAGCCCGGCACCGGCCATGGCCATGCCGCCCGTCGTCTTCTCGCACGGCAACAGCTTTCCCGCGAGCACCTACCGCGTCGTTCTCGACAGCCTGCGCAACCGCGGCTTCGAGGTCGATGCCATCGAGAAATTCGGGCACGACCCGAAGTACCCCGTCACCGACAACTGGCCGCACCTCGTGCAGCAGCTGGCCGACTTTGCGCAGGTGCACGCCGACCGCGCGGGCGGGCCGGTGTTCCTGGTCGGCCATTCGCTCGGCGGCTTCCTGAGCCTGATGTGCGCCGCGCTACACCCGTCGCTCGCGCGCGGCGTGGTGCTGATCGATTCGCCGATCCTCGGCGGCTGGCGCGCGAACACGCTCAACGTGGTCAAGCGCACGCCGCTCATGAAAAGCATTTCGCCGGGCGCCATCAGCCGCAAGCGCAGGAACAGCTGGGTGCACCGCGAGGCGGTGTTCGAGCACTTCCGCAGCAAGAAGGCGTTCGCCAAGTGGGACGAGCAGGTGCTGCACGACTACATCGACCACGGCACCTTCGACGGCATCGCCGCGGGCGAGGACAGCCGCGAGCTGAGCTTCGACCGCGACGTGGAAACCGCGATCTACAACACCCTGCCCCACAACCTGGGCGCGCTGCTGCGCAGCCACCCGCTCAAGTGCAAGGCGGCGTTCATCGGCGGGCGGCAGTCGGCCGAGATGAAGCGGGTGGGCATGGCGATGACCGAGCAGGTGACCAAGGGGCGCATCGCGATGCTCGACGGTACGCACCTTTTCCCGATGGAAAAGCCGCTGGCCACGGCGGCGGCGGTCGAGGCGGCGCTGCGCAACCTCCTGTAAGGCGGGGGCGGCGTTCGACGCGGGCGTGGGGTTAATCCCTATGCATCGGCTGCAATGACCATTGCGCGAACTCCCGCCTCACATTTCTTGAGCAAGGCGTTCCAGTTAGCGCGATAGTTCCTGCTCCCTTCAGGGTTTCTGTTTTCATTTGCTGGACTTGCGGATACAAATGGAAATAGTCCCTGACAATTTCGCGAATGAGTAAAAACGTCTTATCGGGTCAGGTCGCGTCCAGAATCTCGCCCCACATGACCAATTTGCAGCTGGATGACGTCGAAGCCGTTTCCCTGAGTCCCGCGCTGGTGGTCGAGGACGACCCGGCCATGCGCGAGCGGCTGGGCTACGTGCTGTCCACGCTCGGCTGCGACGAGCCGCAGATCGCCTGGGCCGAGAGCGTGGCTTCGGCCAAGGCCTTGCTCGACGAGCAGGACTTCGGCATCGCGCTGGTCGACATCGGCCTGCCCGACGGCAGCGGCGTAGATCTCATCGAGTGGATGCAGGCGAAACATCCCGGGATTCCCGCAGTAGCGGTCTCGGCCTGGCGCACCGAGGAAATCATCTTTGCGGCGCTGCGGGCGGGCGCCATCGGCTACCTCCTGAAGGAACGCGACGATCTCGAACTGAGCATCGCGCTGCGCAGCATCGAGCAAGGCGGCGCGCCGATCGATCCGGCGATCGCGCGGCGCATCCTCGGCTGGCTCGCAACGCAGCAGCCATCGCTGTCCGCGATGCTGGCCGCCGATGCGCCGCCTCCCCTGCCCGTGGCGCTGACGCCGCGCGAACGCAAGATCCTCGAGCTGGTCGCGCAGGGGCTGAGCAACCGCGACATGGCCGAATCGCTGTCGATCTCGCGGCTCACGGTGGAATGCCACACCAAGAACATCTACCGCAAGCTGGCTGTCACCTCGCGCACCGAGGCGCTGTACCAGGGGCGCAGGCACGGCCTGTTGCGCTGAGCGATGTGCCCAGCCACAGCGCAGGCCTGAGCGCCGGACAGGATCGCCCGATCAGTCCGCCCAGACCACCGTGCCGGTCCACGCCGTCACCAGCACCACGATGCCGAAGGCGATGCGGTACCAGGCGAACGGAATGAAGTTGTGGGTGCTGATGAACTTCAGCAGCCAGCGCACGCACAGCCACGCGCTGATGAATGAGAACACGAGGCCCACGGCAAACAGCGGGATGTCGGCCGCCGACAGCAGCGCGCGCTCCTTGTAGACGCTGTACGCGCCGGCACCGATCAGCGTCGGAATGGCCAGAAAGAACGAGAAATCGGTCGCCGCCTGGCGCGAGAGGCCCAGCAGCATGCCGCCGATGATGGTCGAGCCGCTGCGGCTGGTGCCCGGAATCATCGCGAAGCACTGCACCAGGCCCACCTTGAGCGCATCCCATGGCGTGAGGTCGTCCACGTGCTCGACGCGCACGGAGCCCGGTGGCCGTTTCTCGGCCCACAGGATGATGAAGCCGCCGATGATGAAGGTGCTGGCCACCACGGTCGGGATGAACAGGTGCGCCTTGATGACCTTGCCGAACAGCAGGCCCAGCACCACGGCGGGCAGGAAGCCGATGAGGATGTTCAGCGCCAGGCGCCGCGCCTTCGGCTGCCGCGGCAGCGCCACGACGGTCGACTTGATCTTCTGCCAGTACACCAGGATCACCGCGAAGATCGCGCCGGTCTGGATGGCGATTTCGAAGACCTTGCCCCGGTTGTCGCCGAAGCCGCCGAGCAGCGACCCCGCAAGAATCAGATGGCCTGTCGACGAAATCGGCAGGAACTCGGTCAGCCCTTCGACGATGCCCATGATGGCGGCCTTGACCAGCAAAACAATATCCACGCGTACTCCTTCAAAGAACACCAATTATGGCGAGGGCATCGGTCAGTTTCGGTTCAGGCGCCGGGGAGTACCGAATACCTAGTTTTAGGGATGTTCACCCCCGGGCCATCGGCACATATTGGACGCTGACCATCGATATGCCCCAGGAGCCCTGCCATGCGAACGTTGACCCCGACGGGCGAACGCGAATCGACCGCCCATGACCACGGCAGGGACCGGCTGAAGGCGCCCCTCGCGATCGAGCGGGAGCAGTGCGAATCGATGCGGCGCGTGACCGGGGCGACCGGCGCCTCGGCGCACGAACTCAAGCTGCTGATGCAGCGGCTGGTCGACATCGACCGCTCGGGCAAGAGCGCGGGCATCGTCGCGCAGGGCAACATCGCAGCGGACAGGATCGAGGCCGAGGTCCAACTGCCCGACCTGGGCGACGGCAGCATCGCCGAGCAGCAGGCCGAGGCCTGCCAGCGCATCGATTTCAGCCTGCTCGAGCCCCTGAACCCGGCGCACGACAAGAAGTGGTACGCGCGCTGGAAGTTCTGGAGCTTCATCCTCGGCGCGGCCGGGCCGGTGGCCTCGCTCACGCTGCAGGGCCTGGCGCTGCGCCCGAGCGAACCCGAAGACGCGCACGCCGACCTCGTGGCCAAGGCGCGCAAGGTGCTGGAGAGCTGGCGCCGCACCTCCGATCCGCTCTTCTGGTCGGCCGTCGAGGACTATGTGCGGCAGCAGGCCTTCTCGCTCGAAACGCAGGCCTACCTCATGCACTGCATCGCGGCCGTGTTCAGCGGCGACACGATGAAGCTGTCGAACGAACAGAGCGAGCAGCTCGCCGGCCTTGTCACCCAGACCTACCTCGATGCGCTCGGCACCGCGGCCACCATGCCTTCGTCGGACATCTACCGGTGCCTGGCCGAAGGCCTGGAGGCGACCGACCGCGAGACGGGCCTGCGCCGCATGCTGGGCCGCAGCGATGCGGCGCAGATCGCGATGACCACGCTGGTCAACGCCATCGGCCACGGCGGCTCACACTGAGCGCCGCAGGGCGCGCACGGCGCTGTCGACCGTCGTGAGCACCGGCAGACCGCTGGCCTGCTCGCACGCGGCACGGGCGCGCGCCATGCTGAACTGCGCGAGGGCGATGCGCGTGCAGCCGCGATCGCGCAGCGCCGCAGCCTGCGAGGCAATCAATGCGTCGTGCCGCTGCGTGTCTCCTGCATTCAGCGCATCGAGCGCGCCCTCGGCCAGCGCCAGTTCCAGCGCGGTGCCGACCGGAAACTCGGGCGGCATCGAAGCCAGCGTGGGCGCGAACGTCGCGACCAACCCCAGCCGCCCTTCCCCCTGCATCGCCTCGGCAATCATGGCCTCGTTGGGCTTGAGCACCGGAATGCCCGCATGCCGCCGCGCCACCGCCTCGATGCACGGCCCAAAGGCCGAGCAGGTAAAGAGGATGCCTTCGGCGCCGGTATCGACCGCGTACTGCGCGAGGCGCTGAAAGCGCTCGTGCATCGCGGCATCCAGTCCGCGCCCATTGCGTGCGAGATCGGCCGAAAGGCTGTCGTCGAGCAGGTTCATGCGCACCGCCTCGGGCCAGTCGCGCGCGAAGGCTTCGTTGATGGGTGCGACCGAATGCGAGAGCGCGTGGATGAGGGCGATGCGTGTCATGAATTCAGGCGGTCAGATGCCCTTGGAAGACGGATTGGCGAAGGCCTCCTTCGTCTCGGCATTGAGCGGGTAGTTGATGTTGATGCCCTTCGGCGGAATCGGCGACATGAACCAGGTGGCATAGAGCTTTTCCATCTCGCCCGACTTCATCATGCCCGACACCACGCGGTCCACCAGCGCCTTGAAGGCCGGATCGTCCTTGCGGAACATCAGCGACTGGTTCTCGGTGCGCAGGCTCTCGCCGGTGATGATGAAGTCCTTCGGATTGCGCGCATTCGCGATTTGCCCGGCCAGCAGGATGTCGTCGAGCACGAAGGCCTGCGCGCGGCCGCTCTCCACCAGCAGGAACGAATCGCTGTGGTCCTTGCCCGCGAGGTTGGTCACCTCCAGGCTGCGGCCGCGGTCGGCCTCGCGCAGCAGGCGGAACGAGGTGGTGCCGCTGGTGGTCGCCACCGTCTTGCCCTGCAGGTCGGCAATGGCCTTGATGCCCGAATCGGCCTTCACCAGCATGCGCACGTTGTAGCGAAAGATGTCGGGCGAGAACGCCACCTGCTTCTGGCGATCGACCAGGTTGGTGGTGGAGCCGCACTCGATGTCCACCGTGCCGTTCTGCACCAGCGGAATGCGGTTGGCCGAGGTCACGGCCTGGTACTTGATCTCGACGGCCGGCAGCTTCAGCTCGGTCTTCACCGCCTCGACGATGCGCTTGCAGATCTCGATGCTGTAGCCCACGGGCTTCAGGTTGTTGTCGAGGTACGAGAAGCCGAACGACGACTCTCGATAGCCGAAGGTGATGGCGCCGCTCGCCTTGATCTTGGCGAGCGTGTCGTTCTCCTGTGCATGGGCGGCGGCGAAGGGCAGCAGGGTGCAGGCCACCGCGAGGGCGGCAGCACCGAAGGAAATCGGCAGACGTGGCTTGGGCATGGAGGCGCTCCTCGGGACGGCGGGTTGAAGAAAACGGCGAAGGGAAGCGGGGTCGCTGTCAGCGCGCGGCGGCACGCGTCACCGCATCGATGGAAGCCGCGAGACAGGCGGCGATTTCGTGCAGGTCCTCGCGCGTGGCGATGAAGGGCGGTGCGAGCAGCACGTGGTCGCCCTGGCGTCCGTCGACGGTGCCGCCGAAGGGATAGCACAGCAGGCCGCGCGACATCGCGTCCTTCTTGATGAGCGCATGGACCTTGAGCGACGGATCGAACGGCGCCTTGCTCGCGCGGTCGGCGACCAGCTCGATGCCCCAGAAAAAGCCGCGGCCGCGGATGTCGCCCACATGCGGGTGATGGCCCAGCGCGTCAGCCAGCATCGCGCCGAAGGCCACGCCGTCTTCGCGCACCTTGGCGACGAGGCCGTCGCGCCGGATCACCTGCTGCGCCGCGAGCGCAGCCGCGCAGGCCATCGGATGGCCGAGGTAGGTGTGGCCGTGCTGGAAGAAGCCGCTGCCCTTGGACATGGCCTCGACGATCTTTTGCTGCGCCAGCACCGCGCCAATGGGCTGGTAACCGCCGCCCAGGCCCTTGGCGATGGTGATCAGGTCGGGCACGACGCCCTCCTGCTCGCAGGCATGCAGCGAGCCGGTGCGGCCCATGCCGCACATCACTTCGTCGAGGATCAGCAGCACGCCGTACCTGTCGCACACGGCGCGCACCGCCTTGAAGTAGCCAAGCACGGGCGTGAGCACGCCGGCCGTGGCGCCGCCCACCGTTTCGGCGACGAAGGCGATCACGCGATCGGCGCCCTGCGCGACGATGGCGGCTTCGAGTTCGGCCGCGAGGCGCAGGCCGTATTGCTCGGCGCTCTCGTCGGCATGCTGCTCGCGGTACGGATAGCACGGTGCCACATGCGTGGCCGGCACGAGGATCGGCGCGAACGGCTCGCGGCGCCATGCATTGCCGCCCACCGCGAGCGCGCCCAGCGTGTTGCCGTGGTAGCTCTGGCGGCGCGCGATGAAGTGCGTGCGCTGCGGCTGGCCGATCTCCACGAAATACTGGCGCGCCATCTTGAGCGCCGACTCCACCGCCTCGGAACCGCCGCTCACCAGGTACACGTGGCTCATGCCCTCGGGCGCGGAGCCGATCAGCTCGTCGGCCAGCTGCTCGGCCACTTCGCTGGTGAAGAAGCTGGTGTGGGCATAGGCCAGCTTGTCGAGCTGCGCATGCATGGCGGCCAGCACCTCGGGGTGCGCGTGGCCCAGCGACGAGACGGCTGCGCCGCCCGAAGCATCGAGGTACTCGCGCCCTTCGGCGTCGCGGATGAACATACCCTTGGAGCCAGCTGCAACGGGCGGGGTCTGGCGAAGGTGGCGGTGAAAGACGTGCGTCATGGCGGCGAATCCCGGAACAGTCGTTGGAACTAACGTTTCCGCCGGATTATTGTTTGGAACATTTGTTCCGTCAACTGTTTCATTGTTCCGCGTCCGGTACATTCGTTCCAACAGCAGCCAGAAGAGAGACACCGCCATGGGCGCCAGAGACCAGATCCGCCAGCGCTTCAACGAGCTGAGCCCCGCCCTGCAGCAGGTGGCGCGCTACGTGCTCGACCACCCCAACGAAGTGATCACCGCCTCGATGCGCAACGTCGGCACGCGCGCGCAGAGCACGCCCGCCACGCTGGTGCGCTTCGCACAGAACCTCGGGTATGCGGGCTGGCCGCAGCTCAAGGAGGCCTTCGCAGGCGACATGGGCCTGGGCACCGAGACCTACGGCGGGCGCGCCAAGCAGCTGGTCGGCCGCTCACAGGACCGCGGGCTCACGGGCGAGATGTTCGAGGTGCAGCGCCGCAACCTCGAAGCCACGCACCAGCAGAGCGAGCAGGCGCTGCAGAAGGCCTGCGCGCTCATCGAGAAGGCGCCGGCCGTGCATGCGGCAGGGTTCCGCGCCTGCTTCCCGATCGCGTTCTCGTTCGTCTACGTGTACCGGCTCTTCCGCGCGAGCGTGCATCTGGTCGACGGCCAGGGCGGCTCGCTGGAGATGCAGCAGCGCGCCTTCGCCAAGGGCGATGCGCTGGTGGTGGCGAGCTTCGCACCCTACTCGCGCGAAGCGCTGCAGGTGACCGAGGCGGCCAGGGCGGCCGGCTGCCGCATCGTCGCGATCACCGACAGCGTGACCTCGCCGCTGTCGCTGCTGGCCGATGAAACATTGCTCTTCACGATCAACAGCCCGTCGTTCTTTCCGTCGGTCGCAGCGGGTGTGGCGGTGACCGAGGCGCTGGTCGAACTGCTCGCCAGCCGCGCGGGCAAGCCGGGCATCAAGCGCATCGACCAGGCGGAGGCGCAGCTGTTCGAATCGGGTGCGTACCTGTCGCCTCCGGTCGCACGCGGGTAGGTGGCTGTCCGGGCACGGCAGGGACGGAACCCTGCCCGAAGGCGGGTGTCCAACCGCTGTCGCGGCGTCTTGTCGCGACAGGAGGTAATGACCATGAAGCAAGTGAAGCATTGGCAAGACCCCGTCAACGCCGTCGCCGGCGCCTGGCTGATCGTCTCGCCCTGGGTCCTGGGCTTTCAGGGCATCTCGCCCGCCATGTGGACCATGGTGGCCACCGGCATCGTGCTGGGCGCCGTTGCACTGGGCGCGACCTTCGTGCCGAAGCAGTGGGAAGAGTGGACCGAGGTCGCCCTGGCGGTGTGGCTTGCCGCATCGCCGTGGCTGGTCGGTTTCGCCGCGATGGAAACGGCGATGGTCAACGCGGTGCTCGTGGCTGCGCTGATCCTGGTGCTCGCCCTCTGGGTGCTGGTGACCGACAAGGACTACCTTGGCGGAATGACGGACCGTCCGGCGCACTGAACGAGCGCGCCGTGAAACAAGGCCCGCCGCGCACGCGGTGAGGCCGACTGGATGGGCAGCACGATGCCCATCCGCGAAACCGCCCTCCTCGTCTTTTTATTGCGCGCGAGGGGCGGCGGGTTGCTGTTGTGCCGTGGCCGCGGTGCCGTCCGGATTGTTCATCCAGTCGGCCTGCCAGCCACCGCCCATCGCCTGGATGAGCGCGATCGCCGAAGCCTGGCGGTTGACCTGCAGCTGCACCAGCGCGCGCCGCGCGCTGAGGGCAGCCGCTTGCGCCGTCACCACCTCGGTGTAGCTCACCTGCGCCGCGCGGTAGCGGTTGAGCAGTTGCTGCTCGGTCTTGTCGGCCGCGAGCGTGGCCTCGCGGCGCAGGCCTTCCTGCTGCGCGAGCGTGGCGCCCGTCGTCAGCTGGTCTTCCACCGCCTGGAATGCGGCAAGCACCGTCTGGCGGTAGCGCGCCACCGAGGCCTCGTGGCCGGCCTTGGCGGCATCGACGCTGGCACCGATGGCGCCCGCATCGAACACCACCTGCGCCACCGAGAAGCCGAGCGACCAGAGCGTGTTGGCCGAGCTGAAGAGGTCCTTCACGCGGCTCGCGTTGCTGCTGCCGACCGATGCGGTGAGCGGGATGTTCGGAAAGTACGCGGCGCGCGCGATGCCGATCTGCGCATTGGCGGCCGCCACCGAGCGCTCGGCCGCGGCGATATCGGGGCGCCGCTGCAGCAGCGTCGAGGGCACGCCGGTCGGCACGCCAGGCACCGTGGGGGTCCATTTCGCGGCCGGCAGGGTGAAGTCCGCCGGGGCCACGCCCACCAGCATCGCGATGGCGTGTTCCAGCGTGGCGCGCGTGCGCGAGAGGCCCACGCGGTCGGCCTTGGCATTGACCAGTTGCGTCTGCGCCTGCAGCACATCGGTCTGCGCGGCGATGCCTGCCGCGTAGCGGTTGCTCGTGATCTCGAATGCGCGCTGGTAGCCCGCGATGGTTTCGTCGAGCAGCACGATCTCGGCATCGGCCTCGCGCAGCAAGAAGTAGTTGGTCGCGAGGTCGCCGATGGCCGAGAGCCGCGCCGCCGCGAGGTCGGCTTCGCTGGCCTCTGCATTGGCCTGCGCGCTGCTCACCGCTTCGCGCAGGCGCCCCCAGACGTCGGGTGTCCAGCTCGCGTTCAGCGAGGCGGAGAAGCTGTTCGACGGGCTGGCCGTGTCGGCATTGCTGTTCACATTACCGCTGCGCCGGCCGCTGCCGCTGAACGACACCGAGGGAAACAGCGCCGCGCGTTCGCCGCGCACCAGCGCCTGGGCCTGCGTGTAGTTGGCCACGGCGGCGGCGATGTTCTGGTTGGACACCTGCACGCGGCCGGCCAGTTCGTCGAGCGTGGGATCGGCGAAGAGCTTCCACCATTCGCCGCGGTCCAGTGCATCGGCCGGCGCGGCGGGCAGCCAGCCTTCGGCGGTCTTCTGTTCTTTCCACGCGGTGGACGCCGCGGAGGTCGGCACCTGGTAGGCCGGGCCGACCGCGCAGCCGGTGAGCAGCGCAGCAAGCGCGAGCGACGTGAGCGCGAAGCGACTCGCGCGAAGGGGAAAAAGCAATGCGTTCATGGTGTGGTTCTCAAGCAGGCGTGACGCGGCTCAGTTCGTGTTCGTTCTTGCCACGGCGGCGCAGCTTGTCGAGCAGTAGATAGACCACCGGCGTCGTTAGCAAGGTGAGCAACTGGCTGGCGATGAGCCCGCCGATGATGGCCACGCCCAGCGGCCGGCGCAACTCCGCGCCCTCGCCGAAACCGATGGCCAGCGGCAGCGCGCCCAGCGCGGCCGCCAGCGTGGTCATCAGGATGGGCCGGAAGCGCAGCAGGCAGGCCTCGCGCACCGCTTCGAGCGGCGTGAGCCCGCGCGAGCGCTCGGCCTCCAGCGCGAAGTCGATGATCAGGATGGCGTTCTTCTTCACGATGCCGATCAGGAGGAACACGCCGATCAGCGCAATGATCGAGAACTCCATGCGGAACATCAAGAGCGCCAGCACCGCGCCCACGCCGGCCGACGGCAGCGTCGAGAGCACGGTGATCGGGTGCACCAGGCTTTCGTAGAGGATGCCCAGCACGATGTAGATCACGATCAGCGCCGCCAGGATCAGCAGGAACTGCTGGCCCTGCGACTGCTGCGCGCTGGCCGCCGTGCCGGCGAAGGCGCCGCGCACGTTGGTGGGCATCGCGATGTTGGCCTCGGCCTTGGCAATGGCCTCGCGCGCATCGCCCAGGTTCGCGCCCTCGGCGAGGTTGAACGAGATCGTGGTCGCGAGCTCGCCGTCGTCGTGGCTCACCGAGGTCGCGACCGATTGCTCCTCGAACTTCGCCACCGACGACAGCGGCACCAGCGTGGTGGGCGTGTTGCTCAACACATTGCCGGTCGATGCACCGCGCAGGCCCGCATTGGCCGAGACCGGCACCGTGGTGCTCGCGGTCGTGGCCGTCGAAGCCGCGCCGCCGGTGGTCGAGGTGGTGGTCGCCGTCGCCGCCACCTGCGTGGTCACCGTCTGCCCGCCGATCACCGAGGTGCGGGTGGCCGGCACGTACACATCGCTCAGCGAATTGGGGCTGCGCGTGTAGCGCGGCGCCCATTCCATCACCACGTGGTACTGGTTGAGCTCGGTGTAGATGGTCGCCACCTGCCGCTGGCCGAAGGCGTTGTAGAGCGCGTTGTCGATGGCGGTGGAGGTGAGGCCCAGCCGTCGCGCACTGTCGGGGTCCACCTTGGCCACCGTTTCCACGCCGTTCTGGTCCTGGTCGGTGTCCACGTCGGTGAGCAGCGGCTGCAGCTTCAACTCGTCGGACAGCTTCGTGGCCCAGTTGCGCAGGTCGGTCAGGTTGTCGCTCTTGAGCGTGTACTGGTAGGTGGAATTGCTCGAGCGCCCGCCCGAGCGCACGTCCTGCACGGTGCCCAGGAACACGCGCAGGCCGGTCACCTCGTTGAGCTGCGGGCGCAGCCGCGCGATGACGGCCAGGCCGCTCTCGGTGCGCTGGTTGGCCGGCTTCAGGTTGACGAACATGAAGCCGCCGCCCGCGCGCCCCGCGCCGGTGAAGCCCACCACGGTGTCGACGGCAGGATCCTTGCGGATGATGTCGACCACCTGGCGCAGCTTGGCCGCCAGCGCCTGCGACGAGATGCTCTGGTCGGCGCGCAGGCCCCCGTTGAGCTGGCCGCTGTCCTGCTGCGGGAAGAAGCCCTTGGGCGCGGCGCTGAAGAGGTAGACGTTCAGCCCCACCACCGCCACCAGGATGAGCATGACCAGCGCCTTGCTGTCGAGCGCCCAATCGAGGCTGGTCTCGTAGCGCTTGAGTACCCAGTCGTAGCTGCGCGCAGCCATGCTACCGAGGCGCCCTTGCGGCTTGTTCTTGTCGTGCTCGCCGCCGGGCTTGAGCAGCCACGCGCACATCATCGGCGTGGTGGTCAGCGAGATGACCAGCGAGATCATCACCGCCGCCGACAGCGTGATCGCGAACTCGCGAAACAGCCGCCCCGTTTGCCCGCCCATGAAGAGCAGCGGAATGAACACCGCCACCAGCGACACGCTGATCGACAGCACGGTGAAGCCCACTTCCTTGGCGCCCAGCAGCGCCGCCTTCATGCGCGACATGCCCGACTCGATGTGCCGGCTGGTGTTCTCCAGCACCACGATGGCGTCGTCCACCACGAAGCCGGTCGCCACCGTGAGCGCCATCAGGCTCAGGTTGTTGAGGCTGAAGCCCAGCAGGTACATCACCCCGAAGGTGCCCAGCAGCGCCACCACCGTGGCCACGGCCGGCACGATGGTCGCGCGCACGCTGCGCAGGAACAGGCTGACCACCAGCACCACCAGCAGCACCGAGATGAGCAGCGTGAACTCGACCTCGCGCAGCGAACCGCGGATGGAGTTGGTGCTGTCCGAGGCGACCTGCAGCGTCACGTCGGGCGGCAGCTGCGCCTGCAACTCGGGCAGCAGCGCGCGCACGCTGTCCACGGTCTCGATGATGTTGGCCGAGGGCTGCCGCGTGATGAGGATGATGATCGCCGGCTCGCCGTTGAAGAGGCCGAGCGTGCGCGTGTCTTCCACGCCGTCGACCACCTCGGCCACGTCCTGCAGCCGCACCGCCGCGCCGTTGCGCCACGCGACCACCATCGAGGCGTAGTCGCTCGCGCGCAGGGCCGGCGTCTGCGTGTAGATCTGGAGCTTGCGGCCGTCGCCCTGCACCATGCCCTTGGGGCGGTTGGCGTTGGAGGCCTGGATGGCGGCGCGCACGTCCTCGGTGCTGATGCCGTAGCGGTTGAGCGCGAACGGGAGCAGTTCGATGCGCACCGCGGGGAGCGAGCCGCCGCCGATTTCCACGTCGCCTACGCCGTCTACTTGCGAGAGGCGCTGGCTCACGATGTTCGAGACGGCGTCGTAGATCTGGCCTGGAGTCTTGGTCTTCGAGGTGAGGGCCAGGATGATGACTGGCGATGCTGCCGGGTTGGCCTTGCGGTAGGTCGGGTTGCTTCTTAGCGTGGCTGGCAGGTCGACGCGGCTGGCGTTGATGGCGGCCTGCACTTCTCTTGCGGCGCCGTCGATGTTGCGGCTCAGGTCGAACTGGAGGGTTACTCGGGAGGAGCCCACCGAGCTGGTGGACGTCATTTCGTTGACGCCGGCGATGGTGCCCAGATGGCGTTCGAGTGGCGTGGCGACACTCGTTGCCATCGTTTCGGGGCTTGCTCCGGGGATCGAGGCTCTTACTGAGATGACTGGGTAGTCGACCTGCGGCAGTGGCGAGACCGGGAGGACGAAGAACGCGGCTATGCCTGCTAATGCGATGCCTATCGTTAGCAGGACTGTGCCTATGGGTCTTCTGACGAAAGGTAGCGACAGGTTCATCGCTGCTTCCCCTGCGAGGGGCGGAGGCCGGGTCTCGCCCCGGCGGGCGACTTACTTTCTTTTGCTTCGCCAAAAGAACGTAAGCAAAGAAAAGGCGACCCTGCTGTCTGCGTCCCTACGCTTCGCTTCGGGCAACCTGCGGTGCTCACGTTTCGCGGGGTCTCGCCCAAACTCGCTTCGCTCAAACAAGGGCGAGCCCTTATCCGCGAAACGCTCCGCTCCTCGGCGCATACAGAAGGGCTTTGGGGACCAGCGGGCCATCGCTGCGCTCGGCGCCTGGACACCTCACGAGCCTTTGCTTCGCTCGGCTTGGATTGGCTCCCTCCCCGGGGTGGGGGCACGCGGCGCTCGTTGAGGCGCTGTCGTGTAGCGAGGGCCGTCGTGCCCCCATCCCAGCCTTCCCCCGGGAGGGGTAGGAGCAACGCATCAGGCCCGGTGTCGCCTGTCTTGTCTTTCTCCCTCCCCTTCCGGGGGAGGGTCGGGATGGGGGCACGGTGGCCGAGCGAAGCAATGGCCCGAATGCAAGCCGAGCGAAGCAATGGCCCGGGTTGTCTCCACCCCCTTCTGGCTGCGCCGAGGAGCGCAGCGTTTCGCGGATAAGGGCTCGCAGCTGTTTGAGCGAAGCGAGTTCTGCGAGACCCCGCGAAACGCGAGCACCGCAGGTTGCCCGTAGCGCAGCGGAGGGACGCAGCCAGCAGGGTCGCCTTTCTTTTGCCTACTTTTCTTTGGCGAAGCAAAGAAAAGTAGGTCGCCTGCCGGGGCGAGACCCGGCCTCGAAAAGCAAACAAAGAACAGGAAGCAAACCAGATCAAGCCGCCTCCTCCTCAATCGCCGCCCGACGCGAGCTGCCTCCCCCAAGCCGATCAAACGCCAGATAAATAACAGGCGTGGTGAACAAAGTCAGCAACTGGCTAACGATCAGCCCGCCAAAGATCGCAAGCCCAAGAGGCCGCCGCAACTCAGCCCCCTCACCAAAGCTAAGCATCAACGGCACAGCAGCAAAGAGCGCCGCCAAAGTCGTCATCAAGATAGGCCGAAACCGCAGCAATGCAGCCTGGTGAATCGCCTCCCGAGCCGACTTCCCTTCCGTCCTCTCCGCATCGATCGCAAAGTCGATCATCATGATCGCGTTCTTCTTCACGATCCCGATCAGCAGAATGATCCCGATGATCCCGATCACCCCCAGGTCGTTGCCAGTGATCATCAACGCCAGCAGAGCTCCGACACCAGCGGATGGCAGCGTGGACAGGATCGTCAGCGGATGCACATAGCTCTCGTACAGCACCCCCAGCACGATGTACACGCAGATGACGGCCGCCAGAATCAGCCACAGCTGGTTCGACAGCGACCGCTCGTAAGCCCCCGAAGCCCCGAGGAAGGTCATCGTCACGCTCCCCGGCAATCCGATTTCCTTGGCCGCGGCCCTGATCGCATCGACCGACTGCCCCAGCGACACACCGGGCGCCGTGTCGAAGTTCAGCGTGCTCGCCGGGTACTGCGCCACGTGCGTGATCTGCAGCGGCGCCTGCTGCTCCGAGATGTCGGCAATCGCCGCCAGCGGCGTGGCGGTGCCCGAGCCGGCGATCAGGTTCAGCTGGCCGAGCGTCTGCGGCGTGTTCACCATGCCGGGTCGCGCTTCCAGAATCACGCGGTACTGGTTGGTCTCGGTGAAGATGGTCGAGACGATGCGCTGGCCGAAGGCGCTGTAGAGCGCATCGTCCACCGTGCTCGCGGTGATCGAGAGGCGCGCCGCGGTGTCGCGGTTCACGTTGACGAACGCGGCCAGGCCCTGCGCGCCGGCGTCGCTGCTCACGTTGCGCACCTTCTCCGATTCCTGCAGCTTCGCCACCAGCTTCTTCATCCACTCGGTGATGAGCGCGCTGTTCACGCCTTCGAGCGACACGCGGTATTCGGTCGGGCCGGTCTCGGCGTCGATGGTCAGGTCCTGCGTGGGCTGCAGGTACAGCGTGACGCCGGCCACCTGGCGCACGCGCTCGCGCAACCGGTCCATCACTTCCTGCTGGCTGTCGTGGCTGCCCTTCAGGTTGATGAGCATGCTGCCGGTGTGCAGCATGGTGTTGTTGGCGGCGTCCACGCCGACGAAAGAGCTCAGGTTCTCCACATCGGGGTCGTCGAGGATCGCGCGCGCCGCCTGCTGCTGCAGCTGCGCCATGCGGTCGAACGAGACATCCTGCGCCGCCTGGATGCGGCCCTGCAACTGGCCGGTGTCCTGCGTGGGAAACAGGCCCTTGGGGATCGTGAGGTACAGCACCACCGTGAGCACCATGGTGAGCAGCGCGACCAGCAGCGTGAGCGGCTGGTGGTCGATCACCCAGTGCAGCGAGCGGTCGTAGCGCACCATCACGCCGTCGAAGAAGCGCTGCGCGCGTGCGCCGAAGCCCGTGCCGCCGGGCTCCTTCTTCGGTTCGTGCCTGAGCCAGCGCGCCGACATCATCGGCACCAGCGTGAGCGACACCACGGCCGAGATCAGGATGGTGATGGCCAGCGTCACCGCGAACTCGCGGAACAGGCGCCCCACCACGTCGCCCATGAAGAGCAGCGGAATCAGCACCGCGATGAGCGACACCGTCAGAGAAATGATGGTGAAGCCGATCTGCGTCGCGCCCTTGAAGGCGGCCTGCAGGGGCTTTTCGCCCTCCTCGATGTAGCGGGCGATGTTCTCGATCATCACGATCGCGTCGTCCACCACGAAGCCGGTGGCGATGGTCAGCGCCATCAGGCTCAGGTTGTTGAGGCTGTAGCCCAGCAGGTACATGAGCCCCAGCGTGCCGATCAACGAGATGGGCACCGCGATGCTCGCGATGATGGTCGCGCGCAGGCTGCCGAGGAACGCGAAGATCACCAGCACCACCAGCACCACGGCCAGCACCAGTTCCATCTCCACGTGCTGCACCGAGGCCCGGATGCCGGCGGTGCGGTCGCTGAGCACCTCGATCTTCAGGCCCGCCGGAAAGCCCGACTGCAACTCGGGCAGTTGGGCCTTGATGGCGTTGACGGTGGCGATGACGTTCGCGCCGGGCTGGCGCTGCACGTTCAGGATGATCGCCGGCGTGAGCTTGCCTTCGCCGCCCTCGGCGGTCTTGGTGCCGGCCCAGGCGCCCAGCTGGGTGTTCTCTGCGCTGTTGACCACCTGCGCCACATCGACCATGCGGATCGGCGCGCCGTTCTTGTAGCTGACGATGAGGTTCTTGTAGTCCTCGACCGAGAGCAGTTGGTCGTTGGAATTGATGGTGTAGGCGCGCTTGGGACCGTCGAAGCTGCCCTTGGCGCCGTTCGAATTGGCCGCGCTGATCGCGGTGCGCAGCGTGTCGAGCCCGATGCCGTTGGCCGCGAGCGCCTGCGTGTTGGCCTGGATGCGCACAGCCGGGCGCTGCCCGCCGCTGAGCGACACCAGCCCCACGCCCGAGACCTGGCTGATCTTTTGCGCCAGCCGCGTGTTGACGAGGTTCTGCACCTCGGTGAGCGGCAGCGTGTCCGACGTGATGGCGAGCGTGAGCACCGGCGCATCGGCCGGGTTGACCTTGGCGTACACCGGCGGCGCGGGCAAGTCCGCCGGCAGCAGCGAGCCGCCGGCGTTGATGGCGGCCTGCACTTCCTGCTCGGCGACGTCCAGCGTCTGGCCGAGCGAGAACTGCAGCGTGACGATGGATACGCCCGCGGCGCTGGTCGAGCTCATGCGGTCCAGGCCCGACATCTGGCCGAACTGGCGCTCCAGCGGCGCGGTGACGGTGTTGCTCATCACCTCGGGGCTGGCCCCGGGGTAAAGCGTCTGCACCTGGATGGTCGGATAGTCGACCTGCGGCAGCGCCGACAGCGGCAGGAAGCGGAAGCCGACCATGCCGGCCAGCACGATGGCGACCATCAGCAGCGAGGTCGCCACCGGGCGAAGAATGAAGGGGCGTGAGGGGCTCATCGTGCGCGTGGGTGCGGCAAGCCCGCCTCAGCGTGCCGGGCCGTTGGCTGGCGTGGGCGGAACGGTCGGCGTCGCCGGCGGAACGGGGGCGCCAGCCGGTGGCGTGGCGGATTCGATCGGCTGGCTCGGCGGCGCGCCGCCTGCGCCCGTCGATGCGCCGGCACCGCCCTGGCGCTGGCCGCCCTCCCTGTTGCCGCGCTCACCGCGACGTCCGCCTTCCCGGTTGCCGCGGCGCGCACCCGATGCCGCGCCCGAGGCCGGTGTGGCCGGCCGGTCGGCCTGGGTCTGCACGCGCGCGCCGTCCTTCAGCCGGTCGCCGCCTTCGGTCACGACCTGCTCGCCGGCCTTCAGGCCCGACATGACCGCCACGTTGTCCACGCTCGATTCGCCGCGCGTCACCGGGCGCTGCGAGACGGTGCTGTCTTCGTTCACCACGTACACGTAGTCGCCGTTGGGCCCGTGGCGCAGCGCCGTCACCGGCACCACCACCGCGCTGCTCACGGTGCGCAGCAGGAGCCGCAGGTTGACGAACTGGTTCGGGAACAGCGCGCCGTCGGCATTGGCGAAGCGCGCCTTCGACTTGACGGTGCCGGTCTGCGTATCGACCAGGTTGTCGAGCGTGGAGAACATGCCCTTGGCGAGTTGGCGCGTGCGGGTGCGGTCGAAGGCCGTGGCCTCGAGCTGCGCGCCCTGTGCGAGGCGCTCCTGCACCTCGGGCACGCGGTCCTGCGGCACCGAGAACTCGACGTCGATGGGCGCGATCTGGGTGATGGTCGCCACGCCGCCGGTGGCGCCGGTCGAGATGTAGTTGCCCGCGTCCACGGGCCGAAGGCCGATGCGCCCGCTCACCGGCGCGGTGATGCGGCTCCAGGTGAGGTTGAGCTTTGCCGTGCCTTCATTGGCGCGGTCGATGGCCACCGTGCCTTCGAGTTGCTTGACCAGCGCGGCCTGGGTGTCGACGTCCTGCCGGGCGATGGAGTCCTGCACGAGCAGCGTCTGGTAGCGCTGCAGCGTGACGCGCGCGGCGGCCAGTTGGGCCTCGTCGCGCTGGCGCGCACCGGCCGCCTGCGCCAGCGCATTCTGGAAAGGCTGCGGGTCGATGGTGGCGAGCACCTCGCCCTTCTTGACCATCTGCCCTTCCTTGAAGAGCACCTCGGTGAGCACGCCCGACACCTGCGGCTGCACCGTGACATTGGCCAGCGGGGTGACGGTGCCCAGCGCCTCGAGCTGCACCGGAATGTCGGCCTGCCGCGCGGTGGCGACGCCGACCGTGCTGGAGGCCCCGCCGCCGCCGCCACCCCGCCCGCCCCCACCGCCCGGCCGGCCGGCGCCCGGGCCACCGGGGCCGCCCGCTCCGCCGGGGCCGGCCACCGGCGTCTTCGAACGCTGGATCAGGTACCAGGCACCGCCCCCCAGCGCCGCGATCAGCAGCAGCGTCAGCAGCCAACCCAGCCACCGGCGCCTGCGTGCCGGTGGGTGTGTGGGGGACACGTTGGACGGCAGGGGTTCGGGGGGAGTTTGGGGGTCCATGAGGTGCGTGCGATGGGTGCAGAGGGTGCGGCCTAGAGTACAGCGCCGAATGGTAGTACCGCTGTTTGCTGCGCCGTAAAGCGGCGGTAAAGCTCGCGCCCGGCGGCCGCGGTTCGCGCTGTCCGGATGCGGTTCGCGCCGTTTTCCTGCGTTTCGTCGCATGGCGGTGGCCGGCGGCGCCGGGCGTCGGCACAGTTCGCCCATCGCTTCCCCACCCACACCTTTCACTGGAGAACCACCATGCTGCTGCAGATCATCCTTCACACGCCCAAGTGGGTGTTCGCCGTCTTCGTGCTGCTCGTCTGGCTGGGCACACGGCAACTGCTCGCAAACAGCGTGAGCCTCGGCCGGGTCACGGTCATGCCCATCGTCATGGGCGGCCTGTCGGTCTTCGGCGTGATCTCGGCCTTTGGCGATTCGCTGGGCGCCCTGCTGGGCTGGGCGGCCGCGGCGGCGGTGCTGATCGCGCTGGTGCTGCAACGCCCCCTGCCGGCCACCACCCGGTACGACGCGGCGGCCCGCCAGTTCCACGTGGCCGGCAGCGCCGTGCCGCTCGCGCTGATGATGGGCATCTTCCTGACCAAGTACGTCGTGGGCGCGGCGCTGGCCATGCACCCGGAGTTGCGCCACCAGGCGGTCTTCGCCCTGGCCATCCCGACGCTGTACGGCGCCTTCACCGGCATCTTCGCGGCCCGCGCCGTGCGCCTGTGGAAGCTGGCGATCGCCACCGACGCTGTCGCCACCGGCGTCCGCCCGGCCTAAGATCCGGGCCCCAGCCCCGCGCGCCACTTCCCACGCCAGCCAGCCAGGAACCGCCATGACCGTGCTCTTTCTGCTCCTCAAGATTTCCGTCACGGTGGTGCTGGTCGCCTCCATCCTCGAGGCGCTGGTGCTCTCCTGGCGCAACGGCTGGGCCAGCTACGACTGGAAGGCGGCCGGCATCTCGGTGTTCGACTTCCTGGTGCGCGAATACCCGCTGCGCTGGCTGTTGCCGCTCGCCTTCTGGAGCGGCGCGATGGACTGGTTCTGGAACCACCGCCTCTTCACCCTGCCGATGGACCACTGGAGCGGCTGGGCCGCCTGCTTCATCGGCCAGGAGTTCTGCTACTACTGGTACCACCGCGCGGCCCACCGGGTGCGCTGGTTCTGGTGCACCCACGCCATCCACCATTCGCCGAACCAGCTGAACCTGTCGGCCGCCTACCGCTTCGGCTGGACCGGTCGCCTCACCGGCACGCTGCTGTTCTTCATGCTGGCGCCGCTGCTGGGCATGCCGCCCAAGGTGATCCTGCTGATGCTCACGCTGAACCTGCTCTACCAGTTCTGGATTCATGCGACGTGGATCCCGCGCCTCGGGCCGCTGGAATGGGTGCTCAACACGCCCTCGGCGCACCGCGTGCACCACGCCTCGAACCTCGAATACCTCGATGGCAACTACGGCGGCGTGCTGACCGTGTTCGACCGCCTCTTCGGCACCTACATTCCCGAGCGCGCCGACCTGCCCTGCCGCTACGGGCTGGTGACCCCGATCACCTCGCACAACATCCTGGAGATCGAGTTCACCCACTGGCGCGGTCTCTTGCGCGACCTGCGTTCGGCGCGCTCGGTGCGTGCGTTCGTGGGCTACATGGTCAAGCCACCGGGCTGGCGTCCAGATGGCCCCGGCGACACCACCGAGGAGCTGCGGCAGCGCGCAGCCCTTCCATCGGCACCTTTGCCTCAACAGCCGGCCACGCCCGATTTCATTCCTGTCCAATTCAAGGAGCTGTCATGAACACCACACCGTCGAACCCCTCGCAGCCCAACCTCGAAAAGCTCGCCCGCCGCCGTGCCGGCGCCAAGATGGGCTGGTACATCCATGCCTTCGTCTATGTGCTGGTCAACATCGGGCTGGTCATCCTGTCGGCGGCCAACGGCCGCACCTGGGCGATGTATCCGCTGATGGGCTGGGGCCTGGGCCTGCTCATCCACGGCGCGGTGGTCTGGTTCCTTGCGCCCGGCGGCGGCTTCTACGACAGGCTGGTGGCGCGGGAGCGCCGCGCACTGGGCGCCGGGGAGCGTGGGTGACACCTGAAGCGCTGCCGCGGTTTCGTGCGGAGAACTTCCGCAACATGCTTCGGCATGGCCTGATCACCGTCGTCTTCTGCTGCCTCATCGCTTCGGCGTTGGCCATCTCGGGCAGCGGCAGCTGGGCATCGCAGATGGTGTATTCGCTCTCGATAGGAACGATCAGCTGGCTCGTCATCGACACCGGCCGGCTGCTGCTGAGCGGCCACAAGGAGGTGCTGTGGCCGCATGGCTTCTGGGGCTATGGCCTGGTGGCGCTGGGCGTCACCGTCGGCTTTCTGGTCGGCAACGCCATCGGCGACGCCTTTGTCGGCGCACCGCCGCTGGAGTTCCTCAGCTTCGCCGCGCACAAGACGATGTCGACCATCGTCATCACCCTGGTCGCCACCGTCGGCATGTGCTTCTTCTTCTTCAGCCTCGGCAAGAGCAAGCACATGCAGAGCCAACTCGACCTGGCGCAGCGCAACGCCACCGAGGCGCGGCTCAAGCTGCTGGAGACGCAGCTGGAGCCGCACATGCTCTTCAACACGCTGGCGAACCTGCGCGTGCTCATCACCCTCGATCCGCCGCGCGCCGTGGCGATGCTCGACCGCCTCAACAGCTATCTGCGCATGACGCTGAGCGGTTCGCGCGCACTGGCCCATCCGCTCTCGGCCGAGTTCGACCGGCTGGGCGATTACCTCGAACTGATGTCCGTGCGCATGGGCGAGCGCCTGCGCTACACGCTCGATCTGCCCGACGAACTGCGCGACGTTCCGGTGCCGCCGCTGCTCTTGCAGCCGCTGGTGGAGAACAGCATCCGCCATGGGCTGGAGCCCAAGGTCGAAGGCGGCGAGATCACCGTGCGTGCGCGCAGGAACGGGGAGCGACTGGTCATTGAGGTGAACGACACCGGCGTCGGGCTCGATGCGGCGGCGCCCTCCCCGGAAGGCGGCAGCGGCGGCTTCGGCCTCGAACAGGTGCGCGAGCGCCTCGCCACGGTGTTCGGCACGCAAAGCGAGATGCGCCTTGCGTCGGCGCCGGCCGGCGGCACCTGCGCCACGCTGAGTTTTCCGCTGCCCGCGGCCGCATGAATGCAACGACGACAAGCCCAACGATGAATGCCACCGCCCTGATCGCCGAAGACGAACCCCTGCTCGCACAGGCCCTCAAGGCCGAGTTGGCCGCCGCATGGCCGGGGCTGCAGATCGTCGCCACCGCCGGCGACGGCCGCAGCGCGGTGCGCGAGGCGCTGCGCCTCTTGCCGCAGGTGCTGTTCTTCGACATCCGCATGCCCGGCCTGGACGGCCTGGGCGCCGCCGCCGAACTGGCCGACAGCTGGCCCACCGACGAAGCGCCGATGCCGCAACTGGTGTTCGTGACCGCCTACGACGAATACGCCGCACGCGCCTTCGAAGCCCAGGCCATCGACTACGTGCTCAAGCCCGTGCAGCCCGAGCGGCTGCGCAAGACCGTGGCGCGGCTTCAGCAGGCGATGGCAGCGCAGCAGCCTTTGCCGCCCGCCTCCCCCGCGGTGGCCGGCGAAGCGCTCGAACAGACGCTCGCGCAATGGCGCCAGGTGCTCGCTGCGGCCGGTGCCGGTGGCGCGCTACCGGCAGCAGCCCCCGCACCGCTGCGGATGATTGCCGCGAGCGATGCCGGCGGCACCACCGTGCGCATGGTGCCCATCGACGAAGTGCTGTATTTCGAGGCGGCCGACAAGTACCTTCGCGTGCTCACCGCCACGCATGAATACCTGATCCGCACGCCCTTGAAGCAGCTGCTGACCCAGCTCGATGCCGACACTTTCTGGCAGGTGCACCGCGCGGTGGTGGTGCGCAGCGCGGCCATCGAATCGGTGCACCGCGACGAGGCCGGCAAGCTGCACCTCAGCTTGCGGGGGCGGGCCGAGAAGATTCCGGTGAGCCGGCTCTACGCGCACCTGTTTCGCGCCATGTGAAATCGGGCTTGGCGAGCGCCCAAAGAAAAAGCCGGCCTTTGCAGGGCCGGCTTTTTCATTCAGTCACGAATCGTGTGGCGATTTAGCGCCAGTGGCCATGACGGTGACCACCGCGGTAGTAGCCACCGCCGTAGTAGCGGGGACCGTAGTAAGCCGGCGGGCCGTAGTAGACCGGGGCCGGACGGTAGTACACCGGCGGCGGGTTGTAGTAGACCGGGGCCGGCGGTGCGTAATACACAGGCGGCGGCGAATAGACCGGTGCCGGGTAGTAGGCGGGACCGCCCACGCCGACCGCCACGCCCGGCAGGCCGACACCGACCGACCAGCTCACGTCGCTGCGCGCGCTGGCCGAGGTGGCTGCAAACAATGCACCGGCTGCCACGACACCCGCGGCGGCCCATTTGAAGAAGGTGGAACGTGTGAGGCTCATGATGTTGACTCCTTGTATCGGGGGCTGCGTCCGGGTCTGGACCGCCCTTGTATGTATTGAACGCTGCAATTGCAAACCGGGTGCACCGGCCATTGTGAAGAACGTTGCCAAAGGTAACCCACAAGGGGTGCCCTCTAGAATGAGCCAATGACCTCCCCGACCGACAAAAACGGCGCCAAAACGACCGCTGCACCGAGCAATTTCCTGCGCCACGTGATCGAGAACGACCTCGCACAGGGCGCCTATTCCGGCCGCAAATGGGGCGGCTCCCCGGGCAACGCCGCCCACCATGCCCAGGGCATGACCGACCCCGCCAAGGTCCGCCTTCGCTTTCCCCCCGAACCCAACGGCTACCTGCACATCGGCCACGCCAAGAGCATCTGGCTCAACTTCGAGCTGGCCCGCGAATATGGCGGCGTGAGCCACCTGCGTTTCGACGACACCAACCCCGAAAAAGAAGAGCAGGAATACGTCGATTCCATCCGCGACGCCGTGAAGTGGCTCGGCTACGAAACCTACCTCGCCGACCGCCCCAGCGCCCCCGGCACCCTGCAGCCGCACGAATACTTCGCGAGCAACTACTTCGACTTCATGTACGAGGCGGCCGAATACCTCATCGGCGCCGGCCTCGCCTACGTCGACGAGCAGACCCCCGAGGAAATGCGCGCCAACCGCGGCGACTTCAACACGCCCGGCACCGACAGCCCCTTCCGCAGCCGCACGCCAGAAGAAAACCTCGCGCGCTTTCGCGAAATGCGCGACGGCAAGCTCGACGACGGCGCCGCCATCCTGCGCGCCAAGATCGACATGGCGAGCCCCAACATCAACATGCGCGATCCGGCGCTCTACCGCATTCGCCGGGCCACGCACCACAACACCGGCGACAAGTGGTGCATCTACCCGATGTACACCTACGCGCACCCCATCGAAGACGCGCTGGAGCAGATCACCCATTCGATCTGCACCCTCGAATTCGAAGACCAGCGCCCCTTCTACGACTGGCTGCTCGACCGCCTCGCCGAAGGCGGCCTCATCGCGAGCCCGCATCCGCGCCAGTACGAATTCGCGCGCCTGAACGTGACCCACGTAATGACCAGCAAGCGCAAGCTGCGCCAGCTGGTCGAAGAAGGCCACGTCGACGGCTGGGACGACCCCCGCATGCCCACCATCGCGGGCCTGCGCCGCCGCGGCTACACGCCCGAGGCGCTGCGCCTGTTCTGCGAGCGCAGCGGCACCACCAAATCGGGCGGCTGGATCGACTACGCCAGCCTCGAAGCGGCCCTCCGCGACAGCCTCGACCCGATCGCCCCGCGCGCCATGGCCGTGCTCGACCCGGTCAAGCTGGTCATCACGAACTGGGGCGACCTCATGGGCGGCGACGAGGTGCTCGACGACTGCTCCGCCCCCGTGCACCCGCACCACCCCGAGATGGGCAAGCGCGAGTTCAAGCTCGGCCGCGAGGTGTGGATCGAAAGCACCGACTACGAGGACGTGCAGCCCAAGGGCTTCTTCCGCCTGTTCCCGGGCAACAAGGTGCGGCTGAAGTACGGCCACGTCATCGAATGCACCGGCGCCACGCGCGATGCAAACGGCAAGCTCGTCGAAGTGCAGGCCACGCTGGTGCCGGACACCAAGAGCGGCACGCCGGGTGCGGATGCGGTCAAGGTGAAGGGGAACATCACCTGGGTGGCTGCGGCGGATGCGGTGCAGGCCGAGGTGCGGCTGTACGAGCGACTGTTTGCGGCGGCGAATCCGGGGAGCGGGGAGCTGCTGGACGAGCTGAACAAGCAGAGCCTGGAGATTTGCTCGGCGTTCGTGGAGCCTTCATTGGCGAAGGCCCAGGCTGGCGTGGGGATTCAGTTCGAGCGGCATGGGTACTTCGTGGTGGATACGAAGACGGATGCGGCGGGCAAGCGGGTGTTCAACCGGGCTGCGGGGATGCGGGACAGCTGGGGCAAGTAACTCGGCCCCTCTTTATCCGCACAAAGCCGGGTCCTTCAAAGGCCCGGCTTTTTCATTTCATCTATTCGGGCCGCTTGTAGACCACGCCCAGCACTGCGCTGTTTTCGTCTGTCGTGCACACCGCCGAGCGGCCTTGTGGGCCGACCTTCAGATTGATCGTGTAGACGCCGTCGCGCGGCGTCGAGCCGCTATCGACCGCGATGCTTCCCGGCGGTACTCGCAATTCGCGCGCGGCGGCCGCCACGCAGTTCTTGACGCTCGCATCGGGCGCGCCGCCGACACGCAAGGAAGTGCTGCTGCATGCCGTCACCGCGACGCCTGCAACCGCCGCCCACGCCAACCTGTTGAAACTTCGCATCGTCATGTCCGACTCCGTGTTGTTCAGCCAGCTAGGTAGATTGGAAGCCGCGTGAAAACGTTCGCGTTGCAGGACGGCTGCGCGATCTGATGTGGCCTGCCGCCGCTGTCCGACGGCGACCGGCCGCAGACCCGGGCTATCCTGTGCATTCATGACTGTTCCGAGCCCTTCCCGCCTCATCCGCTTCAACAAGCCCTACGGCGTCCTGAGCCAGTTCACCCCCGAAGGCCGCTGGCGCGGATTGAAGGACTTCATCAACATCCCCGATGTCTACGTCGCCGGTCGCCTCGATGCCGACAGCGAAGGCCTGCTGCTCCTCACCAACGACGGCCAGCTCCAGGCGCGCATCGCCGATCCGCGCTTCAAGATGGAGAAGACCTATTGGGTGCAGGTCGAAGGCGTGCCGACCGACGAGGCGCTTGAAGCCTTGCGCCAGGGCGTGCAACTCAACGACGGCCTTACGCGCCCTGCCCGCGCGCGCTTGCTCGACCCACAGCCCGACGTGTGGCCGCGCCAACCGCCCATCCGCGAGCGCAAGAACATTCCGACCGCATGGCTGGAGCTGGCGATCAGCGAAGGCCGCAACCGCCAGGTCCGGCGCATGACCGCCGCTGTCGGGCTGCCCACCCTTCGCCTGATCCGCGCCGCCATCGGGCCGCACACGCTCGATGGATTGGCGCCCGGCACGTGGCGCGAGTAACGCAGCCGCGACATCACCGAACTTGTTTCATTGATCTTCTTCTTCATGCACAACATCCGAACCACCTCACCTGACCTTCTCACGCCTGCGCTGAATCGCCGCCACGCATTGCTCGGCACGCTGGGCCTGCTCGCGCTGCCCATGGCAACGCAGCACGCCGTCGCCGCTGCGCCTGCGAAGTCGAAGCAAGCGCACCCCGCCGTTTGGCCGAACGCATCGCAGGTGCCGGGCGGCGTGGCACGCCTGTCACTCGGCCCAAGCGCCAAGCGTCCGACAGCCTTTGCAGGCGACGTTCCCTTGCTCGTGATGGGCGACGCCATCGAGTGGACGGCGCTCCTCGGCATTCCGCTCGCGGCCACGCCCGGGGAGGCGAGCATCACGGTGCGCGCCGAGAACGGCAGCGAGAAGCAAGTCGCCTATACGGTCACCGACAAGCAATACCGCGAGCAGCGCCTGACCGTGGCGCCGCGCACGGTCGATCTCTCGCCCGAGGACGAAGCGCGCTATGTGCGCGAACGCGATCACCAGGCCGGCGTGATGGCCACGCTCACCGACCTGCGGCCCGATGCCGTGCTGCAGATGCGCGTGCCCGTGCCGGGCCGCCGCTCCAGCTCGTTCGGCCTGCGCCGCGTGTTCAACGGGCAGTCGCGCAATCCGCACAGCGGGATGGACATCGCGGCCGGCACGGGCACGCCGGTGCTGGCGCCGCTGCCGGGGCGGGTGATCGATACGGGGGACTATTTCTTCAACGGCGGCACGGTGTGGCTCGACCATGGCGGCGGGCTGCTGACGATGTATTGCCATCTGAGCCGGGTGGATGTGAAGGTGGGGGACGTGCTGAAGACCGGCGAGAAGTTGGCGGCGGTGGGTGCGACCGGGCGGGTGACGGGGCCGCATCTGCATTGGGGTGTGATGTTGAATCGGGCGATGGTGGATCCGGCGCTGTTCATCGCGGCTTGAGTAATCACCCTGAGTTCCGGATTCCCCTCGCCTCATAAACTCGCGCCATTCCAACGAGGGGCGGGTTGAGGCGATGACCAAACAGACAAAAGCCGAGCGGCGCCGCGAACGCGCACGCAGCAAACTGGCGGGCAACGGATGGACGGCGATCGTCGTCGGCGTCTTGCTCTTGGTGGTTCTTCCGGCTTTCATGCGGGGTCCCCTCATCGGCACGCTGGGTCCGGCGCTTCGCCCTGCGGGGTGGACAGCATTGGCGATTGGCGCGGCCTTGCTGGGGCTGCATTACCTCATCGCTCGCAAGAAGGTCGTGCCTCAAGCCATCGAACGTACTGAGCCACTGGCTGCTACGGTCAAGGCCGCTCGTCCAGTGGCAACGCCTCCTGCTGCCGCACGACGCGAACCCGTATTGGATTCCGAGCTCTCCCAGCCAACGTCGTCACCTTCAGCACCTGCACAGCAGCAGCAATGGTGCCCCGCCGTACTCGCAGCCATCGAATGGCGCCGCTTCGAGGCCGTGTGCGAAGCGCTCTATGCGCAAGCCGGATTCACCACCCGCAGCCAGTCGCACGGTGCGGACGGCGGCATCGACATCTGGCTGCATTCCAAGCACAGCGACGTGCCGCGCATCGTCCAATGCAAACACTGGCAAAGCAAGGCCGTGGGCGTGAAGGAGATGCGGGAGTTCCTTGGCGTGATGGCTTCGCATCAGTTGAAGAGCGGCACCTACGTGACGAGCTCTACGTTCTCCGCAGAGGCCATGGCGTTTGCCAAGGAAAACGGCATCCACGCACAGGACGGCGCCGCCCTGCTCAAGCTGATCGGCCAGCGCACGCCCGAGCAGCAAGCGGCATTGCTTGCCGTGGCTTACGAAGGCGAATACTGGCGGCCCACCTGTGCCAGCTGCGGCACGAAGATGGTCGAAAGAAACTCGTCCAAGAATGAAGGCAGCTTCTGGGGTTGCGCCAACTATCCGAAGTGCCGGGGCAGGACGATTCCGAAGTCCAAGGCTGCTGCAACTGTCTAGGTCACGAGGCGAACCATGGCCGACCAAACGCTGTTCACCGAAGACTGCCTGGACGCAACATTCGCCTGCACCACGGCCAAGCCGACGCACCTGCTCATCTGCTGACCGCCTTCTTCGGCCACGCCGACGTGCTCCACGCGATGAGCGCCAGCAGCGCCACCTGAACCGGCAGCCGCACCACCAGCGCCCAATACGGCACGCTCGCAAACAGCTCCGGCCGCTGCAGCATGTAGAAATGCGCGGGCGTCACGGCCAGCGTCAGCACGAAGAGGCCGATGCCCGCAGCGCGCCGCGCGGGCCGCCACAGCAGTCCGGCCGCGCCCAGCAGCTCGAACACGCCGCTCACCAGCACGGCCGCACGCGGCCAGGGGATGTATGGCGGCACGATGCGCATCTCCGCCTCGGTCGCCACGAAGTGCGCGACACCGCCGATGGCGAACCACAGGAAGACGAACACCAGGCCTGCCACGCGCCAGCGGCTCATGGCAGGCGCGGTGCTGGTCATCAGAGGGGCTTGGTCAGATACACCGCCTCGCGCCCCACGATCACGCGCTGCGCGGGCATGAAGATCGTGCAGTCGTCGCACGGTGCGCGGATCTCGTCCGGGCCGTTGGTCGCGATCAGCTCGCCCTTGGCAAAGGTCTCGAAGCCGATCAGCGGCCGCACGAACGCGAAGTCCGCCGACTTGATGACGTGCGTCTGCAGCAGCTGAAAACGGCGCTGCGGCGCGGGCGCAGGCGTGGCCGGGTCCTTGTCGACGAGCCCGAAGTACGCGAGAAAGTCGTAAGTGACGGCGGTGGCCAGCACCGACGCCGAGCGCAGAAAGTGCTGGCCGCACTCGACCACCATCGCCACGCCCTTGCCGTCCGGGCCGCCGTGGCTGCCGTACTGGATCAGCGGCGTGCCCGAGCCCAGGCCGTCGGGCATCACGAGGTGCACCGACGGGCGACCGATGGCCAGTGCCACCTCGGCGTTGCGCTCGAACGCCGGGTAGACCCAGAACGGCACGACGGGCTGGCTGGTCGAGTGGATGTCCAGGATGTGATCGGCGGCGTCCACCACCGGCCGCAGCACGCGCGCGCGGCGCAGCTCGGGGCTGTCCTCGCCGCCGTCCAGCCATTCGGGCGACCAGATGCGGTTGAGGTTGTGCACGATCTGGCGGCTGTCGTAGGGGGACTCTTCCTTGAACGACTCGTAGGCGTCGATGTTGGCGAAGGCCACGGTGAGCGTGCCGATCTTCGGGCGCACGTCGTTGTCGAGCAGGTGGGTGGCGGCGGTCATGCCGCAGATTTCGTTGCCGTGCGTGAGCGCATTGATCAGCACGTGCGGGCCGGGCTTGCCGGACTCGAAGCGGTGGACGTAGTCGATGCCGACGTTGCCTTGGCGGTAGGCGGAGAGGTCGCGGGGGAGGACTTCGAGGGCGGGGGGAGATTGGGTCATGGGGCTGTGGGCGTTGAAGCGATGCGGTCGGGCGAGTTTGCTACAGCCGACGAATCCGCGCTTCAGGCGCCATGACCGGTTTTCGGGTTCGATTCGGTCGAATCGAACCCGAAGGGAGGCTCAGCGCACCTGCTGGTAATCCACAGGCACCCACACATACCCCGAGCCTTCGGCCCGGATGCGCCCCAGCCCCGGGAACGGCAGGTGCGCGCTGCCCACCAGGTAGCGCCCCTTGGCCGCATCGGCATACGCCTTCTTGCGCTCCGCCGCGGCGGTCTTTGAATCGGTGTCGAACGAGATGGTCACCTGCGGCTGCACGAACTGCACCGAGGCCACGTGCATCAGGTCGCCCCACAGCACAAGCTTCTGGCCCTTGGACTCGAGCACGTAGGTGTTGTGGCCGGGTGTGTGGCCGTGGGCGGGCACGGCCTTGATGCCGGGCAGGAGGTCGGTGTCGCCCTTCATGGGCTTGAACTTGCCGGCTTCGACGTAGGGGTTCAGCGACGACTGCGCACCCTGGAAGAAGCCCTTCATCTCGGGCGTGGCCTTCTCCAGGTTGGCCTTGCTGAGCCAGAAGTCGGCGTCTTCCTGGCCGGCGTGGATCGTGGCGTTGGGAAAGGCCAGCTTGCCGTCGACGATGAGGCCGCCGACGTGGTCGCCGTGCATGTGGGTGATGAAAACGTCGTCGACCTGCTCGGGCTTGTAGCCGGCAGCCAGCAGGTTGTTGCGCAGGTTGCCCAGCGTGGGACCGAAGAGCGTGCCTGCACCGGTGTCGATCAACACCAGTTTGCTGCCGGTGTTGACAAGGTAGCTGTTCACCGAGGTGGGCACCAGGTCCTTCTTGAAGGAGCGGTCGAGCAGCTTGCCGACCTGGGCCTGGGTGGTGTTGGTGAGCAGCTTCTTCACTTCCAGGTCGATGGTGCCGTCGAAGAGCGCGGTGACTTCGAAGTCGCCGAGCATCATGCGGTAGAAGCCCGGCGCCTGGGTGCGGACCTGGGGGGCGCCCGCATGTGCCGCAAACGAAAGCATCAGCACGCTGCTTGCCAATGCGGCAAGGCCGCGGCGCAGCCAGTGGGTGGGGTGGGTCATGGGGTTCTTCCTTCTCCGGCTTGTCTTTAGAGGGGGCGAAGAATAGCCCACCAGCCCAACCCTGCCCGCCGGGCGGCCATCCTTACCAGTTGACTTCGCGCTCCGGCGTGGCCGAGATGTGGTGGATCGACAGGTCGGCGCCGTCGTATTCCTCTTCCTGCGTCAGGCGCAGGCCCATCGTGGCCTTGAGCGCGCCGTACACCGCCGCGCCCGCGAGAGCTGCCCAGGCCACGCCCATCAACGTGCCCATGAGTTGCGCCCACACGTTCACGCCGCCGATGCCGCCCAGCGCCTGCGTGCCGAAGAGGCCCGCCGCGATGCCGCCCCAGGTGCCGCACAGGCCGTGCAGCGGCCACACGCCGAGCACGTCGTCGATCTTCCATTTGTTCTGCGTGAGCGTGAACATGGAGACGAAGATGGCGCCTGCCACGCCGCCCACCACCAGCGCGCCCAGCGGGTGCATCAGGTCGGAGCCGGCGCACACGGCCACGAGGCCGGCGAGCGGGCCGTTGTAGACGAAGCCCGGGTCGTTCTTGCCCATGGCCAGCGCCACCAGCGTGCCGCCGACCATCGCCATGAGCGAGTTGACGGCCACCAGGCCCGAGATCTTGTCGATGCTCTGCGCGCTCATCACGTTGAAGCCGAACCAGCCCACGCACAGCACCCACGCACCGAGCGCGAGGAACGGAATGTTCGACGGCGGATGCGCGCTCAGCGAGCCATCGCCGCGGTAGCGGTTGCGGCGCGCGCCCAAAAGGATGACCGCCGGCAGCGCCAGCCAGCCGCCCACCGCATGCACCACCACCGAGCCCGCGAAGTCATGGAACTCGTGGCCGGTGACCGAGGCGATCCAGCCCTGGATGCCGAAGTGCTTGTTCCAGGCGATGCCCTCGAAGAGCGGATACACCACGCCGACGATCACCGCCGTGGCGATGAGCTGCGGCCAGAACTTGGCGCGCTCGGCGATGCCGCCCGAAATGATGGCCGGAATGGCCGCGGCGAAGGTCAGCAGGAAGAAGAACTTCACCAGCTCGTAGCCGCTCCTGGCTGCCAGCTCGGTCGCGCCCACGAAGAAGTGAGTGCCGTAGGCCACGCCGTAGCCCACCAGGAAGTACACGATGGTCGAGACCGAGAAGTCGACCAATATCTTCACCAGCGCATTGACCTGGTTCTTCTTGCGCACGGTGCCCAGTTCCAGAAAGGCAAAACCGGCATGCATGGCCAACACCATGATGGCGCCGAGAAGGATGAACAGCGCATCTGCGCCCTGTTTGAGTGCGTCCATGGGAGCTTCTTGCAGTTTTTGGTTGGAATTGGTGCATCGCATCCGGATTGCCCGGCGCGATGGTGCAAGGAAGCAAAAATGGTGCCTAAAAGCTCTTCGATGGTGCGAAACGAGCCATAACGGCGCGCTTACGCACCGGAACAGGCTGCTTTGGCCTGCTCAGCCCACGGCGCCGGCGCGCAACGCGTCGCGATAGCGCCGGCTGCAGGGCACCGAGGTGCCGTCGTGCATGTGCAGCTTGGCGTCACCGCCGTCCAGAGGCTCGATTTCCTTGATGCGCGCGAGGTTCACCGCATGGCTTCGGTGCACGCGCACGAACCTGGCCGGGTCCAGTTGGGTCAGGAAATCGGTGAGCGTGGCGCGCAGCAGGTAGTCGTGGCCGTTGACGTGAAGGCCGACGTAGTTGCCCTCGGCCTGGAGCCAGTCGATGTCGGTGGCGGCGATGAGGAATTCGCGGCGCAGCTTGCGAACCAGAAAGCGCTCGGGGCGCGTTGGGGTCGGTGGCGGCGGCGGGCTTGCCTCCGGCTCGGGAGGTGCGTCGTCGGGGGCGGGCAATGACGGTGGCGGTGCGGCTTCGGGCGGATCGGACACCCCCGCCTCCGGCGCATCGAGCACCCTCGCCTCGCCCTGCAGCCGCAACATGAAAAGCCGGTAGGCCCAGATCCCGAAGACGATCGACACGTAGACCCGCACGTCCTTCAGGTATTCGTAGCCCCACTGCCCGGTCCACCCGCCGAAGTCGTAGCGCCCGCCGGCCATGGCGTAGACCAGAGAGCGCACCGCGAACATGCCTGCCACGTGCGCCAGGCTGATGGCCACGCTGGCCACCACGTGCCCAGCCAGAAAAAGCACCCAGCGGCGCGGCATCAGCGGCGCCAGCCGGCGCTCGATGGCGACGAACACCGGAATCAGCATCAGCAGCACCAGGTGGCTCGATCCCTCCCAGGTAACGATTTCCCAGGTCGCGCGCGGCACGGCGCGGTTGCGGGCATCGACCACCGCGACCATGGTGCTGAACACGCCCTGCAGCGTCATCAGCACGATCCAGAAGCCCGCTTCCACGTAGCGGCGGATCGGCTCGTAGCGCTCGTACAGGTTCCGGTGGGACGCTTTCATGCCGGGGATTCTCGCCATCTGCGCGATGGCGGGGCGAATTTCGTCCCGCCGGGGGCACCGCTCGTCACAAAGGCCGGGCGATCCGTCCCGCGGCCGCCCCACCGCGCACCGCCGGGCCACACCATCGTCCCACTTTCTGTTTCGAGGACCCTGAAATGAACCTCCCGACGCCTCTGCCCGACGCCAGCCGACGCCACGACATCGACGCGCTGCGCGCCCTGGCCTTCCTGTTCGTGATCCTCTATCACGTGGCGATGTACTACGTCGCCGACTGGCCCTGGCACCTGAAAAGCCCGCACGCAGCCGAATGGTTGCAGTGGCCGATGCGGGTGCTGAACCTCTGGCGCATGGACCTGGTGTTTTTGATCTCCGGCGTGTCGCTCGGCTTCCTCGCCCGCCATCAGGGCACGGGGGCGCTGCTGCGCAGCCGCGGCGCCCGGCTGATGCTGCCGCTGGTGTTCGGAATGCTGGTGATCGTGCCCTATCAGGCCTACGCGCAGGGCGCGGCCAACGGGCTGGTCGCGCCGGGCTTCGGCGCCTTCTTGCTGCGCTACCTGTCGATGGCCGAGCCGTGGCCCAAGCGCGCCTTCGACGGCGCGGAGTTCGGCATCACCTGGAACCACCTCTGGTACCTGCCCTATCTGTTTGCGTACACCGCGCTGGTCGCGCTGACGCTGCCGCTGTGGAAATCGCCGGCCGGCCAGTGGGTGCGCCGCCGGTTCAACGCGCTGCGCGGCTGGAAGTTGCTGCTGCTGCCGGTGCTGCCGCTTCTGGCGTGGACGGTGCTTCTGGCCCCGCATTTCCCGCCCACGCACAACCTGGTGCGCGACTTCTACCTGCACGCGATCTACCTCACCGTGTTCCTCTACGGCTACTGGATGGGCGTGGACACGGGCATCTGGAAGGAACTGGAGCGGCTGCGACGGGTGTCGCTGGTGCTGGCGCTCGTGGCGATCGGCACCTTCATCGCTCTGCGGGTCGGCGCGCGGGGATCGGCGCCGGGCCTGCTCATCGACCTGCTGCGCACGCTTTATATGTGGCTGGCCATCGCGACCATCCTGGGCCACGGCCACCGCCATCTGAACCGCCCGTGGCTCTGGCTGCGCTGGGCCAACGAGTCGGTCTACCCCTGGTACGTGCTGCACCAGACGCTGATCATCGTCGGCGTGACCGTGCTGGCGCCGCTCGCGCTCGGCCCGGTGCTGGAGCCCGCGCTGCTGGTGGCGCTGACCATCCTGGGCTGCTGGCTGCTGACCGACGGGCTGATCCGCCGCGCCAACTGGCTGCGCCCACTGTTCGGACTGAAGCTCAGGCGGCAGGCTTCGGCTGAATCTCTTCCACCGGAACCAGGATGGCGTTCCCCGTCGCCACGAGCTTGAGCGCGTCCTCGCCTTTTCCTTCGGCCTGCGCATAGAGCTCGGCCGCGACGAACACCTGCTTGCGCCCCGCCTTCACCACCCGGCCGCGCGCCACGAACGCGCGGCCGATGGCCGGCGAGATGCAGTTCACCGAGAAATGCGAGGCCAGCACGCGGCCCGCCTGCGTGGCGGCCGCGTAGCCGCTCACGGTGTCCAGCAGCGCGGCGATCATGCCGGCGTGCAGGAAGCCGGCGTACTGGCCCATGTCTTCCTCGCGCCAGTTCATGCGCAGTTCGGCTTCGCCGTCGGCGGCCCGGTGGACTTCGAAGCCGGCCCAGCGATTGAACGAAGCGGTGCGGTTGATGGCCTGGATGGTGTCGAGCATGGGAGTTCTCCTTGGAACGGGAATGCGTTGGCGATGTGGACGAACCCACTCTACGAACCACGCCCGCCGTGCGTCGTCGCACGCGTGACCGGAAACGCCGTGGCGGTTGCATTGGCGACAGCAGCCGCCCTCGATGAATTTTTTTTGACGGCGCCTTAACCCCGCCAGACGAGCCCGGCCGTATGAGTGGACACAACCATCCACTCTCGAAGGCTCTCCATGAAAGCACCGTCCGCCCTTCTGCTCCGCGCCACCGCCGTCGCAGCCGCAGCCGCCTGGCTGGCCATGAACGCCAGCGCCCAGGTGCAGCCCCCGGCCCCGGCCGATTCGCGCATCACCCAGGTCAAGGTCTACCCCGGCAGCGCCACCGTGGAGCGCGTGGCGCGCGTCGCAGCGGGCAGCCGCTCGGTCACTTTTGCGTGCCTGCCGGCGGGGCTGGACGTGCAGAGCCTGCAGGTGTCGGCCGATGCGTCGGTGCGGGTGGGCGAGACCTCGGTGCTCAACGAGCAGCGCGAACTCTCGGCGCGCTGCGCGACCAGCGCGCTCGATGGCCGCATCCGCGATCTCGAGGACCAGAAGGCCGCGCTGCAAGCCGAGAGCGATGCGCTCGGCCTGGTGACGGGCTATCTCAAGGGCCTCTCGGGCGGCAGCGGTGACTCGGCGCAGGGCGCCCGTGCGCCGCTGGACGCGCGCAACCTCGCCGCGATGACCGATGCGATGCGCCGCACGGGACAGGATTCGCTGCTGAAGCAGCATCAGCTCGCGCGCAAGCAGGGCGACATCGACCGCCAGCTCAACCCGCTGATCGCCGAGCGCACGCGCTCGCAGGGCAACGGCGCGCAGGTGGTGGCCGTGACTGTCACGCTGGCCGCAAGCGCCGATGCCGAAGTGAAGCTCAGCTACCAGGTCAACGGCCCCGGCTGGACGCCCACCTACCGCGCCCTGCTCGACACCACCACGCGCAAGGTGCGCATCGAACGGCAGGCGCTGGTGGCGCAAGCCACGGGCGAAGACTGGCGCGGCGTGAAGCTGGTGCTCTCCACCGGTCAGCCGCGCCGCGAGACCACGGGCCGCATGCCGGGCGCATGGCGCATCGGCATCGAGCCGCCGCCGCAGCCGCAGCGTGCACGGGCCGACATGGCGTACCCGGCGGCGCCGGCACCGGTCATGGCGAGTGCGCCGTCCGCCAAGGAATCGGCCATGGAGCGCCGCGCACCGCTGTTCGACGTGAGCGTGTTCGACAGCAGCTTCGCCACCGAATTCTCGGTACCGCAGAGCATCGATGTGCCCTCCAACGGCCAGCGCGTGACGATGCCGCTCGGCCAGTACGAAGACACCGCGAAGCTCGCCTCGCGCACCAGCCCGCGCGTGGATGCCAGCGCCTTCTTGGTTGCCGATCTTGCGCAGCCTGCGGGCGTGTGGCCGGCAGGCCCGATGCAGCTCTACCGCGACGGCAATTTCGTCGGCAACGGCCAGTGGACGGCGCCGAGCGATGCGCGCCTGACACTCTCCTTCGGCCGCGACGAGCTGGTGCGCGTGCAGGCCGAGCCCGAGAAAGACAACCAGGGCACGGGCGGTTTCGCCGGCACGCGCGCCGAGCGCAAGGTGCAGCGCGCCTACGTGGTCGAGAACCGCCACCGCACACCCATCGCGGTGCAGGTGCTCGAGGCGGCGCCGGTGTCGATCGACGAGCAGGTGCGGGTGGCTGCGCAGTTCTCGCCGCAGCCGGGCGAACTCGCGTGGAACAAGCAGCCGGGCCTGGCGATGTGGAGCTTCGACCTCGAGGCCGGCAAGACGGCACGCGTGGCGGCCGACTACACGATCAGCTATCCGAAGGACGCGCGGCTGCAGATGCGCTGAGCGAGCGCGTTCAGAAGCATCTGGCTGGTGGCGCGCCCGATCTCGCGGGCGCGGCTCAATCCGCAGCCGCAGGCTCGTCGCCGGACTTTCGCTTCTTTCCGCGCGCCGCCTTCTTCGCCGCGCGCTCGGCATCGATGCGCTGCCCTTCGGCCAGCCACTGCGCGAACTCCTCGGGCGTCTCGAGCGTGATGCGCCCCAGGTTGCCGGCGCGGAACTCGTGCATCACGATCTCCGCCGACTTCTGCAGGTTGACCCGGCCCTTGCCCAGCAGCGCGCCGCGCTTGCGGCCGATGGTGTCGAGCACGTCCTCGTCCTTCATGACGGCGATGGTCTCGGCATCGAGCTCGACCAGCTTGAAGCGTTCCGCGATGCCCGCCGCGTAGTTCGTCTTCAGGTAGTTGAGGAGCTCGAGCGCCACTTCCTCTTCATCGAAGGCGTTGCGCCCCACCGCCCCGCTGGCCGCGAGGTTGTAGCCGCTCTTGGGCACCACGATGCGCGGCCACAGCATGCCGGGGGTGTCCCACAGGTAGAAGTCGTCGGCCAGCGTGATGCGCTGCTCCAGCTTGGTGATGCCGGCCTCGTCGCCGGTCTTGGCCTTGCGCCCGCCGGTGAGCGTGTTGATGAGGGTGGACTTGCCCACGTTCGGAATGCCGCAGATCAGCACCCGCATCGGCTTGGCCATGCCGCCGCGGTTGGGCGAGAGTTCGTGGCAGGCCTTGACGATCTGCTGCGCGGGCGTGGTCAGGCTCGCATCGAGCCCGATGGCGCGCGTGGCCGGCAGCGCGTTGTAGTGCGCCAGCCAGAGCGCGGTGCGCGCGGGGTCGGCCAGGTCCTGCTTGTTGAGCACCTTGAGCGTCGGACGGCCCGCGGTGAGCTCGGCCAGCATCGGGTTGGCGCTGGAGCCGGGCAGGCGCGCGTCGAGCAGTTCGATGACCACGTCGATGTCCTTCACCCGCTCGGTGATGGCCTTCTGGGTCGTGTACATGTGCCCGGGGAACCACTGGATCGCCATCGATGGATGCTCTTTCTGTCGCGCTGTCTGGGGAGATTGGAGAGGGGGGTTCGGCCCGCGGGCCGGACGCGCATTGTGGACCGGGAACCTGAACGGCTTCTGGATGCTATGTTTTCCATAGCTGCAGACCCCATTCTGCCCTCGCCGCACCGGCCTCGCCCCCCTAGAATCCGCGCGCTGCGCCCCCGCAGCCATTCCAACAAACCCTGAGGGAAATCCATGCTCAAGCGCCTTGCCGCTGCCGTCCTGCTGGCAGCCACCGTCGTTCCTGTGTCCGTCGTCCACGCCCAGCGCCCTTCCCCGCCGCCCGGCCCGCTGATCAACGGCTACCTGTGCTGCAACATGCGCACCTACGGCGACTCGATCAGCGACATCAACTACGACGAACAGGGCACGAGCATCGTCGCCGTGGGCACGCCCGCGCGCATCACGTCCTACGACTTTCGCTTTTTCAAGCTGGATCTGGCCGGCAAGCCCCAGCGCATCAAGAACGACTACAGCCGCAACATCACGCTGATCGACTTCGCCAAGCGCTACGTGGTCACCGAAGACCCGAAGCAGAAGATGGCGGCCTTCCCGCCCGCCGTGAGCGCTGCCATCCGCGCGGGCAAGGTGATGCCCGGCATGACGCGCGAGCAGGTGCTCATGGCCATCGGCTACCCCGTGGCCGGCGAGAACCCCAGCCTCGAGGCGGCGACCTGGCGCTACTGGCGCGACAGCTGGTCGGAGTACCAGGTGAGCTTCGACGACAAGGGCCTGGTGAAGACCGTGGTGGGCGACCCCGTGGCGCTCAGCCGCGTGCTGGCCGCGACGCCTTAAGTTCTCGCGCGTGGACACACGCGCAATCCCCTAGAGGGTTATGCATCGCGAGGGCCTTTTCCGCCCCTATGATTTGACCGAGTGCGGCGCCAGCGGCGTCGGTCGAATCAAAACTTTTTGTGGAGTGACCGCGATGAAACCCGTCTCCGAACTGCTCAAGCGCCACGACTCGGCCGCCTGGCGCACCTCGCCCGACACCAGCGTGTTCGATGCGCTGGCCACGCTGGCCCGCTTCGAGGTCGGCGCGCTCATGGTGATGGACGGCGAGAAGCTGGTGGGCTTTCTGTCCGAGCGCGACTACACCCGCAAGGTTGCGCTGCAGGGCAAGAACTCCAAGGAAGTGAAGGTCTCGGAGATCATGACGCCCGACGTAATGACCGTCACCCCGCAAACCCGCACCCGCGCCTGCATGGCGCTGATGAGCCAGCGCAAGTTCCGCCACCTGCCGGTGGTCGATGGCGACAAGGTGGTCGGCATGATCTCGATCCAGGACCTGATGGACGACATCATCAGCGAGCACGAGCAGACCATCACCCAGCTGACCAGCTACATCCAGAGCTGAGCCCCACCCCGCGCATTGCCGCATTTCGGACCCTGCCCGGCGTGTGGGTAGGGAATAGACCTACGCACGGTGCAGCACTTGAGGGCGCACAGTGGGCCTTCGTTCATCCATCCAGCAAAGGGCATTGCATGCAGATTCAGGTCAACACGAGCAACGGTATCGAGAACAAGGACACCCTGGAACGCTGGGCCGACACGGAGATCAAGCAGCATCTGAGCCGTTTCGTCGAAGACGTGACGCGCGTCGAGGTGCATCTGAGCGACGAGAACCACGACAAGGCCGGCGGCGGCGACAAGCGCTGCGTGATGGAAGCGCGCCTGGCCCACCACAAACCGCTGGCAGTGACACAGCACGCCAACACGCTCGACGAGGCCTTTCGCGGCGCAGCCGACAAGCTCAAGCGCCTGCTCGACAGCACGCTGGGCCGCCTGAACAATCACCGCGACCGCGATTCGATCCGCAAGGACGGCAGCTTCGTCGCCGAATAGCGGCAGACAACTGCAAGAGCGTCACCGGGCCTTCCGCTTCGGCGGCGGCGCGCGGGGCGTCTCCGCGGGAATGAGCGGCGGGCGCTGGCCCGTGGTCATCCACGCATCGTAGAAATCGATCTTGCGATCGACCAGCGTGAGCGCCTTCTTCCAATCGGCAATGGTCTCGGCCACCCGCCTGCGGTGCGCCTCGAGCAGGTCGCGGCGCTGTTGCAGCGTGGCCTTGCCCTGCAGCGCGAGGGCGGTGTATTCGCGCATTTCGGCAATCGACATGCCGGTGCGGCGCAGGCGCTCCATCAGGTCGAGCCAGCCCACGTGCAGCTCGCCGTAGAGGCGCCGGCCGCCGTCGTCGCGCGCCACGCCGGGCACGAGGCCCTGTGTCTCGTACCAGCGGATGGCGTGCACCGTGCGGCCGGTGCGTGTGGCCAGCTCGCCGATGTGGAAGGGCGTGCCCTTCACCGCCGGCGCGGCCGGGGCGCTAGCCGGCATGCGCGGGCACCGGTGGCGCCTCCAGCGCCTGCTGGACCAGTGCGGTGTCGAAGTACTCGGTCAGCTCTTTAGCTCTTTCACCTTGCCTCCTTCGAGTCGGTAGACGTAGCAATAGCGGTTGTTGTAGCGCTTGCCGGCCTTGGTGGGCACATCGCCGCTGAACAGCACCACGACCCGGTCGCCCTCGGCAATGATGCGCTCGGTCTTGCTCGCATAGGGCGCAGCGAACTGTGCGAACAGCGGCTTGATCAGCTCCTCGCGAATGGCCGCCTTGCCCGCGTAGGTGCGCGACCAGGGCGTGGTGCCTTCCAGTGTCCAGCTGGCATCTTCGGCCAGGCTGTCGATGAAGGCCTGGCCGTTGCCCTTGTCCAGCTCGGCGTGGATGTGCCGGACCAGGGCCTTGTTGTCGATGGTGTTCATGGCTTGATTTCCTTGGGCGTTGAATGAACCGGAAGTCCCGGTGAATTCATTGGAAATGCTCGAGTGCGCTCCAGGTCAAGCGCCATGAACAGGGTTGTTCGCTCAACCCCTCTTTGCGTTCGCCATCGCCTTGGCGACTTCGTTGCTGCCCTGCGCGGCGCCGCTCTGCGGCACGGCTTCGTCTTCGCGCGAAGTCACCTCGGCCAGCCGCGTGGCCAGTTGCTCTGCGGCGTCAGGGCCGTTGCCCAGCCACATGCCCTGCGTCAGCGTGATGTGCGCCGCCTCGAACACGCCGGCGCCCGCGCACAGCACGGTGCGGTTGGGCGCGTCCTGCGAGGCCAGCACCAGCATCGCGGGCACCACGGCATCGGGCTGGAAGGCTTCGAGCATGTCCTTGGGGAACAGGTCCTCGGTCATGCGGGTGGCGGCGGTGGGCGCCAGGCAGTTCACGCGGATGTCGTTCTTCGCGCCTTCGATGCTCAGCGTCTGCATGAGGCCCACGAGCGCTAGCTTGGCGGCGCCGTAGTTGCTCTGGCCGAAGTTGCCGTACAGGCCCGAGGACGAGGTGGTCATCACGATGCGCCCGTACTTCTGCGCGTTCATGAGCGCCCAGACGGCCTTGGTGCAGTTCACCGCGCCCATCAGGTGCACATCGACCACCAGCTTGAAATCGGCGATTTCCATCTTGGCGAAGCTCTTGTCGCGCAGGATGCCGGCGTTGTTGACCAGGATGTCGACGCGGCCCCAGGCGTCCACCGCCTGCTGCACCATGGCCTGCACGGCCTCGAAGTCGGTGACCGATGCGCCATTGGCGATGGCTTCGCCGCCCGCCGCCTTGATCTCGTCGACCACCGCCTGCGCGGCACCGACCGAGCCGCCGGAGCCGTCGCGTGCGCCGCCCAGGTCGTTGACCACCACCTTGGCGCCCCGCGCCGCCAGGGCCAGCGCATGCTGGCGGCCCAGGCCCCCGCCCGCGCCGGTCACGATGGCCACGCGGCCCTTGAAGTCGATGGTGTTGCTGCTGCTCATGGGTGTCTCTCTTCGCTGCTTTCGTTGGGGATGTTTCGCGCCTTGCCGCTGTGCGGCAGCGTGGCGTTTTACCCCAGAAAGGCTCGGCGGCACCCCGGCGGGCGCGCCACCCCAGTCACCCGTGCGACGGCTGCATGGTGGCGCAGTAGGCCACCAGCTGGTCGAGCTCGGCCGATTTGTCGAAGAAGGCGTCGGCGCCCAGCTTCGTCGAGCGATCGCGCATGTCGTCCGTGGCGTAGTTGCTGAGCACGATCACCTTCTGGTGCGGCAAGCGGTTGCGGCAGGCGCTGATCACGCCCAGCCCATTGCCGCGCTTGAGGAACAGGTCGACGATGGTCAGGTCCCATTCGTGGTGGTGATGGTTCAGCCAGTCGACCGCTTCTTCCTCGGTGCTGGCGGAGGCCACGACTTCGGCATCGGCCACTTCTTCCAGGAAGCCGACGAGGTTTTCGCGGATCACCGCGCTGTCCTCGACGAGGTAGGCCTTGAACGTCATGATGAAACCAATGGGGCTGGACTTGCGCGGTGCATGACCTGATCCTCGCAGCGCCTTCAGCGCCCGCGGTGGGCCATGCTGGCCAATGCCTGTAGGCGATACGCCACCGCGCCTGTCGTCTCCGAGCGGCGCCACGCCCCGAAAGGACGGCTAGGCTGCGACGGCCATGCGGCCTCGGGCCATGCCCAGGCGCGCCGGCGAGACGTATTGCTCGCGATAGATCTCGAAGGGCATGGTGTCCGCCGCTTCGATGCGCTTCTGCTCCTGGATCGACTCGGCGGTCATGCGCTCGAACTCGGCCTGCTGCCCGTCCGAGAACGGCAGGGCCAGCAGCGCGGCGCGGGTCTGCTCCGATTGGGCGCGCACGAAACCGACGAAGGAGTTGCCATGCTGCTGCTCGATGGCCGCGAGCACGCGGGCCGAGGGCAGGCTGTCGGGGTTCTGCAGCGCGGCCCTGGCGGCTTTCACCGCGTCGGTGTGCTGCGTGCCGCCCTGCGCCGCGTCGACCGCGGCGGCGATGGGCAGGCACTCTTCGACGAGTTCGATGCCCCAGTCCGTCAGCGTGACTTCGCTGCCATCGCGCGACAAGCGCAGGCCCGGCTCGCGGCCGCGCGCGGCGGTCAGGTGCTGGTTGCGCGCCAGGTCGGCAATTTCCTGCGGGGTGTCGTCGGGGCTGTCGCGGAGGAGGCAGTGCAGCAGGAACACGTCGATGAAGCGCATGGTCTGCGCATTGATGCCGACGGTCTCGAAGGGGTCCAGGTCCATCAGGCGCACCTCGACATATTCGACGCCGCGCTCGCGCAGCGCATGCAGCGGGCGCTCGCCGGGGTTGATCACGCGCTTGGGGCGGATGGTGCCGTAGAACTCGTTCTCGATCTGCAGCAGGCTGGTGGCCAACTGGTTGTAGTCGCCGCCCAGGTTGCGGATGCCGATGGCTTCGTAAGCCGGCCACGGACGGGTGAGCGCGTCCTGCAGCGAAGCGCCGTAGCCGTCCAGGCTGTTGTAGCTGACCGCGAGCGAGGCCTGCGCATCGCTCTGGTAGCCCAGGCGCCCCATGCGCAACGAGGTGCCGTGCGGCATGAACATGCTGCCGTCGCCCAGCGGCTGAAGTTCGTGCGGGCGGCCCGCGACGAAGCTCGAACACAGCGCCGGCGAGGCGCCGAACAGGTACAGCAAGAGGAAGGCGTGGCGGCGGAAATTGCGGATCAGCGCGAAGTACTGTTCGCTCGACACGTCGGGCAGCGACCAGTTGTAGTGGATGCCCGAGATGGTCTGCATGCGGCGGCCGTAGCGGTGGCTCAGGCCCATGCGGTAGACGCTCTTGGCGCGGCCCACGTTCGACGAGCCGTAGCGGCCGATGGGAATGGTCTCGTCGGTCGGCAGGCCGCAGGGCATGCTGGAGACCCAGAGGCGCTCGTCGCCCAGCTGGTCGAGCACGCGGTAGGTGAACTGGTGGACCCGGGTCAATTCTTCCAGCGCCGATTCGACGCCGCCGTGCACGCCCGTGATGAGCTCGAGCTGCGATTCGCTGAAGTCGGTCGTGATGTGCGGATGCGTGAGCGCCGAGCCCAGCGCCGCCGGATGCGGCGTCAGCGCGAGCTTGCCGTCGGGCAGCGCGCGCAGGCTTTCCTTCTCGATGCCGCGTCGCATGCCCTGAAGGCGTGCGGCTGAAAGTGCACCCAACCTCTCCTGCAATCTGTTGCTCATATTGTTATGACCCATCAATCTTCTGAGGGGCTGGAAGGTAGCACGGGCGCGCGGGCACTGCTCGTGCAGGGAATCCCGGTTCCGGCTAGGCTCTCGCCCGCTATTTTTTTGATAGCTCCCTGCATAGACACCGTGGGGGCCAGAGGCCTCTTTCGTAGAGAAAAATGCGGGTCAGGCGCGGCCGGCCCGCAGGTCTATCTCATCCGACTGGTAGACGTGGATCTCCGGCGTGCCGTCGGCCATGGCCGCGAGCGCCTTGCCGAAGGCGCGCGAGGCATCCACGCGAAAGTGCGCCTGCAGCGCGGGCATGTCGCTCCAGCGCTCCACGAAAGTCAACCGCAGCGGGTCTTGCACGTCGGTCGTGACTTCATGCGAGATGCAGCCCGGCTCTGTGCGCGAACGCAGCACGTGCTCCACGCTGATGGCCAGCATCGCCTGCAGGGTGTCGGGTTTCGCCAGGGCGTGTCCGATGACGAGGATCATGGCTGTCTCCTTCTCTCGTGGGTTGCCGCGACGGCCTGTGGTTCAGCCCAGCACGCGCAGCAGGAAATCGTTCAGGTCGGCAATTTCCTCCATGCAGACCGAGTGCGCCATCGCGTATTCGTGCCATTCGACGGTATAGCCCAAAGCGGCGAGCGCGTCGCGCGATTGCGCGGCCCGGGCCAGCGGCACCATCGGGTCTTGCTGGCCATGGCCGAGGAACACCGGCGTGTCGTGGTTGGCCGCATGGCGCTCGGCCGCGGTGCTGGCCGCCAGTGGCAGCCAGCCCGAGAGGCCGACGATGCCGGCCAGGCGCTCGGTGTGGCGCAGCCCGGTCAAGAGCGCCATCGCGCAGCCCTGCGAGAAGCCGGCCACCACGATGCGGTTCGCGGGAATGCCACGGGCCTTTTCGTTGGCGATTAGCGCCTCGATGGTGGCCTGCGAACGGCGCAGGCCGGTGGCGTCTTCCTGCACATTGAAATCGGGGGCGGCGATGTCGAACCAGGCCGGCATCTGGTAGCCGTTGTTCAGCGTGACCGGAATCACCGGCGCATTGGGGAACACGAAGCGCACCGGCCCGACGCTGGACAGGTCGAGCTCGCCGGCAATCGGCACGAAGTCGTTGCCGTCGGCGCCAAGGCCGTGCATCAGGATCACGGTGGCGGTGGGGTTCGGGGCGGTTTCGATTTCGATGGGGGAGCGGGACATGATCGGGCAAAGGTATTCAAGGATTCGGATGGCCTCACCTTAGCGCATTCGGGCGGTCGGCTGACTTGCGCAGCGCGCCTGCGCGACCAAGATGGGCCGAAACAAAAGGAAAGAAGATCGCGTGAGCCACTCCCCTCCCCTGGTCGACACTAAGCTCTCCGGCGTGGTCCTGGTCTGCGGCGATTGCGAAGAACGCAGCGACGGCCCCACGAAACTCAAGGCGAAACAGGTCCGCAAGGAACTCAAGCGCGATCTGGTGCACATGCCAGGGCGGCTGCGCGTCGTGCAGTCGACCTGCCTGGGCCTGTGCCCGAAGAAGGCGATGGCGCTGGTCGCCGTGGCTGAGGGGCATGCGCCGATGGCCGCCGAGGTGTGCCGCGATGACGATGTCGCGGATTTCGCCAAGGCGCTGTCCCGGTCGATCCGCTAGCCGGAACAGGCCGATCGCTATTCGGCCTTGATGCCGACGGCCTTCACGATCTGCGCATAGCGCTCGTACTCGGCCGACACCTGCTGCTGGAATTGGCGCTGCGCAAACCCGGTGGCCTCGATGCCTTGCAGCGCGAGGTCGGCGCGGGCCGCGGGCGTCTGCACGATGCGCCCGGCCTCGGCGGCAATCGCATCGAGCACCGGCTGCGGCGTGCGGGCCGGCGCGAACAGGCCGAACCAGGTGCCCGAGCGGTAGCCGGCGTAGGTTTCGGCGACGGTCGGCACCTCGGGCAGCAGCGCATGGCGCTTCTCGCCGCTGGTGCCCAGCGCAACGAGCTTGCCGGTGCGGATGTGCTGCAGCGCCGGGCCGACCGCAATGAACATCACATCGACCTGCCCCGCGATCACGTCCTGCATGCCCAGCAGCCCGCCGCGGTATGGAATGTGGGTGACGTAGATGCCGGTCTTCTGCTTGAGCAGTTCCATGCTGAGCTGCTGCGGGCTGCCGTTGCCGGCCGAGGCGTAGTTGATGCGCCCGGGATGGGCCTTGGCGGCGCGCACGAAATCGGCCACGGTCCGAAAGCCCGTCTTCGGGTTCGCGACCAGCACGAAGTCGATCTGGCCGAGGGACACGACGGGCACCAGGTCGCGGCGGGCGTCATAGGGAAGGCCAGTCTGGATGTTGGGAAGAATGGTGATCGGCCCGTCGGCGCCCACGAGCAGCGAATACCCGTCGGCCGGCGCCTTGGCCAGCCCGTCAGCCGCCAGGATGCCCGCCGCCCCGGCGCGGTTGTCGACCACCACGGGCTGCTTCCACTGCTCGGACAGGCGCTGCGACAGGTAGCGCGCGAGCACGTCGGGCGAGCTGCCGGGCGTGTTCGCGACCGTGATGTGCACGGGCCTGGCCGGATAGGCCGCAGCGGGTTGCTGGGCCTGTGCCGCCAGCACGAACAGGGCTCCGGCCCACAGCGCGAGGAGCGGTTTCGACAGGGGATGGACGCGCATGGACGACTTTCGTTTTCAAAGACAAAGCGCGCGATTCTGTCGCGTGCACGCCTTCGCGCGAACGACCCATTCGTCAGATGCTTAGCTGCATCCGGACATATGCGGCTTCGCCAGACCGGCCGCGACAGGCGAGGGATTTTTCGCCGCTTTACACATCGGAACCCGAAGATGCAACACAATCGCGTTTCCCATGAAGACCCCCAACTCGCACCCGAAGCCCCCGCTCCTCGCCGCCGCGGCATTCGACAGTGAAACCCTGCTGCGCGAAAGCGGCCTGCGCGTGACGCGCGCTGCCCAGACGGTGCTGGAACTGCTCAGGCACACCTCGCAGCCGCTGACGCACGACGAAGTGGCCGCCGCCTACACCACTGCTACCGGCGAAGCGCCCGACCGGGTGACCATCTACCGCGTGCTCGACCGTCTCGTCGAAGCGGGCCTGTGCGACCGGCGCGTGGGCGCCGACCGGGTCAACCGTTTTGCGCGGCACGTGGAGGCCGCTTCGGGCAACACCTTCGAATGCGACCAATGCCACAAGATCCTGGCGCTGCCCTCGGACCCCGAACTTCCCAAGGTGATGGGCCGGCTCGGTCGGTCGCTGCGCAAGCAAGGCATCGACACCCGCCACACCGCGCTGACCCTGCACGGAACCTGCGGCGACTGCGCGCGCTGAACGCGATCAGGCGTTCCAGGAAGGGAACGGATCGGGCAGGTTCTGCCACCACGAAGCGCCGAAGCGCATCTCTTCCTCGGTGAGCAGGCAGGCATCCAGCCGCGCCCGCAGCGCGGCCTCGTCCATGCCGATGCCGATCAGCACCAGTTCCTGCCGCGCGTCGCCCGTTGCCGGGTCCCAGTTGTCGGTGATGAGGTCCAGCGCATCGGCGTCGGTCGGCCAATGCTCGCGCGGCACCGCCGCCCACCAGAAACCCGCCGCGCCATAGCGGCAGGCCCCACCGGCCTGCGACCACGAGCCCGCGCGCGTGGCGCGGCTCGCGAGCCAGAAAAAGCCCTTGGAGCGCACCACGCCCTCCCACTCGCTCTGCACCATGTCCCAGAAGCGCTTCGGATGAAACGGCAGGCGCGAGCGGTAGACGAAGCTGCGGATGCCGTATTCCTCGCTCTCGGGCACGTGCTCGCCGCGCAGTTCGGCGAGCCAGCCCGGCGCCTGCTCGGCCTGCTCGAAGTCGAAGAGGCCGGTGTCGAGCACGCGGTCGAGCGCGACGCGGCCGAACTCCGACACCTCGATGCGCGCACGCGGATTCAGGCTGCGCAATATCGCCATCAGCCGCTCCCGCTCCGCCGGCGTGACGAGGTCGGTCTTGTTGACCACCAGCACGTCGCAGAACTCGATCTGCTCTATCAGGAGATCGACCACCGTGCGCGTGTCGTCGTCGCCGAGCGACTGGCCCCGCTGGCCCAGGCTGTCGGGCGAGCCGTAGTCGCGCAGGAAATTGAAAGCATCGACCACCGTCACCATGGTGTCCAGCCGCGCGACGTCGGCCAGGCTCTTGCCGTCTTCGCCCGCGAAGGTGAAGGTCTCTGCCACGGGCAGCGGCTCGGAGATGCCGGTGGACTCGATCACCAGCTGGTCGAAGCGGCCTTCTTTCGCGAGGCGGTTCACCTCGATCAGCAGGTCTTCGCGCAGCGTGCAGCAGATGCAGCCGTTGCTCATTTCGACCAGCTTCTCCTCGGTGCGCGAGAGCTTGGCGCCGCCACCCCGCACCAGCGCCGCATCGATGTTGACCTCGCTCATGTCGTTGACGATGACCGCCACGCGGCGCCCCTCGCGGTTGTGGAGGATGTGGTTGAGCAAGGTGGTCTTGCCGGCGCCAAGAAAGCCCGAGAGGACAGTGACGGGAAGCCGATGGGTCATGGGTGCGCTCTTTGATATGCAACAGCATTGCATTATATGAATCAATCGCAACCAGGTTGCAATTGATCCACACCCCCCAAAGAAAAGAGCGTCAATAGCTCAGCTTCGGATACCAGTCCTTGCCGCGACCGCCGGGCGTCATGTCCAGCAGGTTCCAGATCGGCATGGGGTCGGGCGCGCCGCGCGGGTCCTGCCCGGGGTCGGCGCTGCCGGCGCCCATTTCGGCGGCCCAGAAATGGCGGATGGTGCCACCGCTGCGATGGAACACGTTGAACGCCGGGTTGTCGCCGCTGTCGGGCGTCTCGCCGGCGTAGTCGCGGTTGAAGCTGTTGCCGGCCGACGAGTAGAGCGGCAGGTGGCGCCAGCCGCGCTCCACGGCAAAGGCCCGCATTCGCCCGATGGGCGAGGTCGCGATCACCGCGAAGGCCACGCACTGCAGGATGTCGGGCATCTCGCCGTCGTAGGCGCTCAGCAGCGACGTGCACATGGGGCACGGCCGTTCGCGCTTCGGACCGTACATCCAGTTGTAGGTGATCAGCGTGTCGTGCCTGCCGAAGAGTTCGGAGAGCTTCACGGGGCCGTTCGGCCCCTGGAACCCGTAGTCCTCGGGCACTTCGCCACCGGGCGGCAATTGGCGTCGCTGCTCGGCGACGCGCTCGCAGTGCCGGCGAAGCTCGATCTCTTCTGCCAGCAGCGCGGTGCGTGCCTCGCGGTAGGCCGCGCTCTCGTTGGGCAGGCGCACCGGGTTGGCACTTGCGAGCTGCCGGGCGGGTTCAAGTTGGGACTGGAAAGACATGGGGTATCGCCTCCTGAAGGAAAAATCAGGGTTGAACATGTCGCTCGATGCTGTGCCTGCGGCCCCTCGGCCGCGGTCCGGACAGTTCGCGAATCGCCCAGGCGCGCCGTCCTACATCTCGAAGGCCTTCACCTGCCGCCCGTCGATGTCGGTGAAGCCGTATTCCTTCGCCAGGTCAGCCACGCGCAGCACCTCCCCGGTCTTCTTCATCACCTGCGGATCGCCCGCAAGCGCCGCCACCGCGCGACCCAGGTAGCGCGGCGATTCGGTGCCCGCGAGCGCCGGCTTCTCCTGCCAGTGCGCCTCGTCGGTCTTGTGGCCGGCCAGCACGAACTCGGTGCGCATCCAGCCCGGCGACACGGCGACAGAGGCAACGCCATGCGGCTTGAGTTCCTCTGCCATGCCGAAGGCCAGCCGCGTCATCGAGGCTTTCGCCAAGTCGTAGAAGAGATTGCCCTTCATGTAGTGGCCCCGGTCCCAGAAGGTGGTGGTCACGATCAAGCCGCGCTTGGCGCGCACCATCAGCGGTGCGGCCGATCGGCTGGCCACAAGGTGGTTGCGCACGCCGCGGTCGAACATCGAGTCCCAGTTCGAGAGCGGGTGCTCCCAGAAGGGCGCGTCGAATACGCCGTTGAAGGTTTCGTGGCCACCCCAGGCGTTGTTCACCAGCAGGTCGAGCCGGCCCGCTTCGCGTTCGACCTGCGCGAAAAGCGCCTTCACTTCGTCTTCGCGGGTGTGGTCGCAGCGCACGGCAATGCCACGGCCGCCCATGCGCGTGACCTCATCGGCCGTGTCGTCGATGCTGCCGGGCACCGCCGCCATGTCCGACAGGGCCAGCAACTGCCCGTAGGTGTCGGCGGGCCGTGCCCGGGTGCTGCGCCCGGTGACATACACCGTGGCGCCCGCCGCGCCCAACTCCACCGCAATGCCGCGCCCTGCGCCGCGGCTGGCTCCCGTGACCACCGCCACGCAGTCCTTCAGCGGGCGGTTCGTGTTTTCGTTCTGCGTCATCCGGTGCTCCTTGGTTTGAACGCCGACGAAGATAGTGCGCCCTCAGCCGGACGTCTTGGAAGAACCCGAAATCGCGTGTCCCATGAACTCGGTCGGCGTGACGCCGCAGAGCGCGCGGAATTCATTGACCAGGTGCGACTGGTCGTAGAAGCCGCTCTCGACCGCGACCTCGGCCCAGGCCGGCACCGGCTGCAGCCGCAGCGCGCGCAGGCACCCATGCAGCCGCGCCAGGCGCGCCCAGGCCCGGGGCGACAGCCCGACGTGCGCGTGAAAGAGCTGCTGCAACCGGCGCTCGCCGACATCAACGGCCGCTGCCACGTCGCGCAAGGGTTGCCGTCCGCCCGATCCGGCGATGAGGCGTGCCGCGTGCACCGCAGCGGGATGGAAGACGGCACCGTCGAGCAACCGCTGTTCCAGGGCAGCCTGGAGCATCGCCGCGCGCGCAGCATCGTCCGGCGCCTCGGCCATGCGACCGAACAGTTCGGCCGCGCCGCCCTGCCAGAGTTCGTCCAGATGCACGGCGCGGCCCGCGATCTCGCCCGCGGGCAGGCCCAGCAACGCCGCCGCCGCGCCGGGCCGCAGCGTGACCGACATGCCTTCCACCCTGTCGCGCATGCGCACCACGACCGGCGCGGCGGAAGCGCCGATCGCCTCCATCGGCAGCCCCGCGCCATCGCCCGCCGAAGGCGCATCGCCGAGATTGAAGACAAGGCGCACCGCGCCATCGGGCAGCACGCGCTCGCGCACCTCGTGCCCGGCGGCGAAGGTCTCGCGGTACAGCAGGATGTGCGACACATACGGTCGCAGCGGGGCTCTCACCGGCACCGCGCGCAGCGTGCCCTCAGGCACGCCCGATTCGGGGCCGTGCAGCGGGTCGTCGTCGAGGCGGAGGAAGAGGCGTTCGGCCATGGCGGCCCATTGTGTGGAAAAACCCGGTCATGCGCGAGCGGCCCGCGCTGGCGGAAAATCGCCCGCTCGCATGCCTTCCGCCACCGCCCTCCCCGTTCTCTATTCGTTCCGCCGCTGTCCCTATGCGATGCGGGCCCGGCTCGCGTTGATCGCGAGCGACACCCGCTGCGAGCTGCGCGAGATCGTGCTGCGCGACAAGCCCGCCGAGATGCTGGCCGCTTCGCCCAAGGGCACCGTGCCCGTGCTGGTGATGGCGGACGGCACCGTGCTCGAACAGAGCCTCGACATCATGCAGTGGGCCCTGCGGCGCAAGGACCCGCAGCGCTGGCTGCAACCCGAAACCGGCACGCTCGAAGAGCTGCTCGCGCTGGTGGCGGCCTGCGATGGCGACTTCAAGCCGCAGCTCGATCGCTACAAGTACCCCGGCCGATTCGACGACGCGGAGCATGCGGCGCGCGAGCGCGGCGCGGCGTTCCTGCGCGAACTCGAAACCCGGCTCTCGGCTGCGCCGTACCTGGCGGGGTCGCACGCGACCCTGGCCGATGCGGCCCTCATGCCCTTCGTGCGCCAGTTCGCCATGGTCCACATGGCATGGTTCGCCGCCCAGCCGTGGCCTCGCCTGAACGCCTGGCTGTCCGCATGGACCGCCTCGGAATTGTTCGCCCGCGCCATGCCCAAGTACGCGGCGTGGAAACCCGGCGAAGCCGGCATCGGCTTCCCGCGGTAGCCTCACCGGCAAGGTCAGCCGGCGGTCAGCAGCGCGGGCCGATAAAGGCGCCATGCCATCGGCCACCGCACGCTTCACCGAGTTGAGCGTTCTCCTTGAAAAGCGCTTTCACGTCGCGCGCGTCTCGGTCATGCCCTCGACGCCGCTGAACGATCTCGGTCTGGATTCGCTCGCGATGCTGACTTTCGTGTGCGCCGCGGAAAACGCATTCCAGTCGCGCATTCCCGCGACCAGGCTGAACCCGGCCGGCCCGGACGGGCCGCTGACCCTGCAAGGCCTTTGCGAATTGCTGGGCGCCGGCAGCGAGGTGGGCAGCCCCGGCTGACCCCTGCTGGCTCACGCGGCCGGCCGTTCCCTCGGCGTCTCGAAGCCCCGCTGCAGGAGCAAGGCCGACAGCTGCGCGCACACGCGGCGGTCCTCCGCCCCCAGCACCACCGACACCAGCCGGCGCCCGTCGCGCTGCGCGGTGGCGATGAGGTGCGAGCCGCCATCGGGCAGCGTGCCGGTTTTCAGGCCATCGATGCCTGCCACCTGGCCCAGCAGCAGGTTGGTGCTGGGTGCGGACGGCGTCACGCCGTCGAGTTGCGCCTTGCCGGCCGTGCCGAGCACCGCCGGAAACTCCTGAAGCACGCGGCGCGCCATCACCAGCATGTCGACAGCCGTCGTGCGTGCCGCGGTCTCGATACCCGCGGGGCAAGCGAAGTGCGTGTCGGTCATGCCCCAGGCCCGCGCTTGCCGGTTCATGGCATCGACGAAGGCATCGACGCGCCCGCTGTGCCATGCCGCCAGCGTCAGCGCCGCCTTGTCGGACGACACGACCAGCGCGGCATTCAGCAGGCGCTGCACGGGCTGCGTAGCCACGCCACGGTAGAAGCTGGCCGAAGGGTCGCTGCCGGCGGGCTCCGGCTCGGCCGGAACGGGCACCGGTTCGGTGTGCCTGTCGAGCTGCCCGGCTTCCAGCTTCTGCTCGACCAGCACGGCCGTCATCAGCTTGGCGAGCGATGCGGGCACGTACGGATGGCTCGCGGGCTGGTGGGTCAGCAGCCTGTCGCCCGTCAGGTCGTAGAGGATCCAGCTCGGCGCGGCCGGTTTGGTGACCGCAGCCGCGCCACGATGCCGGATCACCGCGGCGGGCGGCAGCGGCATCGCCGGAACCACCGGCATTGCCGGCATCGCCGGCATCACCGGGGTTGGGGGTTGCGCTTTCTGTTCTTCCTGCAGCCTTGCCAGCGTACGAACGATCTGCCAGAGCCGCATGCCGTTGGAGCTTTTCAGCAGCACGAGGTCGCCCGAGCGAAGCGCGTCGATCAGGCCGCGTTCGAGCACCTCCAGCGATGCACAGGCCTGCACGGTGGCCGCGGAAGGCAGCGCGGCGGCGAAGCGGTCTCGTTGCCGGCTCATGCGATCACCGAGCAGGAACACCAGCGCGGGCGCGCACTGCGCGATCGGCGCCGCGAGCGCCTGGTGGTAGCGCTCGGCGTCGTCGCCCAGTTCCAGCATGTCGCCGAGCACCAGAATCTTGCGGCCGCCCTCGCAGGGCTCGTCGGCCATCGAAGCCAGGGCCGCCGCCATCGACAGCGGGTTGGCGTTGTACGACTCGTCGATCACCCGCACGCGCCTGTCGCCGAGCGCGAACGACAGCACCTGCCCGCGCCCCTCCACCGCCGCGAACGATGCGAGTTCCTCCGGCACATGGCGGGCGTCGAGCGCGAGCACATGGGCCACGGCGAAGCACACGAGACTGTTGACGGCCATGTGCCGCCCCTTTGCGCCCAGCACGTAGCCGAAGCGCTGGCCGGCATGGCTGGCCTCGATGGCGCCCGAGGCGGCGTCGTAGGCCTCCAGGCGGAAGTCGGCGGCCGCGGTCGATCCGTAGGTGAGCACGCGGAGCGAGCGGGCCTGGGCGCGCGCCACCAGGTAGTCGAAGTGTTCGGTGTCGGTGCACAGCACGGCCCATGCACCGGGGCGCATGCCCTCGAACACGTTGGCCTTGCGGCGGGCGACGTCTTCCACCTTGCCGCCCTCGTCCAGGTGCGACGCGGTGATGTTCGTGATGACGGCCACATCGGGCCGCACCAGCTTGATGTTCTGGAATCCCGCCGAGTTGATGGCGCTCACGGCCACCTCCAGGATCACGAGGTCGGTCTGCGCCGGCACGTTCGCCAGCATGGCCAGCATGCCGACGCGCGAGTTGTAGTTCTGGATGGTGGAGAAGAGGCCGTGAGAGCCCGAGAAGGCGTGGTCCAGCATGTGGCACACCGAGGTCTTGCCCGCGCTGCCGGTCACCGCGACCACATGCCCCTGGAGCCGTTCGCGTGCCGCGACGCCCAGCTCGATCAATGCGTGGATCGGGTCGTCGACCAGCAGCACCGGAAAGTCCGGCGCCAGGCCCGGGACCGGCTTGCGCAGGATGGCGCCGGCCAGACTCGGCTGCAATCGCGCGATTTCCTCGGACCAGTCCCAGTTGCGCTCGTCCCCGTTGACGGGAAAACGCTCGTGGATGGCGAGCGTCCAGTAGTCGGAGGCCACGAAGAGCGATGGCTCCTGCAGCATCTCCATGAGCTGCTCGCCGCGCGGCAGCGACCGCACGAACCAGCCGGGCGGCGGCGCCACCAGCCAGCGGCCGCCGGTGACGGCAAGGAGCTGCGCGGCATTCCATGTCTGGCCGGTCGCACCGGGCAGATCGGGTGGCAGCGCGTCCGCCGGGATCACGCGGTATTGCGGCACCGGCGGAAATACCCTGGCCGGTGCCGGCGTCGTCAGCCCTGCGTGCGCGATGAATTTCACATGCACCGGCACGCGCGCGCGCTCCACCTGCGCCGTCCTGCTCAGCAGGCCGACCTCGATCTGCAGTTCCGCGTCGTGCAACAGCGCAGCCACCGGCGCCTCGATCGGGTGGACGTCCCGGTAGACGAGACCAGGCTGCCAGCGGCTGGTCGGCCACATCCAGCCGCACGGATCGTGATCGGAGAGCAGGCCCCAGGCCGGCACGTCGATGCAGGTGGAGGCCTGCGCGCAGAGTTCGATGCGCCAGTCGACGTCGGTGGGCTGGTCCAGCTGCCAGAAACTTTCGACCACCAGCGTGCCGCGGCCGGTGAGGCGGTCCGGCGTGGCCTGCGCGCCGAGCAGGCGCAAGGGGCCGAGTTGAAGGGGCGATGCGAACCGGGCTGCGCGAGGCACGGAGGCCGCGAGCCATTCCTCGCGCGGCGCCGCGGCCTCGCGGATCGCCTCTTGACGGAAGCCCGCGCGCGGCAGGGTCGGCAGCCGCACCGGCGGACGCTGGGGCGGACGCAGGTCGAGACGGCACGCGCCGGTGGCGGTCTGCACGAAGGCCGATCCGAGGGCCTGGCTTTGCAGCAGGAAGCGGCTGGCTGCTTGCGCTGCGCGCTCGCCTTCCAGTTCCACGGTCTGCCCGAAGCCTGTGGCAACGGGCGTGAACACCACCTGCCGCACGCCGTCGGCGTGAAGGTGCAGCGAGAACACGGCGCTCGGGGCCTCGCGATGCAGGCTGTCGCACAGGAAATCGCCGGCGCCATGGACGATCGGCCGGTCCCGGTAGACCTCGACGCCCTGCTGCCCGTGCACCGCGGCGCCCAGCACCGCATCGGCGCCCGCATCGATCAGCGCATGGCCCACGTCGACCTGGTCGGCCTTGGGCCACGCCTGGTCTTCACCGCCCCAATGCACGGCCACCAGCACCACATGCGCCTTCTCGCGGGCCGCGGCGATGCGGTGTGCGAAGCATGCCGTCCAGTCAGCAGGGGAAGACAGCGGAAGGTGCGCGTTGCCGGAGGTGGCTTCGCCGGCTGCAAGACCGGGCGCCGTGGCATCGATGGCAAACAGCGCGACCTGAAGGTGGCCGGCACGCCGCAGGGCGGGCGTCAATGCCGCCTCCAGCGTGGGGCCCGAGCCCGTGTGTCCGATGCCGGCTGCATCGAGCAGCGCGGCCCGTTCGGCCCGATGTTCGTCGCCGAAATCTCCGTCCGGGCTGGTGGCGGTGGCCACCACGTCGATGCCGGCCTCCACGAGCAGGCGCAGCATCTCGGGCCGGGCCTGGCGCTGTGCCAGCAATGCGATGCCCAGGTCGGCCCGGGCGAGGGCCGGTACGCCGCCGAGCACGGCGGCGAGGCCGATTTCCTGCGTGCGTTGGTGCTGCCGGCCGCCCAGGTTCAGCTTGCCAGCCCAGGCGACCACCGGTCCGGTGTCGTCCAGAAGATCGCTCAGACTCATTGCGTGGACCCTGTCTTCACCCGGTCGTTGTTCCGAGCGCGCTTGCAGATGACGCGCAGTTTAGTGTGCTGTCCCCCCCATCGCCGCCGCCGACGCGCGCTGGATGCATTCGATGAAATGCTGCGCCGCCGGCGTCGGCAACTGGCCCCGGCGCCGCACCACGCACACGTTCAGCGTGGGCAGTGTCTCGACCACCTCGATGCGCCGGATGCCGTGCCGCTTGAACGTGAGCTTGACCAGAGGTTCGACGAACAGGCCGATCAGGTCCATGTGCCCCACGAGCCCCAGCGCCACCGTGACCGACTGCCCCTGGATGATGCGGGCCGGCGGCGGCAGGCCCAGCGGCGTGAAGAGCGGCGACACCGCATCGCGCCCGCCGTGGTCGTCGCCCGGCAGGATCCATTCGCCGGCGTACAGGTCGTGCAGCGAACGCGCACCCCGCAGCGGATGGCGCTCGCGCAGGCCCACCACCAGCTGCACCGGAAACAACTCCACCGCCTCGAACCGCGCATCGAGCGTGCCCGGCACCACGTGGGCCACCGCGAAATCCAGATACCCGTCGCGCAGCCGCGCGAGCATCCACGGCAGCACTGCTTCGCTGAACTGCACGTCGACGGCGGGCAGGCGCGTGTGGAAGTCCTTGAACGCCGCGGGCAGCACGGTGAGCGCGAACGAGGCGCTCACCGCCATCGACACCGAGCCGGTGGCACCGTCGCGGATCTGCGCGATCTCGTCGCGGGCGCGCTGCATGTCGGCCAGCAGCAGCCGTGCGCGCGGCGCGAAGGCCTTGCCGAAATCGGTGAGCTGCACGCCCTTGACGCTGCGCTCCACCAGCGGCGCGCCGACCTCGCGCTCCAGCTCGCGCACGATCTTGGTCACCGCCGGCTGCGAGAGCCCCAGCACGCGCGCGGCGGCGCGGATGCTCATCTGCTCGACCACCGCCACGAAGGCGTGCAACTGATTGGGTTTCATCGGGCGCTTCTCATGACAACCAAAAGTTATCGTTATCGCCCAATTATTGTCTTTTCATGACAGCACCAAGTCTCTAGCATCCGCCGCGGTCGCACGACCTTCCCACCAGATCACACCAAGCACAACTGGAGAGACATGAGCATCCCAAGCACGCAGCCCTCGTCCGCCCGCCGGCGCCAGACCATCGTGGCCACCACCATCGGCAACGGGCTCGAGTTCTTCGACTTCACGGTCTACGGCTTCCTCGCGCTCGTGATCGGCAAGCTCTTCTTTCCGACCTTCAACTCGTACGGCCAGCTGCTGCTGACAGTGGCGAGCTTCGGCGTCGGTTTCATCATGCGGCCGCTGGGCGGCATCGTGATCGGTGCATACGCCGACCGCGCGGGCCGCAAGAAGGCCATGACGCTCACCATCTTCCTGATGGCGCTGGGCTGCGCGCTCATCGCCTTCACGCCCACCTACGCGGCCATCGGCGTCGCGGCGCCGATCGTCATCGTGCTGGCGCGGCTCATCCAGGGCTTCTCGGCCGGCGGCGAAGTGGGTGCGTCCACCACGCTGCTGGTGGAGCACGCCACGCCCGCCAACCGCGGCTACATGGCCAGCTGGCAGTTCGCGAGCCAGGGCCTGGGCGTGATGCTCGGCGCCATCGTGGTGGGCGCGCTGACCTTCTCGCTCACCCCCGAGGCGATGCAGAGCTGGGGCTGGCGCGTGCCTTTCATCATCGGCATGCTGATTGCGCCGGTGGGCATGTACATCCGCCGCCACCTCGAAGAGTCGCTGCATATCTCGCCCGAGGAAGCCGCCGCGCCGCGCGAGAGCAGCCTCAAGATCGTCTGCACGCAGCACGGCAAGACGGTGCTGGCCGCGATCCTGGCGATCGTCGGCGGCACCACGGCCGCGTATGTCGTGACCTTCTACATGCCCACGTATGCGGTGCGCGAACTCGGCCTCACGCCCTCGGTGGCGCTGTTCGGCGCGGCGCTCACGGGGCTGATCTCTTTCGCGTTCGCGCCGTTCGTCGGCAAGCTGTCGGACATCGTGGGGCGCAAGACGCTGATCTTCTGGAGCCGCATCGCGATGGCGATCCTGATCTACCCCGGCTTCCTGTGGCTCAACGCTTCGCCGACGCCGCTGGTGCTGTTCGTCGTGCTCGGCGTGTTCAGCGTCGGCCTGGTGGTGCAGACCGTGCCCGGCATCACGATGCTGCCGGAGATGTTCCCCAAGCGCGTGCGCGCGAGTGGCATGTCGCTGGTGTACAGCGTGGGAGTGGCGCTGTTCGGCGGCTTCGCGCCCTTCATCAGCACCTGGCTGGTCAACGCCACCGGCAGCAAGCTCGCGCCGGCCTGGTATCTCGTGGCGATGACGGTGGTCTCGCTGCTCGGCCTGATCTGGCTGCGCGACCACACCGGCCGCGACATCGACGCCGCGGATGCGCACGCACCGGCCTGAAAAACATTCCCACGTTCACGCACAGGAACCCCTCATGCAGACACAACCCACCGCCGCCACGCGCCACTTCTCCGGCACGTATGTCGAAGCCCGCGCCAAATTCCTCGACGCCGCCGCCCTGCGCGGCGCGGCCATCGAATCGTTCGTGCATCCCGCGCACCGCGGCGCGCTCGGCGAAGAACTCGCCACCGATGTGGCGCTGATCGGCGCGAAGGATGCGAAGAAGGTCCTGCTCGTCACCTCCGGCACGCACGGCCCCGAAGGCTTTTGCGGCTCGGGCGCGCAGGTCGCGACGCTCCACGATGCCGATCTGCTCTCGCGGCTCGAACAGGCCGGCGTGGCGTTGCTGCTGGTGCATGCGGTCAACCCGCATGGCTTTTCGCACCTGCACCGCACGAACGAAGACAACATCGACCTGAACCGCAACCACATCGACTTCAACGCGCCGCTGCCGGTGAACGCCGGCTATGCCGAGGTCGAACCGCTGGTGCTGCCCGCCACCTGGCCGCCGACGCCTGCCGACGACGCGGCCGTGGGCGCCTACATCGCCAAGCACGGCATGACCGCCTTCCGCGCGGCCGTGACCAAGGGCCAGTACACCTCGCCCGACGGCCTGTTCTACGGCGGCACCGCGCCGTCCTGGAGCAACAGGACCATTCGCGCGATCTTGCGCAAGTACGCGGCATCGGCCACCCACCTCGGCTGGATCGATGTGCACACCGGCCTCGGCCCCTACGGCCACGGCGAGAAGATCTACCCGGGCCGCAACACGCCCGAAGACCTCGCGTTGGCGCATGCCTGGTGGGGCGCCGACGTGTTCGCGCCCTTTGCCGGCGACTCGGCATCGGCCGACGTGTCGGGCCCTGTCATCTCGACCGCGTACGACGAATGCCCGAACGCCCGCGTCGCGCCGATGGGCCTGGAGTTCGGCACGCTGCCCGATCTGGAAGTGCTGCTTCGCCTGCGCGCCGACACCTGGTTGCGCCGCCACCCCGAGGCGCCGGACGCGCAGAAGCGCGAGATCCGCCAAGGGCTGCGCGACGCGTTCTATTGCGACAACGACGAGTGGAAAGGCATGGTGCTGGGGCAGACGCGTGTCGTCCTGCTTCAAACCCTGCAGGGACTGCGCAAAGCCTGAGGACTGCGCTTCAGCCGAAGTTTGGCGCGCGCTTCTCGCGCAGCGATGCCACGCCCTCGCGCACGTCGGCGCCCGCGAAGCCCATGAATTCGAGCGCCAGCGAGGCATCGAAGGTCGGCCCGGCTTGGCGCAGCCAGTTGTTGAGTGCGTACTTGGTGAAGCGGATCGCGCTCTGGCTGCCGGCCGCGAGCCGGTCGGCCACCTCGTAGGCACGCGGCAGCAGGTCGGCCTCGTCCACCGCGAGCGACACCAGGCCGATGCGCTCGGCCTCCTCGCCGCTCACCGGCTCGCACAGCAGCAGGTGGTACTTGGCCTTGGCCATGCCGCACAGCAGCGGCCAGACGATCGCCGCATGGTCGCCCGCCGCCACGCCCAGTCGCGTGTGGCCGTCGACGATCTTCGCGTTCTTCGTGGCGATGGAAATGTCGGCGAGCAGGCCAGCCACCAGCCCCGCGCCCACGGCCGGGCCGTGCATTGCGCTCACGATGGGCTTGTCGCAGTTGATGATGTTGTAGACGAGGTCGCGCGCCTCTTTCCACACGCGCTGGCGCACCGCGTCGTCGGTGGTCATGTCCTGCACCATCGCAAGGTCGCCGCCGCCCGAGAAGCCCATCCCCTCGCCCCGCAGCACCGCGCAGCGCACCGTGTCGTCGGTCGACACGTCGCGCCAGATCTCGGCGAGTTCGCGGTGGCCGTCATGGCCGGCGGTGGGCAGCTTGCCGTTGGCCGCGCGCATCTGGATGTCGAGCACGGCGCCGTTGGCGCCGCGGCGGGTGATGGCGAGGGTCTGGTAGCGGGAGTAGTCCATGGTGTCTCCGCCCTGCACCCGGAGGCGAGGACTTTTTTCTTCGTTGAAAAGCCGGAGACTATTTTCGCGCCGCCAGCTCTCGGCACTGCTTCACATTGGCATCGAAGCGCGGTGCCAGGCCGGGCTCGCAGGCGTCGTCGCCGGGGGTGAGCCTGCACATGCCGACGACCACATAGTCCATCACCGCCGAGGTGCATGTCCCGTAGGGCGCGAGGTCCGGGTTGGCCTTCACCTTGAAGCCCCAGCGCTCCGAGAACTGCACCGTGCGCGCCATCGCGCCGTGGAAGAAGCTGCGGTCCCTGGCGGCGATGGCGGCCTCCATGCGCGGCAGTTCCTCGTTCAGGTAGCCGGCGGCGTCCAGGGGGAATGCCGAGGGTGGCTCCTGCTGGGCGGCTGCGAGAGAGGCGGCCAGCACGAGCGGCAGGACGGCGAGGGTGCGCAGCAGCGATGAAGAAGGCATGAAGCGGGCAAACGGGCGGTTGAGTTGCATGGCTTGGGATTCTGCAACGTTTGGAAGCATCTTTGAATGCCGGGCGATGCGTGCGCGCGACGCGCGAGGCCTACCTGCCCTTCTTTTGTCTGTCGAACTTGCGCCAGTACTGGAATTCGTCCTCATGCACCTCGAGATCGATCTCGGAGATGCGCGACTGCAGGCGCTCCTGCACTTCGGCCACCGCCTTGTTGTAGACGAGGGGCCCCAGCTCCTCGAGGAAAAAACCGAGCAGCGCGCCGGCCGCGATGTTGCCGATCTTCTCTTCCATGTTCTCGTTGAAGTAACGCTCGATCGAGGTGATCGCCTGCTGGCGCGCTTCCTTGGATATCTCGATGGTCATACGGCTGGCTCTGGGGGGTGGTTGGGTCGAACGATTGTGCCGCTACGATGCGCTGCGGCCGAGCCCGAAGCCGAGCCCGCGCGACAACGACACACAACAATGGAGACACGCACCATGAAGTTCCACCCGGCCGCATTGGCCGCCCTTGCACTGGTCACCCTGACCGCGCTCTCGGGCTGCACCAGCCTCACCCCCACCGTGCCGCAGCGCCAACTGATGATCGTGGCCAACGACGAGAAGCAATCGTGGAGCGACGCCGGCGCCGTCATCCTCGGCCCCATGGGGCGCGACACCGTGCAGGTGCTCGACATCGGCACCGACCCGCTCGCACCGAAGCTCGTCGGCACGCTGCAGTTGGACAACACCATCGCAGGCCCGCCCACCAACCTGGCGATCACGCCCGGCGAAACGCTGGCGCTGGTCGCCAACTCGCTCAACGTGGTCGAGGAGAACGGCGTGCGCAAGCAGGTGCCCGACAACCGCCTTTTCGTGATCGACCTGACCGCCACGCCGCCCAGGCTGATCGACACGCTCACCGTGGGCAAGCAGCCCTCGGGCCTGTCGATCAACCGCGCGGGCACCCTCGCGCTGGTGGCCAACCGCGCCGACAACTCGGTGAGCGTGCTGCGCATCGCGGGCAAGAAGGTGACGCTCATCGACACCGTGGCCATGAACGACTCGGTGGCGCACGTGCGCTTCACGCCCGACGGCAAACGCGCGCTGGCCGCGAAGTTTCCGACCCACAAGATCGCGCTGCTCGAAGTGAACGGCGAGAAGGTCAGCTACAACAAGATCGACCTCGCGGCCGGCCTCTGGCCCTACAACGTGGACGTGACGCCCGACGGCAAGCTCGCGCTCACGGCCGACAACGGCAACTCGGGCGCATCGGACGGGCAGATCGACACGGTGAGCGTGATCGACCTCGAGGCTGCACCGCCGCGCGTGATCGACAAGGTCGTGGTCGGCGACGGCCCCGAGGGCCTGGCAGTGAGCCCGACCGGCAGGCACGCGGTGGCGGTGATCCTGCGCGGCAGCAATTCGGCGAAGAATGCCTACTTCTACAACCGCAACGGCTCGGTGGTGCTTCTGAAGATCGACGGCAAGAAGGTCACGCGCGCCAACGAAGTGGTGGTGCACGGCCTGCCCGAAGGCGCGGTGTGGAGCGCGGACGGCAAGTACCTGTACGTCGGCAACTTCATCGACCAGGACATCACGATCCTGCGTGTGGATGGGGACACGCTGGTGCCGACGGGGAAGTCGTTTCCGCTGCAGGGGCACCCGGCGGCGATGCGCGGGACAATGACGCACTGACCCGCCTCTCCGCCCAGACAGACCGAACCGACAAGCCATGGCCAAACCCCAACGCACCCTCCGCACGCTCGAACGCGGCATCCTCTGCCTCGTCATCGGCGCCGCCGTCCTGCTGGCGCCGCGCTTCCTGCAGGGCACGCGCTGGTTCGAGATGGTGGCGGGCGCGTACATCGTCGGCTGGTTCGCGCTGGTGCTGGGCATCGCGCTGGTCGGCGTCGGCCTGTTCCAGCGCAACAAGCAGCGCCCTTAAGAAGAAAAAACCCGCCGTTCGGCGGGTTTCATCGCGAGGAGCGTGCGTGCGGCAGGCTCAGCCCTTCTTGCCGCGCAGCTTGCCGACGAGCTCCACCACCGCGAGCACGATCGCACCGGCCACGAGGCCCACGACGGCATTCACGCCCATCGAGCCCAGCGTGCCGAACACGCCGCCCGTGGCCTTGGCCCAGTCTTCGACGGCGTGGCCGAACGCGGGCACGCCGTGCACCAGGATGCCGCCGCCCACGAGGAACATGGCGGCGGTGCCGGCGACCGACAGCGCCTTCATGAGCCAGGGCGCCGTCCACAAGATGCCGCGACCCAGGGCCTGCGACGCGGCGCTGGCGCGCTGGCTCAGGTAGAGGCCCGCGTCGTCGAGCTTCACGATGCCGGCCACGAGGCCGTACACGCCGATGGTCATGATCAGCGCGATGCCGACCAGCACGGTCAGCTGCGTCGTGAACGGCTGGCCCTGCACCGTGCCCAACGTGATCGCGATGATTTCGGCCGAGAGGATGAAGTCGGTGCGCACCGCGCCCTTGATCTTGTCTTTCTCCATCGCCACCACGTCGACCGCCTCGTCGGCCACGGCCTTCTCGTGGCGCTGGGTGTCGGCTTCGTGTTCCTTCTTGTGCAGGAACTTGTGCGCGAGCTTTTCGGCGCCCTCGAAGCAGAGGAAGGCACCGCCGATCATCAGGAGCGGCGTCACCAGCCAGGGCAGCCAGGTACCGATGGCGAGCGCGGCGGGCACCAGGATGGCCTTGTTGATGAACGAGCCCTTGCAGACCGCCCACACCACCGGAATCTCGCGCTCGGCCTTGACGCCGGAGACCTGCTGCGCGTTGAGCGCAAGGTCGTCGCCGAGCACGCCGGCCGTCTTCTTGGCGGCGACTTTGGTGAGGATCGACACGTCGTCCAGAACGGTCGCGATGTCGTCGAGCAGCAGGAGCAGGCTGGTGGCCATGTGAAAAGGTCGGTCTGAAAAAAGAATCGGCGAGCTTAGCCGCAGCGACTGCACGCGCACGCAATAACCGTACGCGGCCGCCTCGGGAGCCCGGCAGGCCCGGCTAAAGGGCGCTGAGCGCGATGGCCAGCACCGCGGCCAGCGACGCGCCGAACAGCGCCAGTCCCACGCGACGGCGGCGGTGCGTGAGCATCCACAGCGCCACGCCTGAGATCGATAGAAAGATCAGGCTGCCGGCCAGCGTGTCGACCAGCAGGATCCACGCGAGCGGCATGCCGCCGCCCTTGTGCATGCTGGTGAGCGTGGCGACGAAGCCGTTGTGCGTGGTGTTGACGCCCACCGAGCGGTTGCCCTGCCAGTAGTCGGCCTGCACGGTCTCGTTGGGACCACCGAAGTTGAAGACCCAGTGCGCGGGCTGCGTGAGTGCGGGCGCGGTCTTGTCGCTCTTGTCGGCCCAGGCCACCGGCTTGGCGGGCTCGATGCGCGACGAACTGGGCGGCTCGCTCATGCGCAGCGCGCCCTGCAGCCACTGGCTCATCGCCTCGGGCGTTGCGGGCACCGGATCGGGCAGCGCCAGCTGGGCGCGCGTGCGCTCCTGGGCCTGGGGCAGCTTGAGCACATTGCGATGGTTGAGCCAGATGCCGCTGAAACCGAACAGGAACCCCAGCACCGCGCCCCAGAGGCCGAACCAGCCGTGGGTGCGGCGAATCCACTGCACGAGGGTCGTGCGGCGCTGGTGCGCGAGCACCCGTGCCGCGTGGTTGTGGTGGCTGGCGTCCGGCGCGGTCGGCGTCATGGGTGTCACCGGATCAGGCGACGCTGCGCTTGAGGCGGATCTCTTCGATGCGGACAGTGCCCAGCAGCGTGGTCTTGGCAGTCTTCATCTCGCGCTTGAAGCCGGCGAGTTCGTGGAAACGCATGGCACGGTCGTTGCGAATCGGCACCCAGATGGTGACCGTGGTGCAGCCCTCTTCCTCGAGCCCTTCGCGTGCGGCGTCCCACAGGGCAACGCCGACGCCCTTGCCCCAGTGCTCGGGCTTGACGTAGATGGCCCAGATCTCGCCCGTGGTGGACGGCGTCTTGGGGTCGCGCGAGCGGTCGAAGCCGACGAAGCCGACGATCTCGCTGCCGAGCACAGCCACCTGCACCTGCGGTTCGCTGAATTCGATGGCTTCGCGCCACTTGGCTTCGCGGCTGGCCGGGGCCAGCGTGCGCAGCTCTTCTTCGGGGAGGATGCCTTCGTAGGCGGCCTTGGCGGCCAGGGCATGGACTTCGGCGACGGCCTTGGCGTCGCGCATCGTGGCGGGGCGAACTTCGTAATCGGACATGAATGCAGGAAATCGGATGGAACCGGCTATTGTCGCCGCACCGCTAAACTGCCCGCTGCATCCGTAGCATCAACTGGAGAAAAGCCATGGCAAAGAGTCAGCAACGCAGCACCAAGGAAGCCAAGAAACCGAAGAAGGACACCTCGCCGCCCAAGCCCGTGGGCACCGGCGGCATCGAGCCGGTCCGCACGATCACCACCGCGGTGATTCCGCGCGGCAAGCTCAAGAACAAGTGACCGACGAGGTACCGGCCGGGCCCCCGCCGGCCCCTGCCAAGCCCGCCCAGCCCCGCAACCCGCTGCACGGGCTCACGCTGGAAGCCATCGTCACCTCGCTGGCCGACTGGTACGGCTGGGAACAGCTCGGCGAGCTCGTTCCCATCCGCTGTTTCCAGATCGACCCGAGCGTGGGCTCCAGCCTCAAGTTCCTGCGCAAGACGCCGTGGGCGCGCGAGAAGGTCGAGAGCCTCTATCTCTTCATGCTGCGCGAACAACGCCGCGAGCAGCAGCAGCAACAACAACAGCCTCCCCAGGAATGAAGGTCCGACTCGCGCCCTCGGGACTCGCTTTCGAGACCGAAGCGGGCACCACGCTCCTGAAGGCGGCCGAGGCGGCCGGCATCGAGCTGCCGAGTTCCTGCAGAAACGGCACCTGCCGCACCTGCATCTGCCAATTGATGTCGGGCCACGTGCGCCACATCATCGAATGGCCCGGCCTGAGCGTCGACGAAAAAGACGAGGGCTGGATACTGCCCTGCGTGGCGGAGGCGCTGGACGACCTCACGCTCGACGCGCCTCAAGCCTTTTCGGTTTTCTAGACCGGTCCGGCTGGCTTGACGGCCGCAGGCATCGCCACCACGAGGCGATCGCGCTGCGCCAGCGACGGGAACAGCTTGAACCACGTCAGCGCCACCAGCATCGTCCCCACGCCGCCCACCACCACCGACCCCACGGGTCCGAGCAGCGCCGCCGTGGCGCCCGATTCGAATTCGCCGAGCTGGTTGCTCGCGCCGATGAAGATCGAATTGACCGCGCTCACCCGCCCGCGCATCGCATCGGGCGTCTCCAGCTGCACCAGCGTCTGGCGGATCACCACGTTGACCATGTCCGCCCCGCCCGACACCGCGAGCGCGATCAGCGAGACGATGAAGCTCTTCGAAATGCCGAACACCACCATGCACAGGCCGAAGAGCCCGATGGCCAACAGCAGCGTGCGCCCCACGTGCCGCTCGACCGGCCGCCGCGTGAGCGCGATCGACATCACCAGCGCCCCCACGGCGGGCGCGCCGCGCAAGAGGCCGAGCCCCCAGGGGCCGGTGTGCAGGATGTCCTTGGCATAGATCGGCAGCAATGCCACCGCGCCGCCCAGCAGCACCGCGAAGAGATCGAGCGAGACGGCGCCGAGCACGGGCTTGCGCTTCCAGATGAAATCGACGCCCGCGAACACCGTGCCCAGCGTGACCGGCTCGCGCGCGGCCGGCGTGTAGGCATAGCGCAGCCGCAGCACCAGTGCGCAGGCGATGACGAAGAACGCCACGCTCGCGCCGTACACCACCGACATGCCCGCCACGAACAGCAGCCCGCCCAGCGCCGGCCCACCTATGATCGCGCCCTGCATGCCGGCCGAACTGAAAGCCATGGCCCGCGCGAGCATCGAGGGCGGCACAAGAAGCGGCGTGAGCGCCTGCTGCGCCGGCATCTGGAAGGCGCGGACCGCGCCCAGCACCAGCGACAGCCCCAGCAACAGGCCGCGCGTGTCGTGCTTTTCCAGCACGGCCAGGAGCAACACCAGACCCACCAGCCCCTGCACCGCGAAACAGGCCGCCACGATGCGGCCGCGGTGGTGCCGGTCGACGATGTGGCCGGCCAGCAGCGCCAGCAAGAGCGCGGGAACGAACTGGTAGAGCCCGACAAGGCCCAGGTCCCAGGCGCTGTTGGTGAGCTCGTACATGTGCCAGCCGATGGCCACCAGCAGCATCTGCGAAGCGGCGGTTCCGAAGAGCCGCGCCGTCCACATGTGCATGAAGGGGCGCTCGCGCGTCAGGTCGGAAAAGCTGGGCTGGGAGGGGGAAATTGAGGAGGCGGGAGCGGGGCCGGACATTGTGCTTCGAGGATAGCCGAGGCGCCGTGAGCCGCCCGTTAGCAAGGCGCAATGCCCTGCCTTGCGCGCCCTCTCTACACTCGCTTCCTCCATGACCGCCCCGCTGCTGCAACCGATCCACGAAGACGCCCATCTGCTGGTGCTCGAGAAGCCCGCCGGCCTGCTCTGCGTTCCTGGCCGCGGCGAGGACAAGCAGGACTGCCTGAGCGCCCGCGCGATGCGCCAATGGCCCGATGCGCTGATCGTGCACCGGCTCGACATGGCGACCAGCGGCCTCGTGGTGATGGCGCGCGGCCTCGAGATGCAGCGCGCGCTGAGCACTGCCTTCGCCGACCGGCAGGTGCACAAGCGCTACGAAGCCATCGTCGATGGCGCGATGGCCATGCGCAAAGACTGGTCGGTCATCGATGCGCCCTTGATGGCCGACTGGCCGCGCAGGCCCCTGCAGAAGACCGATCCGGAGGGCAAGCCGAGCCTCACGCGCTGGCGTGCGCTCGCGTCATCGGTGCAGGGAGAGTTCAGCGCGACCCACGTGCTGCTCGAACCGGAGACCGGTCGCTCACACCAGCTGCGCGTGCACCTGCTGTCGATCGGTCATCCGATCCTCGGCGATGCGCTGTATGGCGATGCTGCAGTGCAGGCGCGTGCGCCGCGCCTTCTGCTGCATGCGAGCGAGCTGGCCTTCGTGCATCCGGCGACGCAGCAGGCCCTTCGCTTCGAAAGCGGGTCGGGCTTTTGGCTCAGCCGCCCTTGACCACGAGCACCGGCATGGTCGCGTCTTGCAGCACGCGCTGCGTGACGCTGCCCAGCAGCAGTTTCTCGATGCCGCTGCGGCCGTGCGAGCCCATCACGATCAGGTCGGCCGCGATGGCGATGGCCGTGTCGACGATGCCTTCGTGCACCACGTGGCCGTCGATCACGCGCTGGTCGCTGTGCAGGCCTTCGGCTGCGAGGGCCGCAACGCCGCGTGCGAGCGCCGCGTTCGCGCTGGTGGTGGCGGCGGCCAGGTATTCGTTCTGGCCGAGCGCATAGTCCGCGCCCACGCCGATGAAGGGATAGTTGTCGATCACGTGGATCAGTGTGATGCGGCTCCCGAAAGCCAGTGCGAGGCCGCTGGCCTTGCTGACGGCGAGCATGGAGGTTTCAGAACCGTCGATGGGAACCAGGATGTGATTGAACATGGCGGACCTCGCTTTCGTTCGCAGACAGACACGGCTCGAAGTCGAACCGGGTCCCGAATTTAACCGCTACACCGTCGGGCGGCTGTAGGACTCGGGCCAGCGGCATCCAAACTGCCGCCAACGGGCGTGATCGCGCCGCTTCAGTCGCCCTGGAAACCCTGCGACCGGCAGGTGATCACGAGCGTATCGCGCCAGCCTCCGCCGCCCTCTTCGAGTGGCTGGATGGGCGTGGATTCGTGGATGACGCGTGCATCGTCGAGCACGAGCAGCGTCCAGGGTTCGGTCATGGTGAAGCGCTCGCCGCGCCGGCCGTTGGCCTCGAACACGCGCGTCTCACCGCCCTTGATGCCTTGGCGGCCGACCAGCGCCACAGCCACCAGATCGACGCCGTCGCGGTGCGCGCCCTCGGGTGTCGGGCGGCCGATGCCGCCTGCGGTGTCGATGCGGAACTGGTGCGCCTCGACGAACCATTTCTGCGGTGCACCGCGCATGCCGCTCGCGGCCGTGCCAAGGCGCTGCAGCAGACGCTGCCACACCGGTTGCACGATGGTCTCGGCGAGCATCGGCGCGAACCAGCGCTGCATGCCGCCGTGCAGCGCGTTGTATTCGACCGGCTGCCAGTGCGCGCGATGCGGCACCTGCTCGAGCACCGCGTCGTCACCTGCCTCGACGGTGAAGCAGGCATGGCGGCGCGTGCGGTAGCGGCCGCCGTCTTTCAGGTACTCGTCGGGCGGAAGGTCGTTCCAGTCCGCGTGCAGTGCTTCGAGTTGCGAGAGCGGTGCGCCGAGCCAGTCGCTGACGCCCTGCGGACTCAACACCGCGTAGCCCTGTTCGCGCAGCGCGGCGGGCAGTTCGGCGGGATCGATGAAGGGCGGCGTGAAGGCGGCAGTGGTCACGCAGCGACCTTCACGTCCTTCCAGAACGCGACGCGGTCGCGAATTTCCTCGGCTTCGGGCTTCGGGTCGGCGTAGTACCAGGCGGCGTCGGTGTGGAGTTCGCCATCGACCAGCAGCGAGTAGTAGCTCGCGGTGCCCTTCCAGGGGCAGGTGGTCTTGTGGTTGCTGAAGGTGACGTGATCGCGATTGAGCGAACTCATCGGGAAATAGTGGTTGCCTTCGACGAGCACGGTGTCGTCGCTTTCGGCGATGGTGACGCCGTTCCAGGTTGCTTTCATTTGTCTTGGTCTCCAGGGGGAGGGGTGGCGGGGGCGCTGGCCGTTGCGGTGGCCTGGTCGCTGGGCGCACGGGGCTTGGGTATTGTGCCGTTGCTTGGCGCAGCCGCTTTTTCGTTGGCTGTATGAACCCTATTTGGATGTTTGCTTTCTGAGGCCGGGTCTCGGCCCGGCGGCCGACCTACTTTTCTTTGCTTCGCCAAAGAAATGTAGGCAAAAGAAAGGCGACCCTGCTGTCTGCGTCCCTACGCTTCGCTTCGGGCAACCTGCGGTGCTCACGTTTCGCGGGGTCTCGCCCAAACTCGCTGCGCTCAGACAAGGGCGAGCCCTTATCCGCGAAACGCTCCGCTCCTCGGCGCATACAGAAGGGCTTGGGGACCGACGCGCCATCGCTGCGCTCGGCGCTCAACACAATTCGGGCCTTCGCGTTGCTCGGCTTGCTCCCTCTCCCCTCGGGGAGAGGGGTGGGGTGAGGGTCAGCGGCGTAGCTATCGAGCGCTCCGCCTGCCCCCATCCCAGCCTTCCCCCAGCGGGGGAAGGAGCAATTCCGGCGCCGAGCGAAGCAAAGGCCCGTGTGGTCTCCACCCCCTCTGGCTGCGCCGAGGAGCGCAGCGTTTCGCGGATCAGGGCTCGCCGCTGTCTGAGCGCAGCGAGTTCGGCGAGACCCCGCGAAACGCGAGCACCGCAGGTTGCCCCGTAGCAACGCGAAGGGGTCGCAGACAGTGGGGTCGCCTTTCTTTTGCCTACTTTTCTTTGGCGAAGCAAAGAAAAGTAGGTCGCCCGCCGGGGCGAGGCCCGGCCTCGAAAAACAAACTAAGCAGCCAGCCAGTGCACGCTAAAGAGCTTTTCAGGATCCGTCCAAACCGCCCCAGGCCGAAACCCAGCCCGCACGGCAAGAGCACGAAGCCCATCCACAGTGAACTTGTGCGAGTACTCCGTGTGAATGGTCTCTCCCTCAGCGAACCCAAACCGTTCCCCGTTCAGAGAAACGCTCTGGTCCTTACGGCTCACCAGATGCATCTCGATCCGCTGCCGAGGCGCGTTGTAGAACGCCGCATGCGCAAACCCATCCAGATCGAAGTCCGCATCCAACTCGGTATTCGCACGCCGCAGCAGATTCAGATTGAACTCCGCAGTCACCCCTTGCGCATCGTTGTAAGCCGCATGCAACCGCCCCGGCTCCTTCACCAGATCAACACCAAGCAGCAGCCCCCCGCCCCGCAACATCCGAGCCGCAAGCTGCAGGAAAGCCAGCGCTTCGTCAGGCTCGAAATTGCCGATCGTCGACCCCGGAAAGAACCCCACGCGCCGCCCCGCACCAGCCACAGGTGCAGGCAACACCAGAGGCATCGTGTAGTCCGCAGCAATGGGCTGCACGACAAGCGCCGGATAGTCCGCCTTCAACCGCTCCGCAGCCGCCTCGAGGTGCTCCCCCGAGATGTCGATCGGCAGATAGCGCTTCGGCGTTTCGAGCGCATCGAGCAGCAGCCGCACCTTCGTGAGCGACCCCGCACCGAACTCCACGATCTCCGCATTCGGCCCGATCTGCCCGGCGATCTCGCCTGCACATTCGCCGAGGATGCGCAGCTCCGTGCGCGTCGGGTAGTACTCGGGCAGTTCGCAGATGCGGTCGAACAGCTGCGAGCCTGCCACGTCGTAAAAAAACTTGGGCGAGATGCTGCGCGGCGTGCGCGCCAGCCCCGCCTGCATCTCCCGTCCGAATTCGGACAACGGCACGACAGGCGCCGGTGAACGTTGTTGTTGTTGCGGCTGCGAGGTCTTCGAAGCAACGAACGAAGACAGCGACGAAGAAGAAGTTGGATTGCGCATGATCAAAGGTCTTTCGCGAGCCGCAGCCCCGTGAACTGCCAGCGCGCGGCCGGCGGAAAGAAGTTGCGATAACTGGGCCGCGCATGCCCGGCCGGCGTGGCCACGCTGCCACCGCGCAACACCAGTTGTCCCACCATGAACTTGCCGTTGTATTCGGCCGCGATGCCGGGCATCGGGCGAAAGCCGGGATACGGGTCGTACGAAGAACGCGTCCACTGCCACACGTGGCCGGTCATCTGCGTTATGCCGGGTGCGTCGAACGCGGCCTCCCATTCGAACTCGGTCGGCAGCCGCGCCCCGGCCCACTCGGCATACGCGGCGGCTTCATAGAAACTCAGTTGCGACACCGGCGCATCGGCCTCCATCGGCCGCACGCCGTGCAGGCCGAACACATGCCATTCGGCCGTGCCTTGCTGCTGCGTCCCAAGGTTCAGCCGCGGATCGTCGGCTGCGAGCCAGTACGCCGGATGCCGCCAGCCCTGCGCCTGCACAGCCGCCCATCCATCGGACAGCCACAGCTCGGCGCGCTGGTAACCGCCATCGGCAATGAACTGCGCATAGTCGCCGCAATTCACCAGCCGGTCGGCAATCGCATACGGCTGCAGCAACGCCTTGTGGCGCGGCGTCTCGTTGTCGAAAGAAAAGTCCTGCCCCGCATGTCCCACTTCGGCGATGCCGCCGTGCTGCGGGATCCAGCGCACCGCGGGCGGCACGGCGGCCAGTCGCAACGCGGGCCCGCTCGCCGGCTTGTACGCAGGCAACAACGGATTGCACGAAAGCGCATGCAGGATGTCGGTGAGCAGCAGCTCCTGGTGCTGTTGTTCGTGGTTCAGCCCGAGCGTGACGATGGGTTCGATTGCCCCCCAATCCTGCTCGTCAACGCCGCCTTCGAGCAGCGCGAGCACCGCCTCGTCCACATGCCGCCGGTACGCATGCACCTCGTCAACCGAAGGCCGGGTGAGCAGCCCGCGATGCGGCCGCGGATGCCGCGGCCCGAGCGCTTCGTAATACGAGTTGAAGAGGTAATGGAATCGCGGATCGAAGGGCCGGTAGCCCCCGGCATGCGGTTGCAACAGAACCGTCTCGAAGAACCACGTCGTGTGCGCCAGGTGCCACTTCGTCGGACTCGCATCGGGCATCGACTGGATGCACTGGTCTTCGGCGGAAAGCGGAGCGGCAAGTGCCAAGGTCGTGGCGCGCACGTCGCGGAATCTGTCGCGCAGTGCGCTCGCCGCCTGTGTGATCGGCCGGGAAAGCGTCATGGGATCTCCAGTCGGGTCAGCTGCAAGTTTTAGCCCATCCGGGTCGGCGCAGTCCGTAGGACAAAACGCCGCAGGGCCGCCGCCGGAAAGTCGACGGGCAGCCACTGTGGCACAAGATGGCGGGGTGTGCAGGGCGGCTGCGTATCATCCGTTCGATGCAAACGAACACCTCCCAGGCAAGGCCCAAGGTTGTCATCGTCGGCTGCGGATTCGGCGGACTCGAGGCGGCCCGCAAGCTGCAGCGCGCCGACGTCGATGTCACCGTGATCGACAAGACCAACCACCACCTGTTCCAGCCCCTGCTCTACCAGGTGGCGACCGCCGGGCTCGCCGCGCCCTCCATCGCGGCCCCGGTGCGCGCGCTGTTCAGGAAGCAACCCAACATCACCACGCTGCTCGGCGAAGTGAGCGCCATCGATCCCGTCGGCCGCAGCGTGCAGCTGGCCAGCGGCGCCAGCGTGCCCTACGACCACCTGATCGTCGCCGCCGGCGCCACGCACAGCTATTTCGGCCACGACGAATGGGCGCCCGTGGCGCCGGGCCTGAAGACGCTGGCCGATGCCTTCGAGATCCGCCGCCGCGTGCTGCTGTCGTTCGAAACCGCCGAGACCACCACCGACCCCGCGCTACGCCGCGCGCTGCTCACCTTCGTGGTGATCGGCGCCGGCCCGACCGGCGTGGAGATGGCCGGCACGCTGGCAGAGATCGCCAAGCACACGCTCTCGGGCGAGTTCCGCCACATCGACCCGAGCAGCTCGCAGGTGCTGCTCGTGGAAGGCGGCCCGCGCGTGCTGCAGGCCATGCCCGAGAGCCTGAGCCAGAAGGCGCTCGAGCAGCTGGAAAAACTGGGCGTCGAAGTGCGCCTGAATGCGCGCGTCACCGCCATCGACAGCCGCGGGCTCGAAGTGCAGACGGGCGGCGGCGCGGATGGCGCAGCAGTCGACAGCTACCGAATCGATAGCAGCTGCGTGGTCTGGGCCGCGGGGGTCGCGGCCTCGCCGCTGGGCCGCATGCTGGGCGCGGCCACCGGTGTCGAATGCGACCGTGCGGGCCGCATCAAGGTCGAGCCCGACCTGAGCCTGGCGGGCCACCCCGAAATCAGCGTGGTGGGCGACCTTGCGGCCGCCATGAGCCATGCGCCCGGCAAGCCGCCCAAGCCGGTGCCCGGCGTGTCGCCCGGCGCCAAGCAGATGGGCCGCGCCGCGGCGTCGAACATCCTGCGCCGCATCGCCGGTCAGCCGACCGTGCCGTTCCGCTATGCGGACTACGGCAACCTCGCGACCATCGGCCGCAACTCGGCGGTGGTGGACCTGGGCACGCCCTTCGGCCCGCTGCGTTTCAGCGGCCGGCTCGCGTGGCTGTTCTGGCTGTTCGCGCACGCGTATTTCCTCATCGGGTTCCGCAACCGCATCGTCGTGATGATGGACTGGGCTGGTGCGTACTGGAGCTTCCAGCGCAATGCGCGCGTGGTGGCGGACGTGCAGGGCAAGAGCGAGTCCTGAACCCGAAACCGAAACCATGTCGCTGATCTGGTGGGTCGCCATTCATGCGCTCGAAGCGCTGTTCCTGCTCTGGGTTCTTCGCTGGGGTGGCGCGGAACGGCTCGAGGGCACCTTCGCCTCGGGTCTCATCAGCAGCTTTGCGCCGCGCTGGAGCGCCGACGGGCTGCGGATGGCGGCGCTGATCCTGCTGGTGTTCTGCGCCATCACCTTCGTCGTGGGCCTTTTCATGCCCTCGCTGCGCTGCTGGGTTGGCGGTGCCTGCTGAGCACCGCCTAGCCACCCGGTGGGCGCCTAGAAAAGGCCCTCGCCCCAGCGTGTTTTGCCCCAACGTGATTCGCGGTGGCGCTGGTTCTTGCGCCAGTCCCACGGTGGTTCCGGCTTCGAATCCGCCCACAGGCCCAGGTGCTCTGCGCGCGCCCGGTCCTGCAGCCTGAACAATCCGCCGCCGCGCTTCGTCGCGATCTTGTCGTAGTCGTACACCCAGGCCCAGCCGCCCGACACCATGCGGCTGCCGGCGTCCTCGCCGTTGCACGACACGTCGGCCACGGTGCGGCCGTAGCGGTCGGTGTCGCGTTCGGTGATGACGGCCTTCTCGGCGTAGCAGAGGCGGCTCAGCGCCTGCCGGCTGCGCTGGCCGTAGGGCTGCTTTTTTTCAGGCGCGTCGATGGCGGCGATGCGCACCTTGACCTGTTCATAGGCGCCGATGCGGCCGCAGCGTGCGGTGAGCGTGTCGCCGTCGGTCACGCCGACGATGAGGCAGTTGCGGGGTGCGGCTGGCGCCAGCAGTGGAAGGAAGAAGAGAACGAGAAGAAGAGACGAGCGAAAGCGCATGCAGGAATGGAACGGACGCGTTGCGAGGAGAAAGATCGGCGAGCGAAGATTCTCGACGCGAAGCGCCCGCGCCATCCGGCCGAATCATTTGTTTTCGTCTTCCTGCAACAGGCGCCACATCACCTTGCCGCTGCCGCTCTTGGGCAGCACATCCACGAACTGCACCTTGCGCGGGATCTTGTAGACCGCCATGTTCTCGCGGCACCAGTCGATGATCTCCTGCTCGGTGGTGTCCTTGTGCGTGGCGCGCAGCACCACCACCGCCTTGACCGATTCGCCGCGGTATTCGTCCTTGGTCGAGATGACGCAGGCCTCCTGGATCGCGGGGTGGCGGAACATCAGCAGTTCGACCTCGGCCGGCCACACCTTGAAGCCGCTCGCGTTGATCATGCGTTTGAGGCGGTCGGTGATGAAGAAGTAGCCGTCCTCGTCCATGCGGCCCATGTCGCCCGAGCGGAAGAAGCGCTTGCCCTCGAACTCGACGAAGGCGGAGGCCGTGGCGTCGGGGCGCTTCCAGTAGCCCTGGAACACCTCGGGGCCATGGATGATGATCTCGCCCGATTCGCCGATGGGCAGCTCGGCCAGCGTGTCGGGATCGACCACGCGTGCGTCGGTGCTCATGAACGGAATGCCCAGGCACTGCTGCTTGGGGTTGTCCGAGGGGTTGGTGTGCGAAGGCGCGGCGGTCTCGGTGAGGCCGTAGCCCTCCTGGTATTTCAGGCCGTACTGCTCGAGCAGGCGTTGTGCCACGGCCTGCGGCATGGCCGCGCCGCCGCCGCCGATGTAGCTCATGCTCGACAGGTCGTAGCTCGCGAAGTTGGGGCTGGCCATGAGGTCGATGACCATGGTCGGGATGTTGGTCCAGCTCGTGACCTTCCAGCGCGAGATGAGCCGGCCGGCCACGTCGCGGTCCCAGCGCGGCATGATGACCAGCGTGGCCGCCGCAAGGATGGCGGTGTGCATCATGCTCACCACGCCGGTGATGTGGAACATGGGCACCACCGCCAGCACCACCGCTTCGGAGGTGGCCTGGCTCCAGAGCTGGCCCGACACGGCGTTGTGCATCAGGCTCGAATGGTGGTGCACGCAACCCTTGGGCAGGCCGGTGGTGCCGCTGGTGTAGGGCAGTAGCGCCATGTCGTTGGCGCCCACCACATGCGCGGGTGCCGGGTGGCCGGCCTCGAGCGCATCGGTCCAGGCCATCACCTGGCCGCCGGCGAGCGCGGGCAGCGGGTGGCGGGTGGTGAGCCAGGCGGTCCATGCGGGCGCCGGTGCATCGTCGCCGGTCACGCTGGCGTCGAATGCGTCGGTGAACTGGGTCACGATGATGTGCGCGAGCTGCTGTGCGGCCGGCAGCGCGTCGCTGGCCTTGGCCAGCTCGCCCGCAAGGTCGCCGGTGGTGATCGCCACCTTGGCGTCGGGGTCGACGATGTAGTGCTTGAGCTCCTCGGCCCGGTTCATCGGGTTGACCGGCACCACCACCGCATTGGCACGCAGGATCGCGAAATGCGCCACCACGAGCTGCGGGCAGTTCTGCATGTTCAGCACCACGCGGTCCCCGCGCTGCACGCCCAGCGCATGCAGCGTGCCCGCCAGCCGCTCGATCTGGTCGGCGAGCTCGCCGTAGCTCATCACGCGCCCGAAGAACACGAGCGCGGCCTTGTCGGGGTAGCGGGCGGCGGAGGTCGCGAGGTTGTGCCAGAGCGAGGTGGCGGGGACGGTGATCGAATGCGGGAGGCGTTTGGGCCAGAACTTGTGATGCGGGCGTTGTTGCATGGTGAGAGCGGATGAAACGACAGCCCGCAGCCTAAGCCGCCCCGGCCGCGCCTCCCATCGGGGAAGCCCCCGGAGCGTCACATTGGCGACGCCCTTTTTTCTCACACTCGCCACTTGTCGCAGATGCGCCGTGCGACTACAGACACGGCCGGCTTTCCGCGCGAACCTGTCCCTCCCCTCCACCCATCACCCCACCGAAGGACCACCATGGCAGCAGACAAGCACGCAAGCGTTCACTGGGAAGGCGCCGGCAAGACCGGCAAGGGCCAGATCAGCACCGAGACCGGCGCCCTGAAGGACTACCCCTACGGCTTCGCGAGCCGCTTCGAGGACGACAAGCGCGGCACCAACCCCGAGGAGATCGTCGGCGCGGCCCATGCGGCCTGCTTCACGATGGCCTTTGCCTTCGCGCTGGAAGCAGCGGGCCTGGCCGCGACGCGCATCGACACCAAGGCGGCCGTGCGGCTGGCCAAGGACGGTGCCGGTTTCAAGATCGACCGCATCCAGCTCGAACTGGACGCGGCCGTGCCCAACCTCGACGAAGCGAAGTTCCAGGAAATCGCGGCCGCCGCCAAGGCCGGCTGCCCGCTGTCGAAGGCGCTCGCGAGCGTGCCCGAGATCACGCTGAAGGCCACGCTGGCCAGCTGAGCGGCGCTGCTTATGATCGTCTCCACAACAAGGAGACGGATCATGAACAAGCCCACCCGGACCGCATTGGCGGTCCTTTCTTTCGCGCTCGGCGCATTCGGCACCACGGCGGCCATCGCCGCCTATCCCGACAAGCCAATCAAGATCGTCATCGGCTTCCCGGCCGGAGGCCCGCTCGACCAGCACGCGCGCCTGCTCACCGACAAGCTGCAGGCCGTGCTGGGCCAGCCGCTGATCGTCGACTACAAGCCCGGTGCGGGCGGTTCCGTAGGCGCGGACGCGGTCGCCAAGAGCCCGGCGGACGGCTACACGCTGATGCTCGCCAACACCGGCGTGGCGGTGATCAATGGCGCGCTCTACAGCAAGCTGCCCTACAACACGCAGCGCGACTTCGTGCCGATCGCGCGCACGGCCATGCAGCCGCTGGCCTTGCTGGTCACGCCCAAGCTGCCCGTGCAGAACTTGAAGCAGTTCATCGACTACGCCAAGGCGCGGCCCGGTCAGGTCAACTACGGCTCGGCGGGCAACGGCGGCATCAGCCACCTCGTGCCCGAGATGTTCAAGACCGCGACCGGCATCTTCATGGTCCACATCCCCTACCGCGGCAGCGCGCCGGCCTTCACCGATTTGATGGGCGGGCAGGTGCAGTTCATGGCCGAGTCGATTCCGCAGGCCGCCAACTATCACAAGCAGGGCAAGGTGCGTGCGCTGGCCGTGACCAGCCGCGAGCGCAACCCCGCGCTGCCCGACGTGCCGACGGTCATCGAATCGGGCGTCAAGGGCTTCGAGGTGGTCGGCTTCTACGGCTTCCTTGCGCCGAAGGACACGCCCAAGGACGTGGTCGCCAAGCTGAGCGAGGCCTTCAAGCAGGTGCTGACCAGCCCCGAGGTGCGCGATCGCATGGTGAGCCAGGGCGCTGACCCGGCCTATCTGGGCAGCGAGGACTTCGCGCGTTTCCTCGCGACGGAAGCGCCGCGGTGGGACAAGGCGGTGAAGGCCTCGGGCGCGCGGATGGACTGAGCGCCGGCCGCGTTCAGCGCGGTGTGGGCGCGTGCCGCTCCAGCTGCTCGCGGCGCAGGAGTTCGATGCTGCGGTAGCGCACGCGCAGCGTGCCGTCTTCCTCCCAGAGCTTCAGCTGCCGGTTCACGCTCTGGCGCGACACGCCGAGCATGAACGACAGGTCTTCCTGCGACACGCCCAGCATCGTGCTGCCGCTTGCATCGCCCGGCACGGCGGCGCGCGCATCCAGCGTCAGCAGCCGGTGCGCGAGCCGCACGGGCAGCGGCATCAGGATCACGTCGTCGATCCACGCCAGCGCCTGGCGTAACCGCAAACAGACCAGCCGGGTGAAGGCCATGTGCACATCGGGTTGGTCGGCGATCAGCCGGTGGAAGTCCGCCGCGGCCACCACGGCCATCTCGGTGACGTCGACCGCGAAGGTGTCGTAGACGCGCTCGCGCCCCACGAGCAGCGACACCTCGCCGAACCAGTGCCCCGGTTCGAGCATCGCGATCACCGCCTCGCGCCCGCCCGGCGCGACCACGCTCACGCGCAGCGACCCGCTCACCACGCCGAACAGCGCATCGGGCGACGAGCCCTTGTGGAACAGCGATTCGCCGCGCGCCAGGGTGCGCCGGTGTGCGACCGCGAGCAGGCGCTCCTGCACGTCCTCGGCCAGCCGCATGTCGTTGCCCTGCGGCGGTGACGGTGTCGCCTGGGCTTTGGCAGCGCGGGATGAAGGAGTGCGTGGCATCGCGGGTTTGCCCGGGGTGGCGAATGCCAACAACGGACAGTCTTGGTGCATGGGGGTGCCGATAGTACGCAGCGAGCCCGGGTCACCGCAATTGCAGCAACCCGATGTCGCCTGTCACATGGAGCACACCCCGATGAACACCCAGACCGAACGATGCGAACTTCAAGCCCGCCGCGAGCGCCTCGTGCTCGACCATTTCGCCGACGAGACGCGGCAGGACTTCGACGCGGTGCTTGGAACCTTCCCGCATCCGCACTACGAGCTGATTCCGAGCGGCGAGGTGCACGACGGCAACGACGACGTGCGCCAGTACTACGCTGAAACGCGCCGCGCCTTCCCCGACCAGCGCCACGAGATCATCCAGCTGCGGCACGCCGACGATTCGGTGATCGTCGAGTTCTGGCTGCTGGGCACGCACCGCGGCCCGCTCAAGGGCATTCCGCCGACGGGCAACGCCTTCCGCTGCCGCATGAACGCCTTCTTCATCTTCGAGGGCGACACGCTGGTCTGCGAGCGCGTGTACTTCGACACGCTGACGATGCTGCGGCAGCTGCTGGTCGGCGTGCCGCCGGAGATGGTCGGCACGCTGGTGAGCGGACTGCTCGGCCAGCCGGCGGCAACGCCCAAGGTTGAGGCCGCCGTCGCATGACCACCGCGCGGCCGCTCGAAGGCCGCCACGCCGTCGTGACGGGCGGTGCGCGCGGCATCGGCCTCGCCATTGCGCAGCGCTGCATGGCGAGCGGTGCGAGCGTGGCGTTGTGGGATGTGGAAGCTGCGGCGCTGGCCGATGCAGTGCGGCAACTCGCCCCGTTGGGCACCGTGACTTCGGCCCTCGTCGACGTGCGCGACGAAGACCAGATCGCGCGCGCGGCTTCGCAGTCGCAGGAGAACTTCGGCGGCATCGACATCCTCGTCAACAACGCGGGCGTGCTCGGGCCGACGGTTTCTGCGTGGGAACACACGCCTGCGCAATGGCGCAACGTGCTCGACATCAACCTCACGGGCGCATGGCTGTGTTGCCGCGCGATCGTGCCGGTGATGCTGGCAAGGCAGCGCGGTCGCATCGTCAACATCGCCTCGGTGGCAGGCAAGGAAGGCAACGGCTTCAACGCAGCGTACTCGGCCTCGAAGGCGGGGTTGATTTCGCTGACCAAGTCGCTGGGCAAGGAGCTCGCGTTGTCCGGTGTGCTGGTGAACTGCATCACGCCGTCGGCGGCGGACACGGCGGTGTTCGCGGATGTTCCGGCCGAGCATCGCGAACAACTGCGAAGCGCCCTGCTGGCGCGTGTGCCTATGGGGCGCTTCGTCGAGGTGGATGAAGTGGCTGCGATGGCTGCGTGGCTGGCTTCGGACGACTGCTCTTTCAGTACGGGGGCTGTGTTCGATATCTCGGGTGGGCGGTCCATGTATTGAACCCCTTCAGGGCGTGTACGCAGGGCACCGGGTACTCCCCTCCGCGAATGTCCCCCGGGCTTCGCCCTCCTCCTTGATTTCGCTGCGGGGAGCACCCGATGCCCTGCGCACACCAGGCGCTGTCGTTGTGCCGAACGATCGACGGCCGTGCATCGAATCGAAAGACAAGTCCTTATTTCCAGGAGACGAACATGATCCGAGACCCTGACCCCACCGGCTTCGCGCAGCTGGCGCACTTCGACGGCGCGCGCAGCGCCGCGATGCCGCAAGACCGCCTGCGCGTCATCCGCCGTGGTGCCGAAGCATTGCGCGAAGAACTGCTCGATGCGCCGCCGGTGCGCTTTGCGCGCAGCTTCAACCTGTTGCGCATTCCGTATCCCGCGTGGTTCGCCTTCACCGGCGTGTATTCGCAGCAGTTGCTCAAGCCGCACATGGTCCACCTGCTGGCGCGCACCGTGCTGATTCAGTACGACGACTTCGAAGGCCGGCTGCGCACGCTGCTCTTCACGCCGGCCGACTTCGAGGCGGGCAATGAAACGCCCTACTTCAAGCGGCTGAGCGAGCAGACGCCGAAGTTCCTGCACAAGACCATCGCCCCGGTCTACCAGACGGTGCCGCAGGCGCTGGCGAGCTGCGGCGTGGCACCTGAACAGATCGACTACATCACCTACGACCACCTGCACACGCAGGACGTGCGGCGCTGGCTGGGCAACGCGGATGCGCCGGGCCTGTTGCCGAACGCGAAGCTGCTCGTCCACCGGCAGGAACTCGCGAATGTGCAGGGACTGCTGCCGGTGCAGGCCGAGTGGTACTGCCCGCATGGGATCGATGGCGTGCCGGCCGAACGCGTCGTCGCTTTCGACGGCAGCATCCAGTTGGGCCGCGGGCTTGCGCTGGTGCACACGCCGGGGCACACCGAAGGGAACCACTCGCTGGTCTATCGCACCGCCGACGGCCTGCGGGTGAGCAGCGAAAACGGCGTGGCGGCCGACAGCTGGGCGCCGCTGCAGTCGCGCCACAACGGCATCCGCCGCTACGCGCAGGCGACGGGCGCGGAGGTGATCCTCAACGGCAACACGCAGGAGAGCAGCAACGACCAGTACCTGTCGATGGTGCTGGAGAAAACGCTCGCGGGCACCTCGTCGTCGCATGGGTTCAGCAACGTCGTGCCGTCGAGCGAATGCTCTCCGCACTGGCTCTTTCCGGGCGCACCGACGAGTCACCTCTGGGGCGAGACGAGCTTCGGCGCGCTGGCCCGGCCCTGAGAAAAAAGAAGGAGACACCCGATGAACACCGCCACCCTCGATGCCACCGATGCGCGCACGCCCGCCTCGGCCGATGCGCGCGACGACGCCGCGCTTTTCCGCAAGATCACCTGGCGGCTGATGCCGCTGCTGTGCGCCTGCTATGTGCTGAACTACCTGGACCGCACCAACGTCGGCTATGCGCAGTTGCAGATGAAGGACCAGCTGGGCTTCAGCGATGCGGTGTTCGGCCTGGGGGCCGGCATCTTCTTCATCGGCTATGCGGTGTTCGAGATTCCGAGCAACCTGATGCTCGCGAAGATCGGCGTGCGTGCAACGCTGCTGCGCATCATGGGCCTGTGGGGCCTGGCCTCGGCGGCCATGATGTTCGCGACGACGCCGACGCAGTTCTATGTGCTGCGCTTTCTGATCGGCGTGTTCGAGGCGGGCTTCGCGCCCGGCGTGCTGTTCTACCTGACGCTCTGGTTTCCCTCGCACCGCCGCGCGCAGGCAACCGCGCTGTTCTTCATGGCCTTCGGCGCGGCGCCGATCGTCGCGGGGCCCATCGCCGGGCTCACGATGACCTACCTCGACGGCGTGCTCTCGCTGCGTGGCTGGCAGTGGCTGTTTTTGCTCGAAGGGCTGCCGAGCGTGATGCTGGGCATTGCGGCCTTCCGCTGGCTCTCGAACAGCCCTGCGCAGGCCCCCTGGCTCACCGCCACCGAGAAACAACGCGTGGCGCGCCTGCTGGCCGAGGACCAGGCCGCGCACGGAGCCGCCGAGCGGCATACCTTCGGCGCGGCCATGCGTGACGGGCGAGTGTGGCTGATCGGCTTCATGTCGTTCCTGATCATCCTGGGCATCTATGCGCTGTCGTTCTGGCAGCCGACCATCCTGAAGTCGATGGGGCTCAGCGTGCTGCAGATCGGCTTCTATTCGGTCATTCCGGCGGTCGCGGGCATCGCGGCCAACATCGTGGTCGGGCGGCATTCCGACCGCATGAAGGAACGGCGCTGGCACTTCGCACTTGGTGCGCTCGTGGGTGCAGCGGGCCTCGCGCTGACCACGCTCTTCATGCAGAGCCCGTTCGCGGCCGTCCTGTGCCTGGCGCTGGCGTCGATGGGCATCTCGAGCGCGTTCACCGTGCTCTGGGCGATTCCGGGCAACTTCATGTCCAGGAGCGCCGCGGCCGCGGGCATCGCGCTCATCAGCACCATCGGCGGCAGCGCGGGGCTGGTCGCGCCGATGATGGTCGGCGCGCTCAAGACGCTGACGGGTGGCTTCACGGCCAGCCTTTACGTGCTGGGCGGGGCGCTAGTCCTGTCGGCGCTTCTGATGTTGCTGGCTCTGCCCGCGAGCGCGCTGGCCAGGCGATAGCCCGCTCGCGCCGCACCATGGGCGCACGGCACCGATCCATTTCGGTGCACAGATCTTGCATACCAGTTGGCACAAAAGCTGCTGGTATGCAGGCGAATGTCTACCTCCGCATCCGAAATCAGTGCACGCATCGTCGAAGCGGTGATGGCGCAGAAGCTCGCGCCGGGTTCGCGCCTGGGCGAGCAGCAGCTGGCCATGCTCTTCGACTGCAGCCGCACCATCGTGCGCGAAGCCCTCACCCGGCTGGCGGCGCGCGGCATCGTCACCGTGAGCGCGCGGCGCGGCTGGTTCGTGATCGAGCCCTCGCAGGAAGAAGCGCGCGAAGCCTTCGAGGCGCGGCGCGTCATCGAGCTGGGCCTCATCCGCAGCGCAGGCACCACCGGCAAGCTCGACAAGACGGCCCTGCGCCAACTGAAGGCGCACCTCCAGCGTGAAAAGGGCGCACTGAAAGAGAGCGACGTCGGCAACCGCAGCTTCCTGCTCGGCGACTTCCATGTGTGCCTGGCCGAGTGCCTGGGCAACACGCTGCTCGCAGACACGCTGCGCGACTTCACCGCGCGCACCACGCTGATCGCCATGCTCTACCAGAGCACGCACGACGCGGTGCAGTCCTGCGAAGACCACGTGCAGATCATCGCGGCGCTCGAGCGTGGCGACCACGCCGCCGCCGAGGCGCTGATGGCCGCGCACATAGGCACCGTGCAGTCGGCACTGCGCGTGCAGGCGCCGACCGATCCGCTGGCGCAGCTGCGCGATGCGCTGGCGCCGCTGCAGAACACGGCCTCGGCCAAACCCAGGCGCCGCAAGCCTGCGCCCTCCCCCGACGACACCGATTCATCGACTTACCTAGGAGCCCTGCTATGAACTTCTCTGCATCCAAACGCCACTTCGCTCTTGCCATCACCTCCCTCGCCATGCTGGCCGCGGCCGGTGGCGCACATGCCCAGAACGCCCTGGACAACGTGCTCAAGGCCAAGACCATCAAGATCGCCGTGCCGACCGACTACCCGCCCTACGGTTCGGTCGACAAGAACATGAAGCCGCAGGGCCTCGACGTCGAAATGGCCGAGCTCATCGCCGCCAAGCTCGGCGTGAAGGTCGAGCTGGTGCCCGTCACCAGCGCCAACCGCATTCCGTATCTGCAGACGCGCAAGGCCGACCTCGTGATCTCCACGCTCGGCAAGAACCCCGAGCGCGAGAAGGTGATCGATTTCTCGTCGGCCTACGCGCCCTTCTTCCAGGCCGTGTACGCCGCCAAGAGCATGAAGCTCACCAACTTCTCCGAGATGGCCGGCAAGACCGTCGCCGTGACGCGCGGCGCCATGGAAGACCAGGAGCTGAACAAGGTGGCGCCGGCGAACGTCGACTACCGCCGCTTCGAGGACAACAACGCGACGATCGCAGCCTTCGTGGCCGGCCAGACGCAAACCCTCGCGACCAGCGCTGCAGTGGCCGGCGACATGCTCGCCAAGAATCCGAAGGTCAGCGCCGAGTTCAAGCTGCTGCTCAAAGACAGCCCCTGCTTCGTGGGCGTCGCCAAGGGCGAAACCGCCTTGAAGGCCAAGGTCAACGAAATCATTGCCGCCGCCAAGAAGGACGGCACGCTGGACGCCATGTCGAAGAAGTGGCTCGGCAAGGCAGCCGGCGACCTTCCGGTCTGATCGAACCACGCGGCCATGAACATCGAGTTTGACTTTGGCGCGGTGCTCGCCGAATGGCCGCTGCTGCTGCGCGGCGTGGCGTGGACCGTCGGCCTCACCGCCATCGGCACCGTGCTCGGCATGATCGTGGGCACGCTGTGCGCGTGGGCGCGTTCGGGCGGACCCGCGTGGCTGCGCGCCATCGTGGGCACCTATGTGGAGCTGATCCGCAACACGCCCTTCATCGTGCAGCTGTTCTTCATCTTCTTCGGACTGCCGGCGGCGGGCGTGAAGCTCTCGCCCGAGGTGGCGTCGGTGATCGCGATGGTGATGAACCTGGGCGCGTACTCCACGGAGATCATTCGTGCCGGCATCGAGGCCACGCCCAAGGGGCAGATCGAAGCCGCCGTGAGCCTGGCGCTCAGCAAGTCGCAGGTGTTCCTGCGCGTGGTGCTGCCGCCCGCGCTCAAGAAGGTGTGGCCCTCGATGGTGAGCCAGATCATCATCGTGATGCTGGGCTCGGCGGTGTGCGGCCAGATCTCGACCGAGGAGCTGAGCTACGCGGCCAACCTGATCCAGAGCCGCAACTTCCGCGCGTTCGAGGCCTTCATCATCGCCACGCTGATTTATCTCGCGCTGTCGGTGGCGCTGCGGCGTTTGCTCAATTGGGCAGGGCCGAAGTTCTTCTTCGGCCGTTGAACGCACCACAGAAGGAAACCCATCGTCATGAGTGATTTTTCTCTGTGGGACATCGTTCGCAACCTGCTGATGGCGCTGCGCTGGACCGTGGTGCTCTCGCTGATCGCCTTCATCGGCGGCGGCATCGTGGGCGGGCTGCTGCTGTTCGTGCGTCTGCGCGGCGGCAAGATTGCGGGCAAGGCCGTCGGCCTCTACGTGCAGCTCTTCCAGGGCACGCCGCTGCTGATGCAGCTGTTTCTTGCCTATTTCGGCATCACGCTGTTCGGCATCGACGTGTCGGCGTGGACCGCCGCGAGCGTGGCGCTCACGCTCTACACCAGCGCCTTTCTCACCGAGATCTGGCGCGGCTGCGTGGCCTCGATTCCGAAGGGCCAGTGGGAAGCTTCGGGCAGCCTGGCCCTGAGCTTCGGCGAGCAGATGCGCCATGTGATCCTGCCGCAGGCCGTGAAGATCGCGATCGCGCCCACGGTCGGCTTCCTGGTGCAGGTGATCAAGGGCACGGCGCTCGCCTCGGTGATCGGCTTCGTCGAACTCACCAAGGCCGGCAGCATGATTTCGAACGCCACCTTCAAGCCCTTCGTGGTGTTCAGCTGCGTGGCGCTGCTTTACTTCGTGCTGTGCTTTCCCGTGAGCCTGTACGCCAAGAACCTCGAGAGGAAGACCCATGGCCGCCGTGCTTGACCAAGCCAAACCCGAATCCGCCACCACGTTCGCCGCGCCCATCGTGCGCGTCACGGCGCTGCGCAAGTCCTACGGCACCAACGAGGTGCTGAAGGGCATCGACCTGGAGGTGAAGCGCGGCGAGGTGATCGCCATCATCGGCAAGAGCGGCTCGGGCAAGAGCACGCTCCTGCGCTGCATCAATGGGCTCGAAGTGTTCCAGGAAGGCTCGCTCACCGTCGACAGCAAGCCGCTGCTGCGCGAGAGCGCAATGGCCATGCGCGAGCTGCGCCAACGCGTGGGCATGATCTTCCAGAGCTTCAACCTGTTCCCGCACCTCACGGTCGGCAAGAACGTGATGCTCGCGCCCACGCTGGTGAAGAAGCGCGCGTCGCTGGAAGCCGCTTCGCAGGCGCGCAAGCTGCTCGACCGCGTCGGCCTCGCCGAGAAGTTCGATGCCATGCCCGATCAGCTTTCGGGCGGCCAGCAGCAGCGCGTGGCCATCGCCCGTGCGCTCGCGATGGAGCCGGCCGTGTTGCTGTGCGATGAGATCACCTCGGCGCTCGACCCCGAGCTGGTGGGCGAGGTGCTGCGCGTGGTGGAGTCGCTGGCCGATGAAGGCATGACGCTCCTGATGGTGACGCACGAGATGAGCTTCGCGCGCAAGGTCAGCGACCGGGTGATCTTCATGCACCAGGGGCGCGTGCACGAGATGGGGCCGCCGGGAGAGCTGTTCGGGAATCCGCAGACGGCGGAGTTGAAGCAGTTCCTGTCTTCGCTGCACGACTGATTTTTTGCGCTGCTGGTTAGGGGTGGGTGCACAGGCCGCCGGGTGCTCCCCTCCGCGAATGTCCCCCGGCCTGCGGCCTCCTCCTTGATTTCGCTGCGGGGAGCACCCGACGCCCTGCGCACTGGGCACGCTCCGGTGAACCGCCGATCAACGGCCGCTCTGATGACTTCTGGGTCCGCTATCCTCGGCCCGCGATGCACATCGAACAAGCCCTCCCCGCCGAAGCGGCCGCTGTCGCCGCCGTCCTGAACGAAGCCGCCCAATGGCTCGCCACCGGGGGCCGGCCGCTGTGGTCAGCCACCGATGTCGGCCTCGAACGCGTGCAGGGCGATACCGATGCCGGGCGCTACTTCATCGCACGCGAGAACGGCGACGTGGCCGGCGTGGTGCGGATCGACATGGAAGACGCCTTCTTCTGGCCCGAGATCGAACCCGGAAGTTCGGCGTTCGTGCACAAGCTGGCAGTGCGCAGGTCGTGGGGCGGCAAGGGCGTATCGACCGCCCTCCTGGCCTTCGCGCGCGAACGCACCCGCAGCCTGGGGCGCCCGTACCTGCTCCTCGATTGCGTGGCTGACCGGCAGGCGCTGCGCACGCTCTACGAAGGCTTCGGCTTCGTGCTGCACAGCGTCATCCAGAAGGGAACCCGGTCTTTCGCCCGCTATGAATTGCGCATCGACGGCTGACTGTCCGACAGGCGATGGCGCCGCACCGGCGCTGGCGGGAACGCATCGGCCTGTGGCAAGCTCCGAACTCCTATGACCCTCCGCCCCTCGTCCCCCCACCGCTCCTTCGCCTCCCGCCGCCGGGTGCTGCACGCGCTGTTGGGCGCCGCAGCCCTGCAAGCCCCGTTCGCGGCGCTGGCTGGTTTCAACTTCTTCACCAGCGAATACACCGCGAGCCGCGACGAGCTGCAGACGATGATCGCCAAGCGATTTCCCGTGGCCGAGCGCTATGCCGAGATCTTCATGGTCGGCCTGCGCGATCCGCAACTGGGCCTGGATGCCGCCACCAACCGCGCGGCGCTCACCGCCACGCTGACCATTGCGAGCCCGCTGCTGGCCGCCTCGCCAGTGCAGGGCGTGGTGTCGATGAGCAGCGCGCTGCGCTACGACGCGGCCACGCGCACGCTGAGGCTCGATCACCCGAAGGCCGAGCGGCTCGAACTGCAGGGCGTGGAAGGCCGCGATGCCGAGCGGCTGCAGAAGGTTGGCGCCGTGGTCGCGCAGGAACTGCTGCAGGGCCAGGTGCTGCGCAGCTTCACCGCCGACGAACTCACCATGGGCCGCAAGACCTACGAGATCGGCGACATCACCGTGCAGGACAACGGCATCAAGGTGCAGCTGAAATGAAATACCCCCTGCTCGTCGCCACATTGCTCGTCGCGGTCTTCGCGGGCTGCGCCGCCATCGCCCCGACCGCCAAACAGCACTTCGACCTGCAGGCCCACCGGGGCGGGCGCGGCCTGGCGCCCGAGAACACGCTGGCAGCGTTCTCCAATGCCATCGATCTCGGCGTAACCACGCTGGAGCTGGACATCGGCCTGACCGCCGACAACGTGGTCGTGATCTCGCACGACACCGCGCTCAACCCCGACCACACGCGCGATGCCGGCGGCAACTGGCTCCCGGCGAAGAGCGGCGCGCCCGTGCGTTCGCTCACGCTGGCGCAGTTGCAGACCTACGACGTGGGGCGCCTGAACCCGAGCAGCAACTACGGCAAGCAGTTCGCGCTGCAGCAGCCGCGCGACGGCGAGCGCATTCCGACGCTCGCCGCGCTGTTCGCGCTGGTGCAGGCGCGCGGCGCGGCAGCGGCCACGGTGCACTTCAACATCGAGACCAAGATCGATCCGACGAAGCCCGACGAAACCGCAGCCCCCGAGCCCATGGTGCGCGCCGTGCTCGCGGAAATCGACAAGGCGAAGATGGCCGACCGCGTGACCATCCAGAGCTTCGACTGGCGCACGTTGGCGCTCGTCGGCCAGCTCGCGCCGCAATTGCCTCGCGCCTACCTCAGCACCGCTCGCACGCTGAAGGACAGCCGCTGGACCGCCGGGCTCGATGCGGCCAGCTTTGCCTCGGTGCCGCAACTTGTGAAGGCCGCAGCAAGCCCGGGCGCCGGTCCGGTGATCTGGTCGCCGGCCTATGCGGACCTCACGCCGGCCGTCATCAAGGAAGCGCAGAAGCTCGGCATGAAGGTGCTGCCCTGGACCGTGAACCAGCGCGCCGACATGCTGCGGCTGATGGACTGGGGCGCGGATGGGCTGATTACCGACTATCCCGATGTGCTGCGCGACCTGATGCGCGAGCGCGGGCTGTCGACGCCGCCTTCGGGAAAGGCATCGTCGTGAGCATCGCCGCACAGCAACTCGATGCCATCGCCGGCCGCATCGCAGCGCTGCGCGGCAGCGGCGGATCGGTCACCACGCTCTCGAACGAGGCCCGCGCCAGCACCGAGCTGCTGGGCGCCCTGCCAACGCGCTACAGCGAGGTCTTGCTGAACCTGCTCGACCGCCTCGAATCGAGCGCGCTTTTCAGCGAAGAGAGCTGCTCCTTCAGCCAGAAGGACCTGCTGGACAACCTGCAGGTGTGGGTCGACAAGGCCCGCGGGCAGCTGGTGTCTTAGGGCACCGGTTTATCATCGTTACCCATGCGCACCCTGCTGCTCGCTCTCATGATCGCCCTGCTGCCCATCCGCGGCTGGCTGGGCGATGCGATGGCGGTGGAGATGGTGCGGCACTCGCTGCCGGCTGCATCGGTCGTTGCTGAAGAGGCCTCCCCAGCCCCGGTGGCGGCAGATGCGCATTGCCATGAAGCCATGAACGCAGCCGATAGCGGCATGAGCGCTATGGCGCACCATGACGATGGCAGCAGCACCAGCCACGGCACCGACCACCAGGGCTGCGGCACCTGCACCGTCTGCCAGGTCTGCCACACGGTGGCTCTAGGCGGCACACTCCTCATCGATATCGTCCACGGCGCCCCTCAAGCGCCGCCGGCTGCCCACGCGGCCCGCTTCGCGAGCGCAGAGCCCGTGCCGGGCCTCAAGCCGCCCATTTCCTGACCTCCCTGCCCGTAGTCCGTCCGCAGTGAGCCTTTGCCGGCTCTCGGCGTTGATCGTATTGCTCATGGAGATCGAGCGTGAACCCCATTGTTCGCCGGCAGCTTGCCGGTCCCCTTCGCTATCGAAGAAGTAGCGCGCTGCTCAAGCGCGCCGCCGCACTCGGCAGCGCTCTGGTGCTGGCCGGATGTGCCAGTCTGTCGCCCGACGGCGGCACTGCCGACGTGCAGGCGCTGGTCGCGGGCAACCCGCTGATGGCGGGCAGCACCGCGCAGCGTGCGCCCGACGAAGCTTCGCAGAAGAGCGTCGACGCGCTGCTCGCCAAGCCGCTCGATGCCGAAGCCGCCGTGCGCATCGCCCTCCTCAACAGCCCACGCGTGCAGGACGCCTTCGCCACGCTGCAGCTGAGCGACGCCGACCGCGTGCAGGCCGCGAGCCTGCCGAACCCGGTGCTCTCGTTCAGCCGCCTCGCGCAAGGCCGCGAGCGCGAGTTCGAGCGGATGCTGAGCTTCAACGTGATCGGGCTCGTCACGCTGCCGTGGCAGGCCCGCTGGGCTGGCCAGCGGCATGAGGCCGCCAAGCTGCAGGCCGCGCAGAACGTGCTGCTGCTGGCCGCCGACACACGCCGCGCGTGGGTGCGCGCAGTGTCGGCGCAGCAGAGCGTGGCGTACCTGCGCGATGCGAAGGACGCGGCCGAAGCCGGCGCCGAGCTCGCGCACCGCATGGCCAAGGCCGGCAACTGGAGCACGCTGCAGCGCACGCGCGAACAGCTACTGCTGGCCGATGCCGCGGCGCAGCTCGCGCGCGCCGAGCAGATGGCCGTCGCCACGCGTGAGCAACTCAATCGATTGCTCGGCCTCGGCGGCGAGCGCACCAGCTACACGCTGCCCGATCGCCTGCCTCCTCTGCCGCAGTCCGCGCCCGACCTCGGCGACGTGCAGGCCCGCGCCCTGCGCGACCGGCTCGACGTGCGTTCGGCACAGGCGCAGAACACGGCGGTGGCCGATTCGCTCGGCCTCACGCGTGCCACGCATGTCATCAACGCCCTGGAGATCGGTGCCGTACGCAACACCACCTTCGCCAACGACGGCGAGCGTTCGCGTTCGACCAAGAGAGGCTTCGAACTCGACCTGCCGCTGCCGTTGTTCGACTGGGGCCAGGCACGCACCGGCCGCGCCGAGGCGCAGTACATGCAGTCGGCCGCCCGCGTGCGCGACGTGGGCGTGCTGGCCGCGAGCGAGGCGCGCGAAGCCTGGCAGGGCTGGAACACCGCCTATGCGCTGGCGCGCCGCTACCGCGACGAGGTGCTGCCGCTGCGCAAGAAGGTCAACGAGGAAATGGTGCTGCGCTACAACGGCATGCTCGCGAGCGTGTGGGAATTGCTCGGCGAAACCCGCGCGAGCATGCTCGTGGTGAACGCCGGCATGGAGGCTCAGCGCGACTTCTGGCTCGCCGACACCGACCTGCAACTCGTGCTCACCGGCAGTTCGCCCGGCGGCATGACGGCGCTGCAGACGACCACGGCCGGCGATGCACCTGCGGCGGGAGGGCACTGACATGAACCGCCGCAATTTCTTCGCAGGCGCCGCCACGGCCGTGGCAGCCACCACCGTGAGCCGCGTCTCGATGGCCGCGCTGCCCGAACCGGTGACGCAAAGCTCCACCGCCACCGCGCCACCGCTCGCCCCGCCGAACGGCCGCCCCTACAACCCGGTCGTCACCCTCAACGGCTGGACGCTCCCCTGGCGCATGAACGCCGGCGTCAAGGAATTCCACCTCGTCGCCGAACCCGTCGTGCGCGAGATGGCGCCCGGCTTCAAGGTCAACATGTGGGGCTACAACGGCCAGTCGCCCGGCCCCACCATCGAGGTGGTAGAGGGCGACCGCGTGCGCATCTACGTGACCAACAGGCTGCCCGAGCACACGACCGTGCACTGGCACGGCCAGCGCCTGCCCAACGGCATGGACGGCGTGGGCGGCATCACGCAGCCGCACATTCCGCCGGGCAAGACCTTCGTCTACGAGTTCACTGCGCGTCGGCCCGGCACCTTCATGTACCACCCGCATGCCGACGAGATGGTGCAGATGGCGATGGGGATGATGGGTTTCTGGGTCACGCACCCGAAAGAGAGCCATCCGCTCATCGAACCGGTGCAGCGCGATTTCTGCTTCCTGCTCGGCAGCTTCGACGTGGAGCCCGGCAGCGCGACGCCCAAGGTCAACACCATGACCGACTTCAACATCTGGAGCTTCAACAGCCGCGTGTTCCCCGGCATCGACACGCTCAATGTGCGCAAGGGCGACCGGGTGCGCATCCGCGTGGGCAACCTCACGATGACCAACCACCCGATCCACATCCACGGCCACGAGTTCGAGGTGACCGGCACCGACGGCGGCCCCGTGCCGCGCACCGCGCGCTGGCCCGAGGTGTCGGTGGACGTGGCGGTGGGCCAGATGCGGCAGATGGAATTCATCGCGGATGAAGAAGGCGACTGGTCGCTGCACTGCCACAAGGCGCATCACACGATGGGACCGATGGGCCACGAGGTGCCGACCATGATCGGCGTGGACCACAAGGGCGTGGCCGAGAAGATCAAGAAGCTCGTGCCCGACTACATGGTGATGGGCGACAAGGGCATGGCCGACATGGGCGGAATGGAGATGCCCATCCCCGACAACACGATGCCCATGATGACTGGCGCCGGCCCGTTCGGCTCGGCCGAGATGGGTGGCATGTTCACGCTGCTGAAGGTACGGCGCGACCAGAAGCCGGGGGACTACAAGGACCCGGGCTGGTTCAAGCACCCGGCCGGCACGGTGGCGCACGAAGTGGCCGGCGCCGCCGTGCCGCCGGCCACGCGCGACGCACCATCGCCGGGCAACAGCAGCGACACCGACGCCACCGTGCGCAAGCCGTCGGGCACGCACAACCACTGACCACATTCACTTTCATTTCGGAGTTCATCGCATGAACAAGATCTTCAAGTCCATCGCACTTTGCATCGCGCTAGCCGCTGCAGCAACCGCATCGCAGGCCCATGAAAACCACACGCCGAAGCCGAAGGGCGCCACCACGCTCGCCCTCGAGCAAAAGCCTTGGGGCATCGAAGGCAAGGCGAGCGCCGTGCGCCGCACCATCGACATCGCGATGGCCGACGACATGACCTTCACGCCTTCGGTGATCGAGGTGCGCGAGGGCGACACCATCCGCCTGCGCCTGAGGAACAAGGGCAAGGAGCTGCACGAGCTCGTGCTCGGCACCGAGTCCGAGATCGCGAACCACGCGGCCATGATGAAGAAATTCCCGGACATGGAACACGACGATCCGTGGATGGTGCATGTGCCCGCAGGCAAGAGCGGCGAGATGGTCTGGACCTTCAACCGCGCCGGCGACTTCGACTTCGCGTGCCTCGTGAAAGACCACTTCGAACTCGGCATGGCCGGCTGCATCCGCGTGCTGGCCGTTTCGCCCCAAGAGTCCTGATCGAACCAAGGAGATCACCATGCAACGACGAATCCTCTTGAAGCGCGCCGCCCCGCTGCTGGCGCTCGCATCCACCCTGCCGCTCACCGCTTTCGCTGCGGCGCCAATGGTCGAGATATGGAAAGACCCGAACTGCGGCTGCTGTCAGGACTGGGTGAAGCACCTCAACAAGAACGGCTTTGCCACGAAGGTGCACGACGAAGGCAACACGGCCGCGCGCACCCGGTTCGGCGTGCCTGCCAAGCTGGGCTCGTGCCACACCGGCCTGATCGGCGGCTATGCCATCGAGGGTCATGTGCCCGCGCGCGAAGTGCAGCGCCTCTTGAAGGAAAAGCCCAAGGCCGTCGGCCTCGCGGTGCCCGGCATGCCGGTCGGCTCGCCGGGCATGGATGGCCCGGCCTACGGGGACCAGCGCGATCCGTACGACGTGCTGCTCGTGCTGGCCGATGGCAGCACGCGTGTCTATCAAAGCTATCGCTGAAGGAACATGGCCATGAAGAAACTCCTCACCGTCCTCTCCGCCGCCCTCCTCGCCGCGGCCGCCTTCGCGCAAGCTGCGCTGCCCGCCGTCGAAGGCGAGGTGCGCAAGATCGACACCGATGCGAAGAAGATCACCTTGAAGCACGGCGACATCCCGAACCTCGAGATGACCGGCATGACGATGGTCTTCCGCGTGAAAGACCCCGAGCTGCTCGGCAAGGTGAAGCCGGGCGACAAGGTGCGCTTCACGGCGGACAAGGTCGACGGCGCGCTCACGGTGCTGTCGATCGAGCCAGAGGGTTGAGAGCCGAACCCATCGCAAGGCCTCTGCATAGAATGAAGAATTACCAACGCATCGGGAGATCGAAATGGGAAGTTCCGATCTGCAATTGGCTCTTTCTTCGCTGAGCGTGGCCGAGCGCATCGAACTCGCAGAGGAGCTGTGGGACAGCGTCGCTCGCGAGGCCGAATCACAAGCGCTGACTGAGCGCGAACAGAGCGAAATCGCGCGGCGCCGTGCCGAGCATCGCGCAGATCCGCAAGCCGTCGTGCCCTGGAGTCAGGTCAAGACCTCGCTGAAGCTCTGACCTTGCTCGACATCGTTTTTCGGGAGAGCGCCGCGCTCCAGCTTCAGGAGGCACAGGGCTGGTACGAATCACAGCGTGTGGGCCTCGGCGCCGAGTTCGCTCGCAGCCTGGAGGCGGTGGTGAATCGGATTGCGCGGCAACCGGAAGGTGCCCCACTGGTTTGGGAAGATGTTCGCCGGGCCCACCTCAAGCGCTTTCCCTATGCCGTCTTCTTTGTCGTCGAGCCTGATCGCGTAGTGGTGCTCAGCTGCATGCACCATCGCCGGAATCCTGCCAACTGGCCGCAGTCCTGAGCACAGGCCCTTCTCTGCCTACCTGAATCGCCCCGGATCGAACGGCGCCAGCGGCGTCTCGGGTTCAACGCCCGCAAGCAGTTGCGCCGCGAGACGCCCGGTACGCGCCGAGCCGCACAGGCCCACATGCCCATGGCCGAACGCGAGCACGACATCGGCGCTCGCCGCCGACGGCCCGATGCAGGGCAACCCGTCGGGCATGCTCGGGCGGCGGCCGAGCCAGTGCTTGAAGGTCCTGGCGCCACCCCTTTCTGCAAGCGCCGGAAACATCGATTGCAGGTGGCGATGCAGGATCTCCGCGCGGCGCCAGTCGGGCTCTGCGTCCAATCCGCCGATCTCGACCTGGCCCGCTGCGCGCAAGCCGCCGTCCATCCAGTGCGCGATGAGCTTGCCGTCGGCCACCATCACCGGCGTGCGCGGCCCGACGGTCGCGCCTTCGATGACCACGTGGTAACCGCGTTCGGTATCGAGCGGCACCGGTGAATCCGCAGCTGCGGCCAGCGGGCGTGAATACGCACCGGCACAGATGGCGGCGGCATCGCAGGCGATGTCGCCGTCGTTCGTGCGCACCGCGCGCAGCCGGCCACCCTCGATGCGAAAACCTGTGGCGCGCCCGAAGATCCGTTCGGCCCCCATGGCGACTGCATGCTGCGCCAGCGCGGCCACGTAGATGCCCGGGTTGCGACAGTGACCGGCCTCGGGCACGAAGATGCCGAGCGTGTAGCGCGCATCGAGGTCGGGCTCGCGGCGACGCAGTTCGTCGGTCGGCCATTCCTCCCAGTGCACGCCCACGCGTCCGCGAACGCGCCAGCCCAGTGCATCGTCTTCGAATTCGGCACGCGAGCGGTAGGCATGCAGCAGCCCGCGCCGTTCGATGAGCTGCGGCACGCCGGCCTCGGCTGCGAGTTGCGCGTGCAGCGCGGGCGCATCCGCCAGCAGGGTGCGCAGCGCATCGGCGGTGCGCTGCACGCGCGCCTCGGTCCAGCCCGAGGCCAGGTAGCGCAGCAGCCACGGCAACGCGCGCGGCAGGTAGTGCCAGCGCACGGCAAGCGGCCCCAGCGGATCGGCCAGCCAGCCCGGCACCTTGCGCCAGGCGCCGGGGAGCGCGGGCGGCACCACCGAGTGCGAGGAGAGCCAGCCTGCGTTGCCATAGCTCGTCGCCTGCGGGCCGCCGGGGTCCTCGGGCTCCAGAAGGGTCACGCGCAGGCCTGCGCGCAATGCCTCGATGGCCGTGGCGCAGCCCACCGCGCCCGCACCGATCACCACCACGTGGCGCCTTGCATCGCCATCGGTGCCGAAACTACTTCTTGCAACTGTCATGGCGCCCATCGTAGAGGCACGGTCCCATAATCGGCCGCCATGTCAGCCACGACTTCCACTTCTTCCTCTCCCTCCAACTCCGCCGGTGCCATCACCGACGTCGCCGGCATCGAAGTCGGCCATTTCTCCGACACCCGCCGCCCCACCGGCTGCACCGTCGTCATGGCGCGCGAGGGCGCCGTGGCCGGTGTCGATGTGCGCGGCGCCGCGCCCGGCACCCGCGAGACCGACCTGCTCTCGCCCGGCAACCTGGTGCAGCAGGTGCATGCGGTAATGCTCGCGGGCGGCAGCGCCTGGGGCCTCTCGGCGGCCGAGGGCGCGATGCGCTGGCTCGAGGAGCGCGGCATCGGCATGGACGTGCGCTTCGGCACCCTGCCCATCGTGCCCGCCGCGGTGCTGTTCGACCTGCCGATGGGCGATGCGCGCATCCGCCCCGATGCGGCATCCGGCTACGCGGCCTGCGATGCCGCATCGAACGCCGTCCCCGCCGAGGGCAACGTGGGCGCCGGCAGCGGCGCGCTGGTGGGCAAGCTCTTCGGCGTGCACCGCGCGATGAAGGGCGGCATCGGCACCGCGTCGGTCACTGTCGGTGGCGTCACCGTGGGTGCGCTGATCGCGGTCAATTCGCTGGGCGACGTGATCGACCACAACACCGCGCAGCCCGTGGCCGGTGCGCGCACCGAAGACGGCACCGCATTGCTCGACACCCGCCGCGCCCTGCTGCGAGGCGAGCTGCCCAAGCCACTGCTCGCGGGCACCAACACCACGCTGGGCGTGGTCGCCACCGACGCGGTGCTCACCAAGGTGCAGGCCAACCGGCTGGCCAACGTGGCGCACGACGGCCTCGCGCGCGCCATCAACCCGGTGCACACGATGAGCGACGGCGACACGCTGTTCGCGCTGGCCACCGGCCGCGTGCCGCTCGAAGGCAATGCGCCGGGCATGACGGTGCTGGGCACGATGGCCGCGGAGGCCGTGGCCATTGCCACGCTGCGCGCCGTGCACGCGGCGCAATCGGTGACGGTGGGCGACCTGCACATCCCGTCCGCGACGGACTTCGCCGCAGCGCGCCCCTGACGCACCCCACAACAAAGAAAGGACCACCATGGCGTTCCCCCGAACCCTGAAGCTGATCCTGCTGTCGATCCGCGACCTGATCGCCTCGGCCGGCCCCATCATCTTTCTCGTGATCGGCCTGTTGATCGCGGCCTACTGGTATCTGCAGCCGCAACCGCCCAGGCACGTGACGCTGGCCACCGGCCCCACGGGCAGCGCCTACGCCGAGTTCGGCAAGCGCTATGCGGCTGCACTCAAGACCAACGGCATCACGGTCGAGCTCAAGCCCACCTCGGGCTCCTCGGAAAACCTGGAGCTGCTGCGCAAGGGCGGGGCCGACGTGGGCTTCGTGCGCGGAGGCAGCGCCGACCCGGTGGCCGACGAAGAGGCGGGACTCAGTTCGCTGGGCAGCCTGTTCTACGAGCCGATCTGGCTCTTCTACCGCGCCGACAGCGCGCTGAAGGTCGACAAGAAGACCGGCACGCTGACTTCGCTCACCCAGCTGCGCGGCCTGCGCGTGAACGTCGACATGCCGGGCAGCGGCCTCCCCGAGATCATGGAACGCCTCTTCAAGGCCAACCGGATCGGGCCCGACGATGTGCTGCTGTCGAACCTCGAACAGGCCGCCGCGGCCGAGGCGCTGCAGGCCGGGCTGCTCGATGCGATCGTGCTGTCTTCCGCACCGCAATCGCCGCAGGTGCAGCGGCTGCTGCGTGCGGGCGACATCAAGCTGATGGACTTCGGCCAGGCCGATGCGTACTCGCGGCGCTTTCCGTTTCTCTCGGCGGTGACGCTGCCACGCGGCGTGGTCGACCTGTCGAAAGACCTTCCGCCGTCGGACGTGTCGCTGCTCGCGGCCACCACCTCGCTCTTGTCGCGCGAACAAACCCACCCTGCCCTGCGCCAGCTGTTCGCGCAATCGGCGCAGACGGTGCACAGCGACGCGGGCTGGTTCAACCGGGCGCGCGACTTTCCGAACACGCGCACCAGCGAACTGCCGGTGAGCCCCGAGGGCGACCGCGCGATCAACGGCACGCCGCCGTTCTGGCAGCGCTACCTGCCCTTCTGGGCCAGCAACCTGGTCGAGCGCATGTGGCTGGTGCTGGGCGGTTTGCTGGTGCTGATGCTGCCGCTGAGCCGCGTGATCCCGCCGCTCTACCAGTTCCGTGTGCGGCGGCGCGTGTTCCGCTGGTATGCGCGGCTGCGCGACATCGAGGGCAAGGTCGATGCGAAGCAAGGCGAACGCGACACGCTGCTCAAGGAGCTCGATGATCTCGATCGCGTGGTCAACAAGGTGGCGGTGCCGCTGTCGTATGCCGATGAGCTCTACGCGCTGCGCAACAACATCTATGCGGTGAGGAAGCGCGTGCTGGCCGGATCGGCGAAGGGCGAAGCCGCTGCTACGCAGGCGCCTGTGACGCCGAAGCCCGCGGAATCCGCCTGACGATTTGGTCTTGCAAACGCTGATCGATTTCGCCGAGCCACGCGGCGATGGCGCGACGCGGTTGCGCGTGGCTTTCGGTGCGCCATCGCGCGTGCTCGTTGCGCGCTCCGCCGAAGAAGTGAAGCCGGTGCTGGAGACCGTCGAAGCGCTGTCGCGCGAGGGCCGCTGGTGCGTGGGCTATCTGCGCTACGAGGCAGCCGCGGCTTTCGACCCGGCCTTCGCGGTGCATGCAGGCGACGGGCCGCTGGCTTGGTTCGGCGTGCATGACGCGGCCGTGCCGTGGCCCGACGAGGCGGCCAGCCCCGTGCCTGCTGTCGATTGGCAAGCCGGCCTGTCACGCGCTGGCTTCGACCGCAACATGCAGGCCATTCATCGCGCCATCGCGGACGGCGAGCTGTACCAGCTCAACTACACCGCGCCGCTGCGGGCCGAATTCCGGGGCAATGCGCGCGACTGGTTCATGGCCCTGCGAGCAGCGCAGCCCAACGGCTATGCCGCCTTCATCGACACCGGCGACGAGCAGGTGCTGTCGGTATCGCCCGAGCTCTTCTTCGACTGGCAAGGCGACCGGATCCTTGCGCGCCCCATGAAAGGCACCGCCCCGCGCGGCGCGACCGCCGCCGAGGACGAGGCGATGGCGCTGCGCCTTCGCACCGTGCCCAAGGAGCGCGCCGAGAACGTGATGATCGTGGACCTGATCCGCAACGATCTCTCGCGCATCGCGCAGCCCTTCTCGGTGCGCGTGCCGTGGCTCTTTCACACCGAGGCGCTGCCCACTGTTTGGCAGATGACCTCCGATGTCGAGGCGAAGGTGCGCGACGGCGTCTCGCTGGTGGATGTGTTCTCGGCCCTCTTCCCCTGCGGCTCGATCACGGGCGCGCCCAAGGTCAGCGCGATGCGCATGATCCGCGACCTGGAGCCCGAGCCGCGCGGCGTGTACTGCGGCGCTGTCGGCGTGGTGCGTCCGGGCGGGCATGCGACCTTCAACGTGCCGATCCGCACCGTCACGCTGCGTGGCACCCAGGCGCGCTGCGGCATCGGCAGCGGCATCACGGCCGATGCGCGAGCCGATGCGGAGTGGGATGAATGGAGGCACAAGCGGGCCTTTCTGGAGCGAGGGCCCGCGCCTGTATCGTCTGCTGCCATGAGTTCCTTCGAATTGCTCGAGACCTTTGCGCTGGTCGATGGCGCGCTGCGCGATACGCCCGCGCACCTGGCGCGCATGCAGAACGCGGCTTCGCACTTCGGCTATCCATGGAACGAGGCGCTTGTGGCGACACACCTTCATCGCCTGGCCAAAGCGCATTCCACAGGTAAGTGGCGCGTTCGCCTCCTGCTCGACGCACAAGGACAGCCGCACGCAGAAGCCTTCGCCATGGAGGCACCACTGTCGCGTGTGCAACTGCAATTGGCCTCCTGCGCCTTCGACGAGGCCGACAGCGAGTTCTCGCGCTTCAAGACCACGCGCCGCGCGCACTACGAGGCCTTCGCGCCCACCACGCCGGGCGTGTTCGACACGCTGCTGTGGAACCGCCATGGCGAGATCACCGAATGCACGCGCGGCAACATCGCCCTGCTGCTGGACGGCCGCTGGGTCACGCCGCCGCTGCGCTGCGGGTTGCTTGACGGCATCGGCCGCGCCAGGCGCCTGCACAACGGCCAGCTTGCCGAAACCGTCGTGCGGGTAGACGATCTGCCCCGCGTGCAGGCTTTCGCATTCGTCAACAGCCTGCGCGGCTGGATCGATGCCGATCTCCTGCTTCCGCAGAAATAGTTCGACAAAGCGCTTGACTTAGAGCGCGCTCTAATTTCGAGAATCAACGCCATGGAAACCAGTCTGACCATTGCGGAAGTCGCAGAGCGAACCGGCCTCACGGCCTACACGCTGCGCTACTACGAACGCATCGGGCTGATTGCCGCGGTGCCGCGTGCACCGGGCGGTCAGCGGCGCTATGCGAGCGCCGACATGGACTTGCTGGATTTCCTGTTGCGCCTGCGCGAGACCGGCATGTCCATCCAGGGCATGCAGGCCTTCGTCAGGCTTCGAAACCAGGGGGACGCCAGCGTCGGCGAACGGCGCGAGCTGCTCGAGGAGCACCTTGCCGAAGTTCAGGCCCGGGTGGCGGCGCTGCAGCAATCCATGCAGGCGCTGTCGCTCAAGATCGACCACTACCGCGCGGTCGAGAAGACGAAGAAGCGTCCTCCTTCATCGGGCACTGCCCCGAAAGGAAAGACGAGCAATGACGAACACACAGAACCAGGGCCACAACGACAACCTGCGCTACACGCGTGGCCTGGCCAAGCTCCACGAGATCGACGGTGAAGGCGGCATCAAGGTGGTCGAAAGCCTGGCCGACATCGCGCCGGACTTTGGCCGCCTGGTGATCGAGTTTCCGTTCGGCGACATCTACTCGCGCCCCGGCCTCGACCTGCGCGCCCGCGAGATCGCGACCGTGGCCGCGCTCACGGCCATGGGCAATGCCGCGCCGCAGTTGAAGGTGCACATCCAGGCTGCGCTGAACGTCGGCTTGACGCGCTCCGAGGTGGTCGAGGTCATCATGCAGATGGCGGTGTACGCAGGCTTCCCGGCGGCACTGAACGGCCTCTTCGCCGCACGCGAGGTGTTTGCGGCGGACGATGAAAAAAGCGCGCGGCCCCTTGCGGAACCGCGCGCTCTTGCCGAAGCAGCCTGAGGCTTACTTGAGGGCCTTGTAGCGCATGCGCTTGGGTTTCGCGCCCTCTTCGCCGAGGCGCTTCTTCTTGTCGGCTTCGTACTCCTGGTAGTTGCCGTCGAAGAAGGTCCACTGGCTGTCGCCTTCGGCAGCGAGGATGTGCGTGGCGATACGGTCGAGGAACCAGCGGTCATGGCTGATCACCATGACCGTGCCGGCGAACTCGAGCAGCGCGTCTTCGAGCGCACGCAGGGTTTCGACGTCCAGGTCGTTCGAGGGTTCGTCCAGCAGCAGCACGTTGCCGCCCGCGATCAGCGTCTTGGCCAGGTGCAGGCGGCCGCGTTCACCGCCCGAGAGCGTGCCGACCTTCTTCTGCTGGTCCGCGCCATTGAAGTTGAAGCGGCCCGCATACGCGCGGCTGGCCATCTGGAACTTGCCGACGTTGATGATGTCCAGGCCGTTCGAGATGTCTTCCCACACGGTCTTGTTGTTGGCCAACTCGTCGCGGTGCTGGTCCACGAAGGCCATCTTGACCGTCGAGCCGATGATGACTTCGCCGGTGTCCGGCTGCTCCTTGCCCGCTAGCAGCTTGAAGAGCGTCGACTTGCCAGCGCCGTTCGGGCCGATGATGCCGACGATGGCGCCCGGCGGCACGGTGAAGCTCAGGTTGTCGATCAGCATGCGGTCGCCGAAGGACTTGCTGACGCCGTGGAACTCGAACACCTGCTGACCCAGCCGCTCCGCCACAGGAATGAAGATTTCCTGGGTTTCGTTGCGCTTCTGGTATTCCATGTCGCTCAGCTCTTCGAAGCGGGCCAGGCGCGATTTGCTCTTGGCCTGGCGTGCCTTCGGGTTCTGGCGCGACCACTCGAGCTCCTTCTTCAGCGCCTTGGCATGGGCTTCTTCGCTCTTCTGCTCCTGCGCCAGGCGTTCGCCCTTCTGCTCGAGCCAGGTGCTGTAGTTGCCCTTCCAGGGAATGCCGCGACCGCGGTCCATTTCCAGGATCCACTCGGCCGCGTTGTCCAGGAAGTAGCGATCGTGGGTGATGGCCACCACGGTGCCCGTGAAGCGCTGCAGGAACACTTCGAGCCACTCCACCGATTCGGCGTCCAAATGGTTGGTCGGCTCGTCGAGCAGCAGCATGTCGGGCTTGGACAGCAACAGGCGGCACAGCGCCACGCGCCGCTTTTCGCCGCCTGACAGCAGGCCGATCTTCGCGTCCCACGGCGGGAGGCGCAGCGCGTCGGCGGCGATTTCCAGTTGGTGCTCGGAATCGGTGCCGGCCGTGGCGATGACGGCTTCGAGCTGGGCCTGCTCGGCCGCCAGCGCATCGAAGTCGGCGTCTTCGGCACCGTAGGCGATGTACACCTCTTCGAGGCGCGCCTTGGCCGCGAACACCGCGCCCATGGACTCCTCGACCGATTCGCGCACCGTGTGCTCGTTGTTGAGCTTGGGTTCCTGCTCCAGATAGCCGATCGTCATGCCCGGCATGGGGAGCGCCTCGCCCTCGAACTCCTTGTCCACACCCGCCATGATCTTGAGCAGCGTGGACTTGCCCGAGCCGTTCAGGCCGAGCACGCCGATCTTGGCGCCGGGGAAGAAAGAGAGCGAAATGTCCTTCAAGAGCTGCCGCTTGGGCGGCACGGTCTTGCTGACGCGGTTCATCGAATAGACGTATTGAGCCATCTGTGGATACTTACCTTGGGTAGCGGAAATTGGGGGAAAAGCGCGGGCGCCAGAACAACGCATCCGGACGCGGCAAACCACCGATTATCGACTCATGCGACAATAGCGACCGTTGCCGGGTCCAGTTGCCCGCAACACCGGCTCTCTGCCGGGGACGAAGAAGACCCTTCTCACAACGGTTTTTCCGGCTCCCACCCCTGACCTTCATCTGCCTTGACTGGCTCGGCGTCCACGATAAGACGCCAAGCGGGCCGATGCCACTGCGCCGTGTATGGCGCTTATTGTTTCCAATGAATTTTGATGAACTGAAGCTGGCTCCCGCCATCTTGAAGGCTGTGCACGAGCACGGTTACGACACTCCCACCCCCATCCAGGCGCAGGCCATTCCCGCCGTTCTCGAAGGCCACGACCTGCTCGGCGGCGCGCAAACGGGCACCGGCAAGACGGCCGCCTTCACGCTGCCGATGCTGCACAAGCTCACCATGAGCCGCAGCGCCACCAACAAGTTCGGCGGCATCGGCATCCGAGCCCTCGTGCTGACCCCCACCCGCGAACTCGCGGCGCAGGTCGAAGAGTCGGTGCGCACCTACGGCAAGTACCTGCAACTCGACTCCACCGTGATCTTCGGCGGCGTCGGCATGAACCCGCAGATCAGCAAGCTCAAGAAGGGCGTCGACATCCTCGTGGCCACCCCCGGCCGCCTGCTCGACCTGCAACAGCAAGGCATGCTCGACCTGAGCCAGGTCCAGATGCTGATCCTGGACGAAGCCGACCGCATGCTGGACATGGGCTTCATCCACGACGTGAAGAAAATCCTGGCGCTGGTGCCCAAGGAAAAGCAGAGCCTGCTGTTCTCGGCCACCTTCAGCGACGAAATCCGCGACCTGGCCGCCACGCTGCTCAAGAACCCGCAGAGCATCCAGGTCACGCCGCGAAACACCACCGTGCAGCGCATCACCCAGGTGATCCACCCCGTGGGCCGCGGCAAGAAGAAGGCGCTGCTCGCGCACATCATCAACGAGAACAAGTGGAGCCAGGTGCTCGTGTTCACGCGCACCAAGTTCGGCGCCAACAGCGTGGCCGAATTCCTCACAAAGAACGGCATCGAGGCGATGGCGCTGCACGGCAACAAGAGCCAGAGCGCCCGCACGCAGGCGCTGGCCGGCTTCAAGAGCGGCGACATCCGCGCGCTGGTGGCCACCGACATCGCGGCCCGCGGCATCGACATCGACGAACTGCCGCACGTCGTGAACTACGAGATCCCGAACGTCAGCGAAGACTACGTCCACCGCATCGGCCGCACCGGCCGTGCCGGTTCGAGCGGCGAGGCCGTGAGCTTCGTGTGCCTGGACGAAGAAGGCTTCATGCAGGAAATCGAACGCTTCACCAAGCAGACGATTCCGGTGCAGATCGTCGAGGGCTACGGCCCTGAAGACGGCGAGCGCGCCGAGCCGATCGCCATGGGTCGCCAGACGATCTGGGGCGGCGCCGGCCGTCCGCCGAGCCGCGACGTGATGCAGGCGGCCGCCAAGGCTGCACGCACCGAGATGCTCTCGCGCATCCGCGAGAACAAGGCTGGCCAGGGCGGCGGTGAACGCGCTGGTGGCGGCGGCGGCGGTGGCGGCGGTCAACGCCGTGGCGGCCAGGGTGGCGGCGGTGGTGGCGGTCAAGGCCGCAACGCCAATGGTGGCGGCCAAGGCCAGGGCCAGGGTCCGCGCGGCCAGGGCGCACGCCCGGCGCAAGGCCGCGGCCCGCAAGGTCCGGCGCGCACGCCGCACCATGCACCCCAGCATCAACAACAGAACCATCTGCCACACGACGAGCGCCAACCGCGCCATCACGGCAACAGCCACAGCCCGACGCAGGCCAACCAGGTCGCGCACCTGCGTGCCGAAGCGGTCGCCGGTGGCGGTGACGGCCAGCCGGATCCGTTGCGCACGAGCGTCGACCACATGGGTGGCGGACGCGGGCGCGGACGCCCGGGTGGCGGTGGTGGCGGCTACGGCGGCAACCGCTCGGGCGGCGGTGGCCGTTCGGGTGGCGGCGGTGGTGGTTACGGCGGTGGCGGTGGCAACCGCTCCGGTGGTGGCGGCGGCGGCCGTTCCTTCGGGCGCTGAGCGCTGCGGGCAGGCACACCTGCCCCGAAAACGAGCAAGGGCACTTCGGTGCCCTTTTCTTTTAGGCGCGCTGCTGCGTCAGCGCGGCGGCGCGGTGTTCGCCCGGATGTTCCTGGCGATCCGGGTTGCCAGCGCTGTGACCGCATCGTCGTAGCTGCGCGCCACGTCCTGCGGACGCGCCACCAGTTCGCCGAAGCTGGCCCAGCGATCGCGGGCATTCGCGGGCACGCTGGCGGAGGTGTCGCCGCTGGCGTCGGCGCCGTAGTAGATGGTCTCGGAGTAGACGGTGTCGCCCTCCTTCGAATCCATCAGGTAGGCGCTCAGGTTGACGCGCGGCACGTAGTCCGTCGAGAAGCGCGCCGAGTACATGCCGACTTCGTTGAAGTAGACATGCAGCACGGGTTCCTGGGTCGGAAGCTTGCCGTAATCGAGGTTGTCGGGCGAAGCCGCCGGCCGGATCACGCCCTCGAGCGCCTCTGCCCGGTAGCCCTGTGCATTCAGCTGCTCGACCAGCGCCGCCGTCAGCTTCGGTCCCATGTCCTTGCGGACCGACTCCATGCGCTCGTTGAATTCCGAGCCCTTCACGCGGTCGGCAATCGACTGCCACAGCACGCCGAGGGGAATGCCCTTGTTCTCGGTGTGAAGCTTGGCGATGGGGGCCACGGGGATCACCATGATGCGGGTGATCACCGGGAGCGGCGGCGGTGCCTTGGGGCTGGAGCCGCAGGCGACAAGCGCGAGCGTGCCCGCGCAGGCCACGGCCAGTCCCAGGCTGCGCAGCAGGGTGCGCCGATGCGTCATGACTGCGCTCATTGCTCGACCGCCGTGATCTTCTTGATGCCTTCGGAAGGAGGCTTGGCCGCAGCCTCTCGAACCTGAACGGCGTAGCCATAGTCGGTCAGATAGACATAGGTGTCGGTCCGATCGAGCGAATCGGGCTGCATGCGGCACTCCAGGCGCCTGGCGTCGCCGCTCAGATCGGGATGAAGTTCGGCCGCAGCGCTGATGCCGACGACTTTGCAGACCGTCGAGTAGTCGTAGGTCACTCCGCCGATCATGCTGAAGAGGCTCAGTTTCCTCGTGACGTAGCGCAATTCCGAGCCCACAGCCATGCGCTGCCAGTCGCCGGTCAACGTGAGATCGGTCATCGCCTGGCTGATCGTGTCGGAGCCGGGAAGAAAGTTGACGAAGCTGCTCAGATCGACCAGGCCCAGGAACGAAGCGGATTGCGCCCATGTGCCGTCCGTACGACCTGTACCGCTCTTCGTCCGGGTTCGGAAGGTGGAAGCTGTCGCGTCCGGCGCGATCTGGAGCTCGCTCCGGGTTGGCGATGTCTTTCCTTCACGGGTCCATGTTCCTTCAAGGACGATGCGCTTCAGGCGCTTTGTCGCCGGCGGAAGTCCCAACTGCGAAATGGCATTCATCACCACCGGGCTCGGCGTGGTCAGGCCTGCGGGATCGGGCATCGCCTTGGCGCGAGGAATAAAAGCAGGCAATGCCCGCCATGCCGGAGCGCCGCCGCAGGCCGCCTTGAAGAGCGCCTTGTACTCCGCATTCGTGTCGCCGCCGACCAGGTGCGACTTCGCCTTGTCGCCGTCGACCCGACCGTCCGTGACGCGACCGCGCTCGTCGATGTCGAAGCCGCTCGTCTGAGCGTAGGCCTGCGATGGGCACGCGAGTCTGAAGCGCTCTCGCTTCTGACCGAACGGCGCCCGGTAAGGCAAGTCGAAATCCATCCGCGGATAGTCGAACGCCCCCCAGAAGAGCAATGCCCCGTCCGATGTCTCGACGCTTGCGATGTCGATGAGCGTGAAAGTCCCGTCGGGGCTGCGTTGCACCTCGCGCCAATCGGGTGACGCCGCGCGGCACGCGCGCTCGACGGCCGGCAACGCTTTCAGGGCTTGCGCCTGACGCTCGTCCAGTTCCTTGCGAACGCCGTAACGCCGGGCGTTCACCGGATAGCTGCGGCCGGTACGCAAGTCGGAGTAGAGCAACCACGCCTGCAGCGCTTTGCAGGCGACAGTGAAGTTGCGCGTCTCGGGCCCATCTTCCAGGGCGAAGGACACTTGATCGTCGACGCGCAGCAAGCTGTGTTCGACAAGGCTGCCGCCGAAGGACATCGACGGATTGCCCCTGGACGCGCAGCCCGCAACGAGCAACGCCGCCACGGCGCACATGGTGATATGGATGAGCTTCATGCATTCCGCGCTGGGCGGCTCCCCGGTTCGTTGTTGTCTTTGCGGCCGGCCCCGGCGTCGGATGACATGGCGGGCGGCGCTTCCCTCAGGAATCCTAACCCGGGACACAATCGTGTTTCCATGCAATACATCCCCCCCAACTACGCCACCCTCTTCGTAGCCACCTGCAACCTGCTCAACCTCGCGAACCCCGACCGGGTGTACTACGAGAACCAGGACGCCTACAACGAGCGCGAGTACGAGCGAAAGATCGACTGGATCGGCGAGCGCTTCCATGCGCTCAACGCCGACGTGCTGGCGGTGCAGGAGGTGTGGGACGAGGCGGCGCTCAAGGCGGCCATCGCGCGCAGCGGCCTGCGCTATGACTTCGTGTCAGTGCCCGGTGCCGAGAACACGCCGCCGCCCGGGAGCCCGCCGGGCACGCCAGCGAGACCAGGCGCGCAGGGCACGCCGCGTGTGGGCATCGCCACGCGCCTGCAGGTGGACAACGTCCAGTCCTTCATCGACTTTCCGCTGGGCTTCGGCGTGGACGTGCCGGGCCTCGGCCCACACACCCGCTTCGAGCGCCCGCCCCTTCTCGCCACGCTGCGGATGAAGCACGGCCAGCAGGTGCACATACTGACCGTGCACCTGAAGTCCAAGCGCCCCAAGTTCCTCCAGGACGCGCAAGGCAACCACCTGGAAGACCGAGACGACCGCAAGGTGGGCGTGATGGCCTCGCTGCGTTCGCTGCTGATGCGCGGCGCGGAGGCTGCGGCCCTGCGCTGCATCGTCATCGACCTGTTGCAGGACACGAACACGCCGCTGGTGGTGATGGGCGACTTCAACGACAACCCGCACAGCGTGACCACGCAGCTGGTGGCCGCCACGTCCGAAGTGGCCTACGACAAGGCGGCGCGCGACGTGGCGCTGTTCAATGCCTACGAGATGCAGGGCGAGTCGGCGTTGAAGAAGGACGTGGCCTATTCGCACATCCACCAGGGCTTTCCGGACGTGCTCGACCAGATCCTGGTGAGCGAGGAGTTCATCGCCAGCAGCCGGCACAGCCTGGGCGACGTGCGGCGGGTCGACTACTTCAACGACCATCTGCACGAAGGGCGCGACCGCACGCGCTCGGACCACGGCTTCGTGCGCGCCCTGCTGCGGCTGCGCACGGCCTGAAGCGCGCTCAGCGCCCCATGCGCTTGCCGGTCTGCCGGTCGAACAGGTGCACGGCCTCGAGGTCGATGGCCAGGCCCACGGTTTCGTCGGGCCTGGCATCGACGCGGCCATGCACGGCCAGCACCAGCTTGGCTTCGCCGACCTGCACCAGCAGTTCGGTTTCGGCGCCCGTGGGCTCGACCACGATCACCTGCGCGTCGACACCGCTGCCCGGCGCGCCCAGCGTGATGTCGCCCGGCCGGATGCCGTAGTGCACCGGCTGGCCGTCGGCCGCCGAGGTGCCCGCCGGCACCGGCCAGCGCGCGCCATGCGCCTCGACATGGCACTCGCCGCCCGAGCGCCGCACCGTGCCCTCGATCACGTTCATCGACGGCGAGCCGATGAACTGCGCGACGAACAGGTTGTCGGGCCGGTCGTACAGGTCCAGCGGCGTGCCGATCTGCTCGACGATGCCGTCATGCATCACCACGATGCGGTCGGCCATGGTCATGGCCTCGATCTGATCGTGCGTCACGTAGACCGTGGTGGTCTTCAGGCGCTGGTGCAGCGCCTTGATCTCGGCACGCATTGCCACGCGCAGCTTGGCGTCCAGATTCGAGAGCGGTTCGTCGAACAGGAACACCTTCGGGTCGCGCACGATCGCTCGGCCCATCGCCACGCGCTGGCGCTGTCCGCCCGAGAGCTCGCGCGGATAGCGCCCGAGCAACGCATCGAGGTTCAGGATCTTCGCGGCGCGCATCACGCGCTCGTCGGTCACCGACTTCTCGGCGTTGCGAAGGCGCAGGCTGAAGCCCATGTTCTCGCCCACCGTCATGTGCGGATAGAGCGCGTAGCTCTGGAACACCATCGCGATGTCGCGGTCCTTCGACTCGAGGTCGTTGACCACGCGGCCGTCGATCATGATCTCGCCGCCGCTGATGTCTTCGAGGCCCGCGAGCATGCGCAGCAAGGTCGACTTGCCGCAGCCCGAAGGCCCGACCAGCACCACGAACTCACCGTCGGTGATGTCGAAGCTCAGGCCCTGGATGATCTGGACCTTGCCGAAGGATTTCTGGATATTGCGAAAAGATACGGATGCCATGTGTTGTTCCTGAAATCGTTCAGCTCTTGACGGCGCCGGCAGTCAGCCCGCCGACCATGTAGCGCTTGAAGGCGTAATAGATCGCCGCCGGCGGCAGCGCGTAGATAAGGCCGGTGGCCATCAGCAATTCCCACGGCGAATCGTCGGCCGAGAGGAAGTTGCCCAGGGCCACCGCCAGCGTCACGCTCTTGTCGTTCGACAGCAGCAGGAAGGCATAGAGGTACTCGTTCCACGCCAGCAGCAGCGAGTACGTGCCCACGGCCACGAGCGACGGCACCATCAGCGGCAGGTACACGAGGCGGAACAGCTGCAGCGGCGAGGCGCCGTCCATGCGCGCGGCTTCGTCGAGTTCGTAGGGCAGCTTGTCCGACGCCTGCTTCAGCACCCAGATGCAGTACGGCGAGGCAATGGTCACCATCGCGAGGATCAACGCCCACTGGCTGTTCAAGAGGCCGTAGTTGCCCATGGTCTTGTACATGGGCACCGCGAGGAAGGCCGCGGGAATGAAGTAGGTGAAGAGCGCCAGGTTCATCACCGTGCGCCCGCCGCGCACGCGCAGCCGGCTGATCGCGAACGCCGCGGTGGTCGCGACGAAGAGCGTGATCGCGCCCACCGACACCGCGATCAACAACGAGTTCCACAGCTGCAGCCAGAAGTGGTCGAGGTAGAAGTGCTTCTGCTGGAACACGATGCGGAAGTTGTCCAGCGTCGGGTTCTTGGGCCACAGGTGGCCCGAGGTCGCGGAGTCCTTCGACGAGATCGCGAAGAGCACCATGTGGTAGACCGGGATCAGCGTCCACAGCAGCACCGGAATGCCGATGAGCAGCAGCTTGGCCTCGGTCGCGACGGCCTTGGGGGTCCAGCGCTTCATTTCGAGAGCCTCTTCATCATGAAGTAAACGAGGGGCAGCACCAGCGGCAGCGCCACCACGATCGAAGCCATCGACAGGTCGACCTGGTCGAGCCGCAGGTAGCGGATGCCCAGCGTGGCGAGCACATGCGTCAGGTCGGCAGGTCCGCCGCCGGTCAGCAGGTAGACGCTGTTGAAGTCGCCCAGCGTCCAGATCATCGAGAGGATGGTCGAGGTGATGTAAAGCGTCTTGAGCGCGGGCCAGCTCACGAAGCGGAACTTCTGCCACGTCGAGGCGCCGTCCACCGAGGCCGCCTCGTACTGTTCAGTGGGAATGGCCAGCCGCCCCGCCACCAGGATCAGCGTCCAGAACGGCAGCGACTTCCAGATGTGGACCAGCATCGCGAAGGCCAGCGCCAGCGAGGGGTCGTTGAGCCAGTTGGGGCCGTCGGCCCCGGTCAGGCGGAAGATGGTGCTGTTGATCACGCCCCACTCGGGGTTGAGCATGAAGCGGATCGACAGGATGGTGGGAATCGACGGCATCGCCCACGGCAGGATGAAGATCGCCGAGACGATCTTGATCCACCAGCGCGAGGTCACGAAGAAGCCCGAGAGCACGAGCGCCACGATCATCTTCAGGTTGATCGCCACGACCAGGAAGATGGCCGTGTTGATCACCGAGCGGAAGAAGATCGGGTCTTCGACCAGCTTCACATAGCTTTGCGGATGGCGCGCGAGCCAGAGCCCGTACCCCACCGGGTAGAGCACGAACACCACGAACACCAGCAGGTAGGGCACGACCATCACAGCGCCCCAGAACTGCCAGCGCGCGTGACGCGCCCCGAGATTGGCAACAGGCGCCGGAGCCGGCGCGACGGTGGTTGTGCTCATGCAGTTCGCCCCATGAAAGCTGGTGTGGGTGTGGTTGGTGCCCGCGTGCGGCTTACTGCGCCGCCACCGTCTTGATGCGCGCGATCATCTCGTCGACCGCCTTGTCCACCGGCACTTTGTCGGTGACCACGCGGCTCATCGCCTTGGCCCAGACGTTCTCGTTGTTGAGCACGGTGAACTTGTAGTTCTTGGTGAATTCGAAGGTCACGGTGCCGGCGGCGTACTGGTTGAACACCGACAGGCGATGCCGGTCGGCCTTCCAGAACTCGCTCGCCTGCCCGGCCTTGGTGACCGGGAACCAGCGGCCCAGCGAACCCTCGACGTACGGCGTGAGGTTTTCCTCCTGCATGAGGAAGGCCACGAACTCCTTGGCGCGCGCCTTGTTCTTCGCGTCCTTGAACACCACGCCGGTCTTCACCGCGCTGCGGTAGACCATCTTGCTGCCGTCGGGCTTGTTCGGAAAGCCGGCGGTGTGGATGCGCTCGGTGTAGTTCTTGCGGGCTTCCTCGCGCTGCTCGGGCGTGAGCGTGGCGTTGTTGGAATCGTCGAGCCACTTGGCGGCGATCGAGATGGTCGCGTTGTGCGTCATCACGGTCGTCTTGTTGTGGAACGCGACGTTGTTGTCCGGGTCCTTCCAGCTCGTCGACGAGGGCGGCGTGCAGCCCGTGAGGTAGGGCTTGGTGTAGTCGGTCACGGCGCTGATCAGGCCGGCGCGCACCTTCGGGTCGTCGACCAGCAACTTGCCGTTGTCGTCCACCAGCTTGACGTTGTAGGCGTCCATGAAGGTCAGGAACGAATAGAACGCGTCGCTCGAATCCACGCCCATCGGCATGCCGATGCCGAAGGTACGCTTGCCGCTGGCCTTGCGGCTGGCGGGCTGGACCTTCTCGCACCAGAACGACCAGTAGTCCTTCCAGGTGGTGGGAATGTCGGACTCCTTGAAACCGGCCTCCGTCAGCATGTCGTTCCAGTACTCGATGTGCATCGTCTGCTGCTTGATCGGGAACGCGTAGTACGCCTTCTTCTTCGTCTGCTCGTTGTAGAGGAACGTCGTCTCGAGCGTGTTGGGCGCGAAGCGGTCCTTCATGGGTGCGAGCACGCTGCCGATGTCTTCGAGCTTGCCGTCGTAGGCCCATTTGCCGGTGACCTGGAAGTCGTACACGTCGGCATAGGCCACGTCGGGCGGGCTGCCCGAGTCGAGCGCGGACACGGTCTTGGGAATCATGTCCTGGATCGGGTACTGCGACAGCTCGATCTTCACGTTCTTGTTCTTGTCCTCGAACTTCTTGATGGCGGCGAAGAGCGCTTCGTCCTCCGCCTTGTAGAAGCCCTTGACCCACCAGACGGTGAGCTTCTCCTGCGCGGCGGCGGGGCCCGCCGATGCCAGCAGCCCCAGCGCGACCAACGTCGGCGCTATCAGCGATTTCACGACTCTCATGCTGTCTCCTTCTTCTTGGGTGGAAATGCTCGCCGGGCGAGCGTGGGTAAAAACAGGGTTGAAGTGCGGGCCGTTGCCTGAGGCTGCGACGGGCTGGCCAGCTAGCTGGCCTTCAGCCTCGGCGGTGGTCTGTTCAGTCTTGGCAGGCGCCGGCTGGAGCCGAGCACGTCTTCGATGTCCTGGCGCGCACTGTCGATGAGGCGGATGATCGCGCGCTCGGCCCGGGCCGGCTGGTGCGCGATCACTGCATCGAGCACCGCGCGGTGCATCGGCAGCGAGAGTGCGGGGCCGTCGGGCTTGGCGGTCGATATCTCGAAGCTGGTGCGCAGCAGCGCGCTCAGCGCCTTGCTCATCTGGGCCAGCATGCGGTTGCGCGCGGCGCTCAGGAGGCCGTTGTGAAAGCGCAGGTCGAAGGTGACGTAGTCGCCGCCGTTCTCGATGGCCTCTTTCATGCCGGCATAGGCTTGTTCGATTTCATCGATGTCCTTGCGATCGGCGCGCTCGGCCGCGAGCCGCACGGCCGCCGGCTCCACCACGCGGCGCAGGTCCTGCAGGTCGCGCAGGAATTCGGGCGTGAGCCCGGCGCGCGACTGCCAGGTGATGACGTCGGGATCGAACCAGTTCCACTTGTCCTGCGGCAGCACACGCGTGCCGACCTTGGGCCCGGTGACGATCAATCCCTTGGCCGCGAGCGACTTGATGGCCTCGCGCACCACGGTGCGGCTCACGCCGAGTTCTTCACCCAGGACCGGCTCGGAGGGTATGGACGCACCGATCGCATAACGACCTGCCACGATGGCTTCGCCGAGCAGTTCGAGCGTGCGACCGTGGATGTTCTTGATCATGGATGCGATGTGGAATTTGGTATCCCGGAGGTCGAAAACATCAAGTCTCCGTGCGTTTCTTCACACTTATCATATGATGATTGAAAACGCGATTCGGCAGGACAAACCCTGAGGTTGGCCGTCGAAATCGGCAACGACGGAGACAAACCCGATGAGCAATTCCCCCAGGAAAAAGGCGAGCGAACTGCGCAGCCAACAATGGTTCGGCCGCCACGATCGCGACGGCTTCATCTACCGGAGCTGGATGAAGGGCAAGGGCGTTCCGCACGATCAATTCGATGGTCGCCCGGTCATCGGCATCTGCAACACCTTCAGCGAACTCACGCCCTGCAACTCGCATTTCCGCACGCTCGCCGAGCAGGTGAAGATCGGCGTGTACGAGGCCGGCGGCTTCCCGCTCGAGTTCCCGGTGATGTCGCTCGGCGAGACGCTGCTGCGCCCCACCGCCATGCTGTATCGCAACCTCGCGAGCATGGACGTGGAAGAAAGCATTCGCGGCAATCCGCTCGACGGCGTGGTGCTGCTCATGGGCTGCGACAAGACCACGCCCGCGCTGATGATGGGCGCGGCCAGCGTCGACCTGCCGACCATCGGCGTCTCGGGCGGCCCGATGCTCTCGGGCAAGTGGCGCGGACAGGAACTGGGCTCGGGCACCGGCGTGTGGCAGATGAGCGAGCAGGTGCGCGCCGGCACGCTCAAGCTGCAGGACTTCTTCGAGGCCGAGAGCTGCATGCATCGCAGCCACGGCCACTGCATGACGATGGGCACCGCGAGCACCATGGCCTGCATGGTCGAAGCGCTCGGCATTGGCCTGCCGGGCAATGCGGCCTACCCTGCCGTCGATGGGCGCCGCAACGTGCTGGCGCGCCAGGCGGGCCGGCGCATCGTGGACATGGTGCATGAAGACATGAACATGTCGAAGATCCTCACGCGCCAGGCGATCGAGAACGCGATCAAGGTCAACGCGGCCGTGGGCGGCTCGACCAATCTCGTGATCCATCTGCTGGCCATTGCGGGCCGCATCGGCGTGGACCTCACGCTCGACGACTTCGACCGTCTCGCCTCCGAGCTGCCCTGCCTGGTGAACCTGCAGCCCTCGGGCCAGTACCTGATGGAAGACTTCTGCTATGCGGGCGGCCTGCCGGTGGTCATCAAGGAGATCGCCCAGCACCTGCACAAGGACATCCTCACCGTCACCGGCCAGAGCCTGTGGGACAACGTGAAGGACGCCGAGAACTACGGCCCGCAGGTCATCCGTCCCCTGGCCGAGCCCTTCAAGGAGAAGGCCGGCATCTGCGTGCTGCGCGGCAACCTCGCGCCCAACGGCGCGATCATCAAGCCGAGCGCGGCCACGCCCGAGCTGCTGGTGCACAAGGGCCGCGCGGTGGTGTTCGAGAGCGCCGACGACCTGCACAGGCGCATCGATGACGAAGACCTGGACATCGACGAGCACTGCATCATGGTGCTCAAGAACTGCGGCCCCAAGGGCTACCCCGGCATGGCCGAAGCCGGCAACATGCCGCTGCCGCCGAAGGTGCTGCGCCGCGGTATCACCGACATGGTCCGCATCAGCGATGCGCGCATGAGCGGCACGGCCTACGGCACGGTGGTGCTGCACACCGCGCCCGAGGCGGCAGCCGGCGGGCCGCTGGCGCTGGTGCAGAACGGCGACATCGTCGAACTCGATGTACCCAACCGCAAACTGCACCTGCATGTGAGCGACGAAGAGCTGGCGAAGCGCCGCGAGAAGTGGGTCGCGCCGAGAGCGCCGCTCGACTCGGGCTACTGGAAGCTCTACGTCGACACGGTGCTGCAGGCCGACCAGGGCGCCGACCTGGCTTTCCTGCGCGGCCGGCGCGGGGCTTTCGTGCCGCGCGACAATCACTGAGATGACAAGACTGGTAGCAATCGACTGGGGCACGAGTTCGCTGCGCGGCGCCCTGCTGGACGCCGACGGCAAGGTACTCGAAGAGCGCAGCGATGCGCGCGGCATCCTCAAGGTGCCCGACGGCGGATTCCCCGCGGTCTTCGACGCGCTGTTCGGCGACTGGATGCGCCTGGAAGGGGCGCACTGCCTCATCTCCGGCATGGCCGGCAGCAAGCAGGGCTGGGTCGAGGCGCCGTACTGTGCCTGCCCGGCGGGCCGTGTCGAAGTGGGGCGCAAGATCATCCACATCGACGCGGTTCCCGGTGCGCGCATCGCCATCGTGCCCGGCCTCAGCGACGAACACGACGGCGTGCCCGACGTGATGCGTGGCGAGGAGGTGCAGATCTTCGGCGCCATGTCGCTCACCGGTGCGAGCGACGGCCTCTTCGTGCTGCCGGGCACCCACAACAAGTGGGCCACCGTCAGCAAAGGCCGCGTTGCAGGCTTTCGAACCTGCATGACGGGCGAGTTCTACGCACTGCTGAGCCAGCATTCGATCCTCGCGCGTACGCTCGATGCCGCCGCGCCGCTCGACGAAGCGGCGTTCCTTCAGGGCGTGACGCAATCCGAGAACGGCCACGGCCTGCTGCACAACGCCTTCGGCACACGCACGCTTGCGCTGTTCGAGCGCATGCCGAAGGAAGAGCTGTCGAGCTACCTCTCGGGCCTGCTGATCGGCGAAGAGCTTCGCACCCAGTCGCTGCACGCGGTCGGCGAGGTGGTGCTGATCGGCTCGCCGGTGCTCACCGAGCGCTACACCCTGGCGCTGCGCGCCGCCGGCGTTGCCACGCGCACGCTGGGCGCCGAAGCCACCTGGGCCGGACTGCATGCGCTGTCCGGCTTTCTTGCAGCAGACAGCAACAGAACTCAGCCATGACCACGCCCCTCGAAAAATTCAACGCCGCGATGCGCGAACTGCCGCTCGTGGCCATCCTTCGCGGCCTCTCTCCCGCCGAGGCCGCGGACGTCGGCGATGCCATCGTCGAGCCCGGCTTCCGGCTGCTCGAGGTGCCGCTCAATTCGCCGCAGCCGCTGGACAGCATCGCGCTCATGCGCGCGCGCTTTCCAGAGGCGCTGGTGGGCGCAGGCACGGTGCTCGATGCGCAGCAGGTGCGCGACGTGCATGCGGCCGGCGGCGAACTGATCGTTTCGCCCAACTTCAACGCCGCGGTCATCGCCGAGGCCGTGAAGCTCGGCATGGTCTGCCTCCCCGGCGTGGTGACGCCGACCGAGGCCTTCGGGGCGCTGGCAGCCGGTGCCACCGGGCTCAAGTTGTTTCCCGCCGAACTGGCGTCGCCCGCAGTGGTGAAGGCATTGCTCGCCGTGCTCCCCACCGGCACGCCGGTGATGCCCGTGGGTGGCATCACGCCGCTGAACATGGCCGAGTGGCGCACGGCCGGTGCGGCCGGCTTCGGCATCGGCTCCGCGCTCTACAAGCCCGGCAAGCAGGCCCCGGCCGTGCGCGAGGATGCGCAGAAGTTCGTCGCGGCCTGGACGGGCACCACGCACGCCTGATCCATCCAGCGCCTCGCTGTTCACAAGAAAAAAGAAGGAGACCCGATGTCCGCAGAATCCGACTACGCCAGCCCCGCCGTCAGCAAGCTGCGGGAAGACCTCTCGCTGGCCTTGCGCGCCGCCGCCCACCACGGGCTGTCCGAAGGGGTCTGCAACCACTTCAGCGTGATGGTGCCGGGCGCGCAGGACCGCTACCTGATCAATCCGCGCGGCCTGCACTGGAGCGAGATCGGCCCCGACGACATCGTGTTGATCGACGTGCACGGCGAAGTGCTGGCCGGCCGCCATCGGGTGGAGCCGACCGCCCTCTTCATCCACGGCGCGGTGCACAGGCTCACCGGGCATGCGGTCGTGCTGCACTGCCACATGCCTTACGCCACCGCGCTCACCATCACGGTCGACCGCGCGCTCGATCCGACCGCCAGCCAGAACGCGATGCGCTACATGAACCGCATCGCGATCGACGCGGTCTACAACGGCCTGGCGCTCGACGATGCCGAGGGCGAGCGCATTGCCCGTGCAATGGCCGGCAAGGATGTCGCGTTCCTCGCGAACCACGGCGTGATCGTGGCGGGCTCCAACATCGCGCATGCCTACGACGACCTCTACTACCTCGAACGTGCGTGCCTGCACCAGGTGATCGCGCAATCGACCGGGCGGCCGCTGGTGCCCGTCGATGCGAAGCTGGCCGCGCATATGGCGGCGCAGATCCAGGGCGAGCGCGAGCAGTCGGACCTGTTCTTCGAGGCGCTGCGCCGCATGCTGCCCGCCCCGCGCGCCTGAGCGCGCGCGGACAAGCACACGGCCTCCCGGCCTACAACCAACGGCACACCCGCGACAGCGCCCGGCGGGCGCACCACGCATTAGCATGGGTGGCATGCCCACTGGACGTCACGCGTCTACGGGCTGCTTACAGCTCTTCATCCGATTTCGCCTCAGCCTTACACAAGGTTCACACAGGGCGGCGACGATGAGGCTTCCAACCACTCCACGGGAGTTGAAATGAAAAAGCTCACTTTTGCAGTCGCCGCAGCCGCCTTGATGTCGCTGGCTGCACTCAGCGCACCGGCGCAGGCCCAGACCGGCGGCCGCTTCATCCAGGCCCAGGTGTACGTGGTGCCCGCACCGCCGCCACCGCGCCGCTACTACGCGCCGCCGCCTCCGCGCCACTTTCACCCCGGCTACCACCGCGATGGCCGTCGCTACGACCATGGCCGCCGCTGGGATGACCGCCGCCACTACGGCGGCCGCCGGGACAACGATGGAGACGGCGTGCCCAACCGCTACGACCGCCGGCCCAACAATCCGTACCGCAACTGATCGATGAAGAAACCCGGGCCGAGCGCCCGGGTTTTTCCTTGAGGGATGCCGAGCGCGCTCAGGCCTGCGCCACGCGGCGCAGCAATCCAGTGGGCGTGCGCGGCCAGCCCACGCGGCCGAACCAGGCGCCGCCTGCAATCGCCGAGGCGATCACGATGCCGTACACCACCAGCGCCACGCCCTGCGCCGCGAACACGCCGGTGAGACCGCCACCCCAGCGCAGCGCAAGCCAGCCGCCCGTGCCCGCCACCGCGAGCCGCGCGATATTGCCGAGCACCGGCCACATCAGGCGTCCCGCGCCCTGCGAAGCGAAGTACAGGACCAGTCCCACGCCGAAGAAGCCGTAGAGCGGCCCCACCACGCGCAGGTAGTGCGCGCCGGTCTCCAGCATCGCGGGGTCGTTGCCGAACAGCAGCAGCCACGGACGCGGGAATAACGCGGCCGCGAGGCCGATGGTTTCGGTCAGCGCGAAGGCCAGCGCCGCGCCGGCCCAGGTGGCGCGCAGCGCGCGTTCGCGCTGCCCCGCGCCCATGCAGGTGCCGACCATTGCGACCAGCGGCGCGCCCAGGCCGAACACCAGCGGCACCAGCAGGTATTCCAGCCGCGACGCCGTGCCGTAGCCGGCCAGCGCGCCCGAGCCGAAGTGGCCGGTGAGCGCTGTCGCGATGCCGATCGACAGATTGGTCGCCACCGTCGACACCGCACCCACGAGCCCGATGCGGAGGATGTCGCGGAACATCGGCCACTGCAGCTTCAGCGCCGACAGCGTCGGCTTGAGCAGGCTGCGCGGCGAGCGCAGGTAAATGATCAGCGCAATGGAGCCCAGCAGGTAGTACAGCAACAGCGCCATCGCGCCGCCAGCGATGCCCATGCCCGGAATCGGCCCCCAGCCGAAGATGAGAAGCGGCGATGCCGGAATGAGGAACACCACGCCCACCACCGTGACGTTGGCCGGCACCGCCATGTTGCCGGTGCCGCGGATGATGGCCGAGAGCGAGTTGAAGAGCCACACCAGCACAGCACCCGCGAACACCCAGTTCGAGTACGTCAGTGCGGCATCGAGCGAGGCGCCCGTGCCGCCCATGATTCCGTAGAGCCAGCGTCCGCCGGCCAGGAGCGCCAGCGAAAAGAACAGGCCGAAGCCGAGCGCGATGACGACCGCATGCCACACCAGCGCATCGGCGTTGTCGCGGCGGCGTGCGCCGAGCGCGCGGGCGATCGACGAGGCGATGCCGCCACCCATCGCGCCGCTGGAGGTCATCTGCATCAGCATCACGATCGGGAACACCAGCGCCATGCCTGCGAGCGCATCGGTGCCGAGCTTGCCGACGAAGTAGGTCTCGATGAGCCCGACGGAGGCCTGCGCCACCATCACGAGCACATTGGGGGCGGCCAGGCGCAGCAGCGTGGGGACGATGGGCGCCTCCAGCAGCAGGCGGGTGCGCGGATCGAGTTCGGCGTTGGCCGAGGTCGCGGAGGTGGTCATGGCTGGAGCGTCCCGATCATCAGGCGCGCGCGCCTGCCGCGGCGGGCGTCACTGGGGTGCCGGCCTTTGCAGCCGGGCGGCGGATCATCATCACGATCACCGCCGCGACGAGGCAGGCGGCACCGGCTGCGTACAGCGCCGGCGTGTAGGTCAGCAGCAGCGTGCGCGCGAAGCCCGCGCCGTATGCGGCCGTGGCGGCGCCCAGCTGGTGCGCGGCAAAGATCCAGCCGAACACGAGGCCCACCTTGGCCGGGCCGAAGGTGGCGCCGGCGAGTTTGACGGTCGGCGGCACGGTGGCGATCCAGTCGAGGCCGTAGAACATCGCGAAGAGGCCCAGCCCGTAGATGGTGAATTCGGAGTGCGGCAGCCAGAACAGCGACAGGCCGCGAAGGCCGTAGTACCAGAAGAGCAGCTTGCGGTTGTCGTAGCGGTCCGAGAGCCAGCCCGAAAGAATGGTGCCCACGAAGTCGAAGGCGCCCATCATCGCAAGCACCGAGGCCGCCGGCACCGCGCCCATGCCGTTGTCGCCGCACAGCGAGATGAAGTGCGTCTGCACGAGGCCGTTGGTGCTGAGGCCGCAGATGAAGAAGGTGCCGGCCAGGATCAGGAAGGTGCGGTTGGTCGCCACCTCCTTCAGCACGCGGAACGGCGTGGCGAAATTCATCATCGCCACGGGCGCGGCCGGTGCGGCTGGTTGGGTGCCGGGCTTTTCGCCGTAGGGTAGCAGGCCAACGTCGGACGGCCGGTTGCGCACGAGGCACAGCGCGAGCACGGCGATCAGCACGCTGCCGATCACGATCGGCACGATGGCCGAGCGCCAGCCCCAGTGCTCGATCATCCAGGCCGCGAACGGCAGGAAGGCCAGTTGCCCCGTCGCCGAGCTGGCGGTGAGCATGCCGATGACCAGCCCGCGGCGCGCGACGAACCAGCGGTTGGCCACCACCGCGCCGAGCACCAGTGCCGTCATGCCGGTGCCCAGGCCCAGCATCAGGCTCCAGAGCACGAAGAGCTGCCACAGCTGCGAGGCCATGGTGACCAGCGCCATGCCCATGCCGACCAGCGCGAGCCCGGTACAGATCACCGCGCGCAGGCCGTAGCGTTCCATCAGCACCGCGGCGAACGGGCCCATGAGGCCGAAGAGCGCGAAGCGCAGTGCGAGCGCCGACGAGATCTGCTCGGTGCTCCAGCCGAACTCCTTGCCCAGCGGTTGCAGCATCGCGCCCGGCAGGCCCAATGCGGCCGACATCGTCAGCATGGTCAGGAAGGTGATGGCGGCGACGATCCATCCGTAGTGGATGCCGCGGCGCTGCAGCCATGCGGAAACTTGGGTGGCGAACATGGGGCCTCGGCTGTTGGAATGAGATGTGGAGGAGGAAAGGAAATCCGGTCCGCGTTGCGATCGCGCGGCTGTGTCGTGTGGGTGGTGTGCTTCAGTCCTGAAGGTCTGCGGCTTCGTCCGCGCCCAGCAGTTCGAGCGACTCGTCGATGAGCTGGTGCAGCGCCAGCACGCGCTCCACGCCCAGCAGCGCATTGAGCTTCTGCTGCGCGGTCTTCCAGTGGTGCTGCGCTTCGCGCCACTTGGCCTCGCCTTCGGGCGTGAGCGCCACCAGGAGGCTGCGCGCATCGGCACCGGCGCTTTGCGCAATCCAGCCCGCGGCGATCAGCGGCTGCAGGTTGCGGCTCAAGGTGGAAGCAGTCATCTTGAGCTCGCTCGCAAGGTCGACCGGGCGGGAGGAGCCCAGCCGCTTGAGGTTCGACAGCAGCGAGTACTGCGTGGTCTTCAGGCCGCTCCTGGACACCTCGGCGTCGTAGTGCGTCGACAGGCGACGCATGAGCTGTCGTACTTTGAAACTGGTGCAGCCGCGCGGCTTGGTCTGAATGTCCATGGGCGATGATTGTAGGTGCAACTATTGCATATACAATTCACAACCTCATTCAAAGCCCCCAGGAGCAGTACAGGCATGACGCAACCCACCAGCCAGCTCGACGCATGGATCGCCGAGGAACGCGCGATCACCGACCGCCTCGAAGGTGGCCCCGGCCCCGGACTCGCCCGCCCCGAGCAGATCGCCGGCAAGACCGGGCTCGAAGTGATGCAGGCGATGCTGAACGGCGAGATTCCCTACGCGGCCATCGCCAAGACGCTGGACTTCACGATCGTCTCGGTGAGCAAGGGCGTCGCCGTGTTCCAGGGCACGCCCCTCGCACAGCACTTGAACCCGCTGGGCACCATCCACGGCGGCTGGGTCGCCACGATGCTCGACTCGGCCCTGGGCTGCTCGGTCCACACGATGATGCCGGCCGGCCGCGCCTACACGACCGCCGAACTGAGCGTGAACTACGTGAAGGGCCTCACGCCGAAGGTGCAGCGGGTGCGCGCCGAGGGCAAGGTGATCCACTGCGGCAGGCAGCTCGCGACGGCTGAGGCAAGGCTCTTCGGGGCGGACGGCACGCTGTATGCGCATGCGACGACGACGTGTTTGGTGTTCGAGATTCCAACGGCCCGGTGACGCAGTAGGCCTTCTGCTTGTAAGTCCAAAAGGCTCCTGCCTCTTTCCTGTCTTGATAATTGTTCGCATCGGCGGCCGCAGGCCGGCCCGCCGGTGTCTCCCCAAGAACATCTATCGAACTGGAGGATCTTTCATGACCCAACGCTCCCGCGTCCGCGCTGCGCACGCCCTGATCGGCGCCACCACTGCATGGCTCGCCCTCACCGCCCTGCCCACGCACGCCGCCGAAGAACTCACGCTCTACACGACGCGGGAGCCCGCGTTGATCCAGCCGCTGATCTCCGCCTTCAGCGCGCAGAGCAACATCAAGGTCAATACCGTGTTCGTGAAAGACGGGCTCCTGGAGCGGGTGAAGGCCGAGGGCGCACGCTCGCCGGCCGACGTGCTGATGACGGTGGACATCGGCAACCTGATGGACCTCGTCGATGGCGGCGTGACGCAGCCCGTGAAATCGCCCGCGCTCGAATCGGCCATCCCGGCCAACCTGCGCGGCGCCGACGGCCAGTGGTTCGCGCTCTCGCTGCGCGCCCGTGTTCTGTATGCCGACAAGATGCAACCGCTCACCAGCTTCCGCTACGAAGACCTGGCCAACCCGAAGTACAAGGGCAAGGTCTGCATCCGCGCGGGCCAGCATCCCTACAACACGGCCCTCGTCGCAGCGCTGATCGCGCACGACGGCGAAGCCAAGGCCGAGCAGTGGCTGCGCGGCGTCAAGGCCAACCTCGCGCGCAAGGCCACGGGCGGCGACCGCGACGTGGCGCGCGACATCCTCGGCGGCATCTGCGACATCGGCATCGCCAACTCGTACTACGTCGGCCAGATGAAGAGCGCCAAGGAAGGCACCGACGCGCGCAAGTGGGGCGATGCGATCAAGGTGGTTCGCCCGACTTTCGCCAACGCGAAAAGCGGCGGCACGCACGTCAACATCAGCGGCGCCTCGGTGGCGAAGAATGCACCGCAGCGCGCCAACGCGGTCAAGCTGATCGAGTTCCTGGTGTCCGAGCCGGCGCAGGCGCTGTATGCGCAGACCAACTACGAGTACCCGGTGCGCAAGGGCGTGGCGCTCGATCCGATCATCGGCCAGAGCATCGGCGAATTGAAGGTCGATCCTCTGCCGCTCACCGAGATCGCCAAGTACCGCAAGCAGGCCAGCGCGCTCGTGGACAAGGTCGGCTTCGACCAGTGATGGACCCAAGCAGGCACGCCGTGCCGGTGGTGCCTGAAAAATGCAAATGACACGGCGCCAGCCGCCAGCCCTGCAAGCCACAGGACCGGTCTGGCGCCTTGCCTCGTTTGCCATCGCGATCGGCGTGCTTGCGCCGGTGCTCACGCTCCTGTGGCTCGCGTTCGGTTCCGGCATCGGGCACTGGGGGCCGCTGTTCGCGCACGTGCTGCCGCAGGCGGCGCTCAACACGGCCCTGCTGCTGGCCGGTGTCGGCACGCTGGTGCTGGTGATCGGCACCGGCTGCGCGTGGCTCGTGACGGCGCATGACTTTCCGGGACGCGGCGTGCTGCACTGGGCGCTGCTGCTGCCGCTCGCGATGCCGACCTACATCGTCGCCTTCGCCTACCTCGACCTGCTGCATCCCATCGGCCCGGTGCAGGGCGCGATCCGCTGGGTGCTGGGCTTCGACAGCCCGCGCCAGTTCCGCCTGCCCGATCTGCGCTCCATGCCGGGTGCGATCTTCGTGCTCGGCTTCGTGCTCTATCCGTACGTCTACATGACGGCGCGCGCGATGTTCATGACGCAACCGGCGCACCTGCTCGAAGCCGCGCGCACGCTGGGCGAAAGCCGGCGCGGCGCGTTCTTTCGCGTGGCACTGCCGCTCGCGCGCCCTGCCCTCGCGGTGGGCCTGAGCCTTGCGCTGCTCGAAACGCTCAACGACATCGGCGCCTCGGAATTCCTCGGCGTGAACACGCTGACGGTGGCGGTCTACACGACGTGGATCACGCGCTCGGACCTCGCGGGCGCAGCGCAGATCGCCTGCGCGATGCTGTTCGTGGTGGTGGCGCTGGTCTGGCTCGAACGCAACGGCCGTCAGCACCAGCGCTTCGGTTCGGCGCAGCGCATGCGTGCCGTGCAGCCGCGGCGCCTGCACGGCGGCGCCGGCTGGGTCGCGACGGCCGTCACCGCGTTGCCGGTGCTGATCGGCTTCGTCGCGCCGGCCATTTACCTGGTCTGGGAAAGCGCCAAGCGGCTGCGCCAGGGCGGCGGCATTTCGCAGGGGTTGGTCGCGAGCCTTGGCAACACGATCGCGTTGGCCGCGGGTGTCACCGTGGTCGCAGTGGCTGCGGGACTGATCGTCGCCTGGGCGGCGCGCAGCCAGGGCACGAGCCCCAACCGCTCACGTTGGCAGGCACGCGCCGCCACGCTGGGCTACGCGGTGCCGGGCACGGTGCTCGCCATCGGCCTGCTCACGCCGGCGCTGGCCTTCGACGCCGCGCTCGCCACAGCCTTCGGGCTGCAGGGCCTGCCGCTGATGGGCGCGGGCATCGTGCTGGTCGTGGCCTGCGCGATCCGGTTTCTCGCGATGCCGGTCGGCGGCATCGAGGCCGGCCTCGCGCGCATTCCGCCCGCCATCGAGCAGGCCTCGCGCCTGCTCGGCGAAACAACCGCGGGCACGCTGCGCCGCGTGCACCTGCCGCTGCTGCAGCCGGCCATTGCCGCGGGCGCGCTGCTGGTCTTCGTCGATGCGATGAAGGAACTGCCCGCCACGCTGCTGCTGCGCCCCGCCAACTTCGACACCCTGGCCACCTGGCTCTACGCCGAGGCCGCGCGCGGCACTTACGAAGAAGGCGCGATCGCGGCGCTCGCCATCGTGCTGGCCGGCCTGCTGCCGGTGGTGCTGCTGGCGCGCAACCAACTGGGCGCAACGCCTGTCGCGCCCGTTCCGGAACACGCATGAGTTCTCCGCTGCATATCGAATCGATCCAGCTCGCGTATGAAACGCCGCGCGGTCTGCACACCGTCGTCGACGATTTTTCGCTGTCACTCGCGGCCGGCGACATCGCCTGCCTGTTCGGCCCCTCGGGCTGCGGCAAGACCACGGTGCTGCGCGCCATCGCGGGCTTCGAACCGTTGCGCGCGGGCACGATCCGCCTCGACGAGGTGATGCTCTCTTCCGCCCGCTCGCACCTGCCGCCCGAGCAGCGGCGCGTGGGAATGATGTTCCAGGAGTACGCGCTGTTTCCGCATCTCTCGGCTGCGAAGAACGTTGCCTTCGGCCTGCGCCGCCTCGGTCGCGCAGCCCAGCAGGCGCGCGTGGCCGAGATGCTGGCGCTGGTGGGCCTGGCCGATGCCGGCGAGCGCTATCCGCACGAGCTCTCGGGCGGCCAGCAGCAACGCATCGCGCTGGCCCGCGCGCTCGCGCCCTCGCCCGCGCTGCTGCTGCTCGACGAACCTTTTTCCAACCTCGACGGTGCCACGCGCGAACGCCTCACCGCCGAGGTGCGCGGCATCCTGAAGCAGGCCGGCCAGACCGCCATCCTCGTCACGCACAACGAGGCCGAGGCGCATGCGATGGCCGACCGTATCGGCGTGATGCACAACGGGCGCATCACGCACTGGCTCGACACGGTGCCCTAGCACAAGGCGCCCAAACAGCGAATGGGCTTTCCGGGAAAAGGTTGTTCGAGACCGCAAGAATCGCGGCGATCCAAGTACACAACCGAACACGGAAAAGCCCATGTCCCAACCCCTCACCCTCGTCAGCCACCTGCTGTGCCCCTACGTCCAGCGCGCCGCCATCGCGCTCGGTGAAAAAGGCGTGCCCTTCGAGCGCATCGTGATCGATCTGGCGAACAAGCCCCAATGGTTTCTCGACATCTCGCCGCTCGGCAAGGTGCCGCTGCTGAAGGTGCAGCGCGCCGACGGCACCGAGGCCGTGCTGTTCGAGAGCAACGTGATCTGCGAGTACCTCGAAGAGACCCAACCCGGAGCGCGCCTGCACCCCGAAGACCCGCTCACCCGTGCCGAGCATCGCGCGTGGATGGAGTTTGGCTCGGCCATCCTCGCCGACCTCTGGGGCTACGAGACCACGCAGGACGCGGCCGTGTTCGAGCAGAAGCGCCTCGCGCTGGTCGCGAAGTTCGAGCGTGTCGAGACTGCGCTCGGCGCCGGCCCTTATTTCGCGGGCCAGAGCTTCAGCCTGGTCGATGCGGTGTTCGCGTCTGTGTTCCGCTACTTCGAGGTGTTCGACACGCTCATCGATTCGCGTATCTTCGCTGCGCTGCCCAAGGTCGACGCCTGGCGCAAGGCACTGGCCGCCCGGCCGAGCGTGCGCGATGCGGTCGTGCCCGAATATCCGCAGCACCTGATGGAATTCCTCAAGCGCCACGAGTCCCACCTGCTGACCGCAGCAACTTGATTGCCGCGGCGGGAAGCCGACAATGGCGGCTTCCCCTTTTCCCATCACTACACGGCACCACGAGATGCGACTTCTTCACACCATGCTGCGCGTTGGCAATCTCCAGCGCTCCATCGACTTCTACACCAAGGTGCTCGGCATGAACCTGCTGCGCACGTCCGAGAACCCCGAGTACAAGTACAGCCTGGCCTTCATCGGCTTCGACAAGGGCAACCCCGACCAGGCCGAGATCGAGCTCACCTACAACTGGGGCACCGAGAGCTACGAACTGGGCACCGCCTACGGCCACATCGCGCTCGGCGTGCCCGATGCGTATGCGGCCTGCGAAAAAATCAAGGCCGCGGGCGGCAACGTGACGCGCGAGGCGGGTCCGGTCAAGGGCGGCACGACGGTGATCGCCTTCGTGACGGACCCCGATGGCTACAAGATCGAACTGATCCAGCGGGCCGAGAGCGCAGAAGGCGCCGGCCTGCGCTGAGGCGCTGCGGACGAAGACCCGCTACAAGTCGAGCGCCGCCGCGCGCAACTCGCGCACGGTGGAAAAGCGCCCGACAGCCTGATCAGCAGCCCAGCAGATCGGCCAGCTCGTTGATGTCGCGCGCATGCAGGCTGTTGTCGGGCTGCGGCGAAACATCCTTGGGCTTGGCAACGCCGAACTCGTGGGGCCGCTCGATGTAGGCGGTCTTGAGGCCGCACACGCGTGCGGCGGCCAAGTCATCGTGATGCGCGGCGGCCAGCATCACCTGCCCCGGCGTGGCATCGAACACGCCCGCTACGCCCAGGTAGGTGCGCGGGTCGGGCTTGTAGGCCTTGAACACCTCGGCCGACAGCACGCAATCCCAGGGCAGGCCCGCACGCTTGGCCATCTCGGTCAGCAAACCGATGTTGCCGTTGGAGAGCGTGCAGATGGTGAACTTCTTCTTGAGCCGGGTGAGCCCGTCCACCGAATCGGGCCATGCGGGCAGGCGGTGCCAGGCACGGCTCAGGTCGCGCTTGGCGGCGGTGTCGAGGCGATCGCTCAGGTCGAAGTCGCGCAGCACCTGTTCGAGCATGCTCAGGTGCAGCTCGTCGAGCAGCGTGAAGCCGCCCTCTCCCGCTGCGATGCGCTCCATCACCGCCTTCATCGCGGGCTGGTAGCCGGCGCGCCATGCGAGCGCGAAGGTCGCGCCTTCCACGCCCGGCAGCACGCGTTCGACTTCGGCCGCGATGCCGCTGTGCCAGTCGACCACGGTGCCGAACACATCGAACGCGATGACCTTCAGGTCGCTCGCGTCGAACGCGGTGCTCATGTCAACGTGACAGCTGGCTCGCGGCGCGGGCCAGCTGTTCGATGCGGGCCCAGTCGCCGTCGCGGATCGCGTCGGTCGGCACGATCCACGAGCCGCCCACGCAGGCCACGTTCGAGAGCGCCAGGAACTCGGCCGCATTGCCCGCATGGATGCCGCCCGTGGGACAGAAGGTGACGTCGCCGAACGGTCCTTGCCAGGCCTTGAGCATCGGCAGGCCGCCTGCCTGCAGCGCCGGGAAGAACTTGAGTTCGGTGTAGCCGTCTTCCTGCGCCATCATGATTTCGCTGCCCGTCGCCACGCCCGGCAACAGCGGCAGGCCGAGGTCGTGGCAGGCCTTGCCGACCGAGCGCGTGTAGCCCGGGCTCACGCCGAACTTCGCGCCCGCCAGCGCCGAGGCCTGCGCATCGGCCGCGCTGCGAATGGTGCCGGCGCCGGCCACGGCTTCAGGCACTTCCCTGGCAATGGCCTCGATGCACTGCAACGCCTGCGGTGTGCGCAGCGTGACCTCGAGCATGCGGATGCCGCCGGCCACCAATGCGCGCGCCAGCGGAATGGCGTCTTTCACGTCGTTGAGCACGATGACCGGGATGACCGGTGCATCGCGCATCACGTCGAGGGCGGTGAGTTTGTCGTTTACAGCCATGAGCAGGCTCCTTCTTCGGCAGTCAATGCATTGCGGCGCATGCCGGCGAACAGCTCCCGGCCGAGGCCGTGTCCGTCGGCGATGCGCTGCGCTTCGGGCAGCGTCGCGGTCTCGCGCGCGGCCCATTCGTCTTCGGGCAGCAGCACGGCGAGCGTACCCGCTACCGAATCGAGTCGGATCAGGTCGCCGTCGCGCACCTTCGCAAGGGGTCCGCCCGCAGCCGCCTCGGGCGAGACGTGGATGGCGGCCGGGATCTTGCCCGACGCGCCGCTCATGCGTCCGTCGGTGACCAGCGCCACGCGGAAGCCCTTGCCCTGCAGCACCGACAGCGGCGGGGTGAGCTTGTGCAGTTCGGGCATGCCGTTGGCCTGCGGGCCCTGCCAGCGCACCACGCAGACCACGTCGCGCTCCAGTTCGCCGGCGGTGAAGGCCTTGTGCAGGGCGGCCTGCGAGTCGAAGACGCGCGCGGGCGCTTCGATCACGTGGCGGTCGTCGGGCACCGAAGAGACCTTGATCACGCTGCGGCCCAGGTTGCCGCTCAGCAGCTTCAAGCCGCCGGTGGCGCTGAACGGCTCGGCCACCGGGCGTGCCACCGCATCGTTCTTCGACGGGGCGGCAGGCGTCCATGTCAGGCGCTGCTCGCCGCCTTCGGCCAGGGTCGGGATGTTGGCGAATTCGCGGATGCCACCGGCGCGCACGGTGAGCACGTCGGCGTGCATCAGGCCCGCATCGACGAGTTCGCCGATGACGAAGCCCGGACCGCCCGCGGCCTGGAACTCGTTCACGTCGGCACTGCCGTTGGGGTACACGCGGGTCAGCAGCGGAATGATGTCCGAGAGCTTGGAGAAATCGTCCCAGTCGATCACGATGCCGGCGGCGCGGGCCACCGCCACCCAGTGGATCAGGTGGTTGGTGGAACCGCCCGTGGCCAGCAGCGCAGCCATGGCGTTGACGATGCAGCGCTCATCGACCATCTCGCCGATGGGCGGGCAGCTGAACGCGCTGTCGCCCGCCTTGCCCAGCACCGTGCGCACGGCCTCGCGCGTGAGCGTGTCGCGCATCGCATCGCCGGGCTGGATGAAGGCCGTGCCGGGCACGTGCAGGCCCATGGCCTCGAGCAGCATCTGGTTGCTGTTGGCGGTGCCGTAGAAGGTGCAGGTGCCCACGGTGTGATAGGCCGCCATCTCGGCGTCGAGCAGGCCCTGCCGGCCCACGAGCCCCTGTGCCGCCTGCTCACGCACCTTCGACTTCGCATTGTTCGAGAGGCCCGAAGGCATCGGGCCCGCGGGCACGAACACGGTCGGCAGGTGGCCGAAGTGCAATGCGCCGATCAAGAGGCCCGGCACGATCTTGTCGCACACGCCGAGCATCAGCGCGCCGTCGAACATGTCGTGCGTGAGTGCGATGGCGGTGCTCATGGCGATGACATCGCGGCTGAAGAGACTCAGCTCCATGCCGGGCGTGCCCTGCGTGACGCCGTCGCACATCGCAGGCACGCCGCCGGCCACCTGCGCCGTGGCGCCCAGGCGCCGGGCCTCCTGCTTGACGATGTCCGGATAGCCCTGGTACGGCGCGTGGGCCGAGAGCATGTCGTTGTAGGCGGTGACGATGCCGATGTTGGGCGCGCGCTCGGTCACCACCCTGAACTTGTCGTTTGCCGGGATGCCGGCCACGGCGTGCGCCACGTTGGCGCAGCCCATGCGGTCGGCACCGCGGTCGCGGTTGCGGATCTCGGCCAGCCTTGCGAGGTAGGTGCTGCGCAAGCCATGGCTGCGCTCGCGGATGCGATCGGCGACGTCGCGGACGATGGGGTGTGTGCTCATGGGGTAGATGGCTCTTGCTGGGTCGCAAGCGCGACTGTGGGCCTGGAACTCATCGTACCAAGCCAGGCGCAAAGTCCTGATGAAATCCGGGCGCCAAGCGATACGAATTTACTCGGGCATTGCCCGGGCATGGCCCACCGGGCCGCAGGCACAAAAAAGCCCGGCATCGCCGGGCTGGTTTGCACAGGCAGAGCGGGTTCAGTCGACCAGCCTGGCCTCCACGCGGCGCGCCTCGGCATTGTTGCCCGACCCTGCCGTCACCTCGGGCTTTTGCAGGTCGATCTTGCCGGCAGGTACGCCCAGGCCCACGAGCACGTCGCGCACCATCTCGGCGCGCTTCTTGGCGAGCGATTCGTTGAGGGCGGCATCGCCCGTGGTGTCGTGAAAGCCCGAGACCACCACCTTGCGACCGCTCTCCACGCCCTTGATGACCGCGGCCAGCGCCTCGGCGGCGCCCGGTGCGAGGTCGGCGCTGCCCGTCGCGAAGTAGAAGTTCACCACGCCGTTGACCACACGGATGCTGGCGCCGTCGGGGATCGTGACCGTGACTGTCTCGGTCACCTCGGCCAGCTTGGGCGCCTCGCCCGGCGGAGGCGAGGAAATGACCACGGCGGGAGGCTTGCCCGGCGCTGCGACCGCGGCACCGGAGGCGCTGTGGCCCTTGTGCCAGATCACGATGCCCACCACGAAAAAGATCACCAGCGCGATCAGCGCCATGAGGAAGCCGAGGATGAAATTCTGCTGGCCGTCGTCGTCGCTCATGGGTGGGCGTGCTCCGTAATTGAGGGGTCGGTAAATAATGGTGCGGTGAACCATGATCAGGAAATTGTAGGCGGCGCCCCTGACATGCCCGTGTCGGACCCCGCGCCGAACCCCGGACCACCGGGGCTGGACCCGATGCCCAGGCCCTTGCGCGACCCGCAGCCCATGCTCGAACGCGCGATTGCCGACTGGGGAGGGCACGACGACCTCTGGCTGTTCGGCTACGGCTCGCTGATCTGGCGGCCGGAGTTCGGCTTCATCGAGCGGCGCCCGGCCTGGGTGCACGGCTGGCACCGGGCGCTGAAGATGTGGAGCCGCGTGAACCGCGGCAGCATCCAGACGCCGGGCCTCGTGTTCGGCCTGCTCTCGGGCGGCAGTTGCCGGGGCATGGTGTTCCGGGTACCGAAGGCCGAGGGACTCGAGACGCTGCGCCGCCTCTGGCTGCGCGAGATGCCCACCGGCGTGTACGACCCCAAGTGGCTGCGCTGCGGCACGGCTGAGGGCCCGGTCAACGCGCTGGCCTTCACGTTGTCACGGCGCAGTCCCAATTTCACCGGCGATCTCAGCGACGAGCGCTACCGCCACATCTTCGCCCACGCGGTGGGCCGCTATGGCAGCTCGCTCGACTATGCACAGCAGACCCTGCTGGAGCTGCAGCGGCATTCGATCCACGATGCGGCGCTGGCCCGGCTGGTGGCGCTGGCCGAGGCCAAACAACAGGCAGCCGCGGCGGCGGCCGATTGCGATGCGCTCCCGGCTTCGGTATATGTTCCGGGGTCTTCCGACAATTCTTCTTCCCAACCCTCATCCGGACCGTCCAAGGAAAAACCATGAACCATCGTCGTCTCTTCGCCACCGGCACCGCCCTCCTCGCCACCGCCGTGCTCGCTGCCTGCGGCAGCATGGGCGGCAAGCCGAGCACGGTCGTCGAACTGGTGCCGACCGCCGCGATCACGCCCAACCCGACCCGCGGCACGGTGAAGTTCACCGCCCTGGACCACGGCGTGCGCGTCTCGGGTGAAGTGCGCGGCCTCGTGCCGGGCAGCGAGCATGGCTTCCACATCCATGAAAAGGGCGATTGCGGCGACAACGGCAACGCCTCGGGCGGCCACTTCAACCCGACCGGCGGCACGCACGGCAAGTTCGCCGCGCCGGGCAGCCATGCCGGCGAACTGCCGAGCCTGGTGGCCGACGCAGGCGGCGTGGCGCGCTTCAGCGTGGACGACCACTCGATCTCGCTGACCGACGGCGCCGCCAACAACGTGGTCGGCCGCGCGCTGGTGGTTCACCGCGACCGCGACGACTTCACGACGCAGCCGGCCGGCAACTCGGGCCCGCGCATCGCCTGTGCGGTGATTCCGAAGGGCTGATCCGCCCGATCAGCGCGCCGCGCGTTCGAGCCACAGTGCCTCGGCGCGCGCCAGGGCCTCGGGCGTGTCGATGTCGGTCACGATGCCGGCATCGTCCACCACCAGGTCGAACACCGAATCGATGGCGCGCATCGACCGCAGAACGGGCGATGCGCCCAGATTCCCTTCCAGCGCCGCGAGCTGCGCGCGGCATCCGGCGGCAAAGGCGACCGGATGGCCTCGCTCTCCCATGAACTGTGGCTGCACCGCGTTGACCCGGCCATTGAGTGCGCCGGCCACTGCCCTCAGCGTCTCGGGCCGCACCAGCGGCAGGTCGCCCGGCAGGATCAGCCAGCCGGCGGCATCGGGCGTGGCACGCACCGCAGCCGCAATCGAGTCGCCCATGCCCGGGTGACCGGCATCTTCCAGGCGCCACGGCAGGCCGCTCGCGCGCACGGCATCGAGCGTGCGTTCCAGCACCGGCTTGCCAGCGAGCAGGGCCTTCAATTTCTGGCCCGTGCCGCCGGCTGCAATGAAGCGCTCGCCCCGGCCAGAGGCCAGCACGATCACCACGGGGGAATTCGCCTTTGTCGTCATGGGCCGAGTATGTGCGCAACAATCCCGGCATGACTTCCCCTCCCTCCAACGAAGCGCTCGCCGCGCTGCGCAAGAGCTACGAACGCGCCGAGCTCGGCGAGGCCCACAGCGCGGACGATCCACTGAAGCAATTCGAACGCTGGCTCACCGAGGCCATCGACGCCCAGGTGCCTGAGCCCAATGCGATGACGCTGTGCACCGTGGGCAGCGACCTCAGGCCCTCGAGCCGCATCGTGCTGATCAAGGGCTACGACGCGCGCGGCCTCGTCTGGTACACCAACTACGAAAGCCGCAAGGGCCGCGAGCTGTCGGGCAATCCGTACGCGTCGCTGCAGTTCCACTGGGTCGAGCTCGAGCGCGTGGTGCGCATCGAGGGCCGCGTCGAGAAGGCCGGCGCCGAGGAGAGCGACGCCTACTTCGCCAGCCGCCCGCTCGACTCGCGCATCGGCGCCTGGGCCAGTCCGCAGAGCGAAGTGATCAGCGGCCGCGACGTGCTGGTGAAGAACGCGGCCGTGGCCGCCGCCAGGCACCTGCTCTCGCCGCCCCGTCCGCCGCACTGGGGCGGCTACCGGCTGGTGCCGGACCGCTGGGAGTTCTGGCAGGGCCGCAAGAGCCGGCTGCACGATCGGCTGCGCTACCGGCTCGAAGGCGCGGACTGGGTGCGCGAACGGCTCGCACCCTGAATCCGTTCGGGGACCACCGCGGAACCGGCTCCGCCGGGCCGCAGGCACCACCTTGAATTCGACGCGACGAGCCCCTCAGGGAAGCCACTGCACCCAAACCATCACGAGCGTGAGGGTACCCAGCGCCAGCACCGTAGACACCGCAACGCTGGCCGTGACGAGGTCTTCGGCCGTGCGGTAGCGCTGCGAGAACAGGAACACGTTGGCGCCGATGGGCAGCGCCGCGGCCACCACCATCACGGTGAGCGGAATGCCGCGCACGCCGAGCAGCCAGCCGATGGCCGCGACCAGCAGCGGATGCAGCAGGTTCTTGACCAGCGCCTGCACCAGCGCACCGCGCCAGTGCCGCCCGATGGGCGTGAGCGCCAGCGTGATGCCCACCATCACCAGCGCCACAGGGCCGAAGGCCTGGCCGAGCAGCTGGATGGGCTTGTCGATCACCTCGGGCATCACGAGCCCGGTCTGCGCGAACAGCAGGCCCGCGATGATCGGCAGCGGCACCGGGTGAATGATGGCGTTGCGCAGCGCGCGCAGCACGGTGCGCGCCATCGAGCGCTTTTCTTCGCCGCTGACCACCGCATGCTCGCGCGCGACGGCCAGTTCGAGCACGACCGTGGCGCTGGTCAGGAGCACCAGCGAATGCAGCGAGATGAGCGTCAGCAGCACCACCATGCCCGCCTCGCCATAGGCCAGGCCGACGAGCGCGATGCCGATCATCACGGTGTTGCTGTAGGTGTTGGCCAGCGCGATCACCGCGGCCGTGCGGTTGAACCCGCGCAGGGCGAGCGTGCCCGCGAACAGCAGGCCCGAGGCGATGAAGTACGCGGCAACCGGCTTGAGGCTGAGCTCCTGCACATGCACCGTGCTCATGGCACGGAACAGCAGCGCGGGGGCGAGCAGCAGGAAGATGAGATTCGACAGGTCCTTCACCGCGTTGCCGCCGATCCATCGGCGCTTGCCGGCCAGGTAGCCCGCGGCGATGAGGAGGACGACGGGGAGCAGCGAGGAGATGACGAAGGAGTTCACGCGGCGAGGATAAGCTGCCTTGCTCCTTCCCCCTCTGGGGGAAGGTTGGGATGGGGGCAAGCGGCGCTTGCACAAGCCGCGACTTCATCAAAGGCCGCGAGCCCCCACCCCTGCCCTCCCCCGGAAGGGGAGGGAGAAAGACCTAGATCAGAACGTCACGCGCATCCCGACCTTCAGCGACCGCCCCGGCAACGGCGCGTTCGGATACACCGTCGTCGTCAGGATCGACGTCGGGCTGTAGGCCAGCTTGTTGGTGATGTTGTCGATGCGCGCATACCAGGTGAGGTTCGCGCGCTGCACCTTCATGCGATAGGAGATGGCGGCGTTCCACAGCGTGTACGCATCGGTCTCGCGCGCCCCCACGCTCGGCACGTGGCGTTGGGCCGCGTTGTAGTAGAAGCCCAGGCGCGCGCTCCACGGACCGTTACCGTAGACCAGCGTCGCGCCCGTGCGGAACGGCGCGATGCGCGGCAGCGGCTCGCCGGTGTCCAGGTTCTTCGCGCGCACCACGTCGCCGCGCCATTCGAGATCGAGCGTCGAGGCGTCGGGCATGGGCGCGAAACCGTCGTTGCCCAGCAGGCGCAGGTTGCCGTTGGCCTCGATGCCGGTGAAATGCGCGCGCACGCCACTGTAGACGTACTCGGCGAGCGTGTCGGTGGCGGCCGGGTCGGTCACCACCTGGCCTTCTTCGTCGAGCGTGCGGCCCGAGGCGGTGAGGCCGATGTAATTGCTGAAGCGCGTGACGTAGGCGTTGACGCGGGCCGTGTTGGGGCCCGACTTCCATTGCGCGCCGAGGTCCAGGCCGGTCGACTTTTCCTTCTTCAGGTTCGGATCGCCCACTTCCCACGCGGCCGTGGCCACGTGCGGGCCGTTGGCGAGCAGTTCGTAGTCCTTCGGTGCGCGCTCGGTGTACGCGAGGTTCGAGGTCAACTGCCACTGCGGCGTGAGGTTGAACAGCGCGCCGAACGCGGCGCTGTGCGGATTGAAGGTGCGCTCGCCGATGGCAAAGCGGGTGACCGACGGATCGTCCGGATAGCCCAGCGAGCGGATGCGGACCTTCTCGGTGCGCGCGCCGAAGCTCAGCTTGCCCCAGGGGGCGCCGTACTCCTCATAGAGGAAGAGCGCGTTCGAGCGCGTGCGGCTGTGCGGGGCGAAGGCCTCCTCGCCGTCGGCGGCGAAGCGGTTGGTCTCGCTGCTGAAGCCGACCAGGCCTTCGAAGTTGCCGATCTTCTGGTGACGTGCCTCGATGCGCAGGTCGTTGCTCATGTTCGAGAAGGTGGTGCCGGCCTCGGGGCCCTCGAACTCGGTGTGGCGGTAGTCGGTGTGGCTCACCTTCGCGTGGATGCTGCTGATGATGCCGCCGGGGCGCCATTCGCCTTCGAGCGCATAGCGGTCGGACTTCATGCGGATGGTCACGTCGTCCTCGGCCACGGTGCCGTAGTTGCTGCGGTAAGTGCTGGCCGAGGCGCCGATCCAGCCCTGGTCGAAGAACAGCGTGCCGCCGACCGCGCCGCCGTTCGCCTCGTTGGCCGAGTTGCAGATCTTGCGGGCGCGCCACGGCGAGCCGGGCTTGCTGCAATCGAGGTCGATGGGCACCGAGACGTCCTTCGAGTCGCGGTTGAAGGCGTCCACGTGCAGCGCGAAGCGGTCGTTGCCGCCCTCGAGCACCACGCCGCCGTTCTTTTCCTTGTTGCCGGTGGAAAAGCCCAGGTCGGCGCGGCCGCCGAAGCCGTTGATGGGTTCGGTCGGAATGCGGTTGTCGATCACGTTGACCACGCCGCCTACCGCGCTGCCGCCGTACTGCAGCGCCGAGGGGCCGCGCAGCACTTCGATGCGGTCGGTGACCAGCGCGTCGACCGGTACCGCGTGGTCGTAGCTCAGCGCCGAGGCGTCGGGCGCGCCGCCGCCGTTCTGCAGGATGCGGATGCGGTCGCCGTCCTGCCCGCGGATGATCGGGCGGCTCGCGTTGGGGCCGAAGTAGCTACTGCTCACGCCGGGCAGGTTGTTGAGGGTTTCGCCGAGGGTCGAGTCGGAACGCAGCAGGAGTTTTTCGCCCGAGAGCGTGACGGTCGGCGCGATCAGGTCGTTGGCACCGAGCGGATTGCCGGTGACCGTGACGGTGGGCAGGCTGGCGGCATCGGCCGGCTGGGCTTGTGCAGTTTGCTGGGCCTGGGCGTGGGACGCGCCGGCGAAGGCGAGCGAAAGAACGGCGACGCCGATGGCGTTGCGACGGAAATTGGGAATCATGGTGAACACTCGTTGAATCAATGGACGGCACGCCGTCACCCGCACAAGGCAGGCGCAGCGACCGGAACACGGGGGGATTCAGCGAGTGGAAGGCGGGCCGCGCGCGTCGAACAGCGCAACCCAGCGGGCGATGGCCTCGCCCTGCAGATAAGCAAAAGTGGCCGAGGGCAGCAGCACTGGCAGCACCACCAGCGGCACGCCGGGGACGCTCGATCCGTGCGAGAGCTGGTCGTACAGACGGCACTCGGCATCGGTGTGATCGCCGAAGAGGCTGACCACGCCGTGGCCCGCATGAACGTGGGCGCTCTTGTCAGTTTGTGTCGTCTGCACCGTGGCTGCCGCAGCCGGCAGGCCCGGCACGTGCAGCGAACGGTGCATCACGCCCAGCGTGCCCGCAAACCACAGCGCGATCGCCAGCACGACGAGGATCGCGCGGGTCGAAAAGTGCGGGGATTGACGGGTGGCGAGCTGCACGGAACGAAGGGGATCAGGCCTTGACGCGGGAGGCGAAGGTCTTCTGGAACTTCTCGACCTTGGGGCCGACGACGAACGCGCAGTAGCCCTGGTTCGGGTTGTTCAGGAAGTAGTCCTGGTGGTAGGCCTCGGCCGTCGAGTAGTTGGCGAGTTGCGCTACCTCGGTCACGACGGGCGCGCTGTAGGTCTTGCTGGCTTCGATCTCGCGAATGACCTCTTCGGCCACCTGCTTTTGCGCGTCGCTCGTGTAGTAGATGCCGCTGCGGTATTGGGTGCCGACGTCGTTGCCCTGGCGGTTGAGCGTTGTCGGGTCATGCACGACGAAGAAGATCTCGAGGATTTCGCGCAGGCTGATCTGGGCGGGGTCGAATTCGAGCTTCACGACCTCGGCATGGCCAGTGCGGCCGGTGCAGACCTGCTCATAGGTCGGATTGACCACCTGGCCGTTGCAATAACCCGACTCCACGTCCAGCACGCCCTGCACGCGGTCGAAAACCGCCTCGGTGCACCAGAAGCAGCCTCCACCGAGCACGATGGATTCGGTGGGCGACGATGAAGAAGACATGGGCACTGCTCCGGCGGGGTTGGAAAACGCGAACCCGATATTGTCGCGGCTTGACGCGGCGGATGCCGGTCACTACATTACTAACCCGCGAGTCATTAACCCACATGTCCTCTCCCCGCTCCCTTGTCGACAAGTTCTGCCCGGTCCGCTCCAAGCGCGAACGCCGGAAAGAGGCGCGCCCCGGCGAACTGCTCGCGGCCGCGCTCGACCTGTTCGTGGAAAAAGGCTTTGCCGCCACCCGCTCCGAAGAAGTGGCGGCGCGCGCCGGCGTTTCCAAGGGCACGCTCTTTCTGTATTTCCCGAGCAAGGAAGAGCTCTTCAAGGCCGTGATCATGGAGAGTCTCGGTGGCCGTTTCACCGAGTGGAACGCCGAATTCGAGGCCTTCGAAGGCACCACGGCCGAGATGCTGCGCTACTGCATGAACGTGTGGTGGGAACGGGTGGGCATGACCAAGGCCTCGGGCCTGACCAAGCTCATGATGAGCGAAGGCGGCAATTTTCCCGAGCTGGCGGAGTTCTACCGCCAGCAGGTGGTGCGCCCCGGACACGATCTGCTGCGGCGCATCCTGCAGCGCGGCATCGACCGCGGCGAATTCGCACCGGTCGACATCGACCATGCGATCTATTCGGTGATCGCGCCCATGGTCTTCCTGATGCTCTGGAAGCACTCGGCCATGGTCTGCGTCGACGGAGAAAGCGCTCTGGACCCCGAGAAATTCCTCGCCACCCAGGCTGAAACCGTGCTCTACGGGCTCAGCGTGCGCCCCGGGGACAAGGCATGAAGAAGTCTTTTGTATGGCCGAGCGGGCCGCTGGCGACATCCGGGCCACCTAAAATTGAAGGTTTGTCCTGAGCCCACAAGGAAAGCCACGCCATGAACCCCACCCCTACCCTCGAGCGCTTGCGCTTCAACATGATCGAACAGCAGATCCGCCCCTGGGATGTGCTGGACCTGGACATCCTCGACCTGCTGGCCACCATCCACCGGGAAGACTACGTGCCGGAAGCCCACCGCACGCTCTCCTTCTTCGACATGGAACTGCCGCTGCTCGACGGCTCCGTGCCCGGCGAATTCATGCTGTCGCCCAAGGTCGAGGCCCGCACGCTGCACGACCTGAAAGTGCAGAAACACGAGTCCGTGCTCGAAATCGGCACCGGTTCGGGTTTCATGGCCGCCCTGCTCGGCGCCCGCGCCGCCCAGGTGCTGTCGCTCGAAATCAACCCCGTGCTGGCCGCCCGCGCCGCCGAGACGCTGCGCCGGAACGGCGTGAGCAACGTCGAAGTGCGCCATGCCGACGGCGCCGTGCCGCTGCCGAGCGGCCCGAGCTTCGACGTGATCGTGCTCAGCGGCTCGGTCGCCCGCATTCCGCAGAACCTGCTGGGATCGCTCAAGGTCGGCGGCCGCCTCGCGGCCATCGTGGGCGAAGAGCCGATGATGCGCGCCCACTTCGTCACCCGCTCGAGCGAAAGCAAGTGGGACACGGTCCAGCCCTGGGACACCGTGGCACCGCGCCTGCTGAACTTCCCCGAGCCCTCGCGCTTCTCGTTCTGAGCGGGCCGCACAAATGATCGACCAAGTCCGCCCCGCCGACCTCGCCGCCTGGTTCGCACAGGACGCCGATGCCGCCCCCGTGCTGCTCGACGTGCGCGAACCGTGGGAGCTGCAGACGGCGAGCGTCGCGCCCGTGGGCTTCACGCTGGTGGCGATCCCGATGAATGAAATTCCGGGCCGCCTCGCCGAGTTGGGCGAAGGCCAGCGCATTGCATGCCTCTGCCACCACGGCGCGCGCAGCCAGCGCGTGGCCGCCTTCCTGAACCAGAACGGCTTTGACCAGCTCGCCAACGTGGCGGGCGGCATCGACGCCTGGTCCTCGCACGACCCTTCGGTCCCGCGCTACTGATTCTTTCCCTCAAGGACGTTCAATGCCTCCACGGCCCCGGCTTCTGCCACTTTCCGCAGCACTCGCCAGCGTTATCGCGACCCTGCTTGCACTGCCGGCCCAAGGCCAGACACTGAACGAACTCTACGACTCCGCCCGCGGCTACGACGCCACGTACCAGGGCGCCCGGGCGCAGTACGACGCGAACGTTGCGCGCGCCGCGCAGGCCAAGGCCGGCATCCTGCCGGCCGTCGGGCTCACGGCCGGCGTGAACCGCAGCAACCTCGACATCGACACCCTCACGGGCACCAGCCGCGGCGCCAGCGCCTCGCGCGACTTCAACACGCAGAACGTCGGCATCAATGCCACGCAGCCGCTCTACCGTCCCGCCAACTGGGCCACCTACGAGCAGGGCAAGCGCCAGGCGGAGATCGCGCAGGCAGTGTTCACCACCGCCGAGCAGGACCTGATCGTGCGCGTGAGCCAGGCGTATTTCGACGTGCTCGCGAGCCAGGACAGCCTGGCGCTCGTGCGCGCGCAAAAGGTCGCCGTGGCCGAGCAGCTCGCATCGGCCAAGCGCAACTTCGAGGTCGGCACCTCCACCATCACTGATTCGCGCGAAGCCCAGGCCCGCTACGACCTGGTGATCGCACAGGAGATCGCCGCCGAGAACGACCTGCAGGTCAAGAAGATCGTGCTCGACCAACTCGTCGGCCGCCCCGGCAGCGTGCCGGTGCCGCTGGCCGTGCCGGTGGTGCTGCCCACCGCCCAGCCCGCCGACATCAACGCGTGGGTCGCGCAGGCCGACGAGGTGCATCCCGCGATCCAGCAGGCACGCCTCGGCCTCGACGTGGCCGGACTCGAAGTGCAGAAGGCGCAGGCCGGCCACAAGCCCACGCTCGATGCCAACCTCGGCTACAACGTCACGCGCAATCCGACGGGCACCAGCACCAGCACCACGGGCACGCGCGTCAACGCCGCCACAGTCGGCGTCACCTTCAACCTGCCGCTGTTCGCGGGCTTCGCGACCGAGAACCGCATCAAGGAAACGCTGGCGCTCGAAGAGCAGTCGCGCAGCGTGCTCGACGGCACCCGGCGCAGCGTGGCCCAGGCCACGCGCGCGGCCTACCTCGGGCTGGTGTCGGGTGCGGGCCAGGTCAAGGCGCTGGAAGCGGCCGAGGCCTCGAGCCAGAGTGCGCTCGACGCCAACAAGCTCGGCTACCAGGTGGGCGTGCGCATCAACATCGACGTGCTCAACTCGCAGAGCCAGTTGTTCCAGACCAAGCGCGACCTCGCACAGGCGCGCTACAACGTGCTGCTGGGCAACCTGAAGCTGCGCCAGGCCAACGGCACGCTGACGACGTCGGACATGGATGCGATCAACGCCACGCTCGCGAGTAGCGGCAGCACGCCGGCCGTGCCTTCGGCCACGCCTGCGGACCGTTCTTCCGCGCCTTCGACGACGGTGGCGCCGCGCAGCATTCCGGTGGTACCGCCGGTGCCGGTGCAGCCATTCAATCCTGCGCCGCCCGCGATGCCTTCGGCGCCGGTGCCGCCGGTGATCGTGAATCCGCCGGTGCGCTGAGCGGAAGTCGGGACTTTCTTTCTCCCTCCCCTCCCGGGGGAGGGTCGGGGTGGGGGAACGACGGCCTCGGCCCCTGCACAGCGCTCGTTGGGGCGCTTGCCCCCATCCCAGCCTTCCCCCGGAAGGGGAAGGAGCAATGCAAAAAATCAGTCCAGGGTCGGTTCCGCGCGCTCGGGTTCGTCTGCCAGCGGCGCGTTCTCAGCCGCCACCGGCTCCGCAGCCTGCGCAATCGCCAGCACAGCCGCCGCCGTCCGCTCCGCCGCCCCGCGGTTCGATGACGAGAACGCCAGCGCGGCTTGCGCCATCGCCGTGCGCCGCTCGGGGTTCTCCACCAGCTTCAGCGCCGCCGTCACCGCCTGCTCCATGCCTTCGACGCGCAGCGACGCGCCCGCCGCCAGCGACAGTTGCGCCGCCTCGGTGAAGTTGAAGGTCGATGGGCCCATTACCACCGGGCAGCCGCACGCGGCCGGCTCGATGAGGTTCTGCCCACCCAGCGGCTCGAAGCTGCCGCCGAGCAGCGCCACGTCGGCCAGGCCGTAGTACAGCGCCATCTCGCCGAGCGAGTCGCCGAGCCAGATTTCCGCATCGGACGGCTGGCCCGCCGCGCTGCGGCGCGCGACCGCGAAGCCCTGCGATTCGATCAGCGCCGCCACCTCGTCGAAGCGTTGCGGATGGCGCGGCACGATCATCCATTGCACGTCGTGCACGCGCTTGGCGATCGAGCGGATCGCACCCTGCTCGGGCGGCACGGGCGAGGTCGCACCGAAGCGCTTGAGCACCTCGAGCAGCATGCGCTCCTCGCCGTCGCGCGAACTCGCGAGCACGATCATCGGCTTGGGCAGGCGTTCGCGCAGCGAGGTCGCCGCGGTGAGCTGCCGCGCGTCTGGCGTTGCATCGAACTTGAGGTTGCCGTAGATGCCGGCCACCTTGGCGCCCAGCGACACCAGCCGGTGCGCATCGGCCTCGGTCTGCGCCCACACGGCCGTGAGCGCCGAGTACGCGGGCCGCGCGAGCCAGCCCAGGCGCTCGGCCGCGGCCAGCGATTTTTCGTTGAGCCGCGCATTGGCCAGCACCAGCGGAATGCGGCGCTCGGCGCAGGCCGCGGCCATCACGGGCCAGACCTCGGTTTCCATCAGCACGCCGATGCGTGGCTTGAAGCGGTCCAGGAAGCGCGCGACGGCGCCCGGCGTGTCCCACGGCTGCCAGACCTGCGTGTCGCCGGGCTCGAGCAGCTTGGCGCCCTCCTCGCGGCCGGTGGCGGTGCCGTGCGTGAGCAGGATCGGGATGCCCGGGTACTGCCGGCGCAGCTCGGCAATGAGGATCGCGGCCGCGCGCGTTTCGCCGAGCGACACCGCGTGCACCCAGCACTGGGCCTCGCCGACGATGGATTCGTCGTAGTGGCCGAAGCGCTCCTCGACGGCCACGGCATAGCCCGGCTCGGCCTCCGCGCGGCGCCGCAGCTTGCGGCGCACCAGCGGTTGCACGACGGTGGTGAAGGCGCCGTACAGGCGCAGCAGCAAGGAACGCACGGGAGGTGTCAGTGGGAAGCTTCGGCCAGCTTGGCGTCGGGTTTGACGGTCTGCAGCAACGCGAGCATTTCAGCCTGAATGCGGTGGAGCGCCGCGTCGGTCTGGCCTTCGAAGCGCAGCACCAGCACGGGGGTGGTGTTGGAAGCGCGGATCAGGCCGAAGCCATCGGGCCAGTCCACGCGCAGGCCGTCGATGGTCGAGACCTTGGCGGGCGCGGCGAAGCTGGCGCTCTTGACGAGCGTGTCGACCACCGCGTGCGGCTCGCCCTCGGCGCAGGCGACGTTCAGTTCGGGCGTCGAGAAGCTGGTGGGCAGTGCGTTGAGCACGTCGCTCGCGTCCGGGCTCTTGCTCAGGATCTCGAGCAATCGGCAGCCGGCATAGGTGCCGTCGTCGAAGCCGAACCAGCGCTCCTTGAAGAAGATGTGGCCGCTCATCTCGCCGCCCAGCGGCGAATCGATTTCCTTCATCTTCGCCTTGATGAGCGAGTGGCCGGTCTTGTAGATCAGCGGCTTGCCGCCCGCGGCCTCGATGGCGGGCGCCAGGCGCTGCGAGCACTTCACGTCGTAGACGATGGTGCCGCCTGGCACGCGGGAGAGCACGTCCTGCGCGAAGAGTTGCATCTGGCGGTCGGGGAAGATGTTCTGGCCGTCCTTGGTGACGATGCCCAGGCGGTCGCCGTCGCCGTCGAAGGCCAGGCCCAGCTCGGCCTCGCCCTTGGCCAGTTCGGCCATCAGGTCCTTGAGGTTCTCGAGCTTGCTCGGATCGGGGTGGTGGTTGGGGAAATCGCCGTCGACTTCGCTGAAGAGCTCGACCACCTCGCAGCCGATAGCGCGGAAGATGGCGGGGGCCGTGGCGCCCGCGATGCCGTTGCCCGAATCGACCACGATCTTCATGGGGCGTGCGAGCTTGATGTCGCCGGCGATGCGCTGCGTGTAGGCGTCGGTCACGTCGACCTTGCGCACGCTGCCGCCGGGAGCGAGCCTGGCTGTGCCGTCTTCCATGGTCTTGCGCAGGCCCTGGATCTCGTCGCCGTAGATCGCGCGGCCGGCCAGCACCATCTTGAAGCCGTTGTAGTCCTTGGGATTGTGGCTGCCGGTGACCTGGATGCCGCTGCTGCACAGCGTGTGGGCCGCGAAATAGAGCATCGGCGTGGTCACCGCGCCCACGTCGATCACCTCGACGCCGGTGGCCACCAGGCCCTTGATCAGCGCCTCGACCAATGCCGGCCCCGACAGGCGGCCGTCGCGTCCCACGGCCACGGCCTTTTCGCCGGCGGCGCGGGCGGCGCTGCCGAATGCGCGGCCGAGCGCTTCCGCGACCTCGGCATCGAGGGTGACGGGCACGACGCCGCGGATGTCATAGGCCTTGAAGATCGATGCGCTGAGCTGCATGAAGGGCGTTTCCCTGTGGGTTTCGGAACGGGGCATTGTAGGCAACGCCCCATGCGCCCACATGTCCGGAAACGGCCAGTTGAAACGAGGCGAAACCGTATCATTTGCCCATGCCTTCCACCCACGCCCCCTCTGAAGCGCTCGAGAGCGACGCCTGCTACCTGGCGATGAAGACGCACGATGCGCGCTTCGACGGGTCGTTCTTCACCGCCGTGACCTCCACCGGCATCTATTGCCGGCCGGTCTGCCGCGTCAAGCTGCCGCGGCGCGAGAACTGCCGGTTCTTCCGCCATGCGGCGCAGGCCGAGGCAGAGGGCTTCCGCCCCTGCCTGCGCTGCCGGCCCGAGCTGGCGCCGCGGGCGGCCAGCTGGTCCACCGAAGACGCCTCGCGCATCCTCGCGCTGCAGGCCGCACGGCTGATCGACGAGCCCGATGCATGGGCCGAAGAAGGCCCCGGTGCCGCGCAGATCGCCGCGCGCCTGGGCGTGAGCGACCGGCACCTGCGGCGCATCTTCGAGGCGCAGTTCGGCGTCTCGCCGCTTCAGTACCTGCAAACGCGCCGCCTGCTGGCCGCCAAGCAGCTGATCGCCGACACCCGCCTGCCGATGACGCAGGTGGCGCTGGCCAGCGGCTTTGCGAGCGTGCGGCGCTTCAATGCCGCCTTCGTCGAGCACTACGGGCTGAACCCGAGCGCCCTGCGGCGTGCGGGTGGCGCACAGGGTGGCGAAGGCAAGGCGATCGAGGTGCGGCTGGGCTTTCGCCCGCCCTACGACGTGAACGCGATGCTCGGTTTCTTCGCACGCCGCGCGCTGCGGGGCGTCGAGGTGGCGACGACGGCCGACGGCAAGGCGCCCGCCAAGGGCAGCACGCCGACCTATGTACGCCTTGCCCGCACATTGCGCGTGCAGCAGGGCGGACAGGCCCACGCCGGATGGCTGCAGCTGCGCTTCGACATCGAACGCGAGCAGATGCTGCTGTCGGTCAGCGATTCGCTCGCCGCGGTGCTGCCGATCGTGATCAGCCGCGCCCGCGCCATGCTCGATCTCGACGCCGAACCGATGGCGATCAACGCGGCGCTGCATGCGGCCTTTCCGCACGGCGACGGCCTCCGCGTACCCGGCACGGTCGACGGCTTCGAGCTCGCGGTGCGCGCGGTGCTGGGCCAGCAGATCACGGTGGCCGCGGCGCGCACGCTGGGCTCGCGGCTGGTCGAGGCGTTCGGCGAACCCATCGCCACGCCCTTCGATGGCCTGGACCGGCTTTTTCCCACACCGGCGGCCATTGCCGCAGCCAGCGGCGACGCACTCGGGCAACTGGGCATCGTGCGGCAGCGGCAGGCCGCATTGCAGGCCGTCGCGCGCGAAGTGGCGGCCGGCAAGCTGGCACTGCATGCGGGCGCCGACGTGCCCTCGACCATCGCCGCACTGCAGGAACTCCCCGGCATCGGCGCCTGGACCGCGCAGTACATCGCGATGCGCGCGCTGCGGTGGCCCGATGCCTTCCCAGCCGGCGACATCGCGCTGCAGAAAGCGCTGGGCGTGACCACCGCACGCGCGGCCAGCGAGGCATCGCAGGCGTGGCGCCCCTGGCGCGGCTATGCGGTGCTGCGGGCGTGGCACGCACCGTCTCCCGGCACGGCAGCCGCGGAAGCGGCGCCCGATTCTTCCAACATCACCACGGCAGGCCTCGCCGCCTGAAATGCCATGAAGTTCAAGAGCAAGACCATCTACACCTCGCACATCGACACGCCACTGGGCGGCATCACGATGGCGGCCACCGACCAGGGCCTGGCCGGCGCCTGGTTCGACCAGCAGCGCCACTGGCCCGACACCACAGGCTGGATCACGAAAGACGACCACCCCGCGCTCGTCGAAGCCGGCACGCAGCTGCGCGACTACTTCGCGGGCAAGCGCGGCGACTTCGACATGCCGCTCGACCTGTCGCACGGCACCGCGTTCCAGCAGAGCGTGTGGCAGGCGCTGCTCGGCATTCCCGCGGGCAAGACCATGACCTACGGCGCGCTCAGCGCGCACGTCGGCAACCCGGCCGCGGTGCGCGCGGTGGGCGCGGCGGTCGGGCGCAACCCGATCAGCGTGATCGTGCCCTGCCACCGCGTGCTCGGCTCCGATGGCTCGCTGACCGGTTACGCTGGCGGGCTTCATCGCAAGACAGCCCTGCTGGAGCTAGAGGGCGCAAGATAAAACAACAGAGGGACGCATGAGCACGACAACACAGAACAACATCGCCGCCAGCACCGCCAAGCCCTGGCTCATCGACCTCGTACTGCTCGGGGCCTTGTGGGGAGCGTCTTTCCTTTTCATGCGCATCGGCGCGGCCGAGTTCGGTGCGCTGCCGACGGCTGCGGTGCGGGTTGCGATTGCCGCGCTGTTCCTGCTGCCGATCGCGCTGCTGCGCGGGCAGGGGCCAGCGCTGGCGCAGCACTGGAAGGCCACCTTCGGGGTCGGCGTCTTCAATTCGGGGATGCCGTTCGCGCTCTTCTGCTTTGCGCTCCTGACCATCAACTCCGGCCTCGCCGCCGTGATCAACGCGACCGTGCCGATGTTCGGCGCGCTGGTGGCATGGGCCTGGTTTCGCGAGCGGCCGAACGGCTCGCGCATCGTCGGCCTGGTGATCGGCTTTGCCGGCGTCGCGATGCTTGCGAGCCGCAGCGCCGGCCTGCACGCCGGCGCCAGCAGCAACGCCGCGCTGTGGGCCGTCATTGCCTGCCTCGCGGCGTGCCTCTGCTACGGCATCTCGGCCAGCGCCACGCGCCGCTACCTGGTCGGCGTACCGCCGCTGGCCACCGCAACCGGCAGCCAGCTGGGCGCCACGCTCTTCCTCGCGCTTCCCGCCATCTGGCTCTGGCCCGCGCAGATGCCCAGCCTGCGCGCATGGCTCGCGCTGCTGGCGCTGGGCATCGCGTGCACGGGCGTGGCGTACATCCTGTTCTTCCGGCTGATCGAACGCGCCGGACCGGCACGCGCGCTGACCGTGACCTTCCTGGTGCCGGTGTTCGCGCTCTTCTACGGCGCGGTGTTCCTTGGCGAGAACATCACGCAGTGGATGCTGATCTCCGCCGTCGTGATCGTGTGCGGCGTGGCGCTCTCCACCGGCATCGTCCACCTCGGTCCCAAACCCAGGACAGCCTGACGCCGACGCTGGCGCTCAGATGGCGCCAGCTACAACGTTGATGGAAAGCGCCAGCACCAGCATGTTGAACGCAAAGGCCAGCACGCTGTGGACCAGCGTGATGCGCCGCATCTCGCGCGATGTGGCCTGCACGTCGGACACCTGCGAGGTCATGCCGATCACGTACGAGTAGTAGAGAAAGTCGAAGTAGTCCGGGGCATCGTCCTTGCCCGGGAAGTCCAGGCCGCCGTCGTGCCTGCCGCCTTTCTGGTCGATGTAGTAGCGGTGCGCGTAGTGGAAGGCGTAGATCGTGTGCATCATCAGCCACGAGCCGGCCAGTGCCACCACGCCGAGCAGCACGTGCCCGGCGCGCTCCCAGCCGGTCAGTTCCTTGACCTGTTGCAGCAGCATCGCGATGGCGACCACGCTCACGGCGACCACCACCAGCATCGACACCAGGATCATCAGGTTGGGCTGGTCCAGCGACTGCGCCCGCTCGCGCGTGCGCCGTGCATCGAAGGTCTCGATCAGCCACCAGGTCAGCACCTGGTAGACCAGCACGCCCGCGCACCAACCCGCCAGCCCGCGCGCCATGCCATCGACGGGCCAGGGCACCAGCGCGACGGCTCCGCCGATCGCCGTGCCATAGAGAAGACGCTGCGGACCCGTGGTGGTGGAGAGATGTTTGCGCATGCGGCACTGTAGTGCCGGCGTCGCCTCCATCGAAAAATTCCTACAACAACACCGGCATTCGACGCATCCGGCGTCGTGCACCGATTCATTAAGGTACTGCCGTTTTCAAGGGGGTCGCGCCCAGGCACTGCATACATCGCGCACTGCGGACCGGCCGCGTGCGCCCCAGGCAAGTTGCCAGAGGCTTCTTTCATCTTCCCGAAGGATTTTCATGTTGTCGCTTCGTTCCCGGCCGTTCGACTGGACGGCCAGATTCGGCGCCCTTGGCGCCCTGGTGGGTTCCGGCTTTCTCTTTGCCACCGCCCCCGCGCTGGCCGACCCTTCACCGGCGCTGGACCGGTTCAGCTTCTCGGTGGGCGGCTTCAACGCCGATCCGAAACTCAACGCCTCGCTGGCCACGCCCTACGGCTCGCTGCAATCGGGCGACATCAAGCCCGGCCGGGTGACCATGCCCCGCGTCACGGCCGACCTGCTGCTCGGCGACAGCCAGGGCATCTCGTTCGACTACTACCGCTACAAGCGCGACTACGACGGCGCGCTCAACAGCAACACCTCGCTCGGCCCCTTCGGCACGCTGAGCGCCGTCGGCAACGCGAACTTCAACACCAAGCTGGAATTCGCCAAGCTCTCGTACAAGTGGTGGCTCGGCTCGGGCAACACTGTGTTCGGCCTGGGCGCCGGTGCGGCCTACTACCGCGCGACGCTGGGCGCCAGTGCGCTCGCCTCCGTGAACGGCCAGTTCGGCACGATCGAGCGGAGTTCCAGCGACAACGCCATTGCACCGCTGCTGGAGATCGGCGTGCGCCACGCCATCACGCCCGACCTGCGCCTGTTCGCCGATGCCTCGGGCGTCTGGAAGAGCAGCGGCCGCTTCCACGGCAACATCTACAACGCCTCGGCCGGCGTCGAGTGGTTCCCGGTGAAGAACGTGGGCGTGGTGCTCTCCTATGGCGTGACCAACATCGACCTGACGCGCGACAGCGACTTCGCCGACTCGCGGCTCAAGGTGCGGCTGCAAGGCCCCTCGGCCTTCGTCAAGGCGCGCTTCTGACGCGCACACCGACCCTGCAGGCGGCCCGCTTCGGCGGGCTTTTCTTCGCGTAGCCACTCTTCGCAAGACGCGATGCCGGCGCCAGCCTTAGGCTGCGCTGCGCCATCGAACGAACCCACGAACGAAGACCGGAGACACGAAGCCATGCCTGCTGCAGTCCGCCCAGAGTCCACGCCACAGTCGCCCCAGCGCATTGCACGCATTGCGCTGGGCGACGTGATCCACCGCTCCGCGCGCCGCTTCGGCGCACGCACCGCGCTCGTCGAAGGCGGGCACCGCATGTCCTACCGCGAGCTCGATGCGGCATCGAACCGCTTCGCGCACCACCTGCTGGGCCTGGGCCTCGCTAGCGGCGAGCGAGTGGGCATGCTGTGCAACAACTCGATCCAGATGGTGGTCGCGCTGCTCGGCATCCAGAAGGCCGGGCTGGTGTGGGTGCCGATCAACACCGCGCTCGCGGTCGATGCGATCGGCTACATCCTCGGGCATGCGGAGATACGCCACGTGGTGATCGACACGGCGCTCCACGCGAAGCCCGAGCTGCGCGAACTGCTGCAGCAAGCGGGCATCGCGCCCATGCTCTGCGTGCTCGACGGCGACACGCCACCCGAGGGCATCGCCACCGTGCCGCAGGCGATCTCGCAGGGCCCCGTCACGCTGCCCGAAGTGGACATCGACAGCGCGCAGCTCGCGCTCATCATGTACACCAGCGGCACCACCGGCCGGCAGAAAGGCGTGATGCATTCGCACGCTTCGGTGCACTCGGTGCTCCTGAGCAACATGGTCGAATGGGGCAGCAGTCCCGAGCGCTGCGACGTGTGGAGCAGCGTGCTGCCGCTGTTTCATTGCGGCCAGCACACGGTGCTGATGTCGGCGCTGGCGGTAGGCGGCGCGCTGGTGCTGTTTCGCGGCTTCGACCCGGGCGCGGTGCTCACCGCCATCGAACGCCATCGCATCACCGTGATGGTCGGCCTGCCGATGATGTACGGCGCGCTGCTCGCGCATCCGCAGCGTGCGGCGCTCGACCTGTCGAGCCTGCGCCTGTGCGTGTATGCGATGGCGCCGATGTCGCGCACGCTGCTGCTGCGCCTGCTGGACGAGTTCTGCCCGAACTTCGCATTGGTCTCGGGCCAGACCGAGATGTATCCCGGCGCCACCATCTTCGAGGTGCAGGAACAGCGCCGGCGCTTCGGCTCCTACTGGGGCGTCGGCACGCTGGTGAACGAAGTCGCGGTGATGGGCGACGGCGGAGAACTGCTGGCACCGAACCAGGTCGGCGAGATCGTCTTCCGCGGCCCCAACGTCATGCTCGGCTATTACAAGGACGCGGAGGCGACGGCGAATGTGCAGCGCTTCGGCTGGCACCACTCGGGCGACCTCGGCAAGCTCGACGACGACGGGCAGTTGATCTTTCTCGACCGGCTCAAGGACATGGTGAAGTCCGGCGGCGAGAACGTGCCCTCGCTCAAGGTAGAAGAGGTGCTGCTGCGGCATCCCGCGGTGTTGAACGCAGCGGTGGTCGGGTTGCCGCACGACCACTGGGGCGAGGCCATCACCGCCTTCGTCACGCGCCGGCCCGATGCGCCTGCAGACCTCACCGCAGCGGACCTCACGGCGCATTGCCGGGAGCACCTGGGCGGCTTCGAGGTGCCGAAGGAAATCGTCTTCCTCGCGGCGCTGCCGATGACCTCGACCGGAAAGATCCAGAAGTTCGAACTGCGCCAGGCCCACGGGGCCCATTACCAGCGGTAGCCAGGCTTTGCCGCGTCGCCGGGTCACTCCGTGAAGTTGTCCTTGATCAGGTCCACCACGTCCGACGACCGGCCGCTCAGCACCGCCTTCGCCGAATACAGAATCGTGCCCGCGACCTGGCTGAACTCCACCTTCGGCGGCATCACCAGCTCCGTGCGGTTGACCGTCACGTCCAGCAAGGCCGGCCCGGGGTGTGCCAGGAAGGCGCGCACCGCGTCGGGCAACTGTTCCGCGCGCTCCACCTTCTGCCCGTGGAAACCGATCACCTCCGCGAGCCGGGCGAAGTCGGGGTTCAGCAGATCGGTGTAGTTGTCGAGCAGGCCTTCGACCTTCTGCTCGAGTTCCACGAAGTTCAGGCTCGCGTTGTTGTAGACCACGACCTTGATCGGCAGCTTCTCCTGCACCGCGGTCATGAGGTCGCCCAGCAGCATCGCCAGGCCACCGTCGCCCGAGAGCGAGATCACCTGCCGCCCTGGATACGCCTTCTGCGCGCCCAGCGCCTGCGGCATCGCATTGGCCATGGTGCCGTGCAACAGGCTCACGAGCGTGCGGCGCCGGCCGTTCATGCTGAGGTGGCGCAGCGACCACACCATCGGGCTGCCGCCATCGGCGGTGAAGATGGCGTCGTCGGCCGCCAGTTCGTCGATGACGCGCGTGAGGTGCTGCGGATGGATCAACCCCTCCTTGCCGGGCCGCTCGTCGCGCCGCAGCGTCTGGACCGCCTCCTTGCGATGGGCGAGGCATTCGTCGAGAAAGCTGCGGTCGCTGCGCTCTTCGAGCAGCGGAATCAGCGCCTCGATGGTGTGCGCCACATCGCCCACCAGCCCCAGCGCCACCGGATGGCGCCGCCCGAGATGGCTGCCGTCGGTGTCGATCTGCAGGATGGTCGCCTCGGCCGGATAGAACTGGCTCCAGGCGAAATCGGCACCGAGCAGCAGCAAGGTGTCGCACGCCTGCAGCGCGCGGTAGCCCGACTCCACGCCGAAGATGCCGCTCATGCCCATGTTGAAAGGGTTGTCGTACTCCACGAAATCCTTGGCGCGCGAGGTGTGGGCGATGGGCGCCTTCAGGCACTGCCCGAGCGCGAGCAGCATCTCGTGTGCGCCCTCGCAGCCATGGCCGGCGTAGATCGCGATCTTCTTGCCCTTGCCGAGCAGGGCCGCCAGTTGCGCGAGTTCATCGTCGTTGGGGCGGACCACCGGCGCGGTGCGATGCACGGCGAAGGTCAGGCCTTCCTTGACCTCTGTCTGTGCGATGTCGCTCGGAAGAATGACCACCGCCACGCCGCGCCGGGACAGCGCCGCCTGTGCCGCGAGGGCCACGACCCGCTGCGCCTGCCCGGCCGACTGCACCTGCTCGCAGAACACGCTGCAGCCGGCGTACAGCGACTTGAAGTCGACCTCCTGCGGAAACGCCATGCCGAGCTCGGCCGTCACGATCTGGCTCGCGATCAGCACCATCGGCGCGCGGTTGCGGTTGGCCTCGTACACGCCGTTGATGAAGTGCAGCCCGCCCGGCCCGCACGAACCCGCGCAGGCCGAGAGCTCGCCGGTCAGGTAGGACTCGGCGCCCGCCGCGAAGGCGGCCGCCTCTTCGTGCCGCACATGCACCCATTCAATCTCGCTGCGGCGGATGGCATCGGTCACATGGTTCAGCGTATCCCCGACGATGCCGTAACAGCGTTTGACGCCGGCTTGCTGCAGGGTTTCGATGACGAGGTCGGCGACTTTCCGGTGGGCCATGCGTGCTTCCTTTGCTGTGCTTCCTTGCTGGGAATGCACAGGCTAGGTAACCCTCGCGCCGACTCCGTGGGCGGGTTTCGGAAGCCTCGGTAGGAGGTGAACCCGCGGGCGCCTACGCCTTTTTTGGCCTGGCCGGCGCTGCCACCAGCCGCGTGCCTTCCCACTGCCCGCTGGTGCACAGGTCGCGGATCACGTCGCCGATCAGGGTGCAGATCGCGCGCTTCGCATTGGTCGTCGGCAGGTGCACCGACACGCACAGTCCCAGTGTGCGGAACATCGCGGGCGAGTCGATGCGGTGCGCCCTCAGCCGGTCCTCGCGCACTTCGCGCTGCGCCAGGCCGAGCGGCATGATCGTCGCGCCGAGCCCCGCTTCCACCGCCGCCTTCAGCGTGTAGACCGAGTTGATTTCCGCCGCCACGCGCGCGGCCGGCTGGCCCGCGGCCTCGAGCACCGCATCCACCAGCCACCGCGTGCAGTGGCCGTGCGCATTGGCCGGCCACACCAACGGACGCGCCGTGGCCTGCGCGATGCTCACGTCGCCCGGCGGCAACGCGCGCGGGTCCTGCGGCGATTCGAGAAAAACGAAATCCTCTTCGACCAGCGGCGTGAAGGCGATGTCCTCCGCGGGCATGGTGGGCGAGAAGATCGCCACGTCGACGCGCCCGCGCAGCAATTGGTCGGCCATGTTGCCGGTGAGCTCTTCATTGAGGTGGAACACCACGTCCGGGTAGCGCCTTGCGGCTGCACGCATCAGCGGCAGCGCGATCATCGGCGACACGCTCTGCGGCAGCGCGGCCACCACGGAGCCGACCACCGAATCCGCCGCCACGTGCACCGCGGCCTTCGCATCGCCGACCTGCTTGGTGATGCCCTGCGCGTATTCGTAGAACACCTTGCCCGCTTCCGTCACCGCCACGCCGTTGCGGCTTCGCAGCAGCAGCTGGGTGCCCAGTTCGGCTTCGAGCTCGGCCATCTGCTTGCTGAGCGCCGACTGCGCCACGAAGAGCTGCTGCGCCGCGCGCGAGAGGCTGCCGCAATCCACGATGGCGACGAAATACTTGAACTGGCGCAACTCCATCGGCGTGTCTCCGGCCGCCGGCTGCGGGGGTGCAGGGGCGGCCGGTCATTCTAGGACCGGGGTCCAGGCGAAGCTGCCGTCAATTCACGCAATCGAAGCTCGCCGCATCGTTCACGCCGCCGGAGCCCTTGTAGCGCGGATAGGCGGGGTACTTGCACATCGGGCGCGCCATCGTGGTGGCTCCTGCCCCATCGACCTTGCGGTGCACCAGCTTCTGCGCGGAGGCGGGCACGCCCTGCTCCACCCAGGTGGACATCGCCTTGAGCAGGTCGACCTTGTCGGGCCCCGCGCCGCCGTAGCAATGGCCCACGCCGGGCGCGAGGAACAGCTCGACCGTCTCGTCCGCCTTCTGCGCGCCAAGCGTGCTCACGACCTGCTCGTAGTAGTGCGCGTTGTCGCGCGCGCTCACTGAGGTGTCGTTGGTGCCGTTCCACATGATCAGCTTCGCGCCGCGTGCATGGAGCCTGCCCAGGTCCGGGTCGGCCGCGCTGAACATGCCGCCGATGATGCCCATGCGCGAGAGCCATTGGTCAGGGTTCCAGGTCGCGGTGTCGAAGGCCGGGTCGCGCGTGATGAACGAACGCACGAAGCCGTCGGAGAAGAGCCCCTGCACCGAGGCACCGCCCAGCGCCGCCTGCGGCCAGATGTACTCGCCCCAACCCTTGGGCGAGTTCTCGGCGCCGAAGTTGTAGCCGGTGTGCGACCAGGTGCCATCCGATGTGGTGATGGGCGAGGTGACGGTCTTTACGGTGGCGATCTGCGCGTCCGACAGGCAGCTGTCGCCGATGTCCGCGCCGCCCGCGCAGCGCAGCGGCGCTGGGTCGAAGGTGCACGCTGCGGGCTTGGAGATGATCCCGTCCGCCACGCCGTCGAGCCCGTCGCATTGCGCGAGCACGGCGTTGGCCAGCAGCGTCTGCTTGGCCGGGTTCAACGTGTTGGCGGGCACGCGCACCTGCTTGGCGATGCGGTTGAACTGCATGAAGAGGCCCATGATGTTGCCGGCCGGCGCGCGCGCCACGATGCCGTCGAAGTCATCGGGGAAGCGCTGCGCCTGCATCATCGCGTCGTGACCGCCCATCGAGCAGCCTTCGAAATAACTGCGCGTGGGCGCGGCGCCGAAGAACTGCGCGATCACCTCCTTGCCCGGCGGCAATGCGCGGTGTTCGGACTGCTGGGTGAAGTCCAGCAGCTTGACCGGATCGAGTGCGAACTCGCCCTTGAAGTAGTTGAGATCGGTGCCGCCGGGGTAGTCGTAACCGCCGTTGGTGCCGACGGTCGCGTAGCGCTCGGTGAAGATCGACTCGCTGAACTGCGCGGCGGTGGCCGTGGGCATCTGGCCGTCGAAACCGCCGCCGCCGATGAAGGCGAGCTTGCCGTTCCAGCCCGAGGTCGGCAGGCGCGCCTCGAAGCGCAACGTCGAGCCCTTGAAGCTCGCGGTCACCACGCAGTATTCGGGCTGCGGCGCCGATGCAGCGACGAGCTTCGCATCGTCGATGGCCGCGGCGCCTCCTGCCAGCGCCTGCCCCTTGAGCGTGGGGCATTTGTCGGCGAGCGACACGGCCGACGGCGGCGGTGCCGCGGGTGGCGGCGCGGCAGGAGCGGCCGGAAGCGGCAGCGGCGAGAAGCCCCCGTTGGCCCCGCCTCCGCCGCAACCGGCCGCAAACATGACAACCGCGATCGAGACCAGCGTGTGCCTGGTTGTTTTCATTTCTTATGTCTCCTGGTGGGTGTGGACAGCCTCGGCCGGGCCGATGATCTTTCCGGGGTTGAAGATGTCGTGCGGGTCCAGCGCCTGCTTGATCGCGCGCATCAGCCCGACGGTGTGCACGCCGTCTTCCTCGACGAGGTACTGCATCTTGTGCAGGCCCACGCCGTGCTCGCCGGTCGATGTGCCGCCATGGCGCAGCGCGCGCTGCACGAGGCGGTGGCTGAAGGCTTCGGCGGCTTCGTTCTCGGCTGCGCTGTTCGGATCGACCAGCACGAGGCAGTGGAAGTTGCCGTCGCCCACGTGGCCGAACACGGGCGCGAGCAGGCCGTGCTCGGCGATGTCGGCCTGCGTTTCTTCCACGCATTGCGCGAGGGCGGACAACGGCACGCAGGCATCGGTGGTGAGGCTGCGGCTGCCTGCCTTCAATTGCAGGCAGGCGAAGTAGGCGTGATGGCGCGGCGTCCACAGGCGCGAGCGCTCTTCCTGCAGATTGGCCCACTGGAACTCACCGCCGCCATGATTGGCTGCGATCTCGCGGACGATGTCCGACTGCTCGTCGATCTGCGCCTTGCTCGCGCCGAACTCGAGGAACAGCGTGGGGTTCTCGGCGAGCGCGGTGCGGCTGTGCGCATTGACCGCGCGGATGGTGAGCGCGTCCAGCATCTCGGCGCGCGCGAGCGGCACGCCCATCTGGATCGATTCGATCACGCAATCGACGGCCGCGGCCACCGTCGGAAAGTGCACCACCGCCGCCGCGTAGGCCTCGGGATGCGGATGCAGCCGCACGGTCGCTTCGGTGATGAGGCCCAGCGTGCCCTCGGAGCCGCAGTAGAGCTGCGTGAGGTTGTAGCCCGCGGAGCTCTTGCGCGCCTGCGAAGCGGTGCGCACCACGTCGCCGTTGGCTGTCACCACGGTGAGGCTCACGAGGTTGTCGCGCATCGTGCCGTAGCGCACGGTGTTCGTGCCCGAGGCGGCGGTCGCGACCATGCCGCCGATGGACGCGTCCGCCCCCGGATCGACCGAGAAGAAGAAGCCGGTCTCCTGCAGCGCGGCGTTCAGCTGCCCGCGCGTCACGCCCGCCTCCACGGTGGCCGTGAGATCGCCGGGGCGGATGGCCAGCACCTTGTTCATCTGCGAGAAATCGACGCACACGCCGCCCTCCACAGCGAGCAGGTGCCCTTCGACCGACGAGCCGACGCCGAAACCAATGAGCGGCACGCGCTCCCGTGCACAGGCCCTGACGACAAAGGCCACCTCGTCGGTGCTCTGCACGAAGACGACCGCATCGGGCGGCTGCGGCAGGTAGGCCGATTCGTCGGTGCCGTGCTGCAGCAGCACGGCCTGGCTGGTCGAGCAGCGCTCGCCGAAGCGGCGCTGCAGCAACCCGAGCAGTTCGCTCGAGGGTGCGCGGCGCTTTTTTGCGCGCGCAGGGGGACTCACAACCGCATCCATGGGGTCTTCTTTCCTGAACTCTGGGAAAGCACCGCGGGCGAATGCCGCGGTGCGGGGAACGCCTCAGCGCTTCTTCAAGGAAACGGCTTCCGGCTTGACGAAGAGCACCAGCACCGCGCCGATGACGAGCAGCGCGGCCAGCATGTGCAGGCCCGCGTCGGTGCTCTGGGTCGCGTCCTTGATCAAACCGATCATGAAAGGCGCGCTGAAGCCCGAGAGGTTGCCGAAGGAGTTGATGAAGGCAATGCCCGCCGCGGCGGCCGCGCCGCCGAGGAACGCCGTCGGCATGCCCCAGAAGATCGGCAGCGTGGCCATGATCCCCATCGTGGCGAGCGTGAGCCCGGCCATCGCATACACGGCGTTGCCATGGAAGGCCACGCTCAGCACCAGCCCGATGGCGCCGACCACCGCCGCGATGGCGCTGTGCCAGCGGTATTCGAGCCGGCGGTCGGCGCTGCGTGCCACCAGGTACATCGCCACGACGCCGAAGGCCCAGGGAATCGCGCTGACGAGGCCGATGTCCAGCGCGCCCTTCACGCCGATCGCCTTGATGATGCTCGGCAGCCAGAACGAGATGCCGTAGAGCCCCGAGACGAACGAGAAGTACACCAGCGCCAAGAGCCACACGCGGGGATTGGCGAGCACGGTGAGGATCTTTGCCTCCGACTTGCCGGCGTCTTCGGCCGCGATGTCGCGTGCGATGAGTTCGCGCTCGGCCGGCGTGAGCCATTGCGCGTCCTTCACGCGGTCGTCGAGGTAGCGCCACACAACAAAGCCCAGCGCGACGGTCGGCAGGCCTTGCAGCAGGAAGAGCCACTGCCATCCGGCCCAGCCATGGACGCCGCTCATGCCCTGCAATATCCAGCCCGAGATCGGCCCGCCCAGGATGCCCGCGAACGGAATCGCCGCGAGGAACAGCGAGGTCGCCTTGCCGCGCCGCGCGGCCGGATACCAGTAGGTGAGGTACAGGATGATCCCGGGGAAGAAGCCCGCCTCGGCCGCGCCGAGCAGGAAGCGGATCACGTAGAACGACATCGGCGAGCTCACGAACATGGTCGCGGCCGACAGGAGCCCCCAGGTGACCATGATCCGCGCGATCCAGCGGCGCGCGCCCACGCGGTGCAGCACCACGTTGCTCGGCACTTCGAAGAGGAAGTAGCCGACGAAGAAGATGCCTGCGCCCAGGCCATACACCGCCTCGCTGAACTGCAGGTCGCCCTGCATCTGCAGCTTGGCGAAGCCGACGTTCACGCGGTCCAGGTAGGCCACGATGTAGCAGAGGAACAGCAGCGGAATCAGGCGCCAGCTGACCTTGCGGTAGACCGCATCGGAGGTGCTGTCGAAGCGGCCCTCGCAGGGTTGTGTCATTGCGGGTGTGCTCATGGGGTTTTGTGTCTCGCTTTCGTTGTGGAGACGATGGTCGCGGCGCCGGCCGGCCTTGCCGCAGCGGGTTAACACGCAAGATTCATATGGATTGAAGACCTGCGTATCTCCGAACGAGATACCTGCGGGCGTTGCGCGTTCGCCGCAGAACTGTTGTCCTTGGTACTAACCCCTGAGACCACGACCCTTTCGGCTATCTATGATCGGATCGAACATGTTGTAACAATCTGGCCACGATTTGAAAGAAAGCTCCCGATGGAACTGCGCCCCCTCCCCTTGTCGCTTCGCATGGCCACCCACGGGCTCGCGGCGCTGCTGCTCACGGCCGGTGCCTCGGCCCATGCGCTCGTGATCGGCGTCACCGAAGGCGTGAGCTACCAGGTCACCGAGGCGCAGATCGCACCGCGCTTCGAGCCGATTGCCGAAGCCTTGAGCAAGGCGCTCAAGCAGCCGGTGACGATCAAGGTGCTGATCTCGTACAACGTGGCGCGCGAGGCGCTGAAGAAGAAAGAGGTGGACCTGGTGTTCATCCACCCGGCGCACGTCGCGCTCGAAGCGGTGAAGTCGGGCAACTACAAGGCACTGGCCTTCACCGCGGGCTACACCGACTACAAGGTCTCGTTCCTGTGCAAGCAGGCCCAGCCCATCTCCGACTGGAAGACGGTCGCAGGCAAGAACCTGGTGCTGCCCGAAGTGGACTCGATCACCTCGGTGATCACTCGCGCGATGCTGCGCGAGCACGGCGTTGCGGAGTCCGCGGTCAAGGTGACCAACACGCGCTTCCAGGAGGCCGTGCCCTTCTACGTGACCAACGGCTTTGCCGCCTACGGCGCGACCGCGTCGGCCGGCGTGATCAAGACCTGGACCGACGGCGGGGGCAAGGTCTGCGCGGAATCGCGCGGCGTGCCGATCAAGCAGTGGCTCGTGTCCACCAAGACCGATGCCGCCACCGCGGCCACCGTGCGCGAGACGCTGCTCGGCCTCAGCCAGAGCGATGCCGGCAAGCGCGCGCTCGCCGCCTCGAACTACTCGGGGTTCGTCGCCCCCACGAACGACTCGGAAGCGGACCTGATGCGCTGGCTGGGCATCTGAAGCCCGGCATCTGAAAAACGACGGGCGGGGGCAGAATCCCCCGCTTGCGTTTTTTCAGGAACACCCATGACCGATCTCTCGAACTTCCTCATCACGAAGAAATGGCCCGCCCAGCACCCTGAACGCCTGCAGCTGTATTCGCTGCCCACGCCCAACGGCGTGAAGGTGTCGATCATGCTGGAGGAAACCGGCCTCGCCTACGAGCCGCACCTGGTGAGCTTCGAGACGCAGGACCAGATGTCGCCGGAGTTCCTGTCGCTCAATCCGAACAACAAGATCCCGGCGATCCTCGATCCCGATGGCCCCGGCGGCAAGCCGCTCGCGCTGTTCGAGTCGGGCGCGATCCTCATCTACCTGGCCGAGAAGACCGGCAAGTTCATGCCGAAGGATGCCGCGGGCCGCTACGAAACCATCCAGTGGGTGATGTTCCAGATGGGCGGCATCGGGCCGATGTTCGGCCAGCTCGGCTTCTTCAACAAGTTCGCCGGCAAGGACTACGAGGACAAGCGCCCGCGCGACCGCTACGTGGCCGAATCGAAGCGCCTGCTCGGCGTGCTCGACAAGCACCTGGCGAACCGCGCGTGGATCATGGGCGATGACTACAGCATCGCCGACATCGCGTCGTTTCCTTGGATCCGCAACCTGATCGGCTTCTATGAAGCGGGCGATCTGGTGGGGTTCAGCGAGTTCAAGAACGTGGCGCGCGTGCTTGAAGCTTTTGTGGCACGGCCTGCGGTCGTGAAGGGCCTGAACATCCCCAAGCGGGGCTGAGGTCCGAGCCGCACCAGCCGGCTACTGCAAGTCGGCGACGCGGCGCTGCGCCTCCTCGAGCACGGGCTTGACCAGCGCCGCGCCGGTGAGGGCCCACAGCGTGAGTGCCTCGTCCAGCGCACGCACATGCCCCGGATCCTCGGCAAGCCAATGGACGAGCTGGCTTGCGCGTTCGGGCGAAGGCCTGTCGTGCAACCGGCAGAACAGCGTCCAGGCTGTGTCGAAGTCGGTCTCTGCGGAAACGTGGGTTCTGGAAGTCATCCTCGACTGCCTTTGATGGATGCGCGGGTTCTGTGTCTCCGGCATCCGCACGGATGACCAGCGGCCGACTTGACTAGAGCTGGACGGCCTGAGCCTCTTCCCGCACGGCATTGCTGCTGCGCGCACGCGGCTGGGCCGCGAGCAGCGCGTTGCCGATCTCCCCGGTGCGCACGGACGTCACCGAGAGCAGCGTGTCGCTCAATCCATGGCTGTCCTCGCAGGCTCCTTGCAGGAAGACGCCCGGATGAAAGTCCGGCGCGGCCTGCAGGCGGTAGTAGCGATCGACCGAGAAGTCGCCCAGGTAGGGCGCGACCGGCTTCAACAGGTCCTTGTGCTGCTCGCGCGCATAGCCGGTGGCGAGCACCACCGCGTCGTAGCGCACCGTGCTCTCGCGCTGCGCATCCTGGTCGTGCAGCGTGAGATGGATGCCGTCGGAGGCGGCACGGACCGCGCGCACATCATGCTGACGCAGCATGCGCAGGCGATTGCCGCGCGCGACCTTCTGCTGATAGAAGACGCCGAAGATCTGCTGGATCAGGTCGAGATCGGCCACCGCATAGTTGGTCTGCGAGAACTCGTCGAGCAGCGCGGCGCGTTCGTCGCTCGCCCGGCTGTACATGTAGTCGGTGAAGTCGACGTTGAAGACTTCGTTGACGAACGGGCTGTCGTCCGACGGGCGGATGGAGCGCGCCCGCATGACGAGGTCGACCTGCGGCTGGTTCGGCCGGCCCTGCAGGTCCATGAAGATCTCCGCCGCGCTCTGGCCGGCACCGATGATCGCGACACGGCGCGCATCGGCATGGCGCGCGATGTCCTTGAGGTAGGTGCTCGAGTGAAACACGCGCCCGTCCCCGCGCAGCGCCCGGAAGGCCTCGGGCACGTTGGGCGTGCCGCCGATGCTCACCACGAGGTTGCGCGCGAGCCGCTCCCGCACCCGGCCATCGGCGCCGCGCGAGCACACGCGCAGCAGCGAGACTTCGCCGCCCTGCTTCTCGGGCAGCACCTCGAACACCTCCTCGCCGTAGGCGCAGGAATCCTCGAACTGACTCGCGGCCCAGCCCAGGTAGTCGTTGAACTCGTGGCGGCTGGGGAAGAAGCTCTTGAGGTTGATGAAGTCCGGCAGCCGGCCCTGCTCGTGCAGGTAGTTGATGAAAGTGAATCGGCTGGTCGGATTGCGCAGCGTTGCGAGGTCCTTCAGGAAGGAGATCTGCATGTGCGCCTGTTCCAGCAGCATGTGCGGGTGCCAGGCGAAGCTGGGCTGCCGCTCGATGAACAGGGCGTCCAGCGGCTTGCCGCCGTGGCGTTTTTCCTCGAGCGCGATGGCCAGTGCGACGTTCGAAGGGCCGAATCCGACGCCGATCAGGTCATGGATGTGTTGCATGGGCTGTCAACTCCTCAGTGTGTGGATGCAGGCGAAAAAAATGCGGGCCTTCATGCGGCAAGGCTCGCCGGCGCGCGGACCCGGTCTTCCGCGATGCGGCCGGCCTTCATGGTGATGACGCGGTCGGCCAGATGGAAATAGCGGTCGTCGTGCGAGATGACCACCAGCAGATGGCCCTTGGCGCGCAGCTCGGGGAGCAGCTCGGTATAGAAGAGATGGCGGAAGGTCGGGTCCTGGTCCGCGGCCCATTCGTCGAACACCAGCACCGGACGGCCTTCGAGATAGGCATGCACCAGCGCCAGGCGCTTGCGCTGGCCGGTCGACAGGTCCACGGTGCTGAAGGAACCGTCCTTGACGCTCACCTTGTGGGCGATTTCCAGGCGTTGCAGGTAAGGCAGCGCCGCCTGCGGCAGGGATTGCCCGCCGATTTCGCCCTTCTCGCCTTTCCTGGCGGCCAGGTCCTCGAACAGGTAGAAGTCGGAGAACACGGTCGTGAAGAGCTGGCGGTAGTCGTCGCGCGTCTCGGGCGTCACAGCCTGGCCGTCGAGCAGCACCTGGCCACCCTGAGGCGCGTAGAGGCCGAGCAACAGCTTGATCATGGTGGTCTTGCCCGAGCCGTTGTCACCGACCACGAACACCATTTCGCCGCGGCGCAGCTGCAGGTCGATGGGGCCGAGCACGAAGGGCTCGCTGCCTTCGGGCGCATCGAAGGCGTAGCGCACGCCGCGCATGCCGATGCCCTCTTCCAACTTCGCGCCACCCTCGGGACGCTCCAGGTGCAGGTGGGGCTCGGGCGTCGCGAAGCGCGCCGAGAGATCGGCGATGCGCTGGAACGCCACCTTGGCGCGGCCGACGTTCGGCAGCGCACCGGCGATCATGTCGATCGGCCCCTTCAGGAACAGCAGCACCAGCACGAAGCCGCTGAGCACCACCGGCTCGGTGGCGCGGAATGCGGCCCAGCCGAGGATCATGGCGATCAGGAGAAAGAACAGGGCCGAGCCGAAGGCCGTGGCCATCACGTAGGTGTTGATCGCGCGGCTGTTGACGGTACGGATGTTGTCGACGATGCGCTCGACCTGGTCGCCGAACATGCGCGTGCGGCGGTCGCGGTGCATGCGCAACTCCTTCGCACCTTCGCTGATCGCGCGGTAAGCCTTGTGCAGCTGATCTTCGTGCTCCCGCGCTTTCCAGAAGCCGGCGCTGCCGCGTGTCTGGGCAACGACCTGGATCGTCGCGCCGATTGCGAGCGCAACCACCAGCAGGCCAAAGAGCGGCAGCGACAGCCAGGCCAGGTAGCCAAGGCAACCCAGCGCGACGGCCACGGCGATCAAGGTGGACGAGAGCACGAAGGCGACGTCGCTGATCATGTCCACGTCCTGCGACAGCACGGGCATCAGGCGGTGGGTGCGGTAGCGCTCGAGCGCATCGATGGGCGCCGAGAGGATCTTCTGCGCCAGGCTCTTGCGCACCTGGGCCACCAGGCGCTGGCCGACGAAATTGGTCGAGACGTCCGAGGCCATGCGGCCGAACAGCGCGACCAGGCACAACCCGATGAAGGTCAGCAGCAGGCCGCCCGCCATGCCGCCCTCCTGGTTGAGCACCAGGTTGATGGTGCGCAGCAGCGCCACGGTGGCCGCGCCTGCGCACACGCCGGTGACCAGCGACAGCACGATCCACGGAAGGAAGGGTTTGAGCAGCTGCGAGATTTCCGCGCCGCTGCCTTCACGGCTTTCACTGCCAGGGGTCGATGTCATGCAAACTCTTTCCGCCCATCGGGGCGACGAAGGGCCCGCGACGGGACCCGAAAACGGCTGATAGCCATCCGGCCCGGCGGGCAGGAGGCGGGCGGCACGAGGCCACCTTCTGCATTGACGTTCGGGCTCGGCCGATGTTCATCGGCATTCGCCGCGATGAACATGCGCGGCGCGAAAACGTCTTGCAGGCATGCACCCCGAGCACCGCCGCGCCCTTCCGTGATCGCCCTGCTGGAGCCCATCTTCCGAGGCGAACTGGCGCCGCTCGGCGAACGTCTGGTGTGCGCGCCGGAGCTTCCTTCGGGGGCGCTGCGCGTGTCGGAGCTGGTGGCGTCCGGCGCACTGCTGGCCGAGGTGCTGAACCGGCATGCGGCCGTGCATCGCGCGACGGACGGCGACCTGCGCGCCGTCGCCTCGGCCTGGAGCCTCGAATATCTTTCCGTGCTGTTGCCGCCACTGGTGGCGGGCGCCAGCGTGTTCCACCACGGCTTCCCGGCCGCGGCATCGCAGATGTGGGTGCAGTTCGACGGCCGCGGCGAGCCCGTGAGCTTTCACATCCGCGAACTGGGCGCGTCGATGCACGGCGCCGACACCGCGCAGCGCTATGCACCGCTGCTCCGGCAGCACCTGTCGCCGCTGTTCTCGGCCATTGCCAGGCTAACGCGGATCGCGCCGAAGATCCTCTGGGGAAATGCCGCGCGGATTCTCGAGCCGATCCTCGATCAGGGCGTGACGCTCACCGGCGGCTCGGCGCCGTTCATGCAGGACCGCGAGCACCTGCTGCACAGCGCCGCCTGGGCACCAGGGACGGCCAATCCGCTGCACGGGCGCCAGCGCGAAATCACCCGGTGGCAGAACGGCCGCGCGGTGCCGGTCAAGTTGCACCGCCAGTGCTGCCTCAACCACCTGTTGCCCGACGAAGGCTACTGCAGCATCTGCCCGCTGGCGCCGCAGCACAGGTGAACAGATCGCGCCGCGTTTCGTCTCCTCAGGAGGCGGCGCGGGGAAGCACGGGAAAGTGCGCGTCTGAATGGCGTCGGCCCGCCCCTGTTCAACATCACCCATCTACACGGACACACCATGCCCAAGGCCAAGCTCGTCTACATCATGTCCTTGCGAAACGCCGCCGCCGACAAGGCCGGCCAGAACGTCGACTACAAGGGCGCGCCGCGCTACATGAAGTCGCCGCTCGAGTACCTGGCCGAGGCGCTCGACACCACGCCGCTGGGCGACGCGTATTCGCTCGAAGGCATCGTCTACGACGACGACGCGCAGTCGCCGCGCGACCAGGCGGCCCTTGCGGACTACGGGTTCGCCTGGCATCCGGAGCGCAAATGGATCTTTCCCGCGGAACTGCGCGCGCAGGGCAAGCTGCTTCGGGACATGCTGCATCCCGTGCCCTCGGCGTACCGCCGGATGCCGCTGGCTGCGCCCGGGCGCGTGGCGGGCAAAAGCGCCTTCGAACGCGCGCTGCTCGACAAGCTGCTCACGCTGCGCGCCGACATCGTGCTGCTCGACGGACTGCTGGTCATCCTCGATGAGCTGGTGCGGCCCGGCAGTCATTACTACCGGAAGATCGTCAACATCCACCCGGGCATCACGCGGCTCGAGTCGCCCTTCCAGCGCCGCGGGGCCTACGCCACGCTCGATGCGCTGCACGGTGCGCAGGGCCACAAGGTGGTCGACTGGGCCGCGATGACGAAGGTGAAAGTGCCGGTGGTCGACCGGACCGGCGCCTCGCTGCATTACGTGGACAACGGCATCGATTCGGGCGAAGTCATCTTCGACGTGCTCGACACGCCCATCGATCCGGAGGACACGATCCTCGAATTGCGCTGGAACAATTTCAACCGGAGCCTCTTCCCGGCCATGCATCAAGGCATGTCGTTGCTGGCGCCCCACGTCCTGGGCCCGCAAACCCGCCAGGCGCACTTTTTGGAAGATGCCTCGGCTTGAGATGCGAACAATTCTCATTAAAATCCAGCCGCTCTTAATACTTTCAAAGTCCTTTCATGCAACTCCCTTTCCTCCCCCGCCAACGCCTGCTGCATGCCTCGCTCGCGGCAGCCTTCGGCACCACCGCTGCGCTCTGGAGCGTCGGCAGCCACGCCCAGACGTCCGCTCCCGCGGCGGCAGCCGCGGACGGCAATCCCGCCAGCGCCACGCTGCCGGCGGTGACGGTGAATGCCGAGTCGGAGGAAAGCGCCACCAGCCACGTGGACGGCTATGTGGCCAAGCGCAGCAGCACGGGCACCAAGACCGATACGCCCATCATCGAGACGCCGCAGTCGATTTCCGTCGTCACTTCCGACCGCATGCAGGCCACCGGCTCCACCACGCTCAAGGATGCGCTGAGCTACTCGCCCGGCGTGGCCATCACGACGTTCGGCGCCGATTCGCGCTACGACTGGCTCACGCTGCGCGGCTTCGATGCCTATGCGCCGGGCTTCTACCTGGATGGCCTGCCGCTGCGCAACAACGGCAACTGGGGTGTGTGGCGCACCCAGAACTACGGTGCCGAGCGCATCGAGCTGCTGCGCGGCCCCGCGTCGGTCCTGTATGGCGCGAGCGGCCCGGGCGGCGTGGTCAATGTCGTGAGCAAGCGCCCGACGGCCGAACCCTTGCATGAGCTCCAGATGCAGATCGGCGACCACAACCGCAAGCAGATCGCCGGCGATTTCTCGGGTCCGCTGGACGCCGATGGCAAGGTGCTCTACCGCGTGGTCGGCCTGATCCGCGACGGCGACCTGCCCGCCGGCAAGATGCCCGACCGCCGCTCGTACTTCGCGCCCTCGATCACCTGGCGCCCCTCGGGCGACACCAAGCTGACGGTGCACGCCGAAATCGACCGCACGCGCGCCGGCGTCTACAACCGCATCCAGCCGCAGGTCGGCTCGCTGATTCCGACCGCGATCGGCACCCGCCTTTTGCCATCGCTGGCGACCGGGGACGCCAACTACGACCACTTCAACAGCGACCAGTGGCTGGTGGGCTACGAGTTCGAGCACCGCGTGAACGACACCGTCACCGTGCGCCAGAACGCGCGCTACGGCGAGCTGAAGGTCGACTACGCTGGTGTCTGGCCGTTGCGCCGCCTCACCACCGTGGACGCGCGCAATCCGCTCGACCCGCTGAACTTCATGTTCCTGGGCCGCTACCCCACCGGCAGCCGCGAGCGCGTCACCTCCTTCAGCATCGACAACCAGGTGCAGGCCGATCTGCGCTCGGGCGACTGGCAGCACAAGGTGCTGGTCGGCCTGGACTACCAGCGCAACCGCATCGACCAGTACAGCTTTTCCACCGGCACCGCACCGACGATCAACGTCTATGCACCCGTGTACGTCGGTCCGATCAAGGAAGGCGCACCGTGGATGAACGCCGACACGCGGCTGACCCAGACCGGCCTGTACCTCCAGGACCAGATCAAGTGGGGCGACCGCTGGGCGCTCACGCTGGGCGGCCGCTACGACAGCGGCGACAGCGACGTGTTCGACCGCCTGACGGCCAAGAGCACGGGCATCTCGCAGCACAAGTTCACCAAGCGTGCGGGCCTCGTCTACCTGGCGCCGAACGGCGTGGCGCCTTACCTCAGCTACACCGAGTCGTTCTCGCCGACCGGCAGGCTCGACCCGGTCAGCCGCCAGCCGTTCAAGCCCGAGACGGGCAAGCAGTACGAAGCGGGCATCCGCTACCAGCCGCCGGGCACCAAGCAGAGCTACAGCGCGGCGATCTTCGACCTGCGCCGCCAGAACTACATCTCGAACGACGCGAACTTCATTCCCAGGCAGACCGGTGAAATCCAGGTCCGCGGCCTGGAGCTCGAAGCCACTGCCGAACTCACCTCGCGCGTGAACCTCACCGCGTCCTATGGCTACACGCCGCGCGCCATCGTCACGGCCAGCGCCAATCCGGCCGAGATCGGCAAGCAGGCCAATGCGGTGCCGCGTCACCGGTTCGCGGTCTGGGCCGACTACCGCTTCACCAACGGTGTGAAGGTGGGCCTGGGTGCGCGCTACACCGGCTCGAACTACGGCGACGGCGAGAAGGTTGCGCCGTACAAGGTGCCTGCCTCCACGGTGTTCGACGCCATGATCGGCTACGACTTCGAACGCTGGAGCCTGGCGCTGAACCTGCGCAATCTGACCAACAAGGACTTCATCGCCAACTGCGACCAGTTCGGCAAGTGCTACTACGGCGCGCCACGCTCGATCGTGGCGACGGCCGCGTACCGCTGGTAAGCAGGCAAGGCTCCTAAGGCGCGAATGCGCCTTGAGTGAACCCACTAGTAGAAAGGGCCCGGCGCATTCAATGCGCCGGGCCCTTTTTCCATTCCGCCAGCCGGCGGGTGGACCAACCAATCAGCCGATCAGGAGTGGCCGCATCGCGCTGCCAGGTCCGCAAGACTGTCGGCCTTCATCACATCCGCCAAGCCCAGCGGGCCGCCGCCCGGCACCTGCTCCCGCAGGCCGAGCAGCAACTTGAGGCTCAACAGCGAATCCCCGCCCAGCTGGAAAAAGCTGTCATGGCGGCCCACTCGCCGCACGCCCAACAACCGGACCCAGAGCGCAGCCAGCGCCTGCTCCGACTCACCCCGCGGCGCCTCGTAGGCCTTGCGGCCGGCCGCCACCGCCTGCGGCAACATGGCAGCAGCCGGCCCGGCCTGCGACCCTGTCCTTTCGCCGAGTTCCAGTGCAGGCCGCTGCGGCTGCACGGCGAGGGCTTCGACGAGCTCGGCAACGGCCGCCCGCATGTGCTCGCAGACGCGGGCGGCGCCCACCGATCGGCTGACCTGCGCCGTCAGCGCAAAGCCGTCACCAAAATCGCTCACGGACACGCCCACCGGGTAGTTGCTGCGCTCCTGGCCCGAGACGAACTCGATGCCGTCCCACGCGGAGGCGGACTCCGGCGAGCGGCGGGGGCTGTGCCGGTAGTTCAGCAGCGAGGAGAACAGCGGCGCGCCCTTCGGCAGCGCACTGCAGCGCTGCGCGAGCGACAGGCTGGCGTGTTCGTGGTGCATCAACTGCGCCAATGCCGCATGCGTTTCCTGCACGCATTGCGCCACGCCGAGCGCACCCAGCTTGATGCGCACCGGCAGCATGTTCATGCACAGGCCCATGGCCCGCGCGGCACCGTCGCCGGCCTGCATGCGGCCGAACAGCACCGTGCCGAACACGAGGTCGTCCTGTCCGGTGGCCTTGGCCAGCACCAGCGCCCAGGCCAGGTGGAACAGCGTTGCCGGGCTCACGCCATGGCGCTGCGCCTGCTGCCGCAACCGCGACGCCAGCGTGGCATCGATCGGAAGCTGCGCGTCGTCGACATCGGAGCCGTCGCATTGCACATCGGTCAGGCCGAAAGGCATGGTGGGCTGTGCCACGTCGCCCAGCATGCGGGTGAAGAACGCTTCGTGCTCGGCCTGTTCCACGCCCAGCCGGGCATGGGCCACGAAACGACGGAACGGCACGGGCGCCGGCAGCGCGACATCCGGGTTTTGCTGGATCGAGGTGATCTCGTCCATCAGCAGTTCCAACGTCGTGTGGTCCGAAATGAGGTGATGGCTGGGTAACTGCAGGAGCCATCGCTGCTGCGCCGCATCGTGCGCCGCCACCGCATCGATCATCGGCGCGCGCCGCACGTCGATGCGGTAGCCGGTGGGATCGACATGGGCGTTGAGCCGCTCGGCCACGCTGGCGCCTGCCGATGCGGCATCGCCTTCGAGCCACTGCAGCGTCAGCCGTGCCTCCCGGCACACGACCTGCACAGGTTCCCGAAGCCCCTCCCACACGATCGCGGTGCGAAGGATGTCGTGCCGCGCGATCACCTGGTTGAAGCTCTCGATGAAACGCTTCAGCCGATCCCGGCTGTCGAAGCTCATCAGCAACGGATAGACATACACGTCGCCTTGCGCCTGCATGAGGTGATGGAACAGGATGCCCTCCTGCAGCGGCGCCAGCGGATAGATGTCCTGGATGTTGGCCCCCCCCCTCGGCACCGCGGCCTCGATGCGGCGCAGCTCCTCTTCGCTCAGCGCCACCAGCGTCACCATCTCCGGGCGGATCGCCTCGCAACCTTCCGCCGGAATCCCGTTGTCCGGCACCTGCACCTCGGGGCGGCCCGCGTCCT
>NZ_JARXVG010000002.1 GCF_029892485.1 Variovorax boronicumulans
ATGCGCATGATGGGCTGGCTCACGCGCTGGGCGAACATGTTGAAGGCGACGAACTGGCCGACGGTCAGCTCGTTGTTCATGACAAGGTGTGCGCCGTACCAGAGGGTGGCGGAGTTGACGAGCTTGCCGATGAGGTTGACGCCTTCGTGCGCCCAACTGGCGAGGTTCTGGGTCCGGAAGCTGGCTGAGACGTAGGCCGCGAGCTGGTTGTCCCAGCGGCGTCCGAAGGCGGGCTCGAGCGCGGTGGCCTTGACCGTCTGGATGGCACTGACGGTCTCCACCAGCATGGCCTGGTTCTCGGCACCGCGCGCGAACTTCTCGTCCAGGCGCCGGCGCAGGATGGGCACGACCGCGAGGCTGAGGCCGAAGTACAGCGGCATGCTCACGAGCACGATCAGCGTCAAAGGCACGCTGTAGAACAGCATGACCGCCACGAAGACAAGGGAGAAGACGACATCCAGCAGCACGGTGAGCGCATTGCCAGTGAGGAAGCTGCGGATGTTCTCCAGTTCGCGCACGCGGGCGACCGAGTCACCGACGCGCCGGGCCTGGAAATAGGCCAGGGGCAATTGCACGAGATGCCGGAACAGGCGCGCACCGAGTTCGACATCGATGCGATTCGTGGTGTGGCTGAAGACGTAGCTGCGCAGGCCGTTCAGCAGCGACTCAAAGACGACGACGACCACAAGGCCGATGACGAGCACGTCCAGCGTGGTCATGCCGCGGTGCACGAGCACCTTGTCCATGACGACCTGGAAGAACAGCGGGCTGACCAGCGCAAAGAGCTGCAGGATGAAGGAGATGAAGAGCACTTCGCCCAGCAGCTTGCGGTGCTTGACGAGGCTGGGGATGAACCAGGAGAAGTCGAACTTGGCGAGTTCGCCCGCGAGGGCAGCACGGCTGGTGATGAGGATGAGTTCGCCGGTCCAGTGGGCGGCGAAGACGTCCAGGGGTTCGATGACGGGGCGTGCGCTGTCGGCCGCAGGGTCTTGCAGCAGTACGCGCTGGGCATCGCACTGGGCGAGGATGACGAAGCGTTCGCTGCCGTCTTCGTTGCGCAGCACGGCCAGGGCGGGGAGCGGCGTCAGGGACAACCGCTCGGGGGTAGTGCGGGAGGACTTGGCCTTGAGACCCAGTTGCTTGGCTGCGCGCAGCAGCGTGGAAGTGTCGACGGGCTCGGAAGGCGTCAGGCCCAGTTGGTGCGCCAGCAATGACGCATCCGCTGCGACCTGGTGAAAGCGCGCAATGGTGCACAGCGCCGCCAAGGAAGCCATCGCCAAAATCGACGGTTCCGCCTCTCTTGATCCTTCACGCGCACTTGGCTTTGCGGCGGCCCCGGAGGGGCTCGCCATCGTGCTTTCCATTCGATCTCTCCCGATGCTGAACTCTGCGGTTCAGATCTTCGGAAGATATCGTGAGGGCTTGTCTTTGGGTTGAACGCAGTGAGAAAGAACAAGACTTAGAGGACTGGCAACAACGCAATGTCAGCCCAAGAAACCCCCGTGTCCCAAACGTTTCCGATCAGTCAATGCCCGCTCAATGCGATCCGCGCCCCTTACGCGTGTCGATGAACGCAATGATCTCGCCCATGATCCCCTTGCGGAACGCAAACACGCAGATCAGCAAGATCCGCCATGTCTCCTTGGGTTGGGTCGCCATGCTCTTGTAGCATCGCCCCCAGGCCGACCGGCACAGGCAAACCACGGGAGAGCACCACGCGATGACCGCGACATTCACTATTTCGGAAGACGACTACGTCGATGCGATGCGGCTCTACGGCAGGCTGCCGCGCCTCGCGCGATGGGTGGTGATTGCGATCGCCGTCGGGCTGCTGCTGGCTGCGATCTTCGGTTCGCGCCAGATCCAGTCGGGTGCGCTGGGCGGCCTCGTCGGCGGCACGCTGGTGCTGCTGGCCATGCGCTACATCGCCCTGCCGATGAGCGCACGCCGCCACTACCGCAAGTACAAGGCGATCCAGGACGAGTTCTCGGTGGACCTCCTGGAAGACGCGCTGCGCATCCGTGCCGCGCATGGCGAGAGCCGGCTCATCTGGGCGAACGTGCTCAAGTGGCGCCAGGACGACCGCTTCGTGCTGATGTACCTGATGCCGCGGCTCTTCCACGTGCTGCCCAAGTCGGTGGCATCGCAAGGCTTCGACGTCCCCGCGCTCGTCGAGCAGCTGAACCGCCACGTCGGCCCGGAGACCTGAGGCGACTCAGGCGCCCGCGGCGCCGCTCAACTGAAAGCGGAACACCGCGCCCTTGCCCGCCTGCGGCACCAGCCGGATGTCGCTGCCATGCAGCTGCAGGATGCGCTGCACGATCACCAGCCCCAACCCACCGTTGCCCGAACCGTCGCTGCGCGCACCGCTCATGAACACGGGCCGCACGAAAAGCCCCTTCTGCAACTCGCCCGGAATGCCCGGCCCCGTGTCGCTCACCTGCACCGCCACACCGGTATTTGCGGGCCGCAGCTGCACTTCGATTTCTCCGCCGGCCGGCGTGTGGCGGATGGCGTTGTCCAGCAGGTTGGTCAGCACGCGTTCGATCATCCCGAGGTCGGCCGACACCACCGGTAGGCCCGGCGCGATGTCGGGCTTGAGCTGCTGGTGCCGCGCCTCGGCCGCGAGTTCGAACTTCTGGAACACGTCCTGCACCAGGTCGGCGAGTGCGAAGTTCTCCTTCTCGGGCTTGACCACGCCGTATTCGAGCCGCGCGAGCTCGAACAGCTCCTGCGCCAGCCGGCCCACCTTGCGGCTCTGGCCGAGCGCGATCTCCAGGTAGCGCCGACGCTCTTCGTCGCTGAGCGTGCCGGCCTTGAGCAACAGGGTTTCGAGGTAACCGTGCAGCGATGTGAGCGGCGTGCGCAGGTCGTGCGAGATGTTCGCGAAGAGCTCGCGACGCTGCTGGTCCTGCAGCGTGAGCTCGCGCCATTGCTCCGCGATGCGGCGCGTCATTTGCGTGAAGGCCTGGCCCAGCAAAGCGATCTCGTCGCTGCCGTGCGAGAGCCGCTCCAGCGTGGGCGTCTCGCTTTCGAGCGAGGCGATGCCCTCGGTCTCGAAGCGCTTGACCGCCTTCGTCAACTCGCGCAGCGGCCGCGTGATGAGCCGGAACGCCGCCAGCCCCGCAATGAGCCCGAGCAACGCGACCAGCGCCATCGACCAGAGCGTGGTGCGCAGCACGTTGTCGGTCGCGACATGGGCCGCGAGCGCGTCGTAGTCCTCGCCCTGCAGCACCACGTACACATAGCCGGCATCGCGCCCGCCCATCTTCAGCGGCGCGGCGCTGAACACCTTGGCCGCATCGGCGCTGCGCGGATCGTCGCCCAGGATGGGCAGCGGCGCGCCCGACAGCAGCTTGCGGATCGGTTCCAGCGCGACACGGTCGCGCTTCATGTGGCCGGGCGGCGCGGCCTGTGCCTCGATGCGGCCATCGAGGCCCAGCAGGTAGACCTCCACGCTGGGGTTGACGGCCATCAGCTTGTCGAACAGGTCCTTCACCGCGGCCTGGTTCAGGCCTCCGGGCTGCATCAGCTCGGAGTTCCCGGCGATGTGCGCGGCGAGCCCGCCCGACAGGCGCTGCACCACCTCCTGCTCGTGCAACCCGCTCGATCGCATCTGCAGCCACGCCGAAGCGCCGTAGCAGGCCAGCAGCAGCGCCGCGAACACCATCGAGAGACGGCGCGAAAGCGTGGCCCAAGCCATCATGTAGCGCCCTCTTCTCCAGCGCCCGTCGGCGAGAGCTTGTAGCCCCGCCCCCACACGGTGAGGATGCGCCGCGGCTCGGCCGGATCGGCCTCGACCTTGGTGCGCAGCCGGTTGATGTGCGTGTTGACCGTGTGCTCGTAGCCGTCGTGCTGGTAGCCCCACACTTGGTTGAGCAAGTCCAGCCGCGAAAACACCTTGCCGGGGTTGCGCGCAAAGAAATACAGCAGGTCGAACTCGCGCGGCGTGAGCTCGATGAGCTTGCCATCCACGCGCACCTCGCGCGCCAGCGGCTCGATGTCCAGGTTGCCGAGCGTGAGGCTGCCCGACTCCATGCGCGCATTGCGCGCCAGCGCGTCGGTGCGCCGCATCAGCGCCTTCACCCGCGCCACCAGCTCCAGCACCGAGAAGGGCTTGGCCAGGTAGTCGTCGGCGCCCAGCTCCAGCCCGAGGATGCGGTGCACTTCGCTCGAGCGGGCACTGATGATGATGATCGGCGTGTAGCGCGCCATGGCACGGGCGCGGCGGCAGATCTCGAGGCCGTCGACGCCGGGCAGCATCAGATCGAGCACCAACGCGTCCCAGTTGCCGCGCTCCAGTTCGCGCAGGCCCGCGTGGCCGTCGGCGGCGTGATGCACTTCATAGCCCTCGTCGCGCAGGTGCATGCGAAGCAGTTCGGCGATGTGGGCGTCGTCCTCGACGATCAGCACGCGTTTGGGGGTGTCCATCCCGCGATTGTCCTGCGATACCGGCCCGGGAGTTATCACGATTAATTGAACTTTGCGTGATGAATCGGCCATGGGGTGCGCCCAAGAATCCACCCCATGAACAGCACAGCCCTCGCAAGCACTGCACCCGATGCCCGCCCCATCCACCCGCTGTGGATGCGCATCACCCACTGGCTCAACGCCCTGGCCGTGCTCGTGCTGGTGACCAGTGGCTGGCGCATCTACAACGCGGCGCCGTTCTTTACGTTCAGCATTCCGAACCCGGTGACGCTCGGCGGCTGGCTCGGCGGCGCGCTGCAGTGGCACTTTGCGGCGATGTGGCTGCTGGTGTTCAACGGGTTCGTGTACCTGGCCATCAACATTGCCAGTGGGCGGCTTGCCGCGAAGTTCTTCCCGGTCACGCCGGCCGGCATCTGGCACGACGCGCTCGCTGCCCTCAAAGGCAAGCTCTCGCATGCCGACCCGCGCCGCTACAACAGCGTTCAGCGCCTGGCCTACCTGTTCGTGATGCTCGACATCGTGGTGATCGTGCTCTCGGGCCTGGTGCTGTGGAAGTCGGTGCAGTTCGCCGTGCTGCGCGACCTGTTGGGCGGCTACGAGTTTGCGCGCCGCATCCATTTCTTCGGCATGGCCACGCTCGTAGCCTTCGTGGCCCTGCACCTGGTGATGGTGGCGCTGGTGCCTCGCACGCTTCTCACGATGATCCGCGGCCGCACCTCCAAGCAATCATGAATATCTTCAAAGCCCCCAAGATGAGCGGCGTCGACGGCGATGCCGTGGTGCGCGAAGCCCGCACGCTGATCGCGAAGAACCTCGACCAGCCTGCGCGCCGCGCCTTCCTGCAGCGTTCGCTCACGCTGGGTGGCCTCTCGCTGCTCACGGGTTGCAGCATCAGCGACGACAAGAACGTGGAAGCCGCCCTCTCGAAGATCTCGCGCTTCAACGACGAGGTGCAGGGCCTCATCTTCAGCCCCACGCAACTGGCCGAGACTTTCCCCGAATCGATGATCACGCGTCCCTTTCCGTTCAACGCCTACTACGGCGAGGACGAGATCCGCGAAGTCGACGAAGCTACCTACAAGCTCGAAGTGACCGGCATGGTCGCCGACAAGCGCAGCTGGGCGCTGCCCGAGCTGCGCGCCATGCCGCAGCACGACCAGGTCACGCGGCACATCTGCGTGGAGGGCTGGAGCGCCATCGGCAAGTGGGGCGGCGTGCGCTTTGCCGACTTTCTGCGCCACATCGGCGCGGACACCACCGCCAAATACGTCGGGTTCAAGTGCGCCGACGACTACTACACCAGCATCGACATGCCCACCGCGCTGCACCCGCAGACGCTTCTGGCGCTCACCTACGACGGCCAGCCGCTGCCGCCCAAATACGGCTTCCCGATGAAGCTGCGGATGCCGACCAAGCTTGGCTACAAGAACCCCAAGCACATCAAGGCGATTTTCGTCACCAACACCTACACAGGTGGCTACTGGGAAGACCAGGGCTACAACTGGTTCGGAGGGAGCTGAGGCGTCGTTTGCGACGCCTGAACTGCCGATGAAAAACGCGAAAGCAAAGACCTCAACCTCAACTCAAGGATTTCCAATGAACAAGCTCACCGCAACCCTGCTCGCAACCTGCATGGCCTTTGCCGGCGCCTCGGCCTTTGCCGCGGACGAAATGGCCAAGGATTCGATGTCGAAAGACGCGATGAAGAAAGACTCGATGGCCAAGGATTCCATGGCCAAAGACGGAATGAAGAAGGATTCGATGGCCAAGGACTCCATGTCCAAGGACGCCATGAAGAAAGACAGCATGGGCAAGGACGAGATGAAGAAGTAAGCGGCGCGCCATTGACGGCCGGTGGATTCGGCGGCAATGTCGCCGAATCCACCGGCTTCTTGCCTGCAGGCGCAACCCTTCTCAAGGCCCCCTCAAGGACAAACCATGAAATCCCTCGCACTCACCGCTGGCGCACTGGCTGCCGCAGCCCTGGTCTGGTATGCCGTGCCCTCCTTCGCCGAACCGGCCAGACGCGTGCCCGCCCCCACCGCCGACCTGGCCGCCCCGGCCAGCGCAAAAACCGAAACCGCCGTCTTCGCGGGCGGCTGCTTCTGGGGCGTGCAGGGCGTGTTCCAGCGCGTCAAGGGCGTGAGCAACGCGGTGTCGGGCTATGCCGGCGGCGACGCCAAGACCGCGCGCTACGACGAAGTGGGCTCGGGCCGCACCGGCCATGCCGAATCGGTGCGCATCACCTACGACCCCAAGCAGATCAGCTACGGCAAGCTGCTGCAGATCTACTTTTCGGTGGCGCACGACCCGACCGAGCTGAACCGGCAAGGCCCCGACACCGGCACGCAATACCGCTCCACCGTGTTCGCCGAGAACGCCGAGCAGGCCCGCATCGCCAAGGAATACATCGCGCAGCTGAACCAGGCCAAGACCTTCGGCAAACCGCTCGCGACCACCATCGAGGTGTCCAAGCCCTTCTACGCGGCCGAGGACTACCACCAGGACTACCTCACGCTCAACCCGAGCCAGCCCTACATCGCGATCAACGACATGCCCAAGATCGACGACCTGAAGAAGCTGTTCCCTGAGAGCTACAAGGCCACGCCGTCATTGGTGCGCGCGGCGAAGGCGAGTTGATCAGAGCAGCTTCGCGCGCTTCGCCTGTTCGGTGAGCTCCGTCCGGAAATCCGGGTGCGCGATCGCGATGAGTTCCTGCGCCCGCTGCTTGGCCGACTTGCCGCGCAGCTGCGCCACGCCGTATTCGGTGACCACATAGTTGATGTCGTTCTTGCTCGTGCTCACATGCGTCCCGGGCGACAGCGAGGGCACGATGCGCGAGATGGTGTCGCCCTTCGCCGTCGAGGGCACCACGATGAAGGCCTTGCCGCCGCGCGAACGATTGGCCGCGCGCACGAAGTCCGACTGTCCGCCCGTGCCCGAGTACGGCGCGTGCCCCAGGCTTTCTGAGCCGCACTGGCCCAGCAGGTCGATCTGCAAGGTGGCGTTGATGGCGATCAGGTTGTCGTTCAACCCCGCGAGCGCAGGGTCGTTGGTGAAGTTCACTGGATGCATCTCCAGCGACGGATTGCGGTCCATGAAGCGGTAAAGCTTGCCGGACCCCAGCGCGAATGTGGCGATGGTCTTGCCGGGCAGGTAGTTCTTGCGCCGATTGGTGACGGCACCGCTTTCGATCAGCGTGAGGATGCCATCGCCGATCATCTCGGTGTGGATGCCCAGGTCGTGCTTGTGCGTGAGCTGCATCACCACCGCATCGGGAATGCCGCCGTAGCCGATCTGCAGCGTCGAGCCGTCGTCGATCAGGTCGGCCACGTGCTTGCCGATGGCCTCCTGCACCGGGCCGATCTTCGGGAGGCCTACTTCCATGACCGGCGCATCGCTTTCGACCAGCGCGGCCACCTGCGAGATGTGCACATGGCAGTTGCCGTGCGCGAAGGGCACGTTCGGGTTCACCTCGAGCACTACTGCGCGCGCCTTGGCAACAGCGGCCATCGTGTAGTCGGCACCCAGGCTCAGCGCGAAGTAGCCGTGCGCGTCCATCGGCGAGGCCATGCTGAAGACCACCTCGGCAGGGATCTGGCCGCGCTCGATCTGCGCGGGAATCTCCGAGAAGTAGTTGGGGATGAAATCGATCCACCCCTCCTGCCCGCCCGCGCGCGTGGCGCCGCCGAAGAACAGCGCGACGTGCCGCACATGCTCCACCGTCTCGGGATCGATGTAGGCGTACCTGCGCATCGCGAGGATCTGCGCGACCTTGACGTCGCGGAAATCGCGGCGTTGTTCGGACAACGCCGTGAGCAACGACGGCGGCTCGCCGACGCCGGTCGGCACGATGATGAGATCGCCGTTGCGCACCAGGCGCACGGCATCGGCGGCGGAGACGCGTTTCTTCGCGTACTGATCCTGGACAGTCATTCGTTCTTTCTGTTCATCGAGGCGCATCGGCCTGCGCGTCGTAGCTGCCGCCGCGCGCGGCCTTGTTGCAGCCCGTGCGGAACACGAGCGCCTGCTGGGCCTGTGCGACGTTGGCGGCCTGGCCCTTCCAGAGGTCGAGCGCCGGTTGCTGCACGGCACGCGAGAACGAGAAGGTCAGCGCCCAGGGCATGCGCGACTTGAACTTCAGGTTCATCGCGTTGAGCCGCGCGGAAGCCAGTTGCGCCGACTGCCCGCCCGAGAGAAACGCCACGCCCGGCACGGCGGCCGGCACCGTACGCAAGAGGCACGCGACCGTGGCATCGGCCACCGCATCCACGCTGTCTTGCGTCTTGCTGCCTTGCCCCGGCAGCACCATGTTCGGCTTGAGCAGCATGCCTTCGAGCACCACGCCCTGCGCATTCAGCTGGATGAACACTTCGCGCAAGACCTCTTCGGTGACCTCGGCGCATCGCGCGAGCGAATGGTCGCCGTCCATCAGCACTTCAGGCTCGACGATGGGCACGACGCCGGCCTCCTGGCACAACGCCGCGTAGCGTGCGAGCGCATGCGCGTTGACATCGATGCAGGCCCGCGTGGGCAAGCCGTCGCCAATGGCGATCACCCCGCGCCACTTGGCGAAGCGGGCGCCCATGCCGACGTACTCGGCCAGCCGCTCGCGCAGGCCATCGAGGCCTTCGGTGACGGTCTCACCCGGATGGCCGGGCAACGCCTTCGCGCCCGTATCGACCTTGATGCCGGGGATGATTCCCGCGTCGGCCAGCGCCTGGGCGAAAGGCTTGCCTGCATTGGTTTTCTGGCGGATCGTTTCATCGAACAGGATCGCGCCACTGATGCTGCCGGCGAGGCCGGGCGCAGTGACGATCAGCTCGCGCCAGTCGCGCCTGGCATCCGCCGTTTGCGGAATGCCCAGCGCGGCGAAGCGCTTGTTGCAGGTGGCATTGCTCTCGTCCATCGCGAGCAGGCCCTTGTTGCCGGCGACCAGCGCCTGGGCGGTATCGATCAATGTCTGTGCAGTCATTGGGGCACCTTTCTGGCGGGCATGGTACGCCCCTGCCCCCGCTGCATCTAGATCACGTTCTTCTCGAGCAAGGGCTTGTTGTCCAGGATGCGCGCGAACGAGACCGGCGAAAGGTCGAGGCTGCGGTAACCGCCGAAGCGGATCAGCTCCGCAATGCCGCGCCCCGCAGCCGGGCATTGCTGCAGCCCGTGGCCCGAGAAGCCGTTCGCGAAGAACAGGTTGTCGCAGTCCGGGTGCAGGCCGAGGATCGCGTTGTGGTCAAACACGTTCATCTCGTAGTAGCCGGCCCAGGCGCCAGTCATGCGGATGGCTTCGAAGGCGGGAATGCGTTCGGCCAGCGCGGGCCAGATGAGTTCGTCGAAGGCGCCGTACTCGACATCGAGCGGCGCGTCGTCGTGGTCCTGGTCTTCGGGCGGCGCAAAGCCGCAGATGAACTGGCGGCCTTCGGGGCGCAGCCAGATGCCCGAGGTGTCGATGATCAGCGGGCAGCCCGGCAGCGTCTCGGGACATGAGAAGCTGAACACGCTGCGGCGTCGGCCGCGCACCGGCAGGTCGATGCCGGCCCATCCGGCCACCTTCGCGGCCCAGGCGCCTGCGGCGTTGACGACGATGTCGGCTTCGAGCGTCTCGCCGCTGTCCAGCTGCACGGCGGTGACTGTGCGGCCGTTGCGCCGCAGCCCCGTCGCATGCGCCTGCACGTACCGCACCCCCTGCGACGCGGCCTTCTTGCGGAAGGCCTGCAGCAGGCTGTAGCCGTCATACCAGCCCTCGCCCGAGAGGCCCAGCGATGCGAGTTCGACGCCCTCGGTCGATATCCATGGGAAGCGCGCCTTCAGTTCGTCGGGCGTCATCAGCGCCACGTCCACCGCGTGCGCCTTCTGCGTTGCGTGGTTCTCGCGCAGCACCTCCACGCCCGCAGCAGAAGCCAGGTACAGGTAGCCCGGCTCGACGAGGCCGATGTCCGGCACGTCGTCGCCGACGCGCAAGGTCTCGCCCAGATGCCGGAAGAAGTCGATGCCGTAGAGCGACATCTCGATGTTGATGGCGGTGGAGAACTGCTGGCGGATCGAACTGGCCGACAGCGCCGACGAGGCCTGCTTGTACGAGAAGTCGCGCTCGACCACCGTGACCTCGAAAGGCTCCGCCTCCGGGTCCTGGGTCAGAAAGTACGCGATGGCCGAGCCGATGGCCCCGCCGCCGATGATCACCACTCGCCGCATGAATGTCTTCCGTTCATCGTTGCTGTTGATGCGTGTACGCCAGTTGCGCCGCCGCCAGATCCCACAGCGCATGCCCCACGGTCTTGATCAGCACCGGCCGGTCTTGCGTTGCCGGCTCCGCGTTGGCGAAGGCCTGCACGGTGGACCAGTCGACGCCCGCCTGAATCAGGTCGCCCGCCTCGTTGCGCGCACCCTCCAGCGTATCCACAAACACGGCGCAGCGGCGCACGAGTTCGGGCGGCACCTCGGCCATGTCGGCGCGGTAGGCGCCGACGGCGATCACCGTTGCGTCCGGTCGCACCTTCGGCGGGATCACGGGTGTCGAAGAATTGGTCGTGGCGACGATCACGTCGGCCTTTTCGCTGACCTGCGCCGGATCGGCGATTGCGCTGGCGTCCACGCCGAGCGTGCGCATGTGCTGCGCCAGTTGTTCGGCATGAGCTTCGGTGCGCGCGTGAATCCACAGATGGCGCACGCCTGCGACTTCCGCAAACGCCTCGGCATGCGAACGCGCCTGCACGCCCGCGCCGATCAGCAACATGCGGCCACCGACAACGCGCCCTGCCCTTGCGGCTCCGGCCAGCGACAACGCCGCGGTGCGACGCGCGGTCAACACATTGCCGTCCATCGCTAGCAGCCGGGCGCCGGTGGCGGCGTCCATCAGCGTGACCTCGCCCTGCACCACGGGCAATCCGAGTCCGGCGTTCGCTGCATGCACGGTCACGGTCTTGAGCGCTGCGAAGCGCGCGTCCGCCGCAGGCATCAGCAGCAGCACGCCGCCGCCCGCGAGCGGCACCGAGGTCCGGGTCGCGGCATGCGCCTCGCCCCGGCGCTCTCGCTCGAACATCTGCAGCAGCGCCTCGACCAGCGCCCCGTAAGGCAGCGCCGCTGCCGTTTCCGCCGCGTTCAGCGTCCGCATGCGTGCCGAGTTCAGGAGCCGGCCACTCGGACGCGCTTGCCGTCCTTGTAGGTGAAGACGGTGAAGTCCGGCTTCTGCAGGTTGCCCTTGGCATCGAAGCTGATGGCGCCGGTGACGCCGTCGAACTTCACCTTGCGCATCGCGGGCAGGTAGGCCTCGGGTTCGACCGAGTTGGCCGCGCGCATGCCGGCGGCGAGCGCCATCATGGCGTCGTAGAGGTACGGCGCATAGGTCAGCACCTCGACGCCGAAGCGGGCCTTGTAGCGCTGCTCGAACTCTGCACCCTTGGAAGTCTTCTCGATCTCCTTGCCGCCGCGCGTGCAGTACAGCAGGTCGTCGACCGCGCCTGCGCTGATCTTGGCGACCTCGTTGGTGCACAGGCCATCGGTGCCCAGCAGCTTGGCGGTAATGCCCAGCTGCTTCATCTGCCGTGCGATCAGGCCGCCCTGCGCGTCCATGCCGCCGTAGAACACCACGTCGGGCTGCTTGGCCTTGATGCTGGTGAGGATGGCCATGAAGTCGGTGGCCTTGTCGCTGCCGAACTCCTGCGCGACGATGGTGCCGCCCAGGCCCTTCACGCCGCGCGTGAACACCTCGGCCGCGCCCTGGCCGTAGGCGGTGCGGTCGTCGATCACCGCGATCTTCCTGGCCTTGAGGTCTTTCACCGTGAAGTCGGCAATGGCCATGCCCACGTCGTCGTCGCTCGCCAGGATGCGGAAGACGTTGTTGTAGCCCTGCTTGGTGAAGGTCGGGTTGGTGGCGGTCGACACGTCGGGCAGGCCCGCGCGGCTGTAGACGGCCGAGGCCGGGATCGCGGCGCCCGAGTTGAAGTGGCCGAGCATGCCCTTGACGCCCATGTCGGCCAGCTTGTTGGCGACCACCATGGCCTGCTTCGGGTCGGCCTGGTCGTCTTCGGACTGCAGCACGAACTTGATCTTCTTGCCGCCGATGACGAGGCCCTGCTTGTTCAGGTCTTCGACCGCAAGGCGCGCCCCGTTGTCGTTGTCCTTGCCCCAGTGGGCGGCGCCGCCGGTGAGCGAGCCGGCGTGGCCGATGGTGACGGTCTGCTCGGCCTGCGCGAGCGCGGCGGTGGGCAGACCAAGAACGGAAGCCAGTGCAATGCCCAGGGCAGTGCGACGGGTGCGCAAGACAATCATCGGAAGTCTCCTCATATCGTTGGCGGGGTCGAGCCGCAGAATAGAGTCGCGGCGGCATGCGAAACAAACGCTAAATACTCACAACGTTGTGCACCGCCGGAAGGACCGGACAACGAGACCGCCGGGCACGGCAGGTGCTTGCGGCAGCAGGACAGAAGAGACAACAGGCATTCGATGAGAAAAGACATTCCCAACCTGGGCGCACTGCAGGCCTTCGAGGCCTCGGCGCGGCTGGGGAGCTTCACCCGCGCGGCGGCCGAGCTGGCGCTGACGCAGAGCGCGGTCGGGCGGCAGGTGGCGATGCTGGAGCAGCGGCTCGGCGTGCCCCTCTTCTCGCGCGTGCGCCGGCGCTTGACGCTCACCGACGTCGGGCGCGAATACGCGGCGCGCATCCGCCGGCACCTCGACCAGATCCGGCGCGACACGCTCGAGATCAGCGCCGGCCACGACATGGGCTTCGTGCTGGAACTGGCCGTCGTGCCGACCTTCGCGACGCAGTGGCTGATTCCGCGGCTGCCCGATTTCAGCCGGCTGCATCCGAACATCACGGTCAATCTGTCGGCGCGCTCGCAGCCCTTCTCCTTCCAGGAAAACGCATACGACGCGGCGATCTATTTCGGCGACCAGTTCTGGCCCAACACGCGCGGCGGGCTGATCTTTGCCGAGGGCCAGATGGTGCCGATCTGCAGCCCCGCCTTTCGCGACGCCAACGGACCGTGGGACGAAGCCGGCTTCGAGCGCTGCCGGCATGTGCACCTGAGCACGCGCGCACATGCATGGCGCGACTGGTATGCCCAGCAGGGCTGGGACTACACGGTGCACGCCTCGCGCGGACCGCGCTACGAGCTCTTCACGATGGTGGTCGCCGCGACGGCCGCGGGCATGGGCGTAGGCCTCGCGCCGCGCATCCTGATCGAACACGAACTGCGCACCGGCGAACTGGTGATCCCCGTGGACCGGCACCTCGACGTGCCGCAGGGCTACTACTTCGCGTACCCCGAAGGCCGTCCGGCCTCCGGGGCGCTGGAGCAGTTCAAGCAGTGGGTGCTCGGCTTGACGCCTGCCTAGAACCCCTTCGCGAGCCGGGCTTTCGGGGGTCGCTGGGTAACATCAACCGCATGCAGATCGCGATTGAAAATCCCAACCAACCCGACGTCATCCAGCTCATCGACGACCTCGACGCGTACCAGAAGCCGCTCTATCCGCCGGAGGCCCACTACGGCATCGACATCGCGGCGCTGTCCGCCGCGAATGTGCTGTTCGCCGTTGCGCGCGACGAAGTGGGCACGGCGGTTGGCTGCGGGGCCATCGTCATGGAGCCCGGGTATGGCGAGCTCAAGCGGATGTATGTGCGGCCGGAGCACCGTGGACAAGGCGTTGCGGCCAAGGTGCTGGCCTTTCTCGAAAGCGAAGCGACGGCCAGGGGCTGTGCGATGTTCAGACTGGAGACGGGTGTGAGCCAGCCCGAGGCGCTGTCGTTCTATGCGCGCTCGGGGTATGCGCGGCGTGAAAGGTTCGGGCGTTATCCGGAAGACCCGCTGAGTGTTTTCATGCAGAAGGATGCGGGCTGAGCCGCATCTGAAGGCAGCGAGATGACTCCGATACCTGCCGCGTCATCGCGCCGCGGCCTTTGGGTCGGCCTCGGGTTCTGCGCCGTGCTCGCCACGGGCGCATGGGCCGTGATGAGCGGCACCGTCGAAGTGCCGGAACGCTTCAACCCGTGGGCACCGCTCGACGTGGCGGCCGAGCCCGACTGGCTGACCGGCTTCAAGCTCGCCCGCGCACGCCGCGATCCCACGCGCTGCCTCGCGGCGCTGGCGCGAACCGGCATGCAATACGACCTGCTGCCTGATCGCGTCACCGGCGAAGGCTGCGGCTTCGAGAACGCTGTGCGGTTGCGCGCGGCCGGCGTGCGCTTCGGCACGGCGCCTTCGCTCAGTTGCCCCATGGCACTGTCCTTCTTCATGTGGGAGAAGCACGCGCTGCAGCCGGCCGCGACGCAACATTTCGGCCAGACGGTGGTGGCCATCGAGCATCTGGGCAGCTATGCGTGCCGCAACGTGAATCGCGGCGAAGGCGCGGTGCCGGGCGCGCCGCGCAGCCGGCATGCGACAGCCGATGCATTCGACGTGGCCGGCCTGACGCTCGCCAGCGGTCAGCGCATTGCCGTGAAGCGGGACTGGTCCGGCAGCGGCGAACCGGCAGACCTGCTGCTGCGCGATGCGCATCGCGGCGCCTGCCGGTTCTTCGATGGCGTGCTGGGGCCCGACTACAACGCGGCGCACAGGGATCACTTTCATCTGGAGACTGGCGGCTATTCGATGTGCCGCTAGCGGCGAGCTTGCATACCGCACTGCTCTGCAAGAAGCCCCGGGGAAACACCTAGAAGCGAAACCTGACGCGAACTCGGACACGAGTTCCCAGAGGAGAAACCGCGCTTCCACCGCCTTTCCGAACCCTTTCGCGGCTGGCCCACAACTTGCGATCTCGATCAAAAATGACAGAAAATTTTCTTGTTTGACTTATATTTGTAAACCAGTTTTCAAAAAAAGCACACTTTCGGGCTCCCCCGCACCTTCATGAGCACCCCTGTCGACACCCCAGGCACCACCGTGGCCCAGCGCATTGCGCAGGCGTTGCCGCGGCTGACGCGTTCGCACCGGCAGGTGGCCGACTACGTGCTGGAGCACCCGCTGCAAGTGGCCACGCTGCCCATCGACGAGCTCGCGGCCGCCGTGGGTGTCTCTGTCGCCACGGCCAACCGCTTTGCCCGTGCACTCGACTTCGACGGCTACGCCACCTTCCGCGCCGAACTCGTGCGCGGCTTCGAATCGCTGGTGGCGCCGGTAGAGCGCCTGCGCGGCAACCTGGAGCATCCCAGCACGGTGGCCGAGGTGTTCGCCACCGCGCTCGACGAGAGCCGCCGCAACATCGAGGCCACGCGCCAGACGCTGGACTACACCGCCTGCGAAGCCGCGGTGGAGCGCATCGGCAAGGCGCGCTCGATCTATATCGCGGGCTTCGGCGCGAGCGGGTGGCTTGCGGGCCTCTTGCAGCACGGGCTGGACAGCAGTTGCCGCGACGTGCGCCTGCTCGCGGGCGTGAGCGGCGTCACGCATGCGGCCCGCGCCCTGATGCATGCGGGTCCCGAGGACGTGTTCATCGGCCTCACCTTTCCGCGCTACCTGACCGACACCGTGATGCTCGCGCAGATCGCGCGTGAACAAGGCTGCGGCGTGATCGCGCTCACCGACCGCCCGACCTCGCCGATGGCGCCGTTGGCCGACGTGGCGCTCTATTGCCAGACCGAAACCAGCTACCGCCCCAATTGCGAGACCAGCGTGCTTGCGCTGGTCGAGGCGCTGACCAGCGCCGTGGCGCTGCGGGCGCCCGACCCGGTGCAGTCCGCCCGCCGCACGCTGCAGGTGCTGCGGCCCTGGCTGCACGGCGCGAACGGGCTGTCGCGCATCGACGGCATTGCCGCGCGCACCGCCGCCACATTCGAGGCCGCCGCCCTGAACGGCGCGGCCGGAAAAAAGAAGAAAGCTTCCTGATGAAGAAAACCACTCCCGTCATCGCCATCCACGGCGGTGCCGGCACCATCAGCGCCGCGACGACCGGCACAGCGCAAGCGCAGGCGTATCACGACGCGCTGCAGAACATCGTGCGCGCCGCGCAGGCCGCGCTGCTCAAGGGCGCTTCCGCGCTCGACGCCACCTGCCTCGCCGTCGAACTGCTCGAGGAGTGCCCGCTCTTCAACGCGGGCCACGGCGCGGTCTTCACGCACGAGGAAACCCACGAGCTCGATGCCGCCGTGATGGACGGCGCGACGCTCGCCGCCGGTGCCATCGCTGGCGTGTGCCACGTGCGCCGCCCGGTGCGCGCCGCGCGTGCCGTGCTCGAAGACGGCGCGCACGTGCTGTTGGCCGGCGCAGGCGCCGAAGCCTTCGCACGCGACCGCGGGCTCGAAATGGTCGAGCCCTTCTTCTTCTCTACGGAAGCACGCCGCCAGCAGCTCTACCGCGTGCGCGACACCGGCCGCGTGGTCACCGACCACGAAGGTGCGGCGATGACACCGCCGCTCGACGAAGACAAGAAATTCGGCACCGTCGGCGCCGTCGCGCTCGACATGCACGGCCATCTCGCCGCCGCCACGTCGACGGGCGGCATGACCAACAAGCGCGTCGGCCGCATCGGTGATTCGCCGCTGATCGGTTCCGGCACCTACGCCGACGACCGCACCGCTGCCATCTCCTGCACCGGCAGCGGCGAAATGTTCATCCGCGTCGCGGCCGCCCACGACATCTGCGCGCGCATGGCCTACGGCGGCGCAACGCTGGCAGCGGCCACGCACGCGGTGGTGCACCAATCGCTGCCCGCCATCGGCGGCACCGGCGGCCTGATCGCCGTCGACCGCCACGGCAACCTGAGCCTCGCCTTCAACACCGAAGGCATGTACCGCGGCCACGCGCGCGGCGATGAAGCGCCGGTGACGGCCATCTTCGCCTGACGCGCGCCCCTCTCTTTCCCTCGCACTCCATGTCCACCCCTGCCCTCGCCCTGCCGGACGGCCGCGTTCTCGCCGTCGACGATCTCACCGTGCGCTTCTCGACCTCCGAGCGCACCGTCGATGCCGTCAAGCACCTGTCCTTCCACGTCGACCATGGCGAAACGCTCGCGGTGGTGGGCGAATCGGGTTCGGGCAAGTCGGTCACCTCGCTCGCGCTGATGCGGCTGGTGGAGCACGGCGGCGGGCGCATCCTCGGCGGCAGCATGGCGTTTCGCCGCCGCAATGGCGAGGTGCTCGACCTGGCCCAGGCGCGCGACGGCACGATGCGCGGCATCCGCGGCGCCGACATCGCGATGATTTTTCAAGAGCCGATGACCTCGCTGAACCCGGTGTTCACCGCCGGCGAACAGATCGCCGAAGCCATCCGCATCCACCAGGGCAAAACGAATGCAGCCGCGCGCGCCGAGGCGCTGCGCATGCTCGAACTCGTGCGCATTCCCGAAGCGCGCAATGTGCTCGACCGCTTTCCGCACCAGCTCTCGGGCGGCATGCGCCAGCGCGTGATGATCGCGATGGCGCTCTCGTGCAAGCCGCAGTTGCTGATCGCAGACGAGCCCACCACGGCGCTGGACGTGACGATCCAGGCGCAGATCCTGCAGCTCATCCGCGAGCTGCAGAAGGAGATGCGCATGGGCGTGCTCTTCATCACGCACGACATGGGCGTGGTGGCTGAAATCGCCGACCGCGTGCTCGTGATGTACCGCGGCGACAAGGTCGAGGCGGGTTCTTCCGACACCGTGTTCGCCTCGCCGCAGCACCCGTACACGAAGGCGCTGCTGTCGGCCGTGCCCAAGCTCGGCGCGATGCAGGGCACGGACCTCCCGGCCAAGTTCGAACTGCTGCGGACCGAGGGCACGCCCGAGACCGTGCCCTGCACCGACACCACGCCGCAGACCACCGTGCGCGAAGAGGCCGGCCCGATCCTGCGCGTGCGCGACCTCGTCACCCGCTTCGACGTGCGCAGCGGCATCTTCGGCCGCGTGAAGCGCCGCGTGCACGCGGTGGAGAAGATCAGCTTCGACCTGTACCCCGGCGAAACGCTGGCGCTGGTCGGCGAATCGGGTTGTGGCAAGTCGACCACCGGCCGCTCGCTGCTGCGCCTGGTCGAGAGCCAGAGCGGCGCGATCGAGTTCGGCGGCCAGAACATCCGCGAGCTGCCCACGCGCGAACTGCAGGCGCTGCGCCGGAACATCCAGTTCATCTTCCAGGACCCGTTCGCCTCGCTCGATCCGCGCGTGACGGTGGGCTTCTCGATCATGGAGCCGCTGCTCATCCACAACATCGCCAAGGGCGCCGAGGCGCAGAAGCGTGTCGACTGGCTGCTGCAGAAGGTGGGCCTGCCGCCCGAAGTGGCGCAACGCTATCCGCACGAGTTCTCGGGCGGACAACGGCAGCGCATTGCGATCGCGCGTGCGCTCGCGCTCAACCCCAAGGTGGTGGTCGCCGACGAATCGGTGTCGGCGCTGGACGTGTCCATCCAGGCGCAGATCGTCAACCTCATGCTCGACCTGCAGCGCGAGCTGGGCGTGGCATTCCTCTTCATCTCGCACGACATGGCCGTGGTCGAGCGCATCAGCCACCGCGTGGCCGTGATGTATCTCGGCCAGATCGTGGAGATCGGCCCGCGCCGCGCCGTGTTCGAAGCGCCGCAGCACGCCTACACGCGCAAGTTGATGGCGGCGGTGCCGGTGGCCGATCCGTCGCGCCGGCACAAGCCACGCGCGCTGCTCGAAGGCGAAATCCCGAGCCCTATCCGCGCAGTGGGCGATGAGCCCGACGTGCCGCCGCTGGTGCTGGTCGCGCCCGGCCATTTCGTTGCACGCCACGCCATCGGCGGGGCCTTCTGATTTTTCCAACCGCAGGCCCGGCCTGTTTTTTCTCACGAACCGACTGGAGTTCTTCCATGAAGCAATCTTCTTCCTCCCTGCGATGGGCATCCGCACTGCTGGGCCTGGCGGCACTGGCTGCATCGGGCACGGCACTGGCCTCCAAAGACGTGGTGCTGTCCATCGGCTACCAGCCGGAAACGCTGGACCCGTACAACACCAACACCACCATCACCACGGCGGTCACCAAGTCCTTCTACGAAGGCCTGTTCCAGTTCGACAAGGACCTGAAGGTGCAGAACGTGCTCGCCGAGAGCTACGAGGTGTCGAAGGACGGCCTGGTCTACACCATCAAGCTGCGCAGCGGCGTCAAGTTCCATGACGGCACGGACTTCAACGCCGAAGCCGTGAAGTTCACGCTGGACCGCGTGCTGAACCAGGACAACAAGCTGCTGCGCTACACGCAGTTCAACCGGGTGGGCAAGGTCGAGGCCGTCAATCCGACGACCGTGCGCATCACGCTCAAGGAGCCCTTCGGCCCCTTCATCAATTCGCTGGCCCATGCCTCGGCCGCGATGATCTCGCCCACGGCGCTCAAGAAGTGGGGCAACAAGGACATCGGCTTCCATCCCGTGGGCACCGGCCCCTTCGAATTCGTCGAATGGAAGCAGACCGAAGCAGTCAAGGGCAAGAAGTTCGACGGCTACTGGAAGAAGGGCTATCCGAAGATCGACAACATCTCGTGGAAGCCGGTGCTCGAGAACAACACGCGCGCCGCGATGCTGCAGACCGGCGAAGCCGACTTCGCGTTCCCCATTCCCTACGAGCAGGCCGAGCTGCTCAAGAAGAGCGACAAGCTCGAAGTGGTGGCCACGCCCTCGATCATCACGCGCTTCCTGAGCTTCAACGTGCTGCAGAAGCCCTACGACAACCCGAAGGTGCGCGAAGCCATCGGCTACGCCATCAACAAGGAAGCGCTCTCCAAGGTGGCCTTCGGTGGCTACGCCTTCCCGGCGCAGGGCTTCGTGCCGCAAGGCGTGAAGTTCGCCGAGAAGATGGCGCCCATTCCCTACGACGTGAAGAAGGCCAAGCAGCTGCTGACGGAAGCAGGCTTCCCGAACGGCTTCGAGTCGGTGCTCTGGAGCCACTACAACAACACGACCTCGCAGAAGCTGATCCAGTTCGTGCAGCAACAGCTGGCGCAAGTGGGCATCAAGCTGCAGGTGCAGGCGCTCGAAGTGGGCCAACGCAACGAGTGGGTGGAAACCTGGGCCGACCCGGCCACCGCCAAGGTCCGCATGTACTACGCAGGCTGGTCGTCTTCCACCGGTGAAGCCGACTGGGCGCTGCGCCCGCTGTTCGCCTCGGAAGCCTGGCCGCCGAAGCTGGCCAACTACGCGTACTACAAGAACGAGCTGGTCGACGGCAACATCGCCAAGGCGCTGGTCACGGTGGACGACAAAGAGAAGGCCGCGCTCTACAAGGCCGCGCAGGAACAGCTCGCCAAGGACTTGCCGCGCATTCCGCTGGTCACCGAGCAGAACCTCTCGGCCCACGCCAAGCGCCTGTCCGGCGTGTTCGTGATGCCCGACGGCAACATCAACGTCGACGCCATCGCTGTCTCCAATTGAGGAACTGACCAACAACCGTTCGGGCCGAGCCGGTCGAAGCCTTGCGCAGTGCTTCGACCGGCTCGGCATGAACGGGTTGGCGCCCTTTGCATCCCATGCTGAATTACTTTCTCAAACGCCTGTTGGGCCTGATCCCGACGCTGCTCATCGTGGCTGTGCTGGTGTTCCTGTTCGTCCACATGCTGCCTGGCGACCCGGCGCGTCTTGCCGCCGGCCAGGAGGCCGACGAGCAGACCGTGGCGATGGTGCGCCAGGAGCTGGGCCTCGACAGGCCTCTGCCGCAACAGTTCGTGAGCTTCTTCGGCCACATGCTGCAAGGCGACTTCGGCACCTCGATCCGCACGCGGCGTCCGGTGTCGGTGGAGATCGGCGAGCGCTTCTTCCCGACGGTGATGCTGACCATCACCAGCATGGTGTGGGCGGTGATCTTCGGCATGGGCATCGGCATCGTCTCGGCCGTCTACCGCAACAAGTGGCCCGACCGGCTGGGCATGACGCTCGCGGTGTCGGGCATTTCATTTCCAGCGTTCGCGCTCGGCATGCTGTTGATGCAGATCTTTTCCGTCGGTCTCGGCTGGCTGCCCACCGTGGGCGCCGACAGCTGGAAGCACTACATCCTGCCCTCGATCACGCTGGGCGCAGCCGTGGCGGCCGTGATGGCGCGCTTCACGCGGGCGTCGTTCGTCGAGGTGATCCAGGAAGATTTCGTGCGCACCGCGCGCGCCAAGGGCGTGCGCGAGCGCAGCGTGATCTTCAAGCATTGCCTGCGCAATGCGCTGATTCCCGTCGTCACGATGATGGGCCTGCAGTTCGGCTTCCTGCTGGGTGGCTCCATCGTGGTGGAAGCGGTCTTCAACTGGCCGGGCCTGGGCCGGCTGCTGGTGGATTCGGTGCAGATGCGCGACTACCCCGTCATCCAGACGCTGGTGCTGCTGTTCTCGCTCGAATTCATTCTGATCAACCTGGTGGTGGATGTGCTGTATGGCTACATCAACCCGACCATTCGCTACAAGTGAGGCAGCCGACATGACGCAAGCTTCCGGCGTGCCTGCCGAAACCATCGACCCGCCCGTGGCGGCGATTCAAACCGCGGGCAAGGTCCGCACGCCTTGGGACGAGTGCTGGCGCCGCTTCAAGAAGCAGCCGGTGGGCATCGTGGCTGCGGCCTTCGTGCTTCTGCTGGTGCTGGTGGCGGTGTTCGCACCGTGGATCGTGCCCTTCGACGCAGAGAATTTCTTCGACTACGACATGCTCAACAGCGGGCCGACGGCCACGCACTGGTTCGGCGTCGATCCGCTGGGCCGCGACATCTTCAGCCGCATCCTGATGGGTGCGCGCATCTCGCTGGCGGCCGGCTTTCTTTCGGTGCTGGTGGGCGGCTTCATCGGCACGGCACTCGGCCTGCTGGCGGGCTACTACGAAGGTTGGTGGGACCGCATCGTGATGCGCATCTCGGACGTGCTGTTCGCCTTCCCCGGCATCCTGCTGGCGCTGGGCGTGGTCGCCATCCTCGGCAGCAGCATGACCAACGTGGTGGTGGCGGTGTCGGTGTTCAGCGTGCCGGCCTTCGCGCGCCTGGTGCGCGGCAACACGCTGGTGCTCAAGCAGCAGACCTACATCGAGGCCGAGCGCAGCATCGGCGCATCGGACTGGACCATCATCGTGCGGCACATCCTGCCGGGCACGATCTCCTCCATCGTCGTGTACTTCTCGATGCGCGTGGGCACCTCGATCATCACGGCCGCCAGCCTGTCGTTCCTCGGCATGGGCGCGCAGCCGCCGACGCCCGAATGGGGTGCGATGCTGAACGAGGCACGCGCCGACATGGTGAATGCGCCGCACGTGGCGCTGTTCCCGAGCCTCGCCATCTTCTTCACCGTTCTCGCCTTCAACCTGCTGGGCGATGCATTGCGCGATGCGCTCGATCCGAAGATCGACCGCGAGTAACCGGTTTTTCATGGCATCGACGAACACCCTGCCCTACATCGGCACCCTGCTCCAGGGCCCGCGCAACGCCATCACCGACGTCGAAGGCGTCACGGTCGGCCACCGGACGCTGGACGACGGCCCCGTGCAAACGGGCGTGACGGTGATCCGTCCACACGCGAGGGACCCGTTCCGCGACAAGGTGCCGGCCGCGGCCGTGGTGATCAACGGCTTCGGCAAGAGCGTCGGACTGGTTCAGCTCGAAGAGCTCGGCGTGCTGGAGACGCCCATCGCGCTGACCAACACCTTTTCGGTCGGCACGGTGGCGACGGCGCAGATCCGGCATTGCCTCGCGTCCAACCCCGAGAGCGGCCGGTCGCTACCGACGGTGAATCCGCTGGTGTTCGAGTGCAACGACGGCTTTCTCAACGACATCCAGCGGCTGGCGGTGACGGAGGCCGACTACCTGGGTGCGCTCGAGAACGCCGGCGCCGATTTCGCGCAAGGCTCGGTCGGCGCGGGGCGCGGCATGTCGAGCTTCCAGTTCAAGGGCGGCATCGGCAGTGCCTCGCGGCGGGTGTCGTCGCCTTGCGGCGAGGTGCATACGGTGGGCACGCTGGTGCTGGCGAACTACGGGCGCCAGCCGCAGCTGGTGCTGGCCGGACACGCGGTCGGCGAGCGGCTGGCCGCGCAGAACACACCCGAATGCAGGGAGCCCGAGAAGGGCTCGATCATCATCGTCGTCGCCACCGATGCGCCGCTCGATGCGCGTCAGCTTCGCCGCCTGGCGCTGCGCGCAGGCGCGGGTTTGGCGCGCACCGGCTCGGTCTTCGGCCATGGCAGCGGCGACATCGTGCTGGCCTTCTCCACCGCCTACACCGTGCCCGACCGCGTCGACCGCCCGATGCCGACCATCGCGATGGTGCACGACGGGCTGCTCGACGGTTTGTTCCAGGCCGCGGCCGACAGCACCGAGCAGGCGATTCTTCATGCGCTCTGGCGCGCCACGGCCGTGACGGGCCGCGACGGCAATCATCGGGCGGCTTTGTCCGAGGTGCTGCCGCCTTCCACCCTTTCTTCTTTCGCGCAGTCGTGCGTCCTCCCATGAAAGTCCTGATCTCCACCGACATCGAAGGCGTTGCGGGCGTCTATCACCACGAGCAGACGCGGGCAGGCAACCCCGAGTACGAGCGCGCCCGCCTGCTGATGGCGCAGGAGGCCAACGCGGCGATTGCCGGCGCCTTCGATGCGGGCGCCACCGAGGTGCTGGTCAACGACTCGCACGGCGGCTTTCGCAACATGCCGCCCGATGTGCTCGATGCGCGTGCGCGTGTCGTGCAAGGCAAGCCGCGCTACCTGAGCATGGTGGCGGGCGTGGAGGAAGAAGGCGTGGAAGCGGTCTGCATGGTCGGCTACCACTCGCGTTCGCAGGGGCGCGGCATTCTTGCGCACACGATCAACAGCTTTGCATTTGCAAGCATCCGGCTCGGCGAGCATGAGTTGGGCGAGGCCGGGCTCTACGGGGCGCTGGCTGGCGAGTACGGCGTGCCGGTGGTGATGGGCAGTGGCGACGATGTGTTCATCGACGAGAACCGGGCGCTGTTTCCGCATGCGACCTTCGTGGAGACCAAGAAGGCGACGGGCTTCAACAGCGGCGTTTCGCTTTCGCCTGAGGCATCGCGCAGGGCGATCCGGGCCGGGGTGGCTGCAGCGTTGGCTGCGCGCGGCAATGCGAGTCCGCTGGTCTTCGAGGGGCCGCAGGTCGTTACCTTGCGCACCCAGTCGCCGATGATGGCTGATCTGTTCTGCCAGTGGCCTATGTTCGAGCGGGTTGATGGCGTCACTCTGCGCTTCACTGCCGATACGGTGGAGGCGGCTGTGCGGATGTTGAACTGCTGTTCGGCTATGTCTTCCATGTTGCGTTGAGCTTTTCTTTTTGAGTTCCGAGGCCGGGTCTCGCCCCGGCAGGCGACCTACTTTTCTTTGCTTCGCCAAAGAAAGGTAGGCAAAAGAAAGGCGACCCTGCTGTCTGCGTCCCTCCGCTTCGCTTCGGGCAACCTGCGGTGCTCACGTTTCGCGGGGTCTCGCCCAAACTCACTGCGCTCAAACAAGGGCGAGCCCTGATCCGCGAAACGCTCCGCTCCTCGGCGCATACAGAAGGGCTTGGGGACCGACGCGCCATCGCTGCGCTCGGCGCTCGACGCAATGCGGGCCATCGCTTTGCTCGGCCCGTATTACTCCCTCTCCCCTCGGGGAGAGGGTTGGGGTGAGGGTCAGCGGCGTAGCTATCGAGCGCTCTGCCTGCCCCCATCCCAGCCTTCCCCCAGAGGGGGAAGGAGCAAGTCCAGCGGCCGAGCGCAGCGAAGGCTCGGCTGAAACCAGAGGCCGAGCGCAGCAAAGGCCCGTGTGGTCTCCACCCCTCTGGCTGCGCCGAGGAGCGCAGCGTTTCGCGGATCAGGGCTCGCAGCTGTCTGAGCCGAAGGCGAGTTCTGCGAGACCCCGCGAAACGCGAGCACCGCAGGTTGCCCCGTAGCGCAGCGAAGGGGTCGCAGACAGTGGGGTCGCCTTTCTTTTGCCTACCTTTCTTTGGCGAAGCAAAGAAAAGTAGGTCGCCCGCCGGGGCGAGTCCCGGCCTCGGAAAGAAAACCAGGCCAATTGCCTCAAAAGAACCCAGAGCCCAACACCCGCCCACCAATTCCTAGAATCCCAGGTCCGGCGACCATTTCCCACCCGCCGGCCTTATCCAGAATAAGCATCCAACCGCCCGCAAACCCGCATGGCCATTGATGAATTAGCTTATCCGCATAAAGCGCGAACCAAAAAATAGTTTGCTTCCATAAGGCCCGCTTTCAGAATCTCGGCTTCTTGCTGGGGCGCCCCGTTTCACGTTCGGCACCGCACTTCCTCAAGACACACACACGCACGATGTACCAATACACAGAATTCGATCGCCAGTTCGTCCACCAACGGGCCGCCCAGTTCAGAGACCAGCTGGAGCGCTGGCAGAAGGGCAAGTTGCCCGAAGACGAGTTCCGCCCCTTGCGCCTGCAGAACGGCTGGTATGTGCAGCGCTACGCGCCCATGCTGCGCGTGGCCGTGCCCTACGGCGAGCTGTCGAGCCGCCAGATCCGTGTGCTGGCCCGCATCGCTCGCGAATACGACGAGCCGGAAGCCGAGGTCTACCGGAAGGCACTCGAAATCCAGGGCGGCATGGGCAGCCACAAGCTCCCGACCCACTACGCCCACTTCTCGACACGCCAGAACGTCCAGTACAACTGGATTCCGCTGTCCAAGTCGGCCGACGTGATGGACCTGTTGGCTTCGGTCGACATGCACGGCATCCAGACCAGCGGCAACTGCATCCGCAACATCACGAGCGACGAGCGCGCCGGCATCGCCGTCGACGAAATTGCCGATCCGCGTCCGTTCGCCGAAATCATGCGCCAGTGGAGCACGCTGCACCCCGAGTTCGCCTTCCTGCCGCGCAAGTTCAAGATCGCCATCACCGGCGCCACCGAAGACCGCGCCGCCACCGGCTGGCACGACGTGGGCCTGCATGTGGTGAAGAACGAAGCCGGCGAGATCGGCTTTCGCGTGCAGGTGGGCGGCGGCATGGGCCGCACCCCCATCATCGGCACGGTGCTGCGCGAGTTCCTGCCGTGGCAGCAGATCATGAATTACCTCGAAGCGGTGATCCGTGTCTACAACCGCTATGGCCGCCGCGACAACATCTACAAGGCGCGCATCAAGATCCTGGTGAAGGCCGAAGGCCAGCGCTACATCGACGACGTCGAGGCCGAGTACAAGCAGATCCTCGAGCACGACGGCGCACCGCACACCATCACGCAGGAAGAGTACGACCGCGTGGCCGCCTCCTTCGTGCCGCCGACGCTGGCCACCCGCGTGCTGCAGAGCGCCGAGAAAACCGACGCCGAATTGCGCACCCAGGCCGCCGACGACGTGCAGTTCGCCCGCTGGCTCGCCCGCAACGTGGCGCCGCACAAGAACCCCGCGCTGCGCGCCGTCACGCTGTCGTTCAAGCGCCTGAAGCAGGCGCCCGGCGATGCCTCGGCCGACCAGCTCGACACGCTCGCCGAACTGGCCGACCGCTTCTCCGCCGGCGAAGCCCGCGTGACGCACGACCAGAACGTGGTGCTGCCCTGGGTGCACGCCGAAGATCTGCATGCGCTGTGGCTCGCAGCACGCGCCGCCGGTTTCGCCAGCGCCAACGTGCACCTCTTGACCGACATGATCGCCTGCCCCGGCGGCGATTTCTGCTCGCTGGCCAATGCGCGCTCCATCCCCATCGCCGAAGCGATCACCGAGCGTTACCAGGACCTCGACGAACTCGACGACCTGGGCGAGATCGACCTGCACATCAGCGGCTGCATCAACTCCTGCGGCCATCACCACAGCGGCCACATCGGCATCCTGGGCGTCGACAAGGACGGCAAGGAGTGGTACCAGGTGTCGCTGGGCGGCTCCGACGGTTCCGCGCTCAGCGGCGCGCCCGTGGCCGGCAAGGCCGTGGGCCCCTCGTTCTCGGCCGCCGAAGTGCCGGGTGTGATCGAGGCCGTGCTCACCACCTACCGCGACACGCGTTCGTCGGGTGAGACCTTCATCGACACATTGCGCCGCGTCGGACCCGATCCGTTCAAGGCCGCGGCCAACGGTGCGCGATTCAAGGTGGAGGAAGCAGCATGAACCGGACTTTGAACATCCTCTCGGCCGAAGAACACATCGACGACGGCGACCCGAAGGTCTTGCAACTGGCCAACGATGCCGACCCGCTCGCCATCGAGATGTGCCTGGCGGACATCGAGCGCATCGACCTCAACTTTCCGAAGTTCACCGACGGCCGCGCGTACAGCCAGGCCTTCCTGCTGCGCCGCCGCCTGGGCTTCACGGGCGACATCCGCGCCACGGGCGATGTGCTGATCGACCAGCTGGTGCAGATGGAACGCACCGGTTTCTCCAGCGCCGTGCTGAAGGAAGGCGTGGACGCCTCCGACGCGCAGCGCCAGTTCGACCGCTTCTCTGCCTTCTACCAAGGCGATGCGGTCAAGACCGCACCGCACTTCGTGGCCGGCAACTGAGACCGCATCGGAACCCGACATGAGCATTGACCTCGCACGCATCAACACCGACCTCGGCCGCAACGCCGAAGGCCTGGTGGACTGGGCGATCGGCCTGGGCCAGCCTTCGATCATCACCACCAACTTCCGCCCGTTCGAGGCGGTGATCCTGCACATGGTCACGCGCGCCAAGCGCGATGTGCCAGTGATCTGGATGGACAACGGCTACAACACCGAGGCCACCTACCGCTTTGCCGACGAGGTGACGAAGCAGTTGGGCCTGGACCTGCACATCTACCTGCCCCGCCGCTCGCGTGCGCACCGCGAAGCAGTGGAAGGCCCGACACCGGCGCTGGACGATCCGCGCCACGCCGCCTTCACCGAAGAGGTGAAGCTGGAGCCTTTCGCCCGCGCGCTGCGCGAGACGGCGCCGAAGGTCTGGTTCACCGCGCTGCGGGCGACCGACACGGCGGTGCGCGCGCAGATGGACCCGGTCAGCGTCAATCCGGACGGCCTCATCAAGGTCGCGCCGCTGCTGCATTGGTCGTCCAAGGAGCTGTACGAGTACTGCACGGCGCATGGCCTCCCCAACAACTTCGACTACGTGGACCCGACCAAGGGCGAAGACAACCGCGAGTGCGGACTGCATATCGCGCACTGAGCGCCAACGCCTCACCGATCCCCTGAATCCAGCCCCAACCCGATGAACGCCCGTACCGAAACCGAACTGCTGCTGTCACCGGCGCACCTGTCCAACACGCACCTCGATGCGCTGGAAGAGGAAACCATCTTCATCCTGCGCGAAGTGGCGGCCGCCTTCGAGCGCCCCACCCTGCTGTTCTCGGGCGGCAAGGACTCGCTGGTGCTGCTGAAGTGCGCGGAGAAGGCGTTTGGCGCCGGCCGCATTCCCTACCCGCTGCTGATGATCGACACGGGCCACAACTTCCCCGAAGTGACGGCCTACCGCGACCAGCGCGCCAAGGAGCTGGGCGCCGAACTCATCGTGCGCAGCGTCGAGGATTCGATGAAGCGCGGCACCGTGCGTCTGGCGCACCCCGGCGAATCACGCAACGCGCACCAGTCGGTCACGCTGCTCGAAGCGATTGAAGAATTCCGCTTCGACGCGCTGATCGGCGGCGCCCGCCGCGACGAGGAAAAAGCCCGCGCCAAGGAGCGCATCTTTTCGCACCGCGATTCCTTCGGCCAATGGCAGCCCAAGGACCAGCGGCCCGAGCTATGGACGCTGTTCAACACGCGCCTGGCCCCCGGCGAACACTTCCGCGTGTTCCCGATCTCGAACTGGACCGAGTTGGATGTGTGGCAGTACATCGAGCGCGAGCATGTGGGCCTCCCTTCGATCTACTACACGCACAAGCGCGAAGTGGTCGAGCGCCGGGGCCTCCTGGTGCCGGTGACCGAACTCACCCCGCCGCGCGACGGCGAAACGGTGCAGGTGCGCGACGTGCGCTTTCGCACCGTGGGCGACATCACGACCACCTGCCCGGTCGAAAGCCTCGCGGCCGATGCGGGCGACGTGGTGCTGGAAACGCTGACGGTCGACGTCAGCGAACGCGGCGCGACCCGGATGGACGACATGACCTCCGAAGCTTCGATGGAAAAACGAAAGAAAGACGGTTACTTCTGATGAGCGCGACGACAGCCACCCCCAACGAACTCGCCGTGCACGGCGACACCGGCACCGCCCTGCGCTTCATCACCTGCGGCTCGGTCGACGACGGCAAGAGCACGCTGATCGGCCGCCTGCTGGTGGACAGCAAGACGGTGCTGCAGGACCAGCTGGCCGGCGTGCAGCGCGGCGGCGAAACCGACCTGGCCCTCCTGACCGACGGCCTCTCGGCCGAGCGCGAACAGGGCATCACGATCGACGTGGCCTACCGCTACTTCTCGACCGCCAAGCGCAAATTCATCATCGGCGATGCGCCGGGCCATGAGCAGTACACCCGCAACATGGTCACCGCCGCCTCGGCCGCCGATGCCGCCGTGGTGCTGGTCGACGCGACCAAGCTGGCCTGGGCCGCCGAAGTGGAAGACGGCACCGTGGTCAAGCGCGAGCTGCTGCCGCAGACGCGCCGCCACACGCTGCTGGCCAACCTGCTGCGCGTGCAGTCGATCGTGTTCGCGGTCAACAAGCTCGATGCCATCGCCGACGCGGGCCTTGCCTTCGAGCGCATCTCGACCGCGTTGAACGCCTTTGCCGAAGCGGCCGGCGTGCAGGTGGCGGGCATCGTGCCGATCTCCGCGCTCAAGGGCTGGAACGTGGCCACGCGCCATGCCGACTGGGTGGGCTACGAAGGCCCCAGCCTGCTCGAACTGCTCGAAGACCTGCCGGTCACGGTGCAGGACGAGGCCGTGCCCTTCGCCTTCCCGGTGCAGTGGGTCGAGAAGTTCTCGTCCTCCGCCGACACCTCGCAGGGCCGCCGTGTGTTCTGGGGCCGCGTGGCCTCGGGCCATGTGGAGCCGGGCCAGCGCGTGACCGTGCTGCCGAGCAACCAGACCGCCACCGTCGCGCAGGTGCTGAGCCACACGCGCCAGCCGAAGTCGGTGCATGCGGGCCACAGCGCCGGCATCGTGCTCGACCGCGAGGTCGATGTGTCGCGCGGCGACTGGCTGCTGGCGCCCGGCGCCTTCGAGCCGGTGCGCGAGATCACCGCCACCGTGGCCTGGCTGGACGACGAGCCGCTGGTCGCGGGCCGTGTGTACTGGGCGCTGCAGGGCCATCGCTGGGTCAAGGCGAAGGTGGCGCGCATCGTCGATCGCGTGAACATCACCACGCTCGAATCGGAACCCACGACGCAGCTGGAAGCCAATTCCATCGGCGATGTGGTGCTTGCGCTGCAGCAGCCGCTGGCCGTGCTGCCCTTCACGCAATCGCGCGCCCTGGGCTCGCTGGTGCTGGTCGATACGGCCACCCACAAGACCGCTGCTGCCGTGCTCGTGCAGCCCGCCGCCGCAAAGGCCTAAAATCTGGGGTTTTCCCCGATCAAACTGACGTTAAAAAACAAATGACCCACGTCGTTTCCGAAGCCTGCATCCGTTGCAAATACACCGACTGCGTGGACGTTTGCCCCGTCGACTGCTTCCGCGAAGGTCCCAACATGCTGGTGATCGACCCGGACGAATGCATCGACTGCGCGGTCTGCATTCCCGAGTGCCCGGTCAATGCGATCTACGCCGAGGAAGACCTCCCGGCCAACCAGATCGCCTTCATCAAGATCAATGCCGAACTGGCCTTGGCCGATGGCTGGAAGAGCATCACCAAGCGCAAGCCCGCCCTGCCCGACGCGGACGACTGGAAAGACAAGACGGACAAGGTCGGGGAGTTGGTGCGCTGAGCGCCCTGCCCGTCCCCATCGAAACCGACGCGCTGATCGTCGGTGCCGGCCCTGTCGGGCTGTTCCAGGCCTTCCAGCTGGGCCTGCTTGAAATCTCCTGCCACATCGTCGATGCACTGCCCGCCGCGGGCGGCCAGTGCGTGGCGCTCTATGGCGACAAGCCGATCTACGACATTCCCGGCACGCCGGTGACCAGCGGGCGCGAGCTTGCGCAGTCGCTGCTCGCGCAGGTGGCGCCGTTCAAACCGCAGTTTCATTTCGGCGAGCAGGTCGCCACGCTGGAGCGACAAGCCGACGAGCGCCTGCTGCTGACCACTTCGGCCGGCAGGGCTTTCCTCGCGAAGACGGTGTTCATCGCGGCCGGTGTCGGGGCCTTCGTGCCCAAGCGCATCACGATCGAGGGCATCGCACAGTTCGAAGGCACTTCGCTTTTCTATCACCCCGAATCGCTGGACCGCTTTGCGGGGCAGACGGTGGTGGTGAACGGCGGCGACGACATTGCACTCGAAACGGCCATCGCGCTCACTGCCATCGCCAGGCAGGTCACGCTGGTCCACCGCCGCGACGGCTTCCAGGCCGACGAGGCGAACATCGCCGCAATGCGCGCCCTCGTGGCTGCGGGCAAGCTGGCCTTCGAGGTCGGCCAGCCGACCGCCTTCGACGGCAAGCAACTGCAGATCACCACGCCCGACGCCACCACCGTCGACCTGCCGCTCGATGCGCTGGTCGCGTGCCTGGGCATCTCCCCGCGCCTCGGCCCCATCGCCGACTGGGGCCTGGAACTGGAGCGCAAGCAGGTGCCGGTCGAAACCGAGAAGTACGAAACCCGCGAGCGCGGCGTGTTCGCTGTGGGCGACATCAACACCTACCCGGGCAAGAAAAAGCTCATCGTCTGCGGCTTCCACGAAGCCACGCTGGCGGCCTGGGGCGCCACCGCCATCGTGTTCCCGGGCAAGGCGGTGCCGCTGCAGTACACGACCACCAGCACGCGGCTGCACGAACTGCTGGGCGTGGCTACTCCGCGCCAGGCATAAGCGCCCGGTACTCGCCGATGAAGCTGCCGATGGCCGCGACGTAGCCATCGATGTCCGCATCCGTCACCGGCAGCGAGAGCACGACGAAGCCGCGCGGCGAGGTGTAGATGCCCTGGCCCAGCAGGTGGAAGAACAGCAGTTGGCGCAGGCGCCCGTCGACCGCGGCCAGATCGCCCACACGCCGTACTTCGCCACTGACGAAATGCGCGTTCATCAGCGAGCCGACGCCGGTGAACTGCATGGCCACGCCCTCTTGCGCGCGCAGCGTGTTCAGCCGCGCACGCATCGCCTCGCCACGTTCGGCCAGCGCGCCGGCCGTCTCGGGCGTGAACAGCTTCGTGAGCCCCGCATACCCCGCCGCCATCGTCATCACGTTGTTGTTGAAGGTGCCCGAATGCGCGAGCGCGCCGGTGCGCGGATCGAACTGCGCCATCACGTCCGCGCGCCCGCCGAAGGCACCGAACGACATGCCGCCGCCGATGTATTTGCCCAGCGTGGTGAGGTCGGACTGGATGCCCAGCTTGTTGGCCAGCCCGTGCGGCGCAAGGCGCGAGGTCATGACTTCGTCGAAGACCAGCAGCGCACCGACCCGCGTGGCACCGTCGCGCAGCGCCTGCAAGAAATCGAGCTCGCCCGGGATGCATCCGCTCGCCCCCTGCATCGGTTCGACCAGGATGGCGGCGATTTCCGGGCCGTACTTGTCGATCTCTTCGCTCGCAAGCTGCGCGTCGTTGTAGGGCAGCACAAGGAAGTCGAACGGCACGGTGGTCGGCAGCGGCTTGTCGCCGAAACCGAGCACGCCGCCGTGATAGCCGCCCGTGAACACCACGATCTTTCGTCGCCTTGTGAAGTGCAGCGCGGCTGTGAGCGCCATCAGGTTCGCCTCGGTGCCCGAGTTCGTGAAGCGCAACTGCTCGATCTGCGGAAAGCGCTCGCAGATGGTCTTTGCCAGCCGGCCTTCAAGCAGGTTGTGGCCCGTGAGGTTGATGCCGCTCTGCATCGCCTCGACGACCGCCTCGCGGATCTCGGGCGCCGAGTGGCCGTAGACGCCGGCCGTGTACTCGGCAATGAAGTCCGTATAGCGATGGCCATCGGCGTCCCAGAGCGCGGCGCCCTCGCCCTTGGCGATGGTGAGCGGAAACGGCGCGTAGAACAGCACCGATCGCGTGTTGGCGCCCGGCATGTAGCGCGCCTGTTCGTCGAAGCGGGCCTTGCTCGCGGGGTTGTCTCCGGCGAAGCGTCGGTGCGCCTCGGCGAGCGCTTGGTCAACGGCAGCTTCGGTCATGGAGCAGTCCTTGGAAGAGACGAAGAGGGACGGAGCGAAAGATCAGCTTCGAGAGCCGATGCAAACCAGGCAGTCTTTCACACCCGGTACTCCTTTAGCCGGTTGTACAGCGTCTTCATGCTGATGCCGAGCATCCCCGCGGTGCGCTCCTTGTTGCGCCCGCAGCTCTCGTAAGTTGCAAGGATCACGCGCCGCTCCACGTCGGCGAGCGGCGTGCCGACCTCCACGACCACTTCGCCGCCACCCGGCTCCAGGGAGCCGGGCGCGGTGTCGTCGAAGCCCGCCATGGTCGCGCGCGAAGACAGCGCCGGCTGCGGCCGCGGAAAGCGGGCCGGTGCGGCGGTTGCAGGCGGCAGCCATTCCTCCCCTGCTTCCGGACCTGTGGTCATGACCCATGCGCGCTGCACCGCGTTGCGCAGTTCGCGCACGTTACCCGGCCAGGGATACGCGCGCAGCCCCTCCAGCGCCGCCGGGCTGAAGCGCGACGCGCCGCCTTCGGCCAGATGCAGTTCCTGCAGGAAGCTGCGGGCAATGAGCGCAATGTCGTCGCCGCGCTCGCGCAGCGGCGGCAGCCCGATCGGAAAGACATGAAGCCGGTAGAGCAGGTCTTCGCGCAGCTTGCCGCGGGCCACCGCCTCGGCCGGGTCGCGGTTGGTCGCCGCGATGATGCGCACGTCGGTCTGCTGCACCTGCGTCGATCCGACGCGCGTGAAGGTGCCGGTTTCCAGCACGCGCAGCAGCTTGGCCTGCAGTTCGAACGGCATTTCCGTCACTTCGTCCAGGAACAGCGTGCCACCGTGCGCCCGCTCGAAAAAGCCCTGGTGCTGCCGCTCGGCGCCGGTGAAGCTGCCGCGCTCGTGGCCGAAGATCTCGCTCTCGATCAGGTGCGGCGAGAGTGCCGCGCAGTTGACCGCCAGAAAGGGCTGGTCGCGCCGGCGGCTCAGGTCGTGCACGCCGCGCGCGACCAGTTCCTTGCCGGTGCCGCTCTCGCCATGGATGAACACGCTCACCGCGGTGCCGGCCACACGCGACATCTGGCGATACACGCGCTGCATTTCCTGCGACCGTCCGATCAGGTGCCCGAAACGGCCGGTCTCGCGCCAGCGGTCCTGGACTTCGTCGAGTTCCGCGCGCAACTGCGAGGGCGCGATCAGCCGGGACAGCAGGCCCTTCAGGTGCTGCGGGTTGATCGGCTTGACCAGGTAGTCGGCCGCACGCAGGCGCAGCGCGCGAATGGAAGTCTCCAGGCTCGCCTGCCCGGTCATGAGCACCAGCATCGTGTCGTCCTGGACCTCGGGACCGGCCAGCAGGTCGAACCCGCTGCCGTCGGGAAGATGGAGATCGAGCAGCAGCAGATCGGGCGGCTGCATTGCGATCAGGCGGCGGGCCGCCTCGAGCGAATGGGCGCACATCACCATGTGGCCCTCGCGCACGACCAGGGCGGCGATCATGCGCGCGGCGTCTTCGTCGTCTTCAACAATCAATGCGTGGCCCAATTTTTTCCCCCTGATTTTTTGCGTATTTCACGTGGTACCTCACGCCCCTTGGTTCCCTGCGAGTCGAGGACGCCAAGCTGCGTACGAGGCCGTGCAAGCGCCTTGTCAGCAATGACATACGCGCGAAAGCCGCAATTAGTTTCTAAATTGAACTATTTTTTGCGACTTTTGTGAATAGCACAGACGCAAGAAAGCCGTGCAGCGCCTTTTTTGGGCATCTGCACGGCCATTCGGCCAGGTAGCAGGCGGTAACTAGGGCAGCTCAGGCCCCTGCGCGCCGCGGCGCGCGATGCACATGAGCGACAGCGCGCTCGCAGCCGCCTTGGGATCGCGCCCCGACAGCAGGTTGCCGAGGCGGTATTTCCACTGTGCCGGCCCGACCTGGCCCTCGAACGCCTCGGCCCCGATCTGGTGGTTGTGCGCATGGACATCGACCTCGAAGCCCAGCGGCTCGAGCGTTGCCCTGAAGAATTCCGGCGTGACCCCGTCCCCCGGCTTGTGGTGGATTTCGGTCCGAAGCCCCCACGTCTGCTGCGTGTCGCTCTTGTGAAAGCCATGGCGGATCCAGCGGTAGATCCATAGCCGCGCATCCCAAAGAAGCCTGGCAACGCCCTTGTAGTCCCAGGCGGTCAATTGCGGGTCGTGGTCGGTGATGAGCAATCCTCCCGGCCTGACCAGCCTCGCGCCTTCGCGCAGCACCGCCGCCATGTCGTCGCAATGGTGCAGGGACGCATTGATGGCCACGATATCGGCAATGGCCGAGCGAAACGGTGTTCGCGCCGCATCGGCCAGCACGGCCGTGTAGCCGATGCGGGATGCCAGCGCCAGCGAACCGCCCGCCACATCGACGCCCAGCAGCAGCCTGGGTTCGCCGCCCACGGTGGCAAAGACATTGCCGGGACCGCAGCCCAGATCGATCACGACCTTGCCGGTCCAATCACCTCCGCCCGCAGCCAGCCAGCGGCTTTTGAAATGCGCGTCGCGGTGGCAGGCGTCGAAATACTCCTGCGCCCATTCTCTATTGCCGAAATAAAAAGCATTGGCCGATCTGCCTTCTGAATTGCCATGGAGATCGGACTCCCAATAGCTTTCGCATTGCCGGAGAACAACGTCGGGTAACAGAATGTCGTTGAGCATATGCACCTTTCGGAGTGGATATCAATGCCGACAAATACTGCATCCAATTCAATTATTTTTCAACTGCCGCGCTTTCGATCCCTTTCGGCTTGAGGACCTGCGATTGAACGCGGATCAGAGAAAACGCCGATTCTGGACAATTTTTAAAACCTAAGACTTACAAAAATAAGGCCTTCGGAGTGATTCCGCGGAATATCGCAACCCGCTTCAGCCTGCGCGAGATACACGGCGCAACTTGCAACAGCCCTTTCCGCGGCTTCCATCGGTAAATTCGACCGTCAATTTCTCCGCAAACTATTCAAAATCATTGTTGGGGTACCTCAAATCATCCAAACTGGGTAGTTGAGATCGGAAATATGTATATCTTAATGTAATAACACTCCAAAACAGCCGCACAGCCACTTCGACGAACTTCTAGGATCGCGACAAGCCGATCAACCTCGGAGCCCTGGTTAATTGGCCGATTTTAATTCAAGAATTATTCATTGAATTCCAACCGGTAATTAAATGAACACTCGATTCGCTTCGCCGCCGCCTGTTGCCATTGCTGCACAGGAGCACACGCTGGACGACCTGTTCGTCCCTAGGCACGACGCGGCCGAAGAGCGGCTCACAGCCGCGCTGACGCTCGAAGCGGATCTCGTGCAGCACTGGCTGGCGCTGCTGGAGACGACAGGTTTTCTGCCCGACACGCTGTTCGAGGGGGCCTGGCGGTTCCTGCAGTCGCGCTGGCTCGGCGCGGAAACGAACGGCACGGCGCACGCATGGCTCGCGCAACTCGACAGCCAGCGGCGCACGACACCGCCCCAGAGCGGCAGCGCCATCCGTCTGTCCCTGGAAGCCCATCCTGGGTACCCGGCCCGCCTGCAGCTCGATGCCCCTGCGACCCTCATGGACGCCTCATCGGCCGGCCGGCTGCTCGCCGCCATCGCCGACACCGCCGCCGACCTGCTCGCCCGCCCCGACACGGCGCTCTGCGGCATCCGCACCCTGCCCGATGCCGATCGCCACCACCAGCTCGCCGCCTGGAACACACCGCCCGCCGCCGTCGACCGCGCGCTGACCGTGCCCGCGATGTTCAGCCGCCAGGCCGCAGCCACGCCCGACGCGGTGGCGCTTGTCGAAGGCGACGAGACCATGCGCTACGGCGAGCTCGAACGCCGCACCGACCGCTTCGCGCAGCACCTGTGGCAGTCGGGCGTGAGGCCCGGCGACAACGTCGGGATGATCTTCGAGCGCTCGATGGACGCCATCGTCGCCACGCTCGGCATCCTGAAGGCGGGCGCCGCCTACGTGCCGGTGCCGGCCGACTTTCCACCCGGGCGGGTCGCCGGCATGCTCGCGCAGGCGGGGGCCACACGGGTGGTGGTGGCCGAAGCGCTGGCGCATCTGGTGCCCGCCGAGAGCGCCGTGCTGTTGCCCGGCAATCTCGAAGACGTCATGGAGGGCAATGGGTATCGCAGCACTGCGAATACCCAAATCGATGGCGAATCGGTCGCGTATGTGATGTACACCTCCGGCTCGACCGGTATACCCAAGGGTATAGAGATCTGCCACCGCGCGATCCTGCGGCTGGTGGTCGGGGTGGATTACGTCGAGCTCGCACCCGGCCGCGCAATGTTGCATGCGGCGCCGCTCGCCTTCGACGCATCGACGCTCGAGATCTGGGGCCCGCTGCTGAACGGCGGGCGCTGCGTGATCCACGACGAACGGGTGCCCACCGGTGCCGGCCTCGCCCGCACCATCGCCCGGCACGACGTGCACACCGCCTGGCTCACGGCCGCGCTCTTCAACGCGGTGGTCGACGGCGATCCGCAGCATCTCGCGGGCCTCCGTCACCTGTTCACCGGTGGCGAGGCGCTGTCGGTGGCGCATGTGCGGCGCGCGCTCGAAGCCCTGCCCGGCCTTGTGCTGAGCAACGGCTACGGCCCGACCGAGTGCACAACCTTCGCGGCCACCCACCGCATCGACCCGGCGAGCCTCGCGGCCGGCCTGCGCTCGGTGCCGCTCGGCCGACCGATCAAGGACACGGTGCTGCGTGTGCTGAGCCCGTCGCTGGCACTGCTGCCCAGCGGCCTCGTGGGCGAACTCTGCATCGGCGGGCACGGCCTCGCCCGCGGTTACCTGGGCCAGCCCGAACTCACCGCCGCGCGCTTCGTGCCCGATCCGTTCGGCGGGCCTGAAGACCGCCTCTACCGCACCGGCGATCTCGCGCGCTGGCTGCCGGACGGCACCATCGAATTCATCGGCCGCATCGACGGCCAGGTGAAGATCCGCGGCCACCGCATCGAGACCGGTGAGATCGAGGCGGCGATCCTCGCGCACCCCGCGATCCAGTCCTGCACCGTGGTCGCCCGGCCCGGTGGCGATGGCGCGTTGCGCCTGGTTGCCTACCTCGTCGCCCGCGCGCAGCCGCTGCCTTGGGAGATGCTGCGCACGCACCTTGCGGCGCGTCTGCCCGCGGCGATGCTGCCCTCGGCGCAGGTGTGGCTCGCGCAGCTCCCGGTCACCTCCAACGGCAAACTCGACCGCAAGGCATTGCCCGAGCCCGCGGGCGAGCGCCCCGAGCTTGCGCAGCCTTTCGAGGAAGCACGCGACGCACTCGAAGCGCAGGTGTGCGGCGCCTTCGCGCGCGCCCTGTGCATCGGCAAGGTCGGGCGCAACGACAACTTCTTCGACCTCGGCGGCAATTCGCTGCTGGTGCTGCAGGTGCTCGCCGACCTGCAGCGCGACGACGCGCCGCCGTTGTCGACCAACCTGTTCTTCCGGCATCCGACGCCGGCCGCCATTGCGGCGCAGCTGCAGCCGGTTGAAGAAGAGACCGCACAGCCAACGCCCGTTCGCGCGACCGCACACCGCACACCGGCCGACGCCCCCGAAGCCATCGCCCTCATCGCCACCGCCGGCCGCTTCCCCGGCGCTGCCGACGTCGAACAGTTCTGGGACAACCTTGTCGCCGGCCGCGACACCGTGAGCTTCTTCGACGACGCCACGCTCGATGCCAGCGTGAGCGAGGCGCTGCGCGGCGACCCGGCCTATGTGCGGGCGCGCGGCGTGATCGAAGGCATCGAGAACTTCGACGCCGCCTTCTTCGGCATCGGCCCGAAGGAAGCCACGCTCATGGACCCGCAGCACCGCGTGTTCCTGGAGATCTGCTGGGAATGCCTGGAGCGCGCGGGCTATGTGCCCGACGAGGCGCCCGGTCCGGTGGGCGTGTACGCGGGCATGTACAACGCCACCTACTTCCAGCGCCACGTGGCCTCGCGGCCCGACCTGGTGGAAGCCGTCGGCGAATTCCAGGTGATGCTGGCCAACGAGAAGGACTACATCACCACCCGCGTGGCCAACCGGCTCAATCTGCGTGGGCCGGCGGTGAGCGTGAACACCGCGTGCTCGACCTCGCTGGTCGCCGTGGCGCAGGCCTTCCATGCATTGCGCACGGGCCAGTGCTACATGGCGCTCGCGGGCGGCGCCTCGGTCACCTGCCCGCCGCGCAGCGGCTATCTCTACAACGAGGGCTCGATGCTCTCGCCCGACGGCCACACGCGCAGCTTCGATGCACAGGCCCGGGGTACCGTCTTCAGCGACGGCGCGGCCGTGGTGCTGCTCAAGCGCCTGTCGGATGCGCTGGCCGATGGCGACACGATCTACGCCGTGCTGCGCAGCGCCTGCGTGAACAACGACGGCGGCGCCAAGGCCAGCTTCACCGCGCCCAGCGTGGACGGCCAGGCCGCGGTGATCCGCGCCGCGCTGGCCGCGGCCGACGTGGACGCGCAGAGCATCGGCTACGTCGAGGCGCACGGCACCGCCACGCCGATGGGCGACCCGATCGAGGTCGAGGCGCTGGCCGTCGCCTTCGCCGAGCACACCGACGCGCGCGGCTACTGCACGCTCGGTTCGCTCAAGAGCAACGTGGGCCACATGGTCACGGCCGCTGGCGCCGCGGGGCTCATCAAGGCGGCGCTGTCGCTGCACCACGAACTGATTCCGCCCACCGCGCACTTCACCGCGCCGAACCCGGCCATCGACTTCGCGCGCACACCGTTCTTCGTGAGCAACCAGCTGCAGCCCTGGCCGCGCGCCGACCTGCCGCGCCGCGCGGGGGTGAGCTCCTTCGGCGTCGGCGGAACGAACGCCCACGTCGTGCTCGAGGAAGCACCAACACGCCCCGCTGCGCCATCGGCCGTGGCCGGTGTCCACGTGCTGCCGCTGTCGGCCCGCTCGGAGGCCGCGCTCGCGGTGGCCGCGCAGCAGCTCGCGGCGCACCTCGAAGCGCACCCCGGCCTTGCGCTCGCCGATGCGGCCTTCACCCTCTGCGTCGGCCGCAAGGCGCACGCCTTCCGAAGCGCCGTGTTGGCCGCCGATGCGGCAGAAGCCATCGCTGCATTGCGAATGAACGATGCCCCGTGGCGCACGAGCGGCGGCATCGCCGCTCGCACCCCGCAGCCGGTGCTGATGTTCCCGGGCCAGGGTGCGCAATACGCCGGCATGGGCCGCGCGCTGCATGCGAGCGACACGGTGTTCGCGGCCGCCTTCGACGACTGCCTGCATGCCCTGGACGGCGTCACCGATTTCGATCTGCGCGAACGCATGTTCAGCGACGACCCCGGTGCGCTCACCCCTACGGCGGTCACGCAGCCTGCGCTCTTCACGCTCGAGTACGCGCTCGCACGGCGGCTGCTGTCGCTGGGCCTGCGGCCGCATGCGCTGATCGGCCACAGCGTCGGCGAATTCGTCGCGGCCGTGATCGCCGGGGTGATGCGGCTCGAAGACGCCGCCCGCCTCGTCGCCCGCCGCGGTGCGCTCATGCAGGCGCTGCCCGCGGGAACCATGCTGTCGGTGCGGCTGGGCGCGAACGATCTCGCGGCGCGGCTCGCGGCCTGGCCGTCCGTCTCGCTCGCGGCGGAAAACGGACCCACCGCCTGCGTGGCCGCCGGCCCCACCGAGGCCATGGCACAGCTGCAGGCCGCGCTCGAAGCCGAAGGCATCGCCTGCCGCGCGCTGCAGACCTCGCACGCCTTCCACTCCGCCATGATGGACGGCGCGGTCGCCCCCTTCGAGGCGCTCGTGGGCCAGGTCGCGTTGCGCGCACCGGCGATCCCGATCTTCTCGACGCTCACCGGCCGGCTGCTCGAAGACGTGGAGGCCGCGAGCCCCGCCTACTGGGCGCAGCACCTGCGCGGCACGGTGCGCTTCTCGCCCGCGTTGCAGAGCGCGGCGGCTGCGGCCGCGCATCCGGTTTTCGTGGAGGTCGGGCCGCGCAACACCCTGGCCACGCTGGTGCGCCAGCACGGCGCGAAGACGCTGGCCCCCACGTCGAAGGCGGGCGCCACCGCGGTCTCGCTGCTGCACGGCGAACCGGCCGACGAGGTCCGCACCCTGCGGCTCGCAGCCGCGCGCCTGTGGACCTGCGGCACCGACATCGACCTCGCCCGCCTCGCCGCTCGCGCGGGCGCGCGCCGCGTGTGCCTGCCCACCTATCCGTTCGAACGCAAGCGCTTCTGGGTCGACATCGCGCCGATCGCCCGGTTGCCGGCCGTCCTTCCTACCGCCCTTCCCGCCCCATCCGTCTTCGTCCCACCTGTTTCATTGGAGCCGATCGTGACCGCTGCAGTGCCCGCTATCCATCCGCCGCTACCGTCCCCGCCCCAGCCCGCCGCTTCGCGCGCGCCCTCGGTGGACGCGCGATTGCGAACCCTCTTCGAGGACATCTCGGGCATCGACATGGCCGAGGCCGAAGGCCACGCCGCCTTCGCCGAACTCGGCCTGGACTCGCTCACGCTGACCCAGGCCGCCACGCAGATCAAGAAGAGCTTCAAGGTCAACCTGAGCTTCCGGCAGCTGATGGAGAACTACCGCAGCCTGGATGCACTTGCGGCGTTCCTACGGCAGAGCCTGCCGCCCGAGACCGAGGCGCAGCCCGCGCCGGCAGCGCCCGGCGTCATCCCGATGCCGCAGGTGGCTGCCGCCGCACAGGCGCCGGTGCCGATGGCCGATCCGGTGCCCCGGCAACCGGCCGGCGCGCTGAACCAGTTGATTGCGCAGCAAATGGAATTGATGCGCCAGCAACTCGCATTGCTGTCCGGGGCGGCCATTCCCGCCGCAATGGCCACACCGGAGCCGGTGCAGGCTCTGCCGGAACCGCAGGCCCAATCGCTCGCATTGCCCGACATGCCACGCGAACCGCAGCGCTACGACGTCGCCAAGGCCTTCGGCGCCATCGCCCGCATCCACACCAAGCCCACCGCCGAGCCGAGCGCACGCCAGAAGGCGCGGCTGGCCACGTTCGTGCGGCGCTATGTGGAACGCACGCAGAAGAGCAAGCGCTTCACCGAGGACAACCGCGCCCACATGGCCGATCCGCGCGTGGTCAACGGCTTCCGGCCGCTGACCAAGGAGATCACCTACCAGCTCGTGATCGAGCGCTCCAAGGGCTCGAAGCTCTGGGACATCGACGGCAACGAGTACGTGGATGCGCTCAACGGCTTCGGCCTGAACCTGTTCGGCTGGCAGCCCGACTTCGTGCAGGAGGCGGTCAGGAAGCAGCTGGACGCGGGCTACGAGATCGGCCCGCAGCATCCGCTGGCGGCCGAGGTGACGCGCCTCATCTGCGAGCTCACCGGCTGCGAGCGCGCGGGCCTGTGCAACACCGGCTCCGAAGCGGTGATGGCGGCCCTGCGCATCGCGCGCACCGTCACCGGCCGCAGCACGGTGGTGGTGTTCACAGGCTCCTACCACGGCACCTTCGACGAGGTGCTGGTGCGCGCCGGGAAGGGCGGCAAGGGCCTGTCGGCCGCGCCGGGCGTGATGAGCGGCATGTTCGGCGACGTGCGCGTGCTCGACTACGGCACGCCCGAGGCGCTGGCCTTCATCCGCGAGAACGCCGAGGACCTGGCCGCGGTGCTGGTCGAGCCGGTGCAGAGCCGCCGCCCCGACTTCCAGCCGCGCGAGTTCGTGCAGGAACTGCGCGAGATCACCGCGCAAAGCGGCACCTGCCTCATCTTCGACGAGGTCATCACCGGCTTTCGCACGGGCCTGGGCGGTGCGCAGGAACTGTTCGGCGTGCGCGCCGACCTCGCCACCTACGGCAAGGTGATCGGCGGCGGCTTCCCCGTCGGCGTGATCGCGGGCAAGCGGCCGTTCATGGATGCGCTCGACGGCGGCGCCTGGCAGTACGGCGACGACTCGATCCCGGGTGTGGGCGTGACCTACTTCGCGGGCACCTTCGTGCGGCATCCGCTCGCACTGGCGGCCGCCAAGGCCTCGCTCGAACACCTGAAGGAAGCCGGCCCGGCGCTGCAGGCCGCGCTCGGCGCGAGCACCGCCGCCATGGCCGAGGAGCTCACCGCCTGGTGCACCGAAACCGGCGCGCCGATCGCGATCCGCCACTTCGCCTCGCTCTGGCGCGTGAACTGGCTGGAAGACCATCCGCTGCAGGACCTGCTGTTCGCCATGATGCGCAGCCGCGGCGTGCACATCCTGGACAACTTCCCGTGTTTTCTCACGACGGCGCACAGCCAGGAAGACATCGCGGCGATCCAGCGCGCGTTCAAGGAATCGGTGGCCGAGATGCAGGAGTCGGGCTTCCTGCCGCGCCGCACGCCGGCCGTGCGCGCCTTCGACGTGCGCAAGCCCTCGGAAGACGGTTCGGTGCTCGGACGGGATGTCGACGGCCAGTTGTTCTGGTACGTGCCGGGCGGCGCTGAAGCGATCCGCATCGCCAACGGGCGGGCCGCATGAACGCCGTTCTTCGCCCCACCACGGCCGCGATGGGCACGGCCGCCAACCTCGGCGCATTCGTGGAATGCGTGATTCCCACGACAGAATCACAGCGCGAGGTCTGGCTCGGTGCGATGCTGAGCACCGAGGCATCGCTCGCCTACAACGAGTCGGTGGTGCTGCGGCTGCGCGGTCCGCTGGACCGCCAGGCCATGGCGCGCGCCGTGGCCCGGCTGGTCGGACGGCACCAGTCGCTGCGCGCGACCATCTCGCCGGACGGCACCTGCATGCTGGTCGGCCAGGCAGGTCCCGACCCGCTCGTGCAGCGGGACCTGGGCCTGCTCGATGCCGAAGCCCGCGCGCTTGCCCTGCAGGACGCGCACGAGGCAGCGGTGAGCACGCCCTTCTCGCTGGAGCAGGGGCCGCTCTTCCGGGCCCAGCTCTACCGGCTCGGCGAGGACGAGCACGAGTTGCTGATGTCGGCCCACCACGTGGTCTGCGACGGCTGGTCGTGGGCCGTCATCACCGAGCAGCTGGGCCACCTCTATGCCGAGCAGACCGGCGACGGCCTGCCGCTGAAGGCCGCCCCCACCTTCGACGCCTTCGCGACCGAGGAAGCCGCCGACGCTGCGCAGCCCGGGATGCAGCAGCACGTGGACTACTGGCTCGAGTGCTTCTCGGGCGGCACGCTGCCCGTGCTCGACCTGCCGCTGGACCATCCGCGCCCCGCCGTGCGCACCTTCGCCTCGCGGCGCACCGAGCGGCTGCTCGAGCGCCGCCTGGTGGCCTCGCTGCGCACCATGAGCGCGAAGACCGGCACCAGCCTCTTCGCAGGGCTGCTCGCCGGCTTCGTCGCCACGCTGCACCGGCTCACCGGCCAGGACGACATCGTGGTGGGCATTCCGGCCTCTGGCCAGCTGGCGCGCGACATGCCCGGCCTGGTGGGCCACTGCGTGAACCTGCTGCCGCTGCGCATCGCCGCGCCTGCCGAACTGCGCTTCGACACGCTCATGGGCGAATGCAGGACCGCCGTGCTCGACGCCTTCGAGCACCAGGCGCTGACCTACGGCGCGCTGCTGGGCAAGCTCTCGCTGCAGCGCGACGCGAGCCGCCAGCCGCTGGTGAGCGTGATGTTCAACGTCGACCCCGACGTGGCCGCCGGCTTGCAGACTTTCTCGGGCCTGCATGTCGAGCAGGACACGGTGGCGCGCCGCCACGAGAACTTCGAGCTCTTCCTCAACCTGCGGCCGCTGGACGGCGGGCTGCAGATCGAAGCCCAGTACAACACCGACCTCTACGACGAGGAGAGCGTGCAGCGCTGGCTCGACATGTTCGAGTGCGTGCTGCGCTCGGCCGTGCGCAATCCCGCCGACGCGATCGGCCGGCTCGAGGTGCTGTCGCCCGAAGCCGCGCGCGCACTGGCCGCGCTGCAGCCGCTGCCCGTTCCGCTGCAGGGCGCGCCGTTCGCGCATGCCGGCTTCGTGGCGCGCGCATTGCAGCAGCCGGACCGCCCCGCGGTGCGCGACGGTGCACGCACCTGCAGCTACCGCGATCTGGACGCGCGCTCCAACCGCCTGGCCCATGCGCTGCGTGCGCGGGGCGTCGGCCGCGGCGAGTACGTGGGCCTGTGCCTGGAGCGCGGGCTGGACATGGTCGTCGCGGTGCTCGCGGTGCTGAAGGCGGGTGCGGCCTATGTGCCGCTCGACCCGGGCTTTCCGCAGGCGCGGCTCGATCACTACGCCGCCGACGCCAGCCTCAGCCTGCTGGTGACCACCTCCGACATCGCCACCGCGCCGCGCAAGTGGAATGCCGACGCGGGCGCACGGCTGTTCGAGATCGACCGCGACACCGCATGGCTGCAGGCGCCCGCCGATGCGATCGCGCCGGGCGTCTGCGATGCGCGTGCCGAAGATCCGGCCTACGTGATCTACACCTCGGGCTCGACCGGCCTGCCCAAGGGCGTGTGCGTGCCGCACGGCGCGGTGGCCAACCTGATCGCCTCGATGCAGAAGGCACCCGGCATCGGCGCGACCGACCGCATCGCCGCGGTGACCACGCTCTCGTTCGACATCCACGTGGCCGAGATCCTGCTGCCGCTGGCGGCCGGCGCCGAAGTGGTGATGGTCCAGCGCGAGACCGCGGTGGACGGCAACCGCCTGCGCGCACTGCTGGAGACCGAAGACATCACGGTGCTGCAGGCCACGCCCGGCATGTGGCAGTTGCTGCTCGATGCCCAGTGGGCCGGCACCAAAGAGTTTCGCGGATGGATCGGCGGCGAAGCCGTGCGCGCCCGGCTCGCGTTCGACGTGCTGGACCGCTGCGCCGAATTCTGGAACGTCTACGGCCCCACGGAGACCACCGTGTGGTCCACCGCCTGGAACATGCAGCGCGAGGTGATCGCCGCGCGCGGCATGTCCGTCGGCACGCCGATCGACAACACCGAGGTGTGGATCCTCGATGCCAACCTGCAGCCCTGCCCCATCGGCGTGCCGGGCGAGATCTGCATTGCGGGCGAAGGCCTCACGCTCGGCTACCACGAACGCCCCGAGCTCACCGCCGAGCGCTTCCTCACGGCGCGCGTGCTGGGCCACAACCGCACGGTGTACCGCACCGGCGACCGCGGCCGCTGGCGCAACGACGGGCTGCTCGAACACCTCGGTAGGCTCGACTTCCAGGTGAAGGTGCGCGGCTACCGCATCGAGCCCGGCGAGATCGAGGCACGCTGCAACGAAGCAGACGGCGTCTCGCGCAGCGTGGTGGTGGCGCGCGAGGACCGTCCCGGCGATGTGCGGCTGGTGGCCTACCTGGCGCTGGTGCCGGGCGCCGCATTCGACCTCGATGCGCTGATGCAGCACCTGCGCGAGCGCCTGCCGGCCTTCATGCTTCCGCAGCACGTGGTCACGCTCAAGAGCCTGCCCACGCTGCCCAACGGCAAGCTGGACCGCGTGTCGCTTCCAGCGCCGCAGGCGCTGCCGCGCGATGCGGTGCGCCGCGGCGCCAACCCGCGCAACGACACCGAGCGCACGGTGCTCGCGGCGATGGAGCAGGTGCTGAGCCTGCCGGGCCTGGACATGCAGGACGACTTCTTCACCATGGGCGGCCATTCGCTGCTGGCCGCGCGGCTGGCAACGCTGCTCGCCCGCGAGTTCAAGGTCACGCTGCCGCTGCGCGTGCTGTTCGAGGCGCCGACCCCCGAACGCCTGGCCACGGCGATTGCCGGCCTGCAGGCCGCCGGTGCCGGCATGCAGGCGCCGCTCGCCTGCCGCATCGACCGCGCCAGCGCGCCCATGACGCCGTCGCAGGAGCGCATCCTGTTCATGGAACAGCTGCACCCGGGGCGCTCGGTCTACAACGTGCCGTCGGCGCAGCGGCTGGCCGGCCCCTTCGATGCGGCGCGCTTCGAGGCGGCGCTCGCGGAAATCATTCGCCGCCAGCCCGCGCTGCGCACCTGCGTGGGCACCGACCCGGCGACCGGACAACCGGTTCAATCGATATCGCAGGCTGTGGAATTCCCACTGCCGGTGATCGACCTGCGCGGCCTGCCCGCGGACCAGCGCGAGGCCGAGCTGGCCGAGCGCATGCAGGAACTGGCGGACCGCCCGATCGACCTGCACCGCGCACCGATGGCCCATGCGGCGCTGTTCCAGGTCGACGACGACGACCACGCGTTCGTGTTCGTGCCGCACCACCTGGTCTGGGACGGCTGGTGCTTCGACCTGTTCCAGCGCGAGCTCACCGCGATCTACGACGCCGCCGAGCGCGGCCGTCCGCACGGGCTGCCGCCGCTGGCCACCACGCACGGCGACTATGCCGAATGGCTCGCCGGCTGGATGCGGGAGCCGGCCTTCGAGGAGCAGTTCGGCTTCTGGCGCCGCCGCCTCGCGAGCGGGCCGCCGCCGCGCCTGCCCCGCACCGACATGCCCCGCCGCGCGGGCAAGAGCGGCCAGGGCGGCACGCAGTGGATCCACATCGACCTGGCCACCACCGGTCGGCTGCGCGAGATCGCGCGCGGCATGGAGGTGACGCTGAGCATGCTGACCTTCGGCCTCTACGCGCTCACCCTTAGCCGGGTCATCGGCAGCGAGACGGTCGTCATCGCGAACCCGGTGCGCGGACGCCTGCAGCCCGAGACGGAGGACGTGATGGGCGTCTTCAACAACGTGCTGCCGGTGTCGCTCCGGATCGACCTGGCCCAGCCGCTGCCCGACTTCATGCGCTACGTGAAGCAGGAGCTGCTCGCGCTCATGAACGTCCAGCAGGTGCCGTTCGAGCGGATGGTGGCCGGCGACGGCCTCGAAGGCCCGAACAGGAACGCCGGGGCCTACCAGTCGATGTTCTCGTTCCAGGACGCACGCGAACGCGCGCGCCGCCTGGGCAGCCTGCAGACCCGCCAGATGCACCTGATGCAGCGCGGCGCGACCGACGACATCGGCGTGTGGCTGATGGACAAGCCGCACGGCCTGGAAGGCGCGCTGATCTACAACGCCGACATCTACCTGCGCGAGACGGGTGCGCAGCTGCGCGACCGCTACCTCGAGCTGCTGCACCGCGCCGCCGGGCGGCCGGCGGCCACGCTCGCCTACCTGGCCTCCGACGAGGGCTCCGCGAGCGCGGCCTACCTGCGCAAGCTCGCGGCCGATGAACCGGAAGGGGCGGACAAGGCCCACAAGCCCGCGGCCGCCGCCGGCGAGCGCGCCGCGGCCGGCAGCCTGCTCACGCCGGAGCAGGCGCCGCTCGCGCAGATCTGGGCCGGCGTGCTGGGCATCGACGTCAACGAGATCCGTGCGAGCGACAACTTCTTCGACCTGGGCGGCGACTCGCTGCTCGTGCTGAATGCGGTGAAGCAGACCGAGCAGACGCTGGGCTATCGCGTGGAGATGCGGCGCTACCTGTTCGAGAACTTCGGGCAGATCGCGTCGCGCCCCGGTGCGGCGGACACGCAGCCCGCGGATCTGGTGGGCGTGCCGGCCGGCCACGCCGCGAGCGCATCGCGCGGCGAAAGCCTGCTGGGCCGCGCCTTCGGCGGCTGGCTGCGCAGGGAGTGACGCGACATGGTCTCCCACGCCACCGCCCTCCCCACGGCCTGCGCGCCCGCGCAGCCGATCCTGTTCGGCCCGGCTTCGCGCCAGCTGTTCGGCATGTTCCATCCGGCGGACGAGGCGCGCGCGGAAGACAGCGCGGTGCTGGTCTGCCCGCCGTTCGGACAGGAGGGCCTGCGCACCCACCGCTTCTTCAAGGTGCTGGCCGAACGCTTCGCGCGTACCGGCATCGCCACGCTGCGCTTCGATTTCCACGGCACCGGCGATTCGCCCGGCGATGAGAGCCAGGGCGAACTCGACGGCTGGCGGCGCGACCTGTGCGCGGCGCACGAGGAACTGCACCGGCATGCACCGGGCAAGCGCATCGTCTGGCTCGGCGCGCGCCTGGGTGCCACCCTCGCGGTGCTGGCGGCGCGCAACGGACGCTGCGACCCGGTGCGCCTGGTGCTGTGGGAGCCGGTGATCGATGGGCGCCGCTATGCGCGCTTCCTGCGCGAGCAGCACGTGGCCGCGATCGATGCGAGCTTCTGCATTCCCGACCTGGCGTGGCGCCGCAGCCTCGGCCGCGATCCCGCCGCGCTGCCCGAAGAAGCGCTGGGCGCCCTGCTCTCGCCCGCGCTGCGCACACAGCTGGGCGCGCTCACGCCGGACTCGCTGCCGCTCACCGCGCTGCACGACACGCTGGTGCTGACGCCGCCCGACGACACCCACACGCCGCAATGGGCGGCCGAGCAGCAATCGCGCCACATGCCGGTGCGGCTCGCGTACTTCCAGCACCGGCTCGACTGGACCTCGGACCCCTATCCCAACAGCGCCATGGTTCCGGCCGATGCGCTCAACCGCCTGCAAGGGGCTCTCCATGAATGACGCCGCGCACCTCACGCCCATGACGCACACCCCCGTACGCTTCGGGGCCGGCGAAGCGCTGGTCGGCATGGTCACAGCGCCCGCGGGCCAGGCGCCCGCTGCGGTGGCATGCCTCATGTTCAACATGGGCGCCAACCACCGGGTCGGGCCGCGCCGCATCAACGTCAAGCTGGCGCATGCGCTGGCGGCGCGCGGCGTGTCCAGCCTCCGGTTCGACCTGGGCGGCATCGGCGACAGCGACCTGCCCGCCAACGCCGGGGACCTGCCCTCGCGCGCGCTGCACGACCTGCAGGCCGGCATGGACCTGCTGGAGAAGACGCTGGGCATCGGCCAGTTCGTGATCGCGGGCATGTGTTCGGGCGCGGAGCACGCCATGGCCACCGCCGCGGTCGATGCGCGCGTGGTGGGGCTTTCGCTGTTCGACGGCTTTGCCTTTCCGCAACGGCGCACGCGCTGGGAACGCACGCTGCGGCGCGCGTTGGCCGCACCCGCCCACCCCTCGTTCGCGGGCAAGACGCAGCGCTGGCTCAAGCGCCGGCTGCTGCGCGGCGAAGCGGCCAAGCCGATGCCGGGCTTTTTCACCGAGGCGGCATCGCCGGCGGCCACCGAGGCCTGGTTCGGGCAGACGATGGCGCTTCTGGCCGAGCGGAACGTCGCGCTGCAGCTGCTGTATTCGGGATCGCTGCATGTGTGCGACCGCGACCGTGACCAGCTCGGCCCCTTCCGCGCAGAGCCGTTCGCGCAGTCGCTGCACTACGAGTTCATGCGCAAGGTCGACCACACGGTCTGCACGGCCGAGGGCCAGCAGCTGTATCTGCGCAGCGTGGGCGACTGGGTCGCGGAGCGCTGCTTCGGCACCGGCACCGAACGGCGCGGCGCGAGCCGCCCGCCCGCGGTCGTCGCCCGCCCCCTGCCGGCCAAGTGGGCCGCGCCATGACATCACCCCGTTCAACGCCAGCCAAGGAGAACCTCATGAACCGCACCGATCCATCGAGCGCGCCGCAGGCCGCCCGCGTTCCGTTCTTCACCGGATGCGCCGGCCTCGGCGCCCGCGCCTCGTTCGCGGCAGGACGGGTCCGATGGCTGGGGCTGTCCATGCTGCTGTCGCTCGGCCTGGCCGGCTGCGTGCCGGGCTTCGGCACGCCGGGCCTGCTGCGCAACGAGGACGGCTCCGTCGGCACCAACAAGGTCAAGACCATCACGCCCGAACTGATCCAGGCGCAGAACGCGCGCAACACGGGTCTCGCGCCCGAGGTGCGGGCGCTCTTCGGCCGCGCCGCGACCTACACCATCGGTCCGGGCGACGTGGTGGGCGTCATCGTCTACGACCATCCGGAGCTGCTGCCCAACGCGGGCGCGGTGATCTCGCAGCAGAGCGACCCCACCGGCGTCACCGTGGCGCCCGGCTTCATCGTCGATGCCGCGGGCGAGATCAGCTTTCCGTACATCGGCCGCACGAAGCTGCGCGGCCTCACCGAAAGCGAGGCGTCGGAGCTGATCGCGCGGCGCATCCGCGCCTACGTCAAGGCGCCGCAGGTCAGCGTGCGCATCCAGTCGTTCCGCAGCCAGCGCGCCTACGTGGAAGGCGAGGTGCGCACGCCGGGGCTGCAGATCTTCACCGACGTGCCGATGACGCTGTCCGAGGCGCTCAACCGCGCCGGCAGCATCACCGCCGCGGGCGACCGCTCGCAGGTGCTGCTCACGCGCGGCGACCGCACGGTGCCCATCGACCTGATGGCGCTCAAGCGCTACGGCGCGGACGCCAACAACATCCCGCTGCGCAACGGCGACGTGGTGTATGTCGGCGCCCGCGACGACAGCCGGGTCTATGTGATGGGCGAGATCCTGCGGCCCTCGGCGCTGCTGATGCGCAACGGCCGCCTGAGCCTGAACGAGGCGCTCGGCGATGCGGGCGGGCCCGACCTGTTCACCTCCGACCCGGGCCAGATCTACGTGATCCGCAATGCCCGGAACGACGGCTCAGCCGACACGCCCGACGCGCTGGAGATCTTCAACATCAATGCGAAGAACCCGGCCGCGCTCGCGCTGGCCGACCGCTTCGAGCTGAAGCCGCGCGACGTGGTCTACGTGGACCGCGTGCCGCTGGTCTCTTGGAACCGGGTCGCGAGCCTGATCCTGCCCGCCGCCCAGGTCGTGAACCTCGCGCGCGACACCGCGCGCAGCAGGTAGGCCGCCCCGGTCCCCACCCCCGCATCCCGCCCGCACACCACGACCCGGAAAGAAGGTGACCCCCATGAATGCCCGCTGGTACCCCCCGCTTCCCGCACCCCAGGGCGCGGAACCCGACCGGCCCCGCTCGGGGCCGAGGGAATACGTCGACATCCTGCTCGACCACCGATGGCTGATTGCCGCGATCACCGCCGCGGCGCTGGTGGTGGGCGCGTGCTACGCGCTCTTCGGGCCGCGGGTGTACGAGGCGAACGTGCTCATCCAGGTGGAGGATGCCGACCGCTCCGCCACCCCCGGCGATACCGCGGTCAACGGCGTGAGCGTGAAGACGCCGACCTCGGGCGAGGCCGAGATCCTGAAGTCGCGCATGGTGCTCGGCCAGGCGATAGAGAACACCCGGCTCTTCATCACCGCGCAGCCGCACTACCTGCCCCTGGTGGGCGAGTTCATCGCGCGGCATTCCACGGAGCTCTCGGACCCGGGCTTCCTGGGCCTGGGCAGCCATGTGTCGGGCACCGAGCGGATCTCGGTCGCGCAGATGGATGTGCCGCCGGCCTTCGAGGGCAAGCGATTCCTGCTGACCGCGGGCGACAACGGCAACTACACGCTCACGCATCCGGACCTCGCCACGCCGCTGCCGGGGCGCGTCGGCGTGCCGCTCGATGCCCCGGTGCCGGGCGGCGCGATCCACCTGCTGGTGGGCTCCTTCGAGGCCAGGCCCGGCGGCGCCTTCGAGCTGACCCGGCGCTCCAAACAGCTGGTGCTGCTCGAACTGCAGAGCGAGCTGCGCGTGATCGAGAAAGGCAAGCAGTCGGGCGTGATGGATGTGAGCTGGCAGACCGGCAACCGCATGCAGCTGACCGAACTGCTCAACGAGGTGTCGCGCCTCTACGTGCGGCAGAACATCGACCAGAAGACGGCGCAGGCCGAGCGCACGCTCGACTTCCTGGGCACCGAACTGCCGAAGTTCAGGCAGCAGCTGGAGCATTCCGAAGAGGTCTACAACCAGTACCGCAACCAGAACGGAACGATCAGCCTGGACGACGAGGCCCGCAATGCGCTCGCGCAGAACGTGGACCTGCAGGCCAAGCTGTTCGACGCGCGCCTGAAGCGCCTGGACCTCACCAGCCGCTTCACCGCCCAGCATCCGACGGTGATGACGCTGGATGCCCAGATCGCCTCGCTGCGCAAGGAACTCGGCACGGTGGACAGCCGCATCCGCCGCATGCCGATGCTGCAGCAGAACTCGGTGCGCATGCAGCGCGACATCAAGGTCAACACCGACCTGTATGCATCGCTGCTGAACAGCTCGCTGCAGATGCGGCTGGCCCGCGAAGGCAAGATCGGCAACGTCCGCGTGCTCGACGCGGCGCTGCTGCCCGAGAAACCGGTGCGGCCCAAGGCGGCCATCGTGATGGCGCTGGCGCTGATCGCGGGCCTCTTCCTGGGCGCGGTCACGGCGATCCTGCGCAAGACGCTCAAGAGCACGGTCGCCAACCCCGACGAGATCGAGGCGCACACCGGCCTGGACGTGTACAGCACGATCGCGCTGAGCACGCAGCAGGCCCAGCTGGACCGCGCCGTCCGCCTGGGCAAGCCCGGCATGAAGCTGCTCGCGGCGCTGCATCCGGAAGATGCGGCGCTGGAGGGCGTGCGCCGGCTGCGCACCACGCTGCGCTTCACGATGCTCGGGGCACCGAACAACCGCATCCTGCTGACCAGCGCCACGCCGGGTGCGGGCAAGACCTTCGTCTCGTCGAACCTGGCCGCCGTGCTCGCGGCTTCGGGCAAGCGCGTGCTGCTGATCGATGCGGACATGCGCCGCGGCAGCCTCGCGGCCCAGTTCGGGTTGGCGCAGGAGACGGGCCTGGCGGAACTCATCGCCGGCAGCGCGACGATCCCGCAGGCAACGCATGCGCAGGTGCTGCCGCACCTGGACGTGATCACCAGCGGCACGCTGCCGCAAGACCCGGCCACCGCCCTGGCGGGTGATGCGTTCACGCAGCTGCTCGCGACGCTCTCGGCGCACTACGACATCGTGCTCATCGATGCGCCGCCCATCCTGTGGGCGACGGAGACCGTGGCGATGGCGCCGGCGATGGGCACGCTGCTGCTGCTGGCCCGCGCGGGCGACAGCCAGCTGGGCGACCTGGTGGAGAGCTCCAAGCGGCTCGCGCACGTGGGTGCGTCGTTCCACGGCGTCGTGCTCAACGGGCTGGACACGCGCCAGCACCACTACGGCAGCTACGGCAGCTACGGCTACGGGTACGGGCTCTACCGCTTCCGTCCCCACACCTATCCCGCCCTGGGCCACACCCGTCGGCCCGAGCCGGAGCACGCCGCATCATGAACACGCTGCACTCCGGTACGGAGAACCGCTCCGCGCCCACCGCCGCACCGTCAGCCGCACCCCTGGGCGGCTCACGGCTGCTGCGCGGCACCAAGCGCGCCGCGGACATCCTCATGGCGGGCACCTTCTTCGTGTGCTTCGGCTGGGCCTATGCGCTCATCTGGGCGGGCGTGCTGCTCACCTCGGGCAGCCCGGCCATCTACATGCAGCCGCGCTACGGCCGCAACGGCAAGGTGTTCCGCTTCTACAAGTTCCGCACCATGGTGCCCGACGCCGAGGCCGTGCTGGCGCGCCACCTGCGCGAGAACGAAGACGCGGAGCGCGAGTGGCACAAGTTCCAGAAGCTGGCGCACGACCCGCGCATCACCCGCTTCGGCGCGTTCCTGCGCAAGTACAGCATCGACGAGTTCCCGCAGTTCTGGAACGTGCTCAAGGGCGACATGAGCATGGTCGGGCCGCGCCCCTGCATGTTCGCGCAGAAGGGCCTGTACGGGGCGTACTGGAACCACTACTGCGCGGTGCGCCCGGGCATCACCGGCCTCTGGCAGATCAGCGGGCGCAACGAGGTGAGCTACCGCCGCCGCGCGGCGATGGATGCCGAGTACGTGGCCACGCTGTCGGTGCTGGGCGACATCTCGATCCTCTTGAAGACCTTCGGCGTCGTGGCCGGGGCGCGCGGCTCGCGCTGAGCCCGGCCCGCCATCGCCGCATTCCTCTCCCCGTATCCATCAACCCTTCACCGAAAGAACGAAATGCGTATCTATGTTGCAGGTCATCGCGGGATGGTGGGCCAGACGCTCACGAGGCGCCTGGCCGGACTCGGCCACGAGGTGGTGACGCGAACGCGCGCGGAGCTCGACCTGCTGGACCAGGCGGCGGTGGCGCGCTTCTTCGCGACCGAGCGGATCGACCAGGTCTACGTGGCGGCCGCCAAGGTCGGCGGCATCCACGCCAACATGACCTACCCCGCGCAGTTCATCTACGAGAACCTGATGATCGCGGCCAACATCACGCACCAGGCTTTTGCCGCGGACGTCAAGCGGCTGCTGTTCCTCGGCTCCAGCTGCATCTATCCGCGGCTGGCCGACCAGCCGATCCGGGAAGACGCGCTGCTCACCGGCAAGCTGGAGCCGACCAACGAGCCTTACGCGATCGCCAAGATCGCGGGCATCAAGCTGTGCGAGAGCTACAACCGGCAGTACGGCGCCACCCACGGCATCGACTACCGCAGCGTGATGCCGAGCAACCTGTACGGGCCCGGCGACAACTACCACCTGGAGAACAGCCACGTGGTGCCCGCGCTGATCCAGCGCTTCCACCTGGCCAAGATCAGCCGAGCGCCCAGCGTGCTGATCTGGGGCAGCGGCCGCGCGCGGCGCGAGTTCCTGTATGTGGACGACATGGTCGAGGGGTGCCTGGACGTGATGAACCTGCCGCGCGCGGCCTACGACCATCACACCGACCCGATGCGTGGCCACATCAACCTGGGCACCGGCGAGGACGTGTCGATCGCCGAGCTGGTGGAGCTGATCCGCGAAGTGGTGGGCTACGAGGGCAGCATCCGCTACGACCTCGCGCAGCCCGACGGGGCGCCCCGCAAGCTGCTGGACGTCTCGCGCGCCGCCACCTTCGGCTGGCGCGCCACGGTGCCGCTGGCCGAGGGCCTGCGCCGCACCTATGCGGACTACCAGAAGGCCGCGCGGTCGACCGAAGCGGTCGCCGAGCACGCCTGAAGCCCGCAACCCGGAAGCTGCCATGAGAACCCTCACCTTCTGGTTCGGCATCGCCTCTGCGCTGCTCTGCGGGCTGGTCGATCCCGTCTGGGGCTATGCGGCCGTGTTCGTGCTGGCGGCGGTGCAGCTGTCGATGCTCGGCGCCGCGAGCGACAGCGTGTTCCTGCTGATCCACTACACGGTGGTTCTCATCTACTTCTCGCTCGCCCCTGCGATGCAGATCGCCGCGGACGTCGACTTCTGGGAAGTGGGCATCCTCGGCCGTGCCGCGCACACGCAGGCGCTGGTGCTGCTGCTGCTGTACATGGCCGGCGTGGAGGCCGCGCGCCTGGGCATGCCCGTGCGGCCGCCGGTGCACGGGCCGCGCGATGCCGACCGCGGCGTGGGCGTGGCCCACCCCTTCCTGCTGCTCCTGAGCTGCTCGCTCGCGGCGTTCGCGGCGCTCTTCATCCGGCCCGACCTCAACTTCGTGGCGCGCGGCGTGATCGCCGACGACGAGAGCCTGCCGATCGAGTTCATCGCCTATTCCACGATTCCCAAGCTGGTGGTGCTGATGTGCTTCGTGGCGCTCGCGATCCATGCGGTGCGCCAGCGCACGCTGTGGGCCTGGTGCGCGGCGGGCCTGGCGTTCGCGCTGGCCGCCCTGGCCGCGAACCCGGTCAACACGGCGCGCCAGATCATCCTGATCGGGTTGCTGCCGCTGCTCATCCATGCGATTGCGCGCAGCCACCGCTGGACGCTCGCGGCCGTGGTCTTCGGCGCCATCGCGGGCCTGGGCCCGGTGCTGAACCTGATCTCGCGCGATGCCATGTGGGGCGCGAGCCTGGAGTCGTTTCCGTTCAGCCAGGACTTCGATGCGATGTTCGTGGTGGCGGGCCTGCTGGAGCGCGCGCCCTCGCCCGATGCCGGCTTCGGGCGCTACCTGCTGTCGGCCCTCTCGTTCTTCCTGCCGCGCGACCTGAAGATGTTTCCGGGCTACGACCCGCTCGGCTGGTCGGCGGTGGCCGCCAATTTCTCGCAGAGCAACCTGTCGCTGCCGCCGTTCGCCACCGCGTACTTCGACTTCGGGCTGCTGGGCCCGGCGCTGCTGGGCTTCGCGCTCTCGGCGGGCTTCCGGAGCGTCGACCGCATCGTCGATCCGCGCCGTGCGCTGAGCGCCACCTACCTGTGCGCGCTGGTGATGCTGGCGGCCTACGTGCCATTCATGCGCGGCCCGATCCTGGGCTGGGGACCGTTCGCCGCATCGGGGTTGATCGCCGCGCTGGTCGCGGGCTGCCTGAGTTCGTGGTTCCGGCGCGCGGCGCGCATGCGGGCTCGCCAGCCGGTCCACGAGCCGGCGCTCGATGCGCCGCGCCTGGGCGCCCCCGCCGCGTGAAAGAAAGAGAAAGAAAGAAAGCGCCCATGGCCACCTATCTCTTCTACGACACCATCCGGCTGAACAGGTCGGCGGGCGGCGTGCTCAACGTGTCCGAGGTGCTGCTGCGCAGCATGCGCCTGTCGCCCGACGACAAGGTGCAGCCGGTGAGCGAACGCCACCCCTTCGTCTACGAGGCCGCGCGCCGGCTGCGCATCAGCCGCTTCGTGCTCGACATCCTGCTCTACAACTTCCACCGCGTGCGCGCATGGTTCTCGGGCGAGCGGATGTTCTCGCTGTTCCCGAACTACTTCCTGCCGTTCTCGCCGCTCGGGCGCCACGCCGATTCGATCGTGGTGGTGCACGACCTTCAGTACAAGTCGTACCCGCAGTACTTCACGCCCGCCAAGCGCCTCTGGCTCGACTGGAGCCTGCGCCGCATCGCACGCAGCGCGGCCGACGTGGTGTTCATCAGCAGAAGCAGCCAGGAAGATTTCGAGCGGCACTTCGCACGCTGCGCGCGTCCGGCGGTGATCTTCAATCCGGTGGACGCGGGACCGGGCGGCCGCGGCCGCGAGAACGCCGCAGACGAGACCGCGACCCAAGGCGACCGCTACCTGATCGCGGCCTACCACTACTACCCGCACAAGAACTTCGGCGGCATCCTGAAGTTGTTCGAGCGCATGAAGCGCGAGGGCCTGGTCGACTGCCTGGACATCACCGGCAACGGCGCGGCCGAGGTCGAACGGATGATCGCCACCCAGGCGCCCGCGCTGCGCGACAGCGTGCGGCACCGCGGACTGGTTCCGCGCGACGAACTTCTCCGGCTGTACCGCGGGGCGGCGGCATTCATCTCGCTCTCCACCTTCGAGGGCTTCAACCTGTCGGCGGCCGAGGCGGCCACGCTGGGCGTGCCGCTGCTGCTCTCGGACATTCCGGTGCACCGGGAGTTGTTCGCCGGCTACGGGTTCTTCATCGGCAGCGAGGCGTGCGATCTCGCACCGGTGGCGCGCTACCTGGCCGAGCACCAGCGCACGCGCCCGACGTGGCAGCACTCGCGCGACTGCGTGCCGAGCGCGGTGGCCGCGAGCTACTTCACGCTGAAGCGCCGGCCCGCTCCGCTGACGGAGGCGATGCAATGACGAACCGCGAGCGCCCAGGAGCCGTTCTTCTTCGCCGGCTCGCCGCCGTCGCGCTCGCGATGGCCGCATGGCACCTGCCTGCGCAGGCGGCGACGCCCAAGGTTCAACCCGCCCAAACTGCTGCATCCGCTGAATCTGCATCAGCCGGCAAGGCCGTCCCCGGCTTCGGCGTGATGGTGCATTACCTGCCCGACAAGCAGTCCGCCGGCGAGATCGCGCGCTTCGACGCCGAGGCCCTGGCGGCCTCGCTCGCCGAGATGCGCGCGAGCTATCTCATCCTCACCCTCGGACAGAACAACGGCCAGTTCAACGCGCCCAATGCCGCGCTCGAGACGCTGTGCCCGCGCAGCGCCAGGAACCGCGCGCCGCGCGACCTGCCGCTGGCGATCGGGCGGGCGCTGCAGCGCCACGACATCGCACTGATCCTGTACCTGCCGTTCCGCGCGCCGCAGGCGGACCCCTACCTGATGGAATGCCTGGGCGACATCTCGGAGCAACTGCCGCCGCCGCCGCGCTTCATCGCCGCCTGGTCGGCGGTGATCAAGGACTGGTCGGACCACTACGGCCCGCTCGCCACCGGCTGGTGGTTCGATGGTGTCTACAACACCACGGGCATGACGGCGGACGACTGGGGCAAGCTGTGCGCGGCCGCCCGCAGCGGCGCATCGAACCGGTGGCTGGCCTTCAACGCCGGAGAGGGCCAGGCGCGCTTCAGCCTCAAGAGCGCGCCCTGCCAGAACCTCATGGCGGGCGAGTACATGCGTCCGACCGCCCGCCTGGTGTCGCCGCCCTCCGAGCTCAGGCTGCACGTGCTCACGCCGCTGGCCGCGTCCTGGGGCCGGCCGGGCAGCGCGCGGTTCTCGGCCGCGCAGCTGCGCGGCTGGATCGGCGATGCGACCGCCGCCGGCGGCATGTTCACGCTGGACCTGCCGCTGGACGACAACTTCCATTTCCTGCCCGCGCACGTGGCGCTGGTGCGCAGCGCCACCGCGCCGCGGCCCTGAACGCGCCCGTTCTCCAACCCATCGCTCCGCCATGAACAACCCCCTTGCCTTCATCGTCGTGGAAGACCGCCAGAACGACACGATGCGCCTGTGCCGCGAGGCAGCCGCCCGCGCCGGCGAGCACCTGCTCGTGCTGGGCGGCACCGAGGCCGGCTACGCGTACAAGCGCTTCTGCCAGGCCTACGTGCACCTGTCGAGCAACACGCCCGAGTTCGAGAAGATCTGCTTTCGGCGCTACTTCATCCTGGCCGGCTACCTGGCGGCGCACCCCGAGTGCCGCGAATTCGTGCTGATCGACAGCGACGTGCTGCTGTTCCGCGGCGCCGGCGCGCACATTGCGAAGCTCGTGGGGAGCGCGGGCTTCTCCGGCTCCTTCATCCGGCCCGCCGACGGCTGGAACCCCTGCCAGATCTCGCCGCACGTGAGCTACTGGACGGCGGCGGCCCTGCACGATTTCGTCGCCCACCTCATCGAGACCTACACCACGCCGGCCGGCCTGCAGCAGCTGCGCGACATCGCCGGGCGCTTCGCGGCGCGCGGCGTGCGCGGCGGCGTCTCCGACATGACGCTGCTCTACCTGTGGGCGGAGGCCTCCGGCAATGCGGCGCCGATCAACCGGGTGTTCGAGGGCCAGGTGATCGATCACAACATCAACGGCGGGACCAACCATCTCGCAGGGGAGTTCCGCGTTCGCGGCGGCGCCAAGCGCCTCGCATTCGTCGACGGACGGCCCTGCCTGGAGACCACGGCCGGCGAGGCGGTGCGCGTGCTCGCATTGCATTTCCAGGGCTCCGCCAAGCGCGCGATGCGGCTCGCGCTGCATGGCCGGGTGCACGGCGTCGCTGCGCTGACCCAGGCGCTGCAGATGGCGCGGCGGGCGAAGAACGCCGCCTTCGCCCTGGCGATGCGCGTGCGGCGCGCAGCCGATGTGCGCCCCTTCGCCGACGCATCGGGCGCTGAGTTCCCCGCGGACCGGAACGCACCATGAAAACGTCGGCCGGCGCCTCCTTCGCACTGCCGGGCGCGCGCATCGCGCGGCGCCTGGGCCTGGGCGCGCTCGCTTCGCGGCTCTACGTGTACCTGTCGGGTTTTCTCGCGATCTTTCTCATGGCAGCCGAGGTCGCACCCGCGCGCTTCGGCGAGTACTCGATCTACCAGTCGGTGCTGGAAGTGGCGCTGGTGGTGGGAACGCTGGGCAGCGCGCTGCTGTTCTCGCGCAACGCCGCGAGCGTGCCGCCCGCCGTGACGCGCGGCGACCTGGTGCGCACGCTGGCCATCGGGCTGCCGCTCGCCACGGTGCTCGCGGCCATCATCGTGAGCGCGCAGCGGCTGCCGGTGGCCGGCATGCCCTTCGCGCTGGTCGCGGCGACGCTCGCGGTCTTCGCGTTCAACAGCCTGCGCCTGTCGTACAGCCGGGGCCTGGGCAACGCGGGGCTGCTCAACCTGGAGTCCGGCCTGCGCTCGACGCTGCTGGTGCTGGGCGTGGCCGCGCTCGCTGCGTTCCATTTCGAGATCGGCGTGGCGCAGCTGCTGGCCATCAACCTGCTCGCCTTCGTGCTCGTGTGCGCGGCCGTTGGCCTGCCGGTGAATGGCCCGGCGCCCCCAGCCGGAAAGCCCGCGCTCGATCTCCCGTCGCAAGCCCATGCCACCGTGTATGCGCTGCTGACCTTCCTGCTGCGCAAGTCGGACCTGCTGGTCATCGCCCTCTTCATGCCGCTGGGCTATGTGGGTGCGTTCAAGCTGGCCTTCCTGCTTGCGGAAGCGCCCTCGCAGTTCGTGCAGGCCTTCCTGGTCACCAAGACGCCCGCCATGCTGAACGCCACCTCGGGCGACGCGGCGGCCGCGGCAACGCTGCGGCTGGCGCGGCATTCGTTCCTGCTCGGTTGCGTGCTGTTCGCGGTGCTCGCGGGCGTGCTGGCGGTGGCCGCGCCGCTGCTGAAGGTCGGCGGCCAGGCGATGGACATCTTCGTGTGCATCGCGCCCTATTTCCTGCTGCGCACCTACACGGTCCACCACGAGATGGTGCTCGCGCTCAACACCCCGGTGGGTTCGCTCGGGCGATGGGCGCTGCTGGAAGTGGCGCTGCGGATGGCCTCCTACGGCGCCGTGATCGCGCTCTTTCCGGACCGGCCGCACTACGTGTTCTTTATCGCCTTCTTCTCCGACCTGCTGCTGTACGAGCTGCGCATGCGTGCGCTGTTCGGCTTCTTTCCGCTGCTTCGCCTGCTTCGCCCGGTCCATTGAGAGCCACTGAAAGGTGTCCGTGAAAATCCTGCTGTATTCGATGAACTTCATGCCCGAGCTCACGGGCATCGGCAAGTACTCCGGCGAGATGGCCGCATGGCTCGCCAGCCAGGGCCATGAGGTGCGCGTGATCGCGGCGCCGCCCTCCTTTCCGCAATGGAAGGTGTTCGAGGGGCACTCGGCCTGGGCCTACCGCAGGAGCGAAATCAACGGTTTCACCGTCTGGCGCGCGCCGACCTGGGTGCCCGCGCGGCCACGCACGCTCAGCCGCATGGCGCACCTGTTCTCGTTCATGCTGTCGAGCATGCCGCTGCTGCTGGCGCAGGCGCGCTGGAAGCCCGACCTCGTCTTCGTGGTGGAGCCGCCGCTGTTCTGCGCACCCGCGGTGCTGTTCTTCTCGAAGATGCTGGGCATCAAGTCGTGGCTGCACATCCAGGACTACGAGGTCGACGCGGCCTTCGGCCTGGGCTGGGTGCGCGGCGCGGGCGTGCGGCGCTTCGCGCTGTCGCTGGAGCGGTGGCTGCTCGCCCGGTTCAGCCGCGTCTCGACCATCTCCGGCGCCATGGCCGAGAAGGCCAGGGGCAAGGGCATCGAGGAGGCCCGGCTCGTGCTGTTTCCGAACTGGGTGGACGTCTCGGCGATCCGCCCGGGCGCACCCTCCTCGGAGGGTGCGTCGCCCGAAAGCGCCGGCGGCCACGGCTACAGGGCCGAACTCGGCATTCCGGCCGATGCGGTGGTCGTGCTCTATGCGGGCAGCCTGGGTTCCAAGCAGGGCATCGAGCTGCTGGGCGAGGCCGCGCAGCTGCTGGCGCATGCGCGCAGCATCCATTTCGTGATCTGCGGCAACGGGCCGAGCCGCGGCCCGCTGATGTCGGCCTGCATCCGCCTGAAGAACGTGCACTTCCTGGACCTGCAGCCGGCCGAGCGGCTCAACGAGCTGCTGGGCATGGCCGACATCCATGTATTGCCGCAGCGCGCCGATGCCGCCGACCTGGTGATGCCTTCCAAGCTCGCCGGCATGCTCGCGAGCGGCAAGGCCGTGATCGTGACCGCGAACCCCGGCACCGAACTCAGCCGCGTGATGGCGGGCTGCGGCCTCGTGGTGCCACCCGGCGATGCGGCCGTGCTCGCCGATGCCATCGAGCAGCTCGCGCTCTCGCCCTCGGTGCGCGAGGCGCTGGGCGCGGCGGGCCGGGCGTTCGCCGTGTCGGAGCTGGACCAGCACGCGATCCTCTCGCGCTTCGAGCAGGAGATGCTCCGCTGCGTCGCCGGCACGGAAGCCGCCCCCTGCAGCCCCTCTTTCGGAGTCAAGGGATGAACCATCCCAAGATCCTGGTGACCGGCGGCGCGGGGTTCATCGGAAGCCACGTCTGCGTGTCGCTGATCGAAGCCGGCTTGCGGCCGGTGGTGCTGGACACGCTGATCAACAGCGACCCGCGCTCGCTGCAGCGGGTGGCGAACATCACCGGCGTGGAGCCGCCGCTGGTGCGCGGCGACGTGCGCGACGCGGTGGCGCTGGACCGCGCGTTCGCCGAGCACGGGGTCGACGCGGTGATGCACCTCGCGGGGCTGAAGGCGGTCGGCCATTCGGTGAGCGACCCGATCGGCTACTACGACGTGAACGTGGCGGGCACCCTCGCGCTGATCCGCGCCATGGAGCGTGCAGGGGTGCGCACGCTGATCTTCTCGTCCTCGGCCACGGTCTACGGCGACAACCAGCACTCGCCCATCCGGGAAAGCGCCAGGTATGCGGCCGTCAATCCGTACGGGCGGACCAAGGTGATGGTGGAGCGCATGGTCGCGGACCTCGCCCGGGCCGACAAGCGCTGGGCCATCGCATGCCTGCGCTTCTTCAACCCCATCGGCGCGCACGAGAGCGGCCTGCTCGGGGAGCACCCGCACGGCCCGCCCGACAACCTGCTGCCCTACGTCGCGCAGGTCGCGGTGGGTGCGCGCGCGCACCTCGTGGTGCACGGCGACGACTACGAGACGCCCGACGGCACCGGCGTGCGCGACTACGTGCATGTGATGGACGTGGCCGAGGGCCATGTGGCGGCGCTGCGGCATTCCGCGCGCCACCGGGGCCTGCTGACGGTCAACCTGGGCACCGGCCGGGGCGCATCGGTGCTGGAAGTGATCGCGGCCTTCGAGCGGGCCTCGGGCCGGGAGATCCCGGTGTACATCGGGCCACGCCGCCCCGGCGATGCCGCCGCCTACTGGGCGGATGTGCAGCATGCCCGCGACCGCCTCGGCTGGCGCGCCCGCCGCAACCTGGACCAGATGTGCGCGGACTGCTGGCGCTGGCAACTCGCGAATCCGCGTGGGTTCGACGAACCGGAACCTGCCTCCGCCGTGCTCGCGGCCCTTTCAAAACCGGTCGGAGCCGCCGAATGAAAGCGCGAAAGAAGAGAAACCAGCAGCTCCGAATGGCCATATTGCCGTCGGAGTACGCCAAAAGACGAACGAAATAAAGCCTTATTCCTTACAAAAGAAACCCAATTGTTATCTAAGGTTGCTAAAAATGCCGACCCGACACAATTCAAACCGAGGGCATGCCAATGCTTGACAAGTCGCTTCAATTTTCCGTCGAGCGGCCCTCCGCCGCAATGGGCGAGCGCCGGGCGGGCCACGCCGCCGGCGTCTGCATGCCGGCGGCAATGCCATGGCCCGACTTCCTCACCGGGCAGGAAGCAGCGCCGGTGCGCGTGCTGCTGGTCGACGACGATGAATTCGTGCGCCGGGTGATCGCCCAGGAATTGCTGTCGGACATGCGCATCCAGCTCGAGGGCCAGGCGGACAGCATCCGCGAAGGACGCAAGCTCCTGGCTGCGCACGAGTTCGACGTGCTGATGGTCGACCTGCGCCTGAGCGACGGCATGGGCTTCGAGTTGATCGACGAAGCGCGCAGGCACCACAGCAACGGCGAGATCATCGTGATCTCGGCGCTCGAAGACGACTCGCATGTGCTGCGCGCCTTCGAGCTGGGCGCCACGGGCTACCTGCTCAAGAACGCATGGCTGCAGAGCTTTGCCGAAGCCGTGCTGCACGTGGTGAACGGCGGCGCCGCCATCACCCCCCGGCTGGCGCGGCGGCTGCTGCACCGCATGAACCACAACCCTCATCACACTTATAAGGATGGGGCCGTCGGCGACCCTTTGCCGCCGCGGATGCCCTCGCGCGACGCAACGCTGACGCCGCGCGAGAGCGAGATCCTGCGCTTCGTGGCGTGCGGCTACGTCTCGGCCGAGATCGGCACCAGGCTCGGCATCACGGGCCAGACGGTCAACGTGCACATCAAGAGCATCTACAAGAAGCTGCACGTGCATTCGCGTGCACAGGCCGTGAACTTTGCGGTTCACACCGGCCTGATCTGAGCGGCTCAAGGCCGCGCCGTCAGAACGAACAGGAAATCCGCCGATGCCATCCCGTGTCCATGACCCCATCCTGCTGGCCACGCTCGCAGAACGACAGCGGATCGCGCGCGACCTGCACGACGGTGTTGCCACCCGCCTGATCATGCTGCTGGCCAGCCTTCCCGTGCACAGCCCCCTGAACGCCGACATCGTGCGCGGCCTGCAGGAGTGCCTGCTCGAATTGCAGATGACCGTGGACGGACTCGGTGCCGAGCGCATGTCGCTGGCCGAAATGCTCGGCAACCTGCGCTACCGCTTCGAGCCGGCCTTCCGGCGCAGCGGCATGAAGTTCCAGTGGGAGGTGTCCGACCTTGCGCTCGAAGCGCGGGACGACTCCCGCATCCACCGCGAACTCTGCAAGATCGCGCAGGAGGCCCTGGCCAATGCGCTGCGCCACTCCGGCGCCAGCAGCGTGCAGGTGCGGCTCGCGCCCGGCCGGGGCAACACCCTGCTGACGCTGGAGGTGAGCGACAACGGCCGCGGGCTTCCCGATTCCGGCGGCGGCGCAGCGCCGCGCACCGGGGGCCAGGGCCTGCGCAGCATGCGCGCGCGCGCCGAATCCATCGGCGCCAGCATCAGCATCTCGAACCTCTCGCCCCGCGGCCTGCGCGTGCGCGTGACCCTGCCGCTGACCGGCGACCCGACGGGGCCCGACGCCGTCCTGGCGGCGTAGCCCCCGCAAGCCCGCTTCACATCCACTCCACAAAGGCTGGTCGACATGAACGCTTCCACCATTCATCCCGTGCTTCTGTGCGGCGGCAGCGGCACGCGCCTGTGGCCGCTCTCGCGCAAGGCCCTGCCCAAGCAGTTCGCACCGCTGATCGGCAACAAGAGCCTGCTGCAGCTCACGCTCGAACGGCTCACCGGATTGAACCGGAACGTGACCTGCGTGACGTCGGAAGACCATCGCTTCCTGGTGCGCGAAGCGATGGACAACGCAGAGGTGCAGGGCCGGCAGATCCTGGAGCCGGTGCCCCGCAACACCGCCGCCGCCATGGCCGCGGCCGCCCTGCTGGCAGATCCCGACGACCTGCTGCTGTTCGCGCCCTCCGACCACCACATCCCCGATGCCGCGCTGTTCGCGGCCACGGTGCGCGCCGGCGTCGAGGCGGCGCTGGCGGGCCGGATCGTCACCTTCGGCGTGGCGCCCAGTTTTCCGAGCACGGCCTACGGGTACATCGAGGCGGCCGGGGCGACCGGCCATGGCGCGAGCCGCGTGGTGGCGCGCTTCGTGGAAAAGCCGACGGCGGCGGTGGCCGAATCGCTGATCCTGCATGGCGGCTACTGCTGGAACGCCGGCATCTTCCTGGTGCAGGCCCGCACGCTGGTCGCCGCGCTGCGCACGCATGCGCCGGACATCCTCGCCACCTGCGAACGCGCGGCGGCCGCGGTCTCGGTCGACGGCAGCTTCCTGCGCCTGGACCGCGAAGCCTTCGAAGGCTGCCGCAGCGAAAGCATCGACTACGCGGTGCTCGAAAAACATGCCGACGTCGCGGTCGTGCGCTTCGAGGGCACCTGGAGCGACGTGGGCAGCTGGAACGCGGTGGCCCTGCTGCACCCGGCCGACGATGCAGGCAACCGCCTGACCGGCATGGCGAGCGCCCTTCATTCGCGCAACACCTTCGTGCATGCGCCGCACCGGCCGGTGGTGGCGCTGGGCACCGAGGACCTGATCATCGTGGACACGCCCGACGCCGTGCTGGTGGCGGGCGCGGGCTGCGCCGAGCAGGTGGCCGAGGTGGTGCGCATGCTCGCGCGAGAAGGCAAGGCCGTGGCCACCGAACACCGCCGCGTCGTACGGCCCTGGGGCGCGTACGACAGTCTGGACACGGGCGAGCGCTTCCAGGTCAAGCGCCTGACCGTCAAGCCCGGCGGCAAGCTGTCGCTGCAGATGCATCACCACCGCGCCGAGCACTGGATCGTCGTCAAGGGCATGGCCAAGGCCACGCGCGGCGGCGAAGTCGTGCTGGTGCGCGAGAACGAGTCGATCTACCTGCCCTCGGGCACCATCCACCGGCTGGAGAACCCGGGCAAGACGATGCTGGAGGTGATCGAGGTGCAGACGGGGGGGTATCTGGGCGAGGACGACATCGTGCGGTTTGACGATACGTATGGGCGGTGTGCGGCGGTCGAGGTGCGGGGTGAGGTCGAGCTTGCATTCCCGCAGCCGGCTTTTCAATCGACGGCAGCGCTCGCCGTCGGCGCGGCGGCCTGACCGCAGCGCGCGCAACGCCCGGCTACCGCGGGGCCGCGAGGAATCGGCCGCTCAATCCGCAGCGAGGCTGCTTGTACAAAGCCTGAAGCAGGCCGAGATTGGCTGCATCCTCGAAGACCACGGCATCTCGGCGGAACGAGCTGCTGTCGTAGGGCGAATAGCTGTTGATGGGATTGTCGATGGCCGGGCGCACCGGCAGGACATAGGTGCGCACCCTTCCGTCGAAGCTGTATCGCTCGTTGACGCGGGGCCGCTGCATCAGCGCCGAATCCGCTGCCAAAGTGTTGGCAAGATGGCGCCTGACGCTTTCCGCGTTGACGCCGTAGGCTCCCACACTCTCTACAACAACACTCTCCGGTCCGATGCGGGCAGCCCATTTCTCGATGACGACACTCTCGTTTGTCGCCTGGCTGACGACCTCGGTAGCGCTCACCGAAGTCACGGTGAAGAGAGCGCTCGCGCAAAGGGCGAGTGCCGTGAGGCCAAAAGGAAAATCCAAACTCATCGAGAACTCCTTCGCCTGGGCGGCATTTTTCGAAGTCGAGGTTTATACCCGAGCGGGTCAGCCTGCCCGATGAATGCATCGATCGGGCAAAGGCAGCAGCAATTCATTGATAGACAACTCTGATCGCGCCCGAGGCCGGCGTTCCTGAATATCCGGTTCTGGCTGAGCTCTGCCGTGCGCAGCAACTTTTCAGCCAATGGCGTCTCGGGAGCATAAAATCGCCGCTCGCTAGGGGTGCTGGCCTGTTCGCGCAGGCCGGCTGAGAAAGTCCCTTTGAACCTGACTGAGGTAATCCTCGCGCAGGGAAGCTGGTCCGGCGGCCCGTCGCGTTGTCTCGCGTGACGGCCGTGCCGCTGGAGCCTCGCCCACCTGCCAAACCTTTTGCACTGGAGCAAACGGATGGCACACGACAACAAAGACGAATCCTCTTCCGGCAACGAGGCGCTGACGCCCTTGCCCGCGTCCCGCCGCGTGTTCGGCTGGCACGACCACGCCTCGCTGTGGTTCAGCCTGGGCGTCGGACTGCTGGTGATGCAGATCGGCGCGTACCTGGTGCCGGCCGTGGGCACGCGCGATGCGGCGCTGGCCATTGCGCTGGGCTCGGTCATCGGCGCCGGCCTTCTGGCCTGGACCGCGCGGCTGGGCTGTGAAACCGGCCTCGCAAGCGCCGGCCTCATGCACGCCACCTACGGCAGCGCCTTCGCGCGGCTGCCGGTGCTGCTCAACATCGTGCAGCTGGTGGGCTGGACCACCTTCGAGCTGGTGATCATGCGGGAAGGCACACAGGCCATCGGCCAAGTCGCTTTCGGCGCATCGCTGGGCAGCTTCTGGGGCGGCGTGCTGACCACGCTGCTCTGGGGCGCGGTGCTGCTGGCGCTGCTCGCGGGGTCGATGGTCAAGCTGGTGCGGCGATTCGTGAGCCGCTTCGGGCTGCCGCTGGTGGTGATCTCGCTGCTCTGGCTGACCTGGCAGTTCGCGACGCGCCTTCAAGCCAAGGGCCTGGACGCCTTCTGGGCACGCCCCGGCGACGGCAGCATGGGCATGTTCGGCGCGCTCGACCTCGTGATCGCGATGCCGGTGTCGTGGCTGCCACTGGTGGCCGACTACGCGCGCCATGGCAAGCGCAGCGCGGGTGGATTGGGCAGCGCGTTCAGCGGCACGTGGATCGGCTACGCGCTCGCGAACATCTGGTGCTATGCGCTCGGCGTGATGGTGGTGAGCGTGGCCGAGCCGGGCACGGGCCTGGTCACTGCGCTGCTGCTCGCGCAGGGCGGGCTGGTGGCGCTGGGCCTGATCCTCATCGACGAGCTCGACAACGCGTATGGCGATGTCTATTCGGGTTCTGTCTCCACGCACAGCCTGCTGCCGCGCTGGAGCGTGAAGAGCTGGGGCCTGCTGCTGGCCGCGCTGTGCATCGCGCTCGCGCTGGTGCTGCCAATGCACACGCTGGAGCCCTTCCTGCTGCTGTTGAGTTCGGTGTTCGTGCCGCTCTACGGCGTGATCCTCGGTCGGCTCGGCAGCGGCCAGGCAGCCATGCCCACCAGCACGCGCCAGATCGACTGGGCTGCGGCGCTGATCTGGATCGCAGGCATCGCCGCGTATCACGCGCTCGCCAAATGGGCGCCGCAGTTCGGCTCGGCGCTGCCGACGCTGGCGGCGACCTTCGTGCTGGCGTGGATCAGCCGGCCGTCGCGGGCAGCCGGTGCATCGGCACTGGCGCAAAGCCGTGGTTGAGCGGACCGTGGCCCGAACCGACCTGCACGTCCGCACCGGCGGCCATTGCGCCGAGGATGTAGGCGCGCGCTCGTTCGACGGCCTCGGGCAACGTCAGCCCCAACGCCAGGTGCGCAGCAATCGCGGACGACAGCGTGCAGCCGGTGCCATGCAGGTTGCGGCTCGCGATGCGCTGCGAAGCCAGGCGCTTGCGCGTGCCGCCCGCCTGCAGCAGCACGTCGACCACTTCGTTGCCTGGCAGGTGGCCGCCCTTGAGCAGCACTGCCTTGGCACCGAGCGCCAGCAGCTCGTCGGCCGCGCCATCGAGCGCGTCGATGCCGTCGATGGCGTGCCCGATCAGCAAGGCCGCTTCATCGAGATTGGGCGTGACCACCACGGCGCGCGGGAACAGTTCGCGCACCAGCACCTGCACGGTTTCCGAGGCGATCAGGCGATCGCCGCTTGTGGCGACCATCACCGGATCGAGCACCACGTTTGGCAGCCGGTAGTGGTCGATGGCCCATGCGACGACTTCGACCACTTCGGGCGCATGCAGCATGCCGAGCTTGACGGCGTCGACGCCGATGTCTTCCACCACCGCCTGGATCTGCGCCTTGAGAAAAGCCGGCGGCACACCATGGATGCCCGAGACGCCGAGCGTGTTCTGCGCGGTGAGCGCGGTGATGGCCGTCATGCCGTAACAGCCGAGGGCCGCGAAGGTCTTGAGATCGGCCTGGATGCCGGCACCGCCGCCGCTGTCGGAGCCTGCGATGGAGAGCACGCGTGCGTAACGCAGGGGCTGGGGCGGGGACGCTTGCGACGCGGGAGAAGGTGCTTGGGTCATGCGGAAAATTATCGGCGAGGTGCGCCAGGTCTCGCGCCATGGCTGCTTTGCTCCCTCTCCCCTCGGGGAGAGGGTCGGGGTGAGGGCATGGGCCTTTGCAAGCACGCGGCCTTTGCTATCGCCGCTGGCCCTCACCCCAGCCCTCTCCCCATGGGGAGAGGGGGCAACAACCGCAGAGCAAGACCATGAGCGTGCCCTTTCAATCGGCCGCGATCATCGGTGCCGGCCTCATGGGCCGCCTGATGGCGGTCACGCTCGCACAGGCAGGTTGCAAGGTCGCGCTGTACGAAGCCGGCAGCCCCGAAGCCGAAGGCGCGGCGGCCCGCGTTGCGGCGGCAATGCTCGCACCGTTGGCCGAATCGGCGGTGGCGCCGGTGTCGGTCGTGCGCATGGGGCACTACGGGTTGTCGCGCTGGCCCGAACTGCTCGCGCCACTGGCAAAGCCCGTGTTCTTCCAGCGCGAAGGCACGCTGGTGCTGTGGCACCGGCAGGACGCCGCCGAGGCCGCGCGGCTCGAACGCGTGCTCGCCCACACCGGCACGCAGGTGCCCGAGCTGGCGCCGATGCAGACGCTGGCCGGCGCCGACATCGCCGCGCTGGAGCCGTCGCTCGGCCAGCGCTTTGCCAAGGGCCTGTTCCTTCCGGGTGAAGGCCAGCTCGACAACCGCGCGCTGCTCGCCTCGCTGCTCGCGACGCTGCAGGCCAGCGCCAACGTCACGCTGCACTGGCAATCGCCGCATGTGCCTGAGGACTTCTCTCCCGGCGCCCCCGGCCAGCCCGACTGGGTGATCGACTGCCGCGGCCTCGGCGCCCGTCCGCAATGGCGCGCATTGCGCGGCGTGCGCGGCGAGGTGATCCGCGTGCATGCGCCCGAGGTCGCGCTGCAGCGGCCGACGCGGCTGGTGCATCCGCGCTATCCGCTCTACATCGCGCCGAAGCCCGACCACCTGTTCGTGATCGGTGCGACCGAGATCGAATCCGATGACATGTCGCCCGCCAGCGTGCGCTCCACGCTGGAACTGCTGAGCGCGGCCTATGCGGTGCACAGCGGTTTTGCCGAAGCGCGCATCGTCGAGATCGCCACGCAGTGCCGCCCCACGCTGCCAGACAACCTGCCCGCCATCCGCCAGCCACAGGCGCGCGTGCTGCAGATCAACGGGCTCTACCGGCACGGATTCATGATCGCACCGGCGCTGCTCGATACGGCAATGGAGCTGCTCGTGCACGGGCGCTCGGCACTCGCGCAGGGCTTCGGCATGGCCACCACCACATCCGACGACGCATGACGATGAACATCCTGATCAACGACAAGCCCTACACGCTGCCCGACGGCGCCGCACTCACCGACGCGCTCGCCGCGCTGGAAGCCGTGCCGCCCTTCGCGGTGGCGGTGAACCGCGAATTCGTGCCGCGCTCGGCCTACGCCGCGCGCACGCTGCAGCCCGACGACCGCATCGAAGTGATCCGCCCAGTGACGGGCGGCTGAACAACAAAGATGGAGACCACACCCATGACCACCCCGAACGACCCGCTGGTTCTCTACGGAGAAACCTTCCAGAGCCGCCTGCTGCTCGGCACCGCGCGCTACCCCTCGCCCGACCTGCTCGAAGCGGCCGTGAAGCGCGCGAAGCCCGCGATGCTCACCGCATCGCTGCGCCGCCAGACCGCGAACCAGGGCTCGGGCGGCAACGACACGAGCAACGGCTTCTGGGCGCTGCTTCGCAAGCTGGCGGTGCCCGTGCTGCCCAACACGGCCGGCTGCCACAGCGTGCAGGAGGTGATCGCCACCGCACAGATGGCGCGCGAGCTGTTCGACACGCCCTGGATCAAGCTGGAACTCATCGGCGACGACTACACGCTGCAGCCCGACACGCTGAACCTCGTCGATGCCGCCTCGCAGCTGATCCGCGACGGCTTCAAGGTGCTGCCCTACTGCACCGAAGACTTGGTGGTGTGCCAGCGGCTGGTCGACGTGGGCTGCCAGGCCGTCATGCCGTGGGCCGCACCCATCGGCAGCGGGCGCGGGCCGGTGAATCCGTATGCGCTGCAGCTGCTGCGCGAGCGGCTCGAGGTGCCGATGCTGGTCGATGCGGGCCTCGGCCTGCCATCGCACGCCTGCCAGGTGATGGAGTGGGGTTACGACGGCGTGCTGCTCAATACCGCCGTGGCGCTCGCGCAGGACCCGGTCGCGATGGCCGGTGCCTTTGCCGATGCGGTGCAGGCCGGCCGCACCGCGCATCGCGCCGGCGCCATGGCCGCGCAAGACGCCGCGCAACCCAGCACACCGGTGCTGGGCACGCCCTTCTGGCATCACACGGCATGAGCACGATGACTGACGCACGCTCCATCGCCCACGCCATCGTCGCGGCCCACGGGTTGCGATTCGGCGCCATCACCGCATCGCCGGTGGGGGCCACGCCTTTCTCTTCGGACGAGGCGGTCTACCGCGGTGCCAAGCAGGCCTGCGCGGCGCTCGGCTTCATCGAGATCGATGCCGAATGCCTCGCCCTCGCCTGGCATGCGCAGACCGAACGCATCGGCCACTTCGATGCCGCGCAATGGCCCGACACCCCCGCCGACTTCGGCATGCGGCCGTTTCCGCCCGCATCGCGCGACGACGCCTTTCCGGCCTGCCCTGAGCGGCTCGGCCTCTATGCAGTGCTGCCCGATGCGCGATGGGTCGGCCGCATGGCGCGCGCCGGCGTGCCGACGGTGCAGCTCCGCTTCAAGTCGGAGGATGCAGATGCCATCGCGCGCGAAGTGCAGGCGGCCGTCGAAGCCGTGCAAGGCACCGGCGCCCTGCTCTTCATCAACGACCACTGGCAAGCCGCCATCGCCGCGGGCGCCTATGGCATTCATCTTGGCCAGGAAGACCTCGACGCCTTGACGCCGGACGAGCTGCAGCAACTGCGCGCCTCCGGCCTGCGGCTGGGCGTCAGCACCCATGGCTATGCCGAGATGGTGCGCGCCGATGCGGTGAGTCCGAGCTACATCGCGATGGGCGCGGTCTACCCGACCACGCTCAAGAAGATGGCGACCGCGCCGCAAGGCGTGGCCCGGCTCGCGGCCTATGCGCGCCTCTTGCGCGGCTATCCCCAGGTGGGCATCGGCGGCATCGACGCCGTGCGCCTGCCCGAGGTGCTGGCCACAGGCGTCGGCTCCGTCGCCGTGGTGCGCGCACTGGTCACAGCCAATGATCCCGAGGCCACGGCCGCGCAATGGATGGAGGCCCTGGGCGCCGCCACCACCGCAACCACCGGCAACTGAACCCAATGAACCGACCACCACGCTCCTCGAATTCTTCCGCCTGGCCGCTCTCGCCGGTTTCGTGCGCGATCGCCGCCGCGCTTCTGGCCACTGCCTGCGGTGCGCACGCGCAACAGGCCGCACTGCCCGAAGTCACCGTCAACGAAGGCGCGGCCGCGTCGCAGGCCGACGTCAGCGGCTTCGGCGATGTGCCCCTGCGCGAGCTGCCGCTCTCGGCCACCGTGATCGACAGCAAACAGCTGAATGCCAGCGGCGCGCGCCGGCTCGCCGACCTCACGCAGTTCGATTCTTCGGTGACCGATGCCTACAACGCCGCCGGCTACTGGGACTACCTGACCGTGCGCGGCTTCGTGCTCGACAACCGCTTCAACTACCGGCGCGAAGGCCTGCCGATCAGCGCCGAGACATCGATCCCGCTGGACAACAAGGAGCGCGTCGAGATCCTGCGCGGCACCAGCGGCATCCAGGCCGGCACCAGTGCGCCGGGCGGGCTCGTCAACTATGTCGTCAAGCGCCCTACCGAGCAGGACCTGCGCACGGTGCGCGTCGAGACCACCAGCCGCGGCAGCGTGCTCGGCGCGCTCGACCTGGGCGGCCGCTTCGGCGAGAACCGCCAGTTCGGCTACCGGCTCAACGTGGCGAGCGAAAACCTGAAGCCGCTCACGCACAACCTGGACGGCAACCGCAACATGTTCTCGCTCGCGGCCGACTGGCGCATCACGCGCGACTCGGTGCTGGAGTTCGAGGTCGAGCAAAGCCGCAAGACGCAGCCGAGCCAGAACGGCTACAGCCTGCTCGGCAGCGTGCTGCCCGCGCCGGTCGATCCGCGCATCAACCTGAACAACCAGCCGTGGTCGCAGCCCTCGGTGTTCAAGGCGCTCACGGGCACGGTGCGCTTCAGCCAGGCGCTGAACGCCGACTGGCGCTGGAGCGCGCAGATCGGCCAGCAACGCCTGAAGACCGACGACCGCCTGGCCTACGCCTTCGGCTGTGGCGCCGAGGGCAACTACGACCGCTACTGCTCCGACGGCACCTTCGACGTCTACGATTTTCGCAGCGAGAACGAGCGCCGCACGCAGACCGCGGGCAGCCTGAACCTGAAGGGCAACGTGATGACCGGCAGCGTGCGCCACGAGCTGGGCTTTGGCCTCTTGCAAAGCCGCGTGCGCAACCGCTTCCAGGACCAGGCCTACAACTACGTCGGCACAGGCAACATCTGGGCGACCGCCGTGGTGCCGGCCGACCCGACGCTCACCGACGTCAACACGAACCGCGACGAGCGCTCGACCGAACTGTCGGTGCAGGACGCGATCCGCTGGAACGACCGCTTCACGACATGGGTCGGCGTACGCCACACGCGACTGGACCGCAGCAGCGTTCGCACCGACGGCTCGCGTCCCACCGGCTACAAGGACGGCATCACTACGCCGTGGATCGCGGCCAGCTACGCCATCCAGCCCGGGCTGCTCGCGTACGCGAGCTGGGGCAAGGGCGTCGAATCGCAGGTCGTGCCGAACAAGAGCTCGCAGTACAGCAACGCCGGCGAGGCGCTGCCCGCGCTGAGTTCGCGCCAATGGGAGCTGGGCATCAAGGGCGACGACGACGCGTTCAACTGGCAGCTTGCGTGGTTCGACATCTCGCGGCCCATGACCAACCTCGATGCGTGCAACCGGCTGGGCACCACGCCGTGCGAAGCGAAGTACGACGGCCGCGCCGTGCACCGAGGCCTCGAAGCCGGCGCGCAGTGGATTCAAGGCCCCTGGCGCATCGGCGGCAGCATGACGCTGATGGATGCCAAGCGCCGCGGCAGCATCGCCGAACCCGCGAGCAACGGAAAGTGGCCGACCAACGTGCCCAAGCAGGTGGTGCGCGCGCAGGCGGCGTACCGCGTGGCATCGGTGCCGGGCCTCGAAGTGGCAGGCCAGTTGTCGCACGAGGGGCGGCGCAACGTCCTGGCCGACGGCTCGATCACGCTGCCCTCGTGGACGCGCGTCGATGCGGTGCTGCGCTACGACACGAAGATGCGCGGCGTGAACGCGAGCTGGACGCTGGCCATCGACAACCTGTTCGACCGCCGCTACTGGAAGGAATCGCCCTATCAGTTCGGCCATGTTTATCTGTTCCCCGGCGCGCCTCGCACGCTGCGTCTGGGCCTGAGCGTCGCGCTGTGAAGATGCGCGAGCGAAACTTTTTTGCGCAAAAGTTTCGGAGGCTTGAGAAGGCCAAAAAAACCACGCTATAATTTGAGGCTTGTTCCTCGATAGCTCAGTTGGTAGAGCGCCGGACTGTTAATCCGTAGGTCCCTGGTTCGAGCCCAGGTCGAGGAGCCACTATAAGCCGCAAGGCAACTGGATGCCCCGCTACTCAAAAGGTAGCGGGGCATTTTCATTTCCGGTGCCTTGTTTTCGACGGCAGCCGCACGGCCTCGAAGTTGCTGCGTCATCGACAGGCCAGCGGATTCCAATACAGTCCCGACCATGCATTTCAAGCCGCAAGCCCAACCCGGACTTCCCGACTTCCCCTTCCCCCGCCCGCTCGTCCCGCATCGGATAGCACTGGCACTCGCCTCCGGCGCACTGAGCATCCTGCTCATCGGCTGCGCCACCAAGCCGGCGCCCGCACCCGCGCCGCCGAAGAAAGCAGCCAGCACCAAGCCGTCCGCGGCCGCACGCAACGAGTCTTCGCGCCCGGCACCGGAGCGCCGCCCGCGAAGCAGCGAACCGTCGCCGGCCACGCCGTCCGCGCCGGTGGCCAGGGCGGAGCGGAATTTCCTGCGCCCGTCGAAAGGCACCGTCATCCAGCGCTTCGACGGCCGCAACAGCAAGGGCATCGACTTCGCAGGATCGGAAGGCGATCCCGTCATTGCCGCGCGCGACGGCAAGGTGGTCTATTCGGCCGTGGGTCCGCGTGGCTACGGGCAACTCGTGATGATCAAGCACGACGCAGTCTTCGTGACCGCCTATGCGCACAACAGCAAGCTGCTGGTGAAGGAGGGGCAGTCCGTGAAGCGGGGACAGGTGATTGCCCACATGGGCCGCACCGAAGCCGATCGCGTCAAGCTGCACTTCGAGCTGCGCAGGAACGGCAATGCGGTCGACCCCGTTCCGTACCTCATGGCCGACTGAGGCCCTGCCGGCTTATCGGCAAGGCACGTGAGGCCATTGCTTGACGGGCCTGCCCGCCTCCCTACACTCGATCGAATGGTTCCCTCACCCGCGTTCGGCCCACATCCTGCATGCGCAGCCCTGCCTTCGGCAGCGCGCGGCCGTCGCAGGAATGAAGTTGCGGCGAGCCCGGTGGTGTTCCGACGCACCTGCGCACTTTCCTGAGCCCGGTGGTCCGCTACTTTCCTTGATGCGCAAACCATAGACCGCCGGGCACCGCACCCGCGCGTTCGATTGGAGTGCTTCATTCATGCTTGCAACGATTCACGGAGAGCGCACGCTCACCGAACTCGACTTCGTCCGTCTTCAGAAATTGACGGGCAGTCACCCGCCCCCGGCACTCGCCGATCTTCTCGACATCGCGGACGTTCTTCCGTCGCGCGATGTGCCCGCGGACATCGTCACGATGTACGCGCAGACGGAAATCGAAGACCTGTGCACCCGGCATCGACAGACGCTGGTGGTCTGCTATCCGGGCGATGCGGAGCCTAGCGCCGGCTTCATCTCGGTGCTGTCGCCCGTCGGCATCGGCCTGCTCGGCCTGAAGGCGGGTGCCACGGCGCGTTGGCACACGCCGGGCGGCGAAGAGAACAATGCGCGCGTGGTCGCGGTGCGCTTCCAGCCCGAAGCCAGCGGCGACTACACGACCTGAAGGTCAGTGCTGCAGGACGCTGGTGCGGCTCTTCGCGTTGTCGATGGTCGCGCTGACGGAATTGGTGTTGACGGCCAGGGCCACCAGGATGGAGCCGACGAAAGACGGATCGGAAGCGCCGCTGAAGTTCGACGCGCCGGCAATGGCCAGCGCCTGCGCGACCTGCTGGCGGGTCAGTTCCGCAGCTGCTTCGCCAACGACATTCTTCTTGGTGGTTGCCATCTGAAACTCCTCGTGTTGAAGGCCCGACTGTAACGTCCGCGCCCGGCCCCGCAAGGCCATCTCCCTGCGCGTGCCGGGGCGCCTTGCCGACGCCCGCGGGCAGACACGCCCTCGCGTGATAATCCCGCCCGCTTCGCCGCGCACCCACGACGCATGCGCCATGACTTTCGGCACTGGCATGCCGGCGCTCCGGGTCTTATCGTCGCGCGTTCGCTGGCGGCGCGATGCATCGGGGGAGGTCATACAGGCCATGCGGTCCACTTCGGTATCCGATGGGTGGCGCCTCCCACTGGGGCGCCCTCTTCATTTTTTACCTGTTGATCCGGACATGGCTTTTTCCAAACTTTCTCTCGCAAGCGCGCTTGCCGGCGCGCTGGTTCTCTCCGGCTGCGCGACCACCGACATGCAGATGGGCAGCCAGTCGGCCAAGACCGTGGCCACCGGCAGCGCCGCCGGCTCGGCCACCTCCGGTGAAAGCAGCGCGCTCGAGCGTTGCGACTCGCCACTGGGCACCGTCTCCCTCATCGAGAACGTCAATGCCGGCTGGTACACCATCCTCACCGGCGAATACAAGCTCCCGCCCACCGCCAACCTGCTGCGCCTCCTGGTACAGCAATCGAACTGCTTCGTGGTGGTCGAGCGCGGCGCGGCCGGCATGAACGCAATGACGCGCGAGCGCGCCCTCATGCAGTCGGGCGAAATGCGCGGCGGCAGCAACTTCGGCCGCGGCCAGATGGTCGCTTCCGACTACGGCCTGTCGCCCGAGATCGTGTTCAGCAACAGCGATGCCGGCGGCCTCGGCGGCGCGCTCGGCGGCCTGGTGGGTGGCGGCCGCGGCCGCGCCATCGCCAACATCGGCGCCAGCCTGCAGACCAAGGAAGCCAGCGCGTTGCTGACCCTCATCGACAACCGCTCGGGCGTGCAGGTCGCTGCTTCCGAAGGCAGCGCGTCGAAGACCGACTTCGCGGGCTTTGCCGGCCTGGGCGGCCTCTCGGCCGCGGGCGGCGTGGGTGGCTACACCCGCACGCCGCAAGGCAAGGTGATTGCCGCCGCCTTTATGGACGCCTTCAACCAGATGGTCCGGTCGCTGCGCAACTACAAGGCGCAGACGGTGCGCGGCCAGGGTCTTGGCGGTGGCGGCCGGCTCGGCGTGGACGGCGGCGCGGCGCCCTCGCAAACCTCGGCGCCGGCCGCCCGCAACCGCCGCAAGCAATAAGCGCACAGGCCGCTCAGCCGGCTTCTTCGATCGCCTCCGTCAGGAAGCGCACGAACGCCTTTCCCGCCTCGGGCAACGACCGGCCGGCCAGCGTCTCGACCTCGAGGTAGCGCTCGTTCATCTCCCTGTCCTTCAGGGGAATCGCGACCAGCGCCCGGGTCTTGAGCAGCGTGCGGATCGACAGCGCTCCATAGAAGGCGATGCTGCCGCCGCCCGCTGCCGCAAAGCTCACCAGCGCATTCGCATGGTTGCTGGACATGGCCTGCACATACTGCAGCCCCTGCCGGCCGCAGCCGATGTCGAGCAGTTGCCGGATCGAGCTGCCCTCCAGCGGCAGGCCCAGCGGATAGCCCACCACCTGGCGCAACGACAACTGCCGCTGCGCCGCCAGCGGATGGCCCTCGGCCATCACCGCCAGGATGGGGCTGGGATGCCGCAACTCGACCTGGATGCCGGGCTCGGGCAGCGCGCTCAGCGTCATGCCGATATCCGCTTCACCGTCGCGTATGCGGCGCGGAATCTCGGTCGGCGTGCTGACCTCCAGGTGAAAGCGGATGCCTTCGTACTTCTCGCGAAAGCGCGAGATCAGCGTCGGCAGGAAGTCGAAGGCGAAACCCTCGGTGCTCACCACCCGCACATAGCCGCTGCGCAGGCCGCGCAGGCCGGCGATGTCGCTCGCCACCCGTTCGATGTCCTGCTGCGTCCGCTTGGCATGCGCGGCCAGCAGTTCACCGGCGGCGTTGGGCACCATGCCGCGCGCATGGCGGTCGAACAGCAGCGTGTCGAGTTCGCGCTCCAGGCGCGCGACCTGCCGGCTCACGGCCGAGGGCGCCACGTTGAGCCTGAGCGCCGCCTCCTTCACCGAGCCGCTTTTCACGACCTCGAGAAAGTACCGGACCGCCGTCTCCTGCAGTGAGTGAAGTCGCATGGGTATCTCCGGGTCGCACCGCGACCGATGGGCCGCGTCGATTGCCGATTTGGCAACGCACAATTCTAAACATTGCGCTTGTGGCAGCCCAAGCCGGCTCCTACGATGGGATTTCACAGGAGCCCATTCATGAAAAGCCTTCCCGCACTGGCCGGCATCGCGCTGGCCTCCTGCCTCGGTCTTGCCTCGCTGGCCGCCACAGCGGCCGAGCCCGGCTTCCCGTCGCGGCCGGTCACCCTCGTGATCCCGTTTCCACCGGGGGGCGCGACGGACGTGAATGGCCGGATCCTCGGCCAGCGGCTGAGCAAGGAACTGGGCCAGCCCGTGGTCATAGAGAACCGCGCCGGAGCGGGAACGATCATCGGTGCGAGCTATGTTTCCAAGGCGGCACCGGACGGCTACACGCTGCTCGTGAGCTCGGGCACCACCTTCACCGTGAACCCCGCCATCCGCCCCAACCTGCCGTACGACCCGGTCAAGGGCTTCGAGCCCATCGGCATTGCCGGGCGGCTCGCACTCATCCTCCTGGCCAACAGCGAGGTGCCGGTGAAGACCGTCAAGCAGTTCGTGGACTACGTGAAGGCATCGCCGGGCAAGTATTCCTACGCCTCCTACGGCACCGGCACCACCTCGCATTTCGCCGGCGAGACCATCCTGCATGCGGCCGGCCTGAAGATGACGCACGTGCCCTACAAGGGCAGCGCACCGGCCATGACGGACCTCATGGGCGGGCAGGTCGCGTTCAGCGTCGACACGGTGAGCGCCGCCATCCCGCAACTCAAGAGCGGCAAGATCCGGGCCATTGCGGTGACGACGGCCAAGCGGTCCAGCCTCCTGCCCGATGTCCCCAGCCTGGCCGAGAGCGGCTATCCCGACATCGACATGGACTCCTGGCTGATCCTCGCGGCGCCGAAAGGCCTGCCGCCGGAAGCGAAAACCCGCCTCGGGAAAGCGCTGGCCGCAACGATGACCGATCCGGACACTCGGGCCAAGCTGAGCGCCCAGGGGCTGGAGCCGGTCTACAGCAATGCCGCTGCGGCCAGCGAGCTGATCAACCGGGAACTGCCTGTGATGCGGGCCGTCGCCGCCCGCGCGAACATCACCGCCGACTGATCCATCGACCATTGCAATGTCCACACCCACCGAACTCGTCGAACACTCCGCGGTCGAACTGCGCCGCCTGATCGGCAGCAAGGCGATCTCGCCGGTCGAACTGCTCGAGGCCTGCATCGCGCGCATCGCGCAGGTGAACCCCTTCGTCAACGCGGTGACCGCGACCTGCTTCGACCGCGCGCGGACCGAAGCCGCGGCCGCGGAAAAAGCCGTGATGCAGGGAGAGCCGCTGGGACTGCTGCACGGCCTCCCGCTGGGCGTGAAGGACCTGGAGCCGACCGAAGGCCTGCTCACCACCTGGGGTTCGCCGATCTACCGCGACCACGTGCCGCAGGAAGACATCGAACTCGTCGCCCGTCTTCGCAAGGCCGGCGCCATCGTGGCCGGCAAGACCAACGTGCCCGAGATGGGCGCGGGCGCCAACTCGCGCAACGAGGTCTGGGGCGCCACCGGCAACCCCTTCAATCCGAACCTGAACGCGGGCGGCTCCTCGGGCGGATCGGCCGCGGCCCTCGCGTGCGACATGCTGCCCGTGTGCACCGGCTCCGACACCGGCGGATCGCTGCGCATTCCAGCGGCCAAGTGCGGCGTGGTGGGCTTCCGGCCCTCGCCGGGCATCGTGCCGAGCGTGCGAAAGCCGCTGGGCTGGACGCCGATCTCGGTGGTCGGTCCGATGGGCCGCACGGTGGAAGACGCCTGCCTGCAGCTCGCGGCATCGGCCGGCATGAGCGCCGGCGATCCGCTGAGCTATCCGCTGGACCCGCTCTCCTTTCTCAAGCCGCTGGATGTCGATCTCAGCCGGCTTCGCATTGCATGGACCGAAGACTTCGGCACCTGCGCGGTGAACGACAGCATCCGCGCCACCATGCGCCGCAAGATCGCTCCGATGCGGCACCTGTTCCAGCGCTGCGACGAAGTGAGCTTCGACCTGGGCGATGCACACCGCTGCTTCGATGTGCTGCGCGCCGAGGCGTTCGTGGCCGGCATGCACGCCGCCTACGAGCGCGACCCGGACAGCCTGGGCCCGAACCCGCGCGCGAACTACGAGATGGGCGCGCGCATGAGCCTGCTGGACAGCGCCTGGGCGCAGGCCGAGCAGACGCGCCTCATCAAGCGCTTCCAGTCCACCTTCGCCGACTACGACCTGGTGCTCTCGCCGACCACGCCGGTGTCGCCCTTCCCATGGACCCAGCCCTACGCCGACATCATCAACGGCGAGAAACAGGCCAACTACTACCGCTGGCTCGCGCTGACCTATGTGGTCACGCTGACCACGCATCCGGCGATCTCGCTGCCCTGCGGCGTCGATCACGCGGGCATGCCGTTCGGCCTGCAGGTCGTGGGCGGCTTCCGGGCCGACCACCAGGTGCTGGGCGCGGCGCATGCCATGGAAATGGCGTTCGCCCGCGACGTGCAGCTGCGCCGCCCGCGGCCCGACCTGTCTTTGCTGCGCCCGGCCGAACCTTCGCTCACCTCGATCGTCCGGACGCCACCGGTGCTGTCCGGCGGCGCGCGCGAAGCAGCCATCGTCGCGGCCGTCTGACACCATCGGCGGAACGGCCACAATCGACCTCCCTCTGGAGGTGAACACGATGGATGGTCTGGAAGAAACAGCGGACGCGGCGAAGGGCAAGCTCATCTACCCCTTTGCGGAGTTGCCGCCACGCGGCAAGTCGATCGAGGTCGCCACGGGCGTGCACTGGATCCGCATGCCGCTGCCCTATTCGCTCGACCACATCAACCTGTGGGCGCTGGACGACGGCGCCGGCTGGGCCGTGGTGGACACCGGCGTGCGCACTGAGGAAACGGTCGCCGTCTGGCGCGAGCTCTTCGCCAATTCGCCGGACACGCGCGGCCTCACCCGCGTCTTCGTGACGCACATGCACCCCGACCACGTCGGCATGGCCGGCTGGCTCACTCGCAAGTTCGGCGTGCGGCTGTGGATGACCCGCTCCGAATACCTCATGTGCCGCGTGATGGTGTCCGACACCGGACGCGAAGCACCCGACGACGCCATCGCCTTCTACCGGCGCGCCGGCTGGAGCGATGCCGCCATCGAGACCTATCGCACGCGCTTCGGCAATTTCGGCAAGCACATCCATCCGCTGCCCGACAGCTTCCGGCGGCTTCGCGACGGCGAGGTGCTGCGCATCGGCGCGCACGACTGGCGCATCGTCACCGGCAACGGCCATTCGCCCGAGCATGCGTGCCTGTACTGCCCCGACCTGAAGGTGCTGATCTCGGGCGACCAGATCCTGCCGCGCATCTCGTCGAACGTTTCGGTGTCGCCCATCGAACCCGACGCCGATCCGATGGCCGACTGGCTCGCGTCGCTGGCCAAGCTCAAACGCGAAGTGCCCGACGACGTGCTGGTGCTGCCCTCGCACAACGAGTGCTTCCGCGGCCTGCATGCGCGCATCGACCGGTTGCAGACGGGCCAGGAGCGCTCGCTCGACCGGTTGCGCAACACCTTGAAGACGCCCAGGCGCGCGGTCGATGTGTTCGCGAGCCTGTTCGCGCGCAGCATCGCCGAGTCCGACGTGCAGCTGCTGGGCATGGCGACGGGTGAGAGCCTCGCCTGCCTCAACTACCTGTTGCACCGCGGCGAAGTCGTCTGCGACATCGCCGACGACGGCATCGGCTGGTATCGGCTCGCCGGCTAACCGCCGAACCAGTCCCGCGCTGAGCGCCCCTGGTCGGGGCCCAGCATCGAGAACCCGCCGTCGACCGGAATGTCTGCGCCGGTCACGAAACGCGCCGCGTCCGAGCACAGGAACAGCACCACCTGCGCCACGTCGTCGCCGTCGCCCGCACGGCCCAGCGGATGCATCGGCGCGGCCATGCGGTCCGCATGCGCACGGTCGCCGCCCGACATGCGCGAGAGCGCATCCGACCAGGTCCAGCCCGGCGACACCGAGTTCACACGCACGCGCCTGTGCGCCAGGCTTGCGGCCTGGTTGCGCGTCAGCTGAAGGATGGCCGCCTTGGCCGCCGGATAGAGCGCCCGATTCGCCGTGCCGAACTTGCCGCCGACACTGCCCATGTTCACGACCGCCCCGCCCTGCGCCGCCAGGGCATCGGCGGTCTTTTGCACCAGCAGCGCACCGGAGACCAGGTTGACGTCGAGCGCATGCAGCCATTCGCCGCGCGAAGCTTCCAGTCCGTTGTCGCCGTACACCACCGCGTTGTTGATGAGGAAGTCGATGCGCCTCTCGCTGGCGAGCGCATCGGCCACCAGCGCATCGAGTGCCGCATCGGAGGCGATGTCGCACGCAATGAAGCGGCAGCGCGAACCCAGCTCGACGGCCAACGCCTCGCCGCGTGCGGCATCGATGTCCACCGCCAGCACCTGCACACCGGCTTTCACGAAAGCACGGACGATGGCGCTGCCGAGCATGGCCGCCGCGCCGGTGACGATGGCGACTTTTCCTTCGAAGTTCATGGCATGGCCTTCATTTGTGCGACCGCTTCCTCGACGCTCATCACGTCCGCGAGCATCGCCAATGTTCCCAGGCTCGCCGCATGCAGATGCGCCAGCGCAGTGTTGCAGGCATCGGCGACGACCGCCACCTCGTAACCCAGGTCGCTCGCGTGGCGCGCGCCATGCTCGACCACGTGGTTGGTCGCAATGCCAGCCACATAGAGCCGCGATGCCCCGGTGCTGCGCACCACATCTTCGAGCCCGCTGGCCCAGAACGGGTTGTTGCGCTTGTGGGTGACGATGGCCTCGCCCGGCAGCGGCGCGAGTTCCTCATAGAACTCCGCGCCCCACTCCCCGTCGAGCACCGCACCCGTTTCGGCCACCCGCCGGAACAGCGTGCAGTTGCGCAGGCAATCGGCGTATCCGGGCGCGAAGGCGATGCGCACGAAGATCACCGGCACGCCGCTCGCCCGCGCACCGGCGATCAGGCGCGAGGCCGAGGCGATGAGCCGCGGGCGCGCCGGATCGTCGGCCGCCACGCCCACGCGCACCTTGCCATCGACATGCAGCACATCGTTCTGGTAATGCATGGCCAGGAGCGCGGCCTTCACATGAACACCTGCAGGGCTTCGTGCGGCGCGTCGCAGTTGACGAGCTCGACGCGCTTCATGTGGATGCGAAATTCGCCGCCCTCGCGCCGCAGCGTGTGCAACACACTGCCGCCGAAAGTGCGCTGCTCGGTCTTGCGCCATTCGAGGAGCAGGAAGGTCGAGCGCACGACACAGCCTTCTTCATCGCGTGATTCGAGCCCGATGTTGCCCACCACATGCACCGTGCGCGTGGGCGGCTGCTGCGAATAGGCGCGCGCCTGCTCGAGCCGCCGCGCCCGCATCGAGCGCAGCAAGGCGTCTTCGCAGAACAGCGAGGCGTGGTTGATGTGATCGGCCTGCCCGTGCACCAACGGCACCCAGTAGAGCCCCTCGGGCGTGAAGAGCCGCTGCCATTCGTCCCAGCGGTGCTCGTCCAGGAGGCGCGCCTCGTGGTGCAGGAACTGCGTGATCGCCTGCTGCTCGTGCCAGTCGTTGAAGTTCATTCGGCGCTCCCGGCCGGCGCGCCCATGTACGAGGCCCAGGCCGCGAACATGTTGCGCGATGGCATCTCGCTGTTGCCGTTGGAGGCCCGCCCGCCCGGCAGCGGCTGGTCGCGCCCGGCTGCGCGGTGCATGCTGACCCATTCGCCGCCGTCGGAGGCCAGCCCCTCCTGCACGCGGTTGTAGGCCTCCAGGTCGTCGGGCATCACGTTCGACGAGGGCGAGTTGACGATGTTGGTGTACTTCAAGGTGCGCTGGAAGGTCGCCTCGGGCGCGCCCTTCAGCCGGAAGCTGAAGATCTCCACCAGCGTGCGGTCCACTGACAAAGGCCGGATCACGCGGATCTGCTGGAACGAGGTGTGCGGCGAACAGCTCGGGTAGACGATGGTGTTGTGCCGGTTCACCCGCAGGATTTCGCCCGCGCGCTCGGCGCCCTGGCTGGCTTCGAGCGCCGCCACATAGGCCAGGCTCACCGGGTCGGTGGGCGGCACGAAGATGCCTTCCATGAAGCCGTGGCCGTTGTCGTAGCCCTTGAGCTCCAGGTTCTCCCAGAACTCCAGCGGCTCGCCGTTGCCGTCGACGATCACCACCTCGAAGGGCTTGGGCGTGCCCGAGGGCATGGCCTCGAACTCTTCCTTGGCCGCGCGCCACGACGACTCGTGCGTGGCCACCGCATGGATCGTGTCGTGCAGGTTCTCGAAAAAGATCTTCCAGTTGTTGCGCTGGATCACGCGCTGCACGCCGCCGGCCACTTCCACTTCGCCATCGGGGGCGCGGTCGCAGAAGTTGTCGAGCGATGTGGCCACGCCGCCGAGGAAGTCGGCGAGTTCGGGGCCGTCTTCCGAAAGGCTCGCGAACACAAAGCCGCGGTGGCTGGCCACGCGCGCCACCTTGCGCACCGAGTGCGACCCGCTCTTGAGGTCGAGCGCAGTGTCCTCGTAGCCGCTGCGCAGCGGCACCGACAGGAGGCTGCCATCGCACTTGAAGGTCCAGCCGTGGTAGAGGCACCGCAGGAACTTGCCGGCGCTGCCGCTGCCGTCGGGAACGATCTTGGCGCCCTTGTGCGGGCAGCGGTTGTACAGCACATTCACCGCGCCGTCGGTGTGGCGCACCATCACCACGGGCTCGCGGCCCAGGCGCGTGGTGAAGTAGTCGCCGACGTTGGGCACCTGGCTCTCGTGGCCCACGTACAGCCAGGCCTGGCCGAAGACGCGGTCCATCTCCAGCTCGAAGATGGCGGGGTCGGTGTAGACGCGCTTGTGCACGCGGTCGGGCTGCACGAGCCCCTTTATGTCGAGCGAGGGTGCAAAAGGTATGGGGGTGATGGGGATCACGGGATTCATCGGGTGGGTCTCCTGAAGCGTCATCAGATGTCGAGCACCAGGTGCGGCGTCTTGGCGCGCGACACGCAGGTGCACAGGGTCTTGCCGCCCGCCTTCTCGCGCGGGCTCAGGTTATGGTCGCGGTGGTCGGGCACGCCTTCCACCACGTCGACGGCGCACACGCCGCAGTCGCCCTGGCGGCAGTCGTACATCGGGTCGAGCCCGGCGGCGATGAGCACGTCGAGCAGGCTCTGGCCGGGCGGCACGGTCAGCGTCTTGCCCGAGCGCAGCGTGCGCACCTCGAACGGCGTGTCGCCGGCCTCTGCGAGCGCGCCGGCGAAAAGTTCGAAGTGCACGTGGTCGTCGGGCCAGCCTTGCGTGCGAGCGGTGTCGACCACCGCCTGCACCATGCCGCGCGGGCCGCAGACATGCAGGTGGCGACCGCCCTGCGGCGCCGCGAGCAGTGCGCGCAGGTCGAGGCCGCGCGCGGGGTCGCCGCCGTCGTGCACCACCGTGCCGCCGAGCGCTCGCACTTCGTCCAGGTAGGCGGTCGCTTCTTCGCTGCGCGTCGCATAGAAGAAGTCGAAGGCCTGGCCCTCGGCGGCCAGCGCGCGCGCCATGCACAGCAGCGGCGTGATGCCGATGCCGCCTGCCACCAGCAGCGGCTGCTGGCCGCCCTTGTCATCCTTGTGCAGGGCGAAGTCGTTGCGCGGCGGGTGCGCAGCCAGCACCGCGCCGGGCGCGAGCCCGTGCATCCAGGCCGAGCCGCCCGTGCCCTGCGGCTCGTGCAGCACGGCGATCTCGTAGCTGCCGGAGCCATCGTGCGGGCGAACCAGGGAATACGCGCGCTGCCCGCTCGAATGCGCCACCTGCACGCTCAGGTGCGCGCCCGGTGCGAACGGCGGCAGGTCGCCGCCATTCGCCGGCCGCAGCACGAACGCCTTGATGGCCGGCGTGAGCGGCGTGACCGAGGCCACGACCAGCGCCAGCATGTCTGCGCCCTGCGTCATCCGAGCGGCAGCGCGGGGTCGGCGATGCTGAGGCCGTTCGACTTCGACCAGCGCGGCATCAGCGTGTTCGAAGGCAAGGTCTCGTCCACCAGCTTGCGTGAGGTCTCGACGCCGGCCACCGGCAGACCCTTGGCATCGAGCAGGCCGATCTGCACCAGCACGCTGGCCTGGTCCCAGTAGATGTGCTCGTGGTAGAGCTTGTCGCCGCGGAACTTGACGATGGCCACCAGCGGAATCTCCACCGGCTTGCCGGTCGGCGCGATGCCCGGCAGCATCCAGTCGATCTCCACCGTGTGGGTGAAAGAGAAGAGCATCTCGTCCACGATCTGCGTCGCGCCCACGGTGCGCGAAATGGGCGTGAGCCGCGTGTCGGGCGGCGTCGTCGGAATGAAGTGGTGCTTGTAGAAGCGCGACAGTTCCCTCGCACCCACGCCGCCGGTCATCGTCGGAATGTGGTTGACATACGGCTCGCTCACCATCGTGCCCATGGTGGCGACGACGTCGCGCGTGGCGAACTCGTACTCACAGTGCTTGTCCCAGAGCGCCGACAGGTCGTACACGGGCCCGATGGCCGCCTTGAACAGTGCCATCGAGCGCTGGTGCGCCATGAGCGTGGAAGGCTTGTCGAAATGGTCGCCACCGGTGCGGGCGAAGGCGTGGTCCACGCTGGGGTAGACGTACATCTGCGCGCCGGCCTTGCCCGCAAAGGCCTCCAGCACCTGGGCACGGGCCTCGGGTGGGCAGAACTTGTCGAGCTCGGCGAAGTGCAGCGCAATCGGGCATTCGATCTTCGGCACCAGGTCCAGCGCAGCCTCGATGCCGACGCCGTAGTAGCCCACCGCCGCATCCACGCCCGAATGCGCGGCCGCGAGATACGCCAGCTTGCCGCCGAGGCAATAGCCCAGCGCGCCCACCTTGCCGGTGCAGGCCGGGTGCGCACGCAGCGCCTTCACGCTCGCGGTGACGTCGGCGATGCCGGCATCGATGTCGAACTTCTGGAAGAAGCCGAAGGCCCGTTGCCAGTCTTCCGGCGAATAGCCCAGGTCGACATTGGGCTCCATGCGCCAGAAGAGGTCGGGTGCGAGCACCACGTAGCCTTCCTCGGCGTAGAGGTCGGCCACCTCGCGCACGTAGTCGTTGATGCCGAAGATCTCCTGGCACAGCACGATGCCGGGGCCGCTGCCAGAAGCTGGCAGTGCGAGGTAGCCGCGAAAGCTGCGGCCGTCGCCGGCCGGGATGTCGATGTACTGACTCATCGTGGGTGTCTTTCGAAGTGATGGGGCTTGCGGCGCAATTCTGGGCAGCGCCCTCCCCCGATGTCTGTCCACTTCTTGCAAGCAACGTCGCTGCAGGAAACGGATAGCCCGCCGCCATGGCGGCACGCAGACTCCGACCCGCATTGCATTCACCCCCCACGCAACCGAATCCCTCCAGAGGAGATCTCTCATGTCGCAGGCAAGCATCAGAACGGCCTTGTTGGCCTTCACCGTCGTCACCGGCGCATCGCTCTCGCAGGCACAGGCCCAGCCGGTCAAGGTAGGCATCGCGATGGACCTCTCCGGCCCGTTCGCCGTCGGCGGCGCCGAGGCCAAGGCCGGCTTCACGGTGGCGATGAAGCAGCTCAACGGCAAGCTGGGCGGCGTGCCGGTCGAGTTCGTCGAGGCCGACACCGCCGGCAACCCCGACCTCGCCCGACAGGTGGTGGAGCGCATGCTGCTGCGCGACAAGATCGACCTGTTCACCGGCCCTGTGGGCTCGTCCGTCGCGCTCGCCGTCGGCCCGCCGCTCTTCGCAGCCAAGGTGCCCTATCTGTCGAGCAACACCGGCCCCAGCGACTACTCGGGCGCCAAGTGCAACCCCTACTTCTTCGGCGCGTCGTACCCGAACGATGCGTACCACGAGGCCGCGGGCAAGTTCGCCAGCGACAAGGGCTTCAAGAAGGTCGCGCTCATTGCACCCAGCTACCCCGGCGGCAAGGACGCGGTCAACGGCTTCAAGCGCAACTTCAAGGGCGGTGTGGGCGACGAGCTCTACACCAAGCTCGGCCAGCTCGACTACTCGGCCGAGCTCGCGCAGATCCGCGCGAGCAAGCCGGACGCGCTCTACTTCTTTTTGCCCGGCGCGATGGGCGTGAGCTTCATCAAGCAGTTCGTCGGCGCGGGGCTGTCGAAAGACGTGGCACTGATCTCCACCGCCTTCTCTGCCGACGAGGACATGATCCCCGCCGTGGGCGAGCCGATGCTCGGGCTGTTCAACACCGCGCATTGGTCCTACGACCTGGACAACCCCGCCAACCAGCGCTTCGTGGCCGAGTTCCGCCAGCAGAACAACGGGCGCAATCCGTCGTTCTATGCCGGCCAGGCGTATGACGTGCTGATGGCCATGGATGCGGCCGTGCGCGATGCCGGCGGCAAGGTGGCCGACAAGCCCGCGCTGCTCAAGGCCATCAAGGCCGCGAGGTACAAGTCGGTGCGCGGCGATTTCAGCTACGGTGCCAACAACTTCCCCATCCAGAACTACTACCTGCGCGTGATCGGCAAGGACGCCAGCGGACGCATCACCAACAAGGTGATCGGCACGGTGCTGCAGAACTACCAGGACAGCTCGGCCGCCAAGTGCGCGATGAAGTCCTAGTGACGTGAGGTGTCCCGCGGGAGCTGGCCGAAGCGCTCCCGGTAGCAGGCGGCGAAGCGGCTCAGGTGCGAGAAGCCGCAGTCGAGTGCGATCTGCGTCACGCTCGCGCCGTCGTGGCGCGCGAGCTGCGCATGCGCGGCATCCAGCCGCATGTTGCGCAGCACCTCCATCGGCGACAGGTCGCGGTGGCGCCTGAAGAGCAGCGCCAGCATGCGCCGCGTCACGCCCGCGGCCTCTGCCACCTCTTCGAGCGACACGGTCGTGTCAAGCCGGCTGCGCATGAACTCCTCGGCGCGCCGCAGCTGCCCGAGGCTGGCCGCCTCCGAGCCGAGGCGCAGCGCATCGTGCTGTCTCCGCACCGAGTTGGGCCGATGGCACAGCAGATAAAGCATCAGGTTGTCTTCGCAGTGTGCGAGCCAACGCGGATCGTATGAAGGGCTGTCGCTCGCCGAGGGCAGCAGCGAAGCGAGGTTGGCCACCATGCGGCACCACTGCGTGCCGGCGGCGTCGTCCAGCCGCAGCGGCATGTCGAAGTCGATCTCGCCCACCTCGTCCGCATGGCGCGTGCCGAAGGCGCGGCGCGCCACCTCTTGCAGGCGGCCCAGTTCGATCTTGAGCATCAGCTGCTCGCAGTCGGCATGCCAGCGCAGCCGCACCGGTTTGTGCGCCGACACCACGGCGCCCTGCCCCGGATGGATGTGGAGCGTCTCCCCGCCCGTGTGGATCTCGGCATGGCCGCGCAGCGGCATCTGTACCAGCACGAAGTTGCCCAACGCATCGGGCTCGATGTCCACGTCGCAGCCATAGCGCAGGATGCACAGCGACAGTGCGCTCAGTTCGGCGCGGCAGAAGACCGAATCGACCTTGCCGCGACCCCAGACGCTGCGGTGGTCCTTCAGTTCATGGGCGACCAGCGCATGGGTCTCGTCCGCCTCGCGCGAGCGGAACACCTCGCGTCCGTACAAGGGAGAAAGCTGCTGGCTCGACCATGCGTCCACGGGCACTCCTGGGGGTCAGGTGGTTGAAAACCATTGTTTGCCACTGGGGGCGTGCCCGCAATTTACCGCCGGGTCGCGCTTCCTGCCATGGGGCTTGCCCCGACGTGCAAGAAGCTTGCCCGGCTTGCCGTCCCGGACGCCGCTCAGACCGTGAGCACCACCTTGCCGATGTGCCCCGCACGCTCCAGGTATTGGTGCGCCTGCACCACGTCGTCGAGCGCGAAGGTCCGGTCGATGCGCACCTGCAGCGCACCGTCCGCGAGGCCCGCGTCGATGAAGGCCAGTGCGCGGCCGAGCGCGGCCTCGTCGCGCGGCAATCCCATCGTGGCCGCGCCGGTGTGCTCCAGCACCTTGTAGACGTGGAAGCGCCAGCTCTTGCTGAACTGCGCGATCACCGGGTACCTGAACTCCGCGCCGCCGGAGAGGCCATACAGCACGTACCAGCCGCGGTGCGCGACCACATCGCCGAGCCGCTCGACCTGCGCGCCGCCCACGCCGTCGTACACCAGGTCGACGCCGCGGCCCTCGGTGAGCTTCAGGACGCGTTCGACCACGTCTTCGTCGTCCGTCACGACCACATGCGCCGCACCGGCTTCGCGCAGCGCATCGCGCTTGGCAGCCGTGCGCGTGACCGCGATGGCGACGATGCCCGCCGCACGCGCCATCTGCAGCGCCGCGATGCCGGTGCCCGATGAAGCGCCGGTCACGAGCAGCGTCTGGCCGCGCTTCAGTTGCGCCATCTCGAACATCGGGAAGTAGCCCGTGAGGTAGGCCATGTAGGCGCCTGCAGCCTGCGCGGCCGAGAGGTTGCCGGGATACCGCACCACATGCGCCATCGGCAACAGGATGCTCTCGCCATAGGTGGGATACCGCCCCTGGCCCGCGCCCGGCAGCACCGCGACCTTGTCTCCTGCCTTCAGCCCCTCGACGCCTGAGCCGACCGCCTCGATGACGCCCGCGGCCTCGTTGCCCAGGCCCGCAGGCAGCGTCGCGTCTTCGATGTACAGGTTCTCGCGCCACAGCGCATCGGCCCGGTTCAGTCCGACGGCCTCTACCGCGATGCGCACCTCGCCAGTGCCGGGTGCCGGCGTCGGGACCTCCTCGACCTTCAGGACGTCGGCGCCGCCGAACGAATGAAAACGGACCATCTTGCCCATGGGAAATCTCCTTCTTGAATGACCGATGGCACGAATCTAGAAGCCGCAGGACAATCGAGGAAATCGATTCGCGAGATACCGGCTATGCGCGCAATCGATAACCGACAGGCCTTGCGATGAAACCCATCGAACTCAACCGGATCGACCTGAACCTGCTCACCGTGCTGGCCGCGCTCATGCGGGAGCGCCACGTCAGCCGCGCCGCGGAGCGGCTGAACCTCGGCCAGCCCGCGGTGAGCCATGCGCTGGCGCGGCTGCGCGAACTCACCGGCGATCCGCTGCTGGTGCGCCAGGGCCGCGTGATGGAGCCGACCGAGCGCGCATTGGCCTTGATGCAGGGCCTGGGCCCCGCACTCGCGCAGATCGAAGCCACGTTCCGCGCACAGGCCGACTTCGAGCCCGCCCGCGCCGCACCGGTGTTCCGCATCGGCCTCACCGACGACCTGCAGATCGCGATGCTGCCGCGCCTGCTGCGCGCCCTGAGCGCCGAAGTGCCCCGCGCCAAGCTGGTGACGCTCACGGTCTGCTACCGCAACGCCATGAGCTACCTGGAGCAGGGAGAGGTCAGCGCGGTGATGTCTTTCCTGAAGGACCTGCCCGCCGATGCGAAGGTGCGCAAGGTCCGCACGGCGCGCTTCGCCATGCTGCGTGCCGACACCGCGCCCGGAAAGCTCTCGCTCGACGATTACTGCCGGCGGCGCCACGTGCTCGTGACCTATGCGGGCGACCTGTGCGGCACCGTCGATGAAACGCTCGGCGAAATCGGGCGCCAGCGCGACGTGGCCTTCTCGGTGCCGCAGTTCGGAAGCCTCCCCGCCGTGCTCGCCGGCACCGATCTGGTGGCCACAGTGCCCGAGCACGTGGCGCTCGCACTGTCCGCGCAGGGCGGGCTTCGCTTCGAGGCCTTGCCGTTCGAAAGCCCGAGCTACCAGATCAAGCTCGCCTGGCGCGCGGTGACGGACAAGGACTCGGCGGAGACGTGGCTGCGCAAGGCGATGCTGCGCAGCTTCAACGATTAGGATGACAACCCCCTTCCACGGAGAAGACCGCATGCCGAGCACCGAGACAGACTTCAACCTCACCGCCAACGACGGCCACCCGGTGGAAGCCCACCGCTGGCAGGCTGGGACGCCGCAGGCCATCGTGCAGCTGGCGCACGGCATGGGCGAGCATTCGCTGCGCTATCGCCCACTCGCCGATGCGCTGACGCAGGCCGGCTACGTCGTCTACGCAAACGAGCACCGAGGCCACGGCAAATACGCTTCAGCGAACAACGAGCTCGGCGAATTCGGCCCGCGCAATTTCGCCGGCCTCGTGGACGACATGGCGCTGCTGAGCCGGCATGCGCGCGCCGAGCACCCCGGCCTGCCGCTCATCCTCGTCGGCCACAGCATGGGTTCCTTCGCCACGCAGTACTACCTGGTGCGGCACAGCGAACTGCTGTCGGGCGCGGTGCTCTCGGGCACCTCGGCGCTCGACCTGCTGGGCACGGCGCTGCAAAGCGGCTTCCGGCTCGAAGACATGAACGCCGCCCTCCCCGAGGTGCGCACCCCGTTCGACTGGCTCAGCCGGGACCCGGCGCAGGTGGACAAGTACATCGCCGATCCGCTGTGCGGCTTCACGGTCTCGGCCGAGGGGCTGGGCTCCATGTTCGCGAACCTCGACGAGCTGACGCCGGCCGCGATGCAGGCGCGCATCCGGCCCGAGCTGCCGCTGTACCTCTTCATCGGCGACCAGGACCCGGTCAGCAACAAGGCCGAATGGTTCTACCCGCTGGTGCAGCGCTACCGCGACGCAGGCCTGCGCGACGTGTCGTGCCATGTGTTCGGCGGCGCACGCCACGAGACGCTGAACGAGACCAACCGCGATGAAGTCGTGGCCGTGCTGCTGGCGTGGATCGCGCGGGTGGTGCGCAAGGACTGAAGGCTGCTCCCATGCCCGACACCGAAGTCCCCACCCTCTACCAATGGCTAGGTGGCATCGAGGCGCTGACTCGACTGACCACGCGCTTCTACGAGAACGTGAAGGCCGACCCGCTGCTCGCGCCTGTCTTCGCGCACATGGACGGCGAGCATCCGGCGCACGTGGCCGCGTTCCTGGCCGAAGTGCTGGGCGGCCCTACCGACTACTCGCAAAGCCATGGCGGCCATCCGCACATGATCCGCCAGCACCTGAACCGCCATCTGCAGCAGGAACAACGCCGCCGCTGGGTCGCGCTGCTGCTGGAGACGGCGGACGAACTCGCGATGCCGGACGACCCCGAGTTCCGCTCGGCGCTGGTCGGCTACCTGGAGTGGGGATCGCGGCTCGCCGTCATCAACTCGCAGCCCGGCGCAACCGTGGACGCCGATGCGCCGATGCCCCGGTGGGGCTGGGGCGAGGTCAAGGGCCCCTACAGCGGATGAGCCCGATCGAACCGCAGCAAAAGTCGAAGGCAAAACACATGCGAAGAACGTTCATCTCGTTGTCGCTCGCGCTCATGGCCCTGTGCGGCGGCGCGTCGGCGGCGGAACTCAAGGTGCTGACGGCGGGCGCGTTCAAGCCCGTGATCACGGCGCTCGCGCCGGCCTTCGAGCAGGAGACGGGCCACCGGCTGGTCGTCGACAACGACACGGCCGGCGCACTGCAGCGGCGCATCGGCAAAGGCGAAGTTTTCGACGTGGTGGTGTTGACGCCCGCCGCCCTCGATGACCTGGCCAAAGCCGGCAAGGTGGATGCCGGCACGGCGACGCGGCTGGCGCGTGTGGGCATCGGCGTCGCGGTCAAGCAGGGCACGCCGGCGCCCGACATCGGCAGCGTGGCTGCGTTCCGGCAGGCCTTGCTGGCAGCGCGTACCGTGGCCTACATCGATCCGGCAGCCGGCGGCTCCAGCGGCGTGTACCTCTCGCAGTTGTTCGCCACGATGGGCATCGCGCCGCAGATCCAGGCCAAGGCTGTTCTGGTGCCCGACGGCCTGGTGGCGCAACGCGTGGTCGATGGTCAGGCGGAGATCGCCATTCACCAGATCAGCGAAATCCTCGCCGTGCCGGGCGCGGTTCTGGTGGGACCGATTCCGGCCGAGATCCAGAACTACACGGTGTATGCGGGCGCCATGGCGGTCGCGCCGCGCGAACCGGCGGCTGCAAAGGCCTTTCTCGCCCTGCTTGGCAGCACCCAGGCGCGCGATGTGCTCGAGCACAAAGGCATGCAAGGGCCTTGACTTCGAGGTGCCGTGCGACCGGCCTGCGCGTGCGGCCCGCCCGGCTCACCTGGAGCGCCCATCGAAGTGCGTGACGGGCACGGCCTCCAGGTCGATGCCCTCGATGCAGCGGATGTTGATGGCCGCCATCGGTTCGCCCTTGGGGTTGGTGGCTTCGCTGTACGGCTGGATGCCGCAGACGGGGCAGAAGCGATGCTTGATCGCATGCTTGTTGAACAGGTAGGTGTTCGCGTTTTCTTCGGGTGTGAGCAGGCGCATGGCATCGCGCGGCACGAACCACAGCAGCGAGCCGCGGCGCTGGCACATGGAGCAGTTGCAGGCCATGGCGGAGGCGATGTCGCCCTCGGCCTCGAATTTCACGCGGCCGCAGTGGCAGCTTCCTTCGTATTTCATGTCGTGTCTCCGGCATGTGGGGGCTGCAAGAATGGCAGCCGGCCGCGCCCATGGCAAGCGCGGCCCGTGCACCTCGTCGTACCTCAGCGCGCCGCAACGCGGAAATCGGGCGACTGCGCCACCACCAAAGCGATCTCCTCCATCAACGCCCTCGCCCCCGGCGACGGAAACGCGCCCTGCCGCTGCGTCAGGCCGATCTCTCGGCGCGTCTGGTCCAGCGGAAAGTCCAGCACGACCAGGCTGCCGTCGCGGATCTCGTAGCGCAGCTGATGCGGCGAGATCGCGGTCAGCATGTCGCTCTCCAGCAGCAGGCCGCGCAGCACCGCGAGGTCGCCGGTCTCGACCGCGGGAATCGGAGGCGCCTCGCGCGCCGACGAGAAAAAGCGTTCGAGCAACTCGCGCGACGGCGTGTTGTGCCGCGAGAGCGCCCACGTTGCTTGCCGCAGCGCATCGAAGTCGATGCGTTTCGCATGCTCCAACGGATGGCCGGCGCGCGCGATCACCGAGATGCGGTCTTCGAACAGCGCTTGCTGCTGCAGGTCCCTGGCCTCGGCGGGGCTGCGCAGCGCACCGAGGATGAAGTCGATGTCGCCGCTGCGCAGCGAAGCGGCCAGGGCGTCGTAGGGGCTTTCGACCGTTGCGATGTGCAGCCCGGGGTGCCGCGCGAGCAGCGAGGCAATCGCGAGCGGCAGGATCTGCGTGCGGCCCAGCGGCAACGCGCCCACGGTCACGCTCCCCTGCAGGGTACCTTCGCTCGCGGCGATGTCGGGCCCGATGTGGCGCAGCTCCGCCAGCACGCGCTTGAAATGAAAAGCCACGATCTCGCCGGCCGGCGTCGGTGAAAGCCCGCGCGCCTTGCGCTCCAGCAGCACGACGCCGAGCCCGCGTTCGAGGTCTTTCAACGCGCTGCTGATGGCCGGCTGCGTGATGCCGAACTCGCGCGCGACGGCCGGCATGTTGCGCTTTTCCACCAGGCTCGCGACCACCGCGAGGCGCCGGCCGTTGAGGATCGAGGCGAAGAGCGAGGGCACGTCGGCGGCGGCGCCGATACCGCCGCGCGCGACAAGCTGCGCCCGCGCATCCTCGAACTCGCGCTCGATGCGGCGCGCGCGCACCAGCACCAGGTCGCCATACGAATTGAGCGCCATGCCGCGCGCGCGGCGGTCGAACAGCGGCCGGCCCAGCACGCCTTCGAGTTCCGAGATGGAGCGCGTGACGCCCGAGGCAACGCGGTACAGCTGCTCGTCCGCAGCCCTGGCGATGCTGCCGGCGGCGGCCACGGCCGAGAACGCGCGCAGATGGCGCAGGTTGATGGCGAGCGCGCTGCCGATCACTTTGTCTGGTTGATGCGCACCCCTCATTTCAACCCCTCGGGTAAACCCTGTCGATAAGAAAGTCTGATGGTAGAGCAACCCGAACTCACCCCAGGCGAAGGCATCCGCAACCACACTCGATACCTCCGAGCCAACAACCGATCGGGTTGCAAGAAAAATGATCATCGACTGCCACGGCCACTACACCACCGCGCCCAAGGCGCTGGAGAACTGGCGAAACCAGCAGATCGCGGGCCTCCAGGACTCCGCGCTCAAACCCCGCGTTGCCGACCTGAAGATCAGCGACGACGAGCTGCGCGAATCCATCGAAGGCAACCAGCTGCGCCTCATGAAGGAGCGCGGCAGCGACCTGACGATCTTCAGCCCGCGCGCGAGCTTCATGGCACACCACATCGGCGACTTCGAGACCTCGTCGACCTGGGCCGCGATCTGCAACGAGCTGTGCTTTCGGGTGAGCGAGCTGTTCCCCGACCACTTCATCGGCGCGGCGATGCTGCCGCAATCGCCCGGCGTGGACCCGGCCAGCTGCATTCCCGAGCTGGAGCGCTGCGTGCGCGAGTACGGCTTCGTGGCGATCAACCTCAACCCCGACCCCTCGGGCGGGCACTGGACCTCGCCGCCGTTGTCGGACCGCCAGTGGTATCCGCTCTACGAGAAGATGGTCGAGCACGACATTCCGGCGATGGTGCACGTGAGCACCAGCTGCAACGCCTGCTTTCACACGACCGGCGCGCACTACCTGAACGCGGACACCACCGCGTTCATGCAGTGCCTGACCTCCGACCTCTTCACCGACTTTCCGACGCTGCGCTTCGTGATCCCGCACGGCGGCGGCGCGGTGCCCTACCACTGGGGGCGCTTTCGCGGGCTCGCGCAGGAGATGAAGAAGCCGCTGCTGAAAGACCACCTGCTCAACAATATCTTCTTCGACACCTGCGTGTATCACCAGCCGGGCATCGACCTGCTCACGCGCGTGATTCCGGTGGACAACATCCTCTTCGCGAGCGAGATGATCGGCGCGGTGCGCGGCATCGATCCGGAGACGGGCTTCTATTACGACGACACGCGCCGCTACATCGACGCAACGCCGATGCTCGATGCCGAAACGCGCCACAAGGTGTTCGAAGGCAACGCACGCCGCGTCTATCCGCGCCTGGATCGCGCACTCATCGCCAAAGGCCTCTGACCCATGTCCAACACCCTTCAACAACAGCTCGGCGTCGTCCATCGCAGCATTGCGCGCGCCGACGCGGCCGCTGTCGAAAAGCTCTCGCGCTTCGGCGTCTCGACCGTGCATGAAGCGCTGGGCCGGCTCGGGCTGATGCAGCCGCGCATCCGCCCCATCCACCCCGACGCGCGGTTCTGCGGCACGGCCGTCACCGTGCTGCTGCAGCCCGGCGACAACTGGATGCTGCATGTCGCTGCCGAGCAGATCCAGCCCGGCGACGTGGTGGTCGCCGCCTGCACCAGCGACAGCACCGACGGCTTCTTCGGCGACCTGCTGGCCACCTCGTTCAAGGCGCGCGGCTGCAAGGGCCTGGTGATCGACGGCGGCGTGCGCGACGTGCGTGACCTCAACGCGATGGGCTTCCCCGTGTTCAGCCGCGCCATCCACGCCAAGGGCACCATCAAGGCGACCCTCGGCTCGGTCAACGTGCCGGTGGTGTGCGCGGGTGCACTGGTGCAGCCGGGCGACGTGATCGTGGCGGACATCGACGGCGTGGTGGTCGTGCCGGCCGCGCGTGCACAGCAGGTGGCCGATGCGGCCGAGGCGCGTGAGGCCAACGAGACCGCCAAGCGCGAGCGATTCGCCGCAGGCGAACTGGGCCTGGACATGTACGCGATGCGCGAGCCGCTGACCAAGGCGGGCCTTCGCTACATCGACTGAAGGAAACAGCCATGGCTAGCATCATCGGCGCCGTCGCGTGCTCCCACACGCCCACCATCGGCTTCGCGTACGACAGGAAGAAGCAGCAGGACCCCGTGTGGGCGCCGATCTTCGAGGCCTTCGAGCCCGTGCAGCGCTGGCTCGCGGAGCGCCGGCCTGATGTGCTCTTCTTCATCTACAACGACCACGTCAGCTCGTTCTTCTTCGACCACTATTCGGCCTTTTCGCTCGGTGTCGGCGAACGGCATGCGGTGGCCGACGAAGGCGGCGGCGCGCGCGACCTGCCGTCGCTGGCGGGCCACCCGGCGCTCGCGCAGCACATCGGACGCTCGCTGGTAGCCGACGAGTTCGACATGTCCTTCTTCCAGGACCGCGCGCTAGACCACGGCGTGTTCTCGCCGATGTCGCTGCTGTGCCCGCACGAGCCCGCATGGCCCGTGCCGGTGATCCCGCTGCAGGTCGGCGTGCTGCAGTCGCCCGTGCCGTCGGCGCGGCGCTGCTACCGGCTCGGGCAGGCGCTGCGCCGCGCGATCGAGAGCTACCCCGACGACCTGAAGGTGGCCATCGTCGCCACCGGCGGGCTGTCGCACCAGGTGCACGGCGAGCGCGCGGGCTTCAACAACACCGCGTGGGACGCGCAGTTCCTCGACCTGATCGAGAACGACCCCGTGCGCCTCACCGAGATGACGCAGGCCGAGCTCGCCACGCTCGGCGGCATGGAAGGCGCGGAAGTGATCATGTGGCTGGTGATGCGCGGCGCGCTGTCGTCCAACATCCGCAAGACGCACCAGAGCTACTACCTGCCGTCGATGACGGGCATCGCCACCGCCGTCTACGAGAACCTCGCGAGCCCGCCGGTCGCGGGCGAAGTGCAGCGGCACCGGCGCCATATCGAAGAGCAGCTGACGGGCATCGAGGCGCTCGAAGGTACGCACCCGTTCACGCTGGAGACCAGCGTGCGCGCCTATCGCCTCAACAAGTTCCTGCATGGCATGACGCGGCCCGAACATCGCGCCCGCTTCCTTGCAGACGAAGAAGCGGCGTTCGATGCCGCGGCGCTGACACCGCAGGAGCGCACGCTGGTGCGCGAGCGCGACTGGCGCGGGCTCATCCACTACGGCGTGATCTTCTTCATGCTGGAAAAGCTCGGCGCGGTCGTCGGCGTATCGAACCTGCACATCTATGCCGCCATGCGCGGTCAATCGCTGGAGGCATTCCAGCAGACACGCAACGCGCCCGGCGCGCTGTATTCGGTGGCCGGCAAGGATGCCGCGCCGCAAACCTGGGATGCACAGTCCTCTTCCTTATCCAAGCAATGAACACACGCTCCCTCGGCCGCCGGCTGCTGACCCTGGCCCTGACCGCCCCCTTCGTGCTCGGCGCCTCGGTGCCCGCAGTCGCAGCAGACGCCTACCCTTCCAGGCCGGTGAAGATCCTCGTCGGCTACAGCGCCGGCGGTGCGGTCGATGCCATCGCGCGCTCCGTCGGCCAGCGCATGGCGGCCATCCTCGGCCAGCCTGTGGTGGTCGAGAACAAGCCCGGCGCCGGCACCAACATCGCGATCAAGTCACTGACCTCGAGCCCGCCCGATGGCTACACCCTGCTGCTGGCGGCCAATGCGCTCGCGGTGAACCCGTCGATGTACCAGCCCGCGCCCTACGACCTCGACCGCGACTTCACGCCGATCGCATCGGTCGGCCGCGTGCCGGTGGTGTTCGCGGTGCGTGAAGGTTCGCCGATCAAGACACTGCCCGAGCTGGTGGCCGCGGCCAAGGCCAAGCCGGGCGGCGTGACCGTCGCGACCCCGGGCAACGGCGCCACCCCGCACCTGGCAATGGAACTGTTCCAGCACACCGCCGGCCTCAAGCTGAGCCACGTGCCCTACAAGGGGGGCGCGCAGGCGATCACCGACGCGCTCGGCGGGCATGTGGACGTGGTGGCGGTCAACGCGCTCGAAGTGCTTCCGCTCGTCAAGGGCGGCAAGCTGAAGGTGCTGGCGGTGATGAGCACCGAGCGCTCCGCGGTGCTGCCGGGTGTGCCGACGGTGGCCGAGTCGGGTTATCCGGGGTTCGAGGCCAGCGTCTGGTACGGATTCGTGGCGCCGGCGGGGCTTCCTGCGCCGGTGCTGGCCAAGCTGCACGAGGCGGTGCAGAAGGCGCTCGAATCGAAGGAGGTGCGCGACCAGCTCGCCGCGGCGGGCGGCGTCCCGCTGCCGGGGCCCACCGCCCAATTCGAGAAGCTGCTCAAGACCGATGCGGCGCGCTACGGCCAGCTGATCCGCGAAGCGAACATCAAGCCGGACTGACGCCATGACAACGCCGATCCAGGGCATCTGCTCGATGGCAACCCGCGGGTTGCTCGACGAACTCGCGGCCGCTTACGCGCAGCGCACCGGCGTGCCGGTCTCGTTCCTGTCGGTGGGCGGCGTCGACGCGGCGCGGCGCGTGGCCGCGGGCGAAGCCTTCGACGTGGTGGTGCTGGCCTCGGAGGCGATCGACAAGCTCATCGCGGCAGGCAAGCTCGATGCGGGCGGCAAGGTGGACATCGTTCGTTCGGGCGTCGGCGTGGCGGTGCGCGCGGGTGCCGGGCGGCCGGACATCGCCACCGAAGAAGCGGTGCGCAATGCCGTGCAGAACGCCACGGGCATCGCCTATTCAACGGGCCCGAGCGGCGTCGCGCTGGCCGCGCTGTTCGAGCGCTGGGGCATTGCCGACGAGATCCGGGGCCGCCTGGTGCAGGCACCGCCGGGCGTGCCCGTCGGTTCGCTGGTCGCTCGCGGCGAGGCTGCGCTGGGGTTCCAGCAGATGAGCGAGCTGATCGGCGTCGAAGGCATCCAGTTGCTCGGCCCCCTGCCGCAGGAAATCCAGATCCTCACGACCTTCTCGGCCGCGCCTGTCATCGACACCCCGCGGCCGGACGCGGTGCGCGCCCTGCTCGGCTTTCTCGCCTCACCGGAATGCGCCGAAGCCAAGCGCCGGCACGGCATGGAACCGGCCTGAGCTGCCGCGCGCCTTCTCAGAGGTAGCGCACCTCGGCCGGCACTTCGAACCAGTTGTTGTTGCGCCCGTCCATGTAGCGCACCGGCGCGGTCGAAAGCTCCTCCAGCGTCACGTCGTCCAGGCAGGTCACGTTCACGCTGACGTACGCGCCGCCGATCTCCGGCACGTTGCCGCGGCCGAACGACTTGATGCCGCAGGTCTTGCAGAACAGGTGCTCGGCGCTGTAAGAGCCGAACTGGTAGCTCGAGAGGTCCTGTTCGCCCGAGAGCAAGGTGAAGTCTTCAGGCTTGATGACGGCGCCCCAGCCGCGGGCCTTCATGCAGATCGAGCAATTGCACTTGCCGGTGCCTTCGGCCAGGTCGATCAGGGCCTGGAAACGGACCTTGCCGCAGTGGCAGCTGCCGTTGTATGTCTTCTTCATGGGAATGTCCTTGGAACGGTGGTGAGGAATCCAAGGCTACGACCCATTGCGGACATATCCTGTCCTCGATCCGAGGCATCATGCGGGCCATGCTGTCTGCCTCCGCACGCCTGATCCGGCTTCTTTCCCTGTTCCAGGCCCAGCGCGCGTGGACCGGTTCGGCGCTCGCGGGGCGGCTCGAGATCACCGAGCGCACGCTGCGCCGCGACGTCGATCGCCTGCGCAGCCTGGGCTACACGGTCGACTCGACATCGGGTGTGGCCGGCGGCTACCGGATCGGCGCGGGCAGCGCCCTGCCCCCGCTGCTGCTGGAAGACGAAGAGGCCATCGCAGTGGCGCTGGGCCTGGGCAACCCGAGCGACGGCAAGGGCGACATCGAGAACGCCTCGATGCGCGCGCTGGCCAAGCTGGAGCTGCTGATGCCGCCACGGCTGCGGCGCCGGCTCGACAGCGTGCGCGCGTCGGTGGTGCCGCTCGCGCGCGGCAAGTCGGAAGTGCGGCTGAAGGCAGTGACGCTGTTCGCCGAAGCCTGTACCGACCGGGCCGAGCTGCGCTTCGACTACCGCGACCACCACGCCAAGGCCACCGCGCGCACGGTGGAGCCGCACCGCGTGGTGCAGTCGGGTCAGCGCTGGTATCTGCTGGCGTGGGACACGGCGCGCGACGACTGGCGCACCTTCCGCCTCGACCGCATCGTGGCGCCGGTGCCGACCGGCATGCGCTTCACGCCGCGCCGGCTGCCGCTGGGCGATGTGGCGGCCTACATGGCGCAGGCCTTGCGGGTCTCGCCCTTTCTGCACCACGCGAGCGTCGTGGTGCATGCACCGGCCAAGTCGCTCGAAGCGCACCTGGGCTGGGTGGGCGGCACGCCGGAAGCCTTGGAGGGCGGTTCGGCCACGCGCATCACGACCGGCGCCAATTCGCTCGACGCGCTGGCCGTGTGGCTCGGCTGCCTGGGGCATGACTTCGAGGTGGAGTCGCCGCCAGCGCTGGCCGAGCACCTCGCGCTGGTCGCAGGCCGGCTGGGCAAGGTCGCGGCGCGCGCCATGAAAACCAGCCGGTCGCCTCCCTGATCTATAGGATGGGCAAGCGCCGCGCCGGCCCGTAGGCTGGAGGCTCGCCACCGGCCCTCTCTCCTTTCTCTGGAACCCGTTCATGCGCCTCGCACGCGGCCCCATGCCATGACGACCACGCAGGTCGCGCTGGTCGAAGACGACACCGGCGTGCGCGAGCGCATCGGGCGAGTCATTGGTGCCGACGCTTCGCTCGCGCTGGCCTACAGCGCCGCGAACGCCGTGGACATGCTGCGCTGGCTGGGCGAGAACCCGGTGGAGGTGCTGCTGGTGGACCTGGGCCTGCCCGACCTGCCCGGCCTTCAGGTGATTCGCCGCTGCCGCAGCATGCAGCCGGCCTGCGCGGTGATGGTGCTGTCGATCTTCGGCGACGAGGCCAACATGGTCCAGGCCTTCGAGGCCGGCGCGAGCGGCTACCTGCTCAAGGATGGCACCGAGGCCGACCTCGCCACCCACATCCGCAACCTGCGCGCGGGCGGCTCGCCGATGTCGCCCGTGATCGCGCGGCAGTTGCTGCGGCGCTGGCAGACCCGTACGGAAGCGCCGCCGCGCGGCCCGGAGCCCCAGGGTGCCGGTGCCCGCTCCCTCGTGGTGCCCGAGCGCCTGTCGCCGCGCGAGTCGGAGGTGCTCGGCCTGGTGTCTCGTGGTTTCACCTATGTCGAAGTCGGCGTGCAGATGGGAGTCTCTGCGTCGACGGTCCAATCCCATATCCGCAATATCTACGGCAAGCTGGATGTGCACAACAAATCGGAAGCTGTGTTCGAAGCCCGCAACCTGGGCTGGCTTCCCTGAGGCAGGTCGGCGGGCGGGCCTGCACCGGCTGCTGCTGATCCTTGCGCTGCTGCTGCCGTGCGCCACGGGCCATGCGCGCCCGGCCGATGCAGCCGGCAGCCTGCCCGACGGCATGGACGTGCGCTTCGCCGAGGCCACGCTCGAACCCGACGGCCTGCCGCCGGAGGTACGCCAGGTGCAGTTGCCCTTCCGGTGGGACCACGCATTTCCCGGCCGCGGCGGCAAGGCGAGCTACCGCATCGAACTCCCGGCCGTGGCCGTGCCCGAGGGCGGGCCCGCGGCGCTGCTGTTCTCGGGCGTGGGCAACCAGGTGGCGGTCTCGCTCGACGGCGCGCTGATTGCGAGCTTCGGCAGCCTCGGCAACCCCGCCTACGACGCGGCCAAGGGCTCCCAGCTGGTGTCGGTCGCCGCGGCCCTGCACCGCAGCAGCCAGCCGCAGCAGCTCGTGATCCGGACCACGCTGCAGCGCCAGCGCGGCGGCGGCCTCGCGAGCATCCGCTACGGCGCCGAGGCGCCGCTCGCCTCGCTTTACCGCACGCAGCAGAACTGGCGCAACAACTCGGCCATCGTGTACGCGGTGAGCCTGCTGCTGATGGGCGGGCTGGCCGGCGGCCTGTGGCTGCGCCAGCGCGATGCGCTCTACGGCTGCTTCGCGCTGGCCGCGCTCTCGGGCGTGACGCGCAACCTCGACCGCGTCTGGCCCGAAGTGCCGGTGCCCTGGCCGCTCTGGGGCGCGCTGGTGGCGGTCTGCTATGCCTGCCACATCGGGCTCATCGCGCGCTTCGTGCTGCTGGTGCTGGATCGCAACCCGCCGTGGCTGGTGCGCTCGATCTACGGGGCGCTGGCGCTGTCGGTCACGCTGGCCTGCGCTTCCTTCGCGCTCGCCAGGCCCACGCTGTGGACCGCCGGCCTGGTCGTCCTGCAGCTGACCAGCATCGTCTGCCTGCCCTACGTGATCCACGGTGCGTTCGTGGCGCGGCGGCGCATCGCGGCCGTGCTGATGGCGGCGGGCACGCTCGCCATCCTGGCCGGCGCGCACGACCTGCTGCTGGTGCGCATGGGCCTCTTCGGCGGCGCCTACTACACGCTCACGCCGCATGCGATGTTCTTCTTCGTGATGATCCTGGCCGGCCTCGTGGTCGAGCGCTACAGCCGCACCGTGGCCGACTACGGCGCGCTCAACGCCAACCTCGCGGCCCGCGTCGCCGAGCGCGAGGAACAGCTGCGCGGCGCCTTCGAGTCCCTGCGCCTGCAACAGCAGGAACAGGCGGTGCTGCTGGAGCGCCAGCGCATCATGCGGGAGATCCACGACGGCGTCGGCTCGCAGCTGGTGGGCCTGCTCAACGTGGTGACGCAGCCTTCGCCCGACCGTGGCGTGGTCGAGGAGCATGTGAAGCTCGCGCTCGACGAGATGCGCATGGCGGTCGATTCGCTGCAGCCCACGCAGGACGACCTCTCCACCGTGCTGGCCACGCTGCGCTACCGGCTGCAGCCGCGGCTGGATGCGGCCGGCATCGAGCTGGTCTGGGACGTGGGCCTCATTCCCGCCGTCGCACCCTTCGCGGCCCAGGCGGCACTGCAGTTGCAGCGCATCCTGCTGGAGGCTTTCACCAATGTGCTCAAGCATGCGGCCGCCACGCGCATCGTGATGCAGGTGAGCTGGCACGGGGACGAATCGCCGCCGCTGGTGCGCATCGTGCTCACCGACAACGGACGCGGCCTGCCCGTCACAAGCGGCGGGGCCGATGCAGCCGGAAGGCCGATGGGCCATGGCATCGCGAACATGCGCTCGCGCGCGCAGGCCATCGGCGCGCGGCTGGAGATAGAGCCGGCGGACGCGGAAGCCGGTGGCGGCACGCGCGTGCGGCTGGAATGGCCCTGTGCCCTGACCTGAAGAACACTAGCGCAGCGAGAACGCCAGCGCGACCGCGCCCAGCGCCAGCAGCCCGAGGCCGGCGATGAACACCATCTCGCCCCAGGCCTCCAGCCGCACGCCCGCGCGGCGCGAACGCATCGACATGAAAGACAGCAACGCGCTGGCCAGGAAGACCAGCGCGTCGACGGCCAGCAGCCGGTCGATCACCAGCCGCATGTCGCCGCGCGGCCCGAGGTGGCCGATCGACATGACGGTCATGCACACGCCGATCATGGTGGCCGACGTGGGCAGGATGTGCGCGGAGAGGCCGTTGGCCGCCGCGCGTTCCTGAACCACGACCAGAGGCAAATGGTCTGGCGACTTCATCCGGCGGGTGCCTGTGGATCAGCCGATCCGCACCGGCACGAAGATCTTGTCTTCGCCGCGCTGGATCAGAAGCGCCACCGATTTGTTGGTCGCCTTCGCCACCACCTCGCGCACCTGCTCCAGGCTCTGCGCGGGAGTGCCGTTGATGGCCAGCAGCACGTCGCCGGCCTGCACGCCGGCCTGCGCCGAGGGTCCGGCCGCGTCTTCGATCAGCAGGCCGCTCTCGACACCGGCCTCGCGCTTCTCCTGCGGCTGCAGCGGGCGCAGTGCCAGGCCCAGCTTGCCCTGGCCCGCGCCGGTGTCGGCCTTCGCGACCTGGGCCGGCTTGTCGCTGGCATCGCCGAGCTTGGCCTGCAGTTCCTGGCGTTCGCCCTGGCGCCACACTTCGAGCGTGACCTTCTTGCCCGGCGCCTGCTGCCCGATCACCGCGGGCAGGTCGCCCGACGAAACGATGGCCTGGCCGTCGACCTTGCGGATCACGTCGCCCGCCTTCAGGCCCGCCTTGTCGCCGGGCCCGCCCTTCTCGATGTTCGAGACCAGCGCGCCTTCGGGCTTGTCGAGCTTGAACGAATCGGCGAAGGCCTGGTTCACTTCCTGCACCGCCACGCCCAGGCGCGCATGCGAGGCCTTGCCGGTCGCGACGATCTGGTCCTTCACCTGCACGGCCACGTCGATCGGGATCGCGAACGACACGCCCTGGTAGCCGCCGCTGCGGCTGTAGATCTGCGAGTTGATGCCGACCACCTCGCCGCGCGTGTTGAGCAGCGGGCCGCCGGAGTTGCCGGGGTTCACCGCCACGTCGGTCTGGATGAAGGGCACGTAGCTGTCGTCGGGCAGCGTGCGGCCCTTGGCGCTCACGACGCCGGCCGTCACCGTGTTCTCGAAGCCGAAGGGCGAGCCGATGGCCAGCACCCATTCGCCGACCTTCAGGTCCTTGGTGTTGCCCAGCGCGAGCACGGGCAGGTTCTTCGCATCGATCTTCAGCACGGCGATGTCGGTCTTGGCATCGGCGCCGAGCACCTTGGCGCGGTATTCGCGGCGGTCGGTCAGCTTGACGGTGACCTCCTTGGCGTCCTTCACGACGTGGGCGTTGGTGATGATGATGCCGCCGGCGTCGACGATGAAGCCCGAGCCCTGCGCGCGCACCGGCACGTCGCGCTGCTGTTGCTGCTGCTGGCCGCGCGGGCCCATCTGGCCCTGGAAGCGGCGGAAGAACTGGAACATCGGATCGTCCGGGTCGACGCCCTGGATCTCGGCCGCGGCTTCGTCGTCCGACGCCTTCATGGTGCCGGTCACGCTGATGTTGACCACGGCGGGGCCGTCGCGCGAGGTGATGGTCGAGAAGTCGGGCAGCGTCACCATCGCGGGGGCGGCAGCGATGGGGGTGGCGTTGGTCGGGGCGCTCACGGCGCTGGTGTAGGCGCCGGCACCGATGGCACCGATCACGCCGGCGCTTGCCAGGGCGATCACCAGGGCGCGGGGGGAAGTCAGTCGGGTGTTCATCTGTCGGTTCCTTTCATTGCGTGGGACGCAAAACACGATGAAAGGAATGTCGTTGCGCTGGCTTAAGCGCGGCTTAAACGGGATTCACGCCCTCTTTGCCCCTGGGGGAGGGCGCGAACACCACGCGCACGCGCAGCCCGCCGAGACTGGGGGACTTTTCCAACGTCACCGTCGCACCGTGCAGTTCCGCAATCGACTTGACGATCGCCAGCCCCAGGCCGCTGCCCGGCGCCTGCGGTTCGCCCGAACGGTAGAAGCGGTCGAGCACGCGCTCGCGCTCGGCCTCGGGCAGGCCGGGGCCGCTGTCGTCCACGCTGAGTTCGATGGCATCGCCGAGCTTCGCGATGCCGATGTCGACACGGCCCTCCTCGGGCGTGTACTTGACCGCGTTGTCGAGCAGGTTACGCAGCAGCATGCGCAGCGCCTCGGGCTGGCCCTTGACCACTGCCGCGTCGGCATGCGCCACGCCGATGTCGATGCGCCGCGCCTGCGCGGCAGCGACAGCATCCGAGATGGCAAGCCGCGCGACTTCGGCCAGATCGACCGGCTCCGGCTTCGCACCGGCCGCCATGCTGGCCTCATGCCGGGCCAGCGCGAGCATCTGTTCGACCAGCCGCGTCGCGCGGTCGATGCCCGCGACCAGCCGGCTCACTGCGAGGTCGCGCGCCGCATCGTCGTGCGCGCGCTGCAGGCCTTGCACCTGCAGCTTCAGTGCCGCGAGCGGCGAACGCAGCTCGTGCGCGGCATCGGCGACGAAGTGCTTCTGCGCATCGAAGGCATGGCGCACGCGGCCGAACAGCAGGTTGAGTTCCTGCACCAGCGGGCGCACCTCTTCGGGCAGGTCCTCCTCGCTCACCGGCGAAAGATCGTCGGCCTGCCGCGATGCCACTTGCTTTCTCACGCGCGCCACCGGCGCGAGCGACCGGCTCACGACCCACCACACGACCAGCATCAGGAGCGGCGCCATCAGCGCGACCGGCGCGATGGTGCGCAGCGCCAGCGTGCCGGCCATGCTGCGGCGCGCCGCCATGTCCTGCGCCACCTGGATCACCAGGCCGCGCGTCTGCATCGAGAACACGCGGTAGGTGGTGCCGCGCGCGCGCACGTCGGCAAAGCCCAGCACCGCGAGCTGCGGCAGCGCGGCCTGGTCGGCGGATTCGAAGACGCGCACGCCGTCGGCGGTCCACACCTGCACCACGAAGTCGAAGTTCTGCTCGCCGCCGCCGATGCCGCCGACGGCCGCGCTGGGCGGCAGGCCCGAGCGCAGCGACATCGCCATCTGCTGCATGTGGTAGTCGAAGATCTCGTCGGCCTCGTGCAGCACCGTGCGGTAGGCCACGATGGCCTGGGCGCCCGCGGCCAGCACGATGGCCGCGAGCAGGAACCACAGGAGGCGCGCGCGCAGCGATCCGGTCACCCAGCGCCAGCCGTTCATCGCACCACCTCCATGCCCTGGTGCCCGCTCGCAGGTCGGCTCCTGCCCCCTCTCCCCTTGGGGAGAGGGCCGGGGCGAGGGCCGACGGCGATGGCGGAGACAGTGCGCGTGCGAAGGCCCACGCCCTCACCCCAACCCTCTCCCCGAGGGGAGAGGGAGCAAGAGTTCGCGCTCATACCTTGGGCACCATGTAGCCAACCCCGCGCACGTTGCGGATCAATTCCGCCCCCAGCTTTTTGCGCAGCCCATGCACATAGACCTCGACCGCGTTGCTGCTGATCTCGTCCTTCCAGCTGTAGAGCTTTTCTTCGAGCTGGGCGCGCGAGAGCACCATGCCCGGACGCGCCAGCAGCGGCTCGAGCACCGCCCATTCGCGCGCAGACAGCACCACCGGCTGGCCGGCCACGGTGACCTCGCGCGTGGCCGGGTTGATGCTCACGCCCATGTGCTCGTACACCGGCTCGGCGCGCCCCGCCGCGCGGCGCAGCAAGGCGCGGATGCGGGCCAGCAGTTCATCGAGGTCGTAGGGCTTGAGCACGTAGTCGTCGGCGCCCGCATCGAGCCCCTCGATGCGCTGCTGCACCGAGTCGCGCGCGGTGGCGATCAGCACCGGCATGCGCTGCTTGCGGGCGCGCAGGCTGCGCAGCACTTCGAGGCCGTCGCGGCGCGGCACGCCCAGGTCGAGCAGCACCAGGTCGTACTGCTGGGTGCGCAGGGCCGATTCGGCGGCCTCGCCGTCCTTCACCCAGTCCACCGCGTATTGCTCGGCGCGCAGCAGGTCGAGCACGGCCTCGCCGATCATCACGTCGTCTTCGAGAAGCAGGAGTCGCATGTTGTGTGTTCCGTTGTCCGGTCTGCGGGATTCGAGGCAGTGGCTGCGGCGAAGTTCAGTTCAGAGGCTGAGAGGCAATTCGGCGTGACCGCGCAGCCCCCGCAAATGCCTCCAATCAAGGCGCAAAGCACAGCCATAGCTCGGGTTATGGCGAGCATTTGCAACGCAGAGTAGGGGCATTTGCGGGGGATGAGCGGTCATGTCGGATTGCCTCTCAGCCTCTCAGAGCAGCGAGCGGACTTCGCGGGCGGCCTCGAAAAGGAGCGGCAGCATCTCGCGCTGCAGGGCTTCTTCCTGGTAGCGCGTGCCCGACAGCACCACGTTGAGCGCAGCCACCGTGTGACCCTGCATGTCGCGCAGCGGCACCGCGAGCGCCTGCACCCCGAGCTCGTGCTCCTCGCTGGCAAAACAATAGTCGTCCTTGCGCGTGCGGGCAATCAGCTGGCGCAGGCCCCGGGCCTGCGTGACGGTGTGCGGCGTCAGCCGTGCGAGGTGCCGGCCCTTGAGCCACTGGGTGAGCTGGGCGGCGGGCATGGCCGCCAGCAGCACGCGGCCGGTGGACGTCGCATGCGCCGGCAGCCGCGCGCCCAGGTGCAGGCCGTAGGCCAGCACGCGCGTCGGTGTGCCGTAGCTGCCGCTGCGCGCGACGATGACCACCTCCTCGCCATCGAGCACCACCGCGGAGAACGATTCGCCGGTCTGCGCCGCGAGCCGGTTGAGCGTGGGCTGCAGCGCGCGCGGCAGGCGCGACGAAGCGAGGTAGCTGCCCGAGAAGCGCAACACCTTGGGCGCCATCCAGAAATAGCTGCCGTCGGTCTCCAGGTAGCCGAGGTGGGCCAGCGTCAGCAGATGGCGCCGGGCGGCGGCGCGCGTGAGGCCGGCGCGTTCGGCGGCCAGCGTGGCATTGAGGCGCTGGCGCTCGGTGTCGAAGCTTTCGAGCACCGCCATTCCCTTGGCGATGCCTTCGATGAAATCGGCTTTGGCGATGGTCATTCGGGGTGTGTTTTCGAAGTGTTGCGCGATCATCGCGCACGCGTTCGCATGATCGCACAGTGCCTCGGAATGCCGTGAACCAGGCGGCCGGCCGCGCCCTACGCTTGGCAAAACCCTTCTCGGAGACACGAACATGCGCACCCAGGTCGCGATCATCGGCGCGGGCCCCGCCGGCCTTCTGCTCGGTCAACTGCTTTTCAAGGCCGGCATCGACAACGTCATCGTCGAACGCCAGAGCGGCGACTACGTGCTGGGCCGCATCCGCGCCGGCGTGCTCGAACAGGTGACGATGGATTTGCTGGCACGCGCCGGCGTCGATGCACGCGCCCGCACCGAAGGGCTGCCGCACGAAGGCATCGAACTGCTGTTCAAAGGCGCGCGGCATCGCATCGACATGCACGGCCTCACCGGCGGCAAGCAGGTCACCGTCTACGGCCAGACCGAGGTGACGCGCGACCTGATGGAAGCGCGCGCCGCCGAAGGCCTCACGACCATCTACAGCGCCGCAAACGTCAGCTTGCACGACTTCGATTCAGCCAAGCCGCGCGTACGCTACGAGAAAGACGGCCAGACGCACGAGATCGAATGCGACTTCATCGCCGGCTGCGACGGCTACCACGGCGTGAGCCGCGCGAGCGTGCCGGCCGATGCGATCCAGACCTACGAGAAGGTCTACCCCTTCGGCTGGCTCGGCGTGCTGGCCGATGTGCCGCCGGTATCGCACGAACTCATCTACGCGAACACCGAGCGCGGCTTCGCTCTCTGCAGCATGCGCAGCGCCACGCGGTCGCGCTACTACGTGCAGGTGCCGACCGAAGAGCGCGTCGAGAACTGGAGCGATGAAGCGTTCTGGAACGAGCTGCGCGCGCGGCTCGACCCCGAGGCCCGCGAGCGCCTGGTGACCGGCCCGTCGCTGGAGAAAAGCATTGCGCCGCTGCGCAGCTTCGTCGCCGAGCCGATGCGCTTCGGCGCGCTGTTCCTGGCAGGAGACGCGGCGCACATCGTGCCGCCGACCGGCGCCAAGGGGCTGAACCTCGCGACGGCCGACGTGGGTTATCTCTCGCGTGCGTTCGAGATTTTCTATGGCGAGAAGAAGTCGGCTTCGGCGCTCGATCGCTATTCGGACCTGTGCCTGCGCCGCGTCTGGAAGGCCGAGCGCTTCTCGTGGTGGTTCACCTCACTGATGCACCGCTTTCCCGAGACGGGCGCCTTCGGCCAGAAGATTCAGGAAGCCGAGCTCGACTACCTCGTGCATTCGCACGCGGCCTCCACCTCGCTGGCGGAGAACTACGTGGGACTGCCGCTCGAGGACTTCTAGGGCACCTGCCGCTCGAGCGCGGCCTTCATCGCCTCGCCGCCCTTCACCATCATCGACTCGACGTAGGCGGCGAATTCGTCGGGCAGCACGTCGGTGATCCAGACGAAGCGCGAGCGCCCTTCGCCGTCCGCGAACACTTGCGCGGACGCGTGGTGGTGGCTGGCCTTGCCATCGGTGATGGTGTAGGCCAGCCGGCGGTTCGCCTCGTCCATGCCCACCAGCAGTTCGCGCGCCACGAGGCCATTGGCAAAGCTGACGATGCGGGCGCCCTGCCCGTCCAGCTTGCAATCGGTCAGGAAGCCGGGCGCGAGGCGCGTATGCACTGCGCCGAAGTCGCGGAGCGCCTCCCACATCTTCGCCACATCGGCCTCGACAGTGAATTCCTTGTAGATGGTTGCCATGGTGCTTCTCCGGGTCTCAGGGACAGACCGCCTCGACGTTGTTGCCGTCGGGGTCGATCAGGAAGGCCGCGTAGTAGGTCGGGCTGTAGTCGGCACGCGGCCCGGCGCCGCCGTTGTCGATGCCGCCGGCCTTCAGGCCCGCCTTGTGGAAGGCCGCGACGGCCCGGTGGTCGGGTGCGCGGAACGCGAGGTGCGTGCCCGGCCCCTTCACTCCCTTGGCCGCGTAGAGCCACAGGGCGGGCGCGTCCACCGGGCCGATGCCGGCATAGCTGTCGTCGTGGCTGCCCAGCACATGGCCGAGGGGTGCGAGCGCGGCTTCGTAGAAGCGCCGACTCGCGGCGAGGTCTGTGACTTTCAGTCCGATGTGGTCGTACATGGCGATGACTTCCTGCTTGATGAATGAACCAGGCGGTCATCATTGAGCAGGGTCGCCATGCGGTCTTGGAGAATCTTGCGGTCGCCCCTGGCGGCCTGGCGAAAGCCGCGTGGCGACACGCCGGCCGCACGGTGGAAGGTGCGAACGAAGTTGCTGAGGTCGGCAAAACCGACGTCGAAGGCCACGTCGGTCACGGGCCGGTCGTCGTCCGCCAGCAGGCGCGCCGCATGCCGCAGGCGCGAGCGGACCAGGTACTGGTGCGGCGTGACGCCCAGCACCTGCGAGAACAGGCGCAGGAAATGGAAGGAACTCAGGCCCGCTTCGGCGGCCGCGCCTTCGAGGCCGATGTCGTCGTGCGAGTGGGCGTCGATCCACATCGCGGCATCGACGGCCCGGCGCCTGTCGCGCGGCGTGGCGGACCGCGACGGCGGCTTGCCGCGGCCGCCCACCACTTCGACGAAGCGGCTCGCGAACCACATGCCCAGTTCGTCGAGACCGACGTCGCTCTCGCCCTCGGCGGCGACCTGCGCAAGTTCGCCGAGCACCATGAGTTCGGGCAGCGGCGGGAGCCCTGCGGTGCGCCAGGTCTGCCTGTCGCCGCCGATCAGGTCGACGAAGCCGGGCGACAGGTGGAACGCCAGGCACTCGTCGCCGCAGATGTGGTGGTCATGTGTGCAGACGTACTCGTCGCCCGGGCAACCGACCAGCACCGAGCCGGCCACCAACTCATACGCGTTGCCGCGCGTGCGATAGCCGAAGCTGCCCTTGCGCACGTACGAGACCGAGTAGTCCTCGTGCATCTCGGTGAACGACGGCGCACCCGGTCCCGCGTCGCAGCGGTAGCTGGACACGCGGATCGGGTCGGTCTGCAGTTCGGTGGTGATGAGCATGCGAGATGTGCCCTTCGAACACCTGTTGGCGGATCTTCAGTCCACTGTGTGCATCGCTGCCCATACCCGCGATGGGCTCAGCGGCATGTGCAGGCGCGGCGCGGTCGCGGCGAGCCCGTTGCGCGCGAAGGCATCGGCCACCGCATTCACGATGGCCGGCGTGGCACCGATGGTGCCCAGCTCGCCCACGCCCTTCACGCCCAGCGGGTTGTTCGTGCAGGGCGTCGATTCGTCCATCTCCATGTGGAACATGGTGTCGACGATGTCGGCGCGCGGCGCGGCGTAGTCCATCAGGCTGCCGGTCACGGGCTGGCCGGTTTCCTGGTCGTACACCACCTGCTCGTACAGCGCCTGGCCGATGCCCTGCACCGCGCCGCCTTCGAGCTGGCCGCGCACGATCATCGGATTGATCACGCGGCCCACGTCGTTCACCGAGCTGTAGGCCACCACGCTGATTTCGCCGGTGGGCGGATCGAGTTCGATCTCGCAGATGTGGCAGCCGTTGGGCCACGTCGGGCCGGCCACGGTGCTGGTGGAGTCCACGAAGATCTCGCGCTCGGGCTGCTTGCCGGCGAGCGTGAACAGGTCGAGTTCGAGGTCGGTTCCGGCCACGGAGAAGGCGCCGCGGCTGTAGACGATGTCGTCGATGGCGGCTTCGAACTCCTGCGCAGCGAGTTCGCGCGCCTTGTCGATGGTGCGCTCCGCGCCGATGCGAACGGCGGAGCCGCCGGTGAAGAGCGAACGCGAACCGGCGCTGCCGAAGCCGTCGCCGCGGTCGGTGTCGCCGAGCACGACGCGGACCTTCTCGATGGGCACGCCGAAGGCGTCGACCGCCAGTTGCGCAAGCGAGGTGGCAATGCCCTGCCCCATGGCGTTGACGGCGGAGAACACCTCGATCACCCCATCGGCCTGCACCGAGACGGTGACGCGCTCCTCGAACACGTTGCCGCCGGTCCATTCGAGGAAAGTGGCGATACCGAGGCCCCGGTGCTTGCCGTTCTTCGCGGACTCGGCGGCACGCGACTCGAAGCCTTGCCAATCGGCCAATGTGAGTGCCTGGTCCATCACCGACTCGAACTGGCCGGTGTCGTAGGTCTGCGCCATCGGGTTCTTGTAGGGCATCTGCTCGGGGCGGATGAAGTTGCGGCGGCGCAGCGCGATGCGATCGATGCCGGTCTGGCGCGCGGCCTCGTCCATCAGGCGCTCGATGGTGAAGATGGCCTCGGGGCGGCCCGCACCGCGGTAGGCGCCGGTGGGCGCGGTGTTGGTGAGCACCGCCTTGAAATGGAAGTCGATGGTCTGGATGTCGTAGACGCTGGTCTGCACCCAGGGACCGATGAGCAGTTGGATCGCGACGCCGGTGCCCGTGGCATAGGCGCCCACGTTGGCCAGCGTCTTGATGCGCAGCGCGAGGATCTTGCCTTCGGCATCGAGCGCGAGTTCGGCACGCGCCTCGATGTCGCGGCCGTGCGCGCTCGAGAGGAATTCCTCGCTGCGGTCGGCGACCCATTTCACGGGGCGCTTCACTTGCAGTGCGGCAAAGGCGACCGCGATGTCTTCGGGGTAGGCGCCCGTCTTCATGCCGAAACCGCCGCCCACGTCGCCTACCACCACGCGCACCTTTTCCTTGGCCAGGCCAATGGCGGCACACACCGAATCGCGCACGCCCGACGGCATCTGGGTGCTCATGCGGATCGTGAGGCGGTCGGTCTTGGCGTCGTGCGCGGCGAGCACCGAGCGCGGCTCGATGGTGAGCGCGACCACGCGCTGGTTGATGACGTCGAGCGCCACCACGTGGCTGGCCTTGGCGAAGGCGGCGGTGGCGGCCTCGCTGCTGCCGTGGCGCATTTCGGCGGCGATGTTGCCGGTGGCCTCTTCACACAGCTGCGGCGCGCCTTCGGCGGTGGCGCTGGCGAGATCGACCACCATGGGGAGGTCTTCGTAGTCGACCATCAACGCCTCGGCAGCATCGCGCGCCTGCTGGACGGTTTCGGCGACCACGGCCGCCACCGCCTCCCCCACGAAGCGCGTGCGTTCGCTCGCCATGGCGTAGCGCGGCGGACTGGCGCTGTCGCTGCCGTCCGCGCGCTTGAACCCTGCTGCGCCCGGCATCGGCTTGACGCCCGCGGCCACCAGTTCGGCACCGGTGATGACGCGCAGCACGCCGGGCATGGCGGCGGCGGTGCCGGTGTCGATGGAAACGATGCGTGCGTGGGGATGCGGAGAGCGAAGAAAAACAAGATGCGCCTGGTCGGGGAGCGTGACGTCGTCCGTATAGCGTCCGGCACCTGCCAGCAGGCTTTCGTCCTCGAGGCGGCGTACCGCCTGGCCGCTGCCAAAGCGGGTGGGGTTGGGTTCAGTGATCAACGTGGTCCTCTTGTGCTGATCCCCGGCGGGCAACGCTGGCCCACTGGATCCGCTTATGGGGGGCAAATAGAAGCAGCACTATATGGGCTTCGGGGGTTCTTGTCCGCATCGACCGCAATCGTTTGCGACAACCGGCGGCCGGGCCGCCATTTTCCCCCATCCCGGAGGGGACGCGAGCGAAGCCGTGTATACCTATGGCATGCGACAACTCCCCTGGCTCGAACCCGGCGACACCCTGCCCGACCCCTCTTCGGCATGGGGCGCGGCCGACCCGGTTCCCGGACTTCTCGCAGCGGGCGGGTCCCTCGACGTCGATACCTTGGTGCAGGCCTACAGCCACTGCGTCTTCCCGTGGTTCAGCGACGACCAGCCGATCCTGTGGTGGAGCCCCGACCCGCGGATGGTGTTGCAGGTGGCCGAGTTCAAGCTGCACCGGTCCCTTCGCAAGACGCTGGCCCGATTCGCGGAAACGTCGGGCTGCGAGGTGCGCATCGACCACGATTTCGCGTCGGTCATCAAGGCCTGTTCGCTCTCGCCGCGGGTGGGCCAGTCGGGCACCTGGATCGTGCCGGACATGGTGGATGCCTATACGCAATTGCACGCGGCCGGTCATGCGCACAGCGTGGAAACCTGGATCGACGGCGAGCTCGCGGGCGGACTCTACTGCGTGGCGCTGGGCCGCGCGGTGTTCGGCGAGTCGATGTTCACCCGCCGGCCGGACGCCTCGAAGATCGCGCTGGCAGCGCTGGTGAGCCTGTGCCGGCGCGCCGGCGTCCAGATGATCGACTGCCAGCAGAACACGCCCCACCTCGCCAGCCTCGGCGCCCACGAGATGCCGCGCAAGCGCTTCGTCGCCCACGTGGCCAAGGCCCGGGAACAGGAGGGGCCACGGTGGCATTTCGAGCCCGTATACTGGGCCGAACTCCTTTCCGCGCGACCTCTTTCACCGACGTGACGCACCTCAAGGACCTCCCGCTTCACACGCTGCAGTTCTATGCGACGGCGCCCTATCCCTGCAGCTATCTGCCGGATCGCCAGGCCCGGTCGCAGGTGGCCACGCCCAGCCACCTGATCCACAACGACGCCTACTCCGACCTCGTGCTCAGCGGGTTCCGGCGCAGCGGGATGTTCACCTACCGGCCCTACTGCGACGGCTGCCGCGCCTGCATTCCGCTGCGCGTGCTGGCCAACAGCTTCCAGCCGACGCGCAGCCAGCGGCGCGCCGTGAAGCAGCACTCCGACCTGCAGGCCCGCGTGCTCAAGCTGTGCTTCGTGCCCGAGCACTACCAGCTCTACCTGCGCTACCAGAACGGCCGCCACGCCGGCGGCGGCATGGACCACGACAGCATCGACCAGTACACCCAGTTCCTGCTGCAGAGCCGGGTCAACTCGCGGCTGGTCGAATTCCGCGAGACGCTGCCCGACGGCAGCGCGGGCGCGCTCAAGATGGTGTCGATCCTCGATGTGCTGAACGACGGCATCTCGGCTGTCTATACGTTTTACGAGCCTGATACGAGCGCGGGCTATGGGACCTACAGCGTGTTGTGGCAGATCGAACAGGCGCGCAAGCTAGGCCTGCCGCACGTCTACCTCGGCTACTGGATCGAGCGCAGCCCCAAGATGCACTACAAGGCGCGCTTTTCCCCGCACGAAGTGTTGGTGGATGGACACTGGCAGCCGCCGGGCGATTTCACAAGATAAAATGGCGCTCGGTCATCACCGCACAGCGCCATGAGAAAAAACCAATCCGACGTTCCTGCCGTTCCCGTGATCCAGGTGATCGAGCGGATGTTTTCGCTCATCGACGTCCTGGCGTCGCGCGAAGAGGCCATTTCGCTGAAGGAAATCAGCGAGAAGACCGGCCTTCATCCTTCGACCACACACCGAATCCTGAACGACCTGGCGGTCGGTCGCTTCGTCGACAGGCCCGAGGCGGGCAGCTACCGGTTGGGCATGCGCTTACTGGAACTTGGCAATCTGGTGAAGGGCCGGCTCAACGTGCGCGATGCGGCGCTGGGTCCGATGCGCGAGCTGCACAAGCTCACGCAGCAGCCGGTGAACCTCAGCATGCGACAGGGCGACGAGATCGTCTACATCGAACGCTCCTACAGCGAGCGTTCGGGCATGCAGGTGGTGCGTGCCATCGGCGGCCGCGCGGCGCTGCACCTCACCTCGACCGGCAAGCTCTTCCTGGCGGCCGATGACCCGGCACGGGTGCGCAGCTACGCCACCCGCACGGGCCTGGCGGGCCACACCCGCAACAGCATCACCCAACTGCCTGCGCTCGAGCGCGAACTGTCGAAGGCGCGCCAGTACGGCATTGCGCGCGACAACGAAGAACTCGAACTGGGCGTGCGCTGCATGGCCGCGGGCATTTACGACGACCAGGGCAAGCTAGTAGCGGGGCTGTCGATCTCGGCACCGGCCGATCGGCTGGACGAAGGCTGGCTGCCCAAGCTTCAGGCCACGGCCAATGAAATTTCGAGCGCGCTGGGGTTCAAGGATGGTGTGGCCGTGGCACCACCCTCTGCACAGGCCGGCAACACGCCTCCAGCGAGCGCCTGACCCCTTCGCGGAACGCCAAAAGACAAAGCGGGCTCCAGGCCCGCTTTGTCTTTTTGTCGGCCGCTGTTGCGGCGCTGCTGCTGATCAGCCCGCGACCTGGTAGCTCACAGTGCGCGAAGCGGCCGGCGAGCCCGGCACGGCGTGCGTCGCCTCGACCCAGCGGCGGACCCGCTCGGCATCGGCGATACGGCTGAACTTGCCGGCCGAATCCAGGAACACCATGATCAGCTTGCGGCCGGCCACCTTGGCCTGCATCACGAGGCATTGACCGGCTTCGTTGATGAAGCCCGTCTTCTGCACGCCGATTTCCCAGTCAGGGCTCTTCACCAGGCGGTTGGTGGTGTTGAACTGCAGCACGCGGTTGCCGACTTCGACCTGATATTCAGGCGACGTGGAGAGCGAGCGCACGGTGGCGTCTGAATAGGCTGCGTTGACCAGCAGCGCCAGGTCTTGCGCGCTTGACTGGTTGCGGCTCGACAGGCCCGTGGGCTCCACGTAGCGCGTGTCCTTCATGCCGAGCATCTTGGCCTTGGCATTCATGATGCTCACGAAGGTCGTGAGGCCGCCCGGATAGGTGCGGCCCAGCGCGTGCGCCGCACGGTTCTCGCTCGACATCAGGGCCAGGTGCAGCAGTTCGCCGCGCGAGAGCGTGGTGCCGATGGTCAGGCGCGAGCGGCTGCCCTTTTCGGTGTCGACGTCGTCCTGGGTGATGGTGATCAGTTCGTCGTTCGGCAGATGGGCCTCGCTGATGAGCAGGCCCGTCATGAGCTTGGTGAGCGACGCGATCGGCAGCACGGCATGGTCGTTCTTGCTGAACAGCACTTCGTGCGTGTCCTGGTCGATCACGAGGGCAACGCTCGACTTCAGGTCGAGCGCGTCATCGGTGCTGTGCAGGCCGGCCATCTGGCCGAAGGACTGGCGCGCGGGCGCCTCGACGCGCACCACCGAGCGGCGCTGGACAGCCACCACGGTCTTGCCATTCTTCTTGCGGATGGTGGCCACCACATTGCGGCCACCGCGAACGACCTTGTCCGCCTTGTCGTCGCCGCGCTTGGCGGCAACACGCTGCCCCTTGCCGGAGGCGGCGCTGCGCTTGACTTCGACCGGCACCGGCCCCTTCGCCTTCTTGGAGGCGGCGGCATTGGCGGTCTTGGCGGCGGTGGGCTTTTCTTTCTTTGCGGCCTGGGCGCCAGGCAGCAAAAACGCCGTGGCGCAGAGCGCGACGGCGATGAATTTGAATGCGGGTAGGAACCGCTGGCTGGAAACTCGGCGGAGACGGGCTTCGGGCATTAATAAATCTCCAGCGGCGACAAACGAGGACCGCAGTGTATCGAATTCAAAAAAGACACGCAATATCAGTTACTTGCATCCTCTTCTTCATTCGAATACCAAGGAACGCCTGAAAACCTAACCTTGCGCTGCAACTCTCTCAGCTTGGCTCTGTAACTTATTGAGCGCACTCAAATAAGCCTTTGCCGAAGCAACCACGATGTCGGGGTCTGCACCCACGCCATTGACCACCCGCCCTGTGTTTTGTAACCGAACTGTAACTTCACCTTGGCTCTCTGTCGAGCCGCTGATGGCATTCACCGAGTAAAGAACCATCTCGGCGCCGCTCTTGACGTGCGACTCGATGGCTTTCAGTGAAGCATCAACCGGGCCATTGCCGTCGGATTCTCCGGTCACTTCCTTGCCCTGGACGGTGAAGACGACTTTCGCCTGGGGGCGCTCGCCGGTTTCGCTGTGCTGGGAGAGAGAGACAAATGCAAACTGTTCGTCAACGTTCGAGAGCTCTTCCGCGCTGACGAGCGCGAGGATGTCTTCGTCAAAAATTTCGGACTTGCGATCGGCCAGTTCCTTGAAGCGCATGAAGGCCGCGTTGATGTCGGCCTCGCCGGCCATCGTCACGCCCAGCTCCTGCAGCCGCTGCTTGAACGCGTTGCGGCCGCTGAGCTTGCCCAGCACGATCTTGTTGGCGGCCCAGCCCACGTCCTCAGCCCGCATGATTTCGTAGGTGTCGCGCGCCTTGAGCACGCCGTCCTGGTGGATGCCCGAGGCGTGCGCGAAGGCGTTGGCGCCCACCACGGCCTTGTTGGGCTGCACCACGAAGCCGGTGGTCTGGCTCACCATGCGGCTTGCGGCCACGATGTGCTGGGTGTCGATGTTTAGGTCGAGCCCGAAATAGTCTCGACGGGTCTTGACCGCCATCACCACTTCTTCGAGCGAGCAGTTGCCCGCGCGCTCGCCCAAGCCGTTGATGGTGCACTCCACCTGACGCGCGCCGCCGATCTTCACGCCGGCCAGCGAGTTGGCCACCGCCATGCCCAGGTCGTTGTGGCAATGAACCGACCAGATCGCCTTGTCGCTGTTGGGAACGCGCTCGCGCAGCATCTTGATGAAGTTGCCGTAGAGCTCGGGAATGGCATAGCCGACGGTGTCGGGCACGTTGATGGTGGTGGCGCCCTCGTTGATCACGGTTTCGAGCACACGGCACAGGAAGTCCGGGTCGCTGCGGTAGCCGTCTTCGGGGCTGAACTCCACGTCGCTCACGAGGTTGCGCGCGAAGCGCACGGCAAGCTTCGCCTGCTCGTGCACCTCGTCGGGCGACATACGCAGCTTCTTTTCCATGTGCAGCGGCGAGGTTGCGATGAAGGTGTGGATGCGACCGCGCACCGCACCCTTGAGGGCCTCTGCAGCGCGCGAGATGTCGCGGTCGTTGGCGCGCGAGAGGCCGCACACGGTCGAATCCTTGATCGCGTTGGCAATCGCCTTGACCGCCTCGAAGTCGCCGTTCGAGCTGGCGGGGAAACCGGCCTCGATCACATCGACCTTCAGCCGTTCGAGCTGCTTGGCGATGCGCATCTTCTCGTCGCGCGTCATGGAGGCGCCTGGCGATTGCTCGCCGTCGCGCAAGGTGGTGTCGAAAATTATGAGTTGGTCAGCCATCGTGAATCTCCTTTTGTTCGTTTCCCACCTCGCGCGTCCGGCAGGACAGCGTCAGGCGACTTCAACCGCCGATTGTGCGCTGTGCGCGCCCCGGGTCCGCGCACGCTGCACGCCCGAGACGATGGCCTTCAGCGATGCCGTGATCACGTTCGCGTCGATGCCGACGCCGAACAGCGTCTGGCTCTCGTCCACGCGCAGCTCGAGGTAGGCCACCGACTTCGCATCGGCACCGGCGCCGATCGCGTGCTGGTGGTAGTCCATCACGCGCACTGTGTGGCCGGTGGCCTTGCTCAGCGCCTGGGTGAAAGCGTCGATCGGGCCGTTGCCGCGGCCTTCGATGGCGCGGGTTTCACCGTCCCATGGCAGATCGCCGCGCAGGACGACGGAGGCGTTGACGCCCTCGCCTTCTTCCTCGATCACACGGTGCTGCAGCGACTGCGCAGTCTCGATGCCGTACTCGCTCACGAAGAGCTGCCAGAGGTCGGCCGCGGTGAGTTCCTTACCGGCAACGTCCATCACGCGCTGCACGCTCTGCATGAATTCCATCTGCAGACGGCGCGGCATCTCGAGGCCGTATTCGCTCTCGAGCAGATAGGCCATACCGCCCTTGCCCGACTGGCTGTTCACGCGAATCACCGCCTCGTAGCTGCGGCCCACGTCCTTCGGATCGATGGGGAGGTAGGGCATGTCCCAGATGTCGCCTTCCTTGCGCGCGGCGAAGGCCTTCTTGATCGCATCCTGGTGCGAGCCGGAGAACGAGGTGTAGACGAGATCACCGACGTACGGATGGCGCGGATGCACGGGGATCTGGTTGCAGTGCTCGACCGTGGCGCGGATCTCGTCGATGTTCGAGAAGTCCAGTTCGGGCGAGACGCCCTGCGTGTAGAGGTTGAGCGCGACATTCACGAGATCGAGGTTGCCGGTGCGCTCGCCATTGCCGAAGAGGCAGCCTTCGATGCGCTCGGCACCAGCCATCAAGGCCAGTTCACCGGCAGCGGTGCCGGTGCCGCGGTCGTTGTGCGGGTGCACGCACAGCACGATGGAATCGCGGCGCGCGAGGTTGCGGTGCATCCACTCAATCATGTCGGCAAAGATGTTCGGCGTGGAGTGCTCGACCGTCGTGGGCAGGTTCACGATGCACTTGTGCTCGGGCGTCGGCGCCCAGACTTCGGTGACCGCGTCGACCACGCGCTTGGAGAACACGACGTCGGTCCCCGAGAACATTTCGGGCGAGTACTGGAAGGTCCACTTCGTGGCCGGCTGCTTCGCGGCGAAGTCGTTGAACATGCGCGCGTGGCTGCTGGCGAGTTCGACGATCTGGTCCTCGTCCATGCCGAGCACCACGCGGCGCATCACCGGGGCGACGGCGTTGTAGAGGTGAACGATGGCACGCGGCGCGCCTTGAAGCGATTCGAAAGTGCGGGCGATGAGGTGATCGCGCGCCTGCGTCAGCACCTGGATCGTCACGTCGTCGGGAATGCGATCTTCCTCGATGAGCTTGCGCACGAAGTCGAATTCGATCTGCGATGCGGAAGGAAAGCCGACTTCGATTTCCTTGAAGCCGATCGCCACGAGGGTCTCGAACATGCGCATCTTGCGTGCGATGTCCATCGGCTCGACCAGGGCCTGGTTGCCATCGCGCAGGTCGGTCGACAGCCAGATCGGGGCCTTGGTCAGCACGGCATCGGGCCAGGTGCGGTCTTTGAGGCCGATCGGGGCGAATGCGCGGTATTTGGCTTGAGGTTGCTTGAGCATGTCGATTTCTCTGTGATGGTTGGGAATCAACCAGCAACCCCAAAAACAAACGGCCCGTTGCTGGTGCGAACGGGCCGTGGTGAGGGATTTGCGCGTGCGCTACCGTCTCCGCCCGTGAGGGAGGGCTAGTAGGGCCAGCAGCGAAATCTTGGTCATGAGGGTTGCGAATGTAGCACAGGCCACAGTCAGTTATGCAAGCCCCGCTCGTCGGGCTCCTCGGTCGAGGTGCTGATCACGCTGACCGGCTGGCCCTTGGCCTTGCGCCATGCGTAGACCACATAGCCGCTCAGACCGTAGGCCACGAAGAGGCCGAACAGCACCGTCGGCGGATGGATGTTGATGACCGCGATGCCCAGCGCAATGAGCACGATCACGACGAATGGCACGCTCTTTTTCATCTGCACGTCCTTGAAGCTGTAGAACGGCGCGTTCGTCACCATCGAGAGACCCGCATAGAGCGTGAACGCGAAGGTGACCCAGGTGATCTGCGTCCACGAGAGGTACAGCACCTCACCGCCGCGCTTGCCCCATTCGTTCACGAGCCAGATGAAGCCCGCCACGAGCGCAGCCGCCGCCGGCGATGGCAGCCCCTGGAACCAGCGCTTGTCGACCACACCGGTGTTCACGTTGAAACGCGCAAGCCGCAATGCAGCACAGGCGCAATAAACGAAGGCCGCGATCCAGCCCCAGCGCCCCAGGCCCTTGAGGGACCATTCGTAGGCGATGAGCGCTGGCGCCGCGCCGAACGACACCATGTCGGACAGCGAATCCATCTGCTCGCCGAACGCGCTTTGCGTGTTGGTCATGCGTGCGACGCGCCCGTCCAGGCTGTCGAGGATCATCGCGGCGAACACGCCGAGCGCAGCGAGGTCGAAGCGCGCGTTCATGGCCATCACGACCGAATAGAAGCCGCCGAACAACGCCGCCAGCGTGAACAGGTTCGGCAGGATGTAGATGCCCTTGCGACGTTTGCGCGGCTGCACATCGTCGGGGAGCGTGTCGTCATGCATTGAATTTGCCTCCATCCCTCATGGGCACTGCGCTGGCAGCTATCCATTCGATAGCATTTTGATCTGTGAGTCGCATGGTTCGCAGTGTAGTTCAGGGGGCGCTGCGCCCCCCGACAAACAAAAGGGCCACCGCAACGGGTGGCCCTTGGAAAAGAGTGCCGAAGCACCCTTCCTGTTTCGAAGATCAGTTGCGGGTCTGGTCGACCAGCTTGTTCTTCTTGATCCAGGGCATCATCGCGCGCAGCTTTTCGCCGACGACTTCGATCTGATGCTCTGCACCCAGGCGACGGCGGCTGATCAGCGTGGGCTGGCCGGCGGCGGCTTCGAGCACGAAGCTCTTTGCGTATTCGCCGGTCTGGATGTCCTTGAGCACCTGCTTCATGACCTTCTTGGTCTCGTCGGTCACGATGCGCGGGCCCGTGACGTACTCGCCGTATTCGGCGTTGTTCGAGATCGAGTAGTTCATGTTGGCGATGCCGCCTTCATAGATCAGGTCGACGATCAGCTTGAGCTCGTGCAGGCATTCGAAGTACGCCATTTCGGGCGCGTAGCCCGCTTCCACCAGCGTTTCGAAACCAGCCTTGATCAGCTCGACCGTGCCGCCGCACAGAACCGCTTGTTCGCCGAACAGGTCGGTCTCGGTTTCTTCGCGGAAGTTGGTCTCGATGATGCCGGCCTTGCCGCCGCCGTTGGCGGTGGCGTAGCTCAGCGCGAGGTCACGCGCCTTGCCGGTCTTGTCCTGGTGCACGGCCACGAGGTGGGGCACGCCGCCACCCTGGGTGTAGGTGCTGCGCACGGTGTGGCCCGGGGCCTTGGGAGCGACCATCCACACGTCGAGGTCGGCGCGCGGCTGCACGAAACCGTAGTGCACGTTGAAGCCGTGCGCGAAGACGAGCGAAGCGCCTTCCTTGATGTGCGGGGCCACGTCGTTCTTGTAGACGTTGGCGATCTGCTCGTCGGGCAGCAGGATCATGACCACGTCGGCAGCCTTCACGGCGTCGGCGACTTCTGCGACCTGCAGGCCGGCCTTGCCGACCTTGTCCCAAGAAGCGCCGCCCTTGCGCAGGCCCACCACGACCTTGACGCCGCTGTCGTTCAGGTTTTGCGCATGCGCGTGACCTTGCGAGCCGTAACCGATGATTGCGACCGTCTTGCCCTTGATGAGGCTGAGGTCGGCGTCCTTGTCGTAGTAAACCTTCATATGCGTCTTTCCTAATTAATCTCGAGCACCCCCTGAAGCGGGGGTGCGTTCACTCACAGTTGACCGGAGGAATTCCGGTCCTTCATTTGCTGGTTGATGGACACGAGGTTGTCGTGAATGCGGAACAGCAGGATCAGCAATTCGCTGTAGACGCGAACCATGATCGCGCCGAAAACAAGAATACCGATGGCAGCCAGGATGCGGCCTTGGAACAACGAGATGACCGTTGCCGCGAGCACACCCAGCAGTCCGAGGAAATACAGAATCCGAATGATGATCGGGGTCACCATCTTCTCGAAACCCAGCAAGTCTTGCATTACCTTCTCCTCATGTTGATTTGAAACAGTGAAACTGGAGGATCTTCGCCCCCCTACACGCGCAGGATGCGCTCGCCGCGCCCGATGCCGCTGGCGCCGGTGCGGACAGTCTCGAGGATAGCGCTACGGTCGATCGCTTCCAGAAAAGCGTCGTTTTTGCCGTGATCGCCGGTGAGTTCGATGGTGTAGCTCTTGTCGGTGACGTCGATGATGCGGCCGCGGAAGATCTCGGCCATGCGCATCATTTCTTCGCGCTCCTTGCCCACCGCGCGCACCTTCACCATCATGAGCTCGCGCTCGGTGTAGGCGCCTTCGGTGAGGTCGACGACCTTCACGACCTCGATCAGCCGGTTCAGATGCTTGGTGATCTGCTCGATCACGTCGTCCGAACCGGTGGTGACGATGGTCATGCGCGAGAGGCTCGGGTCCTCGGTCGGCGCGACGGTCAGCGATTCGATGTTGTAGCCACGGGCCGAGAACAGGCCCACCACGCGGGAAAGAGCACCCGGCTCGTTTTCCAGCAGCACTGCAATGATGTGTTTCATGTTTGCGCGACTCCTCTTTTCGCCAGCGCGGAAGCTTTCGCTTTCGCCGCCCTCCCCCGCGCACGGTAATGCGCGGGCTCGGCGGGCAATAGATTCGTCAGTAAAGAGTTAAGCGAATGCGCCGAAGATCGGGTTAAAGATCTTCGGAGCCCAACAGCATCTCGGTGATGCCCATGCCGGCCTTCACCATCGGGAACACGTTCTCGGTGGGGTCGGTACGGAAGTCCATGAACACCGTGCGGTCCTTGAGCTTGCGTGCTTCGCGCAGCGCGGGCTCCACGTCTTGTGGACGCTCGATCAGCATGCCGACGTGGCCATAGGCCTCGGCAAGCTTCACGAAGTTGGGCAGCGCGTCCATGTAGCTGTGGCTGTAGCGACCGGAGTATTCGATCTCCTGCCACTGGCGCACCATGCCCAGGTAGCGGTTGTTGAGCGAGCAGATCTTGATCGGCGTGTTGTATTGCAGGCAGGTGGAGAGTTCCTGGATGCACATCTGCACCGAGCCTTCGCCGGTGATGGTGAACACTTCCGAATCGGGCTTCGCGAGCTTGATGCCCATGGCGTAGGGAATGCCCACGCCCATGGTGCCCAGGCCACCCGAATTGATCCAGCGGCGCGGCTCGTCGAAACGGTAGTACTGGGCGGCCCACATCTGGTGCTGGCCGACGTCCGACGTGATGTACGCATCGGCGTCCTTGGTCATGTTCCAGAGGGTCTCGACCACGTACTGCGGCTTGATCACGTCCTTGTTGCCGCGGTCGTACTTGAGGCAGTCGCGCGAGCGCCAAGCCTCGATGGTCTTCCACCAGTCGGCCAGCGCGCCGGCGTCGGGCTTGGTGGTGCTCTCGCGGATCATCGAGATCAGCTCGGTGAGCACGTCCTTCACGTCGCCGACGATCGGGATGTCGACCTTCACGCGCTTGGAGATGCTCGACGGGTCGATGTCGACGTGGATGATCTTGCGTTCGTTCGTCGCGAAATGCTTGGGGTTGCCGATCACACGGTCGTCGAAGCGCGCGCCCACGGCCAGCAGCACGTCGCAGTTCTGCATCGCGTTGTTGGCTTCGATGGTGCCGTGCATGCCCAGCATGCCGAGGAACTTGCGGTCGCTCGCCGGATAGGCACCCAGGCCCATCAGCGTGTTGGTGACCGGGTAGCCGAGCATGTCGACCAGCGTGCGCAGTTCGTTGCAGGCATTGCCCAGCAGCACGCCGCCACCGGTGTAGATGTACGGGCGCTTGGCTGCCAGCAGCAGTTGCAGCGCCTTGCGGATCTGCCCGCCGTGGCCCTTGCGCACCGGGTTGTACGAGCGCATCTCGACCTTGTCGGGGTAGCCGGCATAGGGCGTCTTCTTGAAGGAAACGTCCTTGGGCACGTCCACCACCACCGGGCCCGGACGGCCGCTGCGTGCGATGTGGAAGGCCTTCTTCATCGTCATGGCCAGATCCTTCGGATCCTTGACGAGGAAGTTGTGCTTGACGATGGGGCGGGTGATGCCGACCGTGTCGCATTCCTGGAAGGCATCCAGGCCGATGGCCGCCGTCGGCACCTGGCCCGAGATGATCACCATCGGGATCGAGTCCATGTACGCCGTCGCGATGCCGGTGACCGCATTGGTCAGGCCGGGACCCGAGGTGACCAGCGCCACGCCGACTTCGCCAGTGGCGCGCGCATAGCCGTCGGCTGCGTGCACTGCGGCCTGCTCGTGGCGCACCAGCACGTGCTGGATGGTGTCCTGCTTGTAGAACGCGTCGTAGATGTACAGAACCGCGCCGCCGGGATAGCCCCAGACGTACTGGACGCCTTCGGCCTGCAGTGCCTTGATCAGCACTTCAGCGCCCATGAGTTCTTGAGTTGGGTTGCCAGCGCCAGAGGACGCGGCTGCCGCGGAGATGAGCTCCGCCTTCGAGATTTCCATGATCAACCTTTGTGTTTTTTCGGGAACGAAAAACCTTGGGTGCCCCTTGCCAACCCTTGTGGGGTCGCGCCAGGACTTGAGGCCATGGCCATGAGCGGACTGATGTTCCGCCGGACCTTGACCCGTTTGCCTTTTGACTTGCAGCGCGGATTATGACACTACCGGCCGTTCAGATTCGCTTCAGGTCGCCTGTAAAGACGACGGGGCATAATCCGCGGCAGAAAACATAAGCGTTCGCTAGACATCCCTTCCCACCCGGCGCACCTTCGCGCGCCCTCTCTCGCTTGGCCACTGAACAAGAACTCTCCGACTTCCTGAAAAGCGTCGAACGGCGCGCTTTCAAGCGCTCGGTCTACCACGTGCGGGACGAAGAAGCGGCGCTCGACATCGTGCAGGACAGCATGATGAAGCTGGCGCAGCACTATGGCGACAAGCCGGCCAACGAGTTGCCGATGCTGTTCCAGCGCATCCTGTCGAACTGCACGCTCGACTGGTTCCGCCGCCAGAAAACCCGGCGCGCACTGTTCTCGAATCTCAGCGATTTCGAATCGATCGACGACGACGGCGATTTCGATCTTCTGGAGAACTTCGTCTCGCCAACCGACTCCAGAGAGACGGAGAGCGCCGAAGACACCACCCGCCGAGCCCAGGTCTTCCACGAGATCGAGGAACAGATCGCCGCATTGCCGGGCCGTCAACGCGAGGCTTTCCTGATGCGTTACTGGGAGGAAATGGACGTCGCAGAGACGGCCGCTGCGATGGGCTGCTCCGAAGGCAGTGTCAAAACCCATTGTTCGCGCGCCGTTCACGCTCTGAGCAAGGCGCTCAAGGCCCAGGGAATATCGCTATGAACACTAAGGTTCCAACCTCTTCTATCACCGCCGAAGATCAGTTCGGTCGGCGTCTGGCTGCCCGGCTATCTGCCGGCAACCAGGATCTGTCGCACGACATCGGCGAGCGGCTGCGCGTGGCGCGCGCGCAGGCCGTGGCCGCGCGCAAGCAAGCGCCGCAGTTGCGGACCGCGCCCGAGGCGATGAAGTCCGGCAACACGCTCACGCTGGGCGGCGGCTGGTGGACCCGCATCGGATCGGTGGTGCCGCTGATCGCCCTCGTGGCCGGCCTCATCACGATCAGCGTGATGCAGGACGACGACCGCGCCAGCGAGCTGGCCGAGGTCGACTCCGCCCTCCTCACCGGCGATCTGCCCCCCGCCGCCTACACCGACCCGGGCTTCGCCCAATTCCTGAAGGCCGACGGCGCCTCCGACTGACCCTTACCGACCGAATGCGACGCCGCTCCAACTCCCGCGCGAAGACATCCCGTCCCTTGCGCCCGCTCACGGCGGGCGCATTCGTTTGGGCGGGCGCGCTGGCCGTCGCAGCCTTCGGCTTGACGCTCGCCAGCGCCCAGCCGCCGTCCGAAGCCAATAAGGCGACCGCCGGCCAAGCGGGAACCACGAACTCCGCCGCGGCCGGCGCCAAGGCAGTCCCGGCGACCAAGCCGCTCTGGAGCGAACTCACCGCGGAGCAGCAGCAGGCCTTGAAGCCGCTGGTCCAGCACTGGACCACGATGTACACGGGGCAAAAGCGGAAGTGGCTGGCACTGTCACGAAACTTCGCGAACATGTCGCCCGATGACCAAGTCACCCTGCACAGCCGCATGATCGAATGGGCCGCCCTGAGCAACCAGCAGCGGGCCCAGGCGCGCCTGAACTTCGCCGAGGTCAAGCGCGTGCCGGCCGACGAACGCAAGGCCAAGTGGGAGCAATACCTGGCCTTGAGCGAGGAAGAAAAGCGCAAGCTCGCCGAACGCGCCCCGGCCAAGCCGCGCGGCGCGGCCATTCCGGTGCGCCCCGTCTCATCGCAAAAGCTCGTGCCGGTCCCGACCGTCACGCCGCCCGGCCAGCACACGCCCCGCATCGTGCTTGCGCCGCTGCCAACGCCGCCGGCCGCTTCTGCAGCCGTCCTGGTGACAACGCCGCTGGAGCGCGCGCCCGCCGCAGCTCCCACGATGGCGCCCGCCCCCGTCAACGTTGCCTCGCCGCCAGTTCCCGCCGAGGCGCAAGTCCCGGCGCCCTCGCCGACGCCAGCGGCGAGCGAGCCGCCCCCTGCCGCCCCCTGACACCAAGGTTTCGATGGTTTCCAGCTCTCCCGAGGCCTCGGGGCCCGATCAGCCTGCCTCCTCGGCAACCAGCGTTTCGCCTTCGACTGTGCCCGGCCTCTGGCGCCGGATGGCCTGCTGGCTCTACGAGGGCATGCTCCTTTTCGCGGTCGCGATGACGGCCGGATGGCTCTTCAGCGCGCTGAGCCAGATGCGCAACGCCGTGGATGAGACACGCCGTCCGCTGCTGCTGGCCTATCTCTTCGTGGTGTTCGGCATGTATTTCGTCTGGTTCTGGTCCAAGGGCCAGACCCTGGGCATGAAAACCTGGAACATCCGCATCGTCGACCGTCAAGGCCGCCCCGTCACGCAAGCGCGCGCCTTCGTACGCTACCTGCTGAGCTGGATCTGGCTGCTCCCGCCACTGGCCCTCCACCCGCTGCTGGGCGTACCCGTCGTCGAGACGCTGGTTCTGCTGTTCGGCTGGATTGCCGTCTGGGCCGTTCTGGCACGTTTCCACCCCGAGCGCCAGTTCTGGCACGACGCCTGGGCCGGTACACGGCTCATCACCTCCAAGCCCATGAGCCGCCGATGAGTGCCCCGCACCAGCTTCCCGATTCCGCCGTCAATCCGCAGAAGGCCCGCAAGGGATTCGAGCGTGTCTTTCATGCCACCCTGATCTCCCTGCACGGGCTTCGTGCCGGCTGGAGCGAACCCGCTTTCCGGCAGGAAGCGATCCTCTCGATCGTGATGATCCCGGCGGCCTTTTGGCTCGGGCGCAACTGGGTCGAAGTGGCGCTGCTCGCCGGCAGCGCCATCCTGGTGATGATCGTGGAGCTGCTCAACACTGCCGTCGAGGCCGCCATCGACCGCATCGGCCCCGAATGGCACGACCTCTCCAAGCGCGCCAAGGACATGGGCAGCGCTGCCGTGCTGTTGTCGCTCACGTTGTGCGGTGGCATCTGGGCCGCGGCGTTGTGGGCGCGCTTCGTGTCATGAGCGGTCCCGAGGCATGATGGCGAGATGAATCCTGAATTTTCGATCTGTGTGTATTGCGGCTCGCGCCCCGGCGAGCGCCCCGAGTTTTCCGAGGCCGCCAGGGCGGTCGGCCAGTGGATCGGCCAGCACGGCGGCCAACTGGTCTACGGCGGTGGCCGCACCGGCCTGATGGGCACGGTGGCCGAAGCCACCCGCCTGGCCGGCGGCCGCGTCGTCGGCATCATTCCCAAGGCCCTGGTCGACAAGGAACTGGCCAACACGCTGTGCGACGAGCTGCACGTGGTGGACACCATGCACGAGCGCAAGGCCATGATGGGCGAGCGCGCCGACGCCTTCATCGCCTTGCCGGGCGGCATTGGCACCTTCGAGGAACTGTTCGAGATCTGGACCTGGCGCCAGCTCGGCTACCACGACAAGCCGACGGGCATTCTCAATACCGCCGGCTACTACGACAAGCTGCTCGACTTTCTCGCCCACAGCGTGCGCGAAGGCTTCATGGGCGACTGGCAGATGCAGCTGATCCGCACCGGCACCGATACGACCGAACTGCTCACGGCGCTGCGCGCCGAAGTGCCGCTCCATCCGCGCGAAGACAGGCTGTCGGAAAACCTCTGACGCCCGCCTCGAAAGAAAAAGCCCCGGTCGACGGGGCTTTTTTGATTCAGACGGCGTTTTCGTTCTCTTCGCCGGTCCGGATGCGCACGATGCGCTCCACGGCGGTGACGAAGATCTTGCCGTCGCCGATCTTCCCGGTGCGCGCCGAATTGACGATGGCCTCGATGCAGCGCTCCACGTCGCCCTCGTTGACGACGACTTCGACCTTCATCTTCGGCAAAAAGTCGACCACGTATTCCGCTCCGCGGTAGAGCTCGGTGTGGCCCTTCTGGCGGCCGAAGCCCTTGACCTCGGTCACGGTCAGGCCGGTGACACCCACTTCGGCCAAGGCCTCGCGCACGTCCTCGAGCTTGAAGGGTTTGACGATGGCGGTGATCTGCTTCATGGTTTTCGTGCTCCGGCGGTTTCGTTGAATTTGCTGGTGATAGGGTAACGCCAATCCTTGCCGAAGCTGCGGTGGGTCACCCGGATTCCTACCGGCGCCTGGCGCCGCTTGTATTCATTGATCTTGACGAGCCGCGCAACCCGCTCGACCACCGCGCGTTCGTAGCCCGCGGCAATGATCTCGTCGATGCCCTCGTCGTCCTGCATGTAGCGTGCCAGGATTCCATCGAGGATGTCGTAGGGCGGCAGGCTGTCCTGGTCGGTCTGGTCCGGCCGAAGCTCCGCGCTCGGGGGCCGCGTGATGATCCGCTCGGGAATTGGCTCGGTGCCGGTGCCGTACGGGTCGTGGGCGTTGCGCCAGCGCGCGAGCGCGAACACCGTCGTCTTGAGCAGGTCCTTGATGACCGCGAAACCGCCGGCCATATCGCCGTAGAGCGTGCAGTAGCCGGTGGCCATTTCGCTCTTGTTGCCCGTGGTGAGCACGATGGCGCCGAACTTGTTCGACAGCGCCATCAGCAGCGTGCCGCGGATGCGGGCCTGGATGTTCTCCTCGGCGGTGTCCTCGGGCAGGCCCGTGAATTCCCCGGCCAGGGCGCCCCTGAACGACTCGAAGGTGTGCTTGATCGAAATCTCGTCGTAGCGCACGCCGAGGCGGTCCGCCACCTCCCGTGCATCGATCCAACTGATGTCGGCGGTGTAAGGCGAAGGCATCATCACTGCGCGCACCTTGTCCCGACCGAGTGCATCGACCGCGATGGCGAGCACCAATGCGGAGTCGATGCCGCCCGAGAGCCCCAGGATGGCGCCCGGGAAGCCGTTCTTGCCGATGTAGTCGCGCACGCCGAGCACCAGGGCGTCCCAGAGCTGCGCTTCGGCGTCGCGCGGGGCGACCACCGCACCGGGCTCGGCCACGAAGCCGATGCCACCTTGGGGTGCGCGCTCCAGCTGCGCAAATACCAGTTTTTCCTGGAAGCTCTCGGCCTGTATCACGAGCGCACCGTCGGCCTGCAGCGCGAAGGAAGCGCCATCGAACACCACTTCGTCCTGCCCACCGACCAGGTGCGCATAGACCAGCGGCAGCTCCACGGCGCGTGCGCGGTCGGCCATGCGCGCAACGCGCTCACCCTCCTTGCCCACGTGATAGGGCGAGGCGTTGATCACGGCGAGCACCTCGGCGCCGGCCTCGCGGGCCAGATCGGCCGGCTGGTCGAACCACGCGTCCTCGCAGATCAGCAGCCCGACGGAAACCCCACCCACCTCGAACACACAGGTGCCCTGCCCCGGCGTGAAATACCGTCGCTCGTCGAACACCTGGTAGTTCGGCAACTCGCGCTTGGCATAGGTCTGGAGGATGCGGCCTTCCTTGATGGCGCTGGCCGCGTTATGGCGCATCTGCACTTCCACGGACCGGCTGCGCAGGCTCCCGCCAGTCGGATGCCCCACCACCACGACCATGTCTTTGAGGTCGGCCAGCGCAGCGGCAATGCCTTTCACGGCATCATCACAGGCTTCGGTGAAGGCGGGACGCAGGAACAGGTCCTCCGCTGCATAGCCGGCAATCGAGAGTTCGGGCGTCAGCAGCAGGCGCGCGCCTTGCGCATGGGCGTCGCGTGCGGCATCGACGATCTTTTTCGCGTTGCCGGCGAGGTCGCCCACCACAAAATTGAGTTGCGCGATGGCGAGCTTGAGCGTCATACAAAGGAAGAAAAAGGCTTGAACGATTATGTCATTCGGGTTCTGGCGTCACCGTCGGACGTGAGCGCCAAAGCCTGGAACGCGCTGCTCGCGGCTCAGGCCGAGCCCTCGCCTTTCATGCGCCACGAATACCTCGCGGCGCTGCACGAAAGCGAAAGCGCATCGCCCGCGAGCGGATGGACGGCGCGGTTCGTCACGCTCTGGCGCGGCAAGCAGCTCGAAGCCGCCTGCCCGGTGTACATCAAGGACCATTCGTACGGCGAGTACGTCTTCGACTGGGCCTGGGCCAATGCCTACGAGCAGCACGGGCTCGCGTACTACCCCAAGGCCGTGGTCGCGGTGCCCTTCACGCCGGTGCCGGGCACGCGTCTCCTGGCGCGCGATGCGCAGAGCCGCACACTGCTGGTGCAGGCGCTGGTCGCCTGGTGCAAGCAGGAAGAACTTTCGTCTCTGCACCTGCTGTTCGGGGCCGACGAAGACATTGCCGCATGCACCGATGCCGGGCTCATGCTGCGCAACACGGTGCAGTTCCACTGGACGAATGCCGCGTATTCGGATTTCGACACCTTCCTCGCCAGCCTCGCCCACGACAAACGCAAGAAGATCCGCCAGGAGCGCCGCAAGGTCGCCGACGCCGGCGTGAGCTTTCGCTGGTCGCGCGGCAAGGACATCGCGAAGGCCGACTGGGACTTCTTCTACCGCTGCTACGAGCGCACCTACCGCGAGCACGGCAACCCGCCCTACCTCACGCGCGACTTCTTCCAGCGCATGGCCGACACCTTGCCCGAGGCCTGGGTGCTGTTCGTCGCAGAGCGCGACGGCAAGCCCATGGCAGCCAGTCTGATCGCCCTCTCCACGCAGCCGGACGCACCGCTCGTCGCCTACGGCCGCTACTGGGGTGCGCTGGATCGCGTCGACTGCCTGCACTTCGAGGCCTGCTACTACCAGCCCCTGGCCTGGTGCATCGAGCACGGCGCCCAGCGCTTCGAAGGCGGCGCACAGGGCGAGCACAAGATGGCGCGCGCGCTGATGCCGGTCAAGACCACCAGCGCCCATTGGCTCGCGCACCCGGCGTTCTCGGATGCGGTCGAGCGTTTTCTGGAGCGCGAGGGCGCCGGCATCGAGAACTACATGGACCACCTGGGCGAGCGCAGTCCCTTCAAGACGGCCTGAAACGCACCTCTCAAAGGCGCCTGCGTGCGCGATCGGCGCCGCTCGCCCTTCGAGCTCGAGGGCGCGAAGTGAATGATCTGGATTACTTCTTGTAAGCGGCGATGCCGTCGACGACTTCCTTCTTGGCCGCGTCGATGCCTTCCCAGCCCAGCACCTTGACCCACTTGCCTTCTTCCAGGTCCTTGTAGTGCTCGAAGAAGTGGCTGATGGCCTTCAGGCGCATGGGGTTCACGTCGTCGACCGACTTCCAGTGGCTGTAGATCGGCAGCACCTTGTCGGTGGGCACGGCCAGCACCTTGCCGTCGACGCCTGCTTCGTCCTCCATCAGCAGGATGCCAAGGGGACGGCACGGCACCACCACGCCCGGGAGCAGCGGGTACGGCGCGATCACCAACACGTCGACCGGGTCGCCGTCGCCCGAGAGGGTCTGGGGCACGTAGCCGTAGTTGGCGGGGTAGTACATGGCCGTCGTCATGAAGCGGTCCACGAAGATCGCGCCCGATTCCTTGTCGACTTCGTACTTGATCGGGTCGGCGTTCATCGGGATTTCGATCACGACGTTGAAGGCATCGGGGACGTTCTTGCCGGGGGAGACTTTGTCGAAGGACATGACGTTTTTCGAGTAGTTGAAAAGTATTGGGAAGACCGGGACAAACCCTGAGTTTACTTTCCGTGTCACCGCACGGTCGCACACGCCCGCGTTTTTGCCTGTAAATTGCAACCGTTGGCCAATCGGCTCCGCACCTCGGTGCAGCGAGCTTCGAGGAAGCAACGCGACGGAAAACCTGGGTCCCGTACGCGTTGCGCGCAGGATCCATGCTGTCCGTCTCCACAAGTCACAACGAACGAATGGAGAAGCAAAGCATGATCGGCAACACCCCCCTGATACTCGCCATCGTCTGCGGCCTCGTGGCCGTCGGCTACGGTTTCTGGGCCCGAAGTTGGATTCTCGCCAAGGACCCGGGCAACGCCCGGATGCAGGAAATCGCCGCGGCCATCCAGGCCGGCGCCTCGGCCTACCTCGCCAAGCAGTACACGACCATCGCGGTGGTCGGCGTGATCCTGGCGGTCCTCATCGCCCTCTTCCTGGACCTGACCACGGCGGTCGGTTTCATCATCGGCGCGGTGCTCTCCGGCGCCTGCGGCTTCATCGGCATGAACGTGTCGGTGCGCGCCAACGTGCGCACGGCGCAGGCCGCCACCAAGGGCATCGGCCCGGCGCTGGACGTCGCATTCCGCGGCGGCGCCATCACCGGCATGCTGGTAGTCGGGCTGGGCCTGCTGGGCGTGACCGGCTTCTACTGGTTCCTCGCCGGCAGCGCGCCCAAGGCAGACCACACCCTCGCGGCGATCCTCAACCCGCTGATCGGTTTTGCCTTTGGCTCCTCGCTGATCTCCATCTTTGCGCGGCTGGGCGGCGGCATCTTCACCAAGGGCGCCGACGTCGGCGCCGACCTGGTGGGCAAGGTCGAGGCCGGCATTCCTGAAGACGATCCGCGCAACCCCGCGGTGATCGCCGACAACGTGGGCGACAACGTGGGCGACTGCGCCGGCATGGCGGCCGACCTGTTCGAGACCTACGCGGTGACGCTGATCGCCACCATGGTGCTCGGCGCGCTGATGGTCACCACGGCGCCCGGCAATGCGGTGCTGTACCCGCTCGCGCTGGGCGGCGTGTCGATCATCGCGTCGATCATCGGCTGCTTCTTCGTGAAGGCGTCGCCGGGCATGGTCAACGTGATGCCGGCGCTCTACAAGGGCCTGGCGGTCGCGGGCATCCTGTCGCTGATCGCGTTCTGGTTCGTCACGGCCTGGATCATTCCGGACAACGCCATCGCCGCGAGCGGCAGCCAGCTGAAGCTCTTCGGCGCCTGCTTCGTGGGCCTTGCACTCACCGCTGCGCTGGTGTGGGTCACCGAGTACTACACCGGCACGCAATACAAGCCTGTGCAGCACATCGCGCAGGCTTCGACCACGGGTCACGGCACGAACATCATTGCGGGCCTGGGCGTCTCGATGCGCTCGACCGCCTGGCCGGTGATCTTCGTGTGCATCGCGATCCTGGCTTCGTACTCGCTGGCCGGCCTGTTCGGCATCGCGGTCGCCGCGACGTCCATGCTGAGCATGGCGGGCATCGTCGTTGCGCTCGACGCCTACGGCCCCATCACCGACAACGCCGGCGGCATTGCCGAGATGAGCGACCTGCCTGCCAGCGTGCGCGCCGTGACCGACCCGCTCGACGCGGTCGGCAATACGACGAAAGCCGTGACCAAGGGCTACGCGATCGGCTCGGCCGGCCTTGCCTCGCTGGTGCTCTTTGCCGACTACACCCACAAACTGGAGAGCTTCGGGCTGAACATCAGCTTCAACCTGAGCGACCCGATGGTGATCGTGGGCCTCTTCATCGGCGGGCTGATTCCGTATCTCTTCGGCGCGATGGCGATGGAAGCCGTGGGCCGCGCAGCCGGTGCGGTGGTTGAAGAAGTGCGCCGCCAGTTCCGCGATATCCCCGGGATCATGGAAGGCACCGGCAAGCCCGAATACGGCAAGGCCGTGAGCATGCTGACCGGCGCGGCCATCAAGGAAATGATGATCCCGTCGCTGCTGCCGGTGGTGGTGCCGATCGTCGTGGGCCTCGTGCTCGGGCCGAAGGCACTGGGCGGCCTCCTGATGGGCACGATCGTCACGGGCCTGTTCGTCGCCATCTCGATGTGCACGGGCGGCGGCGCCTGGGACAACGCCAAGAAGTACATCGAGGACGGCCACCACGGCGGCAAGGGCTCCGAGGCGCACAAGGCGGCCGTCACCGGCGACACCGTCGGCGACCCCTACAAGGACACCGCCGGCCCGGCCGTGAATCCGCTGATCAAGATCATCAACATCGTGGCGCTGCTCATCGTGCCGCTGGTGGTGAAGTTCCACGCCGGCGATGCGGCGGCGGCGGTGCCCGCCAAGGTCGAGACGCCGACCGCCGTGACGGCGCCTGCAGCCACGGCACCGGCGACGCCGGCTGCGGCCGTTGCCTCGGGTGCGGTGGCTGCGGTCGAAGCCGCTGCGGTGAAGGTCGAGAACGGCGTGGTGAAGTTCTACTTCGCGAGCGCCAGTTCCGAAGTCGCGCCTAACGCCAAGGAGGCGCTGGCCGATGTCATCAAGGCGGTGCAGAGCGGCAGCACCGTGCTCGTGAGCGGCTACCACGATGCGAGCGGCGACCCGGCCAAGAATGCCGAGCTGGCCAAGCAGCGCGCCATGGCCGTGAGCGATGCGCTCAAGGCCGCGGGTGCGCCCGAAGACAAGATCGAGCTGGCCAAGCCCGAGCAGTCGCAAGCCGACGGACCGCCTTCGGAGGCGCGCCGCGTCGAAGTCAAGGTGAAGTCCTGAGATGCCCACGCCCGCACGGCTCGAAGCCTTCATCGCCGCTGTAGAAGGCGGCGCGCATGCGCAGGTCATCGAGGACTACTACACCGAAGACGCCACCATGCGCGAGAACCAGGCCGAGCCGCGGCGGGGGCGCAGCACGCTGGTCGCGCAGGAAAGCGCCGTGCTCGCCCGCACCGAATCGGTCACCTCCACCTGCGTGCGGCCCGTGCTGGTGAATGGCGACCATGTGGCGATTCACTGGATCTTCGAGTTCGCCTTCAAGGGCGGCAGCAAGATGCGCATGGAAGAGATCGCCTGGCAGCGCTGGGAAGGCGAGCGCATCGCCGAAGAGCAGTTCTTCTACGACCCGGCACAGAAGAAGCCGGGCTGAAGCATGCGCTGAGTTCCGCGCTACCGGCTACAGGAGTTATGCAACATTTTCGATGTAACATAAACTCTGTCACATGAATGTTTCCGCCGTGCCCCCTCCTGCCGCTGTCCAGGACCTCTCCATCGAGGTGGTGGCCACGCGCACGGAAGTCACGGTGCGCAACATCCGCGCATACACCACCGCCGGGCTGTTGCCGCCTCCCCGTCTCAAGGGACGCCTCGGCCTCTACGGCGACGAGCATGTGCAGCGCCTGACGCTCATCCGCGCACTGCGCGACCAGGGCTTCGGCATCGAGGCGATCCGCCGCATCTTCGGGCGCGCACCGGCCTCGGCATGGCCCGAACTCCTGGCCGTGGCGCGCTCGGTCTCGGGCAGCCTCTTCGCCGAGGAAACGCCGGTGGTCGTGCCCGCCCAGGCGCTCGCGGCCAAGTGGAAAGGCCAGATGACGCCCGCCCTGCTCGCCCGTGCCACCAAGGCCGGCCTCATGCGCGAACTGCCCGACGGCCAGGTGCAGATGCTCAGCCCCGCGCTCGGGCAGATCGCCGAAGAACTCGCCGCGCTCGGGCTGCCGCTCGAAGCGGTCATCGGCATGCAGGAGACCATGGCCCGCACGCTGCGCACGGTGGCGCGCCATTGGCTGCGCACGCTGGCCGACGGCCTGTTGTCGGGCGAGAGCGGCCATGCCGAACGCGCGGCGCAACTGCTCGAAAAGGCGCGGCCGCTGGCCACCGGTGCAGTGCAGGCCGCGTTTCCCGTGATCCTGCAGCAGGAACTCGACGCCCTGCTGCGCAAGACCACCTGAACCGATGAAAAGCTCCCGCCCCCTTCTGCACGCCTTGTTGCTGTCGCTGCCCGCCGTGGCTGCGCCCCACGCGTTCGCGCAAGCCCGCACGGACGCCCTGCCCCTGAGCTTCGAAGCAGCGCGCACCCGCATGCTCGAGCGCTCCGACAAGCTGGCCGCCGCGCGCTCGGCCGTCGAATCGAAGGAGCTGCAAAGCGAAGGCCTGAAGCGCCTGGGCGGCCCGGTCGTCAGCGTCTCGGGGCTGGCCTATGCGTACAACGCCAACCTGAACCTGGACCTCGATCCGCTCAACCAGAAGCTCGGGCAGATCGGCCAGTCGCTGCCGCCGTCGATCCAGAGCTTCATCTCGCGCGTGCCGATTCCGCAACTGCCCAACAGCTACACGCTCAACCGGCACGACACGGGCACCAACACCTCGATCTCGGCGGTCTGGCCGATCTACCTGGGCGGCGCGACCGATGCGGTGCGCGGCTTCGTCTCCGCGCAGGCGCGCGAGGCGCAGGCCGATGCCGAGCAGGCCGGCCACGAGGTCGACACGCTGCTGGTGCAGCGCTACTTCGGCGCCCAGCTCGCGCAGCGCGCGGCCACACTGCGCGCGCAGGCCGAGCGCACCATCGCCCAACATGACGTGGCGGCGCAGAAGATGCTCGCAGCCGGCGTGATCTCGCGCGTCGAGCGGCTGCAGGCGAGCGCCGCCTACGAAGAGGCCCGACGCAATGCGCGCAAGGCCGAGGACGACGCAGCCCTCGCCGCGGTCGCCCTCGCCCGCACGGTGCGCGCCGACGGCACCGTGACGCCGCAGACGCCGCTCTTCCTGATCAGCACGCCGATCGAGCCGCTCAACTACTTCATCGATTCGGCGCTCACGCGGCATCCGGGCCTCGGCAAGGTCGCGGCCAAGAAGTCGCAGGCCGAGCAGTTGCACGAAGGCGAAGAGGCGCTGCGCCGCCCGCAGGTCATCGCCTTCGGCACGCGGCAACTCAAGAGCGGCAACGCCGACTGGGTGGCCGGCCTGGGCGTGCGCTGGACGCTGTACGACTCGGTGGACCGCGATGCGCTCTCGGCCTCTTCGCTGAAACAGGTCGAGCAGGCCGAGCACTCCGATGCACAGGCGCGCAGCGACATCTCGCTTCTGGTCGAGCGCAACTGGCGCGCGCTGGAAAACGCCCGCCGTCAGTACCTCGACATGAAGGCCTCGGTCGAGCTCGCGGAAGAAGTGGTGAAGCTGCGCGTGGCGGGCCTGCGCGAAGGCACCAGCACCACGCTGGACCTGATCGATGCCGAGACCAACCGCGCCAAGGTGCTGACCGAGCGCGCTCAGGCCGCCAACGAATACGTGCAAGCGCTCGCGCAGCTGCTCGAGAGCGCGGGCCTGTCCGAGAAGTTTTCCGACTACATCGCACGTGCCGACGTGAAGGTGAATTGATGATGAGTGCCAAGACCCGAAAACTGATCGCCATCGCGGCGGCGCTGCTTGTGCTGGCGCTGCTCGTCTGGGGCTTCTGGCGCGCCTCGCAGCCTGCCCCCGAGGTATTCCAGGGCCAGATGGAAGCGCGCGAGACCGACGTGGCCGGCAAGGTCACCGCGCGCATCGCCGAAGTGGCGGTGAAGGAAGGCGACCGCATCCAGGCAGGCGCCCTCCTGGTTCGCATGGACAGCCCCGAAGTGCGCGCCAAGCTCGCGCAGGCCACCGCCGCCGAGCAGGCCGCGCAGGCCGTTGCCGACAAGGCGCAGAACGGCGCCCGCCCGCAGGAAGTGGAGATGGCGCGCATGCAATGGCAGCGCGCCGAAACCGCGGCGCAGCTCGCGCAGACATCGTTCCGCCGCGTCGATGGCCTCGCGCGCGAAGGCCTGGTCGCCGACCAGAAGCGCGATGAAGCCGAAGCCAACTGGAAAGCTTCGCGCGATGCGGCCATCGCGGCCAAGGCGCAGTACGACATGGCGCGCATCGGTGCCCGCCCCGAGGACCAGGCCGCTGCCAGCGCGCAGGCGCGCCAGGTCGCCGGTGTTGTGGCCGAAGCGGAAGCGGCCAAGGCCGAGACCGAGCTGCGCAGCCCCGTGGGCGGCGAAGTGGCCAAGGTGCTCGCCAAGGTCGGCGAGCTGTCGCCGCAGGGCGTGGCGGTGGTCACCGTGGTCGACCTGAACGACCAGTGGGTGGTGCTGAACGTGCGCGAAGACCGGCTGGCCCGCTTTGCGGTCGGCAGCGAATTCGATGCCCGACTGCCCGCGTTGGCGAATGACAAGGACAAGTCGGACGCACATCGCGTGGCCCGCTTCAAGGTCTACTACAGCGCCGCCCTGCCCGACTTCGCGACATGGCGCGCCACGCGCGGCGGCAACGGCTTCGACGTGCGCACCTTCGAGGTTCGCGCCCGGCCATTGAAACCCATCGAAGGCGCGCGGCCCGGCATGAGCGTGCTGGTCGACTGAAGACCCGGCGATGAGCCTGCGAGGCTTTTCCACGGCGAGCGCCCGGCGCGAATTCGCCTTGCTGCGCACCCGCCCCTGGGACCTTGCGATGGTCTCGTGGGTGCCGCTGCTCGCGGTGTTCCTGATCTGGTGGATCTTCTCGGCCGGCCTGCCCCAGCGCCTGCCGATCGGCGTGCTCGACCAGGACCATTCCGCCCTGTCGCGGCAGGTGGTGCGCTTTCTCGATGCCACGCCGGGCCTGCGCGTCGTGCAGTACTACGCCGACGAAGGGGCGATGGCGCGCGCGCTCACCAGCGGCGCGGTCGATGCGGCGGTGCAGCTGCCGCGCGATCTCAACCGCGACGTGAAGCGGGGGCGCGTCGGCCAGGTCGTGTTACTGCACAACGCGCAGCTGGGCACGCATTCGAGCCTGATCCAGCGCGACGTGCGCACGGCCGTCGCCACCGTCTCGGGCGGCGTCGAGCTCGCGGTGCGCAACAAGCGCGGCGAATCGATGACAGCCGCGCGCGTGAGCATGGAGCCGATCAAGGCGAGCATGGTGGCGCTGTTCAACACTTCGACGGACTACGAGCAATTCCTCGGTGCCGCGCTCATCCCGGCGCTGCTGCACATCCTGGCGATGACAGCGGGCGCATGGGCCGTGGGGCGAGAGCTTCGCGACCGCACCATCGGCGAATGGCTCGGCACCGCGCCGCGCTGGCATGAGGCGCTGGCCGCGCTGGCGGGCAAGCTCGCGCTGCCGTTCGCGAGCCTGTCGGCGGTCGGCATCGCGGCAATGCTGTGGATCACGGCGGGCCGCGGCTGGCACCCGGTCGGCTCGGTGGGCTGGACATTGTTCGCGCTGGCGGTGTTCATGGCGCTCTCCATCGCGCTGGGCGCATTCGTCTCGGCGCTCACGCGGTCGCTGCGCACCGCGCTGTCGGCCACGGGCTTCATCACCGCACCCGCCTTCGCATTCGGCGGCGTGGGCTTTCCGCTGGTGGCGATGCCGTTCTTCGCGCAGGCCTGGGCGAATCTTCTTCCCTACACGCACTACATCCGCGTGCAGATGGAGCAGTTGCAGATGGGCGCGCCGCTGGCCTATTCGGTAGCCACGCCGTTGTGGATGGTGCTGGGCACGGCCGTGCTGCTGGCCGCGTCGGCCGCTGCGCTGGTGCGCGCCGCGGCCGCACCCGACACCTGGGGAGGCCGCTGATGGACCTCGATCCAACGCGCACCCTCTTTCGCGCCGCCTGGCGCGACACCGCGCTGGCCGTGCTGCGCGACAAGGGTGTGCTGCTCATCATGCTGCTCGCGCCCATCATCTACGGCTTCTTCTACCCTTGGCCCTATGGCACGCAAGCGGTGACGCGGGTGCCGGTGGCGGTGGTCGACGAAGACCACAGCGGGCTGTCGCGGCAGATCGCGCGCTTTGCGATGGCCAATCCGCGGCTGGACGTGCGCATGGTCACCGCCGACGCGCAGGAAGCTCGCGATGCGCTCTGGCGCGGCGAGATCGAGGGCTACGCGCTGCTGCCGCACGACCTCAGGCGCAACGTGATCCGCGGGCTCCCGGCGGTGGTCACGATCGAGGGGAACGGCGCTTACGCGCTCCTGAACAAGGCGGTGCTGTACGGCTTCTCGGAGGCGGTGGGCACGGTGTCGGCGGGGGTCGAGATCCGCAAGCTGCAGGCCGGCGGGCAGAGCGCGGTGCAGGCGGCGCGAAGCCGCAGTCCGCTCAACACCCAGCTCGTGGCGCTGTTCAATCCGACCGAGGGCTACGGCAGCTATGTGGTGCCGGCAGTGGCGCTGCTGATCCTGCAGCAGACGCTTCTGATGGGCGCGGCGATGCTGGCCGGCACCTGGGCCGAGGCCGGGCACCTGCGCGCGGGCATGGGAGCATGGCTCGGGCGGCTCGGCGCGCTCTCGACCTTCGGCTTCCTGAGCGGCCTCTTCTACTTCGGCTGGGTGTTCTTCCTGCAGGACTATCCGCGGGGCGGCAACCCCTTCGGTGCGCTGGTGCTGCTGCTTTTCTACGTGCCTGCGATCTGCACGGTCGGCCTGCTGCTCGGGTGCTGGTTCCGCGACCGCGAACGGGCGCTGCAGGTGCTGCTGTTCACCGCCCTGCCGATGGCGTTTCTCTCGGGCTTCTCGTGGCCTGTCGAGGCGCTGCCCGGGCCGCTGCAGGCCCTGCGCTGGGTGTTCCCGAGCACGGCAGGCATCCAGGCATCGCTGCGGCTCAACCAGATGGGGGCACCGCTGCACGACGTGCTGCCGTATCTGGGCGTGCTGCTGTCGCTGGTGATCGCAGGGCTGCTGGCCCTGTGGCTCGCGGCGATGCCACGCAAGGGCGACGAAGGCTTCCAGCGCGAGTGAAACGTCACGGGTCTTCGTCGAAACGGCGAAACACCCGGCGATCTCGACGATCTGGTCTCTGGCACCTGCCAGCCGCCGCTTTTACAGTTTCTTTACAGGGTCGGTTGCCCTTCTGGAGAAACGAAATGTCGAAGCTGCATGTGAAGAGTGTTCTGGTTCTGGGCGGGGGCAAGGTCGGCAGCACGGTGGCCGACATGATTGCCCAGTACCACCGCATTCCGGTGACGCTGGCCGACCAGCGCACGGCCAGGCCTTCCAGCGATCCACTGGTCCGGCAGATCACGCTGGACGTGGAAGACGACGCTGCGCTCGCCAGCGAGTTGGCCTTGCACACCGTGGTCATCAACGCGCTGCCGTTCTTCCTTGCGGCGCGCGTGGCCACGCAGGCCGCACGGTTGGGTGTGCATTACTTCGACCTCACGGAAGACGTGGCGGCGACGAACGCCATCCGGCAGCTTTCCAGGGAGGCCACGTCGCTGCTGATGCCGCAGAGCGGCCTGGCACCCGGCGTGATCGGGATGCTCGGCGGCCACCTGGCGGGGCACTTCGACGCGCTGTACGACCTGCGCCTTCGGGTCGGCGCGCTGACGCGCAACGCCACGAACAGTCTGCGCTACAACTTCACCTGGAGCATCGATGGCGTCATCAACGAGTACTGCAATCCCTGCGATGCGATCGTGAATGGCCAGGTCGTGTCGGTGCAGGCACTCGAAGGCCACGAGACCTTCACGCTCGATGCCGAAGCCTTCGAGGCCTTCAACACCTCGGGCGGCCTCGGCACGCTGTGCGAGACGCTCCATGGCAAGGTGCGCAACCTCGACTACAAGACCATCCGCTATCCGGGCCACCGCGATGCGATGAACTTCCTGCTGCACGACCTGCGCCTGATCGAGCGCCGCGACCTGCTGCGCCAGGTGCTCGAGCATGCCGTGCCGCACAGCCGCGAAGACGTCGTGATCCTGTTCGCTTCGGCCTCGGGCCTGCGCGGCGGCCGCTTCGAGCAGGAGACGCGCGTGAGCCGCGTGTTCGGCGCCCCCTTGCGCGGCAAGGAGCGCACCGCGATCGAACTCACCACCGCCGCCGGCGTGGTCGGCGTGTTCGAACTGCTGCTGCAGGGCAAGCTGCCCTCGCGCGGCTTTGTCGGGCAAGAGCAGGCGCCGCTGGAGGAATTTCTGGCAACGCGCGTGGGCCATTACTACAACGGGCTCGGCGTGGCCGCAGCTGCCAGCCCCTCTGGCCAGGAACTCGCCGAAGCCTGAACGCTTCGTGCAGCTCTCGCGAAGCACACCAGGCCCGCCGTTCACAATCGACTTTTCGGTGAAGGAACTGATGGGCGAGATGAAGAACACTGTTGCCGTGCTGGGCGCCGGAATCGTCGGGGTGTCGTGCGCGCTCGAACTCCAGCGTCGGGGCTTCGACGTGACGGTCTTCGACAGGCTCGCGCCAGGCCGCGAAACGTCTTACGGCAACGCTGGGGTGATTGCCCGCAGCTCGCTGATGCCGTTCAACCATCCCGGGTTGTGGTCTTCGCTGCCCAGGCTGCTGAAGAACCAGTCCGCGAGCTTTCGCTACAACCCGCGTTTCGTCGCGAAGAACCTGCCGTGGGCGTTGAAGTTTCTGTCGAACACGCGCACGGCCGTCTTTCACGAGACCACCGCGGCGCTCGATGCGCTGATCCGTCTTTCGACGCAGGAGCATCGACGGCTCCTCTGCGAAGCTGGCGCGGCGCATCGCTTGCGCACGAGCGGTTGGCTCTTTCTCTACCGCAGCGAGGAAAGTTTTCTCGGCAGCCAGCTCTCCCGCGACACCTTCGCGAAGTTCGGCATTGCGACGCAAGCGCTCGATGCGCGAGAGCTTGCGCAGCTCGAGCCGCATCTGAAGCCTCTGTTCCCCCGCGCGCTGTGGATCCAGGACTCCTTGTCGGTGGACAGCCCGGGCCAGGTGGTCGAAGCGTATGCCAGGCTTTTCGTCGCCCGCGGAGGGCGCATCCGGCAGGCTTCGATCGGCGGACTTCACCGCCAAGGCACCGATGCCTGGCGAGTGACCGAAGACGCCGGCACGGTCCACGAGGCTTCACGTGTCGTGCTCGCACTCGGGCCATGGACCAAGGAGTTCGCGAAGAAGTCGCTGGGGCTTTCGGTGCCGATGGCTTTCGAGCGCGGCTACCACATGCACTACCGCGCGGCCGGTGGGGCCTCGCTCGGGCGCCCGGTCTACGACACCGGCGGCGGCTACGTGCTGTCGCCGATGGAACAGGGCCTGCGCCTGTCGACCGGCGTGCAGCTGACCGATCTCGAAGCACCGAAGAACCTCGCCCAGCTGGACCTGGCCGAACAGGCGGCGCGCGAGGCCTTTCCGATCGAAGACCGGCTTGAAAAAGAACCCTGGCTCGGAAGCCGGCCGACGCTGCCGGACAGCCGCCCCATCATCGGCGAATGCCCCGGCCATGCAGGGCTGTGGCTTGCGTTCGGCCATCAGCACATCGGCTTCAACACGGGCCCGGGCTCGGCCGCGCTGCTGGCATCGATGATGGCCGGGGAAGCCTGTGCGTTCGACCCCGCACCGTTTCGTCCCTCCAGGTTCATCGGCTGAGGATGTTTTGCTAGCGCCCCATCCTTACGAGCACCTGAGCAAGCCGCGCCGGCGCGCAAACCGCATGGCGTTTCGCCGGTTCGACGCGACGGTACGACGAGAACTTCGCGCCGGTCTGTCGAACTGTCGCGTTGCTTGTGACAATCGCGGCTCCTGGACTTTCGTCACCGGATGGGAAGTGCTTCTTTCCAATTTATTCAGATGGCGAGCTTTTTGCTTGGAGACACCGTGACTACAAAACGAACTTTCATCCGCACGCTCATCGCATTGACGAGCGCATTCACCTTGACCCTCGGCGCGGCGCAGGAGCCCGAAAGCTCGATGGCCCGCGTTCAACGGACCAAGGTGCTTCGCGTCGGCGCGATTGCCGGCGCCATCCCCTACTTCAACAAGGACCTGGTTTCCAGCAAGTGGGAGGGCTTCGGCCCCGACTTTTCCGAAAGCCTCGCCAGGAAGCTCGGCGCCAAGGTGGAGTACGTCGAGACGACCTGGGGCAATGCGGTGCTGGACCTGCAGTCGAACAAGATCGATGCGATGTTCGGCATGGCACCGACGCCGGCGCGCAAGGAGGTCGTGAACTTCTCCGACACCCTGTTCGACAACACCTACACCGCCGTGTGCAAGAAAGGCTTCCCGACCAAGACCTGGGAACAGCTGAATGCGCCGGAAAACAAGATCGTGGTCGACGTGGGCTCGAGCCATGACCAATTGGCCACGCGCGTTCTCCCGAAGGCACAGGTGCAGCGCCTGGAGAACTCGGGCTCCGCAACGCTCGCCCTGCAGGCGGGCCGCGCCGACTGCCAGATCCTGGTGATCCTGCTGGCGCAGCCGCTCCTCGCCAAGCGCGCCAGCATCGGCACGATGCAGATCCCGACACCGGTCTACACCGCCCCCGTCAGCATCGGCCTGCGCAAGGAAGCCGACCCCGCCATGCAGGCGGCGGTCAACGCCTGGCTGAACGAAGTCCGCGCGAAGGGCGAGGTCCGCAGCGTGATCCTGAAAAACATGGAGAAGCTCGCAGGCGTTCCCGCCAGCGCGTTCCCGCCCGAAATCAAGTTCTGACGCAAGCCTCCCATGGAATACGCTGAATCGCAGGAGGCGCCGAAGTCGCGGTCTCGCCTGGGCGTCGCCCTGATGGTGGTCCTGGGGGTGGCCGGTGCCTGGGCCCTGGTCAGGCATTTCGCAGGCGGGAGCGCTGCGTCGGCTGGCTACGAATGGGATTTCACCGTGCTGTGGAAGTATCGTTCGCTGCTCATCGCCGGATTGCTCTACACGCTGCTCTTCACGGTGATCTGCGTGGTGCTGGGGCTGCTGGTGGGCCTGCTCACGGGGCTGGGGCGCCTGTCGACCAACCCGTACATCACGGCGCCGCTGCGGGCCTACATCGAGGTGTTCCGGTGCACACCGGTGTTGGTGCAGCTCGTGTGGTTCTACTACGCGCTGCCCGTGCTCACCGGCCTCGAGCTGTCGGCAACTGCGGCCGCCACCCTGTGCCTGACGCTGTACGGCGGTGCGTTCTATTCCGAGATCGTCCGCGGCGGGATCATCGCCGTCGATTCGGGACAGACGGAAGCGGGCAAGGCGCTGGGCATGACACGCCTGCAGCTGCTTCGCCGCGTGGTGCTGCCGCAGGCATTCAAGAAGATGGTGCCGCCCCTGATGAACCAATCCATCATGCAGCTGAAGAACACCTCGCTGCTCTCGGTTCTGGCCGTGCCGGACCTGCTCTACCAGGGCCAGGTCATCGCGCACGACACCTACCGCCCCCTGGAGCTCTACACCTTCATTGCGGTCGCCTATTTCGTCGTGCTCCTGCCCGTCACGATCTGGGCCAAGCGCATGGAGTACGGCGCGGCGAAGGAGGCCTGAGATGACCCAGGCCGTGATCGAAATTACCGGGCTGCGAAAGTCCTTCGGCGCCCACGTCGTCCTCAAGGACATCTCGCTGAAGATCGAGCGCGGCCAGGTGGTCGCCATGATCGGGCCTTCGGGCTCCGGCAAGTCCACGCTGCTTCGCTGCATCAACCTGCTGACCATTCCGGACGGCGGGCGCATCGCCGTCGGCGACCAGACGATCCAGTTCAGCGGCAAGCAGACAGCGCTGCCCAGCGAGCGAAAGCTTGCGAAGTTCCGCGCTTCCACGGGCATGGTGTTCCAGCACTTCAACCTGTTCCCGCACATGACGGCGCTGCAGAACGTCATGGAAGGGCCGCTCACCGTGCTCAAGACCCCGAAGGCAGAAGCGGCCGCCGCAGCCCGGGCGCTGCTGCAGAAGGTGGGGCTGCTCGAGCGCGCCGACTACTACCCCGACAAGCTCTCGGGCGGCCAGAAGCAGCGCGTGGCGATCGCGCGCGCGCTGGCGATGAAGCCGAACGTCATGCTCTTCGACGAAGCCACCTCGGCGCTGGACCCCGAACTCGTCGGCGAAGTGCTGACCGTGATCAAGGAACTGGCCAAGGAAGGCATGACCATGATCCTCGTCACCCACGAGATCGGCTTCGCCCGCGAGGTGGCCGACCAGGTGATCTTCATGCGCGACGGGGTGGTGGCGGAAGCCGGCCCGCCCAGCATCGTGATCGACAACCCGCAGCAGGAATCGACGCGCGCTTTCCTGGGCCGCTTCAAGGGATCGGCTGCAGCAGCCATTGCCTAATGGCTGGCGTGCACTGTCGTAGCATGCCGCTCAGGTCCCGACAACTTCAGAAGGCAGTGCGATGAATGCAGGACTCGACGATCTGGACCGCCACCTGTTGAGCCTGCTCCAGGCCAACGCCAGGGACCCCGCCGCGAATCTGGGGCGCAAGCTCAAGATCGCGCGCACCACCGTCGTGGCGCGCATTGCCCGCCTCGAACGCGAAGGCGTTGTCGCGGGTTACGGCGTGCGCCTCGGCCAGAAGCTGGAGCATGCCGCCGTCCGGGCGATCTGCGGCATCAGCGTCGATGCGAAGCGCGCGCCCGCCGTGATCCGGGCGCTCGAGCGCGTGCCGGAGGTGGAGGAGCTCTCGGCCGTGAGCGGCCAATTCGACTACATGGTTTTCCTGCGGTGCGAAACCCCCGAAAAGCTGGACATGCTGCTCGACCAGCTGGGCCAGCTCGACGGCATCAAACAGACGCAGACATCGATCGTGCTGAGCCGAAAAATAGATCGCCGAAGCGCCCTTCCCGCGGTTGCCTGAGATTCTTCTCGCATGAATGCTGCCGCTCCCGGTTTTCTCGGCGTGTTGATGCTCGACACGCGCTTTCCACGGCCCCCAGGCGATGTCGGCAATCCCGAGACCTACGCGCGGGCAGGCATCCCGGTGCGATTTTTCACCGTGGAAGGTGCTTCGCCCAGACGCATCGTCGAGGAAGCGGACCCTCGCCTGATCCAGCCATTCGTCGATGCCGCGGTGCGGCTGGTCGCGGAGGGCGCGTCGATGATCACCACGAGTTGCGGCTTTTTGGCCGTCTACCAGGACGTGATCGCGAGGGCTGTCCCGGTGCCGGTGCTGACGTCGAGCCTTCTGCAGGTGCCGCGTCATGCGCGCCCGGGCATCGTCACTTTCGATGCGCAATCCCTGACCCCGCAGATTCTCCAGGCTGCCGGGGTGCCGGCGGAAACACCTATCACGGGTGTGCGGCCGGGCTGCGAATTCCATCGCCGCATCCTGAACAACGACACGGTGCTCGATCTCGCCGAGGCGCAGCGCAACGTCGTCGACGCGGCCATGCGGCTGGTGGAAGCGTCACCCTCGGTGGAGAACATCGTGCTCGAGTGCACGAACATGCCGCCCTACAGGGAGGCGGTGGCAGCAGCCACGGGCCGCGAAGTGCACGACATCGAAACGCTGATCCTGGACGCTTGGCGCACTGCGCGCAGCGCGTCTTCCTGACTCCGAACTCCTAGCGCTGGCTCTCGGCGGCCACGGCGCGCACCAGCCGCGTGGCGGGCGCCACAAGCTCGCGCAGGTCGCCGGCGCGGCCCTGCTCGATGGCCTGCAGCACCAGCTCGTTGATGCCTCCCACCACCGTCATCGCCATCTGGCTCGTGAGATGTGCGGTCCTGTCGCCTTCCGCGCCGCTGCTGTTGATCGCCACCTGGATGAAGTTGGCGATCTCGTCGTTGACGCGGCGGCGTGCCGCAAGGCCCGGCATGCCGAGCCCGAGGATCTCGACGAAGAGCGTGCGCAAGAGGACCGGGTCCTGCGCGAGGTAGTCGAAGTACGCGGCCATCGCCTGCTCGACCTGCGCATGCCAAGGCTGCACGGGGTCGAAGGCCTCGCTCACCGCCTGCAGGGCGAGGCGGCTGGCGGTTTCGTACAGCGCGATCAGGCACTCGGTCTTGGTGCTGAAGTGCTCGTAGAACGTGCGGCGCGATACGGAGGCCTCGCGCACGATGTCCGCAATGGTCGTATCGGCGTAACCCTTGGCCGCCACGGCCTGCGCCATGCCCTGCAGGAGGCGCGCACGGTGTTCGCTCTCCGTGCCCTCGGCGGACTTGGCAGTCGCGATTTTTTCAATGGTGTCGCTCATGGATGGCACATTTTCCTACGTCTCGGTACTTGACAGTACCAGCATCGACTCGCACCATGAAGGCATGCGGTACGAAGCTGTACCAGTCTTCTTCCAACGCCTGTCCCGAGGATTGTTTTCATGACCGAACTCGTTGTCCGCCGCCTTCTGATCGACCTGCAATCGCCTTTTGCCCGCAACTGGTGCGGCGGCGATGCATTCTCGACCGCCTTCTTCAACGCCCTGTCGATGAGTTTCCCTTTTGGCGAGCAATTCTTCATCGACGCCGTGCGCGACGCGGTGGTGACCCTGCCGCCCGAAGTGCAGGAAAAGTACCGCGACGACGTGCGCGGTTTCATCGGGCAGGAAGCCACGCACCGGCGCATCCACACGCTTTTCAACAACCACCTCGAGAGCCAGGGCCTGGTCGATGGCTGGACGGCGCGCGCCAACAAGCGGTTGGCACTGATGGAGGAAGCCGATCCGCGGCACGCGCTGGCCGTCACGGCCGCCACCGAGCACTTCACCGCGATGTTCGCCGAATGGCTGCTGGCCCGCCCGGAGATCCTCGACGGCGCGGAGCCGCGCTTGCGCACCATGTGGCTGTGGCACAGCGCCGAGGAACTGGAGCACAAGTCGGTCGCCTTCGACGTCTACAAGGCCACGGGCGGCTCGGAGGAATGGCGCAAGCGCTGGTTCCGCCGCGTGACCGTCATGTTCCTTGGCGACCTGATGCACCAGACCATCGACAACCTGCGCCACGAAAAGCAGTTGTGGAAATGGGCGACCTGGAAGAGCGCGGCGCGCATTCTCCTGAGCAAGGACGGCCTGCTGCGCGGCAACCTGCGCGGCTGGCGCGCCTACCTGCGCGCCGACTTCCATCCGGCGCAGCAGGACAGCAGCCTGTCGACGCGATGGCTGGCCGACAACCGGGCGCAATACATGCCCGTGGGCGGCGCACCCGAGGCCGCTGCCGCGGCTCAGTAAAGGCCGGCGCGCTGCGACAGGGCGCCGTGGCCCGTCTGCTGCTGCTCGGAGCGCAGCGTCAGATCGTGCAGGGTGTCGAAATCAGAGGGCGCGTCGGGCACGCGCATCACCATCTCGAGCTCGTGCATCGAAGCGATCCACCGGCCGGCGGCCGAATCGGCCGGCTCGTCGTTGGCGAAGGTGCCGTCGCGGATGTAGAGGGTCTCGCCCTCAGGACGCTCGGCATGGAGCTCGACCAGGCGGGCGATCGAGAAGTTGTACGTCACGAGCTTCTCGCGCGTCTTGCGGTCCTTGCCGCCACAGTTGAAGGAGCCTTCCGCCGCGATGACGATGCAGGAGCCCTCGACGCCGCCGTCCATGTCGATCTCGTTGCCGGAACGCCAGATGGCGTTGGGCAGGCGCACCCGCACCTTGTCGATCACCAGGTCGCGCTGCTTGTTGAGGCTGCTGAGGGGCGGCACCAGGGAACGCAACTGCCGCAAGCGCTCCGCGAAGTTGTCGTCCATGAGGAATTCGACGTGGTGCGTGGCGCTGCCCGACGAGCGCTTGACCACCTGCATGACGACATGGCGCGGCTTGCTCATGGAAGAACCCTTTGGCACGCGTCAACGTCCACGCCCAATGCCGGGCAGCCATGGCCTTGCTGGAATTGATTTGTCATCGGCTACAGATTAGAACTTTTGAATGAATGCAATCACATGCATCATTTGTGTCCAACTGTATATCGATTAAGTCCGTTTTGAAAGGAAATCTGCGACATGCCCGCGCGGACATGTCGCCAAAACGTCGCCGCTTCGTGCTAGCAGGAAGCTAGCTCGACGACGTTTCCGACTGCTCCAGCGCTTCGTCGAGTGCCTTGCACGAAGGCGCGCAGACAGTTTGCGACTTGCCCAGCACCTGGCGCGTGCGCAATTGCGAACGCACGCGGTGCTTGCCGCACATGAAGCAGGACATGGTCGCCCCGCTGAAAGACGCCGAAGCGCGGAACGGGGAACCCGGTGTCTTGGTCTTGTAGCGCAGGCCGTCCGCCACCACTGCCGTCTTCACTTCACCCTTCGCCATGCGTCTTGTCCTTGTTCGTTTTGGCAGCGCCCATGGCGCGTGCAATGGTTTCCCTGGCGCTTATTTCAGCCGCAAGAGAAGCGTCCAATGCCGAGCGGCAAAGCCCGGCGTGCTGATAGTTGAGGTTCTCATAAACCTCGGATGCGGCCGGATAGGCATCGAGCAGGCGGCCCAGATCGGCGCCTGGCGCGACATCCTCGAACTCATGTACCAGGTGCTCGACCACCGAGCGGTACTGCTCGGCACCGACGGGCACGGCGCTGTGTTCGAGCCGTTCCAGCAGTTGAGCCAGCACCTGGGTCACTGCCAGATCGGTCTTGGGGGACGGATTATGGGTCGTGTTCATGGGTTGCATCTGGGGGCAGCATACGCCTATGCAAGTGGCTGGTCGTGCAGGGCGGTCTCCGGCTCCCCCGCTTTCTGGGCCGCCTGCATGCGCTGGAGCAGGCTGTGGAGCATTTCCGTGGAGAGCCCGTGGATCACCAGCCGGTGCCCAGCCCGCAGGGTCGACAGGGGTACCAGCGGGTGCTTGTTGTTGACCAGGATCAGGTGCTCGGGCGCATTCAGGATGGTCGCGGTGTAAATACCGATGGTTTCGTCCAGTTGCAATGAATTGGCCGCGCGCCAGAAATCGTTGTCGGTCAGCATCAGCTGGTAGAGCGGCGTGAACAGCTCGATGGCGCTCTGCAGGTCGAGGAAATTGAGCTTCCCATCCGGCATGTCCTCCAGCCGCAACCCCGGCTCCTTGATCATCGAGAAATCGACCTCCTCCGCCTTGCACAGCGCCGTGCCCTTCTCGCGCAGCGCGGTGTTCAGGCGGATCACGAAGTTGAAGAGGTTCAGGTCGTGCTTCAGGAACATTTCGTCCTTCAGCGCGTCGATGTCCGCCGGTTCCAGCGGGTTGGTGGGCACGGGCGCGGGCGAATTGCGCCCGATGAAGGCCAGCACCTGCGATCCCAGGTGAAAGTGGCGAAGGATCAGCCAGTTCGCCTCCGGCGACACGAAGCGCTTGAGCCCCCAGGCCAGAAAGCGGTGCAGCAGCATCGAATGCGACCAGTTGCGCGGCACGAACACCTTCACGATCTGGATCAGGATGATCGTGAGCCGCGCAATCGGCCGCAAAAAAGGCAGCAGGTACTGGCGCGAGCCCGAGCTCGAATCGGCAAGCCACGCCGACTTGACGTTGTCCGGCAGCGGCGTGCTCTGGTCGAGGTAGAGCGCGAGCCACGGGCTCGGGTCGCGATCGTCGTGCGTTTGCGTCAGGAATTCAGGCGTTCGGCTCATTGGAAACCTCCGCCTGCGGCTGCGGTATTCGCCTTGGGGCGGCCCGGCGGCTCATGGGGCATCCGCTCCGTGATGTGCTGGAACTGCATCAGGTACAGCGCGGCCGTGTGGCGCGCCGTGTCGATGATCTGGCGGGCCGCGCGGGCTTGCCCTTCCACGGCCATGACCATCTCGACCGCGGCGAGCCAGCGGTTCAGGTGGTTCTCGTCGTTGTGGCCGTGGTACTCGAGAAAGCGGAAGGCATCGGGCGGCAGCTTCACGCTCGCCTTGATGAGCGGCAGCAGCGCCGGCACGATGCGCTGGCCCGTGCCTTCGATGATGTAGATCGCGCCCAGCAGGCCGATCGGGTCGCGCGTGGCGGCCAGGCCGTGCAGGTAGGCGTTGAGCGCCTCGCCGCCGGGGTTGCGGCGCAGGTCGTCGATCTGCGCGACCGTGCCGCCGGCCTTCTGGTAGTCGCTGAAGAGGATGTTGAAGTCGTTCTGCTCCTCGCCCGCGTGCACGTCGATCAGCGAGGCCAGCATCTTGTACGGCCCGCTCAGCGAAGCAGCGCCTTCGCGCATCCACTTGCTGCCTTCGCGCACCTGCGGCACCCATTGCTCCATCCAGTTCAGGTAGTCGGGCAAGGCGAAGCGGCGCTCGCGGATCTGGCGGATCAGCGGCGTGCGCCAGACGCGGGAGCGGTAGTCGTGCCAGATGGCGGCCAGTTCCGTGAGCAGGGCGCCCAAGCCTTCAGGCGCGGCGGCTGGATCGTGCGGGGGCGCGATGACCAGATCGTCGTCCGGCACGGCGGCGCGGGGCGCCACCATTGCCACAGGCGCCGCATCGGTCGCCTCGACCTCGAGCAGCATGTACGCCGCCATGAAGCGCCCCGACTCGGGCACGTAGCAGAAGATCTGCTCGCCAGGCTTCAACGTCTTCGTATGAAGGAATTCGGCCAGCATGATGAGGATCGACGCCGCGCCCGTGTTGCCACGCCACGCGAGGTTGCTCCACCAGCGCTCGCGCGGAATCGAGAGGTCGGCCTTGTTCATCAGGTCTTCGACGACCGGAATGAATTTTTCCGACGAGTAGTGGCACAGGAAGTGATCGACCCGCTTCGGATCGACCCAGCCGTCGCGCACCAGCCCCGCGTATTCGTGGATGCCGATGTCGAACAGGTGCGGCAGCAGGCGGATGTCCTGCCGCAGCGAGAGCGCGCCGGCGGCTTCGGCCTCGGCCCATGAGCCGAAGTCGAGGTGGCCGCGCGCGCGATCCTCGGTCAGGCCGAGCTGCATGCAGACGGGGTAGTCGCCCGAGAAAGCCCGCTGGTGCACCCACTTCAGTTTCAGACGTAGCCCGGGCGCACCGGCCAGCGCAGGTGAACCATCGGACAGCAGCAGCGCCCCTGCGCCATCGGACAGCATCCAGCGCAGGAAGTGCGAGTCGAAGTCGGTTTCATAGCCACGCGCCGCGAAGCGCGAGCGCTTGAAAAGACGCGACGGCATCTCGCTCGCCACCGCCATCGCCGAGCGATGTGCGCCCAGCTCGATGCCCTGCGCGGCCGTCTGGATTGCCGACACGCCGGCCGCGCAAATGCCATGCACCGAATGCGTCTCCATCGGCTGCGCGGCGAGCTCGCCCTGGATCATGTTCGCGAACCCCGGCATCAGCGTGTCGCCGCCCGAGGAGCCGCTGGCCAGCAGCGACACGCGCGAGAGTTCCGCGCCCCCGCGCTGCAGGCAATCGCGAATCGCACCGGCAGCAAGCTGCGCATTGGTGTGCTGCGTCACGCCTTCGGAATCGATGGCGTAGTGCCGCGTGAGGATGCCGTTCTCCGCGAGGATGCGCCGCTTGATGCGCTCGGACATGCGGTTGAGCGGCGCGATGTACGCGTCCATGCGGTCGTTGGGAATCGGCTCGCCCGGCATGAAATAGCCGGCGCTCTCGAGGTACACGCGTTGGAATGAAACAGGCATGGTTCAGTGAGTGAAGGAATCGGGAGGCATCAGCGAGCGGCTGCGAAAACGCGGCCACACGGCCCCCAGCACGAAGACCCGCAGCATGTAGGGAACCAGCCCGCCCTCGTTGAGCACGGGATCGACCTGCGCGCGGTAGCGCGTGCGGTGCAGGTGCGTGAGCTCGGACCAATGGGCATGCGGGTTCTCGTGATGTGCGGTGTGCAGGCCGATGTTGAACAACAACGGGTTCACCAACCCTTCGAAATTGCGTGCGTAGTTCAGCCTGCCACCGGGGGTATCGCGCAGCGCCTCTTCGCGATAGGGCTTGCGGCCGTCGGCATGCGCGTGCTGCAGGTAGTTGGTCGCCAGCAGCCAGTGCAGGCCGTGCAGCTGCGGCACGATCACGAAGAGCAGGGCCTTCTGCCAATCGACGGCCAGCAGCACGGCCCAGCTTGCCAACCACAACACGTACTGCGCGATGCAATAACGCCAGGCGCCGCGCCGGTGCGTCCGCAGCCGCGCGAGCCAGCCGACGAACACCGGCACCAGCACCCACACCGCCTGGAACGGATGCAGCAGATAGCCCCAGAGGTGGTTGGTATCGCCACCGAAGCGGTAGGTGCGCGCCACGTCATTCGGCCCGTGCCGGTGGCGATGGTGATTGGCCACATGCGCGGGCCAGAACACGAAGGTCGGGTGGCCCTGCAGCAGCGTGATCCAGAAGTCCGTCAGCCGGTTCATGCGCCGCCCGCGCCACATGCGCAGGTGCACGTGGTTGTGGTGGATCACGCCGACGCCGAGCGTGAGGAACAGCATCAGCGCGTAGAGCAGCACGTCGAAGCCGTTCACCCACTGCCATGCGGCCAGGACCGGCAGCGCCATGAGGTACGCGAGGCTTTGCCAGTCGCGCCAATGACGAAGGCGCAGCAGGCCGCGCGACGACGCCTCAGGCGGGAGTGCCATGCCGCCGCGCCTCTTTGTCCCGGAAGGCCTGGAAGTGCGGCTCGGCCGCGTCCGCCGCGATGCGCGTCCTGAACAGCCGGTCCATGAAGGTGAACTGGAAGCCGTAGTTGCCGCTGTGGCAGGCGTGGTGCAAATGGTGCCGGCGGCTCGCCGCGAACCAGTGGCTGTACGACACGCCGGTGAAGAAGTCGTAGTTCGAGTGCCCCACGCAGTTGAAGAACAGGCTGAACACCGGCACCGCCGCCAGCGACCAGAAGCTGAAGTCGTGCACCACCATCGGCAGCAGGATCACGTTGCCGAGCATCAGTGCCTCGATCGGATGAAAGCTGTAGGTGGCCCACGGCGTGGTCACGAACGAGCGGTGATGCGGCCCGTGAAAACGGCGCAGCAGGCGCGTGTGCAGCAGGCGATGGTTGATCCAGAAATGCACGTCGTTCCACACGGCGAGCACCAGGATCTCCACGGCAATCTGCCGCCATCCCGCATCCGCATCGAGCCGCGCCCAGCCCAGTTGCAGCAAGCCCCACGGAAACACCATGCCCAGCCCGAAGATCAGTACCGAGATGCCCGACTGCGAGAGCTCCCGCCGCAGTTGCCCCGGCTGCAGCGGCCGCGGATCGAGCACCCGCCCGATGCCCAGCGCCGGCAGCACCCGCTTCGTGAGAAGCCAGCTGATGGCACCGAAGCCGAGATAGATACCGCCAAAAAAAAGCACGCCCCACAGCATGACCTGCAGGGCGGGCAGTGAGGTGAAGGTCTGCGCCATCCCCCGAGGCTACAGCAGCATTTCGGGAACGATGGGCGCGATGAGCATGTTGTAGAAGCGCTGGAAGAAGCCCGACTCGGGCTCGGAGGTCAGGATCACCTCCTTCTCGCCGTCGTTGGTAAGCCACTGCAGCGTGCCGGTGTCCTTGGCCAGCCGCAGCCGGTAGGAGTTCTGCAGCTTGCTGATGTTGATGATGCGCAGCATCTCGCGCGCCAGCTGCGGGCTGTCGACCACCAACCCCATCTCGGTGTTCTGGCTGGCCGAGCGCGGGTCGAGGTTCATCGAGCCGATGAAGATGCGCGTCTTGTCGATGGCGGCGGTCTTGGCGTGCAACCGGCCGAGCGACTTGCCGAACATGCCGAAGCGCTCGCCCTTGCTGGTGCGCTGCGGGCTCAGCTCGTACAGGTCGGCGCCGCTTTGCAGCAGCCGCTCGCGGTAGCGCGCATAGCCGGTGTGCACCAGCGGCTCGTCGTTGGCCGCCAGCGAATTGGTCAGCAGCGTGAGCTTGACCTTGCGCTTGGCCAGGTCGTCGAAGGCCGCCATGCCGCGCTCGCCCGGCACGAGGTAGGGCGAGGTCAGGTCGACCTCGGTCTTGGCGTCCATCAGGAGGCCCCAGACCTTCATCGTCACGCTGGTGGAGATAGCCTCTTCGGCCGTCATGGTCGCGGGCTTGGTCGGCGGGTCGGCGATGGCGCGCGCCTCGCCCCACAGCAGGCCCATGCGGCCGCCGTCGAGCTCTTCGGCGATCGGGCCATAGCCCAGGATGTCGGACGGCGGCAGCACAATCTTCGGCGGCGGCGCGGCCATGCCGATCCAGTCGTCGAACTCGGCGCTGCCGGGCATGCGGCCGCCCTCGCCCTTCACGATGTCGGCAATGGGCCAGACCTGCACGCTGTTCCAGTAGGCGTCGAAGATCGATTCGAGCTGCGGCACCACCTTGCCGACTACCAGCGCATCCATGTCGATGAAGTTCTGCGCCTCGCTCAGCACGAAATACTCGTCGGCGATGTTGCGCCCGCCGACCACCGCCATCACGCCGTCGGCGATGAAAAGCTTGTTGTGCATGCGGTGGTTGAGCCGCACGATCTCGAAGGGCGAGGCCGCGAAGCGCGAGAGAAAACCGTCGCGGCCGCAGCAGAAGGGGTTGTAGAGCCGCACCTGCACGTTCGGCGTTTCCGACAGCGCCAGCAGCAACTGCTGGCTCTTGACGGTGTAGAGGTCGTCCACCAGCACCCGCACCTTCACGCCGCGCGCCGCAGCTTCTCGCAGGGTGCGCAGCAGCAGTCGGCCGACCGCGTCGTTCTCGAGCTGGTAGTACTGCACCACCAGCGACTGCTGGGCGCGCTGCGCGAGCTGGATGCGTGCGTCCAGCGAATACACGCCCAGCGGCATCAACCGGAAGCCCGAATGCTCGCCCGGCGGCGTGGAGGCGGCGGCAATCTTCGCGAGCTTGGTGGACGGATCGGCGGAGGCCGCGTGCTCGGCGGGCCTTTCCTGCGCCGGCGGCAGCGAGCTGCAGGCAGCGAGCGCCGCCAGCAGGAAGCCCGCGAGCGCGATGCGCAGAAATCGATCCCAGCCGTTCATGTCGTCGTTCCCTCTTTCTTTCTTCGTGTCACTGCAGCAGGTACGCTGGCCGGGGCCTGCCGGTTTCATCCGGCCCCTGCGGCGGGTGGTCCGCCCTAGAATTTCGCTCCACACCTGTCCGGAGTTACATCATGGCCCGCCCGATCCTCTCACGCATCGCCCTGATGACGGCCGCCTTTGCGGCCCTTGCCCTCGCCCACCCTGCCTGGGCGGCCCTGGACATCGGCGACCCCGCGCCCAGGTTCACCGCCAACGCCGCGCTGGGCGGCAAGACCTTCCGCTATTCGCTGGCCGAGGCGCTGGCCAAGGGGCCGGTGGTGTTGTACTTCTTTCCCGCGGCCGATTCCAACGATTGCTCGATCGAAGCCCACGCCTTCGCCGAGGCGGTCGACCAGTTCGCGGCATTGGGCGCCACGGTGATCGGCGTCTCTGCCGACGACATCGACACCCTGGCGAAGTTCTCGGTCAAGTCCTGCCAGAGCCGCTTTCCGGTGGCATCGGACGAAGCCAAGACCGTGATCAACGGCTTCGACGCGCTGATGCAGACCCGGCCGGACTTCGCCAACCGGCTGTCGTACGTGATTTCGCCGGACGGCAAGGTGGCCTACTACTACCAGAACCTGAATCCGGACAAGCATGTAGAGCGCATGCTGAATGCCGTGAAGGCGCTGCCAAAAGCCACGGCAGCGAAGTAAGGCGAACCCGCCCCGGGCCACGGGTTGGGCGTGCATCGCGCAAAATCCCGCCCCATGCAGCTCAACTACATCGCCAACGCCGACGTCCCGTCCGCCTCCGGCCGCACCCTCCCCGTCATCGACCCCTCCGACGGCCAGCCCTTCGACGAAATCCAGCGCAGCAACGCCGCCGACATCGACTCGGCCGTGCGCGCAGCGCGCGACTGCTTCGAGGGCGTGTGGCACAAGGTCAGCGCCGCCGATCGCAGCCGCCTGCTCTACAAGCTCTCGCTGAAGATCGCCGAGCACGTCGACGAGCTCGCGCTGATCGAGCAGCGCGACTGCGGCAAGCCGGTGAAGCAGGCGCGCGCCGATGCGGTGGCGCTGGTGCGCTACTTCGAGTTCTACGCCGGCGCCTGCGACAAGCTGCACGGCGAGACCATCCCCTACCAGGACGGCTACAGCGTCTTCACCTGGCGCGAGCCGCACGGCGTCACCGGGCACATCATTCCGTGGAACTACCCGATGCAGATTTTCGGGCGCAGCGTGGGCGGTGCGCTGGCGGCGGGCAACGTGTGCGTGGTGAAGCCGGCCGAGGATGCGTGCCTCTCGCTGATCCGCGTGGCGCAGCTGGCGGCCGAAGTCGGCTTTCCGGCCGGCGCGCTCAACATCGTGACAGGCTACGGCCATGAAGTGGGCGACGCGCTCGCGCGGCACGAAGGCATCGACCACATCAGCTTCACCGGCAGCCCAAAGATCGGCACGCTGATCCAGCAGGTGGCGGCCGAGCGGCATTGCCCGGTCACGCTCGAGCTGGGCGGCAAGAGCCCGCAGATCATCTTTGCCGACGCCGATCTCGATGCGGCCATTCCAGTGGTCATCAACGCCATCGTGCAGAACGCCGGCCAGACCTGCTCGGCCGGCTCGCGCGTGCTGATCCAGCGCGCCATCTACGAGCCGTTGCTCGAGCGCCTCGGCCATGCTTTCGAAGCCCTGCGCGTGGGCCCGGCGGCCATGGACCTGGACGTGGGTCCGCTGATCCGCCAGACGCAGCAACAGCGCGTGTGGGACTTCCTGAGCGATGCGCAGCATGCCGGCATCCCGATGGTGGCGCAGGGCGTCGTCGTCGAGGAAGCGCCCGAGACGGGCTTCTACCAGGCGCCCACGCTGCTGCGCGACGTGCCAGTCGGCCACCGCCTGGCGCAGGAAGAGGTGTTCGGTCCGGTGCTCGCCGCGATGCAGTTCGCCGACGAAGACGAAGCGGTCGCCCTGGCCAACGCCACGCAGTTCGGCTTGGTTGCCGGTGTGTGGACCGCCGACGGTTCGCGCCAGTTCCGCATGGCCCGGCGCGTGCGCAGCGGGCAGGTGTTCATCAACAACTATGGCGCGGGCGGTGGGGTCGAATTGCCTTTCGGCGGTGTGAAGTCCTCGGGCTACGGACGTGAAAAGGGCTTCGAGGCGCTGTACGGCTTCACGACGCTGAAGACCGTCGCCGTCAAGCACGGCTAGCAATAGGCTCTCCCCCAGGCTACGCGCACTTCGTGTCGCTTCGCCAACCCCCTCGCCGGGGGCGACACCAGCGGCCCGGCAAAGCCGGTTCCACGGTGTCCCACGAAGGAGACAGGGAAAGTCTTACCCCAACGCTGTGTCCAACAGCATCATCAGGACGAAGCCGAGCATCAGCCCGCTGGTCGCAAAGGCTTCGTGCCCCTTGCGGTGCGACTCGGGAATGATCTCGTGGCTGATGACGAACAGCATCGCGCCCGCGGCAAAACCCAGCCCCCAGGGCAGCAGCAGCGCCGAATGGCCAACCACCGCCGCGCCCAGCACCGCGCCCAGCGGCTCGACCAGCCCCGACGCCATGCCGATCAGCACCGCGAACCAACGCTTGTAGCCAGCTGCCAGCAACGCCACCGCGACGACCAGGCCCTCGGGCACGTCCTGGATCGCGATGCCGGTGGCCAGCGCATCGGCGCGCAGGCCGTTGTTGCCCGCATAGCCCACGCCGATGGCCAAGCCCTCCGGCACGTTGTGCAGCGCGATCGCGAACACGAAGAGCCACGTCCGCCGCAGTTGCCTGGCCGACTGCCCTTCGCGCCCCTTGATGAAGTGCTCGTGCGGCAGCACGCGGTCCATCACCATGAGCACGAGGCCGCCCAGCAGGATGGCCGCGCCGATCACGCCGCCGGCCGCCCAATTGCCGCCGCCGAAGACGCCGATGTTCTTCGCCGCATCGAGCCCGGGAATGATCAGCGAGAACGCACAAGCGGCCAGCATCACGCCGGCGCCGAAACCGAACAACGTGTCCTGCAGCCGCTCGGGCAGCTTCTGCGAGAACACCACCGGCAGGGTGCCCAGCGCCGTGGCCAGCGCGGCCACCGAGCCGCCGAGCAAGGCGTTCCAGACCACCGGGTCGGCCCGCACGAACTCCCAGAACTGCGACACCAGCGCCAGCGCGCCGGACGCGACGATGGCCAGCCCGATCCATTCGCGCACGGAGGGCGTGGGCCGTGAGCGCGCCGATGCGCCCATGCCCTGAGGGTATTGCGGCTCGTCGTTCATGGCATGGCCGTCAGGCGCCGACGAGGGTCGAAGGCACGGGACAAGGCTGGCAGGGTGTATGGCACGGATGAAAAGCTCCTTGGTTGAAGAGCCCTTTGCGTCGTCGACGTGCTGCGTATTCAGGCGTACAGATGATAGTAATTCTCATTGTCCATGACAAGACAACGCCGCCGAAGATGGCGCAAACAAGCCACTTCAGGCCCGGATACGCAACGGGCCGATACACTGCCCCGCGTCCCCCTGAAAGGCTTTGCACCGATGAAATTGCACCGCTTCCTGCCCCGCGTGGCGACGTTCCTGCTGCTGTCCGGCGCCGGCATCGCCAGCGCCCAGCTCGCCACACCGCCGGCCGGCGATTACATCTATGAAGGCGGCGGCGGCTCGCTGCGGGTCAAGCCCAACGGGCACTTCGACATCACCACCGTCGGCTCCAACGCCCACATGTGCACGCTGGACGGCACCATCGTCCGCGGCAAGGCCAAGATCGACGACACCGGCTGCGTGGTGAGCTTCACCCTCAAGGGCGGCAACGTCGAGGTCGGCACCAACGGCTCCGACGACTGCCGCCAGAGCTGCGGCATGCGCGCCTCGTTTGAGGGCACCTTCATCAAGCCGACGCCGGCCTGCGCCGACAAGGCCGTGGCGGCAACGCGCAAGACCTTCAAGCGCCAGTACGACGCCAGGGACTACACAGCCGCCCTGGGCACCCTCGCCCCCGTGCTCGGCGACTGCGGCAAGACGCTCGACTGGATCACCACGGGCCGCATCCGCAACGACCTGGCGCTCACGCAGTTCAAGCTCGGCGACCGCGCGGCCTGCCTCAAGACGCTCGAGCCGCTGGCCGAAGACGCCGCGCGAACCGACCAGGGCGTGAAGGACCAGTACCCGCCCGCCGATGCCGACAGCATCCTGCCCGTGGTCCGCGCAGCCCGCACGAACCTGAAGCTCTGCCGGGGATAGCCCCGCCCCGAGTGCTCCCCAGCGGCGACAAGACCGTCATGCCGCTTTCCATCAACGTGAGGACGGAGACAACACCATGAAGTTCTTCAAGCGCACCCTGCGCACGGCCGTGCTCGGCCTGAGCCTTGTCGCACCGCTGCTGGCCGCGGCGCAATCGCTGCCGACCGCCACCCCGGAGCGGGTCGGGCTTTCGACCGAGCGCCTGCAGATGCTCACCGACGTGCTCAAGGCCGACGTGGCCAGCGGCAAGATCCCGGGCGCGGTGCTGCTGGTGGCCCGGCAAGGCAAGGTGGCGTGGTTCGAGCCAGTCGGCAAGCTCGACCCCGTGGCCGGCACGCCGATGCAGCGCGACGGCATCTTCCGCATCTATTCGATGAGCAAGCCCATCACCACGGTGGCCGCGATGATGCTGGTGGAAGACGGGCGCCTGAAGCTCGACGACCCGATTTCCACCTACCTGCCCGAATACGCCAGCATGACCGTCGGCATCGAGAAGCCCGGCGCCGACGGCAAGCCGGTGCTCGAAACCGTGCCCGCCCGCAAGCCGATCACTGTGCAGGACCTGATGCGCCACACCTCGGGCCTGACCTACGGCTTCTTCGGGCCGGGCCTGGTGAAGCAGGCCTACAACGCGGCCGGCCTGGGCGCCAACGACCCGACCAACGCCGAGTTCTCGCAGCGCCTGGCCAGGCTGCCGCTGGCCTACCAGCCGGGCACGACCTGGGACTACAGCCAGTCGACCGACATCCTCGGGCGCGTGATCGAGGTGGTCTCGGGCCAGTCGCTCTATCAGTTCGAGAAAGCGCGCCTCTTCGACCCGCTGGGCATGAAGGACACCACGTACTACGTGCTCGAGCCGGCCCGTCAGCCGCGCATTGCCGAGCCGCTGCCCACCGACCGCAGCTTCGGCGTGGGCGCCGACCTGAACGACCCGCGCATCGTGCGCAAGCTCGAGTCGGGCGGCGGCGGGCTGGTGTCCACTGCCGGCGACTACGCGCGCTTCCTGCAGATGCTGCTGAACGGCGGCTCGCTCGACGGCAAGCGCTATCTCGGCCCGCGCACCATCGCGCTGATGACCGCCGATCATTCCAACGCGGGCGCCGGCATCGTGCCCGGCCCGCTCTACCTGCCGGGCCCGGGCTACGGCTTCGGGCTGGGCTTTGCGGTGCGCCGCAACGACGGCGAGGCGCCCTACCCCTCGGCCGGCGGCGAATACAACTGGGGCGGCGCGGGCGGCACCTACATGTGGGTAGACCCCAAGAACGAGATGTTCGTCGTGCTGATGCTGCAATCGCCGAAATACCGGACACATTACAGATCCTTGACCCGGGACATGATTTATGCGGCGGTGATCAAGTAGCCTGCTGTTCACAGGCTCTTGAGGCCTGGCGCAAAATCGGGCCCATCCCCTCGAAGCCATGAAGAACAGCAGCAGCACCGTCATCCCGATCTCGCAGATCGGCCGCACGCCCCCCGCCGTGGCCGTGCCGGACATCGCCGTGCCCGCCACCGGCCTGCTGCTCGACCGCCTGGGCCGCCCGCTGACCGACCTGCGCATCAGCGTGACCGACCGCTGCAACTTCCGCTGCAGCTACTGCATGCCCAAGGACGTGTTCGACAAGGACTACAAGTACCTGCCGCACAGCGCGCTCCTGAGCTTCGAGGAAATGACGCGCCTGGCACGCCTGTTCGCGGCGCACGGCGTGCGCAAGATCCGGCTCACCGGCGGGGAGCCGCTGCTGCGCAAGAACATCGAGGGGCTGATCGAGCAACTGGCCGAAATCCGCACGCCCGACGGCGCACCACTTGAACTCACGCTCACCACCAACGGCTCCCTGCTTGCACGCAAGGCCGCTGCGCTCAGGGCCGCCGGCCTGCGGCGCGTGACGGTGAGCCTGGACAGCCTGGACGACGCGGTCTTCCGCCACATGAACGACGTCGACTTCCCGGTGGCCGACGTGCTGGCCGGCATCGACGCGGCGCGTGCCGCGGGCCTCGGGCCCATCAAGGTCAACATGGTGGTCAAGCGCGGCACCAACGAGCAGGAGATCCTGCCGATGGCGCGCTACTTCCGCGAGCACCATGGCGCCAGCGTGGTGCTGCGCTTCATCGAATACATGGACGTGGGCGCCACCAATGGCTGGCGCATGGACGAGGTGCTGCCCTCGGCCGATGTCATCGCGCGCATCGCCGAAGAATTTCCGCTCGTGCCGCTTAAAGCCACCACGCCGGGCGAAACGGCCCAGCGCTGGGGCTATGCGGATGGCCGCGGCGAGATCGGCGTGATCAGCAGCGTGACCCAGGCCTTCTGCCACGACTGCAGCCGTGCGCGCCTGTCGACAGAGGGCAAGCTGTACCTCTGCCTCTTCGCCAGCGCCGGCCACGACCTGCGGCCGCTGCTGCGCGGCATGGCCAGCGACGACGACATTTCCTCGGCCATCGGCCACATCTGGCAGGGCCGGGCCGACCGCTACTCCGAGCTGCGCGCCCTGCGCGGCCCCGACGACACCGCGCACGGCGATGCCGGCGACAATGCCCCGCGCCGCGTCGAGATGAGCTACATCGGCGGATGACGCAGGCTGCCGGCATGCCTGCGCACCCCGCCATTGCGCCCGACGACATCACCGGCCTGCTGCTGGCCGGCGGACGCGGCTCCCGCATGGGCGGCGTCGACAAGGGCCTGCAGAACTTCAACGGCGTGCCGCTCGCCCTGCATGCGGTGTTGCGCCTGGGCGCGCAGGTCGGCCAGATGATGATCAATGCCAACCGGAACCTTGCCGCCTATGAAGCCTTCGGCGTCCCGGTGCTGACCGACAGCCTTGCGGACTACCCGGGGCCGCTCGCGGGTTTCCTCACGGGGCTGGAGAACTGCGACACGCCCTTCCTGCTCACCGTGCCCTGCGACACGCCGCGCTTCCCGACCGACCTGGCAGCCCGCCTGGCCGAGGCCCTGGAAGCCGGCAACGCCGAGATCGCGATGGTCACCGCGCCCGATACCGAAGAGGGCGCGGAGCCCGTGCTGCGCCCGCAACCCGTGTTCTGCCTGCTGCGCACCGACCTGTACGAAAGCCTGCTGCGCTTCACCGAAGGCGGCGGCCGCAAGGTCCAGGCGTGGACCGCGCAACACCGCACCGTGTTCGTTCCCTTCGACCGCCCCGGCGATGCGCCCGACGCCTTCTTCAACGCCAACACGCTCGCCGAATTGCACGCGCTCGAAAAACGATGAGCAGTCTTGCCGACATCGCGGCTGCCCTTCCAGGCCATGACACCGACGCGCTGAGCGTCGATGCCGTCCAGGCCTTCCTGGCCCGGTTGGTCGCGCCGCTTGCCGTCACCGAGCGCGAGAACGTGCCGCTGCGCGACGCGCTCGGCCGCGTGCTGGCCGAAGACATCGTCTCGCCCGTGAGCGTTCCGCCGCACGACAACTCGGCGATGGACGGCTACGCGTTCGACGGCGCCATCCTCCCGACCGACGCCCCCGCCGACCATTCCATCCAGCTGCGCGTGGTGGGCACGGCGCTCGCCGGCGCGGCCTGGCGAGGCGCGCTGGCCGCGGGAGATGCGGTGCGCATCATGACCGGCGCGATGATGCCGCCCGGCCTCGACACCGTGATCCCGCAGGAGTTCTGCCAGGTCGAGGGCGAGGTCGTGCGCTTTCCCGACCGGGTGCTGCGCCGCGGCGACAACCGCCGTTTCGCCGGCGAAGACCTGATGAAGGGCCAGCCCGCGCTGCGGCGCGGCGAACGGCTCTCGCCCGCCGCGCTCGGCATGATCGCGAGCCTGGGCCTGCCCGCCGTGCCGGTGCTGCGGACATTGCGCGTCGCGTACTTCTCCACCGGCGACGAGATCCTGTGCATCGGCCAACCGCCGCGCGAAGGCGCGGTGTACGACTCGAACCGCTACACCGTGTTCGGCCTGCTCGCGCGGCTGGGCTGCGAGGTGATCGACCTCGGCCTCGTGCACGACGACCCCGCCACGCTGGCCGCGACGCTGCAACGCGCCGCGCGCGAGGCCGACGCCATCGTCACCAGCGGCGGCGTGAGCGTCGGTGCGGCCGACCACACGCGCGACGTGATGCAGCAGATAGGCGAGATGGCCTTCTGGCACGTCGCCATGCGCCCTGGCCGGCCGCTGGCCGTGGGCCTGATTCCGCGCGACGGCGACGACGACGGCAAGGGGCACGCGGACCCGGCCGTGCTGTTCGGCCTGCCCGGCAACCCGGTGGCCGTGATGGTCACCTTCCTGGCCTTCGTGCGGCCCGCGCTGCTGCGCATGATGGGTTGCCACGATGCGGCCTCGGCGCCGCCGCCTTTGCTGCGGGCACGCAGCGCCGGCCCCATCCGCAAGAAGCCGGGCCGCACCGAGTACCAGCGCGGTTTCGTGAAGGCCGTGGCAGGTTCATTGCCCGAGGTCTGCGTGGCGGGCAACCAGGGCTCGGGCGTGCTGAGTTCGATGGTCGAGGCCAACGGGCTCGTGGTGCTGCATCACGACCAGGGCGCCGTCGCCGCCGGCGAAGAGGTCGACGTGATGATGTTCAACGGCGTTCTCTAGCCGATCTTCAGATCCGCCCGAGCGCCTTGTCCACGCCCTTGTTGGCGAGCATGTCGGCGCGTTCGTTCCCCGGGTCGCCCGAATGGCCCTTGACCCAGCGCCATTCGATCGTGTGGCCGCCCTCGGCCACCAGCTTGTCGAGCCGTTGCCAGAGCTCGACGTTCTTCACCGGCTGCTTGCTGGCGGTCATCCAGCCCTTGGCCTTCCAGCCGCGGATCCACTCGGTGATGCCCTTGCGCACGTACTGGCTGTCGAGGTACAGCACCACCTTGCAGGGCCGCTTGAGCGCAGCCAGGCCTTCGATCACGGCGGTGAGCTCCATGCGGTTGTTGGTGGTGGCCAGTTCGCCGCCGAACAGTTCCTTTTCGGTGGCGCCCGACTTGAGCCACGCGCCCCAGCCTCCAGGTCCGGGGTTGCCCTTGCATGCACCATCGGTGTAGATCACGACTTCGTTCAAGCTCTCTTTTCCTTTTTTCTCTGTTCGATTCAATCCATCTGATCCGGCCGGTGCCGATGCACCTTGCCCGCGATCGACACCGGCGCCGTGGCCCGTGCCGCGGCGCGGCGCCAGTCCGCGCTCAGGAGGCGCATGCCGCGCACCCGCTTCACGGCCACCAGGAAATACGCCGCGCCGAAGATCGGCCACCAGCGCTCGCCGGCCTTGTCCATCCATCGGCAGCGCTCGAGCCACGCGTCGCTGCGCACCGCGGGCCGGTAGACGCCGAAGCGCCCCGACTCCACCTCGAAGCTCAGGAGCCGCAGCCAGTCGCGCATGCGCCAGTAGCCGATGAACTCACCGCCCTCGGGCAGGTAAAGATCGCCGACGCCGAGCTTGCGGTACAGGTGCGCGCGCCGCTGGCGCATGCCCCACAAGCTGGCCGGGTTGAGGCCGCAGATCACCACACGGCCCTCGGGCACCAGCACCCGCTCGACCTCGCGCAGCGTGGCGTGCGGATCGGGACTGAGTTCCAGCGCATGCGGCATCACCACCAGGTCGAGGCTGTTGGCCGCGAACGGCAGCGCCGTGAAGTCGGTCAGCAGCGTGGCCTCGGCGGGCCGCATCGGGTCGCTCAGGGCCAGCCAGCGGTGCGGCATGCGGTTGGTGCGGAGGCCCTCGACTTCGGCCGCGCCCAACTGCAGCGCGTGGTAGCCGAACACGTCGGCCACCGCTTGGTCGAACTGGGCCTGCTCCCACGCGAGGAGGTAGCGTCCCGGGGGGGTCGCGAACCAATCCTGCAAACCTATAATTTGACCGCTCATGACCCTCGTTCCGCTGCCCGCCTTCGCCGACAACTACATCTGGATGCTGCACGACGGGTCCAGCGCCATCGTCGTGGATCCGGGCGACGCCCAACCGGTGTTCGATGCGCTGGCGCACCACAAGCTGCAGCTGGCCGCGATTCTAGTCACGCACCACCATGCCGATCACACCGGTGGCGTGGCCGCGCTGCACGCCGCCACGGGCGCACCGGTGCATGGCCCGGCGCGCGAGCGCATTCCGGAGCCCTTCACGCCGTATGTGCAAGGCGACATCGCCGAAGCGCTTGGCCTCAGCTTCGAAGTGATCGACGTGCCGGGCCACACGGCCGGCCACATCGCTTACTTTCTTCCGGCGGCCGAGAGCCGCGCGCCGCTGCTCTTCTGCGGCGACACCTTGTTCTCCGGCGGCTGTGGCCGTCTCTTCGAAGGCACACCCGCGCAGATGCTGGCCTCGCTCGATGCGCTCGCCGCGCTGCCCGGCGACACCCGCGTGTGCTGCGCCCACGAATACACACTTGCTAACCTGCGATTCGCCCGCGCGGTGGAACCGGGCAATGCCGATCTGACTCACTACAACGCGCGCTGCGAAAGCCTGCGCGCACAGGGGCAGCCCACGCTGCCCTCGCAACTGGCAACCGAACGCCTGATCAACCCCTTTCTTCGCAGCCGCGAAGCCACTGTCCTTAGAGCGGTGCGCGAGCACGCCGAGCTTTCCGCCGATGCGGCCGAAGCCGATGTGTTCGCTGCGCTGCGCCAATGGAAAAACGACTTCCGATGAAATTTATCGCTGCCACCTGCCTTGCAGGTTCCCTGGTGCTCGCAGGCTGCGCGGCACCGACCGACAACCCCTCCTCATCCAGCACTTCCTCCAAGACCGGCGCCACCGCCGGCGGCACCGGCTCCAAGGTCGCCGGCAGCGCGGCCCCCGTCTACCCGCGTGACGCCCTCTCTCCCCTGTCCAGCAGCGAGGCCCATTCGCAGAGCGTGGTCACGCTGGCCCCGCCGACCGACATGTGGGACCGCATCCGCCGCGGCTTCAAGATGCCCAACCTCGAGAGCGACCTCGTGCGCGACCGCGAGCAGTGGTACGCCAGCCGGCCAGACTACATCCAGCGCATGACCGAGCGCTCGAACAAGTACATGTTCCACATCGTCGAGGAACTCGAGCGGCGCAACATGCCGACCGAACTCGCGCTGCTGCCGTACATCGAGAGCGCTTTCAACCCGCAGGCGGTGTCCAGCGCACGCGCCGCGGGCATGTGGCAGTTCATGCCGGCCACCGGCAACGACTTCGATCTGAAGCAGAACATCTTCCGCGACGACCGCCGCGACGTGCTGGCCTCCACCCGCGCCGCGCTCGACTACCTGCAGAAGCTCTACGGCATGTTCGGCGACTGGCAGCTCGCGCTGGCCGCCTACAACTGGGGTGAAGGCAGCGTGAGCCGCGCCATCGCCAAGAACCAGCGCGCGGGCCTGCCCACCACCTACAGCGACCTCAACATGCCGGCCGAAACGCGGCTGTACGTGCCCAAGCTGCAGGCGGTGAAGAACATCGTGGCCAATCCGCAGGCCTTCAACGCCGAGCTGCCGCTGATCGCCAACCACCCATACTTCCAGACCGTCACGCTCACGCGCGACCTGGATGTGGAACTGGCCGCCAAGCTGGCTGACGTGCGCATCGAGGACTTCCGCGCGCTCAACCCTGCCGCGCACAAGCCGGTGCTGATCGCCTCGGGCACGCCGCAGATCCTGCTGCCCTGGGACAACGCGGCCGTGTTCCAGCGCAACTTCGACGCCTACTCGCAAGGCCAGTACGCCAGCTGGACCGCCTGGGTCGTGCCCAACACCATGACCGTGGCCGACGCCGCCCAGCGCTCGGGTATGAGCGAGAGCGACCTGCGTGCGATGAACAACGTGCCGCCGCGCATGCTCATCAAGGCCGGCTCGACGCTCATCGTGCCGCGCGGTGCACGCGTGAAGGAAGACGTCGCGGCAGTCGTGGCAGATGGCGGCCACCTGAGCTTCCAGCCCGAGATCGTCAATCGCCGCACCACCGTCAAGGCCGGGCGCAACGACAGCGTGGCGAGCATCGCGCGCCGCTACAACCTCAAGCCCACCAACGTGGCCGAGTGGAACGACGTGAAGCCCAACCACGCGTTCAAGCGCGGCTACAGCGTGGTCGTGTACCTGCCGGTTCGCGCGGCGCCCGCGGCCCGTGTCGGTGCCGGCGTGGCGGTGGCGCGTGGCCATGCCGCGGCAGCCTCCTCGAAACGCGGCAGCGCGCCTGCCCAGGCCAGCACGGCCCGCGGCAAGAACGTCGTCAAGGTGCCTGCGGCCGGCAAGCAGCAGGTCGTGCGCGAGAAGCGCGGCGGCACGCCCTCGAAGAAGAAGCGCTGACGCCTGCGGTGCTTCTTGCTCAGTGCGCCTGGGCCGCCCACGCCCGGCGGCGCACCACGGCTTCCAGCGCGGCCACGGCAATCATCACCACCGTGGTCAGCGTGCCCACCACCAGCACCGTCAGATGTGACGCGAACACCGCCAGCGCCGCGAGCGCGATCAGCCCGTAGAGGTGCGACTGCGGCAGGAAACCGCGCACCACCCGCTTGAACAGCGCATTGCCGAAGAGGTAGATGGCCGGCCCGCCCAGGAGCGGCCCGAGGTACTTGAGCTCGGCATGGTGCGATCCCTCCCCGATCACCAGTTCGTCCGCGACCGCGCACACGATGATGCCGGCCACCAGGATCACGTGCGTGTAGTGGTAGTTGGCGCCCATGCGGCCCGGGTCCGTCGCATGCTCGATCGCGTGCGTGGCTTCCTTGGCGCTGGTGTCGAAGTACATCCACCACATGGCCAGGCTGCCCGCAAAGCCCACGAGCAGCGCGTACACGTCGACCAAGTGCCATTCGGCATGGTGGCCGAACGCGATGCCGCTCGCCAGGATGGATTCGCCCAGCGCCACGATCACGAAGAGCTGGCAGCGCTCGGCGAGATGGCCGCCGTCGATGGTCCACTCCGCGGTCGACGACCGTCCCAGCCCCGGAAAGACCAGCCCGACCATCGGCGCGACGTATTCGCACAGCACGCCGACGAACCAGAACCCGAGGCGCCACGGTCCTTCGGACAGCCCGCCCGCGATCCAGAACACCGCCGCCACGCAGTTCCACGCCAAGAGGCGCCGGAAGTTGGGCGCCAGCGGGCTCTCGCTGCCGACCGCGATCAGCATGCACAAGGTGCGCCCCACCTGGATGGCCGCAAAGCACGAGGCGAACACCAGTCCCCGCTCGGCAAACGCGCCCGGCACCGCCGACGCCATCACCATGGCCAGCAGCATCACCCCGAACAGCATGCCCCGGATGCGCAGCGCGCCGGGGTTGAACCAGTTGGTGGCCCACGCGGTGTACTGCCAGCCGAGCCAGACGGCGAACCACATCACCAGCGTCTGCAACGCGCCCAGCAGGCTCAGGTGATCCAGCAGATAGTGCGACAGCTGCGTGACCGAGAACGCATAGACCAGGTCGAAGAACAGTTCTTCATTCGAGACCCTGGCGGTCTCGTTGCGCGATCGCAAAGTCGTTGGCAGTCCGTTTTTCTTGCTCAACATGACTCTCTCCCTTTCAGATTTCAAATAGCCAGCTAGAGTTTTTCGGTTTCCCCGCTGCGTGGCTGCCATTTCATGAGGCGCTTCTCGATCAGGCCGACCAGCCCGTCGAGCAGCAGCGCAAAGGCCGTGAGAACGACGATACCGGCAAAGACGGTGTTGACGTCGAACGTTCCTTCGGCCTGGAGTATCAGGTACCCCACGCCGCGCGCCGACCCCAGGTACTCGCCCACCACCGCGCCGACGAAGGCCAGCCCCACCGAGGTGTGGAGGCTGGAGAACACCCAGCTCGTGGCGCTCGGCAGGTACACGGTGCGCAGCAGTTGCCGCTGGTTGGCGCCCAGCATCTTCGCGTTGGCCAGCACCACCGGACTCACCTCGCGCACGCCCTGGTAGACGTTGAAGAACACGATGAAGAACACCAGCGTGACCGCCAGCGCCACCTTGCTCCAGATACCGAGGCCGAACCACAGCGCGAAGATCGGCGCGAGGATCACGCGCGGCATCGAGTTGGCGGCCTTGATGTAGGGGTCGAGGATCAGGCTCGCCGTCGGCGCGAGCGCCAGCCAGAGCCCGCAAGCGAGACCCAGCACGGTGCCGATGCCGAAGGCCAGCACCGTCTCCAGCAGCGTGGTGCCCAGGTGCCGGTAGATGTCGGCATTGCCTTTCAGCCCCTCGGGAAACAGCAGGTTCGGCGGCACCTCGAACGGCAGGAACCAGCTCCAGATGCGGCCCGCCACCTGGATCGGCTCGCCGACGAAGAAGGCGAACTGCTGGTTGCGCGACGCCAGGTGCCAACCCACCAGGATGAACACCAGCAGCACCAGTTGCCAGAAGCGCGCGTTGCGCTCATTCAGGCGCGGGATCATGCGGCCTTCCTCAGTTGCTGCGCGTAGCCCTTGAGCACCTCGTCGCGCAGCACTTCCCAGATCTGCGTGTGCAATTCGACGAAGCGCGGCTGCGTGCGCACCTCGGCCACGTCGCGCGGCCGCGCAAGGTCGATGGCAAATTCGCCGATCGGATGCGTCGCCGGCCCGGCCGAGAGCACCACCACGCGGTCGCTCATTGCAATGGCTTCGTCCAGGTCGTGCGTGATGAAGAGCACCGCCTTCTTCTTCGCGCTCCAGATCTCGAGCACCTCGTTTTCCATCAGCTGCCGGGTCTGGATGTCGAGCGCGCTGAAGGGCTCGTCCATGAGGATGATGTCGGGGTCCAGCACCAGCGTCTGCGCCAGCGCCACGCGCTTGCGCATGCCGCCGGAGAGCTGATGCGGATAGCGATCGCCGAAGCCCGAGAGGCCCACGCGCGAAAGCCACGCCTCGGCCTGCTCGCGCGCATCCGCATCGGACACGCCGCGGTACTGCAGCCCCACCATCACATTGGCGACGGCGCTGCGCCACGGCATCAGCGCCTCGGTCTGGAACATGTAGCCCGCGCGCGCATTGACGCCTTCGAGCGTCTTCCCGAACACCTTGACCGTGCCCGACGACGGCTCAAGCAGCCCCGCGCCCACGTTCAGCAGCGTCGACTTGCCGCATCCCGTCGGGCCGACCACCGAGACGAACTCGCCGGCCTTGATGCGCAGCGTGGTGTCGGCGACGGCGGTGTAGCGCTGGCCCGGATCGTCCTTCGAATGGAAGGTGCAGCTGATGGAAAGGAGTTCGAGTGCGTAGTCGGACATGTCTGCAGGATTAAAAAACCCGGCCAAGGCCGGGTCGCGGGGACGTTCGGAGTCAGGCTTTGAACCTGTCCTTCGCGCGCCTAGCAAAATCGTTGGTGTAGGTCTTGATGAGGTCGATCTTGTCGGCCTTCACGCTGGTGTCGAAGCTCGCGATGGCAGTGAGCGCCGTCTTGGGCCCATCGGACGGCACGAGGCCGTCGGTGGCGATCGATTCGCGCACCTTGTCGAACGACGCGAGGTACAGCGCCCGGTCGCCGAGCAGGTAGGTCTCGGGCACCGTCTTGATGATGTCGCCCGGCCCCGCCGTCTGCAGCCACTTCAGGCCGTGCACGATGGCATTGGCCAGCGCCTGGCAGGTGTTGGGATTCTTCTGGATGAAGTCGATGGGTGCGTAGAGGCAGGCCGCGGGCATCGGTCCACCGAACACCTGCTGAGTGCCCTTGAGCGTGCGCGTGTCGCTGATGATCTTCACGTCGCCCTTCTGCTCGAGCATCGTCATCACCGGGTCGGTGTTGCTGATGGCATCGATCTGGCCCGAGCGCAGCGCGGTGAGCGCGCCGGCCGCGACGCCCACGCCGATGTAGCTCACGTCGCTCGCCTTGAGCCCGCCGCGCGAGAGCACGAGGTTGGCCACCATGTTGGTCGACGAGCCCGGTGCCGAGACACCGATCTTCTTCCCCTTGAGATCCTGGATGCCGGTGTAGCCCGCCATGTTCTTGGTCGACACGCCCACCGCGATCTGTGGTGCGCGGCCCTGCAGCACGAAGGCCTGGAAGAACTGGTTCTTGGCCTGCAGGTTGATGGTGTGTTCGTAGGCGCCCGAGCAGACATCGGCCGAGCCGCCCACCACCGCCTGCAGCGCACGCGCGCCGCCGGCGAAATCGGAAATCTCGACCTCGAGCCCTTCGGCCTTGAAATAGCCGAGCTGCTCGGAGATGGTCAGGGGCAGGTAGTAGAAGGCGGCCTTGCCGCCGACCGCGATGGAGACCTTGGTCTTCTCCAGCTTGGCTTGCGCAAAAACCCGCGGCAGCGCAATCGCTGCGGCAGCGACTGCGGAGGCGGAAATGAGGGTTCTGCGATGAAGCATGAAGCGGGTCCTGCGGGCTCTTTGATTCTTGTGAAGTGAATCGAGCTTAGGGGTGCGCGCCCGTTGCCTGCATCGGGGTCATCCCGTGCGGGTTTCCACGTAAGCACGAAGGCCTCCCCGAGAGCCTCCATGGCGCCTCTGCCGAATGGCTTATTTCGCGAGGAAAAGAATCGCGACGTTGACCACGAAAGCGAGCGCCCAGACCGCGCTGCGCACACCGCCCAGACCCTTGATGTAGATCGCAAGGTAGATCGTTCGCAGCACGACGTAGGCCACCGCCAGCATGTCCAGCCGCGCCTGGTTGGCGCCGAGCTGGTGCGCAATGATCACCGCGCCGATGAAGAACGGCAGGCCTTCGAAGGTGTTGGCCTGCGCGCTGTTGGCGCGTGCACGCCAGCCGCTCTGCCGGGCGGCCCATTCGCGCGGATGCACGTTGTCGCGGGGGCCGAAGGCGCCGACCTTGGCGATCCATGCAGCGAGGTACGGCAGGCCGCAGGCGAAGAACACGCACCAGTAGGCGATGGTGAGCAGGGACAGGGTCATGGCGCTATCGACGGTCGACCAATGCGTGCGCGATGGTGCCGAGGTCCACGTATTCGAGTTCGCTGCCGGCCGGCACGCCGCGCGCAAGCCGCGTCACAGTAAGGCCGCGCTGCTTGAGTGCTTCGCCGATCACATGCGCGGTCGCTTCGCCCTCGGCGGTGAAATTGGTGGCGAGGATGACTTCGCTCACCGTGCCGTCGAGCGCGCGGTCGAACAGCTTCTGCAGGCCGATGTCTTTCGGACCGATGCCGTCGAGCGGACTGAGCTTGCCCATCAGCACGAAGTAATAGCCGCGGAAGGCGCCGGTGCGTTCGAGCGCGGCCTGGTCGGCGGGCGTCTCGACCACGCAGAGCTTCGTCCCATCGCGGCGCGAGTCCATGCACACGCTGCAGATCGGTGCTTCCGTGAAGGTATTGCAGAGTTCGCAGTGCCGCACATTGCCCGCCGCCTGCTGCAATGCGCGCGAAAGCAGCTGCGCGCCGTCGCGGTCGTGCTGCAGCAGGTGAAACGCCATGCGCGAAGCCGACTTGACGCCGACGCCGGGCAAACGGCGCAGCGCATCGACCAATGCGTCGAGCGAACTGGCGTCGGCCATCAATCGCTCAGAACGGCAGCTTCATGCCGGGCGGGAGGCCCGGCATGCCTGCGGTGAGCTTGCCCATCTTCTGCTCGCTGGTTTCCTCGGCCTTGCGCACGGCGGCGTTGAAGGCGGCGGCCACCAGGTCTTCGAGCATGTCCTTGTCGTCGGCCAGGAGGCTCGGGTCGATGGTGATGCGCTTGACGTCGTGCTTGCAGGTCATGACGACCTTCACGAGGCCCGCGCCCGATTCGCCTTCGACCTCGATGTGGGCCAGTTCTTCCTGGGCCTTCTTGAGGTTGTCCTGCATTGCCTGCGCCTGCTTCATGAGGCCGGCCAGTTGTCCTTTGTTGAACATCGTTGGTCCTGTGTGTGTGGTGAAGAAAAGGGGTGAAGGATAAAAGACGCGGCCGCGGTGCCCGGTGTCAGGGGTCAGGCCGGCCGCAGCGTTCCGGGGACGATCTTCGCATCGAACTCGCGCATGAGCATCTGCACCTCGGGGTCGCTGTGAATGGCCTCCTCCGCCATGCGTTGGCGGGCCTCGGCCGCATGCCGGTTGCGGCGCGCGGGGCTGTCGACCACGCCGCCGATCTCGATCGCGAGCTTGACGTCGTGGCCGAGCGCGTTGAGCGCCGCGGTGAGTTTCTCGCGGCTGGAAGGCTGGTTGAGCGTTTCGCGCTCGATGCGCAGGATCCACTGGTCGGTGTCGCGCCCCACGAGCTGCGACTGCAACGCGAGTTCACGCGAGAGGGCTGTGATGCTTTCGGCCGCGACCAGCTGGGTGACCGTGGCATACCAGAAGTCGCCGTCCTCACTGGGCGGGATCGGCGCGGCCGGGCCGCGTTGCTCGTCGGTGCGCGGCGCATCGCGCTGACCGGGAGGCGGCTGCACGCGGATCGGCATGCCGACAACTTTGGCGGGGGTGTCCGTGGGCGAGGGCCTGTGATCTGACTGCCGCAGGGGTTCGTCGACGACGGCGAGGCGGTGTCCCGCGGGAACCGATGCTGGTGCATTCGATGCTGCTGTGGGTGCCGGAACGGGCGGCGTGGGCGCTGTCGGATGCGGGGTTTCGGCCACAGGCCTGACCACGGGCGCCGGGGCCGGCACAGGCGCAGCGACGGGAGCCGGAGCCCTTTGCGCTGCGCCCTGGGCTTCATTCAGAGTTTTTTTTTCCGGGGTGGCCGTCGAAGCGGCCGCGTTGGAAGGCTTGAAGGCCAACAGCCGCAGCAACACCATGGTCAATGCGGCGTATTCGTCGGGCGCCAGGCCCAGCTCGCCGCGGCCGTGCAGGCAGAGGCTGTAGAGCAGCTGTGTCTCGTCGGCGGGCATCAGCGATGCGAGGCGCGCGGTGTCGGCAGCATCCGGGTCGGTGGCCGAATCGGCGGATTCCGCGCGCGAAGGCACCGCCTGCAGCACGGCCATGGCCTGCAGCACCGAGGTCATTTCCTCGAGCGTGGAAGCGGCCGACATACCATCGCGGCGCAAGGCCTCGGAGGTGTCGACCACCGTCTTGCCGTCGCCCTGCGCAAGCGCCTCGATCAGCTTGAACACATGGCCGCGGTCCACGCTGCCAAGCATCTGGCGCACGCCGGTCTCGATCAGTTCGCCGTTGCCGAAGGCGATGGCCTGGTCGGTGAGCGACAACGCATCGCGCATCGAGCCGCGCGCCGCGCGTGCCAGCAGGCGCAGCGCCTGCGGCTCGGCCGGCACCTGCTCGGTCTGCAGCACGCTCGTGAGGTGTTCGAGGATGGTCTCGGGCGCCATCGGCCGCAGGTTGAACTGCAGGCAGCGCGACAGCACCGTGACCGGCACCTTCTGCGGATCGGTGGTGGCGAGCACGAACTTGAGGTATTCGGGCGGCTCTTCGAGCGTCTTCAGCATCGCGTTGAACGCGGTGTTGGTGAGCATGTGCACTTCGTCGATCATGAAGACCTTGAAGCGCCCCTGCACCGGCTTGTAGACGGCCTGTTCGAGCAGCGACTGCACCTCGTCCACGCCGCGGTTGGAGGCCGCGTCGAGCTCGGTGTAGTCGACGAAGCGGCCCGAATCGATGTCGCGGCAGGCCTGGCAGATGCCGCACGGCGTGGCGGTGATGCCGCCCTGCCCGTCCGGCCCCTGGCAGTTGAGCGACTTGGCCAGGATGCGCGAGACCGTGGTCTTGCCCACGCCCCGCGTCCCGGTGAAAAGATAGGCGTGATGCAGGCGCTGCGTGGTCAGGGCGTTCTCGAGCGCCTGCACCACATGCCCCTGACCGACCATCTCACCGAAGGTTTTCGGACGGAACTTGCGAGCGAGCACGAGATAAGACATTGCGGGCATTCTAAAAGGCGCGGGGAGGCGACTTCACGCTTGTTTCCCCGCCGTCCCCGAAATCATTCACGCCTCGGCGAAGGGGGCAAATCGACGGGGTTAGAATCGCCGCTGACGGGCCTCCCTGCATGGTGAAGTGGCCAACCGGGTCAGGTGGGGAACCAAGCAGCCCTAACTGCGTAGTCAGTGCCAGGGGTAAGGCTCGTCAACCTCTTTCTGTAAAGCGCTTAGTTATCAAGAACTTAAGCGCTGACATGGGCTTACGAGCCCTCCTCTGTATCACTTTGCTGTGTCACCTCCGTACAACATGAAGACGGGAAATGACATGGCAAAGGTCGAGGGATTGAACCTCAGAGGTACGCGCTACTGCGTCCGAATCATCATCCCCGAGGAGCTCCGTGAGGTCTATCGCAAGACCCGCGTGAACATCGCTTTGGGGACCAGCGACCGCCGCGAGGCCACCCTTTTGGCGACTCTGAAGCGGGCCGAATGGCTCGCCGATTTCGACGTGAAAAAGCGTGAGCTGAAGCCCGAACCTCTGGCGCTCATAACCCCAGAGATGGCGCAAGAGTTGGCCTTGAGGATTCGTGCACGGGTCCTCCGTCAGGACGATGCTCTACGCGATGATTCAACGCTCATCGCTCCGCTTACTGACGTAGCGAAGGCCGTGCTTCACAACACGCGAACGCTCGGCCTCGGACCGGCCACCCCGTACTTCCCTCCTGAGCGCGACACATCTCCAGGCGCGGGCCTTTCTGACGATGACGCGGAGACGCTGGCCGGTCTGAATGCCATCCTCGATGCTCGCGCGGGTGCCGATCTTGCGAAACGCCGTAGAGCGGCTGTGCTGCCCTTGGTGCGCCTTGAAGCGCTGAAGCTAGGGGTAGCCTTCGATCCGAGCGTTGAAGGCGCACAGGAGGCTCTAACGGCCTGCCTGATGGCTTACCGGAAGGCGCGGCAGGAGGTCACCGAGAGAGACGCCGGGGAGGTCGTGGAAACGCCTGTAGTGCTGCCATCGACAGCACATATCCATCTGTCGAAGGGCAAGGCCCGCACGCTACGTGACGTGTACGACCGATGGAAGGAGTCAGGCGATGCGCCCCGCTCCGCCGACTCGCTCGTGGTCTATGACCGCGCCCTGAAGCAATTCGAGGGGCAACACAAGGGAATGACGCTCGACGCCATCACACGCGAGATCGGTGATACGTACCGCACCTGGCTCCGCGAGAACTGCAACACCTCAAAGACCGCCCGTGATCGACTCACGAACATCAAGTCTCTCTTGAAGTTTGCAGAGGAGACTTTGCAATGGATTCCCAAGCAGCCGTGGCGCGGCCTCGACATCAAGACCACCACGACGAACAAGCGAAGGCCGTGGACGAATGACGAACTCGTGGCGCTGTTCTCCTCGCCACTGCACGCGGCGTATGAACTGCCGGATGCCCGCTATGGAGGCCGTGAGGCCGCCTACTGGATTCCCCTCTTGGGCCTGTTCACAGGTACCCGGCTGGGCGAACTCTGCCAGCTTCGCACGGTTGACGTTCAGAAGGTCGAGGGAGTCAATGTTCTGGTGCTGACGAACGAAGGCGAAGGCCAGAGCATCAAGAGCGACGCAGGACAAATGTGCTGCACAGTCCCGACGAACACCGGGGACTGCGAGGGCATCATGTGACCTGAGTCGATCTGCTTTCCTAGCTCCGAGACCGTCATTGACTGCGCCCACTTCTTGGCGGCTGCGGCTTCGTCGTCTTCGGCCTTCTGGCGCATCGTCTCGGCCACACCAGCGCCGCCCGCGAACACGTTGGCGAGCGCCTTCCACCGCGTGTCTTCCACTGGTGCTGCGACTTGCTCGGTAGCTGCGATGGGACGTGCGGCCGTCTGGAGGCGTTCACCCCCGAAGTTGTCGTTGATCTGAAGGCGGGTCATGCTGCGTTCCTTCTGGCTGCCAGTCGCAGGATGTGGAGGGTGGGTTGAACGTGCGAGGCCAACCAGCGCAGGAACTCTTTCGCCTCAGGCTTGCGGCTCAACGATGCGAGCGTGTACATGCCGGATTCATTGATGACCGTGGTGTCGGGGTGCATGCCGTAAGCATTGCCCTTCCCGATGACTGCCTTGTCGGCATGGTCGATGCGCGGAATGATCTTCGGCCCGCCTCGAAGGCCCATCGCCGGGAGCACGTCGAGAGTGACGAACCAGAAGGCGCCGGCTGCATCGCTAAAGCCGCGCATGGGCTGCCCATTCGGGGGACTGAAGACGCACAAGGCAGGGACGTTCGCGACGCTCACAGTTGCACCTCGGGCTGACCGGCTACCAAGTCGCCCATGTACAGCGCCGACACGAACGGGCCAACGTGCATGTCCGAGCGAACGGCGACGGTGGCTACCAGGCCGTGGTGGTGAATGATGTGCGCGAGCGTCTGGCTATTCGTGATCCAGTGAGCGTCGCCCTCACGGGCGGGCGTACCGGCTTCGGCGTCGGCGGCGAACTGAAGGCTGCGCTGATAGTTCTTGAGGTGGTCGAATTGTTGGACCGGGAGGGAGTAGGCGCGGATAACGCGGGGGGTTGGATGTTGTGCCATTGCAAGCTCAGTTTGTGGATATGAAGACGAAGAAAAGCCCCCTGACGGCGAACCGAGAGGGGGCGATGAGGTGCGCCAGGACGGGCACCTTGAGGTGGTCGAGTGGGGGGTCTACCTATTGGGGGGGTTTTATGCCCAGGAAGCGGGCCTCGCCTGTGGAAGCATCGCGATACCGCCCCGGGCTGAACCTACGGACAGCGCTAGATTTTTCGCTCAGGCGGGAGCCTTGAGGTACTCATAGACGGTGGCCCGGGAGACTTTCAGCGCAGCCGCAATGTCGGTCTTGGGGATGCCCCTTGCTGCCATGTCGCGGAGCGATGCGGCGGCATCTTCATCAAGTGCCGGCTTGCGCCCCTTGTAGATCCCCCCCGCCTTCGCAATGGCGATTCCCTCACGCTGGCGCTCTTTAATAAGTGACCGCTCGAACTGGCCCACGGCGCCAAGAAGCTGGAGCATCAGTGTTGCCATCGGGTCATCGTTGCCCGTGAAGGTCATCCCTTCCTTCACGAACGACACCGACACGCCGCGCCTCGTGAGTTCCTCTACGACCGCCTGAAGGTCCATCAGGGAGCGCGAGAGTCTGTCCATGCTGTGAACAAACAGGTGATCGCCCTCGCGGATGAACTCGCGCATCGCTTGAAGCTGCGGGCGGTCAGTGTCCTTCCCGCTGGCTTGGTCGGTAAATGTCTTGTCGAGGATCATCCCGTCCAACTGCCGGGCATCGTTTTGGCCGACTGAGGAAACCCGAACGTAGCCGATGCGTTGGCCCTTGGGTGCGTGGCCGGTGGTCTTGCTGGATGCGGTCATGGGGATGTAATCCGGGAATGAATGTGTAAGCCTGAAGTTTAAGACTCATTCTGGAATGTGCCAATCAATTCAAACGCCAACCCTAGTCAGACACGATTTGGGCCTTGGCTCGCTGTATGGCACGGGTGTACCCTTGATGGACGGAAGCGGCTTGCCATAGAACTACCGTGCCCGCTCATAATCGTTCGATGAGCCCCATCAGAGACGCGCTTTTCGAACACCAAATGTTCCGACCTCCCGGGGGCGGTTGGTACCCGGTGGAACACATACGCCGGACAAAAGCTACATGGGAGTTCACCAAGGCGCAAACGGAATCGGAGCTAAGCGCAATGTGCGCAGAAAAACTCCTAGCCGTTCAGTGGATGAATCAGATGAGCGGCGAAAACCTGGTGACGGAGCCATGTTTCGCGGCGACAGCCGAGGGGTACATTGAGCGTGAAAAGCGTTGGCAAGAACTGAAGCGCCGACATCCCGCATTGCTTGCGCAGCAGGCTAGTACGCGCGATCTGGCTTTGGCCCTTCTAGTGAGTGTGGGGACGGACCCAGACGAACAGGCATTCTCGGAGTGTTTTCGGGTGAAGTCGCTGCATGTCTACCTTTGGTTCAGGACATCAGCTGACATCGACTCGGCGGTCGAGGAACTGATGGCGGAGGGGCTGATCCGCAGTGCGGACCCAATGTTCACATCTCAAGGCCCTGCGCTAGCGCCGACCGCCGAAGGTCGCATTTACTGCGCTCAGATGTTGGTGCCACGTCTCGGTTTAGTCGAAGATCACTCGATGCTCAGGGCGCCCGACGCCGACGCCGCGTCGGCGATGTTCGCAGGGCTGGGGCTTTCTGAAGTGATCACAGACAACCTGCAGTTCCGGTGGGAAGAAGCACAGCGGTGTCGTTCGTCCGGTGCTTGGTTATCCGCGACTGTGATGTATGGCTCAGTCCTTGAGGCATTGCTTGCCACATCGCTGGAAAGTCATCTTTCCAAGGCAATGACCGCCGTTAATGCTCCCAAGGACCAATCAGGAAAAACCTTGCCTTTGAAGGATTGGCGGTTGGAAAAGTTGCTGAAAGTGGCTTCCGAAATAGGCTTAGTGAATTCGACCGTGGCGGATTTTGGAAGCGTTTTAAAGGATGCTCGGAATCTAATCCATCCAGGAAAGCAACTGCGAGAACGCAGCAATCCTGAGGCGGCCACGGCGGCCGTTTCCGGGAATGTAGTGCGGGGTGTCATCACCACTCTCCGCGCCCGCCGCACTCCCACCGCTAGTGCCTGATGAGCCATAGTGACAACTGGGTCAACGCCGTGGCAACCCCCTTGGCGCACCTTCACGATGCCGATGAGGCCACCGTGTGGGCTGCGATCCCCGCTCAGTGGTTGCTCGTGACAGGCGAGCCGTGTGACCAAGAGGACAGTTATCACGTCATGCTGGCAGGATGCGTGGTGCAGGCCGTGCGGCACCCTCGATGATGGCCGCGAGGCTTCCTTGAGAAGCTAGGCAGAGAGTCGGCGTGTAGGGCCGCGAGGGGGTACAGGGGGGAATCTCCGCCCCGGATTTGTTCGAGGGGGTCCTCTCATTTTTGCGACAAAAGCAAAATCGCTGCAACGCCTATGATGCCCGTGCCGGAATTCGACCCCCACGCTGGTCACCGGTACGTCGAACCGCGCGACCAACGGGCGTCGATCACGTCATGCTAGTTGATACAGCCTTCGACATTTAATTGAAGGACACTCGATGTCAGATCCATTGCTTACGCCAATGCTGGTTCAGTACTTGGTTGGTCTCTGTTGTGTGAAATGGGACGCCGATGTTGTGGAGGCTACGCTTGGAGATATGGTCTACGATTCGGCGGCTGAAAAGCCCCGCGACGTTGACGTCACAGTGACCGTTTCCCCGCCTGAAGGAGGGGCATATGCGTTCAAAGCTTATGAGGTCAAACGCGAGAAAAAACCTTTAGACCTAATCGACGTCGAACAACTGTGCCTCAAGCTGAAAGATATGGATGCAGTTACTCATCGTGCGATTGTTTCAGCATCTGGATTCAGCGCGGCTGCACGCAAAAAGGCGGCTGCGCACGGAGTAGAACTCTATGAACTCCGGGAATGGACTCGTGATCTTCAGGATCAATTTCCGGCCCTTGAAATGCAGGGGACAGCACGGGACAGGTATCGGGCGGGGATGACGTTGCTATGCTGGATACAGCCTCAAATTTCAATCCGCATGGAAGCGACGTGCATGATCCAACGCGGTGACGCGCTTTACAGTGATGCAGGACAGCCGCACGCGAAATACCCAACATTCGGCGAATTCGCGGATGGCTTATTACTGCGTTCAACCGAACTGCTGCTAGGAATGGAGCCTGCCGCGACCATGTATCGAGGGGCGTTCTCCTCTATCCTCGGCCAACCACTTAACAGCTTGGAGGTGCTTGCGAGCCCGGCCTGGCAGCAAGCGCATACCCTTGAAATCAAAGACGAGGGCATTTACGTCCGGGTTGGAGAAGATCTGTGTCGAATGGATGCAGCAACAGTCACCGGGTTGCTTCAATGGCAAAAGAAAGCTGACTCAGCAAAGTATTTAATCATCGAAAATGTTGCCTCGGGCGAGGCTTTTGCTGGAGCGCTAGTGCTTAACACAGAGCAAGAAGGTGGGTTCACTGCCCTAGTGTTTTCGCCAAAGACTCGGGCAATTGATGTCCGACTTGTGAAACTTTCAGAGAAGCACAGAAACTTCATCCACAACTTAAAGCTGGAACTGCTCGGTAGTGACAGCAGCGATTGAAGTGAGGCTGCGCCGCCGCCTTGAGCTACGCCTGCCCAAGCGTCATGTGCGAAGACCCTTCACGAGCCCGATAAGACCTCCCACGAAGGGCACCAGCCACATATACATGAGTGTCCCGCCGATGGCCCTTTCGTTGCTCCAGTTGGAGCCGATGAGGTCATAGCCGATGTAGAGCATCAGCAGGGAGACGAGAATCGCCAGGGTTGAAAGCAGCTTCATTCTTCTTGTTCCCTGCTAGCTCTCAACGCCCAGGCCGATATCCAATTTGCTCAGGCGCTTTGTCGTAGGTGAGCTGCCAGCCGAAGGCCGTGAGGACGCCCGAAGATGCCCCTTCGCGGTGATGACGGGGCCACCAGGGAGACTGTTGGTTGCGGGCAATGAACACCTCCTTGTGCGTGGTCTTGATGTAGAAGGACCCGCCTGTGTTCAAGACAACTTCGCGATGGTCGAGGGCAAATTGCAGCAGCATGTTTTCAGTGGTGTAAGCCGCGCCGAAGTGGGCGGAGAACCCGACTTTGCCCATAGCCAAACGAAATTACAAACGACTATCCGAGAGTGTCTCACTATGTTGACCATCAACGCTAGGCGAGGATTCGACTACAGTGGGCGTTCGTTGTGACACCAGCGTGTATCACTTGAGGTTTTCAGATCACCTTAAGTCGTTGATTTAATTGAGTTTTTCCTTCCACCTGACAGCGGTAAGGCTCGTCAACCTCTTCAGCCACTCGTTTCACTTCATGCGAAGTGAAACGCAGCTTGCAAAATCTCTCAGCGAAAAATCCTCGGATGGCAGGCCTTTACAGGCCTAGCCTCTGGATTGCTCCGCGCGCCGCAGCCGCGCCGCTGGCCATCGACGCGGTCAGCAGGTAGCCGCCGGTAGGCGCCTCCCAATCGAGCATCTCCCCCGCCACGAACACGCCCGGCAATGCGCTCGCCATGAGCTTCGCATTGAGCGCATCGAAGCGCACGCCGCCCGCAGTGCTGATGGCCTCATCGATGGGCCGCGTCGCGACCAGCTTCAGCGGCACCGCCTTGATCGTCTTGGCCAGTTGCACCGGGTCCTGCATCGCCTCGCGGCTCAGTGCCTCGTGCAGCACGCCAGCCTTGATGCCTTCGAGACCCAGCCGGCTCTTGAGGTGACTGCTGAGCGAGCGGGCGCCGCGTGGGTGCTTCACGGCGGCCAGCACCTGTTCCGCACTGCGATCGGGCAGCAGATCGAGCAGCAGCGTGGCGCTGCCGTGCGCAGCGATCTCGTCGCGCAGCAAGGCCGAGGCTGCATAGATCAGGCTGCCTTCGATGCCCGTGGCCGTCGCGACGAACTCGCCCTTGCGCGCGAAAGTTCGCCCCTGGCTGTCGGCGAACGAGATTGCGACCGACTTGAAAGGCTGCCCCGCAAACCGGCTGGAGAAATGCTCGCTCCACCCTGCCCCGTCGAAGCCGCTATTGGCAGGCAGCAGCGGCGCGACATCGATGCCGCGCGCCTGCAGCCAGGGCGCCCATGCGCCGTCTGACCCCAGCCGCGACCAGCTCGCGCCGCCCAGCGCCAGCACCACGGCATCGGCTTTCACCGTGGTCTCGCCCGCCGGCGTTGCAAAGTGCAGTGACGACGCATCGAACGCTGCATCGCCAACCCAGCGATGCCGCATATGAAACTGCACCCCCGCCGCGCGCAGCCGATGGAGCCATGCGCGCAGCAGCGGCGCGGCCTTCATGTCCGTAGGAAACACGCGTCCCGAGGTGCCCACGAAAGTCTCGATGCCCAGGCCCGTCGCCCATTCGCGCACCTGCTGCGGCCCGAACTGCGCAAGCATCGGTTCGAGCTGCGCGCGGCGCTCGCCGAAGCGATTCATGAACACATCGAAGGGCTCCGAATGGGTGAGGTTCAACCCGCCGCGGCCGGCCAGCAGGAATTTGCGGCCCACCGAGGGCATGGCGTCGTAGACGTGCACTTGCGCGCCGGACGCGCCGAGGACTTCAGCCGCCATCAGGCCGGCAGGTCCGCCGCCGATCACGGCGACGGTTGGGGAAAGGGTCATTCGAGATTTACCAGTTCGCCCTGCCCGGTGAGGAACGCGACGCGGACCGTGGCACCGGGGTAGGCATGTTGCACGGCAACGCGGTAGCGCTGCATCTGTGCGATCAAGTTCGCGTCCCGCTCAGGGCGCGCTGCGGATTTGTAGTCGAGGATCCACCAGGCACCGCTGTCGCGCTCGCGCACCAGCCGGTCGATGCGCAAGGTCTCGCCTTCGTGGACCAGCGTGACTTCGTTGCCATGCCAATCGACCCTGCGATCGTCCCACACCCAGGCGCCCGCGCCCGCGCGGATGCGTTCGGTCAGGGTTGCGGCGCCGCGCGCCTGCTGCGGATCGAGCATGAATTCGCGGGCCGCGGCGCGCAGATGGGCCGAGGGCAGCGACTCGCCCGGCACCGCCCATTCGAGCAACCGGTGCATGGCCTGGCCGAAGGCGGCGGCGCGCGCATCGACCGTGGCATCAGCCGCCTTCTTGTCGGAAAGCTGATCGACAGCGACAGGCGCCGGAGGCATCTGCTTCATCGAGAAGCTGGCCACGCCAGTCTTGGCGGGCAGCGCAACCAGCGGCTCATCGGCCTCCGTCAGCTCGCAGGCCGGTTCCAACCGCGTCCACCAACTGCTCTCGTTGACACGCGCCGGCTTCACCGACGACAGCACCAGCCGCTCGCGCGCCCGCGTGGTCGCGACGTAGAGACCATTGAGCTCTTCGCGATGCCGCGCGCGCTGCTCTTCTTCCAGCAGCGCAGCCGCGCAGGCCGGAGGCGTCTTCTCGCTCGCGAGGAAGACGAAGCGCGTCGGCGCACTGTCGCTGCCCTTCCACTCGACCAGCACGCCCATGGTCTGCGCGCGCGGCGGCGCGGCATCGCAATCGAGCATGAGCACGGTGTCGGCCTCCAGGCCCTTGGCGCCGTGCACGGTCAGCAGTTGCACGGCATCGGGCGCGGCCACGGACGGTGCGCGCACGCCGCCGGCACGCAGCGCGCGCACCAGCGCATAGGGCGTGGCGAAGCGCGCGCCTTCGATCTCCAGCGATGCGGACATCAGCCCGCGCAGGTTGGCGAGCGCGCTCTGGCGCATCGCCGCGGGCACGGCGGCGCCGAACTTCGCGAGCACGTCGCCATCGTGAAAGATCGCGTCGATCGCATCGTGCGGCGGCAAGGTCGCGAGCCAGCGCTGCCACCTCTTCAGGCTGGCGCCCGCCTCGACCAACACTTCGGGAAGGCCCTCGCCCTTCTGGATCAACGAGAACCAGCTCGACGACGGATGCTCGCGTTGCCGCAGCGCCAGTTGCACCAGCACCTCGTCGTCGATGTTGAAAAGCGGCGACTTGAGCGCACGCGCCAGCGAGAGATCGTGCGCGGGCGACACCAGCGCATCGATCAGCGCAACCATGTCCTGCACCTCGGGCGCGTCGTGCAGCTCGTTCTTCTCGGGTTGCTGCACGGGAATATGGCGCTGGCGCAGCGCATCCTGCATCGCTGCGAGGCGGTTGCGCCGGCGCGCCAGCACCATGATCTGCCGCGGCGGCGTGCCGTCGGCGATGCGCTGCGCCACCCAGCGCGCAGCCTGCTCGCATTCTTTCTGCAGCAGTTGCTCTTCGGGCAGCACGCGCGGCGTGACGAGGCTGTCGCGCCAGTGCAGCATGCCGTCGTCGGCGGGTGCGGACTCGGCCGCGTCGCCGAGCGCATCGCGGTCGATGGGCGGCAGCTTGAGCAGTTCGCCTTCGTCGCCGCGCTCCGTCGTGTGCGCGCGGTAGCCGTCGAACTCGCCCGCATCCTGCGCCGCGAGCATGGCCTGGTTGACCAGCCCGACCACCGCGCGTGCGTTGCGGTGCGTGTGGTCGCAGTTGAGCAGTTCGCCATCGAGCCCTTCGCGCACGAACTTCTTCGCGGCGATGAACACCTGCGGCTCGGCGCGACGGAAGCGGTAGATGCTCTGCTTGGGGTCGCCCACGATGAACACGCGCGGCGCGCTGCTGCCCGCGCCCGTGTAGGAACTGAGCCAGCCGTAGAGCGCCTGCCACTGCAGCGGGTTGGTGTCCTGGAACTCGTCGATCAGGAGGTGCGCAATGCGCGCGTCGAGCCGCTCCTGCACCCAGCCCGACAACGCGGACTGGCCGAGCAGCAACTGCGCGGCCTGCTCGACGTCGTTCATGTCGACCCAGCCGTGGGCGCGCTTGACATCCCCGAACGCGGCGATCAGCAGGCGCGTGAGCCGCGTCATGCGCTGCTGGTAGAGCCACGCCGCGTGCTGGGCCTGCGCGGCGCACAGAACCTGGAGCTCGGCCTCGGCCTCCTGCGCGGCAGGGAATTTCTGCAGGTTCTTGGTGAGCCGGTCTTCGCTGGCGACGAAGAAGTTCTTCCTCAGGTGCGCGAGCGCCGCGGCGAGCGATTCGGCCGGTGGCTCGCCGACGCCGAACACATCGATGATGGCCTCGGCCGCCTTCTGCGGCGTCTTGTTGCTCTCGCGGCCGAGCGCGGCGGCGCGGTTCAGCCACCGGCGGCGGACCGGTTCGCCGCGCAGGGCATCGGTCGGCTCGTCCAGTCCTTCGAGCGACGGGTAGAGCGCGCTGAAGTGCTGAACGGCGTTCTCCGCATCGGCCAGCGAGAACTCAACGCGCTTCGTGAGCGCTTCGCCCAACGCCTTTGCCGTTTGCGAACGACCGTGCGTGGCGACGACGGCATAGTAGTCGTCCAGCGCATGCTTGTCGGCGGTCACCGCTTCGAAGAACGGCCGCCAGGTGTGGCCGCGCGCCTCGGCGTCGTCTTCGAGCAGTTCGTAGTTGGACGGCAGGCCCAGCTCGCGCAGCACCGCGAGCGGCGCGTTGCGCAGCAGGCCGGCGAACCAGGCGTGGAAGGTGCGGAACTGAACCGGGCGGCCGCCTTCGAGCAGGCGCCTGTAGAGGCCCTTCAGTCGCGGTACGGCAGCGAGTGCGGCAGCGGGCTCGACGCCGCGCATCACAAGCTGCTTGACCAGTTCTTCGGGGCTCTCTTCTGCGAACTGCTCGAGCCATTGGTCGAGCCGTTCGCGCATCTCGCCGGCGGCCTTCTTGGTGAAGGTGATCGCGAGGATTTCATGCGGCTCGCAGGCGGAGTCGCCCTCTTCGAGCAACGCGCGCACGATGCGCGACACCAGCATCCACGTCTTGCCTGCACCGGCGCAGGCTTCGACGGCGACGGATCGGCGCGGATCGCAGGCGACGGTATAGAAGGCCTCGCGTGTGACGTGACGGCCGTTGTGTTCGTAGGCTGCGCCGTTCATTTCGTATCGCCTCCGACCGCCGGGCCGCCCCAAGGCGGAGGCGCCTCCCCCTCGGGGGGTGGCGAAGCACACGCAGTGGCAAGCCGGGGGGCTTCATCGCCCCAGAAGTCTTTGCGGCACAGGCCACGGGCCGCGCAGTAGTCGCAGACGGCGCCCTCGCCCAGCGGCGGCAGCGCCGCGCCCTCGGCGATGCGGGTGAAGTCGCTCATGATGCCGGCCACCAGCGCGTCCCTTGCCTCGACCACCGCAGGCTGCTCGACTGTCTGCGTGCCCGAGGACTTCTCGCCCACGTTGACGTAGGCCGCACGCAAGGTGTCGTCCGCCACCAGTGCGGCATAGAAGGCAAGCTGCGTGTCCTCGGTCGGGTCCTTCACGCGCTCCTTGGTGACGCTCGCGGACTCAGTCTTGTAGTCGATCACGAGGGCCTGGCCGTCGGACGTGCGGTCGATCCGGTCGAGGCGGCCGACGAGGCGTAGGTCGCCCAGCGGCTGCTCCTTCCAGGGTTCGGATTCGATGAACACCGCACCGCCGGCCTCGTGCCCCGCGAGCCATTCGAGATAGCCGTCGCGCACCGCGGGCCAGGCCGCGGCGAAGGGCAGGAATTCGGCGTCGGAGAGCGCGTACTCGCGCGTGGCGCGTTGCGCGGCTTCCTTGATGCGTGCCACGCGCTCCTGCGCATCCTGCGTCGGGGTTTCGATCAATGCCTCGTGGAAATGACCGAGCACGGCGTGCAGCCAGTTGCCGAAGTCGCGCTTGTCGACCTCGACATCAAGTTCGTCGGCGCTGCGCAAACCCAGCTGCCGCAGCGCGAAGAAGCGATAGGGGCAGCGGCGCAGGTCCTCGTACACGCTGGTCGATATCTTCTCCAGCGGGAGCGATGCGCCCGAGGGAGTGGGGACAGTGGTCGGTTGCACGGTCACGTCGCGCCCAGGACGCGGGTCGACGGCGGATTGCAGCACATGGTCGAGCTGCAGCGCCTGCACCAGCGGGCTCGGACGGACCGGCTCGCCGCTCGCGTCGGATGCGCGCCAGACCAGTTCGCAAAAGGGGTTGTGCAGGGCCGCAGTCCACGCCGAGCGCTGCGCGGCCTCGAGCGTCTCGCGCGAAGGAAGGCCCAGTTCGAGGCGCTGCGCGGCGCTCCAGTTGCCGGGCGGCTCGGGCGATGCAGGCAGGCGACGGTCATCGCAACCGGGAATGACCACGGCACCGAACGCACGGCCGAGCAATTGGTACAGCGGCAACACGATCACCCTGGGCGCCTGGTCGCCAGCGGGCGGCACGAAGCTCGCGTCTTCGAGCACGTCGCGCACCCAGGCGGTGAATTCGGCGAGGGTGTGGCGGCCACCGGGGAACTCATCGGCATCGCCGTGCGCCTCGGCATCGAGCCACAAGGCGGCGATGACCTTGCCGCCGGCCATGTCATCGGCAAGGGGCGTCCATTGGCCGCTGCCCTCGAGCAGTTCGCGCAATGCGCGCAGCCATTCGGCCACGGGCCTGGACTTCATCATCGCCGCACGGCGTGCTTCGATGGCCTCGGTGTAAGGGAGCAAGGCCACGTCGCCCGGCTTCTCGCTGCGGGCCGCGAGCCCGCACCATGCGGACCAGTCGCGCAGGCCTTCGCGTCGCAGGCGTACTTCCAGGGCCTGCACGGCCAGCGCATCGCCATCGGCACCGCTCTTGAGCCATTCGAGCACCTGGTCGCTGGCGGCGTCGTGGGCGCAGGCGCGCAGCGCGCTCATCAGCGTGGCGGCGGCGCGCGTGGTCGAAAGCTTCCAGCCGGTCTCGTCGTGCGTGACGACGCCCTGCGCCTTGAGCTGGGCGCTGATGCGGCGCGTGAGCGCGCGGTCGGTGGCGATCAGCGCGACCGGCGCGCGGCCTTCGGCGAGGTGGCGCAGCACGCAGGCGGCGGCGAGCTCGGCCTCGTCTTCAGGATCTGCGGCCACGTGCGAAGCCGCCGGGTCCACGGGCGTGTTGGCGGGCACCAGCGAAAGATGCAGCGCCTGGTCGCCCCACAGGGTGCACAGCGTCTGGGTGAGCGGATCGGTTTGGAAGCCTTCGAGCACGATCAATGCATCGACCTGATTGCGCGTGCTTTCTCGCAGCAGCACGTCCGTCGCATAGCCCGAGGTCGCGGCCCAGGCGACGGCGATGCGGATCAGCGCGCTTTCGATGCGGAACCACTCCGACTCGCTGCCCGCCTCGGCCACCTGCGCGGCGCGCTGGGCCCACTCGCCGACGCGCGCGTCCGGCAACTCCGCCGATGCGAGCGGCGCGAGCTGGTAGGCCAGCTCGACGACGCGGCCGGCCAATGCGAAGCGCTCGTTGTTGAACCCGGACTGCGACAGCAGCGACTGGGCAGTGATGAGGTCGCGTGCCATGTCGAATGCGATGTCGTAGCCCGTCGGCAGGAAGCCGCCCGCGCTGCGTGCCCAGTTGTGCGTGGTCTCGAAGCGCGGCACGAAGCCCGCGCTGCCGCAACGCGCCCACATGCCGCGCGCCACGCCCATCAATTGCGCATACGGCACTAGCACCACGGTGCGCGCGGCATGCAGCTGGCGCTCGGCGAGCGCGCGCACGATGCGCGCGACGACGCCGTCGGCGGGATCGCACCACAGGGCCTGGACGGGGTGGCCTTCGTTCATGTTCTATCGAGGGGTTTGGGAGCGCGTTGTCGTGATCTGCAAGGGCTTTGGCTATCGCTGCCATAGCGGCTGCGCATGGCACGTCACCCCTTGGTTTCTGTCACAATGACCAGCACTTTAGCTGCACCGAAACTCTCTGCGCACAAGGACACATCACATGGCCAGCGACCTGATCAAACACATCTCCGATTCCTCCTTCGAAGCCGACGTGCTCAAGTCCAGCCAGCCAGTGCTGGTCGACTACTGGGCCGAATGGTGCGGCCCCTGCAAGATGATCGCCCCGATCCTTGACGAAGTGTCGGCCACCTACGAAGGCAAGCTACAGATTGCCAAGCTGAACGTGGACGAAAACCGCGACATCCCTGCCAAGTTCGGCATCCGCGGTATCCCCACGCTCATGCTGTTCAAGGACGGCCAGCTGGCCGCCACCAAGGTCGGCGCCATGAGCAAGGCGCAACTCACGGCCTTCATCGATCAGCAACTCGCCTGAAGGCATTTCACCCGGCCAATGCGCAATGCATTGGCCGGCGCGTTTTTCCTGTCATAATCTCCCACAGATCACCGGCCCTTTCAGGCAACCGGTTCGAGTTCCCCGGTTAGTGCAGCAGTTCTCGCTTCACATTCAACCTCCCCCCGTTTTCCGTTTCGATTACCCCGCGAGGGGTCATTCCATGCACTTAAACGAACTCAAGGCACTCCACGTGTCTGAAGTCCTCAAGCAGGCTGAAGCGCTTGAGATCGAAAACGTCGGCCGCATGCGCAAGCAGGAGCTGATGTTCGCGATCATCAAGAAGCGCGCAAAGGCCGGCGAACAGGTCTTCGCCGACGGTGTGCTCGAAATCCTGCCCGACGGCTTCGGCTTCCTGCGCAGCCCCGACACCAGCTTCACCGCCAGCACCGACGACATCTACATCTCGCCCAGCCAGGTGCGTCGCTTCAACCTGCACACCGGCGACATGATCGAAGGCGAAGTGCGCACGCCCAAGGACGGCGAGCGCTACTTCGCACTGACCAAGCTGGACAAGGTCAACGACGGTCCGCCCGAGCAGAACAAGCACAAGGTGATGTTCGAAAATCTGACGCCCCTGTTCCCCAAGGAACAGATGAAGCTTGAACGCGACGGCGTCAAGGGCGAAGAGAACATCACGGGCCGCATCATCGACATCATCGCCCCCATCGGCAAAGGCCAGCGCGCCCTGCTCGTGGCGCCGCCCAAGAGCGGCAAGACGGTGATGATGCAGCACATCGCCCACGCGATCAGTGCCAACTACCCCGACGTCCACATGATGGTGCTACTCGTGGACGAGCGCCCTGAAGAAGTGACCGAGATGCAGCGCACGGTGAAGGGCGAAGTCATTGCCTCGACCTTCGACGAGCCTGCAGCGCGCCACGTGCACGTCGCCGAAATGGTGATCGAGCGCGCCAAGCGCCTGGTCGAACTCAAGAAGGACGTGGTGATCCTGCTGGACTCGATCACGCGTCTGGCCCGCGCCTACAACAACGTCGTGCCCTCGTCGGGCAAGGTGCTGACCGGCGGCGTCGATTCCAACGCGCTGCAGCGCCCCAAGCGCTTCCTGGGCGCCGCGCGCAACGTGGAAGAAGGCGGCTCGCTGACCATCATCGGCACCGCGCTGATCGACACCGGCAGCCGCATGGACGAAGTGATCTTCGAAGAGTTCAAGGGCACCGGCAACTCCGAAATCCACCTGGACCGCCGCCTGTACGAAAAGCGCGTGTTCCCCTCGATCCAGCTCAACCGCAGCGGCACGCGTCGCGAAGAATTGCTGCTGGCCCCCGAGATCCTGCAGAAGACCCGCATCCTGCGTCAGCTCATGTACAACATGGACGAGATCGAGTCGATGGAGCTGATGCTCAAGAACATGAAGGCGACCAAGACCAATGTCGAGTTCTTCGACATGATGCGTCGCGGCGGCTGAGCTTCGGGCTCTCCCGCAAAAGCGCGTCGGCTCTCAGGGGCCGATGCGCTTTTTTCATGGGCGTTCGATGCGGATGGCGCGGCCTTCGGCAGCGCTCTGGCGGCCGATGTCGAGCAGTTCCATCAGCGCGACGGCCTCCCCGGGTGGAACGGGATTCGGGCCGTTGCCCCGGATCGCATCGCGGACCGCCGCGTAGTAGTCGACATAGTTGCCGGCCCGCGTCGGCAGCGCGTGAAAGTGCGGCGCCCCGTCGCTGCCGATCAGCGTGAGTTCGCCATCGAGCGGATCGGCGCCCCACCCTTCGGCTGGCGGTCGCTGTCCGGCGCGCAGCGCATCTTCTTGTGGATCGACGCCGTGCTTGACGTAGCTGCCGCATGTGCCGTGCACGATGTATCGCGGTGCCGCATGGGCCGCGAGCGTGGTGGCATGAAGCACCACGCGCAGGGGCGCGTGCGGGCCGCTCTCGTAGCGCAGCACGGCGTGGAAGTAGTCCTCGACCTGGGCACCGTCGCGCAGGACCGCCGTGTCGAGCTGAAGCGTATCGGGCCGCCCGAACAGCTGAACGGCCTGGTCCACCAGGTGCGAGCCCAGGTCCACCCAGAGGCCCGCACCCGGCACCGGCTGCTCCCGCCAGCGCTCGCGCACCTCGGGCCGGAAGCGGTCGAAATGGGATTCCATGTACACCGGACGGCCCAGTTGGCCGCTCGCAAGCAGGTCCCTCAGCGTCAGGTAGTCGGCGTCGAAGCGGCGGTTCTGATAAACCGCCAGCACGCGGTTGTTGCGCCGAGCCAACAGCTCCAGTTCGCGCGCCTCGGCCACATCGAGCGTGAAAGGCTTGTCCACCACCACGTGTTTGCCGGCCTCCAGCGCCGCCCTGGCGACCGGGTGATGCTGGGCGTTGGGCGTGGCGACCACGACCAGGTCGATGTCCGCACGGGCCACGAGCGCCGCCACGTCCGGCACCACGGCCACGCCGGGCCAGTCCGCATGAACCTTGTGGGGCTGGGAACTTGCGACAGCCGCCAGTTCGAGCCCCGGAACCGCCGAAAGCACCGGCGCGTGGAAAGTCTGGCCGGCAAAACCGTAGCCGACGAGGCCGGCGCGCAATGCTGTGGAAGTCATCTGTGGGCCACTTTCCGCTCAAAACGGCCAGTATGCGATAATCGCTGGCTCCGCGAAAAGTGCAGCCGGGCGTCCTGCCCAGCGATCCCGTCACCCGGGACAGCCGCCGACCCAGTCCAATTCGACCGTTGGCGCGCTTGTGGCTCTCGCATCGACCGCGCATTGATTCCAACAGCGCAAAAGGAAACACCATGGCAAAAGAAGGCATCCACCCGAATTACCGCGAAATCCTGTTCGTCGACATGTCGAACGGTTTCAAGTTCGTGACCCGTTCGTGCGCGAACACCAAGGAAATGGGCAAGACAGACGACGGTCGCGAGCTCCCCCTGTTCAAGCTGGACACCACGAGCGAATCGCACCCGTTCTACACCGGCACGCAGAAGTCGGTCGACAACATGGGCGGTCGCGTCGAGAAGTTCCGCAACCGCTTCGGCAAGACCACCGGCGCCGCTTCGAAGTAAAGCACGCGCTTTGGCGTCGAGGGCAGCCCGGTTTACCGCGCTGCCCTTTTTCATTCCGAATCTCCTTTCGCACTTTTGAACCAGCCCACCCCCGCGATCGTTGCCCAGAATGCCGTGCGCCGGCTGCCGCGCATCGCGCTGCTGCTGCTGTGCGCGGCCTACCTGCTGCCAGGCCTGGTCGGCCGTGGACCGTGGAAGAGCGCCGACATCACCGCCTTCGGCTACATGGCCGAACTGGCCCGGAGCACCGAAGGCATCGCCCGCTGGTTCGATCCACTGCTGCTGGGCATGCAGCCCGAGACGCCCGCGCTGGTCCCCTACTGGATCGGCGCCATCGCGATCAAGCTCGCTCCCGCGTGGCTGAACCCCGACCTGGCCGTGCGATTCGTCTTCGCGCTGATGCTCTGGGGCACTTTCACCGCCACCTGGTACGCCGTCTACTACCTCGCCCGCACGGCACGCGCGCAGCCGGTGGCGTTCGCCTTCGGTGGCGAGGCGCGCCCGACCGACTACGCGCGCGCCATCGCCGACGGCGGCCTGCTCGCGCTGATCGCCTGCCTGGGCCTCGCCCAGCTCGGGCATGAAACCACGCCGGCGCTCGCCCAGCTGTATTTCGCCTCGCACCTTTTCTACGGCGTCGCCGCGCTGCCTTACCGACGCGCAGGACCGGTGATCGCGCTCGTGGTCGGCACGCTCGGCATGACGATGAGCGGCGCCCCGACGGTCGGCTTGGCACTGGCCACGGGCAGCGCGCTGTACATCGCCTACGAGCGACGCCGCACCGCCAAGGCGGGTGCAGATGCCGGCATCGACGACGGCCCCGGCTACACCCGCGGCGCCCTCTTCACGACGGTGGGCGTCACGCTGCTGGCGGCGGCGCTGGTGTTCGGGCTCGGCCTGTCGCAATGGAAGATCACGCTGGACGGCAACTCGCTCGGCGGCGAGATCCGCAGCCAGGCCAAGCTGCTGCTGTGGTTCACCTGGCCGGTCTGGCCGCTCGCCATCTGGACGCTCTGGCGCTGGCGGCGCCAGCTCACGGCGCGCCACGTCGCGCTGCCGTTCTGGTTTGCGCTCGTGCCGCTGGCCGCCACCTGGACCACCGACTATTCCGACCGCTCGCTGCTGCTGGCCCTGCCCGCCTTCGCCACGCTGGCCGCCTTCGCACTGCCGACCTTCCGGCGCAGCGCGGCAGCGCTGATCGACTGGTTCAACGTGCTCTTCTTCAGCGGCCTGGCGGTGCTGGGCTGGCTCTACTGGATTGCCATGCTGACCGGCGTGCCGCGCAAGCCGGCGGCCAGCGTGGCGCGGCTGGTGCCGGGCTTCGTGGCCGAGTTCTCGCCGATCGCGTTCGTGCTCGCGCTGGCCGCGACCATCGCGTGGTGCTGGCTGGTGCGCTGGCGCACCGGGCGCCATCGCGCCGCGCTCTGGAAGACGCTGGTGCTGCCGGCCGGCGGCACTGCGCTGTGCTGGATGCTGCTGATGACGCTCTGGCTGCCTCCCATCGACTACGCGCGCAGCTACCTGCCGCAGGTGCGCGCGGTGGCCGAACGGGTTGGCCAACCGAGCTGCATCGCCGAGCTGGCGCTGAGCCGTCCGCACGCGGCTGCGTTGCGCCACCACGGCAACTTCAACCTGCAGCCGTTCCTGCTGGGCAACGACTGCCCCTGGCTGCTGGTGAGCCCCGAAACGATCGAGCGGCTGCACACCATCATTCCCCTCGAGAAGTGGCGCTTCAGCGGCACCCTGCGCCGTCCCAGCAGCGCCGCGGACGACCTGCTGCTCTACCAAAAGATCGCCCCCTGAGAAAGTGGCAAGCGAACGGGGACTGATCGCACGCCACGCCGGCACGGTGCTGGTCGGCCAGCTGGCCGTGATGGCCTTCGGCGTGACCGACACCATCATCGCGGGGCGCTATTCGGAGCACGCGCTGGCGGCGCTCTCGGTCGGCGCGGCCATCTTCGTGAGCGTGTACGTCTCGCTGATGGGCGTGCTGCAGGCGCTGCTGCCGGTATGGGCCGAACTGCACGGCGCGGGCCGCGGCAGTGAAGTGGGCCGCTCGGTGCGGCAGTCGCTCTACCTGGCCGGCATCGCCATCGCGGTGGGCATGGTGGCGCTGCTGTTGCCCGGCGGTGCCCTTCGCTGGACACAGGTGCCAGCCGAAATGCGTGGCGAAGTCGAGGCGTACCTCGCGGTGCTTGCCTTCGCGCTGGCGCCGGCCCTGCTCTTTCGCCTGTTCAGTACCCTCAACCAGAGCCTGGGCAAGCCGCAGCTCGTGACCTGGCTGCAACTGGCGTCGCTGGTGGTGAAGCTGCCGCTGTCGATCTGGTTCACCTTCGGCGGCGCGGGCCTGCCGGCGATGGGCCTTGTCGGCTGCGCGTGGGCCACGCTGTGCGTGAACTGGGCGATGCTCGGCTGCGCGGTCTGGCTGCTGCGCAGCAGCCCCTTCTATCGCGGCTACGCGCTCTGGAAACGCATCGAGCCGCCCGACTGGCATCAGATCCGCCAGTTCGCACGACTGGGGGTTCCTGGCGGTTTGGCGGTACTGGTCGAGGTGACCTCGTTCACGCTGATGGCGCTGTTCATCGCGCGCCTGGGCACCACTGCGGCGGCTGCGCACCAGATCGCCTCGAACCTGCTGGCGGTGGCCTACATGATGCCGCTCTCGCTGGCCATCGCGACCAGTGCGCGCGTGAGCTTCTGGCTTGGCGCCGGCGATGCCGCAAAGGCCCGGCACGCCTGCCGCCTCGGCTTCGAGCTGGCCATGCTGTGCGCGCTGGTCTATGCGGGCGCGATGGTCGCGCTGCGCCACGAGCTCGCGAACGTGTATTCGGACAACCCCGCCGTGATCGCGCTGGCCGCCTCGCTGCTGCCCGTCGTGGCGCTCTATCACCTCGCCGATGCGCTGCAAACGCTGTGCGTGTTCGTGCTGCGCTGCTACCGAGTGTCGCTGGCGCCACTGGTCATCTATTGCACGATGCTCTGGGGGTTCGGGCTCGGCGGCAGCTACCTGCTGGCCTACCGCGGCCTGGGCCCCTGGGCCGCCATGCAATCGCCGATGGCGTTCTGGATCATGAGCGCCGGCGCTTTGGTGCTCACGGGCCTGCTGTTCAGCGCGCTGCTGCGCTGGACGATGAAGAAGCGGCTGGGCTGACGCTACTTCGCCAGCACGCGCGCCTCGCGCACCCGCGCCGCCGGAAACACCAGCGCAAACCGGCTCCCCTTGCCCACCATGCTCTCGATGCGCAGCTCCGCCCCATGCCGCTGCGCGATGTGCTTGACGATCGCCAGCCCCAGCCCCGTGCCGCCGGTCTCGCGCGAACGGCTGCGGTCGATGCGGTAGAAGCGCTCGGTGAGCCGCGGGATGTGCTCGGCGGCAATGCCCGGCCCGGTGTCCTTCACGGCGTACTCGCCGCGCCCGTCGGGCAGCACCCGCCAGCTCACCGCCACCTCGCCACCGCCGGGCGTGTAGCGGATCGCGTTGCTCAGCAGGTTCGACATGGCGCTCTGCAACTCGGTCGGCGCACCCGACAGCTCCGATTCGGCATCGATGGTGAAAGAGAGGCGATGGCCCAGCGGCGCGAGCCGGCCCGACAGGCCGCGCCCTTCGTCCTCGCACTGCGCCAGCAAGGCGCGGATGCGAATCCACTGGCTGCCCGAAGGCGCCGCGCTGCCCTCCAGCCGCGACAGCGTCAAGAGGTCGTTCACCAGCGTTTCCATGCGGTGAGACTGCTGTCCCATCAGCGCGAGATAGCGCGTGCGCTCGTCCGCATCGAGCGGCAGGTTCTGCAGCGTTTCGACGAAACCCGCCAGCACCGTGAGCGGCGTGCGGATTTCATGCGACACGTTTGCGACGAAATCGCGCCGCATCGCCTCGGCCTGCTCCAGCGCCGTGATGTCGCGCGTGAGCAGCATGCGGCGGTTGCCCGCGTAGGGATGCACCTGCACCGACAGCCGCACCGGATGGCTGCGCTGGTGCGTGTGGCCCGGGCCGGAAGCGTCGATGACCACGTCGCGGCTGTAGTTCCATGACGCCAGGTAGGCCACGAAGGCGGGGTCGCGCACGAGGTTCGCCAGGTGCTGCAGCAGGTCGCGCTCGGCGTCGATGCCGAACTGGCCGGCCGCCGTCTGGTTGCACCATTCGATGCGGCCCTGCTCGTCGAGCAGGATCACGCCGTTGGGGGACGCCTGGATGGCGGCCAGAAATTCCTGCAGCCGGTCTTCGGCCTGTCGGGTCTGCTGCTCGCGGTCGCGCAGCAGCTTGCGGATGCGCTCGGACAGTTCGCCCCAGACACCGGGTCCGCGGGTCGGCAGCCCTGCCGCGTCGTTGCGCAGCACCTGCAGCAACCGTTCGGCGCGCCAGGCGTCGAGCGCGAGCCACAGCACCGCCCCCAGCCAGGCGCCCAGCCACCCGAACTTCCAGCCAAAAATGCCGACAGCGCCCGCTCCTATTGCAAGGGACGCTATTAAAAAAGTAGCGATTCGGAAGGGCATGGCGGGCGATTATCCGCGCCCGCGGCCAAGGGACGCCACGGTGCTCAAACCGTGACTTGGGCGGTCAGGCGGTAGCCTGCTCCCCGGACGGTTTCGACCATCGGCGCGGCGGCACCCAGCGACTCGCGCAGGCGCTTGACGTGCACGTCGACCGTGCGTTCCTCGATGTAGACGTGGTCGCCCCACACCTTGTCGAGCAGCTGCGCCCGGCTGTGCACACGCTCGGCGTGCTGCATCAGGTAGGCCAGCAGCTTGAACTCGGTCGGACCGACCTTGAGCGCGCCGCCCTGCCAGGTCACGCGGTGCGTGGAGGTGTCGAGCGCGAGCTCGCCGATTTCCACGCGCTCGGTCACCACCTCGGGAGCGCGGCGGCGCAGCACCGCACGGATGCGGGCCAGCATTTCCTGCGTGGAGAACGGCTTGGTGATGTAGTCGTCGGCGCCGGCATCCAGGCCCGCGACCTTGTCGGGCTCGTCGCCGCGCGCGGTCAGCATCAGGATCGGGATGGCCTTGGTGCGCGGATCCTTGCGCCACTGGCGTGCGAGCTGCAGGCCGCTCTGGCCCGGCAGCATCCAGTCGAGCAGGATCAGGTCGGGCAGGAAGGCGTCGATTTCGCGCTGCGCTGCAGCACCGTCTTCCGACCAGATCGGCTCGAAGCCGTTGTGGCGCAGGTTGACGGCGATCAGCTCGGCGATCGAGGACTCGTCTTCGACGATCAGGACTCGGGGTTTCTTCATGCTTTCTTGAGAGAGTCTTGCTCTCTGTTATTGCAGCGCGGACTCGATCTCCTGCATCGAAGTGTGCCGCACATCGGCGCCCTTGACGATGTAGATGATGAATTCGGCGATGTTCTTGGCGTGGTCGCCGATGCGCTCGATGGCCTTGGCCAGGAACAGCAGGTCCAGGCTGGCGGAGATGGTGCGCGGGTCTTCCATCATGTAGGTGACCAGCTTGCGCACGAACCCGTCGAACTCCTTGTCGATCAGGTCGTCGTCCTTCAGGATCGACAGCGCCGCGGCCGTGTCCAGGCGCGCGAACGCGTCCAGCGCGGTGCGCAAGAGGCCCGAGGCCAGGTCAGCCGCGATGCGCAGCTCGGTCGTGGGCAGCTGGCGGGCCGATCCGCTCTCGATGATCGACTTGACCATGCGCGCGATCTTGTTGGCCTCGTCGCCCACGCGCTCGAGGTTGGCGGTGGTCTTGCTGATGGCGATCAGCAAGCGCAGGTCGCGTGCGGTCGGCTGGCGGCGCGCAATGATCGACGAGAGCTCGCGGTCGATGTCGATTTCCATCGCATTGACGCGGTGCTCGGTTTCCATCACGCGGTCGGCCGCCTCGGGGTCGAACTGCAGCAGCGCATATACCGCGGTGTGGATCTGCGACTCGACCATGCCGCCGAGCTCCATCACGCGCGACGAGACGCCGTTGAGTTCGCTGTCGAACTGGCTGGAAAGGTGTTTCTCGCTCATGGTTGTGTCTCCTTAGCCGAAACGGCCGGTGATGTAGTCCTCGGTTTCCTTGCGCTGCGGCTTGAAGAACATCTGCTCCGTCGCGCCGAATTCGATCAGGTCACCCAGGTACATGTACGCGGTGTAGTCGCTGCAGCGGGCGGCCTGCTGCATGTTGTGCGTCACGATGACCACGGTGTACTCGTTCTTGAGCTCGGCGATCAACTCTTCGATCTTCGCGGTCGAGATCGGGTCGAGCGCGGAGCACGGCTCGTCGAGCAGCAGCACTTCGGGCTTGATCGCGATGCCGCGCGCAATGCACAGGCGCTGCTGCTGGCCGCCCGACAGGCCAGAGCCGCTTTGCTGCAGCTTGTCGCGCACTTCGGTCCAGAGGGCGGCCTTCTTCAGGGCCCACTCGACGCGGTCGTCCATCTCACTGGCCGAGAGGCTCTCGAACAGCTTCACGCCGAAGGCGATGTTGTCGTAGATCGACATCGGGAACGGCGTGGGCTTCTGGAAGACCATGCCGATCTTGGCGCGGATGAGCGCCACGTCCTGCTTGGAGGTCAGCAGGTTCTCGCCGTCCAGGGCAATGGTGCCCTCGGCGCGCTGCTCGGGATAGAGCTCGAACATGCGGTTGAAGGTGCGCAGCAGGGTCGACTTGCCGCAGCCCGACGGGCCGATGAAGGCCGTGACCTTGTTCTCGGGAATCTCGAGGTTGATGCCCTTGAGCGCGTGGAATTTGCCGTAGTAGAAGTTCAGGTCCTTGACCGAGATCTTCGAGCGCGACGGTTGTGCGACGGTGTTTGGCATGGATGGCTTCTTGTTCAGTGTTTGTTGCGCGTCAACACACGCGCCAGGATATTGAGGGCGAGCACGGCGACGGTGATCAGGAACACGCCGGCCCACGCCAGCTGTTGCCAGTTCTCGTACGGGCTCATCGCGAACTTGAAGATCGTGACCGGCAGGCTGGCCATCGGCTGGCTCACGTCGGCGGTCCAGAACTGGTTGTTCAGTGCGGTGAAGAGCAGCGGTGCGGTTTCGCCCGCGATGCGCGCCACGGCCAGCAGGATGCCGGTGACCACACCGGCGCGAGCGGCGCGCAGCGTGATGCTGATGATGACCTTCCACTTCGGCGTGCCCAGGGCGTAGGCCGCTTCGCGCAGGCCCGGCGGCACCAGCTGCAGCATGTTCTCGGTGGTGCGGATCACCACCGGAATCACGATCAGCGCGAGCGCGAGCGCACCGGCCAGGCCCGAGAAGGTCTTGAAGTAGGCCACCACCACGGCATAGACGAACAGGCCGATCACGATCGAGGGCGCCGACAAGAGGATGTCGTTGACGAAGCGCGTGACCGAGGCGAGCCAGCCCTTGGGGTTGTACTCAGCCAGGTAGATGCCGGCCATGATGCCGATCGGCGTGCCCACGAAAGTAGCGAGCATCACCATCACGAACGAACCGAAGATCGCATTCGCAATACCGCCCGCCTCGTTCGGCGGCGGCGTCATTTCGGTGAAGGTGGCGAGGGCAAGGCCGCCGATGCCAAGGCGCAGTGTTTCCCAGAGGATCCACACGAGCCAGAACACGCCGAACGCCATGGCGGCGAGGGAGAGCGTGAGCGCGATCTTGTTGACTCGGTTGCGCGAAGCGAACCTGGCCTGGCGGGTTTCGGCCAGCGCCTTGGCGTTGATGAGGTTTTGCGCGGTGCTCACGATTTGGTTCCTTCGCTCTTCTTCATCTGCGCCAGCAGCACCTTCGAGAGCGTCAGCACGACGAAGGTGATGAAGAACAGCACGAGGCCCAGGTACATCAATGCCGCCTGGTGCAGGCCCGCGCCGGCTTCGGCAAATTCGTTGGCCAGGGCCGAGGTGATGCTGTTGGCAGCCTCGAACACCGACAGCGAGTTGAGCTGGTTCATGTTGCCGATCACGAAGGTGACCGCCATCGTTTCACCCAGCGCCCGGCCGAGGCCGAGCATGATGCCGCCGATGACACCGGCCTTGGTGTACGGCAGCACCACCTTGGAGACGACCTCCCAGGTGGTGGAGCCGAGGCCGTAGGCCGACTCCTTGAGCAGCGGCGGCGTCACTTCGAACACGTCGCGCATCACCGAGGCGATGAACGGAATGATCATGATCGCGAGGATGATGCCGGCCGACAGGATGCCGATGCCGACAGGCGGGCCGGACACCAGCGCGCCGAGGTACGGCACGCCGGCGAGCAGCTTCTGCAGCGGCTGCTGCACCCAGGTCGACAGGATCGGACCGAACACCAGCAGGCCCCACATGCCGTACACGATGGACGGCACGGCGGCGAGCAATTCGATGGCCGTGCCCAGCGGGCGCTTGAGCCAGTTGGGCGACAGCTCGGTCAGAAAAAGGGCAATGCCGAAGCTCACCGGCACCGCAATCACCAATGCGATGAACGAGGTGGCCAGCGTGCCGTAGATCATCACGAGGCCGCCGTACTCCTCCTTCACCGGGTCCCACGTGCTGTTGGTGAGGAAACCCAGGCCGTACTTGGAAATGGCAGGCCAGGCGCCGACGATCAGCGACAAGAGAATGCCGATCAGCATCGCCAGCGTCAGCAGTGCGGCGCCCTTGGCGGCCCAGCCGAACAGGCGGTCGGCCATCGGGCCGGAACGCGGTGCCTTCACCGGCGGTGGCGGCGCAGTGGCGCGGCCACGGTCGGCCGCGAGGTCGTACGTGGCGGCAGCAGGAAGAGTGGATGACAAGGGTCGCTCCGGCAAAGACGAAAGCGGCGCGTCCTCGAGCGATGTGCTGCTCATGGATGCGCCGTTCTGTACTGGTGGGTGGATGGCTTACTTGAACGCGACGGGCTTGCCCGATGCGTCCTTCACTTCACCCCATGCCTTGGCGATGGTGGCCTTGACGGCGTCGGGCATCGGCACGTAGTCGAGGTCGTCGGCGGTCTTGTCGCCACCCTTGTAGGCCCAGTCGAAGAACTTGAGCACGGTGGTCGCGTTGGCGGGCTTGTCCTGCACCTTGTGCATCAGGATGAAGGTGGCGCCGGTGATGGGCCATGCATCCTTGCCGGCCTGGTTGGTGAGCACCTGGTAGAAGCTCTTGTTCCAGTCGGCGCCGGCGGCGGCGGCCTTGAAGGCCGAGTCGTCGGGCGAGACGAACGAACCGGCGGCGTTCTGCAGCTGGGCGTAGGTCATCTTGTTCTGCTTGACGTAGGCGTACTCGACGTAGCCGATCGAGTTGGGCAGGCGGTTCACGAAGGCGGCGACGCCTTCGTTGCCCTTGCCACCCGCGCCGGTGGGCCAGTTCACGGCCGTGCCTTCGCCGACCTTGGTCTTCCACTCGGCGTTGACCTTGCTCAGGTAGTTGGTGAACAGGAAGCTGGTGCCCGAACCGTCGGCGCGTCGAACCGGTGCGATGGCGGCGTCCGGCAGGGCCAGCGAACCGTTGAGCGCCTTGATGGCGGGGTCGTTCCACTTGGTGATCTTGCCCAGGTAGATGTCGCCCAGGACCTGGCCGTTGAGCTTGAGCTCGCCTGCCTTGATGCCGGGGATGTTGACCACGGGAATCACGCCGCCGATGACGGTGGGGAACTGCATCAGGCCCTTGGCCTGGAGTTCGTCGTCCTTCAGGGGAGCGTCCGAAGCGCCGAAATCGACGGTCTTGGCTTCGATCTGCTTGAGGCCGGCGCCCGACCCGACGGACTGGTAGTTGATCTTGACGCCGGTGGCCTTGTTGAAGTCCGAAGCCCACTTGGCATACAGCGGTGCCGGGAAGCTGGCGCCGGCGCCGGTCACGTCTTGTGCGAGGGCGGGAATCGAGAACAGCACGGTCACCAGACCGGCGGTTGCAAATTTGAACGTCGTTTTCATGAAGCTTCCTTTAGAAGTAAGAAGTAGTCCCTTTCGGGCTTGGGACGGACTCTAGAAAGCTTGTGTGACATCAATGTGACACCCCGCTGTCGAGGGAAAATGCCGGTGTTTCCCCCGCCGGCTGTGTGACGCTGTCACACAACCGTCATGCACCGCGCCTAGCCTTCCCGACCTCGCCGCTGAGCGATTCGGGAGGCGGCGCGCCTGTCACGGCGCTACGATCAAAGCAACCGCCCTCTTTCACTACAACAACTACATGCAAAACGGCACCCGCCTCGCCGCAGTCGATCTCGGTTCCAACAGCTTCAGGCTCGAAATCGGCCAGGTCGACCACGGCCAGATCCACCGCACCGAATACCTCAAGGAGACGGTGCGCCAGGGCAATGGCCTGGACAGCGCACGCAACCTCACCACCGAGGCCATGCAGCGCGGCTGGGACGCGCTCGCGCGTTTCGGCGAACGGCTGGCCGGCTTCAAGCGCTCGCAGGTGCGGGCCGTGGCCACGCAGACGCTGCGCGAGGCGCGCAACCGCGAAGAATTCCTGCTGCGCGCGCGCACCATCCTGGGCTTCGGCATCGACGTGATTCCTGGCCGGGAGGAAGCCCGCCTTATCTACCAGGGCGTGGCGCACATGCTCCCGCACACCGACGCCTCCGACAGCGAACGCCGGCTGGTGGTCGATATCGGCGGGCGCTCCACCGAAATGATCATCGGCCGCGCGCTCGACGCCGAACTCGTGGAGTCGTACCGCGTCGGCAGCGTCGCCTGGTCGATGAAGCACTTCGCCGAAGGCCAGTTCACGCCCGCCGCCTTCCGCGCCGCCGAAGTGGCCGCCAAGGCGGTGCTCGATGACGCGCTCGGCAGCTACACCCGCGACCAGTGGGATGTGGCCTATGGCGCCTCCGGCACCATCGGCGCGGTCGGCGACGTGCTGGCCGCGTCCGGCGCGGAGCCCGGCCTCGTCACCCGCGAGGGCCTCGACTGGCTGCTCGACCGCCTGCTCAAGGCCGGCAGCGTCGACAAGCTGCGGATCGACGGCATGCGCGAAGACCGCAAGGCCGTGATCGGCGGCGGCGTGAGCGTGCTGCGCGCGGTGTTCGACCTGCTGGGCATCGAAGAGATGAAGGTGGCCCAGGGCGCGCTGCGCCACGGCGTGCTGTACGAACTGCTGGAACGCGACGAGAGCGTGGCCGACATGCGCACCGCCACAGTGGCGCGCCTCGCGACGCGCTTCGCGGTCGATGCCGCGCAGGCCAGCCGGGTGGGCGAAGCCGCCGCCGGGCTGTTCGTGCAGCTGGCGCCCGCCGCGCGCGGTGGCAGCAGTTCCAACCGCGCGGGCCGCGCATTGCGCAAGCTCGGCTGGGCCGCGCAACTGCACGAGATCGGCGCGCTGGTGTCGCACAGCGACTATCACAAGCACGGCGCCTACATCCTGGACAACACCGACGCCCCCGGCTTCGCGGTGAACGAGCTGCACGCGCTCGGCCAACTGGTGCTGGGCCAGCGCGGCAAGCTGCGCAAGCTCGAGGCGGCGCTGGACGACGAGACCTTCGTGATGCAGTTGCTGGCGCTGCGCTTGGCCATCATCCTCTGCCATGCGCGCCGCGATCCCGATCCGCAGGCGCTGCACCTCGCGGCACTGGGCGCGCGCGCGTTCACCATCGTGTGCGCACCCGATTGGGCCGATGCCTATCCGCAGTCGGCCCACCTGTTGCGCGAGGAAGTGCTGGCCTGGCAGAAGACCAGCAACTGGCGCGTGGAACTGAGCGGCGCCTGAGCCGGACTTAAAGAAGCTCCGGCGACTGCACCGTCACCACGACGGTCTGCACGTCGCCGTCGCGCTCGCGGGAGCGAATCCACCACAGCGCGCCCTTGCGCACCGGGCAGCTGTCCTGCCTGAGGCCCAGCAGCAGCGAGATGGCCTGCCCCACCGAGGGCTGGTGGCCGATCATCAGCACCACCGATTTACCGTTGGGCCAGCCGGCTGCGCCGAGCATCGAATCGGCCGTGGTGTCGGGTGCCAGTTCATCGCGCAGCTTGAATTTGCGGCCCAAGGCCAACGCGGTCTGCTCGCAGCGCCGTGCGGGGCTGCAGATGATGCGGGTGCCGTCGGGCAACTGGCGGTCCAGCCAGCTGGCCATGCGCTTGGCCTGCTTTTCGCCGCGTGCGGTGAGCGAGCGCTGCATGTCGTCGCAACCCTCGGTCCAGTCCTCGGCTTCGGCGTGGCGCCAGAAGATCAAGTCCATGGTCATCGTCTTTCGGTCGTCAGTTGCTGGATGCATCGCCGTGATGCCCTCGCGCTGCATAACGGTTCATGAGCGCGGTCTGCGCCCCATGCGCCTCGACGGCGCGTGACGCGCCCTCTTCGCCAGGGTTCGTGTCGCGGTCGACGCGGGTGTAGACGCCATCGCCGCCCAGGTCCCAGGCGTCGCGGCCATCGTGCAGGTAGGCCACCAGGCACTCGTCGATCAGGCGCTGGCGCAGGCCGGGATCGGTCACGGGCCAGGCCAGCTCGATGCGCCGCATCATGTTGCGGTTCATCCAGTCGGCGCTCGAGAGGTAGAGCGCCTCGTCCTCGCCGTTGCGGAAATAGAAGACCCGCGAATGCTCGAGGAAACGCCCGATCACCGAGCGCACGCGGATGTTGTCGGTGAGCCCCGGCACCTGCGCCGGCAGCGTGCAGGCGCCGCGCACGATGAGGTCGATCTTCACGCCCTTCTGCCCCGCGAGGATCAGCGCGGCGATGAGCGCGTCGTCGGTCAGCGCGTTCATCTTGGCGACGATGCGCGTGGGCTCGCCATTCGACGCGGCCAGGCCCAGTGCATCGATCTGCGCGACCAGGTTCTTGTGCAGGTCGAAGGGCGCCAGCCACATCCGGTTGAGCTTGGGCAGGCGGCTCTGGCTCGCCAGGTGGACGAACACCGCCTCCATGTCGGCCGTCAGCAGCGGATCGGTCGTGAGGTGGCTGATGTCGGTATAGAGCTTGGCGGTGCGCGGGTTGTAGTTGCCGGTGGAAAGGTGGCCGTAGCGGCGCAGTTGCTTGCCCTCGCGGCGGGTCACCAGCAGCATCTTGGCGTGCGTCTTGAGACCGACCACGCCGTACACCACCTGCGCGCCGATCGACTCCAGCATTTCGGCCCAGTTGATGTTGGCCTCTTCGTCGAAGCGCGCCTTCAACTCCACCACCACCGTGACTTCCTTGCCGCGGCGCACGGCTTCGCGCAGCAGGTCCATCAGCTCGGAGTCGGCGCCGGTGCGGTAGATGGTCTGCTTGATGGCCAGCACCTGCGGATCCAGCACCGCTTCGCGCAGGAAGGCGAGCACGCCGTCGAAGCTCTCGAAGGGCTGGTGGATGAGCACGTCACCGCGCTGCAGGCGCTCGAAGAACGACTGGGCGGGTGACAGCGTGACGGGAAACGACGCCGAATACGGCGCGAAGCGCAGCTGCGGCTCGTCGATCAGGTCGATCAGTTGTGTGAGCCGCGCCAGGTTCACCGGCCCGTGCACGCGGTACAGCGATTCGGGCGGCAGGTTGAACTGCGCCAGGAGGAAGCTCGCGAGCGATTCGGCGCAGCTGGCCGACACCTCCAGGCGCACGGCCTGCCCATAGTGGCGGTGCTGCAGGCCCTGGCGCAGCGCGGTGCGCAGGTTCTTCACATCTTCTTCGTCGACCGCAAGATCGGAGTGCCGCGTGACACGGAACTGCGAGAAGTCGCCCACGTCGCGGCCCGGGAACATGCTCGACAGATGGGCTCGCACCACGCTCGACAGCGCCACGAACAGCGTCTTGCCGTCCGACACCTTGGCCGGCATGCGGATCAGTCGCGGCAGCACGCGCGGCAGCTTGACGATCTGGATCGGGTTCTCGCGCCCGAAGGCGTCCTTGCCGCCCAGGCGCACGATGAAGTTGAGCGACTTGTTGGCCACCTGCGGGAACGGATGCGCCGGGTCCAGGCCGACGGGAATCAGCAGCGGGCGCACTTCACGCTCGAAATACTCGCTCACCCATTTGCGCTGCGCCGGGTTGCGCTCGCCATGAGAAATGATGTGGATGCCGTGCGTCGCGAAGGTGGGCATCAACTCGTCGTTGTAGAGCGCGTACTGGCGCGCCACCAGCTTGTGCGCCGCCTCGGCCAACTGCTCGAACGAATCGACGGTGTAGGTGCCCTTCTGGTCGCCGGCGCTGCCGGCAATCAGGTGCGGCGCGGCGCGGACCTCGAAGAACTCGTCGAGGTTGGAAGACACGATGCACAGGTAGCGAAGGCGCTCGATCAGCGGGACCTCGGGCCTGCGGGCCCAGTCGAGCACGCGCTCGTTGAACGACAGGATGCTGTGATCCCGGTCAAGCAGGGTGAACGTGGGCGCCGCGACGGCGAGCGACCGGTCTGCGGGGGCTGGTGACATGGACACTGATTCTGGAGCAAGGGACACAGGAGCACGCGTAGGCGGAAATATGACAGTGTCGACATCATTTGTGACACTCAAATGACACTCGCGTGACGTCGTCACTTCTGCCCTGTGCGGCTCCATCATGCCCGGAGAGAGGGCGGGCGGGCCGTCGGCGGGATGGACGGCCGCCGGTGTCATGCGCCGAGAAAGTGCTTGCGGTAGCGTGCCGGCAGATCGTCGATGCGCATCAGCATCGGCAGGTCGGCGGCGTTGAAGTCCGGGTCCCAGGCCGGTGCGCCCAGCACCTTGGCGCCCAGGCGCAGGTAACCCTTGATGAGCGCCGGCGGCTCCACGTCGAGGGTGCTGTCCAGACGCTCGACCGGCAGCGGCAGGCGCGGCTGCACCTGGTACTGGATCGGCGCCATTTGGCTGGCCGACACCTGGCGCCAGATGCTGGCGGCCGCGTCGCCGTTGGTCACGCCGTTGTGCGACATCGGAATGCTCGCGCAGCCGATCATGGTGTCCAGCTTGTTGCGGTGCATGAAGCCGGCGAGCGCACCCCACAGCGCGAGGATCACCCCGCCCTGGCGGTGCTCGGGATGCACGCAGCTGCGGCCCAGCTCCACCATGCGCTCGCGCAGGTCGCGCAGGCGGGTCAGGTCGAACTCGGTGTCGCTGTAGGTGCTGCCGACGCGGCGCGCCTGGGCCGGCGTGAGCACGCGGTAGGTGCCGATAACCTGCCGGGTGAGCTCGTTGCGCACCAGCAGGTGTTCGCAGAAATCGTCGAACAGGTCGATGTCGTGGCCGGCCAGCGGGGAGGAGACCCGGGCGCCCATTTCGCCGACGAACACGTCGTAGCGCAGGCGCTGCGCGGCGCGCACGTCGTCCAGGTGGCGGGCCCAGCCGACCGTGATGCCCTGCTTGGCTTCGACGGGCGGGGGAAGAATGACGGCGGGTGCCTGCGGCACCGACACGCGGGCTGCAGTCGAAACACCAGCAGCAGCGACCGTGGGCGCAGGCCACAAGGCCGCGCGCAGCCCGAGCTGCGAGAGCGGAAACGTCGGGTTGGGCAGTTCTTTCATGGGGAACCCTTTCTGCCGAGGGAGTCTCCGCACCTGCGATGAAGCCGGCGTGTCAGGAACATGGCAGACGCATGACGGTGTTACAGCCGATTTGGCACACTTCGTCGTCTAATGCATTCCAACCGCGACATGGAGTTTGGACACATGGCCACCGCAGCAGCCGGCACCGACAGCAGCCGTTTTCACCAGACCTTCCCCGTCCTCAGCGACACCGAGATTGCGCGCATCGCGCGCTTCGGCAGCGTGCAGCAATTCGCACGCGGCGAACGCCTCTTCACCGCAGGCGAAACCGGCCCCGGCATGTTCGTGCTGCTCAAGGGCGTGGTCGCCGTCACGCAGCGCGACGGCCTTGGCCGCGTGGTGCCGATCGTGCGGCAGGGCCCCGGCGAATTCCTGGCCGAGGTCGGCCAATTGAGCGGCCGCCCTGCCCTGGTCGACGGCCACGCCGATGAAGATGTCGAGGCGCTGCTCGTCTCGCCGCAGCAACTGCGCGCGTTGCTGGTCGCCGAAGCCGATCTTGGCGAACGCATCACCCGCGCGCTGATCCTGCGGCGCGTGGCGCTGATCGAATCCGGCGCCAGCGGGCCGGTGCTGATCGGCAAGCCGCAGTCGGCCGACATGGCGCGGCTGGAGAACTTCCTACGCCGCAACGGCTATCCCTATCACCTGGTCGATGCGGCCGAAGACCCCGACGCCGCCGCGCTGCTGGAACAGTACGGCACCTGCCAGCTGCTGGCGGTGTGCCCCGACGGCTCGGTGCTGGTGAACCCGGCCGAAGATGCGCTGGCCCGCTGCCTCGGCATGGTCGACACCGTCGAGCACAACGAGCTGTTCGACGTGGCCGTGGTCGGCGCCGGGCCGGCCGGCCTCGCCACCGCGGTGTACGCCGCCTCCGAAGGCCTGCGCGTGATCGTGCTCGACTGCCGCGCCTTCGGCGGCCAGGCCGGCGCCAGCGCGCGCATCGAGAACTACCTGGGTTTTCCGACCGGCATCTCGGGCCAGGCGCTGGCAGGCCGGGCTTTTGTGCAGGCGCAGAAGTTCGGTGTCGAGATGCTGATCCCGGCGAAGGTCGTGTCGCTGGACTGCTCGCGCGAGAACGAGCGCGAAAGCCTCGGCATCGCTCTGGCCGACGGCCGCACGATCCATGCGCGCACGGTGGTCATTGCAAGCGGCGCGCGCTATCGGCGCCCCGACGTTCCGCGCCTCGCGGAATTCGAAGGCCGCGGCATCTGGTACTGGGCCTCGGCCATCGAAGCCAAGATCTGCTCGCAGCAGGAAGTAGCGCTGGTGGGCGGCGGCAATTCGGCGGGCCAGGCGGCGGTGTTCCTGTCGCGCCATGCGGCCAAGGTGAACGTGCTGGTGCGCGGGCCGTCGCTGGCGGCCAGCATGTCGCGCTATCTCATCGACCGCATCGAGGCCACGCCCAACATTTCGCTGCAACCGCACACCGAACTAGTGCGGCTGCACGGCAGTTCCGACGAAGGCCTCACGGGCGCGACATGGCGCTGTCACACCAGCGGCAACGAGCACGATTGCCCGGCCCGCAATATCTTCCTGTTTGTCGGCGCCGAGCCCGAAACCTCGTGGCTCGAAGGCTGCGGCGTCGCGGTCGACAAGCACGGATTCGTGATGACCGGCACGGCGGCGAGCAGCGGCTTTCCGGCGCGGCCGGCCACGGCGCTCGAATCCAGCGTGCCGGGCGTGTTCGCGGTGGGCGACGTGCGCTCGGGTTCGGTCAAGCGCGTGGGCGGGGCGATCGGCGAAGGCGCTGCGGCGGTGGCGCTGATCCATCAACATCTGTCTCAGACGACGGCCGTGGCCTGACCCATCAATCAGATATCAAGGAGTTCTTCGGTGCCCATCAAAGCCTGCGATCACGTGCCCTCCTCCATCGCGCAACCTCACACGCAGCGGGGCTGCGAGGACTGCCTGAAGACCGGCGACACCTGGGTCCACTTGCGCCTGTGCGTGCACTGCGGCCACGTGGGCTGCTGCGACTCGTCGAAGAACCGTCATGCCACGCGGCATTCGCAGGCCGAAGGGCATCCGGTCATCCAGTCCCTGGAGCCCGGCGAAGACTGGATGTGGTGCAACACGCACCAGTTGCAGGTGGGCTGAAAAAGGCTGCCGCAAGGCGAATTCCCGTGCCGGTACGGGTTTGGATCCGCGCGGATATGCTGACTCTCTCCCTTCACATTCCTCCTCCGGAGCCCGAGACATGCCCGCATCGCCCATCGAGGTCTATTCCTGGCCCACGCCCAACGGCCACAAGGTTCACGTCATGCTGGAGGAGTGCGGCCTGCCCTACCGCGCGCACCCCGTGAACATCGGCAAGGGCGACCAGTTCGCGCCCGAGTTCCTGCAGATCAGCCCCAACAACAAGATCCCCGCCATCACCGACCCCGACGGTCCGGACGGCAAGCCGATCTCGCTCTTCGAGTCGGGCGCGATCCTGGTCTACCTCGCAGGCAAGACCGGCAAGTTCCTGCCCACCGGCGACCGCGAACGCTACGACGTGCTGCAGTGGCTCATGTTCCAGATGGGCGGCGTCGGCCCCATGCTCGGCCAGGCGCATCACTTCCGCCTGTACGCGCCCGAGAAGATCGCCTACGCGATCGACCGCTACACCAACGAGGCCAAGCGCATCTACGGCGTGATCGACAAGCAGCTGTCGAAGACGAAGTTCATTGCGGGGAAGAGCTATTCGATTGCCGACATCGCCATCTTCCCGTGGCTGCGCAGCTGGGAAAACCAGGGCATCACCCTCACCGACTTCCCGCACCTGAAGGCCTGGTTCGACGGCATCGCCGCGCGTTCGGCCGTGCAGCGCGGCGTGAAAGTGCTGGCCGATCTGCGCCAGCCGATCACCGGCGACAAGGAGCGCGAGATTCTTTTCGGCAAGACTCAGTACGAGAAACGTTGAGAAAATCCGGAACCGGTCGATATCCGGGCTAGAATCGAGGGCTTGTCGGGGTGTAGCGCAGCCTGGTAGCGCATCTGGTTTGGGACCAGAGGGTCGAAGGTTCGAATCCTTTCGCCCCGACCAAGTTTTCTTCGGTATTCGTCTTTTTGCTTCTGTCCGGCCCGGAATCTCTGCCCGTAGCTCAGTTGGATAGAGCACCTGCCTTCTAAGCAGGTTGTCGGGGGTTCGATCCCCTCCGGGCAGGCCAATCCCTCATTTCGTGCAGCTTTACGCTGCCTCAGAACTCGCACCTCTCACAGAGGTGGCGGGTTTTTCTTTGCCTCTCGCGATGTCGGGCCGCAGCATCGAATCTTCGTAATTTGTCGGTACTTCTTCAGGTACCTGCACGTGGCCTGAAGCCAGGTACCGACAGCACGGGGGATCACCATGCCTTCCAGGATCTTCAGCGGCCTGGAAAGCCAGGCTCAGCGAGCGCCTGTGACAACAGCGCCGCCCGGTCTGCGATACGGGCATTTGCGCGATGCGGCCGCGGATGCAACGGGCGCTCCGCTGGGCTCAGGTCTTGCGCGGTGGCTGTATGTCCCCGCGGGCAGGTTCGCTGCCATCGTCGCCGGGATAGCGCAACTGGCTACCGACTCGGCTCGGGTACTTCAGCGCATCCATCGATCCCGCGCGTCCGGTGAAGGGGCGCAACTCGCTGCCGGTGTAGGTTTCGCGGCGCAGTGGAGGCCTGGGTCCGAGGGTTGGCACGGGCGCGGACGGGCTCTGCGCGTCCTGCCTTTGCAGCGCCTCGCGCCCTTGCACCGTGATCGTGTGCAGGTGCCCCGGCGTCCCGTCGTGCCGGGGGCTGGAAACTTCCCGGACGTAGCCCCGCGCGCGCAGTTCCGCCAGATCCTCGGCAACGGGTCGGCCCAGGCTTTGGCTGATGGCGATGCCGAGAGACAGATCCATGCGGGCCACCTCGCGGAGAACGGCGAGAGGGTCCGGGGCGAGAGAAGCAGAGATTGGGGAGGTCATCTCGCATTCTCCACGCGTTGCGCCACAAAGCGAACTCCGGCCCCCGGCCGAGACTGGTGGACTGCAGCTGCACGAGCGGAAGGCAGGCGTAAAGCCGCTCTTGTGACACGCCTGCGCGTCGCGATTTCGTAGGAAGTAGCTGACCGTGACTCTGCAGATGCCCCTGCATCGCAGAATCCATGGCGGCTCGACCGTTGCCTTCCCAAAGCATCAGGAGACGCCCATGCAAGACAACAGCCGAGAGCTCTTCGCTCTTGAAAAGAAATTCTGGCAGTCGATGGTGGACACCGACACGGACACGGCCATCGAGTTGTTGTATGAGCCAGCCTTCATGGTGAGCGCTCATGGCTCGATGAAGTTTGACCATGCCGGCTATCGAAAGATGGCAGAGCAAGGAAGCATGGTCGTCAAATCGTTCAGGCTGAGCGAGATGGAGGCCACCTTCCCCAGCGATGGAGTCGCCGTCCTGAGCTACAAAGTCCATCAGATTCTGTCGCCGAGAGGAAAGTCCGAAAAGGTGGAGCAGCAAATGACGGACACGTCGACATGGATCCATGACGGCGATGCCTGGCGATGTGTCATGCACACGGAAGCGCCAACGGCAAAGGGCGAATAACTTTCCGCTGCCCCTTGGTGTGTTGATTTCCATCTCGAAGTGCGCAGTTTTCCGTGAGACGTTGATCGGCATGCAGCACTCAACCTGCCTGATGACAATGCTCAGGAAGGACATGTCAACAAATCGACGCTCGATGGACTGTGGGTCAATCGAGCTCGGAAATCCACAGTCGGTGCAATCCAACGACCACATTCTTTTATCGCCGAGCCAGTAGCCTGCGATCAGCCAGGAACGCGCGATCGCTCACCGGCACTTGGACATCTACATCGATGGTCTGTTCAGCCGGACCGGCGCCCAGCCGCGCAGTGGCGCCACGAAAACCTGATGCACTCTCCCCTTCGACCCCTAGCGACCCTCTCCAATTTCTATGACAGTCCTGGATTCCGGCCCCTTCTTTCACGGCACCAAGGCGGATCTGCGCGTGGGCGACCTGCTCACCGCGGGATTCACGTCCAACTACAAGGACGGCCTGGTGATGAACCACATCTACTTCACGGCCCTGAGCAAGGGAGCGGGCCTGGCCGCCGAGATCGCCAAAGGTGCCGGCAAACCACGGGTCTACGTCGTCGAGCCGACGGGAGACTTCGAGAACGATCCCAACGTGACAGACAAGAAATTCCCTGGAAACCCGACACGCTCGTACAGAAGCCGGCACCCCTTGAAGGTCACCGGTGAGCTCCAGTGCTGGGAGCCGTTCGATGCCGAGTTTGTTCGGGAACTCAGGCGCCGCGTCCAGGAGGGCATGGGCGAGATCATCAACTAGATGCCTGCCCGCATGAGGCATTCGCTTCAACGCGGGCGGTCCGGCCCCGCCCCGCCTCCCCGTAGCAGGTCGACCTGATCGCTTTGCCTACGAGACGGGCGCAGCCAACTGCAGTTCGAGCGCGATGTCGACGGCAAGGTGGTCGCGCTCGTGCTGTACGAAGGGGGCGAGTTCCGTATGCAGCGGCTCGCCGACTAAGTCTCAGATCTGGTGGTGGACTCCAGGGCATTGCGAGGCACGATGGCACCTCATCGCTCACTCGCGTAGCGTGAAAACCACCGACAGGCAGGACACTGGGCCGTTCTGAATGGCTTCGATCCCATGCAGCGCGGTTGCATCGACTGCAGCGAGTCTCCCTGCCCTCACCTCGACCAACTTGGCGCCGTATCGATAGCGGACCTCCCAGGAGAGGAAGCACAGGAACTTGAGGCTCGGATACGGGCGGTCGCGCAGGGATAGGCGCCCTGCAGCATCTGACCAGATAGCGCGGTTCAGGAGGTTGGTGCACTTCCGCGGCGGCACGTTGATGCCATTACGGGGGGCGTCCATCCTGTTGCTTACCGAAGCGCCACCTGGACGTTGTTGCGGCCTGCTCCCTTGGCCTGGTAGAGCATTGCATCCGCCTGCTCGACCAGCCCCTCGACGGTCGTGGCGCCTCCCTGATAGAACGCGAGACCGATGCTCGCGGTGACGTTGACCGTCTGCTGGTCGATGACGAATGGCGTGTTCATGGCCTCGACGATCTTGGCGGCGGCGGCCGACGCTATTTCTTTCCGCGGCAAGCCTTCCATGATCACCGTGAACTCGTCGCCCCCGAGACGGGCGACGGTATCGCTGGAGCGCAGCGTCTGCGACAGCCGGCCGGAAAATGCCCGCAGCAGTGCGTCGCCCGCGTTGTGTCCGTACCGGTCGTTGATCTGCTTGAATCGGTCGATGTCGAGGTACAGGAGCGCCATCAGTGCGCCCGTGGCACGACAGCGCTCCATTGCCTCGGCCACGCGCAACTCGAAGCCAGCGCGGTTGATGACGCCCGTGAGAGGGTCCACGCGTGCCAGTTCGGTCAGCCGTCTCTCTTCGACCTTCTGACGCGTGATGTCGCTGACGACCGCGTGGAAGCCCAGCACGGTGCTGCCGTCGGCCGCCAGTTGCGGGATGTACTGGGCCTCGTAGTAGACACGGCTGTCTCCGCTGGCGATCTCGCTCTGGAACGTGACCGCCTCTCCGCGCAGCGCGCTGCGGATATGAGGCTCGACCGACTTGTAGGCTGCGTCGCCCAACAGCGCACGAACGGTCTGCCCGTAGATTTCCTGGCGCGATCTGCCGAAGCCGCGCTCGTAGGCGAGATTGTTGAAGCGGTAGCGCTCGTCGGAGTCGATGTAGGCCACTCGCATCGGCAGCACATCGGCCACCGTGCGCACGCGCGCCTCGCTCTCCTGAAGCGCTTGTTGCGCTTCGCGGAACGAGGTCACGTCGTGGATGAGGGTGTACAGCCCCACGACCGTACCCTGCTCGTCCCGGTCCGGGACGACCGTGACTTGCACATGGCGCCGACCACCATCGGGGCGCACCATTTCTCGGTCATAGGCAACGTCCTGGCCGGCCAGGGCGGCTCGCAAGTGGGGTTCGATTTGCACCCAGGCCTGCTCGCCATAGAACGCCTGCACGCTGGTCCCGATCTGCGGTGCGGCCTCCTCGCCAAACCACGCCTGGTAGGTCCGGTTGAGGAAGCGGAACCGCAAATCGCGGTCGAGATAGGAAATCAGCACCGGCAAATGGTCGGTCACCATGCGCAGGCGGTGTTCGCTGTCGCGCACTGCCTGTTCCGCCGCCTTGGCAGCCGAGATGTCGCGCATGAGGGCCGAGAAATATTCGACCCTGCCCTCCTTGTCGCGGTGGGCGATGACGATGTGGCTCACCGGAAACTCGCGCCGCGCAGCATCCCAGACCATCGACTCGCCCACCCAGACGCCGGTGGCCACCGCAGCCGGCCAGACCTCCGAGAGGAATCTGTCGAGCGTTTGCGGCGGATTGAAATCCTCCAGCGTCCGGTGCTCGAGCGATGCGTCCGGAGCCACGCCGGTGCGAAGGCGTGCGGCGGGGTTCATGTAGGTGATTCGGCCCTTCATGTCGAGCTGCACCACATAGTCGGTCGTCGCGTCGAATATCGCGGTGAGCGCGCGCAGGGCGCCTTCGGCCAGCTTGCGCTCGGTCACGTCCGTGTACGTTCGCAGTACGCCGCCGCCCTCGATCGGCACGCTGTGAATCTCGATCGTGCGGCCATCCGGGCGCTTGCGGTCGTAGCTGTGCGGACGATCCAGGATGCCCCCCTGGCGAACGAACTCCTGCACGTCCTGCGGCGTGTGGACGAACTCGTCGGTGGCCCACTGGTAGGCGAGCACCGCTTCAAACGTCGGTTTGGACGCCATCAGCTCTTTCGGCAGGTCCAGCAGTTCGATCGCACGCCGGTTGCAAACCTCCACCACCCGCGCGGCGTTGACCATCATCACGCCTTGTTCCATTCGCTCAAGGGTGGCTTCCAGGAGCGCCGACTTCTCCGTCAGGAGTTCCTGGCTGGCACGCAAGGCCAGTTCCGTCTGCTTGCGCTCGGTCACGTCGCGGCCGACCGAATGAAGCATCGGTTCGCCCGAGGGATCGCGCTGCAGGCTGTTGGTCCAGGCGACCCAGCGCTCGGCGCCATTGACAGCCGTCATGCGGTTCTCGCTGGTCGTTGTCGTGCCCGTCGACAGGACTTGCGCAACGACCTGCCGAACGACCGCACGATCCGCAGGCTCGATGTAGTCGAACAGGTTCACGCCCGTCATCACCGCGGGCGTCAGCCCGAAATGCCTCGCGTAGGCCGGGTTGACGTAGGTCAGTTCGCCATCGGGCATCGCGAGCGACACGAGTTCGGATTGGTCCTCGACGATGGCTTTGACTCGCTGCTCGCTCGCGACCAATTGCCCGAGCACCGGCCTGACCTGGCTGTGTTGGGCATAGATGGCCAGCGCGACGATGCCGGCGAGCGCCAGGATCAGGAGCTTCAGGCGCGCTCGCAGCGGCGCATAGAGCGTGTCGACATCGGTCCTGATCGCCAGACCGAGCCCGAAATTCTTGACCGGCGTGAAGGCCGACAGGATGTTGACGCCACGCCTGTCCTTGAGGAATTGCACGCCACGTTCACCGAGCAGCGCTCTCGCCACAGGAAGGGCAGCACCGCCAGCCGCGTCGAACATCGGCAGATCGAACCCGGACGGCCGGAACCGATTCGGCGCACAGACCAGCTTGTCGTTGTCGCGCCCGCAGATCGCGACGTCGGACGTATCACTGGAGGCTCGAACGTCCGCCAGGAGGCTGTCGAACAGCGGCAGTCGCTGCTCGGTGAACATCCGCCCCATCATCCGGCCATCGACGAGCACATCGTTTTCGGTGAGGAGCACATAACCGTCTTTCCAGGCCAGGAAGGCGGTCTGCCCCGCATTCGCCAGGCGCTGAACGATCTGCGCCTGTGCACGCACCGTCACTCCAGCCTGGACCAGGCGCACGCCGTTCGCATCGAAGATCTCCAGGCCCGTCAAGTCGGCGGTCAGGAGGCTGTCGGCGATCGTCTGCAGGAAGTCCTTGGCGGCAGCGTCGCCGGGCGCCTTGCCGAGTTTCTCCAGGGTCTGGCGCACGGTCGGCCGCGTGGCCACAGTGCGAGGCAACCACAGGCCCACATCGACGGCGTGGCCGAGCGATGTCGCGTTCGTCGTGGCGGTGAGCAACATGTTTTGCGAAATCGACTGCTCGAACGTGTCGCGCATTACCGCGAAACCCGCCACGCCGCCCGCCAGCGCGACGAAGATGATGACTGCGAGCGAGCGCCGCTTGATGCGCCCCTCACTCTTTTCCAGTGCTTCGCGGTCGAACGCCTGAGACGCTTCGCGAAGCATCCACAAGCCGCCGCCGACGACCGAAATTCCGAGCGCGGTGACCGGCAGCATCCGGTTGAAGCTCGCCACCTGGTACAGCGCCTCCAGGCCCACGAAGTAGCCGACCAGGGCGCCCAGGCCGATGATGGAAACTGCCAGGACCGACGTGAGGAAGATGAACTCGCCGATGCGGGTGGATCGTCGTCGATGCAGCCAGAAGGCGACGCCGGTGAGCAGGAACGCCAGGCTGGCGTTCGGGGACAGTCGCCCGGGATGTGGATTGGCGGCCGTGGGAATGGTGCCCGCGCGGACAAAGTCGACCCCCAGCCCGATGCCGGCCGCGCTTTCGAACAGGTATGCCAGGGGCAGCGCGATCAGGGCGGCGATGCAGATCGCCGAGAGTCGAGTGAGCCAGCCGCCCGATTTTTGCGGCAGCGTGGCGTTGAAGAAGCAGATGCCGACCGCGATGAACAGCAGTGGATTGACGATACCCATCTGCTCGGAGCCAGGGATGAGATGCGCGATGGCGTCGACCTGAAAAATCCAGCGCGTGGCCGCGGCCGCGCCGAGCAGTCCGACGAGGATGCCTGCAACTTGCGGCGCTGAAAGAGCAGGTTTTTGCATATAGGTATCCGGGTCGGAGGTGGTCGCGGTCGCACTGGCGGCGAACACACTCAAGGCAAGCTGGCGACCCCCGAACAAGGCCGTGACAGCCTAGCGTACACCGCAGGGAGAGCTTGAGCGCCCGAAGGAGGCCCGCGCCGGCCGCTATTTCCGATGAACGGCAAACAATCGGTCAGCGGGATGCGGGCCCTAAGACGGGTTTCGTCCGCGTCGAGCCTGGCAACGATGCCGCTGCACAGTTCCGCATCGGCTTGGCTGGCCGGTGCGTGGATGCGAGCCGAAGGGCTTTGCGCACCGAGTGATCTCCGGATCTCGCGCGGATACACCGTGCGAGTGAGCGGCATCCTCCTCGGTTTCGCGCTTGCCTAAGCCTGGACCCGAGCCCGCAGGCGCACGGGGATCGCCTTGGCTGCGGGCACCTGGCTCTTCTCGGCATGGTGCGACAGCGGTATCAAAGGATTGCATTCCGGGTAGTAGCCGGCCGCACACCCCGACGGAATGTCGAACGGGGTCACGCGCAGACCGTGCACCGTGCGCGGGTGATCGTCCACGGTCGCGGTCGCCACATCGACCATCTCGCCCTCGTGCACGCCCAGCCTTGCCATGTCGTCGCGGTTCATCAGCAGCACGCGCCGCGTTCCGTAGATGCCCCTGAAGCGATCGTCCAGGCTGTAGATGGTGGTGTTGAACTGGTCGTCGCTGCGCAGCGTCATCAGGCGCAGCACGTCGGCGCCGTCCTCGGGCATGTCGGGGTCGGCATGCAGGTTGCCGAAGCCCTTGAAGTTGGCCTTGCCCGTCGGGGTCTTCCACACCCGCTCCCTGGCGGCGAGCGGGCGCGGAAATCCGCCCGGCGCGGCGAGCCGCTTGTTGAAGTCATGAAAGATCTCGGGCAGCGCCTGCGCGATGTGGTCGCGCACCAGCGCGTAGTCGGACACCCAGCCGTCCCATGGCACGCGGGGGTTGTCCGCGAGCGTCGCCTTGGCGATGCCCGCGACGATGGCCGGCTCCGACAGCAGCGTGTCCGCCGCAGGCTGCGCCACGCCCCTGGAGGCATGCATCACGCCGGTCGAATCTTCCATCGTCACGGTCTGTTCGCCGCCGGCCTGGCGATCGATCTCGATGCGCCCCAGGCACGGCAGCAGGTACGACACCTCGCCGTGCACGAGATGGCTGCGGTTGAGCTTGGTTGCCACGTGCACCGTGAGCCGCAGCTGGCGCCAGGCCGGCTCGATCCGGTCGGTGTCGGGCACCGCGCGCACGAAATTCCCGCCGAGCCCGACGAATGCGCGCACTCGCCCCGCCAGCACACCCTCGCAGGTCTCCACCGTGGTGAGCCCCTTCTCGCGCGGCGGCTCGAAGCCGTAGAGTTCCGCGAGCTTGTCCAGCGGCGCCAGTTCGGGCTTTTCGGTGATGCCGACAGTACGCTGCCCCTGAACGTTCGAATGGCCGCGCACCGGACAGATGCCCGCGCCGGGCCGTCCGATGTGCCCGCCCAGCAGCAGCAGGTTGGACACCATCTGCACGTTCTCCACGCCCTTGCGATGCTGGGTCAGGCCCATGCCGTAGATGCCGATGACCGCCCGGGCGTTGGCGAAAGTGGTGGCCGCGGTTTCCAGCGCCTCGCGCGACAGCCCCGATTCCGCCTCGATCTGCGCCCAGCCCGTCTGCCGCATCGACGCTGCGAACGCTTCGAAGCCCTGCGTGTGCTCGGCGATGAATGCCGCGTCCAGTACGCGCGCGCGCCCCTCGGTCTTCGCGAGGTCGTCGGCCTCGATCAATGCCTTGCACAAGCCGCTGAGCGCCGCCAGGTCGCCGCCGTTCTTGACTTGCAGGTACTGGGTGCTGACCTCGGTGTGGGCGGGCGTCAGCATCTCCGGCGGCGACTGCGGATTGACGAACTCCACCAGCCCCCGCTCGCGCAGCGGATTGAAGGTGACGATGGGCACGCCGCGCCGGCGCGCGTCCTGCAGCTGGTGCAGCATGCGCGGACTGCTGACGCCGGTGTTCTGCCCGAAGATGAAGATGGCATCGCACTGTTCGAAGTCGTCCAGATGCACCGTGCCCACCGGCACGCCGATGGTCTCGGGCAGTGCCACCGAAGTACTTTCGTGGCACATGTTGGAGCTGTCGGGCAGGTTGTTGTTGCCGTAGAGCCTTGCCAGCAATTGGTACATGTAGCTGGTTTCGAGCGACGCGCGCCCCGAGGCGTAGAAGACCACCGACGATGGGTCCTGCGCATGCAGCGCCTTCAACTCGGCGCCGATGCCTTCGAACGCCTGCGCCCAGGACACCTCGAGGTAGCGATCGCTCTGCGCGTCCCACTTCATCGGCACCGTCAGGCGTCCTCCGGCTTCCAGGTCGTGATCGGCCCAGCCGAGAAGTTCGGTGACGGCGTGCTCCTTGAAGAATGCAGCCGGAAGCCGCTTGGCCGTCAGCTCCCAGGCCGTGGCCTTGGCACCGTTCTCGCAGAACTCGGCCGGATGCGGGTGCTCGGGCTTGGCCCAGGCGCAACTCACGCATGCGAAGCCGCCCGGCTTGTTCTGCTTCCACAGCGCCAGCGGGCCGGCAATGGGAATGCGCTCGCGCAGCAGATAAGTGCCCACGGCTTTCAGGGATCCCCATCCACCCGCCGCATGGGTGTAGGGGTCGAAATGCGTTTTGTCGGTCACGAAGTGCTCCGGCTCTGTTATGTTTTTTCGACGCTAAGAGCCGCGGGACGCCAGCGTGTAGGTGCGGGCGCAGACACGTTGTGCGAGCAGCTTGTACGCGGCTGCGGCCACCCGGCTGGCGATGACGCGGCTTTGCGAGCGCAGCCGATTGGCAAGCGCCGCACTCCTTGCTAAAAGCAGCGCATCACGACGAAGGACCCAGGTGTTTCGCGCCCGCTTTCTCATCGAATGGTTCTCTGGTTCAGGCACCGATGCGGCGGCTGACTCGCTGGTGCAAGCGGCTGCATTCCTCTCGGGGCCGGCCGCCCACAGTGCGCTGCGTCCCGCCGGCGCGCAGGCCGCGCGCATCCACGACCTGTGGCAGCTGACCCTTTGGATCTGCATGGGCGTCTTCGCCGCGATCCTGGTGGCGCTTCTCGTCGCCTTGGTCCGCGCTCCCCGGGCCTCGGCGAGTGCCCCACCCCAGGCATCGCACGCACTCGGCCCCGAGCGCACCGCGCGGCGCTGGACCACCTGGGCCACCGTCGGCTCCACCGGGCTGCTCGTCGCGCTGCTGGTCGCGGACATGTGGACCGATCGCGCGCTCTCGCGCCTGCCCGTGGCGGACGCGTTGCACATCGAGATGACGGCCCAGCAGTGGTGGTGGGAGGCGCGATACCTCGACGCGCAAGGCAGGCCGGAGTTCGCGGTCTCCAGCGAACTGCACGTGCCGGTCGGCAAGCCGGTGATCGTGACGCTCAAGAGCACCGACGTGATCCACACCTTCTGGGTACCGAGCCTGCACGGCAAGAAGGACATGCTGCCCGGGCGCAGCACGCAACTGATGCTGCGCGCCGACAAGACCGGCACCTACCGCGGCGAGTGCGCGGAGTTCTGCGGACTGCAGCATGCGCTGATGGCTTTCAGCGTGAGCGCCGACGCGCCCGAGGCCTATGCGCAGTGGCGCGCGGGACAGCAGTTGCCGGCGGCCGAGCCGTCGGGGCAGGACGCCATCCGCGGCCGGCAGCTTTTTCTCTCGTCCAACTGCGCACAGTGCCACAGCGTGCGCGGCACCGGGGCCATGGGCACGCTGGGCCCCGACCTCACGCATGTGGGAAGCCGTTCGCTGCTTGCGGCAGGAACGGTGGCGAACGAGCCGGCGAAACTCGCCGCCTGGATCGTCGATCCCCAGTCCCTGAAAGCGGGAAGCACCATGCCGTCGAGCAAGCTGCCGCCGGACGACGTTCGCGCGCTGGTCGCCTACCTCCGGGGCCTGCGATGAGCGCCGCCCCGCCGCTTCTGGACGGACCGCAGGCCGATGCCCAGGTGCTCCAGGCCCTGCGCGCCACCTGGAGCGATCCGCCGGGATGGCTCGGCAGCCTGCGCGCCATCGACCACAAGACCATTGCGCGGCGCTTCATCGCCGCGACCTTCGTGTTCTTCCTTCTGGGCGGCGTCCTTGCGCTGGCGATGCGGCTGCAACTCGCGCGCCCCGGCCTGCGGCTGGTGAGCCCCGAGCTCTACAACCAGCTGTTCACCATGCACGGCACCACCATGATGTTTCTCTTCGCGGTGCCGGTGATGCAGGCCGTGGCGATGTACCTGGTGCCGCTGATGATCGGTGCGCGCAGCGTGGCATTTCCACGCATGAACGCGTTCGCCTTCTGGGTGTTCGTGATGGGCGGGGCGTTTCTCTATGCGGGCTTCGCGGTCGGGTCGGGGCCGAACACGGGCTGGTTCAGCTACGTGCCGCTGGCGTCTTCCGACTACGCGCCGGGCAAGGGCGTGGACATCTGGGCCCAGATGATCACCTTCACCGAACTGTCCGCGCTGCTGGTGGCCATCGTGCTGATCACCACGATCTTCAAGATGCGCGCGCCCGGCATGACGCTGGGCCGGATGCCGCTGTTCGTGTGGGCGACGCTGGTCACGCAATTCATGGTGCTGTTCGCCATGCCGTCGGTCATGCTGGGCAGCACGGCGCTGATCCTCGACCGCCTGGTGGGCACGCATTTCTACAACCCCGCGCGCGGTGGCGACGTGCTGCTGTGGCAGCACCTGTTCTGGTTCTTCGGGCACCCGGAGGTGTACCTGATCTTCATTCCGCCGCTGGGCTTCATTTCGTCGATCATCGCGACCTTCACGCGGCGGCCCGTGTTTGGCTACACGGCCATGGTGCTGGCGTTGATCGCCACCGCGTTCCTCGCCTTCGGCCTGTGGGTGCACCACATGTTCGCCACCAACCTGCCCGAGGTGGGCAAGGCCTTCTTCACCGCCGCGAGCCTTGCCATCGCGGTGCCTTCGGCGGTGCAGATCTTCTGCTGGATCGCCACGCTGTGGAGCGGGCGCCTGGACTTCAAGACGCCGCTGTATTTCGTGCTGGCGTTCTTCGTCATCCTGATCGCGGGCGGCATGACGGGGCTGATGCTGGCCTCGGTCTCGCTCGACCTGCAGGTGCACGACACCTACTTCGTGGTGGCGCACCTGCACTATGTGCTGCTGGGCGGCGCAGTGTTCCCGCTGTTCGGCGCCCTCTACTACTGGTTTCCCAAATTCACCGGCCGCATGCTGGGCGAGACGCTCGGGCGTTGGCATTTCTGGCTGTTCTTCGTCGGCTTCAACATGGCCTTCTTTCCGATGCACCTGCTGGGACTGCACGGCATGCCCAGGCGTGTGTGGAGCTATTCGCCCGGGCTCGGCTGGGACGGCATGAACATGACTGCCACCGTGGGTGCATTCGCCATCGCGGCGAGCGTGGCGGTGTTTCTGGTGAACGTGGCAATGAGCCTGCGTCACGGGCGCGGCGCACCCGACGATCCCTGGGGCGCGGGCACGCTGGAGTGGCGCACGTCTTCCCCGCCGCCGCCGCACAACTTCGATGCGCTGCCGGTGGTTCATGGTCGCGAGCCGCTGTGGCTGCAGCCGGCGCAGCCCTCGCACGTGGCGGGTCTCGCGGCCGATGCCAGGGAGGTGCTGGTCACGAGCGCGCTGGCCGCGCAACCCGAGAGCCGTCCACTGTTTCCGAAGCCCACCGCCTGGCCGTTCCTGGGTGCGCTGGCCACCACCGTGCTGTTCATCGGCTCGATGTACACGCCATGGGCCGTCGTATGGGGCGCGTTGCCGGTCACGATCGCGCTCATCGGCTGGTTCTGGCCCGGCCGCAAGGAGACGGAGCAGGCGCTGGCCCTGGAGAAGTCCCCATGACGGCAGGCGGCGAACACCGGGGCGATGTGGTCGACGTGCGCGGCCTGCCGAGCTATGCCTTCGGCCAGGGCAGCCTGATGTGGTGGAGCACCATGGGTCTGATGCTGATCGAGGGCACGGTGTTCGCGATCGGCGTGATGATGTACTTCTACCTGCGCGGCGTCGCTTCCGCATGGCCCCTCGATGCGGCACCGCCGGCGCTGCGCTGGGGCACGCTCAACACGGCCATCCTGCTGCTGAGCCTGTGGCCCAACCAGATGGCAAAGCGCGCCGCCGAGCGGCAGGACCGTGTCCGCACACGGCGCTGGCTGGCGGTGTGCGTCGTCTTCGCGGTCGTCTTCCTGGCCGTGCGCGCGCTCGAGTTCACGACGCTCAATGTCAGTTGGCACCTCAACGCCTACGGCTCGGTGGTATGGCTGCTGTTGGGGTTGCACACCACGCACCTGATCACCGACACCATCGACACCGCGGTGCTGGCGGTGCTGCTTTTCACCGGCCCCTTCGAAGGCAAGCGCTTCGTCGACGTGTGCGAGAACGCGCTGTACTGGTACTTCGTGGTGGGAAGCTGGCTGCCGATCTATGCGGTCATCTACCTGGCGCCGCTGGCTTGAGGCTCGACGACGATGCACGCCCCCGCCTTCGCTCCCTCACGCCAACGCCTTGGCGGGTCGCCGCGCTGCGTTGCATACGCGATACGGCTGGCCATGGCGTGGGCCGCGTCGGCGTGGCCCGGCATCGCGTGCGCGCACGTGATCGATCCATCGGCACCGCCGCCCTCCTGGCTCTCGTGGAGCTTCGATCCGCTCGTGCTCTCCGCCCTGGCCGCGAGCCTGGCGCTCTACGCGCTCGGCTACCGCCAGCTTCGATGGCGCTCCCGTGCCGGCGCGCGCGTGCCGCGCGACCGCCAGGCCGCGGCCTTCCTGGGCGGTTGGGCGCTGCTGGTGGTGGCCCTGGTCTCGCCGCTGGACGCGCTGGGCGGCGCGCTGTTCTCGGCGCACATGATCCAGCATGAATTGCTGATGATCGTGGCGGCGCCGCTGCTCGTGCTGGGGCGACCGCTGGGGGCGTGGATGTGGGCGCTGCCGCCGCGCTGGCGCAAGGCAATCGGCACCGCCGTGCGCTGGCGACCCTTGAAGGCCGCCTGGCGCGGCATCACCGCGCCCGCGGGCGCGTGGCTGTTGCATGCGGCGGCGCTGTGGCTCTGGCACGTGCCTGCGTTGTTCCAGCTCGCGCTGCTGCACCCGAGCGTGCACACCTTGCAGCACACCAGTTTCCTGGCCAGCGCGCTGCTCTTCTGGTGGACCATCTTCCGCCACCCCGGCGGCGCGGCGATGTTGTCGCTGTTCACCACCATGGTCCACACCGGCGCCCTGGGTGCGCTGCTCACGCTGGCGCCGGGCCTCTGGTATCCGCTGTACGTCGAGCCCTCGGCGGCGCTCGGCTTCGACGCGCTGCAGGACCAGCAGATGGGCGGCCTGGTGATGTGGGTGCCGGGCGGCATCGCCTACCTGGTGAGTGCGCTGGCCATGGCGGCGCGCTGGCTCGACGAACGAAATGCGGCCACCGCCACACCGTCGACGGGGGCACCATGACGATGCTTCGCACCCGCTCCTGGATGGCAGCGCTTGCCGCCTGCATCCTCACCGTGCCGGCATGGGCCCTGACCGATGCCGGGCTGGTCACCGGCTCGCTCGCGCGCGGCGAATACCTGGCCCGCATCGGCGGATGCGCGAGCTGCCACACCATGCCGCGCAACGGCATTCCGTTTGCGGGTGGACGGCCGATGTCCACGCCGCTGGGCTCCATCGTCAGCACCAACATCACACCCGATCCGGTGCATGGCATCGGGCGCTACAGCTTCGACGACTTCAGGCGCGTCATGCACGAGGGCACCGCGCCGGGGTCAAAGCACCTGTATCCGGCCATGCCCTACTCCGCGTACACCAAGGCCACCGACGAAGACCTGCGGGCGTTGTTCGACTACCTGATGCGCGGCGTGGCGCCGTCCGACTACGCACCGCCGCCGACCCGGCTTGCGTTCCCGTTCGACCAACGTTGGGCGCTGCGCTTCTGGAAGGCCGCCTTCCTGCCGTCGGGCCGCTACGTCGACAAGCCGGACAAGGACGCCGAGTGGAACCGCGGTGCCTACCTGGTGCAGTCCTTCGGCCATTGCGGCTCGTGCCACACGCCCCGCGGCCTGGCCTACCAGGAGCGCGGCCAGGACGAGTCCGCACGGCACTTTCTCACCGGCATGGTCAACGACAACTGGTACGCGACGAACCTCACGGGCGCGCAGGGGGCCGGCCTCGGGCGCTCGGACGCGGCATCGATCGCCCGATTCCTTCGCACCGGCCACGCCGATGGGAAGACCGCCTTCGGATCGATGGCCGAGGAAGTGGAGCAAAGCACCCAGTACCTCACCGAGGCCGACGTGCGCGCGATCGCGAAGTACCTGAAGACCTTGCCGGCGCGACGCGCCGAAGGCGCCTACTCGCCCGACCGTCCGGCTGCGCCGGGACCGCTGCAGGGCGACCGCACCGGCGACGTGGAATCGGTGGGTGCCCGCGTCTACCGGTCTTTCTGCGCGCAGTGTCATCAGCCGGATGGCAACGGCATCGCCGGCACCTTCCCTCGCCTGGCCGGCAATGCATCGGTGCTCAGCGACGACGCCACATCGCTCATCCGCCTTGCCGTGCAAGGGGGGCGCGGTCCTCGAACGGCAACCGGACCCGCGCCGCAAATGATGCCGGGGTTCGACAACACGCTGACGGATGTGCAGATCGCGCAGGTCCTCACCTATGTGCGCCAGTCCTGGGGCAACACCGCGCGGCCGGTCACGACCAACGATGTCACCAAGCTCAAGAGCAAGCTGAAATGACTCGCGCTCGGCGGACGGGCATGGCCTGTGGCGCGGCGGAGCCGGGTTTGCGGACCTGCCTGCGAAACCATGCGCTCCGCGTCCCGAACCCGTGCCTTGGGTCCGGGCAGCGGGGGCGACGCTTCGTCGACCGGCGAGGAAGCGGCGTCACATGCTATTTCCAGCCGTCGACCAGCCGCTTGAGCTGCGTCAGGTCCGCTTCGGGCAGCGGCCAGGTGCTGGGCGGCCGGGCCGCACCGCAGTCGCGCCCGGCGTATTGCAGCGCCGCTTTCACCACGCTCACGTTCGAGCCGTTGCGCTCGTGCGTGCGCAATTCCTCGAAGGCCGCGATGCCGCCGATCAACTCCATCGCCAGCTGGTGATCCCCCTTCGCCAGCGCGGCGTGAATGCGCACGGACAGGTCGGGCCGCACGTTGATCAGCCCCGAGGTAAAGCCGCGGGCGCCCACCGCATACATCGGCGGGGCCCAGGGCTCGGCCAGTCCGCACACCCAGGCCAGGCCGCGATCGGCCACCTGCGCCATGGCCTGCACCAGGCGCAAGGGCGTAGGCGATGCCCATTTCACGCCGATGACCTGCGGAATGCGGCACAGGGCCTCGATCGCCGGCAGGCCGATCGCGTCGTCACGCAGGTAGAGCACGACAGGCAGGCCGTCCGCCGCGTCGGCAACCCGGCGCACATAAGTGACCACACCGCTGGGCGCGACGAAGGGGTCCGTCAGCTGATGCACCATCAGGGCCGCGGCGCCGGCCCTGCGTGAGGCGCGCGCCAGGGCGCAGGCATCGTGGACGCTGCGCCCCACGCCACCCAGCAAGGGCACGCGGCCACCGACATGTTCCGCCGCGGCATGCACCATGCGCTCGGCCTCGGCCATGGTCAGGGCGAAGAACTCGCTGGTGTTGCCGTTGGCCACCAGCACATGGACGCCGGCCTCGATGGCGCGGTCGACCACGGGTCCCAGGCGATCGGGCGCGATCTGGTCCGCATCGTCGAAGGGCGTCACCAGGATGCCTGAGATGCCGTCCAGGGCGGTCCTGAGCAGAGTTGTCGGTTCAGTCATGTCGTCGGTCTCGTGGAGTTGCGCGGGTGTTGTCGTCGGCCTGCCGCGACGGAGAAGAGACGGAGACGCGCAGGCTGCATGTCATCGCCTCGCCGGGCGCGAGCACCCGCCAGCCCGTGTCGGCGCGCGCCGCGGCCAGGTTGGCAGCGTCCGCGACGTGCGAGACCGGTTCCACGCAGAAGTACGTTCCCGGACCCGGTCGATGCAACACCAGATGCTGCAGCGCGGAGCTGGCGAGCAGTTCGATGGCGAGGCCATCGGCCGCCGCCATCCGCGCCTGTCCGTCCCACCCGCCGTAGTAGCGGGTGCATTCGACATCGGGCAAGGCGTTCGCCGACGCGTAGTCGTCCGCCGGGCCGGTAGGCACCGGCGTGCTTGCGAGGAATTCGGCGTCCGCCGGCCAGACGGCGCGCGCATCGAACTGCAGGCTGTGCGCGAAGCGGGCCGGCAAATAAGGATGGAAGCCGCAACCGCCTGGCATCGGCTCCCGGTCGTCGTTGGTGACCCGCAGGCTCAGCGTGAGGCCTGCAGCGTCGAGCGCCACCCCCTGCTCGGCCCGAAAAGCCCATGGCCAGCCGTGATCGCCCGGCACATGGACATAGGTCATGGTGGCGCGGTCCGTTGCATGTTGCTCGAGGTGCCATGGACGCTGCTGGCCGACGCCGTGCAGCGCGTGCCTTTCCCCCGGATGAAGCGGCAGCTGCACCCTGCCCTGCGTGCCGGCGATGCGGCCATCGCGGATGCGGTTCGAGAACGGAACCAGGGGATAGCAGCCGGCCTTGGGCCACTGGGTGGATTCGAAACCGCCGGCGCGGACGGCCTCCTCGAGCGGCACCAACCAGTCGATTCGTTCGCTCCCGGTTGCGCGGGAGCTGAAGCCGGTGACGCGTCCGCCGGCAGCCGGCGCCAGCGTGGCCGTCAGCGCCCCGTTGCGCAGCGTAGTTTCGGGCGTCACGTTCAGATGCATCGCGATCCGCTCACGATTTCGAACTGCGGATGGTGACGTCCGGCCGCTGCAGCAGCGCCGGCGACAGCGCCAGGCCCAGGCCCGCGCCGGGCGGAACCGTCGCGTAACCGGCACGGACATCGGGCAACTGCGTCACGAGCTCGCGATACCAGCCCCCCAGGTAGGCGCGCACCACTTCCTGCAGCACCACGTTGGTCGTGCTCATCGCCAGGTGGAGCGACGCCGCGAGCACGACGGGGCCGGTGCAGTCATGCGGCGCGACCGGCTTGTGAAAGGCCTTCGCCAGGGCCGCGATCTTTCTGGCTTCGGACAGCCCCCCGACCCAGCCCAGGTCCAGCATCACATAGTCCACCGCATTGTTCTTGAGCAGTTGGACGAATGGCTGGACGGTGGCCAGCGTCTCGCTGCCGCAGACCGGAATGCGGGTGCGCGAGCGGAATTCGGCGATCGTGTCCAGGTTGGACATCTGGATCGGGTCCTCGACCCAGTAGGGCTTGAACTCCTCGAGCGCCTGCGCGATCCGCACGGCCATGGGCAGGTTCCACATCGAATGGAGCTCCACCATGATGTCCATCTCGTAGCCGACGGCGCGCCGGATTTCGCGGAACGGCTCGAGCGCGGTGTCCAGGTCGCGCGCCGAAATCGACTGCCCGCCGCTGGCCTGGGCAAAGGGATCGAAGGGCCAGATCTTCATCGCCTTGTAGCCCTCGGACAGCAGGCTTTCGGCCAACGCCGCGGGGCGCTTGACGAAGGCAACCTGATCCTCGTAAGGCCCTTCCGGCGCGACGTCGGCGCTGGCCTGCGTCACCGAGCGGCGCTGTGAGGCCTTGTTGTAGGTGTAGCCCGCGCAGGTGTTGTAGACCGGGACGCGTTCGCGCACGGCGCCGCCGAGCAACTGGTAGAGCGGCTGTTGCGTGACCTGGCCGAACAGATCCCACAGCGCGATGTCGACCGCCGAAGCGGCGCGCGTTTCGGCGCCGCTGCTGGCAAAGCCGACGTAGCCGTACAGCAGGTGCTGGCTGTGGGCTTCGATGGCGAGCGGATCCTTTCCCAGCAGGTAGGGCGCGACCAGTTCATGGATCTGCGCCTGCACGGCCTGGGCGCCACGAAAGGTTTCCCCCAGGCCCACAAGGCCGGTGTCGGTATGGATCTGGACCCACAGGATGTTGGGGTACGCGGCCGCGTGGACCGTATCGACTTGCGTGATCTTCATGAGGTCGGCCTCAGGCAGTTTTTGGGTGTTCCTTGACGCGGCTGACCAGCTGCGTCGGGTTGACGAATTGCAGCGCGATCAGCAGCCATGCCAGCGTGACCGCCATGTAGACCATCGCCATGGCATCGACCGACTGCGGCGCACGAACGCCCGCCGCGAAGACCGCGTAGTACAGGGCCACCACCAGCGTCTGCGAATCCGGGCCCGCCGTCAGGAAGGTCAGCTCGAACATGCCGATGGTGCGCACCAGCACCAGCAGGGAGGCCGCCAGGATGCCCGGTGCCAGCAGCGGCAACAGCACGTGCCAGAACAGCTTGAAGGTGCTGGCGCCGAACACGCGGGCCGCCGATTCGAGGTTCGCATCGATCTGCTCGATGAACGGCGTCATCACCAGGATCATGAACGGCACGGCCGGGATCATGTTCGCCAGGATCACGCCGAAGATGGTGCCCGCGATGTGCGCCTGGTACATCACGGTCGCCAGCGGGATGCCGTAGGTGATCGGCGGGATCATCAGCGGCAGCAGGAACAGCCCCATCAGCAGGTTCTTGCCGCGGAAGTTGCGGCGCGCCAGCGCGTAGGCCGCCGGCACGCCGATCAGGATCGACAGGAACACGACGGCGGCGACGACCTCGATCGTGACCCACAGCACGCTGCCCAGCTGGAACTCCTTCCAGGCGGTCTGGTACCAGTTGAACGTGTAGCCATCGGGCAGCCAGGTGCCGAGCCAGCGGCGGGCCACCGAACTGGTGCCGACCGCGGCCACCATGAGTGCGACGTTGACGATGAAGAAGCCCATCACCAGTGCGACCAGCGACTTCCAGAGTTTCATGAGCAGGCGATGCGTGTCCATGGTCAACCTTTGCCGCCGGAGATGGGGCCCCGATAGAACATCCCGCGCGCGCCCAGGACCGCGGCAACGACGACCAGCTGCACCACGCCCATCAGCATCGCGACGGCAGAGGCCATGGAATAGTCGTAGCGCTCGAAGGCCGCCTCGTACGCCGCGATCGAGATCACGCGGGTGGCGCCGGCCGGCGATCCGAGCAGGACCGCCGACGGGAACACCGAGAAGGCCTGCACGAACGACAGCGCGAAGGCCATCGCCAGCCCCGGGACCAGCAGCGGCAGATAGATATGCCTGAACTGGCTCCACGGCGTCGCACCCAGGGTCGAGGCAGCGCGCGGCAGGTTGGGGTCGATGCCGGTGATGTACGACAGCGTGAGCAGGAACGCGAACGGGAAGCCCGAGATGACCAGCGAGATCAGGACGCCCCAGTAGTTGTGCGTCAGCCGGATCGGGCCTTCGTAGATGTGCAGCCACTGGAGCGACTGCGACAGCCAGCCCTTGGGGCCGAAGTAGCCGAGCATGCCCTCGGCGATCAGCACGGTGCCCAGCGTCAACGGAATGACCAGCAGCGTGGTGACCAGTTTCTGCAAGCGGCTGCTGCGGCGCAGCTGATAGGCGATCGGCAGCGCCACGCCGACGTTGATCACGGTGGCGGGAATGGCCAGCTTGAGCGTGGTCCATACCGTGTCGCGCAGGTTGTCGGTGGTGAAGAACTGCGTGTAGTTCGCCAGCCAGTTGCCTTCCATCGGACGGAACGACAGCTGCAGGCCGTAGAGGAACGGATAGACGAACAGCACCACCATGAACAGCGTCGCCGGCACCAGCAGCAGCAGGGACCGGTCGAACGAAGACGGGCTGGCGCTGCTCATGGCACCATGCCCGCGGCTGCATCGACGGGATACGCCAGCGCCTTGTCCGGCGCAATGGCCAGCGTGACCAGGTCGCCGACGCACAGGCGCGCCGTCGTGCGCACGATCAGCTTGAGCCCGCCGGCCACCTCGACGTCAATGATGTTGTCGTGGCCGCAGTATTCGACATTGAGCACCCGGGCGGCGAAGCTGTTGTCCACCGGTGAAGAGACGACCTCGAATTCCTCTGGCCGGATCGCCAGCATCGCCTTGCCGCCGGCGAGTGGCTGCATCGCCCGCGCGGTGAGCGCCAGGCCGCTGCCGGCGAGCTGCACCGACGCGCCGCCCTCCGAACGCACGCTCAGCGCCACCAGGTTGCGATAGCCCATGAACCGGGCCACGTCCAGGTTGGCCGGTTCCGCGTAGATGCGCTGGGGTTCGGCAATCTGCTGTGCCACGCCGTCCTTCATGACCACGACGCGATCGGCCAGCGACAGCGCCTCATCCTGGTCGTGCGTGACGTAGATCGTCGATCGTCCCAGTTCGCGGTGAATGCGCCGGATCTCGGCGCGCATCTCCAGCCTCAACTTGGCGTCGAGATTCGACAAGGGCTCGTCCATCAACACCAGGGGTGGCTCGATGACGATCGCCCGGGCGATCGCGACGCGCTGCTGCTGTCCGCCGGACAGCTGGCCGGGCAGCTTGTGCGCCTGCGAGTTCAGCTGCACCAGGTCCAGTGCCCGCTTCACGCGCTGCGCCGACTCGGCGGCCGGCACGCCGCGCATCGTCAGCCCGAACGCGACATTGCGCGCCACGCTCATGTGCGGAAAGAGCGCGTAGTTCTGGAACACCATGCCAAAGCCCCGTTTTTCAGGCGGCAGCACATCGATGCGCGTGTTGTCGAGCCAGATGCTTCCATCCGTCAAGGGCAGCAGCCCGGCCAGGCAATTGAGGGCCGTCGACTTGCCGCAGCCCGAAGGTCCGAGCAGCGCGATGAACTCGCCGCGCTTGACCGTCATGGTCAGGGCATCGAGCGCGGTGAAGCCCTGCACGCCCTTGCCCCCGGCAAAGCGGCGCGTGACGCCATCGAGGCGCAGCTCGGAAAAGTCTGAAGTCATGGAGACGCAATCCTGGAAAAGAAGCAGCCTGCAAGCGCGCGCATGTGCGCCTGCAGCACCGGTCGGGCGCGCAGTGCGCGCCGCGAATCACTTGGTCTTGCGGGTGCCGATGTCCTGGTCCCAGCGGCGGAATGCATCGACCATGGCCTTGGTCTCGAGCGGCACGGCATGAGGGAACTGTGCCAGCCACTTGTCGTAGTCAGGCCGTCCGAACTCCTTGATCACGTCCTGGCTGTCCTTGGGTGCCAGCGACAGCGGCACGTCCTTGATCGCCGGGCCCGGATAGAAATAGCCCTTGTCATAGGTCATCGCCTGCTGCTGCGGCTTGAGCAGGAAAGCCATCACGTCCAGAACCACCGCTTGCTTCTCCGGCGGCACGCCCTTGGGAATCACGATGTAGTGCGCGTCGTTGACCCACGTCATGCCCTTGAACGGCAGCACCTGGAAGTTCTTCGGCACGATGCCCAGCGCCCTGGGGTTGATGTCCCAACCCGTCACCGTCAGCGTCATGTCGCGCGAGCCCTCGCCCAGTTCCTTCATCACGGCTGCGGTCCCTGTCGGGTAATACTCGATGCAGCTGTCGAGGTCCTTCAGGTAGGCCCAGGTCTTGTCCCAACCGTTGACCGGATCGGCGGGATTCTTGTCCCCCAGCAGATAGGGCAGCCCCATCATGAAGGTGCGCCCCGGACCGGAGTTGGCCGGCCGTGCATAGATCAGCTTGTTGGGATTGGCTTTGCACCAGGCCAGCAGCTCCTGGGGCGTCGTCGGCGGCGTCTTGACCTTGTCGGGGTTGAACTCGACCAGCGGGCCGGCAGGCATGAAGACGATGGCCAGACCATGGTCCTTCGCGAGCGCGTGCATCCTGTAGGCGTTGGGAAGGTAGTTCTCCTGCAGCTTGGGGAACCTGGCCGCGTAATCGGGGAACAGCTTGACCCACAGGTTCATCTCGAGGCCGGCGGCGAGCGCGTCGGTGCCGACGATGATCATGTCGATGTCACTGCGGCCCGCGTTCTGCATCGCCTTGATCTTGGCCGGGATTTCCGGCGCGGGTGCCTTGGTGAAAGTGAACTTGGACACCAGCTTGGGGTTCTGCGCCTGGTAGGCCTCGAACGCCCCCTGCGTCAGCGCCAGGTTGCCGGCGGCGTCGATCACGTTGATGACCACCGGCGACTTCGGCAGTTCCTGCGCCTGAGCCTGGCCGATGCCGGCGCAACCCGCCGCCCCGAGAACGGCCGCAATGACGGCATGGCGATGCCGCGAGAAAGAAACCTGGCGCATTCGGAACCTCCTGATGGATGGGCTTGGCAGGCGGGATTTTGTAAGACAACTTCCAAGTTGTCACCCGGGTTTCTGCTGAGCCCGCGGACACGCGCTCACCTCTGGAGGAACAAGAACACTGCGGGACAGCCCCTCGCTGCTCCGTCGAGGCTCCGAACATCCGCTATAGTTGTCTGACAAAGATTCAAGGGTCCCGGTTCGATGGCGGAACATTTGCTGGACGTCAATGGCGGCACGCTGCCAGACCAGATCTACGCTCGGATGGTCGAAGCCATCCTGCGCGGGGACTACGTCGACTCGAAAAAGCTGCCGACGGAAGGCGAACTGGCGTCCCAATTCGGGGTCTCGCGGCCGACCGTCCGGGAAGCCCTGTCGAGGCTGCGATCGGACGGGATCATCGAATCCCGCCGCGGCTCGGGCAGCCACGTCGTGCGCTCTCCCGGCACGCCGGCATCGAGCATGCCCCCCATCAGGAACTATTCGGACATCGAACGGTATTACGCCTACCGAACGGTGGTCGAATCGGGCGCGGCGGCCGCGGCTGCGGAGTTCCGCACGGCCGACGACCTCACGACGATCAGGACCTGCCTGGAAGCGCAGACCCTGGCCATGGAGGGTGGCAACAAGGGCATCGAAGACGACGTCCGCTTCCACATGGCGATCGCGAGGGCCTCGCACAACCAGTTCTTCGTGGCCGCCGTCGAAACGAGCGTCGCGCCCATCAGGCAATTCATGGAGCTGGCGCGCAGCGTGCGATCGAAGATGACGGTCGAGCGTGCCCGGCTGGTCCAGACGGAGCACCAGCAGATCCTCGACGCCATCGAGAAGCGATCCCCGGCCGACGCCGCCGAGGCAACAAGGCTCCATATCCTCAACGCCAAGCGACGGATCTTCGACGCAGCGAAATTGCGGTAGAGCGACGGCCCGGCCGCCCACGTGTTCCATGGACCAGCCCCGCATACTCCATCCCGCCGCCCCAGGTTGACCCCACGGCCCGCGGCCTGCAGGTTGCAGGCAAGCACCGAAGGTGCCGGTCCTCGGCGTGTTTCAACGACAAGAATCATTCATTCAGCAACAAGAGAGAAATACCATGGCCAAAGCCTATTGGGTCAGCGCATACCGTGCCGTCAAGGACGCCGACAAACTCGCGGCCTACGCCAAACTGGCCGGCCCCGTGATCGCTGCCGGCGGCGGGCGTTTTCTCGCGCGTGGCCTGCCCGCGAAGGTCTACGAGCACGGTCTGTCCGAACGCACCGTGTTGATCGAGTTCGACAGCGTCGAGCAGGCCACGTCCGCCCATGACAGTCCAGCCTACCAGGCCGCGCTCGCCGCACTGGGCGATGGTGCCGAACGGGATCTGCGGATCATCGAAGGCGTCTGAGCGGCACGCAATTGCGGCAAGGTTCGCGGCGCGGACCATCGCCAAAACACTACGCGCCCTCGCGTATCCGCCCTTCACATCCGCCTCTGGAATCGACGATGCTCGGTTCATGTCCAGTGCGCGCTCACCGCTGTCTTCACGTCCCGGCTGGCGCATCGCGGCGTCGATCTACACGGTCGCCGGCGCGGTGTGCGTGCTGGGCAGCGCCGTCGTGCCGGAGAGCGATGTGGGCATGCTGGTCGCGATCGCGGGCGGCCTGCCATGGTCGCTGGGGCTCCTCACGCTCGACCTCTCGCCCGGCGTGGCGAGCACTGCGTTGCTGCTGCTCGCGGGCAGCTGGACGGTGAACGCGGCGCTGCTGTGGTGGCTGGCCCTGCGGCCACGCGATCCGGCGGCACTGCACGACGCCCAATTGCCGTCCCGCGCCGCAAAGCGGACGCGATAGTCTGCCCTTTCGCGAAAGCGCCGTCCGGCAGGGACTTCTTCGGACGGCCATCCTCGTGCGAATATTTCGATGCGATGATTTCGCAACGCATGCCCTGCATCGCGCATCCCAAAAAACAGAGGAAGACAAGTCAATGCCCAGACCCCTGCAAGCCAATGCCCCTTTGATCGGCGTTCCCGGCGGCCGCCACCTGCTGGACACGCCCGCACTGCTGATCGACCTGCCCGCCATGACCCGCAACATCGAACGCATGGCCGCCTTCGCCAAGGCACGCGGCATCGGCCTCAGGCCGCACGTCAAGACCCACAAGTCGGTCGAGATCGCGCGGCGCCAGGTGGCCGCGGGCGCCATCGGCGTGAGCTGCGTCACCATGGGCGAGGCGGAGGTCATGGTCGATGGCGGCATTCGCAGCGTGCTGATCACCTCGCCGGCCGTCACGCCGAGCAAGATCGCGCGCCTGGTCAAGCTGGCCGAGCGTGCGGCGCCCGGCGGCGTCATGGTGGTGGCCGACAACCTGGCCAATGTGGCCGATCTGGCACATGCCGCGAGCGGGCTGCTGCATCCGCTGCCCGTGCTGGTCGACTACGGCGCCGGCTACAACCGCACCGGCGCCGCGAACGAAGCGCAGGTGCTCGCGCTCGCAGCGGCCATCGCCGCCGAGCCGCGCCTGCGGCTGCGCGGCCTGCAGGCGTATGCGGGCAACCTGCAGCACATCGTCGCGCGCGAAGCGCGCAGCGCCGCGGCCGCGAGCCTGCGCGAAACCGTGGCGGGCATCGTCGCGGCGGCCCGGCGCAAGGGGTTCAATTTCGAGATCGTCACCGGTGCCGGCACCGGCACGCACGACCTCGATGCGGAGCAGAACGCCTTCACCGAACTGCAGGCCGGCTCCTATGTCTTCATGGATGCGGAATACACCCAGGTGCTGGCGGCCGGCAGCGAGCCGTCGCCCTTCGAGGTGGCGCTGTTCGTGCAGACGGCGGTGGTCAGCACCAATGCGGCGGACTGGGTCACGGTGGACGGCGGCACCAAGTGCTTCGCCACCGACAGCGGCGTGCCGCTGGTCGCGCGCGGCACCGATGCCGCGGGCCGCTACGCCTTCTTCGGCGACGAGCACGGCAAGCTGATGCCGGCTGGGGCGCGCCCCGCGCTGGGCACGCGCATCGAGTTCGTGACGCCGCATTGCGATCCGACGGTGAACCTGCATGACGTCTATCACGTGGTCGAAGGCGGCGCGCTGGTGGCGATCTGGCCGGTGGACGCACGCGGGAAGCGATAGCCCGCTGCGCGCGGCGCACTCGGCATAAGGAAACTCGGAAAGCGTATTTCCCAAGACGGGTGCGGCCGGGGCACAGTCCCGTCCGATGGCAATCCTCCAAGACACGCCGCGCCCGACGCGCGCCAACGCTGCATCGGCAGCGCCTTCCTCACCCTCGTCACAACAGCTCTTCGCGCGTTTTCGTCCCGTCTTCGATCGCATCGCCGTGCATGCGGCGCAGCGCGAGAACGAGCGCGAACTGGCCCACGAGCCGGTTGCCTGGCTCAACGCCGAGCGCTTCGGCGCCCTGCGCGTGCCCATCGAACATGGCGGCCTGGGCGCCTCGGTCGAGCAGCTGTACGACCTGCTCATCGAACTCGGCGAGGCCGACTCCAACCTGCCGCAGATCCTGCGCGCGCACTTCGGTTTCATCGAACGGCTGTTTGCGGAAATCGACCCGGCGCTGCACGGTCCGTGGCTGCGGCTTGCGGCCGACGGCGTGATCTTCGGCAACGCCACCACCGAACTCGGCGAAGGGGCGCTGGGCGCCTTGCAGACCACGCTGTCGCACGACGGCGATGCATGGCGGCTCGACGGCGACAAGTACTACAGCACCGGCACGCTCTACGCCGACTGGATCTCGGTCTCGGCCCAGCGCCTGAACGCCGACGGCAGCAGCGACCGCGTGATCGCGCTCGTGCCTTCGGAGGCCGCTGGCGTGGAGCGTGTCGATGACTGGCGCGGCTTCGGCCAGCGGTTGAGCGCATCGGGCACCACGCGCTTTCGCAACGTGCGGGTGAAGCCCGAGAACGTGCTGCTTTATGTGCGCGACCAGCCGACCCCGCTGACCGCGCATTTTCAGTTGACGCACCTGGCCACGCTGGCCGGCATCGCGCGAGCCATCGTGCGCGACGCGGTCGCCTTCGTGCAGCCGCGCAAGCGCGTCTACAGCCACGGCAGCGGCGATACGCCGCGCGAAGATCCGCTGGTGCAGCAGGTCATCGGCCAGTTGGCCAGCACCGCGTTCATCGCAGCGTCCACCGTGCAGGCCGTGGCGCGCGGGCTCGACGAGATCGACCGCTTTCGCCAGCGCGGCGAACCGGTTCCGGAGAACCTGCTGTTCGAGGTGGAACTCAACACCGCCAAGGCGCAGGCCGGCATCGTCGATGCGGTGCTGCAGGCGGGCACGCGGCTCTTCGACATCGGCGGCGCCTCGGCGCTGCAGGAAGACCGCCGGCTCGACCGCCATTGGCGCAATGCGCGCACGCTGGCGTCGCACAACCCGACGATCTACAAGGGGCGCGTGGTCGGCGATCACCTGCTCAACGGAGCGAGGCCGACGTTCTACTGGACGGTGGGAGCGATTGCGGCCTGACGGCCAAGGAAAGCTGGAGCCTCAGACGCGAGGCAATGCTGCGAGGAAGGTGGAGACAACGATCGCGGCGGCGCGATCCAGTTGCAGGATGTCGGCTACATCGAAGGCGTGCGGCGCCGTGCGGCCGCTCGCGCCGAGCGGCTTGCGGATCTCTACAAGAACTTCGGCCGCGAGCTCGCGGTCGCTTCGCGGCCCGCCGTCGGGGTGCATCACCCACTCATCGACCTGGTCGAACGGAATGCTGCGGAAAACCCCAACGATGGGGATGTACTTGTAGCGATCCTCGCCCACCAGGATGGGCACGCTGAGATTACAAAAGAACGTGGTCGTCGACATGCAGGAGCGCCGTCGCTAAGCAAAGCGTTCGATTGTTAAGGACTGTGCGTTCAGGAGCCATCCTTCCAAGGGTCTGCTGCCAGCTCGGCCGTGACCTTCTGCACACAAAGTGATTCCATTTGCCCACAACCATCCCATAAAACAACTACTTAATTCTTACACACAGATACCCAACATGTGTTAACTAGTGACTTTTCAGGCCCACCGCAGTACATGAATCTTCGGCAAGCGAGGCCCTCCGCGCTTCTTTTCCGAGCGCGATGGCGGTGGCGAGGCAACGATGGCTCGATGCTCAGGCGGTCGGACTGAAACGCGGTGTGCGTCGCTCGATGTTGGCCTTTACTGCCTCGGCCTGGTTGGCACTGCCGATGAGCGCCTTCTGCTCGACCGACTCGGCCAACAGCAGCTCCGCCGCACTTTGCGACATGGCCGCGTTGAGCAGCCGCTTGCCGGCGCGGATCGCGTCGGGGCTCTTGCGGGCGATCTCGTGCGCCATCTGCAGCGCCTCGGCCAGCGGATCGGCCGAGAGCCGCGTGGCAAAACCGATCTGCAGCGCTTCCTCGCCGGAGAAGATGCGCCCGGTGAACGTGAGTTCGCGCACCACGTCGTTGCGCGCCAGTTCGCGCATCAGCACCATGCCGGCCATGTCGGGCACCAGGCCCCACTTGATCTCCATCACCGACAGCTTGGTGTCGGGCGCGACGATGCGGATGTCCGCACCCAGCGCGACCTGAAAACCACCGCCGAAGGCCACGCCGTGCACGGCGGCAATGACCGGCACCGGTACCTCGCGCCAGACCATTGCGACCTGCTGCGCGGCGTTGGCGATGCCGTGGGTGCGCTGGACAAGGTCGGCACCCGCCGCGCCCTCGCCGAGCACGCCGCTGCCCGCGCCCTGCTGCATGCGCTCGAAAGAAGCCATGTCGAGGCCCGCGCAGAACGCCTTGCCGCGGCCGGAAATCACCACGGCGCGCACCGCCTTGTCGCCGCAGAGGGCTTCGCCGGCTTCGATCAGCGCATCGAACATCGCGGGGTCGAGTGCGTTCATCTTGTCGGCGCGTGCCAGCTGCAGTTCCACCACGCCGTCGGGGTGTCGGGTCCATTCGATGCGATCGCTCATGCGTGTCTCCTTGTGGGTTTCGGCCAGTATCGCCCGGGCTGGCCGCTGGGCGATGATGGCGGCTGTCGCCTACCCAACATCCCGCCATGCCGCTCGATCGCCGTCACTTTCTCCTTCAATCGGGTTCGGTCGCCGCCGTGGTGGCGCTGTTCGGCCAGGGATGCGCGCCGCCTTCGACCGCACGCAGCAGCAGCAACAACGCCTTCGGATTCACCGGCGTGCCGGTATCCCTGCGCGACACCGTCGTCGTGCCGCCGGAGTACGAATGGCAACTGCTCTACCCCTGGGGCACGCCCACCGGCGTCGCGGGGCAGATGCCGGCGTTCGCGCCCGACGGCTCCAACAGCGCCGCCGACCAGGCGGTACAGGCCGGCATGCACCACGACGGCATGCATTTCTTCGCGCTCGATGCGAGCGGCGAGCGCGGCCTGCTCGTGATGAACCACGAATACACCGACGAGCAATTGCTGCACGCCGACGGCATCAAGGTGTGGACCGCGGACAAGGTGCGCAAGTCGCTCCACGCGATGGGCGTCTCGGTGATCGAGGTGCGCCGCACCGCCGCCGGCTGGCAGCAGGTGCAGCCCTCGCCCTTCGCGCGCCGCATCCATGGCAACACGTCCATGCGCATCGCCGGCCCGGCCGCGGGCACGCCCTTGATGCGCACCGCCGCCAACCCGGCCGGCGACCAGGTCTTCGGCACCTTCGCCAACTGCGCGATGGGCGTCACGCCCTGGGGCACGTACCTGACCTGCGAAGAAAACTTCCACGGCTACTTCGGCGGGCCGAAGGAAGCGGCGAAAGACATGACGGATGCGCAGCGCCGCTACGGCACGGTCCCGGGTTCGCAATGGGTCGAGTACTGGCGCTTCGACGAGCGCTTCGACCTCGGCCGCCACCCGAACGAGCCGCATCGCTTCGGCTGGGTGGTGGAGATCGATCCCTTCGACCCGACATCCACGCCCGTCAAGCGCACGGCGCTGGGCCGCAAGCGCCAGGAGAGCGCCACCTGCACGCTCGCGAAGGACGGCCGCGTGGTCGTCTACATGGGCGACGACGCGCGCTTCGAATACATCTACAAATTCGTGAGCCGCGAGAAGGTGCGCCCCGGCACCGATGCCGCAGCCCGCACCGCCAACCGCCACCTGCTCGACGACGGCACGCTCTACGTCGCACGCTACGACGCCGGCGGACGCGGCCAATGGCTCGAACTCACGCACGGCCGCAACGGCCTCGACGCGGCCGGCGGCTTTGCCGACCAGGCCGAGGTACTGATCCACGCCCGCCTCGCCGGCGACATCGTCGGCGGCACGAAGATGGACCGCCCCGAATGGATCGCCGTGCATCCGCACAGCGGCGAGGTGTACGTCACCCTCACCAACAACAGCCAGCGCGGCGATGCCGGCAAGCCCGCGCCCGATGCGGCCAACCCGCGCGCCAACAACCTTTTCGGCGGCATCCTGCGCTGGCGCGAGGACGGCAACGATGCCGCCGCCACCGGCTTCGCCTGGGACCACTTCGCGCTCGCCGGCGACCCCGCACAGGCGGGCAGCGGCGCGCGCTACCCCTCCGCCGACGCCGACATGTTCGGCAGCCCCGACGGCCTGCATTTCGATAGTGGCGGACTGCTCTGGATCCAGACCGACATGAGCGGCCAGGTGATCGGCAAGCCCGCCTACGCATCGCTGGGCAACAACCAGATGCTGTGCGCCGATCCGGCCACCGGACGGATCAAGCGCTTTCTGACCGGGCCCAGCGGCAGCGAGATCACCGGCTGCGTGGTCACGCCGGACCGGCGCACGCTGTTCGTGAACATCCAGCATCCGGGCGAGGCACGCGACGACGGCAGCGCCATGCCCAACAGCGCGTGGCCCGACGGCACGGCGCCGGGCAGCGCGCGGCCGCGCTCGGCAACGTTGGCGATCCGGCGGCGCGACGGCGGCATCGTCGGCAGCTGACAGGAAGAAAGGAGACCCATCATGAGCATCCGCATCGTTCGCCTGGGCACACCGCGCGCACCCGGCGAGGGCCTGCACGTCGGCACCGTGCGCCGCCCTCCGCGCGGCGTTCCGAAGACCGAGTTCGCCTCGCAGGACTGGTACGACGTGTGGTACCCCAACCTCGCGCCGTCCGCCGAGACGATGAAGCTGGGCCAGGAGGCGCAGGCAACGCAAGAGCCCGCGCAATGGAACGCCTTTGCGCGCAAGTACAAGGCAGAGATGGCCGAGTCCGACGCGAGCCGCAGCCTCGACCTGCTCGCCGCGCTCTCGCATGGCACGGCGCTGTCGGTGGGTTGCTACTGCGAAGACGAATCGCGCTGCCACCGCTCGCTGCTGCGCGGCCTGCTGGCCGAGCGCGGCGCGGACATCGCGGGCTGAATCACACCTGGGGCGAGGCCAGGAACGCCGGCAGGGTTTCTGCGCGCGCGGAGTAAGCCGCCAGTGCCGGAAAGCTGCCCGGCGCAATGGCCTCGGGCAGCATCAGCTGCGTGAAGGCCCAGGCGACCGCCGACGAAACACCGCCCTGGGTCATCGTCGATTCATCGGCAGGCGGCGGCAACCCAGCCACCTCCCGCTCCAGTGCCGAATACGCCGCTGCAAGCTGCCCCTGCACCCGGTCCAGCCAGGGCTGGTGCAGCTTTTCGGCCGGGCGCAGTTGGTGTTCGTAGACGATCTGCACCGTCTTCTCGCAGGCCGCGAGCGCGAGGCCCGTCATGCGCAGCGCGCGCAGCCGGCTCGCCCCATCGGCAGGCATCAGGCTGCGGCCTGCGAGCGCTTCTGCGTAGTCGACGATCAAGGTCGAATCCATCAGCACCGTGCCGTCGTCGCACACCAGCGTGGGCGCCTTGACCACCGGGTTGATCGCTCGGAACTGCTCGAAAGTGCTGAAGACCGAGACCGGTCGGTGCACGAACGGCGTGCCGAGCAGCCGCAGCGAGATGGCGACGCGGCGCACATAGGGTGAGTCGAGCATGCCGACGAGTTGCATTGGTTCTCCTGAAGGTGTGCGCCACGATATCGATCGCCGTGCCCGCGCCGAATGGCAACCCATCGAAAATCGGGGCTGCAAACCGATCAACCATCGGTCATGAAACACACCATGAACATCGACAAGAAGGACCGCCTGATCCTCGAAGCCCTGCAGACCGATGCGCGCCAGAGCTTGGCGGCGCTGGGCAAGCGCATCGGGCTCTCGCAGCCCGCGATGAGCGAGCGCGTGCGCAAGCTGGAAGATGCCGGCGTCATCGAAGGCTATGGCGCCCGCGTCAACCTGCGGGCACTGGGCGTGGGGCTGCAGGCCATCATCCGCATCGAGACCACGCATGCGGGCATCGCCAAGTACCTGAAGCTGTTCGACGCCATGCCCGAGGTGCTGAGCGCCGACCGCGTGACCGGCGCAGACTGCTTCATCGTGCGCTGCGCGATCGCCGAGCCGGCCGACCTGCAGCGCGTGGTCGATGCGCTGGCGGTAGACGGCGCGGTGACGACCTCGCTGGTGCTGTCGAGCCCCGTGAACAAGCACGTCACCGTGCACGCGGCGAAAGCACCGAAGAAGTAGGCGACGGCGCGTTCAGCGCTGCGCCTTGTCCTTCTGGTTCTGCGCCTCGATGCGTTCGCGTGCGTCCTTCCAGTCGGTGTCGCTCCACTGGCGCAGTTCGTAGAAATTGCCGCCGTTGGCCAGCGCGTTGCCGCCGTCCATCATGATGCTCTGGCCCGTGAGCCAGTCGCACTGGCCGGGCGCCATCAGGAAGGCGGCGATGTTCTGCAACTCGCTCATGCGGCCGGTGCGGCCCATCGGGCTCATCTCCTTGGTGCGCGCGCCGGGCTCCTCGCCGGGGTTCAGGCGCTTGCTCATGCCTTCGGTGGGAATCTCGCCGGGGCCCACGGCATTCAGGCGGATGCCATGCCGCGCCCATTCCACCGCAAGCGACTTGGTCATGACCTCGATGCCGGCCTTGCTCATGGCCGAAGGCACGACGTAGGGGCTGCCGTTGTCCACCCAGGTGACGATGATGCTCATCACGCTGCGAAAAGGGTCGCCCTGCTTCCACTTGCCCGACTTGGCCTCGGCCACCCAACGCTTGCCCACGGCCTGCGTCACATAGAAGCTGCCGTGGAAGACGATGTTCGCGATCGCGTCGAAGGCGCGCGGCGAGAGGCTCTCGGTCGGCGCCACGAAGTTGCCCGCCGCGTTGTTGATGAGGCCGGTGAGGCCGCCGCTCTGGAACAGGCTCTCGACCATCTCGTCCACGCTCTGCGCGATGCGGATGTCCACGCCGAAGGTGTCGATGCGCCGGCCGGGGAACTGCAGGCGCCACTCCGCTGCTGTCTCCTCGCAGACCGACTGGCGCCGGCCGCAGATGGCGATGTCGGCGCCCAGGCTCAGGAATCGCTCGGCCATCGCACGGCCGAGGCCGGTGCCGCCGCCGGTCACGAGGATGCGCTGGCCGCTCATCAGGGAAGCTTCGAACATAAGGGGTCTCCTTGGGTCTTGCGGCAGCGGCAAGGACGAGCGCTGCCATCGCGCATGCTACGCGCGCCACCGGCCCAGCGGCTTGCGGAATCTGGCTCCGTCGGCCGGGCAGCGACGCTACTGCAACACCAGTTCGACCCGCCGGTTCTTCGCCTTGCCTGCATCGCTGGCATTCGAAGCCACGGGCGCGAGGCTCGCCACGCCGTTGGCGGTGAGGCGGTCGCGCGCAATGCCGTAGTCCCGGGCGAGCGCGGCGGACACGGCATCGGCGCGGCGCTTGCTGAGGTCGATGTTGGCCGGCAGCGCACCCACGTTGTCGGTGTGGCCCACCACATGCAGCTTGAGCGCGGCCTGTTGCTTGAGCAGCGCACCGATCTGGTCGAGCGAGGCCTTGCTCTCGGGCTTGATGTCGGCCTTGCCGGTGTCGAACAGGATGCCGTAGACGGCGACCTTGCCATTGGCGTCCAGGCTCTTGCCGAGCTCGGAGGCCGAGAGCGTTTCCATCTTCTGCTCGCGCGCCTTGGGCTCGACCTTGACGACCAGCACGCTGATGCGCTTCTTGAATTCCTTCTCGTCGCAGTACACCGAGACGTCGCCGGGCTTCCAGGCCATGAGCGCGATGGAAGCGCCGCTCGCCTTGTTGTCGAGCACGGCATAGCGGAAATCGGAGACGAAGTGGCCCGCGCCGCAGGCTGCGGGCGAGTTGTCGCCGGTCTTGGTCCACCAGGTGTCGGGCAACACCAGCGCCGAGAGGCTGGTCTTGTCGATGTCGCGGCTGTCGCCGCAGGCTTCGCCCGCGCACTCGAACACCGTCTCGAAGCCCGCGCCCTTCTGCTCCTGCTGGTAGTTGCGCAGCACCTCCAGCGCGCTGCGGTCGGGTGGCGTGATGTATTGCAAGGCGGTGCGCTGGCCCGCGCGGTCGAGGGAGCGCGCGGCGGTCACCTTCTCGTCCTTGTAGACGGCCTTGCCTGCCGGCAGCTTGACCTCGTCGTAGGCCACGTCGTCGCGGTACACGAGCACCGCACCCGAAAAGCGCTTGAGCCCGGCCGGGTCGCTCAGGCCCTTCAGGTCCTGCTTGGGCACCGATGTGTCGGCCTGTGCAACATTGACAAGTGCGCCCAGCAGCGCGGCGGCAAGAAAGACATGGCGTGCGGCGTGCATGGCGCTCCCTGGCGTCGAGTGAGAATGGCCGCGACGATAACCCGGCGCGCGAAGGCCGCCGGCGGCCGTTTTCGAGGCGGGTGCGGCGTGCAGCCCTTGCCGTGCCTGCAAGGCCCGCTACGCATTCGATAGCAACCAGTTCTTTGGATATACACCCTATGCCAAGCCCCGGCGCCTCTTTTTTCCTGCCCCTCGAAGGCGTGCGTGTCCTGAGCCTTGCGCTCAACCTGCCCGGCCCCGCCGCGCTGCTGCGCTGCCGCCGGATGGGCGCCAGTTGCCTGAAGCTGGAGCCGCCGGGCGGCGACCCGATGGCGCTCTACAACCAGCCCGCGTATACCGCGCTTCATGAAGGCATCGCCATCGAAACCGCAGACCTCAAGACCGAAGCGGGACATCAGCAGTTGCACGCCGCACTCGCGAAGACCGACGTGCTGCTCACCTCGTTCCGCCCCTCCGCGCTGCGCAAGCTCGGCCTCGACTGGCCCGCGCTGCAGGCGCGCCATCCGTCGCTGTCGCAAGTGGCCATCGTCGGTGCGCCGGGCGAGCGTGCCGAAGAGCCGGGCCACGACCTCACCTACGTCGCCGAGAGCGGCCTCGTGACCGGCACCGAACTGCCTCCCACGCTCTATGCCGACATGGGCGGCGCACTGCTCGCCAGCGAGGCGGTGCTGACGGCCGTGCTGCGCCGCGCCCACGGCAACACCGTCGGCGGCATCTACCTCGAAGTCGCCCTGAACGCCTCGGCCGACTGGCTGGCCCTGCCGCGCACCTGGGGCCTGACGCAGCCCTCGGGCGCGGTCGGCGGTGCCCATGCGGGCTATCGCGTCTACCCGTGTGCCGACGGCCGGGTCGCGGTCGCCGCGCTGGAGCCGCATTTCGCGAACCGCCTGTGCGAAGTCGCCGGCGTGACGCCGCCAGACATGATGGCAACGGCCACCCACGAAGCGCTGGCCGCATGGCTCGTGACCCGAACGCGCGCCGAGCTCGACACCATGAGCCGCGAGCGCGATGTGCCGCTGCTCACGCTGGCCGGCTGAAGGGTTCAGCGGCCGGCGCCGTCGCGCTGCCGGTCTTCGCGCTTGAGCGCGAGGTAGGTGTCCAGGTCGACCTCGTGCAGCTGCCGCGGGTACTGCTCGGCCGCCGCGAACCAGTGGCGCTGGCGGCGCTCGGCGGCGTCCTTCGCATCGCTCGAGAGGTAGGCGTCGAGCGTGAGGAAGTAGCGCATCGCATTGCGCTCCACCAGCCCGCGCAGGCCGCGGATGTATTCGGGCTTGCCGTCGGGCGCCTTGCCCGTCACCGTGAAGCCGACCTTGTCTCGGCCGAAGGTCGCCAGATACGCCTGGGTGGCGATCCGCACCATCATGTTGTGGTCGTAGCCGTAGCTGAAATGCACGAAGCTCTTCTGCGCATCGAGCGCAATCGCCTCGAGCGTGACGCGGTAGTTGCTCGTGCCGAACGGCCCGCTCGCGGCCGAGAGCTCGACCGACAGGTGCTCGGGCGTCGCGCTCGCCACGCGGTAGACGAAGGGCAGCTCGAAGGCCTGCTCGACCGGCTTGTCGTAGCGCCGCACGACGTAGAGCGTCAGCGTCTCGCGCCCTTGGGCCGTGCCGGTCTTGCAGCGCCGGTTGTTGATGTGCAGCGTGAGCAGTTCGCACCAGTGGGCCGAGCCCTTGAACGCGGCGGTGACCTCCGACAGCGGGTGGTCGATCACGGCGTAGATGTCGCCATCGAGCCCGCCGGGCGTCTCGCTCGAATCGAGTTGCACGGGACGGCCGAAGCTGCTGTGGTCGAGCTTGTCGCTCAGGCGCTGGTGGGTGTCGCGCAGCGCCTGGGCCGGCGCGGCCGCTTCGGTCGGCGCTGCGAAACAGGCCTGCAGCGAAGCCGCGAAAAGGACGGCGCCGCACAGGGTGCGTGTCCACGATGCCGGCAGGTGGGGCGAACTGCTCATGGGGCCACACCATACAACGGAGTGACCACCATTGGCTTCAGTCCGCACCGGTTTCGGGTGCGGTCTTCGCACCGCGCCGCATGAGCAGCAACATGGCCACTGCGAGCAGCACGGCGCCCAGCCACTGTCGCGGCGCCATCGGCTGGGCGAACAGCAGCGCCGCCAGCAATGCAGCCACGAGCGGCTCGATCAGCGTGCCGACCACCGCCGCTGTCGGCGACAGGCGCCGTGCGCCCCAGGCGAAGGCCAGGTAGGCCACCGAGGTCGTGACCACGCCGGTGTAGGCCGCGCCCAGCCATTGGGCCGCGCCGCTCGGCCAGGTGATGCCGCTCGGCCATGCCACCGCAAGCATGCACAGCGCCGCCACGCTCATGCCCCAGGCGGACGCGGTGACGGCCGGCACGCGCACCGGCATGCGCGCGTTGCCGAGCACGACCAGCGCGTAGCAGAAGGCCGAGCCGAATGACCAGGCGAGCCCGGCGACGTGCCCGGCAGGCAGCGGGCCCCATCCGTCGGCAGGCATCACGAGCAGTGCCACGCCGGCGAGTGCTAGCCCGAGACCGCCGAGCAGACGCAGGCCGAAGGGCTCGTAGCCGCGCGCGACCGAAACCAGCGCAACGATCACCGGCGCGCAGCAGATCGAGATCACCGTCGGCAATGCGGCGCCCAGATGCGCGATGCCGGCGAACCAGCAGCTCACATTGAGTGCCATCGCGGCGCCGGTGCCGATGACCTGGAACTGCTCCTGCCGCGTCAGATCGCGCCAGCGCGCGTCGGCGGACCGCGGCGTGCGTTGCGCACGCCAGTGCAGCCACCACAACAGCGGCACCCCGAGCACGAAGCGCGCGAGCGACAGGCTCTGCGGCGCGATGCCGCCGTCGATGAGAAATTGCGCCACCAGCGCGCCACCGCCCCACAGCGCACCGGCCAGCAACACACCGCCCCAGGCCAGGGCGGCAGACATTCTTGCGTTCATTGTTGAAAGTTCTCCATGACGCCCACCGCTCTTTGCTGTCGAGGGCGGGCACGACCATCCGGCCGTCACCCGGCCTTGCAGAAGGCGGACGACGGCGACCACTTGCGGGTCTGAGCGCGGCACGAGGCGCGCGTCAGAGGCAGGTCGATGGAGGGGGAGAGTGGTGCAGGTGCATGAGCGGCAGATGATAGGAGCCGGGGTGCGGTGAGGGCAAGGGAAAGCACAAGGGAGAATCGCGGCCATGTGCCCTCCCCCAGCCCGCCACGAAACATGAAACGCCAAGGTCGACTCATCCGCTGGGAGGCCGAGCGCGGCTTCGGTTTCATCCGCAGCCCCGAAGTGTCGGCCGATGTGTTCGTGCACCTGCGCGACTTCAGCGACCGGCGAGTGTTGCCACAGGTGGGCATGGAACTGAGCTTCGAAGAGATCCATGTCGGCGGCAAAGGGCCGCGCGCCGTCGCGGTACAGGCGGCATCGACCGGGGCCTCGCGGCCCGTGCCGAAACACGCGCCCATCAACAGCCATCGCCGTTCTGCGCCGAGGCGCGCGAATCCGCGTCGCGCGAGCGCATCCGATGTCCCGGCCTCGTGGGGTCTGCTTTTCCTGCTGGTCTATGGAGTGCTGCTGGGTGCCGCCGTCTGGTCAGGCCGCTTGCCGCTGCTGGTTCTCGGCGTGGTGCCGGGACTCAGCCTGCTGGCCTTCTTCGCCTATGCCCTCGACAAGAACGCCGCACAGACCGGCCGCTGGCGCACGAAGGAAAGCACGCTGCACCTGTTCGCGCTGGCGGGCGGCTGGCCGGGTGCCTGGGCCGCGCAAAGGCTGCTGCGCCACAAGTCCAGCAAACAGAGCTTTCTGATCATCTACCGCGCCACCGTCACACTCCACTGCGCGGCGCTGCTGGCCTGGGTGTTCTGGCTGCGGGGCATTCCTGTCCTAGACTGAAACGGTCCCAACCAGGAGAACCGCCCATGCCATTCGTTCGAATCGAACTGTCGGATGCCTCGCCCGAGACACTGGGTCCCGCCATCGGCGACCTGATCTATCAGGCGATGACCGAAACCATCAACGTGCCGAAGGACGACAAGTTCCAGGTCATCACGCGGCATGCCGCGCATGACCTGGTCCATCCGAAGAGCTATCTGGGCGTCGAGTATTCGGCGGGCTTCGTGCTGATCCAGATCACGCTGAACCAGGGACGCACGATCGAGATGAAGAAGGCCTTCTACAAGCGCGTGGCCGACGACCTGCACGAGAAGCTGGGCATCCGGCGCGAAGACGTGTTCATCAACCTCGTCGAGGTGGTGAAGGAGAACTGGTCGTTCGGAAACGGCGAGATGCAGTACGCGTAGCGGTCGCCCGCCACCCGTCGATCAACGTACCTTGCGTGACGAAGGCTTGCTGACCGGCTTGCTGCTGCCGTTGTCCCGCGGCGGCAGGCCCGTGTGCTGCGTGAGGATGCGGCCTTTGGAGGGCTTCACCGGCGCGAGCCTGACCGGCGCCGAAGCCTTGGCCTTGACCGCAACAGCCGGCGCGGAGGTCGAGTTCTTGCGGCGCGCGCTCGTGTAGCCGCCGTCGGTCAGCGGCTGCCACGTCGGGATGAGGTGGTGCTTGCCGTTGCCGATCAGGTCGGCGCGGCCCATGCTCTTCAGGGCTTCGCGCAGCAGCGGCCAGTTGTTGGCATCGTGATACCGAAGGAACGCCTTGTGCAGGCGGCGACGCTTGTCGCCTCGCACGATGTCCACCGTCTCGCTCTCGCGCGTGATCTTGCGCAGCGGGTTCTTGTTGGTGTGGTACATCGTCGTGGCCGTGGCCATCGGGCTCGGATAGAAGGTCTGCACCTGGTCGGCGCGGAAGCCGTTCTTCTTGAGCCAGATCGCGAGGTTCATCATGTCCTCGTCGCTGGTGCCCGGATGCGCGGCGATGAAGTACGGAATCAGGTACTGCTTCTTGCCCGCCTCGGCCGAGAACTTCTCGAACATCTGCTTGAACTTGTCGTAGCTGCCGATGCCCGGCTTCATCATCTTGGTGAGCGGGCCCTGCTCGGTGTGCTCGGGCGCGATCTTCAGATAGCCGCCGACGTGGTGCTGCACCAGTTCCTTCACGTACTCGGGCGACTGCACGGCCAGGTCGTAGCGCAGGCCCGAGCCGATCAGGATCTTCTTGATGCCGCGCAGCGCACGCGCGCGGCGGTAGATCTTGATGAGCGGGTCGTGGTTGGTGCCCAGGTTCGGGCAGATGCCGGGGTACACGCAGCTGGGCTTGCGGCACGCCGATTCGATCTCGGGGCTCTTGCAGCCGAGGCGGTACATGTTGGCCGTCGGGCCGCCGAGGTCGGAGATGGTGCCGGTGAAGCCGCTCACCGAATCGCGGATGGCCTCGACCTCCTTGATGATCGATTCCTCGGAGCGGCTCTGGATGATGCGGCCCTCGTGCTCGGTGATCGAGCAGAAGGTGCAGCCGCCGAAGCAGCCGCGCATGATGTTCACGCTGAAGCGGATCATTTCCCACGCGGGGATCTTGGTGGCGCCGTCGTGGCTGCCGTTCTCGTCGGCGTAGCGCGGATGCGGGCTGCGCGCATACGGCAGGTCGAACACCAGGTCCATCTCGGCCGTGGTGAGCGGGATGGGCGGCGGGTTGATCCACACGTCGCGCGCCGTGGTGCCCTCGCCATGCGCCTGCACCAGTGCGCGGGCGTTGCCGGGGTTGGTTTCCAGGTGCAGCACGCGGTTGGCGTGGGCGTAGAGCACCGGATCGCTGCGCACCTGTTCGTACGAAGGCAGGCGGATCACCGAGCGGTCGCGCGGCGGAACGCTGATCTTGCCGCGGCTTTGCAGCGCGGGGTTGGGCATGAAGGTCAGCGGCTTGATGGCCGGGTTCACCACCACCGACTGAAGCACCGGCGAACCGGCGGCTTCCGCGGCCTTGGCCACGTCCTTCGCCTCGTCTTCCTTCGCGCAGGTGGCGCCGTTGGCCTTGGCCTGGTCCGACACCATCAGGTACGGATTGACGTGCGCCTCGACGCGGCCCGGCTCGTCCACGCTGGTGGAGTTGATCTCGAACCAGCCCTCGGGCGTTTCGCGCCGCACATAGGCCGTTCCGCGCACGTCGGTGATCTGCTGCACCGGCTCCTTGGCGGCCAGGCGGTGCGCGATCTCGACGATGGCGCGCTCGGCGTTGCCGTACAGCAGCAGGTCGCACTTCGAGTCGACGACGATGGAGCGGCGCACCTTGTCCGACCAGTAGTCGTAGTGCGCGATGCGGCGAAGCGAACCCTCGATGCCGCCGAGGATGATCGGCACGTCGTTCCAGGCTTCCTTGCAGCGCTGCGAATACACGATGGCCGCGCGGTCCGGGCGCGAGCCGCCGACGTCGCCGGGGGTGTAGGCGTCGTCGCTGCGGATCTTTCGGTCCGCCGTGTAGCGGTTGATCATCGAATCCATGTTGCCGGCGGTCACGCCGAAGAACAGGTTCGGTTTGCCCAGTACCTTGAAGGGCTCGGCGCTCTGCCAGTCGGGCTGGGCAATGATGCCCACGCGGAAGCCCTGCGCCTCGAGCATGCGGCCGATCACCGACATGCCGAAGCTCGGATGGTCGACGTAGGCATCGCCCGTGACCACGATGATGTCGCAGCTGTCCCAGCCGAGTGCATCCATTTCCTTGCGCGTGGTCGGCAGGAACTTGGCCGTGCCGAAACGGGCCGCCCAGTACTTGCGGTAGCTGTTCAGCGGCTTGGCGGCACGCGCGAAAAAGGAGACGTCGACGGGGGCGTTCATCGTGGGAGTGGACAGCGCTGAGGCGGCGCTGTTGTGGGCAACCCTCGATTTTAGGGTTTTCGAGCATGCCTGTCGCGACAAACATCCAGTGACCGGCGCCTTTCACGGCCTTCAATTGGTTGCCCAAGTCAATTAATTGAATGAAAATGGCAACCATGTCCACGCCCTCGCCCACCGTCGATGCCGCCGCCGTCAAGGCCATCCGGCAGTTCAACCGCTTCTACACGCGCCAGATCGGCGCCCTCGATCCGTACCTTGGCAGCGACATGTCGCTGACCGATGTGCGCGTCCTGTACGAGCTGGCGCACCGCGAAATGGCGGTCGCCAGCGAGATCGGCCGCGACCTCGGGCTCGATGCCGGCTACATGAGCCGCATCCTGCGCCGCTTCGAATCCAAAGGCTGGCTCACACGCGCACCCCACCCGCGAGACGCGCGCCAGAGCGTGCTGCGCCTGACCGAGGCCGGCCATGCCGCATTCGCGCCGCTGCAACAAAAATCGCGCGACGAGGCCGCCGCCCTGCTCGCGCCACTGGTCCCGGCCCAGCGGGAGCAACTGGTGCGTGCCATGGGCACGATGCAGTCGCTGCTCGACCCCGGGGCCGCGCCCGCCAAGCCCCAGGCCGCCATCCTGCGCGACCCAGCGCCCGGCGACATCGGCTGGGTCGTGCAGCAGCACGGCGAGATCTATGCGCGCGAGTACGGCTGGGACAGCAGCTTCGAGGCGCTGGTGGCGCAGATCGCGGCGGAGTTCCTGCTCAAGTTCCAGCCTGAGTGGGAGCGCTGCTGGATTGCAGAACTCAACGGCGAGCGCATGGGCTCGGTCTTCGTGGTGCGCAAGTCGGCCGGCGTGGCGCAACTGCGCCTGCTGATCCTGTCACCGGCCGCGCGCGGGCTCGGCTTGGGCGGCAAGCTGGTCGATGAGTGCATCGCCTTTGCGCGCCGCAAGGGCTACAAGAAGATGGTGCTGTGGACCAACAGCGATCTCCTGGCCGCGCGCGCCATTTATGCCAGGCGCGGCTTCCAACTCACCAGCTCGGAGCCGCACGAGAGCTATGGGAAGCAGCTCGTGGGCGAGACGTGGGAATTGAAGCTGTAGCGCCTACTGCATGAACCAGCCGTGGCTCACCACGAGCGACTGGCCGGTCAACGCATTGGTCGGGAAGCCCGCGAACAGCAAAGCCACGCGCGCGACGTCCTCGGTCGTGGTGAATTCGCCATCCACCGTTTCCTTGAGCATCACGTTCTTGATGACTTCCTCTTCGCTGATGCCCAGCGTCTTGGCCTGCTCGGGAATCTGCTTTTCCACGAGCGGCGTGCGCACGAAGCCCGGGCAGATCACGTTGGCGCGCACGCCGTGCTTGGCGCCTTCCTTCGCGACCGTCTTGGCCAGGCCGATGAGGCCGTGCTTGGCGGTGACGTAGGGCGCCTTCAGCAGCGACGCCTCCTTGGAGTGCACCGAGCCCATGTAGATCACGCTGCCGCCGCGGCCTTGTGCGTACATGTGCTTCAGGCACGCCTTGGTGGTGAGGAAGGCGCCGTCCAGGTGAATGGCGAGCATCTTCTTCCAGTCGGCGAAGCTGAACTCCTCGACCGGGTGCACGATCTGGATGCCGGCGTTGCTGATGAGGATGTCGATGCCTCCGAAGGCCTTGGCGCCCTCTTCGACCGAGGCGTTGACCTGGTCTTCGTTGGTGACGTCCACGGCCACGCCAATGGCCTCAGCGCCCGTGGCCTTGAGCTCGGCGGCCGTCGCATCTGCTGCTTCCTTGTTGAGGTCGGCAATGATGATCTTTGCGCCTTCCTGTGCGAAGAGGATCGCGATTTCCTTGCCGATGCCGCTGGCCGAGCCGGTGATGTAGGCGACCTTGTCCTTGAGTTGCATGGTGAATGTTCCTTCGGGGTTGGGATGAAAAGAAGACAAGCAGGAATCAGGCGAGGTAGTCGTGCTCGACGGTACCAAGTGCGAGCGTCATGTCGGCGATGTAATGCACCGCCGATTCGACCTTCAGCACCGGCAGATCGGCCACCGGCGCCAGCGCATGCGGATGCAGTTCGAGCGACGCCGGCGCGGTCCACGCGCCGTGCAGCGTGACATCGACCATGTGATAGCGCACCAGCTCGCAGATGCGGGCCGTGCCGTCGACGTGCGGAATGATCTTGAGCAAAAAATTCGGCTGCGCGATGCCCGCAAGAATCGGCGCGTGGTCGAGCGCGCGGTGCTTGAAGCCCATCGTGGCCTTGGCCACGCGCACCTTGCCGTAGTCGAGCGTGCCGACGATCACGTCGGTCTCGTAGTCGAGCACCAGCGATGCGAGCTTCTTCGGAAATCCCCAGAGTTCGCGGCCGCCGGCAATCGGCGGATGGTCGTTCAGGTACATCGCATGCACATACGCGCCCTGCTCCATGCCCTTGGCGGTGCGCAGCTGCACCGGAATGACCTGGCCCGACTCGGTGTAGTCGCCGAAGCCGGTGGAATCGGGCATGCGGATGAATTCGTACTTCACCAGCGGCTCGACCACTTCGAGCGGCTCGGGCACCACGGCGCGCAGCGCGTCCATGTCGGTGCGGTAGGTGACGATGAGAAATTCGCGGCGCACGAACCGGTACGGTCCGGGCGGAAAGGCGGGACTGGTGAGCGGCATGGCGAACGCCTGCCGCCGTACATCTTCAATGTTCACGGACATTTCCTCCTGGTGAAGTGGCCGGCTCTCAGTCTGGCGCTGGTTTCTTAGTCGAAGCTGAATCGTCTCCTTCAGCGAGAGAGGCCCGGTCGCTTGACCCGGCCGGAGCCATGGTCGCCCAGGTCGAAGGTGGTCACGCCGTTGACGGTGGCGTCGGCGCGCAGCGTCTCCGGATGCGCCAGCGTCACGCGCATGTCGCGCGCGCCCGACTCCCAATGCTCCTCGACCGCAGCGCGCGAGAACTCGTAGTCCTTCGACTCGAGCTCGTAGGGCTTGTCGCGGTAGATCAGGTGAAAGATGTCGATGGGCTCGTGCGTGAGTTGCGACTGCACCGCGAGCACGCTCGGGTCCTTGCGCAGGTTGGCCGGCAGCTTGGTGATCAGGTCGGCAATGGCCTGCTGCAGGTTCATGTTGGCGGCCAGCGCGTCGGTGTTCATGCGGGTGCGGCTCGAATAGGTGATGTCCTTCTGCCGCTCCATCACGCCCGCCATGTTGTGCGGCATTTCGCCACGCGCATTGAACAGGTCGACCTGCAGCACCACCAGGGGTTCGTTACGCGGATGGATGTCCAGCACGTACTGCAGCGGTGTGTTCGAGACGATGCCCCCGTCCCAGTAATCGTCGCCATCGATGTGCACCGGCGCAAAGCCCGGCGGCAGCGCGCCGCTGGCCATGATGTGCTCGGGGCCGATGCGCTGGCGCGTGTTGTCGAAGTACACCGAGTTGCCGGTGCGCACATTGACCGCGCCCACGCTGAAGCGGGCTTCGCAAGCGTTGATGCGGTCGAAATCGATGAGGCGCTCGAGCGTGGCCTTGAGCGGCGAGGTGTCGTAGTAGCTCAGGAGTGGCGCCGCACCGCCCATCAGCAGGGCCGGCGAATAGCGCGGCTCGAAGAATCCCGGAATGCCGACCAGCGAGGCCATCGCCGCGCTGTACTGGTTCTGCGTGGCCCGGTCTCCGAACCACGACGGCAGGCGCTGCGAAGGCCCCGAAGACACGAGGTGCCAGAACTCGCGCAGCCGGTCGACCCGGTGCTCGGGCGCGTTGCCCGCGATCAGCGCCGCATTGATGGCGCCGATCGATACGCCGGCAATCCAGTGCGGCTGCAGCTCGGTCTCGCTGAGCGCGGCGTACACGCCTGCCTGGTAGGCGCCAAGCGCGCCGCCGCCTTGAAGCACCAGGGCCTTGCGGGCCTGGCGCATGTCTTCGCGGCGCGACGCGAAAGGATTGAGGGATTGGGGGGATGCTGCACGGGGCTTCTTCTTGGGGGACGTCGTCATGCATTCATTTGACACCACGCCCCTCGACGGCAACCTGACCGGGGACCGAAGTCCCCGGAGAAGATCACATCTTCGGCAGCATCTGCCCGCGGATCTCGCCACCCGGGTTGGCGGCGGTGTGGATGTTCGCGTACCACTTGCCCGCCACCAGATCGGCGGCCTGTGCCGGCGTGAGCGTGGCCTGGCCTTCGATCGGGCTGGCCGCATTGGCGAACGGCAGCACCACGCCGGCATTTGCACCAGCGGCGGCAGGACCGTGGAAATGCGCCGCGGTGGCCGGGCCGCTGAGGCCCGTGTAGGTGATCTTGTACTTGAGGACGTTGGTGTCCCGGTTGAGCCAGGCTTCGGCCATGCCGCTGCCGCGCGTCATGTTGGGCGGGACTTCGCTGGCCGCGTTCATCGCGCCGCTGAAGCTGGCGGTGTTCGACTTGGACATCATCCCGCAGCCGACCAAGGCCGCACTGGCCACGCCGGTGATGAGGGCTGCGCGCAAAAAGGTGCCGTATCTGGTCATGAGCTTGTCTCCTGAAGTTGTGAAGCCTCCACAGCATAGGCAGCGCCCGAGCCCGGCCGTGTCGGCCACCGCCCCGACTTTGCGGGCCCGCAGTAGAGTGAAAGAGAATGCAACGATGACCTCCCAAGCCCTCCCCGCCCCTCGCGAAGTGGTCGATTTCTGGCGCGAAGCCGGTCCATCGCGCTGGTTCGCCAAGAGCGACGCATTCGACAGCGAATTTCTCTCGCGCTTCTCGCAAGCCCACCATGCCGCAGCCCGTGGCGAACTCGCCCACTGGACGCAGGATGCCGAAGGCACGCTGGCCCTTCTGATACTGCTCGACCAGTTGCCGCGCAACGCCTGGCGCAACAGCCCGCACATGCTCGCCACCGACGGCCTGGCGCTGGCCGTGGCGAAGAAGGCACTCGATGCGGGCTTCGACCAGCAGTTCGAAAAGGAATTGCGCCCCTTCTTCTACCTGCCCTTCATGCACTCCGAGGTGCTGGCAGAACAGGAGCGCTCGGTCGAACTCAATGCGGCTCTCGACGACAACACGCAGCGCTTCGCCGTGCTGCACCGGGACATCATTGCGCGCTTCGGCCGATTTCCGCACCGCAACCGGATGCTGGGGCGCAGCACCACCGCGGAAGAACAGAAGTTTCTCGACGGCGGCGGCTTCGCCGGCTGACGTTCGCCAGCAGCGTCGTTTCAGGCGTCGTTCTGCGCCAGGGGCACGTCGCGCGTCGGCGAAGGGTTCGCATCGGGCAGGCCGGCCTTTTCCTTGTCCTTCATCGAGCCGTAGGTGCGCGCATAGACCCAGGTGAACTCGGCGCCCAGCAAAAAGATCTGCGCCGAGTAGTACACCCACACCAGCACCACCACCAGCGAGCCCGCGGCACCATACCCCGAGGCCACGCTGCTCTTGCCGATGTAGAGGCCGATCAGGTGCTTGCCCACAGTGAAGAGCAGCGCCGTCACGGCCGCGCCCACCCACACGTCGCGCCATTGCACTTTCGCACGCGGCATGATCTTGTAGATCATCGCGAAGATCACCGTCACCATCGCGAAGCTGAAGACGAAGTTCACCACCTGCGCCAGGCTCTCCCACGCGCCGAACACCGGCGACCACCACTTGCCCAGCGCCGCCAGCGCCGCGCTGGCCACCAGCGACACCATGAGCAAAAAGCCGATGCCCATGATCATGCTGAACGACAGCAGCCGCACCCGCAGCAGGTTGAAGATGCCCGAGCTCTTGGCGCGGGCCGGCGCACGCCAGATGCGGTCGAGCGCATCCTGCAGTTCGCCGAAGACCGTGGTCGCGCCGACCACCAGCAGGCCGATGCCGACCACCGTGGCCACGATGCCCTCGGTCGGCTTGTTCACCGCCTGCAGCATGCCCTGCACCGCCGCCGCGCCCTGCGCGCCCATCAGGCCCGAGAGCTGCGCGAAGATCTCGCCGCGCGCGGCCTCCTGGCCGAAGACCAGGCCCGCCACCGCGATCACGATCAGCAGCAGCGGCGCGATGGAAAACACCGTGTAGTACGCGAGCGCCGCACCCATGCTGGGTGCGTAGTCGTTCGACCATGACGCGAAGGCCCGTTTGCAGAGATCGAGGAGCGCGCGGAGTTGCATGAGCATGGAGTGTCCCTGTTGAATCGGCCGGGGTCATGTCGGCGCGATGCCCGGCAGCTTGCAGGCCTGCCTACGATAATCGCATCCACATGCACCCGCCCCTCTCCGATGCGGCAGCGCCGCAAGACGCCTCGCAAGCCGCGCCTCAGCCCCAGTCGCCACGCGACCTTTTTGTTTCATTCACCTGGCTCGCGCTGCAGGGCTTCGGCGGCGTCCTCGCCATCGTCCAGCGCGAGATGGTCGAGAAGAAGAAGTGGCTCACGCCCGAGCAGTTCCTCGAAGACTGGGCCGTGGCCCAGGTAATGCCCGGCCCCAACGTGATCAACCTCGCCCTGATGATCGGCGACCGCTACTTCGGCCTGCGCGGCGCCCTCGCCGCCGTGGCGGGCATGTTGACCATTCCCCTCGTCGTGATCCTCGCGCTGGCCGTGCTCTATGCGCACTACGCCGGCAACCCGCAGGTGGCGGCAGCGCTAAGGGGCATGGGGGCGGTGTCGGGCGGGCTGATCGCCGCCACGGGCATCAAGCTGATTCCGCAGTTGCGCAAGCACCCGCTGGGCTTTCCGGTTTGCCTCGCCTTCATGGCGCTGGTGTTCGCGGCGATCGCGGTGTTCAAGGTGCCGCTCGGCTGGGTGCTGCTGGTGGTCGGCGGCGTGGCCTGCATCTGGACCTGGCGAAAGATCTCCCCATGAGCGCGCGCCGGGCCGCCCCAAGCAAGCTCGCACCGCAGCCGAAGGCGGAGGTTTTGGAATGACCATCGCGATGCAATGGCACGACTGGCTCGCCCTCTTCGGCCAGTACCTGCTGCTCTCGCTGCTGTCGATCAGCGGCGCCATCACCACGGTGCCCGACATGCACCGCTACCTCGTCACCCAGCACGCCTGGCTCACCGATGCGCAGTTCAGCTCCTCGGTCGCCATCGCCCAGGCGGCGCCCGGGCCCAACGTGCTGTTCGTCGCGCTGATGGGCTGGAACGTCGGGCTCAACGCGGGCGGCGGCATCGGCGCCGGGCCGATGGCCTGGCTGCTCGGCTTCTTCGGGCTGATGGTGACCATGGTCGGCATCATGGTGCCCAGCACCACCCTCACCTACTTCGCCACCCGCTGGGGCCATCGCAACCGCACCCGCCGCGAGGTGCGCGCCTTCAAGCAGGGCATGGCACCGGTGGTGGTGGGCCTCCTGATCGCCACCGGCTGGGTGCTGGCCGCGGGTAACCATGCCGGCAACGCGCCTGCCTGGCACCTGTGGCTGCTGACCGGCGCGGCCGCGCTTATCGTCTGGCGCACGCGCATCCATCTGCTCTGGCTGCTGGGCGCCGGCGCGCTGCTCGGCGTCCTGGGCTTCGTCTGATCCTTCCCATTTTTTTGTTCTTCTTCAGGAAACTTCTTCATGTCGCAACTTCGCCCGCTCGGCCGCTCCGGCCTCCTGGTTTCGCCGCTCGCCTTCGGTTGCAACGTGTTCGGCTGGACGGTCGACGAGGCCACGTCATTCAAGCTGCTCGACGCCTGGCTGGACGCGGGCTTCAACTTCGTGGACACGGCCGACGTCTACTCGGCCTGGGTGCCGGGCCACACCGGCGGCGAGTCGGAAACCATCATCGGCAAGTGGCTCAAGCAGAGCGGCAAGCGCAACCGCGTGGTGCTGGCCACCAAGGTCGGCAAGCCGATGGGCGAAGGCAAGGTGGGCCTGGCCCCCAAGTACATCCGCGAGGCGGTCGAGGCCTCGCTCAAGCGCCTGCAGACGGACTACATCGACCTCTACCAGTCGCATGACGACGACGCCAACACGCCGCTCGAAGAATCGCTCGGCGCCTTCGATGCGCTCATCAAGGAAGGCAAGGTGCGCGCCATCGGCGCCTCCAACTACACGGCGCCGCGGCTGGCCGAGGCGCTGGACGTGTCTGAGCGCTTGGGGCTTGCGCGCTACGAGAGCCTGCAGCCGCTCTACAACCTGTACGACCGCGCGGTGTTCGAGGACGAACTGGAGCCGCTGTGCGTCAAGCGCGAAGTGGGCGTCATCAACTTCTACGCGCTCGCGGCCGGCTTCCTCACCGGCAAGTACCGCACGGAGGCCGACGCGGCCAAGAGCGCGCGCGGCGCCAACACGACGAAGAAGTACCTCAACGAGCGCGGCCTGCGCATCCTCGACGCGCTCGACAAGGTGGCGCAGCAGTACAACGCCAAGCCCGGCCAGGTCGCCATCGCATGGCAGATCGCACGGCCGGGCGTGACGGCGCCTATTGCCAGCGCCACCTCGATCGCGCAACTCGAGGAACTGGTAGTGGCCACGCAGCTGAAGCTCGACGCGGGCACCATCGAGATGCTCGACCGCGCGAGCGCCGAGACGGCCGCCGTCTGAGCCGTGTTTCAACGATGAGCAACGTCTTCGATTCAATCGCCGCGCCCGCGCTCGACCACTTCGCCGACCTGCGCGTCGAGGTGGGCGTGCCGCAGGTGCTGGGCCAAGGCGCGCGCGGACTGCGGCGCGTGGTGCCGATCACAGGCGGCGAGGCGTCGGGCCACGGCTGGCGCGCACGCGTGCTGCCGGGCGGCAGCGATTTCCAGCTGATCGTGACCGACACGCTCTCCGAACTCGATGCGCGCTACGGCCTGGAGACCGATGCGGGCGACCTGATCTACGTGCAGAACCATGCGGTGCGCTCGGCCGCACCAGAGGTGATGGCCAGGCTGCTGCGCGGCGAGCCGGTCGATCCGGCAGAGGTCTACTTCCGCTGCAATCCGCGCTTCGAGACGTCCTCTGCCGCACTGCGGTGGATCAACGAGCGCATGTTCGTCGGTGCCGGCGTCAGGCGCCCGGCCGAAGTCGTGATGCGCTTCTTCGCACTCGTTTAGCCGTCGACCGGGTTCAGCGGCGTCGCAAGAATCCGCTGGTAGAACGCCACGTCGAGCCAGCGGCCGAACTTGAAGCCGGCCTGCCGCACCGTGCCTGAATGCTCGAAGCCCAGCTTCTCGTGCAGGCGGATGCTGCCCGCATTGGCGGCATCGATGGCGCCGACCATCACGTGCACGTCGCGCGCGATCGCCTCGGCAATGATCGCCTCCATGAGCGTGCGGCCCAGCCCCGCGCCGCGATGGCCGGCCTCGACATACACCGAGTGCTCGACCGTGTACTTGTAGGCGGGAAAGGCGCGAAAGGCGCCGTAGCTCGCAAAGCCGAGCAGCTTGCCGCTGTCGTCTTCCGCACCGATCACCGGGAACCCGTTGGCGCGCTTGGTGGCGAACCACGCGACCATGTTCTCGGGCGTGCGCGGCTTGTAGTCGTACAGGGCGGTGGAAGTGACGATGGCGTGGTTGAGGATGGCGAGGATGGCGCTGGAATGGGCTTCCTCGGTGCAGGTGATGAGGCGCATGGTGTTTCTCTCGTTCAATATAGGAGAATATTAATCTCATATGAGAAACACATCAGCACCCTCGGGCGAGCCCGCCGGCAACATCGACGCACTCATCGCCACCCGGCTGCTGGCGCTGCGGCAGGCCAAGGGGCTCAGCCTGGCCGAATTGGCCGGGCTGTCGGGTGTGAGCAAGGCCATGATCTCGAAGGTGGAGCGCGCGCAGAGCAGCCCTACCGCCGTGCTTCTGGGCCGGCTGGCCGCAGGCCTCGGCGTGTCGCTGGCGCAGCTCCTCACCGAAGAAAAGGAAGGCCCCCAAAGGCTGCGCACGAAGGCGATGCAGGAAGTCTGGCGCGACCCCGAGGCGGGCTACCTGCGCCGCCAGGTCGCCGAGCGCGGTGCAGGCAACGGCGTGGAACTGGTCGAGGTCGAGCTGCCGCGTTCGGCGCAGGTCGGCTATCCGCGATGGAGCGGCAAGCCCTATCGCCAATGCCTCTGGATGCTCGAAGGCGCACTGCGGGTGGACTACGGCGACGACCGCTTCGAGCTGGCGCCAGGAGATTGCCTGGATTTCGGCGTGGACCGGCCGCTGGTCTTCAAGGCGCTGGGGCGCACGGCCTGTCGCTACCTGCTGGTCGCCTGTCCGGACTAGGGCCCCTTCACCCTCACCCCTCGAGAATCTCCCGGACCTTCCTGGCCAGCGCCTCCAGCGTGTACGGCTTGCCGATCATCTCGACCCCGGCGTCGAGCACGCCGTTGCGCCCCACGGCGTTGCGCGGGTAGCCGGTGGTGAACAGGATCTTTACCGCAGGCCAGCGTCGGCGCACTTCCTCTGCGAGCTTGGCGCCGTTGACCTCGGGCATCACGACATCGGTAAAGAGGAGCGCGATCCCGGGATGAGCTTCCAGCTGGCGCAGGGCCGCTGCGGCGCCATCCGCGTGGAGAACGCGATAGCCCAGTTCCGTGAACGCGTCGATGCTGAACTGGCGCACGGCTGGCTCGTCCTCCACCACCAGTACCACTTCCTGGCGCTCGCCGAGCGGCACTTCGCCGGCGCGCTGCACGCGGGCCTCGTCCTCCGCGGCGCCGGCAAACCGCGGCAGGTAGACCTTGACCGTGGTGCCGCGACCGACTTCGGAAAAGATCTTCACGTGGCCGCCCGTCTGCTTGACGAAGCCGTACACCTGGCTCAGGCCGAGGCCGGTGCCTTTGCCGACCCCCTTGGTGGTGAAGAAAGGATCGAAGGCCTTGGCAATGACCTCTTCGTTCATGCCGACGCCGGTGTCGGTCACGGCGATCATCACGTACTGTCCCAAAGGCACGCCCAGGCGGGAATCGGGGTCATGGCCGTCGAGGTGAGCGTTATGGGTTGCGATGGTCATGCGCCCGCCGTCGGCCATGGCGTCGCGCGCGTTCACCGCAAGGTTGAGGATCACGTTCTCGAGCTGGTTCGGGTCTGCGTGGGTGCACCACAGCGCGCCGTCGAGCACGGTTTCCAGCAGCACGTCGGCGCCCAGCGCGCGGCGCAGCAGGTCGCACATCCCCGCCACCAGCTTGTTCGCGTCGATCGGCTCGGGGCGCAGCGGCTGCTGGCGCGAGAAGGCAAGCAGCCGCTGGGTCAGCACGGCGGCGCGCCGGGCGCCGTCCATGGCGGCTTCCGTGTATCGCTGGGCGCGTGGATCGGCATCGCCCACGCGGCGCTTGAGCAGCTCGAGCGAGCCCATGATCACGGCCAGCATGTTGTTGAAATCGTGCGCGATGCCGCCTGTGAGCTGGCCGACGGCCTCCATTTTCTGGGACTGGTGCAGCCGCTCGTGCGCCAGTTCGAGCTCGGCGGTGCGGGCCTTCACGCGCTCCTCGAGTTGCGTGTTCGCCTGATGCACCGCATCGAACAGCCGCGCGTTGTCGATGGCGATGGCCGTCTGCGCAGCCAGGCCGGTCATCACGCGTTCCGAGCGTTCGGTGAACATGCCCGGCCGCACATGACCAAAGAACAGCCCGCCGATGACTTCGCCGGAACGCGACACCACGGGCACCGCCAGATAGCTGCGCACCGGCAGATGCCCCTTGGGCATTCCCTTGTTGGGGGGATTCTGTCCGTAGCGCGGGTCCTCGAGGATGTCGGGCGAGCGGATCACGCCTTCACCGCGGAACGTGGGTGCGAAGACGGACGTGGCGCGAGGAAGGCCGAGTTTCTCGAAGGCACCCCGGTCAGCACCCGAGAGCGAATAGAGCGTGTAGCGTTCGCCGGCCTCGTCCACGACGTTGTAGAAGAAGGCGCCGAAGCTCGCGCCCGTGAGTTCCACGCCCGCGTCGACCACGCGTTGCACAAGCTTCTCGAGGTCGAGCTCGGCGGCGATCTGCGCGCCGATACCGTTGAGGGTCTCCAGCGCTTGTGTTTCCATGGCGAGTCGGTCGCGGCTGTCGCGGAGCCGCGTTTCCACGCGCGCGCGTTCAGCCGCGTCCCAGGTGCGTTCCGCAGTGAGGCAGGCCAGATCGATGTCGTTCGGCGACCAGGCACGCGGCGACGGCTCGTGCAGATAGAAAATCGCGCGCAATCCACCACTGCGCAGCAACGGCACCACGACGAGCGCGCGCGTATCGATGCTTTCCCAGGTGTCGGCATCGCCGTCGCCAGCACGTGCATCGGTTCGGAAATCTTCAATCACGAGCGTGCGACCGGCCTTCAGCTCGGCGATCACCCCGGGGCCGAAGCCATCGAGCAGGCGCGACTCTCCGGCCAGGCTCGGCATGCTGCCGGCACACCAGTCGCGCGCGACGGTGACTGTCTGCCGTGCGGCATCGACCTCGGCATACCCTGCACGCCCCACGCCCAGGTGACGGCCCAGGAGTTCCGCGGCGGCACTGGCCACGGCGACGGGGTCGATAAGGTCGCGCACGGTGTCGCTCAGCGTCAACAGGAAGCGCTCGCGCTCCTGGAGCGCCTTTCGCTCGGTCGTCTCCACGACGATCGCCAACACCCCGGCAGGACGGCCGCTTTCGTCGAGGACCGGGGAGTAGTCGAGGTCCATCCATGCCGGCTCCGGCTTTCCGTGACGGTGCAGGACAAGTTCCTGGTCCTTGAAGCTCAGCGTGCCACCGGCCAAGCCGGTTTTCATGACATGGTCGTTGAAGTCCGCCACTTCGGGCCACCCTTCGCGCACCTTGGAGCCCAGCAGTTTCGGATGGCGTTCGCCCGCGAACTTCGAATAGGCATCGTTGTAGATCATGAAGCCGGCCTCGCCCCACAGCATCACGATCGGCACCGGCGAGCGCAATAGCAGGCTGGTCGCGGTCCTGAGGCTCTGAGGCCAACTGTCGATCGGTCCCAGCGACGTCTGTTGCCAGGGAAAAGCTTGCACCAGCCGGCCCAGCTCTCCGCCGCCCTCGAGAAATGCTGGATGCACCTCCTGCCCCCCGGCGCTGGATCGCCCTGCGTTGCCGGAACCAACCATCATCGCCTGCTCCTTTTATAGCCAAGCCGCAGTCCGCCGCCTGACCGTGCGGGGATGCAAGGAATATAGCCTCGTGCAAGCCATCGGCGCTCGACGTGCCTGAGCCTGGAGTGGCTTTGCGGACATGACAAAGCAGGGCGGAAGCAAGACACATGGCGAATGTGCGGCTCACGACATGACAGGCAGCAAAAAGCCCCTGCAGTCTTGCAACTGCAGGGGCTCTTGTTTGGCGGAACCGGAGGGATTCGAACCCTCGATGAGGCTCTACACCCCATACTCCCTTAGCAGGGGAGCACCTTCGGCCACTCGGTCACAGTTCCTGAAAGAAGCCGAGATTATGCCACCGTCAGACAGCCGGTTGGTCCAGATCGAAGGCTTTATGCAGCGCCCGGACGGCCAATTCCATATATTTTTCGTCGATCACGACCGAGGTCTTGATCTCGCTGGTCGAAATCATCTGGATGTTGATGCCCTCTTCGCTCAGCACTCGGAACATCTTGCTGGCCACGCCGACGTGGCTGCGCATGCCGATGCCCACGATGCTGACCTTGCAGATCTTGGTGTCGCCCACGATCTCGGTCGCGCCCAGCGAGGGCATGACCTTCGACTGCAGCAGGTCGATGGTCTTGGCGTATTCGTTGCGGTGAACCGTGAAGCTGAAGTCGGTCTTGCCGTCCTTGCTCAGGTTCTGGATGATCACGTCGACCTCGATGTTGGCGTCCGCCACGGCACCGAGGATGTGATACGCGATGCCCGGCTTGTCGGGCACTCCGAGCACCGAGATCTTGGCTTCGTCGCGGTTGAATGCGATGCCGGATACGACGGCTTGTTCCATGTTTTCGTCTTCCTCGAAAGTGATCAGCGTGCCGGACTTGGCCTCTTCATTGATGTCGATGTCCCATGCGGTGAAGCTCGAAAGCACACGCAGCGGCACCTTGTACTTGCCGGCGAATTCCACCGAGCGGATCTGCAGCACCTTGGAGCCGAGGCTCGCCATCTCGAGCATCTCTTCGAAGCTCACGGTGGTCAGGCGCCGCGCATCGGGTTCGACGCGCGGGTCGGTCGTGTACACGCCGTCCACGTCGGTGTAGATGAGGCACTCGTGCGCCTTCATCGCCGCCGCGATGGCCACCGCCGAGGTGTCGCTGCCGCCGCGGCCCAGCGTGGTGATGTTGCCCGCGTCGTCCACGCCCTGGAAGCCGGTGATGACCACCACCTTGCCGGCATTCAGGTCGGCCATCACGCGCAGGTCGTCGATGCTCTCGATGCGGGCCTTGGTGTGCGAGCTGTCGGTGCGCACCGGCACCTGCCAGCCCGCGTAGCTCACCGACTCCATGCCCTCGGCCTGCAGCGCAATGGCCAGCAGCGCGGACGAAGCCTGCTCGCCGGTCGATGCCAGCATGTCGAGTTCGCGGTTGTGGGCTTCGCCCGGTTTGCTCGGCGCCAGTTCCTTGGCGAGGCCGAGCAGGCGATTGGTCTCGCCGCTCATGGCACTCGGAACCACGATCATCTGGTGGCCGGCGCGCGCCCACTTGGCGACGCGCTTGGCGACGTTTCGGATGCGCTCGGTCGAGCCCATCGACGTACCGCCGTATTTGTGAACGATCAATGCCATGGGTGAAATCAGAGAAAAAGAAAGGGCCGCTGTCTAGGCGGCGCCCTGCAAGCTGTGGGAGCTAAGTCTTCGGCGAGGGCGGGGCATTGTACCAATGCAGCCTGTCCCCCCTCCGCTCGGCGAAACCGCCGGCCACTTTGAGGTGGATGCGGTGGCCGCGCGTGGTGCAGGCGCGGACCTGGTCGAGCAACTGGTCGAGCTGCGCGGCGCTGGGGGCGCAGCCGTGCGACTGCATCAGCCAGTGGCGCAGCACGTTGGCCTGGCGGGCTCGCGAAAGCGCCTGCAGCGCCTCGATGGCGGGTGGCTCCCCTACCGCTTCCAGGTCTTGTACCGCGAGTTCAGCCAGCAGTTGCTGCGCCTGCGCCGCATGGCTGGCGCTGCGAGCGAAAGTGGCGCGGAACTGCGGAAAGGCCTGCGCCAGCGCGGGCAGCAGCACCGCGCGAATCCGGTTGCGGGTGTAGCGGGCGTCGCCGTTGCTCGGGTCTTCGATCCAGGGAAGATCGCGCGTCGCGAGCCACTCGCGGATGTCGGCCGAAGGCACCGCAAGCAGCGGCCTGTAGAGGTCCAGGCCATTGCGCACAGCATGTGCAGGCATCGCCGCCAGCCCCGGAAGACCGGCACCGCGCGACAGCGCCAGCAAAAGGGTTTCGACCTGGTCGTCCGCGTGATGCCCAAGCGCGATGGATTGGATCGGAGGACGCCCCGCATCCATGCGCGCCATGACTGCAATAGCCTCGTAGCGAGCGCGCCGTGCCGTGTCTTCAGGACTGTCGCCCGGCGAATGGCGTGCATCGATCCGGTGAACGAGGAGCGGCACGCCGAGCAGCTCGCACACCTCGCCGCAATGCCTCTCGAAATCATCGGCCGCAGCCTGCAGCCCGTGATGCACATGAAAAGCCACCACTTGCCCCGGCCAGCGCGCGACGCATGCGGCCAGCAAGGCGGTGGAGTCCGCACCGCCACTGAAGCCCACCGCCAGCGGCCAGTGCGCCGGCTCGAACGCGGCGATGGCGCGTTCGAAGGCTTCGCTCATGGGGATCAGCGGCCGGTGTCGGCCTTGGTGTCGTTGAAACGGCCGTAGCTCTGCAGGCGCTCGTAGCGGCGGTCCAGCAGTTCCTTGGTCTTCAGGTCGCTGACCTGGCGGAACGCATCGTTGAGCGCTCGCTTCAAGAATGCGGCCATCTGGCGGTGGTCGCGATGCGCGCCGCCGACCGGCTCGTTCACGATCTTGTCGACCAGGCCCAGCGCCTTCAGGCGATGCGCCGTGATGCCGAGCGCATCGGCCGCTTCCTGCGCCTTTTCGCTGGTCTTCCAGAGAATGGAAGCGCAGCCTTCGGGGCTGATCACCGAATAGATCGAGTACTGCAGCATCACCAGCTGGTCGCCCACCGAGATGGCCAGCGCACCGCCGGAGCCCCCCTCGCCGATGATCGTGACGATGATCGGCACCTCGAGCTGCGCCATCTCGAAGATATTGCGGCCGATGGCTTCGGACTGGCCGCGCTCTTCGGCATCGATGCCGGGGTATGCGCCGGGCGTGTCCACGAAGGTGAACACCGGCAGTTTGAATTTTTCTGCCGTCTTCATGAGGCGCAGGGCCTTGCGGTAGCCCTCGGGCTTGCTCATGCCGAAGTTGCGCGCAGTGCGCTCCTTCGTGTCGCGGCCCTTCTGGTGGCCCAGCACCATGCACGGCACGCCGTTGAAGCGCGCGAGGCCGCCCACGATCGACAGGTCGTCCGAGAAATGCCGGTCGCCGTGCAGTTCGACGAAGTCGGTGAAGATTTCGTTGACGTAGTCCAACGTGTAAGGGCGCTCCGGATGCCGGGCGATCTTGGTGATCTGCCACGGCGTCAGGTCGCTGTAGATGTCCTTGGTGAGCTGCTGGCTTTTCTTGCCGAGCTGGTCGATTTCTTCCGAGATGTCGACCGCCGATTCGGTCTGTACATAGCGCAGTTCTTCAATCTTTGTTTCGAGTTCCGCAATGGGTTGCTCGAAATCGAGGAAGGTTCGTTTCGCCAACGTCTTCTCCTGTTTTATTTCAATACGCGACCGGCACGGGGTCCAGCGACCGCCAAATATACCAAGTCGCCACGCTGCAATAGGGTGCCCAGGCCACGGCGACGTCCCGGGCATCGCTGCGGCTGACCGGGTCGCCCGAAAAGTAGTTCACGCTGATGCCGTTGAGCAGCCCCACGTCGTCCACAGGCAGCACATTCGGCCGCATCAGGTGGAAGATGAGGAACATCTCGGCCGTCCAGCGGCCGATGCCGCGGATGGCCACGAGTTCTTCGATGATGAGTTCATCGGACATGTCCTTCCACGAATCGACGTGCACCACGCCCGAGTCGAAATGAAGGGCCAGGTCGACCAGGTACTCGATCTTGCGGGCCGAAAGCCCCGCCCCGCGCATGTCGTCGACCTTGAGCTTGAGCACATTCGCCGGCGTCAGCTTGCGCGGCAGCACCGCGAACTTGTCCCAAACGGTCTGCGCGGCCTTCACCGAGATCTGCTGGCCCACGACGCTGCGCGCCAGCGTGGTGAAGGCGTCGCCGCGCGATTCGAGACAGGCGGTGCCGAACTTCGGGATCAACCGCTTCATCACGCGGTCTTTTTTGGCCAGGTGTTTGCAGGCTTCCTCCCAATAGTCCGGCGTGTAGATCTGGACGGTCGGGTTTTTGGAAGCGGGCATGGGGTTGGTGGTTCCGTTCACTTCGCGACGGTCCATGTCGTGCCGGCGGGCGAATCCTTGAGCACGATGCCCTGGTCCAGCAACGCCTGCCGAAGCCGATCGGCCTCGGCGAAATTCTTCGCGGCCTTGGCAGCGGCACGCGCATCGATCTGCGCCTGGATCGCCGCATCGTCGAGCGTCGCGCCCGCGCGCAGGAAGCTCTTCGGATCGCTCTGCAGGATCTGCACGCAACCACCCAGCGCCTTCAGCAGCCCGGCCTGCGTGGCCGACTGCGTGCGGTTGACCTCGCCCGCCAGGTCGAACAGCACGGCCACGGCTTCGGGCGTGGCGAAGTCTTCGTCCATCGCGGCCTTGAAGCGCGCGGCGTACGGGTCGGTCCAGTCGATCTTCACCTCGGCCGGCGCCACCAGGTCGAGCGCCGTGTACAGGCGCTTGAGCGAATTGCGGGCGTCGTCCAGGTGCACGTCGCTGTAGTTGAGCGGCCGGCGGTAGTGCGCGCGCAGCACGAAGAAGCGGATGGTCTCGGCGTCGTACTTCTTGAGCACGTCGCGGATCAGGAAGAAGTTGCCCAGGCTCTTGGACATCTTCTCGTTGTCGGTCACGATGAAGCCGTTGTGCATCCAGTAGTTGGACAGCGGCTTGCCGTTGGCGCCTTCGCTCTGCGCGATTTCGTTCTCGTGGTGCGGGAACTGCAGGTCTTCGCCGCCGCCGTGGATGTCCAGCGTTTCGCCCAGCAGCGCGCAGGCCATGGCCGAGCACTCGATGTGCCAGCCCGGACGGCCGGCGCCGAATTCGCTCGCCCACTTGACCTCTTCGGGTTCGCTTGCCTTCGCACTCTTCCAGAGCACCGGATCGAGCGGATCGTCCTTGCCATCGAGCACGGCCACGCGTTCGCCTGCATGCAGCTCGTCGATCGACTTGCCGCTCAACTTGCCATAGCCGGGGAACTTGCGGATGGCGTAGTTCACGTCGCCGTTCTCGGCGCGATAGGCCAGGCCCTTCTTCTCGAGCGTGCCGATCATCGAGAGCATCTGCGGGATGTAGTCGGTGGCGCGCGGCTCATGCGTGGGGCGCTCGATGCCCAGCGCATCGGCGTCTTCGTGCAGCGCGTCGATCATGCGATCGGTCAGCGCGCGGATGCTCTCGCCGTTTTCCACCGCACGGCGAATGATCTTGTCGTCGATGTCGGTGATGTTGCGCACATAGTTCACTTCGAAGCCGCTGGCCTTGAGCCAGCGCTGCACCACGTCGAAGGCGATCATCGAGCGGGCATGGCCCAGGTGGCAATAGTCGTAGACCGTCATGCCGCAAACGTACATGCGCACCTTGCCAGGTTGCAATGGGGAGAATTCCTCCAATTCACGCGACAGCGTGTTGTAGATGCGCAGACTCATGAGATTCGGAAAGCGTCGCTTCGCGCACGTGCGGCACGGGCGAACGACGGGGTATTTCAGGGGTGACGGGGACAGTGGCCACGAGGGGTTGGACATGGCCCCTCGGCTACAATGCCACGCAGTATAAACGGCTGCCGTCAGGCTGCTGCCGCGTATCTCCCGGGTGTTCTCCAGGCCCGCATTTCCCAATCCTGCCGAGGCTTCATGAAGCACGCCGTGTTCTCAAAACTCTCCATCGCCTTCGCACTCCTGTTCAGCCTGTGGGGCTCCGCCGCGCATGCCAACGATTACGACGATGTGAACCTTCTGCTGCGCCAGGGCAAGCCGACCGAAGCACTGGCCAAGGCCGACACCTACATCGCCGGCAAGCCGCGCGATCCGCAGATGCGCTTTCTGCGCGGCGTGATCCTCACCGAGCAGAACAAGCAGGCCGAGGCCATCATCGCCTTCACCCAGCTCACGCAGGATTTCCCCGAGTTGCCCGAGCCCTACAACAACCTCGCGGCGCTCTACGCATCGCAGAGCAAGTTCGACCAGGCACGCGCCGCACTCGAATCGGCGATCAAGCTCAACCCCAACTACGCCACCGCGCACGAGAACCTCGGCGACGTGTACGCGCGCCTCGCGGCACAGGAATACGTGCGCGCGCAGCAGTTCGCCAGCACCAACGCCAGCGTGGCGCCCAAGCTCCTGCTGATCCGCCAGATCTTCTCGTCCAAGGCCGAGGCCGAAGCCGCGGCACTGCCGGCGGCGCCCGTGGTCATCCGCAAGCCGGTCGGCAAGTCCAGCAAGTAAATTGCCCGCTGGCACGGGCCCTCGCGGCATCAGCCTTCGCTGCGCAGCCCGCGTCCTTCACTCTTTGCAAACGGAGCATCCTCTTGACGATCCACGCCTTTCCCAGATCCGGCAGATTCAGCCGCCGCAATGCCTTCATCCTGGCAGCGGCCATCGGCTTCGCCGCCACCGGCTACGCACAGCAGGCCGCACCGCGCGTGAAGCTCGCCACCTCGGCCGGCGACATCGTGGTCGAGCTCGATGCGTCCAAGGCGCCCAAGTCGGTCGAGAACTTCCTGCAGTACGTCAAGGACAAGCACTACGACGGCACGGTGTTCCACCGCGTGATCGACGGCTTCATGATCCAGGGCGGCGGCTTCACCGCCGACATGAAGCAAAAGCCCACGCGCGCGCCGATTCCGCTCGAAGCGGACAACGGCCTGAAGAACGACAAGTACACGATCGCCATGGCCCGCACCGGCAACCCGAACTCGGCCACCTCGCAGTTCTTCATCAACGTGAAGAACAACGACTCGCTCAATGCGCCCAACCCCGACGGCTACGGCTACACGGTGTTCGGCAAGGTCGTGGCCGGCACCGACGTGGTCGACAAGATCCGCGCCGTGCAGACCGGCAACAAGGGCGGCATGCAGAACGTGCCCCTCGAGACCATCACCATCCAGTCCGCCACCCTGGCGAAGTAATCCCCCGGTTTTTTTCCCGAGTTTCCGAAGAAGGAGTCACCCTCATGAGCAACCCCCAAGTCGAACTGCACATCAAGAACTACGGCGTGATCACGCTCGAACTCGATGCCGAGAAGGCACCGAAGTCGGCCGAGAACTTCATCGCCTACGTGAAGAAGGGCCACTACGACAACACCGTGTTCCACCGCGTGATCCCCGGCTTCATGGTGCAAGGCGGCGGCTTCGAGCCCGGCATGAAGCAAAAGCCCACCGGCGCAGAAATCGAGAACGAGGCCAACAACGGCCTGAAGAACGCCAACTACACCGTCGCCATGGCCCGCACCAGCGCGCCGCACTCGGCCACCGCGCAGTTCTTCATCAACGTGGCCGACAACGGTTTCCTGAACCACACGGCACCCTCGGCCCAGGGCTGGGGCTATGCGGTGTTCGGCAAGGTCATCAACGGCACCGACGTGGTCGACAAGATCAAGGCCGTGAAGACGGGCCGCAAGGGCTTCCACGACGACGTGCCGCTCGAAGACGTGGTGATCGAAAAGGCCGTCGTCATTTCGGAATGACCGACAACAGGCACGGCGCGGCATGAGCAACGTGGCGAACCCGGCTTTCACCGAGCTGGTGGCGCCACCTGCATGGCGCACCGTCGACCTGATCTCCGACCTGCACCTGCAGGCCGGCGAGCCCGCCACCTTCGAGGCCTGGCGGGGCTACCTCGAGACCACGCCGGCCGATGCGCTGGTCATCCTTGGCGACCTGTTCGAGGTCTGGGTGGGCGACGATGCCGCCGCCTCTCCCGGCTTCGAGGCGCAATGCGCCGAACTGCTGCGCCGCACCGCCGAGCGCCTGCCGGTGTTCTTTATGCACGGCAACCGCGACTTTCTCGTCGGTCCCGCGCTCGCGGCGCAATGCGGTTTCACGCTGCTCGACGATCCGACGGTGCTGGTGCTGCATGGTCAGCGCTGGCTGCTGAGCCACGGCGACATCCTCTGCCTCGACGACACCGAGTACCTCAAGTTTCGCGCGCAGGTGCGCACGCCCGAATGGCAGGCCGCGTTCCTGGCGCGTCCGCTCGAGGAGCGTCGCGCGCTCGCGCGCGCGATGCGCACGCAAAGCGAAGACCGCAAGCGCAATCCCTCGACGATCTGGGCCGATGTAGACACCGACGCCGCGCGCCAATGGCTGCAGCAGACGAACGCGCACACGCTGGTGCACGGCCACACGCACCGCCCCGCCGAGCACGACCTGGGCCATGGCCTGCGCCGCATCGTGCTGAGCGACTGGGACGCCGCGGCCCATCCGCCCCGCGCGCAGCTGCTGTGCCTGTCCACAGCCGGCGCACAGCGCGTCGACCTGCGCTAGCGGCGCCCGAACCGCGGAACCGCCGATGTTCAAGTGGCTGCGCCGTCTGCGCGCCCTGCCCCCGATCCCCGATGCCGCCTGGCACGCCACGCTGGCGCGCTACACCTTCCTGGCCGATCGCCCCGCGGCAGACCTGGAGCGGCTGCGCGCGCTCACGGCCGAGTTCCTGCGCGACAAGGAATTCCACGGCACCCAGGGCTTCGTCATCACCGACGAGGTCGCGCTGTCTATCGCGGCGCAGGCGGTACTGCCCGTGTTGCACCTGAAGGGCCATCTCGACTGGTACGACGATTTCGTCGGCATCGTGGTGCACCCGTCCGAGGTGGTGGCGCGGCGCAAGGTCGTCGACGAGGCGCTGGTCGTGCACGAGTACGACGAGGTGGTCGCCGGCGAAGCCATGGACCGCGGCCCGGTCATGCTCAGCTGGCAGGACGTGCTCGCAAGCAGCGTCACCAGCGAAGGCGGCTACAACGTGGTGATCCACGAGTTCGCCCACAAGATCGACATGCGCGGCGGCGACGCCGATGGATGTCCGCCCTTGCCATCCGGCTTCGCGGACAAGCGCAGCGCCCGCGAATCGCGTGCCGCGTGGCTTGCCGTGCTGCAACCGGCCTACGACGATTTCCGCGAGAAAACCATCATGGCCGAGCGCTTCGGCGCCGAGCCACCGTGGCTCGACGACTATGGCGCGACCTCGATCAGCGAGTTCTTCGCAGTCGCCTGCGAGGCCTACTTCGTGAACCGACCGAACTTCGCCCGGGACTTCGCGGCGGTGACGGTTCTCTTCGATGAGTTCTTCTTGAGCAGGCAGGCCTGATCGGAAAAGAAAAAAGACGCCCCGCGGGCGTCTCTTTCCATGGCTGTCCAGCGCGCGCCTTACTTGCGCAGCAGCGCCTTCAACGCGTTCTGCAGGCGACGTGCGCTCGCAGCGTCGTGCGCCGCAGCCAGCACCTTGCCGGCATCCTGGCCCCAGGTCTGCACCGGCGCCGGATCACCCCGCTTGGTCAGCAGCTTGAGCTGCAAGGCGCGGCGCGCGTCGAGCTGCTCGGCCGGAGTCGGCACTTCGGCGGCCATTTCCAGGCGCAGCAGGGCTTCGGCGGCATCGTTGGCGGCGGCCGTCGGCGCGCTGCCGATGGCTTGCGACCAGTTCGTGCGCACGGCCGGCGTGACCGCGCGACCCAGTTCCTGCACGCTCGGCAAGCGTGCGGCATCGCGCTGCTCCCAGGCGCCGAGCACCTGCGTCAGCGCTTCGCCGTGGGCTTGCGCGGCGAGCTTGCGCAGCGCCATGTCCGCACGTTCGAGCGCCTCTCGCTGGGCGCGGAAAGCGGCATCGCCCAGGCGCGGGCCGCGGTCTTCGAAGCGCGGGGGACGGTCGCCGAAACGACCGGCCGGTGCACCGCGATCGCCACCGCGATCACCCCGTGCATCGGAGCGCGGACCGCCACGGTCGCCGGGACGACCCGGGCCACCGGGACCTGGCCGGCCACCGTCGCGGCGGTCGCCGAACTTGCCGCCGGCGCGGCCTGCGGGCGCCGCGTCCGTCTTCTTGCTGCTGGGACGGTCGTCCCCGCGCATGGCCACGACCGGCTTGGGCGCCGGCTTCGGCGCGGCGGCCGGTGCCGGGCTTTCGACAGCGGCGGCTTCGCCGGCGTCGTGGGCTGCGCCGTCGGCACGTGCGGAGGCATCGGCGCCATCGGCCGGTGCCACGAGATCGGGCGCATCAGCCCGCGCCGCTTCAGCAGGCGCGGCCGGCGATGCTTCCGCATCGCTCGGGCTCGGAGCCTGCTCGGCGCTTTCGGAGAATTCAGCGGCGGCCTGTCCGGGTGCCACGACTTCGGTCGCGCCGACCGACGGACCATCGTTGGTCACCACAGCCGGTTCGGCCTTGGGTGCGGGCGGCGGCGCTTCGCCGCGCAGCGCGCCTTCGAGGCGGGCGATGGCCGCGCGGATCTTCTGCACGTCGCCGCCGGCATTGGCCGCATCGAGCGCCTTGGAGGCCTCGAGCACATGGCGGTCGTGCTCGCTCATCGCGGACGATGCCTTTTCGCGCTCGGCGGTCTTGCGGTTGAAGGCTTCATCGATGGGCGCGCGGAATGCGTCCCACAGCTTCTGTTCGTGGCGGCGGTCGAGCGGCACGCTCTGCGCCTCGTGCTGCCAGCGCTGCTGCAGCGCCTTGACGGCGTCGATGCGCAGCATGGGCTGGCCGCCGAGCTCGGCGGCCTCGGCGATCATGGCCTGGCGGCGTTCGATGCTGGCCTTCTGCGCCGTCTCGAATGGTGCGCGCGCGGCGCCGAAGGCTTCGTTCCACTGCGGCTGCAGTTCGGCAAACACCTTCTCGCCCACGTGGCCGCCATCGCGCCAGCGGTCGGCGAACTGGTGCAGCGCGCGGTTGTGCGCCTTCAGGTCGGTGGCGCCGGCATGCTCGGCGGCCCAGGCCTTGACCTCTTCGATGAGCGCCACGCGGTGCGCGCGGTGCTCGGCCGCATCGGCACGCACCTTCTCGAGCCAGGCCTCGACCACCTTGTGGGCTTCGTTGCAGGCTTCGTCGAAGCGCTTCCACAGCGCATGGTTCGGCACGCCGCCCTGGTCGGCCTGCTTCCACTGATCGCGCAGCGCGCGCAGCGTTTCCTGCATCTTGCGCCCACCGAGGGCCTGGCCTTCAGGGCGCTTGAGCAGGCCTTCGGCCTTGGCGACGAGGTCTTCGCGGACCTTGTCGGCGCTCCAGCGCTGCCAGCCTTCGAGTTCGCCGGCCGCGACCAGCGCGGCATGCACGCGGGCTTCGAGCGGTGCTTCGACCAGCTTGCCGTGCTCCTTGAGCACCGCACGCAGCGCGGCAGCCGCACCGGCGCTGGCCTTGCCGTGGCCTTCGGCGGTTTCCTGTTCGAGCTTGGCGAGGGCGGCCTGCACCGCGTCTTGCGCGGCGGCGCGCACGGCCGGATCGATCTTGGGTGCGGGAGGCCGCGCGGGCGCTGCGGCCTTGGGCGCGAGCACCTCGCCGCGCGCGCTTCGCAGTTCGTCGGCCCACACGGGCACCGGCGGCAGCGGCGCTGCCGCATCGGCCGCGGCGGCGATGGCCTGTGCCAGCGCGCTGTGGAATGCATCGGACACGACCAGCAGTTGCGACTTCGACGCCTCGAGCTGCGGCGCGAACTTGGCGTCCAAGCTGTTCCAGTTGATGTCGGCGGTGATGTCGCCGGCCTGCTGCTGCCAGTGCGTGACGTCGTTGCGCAGCGACTCCTCGGCGGCCTGGGCGTCCTGCCAGCCCTTGGTGGAGAGCACTTCGAAACGCTGCGCCAGCAGCACGGCGGCTTCGCGGTGCACCTGGGCGCGGTGTTGCAGGTCTTCGATGCCCTTCACGCGTTCGGCCAGCCTGGCCTTGAGGCCGGCCAGCGGTTCGCGCGAGAGCGGCGCGCCGGCCTTGGCGGCATCGCGCTGCCAGGCGAGCGCGTCGGCGATGTTGAGCTTGGATTGGCCCAGCAGCGCCTCGGCCTTCTGCGCCCATTCGGCGGCCATGGCTTCCTGGCCCTTGGCGCGCTTGAGCTCATCGAGCTTCTCGCGCAGCAGGCGCGCCGCGCCCTTGTCGCGACCGCTCAGCTCCTTGAAGACTTCCTGCATTTGCTCGGACGCGGGGTTGCCCGCGAGCCAGTCGCGGATGCGCGCGGCGCGCTCGCCGGAGGTCGGCGCGGTGAAGGCGCCGCCGGTGAGCGTATCGAGGGCCTGAAGGTCGTGTGGCTTGGAAGAAGTAGAGGTCACTGCGCGAAATCGTTGTCTTGGTATGGAAAGCGAAGGCGCCGGCAAAGGCCGGCGCACATCGACATTTTCACCCACTTGCGGTGGACCGCCCAATTCCGTTGCGGAACGGCGGCCAATGCAGGTTGCGGGCTGGGAGATTGAAGGTGACTACATATATAGCAAGCCGATGGAAAAAACCAAGTGGCCGTTCTCACTTCATGGTCAGTTTGAGCTCGGCGCCCGGCTTCCAGTCCGCACCGCTGGCGGTGGTGCGCACCGCGCCAAGGAAGAGCCGCTCGCTCGTCAGCTTTTGCGCCAGCAAGTAGTCGCGCACCGCGGCGCCGCGCTCCACGGCCAGTTGGCGCATCGCCTCCTCGTCGACCGGCACGCTGGCGAACAGCAGGTTTTCCATCTCCTTGACAGGCAAGTCCTTGGCCAGGCCGACAAGATTGCGCGGCTTGGTGATGTCGGCGCGCTTGTAGACCGCAGTCAGCAGCTCGGGATATTCGGCGTCGGTGACCGGCGCCACATCGGTACCGGTCTGGCCGCCGCGCACCGCGACCCGGCGCTTCTCGGCCTGGGTGAGCTGGCGCACGCGCTGGCGCTGGTAGGCGTCGCGTTCCTTCTCGAGGCTGGAGGTGCCCACGACCGTCATCTCCAGCGTCGGCCGCTCGGTCAGCGCCTTGGCGACCTTGTCAAGGCCTTCCTTGGCCGCGGCGCTGAGCACCGAGCTGCCCGGCTCGAAGCTGATGGCGCTCGATTCACCGCTGCCGCCGCCCAGGCCGCCCGTGAGCAGGCTGAACGGCGCCGTCACCGCCTTGACGATCAGGTTGACCACGGCCTTCCAGATGAGCGGCCCGACGCTGAACTGCGGATCGTTGAGCGAGCCGCTGAGCGGCAGGTCGACGTCGATCACGCCGTTGCGGTCGGCCAGCAGGGCCACCGCCAGTTTCACCGGCAGGCTGTTGGGCGCGCCGGCGACTTCCTCGCCGAATTGCAACTGGTTGAGCACCAGCTTGTTGGTGGCGGTGAGCTGGCCATCGGGCGCGACCTTGTAGTTCACGTCCATGCTCATCTTGCCGCGCTCGATGCCGTGGCCGGCGTAGCGCACCGAGTACGGCGACAGCGGCGCCAGGTCGAGGTCGCGCATCTTGGCGGTGATGTCGAGTTCGAGCGGCTTGGCCAGCGGGTTGAGCTTGCCGGTGATCTCCAGCGCAGCGGTCTGCTGCGCCTTGCCGCGCAGTTCGAGGTCGGCCAATGCCGGCCGGCCGCCCTGCCCGCTCGGGGGGTTCGACGAGAAGGAGCTGAGCTTGCCGGTCAGCTCGCTCAGGTCGGCCGAATAGTTGGGCTTCACGAACAGGTCGGTGAAGTCGATCTTGCCGTTCACCAGGCTCATCGGACCGAAGTTGATGACGGGCTTGGGGCCCGTGTCGGCAGGAGCCTGCGCCGTGGCGACGGGCGCCGCAGCCGGCTGGGCCGGTTCCGGGCTGCCGCCGACCATGGCTTCGGCCGATACCGGTGCGCCGTCCGAGCGCTGCGCAGGGGGCGCGCCGCGGGTGGTGGTGGTGGTGCCGCCCGGGCCCTTCTGGGTCTTGGCATCCGCGGTTGCCGCCGTCGCGGCCGCGCCTTCGGCCTCGCCCTTCTTCGTCAGGTTGAGCAGGTTGAGCCGGCCGGTCGGGTCGACGATCACGCGGGCGAAGAAGTCGGTCAGCGTTGTCTCGCGCACGTCCACCTTCGGCGGCGCGTTGGGCGCCAGGCTGACCTGCAGGCCGCGCAGGCTCAGCGTCTTCCAGCTCAGGAGCTGGTTGGTGTTGCGGTCGAAACCGGGCGACTGGGTCAGCGAGACGCTGTTGGCGCGGAAATCGTCCAGCGCGGTGTCGCCGGTCAGCTTCACGGTCATGCCAGCCGGTGCCGCCGCGTAATTGACCGTGCCGCGATAGCTCGCGAAGGCGCGGCGGATGTCGACGTTGAGCGCGTCCGCGTAGTAGGCCTTGAAGGCGTGCGCGGGGAACGAGATCACCTCGAGCCGGCCCTCGGCGGCCAGCGGCTTGAGCACCACGTTGCCCTTGTAGTCGAACTTGCCCGGCTCGGAGCGCCCGGAGCCGATGCGACCCGAGACCTGCAGCGGCGACACGGTGTTCGTCTCGGGCGCAATCTTCTGGGCGTTCAGCTTGAAGGCCGTGACCTCGACCGTCACCGGCAGCGCGCCGGCCTTGTCTGAATAAGAGAGGCTGCCGTTGTCGACCGCCATGCTGGCGATGGTCAGAGCCCAGGGCCTGGTGTTGGCATCGGCCTTGGCCGATCCGGCGCCGGCCGGCTTGGGCGCGGCCACCTTGGCTTCGGCGGCACCGTCCTTCGCGTCACCGCTGCCGGCCGGTGTGCGCAGCCAGCGCTCGAACATCCAGCGCTTTTCGCTGTCGCGCTCGACGCGCACCTTGGGATTGGTGGCGGTGAACGAAGCGATGTTCAGCGTGTGCTTCGTCATGTCGACTTCGGCGTCGACCAGCTCGAAGCGGCCGACGCTGGCCAGCGCGGTCTTGGTCTGGGTCAGTGCCAGGCCGTCGGCGGCCAGACGGCGTGCCTTGAACTTGAGGTTGGGCTGGTCCCAGGCGATGTCGATCTGGCCGCTGAGCTTGCCGTCGAGCGTCGGCTCCAGGCTCTGCGCCAGATAGGGGGCGGCCAGCGACAGCGGCAGCGCGTCGACCTCGGTCTGCACGTCCGCCACCTTGTCAGTGGCGCTGCCCTTGAACTTGAGCGAGGCGCCGGCAATGGCGGTGCTGCCGTTGAACTGGGCCGGCTTCTCCATCGGCCAGGTGACGGCCGTGACGTCGAGCCCCAGGTTGGTCAAGTCGACAGCCGCCGCGGGCTTGACGGTCTCGTCGCGCCAGCCGATGCGCCCGCCGCTGAGCGCCAGCTTGTCGACCTGCACCTTCAGCTTGGGCTTTTCCGCCGCCTTGCCGGGCGGCGCGCTGGCTGCGGCGGCGGGAAGCGGGGCCACCTTTTCCGCGGCGCCCGTGGCCGGGTCGGTGGCCATGAGGTTGAGCTGGCCCGAGGCATCGCGCGCCACCACGAGCTGGGGGTTGGCCAGCGCGATTTCGCTCAAATGGAACACCGACTCGAGCGGCCGCACATCGGCCAGCGCGAGCTTGAGCGAATCGAAGCCTAGCAGGTCGCGGCCCCTGGCGTCGCTCAGCTTGGCGCCGTGCGCCTCCACCGTGCCGTAGATCTTGAGGCCGGTGGTGGTCGCCTGCTGGAAGTCGATCTTCAGGTCGGCATCGAGGCTGCCGGCCTGCAGCTTCACCGGCAGGCCGCCGGGGATATAGCCGAGGTAAGGCACCAGGTCGAGGCCCTTGAACTGCACATGGGCGTCGGTCTTGCGGCTTGCCGAAAAGGGCGTGGTGAAGGCGGCCGAATCGAAGTTGCTGCCGTTGAGCACGAAGGCCAGCTTGGGCTCGGTCTTGACCTCGCGCTGCGACGCCAGGTTGCTCAGGAAAGGCACGTTGAGCACGAAGTTGCGCAGCTCATGCCGGCGCTTGACCGTCTGGTCGTCGAAATCGACCGCGCCGTCCTTGATCGAGATGTTGTAGATCGCAAAGCGCGCCGGCTCGGCCTTGGGGTCGGGCGGCGGGCCGGAAGCCAGCTTGGCCAGGATGTCGTCGATGTCGTACTTGCCGTCGGCCTGGTGCGTGAGCAGGATCGCGGGCGACTCGACCGAGACCGCGTCGATCACGGGCGCCAGGCGGAACAGCGATTGCAGTTCGGCATCGGCGTAGATGCGCTTGATGGCCAGTTGCGGCTGCTTGCCGTCGGCGGTGGCAATGCGCAGGTCGTGCAGCGCGAGTTCGAGAGTCCAGGGCTTGAAGTCGATCTTGCCCACCGTGACCTGCCGGCCCAGTTTTTCGCTCGCGATCTTTTGGAGCTGGCTCTTGGCAATCGGCGGCACTGCCAGCCATGCAACGACCCACAGGGCCAACAGGACCAGCAAGGCGACGATCCCACGTCGCACCCATTTGTTTTGTTTGAGCGAAGCTAAATCCATCGCGGGAGTGTGCCGCAAACAGGCGTCGCCGCAGAAACAAGAAAGCCCGGCAATGCGACTGAGCGTCTCATTGCCGGGCTTGATGGCGGGCCTAACACCCAAGCCATCGATTCGCACGACCGGAAGTCAATGGTTCCTGCCGTGCTGGCAGCAAGAGATTGCCGCCGTGGATCCTCCGTCGTTCGAGCCCTTGACTTGCACCGCGGGCTGCCTGACTTCGGAAAACGCCTGAAAAAACCAGGCCCGTTCAGATTAGGTGCCGCACCCTCGCATTGCAAATTCAATCTTCCGAGGGGTTTCCCTTAGGCGGAACGCCTCTGGCGGCCGTCGTTTTTTAAACATCTATTAGCATAAGAAACAAAATCCTTATGCTTGACCGAGTATTTAGCCGCGCTAGAATCCGCCCTGCTCCGACTGCCAGACGCAGAGGGGCCACCCTGAATCCGCTGCCGAGAACTTCCTCGGCTTGATCAGGTCGCCGCGCTCCTTACCCTACACCCTCCACGCGCGGAGCCTGATTCGTACCAATCCAAGCGCCGCTGCCTTCATCCATCGCCTCTCTGGGCGCTGCGATCAGGTGCCGCACAGAAAGGAAGAGCGATGAACAAGGCGTTTGATGCCACAGCCCGCGGGCTACGGACCTTTGTGTCCGATGTGGCAGACGGCTTTTTTGAAATCACCCACAACGGGTTCGCGCTGGTCGGCTTGGCCATCGTGTTCGCGGCCCTCGCCCTCGTGGCACGGCCCGATCTGCGCCAGACCGGCGAGGAACAGCTCATGGGCTGGCTGCAGTCGCGCAAACCCGCGCCCGAAGTCACCGACCTGGAGCCGACCGCCATCGAGCGCACCACGGCTGCCAGCCCTGGCGACCTGCCCAAGCAGCAGGCCGCCGTGGCTTATTGGCTCAGCAAGAAGTACAGCGTGGCTGCCGAGCCGCTGAGCGTGCTCGTTGCCGAGGCCTACAACATCGGCAAGCGCACCAAGCTCGACCCGACGCTGATCCTGGCCATCATGGCCGTGGAGTCCAGTTTCAATCCTTTCGCGCAGAGCCATGTCGGCGCCCAGGGCCTGATGCAGGTCATGACCCGCGTGCACGGCGACAAGTACGAAAGCGCGGGCGGCACGCTCACCGCCTTCGACCCGGTGACGAACATGCGCGTCGGCGTGAAGGTGCTGCAGGAATGCATCGCCCGCGCCGGCTCGCTCGAGGGCGGCCTGCGCTACTACGTGGGTGCGGCCAACCTGGAAGACGACGGCGGCTACGCCAGCAAGGTGATGGCCGAGCACGAGCGCCTGCTGCAGGTCGCCAACGGCCGCGCACCGTTGGTGCTGCCGCCCCGCACCACCGTTCGCGCACAGCCGATTCCCGTCGTGACGCCGGCACCGGCGCCGATCAAGGCCGAAGAAGGCTCCGAACCCGCCAAGGTCGCCCTGCTTTCCGCCGTTTCCTGAAGCTCGCCTGGCCGGGTGTGAGCTACACTCGGCCCCGTACGCGACTGGCGATAGGCGCAGCACCCGAACAAGGTGCCACGCGCTGACGTGGAATACCACTGGGAAGCGTGCCGCCTGACACAACAGGCGTTCAGCCGTTCGCCTGGGCAGCCCTTGTTTGGTTGAAGAACAAGGACCTCGTCTTCAAAGGACTGCCATGTACCAACGCAATATCCTGGTCGAACAGACCGATCCCGAGATCTGGGCCGCGATTCAAGCCGAAAACGCGCGCCAGGAACACCACATCGAGCTGATCGCCAGCGAGAACTACGCCTCGCCTGCCGTCATGGCCGCCCAGGGTTCGCAGCTCACCAACAAGTACGCCGAAGGCTACCCGGGCAAGCGCTACTACGGCGGCTGCGAGCACGTGGACGTGGCCGAGCAACTGGCCATCGACCGCGTCAAGCAGATCTTCGGTGCCGATGCCGCCAACGTGCAGCCGCATTGCGGCGCCTCGGCCAACGAAGCCGTGATGCTCGCCTTCCTGAAGCCCGGCGACACCATCATGGGCATGAGCCTGGCCGAAGGCGGCCACCTGACCCACGGCATGCCCTTGAACATGAGCGGCAAGTGGTTCAACGTGGTGAGCTACGGCCTGGACGCCAACGAAGCCATCGACTACGACGCGATGGAACGCAAGGCGCATGAGCACATGCCCAAGCTGATCATCGCGGGCGCCTCGGCCTACTCGCTGCACATCGACTTCGAGCGCTTCGCCAAGGTGGCCAAGGACGTGGGCGCGATCTTCATGGTCGACATCGCCCACTACGCCGGCCTCGTGGCCGCGGGCGTGTACCCCAACCCGGTGCCGCACGCCGACATCGTCACCTCGACCACCCACAAGAGCCTGCGCGGCCCGCGCGGCGGCATCATCCTGATGAAGTCGCAGCACGAAAAAGCGATCAACAGCGCGATCTTCCCGGGCCTGCAAGGCGGCCCGCTGATGCACGTGATCGCCGCCAAGGCCGTCGCGTTCAAGGAAGCGATGGCGCCGGAGTTCAAGGCCTACCAGCAACAGGTGGTCAAGAACGCCCAGATCGTCGCCGACACCCTCACCCAGCGCGGCCTGCGCATCGTGAGCGGACGCACCGAAAGCCACGTGATGCTGGTCGACCTGCGCTCCAAGGGCATCACCGGCAAGGAAGCCGAAGCCGTGCTGGGCAGCGCCCACATGACGATCAACAAGAACGCGATCCCCAACGACCCCGAAAAGCCGATGGTCACCAGCGGCGTGCGCATCGGCACCCCCGCCATGACCACCCGCGGCTTCAAGGACGAAGAGGCCCGCATCACCGCGAACCTGGTCGCCGACGTGCTCGAGAACCCGCGCGACGCGGCGAACATCGACGCGGTGCGCGCCAAGGTGCACGCGCTGACGAGCCGCTTCCCGGTCTATCGCTGATCTGCACGGCCTGACCGCATGAAATGCCCTTTTTGCGGTCATCTCGAAACGCAGGTCGTCGAGACCCGCGTTTCGGAAGACGCCGACTTCGTGCGCAGGCGCCGCCAATGCAGCGCCTGCGACAAGCGCTTCACCACCTACGAGCGGCCGGACGTCAACTTCCCGGTGGTCGTGAAGAAGGACGGCAGCCGTGCCGACTTCGACTCCAGCAAGGTGCGCGCCTCGATGATGCTGGCGCTGCGCAAGCGCCCCGTGAGCATCGAGCAGATCGACACCGCCCTCCTGCGCATCGAGCAGAAGCTCCTGGCCAGCGGCCTGCGCGAAATCGATTCGACCAAGGTCGGTGAACTCGTGATGCGCGAACTCAAGCGTCTGGACAAGGTGGCCTATGTGCGCTTTGCCTCGGTGTATCGCAGCTTCGAGGATGTGGACGAGTTCAGGCAGCTGCTGCGGGACATCTGAACCTGCGCAAGGGTGCTCAGTCAGGTGCCGCCTTCTTCCTTCTCGCCCCTGCCGCATGCCCCCAGGCCGCAATCGCCGCTCACATCCGGATTGCAGACTTTCGCCCGGCCCGATGCCGAGACGATGATCGACGCCCTGCGCCCCGTCTCGGCCTTCAGCGTGAGGCAGCCCGCGCTGAAACTCGCCTTAGCGGTCTGGCGCGAAAAGCCGTTGCCGTCGTAGCGCAGGCCTTGCGCAAAGCCGCCGCCGAGCGTCGTGTCGATGCTCACACCTTGCGGCAATCGATCGAAGCGCCGCAGCGTCCGGTACACATCGTTGGTCCAGGTTCGAACGACCCAGCCCTCGGACCAGTCGCCGCCCGCGAGCGCGATCACTTCCACGCCCTGCGCGCGCTGGATGGCCTCCATGCGCGCGAAGCTCAATGCCGCTCCGAAGCCCTGCGCGGCAGTTGCGAGACGCTGGTTGAGCAGCATGTCGCGAAAGCTCGGCACACCGATGGCGCCCAGCACCGCCAGGATGGCCACGACGACCATCAGTTCAACCAATGTGAACCCGGACGATGTCCGGGCTTCGACGCACTTCATTGCCAGCATCTGTGCGGCTGCGCTCCATCGCAGCCTTTGCCGCCGGTGCTGTCCACCCAGAGGTTGCCTGCCTGCGGGTCGGAGAAGCCCGCCTTCAGCGTGGCCGTCAGGCGGATGCAGCTGTCGAGGCTTTCCCTCCCCTGGCAATTGCCGCTCTTGAGGGTGTATTTGCCGCCCGCGCCACCCTCTCCCGAGTCACCCTCGTAGGGCTTGTAGCGCCCCACCCGGGTATAGAGGCGTTCCTGCTCCTGCATCTGCTGCATCAGCGCGGAGCGCCCCTCGCTGCGCCATCCCTTGCGCACGAAATCCATGTACGAGGGATAGGAGATCGCGGCGAGGATCGAGACGATCGCGAGCACGATCATCACCTCGACCAGCGTGAACCCGCGAAGCACCCGGGCCCTCATGGTTTCTCCCTCCGGTAGTCGACGACCTGGCGCCAGTTCAGGCGCCCGCCGGTCTGGACCACCTTGCCGTCACCCACAGGCTGCGCGGTCGAGATGCCGGCGCCCCGACCACCCTGACCGCTGCGTGCGCCGATGTTGACGATGCCCACGCGCCTGGTTTCCGGCCGGCGTCCGAATGCATCGGCCGCGCCGAAACCGGCGACGCCCAGTTGCACCACATGCGGCGCGCCGAGCATGCCAACGCTCGACGACGTGCAGGCACCGCCCTGCGAAAGCCCCGTCATCGCATTCACTGCGCAGCTGCGGCCGCCGCCGTCCACACTGCATGTGCTGGAATCGGGAATCAGCGTATTGAAGAACAACCGGCCGTCGCTCAGCACCGGCTTGAAGACCAGCCGCTCGCCCTGTCCGGGCCCCGCCGGCAGGTCGAAGTACCAGCCGCGCCGCGCGCCCGTCTTGCCGTCGAATGCGCCGTAGACGAAGGCGTTGCCGCCGATCGGCGGAAATCCGCCCTCGGCCCCGGGCTCGGCCTTGCGAGGCTGGAGCTGCGTGCGCGCCTCGCCCGCAGGAATGGCCACGCCGTTGTCGTACACGCCGTAGACGGTCTGCACCCCACGGCTCGAACGGCCGAGATCTTCGGCGCTCACGAACTTTCCCGTGCCGAAGAGCACGATCGCGCCGCCCGCCGGCCCCAGGCCGACCTCCGGCGCGACGGTGATCGGCTGCCGCTTCGCATCCACGCCATCGCCCGCCATGGCGACCATCAGGGGCTCGCGATTCAGCGCCAATGTCTTGGCGCCCCACGGTGCGTTGCCCGTGAAATCGAACTTCCACAGATTGCCCAGCGTGTCGCCTGCATAGAGGAAGCGCGTGGAGCCGTCCGGTGCTGCGTAGTCGCCCGGGGTGCTCAAGGCATTGACGAGGGTTGTGTCTGCCGGGGCTGGCAGGACGATCTTGTAGTAGTTGGCGTTCTGCTTCCAGGCTTCCCCTGGGGCCTTGTCCAGCGAGAGCAGGAACAGTGCCGCCTTCTTGTCGGGATTGGCGTTGTTGAAGCCCGACGGAACGACGGCGAACCAGCCATAGGTCGCCGCCCGGTTTCTCGTGGCCGCCGCGGTGCGGAACTTCATGATGCGTGGCGCCTGGGTCACGTGGCCCATGTCGTCGTCGTAGGCGCCGTTGAACTCCCACAGCACCTTGTCGGCCGAGAACGCTGCGGGGTCGGTCACGTCGAGCGCGAAAACCCCACTCGCTCCGCCGCCGCTGCCGGAAACCAGCACGGTCTTCCATGCACCGCTCGCCATCCGGGCCTCGCCGGTGGCGGGCGTCCCGTCGACGTAGCTGCGGTGGACGTAGTCGGGCGAGGTGTAGGCAGCCAGCCGCGCGAACATGATGCGCGGCACGTAGGCGAAGAGTTCGTTCCCGGTGCGGGCGTCGAAGGCGTGCAGCATGCCGTCGTTGGCGCCGACGTACACCGCATGCGCCCGGCCGCGGTGCGTGGCCATGAAGCTGCCGTAGCCCGCCTCCCGGATCGCGGGGTTGGGCGGCCCCACATGCACCGGGTTCGAATTGGTCACGTCGCCCATGACCGAGTCGCGCACGCGGAAGATGCCCTGCGGCGCGGACAGCTCCCTGCGCCGGTCCCCGCGCAGATAGGCCAGCCGTTCGGCACCCAGACCGTCGGAGGCTTCGGGCTGGACATATGGCGTCGCGTTCAGCCAGCCGCGCAGCCCGCTGTCGAGCGCCTCCCATTGGAACGGCGTGCCGATGCCGGCGGTCGAGAGCGTGAAGATGCGCCTGCTCGCGACATCGCGCGCGGCCACGGGCGGCGTTGCGTTGCTGTTGCCGGTCAGCAGTTCACCGGCATCCCAGTCGGGCTTGTCGGCGCGCTGCACCGAGCCGGTCGCCGCATCGACGCCGAGCGGATACGACAGCAGCGTGCCCGACCAGCGCCGCCCGTCGAACTGCGGCACATAGAGGTTCGCCCCGGCCTTCGCGATCGCGTCCGACGAAATGGCCCCGCCCACCGCGACGCCGCCCGTAGGTGCCGAGGCGCGCAGAAAGGCCCAGCGGATGGCTGCGCTCATCTGCAGCGGTTCGCCAGCCAGGAAGTAGTTGGCGGGCTTGGGCTGGCTGTCGGCATCGAGGCCTTCGGCCCACTCCGAACCGCCACCCGATGCACGGAACGGGTTGCCGTCGTCGTTGCTGTCGGCAAAGCCGCCGTACTTCGCAGCCAGGTAGAAGACGCTGCCGCGTTGCTTCTGCCCGATGCCCATTGCACCGCCGTGCGCCATGTCGATGGCGAAGGTCTGCACGCGCAGGCCGGGATGGTCGCTGCGGATCTTCTGCGTGCGGGCCCAGTAGGCGAGCCCGGCCATTGCGAACGCCCCCTTGTCGGCCCCGGTTTCCATGGCCGCGATGTGGGTCGACGTCAACGGCGCGCCGCCCTTGTAGTTGAACGCCCGCGGCCCCTCGTTGCCATGGGTGGTGAGGCCCGCCTTTCCCGAAGGATGGGTGTAGGAAAGCGCCTCCCTGTTCTCGAAGGCGCCGACCAGGCCCGTCCAGTAGGCGGTGTCGGGCTCGAGGGCTGCGTTGTTGAAGCTGCGGTCGAAGTCGCCGCCGGAGTCCGCCCTGGACATGCCGGGCAATGAGCGGTCGTAGTGGGTCTCGGCATCGCCGATCACCAGGATGCTGTTTCGTTGGCAGCTGGCGGCGATGGGATCCGCGTTGCTCCGGCGGCTCCCTGTGCCGGCCACGGCATCGGGCGTGGGCGCCTTGCCCTGCAGGTAGCGCAGCGATTCGTAGTAGAGCTCGCCCACCGGATCGAACAGGCTGTAGGCACCCTGCCCGGTGCTGCTGCGCCCGAAGCGGTTGATGGCGTTGACGACGCTCCCACCTTCCATCGCGTCGGCCTTGAACACCCCGGTGGTCGCATCCCACTCCGCCTGCGGGTTGTCCACCGTGTCGAAGCCCTCGTTGACCTTCTTCGGTCCGACGTGCTTCATCGGTGCGATCAGGACACCGCCGTAGCGCGAAGGGTCGTCGCCCGGCAGGTAGCCGAAGACGGAAAACTTCATCTGCCCGGCGTGGCGCTGGATCGCACCCACGGGTTTGAAGTTGCCGTCCGGGTACCTCGCGCAAAGTGTGGGCCGCGCAGCCGCTTCGGCCGCCGTGCACACCTCGACGCGCGCAAGGAAACGCCTGCCGCCCGGGTCCGCACAAGTGCCAGCTGCGGCAGGTCCTGCAGAAAAGCGGTCGAGGCAGTTGCTGAAATGCAGCGTGTCGGTTGCGAGCATCCCGCCGCCCGCACCTGTGACGAGCGGCGTGAGTCTGTCCAGGTTGCCGGTCACGGCCTTGGCCGGAAAGTGGGCGCTGCGATGAAAGTCTTCCGGCAGCATTGCGCGCTGCAGCACCGTACGGCCCGGTTCGTCGACCACGCGGTCGCCGCCCGTCAAGGCGAGGCGCACGCCGTCGAGGGAAGACGACACCGCCCAGTTCAGCAGATTGCCGCTCCACTGCTTCGTGCAGGCGGCTTCTCCACTGTCCCGCTTCGTTGCCGTGGCCACTCGCTTGAAATGGCCGTCCCCCGCCGCGTAGCTGTAGCAAGCCATCGGGTCCCAGTAGCCGCCGTAGCTCTTCTTCGCGTCGAAGTTGTCGCGGTAGGCCGCGCCTGCGTTCGCCCGCTTCAGCGAAAGATCGATCACCAGCCCGGGCTCGGTGCGCGATGCCAGTGAAAACATCGGCTCGCTCGGAAGTACCGCATCGGGCGGATTGGCCGCCATCGCGGCATGGGCGCAGGCGGCGGCGCAGGCCACCAGCGCGCAAATTCGGAGGAAGCGCATGCAGGTCCAGTCTTCAGGAAGGGCAGCCAGGGCTGGCGGCCGGTTTGTACAAGGTGGTCTGCAGGACGACCTGTGTCTCTTCGCGCATGCCATAGCCGACGGCGGTGACGCGAAACATGTAGCTGGCGCCCTCGGCGCTTGCGCTCTGCAGCATGTCGGCCTGCCAGCCGCCGCGGCTGCGAACGGCTTCCACGATGTAGCGCGGCGCGCGGGCCGGCAGCGCGCCAGCGCGGCGACCGGTGGCGGCGTTGCCGCTGAAGTAGGTCTGGCCTGTGAAACTGCCGTAGGCGACCGACTTGCCCCCGGCGGCCGAGAGATCGGCGGTGCTCCACGCCGGCTCGGCGCCCGGTTCGACAGGCGCACACAGCCCCTGCCGGTCGCCGGCGCCACCGCATCCCTCGACGAAGGCCGTCACGTCCCGGCGACTGAAAAGACAAAGGCGCTGCCGTGCGTCCTCGTTGGGCCCGAGCACATCGGTTTCGGCGTCGACCAGCGCGGCCTCGGCCGCCTGGAATGCCACCTCGGTATCACGGTCGTTGCGGGCGCTGCGTTCGGTGACCAGCGAGACCTGCGCCGCGGCGACACCCAGCACGGTGGACACGACCAGAAGCAGCAGCACGACGATCAGCGAGAAGCCCCGCTGCGGCGAACGACGGCACGGGCTCACGATGCCGGGCCCTTCATCGCGTTGCGCAGCATGACCGTGAAGGTCATCACGCGCCGCAGCCTGCCATCGGGCGGCGGCCTGAAATTCAGCGCCGAGAAATCGGTGCCCAGCGGATAGAACACCTCTTCCGCCTCATGGCGCCCACCCCGGGCGTGCGCACTGCGCGCGACCATGCCGATGCGCAATCCGACCACCTTTCGCCATTCGTCGGCGACCTTGTCCGCGGAGGCGGCGATGGCTTCGAGCTGTGCGGCGTCGAGCCAGTGCTCGGGAACGCCGTCGCCATCGGCGTCATGGCCGTAGACGACCTTGAACACCTCGATGCCCCGCGCCAGCGGTTGGGCCCTGAACGCGCCGCCTTTTGCGCTGCGGTATTTGCAGTAGAGCTCGGGCTCCTTGTCCGCGGCCTCGGCGACATAGAAAAAGCTCCAGGCGCGGTCCTCGGAGGTGGGCGTGTCCGCTGCCGGTCCGGGCTGGGCGAAGCCCATGCAATCGATCATCGTGCCGTCGGGCTCGGTGCCCTTGCCACCAGCACGGCTGCGGCCGAAGAAGCGGACGCGAAGCGAATCGCTCGCGTTGATGCCGCGGCTGCCATGCGCCCCGTGGCTCTCGCCGATGCCGCTGACGCGGGTGTCGCTCGCGCCCACGATGTCGAGGTCAGCGGGGTCGTTCGACGGCACCTTCATGGGTGTGCTGCCTGCGATGCCTTCGAAGCCCTGGTGATCGGGCGCGTAGTCGGAATAGCCCGCCTGCCGCACGACGCTCCTGACGACGAAGCTCGCGAACCTCAGCGACTCCTCTGTTGCCTGCGCGTCGGCATCGGCCGCAAACAGCCGCTGGCTGGCAATGAACGCAGCGGTGGCGGCAAGCACCACCACCAGCGCAACGGCGGTTGCGACCATCAGTTCGACCAGCGTCACGCCGCGCTGGCGCAGGTGGACCGTGCGGCCCGCGAACTCAGGAACCGGCTTGACCATCGTGCACCTGCCCTGCGACCAGTTGCATCACCAGGCGCGGCGCCGAGGAGGGTTGCGCCTTCGCGCCAATGCCGGCACGAGGCGTCCAGCCGAGCTTCACGACCACGGTGCGGCCCGTCTTGCTGCACGCCCATGTGTATTCGTCCGCCGCCGCATTCCAGGGGGCTTCGTCGAAGCACACGCTGAGGCGCGCATCGGGCAATGCCCTGGCGATACGGCGCTTCCACTCGCTCATGTCCCATGCCGCGAGGTCTGCCGTGCTGCAGGCTGCGTCGCGTCCCACGCACGCCGTGACAGCAGAAGCAGCGCCAGAAGCGGCATCGGCACGCCAGTCCTCGACAAGGTAGGCGTTGCCGGCGTCGTTGCGCGCGGCAACGCCCTTGTTCATGCGCGCCTTCTCCGACAATTCGCGCGCCAGATTGAGCGCAGCCGTGAATGTTGCCGACTCGTTGCTGGTGCGCACCGACGCCAGCAGCATGCCGACCGTGCCGAGCAGGCCCACGCTCAGGACGACGATGGAAACCAATACCTCCACGAGCGAAAAGCCCGCGGCCCGATGCTTCGTTGAAGCCATGTTCGATGTCCTCCCTGATCTGCTGCAACTTGTGTTGCTTCTTTATTCCCGCCATCGAGCTTCGAGCGTAGAGGCCGCTTGGAATGGCGCGCGCGCCGTTCATCCGCATTGGCATGCCGCTCGTATGATCGAACGGCACCGGTGTTAAATTTTTCCCGGCCTCACCCGCCCTATCCCTTCCCGTCCCATGCTCCCCCACGAACAAGATGCGCAGCACATGGCGACGGCCTTGCGCCTGGCCTCCGACGCGCTGTTGCTGACCGATCCGAACCCGCGCGTCGGCTGCGTGCTGTGCGATGCCGATGGGCGCGTGCTGGGCCAGGGGCACACGCAGAAGGCCGGCGGTCCGCATGCCGAGGTGATGGCGTTGCGCGACGCGGCGGCGCAGGGGCACTCGGTCGAAGGCGCGACGGCTTACGTCACGCTGGAGCCCTGCTCGCACCACGGCCGCACCGGGCCTTGCTGCGATGCGCTGATTGCGGCGGGTATCGGGCGGGTCGTGGCGTCGTTGGCCGACCCGAACCCGCTGGTCGCAGGCCAGGGCTTCGAGCGGCTGCGTGCGGCGGGTGTCGAGGTCGAGGTCGGCCCCGGCGCCGCTGAATCGCGCGAACTCAACATCGGTTTCTTCAGCCGCATGGTCCGCAAGAACCCGTGGGTGCGGCTCAAGGTGGCGGCCTCGCTCGACGGCAAGACGGGCCTCGAAAACGGCGTGAGCCAATGGATCACCTCCGCGCCCGCCCGCACCGACGGCCATGCCTGGCGCGCCCGCGCGAGCGCCGTGCTGACCGGCGTCGGCACGGTGCTCGAAGACAACCCGCGCCTCGATGTGCGCCTGGTCGAAACACCTCGCCAGCCGCACCTCGTCGTGGTCGACAGCCGCCTTCAAACGCCGCCCGACGCTCACATATTCATAGCAGGCCGCCCCGTGTGGATCTACGCAGCCGTCCGGGACGAGGCCAAGGCCGCCGCGCTGGAAGCCCGCGGCGCCACCGTCACCTGCCTGGCCAATGGCGATGGCAAGGTCGATCTGGGTGCCATGCTGAAAGACTTGGCAGCGCGCGGCGTCAACGAATTGCACGTCGAATCGGGCCACAAGCTCAATGGATCGATGCTGCGCGAAAGCTGCGTCGACGAGCTGCTGATGTACGTGGCCCCCAAGCTGATCGGCACCGGCCTCGACATCGCAAGCCACCTCCATGCGGGCGGTCCGCTCACCTCGCTGTCGGGCGTTCTTCCCCTGGAATTCAGGTCCGTGGATATGCTCGGCCCCGACCTGCGCGTGCTGGCCCGGGTGGCGAGAAGAGACAGGTTCTAGCGTTTAGCCCGAACCCTTCACGTTCTCTGCGAAAATGTGCGGATGTTCACCGGAATCATCACCGGCGTGGGGCGCATCGCCGCCATCCACGACCTCGGCACCTCCTCCTCCTACGGCAAAAGACTCAGCATTGCGGTGCCTGACGGCTATCTCGACGACGTCGGGCTGGGCGACAGCATCGCGCTGAACGGCGCCTGCATGACCGTCACCACGCTCGCCCCAGAGCGACAGCAGTTCACCATCGACATCTCCGCCGAATCCCTTGACAAGACTGCGGGCCTCACCGACGAAGGCAGCCGCATCAACCTCGAGAAGGCGCTGCGCGCCAGCGACCGCCTCGGCGGCCACATCGTCTCGGGCCATGTGGACGGCATCGGCACGGTGAGCTTCTTCGAGCCGGTCGGCGAAAGCTGGGAGCTGCGCGTGGTCGCGCCGCCCGCCCTCGCCCGCTTTCTTGCCTACAAGGGCTCGATCACCATCAACGGCGTGAGCCTCACCGTCAACAGCGTGAAAGACATCGACGGCGGCGCCGAGATCAGCATCAACCTGATCCCGCACACCGTGGACAACACCTCCCTCGGCGGCCTGAAAGCCGCCTCGAAGGTCAATCTCGAAATCGATACCGTGGCGCGCTACGTGGAGCGCATGCTCCAGGCCGGCGTGCTGGTCCCGCAGACCGCCACGTATTCCAAGGACACCGCCGAATGAATGCCTCCGTCACGCCGATCGGTGCCGCCCCCAGCGCCGCGCGCGCCCCCGCACCGATCTCTTCCGTAGAGGAAATCGTGGCCGATCTGGCCGCGGGCCGCATGGTGATCCTGGTCGACGAGGAAGACCGCGAGAACGAAGGCGACATCGTCATCGCGGCCGACCACATCACGCCGGAATCCATCAACTTCATGGCCCGCCATGCGCGCGGCCTCATCTGCCTCACGCTCTCGCGCGAAATGTGCGAGCGGCTGCAGCTGCCGCCGATGGTCCAGCGCAACGGCGCCAAGCATTCGACGGCCTTCACGGTGTCGATCGAGGCGGCCGAAGGCGTCACCACCGGCATCTCGGCCGCCGACCGCGCCCGCACCGTGCAGGCGGCCGTCGCGCCCAACGCCGTGGCGGCCGACCTGGTGCAGCCGGGCCACATCTTCCCGCTGCAGGCGGTGGACGGCGGCGTGCTGATGCGCGCCGGCCATACCGAAGCCGGCTGCGACCTCGCCGCCATGGCCGGCTGCTCGCCCGCCTCGGTGATCTGCGAAGTGATGAACGAAGACGGCACGATGGCGCGCCTGCCCGACCTGCAGATCTTCGCGGCCGAGCACGGCCTCAAGATCGGCACCATCGCCGCACTCATCGAGCACCGGAGCCGCGTCGAATCGCTGGTCGAGAAGGTCGGCTGCCGCGAGATTCAAACGGCCTGGGGCGCCTTCACCGCCCACGCCTTCATCGACAAGCCCAGCCGCGGCGTGCACCTGGCGCTGGTGCGCGGCAAGTGGGCGCCCGAAGACACGGTGTCGGTGCGCGTGCACGAGCCGCTCTCGGTGCTCGATGCGCTCGAAATCAACCGCTCGCTGCATTCCTGGAGCCTGGACGCCAGCCTCTCGCACATCGCGACCGAGGGCAAGGGCGTGGCCGTGCTCCTGAACTGCGGCGAAACCGCCGGCGAGCTGCTCGCGCAATTCGACGGCACCGCACGTCCGGCGCAAGCGCCCGAGCGCGGCCGCATGGACCTGCGCAGCTACGGCATCGGCGCGCAGATCCTGCGCGAATGCGGCGTCCACAAGATGAACCTGCTGGGCACGCCGCGTCGCATGCCGAGCATGGCAGCGGGCTACGGCCTCGAAATCGCCGGCTACCTCACGAAAGACTGAACGACCATGCAAGGTTCAAACAAGGGCGAGACCAAGCTCAACGGCAAGGGACTGCGCATCGGCATCGTGCAGGCGCGCTTCAACGCCGACATCACCGACGCGCTGGCTGCGGCCTGCCTCGCCGAACTCGAAGCGCTGGGCGTAGCTGCAGCCGACATCCATCATGTGCAGGTTCCCGGCGCCCTCGAAGTGCCCGTGGCGCTGCAGGCGCTGGCCGAGCGCGGCGGTTACCACGCGCTCGTGGCGCTGGGCTGCATCATCCGTGGCGAGACCTACCACTTCGAACTGGTGGCCAACGAATCGGGCGCGAGCGTGAGCCGCATCGCGCTGGACTACCGCCTTCCCATCGCCAACGCGATCCTCACCACCGAAAACCTCGAGCAGGCCGTCGCACGGCAGACCGACAAGGGCCGCGATGCAGCCCAGGTCGCCGTCGAGATGGCGCAACTGCTGGCCACCCTTTCATGACCGAAGACACCACCAAGGCAGGCGGCGCCAAGCCCCGCCAGTCGCGCACGGGGCTCACCAGCACCGGCGCACGCAAGGCTTCGGCCAAGTCCAACCGCAGCCGCGCACGCGAGTTCGCGCTGCAGGCGCTCTACCAGCACCTGGTGGGCCGCAACGACCCGACCGACATCGACCACTTCACGCGCGACCTCGCGGGCTTCCACAAGGCCGACGCCGCGCACTACGACGCGCTGCTGCACGGCTCGATCGACAACGCCGGGCAGCTCGATGCGCTGATCCTCCCGCTGCTCGATCGCAAGTTCGAGGAAATCTCACCCATCGAGCACGCGGTGATGTGGATCGGCGTGTACGAATTCCAGAACTGCCCCGATGTGCCGTGGCGCGTGGTGCTCAACGAGTGCATCGAGCTCGCCAAGGAATTCGGCGGCACCGACGGCCACAAGTATGTGAACGCGGTACTCAACGGCCTGGCGCCTCAGTTGCGACCGCTTGAAGTGGAAGCCGATCGGGCTTCGGGCAAGGCCAAGGCATGAGGATTTCGACGCGCGCGCAGCGCATCGAGCCCTTTTATGTGATGGAGGTGGCGAAGGCCGCCGGAGTGCTGGCTCGCGAGGTGGCGCACACCGACCGGCCGATGATCTTCCTGAACATCGGCGAGCCCGATTTCACCGCGCCGCCGCTGGTGCAGGAAGCCGCCCTTCGCGCCGTGCGCGCCGGTGCCACGCAGTACACCCAGGCCACCGGCCTCGACCATTTGCGTGAGCGCATCAGCGGCTGGTACCGGGAGCGCTTCAACGTCGACGTGCCCGCCCGTCGCATCGTGGTGACGGCCGGCGCCTCGGCCGCGTTGCAGCTGGCCTGCCTCGCGCTGATCGAATCGGGCGACGAGATTCTGCTGCCTGACCCGAGCTACCCCTGCAACCGCCACTTCGTCAGTGCCGCGGACGGCAAGGCGGTGCTCGTCCCGACCACCGCCGAAGAGCGCTTCCAGCTCACCGCCGCCAAGGTCGAGGCCGCCTGGACCGACAAGACGCGCGGCGTGCTGCTCGCCTCGCCGTCCAACCCGACCGGCACCTCGATCGCGCCCGACGAGCTGCGTCGCATCCACGAGGTCGTGTCCGCGCGCGGCGGCATCACGCTGATCGACGAGATCTACCTGGGCCTGTCCTACGACGACGCCTTCGGGCAGACGGCGCTGGCCATCGACGACAACGTCATCAGCATCAACAGCTTCAGCAAGTACTTCAACATGACCGGCTGGCGCCTGGGCTGGCTGGTGGTGCCCGAAGCGCTGGTGCCGGTGGTCGAGCGCCTCGCGCAGAATCTCTTCATCTGCGCGAGCACGGTGTCGCAGTACGCGGCGCTCGCCTGCTTCGAGGCCGAGAGCATCGCCGAGTACGAGCGCCGCCGCGCCGAGTTCAAGGCGCGCCGCGACTGGTTCATTCCGCAGCTCAATGCGCTGGGCCTGAACGTGCCCGTAGTGCCCGATGGCGCCTTCTACGCCTGGGCCGATTGCACGAGTTTTGCCGAGAAGCTCGGCATTTCGGGCAGCTGGGACTTCGCCTTCGAGACCATGAAGCGCGCTCACGTTGCGGTCACACCCGGCCGCGACTTCGGCACAGCAGAGACGGCGAAGTTCGTGCGCTTCTCCACCGCGAGCTCGATGGAGCATCTGAAGGAAGCCGTCGAGCGCTTGCGGGCGATGGCCGAGAACCGGGTGCAATGAGCGCAGTGCCGGGCCGCCCCAAGCAAGCTCGCGCCGCAGTGCGAAGCACGGAGGCATGCCGATGAGCTACGCGTTTCCGATCCGCGTGTATTGGGAAGACACCGATGCCGGCGGCATCGTGTTCTATGCCAACTACCTGAAGTTCATGGAGCGTGGGCGCACCGAGTGGCTGCGCTCCATGGGCGTCGAGCAGCGCAGGCTGCGCGAGGAAACCGGCGGCCAGTTCGTGGTGAGCGAAACGCAGCTCAAATACCATCGGCCCTCGCGCCTGGACGACGAACTGCTGGTGACCGCCGAGGCTCAACAATTGGGCAGCGCGTCATTGATAATCAAACAGCAAGTGCTATCAAAAACAGAGCAAGAGCGAACCGGCGCGCCGGAACCGGTCTTGCTGTGCGAAGGCACGATCCGCATCGGGTGGGTGGACGCCGCCACATTGCGCCCCGCACGCATACCGCCCCAGGTTTCGGGAACCCTCGAGCGCCACGGCGGCTCCATGACTCAACCTTTCAAGCCATGAACCAAGATCTTTCCATCATCAACCTCCTGCTCCACGCCAGTTTCGTGGTGCAAATGGTCGTGCTGCTGCTCGTGATCGTCTCGATTGCCAGCTGGGCCGCGATCATCCGCAAGTACTTCGCGCTGCGGCGCATGCGCACCCTCAACGACGACTTCGAGCGCGAGTTCTGGTCGGGCACCAGCCTCAACGAGCTGTTCGCCTCTGCCGCGCAGAACGCCAAGTTCGCAGGGCCCATGGAGCGCATCTTCGCCTCCGGCATGCGCGAATACCAGAAGCTGCGCGAGCGCCATGTGAGCGACCCCGCCACGCTGCTGGACGGCGCCCGCCGCGCGATGCGCGCGAGCTTCCAGCGCGAGCTCGATGCGGCCGAACAGAATCTCTCGTTCCTCGCCACCGTCGGTTCGGTGTCGCCTTACGTGGGCCTCTTCGGCACGGTCTGGGGGATCATGCACGCCTTCACCGGCCTCGCAGCCCTCGCGCAGGTGACGCTGGCCACCGTGGCGCCCGGCATCGCCGAAGCGCTGGTGGCCACGGCCATCGGCCTCTTCGCGGCGATTCCCGCGGTGGTCGGCTACAACCGCTTCGCCCGCGAGATCGACAAGATCGCCATCGCCCTCGAGACCTACATCGAGGAGTTCTCCAACATCCTGCAGCGCAACCTCTCGGCCAATCCGGGCGCGAGCACGGCTGCAGGGTCGGTGGCTCCGGCCAACCGTTGAACGGGTAGCAGCGCATGCCCGCCGTTTCATCCCGGGGCCGAGGACGCCGCACGATCAACGAGATCAACATGGTCCCGTTCATCGACGTGATGCTGGTGCTGCTGATCATCTTCATGGTCACCGCGCCGCTCATCACGCCGAGCGTGATCAACCTGCCCTCGGTCGACCGCGCCAACAAGCAGCCCGACAAGCCCATCGAGATCGTCATCAAGAGCGACGACGAAGTGCAGATCAAGAAAGACCCGTCCACCGGCACCGGCGGCACCTCGATCCCCATGACGCAGATCGGCGCAGCGGCCAAGCAGGCGCAGGGCGGCGATGCCCAGCGCCCGGTGGTCATCAGCGCCGACAAGACGGTGAAGTACGAAACCGTCGTGAAGGCGATGAACCAACTCAAGCGCAGCGGTATCGAGCGCGTGGGCCTGTCGGTCACGACCACGGGCGGCAAATAAGGCATGTCGCTCGCACTGGACCGCCCCGAGTTCGCGCCGCCCCCTCAGCGCGGCACGCCGCGCGCCGTGGTGCTCGCCCTCATCGCGCATGCGCTGCTGATCGCGGCGCTGACGTGGGGGGTGCGCTGGCGCAGCGACGCCGACGAAGGCGCCGTCGATGCGGAGCTGTGGTCGTCCACGGTGCAGCAGGCCGCGCCGCGCCTGTCCGCACCGGAGGCGCCGACGCCCGCTCCCGCACCGCCTCCGCCTGCTCCCACGCCGCCGCCGCCTCCTGCAGCCAAGGCCCCCGAGCCCGCGCCTGCACCCAAGGCCCCTGACATTGCCCTGGAGCGCGAGAAGAAGCTCAAGGAGCAGAAGGAACAGAAAGAGCGCGAGCTGGAGCAACAGCAACAGCAAAAGAAGAAAGAGCTCGAAGCCAAACAGCGCGCCGAAGACGAGGCCCAGCGCAAGAAGGAACAGCAGCAGAAGCTCGCCGACCAGAAGAAGCAGCAGGAAGCGGAGGCCAAGCAAGCCGAAGCCAAGAAGGCCGAGGCCGCCGCCAAGCAGGCCGCCGCCGACCGTGCTGCCACGCTCAAGCGCATGCAGGGTCTGGCGGGCGCGAGCGGTGCCGACGATTCGAAGGGCACGGCACTGCGGTCTTCGGGTCCGTCGAGCGGCTATGCCGGACGCATCGCCGCCGCGGTGCGCCCCAACATCACCTTCCCCGATGCCGACACGGTGAACGGCAATCCCGCCGCCGAATTCGAGGTGAACCTCGCACCGGACGGCACCATCGTCGGCGTGAAGCTCACGCGCTCCAGCGGCCTGCCCTCCTGGGACGAAGCGGCCGAGCGCGGCCTGCGCAAGACCGACAAGCTGCCGCGCGACACCGACGGGCGCATCTTCCCGTCGCTGATCGTGTCGCTCCGGCCCAAGCGCTGATTTGCACCGGTTCCGGGCGCCCTTTCTCGGGCCGCCCGGAACTCCGCTGTTGCCGCGCTGTCTACCCGCGCACAACAACAGCCGGGCTCCGCGCCCGCACAAGAAGATGAATCCCAACGGCCGAATCCGCTACGGCAGCAGTCCGCTCTTGGCGAGCCCGACACCCGTCTGGCGCAGCAAGCTCATCGTGGCCAGCATCGCCTTCGGCTTCGTGCTGCTGGCCGGCCGGGCCGCCTACGTGCAGGTCTTCAACCACGACTTCTTCCAGCACCAGGGCGAGGTGCGCTACCAGCGCACGCTGGAGCTGCCCGCGAACCGCGGGCGCATCCTCGACCGCAACGGGCTGATCCTCGCCTCCGACATCCCGGCGCCCAGCATCTGGGCCATTCCCGAGGACATCGAGCGCGACGACCCCGCGGTGCAGGCCAAGCTCAGGCAGGCCGCCAAGCTGCTCGGCATGCCGCAGAAGGAGTTCGACAAGAAGCTCGAGGACGAGGACAAGACCTTCGTCTGGATCAAGCGCCAGGTCGACACCGCCGTCGGCAAGCAGGTCGCCGAACTCGGCATCAAGGGCCTCTATTTGCGCAGGGACTACCGGCGCCAGTACCCCGAGGGCGAGGCGGCCGCGCACCTGGCGGGCTTCACCAACGTGGAGGACATCGGGCAGGAAGGCGTCGAACTCGCCTTCAACAGCGAGCTGGCCGGCAAGGCGGGCTCCCGCCACGTCATCAAGGACCGCCTCGGCCACATCGTCGAGGACACCGAGGACCAGGTGCCGCCCACCGACGGCCATGACATCCAGCTGAGCATCGACGACCGGGTGCAGTTCGTGGCCTACGAGAAGATCCGCGATGCCGTGGTCGCCAACAAGGCCCGGGCCGGCAGCGTGGTGGTGGTCGATGCCGAAACGGGCGAGCTGCTCGCCATGGCCAACTACCCGAGCTACGACCCGAACGACCGCCGCAATCTCACCGGCGAACAGCTGCGCAACCGCGCGATGACCGACGTGTTCGAGCCCGGCTCGACGATGAAGCCGATCACCATCGCCACCGCGCTGCAGCTCGGGCGCGTGACGCCGCAGACGATCATCGACACCAACCCCGGCCGCATCACCGTCACGGGCGCGACGATCCACGACGACGAGAACTTCGGCGTGCTCACGGTGCAGGGCGTGATCCAGAAATCGAGCAACGTGGGCGCCACCAAGATCTCGCAGCGCATGACGGCGCAGGAAATGTGGGACTCGTTCACCGCACTCGGCCTGGGCCAGAAGCCGCAGACGCCCTTCCCCGGCGCGGTGACCGGGCGCTTGCGGCCCTGGAAATCGTGGCGGCCGATCGAGCAGGCCACCATGTCGTACGGCTACGGCCTCTCGGCATCGCTGTTCCAGATCGCACACGCCTACACGGCCTTCGCGCACAACGGCGAGGTCATTCCGGTGGGCCTTTTGAAGAGCACCAGCACCGAACCGCCCGGTGTGCAGGTGTTCTCTCCGCAGGTCGCGAGCGAGGTGCGCAAGATGATGCACATGGCGGCCGCGCCCGGGGGCACCGCGCCGCTCGCGCAGACCGAGGGCTACTCGGTCGGCGGCAAGACCGGCACCGCGCACAAGCAGGTCGGCAAGGGCTATGCGAGCAACAAGTACCGCGCCTGGTACACCGGCATGTCGCCTATCGACAAGCCCCGCATCATCGTCGCGGTGATGATCGACGAGCCCGGCGCGGGCAAGTACTTCGGGGGCCTGGTCGCGGCACCGGTGTTCAGCCAGGTGGTGCAGCAGACGCTGCGCATCCTGAACGTGCTGCCCGACCTGCCGGTGGCCTCCATGGCGCACTGATGGCTCATTGATTCACCTCGCTCGTTTAGGATCGTCTGCAACTCATTGCATGGCGCTCCTGACATGGTCGACACCCCTCCTGCCGTTCGCCTCGAAGACCTGACCCCGCTCCCCTACCAGCAAGCTCTGGCCGCCCATCTCCAGGCGAACGAGCCCGAGGTGTGGCGATGGGCCGCTTCCGCCGAGGCGCGCGAGGAGCATGCCGCCGCGGTCCGCGCGGACCTGCTGCGCAATTCGTACCGGCTCGATGCCGATGCCCACCCCGAGCTGCATGCGCATTGCAATGCGGCAGCGCAGCGCCTGGGCATCACGGCGCGCATCGCGCTCTACCAGGCGGGCGACGGCACGATGAACGCCACCCTCTTCTTCCTGCCCGGCGAGGCGCACATCGTGCTCTCGGGACCGCTCCTCGAACGATTGCAAGGCCCCGAACTGCAGGCCGTGCTCGGCCATGAACTGGCGCACTACCTGCTGTGGGAGCGCGACGGCGGCAAGTACCACGTGGTCGACCGCATCCTGCAGGCCGCGGCCGCCGACTCCCGCGCAGACGCGAGTCACCTGCACGCGGCGCGGCGCTACGGCCTCTACACCGAGGCTTTTGCAGACCGCGGCGCCTGCATCGCCTGCGAATCGCTCGAACCGGCGGTCACCGCGCTGGTCAAGGTGCAGACGGGCCTTGCGCAGGTCAACGCGGCGAGCTACCTGCGGCAGGCCGACGAGATCTGCGCAGCGCCCGAGCTCCAGACGCGCGGCACCAGCCACCCCGAGGTGTTCGTGCGGGCGCGCGCGCTGCGCCTTTGGACCGAGCGCCAGCCCGAGGCTGATGAGTGGCTGGCCGGCGCGCTCGAAGGTCCGCTGGACCTCGCCACGCTCGACCTGCTCGGGCAGCAGCGCGCCGACGCGCTGACGCGCGAGACCATCGCCCAGTTGCTGCAGCGGCCCTTCCTTCAGTCCGATTCGCTGCTGGCCCATGCACGTCGCTTCTTCCCGAACTTCGCGCCACCCGCCAGTCCGATGCCACCACCCGGGCCTGTGCCCGCGGGCGTGCACGACTACCTCGCCAGCGTGCTGGTCGATTTCGTCGCGGCCGACCCGGACCTGGACGACATCACACTCGCCGCCGCGCTCGGCCTTGCCGAAGCAATGGGCTGCGCCGCGCAGCTCGAAGAGCGCGTGGTGAAGGACATGCGCTTTCCCAAGCGCAGCCTCACCCGCGTGAAGCGCGATGCCGCGACCTTGCTCGAAAAGGCCGCCGCACAACACCTGCAAGGCGCATCCGCATGACCGCTCCCGTCGCTCCCCTTCTGCAACTGCTGGACACCGCCGACGCCCACGGCGGCCTGCAGACCGACGACGTGCTGAGCCTCGTGCTGCCGCTGCTGCGCGAAGTGTCCGCACTGCACGAGCAAGGCAAGGTCGCCGCGCTCGGCACCGCCTTCGCCTACCGCGTCGACGACACGCCCGCCCTGGTGCTCGTGCAGCCCGAAGGCATCGAACCGCGCCAGAACCGCGAAGCCATCGCACCGCTCGAAGCACCCGCCGCCTCGGTGCTGCGCGTGGTCGGCGAGCATCGCGTGACGCTCGACGCCGACGAAGGCGTCTCGGTCGAGAACCTCGCGCTCATGGCCGACGCCGCGCCCGACGCCCTGCCGACGCGCCCCGTCTACCTGCCCGGCTACACCGCCTGGGAACTGCGCTTTGCGCACCACGACGCGCTGACCGACATCCTCTGCCTCGGCCAGGTGCTCGCGAGCCTCTCCTGCGGGCTCGATTTCACCGACAACGAGGAGCTGGCCCGCTTCGTCGCGAGCCGCGGCAACCTGTTCGCGCTCAACCGCCGCCTGCACCCGGTGGTGGGCGCGGTGATCGGCGAGATGACCGCGCTCGACCGCCACGAACGCGCACGCGACCTGCCTTCGGTGATCCGCCGCCTCGAAACCTACCGCGACCAGCCGCTGGACCTCGGCCTCGACCGCATCGCGCCCGCGAAGGACGGTGCAGGCCAGCGCCGCCAGGCGATCCGTGTGCACCTGCGCGACCGCCTCTTCGACCTCTCGCGCCGCAACCGCCTGCTGCACTTCAAGCCCAGCCAGACGCATGTGAACCTCACGGTGGCGAGCGTGCCGCTGGTGGTGGACATCAAGAACATCCGCGTCGACCAGCTCTGCGTGTGGGACGGCCGCTTCGCGAGCGATATCGCCACCTGCGACCCCGTGCCGCTCGCGCGCTGGCTGCGCTTCGAAGACCAGCCGTATCTGCCAGGCGCGCTCGACCGCATCCTGCAGGAGGCGCGGCGCGACCGCTCCGAATACGGCTTCTCGCAGCTGTCGCTGGTCATCGCCTTCCTGCGCTGGCACAACCTGAAGGAAGGAGAGGCCGAGCGGGCCGAACGCATCGCCTCGCCGCTCCTGATGCTGTCGGTCGAGCTCACGCGCAAGAAGGGCGTGAAGGACCAGTACCTGCTCGAAGCGGCCTCCAGCGAAGCGCAGGTCAACCCGACGCTCAGGCACCACCTGCGCCAGCTCTACGGCATCGTGCTGCCCGAGACCATCGACCTGCGCGAAACCACCATCGAGCAGTTCCACGCCCAGCTGGCCGCGCAGATCGCGACGACGGAGCCCGGCGTGCAGCTGCGGCTTGTGAAGCAGCCCGAGATCGAGCTGATCCACCAGCGCGCCCGCCAGCGGCTCGAACAGTTCAAGCGGCGCACCCGCGTGCGCAACCCCGGCGCGCAGCCGGTGACCGCGCAGGACTTCAGCTATGCGAAGGACGACTTCCGCCCGCTGGGCCTGCAGCTCTATCACGCGAGGGTGCGGCCGGTTCCTCTGCCGCTGCGTGGTGCGGTCGGCGCACGGCCGATGCCTCGCACACCGCAAATGGCCTCGACCGCCGCGCGGACCGAGCAGCAGACCTATTCGCTGCACGAGAGCACCGGCAATCCGTACCAGTGGGACGTCGACCTGACCTCGGTGACGCTCGGCAACTTCAACCACCGCAAGATGTCGCTGGTGCGCGACTACTCGGCGCTGAGCGAAACCGAGATCGCGAGCGATGCCTTCGACCGCGTGTTCTCGCTGCAGCCGCGCCAGGTCGATGCCGAGACGCCGGCCGCGCTGCCGCTGGCCGACCAGTGGCCCGTGGTGCAGGCCGATGCCACGCAGACCGCTGCGGTGGCGCTCGCGCGCACCGGCACCAGCTACATCATCCAGGGACCGCCGGGCACGGGGAAATCGCAGACCATCACCAACCTCATTGCCGACTACGTGGGCCGAGGGCAGCGCGTGCTCTTCGTCTGCGAGAAGCGCGCGGCCATCGACGTGGTGTTCCACCGCCTGCGGCAGCAGGGGCTGGACGAGCTGTGCTGCATGATCCACGACTCGCAAGGCGACAAGAAGGCCTTCGTGCAGAACCTCAAGAAGACCTACGAGCATTGGCTCACGGCCCCCGAGGAGCTGGATGCCGAGACCCGCGAGCGCACGCAACTCGTCGACACCATGGACGCCGACCTGAAAGCGCTCGAACGCTTCGACGCCGCCATGCGCGAGGTGCCCGAGCACTTGGCCGTGACGGTGCGCACGCTGATGGCGCGGCTGATCGCGCTCAAGCCGCACGATCCCGCTTTGACACCGTTGCAGGCCGAGGCTCTGCCCGCTTTCGCGGCCTGGCGCCGGCATGAGGACCTGGTCGCGCGCCTGCACCTCGCCGTCACCGAAAGCCTCGGCGTGCCGCATCTGTCGGCGCATGCCTTCGCGCAACTCGCGCCCGTGCTGCTGCGGCAGGAGCGGCCGCTGGCGCGGCTGGTCGAACTCAGCGACCGCGCGGCTGAACAGATCGGGCCGCATCGCGATGCGTTGATCGAAGCCTGGTCGCCGCTGGTGGAAGCCCGCACGCTCTGGGGCGACGCACTGGCCGTGGTGACCGACGCGCGACGTGTTTCTGCGCTCGCCGCACGTGGGCATCTTTCGCTGCTCGACACCGCACACCCCACCAGCCTCGCGTTCAGCGAAGCGATGGCGCAGCGCCGCGCATTGCAGCAAGTGCTGAACGAAGCCTTGGCACGCACAAGCAATTGGAAAGACAAGTTCTCGCCGGGCGACACCGAAGCCGGCCTCGCCCAGGCCAAGGCACAACAGGGCTCCCTGCTGCGCTGGCTCCAGCCCTCGTGGTGGCGCCTGTCGGGCGAACTCAAGCGCCGCTACAACTTCGCGAAGCACGCGGTGCGCCCGCAGCCCAGCCAGGTGCTCGAAGAACTGCTGGCCGAGCACACGGCCCGCGCCGCTGTCGGCAAGCAGGCCGCACAGATCAAGGCCACCTACGGCTGCACCGACCCCGACGACTTCGTGCAGCAGCTCGATGCCCTGCGCCGCGGCGATGCGACCGGCAACAACGTGCGCGCAGCCTTCCACGCGCACCTGCGCACCGAGCCCGGCGCGAGCCGCGACGTCGAACGGCAGGCCGCGCTCGGTGAGCGCACCGACGCGCTCGATGCCCTGTGGCACGACCTGCTGGACGACCCCACCGCGCAGCCGCTGGCCTCGCTCGAAGCACTGGCCCGCACGCTGCGCGAACAGGCCGACACCCTGCCGACCGTGCTGCCCCACCTGCAGGAACTGGCCGATGCCGACCCGGCCCTGGCCAAGGCCCTGCGCACGCTGCCGCTCCCGCCCGAAGCCATCGAATACGCCGTCGCGCGCGAAGGCCTGGAGCGCGTCTACCGCACCGAGCGCTGGCTGCCGCGCTTCGACAGCGCCGCGCTCGCGCGCCATGCGCAACGCCTGGCCGAAGGAGAGCGCAAGCTGCTCGACCACAATGCCCGCACGCTAGCCGCCGCGGTGCGCCAGCGCTTTCGCGACCATGTGCAGAAAAGTGCCCTCCCCGCGAGCCAGCTCGACGCTGGCGGCAAGCTCTTCAAGAAGAGCTACAACGCGGGCCGGCGCGAGCTCGAACACGAGTTCGGCAAGACCATGCGCTACAAGGCAATCCGCGAACTCGCCTCGGGCGAGACCGGCCAGGTGGTGCGCGACATGAAGCCGATCTGGCTCATGAGCCCGCTCTCGGTGTCCGACACGCTGCCGCTCGCGGCCGACCTGTTCGACGTGGTGATCTTCGACGAGGCGAGCCAGATCCCGGTCGAAGAAGCCGTGCCCGCGCTCTACCGCGCGCCGCAGATCATCGTGGTGGGCGACGAGATGCAGTTGCCGCCGACGAGCTTCTTCTCCTCGGGCCGCGACCCCGAGGACGACACTGTCTCGGTCGAGGATGAGAGCGAAGGTGGTGGCGACCGCATCGCCGTGGTGCTCGATGCCGACAGCCTCTTGAACCAGGGCGCGCGCAACCTGCCGGCCACGCTGCTGGCCTGGCACTACCGCAGCCGCTACGAGTCGCTGATCGGCTTTTCGAATGCGGCCTTCTACGCGGGTAATCTCTTCACCATTCCAGACCGCAGCCTTCCGGCAGATGCGCGCGAAGAGATCCTCGTGCAGTCGCGCAACCCGACCGAGGAATCGGTGGCCGCGAACGTCGACGCCCTGCTCTCGCGCGCCATCAGCTTCCACCGCGTGACCGATGCGGTGTATGAGAACCGCATCAACGACGGCGAGGCACGCCACATCGCGCAGCTGGTGCGCGAGCTGCTCAAGCGCGAGACCGGGCGCAGCCTGGGCATCGTCGCGTTCTCCGAAGCGCAGCAGACCGAGATCGAGGCCGAGCTCGATGCGCTGGGCGCCATCGACAACGACTTCGCCGCGCGGCTGGAGGCCGAGTACGTGCGCGAGGAAGACGACCAGTTCTGCGGGCTCTTCATCAAGAACCTGGAAAACGTGCAGGGCGACGAGCGCGACATCATCATCCTGAGCATCTGCTACGGCCCGAACCCCGAGGGGCGGATGCTGATGAACTTCGGCCCGATCAACCAGCGCGGCGGCGAGAAGCGGCTCAATGTGATCTTCAGCCGGGCGCGGCACCACATGGCAGTCGTCTCGACCATTCGCCACGAGGCGATCACCAACGACCACAACGAAGGCGCCGCGGCGCTCAAGCAGTTCCTGCGCTATGCGGAGTGCCTGTCGCGCGGAGATTCGGCGACCGCGCGGCGCGTGCTCGAAAGCATGAACCCGCTCACGCGCGGCAGCAGCGCACAGCATGTTCGCGCCGACGAGGTGACGGCGCAACTCGCGGCCGCGCTGCGTGCGCGCGGCCATGCGGTCGATGAGCAGGTGGGGCAATCGCGCTTTCGCTGCGACCTGGCGCTGCGTGCACCGGAGGCCGAGCACTATGCGCTGGGCATCCTCGTGGACACGGCCACGCACTACGAGAACCGCAACGTGCTCGAGCGCTATGTCTCGCGTCCGCGGGTGCTCGATGCGTTCGGATGGCAGGTGGTGCAGGTGCTGGCCAAGGACTGGCTGCACGCGCCGGAGGCCGTGCTCGAGCAGATCGAGTTGGCGCTCCGGAAAAAGGGCAACAAGGGCGGTGTGGCTGTCGAGCCCGCCGCCCCTGAAGTCAGCGCGCCAGGCTCAGCCGCTTGACGTCGAGTTCGGCCTTGTTGCCGACGAGGTCCTTGTCGAACTCGCCCGTGATCTCGACGCGCATCTTGTCGTCGATCTTCACGCCGGCCGGGAAGTGCTTGGCATCGATCTCCACCTTCATGCGGCCGCTGTCGTCGGCGAAGGTGTAGTGCTCGCCGCCATCGTGCGAGACGATGAAGCCGCGCAGCGTGGCGTGCTGGTCGTCCTTGCCGGTGTCCAGCAGTTGCTTGACCGTCATCGCCGGCACGCTGCTGGGGCCGGCGTACTGGGCGAGGGCCGCGGACATCGCCAGCGACATGCCGAGGGCGAGCGCGGCGGTCTTCAAAGTCTTGGTGGTCTTGGTCTTGGTCTTGGTATGGGTCATGGCAATCGTTCCTCCGTGATCAGCCTGGTTGTGAAGAAACAGATGGACGTCGTACGCGCCCGAATGTTCCACGACCCTCGAAAGCCAAGGGCCATTCACTCGTAGACGATCAGCGCCTTGCCCGCCTCCGCCTGCGCCGTCCAGCTCGCGAGCGCGGCATCGGTCGGGAAGAACTTGGCGCGCTCGCCCAGTTGCAGCTCGACCTGTGCGCCGCCGCGCGCCATCGACAGGCGCACCGGCAACCCCTGCACGAGGTCGCCGACTTCCGTCTGTTCGGTGCGGGGCGGAAAGTCCTTCACCAGCCGCGCGATGTCCGGCGCCTTGCCGTTGACTGCCACGCGCAGGAACTTGCCGAAGCGGCAGCGTGCCGTCGCAAGGTCCCACACCTGCTGCACCTGGAAGCGCGCCTCGAAACCGCCGCGTGCGGGCTGCAGCCGGCCGCTCACGATGACGAGTTCGTCGTCCTTGAGCGTATTGCGGTTGGCGTTGATCAGCGCCTCGTCGGCCGTGGCGTCGATGGACTCCGACTTGTCGTCGAGCTTGAAGATCGCGAGCCGTCCGCGCTGGCCGTTGATCACGCGGAAGTCGCTCACGATGCCCGCGATGACCTGCTGGTCGCGGCTGTCGAGCAGGTCGCCGATTTCGCGCTTGCAGAAGCGCCGCACCTCGTGCGAGACCTCGTCGAACAGATGGCCTGAAAGGTAGAAGCCGACGGCCGTTTTCTCGTACGTCAAACGCTCCTTCACGCCCCAGGGCGTGGCGTCGACGAGGTCGGGCTCGGCAGTTGCGGAACCATGTTCGGCATCCCCGAAGATATCGACCTGCGCCGCATTGGCGGCCGTGGCGCTCGCGAATTCGAAAGCCCGGTCCACCGACGCGATCAGCGCCGCGCGGTTCTGCTGGATCGCATCGAACGCGCCGGCCTTGATCAGCGCCTCGACCGTGCGCTTGTTGATGCGCTGGCGATCGATGCGCACGCAGAAATCGAACAGGCTCTTGAACGGCCCGCCCTCCTCGCGCGCCCGCACCACGGCTTCGACCGCGAGCTGGCCCGTGCCCTTGACGGCGCCCAGGCCGTAGCGGATCACCTTGTCGGTGACCGGCTCGAAGCGGTAGTTGCCGCGGTTCACGTCCGGCGGCTCGAAGGTGATGCCGAAGTTCTTCTGGGCGTCTTCGAACAGCAGCTTGAGCTTGTCCGTGTCGTCCATTTCCACGGTCATGTTGGCGCAGAAGAATTCGGCCGTGTAGTGGACCTTGAGCCAACCCGTGTGATACGCCAGCAGCGAGTAGGCAGCGGCGTGCGACTTGTTGAAACCGTAGCCCGCGAACTTCTCCATCAAGTCGAAGATTTCGTCGGCCTTGTCCTGCGGAATGCCGTGCGTGGCGAGCGCGCCCGCGCGGAACTTCTCGCGGTGCTCGGCCATCTCCTCGAGCTTCTTCTTGCCCATGGCGCGGCGCAGCAGGTCGGCGCCGCCGAGCGAGTAGCCGCCCAGGATCTGCGCGGTCTGCATCACCTGCTCCTGGTAGACCATGATCCCGTAGGTCTCGGAGAGCATCTCGGCCACGGCCGGGTGCGGGTACTCCACCTCTTCGCGGCCGTGCTTGCGCGCCACGAAGCTGGGAATCAGGTCCATCGGGCCGGGACGGTACAGCGCGTTGAGCGCGATCAGGTCTTCCAGGCGCGTCGGCCGCGCGTCCTTCAGCATGCCCTGCATGCCGCGCGATTCAAACTGGAACACCGCCTCGGTCTTGCCTTCGGAGAAGAGCCGATAGGTGGCCGCGTCCTTCAGCGGAATGTTCTCGAACGCGAAGTTCTCCTGGCCCTTGTGGCGCGCGACGATGAAGTCCTTGGCGATCTCCAGGATGGTGAGCGTGGCCAAGCCCAGGAAGTCGAACTTCACGAGGCCGATGGCTTCGACGTCGTCCTTGTCGTACTGGCTCACGGCCGAATCGCTGCCGGGCTGCTGGTAGAGCGGGCAGAAGTCGGTGAGCTTGCCCGGCGCAATGAGCACGCCGCCCGCGTGCATGCCGATGTTGCGGGTCATGCCTTCGAGCTTCTGCGCGAGCTCGACCAGCATGCGCACTTCTTCTTCCTTCTCGATGCGCTGCGCGAGCTGCGGCTCCATCTCGATGGCGTAGTTGTTCTTGTCGCCCTCGATCTTTTTCTCGGGCGGGTACTGCAGCGTGACCGACATGCCCGGCTTGTTCGGAATCAGCTTGCTGATGCCGTCGCAGAACATGTAGCTCATGTCCAGCACGCGGCCCACGTCGCGGATGGCCGCGCGCGCGGCCATGGTGCCGAAGGTGGCGATCTGGCTCACGGCGTTGCGGCCGTACTTGTCCTTCACGTAGTCGATCACGCGGTCGCGGTTGCCCTGGCAGAAGTCGATGTCGAAGTCGGGCATCGAGACGCGTTCGGGGTTCAGGAAACGTTCGAACAGCAGTTTGTATTCGAGCGGGTCGAGGTCGGTGATCTTGAGCGCATAGGCCACCAGCGAGCCGGCACCCGAGCCCCGGCCCGGGCCCACGGGGCAGCCGTTTTCCTTGGCCCACTTGATGAAGTCGCCCACGATCAGGAAGTAGCCGGGGAAGCCCATGTTCAGGATCGTGTTGATCTCGAACTCCAGGCGTTCCACGTAGCGCGGCCGTTCGGCATTGCGCTTGGCCTCGTCGGGGTACAGGTGCTTGAGCCGCACCTCCAGGCCTTCGAACGATTCCTGGCGGAAGAACTCGCCGATCGGCATGCGCACGCCTTCGCTCACAAAGGGCGTCGGGAAATCCGGCAGCTGCGGCTTGCCCAGCACCAGCGTGAGGTTGCAGCGCTTGGCGATCTCGACCGTGTTGGCCAGCGCGCTCGGCACATCGGCGAACAGGGCCTGCATCTCGGCGGACGACTTGAAGTACTGCTCTTCGGTGAACTTGCGCACGCGGCGCGGGTTGCCGAGGATTTCGCCTTCGGAGATGCACACGCGCGCCTCGTGCGCTTCGTAGTCCTGCCGTTCAGCGAACTGCACCGGGTGCGTGGCGACCACGGGCAGCTTGAGGCGCGCGGCGAGCTTCACGGCGGCGACCACGTGCGGCTCGTCTTCCGGACGGCCCGCGCGTTGCAGCTCGATGTAGAAGCGGTGCGGGAACATGCCCGCGAGCTTCAGCGCCAGTTCGGCGGCACGCTCCTCCTGCCCCTGCAGCAGCGGTGTGCCCAGCGGCCCCGCCTGCGCACCCGACAGCGCGATCAGCCCGCCCGAGAGTTCTTCGAGCCATTCGAGCTTGCAGGCCGCCTGCGACTGGCCGCGGCCCACGTTCTGCGTCCAGGCCCGCGCCAGCAGCTCGGACAGGCTCAGGTAGCCCTCCATGTTCTGCACCAGCAGCACGAGGCGGGTGAGCACGCCGGGCTCCTTGCCCAGCCCTTCGATGAAGATTTCAGCGCCGATGACGGGCTTGACGCCCTTGCCTCTCCCGGCCTTGTAGAACTTGACCGCCCCGAACAGGTTGTTCAGGTCGGTGATGGCCAGTGCGGGCTGCTTGTCGGCAGCGGCCGCCTTGATGACTTCGTCGATCCGGTTGGTGCCGTCGACGACGGAAAATTCGGTGTGCAGGCGCAGGTGAACAAACATCCCGCCATTGTAGAAACCGGTAGTCCACGATGTGGGTTGGCAATCCCTAAATTGGGCCCCCCGGCTTGCCACTTCGTGTGCTTCGCCACCCCCCGAGGGGGAGGCCCGGTGCCTTGGGGCGGCCCGGCGGCACCTAGAATCGCGCCCCGTGCAAGAGATTCTGAATATCGCGGCCTACAAATTCGTGGCCATAGACGACAGCCCCGTGCTGCGTGAAGACCTGCGCGCCCGCGCGCAGGCCCTGGGCCTCATGGGCACCATCCTGCTGGCGCCCGAGGGTATCAACCTGTTTCTGGCGGGCACCGCCGATGCCGTCCATGCGTTCCTGGCCGGTCTGCGTGCCGATGCGCGCTTCGCCGACCTCGAAACCAAGGAAAGCTGGTCCGCCGCGCAGCCCTTCCGGCGCATGCTGGTGAAGCTCAAGCGCGAGATCATCCGCATGGACCACCCCGCCATCCAGCCCTCCGCGGGCCGGGCGCCCGGCGTGGACGCCCACACCCTCAAGCGCTGGCTCGACCAAGGCCACGACGACGAAGGCCGCGAGATCGCATTGCTCGACACGCGCAACGACTTCGAGGTCGACGAAGGCACATTCGACGGCGCCATCGACTGGCGCATCACCAAGTTCACCGAATTCCCGCCCGCGCTGAAGGCGCACCGCGAGGAGTTCAAGGGCAAGACCGTGGTGAGCTTCTGCACCGGCGGCATCCGCTGTGAGAAGGCCGCGATCCTGATGCGCGAGGAAGGCGTCGAGCATGTGCTGCAGCTCGAAGGCGGCATCCTGAAATATTTCGAGGAAGTCGGCGGCGCGCACTACCACGGCGACTGCTTCGTGTTCGATGGCCGGCGCGCCCTGGCGCCCGACCTGAGCGCGCGCGCGGCCGATGCCAGCGCACGCGCCTCGGAAGACATCGACCTGGGCCGCGGCCTGAAGAAATAACCGGCAACTCCTCATGCGCATCCTCCTGGTGGAAGACGAACTGGACATGGCCTCGTGGCTCATCCGGGCGTTGACCCAGAGCGGCTTCGTCGCCGACCACGCGCCCGATGCGCGCACCGCCGAGGCCTTCATGGCCGGCACCGAGTACGACGCGATCGTTCTGGACCTGCGCCTGCCCGACAAGCACGGGCTGAGCGTGCTGGCCGACATGCGCGATGCCGACGACCGCACCCCCGTGCTCATCCTCACCGCGCAAGGCGCGCTGCAGGACCGGGTGCGCGGCCTCAACCTCGGCGCGGACGATTTCCTCACCAAGCCCTTCGAGCTGGTCGAGCTCGAGGCGCGCCTGGCGGCGCTGGTGCGGCGCAGCCGCGGCAAGCAGCATCCGCGGCTGCAGTGCGCCTCGCTCTCGTACGACAGCGAGAGCCACGCCTTCACGCTGCGCGGCACGCTGCTGTCGCTCACGCCGCGGGAACAAGCGGCGCTCACCGCGCTCCTGATGCGCAGCGGTGCGCCGGTCGGCAAGTCGCAGCTCTTCGCCAAGGTGTTCACCAACGACAGCACCGCGGGCCCCGACGCCATCGAGGTGGTCCTGCACCGATTGCGGCGCAAGCTCGCGGACAGCGACGTGCGCATCGTCACCGTGCGCGGACTGGGCTACATGCTGGAGAGCATCGCCGATGGACCCGCAGGCGCCCCAACCGCCGCGGCCTGAGCCGCAGCGCTTCGGCATCCGCGCGCGCCTGCTCGCGCTGCTGTTGCCGGGCATCGTCGCGCTGCTGGCGCTGGACAGCTGGAACGACTACCGCACGCTCACCGATTCGCTGGTCGTTGCCTACGACCAGAGCCTGCTCGAACCGGTGCAGGCACTGGCCAACGGCATCGTGGTCGCGAGCGATGGCAGCGTGCGGGTGCAGGAGGCCTTCTCGGTGCAGGCTATGTTCGAGTCCACGCACCTGCGCTACAAGTACCTGCATGTCGGCGTGCAGCGCATCCCCAAGGGCGAGACGCTGGACCCCAACGCGCCCGAGGACACGCTCATGGGCGTGCCCGGCCTGCCCCGCCCTGCGGAAACGCTGCCCGACGGCACGCCGGTGTTCTACGACGCGGTGCACGAGCAGCACCCGGTGCGCGTGGCCGCGCTGCGCCAGACGGTCTACGACAACACGCGGCCCGGCACCGCATACAGCGTGCTCATCCAGGCCGCCGAAGGCACCGGCCCGCGGCTGCAGGCGCAGAACGAATCGCTCAGGCAGGAGCTGCTGCGCGACGCGCGCATGGTGCTGGTGATGGCCGTGCTGGTGTGGCTCGGCGTGGCCTGGACGCTGCGCCCGCTGGAGCGCCTGCGCCGGTCGCTGCGCGAACGCCCGCGCGACGACCTGAAGCCGCTGGACGCGAGCGGCGTGCCGCAGGAGGTGGTGCCGCTGGTGGACGCGGTCAACCACCACATCGCGGACCACCGGCGCATGGTGGCGGAGCAGTCGCAATTTCTGGCCGATGCCTCGCACCAGCTGCGCACGCCGTTGAGCATCCTGTCGATCCAGGCGGGCTACGCGGTGCGCGAGACCGACCCCGAGCGCATGCGCGAATCGCTGCATGCCATCGTCGCGCAGCTGGCGCGCACGCGGCGCCTGAGCGAGCAATTGCTGGCGCTCGCGCATGCCACCACCGAAGACGAGGTCGCGGGCGCCGAGGCGGCGGTGGTCGACCTCAGCGACATCGCGCGCGCCGTGGTGCTGCAATACCTGCCGCTTGCACGCGAGCACGACCAGGACCTGGGCTGGGTCGATGCACGCGGCGAATCGGAGGCGCAGGACGAGCCGCCGCCGCTGCCCGTGAAGGCCAACGGTGCCGAGCTGCACGAGGTGCTCGCGAACCTCGTGCACAACGCCATCAAGTACACGCCGCGTGGCGGCAACATCACGGTGACCGTGCGGCGCGAAGCCTCGCATGCGCTGGCCGAAGTGTGCGACAGCGGCCCGGGCATCGCGCCCGAGCGGCGCGACAGCGTCTTCGAGCGCTTTCATCGCGACCCGTCCGCCCACACCGCCGCGCAGGGCGCGGGCCTGGGCCTCACTATCGCGCGCAGCTATGCGCGGCGCAACGGCGGCGAGATCGAACTCGACAGCGCCGACATGCCGGAGAGCGCCAACGGCGGCGGCCTCCGCGCCATCCTGAAGCTGCCGCTGGCGACCGCTTCCACCTAGGGTTTTCGCGGGTAGTGCCGTAAGCAATTACACGTATTTTGAGGGTCGCAAGGCCTCCGGCGCCGGCATCGAAAGGGGATTGAAAGCCTCGATTCCTAGACTCCGCTCCTTCCAAATCGAAGGGGCCCTATGCAGCAACCGCTCGCATCCAGATTCAAAAAAGACTACTACGGCGGCGCGTTGCTCGTGGTCATTGGCCTGGCGGCCGTCTATGCCGGCGTGGGTTACCGCGTCGGCGAACTCGCGCACATGGGGCCGGGCTTTTTCCCGGTGGCGCTCGGCGGCCTGCTCGCACTCACGGGCCTCCTGATCGCGATCTCCGCGCGCGGCGACAAGCCCTCGGGCGGCGAAGAGGCTGCATCGCACGGCCACCCGGGCGGCATGCCCGATCTGCGCGGCTGCATCTGCATCATCCTGGGCATCCTCGCGTTCCTGCTGTTCGGCGAATACGGCGGCCTGCTGCCGGCGACCTTCGCAATCGTGTTCATCTCGGCGCTCGGCGACCGCGACAACACGCTGACCGAGGCGGTGCTGCTCTCGCTGGCGATGTCGTTCATCGCGGTGGTGGTGTTCTGGTGGGCGCTGAAGCTTCAGCTGCCGTTGTTCCAATGGGGAGGCTGAAATCATGATCGGTCAATCGCTCCACGACCTCTGGTTCGGCTTTGGTGTCGCGTTCCAGGGCTCCAATCTTCTGTGGTCGTTCTTCGGCGTGCTGGTGGGCAACCTGATCGGCGTGCTGCCGGGCATGGGCGCGCTGCAGGCCATCTCGATCCTCTTGCCGCTCACCTACGCGATGCACCCGGTGCCCGCGATCCTGATGCTGGCGGGCATCTTCTACGGCTCGCAGTACGGCGGTGCCATCGGCGCCATCCTGATGAACATGCCCTCGCACCCGCCGCATGCGGTGACCTGTCTTGACGGGTACCCGATGACCAAGCAGGGCAAGGGCGGCGTCGCGCTCGGGGTGACGATGATCGCCTCGTTCTTCGCGGCGTCGGTCGGCATCATCGTGATGATCTTCGCCTCGCCGCTGCTGGTGCAGATCGCCTTCAAGTTCGGCCCGACCGAGATCTTCTCGATCATGCTGCTGGGCCTGCTCGCGGGCTCGACCATGTCGCGCGGCTCGCCGCTCAAGGGCGTGGCGATGACGATCTTCGGCCTCTTGTGCGGCGTGGTCGGCACCGACGTGAACAGCGGCAGCTTCCGCTTCGCGTTCGGCCTGCCCGAGCTGAGCGACGGCCTGGAGCTGGTGGCCATCTCGATGGGCCTCTTCGGCGTGGCCGACTTCCTGCTCAACGTGAACCGCATGAAGGCCATCGGCGACACGGGCACGTTGAAGCTGAGCGACATGCGCCCGAGCAAGGAAGAACTCAAGCGCGCCTTCCCCGCGATGATCCGCGGCACCATCGTCGGCACGGTGTTCGGCGCCATGCCCGGCACCGGCCCGACCATCACCACCTTCATTGCCTACGCGCTGGAGCGCAAAGTGTCGAAGACGCCCGACAAGTTCGGCACCGGCATGATCGAAGGCGTGGCCGGGCCCGAGGCCTCGGCCCACTCGAAGACGCAGGTCGACTTCATCCCGACGATGAGCCTGGGCATTCCGGGCGATGCGGTGATGGCGCTGATCCTCGGTGCGCTGCTGATCCAGGGCATCCAGCCCGGCCCGCAGCTCATCACCGAGCATCCGGACATCTTCTGGGGCCTGATCGCTTCGTTCTGGATCGGCAACGTGATCCTCGTGATCCTGAACGTGCCGATGATCGGCGTGTGGGTCAAGCTCTTGAAGGTGCCCTACAAGTACCTGTTCCCGGCCGCGATGTTCTTCATTGCGACGGGTGTGTACAGCACGCAGAACAGCCTGTTCCAGATCTGGGAAGTGCTGGTGTTCGGCATCGTCGGCGCGCTGCTCATGACGCTGGAGTTCTCGGTCGCGCCGATCCTCCTGGGCTTCGTGCTCGGGCCGATGGTGGAAGAGAACTTCCGCCGCGCGCTGCTGCTCTCGCGCGGCGACATGTCGGTGTTCGTGACGCGGCCGATCAGCGGCACCTTCATCGGCCTGTGCGCACTGCTGCTGGCCGGCGTGGGCTACTCGGCGTGGCGCGCCCGCGCGGGGCGCAAGTCGATGATCGAACTGCCGAAGGCGCCCGACGGTGCGTCGCCGTCCGAAACCGTCGCGATTGGCAACGAATAAGCCTGACGGATGCGCAAATGCGAAGGGCCCGATCAGTCGGGCCCTTTTTCGTTGAAGCTGCTACTTGAGCTTCTGCGCGAACGGCAGCATGCGTTCGCCGTCCGCATCGGTGAACACCACCGCCGGCGTGAGGCCGACGTAGCGCCCACCTTCATGCGGCCGGGCCTCCACGAGTTGCAGGCCGACGAGCTTGCCGCTCTTCACGTAGCGGGTCTCGATGTAGATGCCGGTCTGGCCCTTCTTGTTGATCGGCAGCGCGGCAACGGCGGCGTAGTCGTCGGTCTTGAGCAGGTGGGTGATGCGGGCCTTCAGGTGGTAGTCGTACCAGGCTTCCTCGAAGACCATCGACTCGCCGGTCTGCACATGCTTGAGCATGACCAGCAGCTGTCGCTTGAAGAGCTTCAGCTCCTTCATCAGGAACTCGAAAAGATCGCCGTATTCGCCCGGTGCAACCTCGGGGGTCCGGAAAACTGCCATGTGCCTTGCTCCCTTTCTGGGATGTCGTTGGGACGGCGATCCCCTCGATCGCCGTTTGCGGGGCGCAGCTTACTACCCGCGTGTGAACGACTGGCTCAGACCGGCGTGGTGCCCGTGTCGGGCTCACGCACGCCGAAGGGCTTGCCCGGCAGCGGAATGAATTCAGTCTCGCCGGGCACATGGCCCATGCGCTGCGCGGCCCAGTCGGCACCGGCTTCGAGGATGCGCTCGCGCCGGCTCGAAACGAAATTCCAGGTGATGTAGCGCGGGCCGTCGAGCGGCTCGCCGCCGATCACCATCAGGCGCACTGCCGTGTCGGAGGTCAGCACCGCGCCCTGCCCGTCGGGCAGCACCGCCATCGTGTGCGCGGGAATCGCTTCGCCGTTGACGCGCGCATCGGCATCGACGGCGTAGATCGCCAGCTCGGGCGCGAGCGCAGGCAGTTCGAAACGGCCGCCCGCGGGCAGCGCGATGTCGAGATAGAGCGTTTGCGCCAGTGTCTTCACCGGCGAGCGCTGGCCGAAAGCCTCGCCCACCAGCACGCGCACTTGGGCGCCCTGCGCCATCACTTCGGGAATGGCGCTGGCCGCCGTGTGCTCGAAGCTCGGCTCGACCTCTTCATGCGCCTGCGGCAACGCGGCCCAGAGCTGCAGGCCGTGGTTCACGTAGGTGTCGGCCTTCAGGCGCTCGGGCTTGCGCTCGGAGTGAACGATGCCGCGCCCGGCGGTCATCCAGTTGATGGCACCAGGCAGGATCTCCTGCACGCTGCCGAGGCTGTCGCGATGCATCATCGCGCCCTCGAAAAGATAGGTGACCGTCGCCAGGCCGATGTGCGGATGCGGCCGCACGTCGTGCTCGGCGCCGGGCTGCTCGGTGGCAGGCCCGAAATGGTCGAAGAACACGAAGGGCCCCACCGAGCGGCGCTGCGCCGCGGGCAGGAGGCGCCTCACCTTGAAGCCACCACCCAGGTCCTTGTCGTGCGGTTGAAGCAGTTGGGGCAACTGGGCCTGGGCGGTGGGGTCGGTCATCGGGGGCTCCGTGGGTGGCTGGGTTTTATCCGCGCGATCTTGCCACCGCGGCAATACGCTCACCGAATGCGCGGGCTGTGTCGAAGTCGCCCTTGAACATCTCCGCCGGGCTCGCGTCCGACGGCGATTGCGTCAGCAAGCCGCCATAGCCGCCCACGTAGTTCATCGAGTCGCGCGTGGCCGCCTTGTTGTTCGTCGGAAGGATGCCCATGCTGACCCAGATGCCGCTGTGCTGCATCGCGAGCGTCCAGAGGTAGGTCATGGTGGCGACCTTGTCGCCGTTCATGGTGGCGCTGTTGGTGAAGCCCGCGAAGAGCTTGTCTTTCCAGCCCTGCGTGTACCAGACCTTCGACGACGCGTCGGCGAACTTCTTGAACTGCCAGCTCACACCACCCATGTAGGTCGGCGAGCCGAAGACGATGGCGTCGGCCGCGGCCAGGGTTTCCCAGCCGCCTTCGGGCAGGTTGCCGTCGGCGTCGATGGCGAGCAACTGCGCGCCGGCCGACTCCGCCACGGCTTGCGCGATGCGTTGGGTGTGGCCGTAGCCGGAATGGAAGACGACAACAATGTTGGCCATGTTCGGGTGCTCCTTGTGTCGGGGTTAGGGATCAGCGCTTGTCCAGGCTGAAGCGGCCGGGGCCGAAGGCTGCGAAAGCGAGCAGGCCGCCGGCAATGGCCATGTTCTTGAAGAACTGGATATTTTGCGTCGCGTCGGCCCAGAACTTGTGGAAGAACAGGGCCGTGGCGACCGTGAAGATCGCCATGATCAGGGCCGTCCAGCGCGTCTTGAAGCCCACCAGCAATGCAATGCCCAGGCCCAGTTCGACGACGATCGCGATCACTGCGCCTACCTCGGGCAGCGGCAGGCCCGCCACCTTGGTGATGTAGCCGACGGTGCCCGCAAAGCCCATCAGCTTGCCGAAGCCGGCCGGGATGAACAGCGTGGCAATCAGGATGCGGCCGATCAGCGCCAAGGCGTCCTGGGCTGCATTGAAGGGATGGGTGGTGTTGTTTGCCATGGTTGAAAACTCCTCGGGTTGTTGAATGAAATACAGGGGACAGAAAAAAAGCCGGGCGACAAGCGCCCGGCCATGGATCAAGCAGTCAGGTCGAACACCAGCACTTCGGCATCCTTGCCGCCGCCGAGCGTCAGTTGCGATTCGCCTTCGAGCATCGCGGCGTCGCCGCCCACGAGCTTCTGGCCGTTCACTTCGAGCTCGCCGCGCACCAGGTGCACATAGCTCTTGCGTGCCGGGTCGAGCGCCAGGCTGGCCTTCTCGTCGCCGTCGAGCAGCCCCGCGAAGAGGCGCGCATCGGCATTCACCTTCACCGAGCCCTCGCTACCGTCGGGCGACGCCACCAGGCGCAGCTTGCCGCGCTTCTCGGCATCGCTGAACTGCTTCTGCTCGTAGCCCGGCGCAATGCCGCGCACGTTGGGCTCGATCCAGATCTGCAGGAAGTGCGTGGTCTCGTCCTTCTTGTGGTTGAACTCGCTGTGCATCACGCCGCGGCCGGCGCTCATGCGCTGCACGTCGCCCGGCGGAATGGATTCGATGTTCCCCATGCTGTCCTTGTGCGCCAGTTCGCCCGAGAGCACGTAGCTGATGATCTCCATGTCCTTGTGGCCATGGGTGCCGAAGCCGGCGCCCGCGGCCACGCGGTCTTCGTTGATCACCCGCAGGTTGCCGAAGCCCATGTGGGCCGGGTCGTAGTAACCGGCGAAGGAAAAGCTGTGGAACGAGCGCAGCCAGCCATGGTCGGCATAACCGCGTTCCTGTGATTTACGGACTTGCAACATCGTCAAACTCCTTTGGCCGTTCCCCCGGGGGGATGTTCGGGCCTTCTTCGTATGCCGCGCCGGATGCGCAGCGGATGAGAAGAACTTTAGGCCCGCACCCCCTGGGTAAAAGCGCCGGGTTTTGATGGCATCATTCAAATTTTTTGATCAATGGAGCCGCCATGCCCAGCGCCAGAGACGTACTGACCCCCGACGCGCTCGCCATGCTGCAGACCGTGGCCGCCACCGGCAGCTTTGCCGCCGCCGCACGCGAGCTCAACCTGGTGCCCAGCGCGCTGAGCTACCGGGTGCGCCAGATCGAGGACGCGCTCGACGTGCTGCTGTTCGACCGCAGCGCGCGCCAGGCGCGCATCACCGAGGCCGGCGCCGAACTGCTGCGCGAGTCGACGCGCCTGCTCAACGAGATCGACGCGGTGGCCAATCGCGTCAAGCGCGTGGCCACCGGCTGGGAGCCGATGCTGACCATCGCGGTCGACAGCGTGATCGCTCGCGACCCGCTGCTCGACCTGGCCACGGCCTTCTTCGCGCTCGATCCGCCCACGCGGCTCAAGCTGCGCGACGAGACGCTGCTGGGCACCATCGAGGCATTGACCAGCGGCGAGGCCGATCTCGCCATCGGCGCCGTGCTGGATGCCGCGAGCCTCGCCTTCACGGCCACCGGCATCCGCAGCCGGCCCATCGGCGAGCTGCGCTTCGTGTATGCGGTGGCGCCGCACCATCCGCTCGCGCGCCTGCCCGAGCCCCTGACCGATGCGGTGCTGCGCCAGCACCGCGCGGTCGCGGCGGCCGACTCGGTGCGCAGCGGGCCGAGCATGACGGTGAACCTCGTGGGCGGGCAGGACGTGCTCACCGTGCCGAGCATGCAGGCCAAGCTCGCGGCGCAATTGCATGGGCTGGGCGGCGGCTTCCTGCCCGAGCCGATGGCGCGGCCGTACATCGAAGCGGGACACCTCATCGAACGCCAGACCGAGCGCACGCCGCCGCTGGGCACCATGCATTGCGCATGGCGCGTGCGCAGCGCGGGCGGGCCGGGGCGTGCGCTCGAATGGTGGCTCGCGCAGTTCGAGCACGAGGCCACGCGGCGTGCGCTGCTCGAGCGGCATCGGGGGCGCTGAGGAAAGCCCTGAGGCGCGCTCTCCCGAGCACCCATGCAGACCGATGTAGAGTGCGGACACATTCATCGTCTCCCCTGTCAAAAGAAAAGAGTCCTTCATGACCACTCGCGCAACTGCAAAGCAGACCGACCGCCACCGAACACCCTCCACCCCCCGCCACTACGCCGTCGTCGGCGCCGGCATCGCCGGTGTGGCTTGCGCACGCACGCTGGTGCAGGCCGGCCACAAGGTCACGCTGTTCGAACGCGAGGCCGCACCCGGCGGCCGCATGGCGAGCATCGACACGGCCTTCGGCCGCTTCGACAGCGGCGCGCAGTACTTCACCGTGCGCGATCCGCGCTTTGCACTGGCGCTCGAAGCCACGCCCAACCTCTGCCGCCCCTGGAGCGCCAACCTCGTGCGCGTGCTCGACGCCCACGGCCGCGTGGCCGAGGCCGCGTTGCCCGGCCGCGAATCGCACTGGGTCGCGCAGCCCGGCATGGACGCACTGGTGGCCCACTGGGCCGCACCGCTGGCCGGCAACCTCATCGCCAGCACGCAGGTCACGCAGATCGAACCCGATGCGCTCGACCCCAGGCGCTGGCAGCTGCGCACCGCCGGCGAAGACGATTCGCAGCATGTGTACTCGGGCTTCGACGCCGTGCTGCTCGCCGTGCCGCCTTCGCGCACCCGCATGCTGCTGGGCGACGGCAAGCTGTCGGCCTCCATCAGCCAGAAGATCGAGCCGGTGCGCATCGCGCCCTGCTGGACGCTGATGATCGCCTTCCCCCAGGCCAACCAGGCCAACATGTCGCACCTCGGCCCGCAGTGGAACGCGGCGCGCAGCACCCACCACCGCGTGGCGTGGCTGGCGCGCGAATCGTCCAAGCCCGGCCGCGAACGCATCGAGCGCTGGACGCTACAGGCCAGCGCCGCGTGGTCGCAGGAGCATCTGCGCGACGACGCACCGCGCGTCGAGGCCAAGCTCTTGCGCGCCTTCGCCGAGATCACCGGCATCCACGCCGTGCCCTCGCATGCGCAAACCCGCTGCTGGACCGAAGCGCAGACGCAGGTGCCCGTGGGCAAGACGCACCTCTGGGATGCCAAGGCCCGCATCGGCGTGGCCGGCGACTGGTGCACGGGGCATCGGGTGGAAGACGCTTTCCTCTCGGGCCTTTCGCTGGCGCTTGCGGTGATCTGACACTTCAGCGGGATGCGTGAGACCGGCCGTTTCGCGCCCTCGCCCACCGGCCCGCTGCACGCCGGCTCGCTGGTGGCCGCGCTCGCGAGCTGGCTCGACGTGCGTGCACGCGGCGCGCAGGCGCGCTGGCTGATCCGCATCGAGGACGCCGACACCGAGCGGTGCCTGCCCGGCATGGGCGAGCACATGCTGCGGCAGCTCGCCGACTGCCACCTGCTCCCCGACGAAACGCCCGTGTGGCAGACGCAGCGCACGGCGCGCTATGAAGCGGCGCTGCAGAAGCTGCAAGCCCTCGGCCTCGCCTACCCCTGCGGGTGTTCGCGCAAGGACATCGACACCGCGCTCGCACGGCTCGGCCAGCGGCACGAGCGGCATGGGGAGCGCGTGTACCCGGGCACCTGCCGCGACGGCCTGCACGGCAAGCCTGCGCGGGCCTGGCGCTTCGCCACCGAGAAGTTCGAATCGGCACAGCACGGCGAACTCCGCTGGACCGACCGCCGCCTGGGCGAACAGCACCAGGACGTCAGCCGCGAGGTCGGCGACTTCGTGCTGCGCCGTGCCGATGGCCCATGGGCCTATCAACTCGCCGTGGTCGTCGACGATGCCGAACAGGGCGTGACCGACGTGGTGCGCGGCGAAGACCTGGCCGACAACACCGCGCGCCAGATCCTGCTGCAGCGCGCGCTCGGCCTGCCGACGCCCAGCTACCTGCACACGCCGCTGGTGCGCGGCGCCGATGGCGACAAGCTCTCCAAGCAGAACGGCGCCACGGCCATCGACACATCGACGCCCGAAGCCGCGCTGGCGGCGCTCGATGCGGCCGCGCGCGTGCTCGGGCTGCATGCCACCGCAGCCACCTCCTGCGGGGCCGCACTGGCCGGCTGGGTGCCCGAATGGCGCGCTCTCTACAATTCGCGGCCGTTATGACCTTTCCCGACACCGTGCCCCACGACCTCCCGCCCAGCGACGACAACACAGACGACAGCGCAGGTGCCGACAAGCCGCATCCGCTGCACCGCCGTCTCAAGAGCTTCGTGAAGCGCGCGGGCCGCACCACCGATGGCCAGGCGCGCGCCTTTGCCGAACTGGGGCCGCTGTTCCTCATTCCCTACACGCCCGAGCCGCTGGACCTGACCGCGGCCTTCGGCGGCCGCGTTGCCCCGACGGTGCTGGAGATCGGGTTCGGCATGGGCGAGGCCACCGCGCACATCGCCACGGTGCTGCCCGAGACGAACTTCTTCTGCTGCGAGGTGCACGAACCCGGCGTGGGTGCGCTGCTCAAGCGCATCGGCGAGCAGTCGATTTCGAACATCCGCATCTGCGCGCATGACGCGGTCGACGTGCTCGACCACATGCTGCAGCCCGGCACGCTGGCCGGCGTGCATGTGTTCTTCCCGGACCCGTGGCACAAGAAGCGCCACAACAAGCGCCGACTGATCCAACCCGAATTCGTAACCAAGCTGGCGCAGCACCTGCGCCCCGGCGGCTACATCCATTGCGCGACCGACTGGCAGCCCTACGCCGAGCAGATGCTCGAGGTGCTCGCGGCCGAGCCGCTGCTGCGCAACACGGCCGAAGGCTATGCGCCCAAGCCCGACTACCGGCCGCTGACCAAGTTCGAGAACCGCGGCATCAAGCTGGGCCACGGTGTGTGGGACCTGGTGTTCGAGCGGGCCTGAAGAAGACCTGCTATTCGCCCTGGAAGCGAAACGGCAGCCGCATCCGGGTGCGCACCGGACGCCCGTCGGCCGACCGCGCCGGCTCGAAGCGCCACCCCTTGAGCGCGTCGAGCACCGCCTTCGACAGCAGCGGGTGCGGCGACCTCTCGATGCGGACGTCCTCGGGCGTGCCTGCTTCACCCACGTAGAAAACGGCGATCACCTGGCCCTCCACGCCCTCGTCCGCCAAGGCGGCCGGATAGTCGGGCATGTGCCGCTGGAGGATCTGCGCGCTCGTCTGGACGGCCGGCGTGGCCGGCGGCACGGCAAGTGGCTCTGGCCGCCTCGGCCCGGCAGGCGGTGCCTCGATCACCGGGGGCGGCGGCAATTCGGGAGGAGGCACCGGCACCTGTGCTGGCTCGGCGATGTCAACGACATCGCGTTGCGGCACGGCGCACCCCACGAGCGCGGCGCACACCGCCGCGCCTCCCCAAAGAAAAGCAGTTTTCATAGGGAATTCTGTAGCACCCACGCCTACCGCCTTGGCCCCGTTATTGCTACACTTTTTTACTAATTGTTAGCAAAGGGTGTCCGATGAACAAGTCGCGCAGGAAATGGCTGGGCCAGGCATGTGGTGCGCTGCTGCTGGGAGGCGGCTTCGGCATCCCCCACGCGTTCGCGCAGGCCACCCGCACGGGCGGCGCGCCGCGCGTCGTGCTGCTGGGGCAATCGGTGCCGTTGACCGGCGGCGCCGCTGAAATCGGCAGCGCCTTCGCGGCTGGCAGCCGGCTCGCGGTGAGCGACTTCAACACCCGCAACGCCACCACCGGCCTCCAGCTGAAGCTGGTCCAGCTCGACGACGGCTACGAAGCCGCCCGCGCCAGCGCCAACGCGCGCACCCTGCTCGGCGCCCAGAAGGCCGACCTGCTCTTCGGCTTCGTCGGCACCGCCAGCAGCGAGGCCGGCGCGAACGTCGCCACGCAGCAGGGCAGCCTGCTCTTTGCGCCGTTCGCGGCCTCCGACAACCTGCGCGGCGCCGAGCATCCCAATGTGTTCCATGTGCGGCCCGGCATGATCGACGAGGCCCTCAAGATCGTGCGCCAGTGCGCCACCGTGGGGCAGACGCGCGTGGCCTTCGTGGGCGACGACGACGCCATGGGCCGCGCCGGCCTCGCCGCCGTGCAGCAGGCGATCACCGAACTCAAGCTCACGCCGCTGGTCGCGACCGCGCTGGTGCCGGCGGGCGGCGACAAGCTCGACGCCATGCTGAAGACCGTGCAAGAGAAATCGCCGCAGGCCATCGTGCTGGTATCGCTCTCGGGCACCACGGCCAGCGCGATCCGCAAGCTCCGCAAGAGCGGCTACACGGGCAACTTCATGGCCTTCTCGATCGTCGGCATCGATCCGCTCTACGCGGAACTGGGCAAGGACATCGGCGGCATCGTGATCTCGCAGGTGGTGCCCTCGCCGCGGCCGTCGGCCATTCCGATCGTCAAGGAGTACCTCGCTGCGGTCGACAACTCCGACCAGACCGCGTCGTACGAAGGGCTCGAAGGCTTCATCGCGGCCAAGGCCGTGGGCGAAGCAGTGCGGCGCGCGGGCCGCGGCTTCAACACCGCGACGCTGCAGCGCACGATGACCGCGATGACCGATTACGACGTGGGCGGCTTTCGCATCAACCTGCGCCCGGGCCTGCGGGACAACGTGCGCAGCATCGACCTGATCAGCATCTCGGCGGACGGGCGCGTCCTGCGCTAAACGGCTTCAACCCGTGCTGACCAGCCGCTGCAGCGCATCGAGCGACAGCAGTTCAATGCGCCCGTAGCCCAGCGCGATCACGCCCTCGCCGGCCAGCGCGTTGAGTTCCTTCGAGAGCGTCTGGCGCGTCACGCCGAGCATCATCGCGAGCGCTTCCTGCGGCAGCATCAGTGTGTGCCGCAGGTGCACCGATTGCGTGGCATCGCCGCGCGCGAGCACCAGCAGCCGGTGCGCCACCCGCGCGCGCAGGCTGCGCAAGGTGGCGTCTTCCGTGAGCCCGTAGAGCATGCGCACGCGCGCCGCCAGCATTGCGGCGATGGCGTTGGAGAACACCACGTCGCGCATCTGCCGCGCGAAGGCTTCGGGCGACACCACCAGCAGGTCGAGTGCCTCGAGCGCGGTGGCGTCGTGCGTGCGCGGCGAACCGTCGATCAGCGTGATCTCGCCGAACCAGTTGCCCGGCTCCAGCACCGCAAGAATGGCCTCGCGTCCGTCCTGGCGCAGCGACGAGATCTTGATCGTGCCTGCCACCAGCCCGTAGAAGCCGCCGCCCGACGCATGGATCGGGTCGCCCTGGCGGAACACCATGGTGCCGCGCCGCACATGGAGGAGTTCGGCCGCGCCCACCAGCGCATCGCGCTGCGCGCGCGGCATGCTGGTGAACCAGGGGTTGCCCTCGAGCGCGGCACGGTGCGGGGCGGAGAGACGCGGCTTGGTGGAAGGAGGCATCGGAAAAGGCTTGGTGCCTGCGGGCACAGGGGTTTACCAGCACCCTGCATTGTCAAATTCTTGACAGTTGAGCGTCAAGTGCAGGTCTACAGTGACCGCCACCGCACAGACGAACAACGGAGACGACACGATGAGCGCACGCGCAAGTTTCAAGAGCATGCAGGAAAGCACGCGCGAAGACTGGCAACTGATCGGCGGCGAGTTCATGCAGTTCGCGGGCGGCCTGCCCGCGCGCGTGATCAAGCACCTGCAGATCCTGGAAGGCGACTACGGCGGCTTTCCGGTCGACCGCTACACCCACTCGCTGCAGACCGCCACCCGGGCCCTCCGCGACGGCCGAGACGAGGAGTACGTGGTGTGCGCGCTGCTGCACGACATCGGCGACACGCTCGGCAGCTTCAACCACCCCGACATCGCCGCCGCGATCCTGAAGCCCTTCGTGAGCGAAGCCAACCACTGGATGGTGCAGCACCACGGCATCTTCCAGGGCCACTACTTCTTCCACCACATCGGGCTGGACCGCGACATGCGCGAGAACTTCAAGGACAACCCGCACTACGAGCGCACGGCCGAGTTCTGCGCGCTCTACGACAACCCCGCATTCGACCCCAAGGCCGAGACCTTGCCGATCAGTGAATTCGAGCCCATGCTGCGCCGGTTGATGGCGCAACCCAAGCAGAGCATCTACAAGACCGTGCTGAAAGAGCCGGCCACGGCCTGACCCCAGACAAAGGACCCCCACCATGAACGCAAACTCTCAATGCGAAATCCAGAAGCTCGTCTCCGCCGAAGAGTGGCAGTTGCGCGTCGACCTCGCCGCCTGCTATCGCCTCGTGGCGCTCTACGGCTGGAGCGACCTGGTGTTCACGCACATCAGCGCGCGCGTGCCCGGGCCCGAGCATCACTTCCTCATCAACCCCTACGGGCTGATGTTCGACGAGATCACCGCGTCCAGCCTGGTGAAGGTCGACCAGCAGTGCAACAAGATCATCGAGTCGCCCTACCCGGTGAACCCGGCCGGCTTCGTGATCCACAGCGCGGTGCATGCCGCGCGTGAAGACATCCAGTGCGTGCTGCACACCCACACCAAGGCGGGCATCGCGGTGAGCGCGCAGAAGAACGGCGTGCTGCCCATCAGCCAGCAATCGACCTTCGTGCTGGCCTCGCTGGCGTACCACGACTACGAAGGCGTGGCCTTCCGCGACGACGAGAAGCCGCGCCTGCAGGCCGACATGGGCCACGCCAACTTCCTCATGCTGCGCAACCACGGCCTGCTCACCTGCGGCAAGACCATTGCCGACGCCTTCCTTTCGATGTACACCTTCGAGAACACCTGCCAGATCCAGATCGCGGCGCAATCGGGCGGCAGCGAACTCACGCATGTGAACCCGAAGATCATCGATGGCGTGGGCCAGGCGATGAAAGTGCAAAGCGGGGGCCTCGGCGGCATGTTCGTCTGGCCTTCGCTGATCCGCAAACTCGACCGCATCGACGACAGCTACAAACAATAAGACGCGTCGACCCCCGGTTTTCCACGGCTGCCAGCGCCCGCGCGACGGGTGCCGGCAGCCATTTTTTTAAGAAGAACGAAAGAGGAGACAAAAACCCATGGATGCCACGCTCATCGTGACCCGGTTCCTGTTCGGCGCGCTCGCGCTGGTGATGTTCGGGCTGGGGCTGTCGCTCTCGCTCGCCGACTTCCGGCGGCTCTTCAAGCATCCGAAGGCGGTGACCATCGCGCTGGTGCTGCAGGTCATCGGCCTGCCGCTCGCGTGCTACGCGATCATCGTGGGCTTCGGGCTCTCGCCGGTGTTCGCCATCGGGCTCATGCTGCTGGCGGCCTCGCCAGGCGGTATTTCGGCGAACCTGTTCTCGCACCTCTTCGGCGGCAACGTGGCGATGAACATCTCGCTCACGGCCGTGAACACGCTGCTGTCGATCGTCACGCTGCCGCTGATCGCCAACTGGGCGATCAATCATTTCGCGCAGAGCGGCCAGGTGGTGCCGCTGCAGACGCGCAAGCTCGTGGAGGTGATCGCGATCGTGCTGGTGCCGGTGGCCATCGGCATGTTCGTGGCCTCGCGCAAGCCCGGCTTCGCCGCGCGCATGGAGAAGCCGACCAAGATCTTCAGCGGCGTGGTGCTCGCGGTGGTCACGGTGCTCGCGATCGCGAACGAGTGGAAGACCATCACCGCCACCTTCGCCGAGATCGGCCTCCCGGTGCTGCTGTTCAACCTCGTGAGCCTGCTCGCGGGCTACTACCTGAGCCGCGCCGCAGGCCTCGACAAACCGCTGGCCACCGCCATCAGCTACGAGATCGGCATCCACAACTCGACGCTCGCCATCTTCATCGCGGTGAGCGTGCTGGGGAGCTTTCCGCTCGCGCTGCCGGCTGCCATCTACTCGGTGGTGATGTACATCACCGCCCCGCTGTTCGGATGGTTGCTGCTGCGGCGCGGCCAGCCGGCCGCCGTGCCTGCGCGATGATGCGCGCATGGAACTGAGGCAACTGCGCTACTTCGTCAAGGTCTGCGAGCTGCGCAGCATGGGCCGCGCGGCCGTCGAGCTGGGCGTGGTCACCTCGGCGCTGAGCCAGCAGATCAGCCGGCTCGAAAGCGAACTGGCCACGCGCCTCCTGCAGCGCAGCTCGACCGGCGTCACGCCCACCGATGCGGGCCTCGCCTTCCTGCAGCAGGCGCAACTCACGCTGCGCCATGCCGACGATGCGGTGCGCGCGGCGCAGCAGGCGCGCCTGTCGGGCCATGTGAGCGTGGGCCTCGCGCCCACCACCGCCACCGTGCTCGGCGTGCCGCTGATGCGCGCGATGCAGGAGCGCTACCCCGAGGTGCGGCTGCACATGGTCGAGGCGCTCTCGGGCCATCTCACGACGATGCTGCATGCGCGCCAGCTCGACCTGGCGGTGCTGTTCCAGACGGACACGCCGCGGCGCTGGAGCGTGTCGCCGCTGCTCGCCGAAAAGCTCTTCGTGGTCGCCTCGCCCACGCTGGCCGAACGCCCCAAGGGCACCAAGGTGCGCCTCTCGCAATTGGCCGATGTGCCGTTGATCCTGCCGAGCGGCAGCCACGGCCTGCGCGCCACGTTGATGGCCGCCTTCCTGCGCGCGGGTGTCACGCCGCGCATCGTGGCCGAGGTCGATGGCCTGGCATTGCTGATGGACGCGGTGCGCGCTGGCTATGGCGCCACGGTGCAGCCCGGTGCGGCCACGGCACGGCACGACCGCGACGACCTCGAACTCACCCAGATCAGCGACGCCCACGTCGGCCGCCGCAACCTGCTCGTGAGCCTGTCGGACGACGAGCTCTCGCCCGCCGCGCTGGCCGCGCGCGTGGTGGTCGCAGACACCGCGCGCGCCCTCGTTCGCGAAGGCCGCTGGACGGGCGCAAGTCTTCTCGAAAACTGAACACCCATTGCCTCTTTCGGCCTTTCGCGTGAAGGCCATGCTCTCTAAAGTCTCCTGGATTCCAAGGAGACCCGCGAGTGATGGATGTACTGGCAGACGTAGTGGTTGTTGGTGGCGGCAATGCCGCGCTGTGCGCCGCGCTGATGGCGCGCGAGGCCGGCGCTTCGGTGCTGCTGCTGGAGGCCTCGCCCAAGGAATGGCGCGGCGGCAATTCGCAGCACACCCGCAACCTGCGCTGCATGCACGACGCGCCGCAGGACGTGCTGGTCGATGCGTACCCTGAAGAGGAGTACTGGCAAGACCTGCTGAAGGTGACCGGCGGCCTCACCGACGAACACCTCGCGCGCCTGGTGATCCGCGCCTCCTCGAACTGCCGCGACTGGATGCGCAGCCACGGCGTGCACTTCCAGCCGCCGCTGTCGGGCGCGCTGCATGTGGCGCGCACCAACGCCTTCTTCATGGGTGGCGGCAAGGCGCTGGTGAACGCGTATTTCCGCAGCGCCGAGAAGCTGGGCGTGCAGATCCGCTACGACACGCCCGTGGCCTCGGTCGAGCTCGACGGCGACCGCTTCCTGGCCGTGCGCACCGAGGCCGGCGAGCGCATCGAAGCGAAGAGCTGCGTGCTCGCGTCCGGCGGTTTCGAATCGAACCGCGAATGGCTGCGCGAAGCCTGGGGCCAGAACGAGCGCGGCGAATGGCCGGCCGACAACTTCCTCATCCGCGGCACGCGCTTCAACCAGGGCGTGCTGCTCAAGTACATGATCGCCGCGGGCGCCGACAGCATCGGCGATCCGTCGCAGGGCCACATGGTGGCCATCGATGCGCGCGCGCCGCTCTACGACGGTGGCATCTGCACGCGCATCGACTGCGTGTCGCTCGGCGTGGTGGTCAACCGCGACGCGCAGCGCTTCTACGACGAAGGCGAAGACTTCTGGCCCAAGCGCTACGCGATCTGGGGCCGCCTCGTGGCGCAGCAGCCGGGGCAGATCGCGTGGTCTGTCATCGACCAGAAGGCGGTCGGCCGCTTCATGCCGCCGGTGTTCACCGGCACGGAGGCCCATACGCTCGGCGAACTGGCACAGAAGATCGGCCTGGACGAAGCCACGTTCGTGCGCACCGTGCAGGACTACAACGCCGCCTGCCGCGTCGGCCGCTTCGACCACACGGCCCTTGACGACTGCCATACCGAAGGCATCGCGCCCGCCAAGACGCACTGGGCCCGCCCGTTGGACACCGCGCCCTTCTACGCCTACCCCGTGCGCCCCGGCATCACCTTCACGTACCTCGGCCTGAAAGTGGACGAGACCGCGGCCGTGCGCTTCGGCGGACGCCCGAGCCCCAACCTGTTCGTGGCGGGCGAAATGATGGCCGGCAACGTGCTGGGCAAGGGCTACACGGCGGGCGTCGGCATGAGCATCGGCACGGCCTTCGGCCGCATCGCCGGCACGCAGGCAGCGAAGGCTGCCAAGAACCATTCGAAGAATTCCCCGGAGACCGCCCTTGCAGCAGCTCACTGATCTCGTCGCACGCGCCCGTGTCGATGCCGACGGCATCGGCAGCGCACCGCCCTCGCAGCGCGTGATCCCGATCCAACCCGCCCTTCCGTTGACCGCCAGCGAGGGCGAGGTCGCGCGCATCCTGCAGATCTGCAACGCCTGCCGCTACTGCGAAGGTTTTTGCGCCGTCTTCCCCGCGATGACGCGGCGGCTCGAATTCGGCAAGGCCGACACGCACTACCTCGCCAACCTCTGCCACAACTGCGGCTCATGCCTGCATGCCTGCCAGTACGCACCGCCGCACGAGTTCGCGGTGAACGTGCCGCAGGCGATGGCGCAGGTGCGCATGCAGACGTACCACGACTACGCGTGGCCGCCTGCGATGGGCGCGCTCTACAAGAAGGCGGGCCTCACCGTCGCGCTGGCTCTCGCGGGCGGACTCGCGCTGTTCCTCGTGTTGGCCGTTGCGATGTCGGGCTCGCTGCTGCACGAGCCGCTGGCCGGCAACTTCTACGCGATCTTTCCGCACAACTTCCTCGCGCTGGTGTTCGGCGCGGTGTTCCTCTTCGTGATGTTCGCGCTCGCCATGGGCGTGCGCCGCTTCTGGCGCGAGGTGTCGCCCGCCAACGATCCGAGCAATGCGCCGTCGATGCCCGGCGTTCGCGGTCCGGCGAGCGCCGAGGCCGCGCACGATGCGCTGCGCCTGAAGTACCTGGGCGGGGGCCACGGCGAAGGCTGCAACAACGAGGACGACCGCTTCACCCTCTGGCGCCGGCGCTTCCACCACTTCACCTTCTACGGCTTCATGCTGTGCTTCGCCTCGACCTGCGTGGCGACGCTCTACCACTACCTGTTCGCCCTGCACGCGCCCTATGCGCTCACGAGCCTGCCGGTGCTGCTGGGCACCGCGGGCGGCATCGGCCTCGTGGTCGGCCCCATCGGCTTGCTATGGCTGAACCTGCGGCGCAACGCAGCGCACGGTGACGTGGCGCAACGGCCGATGGACCGCGGCTTCATCGCGCTGCTGCTGCTCACCAGCCTCACCGGCCTGGCGCTCCTCGCATGGCGCGACACCAGCTTCATGGCGCTGCTGCTCGCGGTGCACCTGGGCGTGGTGATGGCGCTCTTCCTCACGCTGCCCTACGGCAAGTTCGCGCACGGCATCTTCCGCTCGGCGGCGCTCTTGAAGTTCGCGATCGAGAAACGCCTGCCCAGCCGCCTGCAGCTGGGCGCCGATTGAACCCACCCGATATTGAAAGGACCCCACGATGACGAACCCTGGCGTGCTCCATATCCCTTCCATGAAAGACAAGTGCTCCGCCGCCGAATGGCAGGCCCGCATCGACCTCGCCGCCTGCTACCGGCTGGTCGACCTCTACGGCATGTCGGACATGATGGCCAACCACATCTCCTCGCACGTGCCGGGCGAGCACGGCGCATTCCTCATCAACCCCTACGGGATGATGTACGAGGAGATCACCGCGTCCAGCCTCATCAAGGTCGACGCCGATGGCCGCATCCTCTCGTCGCCCGACTTCGGAGAGCTCAACTACGGCATCAACAAGGCCGGCTACGTGATCCACAGCGCGGTGCATGCCGCGCGGCCCGACGTGGCCTGCGTGATCCACACGCACAGCTGGGCGTCGATGGCCGTGTCCTCGCTCGAATGCGGCCTGCTGCCGCTCACGCAGACGGCCATGCGCTTCCTGAAGATCGGCTATCACGAGTACCAGGGCGTGGTGCTGAACACCGAGGAGCAGGCCTCGCTGCTCGCCGACCTCGGCCAGAGCGAGGCCGTGATCTTCCGCAACCACGGCGCGCTGGTGGTGGGCCGCAGCGTGGGCGAGGCCTTCAACTGGATGCACCGGCTCGAGCTGGCCTGCCGCGCGCAGATCGGCGCGATGTCCTGCAACACGCCGCTGAAAGCCGTGCCGCAGGAGGTGCTCAAGGAAACCTGGAACAACTACCAACCCGGCACCCGCCGCCCCTACGGCCTCATGGAGTGGCCCGCGCTGCTGCGCAAGCTCGACCGCATGGACCCGGGCTTCCGCGACTGAGAACGCCTCATTTCCCGCCACGAAGAAATCTCCAAGGACACAAGAATGAAACGAGACAACCCCCTTTTCTTACTGCGAAGGCTCATGGGCGTGGCCACCGCCGCGTTGCTGGGCATCGGCCTCGGCACCGCGCCCCGTGCCGATGCGCAATCGGCATACCCCGGCAAACCGGTTCGCGTGGTCGTCGCCTTCACAGCAGGCGGCACAACCGACATCCTCGCGCGCGCCGTCACGCAGCAGATGTCCGAGAAGCTGGGCCAGCCCTTCGTCATCGACAACAAGCCCGGCGGCGGCGGCAACATCGGCACCGAGTTCGTGGTGCGCGCGCCAGCCGATGGCTACACGCTCATCGTCAACTCGGTCGGTCCGATGGCAGTGAACCAGACGCTCTACAAGAACATGACCTACGACCCGCTCGCCGACCTCGTGCCGGTGGTGCAGATCGCCGACGTGCCCAACGTGCTGGTCGTGAACCCCGAGGTGCCTGCGAAAACAATGGAAGAGTTCATCGCCTACGCCAAGGCCAACCCCAACAAGCTGAACTACGGCTCGACCGGCATCGGCACCTCGTCGCACCTCTCCAGCTACATGCTCAGCAAGCGCATCGGCGCGGAGACTCTGCACGTGCCCTACAAGGGCGCCAATGCGCTGACCGACCTGCTCGCGGGGCGCATCCAGTTCATGTTCGCGACCATCCCCTCGGTCATCTCGCACATCCGCGCGGGCAAGCTACGTGCGATTGCGGTGAGCAGCCTGAAGCGCTCGCGCTCGCTGCCCGATGTGCCGACCGTGGCAGAGAAGGGTTTCGCCGGTTTCTCGGCGGGCTCATGGTTCGGCTTCTTCGCGCCCAAGGGCACGCCTACGCAGGTGATCGCGCTCCTCAACAAATCGGTGAACGACGCACTGCCTTCGCTCGAAGCGCAGATGATCCGCGAGGGCGCGGACCCGGTCGGCGGCACGCCCGAGCAGTTCGGCAAGTTCACGCGGCAGGAGTACGACAAGTGGAAAGTGATCGTGCGCGAATCGGGCGCGACCGCCGAATGAGTTCGCCGCTGCGCATCCTGATGACGCACGAGGCCGCGCAGCGGGCCGGCGCTGGCATCGCCGAGGCCCTAAATGGCCGCTCGCATGTGCTGGTGGATACGGGAGACGATGCGGACGTCGCCTTCGTCTCGCGCGACGTCACCGGCCTCTCGACCAAGCACCAGGTGCTGCCCCAAACGCAGCAGTTTCACGATGCCTTGCGCGGCGCGCCATCGCTGCGCTGGGTGCATGCGCATTCGTCGGGTGCGGATCGGCCCGTGTACGGCGAACTGCGGGCGCGCGGCGTAGAGGTGACGACTTCGTCGGGCGCCAATTCGGGCGTGGTCGTGCAGACCGCGCTGGCCGGCGTGCTGATGCTGGCACGCTGCTTCCCTCAGCTGCTCGCGGCGCAGCGCGAGAAGACCTGGGCACCGCTCGTGGGCAGCGGCCTGCCGCGCGACCTGGCGGGCCAGACGGCGGTGATCGTCGGCTGGGGGCCGATCGGGCAAGGCCTCGGCGCGCTGCTCTCTGCGTTGGGCCTGCAGGTGATTGCCGTGCGCAGCAGCACGAGCGCCGACAGCGTGCGCTTCGAGGACATCCACACCGTGCTGCCGCGCGCCGACTGGCTGCTGCTCGCCTGCCCGCTGACCGACCGCACGCACGGCCTCGTCGATGCGGATGCGCTCGCGCTGCTGCCGCCCGGTGCACGGCTCGTGAACGTCTCGCGCGGCGAGGTCGTCGACGAACCCGCGCTCATCGAAGCACTGCGCAGCGGCGCGCTCTCTGGCGCCTACCTCGACGTGTTCGCGCACGAGCCCCTGCCGGTCGATTCGCCGCTGTGGGACATGCCGAACGTGATCGTCACGCCCCACACCGCCGGCCACTCGGACGGCAACGAGGCGCGGGTCGCCGCGCTCTTCCTGGACAACCTGAAACGCTGGAACGAAGGCCAGCCGCTGCTGAACCGCGTGGCCTGACGCCACCTCATTTCGAACAACAACACCAAGACCTCACGACCATGAACCGAAAAACCTTCCTCCGAACCGCCACCGCCACGCTGCTGCTCGCCGCGGGCGCGTCCTCGGCACTCGCCGCCGACTGGCCCACCAAACCCATCACCCTCATCGTGCCCTTCGTGGCCGGCGGCACCACCGACATCGTCGCGCGCACCGTGGGCCAGAAGCTCTCCGAATCGCTCAAGCAGCCCGTGATCATCGACAACCGCGGCGGTGCGGGCGGCACCGTGGGTGCAACCATCGCCTCGAAGGCACCGGCCGATGGCTACACGCTGTTCCTGGCCACCATTGCGCATTCGATCGCACCGGGCCTCTACAAGAAGTTGGCCTACGACTTCCAGCGCGATTTCGATCCGGTGGCGCTCGTGGCCTCCACGCCCAACGTGCTGATCGTCAACGACAAGGTGCCCGCCAAGACGGTGGCCGAACTCGTGGCGTACATCAAGGCCAACCCCGGCAAGGTCAACTTCGGCTCGGCCGGCAACGGCAGCACCGAGCACATCTCGGGCGAGCTCTTCCGCTCGATGACCAAGACCGACATCGTCCACGTGCCCTACAAGGGCGGCGCGCCGATGATGGCCGACCTCATGGGCGGCCAGATCCAGTTGGCCATCGAGACCAGCCCCTCGGCCTCGCCGCACATCCACGCCGGCAAGGTGCATGCGTTGGCCGTGACGACGAAGACGCGCTCGCCCGCCTACCCCGGCGTGCCCACGCTCGACGAGGCGGGCCTCAAGGGCTATGACATGACGACGTGGTTCGCGCTGATGGCACCGTACGGCACGCCGCCCGAGATCGTGCAGCGCCTGAACACCGAACTCGCCCGCGCGGTGCAGCAGCCCGACGTGGTCAGGCGCTTCGAAGAACAGGGCGTGACGGCCGGGAACATGAAGCCCGCGGAGCTCGCGACCTTCATCGGCAAGGAGACCACCAAGTGGGTGAAGGTGGCGAAGGAAGCAGGTGCAACAGCGGAGTAAAAGGCCGGGTCAGACATAGCCCTACGGCCACGACGGAAACCCGCTTGCCGGGGGCCGGGCGCGTCTTCTGCAGAATAGGAGGCCATGCACGTTCGAAAAGCGGCGCTCGCCGCCCTCCTCTCCCTCTCCTCCGGCTTCCTTCCCTCCGCCTTCGCCGCTTCCGCCCCGGGTGACCCCACGCCCTCGGAGGTGGCGGACGCGCGCATCGAATCGCTGATCGCGCGCATGACCGTCGAGGAAAAGGCCGGCCAGCTCAGCCTCTACGGGCCGGCCGACATCAACATCCCCAACAACCCGCAGACCGCCTGGCGCAACGGCCAGCAGGAGACGGCCGATGTGCGCGCCGGGCGCGTCACCGGCCTTTTCAACAACGCGGGCCTCGAAGGCAAGCTGCGGCTGCAGCAAGTGGCGGTGCGCGAATCGCGGCTGGGCATTCCGCTGATCTTCGGTGCCGACGTGATCCACGGCTTTCGCACCATCTTCCCGATGCCGCTGGCCGAGGCTTCGAGCTGGGAGCCGGCGCTCGCCGAGCGCACCACGCGCGCGGCCGCGGTAGAGGCCACGACCGACGGCTTTCGCTGGACCTTCGCGCCGATGGTGGACATCGCGCGCGATGCGCGCTGGGGCCGCGGCCTCGAAGGCGTGGGCGAAGACCCGTACCTGGCGCGCCAGTTCGCCGCTGCGCGCGTGCGCGGCTTCCAGGGCAGCAATCTCTCGAACGCCGATTCGATGCTCGCCACGCCCAAGCACTTCGCGGCCTACGGCGCGGCCGAGGGCGGGCTGGACTACAACAGCAGCGACATCTCCGAGCGCACGCTGCGCGAGGTCTACTTGCCGCCGTTCCGCGCGGCCATCGACGCGGGCGCGCTCTCGGTCATGAGCGCCTTCAACGAGATCGGCGGCATCCCCTCGACCGCGAACCGGGCGCTGCTCACCGGCGTGCTGCGGGACGAATGGAAGTTCAAGGGCTTCGTGGTCTCCGACTTCACGGCGGACGAGGAACTCATCGAGCACGGCTACGCCGCCAACAGCCGCGAGGCCGCCAAGATGGCCTTCATGGCCGGCACCGACATGAGCATGCAGAGCGGGCTCTACATGCGCCACCTGCCCGACCTCGTGGCCTCGGGCGAAGTGCCGATGGCGCGGCTCGACGAGGCCGTGCGCCGCGTGCTGCACGTCAAGCAGAAGCTGGGCCTCTTCGACGACCCGTTCCGCGGTCTCGACGGACCACCCGCTGCGAAGCGCGCCGAGAACCCCGAATTCATCGCGCTCGCCCGCGAGGATGCGCGCCGCTCCATCGTCATGCTGAAGAACGAGGCCAAGCTGTTGCCGCTGCCCAAGGCCGGCACGAAGATCGCGCTGATCGGCCCCTTTTCCGAAGGCACCAAAGACCTGATGGGCTCGTGGAGCCTGTTCCCCGGCCAGTCGGCGCCGGTGGGCATCGACGAAGGGCTGCGCGCCGCATTGGGGCCGGATTCGTCCGTGACGATCGCGCGCGGCTCGAACGTCGAGTCGCCGTTGCCCGGCGGCATCGAGGCCGCGGTGGCCGCCGCACGCGATGCCGACGTGGTGGTGCTCGCCATCGGCGAGAGCCAGAAGTTGTCGGGCGAATCGCGCTCGCGCAGCGACATCGGCCTGCCGCAGCCTCAGCAGGACCTGGCCGAGGCCGTGGCCGCCACCGGCAAGCCAGTGGTGGTGCTGCTGAGCAACGGCCGCGCGATGGCGCTCAAGGGCGCGGTGCGCAACGCGCGCGCCATCCTCGTGACCTGGTTCCTGGGCGTGCAGACGGGGCATGCGATTGCCGACGTGGTGTTCGGCGACTTCAACCCCTCGGGCCGCCTGCCGGTGAGCTTTCCGCAGACGGCGGGCCAGGTGCCCTACTACTACGCTCACAAGCGCACCGGCCGGCCCTCGCCCGAAGGCGCGCCGGGCACGTCGTTCAAGACGCGTTATGTCGATGCGACGAACGAGGCGCTCTACCCCTTCGGCTTCGGCATCGGCTATGCGCCGGTGCGCTACGACAACGTCGAGCTGAGCCAGGAGCGCATGACGATGGGCGACACGCTGCGCGTGCGCGCCACCGTCACCAACACCGGCATGCGCGAGGCCGAGGAAGTGGTGCAGCTCTACCTGTCCGAGCGCGCCGCGAGCGTGACGCGGCCGGTGCGCGAGCTCAAGGGCTTCCAGAAGGTGCGCATCGAGCCGGGCACGTCGAAGGTGGTCGAGTTCACGCTCACCGCGGCCGACATGGAATTCGTCGGCCGCGACATGAAGCCCGTGGCCGAGCCGGGCGAGTTCGACCTGTGGGTGGCGCCTTCGGCCGCGAGCGGCATCCGAAAGCGCTTCGTGCTCACGCGAGAGTGAGTCTGGCGGTTCACTCGCCGCTGGCGGTCGGGGCCAGTGAGAGCTTGCTTAGGTCCGTATGAGAAAAGCCGGCGCCTCCGTCGGCGGGGCGCCGGTATTGCACAGCGCGCATACTGGGCCTCCTTTGCTGCTTCGAGGCCTCGCCCGCGAGGCCCCGCACCCCTTTCGATGCCGGGCTACGAAATCAAGCTGGAACGCATCGCCATCGCGGGTGCGGATGACCTGGTCATCCGGTCGCTGCTCGATCGCCAGCAGTTCTCCGACCCGCTGGGCGCCGCGGCTGCGCAAGGCATCTCTTCGGCGGCATGGCCGATGTTCGGGCTGCTGTGGCCCTCGGGCGCGCAGCTGGCCGCGCGCATGGCGGTGCACCCCGTGGTTATCGGCGCGCGCGTGCTGGAGATCGGCTGCGGCCTCGCGCTCGCGAGCCTGGTCGGCCACCGCCGCGGCAACGACATGACCGCAAGCGACTGCCATCCGCTCGCGGCGGGTTTCCTGCTGGAGAACCTGCGGCTCAACGCACTGGCGCCGATGAAGTACCGGCGCGGCCACTGGGGCATGCGCGAGATGAACGCCCCGGGCGACGTGCTCGGCCTGTTCGACCTCATCATCGGCAGCGACCTGCTCTACGAGCGCGATGCGAGCGGGCTGCTGGCTGCATTCATCGGTCGCCATGCGGGCCCGGCCGCGCAGATATGGATCGTGGACCCGGACCGCGGCAACCGGCCGGCCTTCAATCGGCAGATGGCCGACGAGGGGTTCGGCATGTGCGAGGAACGGCTCGACCAACGCGCTTCGCAGGGCCGTGTGGCGTATCGGGGAAGGCTGCTGACCTACAGCAAGCGGCGGGCGCCGCAACCGTGAAAGCAGCAACGGGAAAAGGGCCCGAAGGCCCGTTCTACATTGCGCCGATCGTCGATGACGACCGGCAAGCAATGATTCCGCAAAGACCGGCTCAGAGCCCCGCTTGGCGCGTGAACGACACGCTGGGCTTCTTGTAGGCTTGCGGCACTTCGTCGCGGTAGAAGGCGCGGCGGTCGAGGCTGGCGAGCGGGTCGTGGGCCTTGGCAACAGCTTCGGCTTGAACGGTTGCGCGGTCGGCCGTAGAGGTGAAGGGTTGCGCGCCGGCGCTTGCACCGTCGCCGTATACGTTGCCGGCGCGAGCGGCGGCAACGGCTTGCGGTGCGACTTCGGCACGCGACACCGACGAGTTCACGGTGTGCACGCCGTCATAGGTTTCTGCATGTGCTCCGGCAGCAGCCAGGAGCGAGAGAGCAGCAGCAGCGAGGATCTTCGAGGCATTCATTTCAATCTCCTTCAGGGGTTGGTTGGTGAGGAGAAGTTTGATCCTGAAGCCCGCTGAAAAACCGCCACAAAAGGAATCGCGGCGTTCACGGGATTGAAACAATCGGGAATTGCTCCAACCCGTTGCACGGCCGCGATCCTGTGTGCAACCTCAGTGCGAAATCATCCAGGGCCGCTTGGACGGTGCCGCCTTCGCACCGTTCGGCGCGGTCACCGTCGCGCTGCGGCGCGACGATGAGCAGCAGCCGCAGCCCGCCGGATGCTTGAAGCGCGCGTAGTCGCGCGAGCTCCCCGGCTCGTGCCGCGCGCGTTCGTTGGTTTCCATAGCGCTGCGCGTGCCCGAAGCCATCAGTGCAAGCCGTGGTGCGGCCGAAAGTACACGCGGCGAGGCGCATCCGCAGTCGGGGCACGCAGCCGGTTCGTCGCGCTGGCTTGAAGGCCTCAGCGCATCGAAGCCGCCGCACTGCCCGCAGGCGTAGTCGTAGGTCGGCATGGCTTTTTTCTTCAGCGCAGGTCGTGCGACAGCGGCATGTTGACGCTGCCGTCGATCATCTTCACCGGGCCCGAGGCGTTCGGGTTGATGTCGAAGTCGAAGATGCCCGTGGGCAGCCACAGCGTGGCGCACGAGTTGGGCACGTCGACCACGCCGCTGATGTGGCCCTGCACTGGTGCCGTGCCCAGGATCGAATAGGCCTGCGCGCCTGAGTATCCGAACTTCTTCAGGTACTCGATGGCGTTCAGGCACGCCTGGCGATAGGCCACGTTCACGTCCAGGTAATGCTGCTTGCCGCTCTCGTCCACCGAGATGCCTTCGAAGATCAGATAGTCGTTGTACTGCGGCGTGATCGGGCTGGGCTTGAAGATCGGGTTCTTGATGCCGTACTTGGCCATGCCGCCCTTGATGAGCGTGACCTTCATGTGCACCCAGCCCGCCATCTCGATGGCGCCGCAGAAGGTGATCTCGCCGTCGCCTTGGCTGAAGTGCAGGTCGCCCACGCTCAGGCCCGCGCCATCGACGTATACGGGGAAGAACACCTTCGAGCCGCGCGACAGATCCTTGATGTCGCAGTTGCCGCCGTGCTCGCGCGGCGGCACCGTGCGTGCGCCCTCCGCTGCGGCCTTGGCGCGAGCTTCGCCGGTCATCTTGCCCATGTGCGCAGTGCCGGCGAACGGCGGATTCGCGAGGCCCGGCACGCGGTCCGGATCGGTGGCGATGAGCTTGCCTTCGCGCTCGTTCCACATGTCGAGCATCGGCTTGTCGGGCAGGCAGCCGATGAGGCCGGGGTGAATCAGCCCCGCGAAGTTGACGCCCGGAATGTGGCGCGAGCTCGTGAACATGCCCTTGAAATCCCAGATCGATTTCTGCGCTTCGGGAAAGTGATCGGTGAGAAAACCGCCGCCGTTCTTCTTCGAGAAGAAACCGTTGAAGCCCCAGAGGCTGTCCTGCTTGGCGCCGATGTCCAGCAGGTCGACCACCAAGAGGTCGCCGGGCTCCGCGCCCTTCACGCCCACCGGGCCCGAGAGGTAGTGCACCGTGCTCAGGTCGATGTCGCGCACGTCGTCGGCGCTGTCGTTGTTCTTGATGAAACCGCCGGTCCAGTCGAAGGTTTCGAGAATGAAGTCGTCGCCCGGGTTGACCCAGCAGGCCATCGGAATGTCCGGGTGCCAGCGGTTGTGGATGTTCTCGTTCTCCGTGGGGGACTTGGTCAGGTCGACCTTGATCAGCGTGTCCGTCATTTGCAGTGGCTCCTGGGGTTGTGGTTAGACAGAGAGATAGGCCTTGATGTGATCGATATCGGTCTTGTCGCGCGCGGTCTCGTGCACGAGCCGCCCGCCTTCGATGACGAAGAGCCGGTCGGCCACGTCCATCGCGAAACTGAGCACCTGCTCGGACACAATGATGGTGATGCCCCGCAGCTTGCGGATCTCGTTGAGCGCCTTCGCGATGTCCTTGATGATCGAAGGCTGGATACCTTCGGTGGGCTCGTCGAGCAGCAGCACCTTGGGGTCGGTGACGAGTGCGCGCGCGATGGCAAGTTGCTGCTGCTGGCCGCCGGAAAGGTTGCCGCCCTTGCGGCGCTTCATGTCCCACAGCACGGGGAACAGGGCGTAAATTTCTTCGGGGATGCGCTTGGTCTTCGAGTTCTCCAGGCCGGTCTGGATGTTCTCCTCGACCGTCAACGTCGGAAAGATCATGCGGCCCTGCGGCACGTAGGCGATGCCCTTGGCCACGCGCCTGAAGCTCTCGTCGCGCGACACGTCCTGGCCCGCCACTTCGATGCGCCCGCTCTTGATCGGCAGCACGCCCATGAGGCTCTTGAACAGCGTGGTCTTGCCCATGCCGTTGCGGCCCATGATCGCGACGGTTTCGTTGGCATGGCCCACGAACGAAATGCCGTGCAGTGCCTCGCTCTGGCCGTAGGCGGTGTGCAGGTCTTCTACCTTCAGCATGATGTTGCTCATGTCAGTGAGTCCTTTGCGCGTTGCTTGTGTTCTTAGCGCTGTTGTTCGGGGCGTGTGCACAGGCCACCGGGTACTCCCCTCCGCGAATGTCCCCCGGGCTTCGCCCTCCTCCTTGATTTCGCTGCGGGGAGCACCCGATGCCCTGTGCACCTGGACACGCTGCTGGTGCACGGCCGATCAACGACCGATGCGCGTGACGAGCACGCCGATGGGGTGCCTTGCGCAGCGAAATCAAGGAGGAGCCGAAGGCGGGGGACATTCGCGGAGCAAGGTACCCCGTCGGCGTGATCGCGCCCTGAAAGACGGTGCTTCATCTAGTGCCCCAGGTAGACGTCGATGACCTTGGGATCGGCCTGCACCTTCTCCATCGGCCCTTCGGCGAGGATCTTTCCCTGGTGCATCACGGTGACCTTGTGGGCGATCTGCTTGACGAAGGCCATGTCGTGCTCGATGACGATCACCGCGCGGTTCTGGCAGATCCGCTTGAGCAGGTCGGCGGTGAGTTCGCGTTCGCGTGCGCTCATGCCGGCAATGGGCTCGTCGAGCATCAGGAGTTCGGGTTCCTGCATCAGCAGCATGCCGATCTCCAGCCACTGCTTCTGGCCGTGGCTCAGGAGGCCGGCCTCGGTGCGCAGCTTGTCGGCCAGGCCGATGTCTTCGGCCACCACCTGCACTTTCGACTTGACCTCGTCGTCGCACTTGAATGCCAGTGCGCCGAACACCGAGCGGCCTTTCGGAAAGGACACCTCGAGGTTCTGGAACACACTGAGGTTTTCATAGATCGACGGCGTCTGGAACTTGCGCCCGATTCCCAGCCGCACGCGCTTGTGCTCGGCCATCTTGGTGAGCTCGGTGTTCTTGAACTTGATGCTGCCGGCGCTGGCCTTGGTCTTGCCGCAGATCAGGTCGAGCAGCGTGGTCTTGCCGGCGCCGTTGGGGCCGATGATCACGCGCAGCTCGTTCCTGTCGATGTAGAGCGTCAGGTCGTCGATGGCCTTGAAGCCGTCGAAGGAGACGGTCAGGTCTTCCACGGCGAGCGCGAAGTCTGTGTTGCTCATGAAGGTGTTCCGGTTCAGGCGCGTTGGCTGCCGACACCTTCGGGCAGGTGGGGTTCGGGGGATGCGGTTGGCGTTGCGGGTGCAGCAGGCGTCATCGGCATGGCGGGTGGCGGCTGTACAGCGGCCTGGCGCAGTGCCTCGCGGCGGCCCTTCCACCAGGGGCGGATCTTTTCGTCCCACAGGCCCGCGAGCCCCATCGGGAAGGCCATCGTCACGCCGATGAACAACCCGGCCATCAGGAACAGCCACAGATCCGGAAAGCTCTCCGAGAACAGCGTCTTGCCTGCGTTCACAAGCAAGGCCCCGTACACCGCGCCCACCAGGCTCATGCGCCCGCCGACCGCGCAGAAGATCACCATCTCGATCGAAGGAACGATGCCCACGAAGCTCGGCGACATGAAGCCGACCTGCAGCGCGAACATCGCGCCGCCGATGCCCGAGAGCCCGGCCGCCAGGCAGAAGATGAAGACCTTGAAGTTCGACACGTCGTAGCCCGAGAAGCGCACGCGGTCTTCCTTGTCGCGCATCGCGAGCAGCAGCGTGCCCAGCTTGCTGGTCTGGATCCAGCGGCACAGCACGATGCTCGCGACCAGAAGGCCGACGCAGACGTAGTACAGGATGTACTTGGCGCTGTCGGTGCGCGTGTCCCAGCCCAGCATGGTCTTCAGGTCGGTCATGCCGTTGACGCCACCCGTGTAGCCCTGTTGCCCGATGATGAGCACGGTGCAGATCAGCGCGACGGCCTGCGTGATGATCGCGAAGTACACGCCGCCCACGCGGCGCTTGAACATCGCGAAGCTCACCAGCCACGCCAGCGCCATCGGCGCGAGCACCACCAGCGCCAGGCTCAGCGGCAGGCTCTTGAACGGCAGCCACAGCGTGGGCAGCTCGGTGATCTGGTTCCAGTCCATGAAGTCCGGAATGCCGGGCGTGGACTGGATCTTGGTGGTGATCGGGTCCGAGGCTTCGAGCTTCAAAAACATCGCCATCGCATAGCCGCCGATGCCGAAGAACACGCCCTGCCCCAGGCTCAGCACGCCGCCGTAGCCCCACACCATGACGAGCCCCACGGCGACGAAGGCGTAGGTGAGGTACTTGCCCACCAAGTTCAGGCGAAAGATGTCGAGCGAGAGCGGCAGCACGACCGCCAGCAGCAGCACCAGAAGCAGCAGGCTGCCGAGCTGGTAGCGCAGGATCGAGGCCTTGATGAAATTCATCGGAACGTTCTCCAGGAAGAAATCGGGTTCATCAACGACGCACCTTGACTGCAAAGAGCCCCTGCGGCCGCATCATCAGGATCAGCACGATCAGAGAAAGCGTCAGCACCTTGGCCATCGAGCCGGTCATGAAGAACTCGGAGATCGACTGCGTCTGCGCAATGCCGAAGGCCGAGACCACGGTGCCCAGCAGGCTCGCGGCGCCGCCGAAGGTGACGACCAGGAAGGCGTCGACGATGTAGAGCGAACCCGAGGTCGGCCCCGTCGAGCCGATGGTGGTGAAGGCCGCGCCCGCCATGCCGGCAATGCCGCAGCCGATGGCGAAGGTGAGGCGGTCGGTCTTCATGGTGTCGATGCCGGTCGCGTTGGCCATCGTGCGGTTGGCCACGGTGGCACGCACGCGCAGACCCCAGCGGCTCTTGTGCAGCGCGATGAGCACGCCGGCCGTGACCAGCGCGGTGAGCGCGAGCACGAAAAGGCCGTTGATCGGAATGTCCAGGCCTTCGTGCGGCGTCCACGAGCCCATGATCCATTCGGGCAGTGTGGGGCTCACTTCCTTCGGGCCGATGAAGGTTCTGAAGATCTGCTGCAGGCCCAGGCTCACGCCCCAGGTGGCGAGCAGCGTGTCGAGCGGCCGCTTGTAGAGATGGCGAATCAACACCCACTCCACGATCCAGCCGACGATGAAGGCGAACACGAACGCCAAGCCGATGGCGATCGGAAAGTAGTACGGCATGAACGCGGGCGCCATCCGCTCCGTCACCTGCGCGGCGAGGTAGATCGAATAGGCGCCGATGGTCATGAACTCGCCATGCGCCATGTTGATGACGCCCATCTGGCCGAAGATGATCGCCAGGCCCAGGCCCATGAGCAGCAGCACCGCGAAGAGGCTCAGCCCCGCGAAGCCCTGCATGAGGCCGATGTTCATCATGTCCGACAGAGTCATGGCAACGATTCCGGTGTTGGGTGTTGGCTCCTTCCCCCTCTGGGGGAAGGTTGGGATGGGGGCAGGCAGAGCGTGCCCAGTGGTAGCGCCGCTTGCCCCCACCCCTGCCCTCCCCCAGAGGGGGAGGGAGAAATGCAGAGGCTTACTGGTAGCCCTTGGGAAACGGATCGGGCTTGATCAACTCCGCCGACTCCGCCACCACCTTGAACGTCCCATCGAGCTGCCCCTGCCCGATGCGCGCCTTGCTCCACAGATGGTGGTTCGCATCCAGCTTCACGTAGCCTTCAGGCGCCGTCTTCAGCTCGATGCCAGGTGATCCGGCAACCACCTTGTCCACATCGAAGCTGCCCGCCTTCTCCACAGCAGCCTTCCACAGCCACGGCCCGAGATAGCCCGCCTGCGTCACATCGCCGATCACCGCGTCCTTGCCGTACTTGGCCTTGAAGGCGGCCACGAACTTCTTGTTGTTCTCGTTGTCCAGCGACTGGAAGTACTTCATCGACGAATAGAAGCCCGCGAAGTTCTCGCCGCCCACGCCGGTCATCTCGTCCTCGGTCACGGCCAGCGTCAGCAGGAACTGCTTGTCGCCGGTGATGCCCGCGGCCTTGAGCTGCTTGTAGAAGGCCACGTTCGAGCCGCCCACCACCGCCGCGAAAATGCAGTCGGGCTTGGCCACCTTGATCTTGTTGATCAGCGAGTTGAAGTTGGTGTGGCCCAGCGGGTAGTACTCCTCGCCCTTGACCGAACCCTTCTGGAAGTTCTCGATGTGCTTGCGCGCGATCTTCATCGAGGTGCGCGGCCAGATGTAGTCGGAGCCGACGAGGAAGAAGGTCTTGGCCTTCTTCTCCTTCGCGCCCCAGTCCAGGCCCCAGATGATCTGCTGCGTGGCCTCTTGGCCCGTGTAGATCACGTTCTTGCTCTGCTCCAGGCCTTCGTAGAAGGTCGGGTAGTACAGGAGGCCGTTCTCTTTTTCGAACACGGGCAGCACGGCCTTGCGCGAGGCGCTGGTCCAGCAGCCGAACACCGCGGCGCAGTGGTCGTTGACCAGCAGCTTCTTCGACTTCTCGGCGAAGGTGGGCCAGTCGGAGGCGCCGTCTTCCTTGATGACCTTGATCTTGCGGCCCAGGATGCCGCCCATGGCGTTGATCTGGTCGATGGCCAGTTGCTCGGCCTGGATGGAGCCGGTCTCCGAGATCGCCATGGTGCCGGTGGACGAATGCAGCTGGCCGACCGTGACTTCGGTGTCGGTCACCGCGAGCTTGGTGGTGTTGACCTTGGCGGTAGGAAACTGCGACTGGCCGAAGCTCAGACCGCTCAGGCCCATCACGGGCAAGGCGGCGGCGCCCTGCAGAAGGCGGCGGCGGCGCATGGCCAGGGCATCGAGAGAAGGATCGGAATCACGCGGCATCAGGAACTCCAGGCAGGTTGAGAAGCAGGTTGGGAAGGGTGAGCCGCGCACCATCACAGTGCATCGGACGGTGCCCCGAGCACCATGGCTGGTACTTTAGAAATCACCTGCGTTCACGCGAATACGTCATTCAACGTAGCGGCGGGAAGCTGCCCTGCCCGCAGACTCCCGAGCCAGACATCGGTGGTCCGTCAGTGGCAAGCAGCACAGGGAGCGCTTCTTGCTGTACCTGTCCCATGCCACCGCCGCCGCGAGAACCCGCCATGACATCCGTCTCCGGACAGAAGATCTTTCGCATCCGCCGCGACTACAACGCCTGGGTCGCGAACGAGACGCTGGAGGACTACGCGCTGCGCTACACGCCGCGCAGCTTTCGCAAGTGGTCGGAGTTCCGGGTGGCCAACGCGGCGTTCGGCGCCACCTCGTTCCTGGCGCTGGAGGCCATCGGCGGCGCCATCGCGCTGAGCTACGGTTTTTCGAACGCGCTGTGGGCCATCCTGGTGGTGGGGCTCATCACCTTTCTCACGGGCCTGCCGATCTCGTACTACGCGGCGCGCCACGGCGTGGACATGGACTTGCTCACGCGCGGGGCGGGCTTCGGCTACCTGGGCTCCACGCTCACCTCGCTGATCTACGCGAGCTTCACCTTCATCTTCTTCGCGCTGGAGGCGGCCATCCTCGCGCTGGCGCTGCAGATGTACCTGGACTGGCCGCTGTGGCTGCTGTACCTGGTGTCGTCGATCGTGATCATTCCGCTGGTGGCGCGCGGCATCACGCTGATCTCGGGGCTGCAGCTGTGGACGCAGCCGATCTGGATCGTGCTGTTCGTCTGCCCCTTCATCGCGGTGATGGTGAAGAAGCCAGAGCTGTACGCCGACTTCACCGGCCTGGTGGGCCGCACCTCCGACAGCAGCGGCTTCGATCCGCTGATGTTCGGCGCAGCCGCCACGGTGGCCTTCTCGCTCGTGGTGCAGATCGGCGAGCAGGTCGACTACCTGCGCTTCCTGCCCGAGAAGACCGCCGCCAACCGCGGGCGCTGGTGGGCCGCGGTGCTCATCGCGGGCCCGGGCTGGATCGTGCCGGGCATGCTCAAGATGATGGGCGGTGCCTTCCTCGCGTTCCTCGCGCTGCAGCACGAGATACCGGCCGCGCATGCCGTCGAGCCCACGCAGATGTACCTCACGGGCTTTTCGTACGTGCTGCGCGATCCGGCCTGGGTGCTCGGCATCACGGTGCTGTTCGTGGTCGTGTCGCAGATGAAGATCAACCTGACCAACGCCTATGCGGGCTCGCTGGCCTGGTCGAACTTCTTCGCGCGGCTCACGCACAGCCACCCGGGGCGCGTGGTGTGGCTGGTGTTCAACGTGGCCATCGCGATCCTGCTGATGGCACTCGGCGTGTTCGCCGCGCTGGAACATGTGCTGGGCTTCTACAGCAACATCGCCATCGCCTGGGTGGGCGCGCTGGTGGCCGACCTGGTCATCAACAAGCCGCTGGGCTGGAGCCCGAAGACCATCGAGTTCAAGCGGGCGCACCTGTACGACATCAATCCCGTGGGCCTCGTCGCGATGCTGGTCGCGGCGGCGCTCGCGATGCTTGCGTACTCGGGCGCGATGGGCCAATGGGCGAAGGCCTTCTCTCCCTTCATCGCGCTGGCGACCGCGATGGTTGTTTCTCCGCTGCTGGCCTGGAAGACGCGCGGCCGCTACTACCTCGCGCGCACCGACATCGACCGCTGGGCGCCCGGCCAGAGCGTGAAGTGCTCGGTGTGCGACAACAGCTTCGAGTCGGAAGACATGGCGCACTGCCCCGCCTACAGCGCGCCGATCTGCTCGCTGTGCTGCACGCTCGAATCGCGCTGCCACGACCGCTGCAAGACCGACTCGCGCGCCGCCGAGCAGATGAGCGGCTGGCTGCAGGCGCTGCTGCCGCCGGCGCTGTCGGCGCGGCTGAACTTCCGCGTAGCACATTACCTGCTGGTGGCCACTTCGCTGATCGCGCTGCTGGCCACGGTGGTCGGCGTGGTCTATGCGCAGGAGGCCATCGCGGGCACCAGCGATCCGACCTTGTCCACGGCCTTCCTGAAAGTGTTCGCGCTGCTCTCGGTCGTCGCAGCAGTGGCCGCTTGGTGGGTGGTGCTGGGCAGCGAGAGCCGGCAGATGGCGCAGGAAGAATCGAACCGCCACAACAACCTGCTCGCGCTGGAAATCGAAGCCCACCGCCGCACCGACGCCGCGCTGCAGACCGCCAAGGAAGCGGCCGAGGCCGCCAACCAGGCCAAGACGCGTTATGTGGCGGGCATGACGCACGAGCTGCGCACGCCGCTCAACAGCATCCTGGGCTACTCGCAGATCCTGCTCAAAGGCGATGCCGTCGCGCCGCCGCGCGAGGCGGTGCAGACCATCCACCGCAGCGGCGAGCACATGCTGGGGCTCATCGATGGCTTGCTCGATCTGGCACGCATCGAAGCCGGGCGGCTGCAACTGGAGCCGGCCGCGCTCGCGTTGCCGGCCTTTCTCGATCAGCTGGTGCACATGGTGCGGCCGCAAGCCGAGAACAAGGGACTGGCCTTCGTCTACACGCATGCGGGGCAACTGCCGGCCTGGGTGCATGCGGATGCCAAATGGCTGCGGCAGATCCTCATCAACCTGCTGACGAACGCTGTGCGCTTCACCGACAGCGGCACCGTCACGCTGCATGTGGACGCCCGGCGCGAGGTGCTGCGCTTCGATGTGGTCGACACCGGCATCGGCGTCGCGCCGCAGGACCACCTGCGCATCTTCGAGCCCTTCGAGCGCGGGGCCACGGGGCGCCGGCGCGGCGAGCCGGGCACGGGGCTGGGCCTCACGATCACCGCCCTCCTCACCTCGCTGATGGGTGGCGAACTCGTGATGGCCCACACCTCGCCCGCGGGCAGCACCTTCAGCGTGCGCGTGTACCTGCGCGAGGTGGCCGACCCCGGCCCGCAAGCCAGGGGCGGTGCATTGCGGCAGCCGGTATCGGGCTACATCGGCGCGCGCCGCACGCTGCTCGTGGTGGACGACCAGCCCGTGCAGCGCCAGATGCTCGCGGGCATGCTGATGCCGCTGGGCTTCGAGGTGCGCGAGGCCGCGAGCGGCACCGAGTGCCTGGACAGCCTGCGCGAAGAACTGCCCTCGGCGATCCTGCTGGACCTCACGATGGACGACATGGACGGCTGGCAGACCGCCACCTCGGTGCGTGCCTCGGGCTTCGAGGACATCCCGATCATCATCGTCTCGGCCAACATGTTCGAGAACCAGACCGAACGGCTGCGCGCCGCGGGCTGCCAGGCCTTCGTCGGCAAGCCGGTGATCGAGTCGGTGCTCATCGCCACGCTGGAGCGGCACCTGGGCCTCGAATGGCTGACGGCCAGCGATGCGATGCCGCCCGCCGGCGAAGAAGAAGCGGCGCGCCCGCCGCAACTCGTGCTCTCGGAAGACGACCGCGCCGAACTGATGCGCCTCGTGCAGATGGGCCATGTGCGCGGCCTGCAGACCGCGCTCGACCGCCTCGCCGCCGCATCGCCCGCGGCGGCCGCCACCTGCACCTGGCTGCGCGGCATGGTCACCCGCTTCGACCTGGACAACCTCCGCAACGCACTGGCAGAAGATGCAGACACTCCCCTCGGCCCCGTCCTCTCGCCCTGAATCCGAACGCCCCGTGGTGCTGGTGGTGGACGACGCCCCCAGCAGCCTGGGCATGCTGTGCGACACGCTGGAGGCCAGCGGCTACACCGTGCTCGTCGCGGCCGACGGCGAGGCCGCGCTGCAGCGGCTCGAACTGGTGGTGCCCGATGCGATATTGCTCGACGGCCTGATGCCCGGCCTCTCGGGCTTCGAGACCTGCAGGCGCATCAAGGCCAACCCGGCGCTCGCGCACATTCCGGTGCTGTTCATGACGGGGCTGTCGGAAACCGCGCACGTGGTCGAAGGCTTCGAGTGCGGCGGCGTCGACTACGTGGTCAAGCCCATCCGCGCGCAGGAGGTGCTCGCGCGCCTGCACACGCATGCGCGCAACGCCCGCATCACCCGCATGGCACGCGATGCGGTGGACGTGGCCGGCATGGGCGTGGTGTTCGTGGACACGCGCGGGCGCATCGCATGGCGCTCGCCGCAAGCGGCGCTGTGGCTGCACGCGCTCGAAGACCCGGTGGCACCGGGGCTGCTGCCGCAATCGCTCGAACCCGTGCTGAATCCGGGCGCGGCGATCGTTATCGGTACCGCCACCGGCATGCGCCTGTCGGTGCGCAACCTGGGTGCGGCGGCGCTCGGCGAGACGATGCTGCTGTTCGCGACCCAGCGCGAAGGTGGCGCGAGCGCTTCGTCGGCGCGGCTGGCCGAGGCCGCCCTCACGCCGCGCGAGACCGAGGTGCTGTCGTGGCTCGCCAAGGGCAAGACCAACCGCGACATCGGCGAGATCCTGGGCACCAGCCCGCGCACGGTGAACAAGCACCTGGAGCACATCTTCGAGAAGCTGGGCGTGGAGACGCGCGCGGCCGCGGCGGCACTGGCGAGCGGGCAGCTGGTGTGAATCGGTCAAAGGGGTAGGTACCCACACCCCGGGTTTTCCGGTCATTGAACGCGCGGGCTTTGCTCTGCAGAATGGCTTCACCAACGCGGAAAAAACCGGAGAAAGAAATGCTCTCGAACCTGCTGCCGCCCGCTTCGCCCGAAACCGCCTACCGGCAGAAGTTCCTGGACAACCAGGACGAGAACCTCTTCATGGGCTCGTTCGAAAGCTTCACCGCTGCAGAGGCCGACGCGCCGCCCTCCAAGGCCGTTGGCTACGACCATGCGGCGGCCGCCAACCTCTACAGCCCGCAGATCTATTTCTACGACTACCCGGGCCTGTTCTGGCTGGGACGCTCGATCGACGCGGGCCTCACGCGCGTTTTCGATCTCGGTGGCCACATCGGCATCAAGTACTACGCGTTCCGCCGCGTGCTGAGCTACCCCGACAGCCTGCGCTGGACCGTGTGCGACGTGCCCAGCGTCATCGAGAGCGGGCGCGCGGTGGCCGTGCAGCGCGAGGTCACCGGCCAGCTCGGCTTTACGACCGACTATCGCGACGCGAGCGGCTGCGACGTGCTGTATGCCTCGGGCAGCCTGCAATACCTGCCGGTGCGCATCGACGAGATGCTGTCGACGCTGCAAGCGAAACCGAAGCGCATCGTGCTGAACACGACGGCCGTGCACCCCGAGCGAACGATCTACACGCTCAACAGCATCGGTGTCGCAGTGTGCCCCTACCGCATCGAGCATCACGACGACTTGCTGGCAATGCTTGCCCGCTCGGGCTACAGGAAGCGCGACACCTGGCGCAACGAAGGCAAGCCGATCGAGGTGCCATTTGTGGACGGAGGCGACAAGGCCTATTACGCGGGCGGCTGCTTCGATCTGGTCTGAGGCGCGCCCGGCGATCGGACGCGATCCGCCGCTATCGCATTGCCCCGGGGGGCGGAAGCCGCCCGCTCGGCCTCGGTATTAACCACTAAACCCCTGAAGGCTGATTGACAGCCCCGGCCTCTACGATGGCAACGGCAGGCAGCGCCCCACGCCGCCGACCTCTTTCTCCAGGAGACACCGTGAAGCCTTTTTCTTTCTCTCTCACCCGGCGCGCCGCACTCCCGCTTGTCGCGGCCCTCGCCCTGGCCGGCTGCGGCAGCTTCGGCAGCAAGCCGGCCACCGGCGACATCCACGTCATGACCTCGGGCGGCTTCACCGCCGCGTACAACGACCTGCGCCCCGAGTTCGAGCGCAGCAGCGGCCGCACGGTCAAGACGGCCTACGGCGCCTCGATGGGCAACGCGGAAGATTCCATTCCCAGCCGCCTCGCACGCAACGAGCCGGCCGATGTGGTGATCCTCGCGCGACCGGCGCTCGACGACCTCGTGGCCAAGGGCCAGGTGGTGCCCGGCAGCCAGGTGGACCTGGTGCGCTCGGCCATCGGCTTCGCGGTGCGCAAGGGCGCGCCCAAGCCGGACATCGGCACCGTCGATGCGCTCAAGCGCACGCTGATCGCGGCGCCATCGATCGCCTACTCGGCCAGCGCGAGCGGCACCTACTACGAGACCGAGCTGCTCAAGAAGCTCGGCATCGAAGACCAAGTGAAGCCCAAGAGCAAGCGCATCCTGAGCGAGCGCGTCGGCACCGTCGTCGCGCGCGGCGACGCGGCGCTCGGCCTGCAGCAGGTGAGCGAGCTGCTGCCGATTGCAGGCATCGACTACATCGGACCGCTGCCCGCCGAGGTGCAACGCAACACGGTGTTCTCGGCCGGCATCGCGACCGGCTCGAAGCAGCCCGATGCGGCGCGCCAGCTGATCCGCTATCTCAACTCGCCGGCGGCCGCGCCCACCATCGCGAAGACCGGGCTGGAGCCGCTCACCGCGCGTTGATGCCTTGAGGCGCCCAGCCGGGGCGCCCTCTTAAACTGCGCGGCATCCCCTTCCTCTTTTCCCGACGAACGGACGCCATGACCCAGCCCTCCCCCGCCCTCGTTTCCGCCTTCGCGCCCAGCGGCACGCTGCGCGCCTCGATCAATCTCGGCAACCCGATCCTCGCCAACAAGGACGCCGCGAGCGGCGAGCCGGTGGGCGTGTCTATCGACCTCGCACACGAGTTCGCGCGGCGCCTGGGCGTGGGCATCGAGCTCGTGGTGTTCGAGAAGGCCGCCGCCTCGGTCGATGCGGTGAAGAACGAGAAGGCCGACATCGGCTTCTTCGCCATCGATCCCGCGCGCAGCGAAGGCCTGCGCTTCACCGCGCCCTACGTGCTGATCGAGGGCAGCTACCTCGTGCCCGAATCGTCGGCGCTGACCGACAACGCGCAGGTCGATGCGCAAGGCCATCGCATCTCGGTCGGGTCGGGCAGCGCCTACGACCTGTTCCTCACACGCGAGATCCAGCACGCCGAGATCGTCCGGCTGCAAGGCGCGGGCCCCGCACTCGCCGCCGTGCGTTCGAGCCAGGTCGAAGTGGCGGCCGGCATCCGTCAGCTGCTCGAAGGCGAAGCCGCGCGCGCACCGGGCGTGCGGGTGCTGCCGGGGCGCTTCATGGTGATCCAGCAGGCGATGGGTACACCGGCCAGCCGCGGCGACGAGGCACAGGCGCTGCTCGCCGCCTTCGTCGAAGAGATGAAGGCGAGCGGCTTCGTCGCCGATGCGCTGAAACGCCACCGCATCGAAGGCGCGATCGTCGCGCCTGCGGCCTGACTCAGAGCTTGTAGGCCTCCACCGGCCCCTGCGAATAGAACAGGAAGTAGCCGGTCTCGGTCTTGAAGCTGTTCTTCTGCCAGCCCGGCGGCACCTTGAAGATCGCGAGCTGGTCGCTCGAGACGCCGACGAACTTCGTGTTCTCGCTGTCGGTGGTGATCCTGGTCCAGCGCTCGCGCGTCACCGGCTGCATCTGCATCTTGGGTTCGCTCCACTCGGGCGTGCGCACCTTGTCGCGCATGATGTAGCGGTCGCCCTGGCGCTCGATCTTCACGACCTCCTTGAGCGCGCCGTTCTTCTTGATGGCGTAGACGCCGACCAGCTCGGCCTCGGGTCCGCCGCCAGCGCCGCAGCCGGCCAGCAGCGAGACGCAGGCGCCCGCCACGATGTACTTGAGTAGATTTTTCATGATGGTCATGGTGTGAGGCATGAGCCGCCGGACGCGCCCGCGAAGGGCACGCCCGGCCGGCATCATGCGTGGGTCACAGGGCTCAGCGCTTCTCGTTCTCGCGCAGCTTCAGGCTGCCCTGGAAGCGCAGCGCGTGCGGGTACTCCTCCTTCTCGCCGGCATCCACCGCCGCCATCTTCTGCTGGCTCAGCTGCGTCTTCGCGAGCAGCGGCTCCGGCAGGTTCAGCACGCCCTTAATCTGGTCGTACTGCACCTGCGTGATGCGGCCCACCTCCTTCAGGCGGAACGCGTCGCGCTCGATGTTCAGCAGCAGCGGCTTGTTGCCCGCGAAGTTCTGCACCTTGGCCAGCAGGTCGCTCCACGACTGCGCGCTGTAGTTGCTCACGTAGTAGTCCTGCCCGGTCGGCCCGGCCAGTACCGCCGTGCAACCCGGCAGCTCCAGCTGCACCGCGTTGTTCGACATCACGAAGGTCTTGCGCTGCTCCATCGAATTGCCGTACGCCAGCGTGACGGGGATGGTCCACGTCGAGGCCGGGAACTGGTTCTGGTTGGGGAACGACTCCTGGCTGATGTTCACGTAGGTGCGGTCGCCGGCGCATTGCGCGTCCACCGTCAGCAGCGGCACGCCCGTCTGGCGGATGAGGCTGTCACCGATGTCGCTCACCTTCTTGTCGGTGACCTTCTCCAGCGAACTCCACAGCCGCGACGGCGTGACGTTGCCGTACGCATAGTCCTTCAGGTAGATCCGCAGGCCCTTCTGCATCGCCTCTTCACCGATGTAGTTCTGGATCGTCTCCAGCACGTGGCTACCCTTGTTGTAGACGAAGATCGACGGGCTGATGAAGCCGAACGAACCTGCGTCGTTCAGGTTGCGCTGCACCGGCACCGCGGTGTTCTTGAGGTCCGCCACGATCACGTTGTGCTTGTCCAGCACATAGTCGGAGAAGCTGTAGTACTCAGGGTGGAATTTGATCGTGGTGCGCCGCTCGAACCAGCGCGCGAACGACTCGTTGAGCCACACGTTGTCCCACCAGTCGAGCGTGACCAAGTCGCCGAACCACTGGTGCGCCACTTCGTGCGTCACCACCGTCACCGAGTACAGCGTGGGCGTGGTGCCCGGCTTGGTCAGCACCGCATCGGCAAACTCGAAGATCGAGCCCCAGTTCTCCATGCCGCCGAAGCCGGTGTTGGGCTTGTTGTCGTAGCTGTCGTTGGCCGCGACGGTGTCGAACTTCTTGAAGGGCAGCGGGATGCCGGTGTACTTGTAGTAGTAGTCCATCGACACCTTGGTCCACTCCATCGCGAACTTGGCCCAGTCCGAGCGGCCCGGCGGCGTGAACCAGCGCAGCGGCATGTCGCTGCCATCGAGCGGGTTCTTGAAGGTATCGGCCAGGATGTCGAACTTGCCGCCGCCGAAGAAGGTGAGGTACATCGGCATCGAAGGCGTCTTCTCGAACGCCACGCGCTGGTAGCCGTCGGGCAGCTTCACCGCTTCGGTCTGTGCACCGTTGGACACCGTCTTCCAGTCGCCCGGCACCTCGGCCGAGATCTCGAAGGTGTGGCGGAAGGCCGGCTCGTCCCAGCCCGGGAACCACTGGCGCGCGTAGTTGGTTTCGCCCTGCGTCACGATGGCATCGCTGCTCACGCCTTCGGGCGTGGACAGGCCCACCTTGAAGATGCCGGTGGCGGCCGAGCAGAACGGGTTGCGCGCCATCTCCGCGGGCGGGCAGTACTCCGCATCGGAGAACTGGATCTTGCCGTCCCACTCCATGTGCAGCAGGTACTTGCCCTTGGCGATCTGGCCGTCGTTCAAGCGCAGTTGCACGAAGTCGCCGAGCGTCTGCGGCGTGGGGATGAGCGGGATCGCCTCGCCCGGGTTCGACACCTTGCGCAGCGTGGTGCGGCCCTTGGCGAAGTTCAGGTTGTGCGCCGCGACGACGATGGCATCGACCGGCTTGAGCACCTCGATCTCCACATCGCCGCGACCCACGAAAGTCTTGAGCGCCGCATCGGGGCGGAACCACAGCTTGTAGTTGCTCGGCCAGACGGTGTCGGGCAGTTCCATCGGCTTGGCAGACCTGTCGACCGCCGACACGGCTGCAGGCGCGGGCACGCCGTCGTCGGGTGTCTTGCCTGTGCTGTCGGATGCGGGGCCGGAAGTGATCGGGCCTGAAAGGCCGACACCCGAACCGCCACCGAACGAAGGGCCACTGTCTCCGCCGCCCCCGCAAGCCGTGACGACGGCCAGGGTCACAGCAGTGATGGCAAGATGATTCACGAGGGAGTAATTGAGTTTTTTCATGATCGCCTTCTGGTAAGGACATTGCGCTGTCCTTGCATGCAGCGGCGGGTAGCCGGTGATGCGCGGAGACGCGCGGTGATGGAAGAACAACTGACGCTGCGAACAGGCAGCACCGCACCCTCCCGGCGAACGACACGTTCGTCAGGACAAAACGGAACCACCGGAATTTTTCTTAAGTCGATGTGCCACGCACAAGCAAATGCACGCGCAACACCAAGCCACGCTGCAAGCTATGCAGGCGGCCCCAGGATGCGGGGGGTGATGGCTTCCATTCCCGTCGGCTCGCGGGTGGATGGGGTGTGGGGGGATCGGGCCTCGAGGCGGCTGTGTGCCTTAGCGCCCGCGCATCGGCGTGGCTCGTTCATGCGCAGCAGGAACGACACGCGTTGTGCTCGTCAGGATCAGAATTCTTGCGGCTCTTGTCGTTGAAATCACGCGCATTCCCTCGTCCATTGAATGCGTTCAGTTGTAGCTGATCGAATGCGACATCTCAACGACTCGCGGAACTTTTCGCTCTCAAAATGTTCGTGCGCGATAGGACGAATGGAGTCATCGCATTCGATGCATGTCGTGCGATACGAAGTTGGTTTCGCAGATGCGGCACATGCGCGGCGCGCGTACGAAAACTCGTAGTCATCGAGTGTGACGATGCGGCCACACTCGGCACCTCAAAGCGATACAGGCGCTACAAAACCTCTGAATGCGCGGCGCTCGAAGCCACGCGCGTGCGTTCGCGCAACCACAGAACGAAGCCGCAGCCGAACACCACGACCTGCGTACCTATCAGCAGCGCGAAACCTGCGAAGAAGCCCGATGCGGATGCCGCCGATGCGGTGACCGCGCCCGATGCTGAAGAGCCGTGCGACACCGCGCTGATCACGCCGCCCATCAACGCCGGCATGAAGCCCGCCACGAGGCTCCCTGCCCCATTGGTCACGCCGAATGCGCTCGCGGTGTGCTCGGGCCGCGAGCAATATTGAATGGTGCTCGGGATCGCGGGGCTCTGCAGTCCCCAGAAGAAGTTGGCCGCGACGAGGCAGCACGCCGCGGCATACGGATCGTGTGCGTTGATGGCCATCAGCACCGACAGCGCCACGCCCACGCTCGCACCCATGAAGATGAAGGGCACGTGCTCGCGTTCGATCCTGTCGATGACCACGCCGCTCAAGAGCACGGCGAGCACCGTGGCGTACTGCGGCAACGAAGCGAGCCAGCCCATCTCGCGCAGCGAGAAGCCGCGCGCCTCGTGAAGGTACGTGGGCAACCAGTTGCTGCTGCCCCAGAGATAGGCGAGCGCCGCCGATGTGAGCAAGGTAATGAGGAACAGGTGCCGCGTCTGCAGCGCGCCCTTCACGATCGCGCCCACGCGCGCCATCGCTTCACCAACCGACGACGGCCGCGCAGTGTCTTCCTTGCCGGCCGGCATGCGCACGAACGCCAGCACCAGCGGAATGCCCAGCGCGATGTTCATGATGCCCAGCACATGAAAAGAGGTGTCCCACTGGAACTGCGCGAGCAGGTAGCCCACCAGCGGATAGCCGACCGCCAGGCCCAGGCCCGTTCCCATGTTCACGAGCGCATTGGGCTTGCCGTTCTCGTGGCTCTGGAAGTGCGCCTTGATGTACGACGAGGCCAGCGAGAACAGCGGCCCCTCCGACACGCCCAGGAGAATGCGCGAAGCCAGCAGCAGGCCGTAGCTGTTGAACATCGGCGATGCCCAGGTCACCACGCCCCAGAGAACCAGCCCATAGACCAGGCTGCGCCGCACGCCGAAGAGCGCCGAGCAGAACGGCGTGAGCACGAAGGCCGACACGCCATAGCCGAGCATGAATGCCGTCGCCAGCAGGCCCTGGCTCACGCGGTCGTTCGCCGCAAGGCCCACGTGGTTCAGGAACGCGGCGTCGGTGATCAGCACCGCGATGTTGATGCGGTCCACGTACGAGATCGCGACGATCACGAACAGCGTGACGACGCCGTACCAACGAAAGTGTTTGCTCTGCATGGTGTTGCTGTTTCTGCTGTGTGGCGGCGCGTGCGCCTAGAACATGTGGCGCATGCCGAACTCGGTGCCGCTGGACGCACGGTTGCGCGCCGTGATGGCACCCGAGAGCGCCTGCGCGGCACCGTTGCTGTTGCCGATGCGCGCGATGGTCGCGTACAGCGCAGTGCGCTTGGAGAGGTTGTGCACGTAGCCGATGGCCAGCTTCGACGAGGTGGGCTTCAGCGCGGCACCCGCCGGCTCCAGTCGGTAGCGTGCGTACGAAGCCTTGATCTCGCCGACGCCGACGGGCAGCTGGAAGCCGATGAGCGCGCCCTTGGCCTCCGTGGTGCCCTTCGACTCCGTGTACAGCTCGCTCGTGAGCTTCAGGTTCATCAGCGACGGACCGAAGGTGTACGCCGCACCCAGGTTGGTCACGCGCAGGTCGCCGCTCGCATAGCGCGTCTTGCCGGTAGCAATGGCGATGTTGAGGCCACCGCTCTGGTAGCCGAATCGCAGCCCCGTGTGGTTGCCATCGCGCTTGTTCGACACCAGCGTGCCCGGCAGCACCGAGGTCGAATCGTTCTCCCCCATCGCGTACATCACCTGCCCGTAGAACCCGCCGAGCGATGCCGGCAGCAGGTAGCCGATGCTGTTCGATGCGCGCGTGCCCGTCGGCGCGACCAGGCCGCCGAGGCCCGAGAAATAGATCTGGTTGGCACCGATGCCGCCACCCGTGCCGAAGGGGTCGAAGATGGCGGTGTTCCAGAACGCGGGCACGTAGTCGCGGCCCAGGCGCACCTCGCCGAAGGGCCCCGCGAGGCTCACGGTCGAGCGGCGGTTGAAGCTCAGCACGCCCGCGGTGCCGTTGCCGCTGGCCTGGTTGTTCGAGTTCGACGGGAAGCCCAGGGCGCTGTCGTTCTGCAAGCCCATCTCGAGCCAGAAGTTGGCCGAGTAGCCGCCGCCCAGGTCTTCGGTGCCGCGAAAGCCGAGGCGGCTGAACATGTTGCCGCTGTTGCTCAGCTGCGTCTTGTGGGCCGATCCGTCACCGCTGCCGCGTGTGTAGGTGACAGCTGCATCAACCACGCCGAAGAGCGTGAGGGAAGATTGGGCCAGCGCTCCGCCAGCCACGCTGGCCGAAGCCAGCGCGATCAAGTATTTTTTCAATGGATGTCTCGGTTGGTTTTTTCTCAGATGTCCAGCACCAGCCGCTCGCCCTTGCAGCGAGAGACGCAGATCATCATGGTCTTGTTGGACGCACGTTCGATCTTGGTGAGGATGCCGTCGTGGTGCTCGACTTCGCCTTCGAGCACAGCCGTTTCACAGGCGCCGCACACGCCTTCCTTGCAGCTGTGGTCGGGGTTGAGCCCGGCGTCGATGAGGCTGTCGAGAATCGACTTGCCCGCCGGCACCTCGACGCTCTTTCCGCTCTTCGCGCACTGCACCACGTAGCCTTGCGTGGCGCTGGGCGCCTCCACATGCAAAGCGGCAAAGCGCTCGATGTGCGCGTTGGCGTAGCCGAGCTGCTCGCAGCTTTTCTCGAACGCGTCGAGCATCGGCGTCGGGCCGCAGCAGTAGTAGTGACTCGCGGCGCCCTTACCGGCCAGCAGCGCGGCGAGGTCGGGCGGCGCGCCCTTCTCGTCGTCGAAGTGCCAGGTGAGCTGTATCGCCTTCTCTTTCGCCAGTGCCTCGATGGCATCGCAGAACGCGGCCTCCTTGCGGGTGCGCGCGCAGTACAGCAGCTCCACCGGTTTACCGATGGCCACGAGCCGCTGCAGCATGCACCAGATGGGCGTCACGCCGATACCGCCGGCCACGAGCACCGAGCGCTCGGCGCTCTCTTGCAGCTTGAAGTTGTTGCGCGGAGCCGAGATCGGCAGCGTCATGCCCACGCGCAATTGCTGGTGCACGTAGCGCGAGCCGCCACGGCTCTTGCGGTCGTTGAGCACGCCGACCACGTAGCGCTGACTGTCGCTGGACGGATTGCACAGCGAATAGCTGCGCACCAGCCCGTTGGGCAGGTGCAGGTCGATGTGGGAGCCGGCCTCGAAGGCCGGAAAGTCCACGGCGGGCGTGGCCGGCCGGAACTCGACGCTCACGATGCCGTCGGCCTCGTAGCGCATCGTGTGCACGAGGGCGTTGAGCGTGGGAGAAGACATGGGCGTGCTCGCTTCCGTGTCAGGCCGTGGCGGCTTCGGCCGTCTCGGCCAGTTGCGCAACGGCGAGGTTGCGCATGTGGCGGCGCAGGCGAACGATGCCCAGGTCGTGCTGGTACAGGTTCTCGTGCTGGTTGGCGTCGGGCTCCATCTCTTCGAGCATCACGCGGTCCTGCTCCAGCACATGCCAGTGGCGCGCCTCCAGGCGGTTCTTGTAGAGAAAGCGCCAGGTGTCGCGCTCCCAGCCCTTCGGGAGCTTTCGCACACGCCAGAAGAAGGTGGCCGTCATGCCCTTCACGATCGGCGAGAAGGCGCCGACGATGATGAAGTTGCCGCCGGGGCCGCCGGTCTTGGGGTACGGAATTTCGAGCCGCATCCAGTGGATGCCGGTGTCGGCCCACTCGGTCCAGTCGAAGTTGACGTTGCGCTGGCCTTCCTTCTCGAACACGAAGCCGATGTCGGTCGCGCGGATGCCGAACTTGGCACTCGAATCGCCCTCGGCCATCGAATGCGACTGCTTGTGCAGGTAGGTGCCGTGCATCGGGTCCATCACGTTGTCGAGCACGTAGCGGTAGTCGCCCTTCCACTCGGTGTAGCAGAGGAAGCTGCCGTACTCGGCGTCGTCGGTCAGTTGCTCGGGCAGCACCAGCGGCGGCGGAATGTCGACCGACTCCTTCGAGTTGTAGAGGAACACCGCACCCGCGCGCTCCTGCACATGGAAGTGCCGCGTGGCCTGCGAGCTTTCGAGCTTGCAGCCGGGGCTGCCGGGCACGCGCGTGACCACGCCGTCATGGCGCACCTCGACGCCGTGGTACGGGCACGAGAGGCGGTCGCCGAGGATCACGCCCTGCGACAGCGGCGCGCCGCGGTGGGGGCAGCGGTCTTCCAGCGCATGCAGCACGCCTTCGCCGTCGCGCCAGAGCGCGAGCTTGCGGCCCAGGCGGCGCAGGGAGATGGGGTTCTCCTTGATGAAGTGCGAGGGGCAGATCGGGTACCAGAGATCCTTCAGGCCGATTTCGAGCAGGTGGTCGACCGGGTCTGCGGGAACGGGTTGGATGGCGATGGTCATGGTGGGTTCTCCTCAGGCGGCCAGCGTGGCCATTTCCTTGCGGTACAGCGCCTCGGTCCAGGGCTGGCCGCCGGGCGTGGCGAGGCCGCTGTCGTTCAGGCGCTGCACGAGGCCGCCGAGGTCGTGGATGCCATCGGCGAAGGCGCGTTCGATCACGTCGCCCAGCAGGTCTTCGTAGGTGGTCGCGGGGCGCTGGCGCGCCTGGTGCGGTTGGAGATAGCGGTCTTGTTGCATCGTGGGCCTCCGGGGGTGAGGTGAAATGAAATCAGGCAGTGGCGGCGACGGGTGCGCCCAGCGGCACGGTCCAGGCGTCGTAGGCGTAGACCCAGTCGGCATTGCCGCCTTCGCGCAGCCAGTTGTTGCCGCGCGAGCCGAGCTGCACCTGGCTGGCGCGTTCGATACGGGCTTTCTCGTAGTCCTTGAGTGCATCGGCCGCATCGGACATCGACACACCTTCGAGATGGCGCGACAGCACGACGGCGTCTTCGATCGCCATGCCCGCGCCCTGCGCCATGAACGGCAGCATCGGATGCGCGGCATCGCCGAGCAGCGCCATGCGGCCCTCGGCCCAGGCGGGCATCGGGTCGCGCTCGTACAGCGCGGTCTTCAGCACCGTGTCGCAGGCATCGAGCAGGGCCCGCGCCTCGGGGTGGTAGGCCACGTACTGCTCGCGCAGTTCGTCGACGCTGCCGGGCGCGGTCCACGACTCGAGGTGCCAGGTGTCCTGCGGCGTGGTCGCGAAGATGAAGATGTCCTTGCCGCGGTTCAGCGGAAAAGTGACGATCTGGCTCTGCGGGTTCGGCCCCCACCACTTGGTGAAGGCGCCGAGGTTGGGCACGCCGGCCACGCGCTCTGCGGGCACCACGGCGCGGTACGCGACGATGCCGGTGAAGCGCGGACTCTCGGCGCCGAACATCGCGGTGCGCACGCACGAATGGATGCCGTCGGCGCCGAGCAGCACGCCGACGCGGGCGCTGGTGCCGTCGGTGAACGAGAGAGTCACGCCCTCTTCGTCCGCGGCGATCTTCTGGGCGCGCTTGCCCAGGGCGACGCGCTCGGCCGGGAACATGTCGGCCAGTGCGGCCAGCAGGTCGGCGCGGTGAATGGTGAGCTGCGGTGCGCCGTAGCGTTCCTCCGCTGAATCGGCCATTTCCAGGCGCGAGGTTTCCTCGCCGGTGTCGTAGGTGCGGCTGATGCGGTGCGACGGGCGCGCCGCTGTCACGCGGGCTGCTTGGCCGACGCCCAGGCCATCGAGGGCGCGCACCGCATTGGGCGTGAGGTTGATGTCCGCGCCGACGCGGGCGAACTGCTTGGCCTGCTCGAACACGACCACGTCGTGCCCTGCGCGCCGCAGCGCGATGGCAGCCACCAGGCCTCCGATGCCGGCACCGACGATGCCGATGGTGGATTCGCTTGTCTTCATGGATGTCTCTCTGTTCGTTCTTTCTTGCATGCGGCTCACTCGGCCACGATGTTTCGGGCCTTGATGATTCGGGCCCACACGGCCGTTTCTTCGCGGATGTGCGCAGCGAATTCGGTGGGCTTCATCGCCGCATCGGTCATGCCCTGCACCTTCAGGCGCTCGCGCACATCGGGCTGGGCCAGCATTTGCGCCGCGTCTTTCGCAAGCTGCTCGACCACGGCGGGCGGCGTGCCCTTTGGCGCGAGGAGGCCGTACCAAGAGGTCACCGTCACGCCCTGGATGCCCTGCTCCGCCAGCGTCGGGATATCCGGCGCCGCTGCACTGCGCGTCGCCTCGGTCACACCCAACGCAATGAGCTTGCCGTTCCTGATGAAGGGCATGGTCGCGGGCAGGTTGCTGAACATCAGCGGCACCGAGCCGCCGAGCACGTCGTTGAGCGCTGGCGCCGTGCCTTTGTAGGGCACGTGCAGCAGGTCGATGCCGGCTTGCTGCTTGAACAGTTCGCCCGCCAGATGCAGGCCGCTGCCTACGCCCGGCGATGCGTACGAGAGCGTGTTGGGCTTGGCCTTGGCCATCGCCACCAGCTCCTTCGCGCTCTTGATGCCCGACGACGGCGAGGCCACCAGCACGTTGGGCGCCTTGGCGAGCATGGTGACGGGCACGAAGTCCTTCGCGATGTCGAACGGAAAGTTCGGCATCAAGGTCGGGTTGATCGTGAGGTTGCCCGCCGGCACCACCAGCAGCGTGTGGCCATCGCCCTTGGCGCGCTTGACCTTGTCGATGCCGATGTTGCCGGCCGCGCCGACGAGGTTCTCGACCACGGCCGCCTGGCCGTAGCGCTTGGCAAGGCCGTCGGACAGCACGCGTGCGAGCGTATCGACCGGGCCGCCGGGCGGGAACGGCGAGACGATGGTGAAGCGCTCGCTGGCCAGCTGTTTCTGCGCATCGCTCTGCGCATGCGCAGGCAAGGCGATGGCCAACGCTGCGGCAGCCATCAGCGAGAAAGAAAAACGTCGTTGCATGAGGTTCACCGGGTTCACTTCTTTTCGGTCAGGAAGGCGCCCTTGGGGCCTTCCGCGTTCTTCTGGCGGCGCGTGTTGCCGTCCAGACCGCCATCGACCGCCCATTCGGCGAATACCGTCGGGCCGGGCTCGAATTCCCGTGGCTGCCAGTCGGCGGTGAGCTGGTCTTCGTCGGCGTAGTACTCGATGAGTCCGCCCGCCGGATTCTTGAAGTACCAGAAGTACGCGGACGACACCGGATGCCGCCCCGGGCCGAGCTGCGTCTCCCAGCCACGACGCGAGAAATGCAGGCCACCGCCGAACACCTCGTGGATGTCGCGCACGGTGAACGCCACGTGGTTGAGGCCGCGCTTGCCCGAGGGAATCTGCAGCAGGAACAGGTCGTGGTGGCCGCCCTCCGCCGCGCAGCGCATGAAGGCGCCGCGGTTCGGGTAGCTGTCGGACGAGATGAAACCGAAGCGATCTGCGTAGAACGCGCTGGTGCCCACCACGTCGTTGACGAAGAACACCACGTGGCCGACTTCGATCGGCGTCGCACGGTCGTAGATCGGTGCGGCCTGGTTCACGCGCGGCTTGGCGTTCCAGGTGTTCATCGCGCCGCAGTCGACATCGACCGCATGCTTGCGGCTGACCTGCAGGCGCACGGCGAGGCCGTTGGGGTCGATGCAGCCGATGCGGCGCGCGCCGTCGATGGTGCTGTCGAAGAAGGCCGGGTCCGTCGCGATGGCGGCGGCGTAGCGGTCGAGGTCCGCATCGTCATGCACGCCCCACACCACCTCGCGCAGCGTCGGGCCTTCTTCCATCGCAGGCGGCAAGTTCGCCTTGTCCAACGCCGCGACGACGACCCTGCAGCCGTTGAGGCACTCGAAGACGAGTTCGTCGGGCGCCTCCGACTTCAGCGCGAGGCCCCAGTCCTCGAAGAACTGGCGGCAGGTGTGCAGGTCGTCCGCCCCGTAGGTGATCTGGTCGATGCCTAGAACGCTCATGGTCGTGTCCTCTTCAGTTCGCCCATGGGAGCGGTTGGTCGTTCGTGCCCCAGTACATGCTCTTCTGCTCCATGTACTGGAAGATGCCTTCGCGGCCCTTCTCACGGCCCAGGCCGCTGTCGCGCCAGCCGCCGAACGGCGTGGAGACCGAGAACTGCTTGTAGGTGTTGACCCAGACGGTGCCGGCCTGCACCGCGCGGCCGAGCTTCCAGGCGCGCTTGAAATCGCGGCTCCACACGCCTGCGGCCAATGCGTAGACGCTGTCGTTCGCCTGCGCGATCAGCGACGCCTCGTCGTCGAAAGGCATCGCGACAAGCACCGGGCCGAAGATCTCTTCCTGGCTGATGCGCGCGCTGTTGTCCAGCCCTTCGATGATGGTCGGCTTGTAGAAATAGCCGTTGTCGTAGCCGGCGCCGTGCGGACGAACGCCGCCCGTGCGGATGCGGCCGCCTTCGGACACGCCCAGGTCCACGTAGCGCTCGATGCCTTCGCGGTGCTTCGCCGTGATGAGCGGACCCATCTGCGTCTGCTCCGAGGCCGGGTCGCCCACGCGCAGCGCATTGGCGCCTTCGGCCAACCGCGTGAGGAACTCGTCGTAGATGCTGCGTGCGGCAAAAAGGCGCGAGCCTGCGATGCACGATTCGCCCGACGAACTGAAGATGCCGTAGAGCACGCCGTTCACCGCATGGTCGAGGTCCGCGTCGTCGAGCACCATGGTCGGCGACTTGCCGCCGAGTTCGAGCGACACCGGCATCATCTTGTCGGCCGCGATGTGGGCGATGTGCTTGCCGGTGGTGGTGCCGCCGGTGAACGACACGCGCTTGACCAATGGATGCTTCGTGATCGCATCGCCGATGACCGAGCCCTTGCCCGGCAGCACGCTCACGATGCCCTTGGGGACTCCGGCCTGCTCGCAGATGCGCGCGAGTTCGAGCGCCATCAGCGGCGTGACTTCGGCGGGCTTGACGACCACCGCATTGCCGGCCGCCAGCGCGGGCGCCAGCTTCTGCGCTTCGCTCGCGATCGGCGAGTTCCACGGCGTGATGGCGGCGACCACGCCCATGGGCTCGTGCACGCTCATCGTGACGAAGGCGCCGCGCGACGGGGTGATGGTTTCTTCGAGCGTCTCCAGCGCGGCCGCGAAGAACTGGAAGGTGGCCGCGGCGCTCGCCACGAGGTTGCGCGTTTCGTTGATCGGCTTGCCGTTGTCCAGTCGCTGCTTCTGCGCGAGCGATTCGCCTTCTTCGCGGATCAGCTGTGCCACGCGGTGCAGCACGGCCGCGCGCTCGTGCGGCAGGCGTTGCGCCCAGCCGCTGGTGCGGAAGGCGTGGTCGGCGCGGACGATGGCCTCTTCCACGTCGGCGAGGCTCGCGGCTTTCAGGCGCGCGATCGGTTCGCCCGTGGCGGGGTACAGGCTTTCATACACATCGCCGCCACCCAGGCGCCATTCGCCGGCAATGCAGATCGGGAGAAGTTCGGAGGAAATCATGGGAAGAAACTCAGATGGCGAGGGGCGCCACGCGGTTGCGCAGCGCACGCACCGCGCTGTACACGGTCAGCGCGGAGGTCTTGGGGTTGGCCGCGAGCGGCTTGTTGCGCATGGTCAGCTCGAAGCTGCCGAAGGCGCCCTCGGCTTCGACGGTGTGCACGTTCTCGGCGGTGGCGGGGTCGGCGATCAGGCGGACCTGCGTCTTGTCGAGCCCGAGGCCCGCGAGCGAGACGGTGGCCGCGACGTTGGCGTTCTTCGGATACAGCAAGGCCGCTTCGCGCGCGCTGCCTTCGAAGATCACGGTGGCTTGCGTCAGCGCATCGAGGTCGCGCCCCTGCTCGGCCGGCGTACCCTTCCAGGCCTTCGGCGGCTTGCGGCCGGTGTAGCGCACGCTGTCGAGGCCGCCGATGCGGGCGGCGGCGAGCGCATCGATCCCGCCGATGGCGCCGGGAATCAGCTGCACCTGCGTGCGGCCCGCGACGGCGGCGGCTTCGAGCTTTTCAGCGAGGCCCGCGGCCGACAGCGCGCCGACCGAAGCGACCACGCATGGCGTGCCACGCGCCAGCGCCGGCAGCACATGCTCCTCGATGGCAGCATGCCCCGCGGTCTCGACAACGAGGTCGATGCCGGCGACAGGCACCACGCTCAGCACCTGCGCGCCGGGCACGGCCTTCTGCGCGGCGGCCATGCCTTCGGCAGGTACGACGATGACCGTCACCTTCAGCGCCGGATCGTCCCGGAGCAGTTCGAGCACCGCGGTGCCGATGGCGCCGCAGCCGACGAGTGCGATGCGTGTGATGGCTGTCATTGAAGGGGCTCCGCTCACTGTCACTTGGCCGTGCCGAGTGCTGGAATCTGCGTGACCGTGTTCGTCGGCGGGCCGGCGAAGCTGGTCTTGAAGCCGCCGATGGAGAGCATGTCGATCTCCAGCAGGAACGGGCCGTCGGTGGACAGCGCTTCGTCCAGGCGCGCCGACAGGTCGGCGAGGTCCTTCACGCGGGCGTGCGGCAGCGCGATCGACTTGCACAGCAGGTCGTAGTCGGGCGTGTGCAGCTCGGCGTAGCACTGGCGGCCGCCGTACTGCGCATCCTGGATGTTCTTGATCACGCCGTAGCTCTTGTCGTTCATGAGCACGATCACCATCGGCGCCTTCTCCTGCACCATGCAGGCGAGCTCGCCCAGGTTCAGGATGAAGCCGCCGTCGCCGGCCAGGCAGAAGGTCTTGCGGCCCGAGCCGGTCACCGCCGCGCCGATGGCCGCGCCAATCGCCATCGGCATGCCCTGGCCGATGCCGCCGCCGGTGGCGTGCACGCCGGCGCTCGGCTCGAAGATGCGCAACTCGCGGTTGCCCCAGGTGCTGTTGGAGACGGTCACGTCGCGCACCCAGTTGAACTGGCGGCCCGCCACGGACTGGAGCCGGCGCACGAGTTCGGCGTACGGGCCGAGGCCGTCGCGCAGCGTGGCGACCGCTTGGTCGTGCGCGGCGCGCAGGTCGACCAGCAGTTGCGCATCGGCCTTGTAGCCGGCGGCTTCGAGGCGATCGGCCAGGCCTTCGAGGGCCAATGCCGAATCGCCGCAGACGAAGGCTTCGGAGGCATAGCAGCGGCCTTCGGCGGCGGCATCGGCGTCGATGCGGTACAGCGGGCGCGGCAGCTTCAGTTCGTACTTGAGCGTCTCGTTGCCGCGCAGGCGCGAGCCGACCACGAGCATCGCATCGCAGGTTTGATAGAAGGCCTCGACCGGCTTCTGGATGTTGTAGGCGCCTAGCGAGCCGGCGTCGTCTTCGGGCACGGTGCCGCGGCCCTGCGTGGTGGTGACCACGCCGAAGCCCAGCTTCTGCAGGCGCTGGATCGCACCGCGGGCATGGCGCGCACCGCCGCCGACCCACAGCAACGGACGCTTGGCAGTTGCCAGGCGCGCGGCCAAGGCGTCGAGTGCCGCGCCAGACGGCACGGGCCGCTCGACGGGCAGCGGCGACAGGTCAGCAGGCATCGTCATGAGCGCCGACTGGATGTCGATCGGAATCTCCACGCTCACCGGGCCGGTGGGCGCCGTGAGCGCGAGCTGCACCGCGCGCTTGAGCGTGCCGAGCACCGTCTCCACGCTGCGCACGCGCAACGCTGCCTTCGACACCGCCTTGAGCATGGTGAGCTGGTCGGGTGCCTCGTGGATGTACGACATGCCCTTGTCCAGGTACGGCGTTTCGATCTGCCCGGTGATGTGCAGCAGCGGCGCGCCAGCGGTCAGCGCCTCGACCAGGCTGCCCGCGATGTTGCCCGCGGCCGGGCCGGTGCTGGTGATGCACACGCCCAGGCTGGCGGTGGAGCGCGCATAGGCGTCGGCCATGTTGCCCGCGCCCGCCTCGCCGCGCGCCGAGATGAAGCGCACCATGCCGCGCTGCGCGAAGGCATCGAGGATCGGCATGTTGTGGATCGAGATCACGCCGAAGGCCGCCTTCACGCCGCACTGTTCGAGAAAGGCCGCGACGACTGCGCCGACCGCGACCATGTTGTTGTTGCTGGGTTCATGCATGGCGCGACAGGCCTCCGGAGATATCGATGTGGCTGCCCGTCGTGTACGACGCGAGGGGCGAAGCGAGAAAAAGGATCGCGCGTGCGGCTTCGGTCGGAAGCCCCAGGCGACCCAGCGGGATGTGTTTGTTCTGCGCGAGCTGGCCGCTCCAGGCAGGCCAGTCCTGCGACTTGTCTTCGCGCGCTTCGAAGCGGCGGCGCCACTGGCCCGACTCGACCAGGCCGATCAGGATGCCGTTGACGCGCACGCCCTGCGGCGCGAACTCGGTGGCCATCGAGCGCACGAGGTTCAGGATGCCGGCGCGTGCGGCCGAGGTGGCGACCATGTGCGCTTCGGGCTGGCGTGCCAGCAGCGAGTTGGCGCAGACGATGGCCGCATCGCCCACCACCGCGCGCTGCGCGGCCAGCTGCGGCAGGAAGGCGCGCGTCGGGTTGATGACCGAGAAGAACTTCAGGTTGAGTTCTTCGGTCCAGGCCGCGTCGTCGGTCGTGGCGAAGGTGGAGACGCGCCCCTGCCCCGCGTTGTTGACGAGCATGGAAGCCGGGCCGAGCGCGGCCTCGCTGGCGGCGGCGAAGGCCTTGACCGCGTTGCCGTCGAGCACGTCGCAAGACTGCGCAAAGAGCTTCGCGTGGGGAAACTGCTCGCGCAGGCCGGCCACTGCGCGGTCCAGCCGCTCGGCGTTGCGGCCGCACAGCGCGACGGCGGCGCCGCTCGCGAGCAGCAGCTCGACGGTCGCGAGGCCGATGCCCGAGGAGCCGCCCGTGACCACGGCCACGCGGTCCGCCAAGGCGTCCGCAGCGAAAAAGGAAGATGCCTGCATCGTCATTCCCGTCATGCGCTGCGAAGCGGCACCACCTTGTTGGCACGCGCGGGCGAGTAGTTCAAGAGGCCCGAGATCTCCTCGGCCACGCTGCGCACGCGCAGCACCATCTCGTCCATGCGGCTTTCCTCGATGTGGTCCGAGGTGATGGTCGCGCCCAGCGCCGCCACGATGTGGCCGCTGTGGTCGCGCACCGGCGCGGCGATGCTGGAGATGTTCGATTCGAAGAAGCCCTCGCCCAGCACGTAGCCGCGCGAGCGGTCGGCTTGCACCATGTCGAAGAGTTCGTTCACCGTCCTGGGCGTGCTCGGCGAGAAGGTCTCCAGCTTGTCTTCGGGATAGAGCGCGCGCAGCTGCGGCAGCGTGAGGTCTTCCAGCAGTACGCGGCCGAGCACCGTGGCATGGGCCGGCAGGCGCGTGCCCACGGTGACCGAGCTGGCGAACGGCGTGGGCGGTGCGACCTTGGCGACGTAGACGATCGATCGGCCGTCGCGCACCACCAGGTTGCAGGGCGTGCGCAGCTCATCGCAGAGGCGGTTGAGCAGCGGCGTGCCCAGCTGCGTGAGTTCCAGCGAGGCGAGGTATTCGAAGCCCAGGCGCAGCACCGCGAGGCCCAGGCGGTAGTCGCGCCCGCCCTCGGCGCGCTCCAGGAAGCCCATGTTCTCCAGCGTGGTGAGCAGGCGGAACACGGTGGAGCGCGGCAGGTCGAAGCGGCGCGCCAGTTCAGGCGCCGAGAGCGTGCGGCTCTCGCGGCTGAACTCGCACAGCACGCGCAGGCCGCGTTCGAGCGCGGGCACGTTGTAGCGGTCGACGCCCTCTTCCATCACTTCGTTGTCGTTGGTGGCCATGGTGATTCGTTGTTCCCTTTGGTTGTTCTTTGGTGGTCCGGCTCAGGCGACGAGGGCTTTGCGCAGCAGCGAGGCCACGGCCTCGGGCCGCTCCACGTAGCTGGCGTGTCCGGCGCCTTCGATGGATTCGAGCGTCACCCCGCAGCCGCGCGCAACATCGGCGCAGGCTTCTGGCGTGGTGACCACATCGAGCGTGCCACAGGCCACGCGCACCGGCATGGCGGGCGGCAGGTCGGCCAGCAGGTCGCCGTTGCACAGCAGCTCGACGGCCTGGCGGTAGCCGCCGTCGCTCAGGCGCGCCATGTTCCAGCGCACCCACTGGCGCGCGAGTTCGCTGGCGGTGTCAGAGACGAGCCGGCCCGAGCGCCTGGCAGCCATGCCGGCGATGCCGAGCTCGTCGAGCGTGGCGAGGCGCTCGGCGCGCACCCTGGTGCGGGCTTCAGCGCGCGATGGCGCGCCGTAGCCGGCAGCCGGGCTGATGAGCACGAGGCTGCGGATGCGCGATGCCAGGGCCGAACCCTTGCGTGCGGCCGATGCCGCCGTGAGCGCGCCGAGCGAATGGCCGACGAGCACGCACGACTGGATGTCGAGCGCATCGAGCAAGGCGTGCAGGCGTTCCGCGTAGTCCGCAGCGGATGGCGCTGCCGGCGCGAGGGGCGTCGACGCGCCGTAGCCCGGCGCATCCCACGCGATCACGCGGGCCTGCGGCGCGAGCAGCATCGCGACGTCGAGCCACGAGGCCGCGCCGGAGCCGATGCCGTGCAGGCAGACGATGGCCGGCCCCGTGCCGCGTTCGCGCACCGACACCACTGCATCGCCGCCGACCGGCACGCTGCGTGCGGGGAAACGATCGTCCAGCAGCGCCAGCTCGGAGGCGGGCAGCGCCAATGCGTCGGTGGCCATCGTGTCGCTCATGCCGTCCTCAGCGCTTGATCTTCGCGAGCGGGTGATCGGCCGGATACGTCGGCGTGACCGGCTTCTTTGCGCCGAGCATCACGCACATCAGCGCGTCTTCGTCGCCGATGTTGATCTCCTCGCGGTACACGCCCGGCGGCACCGAGATGAGGTCGCGGTCGGTCATGATGGTCTCGAAGCGCTCGCCGTCCTTCTCGATCACGACCTTGAGCTTGCCGCGGATCAGGAAGAACACCTCTTCCACATCGGTGTGCAGGTGCGGCGGGCCTTCGTGGCCGGCCGGGATCACCATGGTCGAGAAAGTGAAGTGTTCCGCGGGCACGGTGTTCACGTCCTTCGCGACGCCGGTGCCGCCGGTGCCCACGTAGCGCATCTGCGCACGGCGGAACTTGGGGTCGAAGTCGGCCTGGAACTTCAGCGCGTCCCAGTCGTACTTGCGGGTTTCGTAGCGCGCGATGCGGGTGTTCATCCACTCGGCCAGGCTCGTGCCTTCGGGCTGCGCCAGGGTGCTGGCGGCAGCGTCGTTGATCTTCTGTTGTTCGGACAGATCGCTCATAGGGTTCACTCCTTCGTCGGAAAAATTCAGTCAGTGCATCGCAAAGCCGCCGTTGACGGCCAAGAGCTGGCCCGTCACGAAGCGCGAGAGGCCGGACAGCAGGTACAGCGTGGCGCCGCACACATCGGCAGCCTGCTGCTCGCGCGGGATGGCGCGGCCTTCGAGGTATTTCTGGTGGCGCGCCATCGGCACGTACTCGGTCGCCTCGACCAGCGTGAGGCCCGGCGCCACGGCGTTGACGGTGATGTTGTCGCCGCCCCATTCGCGCGCCAGCGAGCGCGTCATGGAGATGACCGCGCCCTTGCTCGATGCGTAGGCCAGCAGGTTGGGCGCGCCCCAGAGCGCGGTGTCGGAGGCGAGGTTGACGACCGCGCCACGGCCGCTCGCCGCGAGCGCGCCGCGGCAGGCGCGGCCCATGAGCCAAGTGCCGCGCACGTTGACGTTCATCACGCGGTCCCACATGTCGATCTCGAGCTGGTGCGCATCGCGGCCGCCCGAGTTGGTGATGGCGGCGTTGTTGATCAGGCCGTCGAGGCCGCCGAGCAGGCGGATCGCCTCGCTGGCGCAGGCATCGATGGAGGCCGGATCCGACAGGTCGACAGTGAGCGCATGCGCCTTGTAGCCCGCATCGCGCAGCGCCTTGGCCTCGGTGTCGGCGAGTTCGCCGAGGATGTCGGCCAGCACCACGCTCGCGCCCGCCGCGGCGATGCACTGCGCGAACGCGAGGCCGAGGCCACGCGCACCGCCGGTCACGAGCACGCGGCGGCCGGCCAGCAGGTTGGCGGGCAGCTCGGCCAGCAGCGACTGCAGGCTCGACGAATCGGGAATGGCTTTGGGTTCGGTCATGAGGTGTTCAGTCGGCCTGGATGCCGAGCTCCTTGATGACCTTGCCGAAGCGCGCGTAGTCGGCCGCGTTGGTCTTGCCGAGCACGTCGGCATCGCCGCCCACCGGCGTGGTGCCGAGCACGGCCATGCGCGCGACGATGTCCGGCATCTTGAGGATCTCGTTGAAGTGGCCGTTGAGCGTCTTCACGATCTCGGGCGGCAGGTTGCGCGGGCCCCAGAGGCCGTTCCAGGCGACCACCTCGACGTCCTTGTAGCCCAGCTCGGCGAGCGTCGGGACCGTGGGCGCGAGCGGCGAGCGCTGGCTCGATGCCACGGCCAGCGGCTTGAGCTTGCCGTTGGCGAAGTAAGGCGCCACCGGGCCCAGCGTGATGAAGGTCACCGGCACATGGCCGCCCAGCACGTCGTTGACCGCGGGCGCCACGCCCTTGTAGGGCACATGCGCGAGGTTTGCGCCCGAGGCACGGGCGAACATCTCGCCCAGGATGTGCATCGGCGAGCCGCTGCCCGGGCTGGCGTACGAGAGCGACTTGCCGGCGCCCTTGGCGGCGGCGACCGCGTCCTTCAGGCTGGCGATGCCGCTGCCGGCGCTCGCCACCAGGAAGAGCGGCTGGCTGCCGGTCTGCACGATCGGCGTGAAGCCGGCGAGCACGTCGTAGCCGGAGGCGCCGTTGGTCTTGAGCACCAGCTGCGCGATCGAGAAGGTGCTGGGCGCAAGCAGCAGCGTGTAGCCGTCCGCAGGCGCCTTCGACACGTAGCCGCTGCCGATGATGCCGCTGGCACCCGGGCGGTTGTCGACCACCACCGGCTGCCCCACGCGTGCCGAGAGCTTTTCGGCGAAGAGCCGCGCCAGCGCATCGGTGTCTCCACCCGCCGGATAGGCGACGACCAGCGTGATCGGCTTGGCCGGGTAGTTCTGTGCCAAGGCGGGTCCGGTGGCGCAGACAGCGGCCAGGGAAATGGCGGCTGCGATGGCAAGGCGGCGTGTGTGCTTCATGGGTCCGTCGTGGTCGGCGTTTTGTTTCATTAGAGAAACAACGATTTATTAATGGAACGCACGAAGGATAATCACGAAGACAACTTCATGACTAAGTAGAAACCCTAGATGTCGCAACCCAACGTAAACAGGGCGGCCTTTGGGGCCGCCCTGCTCTGGGATGAGGGTTGTGACTGCTACCCGCCGTAGCGCGCCACGGTCAGGCCTTCCATGTCGATATCGGGCGCCTTGCCGGCGATGAGGTCGGCCATCACGCGGCCCGTGCCGGCCGCCATGGTCCAGCCGAGCGTGCCGTGGCCGGTGCTCAGCATCAGGTTGGGGATGCGCGTGGCGCCGACGACCGGCGTGCCGTCGGGCGTCATCGGACGCAGCCCCGTCCAGAAAGAAGCCTCGCGCACGTTGCCGCCCTTGGGGAAGAGATCGGTCACGACGTGCTCGAGCGTGTCGCGCCGCCGCGGGTTGAGCGCGAGGTCGAAACCCGAGAGCTGCGCCGTGCCGCCCACGCGGATGCGGTCACCCAGGCGCGTGACCGCCACCTTAAAGGTTTCGTCCATCACGGTGGATTCGGGCGCGCCGCTGGCATCGGTAATGGGCACGGTGATCGAGAAGCCCTTGACCGGATACACCGGCAGGTCGATGCCCAGCGGCCTGACCAGTGCGGGCGAGTAGCTGCCGAGCGCGACGACGTAGCGGTCGGCGGTGAAGCTGCCCTTGTCGGTGCGCACGGCGGTCACGCCCTTCGCGGCATCGTGCTCGATGGCCTGGATGTTCACGCCGAAGCGGAAAGTCACGCCCGCTGCTTCCGCCAGCTTGGCGAGTGCCTGCGTGAACTTGAAGCAGTCGCCGGTCTCGTCGCCCGGCAGGCGCAGGCCGCCGACGAACTTCTCCTTCACCGCCGCGAGCGCGGGCTCATACGGCAGGCAGCCGTCTCGGTCGAGCACCTGGTAGGGCACGCCGGAGGCCTTGAGCACCTCGACATCCTTCGCGGTGCCGTCGAGTTGCTGCTGCGTGCGAAAGAGCTGCAGCGTGCCCTGCATGCGCTCGTCGTACTGGATGCCGGTGTCGGCGCGCAGGGCCTTCATGCAATCGCGGCTGTATTCGGCGAGGCGCACCATGCGGCCCTTGTTGAGTTCGTAGCGCGCCTGCGTGCAGTTGCGCAGCATCGAGAGGCCCCAGCGCCACATCGCCGGATCGAGCATCGGCTTGACGACCAGCGGGCTGTGCTGCATCAGCATCCACTTGATGGCCTTCACCGGAACGCCGGGTCCGGCCCAAGGCGCGGAGTAGCCGGGCGAGACTTCGCCCGCGTTGCCGAAGCTGGTTTCGAGCGCGGGGGCCGGCTGGCGCTCCAGCACCGTCACCTCATGGCCGGCGCGTGCCAGGTAGTACGCCACCGAGGTGCCGATGACACCGCTGCCGAGAATCAGGACCTGCATGAGAACTCCCTCTTTGGATGGCCGCAACGGCCTGAGGGTACAGGCTTGGGGCCTGTTCACCCTACGCAAGGGGTCGCGAAGCTCGCCACAGCCCGCCCATCAAGGCGCGTGACGCCGTGCGTGCGTCCGCACGCACAAGGAACGCAACGCCGAGGGGCGGGCTGTGGCGAGCTTCCCTCCGGGTTGCTTCGCCAAGGGGCCGTCTGCGGCGTTGCCCGCGCTTGCAAGGCCAAAGCCTTGCTGCGCCCGGGCGCCTTGCAGCCAGCCCCTTGGCGAAGCAACGCGACCCCTTGCGTAGGGTGAACAGGCCCCAGCTACAGGCCGAGAGCGTCTTGCAATTGGCGTGCCGGCCAGCGCTCCGGCCGCTGCGGCCAGGCTTCGAGCAGCGCGACCATGCGCGCATTGCGCGGCGCACTCAGGCCGTGTTCCTGCGCGAGGCGCACGACCTCGCCGCTGAGCGCGTCGATCTCGGTGCGCCGGCCGAGCGCAAGATCGTCGGCCATGCTGGAGCGCGCCTTGGCGTCGATGCGCAGCATGCGCGCCGCGACGATGCGAAAGAGCCAGTCAGGCAGACGCAGCAGGCTCGCCAGCCGCTGCGCCGGAACGGCCGCCACCTGCGCGGGCGTGATGCCGCTCACACCGAGCACGCTGAGCGTTTCGTCGATGAGCGCCGCAAAGCATTGGCGATACCCGCGGTGCATCAGCTCCTCGCGCAGCGGCAAACCCGAAAGCGCATTGACCGGGTTGTTGAGGTTCAGCAGCAGCTTGCCCCACTGCACCGGCAGCAGGTCTTCGTGCAGGTCGAGCGGCACGCCGGCGCGCTCGAACACAGGCAGCCACGGGCGCAGCGCCGCGTCGTCCTTGGCGGCGAGCCGTCCGGCCGTGCCGCGATGGAAGGCGCCGTCGCCGATCTCGGCCACGTTGTACGGCACCATGCCCGGCAGCACGTTGAGCGACGGGCCGGCCTGCGATGCGGCGGCGCTGTTGGAAATGCCGTTCTGCAGCGAGACGACCGTGGTGCCCGCGGGCAGCGAGAAGGCCAGTTCACCTGCTGCCTCGGCCGTAGCACCGCTCTTCACGCAAAGGAGCACCAGAGCCGGCTTGGCGCCGGCGGGCACCTGCTCGCACAGGCGCAATGCCGAAGGCAGGATGTGGTGCTTAGCGCCGTCGAGATCGCTGAGCGAGAGGCCGTGGTCCGCAAGTTTCTTCAGCACGCGGGGCCGGCCGACGAAGGTGACGGGCACGCCCGCCGCGGCGAGCCGGCCGCCGATGTAGCAGCCGATGGTGCCCGCGCCCATCACGAGCACTTCGCCGGGCAGCGCGCCTGTCATCTCAGTTTTCCATCACGCTGCGCGTGAGCCTCGACGCATGAAACTGCCGTGATCCAGTCGGGAGACACCGCGGAACCGGCTTTGCCGGGCCGCTGGTGTCGCCCCCTGAAAGGGGGTTGGCGAAGCGACACGAAGTGCGCGAAGACTGGGGGTAAGTTTCATCCTAGACGCGTTCCGCGACCCAGCCCTGAACCGACTTCAGCGCGGCAGGCACGCCCGCCGCATCGGTGCCGCCGGCCATGGCCATGTCGGCCTTGCCGCCGCCCTTGCCGCCGACCTGCTGCGCCACGAAGTTGACCAGCTCGCCGGCCTTGGCCTTGCCCACGGTGTCGGCAGTGACGCCAGCCGCGATCTGCACCTTGTCGCCATCGACGGCGACCAGCACGATGATCGCGGTCTTGAGCTTGTCCTTCAGCTTGTCCATGGTGTCGCGCAGCGTCTTGGCATCGGCGCCATCGAGCTTGGCCGCGAGCACCTTGATGCCGTTGACGTCGATGGCCTGTGCGATGAGCTCGTCGCCCTTGGACGATGCGAGCTTGCCCTTGAGCGAACCCACTTCGCGCTCCAGCGCCCTCACCTGCTCCAGCACCTGCGTGAGCCGGCCCTGCAGCTCGGCGGCCGGCGACTTGAGCGTGGCGGCCACGCTCTGCACAGTGGATTCGAGGTCCTGCAGGTACGACAGCGCGTTGGCGCCGGTGACGGCTTCGATACGGCGCACGCCGGCAGCCACGCCGCCTTCGCTCACGATCTTGAAGAGCCCGATGTCGCCGGTGCGGCCCACATGAGTGCCGCCGCACAGTTCGCGGCTGGTGCCGATGTCGAGCACGCGCACGGTCTCGCCGTACTTCTCGCCGAACAGCATCATCGCGCCGGTCTTTTGGGCCGATTCCATGTCCATCACGCGCGCCTGCGTGGCGACGTTGGCGAGGACTTCGGCGTTCACGCGCTTCTCGATCTCCAGGATCTGCTCGCGCGTGACGGGCGCGTTGTGCGCGAAGTCGAAGCGCGTCTTGTCGGCATCGACCAGCGAGCCCTTCTGCTGCACGTGGTCGCCGAGCACTTCGCGCAGGGCCTTGTGCATCAGGTGGGTGACCGAGTGGTTGCGCATGGTCGCATTGCGGCGTTCGCCATCGACCGCGGCCTTGACCGCGTCGCCGACCTTGAGCGTGCCTTGCGTTTGCGTGCCGTGATGGCCGAACACGTCGGCCTTGATCTTCTGGGTGTCATCGACGCCGAATTGCACGCCTTCGGCGCTGAGCACGCCCTGGTCGCCGACCTGGCCGCCGCTCTCTGCGTAGAAGGGCGTGGTGTCGAGCACGACGATGCCGGGCTGGCCTTCCTTCAGTTCATTCACCGCTGCGCCTTCGAAGTACAGCGCGACGACCTTGGCGCTTTCCTCCAGGTGTTCGTAGCCGGTGAAGGTGTTGCCCGCGCCGGTGTATTCGACGTTGCGGTCCATCTTGAACTTGCCGCCCGCACGGCCCGCGGCCTTCTGCTTTTCCATGGCGACGTTGAAGCCGGCCTCGTCGACGCTCACGCCGCGCTCGCGGCAGACGTCGGCCGACAGGTCGAGCGGGAAGCCATAGGTGTCGTGCAGCTTGAAGGCGACGTCGCCCGGCAGCGTCTTGGCGCCGCCGGCGAGGGCCGCGTCGAGGATTTCCATGCCGTTGGCGAGCGTCTCGAAGAAGCGCTCTTCTTCGGCCTTCAGCGTGTCGGTGATGCGCTTTTCATCGGCCACGAGCTTGGGGTACGCATCGCCCATGAGCTTCACGAGGTCAGGCACCAGCTTGTGGAAGAAGGGCTTCTTCTGGCCCAGCTTGTAGCCGTGGCGGATCGCGCGGCGGATGATGCGGCGCTGCACGTAGCCACGGCCTTCGTTCGAAGGGATCACGCCGTCGGCCACCAGGAACGAGGTGGCGCGGATGTGGTCGGCAATCACGCGCAGCGAGTTGTTCGACAGGTCTTTCTCGCCGGTCTCGCGGGCCGCGGCCTTGATGAGCGCGTCGAAGATATCGATCTCGTAGTTGCTGTGCACATGCTGCAGGATCGCGGCGAGGCGCTCCAGGCCCATGCCGGTATCGACGCAAGGTGCGGGCAGTTTCTTGACCGAGCCATCGGGCTGCATGTCGAACTGCATGAACACGTTGTTCCAGATCTCGATGTAGCGGTCGCCGTCCTCATCGGGGCTGCCGGGCGGGCCGCCGGGGATCTCGGGGCCGTGGTCGAAGAAGATCTCGGAGCACGGGCCGCACGGGCCGGTGTCAGCCATCATCCAGAAGTTGTCGGACATGTAGCGGCCGCCCTTGTTGTCGCCGATGCGCACGACGCGCTCGGGCGGCAGGCCGATTTCTTTCGTCCAGATGTCGTAGGCCTCGTCGTCCTCGATGTAGACGGTGGCCCAAAGCTTCTCGGCCGGCAGCCCGTAGACCTTGGTCAGCAACTCGAAGGCCCAGGTGAGCGATTCGCGCTTGAAGTAGTCGCCGAAGCTCCAGTTGCCCAGCATCTCGAAGAAGGTGTGGTGGCGCGCGGTGTAGCCCACGTTCTCAAGGTCGTTGTGCTTGCCGCCGGCGCGAAGGCACGCCTGGACCGAGGCGGCGCGCACGTAGTTGCGCTTGTCTTCGCCGAGGAACACGTCCTTGAACTGGACCATGCCCGAGTTGGTGAACATGAGCGTCGGGTCGTTGCCCGGCACCAGCGAACTCGAGGGCACCACCGTGTGGCCCTTGGAGGCGAAGAAATCGAGAAAGGTCTTGCGGATGTCCGCGACCGTGAATGTGGGCTGGCTCATCTTTGGATTTCGTCTTCTGTCGAGGACGGCCTGGCGATGGCGACCTCTTGTCGAAACCACTGCGTCGAACCGACCTGACTGCTTGATTTGCTTGAACAAATGATTATAGGTTTGCCTATGCAGCCCGGGCGCCCCCGGGGCGAAGGGCGCGATCGGGGCGCCGCGGCTAATATGCGCCCTGGCTCCCGCGCGGCCGAACCAAACGCAGCGAGCCCCGTCCTATTCATATGCACAACATGAATCAAGGAGTCCGCATGGCAGGTCTTGAGGCCGAACACTGGAAGATCGAGGACCTCGATTTCTCGCGCATCGCGCTCGACAAGGTGCGCCCGGACGAGAATCTTTTCTACCTGGTGGCCTCCGCCTCGTTCGTCGAAAGCGGCTCGGACCTGTACACGCACAACCTGGTCGATTTTTTCCGCGGCGACGATGAAGTGACCGATTGGCTCTCGAACTACTGGGAGCCCGAGGAACTGCAGCACGGCCAGGCCCTGCGCGCCTATGTGCGCCACGTGTGGCCCGAGTTCGAATGGGACACGGCCTACCAGGGCTTTCTCGAGGAGTACGCGACCTACTGCAAGGTCGAATTGCTGGCCCCCACCCGCGCCCTGGAGATGACGGCGCGCTGCGTGGTCGAGACCGGCACCGCCACCTACTACCGCGCCATGGCGCGCGCCACCGACGAGCCGGTGCTGCGCGACCTGGCCACCCGCATCGCGACCGACGAGGTCAGCCACTACAAGCACTTCTACCGTTTCTTTCGCCGCTACCGCGAGCAGGAAAAACTCAGCCGCTTCCGCGTGATCGGCACCATCGGCCGGCGCACGCTGGAGCTCAAGAGCGAAGACGCGGACTGCGCGATCCGCCACGTGGTGAAGGCCCGGGCACCCCATCGCGCCGACGACACGGCCTATGTGCAGCAGCTGAGCGCGCGCATGAACAGCACCATCCGCACCAACCTGAGCGCCGCCAGCACGCTCAAGATGCTGATGCGGCCGCTGGAACTGCCGGCCAGGGTGCAGACGGTGATCCAGTACCCGATCAAGCAGTTCATGCAGCACGTGTTCCTGCGCTAGGCGCCGCAGACGCCCCTCTCCCTCGACCTCCTCCACGACTGGGCATCACGGCAAGAATCGGTGCCCGCCGACAAAGGCTTGGCCGATTTCCCGGCCTTGTCCTGCATGGCTTTTTTGCGCTCGCATGATTGAATTTGGTATCAGTATTTCTCATGGAGCAACAACGATGGAGGCCAAGTCATCAAGCCCCGAAAAACGGCAAAGCAAGCTGTTGAGCATCGGGGTGCCAGGACTGGACGACGTGATCGGCGGGGGTCTGGAACCCAATCGCCTCTACCTGGTGGAGGGAACGCCGGGGGCCGGCAAGACGACCATTGCCCTGCAGTTCCTGCTGCAAGGCGCGCAGCAGGGTGAATCGGTCCTGTACGTCACGCTCTCCGAAACCGAGAACGAGCTGCGCGGCGTGGCCACCTCCCATGGCTGGGACCTGACGGGCCTTCACGTGCGCGAAATGCTCCCGGCGCAGGACAGCCTGCACCCGGAAGAGCAGTACACGATGTTCCATCCCTCGGAAGTGGAGCTGAGCGAAACCACGCTTCGGATATTGAGCGACGTGGACGCGCTCAAGCCATCGCGCATCGTCTTCGATTCGCTGTCCGAGCTGCGGCTGCTGTCGGGCACGTCGCTGCGATACCGCCGGCAGATCCTGGCGCTCAAGCAGTTCTTCGCGGGCCGGCAATGCACCGTGCTGCTGCTGGACGACATGACCGCCACCGAGCACGACCTGCAGGTGCAGAGCATTGCGCATGCGGTGGTGCGGCTCGAGCAGCTGAACTCCGACTACGGCACCGCGCGGCGCCGGCTCCTGGTCGTCAAGTACCGCGGCCAGCCTTACCGCGGCGGCTTCCACGACTACAAGATCAATCGCGGCGGCCTTCAGGTCTTTCCGCGGCTTGTGGCGTCCGAGCATGTCACCAGCGGACCGCTGATCAAGATGCCCAGCGGCATCGAAGAGATGGATGCGCTGCTCGGGGGCGGCCTCGAGAAGGGAACGAGCACCCTGCTCGTGGGCGCGCCGGGCACGGGGAAGTCGTCGGTGGCGGTGCAGTTCGCCCTCACGGCGGCGCAACGGGGCGAATGCGCCGCGCTGTTCATCTTCGACGAGAGCGTGAACACGCTGCGCACGCGGTGCGCGAGTCTGGGCATGGACCTCACCCCGTACATCGACTCGGGGCTCCTGCGCATCAAGCAGGTCGACCCCGCCGAGCTCTCGCCGGGCGAACTGATCCACGAGATCCGCCTGGCCGTGGGCGAGCATTCCGCCAAGGTCATCGTCATCGACAGCCTCAACGGCTATCTCAATGCCATGCCCGATGAGCGATTCCTCATCGTCCAGCTGCACGAACTGCTCACCTACCTCGGGCAGTCCGGCGTGGCAACGCTGCTGGTCGGTGCGCAGCACGGCCTGATCGGCATGCAGATGCAGACGCCCGTCGATGCCAGCTATCTCGCGGACGCGGTGGTCATGCTGCGCTACTTCGAATTCGCGGGCGAAGTCCGCCAGGCGATCTCGGTGCTCAAGAAGCGGGGCGGCGCGCACGAACGCAGCATTCGCGCCTTCTCGATGAGCGAGAAAGGCCTGCACGTCGGCGAACCCCTGCGCCGTTTCCGCGGCATCCTGACCGGCATACCCGTGCCCATCGATGGCGTCTCCGCCACGCCGCCGTGACGACGAACACGGCTGCGGACGAAGACACGCAACTGCGCGTCCTTCTCAGGACCGCCACTTCGAGGGACGCCGTGATGGCGGCCGCCGTGCTCGAGCGCGCCGGCATCGCCACCCGGGTGTGTGCCAGCCTGCACGAGCTGGTGCAGGAGATCGGCCATGGCGCGGGCGCCGTGCTGGTGTCCGAGGAAATGCTGTCGGGCAACGGCGCCGCCGACCTGTCCGATGCGGTGTCGGCGCAGCCGCCGTGGTCGGACCTGCCGGTGCTGGTGCTGGCCAAGCAAGGGGCCGATTCGCGTGCCGTTGCAGTGGCCATGGAAGGCATGGCCAACGTGACGGTGCTGGAGCGGCCGATCCGCGTGGCGGCGCTCGTCAGCGCGCTTCGAAGCGCCCTGCGGGCCCGGCGGCGCCAATACGAGCTGCGCCGCATCCTCAACGACCTGAACGAGGCCGACAAGCGCAAGACCGAATTCCTCGCCACGCTGGCGCACGAGCTTCGCAATCCGATGGCGCCGCTGAGCACCGCGCTCGCCATCCTCACGCGCAAGACGCTCACGCCCGAAGCCGCGCTGCCCTACTACCAGCTCATGGGCCGCCAGATCGACCACATGGTGCGCCTGGTGAACGACCTGATGGAGGTGTCGCGCATCACCCGCGGGAAGATCGAACTCCAGCTCGGCGAACTGATGGTCGACCGGGTGATCCGCGATGCCGTGGAACTCAGCCGGCCGCTGATGGACGCCGGCCGGCATCGGCTGCAGGTGCATGGTGCAGATCCCACGTTGGCCGTGGAAGGCGACAGCGTGCGGCTCACGCAGGTGTTTTCCAACCTCCTGAACAACGCGGCGAAATACACCCCCGAAGGCGGCCGGATCGACGTGTTCGTCGAGCGCGACGATGCAAACGCCGTGGTCCGCATCCGCGACAACGGCGCCGGCATTCCGCCGGACATGCTGACGTCGATCTTCGACATGTTCGTGCAGGTGAGCGGCACGGCCAGGGCGGCCCAGGGCGGCCTGGGCATCGGGCTCACGCTGGTCAAGAGCCTGGTGGAGTTGCATGGCGGCAAGGTCGGCGCAAAGAGCAACGGGCTCGGCGAGGGCAGCGAGTTCGTGGTGTCGCTGCCGCTGTTCGTCAGGCGCGGTGCGGGCGTCGAGGAACAACCTCGCCCCTCCACGGAGGCGTCCATTGCGCAGCACAGCATCCTGGTGGTCGACGACAACCGCGATGCGGCGGAATCGCTGGCGGCGCTCCTGAACATATTGGGCGCGCGCACGGCCGTGGCGTTCAGCGGCATCGAGGCCCTGAAAACGGCGGACAGCTTTCGCCCTTCGCTGGCGATCCTGGACATCGGCATGCCCGGAATGGACGGCTGCGAACTGGCGCGGCGGCTGCGCGACAGCCCTGCGCACCGCGGGATGACGCTGGTCGCACTGACAGGCTGGGGCCAGCCCGACGACAGGGTGCGGATCGCCCAGGCCGGCTTCGACCATCACCTGCTCAAGCCCGTCGACATGGAGGAACTGTCGATGGCCCTGCGGCGACTGGCGCACCGCGATTCAACGCGGTAGCCGCGGCGCCGCTTCAAGCGCCGCGGAACTGGCGCAGCGCGCGGTAGCCGGTCCGGGTGAGTCCGGTCACCGTCGCCACGGGCACGCCGGTCTCGGTGACGCCAGGAAGCACGGCTTTAACGCATCCTTCCTGCAACAGGGCCCGCACCGCGGCAATGCCCTGCGCGCCCGCAACGGCGGTGGGCAATTCCTGCGTGGAGAGGTAGTGCAACAACGTGAGGCGCATGCTTCTTCAAGGTCCTGAACGCGTGGGGGATACGTGGCGAAACCGGAACACGTTCCGCATGAGGCACGGAGAACAAAATCTTGACGACCTTCAGCCTCGAGGAACCGCTCGGAACGAGCGGGTGCAAAAGCGGATGCAGAAGCAACCTCTACCAACGCCGGAAGACCGTCAAGATTCAGTATCGTTCTCCAACCTTAAGCAGGACTGAAAACCGGTTGCCCGTCCCTTGCAATCGATGCACGAGGTTATGGGGAGGCGCGCCGGCTCGCCAGTGCCGAAAGTCATCCGCCTTCGACTTCGACCGGCCGACTCGCATGGCCGCTTCGTCGCACTCAGAAGTGCTGGGCGACGATCACCGCCATACCGGCCAGCGAAACGGCCCCGCCTATGACTTTTCTCAACGTCTTCATGCGACTCTCCAACAGTGAGTCACGATGATGCCGCGCCTGCATACGCCGCGGGTTTGGCAATACTCATGTCCCGGATAGCGACGACCGATGTACCAGCCCCGGTTTCAGGTCGCGGAGGTCAGACCCGGCTTGCGGCTGCCATCGAGCGAATACAACTGCGGCCTATCGTCTGCAAGGACATCGGCAGGCCCGCGCGTCGTGTCCCGCGGTTGCCGGTAGAGCTCGCTCTCGAGCCGCCGGACGCGCTCCGCGTACATCCGCGCCAGTGCGCTGTGGTGCTCCGCGGCCGCCTGGTGTTCGATGCGCGCCATCTGCGCTTCCTCGAGCAATGCCGAAGCCCTTTTGAGGTATGCGGTATGGCTCGGACGAAACAAGAAGTCGAAGGTCATTTCATGCTCCTTGCCGCAAGAGTGCGGTCGAGACATGTTCCTCCCCGGGACCCTCGGAAGTCTGTCAGCGCGCGCCTACCCCGGCGATGGCGGGGACTACCCTTTGCCTAGCACATGCCCATGTCAGGTTTTCCATTTTCAATGGGGACAATGTTGTGGAAAACCATGTGCGAAGCGCTCGAAATCGTTGCCTGGCGTGGCCTGCAACACGGTGCCTCCAAAAGCGGCAGCCGATGAAAAATATCTGGAGCTGCCCTGATTTCCGTTCCCTGGAGGGCACAAAAACGCCATCTGCTATACTCCCGCCTTCGCCCGGACTTGCTCCGGGCGTTGCCTGGCCAGGCAAGCCGAATCTCACACCGGCGCGTCGAAGTCACTGCGACGAGAAAAACAACAGGGTGGCTTCCGCAATTGAACATTTGCCGTAACCGTGGACCGCGTGAGAGTTCACGACCATATTTCCAAAGCCCGCCGCGTGCGGGCTTTCCCTTTTCTACTGGGCCAGTTGAGCTTGGCCGCTCTCGAATTCCTGCTCGGTTCCACGCGGAAGTTCGGCCAGGAACGTCGCCACGACGATGGCGGCGGCCCGGGCTACGTCGAGCACGTCCGCAATCTCGAACCGGAGCGACGCCGTCTTGCCCGTGGAGCCAAGCGGCCGGCGCAGTTCGACGAGAACCTCGGCTGCCAGTTCACGGTCGCTGCGCGCGCGGCCGTCCGGCCGCATGACCCACCGATCGACCTGGTCGAACGGAATGCTGCGAAAGACCCCGACGACGGGGAAATACTGAAACCGCTCTTCGTCGAGCCGGATCGGAATGCTGAAGCGGCACAGGAAAGTGCCCGCCACAGGTGACAGTTCGTTCATCGCTCCCATCGGATACACCTTTTTCGTTATGGGAGGAGTGTGCTGCAGCGATCCGCGCATCGGGAATGGTCGACCTTCAATATCCGGCACAACCAGACACGATTCCACAAACTTGATGGCTCAAGGTGACTTAATCCCGCATTCGAGAACGTCTGCCCCAAAAAAAACCCAGCGCGAGGCTGGGCTGAATCTCTTCAGGTGCTGTCACACACAGAGAACTCGCACTTCGAAGCGAGTCCGCAAAATCTAGGGCCTCGAACCAGCCCTCCCTGTAAGACGAGACCGACACTTCAGGTTTGAGCGGCATGAGACAGCCATTGCAGCATGCCAATTACTTCACGTTTTTATGTGTGTCCTACGCCGAAAGCCTATTTTTGGCTTACAGCCGATCACAACCACCCCAACGACGATCGATGGGCTGTCACGCAACAGGGCCGCATACAAAGAAGAGCTCTCTGTTTCGTCCTTAGAGCGCCCCTTCAGGGGGCTCCTCGAACCCGCTCCGGCGGGTATTTTTTTGCTTGGTCGATTCCTCCCAGAAATCTCCCATTTCGGGGTTCATCATCGCCGTGCCCGCCACAGCCCCGCGGCGGGTTCCTCCCTCCGGCCCTCACGCAAGTACAGGCCATTCAGCCTGCCGCGTGCGGGCTTCTTTTTTGCACGCTGCCGTGCCGCGCTTTAAGGGGGTTGTTTCCGGGATCGAAGAGATGGAGCGGGTGAAGGGAATCGAACCCTCGTATGAAGCTTGGGAAGCTGCCGTTCTGCCATTGAACTACACCCGCATTTGCAACCCGTTGATTTCAAACGAGTTGTCGACCCAAGCGCGATTCTACAGAGTAACGAAGCGCACTCGACATCGAGCCTCTTTGTCGCGCGAGGCGATCAGGCGCCAATTTCCGCATATCGAAGCACGTTTTCGTTCTTTAGCGAAAGAAGCCTCGCTGACTAGCATCCGACCTGTTTCAACTGGTCATAACAAGTCAGCCGCATGTCTACCGCCAAGGCGCTCGAGCCGATTGCCTTTTCCCCCGTCCCGCTCTACACGCAGGTGCGCGAAACGCTGCGCGAGCGCATCCTCGACGGCAGCTACGCGCCGCACACGCAACTTCCTTCGGAGAGCGAGATGGTCGCGCTCTTCAAGGTCAGCCGCATCACGGTGCGGCAGGCGCTGAGCGACCTGCAGCGCGAGAACCTGATCTTCAAGATTCCCGGCAAGGGCACCTTCGTCGCCAAGCCCAAGGCGTTCCAGCAGCTCGGCCAGCTCGAAGGCTTTGCCGAGTCGATGGGCCGCATGGGCTACGAGATCCGCAACCAGGTCACGAGCCACAAGACCGTGCCGGCCTCGCCACGCGTGGCGCAGCGCCTGGGCCTCGCCGAGGGCACGGCGGTCGCGCAGATCAAGCGCGTGCGGCATCTCAATCGCGCCCCCGTGTCCTACGAGGTGACCTACCTGCCCCACGCCATCGGCGAGCGGCTGCGGCAGGCGGACCTCGCGGGGCGCGACATCTTCCTGATCCTGGAGAACGACTACGGCATCGCGCTCGGCCACGCCGACCTGCAGATCGACGCGATGCTCGCCGACGAATTGCTCGCACGTTCGCTTGACGTTCCCGAAGGCACCGCGGTGCTGCGCGTGGAGCGCCTCACCCACACCGCCGATGGCGCGCCGCTCGATTTCGAAGACCTCTATTTCCGCGGCGATGCATTCCAGCACCGGCTTCGCATCGCCCGCAGCCACCCGACCAAGGACATCCTATGAACATCATCACCCGCACGGTCGACGTGCTGGTCATCGGCGGCGGCACAGCCGGCCCGATGGCGGCCGTCAAGGCCAAGGAAGCCAACCCCAAGCTCGAAGTGCTGCTGCTGGAGAAAGCCAACGTCAAGCGCAGCGGCGCCATCTCGATGGGGATGGACGGCCTGAACAACGCGGTCGTACCCGGCTTCGCCACGCCCGAGCAGTACGTCAAAGAGATCACCACCGCCAACGACGGCATCGTCAACCAGAAGACGGTGATGGCCTATGCGCGCAACAGCTATTCGATGATCGAGGAGCTCGACCGCTGGGGCGTGAAGTTCGAGAAGGACGAGACCGGCGACTACGCGATGCGCAAGGTGCACCACATGGGCACCTACGTGCTGCCCATGCCCGAGGGCCACAACATCAAGAACGTGCTGTACCGGCGCCTGAAGCGCACGCGTGTGGAGATGTCGCAGCGCCTCGTGGTCACGCGCCTGCTGACGGCCTCCGATGGAAGCATCGCCGGCGCGATGGCCTTCGACTGCCGCACGGCCGAGTTCCACGTGATCCGCGCGAAGTCCGTGGTGCTGGCCACAGGCGCGGCCGGCCGGCTGGGCCTGCCCGCCTCCGGCTACCTCTTCGGCACCTACGAGAACCCGACCAACGCGGGCGACGGCTACAGCATGGCCTACCACGCCGGCGCCGAGCTCTCGGGCATCGAGTGCTTCCAGATCAACCCGCTCATCAAGGACTACAACGGCCCCGCCTGCGCCTACGTGACCGGCCCCTTCGGCGGCCACACCACCAACAACAAGGGCGAGCGCTTCATCGAGTGCGACTACTGGAGCGGCCAGATGATGATGGAGTTCTACAACGAGCTCCAGGGCGGCAACGGCCCGGTCTTCCTCAAGCTGAGCCACCTGGCCGAGGAGACCATCGCCACCATCGAGCAGATCCTGCACACCAACGAGCGCCCGAGCCGCGGCCGCTTTCATGCCGGTCGCGGCACCGACTACCGCGAACAGATGGTGGAGATGCACATCTCCGAGATCGGCCTGTGCAGCGGCCACTCGGCCTCGGGCGTGTGGGTGGACGAGCATGCGCGCACGACGGTGCGGGGCCTACACGCCGCGGGCGACCTGGCCTGCGTGCCGCACAACTACATGCTCGGCGCCTTCGTCTACGGTCGCCTTGCGGGCGAAAGCGCCGCGCGGCATTGCGCCGAAACTGAACTGCCCGCGCTCGATGAAGAGCAGGTCGCACGCGAGCACGCCCGCGTCAGCGCCCCGCTCCTGCGCGAGGGTGGCCTGCCGCCCGCGCAGGTCGAATACAAGCTGCGCCGCATGGTCAACGACTACCTGCAGCCGCCCAAGGTGACGCGCAAGATGGAAATCGGCCTCTCGCGCTTCGAGCAGATCCACGAAGACCTCGAACAGCTCGCCGCCCCCGGCCCCCACGAACTGATGCGCGCGATGGAAGTGCACGCCATCCGCGACTGCGCCGAGATGGCCGCGCGCGCCTCGCTCTACCGCACCGAGAGTCGCTGGGGCCTGTACCACCACCGCGTGGACTTTCCCGAGCGCAACGACCGCGACTGGTTCTGCCACACGCAGCTGCAAAAGCAAGGCGACGCCATGGTGAGCTTCAAGCGCCCGGTCGACCCCTACATCGTGCCGCTGGATGCGCACGAGATGTCGGCCTACCAGCACCTGCGCGTGCCCGCCACGGTGCGCGAGCCGGTCGCGGCCTGACACCGCCTCCGTAAGAAAAGAGAACCCCACATGCCCCTCGCCTTTAACCCCACCAGCGTGCCCGTGCGCATCGACGACGACAAGTGCATCGCCCACAAGGGCTGCACCGTCTGCGTGGACGTCTGCCCGCTCGACGTGCTCGCCATCGACCTCAGCAAAGGCAAGGCCTACATGAAGTTCGACGAGTGCTGGTACTGCATGCCTTGCGAAAAAGACTGCCCCACCGGCGCGGTCACCGTCGACATCCCCTACCTGCTGCGCTGAGCCGTAGTCGTCGAATTCAACCCGGAGCAACCACGATGAAGACCCACAAAACCCTGGCCCTGTGGGGCGCAAGCCTGGCCCTGATGCTGGCCTTCCCGGCCGCGCAGGCCGAGGCCATCCGCATCGCCATCGGCACGCAGGACACCACCATCAACTGCGCCACCGGCGGCCTGCTGATCCGCGAGCTGAAGCTGCTCGACAAGTACCTCCCGCGCACCGGCAAGTACAAGGACGCGCAATACCAGATCGAGTGGAAGAACTTCACCTCCGGCGCGCCGCTCACCAACGAGATGGTCGCGGGCAAGCTGGACCTCGGCTCGATGGCCGACTTTCCGGGCAGCTTCAACGGCGCGGCCTTCCAGAAGGCGGGGCGCAAGAGCCTCTTCATCACCGTGCTTTCGGGCAGCACCACGGGCAGCGGCAACGGCATCGTCGTGCCGAAGGATTCGAAGGTGCAGTCGCTCGCCGAGCTCAAGGGCAAGACCATCTCCGTGCCCTTTGCCTCGACCTCGCACGGCATGCTGCTGCGCGCCATCCAGGCGCAGGGCTGGGACCCGCTGAAGGACGTGAACATCACCACCCAGGCGCCAGAGGTGGCCGGCCCCGCGCTGCAGGCCGGCAAGGTCGAGGCGCATGCGGACTTCGTGCCCTTTGCCGAACTCTTTCCGTACCGCGGCTTCGCCCGCAAGATCTACGACGGCTCGCAAGCCAACGCCCCCACCTTCCACGGCAGCCTGGTCGACGAGGAGTATGCGAAGAAGTACCCCGAGGTCGTCACCGCCTACCTGCGCGCCGCGCTGGAGGCCGACCGCCTCGTGGCTGCCGAGCCCGAGAAGTACAGCGAGCTGATCGCCAAGGTCACGGGCATCGAAGCGGAGGTCAACTACCTCTTTCACGGCCCGCTCGGCCTTCAGACGCGCGACCTGAGCTGGAAGCCCGAATACCGCCAGGCGGTGAAGACATCGCTCGACACGCTGCGCCTCCTGAAGCGCACCGACAACGACATCGACGCCAACGCCTTCGTGCAGGACGGCTACGTCCGCACCGCCTTCAAGGAGGCGGGCCTGGACTACGACAAGCAGCTCAAGAACTACGCCCGCGCCCCGCTCGTGGCGAAAGACGCATCGACCGGCAAGCTGATCGCCGACGTGAGCCGCGTGGCGCAGATCTGGGTGGCCGGCGAACCGCTGGTGCGCCACTACGCCTCGCCCGAGAACGCCTTCGCCGACCTGCAGAAGCTGGAGAAGGCCGGCAAGAAGGCGCGCGTGGTCTATGCGCAGGACCGCAACAGCGGCAACAAGCTGCTGGCGGCCGATGCGTGGTTCGTGCTCGGCGCCAAGGGCGAGATCGATGCCTTCCTGCTCAAGGACCAGGCAGAGGGCTGGGCCGCGAAAAACGGCGGCAAGGTGGCGGACTTCGCGGCCGTGCGCGCCGCGCTGGCCGGCTGACGCCTTCTTCATCACGCGAACTTCACCATGGCCAGCTTCTTCAACAGCAACCTGCCGCGCTCGACCTGGCGCATTGCTGCGCTGCTCCTGTGCGTGCTTGCATGGCACCTCGCCACGCAGCAACGCATGAACCTGGGCTTCATCACCTTCCAGAACGTGCCGCCGCCGCGCGAGGTGCTGGAGTCCGCCTGGGCGCTGGTGCAGTCGCCGCTGGTGCTGCAGCATCTGTCGGCGAGCCTGCGCCGGGTGTTCATCGGCTTTGGCCTCGCCGCCATCGCGGGCGTGGCACTGGGCCTCGCAATCGGCCGCGCCCGCTGGGCCGAAGACACGCTGCTGCCGCCGCTCGAAGTGCTGCGGCCCATTCCCGCGGTCGCGTGGATTCCGCTGGCCATCCTGATGTTTCCGTCGTCCGAAGCTTCGATGGTGTTCATCACCTTCATCGGCGCACTGTTCCCCGTGCTGCTCAACACCGTGCACGGCGTCGAGGCTGTGGATGCGCGCCTCGTCGCCTCGGCGCGCAGCCTGGGCGCGGGCCGTCTCGCGGTGTTCCGCGAAGTGATCCTGCCGGGTGCGCTGCCGAGCGTCGTCACCGGTCTCGCCATCGGCATGGGCACCGCATGGTTCTGCCTCGTCACGGCCGAGATGATCTCGGGCCAGTTCGGCATCGGCTACTACACGTGGATGTCGTACACGATCCAGAACTACGCCGACATCGTGGTGGGCATGCTCTTCATCGGCGTGCTCGGCATGGGCAGCAGCGCGCTGATCCGGTGGATCGGCCAGGCGCTCATGCCCTGGCGCGCGGTGCAGGAGAAACGCGCATGAAGGCCGATGTGCAAACCGGCCGCATCGCCATCGACAACCTGCGCGTGCGCCTCGGCCAGGGCGAGCAGGCCTTCGATGCGGTGCAGGACATCACGCTCCACGTCGAGCCCGGCGAGTTCGTCTGCCTGCTCGGCCCCTCAGGCTGCGGCAAGTCGACGCTGCTCGGCGCGCTCGCCGGCCACCTGACGCCCGCGGGCGGCGCGATCCACGTAGACGGCGAGCCCGTGCGCGGACCGCACCCGGACCGCGGCCTCGTCTTCCAGCACCACACGCTCTTCCCCTGGAAGAAGGTGCTCGACAACGTCGCCTTCGGCCTGAAGATGCAGGGCGTCGGCCGCCGCGAGCGTCATGCGCGGGCGCACGAGATGCTGCGGCTCGTGGGCCTGGACGACTTCGCGGGCTTCTATCCCTTGCAGCTCTCGGGCGGCATGCAGCAGCGCGCGGAAATCGCGCGGGTGCTCATCAACCATCCGCGCGTGATGCTGATGGACGAGCCCTTCGGCGCGCTCGATGCGCAGACGCGGCTGATGATGCAGCGCCAGTTGCTCGACGCCTGGGCGCGCGTGCGCACCACCATCGTCTTCATCACGCACGACATCGACGAGGCGCTGTTCCTCGGCGACCGCGTGCTCGTGATGGGGCCGCGGCCGGGGCGCATCGTCGCCGAGTTCGCACTCGACTTTCCCCGGCCGCGCGATCCGTCGCTGGTCACCTCGCCTGAATTCACCGCGCTCAAGCGGCGCTGCCTGCAGTTGCTGCATCCGCATGCAGGCGCCAGCGAACCGCTGGAACGCCTCACGCCGCTCGGCGCCGCCCCCACCGCTGCGCAACTGCGCTTTGCCATCTAGACAAACAAACAAAGAATGACTTCCTCGCTCCTTGACGACCCCGAATTGCAGGCCATCGCCCCACGCCTGGCCTCGCCCGATGCCGAAGTGCGCCGCATCGCGGTGATGGACCTGGGCGACCTGTCCGACGAAGCGCACACGCCGCTGCTGGTCGCGGCGCTCCGCGACGACACGCCCGCCGTGCGCGCCGCCGCCGCGCTGGCACTCGAAACCATGGAGAACCAGTCCGCCGTCGAAGGGCTGGCGCAGGCGCTCGACGACCCCGATGCGCAGGTGCGCGAAGCCGCCGCCCACAGCCTGGCCGAACTGAAGGAACCCGCATCGGCCGCCTGGCTGTTGCCGCATGCGGGCACCGGCCCGGCGCGGGTGCGCGCCGCCGTGCTGCGTGCGCTGCGCGAACTGCGCGTGCCTGCAAGCGCTGGCCACGCGCTGGCAGTGTTGCAGGAGCCGCGCGCCGCGCAGGACACCGCCGACGCCATCGCCCTGCGCCGCGAAGCCATTGGCGTGCTCGGCTACCTGAAGCACGCGCCCGCGTTGCCTGCACTGGCCGGCCTCGCCGCCTCCGACCCGGTGGACGAAGTGCGCCGCGCGGCCGTGGGCGCGCTGGCCTTCGCGGCGGGCGATGCAGATGCGCGCGTCGCGCTGGAAACCGCGCTGCGCGATGCGAGCTGGCAGGTGCGTGAAGAAGCCGCCACCGCACTCGGCAAGCTGCAGCAGCCCGCGGCCGCAGCCGCGCTGCTGGTGGCGCTGGACGACGACTACTGGCAGGTGCGCCTGCGTGCGGCGCGCAGCCTGGGGCGGCTGCGCAGTGCCGAGAGCGTCACGCCGCTGCTCGCGGCGCTGGGCCACAGCATCAGCAACCTGCGCAAGGAAGCCGCGCTGGCGCTGGGTGACATCGGCGATGCAGGAGCGCTGCCCGCACTCGAACTTGCCGCGGATGATCCTGATCCCGAAGTGCGCAAATCGGCCCGGCTGGCCATCGTGCAGATCGGCAAGGCGGCCCATGACGCCTGAGTCCATCGTCGATCACCGCGCGCGGGCTGCGCTCGAGTTTTGCTGGGGGGACGGGGAGCGGTATCTGGCCACGTACCGGATGCTGCGGGCCAGTTGTCCTTGTGCCGATTGCAAGGTGCTGCGTGCGGCCGGTCGCGATGGCAATGCGGGTGGCGACGTGCAACTCGCGGACATCCAGCCGGTCGGGGCCTATGGCGTGCAGTTCGTGTTCAGCGATGGGCACCACCGGGGGATTTTTCCTTGGGGGTTTTTGAGGGAGTTACTGGAGGGGCGTGTACGGCACGAGGAGGTCTCGACTTTGCCGCTAACCACATCACTATCCTAGCGTCCCCTTGAGGGTAATTCCGTTTGATATCTGCAGATCGTCAAACTTGGCCGAAGTGATACTCCGATCTCCAGTTGTGCATCTAAAGAGTTCCAAGAAAAAGCGATATGAGGTCAGGTTGCACGAGTCGTTCAATGTTCGACTGCTTGTTCCCGCGACCCTTGTCGCGGAAGCACAGCGCACTCCTGATTTTGTATAGTTGAAAACAAATGAAGCTGGCGTAATGTCCAGCATTTTGTTGCACTGCTTGATAAGTTCTTTGTGACCAGCCGACGTCATTTGAGCATCTTCATCGACCCGCTTTGATTGAATCAGTACGCCTTTTGAATAGGTGAGTTGCGGTGTATTGATTGACACATGGAACAACATGTCTGCACCGGCCTTCTTCTCCTGAGCAGCACCTCCTTTGCGGTGCCGAAGAATAGACGAGGACCATGTGATACCACCAATCTTCCCATCAAAAGCAGAGTCCAACCGGCCTATCAGCGCCCCAGTAATGTCGTCTTCATCTGCCACCAGACCGTCCGCATACTTTTGCATCGCTGCCTTCACCGAACGATCTGCAGCACGTGCCGCTTTTCGAAAATCTTCTTCAAGGCGACTTTCCATTCCAACTCCAGAGGTAATTTTTTATTTTGGCGTGATTTTAGTCGCTGGCTTAATCAAGCCCCCTGAGCGACTTCTACCATCTCATCAAAATGCTTTTTATCCACCTCTTCAATCCATTGAAAAATGTTATTCAGCACGCTATGACTCTCGCCCGCAAGATTCTCCGCAGATTCTTCCGTAATTTCGATAACATCACTGTGTGAATATTTATTGATGAATCTATAAATCTTTTCTTTCAATTCGGGCGTGGTGACAGTGCAGCCCTCCAAGCCTGCATCCATTAACTGATTCACATCATTGCGACCGCGAGGAAATTTGAAGGTGAAAAATGACTCTAGCAATTTTCTCGCGAGATTGGCGGTCAAGAATGCCTCATCGCGGTCAAGCGTCGTCTTTACCCTGTATGCGAAAAGTTTCTTGAAAATGTAGTGATATTCAGACCCGTAATTTTTAAGCGATTCATCTGCATCTACCAACAGAGAATGACGGGGGGAGCCTGGCGGAGCATCCAGCCTATAAAAAAATGCTACTGGAGGCTTGGGCGGAGTCTTCTTCGCTCTATTCCTGTTCGTCGTCGTAAACCAGTCCCTCACAAGTTTGAAATAAGTGAAGTTGTGGGTGAGTACAAACAACTGTTTGGCATCTATGCATTGAGTTTTTAGAAAGGAGTAGGCATGAAATAGATGGTTGGAGTCGAAGCTTGAAACAGGATCGTCTACAACGACAATCGTGTCTTTGATGTTGTTCCCATTCTCCTTGAGCTTTGTGATGAAGTAGACGAAGGCAATTGCGGTCTTCTCCCCTTCACTAAGATTTCCATCATGCTCTCCAACTCCGTTTCTAATAATCTCATAGCCCTTCTTGACTTGGTTGAAGCTTAAGCAGAGTTCCGAGCGACCGATAAAACGATGGAGAATATCGTTGAACTCCTTGGCCCCGACAGTTTCATTGGATAAAAGAGCCTCAAGCTTCCCCACTTCTAGAGCAAGCCCATCAATTGTCTTCTTGTCGGTTGTTGCGGTCGCGTCTAAATCCTTGCACAGCTTCTCATTTCCTGCATAGTCAAACTCTTGAATCTCTGCCGCAGCAAAATGAAGCTCGAGAGATCTTTTGGCTTTGGAGGTTTCTGCACTGAAGTTGTCCGTCTTATTGTTGTGCTTCTTTACTAGGTCAACAATGGACGACAAGACGGCATTGAAGTTCGTCACATCATCTTCACCCATATCCAAAATCTGAATATCTGTTTTTGATGGATCAGTGATTTTTGCCTTGAGGACATCCCGCCAACCCTCAATTTGCTCATTGATTTTTTGAGCGGCTTCCTTGTATCGTTCTTCTAGCTTTGTCGCCTCAGCGGCGAATTCTTTATAAAAACTTATTGATGCAGGAAGACTATGGGCGGGCGCGCCTTGAGATTCGATCCATATTGCTGCATTGTTCAATCTAGTTTGAAAATCGGTGAATTCCTTGCTGAAATGAGCCGCCAAGGCTTCCGCGCGAGCTTTAGTGAATGGCTCCCCGCAGAATTCACAAGACTCTGACTTGTGGTGCTCGTGGATTTCCAAACCCTTCTGCACCCAGTCGCGGATAATAGGGTTTTCCGTAAGCCGCTCTATCGCCTGATTAATTGCCGTCGTTCCAATTAGATCGCGAATTCGACCAGCAGCCTTCTTGAAGTAACCCTCTTCAATTTCTATTGAGATGAAGGTAATGTTTGGCAGGTGGTCTGGCTTAGCTGAATTTGTTAGCTCAATGACTTTATCGTCTGAAAGCACCGATTCTTTTTTTGCGACCAATTCTCCGTTGCTCTCAATGAATTTTGAGAGCTTGCGGCGGTCGTAGTTCAGGTAATAACTATCGCTGGTATCAATAGCCTGCAGACCTGTCTTCATTTTTTTCGCTGTGCTGGTGAGAAATTTCTCCAGCGCTTCCGTTTTTGTGCGAACTTCCGTCAGATTTGCTGTGTGCGCTTTTTGCCTTTCTCCAAGTTCTTCCTTCTTTTTCTCCAAAGCCTGAAGATCATCAATCTTGTCCTTAGCAATAAGAAGAATACTCTTTACCGACTTGTCCCAATCAATGTTCTCGTGGATGAACCGCTGATTGAAGACATGGATGTTTATTTGCGAAGCCCCCAGATTTGCTTCAGTTAGCGAAGTCCCATCCTCCTGCGCGATAGAGAACTGGGCTCCAGCAAAGCGAGGAATCAGCGAACGGTTTTCAAGGCAGGAGAAAACATTAGAAAGGGTTGATTTTCCAGTGCCATTCCAACCATAAATAAGGTTGTACCTGCCAAACTGCTGAATGGCAGACCCGTTGTAGTCGGTAAAGATGCCGAATTGCCGAAGACGATTAATGCGAAGAATCACTTTTAGAGGCTCCCTCAACCGTGTGCCCGTCAAGAGCAGGCGTCACAAGTTGTGATCTCTATATGTAGGCGAAGGAAATGATTCTGTGGCGACCGGCGAGTTAACGTTAACCCTTGAAAGACCCACACTCTTTGATGCGCCCTGTAGCGGGACCGCCTGCGCTGCTGCCCTTGGCTGCGGCTCATGTCCAGCGTGAAACGACAAGCTATGGATCGGCGAGTTGGACGATTTGAGCGGCGGCAATCGCTGCAAGGCGAACGCTCGCAACGCGACAAGCTCAGCGTGAACGGATTGCGGGTTTCTCTTGATCTCAATCGCCGTTCGTGGCGGAGATCACGCGGGCTGCAAAGGCAAACACTTCGCGTAGCTATACTGCGCGCCGTCACGTCAAAAACAGGCGTGATCGGGATTGGACTCCCGTTGAAATCACTGCGACGCAAGCCGCAGTCACCCCCGCAGGGTCTGCGGCTTCGTCACTCTTGCTTCCTGTTTAGGCGGCTCGATGGGCGGGCGCAAGCCCGGCCGGTTTCACGCAAGTGGTTTCCCGGTAGTCCAACCCGTCGAGCCGCCGCCCTCGATTGGACTCGGGTGCGGTGGTTTCAGTAAATCGAAACCCTTGGAGGCCATGCATGGCTCACGTTCCCCCGTTCCCCACCCCCTTCGACCCTCACAGCGCCGCATCGCTCGCGCTGCGGGCCTGCGACGACATCGACAGCCTGCACGACGTGCGGCTCGCGTATGCGTGCATCGAGAAGCTCGTCGATCCGCAGCATGTGGGCGACTCGGAAGATGTCCACCCCATCCGCACCGAACTGAGCGCGCTGATGCGGCTGATGAACGAGGAGTTGCAGCGCCGCATCGAAACGACCGAGGCCACGATGCAGTCGCTGCGTCTGGCGGTGGACAAAGTCAACGTGGCGCCGTGCTGAGGTCTTCGATCGTCGGCTTGGCGGCCCTGCGATCCGCGCACTGAACCCAGCAGCCTCACCGCCCCAGGACCAACACCCCGAGCAGCACCGCCGACACGATGGCCAGCAACGCCGTGGTCGCCTGCCAGAAACGCACAGGGTGCCGCTCGATCAGCGGTGGCATGCGCACACGCAGAAACTCCTGCCCCGGTGCACGGAGGTCGTGCGCAAGCTCCGACACGGCCTCCTGCCGCTTGAGCGGATTCGGATTCAGCGCCTTCTGCAACACCGCATCGACCCACTCGGGCAGGTCGGGCCGCAGGTGGCGCGCCGGCACATAGCGCAGCCGGTTCACATCGGCGGCCGACCGCACCCGCGACACCTGCAACCCATACGGCAACTGCCCCGTGAGCATCTGGTAGACGATCACCGCCATCGAGAACAGATCAGACCGCGCACTGCCGCCATGGCCGGTGAAGTATTCGGGCGCCGTGTACTGCAGCGTGCCGGTGATAGCGAGCGGCCTGCCCTCGCCCGCCCCATCGGCGAGCCCCGCCACATGGGTCGTCGCGAGGTCGATGATCCGCACGGTGCCGGTGCGGTCGATCATCACGTTCTCGGGCCGCACGTCCTGGTGAAGCATCTCCTTGCCGTGCAGCGCCTGCAGCCCGCTCGCGAGCTGCTCGGCGATGCGGCGCACGCTGTCGAGCGACGGCTTGGGGTTGTCGACCATCCATTGCGCCAGCGTCTGGCCATCGACGTATTCCATGGCGACGTACAGGTGGCCGCGCGTGCGGTCGATCGCGCTCGCCTTCAGCACATGCACGTTGTCGATGCGCCGCGCCACCCACTCCTCGAGCACGAAGCGGTCGAGGTACTCCGGGTCGTCGCGCAGGTCGACCGATGGCAGCTTCAGCACGACCTGCTGCCCGCTGGCATCGTCCACGGCCAGGTGCACGTGGCTGCGCGAGCTCACATGGAGTTCGCGCACGAGGGTGAAGCCTTCGAAGCGCGCGCGGGGCGCGAGCGGCGGCGCGATGGCGAGCCCCTCGCGTTGCATCGGAAGCTGTGCGGCGTCGGCCGGCGGCAGTTCGTCGATGCGCACGAGCTGCACCGTGCAGTCGTCGTCGCTGCCGCGGGCTCGCGCGGCCTCCGCGAGCAGCCGTGCGGCAGCGTCGAAGTCGTCGCCGCAACGCGCGATCGCGTCGTGCACCGCGGCGGCATCGATGTGTCCATAGGCGCCGTCGGTGGCCAGCAGGTAGACCTCGCCCACTTCCGCCTCCCAGCAGCGGTAGTCGATCTCCACGTTCGGCCCCGCGCCCAGCGCGCGGCCGAGGTACGACTCGACCGACGACAGGTGCACGCGGTGGTCTTCGGTGAGCTGCTCAAGCCCGTTCGGATGCAGGCGGTGGATACGCGCATCGCCCACGTGCAGCATGTGCACGTCGCGGCCCTTGAAGATGAGCGCGCTGAAGGTGCAGACGTAGCCGCTGTCCTTGTCGAAGCGCGCGTCGCTGCGCATGGTCTGCGCGTGCAGCCACGAGTTGGTGGCGCTCAGCACCCGCTGGGCCGCTCGGCGCACCGACCATGCATCGGAGGTGGCGTAGTAGTCGTCGAGAAAGCCCCGCACCGCCGCCGCGCTCGCCACCTGGCTCACGCGGCTGGAGCCGATGCCATCGGCGAGCGCGACCGCGATGCCCTTGGACATGCGCAGCGTTCCCTCGGGCAGCATCGCGCCGTAGAAGTCCTGGTTGACCTGGTTCAGCGCGCCGGGCTTGGCCAGCGAGTGCTGGCCGAGCGTCACGTGCAGTGCCTTGTGCGTGGGCATCAGCATCGAAGCGATGCGTGTGCGTCCGAGTGGCCGTTGCTCAGTTGGTCTTGCGCTTGGGCGCCGTCTTGTAGTGCGTCGAGTACAGCGTCAGCCCCACGAAGGTCAGGCCGCCGACGAGGTTGCCGATGACGGTGGGAATCTCGTTCCAGATCAGGTAGTCCATCAGCGTGAACTTGCCGCCCAGCAGCAGGCCGGTGGGGAACAGGAACATGTTGACGATCGAGTGTTCGAAGCCCATGTAGAAGAACACCATCACGGGCATCCACATGCCGATGGCCTTGCCTGACACGGTGGTGGACATCATGGCCGCGACCACGCCGGTGGAGACCATCCAGTTGCACATCACGCCGCGGATGAACAGCGTCAGCATGCCAGCGGCGCCGTGCGCGGCATAGCCCACGGTGCGGCCTTCGCCGATGTGGCCGAGCTTCTCGCCGATGGCGTTGGGCGCCTCGCTGAAGCCGAAGGTGAAGATGATCGCCATGAACACCGCCACGGTGAGCGCGCCCGCGAAGTTGCCCACGAACACCAGGCTCCAGTTGCGCATGACGCCGCCCCAGGTGGCGCCGGGGCGCTTGTCGAGCACGGCGAGTGGCGCGAGCGTGAACACACCGGTCAAGAGGTCGAAGCCCAGCAGGTACAGCATGATGAAACCGACCGGGAACAGCATCGCACCCACCAGCGCATTGCCGGTGTTCACGGTGATGGACACGGCGAAGGCCGCGGCGAGCGCCAGGATGGCACCGGCCATGTAGGAGCGGATGAGCGTGTCGCGGGTGGACATCAGCAGCTTGGATTCGCCGGCATCGACCATCTTGGTCACGAACTCGGCGGGGGCTAGATAGGCCATCGGGGATTCCTTGAGAAAGCAGAGAAAAGATTGAAGCGTCGAAGGTGCGCGGCTCAGCCCAGCGCGACGAGCACGCGGCCCTCATCCACGCGCACCGCATGGGCGCGCACCGAGTACTCGGGCGCTTCCAGGCATTCGCCGCTGCGCAGGTCGAAGTGGTTCTTGTAGAGCGGCGAGGCGACGACGATGCGGTCGCCCAGGCTTCCCACCAGCCCGCGCGAGAGCACGCTGGCGCCGGCCTTGGGGTCCACGTTGTCGATGGCGTACAGGGCCTGCTCCCGGCCCACGCTGAAGATCGCGACATGCACGCCGTCGACCAGCGCGCAGACGCCTGTGTCCGGGAGGATGTCGGTGGCCGCGCAGACGGCGGTCCATTGGAGGGTGTCGGTGGTCATCGTGGAGATCCTCGGTTTTCGTCAGACGGTTTCGGCATCGGCTTCGGTGCTGCGCTCTTCGGCGCGGGCCGGGCGGATCTGGCCGCGTTCCTTCACGAACACGATGTGCTCGTCGGGCTTCTCGCTGTTGACGAAGGAGCGGAAACGCTGGCGCGTGGCGGGGTCGTTCACCGCGGTCTTCCATTCGCACTGGTAGGTGTCGACCACGCTCTGCATCTGCACTTCGAGTTCGCCGGCGATGCCCAGGGTGTCCTGCAGCAGCACGCCCTTGAGGTAGTCGAGCCCGCCTTCGAGGTTTTCGCGCCAGGTGCTGGTGCGCTGCAGGCGGTCGGCCGTGCGCACGTAGAACATCAGGAAGCGGTCGATCAGCTGGATCAGCTGCGCCTTGGTGAGGTCCGAGGCAAAGAGCTCCGCATGGCGCGGCTTCATGCCGCCGTTGCCGCAGACGTAGAGGTTCCAGCCCTTCTCGGTGGCGATGATGCCCACGTCCTTGCCCTGCGCCTCGGCGCATTCGCGGGTGCAGCCCGACACGCCGAACTTGATCTTGTGCGGCGCGCGCAGGCCCTTGTAGCGGTTCTCCAGCTCCACGGCCAAGCCCACGCTGTCGTCCACGCCGTAGCGGCACCAGGTCGAGCCCACGCAGCTCTTCACCGTGCGCAGTGACTTGCCATACGCGTGGCCCGACTCGAAGCCCGCGGCGATGAGTTCTTCCCAGATCGAGGGCAGTTGCTCCACGCGCGCGCCGAACATGTCCACGCGGGCGCCGCCGGTGACCTTGGTGTAGAGGCCGTACTTCTTCGCGACCTGCCCCACGGCGATGAGCCCGTCGGGCGTGACCTCGCCGCCCGGCATGCGCGGCACGACCGAATAGGTGCCGTCCTTCTGGATGTTGCCGAGGAAGTAGTCGTTGCTGTCCTGCAGGCTAGCGAGGTTCTTCTTGAGCACGAACTCGTTCCAGCACGAAGCGAAGATGCTCGCCGCCGTCGGCTTGCAGATGTCGCAGCCCAGGCCCTTGCCATGCTTGGCGAGCAGGTCCTCGAAGCTGCGGATCTCGCCCACGCGGATCAGGTGATAGAGCTCCTGGCGCGAGTACGCGAAGTGTTCGCACAGGTGGTTGTTCACGGCCATGCCGCGCTTGGCCATCTCCACCTTCATCACCTGCCCCACCAGCGCCACGCAGCCGCCGCAGGTGGCGCCGGCCTTGGTGCAAGCCTTCATTTCGGCAACGGTGCAGGCGCCCTCGCCCACGGCCGCGCAGATCTGGCCCTTGGTCACGTTGTTGCACGAGCAGATCTGTGCCGTGTCGGGCAGCGCGTCCACCCCGAGGCCGGGGCGCGCCTTACCGTCGCTCGAGGGGAGGATCAAAAACTCCGGGTCCGCCGGCAGCGCGATGCCGTTGAGCGCCATCTGCAGCAGCGTGCCGTATTCGGCCGCATCGCCGACCAGCACCGCGCCGAGCAGCTGCTTGCCGTCTTCGCTCACCACGATCTTCTTGTAGATCTGCTTGTGCTCGTTGATGTATTGGTAGGCGCGCGAGTGCGGCGTCTTGCCGTGCGCGTCGCCGATGCTGGCGACATCCACGCCCATCAGCTTGAGCTTGGTGCTCATGTCCGCGCCGATGAAGGCGGCGTCCTGCTGGCCGGCGATGTGCTTGGCGGCGACTCGTGCCATGTCGTAGCCGGGCGCGACGAGGCCGAAGGTCTGTTCGTTCCACGAGGCGCACTCGCCGATGGCATACACATCGTGGTCGCTCGTGCGGCAGTGGCTGTCGATCGCCACGCCGCCGCGCGGGCCGATGGCCAGCACCGACTCGCGGGCCAGTTCGTCGCGCGGGCGGATGCCTGCGGAGAACACGATCATGTCGGTCTCCAGGTACGTGCCGTCGGCGAACACCATGCGGTGCCGCGCGGCGGCGCCGTCGGTGATCTCCACCGTGTTGCGGCCCGTGTGCACATGCAGGCCCAGCGCCTCGATGCTGCTGCGCAGCGCGCGGCCGCCGCCTTCGTCGACCTGCACCGCCATGAGACGCGGGGCGAACTCGACCACGTGCGTCTCCAGGCCCATGTCGCGCAGCGCCTTGGCGCACTCCAGGCCCAGCAGGCCGCCACCGACGACCACGCCGCTCTTGGAGCGTGCGCCGCATTCCTTCATGGCCTCCAGGTCTTCGATGGTGCGGTAGACAAAGCAGTTGGCGCGGTCGCGGCCGGGCACGGCCGGCACGAACGGCGAAGAGCCGGTGGCCAGCACGAGCTTGTCGTAGGGCACCACCTCGCCTTCGGCCGTGGTGAGCGTGTTGTTGCGGCGCTCGATGGCCACGGCCTTGGCTGCCAGGCGCAGCGTGAAGCCGCTGCGCTCGAAGAAGCCGGGCTCGACCAGCGAGAGGTCTTCGGCGGTCTTGCCTGCGAAGAACTCGGAGAGGTGCACCCGGTCGTAGGCCGCGCGGGGCTCTTCGCAGAACACCGTGACCTCTGCATCGGCAACGCCGAGTTCGTGGAGTTGCTCTAGAAACTTGTGGCCCACCATGCCGTGGCCAATGACTGCGATTTTCATGTCGGATCCTGCGTGCAGCCGGCCATGCGTCAGTCCGCCATGGACCCCGTCGCAAAGACGGCAATCCAGGGCGAGCCCCCGCAAGGGACGGATGCGAATCGGGTTGGAACGGACGTACTGCCGGCCTTGGTTGAACAAAGCTTGCAGTGCGCTCGGGTCCGCCGTCGTTAGCGGAGGCACTGTGAGTGCCGCGGCGGCGTTGCCGCGGAACAGTGCAAGACCCTGCGCAACATCCGTGCCAGGCCTTTCAGCCGGCTTTCATGCCGCATCGCACCAAATCCGGTGCCGCAGTCGCCGTGGCATGCGGCGGCGTGCGCCGTTGTGGCGCACGCATCGTCCCGTTTGGTGCGGCAGGCGCCGGGCGTCGCGTGGCGCAGGAGCCCGCTCGCCCTGGTCGATCAGCGCAGGTAGCGCCCGCCCGGGGCCACCATCACCAGCTCGACGAAATGCGAGCCGTGGTGGTTCTCGGGGCTGTAGTCGACCGTGTAGCCGCCGATGTCGGCCATCCGCATGCCCTCCATCGCCGCGACCAGCTTCTGGGGCGTCACGCCCCTGCCCGCGCGCTTCAGGCCCTCCAGCAGCACCGTGAGGTTCAGGTAGCCGAAGAAGTGGTCGTAGTCGACCGGGAGGTCCGCCGCCGCCATGGCCGCGTGGTAGCTGCGCGTGAGCGTGCTCGTGGCGCGGAAGGGGTACGGCACGATCTGCGCGACGGCCAGGCCACGGGCCTCGTCGCCGAGCGCCTCGATCAGGGGGCGCGAGTTGGCGATGCTCACGCAGTAGATGGGCGCCGCGATCTTCTGCCGCGCCGCCTTGACGAACGGCACCATCGACGGCCCGAAGGACATGAAGATCAGCGCCCGCGGCTTGGCGGCCGCCAGCGTGGCGACGGCGGCCGCCGCGTCGCTGCCGCTGACTTCGAGCGGCACCTTGGCCACCAGCGTGGCGCCGAGCTCCTTGCAGGTTTCCTCGACCACCGGCGCCATCAGCTGCCCGAACGGGCTGTTCTGGTAGACGAGGCCGATCTCGGCCTGGTGCAGCGTGACGAGGTTGCGCACCATCTGTACCACCTCGTCGCGGTAGCTCGCCATGGTCGTGAAGAAGTACGGGTTGTGCTTGGCGCGAAGCACCGGCGAGCCGCTGTAGACGCCCACGAGCGGCACCTTCTTCTCGACGAGCAGGGGCAGCACGGCGCCCGCGCCGGCGGTGTTGGTCAGGCCGAAGAGCGCAACCATGTCGGGGCGCGCGAGCAGCTCCTTCGCGTTCGACACCGTTTTCTGCGCGTCGTAGGCGTCGTCCAGCGTGACCAGGCTCACGCTCCTGCCCTCGACACCGCCCTTGCGGTTGAACTCGGCCAGCGCCATTTCCTGGCCGCGCAGCACCGCCCGCAAGGTGGGCGCGAGCGGGCCGCTCAGGTGCGCGCTCTGGCCGATGACGATGTCGCCGCCGGGTTTCGCAGCCGCCGTCGCTGCTGTCGTGCTCGTGGCGGCCAAGGCGGGCCGTGCAGCAAAGCCGGTTGCAGCGCAGGCAATGGCAATGGCCGCGCGGCGGCGGGTGATCGGACGCACCGGTTCCTGGGTCATGAATGTCTCCTCGTTCTTGTTGAAGGCGCCGGATGCTGCGGCTCCCGCGAGGAATGGCAATGTCTTTTGGGCGACATCGCGCCGATGAAAGTGGACCGGCCCGTCGACTTTTTCACGGTCCTTTCGAATGGAGTGCTACCAATCGTGAAAAGAAAGGGTTGTGTCTCTTGATTTGTTCATGCGACCTATTTATTGGGCTGTTCCAATCCTGCCGAGGCCGGCTCCATTGCCCTGCGGTCTGCTCACGTATGCCCGCGCGGCGGCTCGGGCGCATGGGCCGCGCTGCTACATTGCCCTCCGTTCGCACATCACTTGGAAACGCAATGGCCAGCCAACGGGGAAGCGTCGGGAAGCAGCACCTGGAGGCGCTGTCCGATTTCAGATTCAGGCTTCGCAGCTTTCTTCGCTTCAGCGAAGACGCCGCGAGGGCCGAGGGCATCACGGTGCTCCAGTACCAGCTGATGCTGCACACCCAAGGGTTCCCTGGCCGCGAATGGGCCACGGTCAGCGAGATTGCCGAGCGGCTGCAGGCCCAGCCCCACGGTGTGGTCGCGCTCGTGTCGCGCTGCGAAGAAGCGGGTCTGGTCAAGCGCAAGCCCAGCAGCACCGACCGCCGGCAGGTCGAGGTGCACCTGCTGGCCGCGGGACGCAAGAAGCTGGAGCAGCTGGCGGTGCTGCACGAAGACCAGGTGGCGCAGCTGGCGGAGGTGGTCTCGCTCGCGAGCCGTGGCGGCGCCTAGCCCGGAGCGATCTTCCTCGCCCCTGACTTTCATCACCCCAAAGCGTCGTTCACCTGCTCGTTGAATTCCGTCTGGCTGAGCGCCGTGCCGATTTCCCGCGGCAGCGCATCGCGCACCGAGAACACCCCGAGGATCTTCGCGCCCGCCACCAGCGGCAGGTGGCGAAAGCCCCGCTCCAGCATCAGCACGACGGCATCGGACACCAGCGTCTCCGGCGGCACGCAGATCGGGTTGGGCGTCATGACCTCGCGCACCGGCGTGCGGTCGGGGTCGAGGCCCTTGGCGAGCACACGGGTCATCAGGTCGCGTTCGGTGAGGATGCCCACGAGCGTGTCAGGCAGTTCCATGACGAGCACGCTGCCGCAGTTGGCGCGCGTCATCACGCAGGCGGCGTCGCGCACGCTGGCCTGCGGCCCGAGGCTGATCACGTGCTTGCGCGAGACGGACTGGAAAACGGTGCGCTCGGCCATGGTGGGCCCTCCGGAAGTACGGCCAATGGTGCTGCCGCCCCTTGCTCAGCGCAAGGAGTCGTTGAGGCGCTCCAGCGCCTTGGCGCCGGGGCACAGCGGGTCCGCGTCCAGCGCGTTGAGCGGCCGGTCGCAGGTGTTGAGCGCCGTGTGCAGGTCGGTGGCCAGCGGATCGACGTAGAGCAAGCCGGTCACCACCTCCCCCATCGCATGGTGGCGCTGCATGTAGGCCATGGCGGCGTAGCGGTCGCCGGGGTTGTAGTCGGGGTGCAGGCTGCGCAGCCGCAGCAGCGTGCCGTCGTGCTGGCGCACGTCCATCACCTCGCCCGGGCCGATGTCGGCGGTGATTTCCTCGCGCCCGCTGATGAAGTCGATGCGGCTGACCGCCTCGTTGTGCTCGCGCACGTAGTCGTAGCTCTTGGTGCTGCCCGGGTGGTTGTTGAAGGCCACGCAGGGGCTGATCACGTCGATGAAGGCCGAGCCGCCGTGGCTGATCGCGCCCTTGATGAGCGGCACCAGCTGCGCCTTGTTGCCCGAGAAGCCGCGCCCCACGTAGCTCGCGCCCAGTTGGAGCGCCAATGCCACCAGGTCCACCGGGTTGTCGGTGTTGACCACGCCCTTCTTGCTCTTGGAGCCCTGGTCGGCGGTGGCCGAGAACTGGCCCTTGGTGAGGCCGTAGACGCCGTTGTTCTCCACGATGTAGGCCATGCGCACGCCGCGCCGCATGGCGTGCGCGAACTGGCCGAGGCCGATGGAGGCCGAATCGCCGTCACCCGACACGCCCAGGTACAGCAGGTCGCGATTGGCCAGGTTCGCGCCGGTCAGCACGCTGGGCATGCGGCCGTGCACGGTGTTGAAGCCATGCGAGGCACCCAGGAAGTAGTCCGGCGTCTTGGAGCTGCAGCCGATGCCCGAGAGCTTGGCCACGCGGTGCGGCTCGATGTCCAGCTCCCAGCAGGCCTCGATGATGGCGGCGGAAATCGAGTCGTGGCCGCAGCCGGCGCACAGCGTGGAGATCTTGCCCTCGTAGTCGCGCCGCTTGTAGCCGACCTTGTTGGTGGCCAGCGTCGGATGGTGCAGCCGTGGCTTGGCGAGGTAGGTCATGCGGATTCCTTCGTGTCTGTGACGGCGCGGGAAGCCTGCGTCTTGTGCACATGCGCGGCGATGGCCTGGCCGATGAAGCGCGCCGTGATCGGCGTGCCGTCGAAGTGCAGCACGCGCACCAGCCGGGCCGGATCGAACTCCAGCTCGTTGACCAGCAGGCTGCGCATCTGCGCATCGCGGTTCTGCTCGACCACGAACACCTGCCGGTGCGCGGCGAGGAACTGCGCCACGCTGTCGGGGAACGGAAAGGCGCGCAACCGCAGCGCATCGAGGTGGATGCCCTCTTCTTCCAGTGCCTCCAGGGCCTCGTGCATCGAGGGGCTGGTCGAGCCGAAATAGATCACGCCCAGGTCGGTCTTTTTCGCGGCCGGCCGCAGCACCGGCTGGGGCACCAGCGTAGCCGCGGTGGCGAACTTCTTGAGCAGCCGCTCCACGTTGTAGATGTAATCCGCCCCGCGCTCCGAATACCGGGCGTAGGCATCGCGCGTGGTGCCGCGGGTGAAATAGCTGCCCTTGGTCGGGTGCGTGCCCGGCAGCGTGCGCCAGGGAATGCCGTCGCCGTCCACGTCCTTGTAGCGGCCGAAGTCGCGGCCCGCCTCCAGCTCTTCGGCGGTCATGACCTTGCCGCGGTCGTAGGCCTTGGCGTCGTCCCACGCAAAGGGTTCGCAAAGGCGCTGGTTCATGCCGATGTCCAGGTCGGTCATGAGAAACACCGGCGTCTGCAGCCGGTCGGCCAGGTCCAGCGCGGCCGCGGCGTGCTCGAAGCATTCGTGCGGGTCTTCGGGGAACAGCAGCACATGCTTGGTGTCGCCGTGCGAGGCGTAGGCGCACGCGAGGATGTCGGCCTGCTGCGTGCGCGTGGGCATGCCCGTCGAGGGTCCGCCGCGCTGCACGTTGATGAGCGTGACCGGAATCTCCGCGAAGTAGGCCAGGCCGATGAACTCGCTCATCAGCGAAATGCCCGGCCCCGAAGTCGGCGTGAAAGCCCGCGCGCCGTTCCATCCGGCGCCCACCACCATGCCGATGGAGGCCAGCTCGTCTTCGGCCTGCACGATGGCAAAGCGGTGCTGGCCGGTGGCAGGGTCCACGCGGAACTTGGTGCAGTACTTCTGGAAGGCCTCGGCCACCGAGGACGACGGCGTGATCGGATACCAGGCCGCGACCGTCGCGCCGCCGTACACGCAGCCCAGCGCCGCGGCGCTGTTGCCGTCCACGAAGATGCGGTTGCCCACGCGGTCGGCGCGCCGCACCTTGAGCCCCATCGGTTCGCGCAGGTTCTCGCGTGCGAAATCGCAGCCCAGGTGAAGTGCCTGCACGTTGGAGGCCAGCAGCTTTTCCTTGCCCTTGTACTGCTCGCCGAACAGCTTCTCGACCACTTCGGGTTCGATGCCCAGCAGGATGGCCAGCGCGCCCACGTAGACGATGTTCTTGAAGAGCTGCCGCTGGCGCGGGTCCTGATAGACCGCGTTGCAGATCTCGGTGAGCGGCATGCCGATCACGCGGATGTCGTCGCGGAACTTCGAGGGCGGCAGCGGCCGCGTGCTGTCGTAGAAGAGGTAGCCGCCGGGGGCCAGTTCGGCCACGTCGGCGTCCCAGGTCTGCGGGTTCATCGCCACCATCATGTCGGTGCCGCCGCGCCGCCCGAGGTGGCCCGCTTCGGTCACGCGCACCTCGTACCAGGTCGGCAGGCCCTGGATGTTGCTCGGGAAAATGTTGCGCGGGCTCACCGGCACGCCCATGCGCAGGATGGCCTTGGCGAACAGTTCGTTGGCCGAGGCCGAGCCCGAGCCGTTGACGTTGGCGAACTTGATGACGAAGTCGTTGATGCCTTCGATCTGCGGCGTGACGCTCATGCCACCACTCCCTGCCCCGCAGGCGTCATCTTCAGCAGGAACTTCTGCATGTCCCACGCGCCGGTGGGGCAGCGCTCGGCGCACAGGCCGCAGTGCAGGCAGACGTCTTCGTCCTTCACCATCACGCGGCCCGTCTTGAGCCCGCCGGACACGTACAGGTCCTGCGTCAGGTTCAACGCCGGTGCCTTCAGGCGCGTGCGCAGTTCGGCCTCCTCGCCATTGGCGGTGAAGCTGATGCAGTCCATCGGGCAGATGTCCACGCAGGCATCGCACTCGATGCAGGCGGGTTCGGTGAACACGGTCTGCACATCGCAGTTCAGGCACCGCTCGGCCTCCTTGAAGGCGGTGGCGGCGTCGAAGCCCAGTTCCACCTCCACGCGGATGCTCGCGAGCGCCGTCTCGGCCTTGGCCCATGGCACCTTGTAGCGCAGGTCGTTGGAGGTGTCGTTGTCGTAGCTCCACTCGTGGATGCCCATCTTCTGCGACACCAGGTTGGTCATGGGCGCGGGGCGCACGTACACCGGCTCGGCGCGCAGCAGCTTGTCGATCGAAACAGCCGCCTCATGGCCGTGGGCCACGGCCGTGATGATGTTCTTGGGGCCGAAGGCCGCATCGCCGCCGAAGAACACGTTGGGGACCGTCGACTGGAAGGTGTTCTTGTCCAGCGTCGGCAGGCCCCACTTGTCGAAGGCGATGCCGCTGTCGCGCTCGATCCAGGGGAAGGCGTTTTCCTGACCGACGGCGACCAGCACTTCGTCGCATTCGAAGAAAGCGTCCGGCTCGCCGGTGGGCACCAGCGTGCGGCGGCCCTTGTCGTCGTACTCGGCGCGGACGACCTCGAAGGTCATGCCCTGCAGCTGGCCCTGGTCATGCACGAAGGCCTTGGGCACGTGGAAGTTGATGATCGGAATGCCTTCGTGCTGCGCGTCTTCCTTCTCCCAGGGCGAGGCCTTCATCTCCTCGAAGCCGCTGCGCACGATGACCTTCACGTCGGTGCCGCCCAGGCGCCGTGCCGAGCGGCAGCAGTCCATCGCCGTGTTGCCGCCGCCCAGCACGATCACGCGCCGGCCGATGCTCGTGATGTGGCCGAAGGACACGGAGTTGAGCCAGTCGATGCCGATGTGGATGCTGGCCGCCGCCTCCTTGCGGCCGGGCACGTCGAGGTCGCGCCCGCGCGGCGCGCCGCAGCCGATGAAGATGGCGTCCCACCCTTCGGCCATCAGCGCCTTCATCGAGTCGATGCGCTCGCCGCCGCGAAACTCGACGCCCAGGTCGAGCACGTAGCCCGTCTCCTCGTCGATCACCGATTCCGGCAGCCGGAAGCGCGGGATCTGCGTGCGGATGAAACCGCCGGACTTGGCCTCGCTGTCGAACACCGTCACTTCATAGCCGAGCGGCGCCAGGTCGCGCGCCACGGTGAGCGAGGCCGGCCCCGCGCCGACGCAGGCGACGCGCTGGCCGTTCTTCGGCGCGCTCTTGGGCATGCGCTCACGCACGTCCTCCTTCATGTCGGCCGCCACGCGCTTGAGCCGGCAGATGGCCACCGGCTCGGGCGCCTGGGCATTGCTTTCCTCCACCCGCCCGCGCCGGCAGGCCGGTTCGCAGGGCCGGTCGCAGGTGCGCCCGAGGATGCCCGGGAAGACGTTGGAGGCCCAGTTGATCATGTACGCGTCGCCATAGCGGCGCTGCGCGATCATGCGGATGTACTCGGGGACGGGGGTGTGCGCCGGACAGGCGTACTGGCAATCGACGACCTTGTGGAAATAGGCCGGGTTGGCAATGTCGGTTCGCTGCAATGCGTGTCTCCTGACAGTCGCCCTGGACCCCGAAGGGGTCTTCATGTGGGTTTGGCGCAGTATGCGCCGCAGTGGTGCATGCAAAAACTTGGTGGAATCCCGCGGTTGCGCCATTGCGCGTCACGGCCATCACGTAGCATGCCGCCCATGAGCTACACCGTGAACCTGATCGATTTCCCCGATGCCCCGTCCGACGTCATCGCCACCGCGGAGACCCGATTTCGCCGCGAGCTCGACAAGCTGCTGGGCGACAACGTCGAGCAGGCCCTGAAGGCGTTCGAGAACGCCAGCGAATCCAGCGCCGACGAACTCACCAAGGACGAGATCGCCCTGGCCGCGAGCTGGGCCAAGGCCTACGAAGCGGCGAAGACAGCGGGCTTTCGCGCCCTGGGAGAGGCCGACGAGGCGTACTTCGAAGTGCGCCTGGAGTGATGCAGTTCAGGCGCACCGCACGGGCGGTGCGCCGGTGTCGATGGCCTTGTAGTTCACGAGGCCGCCCAGGTCGAGCACCGTCAGTCCGCGTTTCTCGAGGCGGATGAGCGCATCGCAGGACCCGGCCGCGAAGTGCAACGTGATCTACCCGCGCTTCAGCACGCCGCGCATCGTGGCCGGCTCGCCGCTGGTGAACGACGTGCTCAAGTGCCAGCTCAAGCCGGTCAACGCTGCGGACTACCCGGTGACGATTGCCGGCGCCGACCTCGCGCGGCTGCAGACGATCTTCCCGAGCGGCGTGTGCGACTGGAGCAAGCCCGGAGCGGGCCAGGAACCGCTGCGCGGCACCTACCTGCGCCTGCCGCTCAACTGACGGCTCGCCCCCGGCAGTTGCGCCACGCGCTCTGCCAGGAAGTCCACCAGCACGCGCACACGCAGCGGCTGGTGGCGGCGTGGGGCGTAGAGCAGGTGCACCTCCTGCGCCGGCCCCGTGTGGCGCGCGAGCACGCGCACCAGGCTGCCATCGGCCAGATGGTCGGCCACCATCCACGTAGGTTGCAGCGAAATGCCGCCGCCGCCGAGCACGCTGTCGAGCATGGCCACCGCGTTGTTCACGCGGTAGCGGCTGCGCACCGGCACGGTCACCGTGCCTTCGGGCCCTTGCAGGAGAACGCCGTCGTCGCCCGCGGCGTAGCGGATGTAGTCGTGCGAGAGCAGGTCCTGCGGCTTGCGGGGTTTGCCGCGCGCGGCCACGTAGTCCGGTGAGGCGACGAGCACGCGGGGCCACGAGCCGAGGTGCTTCGCGACCAGGTCCGGCGGCAGCGCGCCGCCCACGCGCAGTGACACATCGATGCGCTCCTCGCGCGGATCGACGAAGCGGTCGTCGAGCACCAGTTCGAGTTCGATGTCGGGGTAGAGCCGCAGGAACTCGACCGCCATCGCGTTGAGGTGCCGCTGCCCCATGGTGACAGGCGCGCTCACGCGCAGCAGGCCCTGCGGTTGCTGCACCTGTTCGCGCGCATCGGCCACCGCATCGCCGTAATCCTCCAGCACGCGGCGGGCGCGCTCGTGAAAGCGCTGCCCTTCTTCAGTGAGGCTCAGGCCGGTGGCGCCGCGGCGCAACAGGCGAACGCCGAGCGACTGCTCCAAGCCCGCGACCAGCTTGCTGATGGTGGGCTGGGTCGTGTCGAGCGCACGGGCCGCGCCCGAGAGGCTCCCCGACTCGACGCTGTGCACGAAGGCCGAGAGCGCGCGCAAGGTGTCCATGATGTATTCGAGTTTGGAATGTGCTGGATGCGATTTTGCCATCTACCCATCCGAACCGGCATGGAAGAAAGTCGAGGCCTCGCTTCACTTTCAAGGACATGAACATGACTGCAACTGGCCTCGGATCGATCCTCAAACATGGCGCAGCGGCGCTGACCCTCGCGGGCCTCACCGCCGCATCGGTGGCCCAGGCGACACCGCCCGCAACCGCGTACTGGAGCCCCAGCTGGATGGCCAGCACCCAGCCGATCTGGGGCGGCGACTTCGTGCTGCCCAGCGGCCTGCCCTTCCAGTTCAACAAGCAGACGATCCGCCAGGTGGCGCGCCTGAGCATCGGCGGCGCGAAGCTGCGCGTGGTGATCAACAACGAAGGCGGCACGACGCCGCTGTACATCGGCGCGGCCCGCGTGGCGCGGCATGGCGAAGGCTCTGCCATCGTCGAAGGCACCGACCGCGTGCTGCGCTTCGGCGGTCAGGCCGACGTGACCGTGCCGCCGGGCGCGCGGCTGGTCAGCGACCCCGTCGACCTGCCGCTGCCCGCGCTCAGCGAGGTCGCGGTGTCGCTCTATTTGCCCAAGCCCAGCCAGCCTGCGGGATTTCATTTCGATGCGCGCGAGACGGCCTACGTCGCCAGCGGCGACCTGACCAGCGCAGCCCGCCTGCCGGCCGCAGCCTCGCAATGGAGCACGCGCGTCTACGTCAGCGGGTTGATCGTCGAAACGCCCAAGCCGCCAGTCACCGTCGTTGCGCTGGGCGACTCGATCACCGACGGCAACGGCTCCACGCCCGGCGCCAACACGCGCTGGCCCGATGCCCTGGCCGAGCGCCTGGCCCCGCGCGGCGTCGGCGTGCTCAATGCGGGCATCTCGGGCGGCCGGCTGCTGAAAGACGGCATGGGCCGCGCCGGGCTCGAACGCGCCGGGCGCGACGTGTTCGCGCAGCCAGGCGTGCACGCGGTCATCGTGCTGCTGGGCACCAATGACATCGGCTGGCCTGGCGGCCCCTTCGCGCCGCAGGAGCCGGCGATGCGCGCGGAAGAATTGATCCAGGGATTCCGTCAACTGATCGCGATGGCCCGCGCCCACAACGTGCGCATCGCGGCCGGCACGATCACGCCCAACGAGCGCGCGCTGGAAGGCACCGGCCTCGAGGGCCACCACTCGCCCGAGAAGGACAAGGTGCGCCAGGCCGTGAACCGCTGGATTCGCGAAAGCGGCGCGTTCGATGCGGTGGTCGATTTCGATGCGCTGCTGCGCGATCCGGCCCGCCCGACCCGCCTGAAGGCGGCGATGGATTCGGGCGATCACCTGCACCCTGGCGACGCCGGCTACCGGGCAATGGCGGCCGCGATCGACCTCGGCGCCCTGCTCGGTAACGATTCGGAATAGGTCGCAAAAATACTGTACATAAATACAGTCTTTTCTCTAGAATGGATCGTCTCCAAGAACAACTTCGAGGCGACTCCATGACCACCGCCAATCCGCCTGCGCCCTCTGCGCAGGTTCTTTTTTTCTCTTCCGCAAGGCGGCACCCGATGCAGCCGCGGGAGCGTACAGGCCGGATCTCCACCTGGCCCTTCCGCGTGGTCCGGGAACACGGCCATGGCGACAGCAGCAATGACATGGATGACGTCCGCGTTCAGGCGGCGCGCGTCATCCGGACGACGGCCGAGCATTGGTGGCCGTCGGAATCCTGAACCCGCCTTTTCATCCTTCTTTCTCCAGGAGAACTGCAATGGACGATTTCAACCGTGGCGATGTTTTTCCGAACGATCCGGAACCTGACTGGGAATCCCCCTCTTTCGAGCGGCAGCGGCACCTTCTCATCGCGCTGTTTCCCGAGCCCGAGGTGCAGACGGCGATCGAAGCGCACCGCAAGGACTGGATCTGGCCCAAGGGCCACTACTTTCCTCGCGGCCCGCGACTGCACCTGACGCTCCACTGTTTCGGCGACCAACCCAAGGCTGTCGAAAAACAGCTGTGCGAAGCGCTCGCCCAGGTCCGGGTGCAGCCCATGAACCTCGTGCTGGACAGCTCGCGCACATGGCGCAACGACATCGCGGTGCTGCAGCCCGCCGAGCACGGCGCCTTGCGCACGCTGCATGCCGATATCGGCCGCGCTGTGCAGAAGGCGGGCATCGTCACGGAAACGCCGACGTTCACGCCGCACATCACCATCGCCCGAAGAACCGAGGGCGCGGCCTATCCGATGAGCCTGCCGCCGATCCCGTGGCGCGTGAGGAAATTCCTGCTCGTGCGCTCGTTCACTTCGCATCCCGTCGAGCACCAGGTGCTGGGCACCTACGAGGCCGACGAAGAAGACAGCGTCTGACACAGGGAAGTCAGCTTTCGTGGCCTTATCGGGTGAGACAATTTTCGGCGCCCATCGAACGAACGCCATCACCGCCGCATGCTGACACCACCCGATATCGCCCACGACGCCATCCAAAAGTGCCTCGCCGAGACCTACGGCCTCCAGGCGACGCACACTGAATTCCTTCCACTGGGCGCGGACGTCCACTCCGCGGTCTTCCGCGTGCAGGCGAACGACGGCACGGCGTACTTCCTGAAACTGCGCAGTGGCGATTTCGGGAAGTCGGCCGTTGCGGTGCCGGCCTTTCTCCACTACGACAAAGGCATCGCCGCAGTGATGGCGCCGTTGCCAACAACGGACCATCAGCTCAGCGTGCAGCGCCAAGGCTTCGATTGGATGCTCTATCCCTTCTTCGAAGGCCAGAACGGATTCGAACGTGCTTTGACGGCCGCGCAATGGACCGCTCTCGGCGCAGCGCTGAGCGCCGTTCATCGCGCCGAACTGCCGCCCGAATTGCTCGCAAGCATCCCCAAGGAAACCTACGCGCACCACTGGCGCGAAGGCGTCAGGCGCTACCAGCGCCGCTTCATCAACGGCTTCGTGGGCGACGCCATCGTCCAGCGGTTCCACGCCTTCTGGGGGCAGCATGACGAGGAGATCGACACGCTGGTCTATCGCAGCGAGCAGCTTGCGTCGATCCTGCTGGAGAAGGCATTGCCGCAGGTCGTGTGCCATGCCGACATCCACGCGGGCAATGTGCTGCTGGGCGATGACGACCGACTGGCCATCGTCGACTGGGACACGCTCGTCCTCGCGCCGAAGGAGCGCGACCTGATGTTCATCGGCGGCGGTGTCGGCCACGTCTGGAATCAGCCGCTGGAAGAGGCGCAGTTCTACCAAGGCTACGGCGCGGCGGACATCGACCCGGTCGCCCTCGCCTACTACCGCCACGAGCGCATCGTTCGCGACATCCTCGAGATCAGTGACCAGGTCTTCGATGCGTCTGCAAGCACCGAAGACCGCGAAGAAGCCATGCGCCAGATGGCAAGCCAGTTCCAGCCCGGCGACGTGGTCGCCATCGCGCACCGGAGCTACGAAGCCGTCACCTGATCCGGCGCTGATCCGCCAGCTAGATCAGCAGGTCCTGCACGTCGTCTTCAAAGCCTGAAATCGGCTGTGCCTTGGCCAGCGCCAGCCACACCGCGAACGGATGCGGTCGAAGGCGCGATGCACCGCGGCGCGGGCCACCACGAGGCGATCGCCATCGAGCACCAGCACACCGCATTCCGCCGGAACCTCCTCGGGCGTGGCGATGCAGCGTCCGCGCGCATCGTTGCCCAGCACGTACCAGCACTCGCCGCCCAGGACGAGGTAGGCCGCGCGCTTGTCGGGCTTGCGCAGGTCGCCCAGCAGGTCGGCGCGGCTGACTTTCACCTCGTGGACGATCGGGTGCGCATAGGCCTCGACGCTGGTGTTGCGGATCGAAAAGACATCGGGCCGTGCCATGCACCAGCGCGGCTTGCCGCCCTCTTCCAGCGGCGGCAGGCGCGCGCGCAGCCCGAGGCCGCGCCATGCGATGCGGCCGCCGCGCGTCATCTCGCGCGCCACGCGCTCGACCAGCGCCTCGTGCGGCGTCAGCGCCGCGCGGTTGATGGTGAGCGTGGTCGCGATGCGGGCGATGCCGGCATCGGTCACGCGCAAGGTTTCGTGGCCATGCGCCGTGCGCACGCGTTCGAGGAATCCGCCGGCCAGCAGCTCGACCTCGATGGCGTCGCAGCACGGCCAGCCGGCCGAGCGATAGATCTCGCGCAGGCGCCGCGCATGCAGCTTGCCGAATGGCGCCGAGGCGGCCACCTGCATCGGCGGCGGCTCCACCACGGGTGCTGGAAATCCGGGATCGGTGACCGGCGGCACGACCGGCGGCGGGTCCCCGTCGGGTGGCGGCGGTGGAGGCTGCACGGGAATCGGCACGTCAGGCGCCGGCGGCGGCGGACCGATCGGCGTGGCGACAAGGGGGTCACGGTCTAAGGCGAGTGCGGACATGAGGAACAGGTTAGCGAAAAGTCGGGGAAGGCGCGAGGCGTGGAACGATCGGTTTCATCCATCGCGGTTGTGCCGGTCAATGGAAGTCGCGGCTGGTGTTGCTCTGCGCGAGCCGGCCCATGAGCGGCGTCAGGTCCTTGAAGCCGGTGGCGACGAGATGCTGCACCTTGCCGCCGCTGTCGTCGTCGCGCTGCCAGGTGCCCTGCACCGCGAGCAGGTGCGACTTCAGCAAGGGCTCGCGCCACGCCTCGATGACATGGTTCCAGACGATCACGTTGACGTTGCCGGTCTCGTCCTCCAGCGTGACGAAGATGGTGCCGTTGGCCGTTCCGGGCCGCTGGCGTCCCTTGACGATGCCGCAGGCGCGCACGGTGCGGCCGGTGGGCTGCGCGCGCAGTTCCTCCGCGCTCATGAGCTTCATGCGCGCCAGGCGCGGACGCAGCAGCGCCAGCGGATGGCGACGCAGCGTGAGGCCGAGCGCGACGTAGTCGCCGACGATCTCCTCGCCTTCGGGCGCCGCGGGCAACAGCAGCACCTGCTCGTTGATCGGCACGTCCTTGAGCAGGGCCGGCGAACGATGCTGCGCGGTGGCGTCCCACACCTGCTGGCGCCGATGGCCCGAGAGCGACATCAGCGCATCGGCCGCGGCTAGCGCGGCCATGTCCTTGCCGTCGAGTTCGGCGCGCAGGGCGAGGTCTTCGGTGCTGGTGAAGGGCGTTTGCGCACGGGCTTTCAGCAGGCGTTCGACGCCTTGTTTGGAAAGGCCTGAAATGCGGTTCAGCCCGAGCCGCACCGCGGGCTGGTTCTCGTTGCCCAAGCGCTCGGCGTAGCGCGCGTCGGTGCCCGAGGGCATGCGCGGTGCACCGGAGGCGCGGGGTTCGAGCGTGGTGTCGAAATCGCTGTGCGTGACATCGACCGGCCGCACCTCGACGCCGTGCCTGCGCGCGTCCTGCACCAGCTGCGAGGGGCTGTAGAAGCCCATGGGTTGGGAGTCGAGCAGCGCCGCGAGAAAGCAGGCGGGCTCGTAGTTCTTGAGCCAGCTGCTCACGGTGACCAGCAGCGCGAAGCTCGCGGCGTGGCTTTCGGGGAAACCGTAGTCGCCGAAGCCGAGGATCTGCTTGAAGATGGCTTCGGCGAATTCGGCCTTGTACTCGTTGGCAACCATGCCGTTCACGAGCTTGTCGTGGAACTTGTCGAGCCCGCCCTTGCGCTTCCATGCCGCCATCGCGCGCCGCAGTTGATCGGCCTCGTCGGCGCTGAACTTGGCCGCGATCATGGCGATCTGCATCACCTGCTCCTGGAAGATCGGAATGCCCAGCGTGCGCTCCAAGGCAGGCCGAAGTTCTTCCTTTTCGTAAGTGATCGCCAATCCCTTGGCCACCCGCTCGCGCTGCTTGAGATATGGGTGGACCATGCCGCCCTGAATGGGCCCCGGCCGCACGATCGCCACCTCGATCACCAAGTCTTCATAAGTGCGCGGCTTCAGGCGCGGCAGCATCGACATCTGCGCCCTGCTCTCGATCTGGAACACGCCGATGGTGTCGGCGTCGCAGATCATGTCGAACACTTTCTGGTCGTTGTTGGGGATGTGGTGCATCTCTACCATCGAGCCCCGCCAACGGTTCATGTGGTCGAGCCCGCGGCGAATCGCGCTGAGCATGCCGAGCGCGAGCACGTCGACCTTGAGCATGCCCATGGCTTCGAGATCGTCCTTTTCCCACTGGATGACGGAGCGGTCTTTCATCGACGCCTTCTCGACCGGCACCAGCCGCGTGAGCCTGGTGTGCGTGAGCACGAAGCCGCCCACGTGCTGGCTCAGGTGGCGCGGAAAGCCCTTGAGCCGCTGCGTCATCTCGATCCACTGGACGAGCTTGAGTTCGTCTTCCTTCACGCCCACGCGTTCGCATGCGGCATTCAACTGTTCGCCGAGCACGGCATCGTCGAACCAGTAGTGGTCCTTGGCGAATTCGTCGACCAGCCGCTCGTCGATGCCGATGGCCTTGCCTACGTCGCGCAACGCACTGCGGGAGCGATAGCAGATGACGACGGCGGCGATGGCGGCGCGCTCGCGGCCGTATTTCTCGTAGATGTACTGGATGACTTCTTCGCGGCGCTGGTGTTCGAAGTCGACATCGATGTCGGGTGGTTCGTGCCGATGGCGACTCAGGAAACGCTCGAACAGCAGATGGCCCTTCTCTGGATTGATCGCAGTGATGCCAAGGCAGTAGCAGACCGCTGAATTGGCCGATGAGCCACGCCCTTGGCAAAGGATGTTCTGCGACTTGGCAAAGCGCACGATGTCTTCCACCGTGAGGAAGAACATCTCGTATTCAAGTTCGAGGATCAGGTTCAGTTCCTTCTGAACTTGCCGGCAAACAACCTCGGGAATGCCCGAGGCATACCTTTCGAGCGGATATTGTTTGAGTGCCCCCTCCCACGTCTTTCGCACCAGCGTTTGCGCAGCCGTCTCGCTGCTGCCCACGGTTTCAAGCGGGTACTTGTAGTTCTCCCGGATCACCGCCGGATCGAACCTGCACCGCTCGGCCACCACCAGCGTATTCGCCAGCATCCCGGGCAAGTAAAGCTCGGCGAGTCGAACCCGCTGCCGCAGATGCCGCTCGGCATTCGACTGCAGCGCAAAACCGCACTCGGCCACGGTCCTGCCTTCGCGCACGGCCGTCAGCACGTCATGCATCGGCTTGCATGAACGCGCATGCATGTGCACATCACCCGCCGCCACGAGCGGCACGCCTGTCTGCTCGCTCGCCTGCATCAACGTGACGAACCACAGGTCGTCGTCGAGTTCGTTGAGCATTTCCACGGCCAGCCAGAGGTTGTCTGCGTAAAGCGCCTTGGCGGCCAGCAGGTCTTCATGCAGCGTGGCGACATCCATCGCGCCGCCCGGGTTGCGATGCGGCACGAAGAGCACCTGGCAGTCCTGCAGCGAAGCCACATCGCTGTCCTCCCAGCTCACGCGGTACTCGCCCTTGGGCAACTCGGTGTTGCGTGCGGCGGTGATGAACTCGCAGAGGTTGCCCCAGCCCTCGGTATCGTTGGCGATCACCACGAGCCTGAAGCGCTCGAAGCGGAACTCGCTGCCGAACAGCAGGCGGAAATCGAGGTTGCGCGGGATCGGCGGCTCGTCGGGGTTCTCGCGTTCGTATTCGTCGAGCGTGCGTTCCATGTCGCGCCTGCAGACGTAGGCACGCACGATGCCGGCCACCGAGCACTCGTCGGTGATCGCCAACGCCGCATACCCCAGCTGGTACGCGCGCTCGACCACTTCCTCGGGCGTCGACGCGCCGCGCTGGAAGCTGAAGTTCGTGAGGCAGTGCAGCTCGGCATAGTCCGGCAGCTTCGCCACGGTGTTCTTGCGCAACGGCACCGGCAGTGCATGCACCTTGGCCGGCTGGCGTTTGCGCTCTTCCTTGGCGCTCAGGTCAGGCATAGAACCCCTGCAGATACCAGCGCACCTCGCCCGAAGAAAACCGCGCCGAGGGCCGTTCGCGAAAGATCCACACGAGCCCCGCCTCGGGGCTTTCCGCCACGTAATAGTCGCGCATCGCCGGCTGGCCGCCGTCTTCCTTGCCGCCCCACCAGCCGGCCTCGACGCGCTGCGGGCCGATCAGCTTGCTGAGCGGGCCGCGGTAGCACGGGCGCTCGCCGTCCATCTCGAGCAGCAGGGGTTCGGGCAGCAGCCATGGCGGATAGATCGCATCGGGCTGCTGCGACTGAGAAGTCGCGGCCTTCGCTTGCTTGCGGGCCTTGTCGGGCACGGCCTTCTGCAGCGCAGGGCGCCACGCCTGCTTGCGCTCGGGCCGGTGGTCGGCCCGCGCGCAAGGCACCACCACCTGGTGCGCACCGAGCCGCACGCTCAGGCGCTCGACCATCTCGTGCAGCTTGTCGCCCTTGCGGTTGTCCTCGGGCAAGAAGCTGGTGCTGGCGCCGGCCCACGGATCGGTTTCGAGCGTACGCAGCCGCAGCCAGCTCGCGGGCGCCGCGAGCGTGGTGAGGGCGAGCTTTTCCGACAGCAGGCGGCGCAGGTGCGCGAGGTCCTGCGTGGGCTCGGCCGTGCGCACGGTGACCTGCTGGTGCGGCGGCAGGTTCACGCCGTTGAAGCGCTTGAGGTCGAGCGTCCATTGCAGCTCGAGCGCGCGCGCGCCGCGCTGGCGGGCGCGCAGCCAGATCTGCAGCGCCGAGAGCAGCCGGTTGGCAGACCACATGAGCTCGGGCGCGGTCTCGGCGAGCGCGGGCAGCTCCAGCTTCTGCTCGAACACGTCGGGCAGCGTGAGCCAGTTGTGGCTTTCGGGGCGCAGGCCCCAGGCCGTGTCGAGTGCTGCGCGCAGTTGGGTGCCGAAGCGCCGCGTGAGGCCGCCGCGCGGCAAGGCGGCCACATCGCCCCAGGTGCGGCAACCCAAGCGGGCGAGCAGGTCGAGATGGGGGCGCGCGGCGGTCAGCGTGTCCAGCGGCAGGCCGGCCGGTACGTCCTTCGGGCGCTCTTCCTGCCGCTCGAACATGCGCAACCGCGCGAGCGCGATCAGGCTCGTGGAACCTTGCGCGCCGAGCATGCGCACGTCGGGCGCAGGGTTGGCGGCGACCAGTTGGCGCATCAGCTGGAGCCGCCCACCCCACAGGCGCTCGCAGGCCGAGACTTCGAGCATCAGCGCCTCGTCCTGCCAGGCGACGTGCGGCGTGTATTCCAGCGCCCACCAGCCCAGCGCTTCGGGCGTGGGCAGCTGCGGTGCGTCGGGCGCGCCGGCTTCAAGCGACCACCGCAATGCGATCCAGTGCATGGGGGCCTCCCTTCCATGCGTCGATGCGCACCACGGTCGCGGACGTTGCTGTTTCGCCGACCGGCACGGTGCCCAATTGCTGCAGACGCAGCTTGCGGCGCAGCCGGGCCGCGGCCAGCAGCGCCGTCATGCGTTCGTTGCGTGCCGGCAGCATCACCGGCGCCGCCAGCGGCGGACCGCGGCGCTTCAAGATGCGCAGTTCGATCTGCGATGCATCGGCTGCGCAGCTCTCCACCTGAAGCCGCAACCGCGCAGGCGAGGCCCCTTGCGCGGCCGACTCGGGCCTGCACACGAAGAGCAGCACGTCATGCTGGGCGGCCGCCAGCTGCAGCCGCCGCAATTCGCCCACCCGCGCCTGCGGCAGCCATGCCAGCACGGCAGCCACGTCCGCGCAGCGCAGCGCCTGCTCGCAGGCCCACAGCCGCGCGGCCGGCGCGTCGCTCTTGACCCACATCAGCGCTTCCACCGGCAGGCCCTGCGCCGCGAGCGAGGGCCCGCAGGGTTCGTAAGGCGCGCCGATCAGCACCACCGGCCCGCCGCGCGTCTCCACTGCCTGCGCCAGCGCGGGCAGCAGCAGCCGCCAGACATGCGCTTCAGGCGCGCTTTGCAGCAGCTCCGTCATCGCGCCGACCGGCCAGCCGCCGCCGGGCAATTCGGCGTCGAGCGCGGCGTGGCCGGTCGCGACGACCTGCGCGTCGGCCAGGCCGAGTTCGTCGGCATGCCAGACGCCACGGCCTGCGGCGGCGGAAAAGGAGTCGAGGAAAGGGAGGCCCATGATCAGGAGTGTTAACTGTATTTTTATACAGTATTTCCCGCATCGCAACCGGAGATCGATTTACCCGGGAGGGCTCGCGCCTTAAGATAGGTTTGTTAACAGTTTGTGACCATGACACACAAAAAGATTCAATTCCTGGCCTCGGCCTTCGCAGCTTTTATCCTTGGGCTGTCTGCTTCGGCGCATGCGCAGACCGCCAAACCCCTGCTGATCGGCCAGACCTACGTGCAGACCGGCCCGCTCGCGTCGCTGTCGACCGAGCCGCTGGTCGGCATCCGTGCCATGTTCACCACGCTGAACGCGAACGGCGGCGTCAACGGCCGGCCGATCGAGTTGCGCCAGCTCGACGACGCGTACGACCCCGCCAAGGGCGCCGAGAACGTCAAGGCCTTCGCCCGCGACGGCGCCGTCGGCGTGCTGATGCCCATCGGCACCTCGTCGGCCGCGGGCGCGATCAAGGCGGCCAACGAACTGAAGATTCCCATCGTCGGCGCGTACACCGGCGCGGGCCCGGTGGTGAAGTTCACCGAATACGGCTTTCCGGTGCGCATCAGCTTCGACGAGGAATACAGCCGCATCGTGAACCACCTGTTCACCATCGGCCTCTCGCGCATCGCCTTCGCGCACAACGACAACCCCGGCGCGCGCTCGGCGATGGAGAGCACGCAGAAATTCATCGCGGAGCGCGGCGACAAGATGGTCGGCAGCGTCGCCATCAAGAACGACGGCTCCGATGCCGCCGAGCGCGCGGCCGAGCTGGCCAAGCTCAAGCCCAAGGCGGTGGTGCTGTCGGCCACCAACGACGTGGCGGCGAAGTTCATCACCGCCTACCGCGCGGCGGGCGGCGAAACGGCCTTCTATTCGTTCTCCTTCCTGAACGGGCAGAAGCTCTTCCAGGACATCAAGAAGGATGCGGCTGGCGTGGTCATCTCGCAGGTCGTGCCCTACCCGTGGAACAGCGCAATGCCCGTCATCGCCGAGTACCAGGCCGCGATGAAGAAGATCGGCGTGAACGATTTCAGCTACGCGAGCCTGGAGGGCTACGTTGCGGCCAAGGTGCTGGTCGAAGGCCTGAAGCGCGCGGGGCCGAACCCCACGGCCGAATCGCTGCAGAAGGGCCTGGAGTCGTTCAAGACGCTGGACATCGGCGGCATCGCCGTGTCGTACCGGCCGGGCGAACATCGCGGGCTGACCTTCTCCGAGTTGTCGATGCTCAAGGCCGACGGGCGCTACCTGCGCTGAAATCGCCGCGGGCAGGCGCAGAATTTCGTTCGTGACCACCCCCTCCACGAACGCACTCCACCTCCCCGCCCTCACCCGCGCCCGGCTGCTGCGCCTGGGCGCCGCATTCTGCGCGGGTGCTGCGCTCCCTTCGTTCGCCCAGCAACAAGGCAAGCCCGCGATGCAGATGACCATCCGCCCCATCCCTTCCACGCAAGAGGCCTTGCCGGTCGTCGGCTGCGGCACCTGGATCGGCTTCGACCAGCGCCCCGGCACCGACGAGTACAAGCGCCTGCCCGGCGTGCTCGATGCGCTCTTCGCGGCCGGCGGCAGGCTGATCGACAGCTCGCCGATGTACGGCCGCTCCGAGGAAACCACCGGCGAGTTGCTGGCCACGAAACAGCGCGACAAGCCCTTCCTCGCCACCAAGGTCTGGACCTCGGGCCGCGACGCCGGGATCGCGCAGATGGAACAGTCGTTCACGCGGCTTCGCACGAAGCAGATCGACCTGATGCAGGTGCACAACCTCGTCGACTGGCGCACCCACCTGGCCACCCTGCGCGGCTGGAAGGAGAAAGGCCGCGTGCGCTACATCGGCATCACGCACTACACCGCCTCGGCCTACGGCGAGGTCGAGGCCGTGCTGCGCGCCGAGAAGCTCGACTTCCTGCAGATCAACTATTCCCTCGACGCGCGCGATGCCGAAGAGCGCCTGCTGCCGCTCGCGGCCGAACGCGGCGTGGCGGTGATCGTCAACATGCCCTTCGGTGGCGGCGGCCTGCTGCGGCGCCTGCGCGACAAGCCGCTGCCCGCCTGGGCCGGCGAGATCGGCTGCACGAGCTGGGCGCAGGTGCTGCTGAAGTTCGTGCTGAGCCATCCGGCCGTGACCTGCACGATCCCGGGCACGAGCCGCGCCGAGCACATGGCGGACAACGCCGCGGCCGGCGCGGGCACCTTTCCCGATGCGGCCTTCTGGCGCCTCGAGGCCGCCGCTATTCGAACTTGACGTTGTGCTCCCGCACCGTCGCGCCGAAGGCGTCGTACTGCGTGCGGAAGAACTCGGCGAACTTCGCGGGGCTCATGCCGTAGCCCTCGAAGCCCTGCTGCACCAGCTGCGCACGCACGTCGGGCCGCTTGAGCGTGTTCTGCAACTCCTGCGAAAGCTTCTCGGTGATCTCCTTCGGCAGCCCCGGCGGCCCGAAGAAGCCGGCCCACGGTGTGATGGTGAGCTTGCCCAGCCCCAGCTCGCCGCCCGTCGGTACATCGGGCAGCAAACCGCTGCGCTGCGGCAGCAGCGTGACCAGCGCGCGGATGCGCCCCTCCTTCACGAAGCCCGGCGCCAGGGTGCCGGTGGTGAACATCATGTGGATCTGCCCGCCCAGCAGGTCGGTCATGGCCTGCATGTCGCCCTTGTAGCGCGCGTTGACCACCTTGCGCTCGCCCAGGAGCTGCAGCATCGCGAGTTCCGAGGCGCTGTTGCTCGAGGCCGAGTTGTACGCGCCAGGCTTGGCCGCGATCATCGCCAGCAGTTCGTTCACGCTTTTGACGGGCAGGCTGGCCGGCACCACGAGGAACATCGAGAACTGCCCCGCCGAGCTGATCGGCGTGAAGGCCTTGAACGGGTCGTAGGGCGAAGTCGGCCGCAACGTGGGCGCCGCCACCATCGCGGTGTTGGTGCCCATCAGCAGCGTGTAGCCGTCGGGCTTGGCCGACGAAGTGGCCTGCGCCGCGAGCACACCGTCAGCGCCGGGGCGGTTCTCCACGATCACCTGCTGGCCGAGCTGTTTGGACAGCCCCTCCGCGATGATCCGCGTGAGCGAATCCGCGCCGCCGCCGGGCGCGAAGCCGACGATCAGCCGCAGCGGCTTGTTGGGATAGGCGTCGGCGCTCCAGGCCGCGGCACCGGGCAGCACCGTCGTTGCAAGGGCCGCCAGGGCCAGGTTTCTGCGTCGCATGAAAGCCTCCTTGGTTCAGAAGATCAGAAGAGGTGGCGCACACCGAACTCCCACCCCGACGAGCGCCGCCCGCCCGCCGGCGCGCTGCCGCCGCTCACCACGTAGCGCGCCTGCCCGCTGTTCATGAGCCGCGCGTAGGTGCCGTAGAGCGCGGTGCGCCTGGAGAGGTTGTGGACGTAGCCGATGCCGAACTGGCGCGCGTCGTCGCGGTTGCGCGGCATGCCGTTGGCGTTGCGCAGGCTCTCGTCGCTGCGGTCGTCCAGGTAGGCGTAGCTCACGCGGATGCGGCCGACTTCGAAGGCCGGAATGTGCGCGCCGATCTCGGCGGTGTTCTTGCGCACCGTGCCGGCGGCGAGCTTCACCGTCACCTTGTTGTAGAGCGCGAAGAACTTCGCAAAGCCCGCATCCCACGAGCCGCCGATGTTGGCGTGCGTGTAGTTGCCGATGGTGGAGGTGGCATTGAAGTGCGAGCGCGTCACGGCCGCGGCGATGTCGAATGCGCCCGAGGCAAAACCGAAGCGCGCGCCGCCGAAGTTGCCGTCGTCGCGGTTCGGCGCGGTGGAGTCGTTCTCTCCGGTGCCGATCATCGCCATGCCGTAGAAGCCGCCCAGCCTGGCCGGCAGCCAGTAGCTCACCGTGTTGCTGCCGGTGATGGCCGTGGGCAGCGGCCCGGTGCCCGCGCCCGCGAAGGTGAGGTTGCCCGCGCGCGCCACGCCGTTGGCGTTGAAGGGGTCGAAGTAGATGCTGTTGTAGTGCGTGGGAATGAAGTCGTGGCCCAGCCGCACTTCGCCCAGCGAATCGTGCGAAAGGCTCACGAAGGACATGCGGTCGAAGGTGATCGGCCCCGCCGTGCCCGCCCCGCTCGTCTGGTTGTTGGTGTTGCTGGGCCGGCCAGTGCCCAGGTCGGGGTTCAGGCTGCCTTCGAGCCAGAAGCCCGCGCGCAGGCCACCGCCCAGGTCTTCGGTGCCGCGAAAGCCGATCCGGCTGGTCGAGAGTCCGCCGTTCGACAGCGCCTTGACCGAGCCGCCGCCCTCGCCTTTGGTGTACTGGACGCCCAGGTCCATCACGCCGAACACGGTCACGCTGGATTGCGCGTGCGCCGCGCCGCTGGCGAGGCCGATGGCCGACCACATCAAAAGTCTCTTCATGGTTTCTTGTCTCCTGCTCTTTTCTTGGTTGAAAACTCTGGAATCACTCGGAAATGGCGCAGGGCTGCGCCACCGGGTGCGCATGGGGGTGCGCACCGGTTGGCGAAGCCGGGTTGGAAAAGGTCTAGCTGGCGGGCTGCGGGCGTTCGGTGCGCACGAGCACCGCGCCCTTGGACAACGGGCTCACATTGCGCCGGTACTGCTGCAGCCAGCCGGTGTCGAAGGCCGGCGGCGGCGCCTGCCAGTCGGCGCGGCGGGCGGCGAGCTCGGCGTCGGTCAATGCGATGTCGAGGCGGCGCGCGTCCAGGTCGATGGTGATCACGTCGCCGTCGCGCACCAGGCCGAGCGGCCCGCCGAGCGCGGCTTCGGGCGACACCTCGGCCACCACGAGCCCCTTGCAGACCAGGCCCGAGAGGTGCCCGTCGGTCAGCAGCGCGACCTGGTCACCCAGGCCCGCGCCATCGACCGCGAAGACCACGCGCGATGCGCCACCGCCCATGGCCGGGCCGCCGCAGGCACCGGCGCCGCGCATCACGACCACCTGGCCGGGAACGATCTCGTTGTTCTTCAGCGCGGCGATGGCGGCGTCCGAGGTCCAGAAGCACACGGCCGGGCCGGTGAAGCGGCGCACCTTGCGCTCGGCGATGCCGGTCTTGATGAGGCCCGACTCGGGCGCGAGATTGCCGCGCAGGAGCACGATGGCCGGCAGCGGCGCGACCGGGCGGTCGATGGGGCGGATGACCTCGGCATCCATCACTTCGGCATGGCGCAGGTTGTCTGCGACAGTGCCGCCGGTCACCGTGAGCGCGCCCGTGTCGAGCAGCGGCGCGAGCTGCTTCATCAGCGCGCGGCAACCGCCCGCCGCCTCGAAGGCTTCGATCGAATGCTCGCCGATGGGCCGCACGCCGGCCAGCACCGGCGTCGTGGGCCCGAGGCTTTCGAAGAGGCCGTACACGTCGACGCCGCACTCGCCTTCGGTCGATATCGCCTGCAGGTGCTTGGCCGTGTTGAGCGAGCCGCCGATGGACAGCACCGCACGCACCGCATTGGCGAAGGCGCCGGGCGAGAGGATGTCGCGCGGCTTCAGGTCGTCCAGCACCATCTGCACGATGCGCGCGCCGGCTGCGCGCACGTCGTCCATCATCTTCGGGCTCAGCGCGGCGACGGGCGCGCTGCCGGGCAGCGCCATGCCGAGCGCCTCGCAGACGATGTGCATCGAGTTCGCCGTGCCCAGCCCCGAGCACACGCCCGGCCCGCGGATCGCCTCGCGGCTCATGCCCACGAGTTCTTCGATGGGCAGGTTGCCAGTGACCGCGTGCATCGCGCCGATGAACACCTCCTCGATGTCCATGTGCTTGCCGCGGTACTCGCCGCTGGGCTGGTAGCCGCAGGGCACGAGCAGCGCCGGAATGTTGAGCCGCGCGGCCGCCATGAGCTGCCCCGGTACGGTCTTGTCGCACGAGGTGAGGCAGACCATGCCGTCGAGCTGCGCGCCTTCGACGGCCACCTCGATGTCGTTGGTCACGAGGTCGCGTGCGCCGAGCATGTAGGCGCCGCGCGCGCCCGCGCCGGTGATGAAGTCGCTGGGCGCGGCGGTGCGGATCTCGAACGGCACGCCGCCCGCCGCGCGGATCGCGGTCTTGATCTCCGCCGCCACCTTGTCGAGATGGCTGAAGCACGCGGCCAGCTCCGAGGAGCTGTTGACGATGGCGATCTTGGGCTTCTCGCAATCCTCTTCGGGGATGCCGAGCGCGCGCCAGTGCGCATTGCGCACCGACCACAGATAGGAGCCGCGCGGGAAGTTGCTGCGCAATGGGCGTGTCATGGGCGGTCTCCGGTCTTGTGATTCTTCTTGGTGATCTCGATCACGCCGCGGTCGGCGTCCACGCGCACCCAGTCGCCGGTCGCTATGCATTCGAGCGGATCGCGTTCGAAATCGGTCATCGAAGGCGAGTGCGTGACCACGGCGCCCAGCGCCATCTTGGTCGTCATCTCGTTGAACAGGAACGCCGCGGGCGCCGAGTTCATGAGCCGCGTCATGTGGAACATCGCCGACCAGCCCGACGAGCCCTTGGCGCCCGGGAACACCAGCACCTTGCCCGCAAAGCTCTGGCCACGCAGTTCGTGCCGCGTCTCGATGACGGTGCCGGTGCGCGGATCGATGCCGCCCCAGCCCGAGATGCGGTCGCGCGTGACCAGCGCCTCGCCTTCCGCGACGCCGCCCACGACCTTGCGGCCGCGGATGACGATGGTCTTCTCTTCGGTCATGACTTCAGCGCTCATGCGTAGCTCCCGTTCCAGCGGCCGGTGCAGGCCGCATCCACGCATTCGGCCGTGCTGCCGAACCAGGCCTGCACGCCGAGGATGGCGGGCAGGTAGTGCGCCTGCTTGGCCGAATCGAGCGCCACCGTCTTCGTGCCCTTGGGGACCGCGCGGCTCATGGCCGAGCAGCTGTCGGTCATGAGGATGCCGCCCGCGTCTTCGATGATCTTCGTGTAGCCGTTGCGGTCGGCCAGCGACTTGATGGCGCGCGGCGTGAAGATCCACAGCTCGCAATCGGGGTGCACCTTGCGCCCCTCGATGAGCTGCGCGGCCTCCCAGATCTGCTCGATGGTGTAGTGCGGGCAGCCCAGCATCACGTACTGCACTTCGGCGTCCTTGCCCGTCACGTTGATCTTCTCGTAGGTCGCGCGGCGCTCGGCTTCGCCGTAGCGCAGCACTTCGACGGGCGCCTTGCCGCCGAGCGCCTGTTCCAGCGTCAGCGCCTCGGGCGTGACGCCGGCGATGTGATACATCTCCACGCCGCCCGACGACGATGCCGCCGCCCCGAAGTGCTTGAGCCGCGGCAGGTTCGGCACACGGCCGATGCCGCGCCTGCTGTGCACCACCGGCACGCGCTCCTGCACGTGTTCGCCGATGTAGTAGCCCAGCAGGCCCCAGTCCTGCACCGACTCGACCTCGATGTCGAGCTCGATCACATGCGTCGCGCGGCGGTTCTCGTCGAGGTGGTAGCCCCAGTAGGGAATGCGGCCGGTGAGCATTGCCGCGCCCGTGCTCTCGCGGCCCTCGGTGTTGGTGCGCGCACCCAGCACCGAATTGCAATACACCACCGCTGACGATTCCATCCACGCGCAGTGCTCGCCGCGCGTCGGGATGTTGCCCACCTGGTAGGGCGTGCAGGTGTTCATGATCTGCGCACCGAGGCCGGCCGCATGCCGCTCGCTGCGGTTGTAGAACTGCACGATCTCCTCGCTCACGCCCATGCGCTCGGGCTGGCCGGGGTCGAAACCCAGCTGCAGGTGGCTGGTGAAGACCTTGAACTTGGGGATCTCGACCGTCTCCTGGCTGTCGAGGCTGAATTCGGAGAACACCGCGTCCATGCCGCCGCCCTTGGCAAGCGCGAAGTCGCGCTGGAAGGGCGTGGTCGAGGTGATGGTGGCGCAGACGTTGCGCGTCTCGACCAGTCGCTCGGCGCCGAGGGCTTCGCCGTAGCGCATCAGGAGGTCCATCGCCTTCTGCACGGCCGGTCCGTCGCGGCCGTCGTACATGGCTTTTTCTTCGTTGCTCAGGTGCATGACCTGTGTCTCCGTTCTTCTGTCGTCGTGGGGAATGAACCCCGGCCGGGTTGCTAGCCCGGCGAGGGCGTGAGCGTGGGTGTAGGCACGTGGCCGCCGATGTCGCGCGCAATGGTGAGCGCGATGTCATGCAGCCGCGGTGCGAGTTCGTTGCGCAACCTGTCTTCGGTGAACACGAAGGCGGCGCCGCCGCCGTTGAGCGCCATCACCTCGCCGTCGGGGCCGATGAGCGGCACCGACACCGAGTTGATCTCGCGATGGAATTCGCCGAGCGAGAGGCAGTAGCCGAGCTTCCTGGCTTCGCCGATGGCGCGCGTCATGGGCGCGGCGATGCCGTCCCATTCGGGGCCGCGCAGGAGGCGCATCGAATCGACCAGCTGGTTGCGTTGCGCATCGGGCAGCGCCGAGAGATACGCACGGCCGAGCGCCGAATTCGGCAGCGGCGCGCGCGAACCCACGTCCAGCCGGGCCGAGAGCATCGACGAGCGCGGGCGGCAGGCCTCGATCAGCACCATCTCCATGCCGTCGCGTATGGCGAGGTAGACCGAGGCGCCGACCTCTTCGGCCATGGCCTGCATGCTGGGCCGCGCGGCGGCGCGCACATCGAGGCTGCCGAGGAACACGCGCGAGAGCGACACCACGCCCGGCCCGAGCATGAAGCGGTCGGCCACCTGCGCGGGCTTGAGCATGCCCAGCGAGAGCAGCGTCGCGACCAGCCGGTTGACCGTGGGGCGCGGAATGCCGGTGATGCGCGCCACCTCGGCATGGCCGAGCACCGGCCGGTCTTCGCTGAAGCAGCGCAGCACCGAGATGCCGCGCTCCAGCGCGCTCACCGTGTCGGAGCGCTCGCCGCGCGCATCGGAAGCATCGGCCGCGGAAAGAGAGCTGTCGTTTTTTTCGTTGGACATGGAGGGACCCTTTGAACGCTTTGCAAGACTCTGCAATGTAGAGGCTCGCGAAAGGGAGTCGGCCGGGTTCATGGCGAAGCGGGGATGCGGTCAGGCGCTGGCTTCGGCCGCGACAAATGCCGCGCCCTGCTCCGCACCGGCGCGCAGGTACACGCCCTGCGCCAGCAATTCGGACTGCAGCGCGCCGACCTCGATGAAGCGCGGCGCGATGCCGCCGCGCGAGGCCAATGCCGCCGCCACGCCGGCTGCTTGCCCGGTGATCCAGCACTGCGGAATCTCGCGCATGAAGCCGTGCGAATTGCGGTCGCACGAGATGTGGCGCCCGCAGGCCAGGAGGCCGTCGAGCTGCTGCGGCACCAGCGCGCCATAGGGAATGGAGATGTTCGGGAATTTCGGCGACACCGCGGGCGACACGCCGATCTCGTCCGCCAGCGCCACGCCATCGGGCCACTGGCTGCGCAGCACCGAGCCCACGCCGGAGAGGCGCCGCGCATGGCGCACGCCGATCTGGGGCGCGCTCAGCATCAGGTAGGCGTCTTCGAAACCGGGCGCGTGCGCCTTGAAGTAATCGAGGTGCGCGGCCATCGCGCGGTGCGAGCGCACTTCGACGGCCGTGAGGTCGTCCACGTCGAGCGCCGAGTAGCCCGACTGGCGCGGCCCCATGAAGAGCGCCACGTCGTTGCGCCAGGAGACGAAGGGCCGTTCGAAAAGACCCAACTGCTCGCGCCCTCGCGCCATGAAGCCGGCGAAGGCCTCGGGCTGGCCGGCCTTGAATTCGATCCACCGGTTCATGTCCACGCCGCCGAAGAGCCACGAGGTGTTCATGCAGTGGTGCACGTCGGCCTCTTCGATGTCGTTCACGAAGGCGGCGCCGGCACGGGCGAACAGGTCGCCGTCGCCGGTGGCATCGACCACCACGTCGGCCATGATGGCCATGCGGCCTTCCTTGCTCTCGAAGACCACGCCCTTGACGGCGCCGTCCTGCACGATCGGAATCGCGGCCCACGAGTGGTAGATGAGCTTGACCTTGCGCTCCAGCACGATCTCCTGCGAGAGCAACTTCAGGCGCTCGGGGTCGATGGTGGGCGACCAGGTGACGACGCCGTGGTACGCCGCCGTGCGCTGCGACCAGTGCGCGGCCTTGGCCGCGTCCTGCGAGCCCCAGTCTTCGCGCTGCGGGCCGGCGATAGCGTCGGCGGGGAGGCGGTCGAACAACTCTTCGGCGAAGCCGCGGATCACCAGCTTGCCTTCCCAGTCGGTCATGCGGTCGATCCAGATCACGAGCCCGCCGGTCGACAGGCCGCCCAGGTGGTTGTAGCGCTCGAGCAGCGCCACGTCGGCGCCAGCGCGGGCTGCGGCTGCGGCGGCGGCAGTGCCCGAAGGCCCGCCGCCGACCACCAGCACGCCGCAGCGGTGATAGACCGGGATGTTCTTGCCGGGCTCGGCCCAGCTGCCGTGGTCAGGGCGTTTGACGCGGCTGTCGCGGTCGAAGATGTCGGAGGACAGGATGCGCTCGTCGGTGCGGACGACAGTTTTCATGGATAGGTGTCCTGGATGGGCTGTTTCGTCGCATTTTGATTTCAATGTTCATTTTGTCAAACACAAAAGGCCATAAAAGCCATTTGTTCGGGGTATTCCCTAGTTAATGTGGATTTTTATGATTTTCTAAATCAATATAAGAAGAACATTTCAACGGAGACATCGATGAAGACACTCAACGGCACCCGCCGTGCATTCGGCTCGGCCCTCGGCGCCGCGGCCTTGCTGGGCCTGGCGCCGCTCGCGTTCGCGCAGGACTTCCCGTCGCGCAGCAAACCGATCCGCATCGTCGTGGGCTTCACCGCCGGCGGCGGCACCGATGCGCAGGCGCGCATCGTGGCGCAGAAGCTCGGCGAGGTGCTGGGCACCAGCGTGATCGTGGACAACCGCCCCGGCGCGAGCACGATGCTCGCGGCCAACGAGGTGTCTCGCGCGCTGCCCGACGGCTACACGCTGCTCTACGCGCCCTCTTCCACGATGGCGCAGAACCCGCACACCTTCGCGCAGGTGCCCTACGACCCGTTCAAGGACTTCACCCCCATCTCGATGGGCGGGCGCGGGCCGCTGGTGCTGTCGGTGAGCACCACGGTGCCGGCCAACAACGTGAAAGAACTTGTGGCTTACGTGAAGGCCAACCCCGGCAAGGTGAGCTATGCCTCGTTCGGCGCGGGCACCTCCTCGCACATCTACGGCGAGGCCTTCGTGAAGAAGACCGGCGTCGATGCGGTGCACATCCCCTACAAGGGCGGCTCGGACGCGGCGAAAGATTTGATCGGCGGGCGCGTGCAGTACATGTTCGACTCGGCCTCGTCGGCGGTCATCACCTCGGCCTCGGGCAAGGTGAAGATCCTCGCGATCGCGGCGAACGCGCGCATCCCGGCGCTGCCCGATGTGCCCACCTTCGCCGAGCAAGGCATCGCGGGGCTCGACCTGCCGAGCTGGCTCGGCTTCTACGGACCGGCGCACATGCCCGCGCCGGTGGTGGCCAGGCTCAATGCGGCGCTCACGCAGGTGCTGGCGATGCCGCAGGTGCGCGAGTTCTATCGCACGGGCGGCTACGAAGCGGGTGCGACGACGCCGGAGGAATTCGCCGGCATCACGCGCACGACCTACGAACGCTGGGGCGCGATGGTGCAGCAGGTAGGCTTGGCCAAGCAATGAGCCCCTCTTCTTTCATCACCCGACGCAGTGCGGCCGCGTGGCTCGCGCTGGGCGCGGTCGCCTTGCCGCTGACTTCGCTCGCAGCTTCGCCGGCGGCCTTTCCGGAAAAGGGCCGCACCATCCGCATCGTGCTCGGCCTCGCGGCGGGTGGCGCCTCCGATTCGCAGGCGCGCTTCGTCGCCAACAAGCTCGGCGAGGTGCTGCAGACGCCGGTCATCGTCGAGAACCGGCCGGGCGCGAGCTTCATCCTCGCGACCGAGGAGGTGATCCGCGCGGCGCCCGACGGCTACACCTTCATGTACGCGCCCTCTTCCGTGGTCGCGCAGAACCCGCAGACGCTGGCGCAGGTGCGCTACGACCCGTTCAAGGACCTCACGCCCATCTCGCTCGGCGCGCGCGGCCCGCTGGTGCTGACGGTGCACACCAGCGTGCCGGCGCGCAACGTGCAGGAGCTGGTCGCCTACATCAAGGCCAACCCCGGGAAGATGAGCTACGCCTCCTTCGGCACCGGCACCTCGTCGCACATCTACGGTGAGGCCTTCGCGCGGCAGGCCGGGCTGGACGTGGTGCATGTGCCCTACAAGGGCGGCGCCGATGCGGCGAAGGATTTTCTCGCGGGCCGCGTGCAGTATTACTTCGATGCGGCGCCCAATGCCATCCAGAACACGGCCACCGGCAAGGTGCGCATGCTCGCGGTGGCGGCGCCCAAGCGCAGCGCGATGCTTCCCGACGTGCCCACGATGACCGAGCAAGGCGTGAGCGGCGTCGACATGGCGAGCTGGCTCGGCTTCTATGGTCCGGCGCACATGCCGGCGCCGGTGGTGACGAAGCTCAACGCTGCGTTGGCGCAGGTGCTCGCGATGCCGGCCACGCGCGACTTCTTCCACCAGGGCGCGTACGAAGCGGAATCATCGACCCCGCAGCAACTGGCCGAGCTGACGCGCACGACCTACGACCAGTGGGCCGAGACCATCCGCAAGCTCGGCCTCACGAAGCAGTAACGGCGGCAGCAGCGGCGAAGTTCAGCCGAAGAACTTCAGGAGCCGCGCGTTGGTCTCGGCGGCGCGCTCGTACTGCACCCAGTGCCCCGCGCCGTCGATCACCATGCCTTCGCGGCCGGGGCCCTCGCCTGCAAGCTGCGCCACGAGCGGGCGCGGGTCGGCGGTCACGTCGTACTCGCCCCAAAGCAGCAGCGTGGGCACGCCCAGCGTGTCGATCGCCTTGCGAAGACCGCCCGCCTGCGACACCTCCTTGCTGCGAAAGCGCGTGCCATGGCAGGAGATGTCGTGGATCTCGAAGGCCAGCGCATCGATGGCCGAGGTGTCGTGCAGCATCAGCGCGCCCAGGTTGTGCAGCAGCGCGGCGCGCTCGGCCTCGCGGTCGGGGGCGGCGCGCCAGTTGATCATCTGCGCCGTCATGCGGCGCAGCGTGCCGTGGCCGCCGCTGCCCAGCAGCGCGAGCTTGCGCACCGCGCCGCGCTGCACCGCAAAGCGCGCGGCGGTGAGGCCACCGAAGGAAAAGCCGCCCAGGTCGATGGGCGTGCCCGCGCCGACGAGCGCATCGAGCGTGCCGCCGAGTGCCTTGAGCAAGGGCAGCAGTGAGTCTTCGCCGGGCGCCACGCGCGGCAGCGCATCGGAATCGTGGAAGCCCGGCATGTCGGGCAGGAGCAGCGTGCGTTGGGCCGACAAAGCCTCGGCATTGCGCAGCCAATGCATCCAGCTGCCGTGGCCGCCGTGCAGCAGCACGATGGGCGGCTGAGCCGTGTCGGTGCCGAAGCGGCGCCAGCGCACGCGCACGCCTTCGTGCACCGGGTCGTGGTGGGTGGAGAGCGCGTCGATGCGCGCGATCTCGCTGCGCGCCAAAAGAGCGGCTGGACTGTCGGGGGTCGGGGGCATCGCGCGATTTTGCCGCGCGGCTTTGGACACCGCAGCGAGCGGTCGGCATGCCCTTCATAGAATCCGCCGCAGCGTTCCTGGAACGGATCGCACGCTCTTCAACGAACCCACAGTCCGCCGGCCCGTCCACGACGCCGTGGTGCAGGTCGCACTTCCCAGCTCCCCAGCACCATGACCTTGTTGAACCGCCGCCAGCTTGCACTGCTCGCGCTTTCCCATCCCCTCCTCCAGCCGTTTGCCGCCCGGGCACAGGACGCCGTCGATCTGGCCTCCGCGCTGGAACAGCCCGATGGCACCGAGGCCCTGGCATGGGTGCAGGCGCGCACCGCCGAGGCCCGGCAACTGATCACCGGCCTGCCCGATTACGCGCGCCGCTACGAGGACACGCTGGCCGCCGTGTCCGCGCGCGACAGCAACATCCAGTTCGTTCGTTCCCACCGCGGCCACCTCTACAACTTCTACAGCACCGCCGCCCAGCCGAGCGGCGTCTGGCGCCGCACCACGCTCGAGGAATACCGCAAGGAACGCCCCGCGTGGCAGGTGCTGGTCGACCTGGACAAGCTCGGCCAGCAGGAAGGCCGCGCCTGGACCTTCGCCTCCTACGTGCTGAGCCCGAATGGCGAACGCGCACTGGTTTACCTCTCGCCAGGCGGCGCCGACCGCACCGAGATGCGCGAGTTCGACCTGTCCTCACGGCAATTCGTGGCAGACGGCTTCCGGCTACCGCTCGCCAAGCAGTGGGCCGACTGGTACGGCGACGACGAGGTGCTGGTCGCCACCGAGTCCGGCGGCGGAGCACTCAGCCGCAGCGGCTACCCCCTGACGGTCCGCCGCTGGCGCCGCGGCAGCGCGCTGGCCGAAGCGACCGAGTTGTTGCGCGGCGAGCCGTCCGACATGAGCATGTCGATCGATACCCTCGATCCCAAGGACGGACAGCCCGCCGCCGCGCTGGTCGGGCGCCGCATCAGCTTCTTCCAGGGCCGCTACCAACTGCTGCAGGGCGACACGCTGTCGCCGCCGCTCGACCTTCCGCAGGATGCGACCACCTGGCTCAGCGAAGGCTGGCTGGTGCTCTGGCTGCGCAGCGACTTCAACGACGGCACGACGCGCCACCCGGCGGGCAGCGTGCTCGCCACGCCCATAGCCACCGCGACCCAGCCGGTGCGTCGCTTTCACGCGCTGCTGTCGACAGCACCGCGCCAGCGCCTGATCCGCTGGGAGCGGGTGCGCGACGGCTTTGCCATCGCCTGGTCCGACAACCTGCAGCCGCGCCTCTCGTTCCAGCGCTGGACCGGCGACGCCTTCGAGCTCCGCAATGTCGCGCTGCCCGATGTCAGTGTGGCCGGCGTGGTCGACATCCGCGCCGACCGCGCCGACCAGAACGATCTGGTGTGGCTCACCACGCAGGCGCCGCTCGTGCCTCAGAACTACGGCCAGCTGGACGTTGCCGAGCCCCAGCCATGGGCACCGCTCAAGCGGCAGGCCAGCTTCTTCAACGCCGCCGGCCTCAAGGTACAGCGGCTGGAGGCGCGTTCGGCCGACGGAACGCTCATTCCCTACACGGTGATCGCGCCTGCCGCACTGGCCATGGACGGCCAGGCCCCGACGCTGCTGTATGGCTACGGCGGCTTCGGCATCGCGCTCGAACTCGACTACCAGCGCCTGCCCGGCATCAACTGGCTGCGCTATGGCGGCGTCTACGTGATGGCGCACATCCGCGGCGGCGGCGAGTTCGGCCCCGGCTGGTACGAAGCAGCGAAGGGAACGCGCCGGCAGGCTGCCTTCGACGACTTCATCGCGGTCGCCGAAGACCTGGCGCGGCGCCGCATCACGCGTCCCCAGCGGCTGGGCATCTACGGCGCGAGCAACGGCGGCGCGCTGGTGTCGGCCGTGCTGGTGCAGCGGCCGGAGCTCTTCGGCGCCGCGGTGGCGCGCGTGCCGCTGACCGACATGCTCGAGTTCACGCGCTTCACGGCGGGGCCATCCTGGGTGGAGGAATACGGCGACCCGGCGGTGGCGGCAGACCGCGCGGTGCTCGCGCGCTGGTCGCCCCTGCAGAATCTGAAGAGCTTGCGTGAAGGCGTGGCCTATCCGCCCACGCTGTTCATCGGCAACCGCAACGACGACCGCGTGCATCCGTCGCACGCCCGCAAGATGGTGGCGCGCATGCGGGCGCTGGGGTATGCAGAGGCGTGGCTGTACGAGGAAACCAGCGGCGGCCACCTGGGCCGCGCAACGCCTCAGCTGCTCGCCACGCGCGAGGCGCTGCTGCACACCTTCCTGATGGGGATGCTGCAGCGCGGGCCGGCCGAACCGGCCGCTTGAGCGGCGCCCGGTTCAAGGCAGTATCCGCTGCAGTTCGGCTTCGCCGTCGAAGAACTGGTGCTTCAGCGCCCCCAGCACGTGCAGGGCAAAGAACACGTAGAACACGTAGCCGGCCCAGGTGTGCACGCCGCCCAGCACCGTGTGCCATGTTTCCTTGAGCGCCGGCTCGATGCCCGAGATCCATCCGATGCGCGGCCATTCGAAGAGACCGAAGAGCTGCATGGGGTGCGTGGCCGCGTCTTTCCAGGCCGAATCGTGCATCCAGCCCGACAGCGGCAGCAGGACCATCAGCAGGTAGAGCACGCCGTGCGCGGCATGCGCGCCGAAGCGCTCGATGCGTCCGTACGAGCCGGGCATGGCCGGCGGCCGGTGGGTCGCGCGCCACAGGATGCGCAGGATCACCAGCCCCAGCACCGTGATGCCGGTCGACTTGTGGGTGTCGATGACGGGGCGCACCCACTCTTCGGGGTAGTAGTTCACGAGCAGGATCAAGGCGATGTTGATCGCCATGAGCAGCGCGATCGCCCAGTGCAGCGCGATGGCGGTTCTGGTGTAGCGGTTCTTTTGTTCGGGCATGGGGGAATTTTCGGGGCTGGACGCACTCAGTCTTCGGCGCGCTCGATTGTCCCGGCATTGCCCGGGCCTTCCTGGCGCCTTGAAACCGTTGGTCGGGTTCTTGCGTACTTCGTTTGCCGACCACACGCAGCCTTTTCAGTTTCCGCAGCTTTCGTCTCCGCAGCTTTCTTTTGAACGATTCACTCCAACGCGCGTTCGTGGCCGCATCGCCGCGGCTTTCCCCGTCCGCCACGCCGCTGCGAAGCTGGCTGATCCACGGCGGCGTGCTCGCGCTCTGGGCGCTGCTGTTCGCCATGGCGTTTCGCATCGGCAACGTGCGGGCCTGGTCGGTGGGCGTGGCCTATGTGCTTTACGACACCGTGCTGCTGCTGTTCGTGGGCTGGAAGACCTTGCCCATCCTGCGGGCCCTGCCGCGGCCCCCTGCCCCCGAAAACCGCGCGCACCGCACCACGCTGGGCGTGATCGTCGCCTCGCACAACGAGGCCGCGGTGCTGCCGGTCACGCTGGCCGCGCTGCTCGGGCAAAGCGACCGGCCCGACCGCATCGTGATCGCGGACGACGGCTCCACCGACGCTACCGCCGAACTGCTCGCCGCGCACTACGGCCTCACTGCCCCCACGCCGGGCGCGCTGAGCGAGGTGAGCACCCTGCACCCCGGCCTCTACTGGCTGCGCCTGCCCCACGGCGGCAAGGCGGTGGCGCTCAATGCAGCCATGCTGTGCATCGACACCGACACCGTGCTCACCGTGGATGGCGACACGCTGCTCGACAAGGAGGCCATCGGCGCGGTGCGCCGCGCATTCGCGGCCGAGCCGAACCTGGTGGCGGCCACCGGCGTCATCACCCCCGTGTGCAGCCGAACGCTGGCCGGGCGCTGCTTTCAGTGGTTCCAGACCTACGAGTACATCCGCAACTTTCTCTCGCGCTATGCGTGGATGCGGGTCAACGGGCTGCTGCTGATCTCGGGCGCCTTTGCCGGCTTCCGGCTCGACGCGGTGCGCGCGGTGGGCGGCTTCGACACCGACTGCCTGGTCGAAGACTACGAGCTCATCCACAGGCTGCACCGCCACTCGCAGGCACACGGCTTGGCCTGGACCGTGCGCGTGCTGGGCGACGCGCAGGCCCACACCGACGCGCCGAGCAGCACCGGCGCCTTCCTGCGGCAACGCCGCCGCTGGTTCGGCGGCTTCTTGCAAACGCAGTACTGGTACCGCGCAATGGTGGGCGACCGGCGCTACGGCTGGCTGGGCACGCTGATGCTGCCGGTGAAGGCCATCGACACGCTGCAGCCGCTCTACGGGCTGGCCGCCTTCGGGCTCTTGCTGATGTACCTGGTGCGCGGCAACTTCGGCGTGCTCGCGCCGGTGGCCGGGGTGATCGGCGCGAAGATCGTGCTCGACCTGGCCTTTCACCTGTGGTCGGTGCACCTGTACCGGCGCTGGGTCGGCCGACCCGGCGAAGCCCACATGGCGCAGGCCTTCCTGGCCGCGCTGGTGGAGCCCTTCACCTTCCAGATCCTGCGGCACACCGGCGCCGCGTGGGGCTGGTGGACCTTCCTGACCGGCCGCGGAACCTGGGGGCGGCAAACCCGCGTCGGGCTCGTCGATGCCGACGGGGCCAGGCGCCACGAGCCCCGGCCCTGATCTTCACCGCAACCCGCCTCTCGCTCCTTCAGACCGCGCCGAAGCGGTAGCTCGACACCACCAGTCCGCCCATGAAGGCGTCCTCGTGGTACACGCGCTCGCCGACGTCGGCTTCGGCCGCACCGACCGCGACCATCAGCGGAATCAGGTGCTCCTCGCGCGGATGCGCCATGCGCGCGGCGGGCGCCGCTTCCCAGTTCTTCAGCTGCGCGGCGCGCTCGGCCGGCGCGCCCTTCACCACCGCCGCATCGAGCCAGTCGTCGAAGGCCTTCGACACGCCATGCGCCTGCGGGCCGAAGTTGCGCAGGTTGTGATAGCTCAAGCCGCTGCCGACGATCAGCACGTCCTCGTCGCGCAAGGGTGCGAGCGCGCGGCCCAGCGCGAGATGCTCGGCCGCATCGAGCCCGCGGCGCAGCGACAGCTGCACCACCGGCACATCGGCCTTCGGGTAGATCGCGGCCATCGGCGCGAACATGCCGTGGTCGTAGCCGCGCTCCGGGTCGATCTGCACCGGCAGGCCCGCCGCGGCGATGAGCGACTGCACGCGCTGCGCGAGCTCGGGCGAGCCGGGCGCGTCGTAGTGCACCTCGTAGGTGTGGGCCGGGAAGCCGCCGTAGTCGTAGATCATGGGCGGCTTCGGGTTGCCCTGCACCGTGAAAGCCGGCGCCTCCCAGTGCGCAGACACCATGAGGATGGCCTTGGGCGTGCGGCCGATCTGGCGCGGCATGTCGGCCAGCGAGGCGGCCAACTGGTCGTAGGTGGCGCCCATCTCCTTCTTCATCCAGGGCCAGGGGCCGCCGCCGTGGGAGATGAAGTACGTGGGGAGACGGGATGTGGTGTTGTCGTGGGTCAAGTCGATGCTCCTTCAAGCGTTGGATCGACTGTAGACATTTCCTGCAAAGAAATCGACAGGCTACGATGCATGGAATCGTTTCTCCGGAGGAAATCATCCATGGACCGCATGACCAGCCTGCGCGTATTCCGCGAGGTCGTCGAGGCCGGCAGCTTCACGGCGGCGGCTGGACGGCTTTCGATGTCGCCGCCCATGGCGAGCAAGCATGTGGCGCAGCTCGAGAAGTCGCTCGGCGCGCGCCTCCTGCACCGCTCCAGCCGCCACCTGAGCCTGACCGAAGCCGGCACCGCCTGGTACGAGCAGAGCCGCCGCGCGCTCGACCTGCTCGATGCGGCCGAGGCTGCGATCGGCCAAACGAGCGAGGCGCCGCGCGGCCAGCTCAAGGTGAGCGCGCCGGTGTGGTGCGCCACGCCACGCTTCGCGCGCGTGCTCGCCGATTACCGAGAGCGCTTTCCGGAAGTGCTGGTCGACATGCACCTGGAGAACCGCAAGGTCGATCTGGCTGCCGACGGCTACGACCTCGCCTTGCGCGCCACGCAGGAGCCCTCGCCCGCGCTGATCGCGCGGCCGCTGTGCCGCGTGCCTTTTCACCTCGTGGGCACGCCCGAGTATCTGAAGCGCATGGGCGGGTGCCCCGCGCTGCCGGCTGACCTGTCGAGGCTCGGCGCGATCGTGCCCAGCTACGTGAACCTGGACAACCTCGCGCTCAAGGGACCGGGCGGGCGGATGCTGCCGCTGCGCCTGGCGCCCGCGATGCGTTCGGACGACACCACGCTCACGCTGCACGCGGTGCATGCGGGCATGGGCATCGCGTTCCTGCCGCTGTGGCTCATCGACGACGACCTCGCAGAGGGCCGCCTCGTGCAGCTGCTGCCCGACTACCAGGCCGAGCCCGCCACGCTTTTCGCGGTGTACACCAGCCGCCAGTACATGGCGCCCAAGCTGCGTACTTTCATCGACTTCCTCGGCGAGCGGCTCGGCGGGCTGGAACCAAAGACAACAGCGCCCGCAGCGGCCAGGCCACGCAAGCGATAGAACAACGCACCTTTTCAGGGCAAGGTCATGCGAGCGCGGCTAAAGTCCGGAGCTCTCTGGGAGACCGTGTCCTTGTTCCGCTTCTTCGAAAAACTCCTCCACCCCTACCCCGCCGCCGAACCGCCACTGCCGCCGCAAGGCTTCTTCGCCTTCCTGTGGGCGTGCATGCATGGCGTGCGCGGCAAGATCGCCGTCATGGCAGTGCTCACGGCGATCATGTCGATTTTCGAGGCGGCGCTGTTCGCGATCCTCGGGCGCGTGGTCGACTGGCTCGGCGGGCAGGTGCCCTCGCAGCTGTGGGCCGACCGCGGCGACGCGCTCCTGTGGATGTCCGCGGTACTGGTGGTCAGCATCGGGGTGGTGGCGCTGCAGACCATCGTCAAGCACCAGACGCTGGCGGTGAACCTGCCGATGCGCCTGCGCTGGAACTTCCACCGGCTGATGCTGGGCCAGAGCATGGCCTTCTACCAGGACGAGTTCGCAGGCCGCATCACGGCCAAGGTGATGCAGACCGCGCTCGCGGTGCGCGACACCATCTTCGTGCTGGCCGACGTGCTGGTGGCCATGGGCGTGTACGTCGCGACCATGATCATCCTGGTCGGCGTGCTCGATTCGCAGCTGGTGTGGCCCTTCATCATCTGGCTGGCGCTCTACATCGGCGCGCTCGCCTACTTCGTGCCGCGGCTGGGCAAGGTCGGCAAGGCGCAGGCCGATGCACGCGCGTTGATGACCGGCCGCGTGACAGACGCCTACACCAACATCCAGACCGTCAAGCTGTTCTCGCACACGCAGCGCGAGGCGGGCTTTGCGCGCGATGCGATGCGCGAGTTCATGCACACGGGCTACGGCCAGATGCGGCTGGTGAGCGCCTTCGAAATCGTCAACCACACGCTGAGCATGGGCCTCACCGCCGGCATGGCGGGCACGGCGCTGTGGCTGTGGTCGAACGGCACGGTGGGCGTGGGTGCGGTGGCCGCGGCCACCGCGATGGCGCTGCGGCTGCAGGGCATGTCGCACTGGATCATGTGGGAGATGACCAGCCTGTTCGAGAACATCGGCACGGTGCAGGACGGCATGAAGACGCTGTCGCGCCCGCGCACCGTGCTCGATGCGGCCGAAGCCACGGCGCTCGACGTGCCGCGCGGCGAAGTGCGCTTCGAGAAAGCAAGCTTCCGCTATGCCGATGCGGGCCGCCGCGTCATCGACAACCTGAACCTCACGGTCAAGCCCGGCGAGAAGATCGGCTTGGTCGGCCGCTCGGGTGCGGGCAAGTCGACGCTGGTGAACCTGCTGCTGCGATTCCATGACCTGGAGAGCGGCCGCATCCTCATCGACGGGCAGGACATCGCGCACGTCACGCAGGATTCGCTGCGCAGCCACATCGGCATGGTCACGCAGGACACCTCGCTGATGCACCGCTCGGTGGCCGACAACATCGCCTACGGCCGGCCCGATGCGCCGCATGCGCAGATCGAGGCGGCCGCCCGTCGCGCCGAGGCGCACGACTTCATCCAGACGTTGGGCGATGCGACCGGCCGTCGCGGCTACGAGGCGCACGTGGGCGAGCGCGGCGTGAAGCTCTCGGGCGGCCAGCGCCAGCGCGTGGCGATCGCGCGCGTGATGCTCAAGGACGCGCCGATCCTGTTGCTCGACGAAGCGACCAGCGCGCTCGACTCCGAGGTCGAGGCCGCGATCCAGCAGAGCCTCTACACGCTGATGGAAGGCAAGACCGTGATCGCCATCGCGCACCGGCTCTCGACCATCGCGGCGATGGACCGGCTCATCGTGCTCGACGAAGGCCGCGTGGTGGAAGAAGGCGACCACCGCACGCTGATGGCGCAAGGCGGGCTGTATGCGCGCTTGTGGGCGCACCAGAGCGGCGGGTTTCTGGGCGAAGACCCCGAGGACGAGGCGCTGCGCGCCTGAGCGCGCTCAGGCCGGCAAGGTACCGGCCTCGTACTGCGCCGCGAACTCCCCGCTCGGCGGAATCGGCTTGATGATGTCGATCAGCACGCCGTTCGGGTCGCTCGTGATGAAGTGGCGCTGGCCGAAGGCCTCGTCGCGCAGCGGCAAAAGAATCGGCAGGCCCGCCGCCTTCAGCCGGTCGTGAACGGCGTCGGGATCCTCCACCTCGAAGTTCAGCAGCAGCCCGCCCACCACCTGGCCGCGCGCTGGCGCGGGAATGGTCTCGTGGCGGCCGTCGAGCACCGCCAAGTTCACCGAGGGCTCGCCCTCCAGTTGCAGGTGCACGTACCAGTCGCTGGTGAAGAGCGGCACGAAACCGAAGTGCGATCGGTAGAAGGCGGCGGTGCCGGCCACGTCCCCAGTCATGACGACGGGGTAATAGCTCGTGACTTTCATGGAGGACTCCTTTTTTATAAAACATACAGTCTGCATGTATGACAAATACTAACCTACAGACAGCCTGCATGTAAATTCCTGCCATGGCCACCAACCGCGAACGCACCGAAAGCACCCAGCTCGCACTGATCGAAGCCGCCCGCGCGCTCTTCGTCAGCAAGGGCTACGGCGACACTTCCACCCCCGAAATTGCGCTGGCCGCAGGCATCACCCGCGGCGCGCTGTACCACCACTTCGCGGACAAGCGCGACCTGTTCCGCCAGGTGCTCGCGCGCGAGGCGATGGCGGTCGCGGCCGACATCGAAGCTGCCGCACCCGAGCGGCTGGGCCCGCGCGAGGCGCTGCTCCAGGGCAGCGAGGCCTATCTGGACGCCATGACCGTGCCCGGCCGCACGCGGCTGCTGCTGATCGACGGCCCCGCCGCGTTGGGCATGGCCGAGGCGATGGCCATCGACGATGCCAATGCGGCGCACTCGCTGCGCGAGGGCCTCAAGCGCGCGGGCATGGGGCGCGGCGAAGTCTCCGTCGATGCGCTCTCGCAGTTGCTGTCGGCCGCCTTCGACCGTGCAGCGCTGGAGATCGATGCGGGCGCCGACGCAAAGGAAGTTCGCGCCGCCATGCGCTGGCTGGTTGAGCAGGCCCTGGGACCCGCCAGGAAGCGCTGACCGGCCCTCAGACGATCCCGCGCCCGCCCATGCGCACGGGCCACTTGGCGACCGTGCCGCGCTGCATCGATTCGAGCGTGGTCTGCGTGAACACGTTGATGCTCACATGCCGCGCGAGGTAGTGCTCCAGCACCAGGCCCAGCAGATACGGGCTCGTGCCAGAGAAGCCCTCCTCGTCCACGCTCAGCGTGCACTGCACGCCGCGTCCATAGATCAACGGGCCCGAGCCCGGCAGGCGCCGCGTCACGGGCTCGATGCGCGAGCCCACGAGGCTGTCGATCTGCCGGCGCAGCACGTCGCTGTCGGCCGACACGAACAGCCGCAGCATGTCGCGCAAGGCCTGCGCGCCTTCGCGGTGCGGCATGTCGGCCAGCGGCAGGTGGTTGAAGCCGAGCTGGCGAATGAGCCGCCATGCGATCTCGCGCTGCGCGAACGGCGACTTCGGCGTGCTCGGCGGGCGGATCAATCCCACCGCCGACACCGGGATCGAGTCGGACACCGCCAGGTCGGAATGCCCGTTGCGCGGCACCAGGCACGGCAGGTCGCGGTTCGTGAGCATCGCCTTCACCGACAGGTAGCGAAGGCTCTCCGGGTACGGCGCCTCGTGCTGGTCGACCAGCGAGAGAAACACCTCGGTGCCGATGTAAGGCGTGCGTGTGCCGTACTTGCGCGCCGTGTCGGACGCAAGCCGCGGCTCGCGGCGCACCGAAAAATAGCGGCCGTGATTGCCTTCGTCTTCGTTGAGCGTCTGGTAGAGCGGACGGAACTCCAGTTCGGCCGTGGTCTGCGCCTGCTGGCCCGCGATGCGCTGGACCGAATAGACCTCGAAGTCCAGCGGCCGCGAACGGTCGGGCACCAGGTGGAACTCGGGTTGCGCCTCATTGAGCTCGACGCGGTCGGTGCGCCGCTCGAACAGGTTGACCACCGGCGTGCTGAAGAGCGCGAACTGCGCCGCATCGACCAGCGCACCCAGCGAGCCCGGCGGCTTGCCCAGCAGCACCAGGATCTCGACTTCCTTGCCCTGCACGCGCGCAAGCCCCGGCGCGAGTTGGGTCAAGGTGAAGAAGTAGAAGCGCTCCGGGCAGGCGAAGTATTCGTGCAGCAGGTTATGCCCATGAAAGGTGTTCCAGGCGAGCGGCAAGAGCCCCTGGCCCGGCGCCAGCCCTTCGTGCACCAGCGCCCCATCGGTCACGACGTGCGGCCGGTCCATCAGCTTGCCCGGCTCGCCGACGAAGGTGGCGACTGCCGAGGTGTGCAGCAGTTCGAAAAGATGCGAGGCCACATGCTCGTTGCCTCGCAGGTAGATGGGCAGCCGGTCGAGGCCGACCAGCGCGCCGAAGCCCATTTCGCCCACGGTGCGCAGCCGCAGGCGCAATGCACCCGTCACCTGCACATGCGGCGGCAGGTAGCGCTCGAGCGCGGGAATGTCGGGCGGTGCGCCGGTGAGCCTGGCATCGACGATCTCGATGGGCCACAGCGTCACGTCCTGGCTGGAGCGGAACTCGCACGGCGTTTCCTCGCCGGCCGGCACCCGCGCATGGAAGGCCGTGCCGCGCGGCACCGCGAAGCCGCGCGTGAAGTCGCCCTCCTTCACGCTGGGATGCAACTGCGCCACCGCCATCGACGGCGTGGGGCTCAGGTAGTTGGGGTACAGCACTTCGAGCAGCCGCTGGGTGAAGCGCGGAAATTCGGCGTCCAGCTTGATCTGCATGCGCGCCGAGAGAAAGCTGAACGACTCGATCAGCCGTTCCACGTACGGGTCGGCGACTTCGATGCCGTGCATGCCCAGGCGCCGCGCGATCTTGGGGTGCGAGGCAGCGAACTCGCTCGCGGCCTCGCGCATGTAGACCAGTTCCTTGTTGTAGTAGTCGAGAAGTTGCGGATCCATGGCGAGGTGTTTCCCTGAAAAATGAAGTCGTCGTGTCGGAGGATTCAGCGCGCGGAAGAGATCACGCGCATGCGGTTGGTTTCCAGATCGACCGCGCTCTGCACGGTGAAGTCCAGCGGATAGGGCCGCAGGTGGATCAGCGCGCGGATCTCGAACAGCAGCACGTTGTATTCACCGGCCGCACCGCCTTCTTTCATGAGCGGCACCACCGTCACCGTTTCGGGAATCAGCCGGGGCTCGTAGTCCTGGATGGCGCGGCGGATGATGCGTTCGATGTCCGCCCACTTGCGTTCCGACAGGTAGCTGCCCGCGAGCGGCGGCATGCCGTAGTTGATCGTCGAAGAGGCCGCGTCGGGGTGGCGCTCGCGATCGATCAGGTCTTCGGCGTTGGTGGTGTTGAGCAGGTACGCGAGGTCGCGCTGCACGATGCCGCGCATCTGCGCAGGCGTGACGGCGTATTCGGAAGGCAGTTCGCTGTCGCGGCTCGGCGCCTCGTCGCGCAGGCGGTCGAACAATGTGGGGAGCAGTTGCGCATGGGGCTGGGCTATCGGCCCATCGGCAGGCCGATGCGAACGGGCGCCTGGATGCGCGGGATGAGCGCCGGTGAAGGAAGACTGCTCGGCAGGTCGCATGGCTGGGCCTTTCTGGAAGGGCCCGAGTCTTGCGTGGATGCGGATGACGCATTGCAAACAATGGTCACATCCGCCAGCACCTGCTGACAAAGCCGCGCAAACCGGGGATTTGTCATGAGCGCAGCGCCAAGGGTGCACCGATAGCGCTTCGCAAGTCCTACAGCATGGGCCGCTCCCCGCCGACATCGCCCGCCCCGGCAAAGCCTGATCCTTGGTTCATCGCAATCAACGAGGAGTCCTCGCGTGAATTCCATCATCTACATCGTCGGTCTGGTCGTGGTCGTTGTCGCAGTGCTTTCGTTCTTCGGCCTTCGCTGAGACCGCACCGCGCTTTCGATCCGTCAACCCTTCGAGAACGGGGCCGCTCGCGGCCCCGTTTCTCATGGGCGCTCGCAAGGCGCCGGGCATAATTCCCGCGCCCCGGCGCTGTGCGGGAGGCCACTTCCGAAGGGACCCTGTTGATCAACACCGCGCTGCGCGAACCTGCCTTTACGGATGCGGTGATCACCGAGGCGATCCGATGGACCGAGCAGACCGGTCCGCTCGACGACGCACAGGCCCTGCGCACCGCCGCCTCGCGCGCGGCCGATGGCCCCAACCGCATCATCGAACGCGCCCTTCAGCTGGGCGAACGCATCGGCCTTCAATCCGAATTGACACGCGCCCGGCAGTGGGCGCCCTGGGTGCTGCTCGCGTTGGTGGCGCTGATCGTCGTGGCCGGGCTGGGCCTCGCCGGCAATGTGGTGGGCGGCGGCGAGCGCCACATCAACGTGATCGTCGCGCTCGTCAGCCTGCTGGGCCTGCATGCGCTCACGCTGCTGCTGTGGCTGGCCGGCCTGTGGCTGCCGACGGGTTCCTTCAGCACGGCATCGCTCGGCTGGATCTGGCTGTCGCTCACCGCGCGGGTGGCCGGCGGCAAGCGCGGGCAGGCGCCGGTGCTGGTGCGCGCGGCCACGGGGCTGTTGAACCGCGCAAAGTTGCTGCCATGGTTCTTCGGTCTTGTGAGCCATGGCATCTGGTCGCTGTCGTTCGCCGTGGTGCTGGCCGCGATGCTGTTCGCGCTGGCCTTCCGCAGCTACACACTGAGCTGGGAGACCACCATCCTCGACCCGGCCTTCTTCGTGCGCGCCGTGCAGGCGTTGGGCTGGGCGCCCTCGCAACTGGGCTTTCCGGTGCCCGACGCGGCCACCGTGCTCGCCGCCTCGCCCGGGGCGGCAGGCCAGCGGACGTGGGCGATGTGGCTGACCGGCTGCATCGTCGTCTACGGCCTGCTGCCGCGATTCGCGCTGGTGCTGCTGAGCGCCGCCATCTGGCGCAGCCGCCGCAAGGCGCTGCAGCCCGACTGGAGCGAACCCTACTACCGCAAGCTGCTGGCCCGCTTCACGGCGCTCGCGCCGGCCGCCATCGTCGATGCCGACCCGGGCCGCACCCGCGGCGTCGCGCCCGCCGGATTGCCGCCCTCCGAACTGCAGGACGCGCTCTTCGTCATCGGCTTCGAACTGCCGCCCGACATGCACTGGCCGCCCACCGGACTGCCCGCCGATGCCGCGCAGGTGCTGCGCATCGACGGCAGCGCACCGGCCCGCCGCATGCTGCTCGACCAGCTGGCGCAGGCCCGTCCGCGCGCCGTGCTGCTGGTGTGCCACGCCGCATCCAGCCCCGACCGCGGCACCGAGCGCTTCCTGCGCGAAGTGCTGGCGCATTGCGGTGAATGCCGCCTGTGGCTGGCCGATGCAACCGGCGTCGGCGCGGCCGCCCGCTGGATCGACTGGCTGCAGGGCACCGGCCTCGAGCGCATCGCCGCCAGCGACCGGCTCACTATCGCACTGCAAGGACTGGCCGCCACACCATGACGCAGGAAGCCATCCGCATCGCCGTCGTCGGCCACACCAACGCGGGCAAGACCTCGCTGCTTCGCACGCTCACGCGGCGCATCGACTTCGGCGAGGTGTCGCAGCGTCCGGGCACCACGCGCCATGTCGAATCGGCCGACCTCGACGTGAATGGCGAGGCCGCCGTGCGCTTCTTCGACACCCCGGGCCTCGAAGATGCGGTGGCACTGCGCGAGCACCTCGCGGGCTTCGATGCCCAGGCCACGCCGCCCGAGCGCATCCGCGAGTTCCTGAAAGGCCCCGAAGCCCACGGCGTGTTCGAGCAGGAGGCCAAGGTGCTGCGCACCATGCTCGACATCGATGCGGCCTTTCTCGTCATCGACGTGCGCGAGCCGGTGCTGCCGAAGTTCCGCGACGAGATCGAACTGCTCAACGCCTGCGCGCGCCCCGTGCTGCCGGTGCTGAACTTCGTGCGCGATGCCGCCAGCCGCGAGCCCGCGTGGAAAGAGCTGCTCTCGGCCTATGGCCTGCATGTGCAGGTGCGCTTCGATGCGGCCGCCCCCTTCGTCGGTGCCGAGCGCGACCTGTACAGCGACCTCGCCACGCTGCTGCGCGACCGGCGCGAGCAACTGCGTGGCGTGGCCGACGCCCTCGACACCGAAGCCGCAGGGCGCCGCCAGTCCGCCTGCACGCGTATCGCGGGATTGCTGGTCGATGCGGCCGCGGTACGCCGCACCGTCTCGGCCACCGAGTTCGCCGACGCGGCCCGGCGGCAGGCGCTGGTCGCGGCCCTGCAGAAAGACGTGTTCGACAAGGCCCAGCGCTGCACCGACGACCTGCTCGCGCTCTACGGCTTTCGCCAGGGCGATGCCGACGAGGCGCCGCTCCCGATGATCGAAGGCCGCTGGACGCTCGATTTCTTCAGCCCCGATGCCATGAAGGATGCGGGCCTGCGCCTGGGCAAGGGCGCCGTCATCGGCGCGGCCGTGGGCGTGGTGGCCGACCTTGCGCTGGCCGGCATTTCGCTCGGCGCGGGCGCGGCCTTGGGCGGCGCCATCGGCGGCGCGGTGTCGCAAGGCTGGGGGCCGCTGGGCCGCAAGCTCGCCAACAAGCTGCGCGACGTGCACGAGGTCACGGTGGAAGACGGCGTGCTGTTCACGCTGGTCGCGTGGCAACTCAAGCTCGCGCAGGCGCTGGAGCTGCGCGGCCATGCGGCAACGCAGCGCATCGCCGCCGACACGCCACAGGACGGCGACGCGCCCACGCGCGCCGCTGCGGCGGCGGTGCGTGGCGCGCAACCCGCGCGCAACCACCCCGAGTGGGAATCGACCGGCATCGCGACGCGCAGCTTCTGGCGTCCTTCGCCGCAGCGCGAAGCGCTGGTCGCCGACATTTCGCGCATGCTGCTGCCTGCCTTCGACGCCTGAGCCAAGGCTTGGCTTGCAGCCAAAGCTGGCGGGTTCCTACGCAGCGGCCGCCACAAACGGTCCAGCTTTCCAACGATGTTCACCGGCACATCGAAAGGAGCACCTCATGGCCGTCGAATGCAAGCTCTTGTCCACCCCGCTGATCGGGCGCATCTGGGAAGGCCGCACCCCCATCGCGCGGGCGGACGAGTACCTCCGTTACAGCGTCGAGCACGGCATTGCGGAAATCGCGAAGAAGCCCGACTGCCTCGGCGTGCAGTATTTCCGCAAGCTCAATGGCAACGTGGCGGAGTTCCGCACCGTGTCGTTCTGGCGCTCGGTCGAGGAAATGCAGGCGATGCACGCCAGCCGCGGCGATCCTCGGCGCGTGGCGCCGCTCGCCCGGGACCCGGAGTTCCTGCTGGAACTCCCCGCGTTCGTGGACCTCGTCGAGGTGCACGTGAATTCGTTCGGGAACCGCTGAGACGGCAAGGGCCGGTCAGTTCGCGCCGCCGCCCAGCGCCTGCAGCTTCGCGTAGTCGCCCGGCCGCGCGCCGAACTGCTCGGGCGTGGCGCGCCTGGCGATGCGCTCGAGGAACGCCTGCCGGTTGACCGGCGAGACGGTCATGCCCTTGCCGCGCAGGAACTGCTCGTCCTCCAGTTCGCCGGCGATCACGCCGACGTTGGTCCACTTGGCGGTTTCGACCAGCGTCTTCTCGACCATCGCCTGCTGCTGCGGCGTGAGCTTCGCCCATGCGGCCTTGCCGATCACGATGCCCAGGGTGTCGTAGATGTGCCCGGTCAGCTGCACGTATTTCTGCACTTCGTAGAGGCGCTTGTCCTTCACCGTGCCCAGCGGGTTCTCTTGCGCTTCCACCTCGCCCTTCTTGAGCGAGCCGTAGAGGCTCATGAAGGGAAGCGTGATCGGCTTGGCATCCAGCGCGGTGGCGAACAGCTGGTAGGCCGACGCATCGGGCACGTACAGGCGCAGGTCGCGAAAGTCTTCGGGCTTGAGCAGCGGCTTGCTCGAAGTGACCTGCCGCGCGCCGAAGTACACCGGGGCGACCATGTGGTTGCCGCTCTTCTCGTCGTAGCCCTTCATCAACTCCGCGAGCAGCGGGCTCGCGAGGTACTTGCGCATGTGGGCGAGGTCCTTGAAGGCGAAGGGGTAGCTGCCAAGGCGCAGCGGCGGATAGCCTTCGGCCAGCGTCGCCTGCCCGACGTAGGCGATCTGCATCGAATCGTTCGCCAGCATCAGGGCGAAGTCGCCCTCCTGCCCCAGCTTGGACGAGGGCACCACCTCGATCTTGATCTTGCCCTCGGACTGCTCGCCGATCTTGCGCGCCGCCAGCTCCGCCTGCTGATGAAAGATGCTGCCGGGCTCGAAGACGTGGCCCCACTTGAACTGCAGCACCTGGGCCTGGGCAGCGGCGCTCGCGACCACGCCACCCAACGCCATCAGCAGGACGCCCGCCCGGCGCCACGGCAAGAAGCTTTTCATGAACTCTCCCTCTGGTTGAGAAGGTCAACACAGTGCAAATTGCGCGCCAGAGCACCAGGTGACCACCGGAAAAACCGGCAAAGGCGATCGTAAGGATTTGAAACAAAAGTGGTAACCGGGTTTGCCCGACTGCGGGCATACGATGGCGTGCTCCTTCCGCGACGCCTTCTTCTACAACGACGCATTCCCACCATGCCCGACTCCCCCTTCGAACCCGACGACAACGCCGACACCCCCAGCGCCGGCATGCGCAAGGGCCTGACCAGCTACGGCGACCGCGGCTTCTCGCTCTTCCTGCGCAAGGCCTTCATCAAGGGCGCGGGCTACACCGATGCGGCGCTCGACCGCCCCGTGGTCGGCATCGCCAACACCGGCAGCGCCTACAACCCCTGCCACGGCAATGCGCCGCAGCTCATCGAGGCGGTCAAGCGCGGCGTGATGCTCGCGGGCGGCCTGCCGATGGACTTTCCGACGATCTCGGTGCACGAGAGCTTTGCAGCGCCCACCAGCATGTACCTGCGCAACCTGATGTCGATGGACACCGAGGAGATGGTCCGCGCGCAGCCCATGGACGCGGTGGTGCTCATCGGCGGCTGCGACAAGACCGTGCCCGCGCAGCTGATGGGCGCGGCCTCGGCCGGGCTGCCGTCGATCCAGCTCATCACAGGCTCGATGCTCACCGGCAGTCACCGCGGCGAGCGCGTGGGCGCCTGCACCGACTGCCGCCGCTACTGGGGCAAGTACCGCGCGGGCGAGATCGACATCGAGGAAACCGCCGACGTCAACAACCAGCTCGTGGCCAGCGTAGGCACCTGTTCGGTGATGGGCACGGCCAGCACCATGGCCTGCATCGCCGAGGCGCTGGGCATGACGATGCCGGGCGGCGCATCGCCCCCGGCTGTGACGGCCGACCGCATCCGCATCGCCGAAGAGACCGGCGCGCAGGCGGTGCAGATCGCGCGCGACCGGCTCACCATCGACAAGGTGCTGACACCCGCCGCATTCGAGAACGCGATGCGCGTGCTGCTGGCCATCGGCGGCTCGACCAACGGCATCGTGCACCTGGCGGCCATCGCGGGACGCATGGGCCTGGACATCGACCTGCATGCCCTCGACCGCATGGGCCGCGAAACGCCGGTGCTGCTCGACCTGAAGCCCTCGGGCCAGCACTACATGGAAGACTTCCACGCCGCGGGCGGCATGGCGACGCTGCTGCGCGAACTCAGGCCGCTGCTGCACCTCGATGCGCTCACGGTCACCGGCCGCACGCTGGGCGAAGAAATCGAACGCGCCGGGCCGGGGTTCAAACAGGACGTGGTGCGGCCCGCGAGCCAGCCGATCTATCCGCAGGGCGGCATCGCGGTGCTGTGGGGCAACCTGGCGCCGGGCGGCGCGATCATCAAGCAGTCGGCCGCCGATGCGAAGCTCATGGAACACGAAGGCCGTGCCGTGGTCTTCGAGAATGCCGAAGACCTGGTGACGCGCATCGACAGCGACGCGCTCGACGTCACGGCCGATGACATCCTGGTGCTCAAGAACATCGGCCCCAAGGGCGCACCGGGCATGCCCGAGGCCGGCTACATCCCCATTCCGCGCAAGCTCGCGCGGGCGGGCGTGAAGGACATTGTGCGCATCTCCGACGGCCGCATGAGCGGCACCGCCTTCGGCACCATCGTGCTGCACGTCACGCCGGAGTCGGCCATCGGCGGGCCGCTGGCCTATGTGCAGAGCGGCGACCGCATCCGCCTGAGCGTGGCGAACCGCGAAATCTCGCTGTTGGTATCGGACGAAGAACTCGCACGCCGTGCGAAGGAAACGGTGGTGGTCGAACCGACGGCCGACCGGGGCTACAAGAAGCTCTTCCTGCAGACGGTGATGCAGGCCGACAAGGGCGTGGACTTCGACTTCCTGCGGGCGCCGAACACGGTCGGCAAGGTGCCCCGTTGAAGCGGACGGGCCCGGCTACAGGAAAGGCGTGACGTTGCGCATCGCGCGCTCGACGTAGTCTTCCTTTTCGCCAACGGGTGCCACGTAGTGCATCGCGCTGCGGGCCTCTTCCGCACCCACCAGCCGGGCGATCACCCACGCCGCGAGGTACTGCGAGGCCAGGCAGCCGCCCGCCGTCGCCACGTTGCCGTTCGCAACGAAGGGCTGGTTCAGCACCTCGACACCGGCGGCCTCGACCCACGGCTTCGTCGTCAGGTCCGTGCACGCCGGAACGCCCTGCAGCAGCCCGAGCTTCGCCAGGACCAGCGCACCCGAACACTGCGCGCCCAGCAGCTGCCGTGAAGGGTCGAACTGCAGCTGCGCCATCAAGCCCGCATCGGCGACCACTTCGCGCGTCTGCATGCCGCTGCCGACGATGACCGCATCGGCCTCGCCCGCTTCGCGCAGCGACGCCTGCGCCTCGAGCACCACGCCGTTCATCGACCACACGCGCGCGGTCGGGCTCGCGATCGACACCCGCCAGCCCGGCGTCTTGATGCGGTTGAGGATGCCGAGCGCGATGAGCGAGTCGAGCTCGTTGAAGCCTTCGAAGGTGAGGATGGCGATGTGCATGGTGCCGGATGGTAGGCACGACGATCAATACAATCAAAAAAATTGTCATGGATACATTGCAGCATGGCCCCAGCCCGGTACAAGCAGTTGGTCGATGCCTTCGCCGCACAGATTCGAGAGGGCAGCCTGCCGCCGGGCACGCGCCTGCCGACGCTGCGCAAGCTCGCGGCTCAACAGGGCCTGGCGCTGGTCACCGCCAGTCGCGTCTATGCGGAACTGCAGGCCATGGGGCTGGTCAGCGGCGAAACCGGGCGCGGCACCTTCGTGCGGGAGAGCCTGCTCCCCCGGGGCCTGGGCATCGACCAGCATGCCGCGGCGTCGGGCATGGTGGACCTGAACTTCAACTATCCGTCGCTGCCGGGTCAGACCGAGATGCTGCGCGCGGGCCTGCGCCAGCTCGCCGCCTCCGGTGACCTGGAGGCGCTGCTGCGCTACCAGCCGCACGGCGGCCGTCCGCATGAGCGCGCGATCGTGGCCGGTCATCTCGCATCGCGCGGCCTGGCCGTGAACGCGGACCAGGTGATGCTCGTGAGCGGCGCCCAGCACGGGCTGGCGACGACCGTCATGGCGCTGCTGCAACCGGGCGACGTGGTCGCGACCGATGCGCTGACCTATCCGGGCTTCAAGGTGCTGGCCGAAGCGCACCGCCTGGAACTGGCGCCGATTCCCGCGGCCGGGCACGGCCCCGACCTCGATGCGCTGGAGCGACTGTGCAAGAGCCGGCGGGTGCGCGCCATCTATGCGATGCCCACGCTGCACAACCCGCTCGGCTGGGTGATGAGCGCGAGCCGGCGGCGGCAACTGGTGGCGATTGCCCGGCGGCACGGGCTGCTCATCATCGAAGACGCGGCCTACGCCTTCCTCGCCGAGGACGCGCCCGCACCGCTGGCCGCGATGGCGCCGGAGTCGACGGTCTATGTCTCGGGAATTTCCAAGAGCATCGCGACCGGGCTGCGCGTCGGCTTCGTCGCCGCGCCCGCCGAATGGGTGCCCCGGATCGAGCGGGCAATCCGCGCCACCACCTGGAACACGCCCAGCGTGATGACGGCCATCGCCTGCGGCTGGCTCGAAGACGGCACCGTCACCCGCCTCGAAGCGGAGAAGCGCCGGGACGCGGCCGCGCGGCAGGCGATGGCCGCGGGCGTCTTCGCGGGCATGCGGTGCATTCGCCATCCCTCGTCCTATTTCGTCTGGCTGCCGCTGGCGGAAGAGGTTCGTGCCGACCAGGTGGCCCAGGCGCTCATGCAGGACCGCATTTCGGTATCGACGGCCGAACCCTTTGCGACATCCGCCCAGGTGCCGCATGCGATTCGCCTGGCACTGGGATCGGTCGGGCCGGACATGCTGCGCGATGCGCTGGTGCGGGTCAGGCGGACGATCGACGCGTACACTTTTTGAGGCGGTCACAGTTGCGTCACCGGGCAGCACTAGCATCCGCCGGGTTTTCGTCGCTTCCAAACCATCGATCACCACCATGACCACCAACGCGCCTTCCCGTCAGCTGCGCGCGGCTGACGTCACCTTCGATGGTCGTCAGAAGGAAACCGGCCGCTGAGCCGGGGCCGCAGGGGGCACGCATGTACCCGGGCGAACGACTCAACGGATACAGCCACCTGCTCGGGCTGGTGCTCGCGCTGCCCGCGGCCGCGCTGCTGCTCGCCAAGACCGTGCCCACCGGCGACCCCGCGCGCATCGCGGGGGCGCTGGTGTTCTCGCTCTCGGCCGTGGCGCTGTATGCGGCATCGACCTTGTTCCACAGCACCCGCGGCCGCCTCAAGCGCGTGTGGGAGCAGGCCGACCACTGCGCTATCTACCTGTTGATCGCCGGCACCTACACACCCTTTGCGCTCGTCACGCTGCAGGGCTTCTGGGGCTGGCTGCTGCTGGCCACGATCTGGGGCGCGGCGTTCTACGGCATCTGGCGCGAGCTGCAGCCGCCCAAATCCGATGCACCGCAGAAACCGCCGCTCGCGCTCTACATCGGCATGGGCTGGCTCGGCGTGCTGGCCGCCGTGCCGCTGGCAGCGCGGCTCGAAAGCGGCGGGCTCGCGTGGCTGCTGATCGGCGGCGTGCTGTACACCGCCGGCACCGTGTTCTATCGCAACCGCTTCGGCCTGCGGCATGCGCACGGGGCATGGCACCTGTTCGTGCTGGCGGGGACGGCGAGCCACTATGTGGCTGTGGGGTGGTTCGTGCTGTAACGGTTGACGCCGAGCGCAACCTCAGAGCGGAACGATCTTCGCGCTCTTCATCATCCGCTCCGTGAGTTCGATCTCGCTCGAAAAAGCCTGCACATAGGCCTCGGGCGTCGAGGGGCTGACCTCGCTGCCCAGTTCCGTCAAGGCCGCGATCACAGAGGGCTGCTTCACCACGCGGCCGAACACCTCGTAGATGCGCGCGGCGATCGCATCCGGCGTGCCGGCGGGCAGCGACAACCCACCCCACGAAGTGAGTTCCACGCCGCGCAACCCCTGTTCGGCCAGGGTCGGCAGCTGGGGCAGCATGGCATTGCGCCTCGAACCTGCGACGCCCAGCGCCTTGAGCTTGGAAGCCTGCACGTGCGGGTAGGCCACGGAGAAGATCGGCATGCCGAAGCTCACCTGCTGCCCGAGCAACGCATTCACCAGCTCCGAGGCGCCCTTGTAGGGCACATGCGTGGCCTGGATGCCCGCGGCATTCAGGAACAGCTCCACGCCCAGGTGCGAGGGCGTGCCCACACCGCCCGATGCGTAGTCCAGTTTCCCGGGCTGGGCCCGGGCGCGCGCGATGAGGTCCTGCAGGCTGCCGATGCCCGACGCGCTGTTGACCACCAGCAGCACGTCGGAATTGGTCAAACGCATGACGTGGCGGAAGTCCTTCAGCGCGTCGTACCCTGGGGTCTGGTACATGCGCATGTTGGCGGCCATCGGCGCGGCCGAATAGATCCAGGTGTAGCCGTCGGGCGCGGCGCGCGCGACCTGGCGTGCGCCGATGTTGCCCGCGGCGCCGCCCCGGTTCTCGATGATGATCGGCTGCCCCAGCAAGGGCCCCGCCGCCTCCGCGAAGATGCGCGCGCCGTTGTCCGGCCCCGTGCCGGGCAGGTAGGGCACGACCCACTTGATGGGACGTGTCGGCCGCCAGGCATCGGCGGCCCTGACGCTCCCGAGCGCGGGCAGCAGCGCCGAGGCTGCGATGGCGCGGCACAGTGCGCGTCGGTTCTGACTGGGGTTCATCGGTTGTCTCCTGATTCTTTTTGGTGAGGCAGCCGCTACTGCGCGGCTTCGCCGATCAACTCGCGCGCGATGATGTTCTTCTGGATCTCGCTGGTGCCCGTGAGCACCCGGTACATGCGCAGCATGCGAAACAGGAACTCCACGCGCCGCCCCTGCACGATGCCTTCGCCGCCATGGATCTGCACCGCCGAGTCGGCCACGCGAAAGGCCGCCTCGGAGCAGAACAGCTTGGCCATCGCCGCTTCGGCGCGCGGATCGCCGCCGGCATCGATCTGGCGGGCGGTGCAGATCATCAGCGCCCGTGCCGCCGCCAGCTGCGTCGCCATGTCCGCGAGCATGTGCTGGATGGCCTGGAATGCCGCGATCGGCCGGCCGAACTGCCGGCGGCTGCGGGCATGGTCGCGCGCATCCCTGAGCGCCACCGTGGCCAGCCCCACCATGGCGGGGCAATGCAGCAGGCGGTTGACCGTGATGCGGCCCAGCGCCAGCGCCAGGCCCTTGCCGCGCTCGCCGATCATGTTCGCGGCCGGCACGCGGCAGTCGCTCAGCACGATGTCGCCGGTGGTGGACTGGCCGGCCATGGTCTTGTAGCCGGTCTGGACTTCCACGCCCGGCTGGTCCAGCTCGACGAAGAAGGCCGTCACCTCGCGCCGGTCCGGATCCTCCGAGGTGGAGGCCATGAGCACCGCCATGTCGGCGAAGGGCGAACCCGAGATGAAGCGCTTGCGCCCGTTCAGCACGTAGTGGTCGCCGTCCAGGCGCGCCCGGGTCTGCACGGCTCCGGCGTCGGAGCCGGCCTCGGCCTCGGTGAGCGCGAAGCAGATCGCCTTCTCGGCCTGCGCCACGGGCTGGATGAACTGCCGCATCTGCATCGGCGTGGCAACGCGCGCCAGCGCACCCACGCGCGGCGGGCCGCTCAGCTCGCCGAACACGTGTGGCGCGAGCGGCGAGCCGCTGGCATAGATCGACTCCTTGACCAGCACATGATCGAGCAGCGACAGCCCCAGTCCGCCCATCTGCACGGGCAGCGTCATGCCGTAGAAGCCGAGCGCGTGCGAGCGCTGCCAGACGTGGCGCAGCGTCTGCCGGTCGGGGCCGTTCTCATGATCGAGTCCCTTGTCTCGCACCAGCGCGGCCAGCTCGCCGTGCAGGAAATCGCCGATGCGCGCGATGAGCTCGGCGGCGCGCTCCGAGCCTTCGAATGGCCCGCCGAAGAGCGGTGCCTGCCGGTCGGAAGGCGGCGTCGCCGCGATGCCGGGGTGAGTGGGTGTGTCCATGGTCTCTGTGTCCTTCTTCGTGCTGTCAGTTGACGCGGCGGGCATGCCCGGCCCAGTACGGCGTCTGGATCGCCTTGCGCGCGATCTTTCCGTTGGCGTTCTTCTGCAGCGCCGCGACGAACTCGATGCGGCGCGGCCGCTTGAACCCCGCGAGCCGCGCGGCGCAGAACTCATCGAGCGCTGCCAGGTCGGGCGCAACGCCGGGCTTGAGCACGATGTGCGCGGCCACGGCCTCGCCCCATTTCTCGTCGGGCACGCTGAAGACGCAGGCCTCGTCCACGGCCGCATGCTGGTACAGCACCGCCTCGACCTCAGAGGGGTAGACGTTGAAGCCGCCGCTGATGACCATGTCCTTCTTGCGGTCGACGATGTAGATGTAGCCCTCGTCGTCGGCGCGCGCGAGGTCGCCGGTGTGATAGCGGCCGTTCTTCAGGACCTCGGCCGTGAGCTCGGGTGCGCGCCAGTAGCCGGCGAACACGTCGGGGCCGCTGACCACGATCTCGCCGATCTCGCCCGGCGCGACGGCCTGGCCCTCGTCGTCGACGATCTCGACCAGCGACTCCAGGAATGGCCGGCCGCAGGATGCCAGGCGCTCCGGCATGGCGGCGCGCGCGAAGAGGTGGTCCTCGACGCTGAGGCCGCAGACGCCCGAGGTGGTCTCGCCCGCGCCGTAGCCCTGCGACAGCACGGGGCCGAACACGTCCATGGCCTGCATGATGCGGGCCGGCGCCATCGGCGCCGCGCCGTAGCCGAGCCGTTGCAGGTCGGGCAGCGGGCGGTAGCGGCCCTGCAACTCGGCCAGCAGCATGTTGATCATGGTGGGCACCATGAAGGTGTGGGTCACGCGTTCCGTCTTCATCTCCTGCAGGAAACGCGCGGGCTCGAAGCCGGCGAACAGGCGGACCGTCGCGCCGCTGCACAGCGCCGGCACGAGCTGCATGCCGGATGCATGCGTGATCGGGCCGACCAGCCCCAGCAGGTCGCCCGGACGCAGGCCGTCGCTGCGCATGAGGAACTTGCGCAGCTGCGCCAGCCGGTTGCCGAAGGTCTGCATGGCGGCCTTCAGGACGCCGCTCGAGCCCGAGGTGTAGTGCAGCACCGCCAGTTCGTCGGCATGCACACGCGCAGCCACGAAACTGTCGCTCGCTCGCGCCAGCTGGCCTTCGTAGGAAGCGGGTGCGCCCTCGGGTGCGTCCAGCAGCAAGAGGCGCGGCGCCTGGCCCTTCAGCAGCGGCAGGAAGACCTCCGCGCGGGCGGCGGTGGTGACGATCAGCGAGGCTTCGCTGTTGGCGATGACCTCTGCCACCTCGACCGGCGCCAGCCGCGCATTGATCGGCGCCTTCACCAGCGCCGCCTTGTAGCAGGCCAGCTCCAGTTCGACGATCTCGATGCTGTTGGGCAGGTACACGCCGACGCGGTCGCCGCGCGCGAGCCCCAGCCCGCACAGCACGTTGGCCAGGCGGCTGGAACGCTGGTCCAGCTGCGCGTAGGTGATGGAACGCGAGGGGCTCGCGATGGCGATGCGCCCGGCATGGAAGCGGGCCGCACGGGATACGAGGCCGCCGACGTTGGCGACCTCCGAAGGTGCTTGGGGCAAGTTGTCTCCTTTGCGCTCGTGCCGATGCACGGCTGGGGAGAACTGTCGCAGGCGACGGCGCCGGACAACAAATACCGATTAGTGATGCACGGCCATCAAAAATGATGATGGCCGTGCCGGCCGATCGTGCCCGGCGCTATGCCCCGGCACCCTTGCCGGTGCCGTGCAGGAACTCCGCCTCCCATCGGCCGGCTTCGATCATTCCGCGCGCCTCTTCGACCAGCGCTTCCATCACGACCCGGGTGGCCGGGTCGGGCTCGGCGGCCGACGGCGTTGCGAGGGAATAGGTCCGCATCATCTCGGGCTGCACGATCCGTGCGACCAGCCATGGGGGGCCGCTGAGCGGCCCGTCGGACAGCGCGCAGGCCGGTGAAAAAGTGAACCCGGCGCCCGCGAGATAGAGCGAGCGGATCACGCGCGCGGAGTCGTGCTCATGCGCGATGTTCAGCTCCACGCCGAGCTCGGCCGCCGCCGTCTCCACATGCTGGCGGATGCTGAAGCGCCGCGACTGCAGCACCAGCGGCAGCCGGGCGGCGCTGGCGAACGGAAGTTGCAGCCGCCCGGAGCCGGCCGACTTGCGCCGGCCCTTCCCGGAGGTCGCCTGGGCCAGCGCGGTCACCTCGCCCGTCGCGTCATGGCCGCAGATGAACATCGCCTCGCGCGCGAAACGGCGCACCTCGAAGCCGTCGAGGCTCGGTGTGTCCACGAGGATGCCGATGTCCGCGCGGCGATCGACCATCGCCTTGCGCACCATCAGGCTCAGCTCGTCGATGACGAAGACGCGAATCCGCGGATGCGAATGCTTCAGGCGCGCGAGAACCGGCCCCAGAAGCAGCGAGGCCAGCAGGAAGGGCACGGCCACGGTGACCGATCCTTCGGGCCCCTGCGGCCCGCGCTGCAGCCGCTCGCGCATGGCGGCCGCATCGGACAAGAGCCGGCGTGCGTCCTGGTACAGCTGCAGCCCGGCGGCCGTCGGGGTGACGCCGGCGTGGGAGCGCTCCAGGAGCTGCGTGCCCAGCTCGGCTTCGAGCTTCTTGACCTGGGCCGTCAGCGCGGGCTGGGCGACATACAGCGAGACCGCCGCGCGGGACAGGCTGCCGGCTTCCAGCACCGCGATGAAGTAGCGAAGTGATCTCAGATCCATGGAGGGCGGGCCGCGCGGGCCCCTCGAAGTCGGGGCGGCTATTGTGAGGTGCGATGAGCGGTGCGGTGAGCGGACTCAGCCCGCCAGCGCCGCGACCGCGATGCGCGTCGCCGACGCCACGACATCGTTGCGCCCCTTCGCCTCTTTCTCCGGAAACGTCAGGTAGACGGCCAGCACCAGCGGCGCACCGGCCGGCGGCCACAGCACGCCGACGTCGTTCGTGCTGCCGTAGGAACCGGAGCCGGTCTTGTCGCCCACCTTCCAGCCCGCAGGCACGCCGGCCAGGAAGCGTTCGGTGCTGGTGGTGTTGCCCAGCAGCCAGGTCTTGAGCTGCTCCCGCTGCGAGGTGCCCAGCGCGTTGCCCAGCACCAGCCGTTCGACGCTGGCCGCCATCGCCGCGGGCGTGGTGGTGTCGCGCAGGTCGCCGGGGATGGCGGTGTTGAGTTCGGTCTCCCAGCGGTCGAGCCGGAAGACATCGTCGCCGGAAGAACGCGCGAAGGCCGTCACCGCGGGCGGGCCGCCCAGGATCCTGATCAGCAGGTTGGCCGCGCCGTTGTCGCTGTACTGGACGGTGGCGGCGCACAGTTCGGCCACTGTCATGCCCGTCGCGATGTTCTTCTCGGCGATGGGCGAATAGGAGACCAGGTCGCCCTTGCTGTAGGTGATGCGCCGCGCGAGCAGGTCGCCCTCCTTCGCGCTGCGCTCGAGGACGGCCGCGGCCAGCATGAGCTTGAAGGTGCTGCAGAACGGAAAGCGCTCGTCCGCGCGATGCTGAACGCGCGCACCGGTGGCCGTGTTGAAGCCGACGACGCCGAGCCGGCCGCCCGATGCGCTTTCGAGGGCGGCGAGCTGCGCCGACGCATCCTGCTGCGCGCCCTTGGCGGGCCACGCGGTGCAGGCGCTCGCAAGCGGGAGGATGGAAACGGCGAGCAACAGGGTGCGGCGATGGACGAGAGGATTCATGGGTTGTCAGGCGAGTGGTGGATGGAACGAGCCCTGATCGTAGGAGCGCCATCGTGCAGGCCCAAGCGCGCGACGGCCCGTCGGCGTCTCGCCTGTATCGGGTGTAACGGCAGTGCACTGCGACGCCCTCTTGCCTGCGGCATGATCCCGACATGGAGAACACCCGCCCTCACCCCCTCGTCATCGTCAAGCTCGGAGACACCCATGCGGTGCTGCGCGAGCGCCGTGGCGATTTCGAGAACTGGATCGCCGCCGGCCTCGATTCGCAGACCCTGCCGATCGTCGTGATCGATCCGCGCCGCGGCGACATGCTGCCCGCGCCTGACAGCATCGCGGGCGCGGTGCTCACCGGCTCGCACGCGATGGTCTCGCACCGCGAACCCTGGAGCGAGCGCACCGCCGAATGGCTTGCGCAACTCGTGGCGCACAACACGCCGGTGCTGGGCATCTGCTACGGGCACCAACTGCTGGCGCATGCGCTCGGCGGCGAGGCGGGCGACCATCCGCAAGGCATCGAGATCGGCACGGTGACCGTCGCGCTCGACGAAGCCGCCGCCACCGACCCGCTGCTGCGCGACCTGCCACCAGAATTCCCGGCCCATGTGGTGCACCTGCAAAGCGCGCTGCGCCTGCCCGAAGGCGCGGTGCGGCTGGCGGGCAATGCGCACGAACCCGTGCAGGCCTTCCGCGTCGGCGAGAGCGCCTGGGGCGTGCAGTTCCACCCCGAATTCGATGCCGAGACGATGCGCGGCTACATCCACATGCTGGCCGACAACCTGAAGGCCGGTGGCGCCGACCCCGCCGCGCTGCGCGAAAGCGTCGGCGACACCGACACGGCTGCCGCGCTGCTCGGGCGCTTTGCCCGGATCGCGGAGGCACGGCAAGTGCCGGCCTGACTCCCAAAGGCGCCGCGCGGGCGCCTGCACGGAGTCGGAGCGCGACTACAAAGCGCGGCCCGCGCTTGGGTTAAGGTGCGTTCCATTCGTCGATTTCGAAGCGCCCTTCATGACCACCCCCTCCCCCGCACCGGCCCGCAAGCATTTCTCGATGATCCGCGGCTTCCACCTGGCCGACGTGTTCACGCTCGGCAACGCGGCCTGCGGCGTCGGCGGGGTGTTTCTCGCGATGGCCTACATGGCGAGCCACTCGCTCGCGCAGTTTCTCTGGGCGGCGGCGCTCGCGCCGGCGGCTTTCATCTTCGACGTGTTCGACGGCCGCATTGCGCGCTGGCGCCAGACGCATTCGGCGCTCGGGCGCGAACTTGACTCGCTGGCCGACGTGATCTCGTTCGGCGTCGCCCCCGCCGCACTGGCCTTCGCGGCCGGCCTGGACGGCGGATGGGACTGCCTCATCCTCATCTACTTCGTGTGCTGCGGCGTGAGCCGGCTCGCGCGCTACAACGTCACGGCCGAGGCGCTGTCCGAAGGCGCGGACAAGGTGAAGTATTTCGAAGGCACGCCGATCCCGACCAGCGTGGTGCTGGTGGGCGTGCTGGCCTGGGCCGCATGGCAGGGCCGCATCGGCGAGGCCGTCTGGGGCGGAGCCTGGACCATCGGCCCGTGGATGCTGCATCCGCTCGCGCTGCTGTTCGCACTCTCGGGCACGCTGATGGTCAGCAAGACCCTGCGCATTCCCAAGTTCTGACCCCCGTCAAGGCACAAGGAGACACGCCCATGGCCATGAAGCTGTATTTCGACCCGCAAAGCCGCTCGCAGGTCGCCAAGTGGATGCTCGACGAAGCCGGCGCCGACTACGAGATCGTGCCCACCCTCACCAAGGACAAGGCGCACAAGCGCCCGGAGTACCTGAAGATCAACCCGGCCGGCAAGCTGCCCGCATTGGTCGACGGCCGCACGCGCATCTTCGAGAACGCGGCCATCTGCATGTACATCGCCGAGAAGTTTCCCGGCAAGCGGCTCGCGCCTCATATCGGCACGCCCGAGCGTGGCCGCTACCTGTCGCTGATGGTCTATTCGACCGCGCAGCTCGAGCCCTCGATGGGCGACAGCCTGATGAAGGTCCGCAGCAACAACAGCGCGCGCGGCTGGACCAATTTCGAAGAGGCCAAGGACGCGGTCGAACGCGAACTCGGCTACGGCCCGCACCTCTTTGGCAAGCAGTTCACCGCGGCCGACGTGATGATCGGCTCATGCCTCATCTGGCACCGCGCCTTCGGCGGCAAGCTGAACCGCCCGAAGCTGGACGCCTACATCGACCGCCTGCAGGCGCGCCCCAAGGGCATGAAGTTCGGCTGAAGCAGGCATCGACCCATGTCACAAGCCACCTCTTCCCCGCACACGGCCGCCGGAGGCCTGGACCAGCTGGTGCGCATGGCCGCAACGCAGCCGCTCGCGCCGGATTGCGACCACTTCTATTTCCTGCGCCATGGCCAGACCGGGCGCAATGCGCTGCGCATCTTCCAGGCGGTCGATGAACCATTGAGCGAGCTCGGCCTGCAGCAGGCCGCGCATGCGGCCGAGCTGCTGGCGGGCGAGCCGATCCGCACCATCGTCTGCAGCGACGCACGCCGCGCCTTCGACACCGCCCACACGGTCGGTGCCGCGCTGCGCCTGGTGCCCACGGCGCAGGCCGAACTGCGCGAGCGCAACTTCGGCGCGCTGATCGGCACCTCGTCCGCCAACATCGACTGGGCCTGCGAGCCCGAGGGCGGCGAGACGCTCACGCAGTTCGTCGCCCGCAAGCGCGCCGCGCTCGATGCGGCCCTGAAGCAGCCCGCGCCGGTGCTGGTGGTGGCGCACGGCGGCACGCTGTACGCGCTGGCCGCGCTGCTGGGCGTGCCCATCGACGTCACCGTGCTCGGCAACGCGCAGCCATTGCGTTTTTCGCGCAGCGGCCCCACATGGGCCGTGACGCCGCTGTTGCGGCATGCAGGCGGCGAGGCAGCCCTGGCATAGCCGGGCCGCCCGGTACGCCGTCCAACGAAACCACCCACCGACACCATGGAATTCAAGGACTACTACAGCGCACTGGGCATCGAACGCACCGCGTCCGACGACGAGGTGCGCAAGGCCTACCGCAAGCTCGCCCGCAAATACCACCCCGACGTCAGCAAGGAGCCCGACGCCGAGAAGCGCATGCGCGAGATCAACGAGGCCAAGGACGTGCTGGGCGACAAGGAAAAGCGCGCGTCCTACGACGCGCTGGCGGATCGCGTCGCGCGCGGCGGCAGCCCCGAGGGCGACTTCCAGCCGCCGCCGGGATGGGACTCGGGCTTCGAGTTCCACCGCGGCCCGCGCCAGGGCCCGGCCGACCATGCGGACTTCAGCGAGTTCTTCTCGTCGATGTTCGGCGAGGCCGAGCGGCGCGGGGCCGCGCGGCAGAACTACCGCGCGCGCGGCGAAGACCATCACGCGGCCATCGAGATTGCCATCGAAGACGCGCTCAACGGCGCCGAGCGCGAGATCACGCTGCGCGCGCAGACCGTCGATGCGCAAGGCCACCCACAGTGGGAGAACCGCACGCTCAGCGTGAAGATCCCGCCGGGCGTGCACCCGGGCCAGTTCATCCGCCTCGCGGGGCAAGGCATGCCCGGCCATGGCGGCGAGCCGGCCGGCGACCTGTACCTCGAAGTGCGCATCGCACCGCACAAGCTCTACCGCGTGGAAGAGCGCGACATCTACATGACGCTGCCCGTCACGCCCACCGAGGCCGCGCTGGGCGCGCAGGTGCAGGTGCCTACACCGGGCGGCGGCGTGGTCGAGGTCACGGTGCCGCGCAATGCGCGCGGCGGCATGAAGCTGCGACTGAAGGGCCGCGGCCTCAAGGGCAAGACGCCCGGCGACCTGTACCTGCTGATCGAGATCGCGCTGCCGCCGGCCGACAGCGACGCCGTGCGCGCCGCCTACGAGCAGCTCGCGCAGGCGGCTTCTTCGTTCAACCCGCGCCAGCACCTGGGAGTCTGAGCATGGCGACTGTTTCCGTCACAACCGCAACCGCGATCAGCGCCTCGCAACCGCTCGCGCTGAACGAACTGGCCCACGCCGTGGGCGCCGACGCCGCCTGGGTGGTGCAACTGGTCGAGGTCGGCATCGTGCAGGTCACCACGGCCGACGCGCCGCCCGAGCGCTGGCAGTTCTCCAGCACCGACCTGCAGTGCGCGCTGGAGGCCCGCCGGCTCGAACGCGACTTCGGCGTGGGCCTCGATGCCGCCGCGCTGATCCTCGACCTGCAGCACGAGGTACGGCGGCTCAAGGCCGTGCTGCAGGCGCACGGCGTGCGCTGAGCGCAGGCTCCCGGAGCGCCCCGCTTATTGCATCTGCTGCAGGTTGCCGATGCGCACCAGCATCTCGGTGAACATCTGCAGGTCGGCCTCGAGGTCGGGCACTTCCTTGTATTCCTTGGCGTTGTGCCCCGTGTATTTCTTGCCGGGCATGCCGGGGCCGAAGCTGATCGCGTTGGGCATCTGCTTGGCCGTGGTGGCGCCCGCCGCGGACACGGGCTTGGCCTCGAGCCCGGTGGTGTCGCCGTAGATGTTGAGCAATGTCGAGAGCCACTGGCCCGAGGGGTCGCGCGCCATCCAGTTGCCCTGGTCGTACTTGATCTCGACCTTGGCCTTGTTCGCCGCGGCCCATTCGTTGATCTTCGCTTCCACCTGCGCCTTCAGCTCGTCGGGCGTGCGGCCGCGCGGCATGCGCGTGTTGACCGCCATGACCAGCCGGCCATCGGCGCCGGTGCGGATCAGGTTGGGCGAAAACGTCAACGGGCCCATGAAGTCGTCCTTGTAGCCCACGCCCATCTTCTCGCCGAGATAGCCGGTGCCGTAGAGCGCATCGATGTACTTGATGGCCTTCAGGAACTGGTTGTCGGCCAGCGCGATGCCCGACTCCTGCAGGAACAGGCCCAGGCGCGGCAGCGGGTTCACGCCGTTCTGGGGTTCCGAGCCGTGGGCCGAAGTGCCGGTGACCTTGATGTCGACGCTGTCCGCGCCGCGCGTGACGGCGATCGCGAACTTGCCCTGCGGCTCGTACTTCTGCAGGAAGGCGGGCTTCGCGGCTTCGAGCTTCGCGAGCGCGGCCGCGAGGTCGCCGCCCTTGAGCGTGGCGGTGGCAGTCTGCGAGATCGCATTGACCGCGGCGGCCGCGCCCATGTCGGTAATCGCGGTCACGGTGCCATCGGTTTTTTCCGCGGGGAAGAACACGCTCAGCGAGCCCGCGCCCTTCTCGGCCACGACCGCCGGGTAGCCGCTGTCGAGCACGATGTTGTATTCGGGCAGCTTGGTCTTGCCGCGGTAGTACTCCATGGCATCGCCGCCGGTTTCCTCGGTGGTCTCGATCATCAGGCGCATGGTGCGCTGGATCGGGAGGCCGCTTTCCTTCACTGTTTTCATGGCGTAGAGCACGGCCGCGATGGAGCCCTTGTCGTCGATGGTGCCGCGGCCGTAGAGGCGGTCGCCCACGCGCTTGAGCGTGAAAGGATCGAGCTTCGTGCCATCGTCGAGCACCCATTCGGAGAGCACCGCGGGCACCACGTCCGAATGCGTGAGGATGCCGAACTCCTCGCTGCCCTTGCCCTTCAGGCTCACCTCGAAGATGCGGTTGTCGACGTTGCGGTAAGCCAGGCCGAAATCCTTCGCCATCTTCTCGACCAGCTTGCCGAAATCGATGATCGTCGGGTTCTCGTGCGGCGGAATCTGCACGTTGCGCGCCGTCGGCAGCGCCACCATGGTGCCCAGGCTCGCGATCACCGCCTTCTGGTTGTGCAGGCGGTTGTAGAGGCCAAGCAGCCGCGCGATGTTGGTGAGGTCGTCGCCGGCCAGCGGCGCCTTCTTGCGGTAGGCGGCCACGGCGGGCTTCAACTCGGGATTGGCCTTCTCGGCCTGGGCGAGAAAGGCATTGAAACTGGCGGCGGGCTTGCCGCCTTGCCAGGCCGCGGCCAACTGGTCGAGCGCGGGTTTCTTGAGCGTTTCTGCAAAGGCCGGTGCGGTGAGGCCTGCTGCCATCAAGCCCATGGTAAGGACCGACAACGAGACGCGAAATTGCTGCATGAAGGTGACTCCCTGTTCACGAAAAATGGAGCCTTCGACGATAACCCGGGCCATGCTTGCGGCATGCCGCATCGCGCTACGAAGAAACGTAGCGGATGAGGCGCAAGGTGCAGCTTTAGGTTTGCAGACCGTGTGCCATCACTGCATCTGCTGCAGGTTGCCGATGCGCACCAGCATCTCGGTGAACATCTGCATGTCGGCATCGAGGTCCGGCACTTCCTTGTATTCCTTGGCGTTGTGCGCGGTGTATTTCTTGCCCGGCATCGCGGGGCCGAAGTTGATCGCGTTGGGCATCAGCTTGGCGGTCGTGCTGCCGGCCGTGGGCACGGGCTTGGCTTCGAGGCCGGTGGTGCTGCCGTAGATGTCGAGCAAGGTCGAAAGCCATGCGCCCTTGGGGTCGCGGGCCATCCAGTTGCCCTGGTCGTAATTCACTTCGAGCTTGACCTGGTTCGCTGCAGCCCATGCGTCGACCTTGGCTGTCACCTGCGATTTCAGCTCATCGGGCGTGCGGCCGCGCGGCATGCGCACATTGGTCGTCATCTCGAGCTTGCCGTCGGTGCCCATGCGGATCAGGTTGGGCGAGAGAGTCAGCGGGCCCATGAAGTCATCCTTGTAGCCCAGGCCCATCTTCTCGCCGAGGTAACCGGTGCCGTACAGGCCGTCGATGTACTTCACGGCCTTCAGGTAGTGATTGGCGGCGAGCGGCACGCCCGACTCCTGCAGGAAGAGCGCAAGGCGCGGCAATGGGTTCACGCCCTCTTCCGGACGAGAGCCGTGCGCCGAAGTGCCGGTGACCTTGATCTCGATGCTGTCGGCGCCGCGCGCAATGTCGATCGTGAACTTGCCGCCTTGCGATTCGTACTTCTGCAAGAAAGCGGACTTGGCGGCCTCGAGCTTCGCGGCCACTGCGGCGAGATCGCCGCCCTTGAGCGTCGCGGCCGCTGTTTGCGAGATCGCATTGGCGGATGCGGCACCGCTCATCGCCGTGATCGCGGTCGATGCAGCGTCCGTGGTCTCCGCGGGGAAGAACACCTTGAGCGCCCCCGATCCCTTCTCCGCCACGACCGCGGGGTACTTGCTGTCGAGCACGATGTTGTAGGCCGGCAGCTGCGTCTTCGTGCGGTAGTACACCATCGCATCGCCGCCGGTTTCCTCGGTCGTCTCGATCATCAGGCGGATGCTGCGGTCGATGGGCAGGCCGCTGTCCTTCACGGCCTTCATGGCGTAGAGCACGGCGGCGATGGAGCCCTTGTCGTCGATGGTGCCGCGGCCGTAGAGGTAGTCGCCCACGCGGGTCATCGTGAAGGGGTCGAGCTTCGTGCCGTCGTCCAGCACCCATTCGGAGAGCACCGCGGGCACCACGTCCGAATGCGTGAGGATGCCGAACTCTTCGCTGCCCCTGCCCTTCAGGCTCACCTCGAAGATGCGGTTGTCGACATTGCGCCAGGCCAGGCCGAAGTCCTTTGCCATCTTCTCGACCAGCCTGCCGAAATCGATGATCTGCGGGCTTTCGTGAGGCGGCACCTGCACATTGCGCACCGTGGGAATCGCGACCATGGTGCCGATGCTCGCGATCACGGCCTGCTGGTTCTGCAGGCGGTTGTAGAGGCCGAGCAGCCGCGCGATGTTGACGAGGTCGTCGCCAGCCAGCGTTGCCTTGCTGCGGTAGGCGGCAACGGCGGGCTGCAGCGCGGCATTTGCCTTGGCAGCCTGCGCGAGGAAGGCATCGAAATCGACGGGCGCCTTGCCGCCGCTTTTCCACGCAGCGGCCAACTGGTCGAGCGCCGGTTTCTGGAGCGTTTCGGCAAATGCCGGTGCACCAAGCCCGAGCGCGATGCCCAGCGAAAGGGCCGACAATGAAAATCGAAAACGTTGCATCAGGGTGACTCCCTCATTCTGAAAACATCTCCCGACGATAGCCGAGCGACACATCGAACAATGAACAGCACCGCCGCCGCCACCAACGCCATCCGCTGCGCATGGGCCCAGACCGACCCGTTGCTGGCCGACTACCACGACGCCGAATGGGGCGTGCCCGAATACGACAGCCGCGCCTTATGGGAAAAGCTGATGCTCGACGGCTTCCAGGCCGGGCTCGCGTGGATCACCATCCTGCGCAAGCGCGATGCGTTCCGCAAGGCCTTCCAGGGCTTCGTTCCCGAGAAGGTCGCCAGATTCACCGCCGGCGATGTCGAGCGGCTGATGCAGGACGCGGGCATCGTGCGCGCCCGGGCCAAGATCGAAGCCACCATCGGCAACGCCCGCGCCTACCTGGCCATGCAGGCGGCTGGCGAGGATTTTTCAGAATTCATCTGGGGCATGGCGGGCGGCAAGCCCATCGTCAACAAGACCGGCAAGGTGCCGACGCAGACGCCGCTGTCGGAAGAGATTTCGAAGGCGCTCAAGAAGCGCGGCTTCAAGTTCGTGGGCCCGGTGATCGTCTATGCGTGGATGCAGGCCACGGGCATCGTGGACGACCATGCACCGGACTGCCACCGGCACGGATCGAAGAAGAAATAAACGCCCAACAAAAAACCGGACCGCGCTCTCGCACGGTCCGGTTTCTTGTTTGGCTTGCGACCTGAAGCGGCTTGCGCCGCGACGGATTACAGACCGGCTTGACGCGTGAAGGTCAGGCTCTTCGCTTGCGAGGGGATCACGCTGGCGGCGAACGATTCACGACGCAGGTTCTGGCCCGGTGCGTGCGCAGCGGCAACGGCTTCGCTGCGAACGGTGGCGCGGTCGGTCGAAGCGGTCAGCGCGGGAGCCACGTTGGCCGAAGCGGCGTCGCTGTATTCGTTGCCGGCACGGGCAGCGGCGGCAGCCTGGGGCGCCACGTCGGCGCGGCTGTAGCCGGAGGTCAGGGGTTGCACGCCTTCGTAGGTTTCTGCATGGGCGCCAGCGGCGGCGAGCAGGGAGAGAGCGGCGGCGGCGAGGATGTTCGAGGTCTTCATTTCAATTTCCTTCTTGATTGGGCTTTGGATGCCCTGAAGTTTGCACCACGATTCCAAGGGAAAACCCTACACAATCGAATCGCAGTGTTCATGAAACTGAAACAATGACGCGGAACTTTCTGACCAGGCTAAGTCAAGTGCCCATTCCGCCGCCAAAAACCGGGCTAGTTTGCGTACTTTCTCTCTAGCTCGTCAAGCAATGGCTTGCCGACAAGGCGCTGCCGCTCCGCAAATGGCGCGACCAGCGCCGGGTCTTCATCGAGGCGTCGCGTGTCGCGCAGCACAGTCAATGCACGTTGCATGCCAGCCACCGCGCCCTGCAATGCGGCATTGGCGTAGAGCACGAAGCCGTAGCCCAGTTGGCCCAGCTCCTCGGCGCCAAAGGTGGGCGTCTTGCCGCCGATCACCATGTTCATGAGCTGCGGCTTGCCCAGGCGCCGGGGCAACGCGCGCACTTCATCGGCCAGCGCGACGGCCTCGACGAAGAGGATGTCCGCACCGGCCTCGCCGAACTTCTGCGCGCGCTCGATGGCCGCCTCGAAGCCATGCACGGCCGCCGCATCGGTGCGGGCCATGATGAGCAGGTCGCCGTCCTGCCGCGCATCGACGGCGGCCTTGATCTTGCCGAGCATCTCGCCGGTGTCGATCACCGCCTTGCCCGCGAAGTGGCCGCAGCGCTTGGGGCTCACCTGGTCTTCGAGCTGGATGCAGTCGGCGCCTGCGCGCTCGAGCACGCGCACCGTGTGCCGCACGTTGAGCGCATTGCCAAAGCCCGTGTCTGCATCGACCAAGAGCGGCAGGCTCACCGCATCGCGGATGCGGGCGGTGTGCTCGGCGATCTCGTGCAGCCCCATGAAGGCCTGGTCGGGCAGCCCGAGGTACATGTTGGTCACGCCCGCACCGGTGATGTAGATCGCCTCGAAGCCGAGGTCTTCGACGATGCGGGCCGACATCGCATTGAATGCGCCCGGCAACAGCACACCGCGGCGCGCCTCGGCCAGCCGGCGCAGTGCCTTCTTCGGCGACTCGTTGTTCACGCGCATGGCATCAGGCCGCGTAGAGATCGACGTACTCGTTCACCGGCATGGCCTCGAGCTTCTTGGCATCCAGCGACACATCCAGGATCGCCTGCTGCTGCTTCTGCGCGAAGCGGCGCGCGAGGTTGGTCCGGAACTTGGCCTCGAGCAAGGGAATGCCGTCCGCGCGGCGGCGCTTGTGGCCGATCGGGTACTCGACAACGATCTCCGAAAAGCTGGTGCCGTCCTTGAACTCGACGGTCAGCGCATTGGCGATGCTGCGCTTCTCGGGGTCGTGGTAGTCGGCGGTGAACCTGGGGTCTTCCACGCAGACGATCTTGTCGCGCAGCGCGTCGATGCGCGGGTCGTTCGCCACGCTGTCTTCGTAGTCGCCGGCCGTCAGGCGCCCGAAGATCATCGGCACCGCCACCATGTACTGGATGCAGTGGTCGCGGTCCGCCGGATTGTTCAGCGGCCCCTTCTTGTCGATGATGCGGATGCAGGCCTCGTGCGTGCGGATCGTCACTCGGCGGATGTCGTCCACCGTCTTGCCGGACTTCTGCAGTTGCGCATGCAGCGCCATGCCCGCCTCCACCGCCGTCTGGCTGTGGAACTCGGCCGGGAAGCTGATCTTGAACAGCACGTTCTCCATCACGTAGCTACCGTAGGGCCGCTGGAACTTGAAAGGCTGCCCCTTGAACAGCACGTCGTAGAAGCCCCAGGTCCTGGCGGTGAGCACGCTCGGGTAGCCCATCTCGCCGGTCTTGGCGATCAGCGCCAGGCGCACGGCGCGGCTCGTCGCATCGCCCGCGGCCCAGCTCTTGCGGCTGCCGGTGTTGGGCGCATGGCGGTAGGTGCGAAGACTCTGGCCATCGACCCACGCGAGCGACACCGCATTGACGATCTCATCGCGCGAGAGGCCCATGAGACGCGCCACCACGGCGGTCGATGCGACCTTCACCAGCACGACGTGATCGAGCCCGACCTTGTTGAACGAGTTCTCCAGCGCGAGGCAGCCCTGGATCTCGTGCGCCTGGATCAGCCCGGTGAGCACGTCGCGCATCGTGAGCGGTGCACGCCCCGCGGCCACCGCATTGCGGCTCAGCCAGTCGGCCGTCGCGAGGATGCCGCCCAGGTTGTCGCTCGGATGTCCCCACTCCGCCGCGAGCCAGGTGTCGTTGAAATCGAGCCAGCGGATCATCGTGCCAATGTTGAAGGCGGCCTGGATCGGGTCGAGCTGATACGGCGTCCCCGGCACCTTCGCGCCATGGGGCACCACCGTGCCGGGCACGACCGGGCCGAGCAGCTTGGTGCAGGCCGGGTACTCGAGCGCCTCCAGGCCGCAGCCGAGCGTATCGATCAGGCAGTGCCGCGCGGTTTCATAGGCGAGCGCGCTGGTGATCTGCTGGTGCGCGAGCACGTAGTCGACGATGTCGACCAGCACCTGGTCGGGTTCGGGGCGGACGTTGCTGATGGGAGCGGAAGCGGACATGGTTCTTCTCTGTTGCGGTAAACGGTACGAAGCGGTGCGGAGGCCTCAACGGCGGTCCGAGATGGGCACGAAGATCAGGTCTTCGGGCCCGGTGTAGTTCGCGCTGGGCCGGATGATCTTGTTGTCCTGCCGCTGCTCGATGATGTGCGCCGCCCAGCCGCTGGTGCGCGCGATCACGAAGAGCGGCGTGAACATCGCGGTCGGCACGCCCAGCATGTGATAGCTCACGGCGCTGAACCAGTCGAGGTTGGGGAACATCTTCTTCGCGTCCCACATGACGGCTTCGAGCCGTTCGGCAATGTCGTACATGCGGGTGGAGCCGGCCTCGTCCGAGAGCTTCTTCGCCACGCGCTTGATGACCACGTTGCGCGGGTCCGAGACGGTGTAGACCGGATGGCCGAAGCCGATCACGACCTCCCTGGCCTCCACGCGGCGGCGGATGTCGGCCTCGGCCTCGTCGGGCGTGTCGTAGCGCTTCTGGATCTCGAAAGCCACCTCGTTGGCCCCTCCATGCTTGGGCCCGCGCAGCGCACCGATGGCGCCGGTGATGGCCGAGTACACATCGGACCCCGTGCCCGCCACCACGCGCGCGGTGAAGGTCGAGGCGTTGAATTCGTGCTCGGCATAGAGGTTGAGCGAGGTATGCATCGCGCGCTCCCAGCTCGCCGAGGGCGCGCGGCCATGCAAGAGGTGCAGGAAGTGCGCGCCTATCGATTCATCGTCGGTCTCCACCTCGATGCGCCGGCCCTGCGTGGACCAGTGGTACCAGTACAGCAGCATCGAGCCGAGCGATGCCATCAGGCGGTCGGCGATGTCGCGCGCGCCCGGCAGCGAATGGTCGTCCTTTTCGGGCAGCACGCAGCCGAGCGCGGAGACGCCGGTGCGCATCACGTCCATCGGATGCGCACTCGCGGGAAGGCGCTCCAGCGCCTCCTTCACGCTTGCGGGCAGGCCGCGCATCGCCTTCAGGCGGCCCTTGTAGGCGCGCAGTTCGGGAGCGGTCGGCAGCTTGCCGTGCACCAGCAGGTGCGCGATTTCCTCGAACTCGCAGACATCGGCGATGTCCAGGATGTCGTAGCCGCGGTAGTGCAGGTCGTTGCCCGTGCGGCCGACGGTGCACAGCGCGGTGTTGCCCGCGGTCACGCCCGAGAGCGCGACGGATTTCTTGGGCTTGAAGCCACTGGCTTGCGCGCTGTCTGTGGTCAGGGTCATACGGTCTCCTCGAATGTCTTTTTTTCATGAAGGCGCGGCGTGTTCGCCAACCGCACCGGGCGTCCGGCGGCGTCCACGGCCACCATCTCGAACTCGCCGTCGAGCACGCGTGTGAGCGCTTCGGTGGCGACGTCCTGCACGCTACCCGCCACGCGCACGGTGAGCGAGCTGCGGCCCACGCGCGAGACGTGCGCTTCAAGCACCAGCGTGCTGCCCAGCGGCACCGGCGAATGGAACAGCACCTCGCCGCAGCGCGCCATGACCACGTCGCCGCGCACGAAGCCTCGGCCGCTGAGGAACGCCGCCTTCGACAGCAACTGCAGCGCTTGCCCACCGAACAGCGTGCCGTAGTGGTTGGTGTGTTCCGGGAACACCACCTCGATCAACCGGACCGTGCCTCGAGCGTTTTGCATGATTCGCAATTTACGCAAGATCGTCACCATAATGAAGGACTGAATTGGCGAATGATTGCGAAGACCACGCACCATATTTGCGAATCTTGCGAACATCAAAAATGGAGCTAACGATGAAGAAGACCTTCATGGGCGTGCGGCTGCGAAGCCTGCGCGAAGAGCGCGGCCTGAGCCAGCTCGCGCTCGCCCAACAGCTCGGCCTGTCGCCCAGCTACCTCAACCAGATCGAGCAGAACCAGCGGCCGCTCACCGTGCCGGTGCTGCTGCGCCTGCACGCCACATTGGGCGTCGACATCCAGGCCTTTTCCGAAGACGAAGAAGCACGCCTCGTCGCGAGCCTGCGCGAGGCGCTGGCCGACAACCCGGGCGGCGACACGGTCGCGCTCGCCGAACTGCGCGAAGTCGCCACGCAGATGCCTGCGGTGGGCCGCGCACTGGTCGCGCTGCACCAGCGGCACCGCGATGCGATGGAGCGCCTCGAAGCACTGGCCAGTGAACTCGGCGATGGCCGCGGCGACCTCGCGCGCATGCCGCAGGCACGGCCGATGCCCTTCGAGGAAGTGCGCGACTTCTTCTTCGCGCACCAGAACCACATCGCCCAGCTCGACGACACCGCCGAGGCTTTCTCCGCCGAGTGGCGGCTGCGCGAAGGCAACCCCGGCGACCGGCTTGCACAGCGCCTGCTCGAAGCACACGGCGTACAGGTGATTCCCGCCGAAGACGACGAAGGCGGCGCGCAACGCCGCTTCGATCCGGCCACGCGCGTGCTCCGGCTCTCGCGCTACCTGGAGCCGGGCCAGCACGCCTTCCAGCTGGCAACGCAGCTCGCCTTTCTCGAACTCGGCGACACGATCGACACGCTGGTTGCCGAGGCACCGCTGTCGAGCGACACCGCGCGGTCGCTCGCACGCATCGGCCTCGCGAACTACTTTGCCGCCGCGCTGCTGCTGCCCTACGGCGTGTTCCTCGAAGCGGCCGAGCAACTGCGCTACGACATCGACCAGCTCGCGCGCCGCTTCGGCGTGGGCTTCGAGACCATCTGCCACCGCCTGAGTTCGCTGCAGCGGCCGGAGGCGCGCGGCGTGCCCTTCTTCCTCATCCGCGTCGACCGTGCCGGCAACATCTCCAAGCGCCAGTCGGCCACGCACTTCCACTTTTCGAAAACCGGCGGCACCTGCCCGCTATGGAACGTGTACGAGGCCTTCGCGCAACCGGGCCGTGTGCTGACGCAGCTCGCGCGCATGCCCGACGGCCGCGCCTATCTCTGGATCGCGCGCACCGTGTCGCACGGCTACCGCGGCTTCGGCTCGCCCAACAAGACCTTCTCGATCGGCCTGGGCTGCGACATCAGCCACGCGACGCGGCTCGTCTATTCCAAGGGCATGGACCTGCGCGACCCCGAGGTGCCGACGCCCATCGGTGCGGGTTGCAAGGTGTGCGAGCGCGAGGCCTGCCCGCAGCGGGCGTTTCCGTTCGTGGGCCGGCCACTCGACGTGGACGAGAACCAGAGCCGCTTCATGCCCTATGCCGCGGCGCCCGACAGGTACGGTGCGGCGCGCACCGCGCTCAAGAGCGGGGCCAGCCGCGCACCAGCGTCCGGATCGCCACGGCGCCGCTCCCCTTGACCTCGGCGCGATAGGCGCCCACCAGCGCTTCGCGCTCGGCCGCGGCCTGCGGGTCATTGCGCCAGGCGAGCAAGGCGGCGACGTCTGCGTCCGGCAACGCCGCGAGCAGCGCTTGCGTGACCTGCTTTTCGAACTCGCGCGCGACAGTCAGCAGGTTGCGCGGACGCGGCGAAGTGATGCCGCGCGACCACAGCGTGTCGACGGCCATGTCGAGCGTGCGATCGGGCAGCGAGGTGAACTGGCCGGCGTTGCCGCGGGCGAGTTGCTTGACGACGGAACTCAGCAATAACTGGCTCGAGAAATCGACTTCGCGAACGTCGGCCACGGCCATGCGTTCGAGCAATTCGATGCGTGCCGGATCGGCCGGCTTCGCGCGCTCGCGGTTGAAGAACTCGATCTTTCCGGCGTCGTCCATCGCAGCGTAGTCGGCACGCAGCTTGGCGAAGCGGGCCACGGCCTCCTGCACCTGAGCGCTCGGCGCGGCACCACCCTTCCCGGCAGCGGCCACCTCCTGCTGGATCGCAGCCACCGAGGCCTTCACGTCGAAGGACCGCGCGGCTGCGGTGTCCAGCGCCGCGAGCGCCTTGTCGGCGATGGCCTGGTCCGGCGGGTCCAGCAGTTGCCGCGCATCGCGCGACACGGCGCCCGGCGCATACGCGGCCTGGTAGCGCACCTGCACGCCTTCGAATTGCATCAGGGCCTGCGCGCGATCCTGCGCCCCGGCCAAGGCCGGTGCGAGCAGCAGCGACAACAGGAGAAAAGGGGCAAGGGAGAAACGTTTCGCAATGTGGAGAGAGACAGTCATGGCGCCATTATTGGCGCTCGCCACCACCACCCTCCTTCCCTCCGATTCAGGCCGCGGCCAGTTCCTTGCGCAGCAGCTTCGCGGCCGTGACCATGTTCGACAGCGCCGCCTCGGTCTCGGGCCAGCCGCGGGTCTTCAGGCCGCAATCGGGGTTGATCCAGAGGTTCTCATGCGGCACCACGCCCGCGGCCTTGCGCATCAGGCGCACGATCTCCTCCACCGAGGGTACGCGCGGCGAGTGGATGTCGTACACGCCCGGGCCGATCTCGTTCGGATAGCGAAAGCCCCCGGAATTGTTCTCGCCGCCGAAGCCGCGCAGCAGTTCCATGTCGGAGCGGCTGGTCTCGATGGTGATCACGTCGGCGTCCATCGCCGCGATCTCCGGCAGGATGTCGTTGAACTCCGAATAGCACATGTGCGTGTGGATCTGCGTTTCGTCGCGCACGCCCGAGGCGCTGATGCGGAAGGCGCGCGTGGCCGACTTCAGGTACGCGGGCCAGCCCGCGCGGCGCAGCGGCAGGCCTTCGCGGATCGCGGGCTCGTCGATCTGGATGATGCCGATGCCCGCGCCCTCGAGGTCCACCACCTCGTCGCGGATCGCCCAGGCGATCTGCTCGCAGGTGGTCGCGCGCGGCTGGTCGTCGCGCACGAAGGACCACTGCAGGATCGTGACCGGGCCGGTCAGCATGCCCTTCATCGGCAGCCTGGTGAGGCTCTGCGCGTAGGCGGTCCATTCGACCGTCATCGCGGCCGGGCGCGCCACGTCGCCGAAGATCACCGGCGGCTTCACGCAGCGCGAGCCGTACGACTGCACCCAGCCGTTGGCGGTGAAGGCAAAGCCGTCGAGTTGTTCGCCGAAGTACTCGACCATGTCGTTGCGCTCGGCCTCGCCGTGCACCAGCACGTCGATGCCGAGTTCTTCCTGCTTGCGCACAGCGAGCGCGATCTCGGCGCGCATCTTCTCGCGGTAGCCGGCCGCATCGAGCTCGCCGCGCTTGAAGGCGGCGCGCGCGGCGCGGATATCGGAGGTCTGCGGGAACGAGCCGATGGTGGTGGTCGGCAATGCGGGCAACGCAAAGCGTGTGCGCTGCACGGATTGGCGTTGCGCAAAGACCGAGGTGCGGGCGTCGTCGCCAGCCACGCTGCGGGCGAGTCGCAGCGCCACGTCGGCACGGTGGACGCGCGGGCTGCTGCGGCGAGCGGCGACGGCTGCACGTGCGGTCTTGAGTTCGTTTGCGACGGACAATTCGCCGCCATCGAGCACAGCGCGCAGCACGCGCAGTTCATCGAGCTTTTCGACGGCGAAGGCGAGCCACGACTTGAGCTCGGCATCGAGCCTGGTCTCGGCCGCCAGGCTGAACGGCACGTGCAGCAGCGAGCACGAGGGTGCGATCCACAGCTCGCCGCGATTCTTGTCGACCACCGGGCGCAGCGTGGCGAGCGCGGCATCGGGGTCGGTGCGCCAGATGTTGCGGCCATCGACGATGCCCACCGACAGCACCTTGTGCGCCGGGAGCCAGTCGGCCACGCCGGTCAGCTCCTGCGGCGCGCGCACCGCATCCACATGCAGGCCGGCGACCGGCAGCTGGCAGGCCAGGCGCAGGTTGTCGGAGAGCGGCGAGAAGTACGTGGCCAGCAGCAGCTTGGGCGCGCTGCGCGCGAGCTGCCAGTAGGCGCGCTCGAAAGCGTTGCGCCATGCCTCGGGCAGGTCGAGGCCGAGGATGGGCTCGTCGATCTGCACCCACTCCACGCCCTGCTGCTTCAGGCGCGTGAGCACCTGCTCGTACACGGGCAGCAGCGCATCGAGCAGCGAGAAGCGGTCGAAGCCGGCCTGCTTTTCCTTGCCCAGGTACAGGAAGCTCAGTGGGCCCAGCAGCACGGCCTTGACCGCGTGCCCGGCCTGCTGCGCTTGCGCCACTTCGTCGAAGAGCCGCGCGGAGGCCAGCTTGAACTGGGTGGCCGCGTTGAACTCGGGCACCAGGTAGTGGTAGTTGGTGTCGAACCACTTGGTCATCTCCAGTGCGAAGGTGCCTTCGGTGCCGTGCTTGCAGCTGTCGTCGTGCACATGGCCCGCTCCTTCCACTCCCCGGGCCATCTTGAAGTAGCGCGAGAGTTCGGGCTCGTCGCCCTTGAAGCCGAAGCGCGCCGGCTCGCAGCCGAGCAACTGGATGTGGTTCGCTACCTGGTCGTAGTAGGCGAAGTCGCCAACGGTCACGAAGTCGAGCCCCGCATCGCGTTGGGCCTGCCAGTGGCGGGCGCGCAGTTCTTCGCCGACGGCCTCGAGCGCGGCGCGGTCGATCTCGCCGCGCCAGTGCTTTTCGAGGGCGAACTTCAGTTCGCGGTTGGCGCCCATGCGCGGAAAGCCAAGGGTGTGGGTACGGGTGGTCATTGCAGGTAATCCGGTCGCTTGAATCTTGAGAATCCGCAATGGTCGGCGTTTGGGGTCTATGATTCAAACGAAACCTTTTGCCCATTCGCTTGAAATTCATTCATGTTGCAGTCGATCCTCGAAGTACGCCACCTGCGCACGCTCATCGCGTTGCGCGATACGGGCAGCCTGGTGCGCGCCGCGCAGTTGCTCAACCTCACGCAGTCGGCGCTGTCGCACCAGATCAAGCTGCTCGAAGACCGCTACGGCGCGCAGCTCTTCGAGCGTAAGTCGGTGCCGCCGCAGTTCAGCACCACGGGCCTGCGGCTGCTGCAACTGGCGGACGCGGCATTGCCGTTGATCGAAGAAGCCGAGCGCGATGTGGCGCGGCTCGCGCTTGGGCGCAGCGGCCAGTTGCGCATCGTGGTCGAGTGCCACACCTGCTTCGACTGGCTGATGCCCGCGATGGACGCCTTCCGCCAGCGCTGGCCCGAAATCGAACTGGACATCGTCTCGGGCTTCCACCCCGACCCGATCGCGCTGGTGATGCAGAACCGCGCCGAGGTGGCCATCGTGTCCGAAGAGGACCCCGATGAAACGGTGGACTACCACGCGCTCTTCCGCTTCGAGATCGTCGCGCTGCTCGCCAACGACCACGCGCTCACAGCCAAGGCACATCTCACGGCCAGGCATTTTGCCGACCAGACGCTGATCACCTACCCCGTGCCCGACGAGATGCTCGACATCGTGCGGCAGGTGCTGGCCCCCGCCGGCGTGGAGCCCGCGCGCCGGCGCACCACCGAGCTCACGGTGGCGATGCTGCAACTGGTGGCGAGCGGGCGCGGCGTGGCGACGCTGCCGCTGTGGGCGGTGCAGAACTACCTGGACCGCGGCTATGTCACGGCGCGCCGCGTGGGCAGCAAGGGACTGACCGGACGGCTCTACATGGCCTGCACGCAGAGCACATCCGACCAGCCATGGCTCGCAGACTTCGTGCGCATCACGCGCGAGAGCTGCTTCAAGAGCCTGCCGGGGATCGAGCTGCTGTAGCGCTTCCGTTCGGTCTTGCTCCTTCCCCTTCCGGGGGAAGGCTGGGATGGGGCAGGCGGCCTTTGATCGGCCGCTGATGCCTGATACGCCGCGAGCCCCCACCCCAACCCTCCCCCGGAAGGGGAGGGAGCAAGACAGGGGCGCGAGCACTCGACGCGGTCGGGGTTCGACTAGAACCGCGTCCCCACCGACAACCGCACCATGTTCTGCGCCGTGAAGTTCACCTTCGGGTCATAGGCCGCGCGAACGAACCAGCGCGGCCAGTCGTAGGTGACGGTCAGGCCGGCGCGGCGGATGAATTGGCCGTCCACCGTGCCCTGCTTGGCCAGCATGTCCACGGTCAGGCGCTGCCGTTCGGGCAGCGGCAGCCGGTAGACGAGGTGCACGTCCTGCTGGTCGGGGTTCAGCCGGTTGTCGCGGATCAGCGAGAGCGACAGCGCCGTGCCGTCCGGCCACTTGTAGCCGCCGTACACGGTGTACGAATCGTTGGGGTCGAAATTCAGGTTGGCGTAGTTGCGAAGGTTGGTGCGGCCCAGGCCCGTGCCGACGAACCAGCTGTCGCCCGTCTCCACTGCCAGGCTGCCGCCCACGAACCCGCCCGAGGCCGCCTGCAGCGAAGGCAGCACGCGCACCGGGCCCAGCGTGAAGGTGTGGTCCCACCCCACGCGGGGCTGCGCGAAATCGAGCACCGGCGAACGGAACCAGCCGATCCAGACATTGCCGTCGCCATAGGTGTAGCGCAGGTTCATGTCCAGCCCCGGCCCCGCAGGCAAGCCACCGCCGGACACGCGGTACGCGCCCACGGTGAGCTTGAACGGAAGCTCGGCCGCGCCATCGTCTGCCCGGGCCGCCGAGGACAGGCACAGCACCGCGAGGGCCGCGAGAAAAGAGGTCGATCGACGACGGAATGCCATGGCGTTCAGAACAAGCTCGCGCCGATGTTGATGAGCAACGCGAGCACCGTCGTGTTGAACAGGTACGCCAGGATGCAATGCACCGAGCCGATGCGGCGCATGGGCCTGGAGACGAAGGCCACGTCCGCGGTCTGCCCGGAGGTGCCGATCACGGCGGCAAAGTAGAAGAAGTCGCCGTAGCCCGGCGGCTCGTCGTCCGGGAACTGGATGCCGGCCTTCTGCCCGCGGCATGTCGCGGCGTAGTAATCGTGCGCATAGTGGAGCGTGAACATGACCTGGGTGAAGGCCCACGACGACACCACCGTGAGGCCGGCCAGCGCGATGTGCGCGAGCTTCTCCACGCCGTGCATGTCCTTCACCACCGCCAGCTCGCCGCCGATGGCCGCCAGGCTCGCGACGGCCGACACCACCACCAGCACGAGGATCACCATCTGCCCGTCGTCCTGCAGTTGCGCGCGGTAGCGCATGTGCTTCTGCGACGACCGGTTCATCATGACCGCCGCCAGCAGCACATAGAGGCACGCCCCGGTGTTCCAGGCGATCAGGAGGCGCGTGACGAGGTGCGCATCCACGGACGGGAGCAGGAATCCCGTGGCAATGGCGATGGCCGCGGCAATGAAGAGCCGCGGCCGTGCGGCCATCTGGCGGAGGAATCGGTGTCGGGGAAGTTTCATGGGGCTTCGGACGAGCCCCTGCCGTCAGGATGACGGCGAAGAGGCCAAGCCTTCGAATGTCGGCGAAGCTCTCTTGCGGGCACCTGACGAACGTCGCTTTCCTGCACCGGTGCCGGGTGCGCCCTGCGCCGCCTCGAGCAGCCAGGCGCGAAAGGCCGCGACCTTGGGACGGTCGTGGCTGTTTTCCGGATACACGAGGTAATAGGCGAAGTCCTCGAGCCAGGTCGCGTCCCAAAGCTGCACCAGCCGGCCTTGCGCCAGGTCGTCGGCCACCACCGCGGTGGGCAGCAAGGCCGCGCCCTGCCCCGCGAGCACCGCCTTCAGCAGCAGGCCCGAATCGTCGAAGGACGGCCCGCGCGCCGGGCCCGCGTGCGCGATGCCCTGCGCCTCGAACCACCGCGCCCAGGCCTTGCGCTGGGCATCGTTCACACGCGGCCAACGCGTCAGATCGGCCGCTGCCGCCGGCATGCGGAGCTGCTTGACCAACGCGGGCGCCGCAACGGGCGCGATCTCCACCGTCAGCACACGCTGGCTGTTCAAGCCCGCATAGCGCCCCAGGCCGTGGCGGATGGCCACGTCCACGCCATCGCGCGAGAAGTCGGCCAGCGCGCTGCTGCTCACCACCTGCAGGTCGATGCCGGGATGTGCATCCTGGAAGCCCTTGAGGCGCGGCACCAGCCATGCGGAAGCAAAGAACGGCGTGGCGCTCACGGTGAGTAGGCCCGTGTCTTCGGGCACGGCGATGCGGCGCGTGGCATCGCTGATCTGCCGGAAGGCATTGCGCACCGGCGGCAGGTAAGCCTGGCCCGCGTCGGTGAGGAAGATGCCGCGGTTCACGCGGCGAAAGAGCGGAATGCCCAGGTGCAGCTCCAGCGTCTTGATCAGCTGGCTCACCGCACCAGGGGTCACGCACAACTCGTCCGCCGCGTTCTTGACCGAGAGATGGCGGGCGGTGGCCTCGAAGGCGCGCAGCGCATTGAGGGGCGGGAGTTGATGCTCGGTCATTTAGTTAATCTGATTTGAAAGCTTCAGAAAATCTGGTTTGCAGGACTGCGCTCGAGGAGGGATTATTGGCGCAAACAAGCCGAGATGAAAACGATCATGCCGCATTCCCCCAAAACCCCTGACCTTAGATATTCTGATTGTTCCAGCACCACCGCGAAGATCTTCCGCGGTTGGCTTGTCGTTGCAGGCGCCTTCGCCGTGACCCTCGTGGGCTTCGGCAGCGCCTACACCTTCAGCGCCTTTCTCGAATCGCTGCAACGGGACTTCGGTGCCTCGCGCGGCTCGGTCTCTTTGGTGTTCTCGCTCGCGGGCTTTCTCTACTTCGGGCTGGGCGTCATCAGCGGCCCGCTGGCGGACCGATGGGGTTCGCGGCGGCTCGCCGTCGCGGGCATGGTGCTGGTCGGGTTGGGGCTGGCGGCAGCGGGGCGGGCGCAAAGCCTCACGCAGATCTACCTCGCGTACGGGCTCGGTGTCGGGCTCGGCGTCGGCGCGTCCTACGTGCCGGTGCTCGGCGCGGTGCAGCGCTGGTTCGTCAGGCGCCGCGGGTTCGCCTCGGGGCTGGCCGTGAGTGGCATCGGCGTGGGCACGCTGGTGATGCCGCCGCTGGCGTCGTTCCTCATCGAAGGCATCGGATGGCGCAACGCCTACCTGGCGCTCGGCGCGCTTGCCGCGGTGGTGGGCGTGGGCATGGCGCTCCTGATCGAGAACGACCCGCGCGAGCGCGGGCTGGGGCCCGACGGCGACCCACCGCAGCCGCAGGCCGCATCGGCCACGCCTGCGGGCGCCACGGTGCGGGAGGCGATCACGTCGCGGCGCTTTGCCGGCCTGTACGCGGCATGCCTCGTCAGCTCGTTCGGCCTGTTCGTGCCCTTCGTCCACCTCGTGCCTTATGCGCTCGACCACGGCGTGCCGTCGACCTCCGCGGTGCTGCTGCTGGGTGCCATCGGCGTCGGCAGCACGGCCGGCCGCTTCTTCCTCGGCGGGTTGGCCGACCGCATTGGCCGCCAGCTTGCTCTGCCGCTGATGTCCGCGGGCATGGCACTGTCGCTGGTCGTGTGGGCGGTGTCCGGCGGGTTCTGGGGATTGGCCGTGTTCGCGTTCGCCTACGGCGTGTTCTACGGCGGCTTCGTCGCGCTGCTGCCGGCGCTGGTGATGGACCGATTCGGCGGACGCAACATCAGCGCAATCATCGGCGTGCTCTACACCAGCGTGGCCGTGGGCACCCTGGTGGGGCCGAGCGCAGCGGGCTTTGCCTTCGACATCAGCCGCAGCTACCTGCTGCCGATCGTGGCCAGCATCGGCGCGAACCTCGTTGCGGCCGGCATCCTGCTGGCGATGGCCCGGCGGGATGCTTCGGTAAAACCGGCATGGGCCGGCGCGGGGCGGGGGTACAGTCGGGAATGAACCCACAACCGCCTGCCGCCCCCAGTCCGCCTCCATTGGCAGCCCCCGCCTCCCTCACAGAGGCCCAGGCGTTCACCCGAGCCTGGATGCTCTTCGTCGTGCTCGTCGCCGTCGTGCTGGGCGTCCTGTGGGCCGTCAAGGCCTACTTCGTCTGAAGGCCAGGAGCCCAAGGGGCTAGCGGGCGCTCAGGTCCCACACGTCGTCCGCGGCATGCGCTGCCTCCCAGGCGCGCACTTTCTTCTTCGCACCGTCGAACAGCTTCACGTAGTTGCCCACGCGCACCTTCTGGCTGATCTGCGGGCCCACCTTCTCGAACAACGGCGACGTGATCTTCGGCACGGCCATGTACTGGTCGAAGGTCATGCGCTTGCCCATCGAGGTCGGCACGCCCTTGGCATCGACCACGTTGCGGCTGTAGATCACGGTGTCCGAACCCCATAGCACGCGGTCCTGGTAGCGGGTGACGAACTGCGCCCACTCGTCGGTGGTCGGCATGCCGGGCTCGGGCTTGATGAAGCGCTCCTGCACGATGTCCCATGAAATGTCGACGCTCCATCCGGGGCATGCATCGAGAACGCGCGACACCATCTGCAGGTGATCGCGCGTGGGCTTCACGAAGCGGCCGAGGCCCGTGTGCGCCCAGATCACGCTGGCACCCGGCGCCTGCACGCACAGTTGCTTCAGGCCCGCCTCGTAGTTGTTCTGCGGGCGCAGCGCCTCCACCGTGCCGTCGTAGCTCACGTCGGCCGGATAGATGTCGTTGTGCAGCGTGGCGACCAGGCCGGTCTCGGCGACCGTCTTCAAAATGTCCACCAGCGCGGGGCTGTAGAGCGAGAGCTTGCCGTCCTTCTCCGTCGTGTCCGGCGGCTGCTTGCCGCCCGCGGCGGTGTAGCTGATCGGGTCGCCGGCGATCTTGCGCGACACCAGTTCCTTGTGCACCGTGAATTCGCCGATGCCGGCGAAGGCGCCCGGGAAGGTCAGCAGCGCGCGCTTGATGTGCTGCGCCGCGTAGCGGTCCATCGGGTTGAAGCCGGTGATCATCAGGTCGAGACGGCTCTGCTCGGCCGGCGTCAGCGTGAGGTATTCCTTCGCGTACATGGCATCGGCGAAGGCGTAGTAGTACAGCTCGGCCTTCGGTCCCAGGTAGTAGGTGGGTGCGACCTTGTCGCCGGCGTACTGCTCGAAGCCATCCCACTTCTGCTGCAGCGGCAGAGGCATGACGGTGGAGCGCACCATGTCGTCCTTCATGTAGTCGCGCAGTAGCTGCTTGAGCGACGCGCCCTGGTAGGCGTAGTTGGCGATGTGGAAGTGCGCGTCGGCAAACTTGCCGGCGCCTTCGGTGGCCGACGGCGGCGGCAGGGTCGAGCAACCCGCGACGAGTGCGGCGCAGGCGGCCACGGCGGAGATGCGGCGAAGAGATGAAATGGGCATGGTGCAGCCTTGATGTGTTGCGGGGGAAATGTCTTTACGCAGATGCCAGCACGACCAGCACCTGCTCGTCGGTCACCATGTCGCCTTCGGCGGCCAGGATGCGCAGCACCGTGCCCGCGGCCGGCGCCTCCACCGGGATTTCCATCTTCATCGACTCCACGATCAGCAGCGTGGCGCCCTCCTCGACCTGCTGGCCTTCGGCGACCTCGAGTTTCCAGATGCGGCCGCTGACATCGGCCACTACGTTGTGTTCAGGCATGGGGATTTCCTCCGGTTGAATTCGATGGGGTCGCTGACGGGAATTCAGGTGCGGCCACGCGCACGCCGATGGCATCGAGCGCGCCGCGGATGCGACGCACGAACGCGAGCGCACCGGGCTGGTCGCCGTGGATGCACAGCGTGTCGGCGCGCAGTGCGACTTCATTGCCGCTGGCCGCACGCACCATGCCGTGCTGCACCATCTGCAGCACCTGTGCGGTGGCCACGTCGGCGTCTTCGATCAGGGCACCGGGCTGGCCGCGCGGCGACAGCGAGCCGTCGTCCTGGTAGCTGCGATCGGCGAACACCTCGGCGGCCACCGGCAGGCCCAGGGCCTCGGCGGCGCGGATCATCTCGCTGCCCGCCAGGCCGAACAGCACCAGCCGCGCGTCGACCTCGTGCACGGCGCGCGCAATGGCATCGGCCAGCGCGCGGTCCTTCGCGGCCATGTTGTAGAGCGCGCCGTGCGCCTTCACATGGCTCAGCACGCCGCCGGCCGCATGCGCAAAGGCCGCGAGCGCGCCGACCTGGTAGACCACCATGGCGTAGACCTCGGCCGGCGACACCTGCATCACGCGCCGTCCGAAGCCCTGCAGATCGGGCAAGCCAGGATGGGCGCCGACGCGCACGCCGCGCTCCAGCGCCGCGGCAACCACGCGGCGCATGGTCAACGGATCGCCCGCATGAAAGCCGCAGGCGATGTTGGCCGAGCTCACATGGTCGAGCAGCTCGATGTCGTTGCCCATGGCCCAGGCGCCGAAGCCCTCGCCCATGTCGCAGTTGATGTCGATGCGCAGCGCTTGTTGCTGTGTCATTGCGCCTCCCCGGCCGCGCGCACCAGGCCGCGCAGCCGCGCCAGCGCACGCTCTCGCTCCAGGTACAGCGCCTGCGCCGCTTCCAACGAAATCAGCTCGAAGCGCAGCGCCTGCTGCGGCGCCAGTTGCGCGACCATCGGCAGGTCGACGCTGGCCACGCAGGCGATCTTGGGATAGCCGCCGGTGGTCTGCCGGTCGGCCATCAGCACGATGGGCTGGCCGTCGGGCGGCACCTGCACCGTGCCGAAGGCCACGCCCTCGGAGATCATCTCCATCGCATGCCGGCGTTCGAGCGCCGGGCCTTCGAGCCTGAAGCCCATGCGGTCGGATTGCGGGCTGATGCGGAAGTCGGCCTGCGTGAAAGCCTGCTGCGCCTCGTCAGTGAACAGCGCCCATTGCTGGCCCGCGATCACGCGCACCGGTGCCGGGCCCGAGGCCTGCGAAGCAAGGGCAGTCGCGTGGACTTGGGGCTTATGAAGCTCGACGAAATCCTTGTCGCCCAACCGGGCGACCGACGCAGCAGAAACCGGCTCTACCCCACCGACATCGAGCACGTCGCCCTTCTTCAGCGCCCGCCCCTGCAAACCGCCGAACGCGCCGCGCACATAGGTGCTGCGGCTGTCCATCACGCTCGGCACTGCAAAGCCGCCGCGCACCGCCAGGTAGCTGCGCATGCCGTCGATACGCTTGCCGAAATCCAGCCGCGCACCGGCGCGCACCAGCAGGGCGCGGTTCATCGGGAGTTCTGTCTCGCCGATGCGCGCCGACAGGTTCGCACCGCACAGCGCGATCGTCTGCGCTTCGCGAAACAGCAGGCTGGGGCCCATCAGCGTGATTTCTAGCGTGGCCTCGTCTTCCTCGTTGCCGAGCAGCGCGTTGGCGCAGCGGTGCGACCACTCGTCCATCGCGCCGCCGACCACCACGCCCAGGTGCTGGTAGCCATGGCGCCCAAGGTCCTGAAGCAGCGACAGCGCGCCGGGCTTGATGACTTCGATGCCGTTCATGGCGCGACCTCCACGCTGCCGAAGATGTCGGCCGATGCCGGCACGAAGCGGATGCGGTCGCCCGGGCGCAGCAGGCATGGCGATTCGGCCGTGGCGTCGAAAAGCTTCAGCGGCGTGCGGCCGATCAGGTTCCACCCGCCCGGTGTCTCCAGCGAATAGATCGAGGTCTGGTCGCGCGCGATCGCCACGCTGCCCGCGGGAATACGGGTGCGCGGCGTGCCGCGGCGCGGAACGGCGAGCGACGCATCGAGCCCGCCGATGTAGGGAAAGCCGGGCGCGAAGCCGAGCATGTAGACGATGTGCTGCGATGCGATGTGGCGCTCGATCACCTCTTCGGGCTCCAGGCCGCAGGCGGTGGCGACCTCTTCGAGATCGGGGCCGAACTCGCCGCCGTAGCAAACCGGAATATCGACCGTGCGCGCGTCCTCATCGTGGTGGCGGATGCCACGCGCGAGCAAGGCGTCCAGCCGCCGGCGCAGGACGTCATACGGCGCGCCGCCCTCGGCGAAGAACTCGGGGCGGTAGTGCACCGCCACGGTGGTGAAGGCCGGCACCACGTCGACGATGCCGGCGATGGGTTCGTCCAGCAGCTCGCGCGCGAAACCGCGCACAGTGGCATTGATGGCCGGCTCCACGGCCTGGCCGAACTCCACGATCAGGCTGCGGTCGCCCACCGGTGCGATGTGCCAGGGGAACGTAATGGGAGAAGTCATGGTCCGCCCCGTCAGATTCAGAGCGCCGCGGGCAAGGCGGCAGTGGCCATTGCTTCCAGCAGCCGTGCGCGGTCGCGCTCGACCAGCCCGGTGTCGAGCCGACCGGCCGCGAAGTCCTCATGACGGATCACCGCCTTGAGAAAGGCGAGGTTGTTCTTCACGCCCTCGATGCGGCTGGCTTCCAGCGCGGCCACCATCGCAGCAAGCGCCGCGTCGCGGGTCTCGCCCCAGACGATCATCTTGGCGATCATCGGGTCGTAGAAAGGCGTGATCACGTCGCCTTGCCGAACGCCGGTGTCCACGCGCAGGTGCGGTGCGGCCGGTGGCAGCGCGAACACATCGAGCGGGCCCGGCGAGGGGAAGAAGTTCTTGGCGGGGTTCTCCGCATAGAGGCGGCATTCGATGGCCGCACCGTGCATCGCGATGTCTTCCTGCGCGATCTTCTCGAAGCCCGCCAGCGATGGTCCTGCCGCCGCCAGCTTGATCTGCTGCTGCACCAGGTCCCAGCCCGTCACCATTTCGGTGACCGGGTGCTCGACCTGGATGCGGGTGTTCATCTCGAGGAAGAAGAATTCGAGCGAGTCCGCGTCCACGATGAACTCCACCGTACCCGGGCCGCGATAGCGCTGGTGCGCGGCCAGCGCCGCGGCCGCCTTGGCCATGCGCGCACGCAACTCGGCCGGCAGGCCCGGTGCGGGGCTCTCTTCGATGATCTTCTGGAAGCGCCGCTGGATCGAGCACTCGCGCTCGAACAGATGCACCGCGCTGCCGTCGCCATAGCCGAACACCTGGATCTCGACGTGCCGCGCCCTGGGCACATAGCGCTCCAGGTAGATCGTGCCGTCCTTGAACGATTTGGCCGCGAGCTGCTGCGTGGCCGACACCGAAGCGAGCAGCTTCTCGGGCGCATCCACCAAGCGCATGCCGATGCCGCCGCCACCGCCCGTGGCCTTGACGAGCAGCGGATAGCCCACGGCCATGGCCGCTTCCTCGATGCCAGCCAACTCATCGAGCGCAAAGCGCCGGCTGCCCGGCAGCGTCGGCACGCCGGCGGCCTTGGCGATTTCGCGGGCGCGCTCCTTGTCGCCCATCTCCTCGATGCTCTGTGGCGTGGGGCCGATCCATACGACACCCGCCGCTTCGGCGGCGCGCGCGAAGGCCGTGTTCTCCGACAGGAAGCCGTAGCCCGGGTGCACGCCTTCTGCGCCTTGCGCAACGGCTGCCGCCAGGATGCGTTCATGGTTCAGGTAGCTCTCGGCCGGCAATGCGGGACCGATGGCGACCGCACGGTCGGCCATCTCCACGTGCAGCGACTTCGCATCGGCTTCGGAATACACGGCGACCGTCTCGATGCCGAGTGCCTTGCAAGCCCGGATGACGCGGCAAGCGATCTCGCCCCGGTTGGCGATCAGGATGCGCTTCATGGCTTCAGTCCTCCGAGGAGAGCTCGAGCCCGCTCGTCTCTGGCAAAAGCAACGACGCAATGATCACCAGCAGATAGCCGCCCGCAGCCATGTAGCCGATGGCAATGCCAAGCGGCATCGTCGTGCTCATGTAGCCGATGAGCGCGGGGCAGATCGAGCCGACGGCGCGGCCGAAGTTGTAGCAAAAGCCCTGTCCCGAACCGCGCACGCGACTGGGGAACAGCTCGCTCAGGTAGGCCCCCATGCCAGAGAAGATGCCCGAGAGAAAGAAGCCGAGCGGAAAGCCCAGCACCAGCATCATCGCGTCGGTGATCGGGATCTGCGTGTACGCGATCACCAGCAGGCCGGCGCACAGCGCGAACAGCATGAAGCAGCGGCGGCGGCCCAGCTTGTCCGACAGCCATGCGCTGGTGAGGTAGCCCACGAAGGAGCCCAGGATCAGCACCAGCAGGTAGCCGCTGGTGCCGAAGACCGACAGGTTGCGCTCCATCTTCAGGTAGGTCGGCAGCCAGGTGGTCACCGCGTAGTAGGCGCCCTGCATGCCGGTGGCCAGCAGGCTCGCGAGGATCGTGGTCTTGAGCAGCTTGGGCGAGAAGATCTCCAGGAAGTTGCCCTTGTCGCCCTCGGCCTTCATGCGCGCACGCGTCTGGTGATAGACCTCGGGGTCGCTGATGTTGCGGCGGATGTAGAGGATCAACAGCGCCGGCAGCACGCCGATCCAGAACAGCACGCGCCAGGCGAGTGCAGGCTCCAGCAGGGCATACACCGCCCAGAACGCGATGGCCGAGATGCCCCAGCCTACTGCCCAGCTGCTCTGCACCAGCCCCACGGCCTTGCCGCGGTGGCGCGCCTGGATCATCTCGGCGATCAGCACCGAGCCCACCGACCATTCACCGCCGAAGCCCAGCCCTTGCAGGGCTCGCGTGATGAACAGTTGCTCGGGCGATTGCGTGAAGCCGCTCAAAAAGGTGAAGAAGCTGAACCACAGCACCGTGAGCTGCAGGATGCGCACGCGGCCGTACTTGTCGGCCAGGATGCCCGCGAGCCAGCCGCCGATGGCCGAGGTGACCAGCGCGCCGGTCGCGATGTAGCCGGCCTCGGTCTTCGTCATGCCCCACACCACGATCAGCGTGGGGATCATGAAGGTGTAGATCATGTAGTCGAACGCATCGACGCCGTAGCCGGCGAAGGCGGCGACAAGCGTCCGGCGCTCCTGGGGTTTGGTTTCCTGCAGCCACATGGTGCGAGTCCTTTGGGTGAATGAAAAGGGAGGCGATCAGGCGAACGGAAGATCGCGGTTGAGCATGTCGGTGACCAGCATGTACCCCGGCGAGTGCGTGATGCACAGCGCCGGCTTCGCAGCCATCACCACCGCCTGTGGCGTCACGCCGCAGGCCCAGAACACGGGCAGCTCGTCCGGTGCGATGCGCACCGCATCGCCGAAGTCGGGCTTCGCGATGTCGGCGATGCCGATCAGCGACGGGTCGCCGATGTGCACCGGCGCGCCATGCACCTTGGGCACGCGCGCAGTGATCTGCACGGCGCGAATCGCGTCCGCCGCCTTCATCGGCCGCATCGACACCACCATCGGCCCGTGGAAGGGGCCGGCCGGCACGGTCTGGATGTTCGTCCTGTACATGGCCACGTTCTTGCCCTCGTCCACATGGCGCAGCGGAATGCCCGCATCAATGAGGCCGTGCTCGAACGAGAACGAGCAGCCCAGCACGAAGGCCACGAGGTTGTCCTGCCACAGGGCGTTCAGGTCGGGGACTTCGTCGACCAGCACGCCCTCGCGGTAGACGCGGTAGGCGGGCACGTCGGTGCGGATGTCGATGTCGCGGCCCAGCGTGGGCAGTTGCGGGTTGCCGGGCTGGCCGACCGCCAGCAGCGGGCACGGCTTGGGGTTGCTCTGGCAGAAGCGCATGAAGTCCGAGGCCAGGGCCAGCGGCAGGATCGCGAGGTTGCCCTGCACATGCGCCGGTGCGAGGCCGCTCGTGTGGCGCCGCCAGCGGCCGGCGCGGATGGCCTGCCGCGCCTCCCAGGCGTTTGCGAACTCGTCCGGTGCCTGCACGGCACGTGTTTCGTCGGCTGCCTGCACGGCACTGCCCGTATCCACCAATTCCATTGCGTACCTCTTGATGTCATGCTTTTGCGCTGGTGCAGGACTTGCATGCCCGTGAACCTGCATACCTGCACCTTCAATGGGGGGCGATGAAATCACGGCACGCCGATGACGTCGACTCAGAAATTGTTCGTACCCCCGATAAGTTTTTTTAAAAGCACCTCTTCGCACTGCACCGACAGACCGATGAACACACGCTTTCTGGAGACGCTGGTCGTCCTTTCCCGCCTGAAGAGCTTCCGCGAGACGGCGCAGGTGCTGCACACCACGCAGGCGGCCGCATCGCAGCGCATTGCAGCCCTGGAAGACGAACTAGGGGTTTTCCTTGTTGACCGCTCGAATCGCACCTTGACCCTCACGCCCGTCGGCGAGCAGGTGGTACGGCAGGCCGAGCGCATGCTGGCGCTCGAACGCGAGCTCAAGCTGTCGACGCAGCCCGATGCGCCGCCCGCCGGGCGCGTGCGCATCGGCGTGATCGAGACCGTGGTCCACACCTGGCTCACGCCGCTGATCCACGGCATCACGCGGCGCTTTCCGGCGGTGGACCCCGACATCACCGTCGAGCCCGCGCGCAACCTCAGGGAGCAGTTCCGCCAGCACAAGCTCGACCTGCTGATCCAGAACGATCCGGTCGAGGAAGCGGCCGGCAACATGGAGCTCGAGGTCACGCCGCTGTCGCGCTTTCCGATCCGCTGGATCGCCCGGCCCGATGTGTGGCCCACGCGGGACGTGCTGACGCTCGAAGACCTGGAACGCATTCCGGTGCTGACCTATGTGCGCACCTCCAGCCCGCATGCGCACATCCGGGCGTTGTTCGCGGGACGCGAGGCGGAACCGCGCATCTGCAGCTTTCCGTCGGTGCAGTCGATCGTGCAACTGGTGAAGGAAGGCTTCGGGGTGGCGGCGATACCGCCGATCTTCGTGCAGCGCGAGATCGAGGCCGGGGATCTGAAGCTCTGCGAGGGGCCGGCGCTGCCGCCGCTGGTCGTCACGGTGACGCGGCCCAGGGAATCGTCGGCCGCCGTGGCGGCGGTCGACACGATCATCCGGGAGGTGGTGGCGAGCTATTGCAAGGCGGCCGGGCGGCCGTGGGCCATCGACCTGCAGGAGGAGCTCGATGCCCCTCCCGCCGCGCCCCTTACCGGCAACTGATCAGGAAGCCTTCTGCACCAGCTTCAGCACGCTGGAGAAGTCCAGCGCGCCATGGCCCGCGAGGCTGTGCGCCGCGTACAGGCTGCGCGCGAGGCCGCCCAGGGGCGTGGCGGCACGCACGGCCGACGCGTTCTCCTGCGCCAGGCCCAGGTCCTTGAGCATCAGGTCGGTGCCGAAGCCGCCCGCGTAGTTCTTCGAGGCGGGCGAGGTTTCCATCACGCCCGGCATCGGGTTGTACTTTTCGAGCGCCCAGTTGCCGCCCGAGCTGCGGCGCATGATTTCGGAGAGCACCTTGGGGTCTAGCCCATTGGCCACGCCGAGCGCCAGCGCCTCGGAGGTTCCGATCATCAGGATGCCGAGCAGCATGTTGTTGCAGATCTTCGCGGTCTGGCCCGCGCCCACCGCACCGGCATGGAAGATGTTGGCGCCCATCTTCTCGAGCACCGGGCGCGCGCGCTCCAGGTCGCCGGCCTCGCCGCCGACCATGAAGGTCAGTGTGCCCGCGATCGCACCACCGGTGCCGCCCGAGACGGGCGCATCGATCATCGCGATGCCCTTGGCCTCCGCCGCTTCGGCCACCTTGCGCGACGTGGCGGCTGCGATGGTGCTGCTGTCGATCACGAGGGTGCCGGCGCGGATGCTGTCGAGCAGCCCGGGCTTGCCCACGCCGCCGAGGTACAGGCCCTCGACGTGCGCGCTGGCCGGCAGCATGCTGATGACGACTTCAGCGTCGGACACGGTTTCCGCGGCCGAATTCGCGATCGGCAGCCCCTCGGCGCCGAACTTCTTGCAGGCGTCGGCCGAGAGGTCGAAGGCGCTGAGCGAGTGGCCGGCCTTGAGCAGGTTCAGGGCCATCGGGCCACCCATGTTGCCCAGGCCGATGAATGCGATCTTCATGTGTTTGTCTCCGTTGTCTTTATGAACGCGGTGTCAGACCAGCGAGGCGAGTTCGGCCGGCATCTCGCCGCGCGGACGCAGGTGGTCTTCGATGAATGCGGGCGTGATCTCTTCGAGGGTCGCGGGGTTCCAGCGCGGATTGCGATCCTTGTCGATCAGCACCGCGCGGATGCCCTCGGCGAAGTCCTTGTGCGCGCAGAAGCCCAGTGACGCCCAGTATTCGAGCCGGAACACCTCGGCCAGCGACATGCGGTGCACGCGCTGCCAGAGCTCGAAGCTCAGCGCGGCGGAACTCGGTGCGCCCTTCACGAAGGTCTTGGAGGCGGACTGCAGCCAGGGGTCGTCGCTCTGCAGGTTGCGCAGGCGGTTGGCGATGTCCAGCAGGTCGTCGCCGGCCATCAGTGCGTTGATGGTGTCGTAGTGCTCGCGCACCTTCGACGCCGGCATCTCGGCGCCCTCGCCCGCCTTCGCGAGGATGCGCGAAAGCGTGGCGCGGTCTGCCTTGCTCTCGCCCGCCCATGCAGCCGCAGCAATGGCTTCGAGCACCTGGCTCTTGCGCTCCTGCGGCACCAGCACGTCGGCAAGGCCGCAGAAGATGGCGTCGGCCGCATTGAGGTTCGCGGCCGTCAGCGCCAGGAACAAGCCTGTGCGGCCGGGCGTGCGGCGCAGGAACCAGCTGCCGCCCACATCGGGGTACAGGCCGATGGCGATCTCGGGCATCGCGATGCGGCTCTGCGTCGTCACCACGCGGTGCGAGCAGCCCGACATCAGGCCCACGCCGCCGCCCATCACGATGCCGTGGCCCCAGCAGAGAAAGGGCTTGGGGAAGGTGTGGATCAGGTGGTCGAGCTCGTACTCTTCGCGGAAGAAGTCTTCGGCGTAGGTGTTGCGAGCGGGGCCGCATTCGAGCAGCGTCTGGTAAAGCTGGCGCAGGTCGCCGCCCGCGCAGAAGGCTTTTTCGCCAGCGGCCTGCATCAGCACGCCGACGATGCCATCGTCTGCCGCCCATTCGCGCAGCTTGGGCGTGAGCAGGCGCACCATGTCCACCGAGAGTGCGTTGAGAGAGGCTGGTGCGTTGAGCGTGGCAACGCCGAAGCGCTTGCCATTGGCGGTCTTGATTTCGTCGAAGAGAACTACGGAGTCGGTCATTGTCTTGGGGGGTTCTGGGTGCGGGGCGTCAGCGGATATCGCTGTCCCCTTCCAGCAATTTTCGCGCAACGATCACGCGCATGATCTCGTTGGTGCCTTCGAGGATCTGGTGCACGCGGGTGTCGCGCACCAGCCGCTCCAGCGGGAACTCGCTGAGGTAGCCGTAGCCGCCGTGCAGCTGCAGCGCGTCGTTGCAGACGTTGAAACCCGCATCGGTCGCGAAGCGCTTGGCCATCGCGCAGTAGGTGCTGGCGTCGGCGTGGCCGGCATCGAGCTTCGATGCGGCAAGCCGCACCATCTGCCGCGCCGCGACCAGCTCGGTCGCCATGTCGGCCAGCTTGAACTGCAGCGCCTGGAAGCTTGCGATCGGCTTGCCGAACTGCTGGCGTTCGTGCAGGTAGCGGCGCGCCGCATCGAGCGCGCCTTGCGCCGCGCCCACCGAGCAGGTCGCGATGTTGATGCGCCCGCCGTCCAGCCCCTTCATGGCGATGCGAAAGCCCTCGCCTTCCTTGCCCAGCAGATGGTCGGCCGGGATGCGCACGTTGTCGAAGTTGATGGTGCGCGTGGGCTGGCTGTTCCAGCCCATCTTGTGTTCCTTCTTGCCGTAGCTCACGCCGGGCGCGTCGGCCGGCACGGCGAAGGCCGAAATGCCGCCCGCGCCGCCGCCGCCCGTTCGCGCCATCAGCACCAGCACGTCGGTCGCGCCCGCGCCCGAGATGAAGGCCTTGCCGCCGTTGATGACGTACTCGCCGTCCTTCAACTCTGCGCGCGTCTTGAGCGAGCCCGCGTCCGAACCGGCGCCCGGTTCGGTGAGGCAGTACGACGCGAGCTTGCGCCCGCTCGTCAAGTCTTCGCCCCACTGCGCGGCCACCGCGTCGGTGGCCCACGTACCCAGCATCCACGTCGCCATGTTGTGGATCGTGATGAAGGCCGTGGTCGACGGGTCGACGGCTGCCATCTCCTCGAACACCAGCGCTGAATCGAGCCGCGGCAGCCCGAGGCCGCCGATGCGCTCGGGCGCATAGAGCCCGCAGAAGCCCAGCTCACCGGCCTTGGCGATGGCCTCCTTCGGAAAGATCGCCTCCGCATCCCACTGCGCCGCATGCGGCGCGAACTCGGCCTGCGCAAAGTCGCGCGCGCTCTGCGCGAAGGCGCGCTGCTCTTCGGAAAGTTCGAAGTCCATCCGGCGGACTTCTTACTTGAGACTGATCGTGGTGTTGACGCCGTGCGAGACGGTGCTGTCGTCGAACCAGCGTGCCGTCACGGTCTTGGTCTGCGTGTAGAACATGATGACCTGCTTGCCGTAAGGGCCGAGGTCGCCGAGCTTCGAGGCGCGCGAACCGGTGAACGAGAACATCGGAACCGGCACCGGAATCGGCACGTTGATGCCGACCTGCCCCACGTCGATGTCTTCCTGGAAGCGGCGTGCCGCGGCGCCCGACTGCGTGAAGATCGCCGTGCCGTTGCCGTTCGGGTTGCTGTTGATCAGCTCGATGGCTTCGTCGATGGTCTCGGCATCAGCAATGCACAGCACGGGGCCGAACACTTCCTGGTCATAGATCGTCATGCCGGGCTTCACGCCGGTGAAGATCGTCGGGCCGACGAAGTTGCCCTTCTCGTAGCCGAGCACAGCAGGCTTGCGGCCGTCGAGCACGAGCTTGGCGCCGTCGGCTTCACCGCGTTCGATGAGGCTGTTGACGCGGTCGTAGGCGGCGCACGAAACCAGCGGCCCCACGTCCACGCCCTTTTCAGTACCGGCGCCGATCTTCAGCGTCTTCGCCTTGGCAATGAGTTCAGGCACCCAGTTGCGGGCCTCGCCCACCAGCACTGCCACCGACACCGCCATGCAGCGCTGGCCGGCTGCGCCGAAGCTCGCGCCTGCCAGGGCATTGAGCGTCTGCTCCTTGTTCGCGTCGGGCATCACGATGGCGTGGTTCTTCGCGCCCATCATGCATTGCGCGCGCTTGCCATTCAGCGTGGCGCGGTTGTAGACGTGGGTGCCGACCTTGGTCGAGCCGACGAAGCTGATCGCCTTGATGTCCTTGTGGTCGCAGATGCCGTTGACGATGGCCTCGCCGCCATGCACCACGTTCAGCACGCCGGGCGGAATGCCGGCTTCGAGCGCCAGTTCGCACAGGCGCATGGTGACCATCGGGTCCTGTTCGGACGGCTTCAGCACGAAGGTGTTGCCGGTGACGATGGCCATCGGGAACATCCACAGCGGAATCATCGCGGGGAAGTTGAACGGCGTGATGCCGGCGCACACGCCCAGCGGCTGCAGCAGCGTGTAGGTATCAACGCCGTTGGCCACGTTGTTGGCGAGTTCGCCCAGTTGCAGGTTGCCGATGTTGGAGGCGTGCTCCACCACTTCGAGGCCGCGGAACACATCGCCTTCTGCATCCGGCAGCGTCTTGCCCTGTTCGGCCGTAAGGATCGCGGCCAACTCGCCCATGTTCTCGCGGATGAGCTGCTGCAGCTTCAGGAAGATGCGGGCGCGCGCGCCGATGGGCGTCTTGCGCCAGGTCTTGAAGGCTTCCTTGGCGGAGGCCACGGCCGCGTCCAGCTCGTCCTGTGTCGCGAACGGCACGCGAGCCAGCACCTGCTGCGTGGCCGGGTTGACGATGTCGCGCCATTCGGTGGTCTTGGATTCGACGAGCTTGCCGCCGATCAAGAGCTTGACGGTGGCGACTTGGGTCGAGGGGGTGGTGGTGGCGTCCATGGGGTTTGTCTCCTGTGAATCTCGGGGAAGCGATGCCGGGCCAGGCCGGTGCAGCCCGCATCCTAGCTTTGCAGATTTGCTATGACAATAGACAAATATGCGCCACGGCTTTGCAAAAATGCAGAGACCGGGCACGAGCGAACATGAGGAGACGCACGCACATGGACTGGGACAACCTGCGCTACTTCCTGGAGCTGGCCCGCTCGGGCACGCTGATGAGCGCGGCGCGCCGGCTCGAGGTGGACCACACCACGGTAGCGCGGCGCATCCAGTCGCTCGAAAAGGAAGTCGGCGCCCCGCTCTTCTCGCGCGAATCGGGCGGCCACCGGCTCACCGAAGCGGGCCGCCGCCTGCAGCCGCAGGTCGAGGCGATGGAGAGCGCCTTCCAGGCCGTGGAGAGCACCGCGCCGGCTTCGCAGGAGGGCCTGTCGGGGCTGGTGCGCATCGGCGCGACCGAGGGCTTCGGCACGGTGGTGCTGGCGCCGCAGCTCGCGCTCTTCGCGGCGCAGCACCCCAAGCTCACCATCGACCTGCTCGCGATGCCGCGTCTCGTGCACCTGTCGCGGCGCGAAGCCGACATCGTGATCTCGCTGGAGCGGCCGGCGCGCGGGCCGGTGGTGGTGACCAAGCTCACCGACTATACGCTGCGGCTCTATGCATCGAAGCAGTACCTGGCCGCGCACAAGCCGATCAAGACGCGCGAGGACCTGCGCGGCCACACCTTCATCAGCTACGTGGACGACCTGCTGTTCAGCAAGGAGCTGCAGTACCTCGATGAACTGCACCGGCCCGATGCGTTCGCGTTGCGCAGCACCAGCGTGCTTGCGCAGCATCGGGCGGTGGTGGCGGGCGCGGGCATCGCGGTACTGCCGGCGTTCGTGGCCGAGGGCGACAAAACGCTGCGGCCCGTGCTCGCTGGGCAGGCGAACTTCACGCGCACCTTCTGGATGTCGATGCCTGCGGAGACCAAGCACCTGATGCGCATGCAGGCCGTGTGGGACTTTCTTCGCGAGACGGCGCAGACGCAGCAATCGACGCTGCTGCCGCAGAATGCGGAAAAAGCGGATGACAAGGCAGACGCGCCGCAACGGCCGCCGCGTCTGCGCAAACCGACTCTGTAGCCACCGAGGAGACACGCATGCCACGCCATCGCCCCGCACGGCTCGAACACATCGCAGGCATCGGCGTCGACCGCATGGGCGCCATCGCGGACGATGCGGACGGGCCGCCATTTCTCCGGCTCGAAAACCTCGATGTCGACATTCCGCCGGACCCCGAAGCTGTTGCGCGCACCGTGCGCGCCGCCTCGGAAGATTCGGACAACAGCTACCTGCCCTTCGTCGGCCAATCGCGGTTGCGCGAGATTGCCGCACGGCATGTGTCGGCGCTTTCGGGCGTGGAGTACGGCCCGCGCAACTGCGTGATCTCCGCGGGCGGCCTCTCGGGCATCCTCAACGCGCTGCTCGCGACGGTCGACGTGGGCGACCAGGTTCTGGTGACCGACCCGACCTATGCGGGGCTGCTCAACCGCATCCGCTTGGCCGGTGGCACGCCGAAGTACGTGCCCTTCATCTTCACGCCCGGCGGCGAATGGAAGCTCGACCGCGCAGCGCTGCAATCCGCCATCGGACCGCGCGTGCGCGTGATGCTGTTGATGTCGCCGTCGATGCCGACCGGAGCCTACCTCGACGAGGACGACTGGCGCGCCGTCGCCGCGCTGTGCGTGCGGCATGACCTGACGCTGATCCTCGACACGGCCATGGAGCGCCTGCTCTACGACGGTCGCCAGGTGATCCACCCGGCCGGTCTTCCCGGCATGGCCGAGCGCACGATCACCGTAGGTTCGTCGGCCAAGGAACTGCGCATGATCGGCTGGCGCGTGGGCTGGACCGTGGCGCCCCAGAGCTACATGCCCGATCTGGTGGCCGTGTCGCTCGCCAATGTGGTCGTGCCCGTGGGCATCGCGCAGGACGCTGTGGCGACGGCGCTGGAACAGTCGGCGCACACGCTCGCGCCGTATGTGGCCGAACTGGAACGCCGGCGCGACACGGTGCTGGGTGAACTCAAGGGCTTGCCCGTCGGCGTTCCGGCGGGCGGCTGGTCGCTGCTGCTGCGGACCAGCGATTTCGGCATCGACGGACAGACGCTGTCGGAGCGCCTTCTGACGGCGCGGGTATGCGCAACGGCGATGAAAGGCTGGGGCGAAACGCATGGCGCGCAATACCTGCGCTTCGTGTTCTCCAACGAGCCCGTCGATCGGCTGCGCGGGCTCGGCGACAAGGTGCGCGCCGCACTGGGCGCTTGACCGCTCAGGAGAAGAGGCGCTTGAGGAATCCAGGCTTTGCCGCTGGTGCCGCAGCATTTTCCAGCAGGTCGATCAATCCGTTGACGCGCGGCTTCTTGAGCCCCCGCGCGTAGTCGATGTAGCTCTCTTCCTTGTCCATGCTGTAGAACTGTGGCGGCATCGGCAGGCCTTGCACCGCCGCCAGCAGCGCGCGCAATGCGTCGAGCCGGTTCATGCGGATGGCGCTCGTGATCGCGGTCTCGCCGAACGATGGAATGATCTCGTTGGGCTGTGCGAGCCCGGCCTCGAGCAGGGTCTTGATTGCCGCGGCATCGCCCTCGACCGCCGCCGCGCCCAGTGCCTCCAGCGCCTCGTGCTTTTCCGGCGAGAGGCTGGCCTTGTAGGCATCGCTGCGCTTGTCGTCTTCGTCGCGCGCGTCGCCGCCCTCCATGGTCATGAAGTCGGTCACCAGCGCCACGGGCTCACCCGCCGCATCGAGCGCCCAGAAGCTCGGATAGCTGCCATCGCCCCAGCCGGAGCGAAAGATCACCATGTTGCTCGCCGAACCCGGCCCGAGCGGATAGTGGTCGATGACATCGGCATCGCCCATCTCGCCGGCGATCACGTCGTCGTAGTAGCTGATGAAATCGGGATCGGTGGCTTCGCGCTTGTCGCGCTCGGCCATGGCGGTTGCGGCCTCGGGCTCCATGAAGCACCCGAGGCCGGCGTCGATCGGATAACCGTAGAACTCGTCGTCGCCCAGCGTGTCGGGCGACTCCCCTTCGATCAGCGCCATCTGCCAGCTCAACTCGGCGGCGCGCACGCTGTCGCGGTCACGCAGCCACAGCACGGCCAGCGCATGCCGACCCTTGTCATGCAGCACCTCGACCGGGAATGCGCCCCGCGCCTGCAGTTCGCGCGCGAAGGGTTGGCGCTCGGGTTGTACCAGCGGATCGCAGGCCACGATGCGACCGCTCCTGATGTTCAGGGCGCCGCAAGGCAGGCGCTCCAGGTGCAACGCGCGAAGCGCCTCCTCGCCGAGAAAGATGGTGTGGAGGTTGTCGATGTCGAGATAAGCCATGCGCGCAGTTTCTCATCCAAAGAAAAAGGGCCGCGAAGGCGGCCCATGTCGTCGTGGCGCGGGCAACCTTACTGGATCAGCTTCGCACCCGTCTTTGCCTGCAGCGCATCGAAGCTCACGCCCGGTGCCAGCTCGACGACCTTCAGGCCTTCAGGCACCACGTCCATCACCGCGAGGTCGGTGATGATGCGGTCGACCACGGCCACGCCGGTCAGCGGCAGGGTGCACTTCTCGAGAATCTTGAAGTCCTCGGTGCCGTCCTTCTTCTTGGCGACGTGTTCCATCAGCACGATCACGCGCTTGACGCCGGCCACCAGGTCCATCGCGCCGCCCATGCCCTTGACCATCTTGCCGGGGATCATCCAGTTGGCGAGGTCGCCTTCGGTGCTCACCTGCATGGCGCCCAGGATCGACAGGTTGATCTTGCCGCCGCGGATCATCGCGAAGCTGTCGTGGCTGCCGAAGATGGCCGAGCCGGGGATGGTGGTCACGGTCTGCTTGCCGGCGTTGATGAGGTCGGCATCGACGTTGTCTTCTGTCGGAAAGGCGCCGATGCCCAGCATGCCGTTCTCGCTCTGCAGCCACACTTCCTTGGTACCGGTGTGGTTGGCCACCAGCGTGGGGATGCCGATGCCCAGGTTCACGTAGAAGCCGTCTTCGAGTTCTTGGGCGGCACGGGCCGCCATCTGGTCTTGGGTCCAGGGCATCTCAGGCTCCTTCTTTCTTGCCGACGGGGACAGTGGGCACGGGTTGTTCGCTGCCGGCGGCTGCCTGCGCGATGGCGGCCTGCGCCTCGACCTTGGCTGCAGCCGCATCGACCGGCGCCGAGGCGCTCACGGTGCGTTTCTCGATGCGCTTCTCGGGCGTGGCGTTGAGCACGATGCGGTGCACATAGATGCCCGGCAGGTGGATGTCGTCGGGGGCCAGCTCGCCCACTTCGACGATCTTCTCGACTTCGACGATGCAGATCTTGCCGGCCATCGCGGCGGCGGGGTTGAAGTTGCGTGCCGTGAGGCGGAAGCGCAGGTTGCCCGACTTGTCGGCCACGTCGGCCTTGACCAGCGCCACGTCGGGCACCAGCGAGCGTTCCATGACGTAGGTCTCGCCGTCGAACTCGCGCAGTTCCTTGCCTTCGGCCACTTGCGTGCCCACGCCGGTCTTGGTGAAGAAGGCCGGGATGCCAGCACCGCCCGCGCGCAGCTTTTCGGCCAGCGTGCCCTGCGGCGTGAATTCGAGGGCCAGTTCGCCCGCGAGGTACTGGCGCTCGAACTCCTTGTTCTCCCCCACGTACGACGCGATCATCTTCTTGATCTGGCGCGTCTCCAGCAGCTTGCCGAGGCCGAAGCCGTCGACGCCCGCGTTGTTGGAGATGACGGTGAGGTTCTGCGCGCCGGAGTCCTTCAGCGCGTCGATCAGCGCTTCGGGAATGCCGCACAGGCCGAAGCCGCCGACCGCGAGCATCTGCCCGTCGGCGACGACCCCCTTGAGTGCCGCGTCTGCGGAGGGATAAATCTTGTTCACTCGGGCTCCTTGATGGAATGGTGGAGAGTGGGTAGGAAACAGCCTTCGACGATACTACGTACTCATATACGTAGTATTTCGTAATGGTGACCCCCGATGACCGAGATCGATTACCGGTTGGCTTTTGAACATGCGCCCGTCGGCATGGTCGTCTCGAGCAACCGCACCATCGTGGCCTGCAACCAGCGGGTGTGCGAGATCTTCGGCGCAACGCCCTCCGCGCTGGTGGGGCATTCGTTCAGCATCCTGTACCCGAGCGTGGCGGAGTTCGAGCGCATCGGCAAGCGCATGGAACCCTTTTTGAACGCCAACGGCAACTACGCCGACAACCGCATGATGAAGCGCCTGGGCGGCCTGCACGGCGCGATGGCCGGCGAGACCTTCTGGTGCCACGTCACCGGCCACGCGATGAACCGCGCCGCGCCGCACGAGGCCGGCATCTGGACCTTCGAGGACCTGGGCTCGCGCCGTGCGGTGAAGGCCGAGCTCACGCCGCGCGAGCGCGAGGTGGCGGCGCAGGTGATGCGGGGGCTGACCTCCAAGGAGATCGGCAAGGCGCTGGGCATCAGCCACCGAACGGTGGAGCTGCACCGGGCGAGGCTGATGCGCAAGTACGCGGCGGCGACCACCGCGGAGCTCGTTCAGAAGCTCATCGCAGGCTAAGACGCGCCACCGGATCGCCGCGCGGGGCTGGAAGTTCCGAAATTCGTGCCGCGGATCATTGCGAAAACGGAAACGCCGCTTCCTCGAAAGGCCCGTGTTGCGGCGCGTTCAGAGGTCTATCTTCGAGTTCATGCGAACAAGCCGTTCGCACCACTCAGGAGTAAACGCCATGTCCACAGCCCTTCATTCCGAAAAGAACCTTCTTCAACAAACCCGGGTGTCCGTCGCCCAGGTCCACGCCATCGCCGCGCACCGCCTGCCGGTCACGCTGACGCTCGCGGCGATCATCCTGTCGGTGCTCGGCGTCAAGCCCTGAGGCTGCAAGTGCACGTGATCAGTCAGGCTTGATGTCCGCCGCCTTGATCACCTTCGACCAGGTCGCGGGTTCCTGGTCTACGAACATGCCCAGTGCCACCGGGTCCATGTAGGTCGCGAAGGCGCCCTGCTCGTCCACCTTCTTGCCGAACGCCTCGCTCTCGACGATCTTCCTGATCTCGCCGGTGAGCTTGCCGACGACCTCTGGCGGCGTCTTCGCCGGTGCGAACACCGCGAACCACGACTCGACCTCGTAGCCCGGCAGCCCCGCCTCGGCGGAGGTCGGCACATTGGCCATCGACGGATGCCGCTTGCTGCCGGTGTATGCCAGCGCCTTGATGCGTCCGCCCGCGAAATGGCCGATGACCGACGGCGGCGTGGTGATGAACATGTCCACGTTGCTCGCGATCAGGTCGTTGATGGCCGGGCCCGATCCCTTGTAGGGCACGTGCGTCATCGCTTGCCTCGACTGCCGCGACAGCAGCTCGCCCGCGATGTGCTGGATCGAGCCATTGCCCGACGAGGCGTAGAACAGCCCGCCCTCCTTCTTCTTGCCGTACGCGATCAGTTCCTTCATCGAGTTCACCGGCAGCTTGCCGCTCACGGCGACGGCCAGGTGTCGGCATTCAAAGAAGCGGTGGCGGCCAGCGAAAGGCAGGCCGCGAGAAGGCGGTGAACGGGTTTCATGGTTTGTCTCCACAGCAAGGCGCACCTCAGGACACCGGAAACCCCGCCTTCAGCGCCTCGCGCATGTGCTCGACGAACAGGGTGACGGGGCGCGGTATGTGCAGCGAATACGGGCGGATGGCGTAGATCTCTTCGGCAAACGCGCCCGTGGGCCGCCATTCCGGCAGAACCTCCACCAGCTTGCCCGCCTGCAGGCCAGCCTGCGCGCTGAAGTCCGGCAGCAGCGCAATGCCGAGACCTGCCTGGGCTGCATCGCGAAGTGCCTCGCTGTTGTTCGCCGCCAGTGGCCCGTCGATGGGAACGGTCATCCGTTCGGCCAGGCGCGCACGGCCGCCGCGCCGCTCGAACGACCACACGTTCGTTTCCTGGCCGCGCGGATAGTGCAGGCAGTCGTGCTCAGCCAGCATGTGCGGCGTGAGCGGCGTTCCCTTTCGACGCAGGTACGCGCGACTCGCCACCAACACCGACCTGGTGGCGCACAGCCGCCAGGCCACGTGCGTGTCGGGCGGTGCCGACGCATGACGGATCGCCAGGTCGAAGCCCTCCATCGCGAGCGAACTCAACCTGTCCGAGAACTCCATCTCGATGCGGATAGACGGATGGGCCAGCAGAAAGCCGGTCAACAGGGGCAGCAGCTGCTGCCGGCCCAGGGCCACCGGCACGGTGACCCGGATCAGGCCGCGCGGCTCGCCGGCGAGGTCTCGAGCGTTCAGAAAACTGTGCGCGATCTGCTCGAAGGGCTCGCGGGTCTGGTCCACCAGGCGCTGGCCGGCCTCCGTCAGCCGCATGCTGCGCGTGGTGCGCCGCACCAGGGTGACGCCGACCGCCCGCTCCAGCTCCGTGATGCGCTGGCTCATCGCAGCCTTGCTGACGCCCAGTCGCGCGGCTGCGGCGGTGTAGCTGCCCTGCTGGCCGAGCACGATCAGCCAGTGCAGATGGGCCCAGAGCGATTCGGCTTTTTTTGTATCCATGATTTCATTGTTCAGTTTGGCGAACAAACAATTCAGCGCTGGAGTATAGGCAGGCGCCCTTCGCGTTCCTAGACTTGCGGTTACTCCCAACTTCCAGGACATCCCCGTGACCTCTTCCTCCTCGACGCCCGCACTGATTGCCCACTACATCGCAGGCCAGCATGCAGCCGACGAATCGAGCCGCACGCAGGAGGTCACCAATCCCGCGACCGGCGCCGTCACGGCCAAGGTCGCCCTGGGCAGCACCGCCGACGTCGGCGCCGCCGTTGCTGCAGCCAGCGCCGCCTTCCCCGCCTGGGCCGACACCCCGCCGATCCGCCGGGCGCGCGTGATGTTCAAGTTCCTGCAGCTGCTCAACGAGCACAAGGACGAACTCGCCCACATCATCACGGCCGAGCACGGCAAGGTCTTCACCGATGCGCAGGGCGAGGTCTCGCGCGGCATCGACATCGTCGAGTTCGCCTGCGGCATCCCGCAACTGCTCAAGGGCGACTTCACCGACCAGGTGAGCACCGGCATCGACAACTGGACGCTGCGCCAGCCCCTGGGCGTGGTCGCCGGCATCACGCCCTTCAACTTCCCGGTGATGGTGCCGATGTGGATGTTCCCGGTGGCCATTGCCGCGGGCAACACCTTCGTGCTCAAGCCCAGCCCGACCGACCCGAGCGCGTCGCTGCGCATCGCCGAGCTGTTCAAGGAAGCGGGCCTTCCCGACGGCGTGTTCAACGTGGTGCAGGGCGACAAGGTCGCGGTCGATGCGCTCATCGAGCACCCCGACGTCAAGGCGATCAGCTTCGTCGGCTCCACGCCCATCGCCAACTACATCTACGAAACCGGCGCCCGCCACGGCAAGCGCGTGCAGGCGCTGGGCGGCGCGAAGAACCACATGGTGGTCATGCCCGACGCCGACATCGACCAGACCGTCGATGCGCTGATCGGTGCGGGCTACGGCTCGGCCGGCGAGCGCTGCATGGCGATCAGCGTGGCGGTGCTGGTGGGCGACGTGGCCGACAAGGTGATTCCCAAGCTCATCGAGCGCACCAAGACGCTCAAGGTGCTCAACGGCACCAACCTCGCGGCCGAGATGGGCCCCATCGTCACCCGTGCGGCGCACGAGCGCATCACCGGCTACATCGCACAGGGCGAGAAGGAAGGCGCGAAGCTCCTGGTCGATGGCCGCGTGTTCGACGGCAACAAGGCCGGCGACGGTTGCGGCGACGGCTTCTGGATGGGCGGCACGCTGTTCGACCACGTCACGCCCGAGATGCGCATCTACAAGGAAGAGATCTTCGGCCCGGTGCTCAGCTGCGTGCGCGTCGAGAACTTCAAGGACGCGGTGGACCTCATCAACGCCCACGAGTTCGGCAACGGCGTGAGCTGCTTCACCCGCGACGGCAACGTGGCGCGCGAATTCAGCCGCCGCATCCAGGTGGGCATGGTCGGCATCAACGTGCCGATCCCGGTGCCAATGGCATGGCATGGTTTCGGCGGCTGGAAGAAGAGCCTGTTCGGCGACATGCACGCCTACGGCGAGGAAGGCGTGCGCTTCTACACCAAGCAGAAGTCGATCATGCAGCGCTGGCCCGAGAGCATCGGCAAGGGTGCCGAGTTCGTGATGCCTACCGCCAAGTAAGCCGAGCGAGCGCCTTCAGTGCCCGGCGCCCAGGCGCTCGGGATCCGGCGCCCGGTTCAGCTCCAGCCGGTAGGCCAGGGCAATGAAAAGGCTTTGCGCCAGGCCGATCGTGCCGGTGAGCGAGCGAAACCCGAAGGTGGCGCTCTCCTGCACGAACAGCGCGGCCTGGGCCAGCTCCGCCAGCGGGCTCAGGCGGCTGTCGGTGATCGCGATGATCCGGGCCCCACGCTCGCGAGCATTGCGCAGGACCTCCAGCGTCTCCGGCGCATACGGCGGGAAAGAAACAGCCAGCAGCACGTCGCCCTCGCGCAGCGAGCGCAGCTGGCCCGCCTGCATGCCGCCGATACCGTCCAGTAGAAAGATGCGCTTGTCGGTGTGCTGCAGCGCGTAGTCCAGATAGGCGGCCACCGGAAATGAACGGCGCATGCCCAGCAGCCAGATCGACTCCGCCCCGGCCAGCAATTCGACCGCCTCTTCCAAGTCGCTTTGCGCCAGCGTGTCGATGAGGCTCTGGATGCCGCCGATGCTGCCCTTGAGGAATTCCTGCGCGATGTCGACGCTGATCAACGGCGCGCCCGTCTGGATCACGTCGCGGATGCGCGCCTGGTAGTTGCGGTCCGGGGCCAGTTGCTGGGCGATGGCTTCGCGGAACAGCTTCTGCATTTCGGTGAAGCCCGAAAAGCCGAAATGCTTGGCAAAGCGCACGACGGCCGAAGGCTGCACGCCGCAGGCGGCCGCCACGTCCTGGATGCCCTCGAGGCCCAGGCGCCCATGGTGCGCCTCGATGTAATTGCCGATCAGCTTGAGCTGCTTGCTCAGGCCCTTGTATTCGCTCTCCAGGGCTTTGAGCAACTGCTCGACAGAGGTCACGGAAGAGGCTGCGGTGGTCATGGGGAGTCAGGATACCAAGACCCATCCGCCGAGCCCCCGCCCCTGCCCGCCCTCCTCAAAGCATCTCGACCTGGCCGCTGCGCAGCGACCGGGTGATCGCCAGGCCGATGCGCGTGGCCTCGGTGGCGTCGGAGAGCGTCAGGTCCAGCGCCGCTTCGCCGCGGCATGCGGCGACGAAGGCGTTCATCTCGTGCACGAAGGCATCGCCGAAACGCTCGAAGAAGTCGGCCGTCGATGCATGCCGCACGCCGTGGCTGTCGCTGGTGACGATGCGGTCGCGCTCGGCGCCGTGGCCGATCAGCAGCTTGCCGCCGGTGCCGATGACCTCGGTCTGCGTTTCGTGGCCGTGCGCGAAGGTGCGCGAGGCATAGAACACCGCACGCCCGCCGCCCTCGAAATCCACCATCGCCAGGCCGTTGTCCACGTCCGCATGCTCGGCGAGGCCGGGGTGCATGGCGATGGTGCCGGTGGCGAAGGCGCGCACGGCGCGCGGGTTGCCGAGCATCCAGCGCGCCAAGTCGATGTCGTGCACGCTGCAGTCCATGAAGATGCCGCCGGACTGCGCTGCGTAGCGCACGAAGAAGCCCGAAGGATCGTTCATGTCGCAGGTCTGCGAGCGCACGAGAAAGGGCCGGCCGATCGCGCCCTGGCGCATGTCGTCGTGCGCGCGGCGGTAGCTGGCATCGAAGCGGCGCACGAAGCCGACCATCGCCACGCGGTCCGGATGCCGCGCGGCCACGGCTTCCACGCGCTCGCAGTCGGCCACGTCCAGCGCCAGCGGCTTCTCGACGAAGACATGCTTGCCCGCCTCCAGCGCCGCAATGGTCTGCTGCGCATGCAGGGCGGTGGGCGTGACCAGCACGATCGCGTCGACGTCCGGCGCGTGGATCATGCGGTCGAAGTCGCTCGTGGTCTGCTCGATGCCCAACTCGTTGCGGGCGTCGTCGAGTTCGGAAGGCACAGGGCTGCAGGCCCAGACGAGGCGTGCATTGCGGATGCGGAAAGCCAGGTTTTCGGCATGCCGCCGACCGAGCCGGCCGAGGCCTGCGATGCCGATGCGAAGCGGCGGTGTGCGGGGAGTGATGCTGCTCATCGAAATGCCCCGGTCATGCGCTGAAAGTCACGGGCTCGCCGCGCTCGAAGGACAGCGCGGCCGCATCGGCCAGCTTCTGCGCGGCCACGCCGTCGTGCACCGAGGTGCGGAACGCACCACCGCTTTGCAGCTGCTCGAAGAAGTGGGTCACCTCGAGCCGGTACGCGGCGCGGTAGCGCTCCAGGAAGAAGGCTTCGGGGTTGTCGGTGGCCACGCCGGCGGCATCCATGCGCACCACCTCGGTCGGCCGGTGATTGCCCGCCGCCAGCAGGCCCTTGGAACCCAGCACCTCGAAGCGCTGGTCGTAGCCGTACGCGGCGCGCCGCGAGGTGTTGATCTGGCACAGCCGGCCCGAGCGCGTGCGGATGCTCACGATGGCGGTGTCGATGTCCCCTGCCTGGGCGATGGCCGGGTCGGTGAGGCATGCGCCGGTGGCGCTCAGCCATACGGCCTCGTCGCGACCGTCGTCGCAGAGGATCCAGCGGAACACGTCGAAGTCGTGGATCAGCATGTCGCGAAAGATCCCGCCGGACTGCTGCAGGTATTCGACGGGCGGCGCCCCGGGGTCGCGGCTGGTGACGATCAACACCTCGGGCACGCCGATCTCGCCGCCGTCCAGGCGCGACTTGAGCGCGTTGAAGGTGGGATCGAAACGGCGCTGGAACCCGATCATGCAAGCCACGCCGGCCTGCCGCACCGCCGCTGCGCAGGTCTCGGCGCGCGAAACCGACAGGTCCACCGGCTTCTCGCAAAAGATGTGCTTGCCGGCCTGCGCCGCGCGAACGATCAGGTCGCTGTGCGTGGTGGTGGGCGAAGCGATGACGACGGCATCGACAGCCGGATCGGCGAGCGCCTCCTCGACGGAGGCCACATGCGCGCCCAGCGCATGTGCGAGCGACGCCGCACTCTGCGATGCCGGATCGCTGATGTAGCGCAGCTGCACGCCAGGCAGCGCGGCAAGGTTGGAAGCGTGGATCTGGCCGATGCGGCCGGCGCCGAAAACGGCAACTTGTTTCATGGTCACGGAGATAGAGAGAACGAGTGATGCGGAACCTCATTGTCGGAAAGCCCTGCCCGAAATAGAACAGGGTTTCTACTCAGAAAATTAATAGAAAAACATTTGCAATTTGAGTTTTGCTTTTCTAAGATCGCCTCCGACAAACAAGGAGACGTCGCATGACCCGAACACCCCGAACCCATCTTCGCAAGGCCATCCACGCCGCGGCCCTGCTGGCTGCCGCATCGCTCGCATTGCCCTCCTCGCCCGCGCTGGCGGACAACGAACGCGTTGCCGCGCTCTTCCACAACATGGCCGAACCGTTTTTCGTGTTCATGAACCGCGAATTGCAGGACGAGGCCAAGAAGCTCAAGGTCAAGCTCAGCGTGGTCGATGGCCAGGCGAGTTCGCCCAAGCAGACCTCCGATGTTTCCGTGGCCATCACGCAAGGCGTGGCCGGCATCATCATCGCGCCCACCGACGCCAAGGCGATGACGCCCGCACTCAATGAAGTGCTCGGCGACAAGATCCCGGTCGTGACGGTGGACCGCCGTGTCGATGGCGCGAAGAGCCCCATCCCCCACGTGGGCGCCGACAACGTTGCGGGCGGCCGCATGATGGCCGAGTGGGTCGTCAAGAACTTTCCCGACGGCGCCAGCATCGTCTTCCTGACCGGCCAGCCCGGCAGCAGCTCGGGCATCGACCGCACCAAGGGCGTGCACGACGCCTTCGCCAAGGCGGGCCCCAAGTACAGGATCGTGGCCGAGCAGACCGCCAACTGGGCGCGCGACCAAGGTCTCACGGTGACGCAGAACATCCTCACCTCGCTCACCGGCAAGCCGCCGCAGGTGATCCTGTCCGCCAACGACGACATGGCGCTCGGCGCCGTGGAAGCGATCCAGTCCGCGGGCCTTGCCAGGCAGGGCATCAAGGTCCTGGGCTACGACGCATCGCCCGATGCGCTCAGGAAGGTGCGCGACGGCGAAATGGCGCTCACCGTCGAGCAAAGCCCCGGCAAGCAGATCCGCACGGCGCTGCAGCTCCTGGTGGCCAACATTCGCAACAAGACCGAGATCAAGTCGGTCGGCATCGAGCCGATCCTGATCACCAAGGCCAACCTCTCCGAAGCTGCGCGGTCCGGCGAGCTCAAGTGATGAGCGCGCATCTGCTCAAGGTCAGGGGCATCCGCAAATCCTTTCCGGGCGTGAAGGCGCTGGATGGCGTGCAGCTCGACGTGGTTGCCGGGGAGGTGCATGCGCTGCTCGGCGAGAACGGCGCGGGCAAGTCGACCCTGCTGAAGATCCTCGCAGGCGCGCAGCCGGCCGACGAAGGCAGCATCGAATTCGAGGGCCGGGCGCTCTCGCCCGCCGACACGCCGATGCTGCGCCAGCGCACAGGCATCGTCACCATCTACCAGGAGTTCAACCTGCTGCCGGCGCTGTCGGTGGCCGAGAACATGTACATCGGCCGCGAGCCGCTGCGCAACGGGCTGATCCACTGGTCGCGGCTGCATGACGACGCCGAAAAGGTCATCCGCGACCTGGGCATCGACCTCGATCCGCGCGACGAGGTGCGCTCGCTGAGCGTCGCCAAGCAGCAGATGGTCGAGATCGCCAAGGCCATGACCGTCAAGGCGCGGCTGATCGTCATGGACGAGCCCACGGCCGCACTGAGCGGTCGCGAGGTCGAGCAGTTGCTGGACATCATCCGCGACCTGAAATCGCGGGGCTTGGGCATCATCTACGTCTCGCACAAGCTCAACGAGGTCAAGGCCATCTGCGACCGCTTCACGGTGTTCCGCGATGGCCGCTACGTGACGACCGGCGAAGTGGCTGACGCCACCGTGAACGACCTGGTGCGCCACATGGTCGGCCGCGAGGTCGTGGGCGCGAAGCGCGAATCGTCCGGCGTGCTCGGCGAGGTGGTGCTGAAGGTCGAGGGCGTGAGCCGGCTGAAGGCCGTCTCGGGCACCAGCGCGACCACGCTCTCCGACATGTCGGTGCATGTGCGCGCAGGCGAGATCGTCGGCTTCGCCGGGCTGGTCGGCGCGGGCCGTACCGAGATGGCGCGCGTGATCTTCGGCGCCGACCCCTGCGACAGCGGCACGGTGCGCGTGCTGAACCAGCAGGTGGTGCTGCGCTCGCCCCGGGACGGCATCGACGCCGGCATCGTGCTCTTGCCCGAAGACCGCAAGCAGCAAGGCTGCTTTCTCTCGCACTCGATCCGCCACAACATGACGCTGCCCAGCCTCGGCCGGCTGAGCAAGATGCGCTGGTTCGTCGACGAGGCGGCCGAGACCCGGATGATCGAGGAGTACCGCCGCAAGCTCTCGATCAAGATGTCCAGCGACAAGGTGACCATCGGCACCCTGTCCGGCGGCAACCAGCAGAAGGTGCTGCTGGCACGCTGCATGGCGCTGAATCCCAAGGTGCTGATCGTGGACGAACCCACGCGCGGCATCGACGTCGGCGCCAAGGCCGAGGTTCACCAGGTGCTGTTCGACATGGCCGCGCAAGGCGTGGCGGTGATCGTCATCTCGTCCGAGCTTCCCGAGGTCATGGCGGTGAGCGACCGCATCGTGACCTTCATGAACGGCGCCATCACCGGCTCCACGCCGGGCAGCGAAGCCACCGAGGAACAACTGATGAACCTCATGGCCCTGGGCGCCCGGCCCGAGGCCGCGCTGGCCATGGCGGCCTGAGCGCGCAGCGACAACCGATCAAGGAGAGAAAAACATGACTTCCACCGCCGCCACGGCTCCCCCACCCAAGGAACACAACGCGCACAAGGAGCGCAAGCACGACCTCATCGGCTTCCTCGAGAAATACGGCGTGCTGCTTTTCCTGGTGCTGCTGATCGTTCTGTTCGCGTCGCAGAACCCGCGCTTCATCTCGATGCGCAACATCTCCAACATCCTCACCGAGGTGTCGATCTACGGAATCATCGCGGTCGGCATGACCTGCGTGATCCTCACCGGCGGCGTCGACCTGGCCGTCGGTTCGCTGCTCGCGTTTTCCGCGATGTGCGCGGCCTCGGTGGTGGTGATGCTGGGCGACACCTTCCCGGTGAGCTGGCTCGCGGCGCTGCTCATCGCCTGCGCGGTCGGTACGGCCGCAGGCTACCTGCACGGCAAGACCATCACCAGGCTCAACGTGCCGCCCTTCATCGTCACGCTGGGCGGCATGACGATCTGGCGCGGCGCCACGCTGATCCTGAACGACGGCGGCCCGATCAGCGGCTTCGACGAAGGCTTTCGCTGGTGGGGGCGCGGCGACGTGCTGGGCATTCCGGTGCCGGTGATCGTCTTCGCGCTGGTCTCTGCGGCCGGCTACATCACGCTGCGCTATTCGCGCTACGGGCGCTCCATCTATGCCGTGGGCGGCAACCCCGAAGCGGCACGGCTCTCGGGGCTGGATGTGAAACGCATCGTCGTCAGCGTGTACGTGGTGGTGGGCCTGCTGGCCGGCCTCAGCGGCTTCCTGCTGGCGGCGCGGCTGGGCTCCGCCGAGGCGGTGGCCGGCATCTCCTACGAGCTGCGGGTGATCGCGGCCGTGGTCATCGGCGGCACCAGCCTCTTCGGCGGGCTGGGCGGCGTGGGCGGCACGATCATCGGATCGATCCTGCTGGGCGTGCTGCTCAACGGGCTGGTGATGCTGAACGTCTCGGCCTATTACCAGCAGGTGGTGATCGGCGTGATCATCGTCATCGCGGTCGCCTTCGACACCTACGCCAAGTCTCGCCGTAGCGGCAAGCACTGAACGGCACAAGACAGACAACCACAGAAAAAAGATGCAAACACTGAAAATTCCCGAAGGACGCCGCCACGACCTGGCCTGCCTGGGTCGCCTCGCGGTCGACCTGTACGCACAGCAGATCGGCAGCCGGCTCGAAGACGCCACCAGCTTCTCGCGCTACCTGGGCGGCTCGTCCGCCAACATCGCATTCGGTGCAGCCCGCCTGGGCCTGCGCGCCGCCATGATCTCGCGCGTGGGCGACGAACAGATGGGCCGCTTCCTGGTCGAGGCGCTGCAGCGCGAGGGCTGCAACGTTTCGCAGGTCCAGGTCGATCCGCAGCGCCTGACCGCGCTGGTGCTGCTCGGCATCAAGGACCGCGACACCTTCCCACTGCTCTTCTACCGCGAGAACTGCGCCGACATGGCGCTGGACGCCGCGCAGATCGACGGCGACTTCATCGCCCAATGCCGCGCATTGCTCATCACTGGCACGCACCTGAGCACGCCCATGGTGCAGGCCGCCTCTGTCGCCGCGCTCGACCATGCCGCCCGGCACGGCGTGCTGCGCGTGCTGGACATCGATTACCGCCCCGTGCTCTGGGGCCTCACCAAGCGCGGCGAAGGCGCCAACCGATTCGTACCCGATGCAGCGGTGACACAGCGGCTGCAGGCCATGCTCCTGCGCTTCGACCTGCTGGTCGGCACGGAAGAAGAATTCCTCATTGCCGGTGGCGTGCCCGGCGACCTGATGGCCTCGCTGCGCGCGGTGCGCGGCGTGACGGCGGCGGCCATGGTGGTCAAGCTCGGCGCGGCGGGCTGCTGCTTCATTCCGGGCGCGGTGCCGGCGCGCATCGAAGATGCGCCCACCGTGCGCGGCGAACGCGTTGAGGTGCTCAACGTGCTCGGCGCGGGCGATGCATTCGCCGCCGGGCTGCTCACCGGCCTCCTGCGTGGCCAGGGCTTCGAAGAGGCCGCGCGGCTGGCCAACGCCTGCGGCGCGATCGTCGTCTCGCGCCACGCCTGCTCGGCGGCAATGCCGACACCGGCCGAGCTGGACCACTGGTTCGGCGGCAGCCGCAACCCCAAGGTCGATGCCGACACGCGGCTCGCCCACCTGCACCGCACCACTGCCGCGCGCGCGCAATGGCCGTCACCGGCCGTGCTGGCCTTCGACCACCGCGCCCAGTTCGCCGAGTTGGCGCGCGAAGCCGGCACCGACGAGTCGCGCCTGCCAAGGCTCAAGCAGTTGCTGGTAGAGGCCGCGGCCCGCGTCGAGCAAAGCCATGCACTGCAGGGCCGCGTCGGCGTGCTGATCGACAGCAGCTACGGCAGCGATGCCCTTGCCGCCGCCACGGGACGCGGCTGGTGGGTGGGACGTCCGGTGGAATTGCCGCTGTCGCGCCCGCTGCGTTTCGACGGCACGCTGTCCATCGGCTCGCAACTGGCGCAGTGGCCCATCGAGCAGACGGTCAAGTGCCTCGTCTACTACCACCCCGACGACCCCGCGCCCTTGCGCCTGGAGCAGGAGTCCCGCCTGGGCGAGCTGTGGGAGGCCACCCGCGCGAGCGGCCACGAGTTGCTGATCGAGCTGATTCCGCCCGCGGACAAGCTGCCCGCCGAAGACACCGACAACGCCCGCGACGCGGTGGTGCTGCGCTCCATCGAGCGCCTCTACAACCTGGGCTTCCAGCCCGAGTGGTGGAAGCTGTCGCCGATGGCGCCGGCCGCATGGGACCGGCTGGCGCAGTTGGTCGCCGAGCGCGATCCGCAATGCCGCGGCGTGGTGATCCTCGGGCTCAACCAGCCACTCGCCCAACTGGCGCGCGGCTTTGCCGCCGCCACCAACCCCATCGTCAAGGGCTTCATGATCGGCCGCACGTTGTGGGTCGCGCCGGGCCTGCGCTGGCTGCGGCAAGAGATCGACGACGAGACGCTGGTCGGCGCGGTGGCGGGCAACTTTGCCGAGCTGGTCGAAGCCTGGGACGGATCGCATCAATGACGCACAAGACCCAACGCATCACGATGGCGCAGGCGCTGGTGCGCCACTTGGCGGCGCTCCGCGTCGAGATGGCCGACGGCACGCTCGCACCGTACGTCGGCGGCGTGTTCTCCATCTTCGGACACGGCAACGTGGCCGGCCTGGGCGAAGCACTGGCGGCCGAGCGCCATGCGCTGCCGACCTTTCGCGCCCACAACGAACAGGGCATGGCCAACGCCGCGGTGGCCTATGCCAAGGCGCAGTTCCGCCAGCGGATCATGGCGGTCACCACCTCCATCGGCCCGGGTGCGACCAACCTTGTCACGGCCGCCGCGCTGGCCCACGTCAACCGACTGCCGGTGCTGCTGCTTCCCGGCGACGTCTTCGTCTCGCGTGCGCCGGACCCGGTGCTGCAGCAGCTGGAAGACTTCGGGCACGGCGACCTGAGCGTCAACGATTGCCTGCGGCCGGTCACGCGCTACTTCGACCGCATCGTGCGGCCCGAGCAGATCCTCTCGGCCCTGCCTCGCGCCATCCAGACCATGGTCGATCCGGCCACCTGTGGCCCCGTGTGTCTGGCGCTGCCGCAGGACGTGCAGACCGAGGCCTTCGATTGCCCCGAGCATTTCCTGCACCCCGAGACACTGCGCTTTCGGCGCATGCCGCCCGATCGCGACGAACTGGCGCGTGCCACCCACCTGCTGCGCGCCGCAGAGCGCCCGCTGCTCGTCGTTGGCGGCGGGGTGCTCTACAGCCAGGCCTGGGACGCGCTGCGCGCCTTCGCCGAGGCCCACGGCGTGCCCGTGGCCGAAACCCAGGCCGGCAAGGGCGCCATGCCCTGGGACCATCCGCTCAACCTCGGCGCCATCGGCGTGACCGGCTCGCCCGCAGCCAATGCCCTGGCGCGCGAGGCCGACCTGGTGTTCGCCGTCGGCACGCGGCTGCAGGACTTCACCACCGGCTCGAACAGCCTGCTGGGCCACGTGCCGATGCTGAGCCTGAACGTGCAGGCCTTGGACGCCACCAAGCGCGGCTGCACCCCGCTCGTGGCCGATGCGCGCGCAGGCCTCCAACAGCTGCAAGACGTGCTGGCAGGCTGGCATGCCGCGCCGCAATGGACCTCGCGCGCCCGGGATCTCGCGGCCGGCTGGGTGGCGCGCGTGACCGAGCTGACCACGACGCCGCCGCAGGGCGAACTGCCCTACGACGCCGAAGTGATCGGCGCCGTGCGCGATTCGGCCATCGATTCGCCGGCGAACGACATTGTCGTGTGCGCCGCCGGCACGCTGCCCGCCGAACTGCACAAGCTCTGGCGCACGAGCGCACCCGGCGGCTATCACATGGAATACGGCTATTCCACCATGGGCTACGAGATCGCCGGCGGACTGGGCGTGAAGCTCGCGCGGCCCGAGAAGGAAGTGGTCGTCATGGTGGGCGACGGCTCCTACATGATGATGAATTCGGAGATCGCCACCTCGGTGCTGCTGGGCCGCAAGCTGATCGTGGTGGTGCTCGACAACCGGGGCTACGGCTGCATCCACCGCCTGCAGCGCGCGAGCGGCTCGCCGCAGTTCAACAACATGCTGGACGACTGCATCCCCGAAGGCGGCAACGCCTCGGCCATCGACTTCGCGGGCCACGCCCGCAGCATGGGCGCGCAGGCGGTGCATGTGGAAAACATCGCCGCCCTTCGCAAGGCCCTTTCCGCGGCCCGCGCCGCCAGCGGCACGCAGGTGATCGTGATCGACACCACCGCCGAACGCACCACCGCCGATGGCGGCTGCTGGTGGGAAGTGGCGATCCCCGAAGTCTCGGCCCGCGCTGAAGTCAACGACGCCCGCGCGCGCTACGAAGCCGCCAAACGAGATCAGAAACTGTGAAACCCACTGCTGGAAACAACCACGCCATGAACACCTGGAACGTCCGCCTCGGCATCAACCCCCTGTCGTGGATGAACGACGACCTGCCCGCGCTCGGCGGCGCCACGCCGCTGTCCACCGCACTGCGTGAGGGCGCCGAGATCGGCTACGCCGGCTTCGAGCTGGGCAACAAGTTCCCTAAAGAGCCCGCGGCGCTGAAGGCGACGCTCGCCGAATACGGGCTGGCCTGCGTGTCGGGCTGGTACTCCGGCCACCTGGCCGAAGACACGGTCGATGCGGAAATCGACCGCTGCGCCGCACACATGGAGAAGCTGCGCTTCAACGGCTGCAAGGTCGTGGTCTACGGCGAGGTCGCAGGCTCCATCCAGGGCAGCATGGACACGCCATCGTCAAAGCGTCCGCGCTTTGCGGGCGAGGCCCAATGGGCCGCCTACGCCACGCGGCTGAACGCGTTCGGCGAGCACCTGAAGGCGAAGTACGGCATCACCCTGGCCTATCACCACCACATGGGCGCGTATGTCGAATCGCCGCAGGATGTCGACAAGCTGATGGCGCTGACCGATCCGGACTGCGTGTCGCTGCTGTTCGACACCGGCCATGCCTACTACGGCGGCGCGGGCGATCCGGTGGCGCTGCTGCGCAAGCACGTGCACCGCGTGGCCCACGTGCATTGCAAGGACGTGCGCGCCGGCGTGATCCATCAGACGCGCAACGAAGGCCTGTCGTTCCTCGATGGCGTGCTCAACGGCACCTTCACCGTGCCGGGCGACGGGGACCTCGATTTCGGGGCTGTGCTCGCGGTGCTGCACGAGGCCGGCTACGAAGGCTGGCTCGTGGTCGAGGCCGAGCAGGACCCGGCCGTCGCGCCCAGCTATGCCTACGCAAAGAAGGGCTACGAAACCCTGCGCGGCATCGTCGACAGGATGGCCGCTGCAGAGGCGAAGGCGCACTGACATGGCACTCAGCCCCCTCCTCGTGAAGGCCGCGGCCGAAGGTCGCACCGTGGTCGATGTGACCCCCGAACGCGCCGGCTGGGCGCATGTCGGCTTCAAGGTGCTGCGCCTGAAAAAGGGCGATACCGAACTCCTGGCTACCGGAGACCGTGAGCTCTGCCTGGTGGTGCTGACCGGCACGGTCGACATCGAGGTGGACGGCCGGCGCCACACGCAGCTCGGCACGCGCGACAGCGTGTTCGACCCCATCTCTCCCGCCGCGGTCTATGTGCCGGGCGGCGCCGCCGTCAGCATCGACGCGATCCGCGATGCCGAGGTGGCGTTGTGCACCGCGCCAGCCGGCAGCCAGGAGCGCGAAGCCTTCGTGATCGATCCGGGTGCGATGAAGCGCTCGGTGCGCGGCAAGGGCAGCAACACGCGCCATGTCTGCGACATCCTGCCGCACGACGACCCGCGCGCCGCGCACCTGCTGGTGGTGGAGGTGCTCACGCCCGCGGGCAACGCTTCCAGCTATCCGCCGCACAAGCACGAGCGCGATGCGCTGCCCGAGGAAACGCTGCTCGAGGAAACCTACTACCACCGGCTGAACCCACCGCAGGGCTTTGCCTTTCAGCGCGTCTACACCGACGACCGCAGCCTCGATGAATCCATGGCCGTGGAGAACCACGACACGGTGATGGTGCCGCGCGGCTACCACCCGGTGGTCGCGCCGCACGGCTACGACCTCTACTACCTCAACGTGATGGCCGGCCCCGGCCGTTACTGGGTGTTCAAGAACGATCCGGCGCACGAGTGGATGCTGCAGCCGGACACACAGGACCGGCTGGCAGCCAAGCGCAGCTAGCGGCCCCTCCTCCCCCTTCTGCATCTGCATCGCCAGACACCGGCCAAACGGCCGGTGGGGGGATGCCTTTGCCTGAAGACATCGCGTGCCTTCCCTTTTCCACAAATCACCAAGACCCGAGGAGACTTTCATGAGAACAAGACCGAACCACCTGCCTGCCGCCGTCCTGATGCTGCTGGCCGGCCTCCATGGCCAGGCCCAAGCCCAGACTCAGGCCGAGCAAACCGAAGAGCCACCCCAGGCCGAAGCCAAGGACCCCACCAAGGAGTTCGTCAAGAAGATCAACGACGCCACCGGCCTGGAGTTCTGGGGCTACGGCCGCGGCGGCTTCTACAGCGCCGGCAAGGGCCGGCTCAAGGGCGGTTACTCGCTCGGCGGCGACCTGCAGAAGTACCGCCTGGGCAACGAGGGCGACAACTACCTGGAGTTCGGCATCGGCAAGCGCTTCGACCTGGGCGACGGCATCAACTGGGGCGTGTTCTACATGCCCACCATCTACAACGGCAAGAGCGGCACGGCGCAGGCCTACTTCTCCCTCACCGGCGTCTTCGGCAACGCCGCAACCCTCTGGGCCGGCCAGCGCTACCGCCGCATCCAGGATGTGCACATCCTGGACAAGTGGGTGGTGGAAGACGGCGACAACTACGGCGCCGGCATCGACGACATTCCGTTGTGGGGCGTGGGGCGCCTCAACGTGGCCCTGCACACCGCCGACTCGGTGGACAACAGGAACGGCAATACGAACAACGCCAAGCGCATCAACCTGCAGTGGCGCGACATCCCGACCAACCCGGGCGGCAAGCTCACGGTGACGGGCGGGCTGGTTTCTGGAGATTTCGCCAAGGGGCGCGACGGCGGAGCGCTGGGGCTCATGCATATCCAGAAAAACCTCCTGCCGGGGCTGAACAACACCTTCATCGTGCAGGCATCGAGCGGCCATGCCTCGCTCAGCGGCAAGTTCTACAACCTGGACAACAGCACCACGACCACCGGCCTCTTGCTGCCGCCGGGCTTCGGGCTGGAGAACACGCTGCTGTTCGCGCCGCTGGTGGAGCGCACGGTCGTCACGCCGCAGTCGGGCGCCCGGCAGCGGCGCATCCTGGATTCGGTGGACTTCCAGTTCGGGCGCTTCGGCGGCCAGGGCCTGATCGGCTACCAGACCACGCGCCCGGACAACGGCCCGGAGACCAAGGACTTCTCGCTGGGCGGGCGCGTCTCGTATGGCATCGCCAAGTACACGAAGCTGCTGGCGGAGCTCTCGACCACGCGCCGCAGCACCGAGGACCAGCCGCGGCAGACGCTGAACAAGGGCACCATCGCGGTGGCGTTCTCGCCGAACACCGACTTCTGGACCCGGCCGGAGTTCCGCATCTACGCCACGCGCGCGAGCTGGAACAAGGCCGCGGGCGATGCCAACGCCACAAGCTTCGGGGCGAATGGCCGCAGGAACGCGACCACGTTCGGCATCCAGATGGAAGCCTGGTGGGAGTGATGCGCCACCGCTGACCCGCGCAGGCCGGCCACGGCCGACATAACGAAAGACTGACTTGCCCCGGTGTGCGGGAGCCGCGAGACTTTGCCCATGATCTCGCTCCTGCATCCATGACGCCTCGCAAGCCCGCCCGCCACCTGTCGGCCGTTCCGTCCACCCTGCGGATTCCCCTGGCCGCACGAGCATCGGGCGACGCCATCTTTCCGCAGGTGGCCGTGCGGGATGCCTATGCCGCGGCCATCCTCGAGAAGATCCGCGACGACGGGCAGGCCCTGCCGGAAGACCGGACGACCATCTACGGCATCCTCGCGCGCACGCGGCGCTTTCGCAGCCTCGCGCAGGATTTCCTGAAACAGCATCCCGGTGCGCGCGTGGTGAACATGGGCTGCGGCCTGAGCCACTACTTCCAGTGGCTGGACGACGACAAGTCGCACATGACCGATGCCGACCTCCCCGAGGTGCTCGACCTGCGCCGCGAGCTGATCCCCGAGACCCACCCGCGCCACGACATCCGCGAACTCGACCTGACCGCGTCCGACTGGTGGGAGCAACTGGGCCTGCCGAAAAAGCGCAGTGCGCAGCCGGTCTTCCTCTTCACCGAGGGCGTGCTCATGTACCTGAAGCCCGAGACCGTGCAGGCGGTGCTCGCAGCTTTCGGCGAGCGGGCACCCGCAGGCTCGGTGCTGGCCTTCGACGCCATGTGCTGGATCGCCACCGGCCGCGCCCGGAACCACCCTTCGGTGCGACCGACGGGCGCCGAATTCCTCTGGGGCCTGCGCCGGCCCGCGGATCTGACGCAGCCGCATCCACGCCTGCGCCTGGACAGCACCTGCCGCGTGCTGGAAGGCCTGGGCATCGCCTACACGCTCTTCGGCCCGATGTTCAGGATGTTCTTCGGCGTACCCCTGTATGCGGTGTATGCGCTGCGTGCCACCGACGCGGCCGATACATAAACGCACAATTTTCCGAATCGGCGGTTTTGTCCGGCCTGCATTGCGCGGAATGGCTGACGCGCGGGGCCCGGCGAACTGCGGCAAGCTTGCGGTTGTTCCCCATCGCGCAAAATCAATCCGCGCTTCGCCAGTTCTCCCCCTCCCCCAAAGATTCGAAACCCTCAAGAAACACATGCTTGATCGCCGATCCTTCCTTGCCGCAGGTGGTGCCGCCGCCGCACTCGCCGCCCTTGGACTGCCCGAAGAGGCGCTGGCCGCCAACGGCCTGCAACTGAGCCAGCCGGCGCCCTTTTCGTTCGATCGCCTCGTCGCGCAGGCCAAGCGGCTGGCCGCACAGCCCTACGTCGCTGCCGCGCCGCTTGCCCCCGACGTGCTCGAGAAGATCGACTACGACGCCCACGGCAAGATCAAGTTCGACCCCGCCAACGCCCTCTTCCGCGAAGGCCCCGGCGCGTTTCCCGTCACCTTCTTCCACCTTGGCCGCTTCTTCCAGACGCCGGTGCGCATGCACGTGCTGGAGAACGCCGATGGCGATGCCTTCGCCCGCGAAGTGCTCTACAGCCCCGACTACTTCTCGATGCCCCCCGACAGCCCCGCCCGCGCGCTGCCGCCCGGAGCCGGCTTCGCGGGCTTTCGCCTGCAGGAGAGCCGCCTGGGCGACCAGGGCAAGCTCGACTGGCAGAAGAATGACTGGGTTGCCTTCCTCGGCGCCTCGTACTTCCGCGCAATCGGCGAGCTGTACCAGTACGGCCTCTCGGCCCGCGGCCTCGCGCTCGACGTGGCGGTGCCAGACAAGCCCGAGGAATTCCCCACCTTCACCCGCTTCTATTTCGAGACGCCGGCCGAGAACAACACCACCTCGATGACCGTCTACGCGCTGCTCGAAGGGCCGAGCGTGACGGGCGTCTTCAAGTTCGTCATGCAGCGCGGCAAGGCCGTGATCATGGACATCGATTCGCGGCTGTTCCTGCGCCGCGACGTAGCGCGCCTGGGCCTGGTGCCGCTCACCTCGATGTACTGGTACTCCGAGACCATCAAGCCCACCGCCATCGACTGGCGGCCCGAGGTGCACGACTCCGACGGCCTCGCGATCTGGAACGGCGCGGGCGAGCGCATCTGGCGCCCCCTCAACAACCCGACGCAGACGCGTGCTTCCGCCTTCGCCGACACGAAGCCGCGCGGCTTCGGCCTGCTGCAGCGCGACCGGTCGTTCGACCACTACCAGGACGGCGTCGGCTACGAAAAGCGCCCGAGCCTCTGGATCGAGCCACTGGGCGACTGGGGCGAAGGCTCGGTGCAGCTCATCGAGATTCCGACCGACGACGAGATCCACGACAACGTCGTCGCCTTCTGGGTGCCGAAGGCCGACGCCAAGGCCGGCGCGAGCTACAGCCTGCAGTACCGGCTGCACTGGACCGATCAGGAGCCCTTTCCCTCGCCGCTCGCGCGCTGCGTGGCCACGCGCATCGGCCGTGGCGGCCAGCCGGGCCAGCCGCGGCCGCAGGGCGTGCGCAAGTTCATGGTCGAGTTCATCGGCCAGCCGCTCACCACCGTGCCCTTCGGCGTCAAGCCCGAACTGGTGCTCACGGCACCGCGCGGCAAGTTCTCGTACGTGTTCGCCGAAGCGGTGCCCAACGGCGTGCCCGGCCACTGGCGTGCGCAGTTCGACTTCACGCCCGAGGGCAACGAGCCGATCGACATGCGGCTTTATCTGAAGAACGGCGACCAGACCTTGACCGAGACCTGGCTGTACCAGTACCAGCCGGGTTGAGTCTGCAACGGGCATCGGGCTGGTCCAGCGCCGGATTGTTGGTGATTCGGAAACTGACAAGTCCCGCCCGGCCTCTTGGTCTGCGAGGGGCCGCCACCCAAACTTCCTTCCCTCGTCAACGCTGTATCACAGCAACCCAAAGGAAGAAGTCATGTCCCAACTCAAGCTCAACGACAGGATCGCCCTGGTCACCGGCGGCACCAGCGGCATCGGCCTGGCCACCGCGCAACGCTTCGTGGCCGAAGGCGCCCACGTGTTCATCACGGGCCGCCGCCAGGCGGAACTCGATGCGGCCGTGAAGACCATCGGCCGCAACGTGACCGGGGTGCTCGGCGACGTGTCCAAGCTCGCAGACCTCGACAGGCTCTATGCGGCCATCGAGGAACAGAAGGGCCGGCTCGACGTGCTGTTCGCCAACGCCGGCGGCGGCAGCCTGGTGCCGCTGGGCCAGATCACCGAAGAGCACTTCGACAAGACCTTCGGCACCAACGTGCGCGGGCTGCTGTTCACCGTGCAGAAGGCGCTGCCGCTGATGCCCAGGGGCGCGTCGATCGTTCTCAACGCCTCGATCACCAGCATCAAGGGCACGCCGGCCTTCAGCGTCTACAGCGCGACCAAGGCGGCGGTGCGCAGCTTCGCGCGCAGCTGGGCGGTGGACCTGAAGGATGCCGGCATCCGCATCAACGCGGTAAGCCCCGGCGTCGTGCCGACCCCGGCGTACGAGTTGCTCGGCCTCACGCCGGAACAGGTCGAGGGCTTCATCGAGCAACAGGCACAGAACATTCCGCTGGGCCGGGTCGGCACGCCCGACGAAATCGCCAAGGCGGTGGTGTTTCTGGCCTCCGACGACAGCAGCTTCGTGAATGGGACGGAGCTGTTCGTCGACGGAGGCTCGGCGCAGATCTAGCCGATCAGCGCTTGGTGACCGACACCAGCTCCACTTCGAAATTCAGCGTCGCGTTCGGCGGAATCACGCCGCCCGCGCCGCGCGCGCCGTAGGCGATCGACGGCGGGCAGGTCAGCTTGGCCTTGCCGCCCGGCTTCATCTTCTGCACGCCTTCGGTCCAGCAGGGGATCACGCCGTTGAGCGGGAACTCGGTGGGTTCGCCGCGCTTGTAGGAGCTGTCGAACTCCTTGCCGGTGTCGGGGAAGGTGCCGCGGTAGTGGACCTTGACCGTGTCGGTGGCGGCGGGCGATGCGCCGGTGCCTTCCTTGAGCGACTGGTAGATCAGGCCGCTGGGCGTGGTCACCGGTACGGACTGCGCAAAGGCTGCGGGAATGGCGAAGACGGACACGAGAGCGGCACAGAAAAGAGACTTCACGAAACACCTCGGGGATTGAAAGACCTCGATTATGGCCAGCGCGTGCACACCGCCATGTAGCGCGATGTAGGTAGTGGAACGACCCTTGCTTTGCTGGATGTGCACTGTCAACATCCACGAAGAGAGGAAGCTCCCCATGCACTCCACCGAAGCCTCGCCGGCTGCAGCAACGACCCAGGCCGGCACGGGTCACCTCAAGAAGGTCCTGGGCCCCATACAACTCTGGGGCATCGCGGTGGGCCTCGTCATCTCGGGTGAGTACTTTGGTTGGAGCTACGGCTGGAACACCGCCGGCACGCTCGGCTTCCTGGTCGCCACGGTGCTGGTGGCCACGATGTACACCACCTTCATCTTCAGCTTCACCGAGCTCTCCACCGCCATCCCGCACGCGGGCGGGCCCTTCGCCTATGCGCGCCGCGCCTTCGGGCCGACCGGCGGCTTCGTCGCGGGCTTCGCGACGCTGATCGAATTCGTCTTCGCGCCGCCGGCCATCGCGCTGGCCATCGGCGCGTACCTCAACGTGCAGTTCCCGGGCATCAACCCGAAGTGGTTCGCACTGGGGGCCTATGTGATCTTCATTGCGCTCAACTGGATCGGCGTCGGCATCGCCGCGGCCTTCGAGTTGTTCGTGACGGTCCTGGCCATCGTCGAACTGCTGGTGTTCATGGGCGTGGTCACGCCCGGCTGGACCATGGCCAACTTCGTCGCCAACGGCTGGGCTGGCGGCAACGTGCTCAACGGCGCAGCGATCTCGGGCATCTTCGCGTCGATTCCGTTCGCGATCTGGTTCTTCCTGGCCATCGAAGGCGCGGCCATGGCGGCGGAGGAAGCGCGCGATCCGCACCGCACCATTCCCATCGCCTACACCACCGGCATCGTCACGCTGGTGGTGCTGGCCTTCGGCGTGATGATCTTTGCGGGCGGCGTGGGCGACTGGCGCAAGCTCGCCAACATCAACGACCCGCTGCCGCAGGCGATGAAGGCAGTGGTGGGCGACAACAGCGGCTGGCTGCACATGCTGGTGTGGATCGGGCTCTTCGGGCTGATCGCGTCGTTCCACGGAATCATCATGGGCTACTCGCGCCAGATCTTCGCGCTGGCCCGCGCCGGCTACCTGCCGCGCTACTTCGCCGGCCTGAGCCCCCGCTTCGACACGCCGCACCGCGCACTGCTGGCCGGCGGCGTCATCGGCGTGATCGCGATCTTCAGCGACGAGTGGGTGCAGTTCGGCGGCCAGACGCTCACCGCCAACATCGTGACCATGGCGGTGCTCGGCGCGATCGTGATGTACCTGATCTCGATGGCCGCACTCTTCAAGCTGCGCAGAAGCGAACCGAACCTGCTGCGCACCTACCGCGCGCCCTTCTACCCCGTGTTCCCCGCGATTGCGTTGGGCCTGGGCGTGGTGTGCCTCGGTGCGATGGTGTGGTTCAACTTCATGCTGACGGTACTGTTCCTGGTGCTGATGGCCGCGGCCTACGGCTACTTCCTTGCGACCTCGGCGCAGCGCAAGGCGGCCGCGCCCGACGAGATGCTGTCTTCCTCGGCCACCAACGCCTGAGCCCACGCCTGAACGATGCGCTACCGCACCACCATCGCAGAACAGGTCTTCACCTTCGACGACCTGAAGCAGGTCATGGCCTTTGCCAGCCCCGCGCGCTCGGGCGACTACCTCGCCGGAGTCGGTGCCGCCACCGCGCAGCAGCGCATGGCCGCGCGCCATGTGCTGGCAGAGACGCCGCTCAAGCAGTTTTTGACCGAAGCGCTCATTCCCTACGAGAGCGACAACATCACGCGGCTCATCATCGACAGCCACGATTCACAGGCTTTTGCAACGGTGTCGCACCTCACGGTCGGCGACTTCCGCAACTGGCTGCTGTCGGATGAAGCCACGACCGCCACGCTCACAGCGCTCGCACCCGGCCTCACGCCCGAGATGGTCGCGGCCGTGTCCAAGCTCATGCGCAACCAGGACCTGGTGTCGGTCGCGAAGAAGTGCAGTGTGGTCACGCGCTTTCGCAACACCGTCGGCCTGCCGGGCCATCTTTCGGTGCGCCTGCAGCCCAATCACCCCACCGACGATCTGCGCGGCGTGGCCGCCTCCACGCTCGACGGATTGCTCTACGGCGCGGGCGATGCGGTGATCGGCCTGAACCCGGCCTCCGACAGCATGCCGGTGCTGGGCCAGTTGCTGCACATGCTCGACGAGGTGATCCAGCGCTTCGAGATTCCCACGCAAAGCTGCGTGCTCACGCACGTGACCAACACGCTCAAGCTCGCGGAAGCGGGTGCACCGGTGGACCTGGTGTTCCAGTCGATCGCGGGCACCGAGAAGGCGAATCTCTCATTCGGTGTCACGCCTGAACTGCTCGACGAAGCCTATGCCGCCGCGCTCTCCCTGAAGCGCGGCACCGTCGGCGACAACGTCATGTACTTCGAGACCGGCCAGGGCAGCGCGCTCTCGGCCAATGCCAACTTCGGCGTCGACCAGCAGACCTGCGAGGTGCGCGCCTATGCACTGGCGCGGCGCTACAAGCCCTTCCTCATCAACACGGTGGTCGGCTTCATCGGGCCGGAGTACCTGTACGACGGCAAGCAGATCATCCGCGCCGGCCTCGAAGATCACTTCAGCGGCAAGCTGCTGGGCCTGCCGATCGGCTGCGACATCTGCTACACGAACCATGCGGAAGCCGACCAGGACGACATGGACACCCTGCTCGTGCTGTTGGGCACCGCGGGCATCAACTTCATCATGGGCATTCCGGGTGCGGACGACGTGATGCTCAACTACCAGAGCACCTCGTTCCACGACGCGCTGTTCCTGCGCCAGACGCTGGGCCTGAAGCGCGCGCCCGAGTTCGAGGCGTGGCTGCAGCGCATGCAGATCACCGATGCCGCGGGGCAGCTTGCGCCGCCCTCTTCCAACCGCCTGCTGGCCGACATGAGCGGTCTCAATGCACTCTCACGATGAGCGACGCCGTCACACCCAACCCCTGGGCGCAATGGCGCTCCGCCACACCCGCGCGCCTCGCGCTCGGCCGCGCCGGCGCCGGCATGCCCACGGACGAGACGCTGCGCTTCGGCTGGGCGCATGCGATGGCGCGCGATGCGATCCATGCGGCGCTCGATGTAGCTGCGCTCGAAGCCACGCTGACCTCGCAGCACTGGGAAGTCGCGCGCGCACGCAGCCGCGCGGCGGACCGCACCACCTACCTGCGCCGCCCGGACCTCGGCCGCCAGCTCGACGACGAAGACGACGGTCACCTGCGCGCCATCGGGCGTTACGGATGCGACGTCTGCGTCGTCATCGGCGATGGTCTTTCTTCGCTCGCGGTCGCGCGCCATGCAGCGCCGCTGCTCGCCGCACTGCGCTCGCAACTGCCGGCCGACACGCGCTTCTCGCCCGTGGTCATCGCCACGCAGGCGCGCGTGGCCCTGGCCGACGAAGTGGGCGAGCTGTTCGGCGCCATGCTGTCGGTCATGCTGATCGGCGAGCGGCCGGGCCTGAGTTCGCCCGACAGCCTGGGCATCTACCTGACCCATTCGCCCAAGCGCGGGCTGAACGATGCGGCGCGCAACTGCATCTCCAACGTGCGCCCCGAAGGCCTGGCCTGTGAAGCGGCCGCGTTCAAGCTGGCTTGGCTGATGCGCGAATCCCTGAAGCGCGGGCTGACCGGCGTGGCACTGAAGGACGAGAGCGATCTTGCGGTGCTGCAGCAGCATGACGCGCGAAGACCGGGGCTGCCTGGATAAGACACCCTTCCCGGATCGGCAAATACGCAATAAAATGGCTATTAAGCCGTTTAATACTCATTTTATTGATGCCAAAAAACAGCCACAGCCTTTCGGCACTGCCCTCGCAAACCGCCCTGCCTCTTGAAAGGCTGGGCCTGCGCCTGCGCGCGCACCGGGTCCAGCGTGAATGGACGGTCGCCGAAATGTCCGAGCGGCTGCTGTGTTCCCCCAACACGCTGCGCGCACTCGAATCGGGCAAGCCCGGCACCAGCATCGGCCTGCTGGCCCATACGCTGTGGCTCTTCGGCGAGATCGATTCGCTCGACGGCGTGGCACCGGCACCCGCCGGGCTGGCCGGGAAGCGCCGCGTGCGCAGGTCGGCCGCGCAAGCCGCCGCGGGCGTGATCGCGGAGGGCGAACGTGACTTCTGAAGACGCCGATCTCGAGCGCCGCATCTACGTCGGCCTCGCGCGCCACACCGGAGAACGGGTGCAACCGGCCGGCCTGATGAAGGTCGCGCGCCGCGGCGTGGTGGAGTCCGGCGAATTCGCCTACGGCCGGCGCTATCTCGAAGACCCGGCGGCCGTGCCGCTCAACCCCGAACACCTGCCGTTGCGCGATGCCGCCTTCGTGCTGCCCGAGCGCCGCATCCGCGAGGGCGGCGCCATGCCGCTCACGCTGCGCGATGCGCTGCCCGACAGCTGGGGCCGCAAGGTGCTCGAAATACGCCAGGGCAGGCCCCTGTCCGATATCGACGCGCTGCTGCTGACCAACGAGGATCGCATCGGCGCGATGGTGTTCGCCGAATCGCTGCCCATCGAGAGCGAAGAGCCGCCCTCGGTGCTCCTGTCGCTGGAGGAGCTCGCCGAAGCGTCGCGGCGCGTCGAAGCCGGCATGGAGATCGGCCCCGACATGCATCGGCTGCTGCGCGGCGGGAGCCTGGGCGGTGCGCGGCCCAAGGCGGCCTTCGTGCATGAAGGGCGGCGCTTCATCGCCAAGTTCGCATCGCGCGGCGACGACCACGACGTGGAAGTGATCGAGGCGGCCACGCTCTGGCTGGCCGATGCATGCGGCATCGAAGTGCCGTCCTTCCTGCTGCAGCCCCTGGCGTCGGGACACGCCCTGCTGGTCGAGCGCTTCGACCGCGTGGGCCCGGTGAGCGACGAACGGCGCTTTCATTACCTCTCGGCATCGGCGCTGCTCGATGTGCCCTACGAATCCAGCCGTGGCAGCTATGTCGAGCTGGCGCAGCTGCTGCGGCGCATCTCGCGGCAGCCGCAGCAGGACCTGGCCGAGCTGTTCCGCCGCATGGTGTTCAACCTGGCGGTGGGCAACAGCGACGATCACGTCAAGAACCATGGCGCGCTGCGGGGCGAGGACGGAAGCTGGCGCCTGGCCCCGGCCTTCGACCTCGTCATGCAGCTGGGCGGGCACACGGGTTATCAGGAGCTCGCCATCCTTCCGGGACGGCACGCCTCCAGCCTTGCGCTGGCGCGCGAGGCGGCGCCGCACTTCGGCCTGGCGGCCGCGGCGGCCGAAGAAGTCATCCTTGCGACCGGCGAGAAAGTCGCCGTTCATGCGGCGGCCAGCGTGGCGTCCGCCGGCGGCAATCAGGCGCTCGTGCGGCGCGTGGCCGCCTTCATCGAGCAGCAGGCCGGGCGCATCGAGGCCTGATGGAACGACCAATTTGCGGCACTCGCGAATTCATCGGGATCGTTGCGCGCCGCCCCTTGGCGTGCATGGAACCTTCAGGCCGCTCTAGTGTGCTTCAGGCCAGGTCGAAGCGATCCAGATTCATCACTTTGGTCCAGGCCTTGACGAAGTCGCGGACGAACTTCGCCTCGGCATCGGCGCTCCCATAGACCTCGGCCAGGGCCCGCAGTTGGGCTTGCGAACCGAAGACCAGATCGGCGCGCGTGCCGGTCCACTTGCGTTGGCCGGTCTTGCGGTCGCGCCCTTCGAACACCTCCTGGTCTTCCGACCCCGCCTTCCATTGCACGCCCATGTCGAGCAGGTTCACGAAGAAATCGTTGCTCAGCACCTCCGGCCGCTGGGTCCACACGCCGTCCTGCGACCGGCCGGCGTTGATGTCCAGCACGCGCAGGCCGCCCACCAGCACCGTCATCTCCGGCGCGCTCAGCGTCAGCAGCTGTGCCTTGTCGATCAGCAAGGCCTCGGTCGGGACGCTGTACTTGCCCTTCAGGTAGTTCCGGAAGCCATCCGCGATCGGTTCGAGCACGGCGAAGGATTCCACGTCGGTCTGCGCCTGCGAGGCGTCCATGCGGCCCGGCGTGAAGGGGACGGTCACGGTGTGACCCGCCTTCGCCGCCGCCTGCTCCACGCCCGCCGAGCCGGCCAGCACGATCAGGTCGGCGAGCGAGATCTTCTTGCCGCCGGACTGCGCGCCGTTGAACTCGCCCTGGATGCCTTCCAGCGTCTCCAGCACCTTGGCCAGCTGCTCGGGCTGGTTGACGGCCCAGTCCTTCTGCGGCGCAAGACGGATGCGCGCACCGTTCGCACCGCCGCGCTTGTCGGAGCCGCGGAAGGTGGACGCCGACGCCCAGGCGGTAGCCACCAGTTGCGACACCGACAGGCCCGAAGCGGCGATCCGCGCCTTGAGCGCTGCGACGTCCTGCGCATCGACCAGCGGGTGATCGACTTCGGGAATCGGGTCCTGCCAGAGCAGTTCTTCCGCCGGAACCTCGGGGCCGAGGTAGCGGGTGCGCGGTCCCATGTCGCGGTGCGTGAGCTTGAACCAGGCGCGGGCGAATGCGTCGGCGAACTGGTCCGGGTTCTGGTGGAAGCGCCTGGAGATCTTCTCGTAGGCCGGGTCGAACCGCAGCGAGAGGTCGGTGGTCAGCATGGTCGGCGAACGGCGCTTGGCGGGGTCGTGGGCATCCGGAATGGTGCCGGCGCCCGCGCCGTCCTTGGCGATCCACTGGTGCGCACCGGCCGGGCTCTTGGTGAGCTCCCATTCGAAGCCGAACAGGTTGTCGAAGAAAAAGTTGCTCCATTGCGTGGGCGTCTGGGTCCAGGTGACTTCCAGGCCGCTGGTGATCGCATCGCCGCCCATGCCGGTGGCGAAGCTGCTGGTCCAGCCCAGGCCTTGGGCCTCGATGCCTGCGCCTTCCGGCTCCACGCCCACATGCTTGGCATCGCCGGCACCGTGCGTCTTGCCGAAGGTGTGGCCGCCGGCGATCAGCGCCACCGTCTCTTCGTCGTCCATCGCCATGCGGGCGAAGGTCTCGCGGATATCGCGGGCTGCGGCGAGCGGGTCCGGATTGCCGTTGGGGCCTTCGGGGTTGACGTAGATCAGGCCCATCTGGACTGCGGCGAGCGGGTTTTCCAGGACGCGGTCGCCGCTGTAGCGCTTGTCTTCGAGCCAGGTCTTCTCGGCGCCCCAGTTGATGTGTTCTTCGGGTTCCCACACGTCATTGCGCCCGCCGGCAAAGCCGAAGGTCTTGAAGCCCATCGACTCCAGGGCGACGTTGCCCGTGAGGATCATGAGGTCGGCCCAGGAGATCTTCTGGCCGTACTTCTGCTTGATCGGCCACAGCAGCCGCCGCGCCTTGTCCAGGTTGCCGTTGTCCGGCCAGCTGTTGAGCGGCGCAAAGCGCTGCTGCCCCGCCCCGGCGCCGCCGCGGCCGTCGGCGGTGCGGTAGGTGCCGGCGCTGTGCCAAGCCATGCGGATGAACAGCGGCCCGTAGTGGCCGAAGTCGGCCGGCCACCAGTCCTGCGAGTCGGTCATCAGCGCCAGCAGGTCCTTCTTCACGGCCGCCAGATCCAGGCTCCTGAAGGCCTCGGCGTAGTTGAATTCCGTGCCCATGGGATCGGATTGGGTCGAATGCTGGTGCATGGCATTCAGCTTCAATTGATTGGGCCACCAGTCCCGGTTCGTCGTGGCGCTGGCGACGGCGGTGTGATTGAAGGGGCACTTTGCTTCGGTGGACATGGGGTGTCTGCTTTCCGTGGTGGATCGGGTTGGATGAGGGGCAAGAATATTCAGCGCAAGCGAAATGAGGAAATTGAATGCCCTCAAATTACAGATAGCCAAAGTCTATTCCCTTTGTCCGCGCACGGCCTGGCACGGCTGATGCGTAGGTCGATGCGGAAGTGTCACGGGCGTTGCATACGCTCGGCGCTTCTCATCCACAACGCACAACAACAGGGAACGCATGCAACGCCGCCTCGTCCTTCTCACCCCGCTCGCCACCGCGCTCGTCGCCACCGGCTGCGCCAGCCTCTCGCCCGCCCAGGGCCTCACGCCAGCGCACTGGGACGCCTTCAACCGCGCACAGATCGAAGGCCTGATCGCCAGCCTAGGCAAGAGCAGCCCAGGCTACAACGCCGCCAAGCCGCCTTATGTGGTGTTCGACTGGGACAACACCAGCGTGTTTCTGGACATCGAGGAAGCCTCGCTGATCTACCAGCTCGAGAACCTCGTCTTCGGCGCCACGCCCGCGCAGCTCGAAGTGGCGCTGCGCAAGAACATCCCGAAGAAGGACTTCCTGCCCGCGTACAACAACGCGGCGGGCAAGCCGGTCAACATCGACCTCCTGGTGCCCGACATCGTGGCCAGCTACACCTGGCTCTACCAGAACTACAAGGGCATGAAGGGCGCGCAGTCGCTGGCCGTGGTGGCGATGAGCCCGCACTACGGCGCGTTCATCACCAAGGTGCGCTACCTCTACGAGGCCATCGGCGACACCTTCGACCACGACACCGCCTACCCCTGGGTCACGTACCTTTTCGCCGGCATGACCGAGGCACAGGTGCGCAAGCTCACGGCCGACACGGTGGCCTGGCAGTTGAAGGAGCCGGTCGCCAAGGTCAAGTGGACCTCGCCCGCCGCGCTGCCGGGCCAGGCGGGCGTGGTCTCGGTGAGCTGGAAGAACGGCCTGCGCCTGCAGCCCGAGATGCAGGAGCTGTACGCCGCCTTCCGCAACGCGGGCTTCGATGTGTGGGTGTGCTCGGCCTCGTTCGTCGACGTGATCAAGGAGATCTCTTCGAACCCCGCCTTCGGCTACAACAACCCGCCCGAGCGCGTGCTCGCGATGGAGCTGGAGCGCGACGCCAACGGCGTGATCCAGCCCGAGTTCCGCCGCGGCTACGACCAGACCCAGGGCCCGGGCAAGACGAAGAACATCCAGCGCTTCCTGGTCAGCAAGTACGGCTACGGCCCGAGCTTCGTCGCCGGCGACAGCGAAGGCGACCAGAACATGATGGCCGACTTCGCCGACACGAAGAAGGTGCTGATCGTGAACCGCCTGCGCGACCCGAAGACCGACATCGGCAAGTTTTCGGCGATGGCGGTGCAGAACTACGGCAAGCCCGACACGCGCTACCTGCTGCAGGGCCGCGACGACAACACCGGCCAGTGGGTGGCCTCGCAACTGCACACGCCGCTGGGCGCCACGCAGGGCAAGGCGCTCAAGTAGGCGCAGGAAGCAGGCGGCGGGCGCCTGCCTATGATCCTGGCATCGAACACCAGGAGACAACCATGGCCGCCCGCTACCCCCTCGCCGAACTCAAGGACCTGCCCGAAGACATCCGCACCGCGATCCTCGCGGTCCAGGAGAAGGCCGGCTTCGTGCCCAACGTGTTCCTCGGCCTTGCGCGCCGCCCGGCCGAGTGGCGCGCCTTCTTCGCGTACCACGACGCGCTGATGCTCAAGGAGGAAGGCTCGCTCACCAAGGGCGACCGCGAGATGATCGTCACCACCACCAGCGCGGCCAACCAGTGCCTCTACTGCGTGGTGGCGCACGGCGCGCTCTTGCGCATCTACGAGAAAAAACCGCTGGTGGCCGACCAGGTGGCGGTGAACTACCGCAAGGCCGACATCGCGCCGCGCCAGCGCGCGATGCTCGACTTTGCAATGAAGGTCTGCGACCGCTCGCACGAGATCGACGACAGCGACTTCCCGCCGCTGCACGCCCACGGCTTCGACGACGAGGACATCTGGGACATCGCGGCCATCACCGCCTTCTTCGGGCTCAGCAACCGCCTCGCGAGCTTCAGCGGCATGCAGCCGAACAACGAGTTCTTCCTGATGGGGCGTCTGCCGCGCGAGAAGAAGTAAGGCGCCCGGCGCTCAGCCCTTCGCGCGGCACGAAGCCAGCACGTCCAGCGCGGGCTTGTAGGTGGGCGTGTTCACGTCCATCAGTCCCAGCACCGTGTGATAGAGGTTGTCGTGCGTGAGCGGCGCATCGAGCCCCGCCTCCATGCATGAACGCGAGAGCTTGCGCCGCTCGCTCATGCCTTCGCTGAACCAGGTGACCATCGGCACATGCTTCTGCGCCTCGGGCGCAAAGCTGTATGGCACGCCGTGCAGGAACAGGCCGTACTCGCCGAGCGATTCGCCATGGTCGCTCACGTACAGCATCGCCGGGTCGTACTGCTTCGACTGCGCCTTGAGCCAATCGATGGTGTCGGCCAGGAAGCGGTCGGTCTGGACGATGGAGTTGTCGTAGACGTTCATCAGCTCGTTGTGGCCGCACTCGGCCAGCGCATTGGTCTTGCACTCGGGCGTGAAGCGCTTCACCTCGGGCGCGGAGCGCTTGTAGTAGGCCGGGCCGTGGCTCCCCATCTGGTGCATAACCAGCACCACGCCCTTGGCGCGGCGCTCGGCCGGCAGCGCGGCGATGCGTGCGTCCAGGTTCTTGAGCATCACCTCATCCAGGCACTCGTCGCCGTCGCACAGCGCCTTCTTCGTGGCGGCATCGAGGCCGTCGAAGGCCGATGCGTTGGGAATGCGCGTGCACACGCCCTTGCAGCCGGCCTGGTTGTCGAGCCAGAACACGGCCAGGCCCGCGGCCTGCAGCACGTCGACCAGACTTTCGTAGTCGTCCTTGCGCGATTCATAGCCTTGCTTGCCCAATGGCGAGAACATGCACGGCACCGAGGCCAGCGTGTTGGTGCCGCACGAATGCACGTCGCGGTAGCTCAGCACGCCGCGCTTGGCCAGTTCGGGCGTGGTGTCGCGTGCATAGCCGTTGAGCGCAAAGTGGTCGGCGCGCGCCGTCTCGCCCACCACGACCACGAACATCGGCGGGCGCACCTGCGCGGCGTAGCTCGCACCGAGCGAGGTGCCGGCCGTGATCGGAATCAGCTTGCCGCTGCGCTTGAACAGCGGCCTGATGAACACCGACCCGGTCGAGTAGAGGCTCGCGATCGGGTTCATCATGTAGCGCAGGTGGATGTTGTTGCGCATCAGCGGCGCGAGCTGGCGGTTCATGGCCACGCCCGTTCCCACTGCCACGACCACGGCCAGCAGCAGCAGGGCCGCATTGCGCCAGAGCTTCGAGAGAAAACCCATCGGCGCGATGCGCACACGCCAGAGCAGCAACGCCGCGGGCAAGGCGACGATTGCCACGTTGAAGGCCATGCGCCAGCTGAGCAGGTCGCGCGCTTCGTTGGGGTCGGTCTGCAGCGCGTTGGCGATCATGGTGGGGTCCATGACGACGCGGTACTCGAGCATGTAGTGCTGCACCACCGCGGCAAGCACCACCACTGCGAACCACAGCGGCTTGAGCCAGCGCGACCAGGCAGTGAGCGAGAGCATCGCCACCGAACCGCACAGCGTGAGCAGGCTCATCGCCACGATGGTCGGCAGGTAGGTGCTGGGCGCGCCGCCGATGCGGGCCAGTTCGTTCCACAGCGGCCAGTTGGTGGTCAGCACCAGGTAAAGGCCGACCCAGAGCACGACCTGTGCAGCGGAGTGCGGACGCGTCAACCAATGGTCGAACCGCGTCCACAGCGGGCCGGGCGGAGGAAACTGCGGCGCCGATGCCTCGGAAAAAGGCGCCCTTTGCAGGGGCGCGGGCTCGATGCGCGAAAAAGACATGCAGCAACTGTAAAGACGCTGCCTGAAAGGAGCCTGAACTGGACGTTCAGGCCGGGTTCAGGCTCGCCGTGCGCGCGCCCGCCGGCGGCGGGCCGGCATTCTCGCCAGGGCGAAGCTCAGCGGACGGCTCACGCCGCGCTCGACCGCGATCGACACCAGCGCCCCCAGGAGCACCCCCGCGGCCACGTCCGAGGGAAAGTGCAGTCCCAGGTAAAGCCGGCTCCAGCCCACCACCGTCGCCAGCGCAAGTGCCGCCAGCATGGGCACGCGGTGCGGCAGGCACCACAGCGAGAAGGCGGCGGCAAAGGTGGCGGCCGTGTGCAGGCTCGGGAAGCCCGGCCGCATGCCCTGCGGCGCCCACTGGATGCCCAGGCCGAAGGCTGCGGGCCTGGGGAACGGCAGGGCCAGGCGGAAGGTGTGCACGACGATCCATGTCAACAGCACGCTCACCAGTGCGGTGAAAAGCGCATAGCGCCAGCGCTTGTCGAAGCCGGCGCCCGCAATGATCGTCAGGGCCAGCAGGGCCGGCAGCACCTCGGAGGCGAAGCGCGCGAACTGGACGAGCCACAGCGGCGCGAACACGTCCGCGTTGAGCCATCCGAACAGGGCGAAATCAAGTGCTTGCATGAAGAGGTGCTGCCGCCTCGGGCCGGTTTTGGTTCGGGCGCGTGACCGCCACGTCGATGACGAAGCCGACGGTCCAGCAGACCCAGGCGGTCCAGAGCGTGTGGCTCATGTAATGGGCGCCGCGCAACTGCTGCGACAAGCCGAGCGCCAGGCCCGCGACCGCCGCCGTGCCCAGCCAGACGAGTGCCGCCCGGCCGGAAACCCGGCGCAGCACGAAATAGCCGCCGAGGTAGGCGAACGCGGCCGAGGCGTGCCCGGCCGGGAAGCACCCGCCCGCCCCGCCATCCTCCACCCCCCACGACCAGTGCGACACGTAGCGCGCAACGCCGCCGAACTCCTTCAGGTCCCAGGGGCAGCTGGTGTCGCTGAAATGCTTGATGAAGCTGACGGCCAGCACCGACCCCAGCACGGTCAGCGCCAGCTGCACCCGCTCCCGCGTGGCCAGCTTGCGCAGGATGCCCACCGGCCAGCGAATGGCCGCGAACAGGCCGATCACCAGCAGCCAGCTCAGGTTCCGGGCGCCTGCGTGCATCACGTGGACCAGAAAGGGGTTCTCGCGCCACGGAAAACCCATGGGCGTGCCGGCCATGCGCGCCAGCCAGAGGTCGCCACCAGAGGCGTCCCAGGTCATCAACAAAGCCAATGCGAGCAAGGTGAGTGCTGCGAGACGGAGGTTCGCGGTGCGGGTCATGAACAAGAAACCAGGCCTTCAGGAAAACTGGCGCGAGCCTACTTTCGCGGGATGAACCCAGTCTGAAGCGACCTGAACGAATGCTGACGCGGCCCTGCGGCCACGGTGCGGGCGCTAGACTTCGTGTTTTTGGAGAGACACACCGCGTGCGCATATTGCTGGTCGAAGATGACACTGCGTTGGCAGATGCCGTTTGCAGCTACCTGCTGGCAAAGTCTTTCGTGGTCGATGTCGCTCCCAGCCTGGCCGACGCGCGCGGCGCCCTGCTCTCCGTGCAATACGCGGCGGTGCTGCTCGACCTGCACCTGGGCGACGGCGACGGCCTCTCCCTGCTGCCGCAAGTGCGGGCCTTGCGGGAGCCGCCCATCGTCATCGTGCTCACCGCCCGCGACCAGGTCACCGACCGCATCCGCGGCCTGGACGCCGGCGCCGACGACTACCTCATCAAGCCCTACGACCCCGCCGAACTGCTGGCCCGGCTGCGCGCGGTCGAGCGGCGGCGCAGCGCCAACACCTCGCCGATGCTGCAACTGGGCACGCTGGAGATCGACCTGGCGCACGACCGCGTGCGCAAGGACGGCAGCCCGGTCGTGCTCACGCAAAAGGAATGGGCCCTGCTGCGCGTGATGGCCACTCGCCCCGAGCGAATCCACACCCGCGAGAACCTTGCCGACGCGCTCTACGGTTTCGGCGACGAGGCCGACAGCAACACGCTCGAGGTCTTCATCAGCCGCCTGCGCCGCAAGCTCGGCAAGAACCACATCCAGACGCTGCGCGGCCTCGGCTACCGGCTGTCGTTCTCGGCGGACGACGAGGAATGAGCATCGCCAAGCATCGCAACGGCCACGACTCGCTGGCCGGGCGCCTGACGCGCACCCTCATCCTGTGGGTCGGCGGCGTGTGGCTGGTGTGCGTGTTTGCCGTGGTCTGGTATGTGGACCGCGAGATCAACCACAACTTCGACAACGAGCTCGTGGAGGTGTCGCACCGCATGTTCGACATGGCCGTGCAGGAGCTGGACAAGCTGCAGCACAAGGGGGAGGCCCCAGCCGCCACGCCGCTGGTCGCGCCCAAGCAGCTGTTCTCGGAAGACGCGGTGATGTACCAGGTGGTCGACATCCACGAGCAAGTGCTGCTGCGCTCGGCCGAGGCGCCCATCGATGCCTTCGACGTGCCCCTGGCCGCGGGCTTCGCCAACAACCAGACCTGGCGCATCTACACCGTGCGGCATCCGACGCTCGGGCTCTATTTCCAGGTGGCCGATCCGCTCGACGAGCGCCGCAGGGCGCTGAACCGCACCCTGTTCGGCCTGATCATTCCGCTCGGTGCGGTGCTGCCGCTGCTCGCGCTGGTGCTGCGCAACGTGGCGCGCAACGAGCTGCGCGTGCTGCAGCAGCTCGCCGGCGAGATCGAGAAGCGCAACGGCGCCGACCTGCGGCCGATCACGCTGCCCGGATTGCCGCAGGAGCTTCGATCGGTGGGCGACCACGTCAACAGCCTGCTGGAGCGGCTGTCCCAATCGCTCGACGTCGAGCGCGCGCTCGCCGCCAATGCGGCCCACGAACTGCGCACGCCGCTGGCCGCCGCGCGCCTGCGGCTGCAGGCCGCGCTCGACCATGACCTGAAACGCGAGGACGTGCAGGGCGCGCTCCAGGCGCTGCAGATGCTGAGCCACCGCGCCGAGAAACTGCTGCAGCTGTCGCGCGCGGAATCGGGTGCGTCGCTCACGCGTGCGCGCGTCGACTTGGTCCAGCTCGCGGGCACCGTGGCGCAGGAGTTCTGGCAAGACCCGCTGAACAACGAGCGTCTGAAGCTCAAGGTGCCCGACAGCGCGGCGCCGGTGGCGTTCGGCGATGTCGATGCACTGGCGATCGCCTTGCGCAACCTCGTGGAGAACGCGCTGCGCTACGGCGGCGGCGGACGCGTGGTGATCGAAGTGGCGGCGCCTTGCGCCCTGGTGGTGCGGGACTTCGGTGCGGGCGTCAACGCCGAGCAGCTCCGGACGCTGCAGCAGCGCCACGTGCGGCACGGCTCGGACCGTGCGGGCTATGGGTTGGGCCTGTCGATCGTGGGCACGATCGTCGAGAAGCACAACGCGAAGCTGGAGCTGGCGTCGCCGCCGACGGGGGCGGCGCAGGGGTTCGAGGCGCGGATCGTGTTGCGGCCGGCCTGAAGCCCTACTCGCTCACCAGCGCACGCAGCCACTCCGGCAACGCCAGCGCCTTCTGCTTCGGAAAATCCACCCAGATCGTCGTCGCCCCGCCCGCTGCGCAGATCACGTCGGGCGCTTCCTCGCGCGCCATCGTGCCCCAGCTCTCGAAGGTGGTGCGCCCAGGGTCGCTCACATACATCTTCAGCAGCACGTTGCCCGGGTATTCGATCTGCCGGTAGAAATTGCAGAAGGCGTTGACGATCACCATGCCCTCGCCGCCCGGCTCGGGCTCGAAGCCGATGGAACGCATCCAGTCGATGCGCGCGGTTTCGAGATAGCGGAAGTAGGTGCCGTTGTTCAGGTGGCCCATGGCGTCCATGTCGCCCCAGCGGATGGGGATGGACATCTCGTACACGAGCTTCTTCTTTTCGGGGATTTCGATTCTCATCGGTGCGCCTTGATGGATGCGAGGATGCCCAGCACGAACAGCAGCGCCGCCACCCACTCGGTGGCCTGCGGCCAGCGGCCGTCCCAGACGAAGGAATAGAGCAAGGCGAACAGCGTCTCGCTCACGATCAATTGGCCGCACAGGCTCGCCGAGAGGCGCTGGCTGGCGATGTTCCAGAGGATGGTCGCGAGCCAGGACGAGCCGAAGCCACTGGCCAGCGCGATCCAGATGAAGAGCATGCCGTCGGGCTGCGCCAGCAGCGTGGCTATGTCGCTGCCCGCAACCATCCACAGCAGCAGGGCCCCGAGGCCCGTGGCAATGCCGAGCCAGTTGGCCCAGTCGGTCGCGTTGAGTTCGGTGTGGCGCTGCAGCCATTTCGCGTTGAGCAGGCCGTAGATCGTCCAGCTCACCATCGCGCCGAGTGCCAGCGCAATACCCCATCCGAAGCGCACCCCACCCTCGCGATGCTGCGTCGACCAGGCGCCCCAGATCATCAACGCGATGCCCGCACCCGTGAGCACAAGCCCCGGCAGCAGCGCGCGCATGCGCAGCCCCGCGGGCCGGCCGAGCAGCATCATCCAGACGGGAATCGTGCCGATGATGAGGCTGGGCACCTCGGTGCCGGCAGCCACGATGCCGAAGGCCAGCAGCAGGTAGTAGCCGCTGAAGCCCAGCACGCTGAGCCCGAGCGCCGCGAGCGCCTGCTGTCCATTCGGCCAGCGCACGGCCGCCGGCCGCGCGAACACCGCCAGCGCCGACACGGCACCGAACACCGCGAAGCGCGCGGCCGTGATGTCGACCATGCCGAAGTGGCCGACCATGCGCGGTGCCACGAAGGTCAGGCCCCAGAGCGCGCCCGCGGCCAAGCCAGCGGCGATGCCGATCCAGGCTCGAGGGGTCAGAGCGCGAATCCGTCGTCGGCCGCGATGACGGCGCCGTTCACGAAATGGCTCTGCCCGCTGGCCAGCAGCACGATCAGGCCGTCGAGGTCTTCGGCCTTGCCCACGCGCTTGCGCGGCAGGATGCTGACCAGCTTGGCGCCGGCCTCGGTGGTCCAGAGCTCTTCGTTGAGTTCGGTGGCGATGTAGCCCGGGCACAGCGCGTTCACGTTGATGCCGAAGCGGCCCCATTCGAGCGCCATGGCCTTGGTCATCTGCACCACCGCGGCCTTGCTCATGCCGTAGGCGCCGATGTTCGGCACTGCCTTGAGCGCGGCCACCGAGGCGATGTTGATGATGCGCCCGCCGATGTAGGTGCCCGGCGCCGAGCCGTCGGCGCGCGCCAGCATGCGCTTGCCCACTTCCTGGGCGACGAAGAAGGCGCCCTTCAGGTTGGTGTCGAAGATGAAGTCGTAGTCGTCGGGCGTCACGTCCTGCAGCTTGTTGCGGATGTTGACGCCGGAGTTGTTGACCAGGATGTCGATGGCGCCGACTTCGGTCTCGGCGCGTGCCACGGCGGCCTTGATGCTGCCGTGGTCGGTCACGTCGAGTTCGACCACGTGGGCATCGCCGCCCTCGCCTTCGATGCGGGCGCGCAATTCCTTGAGTTTTTCGACCCGGCGGCTCGCCAGGACAACCGCGGCGCCGGCGCGCGCCAGCGTTTTCGCGAACTGGGCGCCGAGACCGCTGGAGGCGCCGGTGACGAAGGCCACGCGGCCCGAAAGATCGAAGCTGTAAGCCATGGGGACGGGTCCTGGGTGTGTGCTGGATGTCTCTTGGGGAGTCGCGCAGGTGACGTGTGGCGCTCCCCCTAAAATGTTTCGCGGCCCTCGCAGCGTCCGAGCCTCAAAACATTATCGACCAGACCCACATGACCCACGACGAAATCCTTGCCCAGTTCGGCCCTCGCGAAGCCATGGAATACGACGTGGTCGTGGTCGGTGGCGGCCCGGCCGGCCTCTCGACCGCGATCCGCCTGAAGCAGCTGGCTGCCCAGCACGAGAAGGAGATCTCGGTCGTGGTGCTCGAGAAGGGCTCCGAGCCCGGCGCGCACATCCTCTCGGGCGCCATCATGGACCCGCGTGCGCTCAATGAATTGCTCCCCGATTGGAAGGCTCTGGGCGCGCCGCTCAACCAGCCCGTCACCGACGACGCGATGGTGTTCCTCGGCGAGAAGTCGGGCTTGCGCACCCCCAATGCGTTCCTGCCGGCGTGCTTCCAGAACCACGGCAACTACATCATCAGCCTGGGCGCCTTCACCAAGTGGCTGGCGCAGCAGGCCGAGAACCTGGGCGTGGAGATCTTCCCGGGCTTCCCGGCCGCCGAAGTGCTCTACAACGAGAACGGCTCGGTGCGCGGCGTGGCCACCGGCAACATGGGCGTGGGCAAGGACGGCGAGCCGACCGAGAACTTCCAGCTCGGCATGGAACTGCTGGGCAAGTACACGGTGTTTGCCGAAGGCGCGCGCGGCCACCTGGGCCGCCAGCTCATCGCGAAGTACAAGCTCGATGAAGGCCGCGATCCGCAGACCTACGGCCTGGGCGTGAAGGAAGTCTGGGAGATCGACCCCCAGCGCCATCAGCCCGGCTTCGTGCTGCACACGGCCGGCTGGCCGATGAAGAGCGACACCTACGGCGGCGCGTTCCTCTATCACATGGAGGACAACAAGGTCACCATGGGCTTCATCACCGGCCTGGACTACAGCAACCCGTACCTGAGCCCCTTCGAGGAAATGCAGCGCTGGAAGCTGCACCCCAACATCCGCTGGTACCTCGAAGGCGACGAGGCCAAGGGCATCAAGCCGGCCAAGCGCATCGGCTACGGCGCGCGCGCCATCACGGCGGGCGGCCTGCAGTCGCTGCCCAAGACGGTCTTCCCGGGCGGCGCCTTGGTGGGCTGCGAGGCCGGCTACCTCAACGTGAGCCGCATCAAGGGCAGCCACGCCGCCATCAAGACCGGCATGCTGTGCGCCGAGGCCGCCTTCGACGCGGTGCAGGCCGGCCGCCAGCACGACGAGCTCAGCGCCTATCCTGAAGCCTTCGAGAAGAGCTGGCTGCATGCCGAGCTGAAGAAGGCGCGCAACTTCAAGGCGTGGTTCAAGAAGGGCCTGGGCGTGGCCACCCTCATGAACGGCATCGAGCAGTGGCTGCTCAAGGGCAACATCCCCTGGACGCTGCGCCGCACCAAGCCCGACCACCTGTACCTGAAGCCCGCGGCCGAGTGCAAGCCCATCGTCTATCCGAAGCCGGACGGCAAGCTCACCTTCGACCGGCTCTCCAGCGTGTTCATCAGCAACACGAACCATGAAGAGCAGCAACCGGCCCACCTGACGCTCAAGGACGCGACGGTGCCGGTCAACATCAACCTCGAGAAGTTCGCCGGCCCCGAGAGCCGCTACTGCCCGGCCGGCGTCTACGAGTTCGTGGGCACGGAAGACGGCAAGCAGCGCCTGCAGATCAACGCGCAGAACTGCGTGCACTGCAAGACCTGCGACATCAAGGACCCGACGCAGAACATCGTGTGGGTGACGCCCGAAGGCGGCGGCGGGCCGAATTACGTGGGCATGTAAGGCGCCCCCGCGCTGTTTCTGGAAGCCCTCTTCGGAGGGCTTTTTCGTTCCGGTTTGTCCGTGAAACTCCCGACACGGCGAAGCCCCCGGTTGCGGCATAGTCGAATGCGCCTGACGCATTCCTGACCCCGACCACATTCCCCCCGGAGACACCATGAAACTCGGCCACATCGCCGCCGCCTGCCTTTCGCTCGCCTTGGGCACTTCTGCCATCGCACAACAACCGACGGTGCTGAAGATCGGCTACGCGACCTCCAAGGAGTCGCACTATGGCGTGGGTTCCACGGTGTTCTGCGACGAGGTCGAGAAGGGCACGCAAGGCCGCTTCAAGTGCCAGCATTTCGCCAACTCGGCACTGGGCGGCGAGCGCGAGCAGATCGAGGCCATCCAGCTGGGCACGCAGGACCTGGTGAACACCTCGACCGGCCCGGTGGGCAACTTCGTGCCCGAGGTCAAGATCGTCGACATCCCCTTCCTCTTTCGCGACTACGACCATGCGCGCAAGGTGATGGACGGCCCCATCGGCCAGGACATCCTCACCAAGTTCCCGAGCAAGGGCATCATCGCGCTGGCCTGGACGGAGAACGGCTTCCGCCACATGACGAACAGCAAGCGCGACATCGTCAAGCCCAGCGATGCGGCGGGCCTGAAGATGCGCACGATGGAAAACAAGGTGCACATGGACGGCTACCGCACCTTCGGCATCCTGCCGACGCCGATGGCCTTCCCCGAACTCTTCGGCGCGCTGCAGCAGGGCACGGTCGACGGGCAGGAGAACCCGATTCCGGTGATCCTGGCGTCCAAGTTCTCGCAGGTGCAGAAGCACTTGTCGCTCACGGGACACGTGTACTCGCCCGCCCTGCTGCTGCTCTCGCCGAAGGTGTGGAACAAGCTGTCGGATGCCGACAAGAAGGTCTTCGTCGATGCGGCCAGGAAGGCGGCGGTGGCCCAGCGCAAGAAGGTCAACGACGACGAGAACAACGGCATCGCCCAGCTCGAGAAGGACGGCATGAAGGTCACCAAGGTCGTGGACGGCGCCGCCTTCCGTGAAGCGCTGAAGCCGGCCTATGCGGGCTACGCCAAGGAGTTCGGCGCGGACAACATCAAGAAGATCACGGACGTCCAGTAAGCCTCGCGCGCCAGACTCTTCTGACGATCGCGCCCGGCCCGCTTCATTGCGCCGGGCGCTTCGCTTTTTCCAAGACCCGAGACCGAGATCGAGAACAACAAGTGCAAGCCTTCGAGCGCTATTTCCTCGCCGCCAACCGCTGGGCGCTGATTTTTCTGCTGGCCGCCATGTCGGTCATCATCTTCACCAACGTCGTCATGCGCTACACCACGAGCAACTCGCTCGAATGGGCCGAAGAGGTGTCGCGCCACATGATGATCTGGCTCACCTTCCTGGGCGCCGGGCCGGTGCTGCGCTACGGCGGCCACATTGCGGTGGAGAACCTGCAGGACGCACTGCCGCGCGCCGGCGCCATCGCGGTGCGCGCCTTCGTCGCTGCGCTGCTGTTCGCCTTCTTCGGCTTCATGGTCTGGTACGGATGGCTCTACATGCAGCGCACGATGTTCCAGCTCACGGCCGTCACGCAGATTCCGTTCGCCTACATCTACAGCGCGATGCTGTTCGGCGGCGTGCTGTTGGTCGTGCACTGGCTGCTGGTGGTGCGGGGCTATGTGATGCGGCGCGAGTTCGCATCCGACGCCCACTTCGACGCCAACGCCTCGGCGTCGCTGTAAGGAGAACGACCATGGATGCCAGCATCGTTCTCATCGTCTCGGCCTGCATTTTCCTGGCCATCGGCGTGCCCGTGGCCTTCGCGCTCGGGCTCTCGACCGTCACCACGCTCATCCTTGCGGAGAACTATCCGCTGATGGTGCTGCTGAAGGAAACCTTCACCGGCATCGACAGCTTTCCGCTGATGGCCGTGCCCTTCTTCATCCTCGCGGCCGAACTCATGAGCGGCGGCTCGCTCACCGAGGTGCTGTTGCGCTTCGCGGGCCAGTTCGTCGGCCACCGGCGCGGCGGCCTGGGCTACACCAACGTGGTGTCGCTCACCTTCTTCTCGGGCATCTCGGGCTCGGCGCTGGCCGATGCGGCGGGCCCCGGGTCGATGCTCATCAAGATGATGGACAAGGCCGGCTACGACCGCTCGTACGCGGCGGCGCTCACGGCCTCCACGGCGATCGTGGGGCCGATCATTCCGCCCTCGATCATCATGATCATCTACGCGCTGCAGGACGAGAGCGTGTCGGTGGGCACGCTGTTCGCGGCCGGTATTTTTCCGGGCATCCTGATCGCGGTGGCGATGTGCGTGGTGAACTTCTATGTCTCGAAGAAGCGCAACTACAAGGGCGACGGCCAGACGCCGCCGCTGCGCGAGATTCTCATCACCACCTGGAAGGCGATTCCCGCCATCCTCCTGCCGGTGGTGATCCTCGGCGGCATGCGCGCCGGCTGGTTCACGCCGACCGAGGCGTCGGTGGTGGCTGTGTTCTATGCGCTGGTGTGCGGCAAGTTCGTCTACCGCACGCTCGAGTGGAAGATGCTGCCCGACATCCTCTCGCGCTCGGCCCTGCTGTCGGCCTCGGTGCTGATCATCATCGGCCTGTCGGCCTCGTTCGCGTGGGTGCTGACCATCGAGGGCATTCCGCAGCAGATGGCCGAGTGGCTCATCAGCATGAACCTCTCGCCGTGGATGTTCCTCATCATCGTCAACGTGTTCCTGCTCTTGTTCGGCATCTTCATCGAGCCGCTGCCGGGCGTGATGGTGCTGGCGCCCATCCTCGCGCCGGTGGCGATCAAGCTGGGCGTCGACCCGGTGCACTTCGCGATGATCGTGATCTTCAACCTCACGCTGGGCATGATCACGCCGCCGGTGGGCGGCCTCTTGTTCGTGACCTGCAACGTGTCGAAGGTGCCGATGTCGGCGCTGGTGAAGGAGCTGGTGCCGTTCCTGTGGGCGCACGGCGCGGTGCTGATGATCCTGACCTTCGTGCCGGCGCTGAGCACCTGGCTGCCGCGGGCGCTCGGGTTCAAGTAGCGGGGCCCGCCCTCCACTGCGGGTTCGCTGCCAGAATCGCCCAACGCCAACAACCGACACAGAGGGAAACCGCACATGAACCGACTCCGACTCGCCACGGGCCTGCTCGCCGCAGGACTGCTGTCCACGGCCGCGCTGGCCGCCACGCCGGCAGCATCGCCACCGGCGCCCGCCGCATCGGCGGCGGCAGCTTCGGCCCCGGCACCGGCACCAGCCGCCGCTCCCGCACCGGCGCCCGGCACGGGCATCGCCGAAGTCGAGACCGCCGTGCGTGCCTGGGCCGCGGCCTGGTCCGCGCGCGACGTGGAGCGCTACCTCGCGGCCTATGCCCCCGACTTCACGCCCGCCAGGAAGCAGGACAAGAAGCGCTGGGAAGCCGAGCGACGCACCCGCATCACGGGCAAGTCGAAGATCGGCGTGACCGTGGACGACCTGGTCATCAGCGTCAATGGCCAGACCGCCAGCGCCCGCTTCAAGCAGATCTACAGCGCCGACAAGCTCAACAGCACCGACCGCAAGACGCTGGAACTGCAGCGCGTCGACGGCAAGTGGCTGATCCGTAAGGAAAGCATCGGGGGCTGAGGACCTGAAGATTTGACTGTCGTCCTGGAAATCGGCGGTGACTTGTTGGCCCTGTAAGCCAAACAGGTTCATGAAGATGTCACCGCTTGCAACGATGCTGCAGCCTTCGATCTCCGAAAGCTGTGGCCGCCATGTTTCCTACCAAGACCGACAAGGCACGCGACGAACTCCAGGGCGGGCAGCGCACGCTCAGCCAGCGTGAACGCGCGCTGCTGCTGATGGCCGACGGCCGGCGCTCGCTGACCGACTTCAGCCCGCTCTTCGCGAACCGCATCGAGGCGGAACGGGCGATCCAGGCGCTGGTGAGCAAAGGCTATCTGCAGGATGCACGGGCGGTTGCCGCTGCGACGGCGCAGGCCGCAGTGATCGCACCGCCCACGCCAATGCCCGCGGCCGACCCGATCCGCATCGCCACCTCGACCGACACCTTCGACGGCAAGCGATCGCTGGCCACCACGCGGATGTTCCTGTTCGACATCTGCGAGCGCATGTTCGTGCGGCGCGACCCCAAGTTCGCCCTGCAGATGCGTGATGCCCTGCGCGAGGCCCGCGACCGCGAGGCGATGCTGACCATCGCCGCGCTGATGCTCAGTGAAATCGAAAAAACGGCCGGGGCGGAGCGGGCCGAATCGCTGCGCGAGCGCATCGAGCGGTTGCTGCCGCCGGCAGAAGTGGTGCATTGAAGTCGCATCTGCGGCATCTCCCGGACACCGCGACGATTCGATCAGATTTTTCTGGATCTGATTTCCACTCTCTCGGGTGGACCATCATCCCCATGGCACATTCCAGACGGTCTTTGAATATCTCGCGGTATCGGTCAATTGTTCGAGACATCGGCCTGGTTCATTTGATCGCGCATGTCCTGCGCGCGAATTCCACTCCCGTTTGGGTCCACGGGTTTGGCATTTCCATTCAGATCATGTTTGAAGAAATGCAGAACCGCCTCGACGTCTCCGGCAATGATCGCCGGCGCAATGGCTGCAAAACTTGGCATTGAATGCCATCAGCCGTTATTGACCCGATCACCGCCTGCGGCGAGCTTTTCGTAGGCCTTGCTCTTGTCTGGCGCGCCTTCGAGCGCGGCAATGAGCCATGGCGGTTGCCGGCCCTTTGTTCCGCCCGTCCAGGTCGCGCTGGAATTGGGATCCTTGTAGACGGTGCCCTTCACATAGGCCTTGGCTTCCAATGCGCGGCTGCCATTGGGTGAACGGGTGCGCTTTGCTTCCGATTTGTCGTAGGGGTCCAGCGCGGATTTGCCCTCCGCAATACTGAAGCCGGCTGCTTCGAGTTTCTTCGCATAAGCATCGGCCAGCACCTTCAATTCTTCTCCGCGCTTGGCCTGCAATGCCAGTTCCAGTTCGGCGCGTTCATCGTCCATTTCCTGGATGCGCTTCTGGATATCTGCGAAGCTCATATTTCTGGCAACTGTCATTCTTTGCGTTCCTTGGAGGATGTGTTGGTGTGCCCAACATGCTAGTGCCAAAAGAAGCGGCTCACGAGACGGAATCATCCGAGCCTGGTTCGGTTTTTGCCGCCCCCGTTCCGATGACCAAAATCCCGCGCCGACGCCTTGGGTTCCGAAGTCGTGCGATTCGTCCACTACACTCAGCGGGGTCAGGAGAGAGCCCCGCGCGACGGGGCCGCCGAAGGCGCAGGGGATTCCCGAACGCTCAGGCAAAAGGACTGACAAGGCGCCGGTTCCCACCGGCGTTTCCTTGCTGGAGAGAGGCCGTTGCATGCGCGCATTGCACCGGCCCACCGAAGGAGCAAACCCCGATCGTGGGGCGAATCTCTCAGGTAAAGCGGACAGCAGGGGTGGCCCGTGGCGTTGCAGCCATGGATTTCGACTGCCCCTTTGGAGTGCCTCCCGGTGACTTCTTCCGCTTCATCCGACACCCAACTTCTCAAGACGCCGCTGTACGACCTCCACGTGGAGCTCGGCGCCCGCATGGTGCCCTTCGCGGGCTACGCCATGCCGGTGCAATACCCCGCCGGATTGATGGCCGAGCACAGGCACACGCGCGATGCAGCGGGCCTCTTCGACATCTCGCACATGGGCCAGCTGCGCCTCGTCGGCCCCGACGCCGCCGCCGCCTTCGAGACCCTGATGCCCGTCGACGTGATCGACCTGCCCGCCGGCAAGCAGCGCTATGGCCTGCTGCTGAACGACGAGGGCGGCATCCTCGACGACCTGATGTTCTTCAATGAAGGCCACGGCTCGATCTTCGTGATCGTGAACGGCGCCTGCAAGGTGGCCGACATCGCGCACATCCAGCAGAAGATCGGCGCGCGCTGCGAAGTCCAGCCCCTGCCCGACCACGCGCTGCTCGCGCTGCAGGGCCCGCAGGCTGCGGCCACGCTGGCGCGGCTGTCGCCCGGCGTCGAGCGCTTCGTGTTCATGACGGGCGGTGCGGTGCAGATCGGAGGCATCGCGGCCTTCGTCACGCGCAGCGGCTACACGGGTGAAGACGGTTTCGAGATCTCCGTGGCCGCCAAGGACGCCGACGCCCTCGCCCGCCTGCTGCTGGCCCAGCCCGAGGTCAAGCCCATCGGCCTGGGCGCCCGCAACTCGCTGCGGCTGGAAGCGGGCCTGTGCCTCTACGGCAACGACATCGACACCACCACCACGCCCGTCGAGGCCTCGCTCAACTGGGCGATGCAGAAGGTGCGCCGCACGGGCGGTGCGCGCGAAGGCGGCTTTCCGGGCGCGGCAAAGATCCTCGCTCAACTCACCGCCGCGACCGTCGGCGCAGCCGGCCACACCGACCACGTCACCTTGAAGCGCAAGCGCGTCGGCCTCGTCGCGTTGGAGCGCATTCCGGTGCGCGACGGCACGGCGCTGCAGTCTTTCGAAGGCCAGGACATCGGCATCGTCACCAGCGGCCTGCTCGGCCCGACGGCTGACCGCTGCGTCGCGATGGGCTACCTGGCCACCGCGTTCTCGGAACCCGGCACGCGCGTGCAGGCCATCGTGCGCGGCAAGCCGGTGCCGATGGAAGTCTCGACCATGCCTTTCGTGCCGACACGCTACTACCGAGGCTGATCGCGGCTGACCGCGGCTAGGCTCTGCATCCCCTTATTCGATTTTTTCCACGAGGAGTTTTCCCATGAGCATCAAGTACACCAAGGACCATGAATGGGTGTCGGCCGAAGGCGGCGCAGCCACCGTCGGCATCACCGTGCACGCGCAGGACGCGCTGGGCGACGTCGTGTTCGTCGACCTGCCCGAAGTCGGCAAGAGCTTCGCGCAGGGCGAAGTCGCCGGTGTCGTCGAATCGGTGAAGGCCGCGGCCGATGTGTTCATGCCCGTCTCGGGCGAGATCACCGAAGTCAACGAAGCGCTGCGCGCCGACCCCTCGCTCGCCAACAGCGATCCGCTGGCCAGCGGCTGGTTCTTCAAGGTCAAGCTGAGCGAACCCGCGCAGCTCGACGCGCTGCTCGACGCCGCCACCTACGACAAGTTCGCCGCCGAATCCTGAAAATGTTTGCCCCTCGGCTTGCCACTTCGTGTGCTTCGCCATCCCCCATGGGGAAGGCGCGGCCCGCCTTGGGGCGGCCCGGCGGCGACCGCTGAGTCCTTCTTCTTTTCTACGCTGATCCATCACGCCATGCCGATTCCCGCCCTTCCCTCTTTGCAAGAACTAGAGAACGCCGAAGAATTCCTCGCCCGCCACATCGGCATCGATGCGGCGGACGAGGCGCGCATGCTGCCGGTGATCGGCTCGGCAACGCGGGCGGAGCTCATCGACGGCATCGTGCCCGCGGCCATCCGGCGCGCGAAGCCGATGCGCCTGCCGGCCCCCGTGACCGAAGCCGAGGCGCTGGCCGAGCTGAAGGCGATGGCGTCGAAGAACAAGGTGTTCAAGAGCTTCATCGGCCAGGGCTACTACGGCACGCACACGCCGGGCGTGATCTTGCGCAACGTGCTGGAGAACCCCGCCTGGTACACCGCCTACACGCCCTACCAGGCCGAGATTTCGCAGGGCCGCATGGAGGCCCTGCTCAACTTCCAGACGATGGTGTGCGACCTCACGGGCATGGCCATCGCGAACGCCTCGATGCTCGACGAAGCCACGGCCGCGGCCGAGGCGATGACGCTGGCCAAGCGCAGCGTGAAAAGCAAGAGCAACGTCTTCTTGGTGTCGGGCGACTGCCATCCGCAGACCATCGAGGTCATCAAGACCCGCGCCGCGCCGCTGGGCATCGAGGTCAAGGTCAGCACCGCTTCCGAGACGCTGCCGCACCTGATGGTGAGCGGCGAATTCTTCGGCGTGCTCGCACAGTACCCCGCCACCACCGGCCATGTGCACGACCTGCGCCCGCTCGCGGGCCACGCCCACCAATGCGACGCCGCGTTCTGCGTGGCCGCCGACCTGCTGGCGCTGACGCTGCTTGCGCCCCCCGGCGAGTGGGACGCCGACATCGTCTGCGGCACCACCCAGCGTTTCGGCATGCCGCTGTGCAACGGCGGCCCGCACGCCGCGTACCTGGCCTGCCGCGATTCGTTCAAGCGCTCGCTGCCGGGCCGCCTGGTCGGCGTGAGCGTCGACTCGCACGGCCAGCCTGCCTACCGCCTCGCGCTGCAGACGCGCGAGCAGCACATCCGCCGCGAGAAGGCCACTTCCAACATCTGTACCGCACAGGTGCTGCCGGCCGTCGTGGCCAGCATGTACGCCGTGTACCACGGGCCCGACGGGCTCACGCGCATCGCGCAGCGCGTGGCCGCGCTCACGGCCATCCTCTCGAAGGGCCTGTCGCAGATGGGCCGCGAGCCGGTCAACACCACCGCCTTCGATTCGCTCACGATCCGTACCGGCGACGACACGGCCGCGATCATCGAGCGCGCGCAAGCCGGCGGCGTCAACCTGCGCCAGCGGCTGCAGCAGCACCTGGGCATCTCGCTGGACGAGACCACGACGCGCGCCGATGTCGAAACCCTGTGGGCCCTGTTCGTGCCCGCCAGCACGCCGATGCCGCGCTTCGACGACCTGGCCGCCAACACCACGCCGCTGATTCCCGAAGACCTGCGCCGCAGCAGCGCCTTCCTCACGCACCCGGTGTTCAACACGCACAAAAGCGAGACGTCGATGCTGCGCTACATCCGCAGCCTCTCGGACAAGGACCTCGCGCTCGACCGCAGCATGATCCCGCTGGGCAGCTGCACGATGAAGCTCAACGCGACCAGCGAGATGATCCCCATCACCTGGCCCGAGTTCGCGAACATCCACCCCTTCGCACCCGCCGAGCAGCAGCTGGGCTACGCGCAGCTCGACGCGCAACTGCGCGCGTGGCTGTGCGAAGCGACCGGCTACGCGGGCATCAGCCTGCAGCCCAACGCGGGCTCGCAGGGCGAATACGCGGGCCTGCTGGCGATCAAGTCCTTCCATGAAGCCAAGGGCCAGGGCCATCGCAACATCTGCCTGATTCCCTCGTCGGCCCATGGCACCAACCCCGCGAGCGCCCAGATGGTCGGCCTGCAGGTGGTGGTGACGGCCTGCGATGCACAAGGCAACGTCGACATGGACGACCTCAAGCGCGCCTGCGAGAAGCACAGCGACAAGCTGGCCGCGGTGATGATCACCTACCCCAGCACGCACGGCGTGTTCGAGACGCGCGTGAAGGAACTCTGCGAGCTCGTGCACGAACACGGCGGCCGCGTGTACGTCGATGGCGCCAACATGAACGCGCTGGTCGGCGTGGCCGCGCCGGGCGAATTCGGCGGCGACGTGAGCCACCTGAACCTGCACAAGACCTTCTGCATTCCGCACGGCGGCGGCGGCCCGGGCGTGGGCCCGGTCTGCGTGGTCGAAGACCTCGTGCCGTACCTGCCGGGCCATGCGACGGCCGGCGTCGCATCGAACGGCGTGGGCGCCGTTTCCGCAGCGCCGCTGGGCAACGCGGCCGTGCTGCCGATCAGCTGGATGTACTGCCGCATGATGGGCGCCAAGGGCCTGCAGGCCGCGACCGAAACCGCGATCCTCAGCGCCAACTACATCAGCGCGCGCCTGAAGGACCACTACCCCACGCTGTACGCGAGCCCCAACGGCCACGTCGCGCACGAGTGCATCCTGGACCTGCGCCCGCTGAAGGACACGAGCGGCGTCACCGCCGAGGACGTGGCCAAGCGCCTCATCGACTACGGCTTCCACGCCCCCACGCTGAGCTTCCCCGTGCCCGGCACGCTGATGGTGGAGCCCACCGAGAGCGAGCCGCTGGCCGAACTCGACCGCTTCATCGACGCGATGATCGCGATCCGCGGCGAGATCCGCCGCATCGAAGAAGGCGTGTGGCCCAAGGAGGACAACCCGCTCAAGCACGCGCCGCACACCGCGGCCAGCCTGCTCGGCACCGAATGGGCGCACCCGTACTCGCGCGAACTCGGCGCATTCCCGCTGGCCGAACTCAAGCAGGCCAAGTACTGGCCGCCGATCGGCCGCGTGGACAACGTGTACGGCGACCGCAACCTGTTCTGCAGCTGCGTGCCCGTGGGCGACTACAAGGAAACCGAAGAGGCCTGAAGACCGGGGCGCGTCAGCCTTCGCGGCGGTACATCGCCCACTTCACGGTGAGGATGTCGGCGGCGATCTTGGCCGCGTTGACGCCTGCATAGGCTTCGGAAGGATCGAATTCGAACGCCTCGTGGTAGCGCTTGACCTGCGCATAGTCGCGGTCGAAGGTCATCGGGCCCATCAGCTCGGCGGGGTTGATACCCGTGGGCAGCGCCAGGAATTTCTCGGGATCGGTGGCACTCTGGTAGAGGTCGACGCTCAGCAGGCTCATACGGGTGTCCTCGAAATTTTTGAAGGTCGAGCCATCATCTGCGGCATCTCCGCCGCCCGCAATCGGCCTGCGCCTACACGGCGCGCGGCTTCATCCTGCCCCCGGTCCCGACCTCAGGGCTGCTTCTTCTTCGCGAGTTCGCCCGTTGCGATCTGCTGGCGAAAGCCGCGCAGGCTGGCCTTCACCTTGCGCTCGTTCTCCGGCCCCATGCGCACCATGATCTTCTGGCCCGAGGACATCGCCTCGAGCTTCGGATCGACGTACTCGTAGCGCACCCACGGCCGCGTCGAGGGCACGTCGCCCTTCACCTCGACCAGCCGCACCTGCACCGGGCCGCTCGGCTCGGGCGCTTGCAGCAGATGGTCGATCACCGCGATGAGCCGGTCGTTGAAGTAGCGGCCCGGAAAGCCGAGCTCTTCATACGCCTTCTGGAACAGCGGATAGAGCCTGGCGTACACCGTCGCCGCCTTGGCCGGATCGACCGTCTCGGCCAGCAGCACGAGGCCGTTGTAGCGCGCCGCATTGTTCGCGGCGATGGTCTGCGTGCCGCCCTGCGGCCCGTCGGTGATGAAGCGCTGCCCCGCGGGCTGCACCGGCCATGCACTGGCGGGCGCCTGCTCTCGCGCGAGGTTGTCGACCGTGGCGACGAAGCGGCGCACGATGCCGTCGGAGCGCAGGTAGGCGGAAGCGTTCTTGCCGCCGATCAGCTCGGCCAGCGCCTTCATCACGCGCGAATCGGACTCGGCGAGCGCCGGCAAGGCCGCATCGGGCGGCGCGAGCGCATCGACGGGGTTCTGCGGGCCGGTCGGCTCGGCGGCGGGTGCCGGTGCGGGCCCGTCGTTCGGCGCTGCGGCCACCGGCACGGGCTCGGGCGCCTTCTGCTGTTGCTGCTGGTACCAGCGCCAGCCGAAGAATGCGGCCGCCAGCACCACGAGGCCGATGACGACGATCATGCCGATCGGCGTCTCGCGGCGGGGTCTGAATTCGGGGGCGTTGTCCCTGGAGCCGGGGGATTCGTTGTCGGTCATGGCGGCACTTTCCTTTTGCTGAAGGCTGTGTGATGCAGGAGACCGTTCGATGTTGCATCAATCGGCACGCCATCACGCCACAACCTCGTAACGCCGTGTGACGCGAACGCCGCCCCGGCGCGCGCTCAGCCTGCCGGCGCGCTGAGCGACTGCAGCCAGGCGATCGTGCCCTGCAGCTCGGCCGGGCGGATCTCGTGCGCGCCCGGAAAGTCCGGACCCGACAACGTCAGCGGCAACGTGCGCGCGAGTTCACGCGTGGCCTGGGCAGCGGCTGGCGGAATCACGTTGTCCGCGCTGCCATGGCTCACCCACAGGGCCTTGCCCTCGAAGGCCTCGGGCGGCGCGATGTGCGGCACCACCTGAGGCAGCAGCCGGCTGTGCCACACCATCGCGGCGCGCAGCTTCGCGGGCTGCGTGAGCAGCAACGACAGCGCCATGATCCCGCCCTGGCTGAAACCGCCCACCACGATGCGCTCGGGCGGCACGCCCAGCTGCTGCGCGGCCGCGTCGATCATCTCGCCGACAAGGAAGCGGCTCTCGCGCTCCTGCTCTTCGTCGATGCGGCGCTCGCCGTTGGGCAGCACGCCGAACTCAAACCACGCATAGGCATCGGGCGACAGCACATAGGGCGCGCGCAGGCTCAGCACATGGAACTGCGGCGGCATCAGCCGCGCGAGGCCGAACAGGTCCTGCTCGTTGCTGCCGACGCCATGCATCAGCACCAGCAGCCAGGGCTCGCGCACGTTGGCCTGTGCGCTGTGTTCGAGAAACTTGAGGGGCAGGTGAAGCTGGGTCATTGAAGTCGTTCAGAGGGATGCGTGAAAACCTTGGGCGAGCGCGCGTGTCACTTCGGCCGCCGACACCTCGCGGCAGCCGGTGGCGTTCTGCCCCGACCAGAGCGGAGAGAAGTCGCCGCTGCCCGCGGCTTCGGCCTTGGCTCGCAGCGGCGCGATGCCCGAGGTGGCGAGCGGAAACTCGGGCGCGGCCGCGCCGATGGGCCCCAGCTCGCGCATCACACGATTGACGATGCCGCGCGCCGGCCGGCCGGTGAAGAGGTTGGTGAGCGCGGTGTGGCGTGCCGCTTCGCTCTTGAGCGCCGCACGGTGAATCGCGCTCGTCGTGGCCTCGGGCGTCAGCATGTAGGCGGTGCCGACCTGCACACCGACCGCGCCGAGCGCCATGGCCGCGGCCACGCCCTCCGCATCCGCGATGCCGCCGGCCGCGATCACCGGCACCTTCAGCGCGCGCACCAGTTGCGGCAGCAGCGCGAAGGTGCCGAGCTGCTTCGTGAGGTCGTGCGAGAGAAAGTGGCCGCGGTGCCCGCCCGCCTCGAGCCCCTGCGCGATGACCGCATCGGCGCCATGCGCTTCGAGCCACAGCGCTTCTTCGACCGTGGTGGCCGAGGCCAGTACCTTGGCTCCCCAGCCATGCACCTGTGCCAGCAGCGCCTCGGACGGCAGCCCGAAATGAAAGCTCACCACCGGCGGCTTGAACTCGGCCAGCAGGTCGGCCACCTCGGCGCTGAACGGGTTGCGCCCCGGGCCGGTCGGGATGCTCGCCGCATCGATGCCGTACTCGGCGTAATACGGCGCGAGCGCGGCGCGCCAGGTGGCCTCGCGTTCGGTGCTCGGCACGGGCGGCGTGTGGCAGAAGAAGTTGACGTTGTAGGGCTTGTCGGTGCCGGCACGGATCGCCGCGAGTTCGCTGCGCATCACGTCGGGGCTCAGCATGGCGCAGGGCAGCGAGCCGAGCCCGCCTGCGTTGCCGACCGCAATGGCCATCGCGCTGACCTGGATGCCGGCCATCGGCGCCTGGATGAGGGGAAGTTCGGTGCCCAGGATCTGCTGCAGCGTGCTCATTCGGAGGCTCCTTCTGTGTCGAATGCCGGCCATTGTCCCGCCAAGCCGGAGGGCGCTGCGGCGGCGGGGTCATCGCGGCATGGCTTGGCACAATCGCGCGCATGCTCAGCCCGACCTTCCCCCTGCCCCGCCCGTTGAAGCCGCTGCAGCGCGCCGTCGTCGTCGCCATCGCCACTGCCGGGCTCTTCGTGCTCGGCGGCTGTCCGCAGAAAGAAGCCCCCGTTATCACCGCCGACGTGCAGGCGGACGAAGCCGCAGTGGCCGTGGTAACCGCCGAGGCCGTTGCCCCCGCAACACCACCTGCACCACCGGTGCCTCGCCCCACCGCATCGGCCACGCTCAAGCGAGCCGAACTCATGGCGCTGGTATTCCCCGACTCCCAGGGCCCCGGCGCCGCGCCCCGACAGCCCGACACCGTCTCGCTGCCCGAGAGGGCCAACGAGGGCAAGACAGTGCCCGGCAGCGAGGCCGAGCAACAGGCTCATGTGTCGCCGCGCGAAGTGGTGCGGCTCGACGATACGCACGCCATCATGCTGACCGAGACCGTGCCGCTCGACGACCGGGGCGAGCCGATGACCGGCCATGTGAACGGCGCATGGCTCGGCGCCTACTTCTTCGAGCAGGGCGCGGACGGCTGGAAACTCGCGAGCCGCAACGACGCCGTCGACTACCTCGGCTTCATGGGCAACCTGGGCACCACCAAGATCGAGCGCATCGCGCCCCAGCGCTTTGCGCTGACCATCGCCCACGGCAGTTGCTGGCAGGGCTACTGCGGGCAATGGCTGTCGGTGTATGGGCTCGAAGCAGGCCAGGTGCGCGTGCTCGCATCGGGCATTCCGCTGTCGGCAACGAACGCAGGCGTCCACGAGGCCTGCGAGAAAGTGCGCGCCCCCGGGAAGCCGGATGAACCGCCGCCAAGCGGCGGGTGCTTCGACATCGGGGGCACGCCGACCTTCGCGCTCGGCACCGACGACGCGCCCGGCGAGATGCGCATCGCCTTCAAGGGCGAACGCATGGCCGGCGGCAAGAGCCGCCGCGTGGTCACCATCGACAGCACGCTGGTCTATGCCTGGCGCAAGGGCGCCTACGTGCTCACCGAAGGACGCAACCCGGTGCCGTCGTTCTGACGGACGGGCATCCGGAGGCCCTACCGCCTACGGGCGTGCAGCCGCCTTCGACCGGTCGCGTACCCGGGCACGAAACGCCAGCCACGCCATGCCGCCGAACAGCACTGCGAAAACGGCCAGCGGCAGCACGCCTCTCCATGCGGCGCCCACGGTCAGCAAGCCCTTGAGCGCGAGCAGCGGAAGCAGCGGAAAAACAAGCAGCACCACGATCACGGGCACATGCGCATGCGACGGAAAAAAGACGGTCGACACCACCGCCATCACGAAGCTCGCCACCAGGTAGGACAGCAGCAGCCTGAGTGCGAACTTCACTCCTCGCTCGTCCACTCCACCTGCACGCCCAGGCTGCGCAGGTTTTCCACGAAGCGCGGATGCGCGCGTCGGATCGGCGTCGCGTTGCGGATTTCCGAGCGCCCTTCGATGCTCGCCGCCACCATGAAGAGCGCGATCGCCACGCGGATGATGTAGGGGCTCTCGACCACCGCCGGCGTCAGCGGATTGCCGCCGAAGGTGATGAGCCGGTGCGGGTCCGACGAGAACACGTGGGCGCCGAACTTGGAGAGCTCGCCGGTCCAGCCCAGCGCGCCGTCATACACCTTGTTCCAGAACATCGCGTTGCCTTGCGCGCGCACGCCCAGCGCAATGAAGATCGGCAACAGGTCCACCGGGAAGTAAGGCCACGGCGCCGCCTCGACCTTGGTGAGCACGTTGCTCGTGAACGGCGTCTGCACCTTCAGCGGCCCGGTGCGGATGGCGCGCGACCAGCCGTCCGCATGCTCGATGCGCACGCCGAACTTCGCGAAGGTGCGGTCCAGCAGCGGAAAGTTGGCGGGCGCGCTGTTGCGCACGATCACGTCGCCGTCGGTGATGGCGCCGAGCGCGAGAAAGGTCGTGATCTCGTGGAAGTCTTCGTCGAAGCGGAACTCGCCGCCCGTGAGCGCGCCGCCGCCATGCACCGTCACGCGCGAGGTGCCGATGCCCTCGATGCGCACGCCGATCATCGCCATGAAGCGGCAGAACTCCTGCACGTGCGGCTCCGAGGCGGCGTTGGTGAGCGTCGAGGTGCCGTCCGCGGCAGCCGCGCACAGCACGAAGTTCTCGGTGGTGGTGACCGAGGCGTAGTCGAGCCAGTGGTCGGTGGGCGTCAGGCGGCCGTCGCCGTGCACGAGCAGCGAGCCTTCGGTGCGCTCCACCTTGCCGCCGAAGCGCTGGAACACCTCCACATGCGGATCGATCTCGCGCACGCCCAGCGTGCAGCCCTTGACGTTGTCTTCGAGCCGCGCCACGCCGAAGCGCGCCAGCAGCGGCGGCACCAGCATGATCGACGAGCGCATCTCTTCAGGCAGGCGGTGCAGCGCGGCATCGAACGCGGTTTCGCGGTGGTGCAGCTCGAGCGTGCCGGTGGCATGGTCCATGTGCACGTCGCTGCCCAGGGTGCGGAAGATGTCCAGGATCTTGCGCACATCGGTGATGTCGGGCACGCCGAGCAATCGCAGCGGCTCGTTGGTGAGCAAGGTGGCGCAGAGCACCGGCAGCACGGCATTCTTGTTGGCGGAGGGGGTGATGCGGCCGCGGAGCGGCGTGCCGCCGTGCACGATGAGGTTGGACATGGAGATGCGGGAACGGAAACGAGAGTGATCGAGGGAGAAGTCGCGGAGCGTCTGCGACCGGGTGACGGGACTTTACCGTCAGCAGATGGCCCCCAAGGCCAGGGAGTTGTAAGAACTTGCCGGGTGCCTCGGATACGGGCGGGCTCGAAGCCCGACTCGGCACGAAACCTGCAGGACGCTCCCACCACCGAAACGAGCCGCCACATGCCCACCCCCCGATCCCTCCTCTCAGCGCTGGGCGCCGTCTCCGCCCTGCTGCTGTCCACGCCCTCCCCGGCGCAGGACGCCTACCCGAACCGCCCCGTCAAGGTCATCGTCGCGCTGCCGGCCGGCGGCAGCGTGGACATGGTCGCGCGGCTGGTCAGCCAGCAGCTGGCGGCAGATCTGGGCCAGCCCTTCGTGGTCGACAACAAGGCCGGCGCCTCGGGCCAGATCGGCACGCCGCTGGTGTCGCGCGCGGCGCCCGACGGCTACACCCTCATGGTGTCGCCCGCCTCGTTCCTCACCACCAACAAGAGCATCTTCAAGACGCTGCCGTACAACCCGGAAGCCGACTTCGCGCCCGTCACCAAGCTGGTCAACCAGGCCATGGTGCTGGTGGTGCGCGACAAGGCGCGCTTCGCGAGCGTTGCCGACGTGCTGGCCGCGGCGAAGGCCAACCCCGGCAAGCTGACCTACGCCTCTTCCGGCGACGGAAGCCCGCAGCATCTGGCCGGCCTGATGTTCGAGAGCCGCACCGGCGTGCGCCTGCTGCACATTCCGTACAAGGGCGGCGCACCGGCGATCACCGATCTCATCGGCGGCGTCGTGGACATGGTGTTCGCCCCGCTCCCCGAGGCGCTGCCGCACATCAAGGGCGGCAAGCTGCATCCGGTCGGCGTGCTGAGCGACAGACGCGCCGTGTCGGCGCCCGAGATCCCGACACTGCGCGAAGGCGGCGTCGACGGCGTGGTGCTGTCGGCATGGATCGGCCTGCTGGCACCGGCGAAGACGCCACGGCCGATATTGGAGCGGCTCGACAAGTCCGTGAAGGCGCTGATGCGGGGCGATGCGAAGGCCAGGCTGCTGGAGGTGGGGATGGAGCCGACGGTCGATGATGCCAAGCCGCTGGGGCAGGTCATTGCGGAGGAGATCCGGGTGCATGCGGAGTTGGTCAAGGCCGCGGGGTTGGTGCCGCAGTAGGGTTGCCAATGGCACGGCGGGCGCTCCCGTCATCGCGTCGTTGACCTGCGCGGCTTGGAGCGAGTGGCGCAGGCTCAGGCGAATGAACAGCGGTACTTGACGAGCCCTTTCTTGATCGAGCCGTCAAAGCCACATCGCTCGAAGAAGCGATGGGCATCCGTCCGACCCATCGAACTCAGCAGCATGATTTTTGAGCAGTCGTTCGCTGCGCAGAAGGCTTCGGCTTGCGCAGAAGCCCCGCGCGGTCTTGGCTTCAGATCGAGACTGAGCCTTCAATGGCTACCGGCACGCGGGCGATGACGACGGCGGTACAGGAGTGCCGCTGAATCTTCCCGCAACCTTGACCCAGGTCAAGCGCCAACCCCCACCCCCATGGCTAGCATCGAAGACCACACGAGGAGACGCCGTGGAACTCGAGATACCGGAAATGCTGGCCGCTGTACTGCAGGGTCAGGTCGGCGCGCAGTCGCCGCTTGGCCTTCAGTTGGGTGGGCATGGCGCCGGGAGCGGCGTGCGCATCGTCTCCAGCCACCATTTCGACGGCCAGGCGCTCAACCAGCTCTTCCAGCTGGGCATGGCCGCCGGTGCGCGCGACTTGGTGTTCCAGCTGCTCGCGCTGGACAACCTCAATGGCGAACCGCTCGCGCGGCCCATCGCCAGCCTGGAGCTGATGGTGCCAGCGCTGATCGAGTGGCTGCGCCGCGACCTCATCGACGGTTGGCTCTACCAGCGCGGCAAGGATGGCGCCCTCTTGCCCTGGCTGGTGGACACGGTGCGCCTGGTGAAGCCGACGGATGGCGAGTCGTACGTGCTGGTGGGCTTGCTCGCCAATACGCTGCAATCCGCCGGCCGCGAGCCGCCCTCCGAACCGCGCCTTCGTTTTTCGGGCATGACCTGGGGCCTGAGCTTCCACGCGGAAGACCTGCCCGGCCGCACGCTGGCCGGCCTCTTCGCCGACCACGGCTTTCACAAGGAGTGCGCCGAGTTCAAGCGCGAGTACGACAAGCAGCTTGCGTGGTTCACCAGGCTGCAGCCGCAGTTCGGCGCCCAGTTCAGCGTCGACGGCTGCGCATGGACGGCCGGCGAAGGCCCGCGCGCGGGCATGTCGTGCCAGCGGCTGCCCGAAGGCACGGTGGCGCGCTGCGTGAACGACGAAGAGCTGCTGCGCCGCCGCTTCGACCTTGCCGCCGACGCGCACTACTGGCGCGAGAGCGGCGTCGACACCGGCTTCGACCGCATTCCGCAGCACTGCTACCTGCACCTCTTTCACCTCGACTGGCACCGCAACATCTGGGTCCACGCGCAGCACGTGAAGGAATACAGATACCAGCCCAACCTGCGCGAGCGGTTGGTGCTGCCGCAGGCGCACCGCGACCTGATCGACATCCTCACGGCCGACCGCTGCTTTCTGGTGGAAGACGTGGTGCCGGGCAAGTCGGGCGGCACGACCATCCTGTGCAAGGGCGCGCCGGGCCTGGGCAAGACGCTCACGGCCGAGGTTTATGCCGAGGTGGTCGGCAAGCCGCTGTACCGCGTGCATTCGGGCCAGCTCGGCGTGACGGCCAATTCGGTCGAGGCCAGCCTCACCAAGATCCTGCAGCGCGCCGCGCGCTGGGACTGCGTGCTGCTGCTGGACGAGGCCGACGTGTACATCCGCCGGCGCGACAACGACCTGCAGCACAACGCGATCGTGGCCGAGTTCCTGCGCACGCTGGAGTACTTCAGCGGCCTGCTCTTCATGACCACCAACCGTGTCGGTGACATCGACGAGGCCATCCTCTCGCGCTGCATCGCCGTCATCGACTACCAGCCGCCGGGCCCCGACGATGCACGGCGGCTGTGGGCCACGCTCTCGGTGCAGCTGGGCGTCGATCTGCCGGACCCGGTGATCGACCGGCTGGTGGCGGACTATGCCGGCGCGAGCGGCCGCGACATCAAGGAGCTGCTCAAGCTCACGAGCAAGTACTGCCGCCGCAAGGAACTGCCGCTGTCGACGCAAGCGTTTGCGCAGTGCGCGGTGTTCCGAGGCATCGCCGGTGCCTCCGCCTCGAAGCCAGGAACGGGAGCCGCCGCATGATCGACGCTAGCCTGCTGGGCGGCGCGCTCACCGGCCGCCTCGCCTTCCGGCCGGGCGCCCTGCCTGTTGCCGACCCGTTGCCGCCGGGGCGCCATGGCCTCTCGTTCGCCGAAGGGCGGGAGGCGGTGCTGGTGGTGCCGGAGGGCTTGCCTGTCGATGCACCGGTGCCGCTGCTGGTGATGTTCCACGGCGCGGGCGGCGAGGCCAACCGGGTGCTGCCGCACTTCGTGGCGCATGCGCGGGCGCGGCGTTTTCTGCTGCTGGCGCCGCAATCGATGTACCCGACGTGGGACATCGTGGTCGGCGGGCATGGGCCCGATCTGGAGCGGCTAGACGGTACGTTGTCTACGGTGGCGCAGCACTTTCGGATCGACCCCGCGCGCCTCGCGTTCGCCGGCTTCTCCGATGGCGGCAGCTACGCGCTCTCGCTCGGCATGACCAACGGCGATGTGGCGAGCCATGTGATCGGGCTGTCGGCGGGCTTCATGAACGCGTTCACGCAGACGGGCAAGCCCCGCGTGTTCATCGCGCATGGGCGCTCCGACAGCCAGTTGCCCATCGAGACCAGCGCGCATCCGCATGCGCGCCGCCTGCTGGAAAGCGGCCACGACCTGACGCTTCAGCCCTTCGATGGCGACCACGTCATCGTGCCGTGGGTGGTTGCGCGGGCGGTGGAGTTTTTCATGGGGCCGCAGGAGCCGCAGTAGTCACAGCCTGCACCTCGCGCAGCCGCTGATGCGCAGCGCCCTCCCACACGATGGGCTGCTGGTTCTTCGCACGCAGATAGTGGTGTGTGAACACCGCCAGGTACGCCTCCAGCGTTTGCTCGGCGATGTGTTCGCCTGCCAGGTTCATGCACAGGGCGGCCACCTCGCTGGTGCAGAAGTGGTCGTCGCGGCCGGAGCGGCGCAGCTTGTACTGGGATATCTGTTCGGGCTCCAGGCTCAGCACCGGCAGTGCATCGAGGTAGGGGCTTCTGCTGAACATCTTGCGGGCCTCGCCCCAGGTGCCGTCCAGCAGGATGAAGAGCGGGCGTTTCGCAGCCGATCCATCCAGCGATCCGGGCGACGACGCAACGGTGTGCACCACACGCTCGGGCGCCGCGTACTGGCCCGGGAACACCACATAGGGCTGCCACTGCGGATCGCCCAGCAGGGAGAGCAGCGCCGGGTCGGTCTCGGTGCGCGCCCAGCCGAAGGCGAAGGTGTCGGCGACCACATCGGCGATCAGCCAGCCGGTGTTGCTCGGCTTGAGCGGCTCGATGTCGGCCATGAGCAGGCACACCCCCGCGCGCGTGGCCACCGCTGGGCGCAAGGCGCACATGCAATGGGTGGGCACCAGACGGCAGCCTTCGCAGCGCTCGCGCTTGAAGCCCCCGCGTGCGAGAAAGGGCTTGGCACTTCGCGCGAGGCGGGCGGCGCGAAGGAGGGAAACGGCATGGGGCATGCGGGGATTTTCAGCTCAACGCGGTCCGGGAGCGAAGCGTCCGGGAGACGGGGACCCCGGGGAGCTCACTTGCTCACGACGAGCGGCTTGCCCTTCTGCACCAGGTATGTCGCGAGCTCGGCCGCGTTGCCGCTGCCCACATTTTTCGCCGAGTGGACCGCGCCCGCCGAAATGAAAAGCGAATCGCCGACCTTGAGCGTGACGGGTGGCTTGCCCTCGAACTGGTACTCCACCGTGCCTTCGAGCACATAGGCGATCTCTTCGCCCGGATGCGAGTGGAAGCCGAACGCCGCGCCCTGCGCGAAGTCCACACGCACCTGGATCACCTCGCGGCCGGGGTCGGCCAGGTCATGCTTCAGCGATTGGGTGCGCCCGATGCCAGGAGGCTGCTGCGCGAATGCGAAATGCGGGGCCAGGGTGCTGCCGGCGACCAGCAAGGCTGCGGCCATCGTTCGAATCTTCAGGGTCTTCGTCATGAGAACTTTCAGGGTGTGTGGATGACGAAGGCGATTCTTGAAGACAAGCAGCCCGACGGCCCCGCAATCGGTATGCCTGTGTATCCGGGCCTGCTTTCACAACAATAGATTTCACTGCCGACCGGGCGGCGGCCTGGGGCCGACCGCTATCCCGCCGCCACGATCACATGCGCCTGGATCTTGCCGGCCACCGGGCCTTCGCCATGGCGGCTAACAAGCGCTTCCGTCGCGCAGTCCGTGGCGAGCTGAAGCAAGCTGGCATCGCGCGCCTCGATTTCGCTGCGCAGCGGCGTTCCCTGGCAATAGGCGGTGGCAACGGCGCTCGCCGAGGACCCGCGGCTCACCTTCTCGCGCGTCGCGATCTCGATGCTGCCAAACCCCGCGCGGCTCAATTCCTCGCGGATCACCGCGACATCGTGATAGCCGTGCGGCGTGCGCGCGAGGAACCGCGGAGGGTCGTCCGGAAACACCGTGGCGACCGCGTTGGTGACGTCGTCTGCAAAGGCGTTCTCTTCGATGCGGTCCCACACGCTGAAGACGAAGTGCCCGCCGGGTTTCAGCACGCGGCGCGCCTCGGCGTAGCCGGCGATCCGGTCGGGGAAGAACATCGCGCCGAACTGGCAGCAGACAGCATCGAACGAGGCATCGTCGAACGGCAGGCCGAGCGCGTCTGCCTGCCGCCATTCGATGCGGGTGTCGGCCGGCTGCCGGGTGGCGGCGTAGTCGAGCATCGGCTGGTTGAGGTCGGTCACCACGTAGCGCGCATCGGCGCCGAGTTTCGGCGCCAGCGCCCGCGTGACCACGCCGCTGCCTGCCGCCGTTTCGAGCACCGCGCCCGGCGAGAAGGCCGCGACGAGCCCGGCCATGTCTACGGCATAGGCCTCGAAGATCAGGGGGACCATCAGCGTGTCGTAGAACTTCGGGATCGAGCCCGCGAACACCTTGTCGCTTGCAGCCATGGGAACTCCTTGACGAATGCCCTGGAGAACGTCGCAACGATTCCAGAGCAGACCAGACCTCCCCGGCGAGCGCCGCCTTCGGATGCTGGCGGCGGTGTGCCATGGTGATCCTGCGTGCGGGCCCCGTCAACGTGGCCCGTTCAGGTGGCCCCGCAAGCGGTCAGGCGCGCAGGTCCAGCCCTCTCCACGCCTCGAACACATCCACCTGTTTTCGCAGCCAATCCACGGGCGCCGAATTCGTCCCCCAGTGATGCAGCCGCCCCGCTGCCTCGCCAAGGTTCCACAGGTGCCGAAGCTGGATGAACAGCGGCAACGCAGCCAGGTCGCGCTCGCTCACCTCGCCGCCACCCGCGCGGTAGCCCCGCAGGTAGCGCATCCAGCGCTCGCGCAGCGCGTCGTCGGGCTCCTTGAGGGTCTTGCGGAACAGGTACGACCAGGGCATCACGCCCAGGTCGTAGGCCAGGAAGCCCGGGCCGGCATCGTCGAAGTCGAAGAACGCGGTTCTACGGGTGCCGGCCGCGTCCGTGTCCACATGGTTGTTGAAGCCGTGCGTGTCGCCGTGGCAGATGACCCGCGTCAGTCCGCCTTCGGCCGCAGCCAACTCCTCGAGCAGGCGGTGCGCCAGCCGGCTGTACGTTTCGAAAAGATCCGAACCCAGCTCGGGGTATGAGCGGAGGTAGCCAAGGGTCCTGCCGGCAAGGTGGTGGCCGTCCAGCGTGTAGCGACTTGGCGGGCCCGCGTAGTCACGCGCCGCCTCGTGGATGTGGGCCAGCGCGCGGCCGGTCAGTTCGAAATCGTCCAGCGTTTCGGGAATCGAGCCTTCTGCGTGGCGGAACAGGGCCAGCGCACGCGGCCCTTCGGGGAACTGCAGCTGGATATGCGCTTGCCCGTTCGCCCCCGGTACCGACGCCGCCACCCCAACGCCCTTGGCCTCCAGGTGGGCGAGCAGCGCGACTTCGAAATCGACGTTGAAGCCGCCACGTGGGCGGATCGAGTACAGGCGCGCCACGTACCGGGTTCCGTCGGCCGAACGCACCGCGTAGTTGTCGTTCAGTCCGCGGCGAATCAGGTGGCACTGCTCCACCTGAAAGTCGTGGTGTTGGGCCACCCAGCGTGCGACAGAGATGGCGGCGGCGGTGGTATGGGCGGGAACGAGATGGGGGTCGTGGGGCTGGATGTCGGGCATGGTGCTTTGTTTGTCTAGCAGGGAGTGTCGCTGACGCACGCTTGCCAGCCTTGGGCCGGTGTCGCGGCGCGCCGAACGCCCCCCGCCGTTCGTCCCCCCTCCGGCAGCTCTACGCCCGGAACCAGATCCTGAGCGTCACGTACACCGCATAGCTCAGGCCAAGCACCATCCACGCGAGGAAGAACATGTTGGCCCAGTGTTCGCCGGCATTTGCCGCCAGGGTGTAGACCTGCATCCTGCAAGCCTTGCCGACGAGAGGATGGTATTGGAGCAACCAGCCCGCATTGGCCCGCGGGAATCGGCGCCTGGAAATGGCAGGGGGCAGCTTTGCGCGCCCTGTGCGTCGGCCCAAACCTATTGGGAGTGGACTCTGAATCCCAGGTAGAGGAAAAAAGCCACGATGAAGCCGATGATCGCAAGCGCAATCGACCACGGGATGTCCGTACCCCGATGGTTGCGCGGCGGAGCTGCATCCAGGCGGGCCAGCGTTGCCCGTCGCTCCTCCGGTGCATCGGCGATGAACTTGACGATGCCTGCGATGCCGCACAAGACAACGGCTGCCCCGAGGATCATCCATCCCCAGACCTCTGTAGCGAACGTGATGGGAAGAGCCCCATCGGCCGTCGCGACAAAGGGTTCGCTTCCTTTTCGCGAGACGACGACTTGTCCGGCACGCCACGCGTTGAATCCGTACAGAAAGGCGAAGGCTCCCAGGGAGAGGGTCGCGGCGATCAGGAGGAGCAGTTTGAGGAAGCGCAAGACCATTCCTATTCATTCAGCGGCCGGCAAACCTCCAGCACCAACCCACGCAGCCACTTGTGCGCCGGGTCCCGATCCAGCCGCGGATGCCACATCTGCGACACGGTGATCTGCTTTGTCGCCATCGGCAGCGGGAACGCGCACAGCGTGCCCCGCGCCCTCAGGTGCTCGAAGTACGAGGACGGTATCAATGCCACCAGATCGGTCGCGGCTGCAATCGACAAGGCGGTGCTGAAGTTGGGCACCACGACCGCGGTGTTGCGCACCAGGCCCATCGCTGCGAGCGCATCGTCCACGGGCCCCACGGCCCGGCCGCGGCGCGATGTGACCACGTGGTCGCAGGCGGCGTAGCGCTCGGCAGTGATCCCGGGTTCGGCGAGCAGCGGATGGCCCTGTCGCACCACCGCGATGAATCGGTCGCGATACAGCGTCTGCACGCGCACCTCGGGGCCCGACTCGCCGAGAACGCCGACATCCAGGTCGAGCAATCCTTCGCGCAGCGGTCGAACGTCCTTGTCGGGCTTGGGCGCGAAGCGCAGGCGAACGCCGGGCGCCTCGTGCGCGGCGCGCGCCACCAGCTGATGCGCGAAAGCCTCGATGAAGCCGTCGTTGGCCCGGATGGTGAACAGGTTCTGGAGCGTGCGAGGGTCCATGCCCGCGCCGGCAGGCTGAAGCACCGCGCGCGACTCCTGCACCAGTTCTCTCACGCGGTCGCGCAGGGCCAGCGCATGCGGGGTGAGCACCATGGCGCGACCTGCGCGCACGAGCAGCTCGTCGCCTGTCGATTCCCGCAAGCGCGCGAGCGCCCGGCTCATGGCCGAGTCGCTCAGGCCCAGGCGCTCGGCGGCCTTCGCGACGCTGCCTTCGGACAGAAGTGCGTTCAGCGCAAACAGCAGGTTCAGATCGGTATCTGCGGACATGCCCGAACCTAGCACGGCCGCATCGGTTTCGACAGGCGCCGCATGCAGGGACAAGCTGCGCGCCACGCGCTGGGCAAGCCACAGGCGCAGTCCTAAGCTGATCTGACGCGATAGAGCGTGCCTTCCCGAGTTGCCCAATCATGTTGTCTTCCACGCTTCGACCGAACTCTTCTTCTCCCGTTGCCCGCACCGTCGAAACCAAGGCGGTGAACGACGCAAGCGCAGTGCACGACACCGATGGCCTGCCACTGCCGCGGCGCTTCGCAGCCGTTGCCGCCATCCTGGGCGGGGGTGTGCTGGTGGTGCTCGACGGCGCCATCGCGAACATCGCGCTGCCGGCCATTGCCCAGCAACTGCAGGCGACACCGGCCGATGCCGTCTGGATCATCACTGCCTACCAGCTGGCCGTGGTCATGTTCCTGTTGCCGGCTTCCGCTGTCGGGGAGCGGTTCGGATACAGGCGCGTGTTCGCTGGCGGCGTGGCGCTGTTCACCGCGGCGTCGGTGCTGTGCGCGTTGGCCCCGTCGCTGCCATGGCTTGTGGCTGCGAGGTGCCTTCAGGGGCTGGGCGCCGCGGCCGTGATGCCGCTGGGGTTGGCGCTCTTGCGCTTCACTTATCCGCGTCGATTGCTGGCGCGCGCTATTGCCTGGAATGCGCTCGCGGTTGCGGCCGCGTCAGCGGCGGGCCCCACCCTTGGCGCTTTCATACTCTCTTCGGCGAGTTGGCCCTGGCTCTTTGCGGTCAACCTGCCGATCGGCCTCCTCGTGCTGGCCGCCTGCGCAGGCTTGCCCAGCCCACCGCGCTCGGTGCTGCGCCGCATCGACGTGTGGAGCATCGCGCTCAACGCGGGCATGTTCGCCTCTTTAGTACTGGGAAGCGACCGGCTGGTGGTGCATCCGTTGCACGGCGGCGCGTTGCTCGTGTTGTCGGCCGTTTGCATGGTGCTGCTGGTACGGCGCGAGATGCCGAAGGCGGCACCGTTGATCCCGCTCGACCTGTTGCGCGTGCACTCGTTCCGGATCTCGGTCATCGCCTCCGTGTGCTGCTTCACCGGCCAGATGGCCGCCCTGGTGGCGCTGCCGTTCTACATCCAGCACGAACTCGGCCAGAGCGCAGTGACCGCCGGCCTCTTGATGACCCCTTGGCCCTTGGCGGTGATGCTGGCTGCGCCGCTGTCGGCACGCCTGGCCCAGCGCGTGCCGAGCGCCTGGCTGTGCGCGGCCGGAAGCGCCTGCTTCGCTAGCGGCCTGGCCCTCTGTGCCTTCTGGCCGATACACGGCAACGCAGCCTTGCCGATCGCGGTGTTCACCAGCCTCGCGGGCTTCGGCTTCGGTCTTTTCCAGACGCCCAACAACCAGAACATGCTGCTCTCGGCCCCCAGGGAACGCAGCGGCGCGGCCGGTGGCGCCCAAGGCACCGCACGGCTCACCGGGTTGACGCTCGGCAGCCTGTTGATGAGCTTGATGTTCGGGCTGCTGCCGTCCCACGGCGCGGTGCATTGGGGCCTGGCGGTGGCGGCTTTGGCTGCGCTGGGCGGGAGTGCGGTGAGTTTGCTCAGGAGTCCGGCGAGGGCTGATCTCGCGTGACTCTGTTTGGAGAGAGCTGCGCAGATGTTTGCAGTGGGCAATGTTGCGAGTCTCAGAGACCCCATTGCAGAACTTCGTTGGCACGGCGGCCGAATCTCATCTCATCGATAGGCCAATCTCGCCTGCCGGTGAGAACAACAACCCTATCGACACTCGTTCCAGTACCAGTCAGGATTCCCCTTCAGCGGCGTGGCAATCCGCTTGAGAGACGCGCGGCCCTGCGCGTCCTTCGCAACAACGAAGACGTGCCCGTCCTGAACCGGAAAACCGTTGCGTAGAAACCTGAAGCCACTGCGCACCGAAGAAAAGTTGGCCGCGTCCAGTGCGTTGCGCAAAGCATCGCGATCGGCGACAGCGCCCTTGGTCTCCTTCAGCGCGCTGTCGATCAAGAGCGCCGCATCGAAACCTTGCGCAGCGTATTGCGATGGAATGCGCCCATGCTTCTTTTCGAAGGCGGCAACGAAAGCCTTGCTCGTCGGGCTCGGCAGGTCGGGGCCCCAGACCGCGCCTGACACCACATTGAGCGCGGCATCCTTGAGCAGCGGCAGCGTCGTGCCATCGACCGTGCCGACCGTCAGCAGGGGCACCTTGTTCAGGAGGCCCGAGCGATTCATCTGCTGGATGAAGTTGACGCCCATGTCGCCCGGCAAGAAGGCAACCACCGCATCGGGAGCGACGCGCCTGATTTGCGCCAGCGCTGCCGCGTAGTCGGTCTGGTCGGGCTGGATGTGGATTTCGCTGACCACCTCGCCCGAGTAGTAACGCTTGAAGCCCCGCAGCTGGTCCTGGCCCGAGGGGCTGTCCGGCGCCAGGAACAGCGTCTTCCAGTAGCGCTGATCGACTGCGTATCGCCCCACGATCCCGGCCTGGTACTCGTCCTGATACGAGGTGAAGAAGAATTTGCTGTTGCACCGCTTGCCGGCAATCGACGCCGGGCCGGCATTCGAGCCGACGAACAACATGCCCGATCTGGCCATCGGCTTGGCCATTGCCATCATCACGTCGGAGAAGGTCACGCCGGTGATGAAACTGACCTTGTCTTTCTCGATCAGGTTCTGCGCGAGCTGCGCCCCGAGCTCGGGGTTGTGCTGATCGTCTTGCTTGATGACCGTCACGGGCACGCCGCCGAGCATTCCGTGCCGTTGCTCGACCGCCAGCATGAAGCCGTCGTACTGCTCCTGCCCGAACGCCGCCGCCGGTCCGGACAGCGTGCCGACAAAGCCGATTTTTACCTGTGCGGAAGCAGCCAGCGCCGTGGCGCCCAAGGCGCAGGCCATGAGGACAGAACGAATGCGAAGGATCAAGATGTTCCTTGTGATGAGTCGGGTGAGTGGTCAGAAGGAGACCGGGTTCGAACCTGGCCAGGCTTGCGCCACAAAAGTTCAGCAACGTCCAAGTTGCTCATTCGAAACTGGAGGCTTGCGCCGTTCGTCAGCCGACCTCGCAGTTCGTTTAGCTTGACGTCGTAGCTTCGGCCCTGGCCGGCCCATCCGGACTACTCCCCGGACCAGGCGGAAATTGATGCCGGCAGATCGCTCGACGGTTTCCGCATTGCGACGTCTGTTGGCGCGGCAGCAGCAACTGTGCTCTCTCATGCTTCCGGCTCCAGAGCACTCATGAATTCGGGCCAAATTGTCGCGTTCTCCTGGTCGGAGGTCATGCTGCGCATCCCTCCGTTCTCACCATCGCCGCCCCATCATCCCACCGCCAAGGGCGCAGCATTGATCGCCAGCTGCGCAGCGAACGACCGCTGGTAGGCCGGCCGCGCTTCGCCGCGAGCGACATAGGCGGCCAGGCTCGGAAACTCGTTCAGCAGGCCGGACGGCCTCAGCCGGAGCAGCACCGACACCATCAGCAGGTCGCCCGCGCTGAAGCCGCCGTCCAGCCAGTCGCCGTCGCCCAGGCGTGCGGCCAGCTGGTTCAGCCGGATGCGCACCCGGTCCTCGACGAGGGGCTGGCGCTCGGCTTTCCAGGGCCTGTCGCCTTCCGCGAACTTGACGGTGACAAGGTCGAGGATGGGAGGCTCGACCGTATTGAGGGCCGCGAACATCCACGCGATGGCGCGCGCCCTTGCGTTGGCGTCGGCGGGGAAGAGGCGCGGTTGGTGGCGCTCGGCGATATGCAGCACGATGGCGCCGGTCTCGAACAGCGCGAGCTCGCCTTCCTCATAAGTGGGGATCTGGCCGAAGGGATGCAGCGCCAGATGCGCGGCCTCCTTCATCGCGCGGAAGGACACCAGGCGCACCTCGTAAGGCAGGCCGGCCTCCTCCAGCGCCCAGCGCACGCGCGTGTCGCGCGCCAGGCCCTTGCCGCCGTCGGGCGACCGTTCGAAGGCGGTGATGGTGATGGTCATCTCGTGAGTGTCCTTTGGACGTGTGCCAAGTCAAGGCTCGCAAGCTGTTCATGGGGAGCTCAACGAAGGCGCCCGGCGATGGAAGTAGGCCCAAATCATTCGTCTTCGCGCGGCACGGGAACCAACGTACTGCAGCGGCTTTTGGACGACAGGGATGACCCCGCTTCGCAATACTGCGTAACAGGTTAGAACGAAGCTGTCGTCCATGAAAGGTCAACCCGATGCGCCACACCCTCCGCCCCCTTCTCCTTGCCGCCGCCCGCATCGCGTTGCCCGCCAGCGTGCTTCTTGCTCCGCTCGCGGTCATGACTTCCGCCCAGGCCGTCACCGCGACCACCACCTTCCAGGTGACGGCCACGGTGCTCAAGGCCTGCCTGATGACGACCCCCGCCACGCTGGCCTTCGGAAACTACGACCCCGCAGCCGCAACGGCGCTGGCCGGCACCACCACCTTCAGCGTGACCTGCACCTTCGGCACGCCCTATTCGCTCGGGCTGGACGCGGGCGCCGGCGCGGGCGCGACGATCACCGCGCGCGCCATGACCAGCCCCACGGCGGCGGCCGGCCACAAAACCTTGGCCTACGGCCTCTTCAAGGAAGTCGGGCACACGACCAACTGGGACAACAGCACTTCCGCCACCGGCTACACCGGCACCGGGCTGCCCCAGGTACAGACCATCTACGGACAGATTCCCACGGCGCAGTACACCGCGGCGGCGGCGACCGACTATGCCGACACCATCACGCTCACGCTGACCTACTGATCACCAATTGACAACAGATTGATCGCAGTCACCCGCGGCATGCGCCGCACCTTCCTGCTGTGGTCTGCCCTGCTGCCGTGCGTGCTGGTGTCCCCCGGCGCGCTGGCCGCCAGCCTGAGCGTGGCGCCGCTGCGCATCGTGCTGACGCCGGAGAGACCGGTGGCCTCGCTCACCATGGGCAACAGCGACGAGGGTGAGGTCGCGGTGCAGGCCGAGGTGCTGGCTTGGTCGCAGGAGGATGGGCGCGACGTGTACCGGCCCACGCGCGACGTGCTGGTCAACCCGGCCATCTTCCGCCTGCCGCCGGGCGGCCGGCAGATCGTGCGGCTGGGGCTGCAGGTGCCCGCCGAGGCTGGCGAGCGCAGCTACCGTGTGTTTCTTCGCCAGTTGCCGCGCGACCAGGCCCTGGCGCAGGACGGCGGCGAAGGCCCGAAGGTGCAGACGCTGCTGCGCATCGGCGTTCCGATCTTCGTGCCGCCGCTGCAGCTGCGGCAGTCGCTGCAATGGCGCCTGCTGGCAGGCGGCGCGGGCGGCCGCGGCTACAGGCTCATGCTCGACAACCAGGGCAGCGAGCACATCCAGGTCACGCAGCTGGTGGTGCGCCGCGAAGGCGGCGGTGAACTGCTGCGAAAGAGCCTCTCCCACTACGCGCTGGCCGGGCAGTCGATCGGCATCGAGCTCGATCTGCCCGCCCTTCCACCCGATACGCGCCTGCACATCGAGGCGGTCACCGATGCACCCGAGGCCTTGTCCACCGTCAACGCTACCGTGCTGGTGCCCCGTGGGCCTGCCATGCCGCGCTAGCGTCTGGGCGTGCTGCGGCTGGCTGGGCCTGCGGGTCGCCTGCGCGCAGGCCCAACCGGCGGAAGTTGCCGCCGGAGCCATCGACGATGCGCAACCGGCGATCCTGGAAGTGCGCATCAATGGCCAGGCGCAGCAGGCGCCGCGCCCGCTGCTTCGGCGCGGCCCGCAACTGCTGGCCGCCGAAACCGACCTCGCCGCCTGGCGCCTGGTGCGGCCTGCCGCGCCGGCCCTGCGGCGCGGAGAGACGAACTACTACGACCTGCGCACGCTGCCCGGCGCGCAGTTGCGGCTCGACGAAGGCGCGCAGAGCGTGGAGCTGACGGTGCCGGCCGAGGCTTTCACCGCCGGCACGGTGCTCACGCATGCAAGCGATCGCCCGCCGCTGTCGGCCTCGGCCTTCGGCGCTTTCCTCAACTACGACCTCGTGCTGCAGCATGACCGCGAGGGCAGCCGCGCCTCGGGCTACTTCGATGCCGCGACCTCGGGCGAGTGGGGGCTGGCGGGCACGAGCTTCGTCGCCGGGCGCTCCGTGTTCGGCAGATCCGGGACCACGCGCCTGGACAGCTACTTCCGCCGCGACGACCCCGACCGCCTGACCCGCCTCACGGTCGGCGATGCGATCACGCAGGCATCGGCATGGTCCACGCCCTTTCGTTTCGGCGGCGTGCAGTTCGGCACCCGCTTCGGCCTGCAGCCCGGCTACATCAGCTACCCGATGCCGACCTTGCGCGGCGGCGCGGCCGTGCCTTCCGCGGTGGAGGTCTATGTGAACGACACGCTGCGCTACCAGCGCCGCGTCGACGCCGGACCGTTCGCCATCTCCGAGGTGCCGGTGCTCACCGGCGCGGGCGAGATGCGCTTCGCGGTCACCGACGCCCTGGGCGTGCAGCGCACCGTGACCACGCCCTACTACGTGAGCTCGAACCTGCTGCGTGCCGGGCTGACCGACTACTCGCTCGAAGCGGGCTGGACGCGCCTTCGCTACGGCGAGCGCAGCTTCGACTACGGGCCGCCCTTCGTGGCCGGCAGCTGGCGGCAGGGCCTGAACGACAGCGCCACGGTCGAGGTGCGCGGCGAAGCCGGCTCGCGCAGCCAGACGGCGGGCGCCGGCCTGACCTGGGTATGGGGCACGGTGGGCGAGTTCGCCTTGCATGGCGCCGCCAGCCGCAGCAGCGACGGCGGCACCGGGCGCCTCTGGCGCGCCGCCTACACGCGCAGCAGCGACGAATGGAATTTCTCCGCCAGCCGGCAGGTGGCCAGCCGCGGCTTCACGCAGATCGCCTGGCAGGACAGCCCGGTGCACGTCGATAGCCAGAGCCAGCTGTTCGCGGGCCGCTCGCTGGGCCGTTACGGCACGCTGGGCGCCAGCCACACCCGGCTGCACTACAACACCGGCGAGCGCGTGGGCGTGACCACGGCCAGCTGGTCGATCGGCGTCGGCGGCGGCGCCTGGCTCGGGACTTACCTGGCCCACACGCGCCAGGATGACCGGCGTTCCACCACATCGGTCGGCCTCAGCCTGAGCCTCGCGCTCGGCGACGGCCGCAATGCCTCGCTCTCGCTGCAGCAGCAGAACCCCGGCAGGCATTCGGCCGTGGCCGAGATGAGCCAGCAGCCGCCCAGCGACACCGGCTGGGGCTGGCGGCTGCGCGCCGCCGATGGCGAGAACGCGCGCACCGAGGCGGGCGTCGACTACCGCGGCCGCTACGGCCAGCTCTCCGCCGAAGCGGCACGCGCGCAGGGCCAGGGCGCGCTGCGCGTGCGCGCCAGCGGTGCCGTGGGCTACGCGGGAGGCGTGGCCTTTGCCACCCGCCAGTCCGACGACGCGTTCGCGCTGGTGACGGTGCCCGGCGCCGCGGGCGTGAAGGTCTACCGCGAGAACCTGCCCTGGACCACCACCGACAGCCAGGGGCGCGCCGTCGTCTCCGGCCTGCGCGCGTACGAGCCCAACCACATCAGCATCGACAACGGCGACCTGCCGATCGAGGCGCAGGTGCGCAGCGATGTGCTGCGCGTGGTGCCGCGCTACAAGGGCGTGGCCGAGGCCAGCTTCGACATCTCGCGCGGAATGCTGGCGACCGCCACGGTGTTGCTGCCCGACGGCAGCCCACTGCCCGCAGGCATCGACGTGCTGCGCCCGGCGCGCGGCACCTTGCTCATCACGGGCTTCAACGGCCAGCTCGCCATCGACGATCCGCAGCCCCGCGAAAGCTTCGAGGCCCGCTGGACGAAGGGGCACTGCCGCTTCACGCTCGGTGAGATCGACCGCTCGGGCGCACTGCCCTCCATAGGCCCTTACCGATGCCTGCCCGTTCCGTCGCCGCGACCATGAAGCGCACTGCACGCAGCACGTCTGCGCTGGTCCTCGGGCTGGCCGGCCTGCTGGGCATGCACGACGCGGATGCCGCATGCACGGGCGTCGGCCTGTTCAGCTGCAGTGCGACGGTGAGCGTGTCGCAGCCGCTGGCGTTCGGAAACTACAACCCGGCCAACGCCACGCCTGCGGACAACACCACGACCATCAAGGTTGTCGGCACCATCACCGGGCTGGGGATTCTGGTGAGGCTGTCCTACACCATCGGCCTCGACGCTGGCGCGGGCGGCACCATCGCCGACCGACGACTGGCAGGCCCGAGCGGCGGGTCGCTGCCCTACAACCTCTACACCACGAATGCACGGACCCTCGTGTGGGGCGCTGCAGGAGCCAGCGACAGCTACGACGCGCTGGCTTCGCTGGGCGGCACATCGGTGACGAACAACTACACGGTCTATGGACGCATTCCGGTTGGGCAGTATGTAGTGCCGGGCGCCTACAGCAACATCATCACGGTGACCGTCACCTACTGAGGAAGCGGGCAGGTTCTTTCGCGATTGCGCGGAAATATGAGCGGCTGCATCTCATTTTTCGCGCTGTTCGAAAACACACAGGGCTGCGAACAATTGTGTCCGTTCGTTTCATTCCGCCACGCAGCCACCCTTCCTCATCAATGAAAACCCTGCTCGCCCTTGTTGCCTTGACCGTCACGCTGGCCGCTTCGGCGCAGGAGAAGATCCTGATCGGCCAGTCGGCGCCTCTCACCGGCCCTGCCGCCGCGGCGGGAACGGCGTTCGTCGGCGGCGCCCGGCTCTACATCGACCAGGTGAACCGGGCCGGGGGCATCAAGGGACGCCTCATCGAACTGCGCACGCTGGACGACATGTACGTGCCGGAGCGTGCCGCCGCGAATGCCAGGACCTTGGTGGATGCAGGCGCGATCAGCCTCTTCGGCTTCGTGAACACGCCGGCCTCGGTGGCCGGTGCGCAGGTCGCCGTCGAAAACCGCGTGCCGTTCATTGCGCCCGCCACCGGCGTGAGCAGCCTCAGGCAGCCGGGCAACGACTACGTCTTCAATGTTCGCAGCAGCTTCAAGGACGAGACCAGCCACATCGCCTCGCACCTGCAGGTGCTGGGCATCAAGCGGATCGGGTTCTTCTCGCTGGAGATTCCCGAATCCAAGGTGATGTTCGACCACATGGGGGGGCTGCTCGGCAAGAGCGGCCAGAAGTTCTTTGCCGCCGTCAACCAGCCGCCCGGCAAGGTCGACCTGAAGAAGGCCGCCGAAGAACTCAAGCCGAAGGAGGTTCAGGCCGTCGTGATGTTCTGCCCCGGAAAGATGTGCGCGGACCTGATCGGCGAAATCCGCAAGCAAGGCGGCTCGCCGACCTTCTACACGATCTCCTCCGCGGGCGATGTGTTCGGCGAACTCGCAGCCCAGGGCGTGAGCATTGCAGTGACCCAGGTCATGCCCTACCCATGGACGGTGGGTTCGTTTCCGATCGTGGGCAAGTACCGGGAGGCGATGAAGGCGGCCAACGACACCCGCATCGGTTACTGGAGCCTGGAGGGCTACGTCAGCGCGCAGGTCCTGGTCGAAGGGCTGCGGCGGATCAACGGCGCGCCGTCGCGCGCGACCATGCTCGCGGCCATGCAGAACCTCGGCCATCTCAACCTGGGCGGGTTCGATCTGACGATCGACCGCGAAGATCGCGGCGGCTCGCACTTCACCGACCTCACGCTGGCGCGCAGCGGCGGCAAGTACATCCGCTGAGCGCGACACGGGCCATCGGGCGCCCGCACCGCGCCACCGTGCGCATGCAAGGCGCCGTCAACACAAGGTAGCGCGTTGACCGGCGAAGCGCGATACAGGCGCACACGCACGGGGCCAGGCCTATGGCAACATCCCGCCGATAGCGGCAGCACGCTGCGGGAATCTCCAGGCATTCAATGGCACTGACACGCGACAACTGGCCCAGCCGGGCAGCCATCCGGACATCGCTGGCAACCCGATTCGCCTTGCCACCCTTGCCTGCGCCGATCCAGGACTGGTTCGCCTGGTGTCGCAGCATGGGGACCCGGTCGCTCGTGCTGGACGAGCCGAGTTGGCGCGAGGGTTGGCGCGGCGATCTCACCGGCTCTGGCGCTGTCGATGTGCCTGGCCTCCTGGCGGAAATGGAGGGCTACCGCTTCATCCTGGACCAGGAGGCGAGCACGCCGGAGCACCTGGTGTGGAGCGACGCCGTGGAAACGGGCCAGTGGCAGTCGCACTGGGTGGTCCTGCAAAACGCCAATGGCGATCCGTTGATCGGCGACATCAGCCAGCCCGAAGTGCCGGTGCTCTGGGACTGGCACGGGAGCGGCCGCTGGTCGCCGCAGCCGCTGTACCCGAATCTTCGAATGCTGATGGAGCGCATCGAGGTCGAGGCGCCGGAGCCACCGGAAGACGCTCCGTCGAAGGTCCTTTTCTATACGGTGCATCTGACCGACCTGGGCGCGCAGCCCCTGCAGGTGCTGACCGCGCTCAAGGCGCATCAGGACTACAAGCATCTGGCGGGCGCAGGCCTGCTGAAGCTCAAGCACCAGTTGCCCTTGCCGCTGCTGGTCGACAACGTCAGCGGCGCGGCGAAGGACTACCTGGTTCGCCACTACGAGGCGCTTGGCGCGCGAGTGGAGGTCGTCGAACGGGGGTTGCGAAGACCTTCGGCGCCGCGCTGACGCATGCACAACCGGGCTGGACCCGGGCTTCTGGCGTCAACGGCAAGCCCGTCGATCTGGCGCAGCACCGGACCTGTTTCGCCTGCCACCCGGCGCTCGTGAAGAACCAGGACTGCGTGTTCACGCGGCTCGCGCGTTGACGCGTTCGCCCCCATCCCGGTATTGAAATTTATTGTTGGCGAACGCGGCCCAGATACAGAGGCATACGCAATCCGCGCGCCGGGCCGCTCGACTCCGAACAATCGCTTCACCACTCCGCAAAGCCCACGCCAGATCGGCAACGACCGCGCCCACGGAGTGCCACCACCCCAACTTCAGATTCCAGGAGATCCCGATGACCGCTTCCTCCCTTTTGCTTCGCCGCTCTTTCCTCGCCAAGGCCGCGCTCGGCGTGGCCGCCGCCCAGATGACCTCGATCGTGCCCGCCTTCGCGCAATCCGCCGGCACCGCCGCGGGCAGCGCCCGGCGCCTGGAGCCGCTCAAGAGCATCGAGGCCAACGGTCTGAACATCGGCTACTTCGAGGCCGGTCCGGCCAATGGCGCGCCGGTGATCCTTCTTCACGGCTGGCCCTACGACATCCACATGTTCGTGGACGTCGCACCGCAACTTGCCGCCGCGGGCTTCCGCGTGATCGTGCCTTACCTGCGCGGCTACGGCACCACCCGCTTCCTCTCGGCCGACACGCCGCGCAACGGCCAGCAGTCGGTGGTCGCCGTGGACATCATCGCGCTGAT
>NZ_JARXVG010000003.1 GCF_029892485.1 Variovorax boronicumulans
AGCGACCGAGACCATCACCGGCGGGGAGACGCGCACGGTCACCGGCGGCCTGACCGAGACGGTCAATGGCGGCGTGACGCTGACGGTCAACGGCAACAGCATCCGGCTGCTGAGCGGTTCGGATCTGCGCATCACCTGCAGCGGGCGCATCGAGACGGTTACTGCGATGGACATCAAGCAGGTGAACGGGACCGACTGCACCACGGTCACCGGCCCGAAGATCGTGGTCGCGCCGCTGATCACCTATCACACGACGCAGCACATCGACACCACGAGCACCTACACGATCGACGCGACGGTGAGCATCACCAGATCGCCCCACACGATCCTCAACGTGTCCGACGAGACGTGGCTCAAGTGCAATTTCCTGCGGTGGTCCAACCAGACCGTGCGGGCGCTCGTTCTCGCGACCGATTTCTATGGGATGAAGCTGCAGGCCTGCGCGATCAACACGCAGATCAATGGCTGGTTCACCAACAGGGCGACGACCTTCCTGCTCGACGCGCCGATCAAGTTCGAGACCTCGGCGCGCAGTTCGAAGAAGAAGGGACTGAACATCGGCGTTTGCAAGCTGCACCTATCGTGCGTCTACATGACGAAGAAGAAATGATCCTGCTGCATTGCGGCCGGCCCTGCATATCCACCCACCAGGAGTTTCCGAGCCCATGGACCGCATCGTGAAGACCCACACTCCGCTGGGCGAAGACCGACTGCTGCTGCGCTCGATGCAAGGCATCGAGAGCCTTTCACGGCCCTACGAGTTCGAGGTCGAACTGCTCAGCACCGACGTGGCGATCGATCCGAAGTCGCTGCTCGGAAAGCCGCTGTCGCTGGAGATCAAGACTGCAGTCGGCGGTCCGCGCTTCCTCGATGGTCAGGTGGTGCGGTTCTCGAAGGTCGGGCGAGAAGGGGGCACTTCGCGCTACACGATCTACCGCGCCGTGCTGCGCCCCTGGCTTTGGTACCTGTCGTTCTCCAGCGGCAGCAGGATCTTCCAGAACAAGTCGGTCGTGGACATCCTTGAGGACGTGTTCGGCGCCTACGGCTTCGCGTTCGAGAAGAAGCTGAGCGGCAGCTACCGGCAGTGGGAGTACTGTGCGCAATACAACGAAAGCGACCTCGATTTCGTGAGCCGGCTGATGGAGTTGGAAGGCATCTACTACTGGTTCAGGCACGAGAAAGGCCGCCATACGCTGGTGCTGGCCGACGATGCGGGCGCGCACGAGCCGATGCCGGGTTACGAGACCATCGACTACTTCGCGGCCGACCGCGACATCGGCGAGGACATGGAGGTCATCGACGACTGGCAGGCGACCGAAGAGGTCCGCACGGGAAGCTACGCGGTCGGCGATTTCAACTTCACCACGCCCAAGGCCGACCTCGGCGGCGCGCGCAGCCTGCCGCGCGCGCACGACAACGCCGGCTACGACGCGTACGAGTGGCTCGGGGAATACGTCGACGCCGGACAGGCCGAGCACTATGCGCGCGTGCGGCTGGAAGAAGCGCAGTCGCTGGCCTCGCGCAGCGCCGGCCATGCCACGGTGCGCGGCATGGCGCCGGGCGCCAAGTTCAACATGCGCAACGCGCCGCGCGGGGACGACAACCGCGAGCACCTGATCGTTTCGGTCGCCTACTCGCTGCGCGAGGGCGGCTACGCCACGGGAGGCGCACCGGGCACGTACGGTTTCGATTTCGTCGCGCAGCCAGCGGACGATCCGTATCGCGCACCGCGGCAGACGCCGATGCCACGCACGAGCGGGCCGCAGACCGCGACGGTGGTCGGTCCCCAGGGCGAGGAGATCTGGACCGACGAGTACGGGCGGGTGAAGCTGCAGTTCCACTGGGACCGCGAAGGCCAGCGCAACGAGAACAGCTCGGCTTGGGTGCGCGTCTCGCAGGCCTGGGCGGGCGAAGGCTACGGCACCGTGCACGTGCCGCGCATCGGGCAGGAGGTGGTGGTCGATTTCATCGCGGGCCGTGTCGACCGTCCCATCATCGTCGGCCGTGTCTACAACGCGGACCAGATGCCGCCGTTCGCGTTGCCGGGCGAGGCGACCAAGAGCGGAATCGTCTCGCGCTCGACCAAGGGCGGCTCGCCCGCGAATGCGAACGCCATCGTGTTCGAGGACAAGATGGGCGCCGAGCAGATCCTGGTGCACGCCGAGCGCAACCTGGACGTGGAGGTGGAAGGCGATGAGACGCACACGACCGACAAGACGCGCACCACGCTGATCAAGGGGCACGAGTCGGCGACCTACGAGTCGGGGGAAGAGCGGCACATTACCGCCGGGGCGGTGGAGACGATCGACGGGGGCGAGGAGCGCACGGTGACGGGCGGCGCGACCGAGACGGTGACGGGCGGCGAGGAACGCACGATCACGGGCGGAGCGACCGAGACCATCACCGGCGGGGAGACGCGCACGGTCACCGGCGGCATCACCGAGACCATCAACGGCGAAGTGCTGGTGACGATCAATGGCAGCGTGCTGCGCCTGGTCAGCGGGGCGGACATTCGCATCACCGGGGCAGGCCGGGTGGAAGTGGTGAACGCGATTGACATGACGTTGGTGCAGGGAACCAAACTCACCACCGTGACCGGGCCGAAAGTGATCTTCGCGCCGACCGTTCTTCATCTGTCCGGCAGCAACCATACGATCAATGTGCCAGGCACCCTCAAGATCAACGTGACCGGCGTCGATGTCGAGAACACGCCGGTCAAGACGGTCAACTCGGTGGACGCAAAGTGGTGGCTCCATGCGGTTAAGGAAGGCATCGGCCACCAGGCGCTGTTCGTGGGGGCCTCGGCCGACTCCTACGCGACCAAGATCCAACTGGCGGTGCGCAACACGCTGCTGCAGAGAAGTGCGTTCGTGAACATCTCGGCCGTCAACTGGGTGCAGGCCATCAGCAGGCAGGAACTCGGCCACTACCATTTCTGGCTCGACCCCATATTGATCGCTGCCGGAGCGGTGCAGTACGTCAAGAGTGCACTCGACGTCGAGAAATGAAGCCACCAGGAGGCAGTCGCAGCGCATGCAGATCATGAGATGGATGGAAATAACGGTCGCCGTCCTCGGCGTCGCGGTCCTGATGGTGTCGACCTTCGGCAGCTCGCGCGTCTTTCGCGCCGGCAGCGCGACCAAGCAGGCGCATGTCTGGGAGGAAGAGGAGTGGGAAGCGCTGCGCCACGACGGCGCGCGCGCAACGGCCCAGATCCTGGCCCTGGCCCGGCCCGGCTTCCGCCTCGTGACCTGGCGCGGAGACTCGCCGAACATGGCGGCCGCGGAACTGCTGATCGCGTTCACGGATTCGGACGGCGAGAACCATCGCGTGACCCTGCGGACCTTCATCGACCAGGAACTGCTGGCCAACTTCTCGGGCGGTCGCCCGCTGCCCATCGTCTACGCCAAGGACCCGACGCTGCGCGTGGCGGTGGACCGCGACCGCACGCAGCTCGAAATTCCCTCCACGATCGACGCATGAAAATCATCAAACCGTTGCGTCTGGGCATGCTGACCCGGCCCTTCGCCAACGACGGACGCCACTGGCTGGCCGTAACCGCCATCGCGATGACCGATCGTCTCGGCAGCAATGCCCGGCTCATCCCGGAGCCGGAGTGCTGGAAGATCTTCGGCGAAGAGGTCGGCATCGACGGTGCGTTCGACCAGGGCATGCCCAAGCTGCATCCGGAATTCCTCGTCACGGGCGCGGCCCATACCCGCCGGGAGCATGACAAGACGCAATGCGCGGTCCGTGTCCGCGTCGGCAAACGACAGAAGGACCTGCTGGTCTTCGGCGACCGCTTCTGGGTCGATGGCAGGCCGAGCGCCCCGCAGCCCTACGAATCGATGCGCATCGACTGGGGCCATGCCTTCGGCGGTCCGGGGTTCGCCGAGAACCCGGGGGGCATCGGGCATGGGCCCGAGCAGGTCGGCGGCGTTCAGGTACAGCGCCTCGCGAACATCGAGTACCCGCACGCCCGCGTGCATAGCCCCGACCAAGCCGTGCAGCCCGCGGGATTCGGTCCTGTCGAGGCCACGCGGCCGCCACGTGCGGACCGGCTGGGCCGCCAGTACGACGAGCATTGGCAGAACCATCTCTATCCCGGCTACGCGAAGGACATGGACTGGGCATTCTTCAATGTCGCGCCGCCGGACCAATGGTTCGGGCGCGACGACGGTGAACTCGCTGGCGCGGAGTTCGAGCTGTGGAACCTGCACCCCGACCGCACGGTGTTGCACGGCCGGCTGCCCGACTGGCGCGCCCGCGCCATCGTCGTGCGCGGCCCGATTAACAGCGTGAAGCTCGACGAAGGCACGCTGCACGACGTACCGATGCGCTTGACCACCGCCTGGTTCTTTCCGCACCTGGAGCGCGTGGGCCTGATCTACCACGGCTTCGTGGAAGTCGAGCAGGACGACGCGGCAGACGTCACGCACGCCATGATCGCAATGGAGGAGGCGGCCGTGCCGCCCCAGGGGCTCGATGCCTGGCGGGACCTGCTGGCGCTGCGCTGCGAGTCGGAAGACCGCGCGCTTTACGGCATGCGCGACGACCTGCTGTTGCCGGAGCCGATCATCGGTCCGTGGCCCGAACTGGACGCGCAATACGAGCCATCGCCGATGCAGCGCAACATGCAGGCGCGCGTCGAACACGAGCGTGAGCGCATGAAGATCGCGTTCAGGTCCTCGGGCTTCGGCTCGGCCGTGCAGGAGGAGCCGCCGGCCGTCGATCTCATGGAGAAGGTGCCCACCCTGCGGGAACTGCCGGCCTACATGGCCCAGCGCAAGGCGCTCATCGAGGAGCACCGCCAGAAGATCGAGGCGGCGCGCCGGGAGCTCGACGAGGCTGCGAAGGCCAACGCCGTGCATTCGCGCCAGGCGGGTTTCGACACTTCGAACCTGGTGCAACAGACCGAATCGTCGACACAGAAGGGGCCGCCGACCGTGGACAGGTGGTCGCGCATCGAAAGCATCATCGCCCAGTCCGACGGCAAGGGGTTTTCTCCGACGCCCGAGCAGATCGCGCAGTTGCGCAAGGTTCATGACGATGCCGCGAGCCAGTTGTTCGAGAACTACCGCCGCTCGGCGCATCACCAGGATGCGGCGGACAGGATGTCCGAGGAGCGGTCGGTCGAGGTGCGCCTGGAAGTGGCGCGTCGCATGGCCGGCGCGCGGAACCTGTCCGACATGGATCTCACGGGCGCAAATCTCGCGGGCATGGACCTGCGCGGCGCATGCTGGCACCGCGCGATGCTGGAGTGCGCCGACCTCAGCGGCAGCACGCTCGACGGCGGCGACCTGTCGGATGCGCTGCTCGCGCGCGCACGCCTGGCGGGTACGTCGATGCGGGAAGTGAACCTCAAGGAAGCGAACCTGTCCCTGGCGCAGTGCGAGAACTCGGACTTCAGCGGTGCGCGCTTCGAGTCCACGCAACTCCAGGGCATGGCCGCGCGCGGCTGCAGGTTCACCGACGCATTCTTCGATCTCCATGAAGCTGAAGGCGTGGTGTGGGAGAACTGCGGCTTCGAGCGTGCGCAACTGCGGAACATGAGCTTCACCGAGGGCTCCCGCCTTCACGGCCTCGATTTCGAGGGGGCCAGCTTTCACAAGGTGGACTGGATCGAATGCCAGGCGGGCGGACTGCGCTTTCGCGGCGCAACGCTCGACACCTGCGACTGGACCGATACCGATTGCACCGACGCCATGGATTTTTCCGATGCACGCCTTGTCGCGACCTGTTTCGTGGGGTCGAGCGACCTGCGCAAGGCCGACTTCCAGGGCGCCACGCTGGTCGAATGCAACTTGCAGTCGATCCGCCTCGAAGAGGCCGACTTCCGCGATGCGAGGCTCGACAACACCGACTTCACCGATGCGTCCATGCGCGGCGCCCGGCTCGGCGGCGCGAATGCCGATGGCTGCGATTTCGTGCGCACCGATCTCACCGCTGCTTCGCTGGTCGATGCGAGCCTGATCGAGGCCGACTTCAGCAAGGCCATCCTCGTGGCCGCCGACTTCCATCGCGCCAACCTGTTCCAGGCCGACCTGTCCCAGTGCCTGATCGACGACACGACACGCTTCGACGAGGCCTACACCGTCAACGTGGTCACCGTGCCGCGGCGCAAGGTGCAAGAGGGCGCCCGATGACGCCGAAGGAGGTGCAGGCCATGGTCAAGCGCGGACAGGAAATCGTCGACCAGAACCTGGCCGGCATGGATTTCCGCGGCCTCGACCTGTCGGGCGGCATGTTCATCGAAAGCGACTTCACGGGCGCGAACATGTCGGGCGCCAACCTCAAGGGCAGTGTCTTCGCAACCTGCGGGCTGAGCCGCGCCACGCTCGAGCGGGCGGTGCTGGACCGCTGCAACTTCCATCGCGTGGACGCCTGCGCAGCCATGATGGCCGGCGCCACCATGCATGGCACCAGCTTCTACGACTCGCGGCTCGCCGACGCGCGCTTCGACGGCGTCGAGGGCGATGTGATCGGCATTTCCAATTGCGACCTGGCCGGGACCTCGTTGTGCGACATCAAGTCCGAGATGCTGGTGTTCTACGGGGCGCGGCTCGACCGGACGGACTTTTCGGGTGCGCCGCTCGATGGCGCAACCTTCTACCAGGCCGATCTGCGCACCGCGGTGTTCGCGCGCTGCAGCTTCCAGAAGTGCATTTTTTCCGAGTGCGACCTGTCGGGGCAGGTGTTCCGCGGGCAGACTTTCACGCTGTGCCAGTTTCCCGATGCCAACCTCGCCGGCTGCGACTTCGACGAAGCCACGCTGCGCCAGTGCAATTTCAAGGGCGCCTGCATCGAGGGCGGGTCGTTCCGGCGCGCAGCCGCGGCGCACAGCGTGTTCGTGGGCGCGCAACTGGGCGGCGTGGCCTTCAACGGCGGCCATTTCTTCCAGAGCGTGTGGGCCGACGCACGGCTGGGCGGCGCCGACCTGTCGGGGGCCCAGTTGGAACAATGCGTCTTCCACCGCGCACGCTGCAACGCCGCCAAGTTCCCGGACGCACGCCTTGCCTATGCCGATTTCTCCTACGCCGATCTGAGTGACGCCGACTTCCGCGGTGCCACGCTGATGCGCACCAAGGTCCACCGCGCCGTGCTCGAGGGCACGCAGTTCTCCGACCGCGGCGGCCTGTTGCTCCAGGATTCGGCGCTGTACGAGGCCGAGGCCTATTCCGCGCGCCGGCCCAGCCATCGCGATCCACCCCAGCGGCGCGGCGAACCCGGCGCGGCCACAGAAAAGGATTCCCGACCATGACGATCCGAAACACGGCTTCCGATGCGACATCCGCTCGCGGCGACATCCGCAGTTCTTCCGCTGCCGCGCCCAGGCCCGCGCCCGGAACCGGAGGCGGCGTGGTCAATGCGCTGGGCACCGTCACGGCGATCCTGCCCGGCGGCATCCACAGCGTGGACAGCGACGGGCGCGTGCTGCGCTGCCTGCGCGCCGCCAGCTGCCTGCTGCGACCCGAGATCGGCGACACCGTGCTCGTCACCGGCCCGGACGCGCAGCGCCTGTACCTCACCGCGGTGGCCGAGCAGGCCGATGCCGGAGCCGCCCACATCGAGGTCGCCGGCGATCTCACACTGGCCTCGCAGCGCGGCGCGGTCCGGTTGCAAGGGGCCACCGAGCTGCAGCTGAGCGGTCCGCAAGCGTTGCGCATGGACACCGCGCAACTGCACCTGAACGCGCAGGCGGCCGAATGCCAGGTCGGCCACATGAGTTACCAGGGCGTGGAGGCGCGCGCGACGGTGCTGAACATGCGGATCGTCGGCCGCGTCTACGAAGCCGTCGTCGACCGCCTCGTGCAACTGAGCAAGTCGGCCTTCCGCATGACCGAGGGCGTGGACCAGGTGCATGCGGGCCAGATCGACTACAAGGCCAGCGAGATGGCGCGCGTGCATGGCAGGAACACCGTGGTCACGGCCCAGGACCTGATCAAGGCGGATGCCAAGCAGATCCACATGGGCTGAACGGCGTCACTCAACCGAAAACTTTCTTCAGAAGGAGCCTCGCATGTTCTTTGCCGCCCAAGGTCCCAGCCTCGACATCGGCGTGCCCGACGTCTGCAAGACGCCGGCCGTGCCCATTCCTCACATCGACATCGGGCTGGGCCTGATGGCGATACCCAACGTGCCGAACATCTTCTGGTCCTGCATGATGGCCCACAACAAGAAGACCAAGATCCCGCTCACCTTCGGCGACACCGCCGGGATCGGCCTGGGCGTGCGCGTGCCCAGCGTCATGGGGCAGTCGAAGAAGATCACGGCCTCGAACACCTTCCTGATCAAGGGTTCGCCGGCCACGCGCGTGACGAGCTTCACCAAGCAGAACCGCGGCAACGTCAACGGCATCCTGGCGACGCCGCCGCAGCTGACCTGCGTGAACCTCTGCGCCTGAAGCGCCGCGCGGGGAGTTGCCGCCGCCCGCGTCGCGGCGCCGGCTTCAGCCGGCCGCCGCGGACGGCCGCGCCGCCCCCGCCAGCGTCACCTGCTGCGGCGCCCCCACCCACACCGCCAGCGCCGAGTAGTTGTCGCGCGACTTGTCCGCCTTCGCCTCGGCCGCGCGGCGCAAGAGCGCGAGCCATTCTTCCGCGCTGTCGGCCAGTTGCAACGACCGCTCCATCACCTGCTGCGAAATGAGCTGCCAGAGCCCGTCGGTGCACAACAGGAACGCATCGCCGTCGGCGAGCCGCTGCGGTGTCGACACCGAAGTCTCCGCCGTTGCGCGCGCACCGAGTGCGCGGTACAGGAGGTTGCTTTTCACTAGGCGTTCCCCGCCATTGGCACCCTGGCCTGCGGCGGCTTCGCCCGAGCGCTCCGACAGGCTGTGATCTTCGGTGCGCTGCATCAGCGCGCCGCGGCGGAACCAGTAGAGGCGGCTGTCGCCCACGTGGGCCCAGCAGGCCTGGCCGCTTGCGCGGTTCACGAACAGCGAGACGATGGTCGCGCTCATGCGGCTCTGGTCGGTGAGTTCGCGCTGCTTGGCGAGGATGGCGTCGTTGGCCGCCTTCACCGCATGGCGGATGTCGTCGGCTGCGACGGAAGGGTGGTCCATGAAGGTGTTGAGCGCGGTGTCCACCGCGATGCGCGCAGCGAGCTCGCCGCCTGCGTTGCCGCCTACACCGTCGCTCACGACGAAGCACGCGTTGTGCTCGTCGAGGTGGTAGCCGATGGCGTCCTGGTTGCCGGAGCGCTCACCCACGCAGGAGAACTGCGAGGTCGAGATGGGAACCGCGAAAGCGGCGCGGGTGGCGTCAAGCACGGCGCGCCTCCTTCAGGCGTTCCATCTCCCGGTCGTAGGCCTGCTGGAACGCACGGCCGAAGACGGCCTGGAAATCGTCTTCGACGGCCGCGGTCGTCTCCGCGTGCAGTTGCCGCAGCTGACGCCACAGGCGCGCCTCGCGTCCGCCGGGCAGCACCTTCTCGCTGAGGCTGCCGTCGTGCGGCGTGGTGCGGTTCAGGGTCGCGGGGTCGAAGCGCTGCAGCACGGTGAGCAGCGCCGCGCGCATGCCGGCCACCATGCCGAGCTGGTGCGATTGCAGGTCGCCGAGCGCATCGTGCACGGCGGCTTCGGGCGTGAGAAATCCGGGCATGCGGGCGCCGAACATCTGCATCAGCACGGCGCGGCCGTTGGGCAGGATCTTGAACGGGTTGTTCTCTTCGTCCACGATCATCGTGATCTCGGCGCGCACCTCGCGCTTGAGCATCGCGCGCGACGACAGCAACTCGATGGTGCCGTCGGTGAACGCGCGCATCAGCCGGCCGAGGTGCCGCATCGCGTCCGCATCGAGCGGCTGCTGGCCGGCAACGTCGGGCACGCCTGCGCCTTCGAGAAAGGCCTTGAAGAGTTCGTCGGAAGAAGCGGGCGATGACGAAGCCGATGCGGGCGGTAGCGCTGCAGCCACTGCGGAAGGTGCAATGGGTGCGGGGGCCTGTTCGGGTTCGATCGGTTCCGGCAACGCGATCTCGACCGGTGCTGCGACCTCTGCGGGTGCGGCCGTGACCGGCAGTGCGGCGGCGGGAGCTTCCGGTTCAGGTTCAACAACCGGCGCGGGTGCCGGTGCCGCTTGAGGAGGAGGCGGTGGCTCAGGCGGCGGACTCGCCTCCGCCTTCACCGGCTTCGCCTCGGGCACATCGAACGGCACCGGATTCGGGGGCCTGAACTGCGCGCCCACTTCGCGCGCATGGTTCGAGTGGTTGAACCCCTGCACGGCGGGCGGTTTGTCCAGCAGGTCGAGGGCCGGGTGCCTGTCGCTGAGCGGGTCTTCGTGGGTGAGCGCGGTGGGACGCGGATCGGAGAGCGGCGAGGGCGCGTTGCTGTCTGCCGCGAAGAACGACAGCGGGTCCATGCCGCGCTTGAGCGCGATGTCGGACATGCCGTTCGCCGCATCCGGGTTGAGTTCAGCGAGCGGATCGACGGGGTTTCTTCGCGCCTGCGATGGCAACTCGAAAGGCTCTTGCACCAAGGGGTCGGGCATTGGCGCCGGCGCGCTGTCAACGCGGCGCGGAGCGTTCGCAAGGATCGCGTCCCAGTCGGCAGCGGAAGGAATCTTCGATGGGGTTGGCGCAGTTGTCTGTGTGAACGGCGGTGGCGGTGGTGCAGTCGTGACTGCAGGTCGGGCGAACTGTTCTTTCGGCGGCGGTGCAAAGACCGGCGCAGGAGCGGGCGCGGGCGTCGGTGCGGGGACGGGTGCAGGCATCGCCACGGTCGTCGGCGGCGCATCGCCGATGGGCAGCGCACCCGCGCCGAACAGGTCCGAGAACACATCGGACACCGGCGCCTGCGGCAGCACCGCATCCATCGAACTCGCCTGCACTGCCTGCACCGCAGGCGGATGCAGCGTTGCCGGCACATCGATCGGCGGCGCCGGTGGCGGCGAAGGCGGCGTCACCGCAACGCTCGCCGCACGCTGCGCACTCGCAGCCTCCAGCACATAGTTGCCGATCGCCACGCGGTCCCCGTCGGCCACGCGCGACTCTTCTTCATGCCGCAGCGTCCGGCCGTTCACGCTGATGGGCAGCACCGCGCTCATGTTGCGCAGCACCGCCGCGCCCTCGTCGTCGAAGCGCACGGTGGCCTGCAGGCGAGAGATCTGGCGCTGCTCGTCGGGCAGCACGAGGTGGTTGTCGGGGCTGCGTCCGATGGTGCCGCCGGGCGCTGCAAGCAGCGCCGAGGGGCCTGTTGTCACCGGCCTGCCGGCATGTTCGATCACGGTCCAGCGCATGGCGTCTTCCTGTTGATGTCGAGCGTCGGTCGGAGGTGACCGCGGGGGTCAGCGCTTCATTCGCCTGGCGGCCTCGAAGGCGGGCCCCCACACCGGGTGCTTGCGCTCCGCGACGTTGAGTTCGAAGTTCGGGAATGCATCGAGGAGCCTGCGGAATTGCGCGCGGCATTCCGGGATCAGGTTGCTCACGCAATAGCTGAAGGCCTCCAGCTTCATCGCGCTCTGGCGGGTGGCTGGCTCGGCGCCTTCGAACACCGAGACGCCGCCGCTCTTGAGCGTGGTGATGGCCTTGGGATAGTCGCCTTCGTCATAGGCCTGCTGCGCACGCTCGAGCGTGTCGCGTGCCACCTTCTGGCTCAGGCGTTCGGGTTGCGGTGGAGGCTCGGGCGTGGTCTGACAACCGGATACCAGAAAAAGCGTGAACGCCAGAGCAGGCAGACATGACTTCAATCTTCTCTCCTACCTTGCAAAAGGCAATGGACTGCAATGCTTGAGACAGTGTGCCGCCAGGTTGCGACACAAGCACACGATGCGTCGTCGTCTGTGTACACGACTTCGATAATATAGGCCGCGAACCTCCGAGGGAGATCTCATGCAGCGACGAACCTTGCTTCAAGGCGCACTTGCAACCACACCGTTGTTTGCGGGCCTCATCAGTGGATGCGCATCGACAGCCAAGTCCTTGCCCACGCCCTATGCGGTCACCATCCGCATCGACGACGGCGTGAACCCCGACGGGCGCGGCCAGGCGGCGCCGATTCTCGTGAAGGTCTTCGAACTGAAATCTTCCGGTAACTTCGAGACCGCAGACTACTTTGCGCTCCAGGACCGCGACCGCGAGACGCTGTCGACAGAACTCGTCAATGCGGACCAGGCCATCATGCGAAGCGGAGAAGAGCGCGTCTTCAAGCGGGAAGCCGGACTCGATTCGCGCTCCATCGGCATCATCGCGGGCTACCGCAAGCTCGAAGCTGCGCGCTGGCGCATCGTGTTGCCGCTCAAGGAGCCGAAGCAAACCAATCTTTACAAGGTCTGGCAGTTCTCGCCGAGCGAACAGGCCGTGCGCATTGCCATCCGCAAGACAGGCATCGAGTTACTACGAAGTCGTTAATTGCAGCGAAAAGGTAGTGCAAAAGTGCGAGAAACCAATGCACAAAAACCGATGCGAAACGCAACAAGCGGCGTGTAGCATCAAGTGCAGAACGATCGATTCGGGAGGCCGTTCATCAGGGCGCATCTCCCGCTTCCGTGTGAGCAATCCCAGGAGGTTCTTTGGTGACAGTTCGCAACTCGGGCTCCGCAAGATTGGGGGCCCATCCGCAGGCATTGGCGAATCGCGTGGTGTGGTCCGAAGGCATGTACCTGCGGCCCCAGCATTTCCAGCAACTGGAGCGCTACGTCGAACAGTACGTCACGCGCCGCGCCGCGGGCCTGCAGGGCGCGTACTGGGGGTGGCTGCATCTGGACATCGACCGCGATGCCTATGCGCTCGGGCGCGTGTCGCTGCTCGGTGGCGCGGGCGTGTTGCCTGACGGCACGCCGTTCTCCTTCGGCATCGAAGACGCACCAGCGCCTTATGAAGTGCCCAACGATCTGACCGACGAACTCATCGTGCTCGCGCTGCCGCTGCGCAGGCCCGGCAGCGAAGAGGTCATCTTTGCCGAGGACGAGGGCTCTGCCGCGCGCTTCGGCGTGATCGAGCGCGAGGTGGCCGACGGCAATGCAGTGGCCCTCGGCCCGGCGGTGCTGCAGCTCGCGGCGCCGCGCCTGCGCCTTGCGCGCGCCTCGTCGCTCACCGCGGAGTGGCAGGCGATCGGCGCGGTGCGCGTGATCGAGCGGCGCACCGACCACAAGCTGGTGGTCGATGCCAACTACATCCCTCCGGTGCTCGATGCATCCGCCCACGCAATGCTGCGCAGCATGGTTGCCGAGCTGCACGGCCTTCTCACGCAACGCTCAGAAGCACTGGCCTCGCGGCTCTCGCAGCCGGGCCGCGGCGGCGTGAGCGAGGTGTCCGACTTCCTGCTGCTCGAGCTGGTCAACCGCTACCTCGCGACCACCTGGCATGCGCAGCAGGCGGTGCAGGTGCACCCCGAGCAGCTGTTCATCGACTGGCTCAAGCTGGCCTGCCATCTCGCCACGCACACCTCGCCCACGCGCCGCCCGGTGCTGTGGCCGGTGTACGACCACGACAACCTCAACGAGAGCATCCGCCCGCTGATGGAAGAGCTGCGGCGTTCGCTGTCGGCCGTGCTCGAACAGAGCGCGATCGCCATCGAGCTGGAGGAGCGCAGCCATGGCGTGCGCGTGGGCCGCATGCCCGACCCGGTGCTGGTGCGCAACGCGGGCTTCGTGCTTGCGGTGCATGCAGACCTTCCTGCCGAGGCGATCCAGCAGCGCTTTCCCACGCAGGTCAAGATCGGTTCGGTCGAGCGCATCCGCGATCTCGTGCAGCTGCAGCTGCCGGGCGTCACGGTGCGGCCGCTGCCGGTGGCGCCGCGGCAGATCCCGTACAACGCGGGCTACCACTACTTCGAGCTCGACAAGGGCGGCGACATGTGGCGCCAGCTCGAGAAATCCGGCGGCGTCGCCATGCACCTGGCCGGTGACTTTCCGGGTCTGGCCATGGAGTTCTGGGCCATCCGTCCGTGAGGGACCCTATGAACGGTGTCAACGACATGGCCGTCGGTCCGGGAGGCTTCGTGCCGCCGAACCCCGGCGGCGGCAATGGCAATGGCGATGCGGGCGGCATGCCGGCATCGCCGCGCGGTCTGGGCCAGCAACCCGAGTCCTTCACTGCATGGCATGACGCACGGCGTCCGCATGCGGGCGACGCCGCGCTCGCGGGCAACAACCCGCTGGTGGCGGCCGCCAACCCGCTGCTCGACCTGATCCCGCAGATCCGCGCGACGGGCCATCACGATGCGCCCGCGCAGTTGCGCGAAAACCTCGTGGACGAAGTGCGCCGCTTCGAGACGCGCGCGCAGCAAAGCGGCATCTCGCCCGAGGTGATCATCGGCGCGCGCTATTGCCTGTGCACCGCGGTGGACGAGGCCGCGGCGCTCACGCCGTGGGGCGGCAGCATCTGGTCGTCGCAGAGCCTCCTGGTGATGTTCCACAACGAGACCTGGGGCGGCGAGAAGTTCTTCCAGCTGCTCTCGCGCCTGGTGCAGAACCCGCAGCAGCACCTGCACCTGATCGAACTCATCTACTTCTGCCTGGCCATGGGTTTCGAGGGGCGCTTTCGCGTCATCGACAACGGCCGCACGCAGCTCGAGACCCTGAAGCAGCGGCTGCTGCAGATCATTCGCCAGACGCGCGGCGAGATCGCACAGCCGCTGTCGCCGCACTGGCAGGACGCGACCGCGCCGGTGCGCCGCACGCGCAACTGGCTGCCGGTGTGGGCGGTGGGCGCCGTGGCGGCGGTGCTGCTGGTGCTGACCTTCGCGGTGCTCACCTTCAATCTCGCGGGCAACTCCGATGGCGCATTCGCGGCCGTGAACGCAGTGCGCCTGCCGCAGACGGCGCGCGCGGTCGTCATGCCCGCGCCGCAGCCGCGCCTGCAGCGCTTTCTCGAACCCGAGATCCGCGACGGCTTGCTCACGGTGCGCGACGAGGCCGACCGCAGCGTGGTCGTGCTGCGCGGCGACGGGCTCTTCGCCTCCGGCTCCGACCGCGTGCTCGACCGCTATGCGCCGGTGCTCAGCCGCGTGGCCGATGCGCTCAATTCCGTCGAGGGCAACGTGCTGGTCAGCGGCTTCAGCGACGACCAGCCGATCCGCAGCGTGCGCTTTCCTTCCAACTGGCAGCTCTCGCAGGCGCGCGCCGACGCCGTCAAGAAGATGCTGGCCGCGCGCATCACGCGGCCTGAACGCCTGCGCGCCGAAGGCCGCGGCGATGCCGATCCGCTCGCGCCCAACGACTCGCCGGCCAACCGCGCGCGCAACCGCCGCGTCGAGGTCACGCTGCTGGTCGCACCCGTGGCACCGGCTGCGCAGCAGGGGGGAACCCGCTGATGCTGCGTTCCATCTTCCGTTTCCTCATCGGCCGCGACCTGTGGATCTTTCTCGGCCTGCTGGCCGTGGCGTTCCTGATCTGGGTCATCGGCCCGGTCATCGCCGTGGGCCGCTACCGGCCCTTCGAAAGCGAGTTCGTCCGCATCATCGTCATCGCGCTGATGTTCGCGATCTGGATCGTGCGGATGGTCTACCGCAAGTGGCGCGAGCGCCGTCTCAACGCGCAGCTGCTCAACCAGCTGCGCGTGCCTTCGAAGAAGGAGAAAGAGGCCAGGCCCGAAGACGCGCCCGAGATCAAGGAGCTGCAGACCGGCTTCACCGACGCCACCGCGATCCTGAAGAACATGCGCTTCGGCCAAGGCGCCGACGGCAAGCCCGCGAGCCGCTTCTCTGTGTTCGACCGGCAGTACCTGTACCAGCTGCCCTGGTACATCTTCATCGGCGCGCCGGGCTCGGGCAAGACCACGGCGCTGGTCAATTCCGACCTGGACTTTCCGCTGGCCGACCAGCTCGGCAAGGCCGCGGTGCGCGGCATCGGCGGCACGCGCAACTGCGACTGGTGGTTCACCAACGAGGCGGTGCTGATCGACACCGCGGGCCGCTACACCACGCACGAGAGCAACCGCGAGACCGACGAGAGCGAGTGGAAGGGCTTTCTCGACCTGCTCAAGAAATTCCGTCCGCGCCAGCCGATCAACGGTGCGATCCTCACGATCAGCATCGCCGACCTGCCGCTGGCCGACGACGCACAGCGCGCGCGCCACGCGATGGCGCTGCGCAAGCGTCTGCTCGAATTGCGCAACGACCTGGGCATCGACTTTCCGGTGTATGTGCTGGTCACCAAGACCGACTTGCTGGCCGGCTTCAACGAGTACTTCGGCTCGCTGGGCCGCGCCGAGCGCGCGCAGGTGTGGGGCTTCACCTTCCCCATCGAGGCCAATCCGGCGGATGCCGCGAAGGCCGACCTGCGCGAGCGCTTCCACCAGGAATACAAGCTGCTGCACCAGCGCCTGGACGAGCGCCTGCCCGAGCTGATGGCCGCCGAGCCAGACCAGATGCGCCGCGCGCAGGCCTACCTGCTGCCGCAGCAGTTCGCGAGCTTCGAGGACATCCTGGGCACCTTCCTGGCCGATGTGTTCAACCCGTCGAAGTTCGAAGCCGCGTCGATGCTGCGTGGCGTCTATTTCACGAGCGGCACGCAGGAGGGCACGGCCTTCGACCGCGTGATGGGTGCGATCAAGCGCTACCTGCAGGTCAACGCGCCGCCTGCGCCGCCGCCGGGCCCGGGCAAGAGCTACTTCCTGAAGGAACTGCTGCAGCAGGTGATCTTCCGCGACGCTGGCGTGGCCGGCACCAACCTGCGCTGGTACCGCCGCCGCCGCGCCATCGACATCGCGGGCTACAGCCTCATCGGCGTGCTGCTGGTGGTGTTCCTGGGTGCCTGCGTGAACAGCTGGCGCAACAACAAGGAGTACGTGGCCGAGGTCGACAACAACGCCAAGGCCTTCAACAAGGCCGCGGCGCGCGGCGAGCTGCCGACGGTGGTCGATGCGAGCGGCGACCTCGCGAGCTCGCTGCTGATCCTGGACCGGCTGCGCGACCTGCCCAAGTCGGGCCAGTTCGACATCGGCGATCCGCCCGTGTCGTACCGCTTCGGCCTCTACCAGGGCGAGAAGCTGCAGGCCGCGACCGATGGCGTCTACCAGCGCGCGCTCGAGAGCGTGCTGCTGCCGCAGGCGGCGCAGCGCATCGAGCAGTCGCTGCGCGATGCCGCGAAGATCGATGCCGAGTACAGCTACGAGGCGCTCAAGGCCTACCTCATGCTGTACGACGCCGAGCGCTACGACGCCGACTTTTTGCAGGCCTGGCTGCTCACCGACGTGGACCGCAAGATCGGCGCCTCGCTCACGCGCGAGCAGCGCACCAACCTCGAGTCGCACCTGAAGGCGCTGTTCGCAGGGCGCGTGGTGACCTCGCCGTTCGCCAAGGACGACAAGCTCATCGCGCAGACGCGCGAGCGCCTGGCCGGCGTGCCGCTGGCGCAGCGCTCGTATGCGCGGCTGCGCCGCATCCTGCTGCAGACCAGCCCGCCCAATGCCTTCACCATCGCCGAGATGGCGGGGGCCGAATCGGCGCTGGTGATCCGGCGCGCGAGCGGCAAGCCGCTGACCGACGGCATCCCCACGCTCTTCACCTACCGCGGCTACTGGGACATCTTCGACAAGCGCATGGCCGAGACCACGCTCGCGCTCGAACAGGAAGACCGCTGGGTGCTGCAGATCCGCGCGCCCGGCATGACCGACATCACCTCGCGCGAGCTGCTGCTGCGCGAGGTGCGGCGGCTCTACCTCACCGACTACATCCGCGTGTGGGACGAGTATCTGGCCGACGTGCGGCTGGCCGAGAGCAAGTCGCTGCTGCAGAGCATCCAGATGACGCGGGTGCTCTCCACCGGCGAGTCGCCGATGTCGCGGCTCATTCGCGGCGCCGCGCGCGAAACCGATCTGCTGCGCAACCACGACGAGGCCGCGCGCAGCCTGCTCGACCAGGCGCAGAACCGCGTGGCCAGCACGCGCGAGCGCATCGAGCAGCTCATCGGCCAGCCCGACGGCAGCCAGCGACGCAACGCCGCGCCCGACCGCCCCGAGTCGCTGGTGGACAACCACTTCGAGCCGCTGCGCCGCATGGTGACCGCGCCCAAGGCGGGCGGTCAGACGCCGCTGGATGCCACGGCCGCGCTCATCAACGAGCTCTACACCTTCCTCACCGCCACCGACACGGCGCTGCGCAGCGGCAACATCCCGCCCACGAGCGATGCGGTCACCAAGGTGCAGGCCGAGGCGGGCCGGCTGCCGGTGCCGTTCCAGGGGATGCTGAACGATCTGTCGGCCACCGCATCGTCGAAGGCGGCGGCGGTGACGCGGCAGAACATCGGCCAGAACGCGGCGGCGACCATCGGGCAGTTCTGCAACCAGGCCATTGCGGGGCGCTACCCCTTCACGCGCGGCTCGCCGCGCGACGTGGCGGCCGGCGACTTTGCGCAGCTGTTCGCGCCGGGCGGGATGATGGACGACTTCTTCCAGAAGAACCTCGCCTCGCAGGTCGACACCTCGGTCAACCCGTGGACCTTCAAGCGCGGCGTCGACGGCAGCGCGGCGGGGCGTTCGGCGTACCTCGATTCGTTCCAGAAGGCGCAGGCGATCCGCGACGTGTTCTTCACCGGCATGGCGGGCGGGCGAACGCCCTCGTTCACCATCGACATCCGGCCCGAAGACATGGACGCCGCCATCACCCAGTTCACGCTCGACATCGACGGCCAGACGGTGCGCTATGCACACGGCCCGCAGGCGCCGAGCACCGTCAAGTGGCCGGGCCCGCGCAACAGCAACCAGGTGCGCCTGCAGGTGACCACCGCCAACGGCACGCCGGCCGGCGGCATCGTGACCGAAGGGCCGTGGGCGCTGCACCGCCTCTTCGACAAGGCATCGGTCTCCGCGGGGCGTTCGCCCGAGTCGTTCAACGCAACCTTCGACCTGCAGGGCAAGAAGGTGGTGCTGGCGGTGACGGCCAACAGCGTCTACAACCCGCTGCGCCTGAACCAGATGAGCGGGTTCTCCTGCCCCGGGAAATCCTAGGATGAACAGCAGCATCCCCCCGCAGGCCTGGGTCCCTGTCGACGAGCAGATCGGCTGGTACGGCAAGCTGCCCGGCGCCGGCGACTTTCTCTACCGCCGCATGCCGCGCGAACTGCAGGCCTGGTGGGACCGCTGGATGCAGAACGGCCTGGGCAGCTTCAAGCGCTGGCCCGATGCGATGACGCGCCACTACGCGGTCGCGCCGGTCTGGAACTTCGCCATTCCCGCGACGCAGGGCGTGGACGCGGTGCAGTTCGGCTGCATCGCGCCCAGCTGCGACCGCGTGGGCCGCTACTACCCCGTGTGCGTGACGCTGCAGGTGTCCGCACCGAACTACCGCCCCGCCGTGCTCGAAGGCTCGGCCGCGTGGTACTGGCAGTGCGGCACCGCGTTGCTGCAGGCCATTCGCCATGGCGTGGCGCCCGACCAGTTCGACGCCCAGATCCTCGCCGCCGCGCGCGCGGGCTTTCGCACCGCCAGCGGCGGCTCGGACGACATTCTTTCGATCCTCGGGCCTACAGCCGCTGGCGCGAGCGCCCAACAACGGCTGGGCTGGCCCGAGCTTCCACTGTGCTTCGATGCATTCGGCAGCACCAGCTACTGGTGGACCAACCAGGCCGACGGCTCACCGTTGCGCACCGCAGCCCACGGCGGCGGCCTCAACACACCGCTGTTCTCGAAATTGTTTTCGCAGGGGCACGTGCCATGGGCATGAAAAAAAACCGCCCCCGCGACAGGAGGAGATGAATGACGACGCACGGCAGCATCAGCAACGGCAACGGCGACAGTGCGCCGTCCGATGCGCAGGACACGGAGAAACCGCACCCGCTGGGCGTGGGCCACCGGCTGGACGAGTTCGAACTGCTGGAGGTGATCGGCGAAGGCGGCTTCGGCATCGTCTACCGCGCCTACGACCATTCGCTGCAGCGCGAGGTCGCGATCAAGGAGTACATGCCCTCCATGCTCGCGCGCCGGGTGGGCGACAACAGCGTGCACGTGCGCTCCGAGCGCGTCACCGCCACCTTCCAGGCGGGCCTTCGCAGCTTCATCAACGAGGCGCGCACGCTCGCGCAGTTCAGCCATCCGGCGCTGGTGCGGGTGCATCGTTTCTGGGAGTCGAACTCCACGGCCTACATGGCGATCCAGCTCTACAAGGGCCGCACGCTGCGCCGGCTGGCCGAGGACGAGCCCGCGAAGATCACCGAGCCCTGGCTGCTGGGCATGCTCGGCCCGCTGCTCGGTGCGCTGGAAACGCTGCACCGCAACCAGTGCTTTCACCGCGACATCGCGCCCGACAACATCTTCATCCAGCACGACGACCTGCCGGTGCTGCTGGACTTCGGCGCGGCGCGCAAGTCGATCGCCGACCTCGTCGACGAGGTGGCGGTGATGGTGAAGTCGGGCTACTCGCCCATCGAGCAGTACGCCGACGACAACACGCTGCTGCAGGGGCCGTGGACCGATCTCTATGCGCTGGGCGCCGTGCTGTACCGGGCGGTCACCGGGCACCCGCCGCCTTCTGCCGTGGTGCGCAGTGTGCAGGACGCCTACGTGCCGCTGTCGTCCATGGGCCGCGCCGACCTGAGCCCCGGCTTCTGCGCCGCGGTCGACCACACGCTGGCCGTGCACAGCAAGGACCGCACGCAGACCGTGGCCGCGTTCGCGGCCGAACTGGGGCTCGTGAAGCTGGGCGACATCTACGTGAGCGCGATGGCTGCGCCGACGGTGATCATTCCGTCCGCGCCCGTGCCGGCCGCGCCGCCGCCTCCGACGCTGTCGCCCATGCCGGCGCCGCTCGAGGCAGCAGCAGCCGCCGTCGCTGCGCAGCCTGCGGCGGTGGCCGAGCCAGTGCAGGCCAGGCCGTCTGCGCAGCCGCCGCGTGCCGCGCCGCACAGGAGCGGCAGCACGCCCGTCGCGCAGAAGAAGACGCCGGCGAAGACCCCGGCCCTTGCGCGCTGGGGCCTGGTGGGCGCGTTGCTGATCGCACTCGTCGCCGTGGGTGCATGGATCGGCCTGCGCATGACCTCGGGCAAGCCCGACACCACCACCGCCATGGTGCCGGTGCCGCCGCCTGCGGCGCCGATGTCCGATCCCGCCTCGCCGCCGGCCGCCATGCCCGCACCCGGCGCCCCCGGTGCCGTGCCTTCAGCCGCCGACGGCACGCCGCCAGGCGGCGGTGCCACGGTCATTACGGACGGCACCGCCACGACGCCCGCCGCACCTGCCAGCGCATCGGCGCCAGGGCCGCTGACGCCGCTCGAGAACGTGCCAGTCACGACACCTCCGGCCGAGGCACAGGCAGCGACGCCGCCGCCCGAACCCCCGCAGGCGATCAGCGAAGCCGAGGACTGGAATCTCGCCCAGGCCGAGAACTCGCGGGAAGGCTACGAGGCCTACCTGCGCCGGTACCGGCGCGGCCCGCATGCGCGGGAGGCGCGCAACGCCATCGCGGAACTGAACCGGCTTTCGCCGATGATGCCCGCGCCACCCACGTCTACGGGCACGGCAACGGCGAACAACGGGCGTACCGTGGTCGCAGGCGCTGCCGCTACAGCTGCACCGCCGACGACGGCGGCTTCACCGGGCATGGGGCGTGTGCAGTTCAACATCCGCCCGTGGGGCCAGGTGTTCGTCGATGGCGCGGACCGCGGCGTGAGCCCGCCGCTCAAGACGCTGCCCCTGCGCCCGGGGATCTACAACATCGAGGTGCGCAATGGGGACCTCGAGGTGTACCGGCAACGCGTGACGGTGCAGGACAGCCGGTCGGCGCCGGTGGTGGCGCACGAGTTCAAGTAGGCGGAATTCCAGCCTGCATCGATATGCGGCGGATCAGCGAAAACATAGAGGGGTTCGCTGGTTCGAGAAAAACCGGATTAAAAAGAATTCGCGTTCTTAAAAATCCCCGTCTATTTGTTCGGGTGTTGATCGCCAGCGACATCTGCCCAGCGCGCACCATTGAATTCCGCCGATCGCAGGCCGCGAATTCCAATTGAATACCGACACCAAACCGCGAGCCGAGATGTCTCGCGGTGCGCCGCTGCTTTCGCGATCTGCTGCCGCTCTCAAATTACGCAGATCAATTCCCTAATTCTGTCCTAATTTTCAGGTCAGTCTCAGGTCAGTTGAACTGCTGTAGGCGAAATAGATGGGCCATGAATTCTTTGAAAAGTTAGCAAAGAATTAGCCCTTCTTTTGACACACAGATGTCACCCGCAATTCCTACATTTCTCCTTGATGCGGTGCCGTTATTGAAAAAAAACGACGCCGAGCACGCCATGCAGGCCGGTCAAAACCATCCATAACCAACTGCCTCGAGATACACATGACGATTTTCGAAAAGAAAGTTCTATTCACCTCATTGACCACGGTGGCGGCCTGCGTGCTCGCCGCTTGCGGAGGAGGGGGCGGCGGGGGCAGCGGCTTCTTCCCGATCGTCACGCCGCCGGCCGGCGCGACCTTGAGCGGCGTGGTGGCCGCCAGCGGCTACGTGCCGGGCAGCACCACCGGCAACCCGACGCTGAAGGCCGGCTACTACCAGAAGGCCACGGTTTTCGTCGATGCCAACGGCAACGGCGTGCTCGACAGCGGCGAAGCATCGGCCGTCACCGATGCCACGGGCAAGTTCACGATCACGACCAACAGCACCGGACCGCTGGTGGCCGACATCGGCACCACCGCGACCAATACCGCCACCGGCGCTGCCGTGGCCAGCCACCTCATCCTGCGTGCCTCGGCCGAACAGATCGCCGACCAGGGCGTGGGCAAGATCGTCATCAGCCCGTTGTCGAGCGAAGCGCAGCGCCTGGTGGAAGCCAACGGCAGCAGCTACGCGACCGAAAAGGCCAACCTCGCCGCACGCCTGAACGGCCCGGCCTTCAATCTGGGCACGGCTGCGATCACCGACCCGCTGGCAGACGTCAACACCCTGAGCGGCGCCAGCCAATATGCGGCGCTGTACGAAGACAACCAGCTGACCAACCGCTACACCTACGCGACGACCAAGCTCGACCGCAAGGACCTGTTTCCCGACAACCTGGCCGTCCCGGGCGGCGACCCGCGCCTGGCGGGCCTCTCGGGCGTGACGCTCACCAATCGCGACGGGACCCAGGCCACGCCCACGGTGCCCACGCAGAAACAGGCCCCCATCACCTTCGCGCAGGCGCAGCAGGCGGCCTTCAATGTGGAAGGCGTGCCGGCCTACGACAACATCTTCGTGATCGTCGAGGAAAACAAGTCGACCGATGTGATCCTGGGCAACCCGCGCGCGGCCAACATCAACTACATCCTCAACAACTACAACCAGCTGAAGACGTACTACTCGACCGGCAACCCGTCCGAGCCGAACTACACCGCGCTGGGTGGCGGCGACGACTTCGGCATCCATGACGACAACTGGTTCGGCTGCGGCGCCGTGGCCCCCTACGACATCAAGGACGTCGAATTCGCCGGTGGCACGGCCTCCGACGGCCAGACGATGCCCGCCCAAGGCAAGCTCCCGCCGGCAAACAAGATCAATCGCTCCGGGTACGTCCCGGCCGACACGACCTGCGGCGACAACCCCACCGGCGGCACCGTGCACAACGTCCCGGGCGGCAACCTGTTCACCGCGATGTCCAAGGCGGGCCTGACGATCCGCACCTACAGCGAATCGATGAATCCCGGCCAGGACGTGCGCTCGGACAGCGTCGTCGACAACGCCGTGACCGCCACGTACGACTCGAGCAAGCTCAATGGCGCCACCCGGCTCGACGGCTCCGCGCCGCCCACGCTCGTCGGCTCGCCCAACTTCGCAGCGCAGGGCGGCCTCTACAAGGTCAAGCACGGCCCGTCGATCGCCTTCCAGGGCGCGCGAAGCCTGCCCGATTTCGTGGCCAACAACCGCACCATCTTCGGCACGCAGTACCAGGAAGCGGACTGGCTCAAGTCCTCGATCTACCCGGTGCCCAGCGGCTGGATCTACGACCAGTTCGGCAAGGACCTGGCCGCGGGCGACGTGGGCAACATCAACTTCATCGTTCCGGACCAGTGCGACGACATGCACGGCGTCGGCTCCGACACGAGCTGCGCGAACACCAACAACGACGGCCAGGCCGCCGGCACCGTGCGCGCCGACATCTACCTGGGCATGGTGGTCAACAAGATCCGCAACTCCGCGCTGTGGAAGAACCCGAACAAGCGCGTGGCGATCGTCGTGATGTACGACGAAGGCGAAGGCGGCAGCAACGGCTCCTGCTGCGGCTGGAACGCGGGCGGCTCGAACTCCCTCGCGGCGCCGGTGACCGTGGACGCGAACGGCAAGGCGACGGCGACCACACCGCCGCCCAACTACGCCCAGGGCAACTTCGGCCATGGCAATTCGATCTTCGGGATCATGTCCAACCAGCAGGACGTGGGCACGGCGAAGAAGCAGGTGGCGGACAGCGACGCCTACAGCCACTTCTCGTTCCTGCGCACGCTGCAGGACATGTTCCAGATCGCCGACCCGGCCGTGGATGCGTCGTACCTGAACCGCACCAAGTACACCGAGGCGTTCATCACGGCCAACATCCTTGCGCTGCCTGAGTACCAGAACAGCGCTGACACGCACTTCGACTCGGTGCGGCCGATCAACCATGCCTACGTGATCCCGGCCAACTACACCCAGAAGCTGTACGCGAACGACATCGACGGTGTGCAGGACGCCGTCACGGGCAAGCTGGAAGGCCAGGTCATCCCGCAGGTCGGCCCTGACGCGAGCCAGGCCAACGTCTGGGCGACCCGATAAGCCCAAAGCCGGGCAGAAGGGCAGGGGGGCCATGGGCCCCCCGATCCCTTTGCGGAGCGCTTGCAAGATGCAACGGTCAATGATGAATCTGGTGGTGGGCAAGGTCGTTCCGCTCGGCGTGGCGCTCTCTGTGGCACTGCTGGCCCTGGCGGGATGCCAAGGCAAGGGCACGGCCACGGCGGCAAACACCGCCGTCGGCACGGCGCCCCGCACGCCGCCCCTGAGCCTGGCCGCCCAGGTCGGGCAGCAGGCCTTCTTCGACAAGAACCTCTCGGGCGGCAGGAACATGTCGTGCGCGAGCTGCCACGACCCGCAGTACGCCTACGGTCCGCCGAACAGCATCTCGGTGCAGCTGGGTTCCGATGTCACGAAGATCGGCGCGCGCGCCGTGCCCTCGTTGCGCTACAAGGAATCGACGCCGGCCTTCAGCGACGATGCACCGAACCCCGACGGCGTGACCTCCAACTCGCCGGGTGGCGGCCTCATGTGGGACGGCCGCGCGGCAACGCTGGCGACTCAGGCAGGGATGCCGCTGCTCAACCCGCTCGAGATGAACAACCCCTCGAAGGAGGCGGTCGTGAAGGCGGTCCAGGCCAGCACCTATGCCGGCCTGTTCAGGCAGGCCTTCGGCGCCGGTGTGTTCGACAACACCGACACCGCCTTCGATGCCCTGGGCCGCGCGATCCAGGCGCTGGAGACCGAAGACCGGAGCTTTCATCCGTACAGCAGCAAGTACGACCTGCATGTGTTCAACAAGGTCGGCGGCACCCTGACGCCGGCCGAGCGGCGCGGCGAGGTCGTGTTCCACAGCACCGGCGTGGCCAACTGCTCGGGCTGCCACTACACGGGCGCGAATTTCAACGGCAACTCCGGGCTGATGACCGACTTCACCTACCAGGCCCTGGGTGCGCCGCGCAACGACAGGTCGATCCCGAACAACCCGGACCCGATTCCGGCCAACGACGACCCGAAGTACTTCGACATGGGACTGTGCGGACCCTTCCGCACCGACCACATGCCCGCCACGCCCGACACCGCCAGCCCGTACTGCGGCATGTTCAAGGTTCCAGGATTGCGCAACGTGGCGACGCGGGGCGCCTTCTTCCACAACGGCGTGCTCCACTCGCTGGACCAGGTCGTCAACTTCTACAACACGCGGGACACCAACCCCGAGTACTGGTATCCCGCCAACGGCGAGAAAAGCACTGGCACGCCCGAGGCCAACCCGGCGTGGGCGCTGCAACCCACCCACGTGCCGGGCGCCGCGGTCGCCAGGTACAACGACCTGCCGGCCTCGCAGCAAGGCAGCATCGACGAGGAAGTGCCGATGGGCACCGGCGAGGGCGGCGACAAGACGCTTGGCAGCGGCACGCGGCCGCGCCAGCCCGGCTCCCCGCCGGTCATGACGCCGCAGCAGATCGCCGACCTGGTCTGCTTTCTCGGTGTGCTGAGCGACGGCTACCAGCCGCCCTCCGCAGCACCGGCCACCGGCAGGTGCGTGAAGTGAAGACGAACAGAAGCTCGGTGCTTGTCGCGTGCCTGCTGGCGCTGCTGGCCTCGCTGGCCCTGCTCGCGGGTTGCGACAACGAGGAAGCGCGCCTCGCGAACCGCGACAACTTCACGGCAGCGACGAACGACTACCTCGCGCAGCGCGGGCATGTGTGCCTGGCCAAATACGCATGGCCGATCACCGTGGTGGCCGGCTCGCACGAGGTCGATGCGCAGCAGATGCCGGTGCTCGAGAAGCTGGGCCTGGTGAGTGGCAAGGATGTCGTCGTCACCGAAAAAAACAGCGCAGCCGCCGCCGCGCCGGCCCGCGAATACGCGCTGACCGAGGCAGGGCGCAAGAACTACCTGCAGATACCCGTGGTGATACGCACCACGACGCAGACGCTCACGCATCCGGCCGACTTCTGCGCGGCCGCCCTGAGCCTGGACCGCCTGATTGGCTGGGACCCGCCGCAGACACGCGACGGCCGCACCGCGACCTCGTTGCTCTTCACCTACCGCATCGCGCCCGAACCCTGGGCCGGTGCGCCCGAAGTGCTGCAAGCCTTTCCCCTGCTGGCGCGCGCCATCCAGCGCGAGGGAACGATGCAGGTGCGCCTTGGCGTTCACCTGACACGGCAAGGCTGGGTCGCGGACGAACTCGATGTGCATTGAATCCGCGCGCGCCACTCCACTGTCACCCGAACATCCATCAGAGACCCCATGAACTTCCGCTTCATTCCATCGCGCCCACGCGCCCGCACTTCGATCAAGGCCCTGGCCGGCATCGCCCTCGCCTGCGCGCTGGCCGCATGCGGCGTCGGCCGCGATGCCAACGCGCCCACCGCCGAGAATCTCGCGGCGCCGCTGGACGACTACCTGGCCCAGCGCGGCGACCTCTGCCTTGCGATGTTCGACTGGCCGATCGACCTGACCGAAGCCGAGGCCGGTTCCGGCGCGCGCCATGCGATCCAGTTTCCGGTGATGGAGCAGTTGGGCCTGGTGCACAGCACCATCGTCGCCGCATCGAAGAGCAGCGAGAACCCCGACGGCGCGGTCAAGCGCTTCGAGCTGACCGAGGCCGGCCGCAAGTTCTACAAGCCGCGTCCGTCCACGGCCCAGGGCACGGCACACGCCAACGACTTCTGCGTGGCCCATCTCAAGCGCGAGAAGATCGTCGACGTGAAGGTCGATGCATCCGACGCGCACCATCCGATGGCGGTGGTGAGCTACACCTACCAGATCGACCCCGCACCGTGGATGCAGAACGCCGACGCGCAGCGCGTGTTCCCGATGATCGCGCGCATCGCGAACGGCGCGGGCGGCAAGCTGCAATTGCGCCAGGGCTTCACGCTCGGCGACAAGGGCTGGGTCGCGCACGCGGGTGCGGTCTGACGCGCTGCCGTCCATGAGCACCGTCGTCCGCTTCTCGCCAGACCTGGGCCGCTGGCTCACGCACGGCCTCGACGCCGGCCAGGCGCCGCACGCGCTGGTGGCCACGATGCTCAGGCAGGGCATGAACGAGCGGCCTGCGCGGGCCATCGTCGCGGCTTACCTCGATGCGCGGCAGCGCGGCGGGGCCATGCCGGCCGACGCCATCGAGCTGCCGGACGAGGCCCCATCCAGGCCGGTGGCCCGGCTCGCGACGGGCACGCGCATCCTGGCGGCCGACCGCGAGATCGTCGTGCACTCGCGCGGCGAAGACCCGGTCTTCGCCGCGCTCGGCAACGTGGTGGACGCCGACGAATGCAAGGCGCTCATCGACATGGCACGGCCACGCCTCAAGCCTTCCACGCTGGTCGATCCGGCGAGCGGCCGCGATGTGGTGAGCGACAGGCGCGCGAGCTGGGGCATGTTTTTCCGCCTGGGCGAGAACGACCTTGTCGCCCGCCTCGACCGGCGCCTTTCGATGCTGATGAACCTTCCGCTGGAAAACGGCGAGGGGCTGTAGCTGCTGTACTACCCGACCGGCGCGGGCAGCGAGCCCCATCACGACTACCTGGCGCCCACCAACGCCGCCAACCGCGAATCCATTGCGCGAAGCGGCCAGCGCGTGAGCACCCTGGTGACCTACCTCAACGACGTGCCGGAGGGCGGCCAGACCGTCTTCCCGCAGTTGGGCCTGGCGGTGTCGCCGATTCGCGGCAATGCCTGCTACTTCGAGTACGGCGACGGCAAAGGCGGCGTCGATGCGCGATCCCTGCACGCCAGCGCGGCCGTGATCCGCGGCGAGAAGTGGGTCATGACCAAGTGGATGCGCGAGCGCCGCTTCGTGGCTGCGGGGAGCCAGAACTCCATCCGATAGCCCGCGCCATGGAGCGACTTGATCCGGTCGCCCTCGCCGCCGGCCGCTACGGCCGCACGCGCCAGCCGAGTTCGCCCTGGAGGAACCGCGCCGCCTCGGGCGGCAGGTCTTCCGCGTCGAAGAAGCGCGCCACGGGCCGCTCGACGACGATCCGTCCCGCCTGCAGGTAGGCCACGCGCGTGGCCAGCCGCTTGGCCTGCCCGAGGTTGTGGGTGCTCATCACGATGGTCACGCCGCTGTCGGCGACCTCCTCGATGAGGGCCTCAATCTCGTTCTTCGCGGCGGGGTCCAGGCTGGCGGTCGGCTCGTCCAGGAACAGGATGTCCGGCTGAAGCGCCCAGGCGCGCGCCAGGCCGAGGCGCTGCTGCTGTCCACCCGACAGCGAACGGGCCGGCCGCGTGGCGTGTTCGAGCAGGCCCACGCGTGCCAGGGCCTGGCGGCAGCGCTCGCTGCGTTCGGCGGCCGGTACGCCGTTCAGCCACAGGCCGATCCAGACATTGCGCCAGACCGAAAGGCTCAGGAGAAAAGGCCGCTGGAACAGCATGGCCCCGTGCGGCAGGCGGCCTTCGGGCTGCAGCGGCAGGCGCTCGAAGCGACCCTCGCAGGGCAGCAGGCCATGCAGCAGCCGCAGCAGCGTGGTCTTGCCCGAGCCGTTGGCGCCGACGAGGATGAGCCGGTCGCCCCGGCGCACGGTCAGCGATGCATCGTGCAGCGCGGTCAGCGAGCGAAAGCGCACCGTCGCCCGCTCGGCCACGAGCAGCGGCGTCACCTCGGCCACGACCGGCGGGCGAGGGGCTGGCGGCCGGGGCCCTGCATCGGACGTGGCCAGCGGGCCGATGCGCTGCGGTCGGGTCGCCATCCATTGCAGCAGCCCGATGGCACCGTTGATGGCACCGACCACCGCCAGCAGCACGAGGCCCAGCGCCAACGCCAGCGCCAGGTCGCCCTTGCTGGTTTCCAGGGCGATGGTGGTGGTCATCACGCGGGTGACGCCGGCGATGTTGCCGCCGACGATCATCACCGCGCCCACCTCGGCGATGGCCCGCGCGAAGGCGGTGAGCAGCACGGTGGCCACGCCCATCCGGTCGTGCACCAGCATCAGCAGCGCCGTGGTGAGCGGCCGGGCGCCCAGCGAGCGCAACTGGTCGCCGCCGTCGGCCAGCGCGGCCAGCACGAGCCGGCGCGACAGGGCGGCGATCAGCGGTGTGACGAGCACGCTCTGCGCCACCACCATCGCCGTCGGCGTGAACAGGATGCCCAACTCGCCCAAGGGCCCCGAGCGCGAGAGCAGCAGGTACACCAGCAGGCCAACCACCACGGCGGGCAAGGCGAGCAGCGTGTTGACCAGCCACACGGCCAGCACATGCCCCGGAAATCGCGCCACCGCGAGCCACGCGCCCAGCAGCAGGCCGACGAATGCACCGATCGCGCAGGCCGTGGCACTCACCTGCAGCGAGAGCGCCGTGATGTGCACGAGTTCGGGGTCGGCGCCGGCGATGAGCTGCCAGGCCAGCACCCAGCCTTCGGTCATGGTGTTCATCGAAGGACGGCTTTCTTCAGTGCAACCGCGAAGCCGCGGTCATCGCGCCGTCCCTCGGCCCGCCGGGCCGCCCCGGCCGCATTCACTGGTTCGCGTTCGGAAAGAAGAGCTGCTCGCCGCCGATCTTGTACGAGGCGATCACGGCCTGGCCATCGGACGACACCACCCAGTCGGAGAAGGCCTGCGCCAGGTCCTTCTTGACGTGCGGATGCTTCGCCGGATTCACCACGATCACGCCGTACTGGTTGAACAGCTGCCTGTCGCCCTCGACCACGATGCCCAGGTCGCCGCGGTTCTTGAAATTGAGCCAGGTACCGCGGTCGGAGAGCACGTAGGCATTGGTGGACGCGGCGATGTTGAGCGCCTGTCCCATGCCGCAGCCGCACTCCTTGTAGCCGGCGGGCCTGGCGGCCGCGATGTCGATGCCGGCCAGCTTCCACTGGCGCAGCTCGGCCGAGTGGGTGCCGCTCTTGTCACCGCGCGAGACGAAGGCGCCGCCCGTGGCGCCCAGCCGCTTGAGGGCCGCCGCGATGTCGTTGCCGCGCACGCCGGCCGGGTCGGACTTCGGGCCGATCAGCACGAAGTCGTTGTACATGACCGGTCGGCGCACGAGGCCGAAGCCCTCCGCGACGAACTTCTCCTCGGCGGGCTGGTCGTGCACGAACAGGGCATCGGCATCGCCGCGGCGGCCCAGGTCCAGCGCCTGGCCCGTGCCCACGGCCACCACCCGCACCTCGGTGCCCGTGGCCTTGGTGAACTGCGGCAGCAGGTGCTTGAAGAGGCCCGACTGTTCGGTGGACGTGGTGGAGGCCAGCACGATGAATCTGTCTTGCGCATGGGCGACCTGGGCGATCGGCGCGAGCAGCGCGCCGGCAAGAACACCGGCGAGGGCGAGAAGGGTGGAGCGTTTGCGCGAGTTCATGGTGTGACGGTGGTTTCAGATGGGCGGGTCGACACGAAAGCCCAGCCGGGCTAGCGCCTCGCGCGCGGCGGCGGATTGCAGCAGCGCGATGAAGGCCTGCACCGGCGCGCGTGCCAGCCGCGCCCTGGGCACCACGAAGTCGTAGCGCTCCTCCTGCACGGGAATGAAGCCCAGGCCGTACTGGCGTGCGACAGTGTCGATGGCCAGGCCCCAGTCGGCGCGCTGCTGCGCCACGGCCACGGCCACCGCGTTGTGCGACTTGGTCTGCACGCCGTAGCCAGGCGGCTTCGCGCGGCCGAGCAGGCGGTCGATGAGGATGCGCGTGCCGCTGCCGGCATTGCGGTTGACCATGGTGCAGCCGGGCTCGGCGAGCGCGGCCGCAATGGCCGCGGCGGCATCGCGCCCCTCGAAGCGCGCATCGAGCGGGCGGTAGACGATGCCCTGCATGCGGCCGTACCCCGGGATCAGTTCGAGCGACGGCGTGAGCAGCGGCCGGTTGTAGACGCCGGTGGCCGGGTCCATCAGGTGGATGCCCGCCACGTCGCATTCGCCGCGCCGGGCCGCCATCAACCCGCCCGTGCTGCCCACGTTCATGGCCTTGATGCGGATGCCCTGGCGCATCAGCTCGCCGGCCAGCCAGTCCAGGCCCACGCAATGGCTGCCGATCAGGATGAGGTCGGCGGCGTCCAGCCCCTGGCCCAGCAACTGCACCTGCACGGGCGCGCCGGCCTCCACGATCTCGGTGTGCTGGCCGATGGTGATGAAGCCATCCGCGCTGCTGAAGGTGGTGACCGAGCCCGAGCCCTTGCCCATCGGATAGGCCGCGAGGCCCTCGTCGGTGGGCACCAGGCCCACCAGCAGGTATTCGGTGCGGCCGCGCTCGGAGTTGATCCGCATCGGCAGCGTGGCCGCCACGTGCTCGCGCCGCTCCGGCGGCCGGCCCGCGAAGGCGCGGATCACCGGGGCCAGGAACTCGTGGAAGGTGAAAACCGCCGAGGTCGGAAAGCCCGGCAGGATCACGACGGGCTTGCCGCCGGTGACGGCCAGGCACACCGGCTTGCCCGGCTTGAGCGCTACGCCGTGCGCCACCACGCCCGGGTCGTCGAGGGCAGCCACCACGCGGTAGGAGAGGTCGCCTTCGCCCTTGGAGGTGCCGCCCGAGAAGACCACCGCATCGCATTCGAGCCCCCGCGCGAGCGCGGCCGAGAGCGCCGCCTCGTCGTCCGGGATCACGCCCAGCCGCACGGGCAGTCCGCCCAGTTCCTCGACGGCGGCGCCGATGATGGCGGCGTTGGAGTCGTACACCGCGCCCGTGGGCAGCGGCGCACCGGGCGCGACGATTTCGTTGCCGGTGGAGAAGATGGCCACGCGCGGCTTGCGGTGCACGCCGACCTCGGCCAGGCCCAGCGCCGCGAGCACGCCGATCTCCCGCGAGCTCAGCGGCTGGCCGGCGCGCAGCACCGTTTCGCCGCGCGCGATGTCGGTGCCGGCGTAGCTGACGTTCTCGCCCTCCGTAGCCGCGCGGCGGATCACCACCTGGCCCTCCTCGGCATCGGTGTGTTCCACCATCACCACCGCATCGGCGCCGCGCGGCAGCATGCCGCCGGTGGCGATCGCCGTCGCGTGGCCGTGCGTCACTTCGCGCTGCGGCACGATGCCGGGCGCCAGCGTTTCGCCGGCGAGCGCCAGCGTGCGGACCTGCTCCTCCATCGCGCCCCAGGTGTCGGCGGCCTGCACGGCGAAGCCATCGACGTTGGAACGGTCGAAGCCGGGCACGTCGATGGGCGCGATCACGTCGTCGGCCAGCACCCGGCCCAACGCCTCGTGCAGGGGGACGGTCTCGCGGCCCAGCGGTGCGAGCTTCAGGTGTTCGCGAAAGCGGCGCTCGGCCTCGTCGCGCGTGACGACATCCAGAAATTGCGATTGGGGTTTCACAGGCACTCGTAGAGATGGACAGTGACTTCGGTTCCGGGGCCGTAGCCTTCGCTCTCCGCGGGCGCGACGACGAAGCCATCGGCCCGCGTGGTCGAGCTCAGCACGGACGCGCCCGAGAGCGCGAGCGGCTCCACGCCGGCCTCGCCGAGCTTCACGCGGACATAGTCGACGCGCCCCACCTGCGAGACGATCTTGCGCGCCACGGCCGCGCGCACCTGGCGGTAGGGCCAGTCGGCAGGCCGGCCGCCGATGCGGCGGATCGCGCGGCCTGCGAAGAAGTCGTAGGCGCACAGGCAGGAGACCGGGTTGCCCGGCAGCAGGAAGACCAGCGTGCCGCCGATGCGGCCCATGCCGGCCGGGCTGGAGGGCCGCATCGCGACGCCGTGGATGGCCAGCTCGCCCAGCTCGGCCAGCAGGCGCGGCGCATGGTCTTCGGCGCCCACACTGGAGCCGCCGGAGATGAGCACCACGTCGGCGCCCGGAGCGGCCAGCGCCTCTGCGATGGCCTGCGGATCGTCGCCCAGCCGCCGGTGCGATTCGAGCACACCGCCGTCGCGCGCCACCAGTCCGCGCAAGGTCACCGAGTTGGCGTCGTAGATCTCGTGCGGGCCCTTGTGTTCGCCGGGCGCGCGCACTTCATTGCCGGTCACCAGCAGCCGCACGCGGGGCTGGCGCACCACCTGCAGTTGCGCGAGACCGAGCGAGGCCGCGAGCCCCGCATCCTGCGGGCGCAGCCGGCGGCCCGCGGGCAGCGCCGTGCTGCCGCGTGCGATGTCTTCGCCGACGTGGCCCACGTGCTGGCCGGGCGAAACGGCCCGCGTGATGGCCAGGCGCCCGTCCTGCTCGCTCGCGTATTCGGCGGGCACCACGGCATCCAGTTCCGAGGGAACCGGGGCGCCGGTCATGATGCGGATGGCGGCGCCCGCGGGCACCGCGCCATCGAAAGGCCGGCCGGGCCAGGCATGGCCGACGAGCGGAAACTCCAACGGGTTGTATTCACCGGCGCCTGTGGTCTCGCCACCGCGCAGCGCGTAGCCGTCCATGGCGGAACGGTCGAATTCGGGCACCGCGATGGGCGCGATCACCTCATGCAGGAGCACCCGTCCCGTGGCTTCCTCGACGGCCACGGATTCGCCGGGCAGCAGCGGCGTGTGGGCATCGATCCAGGCGAGTACGGCGGGAACCTCCGTGCGCTGCGTGAAGCCGCGCATGCGCACATCGGTCGCGACTGTTCGTTCGGGTGTGGGCATTGCGGCCAGTATAGGAGTTGCATGCCGCGAACCATGCCTGCGGGGCGCAGTGTCCGGACCCGCCTGCGCCAGTGCTCGCGCCGGGCGCGGCAAGCTCACTTCTTGGGCGCGGGGTTGGTCTCGGCCGAGGTCTGGTTCGAGCTGGGCGGCGCTGCTGCGGTGGGGGCCGGCGAGTGCGCACCCGAGGCTTCGATGGGCTTGGTCTGGGCCGGCGCCGCGGCGGCGTAGGGCCCCGGGTCGGCACAGGGCGGCGTCGCCACCGCGGCCGGCACCGGCTTGCCGGCGGCCTGGGCGCTGGCGCGGTACTTGGCCGCGACCTGGTCCTGCGCCTTGCAGAGCAGGTAGCTGTCGACCTTGGCGCTCCACGCGGTCTTGGCCGCGGTGTCTGCGGCCTTGGCCTGCGCTTCGGGCGAGGGCGTCGGCAGCTTGGCGAAGACGGACGGCGCAGCCAGCGGTAGCGCCAGCGCGCAGAGAAGAATCGGCGTGTACTTCATGCGGAGGTTCCTTGCGCTGTCACCGGCCGTGCGGGGTCCGGTGCGTCGGGCGGGGTAGAGCGCTGCGCCGGGATCTTGCCGGCCTCGATGTCGTCGTACCAGAGCCGGTGATGCTCGCGCGCCCAGGTCTCGTCGACGTAGCCTTCGCGCATGGCCTTGTACGCGCCCGTCATGCCCAGCGTGCCGATGTAGATGTGGCCCATGATCATCGCCATCATGAGGAGCGTGGCCACCGCATGCACCATGTGCGCGACCTGCATCTCGCCGCGCGTGTAGACGAAGCCGGGCAGCAGCTTGTCGAGGAACAGCCCCGAGCCGATGACGATGCTGCCCAGAAAGAGCACGCCACCCCAGAACACCAGCTTCTCGCCGGCGTTGAAGCGGTGCGATGCCGGCTCCTTGCCGCCGAACAGGCCACCGCCGTGACGCAGCCAGGTGAAGTCTTCCTTGCCCGGCCAGTTGCTGCGGATGAAGGTGAAGATCATGAACAGCGTGGTCACCACGAACAGCGGCCCCACGAAGTTGTGCACGGTCTTGAGCACGTACGCGAGATAGCCAAAGAGCGCGCTGCCCAGCACCGGCAGCAGGAAGAACTTGCCGAAGGCCATCACGATGCCCGACAGCGCGAGCGTGACGAAGGCGAGGGCATTCGACCAGTGCGTGGCGCGCTCGAAGGGCGTGAAGCGCTCGATCTTGCGGCCGGTCTCGGTGCCGTGCAGCCGGATCGGCCCACGCGTGAAATAGAAGATCGCCAGCGCCAGCAGCGTGACGAAGAGCAGCGCCGCGCCGTACGGAATGATCCAGTTGTTGCGCACCTGGCGCCAGGCCTCGCCCGCGTTGGTGAAGCGGGAGCCCGGGTACTGAACGAAACCCTGGATCAGGTTGCCGGCTTCGGGCGCCTGGCTCACGGGCAGGCTGCTGTAGCCGGTGACACCTCGGCTCACGTCTCGCCACATCGGCGCGTTGTTGCCGGGCTGTACCTTGTTGCGCTCGCCGTTGGTCTGGTTGAGGTAGTTCGGATCGGCGCTGGCCTCGGGCTTCACGTCGAAGATGTTCTGGCCGCGGATGCCGGGGTTGGCTTGGGGCGCAGGAGCCGCAGCGGGAGCCGCCGCCGGTGCAGGGGTGACGGCGCCGCTCGCGGCAGGGTTGGCGTCCTGGGCCACGGCCACCGCCGCGCAGCCGAGGAGCGCGGTCGCCAACAGCGCGTTGAAGGCTTGCCTCGTGCGAATGGTGACGCTCATGCAGCCTCCGGCTCAGTTTTCTTTGGTGTATTCGTTCTGGCCGTTCGAGCGGAGCTTGATCTGCTGCTCCCACGCGGTCTTCTCGCCCACCTTCCAGCCCGGCGCGGTGAAGACCGTGCCGGTGTTGGCCTGTGGGCCCGTGCCGCTCCAGGGCACGGCATCGTGCTTGACGCCCTCGGCATTCGTCTGCGGCTTCTCGGTGCATGCGGCAAGCAGCAGGGCGCCCGAGGCGAGCGCGAACAGGGCGACGGCCGCGCGCCTCACTTCTTGTCTCCGGCAGGCGGCGTGCCGGCCTGCTGCGAGCCGTAGGCCGTGCCCCAGCCCCAGACTTCCGCGCCCGTGCCGCGATGCACGACGCGCGTGCGGAAGATGTCGGCCACCACATCGCCGTCACCGGCCAGCAGCGCCTTGGTCGAGCACATCTCTGCGCAGGCGGGCAGCTTGCCTTCGGCCAAGCGGTTGCGGCCGTACTTCTCGAATTCGGCTTCGGAGCCGTTGGCCTCGGGGCCGCCGGCGCAGAAGGTGCACTTGTCCATCTTGCCGCGCGCGCCGAAGGTGCCCTGCGACGGGAACTGCGGCGCGCCGAACGGGCAGGCGTACGAGCAGTAGCCGCAGCCGATGCACACGTCCTTGTCGTGCAGCACCACGCCTTCGTCGGTGCGATAGAAGCACTGCACCGGGCACACGGCCATGCAGGGCGCGTCGGAACAGTGCATGCAGGCCACTGAGATCGACTTCTCGCCCGGCAGGCCGTCGTTGAGCGTGACCACGCGGCGGCGGTTCACGCCCCAGGGCACTTCGTTCTCGTTCTTGCAGGCCGTGACGCAGCCGTTGCACTCGATGCAGCGTTCGGAATCGCAGACGAACTTCATTCTTGCCATGGGGATTCCTTATGCTTTCTCGATGTTGCAGACCGTGGTCTTGGTCTCTTGCATCATGGTGACGCTGTCGTAGCCGTACGTGGTGCCGGTGTTGATCGCCTCGCCGCGCACGATGGGCGCGGCGCCCTTGGGGTAGTAGGCGAGCATGTCCGCACCCTGCCAGTGGCCCGAGAAGTGGAAGGGCAGGAAGACCGTGTCGGGCCCGACGCGTTCGGTCACCAGGGCCTGCACGTTGAGCTTGGCACCGGTGGGCGTGTGCACCCAGGCGCGCTCGCCGTTGCGGATGTTCTTCTCGGCCGCCACCTTCGGATTGATCTCGACGAACATCTCCTGCTGCAGTTCGGCGAGCCAGGGGTTGGAGCGCGTTTCCTCGCCGCCGCCCTCGTACTCCACGAGCCGGCCCGAAGTCATGATGTACGGGAATTTCTCGGCGATCTTGTCGGCGACGTTCTTCTGCTGCACGGTCTTGTAGAGCGTGGGCAGGCGCCAGAAGGCCATCTTGTCGTCGTGCGTCGGGTACTTGGCGACCAGGTCGGGCCGGGTGCCGTAAAGCGGCTCGCGGTGCTGCGGGATCGCATCGGGGAAGTTCCACACCACCGCACGCGCCTTGGCATTGCCGAAGGGATGGCAGCCGTGGTTCTTCATGAACACGCGGATCATGCCGCCCGAGCTGTCGGTCTTCCAGTTCTTGCCTTCGGCCTTGGGCTTCTCGGCGTCGGTCAGCTCGTCCCACCAGCCGAGCTTCTTGAGCAGCAGGTGGTCGAGTTCGGGGTAGCCGGTGGTGATGTCGGCACCGAGCGAGTACGAGCCGTCCTCGGCCAGCAGGTTCTTTCCGTTGCGCTCCACGCCGAAGTTCGCGCGGAAGTTGCCGCCGCCGTCCATCACGTGCTTGGACGGGTCGTAGAGATTCGGCGAGCCGGGATGCTTGAGCTCGGGCGTGCCGTAGCAGGGCCAGGGCAGGCCGTAGTAGTCGCCCGAGATGTCGTAGCCGTTGACCTTGTCCTTGACGGCGCCCTTGGCCTTGAGCGTGCGCACGTCGAAGGCGGCCATGTTGCGCATGTGCGCCTGCAGCCGTTCGGGGCTCTGGCCCGAGTAGCCGACGGCCCAGCAGCACTTGTTGATCTCGCGCAGGATGTCGTCGGGCACGGGCTCGTCCATGCCCTTGACCTTCTGCATCTTGTAGTTCTTGCTGAGCTCCTTGCCGAAGCCCAGGCGGTCGGCGAACTGCTGCATGATCATATGGTCGCTGCGGCTCTCCCACAGCGGCTCGATGACCTTCTCGCGCCACTGGATGGACCGGTTCGATGCGGTCACCGATCCGCTGGTCTCGAACTGCGTGCAAGCCGGCAGCAGGTACACCGCGCGGTTCGCGTTGGCGTCCTCGGGCCTTCCCGGCATGGCCGCCATGGCCGCGGTGGCCGAGGGATAGGGGTCGACCACCACGAGCAGGTCCAGCTTGTCCATGGCCCGCTTCATCTCGAGGCCGCGCGTCTGCGAGTTGGGCGCATGGCCCCAGTAGAAGACGCCGCGCAGGTTCGAATCCTGGTCGATCAGCTCGTTCTTCTCGAGCACGCCGTCGATCCAGCGCGAGACCGTGATGCCGGGCTTGCTCATCATCGCGGGCGATGCGAAGCGGCCCTTGATCCATTCGAAGTCCACGCCCCAGGTTGCGGCGAAGTGCTTCCACGAACCTTCGACCAGGCCGTAGTAGCCCGGCAGCGAATCGGGATTGGGACCGACGTCGGTGGCGCCCTGCACGTTGTCGTGGCCGCGGAAGATGTTGGTGCCGCCGCCCGACTTGCCGACATTGCCCAGCGCCAGCTGCAGGATGCAGGAAGCCCGCACGATGGCATTGCCGATGGTGTGCTGCGTCTGGCCCATGCACCAGACGATGGTGCCGGGCCGGTTCTCGTTGAGCATCGTCGCGACCTTCAGCACCTGCGCCTCATTGACGCCGCAGGCCTCCTCGACCTTGTCGGGCGTCCACTTGCTCATCACTTCCGCGCGCACCTCGTCCATGCCGTAGACGCGGTCGTCGATGTAGCGCTTGTCTTCCCACCCGTTCTTGAAGATGTGGTGCAGGATGCCGAACAGGAACGCGATGTCCGAGCCCGAGCGGATGCGCACGTACTCGTGGGCCTTGGCCGCCGTGCGGGTGAAGCGCGGATCGACCACGATCATCTTGCAGCCGTTTTCCTTCGCATGCAGCATGTGCAGCATGCTCACCGGATGCGCCTCGGCCGCGTTCGAGCCGATGTACATCGCGACCTTCGCGTTGCGCATGTCGTTGTACGAATTGGTCATGGCGCCGTAGCCCCATGTGTTCGCCACGCCCGCGACCGTGGTCGAGTGGCAGATGCGCGCCTGGTGGTCGCAGTTGTTGCTGCCGAAGAAGCTTACGAACTTGCGCAGCAGATACGACTGCTCGTTGCTGTGCTTGCTCGAGCCGATCCAGTAGATCGCGTCGGGGCCGCTGGCCTTGGTGAGTTCCTTGAGCTTGGCGGTGATCTCGTCGAGCGCGGTGTCCCAGCTGATGCGCTCGTACTTGCCGTTGACAAGCTTCATCGGATAGCGAAGGCGGTATTCGCCGTGGCCGTGCTCGCGCAGCGCGGCGCCCTTGGCGCAGTGGGCGCCCAGGTTGATCGGCGAGTCGAACACCGGCTCCTGCCGCACCCACACGCCGTTCTCGACCACCGCATCGGAAGCGCAGCCGACCGAGCAGTGCGAGCACACCGTGCGCTTGACCTCGATCTTGCCGGCGCCGATGGCCACCGGCCTGCCGTCGGCGGCCCGGGCCTTCTGGATCAGCGTGAGCTGGCTGGCCGCGAGGCCCACGCCGACGCCGAGGCCGGAGCGCCGCAGGAAGGCGCGCCGGTCCATGGTCGGCAATGCGTTCGCGAGGCCGCGCCGCAGGCTGTGGATGAAGGGCGAGGCGGCGGTGGACGGATCGGAGGCACGCTGGCTCGCGGTGCCCGGGGATTTTCTGGTCAGAAGCACAGGGACTCCTTAGAAGGTGTGAACGAATCCGGCGTGCCCGAGCAGCCCGCCCAGGCGCGCCCGATCAAGGCGCAAAGCGCAGCCATAGCTCGGGCTATGGCGAGCATTTGCAACGCCGAGCGGGTGTGTCTGGGTGGGATGAGCGGGCATGGCGGATTCGTTCATACCTTCTCAGGCTGAAGCGGTTGCGTAGTAGCGCTTGACGTGCTCGCTCAGGGAATAACCGCCGCCGTTTTCGGGCGCAGGCGGCAAGGAGGGGGCGGCGGTGGCGACGGGCGCCTCTACAACCTTAGGCAGCACCGTGACGGCTGCGGCGGCAACGCCAGCGGTGGCGGCACCGAGAAAGAATCCCCGACGGGAGGCCGGCTTGATACCGGCGTTTTGGCTATCCTGCATCTTGACTCCAGGAGTGGCTAGGCTCAACACGATATGAAACGCATGTGTGCTTTTGGATACTAGACCAGCAACACATCACGGGCAACCCGATTTCCCCCCATCACGCCAGCATGTCGAAAGCCTGGGCCTCGACCTCGCCGAACGCGCGCGTGAACACCGCGAGCGCCGCATAGAACCGGGCCTTCGGATGCTGGGCGACGGCGTCGCACAGCGCGGGCAGAAAGGGCTGGATGTGCTTCGAGAAGATGGCCTGTTGCTGTGTGAGATTGGCAACCGCCACGTCTTCGCCGGCGATCAGGTAGCGCATCACTTCGAACAGGCAGGCGATGTGGTCTTCGGTCTCGTAGGTGGCCTCGGTGCGCGCGAGGCCCAGCCGGTCGAGGTCGTTGCGCAGCTGCACCAGCGGCTTGTCGTTGAGAAAGCCGCTCAGGTAGTGCGAGCCGAAGAGAAGGATCTCGGGCTTGCCGATGCCGCCGAAGAGCATGTCGTATTCGTCGTGCGCGGCGGCCACGTCGGTCTCGCGCGCGATGCCGACCAGCTGGCGCCACGGCTCCTCGAGAAAGCCACCCGCGGCCGGCGCCTCGGTGGGGGCCACCTGGAAGGCCTCCAGCAGGTCGGCATCGGGCGTCGCATACCAGAGGCGCGCCAGCAGGCCGTAGAGCTCGGCGCGCGCCACTTCCTCGTCGAGCGCGGAAGACGCCGGAAAAGTCTCGTTCATAGCGGGGCGATCTTCACTTCGTTGGTGGCGCTGTAGAGATCGATGACCCGGCAGTCGCTGCACATCTTGAGGCGCTCCAGTGCTTCGCCCTGGAACATCGCATGCCCGGCCAGCTTGCCGAGCATGGCCTCGATGGCCTTCTGCGTGCCGAAGGGCTTGCTGCAGCGGATGCACGCCCAGGGCTTGGCCTCGTTGAGAAGCACCTGCTGCTTGCGCTCGGGCGAAGCCAGCAGGCGCGGCACGAGCGAGACGGCGCCCTCGGGGCAGGTCGTCTCGCACAGGCCGCATTGAACGCAGTTCTTCTCGATGAAGCGAAGCTGCGGCGCGGTCTGGCTGTCCAGGAGCGCGCCCGCCGGGCAGGCGCTGACGCAGGCCAGGCACAGCGTGCACTTGTCCTTGTCGACCGAGATGGCGCCGAAGGGCGAGCCCGCGGGCAGCGCCAAGGCCAGCGGTGCGTCGGCCGGCGTCTGCAGGGCGGGCGCTGCACCCATCAGGTGATCGAGCGCCATCTCGAGCCTGTCGCGCTTGAGGGCGCCGATTGCGAAACGGGCCGGGGTGGCAGGCAGGCGCTGCGTGGTGCTGCGCAAGCCGGCGAGTGCGGCATCGAGCGCGACCGCCGAATCGGCCTCGATCACATGGAAGTGCGTCCCGGTGTAGCCCAGGCCCAGCAACAGCGCCTGTGCGATCTCCATCTGCTTCCTGAGCGCCGCGAGGTACTGCGGCGCCTCTTCGCCGGTGCAGAGCACCGCCACCTGCGAGGCGCCGAATGAAATCGCGCTGAGCCACAGGTCGATGCCGGTGCTCGCCGCGTGAAAGAGGTCCACCGGAATCACCCGCGCCGGCACGCCCTGCGCCTTGCCCAGCTGCGCCTGCCGCCCGAGCTGCTCGACCAGCGCCTGGCCGCCCTCCTGGCTGTTCAGGAGCAGGGCGGCGTCGCGCCCGCCCGCTGCGGCATAGGTGGTGAGCAGCTTGCGCAGCTTGAGCCCCTGGTCGGGTGCGCGCGGGTAGGTGTAGCCCAGCGCGCCCGTCGGGCACACCGTGGTGCAGGCGCCGCAGCCGACGCACAGGTTCGGGTTGACCACGATGCGCTGGCGCTGCTTGTCGCTGCTCACGGCATGGGCAGAGCACACCTCGACGCAGGCATTGCAGCCAACCACCTCGTTGCGGCTGTGCGCGCAGAGGCTCTGCTTGTAGTCGAAGAACTTGGGCTTCTCGAATTCGCCGACCAGCTCGCGCATGCGCAGCAGGGTCTGCAGTCCCTCGGCATGCGCAATGCCGCCCGGCAGATGGAAGTAGCCCTGCGGCGGTGCGTGCCAGTCGATCAGCGGCGCGGTGCCCAGATCGAGCACCAGGTCGAAGGCCGCGTCGAGCACCTGAGGCGCGCGCGCGAAATCGATCGCCCCGGCCACGCTGCAGGCGCGCTCGCAATCGCGGTGCGAGGTGCAGCGGGCGTTGTCGATCTGGTAGTCCAGCCCGATCGCCTGCTCGGGGCAGGCAACGACGCAGGCATTGCAGCGCGTGCACAGGTCGAGGTCGATCGCGTTGTCGCGCGTCCATTGAAGCGTGAAGGCGCCGAGCCAGCCCTTGAGCGAATCGATGCGGCCCGCAATCACCGGCCAGCGGCGTTCCTGCGCGCCGCCGAGCGTGCCGGGGCCCTGCGCCATGAGCGTGACGTCGAGCGTGTCGCCGACCAGCGCCGCGGCATGCTCGGCCTGGTCGAGCGTGCCGACGATCAGCAGCCGGCCCTGGCTCGTGTAGCTCACGGTCGAGACGGGGTCGGGCTCCGGCAGGCTGGCCGCGGCCAGGAGCGCGGCGATCTTTGGCATCGCGCTCTTCGCGTCGCGGCTCCAGCCACCGGTCTCGCGGATGTTGATGAAGCGGATCGGCGAGGTCGCGCCGGGCGTCTGCGTGGCGAGTTCGCCGAACAGCCGCTTTTCCTGCGTGCAGGCGACCACCACCTCGTCGCCGGACTGGATGGCGCGCTGGAAGGAGGCCGCCTCGCGGCGGCACAGCGACGAATGCAGGGGAAGGGTTTCAGCCAGTGCCGCGCCGAGCGTCTTCGGCTCGAGCGGCATCGTCTGGTTGCAGTCGCAGATCAGCGTGGTGGTCATCGGTCTCTTGGCTGGCTGGTTGCGCATCGGCAACTGGCGGGCTGGGAAGCTTCCCGGAATCCATGGACTGTGCCATGTCCTCCGCCCCCACGGCTTTGGGGGTTTCAGGGGGAAGGTCTTCGGGCTCTTCGTCGAAGAGCTTCAGGAACTTGGCGCTCGCCATCTGGCGCAGCACGCTGTCGGGCAATGGCGTGGATTTGGAATAGTCGTCGACGTAGGTGTCGAGGCCGTCCATCACATTGAAATGCGGATCGGAGAACAGCTTGCGAAAGGCCGCGTTCTTGACCTCGGGCGCAACCTCCCTGGCGAGAAAGGGCTTGTAGTCCGATTCGATGCCCAGCTCGGCCACATCCGCGAGCGTCAGTGGCGGGGCGCTCTCCTGCGCGTTCCGCTCGTCCTGCGCGTCGAGGGCCGCCGGGGGCGACGTGGCCTGCGGCACCGGAGCAGGCGCCGCCGCCTGCGCCGGAACGGGCACCGGTTCGGGCGCGGCCTTCGCTTCGACGGTTGCGTCGGCCGCGCGCACCTCCTGCTTGCGCCGCGACCAGCGTCCGAGAAAACCCTCAGGCATCTCCGGCTCCCCGTCCGCGCTTCTTCTCGGTCGTCACGCTCGCGGCGTTGCCGAACCGGTCGACCAGCGGCCGGAAGCTCTCGGGCCGGCGGCGGCGCTTGGGCTCGATCACGTAGTGCTCGTCCACGAAGGCGCGCACCCAGTCGATCACCTCCGAAGGCGCCGGGACCTGTTCGACGGTTTCCTGTGCATCGAGCCAGCGTCCGGCCTCGTAGTAGCTCAGCGTCACCACGACCGGGCGCGGGATCGGCTCCGCTGCGAGCGTTGCTTCCTCGTCCATGCGCCAGAGCACGAACCAGCACGGCGCCGGCGTGGTCGCGTTGAGGTGATAGCCCTCGGCTTCGTCGCGGAACAGCTCGACCTTGAAGCCGGGATGAAGCCAGCGCTGCTCGCCCGCGTCGTCATGCAGCAAGCGCGGTTCGGTGCCGAAACCGGGCTCGTCGGGCATCACGCCGTCGAGCGTCCAGCGCCAGGGCTGCCAGTGGCTGGACGGGCCGTGCAGGCGCTCGCGGCGCATGACGACCGCCACGTCGAGCGTCGGGCGGACGGTGGAGGCGATCGCAGGAATTTCCGAAGAGGGCATGGGCGGACGATGGCTGGAGTATCCCTGCCGTCGCGGATGTACAACCGCCGGCTTGTCGATACGCGACAAGAATACATGGGGTAGCATGCCGCGCAAATAAGGAGTCGCACTGGCAAACGCCCGGAGACTGCTCCACAGCGCCGCGAACCTCGGGTATCGCCTGATCGCCGTGCTGCAATAAGTTGACCACGATCAATGACCTGGCCCCCGGCCCCCTTCAGCATGCCTCGACCGGGTGGCCAGGCAGGACTTGCCTGTACCCGGCACGCAGAAGGCGCTGCCGTCGGCGCCCTGTTGATCCCACCATTCGTTTGCCCTACCGATTGCTGCGAGGCCTGATCGCTTCGCCGATGCCATGACCATAGCCACGCGCTCACCCGAACCCGAACCCGTGCGACTCGCCACCCTGGACGAGCTTCGCAGCCGCATTCGCCGAAAGGGCAAGCTGAAGGGGCGCCAACCCGACCATGTGGCGCTCGAAGAAGTCCGGGCGCTGCTCGGGGCCGGCCCGCACCGAAGGGATCTGCTGATCGAGAATCTGCACCGCCTGAATGACGCGTGGCAATGCCTGCACGACCGGCATCTGGTGGCGCTCGCACGGGAAATGAACCTGCCGATGGCGGAGGTCTTCGAAGTGGCGACCTTCTATCACCACTTCGAAGTGCTTCGGGGCGACGAGCAACCCGCCGCACTGACGGTGCGCGTGTGCGACGGGCTCTCATGCGAGCTGGCCGGCGCCCGCGATCTTCTGCAGCGCCTGCCGGCCTTGCTCGGCGCCGATGTGCGTGTTGTCGCGGCACCGTGCGTCGGGCGCTGCGAGCAGGCGCCGGTGGCCGTGGTCGGCCAGGCCCCTGTGGTCAGGGCCACGACGGCTGAAGTCAAGGCGGCGGTCGACCAGGGCGCGAAGGCGCATCGGCTGCCTGCCGACGACGGCGCATTCGATGCCGCAGCGGCGGGGCCGGCGTCCATCACATCTTCTCCCGACGAGACCTCGCCTGCCTATGTCGGCTACCAGGCCTACAGGGCGCGCGGCGGCTACAGGCTCGCGGCCGACGTGGCTTCAGGCACCACGCCGGCCGACGATGTATTGAAGACGATGACCGATTCCGGCCTGCGCGGCCTCGGCGGCGCAGGATTTCCCGCGGGACGCAAGTGGGGCATCGTGCGCCAGCAGATGGCGCCGCGCCTCATGGCGGTCAACATCGATGAAGGTGAGCCCGGCACCTTCAAGGATCGAACGTACCTGGAACGCGACCCCCATCGATTTTTCGAAGGGCTGCTGGTTGCCGCCGCAGTGGTCGGCATCGACGCCTGCTACGTCTATCTGCGCGACGAGTACCACGGCTGCCGCGCGATCCTCGAGCGTGAGCTCGCGTTGCTGCAGGCGAATCCGCCTTTTGCGTTGCCGCGCATCGAGCTGCGGCGCGGCGCGGGTGCCTACATCTGCGGGGAAGAGTCCGCGATGATCGAGAGCATCGAAGGCAAGCGAGGCGAGCCGCGCATGCGCCCGCCCTACATCGCGCAGGTCGGACTGTTCGGCCGGCCCACGCTGGAGCACAACTTCGAGACCCTCTACTGGGTGCGCGACATCGTCGAGCGCGGCGCGGCATGGTTCAGCGACTTCGGCCGCAACGGGCGCCATGGCCTGCGATCGTTCAGCGTGAGCGGCCGTGTGCGCGAACCCGGCGTCAAGCTGGCGCCGGCGGGCATCACCTTGCAGGAACTGGTGGACGAGTTCTGCGGCGGGATGTTGCCGGGCCACGAGCTGTATGCCTACCTCCCCGGCGGTGCCTCGGGCGGGATTCTCCCGGCCCGCATGAGCGACATCCCGCTCGACTTCGACACCTTGCAGCCGCACGGTTGCTTCATTGGCTCGGCGGCCGTCATCGTGCTGAGCCAGCACGACCGCGCCCGCGACGCCGCACTGAACATGATGCATTTCTTCGAGCACGAGAGCTGCGGCCAGTGCACGCCATGCCGTGTCGGCACCGGCAAGGCGGCCCAGTTGATGGCACAGCCGCATTGGGACCACGCCACGCTGGAGGACCTGAACCAGGTGATGATCGATGCGTCGATCTGCGGCCTCGGCCAGGCGGCACCGAACCCGGTGCGCTGCGTCCAGAAATACTTCCCCCACGAGGTGCTTTGAATGAATGCACGCGAAGGAACCCTCCTGACGGCCGCCGTTGTCGAGTTCGAACTCGACGGCAAGCCGGTCCTGGCCTATGAAGGCGAGACGATCCTGCAGGTCGCCGACCGGCACGGCGTCGAGATACCGCGCCTGTGCTACACGCCCGGCTACCGCGCCGACGGCAACTGCCGCTCCTGCGTGGTCGAGATCGATGGCGAGCGCACCCTGGCACCGAGTTGCTGCCGCGCACCCGCCGCCGGCATGAAGGTGCACGCCACGAGCGAACGCGCCGTCAAGAGCCAGAAGATGGTGCTCGAGATGCTGCTGTCGGACATGCCTCAGAAGGGGCACAAGTGGATCGGCAACGACGAGGCGCTGCAGCATGGCGAGCTGAGCGAGTGGGCATCGCGCATGGACGTGCAGGTTCGTCCGGCGCTCGCGGCCATCGGCCGCACGCAACCTGCGCCCGACCTCTCGCATCCGGCCATGGCCGTCAACCTCGACGCCTGCATCCAGTGCAACCGCTGCGTGCGCGCCTGCCGCGAGGAGCAGGTCAACGACGTGATCGGCTATGCCTTCCGCGGAAGCGACAGCGCCATCGTGTTCGACCTGCAGGACGACATGGGCGAGAGCACCTGCGTCGCGTGCGGCGAATGCGTGCAGGCCTGCCCGACCGGCGCCCTGATGCCCAAGAGCCACATCGGCGCGCAGGAGGTCGATCGCAAGGTCGACTCGGTGTGCCCGTTCTGCGGCGTCGGCTGCCTGCTGACCTACAACGTGAAGGACGAAGTCATCGTCAGCGTCGATGGCCGTGACGGCCCGGCCAATCACAACCGCCTGTGCGTCAAGGGGCGCTTCGGCTTCGACTACGCGCATCACCCGCAGCGGCTGACGAGGCCGCTGATCCGCAGGGCCGGCGTGCCCAAGGACCCCGACGCCATCGGCGACCCGGCCGACTGGAGCCAGGTGTTCCGCGAGGCGACCTGGGAAGAGGCGCTGGATCTCGCGGGCGGCAAGTTCAAGGCCTTGCGCGACACGCACGGCCTCAAGGCGCTGGCGGGCTTCGGCTCGGCCAAGGGAAGCAACGAGGAGGCCTATCTGTTCCAGAAGCTGGTGCGCACCGGCTTCGGCAGCAACAACGTCGATCACTGCACCCGCCTGTGCCACGCCTCCAGCGTCGCCGCGCTGCTCGAAGGCGTGGGTTCCGGCGCGGTGAGCAACCAGGTCAGCGACGTCGAGCATGCGGGACTGATCCTGGTGATCGGCTCGAACCCGACGGCCAACCACCCGGTCGCCGCTACCTGGATGAAGAACGCCGCCAAGCGCGGCACGAAGATCGTGCTCGCCGATCCGCGCATCACCGACATCGGCCGGCACGCCTGGCGCACCCTGCAGTTCCGCGCCGACACGGACGTCGCCTTGCTCAATGCGCTGATCCACACGGTGATCGACGAAGGGCTGGTCGATACCGATTTCCTGACGCGCCGGGCGAGCAACTACGAAGCGCTGAAGGCCAATGTGCAGGGCTACTCGGCCGAAGCCATGGCGCCGATCTGCGGCATTCCGGCCGAGACCATCCGCGAGGTCGCACGCGAGTTCGCGACGAGCAAGGGCTCGATGATCCTGTGGGGCATGGGCATCAGCCAGCATGTGCACGGCACCGACAACGCGCGCTGCCTGATCGCGCTGGTCAGCGTCACCGGGCAGATCGGCAAGCCCGGCAGCGGCCTGCATCCCTTGCGCGGACAGAACAACGTGCAGGGCGCCAGCGATGCGGGCCTCATTCCCATGATGCTGCCGAACTACCAGCGCGTGGACGACCCGGGTGTGAACGCATGGTTCGAGAATTTCTGGGGCGCGCCGCTGGACGACAAGCCCGGGTACACCGTCGTGGAGATCATGCACAAGGCGCTCGCGCCGGACAGCGATCCGCACAAGATCCGCGGCATGTACATCATGGGCGAGAACCCGGCGATGAGCGATCCCGACCTGAACCACGCCCGCCAAGCGCTGACCTCGCTGGACCACCTGGTCGTGCAGGACATCTTCATGACCGAGACCGCGTGGTACGCCGACGTCGTGCTGCCGGCGAGCGCATGGCCGGAGAAGACCGGGACCGTCACGAACACCGACCGCATGATCCAGATGGGGCGCCGCGCGCTGAACCCGCCGGGCGATGCGAAGCCCGACCTGTGGATCATTCAGCAGATCGCCCGGCGCATGGGCCTCTCGTGGGACTACCCGGGCCCGGAAAGCGGCGTTGCGGCGGTCTATGAAGAAATGCGCCAGGCGATGCACGCGGTCATCGAGGGCGTCACCTGGGACCGCATCGAACGCGAGCAGAGCGTGACCTACCCTTGCCTGTCCGAAGACGATCCGGGCCAGCCCACCGTGTTCATCGACACGTTCGCGACCAAGGACGGCCGCGTCAAGCTGGTGCCGGCGGACATCATTCCTGCCGACGAGCGGCCCGACGCGGCCTACCCCTTCGTATTGATCACCGGGCGCCAGCTGGAGCACTGGCACACCGGCAGCATGACGCGGCGCGCCAGCGTGCTGGATGCGATCGAGCCGGTTGCCACCGCATCGATGAATGGCGGCGATCTGCGCAAGCTGGGTGTAGAGGCGGGCGATGTGATCACCGTCAAGTCGCGCCGCGGCGAAGTTGCGTTGAGCGTGCGACGCGATGACGGCACGCCGACTGGTGCGGTGTTCATTCCGTTCGCTTATTACGAAGCGGCGGCGAACCTGCTGACGAACGCGGCGCTCGATCCCTTTGGCAAGATCCCCGAGTTCAAGTACTGCGCCGTGGCCGTCACGCCAGGCGGGACACCGGCGCAGATGACGGGCTACGGCCGGGAGAGCATCGGGGTGCAGCCGGTGGAGGCGCAGGATTTCGCATGATCCCACTCGAAGACGAAGAGCCGTTGGCGTTCGATGCGGTGCAGTTGCCCCGGTGTGCCGATGCGCCTCGCCTGACGCAGGCGCGCGGCCCGCTGTTGCGCCGTATCGGAATCGTCGACCAGCACGGGGAGCGCCGCGACATCGACATCCCGGCGGAACGGCCGCTGACCGTCTTCCTCGACAAGCGGGAGCTTGTGACGCTGATGACCTTGGGCGCCTCGCCGGAGCTGCTGGTGCTGGGCTATCTGCTCAACCAGAACCTGATCGGGCGCGCCGGCGAAGTCGAGAGCATCGATGTCGACTGGAGCGTGGATGCGGCGGCCGTGAAGACGCATCGCGGCGTTGCCGACCTCGTGGAGAAAACCGCGCACCGGGTCGTGACCACAGGTTGCGGCCAAGGCACAGTCTTCGGCGACGCGATGGCTCAGATCGACGCCATTCGGCTGCCGACGGCACAAGCCGCGCGCATCGGCCAGGGCACCCTGCTGCGCATCCTGGAATCGATGCGGTCCCGCGACAGCGTGCACCGGCAGGCTGGATCGGTGCACGGTTGCGCGCTGTTCCACGGGACCGAGATGCTGGTGTTCGCGGAGGATGTCGGACGGCACAACGCCATCGACACCATCGCCGGGTGGATGGCGGTGCATGGCATCGGCGGCGGCGACAAGGTCTTCTACACGACCGGGCGCCTGACGAGCGAGATGGTGATGAAGTCTGCCCACATGGGCGTGCCGATCATCGCCTCGCGCAATGGCGTCACCGCGATGGGACACGAACTCGCCGGGAAGCTCGGCATGACGTTGTTCGGGCGTGCTGCCAACCGTCACTTTCTTTGCTACTGCGGGTTCGAGCGCTTCGATGCCGAGCCGCTGCCGCACCTGCCGGCGCTTGTGTCGGACTGATCAGCGTCCGTAGCTCGAGGCTCGTTCTTCTGCCCCTCCGGTGCCGAAGCTTCGGAGCATTTGAGCAGCGTCTTCGGTGGTTTGCCCTGCATGTGGCACCACCTCATTGAGTGCGTAGCCACGCCCGTAGACCGATCGCAGGAAGAATCCGCTGCCGGAGTCCAGATCCAGTTTTCTGCGGACATTGGAAACACAGACATCGAGTCTCCTGGATTTGGAGGAGTCGAACGATCCGCCCCAGAACTCCGTGTAGAGCCGTTCGCGTGTCACCAGAAAATTCGTGTGCCGGAAAAATTCGAGGGCGAGCTCGAATTCCAGTGGCTTCAGCGCGACCCTTCGCTCGTTGATCCATACAGTCCGCCTTCCCTTGTCGAACCGGTAGGGTCCCCAGGTCAGGTCGTCGCCGCTGAGCGGGAACAACGTTTTCCGCTGCATCAGCAGCTGGAATCGCCACTCGATTTCGCGATCGCTGCAGGACAGCGGCACCACGTCGACGCGACCGGAATTCAGGAGCGACTTGTCGATGTCGGAAAGGATGCCAACGCTGTCCTCGAGCGCGACAAGCAGCAACGGCGCTCGCGACAGGCCAAGCATGGTTTTCAGCTGAACCTGCAGCGAGCCGGCTTGAAGCACAACCATCATCCATTCGAACTCCCGGCCGGCGCGCAACGCTGCGATCAGATCTTCCGATGATTCGAACACCAGGGAGGCGTGCCCCAACCTGTCCAGCCGTTGGCGCAAGGCATTGCGCCGCAGGTCATCGTCGTCGACTACTGCGGTAAGAAATGGGCGGCCCGCGCTTCCGGGATGTTGTTGAGTGCTCATGAAGAGTGCTTTTCGTTCTTGGATTGCCGCGCAATTCGGTGGTGAGGCGGGACTGAAAATGATGGGCTGCGTGCTCGCATCCGGTGCGGAAAATTCATCTTGTGCCGTACCTGGTTTTTCAGGTCAAGGTGTTTCCGGGCTTGGGACTGTTTGCCGGAAATCCCCGTTTCTCGGCGCACAAAGAAGTTATTTAACTTAACCAAAATGCAAGCCCTCCGAGGTACAGCAAGCAAGGCAAGGTCAGGGTCGCTGCGCTTGGCTTGCCGTCTATGTGTTGTTGTCCGCCACACCGATCGGGGAGGAGAATTTACATTTGCAGCTCCAAAGGGAAATCTTTGAAATGTAGAAAAAGCGACTTTCTGAGAGAAGGTTTATCGTCGAACGTGAACTTTTACGTTTGGTGCTTAAAATGTGTGCAATTCGTCGCAGGTTGCACTGTCAGTACTGCAATCTGGTTGCATCGATCGTGAACCAGGCCGCCAGCCTCCCGGCACCGGCGAGACAGGCTTGCATGCATGGGAAGCGATAGGTCCCCCATGCGGATCGCCACCGCCCTCTGAATCTGTTTTGGAAATTGTTGATGCGCCGGACCCATTGCGGTCCCGCGCTTGCTATAGGAGAGCCATATGGCAAAGGTCGACCCGCGTTTGACCCACAGAGCGTTGATGGAAAGCACGCTGCGAAAGATGCCTTGTTTTGCCGATTGGCCATCCGTTGCATTGAGTCGACTCCTGGCCTCTTGCAGGCTCTGCTGGCATGAGCGCGGCGAAGTGCTGCCGACGAAATCCCGGACCGATGAGCCAGAGATTCTCCTGATCGTGTCCGGCCATGTCATGCACGTCGAGTGCACCATCGAAAGCGCCCGGATGAGCTGGGGGTTGGGAGGGCCGCTCCATATGCTCGGCTTTTTCTACATGCTCGATCTTTGTGGCCGCGTCTTCGAATACGTTGCGAATGACGAGGTGGTTGCCATCCACATCCCCGGCCGTCTTCTGTTCGAGCTGCTGGATGAGGACCCGGTGCGATGGAAGGGCATGTGCCGCATGCTGCTGGAGCAGGACCGCACGCAGAACGACATGGTGGTCGGCCAGATCGTCGGCTCGTTGGCGCGGAGGCTTGCCTGCACCATCGAGCAGCTCGCCGTGCTCTACGGCACCCGCGGAACGGAAAAAGACACCACGCATCTTCGCCTGACTCAACAAAGCCTTGCGGACATCCTGCAAGTCAGTCGCCAATCCGTGAGCAGGCAGCTCTCGGCCTGGGACGCTCTGGGCGTGATCAAGATCAAATACAACGAGATATCGATCCTGGACCCAGCAGGGCTGAGGAATATTCTCGAGACCTCCTGTGCCGTCGGAAAAGCGAATTCCCGCAGAGGTGGATCTCGCCAACCCATCGCCGATCCGGCCTGCGTGGAAGCCATATTGCGAGCGACATCGGCTTTTTCGTCCTGGCCGGCCACTGCGATGAGCAAGCTTCTTTCGCATTCATGCACAGGACGCCATCCGCCCGGGCATGTCTTCTCGAGCGAGCTGCGCGGTCCTCCCGAAATCTTGTTGATCGTCTCCGGTGAAGCAATGGTTGCCCGCGTTTCTCCGCAAGGCGAGCGCTTCGTCGTGATGCTGCTGGGGCCGGGTTCCATCCTGGGCATGAACCAGGTCTTTGGCAGGGCAGACCGTGCCGCCAATGAGTTCACCGCGCACAGCGAGGTCGTTGCGATTCACATGCCAACTCTCCTGCTCTTCGAGTTGCTCGATGCGGAGCCGATTCTCTGGAAGGCGATGATGCAGACAGTCGTGGAGCAGAACGCCGGCCACGGCGAAACGCTGCGCAATCAGATCGAGGGTGGCTTGCGGCGGCGTATCGCTGCCACGATCGAGCGCCTGGCGGCGCTCCACGGAACCCGCATCGCAAGAGGACGTGAGGTTCGCCTGCAGTTGTCGCAGTCCGATCTCGCGACGATGCTGGGAGCCAACAGGCAGACGATCAACAAGGAACTCAAGGCGCTGTCGGACGCCGGGGCAGTTTGCCTCGAGTACAACGCGTTGACGGTGCTGAACCCCGAGGCATTGAGGCGCATGGCAAAGGCTAAACCGATACCGGCGGTGCGCCTTTCGGAACCTGCGAGCGCTTGCGATGAACAGACTCCACCCAAAGCTGGTTCGCGGGCGGCCAGGCCGCTCGCCGCCGACCTGTCGAATTAGCGACGGTCCCGGCATCGCTCCCCCGGGGATGGGGTGATCCCGCTGCAATTCTCAGAAATTGTCAAAAGGGTGGACGCGGGTTTTCCTCATGGCTTGAATACAACCGATGACGGAGCAAAAGAATCTGCTCATCGCGTTGTACGACGCCGATGACCTGCGCAGCGCCGCGCTGAAAAGCAAGCTGGGTTCGATGGGGCACCAGACCATCGTCTTCACCCGCATCACCAACCTGCCGAACATTCTCAAAAGAGGGCGGCGGCGCTTCGACCTGTTGCTGGCGCCTCTGCAGGAGGGGCTGGTCGAAAGACTGCTCTCCCTGGGCCAAGAGGCGTCCGATATGCCGACGCTCCTTCTCGTCGATCCGGCGCAGTGGGGGCATCCGCTGTTTCGCGGTAATGACCTGGTCTGGTGCGATGTCGTCGACTTCGACATTGCGCGAACGCAAAACGAAGAGCTGGCCTGGCGGATGCGCGCGCTGCTTGCGCGAAGGGGCAAGGCGGCGCTGGCGCGGGCGGCGCAGAACGCGAATCTGGCTTGGGGCGACTACCGCTTCCTTGAACGCCATCGCATCGTGCTGCATCGGGATCGCGAGATCTTTCTGCAGCCGCGCCAGTTCGACTTTGCGTTGGAGCTGTTCCGCAACATGGGGCGCGTGGTGACCAGGGACTGGCTCTGGAGCGCGCTATGGAGGGCCACGTTGCTGCGAGGGGATTCGCGTGTGTTCGATGTCTGTGCGGCCAACGTGCGCAGGAAGCTCGAGCTGTGCGCCGAGAACGGCTTCGTCTTGAAGGCCGTCTATGGGCAGGGCTATCTGCTTTCGGAGTGCGTTCCCCTGCCCGGCACGATCCGCCGAACGGTTCCTGCCGGGTGAACCCCGCGCGTCAGTCCTGCAGACTCCGCGCCGGGGCGAGGGTCGTCCGCGGCAGGACGAGCCTGAACGAGCAGCCGTGTCCCGGCGCACTCTCCAGAATGATCTTGCCGCCGTGCCGGGAGGCCACCGTCTTCACGAAAGCCAGACCGAGACCGGCACCGTCGGTCCGAACGCTCGAGGAGGTTCGCGAGAAGGGCTCGAAGACCTCCGCCTGCCTTTCCCGCGCGATCCCCGGGCCCTGGTCCTGCACAAGAATGGCCCAATCGCCCCCATGCACCTCGACCGCGCAGGTGATCGTCGAATGCGAAGGCGCGTGCTTGAGCGCATTGCCCAGGAGGTTGCCGATGGCGCGGGAGACCAGGTCGCGGTCCACGCGGCTGAGCGGTTCTTGCGAGCTGCGGAACATCGTGACCTTGATCTGCTTGCGTTCGCAGGCCTCCCACGCATCGTCGATGCATTCGAGCAGCAATTCCGACAGGTCGCAGGGCTCGAAGCGATAGCGCTGCGACTGGGCCCGCATCAGCTGGATGAAGCCGTCCGACAACGACAGCGCCTTTCGTGCGTGGCGCTCGATCCGTTCCTCGAGCTGCACCTGCGTCATGGCTTCGGGGCTGTGCTTCCTGAGCGTCAACAGCGTGAGGATGGCCGTCTGAGGCGCGCGAATGTCGTGGCTCAGGAAGTGCAGGGCGCTGTCGCGCTGGCGCTGGATCTGATGCAGCTCGGTGACATCGACAAGGCTCAGGATCCAGCCTGTGTGCTGTCCCTTGGCGCTGAGCGAAGGCACGCGCCGGACCAGCAGGTCGTGCGCATGTTCATCCCGGGCCGACACCACGCTCGCGGCAGGAGGACCGGTCAGCGCATTGGATGTGATCACAGGTCGCTGGTCGCCGGGCGAGTGGATGCGGCGCATGAGTGCAACGGCCGATGCATTGCTCAGCGCCGTGCCGGCGGTGGCGTTGAAGTAGCGCGCCGCCGCGGCATTGGCCAGGCGGATGCGGCCGTGTCGATCGCACACCAGCGTCACGTCGGGCAGGTTGTCCAGGCTGTCGCTGACGAACTGATGCAGATCGTGCAGGTGCTCGGTGGCCTTGATCAACGCCTTGATCCGGCGATCGAGAAAATCGCCCGACGGGTGCTTGTCGTCCGTGGGCGTTTGTGCCAGGTCGACGTTCGCACGCAAGTGCCTGGACGCGTCGATGAGGTAGCGCGTTGCGGAATTCAACTGGCTCCAGCTCCAGAGCGCATAGGTGACGCCCAGTCCCAGCACTCCCGCGGCGGGGGCGAACTGCAGTTGAAACAGCACATTGCCCAACACGGTTGCGAGCGGCAGGAGCAGCGCCAACGCACCGGTCAGAAGCAACGCCGCCAGCGGCTCGAGGAAAGCCATGCCGACCAGCGCCAGCAGCACGGCCGAGAGGCTCAAGGCCATGTTGAGCCACGCCGGCGCAGGCGACAGGTCGTGGCGGCGCAGCAGGCTGTCCAGCACGTTGGCGTTGATCTCGACCCCCGGCATCAGATTGCCTTTCGCCGAGACGGGCGTCGCGTACAGGTTGCCGAGTGCCGGTGCCGTGGTCCCCACCAGCACATACTTTCCGCGGAAGGTGCCCGGTGGAACGGAGTCGGTGAGCACGTCGATGTAGGAGATCCGCCGAAAGCGTCCGGGCGGCCCCGCGAAGGGCACGATCATCCGGTGCGAGCGCCGCCAGTCGACCCACCGGCCCGACGGCGGCGTGTGGGGAAGCTCCTCTGCCTCCAGACGTCCGGGCGGCATTTTTTCGAACTCGTGGTGCGGATTGACGACCTTGAGCATGGCCAGGCTGAAGTGATCGAATTCGAATCCCGCCAGGCCTTCATGCAGGTACACGTCGCGCGACACGCCGTCCTCGTCCACCGGCAACCGGTCGAGGCCGACCCTTGCCGCCGCTTGTGCGAGACAGCCGATGGGCTCGATGGTCAACGGGTTGCCGCCGTCGCTTTGCAGCATCGCGGTCAGGACCACCTTGCCGCTGCGCTCGAGCGCATTCGCCAAGACCTTGTTGTCCCCCGGCTCTTGCGCATCCGGGTCCGTCAGCAGGATGTCCAGTCCTATCGCAAGCGGCGCGTCCTGCATGACGCGGTCGATCAGCCGCGCGTGAGCCGTCTTGCGCCAGGGCCAGGGACCGAGCGCCTCGAGGCTCTTGTCGTCAATCTCGACGATGACGACCTGGCTGTCGTGCGCCTGGCGCAACTCTCGGCCCTGCAACGCGATCAATGCGTCCTGCAGAAAGCGATTGGATTGCCGCAGCGTGTACGAATCGTCCAGGCCGACGACCACCGCGAGCGCGGCTGCCACGAGCATGAGCCACGACATGCAGCGCGCGCGCCCGCTTCTTCCGGATGCGCGCACGAACCTGCCCGCGGGTTGTCCTGCAGCAGCCTGGGGCCCATCGTCGGCCTCGCGAGGCAGTATCGACATCGGGCCTGCGACCGTGTCCTCGACCTTCAACTTCTTTCGCGACAGAGACAAGAGCGGGAGATGGCCACAGTTCTCATTGCGCCATGAACGAGGAATGGATGGAAAAAGATCAGAGCTCGCAGGACATGTTGTTCGCGTCCGGCCTCTGGTTGCCGACGGCCTCGAAGCGATAGCCCTGCCCGTAGATCGCGGAGAGCCGATACCCGTTTTCCGGCCGCAGGCCCAACACCGTCCTGACGCGGGAAACATGGGTGTCGAGCGAGCGCGACATCAATTCGGTGCCTGCCGGGTTGTTGGTCTTCCACATGCTCTCGAGCATGTGCCCGCGCGATATCAGGCGACCCATGTTGCGGAACAGAAAGAGCGCGAGATCGAACTCCTTGCGCGTCAACGGCATGACCTTGCCGTCGATCTCGAGTTTGCTCATGGCAGGTATGAACCGGTAGCGCCCCCAGATTTCGTCTTCGGTCTGGGGCTTGCCATACGAACGGCGCAGCAGCGCCTGCACACGTGCGGTCAACTCGCCCACCCGGACGGGCTTGCTCATGAAGTCGTCCGCGCCGGCGTTCAGCCCTTCCACGATGTCGCGCTCTTCCCGCCGGTTGGTCACGAAGAGGATGGGAACGTATTCCTTCACATTGCTCCGCACCCACCGCACGACCTCCGGCCCGGAGATGCCCGGAAGCTCCCAGTCGAGCACCAGCAGATCGAAGGACTCGCGGCGCAACTCGTTCAGCAGGGCGGCACCGTCGGTGAACGTGTGGCAATGATGGTTCATCGCCTTGAGCGTGATCTTGGTGAGATCGAGTTGACCTACATCGTCATCAAGAGCAGCAATTCGCATGGATCCCGGGTGGTTTGTTGGCGTGCGATGCGCGGTTCGCGCAGGGGATGCAGCAGGGCTGCGTGAGTTTAGTTAATAACCACTTCCGGAATGATTCCGAAATCTCAAAAATTGTCAGATCGATGCATGCCCCGGCCGAACGTATGAATTTGCATTCGATTTTCCCGGCCGGCACGTTGCCGTTCAGCCTCTGTTCATATGCGTGTTCCAGCCCCATTCCCGTGCGTACATGCGAGAAGAATTTCGTAATTCTTGTGTGCAATTTCTCAACAATTGTCAGATCGATGGACGCAAGTTAACCCCCTCTCTACTGTCCGGCCGACGAGTCTTTGGTGTGTTACGCAGAGTTGCCGTTAATTACAGAAAGCACCGACTCGAGCGGCAGTTGAGTGCTGGGCAGAGGAGGGCTTGCCCAGCTCCGTCATTCACGAGGAGAGGGTATGAACAAGTCTTATCGGTCGCTATGGAACGAGCGGCTCGGTGCCTGGGTTGCGGTGGCGGAATTCACCAGCGCCCGCGGCAAGCGCAGCGGGAGCTCGGTGGCCGCGGCGCCCGGAAGCGCTGCCACGTTGCAACCGCCGGGACGATTGCGCGCGGGGGTCATGACCGCGCTGGTGGCCATGGGCGGGATGGCATGGTCTTCCTTCGCTCAGGCGCAGACAGTGAACTGCAACGCGGCGCCGTACAACTTCTATAACGGCAGCGTCTCGTGCATGGGCTTTCTGGCTACCGCCACAGGGCCCGGCGCCACTGCGCTGGGCTACAACGCCCGAGCCGATCTCGACGGCGGGCTCGCAGTCGGGTTCAACGCCCACAGTGCCGCGCAGAACGCCATCTCCATCGGCTCCAACGCCGTTGCAACGACGCAGTACTCGGTGGCCATTGGCTTGAACGCGCTGGCCACAGGTGCCGGCGGCGCCATGGCGCTGGGCCAAGGCGCGTTGGCAAGCAACATCAATGCGGTCGCGCTCGGCGTGCAGGCCTTCGCTACCGGCGCCGGCGACAGCGCGTTGGGCACCTTCGCCAATGCGTCGGGAGGCAACTCCACGGCACTCGGTGTCAGTTCCCTGGCCAGCGGCGGTTTTGCGTTCGCCGGAGGCTGGGCATCCCAGGCGACCGGGACGCGCGCCGTCGCGATAGGAAACCAGGCAAGGGCAACCAACGACGCAGCCGCCGCCTTCGGGAACGGCGCTCTGGCGCAAGGGAACAGTTCGCTGGCGCTCGGACCGCAGGCCATCGCCTTGGGCGACAGCACGGTGGCCGTCGGCCAGGGTGCTGGTGCGGGCTCGACGACCGCCAACACGGGTTCGATCGCTGTGGGTGTTGCCGCAGGAGCGCTGGTGAGCGGCGCGCAGAACACCGCCATGGGAGGAGGCATCGCGAGCGCGATGCGGGGCGCCGGTTCGGGCGTCACGGGAACGCGCAACGTCGCCTTCGGCACAGGCGACGGCACGGTGGCCTACGATGCCAACCTGGATGCTGCGGCAGGCAGCCTGGTGAGCGGCAACGACAACATCGCCATCGGCACCAACGCAGGCATCGGCGTCGCAAGCAATGCGACGACATCGATCGGCTTGAACGCGAATGCGAGCGTGGGCAACGCGATCGCCATCGGTTCCAGGGCACGCGCTTCCGCACTGGATACCGTCGCGCAGGGCAGCAGCGCCAACGCGGGCGGCCAGAATGCCATCGCGATCGGCTTCCAGTCGATCGCCTCCCAGATAAATTCCATCAATCTCGGCGCGCGCACGGCTGCAAAAGCGGGCGCCACGGCACAGGGCGCCATCGCCGTCGGCACGGACGTGGAGGCGTCCCAGGATCGCGCCGTCGCAATGGGCGTCGCAACGCGCGCTGCCGGCACCGACGCATTGGCGTTCGGTACCCGGGCCAACGCCCTTTCGGCCAATGCCATCGCCATAGGCGTCAACTCCAACGCGTCGCTCGGCCAGACGATCGCGATCGGTGCCGGCAGCATCGCCAGTGGCGGAACAGCGGGCAACCAGAGCGTGGCCCTGGGCACGGGCGCTCAAGCGATCGCAAACGGAGCGGGCGGTTCTCCCCTCGCACTCGGCAGCAATGCGCGAGCGATCGGCACGGCGGGTACACCGTTGCCTGGCTTTCCGGCATACACGTTCTTTGAAGCCGTTGCCGTCGGCAACAACACGCAGGCCACTGGCCAGGGCAGCACGGTGCTGGGCATCTCGAGCACCGCCTCCGGAAACGGCGCTTCGGCCATCGGCGTCGGCGCAAAGGCCAGCGGCAATAGCAGCATCGCTTTCGGCACGTTGGCGAATGCCAACTCTTCCGAGGCCGTTGCGGTTGGCGCCAACGCCAATGCCACGGGCGGCAAATCTGTGTCCATTGGCTCCGGGAACACTGCCTACGGCAATGGTGCTGTAGCCATCGGCGACCCGAGCTTTGCCAGCGGCACGGGTGCGTACGTGGGCGGCGCGGACAACATCGCCAACAGCGACGGCACGGCAACGGCAACGGCCGCCAACCAGGCCAACGGCGCGGTCGCGATCGGTAATGGCAACAACGCCATCGGCCAAGGCAGCGTGGCATTGGGCAACGGCTCCACGGCCGGCGCCGCCGGCATCGCGGGCAATGTGGCGATCGGCAACGGTGCCAAGGCGACCGCGAGAGCAGGCGACGTCGCACTGGGTTCGGGTTCGGTCACCGCTGTGCCCAACCCGACGTCGAGCGTGACGATCGGCGGAACCACCTACAACTTCCAGGGCACGACGCCGGCCAGCGTGGTGAGCGTGGGTGCTCCCGGTGCCGAGCGGCAGATCACGAACGTGGCGGCGGGCCGCATCAGCGCGGCCAGCACGGATGCAATCAATGGCTCGCAGCTCTACGCGACCAACCAGGCGGTGCAAGCCATCGCGGCCAGCACGCCCACCCACTACTACAGCGTGAACGATGGCGGCGCGCAGCAGGGGAACTACACCAACAACGGCGCGACCGGGGCGAACGCCCTGGCGGCTGGCGCCAATGCCAGCGCAGCGGGCGCCAACAGCGTCGCCGTGGGCGCTAGCGCGGTAACAAGCGTCGGGACCAACCAGGTCGCTGTGGGTGCAAACGCCAATTCAACCGGCCAGGGCGCAATCACCCTCGGTCCCAATGCAACCGCAAACGGAACGAACGCCACTGCGGTAGGGAGCAGCTTGAGCGCAGCGACAGGCGACTATTCGTCAGTCTTCGGTTCCAACGCCATTGCCAACGGGGACACCGCTACCGCGATAGGCCGCTTGTCTAGAGCCTCGGGGACGAACACCCTCGCAATCGGGACGCAGGCCAACGCGAGCGCGACGCAGTCGCTGGCGGTCGGTAATGGGACGAATGCCTCGGCCAGCCAATCCGTCGCGATGGGCGTCGGGGCGAACGCCGCTGGCGTCAGCGGTTCGACCGCCATCGGCGCGGGTGCGAACGCCCTCGCAACCAACAGCGTGGCTGTCGGCGTTTTCTCCAGGGCGCTCGGCGAGACCTCCACAGCCATCGGCCCTGGCGCCAATGCTGCGGCGGAAAAATCCGTGGCGGTCGGGCAGGGTTCGAAGGCGCTTGCCGCTTCGGCTGTGGCAATGGGCAATGCGGCCACGGCGAGCGGCGCGAACGCCACTGCCGTGGGCGCACTTGCCAATGCGACCGGTGCCGCCACCCTTGCCTTCGGATCGGGCGCCTCCGCTTCGGGCGCCGTCGACGGCGCAACCCTGCGGGTGAGTTCGACGGCCATCGGCACGAATGCCAACGCCTACGGCTCCGGGGGCATTGCCATCGGCGATACCGCCGCGGCCGCGGTCCGGAGTGTCGCCCTCGGCTACCAGGCGAATGCGGCAGCGGCGGGGGGAAGCTCGATTGCCATCGGCACGCAGTCCACTGCCGTCAGCACCGGCGACGTTGCCATCGGCCTGGGTGCGCTTGCGAATACGAACAGCAGCGGCGTGGGCTCCGCCACGGCCGTCGGCGATGGCGCGACAGCCATCAACGCCGGCGCCACGGCCCTGGGCGAATCCGCGATCGCCAACGCCCAGAATTCCACCGCGCTGGGTAAATTCGCCAGCGTCGGCAATGCCGGCGCCACCTTCGCCACCGCCGTGGGCTATGGCGCCACCGCCAGTGCGACAAGCGCCACAGCCGTGGGCGAAGATGCCCAGGCGCTCGCCAGCAGGGCCATTGCCATGGGCAGCCTTTCCGCGGCATCGGCAGCGGATGCGATTGCGATCGGCACCAATTCCGTCGCCGACTCCGCCGAGGCCGTTGCCATCGGCACGGGTGCGGTCGCCACCGGCGGCCACGCGGTGTCCATCGGTTCGGGCAACGTTGCCAACGGGAACGGCGCAGTTGCCATCGGCGACCCCAACACGTCAACGGGCAATGGTGCAAGCACCTCGGGCCTGGACAACACGGCCACGGGCGACGGCGCGGTTGCGCTGGGCAATACCAACAAGGCCGGCGGAGGCGGCCAGGCCGTCAGCACGCCCGGCACGGCGGCGCAAGGCGCGGTGGGCATCGGTTTCCAGAACACGGCGACAGGCCAAGGGGCCGTGGCTCTGGGCAACAACAACAACGCGCAAGGGCAAGGCTCGGTGGCCCTGGGCAATGCTTCTTCGGTGGCTGCCGCCGGAGGTATCGCGCTGGGCGACACGGCCAGCGCGAAGGCGGGCAATGCGTTGGCGTTGGGATCGAACGCGGTGGCCAACAATGCGCGCGACGTGGCGCTGGGCTCCGGGTCTGTCACGGCAGCGGCGGTGGGCACGCCCAGCGCGGTGCTCGGCGGCATCATCTACACCTATGCCGGCATCGCGCCGACGAGCACCGTGAGCGTGGGATCGGTGGGCAACGAGCGCACCGTCACCAACGTGGCGGCCGGCCGCGTGAGCAGCACCAGCACCGATGCGATCAACGGCAGCCAGCTGGCAGCGGCCTACACGGCAGTGGAGAGCCTGTCGACCTCGACGTCCACGGGCCTGAGCACGGCCACGAGCAGCATCGGCAGCCTGTCCACGACATTGAGTTCGTCCACGAGCGGTCTTGCGAGCCTGTCGAGTGCGTTGAGCACGACGGACAGCAGCCTGGGCAGCTTGTCGACCTCGACCTCGACGGGGCTGAGCACAGCGACCAGTGGCATTTCCAGTTTGTCGACATCGACATCCACCGGTCTGAGCACCGCGACGAGCGGCATCGCGAGTCTGTCCACTGGCTTGAGCACGACGGACAGCACCGTGGCGAGTCTGTCGACGTCGACGTCGACCGGACTGAGCACAGTCACGAGCAGCGTCGGCAGCCTCTCGACTTCCACTTCGACGGGCATCAGCAGCCTGTCCACTGGTCTGAGCACTGCGACAAGCGGCATCGCGAGCCTGTCCACTGGCTTGAGTACGACGGACAGCACCGTGACCAGCCTGTCGACTTCGACATCGACCGGTCTGAGCACAGCAACGAGCGGCATCAGCAGCTTGTCGACGGGCTTGAGCACGACAGACAGCACCGTGGCCAGCCTGTCGACTTCCACCTCGACGGGCATCAGCAGCCTGTCTACCGGCCTGAGCACGGCAACCAGCGGCATCGTGAGCCTGTCCACTGGCCTGAGCACAACGGACAGCACCGTGGCCAGCCTGTCGACATCGACATCGACCGGCCTGAGCACAGTCACTAGCAGCGTCGGCAGCCTCTCGACTTCCACTTCGACGGGCATCAGCAGCCTGTCCACCGGCCTGAGCACCGCGACAAGCGGCATCGCGAGTCTGTCCACTGGCTTGAGCACGACGGACAGCACCGTGGCGAGTCTGTCGACTTCGACGTCAACCGGTCTGAGCACTGCAACGAGCAGCATCGGCAGTCTCTCCACGGGACTGAGCACGGCGACCAGCAGCATCGGCAGCTTGTCCACCGGGCTGAGCACGACAGACAGCAACCTCGCCAGCTTGTCGACGTCGACTTCCACGGGACTGAGCACTGCGACCAGCAGCATCGGCAGCCTCTCGACCTCGACCTCGACAGGCATCAGCAGCCTGTCCACGGGCCTGAGCACGGTCACCAGCAGCGTCGACAGCCTCTCGACCTCCACCTCGACGGGTATCAGCAGCCTGTCCACCGGACTGAGCACCGCGACAAGCGGCATCTCTAGCCTGTCGACCGGCTTGAGCACTGCAACGAGCAGCATCGGCAGCCTCTCCACGGGCCTGAGCACGGTCACGAGCAGCGTCGACAGCCTTTCGACTTCCACCTCGACGGGCATCAGCAGCCTGTCGACCGGCTTGAGCACGGCGACCAGCAGCATCGGCAGCTTGTCCACCGGCCTGAGCACCGCCACCAGCAGCATCGGCAGCCTGTCCACCGGCCTGAGCACCGTCACCAGCAGCGTGGACAGCCTGTCGACGGGCATGAGCACGGCAACCAGCAGCGTCTCGAGCCTTTCCACGGGCCTGAGCACCACCGACAGCAATCTCGCGAGCCTCTCGACTTCGACCTCCACCGGGTTGAGCACGGCAACCAGCAGCATCGGCAGCCTGTCGACGGGCATGGTCAGCCTGTCCACCGGACTGAGCACTGTCACCAGCGGCGTGGGAAGCCTGTCGACCTCGTTGAACATCACGAACAACAACGTCACCAGCCTGAGCACGTCGGTCGACAACATCTACAACAACGGCACCAAGTACTTCCACGCCCGCTCGACGGCGGCGGACTCCGTGGCCAGCGGGGCGGAAGCCGTGGCGATCGGTCCGCAGTCGGTGGCCAGCGGCGACAACTCCTTCGCTGCCGGCAACGGTGCGCAGGCCACGGCCAATGGCGCGGTGGCCGTGGGCTTCGGTGCCCAGGCCACGGGCGGCGATGGCATCGCGATCGGCACCAACGCCCGCGCAACGGGTAGCGGCACCGCCATCGGCTTCGGCGCGGTGGTGCAGCAAGCCGGCGGCGTGGCACTGGGTTCGGGCTCGGTGGCGTCCACGGCAGCGGGCGTGCAGGGCTACGTGCCAGGCACCGCGACTGCGCAGCAGGCGGCAGCGATCCGGGCGACCACCAGCACGCAGGCTGCGGTGTCCGTGGGCGATGCGGCCAACGGCCAGTTCCGCCAGATCACCGGCGTGGCAGCGGGTACGGCCGACAGCGATGCGACCAACGTGGCGCAACTGCGGGCCGCTTCTGGTGCGGTCGCGGCGGGCAGCGTGCAGTACGCGACCAACGCGGACGGCTCGGTCAACTACGGCCAAGTCAACCTGGGCAACGGGCAGGCGCCGAACGGCACACGCGTCTCGAACGTGGCGCCGGGCATCGCGCCGACGGACGCCGTCAACCTGGGCCAATTGACGGCCGTGCAGGGCCAGCTGCAAGGCCAGCTCGCCAGCACGCAGCGCATTGCCTACTCCGGCGTGGCGATGGCCACGGCCATGAGCTCGATGCCGCAGGTGATGACGCCGGGCAAGACGCTGCTGTCGGTCGGCGTGGGCAACTACTCGGGCTACAACGCGCTGGCCATCGGCTTCTCGTCGCGCTCGGACAACGGCAAGTGGGTCTACAAGGTCAACGGCGGCTACAGCGGCACCAAGTTCAACATCGGCGTGGGGGTGGGATATGAATTCGAATAACCGGCTGGCGTGCGAGCGGAACCTGAAGGAGTCTTTCATGGCATTCGCAGGGCAACGCGCATCCCGGATCTGCATCGCCGCGATCGGTGTCGCGGCGCTTGCGGCCCTGCAGGGCTGCACCTCCTATGTGAGCAAGGGCATCACCGACGACGGCAAGGCCGAAGAGCTCGTGTGGCCTGCCGAGCGCAATGCGCGGCAACCGGAGGGAAGCTTTCCGAACCGCGACAACCTGCGTGCAGTGCGCCCGGGCGACACCAAGAACCAGCTCTACGAATTGCTGGGCCGCCCGCACTTCGAGGAAGGAATGTTCGCGGTGCGCGAGTGGGACTACATCTTCAGGTTCCGTTCGGGCGGGGACGAGGTCGCCACCTGCCGCTACAAGGTGATCTTCGACAGGGACTACAAGGCGCAGAGCTTCCATTGGCTGCCCGCTGCCTGCGCCGGCCAGGCTTCGTGATCGACGGCGTCGATCACGGCACTGGAACGGCGTGCGCGTTCCCGGCCTCTGCCACGTTCGCCGCAGCAGGCCACAGCGCAAGCCCGCCCGCCAGGCTCCAGGCCTGCGCATGCCCCAGACGGCGCAGGGCCCTGGCCGCCTGGGCGCTGCGGTTGCCGCTTCGGCAATAGAACAGCACCGGCGTCGTGGCCGGCAACGCGAGCCAGCCGGGCAGCGCATCGAGCAGGCGCGACAACGGCACCGCCGCCGCGTTGCCGCGCGTGGGGGCGCCCAGCGCCGGCCCTTCGCCCAGCCGCTGCTCGTAGGGTTCGCGCACATCCACCAGCACCAGCGCTGGATGTTCGCGCAGCAGCCGCCGCGCCTCGGCGGGAGCCACCTCGTGGCCCACGTCGCCGCAGCTGCCGCCATCGACCCGCGCGCCGCAGGCCAGGGTCTGGTATTCGGTGAGCGCGAGATCCTTTTCGAGTTCGGCTTTCGCCGTGGCGAACTGTTCGGCGTCCATGCGACCGAGCAGCACCTGCGCCAGCAGCGGCTGGGCGGCGCACTCCCGCGCCATGGTGCTCGCGAAGCGGTCGTCGTAGTCGTGCGCCGGAAGCAGCAGCGTGTGAGGGCCCGCCGTCCGCTCGAGTTGCTGCAGCGAGGGCCCGAACGCCAGTGGCGCGCTCTGCGCGAAATCGCTCCGCCCGAGCGCGCCGGGCATCACGGTGTCGCCGACGAACGCCAGGCGGATGTTCATCTGCGCGTCGTGCAGCAGGTAGGCGGTCGAGTCCGCGGTATGGCCCGGGGTCGGGCGCCGGGTCAGCGTTTGCGCGCCGAGGCGGATCGCATCGGCATCCACCGGCCAGCCCAGCGCATCGACTTCGCCCGATGACAGCAGCTGCGCGGGCAGTGCGGCACGCAGTTCGGCGCCCGAGGACACGTGATCGCCATGGCCGTGCGTGTCGAGCACCGCGGCCAGCGTGTACCCTTGGCAGCGCAGCAGTTGCGCGATGCGTTCGGTCAGCGCGGGCAGCGGATCGATGACGACGCACCGCCGGGTTCCCGCGTCCGCCAGGAGGTAGCAACACGCGCCCTCCACCACGAAGCGCGTGAGGCCGTCGAGCGCATCGCCCGCGCGGGGCGCGCCGGCGGGCGTGTTCATGCAGCTCGCGCGCAGCGAAGCCCCGCAGGCTTCGATACGCGCGCAGGCCTCGTCGATGAAGGCCGAGTCGCTGGCCGGACCGAACGACAGCCGCACGGCCGAAGCCGCCTGCCAGGCGGGCAGCCCCATGGCCTGCAGCACATGGCTGGGCGCTGCCTTCGATGCGCTGCAAGCGGAGCCGCCGCTCACCCGCACATCGGCCGCATCGAACACGTCCAGCAGCAGCTTTGCGCTGAGGCCCGGCACGGAGAAATTGAGCGTCGTCGGCAGGCACGATGCGAAGGGCGCGTTGAACACGAGGCCGGGGAATGCGCTTGCCAGCGCGGCGGCGATGCGGTCGCGGTAGCTCGCCAGCGTCTGCGTGTCCCTGAAGGTCTGGCCGTCCTCGAGGGCCTCCAGCACCGTGCCGAGGGCGGCGATGCCGGACATGTTCTCGGTGCCCGAGCGCAGCGCACCTTCCTGGCCGCCGCCCGCCATCAGGGGCGTGAACGGTGCGCCGTCGCGAACGTACAGCAGGCCGATGCCCTTGGGCGCATAGAGCTTGTGTCCGGAGAACGGCGCGTAGTCGATGCGCTGCGTCTCCAGCCGCAGCGCGAGCTTGCCCAGCGCCTGCACGCTGTCGACCATCCACAGGGCAGGGCTTGCGTCCAGCGCCTCTGCAATGCCGTCGAGGTCGCTGACCACGCCGGTTTCGTTGTTGGCGGCCATGGTGCAGACCAGCCCGGCCCGGCCCGCATGCGCGCGCAGCCATTGCAGGTCATGGCGGCCATCGCGCCCGACCGGGATCGGCAGCACCTGCAGGTTCAGGCCCAGCAGTTCGTTCCAGTGCCTGATCGCCTCGGGCACCGCCTTGTGCTCGGTCGCGCCGTACAGCAGGCAGTCCACGTCCTGGCGGCCGCGCAGGGAGCGCAACGCCGAAAGCACCGCCGTCTGGATGCCTTCGGTGGCACCGCTGAGAAAGAGCAGCCGGCCCGTGGGGGCGCCGAGCAGGCGGCGCGCGCGGGCCCGCACCGCGTCCATCAGCGCGCGTGCCTTCAGGCCCGTGCTGTGGACGCTGCTGGGATTGCCGAAGTCGTCGGCCATGGCAGCAAGTGCGGCGGCGCGTGCGCGAGGCAGCACAGGGGTGGTGGCGTTGGCGTCGAGGTAGATGTCCATTCGGGTGATTTCCGTGAGAGGAAGGGCGGGCAAACATTGCGCCGCGCACCTGAAGAAGTCTGCCGGTCCGGCCTGGGTAGCCGCTTGCCTTTTCAACGGCTTGGCTCCATCAAATTAGAATCACATGCTCTTTATCGGAGCAAATGTGAAACTCGATTCCCTGGATATCAAGATTCTCGGCATCCTGCAGCGGGACGCCGAACAGCAGGTGGCCCACATCGCCGAGCAGATCGGCCTGTCCGCCACGCCGTGCTGGCGGCGCATCCAGCGCCTGAAGGAAGCCGGTGTCATCACGGGCACGGTGGCGCTGCTCGATCCGCGCAAGGTCAACGTGGCGGTGACGGTGTTCGTCTCGGTGCGCACCAGCACGCACACGCAGGAATGGCTGGACCGCTTCACGGCCACGGTCGATGCGATTCCGGAGGTGGTCGAGTTCTACCGGATGAGCGGCGACGTGGACTACCTCCTGCGCGTGGTGGTGCCCGACATCGCCGCCTATGACGCGGTCTACAAGCGCCTGATCTCGGGCACCAACCTGCACGACGTCAGTTCGAGCTTCGCCATGCAGGAGTTGAAGCAGACGACGGCGCTGCCGCTGGGCTATATCTGAGGGCGTTCGAGCCGTCCCGCTACACGGGCTCGGGCCGCGCCGAGATGCAGACGCGGTTGCGCCCGCCCGTCTTCGCCTCGTACAACGCCTTGTCCGCCGATTGAATCAGCTCCTTGGGCTGGCCCGTGCCCGGCACGGGGCTGAGCGCGTCCACGCCGGCGCTCAGCGTCACGAAGCCGTCGGAACTCCCGGTGTGCACGATCTTCAATTCGCGAACCGCGCTGCGGATTCGCTCTGCCAGGATGGCGGCGCCGGCCGCATCGGTGTTCGGCAGCAGCACCGCAAGTTCTTCCCCGCCATACCGTGCCGCAAGGTCTCCCGGACGCCGGGAGGCGAGCCTGGCGATGGTCTGGCCGATCGATTGCAGGCACTCGTCGCCAGCCGCGTGGCCGTAGATGTCGTTGTATTGCTTGAAGCGGTCCACATCCATCAATATGAGCGCCAGCGTGCCCGCTTCGCGGATGGCCCGGTTGAATTCGTTGTCCAGGGTCACGTCGAATTGCCGGCGATTCGCAAGGCCTGTGAGGCCGTCCTCCATGGCGAGCGTGTTGAGGGTCTTGTTCAGCGTCTCCAGCGCGTCGCGCGCCCGGCGCAGCTCCCCCTCGGCCTGGGTTCGCAATTCCACCTGCTGGACCAGGCGCCATCCCACGAAGCCGGCCAGCGACACCAGGAGGACGACGCCCGCGGTATGCCAGAGTGTTTCGCGCCACCAGGCGGCAAGAATTTCGTCCTTGGACAATGCCGCGGCAACGAACAACGGATAGCCGTCCAGACGCCGGAAGCTGTTCAGGCGCGTCACGCCGTCCTGCGCGGACTTGATCTGGGCAGTTCCGACCGGGCCTCCGGCAACGTAGGTGCGGAAGAGTTCGGTGTCGAGCATGTTCCTGCCAACCACGTCGGCGCTGTAGGGCCGCCGGGTCATCATCGTCCCGTTCTCGAGCACCAGCGCCACCGCGCCGGCCTGGCCGATGTCGAGGCTGTCGTAGAACTTCATGAGGAAGTCGATCTCGATCGTCGCAAGCGCCACCCCCGCAAAGCTGCCGTCCGCATGGCTGATGCGCCGCGACACGGGAATGAGCAGCTTGCCATTGGTCCGGCTCTTCACCGGAATGCTGATGTGCGGCCCGCGTTCCTCGTGCGTGCGATGAAATACAAAGTACGCCCTGCTCGCATTGTTCAGGTTCTCCGGCGGCTTCTGCCGGGAATTGGCGACCCAGTTGCCGTTTTCATCGTAGATGTGCAAGGCGTCGAGCTGGGGCAGTTCGGCGGCCTGCGCGGCCAGCACCTTGCGCAGCCTGTCGATGGCGGCCGGACCGGTGCCGTCATGTTCGACGCGTTCCACGATGCCGACCAACGCGGTGTCTGCCTTCTTGATCGTGTCGTCCGCGTGTTGCGCCATGGCGCGCGCGAGGTTCGACGTCGCAACATTCATCTGGCGCAGTTGCACCGCGCGCGCATGCCAGCTGTTCCAGAAGTCGATCGCCACGAGCGTGAAGCAGACAATGGCCACGAAGGCCATCGTGCGAAGGGTGAGGGATCGGCGAAACACGATGTCCTTTCAGGCAGTGCGTGCCTTGCCCCACTTTGGCACATGTCCACGGGTCGGCGGGCGTTTTCTTGTGTCCAGCGGCCCGCTCGACGCATGCCGCTCGTCGCATCAGGAGGCGCGCAGTCCTCGCGTTTCCGACGGCCGTTCCCCGAAGCGTGCGCGGTACTGCGCCGCAAAGTGCCCCAGGTGAAGAAAACCGTACTTCTGCGCCACCTCGCGCACACCGGTTCCGGCCACGCCGGCGGATGCCTGCAGTTCGGCCCGCACCCGGTCGAGCCGGATCTCGCGCAGGAACTCCATCGGCCCCTGGCCCGCATGCTGGCGAAACGCCAACTGCAGCGCGCGCGCACTGCAGCCGACCTCGCGGCAAACGTCAGCCAGCGACAAGGGCAGGTCGGCGTTCGCCGCCATGTACTCCTGCGCCCTGCGCACCGCGCGCGGCAGCAGGCGGCGCTGCGTGTCTCCGGCGAGTGCGCGGGAGTGGTTGTGCCGCGCCGACATCAGCAGGCTGGCCATCAGGTACGCCTCGGCATGCTCGGCCAGGGGGCTACCGGCCTGCAGCGCGTTGCCGGCGTCGAGCGTGAGTCGCAGGTAGTCGATGAAATGCACCAGCGGCGCGAGCGTGGGGTTGTCCAGCGGCACGCCCAGGTCGAACACCAGCGGCTGCCCGACCGGCGCCTGCAGCAGGGACTCGAGCCGCGCGATCAACGCGGCGCGGGACAACTGCACGATCAGGTGCGGGCTGCTGTCGGCCCAGCGCATCGAGAGCGGTTCGGTGGGCGAGGGCAGCGAAGCGAGGCGCGGCGTTGCTTCCACGTACTGCGCGCCGCAGCGGATCTCGGCGCCGCCGCGCAGCGGGATCTGCAGCAGGAAAAAGTCCTGCAGGTAGCCCGGGTCGATCTGCACCCCCGGCCCGTACTGCACGTAATTGAGGCTCACGTCCCGGTGCAGCCGCGCGCTGTGGTGGCAGGCGTCCAGTTCGGTGCGGGGCCGCAGCATGACCAGGCCGTGCGGGCAGAACACGCGGGCCACGCTTTCGCGGGCCTCGTCCATGTCGTGGCTCTCGAACAGCCGATAGCGCTGCAGCGGCAGAGACAACGATGGGGTCGTGAGGGTTTCCATGGGGCAGGGGCACCGTAGCAAAAACCGTCCCCGCCCACAATTCGGGCCTCCCCTCGGCAAAAACCTGCGCGCCAGGGACATCGCCTGCGTTTGCGGGACTCGCCGCAGGGCCTCCTCGCCCTAACGTTCGCTCCACAGGCCAGCCGGGCCTGCCGATCGATCAACCGAGGAGAGCAAGCGTCATGTTCAAGGGACTCGCAGGCAAGAGCGCCATCGTCACCGGCGGCGCCACATTGATAGGCGTGGGCGTGGTGCGCGCGCTGCACGCGGCCGGCGTGAAGGTCGTCGTGGCGGACATCGATGCCGACAACGGGCAGGCGCTGGCCGATTCGCTGGGCGCGGGCGTGCGCTTCGTGCGCACCGACATCACCGATGACGCGCAGGTGCACGCCTGCGTGACCGAGGCGGCCGAGCGCCACGGCGGGGTGCACTTTCTCGTCAACCTGGCCTGCTCCTACGTGGACGACGGCTTCAAGTCGCCGCGCGCCGACTGGCTCACCTCGTTCAACGTGAACGTGGCGAGCGCGGTGGCGATGCTGCAGGCCGCACACCCGCACATGGTGGCGGCGGGCGGTGGGGCGGTGGTCAATTTCACGAGCATCTCGGCGCGCGTGGCGCAGACCGGGCGCTGGCTCTATCCGGTGAGCAAGGCTGCGATGGCGCAGCTCACCCGCAACATGGCGATGGACCTGGCGCAGGACAACATCCGGGTGAACAGCGTGTCGCCGGGCTGGACCTGGTCGGCCGTGATGGAGCGCCTGAGCGGCAACGACCGCGCCAAGACCGACCGCGTGGCCGCGCCCTTCCACCTGCTCGGGCGCGTCGGCGATCCGGACGAGGTGGCGCAGGTGGTGCTGTTCCTGTGCTCCGACCACGCGAGCTTCGTGACCGGCGCCGACTACGCGGTGGACGGCGGCTATTCCGCCATGGGCCCCGAACAGGCCGTGCCCGCCATTCCCCTGTTGATGGACTGAACCGCTCCCACCGGAGCAATCAAGGAGCAAAGCAATGAAGCGAATCGCCATCGTCGGCGCGGGCCAGTCGGGCCTGCAACTGGGTCTCGGACTGCTCGCGGCAGGCTACGAGGTCACCATGTACAGCAACCGCACGGGGGAGGACATCCGCCGCGGCAAGGTCATGTCGAGCCAGTGCATGTTCGACACCTCGCTGCAGATCGAACGCGACCTGGGCCTGGACCATTGGGCGCGCGACTGCCCCACGGTGAACGGCATCGGCCTGGCCGTGCCGCATCCCGAGCAGAAGGGTGCCAAGGCCATCGACTGGGCCGCGCGGCTGAACGCGAGCGCGCAGTCGGTCGACCAGCGCGTGAAGATCCCGGCGTGGATGGACGAGTTCCAGAAGAAGGGCGGCGAGCTCGTCTTCAAGGACGCGGGCATCGACGAACTGGAGGCCTGCACGCAGAGCCACGACCTCACGCTGGTGGCGAGCGGCAAGGGCGAGATCTCGAAGCTCTTCGAGCGCGATGCGCACAAGTCCCCCTACGACAAGCCGCAACGCGCGTTGGCGCTGACCTATGTGAAGGGCATGGCGCCGCGCGAGCCGTTCTCGGCGGTGTGCTTCAACCTGATTCCCGGCGTAGGCGAGTACTTCGTGTTCCCTGCGCTGACGACGACAGGGCCGTGCGAGATCATGGTGTTCGAAGGCGTGCCCGGCGGGCCGATGGATTGCTGGGCCGACGTGAAGACGCCCGAGGAGCATCTGGCGCGCAGCAAGTGGATCCTCGACACCTTCACGCCGTGGGAGGCCGAGCGCTGCAAGGACATCGAACTGACGGACGACAACGGCATCCTCGCGGGCCGCTTCGCTCCCACGGTGCGCAAGCCCGTGGCCACGCTGCCCTCGGGCCGCAAGGTGCTCGGCCTGGCCGATGTGGTGGTGCTCAACGATCCGATCACGGGCCAAGGCTCCAACAACGCGGCCAAGTGCGCCGACACGTACCTGAAGAGCATCCTCGCGCGCGGCGACGGCGCGGCCGATGCGGCCTGGATGCAGCAGACCTTCGACCGCTACTGGTTCGGCTACGCGCAGTGGGTCACGCAATGGACCAACATGCTGCTTGCACCGCCACCGCCCCATGTGCTCAACCTGCTCGGCAGTGCCGGCGCGGTGCCGCCGCTGGCCAGCGCCTTTGCCAACGGCTTCGACGATCCGCGCACCTTCTTCCCGTGGTTCGCGGACCCCGCGGAATCGGAGCGCTACATCGCCAGCTGCGCGGCCGTTGCATAGCCCGGAGCGAAACCATGAAGCGACGCGTGGCCATCGTCGGCGCCGGGCAGTCCGGCATGCAGCTCGCGCTCGGCCTGCAGCGCGCAGGGCATGAGGTGACGGTTTTTTCGAACCGCTCGGCGCGGGAGATTCTCGAAGGGCCGGTGATGTCCAGCCAATGCATGTTCGAGACCGCGCTGCAGACCGAGCGCGAACTCGACCTGGACTGGTGGGCGGACGAATGCCCCTCGGTGGAAGGCATCGGCATCGCGGTGCGCAACCCGGAAGGCGGCAAGGCCATCGAATGGCACGCACGGCTCGACGGGCCGGCGCAGTCGGTCGACCAGCGGCTGAAGATTCCGGCGTGGATGGCCGAGTCCGAGAAGCGCGGCGGCCAACTGGTGCTGAAGGACGTGGGCCTCGACGACCTGGAAACCTGCGCGCAGACGCACGACCTCGTGGTCGTGGCGAGCGGCAAGGGCGAGATCTCGAAACTCTTCGAACGTGACGAGGCGCGCTCCCCGTGCGACCAGCCGCAGCGCGCGCTGGCGCTCACCTACGTGAAGGGCATGAAGCCCGCCGAGCCGTATGCGCGCGTGTGCTTCAACCTGATTCCGGGCGTGGGCGAGTACTTCGTATTCCCGGCGCTGACCACCTCGGGGCCGTGCGAGATCATGGTGTTCGAAGGCGTGCCCGGCGGCCCGATGGACTGCTGGGCCGACGTGAAGACGCCGCAGGAACACCTTGCGCGCAGCAAGTGGATCCTCGAGACCTTCCTGCCATGGGAGGCCGAGCGCTGCACGCACATCGAGTTGACCGACGACAACGGCATCCTCACCGGCCGCTACACGCCCACGGTCCGCAAGCCCATCGCGACGCTGCCCTCGGGCCGCAAGGTGCTGGGCCTGGCCGATGCGGTGGTGCTCAACGATCCGATCACGGGGCAGGGCGCGAACAACGCGGCCAAGTGCGCCGACATCTACCTCAAGCGCATCCTCGAACACGGCGACGCGCCGTTCGATGCCGCATGGATGCAGGAGACCTTCGACCGCTACTGGGAAGGCTATGCGCGCTGGGCCACCGACTGGACGAACAGCCTGCTCGCGCCGCCGAAGCCGCACCTCCTGAAGCTGCTGCAGAGCGCGACCCACATGCCTGCGGTGGCGAGCACCATCGTCAATGGCTTCGACGACCCGCGCGCCTTTGCGCCCTGGTGGTTCGACGCCGCCGAAGCCGACCGCTTTCTCGAAACTCGCGCGCGCGAAGCGGCGGTCGACCGCTTCGACCGGCGCGACTTCCGCAAAGCGCTCGGCCAGTTCAGCACCGGCGTCACTGTCATCACCACGCGAGCCATCGATGGCCGCCGCGTGGGCATGACCGCCAATTCGTTCTCCTCGGTCTCGCTCGATCCGCCGCTGGTGCTGTGGAGCCTCGCACGCCAGGCGCCGAGCGTGGCCGACTTCACCGGCGCCAGCCACTTCGCGATCAACGTGCTGGCGGCGAACCAGCATCACCTGTCGCGGCAGTTCTCGATGCCGCAGGCCGACAAGTTCGGCGGCGTGGACTGCTGCGAGGGCACGGCCGGCGTGCCGCTGCTGGACGGCGTCATCGCGCGCTTCACCTGCCGCAACGTGAAGCAGTACGACGGCGGAGACCATCTCATCTTCATTGGCGAAGTCGAACGCTACGATCGCTTCGACGGCGAGCCGCTGGTCTTTCATTCAGGCTACTACCAGGTGACCACCAGGCACCCGGAATGCATGCAGTGAGCACGCGGCCCGCTTCACCACCCCACCTCATCCACGGAGCAGTTCACATGCAGAAAAAAATCCGTATCCAGGCCACCGACGGCAGCGGCAGTTTCAACGGCTACCTCGCATTGCCCAAAGCCGGCAGTGGCCCGGGCCTCGTGATTGCGCAGGAGATCTTCGGCATCAACCACACGATGCGCGAGGTGGCCGACTACTACGCGGAAGAAGGCTACGTGGTGCTGGTGCCCGATCTCTTCTGGCGCCAGGAGCCCGATGTGGAGCTCGGCTACAGCGAGGCCGACTGGCAGCGCGCCTTCGCGCTCTACGGCGGCTTCGACGAAGCCAAGGGCATGGAAGACATGCAGGCCGCGATCACCGCATTGCGCCAGCGGCCCGAGGTGCAAGAGAAGGTCGGCGTGCTCGGCTTCTGCCTCGGCGGCAAGCTTGCGTACCTGTCCGCGTGCCGCACCGATGCGGATGTCGCAGTCGGCTACTACGGCGTGGGCATCGATGCAGCGCTCGGCGAAGCCGACAACATCAAGCGCCCGCTCACGCTGCACATCGCCGAGCTCGACAAGTTCTGCCCGCCCGAGGCGCGCGACCGCATCGTGAAGACGCTGTCGGGCCGCCCTGGTGTTTCGCTGTATGTGTACCCCGGCATGGACCACGCCTTCGCGCGCAACGGCGGCGAGCACTTCCACAAGCCCTCGGCGTTGATGGCGCACGAGCGCAGCATCGCGGCGCTCAAGGGCGCGATCGGTCCGAACTACGACCTGTCGGCGCTCTGGGACAAGCACTGCGAATATGAGTTCGGCACGCGCAACGTCGACGACACGATGGGCACCATGGTGGCCGAGCCCTATGTGAACCACACCCCGACCATGACGGGCGGCGTGGGCTACAAGGCGCTGCACGCCTTCTATACGAACCACTTCGTCAACAGCAATCCGCCCGACACCTCGCTGGTGCCGATCTCCCGCACCGTGGGCGCATCGCAGGTGGTCGACGAGATGCTGTTCTGCTTCACGCACACGACCGAGATCCCGTGGATGCTGCCCGGCGTGCCGCCGACCGGAAAGCGCGTGGAGATTCCCTTGCTCGCAGTCATCAAGTTCCGCGGCGACAAGCTCTACCACGAGCACATCTACTGGGACCAGGCCAGCGTGCTGGTGCAGGTGGGCCTGCTCGACCCCAAGCTACTGCCGGTGGCGGGCGTGGAGACCGCGCGCAAGCTCCTGGACGAGACGCTGCCGTCGAACACCCTGATGCAGCCGAAAGGCTAGCTCTCCGGCCGCTTCAGCTGCTCTGCCGCACCATCAACTCGAAGCCCAGGTCCACCGTGCGTTCGGCCACAAGCTCCGCGCGCATCAGCGCCAGCAGCATGGTGGCCGCGCGCTCGCCGATCTCGCGGCGCGGGGTGCGCACCGAGGTCAGCGGCGGCAGCATCTGGTCGCTGCCGCCGAGGTCGTTGAAGCCCGCAATGGCCACGCGCTGCGGCACCGGCACGCCGGTGCGCAGCGCGGCGAGCAGTGCGCCCTGGGCAAGGTCGTCGTTGCAATAGAAGATGGCGTCCACGTCGGGGTGGCGCGCGAGCAGCTCCTCGAACTGCCGGCCGCCCAGCGCCATGGAAGTGGGGCCCGGCACCAGCAGCTCGAGCGCCGGGTCGTGGCAGCCGGCCGCGCGCAGCGCCTCGCGGTAGCCCTCCCGCCGCATCATCACGCGCGGATCGAGCTGGCCGGCGGCATAGGCAATGCGCCGGCGGCCGCCCTGCAGCAGGTGCTGCACGATGGCGCGGCCCGCGTCCTGCTGCGAGAACCCCACGCTGTGGATGCCGGGGGCGGTGGAGGTTTCCATCAGGTACACGCAGGGCGCATCGCTGCGCTCGAGCATCCGCAAGGACGCATCGCTGCGGTCGAAGCCGGTGAGCAGCAGGCCCGCCGGCCGCTGCGAGAGGTAGCTGCGCAGCAGCGCCTCTTCCTGCGCGGGGTCGTAGTGCGTGACTCCGATGAGCGACTGGAAGCCGTGTGGCGAGAGCGCGTCCTGCACCGCCTCGAGCAGTTCCACGAAGAGCTGGTTGGTCAGCGACGGAATCAGCACCGCCACGTGGGAGCTGCGCGCCGAAGCCAGCGCGCGCGCCGCCACGTTGGGCACATAGCCGAGCTGGTCGACCGCGGCCTGCACGCGGGCCTGCAGCTCGGGCGCCACATTGCGCGCGCCGCGCAGCGCGCGCGACACGGTGATCGGGCTGACGCCCGAGACGCGGGCGACGTCGGCGAGCGTCGCGTGACTGGAGGAGCGGGAACGTGGTCGTTCGGGGGCGTCGGCCATGTTTGATTTCTAAGGGTTATTACCAAGATTGAATTGGACAGCGCTGTCCTAGGATAGCGCTGTCCAGCCCTGCGACCCTTCGGGACAAACCCGAGCGCGCCAGAGAGCTGCTTTTTTTGATTTGCGAGGGATAGCGCTATCCCATTCATCGGCCGCCCTTGCAGCGGCCGGTTTCAGGAGACATACACATGTTCGGAATGAGCAAAGAGGTTTTCCTGCTCGTCGACGCCCTGGTGGCGATCCTCGGGCTGATCCTTCTGATCACGCGCTGGCGCGTGCACCCCTTCATCGCGCTGACGCTGGCCGCCGGCTTCCTGGGCCTGACTTCCGGCATGCCGGTGGACCTCGTGATGAAGTCCTTCCAGGACGGCTTCGGCGGCGTGCTCGGTTTCGTGGGCATCGTGCTGGGCCTGGGCACCATGCTCGGCAAGATGATGGCCGAGTCGGGCGGCGCCGACCGCATCGCGCGCACGCTGATCGACGCCTTCGGCAAGGAACGCGTGCACTGGGCCATGATGTTCGCGGCCTTCCTGGTGGGCATTCCGCTCTTCTTCGAAATCGGCTTCGTGCTGCTCATTCCGCTGGTGTTCATCGTGGCGCGGCGCACCGGCGTGTCGCTGATCCGCATCGGCATTCCGCTGCTGGCGGGCCTGTCGGTGGTGCACGGCCTGGTGCCGCCGCACCCGGGGCCGCTGCTGGCCATCGGCGTGTTCGGCGCCGACATCGGCAAGACCATCTTCTACGGCCTCCTCGTCGGTCTGCCCACCGCGATGATCGCGGGCCCGATCTTCGGCAAGTTCATCTCCAAGTACGTGCCGGGCGAAGCCTCGCCCGAGCTGCTGGCGCAGCTGGCGCGCGAACCCGAGGCGCGCGAGCTGCCGGGCTTCGGCATCACGCTGGTCACGATCCTGCTGCCGGTCGCGCTGATGCTGCTGAAGACCTTTGCCGACGTGGCGCTCGACGACAAGAACATCGTGCGCCAGTGGCTGGACTTCATCGGCCATCCGATCACCGCGCTGCTGGCGGCGCTCTTGCTGTCGCTCTACACCTTCGGCTTTGCACGCGGCTTCACCAGCAAGCAGATCATGAAGTTCGTGGACGACAGCCTCGCACCCACCGCGGCCATCGTGCTGATCATCGGCGCGGGCGGCGGCTTCAAGCAGATGCTGGTGACCAGCGGCGTGGGCAACGCGATCGGGCAGATGGCGCTGCATGCGCAGGTCTCGCCGATCCTGTTGGCCTGGCTGGTGGCGGGGCTGATCCGCATTGCCACCGGTTCGGCCACGGTGGCCACCATCACCGGCGCGGGCATCGTCGCGCCGCTCGCCACCATGGTGCCGGGCGTGAACCTCGAGCTGCTGGTGCTGGCCACGGGCGCGGGGTCGCTGATTCTTTCGCACGTCAACGACGCGGGCTTCTGGCTGGTCAAGCAATACTTCAACATGACGGTGGCCGAGACCTTCAAGACCTGGACGGTGATGGAAACGCTGATCTCGGTCGTGGCCCTCGCGTTCATCATGCTGCTGAACCTGGTCGTGTGACCGTATTTGCGTAAGCGAAGGAGACAAGCCATGGGCCGCATCGTCATCGGGGTCGACATCGGAACCACCAGCACCAAGGCGGTGGCGTTCACGCCGGCCGGTCGCGTGGTGGCGCACGACACGGCCGAATACCCGCTGCTGCAGCCCGAGGCCGCGGCCGCCGAGCAGGACCCGGAGCAGATCTTCGAGGCCGTGCTGCAGACCATCGCGGGCTGCGTCAAGGCATGCAAGGCCGCGCCGGGCGACGTGCTCGCCGTGTCCTTCAGCGCGGCGATGCACAGCCTGATCCTGGTCGATGCCGCGGGTGTGCCGCTCACGCGCAGCATCACCTGGGCGGACCAGCGCGCCGCGCGTTGGGCCGAGCGCATCCGCGACGAATGGGACGGGCTCGCGATCTACCGCCGCACCGGCACGCCGATCCACCCGATGTCGCCGCTGGCCAAGCTGGTGTGGCTGCGCCATGAGCGCGCCGAACTCTTCGCAAGCGCGGCGCGCTTCGTCGGCATCAAGGAATACGTGTTCTTCCGGCTCTTCGGGCAATGGCAGGTCGACCATTCGATCGCCTCGGCCACGGGGCTCTTCAACCTCGAGCGGCTCGACTGGGACGAAGGCGCGCTCGCGCTCGCCGGCGTGCGCGCCGACCAGTTGCCGCGCCCGGTGCCGACCACCTGGCACATCGAGGGCCTCACAGCCGATGTCGCAGCGCAGCTGGGCCTGGCGACCGACACGCCCTTCGTGATCGGCGCCAACGACGGCGTGCTCTCCAACCTCGGCGTGAACGCGGTGGCACCCGGCGAGGTGGCCGTGACCATCGGCACCAGCGGCGCGATGCGCACCGTGGTCGACCACCCCATGACCGATCCCGAGGGCCGCACCTTCTGCTATGCGCTTGCCGAGCGGCGCTGGGTGGTGGGCGGGCCGGTGAACAACGGCGGCATCATCCTGCGCTGGGTGCGCGACGAGTTCGCCTCGGCCGAGGCCGAGACAGCCAAGCGCCTGGGCATCGACACCTACGAGGTGCTCACGCGCATCGCCGAGCGCGTGTCGGCCGGCTCCGAGGGGCTGGTGTTCCACCCCTTCCTCACCGGCGAGCGCGCGCCGTACTGGAACGCCGACCTGCGCGGTTCCTTCTTCGGGCTGGGCATCCACCACCGCAAGGAGCACATGATCCGCGCGGTGCTGGAGGGCGTGATCTTCAACCTCTACAGCATCCTGCCGGCGGTCGAGTCGATTGCCGGGCGCAGCGCGCACATCAAGGCCACCGGCGGCTTCGCGCGCTCGGGCATGTGGCGCCAGATGATGGCCGACGTGTTCGACCGCGAGGTGGTGGTGCCCGAGAGCTTTGAGAGCTCATGCCTGGGCGCCGCGGTGCTCGGGCTCTACGCGCTGGGCCATGTCGATTCGCTCGACGTGGTGGCGGGCATGGTCGGCGCCACGCACCGCCACACGCCCAATGCCAAGAATGCCGCGCTCTACCGGCAGCTGCTGCCGGTGTACCTCTCGCTTCCGCGCAAGCTCGGCGAGGAGTACCGGCTGCTCGCCGCGTTCCAGCAGCAGACGGCCGTGCCGCCGCCGGCTCGCAAGAGCTGACGCCGTTCGACCTGTTGTTGCCGTTGGAGATCTGGTCTTGCTGAAAACGATGCCGCCGGCCTCCGCCTCCCGACCGCATGCGTCCGCAGCGCGCACGTACACCACCGCGCGCGCCCGCCCGCTCGATGCGCGGCGCGGCACCACATCCGATCTCGCCCTGCCTGCGCTGGCGGAGACCCGTATCACCATCCACTGCGAAACCTTGTCCGCGACCTCGGCGCGCGGCAACGATGCGAACTGCCTGCACGAGCACGAGTTGCACCTGATCGGCGCCGCGCCGGCGCGGCTGCGCGTGGGCAGCGGCATCGACGAGGAAACCCATCGCTTCGCGCCCGGCACCGTGGTGCTGCTGGGTCCGCGGCTGCCGCACAGCCTTGCGTTCGAGCACCATCCGCTGCATGGCGCGGGCAATGCCGGCAGCCTGGTGCTGCGCTTCGGCGACGAGCCGCTGCGCCGCGGCATGGAACTGTTTCCCGAACTGCGCGATGCGGCGCCGCTCCTGGCGCGTGCGCGGCAAGGCGTGCAGTTCGTGGGACTGAACGAAGGCATCGTTTCGCGGCTGCGGCGCATCGAGATGCTGCAGGGCCTCGCGCGCTTCGCGGAATTCACCGTGCTGCTCAACGAGCTCTCGCAATGGTCCGAGTACCGGCTGCTGGCCGACGCCGCGTTCACCGACGATTCGCTGGGCGAGCCCGGGGCTGCGACGCGCATCCACAAGGCGCTCGACCACATCCGCGACAACTACGTGGAGGAGCTCTCGCTCGCCGAGGTCGGCGCGGTCGTCGGCATGCGCGAGAACGCTTTCTCGCGCAGTTTCCGCCGCGCGACCGGCCAGACCTTCACCGACTTCGTGATCGGGCTGCGCGTGGCGCGCGCCTGCCGCCTGCTGGCCTCCACGCGCCAGCAGGTGAGCAGCATCTGCTACGAGGTGGGCTTCAACAACATCTCGAACTTCAACCGGCACTTCAGGCGCATCAAGGGCATGACGCCCGGCGAATTCCGCGCGGCGATTGCTCGGAGACCCAGCGCTTCACCCACGCCCGCGCCGTAGGCCGGATCGGCCCTGGTACACCGAAAGAACGAAGGCGCGTATTCAGCTTTCGCCATCGAAGCCGTGGAAGACCGTGAACGCCTCCACCGGGTCTCTGGGCATCGCAATGCGGTGCAATGCCGCATCCGTCCGCGCATGGCCCAGCGACATGCCGCACACCACGGTCTGGTCCTCCGGCAATTGCAGGCACTCGCGGACGACTGGCTCGTGCCGCACGAACGACACCTGCGGGCAGGTGTCGAGCCCTCGTGCCTTCGCCGCGAGCATGAAGGTCTGCAGGAACATGCCGAAGTCGGCCCAGCTGTGCGGCATCAGCCGCCGGTCGATGGTGAAGATGAGCCCGACCGGCGCATCGAAGAACAGGTAATTGCGTGCCGTCTGCGCGTAGCGTGCCGCCGCGTCCGCGCGGTCGATGCCGAGCGCCGCGTAGTAGCGGGCACCGAAATCCGCCTGCCGCGACTTGCACGCCGCGGGCAGTTCGCCGGGGAAGTGCTGCGAGGCGGGAAGTTCATCGCGCGCGTGCGAGCGCAGCAGTGCCTCGCCGAGCCGGCGCCTGGCTTCGCCTTCGAGCACGTGCACGAACCAGGGTTGCGTGTTCGAGTTGCTCGGCGCGCATCGCGCGACCTCGAGCATTTCGACGACGAGCGCCTTCGGAACTGGCGTGGGATCGAACGCGCGAACCGCCCGGCGCGAGCGGATGACCTCGTCGACGATGCGTCGTGCCGCGTTGTCGCGCGTGGTGTCCGTGGAGGCTGCTTTCATCATGGCGTCATGCTCGCACGCTCGTGCGCCGCTGCCCATTGAAACTTGCGCAGCATCGGTATGCACCGCATCGGATTTGGGTGGGTTTCCCCCTGCGTCAGCCGCGCGCGAGTGCCGCGATGTCGGTGAGCTGTTCTCTGAGCCAGACATGGGCCGGATCGTGCTCGTGCCGCCGGTGCCATATCGCACGCAGGCTCACGTTCGCCACCTCGTAGGGCAGCGGCTTCGCATGCAGGTCGCCGCGGCGCACGAAGGCCTGCGCCAGCGGCGCGGGCACGATGCAGACCATGTCGGTGCCCTGCAGCAGGTCGGGCACCGCGAGCGAATGCGGCACCGTGATGCGGTAGCGCGGATGCCTGCCGATGGCCGACAGCGCATCTTCCAGCGCCTGCCGGTCGAACATCTCCGACTGGCGCGCCAGACCGCGCTCGACGATGTAGCCGCTCACCGCGCCTTCCTCCTGTCCGCCGAGCGACACGGTCACCAGCGGGAATTCCGCCAGGTCGTCGACGCGCAGCCGGCGCCGGCGCAGCGGATGGCCCTTGCGCATGACGAGCACGTCCTCCTGCGTCCACACCGGGCCGCTCTGGAAGCGCGGCGGCACCTCCGCGAAGATGCCGATGGCAATGTCGATGCGGCCCACGTCGATCTGCTCGGCCAGGTCCAGGCGCGTGGACGGCCGCACCACCAGGTCCACCGACGGTGCGATGGCGCTCACGCGATGGCTGAGGCCAGTCAGCAGCGCCGAAGTGACGTAGTCGTTCGCGGCCAGCACGAAGGTGCGCGCGGCCGTGGCGGGGTCGAAGGGGCGCACGCCCAGCGTGTCGTGGATGCTGCGCAAGGCTTCCCGCAGCGGCGCGGCCATGGCGAGTGCGCGCGCGGTGGGCTCCATGCCGCGGGCCGTGCGGATGAACAGCTCGTCCTGCAGGGCCTCGCGCAGCCGGGCCAGCGCATGGCTGATCGCGGACTGGCTCAGGTGCAGGCGCTTGCCCGCGCGCAGCAGGTTCTGGTCCTCGAAGACGGCATCGAAGACCCGCAGCAGGTTCAGGTCCATTCGGCTCGGATTCACTGCCATCTCGTTCTCCTCATGTTGCACGCGCTGCATTGTGGGGTTGCAGATTGATCGCTTCCGGTAGCGGGTGCGCGGTGGCACCGTTCGCCCATGCGTTCCTGGCGACCCAGGACATGGCCGGGACAAACAACTGGAGCAATCATGGTGCATCACATTTCGAGGCGGACTTTCGCAAGGCGCGCTGCGTGTCTCTTGCCGGGGGCGGCGCTATTGCCGGCGCTGTCTTTCGCGCAGGGCGAGGCGGCAATGGGGCGGCTCGTCGTGGGCTATCCGCCCGGCGGCACGCTCGACCAGACCGCGCGCCGCCTCGCGGAATCGTGGCGCACGCAAGGCCGGCCTTACCTCGTGGACAACCGGCCGGGCGCCGCGGGACGCATCGCCAATGCGCAGCTCAAGCGCGAGAAGCCGGACGGCAGCGTGCTGCTGTGCACGCACACCTCGGCGATGACGATCTACCCGCACGTGTACGCCAACCTCGCATACGACCCCGCGAAGGATTTCAAACCCGTCGCGCTGCTGGCCTCCGCGGCCTGCGTGCTGGCCGTGAGCAGCGCCGTGCCGCCCGAAGTGAAGACGCTGGCCGACTACGCGCGCTGGCTCAAGCGCACCGAGACCGGACGCACCTACGCATCGCCCGCGGCGGGTTCGCTGGCGCAGTTCCTGGGCTACCGTTTCTCGCAGGCGGCCGGCGTGCCGCTCACGCACGTGGCCTATCGCGGCTCCGCGCCCGCAGTGCAGGACCTGCTGGGCGGGCAGATTCCCGCCTACATCGGCTTCGTGGGCGACTTCCTGCAGTACCTGGAGAGCGGCAAGCTGCGCCTCCTGGCCGTGAGCAGCGAACGCCGTTCGCGCTTCCTGAAAAACGTGCCGACCTTCGCGGAGCAGGGCTTCGACACGGTGACCGGGCTCGAAAGCTACGGCCTCCATGCGCCGGCCGCCACGCCGGAGAAAACCGTCGCGGCACTCGCCGAAGCCACGCAGATCGCATCGCGCGACAGCACGCTGATGGCCGGCCTGTCCCAGATCGGCCTGGAGGTTCTCTATCTCGGGCCGGCCGACTACACGCGCCTCATCGCCACCGAACGTGAGCAATGGAAGCCGGTGGTCGAGGCCTCCGGCTTCAAGGCCGATGCATAGCGGCACCGAAGAAACCCAGACCCCTCAGCCAAAGGAAAACCACGAATGACCGACCGCGAAAAACTGATCGAGGCCAGCCTGCCTTTTCTCGACGAAATCCAGAACATGACCACCGGAACCGAGGTGGAACAGTGGCTCAACACCACCTACCCGCCCGGCTCGAAGCGCTACGACGAACTGGCCGCGCTGGTGAAGGCCGGCGTACGCGACGGCTGGGCCGCCGATGTCGAGGTCCAGGGACGCAAGTACCGGCGCGCACGGTTGTGCGACCCCTCGGCGCGCACCTTCGGTTTCAGCATCACCGCGGTCTACATGGACAGCACGGGCAACACGCAGGGCAATCCCGAAGGGAGCTTTCGCGGCGACTACCACGCGCATCCCTATGGCGAATTCAACATGGTGGTGCCGCTCGATGACGGCGCCGCGCTGGCCGGGCCCAACGGGTGGTGCTACGGCGGATGGACCGCGCCGGCGCCGGGGAGCCATCACTATCCGGAGGCGAAGGGCGGTGCGGTCATCGCGCTGTTCTACCTGCCGGCGGGACGGATCTCCTACGACATGAAGGCACCGGGCGTGGCCGGCGCGCGGGGAGGCTGACCCCGGACGCGAGGCGCGAAGCCGCGGTTCTCAGGCGCCGCGCTGGGGCCAGCGGTGGCGCGTTCCACCCGCGCGGCGGTCGGCCTTCTCCGGCACCATGCCCTGCGCGCTCAATTCGGTGCCGCGCACTTCGAGCCGGCGCAGGCATCGGAGAAAGACCTCGACGTCCGCCGCATCGATGCCATCGAGCAGCCCGGTGTTGAGGCTCGCGATGCGGGGGAACAACTCGCCGAAGAGCTGCCGGCCCGACGGGCTCAGGCGCATGTGCACTTCGCGGCGGTCGTCGACGTCCTGGCGGCGCTCCACCAGTTTCTTGTCCGTCAGGCTGCGCAGGGCCCGCGAGGTGCGCACGCGGTCCAGGTCGAGCCGCTCGGCGAGTGCCGAGGGCGTGATCTCGCCGACCTCCGCGAGCGTGCCGATCATTCCCCATTCGCGGCGGGTGATGCCGAAGCCGCCCTCGACCATGCGGGTCGCCATGCCGCTGCCGGCGCGGGATGCGCGCGACAGCCGGTACAGCAGCAGGTCGTCGAGGGATCGGGGGGAGCGCAGGGCGTCCGCATCGGGAAAAGCTGACATGGAATTCACAAGGGTTGTGGCTGCGCCGCCTCGGCCGCCAATGGTGGATTAGATCAACTATTTGTTACTTGCGTATAAACAAAGTAACAGTAGCCGGTCTATCGCCGGACGCAGGAGATCCCGTGCCCATTCTCTTTTCCCGGCGAAAACTCACCGCATGGTGTGTCGCCGCTCTCGCCGTCTGCGGCGCTTTCGTGCCAGCGCATGCGCAGAACCTGGATGCTCCGCTCATCCTCGTCGTCGGCTACGCGCCTGGCGGCAGCACCGACCGCATGGCGCGGCTCATCGCGGAGCGGCTGAGCCCGAAGCTCGGCGTGCCCGTGACGGTCGAGAACCGTCCCGGCGAAGGCGGCCGGCTTGCGGCCAAGCAGATCAAGCGCGCGCCTGCGGGCGAGAACGTGCTGATGCTCGGCAACCCCGCCGTGATGGTGGTCGCGCCGCTGGTGTTCAAGGACCTGGGCTACGACCCCGACAAGGACTTCGTGCCCGTCTCCCAGGTCAGCAGCTACGACTTCGCGCTGGCCGTGGGCAACAAGCTGCAGCTGGACCGCGCGATGTTCCTGGTGGGCCGGCTTTGGGCGCATCCGGAAGAGGCGGTCTTCGGCGTGCCGGCGACCGGCAGCCTGCCGCACTTCTTCGGCCTGATGGTGGGCGATGCGCTGAGCGTGCAGCCGCAGATCAAGGGCTATGGCGGCTCGGCGCCGCTGGCGGCGGACCTGAGCGGCGGCTCGCTGCCGATCGCGATCGACACGATGGACTCGCTCTATGCGCAGCACGTGGCCGGCAAGATCCGCATCCTGGCCGTCTCGGGCAAGAAGCGCGCGAGCTTCGCGCCCAACGTGCCGACCTTCCGCGAGGCCGGCATGAAGATCGACGCCGACGGTTGGAACACCTTCTTCGCGCCGAGCACGATGGCGCCCGCCAAGGTGCAACTGCTGGCCGGCAAGATCCGCGAAGTCATGCAGGAGCCGGGTCTGCAGAAGGCGGCCGATGCGCTCTACATCACGCCGGTCGTCAGCAGCGCCGCGGAGACCGCGCAGATGCTCAGGAACTACCGCCAGCAGTGGGAGCCGGTGGTGCGCCGCTCGGGCTTCGCGCCCTGACGGATCGCAAGGCCGCTCAGCGGCCGGGGCCGGGTGGCGGGACCGGCCGCAACGGCGGCAGCCGGCGCGGGATGGTGTGCGCCTTCACCAGCGAGGTGTTGGTCTCGGCCTTCGCCGCGATGTGGTCGAGGATGCCGTCGAGCTGCTCCAGCGATTGCAGGAAGAGCCGCGCGATGAAGCAGTCCTCGCCGGTGACCTTGTCGCATTCGCAGAACTGCGGCGTGTTCTCGATCAGCTTCTGCACCGCATGCAACTGGCCCGGCAGCGGCTTGATGCGCACGATGGCCTGGAATTGGTAGCCGAGCGCCTTGGGGTTCAGCGCCAGCGTGTAGGCGCTGATCACGTCGCGCTCTTCCAGCCGCCGCAGCCGCTCGGCCACGCTGGGCGAAGACAGGCCCACCTGCCGGGCAATGTCCTTGAGCGACATGCGCGCGTTGGCGCCGAGGGCTGTGAGGATGTTCTGGTCGATGTCGTCCAGCATCGGGCGATCTCCGGTGGTTCGAATGGTTGGACCTAATTTTCGATGGCAATCGGGCGCCTTCGCCTTTTTTAAGGCATTTCCCTCGGTTGCCAAAACTGGCACGCTCGACGCCATGCAAACCCAGCTTCGCGGCGCGCTCGAGATGAGCGCCGCCATGGTGATCTCCGGAACCATCGGATGGTTCGTCGTGCGTTCCGGCCAGCCGCTGGTCGATGTGCTGTTCTGGCGCTGCGTGTTCGGCGCGGCCACGCTGCTGGCCGCCTGCGCCGCACTGGGCGTTCTGCGCCGCGGCCTCACTCCGCGCACGCTCGCCCTTGCCGCGTTCGGCGGTGTGGCGCTGGTGGCCAACTGGCTGCTGATCTTCGCGTCGTTCTCGCGCGCATCGATCTCCATCGCCACCGCGGTCTACAACACGCAACCCTTCATGCTGGTCGCGCTCGGTGCACTGCTGTTTTCCGAGCGGCTCACCGCGATGAAGGTGGGCTGGCTCTGCATCGCCTTCGCCGGCGTGGTGCTGGTGGCGCAGGCCAAGCGCGGGGGTGGCGCCGATGGTGCGGCCTACGTCACGGGGGTGCTGATGGCCTTGGGCGCCGCCTTCTGCTACGCGGTGGCCGCCATCGTTGCGAAGAAGCTCGGCGACATGGCGCCGCACCTCATCGCGCTGATCCAGGTGTGCGTCGGCATCGCGATGCTCGCGCCTTTTGCGAACCTGGGGGCGCTGCCCACCGATGCCGGGACCTGGGGCGTGCACCTCACGATGGGCGTGATCTACACCGGCCTGGTGTTCATCCTGCTGTATGGCGCGATCCAGAAGCTGCCGACGACGGTGGCCGGCGCGCTGTCGTTCATCTATCCGCTGGTGGCGATCGGCGTGGACTTCGTGGCCTTCGGCCAGCGACTGACTGCGGCGCAGCTCGTCGGCGCCGCAGCCATCCTGCTCGCGGCGGCGGGCATGACTTTCGGATGGCGCCTGCCCGGGCTGTCGCGCGGCGCTGCCGCCGCCGGGCCGCGCTGAACCGGCGCCCGGCCAGCGCGGCGCATCGGCCGCCGAATCAGCCGGCGCGCTGCTGGCGCCGGCCGAGTGCGAACACCGAGTTCGGTGCGTCCACGATGAACGGCTTGCGCACCGGCGTGCCGACCACGGTGGTCCGCCGGCTGCCGGCCGCGCTGGTGGCGGCCTGCACGCCCTTGGCCTTCTGTTCGTCGACCAGGCTCTGCAGCGAGATCGATTTCAGGAACTCGACCGCCCGCAGGTTGACCGAGGCCCAGAGCTCCTCGACCTCGCAGCGGCCGGTGTCGTCCACATCCGCGCCGGCGCGGCGGCGCGTGGTCTCGGCGCCGTGGTCCTCGATGGAGAGCACGATGTCCGCCACGCTGATGAGTGCGGCCTTGCGGCTGAGCGAATACCCGCCGCCCGGGCCGCGCGTGGATTCGACCAGGTCATTGCGGCGCAGCTTGGCGAACAGAAGTTCCAGGTACGACAGCGAGACCCGCTGGCGCAGGCTGATCGAGGCCAGCGTGACCGGGCCCGAGCGGCCGTGCAGTGCGATGTCGATCATCGCGGTGACCGCGAAGCGGCCCTTGGTGGTGAGGCGCATGGAAAGACTCCCTTCGTAAGCGTTACTCGTCCTTGCCGCCACCCATGCCCAGAAGGGCCAGGAGCGCCTGGAACACGTTGTAGATGCTGAGGTAGACACCCAGGGTGGCGGAGATGTAGTTGGTCTCCAGGCCGTCCTTCACGCGCTTGAGGTCATGCAGGATGAAGGCCGAGAAGATGCCGATGGCGGCGACGGCCAGCGTCATCATCAGCGCGCTCGACTGGATGAAGAAGTTGGCGATGCCGGCCACCAGCAGCAGGATGGCGCCGATGAAGAGCCACTTGCCCATGGCCGACAGGTCGCGCTTGATGACCGACGACAGCGTCGCCATGCCCAGGAAGATCGCGCCGGTGCCGGCAAAGGCCGTCATCACCAGGTTCGCGCCGTTCGAGAGACCCAGCACCGAGCCCACGAGGCGCGACAGCATCAGCCCCATGAAGAAGGTGAAGGCCAGCAGCACCGGCACGCCGGCGGCCGAGTTCTTGGTCTTCTCGATGGCGTACATGAAGCCGAAGGCGCCGCCGAGGAACACCATGAGGCCGATGCCCGGCGACATGGCGCGCGCCAGGCCCGTGGAGACGCCGATCCAGGCGCCGAGCACGGTGGGCACCATCGACAGCGCGAGCAGCCAGTAGGTGTTGCGAAGAACGCGGTTGCGTTCCTGGGCCGACGCGATCGGTGCGTCGAAGCCGGGGTGATAAGTGGGTTGACCGTTGTTCATTCTGATTCCTTGATCTGGCGTCCCGACGAAACGGGGACGCGGTGGTGGCACGGGAAGAGCGGTGTGTTCGCGATGCGAACGCTTTGCCGGCGTGCGGCGATGCGGTCGGATCGGAAAGGCAGGAGCCGCAAGGGCTCCAGGTCGCGGCAGAGCCTCAGGCGACCAGGGCGGTGCCGCGGGGTGGCCGCTTGGGCCGATCGAGGAGAGGCGAGAGCGCGGGCGTCAGGGCGAGGCCGCGCGGCTGTTCAGAGAGAAAAAGCGGCATCGCCACGGGGTGGCGGGCATCGACCAGCTCGACGTGTTCGGAGCCGGCCTCGTCATGGGAGGGGAGTTCGTCCGCCAGGTCCATGGCATCGCTCACGAATGCATCGGAGAACGACATGCTGGCCGTTGCGCAGGTCTGCACGTCGGCAGCACCTGCATGCGCGGAATGACCGGCACCCATCAGCCCCTGCGCGAACACGGCAAGGCCGTAGCAGGACAACATGAGGGTGAGGACAGTAGCGGCGAACCAGCGTGACATGAAGCCGCGATTTTACCCGGCGCAACCTGACCAGCCTTCCGGCGGGTTGTTTCGCCCCGCCGGACGGTCGGACGTTTCAGGTTTCCGGTGTGGCGGGTGTCGCCTCGTCCCCGGGCTGCAACCACTCGCGCGCATGGGTGCGCAGCGCGTCGATCTGCAGCCAGACCAGCGCCAGCTCCGTATGGATGGTGCGTTCCGCCGCGCCGGCATCGCCCGCCGGTGCCACGGCGGCGGCGAGCGCGGCGCGCACGGCAGGTTCGGTGGCGGGATCGTCCGCGATCGCGCCACCCTGCAGCCCGCCGGCCAGCGCATCGAGCGCCGCCGCCGCGCCCTCGGCCGCATCGCGCAGCACCGCCATGTGCGGCGAATCGGGCAGCGCGGCGCGGTGCGCGCCGAGTGCCGACAGGTAGCTCAGGAGCGTGTGCGAGCGGATCAGGAAGCGCAGTGCGATGCCCGCGCGCGGCCGCACGTACCCCGGCTCGCGGAACATGTCCGACACCGCCGTGGAGAGCGCCGCGTCGGCGTTGTGGTCGTTGCGCCGCGCGAGGCGGTAATCGAGGTGGTCGAGCGGACCGTTGCGGTATTGCTCGACGATCCGGCGCAGATACCCCGCATGGCTGCGCATCGCCGTGGCCGCCAGCTCGTTGATGCGCCGCGCCTGCCAGTGCGGCAACACCAGCAGCACCGCGAGGCCGGCGATCGCGCTGCCGATGGCGGTGTCGACCAGCCGCGGCACGATCAGAAGGCCGCTGTCGCCCACCTGGTTGAAGCACATCAGCACCAGCAGCGTCATCGCGGCCGTCGCGAGCAGGTAGCGCGTGGCGCGTGTCGCGAAGAAAAGCACCCCGGCCACCACCGCGATCACCGACTGCACCAGCGGCTGCGGAAAGAGCTGCAGCAGCGCCCATCCCGCCACCACGCCGAGCGCGGTACCAGCAATGCGCTGCCCCATGCGCGAGATGGTGTCGCCAAAGGTCTGCTGGCAGACGAACAGCGTGGTCAGCAGGATCCAGTAGCCCTGCGCGGGATGGATCAGATGCATCACGCCATAGCCCGCGGCCAGCGCGATCGCCAGCCGCAGCGCATGGCGAAACAGCGGCGAGCGCGGCGTGAGTTGCCGCCGCACCCGCTCCACCGCATCGCGCCAGGAACGCGGCGAGCGGTTGAAGAGGCCCATCTCGGTCCGGCCGGCGCGGGCCGAGGGCTGGCTCGCACCGGCGAGTTGCCCGTCGAGCTGAGCAAGGTTGCGCGCGAGCGCTTCCACCGAGGCGAGCAGCGCGAGCCGCTGCGGTGTGCTCGCGCGCGCCCGCTCATGCTCGATGGCGCCGCGCAGGTCGGCCAACGCCTGCACCGTCTCGATACCGACGTCGAAAGGCTCGCGCCGCGCGATCGAGCTGGCCAGCCGCTGGCAGGCCAGCCCCTGCAGGCCGAGCACGCGCTGGCAGCGGTACAGAAGGTCGCTGTGGAAGAAGGCGTCGGCCAGCGCGTTGTAGTCGTCGTGCGAGGAGCTTGCGCGCTCGTGCACGTCCTGCGCGATCAGGTAGAGCCCGCGGTAGCGCGAGATGCGCCCGGTCGGCGCCCGCGCGCCGATGCGGCGGAAGATGCTTTCCTTGGCGGCATTCAGCTCGGTCACCACCTCGGCGTTGAGCTGCGCGAGCGACAGGCGCTTCTGTTCGATGTCGATGCCCCGCAGCGGCTCGAACAGCGATGCCTTGAAGCGCACGAAGTTGCCGAGCACCGTGAACAACGTTACCAGCCGCGCCTGCACCGGCTGCGCCGGAAAGACCGCGCACCACAGCACCGAGAAGACGCCATACCAGGCGGCGCCGGCCAGGAGCAGCAACGGCTCGCGCCCGCCATCACCTTGTCCGTGGCCATGCGTGGCCTGGTTCTCGATGCCGAGCGTCGCGTACATCGCGAGGATCAGCGTCGCATAGGCGATGGCCTTGTAGCGCGCCTCCACAGCTCCCAGCATCGTGAGCCAGAAGGCCGCGAAGGCCAGGCCAGCGATGAAGAGCACCGGCCGGCCGAACAGCGCCTCGACCGAGAACGACACCACCGTGAAGCATGCGAGCGTGACGAGCTGCGCGCGAAAGCGCCCGCGCCAGCTGTCGTCGGTCTCGGCGAGCGCACTGGCAATGGCGCCGAGGAACAGCGGAATCACCGCTTCGGGGTGGCCGGTGTAGCCGCACACCGCCATCAGGCTGCCGAGTGTGAGAAGAATGCGCAGCGGCTGCGCGCGGGAGGCAAAGGAACGCAGGCGCTGGCGCAGCGAATCGGGGGACAGGGGGAGCATGGCTGCAATCTTGCACGATGCATGCCACGGCGCCGGGCACCCCGGTTCTTCACATCAGGCTTGTGGCGGGGCCTCCCAGGCGAACCCCACGCCGTAGACCGAGCGGATCCAGTCGTGCGAGGGCGACACCGCGCCGAGCTTGCGGCGCAGGTTCTTCACATGGCTGTCGATCGCGCGCTCGGTCACGTCCACCGTGTCGTCGTAGGCGAGCTCCAGCAGCCGCGCGCGCGAGAAGATGCGGCCCGGGTGCCGCGACAGCACCTGCAGCAATCCGAACTCGCGGCGCGTGAGGTTCAGCGGTGTTCCTTCGAGCGAAGCGCGCCAGTGCACGTCGTCGAGCACGAGGCCCGGCGCATCGCCCTGCGGAGCCTGCCCCGGAACGCCTCCCGCATTCCCTGGCGCCGTGCGCCGCAGCACGGCGCGCACGCGCGCTACCAGTTCGCGCGGCGAGAAGGGCTTGCACACGTAGTCGTCCGCGCCGAGCTCCAGGCCGAGCAGGCGGTCGACCTCCTCGATGCGCGCGGTCAGCATGATGATCGGATGCGCCGTGTGCTCGCGCGCCCGGCGCAGCACCTCGATGCCGTCCAGCCGCGGCAACATGATGTCCAGCAGCGTCAGGTCGGGCGGCGAGGCGACGATGCTTTCGAGTGCGCTTTGCCCATCGGCGAAGTGCTCGGTCTCGTAGCCGCTGTGGCGCAGGTAGTCCTGCACCACCGATGCGATGTCGAGTTCGTCCTCGACGATGACGATGCGTGTCATGCGGATGCCGCCAGTGGAAGGGTGATGGTCATGCGCAGGCCCCCCAGCGGCGAGGCCGCCGCCTCGATGCTGCCGCCATGCGCCTCGATGGTCGCGCGGCAGATCGACAGGCCCAGGCCCGAGCCGCCGAGCGCGCGGCTGCGCGAGGTTTCGCCGCGGAACAGGCGGTCGAAGAGGCGCGGCATTTCTTCGTCGGGCACGCCCGGTGCGCTGTCGTCGAACAGCAGCGTGAGGCAGTTGCCGGTCCATGCGCCCTCGATGGTCACGTCGATGCGCAACCGGCCGCCGGCATCGGTGTAGGCGAGGGTGTTCTCCAGCAGGTTCATGAAGACCTGGTGCAGCCGGTGCGCGTCGCCGTCGATCACTGGCTGGGCCGATGCGGCGATGCGGTCGATCGCCTCCCGGTCCACCGAGATGCCGCGCTGCGCGAAGCGGTCGCGCGTGTGGTCGAGCGCCTCCTTCAGCAGCGAGAGCGGAAACACGGCGGTGGTGAGCAGGTCGTTCTGGGGCTCGCGCATGCTGCTGCGCAGGTCGTCGACCAGCTGGCCGAGGCGGATCACCTGCCGGTGCATGCGCAGCGCGGTGCGTTCGTCGAAGGTGCGCACGCCGTCCTGCAGCGCCTCGATTTCGGCGCGCATGGCCGCGAGCGGCGTGCGCAGCTCGTGCGCCGCGTCGGCCAGCCAGGCGCGGCGCGAGGCCTCGACCTTGTCCAGCCGCTGCGCCATGTCGTTGAAGGTCTTGCCCAGCAGCGCGAGTTCGTCGGAGCCGTGCACGGCCACGCGGGTGGAGAGCCGCCCGCGCGCCACGTCCTGTGCCGCCTGCGTCAGTTCGTCGATGGGCTTGAACCAGCGGCGCGCCAGCAGCCAAGACAGCACCAGCGCGAAGGCCAGCCCGCACAGGCCGGTGAGCGCGATCACGCCGGACTGGCGCGCGATGAAGGCGCGGTCGGCTTCGCTTTCCAGGCCCTCCATGGGCGCGAGCGCCAGATACCCGACGACCGAGCGGCCGCGCCGGATCGGCAGGCGCGCGGCGTTTTCGAGGTCGATGGTGGCGCCGACCACCGGTGCGCCCTGCGCATCGAGCACCGCCAGGCGCTGGAAGATGGAGTCCGCAGCCCCGCGCGGGTCGGGAAAGAACCAGGGCGGGGGCGGCATCGAAAAGCGCCGGGGCAGCAGGTCGAGCTGCGGCGAGGCGGAAGAAGAGGAGGCCGGAGGAAGCGGCGGCGCCGATCCGTTGTCCGGGTCGCCCTCGAGCCGGGTGGCGCCCTGCGTGCGGCGCTCGTACCAGGGCGGGAGCCGCCGGTCGTCTGGGCTGGCGGCGCCATCGAGCACGATCGCCAGCTGGCCCATGCGCAGGCGGTGCCAGGCCTCGTCGTTGTCGCGCAGCTTCTTCCAGTCGCCGTTGGCGATGTAGTGCTTCAGCAGGAGCTGCGAGAGCCAGTCCATGCGCCGGATCTCGATCTCGGCGACATAGGCGCCCAGGCCCCGCTGCAGCGCGATGATGGAAAAGCCCACGAAGCTGAGCAGCAACACGACCAGCAAGGCGGCCAGCGCCAGGAAGATCTTGCGGGAGAGGGTCAGACGCGGCATGGGGGTTCGTTCACGCCTTCTTGGGCATGGCCGCATTCTGCGACACGCGTTTCGGGCAGGCGGGGGGCATGGGCAAGCGGCGGATCTTGGCGGGCAAATGGGGAGAAATCTGGGAGGAATCCGGTCGGGTGGCCCTCCCACATTTCTCCCGATTCGAAACGCACGATGCGTGCCCATGAACCCGGCCACGTTTAGCTCACCGAAAAAGTTCCTCTCCGCCTTCGCGGCCGCCGTGCTGGCCTGGGCCAGTCCCGGGCATTGCGCGCCGGCGCGCAATGCATGGTCGTGGGCCGATGCATGGTCCGAAGACGGCATGGGGCTCGTCCTGTTGTGGCTCACGGCGGTCTTCTGGGTGGTCACCCATGTGTGGACGCTGCTGGTCGTCTGGGCGGAGGCGCGCGCCACCCGGGCCAGAGAGCCGGGCGCCGAAGCCGAGGAGGAAAACGCATGAGCGGCCTCGCGCAATCCACCAAATACTGAACGTTGCAGACCGCGATGCCTTTTCACAGCGAAACCGCCTGGGTGCATCCCGTGGCAACGCCATCGACCACCGGGTTGCGGCTGATGCAGCGCCTCCTGGGCCTGCTGGCCTTCAGCGGCCTTGCACTGGGCGCCTGCATCGCCGCGCGTGGGGGATGCGGCGAGCGCCATCATGCCGAGGGGCGCAGCGCGAGCCTCTCGACCCTCGCGCCGATCATGCGCACCGGCCCGGCCACGCAGCGCGACACCGCCTGCCGCGCTCAGCCGGGACGTTCCGCGAAGCTGAAACCCACGCCGTAGATCGAGCGGATCCAGCCGTGCGAAGGCGACACGGCGGTGAGCTTCCTGCGCAGGTTCTTGATGTGCCCGTCGACCGCGCGTTCGTTCACGTCCATCGCTTCCGGAAACGCCGCCTCCAGCAGCTTCGAGCGTGTGAACACCCGCCCCGGGTCGCGCGACAGCGCGCGCAACAGCAGGAGCTCCCGGCGCGTGAGATCGAGTGCGTGCCCCTCCAGGTGCGCGCCGCCGTGCGCGTCCCGGAACGACACCGACTTCGACGGCGCCGCGCAAGCGCCGTCCCGCTGCGCATGGCGGCGCAGCACCGTGTGCACGCGCGCCACCACTTCGCGCGGCGAGAAAGGCTTGCAGACATAGTCGTCGGCGCCCAGGTCGAGCCCGAGCAGGCGGTCGACCTCGCGCCCGCGCGCCGTCAGCATGATGATCGGATGGTCGCTGTGCGAGCGCACCTTCTGCAGCACCTGCAGGCCGTCGATCTGCGGCAGCAGCACGTCCAGCAGGGTGAGCGCGGGCGGCGAACTGAGGATGCGGTCCAGCGCCGCCGCGCCGTCGCCGATGTGCTCGACCTCGTGGCCGGCGTTGCAGAGATGGTCCAGCAGCACCGAGGCGCTGTCGTGCCCGTCTTCGACCATCAGGATGCGGCTCATGGCGTCTTCCTCTGCTTCAGAAGGAGGTTCCGATCTGGAACTGGAAGCGCTGCGTGCGGTCCGCCGCGATCCCGTTGGCGGTGTCCGCCTTCTGGTAGGCGAGCGGCACCGCGTACGCCAGGCGCAGCGGGCCGAGCGGCGAGATCCAGCTGATGCCCAGGCCCGCCGATGCGCGCAGGCGGTTCTGCGCTTTCCACTGCGCATCGGTCATGCTGGCCGTGCGCTCGGCGAACACATTGCCCGCATCGAAGAAGGTGTAGAGCCGCAGCGACCGGTCGTTGCCCGCGCCGGGGAAGGGCGTGCTGAACTCCATGTTGAAGATCGCCTTGCGCGTGCCGCCGAGCGCACCGCCCGTGACCGAATCGACCGGGCCGAGCGAGTTCTGCTCGAAGCCGCGGATGGAGCCCAGCCCGCCCGCGTAGAAGTTCTTGAAGATCGGGAACGTGGTGTCGCCCAGCGCCTTGGCATAGCCGAGCTGCCCGTTGACGGCCAACGTGTACTGCTTGGACAGCGCGAAGTACTGCTGGTACTGGTAGTCGGTCTTCAGGTAGCGCAGCGCGCTGCCCACGCCCACCTCGAGGTTCGCACGCTGCAGCCGGCCGGTGGTGGGCACCAGCGCGCTGTCGCGGTCGTCGCGCGACCAGCCCACCGTCGCGGGAATGCCCACCACGTTGCTGCCGGTGCACACCACGCTCGGCGCGGTGCCGGTGCACTTGAAGTAGTCGAGGTAGGCCTGCGGCGTGCCGGTGTAGACGTAGGAACCATCCACCAGCGTGTACGCGCCGTTGGTGCCGGGCGTGAACGAATAGCGCTCCACGCCGATGCCCAGGAACACCGTGTCCAGTTCGCCCAGCGGCAGGCCGAAGCGCACCGAGCCGCCGTCGCTCGCAAGCTTGTAGTTGCCGTCGGCCTGGTAGTAGGGCCGCGTGGTGGTGTGGAAGACGTTGAACGTGCGCGAGATGCCGTCCTTCGTGAAGTACGGATCGGTCGCCGTGAGCGAAATCGAGCGGTTGTACGAACTGGTGTTGACCTGCAGCCCCAGGTAGTTGCCCGAGCCGAACACGTTCTCCTGCGTGATGCCGAAGCTCAGCGAGATCTTGTCGGTGGACGAGTAGCCCGCGCCCAGCTGCAGCGAGCCGGTGGGCTTCTCGGCCACGTTGACCGTGAGGTCGACCAAGTCGTTGCTGCCGGGCACCTCGGTGGTCTCTACAGTCACCTCGGTGAAGTAGCCCAGGCGGTCGACGCGGTCGCGCGAGAGCTTGATCTTGTTGCCGTCGTACCAGGCGCCCTCGTACTGGCGGAACTCGCGGCGGATCACCTCGTCGCGCGTGCGCGCATTGCCGCCGATGTTCAGGCGCCGCACGTACACGCGCCGCGCGGGCTCGGCCTTCAGCACCATCGTGACGCGGTTGCTGGTGCGGTCGATTTCGGGCTCGGCCTTCACACGCGCGAACGCGTAGCCGAAGGTGCCGAAGTAGTCGGTGAAGGCCTTCGTCGTGGCCGTCACGTCCTCGCCGTTGTAGGGCGTGCCGGGGCGGACTGTCACCAGGGTCTTGAACTCGTCTTCGCGGCCGAGGTAGTTGCCTTCGAGCCGCACGCCGGCCACTGCGAATTTTTCGCCTTCGGTGATGTTGATCGTGAGGTCCAGTGACTGCCGGTCGGACGAGATCGCGACTTGCGTGGAGTCGATGCGGAACTCGAGGTAGCCGCGCGTGAGGTAGTAGGAGCGCAGCGTTTCCTGGTCGGCGTTGAGCTTGCTGCGCGAGTACTGGTTCGACTTGGTGTACCAGGCGAGCCAGCCGCCGCTGTCCTGGTCGAACAGGTCGAGCAGCGTGCCTTCGCTGAAGGCCTTGTTGCCGACGACGCGCACGCTCTTGATGCGCGCCGACTCGCCTTCGACGACGGTGAAGGTGAGGTTGACCCGGTTGCTCTCCAGCGGCGTGACGGTGGTCACGACCTCGGCGTTGTAGAGGCTGCGGCTCACGTACTGCCGCTTGAGTTCCTGCTCGGCGCGGTCGGCCAGCGCCTTGTCGAAGGGGCGGCCTTCGGCAAGGCCGATCTCGCGCAGAGCCTTCTGAAGCGCCGCCTTCTCGAATTCCTTGGTGCCGACGAAATCGACATCGGCGACGGTGGGGCGCTCTTCCACGATGACGACCAGCATGTTGCCGTCGGTGTCGATGCGCACATCTTTGAAGAGGCCCAGCTCGAACAGCGCGCGGATGGCTGCGCTGCCGCGCTCGTCGCTGTAGTCGTCGCCGACCTTGATACCGAGGGTCGAGAAGACGGTGCCGGGCTCGACGCGTTGCAGGCCTTCGAGCCGGATGTCGCGGACGGTGAACGGCGTGGCGGCCCATGCGGGAGTGGCGGCCATCGAGATGAACAGTGCAGCGATGGCCGCGAGGGACTTGGGGAGATGCATCGCCGCATGGTCTCTGCCAATGTCGGAGAAATATGGGACGCTCTCCGGGGCCTTTGGTAAAGCCCGTTACTGCAATCCCATTGCACGCACGACGGGCCATCGCATGGGCGGTTGCTGCTCGCTTCTTTCTCGGCAATTCTGCAGATGCCTTTCCATGGACAGGTCGCCCTGGATGTCGAGCAGCCGCTGCACGGTGCGTTCGACGGCGTGGGCATCGAGTAGCGGATAGGTGCGCGCGGTGCGCCCGTTGTTGCGCACGAGCCGCGCGATGTAGGGCAGGTCTTGCTGCGTGATGACGGCGGCGGGCATGACGCCTTCGAGCTCGACGCCTTCGCAGGGCAGGAGCACGAAGTACTGCAGGCGCAGGTCATCGGGCAACAGGCTGCGCAGCTGCGTCGTCTTGCGGCCGCCTTGCCATGCGGGGTCTTTCACTTCGCGTGCGCGTGTGCATCCATTGAGCCGGAGAAACCAGCGCGGCGGAGCCTCGTCGGACTTCTTCCGGTAGACGAAGGCGTTGCGCCACGCCTTGATCTCGAACAGGTACACACCGGTTTCGCACACGATGACGGCGTCGATGCGCGCCGTGGGAACGGCGCACCCGGGGGGCATGGGAATGATCAGGTTGCGAAGAATGCGCAGATGGGAAAAAGCCGGGGTGAATGCATTCGCCAGCTGCTGAATGCCCAGCGATGCGGCGACGGTGCTTCGCAGAACAATGGTCATGTGGACTCCTTCGGGATGGCGAAGCATTGCTTGGCTTTTGGGAGACTTTTAGTACGTGCTTCTTGGAGAGGCGCACGGTCTGCGCTGCGGCGCTGCGAACCCCGCTGTGCCGGCCCTTCGGGCTCCCCTGCGGTGCTCGCCTTTCGCGGGGTCTCGCAGAACTCGCTGCGCTCAAACAGCTGCGAGCCCTGATTCGCGAAACGCTGCGCTCCTCGGCGGCACAGAGGGGTTCGCAGCGCCGCAGCGCAGACCGCGCGCCTGTCGTGGCTTTGATGCCGCCGGGCGCTCGCGTCGCGGTGAGTGCGCTCAAAACAACACCGTGTGCAAAGCACGCGGCGTCCACCAGATTCCTCCAAATTTGGACGAGACCATCCGTTCAGCCGCTCGATGTAGAGCAGCTGAAAACCCGGAGAAACCTGAATGAAGAAATCCCTCACGGCACTCGCCGCGCTGGCCGTCACCGGCCTGGCCTCTGCCCAATCGTCCGTCACCCTGTTCGGCGTCATCGATGCCGGCGTGAGCTACCAGAGCGCCACGTCGCGTGACCCGGTCACGGGTGCGAGCAGCAAGCAGAGCCAATGGAGTCTTGCCAACTCCGGCTACAACTCCAGCCGCATTGGCTTTCGCGGCACCGAAGACCTGGGCGGCGGCCTGGCCGCCAGCTTCTGGCTCGAAGCGCCGATCAGCAACGACGATGGCGCGACCGGCATCGCCAGCTTCAACCGCCGTTCCACCGTCAGCCTTTCCGGTGGCTTCGGTGAACTGCGGCTGGGCCGCGACTACACGGCCACGTTCTGGAACGACACCGTGTTCGATCCGTTCGGCACCAACGGCTCGGGCTCCAGCGTGATCAACACGGTGAGCGGCAGTACGGGCATCGGCAACTCGAACTATGTGCGCGCGAGCAACATGGTCGGCTACTTTCTGCCGCCGAACCTCGGTGGCTTCTACGGCCAGGTCCAGTACAGCCTGAACGAGAACACCAAGACCAGCACGAGCGACACCACCACGTCGACCAGCAGCAGCGCGGGCCGCTATGTCGGCGGCCGCTTCGGTTACGCGAACGGACCGCTGGACGTGGCGCTGGCGGTGGGCCAGAACGTGGCGGTCGACACGACCGCGCTCACGCGCAAGGTGCAGACCATCAACCTGGGCGCGTCGTACGACTTCGGCCCGGTCAAGCTGTTCGGCGAACTCTCGAACGTGCAGAACAAGTTCGACCTCGCCGTGGGCAACAGCCACGACAGCTACAACGGCTACCTCATCGGTGCGAGCATGCCGGTGGGCGCGGGCCTGATCCGCGCGTCGTACTCCGCGGTGCGTTACGGCGACGGTGCCGTCGGCGTCACCGGCGAAGACCCGCGGGTGAACAAGTTCGCGATCGGCTATGTGCACAACCTCTCCAAGCGCACGGCGCTATATGCCACCGTCGCGCGCGTGAACAACCGCAACGACGCGTCCTACACCGGCAGCCTCACCGCCGCGAGCACGACGGGCTACGGCAGCACGGGCGTGGGCTACACGGGCCTGCCGCGTTCGTCGACGGGCTACGACTTCGGCATTCGCCACTCGTTCTGACGGCGACGCATCCGGCCGGTGCGGCAGGGCGCTTGCCTTGCTGCACGCGGGCGGACGCTCGACGTTCCGACGCAATTCAAGAATGACGCGACGAATTCATCACCTCGCAGGCGTGCTGGCGGCAGCCGGCCTGTCGGGTTGCATCATGCTGCCGCCACCCATGCCTCCCGGGCCACCGCCGGGATTCCGTGGCGGGCCCTCAACTTTTCCAATGGCCTTCGAGCATCGCGGGCCGCCGATGGCGCATTGGGATGTGTGCGAAGGCCAGACCGAAGGCGCACGGCCCGCGTTGCCGGGGCCGCGCGCGGATGCGCTGTCCGGCACCTGCGAGCGCGATGCTTTGGGCGTACTGCAATACCGTGCCCCCGGGCCGCGTTGAAGAAGGACTGCATCCATGTATTCCGGCCATCTCGGGTTCGTCATTGCGGCGGCCATCGCGCTCGGCCTCGCCGGCGTGGTCGCGATGATGGGCTCCCTCTTCATCGCGAACATGCGGGAGAGCGTACGGGCCCGCAACGTGGCGCAGCAGGCGCGAAACGACGCGCAGCAGAAGATGCTGGCGAGCAGCGTGCAGGACCTGCGGCCGTTGCTCGGCGCAACGCCGGGCGCTGAGCGCATCTGTTTTGACATCCAGCTTCCATCCGAAGCCGTGCCTGTCTTCGGCATCAGGGAGGAGCTGTGCGAACTGCTCTCCCAGGTCGCGGTGCATGCGACGAGCGTGATGTCCGCGGGCGCCACGCTGCAGGTTTGCGCACGCGTGGAAAGCGGGCATGCCGTCGTCCACTGGCGCGATCTCCATGCAGAGGATGTGCGGCCGCCGCTCGCGAGGTTCTTCGATGCCCTCGACGCCGCCACGCAGGCCAGCGCACGGGTTTGCGAGCGCATTGCCAGCCGCCACGGCGGGCGCATCTATTCGGCACCGCATGCCGACGGCGCCCTGGGCCTGACGCTGCGGCTGCCATTGCATCCCTCCGGCATCGCACCCTGAAGGGCGTCGGCGGGCGGCGCTTTGGAACTCCGCGCGATACTCGCTGTCCCACGGTGCCGCCGCTTTTCCTTTCGATGCCGAACGTGCGATTCACAGCCTCTTCGTCTTTTCTCCGTGCGCTCGCCGCGGGCGCGATCCTCTTCGCCGCCGGGGCGTTGCATGCGCAAGCCTTGCCACCGGGTGTGCGGCTCGGGATGACCGCCGACGAACTGCAGGCGGCATTGCCCGCCGCCGAGCGCGTGCATCGGCCGCAGCGGCTGGCCGGCGGCCTGCTCGGAAGCTGGCGCGCGGCGCCTGTCGAGATGGCGGGCCTGGTGTTCGAGCCGACCTTCTTCTTTGCCGCTTCGGAGTTGCGGCGCGTCGAGTACGTGGCCACCGCGCAGGCCGTGCCCGACAACGGCGCATCGGCATTCGGGCAAATCGTTCAGTGGGGGCGCGGTGTGTTCGGCGACGAGCTCGCCTCGCGCGATCCGGGCAGCGCCTATGCCGCCTGGACGAACGGCGACACCGATGTGTATGTGCAGCAGGTCAGCGACCCGCGCCGTGCGAGCGTGCGCCTGGTCTACAAGGCGCGGCAGCTGCGGGACGGCAGCGAACTCTGAACGCTGAAGAAAGACCCTCTCAGCCTTCGGTGAGCATGCCGCGCTGCTCGATGAAGGCCACCACCTCGGCCACGCCGGTGTGGGTCTTGAGGTTCGTCATCACATAGGGCCGCTGGCGGCGCATGCGCTGCGTGTCCTGCTCCATCACTTCCAGGCTCGCGCCCACGTAGGGCGCAAGGTCGATCTTGTTGATGACGAACAGGTCGCTCTTGGTGATGCCGGGGCCGCCCTTGCGTGGGATTTTTTCGCCGGCCGCCACGTCGATCACGTAGATCGTCAGGTCCGACAACTCGGGGCTGAAGGTGGCCGCGAGGTTGTCGCCGCCCGATTCGACGAACACCACGTCGGCATCCGGAAAGTCTTCGAGCATGCGGTCGATGGCCTCGAGGTTGATCGAGGCGTCTTCGCGAATCGCGGTGTGCGGGCAGCCGCCGGTCTCCACGCCCATGATGCGTTCGGCGGGCAGCGCGCCGGCCACGGTCAGCAGGCGCTGGTCTTCCTTGGTGTAGATGTCGTTGGTGATGGCGACGAGGTCGTATTTGTCGCGCATCGCCTTGCAGAGCATCTCGAGCAGCGTGGTCTTGCCGGAGCCCACCGGGCCGCCGATGCCCACGCGCAGCGGGGGCAGTCTCTTGGTGCGGTGGGGGATGTGGTGCAGGGCGGAGGTCATGGGTGTTGTCCGGTTCGGTCAGCTTCGAAAGAGGCGGGAATATTGTGTTTCATGGCGGGCCGACAGCACGGCCAGAAGGGGCGCGAAGGCCTGGCGCTCGTCGTCGCCCAGCTTCATCGCACGGTCGACGGCCGCGGGGATTTCGTTCGCCAGCCGCGCGAGGATGAGCTGGCCCGCGCTCTGGCCGAGCGGCACGGCCTTGACGGCCGCCGCCACCATGTTCTCGGCCCAGCCGAAGGCGAAGGCCAGGCACCCGTCGTGCACCGTGGCGCCGCTGCGGGCGAGTGCAAAGGCGAAGGCCACGGGGTAGCTCGCGGGCAGGTCCGCGAAGACCTCGGCCGTGTCCGCGTGGTGGAGCTTGAGCCACTCGACGAAGGATCGGCCCATCTGCTCGGTCTGCAGGAAGAATTCGGCCGATTCGCGGGTGGTCATGACCCACTCGTTGAGTTGGCGGATGCGCTGTGTGTCGTTCGCCTGCCATGCGGGGATGGCCTGCGCGACCAGTGCAAGGTCACCGCGCGCGAAGCTCAGGTGCAATTGGTCGGCGAGCCACTCGACGGCCTTGGCCTCGGAATCGATGCTGGCCCATTCGACCGCTGCCTCGATGCCTTCGGAATACGAGAAGCCGCCCACGGGCAGGGCGGGCGAGGCCAGCCAGATGAGTTGCAGCAGGCTTTGGGCGGCGGCTTTGTCTTCGGCCACGTCAGTTTCCCGGCCGCTGTTGTTCGGGGCGGATGCACAGGCCACCGGGTACTTCCCTCCGCGAATGTCCCCCGGCTTCGCCTCCTCCTTGATTTCGCTCCGGGAAGCACCCGGCGCCCTGTGCATCTGGGGGCGCTGCCGGTGTGCGGCTGATCGACGGGTGCCCTGACTCAGGCATGGTCATGGTCATCGAGCAGCTCGGGTGCGAGCACGAGGGGCTTCGGGCCTTTCGCTTGCGAATGACCGTGGTCGTGGCTGTGGTCATGGCCGTGGTGGTCATGGCTGCCGTGGCCGTGCTCGTGCGAACCGTAGGCGCCGCCCTCGGGCTCGAAGGCTTCTTCCACCGCCACGACGATCAGGTGCATCGACCGCAGCATGTCGGCCAGCACATGGTCGGGTTCGATCTTCAGGTGGTCGGGCTTGAGCTCGATCGGCACGTGCCGGTTGCCCAGGTGGTAGGCCGCGCGCGTCAGGTCGAAGGGCGTGCCGTGGGCCGTGCAGTGGGTGATGCGCAGCACCGGCTGCGGCGCTGCGATGACGCGGATCAGCGAGCCGTCTTCGGCCACCAGCACGTCGCCGCCACGCACCGCGGTGCCGCGCGGCAGGAAGATGCCGATCTGGCGGCCTTGCGAATCGGTGGCTTCGAAACGGCTTTTCTGGCGGACATCCCAGTCGAGCTCGATGGTGGCGGCGCGCTTGAGGAGCACGGGCGCGAGGCCGCGGCCCTGGGGCATGAGTTTGTTGGCGGGGAGCATGGTGGCTTGCGTTCAGCGGGGAGACGTCGATAATATAACGTCCGTTATAACTTTGGAGTCTTGCATGTCGGCACTCAAATTGACCCAGATCGGCAACTCCGTCGGGGTGATTCTTCCCAAGGAAGTGCTGGCGCGGCTCAAGGTGGAAAAGGGCGACACGCTGTTCCTGACCGAGGCCGCCAACGGCGTTACCTTGACCCCATACGACCCCGAGATAGAAGAGCAGTTGAAGCTGGGCCGCGAATTCATGCGCGAATTCCGCGACACCTTCCACCAGCTCGCCAAATGAGCACCTGGCGCTGGATCGACAGGCGCACCTTGATCCTGTTGCATGACGAAAGCCTCGCCGAGCATGGCGGAGCCTCGGGCCTGCGCGACGAAACAATGCTGCAGTCCGCGCTGGCGCGTCCGCTCAACCTCGTGAGCTACGGGTCGCCCGACGTGGCCGACCTCGCGGCCGCCTACGGGTTGGGATTGGCCAAGAATCATCCTTTCATCGACGGCAACAAGCGCGCGGCATTCCTGTCCGTCGGTCTGTTCCTTGCGCTGAACGGCCAGCGGTTGGTGGCGACGCAAGCCGAAGCCACGCTGGTGATGCTCGACGTGGCCGCCAGTGCCATGGACGAGAGCAGTTTCGCCAGCTGGATCCGCGGCCACATGGCACCTCGTTCGCCCTGAGGCACGCAGCATCTAGAACAGGAAATACCGCTGCGCCATCGGCAGCAGCTTCGCCGGCTCGCAGGTCAGCAGGTGCCCGTCGGCACGCACTGCATAGGTCTGCGCATCGATCTCCATCTTCGGCGCGTAGCCGTTGTGGATCAGGTCTTTCTTGCGCACGTTGCGGATGTTCTTCACCGCGCTGAGGTTCTTGCTGAGGCCGTAGCGTTCCTTGATGCCCGAAGCGAGCCCCGCTTGCGACACGAAGGTGAGCGAGCTCCTGGCGAGCGAGCCGCCATACGCACCGAACATCGGCCGAAAGTGCACCGGTTGCGGCGTCGGGATCGATGCGCTCGGGTCGCCCATCGCCGCCATCGCGATGGTGCCGCCCTTGAGGATGGTGAAGGGCTTCACGCCGAAGAAGGCGGGCTTCCAGATCACGATGTCGGCCCACTTGCCGATTTCGAGCGAACCCACTTCGTGCGCGATGCCGTGCGCGATCGCCGGGTTGATCGTGTACTTGGCGATGTAGCGTTTCGCGCGGAAGTTGTCGTTGCGCTCGCTGTCTTCGGGCAGCGTGCCGCGTTGCACCTTCATCTTGTGCGCGGTCTGCCAGGTGCGGATGATCACCTCGCCGACACGGCCCATGGCTTGGCTGTCGGAGCTGAACATGCTGATCGCGCCCAGGTCGTGCAGCACGTCTTCGGCGGCGATGGTTTCCTTGCGGATGCGCGACTCGGCGAAGGCCAGGTCTTCGGCGATGCCGGCATCGAGGTGGTGGCACACCATGAGCATGTCGACGTGTTCGTCGAGCGTGTTCACGGTGTAGGGCATCGTGGGGTTGGTGGAGGAGGGCAGGAAGTTCGCCTCGCCCACCACGCGCAGGATGTCCGGCGCATGGCCGCCGCCCGCGCCTTCGGTGTGGAAGGCGCAGATCGCGCGGCCACCCACGGCCGCGATGGTGTTCTCGACGAAGCCCGATTCGTTGAGCGTGTCGCTGTGGATCGCAACCTGCGTGTCGGTGGCGTCGGCCACGTCGAGGCAATTGCTGATCGCCGCGGGCGTGGTGCCCCAGTCTTCGTGCAACTTGAGTCCAATGACGCCGGCCTCGATCTGCTCGTGCAGCGCGTCGGGCAGGCTCGCATTGCCCTTGCCGAGGAAGCCCAGGTTCATCGGGAACGCATCGGCCGCCTGCAACATGCGCTCGATGTGCCAGGGGCCGGGCGTGGCCGTGGTCGCGAAGGTGCCGGTCGCGGGGCCGGTGCCGCCGCCGAGCATGGTGGTCACACCGGAGGACAGCGCCTCCTCGATCTGCTGCGGGCAGATGAAGTGGATGTGGCTGTCGATGCCGCCCGCGGTGACGATGTTGCCCTCGCAGCTGATGATCTCGGTGCCGGGGCCGATGACGATGTCCACGCCCGGTTGCACGTCGGGATTGCCGGCCTTGCCGATGGCGGCGATGCGGCCGTCCTTCAGCCCGATGTCGGCTTTCACGACGCCCCAGTGGTCCAGGATCAGCGCGTTGGTGAGCACGGTATCGACCGCGCCTTGTGCCCTTGTGCGCTGCGATTGCGCCATGCCGTCGCGGATGGTCTTGCCGCCACCGAACTTCACCTCTTCGCCGTAGCCGCCAGCGCGCAGCGTGTAGTCGGCTTCGACCTCGATCAGCAGTTCGGTGTCTGCAAGACGGACCCGGTCGCCCACGGTGGGGCCGAAGATTTCTGCATAGGCGCGTCGCCCGATGGTGGCCATGTTTTAGAGCTTTCCTTGAACCAGGCCACGAAAGCCGTAGACGATGCGATCGCCCGAGTAGTCGACCAGTTCGACCGTGCGTTGCTGCCCCGGCTCGAAGCGCACCGCGGCGCCCGAGGCGATGTTCAGCCGCATGCCGCGCGCGGCTTCGCGGTCGAAGCCGAGGGCGCCGTTGGTCTCGGCGAAGTGGTAGTGCGAGCCGACCTGGATCGGTCGGTCGGCGGTGTTCTGCACCACCAGCGTGAGGGTGCGGCGCCCGGGGTTGAGCGTGTGGTCGCCGTCGTCGATGAGAAGTTCGCCAGGGGTCATGGCGATCAGACGGCCTGTGCCAGCAGCGTTGCGCCCAGCACCACCACGGCGGCACCGGCCGCGCGCGGCAGCCAGGCGTTGGCATGGCGCAGCGCCCAACCAAGGGCGATGCCTGCCAGATGCAGCAGCACGGTCGCGCTGACCATGCCGGCCAGCGTGAGCGCGGCACCTTGCTCGCTCGCGAGTTCGTAGCCGTGGGCCACGCCATGGAAGACGGCGAACACGCCGACCACCGCCATGGCGACAGCCGCCGGCAGGTGAACGCGCGTGACCACCAGCAAGCCCAGCACCAGCAGCGAGGCCGCGATCATCGGTTCGACGGCCGGCAGCTGCACGCCAGCCAAGCCCATCAGCGCGCCCACCAGCAGCATGCCGGCGAAGGCCAGCGGCGCCCACAGCAGGTCGGGCCAGGCACGGCGCGCGGCCAATGCGCTCCAGAGGCCGACCGCGACCATGGCCGCCAGGTGATCGGCGCCGGTCAACGGGTGCAGGAAGCCGGTCGTGAAACCGTGGTGCAGGCCGCCGTCGACGCCGGTGTGGGCGCTGGCCGCGAGTGGCAGCAGGAGGGCGAGAAGGGCAAGGGTCTTGGAAGTGGTGTGGCGCATGTCGGTTCTTTTGTGTGGCGGGTCAGACGATGGGCTGGTGGACGGTGACCAGCTTGGTTCCGTCCGGGAAAGTGGCTTCGACCTGGATGTCCGGGATCATCTCGGCGATGCCGTCCATCACGTCGGCGCGGGTCAGCACCGAGCGCCCGTCGCTCATGAGTTCGGCGACGCTTTTGCCGTCGCGGGCGCCTTCCATCACGGCGGCGGAGATCAGGGCAATGGCTTCGGGGTAGTTGAGCTTCAGACCGCGGGCCTTGCGCCGTTCGGCGAGCAGCGCCGCGGTGAAGATCAGCAGCTTGTCTTTTTCGCGCGGGGTCAGTTCCATGGGAGCGGCATCGGGTGGCTGAGAGAAGAGTCGGCCATTATGGGCAAGCCTTCTTCTTTGCAACAGTCGTGCCCTGTTCGCCAAAAGTCGTACGGATTGCACGAAAGAGGCGTTTGGGTGCCGTGCGCGATGCGTTGGAGGAGCACATGCGGAGTACCTTGCGGGCGCCGATCGCCGAGCGGGCGCCGGTGTTCTGAAGCAGGGGAGATAAAAAATGCAATCGAAAGCAGGCGAGAGGATCGATTTTCGGAAGTCGAACAATTTCATGCGTTCCTGGTCGCAGCAGATCGGGGAAATCTGCCATGTGGAGGTCGCGCTGTCGTCGAACAGGGCGCCGCCGCCGATGCGGGGCAAGCCTGTCGCTCCCGTTGCTCGGAAAACGGTGGAAGTGCCCGTCAGGAGGAAAGCCAAGGACGACCCATATGCCAACACCATCCGCGGAGCGATCAAGGCGACAGAAGCAGTATCTGGCGCTGCGGCCAGCATGTCGCACTGGCTCAAATCCCCTCCACTCCCTCCGAAAGAGAAGTCGAAGCCCCTAGAAGCGGTACCGCCCTTCGACATCCAGGACATTCCGGGCGCAATGCGAAAAATCGGTGCGCCGCTCGGGGCGGATTTGATGGACAAATGGTTCGCTGGGGCGTTGAACTTTCCACCCACGGCGGCTGACGAGCGCAACGGCATCAACCAGAACGGCGTGCCATATCCGCCGAGCATGATCGATACCACCTCCGTCAAGATGGATTGGGTCATGAAGTTCGCCAGAGCCAAAAAGGGACTGGACCATCTGATGTCCCGACTTGGAACGCCGAGGGCGCGAAAGGAGATCGCCAACGCGCTGCGTCCGTACCGGAACCGACGCGACAGTCGGTCCTGGCTGGAGTGCCAGGGCGACATCGTTCGCTTTCACAAGGAGTCCAGTTTCAGCAGGCGCCGGTCGAAGGCACCCTGAGTCAGAAGCTGACGCAATTCATCACGCAATCGCTTTTCAGCGAAGGCGTTCCTGACGACCTGACGTGCGCGCTGGGCTCCTTCAATCTTTACGCTGCGGTCTCGCACGCGTGGTTCGACCACAAGAACAAGGCGGCTGTCGTGACCCATGTTTCCGTCTACGTGAAAGACAACTTCACATTCACGGACGTCGCGGGCGATGCATCGCAATACCTCGGCCATTGGAGTCGCAGCCATGTCGCGATCGTCCCAGCCCACCAGGTCGCGGCGCTGTCGAACGTCGGATGGCTCGAGTACGCGGTGGTGCACGGCAATGTGCACGCCAAGGACGCTGTGCTGTATCCCGTGAAGAACGCGGAATTCCGCGCCTGGCAACGCAAACACAATCAGGGCGGCGACTTCATCATCTACACCGACAAGATCGTGATGAAGCTCGACACGCCGATCAGTGTGGCTTTGTGATGCCCGACATTCGCACCGCGCTGCGCCGCAGCGCCCCTGTCCTGCGGTGGGCGATTTGCGCCGCTATCGTTCTGTTCGGTCTCAAATATTGCTTCGAAGCGAAGGACCGTATCCGCGCAGACAAGCATCCTGACGAGTGGTGGAGCGAGGTTTCACCCGTCCTGGACGGTGCCTACACGGCCCGACTCGTCTTCACGAGCCGTTCGACGATTCTGTTGAGGCTATATCGCACAGGCGAGCCCACAGTGCTGGCGGAGCGGACATACAAAGAGGCCGGCGTTGCGCTTCGTTGGTCAGAAGATGAGCTGGTCTACGACATCGCCGACGAGTCTTTTCTGGGCGGTGGCATCCAACTCCCGCCGACCCGGCTCGACAAGCTTCTTGCGGCATTGCCCTGAGTAACCGTCGGAAGCCCAGGCAGCCGGCGCAGCAGATGGCACGAAAGATGCACCGAAACGGTGTGAATTCCGACGTCCCGCCCATCCCTTCCGACGACGCCCCCCAGCGCATCGTCAAGGTCCGGCGCGACTACAACAGCTGGGTCGCGAGCGAAACGCTTGAAGACTACGCGCTGCGCTACACGCCCCAGCGCTTTCGCAAATGGTCCGAATGGCGGGTGGCCAACACCGCCTTCGGGGCGGCGTCGTTCCTGATCCTCGAGGCGGTGGGGGCCACGCTGCTGGTGAAGTACGGCTTCGCCAACGCCTTCTGGGCGATCCTGGTCACGGGGCTCATCATCTTCCTGGCGGGACTGCCGATCAGCGTGTACGCCGCGCGCTACGGCGTCGACATGGACCTGCTCACCCGCGGCGCGGGCTTCGGCTACATCGGCTCGACGCTCACCTCTCTGATCTACGCTTCGTTCACCTTCATCTTCTTCGCGCTGGAGGCGGCGGTGATGGCCTATGCGCTGGAACTCGCGCTGGGCATTCCGCCGGTCTGGGGCTACCTGGTGTGCGCGCTGGTGGTCATTCCGCTGGTCACGCACGGCGTCTCGGCCATCAGCCGGCTTCAGCTGTGGACCCAGCCGCTGTGGCTGGTGATGCTGGTGGTGCCTTTCGTGTTCGTGCTCGTGCGCGATCCTGGTGCGTTTGCGGGAATCGTGCACTACAACGGGGTCAAGTCGGGCGTGCAGGGTTTTGATCTGCACCTTTTTGGCGCCGCCCTGACAGTCGGGATCGCGCTCATCACCCAGATGGGCGAGCAGGCCGACTACTTGCGCTTCATGCCCGCGCGCACCGCCACCACGCGCGGGCGCTGGTGGTCCGGCGTACTGGCCGGCGGGCCGGGCTGGGTGGTGCTGGGCGTCTTCAAGATGCTGGGCGGGGCGCTGCTGGCCTACCTGGCAATCACGCACATGGTGCCGGTGGAGCGCGCGGTCGATCCGAACCAGATGTACCTCGCGGCCTACGAGTACGTGTTCCCGAACTACGGCTGGGCGGTGGCCGCGACGGCGCTGTTCGTGGTGATCTCGCAGCTCAAGATCAACGTGACCAACGCCTATGCGGGGTCGCTGGCCTGGAGCAATTTCTTCTCGCGCGTGGCGCACAGCCATCCAGGGCGGGTGGTGTGGGTGGTGTTCAACGCGCTCATCGCCTTCATGCTGATGGAGATGAACGTGTTCGAAGCGCTGGGCGATGTGCTCGGGCTCTTCGCCAACATCGCCATCGCCTGGATGATGTCGGTGGTGGCCGACCTGGTCATCAACAAGCCGCTGGGGCTCTCGCCGCCGGGCATCGAGTTCAAGCGCGCGCACCTGTGGGACATCAACCCAGTGGGCGTGGGCGCGATGGCGCTGGCCTCGGTGCTGTCGATCACCGCGCACCTGGGCGTGTTCGGGCCGCTGGCGCAGGCGTTCTCGGCGCTGATCGCGCTGGGCACCGCGCTCGTCGCCTCGCCGCTGCTGGCGTGGGCGACGGGCGGCAAGTACTACCTGGCGCGGGCGTCGGATGCGACCGGCGCCGTGCCCTTCGCGCCGGCGGCGGGCGGGCGCGCGGTGCGCTGGGCGAAGGTCGAATCGGACGAAAGCGGCAGCTACCAGCGCCTGAAGGTGCAGCACTGCGTGATCTGCGAGCGCGAGTACGAAGGGCCGGACATGGCGCATTGCCCCGCGTATCAGGGCGCGATCTGCTCGCTGTGCTGCACGCTCGATGCGCGCTGCGGCGACCTGTGCAAGCCGCATGCGAGCCTGTCGTCGCAATGGTCGGCCGTGCTGCGCTGGCTGCTGCCGCGCCGCAGCTGGCGCTACCTGGACACGGGCCTGGGGCACTTCCTGCTGCTGATGCTGATCATCGTGCCGCTGCTGGCCGTGGTGTTCGGTGTGCTCTATCAACAGGAACTGAGGGCCCTCGCCGAAAGCGCGGTCGAACTTGCAACGCAGGCCGGGGTGGCCGAGGCGTGGGCAGGCGTGCAGCAGTCGGCGCTGCGCTCGGGTTTCCTCAAGGCCTACATGGCGCTGCTGGTCATCGCGGGCATCGTGGCGTGGTGGCTGGTGCTCGCGCACCAGAGCCGCAAGGTCGCGCAGGAAGAATCCAACCGCCAGACCCACCTGCTGGTGCGAGAGATCGAACTGCACCGCGAAACCGACCGCGCCCTGCAGGCCGCAAAACAGACGGCGGAAGAAGCACGCGCCGTGGCCGAGCAGGCCCAGCGCGCCGCCGACCAGGCCAACCAGGCCAAGAGCCGCTACATCAGCGCCATCAGCCACGAGCTGCGCACGCCGCTCAACAGCATCCTGGGCTATGCGCAGCTGATGGGCGAAGACCACTCGGTGCCGCCGCACCGCCAGCAGGCGGTGGCGGTCATCAAGCGCGGCGGCGAGCATCTGCTCTCGCTCATCGAAGGCACGCTGGCCATCGCGCACATCGAGGCCGGCAAGCTCACGCTGCATGCGCGGCCGATGCGCTTTGCCGACACCATGCGCGAGCTGGCCGACATGTTCGAGCTGCAGGCGGCCGAGAAGGGCCTGCAGTTCCGCTTCGAGGCGGCAGGCCCTTTGCCCGAGGTAGTGCGTGCCGACGAGAAGCGCGTCGGCCAGATCCTCATCAACCTGCTCGGCAACGCGATCAAGTTCACGGCGGCGGGACAGGTCACGCTGCGCCTGGCCTATGCACGCGAGTTCGCGGCCATCGAGATCGAGGACACGGGCCCGGGCATGACGGCTGCGGATATCGAGCGCATCTTCGAGCCCTTCACGCGCGGTAACGCGGCTGCCTCTTCGGCGCCGGGGGCGGGCCTGGGCCTCACCATCGCCAAGATGCTCACGGACCTGATGGGCGGCGAGATGAAGGTACAGAGCACGCCGGGCGTGGGCTCGCTCTTCTGCGTGCGGCTCTTCCTGCCGCGCGTGCACGACACGGCACCCGGCGCGAGCCGGCCGGTGCCGGTGACGCGGGCGCGCCGCGGCTACGAAGGCGCCCGCCGGCGCCTGCTGGTGGTCGACAACGAAGAGGCAGACCGCGAACTGCTCGACCATGTGCTCGCGCCGCTCGGCTTCGAGCTGCGCACGGCGGCCAGCGGCCACGACGCCCTCGACCTGATCGCCGCCGGCTACCGGCCCGATGCGATGTTCGTCGACCTTGCGATGCCCGGCATCGACGGCTGGGAAACCATCCGCCGCGCGCGCAAGCTCGGCCTCGCCGATGCGTCCGTCGCCATCGTCTCGGCCAACGCCTTCGACAAGGGGCTGGACAACGACGTGGGCATCGCGCCCGAAGACTTCTTCGTGAAACCCGTGCGCCACACCGAGTTGCTCGACTGGCTCGAGCGCCGGCTCGGCCTGAGGTGGACCGACACCGCCGCCGCCTTGCCGGCAGCCGTCGCGCCGAAGGTCATGCGGGCCCCTTCTCGCGACCGCCTGCGTGCGCTCGACGAAGCCGTGAGCCTGGGCTACTTTCGCGGCATCATGAACCAGCTCGACGACATCGACACCGAACAACCCGAGTGCATGGCCTGGACCGAGGCGCAGCGCGTGCTGGCGCGCCAGTTCCAGTTCGAGGCCATGAGCCGGGCGCTGGCCGACGCAGTGAGCGAGCCATGACCTCGAACCCATCACCCCCCATGCAGCCGTCGCCCCTCGCCCGGGCGCTGCGCGACGAAGGCGTCAACAGCGACCTCGTGCTGATCGTGGACGACGTCCCCGACAACCTCGCGGTGCTGCACGACGCGCTCGACGAATCGGGCTACACCGTGCTCATCGCCACCAATGGCGAACAGGCGCTGCAGCGCGCCGCGCAGGCCCGGCCCGACATCGTGCTGCTCGACGCGATGATGCCGGGCATCGACGGATTCGAGGTGGCGCGCCGGCTCAAGGCCGACGCGGCCACCGCGCACATTCCGATCGTGTTCATGACGGGCCTCACCGAAACCGAGCACCTCGTGGCCGCACTCGAAGCAGGCGGCGTCGACTACGTCACCAAGCCCATCAAGCCGAAGGAGGTGCTCGCGCGCATGAACGTGCACCTGCAGGGCGCGCGCCGCGCGCGGCAGGACGCACGGCAGGCCGGCCAGGCGCGCAATGCGCTCGATGCCTTCGGCTACGCGAGCATCACCGTGCGGCTGCCCGAGGGCCGGCTGATCTGGCAGACGGCGCTTGCGCGCGACCTGCTGCAGCGCTACTGCGAAACGCGCGCCCCCGAGACGCCGCCCGCGGTGCTCGAATGGCTGCTGCGCCACACACCCGATGCGCGCCAGCGCGGCATCGAGCCGCCCGCGCTTTCGATCGTCCAGGGTGCGAGCAGCCTCACATTGCGGCTGCACCAGCAGACCGGCCAGGACGACGACGGCGACGAGTGGATGATCATCATGCGCGAGGTGTCCGACACCGGCGTGATCGAGGCGATGAGCCTGAGCCTGAAGCTCACCGCGCGCGAGGCCGAGGTGCTGTACTGGGTGGTCAAGGGCAAGACCAACAAGGACATCGGCGAGATCCTCGGCAGCAGCCCGGCCACGGCCAAGAAGCACCTGGAGCGGGTGTACGTGAAGCTGGGCGTCGAGACGCGCACCGCCGCGGCCGGCGTGGCCATCAAGCGCATCCGCGAGCTGCAGCCCCAGTTCGAGATCTGAGTTCGTTGCGGCGCGTCACCGCGCCGACTTCCCGTCTCCCTAGAATGGTCCGAGGGCCTTGGGATGCGCGATGAAGAACAGGCAGACAACAACAATCCGACGACCGAATCACGGCTGGTACCACGGCTGGCTGCTGATGGCTTCCTGCGCGCTGGCGAGCCTGGGCGCGCAGGCCGGGGGCCATTTCGATGTCGACGACGCGGGCACGCTCGATCCCGGCCAATGCCAGTACGAAACCTGGTGGGGCCGCACCGGCGTCGAGCCGGTCACGGGCTTTCACATCGGGCCGGCCTGCCGGGTCGGACCCGTCGAGCTGGGGCTGAACATCGACCGGCTTTCGGTCCAGGGCGTTCACTCGGTCACCGCCGGGCCGCAGCTCAAATGGACCTTTTTCGGCCAGGCCGCAGACGCCCGGCTCAGCGCGGCCGTGTCGATGGGCACCGTGTCCGACCTGCGGCGCGGCGGCCGCATGGGCGGGCAGTTCGTGGTGCCGCTGACATGGCGGCCGGCCGACAGCCTGCAGCTGCACGCGAACCTCGGCGCCGACTGGGCGCTGGGCACCGGCGTGCGGACCCCGCGCGGCGGCGTGGCTGCCGAATGGGCGCTCAACGACGCCGTGTCCGTGATCGCCGAGCGCAATCGCGCCTCGGGTGCCTGGACCTCGCGCCTCGGCGGCCGCTTCAGCCTCACACCGCTGATCAGCGTGGACGTCAGCGCCTCGCGCACCCGGCCGGCGGGCGGGCGCAGCGTGACCGGTTTCGTGGTCGGGCTGAACCACGAATTCACCTGGAAGTGAACCGGCCGGCTTATCGCAGATAGCGCTGGATGCGCTTCTCGTCCTCGGCCAGCTGCAGGCGCATGAGCGAGATAAAGTCGCGCGCCGTCGCCGAGAGCACCTTGCCCGCGGGCAGCGCCAGGATGCAGGTGAAGTGAACGTCGATCGACAGCCGCCGCACCACCAGCCCGCGCTCCGCATAGTCGAGCGCGGTGATCGGATTGACCAGGCCCACCCCCAGGCCGCGCAGCGCCATCTCGCACACGCTGGCCGCATAGGGCGTCTGCACCAGCACCCGAAGCGCCACGCCGTACGGCGCGAGCGCGGCCTCCAGCCGCTGGTGCGAGGAGTCTTCGGGATTGAGCGAGAGAAAGGGCGTCTCCGCCAGCTGCTCCGGCTTGATGGTCTTGAAGCGCGCGAGCGCATGGCCCTCGGGCATCACGACCACGCCGGGCAAACGCGAGAAGGTGGAGTGGTCGATGCCTTCGAGCGAAAGCTCGTCGGCCATGAGGCCGAAATCGGAAATGCCCATCGCCACCCGGTCGCGCACGTCCTTGGAGCTCAGCACCTGCAGCGACACCTGAGGCCAGGGGCTCGCGCCGCGGTGCGCCTTCAGCCGGGCGAGGGCGCGCGGCATGAAGCCGAGGCCATAGGCAGGAAAGCAGCTGAGCTCCAGCTGCGTGAGGCCGAAATCGCGCAGGCTCTTCACGCGATGCTCGATGGCGTCCATGCCGATGAACACCCGCTCCACCTCGACCCACAGCGCGCGCGCCTCGGGCGTGGGCACCAGCCGCCCGCCGGTGCGCTGGAACAGCACCATCCCCGCCTGCGCTTCGAGCCGCTTGAGCGACTGGCTGATGGCGGGCTGCGTCACATGCAGCAGGGCCGCGGCCTTGCGGGTGGAGCTACCGCGCATCAGGGCACGAAAGGTTTCGATTTCGGTGAATCGCATCGGCGGTCAGCGATAAGTTTATTTATCGATTGAGTATCTGGATGTGCGTAATTTTATTTCCGGTTGCATAAGAATCGGGCACAACCTCCAACCCGCCCCTCCCGTGACGCCCTCGCCAGTTCTGGACTTCAAGTTCGCCGCCCTGCCGGCAAACCCCTCGGCCACGCGTCCGGGGGACCCCTCCTACCCTTCATCCAGCGGCCTCGCCCGGACGCTCAAGCCGGTGCGCAATCCGCGCCTGCAGGGGTTGCAGTGCCTGCGCTGCGATGCGCTCTACCCGGTCACGCTCACGCACAGCGGTTGTCCCGCCTGCAAGCGCGCGGGCTTTCACGTGGCGCTGCGTGCCAGCTACCTGCCCGATGGCGTCGATGCCATCCCCATGCCCTATGCGCCGGGCTTTACCCTCGGCGAGGGCCAGACACCGATGCTGGAGATGCCGGAGCTGGCCCGGCATTTCGACGTCGCGCGGCTGAATCTCAAGGACGAAGCGAGCAACCCCACCGGTTCGCACAAGGACCGGATGACGGCGGTGGGCGTGGCGCAGGCGCTGGACTTCGGCGCCCACACGCTGGTGCTCGCCTCGTCGGGCAACGCGGCGGTATCGGCGGCGCACTACGCGTGGGCCGCGGGCCTGCGCTGCGAGGTGGCCACCTACGAGGGCATGCCGGCCACCTACACGCGGCAGCTCGACGCGCTGGGGGCGCGGCGCTATGTGTTCGCCGACAACGCCGGCCGCTGGGCCTTCGTGCGCGAGCGTTCGCAGTACCCGGGCTATCTCGCGCTGACCAACTACCGCTTGCCCGCGCTTGGCAGCGCGCCGCTGGCCATCGAGGGCTACAAGACCATTGCGCCCGAGTGCGTGGCCGACGCCGGCCTGCCGGACCACGTCGTGATTCCCACAGCGCGCGGTGATCTGGCCTGGGGCATCTATGCGGGCTTTCGCGACCTGCTGGCCGCGGGGCGCATTCCGCGCCTGCCGCGGCTCTGGCTGGTGGAGCCGTTCCCGCGCCTTGCGCGCGTGTTCGCGGGCGGCGCGATCAACGGGAGCTACCCCGGCCACACCGCGCAGTTCTCGACGGCGGGCGCCACGGTGACGTACCTGCAGTGGCAGGCCGCGACGGCCACCGGCGGCGGCGCGGTGGTGGTGAGCGACGAGGAGGCCCGTGCGGCACGGCGGCTTCTCACGGCGGCCGGCGTGAGCGCCGAGCTGTGCGCGGCCGGCGGGCTGGCCGCGTTGCGGCAGCTGCGGGAGAGCAAGGCCATCGCGGCCGATGCGCATGTCGTGCTGATGCTTACTGCCAACGCATCGAGCGATCCGAGCTGGCCCGACCCGGCCGTCTGAAGCCGAGGAATCTCCCATGCCGACGATGCATCGCCGGGCCTTTACGGCCGCCGGCAACGGGTTGCGCGCGAGATCGGCCCGCAGCCGGGTCGCTACTTCGCGTCGCTGTACACGGTGGCGCGCGAGACGCCCATGTGCGCCGCGGCAATCTCGGCGCCGCGTCGAATCTCCAGGAATCCCGCTTTCTTCAGCTCCTGCACCAGCTGCTTGCGGTCGGCGGGTTTCAGCGATCGCGAGGTGGTCGCGCGCGATGCGGCGAACTCGTCGATGCGCGCGTGGATGCGCCCCGAATGGCCTGCGCCGGTGGCCAGGCTCTCGTGCACCTCGCGGTCGTCGATGCGCGTGAACTGCGAGATCGCGCCCTGGAAGCTCTGGAACAGCGTGAGGTCGACGTTCAGGCACAGCGCGGCCACGTACTCGCCGCTCTCGTCCTTCACGCCGATAGAGGTGCTCTTGACCTTGCGCCCGTCTGAAAAGGTGTTCGCGTAGTTCGCGATCACCGCCGGGTATTCGGGATCGCGGATGCGCGCCAGCCCGAGTTCGGTGACCGATTGCCCCACCTGCCGCCCGCTCAGGTTGTTCTCGATGGCGTAGATCGCATTCTTGGGGTTGCTGAGGTCGTGCACCACGACTTCGCAGAAGGGCGCGAAGGTCTCTCCCAAGCCTTCGGCCATGTTGCGCAGCATCTCCAGGAGCTGTTTGTTCGACTTCTTTTTCATGCCGGGAATGTATCCAGGTCTGGACGAAGAATCCAGATTGTACTAAAAGTACATATCTGGATATATTATCCAAATCTGGAAAGATTTCAGGAGAGACGCGAATGACACGCCACGAACCCGCACGCTATATCGATCCCCGCACCGGCAGGACCCACGAACTCTTGGAACGCCGCTGGCGCTCCGACGACGGCCATCCGATGATGGTGACGCCGCTGCCCGGCATCACGCCCGACGACATCGATTCGCGCGAGCGTTCGGTGTGGCGCTACCGCGCGGCGCTGCCGATGGCGATCGACAAGCCGGTGAGCCTGGGCGAAGGCTGTACGCCGCTGGTGCAAAAACGCTGGGGCGGCTTCGAGCCGTACTTCAAGCTCGAATGGTTCAACCCGACCTGCAGCTTCAAGGACCGCGGCGCGGCCGTGATGATGTCGTTCCTGCGCCAGCTGGGCATCGACGCGGTGCTGGAAGACAGCTCGGGCAACGGCGGCGCGGCCATCGCCGCATCGGGCGCGGCGGCGGGCATGGGGGTGAAGGTGCTCGCGCCCAGCTACACGCCGGCGCCCAAGGTGGCGCAGATCCGGGCCTTCGGCGCCGAGGTGCAGCTCGTGCCGGGGCCGCGCGAGGAGTCCGAGCACGAGGCGGTGCGCCAGTCCGAATCGATCTTCTATGCGAGCCACAACTGGCATCCGTTCTTCCTGCAGGGCACCAAGACGCTGGCCTATGAACTCTGGGAAGACCTGGGGTTCGTCGCGCCCGACAACGTGGTGATTCCAGCGGGCGCGGGCAGCAATGTGCTCGGATGCTGGATCGGCTTCAAGGAACTGCTGGCCGCGGGGCAGATCGCGAAGCTGCCGCGGATCTTCGTGGCGCAGCCGCTGAATTGCTCGCCTGTGGATGCGAGCTTTGTTGCGGGCGTGGACACACTGGTGGATCGCATCGTGAAGCCCACGATCGCCGAGGGCACGGCGATCAAGCGACCGGTGCGCCTGCAGGAGATTCTCCAGGCGCTGCGGGAGACGAACGGCAAGACGGTGACGCTGACGGAAGAGCAGATCGCGGCAGCGGTGCGTCGGCTGGCTTCGACGGGCCTCTATGCCGAACCGACGTCCGCAACGGCCGCTGCGGCCATCGATGTGCTGGCGCAGCGGGGCGACATCAAGGCCGGTGAAACCACGGTCGTTCTGCTGACCGGCACGGGATTGAAATCGACGCAGTTCATGACCGAGCTGTTCGGCGGCGCTGCCGCCTGATCCATTGATCTACCAGGGCCAGGCGAGACGGGTGCCTGTGCCCGTTGCGTTCGCGCGCTCGTGGAGCAGGCGCGCCACGGTCAGGTCCTGCAGTGCAAGGCCGGTCATGTCGAAGACTGTGATGTCGCCGGGAGCGCGGGCGAACGGGGTCTTGCCGCTCAGCAGGTCGCCCAACTCGGTGTTCGGCGTGTCGGGCGCCCATTGGGTCTCGCCGATCTGCTGTGCCTGCGTGCGGTCGTCGACGAAAAGACGGGCGCGCGCCAGGAGGCCTTCGGGGAGTTCGCGCTTGCCTCGCGTGTCGGCGCCCACGCAGTTCAGGTGCGTGCCGGGTTGCACGGCTTCGAGATCGAACAATGCGCCGCCGCCCGGCGTCGCGGTGATCACGATGTCGCTCTGTGCGACGGCGGCGTTGCGGTCGGCGGCGGGCGCGATGCTGCAGCGCGCCGCGAAGTTTTCCTCGAACGCGGCGTTGCTGCCGCCATCGGTGCCGACATAGAAAACTTCGCGCAGCGAGGGCAGCAGGCGCAACGCGAAGTCGAGCTGGATGCGCGCCTGCACGCCGGTGCCGAAGATGCACAGGCGCGTGCTTTCGGGTCGTGCCAGTTGCTGCAGGCCGAGCCCGCCGGCCGCGCCAGTGCGCACGGTCGTGATCGCATTGCCGTCGATCACGCACAGCGGCCGGCCGGTGGCGGGGTCGACCAGGAGGATCGTCGCCTGGTGCGGCTCGCCGCCACGCTGCCGGTTGGTGGGCCAGAAGCCGGCCGCCTTGAAGCCGAGCAGGCCCTGCGCCTGCACGTCGCCCGACTTGATGCCGAACACGCCGCCGGTGGACAGGGGCTCGCGCACGACCGGGAAGACGCGGCCTTCGCGGCCGCTGTGAAGGACGAAGGCCTCGCGCACGGCTTGGAGCACATCGTCGGGGGAGAGGAGGGCGTTGACCTGGTGCTTGTCGAGCAGCAGGAGCAGCGCGTCGGCGGGCGACGTCGAGGGTGTCATCTGGAAATATTATCTACTTTCAGACGAAAAATCAATCAGGGACGAGTGTCGGATCAGCGTCCCGTGTGCACTTTGATCCGGATCGTCGCGACGTCCCAGCCCCTGTTCTTGAGCCGCGTCACCAGCATCGGTGCGAGCTGGCGCAGCTTGGCGGCCGCTGCGCTGCCCTTGACCAGCAGGCACCACACGTCCCCCTCGGCGGGCCCCGCCTGCACGGCGCTGCGCATGGCCGGCGGGATCAGGCCCTCCACGGCCTTGAGGCGTTCGGCGCTGTCGCGCGCGCGCGCCATCAGGCTCCCCAGCGTGGGGGAGTCTTCTGCAGCCCGGTGCAGGCTGACGGCGGGGGGAAGGCGGCGATACATCGGTAATCCGGCAGACAGAAACAAGACAGCTAAAATGCCCGGTTTGCCGGCGTTCGCGCCGGAAAAAAGGCTGCTCACGTCGAACTTGATTTCGAAACGAGCGCGCCCAACTGCTTTCACCATATCTTAGGGAATCCGGTCGCAGTGCCTGTCGTGTCAGGCGCCCGCCCATCTCCACCCAATGGCAACCAACTTCCTGACCCAGATCTTCGGCAGTCGCAACGACCGGCTCCTCAAGCAGTATCGCAAGACGGTGGAACGCATCAATGCGCTCGAACCCGAGTTCGAGAAGCTCAGTGACGACGCGCTGCGCGCGAAAACGCAGGAGTTCAAGGACCGGGTGGCCAAGGGCGAAAGCCTCGACGCCCTGCTGCCGGAGGCCTTCGCCACGGTGCGCGAAGGCTCTAAGCGCGTCATGAAGATGCGCCACTTCGACGTGCAATTGCTCGGCGGCATGGCGCTGCACAACGGCAAGATCTCCGAAATGCGCACCGGCGAAGGCAAGACGCTGACCGCCACGCTGCCGGTGTACCTGAATGCGCTGTCCGGCAAGGGCGTGCACGTGGTCACGGTGAACGACTACCTCGCCAGCCGCGACGCCAAGTGGATGGGCCGGCTCTACAACTTCCTGGGTCTCACGGTGGGCATCAACCTGCCGCAGATGCCGCGCGAGGAAAAGCAGGAAGCCTACGGCAGCGACATCACATACGGCACCAACAACGAATACGGCTTCGACTACCTGCGCGACAACATGGTGTACGAGCCGGGCGACCGGGTCCAGCGCGTGTTGAACTTCGCGATCGTCGACGAGGTGGACTCGATCCTGATCGACGAAGCCCGCACCCCGCTGATCATCAGCGGCCAGGCCGAAGACCACACCGACCTCTATCTCGCCATCAACAAGGTGGTGCCCCTGCTGACCAAGCAGGAAGGCGAGGCCGACCCCCGCACGGGCGAAGGCGTCACGGTGCCCGGCGACTTCACGGTCGACGAGAAGACGCACCAGGTGTTCCTGACCGAAGACGGCCACGAGAACGCCGAGCGCATTCTGGGCGAGCTCAAGCTGATTCCCGAGGGCGCGTCGCTCTACGATCCGGCCAACATCACGCTGATGCACCACCTGACGGCGGCGCTGCGCGCACGCCACCTGTACCACCGCGACCAGCACTACGTGGTCCAGCAGGGCGAAGTGATCATCGTCGACGAGTTCACCGGCCGCCTCATGACCGGCCGCCGCTGGAGCGACGGCCTGCACCAGGCCGTGGAAGCCAAGGAAGGCGTCGAGATCCAGGCCGAGAACCAGACGATGGCCTCGATCACGTTCCAGAACTACTTCCGCCTGTACAACAAGCTGGCCGGCATGACCGGCACGGCCGACACCGAGGCCTACGAGTTCCAGGAGATCTACGGTCTCGAGACCGTCATCATTCCGCCGAACCGCATCAGCAAGCGCGACGACCAGCTCGACCGCGTCTACAAGACCACGCGCGAAAAGTACGAAGCGGCGATCCAGGACATCCGCGAGTGCTACGAGCGCGGCCAGCCGGTGCTGGTGGGTACCTCGTCGATCGAGAACTCCGAGATCATCGACGGCCTGCTCACCCAGGCGGGCCTGCCGCACCAGGTGCTCAATGCCAAGCAGCATGCGCGCGAAGCCGACATCGTGGCGCAGGCCGGCCGCGCGAAGATGATCACCATCGCGACCAACATGGCCGGCCGCGGCACCGACATCGTGCTGGGCGGCAACATCGAGAAGATGATCGAGGCCATCGAGAACGACGAAGGCCGCGACGAAGCGACCAAGCAGGCCGACATCGCGCATGTGCGCGAGGAGTGGACCAAGGACCATGAGTTCGTCAAATCGCTCGGCGGCCTGCGTATCATCGCCACCGAACGCCATGAATCGCGCCGCATCGACAACCAGCTGCGCGGCCGTTCGGGCCGACAGGGCGACCCGGGCTCCTCGCGCTTCTATCTGAGCCTGGACGATCCGCTGATGCGCATCTTCGCGGGCGACCGCGTGAAGGCGATCATGGACCGCCTGAAGATGCCGGACGGCGAGGCCATCGAAGCGGGCATCGTCACCCGCAGCATCGAGAGCGCGCAGCGCAAGGTCGAGGCGCGCAACTTCGACATCCGCAAGCAGCTGCTCGAATACGACGACGTCTCGAACGACCAGCGCAAGGTAATCTATCAGCAGCGCAACGACATCCTCGACGCGGCCGACCTCACGGCGCAGATCGCCGCGCTGCGCGAAGGCTGCTTCATGGACCTGGTGCGCCAGTACGTGCCGGCCGAATCGGTCGAGGAGCAGTGGGACCTGGAAGGCCTGGAGAAGACGCTCTTCACCGAGTGGGGCCTGGACATGCCGCTCAAGAAGGAGGTCGAGGCCTCCGACGCGATCTCCGACGAGGACGTGCTCGAGAAGGTGGTCAAGGCCGCCAACGAGACGTTCGACGCCAAGCTGGCGCTGATCGGTCAGGAGAACTTCACCCAATTCGAGCGCATGGTGCTGCTGCAGAGCATCGACACCCACTGGCGCGAACACCTGGCCTCGCTCGACTACCTGCGCCAGGGCATCCACCTGCGCGGCTATGCGCAAAAGCAGCCCAAGCAGGAATACAAGCGGGAAGCCTTCGAGCTCTTCGGCCAGCTGCTCGACTCGGTGAAGAACGAAGTCACCCGCCAGCTCATGACAGTGCGCGTGCAGTCGGGCGAGCAGCTCGAGGAAGCCGCCGAAGCGATGGAAAGCCGCGGCGAGAACGTGGCCAACATCACCTACAGCGCGCCGACCGAGACCGGTGAGGTCGAAGTGCGTGTCGACGAGGAAAGCCAGCGCCGCCTTGCGGCCGTCGGCACCGGCGCCCTGAGCGCCGAGGCTGCCGCCTTTGCCCGCGTCGGCCGCAACGACCCCTGCCCCTGCGGCAGCGGCAAAAAATACAAGCAGTGCCACGGCAAGCTGAGCTGACGTCCCGAACCTTTCATTGAGAGAACCCCATGCCCGTGAACCTGTCCGCCCCTGATCCCGCCGCCTTGTTCGCGGTGCCCGGCGTTCGCATCGGCGTGGCCGAAGCGGGCGTGCGAAAGGCCAATCGCAAGGACCTGACCGTCGTGCTGATCGACGAAAGCTCGGCGGTCGGCGGGGTGTTCACCCAGAACCGTTTCTGCGCGGCGCCGGTGCAGGTCTGCCGCGACCATCTGGCGGCCAACTACGGCATCCGCGCGATGGTGATCAACACCGGCAACGCCAACGCCGGCACCGGCGAAGACGGCCTGATGCGCACGCGCTCCACCTGCATCGCGCTCGCGCGCAAGCTGGAGATCGCGCCCGAGCAGATCCTGCCGTTCTCCACCGGCGTGATCATGGAGCCGCTGCCCGTGGACCGCATCGAAGCCGGCCTGCCCGCCGCGCTGGCCGACGCTTCCGAGAACCACTGGGCACGTGCCGCCGAAGGCATCATGACCACCGACACGATCCCCAAGGCGTTCAGCCAGAAGGTCCAGATCGGCGGCGCCACGGTCACCATCACCGGCATCAGCAAGGGCGCCGGCATGATCCGGCCGAACATGGCGACCATGCTGGGCTTCATGGCGACCGACGCGAAGATCGATCCGTCGCTGATCCAGCCGCTGGCCAAGCTGCTGGCCGACGCCTCGTTCAACCGCGTGACTATCGACGGCGACACCTCGACCAACGATTCGTTCGTCGTCATCGCCACGCAGAAGGCGGCGCACGCGACCATCACCTCACTGGACTCGGCCGACGGCCAGGCCCTTGTGGCGGCGATGCAGAACGTTGCCCGCCTCCTGGCGCAGGCCATCGTGCGCGACGGCGAAGGCGCGACCAAGTTCATCACGATCCAGGTGGAAGGCGGCCGCGATGCTGCCGAGTGCAAGCAGGTCGCGTACGCGATCGCGCATTCACCGCTGGTCAAGACCGCGTTCTACGCCAGCGACCCGAACCTGGGCCGCATCCTGGCGGCCGTCGGCTATGCAGGCATTGCCGACCTCGACCAGACCGGCATCGACCTGTTCCTGGATGACGTGCACGTGGCCGTGAAGGGCGGGCGCAACCCGTCGTACCGCGAGGAAGACGGCCAGCGCGTGATGAAGCAGAGCGAGATCACGGTGCGCGTGGGCCTCGGCCGCGGCACAGCGAGCGAAACGGTCTGGACCTGCGACTTCAGCCACGAATACGTGACCATCAACGCCGATTACCGGTCATGAACGAGCAGTTCCAGAAGCTGATCGAGCGCGCCGAACAGCTGATCACGCGCATCGAATCGATCCTGCCGCAGCCGCTGTCCGCGCCCGCTGACTGGAACGCCTCGATCGCCTGGCGCTACCGCCGCCGCAACTCCGGCCACGGCGTGCTGGAACCGGTGAAGCACGTCGCCACGATGGCGCTCGATTCGCTCAAGGAAATCGACGTCCAGAAGGAAAAGATCGAGCGCAACACGCGCCAGTTCGTCGAAGGCAAGCCGGCCAACAACGTGCTGCTGACGGGCGCGCGCGGCACGGGCAAGTCGTCGCTGATCCGTGCCTGCCTGCAGGCCTATGCACCGCAGGGGCTGCGCCTCATCGAGGTCGACAAGGCCGAGCTGGTCGACCTGCCCGACATCGTCGAGGTGGTGTCGCAGCGCCCCGAGAAGTTCATCGTCTTCAGCGACGACCTGAGCTTCGACGAGGGCGAGCCGGGCTACAAGGCGCTCAAGTCGATCCTGGACGGGTCGATTGCCGCGTCGACGCCCAACGTGCTGATCTATGCGACCAGCAACCGGCGCCACCTGCTGCCCGAGTACATGAAGGAAAACCTCACGTACACCCACACCGACGATGGCGAGGTGCATCCGGGCGAGGTGATCGAGGAGAAGATTTCGCTGTCCGAGCGCTTCGGCCTCTGGGTGAGCTTCTATCCCTTCAGCCAGAACGAATACCTGACGATCGTGGGGCAGTGGCTCTCGTCGTTCGGTGTCGATGCGGCCGCCATCGCGGCGGCGCGGCCCGAGGCGCTGGTCTGGGCGCTGGAGCGCGGATCGCGCAGCGGCCGCGTGGCCTACCAGTTCGCCCGCGACTACGCGGGGCGGAGCAACGCGTGAGCGCACAAGAGAACGGCGCGCGCAAGCACACCGAGGTCGCAGTCGGCGTGCTGATCCGCCTGACCGACGACGCCTTGCTGCTCTCGACCCGGCCCGAAGGCAAGGCCTACGCGGGCTACTGGGAGTTTCCGGGCGGCAAGATCGAAGCCGGCGAAACCGTCGAAGAAGCCCTGCGCCGCGAGCTGCACGAAGAGCTCGGCATCACCATCGAAGGCGCCTCCGTCTGGAAGGTCACGGAGCACGACTATCCGCATGCGCTGGTGCGCCTGCACTGGTGCAAGGTGACGGCATGGACCGGCGAGTTCGAGATGCGCGAAGGCCAGGCGATGGCGTGGCAGCAACTGCCGCTGGACGTGGCGCCGGTGCTGCCCGGCGCACTGCCGGTGCTCGAATGGCTGGTGCAGGAGCGCGGCCTGCCCGCGTCGGCGGCGCTGGCCGTCTCGACCCTGGCCTGATGCGGGCGACCGGCCGGCACGACGGCCGCACAGTGCCCGCGGCCTGACCCCGAAGATGCATCCCAAGTACCGCCCCGACATCGACGGCCTGCGCGCCGTCGCCGTGGCGTCGGTGCTGGCCTTTCATGCGTTTCCCGATGCGCTGCCGGGCGGCTTCATCGGGGTCGACATCTTCTTCGTGATCTCGGGTTTCCTGATCACGACGATCATCATGCAGAGCCACGCGGCGAGCGATTTCAGCTACCGCGACTTCTATGCGCGGCGCATCCGGCGGATCTTTCCGGCGTTGATGGTGGTGCTGGTGGCGACGCTGGCCTTTGGCTGGTATGCGCTGCTGCCGCGGGAGTTCGCCGAACTCGGCAAGCAGGCGGCGGGCGGGGCGGCCTTCGTGGCCAACTTCATCTTCTGGGGCGAGTCGGGGTACTTCGATACCGCGGCCGAGACCAAGCCTTTGCTGCACCTGTGGTCGCTGGGCATCGAGGAGCAGTTCTATATTTTCTGGCCGCTGCTGCTGGGCGTGGCGTGGCGGCGGCGCTGGCCGGTCGTGCGGCTCTTGTGGGTGATCGCGGTGGCGTCGTTCCTGGTCAACGTGATGACCGTGCATCCGTTCCGCGAGGCGGCGTTCTATTCGCCGCTGTCGCGCTTCTGGGAACTGATGGTCGGCGGCATCCTGGCGTGCATGCGGCTCAAGCCGGTCGCGCCGAGCGCGTGGCGCAGCCATGTCCAGTCGGTGCTGGGCGTGGGGCTGATCGTGCTGGGGCTCGTGATGACGCGCAGCGACAAGGCCTTTCCGGGCTGGTGGGCGCTGCTGCCGACGCTGGGGACGGTGAGCTGCATCGCGGCCGGGCCGGGCGGGGTTCTCAACAAGTACCTGCTCTCGAACCGGGTGATGGTGTGGATCGGCCTCATCAGCTACCCGCTCTACCTGTGGCACTGGCCGCTGCTGGTGTACGCGCGGATCGTGGCGGAAGGCAATCCGTCGGCGTGGGTGCGTGCGGGTGCGGTGGTTGCGAGCGTCTTGCTGGCGTGGGCCACTTACCGGTTTCTCGAGCGCTTCACCCGGGCGCGCACGAGCGTCGGCATGCTGCGCGCGCTGGCCGGTTCGGGCGTGGCGGTCGCGCTGGTCGGTGTGCTGGCACTGGGCGGCATGCCGCCGCGCAACGGCAGCGATCTGCTGCGCAAGGTGACCGACGCCACGGTGGACGACAACTACTACGACGGCTTCAAGCAGGAAAAGCTCGGAGCGCATAAGGTCGAGCGCACCGGCAACGGCGCGCGCAAGGTGCTGCTGATCGGCGACAGCCATGTGCAGCAGTACGCGCCGCGCGCGCTGGAGCTCGCGCGCAGTGCGCCGGGGCAGATGGCCACGGCGTACTTCGCCACCTATGGCGCCTGCCCGCCTGTGCCCGGCGTGCTGTCGGATGGCAATGAGGGCTGCGACAAGGCGCGCACCGGCATGCTCGAACTGGCGCTCGATCCGCGGATCGACACGGTCGTGGTCGGCGCCTGCTGGAACTGCTACTTCACCGGGAATTTCCCGCTGGCCTTCTACTTCCAGGACAGTGGATCGGCCTACCCGATCAACAACGGGGGGCCGGGCCTCGCGCGCTCGCTCGACGCGCTCGAAAAGCTGCTGACGACACTGGTCCAAGGCAAGAAGAAGGTGTACCTGCTGCTGGACAACGCACGCAGCGTGGAGTTCGAGCCGCGTCGCCTGATCGAGGGCAACCGCATGGGGCGGATGACGGCGCTGACCAGCACCACCACCGGCCCGTTGCCACCCGAGCAGGCGCAACTCAACGAGCGGCTCAAGCGCATTGCCGCTTCGAGCGGCGCGGAGGCCATCGACGTGCTGGCGCAGCTTTGCCAATCGGGCGAATGCGTGCGTTCCATGCCTGACGGCACGCCGGTCTACAAGGACCGCGAGCACCTGCGGCCCTTCTACGTGCGGGCGCACGCGGGCTATCTGGACAAGGTGTTTCTGGGTGACGGCAGCCGTTAAAGCGGCAGCGTTCTACTGGAGCTTGGGGTCGCCGAACGGATCGTCGTCGGGCGGCGCCTCGGCCGGCATGCGGAATTCCTCGCTGGCCCAAGCGCCGAGATCGACGCCCTTGCAGCGTGCGCTGCAGAAGGGGCGATAGGGGTTGGAGGGCGCATAGATGCTGTCGCCGCCGCATGCGGGGCAACGGACGATCCGCTCGCCTTTGTCGTTCACCTTGCCCGTCATGCGCAGAGTGTCAGTTCGAAGGGCGCGTCTTCCGTGCTCTGATGCAAACGGTCGTCGGCCTCGTGCCGCATGAGCCGGACCGAAACCATGAGGCGATTGCCGCTGATTTCGGGGACCAGCCCGAGCCGGGGATCGATGCGCAGCCGCAGCAACTGGAAGCTGCGCCCCTGCGGCAGGTTCTGCTGGAACTGCCCGTTCGTGGCGATGACCTTGTAGGGCACATCGGCGTCGCGCAGAAGCTTGAGCAGGAGGTAGATGGACGAGGCCAGCGGCGAGAGCGTGTTCGACCAGCGCTCCACGTCCGCGCGGCGGCTCGCCGGCGCGCGGTGCTGCCAGGCGTGATAGGCGGGCAGGTCGAACTCGCAGGTGCCGCCCGGAATGCCGGCACGGCTGCGGATGCTCATGAGCCACTCGTTTTCCGTCAGCGCCTGGCCGGCCTTGCCGGCGACGCCGTTGAGCGCGGCGAAGTTGCCTTCGAGCTGGCCAACCACTTGGTCGAGCACGGTTTCCGCGATGGCCGGATTGCCGCGGTAGCTGTTGAAGACGTTCTTGTGCTTGTCGAGGTCTCGCAGCACATCGGCCTTGAGGTCGGCGCGCGCCGCCACGTCCATGATCTCGAAGATCGTGATCAGGGCGTAGTGGTGGGAGAGCGGCGATTCCGAGGGCACCAGTTCTCCGAGGCGACGGAACAGGTGTTCCAGCCTCAGGTAGGTGCGGATGCGCTCGTTGAAGGGGTACTCGTAAAGGATCACGCGTTTTTATCGGTTTCCTGTCGCGGGATCATAACTTCAGGGTGATTTGGAAGGGGGCGTCGGCAGCACTTCGCGCACGGCCGCCAGCATGCGGTCGCCGAGCAGGAGCTGGCCGTGCATCGACATGTGAGTGTCGTTCGAGAAATAGAAATCGCGCACCTGGGTGTGTTTCTCGCGTGTAAAAGCGTAGAGGTCGGGACCCGTCAGCTTCGATTCGCGGAAGCCCGTTTCGAAATCCTTCGAGTAGTCGGGCTTCAGGTACACCGTGGTCTTGTTGGGGATCACCATCCACATGATCGGGATGGCGGTGTGCGCCTTGGTGAAATCCTTCATCCACTCGAGGTGGGCGGTGGTCAGCGGGCCATTGTCTTCGTCCTCGGCGAAGAAGGGCATCTTGTCGCACAGCCGGTGGGAGAAGTACTTGCAGCCGTCGGGCACAGGGCGCACCCAGGTGTTCCAGTCGAAGTAGGTGTCGGCGGCCGCCTTCTTGGCCTTCCACGTGTTGTAGTACGTGGTGATGCCGGTCATGTACTGCACGTTCCAGTTGGGCGAGGCGTCGGGCACGGTTTCGTCGGGCTTGACGAGGGGATGCGTCATGGCGTCGTAGGGCATGACCATCTTCTGGCACTTGGCGCTGTCCTTGGTGCGGTCGCCCAGCAGGCGCTCGACGCTCTCGATGATGATCAGCTTGCCCTTGAAGCCAGAGCGCTGGATCCATTGGTCGAAGTCGCCGCACAGCGCGTTCTCGTACTGGCCCCAGTAGGTGGTCGAGACACGGTAGCCGGCCGCAACGAGCTTGGACTGCCAGCGGAAGGTCATGGAGAAGCTGTCGCCGATGACCATGATGTCGGCCTGATCGACCGGCGTGCCCTTGAGCAATGCGGGGTCGACCTTGGGCGGGGGCGCGGTCCAGCCGAACTCGCGCTCGGACAGGCGCCCGATCCGCGTGAGGTCGCCGTAGGGAATGGGGCTGGTCAGCGAAACGATCCACAGCCCCATCAGCACGATGTAGCCGATGAAGAAGAACCGCAGCCAGACTTTCGCGGGCATCGTCATGTCGAATCAGAATTGGAAGTAGAGGAACGGGCTGTAGTTGCCCAGCTTCGAGACACACCAGGCAAACAGCGCGAAGGTGCCGATGGCCAGGACTGCGGTCGAGAGCCACGCCATCACCGGCCGGCCTGCAACAACTTTCGGATGCGGAATCCAGCGCTCCAGCGTGATGGTGGGCGGCAGCGCCAGGCAGATGACGATGCCGATCAGCAGCGTCCGGAAGAACTCTGGCTTGCGGAACGGAACCGGACCCAGCTCGCTGAACGCCGACGGCGGTGCACCGTGCAGGCCGAGCATGCCCTTGTAGATGGCCATGGCCGTGTGCATGCCATCGGCGCGGAAGACGATCCAGGCCACCACCACGCAGAGGAAAGTGAGGAACCAGCCCAGCACACGGGCGATGCGGCCGGGCGTGGCGTTGCGCCGCACCTTGGCGTTCCAGAGGTGGTTGATCATGAGGAACAGGCCGTGCAGGGCGCCCCAGATCACGAAGGTCCAGGCGGCGCCGTGCCAGAGGCCACCCAGCAGCATCGTGAGGAACAGGTTCAGGTAGCGCCGCGCCGGGCCCTTGCGGTTGCCGCCCAGCGGCACGTAGAGGTAGTCGCGCAGGAAGGTCGACAGCGAGATGTGCCAGCGGCGCCAGAACTCGATGATGTTGGTCGACTTGTAGGGCGAGCGGAAGTTGAGCGGCAGCTGAACGCCCAGGCACAGCGACAGGCCGACGGCCATGTCCGAGTAGCCCGAGAAGTCGAAATAGATCTGCAGCGTGTAGGCGAGCGCTCCGAACCAGGCGGTGTAGAGCGTGGGCTCGATGCCCTTGTGCACCCCGTTGAACATCATGTCGGCGTACTGCCCCAGGGGGTCGGCGATCAGGAGTTTCTTGGCGAGGCCGAAGACGAAGATCGCGATGCCGATCGCCACCTTGTTCGGGTCGACCCGGTAGGTGGCGTTGTTCGCGAACTGCGGCATCATCTGCGCGTGATGCAGCACGGGCCCCGCGATCAGGTGCGGGAAGTAGGTCACGAACAGCAGGTAGTGGATGAAGCTGCGCTCATGCACCTTGCCCTGCCAGCAGTCGACCAGGAAAGCGATCTGCGTGAAGGTATAGAACGAGATGCCGATCGGCAGCACGATGTGCACCAGCTCGATCGGCGTGAGGCCCGCCGCGACCAGGCCGGCGTCGACGTTTTCAAGGAAGAAGTTGGCGTACTTGAAGACGGCCAGCACGCCCAGGTTGACCACCAGTGCACTGATCAGCAGCGTCTTGCGCTTGCGGTCGTCGCGACCCGGCGCGGGCGACAGTTGCAGTCCGAACCAGTAGTTGACGCAGATGGAGCCCAGCAGCAGCGGCAAGGCCTGCACGCTCCACCAGCCGTAGAAGAAGAGCGAAGCCAGTGCGAGGAAGCCGGCGGCGGCGCGGGCGTTGCGCTTGCCGATCAGGAAGAACCCGATCAGGACCAACGGGAAAAAGACAAAAATGAAGGGATACGAGTTGAAAAGCATCTCGGGGAGGGCACTGCGGCGAGCGCCTTTTTGTCGTAATCGTTATGCGGCCGCGGCAGCGGCAGGTCTCGGATTATCGCGTGGTGGCCGCAGCCCACAGCTTCCAGAGACCTTGCACTTCGGTTTCGAGTTCCTCGAGCGTCAACGACTCGTTGTAAATGACGGCGTCTGCAGCGGCCCGGCGCATGCGGCGCGGCGCCTGCTGGGCGATCACCGCATCGACGGCTGCGGGCGTCCAGCCCGAGCGTGCGATGACGCGCTTGCGCTGGGTGGCTTCGGTGGCGTCGACCACCAGCACCCGGTCCACGATGGCGCGCCAGCGCTCGGACTCGACGAGAAGCGGCACGTCGAACACCACGACGGCGTCTTTGCCTGCGGCAGCAGCCTGTCGCTGCGTTTCCGTGCCGATCAGGGGGTGCAGGATGGATTCGAGGCGGCGCTTGGCGTCGGCATCGGCGAACACGATCTGGCGCATGGCGGCCCTGTCGAGGCCGCCGTCCGCAGCGATGACGGTGCGGCCGAAGGTGACTTCGAGGGCGGGCATCGCGATGCCGCCAGCTTGCGCGATGCTTCTTGCGATCGCATCGGTGTCGACCAGCACAGCGCCTTGGGCAACCAGCAGCGCGGCAACGGTGCTCTTGCCGCTGCCGATGCCGCCCGTCAGGCCGATGCGCCGAACCATGTCGGGTTTCTCAATGGATCAGCGCGCCGAGCGGGAACGCGAAGGGGACCCATTGCCTGACGAGTTCGGGGCCGATCGCGAGGCACACGAGGCCCGCGCCCGCCAGGAAGGGGCCGAAGGCGATCGGGATGTCCTTGTGGGCCAGCTTGCCGACCAGGCGCAGGGTGATACCGATCACGGCGCCCACCAGCGAAGAGACGAGGATGATGGCGATGAGGTAGTCGGCACCGAGCCAGACGCCCAGCGCTGCGAGCAGTTTGAAGTCTCCATAGCCCATGCCTTCCTTGCCCGTGACCAGGCGGTAGGCATGGTACACAAGCCAGAGGCTCAGGTAGCCGAACACGGCGCCCCACACGGCCGAGCTCAGGGGCACGCCGGTCCAGTCCATGGCCGCACCGATGAGGCCCAGCCAGAGCAGGGCGTAGTTCAGCGAATCGGGCAGGAACTGGGTGTCGAAATCGATCAGGAATTGGCAGATCAGCAGCGCTGCGAATGCCGCCCACAAAGCGCCAGCAGGCGTGAAGCCGAAGCGCCAGCCGCACAGGGCGAAGAGGGCGCCCGTGATCAGTTCGACCAAGGGATAGCGGGGGCTGATCGAGGTCTTGCACGAAGCACAGCGGCCGCGCAGGAAAAGGTAGCTCAGGACGGGGACGTTCTGGTACCAGCGAATCTTGTGGCCGCAGGCACCGCAGCGCGACGCGGGGCGGGTGAGATCGAAGGGCGGGAGGTTCTCGATCGCCGTTGCAGCCTTGTCCGCCGCGGTTTCGAGCCCCGCGGGCGGCGTGGTCTTCGGGCCGAAGACCAGCGACCAGAGCGAGGGCACGTCCTTCGACGTCATCAGGTTGGCGACCGCATCGGACAGCCACTCCCGGTACATCATGACCGGCGTTCGGTAGATGACCACGTTCAGGAAGCTGCCGATCAATAGCCCCAGCACGCCGGCCAATGCGGCGTCGAACCCTTGCGAAACCAGCATCAGACGACTTGGCCGAGCTTGAAGATGGGCAGGTACATCGACACCACGATGCCACCGATGATCGTGCCGAGGAACACGATGATGATGGGCTCCATCAGGCTGGAGAGGCCGGCGACCATGTCGTCCACCTCGGATTCGTAGAAGTCGGCCGCCTTGCCCAGCATGTGGTCGATGGAGCCGGATTCCTCGCCGATGGAGGTCATCTGGATCACCATCGAGGGAAACAGGTTGGCGTTGGTCATGGCGGTCGTGAGGCTGGTGCCGGTCGAGACCTCCTGCTGGATCTTGGCAGTGGCATCGCCATAGACGGAGTTGCCGGAAGCCCCTCCCACGGAATCCAGCGCTTCGACCAATGGCACACCGGCCGCAAACATGGTGGCAAGCGTTCGCGTCCACCGTGCGATGCAGGATTTTTCAATCAGCGTGCCAAAAATCGGTATGCGCAAAACCAAGCGGTCCATGAACTTTTGCATGCGCTCGTTGCGCTTCCATGCCTGCATGAAAAAGTAAAACCCGCCGCCGATGCCCCCGAAGATCAGCCACCAGTAAGACACGAAGAACTCGCTCATGGCCATCACGAACAGTGTCGGGGCGGGCAGGTCGGCACCGAACGAGGTGAAGACCTGCTTGAAGGCCGGAATCACGAAGATCATGATGATCGCGACCACCACGAACGCGACAACGACGACGGAAGTCGGATACATCAATGCCGACTTGATCTTCGACTTGATCGCCTCGGTCTTCTCCATGTAGGTGGCAAGACGGTCCAGCAGATCTTCCAGGATACCGGCCGCTTCGCCCGCTTCCACCAGATTGCAGTACAAGTTGTCGAAATACTTCGGAAACTTGCGAAAAGCCGCCGACAGCGACGTGCCGGTTTCCACGTCGCTTCGAATGTCATTGAGAAGCTTTGACACGCTTGCATTCGCGTTGCCGCGGCCGACGATGTCGAAGGACTGCATCAACGGGACGCCGGCCTTCATCATGGTGGCGAGCTGGCGCGTGAAGATCGCGATGTCCTTGGGCTTGATGGCCTTGCCCGAGCGCATGCGGCGCTTCTTGATCTTGGAGGCGAGCACGCCTTGACGGCGCAGCGCGGCCTGCACCTGGTTTTCGCCGGCGGCCCGGAGTTCACCGCGCACCAGCTTGCCGTTGCGGTCCTTGCCTTCCCATTCGAAGACGAATTCCTTGTGCGTGACTTGGGTGCGGGAGGATGCCACTGTTGCCATTCGATCTCCGGTATTCAGTGTTCGTTATTCATTGGTGCAGGCCACCACTTCTTCGAGCGAAGTGAGACCCTGCTTGACTTTTCCGAGACCCGACTGGCGCAGCGAGCGCACGCCTTCACGCTCGGATTGCTGGGCGATGTCCAGCGCGCTGCCATCGCGCAGGATGATTTCCTGGATGGCTTCGGTGATCGGCATCACCTGGTAGATGCCGACCCGGCCCTTGTAGCCGCTGCTGCATGCCGAACACCCCACGGGGCGGTAAGGCTTCCATGAGCCGTCGAGGTCTTCTTCCTTGAAGCCTGCTTCGAGCAATGCTTCGCGCGGAATGTCGGCCGGCACACGGCATATCGTGCAAAGCCTGCGCGTGAGGCGCTGTGCGGTGATGAGAATCACGCTCGATGCGATGTTGAAGGGTGCGATGCCCATGTTGCGCATCCGCGTGAGCGTGGTTGGCGCATCGTTGGTGTGCAGCGTCGAGAGCACCAGGTGGCCCGTTTGCGCGGCCTTGATCGAGATATCGGCAGTTTCAAGGTCGCGGATTTCGCCGACCATGATGATGTCGGGATCCTGGCGCAGGAAAGCCCGCAATGCCGTGGCAAAGGTCAGCCCGGCACGTTCGTTGACGTTGACCTGGTTGACGCCCGGCAAGTTGATTTCGGACGGATCTTCTGCCGTCGCAATGTTGACGCCCGGCTGGTTCAGCAGATTCAGGCAGGTGTAAAGCGACACCGTCTTGCCCGAGCCCGTGGGGCCGGTGACGAGCACCATGCCATAAGGCCGGCCGATCGCGTGGAGGAGTCGTTCCTTTTCGACGGCGTCGTAGCCCAGCGCATCGATGCCCAGGCGGGCGCTGCTGGGATCGAGAATACGCACCACGATCTTCTCGCCGAACAGCGTGGGCAACGTGCTCACGCGAAAGTCGATCACGCGGTCCGGCCCGATCTTGAGCTTCATGCGGCCGTCCTGCGGCACGCGCTTTTCGGAGATGTCGAGCCGCGAAATGACCTTGATGCGCGACGCCAGCTTGTCCTTGATGACCGTGGGCGGACTGGCAATTTCGCGCAGTTCGCCATCGACCCGGAAACGCACGCGGTAGTGGTGCTCGTAGGGCTCGAAGTGGATGTCGGAAGCGCGCATGCTGACGGCGTCCAGCAGCATCTTGTGGAGAAAGCGCACGACCGGCGCATCCTCCACTTCGGCAACTGCCTGTTCGCTGACGTCGTTCGATGCGTCGGACGACGCGTCGTCGAATTCGAATTCGGTACCGACGATGCTGTTGATGGTCTCCGCTGCACTCGCGGCGGCGGCATCGATCATTCTCGAGAGCTTGTCGTACTCGGCGATGACCCAGTCCACGCCCATCTGCGAGGCGAACTTGATCTTTTCCGCCGCCTGCTGGTCCGAGGGGTCGGCTGTTGCGACGATGAGACGGTTGTTGCGCTTGCTGAGAACGACGATGCGGTACGCGTGGCAGAGCTTCGGATCGAGCAGGTCCTTGGGCAGGCGCTGGTGGTCGATGGCGTCGAGATCGAGCAACGGCGCGCCGAAGGCGGTGGAAAGCGTGTGCGCCAGATCTGCTGCGGAAACAGCGCCGGTACCGGTCAGCTCTGCGATGAAGCTGGTGCGGCCGCTCAGGGACTTCTGGTAGATGTCCTCCGCGATCTTCGCGGGCAACTTGCCGGCCGAAACCAGTGCGCGCGCCAAGCCCGGCAGGGCAACTTGCGAGAGTTCTTTAACTGGAAGTTCGGCAGCGGCCATTCAGCGAATTGCAAAAGATGTGAGAAAGTGCTTCACGATCATCGCTCATCGCCCCCGTGCTGTAAATCGCTACACAGCAACAGGCGTGGCCATTATTTATGCCAGCCGTGAAGGCTGGTCGGGGTGAGAGGATTCGAACCTCCGGCCTCTACGTCCCGAACGTAGCGCTCTACCAGGCTAAGCTACACCCCGATTGGTTGCAAGAAAAAGAAGTCGTCCTAGATGCCAACTCTGGTGAGGTGTTTCAGGCACGTCGCTCAAGCAACTGAGCCGCCAATTGTAGCAAACCGGAAGCATGCGAATTGGACGGGAAGTCGCGCAGCGCATCAATTGCGCGTTTTGCTTCAGCTGCCGCAGCCGCGCGAGACGCATCCAGGGCGCCGGTTTCGCGAACGATCTCCACCACCTTGCCCAGCTGCGCCGTATCGCCCGCCTCGATGGCGGCGCGCACCAGTCCGCTTTGCGCCGGGGTGCCACGCTGCATGGCAAAGATCAGGGGAAGCGTGGTCTTGCCTTCACGAAGGTCGTCGCCGACGTTCTTTCCGGTTTCATGGGCATCGCCTGCATAGTCCAGGACATCGTCGATCACCTGGAAGGCCGTGCCCAGTGCCTGCCCATAGGTGGCGCAGGCGTCTTCGGTTTCCGGCGAGGCGCCTGCCAGCACGGCGGCGAGCCGGGTGCTGGCTTCGAAAAGCTTGGCGGTCTTCGAGCGGATCACGCGCAGGTATGCTGTTTCGTCCAGCGACGCGTCGTGCATATTCATGAGCTGAAGGACCTCGCCTTCGGCGATCACGTTGGTCGCTTCAGCCAGGATTTCCATGACACGGATGTTGTTTGCGTCCAACATCATCTGGAATGCGCGCGAATACAGGAAGTCGCCGACCAGCACGCTGGCCGGATTGCCGAACGACTCGTTGGCGGTTGCGCGACCGCGCCGCAGGGTCGATTCGTCGACCACGTCGTCGTGCAGCAAGGTGGCGGTGTGGATGAACTCCACCACGGCGGCCAAGTTGAAGCGCTGGTCGCCTGTGTAACCCAATGCGCCCGACATCAACAGCAGCAGCGCGGGCCGCAGGCGCTTGCCGCCGGCGGAGATGATGTATTGGGAAACCTGGCTGACCAGCGGCACGCCCGTGTCGAGGCGGCGCGCGATCACGCGGTCGACTTCGACCATGTCGCCGGCAATCAGGTCCAGCACGGTGGCGGTGGGGGAGGTGTCGGCGGCGGGGACTTGCAAAGCGGAGGCGCGGCGCGCTGCTGAAGATGAAGGCGACCCGGGGGTCGGAAGGCGCAAATTATAGGGAGGGCGGCCTGCTTGCCGGGGCTCGATCGAGGCAGGGGGTGTTAGCGAACACAAACCGCGCTATAATTTTGGGCTCTGCGGAATTCGCTGCGGAGACTCATTTCTAAGAGGTCTTACATGTACGCGGTCATAAAAACCGGCGGCAAGCAGTATCGCGTTGCTTCCGGCGAAAAAATTAAAGTAGAACAGATTGCTGCGGACGTAGGCCAGGAAATCGTGATCGACCAGGTTCTGGCTGTCGGAAACGGCGCTGAAATCAAGGTTGGCACGCCCCTGGTGTCCGGCGCAACGGTGACAGTCACGGTACTGTCGCACGGCAAGCACGACAAGGTCGGCATCTTCAAGATGCGCCGTCGCAAGCACTATCAGAAACGTCAAGGCCATCGCCAGCAGTTCACCGAACTGCAAATCGGCGCGATCGCCGGCTAAGGAGCACATTCCATGGCACAGAAAAAAGGCGGCGGCTCAACGCGAAACGGGCGCGATTCCAAGCCCAAGATGCTCGGCGTGAAAGCGTTCGGCGGCGAACTGATCAGCGCAGGCTCGATCATCGTGCGTCAGCGCGGCACCCAGTTCCACCCCGGCGTGAATGTCGGCGTGGGCAAGGACCACACGCTCTTCGCCCTGGTCGACGGCCACGTGTCGTTCGGTCACAAGGGTGCGCTCAACAAGCACATGGTCAACGTGACCCCCGCGGCGTAAGCCTCGCGTCACTTCGACCAGCCCGAGGCCCCGCTTTGCCGGGGCTTCTTCATTTGTAGACTGGACATCCCATGAAGTTCGTAGACGAAGCCTTCATCGACATCGCCGCCGGCGATGGCGGCAACGGCTGCGTGTCGTTCCGTCATGAGAAGTACAAGGAATTCGGCGGCCCCAATGGCGGCGACGGCGGCCGCGGCGGCCACGTGTTCGCGGTGGCCGACTCGAACCTCAACACCCTGGTCGATTTCCGCTATTCGCGCCGGCATGAAGCCAAGCGCGGCGAGCACGGCATGGGCTCCGACATGTTCGGCGCAGCGGGCGACGACATCACGCTCAAGGTTCCGGTCGGCACGATCATCAGCGATGCCGAAACGGGCGAAGTGCTGTACGAACTCCTGACCGAAGGTGAAGTCATCACCATCGCCAAGGGCGGCGACGGCGGCTTCGGCAACATGCGTTTCAAGAGCGCCATCAACCGCGCGCCGCGTCAGAAGACGCCCGGCTGGCCTGGTGAAAAGAAAAGCCTGAAGCTCGAACTGAAGGTGCTCGCCGACGTCGGCCTGCTCGGCATGCCGAATGCGGGCAAGTCGACGCTGATCAGCGCCATCTCGAACGCCCGGCCCCGCATCGCGGACTATCCCTTCACCACCCTTCACCCGAATCTCGGCGTCGTGCGCGTCGGTCCGGAGCAGAGCTTCGTGGTGGCCGACCTGCCCGGCCTGATCGAAGGCGCGTCCGAAGGCGCCGGCCTCGGCCACCTCTTCCTGCGCCATCTGCAGCGCACGCGGCTGTTGCTGCATGTGATCGACATGGCCCCGTTCGACGATGCCGTCGACCCCGTCGCCCAGGCCAAGGCCATCGTGGGCGAGCTGAAGAAATACGATGCCGCGCTGTTCGAAAAACCGCGCTGGCTCGTGCTGAACAAGCTCGACATGGTGCCCGGCGACGAGCGCGCGGCGCTGGTCAAGGACTTCGTCAAGCGCCTGCGCTTCAAGGGTCCTGTGTTCGAGATCTCGGCGCTCACGCGCGAGGGCTGCGAGCATCTGGTGCAGGCCGTCTACCAGCAGGTCAAGGCCCAGCAGGTGGCGGAACAGGTGCCGGTCGAGGTCGATCCGCGCTTTGTCCAGCTGCCGCCCGATCCGGCCTGAGTGCGGCACGGCATCGGAATCGATGCTCCTCGACAGATCACAAAATCAGCAGCATTCACGACCGCGACACCCCTCCATGACCTCGAATTCCGGATCCACTGCCTTGCGGGATGCCCGCCGTATCGTCGTCAAGGTGGGCTCCAGCCTCGTGACCAACGAGGGCCGCGGTCTGGACGAAGCCGCCATCGGCGAATGGTGCCGGCAGCTCGCCGCGCTGGTGCGCGAAGGGCGCGAGGTTGTGATGGTGTCCAGCGGCGCCATCGCCGAGGGCATGAAGCGCCTTGGCTGGCGCACGCGGCCGCATGAAATTCACGAGCTCCAGGCTGCCGCAGCCGTCGGGCAGATGGGCCTGGCCCAGATGTACGAGACCAAGTTGCGCGAAAACCAGATCGGCAGCGCCCAGGTCTTGCTGACGCACGCCGACCTCGCCGACCGCGAGCGCTATCTCAATGCGCGCTCGACCCTCGTCACGCTGCTGCGCCTGGGCGTGGTGCCGGTCATCAACGAGAACGACACCGTCGTCAACGACGAGATCAAGTTCGGCGACAACGACACGCTCGGCGCGCTCGTGGCCAACCTCGTCGAAGCCGATGCGCTGATCATCCTTACGGACCAGAAGGGCCTCTACACGGCCGATCCGCGCAAGGACCCGGACGCCAGGTTCGTGCACGAAGCCGCCGCAGGCGACCCGGCACTCGAAGCCATGGCAGGCGGCGCGGGCTCCAGCATCGGCCGCGGCGGGATGATCACCAAGATCCTGGCGGCCAAGCGCGCCGCGGGCTCGGGCGCCTCGACCGTGATCGCCTGGGGCCGCGAGGCCGACGCCTTGCTGCGCCTCACGCGCGGCGAATCCATCGGCACGCTGCTCGTGGCGCAAACGGCCAAGCACCAGGCACGCAAGCGTTGGATGGCCGACCATCTGCAACTGCGTGGCGCCGTCGTCGTCGACGCAGGCGCCGCGGCCAAGGTGCGCGCCGAAGGCAAGAGCCTGTTGCCGATCGGCATGACTGGCGTGTCGGGCGAGTTCTCGCGCGGCGACGTGATCGCGGTGCGCGACGCGGAGGGCGTCGAGCTGGCGCGGGGCCTGGCCAACTACTCGAGCGTGGAGGCGCGGCTGTTGTGCCGCAAGCCTTCGGCGGAGTTCGAGCGCTTGCTGGGCTATGTGGCCGAGCCGGAGATGGTCCACCGCGACAACATGGTGCTGATGCCCAGCTGATCGGCAAACAAGAACGGGGCCCAAGGCCCCGTTCGTTCATCTACCCCTGCAAGGTGCTTATTGCACTTCGCGAATCGGATTGCGGATGTTCTGCACCATCTCGCCGACCGAGCTGCGTGGCGCATTGCCGCGGCAGATGCCCTGGGTCGACAGCGCCACCGTATAGCGCGAGTTCATGTCTTTGATGCGCTTCCATTCCTGCTTCGTCACTTCCTGCCATGTGCCGTTGTTGTAGCGCGCATAGCTCTTCATCTCGGCGGTCGAGCAACGCACGCCTTCGTAGAAGGCATTGACGGCGCCGCCGCTGCGGTTGCTGGCCACCACCACATAGCGCACGATGCCATCGGGCGTGATCGTGATCGTTCCCGGATCGATGCCGAACTTCAGGCTCATGTACGGCGGCATCTCGATCGGCAGCAGGCGGCTTTCGCTGAAGGCCGGCGGCGGTGGCGCTGCGGTTTCTTCCCACTCCTTGTCCGTCTCGGACCGCTTGGGCGGAGGCGCCGAGCCTGCCTGTGCCCAGTCGGGGTTGTCGGTGTCGTACTTGCCCGTGCCGCACCCGGCGAGGATGCCGAAGCAGGCCAGAAGAAGAACGCGCTCAGCGTTGCGTCGGAAAGAAGGGCGCGTTGTTGCTGGGGAGAGGAGGTTCATCGCTCGCGGAAGGAATGTCGGGATGCGGGTCGAAACTGCCGCCGGGCGGCAGGTCGAGGCCCGCGGGCGCTCCAGCGTCCAGCGGATGGCGCTCGAATTCTCGGGCGCGCACGTTGCTGCGCAGGAAGCGGTTGCGGAAATCCTGCCGAGGCAGGTAGCGAGCAAGCTCGGTGAGCGCCATCTCGTAGACGCCGCGCTTGAACTCGACGACAACGTCGAGCGGCACCCAGTAGTCATGCCAGCGCCAGGCGTCGAATTCGGGATGGTCGGTGGCACGCAGGTTCAGATCCCAGTCGTGGCCGGTGAGTTGCAGCAAATACCAGATTTGTTTCTGGCCCTTGTAGTGGCCCCGTGCGTCACGGCGGATGAACCGATCCGGCACCTCGTAGCGCAACCAGTCGCGGGTACGGGCCACGATGCGCACATGCTCCGGATGGAGCCCCACTTCCTCATGCAGTTCCCGGAACATGGCTTGCTCGGGACTTTCGCCGCGGTCTATGCCGCCTTGCGGAAACTGCCAGGAATGCGTGCGTATGCGTTTGCCCCAGAAAACCTGGTTTCTCTGGTTGAGCAGGATGATGCCGACGTTGGGCCTGAAGCCGTCCCGGTCGAGCATAATCAAACCCCAATTTTTGAACTGAGTCGATTATGCATGCCGGGTTGCCCTCGGCAAGCTGCGATGCAGGCTCTCAGGGTCTCTCCGGGGGAGCAGTCCCCCACTTCCGAACGTCGAATCCAGCGAATTCAGCACACCGATCCCGATGAAAGCTTCCCGATTTTTTGTCTCCACCCTCAAGGAAGCGCCTGCCGATGCCGAGGTCGCGAGCCACCGGCTGATGATGCGGGCCGGCATGATCAAGAAGCTCGGCACGGGCATCTACACCTACATGCCGATGGGGCTGCGCGTGATCCGCAAGGTCGAGGCGATCGTGCGGGAAGAAATGAACCGCGCCGGCGCCGTCGAGCTCGCCATGCCGGTCGTGCAGCCGGCCGAGTTCTGGCAGGAGACCGGCCGCTTCGAGAAGATGGGGCCCGAGCTCCTGCGCATCAAGGACCGGCATGACCGCGACTTCGTGATCCAGCCCACCAGCGAAGAGGTGGTGACCGACATCGCCCGCCAGGAAATCCGCAGCTACAAGCAGCTGCCGAAGAATTTCTACCAGATCCAGACCAAGTTCCGCGACGAGCGCCGTCCGCGCTTCGGCCTGATGCGCGGGCGCGAATTCATCATGAAGGACGCCTACAGCTTCGACCGCGACCTCGATGCGGCCAAGGCCAGCTATCAGGTCATGGCGCAGGCGTACCGCAACATCTTCGACCGCTTCGGCCTGCGCTACCGCGCCGTCGCGGCCGACAGCGGCGCCATCGGCGGCGACCTGAGCGAGGAGTTCCAGGTGATCGCCGCCACGGGCGAAGACGCCATCGTCTACTGCCCCGACAGCGATTACGCCGCCAACATGGAAAAGGCCGAAGCCCTCGCTCCGGCCGGCCCGCGGCCCGCGGCAGCCAAGTCGCTCGAGAAGACGCCGACCCCCGGCAAGAGCACCTGCGCCGACGTGGCCGAGCTGCTCGGCGTGCCGCTCGCAACCACCATCAAGTCGCTGGTGCTGGCCACCGACAACCTCGACGAGGCCGGCAACCCGAAGGGTTCGCAGGTCTGGCTGCTGCTCTTGCGTGGCGACCACGACATGAACGAGATCAAGGTCAGCAAGGTGCCGGGCCTGGACCAGGGCTTCCGCTTCGCCACGCTCGCCGAGATCGACGAGCACTTCGGCTGCAAGCCCGGCTACCTCGGCCCGCTGAACCTGAAGAAGCCCGTCAAGCTGGTTGCCGACCGCGAGGCGGCCGTGCTGGCCGACTGGATCACCGGCGCCAACGAGGTCGATTTCCACATGACCGGCGTCAACTGGGGCCGCGACCTGCCCGAGCCGGAAATCGTGGCCGACCTGCGCAACGTGGTGGCGGGCGATGCCTCGCCCGACGGCAAGGGACTGCTGGCCATCGAGCGCGGCATCGAGGTCGGCCATGTCTTCGTGCTCGGCACCAAGTACAGCAAGGACATGAACGCCACGTACCTGGACGAAGGCGGCAAGCCGCAGCTGCTCGAGATGGGGTGCTACGGCATCGGCATCACCCGCCTGCCTGCCGCCGCCATCGAACAGAACCACGACGAGCGCGGGATCATCTGGCCCGACGCGCTGGCGCCGTTCACCGTGGTGGTCTGTCCGATCGGCATGGACCGCAGCCCCGAGGTCAAGGTGGCCGCCGAGGCGCTCTACGAGGAGCTGCTCGCCAAGGGCGTCGACGTGCTGCTGGACGACCGCGGCGAGCGCCCGGGCGCGATGTTCGCCGACTGGGAACTGATCGGCGTGCCGCACCGCGTGGTCATCTCCGACCGCGGTCTGAAGGAAGGCCAACTGGAATACCAGCACCGCCGCGACACGGCCGCCACGAAGGTGCCATCGGCCGGCATCGCCGACTTCATCGCCGGCAAGCTCGCCGCATGAGCTTGCCCGGCCGCTGCAACGACGACCCCGGAGCAGCCGCCGAGGCGGGTGGCATGGCCATCTCCCGGCGCAGGTGCCTCGGCGTCGCCGCGGCTTCGGGCGTCCTGTCGCTGGCAGCGCTGCCGCAGGCCGCCTTTGCCGGCGCCCAGATCGAAGAGCCCCTGATCGATTCGGTGCGCACCGCGCTGAGTTCGGCCATCCACAACAAGGCGCCGCCGGTGCCGGAATTCACGACCACCGAGGCGCGCCTGGCCTACCTGCGCTGGCTCGGCGAAATGAGCGAGCGGCTCAAGAAGAAGATCGCCGACTGGCCCTCGCGCAAGGAATTCCTGCAGACCGCCTGGTACGAAGCCAAGCGCTCGGGGCTCGACGTGAGCTTGGTGCTCGGGTTGGTGCAGGTCGAGAGCAACTTCCGCAAGTTCGCCGTGTCGAGCGCCGGTGCGCGCGGCTACATGCAGGTCATGCCGTTCTGGACCCGCGTGATCGGCGACAGCGATTCGGCCAAGCTGTTCCACATGCAGACCAACCTGCGCTTCGGCTGCGTGATCCTGCGCCACTACCTCGACCGCGAGAACGGCGACCTGTACATGACGCTGGGCCGCTACAACGGCAGCCGCGGCAAGTCGCCGTACCCGAACGCGGTGTTCGCGAACCAGCGGCTCTGGGCCTACGACGACAAGGCGCGCGAGCTCGAAAGAGATCGCGAACGCGAAAAGGCCCGTTCGGCAGCTTGAATCTCACTTTCGCGAATAGGCGAAAGCGGCCCTGCCCAGCGGCGCGAGCCAGGACTTCGCGCTAGGTTTTTGTGACCATGACCTGGTCGATGCGGTAGCTGTCGACGTCCATCACCTCGAAGGTGTAGCCGGCCCAGGTCACGCTGTCGGTCCGCTTGGGCACGCGGCGCAGCATCACCATCAAAAAGCCCGCGAGCGTCTCGTATTCGTCGGCATGCGGCAGTTCGTCGATCTGCAGCGCGCGCTGCACGTCCTGGATCGGCGTCACGCCGTCGATCAGCCACGAGTTCTCGTCGCGCTTCACGATCTGCTCCTCGTCGGGCATCGTCACCAGGTCGCCCATCACCGTGCTCATCACGTCGTTGAGCGTGATCACGCCCACCACCAGGCTGTACTCGTTGACGATGATCGCGAAGTCTTCGTGCGCCTGCTGGAACTGCTCGAGCACCTCGGTCAGCGAAAGGCGGTCGGGAATCACCAGCGCCTTGTGCAACGTGAGGCCCTGGTCGAAGGCCAGCGGCTGGCCGCTCAGCACGCGCTGGAACATGTCCTTGGCATCGACGTAGCCGAGTACGTGGTCGATGTCGCCGTCGCACACAGGGTAGGCCGAGAAGGGCTCGGCCACGATGCGGGCGCGCAGCACCGATTCCGGGTCGTCGTGCAGGAACCAGGCGATGCTGTCGCGCGCCGTCATCACGCTGCTCACGAGCCGCGTGTCGAGCTCGAACACGTTGGCGATCACCTGCTGTTCGCGCACCGCGAGCACGCCGGCCCGCGCGCCGGCCTCGGTCATCGCGAGGATGTCGGCCGAGGTGATCTTGTCGTCGCGCGCCATCGGCATGCCGAGCACCTTGAACAGCAGGTCGGTGCAGCGGGTGAAGAACCACACCAGCGGCTTGAAGGTGGTGATCAGCACCAGCATCGGCCCGACCATGCGCACCGCGATGCGCTCCGGGTTGCTCATGCCGAGCCGCTTGGGGAACAGGTCGGCAAACACCAGGAACACCGCGATGACGATCACGAACGAGCACAGGAAGGCGACGTTGGCGGAAGCATCCACGCCGAGCCACCGCTCGAAGAACATGGCGAAGTACGGGCTCAGCGAGCCTTCGCCCACGACACCGCCGAGGATCGCCACCGCGTTGAGGCCGATCTGCACCACGGTGAAGTAGTGGCCGGGCTGCTCCTGCACGCGCAGCACGCGCTCGGCGCGCGGGTCGCCCTCGTCGGCCATCTGGCGCAGGCGCAGGCGCCGCGAGGCGGCCAGGGTGATTTCGGCAAGGGAGAAGAACGCGCTCATCGCGATCAGCAACACGATGATGAGCAGGCTTTGGGTGAGGTTCATTGTGGCACGGCGAAGAGCGCCATGGTGCCATGACTCGGCCCGCGAAAATCCCTCAGACGCCGCCGTGCGGATGGGTCGGATCGACCCAGAGTACCGATTCGGGTTTTTCGACGGGCTCGATGTCGAGGTTCACGGCCACTGCCTCGCCATCGCTGCGGCACAGCACGCATTCGAGCGTCTCGGTCGCGCTGGCGTTGATTTCCTGGTGCGGCACATAGGGCGGCACGTAGATGAAGTCGCCCGGTCCGGCTTCGGCCGTGAACTCGAGCTTCTCGCCCCACCGCATGCGGGCCCGGCCGCGCACGACGTAGATCACCGATTCGAGGTGCCCGTGGTGATGCGCACCGGTCTTGGCGTCGGCATGGATGGTCACCGTGCCGGCCCAGAGCTTCTGTGCGCCCACGCGGGCGAAGTTGATGGCGGCCGCCCGGTTCATGCCGGGCGTCTGCGCCGTGTTGGCGTCGAGCTGGTTGGCTCCGATCACGCGCACGCCGTCGTGCTTCCAGGCGGGGCCTTCCTCGCCTTCATGCGAGTGGCCGTGGTCCGCGTGATCGTGGCTCATGGCGAGCCGGGGCGGAATCAGGCGGGGTTGCCGTTCAGCACCTGCTGCAGCTCGCCCGATTCGTACATCTCCATCATGATGTCCGAGCCGCCGACGAATTCGCCCTTGACGTAGAGCTGGGGAATCGTGGGCCAGTTGCTGTATTCCTTGATGCCCTGGCGGATGCCGTCGTCTTCGAGCACGTTGACGGTCTTGAGCGTCTTGGTGTCGACGCCGACGGCCTTGAGGATCTGGATCGCGCGGCCCGAGAAACCGCACATCGGGAAGCTGGCATTGCCCTTCATGAAGAGCACGAGTTCGTTGGTTTTGACGAGGTCGTCGATGCGTTGCTGGGCGTCGGACATGGGGACTCCTGAAAAGTGGGGGCTGAAGGGGATTATTTCACCGCGCGCCAGATTGCGCCCGAGCAGCGCTGGATGCCTGCCAGGTCGTCCCGGCTTTGGACTTCGGCGAAGCCGCGGGTTTCGAGCAACTGACGCACGGCGGGGGCTTGGTCATGGCCGTGTTCGAGCAGCAGCCAGCCGCCCTCGGCGAGGTGATCGGGGGCGGCCTGGACGATCTGGCGGATGTCGTCGAGCCCGTCCGGGCCCGCGACCAACGCGGAGGAGGGCTCGTGCCGCAGCGCGGGCAAATGCAGGTCGTTGGCGGCGATGTAGGGTGGATTGCTGGCAATGACCGCGTAGCCGTCCGCGGCGCCATCGAGCCAATTGGCTTGGGCAAAACGCACCGGCAGTCCGAGGCGCCGGGCGTTTGCCCCCGCGACGGCCAGCGCGTCGGCACTGGCATCGACCGCATCGACCTGCGCATCGGGGCGCGCATGCTGCAGCGCCAGCGCGATCGCGCCGCTGCCCGTGCCGAGGTCGAGCACGCGCGGGGCGGTGCGGCCTTCGAGGCATTGGAGGGCCCAGTCGACCAGCGTCTCGGTGTCCGGGCGAGGCACCAGCACCCGCGCGTCGACCTGCAAGTCGAGGCCGTGGAATTCCTTCGTGCCGATCAGATAAGCCACCGGTTCGCCCGCCAGGCGGCGCGACAGCTGCGCCGCAAGCCCCACCCATGCGGCGTCGGACAAGGCATCTGTGTCGTGCGCCAGCAGCCAGGCACGGTCGTGCGGTGCGCGGCCCAGTGCGTGCAGCAGCAGCAACTGGGCATCGAGCCGGTCGACGCCCAGGGCCACGGCCGCAGTGAGCGCCTGCGCCACGGTGGACGGTGCGGTGGCTTCGGTCATCACGCGGGCAGGCTCGATTCCAACTCGGCCAGCTGCTCGGCCTCGCGTGCGGCGCGCAGCGCCTCAAGCACATCGCCGAGATCGCCTTCCATGATCGCCAGCAGCTTGTAGAGCGTGAGGTTGATCCGGTGGTCGGTGAGCCGCCCTTGCGGAAAGTTGTAGGTACGGATGCGGTCCGAGCGGTCGCCGCTGCCGATCAGGCCCTTGCGCATCGCCGCATCCTTGGCGGCGCGCTCGCTGCGGTCCTTCTCCTGGATGCGCGCCGACAAAACCTGCAGCGCCTTGGCCTTGTTGCGGTGCTGGCTGCGGTCGTCCTGGCACTCGGCTACGATGCCGGTCGGGATGTGCGTGATGCGCACGGCCGAGTCGGTCTTGTTGATGTGCTGGCCGCCGGCGCCGCTCGCGCGGTAGGTGTCGATGCGCAGGTCGGCCGGGTTGATCTGCACCGCCACGGTTTCGTCCGGCTCGGCCAGCACGGCGACCGTGCAGGCGCTGGTGTGGATGCGGCCTTGGGTCTCGGTGGCCGGCACGCGCTGCACGCGGTGGCCGCCCGATTCGAAGCGCAGCTTGCCGAAGACTTCCTCGCCCACGATGCGGATCACCACTTCCTTGTAGCCGCCCAGTTCGCTCGCGCTCTCGCTCACGATCTCGCAACGCAGGCCCGCGCGCTCGCAGTAGCGCGTGTACATGCGCAGCAGGTCGCCCGCGAACAGGGCCGATTCGTCGCCGCCCGTGCCAGCGCGGATTTCCATGAAGGCGTTGCGCGCGTCGTCGGGGTCCTTGGGGAGCAGCAGGCGCTGCAGTTCCTCTTCGAGCTGTACCAGTTCGGCTTCGGCACCGGCAATTTCCTCGCGTGCCATCTCCGCCATGTCCGGGTCGTCGAGCATTTCCTTCGCGCCGGCGATGTCGGCCTCGCGCTGCCTGTAGCGCTCGTAGCGGCCGGCGATCTGCGTGATCTCGGCGTGCTCGCGCGAGATGGTGCGGTACTGCGCCATGTCGCTCATGATGTCCTCGCGCGAGAGCAGGAAGTCGAGCTCGCCCAGGCGCTGGACGTAGCGTTCGAGTTGGTGGCGCAGAAAGGATTTCACGGAAGAAGAGCTCGGAAAAATGGGGGATGGATGCCGCGTGCAGCGGCAGGGCGCCTGGAGGCCGCGGCACGCAGGGCCGGGCCGCTGACCAGCGTCGCTAACGCTCTTTGCGCAGGAACAGCCGCGAGATGGTCTGCGCCGTCTGCTCGCGCGCTGCGGCATCGCCCGAATGCAGTTCGGCCATGGCGCCGTGCATCATCTTCTGCGTGAGCCCGCGCGACATCGCCTCGAGCACCGCATCGACCGATTCGCCCTTGGCCAGGAGCTTGCGGGCGCGCGCCATTTCGGCGGCGCGCCATTCGTCGGCCTGCGCGTTGAGCTGCTGGATCAGCGGCACGCTGCCGCGCTGGCCCAGCCAGTGCATGAAGCTTTGCACGCCAGCGTCGATGATCACTTCGGCCTGCGCCACCGCGGCCTGGCGGTTGGCCTGGCCCTGTTGCACGACCTGCGCCAGGTCGTCGACGGTGTAGAGGTAGACGTCTTCGAGCGCCTTCACTTCGGGCTCGATGTCGCGCGGCACGGCCAGATCGACCATGAACATCGGGCGGTGCTTGCGCGCCTTGAGCGCGCGCTCGACGGCGCCCAGGCCGATGATCGGCAGCGTGCTCGCGGTGCAGCTCACCACGATGTCGAATTCGGCGAGCCGCGCCGGCAGGTCGGCCAGCCGCATCGCCTCGCCGCCGAAGCGCGTGGCGAGCTTTTCGCCGCGCTCCAGCGTGCGGTTGGCAATGGCGATGGACTTCGGCTCCTTGGCCGCGAAGTGCGTGACCGCGAGGTCGATCATTTCGCCCGCGCCGACGAACAGCACCCGCGTCTTGCGCAGGTCTTCGAAGAGTTGCCCGGCCAGCCGCACCGCGGCGGCGGCCATGCTGATGGAATGCGCGCCGATCTCGGTGGAGGTCCGCACTTCCTTGGCGACCGCGAACGAGCGCTGGAACAGCTGGTTGAGCGTGGTGCCCAGGGCGCCGACGTTCTCGGCCGCGCGCACCGCGTCTTTCATCTGGCCGAGGATCTGGGCTTCGCCGAGCACCATCGAATCGAGTCCGCTGGCCACGCGGAAGACGTGGCGGGCCGCCTCGTCGTCGTGCAGCGTGTAGGCATGCGAGCGCAGCAGGGCGGGGGCGACGCCGCCGCTCTCGGCCAGCCAGCCGACCGTGTGGTCGAGCGCGATGTGCTCGGAGGCGCAGTAGATCTCGGTGCGGTTGCAGGTCGAGATGATCGCGGCTTCCACCTGGGGGTGCCGGCCAGTGGGAAAGGAGCTGCGCAGGCTCTGCAGCGTCGGGGCGATCTGATCGAGCGCGAACGCAAAACGACCGCGCAGATCGAGCGGCGCGGTCGTGTGGTTCAAGCCAAGAGCCCAGACTGACATGGCGTGATTATAAAATCAGCGGCCGCACGAGGCTTGACGAGGGACAAATGGCTTTCCCTATAACAGCCATAACCTTCGCCACATGGTGGCGCCCTGTCCCACCCCTGCCCGATGGACCTGCCGGCCCTCCTCGATCACCTGCTTAATTTTGTGGCACCCGCCGCGTTCGTCGCACTGGTGCTGGTCCTGGTGGGCCGGTTGCTGGGCGGGCGCCGCACGGGCGTTCCGCGCTGGTGGATGCAATGGGCGATCACTTTCGCAGCCGGCGTCGGGGTCCTCGTCGTCGGCCTGATGGCGTTCGGGCGCGACGGGGCAATGACGACCTACGCAGCGCTCGTGGCGGTCTGCGGCACCGTGCAATGGCTGGCGATGCGCGGCTGGCGCGGCTGAAACCGTTCAGGCCAGCCGGCAGGCTTTTGGACACGAAAGGGCGAAGGCTCAGGTCGGCATGCCCGGGATCGGCGAGTTCTGCGTCGCGGGCGCCGGCGCGGCCGCAGCAGGCTCGGTGGGTGCCATCATGAAGGTGGTCGGTGTGGCCATCGGCAGCCCGGCCTTCTTGAGTTCGTCGAGGATCACGAACAAAAGGTCGCTGCGCACGCCGCCCGCCAGGCGCGGGCTCGCCACATAGGCGATGGCCTGGAAGATCAGGAGACCGTTCTCGATGCCTTCCAGCGTGAGCGAGGGCGCCGGCGTTTCCAGCACGCCTTCGTGCGCGCGGCAGGCTTCCAGGATCAGGTCGCGCACGCGCTGCGCATCGGTGGTCAGCGGCATCGGCAGGCGAATAAGCACACGGCCTTCGGCATTCGACAGCGTCATGTTGCGGACGGTCTTGGTGATGAACTCCGAGTTCGGCACGATCAGCGTCGAGCGGTCGCCCAGCACGATTTCGGTGGCGCGGACGTTGATGCGCCGCACGTCGCCTTCGGCCGTGCCCAGCACGACCCAGTCGCCTACCTTCACCGGCTGTTCAGCCAGGAGGATCAGCCCCGAGATGAAGTTCTGCACGATCGCCTGCAGCCCGAAGCCGATACCCACCGACAGCGCGCTCGCCACCCACGCGATGCGCTCGATGCCGATGCCCAGGGCGGAGAGTGCGAATGCGATCACCATGATGCCGCCCACGTAGCCCAGCAGCGTGGTGAGCGAGCTCTGCATGCCCGGCTCCAGCTTTGTGTTGGGCAGGTAGCTGCGCTCGAGCCAGCGCTTGAACACCCGCAGCACGATGAAGCCGACCACCGCCACCGCGATGGCGCTGAAGATGGCGCCCGGCACCAGCTGGAACTCGCCCACCTTCACGCCGGTGCCGAACTTGCCGCTGCGCTGGAACACCTCGCCCGGCCCGGTGCCCAGTGGCGCGGCCAGTGCGATCAGCATGTAGAAGAACAGGCCGACCCGGCTCAGCCCCGAAAGCACGGTGGAGGCCTGGTCCAGGGTCTGCGGCGCCAGGTTGAAGCTTTTCTGCAGCTTCTGGCCGAACGCGCTGCGCGAGGACACCAGCGCCATGAACAGGTCGTCGGCGAACTTGAACAGCACGTAGAACGCCGCGGCCACGATGCCGCTCCAGGTGAGCTGCGAGGCCAGGAAGCTCGCGAGCGCCACATAGCCCACGGCCACCAGCACCCAGATCGCGATGACCAGCGCGCCGATCAGCGCGACCAGCAGGCCGACCCACATCGGCCGCTCGGGCAGCCCGGCCTCGGGCGCGTCGGCGCGCAGCGCCTTCAGGCGATAGACGACGATGCCGATCAGCGCGGTGAGCAGCAGCGCCGTCAGCACATGCGTGGTCACCACGGCGGCGAAGCTGGCGTCGATGAGCGCGTTGATCTCCGCGGGCGTCCAGGCGAGCGCGGCCACCAATGCCACCAGCCACGGCAGCACCGACAGGCGCTTGGCCGTGGCGTCGGGAATGGGCGGCAGGCGCCAGGACGGACGGGCCGCCGCCAGCAGCGCGCGCCCCAGGCCGATGACGAACGCCATGAAGGTCAGCGCCTGCGCCGTCGATTGCAGCGCCTTGCGCGCCTGCGCATCCCAGGTCGCATGGGCCTTGAGCACTTCCACGAAGCCGTGCGCAGCCACCGCGACCAGGAGCACGTGGCTCGCGACGATGGCGATCACCAGCAGCGAGCGGCGCAGCCGCCCGGCGGGAAGCACGCGCATCGCCAGGCGCGTCAGCCCGCGTTCGGCGGCCCAGACGCCCAGCCATGCGAGCAGCAGGGCGCCGACGAGCGCGGCGATCACCGCCGTGCGGCTCTCGGGCTGCCATGCCTCTTCGAACCCGTCGCCGAGCGCCGACCCTATGGCCTGCAGCCGGGCGATGTCGTCGGGCCAGGCCTCGCGCAGATCGTTCCAGAAGGTGCCGGTGAGCGGCGAGGCGGCGCGGCTGGTGAGCTCGGCCTCGAACTGCTGGCGCCGTTGCAGCACCAGGTCGGCGGCGCGCTGGCGCACGTCGATCGACAGCAGCTTGGCAAGGCGGATGTCGGCGTCGAGCGCATTGCGCTCCTTGGTCAGTTGCGCACGCTGGCGCGTGATGTTGGGATCTTCGGTGGCGCCGGCGGCAGGCGGGTTGCCCAGTTCGCCCAGCCGCGCGTTCAGGTCGGCCAGGTCGCCGGTGCGGGCGGCGACGAACTTGTCGGCCTGCAAGCCGATGTCGTTGATCTGCGCAAGCTGCTTGCGCGCATCGTCCTCGCCATTGGTTGCGGTGCCTGCAGCGGCTGTGGCCCCGGGCACGGGCGCAGCCTTGGCGAATTGCGCGCGCAGCTCGGCGATGGTGGGCGCCGGCGCTGCTGCTGCGGCGGTATTGGCTGTGTTGTTGGGATTGCCGTTGCCGGCGTTCATGCTGGCATCCGGCTGCGCGATGGCGCCACCGCACATCAACAGGGCCAGCAGGGCCAGGAAGGCGGGAAGGCAGAAGCCCGCCAGGCGAGAGGTCCGTTTCATGGCCGCATCATAGAAGCCGCCACCTCGTAAGAACCGGTAAGAAGTGCAGCTGCTGCCGGTGGCAGCCTCAGCCGGCGGGACTGAACAGGTCGACCCGGTCCGTGATGATGCCGTCGGTGCCCAGCGCGATGAGCCGCTGCGCGGCCCAGTCGTCGTTGACGGTGTAGCTCAGCGATCGCATGCCTGGGCCGTGCACCTGCGCGACGGTCGCGGCATCCCACAGCGCGTGGTTGCAGACGACGGCCTGGCAGCCCAGGTCGCGCGCGGTGTGGACCCAGCCGTTCCACAGCGTGTCGAGCAGCAGGCCGCGCGGCAGTTCGGGCTGCGTGGCTGCGGCGCCCTTGAGCGACTCGACCTGGAACGAGGTGAGCAGCGGCGCAATGGCCGCGCCCTGCCAGAGACGGGCCGCTTCGCGCGCCACGACCTCGCCGGTCTCGCGCTCGGCGCCGGGCGTGGGCTTGATCTCGATGTTGAGCAGGTAGCCGTTCGCCAGGCAGAAGCGGGCCAGGTTTTCCAGCGTGGGCAGCGGCTCGCCTGCGAAGGCGCGCGAATGCCAGCCGCCCGCGTCGAGCTGCGAAAGCGCGCTCCAGGGTTGCTGGCCGCCGATGCCGTGGCCATTGGTGGTGCGTTCCAGCGTGGCGTCGTGCATCAGGAAGGGCACGCCGTCGGCGCTGAGCTTGGCATCGCACTCGAACATGCGGTAGCCGTGCGCCGCGCCGAAGCGGAAGGCGGCAAGCGTGTTTTCAGGCGCCAGCTTGCCGGCGCCGCGGTGCGCGACCCAGCGGGGGTAGGGCCAGGGGCTGCGTTCGGCCATCGTCAGTCTGCGCGTTTGCCCGATCCGGCGTCGAACCAGTGCAGCTTGTCCTCGCGGGCTGCGATTTTCACCGTGTCGCCCGCGACCGGCGGGTGATCGCCTTCGTCGGTGCGCATGATGATCTGCTCCTCGCCGATGCGGCCGTACACCAGGCGCTCGGCGCCCAGCAGTTCGACCTGCTCGACCTGCACCGTCCAGCCGTTTTCGTCGAGCTTCATGTGCTCGGGGCGGATGCCCAGGATCTGGCCCGCACGCACGCCGGGTGCGTGCCTGAGCAGGTTCATCGGCGGCGAGCCGATGAAGCTCGCCACGAAGGTGGTGGCGGGGCGGTTGTAGACCTCTTCGGGCGTGGCGAACTGGTCCATCACGCCGCCGTTCATCACGATGATGCGCTGTGCCAGCGTCATCGCCTCGACCTGGTCGTGCGTGACGAAGAGCGAGGTGATGCCGAGTTCGCGGTGCAGCTTCTGGATTTCGAGGCGCGTCTGCGCGCGCAGCTTGGCGTCCAGGTTCGACAGCGGTTCGTCGAACAGGAACACCTGCGGCTGGCGCACGATGGCACGGCCCATGGCCACGCGCTGGCGCTGGCCGCCGGAGAGCTCGCGGGGCTTGCGCTCGAGCAGGTGGGCCAGTTCGAGGATCTTGGCCGCCTTGTCCACGCGCACCTTGATCTCGGGCACGGGCACCTTGGCGATCTTCAGGCCGTAGGCCATGTTGGCGAAGACGCTCATGTGCGGGTAGAGCGCGTAGTTCTGGAACACCATGGCGATGTCGCGCTCGGAGGGTTCGAGGTCGTTCACCACGCGCCCTCCGATGAAGATTTCGCCGGCCGAGATTTCCTCCAGGCCGGCCACCATGCGCAGCAGCGTCGATTTGCCGCAGCCCGAAGGCCCGACGATCACGACGAATTCATGGTCGGCGATCTCGGCGCTCACACCGTGGATGACCTGGTTGGCCTTCGGCCCGTGGCCGTAGCGCTTGATGACGTTGCGTAGGGAGAGTGCAGCCATAACTTATTTTTCAGTGTCCACAAGGCCCTTGACGAACCACTTTTGCATCAGCACCACCACCAGCGCGGGCGGCAGCATCGCGAGGATGGCGGTGGCCATCACGACGTTCCATTCGTTCTGCCCGTCGCCGCCGGCAATCATTCGCTTGATGCCGACCACCACGGGGTACATGTCTTCGCTCGTGGTCGCCAGCAGCGGCCAGAGGTACTGGTTCCAGCCGTAGATGAACTGGATCACGAACAGCGCCGCAATCGAGGTCTTCGACAAGGGCAGCAGCACGTCGAAGAAAAAGCGCATGGGGCTCGCGCCGTCCATGCGCGAGGCCTCGGTGAGCTCGTCGGGCACCGTGAGGAAGAACTGGCGGAACAGGAAGGTCGCCGTGGCCGACGCGATCAGCGGCACCGTGAGGCCCGCGTACGTGTTCAGCATGTTCAGGTCCGACAGCACCTTGTAGGTGGGCAGGATGCGCACCTCCACCGGCAGCATCAGCGTCACGAAGATGGCCCAGAAGCAGATCTTCTTGAACGGAAAGCGGAAGTAGACGATGGCGAAGGCCGACAGCAGCGAGATGGAGATCTTGCCGATGGCAATCACCATTGCCGTCACGAAGCTCACCCACATCATGTGGGCCACGGGGGCGTTGGAGCCCGCGCTGTTCTCGCGCCCGAAGAGCGCGCCCTTGTAGCTGTCGACGATGTTGGCGCCGGGCAGCAGCGGCATCGGCGCCTGCACGATCTCTTGCGCGGTGTGCGTGGAGGCCACGAACGCCAGGTAGAGCGGGAAGGCGACGATGAAGACGCCCAGGATCATGATGACGTGGGCCAGGATGCCCTGCGTTCCGCGCCGCTCAACCATGTTGCGCTCCGCCGAGTTCGGTTTTTTCTTGTTGCTTCATCAGTACTGCACTTTCTTCTCGACGTAGCGGAACTGGATGACCGTCAGCGCCACCACGATCACCATCAGCACCACCGACTGTGCGGCCGAGCCGCCCAGGTCCAGGCTCTTGAAGCCGTCGTGATAGACCTTGTAGACCAGGATGGTGGTGTCCTGTCCCGGGCCGCCTTGGGTGGCCGCATCGACGATCGCGAAGGTGTCGAAGAAGGCGTACACCACGTTGATCACCAGGAGGAAGAAGGTGGTGGGCGACAACAGCGGGAACTGCACCGTCCAGAAACGGCGCCACGGGCGCGCGCCATCGATGGCCGCGGCCTCGATCAGCGACCTCGGGATGGACTGCAGGCCCGCCAGGAAGAACAGGAAGTTGTAGGAGATCTGCTTCCACACCGAGGCCATCACGATCAGCGTCATGGCGTGGCCCGAGTCGAGCAGGTGGTTCCAGTCGATGCCGATCTTGCCCAGCGCATAGGCCACCACGCCCAGCGAGGGCGAGAACATGAAGACCCAGAGCACGGCCGCCACGGCGGGCGCCACGGCGTAGGGCACGATCAGCATGGTCTTGTAGAAGGTGCCGCCGCGCGTGATGCGGTCGGCGAACACGGCGAGGAGCAGCGACAGGCTGATGCCGATGCTCGCCACCAGCACCGAGAACACGGCCGTCGTCTTGAACGACGCGGCGTAGCTCGAGTCGCCCCACAGGTGCCTGAAGTTGTCGAAGCCGACGAATTCGACCGAGGTGCCGAACGCGTCCTGCTGCTGCAGCGACTGCAGGATGGCCTGCCCCGCCGGCCAGAAGAAAAACACGAGGATCACCGCCATCTGCGGCGTCAGCAGCAGCCAGGGCAACCAGCCCGAGCGAAAGAAAACGCGTTTTTCCATGATCCCTCTGAATAAAAAATCCCGCCCGGCCCGCTCTGTTGCAAGAGCGAACGGGGGCGGGCGATATTAGCCGGACACAGAGAGCCCGGCCTTCAATCGTTAGCTTTTGTTCGCCTTCTGGAAGCGTTCCAGTTGCTCGTTGCCGCGCGTCACGATGGCGTCGAGCGCTTCCTTGGCGGTCTTCTTGCCGTTCCAGACCTGTTCGAGCTCTTCGTCCTCGATGGCGCGGATCTGCACGTAGTTGCCGAGGCGAATGCCGCGGCTCTTGTCGGTGACCTTGCGGATCATCTGCGTCACGGCCACGTCGGTGCCGGGGTTCTGCTTGTAGAAGCCCGAGTCCTCGGTGAGCTTGTACGAGGCGGTGGTCACCGGCAGGTAGCCGGTGCGCTTGTGGCTGGCGGACTGCACTTCAGGCGTCGAGATGAAGCTGAAGAACTTGGCCACGCCCTTGTACTCGGCCGGCTTCTTGCCCGACATGACCCACAGGCTCGCGCCGCCGATCACGGTGTTCTGCGGTGCGCCCGGCACGTCCGGGTAGTAAGGCAGGGGTGCCAGGCCGTAGGCGAACTTGGCGTTCTTGGCCACGTTGCCGTAGAAGCCCGACGAGGTGTTGATCATGGCGCACTCACCCGAGACGAACGAGGCCTCAGGCACGTTGCCGCGGCCCTTGTAGATGAACAGGCCCTGCTTGGCCATGCTGGCCAGGTTCTCCACATGGCGCTGGTGCAGCGGCGAGTTGACCTTCAGGCGCGTGTCCAGGCCCTGCAGGCCGTTGGCCTTGGTCGCGAATTCCACGTTGTGCCAGGCCGAGAAGCTCTCGAGCTGGGTCCAGTTCTGCCAGGCGGTGGTGAACGGGCACTTGTGGCCGCTGGCCTTGAGCTTGGCGGCCGCAGCCACCACTTCGGGCCAGGTCGACGGTGCCTTGTCGGTGGGGAGGCCTGCCGCCTTGAAGGCGTCCTTGTTGAAATAGAAGACCGTGGTCGAACTGTTGAACGGGAAGCTCAGCATCTGGCCGTTGGGGGCGGTGTAGTAGCCGGCCACGGCGGGGATGTAGGCGGCCGGGTCGAACTTCTCGCCCGCGTCCTTCATGACCTGGCCCACCGGGATGACGGCGCCCTTGCTGGCCATCATGGTGGCGGTGCCCACTTCGAACACCTGCAGGATGTGCGGTGCGTTGCCCGAGCGGAAGGCCGCGATGGAGGCCGTCATGGATTCGTCGTACGTGCCCTTGAAGGTCGGCACGATCTTGTATTCCTTCTGGCTCTCGTTGAACTGCTTGGCCAGGTCGTTGACCCACTCGTTGTTGACGGCAGTCATGGAATGCCACCACTGGATTTCGGTCTGGGCCTGGGCCACGTTGAACAGCGTGGTCGCGGCCAGCGCCGATGCCAGCGCGAGCGTCTTGAATCGCATGAAGACTCCTGAAGGGAAAATGAAAGCGCGGATGCTAGGGCATGTGGATGACACAGCCGCGTCACATTGGCGCACGGACCGCTGTCATCTTCCAATCGGGGAAACCCCTTTGGCATCAAGCTCGGCGCGGGTTGCGGGCCTGCATGCTGCGCCGCACCATGCTAGCATCGCCCTCCCTTTTTTGGCCCAGCTTGTCGCCACGGCCAGGGCCCTTTGCGAGACCGCCATGAGCAGCAAAACCTCCCTCGACAAAAGCAGGATCAAGTTCCTCTTGCTCGAGGGCATCCACCCCTCGGCCGTGGAGGTGCTGCGCGCCGCCGGCTACACCAACATCGAGTCGCTGCCGGGCGCGCTGCCCGACGCCGAACTCAAGGCGAAGATCGCCGACGTTCACTTCCTGGGCATCCGCTCGCGCACGCAGCTGACGGCCGATGTGTTTGCCGCGGCCCACAAGCTGGTGGCGGCAGGTTGCTTTTGCATCGGCACCAACCAGGTCGACCTGGACGCGGCCCGCGAGCATGGCGTGGCGGTGTTCAATGCCCCCTATTCGAATACGCGCTCGGTGGCCGAACTGGTGCTGGCCGAAGCGATCCTGCTGCTGCGCGGCGTGCCCGAGAAGAGCGCGGTGGCGCACCGCGGCGGCTGGCTCAAGTCGGCCGACAACGCCTACGAAATCCGCGGCAAGACGCTGGGCATCGTGGGCTACGGCTCGATCGGCGCGCAGCTGTCGGTGCTGGCCGAGGCGCTGGGCATGCATGTGGCGTTCTTCGACGTGGTCACCAAGCTGCCGCTGGGCAATGCGCGCCAGGTGCGCGACCTGCATCAGCTGCTCGCGCAGAGCGACATCGTGACGCTGCACGTGCCCGAGACGCAGGCCACGCAATGGATGATCGGCGCGGCCGAGATCGCCGCGATGAAGCCGGGGGCTATCCTCATCAACGCCTCGCGCGGAACCGTGGTCGAGATCGATGCACTGGCCGGTGCGCTGAAGGAAAAGAAGCTTCTGGGCGCCGCGATCGACGTGTTCCCGGTGGAGCCGCGCAGCAACAAGGACGAGTTCCTGTCGCCCCTGCGCGGGCTGGATAACGTGATCCTCACGCCGCACATCGGTGGCTCGACGATGGAGGCGCAGGCCAACATCGGGCTGGAAGTGGCCGAGAAGCTGGTGAAGTACAGCGACAACGGCACTTCGACTTCCTCGGTCAATTTCCCCGAGGTGGCGCTGCCTGCGCATCCTGGGAAGCACCGGTTGCTGCACATTCACCGGAACGTGCCGGGTGTGCTGTCGGAGATCAACAAGATCTTTTCGGACAACAACATCAATATCTCTTCGCAATTCCTTCAGACGAACGAGAAGGTCGGGTATGTCGTGACCGACATCGACGCCGCCTCATCGGACCTGGCGCTGGAGAAGCTGGCGAAGGTGAACGGGACTATTCGGAGTCGCGTGCTGTTCTGATTTTTTTGGTTGCCGGGGGGCGGCGATGGGTGCTGTGCCCTTGGGCGGCCGACGTCACCGGCCGCTTCGCGGCTTCCCTGCGCTGCTCGCGACGGGCGGGGTCTCGCCGAACTCGCCTTCGGCTCAAACAGCGGCGAGCCCTGATCCGCCCGTCGCTGCGCTGCTCGGCGGTGCCTCAACGGCCGCCCAAGGGCACAGCACCCATCGCCGCAGTCAGCGCTGTCGTCGATCACTCCTTCCCGGACCCGACTCCCCGTATTACTCCCTCTCCCTCTGGGAGAGGGCAGGGGTGAGGGCAGCAGCATCAACCTCACGACGGGCGCCCCCAAGTCGAGCGCGCTCCTAGCACAAGGGCAACGCCAGAACGGCGAGGCAAGACCCCAAGCCCTGCCCTAAAATCCACCCCCCCGGCTACATGGGCGCGCAGCGCCTGGCCAAGGGCCCCACCCGATGAATGCTCCGACCGCGTTGAATACGCTGTTGGCACAGGCCGCAGAGCCTGTCCGACTGCGCGAGATCCCGTACAACTACACCAGCTTCTCCGATCGCGAGATCGTGATTCGCCTGCTGGGCGAACGCGGCTGGGAACTGCTGCAGACCCTGCGCGCCGAGCGCCGCACCGGCCGATCGGCGCGCATGCTCTACGAGGTGCTGGGCGACATCTGGGTGGTGCAGCGCAACCCCTACCTCGTTGACGACCTGCTCGACAATCCGCGCCGCCGCGGCCAGTTGGTCGAGGCGCTCAAGCACCGCCTGGCCGAAGTCCAGAAGCGCCGCACCCCCGACAGCGACATGCCGCGCGACCAGCTGGTCGGCGAGCTCACCGCGCTGGTGGGCGATGCGGTTGCCGCCTTCGACACCAAGTTCCGCGACGTCGCAGCCCTCCGCCGCAAGGCCACGCGGGTGCTGGGCCGGCTCACCGCCAAGGACAACATCAAGTTCGACGGCCTCTCGCGCGTGTCGCACGTGACCGATGCGACCGACTGGCGCGTGGAGTACCCCTTCGTCGTGCTGTGCCCCGACACCGAGGCGGAGATGGCGCTGCTGGTGAAGGGCTGCATCGAGCTGGGCCTGACCATCATTCCGCGCGGCGGCGGCACCGGCTACACCGGCGGCGCGATTCCGCTGACCTGGAACAGCGTCGTCATCAACACCGAGAAGCTCGAGGCGATGACCGAGGTCGAGCACATCTCGCTGCCCGGGCTTGCCGACCCCGTGCCGACCATCTGGACCGAAGCCGGCGTCGTCACGCAGCGCGTGGCCGATGCGGCCGAGCGCGCTGGCTTCGTGTTTGCGGTCGATCCGACCTCCGCCGAAGCTTCGTGCGTGGGCGGCAACGTCGCGATGAATGCGGGCGGCAAGAAGGCTGTGCTCTGGGGCACGGCGCTGGACAACCTGGCCTCGTGGCGCATGGTGACGCCGCAGGCCGAATGGCTCGAAGTCACGCGCATCGGGCACAACCTGGGCAAGATCCACGATGCCGAGCGCGCCGTGTTCGAACTCCAGTATTTCGCAGCCGACGGCAAGACCAAACTGCGCACCGAGCAGCTCGACATTCCCGGCAAGACCTTCCGCAAGGAAGGCCTTGGCAAGGACGTGACCGACAAGTTCCTCTCGGGCCTGCCGGGCATCCAGAAGGAGGGCTGCGACGGCCTCATCACCAGCTGCCGCTGGGTGGTGCACAAGATGCCTGCGCACACGCGCACCGTGTGCCTCGAATTCTTCGGCAACGCGAAGGACGCAGTGCCCAGCATCGTGGAGATCAAGGACTTCATGTTCGCCGAGCAGAAGCGCTCGGGCGTGCTGCTGGCCGGCCTCGAACACCTGGACGACCGGTATCTGAAGGCTGTCGGCTACGCCACGAAATCGAAGAAGCACGGCGGCCTGCCGAAGATGGTGCTGTTCGGCGACATCGCGGGCGACGACGCCGATGCGGTGGCGCGCGTCACCTCCGAGGTGGTGCGCATCGCCAACTCGCGCAGCGGCGAAGGCTTCATCGCCATCAGCCCCGAGGCGCGCAAGAAGTTCTGGCTGGACCGCAAGCGCACGGCTGCCATCAGCAAGCACACCAACGCCTTCAAGATCAACGAAGACGTGGTGATCCCGCTGCCGCGCATGGCCGAGTACAGCGACGGCATCGAGCGCATCAACATCGAACTGTCGCTGCAGAACAAGCTCGCGCTCACCGACGAGCTCGAAACCTTCCTCACGCGCGGCAACCTGCCGCTGGGCAAGACTGACGACGCGCACGAGATTCCGGCGGCCGAGTTGCTCGAAGACCGCGTGGCGCAGGCCGTGGCGCTGGTGCACGAGGTGCGGGCGCTCTGGGCCGGCTGGCTGCAGAACGTCGATGCGCTGTTCCCGCAACTGCAGGACCACTCGCTGCGTGCGAGCTGGAAGACGCAGCTGCGCCAACCGCTGCAGGAGATTTTCTCGGGCGCCGAGTTCGCGCCGATCCTGGCGGAGTGCACCGCCATCCACCAGCGCGTGCTCAAGGGCCGCGTGTGGGTCGCGCTGCACATGCACGCGGGCGACGGCAACGTGCATACCAACATCCCGGTGAACAGCGACAACTACGACATGCTGCAGACCGCGCATGCCGCGGTGGTGCGCATCATGGCGCTGGCGCGCAGCCTGGACGGCGTGATTTCGGGCGAGCACGGCATCGGCATCACCAAGCTCGAATTCCTTAGCGACGAAGAGCTGCGCCCCTTCACCGAATACAAGGCCCGTGTCGACCCCGAAGGCCGCTTCAACAAGGGCAAGCTGCTGCGTGCACCGGCGGGCGAGGCGGTCACGTTGCATGCCGACCTGACCAACGCCTACACGCCGAGCTTCGGCCTCATGGGGCACGAGTCGCTGATCATGCAGCAGAGCGATATCGGCGCCATCGCCGACAGCGTGAAGGACTGCCTGCGCTGCGGCAAATGCAAGCCGGTGTGCGCCACGCACGTGCCGCGCGCCAACCTGCTCTACAGCCCGCGCAACAAGATCCTCGCGACCTCGCTGCTGGTCGAAGCCTTCCTCTATGAAGAGCAGACCCGGCGCGGCATCAGCATCAAGCACTGGGAAGAGTTCGAGGACGTCGCCGATCACTGCACCGTGTGCCACAAGTGCCTGACGCCCTGCCCGGTGAAGATCGACTTCGGCGACGTGTCGATGAACATGCGCAACCTGCTGCGCAAGATGGGCCAGAAGAGCTTCCGGCCCGGCAATGCGGCCGCGATGTTCTTCCTCAACGCGACCAACCCGCAGACCATCAAGGCGGTGCGCGCGGGCATGGTGGGCATTGGCTTCAAGGCGCAGCGCCTGGCCAACGACCTGCTGCGCGGCCTCGCGAAGAAGCAGACCGCCGCGCCGCCGGCCACGCTGGGGCCGGCGCCGATCAAGGAGCAGGTGATCCACTTCATCAACAAGAAGATGCCGGGCAACCTGCCGAAGAAGACGGCGCGCGCGCTGCTGGACATCGAGGATGCGGACTACGTGCCGATCATTCGCGACCCGAAGGCGACCACGTCGGAAACCGAGGCTGTCTTCTACTTCCCGGGGTGCGGTTCGGAGCGGCTGTTCTCGCAGGTGGGCCTGGCCACGCAGGCGATGCTCTGGCATGCGGGCGTGCAGACGGTGCTGCCACCGGGATACCTGTGCTGCGGCTATCCGCAGCGCGGCAGCGGCCAGTTCGACAAGGCCGAGAAGATGATCACGGACAACCGCGTGCTCTTCCACCGCGTGGCCAACACGCTCAACTACCTGGACATCAAGACGGTGGTGGTGAGCTGCGGCACCTGCTACGACCAACTGCAGGGCTACCAGTTCGACAAGATCTTCCCGGGTTGCCGGATCATCGACATCCACGAATACCTGCTCGAAAAGGGCATCACGCTCGCCGGTGCGGGCGGTGGCGGCTATCTCTATCACGACCCGTGTCACTCGCCGATGAAGCTGCAGGACCCGATGAAGACGGTGAAGGCGCTGGTGGGCGACAACGTGCTCAAGAACGACCGCTGCTGCGGCGAGTCGGGCACGCTGGGCGTGTCGCGGCCGGACATCTCCACGCAGATCCGTTTCCGCAAGGAAGAAGAACTGAAGAAGGGCGAGGCCGAACTGCGCGAGAGCGGCGCTGTAGGTGCCAAGGACAACGTGAAGATCCTCACCAGCTGCCCGAGTTGCCTGCAGGGCCTCTCGCGCTACGGCAACGACCTGAACAATGGCCTGCTCGAAGCCGACTACATCGTGGTCGAGATGGCCAACAAGATCCTCGGCGACGACTGGATGCCGAAGTACGTGGCCGCCGCCAACCACGGCGGCATCGAGCGGGTGCTGGTATGACGGTGCATCCAGGCTGCCCCTTCTGCGAGGGGCCGGGTGGCCGCGTGGTGTTCGAGGGCGCCAAGGTGCGCGTGATCCATGCGGAAGAGGTGGGCTTTCCGGCTTTCTACCGTGTGATCTGGCGCGAGCACGCGCCGGAGTTTTCAGACCTCGACGCCGCGGACCGTGTGCTGTGCATGGAGGCGGTGACGGTGGTCGAGCAATGCCTGCGCGAGCAGTTGAAGCCCACGAAGATCAACCTCGCCGCGCTCGGCAACATGGTGCCGCACCTGCACTGGCACGTGATCGCGCGCTTCGAATGGGACAGCCACTTTCCTTCGCCGTTCTGGGCGGCCGCTCAGCGCGCGGCACCGGTCGATCGCGTGGCGGATGTGCAGGCGCTGCTGCCGAAGCTGGAGGCGGAGATGGTCCGTCGGCTGGCGTTGCTGCAGGACTGAGAGCGAGGCCGTTCGCGCTCAGCGCGCGGAGGCCGTGCGGGTTGCCGCCAGTTTTCGGTTCGCGCAGCTTTCCTTGAATTCGGGTGTTGCGCGCATTTCCATCGAGAAGCGCTTGGATGCCGCGCTGCCGTCGCGGCACACGCGATCCAGTTCGGCCTGGGCCTCACGGTTGCCCGCATTCGATGCATGCGCCAGCACGCGCAGTGCGTGAATGGGCAGCGCGGACGGCACGCTCGACGATGCCGCTGTTGCATCGGTCCTGGGCGCCGATGGAGCCGGCTTGGCCGTCGTTTCGTTCACCGGCAGCGTGCGGCCCGTGCCCGCCGACGTGGGCAGGCGCTCGACCGCTGTGAAGTCGCCGCTCTTGCCCGCGCGTTCGACCATCTGGCGGTAGCTGTCCATCATCCGCGAGGTGTCCTTGGGTGTCAGGTCCTTCGCGGGCTTGGCGAGATAGGCGGCGACCTCGGGTGGCAGTGCGGCATTCACCGCGCTGAATTCGGGCCCTGCGGACCGCGTCCCGAACTGTGCGGCATGCGCCGCATCGTCGCCCAGTGCTGCTGCGCCTTTGCCGGCAACACCCGCCACGCCCGTTGCGCTCTCGGCAGCGACGGCGCCTGCACCCACCGCAGCACCCTTGCCGGCCGTGCCCGCCGCCTTGCCGGCGGTTGCGGCCTTGCCTGCTGCCTTGCCGAGCAGGCCGAGGAAGGCATGCGCCGGCATGACGGAGCCTGTTGCCAGCGCAGCGCAGAGGGCAAGGGCCGCCCAGTTCGGGCGCGGTGATCGATGGCGTTGACGTGTCTTCATGCCGTGATGCTAAGCGCTGGTATTCGTGGGCCGAGGCGCATGCGGGCACAGCCGCACGGCATACTGCGCGCCTCCCGAGAATTTTCCGAACGGAACACCGAATACCGCTATGGCAGGCTTGAAACCGGGCGCACCGACGCCGCAATCAATCACCGTGCACGGCCAGTCGCGTGTGCTCGAAGTGGGCTTCTCGGACGGCGCGACCTTCCGCATTCCGTTCGAGCTCATGCGCATCTACTCGCCCTCCGCCGAAGTGCAGGGCCATGGCCCGGGCCAGGAGGTGCTGCAGACGGGCAAGCGCGATGTCGAACTCGTCGGGCTGGAACCCGTCGGCAACTACGCCGTGCAGCCGGCCTTCAGCGACGGCCACGATACCGGCATCTACTCGTGGGACCTGCTCTACGAACTCGGCGCGAACCAAGGCGACCTGTGGGCGCAGTACGAGCGCCGGCTCGCCGAAGCGGGTGTCGATCGCGATGCGCCCATGATCGACAAGGGCGGGTCTGCGTGCAGCAGCCACTGATGCTTCGGATTTCTTCGGTGCTATTGAAAAGATAGCTCTGCAGGCAGCAGGTGCGCGCGTTGCAGGGCTTCTTCGTTTGAAGAAAAAGCAACAAATGCCCCCGTGGGCGCGGGGTCGTCGCCTTGATGTGTAGGCTTCCGGCCTAACATCGGTTGCATGAGTACAACCCACTTCGGCTTTGAGAAAGTCGACGAAAGCGAGAAGGCGCAACGTGTCCGCGGCGTCTTTGACTCTGTAGCTTCGCGCTACGACGTCATGAATGACCTGATGTCGGTGGGCCTGCACCGCGCCTGGAAGGCCTACACCGTGATGGTGGCGAACGTGGGCGAAGGCTCGCGCGTGCTCGACATCGCGGGCGGCACCGGCGACCTCGCGCTTGCCTTCTCGAAGAAGGTCGGCGCCACCGGCCGGGTGGTCCACACCGACATCAACGAAGCCATGCTGAGCACCGGCCGCGACCGCCTGCTCGATGCCGGCGTCGCGCTGCCCACGCTGGTCTGCGATGCCGAGAAGCTGCCGTTTCCCGATGACCACTTCGACGTCGTGACCGTGGCCTTTGGCCTGCGCAACATGACGCACAAGGACATCGCGCTCAAGGAAATGAACCGCGTGCTCAAGCCGCGCGGCAAGCTCCTGGTGCTCGAGTTCTCCAAGATCGCCAAGCCGCTCACCAAGGCCTACGACTTGTACTCCTTCAACGTGCTGCCGCGCCTTGGCAAGCTCGTGGCCGGCGACGACGCGAGCTATCGCTACCTGGCCGAATCGATCCGCATGCATCCCTCGCAAGAGGAGCTCAAGACCCTCATGAAAGAGGGCGGTTTTGGACATGTGGACTATCACAACATGACGGGTGGCATCGCTGCCCTGCATGTTGGAATCAAGTGTTGATGAGGCGAATTTTTCGCTCTAGAGGAGACGACATGAAAAGTTTGAGTTCTTTGTTCCTGGCAGCTGCGTTGGTGCTCGTGAGCGTGCAGGCAGACGCCGCCCGTGTGGGTGGCGGCAAGTCCTTCGGCCGCCAGTCGTCCAACGTGACGCAGCGCCAGTCCACGCCGCCGGCGGCCCCTGCGCAGCAGAACGCGACCAACTCGGCCGCCAAGCCCGCGACGCCCGCGCCCGCTGCCGCCGCACCGAAGCGTCCTTGGGGCGCGATGCTCGGCGGTCTCGCCGCCGGCCTCGGCCTCGCATGGCTTGCACATTCGCTGGGCCTGGGCGCCGGCTTCGGCAACATCCTCCTGATCGGTCTGCTGGTGTTCGCCGCCTTCGCGGTGTGGCGCATCTTCAAGGCGCGCTCGGCTGCTTCGGCCGGTGCCAATGGCCAGGGCGGCTTCGCTTTCCAGGGCGCTGGCGGGAACCCCGCGAATGCCAGCGCACCGGTGCAGTACAGCCCGGCCAACGTGGGCAACGATGCTTCGGCACGCCCATGGGAGCGTTCGGCCACCGCCTTCGATGCCACGCCGGCCGACGGTGACCGCCATGGCAGCAGCCTTTCGGCCGCAGGCGCCGCAGCGGGCGGCAGCATGATCGGTTCCGCCCTCGGTGGTTCGCAGTCCTGGGGCATCCCCACGGGCTTCGACGTGGACGGATTCCTTGGCGCCGCCAAGCGCAATTTCGTGACGCTGCAGGACGCATGGGACCGCGCCGACGTGTCGATGCTGCGTTCGATGATGACCGACGAGATGGTCGAAGAAATCCGCACGCAGCTGGCAGACCGTGCGAGCCACACCGGTGGTGCGTCGAACAAGACCGAAGTCGTGATGCTCGACGCCAAGCTGCTCGGCATCGAAGAGCTGCCCGACGCCTACATGGCGAGCGTGGAGTTCTCCGGCATGATCCGCGAGGACGCCTCGGCAGGCCCGGGTCCGTTCCGCGAAGTGTGGAACATGACCAAGCCGACCAGCGGCGCTGGCGGCTGGCTGGTTGCCGGCGTTCAAGCGCTGCAGTAAACGACAGATGTTCGCGGCCGCCGGGCCGCGTACAGAAACGATAATGGGGACATGGCCACACCATCGTCCCCTTTTTCTTTTCTCGGCGACCTCTTCAACCGCGTCGGCGAGCGCCTCCAGCCGCCGGACTGGGCGGTCCACGAGATTCAGCACCGCGCTGTTCTGTTCCTCAACCATGTGCTGCAGCAGGAGCCCGAGGCCCAGCAGCGGTTGCTGCGCCAGCAGGGCAGGGTGGTGCGCTTCCAGTGGCGCTTCGTGACCATGGAGCTGGTGGCCACGCCGGCCGGCCTGCTCGACCTGGCGCCGCCCGGTTCCACGCCTGAACTCACGCTCACCGTCACCGACGAATCCCCCTTCGAGATCGCCCGCGCCACGCTGCGCGGCGACAAGCCCTCCGTGCAGATCGTCGGCGACGTGCAACTGGCTGCCGAGGTCAACTGGCTGGTCGACCATGTGCGCTGGGACGTCGAGGACGACCTCGCACGCGTGATCGGCGACGTGCCCGCGCACACCCTGGGCAATGGCGTGCGGCGCGTGGTGACGGCGCTGCGCCAGTTCGTCGGCGACCGCACGGCCAAGGCCGGCGGTTCGGCGGGCCAGGCCGAATGAGGCGCTTCTACCGCGGCGTATTCATCGTCTGGATCGCGCTGCGCTACGGTCTGGACGAGCTCGTGCTCACGAGCTTCCAGAAGCCCTGGCTGCGCGTGGTGGCCCGCGTGGTCTCCATCGGCCGCAACCTCGATGCGCCGCGCGGCCAGCGGCTGCGCGAGGCGCTCGAGCGGTTGGGCCCCATCTTCGTGAAGTTCGGCCAGGTGCTGTCGACCCGGCGCGACCTGCTGCCGCCCGACATCGCCGACGAGCTCGCCTTCCTGCAGGACCGCGTGCCGCCGTTCCCGTCGGCCGTGGCTGTGGCGACCATCGAGCGCGCTTTCCGCCGGCCGGTGGGCGACGTATTCGTGCAGTTCGACGAGACGCCGATCGCCAGCGCCTCGATCGCGCAGGTGCACTTCGCGACCATCCGCACCAACCAGGGCGAAATCCGCGACGTGGCTGTGAAAGTGCTGCGCCCCAACATGCGCGGCGTGATCGAGAAAGACCTGGCGCTCATGGCCATGATGGCCGGCTGGGTCGAAAAGCTCTCGCCCGACGGCAAGCGCCTGAAGCCGCGCGAGGTGGTCGGCGAGTTCGACAAGTACCTGCACGACGAGCTCGACCTGGTGCGCGAGGCCGCCAACGCGGCCCAGCTGCGCCGCAACATGGCCGAGCTCGACCTGGTGCTGATCCCAGAGATGTTCTGGGACTTCTGCCACCCCGAGGTGATCGTGATGGAGCGCATGAACGGCGTGCCCATCGCCCAGCTCGACCGATTGCGCGCGGCCGGTGTCGACATTCCCAAGCTCGCGCGCGACGGCGTCACGATCTTCTTCACGCAGGTGTTCCGCGACGGTTTCTTCCATGCCGACATGCACCCGGGCAACATCCAGGTGAGCCTGGCGCCGGAGACCTTCGGGCGTTACATCTCGCTGGACTTCGGGATCATCGGCACGCTCACCGAGTCGGACAAGGAATACCTCGCGCAGAACTTCGTCGCCTTCTTCCGGCGCGACTACAAGCGCGTGGCCGAATTGCACCTGGAAAGCGGCTGGGTGCCCGAAGGCACGCGCATCGACGAGCTGGAGGCGGCGATCCGCACCGTCTGCGAGCCGTACTTCGACCGGCCGCTGAAGGAAATCTCGCTCGGCATGGTGCTCATGCGGCTCTTTCAGACCTCGCGGCGCTTCCATGTCGAGATCCAGCCGCAGCTGGTGCTGCTGCAGAAGACGCTGCTCAACATCGAGGGCCTGGGCCGCCAGCTCGACCCCGAGCTCGACCTCTGGCACACCGCCAAGCCCTTCCTCGAGAAGTGGATGGTCGACCAGATCGGGCCGAAGAAGCTGTTCCAGCAGCTCAAGGCCGAAGCGCCGCGCTATGCAAAATTGCTGCCGCAACTACCTCGATTGCTTCACGATTTCCTGGAAAATCGGCCACCCGATCACCGCCGCGAACTGCTGGAACTGTTGGCTGCGCAAAAACGCACCAACAGGTTGCTCCAGACCATCATCTACGGTGGCATAGGTTTTGTATTGGGGTTGCTCGCCATGCAATTGCTGGTGCGTGTGAAGTTGTTCTAGAGGAGATTCCCCCGTGCTGCTGACGTTGGTCATCGTCTATCTGCTGGTCACCATCGCCATCGGGCTCTATGCCGCCAAGCGGGTGAAGAACACCACCGACTTCGCCATCGCGGGGCGGCATCTGCCGCTCTTCATGATCGTCACGACCACCTTCGCGACCTGGTTCGGGTCCGAAACGGTGCTCGGCATCCCGGCCAAGTTCATCGAGGGCGGCCTGCATGGCGTGGTCGAAGACCCGTTCGGCGCCGGCACCTGCCTGATCCTGGTGGGCCTGTTCTTCGCGGGCAAGCTCTACCGCATGACGCTGCTGACCATCAGCGACTACTACCGCGAGCGCTATGGACGCAGCGTCGAGGTGGCCTGCACGCTGATCATCATGCTGAGCTACCTGGGCTGGGTCTCGGCGCAGGTCACGGCGCTGGGGCTGGTGTTCAACGTGCTGTCGGCCGGCGCCATCAGCATTCCTCTGGGCATGGTGATCGGGGTGGTCTCGATCCTGGCCTACACGCTCTTCGGCGGCATGTGGTCGGTGGCGGTGACCGACTTCATCCAGATGATCATCCTGGTCGCCGGCCTGGCGATCATCGCGGTGTTTGCCGGCAACATGGCCGGCGGCGCCGACAAGGTGGTGGCCTTCGCGGTCAGCAAGGATCTCTTCAAGTTCTGGCCCGAGCCCAACTGGCACGACATGGTGTTTTTCTTTGCCGCGGCCATCACGATGATGCTGGGCTCCATTCCGCAGCAGGACGTGTTCCAGCGCGTGATGTCGGCCAACAGCGTCAAGGCCGCCCAGCGCGGCCCGGTGATCGGCGGGGTGGCGTACATCCTGTTTGCCTTCGTGCCGATGTTCCTGGTGGCCAGCGCGTTGCTGATCATGCCGGAGGAGGTGGCCGTGCTGCTCAAGGAAGATCCGCAGAAGGTGCTGCCCACGCTGGTGCTGCAGAAGATGCCGTTCGTGATGCAGGTGCTGTTCTTCGGCGCGCTGCTGTCGGCCATCAAGTCGACCGCCTCGGCCACGCTGCTGGCGCCCAGCGTCACCTTCACCGAGAACATCTGGCGCCAGTTCCGCCCCTCGGGCACCGACCGCGAGAACCTCCGGACCATGCGCATCACGGTGCTGCTGTTCAGCGCCGCCGTGCTGGCCTACGCCATCCGCATGCAGGGCACGCCGATCTACGAACTGGTCTCGGGCGCCTACCAGGTGCCGCTGGTGGGGGCCTTCGTGCCGCTGGTGTGCGGCCTCTACTGGCGCCGCGCCACGACGCAGGGCGCCATCGCGTCGATCCTGCTCGGCATCGGCACCTGGCTGCTGTTCCTGGCCTTGCCTTGGGGCACCGTGTTCCCGGCCCAGCTGGCCGGCGTGCTGGCCTCGTTCGCCGGCATGGCGGCCGGTTCGCTTCTGCCGCAGTGGGTAGCGAACACTCACACGCCGCACCGGCCACTGGCCACCGAGCCGGCCTGAAACCGCCCGGGCGGCGGGGTGGGCCCTTATAATCGAGGGCTTTGCGAGCGGCAGCTGCGCCGCTTTCTGGACCCTATTTCCCCATGCCCATCTACGCCTACAAGTGCAGCGCCTGCGGCTTTGCCAAGGACGCTTTGCAGAAGATGTCCGACGCGCCCCTCACGGTGTGCCCGGCGTGCGGCGCCAGCGCCTTCGAAAAGCAGGTCACCGCCGCCGGATTCCAGCTCAAGGGATCGGGCTGGTACGTGACCGATTTCCGCGAAGGCAGCGGCAAGAAGGCCGAGCCCGCCACCGCCCCCGTTGCGAGCGAAGGCGCCAAGCCCGCCGAGTCTTCTTCCTCCACCCCCGCCGCGGCCAGCCCTGCGCCCGCACCCGCGGCCCCCCCTCCCGCGCCGGCTCCTGCCGCCAAGAGCGGCGATTGAAACGCCTCCCCATGCTCGCCCTGCGCAAATGGCTGTTCTCCGGCTTGCTGGTGATCGTTCCGCTGTTCATCACCCTGGCGGTGCTGAAGTGGATCATCGACACGCTGGACCAGACGCTGTGGGTGCTGCCGGTCATGTGGCAGAAGTGGCTGTTCGAGAACAACATCCGCGGGCTCGGCGTGCTGCTCACGCTGGCCATCCTGCTGGTGGTCGGCGCCATTGCGAGCAATTTCGTCGGCAAGCGCCTGCTCGGCTGGGGCGATGCCGTGGTGCGGCGCATTCCGGTCGTGCGCTCGATCTATTCGAGCGTCAAGCAGGTCTCGGACACGCTGTTCTCCGAGAACGGCAACGCGTTCCGCACGGCGGTGTTGGTCCAATGGCCGCGCGAGAACGTGTGGACCATTGCCTTCGTGACCGGCGCGCCGGGCAACGAGGTGGCCGAGCACCTGGGCACCGAGGAATTCCTCAGCGTCTACGTGCCGACCACGCCCAACCCCACGGGCGGCTATTTCGTGATGCTCAAGCGCAGCGACTGCATCGAACTGAAGATGAGCGTGGACGAAGCGCTCAAGTACATCGTCTCGATGGGCGTGGTCGTTCCAGGCGGCCCCTCCGCGGTGGCGATCAAGCCCAACTCATAAAAACGAACGCGCCACGACGGCGCCGGAAGTCATCTCCATGGCCATGCGTACTCACTATTGCGGTCTTGTGACCGAAGCCCTGTTGGGCCAGACCGTCACCCTTTGCGGCTGGGTCAACCGTCGCCGCGACCACGGTGGCGTGATCTTCATCGACGTGCGCGACCGCGAAGGTTATGTGCAGGTGGTGTGCGACCCCGATCGCGCCTCCACCTTCGCCGTGGCCGAGAACCTGCGCAACGAGTTCTGCGTGCAGATCACCGGCCTCGTGCGTTCGCGCCCCGAAGGCACGACCAACGACAGCCTCAAGAGCGGCAAGATCGAAGTGCTGTGCCACGAGCTCAAGGTGCTCAACCCCTCGGTCACGCCGCCGTTCCTGCTGGACGACGACAACCTCTCGGAAACCACCCGCCTCACGCACCGCGTGCTCGACCTGCGCCGCCCGGCCATGCAGCGCAACATGATGCTGCGCTACAAGGTGACGATGGAGACGCGCAAGTTCCTCGATGCCAACGGCTTCATCGACATCGAGACGCCGATGCTGGGCAAGTCCACGCCCGAAGGCGCGCGCGACTATCTCGTGCCCAGCCGCGTGCACGACGGCAGCTTCTTCGCGCTTCCGCAGTCGCCCCAGCTCTTCAAGCAGCTGCTGATGGTGGCCGGCTACGACCGCTACTACCAGATCGTGAAGTGCTTCCGCGACGAAGACCTGCGCGCCGACCGCCAGCCCGAATTCACGCAGATCGACATCGAGACCTCGTTCCTCGCCGAAGAAGAAATCCGCGAGATGTTCGAAGGGATGATCCGCAACGTGTTCCGCAACGCCGCGGGCATCGACCTGCCGGTGTTCCCGACCATGACCTACGGCGACGCGATGTTCAAGTACGGCTCGGACAAGCCCGACCTGCGCGTGAAGCTCGAGTTCACCGAGCTCACCGAGCTCATGAAGCGGGTCGAGTTCAAGGTGTTCTCGAACGCCGCGACGCAAAAGGATGGCCGCGTGGTCGCATTGCGCGTGCCGGGCGGCGGTGCCGAGGGCGGCCTCTCGCGCGGCGAAATCGACGCTTATCAGGAATTCGTCAAGATCTACGGCGCCAAGGGCCTGGCCTACATCAAGGTCAACGACGCATCCGCCGGCCGCGAAGGCCTGCAAAGCCCGATCGTGAAGAACCTGGACGACGGCACGCTGGCCGAGATCATCGCCCGGACGGGTGCGCGCAACGGCGACATCCTGTTCTTCGGCGCCGACAAGGAAAAGGTCGTCAACGACGCCATCGGCGCGCTGCGCGTGAAGATCGGCCACAGCGCCTTCGGCAAGAAGGCGGGCCTGTTCGACGACCGCTGGGCACCGCTCTGGGTGGTCGACTTCCCGATGTTCGAGTTCGACGAGGAAGGCCAGCGCTGGAGCGCCGTGCACCATCCGTTCACCGCACCGAAGGACGGCCATGAAGACCTCATGGACACCGCCCCCGAGAAGTGCATCGCCAAGGCCTACGACATGGTGCTCAACGGCATCGAGATGGGCGGCGGTTCGGTGCGTATCCATCGCGAGGAAGTGCAGAGCAAGGTGTTCCGCGCGCTGAAGATCAGCGCCGAGGACGCGCAGCTCAAGTTCGGCTTCCTGCTGGACGCGCTGCAGTACGGCGCCCCGCCGCATGGCGGCATCGCCATCGGCCTGGACCGCCTGGTCATGCTGATGACCGGTGCCGAGTCGATCCGCGACGTGATCGCCTTCCCCAAGACCCAGCGCGCGCAAGACCTGCTGACGCAGGCGCCGAGTCCGGTCGACGAGAAGCAGCTGCGCGAGCTGCACATCAAGCTGCGCAACACGCCGCAAGCTGCGGCCTGAGACCGGCAGGTTGGCACGGGCAGGGCGATTGGCTAAAATGGCTAATCACTTCCCGGAGCCAGCCATGCAGATCACCGCCACCGAAGCCAAGAACCGATTCGGCTACTACCTCGGCCAGGCCGAGCGCGAACCGGTGCACGTGATGAAGAACGACCGCGTGGCGGTCGTTCTTGTTTCTGCAGCGCGCTTTGCCGAGCTCGAAGCGCTTGAAAATCAGAAGTCGATGGCGCAGCGCAAGCGCGAGTTCAACGAGGAATACAAGGACTGGATTGCTGCGCAGAACGAGCTGGTCGAGACGCACGGCATCTTCGGCGAAAACTTTCGCCCCTGGTAAGCACCTGTGGCGCAATTCGACATTTACGCCAATCCCGACAAGGCCCAACGCACCGCATTCCCGTGGTGCGTCGACATGCAAAGCGACCTGCTCGGCGTGTTGCCGACGCGGTTGGTCATGCCGCTGACCACCCAGAAGTACCTGCCGGCCAAGGCGCCGCGCCGGCTGTGTCCGCTCGTCCAATGGGACGGCGAGACTTTTTTTGCGTTGCCTCAGATGACCGCGCCTTTCCGGGTGAAAGACCTGGGCACCGCGAAAGGCAATGTGCGCCTGGCGTCGAATGACCTGGTGGCTGCGCTCGACGCGGTCATCAGCGGCGTCTGAACACTGCTGTGAAGCCATTCAAGATTCCCGAATCGGTGCTGGTCGTGATCCATACGCCGGCGCTCGATGTGTTGCTGATCCGGCGTGCCGATGCCAACGAGTTCTGGCAATCGGTCACCGGCAGCAAGGACACGGTCGATGAGCCGCTCGCGCTCACCGCGGCGCGCGAGGTGGCCGAGGAAACCGGCATCGAATGCGGCGAGGGCACCGTGCTGGCCTCGCAGCTGGTCGACTGGCAGCTGCGCAACATCTACGAGATCTACCCGGGCTGGCGCGCGCGCTACGAGCCCGGCATCACGCACAACACCGAGCACCTGTTCGGCCTCTGCGTGCCCGAGCGAATGACGCCCCGGCTCGATCCGCGCGAACACACAGACTGGAAATGGCTGCCGTACCGCGAGGCGGCCGATGCCTGTTTTTCCCCGTCGAACGCCGAAGCCATTCTGTTGCTGCCAGAATTTGCGCGATGAACCAGCCGGCAGCATCCGCAGCGCACAACCTCCGGGTCGCGACCTACAACATCCACAAGGGTGTGCAGGGCATCGGGCCCGCCCGGCGCCTGGAGATCCACAACCTCGGCCACGCCATCGAACAACTCGATGCCGACATCATCTGCCTGCAAGAGGTGCGCAAGATGAACCGCCAGGCTGCGGCCCGCTTCGCGCGCTGGCCCGAGCTGCCCCAGGCCGACTTCCTCGCACCCGAGGGCTACACCGCGGTCTACGAGACCAACGCCGTCACCCGCCATGGCGAGCACGGCAATGCGCTGCTCACGCGCTGGCCCGTGATCCGCACCGGCCACCAGGACATCTCCGACCACCGCTTCGAGCAACGCGGGCTGCTGCACGTCGTGATCGACGTCGAAGGCCAGCCGGTGCATGCCATCGTGGTGCACCTGGGCCTCATCAAGGGCAGCCGCGTGCGGCAGATCGCGCGCCTGCGCGAGTTCATCGACCGCGAGGTGCCGGCCGACGAGGCGGTGGTGGTAGCCGGCGATTTCAACGACTGGGGTGCGCGCATGCGCTACGCCATGAACGCAATGGGCCTGCGCGATGCCAGCGACCTGCGCGGCCCGCGCACGCTCACCTACCCCTCGCGGCTGCCGGTGGCGCAGCTCGATTTCGTCTACGGCCGCAAGCTCGAACCGCTCTCTTGCACCGTGCCGCGTGGCCCGATCTGGGCCCGCATGTCCGATCACCTGCCGCTGGTAGCCGATTTCTCGCTACCTAATTGATAGCATCTCTCCGAGAAGGGGCGGGCATTGCAGCCCGAATGCCCTGGAGTCATTCACTGGTACGATCCCCGCCATGCTGAGGAAAACCGACGTCGAACCGCTCCCCGATCGAAAAGACGATGACGAGGGCACCCCCGTCTCCGTCAAGATCCGCGAGCGCCTGACCGCAGCGCGAAAGCGCTTCAACGCCAACGACAACATCGCCGAGTTCATCCAGCCCGGCGAACTGGAGTCGCTGCTCGACGAGGTCGAGGTCAAGATGAAGGCCGTGCTCGAGAGCCTCGTCATCGACGTGGCGAACGACCACAACACCGACAACACCGCGCGCCGCGTGGCCAAGATGTACCTCAACGAGGTATTTCGCGGCCGCTACGTGCCGCCGCCCGCGCTCACCGAATTCCCCAACGCCGAGCACCTGAACGAGCTGATGATCGTCGGCCCGATCACCGTGCGCAGCGCCTGCTCGCACCACTTCTGCCCGATCATCGGCAAGCTCTGGATCGGCGTGATGCCCAACGAGCACACCAACGTGATCGGCCTGTCGAAGTACGCGCGCCTGGCCGAATGGGTCATGGGCCGTCCGCAGATCCAGGAAGAAGCCGTGGTGCAACTGGCCGACCTGATCCAGGAAAAGACGCAGCCCGACGGCCTCGCGCTCGTCATGGAAGCCGAACACTTCTGCATGGCCTGGCGCGGCGTGAAGGAAATGGACAGCAAGATGATCAACTCCGTGATGCGCGGCGTGTTTCTGAAGGACCCGAGCCTGCGCCGCGAATTCCTTTCCCTGTTGCCCAGAAAGAGCTGAACATGCTGGTCCGTCTTCTCTACGCGAGCCGCGCCGTCGACACCAGCCCCGCGGCCATCGAGGCGATCCTTGCGAAATCGCGCACGCACAACCCGGCGTGCGGCATCACCGGCATCCTCTGCTATGGCGCCGGCACCTTTCTGCAGGCGATCGAGGGCGGGCGCGACGCCATCAGCGATCTCTACGGCCACATCCAGCGCGATGCGCGCCATAAAGACGTGGTGCTGCTGCACTATGAAGAAATCTCCGAGCGCCGTTTCGGCGGCTGGACGATGGGGCAGGTCAACCTCTCGAAGCTCAATGCCTCGACGCTGCTCAAGTATTCCGAGAAGCCCGAGCTCGACCCGTACAAGGTCTCGGGCAAGGTCTCGCTGGCGCTGCTGGAAGAACTGATGGCCACCGCCGCCATCGTCGGCCGCCACTAGTCTTCAGGGGTGCCGCTTTCCGCCTTCGCGCTGATCCTGCTGGCCGGGGTCATTCATGCCAGCTGGAACATTGCCGCCAAGAAGGCGAACGGTGATGCGCGCTTCGCGTTCCAGAGCGGCGTGTTCATGGCCGTGGTGTGGGCGCCCGTGGGCATCACGCTGGGCTGGAGCGTCGTGCCGACCTGGGGCGCGAAGGAGTGGGGCTTCATCGCGCTGAGCGGCGTACTGCACGTCTTCTATTACGTCGTGCTGCTGCGCGGCTACCGCAAGTCAGACCTCACGGTGGTGTATCCGCTGGCGCGCGGCTCGGGGCCGCTGCTGTCGTCGTTGGTGGCTATCCTGTTCCTCGGCGAGAAGATCAGCCTCGTCGGCGTGGCCGGCATCTTCGGCGTGGTGCTCGGCGTGTTCCTCGTCGCCGGCGGGCCGCGCCTGTTCCACAAGAAGCACGACCCGGTGCAGCGCGAGCGGGTGCAGAAGGGCATCCGCTACGGTGTGCTGACGGGTGCGTTCATTGCGGCCTACACGGTGACCGACAGCTACGCGGTCAAGTTCCTCGCGATGTCGCCGATCCTGCTCGACTACATGAGCAACTTCGTGCGCCTCGTGCTGCTGCTCCCGGCTGCGCTGCACGACCGTGCGACGACCGCGCGCATGTGGCGCGCGCAATGGAAGTACGCGCTGCTGGTGGCAGCGATCAGCCCGGTTTCGTATGTGCTGGTGCTGTACGCGGTACAGCAGGCGCCGATCTCGCACGTTGCGCCGGCACGCGAGGTCTCGATGCTGTTCGCCGCGCTGATCGGCGGCCACCTGCTGCGCGAAGGCGACCGGATGCTGCGTCTGCTCGGTGCGCTCTTCATCGCCGCGGGCGTCGTGGCGCTCGCGCTGGGGTGAGCAGGCCGGCCATGCTCTTCGGCTGCGATTTCTCGAGCGCACCGACCACCCGCAAGCCAATCGTGGTGGCTGTCGGGGAAATCGCCGGGCCAGGCAGCGTCGCGCTCACGGGCCTGCAGCGTTTTGCGACGCTCGACGCCTGGAGCCGATGGCTGCGCGAAACGCCGGCATGGGTCGGCGGTTTCGACTTTCCGTTCAGCCTGCCGCGCGAACTCGTCGAGCACCTGAAATGGCCGACGGAGTGGGCGCCGCTGATGACGCACTACGCGAGCCTGAGCCGCGCCGAGATCCGCGAGACCTTCGCTGGCTTCTGCGCCGCCCGGCCGGTCGGCGGCAAGTTCGCGCACCGGGCCACCGACGGGCCCGCGGGTTCGAGCACATCGATGAAGTGGGTCAACCCGCCGGTCGCCTTCATGCTGCATGCCGGCGTGCCGCCGCTGGTGGCTGCCGGGGCCGGCCTTCCGGGCCTGCACATCGGCGACCAAAACGGCCGTATCGCGCTGGAGGCCTACCCGGGCCTGCTGGCGCGCGAGCTGATCGGGCGCCGCAGCTACAAGAGCGACGAGTCGGCAAAGCAGACGCCCGAGCGGCTCGCCGCCCGCACCGACCTGCTCGCCGCGCTGGAGGCGGGCACCACACGGCTGGGCTTGCGGCTGCTGCTGGATGCCGAACGGCGTGCCGAATTGCTCCTCGACGGCCGCGGGGACGATCTCGATGCCGTGCTTTGTCTGCTGCAGGCCGCCTGGGGGCTCGAACGGGCCGCGAGCCCGGGCCCGGGCTACGGATTGCCAGCGTCCTTCGACCCGCTTGAAGGATGGATCGTCACGGCTTGAGCCTTGTTGTCCTACGTTGCTTCGAGCCTCCGGCGACGCTCCGCCGCGCCGTACGGCCACTAGATTGAAGGAAGTGGGCCATCTTGCCCACCCGTGTCATCTACTCAGGAAGGAACCGATATGAACAAGGACCAAGTGGCAGGCCGCGTCGAGGAAGCCAAGGGCAAGCTCAAGGAAGTGACCGGCAAGGTCGTCGGCAATGAGAGGCTCGAGGGCGAAGGCGTGGGCGACCAGGCCGCCGGCAAGGTACAGAAGACCTACGGCGACGTGAAGGAAAAGGCCAAGGACGCCATCAAGTCGGGCGCCGACAAGCTGTGACCGACCCAGGTTGCGCCGCACCAGGCGCAACCCTTTTCTCGTTCCATTTCCATGCGAACGATCGACAGGAGGATTTCAATGAACAAACCCCATCCACCCATCGCCATGCCGTCTTCGCGCGCATGGCTCGCCGTGCTCGTGGCCGGTGCCGCGCTGACGCTGGCTGCCTGCGACAAGTCGGACAACCGCACGGCCGGTGAAAAGCTGGACAGCGCGGTCGCCAAGACCGAGCAAGCGGCCGAAACCGCTGCCACCAAGACTGGGGAAGCCGTGAAGGATGCCAAGGCGAAGGTCGATGCCTCCGGAACCACCTCCGAGGTGAAGGAAGGCATGGCCAACGTGAAGGCGGCTGCCAAGGACGCTGGCGCCGCCGTGAGCGCGACGGTGGACGACGCGGCCATCACCGCATCGGTGTCCGCGGGCCTCGCGAAGGATCCGGACCTGAGCGCGATCAAGATCAACGTGGACACCAAGGGCGGTGCCGTGAGCCTGAAGGGGCCGGCACCCACGGCAGCGGCAAAGGCCCGCGCCGAGGAAATCGCCAAGGGCGTGCAGGGCGTGACCTCGGTGAGCAACGAACTTGAAGTGAAGAGCTGATCGTTCAGCTCCGCCCCAATGAAAAAGCCCGGTTCGTCCGGGCTTTTTCATGGGCGGGCCGCTGGGGCCCGGGTGTTCGGCCGGTCAGTGGCCCAGCCAGTCCTTCAACTCGTCGGCATGCTCTTCCTCGTCAGAAAGAATGTCTTCGAGCATGCGGCGGGTGGTCGGGTCCTTGTCGCCGATCAGCGCGATCATCTGGCGGTACGTCTCGACGGCAATGCGTTCGGCCACGAGGTTGGCGCGCACCATGGCCTGCAGGTCGGTCGATTCGTCGTAGGCCGCATGGCTGCGTTCCAACAAATGGGTCGGCGCGAAATCGGGCTCGCCACCCAGCTGCACGATGCGCTCGGCAATGCGATCGGCGTGGGCCGATTCTTCGTTGGCATGCACCAGGAACTCTTCGGCGATCGCCGGGGACTCGACGCCATTGGCGGTGAAGTAGTGCCGCTTGTAGCGCAGCACGCAGACGAGTTCGGTGGCGAGCGCGTCGTTCAGCAGCTTGACGACGTCGTCGCGCCACGGCCCGTAGCTCGGTGTGACGGCGCCTTCGTCGAGGCTCTTGCCGGCGGCGTCGATGGCGTTCTGGTCGAGCACCAGGGGCTCGTACGGCTGCGCTGCGCTGCGGGATGAGGAAGCGTCTGCATTCATGGGGTGTCCTTTCGTGGGGGGCTTGTGGTCTTTTGCATCAACGTGTTGACAACATCGGCCACGTCGGATGTCTTGAGCACCGCTGCCAGCACGGCAGTGACCGACAGCAGCCGCCACGGCTTCACGAGCACCAGCAATGCGCCGGTGGCCGCAGCCGCCGCCATGAGCTTGGCCGGCTCCTTGCGCGCGTAGTGTTCGAGCAAGGGGCGGGCGAGCTGACCCATGGCGTGGGCAGGATGTCGGCGCCACCAGCGCTGTGCCACGCTTCGCGCCACGGACGCCCAGACGTTGCGCCTTCCGTGCGCGCGGGCTTCTTCATGACCTGGCCCGGTCGAGGCATCGTGGTGCGCGTATTCGAGGTCGTCGTCGAATTCGGGAGCCGGGTACCGCGCGTCCTGGTCCTCGCGCGTGTCGGCATCGCCGCCCTGGAGTTGCCTCACCAGTGCGCGGCGCGAAATGGCCAGGCGCTGTTGCGGGGTCAGCAGGGGACGTTCAACGCTGGTCATGGTCAACTCCGGCGGCATGCAGGGCCCGCAGGTCGGCCTCGACTTGCGAACGAAGGTCTTCGAAGCCGTAGCTCGGGCTGGGCCTGGTCGCGTACCAGCCGCAGAGGGCCGCGATCACCACGGCCACGCCCGGCACGGCCACCAGCACCCAGTGAAAGGTGCCGTGGAGCACGCCGAGCAGCACGGCCACACCGATCAGCCCGAGGGCCAGCATGACGCTGGCTGCCGCCAGCACGCCCGCGACGATGCGGGCGACGAGGCCGCGCCCCGCCTGCGCAGTTTCCTGGCGGACGAGGGCGGCGTAATTGGCCAGGTGATCGGCGAGCAGTTCCGGATGCCCGAGCACCGTGGAAAAAATCGGATGGAGCATGGTGCCGGGGATCGAGGTAACGAAGAAGCGTCAGCAGATCAGTAGTCGTCCCGGCTGCGGCGGCTGGCCAGCACGATGAGTGCGGTGATGGCAGCGCCGGCAGCGGCGGCCAGCAGCACCGAACGAACGGGCTGGTCGGAGATGTAGCGGCCGGTGACGTCGGCGGCCGCTTCGAGGCGGCGCTGTGCGCGTGCACTGGTGGTCGAGGCGGCGTCCAGGCCGCGCTGCACGGCTTGCTGCACCCGCGCTGCGAGCTGTTCGACGGCCGGCTCGGTATCGCGGCGCAGTTCGCGGACCTTTTCGCCGGCTGCGTTCACTGCGTTCTGTGCGTAGGCGCGGGTGGATTCGACCGCATCGTTGGCGGTCTGGCGTGCGTCGTCGGCGAGTTGCGAGGCAGTCTTGGTCGTCGTGTTCATGTGAAAGTCCTTTCAGGGGAGATGAAATGCGGGAGCCTGTTGATCGTAACGACGCTACTTGCGTCGTAGCAAGCCGGCCAGGAAGCTCGCGATGGCCAGCACGGCGAAGATCACGAAAAGGATCTTGGCGATCCCGACCGCACTGGCCGCAATGCCGCCGAAGCCGAACAGGGCGGCGATCAGCGCAATGACCAGAAACACCACGGCGTAATGCAACATGTGGAACTCCTTCGAGGCTTCCCTCGGTGTTTTTGAAACGGCGCATCCGGACTTCATGGGAAGCAACGGATGGCACAGGAGCAACCTTAAGTGGGGGCCTGCCGGCACCCTGTCAGCGACCGGGGGCGTGGTGCGTAGGAGATGGCCGAGTCCCCGCGAAGCGCGGTCGTGAAGGAGTGCCGTTCCTCGCGAACAGCTTCGGCAGGCTTCAGGTCGCCCTGACGACCGGAAGCATCGCGCTCAAGCGCGTGCCCTTGTCCGGGGTCGAGGAAATCGTGAGCTTGCCGCGCGCCGCCTCGACCCGGTGGCGCATGCCCGCGAGGCCGTGCGTGGACGGGCGCATGCGCTGCGTATCGAAGCCCTTGCCGTTGTCCGTGACCTCCACGATCACGTGGTTCTCGTAGTTCTTCATCACGATGGTTGCTTCGCTCGCCTCGGCGTACTTGCCGATGTTGGTCAGGCTCTCCTGCACCATGCGGTAGATCGTGAGCTGGCGCGACTCGTCCAGCGTCACCGGTTCCAGCGCCATGTCGATCTGCAGCCCCGAGCGCTCGGCGAATTCGCGCCCCAGGATCTCCAGCGATGCCACCAGCCCCAGGTTCGAGAGCGAGGAGGGCCGCAGGTCCTCGATGATGCGGCGCTTGAGCGCGATACCGCTGTTGAGCAGTTCGGTCAGGTGCTGCAGCCGCTGGATGGCGTCGGGCGAATCGGCGAGCCGCGACTTCAGGCGCGCCACGTCCAGCTTGGCCGCGGTGAGCAGCGAACCGAGCTCGTCGTGCAGCTCGCGCGCCAGGTAGCCGCGCTCGGTTTCGCGCACGTCCTGCAGGTGGGTGGCCAGCTCGGCCAGCGAGGCGGTGCGCTCGCGCACCTCGTCTTCCAGCGCGTTGCGTTCGCGCTGCAGCGCCTCCTGCTGGCGCTCGCCGATGGAGCGCAGGGCATGCGTCTGCCGAAGGTAGAGGAAGAAGGCGATCAGCGCGGCCAACGCCACGATGGCCGTGCCGATGCGGGCGAGCTGCAGCGACCGGAGCACCTGCACCTGGCCCTCGTACAGGGTCTGGTTGCTCACCTTGACCAACTGGAGGGCGGTGGCGCGAATCGCGTCCATTTCCTCGCGCCCGACGTCCGTCGTGATGACGAACTTCCAGGCGTCTTCCTTGCCGTCCTGGCGCAGGCGCACGCTCATGTCCATTTCGGCCACCTTGCGCAGCACGTGCTTGGAGAGTTCGCCGATCTGGACGAGTTCGGCCGGCCGGTCGGCGTACAGCTGCCGAAGGGCCGCGAGATTGCCGTCGACCTGCTTGATCGCCGTGTCGTAGGGTTGCCGGTAGCTGGCCTCGCCCGTCAGCAGGTAGCCCCGCTGGCCGGTTTCGGCATCGAGCATGTTCTGCAGGATCTGGTTGACCACACCGCGCCCCTTCTGCGCCTCGTCGATGTCCGCCAGGGAGCGGGTGGACTGGCGAAAACCGGCCTCGTTGATGCCGATGAGGGCCAGCGCAGCCAGTGCTGCGAGCAACAGGCTCAAGGCCATTCGAGGGGGGGCTAACCAGTGCATGAAACTTTCAGGGCTGCGTTCGGCGCAAGTTCGTGAATAATTGACAACATTCAGGGACCGGCATGTTGCGGCCTAGATGCGCGCAACACAACGACGAAAGTAACAGATGATCAAAATCGGAATTGTGGACGACCACGCCATCGTGCGATCGGGGCTCCGGCAGTTCTTCTCCGAGCACGTGGATCTGCGCGTGGCGGGCGAAGCCGCCAGCGGACGCGAAGCCATCGAGCTCGTGCGGACCACCGAACTCGACGTGCTCGTGATGGACCTTTCCATGCCCGGGCAGAGCGGCATCGATGCCCTCGCGATGATCCGCGCCAAGGCACCGGACGTCGGGATCCTGATCCTGAGCGGCTACCCGGAAGAGCATTACGCGATGAACCTGATCCGCCAGGGCGCGAGCGGCTACCTGAACAAGGAGTGCGACCCGATCGAGATCGTGAACGCCATCCGCACCATTTCGCTGGGCCGCCGCTACATCACGCCCGCCGTGGCCGAACTGCTCGCGCGCCAGCTCGACCGCAAGGACGACGCCGCGCCGCACGAGCAACTCTCGGAACGCGAGTTCCAAGTGTTCCTGAAGCTGGCCAAGGGCGAGACCGCGGGCGACATCGCCAAGACGCTGTCGCTGTCGGTCAAGACGGTGAGCACCTATCGCACGCGCCTGATGGAGAAGATGAACCTCTCCTCCAACAGCGACCTGACCTACTACGCGCTGAAGAACAAGCTCATCGATTGAGCTTGTTCCCGGGCCCGGGCGGAGTGCGCAACGCCTCCGCTTGCAGGATGCAGAAATCGACCAGCGCATCGATTTCGTTCGACTTGTCGAACACAGCGTCGGCACCGAATTCGGCGCAGCGGCGCCGGATGTCGGGCGTTGCATAGTTGCTGAGCACCACCACCTTCTGGGTCGGGCTGCGTGCCTGGCAGGCCTGCAGAATGCCCAGGCCGCTTCCCTGCTTGAGAAAGAGGTCGACGATGGCCAGCTCCCACCGGTTGTCCGCGTCCAGCAGCCATGCGCGTGCCTGGGCTTCGGTCTCGGCGAATCCGATGACCGTGGCGCAGATGAGTTCTTCCAGCGTGCCAATGAGGTTTTCACGGATCGTGAGGTTGTCTTCGACGACATATGCCTGCAATCTGGAGTCCATGCCGAACCGCGCTTTCTCTCACGTTGGCAGGGGGATCTCGAACGCCCCGCTGTCGGGAATACCTTCAGCGAGAGATTGAGACTGCGCCGAAGCGCATCATGCAGGGTTCGCGCAACGGCTGTTGTAGGCGGGTTCCCACGAGGCGACTTGCAGCACAGCGCCCGTAGGCCATACCGCACGGTTGTTGCGGTCCGTTGCCGACCCCCGAACGACTCGAACAAGGTTATCCAGACGACATGGCTACGAACATCTTTCGCACTCGCCCGCTGTGGCAGAAGTTGCTGGCGTCGCTCGTGCTGCTGTTCGTGGCCTTGCTGATCGTCCTCATGTTCTTTCCGTGGGACGTGCTGCGGGAGCCGGTCAACCGCTACGTGAGCGAGAAGACCGGCCGCAAGTTCGAGATCACCCGGCGGCTCGACGTCGACCTCGACTGGCGTGCCGCGACAGTCAAGTTCGACGGCATCGAGTTCGCCAATCCTTCCTGGGCACGCGACCCCTACCTCGTGAAAGCCGAGCGTGCCGAGTTCGACATCCGGATCTGGCCGCTGGTCACCAGCAAGATCGTCATTCCGCGGCTGGCGCTTTTCTCGCCCACGCTCGGGCTGCAGATGGAACAGGACGGGCGCCGCACCTGGGCGTTCGGCAAGGACACCTCCGACGCGGGTACTGTGCCGAGCATCGGCCTCATGCAGATCGACAGCGGGGCCATCGACTTTCTCGCCAAGCACCTGGGCGTCGACCTGCACGCGGATGTGAACTACGACACCAGCCTGGGCTCGATGCCTCTCGGTTTCCGCATCAAGGGCCGCTACAAGGGCCAGCCGTTGACGGCCGACGGCCGCACAGGCAACGTGCTGCAGATCAACGCGGCGGGCGCGCCGCCGTTTCCGCTCGAGATCAATGCGGCCGCAGGGCAGACAAAGCTGAAGGCCTCCGGCACCGTGGCCGAACTCGCGGGGCTCGATGGCATCGACGCAAAATTCCAGCTACGGGGCCAGACCCTCGGCGCGCTGTTCCCGCTGCTGGGCATCGCGCTGCCGCAAACCTCGCCTTACGCGCTGAGCGGCGACCTGAGCAAGCGCGGCACGCTCTGGCAGGTGGCGGGACTCCAGGGAAAGCTGGGACTGTCCGACATCGCCGGCGACATGCGCTTCGACCAGGCCAGCCAGGTGCCGCATCTGGCCGGCGACTTGCGTTCCAAGGTCATGGACATGGACGACCTCGGCCCGCTCATCGGCCTGCCGCCCACCGAGCGGTCGGCCCGCGCGGTCGAAGGCGTCGCGCCGCCGCCGAGCATCACCCAGGTGAAGCGCCCGGCCGGCGGCAAGGTGCTGCCCACGGCGCCGCTGGACTTCGACCGACTGCGCGCCATGAACGCCGATGTGAAATACACGGCCGATCGCATCCAGAACGTGCGGGAGATCCCGCTCGACCGCGGCAGCGTGCAGGTGAAGCTGAAAGACGGCGTGCTCACGCTCGACCCGCTCGACCTGGGCATGGGTGGCGGCAAGCTGGCCGGCGCGATCCGCATCGATGCAGCGAAGAATCCGGCGGACATCCGCGCCTCGCTCGACCTGCGCGGCATGCAGCTCGCGCGCCTGTTCCCGAAGCTGGAAACCACCGGCAACAGCGTCGGCCGGCTCGACGGGCGGCTCAACCTGTCGGGCTCCGGCAATTCGGTGGCCACCTGGCTCGGCGGCTCGTCGGGGGACGTGGCGGTGCTGGCGGGGCGAGGCCAGTTCGGCAATCTGCTGCCGGTGTTCGCGACGCTGGTGGGTGGGGACATCATCAAGTTCCTGTTGCGCGGCGACCGCAATGTCGAACTGCGCTGCGCGGCCCTGGCATTCGATGTGAACAAGGGGCTGATGGTCGGGCGTACGCTTGTGGTGGACACGACCAACGCGGTGTTCCTCGCGACCGGGCAGGCCAACCTGGCGAACGAGACGCTGGACTTCGTGGTCCATCCGGAGCCCAAGTCCAAGAACATCCTCTCGCTGCGCACGCCGCTGGTCGTCGGCGGCACCTTCGGCGCGCCGTCGGGCGGAGTGGCCATGGCGCCATTGGCGGGGCGCGGCCTGGCTGCCCTTGCGCTCGGCGCGATCAATCCGCTGCTGGCACTGGCCGCGACGATCGAGACCGGACCGGGCCAGGACGCCGATTGCAAGGACGTGGTGGCCGGCGCCAACAAGCCGACCGCCGGCGCTGCGGCCAATGGCGCCGCCAGGGCCAAGGGCGCCAGGCAGCCCTGAGCCTCAGGGCAAGGTCGCCGGACGCTGCGCGCAGACGCTGCAGTGCGGATCGCGCGCGACGCGCAGCGTGTCGAAGCTGGTGCTGCGTCCGTCGAACATCAGCAGCTTGCCGGCGAGCGAAGGACCGATGCCCGCGAGCAGCTTCAATGCTTCGCTGGCCTGCAGCGTGCCGATGGTGCCGACGACCGGACCGAACACGCCGAGCACCGCACAGCGCGTTTCCTCGAAGACCGCATCGGGCGGGAACAGGCAGGCGTAGCAGGGGGAGGCCGCATCGCGGGTGTCGTACACGCTCAACTGGCCATCGAAACGGATGGCGGCGCCTGCCACCAGCGGTTTTCCATGGGCGACGCAAGCGCGGTTCACCGCGTGGCGCGTGGCGAAGTTGTCGCAGCAATCGACCACCACGTCGGCCGCCGCGACCAGGCGCGACAGCAGTGTTTCGTCGGCGCGCAGGGCGTGCGTTTCGATGGCGATGTCGGGGTTGATGTCGCGCATTGCCTGCGCGGCGGATTCGACCTTGGGGCTGCCCACGCGTGCATGGGTGTGGGCGACCTGGCGCTGGAGATTGGTGAGATCGACCTCGTCGTCGTCCACCAGCGTGATGTGGCCGACGCCGGCTGCCGCCAGATAAAGCGCGACCGGAGATCCCAGTCCGCCCGCACCGATGACCAAAGCGCGGCCGGCACTGACGCGCGCCTGGCCGTCGATGCCGAACTCTTCAAGCAGGATGTGCCGCGAATAGCGCAGCAGGTCGTGATCGTCCATGCGCGCCCGGGTCTTCGCGAATGAAAAAACCGCCGCCGGGGTGAACCGCACCTTGCGTGCGGCCCGCCTACCGGCTTCAGTTTTCCTTCTTCTCGTCCTTGTTCTCGACGATGACCTGCGTCTTGCTCACGAGCACAGGCTGGCCCTTGAGGCGGTTGAGCGCCTGCATCAGCGGGAAGTCCTTGTCGGTACCGAACTCGGGCGTCTTGCGGTCCTGCGGCGGCTTCTTGGCTTCTTCCTCGAGGCGCTTGCGGGCTTCGTCGCGGGCCTTTTCGCGTTCCGGGTCCTTGGTTTCCGGACCCTGGCCGCTGGCCAGGTGCTTTTCGAGGTCGGCCTCGCGCATGCGCAGGGCGGCGAACGGGCTGCCCTCGGCGCTTTCGTCCACCAGCACGTTAGGCACGATGCCCTTGGCCTGGATCGAGGTGCCGCTCGGCGTGTAGTAGCGCGCCGTGGTGATCTTCAGGCCCGTGTCCGGGCCGAGCGGGCGCACCGTTTGCACCGAGCCCTTGCCGAAGGTCTGGCTGCCCATGACGACCGCGCGCTTGTGGTCCTGCAGTGCGCCGGCCACGATTTCGCTGGCGGAGGCCGAGCCTTCGTTCACCAGCACCACCAGCGGCACGTTTTTCAGGGCCGCAGGCAGGTTGCGCAGCGGGTCGCTGCCGGAGCGGCGCTGGTAGAACTCGGGCGCCGCCTTGTAGACCGACTTGCTCTCGGCCAACTGGCCGTCGGTGGTCACCACCGTCACGTTTTCGGGCAGGAAGGCCGAAGACACCGCCACCGCCGCGTCGAGCAGGCCGCCCGGGTCGTTGCGCAGGTCGAGCACCAGGCCCTTCAAGTTCGGGTCTTCCTTGTACAGATCCTCGACCTTCTTCACGAAGTCGTCGACGGTGCGTTCCTGGAACTGCGACAGGCGGATCCAGCCGTAGCCAGGCTCCATGATCTTGCCGCGCACCGACTGGGTACGGATTTCTTCGCGCGTGATCGTGACCGGGAAGGTGCGGCTCTCGTCCTTGCGGAAGATGGTGAGCAGCACCTTGGTGTTGGCCTCGCCGCGCATGCGCTTGACGGCTTCGTTGAGCGAGAGGCCCCGCACGGCCGTGTCGTCGATCTTGGTGATCAGGTCGTTGGGCTTCAGGCCCGCACGGAAGGCCGGGGAGCCTTCGATGGGCGACACCACCTTGATGAGCCCGTCTTCCTGGGAAATCTCGATGCCGACGCCGACGAAGCGGCCGGTCGTGCCTTCCCTGAATTCCTTGAAGGACTTCTTGTCGAAGTATTGGGAATGCGGGTCGAGCCCGGCGACCATGCCGGAAATGGCGTCGGAAATGAGCTTCTTCTCGTCGACCGGCTCGACATAGTCGCTCTTGACCATGCCGAACACGGCAGCGAGCTGCTGCAATTCCTCGAGCGGGAGCGGCGCAAGCGATCCGCGTGCGACCGTCTGCAACGAGACGGTGGTCAGGACGCCAGCTACGGCGCCGGCGGCGACCCAGCCGGTGATCTTCAGTTTCTGGCCCATCATGAGTGGTTGTCCTTGTCGGCGGCTGTCGAACCAATATACACAGCTTGGAAGCAATTTGTTTGCCGGGGTTCCACGGGGGACCGGCACGCGGGGTTTTCTTTTTTCAGCCCTTGCCTTGCGAAGCCACCGCGGCGGCGGCCTTTTCGGCGGCTGCGGCATCGCCCAGGTAGTAATGGCGCAGGGGCTTGAGATCGTCGTCGAGCTCGTAGACCAGCGGAATGCCGTTCGGGATGTTCAGGCCGACGATGGCGTCGTCCGAGATGCCGTCCAGGTACTTCACCAGCGCCCGGATCGAGTTGCCGTGGGCCGCGACCACCAGGCGGCGCCCGGTGCGGATGGCCGGCGCCATCGATTCGTTCCAGAACGGCAGCACGCGCGCCACCGTGTCCTTGAGGCACTCGGTCAGCGGGATCTGCTCGGGCGAGAGCTTGGCGTAGCGCACGTCGCTGCGTTCGCTGCGCGGATCGTCCGCTTCCAGCGGCGGAGGGGGCGTGCTGTAGCTGCGGCGCCAGACCAGCACCTGCTCGTCGCCGTACTTCTTGGCGGTTTCGGCCTTGTTCAGGCCCTGCAGGCCGCCGTAGTGGCGCTCGTTCAGGCGCCAGGAGTGCACCACGGGCAGCCAGGTGCGGTCGAGTTCGTCCAGCGTGTGCCACAGCGTGCGGGTGGCGCGCTTCAGGACGCTGGTGTAGGCCACGTCGAAGTCGTAGCCCTCGGCCTTGAGCAGCCGGCCGGCCTGCTTGGCCTGCTCCACGCCGGTTTCGGTCAGATCGACATCGGTCCATCCGGTGAAGCGGTTTTCGAGATTCCAGGTCGATTCGCCATGGCGGATCAGTACCAGTTTGTGCATGTGGGAGGCCTTTGGAAGCGCTTGGGAAAACCAGCATTCTAAAATCCCGGGTTTGCCATCCAAGGAACCCCCGTGAAATTGATCGAATTCGTCACCGCGAACTGGATGCTGATCCTGATCGCACTCAGCTCGGGCGGCATGCTGGCCTGGCCGCTGATCCGGGGTTCTGGCGGTGGAACGCTCACCGCCCAGGGCGCCGTGCAGCTCATCAACCGCGAGCGCGCCGTGCTGGTCGACGTGCGCGAGCCCGAAGAATTCGCCACTGGCCACATGATCGGCGCCAAGAACGTGCCCCTGAACCAGCTCGACGAGAAGCTGGCCAGCACGGTCAAGAACAAGAACGTGCCACTCTTGCTGGTGTGCGCCACCGGCGCCCGCGCCCAGCGCGCCGTGGCCATGGCCAAGAAACTCGGCTACGAGCAGGCCCAAGCGGTTGCCGGCGGGCTCAAGGCCTGGAAAGAGGCTAATCTGCCTGTTGAAAAGGCCTGAAACCTCTACCAGATACAGCCTATGCAAGCAGTCAAGATGTACACCACCGCCGTTTGCCCCTACTGCACGCGTGCGAAGCAAATCCTCAAGTCCAAGGGCGTCGAGCAGATCGAAGAGATCCGCATCGACACGGACCCGGAGGCCCGCAACACCATGATGGAGATCACCCAGCGCCGCACGGTGCCGCAGATCTTCATCGGCGACACCCACGTGGGCGGCTGCGACGACCTCATGGCGCTCGACAGCCGCGGCGGCCTGGTCCCGCTGCTGCAAGGCGCCTGAAACACAAGGCGCCAGGAACGGTCTTGTGACCGGGCGATAATCGCCTGCTCATCCATCTGCAGCCCGCTGCGGGAACCTCTCCCCGGCGGGCATTGTTTTGATCCTCGAAAGTTCAGCCATGGCCGACCAGCAAGCCCAAGATCCCATCTTCCAGATCCAGCGCGTCTACCTCAAGGACCTGTCGCTCGAACAACCCAATTCGCCCGCGATCCTGCTGGAGCAGGAACAGCCCACCGTCGACATCCAGCTCGGCGTGGACGCCCAGCCCGTGGCCGAAGGCATCTTCGAGATCACCGTGTCGGCCACCGTGCAGACCAAGATCGGCGACAAGACCGTGTTCCTGGTCGAAGCCAAGCAAGCCGGCATCTTCGAGATCCGCAACCTGCCCGAAGACCAGATGGGCGCCATCCTGGGCATCGCCTGCCCGCAGATCGTCTACCCGTACCTGCGCGGCAACGTGGCCGACGTGATCCAGCGCGGCGGCTTCCCGCCCGTGCACCTGGCCGAAATCAACTTCCAGGCGATGTACGAGCAGCAGCAGGCACAGGCCGCCGGCCAGCCTGCGCCGACCCTCGCGCAGTAAGCCTGCACAACTGCCGCCAACGCCGATGAAGATCTGCGTTCATGGCGCCGGTGCCTGGGGCACGGCAGTGGCCGTCAACGCGGCCGCTCGCCACGAGGTCACGCTCTGGGCGCGCGACGCCGCCCAGGCCGATGCCATCTCGAAGGCGCGCGAGAACACCCGCTACCTGCCGGGGCTGGCGCTGCCGGCCTCGCTCGCCGTGCGTGCGGGCAATATCGGCCAGGCGCATGCCGGCGCCGATCTCGTCATCGTGGCCACGCCGATGTCCGCCCTGCGAGAACAGCTCGTCGCGCTGCGCGGCTGCACTGCGCCGGTGGCATGGCTGTGCAAGGGCGTCGAGCCCGCGCTCGATGCCACCTCCTTCGGCCTGCTCGCCCACGAAATATGGGCACAGGCCGCCCCCGATTTGATAGCCGGCGTGCTCAGCGGCCCGAGCTTCGCGCAAGAAGTCGCCGAAGGCCGCCCGACTGCGCTGGTCGCCGCCAGCCCGCATGCGGCGGTGCGCGACGCGCTGGTCGATGCCTTCCACGGACCGGCCCTGCGCGTCTACGCCAACGAGGACATCGTCGGCGTCGAGGTCGGCGGCGCGGTCAAGAACGTGCTCGCCATCGCCACGGGCCTGTGCGACGGCCTCGCGCTCGGGCTCAACGCCCGCGCGGCGCTCATCACCCGCGGTTTGGCCGAAATGACCCGCTTCGGCCTCGCGCTCGGCGCCCGCGCCGAGACCTTCATGGGCCTCTCGGGCCTCGGCGATCTCGTGCTGACCTCCACCGGCGACCTGTCGCGCAACCGCAAGGTCGGCCTGCTGCTGGCCCAGGGCCGCACGCTGGCGCAGGCGGTCGATTCGCTGGGCCACGTGGCCGAAGGCGTGTACTGCGCGCGCACCGTGGTGCAGCGCGCCCAGGGCCTGGGGCTCGAGATGCCCATCGCCGAAGGCGTGGTCGCGCTGCTCGACGGCCGTGTGAGCCCGAAGGACGCCGTTGCCGCCCTGACCGGTCGCGACCCGGTGCCCGAGTCAGTCCCGTCTGGCGCGGCGGCATCCCCTCGTCAATCTTCTTAAAAAAACGCAGAGACAAAGCGCCATGAGCCTTCGCTTCGATTTTTCAGCGTCGGCCGTGGCCGCGCTGGCCCTCGCCGATGCCACCCGCGCATTGCAGGAAGACGTCGCCGACGGCGACCTCACCGCCTCGCTGGTCGATCCCGCCCGCAGGGCGCGCGCCCGCGTACTGGCGCGCGAAGCTGCCGTCGTGTGCGGCGCGCCCTGGGTCGAGGCGACGATCAGGCAGCTCGATCCCGAGGCCCGCATCACCTGGCTCTGCGCCGAAGGCGAACGCTGCGCGGCCGACCAGACCGTGCTGGAAATCGAGGGCACTGCCCGCGCGCTGCTGACAGCCGAGCGCACCGCGCTCAATTTCCTGCAGTTGCTGAGCGCGGTCGCCACCAAGACCGCGCTGTATGCCGAAGCCGTCGAAGGCACGCGCGCCCGCATCGTGGATACGCGCAAGACCCTGCCGGGCCTGCGCCTTGCGCAGAAATACGCGGTGCGCACCGGCGGCGGCCTGAACCACCGCATCGGTCTCTACGACGCGGTGCTCATCAAGGAAAACCACATCGCCGCGGCCGGCGGTGTCGCTGCCGCCCTGCGCGCGGTGGCGCCGGTGGCCGCGCAGGCCGCTTTCGTCGAGGTCGAGGTCGAAACGCTGGCCCAGTTGCGCGAGGCGCTCGGCGCCGGTGCGCGCATGGTGCTGCTCGACAACATGGACCTGCCTACGCTGCGCGAAGCCGTCCGCATCAATGACGAGGCGGGCGAAGGCCGCAAGGCCGTGCTGGAGATTTCAGGCGGCGTCACGCTCGACGGCCTCCGTACCCTGGCCGAGACCGGTGTAGACCGCATCTCGGTCGGCGCGTTGACCAAGGATGTCAAAGCCATCGACTACTCGATGCGTTTCCAGGAAAGCTGATCCGCCATGTCGTCCCCGGTCATCGATGTCGACTACGAGCAACCCGCCGCGAAGGCAGGCGCCGCCTGCGACACGCGCCACGCCTGGGCACGCGTGCCCGCCGAGCCTTCGCCCGACCAGCGCGTCGCGCTGAAGGAGCGCATCCGCCGCCTGCTGCGCGAGCGCAACGCGGTGATGGTGTCGCACTTCTACGTGCACCCCGACCTGCAGGACCTGGCCGAGGAAACCGGCGGCATCGTGAGTGATTCGCTCGAGATGGCGCGCTTCGGCCGCGACCACGCGGCCACCACGCTGGTGGTGTCGGGCGTGCGCTTCATGGGCGAGACCTCCAAGATCCTCTCGCCCGAGAAGCGCGTGCTGATGCCCGACCTGGACGCGAACTGCTCGCTCGACCTGGGCTGCCCCGTCGATGAATTCAGCGCGTTCTGCGACCAGCACCCCGACCGCACCGTGGTCGTCTACGCCAACACCAGCGCGGCCGTGAAGGCGCGCGCCGACTGGCTGGTCACCTCGAGCTGCGCGCTCGATGTGGTGAGCGCGCTGCACGCGCAGGGACGCAAGATTCTCTGGGGGCCGGACCGCCACCTGGGCGACTACATCCAGCGCCAGACCGGCGCGGACATGGTCAGCTGGAACGGCGCCTGTATCGTGCACGACGAGTTCAAGGCGCTCGAACTTGAGCTGCTCATGAAAGCTCATCCATTGGCGAAGGTGCTGGTGCACCCGGAATCGCCGGCCGATGTGATCGCGTTGGCGGACGCGGTCGGCTCGACATCGGCGATCCTGAGCGCCGCGCAGCGCCTGGACGCGAAGGAATTCATCGTCGCCACCGACACCGGCATGCTGCACAAGCTGCGCACGCTGAATCCCGGCAAGACCTTCATCGAGGCGCCGACGGCTGGCAACGGCGGCACCTGCAAGAGTTGCGCGCATTGCCCGTGGATGGCGATGAACGGGCTGGTGGAGCTGGCGAATGCGCTGGTGACCGGCGCGGGGGAAATCCATGTCGATCCGGCGCTGGGCCTGCGGGCACGGGTGCCGATCGATCGCATGCTGGCGTTTACTGCCGGGCTCAAGAACGGCAAGCAGCCTGGCAGCCTGATCGCCGGCATCGGCGCTGCCTGACCCTGTGTTGCTCCTTCCCCCTCTGGGGGAAGGTTGGGATGGGGGCACGACGGCGCTGATTTCGCCCAGGTGTTTCATCGACCGCCGCTTGCCCCCACCCCAGCCCTCCCCCGGGAGGGGAGGGAGCAAGACCTAGAACTCCAGCGTGCAACTGTCGCCCAACGCCTCGCGCCAGACGCGAATCCGTGCCAGCGAATCCCGCAGATCCGGCAGCGCATCCGCAATGAACACGCACAGGTTCTCCAGCGTCGGCGGATGCAGCCCCGCCACATCGTCCAGCAGGTGATGGTCCAGCAGCTCGCGCACATCGTCGAGCCGTCGCCTCAGCAACCCGAGGTCGATCACCATCCCGGTGACCGGATCGCGCTCGCCCGCGAGCCAGACTTCGGCGTGATACGTGTGGCCGTGGATACGGCGGCTGCCTTCCACCTCGATGTCGCGTTTCAGCGTGTGGGCGGCGTCGAAGAAAAAGCGTTGGCTGATGGTGAAGCGCATAAAAGGCGGGCGGCTATCGGATGCCGGTGATCTTGTGGGTCTGCACGCTCAAGCGCCACGCCGGTTGGCGCATGCACTCAGCGATGCAGAGTTCGGTATTGGCCACGCGGTCGGGGCCGTCCATGGGTTGCAGGAAGCGGTGCGTGAACTCGCCGGTGTGCGCCATCGTGTCGAGGTCGAACGCGGTCTGCGGCCACACCAGCTTGAGCTCCTGCCCGCGCTGCTGCACCCACGGCGCGCCGGCCTTGGGGCTGATGCAGAGCCAGTCGATGCCTTCGGGCGCGGCGACCGTGCCGTTGCTCTCGACCGCGATGCGGAAGCGCCGCGCATGCAGCGCATCGACCAGCACCGCATCCACCTGCAGCAGCGGCTCGCCGCCCGTGAGCACCACCAGCCGGTGATCGGCGTCGTTCGCGGGCCACTGCGCGGCGATGGTGTCGGCCAACTGGTCGGCGGTCTTGAACTTGCCGCCGAGCGTGCCGTCGGTGCCCACGAAGTCGGTGTCGCAGAAACGGCAGACGGCGGAGGCGCGGTCTTCCTCGCGGCCCGTCCAGAGGTTGCAGCCCGCGAAGCGGCAGAACACGGCCGGCATGCCCGCCTGGCCGCCTTCGCCTTGCAGGGTGTAGAAGATTTCCTTGACGCTGTAGGTCATGCAGCCAGCGCCTCGATCTCGAGGTTGTCGATTAGTCGCGTGCTTCCCAGCCGTGCCGCGGCCAGCGCCACCAGCGGTTCGCCGTGCAGGCCGAAGGAGGGCGCCTGCAGGTCGGCGCGGCGCCGCAGCACCAGATAGTCCGGTTGCCAGCCGCGCTCTGTCAGCGTCTGCATGGCCCGCGCTTCGATCGCTGCCAGATCGCGCTCGCCCGATTGCACCTCAGCGGCCATCGCCTTCAATGCCTTCGACAACTGCACCGCCTCCGCACGCTCGGTCTCGCTCAGGTAGCCGTTGCGCGACGAGAGCGCGAGCCCGTCGTCGGCGCGGAAGGTCTCGCTGCCCACGATCTCGATCGGCAGCGCGAACTGCCGCACCATGTGGCGGATCATCATCAGCTGCTGGTAGTCCTTCTTGCCGAACACGGCCACCCGCGGCTGCACGCAGGTGAAGAGCTTCATCACCACGGTGCACACGCCGATGAAGAAACCGGGGCGGAAATGCCCTTCGAGGATGTCGGCGAGCGCCGGATCGGGATGCACCTTGCAGGTCTGCGGCTCGGGGTAGAGCGCCTTCTCGTCAGGCGCGAACAGCACGTCGCAACCGGCGTCGCGCAGCTCGGCGCAATCGCTCTCCCAGGTGCGCGGGTAGGTGTCGAAGTCTTCGTGCGGCAGGAACTGCAGGCGGTTGACGAAGATGCTCGCCACCGTCACGTCACCGAGCGGCTTGGCCTGCGTGATGAGCGCGATGTGGCCGTCGTGCAGGTTGCCCATCGTCGGGACGAACGCGGGGCGCTTGAAAGCCGCAAGGTGGTCGCGCAGCTCGGCGATGGTGTGTGCGATGTACATGGGTTCGGTCCCTTACCAGGCGTGGAGTTGATCGTCGGGAAAGCTGCCGTCCTTGACGGCCTGCACGTAGGCCTTGAGCGCAGACAGCACGCCCGGCGCGTCGGCCATGAAGTTGCGCACGAACTTCGGCATCTTCCCGAGGTTGATGCCCAGCATGTCATGCAACACCAGCACCTGGCCGGCGGTGGCCTTGCCTGCGCCGATGCCGATGGTGGCGCAGTGCTTCAGTTCGGCGGTGAGCTCGGCGGCGAGCGCGGCCGGCACCATTTCCAGCACCAGCATCGTGGCGCCCGCGTCCTGCAGCGCATGCGCGTGTTGCTTGAGCAGCGCACCCGCATCGCCCTTGCCCTGCACCCGGTAGCCGCCGAGCGCATGCACGGTCTGCGGCGTCAGGCCCAGGTGCGCGCACACCGGAATGCCGCGCTCGACCAGGAAGCGCACCGTCTCGGTCGTCCAGCCGCCGCCTTCGAGCTTGACCATGTGCGCGCCGGCCTGCATCAGCACCGTGGCGTTGCGCAGCGCCTGCTCGCGCGATTCCTGGTAGCTGCCGAAGGGCAGGTCGGCGATCAGCCAGGCCGTGCCCTGCACGCGGCGCAGGCCCCGCGAGACGCTGTCGGTGTGATAGCGCATGGTCTCCAGGCTCACGCCCACCGTGCTGTTCAGGCCCTGGCAGACCATGCCGAGCGAATCGCCGACCAGCAGGCAATCGACGCCCGCCGCATCGGCCATCGCCGCGAAGGTGGCGTCGTAGGCGGTGAGCATCGAGATCTTCTCGCCGCGCGCGTGCATGTCCGCCAGGCGCGGCAGGCTCACGGGCTTGCGCGAGGCGGGCGTCGAGGCCGGAGGCAGCGTGCCGTAGGGCGACGCTGGCGTGGTTTCTGGCGATGGGGTGGTGGTGTTCGACATGGTTGGGTTTCTCCCTGCGGGCGTCGGTGGCCGGGCATCCTTGAGTGAAGAAAAACGCGAGATGGGTGGGTCGTCAGTCCGCCGAGGGCACCAGCACGGTGGGGGCCGTCGGTTCGGCGAGCGAAGGATAGTCGCGGCTGAAATGCAGCCCGCGGCTCTCGTGGCGGGCCTGGGCCGAGCGCACGATCAGCTCGGCCACCTGGACCAGGTTGCGCAGCTCCAGGAGGTCGCGCGTGACATGGAAGTTCGCATAGAACTCATGGATCTCGGCCTGCAGCAGCGCGATGCGGTGGCTCGCGCGCTCCAGGCGCTTGTTGGTGCGCACTATGCCCACGTAGTCCCACATGAAGCGGCGCAGCTCGTCCCAGTTGTGCGAGATGACGACGGCCTCGTCGGCGTCGGTGACGCGGCTCTCGTCCCATGCGGGGATGTCGGTGCGGTCATGCGCGGGCGCGCCGGCGATGGCACCCGCCGCCGCGCGCGCGAACACCATGCACTCAACCAGCGAATTGCTGGCCAGCCGGTTGGCGCCGTGCAGGCCCGTGCAAGCGGTCTCGCCGATGGCGTAGAGGCCGGGCACGTCGGTACGGCCGGCGAGGTCGCTGAGCACGCCGCCGCAGGTGTAGTGCGCGGCCGGCACCACGGGAATCGGCTCGCGGGTGATGTCGATGCCCAGTTCGGCGCAGCGCGCGAGGATGTTGGGGAAGTGTTCCTTCAGGAACGCCGCGGGCTGGTGCGAGATGTCCAGGTACACGCAATCCAGCCCGTGCTTCTTCATCTCGAAGTCGATGGCGCGGGCGACCACGTCGCGCGGCGCGAGTTCGGCGCGCTCGTCATGTTTCGGCATGAAGCGCGTTCCGTCGGGCAACTTCAGCAAGCCGCCTTCGCCGCGCACCGCCTCGCTGATCAGGAACGACTTGGCATGCGGGTGGTACAGGCAGGTCGGGTGGAACTGGATGAACTCCATGTTCGATACCCGGCAGCCCGCGCGCCACGCTGCGGCGATGCCGTCGCCGGTGGCCGTGTCGGGGTTGGTCGTGTAGAGGTAGACCTTGCCCGCGCCGCCCGTCGCCAGGATGGTGTGCGGCGCACGGAAGGCGAGCACCTCGTCGGTGGCGTCGTCCAGCGCGTAGAGGCCCACGCAGGCCGGGTCGTGCAGCCCGAGCTTGGTGCCGGTCACCAGGTCGACAAGCGTGTGGTGTTCGAAAAGCGTGATGTTCGGCGTGCGGCGCACACGCTCGATCAGCACCTGCTGCACCGCTGCGCCAGTGGCGTCGGTCACATGCACGATGCGGCGCTGGCTGTGGCCGCCTTCGCGCGTCAGATGCAGATCGCCGCCTTCTTCCGAGAACGGCACGCCCAGTTCGCGCAGCCAGCCGATGGCTTCGGGTGCATGTTCGACGACGAAGCGCGTGGCCTCAGGGTCGCACAGGCCCGCGCCGGCGATGAGCGTGTCTTCCACATGCGCGTCGAAGCTGTCGCCCGCGGCCAGCACCGCCGCGATGCCACCCTGCGCCCAGGCGCTGGAGCCGTCGTTCAGTGCGCGCTTGGTGAGCACCGCCACGCGGTGCGTAGGCGCCAGGTGCAGCGCGGCGGAGAGGCCGGCGAGGCCGCTGCCGACGATGAGGACGTCGAAATCGAGCACGGCGGAATCCTCGGGTAGCGGGGTCAGGCTGGCGAATAGGCCAGGCGCACGTAGATCGGTGCGAAGGCTTCCGCCTGCGTGATGTCGATCAGCGTTTCCTTCGCGAGCTCGAGCATCGCGATGAAGGTGACGATCAGCACGGGCGCCCCGCGCGACACGTCGAAGAGTTTCTCGAACTCCACGAAGCGCTGCCCCTGCAGGTGGCGCAGCACGATGCTCATGTGCTCGCGCACGTTGAGTTCTTCCCGCGAGATCTTGTGGTGCTGCACGAGCTTGGCGCGCTTCATGATGTCGGCCCAGGCATCGCGCAGGTCGATCACGTTCACCTCGGGAAAGCGGGGCTTGAGCGACTGCTCGATGTAGACCTGCCCTTTCCAGAAGTCGCGGCCGTAGGTCGGCATCGCGCTGATGGCGGCGGCCTGCAGCTTGGTCTGCTCGTATTCGAGCAGGCGGCGCACGAGTTCGGCGCGCGGGTCTTCGGCCTCTTCGCCCTCGGCCACCTTCTTGGGCGGCAGCAGCATCCGAGACTTGATCTCGATCAGCATCGCGGCCATCAGCAGGTATTCGGCCGCGAGTTCGAGGTTCGTCTGGCGGATTTCGTCGACGTAGCTCAGGTACTGCCGCGTGAGCCCCGCCATCGGGATGTCGAGGATGTTGAAGTTCTGCTTCCTGATCAGGTACAGCAGCAAGTCCAGCGGGCCCTCGAAGGCCTCCAGGAACACCTGCAACGCCTCGGGCGGGATGTACAGGTCTTTCGGCATCGCGAACAACGGCTCGCCATAGAGCCTGGCGAGCGCGACCTGGTCGACCACCTCGGGCATCGCCATCACCGGCGTGTCGTTGTCCTCGTCTCTGCTCATCGGGCGAACGCTATCAATTCAATAGCTGTTGGCGCAATGCGGACGGGAGCTGGATGCCGAGCCGGCACCATTTACTTGGATTGGGTCTGGTAGACGTAGGGCTGCATCGGCACGCGGGCTTCGCTGTACTCCTCGAGCAGGCTGCGGTCGAGGTGCTTGTCCCAGAGGAGGGCGCGGCCGGCGCGCTGTTCGGCTTCCAGCGTCGGCTTCTTTTCTTTCATCTCCTCGATGAAATTGGTGATCTCGGAAGAGTAGTGGGGGCGGCGGAAGATGGACATAGACTGGACCTTTGTAGACCGAATTTTACCGGGGACGGCATGGGACATCGGCAACAGTGGCGGATCGGCATGGCAACGGCGTTGCTGGCGGGGGTGATCGGGTTGGCGGGCTGCGACAACCAGCGCATCGCCGAACTCGAAGAAGGCGTCGCCACCGAGGCCGACGTGCGCACCAAGTTCGGCCAGCCCGAGAACATCTGGGACGCCCCCGACGGCGGCCGGATCTTCGAATACAACCGCCAGCCGCAGGGCCAGAAGAACTACATGATCACCATCGGCCGCGACGGCAAGATGAGCGCGCTGCGCCAGGTGCTCACGCCCGAGAACTTCGCCAGGGTGCAACCCGGGATGATGATGGAAGACCTGCGCAAGCTGCTCGGCAAGCCCGCCAGGGTCACGCCCTATGCGCTCAAGCGCGAGACCGAATGGGAGTGGCGCTGGGTGCAGCCGCCGAATTCGCCGATGGTGTTCACCGCCACGCTGAACGACGACCAGCGCGTGGTGCGCAGCGGCTCGTCGCCGGACCGGGCGACCGAAACCAACTGATCAGGCCTCGGCCGTGTGCGGCCGGCCATTCGCCAGTTCTTCGGCGAATCCCGAACGCTCGATCACCTCGCGCGGCTGCGGCTGCAGCGATTCCACCCGCAGCACCCCGTCGCGTGCCAGCACCGCGCGGTGCAACTGGCGCAGCGCATCGACGCCGGTGGCGTCCAGGTAGATCAGGTGCGTGGCGTCGAGCACCACCGTCATGCCGCGCGGCGCGCGCTCGGCCGCATTCACCGCTTCGTCGAGCTTGGCTGCCGCGCCGAAGAACAGCGCGCCGTAGATCCGGTAGGTGAGCACCGGCGGCTGCATCGATTCGAGCTCGACGCTGAAGAGCCCGCTCATGCGCCGGATGAAAAGCGCGCACGCGAGCACGATGCCCGCCTGCACCGCCACCGTGAGGTCGAACACCACGGTGAGGAAAAAAGTGCCGAGCATCAGCAGCCGGTAATGCCGGCTGAAGTGCCGCAACTGGCCCGGCGTGAATTCGCGCCATTCGCCCATGTTCAGGCCGACGAAGACGAGGATGCCCGCCAGCACCGCGAGCGGCACGTGGCGCGCGAGCGGCGCGGCCAGCAGCACCACGACCAGCAAGGTCAGCGCATGCACGATGCCCGCGATCGGCGAACTGCCGCCCGAGCGGATGTTCGTCACCGTGCGCGCGATGGTGCCGGTGGCCGGCATGCCGCCGAAGAAGGGCGTGACGATGTTGGCGATGCCCTGCGCCATCAGTTCCTGGTTCGGGTCGTGGCGCGGCTGGCCGCTCAGCTGGTCGGCCACGCGCGCGCACAGCAGCGATTCGATGGCGCCCAGCAGCGCGATGGTCAGCGTCGGCGTGACCAGTTGCTTGACCGTCTCCCACGAGAAGTCGGGCAGCGCGAAGGCCGGCACGCCCTCGGGAATGCCGCCGAAGCGCGTGCCGATGGTCTCCACCGGCAGCGCGAAGCCCCATGACACCAGCGTGAGCGTGACCAGCGCGACGATCGGGCCCGGCACGCGCGCGCCCATCTGCACCGCGCGTGTCTGCACCAGGTGCAATGGCAGGCGAGGCAGCCGCCGCCACAGCACCAGCCCGGCCACGCAGGCCACGCCGAGCGCGAAGGCCCAGGGGTTGAAGGTGCCGATCTGCAGCGCCATCGCATGCAGCTGCGAAAACACGTCGGCCGGCATCTTCGCGACCGTGAGCCCAAGCAGGTCCTTCAGCTGCGACAGCAGGATCAGCACCGCGATGCCGTTGGTGAAGCCCACCACGATCGACAGCGGCACGAAGCGCACCAGCCGCCCGAGTCCGAAGAGGCCTGCCGCGAACAGCAGCACACCGGCGCAGGCGGTGGAAATCAGCAGGTTCGCCACGCCGTAGCGCTCGACGATGCCGTAGACGATCACGATGAAGGCGCCGGCCGGCCCGCCGATCTGCACCGCCGAGCCGCCCAGGAGCGAGATCAGGAAGCCCGCGATGATCGCCGTCCAGATGCCGGCCTCGGGCTTGAGCCCCGAGGCGATGGCAAAGGCCATCGCCAGCGGCAGCGCCACGATGCCCACCGTCGCGCCCGCGCCCAGGTCCTTGAAGAAACGCTCCCGGTTGTAGTCCGCCATCGCGTCCAGCAGGCGGGGACGAAAGCGGGTGAGTTTCAAAGGGGACTGCATGGGTGGCTGATTGTGGCTCGCGTGTCTCGTCGGCACGACCGTCGAGCGGCCTGCGTACTTTCGATCAACTTATCCAAAGCGAAGGATCAAGATACATTTTTCACACTAATTGACATTTAAAACCAACATTGCCCGAGGGAGCCCGGTCCATGCACATCCTGCTTGTCGCAAGCGCGTTCAACAGCCTGACGCAAAGAGTTCTGGTCGAACTCCAGGACCGCGGCCACACCGTCGGCGTCGAACTGGCGCTCGGCGATGACGACGCCTTGCGCGAAGCGGTGCGCGTGCATGCGCCCCAACTCATCCTGGCGCCGATGCTCACCACCGCGATTCCCGAAGACATCTGGCGCGCCCACACTTGCCTGATCGTCCACCCCGGCCCGCCCGGCGACCGGGGTCCCTCTTCGCTCGACTGGACGCTGCGCAGCGGCACCGAAAGCTGGGGCGTCACCGTGCTCGCGGCCGTCGCCGAGATGGACGCGGGCGATGTCTGGGCCTGGTCGCCGCTCAAGGTGCCGCCGCTGGCCGGCAAGAGCGATCTCTACCGCGGCGAGGTGGCCGATGCGGCTGTCGACGCGGTGCTGCTCGCGGTCGAGCGCTTCGCCTCGGGCAAGTACAAGCCGAAGCGGCAGAAGGCGGCCGACCTTGCGGCGGGCTGGCGTCCGTTCCTGAAGCAGGTGGAGCGCCGCATCGACTGGGCCACCGAATCGACCGAGTCGGTACTGCGCCAGTTGCGTGCCGCCGATTCGCAGCCCGGCGTGCTCGACGACATGTTCGGCGCCCAGTGGTACCTGCACGGCGCGTACCCCGAAGACGAACTGCGCGGCGCGCCCGGCGAGCTGATCGCCACCCGCGCCGGTGCCATCTGCCGCGCCACGACGGACGGCGCCGTCTGGATCGTGCAACTTCGCCCCTGGCGCGCGCCGGGCTCGGGGCTGGCCAGCTTCAAGCTGCCGGCCGTCGATGCGCTCGGCGACCTGCTGCCCGCCGGCCTGCCCGAAGTTCCCGCACCACTGCAATTGCCGGCGGCGCGCCGCACCTGGACCGACATGCGCTACAGCGAGCACGGCGCGGTCGGCGTGCTGAACTTTTCGTTCCCCGGCGGCGCGATGAGCAGCGTGCAGTGCCGCCGCCTGCTGGAGGCCTATCGCTTCGCCTGCACCCGGCCGACCTCGGTGCTGGTGCTCGGCGGCCTGCGCGACTTTTTCTCGAATGGCATCCACCTCAACGTGATCGAGGCCGCGCCCGATCCGGCCGAGGACTCGTGGGCCAACATCCATGCGATGAACGACCTGGTCGAGGCGGTGATCACCACCACCGACAGGCTCACCGTCGCGGCCCTGGGCGGCAATGCCGCTGCCGGCGGCGTGATGCTCGCGCTCGCGGCCGACGAGGTGTGGTGCAGGGACGGCGCCATCCTCAACCCGCACTACAAGCTCATGGGCCTCTACGGCTCCGAGTACTGGACCTACACGCTGCCGCGCCGCGTGGGCGAGCGCGAGGCGGAGCGCCTCACGCAATCGGCGCTGCCGGTGAGCGCGAAGCGCGCGGTCGAGCTTGGCATGGCCGAGCGCGTGCTGCAGGCCGCGCCGGAAGAACTGGGCGATGAAGTGGTGCGGCTGGCTGCAGAGCTCGCCGCATCGCCCGACCTCGCGGCACGCATCGCGAAGAAGAAGGCGAAGCGCGCGGAAGATGAATCGGTGAAGCCGCTGCAGCGATACCGCGATGAAGAGCTGACGCACATGCGCCGCAATTTCTTCGACCGGAGCGAGCCGCATGCGGCCTTGCGCTCTGCCTTCGTGCGCAAGGAAAAGGCGCAGCACACGCCCGCGCACGTCGCGCAGCTGGGCCTGCCGCGCTGAGGCTCCAGCGCCTTACTTGCTGTCCGGAATCACCGCATCGGCAGCCGCACCCACGGCCTTGCCGGTGATGCGCGCGGTGCCGATGGCCGCGTCGGCGGCGAGGCCGACCGCGCCGGCGCCCACGCTCACCGCGGTGCTGGCGACCGTGACCACGGCGCAGCCGCTCAGCGCGGCAACGAGCGACGACAGCAGAAGAGCGCGCAGCAGCATGGAGTGATCTCCTCGATCGGTCAGCGAACCCGCATGCCCGGCGTCGCGCCCGGCCAGGGTTCGAGCACATGGATGCCCGAATTGGCTTTTTCGTCGCCGTGGCTCGCGGCCAGCACCATGCCTTCGCTGATGCCGAACTTCATCTTGCGCGGCGCGAGGTTCGCGACCAGCACCGTGAGCTTGCCCACCAGTTGCTCAGGCTGGTAGGCCGAGGCGATGCCGCTGAACACGTTGCGGGTTTTTCCTTCGCCGGCATCGAGCGTCAGGCGCAGCAGCTTGGTCGAGCCTTCGACCTTCTCGCACGCCACGATCTTCGCGATGCGCAGGTCGATCTTCACGAAGTCGTCGATGGTGATCGTCGGCGCGATGGCTTCGCCGCCGGGCAGCGCGTCGGCGCTTGCAGCTTCGGCTGCGGCAACCGGTGCCGCTTCAGGCGCGTCGAAAAGCTTGTCGACCACCTTGGCATCGGCACGCTGCATCAGGTGCTTGTAGTCGCCGATGGCGTGACCGGCGGGCAGCGCCTGCGCCGCATCCGTCCAGGCCAGCGGCGAGATCTTCAGGAACGCCTCGACGTTCACCGCCAGCGCCGGCAGCACCGGCTTCAGGTACAGCGTGAGCAGGCGGAAGGCCTCGATGCACACGGTGCACACGTCGTGCAGGCGCGCTTCGGCGCCTTCCTTCTTGGCCAGCTCCCAGGGCTTGTTATGGTCGACGTACTCGTTCACCTTGTCGGCCAGCGCCATCACTTCGCGCAGCGCACGGGCGTAGTCGCGCCCGTCGTAGAGCGAATGGATCTGGCCGGCCGCCTCGCGCAGCGCGAACAGCAGCGCATCGCCATCGGCCGACACCTCGCCCAGCTTGCCGCCGAAGCGCTTGCCGATGAAGCCTGCCGCGCGGCTCGCGATGTTGATGTACTTGCCCACGAGGTCGCTGTTGACGCGCGCGACGAAGTCCTCGGGGTTGAAGTCGATGTCTTCGTTGCGGCCGTTGAGCTTGGCCGCGATGTAGTAGCGCAGCCATTCGGGATCGAGCCCGATCGACAGGTACTTGAGCGGATCGATGCCGGTGCCGCGGCTCTTGCTCATCTTCTCGCCGCTCACCGTGAGGTGGCCGTGCACGTACACCGCATCGGGCGCCTTCCGGCCGCTGAAGTGCAGCATCGCGGGCCAGAAGAGGGTGTGGAAAGTGATGATGTCCTTGCCGATGAAATGCACCTGCTCCAGGTCGGGGTCGGCCATGTACTCGGTGTACGAGATGCCGTCGCCGCCCAGTTCGATGCAGCGCTTGTCCAGCAGGTTCTTCAGCGACGCCAGGTAGCCCACGGGCGCGTCGAGCCACACGTAGAAGTACTTGCCCGGCGCATCGGGGATCTCGATGCCGAAGTAGGGCGCGTCGCGGCTGATGTCCCAGTCGCCGAGGCCGCCCTTGCCTTCGTCGTCCTTGTAGAGCCATTCGCGGATCTTGTTCTGCACTTCGGACTGCACGTGGCCGGGCGCGGCGGTCCATTCCTTCAGGTAGGCCTCGCAGCGCGGGTCGGAAAGCTTGAAGAAGAAGTGGTCCGAGCTGCGCAGTTCGGGCTTGGCGCCCGAGAGGGCCGAGTAGGGATTGATCAGCTCGGTGGGCGCGTACACCGCGCCGCACACCTCGCAGTTGTCGCCGTACTGGTCCTTCGAATGGCAGTTGGGGCACTCGCCCTTGATGAAGCGGTCGGCCAGGAACATGCCCTTTTCAGGGTCGTAGAACTGCTCGACGCTCTTGGTCTCGATGAGGCCGGCGGCGCGCAGGTCGCGGTAGATGTCCTGCGCGAGCTGGTGGTTCTCGGGCGCGTCGGTCGAGTGCCAGTTGTCGAAGGAGATGTAGTAGCCGTCCAGGTAGGGCTTGCGGCCCGCGGCGATCTCGGCCACGAAGGCCTGGGGCGTCACGCCGGCCTTGTCGGCCGCGATGGTGATGGCCGCGCCGTGCGCGTCGTCGGCGCAGACGAAGTTGACCTCGGCGCCGTTCATTCGCTGGTTCCGCACCCAGATGTCGGCCTGGATGTACTCCATCATGTGGCCGATGTGGAACTTGCCGTTGGCGTACGGCAGGGCGGTGGTGACGAAGAGCTTGCGCGGGGCGGACATCGGGGAGGGCGCTTTCGGGAGTGACGGACGGGGAACCGGGCATTTTAGGTGGCGGCGTGCTTCCCGCGTTCGGCCCGGCTTTTGCCGCAGGAGCTACCCGCCCCAGTGACCCACGAAAGCGCGGGGTGTCTCGCGCGCGACGTATGCTTCGCCCTCCGATACAGAACGCCAGAAAGCGAGCCGCAGCCGATGACCACTCCGATTCCCGCAACCCTCATTCCCGGCGATGGCATCGGCCCCGAGATCGTCGACGCCACGCTGGCCGCGCTCGATGCGCTGAAGGCGCCCTTCACCTGGGACACCCAGATCGCCGGCCTCGGCGGCGTCAAGGCCTCGGGCGATCCGCTGCCGCCGGCCACGCTGGACAGCATCCGCCGCACCCGCCTTGCCCTCAAGGGTCCGCTGGAGACGCCTTCGGGCGGCGGCTACCGCTCGTCGAACGTGCGGCTGCGCGAAGAATTCCAGCTCTACGCCAACCTGCGCCCCGCGCGCACCATCATCCCGGGCGGCCGCTTCGAGAAGATCGACCTGATGATCGTGCGCGAGAACCTCGAGGGCCTCTACATCGGCCACGAGCACTACGTGCGCATCGACGGCGACCCGCACGCCGTGGGCATGGCCACCGGCATCAACACGCGGCAGGGCTGCCGCCGGGTGCTCGAATACGCGTTCGAGACCGCCATCGCCACCGGCCGCAAGAAGGTCACGCTGGTGCACAAGGCCAACATCATGAAGGTGTTGACCGGCCTGTTCCTGGAGACCGGCGAGCAGCTCTATGCGGAAAAGTACAAGGGCAAGTTCGAGCTCGATTCGATCATCGTGGACGCCTGCGCGATGAAGCTGGTGCTCAACCCCTGGCAGTTCGACATGCTGGTGACGACCAACCTGTTCGGCGACATCCTGTCCGATCTCGTGGCCGGCCTCGTCGGCGGACTGGGCATGGCGCCGGGTGCCAACATCGGCACCGATGCGGCGATCTTCGAAGCGGTGCACGGCTCGGCGCCCGACATCGCCGGCAAGGGCATCGCCAATCCCACCGCACTGCTGCTGGCCGCCGCGATGATGCTCGACCACACCAAGATGCCCGAGCTCGCCACGCGCCTGCGCACGGCCATCGACCAGACGCTGAACATCGACAACGTGCGCACCGGCGACCTGGGCGGCACGGCGAATACCGCCGCTTTCACCAAGGCGCTGGTCAGCCGCATCAACGGCGGTTGATCGGCAGAGGGCGCGGCCGTGAGAAAGCTTCTGCTTTTGTCGGCCGTCGTCCTCGCGAGCTGCGCGTCGGTTGCGGCGGACCCGCGCTACACGGTGGTGAAGGTCGACCTTCGCACCGACAAGCTCGCGCTGTTCCTGAACGACGACAAGGGCATCGCGTTCAAGCGTTTCGACCGGCTCGATGCCTGGCTGAAGGCGCAGGGCCGGCAGCTGGTCTTCGCGGTCAATGCCGGCATGTACCACGCGGACTTCTCGCCTGTCGGGCTCTTCGTGCGCGATGGCCGCGAAGAGGCGCCGCTCAACCTCGCGAACGGCACCGGCAACTTCTTCCTGAAGCCGAACGGCGTGTTCCTCGTCACCGACGACGGCCCCCGCGTGATCGAGTCTTCGGAGTACCCGGCGCTCGCGAAGCGCGGCGGCGTGCAGCTGGCCACGCAATCCGGCCCGCTGCTGCTGCGCCATGGCGTGCTGCATCCGGCACTTATTCCGAATTCGGACTCGCGCAAGATCCGCAACGGCGTCTGCGCGTCCGGCTCCACGGCGATCTTCGTGATGAGCGAGACGCCGGTGAATTTCCACGATTTCGCGGTTTACTTCCGCGATGTGCTGCATTGCCGCGATGCCCTGTACCTCGACGGCACTGTCTCGGCGCTGTACTCGAAGGCATTGGGGCGCAGCGACTTCGTGCGCGAGCTGGGGCCGATACTCGGCGTGGTGTCGCCATGAACCTATCGGCGGCCCCTTTTGTTCTCACTTTCGAATCCTGTCGCTGAGCCATGTCCACACCGCTGCCCATCCTGTCCCTCCTCGAAACCCGCGTGCTCGGCGTGCTCGCCGAAAAGCAGCGCACCGTGCCCGACAGCTACCCGCTCACCCTCAACTCGCTGTTGTCGGGCTGCAACCAGAAGACCAGCCGCAACCCAGTGCTCGAACTCACCGAGTCGCAGATCCAGTCCGCCATCGACAGCCTCAAGGGCTACAGCCTCGTCGCGGAAAGCAGCGGCGGCCGCGCCTTCCGCTACGAACACAACATCGACCGCGTGCTGCGCATCCCCTCGCAGTCGGTGATCCTGCTCACCGTGCTGATGCTGCGCGGGCCGCAAACCGCCGGCGAACTGCGCATCGCCTGCGACCGCATGCACAACTTCGCGGACATCTCGTCGGTCGAAGGTTTCTTGGACGAACTCTCGGAGCGGCCGGCCGGTGCGCTGGTGGTGAAGCTGGCGCGCCTGCCCGGTGCCCGCGAAAGCCGATGGGCGCACCTGCTGAGCGGACAGCCGGCGGAAGAGGTGGCGGGGCCGGCTGGCGCGTCGGGCGAGGGGGCGTATGCATCGCACGATGCGTCGCTCGGCGAAGTCGCGGCGCTCAAGGCCAACGTGGCGCGGCTCGAAGCCGAGCTGGCGTCGCTGAAGGCGCTGGTGGGACGGGTGTGTTCGGAACTCGGGATTTCCGAAGCGGGCTGACTCAGGCCAGTTTTGTGTTGCGTCTGAACTGCGCTATCTTGCCCAGCGAATGACACCGAAACTCTCGCTGATGTTGACCGGCGTCGCCGTCCTGGTCGGCGTAGCCATCGTGCTGATCGTGCTCTCCCTGCTTGTCGCCGCGCTGCTTCCGCGGGGGCATCGTGCCGCGGATGCACTCAGGCAGTTCGCTGCGCTTGTGCCATACCTCGCGGTCGGCGCGGGCATGGCCGTGTATGCCTTCGGCTTCTTCGCATTTCTCGTCCTGTTTCCCATCCTGACGATTTTCTTTTCGTGAAATACGACTGCCCGCATTGCAAGAAGCCCGGCATCACCGGTCTCGCCAAACGCTGGTCCAGTCGCGCCGCGCCTGCGAAGTGCGAAGCCTGCGGCGGTCTTTGCCATGTTCTTGCGAGCACCACCAGCGGCATCTGGGCAGCGGGTGTCCTGATCCTCGTGGTGTCGCTGATCGCCGCGCTCGGTTGGCCTTCTTCCTGTTCGTTCCTGATCTTTCCCTGCGGCCTGGTGCTCGCTGTGGCCTGCAACCTGCGGGCGTGGAAGCGCGCGAAGCTGTGGCCGATCTCCAGGGAAAGCGCAGCCCACGCGACGACCGCGAGCTGGTTCATCACGGGCATTGCGGTGCTCCTCGGACTTTCTTCCTGACGCGCGCGGCAGTGTCGCTGCCTACCCCACCGGCTCCGGCCGCACCGGCACATCCAGGCTGACCTTCACCGGGTCCATCGTCACCAGCGTGCGAAAGCGCTTGACGTTGTTGCTCTGGAAGAAAAGCTGCCGGCTCAGCGCCGTGTACTGCGCCATGTCCTGCACGACGAGGACCAGGATGAAGTCCCACTCGCCCGTCACGTAGTAGCACTGCTGCACCTGCGGACAGTCGCGAAAGCTCTGCTTCATCGCGTCGAGCAGGTCGATGCGCTCGCTCTCGGCTTCCACCTCGGCCACGATGGTCAGCAGATGGCCCAGTGCGGCGGGGGCGAGCACCGCGCCGTAGCGCTGGATCACGCCGTCGTCGCGCATGCGCTTGAGGCGCCGGTTCACCGCCGCGGTCGACAGGTGGATGCGCTCGCCGAGTTCGCTTTGCGACATGCGGCTGTTGGCCTGGATCAGTTCCAGCAGGCGGAGGTCGAGGGTGTCCAAGGGAGTCATGCGAAGCAATGGGCGCAAAAACGTTGCGTTGAAGAGCCGAATTTTGCGCGCCCGTATCGCTGCGTTGTCAATAGCATCTCGCCATGAAATTCCCCGACGAACCCCTGCGCGACCAGCTCTCGGGCTGGCGCCGCCAGTTGCACGCGATGCCCGAGACCGGCTTCGAGGAAGCGAAGACCTCGGCCTTCGTTGCCAGCGTGTTGAGGGCGCTGGGCCTGGAGGTGCACGCTGGCATCGGCGGCACCGGGCTCGTTGCGAACCTGAAGGTCGGCAATGGCAAGGGCGTGATCGGCCTGCGCGCCGAGATGGACGCGCTCAACATCACCGAGGTGCCGACCGACCGCGCCTACGCCTCGGTCACGCCGGGAAAAATGCACGCCTGCGGCCACGATGGCCACATGTCGATCGTCCTCGGCGCGGCGCGCCTGCTGCGGGAACGGCAGGATTTCGACGGCACCGTGCGCTTCATCTTCCAGCCGGCCGAGGAGCACGGCCGCGGCGCTAAGGCGATGATGGACGACGGCCTCTTCGCGCGTTTTCCGGTCGATGAGATCTACGGCCTGCACAACATGCCCGGCATGCGTGCGGGCACGATTTCCACGCGCACGGGCGGCCTCATGGCGAGCGAGGACAACTTCGTCATTCATGTGAAGGGCCGCGGCACGCATGCCGCGCGGCCGCACATGGGAATCGACCCCATCGTCATCGGCGCGCAGATCGTGCTCGCGCTGCAGACCATCGTCTCGCGCACGCTCGACCCGGGCGCGCAGGCGGTGGTCTCGTGCACCGAGTTCATCACCGACGGCATCCGCAACGCGATCCCGTCGAACGTGGTCATCAAGGGCGACACGCGCAGCTACCACCCCGAGGTGCAGAAGATGCTGGCCGCGCGCATGCGCGAGATCAGCGAAGGCATCTGCCGCATGCACGGCGCGGGCTGCGACTTCAGCTACACGCACGAGTTCGCGCCCACCGTGAACTGGGCCGAATGCGTGCCCGTCGCGGTGGCGGCGGCCACGGCCGTGGTGGGGGCGGAAAACGTCGACGCCAACGTGGCGCCGATGATGATTTCCGAGGACTTCGGCGCCTTCCTGAAGGTGGTGCCCGGCGCCTTCGTGTTCCTGGGCAACGGTGCCGAGGGCGAGTCCGGCAGCACGCCGCTGCACAACGGCAGCTACGACTTCAACGACGAGGTGCTTGCGACGGGTGCCCGCTACTTTGCGGAAATCGTCCGGCAACGTCTTCCGCGCTGACAACACTTCTTCTTTTCTCCATGCTGGTCATCAACCCCAACGCCATCCGCGGCGCCTACCCCGACGCGCTTCGCAACATCCTGAGCATTGCCGAAGCGAGGCGCACGCGCGGTTGGCTCTCGCGCTGGTCCATGCTCGCACCCGACCCGACGCCGCTCTGGCAGCTGCCCGACATGGCCGAAGAACTGGGCGTGGCGGGCATCTTCGTGAAGGACGAGTCGAAGCGCTCGCCTCTCGGCAGCTTCAAGGCACTGGGCGCGCCGGCCGCGCTGGTTCGGCTTGTCCTGCGGGCTCATCCCGCATGGGACCCGGTAGCGGTGCTGCGCGGCGCGCATGCGGCAGAACTGCAGTCGCTGGTCGTCGTCAGCGCCACCGACGGCAACCACGGCCGTGCGCTCGCTGCGGCGGCGCAAAGCATCGGCGTGCGCTGCGTGATCGTGCTGCACCGGCATGTGAGCGTGGAGCGCGAGGCTGCCATCGCGGCCTTCGGTGCGGAGATCGTGCGCATCGAGGGCAACTACGACGACTCGGTCGCGCATGCGGCCGCGCTCGCGGAGAAGAACGGCTGGCAGGTCGTCTCCGACACCTCCTACGCCGGCTACGAAGACATTCCACGCGATGTGATGCAGGGCTACGGCATCCTCGTCGACGAGGTGATGGAGCAGCAGGAGGGCGCGGCGATGTTCACGCACGTGATCCTGCAGGGTGGCGTCGGCGGGCTGGCGGCGGGCGTGGCGAGCTACCTGTGGGAGCAGTACGGCGAGAAGCGGCCGACCCTCATCGTCGTGGAGCCGCGCCAGGCCGATTGCCTGCTGCAGAGCGCGATCAACGGCCATGCATCGAATGCCACCGGCAGCGTCGACTCGGTGATGGCCGGCCTCGCCTGTGGCGAAACCTCGCCGCTGGCCTGGCGCTTTCTAGAGCCGTCGATCGATGCGTTCCTCACCATCGAAGACGGCGATGCGGTCGAGGCGATGCGCCTGCTGGCGCGGGGCTCGGCGCACGACAGCCCCATCGTGAGCGGCGAATCGGGCGCGGCGGGCCTTGCGGCATTGCGCGTGCTCACGCTGTCGGACGACCTGTGGCGAAAGGTTCGCCTCGATGTGCGCTCGAAGGTGCTGCTGATCAGCACCGAAGGCGCGACCGCACCCTCGGTGTACCGCGATCTCGTCGGGATGGACGCGGACGAAGTCTTGCGCAGGCAGCGCCTCTAGTTCAGACCGCGTTCCAGCCGAAAAACCGCAGCACTTCGTCGCGCTGCTTCATCGCATCGGCCCGCCCGAGCGCCATCAGCTCGCGCGTGTAGCCCGACTCGAACAGCAGGTAGCTCGCGAGCGCGCCGCCCTTCACGTCGGCCGCGACCTTCGAGCCGCCCAGCAGGTGCCGCACCGCGCCGGGCAGGGAATCGACATGGCGCGCCGCGATCACGTCCAGCCGCTCCGAAGGCGAGATCACCAGCAGGTCGAGCGGGCGCAGCGTGCTCGAGGTGCGCGCGGCCTCTGGGATCAGCCCCAGCGTGTGGTTGATGCGGCGCAGCCGCTCGATGTCCACCGCCAGCGCATCGAGAAAAATGCTCGAGAGCGCATGGCCCGCGATCTGTGCCATCGTCGGATAGCCGCTGTGGGTGTTGGGCGCATCGGTCTCGCGCGGCTCGTGCATGCGGCCCGCGCCGATCACCAGGATGCGCTTGGCCCCCAGGTGGATCGCCGCCGCGATGGGCGCCGACTGGCGCATCGAGCCGTCGCCGAAATACTCGGTGTGCCCCTGCATCGGCAGCGCAGTGGCCGGAAACACGAAGGGAATCGCCGAGGACGCGAGCAGGTGGTGGTGCGTGATGCGGTCACGCACCGAGAGGCGCTGCGAGCGCACCCACGGCTCCATCGGCGCCGCGGCCTCGAAGAAGGTGACGTGCTCGCCCGAGCTGTAGCTGGATGCGGTCACGGCCAGCGCCTGCACGTGGCCTTGCTGCATGAGTTGCGGCAGGCGGTCCAGCGGCACCATGCGCTGCAGCAGGTCGGCCAGCGGTGCGTTGTCGAGCAGCGACTTCGGCTTGATGCGCATCCAGTTGGCCGCAAAGCGCCCGAGGCCGAGCAGCATGCGCCAGCGTGCGCCGCTGCCGATCACCGAGAGGGAATCGGCGCGGTACACCTGCTCGGCGCGAAAGCCGCTCCAGACCTCGGCGATGTGCGCCACCACGTGGTCGAAGTTGTCCGCGCCACAGGCCAGCGCCGCCGCGTTGATGGCGCCCGCCGAGGTGCCGGTGATGATGGGAAAGGGATTGCCGGTGCCCGCGGCCGGCCCGGCGGCGCGGCGCATCTGGGCAATGGCTTCGAGCACGCCGACCTGGTAGGCCGCCCGTGCGCCGCCCCCCGTGAGCAGGAGGCCGGTGGCGGGGCTTGTCTCTGTCATCTTGGTTTTCTGGTCTATTGGGAAGCGGGCCGGTGAGGGCTTGGAGAGCGCACTAGACTACCCGCCATTCAGGAGTTTGATCAATGGCCATCACCCAAGACGCGATCATGGGCGCCCTCAAGAGCGTCACCGACCCCAACACCGGCAAGGAATTTGCGGCAGCCCGCTCGCTCAGGAACGTCCAGATCGCGGACGGCGACGTGGCGTTTGACCTGGAACTGGGCTACCCGGCGAAGAGCCAGCACGCGGCGATCCGCAAGGCGCTGGTGGCGGCGGCCAAGACCGTGCCGGGCGTGGAGAACGTGTCGGTCAACATCGTCACCAAGGTCATCAGCCACGCGGTGCAGCGCGGCGTGCAGCTGATGCCCAACGTCAAGAACATCATCGCGGTGGCCTCGGGCAAGGGCGGCGTGGGCAAGAGCACCACGGCGGCCAACCTGGCGCTCGCATTGGCGGCCGAAGGCGCCACGGTGGGTCTGCTCGATGCCGACATCTACGGCCCCAGCCAGCCCATGATGATGGGCATCGAAGGGCGCCCCGAGAGCGACGACGGCAAGACCATGGAGCCCCTGGAGCGCCACGGCGTGCAGGTGATGTCCATCGGCTTCCTGGTCGACCAGGACCAGGCCATGATCTGGCGCGGCCCGATGGCCACGCAGGCGCTCGAGCAACTGCTGCGCCAGACCAACTGGAAAGACCTCGACTACCTGATCGTCGACATGCCGCCCGGCACCGGCGACATCCAGCTCACGCTGAGCCAGCGCGTGCCGATGACCGGCGCGGTGATCGTCACCACGCCGCAGGACATCGCGCTGCTCGACGCCAAGAAGGGCATCAAGATGTTCGAGAAGGTCGGCGTGCCGATCCTGGGCATCGTGGAGAACATGGCGGTGCACATCTGCTCGAACTGCGGCCATGCCGAGCACATCTTCGGCAGCGACGGCGGCAAGAAGATGGCGGCCGAGTACCAGATGGAGTACCTCGGCGCGCTGCCGCTGGACATCAAGATCCGGCTGCAGGCCGACAGCGGTTCGCCCACCGTGGTGGCCGACCCCGAGGGCGAAGTGGCGGGCATCTACAAGGCGGTCGCGCGCCAGGTGGCCGTGGGGATCTCGGAGAAGGCGAAGGATTTCTCGTCGAAGTTCCCGACCATCTCGATCAGCAAGAACACCTGACGATGAACCTGCTCGCTTCGATGCGATATCTGGTCGCGCTGAGCGAGCACAAGCATTTCGGCCGCGCAGCCCAGGCCTGCCACATCACCCAGCCGGCACTGTCGAATGCGCTGCGTGCGCTCGAAACCGAGTTCGGCGTCGTCATCGTCAAGCGCGCCCGTGTCTACGTCGGCCTCACGCACGAAGGCGAGCGTGTGCTGGCCACGGCACAGCGCATGCTGCGCGACAACGAGGTGCTGCTGCAGGAGCTGCGCAGCGACGTGGACAACCCCCACGGCCGCCTGCGCATGGCGGCGGTGCCCACCGCCATCCCGATACTTTCGCGCTTCGCGGCCATGCTGCACCGGCGCCATCCGGGCATCCTGCCGGCCGTGCTCTCCATGAGTTCGCAGGACCTGGAGACCGGGCTGGAAAGCCTCTCGATCGACCTCGCCCTCGGCTACACCGAGCGCATGCACATGCCCGGCATCAAGCTCAGGGCATGGCCGCAGAGCATCGAGCACTACTTCCTGCTGCGGCGCGCCCAGACGCCTTCGGCGGACGAATTGCGTATCGGCGAGCCCATCACCTGGGCCGAGGCCGGCAAGCTCCCGCTGTGCCTGCTCACCACCGACATGCACAACCGGGCCATCACGGACCAGGCGCTGCGCGAGGCCGGCGTGCCGGTGTCGCCGGCCATCGAGACCAACTCGGTGCTCACGCTCACGCTAGCCGTAAGCGCGGGCAACGTCGGCAGCGTGCTGCCGGGCGCGATGGTTGCGGCCGTGCGCAGCCACCGCGAGCTCGAGGCGCTGCCGCTGGTGGCGCCCGAGGTGCGCACGCCCATCGGCTTCATGACGCAGGACGGCGTGCGGTCCTCGCGCGCGCTCGATGCGGCGCTGGCCTTCCTGCAAACGCCGGAATGGGCCGAGCAGGTTCGCCTGCACAGCGGGACGCTCGGCAGCGACTGAGCGCCCGTCCCGAATCCGGGCATTTAATTATTGAATCGGTCCATGCGCCGATCGAATTTGACGGCGTGTAAAACATTCGGACACACTCCGCGGCCCGGATTCAACACAAAAGTTACAGGTCCGGTGAACTAGGAGAAATATGGCAGGCTCAACTGCGGGCGTCCTCGATGGAGAACGCCTGGCTGGAGAAGGGGTGCAGCAGCAACCCGGCTTCCTCGATAAAGAACGCATCATCGCGGGCCCCGGTTTCAACCGTTGGCTGGTTCCCCCGGCCGCACTGGCCATCCACCTTTGCATCGGCATGGCCTATGGCTTCTCGGTGTTCTGGCTGCCTCTGTCGAAGGCACTCGGCACCGCCGGCACTGGTGCCCAAGCTTGCGCGAAGGAGATGAGCTTCTTCGCCGAGCTCTTCGCCACGAACTGCGACTGGCGCGTGGCCACGCTCGGCTGGATGTACACGCTGTTCTTCGTCTTCCTCGGCTGCTCGGCGGCCTTGTGGGGCGGCTGGCTCGAACGCGCGGGTCCGCGCAAGGCGGGCGTGGTGTCGGCCGTGTGCTGGTGCGGCGGCATGCTGCTGTCGGCGCTGGGCATTCACCTGCACCAGTTCTGGCTCATGATCCTCGGCTCGGGCGTGATCGGCGGCATTGGCCTCGGCCTCGGCTACATCTCGCCGGTGAGCACGCTGATCAAGTGGTTCCCCGACCGCCGCGGCATGGCCACCGGCATGGCCATCATGGGCTTCGGCGGCGGCGCGATGATCGGCTCGCCGCTGGCGGTCGACCTGATGAAGCGCTTCTCCACCTCCACCGACGTGGGCGTGATGCAGACCTTCGTCGTCATGGCGCTCGGCTACTTCGTCTTCATGATGGCCGGCGCGCTCGGCTACCGCGTGCCGCCCTCGGGCTGGAAGCCCGAAGGCTGGACGCCGCCTCCGGCCCAAGCCAGCAACACCATGATCACGCAGCGCCATGTGCACGTGAAGAAGGTCTGGGGCATTCCGCAGTTCTGGCTCGTGTGGCTGGTGCTGTGCATGAACGTGAGCGCCGGCATCGGCGTGATCGGCATGGCTTCGCCGATGCTGCAGGAAGTGTTCGGCGGCGCGCTGATCGAACTGCCCAAGAAGTTCGGCGAGCTCGACAAGACCCAGCTCGCCGCCATTGCAGCGGTGGCCGGCGGCTTCACGGCGTTGCTGTCGCTCTTCAACATCGGCGGGCGCTTCGTGTGGGCGAGCCTGTCGGACAAGCTGGGCCGCAAGCTCACCTACACGGTGTTCTTCGTGCTCGGCGCGATCCTGTACGCGAGCATTCCCTCGTCGGCCGGTGCGGGCAGCAAGCTGCTGTTCGTGGGTGCCTGCTGCGTGATCGTGTCGATGTACGGCGGCGGCTTCGCCACCGTGCCGGCCTACCTGGCCGACCTGTTCGGCACGCAGTTCGTGGGTGCCATCCATGGCCGCCTGCTCACCGCGTGGGCCACGGCCGGCATCCTCGGCCCGGTGGTGGTGAACTACATGCGCGAATACCAGCTGGGCCTGGGCCTGCCGCGCGAGCAGGTCTACAACCAGACCATGTACATCCTCGTGGGCATGCTGGTCATCGGTTTCATCGCGAACCTGCTGGTGCGCCCGGTGGCCGACAAGCACTTCATGACCGATGCCGAACTGGCCGTCGAGAAGAAGCTGGCGCACGAAAAGGCTTCGGCGGCCGAAGTGGGCAGCGGCTCGGGCCGCGCCGACACCGTGAGCCCGGCGGTCGTGGTGATGGCCTGGGCCGCAGTGGGTATTCCGCTGGCCTGGGGCGTCTACAAGACGCTGGGCAGCGTGGCGAAGTTCTTCCACTGAGTCGACTACACACGGCTTCTCGATGACGATGCGGCCGGCCGGGTTCACACCCGCCGGCCGCATCGTCGTTTCCGGGCCGACATAGCGCCGGGCGCCGCGGATGGTTTACCCTTCGCGCCAAGATGAAATCCAAAGTCCAGTTCCGCCTGCGCGTCTACAGGGACGACGCCATCGCCATCGGCCCCGGCAAGATCGCGGTGCTCGAGGCCGTGGCCGAGACCGGTTCGATTTCCGCGGCGGCCCGTTTGCTCGGCATGTCGTACCGCCGGGCCTGGATGCTGGTCGACGAGATGAACAAGGCCCTGGTCTCGCCTGCGGTGAACACGGCCGCCGGCGGCTCGCGCGGCGGCGGCACGGCGCTTACGCCGGTGGGCGAGGAAATCGTCAAGCACTACCGTGCCATCGAGAACGCAGCGAAGCTGGCCACCTCCGCGGACATTCTCGCGCTCACGCGGCTGCTGGCGCCGTAGCCTGGGAAGCGCGCTAACGCTTGCGGGGTGCTGCCAACACCGCACTGCGGCGCAGCACTTCGCACGGGACTTTGCGGTCGGGGCAACGCTATGTCGGCCAGTATATGGAGACTAGGCCCCTTGCACACCTGCTGCAAGGGGAAATCTGCCGGTCGTGCAACAATCCCGCCGTATTCAAATGAACACGACGAGCTCACTCATCGCCTCGACCGACTGGTCGCCCCTGGTCCTGTCGCTCAAGGTGGCGGCGGTGGCGACCGTGCTGGCGCTGATTGCGGGCGTGGCGCTGGGTTGGGTGTTCGCGCGCAAGCGCTTCTTCGGCCGCACCGTGCTGGAAGCCGTGTTCATGCTGCCGCTGGTGCTGCCGCCCACGGTGATTGGCTACGCCATCCTTGTCGCGGCCGGCCGCCGCAGCCCGCTGGGCGCGTGGCTGCGCGAGCACCTCGACTACACCATCATCTTCAGCTGGCACGGTGCCGTGGTGGCCTCGGCCGTGGTGGCGCTGCCGTTGGTGCTCAAGTCGGCGAGCGCTGCCTTTTCGAATGTCGACCGCTCGCTCGAAGCCGCGGCCAGCACGCTGCGGCAGTCGCCGTTCTCGGTGTTCCTGCGCGTGACCCTGCCGCTGGCCTGGCCCGGCATCCTGGCCGGCACGCTGCTCGCGTTCGCGCGGGCCATGGGCGAGTTCGGCGCCTCGCTGATGGTGGCGGGCTCGATCCCCAAGCAGACGCAGACGCTCTCGATGGCTATCTATGACGCGGTGCAGTCCGGGCATGAAGATCTCGCGCTGCTTCTCGTCATCGTGACCTCGGTGCTGTCGATCGTCGTGCTCGTGCTGTCGAACCGGTTTTTTTCTCTTCGTTGATCTGCATATTTCCAGGAGTGTCGATGCGCCCGTTCCGCCGCCTGTCCGCCGTTCTTGCCTTGGCCCTGGTGTTTCCGCTGGCCGCCGCCGCGCAGCAGATCACCGTGTCCGCGGCCGCGAGCCTGACCGATGCGTTCAAGGAAATCGGTCCCAGGTTCGAGGCCTCCAAGCCCGGCGCCACGGTGCGCTTCAACTTCGCGGCTTCGGGCGTGCTGCTGCAGCAGATCGGGCAGGGCGCGCCGGTCGATGTGTTCGCGAGCGCCGACCAGGAGACGATGAATCGCGGCGCCGAGCAGAAGCTCATCGACACCGCCACCCGCAAGAACTTCGTGAGCAACAGCCTCGTGCTGATCGAGCCCGCGAAGGACGGGGTGGGCGTGAAGTCGCTGCAGGATCTGACGGGCGCCAGCGTCAAGAAGATCGCCATCGGCAAGACCGCCACCGTGCCGGTCGGCCGATACACGAAGCAGGTGCTGGACAGCGCCAATCTCTGGACCGCGCTCGAACCCAGGTTCGTGCAGGCCGACAGCGTGCGCCAGGTGCTCGACTACGTGAGCCGCGGCGAGGTAGAAGCAGGCTTCGTCTATCGCACCGATGCGGCCGTGGCGGGCGACAAGGTCAGGATCGTGCTCTCGCCCTCGGGCAGCAGCCCCGTGACCTACCCGATCGCCGTGGTGGCCGAGAGCAGGCAGAAGGCGCTGGCCGGCGACTTCCTCGCCTTCCTCTCGACCGACGCCGCGCAGCAAGTGCTGGCCCGCTACGGATTCGGCAAGCCATGATCGATGTCGATCTGAAGCTCACGGTGCAGGACGGGGCGCGACGCTTCGACCTGGCCGCGCGCTTCCAGACCGACGTTCCCTTCGCCGCGCTCTACGGCCCGTCGGGTGCGGGCAAGTCGCTGACGCTGCAGGCCATCGCCGGGCTGCTGCATCCGTCGTCGGGCCATGTGCGGCTGGACGGCCGCACGCTGTACGACGCGGCGCAGCGCATCGATGTGCCTGCGCCGGAGCGGCGCATTGGCTACCTGTTCCAGAACTACGCGCTGTTCCCGCACCTCACGGTGCGCGAGAACGTGTGCTTCGGCCTCACCTCATGGCGCCGCCGCCGGTTGCCGCCGAAGGAGGCGGAGACGGTGCAGGCCCTGCTAGAAGGCTTCGGCCTCGCGGCGCTGGCCGACAGCCGGCCGCAGAAACTTTCCGGCGGCCAGCAGCAGCGTGTGGCGCTCGCGCGCGCGCTGGCCTGCCAGCCTCAGGTGCTGCTGCTCGACGAGCCCTTTGCCGCCCTCAACCCGATGCTGCGCGCCGAGCTGCGCAACGAACTCGCGCAGGTGCGCCGCCAGTGGGGCATTCCGGTGCTGATGATCACGCACGACATCGAGGACGTGCTCGCGCTCGCCGACGTCGCCTTCGTCTACAAGGACGGCCAGGTGGTGCGCGAGATCGACCTGCACACCGCCGAAAGCCGCGACGTCGCGCTGCGCGAAGTGGCGGGCGTGCCGGCTGTCGAAGAGACGCCGTTGCGCAGCAAGTTGCGCAGGCTGCTGAGGCAGGACGCGCAGCGTTGACTTTTATGTATCGCATGTGCGATACACTTTTGCGATGAAGACTGCCACCATCCCTTCCGTGCGTGTCGATCCTGAATTCCGCGCCCAAGTCGAACAGGTCCTCGGCGAGGGCGAGTCCTTGTCCCAATTCGTTGAGGCGGCGGTCCGTGCATGCGTTTCCCAGCGTAAGAGCCAGGCCGAGTTTGTCGCCCGTGGCATGAAATCCCTGGCCAGCGCGCGCCGCAGCGGCGAATACGTCGATGCCGGTGAGGTGATGCAAGGTCTCAGGTCGAAATTGACGGCGGCGAAGCGGCAAAGCGCAGCGCGCCGGTGAGCTACAAGGTCCGGTTCACGCTGCAGGCGGCCCAAGACCTGCAGCGCCTGTACGACTTCGTGCTCGAGCGCGAACTCCAGAGAGGCGGCGACCTGGAATTGGCCTCGCGGGCTCTGGATGCGATCGAGAAGGGCATGGCAGCGCTCACGTTTTCACCGTTCACTTGCCGCAAGGCGGGCAACAGCCCCTTCATTCGCGAACTCGTGATTCCGTTCGGCGCCAGCGGCTATGTCGCGCTGTTCGAGATAGAGGCGAGCGACTCGGTCGTCGTGGCGGCCGTCAGGCACCAGCGGGAAGACGACTACCACTGAAGCCGGCGAGGCAGCGCCCCTTCATTTCCTTTTTGAATCGGCGCATGTCCCGATTCAATTTGACGCTCCTCATGCCCGCGGCGAACACTCGCCCGCATGAGCAGTGAGCAGAAGATCGAGTTTTACAAGGGCCCCGCAGGCGGCTGGGGCGCACTTCGCAGCGTGACGAGTGCGCTGCTGCGACAGGACATTCCCCTCAAGGGCGCGAAGACGCTGCTCTCGGCCAACCAGCCCGACGGCTTCGACTGCCCCGGCTGCGCCTGGCCCGACCGCAACCACGCCTCGACCTTCGAGTTCTGCGAGAACGGCGTCAAGGCCGTGGCCGCCGAAGCCACTGCGCGCCGCGCCGGCCCCGAGCTCTTCGCCAAGCACACCGTAGCCCAGCTGGCCGAACAGAGCGATTTCTGGCTCGAAGACCAGGGCCGCCTCACGCACCCGATGGCCTACGACGCAGCCAGGGACAAGTACGTGCCCATCGGCTGGGACGACGCCTTCGCGCTCATCGCGCGGCACCTCAATGCTTTGCCCGATCCGGATCAGGCCATCTTCTATACCTCGGGCCGCGCGAGCAACGAAGCCGCGTTTCTCTACCAGCTCTTCGTGCGCGAGTACGGCACCAACAATTTCCCCGACTGCTCGAACATGTGCCACGAGCCCAGCGGCAGCGGCATGCGCCCGCAGATCGGCGTGGGCAAGGGCACGGTCACGCTGGAGGATTTCGAGAAGGCCGACGCCATCTTCATCTTCGGCCAGAACCCCGGCACCAACCATCCGCGCATGCTCGGCGAGCTGCGCGCGGCATCGAAGCGCGGCGCGCGCATCGTGAGCTTCAACCCGCTGCGCGAGCGCGGGCTGGAGCGCTTTGCCGATCCGCAGGACAAGCTGGAGATGGCGACCCTGGGTTCCACGCCCATCAGCACGCACTACTTCCAGCTGCGCGTGGGCGGCGACTTCGCGGCCGTAAAGGGGATGATGAAGCACGTCATCGAGCGTGAAGACGCGCTCGTCGCGCGCGGCGAAGCCTCGGTGCTCGACCACGCCTTCATCGCCACGCACACCACCGGCTTCGAGTCGCTGGCCGACGATCTGCGCGCCGAACCGTGGGAGGTGCTGGTGCAGGAGTCGGGCCTCACGCAGGAGCAGATCCGCGCCGCGGCCGAGGTGTACCTCGGTGCGAAGAAGGTCATCGCCTGCTGGGGCATGGGCATCACGCAGCACCAGCACTCGGTGGCGACCATCCAGATGATCGTCAACTGGCTCATGCTGTGCGGTCACATGGGCCGCGAAGGCGCGGGCGCCTGCCCGGTGCGCGGCCACAGCAACGTGCAGGGCGACCGCACCATGGGCATCTGGGAGAAGCCGCCGGTGGCGCTGCTCGACCGGCTGCAGCAGGTGTTCGGCTTCGAGCCGCCGCGCCAGAATGGCCTGGACACGGTCGAGGCGATCCAGGCGATGCTCGACGGCAAGGGCCGCGTGTTCTTCGCGCTCGGCGGCAACTTCGCGGCCGCCACGCCCGACACCTACCAGACCTGGAAGGGCCTGCAGCAGTGCGACCTCACGGTGCACGTCACCACCAAGCTCAACCGCAGCCACATCGTGCACGGGCGCGAGGCGCTGATCCTGCCGTGCCTGGGCCGCACCGAGATCGACATGCAGGCCAGCGGTCCGCAGGGCGTGACGGTGGAAGACTCGATGAGCATGGTGCACATCTCGATGGGCATCAACCCGCCCGCGTCCGACCAATTGCTGTCGGAGCCGGCCATCGTGGCGCGGCTCGCGGCGGCCACCATCGGCGCGCGCAGCAAGACGCCGTGGCTCTGGCTCATCGAAGACTACGCGCGCATCCGCGACAAGATCGAAGCGGTGTTCGACGACTTCAAGGACTTCAACGCCCGCGTTGCAAAGCCGGGCGGCTTTCGCCTGCGCAACACCGCGAGCGAGCGCGTGTGGGCCACCGCCTCGGAGAAGGCCGTGTTCTTCACGCATGCCGTGCCGCGCGACACGCCCTCGCACCGGGCGCGCGCACGCATCCGCGACACGCAGGTCTTCACGCTCTTCACCACACGCTCGCACGACCAGTACAACACCACCATCTACGGCATGGACGACCGCTACCGCGGCGTGTTCGGCCAGCGCCGCGTGGTCTTCATCCACGCCGAGGACATCCGCGCGCTCGGCATGAAGGACGGCGACTGGGTCGACCTGCAGACCGTGTGGAACGACGGACAGGAGCGCCGCGCCGATCGCTTCAAACTGGTGGCCTACGACATCCCGCGCGGCAACATCGCGGCCTACTACCCCGAGACCAATCCGCTGGTGCCGCTGTCGGCGGTGGCCGAGAACGCGGGCACGCCGACCTCCAAGTCCATTCCCGTCGTGCTGGTGCCGCACGAGCTGCCGATCCAGAAGCTGTCGGAGGATGCGGCGGACGGATTGGTGGCCGCATGAGTGCACTGCTCGAGGACAGCCTTTCGGTCGCCATCCTGCGCATGCTCGCGCAGGAGCCGGCAGGCGCGGGCGTCTCGCTGCCGCGGCTGGGCAAGCGCCTGGGCCAGGGCGCGAGCGTGCTCATGCGCCGGCTCACGCTGATGGGCGATGCCGCCATTGGCGGCGTGCGCGGCCCCGGCTGGGTGCGCGTGGAGCAGCACGACGACCGCTGGGTCGCGCACCTCGAAGCCCCCGGCCGCGCGCAGGTTCAAACGCTGCCTCCCGCTGACGAACACGGCGTCTGAGCGGACAATGGCCGGCCGATCCGGAGCCACCATGTCCCAGCCAGACCTCGCCGATTCCGAAGACACCCTGCCATCGCTTTCACGGCACGCCGTGCACGTGTTCGGCGAACGCGGCATGGGGCCCGAAGGCGCATTGCGCGACGACACGCTGGCGGCCGAGGTGCCGGTCGCGCTGGTCTTCAATGGCGTCTCGCACGCGGTGATGATGGCCACGCCGCTCGACCTCGAAGACTTCGCGCTGGGCTTCGCGCTCAGCGAAGGCATCCTCGACAGCGCTGCGGACTGCCGCGGCATCGAGGTGCAGACCATCGATGCCGTTTCGGCGGGCCTGCCCGAAGGCATGCCCGGCATCGAAGTGCGGCTCGACATTTCCACCCGCAGCTTCGAACGCCTGAAGGGCCGCCGCCGCAGCCTCGCGGGCCGCACGGGCTGCGGCGTGTGCGGCGTCGAAAGTTTCGCGGGTCTCGACATCACCCCGCAGCCCGTGCCGCCGCGCGACTGGATCGAACGCATCGACCTCGAAATCGTGCTGCGCGCCTTTGCCGCACTGCCCGCGCGCCAGGTCCTGAATGCCGAAGCCGGCGCGATCCACGCCGCGGGCTGGGCCAGGGTGGATGGCGAACTCACCGACGTGATGGAAGACGTGGGCCGCCACAACGCGCTCGACAAGCTGCTGGGCAAGCTGGCGCGGGCGGGCCGCCTCGAAGAACCGGGCTTCGTGCTGATGTCCAGCCGCGGCAGCCACGAACTCGTGCGCAAGTGCGGGCGCCTGGGCATCGCGGCGATGGCGACGATCTCGGCGCCCACCGCGATGGGCGTGCGGATGGCCGAACTCAGCGGCCTGCGCTTCTGGGGGCTGTGCCGCGCGCCGCGTGGGGTGCTCTATGCGGACGGGTTGTCGCTGCCTTCGAACGCGCGCACCGCATCGGCGACCGCCTCGATGCCCTGATCGCTCAGGTCGGTCGTCGCCACGCTGCGGCGGCGCTCCCAGGCCTTGAAGTGAAGCTCCTGCGACTTCTGGTAATGCGGGTCGTAGTGCAGCGCCATCAGCTCGGCGAAGAGCTTCGGCAGGTTGGCTTCATGCGCCCATTGCTGCCAGCGCGCCACCGTTTCCTTGCCCTGCAATTCCTTGAGCACGCCGAGCTTGTCGGCCAGCGCGTCGCGGTCGTCGCCGAGGTAGGCGTAGTCGCGCAGCAGGTAGGCCAGCCTCGCCTCGGGCGTGGCCGCGACTTCGATGCAGGGCGCGGCACGCATCTGCGCCACCAGCGACAGCGGCAGCGAGAGCCGGCCGATGCGGATGCTTTCGCCCTCGACGTACAGCGGGCGCTTCAGGTCGATGGCTTCGAGCACCGTCGCGATGCGCGTCTCGAAATGCTTTTGCGATGGCTGCGGCACGCCGGGCAGCGAGCCGAGAAGCGAGCCCTTGTGGCTCGCGAAGTCTTCCAGGTCCAGCACCTGCTCGCCGCGCTCGGCCAGCGCATGCAGCACGCGCGTCTTGGCGCTGCCGGTGGCGCCGCAGATCACGCGCAGGTCCAGCTGCGGGGTCAGCGCATCGATCTGCGTGATGACGTGCCGCCTGAAGCTCTTGTAGCCGCCGGCGAGCTGCTGCGCGTCCCAGCCCACCAGCCGCAGCCAAGTGACCATCGAGCCGCTGCGCATGCCGCCGCGCCAGCAGTAGACCAGCGGCTTCCACTTCTCGGGCCGGTCGGCGAGCGTGTCGCGCAGATGCTTCGCGATGTTGGCCGCGACCATCGCACCGCCGATGCGCCGCGCCTCGAAGGCGCCGGTCTGCACATAGACGGTGCCGACGATGCGGCGCTCCTCGTCGTCGAGCACCGGGCAGTTGATGGCACCGGGAATATGGTCGAGCGCGAACTCGGCCGGCGAGCGCGCGTCGATGATCGTGTCGAAGGCGTGGCGGTCGGGCGCCCGCACGGGTTGGCGATGGCTCATGGGGCCGATTGTCGGCGCTCCGGGGGCTGCTCCTTCCCCATCTGGGGGAAGGTTGGGATGGGGGCAGGCGGCGCCCGCGACACGGCAGTTCCTCATCGACGGCCGCTTGCCCCCACCCCGACCCTCCCCCGGGAGGGGAGGGAGAAAGTCAGGGCTCAGGCGTAAGCGGGACCCAGGCCCCGGCGCAGGCGGGCGCTCGCAAAGTCGACAAAGGTCACCAGCACGAACATCGCGATCAGCACCGTCATCGCCTGCTGCTGCTGGAAGATCGACAGGTGAAAGTACAGCAGCTGCCCCAGCCCGCCGCCGCCCACGAAGCCGAGCACCGCGGCCATGCGGATGTTCATCTCCCACCGGTAGAGCGTGTAGGCCACCCACTGCGGCAGCACGATCGGCAGGCTCGCGTAGCTGAAGGCGGCGACCGGGCCGGCGCCCGAAAGCGTGAGCGCATGTTCGGGTTCGCGCGGCGCGTTCTCCAGCGCCTCGGCGAAGAGACGGCCCAGCACGCCGGTAGTGTGCAGCGAGAGGGCCAGCGCGCCCGCGAAGGGCCCGATGCCCGCGGCCAGCACCATCAGCGCGGCCCAGACCAGCTCGGGCACGCTGCGCAGGAAGTTGAGGATGAAGCGCGCGACATGCCGCGGCACCCATCCCGCGCGGCCCGACGCAGGCAGCGCGAGCACCGCGCCCGCGATGGCCGCGAGCACGGTGCCCAACGCCGACACCGCCAGCGTCTGCAACGCACCGCTGCCGACCTTCGCGAGGAAATCCGGCGACACGTCGGGCGGGAAGAACTCGGCGATGAACTTGCCCATCAGCCGCAGCGACTCGGCCGAGCCCAGCGCGCGGTAGTCGATGCCGAGGTAGACGAAGCTCGCGACGACTGCCAGCGCGATCAGCCCCACGGCGAACCAGCAGCGCAGGCACGGAGGCGGACGCGGGGGAAGGTTCATGCGAGCAGCCTCCTGAGCGCATTGCTCAGCATGTCGGCCAGCAGCACCAGCGCGAGGAAGACCAGCAGGATGCTGCTCGCCTCGCCGCCATTGAGCATCTTCATCGACTGGTCCATCAACTGGCCGAGGCCGCCGGCGCCGACGAAGCCCATCACCACCGAGGCGCGCACCGCGCATTCCCAGCGGTACACGGTGTAGGAGGCCAGTTCCTGCGCGGTGTGCGGCAAGAGGCCGTAGCAGAGCGCGGCGACCCGGCCGCTGCCGCTCTCGAGCAGCGCGCGCGCGGGGCGCGTGTCGGTCGATTCGAGGATCTCGGCGTAGACCTTGCCGAGCATGCCGCCGTAAGTGATCGCCAGCGCGAGCACACCGGCCGCGGGGCCGAGGCCGAGCGCGCGCACGAAGAGCAGTGCCCAGACGATTTCGGGAATCGCGCGCAGCACCATCAGCAGCCAGCGCGCGGCCTGCCGCACGATGCCGGCCTGCACGCGGCCCGGCCCCGGACCGATGCGCGAGATGGAGAGGGCGCGCGTGGTCACGAACGCGAGCGGCGCGCCGATCAACAGCGCGAGCGCGGTCCCGGCCGTGGCCATCGCCAGCGTTTCGAGCGTGGCCTTGGCAAGCAGCGCGAGGAAATCGGCCGAGCCTTCGGGCGGAAAGAAGCCCGCGAGAAATCCGCCGATGACCGCGAGATTGCCGCTGCCGAACAGCGCCCACGGCTTGAATTCGGACAGCGCCAGCATCGGCCATGCGATGACGAGCGCGCTGAGCCAGAAGCCCAGCCGCCGCATCGCGTGCGGATCGCGGTGGACGACGGCGGTGGTCATGGGCAGTCCGGGCGCTGGAAGGCCACCTCGGCGGCGACGGGCTGAGGCGCACGCTGCACCGCCACGCCGCCTTCGCTCGCATAGAGCGCATCGAGCATCGCGGGCGTGACTTCGTTGGTCGGCAGGTCGAACATCACCTGCCCGTTGCGCATGCCGACGACGCGCGGAAACCAGCGCAGCGCGAGGTCCACCGCATGCAGCGAGGCGACCAGCGTGGCGCCTGTCGCTTCGCTCTGCGCGACGAGCTGGCCGATGGCGGCGTCGGCCAGTGTCGGGTCGAGCGCGGAGACGGGCTCATCGGCCAGCAGCAGGGCGGGCCGCTGATACAGCACACGCGCAATGCCCACGCGCTGCAGCTGCCCGCCCGAGAGACGGTCGCAGCGGTCGAAGATGCGGTCTTCGAGCGCGAGGCGCGAGAGCACCTCGTGCGCGCCCGCGATGTCCGAGGGATGGAAGAGCGAACCCAGCGCGCGCAGCACCGACCACTCGCCCAGCCGGCCTGCCAGCACCGCGGTGACCACGCGCAGGCGCGGCGCGATCGGCGGCGCCTGGTGCACGGTGCCGATGCGCGCGCGCAGCTTTTTCAGCGCGCCGGCCGGCAATTGCCACGGCTTCGCGCCCAGCGTCTGCACCTCGCCTTCACCGGGGCGCAATGCGGCGCCGAGCACGCGCAGCAGCGTCGTCTTGCCCGCGCCCGAAGGGCCGATGACGGCGATGCGCTCGCCATCGCGCGCGGCCAGCGTCACCCCGGCCAGCGCGCGCTGGCCGTTGGGGTGGACCACGCCGATGGTGTCGAGGGAGAAGCTCACGCTGCGAGACTTCCCTGTGCCGCTCCCTCACCCCAACCCTCTCCCGCAAGCGGGAGAGGGGGCCAACAGCCGGGCCCCGAATTGCTCCCTCTCCCGCTTGCGGGAGAGGGCTGGGGTGAGGGCGACTTCCCCACCTTCGATCTCACTTGATGAGGCCGGCCGACTTGCCAGCCGTCTCGATGCCGTCGTAGTTCGACGACTTGGTCGGAATGAACTTGCTCGCCCGCTGCAGCGCCATGATTTCCTTGTGCGCCGGGTTGGCCGGGTCGAGCTTGAGGAACGCATCCGTCAGCTTCTTCTGCAGCGCCGGGTCCATGCCAGGGCGCACCGTCCAGTTGTAGTCGTAGTAGGTCGGCGTCGTCGCGAGCACGCGCACCTTGGCGGCGTTGGGGTTCTTGGACTCGACCAGCTTGTCCCACACCGACGCATTGAGCACGCCCGCCTCGGCGCGCGAGGCGGCCACGAAGGCCACGGTGGCGTCGTGCGCGCCCGAGAACGCGACCGTCTTGAAGTCTTTCTCGGGGTTGATGCCGGCCTGCAGCAGGAAGTAGCGCGGCATCAGGCTGCCCGAGGTGGACGAGGGCGCGCCGAATGCAAAGGTCTTGCCCTTCAGGTCGGCCAGCGTCCTGGCGGTGCTGTCGATGGGCACGATGAACTTGCTGGTGAACACCTCGTCTTCCGCGCGCTGCACGATCGGCACCGCGCCGCCGTTGGTGCGGATGCGCGCCTGCACGAAGGTGAAGCCGCCCAGCCAGGCCATGTCGATCTTGTTGGTGGCCAGGCCCTCGACCACGGCGGCGTAGTCGGTGACGGGCGTGAATTGCACGTCCATGCCGGTTTCCTTCTTCAGGTAGTCGCCCAGCGGCGTGAACTTGCGCTGCAGCTCGGTGGGCGCCTCGTCGGGAATGGCCGACACGCGCAGCACGCCCTGGGCGAGCGCGCCGAAGCTGGCGATGGAAGCGGCTGCGGAAACGCTGAGCGCCAGCGCGATGCGGGAGAGCTTGTTCATGGGAATAGCCTTTGTCGGGAACGAAAAAAAAGGGTGTCTTCGGAGATACGGGTTCAACACGGGCGGGGCTTCGATAATCGCGGCTTGTTGTCTCACTCGACCGAAGCGCCGCCATGACCGATGCCGTCCCCTCCAGGCTCCTGAATCCGCTGGCGCCGCTGCGGCTGACCAGCTTCTCGCACGGTGGCGGCTGCGGCTGCAAGATCGCGCCCGGGGTGCTGTCGCAGATATTGAAGAACCACGCGGGGGGAATGATCCCGCCCGAACTCATGGTGGGCATCGAGACCGCCGACGACGCGGCAGTCTACAGGCTCAACGACGAGCAGGCGCTGATCGCCACCACCGACTTCTTCATGCCCATCGTGGACGACCCCTACGAGTTCGGGCGCATCGCGGCCACCAACGCCATCAGCGACGTGTACGCGATGGGCGGCCGGCCGATCATGGCGCTGGCGCTTGTGGCCATGCCGATCAACCAGCTGCCGGTGGAAGTGATCGCCGAGATCGTGCGCGGCGGGCAGGATGTGTGTCGCGCGGCGGGCATTCCGATTGCGGGCGGTCACACCATCGACTCGGTCGAACCCATCTATGGCCTCGTCGCGATGGGGCTGGTGCATCCCGACCGAGTGCGCCGCAATGCCGATGCCAAGGCCGGCGACGTGCTGGTGCTGGGCAAGCCGCTCGGCGTGGGCGTGCTGTCGGCCGCGCTCAAGAAGGAGCAGCTGTCGGAGGCGGGCTACCGGCAGTTGATTGACAACACGACGAAGCTCAACACGCCCGGCATCGCGCTCTCGGCGCTCGACGGCGTGCATGCGCTGACCGACGTGACGGGCTTCGGCCTCGCAGGCCACACGCTCGAACTGGCGCGGGGCGCAAAGCTGACCGCGGTGCTCGAATGGTCGAAGGTGCCGCTGCTCGACAACGTGGAGGCCATGGCGGCCGAAGGCTTCGTCACCGGCGCATCGGGCCGCAACTGGGCGGGCTACGGCGCCGACGTGGCGCTGGCCGCGGACCTGCCTGCCACCGCACAGAACCTGCTCAGCGATCCGCAGACGTCCGGTGGCCTGCTAGTGAGCTGCGCGCCCGAGGCCGTCGATGCGGTTCTGGAGATCTTCCGCAAGGAAGGTTTTGCAGAGGCGGCCGTCATCGGCCACGTGGAGGCGGGCGAGCCTGCCTTGCGCGTTCTGCCCTGACCCTGGCTTTTCGCGCCCGGCTCGCCCGGAGGGGGCAATAACCCTTGAACCCGCCTGCGGCAGTAGCCGTCGGCTATCGTTCGCGCCATGACCGACTCCCTCCGCCTTGGCTGGCGCACCCTCTGGCGCGACCTGCGCGCCGGCGAACTGCGCCTCTTGATCGTTGCCGTGCTGCTGGCCGTGGCCGCGCTCACGGCGGTCGGCTTCTTCGCCGACCGGCTGCAGGGCGGGCTCAAGCGCGATGCGCGGCAACTGCTGGGCGGCGATGCGGTGATCGTGAGCGACAACCCCACGCCCGAGGCCTTCATGGCGCAGGCGAAGTCGCTGGGCCTGGAAGGCACATCCACCTACGGCTTCCCCACCATGGCGCGCGCCGACGACGTGCAGGGCGGCGCCAGCAAGCTGGTGGCGCTGAAGGCGGTGGCGGCGGGCTACCCGTTGCGCGGCAGCCTGCAGACTTCCACCACCTTCGCGGGGCCCGGCGCGGTCACCCGCGACATTCCGCCTCGGGGCGAGGTGTGGGTCGATGCCTCGCTGCTCGATTCGCTGGGCCTGAAGATCGGCGACCCGCTGCTGCTGGGCGACACCAGCCTGCGCGTGGGCCGCATCATCACGCTGGAGCCCGACCGCGGCGCCGGCTTCATGAGCTTTTCGCCGCGCGTGATGCTCAACCAGGCCGACGTGGCGCGCACCGGCCTCGTGCAGCCGGCCAGCCGCGTGGGCTACCGCTATGCGGTGGCGGGCAGCGACGTGGCGGTCAAGCGCTTCACCGACTGGGCCGAAGCCGCCATCAAGAAGGGCGACCTGCGCGGCGTGCGGCTCGACTCCTTCGAGGGCGGCCGCCCCGAGATGCGCCAGACGCTCGACCGCGCCGAGAAATTCCTGAGCCTGGTCGCGCTGCTCGCGGCGCTGCTCTCGGCCGTGGCCGTGGCGCTGGCGGCGCGCGGCTTCGCGGCCAGCCACCTGGACGACTGCGCGATGCTGCGCGTGCTCGGCCAGAGCCAGCGCACCATCGCGATGGCCTACGCCTTCGAGTTCGCGGTGATCGGCCTCGTGGCCAGCGGCATCGGCGTGGCCATCGGCTTTGCGGTGCACTACGTGTTCGTGCTGCTGCTGGCCGGTCTTGTCGAGACCGCGCTGCCCGCCGCCACCTTGTGGCCGGTGGCCTTCGGCCTGGGCATGGGCCTCACGCTGCTCTTCGCCTTCGGACTGCCGCCGGTGCTGCAACTGGCGCGCGTGCCACCGCTGCGCGTGATCCGGCGCGACGTGGGCGGGCTCAAGCCCGCATCGCTCGCGGTGCTTGGCATCGGCGTCGCGGGCTTTGCCGCGCTGCTGATGGCGGCGAGCAGCGACATCAAGCTCGGCCTGATCGCGGTCGGCGGTTTCGCGGGTGCCGTGGCCGTGTTTGCATTGCTCAGCTGGCTCGCGGTGAAGGTGCTGCGCCGCAGCGTCAACGAAACGACTGCGCCGCGCTGGCTGGTGCTCGCCACGCGGCAGATCTCCGCGCGGCCCGCCTATGCGGTGGTGCAGGTCAGCGCGCTCGCGGTGGGCCTCCTGGCATTGGTGCTGCTCGTGCTGCTGCGCACCGACCTCGTCGCGAGCTGGCGCAAGGCCACGCCGCCCGATGCGCCGAACCGCTTCGTCATCAACGTGATGCCCGACCAGAGCGATGCGTTCCAGAAGTCGCTGCGCGATGCCGGCGTGAGCAAGTTCGACTGGTACCCGATGATCCGCGGCCGCCTGGTCGCCATCAACGACAAGCCGGTGACCCCCGACGACTACGTGGAAGACCGCGCCAAGCGCCTGGTGGACCGCGAGTTCAACCTCAGCAACGCGATGGAGGCGCCTGCGCACAACAGCATCACTGCGGGCGCATGGAAGCCGGGCGCCGCGGGCGAGGTGAGCGTCGAGGAAGGGCTGGCCGACACGCTGGGCCTCAAGCTCGGCGACACGCTGCGCTTCGACATCGGCGGCATGCAGAACGATGCGCGCATCACGTCGCTGCGCAAGGTCGACTGGGGCTCGCTGCATGCCAACTTCTTCGTGATGTACACGGTGGCCTCGCTGCCCGACGTGCCCGTGACCTACATGGGCGCCTTCCGCGCGCCCGAGACGCGCGGCTTCGACAACACGCTGGTGCGCACGTACCCCAACGTGACCAACGTGGACATGAGCGCGACCATCAACCAGGTGCAGCGCGTGCTCGACCAGGTGATCCGCGCGGTCGAGTTCCTGTTCGGCTTCACGCTCGCTGCGGGGCTGGTGGTGCTGTTCGCGGCGGTCACGGCCACGCGCGAGGAGCGGGCGCGCGAGTTCGCGGTGATGCGTGCGGTCGGCGCGCGCGCGAGCCTGCTGCGCCAAGTGCAGCGCGCCGAGCTGATCGGCGTGGGGCTTCTCGCGGGCTTTCTCGCGAGCATCGTGGCCTCGGTGATCGGCTGGGCGCTCGCGCGCTATGTGTTCGAGTTCACCTGGACCGCATCGCCGATCGTGCCCGTCGCGGGCGCGCTGGCCGGCGCGGTGCTGGCACTGGCGGCGGGGTGGTGGGGCTTGCGCGATGTGTTGCGCCGGCCGGTGGTCGACACGCTGCGCCGCGCGGCGGAATAGCGGCGAAATTTTTTTCTTCTGCGACAGGGAATGCGGGGCCGGGGATGCAATACATTCCCCGGCCCCGTATTCATTTCAGAAGAGAAATTCCCGCATGCGCTTGGCGTCATTCCAGATCACCAACTTTCGCTCGATCAACGACAGCGGCCCCATCGACTCCACACAGATCACGGCGATCCTCGGTCGAAATGACAGCGGCAAATCGAACCTGCTGCGCGCGCTCCACAGCCTGAACCCGGCCGAAGGCCTCGCGGAACTCAGTCCGATCAAGGACTTCCCGAGGCACCGCCGCCTCGAAGAATGCCAGGGCGACACGCCCGTCGTCGCGACGCGCTGGATGCTCGACGACAGCGAACGCGCCGAGCTGAAGGCCATCCTTCCGCGTGCATCCGATGTGCGCCACGTCACCGCAGGCCGGGGCTATGCCGCGATGCGCTGGACCGGCTTCGAAGGCCTCGGCGAACTCTCGCTCGACGTGTCGGACATCAAGGGCAAGGTCCGCAAGATCGTGCCCGCCGTCAAGGCCGCGGCCGAGAAGGTCGCCGAAGGCGCCCGCGCCACGCTGGAACAGGAGGCCGACGCCTTCGACGCTGCGATGATCCCCAGCCCCGACTACATCAGATGGTCCGAAGGCGCGGTGAAGGCGCTGCAGGCCTTGCGCAAGTCGATGGCCGCAGCGGACGCCGAACTCAGCGACAAGCAGGAGCAGATGCTGGTCGAACTCGAGGACATGGCCCGCGCCATAGCCAACGACACGCCCGCGCTCGCGAAAGCCAAACAGTGGGTGCTCGAGAAGCTGCCGCGCTTCGTCTACGTGGACGAGTACCCCGCGCTGCCCGGCCGACAGAACATCGCCGACTACCTCGTGCGCAAGGGCTGGGGCCAGGCGACGCCCGAGCAACGCAGCTTCGAGAAGCTCTGCAAGGTCGCTGGGCTCGATCCGCAGCAGTTGCAGGACCTGCTGGAGAAGAACGACCAGGCCACGCGCAACCAGCTCGTGAACCGCGCCGGCTCGGTCGTCACGTCGGAGATCCGCCGCGTGTGGAAGGACCGCGAGCTCAAGGTCCGCTTCAACCTCGACGGCCCGTACATGGACACGCTGGTGTCCGACCCGAACGGCGCGTACGAAGTGGAAGTGAACCTGGACGAACGCAGCCGCGGCTTCCAGTGGTTCTTCTCGTTCTACATCGCCTTCTTTGCGGACACGCGTGGCGCGGGCGATGCGATCCTGCTGCTGGACGAGCCCGGCCTGCACCTGCACGCGCATTCGCAGGCCGACCTGCTCGCGCACTTCGAGCACGACTTCGGCAACCAGATCGTCTACACGACGCACTCGCCGTTCATGGTGCCCGTGCACCGGCTGGACGCGGTGCGCACGGCCAGCATGAGCGAGGCGGCGGGGACGACGGTGAGCAACAAGGCGGAGGGGGATGCGCGCACGCTTTATCCGTTGCAGGCGGCGCTTTTGTGGAGCCGGGCGGCGACTGCTGTGCCCGTCGAAGCGCCATCGGGAACCAGCACTGCGCAAGCAGAGAGCCAGCTGGCGTACGTGGCATAAGCCTGCGTCGCACCGCCCCAGGCGGCGGACACGTTCGATCTCAAACGGCGCCCACCATGCGCCGCATGAGCAGGCCTTTCAAATCTCTTCGCGTGTCGCAGACGACGTGGATGTAGGCGACATCCAGTCGCACTTCATAAATGATGCGGTTCATGCCCGAGATGACTTGCCGGTACTGGGCGCTGTTCAGGTTCTCGAGCTCCTCGGGAATCCGGCCTGCCTGGGGATGCGCCTGGATCATCGCGACGGACTGCTTGATCTTTTGGTAGCTCGCTGCCCAGGTGTCTGTACCGAAGTTCTTCACGATGTAGCGCCTCAGGTCCTTCAGGTCGGCCTCGGCGGACCGCAGGAACACAACCTTCATTGGGCGTCTTCTTGATCCAACTCGGCGAACACGTCATCCGCCGACCGGAAGTGGCCCTGCTCGATTTCGCGATTTCCGAGCGCCAGGACTTTCAGAAGCGCAAGAGTCGCTTCATGTTCTTCATAGGAGCGGACATCCATCACCACGAGCTTGGCCTCGCCGTTCTGGGTAATGACCATGGGCTCGCGAGTGTCCGAAAGCGTTTTCACGATGTCCGCGGCATGGCTCTTGAGATAGCTGATGGGTTTGACCTGCGTGGAGAAATTCATTGCGTTCGCTCTGCGGTTATTGATCGGACTGATTATGGTCTGAATTCAGTCCTATTTGGTGGGGCTGCCATGCCGTCGCCTCTGAACATGTGCTCCCCCGCAAAGTCCACAAACGCCCGCACCTTCGGCGACAACTGCCGGCTCGACGACCACAGCGCCGAGAACTGCCCCTGCCGCACGAGGTGTGTCTTGAGAACCCGCCGCAGTTCGCCGCGGCAGAGCGAATCGCGCGCGAGGAAGTCGGGCATGTAGGCCACGCCGAGGCCGGCCACGGCCGCGCCGAGCATGGCTTCCATGTTGTTGCACAGGAGGCCGGGCGGCAGTTGCGTGGGCAGGCCCGGCAGGTCCCAGTCCTCGATCTTTCCGCCCGTGACGAACTTGTAGCGCAGGCAACTGTGCCGGGCGAGGTCGGCCGGCACCTGCGGCACGCCGTGTTCGGCCAGGTAGGCAGGCGAGGCGACGAGCACGAAGTTGAACGGACCGAGCCGGCGCGCCACGAGCTGCGAGTCGCCCAGCTCGCCGCTGCGGATCGCCACGTCCACGCCTTCGGCGATCACATCGACCAGCCGGTCGTTGAAGTCGAGGTCGAGTTCGATCTCGGGAAAGCGCGCCTTGAAGGCCGGCAGGATCGGCAGCAAAAAGCGGTAGCCAATGGTCGGCAGGCTCACGCGCAGGCGGCCGCGCGGGGCAGCCACCGCGTCCTGCATCATGGCCCGCGCGTCGTCGAGCTCATCGAGGATGCGGCGGCAGCGCTCGTGGAACATCGCGCCTTCCTCGGTCAGCCGCACATGCCGCGTGGTGCGGTTGAAAAGCCTGAGCCCGAGTTGCTGCTCGAGCCGCGCGACGTTCTTGCCCACGGCCGAGGCCGAGATGCCCAGCAACCGCCCGGCCTTGGCAAAGCTCAACAGGTCGGCCGCCCGCACGAAGGATTCGAGTCCGCTGAAGCTGTCCATGGATTGGCAACCTTGGGTTGGGAGTGTGAGGATCAATGGCACCATTTTCATTCCATTGATTCCTTTCTATCTTCGGTGACCTCCTTTCCCTTTCCACGTGAAAGCCACCGATGTCTTCACCTTCTCCTTCCAAGAACTGGCTGCTGGCCGCCGTCTGCCTGGCAGCGCTGGGCATGCCGCTGAGCTTCACCGGCCCGGCGGTGGTGCTGCCCGCGATCCGCGAGGCGCTGGGCGGCAGCCCGGTGCAGCTGAACTGGGTCACCAACGCCTTCATGCTGAGCTTCGGCGCAACGCTGATGGCGGCGGGCGCGCTGGCCGATGCCTATGGGCGCAAGCGCGTCTTCCTGATGGGGCTCGCGGTGGTTGCGCTCAGCAGTTCGCTGCTGACGCTTGCGCCCGGCATCGTCGCCTTCGATCTCGCGCGTGCCCTGCAGGGGTTGGGCTCGGCGGCCGCGTTCGCATCGGGCACGGCGGCGCTGGCGCAGGTGTTCGACGGCGCGGCGCGCACGCGGGCGTTCAGCTTCATCGGCACCTCGTTCGGCGTGGGGCTGTCGTGCGGCTCGATCCTCTCGGGCTGGCTTGCCGAGAGCTTCGGCTGGCAGTCGGTGATGCTGAGCCCGGGGGCGATCAGCCTTGTGGCGCTGTGCATCGCCTCGCTGAACATGCGCGAGTCCAGCAACCCACATGCGATGGGGCTCGATGTGCCGGGCACCGTCACCTTCACCGCCGCGCTGACGCTGCTCACGCTCGGCGTGCTGCAGGCGCCCGACAGCGGGTGGGGCAGCCCGTGGGTGATCGGTGCGCTGGCTGGCGCGGTGGTGATGGGCGCGGCCTTCATTGCCGTCGAGCGGCGCGTGGCGCATCCGATGCTCGACCTGTCGCTGTTCCGCTTTCCGCGCTTCATCGGCGTGCAGTTGCTGGCTGCGGCGCCGGCCTATGGGTTTGTCGTGCTGCTGGTGCTGCTGCCGATCCGCTTCATCGGGCTGGAAGGGCGCAGCGCGATGGAGGCGGGCGTGTTCATGTTCGCGCTCTCGGGGCCGATCCTCGTGGTGCCGACGCTCGCGGCCTCGCTTGCGCACCGGTTCTCGGCGGGCGTGATCTCGGCGGTGGGGCTGCTGGTGTGCGCGGCGGGGTTGCTCTGGCTCAGCTACTGCGCGCCGGGCACGCCGCTGCACGCGATCGTGTGGCCGCTGCTCTTGATCGGCGCGGGCATTGGCCTCCCCTGGGGCCTGATGGACGGGCTCGCGGTGAGCGTGGTGCCGCGCGAACGGGCGGGCATGGCGTCGGGCATTTTCAACACGGTGCGGGTGGCGGGTGAGGGGATTGCGCTCGCGCTGGTCGGGGCGGGACTGACGGCACTGGTCGCGCTGCAACTGGCGCGGCTGCCGGCGCATCCCGGTGCGACATCGCAGGCGGCGCAGCGGGTGACGACGGGCGATCTGTCGCAGGCGCTCGCGCTGCTGCCGGGCGTGGACCGCGCGGCGCTGCTGCATGCGTATGGCGCGGCGTTCGGCACGCTGCTGTGCGTGCTGGCCGGCGTGACCGTGCTGACTGCGCTGGTGGTGTTCGTGTTCCTGCGCGGCGAGACGCACGCCGAAGCGGGGGCGGCGGTATTGGAGTCGCCAGCCTGCTGAAGGCGAGGCGTCACAAAGAACCCGCAGCTCTTCCTGTCCAATAGCGGCATGGAACACCTACCGAACGACGTGACCGAGCGGCTGACCGAACTCGAGATCAAGTCCAGCTATGCCGACGACCTGCTGGAGCAGCTGAACATGACGATCTACCGGCAACAGCAGCAGATCGACAGCCTGATCCAGCAGGTGGCGCACCTGCGGCAACTGAGCCAGAACGCAGGGCAGGACGGGGCGGCGGGAAACCTGCGCGACGAGCTACCGCCGCATTACTGAACGAGAAAACTCAGCCGTGCGAGTGCCAGAGCACCGCGAAGAAATGGCAGGTGCTGCCGGCCAGCACGAACAGGTGCCACACCGAATGCGCGAAGCGCACCTTGTTGTCGAACAGGAAGACCATCGCGCCGGCCGTGTAGAACAACCCGCCGGCCACCAGCCAGCCCAGCCCCGCCGGTGACATGCGTTCATACAGCGGCACCGCCGCCATCAACGCCATCCAGCCCATTGCCACATAGAGCCCCGTCGACCACAGCGGATGCTGCAGCCGGTTGAACAGCTTGGCGCCCACGCCCAGCGCGGCCGCCGCGCAGATCGCGCCGAACAGCGTCCAGCCCCACGGACCGCGCAGCACGCCGAACAGAAAGGGCATGTAGCTGCCCGCGATGAAGAGATAGATGGCCGCGTGGTCCAGCCGGTTGAACCAGGCCTTGGCCCGGCCCATCGGCAGTGCGTGGTACAGCGTGGAGACCAGGTACAGCACGATGGCCGTGCCCGCGAAGAGCGAGGCACCGACCACGCTCGCGGCCTGGCCCTTCTGTGCGGCGCTGTAGATCAGGATGGGCAGCGAGGCGATCGCCAGCAGCAGGCCGAGGCCGTGGCTCAGGGCGTTGAAGAGCTCTTCCATCCCGGTCTGGTCGCGCGTCGCAGAGGGCGGCTTTTTCGGGTCGACGGGAAGGGGCTGCAACTGCATGGATGGGCTATTCGTCATCAGGACAGAACCTCAGGAATCGGTTTTGGTTCCGCAGTTGGCGCGAAACCGGCAGATCATGTTACTTGACCTGCTGTTTGCCGAGTTTGCGTGCCAATGTGCGCCGATGCATGCCGAGACGCCGCGCGGTCTCGGAGATGTTGAAGCCAGTCTCGGCCAGCATCTCGTGGATGCGCTCCCATTCGAGCGTCTTGATCGAGGTCGAGCGGTTGGTCAGTTCCACCTCGGTGGTGCCGGCAGCGCGGCCGAAGGCGGCCTCGATGTCGTCGGTGTTCGACGGCTTGGCCAGGTAGTGGCAGGCGCCCAGCTTGATGGCCTCCACCGCGGTCGCGATGCTGGCAAAGCCCGTGAGCACCACGATCAGCATCGTCGGGTTGTGCTGGTGCAGCATCTGCACGCAGGTCAGGCCCGAGGCTTCGCCGTTGAGCTTGAGGTCGACCACCGCGTAGCCCGGCGAGCGGGCAGGGGGAGCGGTCTCCAGCAGCGCCTGGACCTCTTCGGCATTGCTCGCGTGCATCACCGCATAGCCGCGCCGCTCGAAGGAGCGGCTGAGCGTGCGCGCGAAGGCGCCATCGTCCTCGACGATCAGCAACTGGCGTTCGGCATCGGCGGTTTCGGTCATGGTTTTGCGTTGTCCATGGCGGCGACTGGTGCCGCGCCGTCTTCGGTCTCTTCCTCTTCTTCCAGCACGATGGCCGCGAGCGGCAGCGTGACGGTCACGATGGCACCGCCCTCGGGCCGGTTGCGCGCCGCGACGCGGCCGCCCAGGGTGCGCGCCACGTTGGCGACGAGGAAGAGCCCGAGCCCGCCGCCCGGGCGACCCTTGCTCGACTGGTAGGGCTTGCCGAACTCCTTGAGGATCGCCGGAAGGAATCCCGGGCCCGCGTCGGTGACAGTGATCGTGAGATCGTCGGCATCGTGCGCCGCTTCGAGGCGCAGCCAGTGCGGCGAGGCCTCCAGCGCGTTGTCGAGGACATTGCAGATCATCTGCTTCAGGGCCGAGTCGGAAACCATGGGCAGGTCTTGCCCGAAGCGGTTGTCGTAGTCGAACTCCTCCACCGGGCGCGTGGTGCGCCACTCTTCCACGAGATCGTCGAGGAAGGTGCTCACCGTGGTTTCTTCGGACGATTCGCCGCGCGCCTCGCCGGCCGACAGCAGGATGCCGCTCACGATGCTCTTGCAGCGCTGGATCTGCAGTTCCATTTCGGCCACCTCGGTCAGGAGTTCGGGGTCGGAGCTGAAGTGGGGCAGGCGGCGCCAGTCTCCGAGGATCACCGCCAGCGTGGCAAGCGGCGTGCCCAGCTCGTGCGCCGCGCCCGAGGCGAGAAGGCCCATGCGCACGATGTGTTCTTCTTCGGAGGCGCGCTGGCGCAGGTCGGCCAGCCGCGCATCGCGCGCGCGCAGGTTGCGGCTGATGCGGGTGATGAAGATGACCAGCAGCGCCGCATTGAGTGCAAAGCACACCAGCATGCCCTGGATGTAGGGGCTCCACAGGCCCCGGTCGTGGTCCAGCGGCAATGCGAGCGGGCGTGAGAAGAGCGCCAGCCCCGCGAAGCACAGGCCGGTGACGGCCACGATGGTCCAGGTCGACCAGGCCTTCAGCAGCACCGCGCCCAGGATCACCTGCAGCAGGTAGAGAAAGACGAAGGGGTTGGTCGCGCCGCCGCTCAGGTAGAGCTGCGCCGTGAGCGTGGCCACGTCGACCAGCAGCGCGAGGAACAGTTCGCCATTGGTCACCCGGCGGTGGGTGCGCGAGCGCAGCAGGCTCACCATGTTGAAGAGCGCGAGGCAGGCGAGCACCTGCAGCATGTTGTCCAGCGGCAGCCGGATGCCGAAGCCGTAGTGCACCACCAGGATGGTGGCCACTTGCCCGACCACCGCGAACCAGCGCAGCTGGATCAGCTGCTGCATGTTCTTGTGGCCGGTGGCGTTGTCCAGGCTCGCGACGCCGGCGCGGGGCGCGAGCAGCTCGCCCGCGACCGCTTCAGTCGTGGCGCGCATCGGGGCGGGGGCTGGGGTGGGCATGGGTCGCATTTTCGCCGCTGCCGCCAGATGCCCTCGCGGCGCGCCGGCGCCCGTCGCGCCAGACGAACCACGCGCCGCCCAGGACCATCAGCGCGAGGCCATACCAGGTGAGGGCGTAGACCAGGTGGCTGTTGGGGAAGGCGATGACCGTCAGGCCGCGCACGGGGTAGTCGGCCGTCTCGGGCGGGAGCGACGGATCGGCCTCGGCATCGACGAAGTAGGGCGCCACGTCATTCAGTCCGCGTGCCGCGGCGATGGCCTGCACGTCGCGCGAGAACCAGCGGTCGGCGGCGGGGTCGTTCTTGCGGAGGAAGCCGCCCTTGGGCTCGGTGATGCGCAGAAGGCCGGCGACGGTGACCTCACCCTTCGCCTCGGTGGCCGCGCGGTTCACGCGTTCGCGTGCTTCGGGCGGCACGAAGCCGCGATTGACCAGCACCACGGTGCCATCGGCAGTGCGCAGCGGCGTCAGCACCCAGAAGCCGGCGCCGAGCCGTGTGCTCGCCTGGGTCAGGGTTTCCTTGTCGTGCAGGAAGGTGCCGGTGAGGCGCACATGGCGGTATTCGTCGTTGGCTGCGTTCACTTGCGGCCAGTCGGCGCGCGCGGGGGGGGGGGCGGCCGGGGCGTGCACGCGCTGGTCGACGCGGGCGATGAGATCGAGCTTCCAGGCCCTGCGCTCGACCTGCCAGGTGCCTAGCGCGAAGAAGCCGGCAAAGGCCAGCGCCGCGCAGACCGCCAGTGCCACCCGGGCGGCCGCGGAGCGCGGGCGCCCGGCCGGTGTGTTGTTGTGGCTGAGGTGGTCTGGCGCGGGGAGCGTCAAGGCATGTTCTTCATGTCGTGCACCGACATCGGCATCATGTTGGCGTTCATGTGATACATGACCCAGAGCGAGCCGGCCAACGTGATGACGACGAGCACGATCGTGAAGATCAGGGCCAGCATGTTCCAGCCGCTCTCGGACTTGGCGTCCATGTGCAGGAAATAGATCATGTGGACCACGATCTGCACGGCCGCGAAGCCCAGGATGACCAGCGAGGTGGTGTTCGCGCTGGGAATCACCTTGCCCATGACGAGCCAGAACGGAATCGCGGTGAGGATCACGGCCAGCACGAAGCCGGTCATGTAGCCCTTGAAGGTGCTGTGGCTCACGGGGCCATCGTCGTGATGGTCGTCGTGGGCGCCATGCGCGTCGTGACCATGCGCTGCGGTGTCGGTGTGGGCGCTCATGCCATCGATCCCATCAGGTAGACAAAGGTGAAGACGCCGATCCACACGACGTCCAGGAAGTGCCAGAACATCGACAGGCACATCAGGCGGCGGCGGTTCGCGGCGGTGAAGCCGTGCTTGGGCAGCTGGATCATCAGCACGATGAGCCAGATGATGCCGAAGCTCACGTGCAGGCCGTGGGTGCCGACCAGCGCAAAGAACGACGACAGGAACGCGCTGCGCTGCGGGCCCGCGCCTTCGTGCAGCAGGTGCGCGAATTCATAGAGTTCGAGGCCGATGAAGCCCGCGCCCAGCAGGCCGGTGATGGCCAGCCACACCAGCACGCCGCCCATGCGCTTCTTCTGCATCTCGAGCATCGCGAAGCCGTAGGTGATCGACGACAGCAGCAGCAGCGAGGTGTTGATCGCCACCAGCGGCAGGTCGAACAGGTCGGCGCCCGAGGGGCCGGCCGCATAGTTGCGGCCCAGCACGCCGTACACAGCGAACAGGCACGCAAAGATGAGGCAGTCGCTCATCAGGTAGAGCCAGAAGCCCAGCAGCGTGCCGTTTTCCGGGTGGTGGTCGTTGCCGACGTGGAACAGCTCGAACACGGGCGGCTTGCCCGTCTGGTCGCTGTGGGCGCCGGCCGGGACGTGATGGCCCGCGGGCGTCGGGAGAACGGTGGTATCAGACATGGGCGGCTCCCAGCAGGCGGGTGCGTTCGGCCTCGGTGCGAACGACTTCTTCCGCGGGGATGTAGTAGTCGCGCTTGTAGTTGAAGGTATGGATGATCACGGCAGCCAGCATGGAAACGAACCCGATGCCCGCCACGAGCCACATCTGCCAGATCAGCGCGAAGCCGCACACCGCAGCCAGGGCCGCGATGATGAAGCCGGCGCTGGTGTTCTTGGGCATGTGGATCGGCGTGAAGCCCTCCAGCGGGCGCTCGTAGCCGCGGCGCTTCATGTCGGTCCAGGCATCGTTGTCATGGATGCGCGGCGTGAACGCGAAGTTGTAGGCCGGCGGCGGCGAGGAGGTCGACCATTCGAGCGTGCGGCCGTTCCACGGATCGCCCGTGGTGTCGCGCAGCGAATCGCGGCGGATGTAGCTCACCACCAGCTGGATGATGAACGAGGCGATGCCCAGCGCGATCAGCACGGCGCCGAAGGCGGCGATCTGGAACCAGATCTGCAGCGACATGTCCTGGAAGTGGCTCATGCGGCGGGTGACGCCCATCAGGCCCAGGATGTACAGCGGCATGAAGGCGAACCAGAAGCCGATGATCCAGAACCAGAACGAGCACTTGCCCCAGAACGGATCGAGCTTGTAGCCGAAGGCCTTCGGGAACCAGTAGGTGATGCCCGCCAGCATGCCGAACAGCACGCCGCCGATGATCACGTTGTGGAAGTGGGCAATGAGGAACAGGCTGTTGTGCAGCACGAAGTCGGCCGGGGGCACTGCCAGCAGCACGCCGGTCATGCCGCCGATCACGAAGGTGATCATGAAGCCGATGGTCCACATCATCGGCAGCTCGTAGCGGATGCGGCCGCGGTACATGGTGAAGAGCCAGTTGAAGATCTTCGCGCCCGTCGGGATCGAGATGATCATCGTCGTGATGCCGAAGAACGAATTCACGCTGGCGCCCGAGCCCATGGTGAAGAAGTGGTGCAGCCACACCAGGTACGACAGGATCGTGATCACGACCGTGGCGTACACCATCGAGGCGTAGCCGAACAGGCGCTTGCCCGAGAAGGTGGAGACCACTTCCGAGAAGATGCCGAAGGCCGGCAGGATCAGGATATACACCTCGGGGTGGCCCCAGATCCAGATCAGGTTCACGTACATCATGGCGTTGCCGCCCAGGTCGTTCGTGAAGAAGTTGGTGCCGACGTAGCGGTCGAGCGACAGCAGGGCCAGCACGGCGGTCAGCACCGGGAAGGCAGCCACGATCAGCACGTTGGTGCACAGGGCGGTCCAGGTGAAGACGGGCATCTTCATCATGGTCATGCCGGGCGCGCGCATCTTCACGATGGTGGCCAGCAAGTTGACGCCAGAGAGCAAGGTACCGACCCCCGCTATCTGCAACGACCATATGTAGTAGTCGACCCCCACGTCAGGGCTGAAGAGAATGCCCGACAGCGGCGGATACGCCAGCCATCCGGTCTTGGCGAACTCGCCGACGAACAGCGAAGCCATCACCAGGCCCGCGCCGAAGGTGGTCATCCAGAAGCTGAAGTTGTTCAGGAACGGAAAGGCCACGTCGCGCGCGCCGATCTGCAGCGGCACCACGAAGTTCATGAGGCCCGTGACCAGCGGCATCGCCACGAAGAAGATCATGATCACGCCGTGGGCGGTGAAGATCTGGTCGTAGTGGTGCGGCGGCAAAAAGCCCGCGTTGTCGCCGAAGGCGAAGGCCTGCTGGGCCCGCATCATGATCGCGTCGGCAAAGCCGCGCAGCAGCATCACCAGCCCGAGGATGATGTACATGATGCCGATCTTCTTGTGGTCGATGCTGGTGATCCAGTCGCGCCACAGGGTGCCCCAGACCTTGAAGTAGGTGAGGGCGCCCAGGAGGGCCAGGCCGCCCAGTACCACGGCCGCGAAGGTCGCGAGCAGGATGGGCTCGTGGTAGGGAATCGCCTCCCACGTGAGGCGGCCGAAGATGAGCTTCGTCAGGTCAAGGTTCGCGAACATCGTCATTCTTCGGTGGTGCACATCGCCGTGACGTACTTACGCTTGGGCGAGTTGAGGGTGTCGGGTTGCCAGCTCTGCATGGTGGCGACGTTGAAGGCGCCGGGCTTGCCCATGCCGCCGTCGGCGTCGATGGCCATCATCTGGCTCATGCACATCTTGTTGCGATCGACGCAGCGGTTGAGGATGGCGTTGTAAAGGTCGGCATCGACGGTGGCGTAGTGGCGCACCGGCTCGCGCTCGCTCGGCACTTCGAGCTTCATGTAGCCCTCGCGGGTGAGCTCGCCTTCCTTGGAGGTCTTGGCTTTCTCGACCCACTTGTCGAAATCGTCCTTGCTCAGGCCGTGGAACTTGAAGCGCATGCCCGAGAAGCCCGCGCCGCTGTAGTTGGCCGAGAAGCCTTCGAATTCGCCCGGCTTGTTGATCACCGCGTGCAGCTTGGTCTCCATGCCCGGCATGGCGTAGATCTGGCCGGCCAGCGCGGGGATGAAGAAGGAATTCATCACCGAGGAGGCGGTGATCTTGAAACTGATCGGCACGTCCACCGGGGCGGCCAGTTCATTCACCGTGGCGATGCCCTGCTCGGGGTAGATGAAGAGCCATTTCCAGTCGAGCGCCACCACTTCGACCACCAGCGGCTTGGTCTCGGGCGAGATCTGGCGCTTGGCGTCCAGCCGGGTGAGCGGGCGGTACGGGTCCAGCGTGTGGGTGCTGATCCAGGTGATCGCGCCCAGCGCGATGATGATCAGCAGCGGCGCGGCCCAGATTGCCAGTTCGAGCTGGGTGGAATGGTCCCAGTCGGGGCTGTAGGTGGCCTCCTTGTTCGACTGGCGATAGCGCCAGGCGAAGAAGATGGTCAGCGCGATCACCGGGATGATGATGATCAGCATCAGCACCGTGGAGACGACGATGAGTCGGCCCTGCTGGTTGGCGATGTCGCCGGAGGGGTTCATGAGCACCGTGTTGCAGCCCGCCAGCAGGGCGAGGGGGAGCAACAGGAGCCATCGGCGAAGGAAGTGGAGGGTGGGCATGCCGAAGAGAAATAAAGGAGTGCGTGGGCTGCGCAAAGACTCCACAATCTACGACCAAAGGTTCCTGCCGCCTATTGGACGTTTTGTCCTATGGCGGGAATCCCCGTTCGGTGAGACGCTTGGAGCCTCTGTTCAATGGTCTACCTCTGTCACTGCCGGTGACACCCGAATTACAAAACGCAATGACGACGACGTCCAGCATCAGTCCGCAAGGCGCACAGCCTGTGCCGAACACGTCCGGAAACGGCGCCAGCCAGGGCAACGCCGATCACTCGCACATCGCCCCGGGCGAGATCGCGGTCGGCGTGATCATCGGCCGCGCTTCCGAGTATTTCGACTTCTTCGTCTACGGCATCGCCTCGGTGCTGGTGTTTCCGTACGTATTCTTCCCGTTCGAGCAGCGCCTGGAGGGAATCCTTTACGCGTTCGTGGTCTTCTCGTTCGCCTTCATCGCACGGCCGTTCGGAACTGTCATTTCAATGGCGATCCAGCGACGATTCGGGCGCGAAACCAAGCTGACGATCGCCCTGTTCCTGCTGGGCACGTCCACGGCCGGCATTGCCTTCCTGCCGGGCTACGAGAGCATCGGGTTCACGGCGATCGTGCTGCTGTCGGTGTTCCGCTTCTGCCAGGGCCTGGCGCTCGGCGGCTCATGGGACGGCCTGCCCTCGCTGCTGGCGCTGAACGCACCGCCCAACCGCCGCGGCTGGTACGCCATGCTGGGCCAGCTGGGCGCGCCCATCGGCTTCTTCATTGCCAGTGCGCTGTTCGCGTATCTCTACGCAAGCCTCTCGATCAAGGAATTCCTCGACTGGGGCTGGCGCTACACCTTCTACGTGGCCTTCGCGATCAACGTGGTGGCGCTGTTCGCGCGCCTGCGCCTGGTGGCCACCGAAGAGTATTCGCGCCTCCTCGAAGAGCGCGAGCTGCAGCCCACCAGCGTGGTCGAGCTGACCCGCTCGCAGGGCGCCAACCTGCTGATCGGCGCGTTCGCTGCGCTGGCCAGCTACGCGCTGTTCCACCTGATCACAGTGTTCCCGCTGTCCTGGATCACCTTGTATTCCGACCAGTCGATCACCGAGTTCCTGGTGGTGCAGATGATCGGTGCGGTGTTCTGCGCCGGCGGCATCGTGGCCTCGGGCGTGATCGCCGACCGCGTGGGCCGCCGTTTCACCCTGGGCGGCCTGGCCGCGATGATCGCGGTGTTCAGTGGTTTTGCCCCCACGCTGCTGGACGGCGGCCGGCTCGGGCAGGACGTCTTCATCCTGCTGGGCTTCGTGCTGCTGGGCCTCTCCTACGGCCAGGCGGCCGGCGCGGTGACCTCGAACTTCGAACCCAAGTACCGCTACACCGGCGCGGCCCTGACGGCCGACCTGGCCTGGCTGATCGGCGCTGCCTTCGCACCGCTGGTCGCGCTGGGGCTGTCGGCGAACTTCGGCTTGGCCTACGTGAGCGTCTACCTGCTCTCGGGTGCGGCCGGCACGCTGGCCGCGCTGGGGTTGAACCGCGCGCTGGTGCGCGACTGAGAAGGCATGAATAAACCTACTGCGCGGTCCGATCTCGCACCTGCGGTCCTCACCGTACAGAGTACGGCTCCGGTCCTCGGTGCAAGCTCGAACCGCTCGCTACGGTTTCTTCACACCTTCTGAGCGCATCGAAAGCTGTTTTTGAAAGGGGGCCTGTCGGCCCCTTTTCCTTTTCCGACGCTGCCGCGCGCGCTGGCTTAGGATCGCGCCATGTTTGCCGCCGCCATCTTCGACATGGACGGGCTCCTCATCGATTCGGAGCGGCCCATCATGGCCGCGTGGATCGAAGCGGCCCGCACGCTCGACATCGAGCTTTCGCACAGCCAATACCTGCGGGTCGTCGGCCTCGCCACTTCGGAGTCCGAGGTGATCCTCGGCGCGCTGCTCGGCGGGCCGGACGCCTACCGCCATGCGATCGCCCATGTTCGCAAGTGCCTGCAGCTGGAGCGCTCGGACGGCGCGCCGCTCTTTCCCATCAAGCCGGGCGCAGCCGAATTCCTCGCCGCGCTGCGCCAGCGCGGAACACGTTGTGCCGTGGCGTCGTCTTCGACCAGCGGGCAGATCCAGGCCTGCCTCGGCAGCCTCGACGTGCTCCATCACTTCGATGCCTTCGCGGGCGGCGACGAGGTGGCGCGCGCCAAGCCCGATCCAGCGCTCTATCTGCTCGCGGCCTCGCGCCTGGGCGTGGACCCGTCGCAGTGCATCGCGTTCGAGGACAGCGAGAACGGCGCCAAGGCCGCGCTGGCCGCCGGCCTTCGCGTCGTGATCGTGCCGGACCTCAAGCACCCGCCTGCATCGATCATCGAGCGGGCTTTCCATGTGCTGGACTCGCTGCACGACGCGACGGCGCACCTGCCGCGCTGGTTTCCGGGCGAAATGGTGCGGCCATGATCAGAATCGGCACCCTGTGCCACGTCATCGACAGCTGCCTCGCATCGCCGATGACCGAGCGCGCGGTCGGCCGCATCGTGGAAGTGGTCTCGGCGCCCTATGACGCGCCCAGCGAGCGCTACCTGCCCGGCACCTACTACGACGTGCTTTTCGAGGGCTGGACCTTCTACTGCCGCAGCGACAAGCTCGTGCCCATCTCCGATCCCGGCGCGGATGTCGGCAGCTGGGAGGACGAATTCATCGATGTCCCAGCTAGGCCCACTCACAGCACTTCGTCGCGCAACTGCGGGAACACCTTCGACACCTTCGCCAGCAGGTAGTCGCCGTAGCGGCCGCTGAAGGCGTGCACGTTGGCGCGGTCCCAGCGCTCGGCGCTGTCGTCCAGCGCTTCGGCACCCGCGAGGCCTTCGATGCGCTGCACGCGCGCCTCGAAATTCGGATCGAAGAACAGCGGGAACGACAGCCGGTCGCGCCCCGAGGTGTTGCGCTTCACGCGGTGCGGCGTCGACTTGTAGAGCCCGCCGGTCATGCGGTCGAGCATGTCGCCGATGTTGCAGACGAAGGAGCCTGCAATCGGCGGCGCGTCGATCCAGCCGCCCGGCGTGTGCACCGCGAGGCCACCGACGTTGTCCTGGTGCAGGATGGTGAGCAGGCCGTAGTCGGTGTGTTCGCCCACGCCCCATTGCACGTCGAGCCCTTCGGGCACGGGCTGCGAGGGGTAGTTGAACAGGCGGAACAGGATCAGCGGATCGGCGGTGTAGCGCTCGGCGAAATACGTGGCCGGCAGGCCCAGGCTCAGTGCGATGCCTTCCATCAACTGGTGGCCCAGTTGCGTGACAGCCGCCATGTACTCGAGGATGGTTTCGCGGAAGCCCGGCACATCGGGAAAAAGGTTCGGCCCGTGCACCGGCGTCTTCGCCTGCACCAGCGGGTGCGTCGCGGGCAGCTCGGTGCCGAGGTACAGGCCTTCCTTCCAGTCGGGCCGGCCCGAGGTCAGCTCGCCGCCGAGCGGAAAGAAGCCGCGCCATGCGCGCCCGCCGAGGGCCATGCGCCATCGCATCTTGGCTTCTTCGGGCAGCTCGAAGAAACGGTGGCTCAGGTCTTCGAGCCGTTGCACCAGCGCCGCATCCACGCCGTGGCCGGTGACGTAGAAAAAGCCGTGCGCGCGGCAGGCGGCGCCAATCTGCGCGGCCACGTCCTCGCGTCCGGCCGTGCCGGCCACGAGCGGCGCAACGTCGATCAGGGGAAGGGATTGGTCGGTCATGCGTCTCTCGAGAAAGGCGAGCGGATGTCGGACAGGAACTGCTGCGCGCGCGGATGCTGCGGCCGGTTGAAGAAATCGTCGGGCGTTGCGCGCTCGAGCACCTTGCCTTCGTCCATGAAGATCACGCGGTCGGCCACCTCGCGCGCAAAGCCCATCTCGTGCGTCACGCAGACCATGGTCATGCCGTCGCGCGTGAGGTCGCGCATCACCAACAGCACCTCGCCGACCATCTCGGGGTCGAGCGCGCTGGTGGGCTCGTCGAACAGCATCAGCGGCGGCTGCATCGCGAGGGCGCGCGCGATCGCCACGCGCTGCTGCTGGCCGCCCGAGAGTTCGCTCGGCCACGCATCGGCCTTGTTCGCCAGGCCCACGCGTTGCAGCAGCGCCATCGCGCGCTCCTCGGCGTCCTTGCGCGAGAGGCCGCGAAGCTGCATCGGCGCCATCGTGCAGTTCTGCAGCACCGTGAGGTGCGGGAACAGGTTGAATTGCTGGAACACGAAGCCGATGCGCGAGCGGAAGGCGTTCACGTCGGTGCCGGGCGCGTGGATGTCCTGGCCCTCGAAAAGAATGCGGCCCGACTGGATCGGCTCGAGCCGGTTGAAGGTGCGGATCAGCGTCGACTTGCCCGAGCCTGAGGGCCCGCACACCACGACGACCTCGCCCTTGTGGATGGTCTCGTTGATGTCGACCAGGGCCTGGTAGCTGCCGTACCACTTGTTGACGTTCTGCAGTTCGATCATGCGGACACCTTGGGGGCCGAAGCGGAAGTGGAGCCAATGGTGGACATGCCGCGGCGCGCGAACCGTCGCTCCAGCCAGTAGGCGAAGCGCGAGAGGCCGAAGCAAAGAATGAAGTACGTGCCGCCCAATATCAGGTAGATCTGCGCCGGCTTGGTGAACACCTGCGTGTTGATCTGCGTTGCGATGAACGACACCTCCGCCAGGCCGATGATGTAGCCGAGCGAGGTCTCCTTGATGGTAGAGACGAACTGGTTCACCAGAGAAGGCAGCATGCTGCGCAGCGCCTGCGGCAGCACCACCAGGCGCATCGCGCGGAAGTAGCTCAGGCCCAGCGCGCGCGCCGTTTCCATCTGCCCGCGCGGCAGGCCCTGGATGCCGGCGCGCACGATCTCGGCGAGGTAGGCGGCATCGAAGATCACGAGCGCGATCAGCATGGTGGTGAACTGGTCGGTCTTCACGCCCGTCACGCTGGGCAGGAAGAAGTAGGCCCAGAAGATCACCATCAGCAGCGGCAGGCCGCGCACCACGAAGACGAAGCCTGTCACAGGCCAGCGCACCCAGCGCCACGGGCTCACGCGCGCGAGGCCCAGCACGATGCCCAGCGGCAGCGCGAGCACGAGGCCGCAGGACGCAAGCAGCAGCGTGAGCACCAGCCCGCCGAGCGGGCCGTTCGGGTACTGCCCGATGAGGAAGTAGACCCAGTAGTCGTTGATGATCTGGAGCATCGCGTCGCCGTCCTCAGATCGTTCGCACCGGGAAGCGGTGGTGGTACCAGGTCGCGAGGCCCGTGATGGCCAGCGATACCGTCAAGTAGGCTGCGCTCGCGAACGCGAACGACTCGAAGCTGCGGAAGGTCGCACTCTCCACCTGCCCGGCCTGGTACATCAGCTCGGCCACGCCGATCACAGTCGCGATGGAGGTGTTCTTCCAGAGGCTCAGCGTCTGCGAGATCAGTGGCGGCACGGTGATGCGCAGCGCCTGCGGCAGCACCAAGCGGCGCATGGTGTCCAGGAAGCCGAAGCCCAATGCGCGGCCCGCTTCGAACTGCACGGTCGGTATCGCGCGGATGCCGCTTCGGATGTCCTCCGCCATGAAGGCGGCCGTGTACAGCGCGAGCGCGACGATGGCGCTGTAGGCCTCGATGTGGCCCGCGTAGAGCCACTGCTTGATGCCATCGGGCAAGAGCTCGGGCGCGCCGAAATACCAGAAGAGCATGTGCGCAAGCAGCGGGATGTTGCGGATCGATTCCACGTACGCAAAGCCCAGCCAGCGCAGCGGCGCGATCGGCGACAGGCGCAAGAGCGCCACTACCAGCGCGATGGGCAGCGCCAGCACGAGCGAGGCCGCGAGCAGCTGCAGCGAGAGCAGGAGGCCCGCGACGAGCATGTCGTGGTACTTGCCGGTCAGCAGCAAGGAATAGTCGAACAGGGGCATGGGGGGCGACAGTATCACCGTCGCAAGGGGCGGCTTTCCGGTTTGGCTCCCTCCCCTCCCGGGGGAGGGTTGGGGTGGGGGCACGACGGCGTCTGAAAAGACGTGGCGCTTGCTCGAAGGCCGCGAGCCCCCATCCCGGCCTTCCCCCGGAAGGGGAAGGAGAAATGCAAAGGCGGTGTCAGTCGATCTTGTCGCTGTCGAACTTGAAGTCGCGCGTCTCGAAGCCCGAAGCCGTCGTCGGCCCGTACCACTTCACGAAGATCTTCTGCGCCTCGCCCGACTTCTCGAGCTCGCGCAGCGTGTCGTCCACCACGGCCTTCAGGCCGCTCTCGCCCTTCTTGATGCCGATGGCCAGCGCCTCGGTGCTCAGGTTCTGCTTGAGCACCACGTACTGCGCCTTCGCGGGGCCCAGCTTGGCGTAGCTGCGCAGCAGCGCGGCCTCGTCGTCCACGTAGCCCACGCCCTTGCCTTGCTGCAGGGCCTGGAAGGCCTGCTGGCTCGTGTCGAAGGTCACGACCTCGGCGGTGGGCACGGCCTTGCGGATGTTGGGCTCCTGCGTGCCGCCGCGGATGGTCAGCACCTTCTTTCCGCCCAACTGCGGGATGTCGGCGATGCCGCTGTCCTTCTTCACGATGGCCTTCTGGCCGGTCACGAAGGTGGTGAGCGAGAAGTCGATCTGCGCCTCGCGCTCCTTGTTGTGCGTGAGGCCCGCGGCCACCAGGTCCACGTGGCCTTGTTGCAACTCGGGAATTCGTGCGGCCACGGCGATCTGCTTGAGCACCGGCTTCACGCCGATCTTCCTGGCGATGGCGTTCACCAGGTCGACTTCGTAGCCGACGATCTGGCGCGTCTTCGGGTCGACGAAGGTGGCGGGCTCGTCGGTGCCGAGCACGCCGACCACGAGTTCGCCCTTCTTCTTGATGTCGGCAAGCTGGTCCGCGTGGGCGGCGATGCCGGTGAACAGGGCGGAGGCGGCGAGTGCCGCGGCGAGCAGGGTGTGGCGCATGGTTGTTCTTTCTCCGGTTGGAAATCAGGCCTGAACCATATCAATAAAACCTCAGATTATTAAATCGTCGATTGACATATGCATATGGCCCGCATGGGATGCCTGCCAGCCCGGCTGGGTTAAATTGCGTGCTTCCCCGGCATCAATCCAGCGAGGTCTTCATGATCATCAAACCGCGCGTGCGCGGCTTCATCTGCGTCACGACCCATCCCACGGGCTGCGAAGCCAACGTCAGACAGCAGATCGACCACGTGCTGGCCCAGGGCCGGATTGCGCAAGGACCGAAGAAGGTGCTCGTCATCGGCGCATCGACCGGCTACGGCCTGGCCGCGCGCATCACAGCGGCCTTCGGCTGCGGCGCCGACACGCTGGGCGTTTTCTTCGAGCGGCCCGGCAGCGAGACCAAGCCCGCCTCGCCCGGCTGGTACAACACCGCCGCCTTCCATCGCGCTGCGGCGGAAGAAGGCCTCTATGCGAAGAGCATCAACGGCGACGGCTTCTCCGACGACGTGAAGCAGAAGACCATCGACGCGATCCGCGCGGATCTCGGCCAGGTCGATCTCGTCGTCTACAGCCTGGCCGCGCCGCGGCGCACGCATCCGAAGACTGGCCAGGTCTTCAACTCGACGCTCAAGCCCATCGGCAAGGCCGTGACCCTGCGCGGCCTCGACACCGACAACGAGGTCGTCAAGGAAACCGTGCTGGAGCCCGCCACGCAGGAAGAAATCGACAACACCGTCGCCGTGATGGGCGGCGAAGACTGGCAGATGTGGATCGACGCGCTGCAAGAAGCCGGCGTGCTGGCCGATGGCGCCAAGACCACCGCCTTCACCTACTTGGGCGAGCAGATCACGCACGACATCTACTGGAACGGCTCCATCGGCGCAGCCAAGAAGGACCTCGACCAGAAGGTGCTCGGCATTCGCGCCGGGCTGGCGGCGAAGGGCGGCGATGCGCGCGTCTCGGTGCTGAAGGCGGTCGTGACGCAGGCGAGCTCGGCCATTCCGATGATGCCGCTGTACCTCTCGCTCCTCTTCAAGGTGATGAAGGAGAAGGGCACGCACGAAGGCTGCATCGAGCAGGTGCACGGCCTCTTCGCCGAGAGCCTCTACGGCAACACGCCGCACCTGGACGCCGAAGGCCGCCTGCGCGCGGACTACAAGGAGCTGGCCCCGGAGGTGCAGGCGCGCGTGGTCGAACTCTGGCCCCAGGTGACGAGCGAGAACATCCACGAACTCACCGATTTCGCGGGCTACAAGACCGAGTTCCTGCGGCTCTTCGGCTTCGTTGTCGAAGGCGTGGACTACGAGGCCGACGTGAACCCCGATGTGGGAATCCCGAACCTCGTCCAGGCCTAGGAAGCGCACAGAGGGATACTCCCGCCCATGCAGATTCAAGAAAAGCCGCCCGCCGGCACGCCCTTCGAGTGGATCGGCGGCGAGCCGAAGGTGGAGGCGCTGGTCGAGCGCTTCTACGACCTGATGGAGCTCGAGCCCGCCTACGCGCAACTGCGCGCGGTGCACGGCACCAGCCTCGACAACGCACGCCAGCGCCTCTTCTGGTTCCTGTGCGGCTGGCTCGGCGGCCCGCAGCACTACACCGACCGCTTCGGCCATCCGATGCTGCGCGCGCGGCATTTGCCGCAGAGCATCGGCGGCCACAGCATCGGCATCAAGGAGCGCGACCAGTGGCTGGCCTGCATGGACCAGGCGATGGGCGAGACCGGTGTGCCCGATGACTTGCGCGCAAGGCTGCGCACGTCCTTCTTCCAGACAGCAGACTGGATGCGAAACCGCGGCGAATAGCGGCGAATAAAAACAGACACCGACTCCCGAAAGACTTTCCCTCATGAATTCCATCGTCATCATCGGCGGCGGCCACGCCGCGGCCCAGCTTTGCGCGAGCCTTGCCGAAGCCGGACAGGGCGCGCGCGTGCACCTGGTCTGCGAAGAGGCCTGCGAGCCGTACCACCGTCCGCCGCTGTCGAAGGCCTTTCTCAAGAGCGCCGAAGAAACCACGCAGCCGCACAAGGCCGCCGACTGGTACCGCGAAGCGGGCATCACGCTGCACCTGGGCGATGCGGCCGTGGCCATCGACCGCGAGGCGCACACCGTCACGCTGCGTTCGGGCGCGGTGCTGCCGTGGGAAAAGCTGGTGCTGGCCACGGGCACGCGTGCACGGCAGATGCCCGGGCTCCAGCAAGGGCTGGAGAACGTCGCGAGCCTGCGTGCCGCCGAAGAAGCGCATCGCCTGCGCGAGCGGCTTGCGGGTGCGCAGCATGTCACCGTGCTCGGCGGCGGCTTCATCGGCCTCGAAGTGGCGGCCACCGCGAAGGCGCTCGGCAAGAGCGTGCAGGTGATCGAAAGCGCGCCGCGCCTCCTGGGCCGCGCCGTGTCGCCCGAGCTGTCGGCGCATGTGCTCGCTACGCACCGCGCCGCCGGCATCGACATCGTGCTCGGCGCGCAGACCGGTGCATTCGAGGTCGAGGGCGACCGGCTCGCATCGATCCAGGTCAACGGCGTGAAGCAGCCGGTGGACCTGCTGCTGCTGGGCATCGGTGCCGTGCCCGAGACCGCACTCGCGCAGGCCGCGGGCATCGAGTGCGCCGACGGCATCGTGGTCGACGGCCACATGCAGACCAACGCAGCCGACGTGCTCGCCGTGGGCGACTGCACGCGCTTCCCCGATCGCCGCGCGGGCCGCGCACTGCGGCTCGAATCGGTGCAGAACGCGAACGACCAGGCACGCACCGCAGTCGCCACGCTGACCGGCGCCGCGCGCACGCACGATGCGGTCGCTTGGTTCTGGTCCGACCAGGGCAGCATGCGCCTGCAGATGGTGGGCCTGATGCCTGCCGAAGGCACGCCAGATTTGACGAGCGTGCGCCGCCCCGGTCCCAAGCCCGAGGCGTTCTCGCTGTTCCACTACGTCGACGGGCAGCTCGCGTGCGTCGAATCGGTCAACGCGCCGGTCGATCACATGATGAGCCGCAAGCTGCTCGAAGCTGGCCGCAGCCCCGACCCGGTGGCGATCGCGGATGCGTCAATACCACTAAAGAATCACCTGTCGTAGCCGCGCTGCATGACGGGCGCGATTCACCAGCCTGTCATTCGCCTTTCGGAGACTGCGTCTTCCTAATCCGAGGGAGACGATCGATGAAGAATTCAGCGGCTGCGGCGCTCTGGCGCCTTGCCCCCATGTCCACCTGTGCCGCCGTGGTTGCCACCTTGCTGACTGCCTGCGGCGGCGGAAGCGGTGGCGGTACGGTGTTCCCGCCCATCGTGCCGGCGCCTTCTCCCGCACCGGCGCCAGCGCCGGTGGCCAAGGACACGCGCACCACGGTCGCCCTGCTGGAGACCACCGACCTGCACTTCAACGTGCTCAGCTTCGACTACTTCAAGCTGGCCGAAGACAAGTCGTACGGCTACGAGCGCGCCGCCACGCTCATCAAGGCCGCGCGCAAGGACTACGCGAACACGATGCTGTTCGATGCCGGCGACACCATCCAGGGCACGGCGCTCGCCGACTACGAGGCGCTGATCAACCGCATTCCGTGCACGCAGCCGCTGTCGATGTACAAGGCCATGAACGCCGGCGGTTTCGATGCCGGCACGCTGGGCAACCACGAGTTCAACTACGGCCTGGAGTTTCTGAACCAGGCCATCGGCGGCGGGCTCGATGTCGACGGTGTCGATACGGCCAAGAAATGCGTCGGCCCGAACTTCCCGCTGGTGCTGGCCAACGTGCAGAGCGTGAAGACCGGCAAGCCGCTGCTCGCGCCTTACGTGATCCTCGAGCGGCAATTCACCGCGACCGGCCCTGACGGCAAGAGCGTCACGGTGCCGATCAAGGTCGGCGTGATCGGCTTCACCACGCCCGGCATCATGAACTGGGACAAGCGCTACCTCGAAGGCAAGCTGCGCGTCGATGGCACGGTGGAAACCGCCAACAAGTACGTCCCCGAGCTGCGCGCCAAGGGCGCCGACATCGTGGTCGCGCTGCAGCACGGCGGGCTCGACGCCTCGCCGTATTCGCCCACCATGGAGAACTCGGCGCTGTACCTGTCGAAGGTGCCCGGCATCGATGCGCTGATGATGGGCCACCAGCACGGCACCTTCCCCGACCGTGTCTCGGCCAAGCCCGGCTTCACGCAGGCCGGCGTGGACAACGCGGCCGGCACCGTCAACGGCGTGCCTGCGGTGATGGCGTCGTCGTGGGGCAAGTCGCTCGGCCTCATCAAGCTCGAGCTGGTGTACGACGGCAAGGCCTGGAGCGTGGACAAGAGCAAGACGCTGGTGGAGGCGCGCTCCACGCAGACCGGCAAGGACGCTGCCAACAAGGCCGTGTACGTCGATGCCGACCCGAGCGTCGCGCCGCTCATCGACACGCAGCACCAGGCTGCGATCAGCTACGTGAAGACGCCCATCGGCACCACCGACTTCCGCATGAACACCTTCTTCGCCGACGTGGGGGACCCCGGCGCGATCCAGATCGTGAACCAGGCGCAGGCCGACTACGTGAAAAGCTACATCGACGGCAACCTGCCGCAATACAAGAGCCTGCCGGTGCTGTCGGTGAGCGCGCCGTTCAAGTCGGGCTTCGAGGGCGGGCGCGACTACACCGACGTGGCCGTGGGCAACCTCGCGATCTTCAGTGCGGCCGACCTTTATCTGTACCCGAACACGGTGTATGCGGTGAAGGTCACGGGCGCGGAGATCAAGGGCTGGCTGGAGGCCGCGGCCAAGCGCTTCAACAGGATCGACCCGGCGTCGACGGCGGACCAGCAGCTCATCAGCAGCTTCCCCGGCTACAACTTCGACATGTTCACCACGCCGGATGTGCAGTACGAGATCGACGTGACGCAGGCCGTGGGCAGCCGCATCAAGAACCTCACGTACCTGGGCGCGGCCATCGACCCGGCCAAGGAGTTCGTGATCGCGACCAACAACTACCGCGCCACGAGCGGCGGGAGCTTCATCCCGGCGCTGGACGGCCGCGCGACGATCTACGCGTCGCCGGACGCGAACCGCGATGTGCTGATCGAATACATCAAGGCGAAGAAGACCATCACCCGCGCGGCCAACGGCGCGGCGCGCAGCTGGCGCTTCACCAAGGTGACGACGGCGGGCAACGTGGTGTTCACGTCGGGGCAGGGGCAATTGAGCGCGGCGACGGATGCGGGGGTGACGAACGTGTCGCTGCTGACTGCGGACGATGGCAGCGGCAAGGGCCGCTCGGTCTACAAGCTGGACCTGGGCAAGTAGTGTGTTTCTCCCTCCCCCTCTGGGGGAGGGCAGGGGTGGGGGCACGACGGCCTCACCTTCAGCGGCGGCGCCTGTTCGAAGGCCTGCCCCCATCCCAACCTTCCCCCGAAAGGGGAAGGAGCAAGTCAGCGCCGCACGGGCGCCAGCAGCACGACAAGCGCCCCGGCCCCACCCTCCGCCGGCTTCGCCTGCACGAACGCAATCACCTCGTTCTTCTGGATCAGCCAGCGCTGCGTCTTGGTCTTGAGCACCGGCTGCTTGCCGGGCGACCCCAGCCCCTTGCCGTGCACCACGCGCACGCAGCGCAGCCCCTGCTTGTGCGAGGCGCGGATGAAGCCGCCGAGCGCCTCGCGCGCCTCGTCGCTGCGCAGGCCGTGCAGGTCGACCTGCGCCTGGATCGACCAGTCGCCCTTGCGCAGCCGCGCCGTCACGTCGGTGCCGATGCCGGGGCGGCGGAAGCTCATCGCATCATCGACGTCCAGCAGCGTGGTCACGTCGAACTCGTCGGAGAGCGATTCGCGCAGCACGCGCTGCTCGTCGAGCTGGTGCTGCACCGGAATCGGCGCAGGCGGCTCGGGGGCGAGCGGCACTGCGGCCTTGCGGCGCAGCGGCTCGGTGGCGCCGATGGCGCGCGCGAACAGGTCTTTCTCGGCCGCGCGCTTGCGCTCGGCGGCGGCCCTCGCGGCGGCCTCGGCCGCTTCGCGCTCGCGCGTCTCGGCCAGCACGCGCTGCACCTGCTTGAGGTCGGCGAGGTTCTTCAGCGTTTTGGGCGCGGAAGAAGAAGATGGAGGGGAGGGGCGCGAGGCCATCAGAGCAATCCTTTTTCGGCCATCGAGAAGCTCTGGCCCGGGCTCACGATGACATGGTCGATCACGCGAACGTCCACCAGCGAGAGCGCAGCCCTGAGCGTTTGCGTGAGCGATTCGTCGGCGCGCGAGGGTTCGATGCTGCCGCTCGGGTGGTTGTGCGCCAGCACCACGGCCGCGGCCTGGTGGTGCAGAGCGCGCATGACGATTTCGCGCGGGTAGACACTCGCCTGCGTGAGCGTGCCGCGAAACAGCTCCTCCAGCACGATCAGCCGGTGCTGCACGTCGAGGAACAGCACCGCGAACACCTCGTGCGGCCGCGAGCCGATGTGCAGCTGCACGTACTGCTTGACGGCATCGGGCGAGTCGAACACCGTGCGCTCCTTGAGTTGCTCGGCCATGGCGCGTCGTGCGAGCTCGAGCACCGCGATGAGCTCAGCGCGCTTGGCGTCACCGCCCATGCCCTTGACCAGCTTCAGTTCTTCGGGGCCGGTGTGCAGCAGCCCCGAGAGGCCGCCGAAGCGCTCGAGCAGTTCCTGCGCCATCTGCAGCACGTTCTTGCCCGGCACGCCGGTGCGCAGCAGCAGCGCGAGCAGTTCGGCGTCGGCCAATGCGGCAGCGCCCCGCGCGATGAGTTTTTCGCGCGGGCGGGCGTTGGCGGGGAGATCCTTGAAAGCCATCGGAACCTGGGGGAAATCTTGGGAAACCTTGGATGGAACGGGTGGAAGCCCCCCGTCCTTAAAATGCAGTCCAGTTTATCGGGACACCCACCTTGTCTTTGCCTACCTCCGCTGCTCTCATGTCCCACGTCGTGACTTCCGGCTCCTTCCTGACCCTGCACTACCGGCTCGCCGGCCCGGCGGGCGACATCATCAACACCTTCGCCGACAAGCCCGCGACCCTGTCGCTGGGCACCGGCGAACTTTCGCCCGCCATGGAACAGCGCCTGCTGGGCCTGGAAGAGGGCACGCACGCCACCTTCGAGCTGCCCGCCGGCGAGGCCTTCGGCGAGCGCAATTCCGAGATGAAGCAATGGGTGGCCAGGAAGCTGCTCGCGCAGATGGGCGACCCCGACGAGAAGTACGCGGTCGGCGACGTGGTGCAGTTCCCCACGCCCGACGGCACGGGCAGCTACGCGGGCGCGGTGATCGAATCGAGCGAGACCGCGGTGCGCTTCGACTTCAATCACCCGTTGGCTGGCCAACCCGTGACCTTCGAAGTGAAGCTGATCGGAGTGCTATGAATCCGAACATCGAGGAAGTCCTCCTCGCCGAGCCGCGCGGCTTTTGCGCGGGCGTGGACCGCGCCATCGAGATCGTCGAGCGTGCCCTCGCCAAGTTCGGCGCGCCGATCTATGTGCGCCACGAGATCGTGCACAACACCTACGTGGTGAACGAGCTCAAGGCCAAGGGCGCGATCTTCATCGAGGAACTGTCCGACGTACCGCCCGGCGCGACGCTCGTGTTCAGCGCGCACGGCGTGAGCAAGGCGGTGGAGCAGGAGGCGCGCGACCGCGGCTTCGAGATCTTCGACGCCACCTGCCCGCTGGTGACCAAGGTGCACGTCGAGGTCGCCAAGCTCGCGAAGGAAGGCTACGAGTTCATCATGATCGGCCACAAGGGACACCCCGAGGTCGAAGGCACGATGGGGCAGCTCTCCAGCGGCATCCATCTCGTGGAAGACGTGGCCGACGTGGCGACGGTTTCGCCCTTGCAGACCGAGAAGCTCGCGGTCGTCACGCAGACCACGCTCAGTGTGGACGACGCCGCCGAGATCGCCGCCGCCGTGCGCGCGCGCTTCCCCAGGGTGCGCGAGCCCAAGCAGCAGGACATCTGCTACGCCACCCAGAACCGCCAGGACGCGGTGAAGATCATGAGCCCGCAGGTCGACCTCGTGATCGTGGTCGGCAGCCCCACCAGCTCCAACAGCAACCGGCTGCGCGAACTGGCGCAGCGCCTGGGCACCGAGAGCTACATGGTCGATTCGGCCGACGAGCTCAAGGCCGAGTGGTTCGAGGGCAAGGGCCGCGTCGGCCTCACGGCCGGTGCTTCGGCGCCCGAGGTGCTGGTGCGCGAGGTGATCGATCGCGTGCGCGCCTTCGGCGCGGTGTCGGTCCGCAAGATGGACGGCATCGAGGAAACCATCAAGTTTCCGCTCCCCAAGGGCCTCAAGCTCGACGACATTCCGCCTCCAGGACACATCTCTTGAACAAGCAAACGACAAATTGGCGCTCTGAAATAGAAAGCGCCTCCCGCAGGCTGCGCGAACGCGCCGGCGGTTTCCTTCGCGAGACGCCGCTCTGGAAGCTGCCCGCATCCGCCTTCGGCCTGGCACTGCCCGGCGTGGAGGTCTGGCTCAAGCTCGAACACATGCAGGTCAGCGGCAGCTTCAAGGCCCGCGGCATGATGAACCGGCTGCTGGCCAACGACATTCCCGAAAGCGGCGTGGTCGTGGCCTCCGGCGGCAATGCCGGCATCGCGACCGCAGCCGCTGCCAAGGCGCTGGGCGTGCGCTGCCAGGTGTTCCTGCCCGGTGTCTCGCCCGAAGCCAAGCGCGCGCGCCTGCGTGCGCTGGGTGCCGAAGTCGTCGTGGTCGGCGAGCTGTACCCCGATGCGCTGGCCGCCTGCCTCACGCGCCAGAAGGAAACCGGCGCCTTGCTGACCCATGCCTACGACCAGCCTGAAGTCGTGGCCGGCGCGGGCACGCTGGGGCACGAGATCGAAGTGCAGGGCGGCCTGCCCGACTCGGTGCTGGTGAGCGTCGGCGGCGGTGGGCTGATCGGCGGCCTCGCCGGCTGGTTCGAAAAGCGCGCCCGCGTGGTGGCGCTCGAGCCCGAGAAAGCTCCGACGCTGTTCCGCGCCCGCGAGGCTGGCGAGCCGGTCGATGTCGATGTCGGCGGCATTGCGGCCGATTCGCTCGGTGCGCGCCGCATCGGTGCCATCTCGTGGGAGATCACGCAGCAGCAGGTTGAAGACGCGTTGCTGCTGTCCGACGAATCCATCCGCGCCGCCCAGCAGTGGCTGTGGAAGGAAATGAAGCTCGCCGTGGAGCCGGCCGCCGCACTGCCGCTCGCTGCGCTGCAGACCGGCGCCTACCTCCCGCGCGAGGGCGAGAAGGTGTGCCTGATCGTCTGCGGGGCGAACGTCGATCCGGCCACCGTCGCCTGACGGACGCGGGGCCGGGCGGGCAAGGGGGAGGGCGCGTGCGTCGCGCCACCTAAAATCCCCCTCATGCTCGACATCACCCTGCTCCGCAAAGACCTGGCCTCCGCTGTGGCCGGCCTCGAAAAACGCAAGAAGAACCAGCCCTACCTCGACGTGTCGGCGTTCACCGCGCTCGAAGCCGAGCGCAAGACCGTCCAGACCCGCTCCGAGGAAATCCAGGCACGCCGCAACGCCCTGAACAAGCAGATCGGCCCGCTCAAGGCCAAGGGCGAATCGACCGATGCGCTGATGGCCGAAGTCAACGCGCTCAAGGCCGAACAGGAATCGCAGTCCAGGCGCCTCGAAGAGATCCAGCCCGAGCTGCAGGCCCTGCTGCTCGCGGTGCCCAATCTGCCGCACGCCAGCGTGCCGGTCGGCGAAGACGAAACCGGCAACGTCGAAATGCGCCGCTGGAGCCCGCAAGGCGGCGCGGGTGCAGATGCCACGCCGCTGGCCTTTGCCGCGAAGGACCATGTGGACCTCGGCGCCCCGCTGGGGCTCGATTTCGAGATGGGCGCCAAGCTCGCCGGCTCGCGCTTCACCGTGATGAAGGGGCCGATCGCCCGCCTGCACCGCGCGCTCGCGCAGTTCATGCTCGACATCCAGACCGAGAAGCACGGCTACACCGAGTGCTATGTGCCCTACATCGTCAATGCCGCCACCTTGAGCGGCACCGGCCAGTTGCCCAAGTTCGAAGGCGACCTCTTCGCCGCGAAGAAGGGTGGCCAGGACGGCGAACCCGCGCCCGACCATTCGGCGCTGTACCTCATCCCGACCAGCGAAGTGCCGCTGACCAACTTCGTGCGCGACGAGGTGGTGGCCGAGGCGCAACTGCCGATCAAGCTCACGGCCCACACGCCGTGCTTCCGCTCCGAAGCCGGCAGCGCCGGGCGCGACACGCGCGGCATGATCCGCCAGCACCAGTTCGACAAGGTCGAGATGGTGCAGATCGTCCACCCCGACACCAGCTACGACGCACTCGAGCAAATGACCGGCCATGCCGAAGCCGTGCTGCAGGTGCTGGAACTGCCGTACCGCGTGGTGCTGCTGTGCACCGGCGACATGGGCTTCGGCGCCACCAAGACCTACGACCTGGAGGTCTGGCTGCCGGCCCAGAACACCTACCGCGAGATCAGCTCGGTCTCGAACTGCGAAGCCTTCCAGGCGCGCCGCCTGCAGGCCCGTTTCAAGAACGCCCAGGGCAAGAACGAACTCGTGCACACGCTCAACGGCTCGGGTCTGGCGGTGGGGCGCGCGCTGGTGGCGGTGCTCGAGAACCACCAAAACGAAGACGGTTCGATCAACGTGCCGGCCGCACTGCGGCCTTATCTCGGCGGCCTGGATTTGTTGCGCGGTTGAGGGCTGGGGCTTCAAAAGCCCTGTTTTTCCAGCTATAATCGCAGGCTCGACAGCACCGGAGAGGTGGCAGAGTGGTCGAATGTACCTGACTCGAAATCAGGCGTACTAGCGATAGTACCGAGGGTTCGAATCCCTCCCTCTCCTCCAAACACGCTTCTGAGCCGTGAATTGATAAAAGCCATTTGGCTTTCAATTTTCTGCCGGCAAAGCCAATACCAAAAGCCGCAATGATTTTTCATTGCGGCTTTTTGTTTTTCAATTCGGCTTATCCGTTGCAAGGCTAACGTTTGACCGGATTCGTTGTTCCCGGGGACGTCTTCTTTGCAAAACGCGGCGGGTGGGCCTCTCTTTTCGCCCGCGCAGCTTCTATCTCTCGTTCGGAATGAAGCTGGTGCTTGCCGCAGTTATCGCAGCGATAAAGGCGCAGCCACGGCAGCATTCGCATCCACGGCCGCCGGTGCATGCGCTTCAAGTGTTCAATGCCACAGGGGCAGGCGGAAAAAAGGTTGTGCATAGAGGGCAATGTGCATATTCGTTGGCCCCCTTGCCAAGCTCTACGGCTTATAGGCGAATGTGTTGCTATGCACCATTCTTGCTCCCTTTTTTGACCGCAGCACTACCATGTTCCCGGTATTTGTAATCCCTGTATTTGCAAGTAACCTGCCGGCCATCAGGATCCTGAAGATCGCCTGATTTCAAGAGGGATTCAAAGCGCGCATTGCAGGGTTTCGACCTGAAATCGGCCGTCAAAAAAAGGCGTGGTTCCTCTCGGGTATCGAGGGGCTGTGGAGGTGCCCGTTGTCTCGCGGCGTCCGCGTTGCCAAGGCCCCCGTGCCGAGAGCGCGCACGCGCCTACCTTTACCCTCTCCAACGGCGTCGAGAAGGGGTGGTTGGGGGGTACCCTGTTACGATGAGGGAAAAGTTAGCAAAGATGAACATGGATGGCCTTCTCTTCAGAGAAGGCCAAGAAGTTCTGAGGGCGACTTTGGCGCCGTCAGTGCCTTTTCACCAACTCACTGCATTTGTGAGTTTCGGTGCGAAGAATAAACGATTTTTTACAAAAAACTCGTCAATAGCCGCAGCGCCGGAAAACTGTGTGGTGAAACTGCGCACGGCCTCTTGCGCTCGTCGCTGTAAATATTGATTTCTGGGGGATCAGATTGAGAAGAATTCCGAAAGTCTTGGCATGGGCTTCGGCACTCGCGGGTGCGATCGTGCTTCAAGGTTGCGCAGTCGTACCGGGTATGGGGTCCGTGGAGGCTTACGACGGAAGGGAAGAGCTGCCATCGCAGTTCCGCTACCTGCCCGACGCAGCACCCGAAGGCGCGATCACCCCCATTTCGCTCGCGCTCGTGCGCACGCTGGCCGAGACCTCGCCCAAGAACGTGCCGCCGGACGTGCAGGCGCTGTTCGGCAAGAGCGAGCGCTACACCATCGGTCCTGGCGACGTGGTGGGTGTGATCGTTTATGACCATCCTGAACTGTTGCCCAACGCGGGTGCCGTGATTTCGCAGTCCGTGGACCCCACTGGAGTGCAGGTGGCCCCCGGCTTCATCGTCGACCCCGACGGTGAAATCGCTTTCCCATACATCAGCCGCGTTCGTGTCGCTGGTTTGAGCGAAGCCAGTGCCTCCGACCTGATCCGCAAGCTGTTGGCGCCGCATATCGAGAACCCACAGGTGACGGTGCGCATCCAGTCCTTCAGAAGCCGTCGTGCCTACGTCGAAGGCGAAGTGCGTAACCCCGGCTCGCAGATCTTCACCGACGTGCCCATGACGCTGAACGAGGCCATCAACCGGGCCGGCGGCATCACGGCCAACGGCAATCTGTCTGCCGTCACGTTGATCCGCAACGGAAAGTCGATTCCGATCGACTTGCCCCGGCTGCGTGAAGCCGGCTACGACGGCAACAACATTCCGCTGAAAAGCGACGACACCGTGCGCATCGCGCACCGCGAAGACTCCAGGATATTCCTCATGGGCGAAGTCGTAGCGCCATTGGCCCTGAACATGCGCAGCAACGGCCGCCTGAGCTTGAGCGAAGCGCTTGGCGAGGCAGGCGGCCCCATCAATACGACGGCCAATGCCGGCCAGATCTACGTGATCCGCCAGGGCGCGACTGGCGCGCCGGCCGTCTTCCATCTCGATGCCAAGAACCCGGCCGCCATGGCTATTGCGAGCCAGTTCCGGCTGCAGTCGCAGGACGTGGTCTATATCGACCCCGTGCCGCTGGTCAAGTGGAACCGCGTGGTCAGCCTGATCCTTCCGTCCGCGCAGGTGGTCAACAGCGCCAGCGAGGTGTACGTCAGGCATCGCTAGCCAGTTCGCCAAGGGGGCAGAAGTCCACCAGCGCCTCAACGACGAGGTGCGGATGGACGCACATGAATCGACAGACAGACAGCAAACCGCGAACGCGGCATGACGGCAGGGGCTTCTCTTGAAGCCATGCCGTCGATTTTTTTGTTCCAGCCATTCATCATGCAAGCAGCCATTCATTCACATCAACCGATCGCGATCATTGGCTTGGGCTACGTGGGCCTGCCCCTTGCCGTGGAGTTCGGCAAGAAGCGCCAGGTGGTCGGCTTCGACATCAACGCCAAGCGCATTGCCGAACTGCAAAACGGACAGGACCACACGCTCGAAACCACGCCCGAAGAACTGAAGGCCGCCGCACAGCTGGCCTTTACCTCGCACGCCGACGACCTGCGCGACTGCGCCGTCTTCATCGTGACGGTGCCCACACCCATCGACAACGCCAACCGCCCCGATCTCACGCCGCTGATCAAGGCCAGCGAAACCGTCGGCAAGGTGATGAAGGCCGGCGCAATCGTGATCTTCGAGTCGACGGTGTACCCGGGCGCGACGGAAGAGGTCTGCGTGCCCGTGCTGGAAAAGTTCAGCGGCAAGAAGTTCAACGTCGACTTCTTCTGCGGGTACAGCCCGGAGCGGATCAATCCGGGGGACAAGGAGCACCGGCTGCCGACCATCAAGAAGGTGACGAGCGGCAGCACACCTGACGTTGCCGATGCCGTGGATCAGCTTTATCAGCAGATCATCACTGCCGGCACCTACAAGGCCAGCAGCATCAAGGTTGCCGAGGCGGCGAAGGTGATCGAGAACACGCAGCGTGACGTGAACATCGCGCTGATGAATGAACTCAGCCTGATCTTCCGCAGGCTGGGGATCGATACGCTGGAGGTATTGCAGGCGGCAGGCACCAAATGGAATTTCCTGCCATTTCGCCCCGGCCTTGTGGGCGGCCATTGCATCGGGGTGGATCCGTACTACCTGACGCACAAGGCGGTGGAAGTGGGCTATCACCCGGAGGTGATTCTGGCCGGACGCCGCATCAATGACAACATGGCTATCCACGTCGCGGACGAAGTCATCAAGCTGATGCTGCGCAAGAACGTGCCGGTACTGGGCAGCAAGGTCTTGGTGCTGGGTTTGACCTTCAAGGAAAACTGCCCCGATGTGCGCAACACCAAGGTGGTGGACATCGTGCGCACCTTGAAGGGCTACAACACGCAGGTCGACATCTTCGACCCATGGATCGACGTGTCCGAGGCCGAGCATGAATACGGTTTGCAGTGCCTGCCCGAGATGCCTGCTGCTGGTCAGTACTCCGCCATCGTGCTGGCCGTGGGCCACCACCAGTTCGTAACATTGGGCGAAGCGGGCATCAAGGCCCTGGGCCAGCCCGATGCCGTGCTGTTCGATGTGAAGAGTCTGCTGCCTTTGGGTGCTGCAGACGGTCGACTGTGAGCGGAGCAGGCACCATGAGCCAATCCAATACCAGCCCGTCGTCGGCCTACGACAAGCTTCGCACTCGCTTGGTCACGGAGCGCCATGTGTGGCTCGTCACTGGCGTGGCCGGCTTCATCGGCAGCAATCTGCTTGAGCACCTGCTCAAACTTAACCAGCGCGTGGTGGGGCTTGACAACTTCGCAACCGGGCACCGGCGCAACCTGATCGAGGTTCAAACTCTGGTGGCGCCCGAGCAGTGGACCAACTTCCATTTCATAGAGGGCGATATTCGCAATCTCGACGACTGCCAGAGTGCGATGGCCTTTCCTGAGGCTGAGGCCTCGTCGGGTGGAGGCGGCGCACCTGTGGAATATGTGCTTCATGAAGCCGCCCTTGGCAGCGTTCCCCGAAGCTTGGCTGACCCCATCACGACCAACGATGTCAATATCAGCGGCTTCCTGAACATGCTGGTGACTTCGCGGGACGCCGGGGTCAAGAGTTTCACGTACGCGGCCAGCAGCAGCACTTATGGCGACCATCCAGGACTGCCGAAAGTCGAACACACCATCGGCAAGCCTCTCAGCCCGTATGCCGTCACCAAGTACGTCAATGAGCTCTATACCGATGTGTTTGCCCGCTGCTACGGTTTCAACACCGTTGGCCTGCGCTATTTCAACGTATTCGGTCCTCGGCAAGATCCCAATGGTGCTTATGCTGCGGTGATCCCGAAATGGATCGCCAGCCTGGTGCGGGGCGAGCCGGTTCACATCAACGGCGACGGTGAAACCAGCCGTGACTTCTGCTTTGTCGCAAACGTCGTCCAAGCGAACCTGCTGGCTGCCGTTACGCAGGAGCCCGATGCTGTCAACCAGGTCTACAACGTGGCCGTAGGGGACCGCACCAGTCTCAATGAGTTGTACGCCCAACTGCGCAGCAAACTCCTGCCGCATTACCCGCATCTTCAAGACGCCCAGCCCGTGTATCGGGACTTTCGCGCCGGAGATGTGCGGCATAGCCTAGCCAATATCGGCAAGGCTCAGCGCCTGCTGGGCTATGCGCCCACGCAACGCATCGGCGAAGGTCTGGCCTTGGCCATGCCGTGGTACATGGCCCAAGAAAATTGATCGAAACATACATGGCGTGCGTGAGTTGAAGAACTTGGTGACGACGCGAATTCACATGCGATGAAAACCAACCTGCTCCAAGTCACTCGGCGCCCTTAGTCGCAATACCTCGAACCGAAGGAAACGCAGATGCCAAAGACACCACTGGCCCTTGTCTCGCCCGCGCGAGCAGCAATTGGCCTAGACGCCGCTGACAAGGCGCCGCCCATCTATGTCACCCAGCCAGCGTTGCCACCACTGGAAGAGTTCCTCCCCTACCTGCAGGAAATATGGGACAACAAAATCCTCACCAACGGAGGCCCGTTTCATCAGCAACTAGAACAGGCTCTGTGTGACTACTTAGGCGTCAAGCACTTGGCACTCTTCTCGAACGGCACGTTGGGCTTGGTGACTGCGTTGCAAGCGCTACGAGTGACCGGTGAAGTCATCACGACGCCATATTCGTTCGTAGCGACCGCGCATTCACTGTTGTGGAACGGCATCAAGCCTGTGTTCGCCGACATTCATCCGGACACGCTGAACCTCGATCCGGCAAAGATTGAAGCGGCTATTACTCCGCACACGACCGCCATCATGCCGGTGCATTGCTATGGCCATCCGTGCGACGTAGAGGCTATCCAGAAGATTGCGGACAACTACAACCTCAGGGTGATCTATGACGCCGCCCACGCATTCGGCGTTCAGGATGAAGGTGGCAGTGTGCTGAGACATGGCGATTTGTCGGTTCTAAGCTTTCATGCCACCAAAGTCTTCAATACCTTTGAGGGCGGAGCCATCATTTGCCCCGATGCAAAGACGAAACAGCGCATTGATCATCTGAAGAATTTTGGCTTTGTGAACGAAATCACGGTGGTCGCGCCGGGTATTAACGGGAAGATGAGCGAAATCAATGCAGCCTTTGGCATGCTGCAGCTACAGCACGTGGGCGCCGCACTTGCGAGGCGCAAAAGCGTTGATGCTACATACCGCGAAGCGCTGCGAAACGTGCCGGGAATTCTTTGCTTGCAAGACGCCGGGGAGCTCGTGGCCAACCATGCGTATTTCCCAGTCTTGGTGGAGTCGAATTACCCAATAAGTCGCGATGCTCTATACCAGAAACTCAAGGAGAACAATGTCTACGCGCGCAGGTACTTTTATCCGTTGATCTCTGAGTTTCCGATGTATCGAGGAATGGCATCAACCCATCGAGAGAATTTGCCTGTGGCAACGGCTGTGGCGCAGAAAGTACTTTGCTTGCCAATCTACCCTAATCTTGGTGATGCAGATTTAAGCCGAGTAATCTCCATCATCGCAGCGCGCTGAAATGGGATGTATCCAATTTGACTTTTTGAGTGAAGAGGGTTTCACAGGAGAGGTGATGCCATTTGTGAAAAAAGGCGCTCCGATTTCGCTATCGAAGCTCTTGGTAGATGTCGATATTTTGGAAGCCTGGCAGCTAAAGAAATTCAAGGGAAAGGGATATTCATTTGCCTTATCGGATTTATTATCAGCCGAAGCGACCGTGACTGAAAATTCCCACCGCTCGCCGGAAAAGCGATAAATCCGTGTCTTTCAAACGCAATATCCTGGCCAGCTACGCGACGCAGGTATACGTTACGCTTATAGGAATTTTAATTCTGCCCATGTATTTAAAATACATGGGCGCCGAAGCGTATGGCTTGGTTGGTTTTTTTACCATGCTGCAGGCGTGGTTCAATCTTTTGGACTTAGGTCTCACACCCACAGTTGCGCGCGAAACCGCACGCTTCAGAGGTGGGGCACTCGATGCATTGAGCTATCGCCGTTTGTTGCGCGCACTGCAAGTCATTTTTTTGGCTATAGCAATATTCGGTGCTGTCGTAATGTTCGGATTTTCCGGACTGATTGCTAACCGATGGCTAAATGCACAAACCTTGCCTTTAGCGGAGATTCAGCTGTGCCTGCAATTGATGGCTGGCGGGGTGGCATTGCGCTGGATGTCTGGATTTTATCGTGGATGCATCTCCGGCTCTGAGCGATTAGTGTGGCTAGGAGGCTTCAATGCCCTCGTAGCCACGTTGCGCTTTGTAGGAGTTCTGCCAGTGCTGATACTGATTGGACCATCGCCCACGATTTTTTTCAGCTATCAATTACTGGTAGCTCTGATAGAGCTATTCGGATTGGTCGCAAAATCTCAAAGCCTTTTTCCCGCGATTCAACCCGACCAGATCATTGGATGGTCCATACGTTCGTTATTTATACCCATCCGGTCGGTGCTCCAATTCTCCCTCACGATCGCTTTTACGACATCAGCGTGGGTGTTTGTAACGCAAACGGACAAACTTGTATTATCCAAATTTTTACCGCTGGTCGAGTACGGCTATTTCACTTTGGCCGTATTAGCCGCAAGCGGAGTAACAATGGTGGGTGGACCCATCAGCAGCGCACTCATGCCGCGGATGGCGCGTCTACAGGCAGAGGGTGATGAGGCAGGATTGCTTCATCTGTATCGCAAAGCAACGCAAATAGTTGCCGTAATTGCCATACCTGCCTCCCTCGTGCTCGCTTTTTTTGCTGAACAGGTGCTATGGGTGTGGACTGGTGACGCGATAGCGGCCGCGCAGGCAGCTCCCGTATTGCGCCTGTATGCCCTAGGCAATGGCTTCTTAGCGATCGCCGCCTTTCCTTACTATTTGCAGTTCGCAAAGGGCGATCTTGTGTTGCACGTGCGAGCGAATGTTATGTACATCCTGCTGTTGCTCCCGACTCTCATATGGGCAACTTGGGTGCACGGTGCGAAAGGTGCGGGTTACACCTGGCTCATTTTGAATGCCCTCTACTTCTTCGTCGTCCCATTGCTGGTTCATCGGCGATTTCACAAGGGACTGCATCGTTTATGGCTCGGTAAAGATCTGCTCCCAATATTTTCCGCTTGCTCGCTCTCGGCTTGGATTTTGAGTTTCTTTTCATTTTCGAGTCACAATCGATTTTTCGAATTTCTACAATTAATAAGTCTAGGGCTTGGCATGTTTATTTTTAGCTTGCTTGCCATATTTCTGGCTCGTGCGACGAGAAAAATAATTGCAAAAAAGATGATCGATCGAGTGAAGGCGGTGTGATGCTTGCAAAACTATCTGTGTGTTTAATAACATACAACCAAAAAGACTACATCAAAAACGCGTTGGACGGAATTTTGATGCAAAAAACAACTTTCCCCTTCAAGGTGTTTATACACGACGATGCATCTACCGATGGGACAGCGGAGATTCTAAGAAGGTATAAGGAAAAGCATGGAGAGAAAATTCATTTGATCATTCGTGAAGAAAACGAATTCTCGAAAAATGGATTCTATTTTTTCAAAGATTTGATTGAGCGCACAGAGGGTGAATATCTGGCCATTTGCGAGGGGGATGATTACTGGATCGATTCATCGAAACTCGAAAAGCAAGTCGGCATACTTCAAGGTAATGAAAAATATTCTATGAGTATTCATAATGCGTTGAGGGAAAACGTCGTTAGTGGTGAAAGAAGTTCTTTTAACAAAAAGAAGCTGCCACAGGAGATGGGAGTAAGAGACGTCTTGTTGCGCGGATGGTTTGCCCCTACTGCCAGTTTTGTATTCAGAAAGGAAAATGTTGTTATCCCGAAGATACCGGGAGTCAACATGGATATTGTGATGCTATATCAGAATGCCGCCAAAGGGATTATTCATTATTCGGAGGAGGTTTCCTCCGTATATCGCTATTCGGCGCTGGGGAGTCTGTCTGAACGATATCGAGATGACAGAAGTGCCTTATATAAGAAAAAATTCGCCTTCCTTCGATATGTGGACCGTTCCTCGAAAGGCCGTTACGTAATTTATTCTTTTTTGGCGCGGATGAAAATACTCGCAGCTATCGTTCTTCGCGCGCTTGGATTGAGATAGTAGGAATATGAAGTCGAGAAAAATCTCCGGATTCTGGGAAGCTGGACTTCTCATATTCATATTTATCTACGTCTACCAAACGCCGATTGTTCCGAAAATTGTATATCCCTTGGTGGAGCTTTTTATCCTCCTCATATTCTTGCTGTTGCGTGGGCAAAAGTGGATGTTGATTTTTTCGCAATTGAAGATGGAAAATGCGCTAGTCGCATTAATCGTTTTTTTAAGCATGCTCAGAGATGGCCTATCGGGCGAGGCTGTCTATATTGATCGTTTTTTGGCTTGGTGGTTTCAAGCTTATATATTCGGTGCCGTAGTAGTCTATTTTCTCGTTCGCTATCGTCCGACAGGGGACGAGGATTTTCCGCGGGCGGTATATATAACAGGCGTACTTTCTGCATGCATAACGCTGATTTTGTACTTCTCGCCGAGTCTAGATGATTACTACAAATCAATTCAACTCGATCCTTACTACGAACTCTATTCCAATTTCGATCTTCGGTATCGCGCCTATGGCTTTTCGGAAAATTTAACTTTCACTTACGGGTATCTCCTGGGAGTGTTTGCCGGATACTCGTTGCTGAAGATTGAGAAGAATATTTTCTTCATTCTGCCAACCGTTATTTGCTTGGCCGGTGCAGCTCTTAATGCGCGCATCGGATTCATTTCCTTTTTCATCTTTGTCCTGATTCATTTGTGTTTGGGCGGATCATTAAAAAAGACGGTAAAAATCCTTGGTTCTATTTTCATTTTCTGCGGCCTTTTTTATATCTTGAACATTGATATAGGGGAACAAGGGGAGTGGGTCGCGGCCTTTTTTAAGGAGTTTGCGAATTTCTTTGCATCAAATAATAGCTCCCAAGATCGGGGAACTTTCGATCTAATATTTGGCAGTTTTATCGTCTGGCCCGACGGAATATCGGAATGGCTCTTTGGAAGTGGGCGATCGTTGTTTTTAGATGAGAGAACGAATACGGATTTGGGTGTTTTCCTTCAGCTCAATTATGCCGGGATGTTTTTTTTGCTGGTCATTTTGATTTTTTCTGCGTATACATCTTGGCGGATTTTCAAAATAATGACCCGGCGCCATTGGTTTCCGTATATTTATACGTTCTCTATTTTTTTCCTGAACTTTAAAGGTTTTCTGTTCGCGGCCACGCCTGGAGGACGACTGCTTTTTGTGCTCTATGCATATTATGTAATCAAAAAAAGCCGCGTTGATCATAAAATTCGGCCGGCTATAGACACGGGTGAAAAACAAAAACTGTTGCCCGTGTAATCAATCCGAGTTGATTGCTGAAAATTAATCGTATATCTTATCGCTATGGATCGTAACGCCTCAAAATTGGTACTCTACGTCGGGCCCTTTTCGTTTCCGTCTGGAGGCGCAGCGGCGCGTCGTATTTTGGGAAATTGCCAGGCCCTACAAGAGGCGGGATTCAAGGTCGCCGTAGCATCTGGCCAGCCGAGCACAAGTGAGAATCTTTCGGAGTACAAGGGGATCAAGGTTTTATCTCTCGATGAGCGAAATGCCGAACATCTTCCAAGATGGTTGAAGCGGCTGGCGTATTTTCGGATGGGCTCGAAAACGCTTGAGTGGCTAGATTCATTACCGGAGCGCCCTTACGCAGTTATTTTATACAGCGGGTACTCTCCTTACCTACTGAGATTGATTCCGTGGGCCAAGCGAAATTCCGTGCGGCTAATTTTTGATGCGGTTGAGTGGTACGAACCGGATTCTTTTTTTGCCTATCTTTCTCCCTATCAATTAAACATTGAACTCGCAATGCGTTTTTTAACGCCGCGAGTTAAAAATACTATTACGATAAGTAGCTTCCTGCACGATTACTACCTCAAAGGAGGAGGGCATAGCCTAAGAACCCCGCCTCTACTGGACGTCCTTGAAACTGAATGGTCAGCACAGGAAAAGGACCGATTGACTACGATGCAGCTTGTTTATGCAGGATCCCCTGGGAAAAAAGACCTGTTAGATCGAATGCTTTGTGCCGTTCTAGAGGCAAAGCAGGAGGGGTTGAATTTAAAGCTATCCATTGCTGGCGTAGACCAAAATCATGCTGGTCTTTACCCTTCCATCAAACTTTTTCCCCCTGAGTTGGTCGCCTCCACCGTGAAATTTCTAGGGGTCCTTAGCCACGATGAGTCGATGCATCTTGTAAGGGCGGCGGATTATTCGTTGCTTCTGCGTAACGTAGCTCGCTATTCGAGAGCAGGATTCCCCACAAAATTCGTGGAGAGCTTCTCGGTTGGAACCCCCGTCATTGCCAACATTACCAGTGACATGGGAGAGCATTTGATCGATGGCGCCACTGGATGGATTTGCGAGAAACCGTCGCCTCAGAGTTTGAAGGCCACGTTATTCAGAGCGGCAAAAATTAACCGAGAAAAGCATACGCAAATGCGTCGGGCCTGCCGGGATCAAGCTCTGAGGGCTTTTGACTATCGTAATGCTTCCAGCTCCTTGACTCAATTCCTCGAGACTGCCAGAAATTTATAGATCATGTTTACCTCGAAGACCCTACTCATTACAGGCGGAACTGGTTCCTTTGGGAACGCGGTTCTCAAGCGATTTCTGAATACCGATGTTGCCGAAATTCGCATATTCAGTCGCGACGAGAAAAAACAGGATGATATGCGCAAGCGCTATCACAACCCCAAGCTCAAGTTCTACATTGGCGATGTGCGCGATGCGCGGAGCGTGCAACAGGCCATGCGAGGTGTGGACTTTGTATTTCACGCCGCTGCGCTTAAACAAGTGCCGTCCTGCGAATTCCATCCTATGCAGGCGGTCCAAACAAATGTGCTGGGCACAGAAAATGTGCTGGAGGCCGCAATCGGGGCCGGAGTTCAGCGGGTGATATGCCTTAGTACAGACAAGGCTGTATATCCAATCAATGCTATGGGCATCAGCAAAGCGATGATGGAAAAGGTGATGGTGGCGGCTAGTAGGAATTTGGAAGGCTCGGGCACCGTGATCTGTGGCACCCGCTACGGAAACGTAATGGCTTCACGAGGATCCGTCATTCCGCTCTTTGTGGACCAGATATTAGCTGGGATGCCAATAACGGTCACCGATCCGACAATGACGCGCTTTATGATGACATTGTCCGATGCCGTAGATCTTGTTTTGTACGCGTTTGAGCACGGAAATAATGGCGATATCTTCGTTCAAAAGGCGCCCGCAGCGACGGTACAAGTGCTTGCCGATGCATTGTTGGAGTTAATGAATAAGGTCGGGCATTCGGTGCAGGTAATGGGCACACGACACGGTGAGAAGTTATATGAGGCCCTTTTGGGGCGCGAAGAGTTGGCCTGTGCCCAAGACATGGGTAGCTATTTCCGCGTCCCACCCGATGGACGGGATCTGAATTACGCAAAATTTGTTGAGCAGGGAGAACAGCGCCTAACTCAAACGGCTCATGGTGAGGACTACAACTCTCATAACACCACGAGATTGGATGTTGCCGGCATGAAAGCCTTGCTTCTCAAGCTTGATTTCATGCGACGTATCGCTGCTGGCGAAAATGTCATAGCAGAGGAGTGATGCAAGTGAGTGGTGGCAAGAGAATTTTGATCACTGGGGCCGATGGCTTTATTGCTAGAAACCTGCGACTTGTTTTGGGCGAACGCATTGATTTGCAGATTCACTGCTTTGGTCGTTCGGACGATGTGTCCAAGTTGCCGGAATTGCTTCATGGCGTGGATTTTGTATTTCACTTGGCGGGTGTTAATCGGCCCAAGCATCCCGAGGAATTCTTCAGCGGCAATGCAGCACTTACACAGGCGCTGTGCGACGCATTGGCAGCTGAAGTTGAACGAAGCGGACGCCGCCCATCAGTGATTTTTTCCTCCAGCATGCAGGCATCGAAAAATAATCCTTATGGGTTGAGTAAGCGAGCCGCGGAAGATTTGCTATTTAAGCTGGAGGCCAGCCGCGGAGTCCCGGTGCACGTTTTTCGTTTGCCAAATGTATTTGGAAAATGGTGCAAGCCAAATTACAACTCGGCGGTGGCCACTTTTTGTCACAACATAGCGCGCGGTTTACCAATTCAAATCAACGATCCATTGGCGCCCCTTACATTGGTCTACGTGGACGACGTTGTAGAGCGCTTCGTTCAATTACTTGACGGTGCGGATTCCCTGAAAGCGGATTCGGGTTTCTCGGTTATGACGCCCCAATACAAGTCCACCGTGGGTGAGGTGGCGAGGCAGATCGAGGCGTTTCACGATAGCCGCTCCACTTTGGTGACCGAGCGCGTAGGTAGTGGATTCATCCGTGCTTTGTATTCAACCTATGTAAGCCATCTCCCTGTGGAATTGTTCGCCTATTCGATATCTCAGTATGCTGATCCGCGCGGCGTATTTGTTGAGATGTTGAAAACGCCGGATTGCGGGCAATTCAGCTATTTCACCGCACATCCCGGTATTACGCGTGGTGGCCATTATCATCATTCAAAAACAGAAAAATTTCTGGTCATCAAAGGCCGAGCAAGGTTCAGATTCCGGCACATGCATACTGGGGAAGTTTATGAGCTATTAACTGATGGCGATAAAGCAGAAGTTGTAGAGACTGTTCCCGGTTGGACGCACGACATTACAAATATTGGTGCCGACGAGATGATCGTTATGCTCTGGGCCAATGAGATATTTGATCGAGCAAGACCAGATACATTCACATGTCCTGTGTGAGGAAGATTAAAAATGAAAAAACTTAAAGTAATGACTGTGGTTGGCACGCGACCAGAGATTATTCGGCTTTCTCGTGTATTGGTGCAGCTTGATGAGCAGTGTGAGCATATTTTGGTCCACACTGGGCAAAACTATGACTATGAACTTAATCAGATTTTTTTCGACGATCTTGAGATACGTCGGCCAGATCATTTTCTGAATGCCGCGGCCGCCGGAGCTGCGCAAACCATCGGGCAGATAATTATTGCGATTGATGCGGTGCTGGCGTCGGAGAAGCCGGATGCTTTATTGGTTTTGGGAGACACGAACAGTTGCATGGCTGTATTGCCTGCCAAGCGCCGGAAGGTGCCTGTATTTCATATGGAAGCCGGCAATCGGTGTTTTGATCAGCGCGTTCCTGAAGAAATAAACCGTCGTATAGTTGATCACACAGCGGATATCAATCTCACCTATAGCAGTATTGCGCGCGAATACCTGCTGCGCGAGGGGCTACCTCCCGATATGGTAATAAAAACGGGAAGTCCAATGGCTGAGGTGCTGGCGCACTACCGGCAGAAAATTGAGTCCTCAGATGTGCTTGATAGGCTTGGGCTGAGGGAAGAGAAATTCTTTTTGATAAGTGCACATCGCGAAGAAAATATCGACTCAGACCAGAATTTTAACAAGCTCGTGCAGGTATTAAATACTATTGCCGAGCACGAAAAGATGCCGGTTATCGTATCCACACACCCTCGTACGCAGAAAAGGGTGGACGCCTTGGGCGTTTTCTTTCATCCCAATGTCCAGTTGCTCAAACCGCTTAGTTTCACCGATTACAACCGACTGCAGATTTCCGCACGAGCGGTTCTCTCAGATAGCGGAACGATTAACGAAGAATCCTCCATTTTGAATTTCCCTGCTTTAAATCTGCGAGAGGCTCACGAGCGACCGGAGGCGATGGAAGAGGCCGCGGTAATGATGGTGGGATTGGATATCGAGCGAGTGCTGCAAGGATTGGCCATTTTGCAAAGGCAACCACGTGGAAGTCGGCGGCTACTCCGACAGGTTGCCGACTACAGTATTCCAAATGTTTCGGAGAAAATAGTCCGCATTATTCATAGCTACACCGATTATGTGAATCGGGTAGTTTGGAAGAGGTACTAAGTCAGAGTGATTGATTTGAGATTGAACCGCAAGGCTTTTAAGCACGGTGAGACAGCGCCGGTTCTTAGGTGGGTGAAGCGAATCTATTTCCGGTTTGGAAAGGTATTGTCGTGATTGAATTGCGATTTTTGGGGATTGCGGTTTTAGGCTTTTTGATTGTTTTGGAGAGTACAAATGCATTTGCCTCCTGTGAGATTAAGCCCGCTTCGGATTTGGTAATTGATGTAAAAAGCGCAGGTGCCCTTGGTGATGGTTCTACCGATGACACGAAGGCGCTCCAAAAGGCTCTCGATGGAGTTTCGCTGCGCGGCGGAACAGTTGTGCTTCCAGTGGGCACTTACCTGGTTGACGCCAAAGTCGGATTGAGGATAAAGAGTAATACGGTTTTTAAATTGTCTCAAGGTGCTATTATTAAGGCGATGCCAAATGCGGTGGATACTTTCAGTATTTTGCGCATTTATGACGCCTCGAATGTCGCAATTGTCGGGGGGCAGTTGAAAGGTGAGCGTCACGAACATCAGGGGAGTACCGGGGAATGGGGAATGGGCCTGTCTTTGCACGGGGCGAGCGATGTAGTTATTAAAGACATGGTTTCCAAAGATAACTGGGGGGATGGCTTCTATGTGGCGGGGAAAAGTAAAAATGTCCAATTTTGTTCCGTTGTTGCGGACGGCAACAGGCGGCAAGGTTTGTCCATAGTCTCCGGCACTGGAATTCTAGTCACTGATTCCGTTTTCAGTAACACTCGAGGTGTGCCGCCTCAAGCTGGTATTGACATCGAGCCCAATGCTGATGGTGCTGTAAGAGATGTTCAGATAATGAGATCTCGATTTCTCAGCAATGCGGGCTCCGGGATTGCTTCTTACTTGTCTTCGAAATTCAAAGATGGATCCATTTCTGCCATTTCTATCAAAGGAAATTCATTCATGGGAAATGGCGCAGAGGGTGTGGCTATTTTTAATACCCTCGACGCCAAGGTGACCGGAAATTCATTTGAAAAAAGCAGCAAGAAGGCCATTTTGGTTGATGGAAAATCGCGGTCTATTGTTGAGCGTCAGAATTCAATTAGAGAATAAGATGCTTTCCTCGGCGGCGGCGATGAGTGTATGGCGCCGATTTTGCTGGAAAATGTATCGACGCCTTTGTTCGGCTTGGCATCTATGATACTGCAGGTATTTTTTCTTAATTTTTAAAATCGCCGACTGTTTTGATGAAGCGACTGTTGTTTGTTATTTCCGAGGATTGGTACTTCGTTTCCCATCGCCTTCAGCTAGCAATTCATGCAAAGGCTATGGGTTATCGCGTGGCCGTTTTATGCCGCCTCTCGACCCACGCCGAATTGCTCGAAAAAATGGGGATCGAGGTTTTCCCATGGCTCCTAGAGCGGCGTTCCAAAAACCCGCTGACGGAATGGCGCGCATTGCGCGGCGTGCGATCTGCCATCCGAGCGTTTCAGCCAGATGTGCTGCACGCCGTAGCGCTCAAGCCCGTGCTGTACAGCGCCATAGCCGGCAAGTCCAACAAATCAGAAGGCAGAGTGTTTGCACTCGCGGGCCTGGGATATGTGTTTTCCTCACAGAAGTTGCTCGCAAGATGCCTGCGCCCGTTTATCGTCCAGGCTTTTCGCGCGGCATTTCGCAATCCAGCCACTCGCCTGATCTTGCAGAACCCAGACGACGCGCAGGTGTTGTCGGAGGCGAAGGTCATCGCGCCGGAAAAAATCCGGCTGATCCGTGGTGCAGGTGTGGATGTGAACGCGTTTCCGGCGACCCCGGAGCCCGAGCCCAATGATCAGCAGATGCTTGTCGTGCTGCCGGGACGGATGCTCTGGGACAAGGGCGTGGCTGAATTCGTGGAAGCCGCGAGGCTTCTGCAACAGCGCGGCGTCCGTGCGCGATTCGCATTGGTGGGCGGCCGCGACGATCACAACCCGTCGTGCGTTCCGCTGCAGACGCTGAAAGATTGGGAATCGGAAGGTGTGGTGGAGTACTGGGGAAACCGCAACGACATGCCAGCGGTACTGGCCCAGGCCCACGTGGTGTGTCTGCCTTCCTATCGCGAAGGGCTGCCCAAAGCACTCCTCGAGGCCGCAAGTTGCGCGAGGCCGATCGTCACGTTCGATGTGCCCGGCTGTCGGGAGGTCGTGATTCATGGCAGGAATGGACTCCTGGTTCCGTTCGGCGATGTCGCTGCGTTGGCAAATGCGCTCGAAACATTGATGGCTGATCGGGCGATGCGCGAGCACATGGGTGCACAAGGGCGCCTGATGGTTGAGCAAGAGTTCTCGCAGGAGCTTGTTGTAGCGAAAACCATGCAGGTTTGGGAAGAGGTGGCCGCGTGAGGGTTCTCGTCACCGGCGCGACGGGCTTCGTGGGCGGCGCGCTCATTCGGCAATTGATGGAGCGCGGGTCCCCGGGCGTTTCAGGCGAGGCAGTGCCGGCTGCGTCGTTCGAAATCGTTGCTGGAGTACGGCAACCGAGCCAGGGTTTGCCGGCCTCGATAGAACAGTGCACGGTAGGCGATTTGTCCAGCAACACCGATTGGAGCGAAGCGTTGCGAGGTGCGGATGCAGTCGTCCATTGCGCCGCTCGTGTGCATGTGATGAAAGACACGGCGGAAGACCCGTTGAGCGCCTTCCGTTCGGTGAACGTGGAGGGCACATTGAACCTTGCCCGACAGGCTGCCGCAGCCGGTGTGAGGCGTTTCGTCTTTGTCAGCTCCATCAAGGTGAATGGTGAAGCCACGGTACTCGGACGGCCTTTTCGGGCGGATGACTCCCCGGCACCGCAGGATGCCTATGGGATCTCCAAGCACGAGGCCGAAGCAGGTTTGCGGCAACTGGCCATCGATTCCGGAATGGAGGTCGCGATCGTTCGTCCCCCGCTGGTATATGGGCACGGCGTCAAGGCTAACTTCCGCGCCATGATGGGTGCGGTGGCGCGTCGCTTGCCCCTCCCGCTAGGCGGTATCGAGCACAACCGTCGCAGCATGGTGGCACTCGGCAATCTGGTCGATCTGCTGGTTACCTGCATATCTCATTCGGCCGCTGCCAACCGAACTTTTCTGATTTCGGACGGCGAAGACCTCTCGACTTCCCAGTTGCTGCGACGCCTCGGGCAGGCGATGGGGCGACCGGCGCGGCTTGTGCCTGTTCCGGTGAGCTGGATCGAACTGGGGGCCGCCTTGCTGGGGCGGCGCAGTGTTGCGCAGCGACTTTGCGGTTCGCTGCAGGTGGATATCTCCGACACAAGGCAACGGCTGGGATGGGCGCCACCCCTCAGTGTTGACGAAGGTTTGAAGAGGGCGGCAGAAGGGTATCTGAATGAAGCGTCTGTTTGATCTGGTTCTCGCGGTGTGCGCCGCCATGGTGTTGCTGCTGCCGGTGGCCGTCATTGCCCTGGCCGTTCGTCTCACTTCGCGTGGACCTGCACTCTATTGGTCTGACCGTGTCGGCAGCAACAACCGAATCTTCAAGATGCCGAAGTTCCGCAGCATGAGGGTCGGCACGCCGGCGGTGGCCACGCACCTGCTGTCCGACCCCGGGGTGTACCTGACGCCGATCGGCCCCTTTTTGCGCAAGAGCAGCCTGGATGAGTTGCCGCAGTTGTGGAGCATCCTGGTCGGGGACATGAGTTTTGTCGGGCCGCGTCCTGCACTTTTCAACCAGTCGGACCTGATCGAGTTGCGGACCCGGCAAGGCGTGCATCTGCTGGTGCCAGGACTGACGGGGTGGGCTCAGGTCAATGGGCGCGACGAACTGCCGATTCCGGTCAAGGTTCAGTTCGATGTCGAATACCTCCAGCGCCGGTCTTTGGGATTCGATATTCGTATTCTCTGGCTCACCTTTGTCAAAGTGCTCAGGCGCGATGGCGTGACGCATTGAATGCAAGGACGACGATGACACCGAAGCGTCTGTTGATCATTGGCACGGGCGGTCACGGCCGCAGCGTTGCGGAGGCCGTATTGCTGCGTGACGACTATGTGTTGACGGGCTTTCTCGACGATGCTGCCGAGCCCGGGCAACACGTGTGGGACTGGCCGGTGTGGGGAACGACGGCCATGTTGAGCGCATGTAAGGACCAGATCGACGCGGTGTTCGTGGCGATCGGCAACAACGCGTTGCGCGAGGCCTTGCACCAACGCGTGCAGGCGCAAGGGCTGGCCCTCGCAACGGTGATCCACCCTGCCGCCACGGTATCGCCCAGAGCTGCGGTAGGACGGGGCACTGCCATCATGGCCGGCGCGGTCGTGGGCACAGGCGCTCAACTAGGTGAAGGCGTGATCGTGAATTGTGGTGCCGTGGTCGATCACGACTGCACGGTAGAACCGTTCGGCCATCTGGGTGTGAATGCGGGGATGGCTGGCGGCAGTGTGCTCGGGCGTCGCGCGTGGATGCCAGTGGGAGCGGCGCTTGCTTATGGGGTTAGGGTGGCTGCAGATCGTGTATTGCATTCTGGTGAGGTGGTGCATCCCGACTACCTTGCCCAAAGAATCACACGATGATCAGGCTGCAAATCAGCAAGGTACTGCGCGTTGCATTTTGGGTATGCGCCATTGCAGTTCTTGTGCTTTCGCTCGTGCCAATCACAGCGCCGATGCCCTCCACTGGTTGGGACAAGACCAATCATCTGCTGGCCTTCGCGACGCTTGCTTTTTTGGGGCGCGGTGCTTTCCCCGGTCGAACAGTTGCCGTTCTTGCGGGGCTGCTAGTTTACGGCGGGGTTATCGAAGTACTGCAGTCCTTCACGCCCGACCGGTCTGCCGAATGGACGGATTTGTTAGCGGATGGCATCGGACTTCTGCTCGGCGAAATGTTGACTTGGTTGTCGTGGCGTCGCGTGGCGAAGCAGCCTTGAGATCGATTGCCACAGGCACTTGGTAGGCGTGCCGGGGGGAGTCAGCAACTAAAATGGCATTAAAAAATGGGAGTCTTCACTGTGATTTGTTGGTCTTTGCAGCTGGCAAATGCCGCTTGCCCAAATAAGCGCCCCATGTCATGAAATCCGTGTTGGTTGTATGCATCGGCAACATCTGCCGCAGCCCGATGGGGGAAGCCTTGATCGCCGCCGCCTTGCCGCATCTGAAGGTCGCGTCCGCCGGCATTGGAGCGCTTGTGGGCCAGCCCGCTGATGCACTGGCGCGGGAACTCATGGCAAAGCGTGGGCTCGATATCGAGGCCCATCGTGCGCGACAACTGACAAATCTGATGTGTCAGGAGGCTGACCTTATCCTAGCCATGGATGAGGAACAGCGCCTGTACATTAACCAACGCCATCCGCTCACGCGCGGCAAACTGTTTCGTCTGGGTGAGGTCGCACGCGCGGACATCCCCGATCCTTACCGCCTGGGCCGTCCGGCCTTCGAGCGAGCCCTGAAACTCATAGACGACGGCGCGACTGCGTGGGTCGAACGCATCAAGAAACTTTCATGACTTCTCTTGCTTCTCCTCCGGTGTCCTCGGCTCCGGTCGTTGCGCCGCCGCGCGACGATGACGATGTCATCCATCTGTCCGAATACCTCGACATCCTGATCGATCGCAAATGGTTGGTGGCCGGCATTACTTTCGTCGCCGTCGCATTGGGTGTTGCCTACGCGCTGCTGTCCACGCCCATCTACCAGTCCAATTTGGTGGTCCAGGTCGAGGACTCGGCGCCCGACGCGAAGAACTTTCTTGGTGATACGGCCAACCTGTTCGACGTGAAGACGCCGGCAACTGGCGAAATCCAAATCCTTCGGTCACGAATGATCATGGGCGGAGCGGTCGAGGCAACGCGTCTGTACATCGACGCGCAGCCTCGCCGTATTCCGCTTATCGGCGATTGGCTTTCAAGGCGCGCCAAGGAATTGTCGGAGCCCGGGCTCCTTGGCATGGATGGCTACGTGTCGGGCACGGAGGCAATAGACATCGCCAAGTTCGATGTGCCTGCCCCACTCGAAGACCAGCAGCCATTCGTCATCACCGCACAGGCCGGTGGCCAGTACACGCTCTCGCATCCCGACCTGCCGGCTCCGCTGACGGGCGCTGTCGGTACGCTGCTGAGCCAGGCGGGGCCTGACGGCACCATCACGCTGATGGTGTCGAAGCTCAATGGAAAGTCCGGTGCCGAGTTCGTGGTCTCGCGCGCCTCCCTGCTCACGACCACTGAGGATCTGCAAAAGCGGGTGCAGCTCAGTGAGCAGGGCAAGCAATCGAACGTGATCAGCGTGACGCTCGAAGACAGTGACCGAGACCGCTTGCGACGAGTCCTCAATGCAATCGGTGCGCAGTATGTGCGTCAGAACATCGAGCGCAAGGCGGCCGAAGCTGAGAAGACGCTTGAATTCCTCGGCGACCAACTGCCCGAGTTCAAGAAGCAGCTCGAGGTCTCCGAAGATGCCTACGCGAGCTTCCGCAACAAGAACGGCACCATTGCCTTCGATGAGGAAGCCAAGGCCATGTTGAACCAGACCGTTGAGTTGCGAAAGCAACTGCTCGAATCGGAGCAGTTGCGGCGCGACCTGCGCTCGCGTTTTACCGCGACGAACCCCAAAGTGGGCGTGATCGATGGACAGATATCTGCCCTCCGCCGCGAGCTCGATCAAATTGACAACCGAGTGAGCGCCATGCCGGTTGTTCAGCGTGATGCGTTGCGCTTGGAGCGCGACGTCCGTGTCAACGGTGAGCTCTACAAATCGCTGCTCAACAGTTCGTTGCAATTGCGCTTGGTCAAGGAGGGCAAGGTCGGCAATGTGCGTTTGCTCGACAAGGCGACCGAGCCAAAAAGACCTGTGAAGCCACAAAAGCCTCTGATCGTCGCCCTGTCGCTGGTGCTGGGCCTGCTCGCCGGCATCGCCTTCGCCATCGTGCGCAGCAAGATGGCCAGCGGCATCAACAACCCGCAGGAGATCGAGGACCGCCTTGGCCTGAACGTTTACTCCGTCGTCCCACTTGCCATCGAGCAAGAACGGATCGGACAGCGCATTGCAGGCGGTGTAGGTGGGGTCCAGGTATTGGCCATCAACGAGCCAGAAAGCCTGGCTGTAGAAAGTTTGCGCAACCTGCGCATCTCTCTGCAGTTGGCCTTGATGGAGACCGACAACAACCGCGTTCTCATCACCGGCGCCACGCCAGGGGTTGGCAAGAGCTTCGTTTCAGGCAATTTCGCGGCCATCATGGCCGAGGCCGGCCGGCGCGTATTGCTGATCGACGCCGACTTGCGCAAGGGCCATCTCCACACTGCATTCGGCTTGCCCCGCAAGGGTGGACTGGCGGACGTCCTCGCAGGTGAGATGACGAGCGAGCAGGCGATTCATAGCCAGGTGACTCCCAATCTCGACGTTCTCACCACTGGCAACTACCCGTTCAACCCTGCGAGCATGATGCTGTCGTCGACGCTGAGGGATTTCCTGGAAACCATGTCGGCACGCTACGACCTGGTGGTGATCGACAGCCCGCCTGTGCTGGTGGCAGCCGATGCTGCAGCGGTCGCGGCGCACGCCGGCGCGATCCTGCTGGTGGCTCGCGACAACCTCACGCAGCTCGGCGAGCTCAGCGAAAGCGTCAAGCGTCTGGCCCATGCAGGCCAACGGGTCAGCGGTGTCGTCTTCAACGGCATGGACCTTTCGCGCCGGCATTACGGCAGCTACGGCTACAAGTACGGCGGCTACCGCTACACCGAATACAAATACAAGGACGCCGTTTGAGGCATTCGCACTAAGCGTTTCGCAGAGTGATGCGGTGGTACTCACAGGTGATACATAAATACACAGTTTAGGGCCGCCGGATACCCTGAATGAGGGAGGCGAACGTGCAGCCTTCGGGGAGAATTGTTATCTACTAAAAACAATTGGCCACCCGGAGTGAGATTCCTGTTCAACCGCCTTGCGGCACCCTTGCTTGCGTTGCCTCGCCCTGCCAAACGCTTTTTGGCGTTGGCTGTCGATGCCACTTTGTGCGTCCTGTGCGTCTGGGTAGCGTTCAGTCTTCGTTACGAGCAGTGGGTAACCCTTCGCGGAATCCAGTGGCTGGCCGTGGTTGTAGCCATCGTGGGTGCGCTGCCACTCTTCGTCGTTTCCGGGCTGTACCGCGCCATCTTCCGCTATGCCGGGCCTGCCGCATTGATGGCCATCGTGCGTGCCTGCACCTTCTTCGGCATTGGCTACGGCTTCGTGTTTTCGGTGATCGGTGTGAGCGGCGTGCCGCGCACCGTGGGCTTCCTGATGCCTCTGCTGCTGTTCATGGCGGTCGCCAGCTCGCGCATGTTTGCGCGCTACTGGCTGGGCGGCATGTACCTGAGCGCGATCGATCGCAAGGCGCTGCCGCAGGTGGTGATCTATGGCGCCGGCGGTGCCGGGGTGCAACTGGCTGCCGCATTGACCCAGAGCCGCGAGATGCTGGTTCGTGCCTTTGTCGATGACGCCAAGCACCTCCAGGGCAACACCCTTCACGGCCTGCCCATCCATTCCCCGGAGTGGCTCAAGGAGAACGCCGTAAGACTGGGCATTACCGATGTCCTCTTGGCCATGCCTACGGCCAGCCGTGCGCGCCGGGCCGAAATCCTCAACCAGCTGTTGCCGTTGTATTTGCATGTGCGCACGCTCCCGGCGCTGGCCGACCTAGCGAACGGGAGAGTGCAGGTTCAGGATCTGCACGAAGTCGACATCGAAGACCTGCTGGGGCGCGATCCCGTCGCGCCAATGAACGATTTGCTGCACAGGAACATTCGCCATCAGGTCGTGTTGGTGACGGGAGCGGGCGGCTCCATCGGCAGCGAGTTGTGCCGGCAGATCGTGCAGCTGTCGCCGAAGACGCTGCTGCTGGTGGAGATGAATGAGTTCGCGCTCTACGGCATCCATCAGGAGCTCGAAGCGTTGGCGCCTCATGTTCATGTGGTCCCGTTGCTGGCTTCGGTATGCGATGCGGCGCGCTTGCGTGATGTGATGCGTGCCTGGCACCCTGACACCGTCTATCACGCGGCGGCCTACAAGCATGTGCCGTTGGTCGAGCACAACCCCATCGAAGGCGTGCGCAACAACGCGCTGGGCACGCTCACGGCGGCGCAAGTCGCCATGGAATGCAAGGTTCGTCGCTTCGTGCTGATCAGCACGGACAAGGCAGTGCGGCCGACCAACATCATGGGCGCCAGCAAGAGGTTGGCCGAAATGACCTTGCAGGGGCTCGCGCAACAAAACTCCGGCACCTGCTTCTCGATGGTTCGTTTCGGCAACGTGCTGGGCTCCAGCGGCTCGGTGGTTCCACTGTTTCGTCGGCAGATCGAAGCGGGTGGCCCCATCACGCTGACGCATGCGGACATCACACGCTACTTCATGACGATTCCCGAGGCGGCGCAACTGGTCATCCAGGCGAGCGCAATGGCCGAAGGCGGAGACGTGTTCGTGCTCGACATGGGGTCGCCGGTGCGCATCATCGATCTGGCTCGCCGTCTGGTCGAACTGTCAGGGCGAACGGTGCGGGATGACGCCTCGCCCGATGGCGATATCGAACTCCAGATCACCGGCCTGCGGCCGGGCGAGAAGCTGTACGAGGAACTGCTGATCGGTGACAACGCCTTGCCGACGCCGCATCCGCGTGTGATGAAGGCGCACGAAGTTTGCCTCCCTCAGGAAGAGCTCTGGCGTCAGTTCGACGTGTTGAGCGCAGCGATTCGCAGCAGCGATGTGCCGGCACTGAAGCGCACGCTGCAGCAGATGATGCCCGGCTACCGCGCCCATGCGGAAGTGGTCGATTGGGTGCACATGGAGCGGCATCGCTCGGCGATGACCGTGGTGGACCGCACCGAAGAGAGCGCCAACTCGGACCTGCCCATAGCCATCGCGCTTTGAATCGGCGGCAGGGCCGTGCGATGCAACGGCTGGCGGCTACCGCGGGCAGCGTGATGGCCATCCATGGCGCATCACGATCACTCTTCCAATTCGCACGCACATGGCTCGCAAGCAGCCAATTCAGCCCTGACCCATTGGGCTTGCCACCGTCTATCGCGCGTTCTCGAAATTGAGAATGTTGTCCCCGGCCTTAGGCTGGCTGTTCTCCGGCGCCGCAAAACTGAAGGCCCGCGGATCGCGCACCGATGTCATGTCATAGAGCGGATTGATCCGCCCCAGCTTCGCGCCGCCATCGCGCGTCAACGGTGACCAGTTGAAGCCCGCCGAGAACTTGCTGGATTTCGGCAGCAGCGCATCGAAGGGCACCGAGATGTAGATGCCCTTGTCAAAACTGCCTTCACCAAACTGCGCCGCCGACACGTTGGTCTTGGTGGCGTAGACCCCCACCAATACGCCGTTGTCGAAACGTCGGCTGATGTCCAGCGTCACCCCGCGATCGCCGGCCAGGTACTGGCCGACGCTGACTCTTGTCATCACGCCGTTCCAGCCCGTGTCCCAGTACAGCGTGGCATGGCCGGTGTTGACCTTGTAGTCGCGCAGGCCGAAGTCCTGCTTGAAGTCGCGTTGGCGCACATGGTTGATGTCGATGCCAAGGGCGAACTTGCTGCGCCATGGGCGATACAACCATTCGGCACCCACGCCGGCATACATGGATTCGAGCGCACCGCCGTAGACGCTGTAGTACTGGTCTTCGCTCAGCCGGCCCACGTGGGTCAGCTGGAACACCGGCATCGTCAGCCGCGCGGACGTGACGTACTCGCGCTGGTAGGTGCGCACCCGCGGCAGGCTGCTGGGCGCGGTGTAGGTGAACTTGTCGAAGTTGTCCAGCAAGCGCCAGTTGAGCGCGGCATTCACCCATGTGCTCGGCGTGAAGCGGTATTCCGCCGTGGCCTGCGCGCCGAGCTGGTAGAGCATGAACGCATCGGGGCCGCCGAGGATCTGCGAGAAATACGGCGTCACGCCGTAGGTGAACTTCTCGGTGCGGCGTTCCCATGGCGCCAGGTTCGCCGCCACGGGCTGCTGGGTGGACGCACTTGCCGCGGTGTCGCTGGCGGTCTTGTTCGGCGGAGGCAGGAAGAGCCGGTCTTCGCTGCTGTCCTGGGGCGGCGCGTAGTCGCGCTGGCTGGCCGCGCGCGCTTCGGCGGGCGATTGCGCCTGGTAGTGCTCGGCGACCCATTCGGCCCTGTCGACGACCTGCGCACGCATCGCAAGGCCGCGCTCGTTGTAGTGCAGGATGAAGCTCTTGATCGTCGCGGGCGCATCGCGGTGCAGCACGGCAATGATCTGCTGCACGCGCGCCTGGCGGTAGACGGTGTTGCTCTCGGTGATCCACACATGCACGCCGCTGTCTTGCGCGGCGATGCGCTGGACCATCCATTCGGTGCGGGCCTCGATCTCGGCCGCCGTCGATGCCCAGCCCGGCGGGTTTTGAGGCGCCTGCGGCGTGAAGCGGGGCTGGGGCGGGTCGGCGGGCTTGGATGCCTTCAGCGATGCAAGGTTGGTGGACAGCGTGATGCCGACCATCAGCTTGTTGCCGCGTTCCAAGCCGGCGGTGAAGGCGACGCCGGGGGAGTAGCGGTATTCGAAGCCGACATTGAAGGGGCTGCGCTGCTTCTGGTTGTTCCCGAAGGGTTCGTTCTTGTAGTCGTTTCCTTCGTATTCAAGCTTGACCGTCAGCGGCTCCCAAGGAGTGCGCCACTCCACGCCGCCGAACAGAGCAGCAGGGCCACGGAAGTAAGTGCCAAAGTTGGTTTCGCCACCCGATACAGCAGTGATGGTGCGCTTCTCGAATCGACTGCTCAGAAGTGTCAGCGGATTCCGGATATTGCCGCTGTTGCCGAGATATCCCCATCCGATGCCGAGACTGAAGTCGAAATCGCCGTAGCGCTTGTTCGCAACCAAGTACTCGGAAGAAAACAACCCGGTCCCGCCGAGATCTCGAAAACCGAGCGCAAGCTCTGGCACATAAGCGGACTCACGCAAGAGCCTCACCTTGAGGTCGATGCTCTTGTCCTTGGTGCTCTGGCCGGTAGTGCTGGCTGCGTATGGCACGTTGCTGATCGACGTGTACCGGAAGCCACCTTCCAGCCAGTCCAGCGGCTGGAACATCACGTTCAACCGTGTGTAGGGCGACACATGGGACATCGACGATCTGAAGTCGCCCGCTTGGCCCATGCGGGCGGTGGGTGTCTGGAGAAGGCCGGTTTCGCCCCAATCGTTGCCGCTGGTGCGGGTGGCGTTGTACTGCGGCGCGGCTTCGGGACGCACGGACACGGCGGTTGACGGCGTGCTTGCCTGCGCCGGAGCGGGTGGCTGCTGTGCCCCCGCTTGTGCCGGGGTGCCGACGGGCGCGTCGCCTTGAGGGGAGGGGCCCTGCGTGGCGAGAAACTTGATGATCCCCTCGGACGCCGCGACGAGGTCGGTCAGGTCCCGGGGAGCCGCCCAGATCCACGCGCCCGGCGCAGGTTCGTCCGAAGGCTGGCTGTTCCATGGGGCCACGCCCACGCGAGCGGTTCGTCCATCCGGCTGCGCAACCCAGGCCCAGTCGTGAGCGCCTCGAGGCTCGCAGGCTGCCACGTAGTCCCAGGCGGTCCGGCCGGCTTCATGGGTTACATGGCACAGCTCTCCGTTGGGGCGAACCACGGCGATGGTCTTCAAATCGGGCGGTGCGGCAACCAGTTGCTGTCCGGCCGCCAAGACGGGGTCTTCTTCGGGATGCGCCTGCAGCCAGCGAGGGTCCACGATGCCGAGCGCCACCCGGCCTGTGACGGGCAAGCCCTGGAGCCAGGAAATCAGGCTCAGGCGGTCGACCTGCTCCGAGCGCGGTGAACGCCGGCTCGCCGATTCGATGCGCACCAGCAAGGTGTTCTTGAGGAACTGCTGCGCCAGCCGTTCCTGGGGCACGCGCCACGCGAGACCGGCAGAGGCGGCATCGGCGGGCTGGCGCAGCAGCCAGGCGCTCAGGCGCTCGCCCGGACGCACATCGACGTCATTCGCCGATTCGTTTTTCGTGGCCGTGTCCAGCGGCTGCGCCGAGACGCCGAAACTTGCCGCCAACGCGCAAGCGATGGCCGCTCGACGAGGCCATTGCCGTTTGCCAATACCGCGAGCCCAGGGGTTCATGTGCCAGAGCTTGCCGATCTACCGGCTGCGGGCGCGGGAGGTGTCCACTGTTCGAAGCTCATGCAGAAATCACTGGAGAGGCATTGCTCCGAATACACAACCTGGGGTGTTGCAGAAGCGCGCGACAGGCCAAAGCGTGCCGCGGGCAGTGACGCCGCGGACGGGTGCGACACGCTGCGCTCTTCATACCAACGCAAGGAGGCCGGATCGACGCCTGCAAGGGAGGAGTTCGGGGGCGGGGGGATGGAAATACGGACGATCTCGTCGCGAATTCCGAAGCGGTAGCCGGGCATGAGATCGCGCAGTCGCGTGTAGCTTTGACTCGAACCGCCTGCATTGGTCGGCGCATCGGCAGCCGTCCACGCAGGAAGGCCTGTGAGCCGAACGTTTCGCCAGTCGGTGCTGAGGCCCGTGGTGCCCACGAGCTGGCCGTTCAGGAGCCTGACGACTTCGCCGCTGCCGCTGTACCAAACTTCGACAGGGCCCTCGGGGCGCTGATCGATATAGCCGAGCACCATGAAAATGGTGCGGTCACCGATCTGGGTCCGCAAATAGCGATAGGCAGGATTGAAATCCGGCTGGGCCGCGACCTGGCCTTTGTACAAAAGCCGAGCGGCATCCAGCATGGCTGAAGACCCGGAGGAACAACCGCCAACGCCCAAACAAAACGTTGCCCATAGGCAACGTTTTAAAAGTCGCGTGGCGAAACCAACGCGCGGAGCTTTCAGCGAATGCCCTCCCAGTGGGAGGGCACGCAGCATTAACGCGTGCCGGTGGTACCTGTGCCAGTACCGGTGCCAGGGATGATGACAAAGCCACCACCGCCATTGCCACCGTTGCTGCTGGCGATGGCCACGAGCAGTGCGCTGCTGCCTGCAACTGCGCCCCATTGACCGGGGGTCAGGCCGCCGGTGGTTGCTGCGGTGGCGTTGGTAGCGCCAGCGGGTGCGGGGGTGGTGGTGTTGCTGGCAGGAGCGGGCGCCGGAGCCGGTGCTTGCGCGAATGCCGACGAAACTGCCAAGGCAGCAAGAGCAGCTGCCAGTTTGATCATCTTCATGGTAGTCCTAGTCCTCTCAAATTTCTTGTGGTCGAGGGTAGCACGCATTACAAGTGGGTCGCAACCCATTTCCCCCAGCGTGCACAGACGCAACTCGTTGGGGGTGTGACCATTCACTGTTGCCTTTGCTTACGAGACCGCGGCCCCGGTGCCTTCACCAACACCGCGCGGGAGCGGAAATTCCTCGGCGCTGAAAATCGTATGGAACACGGTTCCATCGAACATCTCGAAAAGGCCCTTGGAAACCTCGCGGCTTTCATGGCGCACGGGTGAGTCGAGTGCGCGTGCGATGTCCTCGCGGCTGGCATAACGGATGGCCAGCACCATCGCTAGTTCGGGGTCGCTCACGTCGCTTTCGAGCTGGCGCAGCACGCGCACCTCCAGCGCGCCGGGGAAGCGCGTCCATAGCGGCACGAGCTTCTCGTGTACATAGCGGGTGAAGGTGTCCTCCAGGCCGGGTTTGACCTGGCCCCTGAAAAACGCGCAGCGGATGAACATGATTTTTGTGTCCTTGATTGGATGTGCAGCAATGGGTCGGTGCGCGTTCAGCCGCGGGCATAGCCGTTGAACTGCCGCATCATGGCGGCGGTGTCTTCGGGGCCCAGTCCGGCTGCCACGAAGGTGCGATGCAATTCCGAGACGGTGCCTGTCAACGGCAGCGGCAAGCGCTGGCCTTGCGCAAAGGCCTGCACCGCCTCGAGGTCCTTGAGCATGTTGTCGATGCGGCCGGTGGGCGTGTCGTCGCGCGCGGCCATCTTGGGGCCGAACTCGCGCAGGATCTGGCTGTCCGCGCGCCCGCCGGCCAGGGCCGAATGCAGCTTCGAGGCATCGACGCCGCCGGCTTCCGCGAGCCGGACCGCCTCGGCCACGGCCTGGAAGCCGATGGCGCACAGCAGCTGGTTGACCAGCTTGGTGGTCTGGCCCGCGCCGTTCCCGCCCATGTGGGTGTAGTTGGCGCACAGGCTGTCCATGACGGCGCGGGCACGCGCCACGTCGTCGGCGCTGCCGCCGGCCATCACCGTCAGTTGCCCCAGCAGCGCCTTGGGCGCACCGCCCGAGAGCGGCGCATCCACGAAGCCCATGCCGGTGCGCTCGCGCAGCGCTTCTGCGATCCGGCGCGTGGAGGGCGGATCGATGGAGGACATGTCGATCACCAGGCGCTGCGCATCCGCGGAGGCGAAAGCCACGCCGGCTTCACCCAGCAGCGCGCGCTCCACCACGGCCGCCGAGTTGAGGCTGGTGATGACGAAGTCGCTGGCCGACGCTGCGGCCGCCGCAGTGGGGTGGGCCTGCGCGCCTTGCTGCTTCAGTGCATCGACCTTGGCGGTGTCGAGGTCGAACACGCTCACCGCATGGCCGCAGCCGAGCAGCCGGCGCGCGATGGCCGAGCCCATGATGCCGACGCCGATCACGGCCACGCGCTGGCGCTTGAATGTCATGTGAAAACTTTCGGGTGAGGGCTGGCGATTTCTTCGTGCGGCATCAGAGGCTCGAGGTAATGCCGCCATCGACGTAGAGGATGTGGCCGTTGACGAAGCTCGATGCGTCCGAGGCCAGGAAGATGGCCGCGCCGCCGAGTTCCTGCACCTCGCCCCAGCGACCGGCCGGCGTGCGGCCCGAGAGCCACGCGGTGAATGCTTCGTCGGCCACCAGGGCCTGCGTGAGCTCGGTCTTGAAGTAGCCCGGCCCGAGGCCGTTGACCTGGATGCCGTGCTTGCCGAGGTCGATCGCCATGCCCTTGGTGAGCATCTTCACCGCGCCCTTGGTGGCGGCATAGGGCGCGATGCCCGGGCGGCCCAGTTCGCTTTGCACCGAGCACACGTTGATGATCTTGCCGCGCTCGCGCCCGATCATCCGCTGTGCCACGAAACGGCCGACGAGGAACACGCTGTCGATGTTCGTGGTGGTGATCTTGTGCCAGGCATCGATCGGGAACTCCGCGAACGGGCCGCGGTGCTGCATGCCGGCGTTGTTGACGAGGATCTCGATCGGGCCGATCTCCGCCTCGATGCGGGCCACGCCGGCCTCCACCGCGGCGGCGTCGGTGACGTCGAAGGCCACCGCCTCGGCCGCCACGCCCTGGGCGCGCAGTGCGTCGCGAGCGGTGGCCAGCGAACCGGCGTCGCGTGCGTTGAGCACCACGCGTGCACCGGCCGAGCCCAGCGCCGCGGCCAGCGCAAAGCCGATGCCCTTGCTGGAGCCGGTGATGAGGGCGATGCGCCCGGACAGGTCGAACAGTTTCAAAAAGAGCTCCTTGGTTGGACGCGGAAGTCGGGTGAGGGTGCAACAGCTCGATAAAGTTACCGGTATCTTGAGGGCCCGTCAACCGGGTGAATCCGATGTTGCAGCTTTCTCACGGAGCAGTTAAGGTTACCGGTATCTTATTTGCGAGATCTTGAGGAGAACCGTTTGACCGCTACCGCCGCCCCGCAAGTGCTGATGCCCGGCGCCTACCCCGAATGGGACATGGCCCCGATGCAGGCGCAGTACACCCTGCACCGCCTGTGGGAGGCGCCCGACCGGCAGGCCTTCATCGCCGAACATGCGCCGGGCATCCGCGCGGTCGCAACGCGCGGCGAGCTGGGCGCAAGCGGCGAGCTCATCGCCGCGCTGCCCAACCTGGAACTGGTCGCCTGCTACGGCGTGGGCACCGACGGCATCGACCTTGCCGCCTGCCGTGCGCGCGGCATCCGTGTCACGAACACGCCCGATGTGCTCAACGGCGACGTGGCCGACCTTGCGGTGGGCCTCACGCTCGCGTTGCAGCGGCGCATTCCGGCCAGCGACGCCTTCGTCCGCAGCGGCGCCTGGGCGCAAGGGCCGATGGCGCTCGCAACGCGCGTCTTCGGCCAGCGCGTGGGCATCGCCGGATTCGGCCGCATCGGCAGCACCATCGCGCGGCGGCTCTCGGGGTTCGACATGGAGCTGGCCTACTTCAGCCGCACGCCGAAGGCCGACAGCCCGCTGCGGCATTTCGCCAGCCTGCCAGCCATGGCCGACTGGTGCGATGTGCTCATCGTCATCCTGCCGGGGGGCGAGGCCACGCGGGGCATCGTCGATGCCGAGGTGCTCACGGCGCTTGGCCCGCGCGGCTGGCTCGTGAATGTCTCGCGCGGCACCACGGTGGACGAGGGCGCGCTGCTGCAGGCCCTGGAGGGTCGGCGCATCGCGGGCGCGGCGCTCGACGTGTTCCTCAACGAACCGCGCATCGATCCGCGCTTCGCGGCGCTCGACAACGTGGTGCTGCATCCGCACCACGGCAGCGGCACCGAAGAGACGCGCCGCGCCATGGGCGCGCTCGTGCGCCGCAACCTCGAGGCCCATTTCGCGGGCCGTCCCCTCGTCACTCCCGTTCCCTGAAGAGAAAGAAGGAACCACCATGCGTATGCGTTGCATGTGCCTCGTCATCCACGCTCCGGACGACCTGCGCCTCGATGAACAGGATGCCGGCGAGATCGGCCCCGGCCAGGTGCTGGTGAAGGTCGGCATGGGCGGCATCTGCGGCTCCGACCTGCATTACTTCCACAACGGCGGCTTCGGCACCGTGCGCATCAAGGAGCCGATGGTGCTGGGCCATGAAGTGGCGGGCACCGTGGTCGCGGTGGCGCCCGGTGTCGACAGCGTGCGCATCGGCGACAAGGTTGCGATCAATCCGAGCCGTCCGTGCGGCGGCTGCAAGTTCTGCCTCGAAGGCCTGCCCAACCAGTGCCTGGAGATGCGTTTCTACGGCAGCGCGATGCGCACACCGCATGTGCAGGGCGCTTTCCGCAACATGCTGCTGTGCGAAGCCACGCAATGCGTGAAGGTTGCCGACCATGTGCCGCTGCGCCTGGCGGCGCTGGCCGAGCCGTTCTCAGTCGGGCTGCATGCGGTCTCGCGCGCGGGTTCATTGCTGGGCAAGCGCGTGCTGGTGTCGGGCTGCGGGCCGATCGGCGTGCTGGCGATCGCGGCCGCGCGCGTGCACGGTGCGGCAGAGATCGTCGCGACCGACGTGGTCGACGAACCGCTCGCGATCGCACGCGCCATCGGCGCCGACAGCGTCATCAACGTCGCACAGGACAAGGCCTGGGTGTCGCGCTACGCGGCCGACAAGGGCACTTTCGACGTGATGCTCGAATGCTCGGGCAACGAGCGAGCCCTGCGCGACGGGCTCGAGGTGATGCGCCCGCGCGGTGTCGTGGTGCAACTGGGGCTGGGCGGCGATGTGAGCATTCCGCAGAACATGGTGGTCGCCAAGGAGCTGAGCATTTGCGGCTCGTTCCGCTTCCACGCGGAGTTTGCGCTCGCGGTGCGGCTCATCAACGAAGGGCGTGTGGATCTGTCGCCCGTGGTGTCGCACACCTTCCCGATGCTGCAGGCGCGGCAGGCCTTCGAGCTCGCCAGCGACCGCCGGCAGGCGATGAAGGTGCTGATCGATTTCGCCGACGCGGCAGAAGCTGTCGCCTGAAGGAGGCTCAGGAGCTTTCGCGCTGCTCGATGTGGAAGGGGATCATCACCGTCTCAGGCGGCGGGCGATGGCCTTCGCGGGCGCCATCCATCACGCGCAGCAGCAGTTCGCCGGCCGCCTTGCCCAGCCCCACGCAATCCACCGCCACGGTGGTGATGCGCGGATGGCAGGCGCGCGCCACCTCGAAGTCGCCGAAGCCCGCGATCGCGATGCGCCCTGGCACGTCCCAGCCCTGCCGCCGGCATTCCATCAGCGCGCCGAAGGCCGAGAGATCGGACACGCACAGCACCGCATCCACATCGGGCCACTGGCGGATCAGCTGCGCCACGGCTTCGCCACCCTGCGCCATCGAGATCGGCGGCTGGCCGAAGCTGATCACGCGGCCGTCCGGCAGGCCCAGTTCGCGGATCGCCTGCGCATAGCCGCGCTGGCGGTCGGCGCCGCGCGTGTCGCGGTTCGAGGTGCCGCCGATGTACGCGATGCGCCGGTAGCCCTTGCCGTGCAGGTGCCGCACCATCGCCGCGGCGGCCTCGGCATTCGAGAAGCCGACGGTGTGCTCGACGGGCTTGGCGGGCAGGTCCCAGGTTTCCACCACCGGCACGCCGGCGGCCTGCAGCATGGCGCGCGCGGCCGGGGTGTGGACGCCGCCCGTGAGGATCACGCCTTCGGGCCGGCGCGCGAGCATCGCGCGCAGCAGGCGCTCCTCGTTTTCCACGCGGTAGTCGGTGTAGCCCAGCAGCACCTGCAGGCCGCGCGCTTCCACCGCCGCGGTGATGCCCTGCGCGGTTTCTGAAAAATTGGAGTTGTTGAGCGACGGAATCAGCACCGCGATGAAGCCCGATCGCTTGCTCGAAAACGTGCGCGCGGTCTGGTCGATCACGTAGCCCATCTCCTCGCAGGCCTGGAGGATGCGCTGGCGCAACGCTTCGGAAGTCACGCGGTCGCTGCCCACGCTGCGGTTGAGCGCGCGCGACACCGTCATCTTCGAGACGCCCACGCGCGCGGCGACATCGGCCATCGTCGCCGGACGGGACAGGGGGGCGGGGGCTTTGGTCGCTGGCAAGTGGCGTTCTCTGGAAATGTGCTTCGAGGATATGCGAGGGTTTGTGAGATACCGATAACGTTTTATGCGCAGAATTGAAGCATGCGCCTGGCTTCCTGAATTACGAAAATTCTAGAGTAAAGAGGTCGGCAGGTCGTGTACGGGAAAAGCCTAGGTTACCGGTATCTTTTAGATGCCAAACTTCGGCCATGACCATCGAAGTCCTCGACGCCCGTTTTGCCGCCGTTGCTCGCGAAGCCGGCCCGCTCGAACGCCTGTGCACCGGGGCGGCCTGGAGCGAAGGCCCCGTGTGGATGCGCGAAGACGGCGCGGTGCTGTGGAGCGACATCCCCAACAACCGCATGCTGCGCTGGCACGCCGACGCCGGCATGACCGTGTGGCGCGAGGGCGTGGAGTTCACCAACGGCCACGTGCGCGAAGCCGACGGCGCCTTGCTGCATTGCTCGCACGGCCTGCGCGCCATCGTGCGCACGCGCTTCGGCCCGGGCCTGGTGCCGCTGGCCGACGAGGTGCTGGTCGACCGCTACCAGGGCCGCCGGCTCAACTCGCCCAACGACGTGGTGGTCAAGCGCGACGGCAGCATCTGGTTCACCGATCCGCCCTACGGCATCGTGTCCGACCATGAAGGCCACAAGGCCGAGAGCGAACTGGGCCGCAACCACGTGTTCCGTTTCGACCCGGCCACGGGCGCGCTGCGCTCGGTGAGCGATTTCGTCGAGGAGCCGAACGGCCTGGCCTTCTCGCCCGACGAAAGCGTCCTCTATGTGAGCGACACCTCGGCCGCGCTGCGCACCGACGGCTCGGGCCATCACCACATCGTCGCGTTCGACGTGATCGGCGGGCAGGACCTGGCGAACCCGCGCGTCTTCGCGGTGGTGAGCCCGGGGCTGGCTGACGGCTTTCGCGTCGACGTGCACGGCTTCGTCTACACCAGCAGCGCCGACAGCGTGCAGGTCTATCACCCCGACGGCACGCGCATGGCGCGCATCGCCGTGCCGGAGAAGGTGGGCAACCTGGTCTTCGGTGGCAGCGATGGCAACGCGCTGTACGTGTGCGCTTCCACCTCGCTCTATCGCATCCGCCTCGGCACCCGGGGAGCGACCTGCGCATGACCACGCCCTTGCTGCAATTCCAATCCGTCTGCAAGCGCTTCGGCGGCACGCAAGCCGTGGACAACGTGACGCTCGACGTGCGCGCCGGCGAAATCCTCGCGCTGCTCGGCGAGAACGGGGCGGGCAAGTCCACGCTCATCAAGCTGCTCGCGGGCATCTATCCCGCGGATCAGGGCGAGATTCTTTTCGACGGCCAGCCGCAGGCGACATGGCGGCGCACCGACCGGCGCGAGCAGCCGGTCGCCTTCATCCACCAGGACCTGGGCCTCGTCGAATGGATGACGGTGGCCGAGAACGTGGGCCTGGGCACCGGCTATCCGCGCCGCTTCGGGCTCATCGACTGGTCCGCCGCCAACGACACTGCGCGCCGCGTGATGGCACGCGTGGGCTGCGACATCGATCCGGGCCGCCGCGTGTTCTCGCTCACGCGTGCCGAGAAATCGCTGCTCGCCATCGGCCGTGCGCTCGAGGTGAAAGCCCGCCTGTTGGTGCTCGACGAGCCCTCGGCCAGCCTGCCGATGAGCGACGTGGAGCGCATGTTCGGCGTGCTGCGCGAACTGCGCCGGCAGGGCATGGCGATGCTCTACGTGTCGCACCGGCTCGACGAGGTGATGGCCATCTCCGACCGCGCGGCCGTCATGCGCGACGGCAAGCTGGTGGCGGTGAAGGCCACGGCCCATACCCACGAAGGCGAGCTGGTCGGGCTGATCGTCGGCAAGGCGCTGTCGGCCTCGGTGCCCAAGGCGAGCGTGCCGGCGGAGAGCGCCGCGGTGCTGCAGCTGGACGGCGCGGCCAGCGGCAACGCCGGCCCGCTGAGCCTGGCGGTGCGCCGCGGCGAAGTGCTGGGGCTGGTCGGCCTGCGCGGCGCGGGGCATGAGGCCATCAGCCGTGCGATCTTCGGGCGCGAGCCGCTGTCGGCCGGCCGCATGCGGCTGCTCGGCAACGACTGCGCGTTCACCTGCCCCGCCGATGCCATTCGTGCGGGCGTGGCCTACGTCGCCGGCGAACGGCTCGAGGAAAACCTCGCGGGCTCGATGACCGTGCTGGAGAACCTGTTCCCCAACGCCGCGCTGCATGGCGACCGCGGTCTGGCCTTCGACCGCCCGCGCCGCGAGAACGACAACGCGCTCGCGCTCATCCGCCGCTTCGACATCAACCCGCCCGCACCGTCGGCCGAGGTGCAGCAGTTGTCGGGCGGCAACCAGCAGAAGGTCGTGCTCGCGCGCTGGTTCCACCTCGACAAACCGCTTGTCGTGCTCGAAGAGCCCACCGCCGGCGTGGACGTCGGCGCCAAGCGGCAGATCTACGGCGTGCTGTGCGAACGCGCGGAGGCCGGCACCGCGCTGGTCGTGGTCTCCACCGACTTCGAGGAAATCGCCACCGTCTGCACCCGCGTGCTCGTGTTCCGCGACGGGCTGATCGCCGCCGAGCTGAAGGGCGAGGCGATCACGGTGGAAAAACTTTTGGCATTGGCAGCAGGCGCGGCAACGCGCGAGGAGCTTTCCGCATGAGCAGTTCGATCAAGTCCACCGCGCTGGAGCCCGACAAGTCGCTCGACGGCGAGGCCGTCTCCTTCGCGCAGCGCATCGGCCGCGCGATGCCGGTCTATGGGCTGGTGGCGTTGATGGTGGCGCTCGCGCTGCTGTTCTCGCTGCTGCTGCCCGACACCTTTCCGACGCTGTTCAACCTGCGCGCGATCCTGGCCGACAAGTCGGTGATCGCGCTGCTCGCGCTGGCCGCGACCATTCCGATGATCACCGGCAAGATCGACCTCACCGTGGGCTACGGCATCGTGCTGTGGCACATCCTCGCGATCAGCCTGCAGACCCAGTTCGGCCTGCCATGGCCCGCGGCGGTGCTGGTGGTGCTGGCGTGCGCGGCGCTCTTCGGCGTGCTCAACGGCCTGCTGGTCGAGCTCGCGCAGATCGACTCCTTCATTGCCACGCTGGGCACCGGCACCGTGATCTATGCGGTCGCGATGTGGCACAGCGGCGGACGCCAGGTGGTGGGCGACCTGCCCGACGGCTTCGTCGGCATCGCGGGCGGCAGCCTGCTCGGCCTGCCGGTGGGCGCCTTCTACGTGCTCGCGGTGAGCGTCACGCTGTGGGTCGTTACCGAGTTCACGCCGCTGGGTCGTGCGCTGTACGTGATCGGCGCCAACCCGAAGGCGGCGCAGCTCAACGGCATTGCGGTACGCAAGCATGTGATGGGCGCGTTTGTCGCGTCGGGCCTGCTGTCGGGCTTTGCGGGCGTGCTGCTCGCCTCGCGCCTGCAGATCGGCCAGGCCAGCGTGGGACTCGAATTCTTGCTGCCGGCGCTGGTCGGCGCCTTCCTGGGTTCCACCACCATCCGGCCGGGCCGGGTGAACGTGTGGGGCACGCTGGTCGGGGTGGCGATCCTGGCCATCGGCATCTCGGGCATCCAGCAGTTCGGCGGGGCCTTCTATGTCGAGCCGCTCTTCAACGGGCTCACGCTGCTGGTGTCCATCGGCATCGCGGGCTGGGCGCAGCAGCGGCGCAACCGCTCGATCAAGCGGCGCATTGCCGAGCGGCAGCTCGACCATGCGCCACAACCGGTTCCCTCAACGCCGTCGAAGTGACGGTTCACCGCAACGACTGGAGACAAGCATGAAGAAAAAGAGTGTGGTTCCCGCGCGCACCGTCGCCGCCGCCGTGCTGGCGCTGTGCGCCGCCGCGCTGGCGCCCAAGGCCATGGCCGACGACTTCCTGGATGCCGCGAAGAAGAAGGTCGAGATCGCCACCATGACCAAGGAAAAATGGGACGGCCCCACCACCGGCCCCAAGGCCGCCGCGGGCAAGACCATCGTCTTCGTCGCGGGCGACATGAAGAACGGCGGCATCGTCGGCGTCAGCAAGGGCGTGGAGGAAGCGGCGCGCGCCATCGGCTGGACCGTGCGCGTCATCGACGGACAGGGCACGGTCAGCGGGCGCACCGCGGCGCTCAACCAGGCGCTGGCCGTGAAGCCCGCGGGCATCGTGGTGGGCGGCTTCGACACCACAGAGCAGAAGGCCGCCTTCTCGGGTGCGGCCAAGTCGGGCATTCCGCTGGTGGGCTGGCATTCGGGCGAGCAGCCCGGCCCGAACGACAAGGCCGGCCTCTACGCCAACGTGACCACCGTGACCGACGACGTGGCCGATGTCGCCGCCTCATGGGTGGTGGCCGATTCGGGCGGCAAGGCCGGCGTGGTGATCTTCACCGACTCGCAGTACGCGATTGCGCTCTACAAGGCGCGCGCGATGGAAGCGGTCATCAAGAAATGCGGCGGCTGCACCGTGCTGAGCTTCGAGGACAGCCCGATCTCCGAAAGCTCGACTCGCATGCCGCAACTCACCACCTCGCTGCTGCAGCGCTTCGGCGACAAGTGGACGCATTCACTGGCCATCAATGACCTGTACTTCGACTTCATGGGCCCCTCGCTCACGGCGGCGGGCAAGAAGGGCGACGGATCGCCCAAGGCGGTGTCGGCCGGCGACGGCTCGGAGGCGGCCTACCAGCGCATCCGCACGCAGCGCTACCAGGCCGGCACGGTGCCCGAGCCGCTCAACATGCAGGGCTGGCAGATCGTCGACGAGCTCAACCGCGCCTTCGCCAAGGAGAAGTGGTCGGGCTACGTGCCCAAGGTGCATCTGGTGACCGTGGGCAACGTGGGCAAGGACGGCGGGCCGAAGAACGTGTTCGACCCCGACAACGGCTACCGCACGCAGTACAAGACGGTCTGGGGCAAGTAGGGGGCTCGGCCGGGCCGGCGCCTCAGAGCCAGTTGCCGCTCTGGGGCATCTGCACCTTCTCGGCCGGATCGCCGCTGGTGACGAACGAGCCGATCACGATGCTCAGCAGCGAGATGAAGATGCTCGCGAAGAGCGCGGTCCAGAAGCCCGAGACCCGGAAGCCCTTCACCAGCGCGGCGACCAGCAGGATCATCAACGCGTTGATGACCAGCAGGAACAGCCCGAAGGTGACCAGCGTCAGCGGCAGCGTGAGCACGATGAGCAGCGGCTTCACCACCGCATTGGCCAGACCGAGCAGCAGTGCCGACACCACCAGCGCCCCGGTGCCGTCGAACTTGAGTCCGCGAAACAGATGGCTGGCGACCCAGAGCGAGACACCGGTGATGGCCCAGTGGACGAGGAAGGGGGTGAGGTTGCTCAGCATGCGGGCGGGTTCCTTCTTGTTCGGCGAATCTGCGGATGTCTGCAGATTATGGCGGCCGGTCTCCTGACGTTACCGTTGGGAAACAATCACTGGCAGCCCGTTAATATCGCCATCTCTCGGTGCCCCTCCTGCAGGGGGCCCATCTTCCATTGCGGATAAGAACAAGGGGCCTGTGCCATATGGCCAATCCGTCGATCGCGAGCTTGACACCGGCGCCGGCTTCGGCCGACGAGGCCGAATCGTGGGTGCGCGGCGAACTCATCCGCAGCCTGATGCGCTCTGCGCGCGGCTCCTACTTCGTTTCCGCGGCGCTCATGCCGGCCATGGTCGGGCTCAACTGGGCCTATGTGCCCCGCTGGGAGCTGTTCACCTGGCTGCTGGCCGGCTTGATCGCCACCGCCTGCCGCGCCTGGGGCGCGCGCGTCTATGCGGTGCGCTATGCCGGCCGCAGCTCCGCGGCGCAGCAGCAGTTCGTCGAGCGCTACGGCTTCGTCTGGAGCACCAGCGCGGTGGTGTGGGGGCTGTCGATCCTGCTGTTCTTCGAGCGCACGCCGCAGGTGAACCAGTTCATGAGCTGGCTGATCGTGGCCGGGGTGGCCACCTCGCCGCTCAACGGACTCGCGCTGCATCCGCCGCTGCTCAAGCGCTACGTCAACACGCTGTTCGGCGCGATCCTGGCGGCGGTGCTGGTCCGGCTCATCACCATCAACCTGCACCAGCCGCATTTCCAGTACGGCTACCTGATGCCGATCCTGCCGACCCTGCACTGGTTTCTGCTGCTGCGGGCGGGGCGCCACATCCACGAGACGGCGCGCAACAGCCTGGAGCTCCTGTTCCACAACCACATCCTGATCAAGTCGCTCACGCAGCAGCGGCAGGCGGCGGTCTCGGCGGTGGCGATGAAGAACCGCTTCCTGGCCAGCGCCGCGCACGACATGCGCCAGCCGGTGCTGGCGCTTTCGCTGTACGCCGACTGGCTGCGCAACGAGCCCGAGCTGGTGCTCGAACTCGCACCGAAGATCGTGCGCGCCACGCATGCGGTGAATGCGCTGTTCGATTCGATGTTCGACCTCGCGCGCATCGACTCGGGCCAGGTGCGGCTGCACATCGAGCGCGTCGACGTCTCCGAGCTGCTGCACGACCTGGAGCTGCAATACCGCCCGGTGGCCGAGAGCCGCGGCCTGGACTTCCGCGTGCATGTGACCGAGGGCTCCTTTCTCACCGATCCGATCCGCGTGCGCCGCATGATCGGCAACCTGCTGGCCAACGCGATCAAGTACACGACCGAGGGCGGTGTGCTGCTCGCCGCGCGGCAGACGCGCGACGGCATGCGCGTGGAGGTGTGGGACACCGGCATCGGCATCGCGCCCGAGCATCTGCGCGACGTGTTCCTGGAGTTCTACAAGGTGGCCGACCATGCCGGCACGTCCGACGGCTTCGGCCTCGGCCTGGCCATCGTGGCGCGGCTCTCGCACGTGCTGGGACACCCGGTCAGCGTGCGCTCGCGGCTGGGCAGCGGCAGCGTGTTCCGCGTGGCGCTGCACGACGCCGACGAGGCGGTGGCGCAGGCGCGTGTGAGCGCCTCCGGCGGCTGAGCGCCGAGCAACGGCGCAGGTGACACTAAAAAGCCGCGCACCGGGCGCGGCTTACAAGAGACGAGCCTCTTTCCAGAAACACCGCGGAACCGGCTCTGCCGGGCCGCTGGTGTTGCCCCCTGCAAGGGGGGTGGAGAAGCGACCCGAAGTGCGCGAAGCCTGGGGGTTAGCCGGATAACAAGCCGTTGGTGCGCGCGTAGTGCAGCGCTTGCGTGCGGCTCTTCACACCGAGGCGGCGGAACAGGCGCCACAGGTGAACCTTCACCGTGTGCTCGCTGATCTCCAGGTCAGTCGCAATGTCGCGATTGCTCATGCCCTTGTCGAGCATGGCGATCAGCTGCGTCTGGCGCTTGGAGAGCTTGCTGCTCGCGAGCGGCGGCTCGTCGGCTTCTTCCGAACCCGCCATCAGCAGTCCGCGCAAGGCGGCTGCCAATTCATTGGAACTGGCCGACTTCTCGATGTAGGTGTCGGCGCCTGCCTCGATGCAGGCGTCTTCCATGTCCGCGGCCGGCGCCGCCGAATACACGGCGATCGGCACGTTGGGATAGACCTGCTTGACCGCGATCACGCCCGAGACGCCATTCGTGTCCGGAAGCTTCAGGTCCAGGCAGAACAGGGTGGGTGCGCCACGCTGCTGCACCGAGCTTGCGAGCTTGTCGAGCCGCTCGAGCTCGACGATGTTCTCGGCGGGTCGCAGGCGTCGCAGCACCATCACGATCGCGTCGCGCATCAGGGGGTGGTCGTCGATGACATAAATGCTCATGTTTTCTTCCTTTGTGATCGCACCGTCTTCTCTCGTCTCGCTCACCGGCAGGTAAGCCCGGTGGGCCCTTGCCGGTTCAACTTCCGTCGGTTGTGGTCGTCGCTTCCGCCAATGCCTGCAGCGCCTCGGTCACGGCGCGTGATTGTTCTGTGTCGATGGGCTCGAACTGCGCGGCCAGCGTGGCCAGTGCCGCACCGCGCTCGGCCTGCAGGAGCGCGATGGTACGGCCGGCTTCCTGCGGCGATGCAAATCCACGGCTCTGCAACAGGGTTTCGCCGCGCGCATCGAGCAGCTTGAAATAGAAGAGCCCGTCGCCGCGTTCGCGGTACTGCTTGAAGCTGGGCTTCGCGACCTTGGCCGCCTTGGCATCGCCCTTGTCGCGGCCCGCCGCGAGGTTGCGCAGGCCCACCGCATGGCGCAGGCGAGTCATGAAGGGCCGCGACAACGCGCTGGCCTTTTCCGCGCCGATGAGCAGGATGCGCTCGATCTCGGCCGGGTCGCTCATCAGCGCCTCGTAGCGCTTTCGCAGCGGTCCCACTTCGGCTTCGATGCGCTCGAACAGCAATTGCTTGGCGTCGCCCCAACCGATGCCGTCGGCGTAGGCCTTGCGGAGCATCTCGGTCTCGTCGGCATCGGCAAAGGCCTGGTAGATCTGGAAGAGCGCGGAGCCCTCGGTCTCCTTGGGCTCGCCGGGCGCGCGCGAGTCGGTCACGATGCTGGCGATCTGCTTTTGCTGGTACGCGCGCGGCGCGAACAGCGGGATCGTGTTGCCGTAACTCTTGCTCATCTTGCGGCCATCGAGGCCGGGCAGGGTGGCGACGGCGTCGTCGATCTCGGCCTCGGGCAGCGTGAAGTGCTCGCCGTACTGGTGGTTGAAGCGCTGCGCCATGTCGCGCGCCATCTCGATGTGCTGCACCTGGTCGCGGCCCACGGGCACCTTGTGGGCGTTGAACATCAGGATGTCCGCGCCCATCAGCACCGGGTACATGAAGAGGCCGGCGGACACGTCGGCGTCGGGGTCCTCGCCCTTGGCGATGTTCTTGTCGAGCTGGGCCTTGTAGGCATGCGCACGATTGAGCACGCCCTTGCCGGTGACGCAGGTGAGGAACCAGGTCAGCTCGGGAATCGCGGCGATGTCCGACTGGCGGTAGAAGGTGACGCGTTCGGGGTCGAGCCCGCAGGCCAGCCAGCTCGCGGCGATCTCGAGCGTGGAACGCTGGATCTTCGCGGGCTCCTGCACCTTGATGAGCGCGTGGTAGTCGGCCAGGAAGAAGAAGCTCTCGACACCGGGCGCGACGCTCTGCCGCACCGAGTGGCGGATCGAGCCGACGTAGTTGCCGAGGTGGGGCGTGCCCGACGGGGTAATCCCGGTCAGGACGCGCAGGGGAGAGGGAGAAGACGAGGCCATGGAGCGACAGACTTAGAGCAGCAATGCCTTGAGCGGCGTGATGATGAGGTTGATGACGAAGTAGCCGACGTCCATCAGTGGGCGCAGCCAGTAGGTGCTGACGACGCCCGCAATGACCAGGCCCATCACGATGAAGAAGCCATAGGGCTCGATGCGCGCGAGGAAATTCTGCGCCGGCCCGTTGGGAAGCAGCCCGGCCAGCACACGGCCGCCATCGAGCGGCGGCAACGGAAACAGGTTGAAGGCCCACATCACGAGGTTGACCAGGATGCCGCCGCGCGCCATCTGGATGAAAAAGTTTTCATTATCGAAACCGGTCGCAGCCAGCACCACGAACAGCAATGCCCAGAGGATGGCCTGGATGAAGTTCGAGGCCGGCCCCGCGAGTGCCACCCAGATCATGTCGCGCTTGGGATGACGCAGCCGCCCGAAGTTGACCGGCACCGGCTTGGCATAGCCGAACAGGAAGGCGCCCGAGGTCGCGAAGTACAGCATCAACGGCATCAGGATGGTCCCGATGGGGTCGATGTGTTTCATGGGGTTGAGGGTTACACGTCCCATCGCCGCTGCCGTGTTGTCGCCGAAGTAGCGCGCCACATAGCCGTGGGCCGCCTCGTGCACGGTGATCGCAAAGATCACGGGCAATGCGTAGATGAGTACCTTCTGTATGAGATTGGAAATATCCACTGGGCGATTGTGTCAGACAGGCATTGGTTATCAGGTCGAACTTCTTTCTACAGCCCGAGCACGGCGAGCGCCCCGCGCCCCTGCCGCACCACGACCGGATCGTCGCCCTCACCCATGGGCGTGAGATCGACCACCGTGGTCGGCTGCGAAGGACATGCGCCGGCATCGATGACCGCGCCGATCTGCTTTTCGAAGCGTTCGCGGATCGTTTGTGCGTCGTTCAGTGCTTCGGTCTCGCCGGGCGCGATCAGCGTGGTGGCCAGCAGCGGCGCGCCGTGCAGTGCGAGCAGCTCCAGCAGCACCTTGTGGTCGGGCACGCGCAGGCCGATGGTCTTGCGCTGCGGATGGCTCACGCGGCGCGGCACTTCCTTGGTGGCTTCGAGCAGGAAGGTGTAGGGGCCCGGCGTGGCAGCCTTCAGCAGGCGGTACTGCTTGTTGTCGACGCGCGCGTAGTTGGCCAGTTCGCTCAGGTCGCGGCACAGCAGCGTGAGGTGATGCTTCTCGTCGACCTGGCGGATGCGGCGCAACTGGTCGACCGCGTCCTTGTCGTCGAGGTGGCAGGCCAGCGCGTAGCTGGAATCGGTGGGCACCGCGACGATCTCGCCGCGCGCGAGCAGCGTCGCGGCCTGCTTGAGCAGCCGCTGCTGCGGGTTCTCGGGATGGACTTCGAAGTACTGGGCCATGGAACTATCTCCTGATCAGGATTCCGCCGGTTCGATGGGCACGCGGCGCTCTCGCACCGTGAGCCACGCACCGGCGGCGCCGCAGACCGCGATCATCGAGATGCCGATGAGCGAATACCGGTCGGGCACTTGCGAAAAAACAAGCCAGCCGCCCAGCATGGCAAAGGCGATCTGTGCATAGAGGTACGGCGTGAGGGTGGAGGCCGGTGCGCGCTGGTAGGCAAGGATCAATATGAAATGACCCACCGTGCCCATGAACCCCATGAGGCACAGCAGCGCCCACCATTCCCACGAGGGCAGGGTGGTCCACACGAAGGGCAGCGCCAGCGAGGCGATGAGCGTGCCGACCCAGCCGGTATAGAAATGCATCGTGAGCGGGTTCTCGGTCTGCGCGAGCTTGCTGGTGAGCACCTGGAACCAGGCGTTGGTCAGCACCAGCCCGATCGGCAGAAGAACGGCCCAACTGAACGCGTCGCTGCCCGGCCGCAGGATCACCAGCGTGCCGATGAAGCCGCCCGCCACCAGCGCCCAGCGCAGCGGCGAGACGTACTCCTTGAGCGTGGTCGCCGCGAGCAGCGTGATCACCAGCGGCGCGATCAGCACGATGGAGGTGAACTCTGCGAGCGGCATGTAGCGCAGGCTCAGGAACGCCAGCGTGCTCGACACCAGCAGCAGCGCGCCGCGCAGCAGCTGGTAGCGCGGATGGCGCGTGCGCAGCAGCGACGTTCCGTGCAGCGGCAACAGCACGGCCGTGGTGGCCACGGCCTGGAAGGCGTAGCGGAACCACACGCCCATCAGGATGGGCACGCCGGCCGTCGACATCTTGGTGGCCGTGTCGAGCGTGGCGAAGCAGGCCACGGCCACGATCACCAAGCCGATGCCCGCGAGGATGCGTTCGGATTCCTTGCTGCGGCTGGCTTGCTGCGCGGCGCGCGCATTCGCCAGCGCAGCGCCGGCCGCGCTGTCGATGCCGGGCCCGGGGCTCTGGCTCACTGCTGGATGCGATGGCCGAGCAGTTCCCACACCGGCGTGAGGGCGCCAGGCAACGGTGGCAGCTTGCCGAGATCGCAATGGCTCTCGTCGGGGCTGTGGAAATCGCTGCCGCGGGATGCGGCGAAATCGAACTCGAGCGCCTTGTCGGCGTACTCGACATATTCGGCCGGCGTGTGGCTGCCGGTGACGACCTCGATCGCCCGGCCGCCATGCGCCTTGAACTCGAGGAACAGCGCGTACTCCTCGTTGGCCGTGAACTTGTAGCGGCCCGGGTGCGCGATCACGGCCATGCCCTTGGCGGCGGTGATCCAGTGCACCGCGTCCTTGAGCGAGGCCCAGCGGTGCGGCACGTAGCCGGGCTTGCCTTCGGTGAGGTACTTGCGGAACACCTCGGAGGTGTCGCGGCAGTGGCCCTGCTCGACCAGGAAGCGTGCGAAGTGCGTGCGCGAAATGAGCTCGGGATTGCCGACGAACCTGAGCGCGCCTTCGTAGGCACCCTGGATGCCGACCTTGGCCAGCCCCTCGGACATTTCCTGCGCGCGCTTGCCGCGACCGCCGCGCGTGTCGTAGAGGCCTTGCGTCATCGCGGCGTCGTCGGGGTCGAAGCCCAGGCCGACGATGTGCACGGTTTCGTTCGCGAAGGTCACCGAGATCTCGGTGCCGGTGAGGTAGCGCAGGCCGTTGGCGCGGGCTGCTGCGGCGGCGCGGTGCTGACCGCCGACCTCATCGTGGTCGGTGAGGGCCCAGAGCTCGACCCCGTTGGCGGCTGCGCGTGCAGCCAGTTCTTCGGGCGTCAATGTGCCGTCGGAGACCACGGAGTGGCAGTGAAGATCGGCATTGAGAATGGAGGACACCCCGCCATTCTAGGGGGTGTGGAACGCCGATGCGGGCGCATGGATGCTGCGCGAGATGCTACTAAATAAATAGCATTACTGCGCCGCTGCATGCGGCTCAGCGCTTCTTGCGGAAAGCCGCCCAGGCGGCTACGGCGGTGAAGCTCGCGACGATCGCCACCACGATCCAGAACCCGTGCTTGTGTTCCGCGAGCGGAATGCCGCCCACGTTCATGCCGAACAAACCCGCCAGGATGTTGATCGGCAGCGCCAGCACCGTCACCACCGTCAGCACGAAGAGGCTGCGGTTGTTGTCCTCGTTGACGTTGGCGGCGATCTCTTCCTGCAGCAGCTTGATGCGCTCCTGCAGCGCCTGCATGTCGCGCAGCACCACCGAGAACTCCTCGGTCGAGCCGCGCAGTTCCTGTGCATCGGGCTCCGACATCCACGACGGCGGGCCTTGCAGCAGGCGAAACAGCGCGGCCGGCTCGGGCGCCAGCAGCCGCTGCAGCCGCACCAGCAAGCGCCGCAGCACACCGAGCCGCGCGCGCTTGTGGTCGAGCCGGCCGGCGAGCAGTTCGTCTTCGATATGGTCGATGCGCGAGGTGACGCCCCGCACGATCTTCACCAGCACATCGGCCTGCGCGCGCAGCAGGTGTTCGAGCAGTTCGGTGCTCGAGCGCGGCGCATCGCCCGCCTTCACCGCCGTGCGCAGCGCATCGACCGAGCGCAGCGGCTTCGCGCGCGCCGTGACCACAAGGCGCGGGCCCACGCTGATCCACAGCGTGGAGATGTCCGAAGGCTCGAAGCTGAACTCGAAGTGCACGTCGTTGATGACCGCGATCAGCGAATCGTCGGCACGCTCGATGCGCGTGGAGGGCAGGCCGTCGTGCAGCGTCTCGTAGAAGGTGTCGGAGAGCTTCGCGTGCCGCAGGAGCCAGCGCTCCGCTTGCGCATGGCTCAGGTTGAAATGCAGCCACACATACGCACCGCTGCCGTCATCGACGGCAGGGTCTTCGGGCTGCGCGCCCAGCCACGCCGCCGCCTGCGCCGAATCGATGGCCCGCGCGGGCTCCGGCGCCGAAGCGTCGAACAGGTAGCCGCATATCAGCCCGGCTTCGTCGCCGCCATACGACCGGGCGGCGAGTTCATGGAATGCCGACAAGGTGCGTGATCAGAAAAGACGGGTGAAGAGCCAGTAGAGCGAGCCCGACAGCAGCATGGCCACCGGCAGCGTCAGCACCCAGGCCAGCGCGAGGTTGCGCAGCGTGGACATCTGCAGGCCCGAGCCGCTGGCCGTCATGGTGCCGGCCACGCCGGAGGAGAGCACGTGCGTGGTCGACACGGGCAGGCCGTACATGTCGGCCGCGCCGATGGTGAGCATCGCCACCACCTCGGCCGATGCGCCCTGCGCGTAGCTCAGGTGCGTCTTGCCGATCTTCTCGCCCACGGTGACCACGATGCGCTTCCAGCCGATCATCGTGCCCAGGCCGAGCGCGATGGCCACGGCGATCTTGACCCACAGCGGAATGAAGCGCGTCGCGTCGTCCAGCTCCTGGCGGAAGGCGTTGACCCGCAGCCTGGTCTCGTCGTCGAACTTCGCGGCGCCGCTCTTGTCGAGGTGGCGAATGGCCTCGGAGGCCAGGTACATGTCGTTGCGCACATTGGCGACGGCTTCGGCCGGCACTGCGGCGAGCGAGCCGTGCTCGCGTACCTGCTGGCCGATGCTGCCGGCGGTCGCGGCCAGCGCGGGTACGACCTTGTCGTTGAACTCGCGGGTGCGCACATAGGTGGAGAGCGTGTCGCGCACTGCGGCCGGCGCCAGCGCAGGCAGCGAGGTCGGCACGTTGCGGTTGAGCGCGTTCTGCGTCATCTCGGCCACGGCCACGAACTTCACCGTCTCGTTGGCGGGCATCGCCCGGTTCAGCGCGTAAGCCATCGGCACCGTGCCGACCAGGATCAGCATGATCAGCCCCATGCCCTTTTGCCCGTCGTTGGAGCCGTGCGCGAACGACACGCCGGTGCAGGTCAGGATCAGAAGGCCGCGAATCCACCACGGCGGCGGCGTGTTGCCCTTGGGCTCTTCGTACAGCGCGCGGTTTTTCACGAAGGCGCGCAGCGCCAGCAGCAGCAGGGCCGCGCAGCCGAATCCCACCATCGGCGAGAGCAGCAGCGAATAGCCCACCTTGGTGGCCTGGCCCCAATCGACGCCGCTGGTGCCGTCGCGACCATGCATGAGCGCGTTGGCGATGCCCACGCCGATGATCGAGCCGATCAGCGTGTGCGATGAAGAGGCCGGCAGCCCGAGCCACCAGGTGCCCAGGTTCCAGATGATTGCGGCGATCAAGAGTGCGAACACCATCGCGAATCCTGCCCCCGAGCCCACCTGCAAGATAAGCTCCACCGGCAGCAGCGCGATGATGCCGAAGGCCACCGCGCCGCTGGACGCCAGCACGCCCAGGAAATTGAAGAAGCCCGACCACACCACCGCGAAGTTCGGCGGCAGCGAGTGCGTATAGATCACCGTGGCCACTGCGTTGGCGGTGTCATGGAAGCCGTTGACGAACTCGAAGCCCAGCGCGATCAGCAGCGCCACGCCCAGCAGGATGTAGGGCACCCAGGTCGTGACCGGTGCGCCTGAGGCTGTGACGTCGCCCACGAGGCTCCACGCCGTGAAGAGCAATCCCGCGGCCAGCAGGCCGACGAAGGTGATCAACGTGATCGGACCCGGCTTGGCGTCGAGCTTGGGCCGGTGTGCCGCAGCGGGCGCGGCCGGCATCTCCGTGTTCGGGGCGGCGAGCGTGTTCATGGGCGGTTTTCTAGGTGTTGGAGTGGCTGCAGATGGTGTTCGCGCCATGTGACAACGGCGTGTCGGCCTACGGAAAGCCGCCGCCAAACCGTCACGCCGCAGTCATACGGGGCGTGCAGCATGCTTTTTTCTTCCCCCACTTCCTCCCTTTTCATCATGCTGACGAGCGCCCTTCCAGACCACGAAGACCTGATGCAACGCATCGCCCGCGACCTGATCGACAGCTACGACGAAGAGCTCGAGCTGGAGATCGAAGACCGCGACATCGACGGGCTCGACGCCGCGAGCGTCAACACCCCCACCGACAAGGCAGCCCGCCAGGCCTATTTCAAGGAACTGTTTCGCCTGCAGGGCGAACTGGTCAAGCTGCAGGACTGGGTGCAGCACAGCAAGCAGAAGGTCGTCATCCTGTTCGAAGGCCGCGATGCGGCGGGCAAGGGCGGCGTCATCAAGCGCATCACGCAGCGCCTGAACCCGCGCGTGGCCCGCGTGGCTGCGCTGCCCGCGCCCAACGACCGTGAACGCACGCAGTGGTACTTCCAGCGCTATGCCGCGCACCTGCCGGCGGCCGGCGAGATGGTGCTGTTCGACCGCAGCTGGTACAACCGCGCCGGCGTCGAGCGCGTGATGGGCTTTTGCAGCGACGACGAGTACGAGGAGTTCTTCCGCACCGTGCCCGAGTTCGAGAAGATGCTGGTGCGCTCGGGCATCAAGCTCATCAAGTACTGGTTCTCTATCACCGACGACGAGCAGCACATGCGCTTTCTCGGCCGCATCCACGATCCGCTCAAGCAATGGAAGCTGAGCCCGATGGACCTGGAGAGCCGCCGCCGCTGGGAGGAATACACCAAGGCGAAGGAAATCATGCTGGAGCGCACCCACATCCCCGAGGCGCCGTGGTGGGTGGTGCAGGCGGTCGACAAGAAGAAGGCGCGCCTGAACTGCATCAGCCATCTGCTGGGCCAGTTGCCGTACCAGGAAGTGGCGCATCCGCCGGTCGAGCTGCCGGCGCGCGAGCGGCACGACGACTATCTGCGCCAGCCCGTGCCCGCCAACATGATCGTTCCGGAAATCTACTGAAGGGCAGGGCTTTGCGGCGGTTTGGCCGCCCGGCGCTTTGCCTGCACACTGCGCCATGGCCCGTCGTTCCACCGCTTCCGTCTTTGCCCGCGCCTACGAGCGCAACCTGAAGGCGCTCACCAAGATCACGCTGAGCAACAGCAAGCGCGTGGCAGGCCAGGTGCAGCGCGCGACGGCCAAGCGGCTCAAGCCGCCGCCCGGCAAGGGCGACTGGCTCAGCGGCGTGGCGATCGGCGCGGGCGGGGCGCGCGGCTACCACCTGTTCCGCCCGGCCGACCTGCAACTCAAGCCCGGCGAGAAGCTGCCGCTCATGGTCATGCTGCACGGCTGCGGCCAGACCGGGCGCGACTTCGCGGCCAGCACGCGCATGAACGCGCTGGCGGTGCGCCAGCGCTTCCTGGTGCTCTATCCGGAGCAGGACCGGCTCGCGCATCCTCAAGGCTGCTGGAACTGGTACGAGCGCCGCTCCGGCAAGGCCGACGCCGAGGCCGCGACGCTGATGGCCGCGGTCGACCAGGCCTGCGTGCTCTACCCGGTGGACCGCGAGCGCATCGCGCTGGCCGGCCTCTCGGCCGGCGCCAGCATGGCGGCGCTGGTGGCCACGCGCTACCCGAACCGTTTTCGCGCCGTCGTCATGCATTCGGGCGTGGCGCCCGGCGCCGCGAAGTCGTCGGCCACCGCGCTCGGCGCGATGCGCGGCCAGAACGTGCCGCCCATGCCCGCCACAGCGGTCGGCAAGGCGATGGGCGCCGCGGCCGTGTTCGCGACCCTGCCCCCCATGCTCGTGCTGCATGGCGATGCCGATGCGGTGGTGGCGCCCAGCAACGCCGTCAACAGCGCCGCCGTATGGGCGACGGCCATGGGCGCGCGGCCCGGGTTGCCACGCGACGTGCAGCGCGGCAAGCGCCGCCCGATGCGCGTGACCGACTTCAAGCGCAAGGGCCGCACGGTGGTCTCGCTGTGCGAGGTCGCGGGGCTGGGGCATGCGTGGAGCGGAGGTGCGTCGAAGCTGCTGTTCAGCGATGCGGCCGGGCCCGATGCCACGCGCATGACCTGGGCCTTTGCGATGGTGCAGTTCAAGCATGCGGCCAAGGCCCCGAGCTGACGATGGCAACTTGCCCAATCTGGGCACGCTCATACCCAGATTGGGTTTCTTCCCTCGCCCGTGCCACACTCGCCGCCCAACGACAGGTGTGCCATGGAATCCGATCTGAAACCGCTCATCCGAGCCCTGCGTGACTTCGCCCAGGCCCGCAACTGGGGGCAGTTCCACTCCCCAAAGAACCTCGCATCGGCGCTCTCGGTGGAAGCGGCTGAGCTGCTGGAGCATTTCCAATGGCTCACCGAAGCGCAGAGTAGATCGCTCCCGGCAGAGAAGCGCGCCGAGGTCGGCGCCGAAATGGCGGATGTGTTGCTCTATCTGCTGCAGCTCGCCGACAAGCTCGACATCGACCTGGTCGATGCAGCCCGGCGCAAGATGGTGGTCAACGCGCAGAAGTACCCGGTCCCCGTCGATCCGCCCGCCTGAGTACCTCCGTGTACGCCACCCGGCGTATTTCCCCTTGTTGGTGCATTCCGCAGACTCCTCTCCATCGCCAGCCACACGCTGTCGACAAGGTTCAACCCACCGGAGCAGGAGTCCACATGCAACGTCGTTTCACACTCAAGGCGCTCACCGCCGCCGTCGCGCTGGCCAGCATTTCTGCTGCGCCCGCATTCGCTGCCGACACCATCAAGGTCGGCGTGCTGCACTCGCTGTCGGGCACGATGGCCATCTCGGAAACCGTGTTGAAAGACACGGTGCTGATGGCCATCGAAGACATCAACAAGAAGGGCGGCGTGCTGGGCAAGCAGCTCGAGCCCGTGATCGTCGACCCGGCCTCCAACTGGCCGCTGTTCGCTGAAAAGACCAAGCAGCTGCTCGGGCAGGACAAGGTCTCGGTGATCTTCGGCTGCTGGACCTCGGTGTCGCGCAAGTCGGTGCTGCCGGTGGTCGAGGAAATGAACGGCCTGTTGTTCTACCCCGTGCAGTACGAGGGCGAAGAGCTCTCCAAGAACGTGTTCTACACGGGCGCCGCACCCAACCAGCAAGCCATTCCGGCTGTCGACTACCTGATGAGCAAGGAAGGCGGCGGCGCCAAGCGCTGGGTGCTGCTGGGCACCGACTACGTGTACCCCCGCACCACCAACAAGATCCTGCGCGCCTACCTCAAGAGCAAGGGCGTGAAGGACACCGACATCGACGAGAAGTACACGCCCTTCGGCCACAGCGACTACCAGACCATCGTTGCCGACATCAAGAAGTTCTCGGCCGGCGGCAAGACGGCGGTGGTCTCCACCATCAACGGCGACTCCAACGTGCCCTTCTACAAGGAACTGGGCAACGCGGGCCTGAAGGCCAAGGACGTGCCGGTCGTCGCCTTCTCGGTGGGCGAGGAAGAACTGCGCGGCGTGGACACCAAGCCGCTCGTGGGTCACCTCGCCGCATGGAACTACTTCATGTCGATCAAGAACCCGACCAACACGGCGTTCATCAAGCAGTGGAGCGACTACGCCAAGGCCAAGAACATCGCCGGCCACAAGGACAAGCCGCTCACCAACGACCCGATGGAAGCCACCTGGATCGGCATCCACATGTGGAAGCAGGCGGTCGAGAAGGCCAAGTCGACCGACACCGACAAGGTGATCGCGGCGATGGCCGGCCAGACCTTCACTGCCCCCTCGGGCATCGTCTCGAAGATGGACGAGAAGAACCATCACCTGCACAAGAGCGTGTTCATCGGCGAGATCAAGGCCGATGGGCAGTTCAGCGTGGTGTGGAAGACGCCGGGTCCGGTCAAGGCCAAGCCTTGGAGCCCGTACATCGAAGGCAACGACAAGAAGCCGGATTACCCCGCTGGCAAGTCGATGTAAGTGTGTTTCTCCCTCCCCTTCGGGGGAGGGCAGGGGTGGGGGCTGACGGCGGTCGATTCGAGCACTGCGCTTGTCCAAGCGCCGCTTGCCCCCATCCCAACCTTCCCCCGGAAGGGGAAGGGGCTAACCCCAACTTCCAGTCTCATGATGCTTCGACGAACCCTTCACTGCGCATTCGCCGCCATGCTGCTCATGGCAACGGCCGCCCACGCGCTGACCGCCGACGAAGCCCGGGCCATCGCCTCCGGCGAGTCCGAAGCCCGCATCGCCGCGCTCAACAAGGCCGTTCTCACCGCCGACGACAAGACCGCCGCCTTCATCCAGGCGATGTCCGACGACGCCGTGAAATACACCGAAGACAAGGTCTTCGTGATGAAGGACGACAAAGGCTACGACCCCGTCACCGGCACCGAGCTGAAAGTGCCCGACACCGCCGAAGACGTCGTCAACAACAACCTCATGCGCGGCGCGCTCGATGCTGCGCAGGCTGCGCTCAAGCTCACGAGCACCGACGACGCGGTGCGCGCCGAAGCCGCGCAGGCGCTCTTCAAGGAGCCTGACGAATCCCGCATCCCCATGGTCGAGAAGGCGCTGGCCGCCGAGACCAACCCCAAGATCAAGGCGCAGCTCGAACTCGTGCGCGCCGCCGGCATGCTCACCAGCGCCGACAAGGCCAAGCGCCTCGCGGCCGCCAAGGAACTGGGCAACAACCGCAATCCCGACACCAAGCTGCTGCTGAACCAGCGCCTGGCCGACGAGACCGAGGCCGACGTGAAGACGGCCATTGCCGCATCCATCGCCAACATCGACGGTGCGCTGGTCTGGGGCGATCGCATCAACGCCGTGTTCAGCGGCATCAGCCTGGGCTCCGTGCTGTTGCTGGCCGCACTCGGCCTCGCCATCACCTACGGCCTCATGGGCGTCATCAACATGGCGCACGGCGAGCTGATGATGATCGGCGCCTACGCCACCTACGTGATGCAGGGCATCTTCCAGAAGTACATGCCCGAGGCGGCGTTCGGCTGGTACCTGGTGGCCGCCATTCCCGTGTCCTTCCTCGCGTCGGCGCTCGTCGGCGCGGTGCTCGAACGCGGCGTGATCCGCTTCCTTTATGGCCGGCCGCTGGAGACGCTGCTCGCCACCTGGGGCATCAGCCTGATGCTGCAGCAGCTCGTGCGCACGCTCTTCGGCGCGCAGAACGTCGGCGTGGAAAACCCCGGCTGGATGAGCGGCGGCTTCACCATGTTGAGCAACGTCACGCTGCCGTGGAACCGCATCTGCATCATCATTTTTGCGGTGCTCGTGCTTCTGGCGATGGGCTGGCTCATCGGCAAGACGCGCCTGGGCCTCTTCGTGCGCGGCGTCACGCAGAACCGCCCGATCGCGTCGTGCATGGGCGTGAACACCGCGCGCATCGACACCTACGCCTTCGCGCTCGGCTCGGGCATCGCGGGCCTCGCGGGCTGCGCGCTGAGCCAGATCGGCAATGTCGGTCCCGACCTCGGCCAGAGCTACATCGTCGACAGCTTCATGGTGGTCGTGATGGGCGGCGTCGGCCAGCTCGCGGGCACCGTGTATGCAGCGCTGGGGCTGGGCATTCTCAACAAGTTCATCGAAGGCTGGGCGGGCGCGGTGCTCGCGAAGATCGCGGTGCTCGTTTTCATCATCATCTTCATCCAGAAGCGCCCCCAAGGCATCTTCGCGATGAAGGGCCGGAGTGCAGAGGCATGAGCAAGGTCGTGTTACCAACCAAAGGCCCGCTGCTGAGCGGCAAGGGCTGGACAGCCTTCTTCGTCGCGCTGATCGTGGTGTGCGCGGTGGCGCCGGTGCTCAACATCGTGGTGCCGGTCGACAGCCCGCTGCACATGAGCGACTACGCGGTGGCGCTGGTCGGCAAGATCATGTGCTACGCCATCTGCGCGCTGGCCATGGACCTGATCTGGGGTTACACCGGCATCCTCTCGCTGGGCCATGGCCTCTTCTTCGCGCTCGGCGGCTACATGATGGGCATGTACCTCATGCGCCAGATCGGCCGCGACGGCAACTACAAGAGCGACCTGCCCGACTTCATGGTGTTCCTCGACTGGAAGACATTGCCCTGGCACTGGACCTTCAGCGACAGCTTCATCGCCACGCTGATCCTCATCGTCGCGGTGCCGGGCCTCATCGCCTTCGTGTTCGGCTTCTTCGCCTTCCGCTCGCGCATCAAGGGCGTGTACTTCTCGATCATCACGCAGGCCATGACCTTCGCGGCCATGCTGCTGTTCTTCCGCAACGAGACGGGCTTTGGCGGCAACAACGGCTTCACCGACTTCAAGCGCATCCTGGACATCCCGATCGCCACGCAAGAGATGCGCATGACGCTGTTCGCGCTCACCGGCCTCACGCTGCTGGGCTTCTTCCTCTTCGCGAAGTGGCTCATCGGCAGCAAGTTCGGCCGCGTGCTGCAGGCCATTCGCGACGCGGAAACGCGCGTGATGTTCTCGGGCTACAACCCGCTGCCGTACAAGCTCACGATCTGGGTCATCTCCGCCGTGATGTGCGGCGTGGCCGGTGCGCTCTATGTGCCGCAGGTCGGCATCATCAACCCGGGCGAGATGAGCGCAGCCAACTCCATCGAGATCGCGATCTGGGCGGCGGTCGGCGGGCGGGCCACGCTGATCGGGCCGATCATCGGCGCCTTCATCGTCAACGGCGCGAAGAGCTGGCTCACCGTCGCGTATCCGGAGTACTGGCTGTACTTCCTGGGCGCCTTGTTCATTGCTGTCACGCTGTTCCTGCCGAACGGCATCGTGGGGTTGGTAAAGAAGTGGTTGTCGCGCGAGAAGGCGGCACCAGCCGCACCGAGCGCAGGCCGGGAAGAAGCGCAACGCGCCATGGCCGCAGGGCAGGGCATGGAGCCCGAGGCGCTCCATGCGCCGCTGGCCACCGACGTGAAGGGAGCCCGCGCATGACGCCCGACCTGATGGAAGCCGGCGCCGAGCGCGCGGCCCGCGCAAGCGGCATTCACTCCGCGAGCGGCAGCACCGAATCGGGTGGCCGCGAGGCCGGCTTCGGCCGCATCGCAACGCCGGGCGAAGTCGACATCACGCACGGCCGCATCCTGTACCTCGAAGACGTGAGCGTGAGCTTCGACGGCTTCAAGGCCATCAACAAGCTCTCGCTGGACATCGCACCGGGCGAGCTGCGCTGCATCATCGGCCCCAACGGTGCGGGCAAAACCACGATGATGGACATCATCACCGGCAAGACCCGGCCCGATTCGGGCACCGTGTTCTTCGGCAGCACCATCGACCTCTTGCGCCACCGCGAAGCCGACATCGCCCAGTTGGGCATCGGCCGCAAGTTCCAGAAGCCGACGGTGTTCGAGCACCTGACCGTGTTCGAGAACCTGGAACTCGCGCTCAAGACCAACAAGGGCGTACGCGCGTCGATGCTGTTCAAGCTCGATTCGGCGCAGAGCGACCGGCTGGCCGAAGTGCTGGAGACCATCCACTTGGCCGACAGCGTCTCGCGCCTGGCGGGCAACCTGAGCCACGGCCAGAAGCAGTGGCTCGAAATCGGCATGCTGCTGATGCAGGACCCGAAGCTGCTCCTGCTCGACGAGCCCGTGGCCGGCATGACCGACGAGGAAACGGCGCGCACGGCAGAGCTCTTCCTCACGCTCAAGGGCAAGCACTCGCTGATGGTGGTGGAGCACGACATGAGCTTCATCCGCACCATCTCCGAGATCGTCACCGTGCTGTGCGATGGCTCCGTGCTGGCGCAGGGAACGCTCGACGAAGTGCAGGCCGATGAACGCGTGATCGAGGTTTATCTTGGGCGATGAAATGGTCGCTGTTGCTGTTCGGGGCACGGCGACGGGGGCTGTCCCTTTGGGCGGCCGACGTCACCGGCCCTTCGGGCTTCCCTGCGCTGCTCACGACGGGCGGGGTCTCGCCGAACTCGCTTCGCTCAAACAGCGGCGAGCCCTGATCCGCCCGTCGCTGCGCTGCTCGGCGGTGCCTCAACGGCCACCCAAAGGGACAGCCCCCGCCGCCGTGGTCAGAGCGGTCGTGTGTTCCCCGGGCTTCCTCCCTCTCCCTCCGGGCGAGGGCAACGGCATCCAAGCCACGACAAGCGCCCGGTATGCGGCACGGCCCGGACAGCCCCTCTGTGCCGCCGAGGAGCGCAGCGTTTCGCGGATCAGGGCTCGCAGCTGTCTGAGCCGCAGGCGAGTTCTGCGAGACCCCGCGAAACGCGAGCACCGCAGGGAAGCCCGAAGGGCCGGCACAGTGGGGCTGTCCGGGCCGTGCCGCATACCGGGTGCGTCTCAAAAACACCAAGGCGCAAAAAAATGCTGACAGTCAAAAACATCCACCAGTACTACGGCGGCTCCCACATCCTCCGGGACGTGAGCTTCCAGGCAACCCTGGGCAAGGTCACCGTGCTCATGGGCCGCAACGGCGTAGGCAAGACCACGCTGCTGAAATCGCTGATGGGCCTCGTGCCCATCAAGAGCGGCAGCATCGAGCTCGAAGGCAAGCCGATCCAGAAGGCCACGCCTTACGACAGGGCGAGGGCGGGCATCGGCTTCGTGCCCCAGGGCCGCGAGATCTTCGCGAGGCTCACGGTCGAAGAGAACCTGCGCATGGGGCTCGCCTACAAGAGCGGCAGCACCCCCATTCCTTCGGAACTGTTCGAACTGTTCCCCGTGCTCGAGCAGATGATCAACAGGAGAGGCGGCGACCTCTCCGGCGGCCAGCAACAGCAACTCGCCATCGCACGCGCCCTCGCACCCAAGCCCAAGCTGCTCATCCTCGACGAGCCCACCGAAGGCATCCAGCCCAGCATCATCAAGGACATCGGCCGCGTGATCCGCATGCTGGCCGATCGTGGTGACATGGCCATCGTGCTGTGCGAGCAGTACTACGACTTCGCACAGGAACTGGCCGACGACTACCTGGTGATGGAGCGCGGCGAGGTCATTGCGCGCGGCCTGGGTAAGGACATGGAAGCGCAGGGCGTGCGCCAGCTCGTGGCGATCTGATCTTCGGGAAAGGGCTGCTCCAGGCCCTGCCGATACCGGGGCATTGGCATCTGCGTATCGGTCGATTTCAGGGTTTACCCTAAAATTCGGGCCTGCCCGTCGCCGCCGGGCACCCCTCCCAGGAGCCTGGCCTTGAACGCCTCCCCACCCGCGCCGGACAGCGCGGACACTGCCATTCCCGTTTCTTCCCCTTCGCCTGCGCCCGTCAATTTCCTGCGGGCCGTGCTCGCGCTCGGCGTCGGCGGCTTCGCCATCGGCACGGGCGAATTCGTGATCATGGGCCTGCTGCCCGAGGTCGCGCGCGACATCGACGTCACCATTCCGCAGGCCGGCCATGTCATCAGCGCCTATGCGCTCGGCGTGGTCGTCGGCGCCCCGGTACTCGCCGTGCTCGCGGCAGGCTGGGGCCGCCGCGCATTGCTGATCGCGATGATGGCTGTGTTCGCCGCCGGCAACTTCGCGAGCGCGATGGCGCCGGGATATCTATCGCTGAGCCTGCTGCGCTTTGCCACGGGCCTGCCGCACGGCACCTACTTCGGCGTGGCCGCGCTCGTGGCCGCGACGCTCGCGCCGCCCGGACGCCGTGCACGCGCCGTGGGCCTCGTGATGCTCGGCCTCACCGGCGCCACGCTGGTCGGCGTGCCCATCGCCGCATGGCTCGGCCAGTTCTTCGGTTGGCGCGCGGCCTTCGTGTTCGTCGGCTTGATCGCGCTGTTGGCCATCGTGCTCGTGCGCCGCGACGTGCCCGACATCGCCGCCGCGGCCGGAGCCAGCCCGTGGCGCGAACTCGGCGCGTTCAAGCGCAAGCAGGTGTGGTTCACACTCGGCATCAGCGCCATCGGCTTCGGCGGCATGTTCGCGGTGTTCAGCTACATCAAGCCCACGCTCACTGAAGTGGCCCACCTGTCGGTGCACAACGTGCCCTTCGTGCTCGCGCTGTTCGGCCTGGGCATGGTCACCGGCAACATCGTGGGCTCGCGGCTGGCCGACAAGTCGCTGATGCGCACCATCGCCGGCGTGCTCGTGTATGCGGTGCTGGTGCTCGCGCTCTTCACCTTCGCGGCGCAGCACGTGGTCACGGCCGCCATCGGCGTGTTCCTCATCGGCACCACCGTGGCCATCGGCCCGGCGCTGCAGATTCGCCTGATGGACGTGGCGGGCGATGCGCAGACCCTCGCCGCCGCGCTCAACCATTCGGCCTTCAACATGGCCAATGCGCTCGGCGCGTGGCTTGGCGGCGTGGCCATCTCGGCCGGCCTGGGCTGGACCTCCACCGGCTGGGTCGGCGCCTTGCTCGCGCTCGCGGGCATCGGCATCTTCGGCTGGGGCGTGATGAGTGCGCGGGCCGATTCGCGCCCCGGCGCCGGCCAGCGCGCGACTAGCGCTTCGTAGCATCGCCGGCGCGCACTTCGCGCGCCTGAAATCTCCGGCGCCTGCAGGATTGCGCGGCCGTGCCTATGATGGCCGCCGCCCTTCCTCCTCTACTCCCTCATCCCCGGAGCGCGCCCTTCATGAGCATTCCCACCACCCGTCTCGGCCGCACGGGCCTGACCGTGTCCCGCCTCGCCCTCGGCACCATGACCTTCGGCCTGCAGACCGACGAGACGGTGTCGCACCAGATCCTCGACAAGGCGGCCGAAGGCGGCATCAACTTCCTCGACACCGCCGACGTGTATCCGCTCGGCGGCACCGTCGAGACCACCGGCCGCACCGAGGAAATCATCGGCAACTGGCTCGAGAAGCAAGGCCCCGCGGGCCGCCGCCGCTTCGTCGTCGCCACCAAGGCGGTGAACAAAGTCGGCCCCAATCCCTGGGACCAGGGCGCATCGCGCAAGCACCTGCTCGATGCCATCGACCTCTCGCTCAAGCGGCTGAAGACCGACCATGTCGACCTGTACCAGCTGCACATGGACGACCGCGAGACACCGCTCGAAGAGACGCTCGAGGCGCTCGACATCATCGTGAAGTCGGGGCGTGCGCGCTACATCGGCGTGTCGAACTTCCTGGCCTATCGGCTGGCCCGTGCGCTCGGCAAGTCTGACCTGCACCGGTTCACGCGCTTCGTGTCGGTGCAGCCGCGCTACAGCCTGTTGTTCCGCGAGATCGAGCGCGAGCTGCTGCCGCTCGCGAGCGAAGAGGGCCTGGGCGTGATTCCCTACAACCCGCTGGCCGGTGGCCTGCTCACCGGCAAGTACAAGCCGGGCGCCAAGCCCGAGGAGAACACCCGCTTCACGCTCGGCACGGCCGGCGGCATGTACCAGGACCGCTACTGGAACGAACGCAGCTTCAATACGGTGACGCAGCTGCACAAGCTGGCCGACGAGGCGGGCGTGCCGCTCGCGACGCTGGCGGTGGCATGGGTGATGGCGAACCCGCTGATCACCGCGCCGCTGCTCGGTGCGAGCCGGCCGGAGCAGCTCGATGCGACGATCGCGGCGGCCGAATACAAGCTCGATACGGCGCTCAAGCAGAAGCTCGATGAGCTGACCGCCGAGTACCGCAAGGGCGACGCGCCGCGCTGAAGGTATTGCTCCTTCCCCTTCCGGGGGAAGGCTGGGATGGGGGCGCGCGGCCTTTGACCAGCCGCTGGTGCTTGATACGCCGCGAGCCCCCACCCCAGCCCTCCCCCGGGAGGGGAGGGAGCAAAACCGGAAACTGTCAGAACTGTCAGTTAGTCGACAGCGAAGGGTTGGAGCCGGGTTCCTAGAGTGAACCCACCATGGTTCTCTTCGCCACTTCCCCCTCACCCAAAGCGACAGCCGTCGCTCTCGCCGCACTGCTGCTCGCAGGCTGCGCCGTCGGCCCTGACTACGTGCGGCCCTCCATGGACCTGCCGGTCGCCTACAAGGAAACCGGCCCCTGGAAGACCGCCACGCCGCAGGCCATCGACGCGAGCCATCCCTGGTGGGAGGCCTACGGTGACACCACGCTGAACGCGCTGGTCGTGCAGGCCAATGCCGCCAACCAGAACATCCGCGTCGCCGAAGCCCAGTACCGCGAGGCACAGGCCATCGCCGCCGCCGCACGCGCAGGCTTCTTCCCGACCGTGGGACTCGACGCAGGCGCCAACCGCGCCCAGACCAACAGCACCGGCGCCGTCAAGCGAGGCACCACCGACACCCTCGGCCTGGCCGCCAGCTGGGAGCCCGACCTGTGGGGCGCGGTGCGCCGTTCCGTCGAAGCCGGCAATGCCGACGTGCAAGCCAGCGCCGATGACCTGGCCGGCGCCCGCCTCAGCATCCAGACCACGCTCGCGCAGGACTACCTGCAGATCCGCGTCATCGACCTGCAGCGCGACCTATATGCCAGCACCACCACGGCCTACGCCAAGGCGCTCGAGCTCACGCAGCACCAGTACGCCGCAGGCACGGTGCTGCGTTCCGACGTGGCGCTCGCGGAAAGCCAGCTCAAGACCGCCGAAGCGCAAGCCGTCGATCTCGAAGCCCAGCGCAGCCAGCTCGAACACGCCGTCGCCGTGCTGACGGGGCAGGCGCCTGCGTCCTTCAGGCTGCCGCCGCTCGCGCCATCGGCACAGACGACGGCCGCATCGCTCTCATCCACCGACGCGCTGCGCGTGCAGCTGCCCGTCACCCCCACGGGCCTGCCCTCCGAACTGCTCGAACGCCGCCCCGACATCGCCGCCGCCGAGCGCCGCGTGCAGGCCGCCAACGCCAACATCGGCGTTGCCAAGGCCGCGTACTACCCGCAGATCGTGCTGAGCGCGAGCGGCGGCTTCAGCGCCGGGAATCTCGCCTCGCTCTTCAACACGCCCAGCCGGGTGTGGTCGCTGGGCGCCGCGCTCGCGCAGACCGTATTCGACGGGGGCCTGCGCAAGGCCCACACCGACCAGGCCGTGGCCACCTACGACGCCTCGGTCGCGCAATACAAGCAGACTGTGCTCGGCGGCTTCCAGCAGGTCGAGGACAACCTTGCGACCCTGCGCGTGCTCGACCGCGAAGCCGCGCTGCAGGCGCAGGCCGTGCAGGCCTCGCAGCTGGCGGAGCGCCTCGCGCTGAGCCAGTACCGCGCCGGCACCGCCACGTACCTCAGCGTGGTGACGGCGCAGCAGCTTTCCCTCACCAACCAGCGCACGGCCGCGCAGTTGCTTGGCCGCCAGCTCGCAGCCAGCGTCTCGCTGATCGCAGCCACGGGCGGCGGCTGGACGGCCACCGCCGCAACCGCCACGACTTCCGGAAATTGATGCCATGACGACGACCACAACCCAAGCTCCTCTTCAGCGCCGCTCGACCTGGGTCGCGGCCGCCACGCTCGTGATCGTGCTGGGCGGCGGCGCCTGGGCGCTCAACCACAGCAAGGCCTTCGGCGCCAAGCCCGAAGCGCCGAAGACGCCGCCGGTGCAGGTGACCACCGCGCGCGTCACGCCGCAGAACGTGCAGGTCTACCGCTCGGGCATCGGCACCGTCGCCTCGATGGCCACGGTCACCGTCAAGGCGCGCATCGACGGGCAGCTCGACAAGGTCGGCTTCACCGAAGGGCAGGACGTGAAGGCAGGGCAACTTCTCGCGCAGCTCGATCCGCGCACGCTGCAGGCCCAACTTGCGCAGGCGCAGGCCACAAAGGCGAAGGACGAAGCCCAGCTCGCCAACGCCCGCGCAGACCTGGCGCGCTACACCACGCTCATCGCGCAGGACGCCGCCACGCAGCAGCAGGTCGACACGCAGAAGGCCCTCGTCAACCAGCTCGCAGCCACCGTGCAGACCGATGCTGCGCAGGTGCAGTACGCCGAGGTGCAGCTGAGCTTCACCCGCATCGTCTCGCCGATGAACGGCCGCGTCGGCGCACGGCTGGTCGACCCCGGCAACATCGTCCATGCGGCCGACACCAACGGGCTGGTCGTCATCAACCAGATCGACCCCATCGCCGTGCAATTCACGCTGCCTGAAGACGCTGTGCAGGACATCAACCGCGTGCAGCAGCAAAGCAACCAGCCGCTGGCGGTGGTGGCATACGACCGCGCCGGCAACCAGATGCTCGGCACCGGCAAGCTCATCCTGCTGAACAACCAGATCGACACCACCAACGGCACGGTTCAACTCAAGGGCAGCTTCGCGAATCCGCAGCACGCGCTGTGGCCGGGCCAGTACGTCAACGTGCAACTGCAGCTCGACCGCCGGCAGGGCGCGCTCACCGTGCCCGCCGCCGCCGTGCAGCGCGGACAGGACGGCACCTACGCCTGGCTCATCGATGCACAGAACAAGGCCAGCAATGTGCCGGTGCATGTGCTGCAGATCGCCGACGGCGTGGCGGTGATCGACAAGGGCCTGGCCGCCGACCAGCGCGTCGTGGTCGATGGCCAGTACAAGCTGCGCGAGGGCGCCGCCATCGTCGAGCCGCCAGCTGTCGCCAAGACCGGCAACGCGGCGCAGATCGCGGCCACCACCGGGAGCGGCAATTGAGCATCTCTGCCGGATTCATCAAGCGCCCCATCGGCACCACGCTGCTCGCGCTGGCCATCCTGCTGGTCGGTGCGGCGGTGTTTCCGCTGCTGCCGGTGGCGCCGCTGCCGCAGGTCGACTTTCCGACGATCCAGGTGTCGGCCAACCTGCCGGGCGCAAGCCCGGAGACCATGGCCTCCAACGTGGCGCAGCCGCTGGAGCGGCAGTTCTCGCTGATCGCCGGCCTGTCGCAGATGACCTCGACCAGCGGCCTGGGCTCCACGCAGATCACGCTGCAGTTCGACCTGGACCGCAACATCGACGCCGCCGCGCTCGACGTGCAGGCGGCCATCACCGCCTCCACCGGGCAGCTGCCCGCCAACCTGCCGAGCCCGCCGAGCTTTCGCAAGGTGAATCCGGCCGATTCGCCGATCCTCATTCTTTCGGTGCAGTCGAAGACGCTGCCGCTCACCGAGGTGAACGACTACGCCGACAACATCCTCGCGCAGCAGATCTCGCAGATCGCGGGCGTGGGGCTGGTCAACATCGGTGGTGCGCAGAAGCCCGCGGTGCGCGTGCAACTCGACCCGGCCAAGCTCGCCGCGCTCGGTCTCAGCCTGGAAGACGTGCGCACGGTGCTCTCGTCAGCCACGGTGAACGCGCCCAAGGGCACCATCGACGGGCCGAACCAGAGCTTCACCGTCTACACCAACGACCAGCTGCTCAAGGCGCAGCCGTGGAACGACGTGATCCTGGCCTACCGCAACGGCGCGCCGATCCGCGTGCGCGACCTGGGCGTGGCCATCGACGGTCCCGAGAACGCGAAGATCGCCGGCTGGGCCTACGCAGGCGCCGCTGCCGCTGAGGGCAACACCATCCAGAACGGCCGCTCCATCGTGCTGGCCATCACCAAGCAGCCGGGCGCGAACGTGATCGAGACGGTGGACCGCATCAACGCCGCGATGCCGCGCCTGAAGGCTTCCATTCCGCCGACCGTCGAAGTCAACGCGCTGGTCGACCGCACGCAGACCATTCGCGCCTCGGTGCTCGACGTGGAGTTCACGCTGCTGCTGACCATCGCGCTCGTGGTGGCGGTGATCTTCGTGTTCCTGCGCAACGTGCCGGCCACGTTGATCCCGAGCGTGACGGTGCCGCTCGCGCTGCTGGGCACGGTGGCGGTGATGTACCTGCTGGGCTACAGCCTCGACAACCTCTCGCTCATGGCGCTCACCATCGCGGTCGGCTTCGTGGTGGACGACGCCATCGTCATGCTGGAGAACATCTACCGCTACGTCGAAGAAGGCATGTCGCCGCTGGAGGCCGCCTACAAGGGCGCGGGCGAGATCGGCTTCACGATCATCTCGATTTCGGTGTCGCTGATTGCGGTGTTCATTCCGCTGCTGCTCATGGGCGGCATTGTGGGGCGGCTGTTCCGCGAGTTCGCGGTGACGGTCACGCTGACCATCGTGGTGTCGGTGGTCATCTCGCTCACGCTCACGCCGATGCTGTGCTCGCGCTTTTTGAAGAACGAGCATGCGCGCAAGCACGGCCGGCTGTACCTGCTGTTCGAGCGCGGCTTCGACGCGATGCTCAACGGCTACAAGCGCGGCCTGCATGTGGTGCTCGACCACCAGTTCATCACGCTGATGGTCTTCATCGCCACGGTGGCGGCCACGGGATTTTTGTTCGCGGTCATTCCCAAGGGCTTCTTCCCGCAGCAGGACACCGGCTTCATCTCGGGCTTTGCCGAATCGGCGCAGGACGCTTCCTTCGCCTCGATGAACGCGCGCATGCTGGAGCTGGCCGACGTGGTGCGCAAGGACCCGGACGTCTCGGCCTTCGGCATGAACGGCAGCTCGTCCACCTTCAACACCGGCAATTTCTACATCAACCTCAAGCCCAAGGACGAAGGCCGCACCGCGAGCGCCGACGAGATCATCACGCGGCTGCGTCCGCAGCTGGCCAAGGTGCAGGGCGTGAACCTGTTCCTGCAGGCGGGGCAGGACATCCGCGTGGGCGGCCGTTCGTCGCGCACGCAGTACCAGTACACGGTGACCGACTCGAACCTGGACGAGCTCAACACCTGGGCGCCCAAGTTGCTCGCGCGTTTCCGCCAGATTCCGGAGATCACCGACCTCGCCTCCGACCAGCAGAACGCCGCCGCCTCGGCCGTGCTGACCATCGACCGCGACCGCGCGTCGAGCTTCGGCATCTCGCCCGCGACCATCGACGCGACGCTGTACGACGCCATCGGCCAGCGCCAGGTGGCGCAGTACTTCACGCAGCTCAACAGCTACCACGTGGTGCTGGAGGTGACGCCCGCGCTGCAGCAGGACCCGGCGCTCTTCAGCAAGCTGTACCTCACCTCGCCGCTCACCGGCCAGCAGGTGCCGCTCTCCACCTTCGTGAAGGTGGACACCAGCAAGACCGCGTACCTGTCGATCAGCCACCAGGGCCAGTTCCCGGCGGTGACGATTTCGTTCAACCTCGCACCGGGCCATGCGCTGGGCGATGCGGTCAACGCCATCAACAAGGCGCAGGCCGAGATGGGCATTCCGCAGTCGCTGAGCGGTTCGTTCCAGGGCACGGCGCAGGCCTTCCAGGATTCGCTGTCCTCGCAGCCCTACCTGATCGCCGCGGCGCTGGTGGCGGTGTACATCGTGCTGGGCCTGCTGTACGAGAGCTACATCCACCCGCTCACGATTCTCTCGACGCTGCCATCGGCCGGGGTGGGCGCGCTGCTGATCCTGATGGCGGGGGGCTACGACCTCAGCGTGATCGCGCTGATCGGCATCATCCTGCTCATCGGCATCGTGAAGAAGAACGGAATCATGATGATCGACTTCGCGCTCAAGGCCGAACGCGAGCAGGGCATGGCGCCGCAGGAGGCGATCTACCAGGCGTGCCTGCTGCGCTTCCGCCCGATCATGATGACGACGATGTGCGCGTTGCTCTCGGGCCTGCCGCTGATGCTGGGCCACGGCTCGGGCTCGGAGCTGCGCCGGCCGCTGGGCTACGCGATGGTCGGCGGGCTGATACTCTCGCAGGCGCTCACCCTGTTCACCACGCCGGTGGTCTACCTGTACCTGGACCGCGCGCACTACTGGTACCTGCGCCGCAAGGAAGCGCGCAAGGCCCGCAAGGCCGCAAGGAACGGTGAAGAGACCCCGCCGGTGGCCGAAGCGCAGGGTTAGGTGCCCGCCGAATGGAGCGAGACGAAAGCATGAAGATCCTGATTGTCGAAGACGAGCTGAGAACCGCGGACTACCTCTCCAAGGGGCTGACCGAGCAGGGCTGCACGGTCGACATGGCGCACAACGGCATCGACGGCCAGCACCTCGCGCTCACCCATGAGTACGACGTGATCGTGCTCGACGTCATGCTGCCGGGGCAGGACGGCTTCGCGGTGCTGCGCGCACTGCGCGCCGTCAAGGAAACGCCGGTCATCATGCTCACCGCGCGCGACCGCGTCGAAGACCGCATCAAGGGCCTGCACGAAGGCGCGGACGACTACCTCATCAAGCCCTTCTCGTTCCTCGAACTGCTGGCCCGCCTGCAGGCGCTCAACCGGCGCGGCCGCAAGCAAGAGCCGGTGCAATTGCGCATCGCCAACCTGCAGATCGACCTGCTCGCGCGCAAGGCCTTTCGCGGCGGCACGCGCATCGACCTCACGGCCAAGGAGTTCGCGCTGCTTGCGGTGCTGGCGCGGCGGCAGGGCGAGATCCTCTCGAAGACCGCCATCGCCGAGCTGGTGTGGGACATGAACTTCGACAGCAACACCAACGTGGTGGAGGTCGCGATCAAGCGGCTGCGCGACAAGATCGACGTGCCGTTCAGCCCCAAGCTCTTGCACACCATCCGCGGCATGGGCTATGTGATGGAGTTGAGAGATACGGAGAACGAAGCCCAGGGGGAGGGCGGCGCCCTGTGAAGCTGGTGAAGGGCTCCATCACCGCGCGGCTGGTCATCATGTTCGCGCTCGTGGCCATGGCGACCTTCGCGCTGACCGGTGCCGCGCTGCACGGCGTGCTCGCACGCGAGCTCGACCGCCACCAGTACGACGAGCTGCGGATCGCGCTCAAGAACACGCAGTACTCCATCGAGCACATCGGCACCGTCGACCGCTGGGCGCGGGTGCAGGCCAAGATGGACACCCTCACGCCCGAGGACGGCAGCGTGCGCTTCTGGGTGCTGAGCGACGACCCGCGCTTCCAGTACGGCAAGGGGCTGGCCGAGATCGAGCGCATGACCCACGACCCCGACGGCCGCGGCAGCATCATCCTCCCGGGCCATGTGCAGCCGCTGCGCACGCTGTCGGTCCACATCGGGCCGCTGGAAGACCGGCCGGCCGTGCGGTTGATCATCGGGAGCGACTCGACCCCCTACACGCACACCCGCGAGGCCTTCCTCTCCGCGCTGGTGGTGCTCGGCCTCGGTGCGGTGCTGGTGGTGGCGCTGGCGGGCTACTGGATCGCGCGGCTCGGGCTTCAGCCGCTGGAGCGCCTGTCGAAGGAGGCGCAGGCGCTGCGGCCCAAGACGCTGTCGCAGCGCCTGCAGACGACGGCGCTGCCGGTCGAACTCTCCGCGCTCGCCGAGGCCTTCAACGGCGCGCTCAGTCGGCTCGAAGAGGCGTACGGCCAGCTCGAGGCCTTCAACGCCGACGTGGCGCACGAGCTGCGCACGCCGCTGGCCAACCTCATCGGCAGCACGCAGGTGGCGCTCTCGCGCCAGCGCAGCGCGGGCGATTTCGAGGAGGTGCTGCAGGCCAACCTCGAAGACCTGGAGCGGCTGCGCTCCATCGTCAACGACATGCTCTTCCTGGCGCGCGCCGACCGCGGCGAGGTGGCCACCGGCCTGGTGCTCACGCCCGTGGCGCAGGAGGTGCGAAAGACCATCGACTTCTTCGAGTTCGTGCTCGACGAAAGCGGCTCGCAGGTCGGCATCGCGGGCGACGTGCAGGCCGAGGCGCGGCTGGAGAGCGCATTGTTCCGCCGCGCCATGTCGAACCTGCTGCAGAACGCCATCGAGCACTCGCCACCCGGCGCGCAGATCACCGTCACGCTGCGCGAAGCGCCCGGCGCGACGTGGATCGCCGTGTCGAACCCCGGCACCCCGATCGGCGCGGAGCACCTGCAGCACCTGTTCGACCGCTTCTACCGCGTCGATGCGGCCCGCAACGACGGCGGCGAGCACCACGGCCACGGCCTGGGCCTGGCCATCGTCAAGGCGGTGGCGAGCATGCACGGCGGGCAGGTCAGCGCGTCAAGCGAAGGCGGAGTGAACACCTTCGCTTTCAGCGTCTCGCGGACCGGCTGAAACGGCGGTTTCAAATGGCCTGCGCCCGGTACGTTCTTGTGGCATGCCGGACAATCGGGGTTCGCATGAACCCCGCTCCCACTCCGCGTCTCACCCCTGCATCGACCGAAAGGCTGGCATGGCGCAGCTGATGTCGCTGCTGGTGCAGAACGCGATCCTGGTGGTGTTCGTCGCCAGCTTTGCCGCACGCCTGGGCCTGCCCGTGCCGGCGGCCGCGGTGCTGGTAGTCACGGGCGCGCTGCTGGCGGCGGGCGATGTGTCGGTCGTCGGCGTGGTGCTGGCCGCGGTCGTCGCCAACCTGCTGGGCGACGGGGCCTGGTTCTATGCGGGCCGGCGCTTCGGCTACCGCTTCATGCGCCTTCTGTGCCGCATCTCGCTGTCGCCCGACTCGTGCGTGCGGCGCGGGGAATCGCTCATCACCGACTGGGGCGGCATGTCGCTCGTGGCCGCCAAGTTCGTACCGGGCGTCTCGGTGGTCGCGCCGCCGATGGCGGGTGCGCTGGGCATGTCGGTGCGGCGCTTCATCGGTTTCGACGTGGGCGCGGCGCTCATCTGGACGGGCCTGTTCCTCGGCCTCGGTTGGGCCTTCCGCGACCAGATACAGGAAGTGCTCGCCATCCTGGCCCAGGCCGGCGGCATCGCGACCGCGGCCGTGGCGGTGCTGTTGCTCGTGATTCTTGCGGTGCGCTACTGGCGCCGCCGCGCCTTCATGCGCCTGACCGGCATGCCGCGCATCTCGGTTGAGGAACTGCACGAACTGCTGAGCGGCGAGGAGCCGCCATTGATCATCGACGTGCGCGGCAAGGCTGGCGTGCAGGTCGATCCACGCCGCATTCCGGGCGCGCTGCCTTACACGCTCAAGGCGCTGCAGCACCGGCACCTTGATCTGCAGATCGACCCGAACCGCGACGTGGTGCTGTACTGCAACTGCCCCAACGAAGTGTCGGCCGCCCAGGCCGCGCGCGTGCTGCTGGCGCGCGGGGCACGGCGTGCGTTGCCGCTCACCGGCGGGCTCGACGCCTGGGTGGCCTCGGGCCGGCCGACCAGCCTGCATTGATCGACCCCGCGCCTGCAGAAACCCGCCTTGTGTCTTCCGCCTCCAGCACCGCCCATCCTCCCGCCGTCGGCCTCACGCCCGCGCTGACCTTCGTCTTCGCCGTGGCCTGCGGCCTGTGCGTGGCCAACATCTACTACGCCCAGCCACTGATCGGCCCCATCTCCGACACCCTGCAGCTCCATGCGGGCCTGGCCGGCCTGATCATGACGCTAACCCAGCTGGGCTACGGCGCCGGCCTGTTGCTGCTGGTGCCGCTGGCCGACGTGGTCGAGAACCGGCGGCTGATCGTCGGTGCGCTGTTCGGCGCGGTCATCGGGCTCGTGGGCATCGCGCTCTCTAATTCGGCCGTGACCTTTCTCGCGGCTTCGTTCGTGGTCGGCGCCTGCGCGGTCGCGGCGCAGGTGCTGCTGCCCTTCGCCTCGCACCTGGCGCCCGAGGCCACGCGCGGCAAGGTGGTGGGCAACATCATGGCGGGCCTGCTGGGCGGGATCATGCTGGCGCGGCCCTTTGCCAGCATCGTGGCCGCCAGCCTCGGCTGGCGTGCGCTGTTCTGGATCTCGGCGGTGCTCATGGCGTTGCTCATCGCCGTGCTGTGGCGCGTGCTGCCCGAGCGACGGCCGCATGCGTCCATCGGCTATGCGCGCACCATGGCGTCGCTGCCGGGCATCGTATGGAACACGCCGCTGCTGCGCCGGCGCGGGTGGTACCAGGGAATGATGTTCGCGGGCTTCCAGGCCTTCTGGACGGCCGTGCCGCTGGCGCTGGTGCATGAGTTCGGCATGGGTCAGCGGGGCATCGGTCTCTTCGCGCTCGCGGGCGCGGCGGGCGCCTTGATGGCGCCGGTGGCAGGGCGGCTGGCCGACAGGGGGTTGACGCGTCCCGCGACGGGCGTGGCCATCGTCGTCGCGCTGCTGTCCTTCGTGCTGGGCGCGGTCGCCATGCACTTCCATTCGCTGGCCGGACTGGTCGCGGCGGGCATCCTGCTCGACGGGGCGGTGCAGCTGTGCCAGGTGCTGAACTTCCGCAGCCTGTTCATGCTGGCGCCGGAGCTGCGCGGGCGGCTCAACGGCCTCTTCATGACCTTCATCTTCATCTGCGCGGCGGTGGCTTCGGGGATTGCGGCTGCGGTGTATGCCTTTCATGGGTGGACCGGGTTGTGCCTGCTGGGTGGCGGGTTCGTGTCGATGGCTTTGCTGCTGTACTTCACGGAGTTCCGGCGTGGATCTGTGTCCGTGGCCAACGGTACGCAATGAGCGCCCCGGTTTTTTCACAGCGCATCCAGGTCACCCAACCCGACGCGAGCGGTATCTGGCCCATCCTGTTGCTGTGTGCGGCCTACACCGCGTTGATTTTCGTCGGCGCCGCGTGGCTTATCGACCCGGATGCGACGGGCTGGTACATCGCGCTGGGCATGGTGGCCATGATCGGGCTCTTCGCTGCGTGGCTGGTGGGCCTGGTGTTCGTCGTGCGCGCATGGATCTGGGTCGAGACCCATTGGCTGCGCCTGGCGAAAAGCCGACCGAAGCTGTTCAACGAAAAAACCCTGGTCGACATCGGCGAGGAAGGCTTCTCGGTGCAAGGACTCGGGTGCGTCGAATGGATCGACGTGCTGAGCCTCGAGGGAATTCCCGACAGCGACAACTACCTGATCGTTCACACGCGGCCATTCAAGAAGCTGATGCTGACGGCGCCGGTCGATGAACTGGTGCCGGTCTTCAACCACTATCTCGCGCAGAGAAGCAACGCCGGGGCGATGCCCAAGGGCATCCTGCAAAGCCGTGCCATGCTGTTTTGCTGGCGGTGTTTTCTTGCCTGGGTCTGGGCGGGATATGCGTTGGCGGGCGCTGCGGGCATCGCGATGCTGCTCCATGCACCTGACGTCGGATTCCTGAAGACGGTGGTGGCGCTCTGCGTGCTGCTGCCAATGATCGCCTGGCTGGTCTGGGCCATCCCTTTCTCGCGGATCAGCACCTTTTCGCATTCGCGAGTGCGTGCCTTCCAGCTCGACAACACCCAGCTGCGCAGCATCGATGGAGATTGGCAGATCGACTTGCGCCAGGCCCGCGTCAGCCATCGCCGTGCCAAGGGCCTCGGCTACGAATTCGACTTTCTTGCCATTCGACCGAAGGCGGGAAAGAGCCTCGATCTGTTGCTGGAAGGCGGGGCCGATCAGGAGGCGCTTCTGGATGCCTTGAGCGAGCGCGGTCTCCTGCCGCACGAGAACCCCGAACGCTAGCCGCGCTCCGGGAGCGACGCGCCGCGAAACCGCCTCCTTGCCCCCGGTGGTAGCCTTCTCCCCCCATGAACCTCCGCACCAAGATCGTCGCGCTGGCCGTAGCTCCCTTGCTCGTCGCACTGGTGCTCGTGGCGCTCGCGGTGCGTCACCAGGAGCACGACCTGGCCCAGCGCGAGCGCGCCCTTGTCGAGCACAGCTACATGGCCCAACGCCGCAGCGAGTTGCGCAGTTATGTCGAACTGGCCGTGAGCAACCTGCGGCCGCTGTACGACTCCGGCCTCGACGACGAAGCCACCCGCAACGAGGCCCTGCGCCGCCTGGCCGCGCTCGACTACGGCGACGACGGCTACTTCTTCGTGTACGACCTCGAAGGCAACTCGCTCATGCATTCGCGCCAGCCTGAGCTGGTCGGCCAGAACCTCTGGGGCATGAGCGATTCGCGCGGCCGCTTCACCATCCAGGACCTCATCAAGGGCGCCAAGGAAAACGGCGGGGGCTACGTCGAGTACGAATGGCGCAAGCCCTCCAGCGCGCAGATGGCGCCCAAGCTCGGCTACGTGACGGCACTGCCGCGCTGGAACTGGATGGTCGGCACCGGCCTGTACCTGGACGACATCGAGTCCACCATGGACGCGCTCGACAAGCAGATGAACGCCAACGTCACCGCCACGCTGCTGTGGATCGCCGGCATCGCCGCGCTGTGCCTCGGCGTGGTGAGCGCGGCCGGCGTGTTCCTGAACCTCAGCGAACACCGCGTGGCCGAGGCCAAGCTGCGCCTGCTCGCGCGGCGCGTGGTGCAGTCGCAGGAAGAAGAGCGCGGCCACCTCGCGCGCGAGCTGCACGACGGCACCAGCCAGACGCTGGTGTCGGCCAAGCTGTTGATCGAATCCGCCGTCGATGCGCTGGCCCGCGAGCAGCAACCCACGCCGCCCGCGCTCGGCAAGGCGCTGCAGCGGCTCAACGATTCGCTCATCGAAGTGCGCCGCATCTCGCACCGCCTGCGCCCCGCGCTGCTCGACACGCTGGGCCTGCCCGCCGCGCTGGAGCGCCTGGGGCAAGAGTTCGGCGATGAAGGGAGCATCGATGCATCCATCATGGTCGAGGGCGAGCCCTTCGAGCTCTCGCAGGAGACCAAGACCGCGCTCTTTCGCGTGACGCAGGAGGCGCTCACCAATGTGCGCAAGCATGCAGAGGCGCACCGCGTGCACATCTCGCTCGGCTTCACCGACGAGGCCGTGCGGCTGGAGGTGAGCGACGACGGCGTGGGCTTCGACGTCGAGGCCATGCAGCTCGACCCGAGCCACGGCATAGGCCTTCGCAACATGCGCGAGCGCATCGAGGCCATCGGCGGGCGCCTTGCAATGCGCTCGGGCCGCGGCCACACATCCATCGAGGCCGAAGTGCCGGCCCGCAGCGCGAGGCCGGAATGACAGCCGCATCAGCACCGCCCACACAACCGCGCCAGAAGCCCATCCGCCTCTTCATCGTGGACGACCACCCGCTCGTGCGCGACGGGCTGCGCGCGCGCCTGGGCGCCATGCCCAACCTGGAGATCGTCGGCGAGGCCGGCAGCGGCGCCGAGGCGTTGGCGCTGCTCGACACGCTGCGGTGCGACCTCATGCTGGTCGACGTCGGCATGAAGGACATGAACGGCATCGACCTTGCTGCGCTGGTGCTGCAACGTGATCCTCCACCGTCGCATCCCGCGCCGCACATCGTGATGCTCAGCATGTACGACAACCCCGAGTACGTGCAGAAGGCGATGCAGGTAGGCGCGCGCGGCTACGTGCTGAAGGACGCGCCCGCGGCAGAGATCGTGGCTGCGATCGAGGCGGTGTCGGCGGGTGGCACCTTCCTGAGCCCGGCCGTGTCGAAGAAATTGTTTCGCAACCAGGCGCCGCGCCCGCTGCTCACGCCGCGCGAGAGCGAGATCCTCACCGCGCTAGGCCGGGGCGAATCGAGCAAGCAGATTGCGCGCGACCTGGGCCTGAGCGTGCGCACGGTGGAGGCGCACCGGCAGAGCATCAAGCGGCGGCTGGGGATCGAAGGGCAGGCGGAACTGATCAAGTACGCGGTGGAGCATGCGCGGGAGTTTGGGCAGGGGTGACGACTGATTGCTGCTGCTTCTTCCGCTGCTGATCGTGAACTTCGGCGGGGGACTGTCGGGGCTTTGTGCAATGCCACCGCCGCGCGGTGATGCGTGCGCAATTCGAGTTTGGCCAGTAGCCTGGAGGTCGGCTCAAGACTGTCTGCTGCCGTCCGACACCGGGCGGCGAACGGTGCTTATGGGCACATAGCTGAAGTTAACCTGCAGCCATAGAAGCGTCGAAGGCTGGTGGAGCCTTTCATAATCAAGACCTGCCCCCTGCTTGTTCGAGATGCCTACCTTTCGCCATGGATAAATTTGCGCTGCAACAGCAGGTGCTGGAACGGCTCGCCGAAGACCTGCTGCAAGCCGAACAGGCAATGCGGGCGGCCCATGAAACGGCGACTCACGAAGAGAACATCGCCGAGAACAAATACGACACCTTGGGACTCGAAGCCGCCTACCTGGCCACCGGCCAAGCTCGGCGCGCCGAAGCCATCCGCCAGGCGATGGCCACTTGGCGCCAATTTCGCCCGCGTCCCTACGACGCCAGCAAAGGTATACAGCTCGGCGTGGTGGTCTGCCTGGTCGATTCCGACGACAAGCAGCAACTGCTCTTTCTCGGCCCGGATGGGGGCAGCATGAAGTTGGTCAGCGGCGCTCAGGTCGTTCAGGTCATCAGCAGCGAAGCCCCTTTGGGCAGGGCCATGCTGGGCAAATGCGAAGGTGATGAGGTGTCGATACAGGCCGCTCTAATCCGACAGCAGTTTGAGGTGCTGCGGGTTCATTGAGCCGCAAGCAAGTTCACGCCGAATTGGCCGAGGTCAGCACTACGTTGAAACCGGCCACTGGGTCCGAGATGACACGGGCGCATGAATGACCGCTGCGTGGCCAAGACCGCGAACTCAGGGGGCCGACATCACCGGCAGCAATCGCTGCATAACCGCCATCAGCAGACCAACGTCGAACGCCCGCAACGGGTCGACTGTGTAATTCACAGACTAACGCAGCAGACATTTGGTCAGCTTTGACCAGGCGCCAAGCAAATTGGGGTAGATAAAGCCTCTATCCACAGTTAGCTGAAATCGCGCAGCGATGGAGGCTCTAGTTGCTATCGAGCGCAGTGGCCAGAGAGGCTGAACTCCTGTCTGCCTTGGGTCAGTAGGCACCCATGTAGTCGCGCTTACCGATCTCAATACCGTTGTGGCGCAGGATGGCATAGGTGGTGGTCACGTGGAAGAAAAACTGCGGCAGTCCATAGTGCAGAAGATATGCGCCTGCGGTCAGCTTCTTTTCCTTGGGGGTGCCGGGGCGCAATACGATCTCGCGGCTCTCGCTTGAATCAAATTGCTCAGACTTGAAGGAGCCGATATGGGCCAAAGCTTTGGCGATCAACGCTTGCAGGTCGGCGAAGCTGACCTCGGTGTCGGGCCAGGACGGCACCTCGGCGCCAGCCAGGCGGGAGGTAATGCCCTTGGAGAAGTCTGCGGCGATCTGTACCTGACGTACCAGCGGAAACATGTCAGGGAACAGCCGCGCCTGCAGCAGCGCATTGGCATCGATATTTTTTTGCGTCGCGTGGTCTTCGGCCTTCTTGAGCACGTCGGACAAGGCGCGCAGCATCTGCTGCATGACGGGAACGGAGGCGTTGTACAGCGGGCTGGTCATAGTGAGTTCACTTCTAAAATTGGGCACGATGGCCGGAGTTGGCGTGGCAGAGCCCCTGCCGACCATGTAAGGCTAACAGCACAGGGCGAACTGAATCGCCCCGGCTTTTGTGGCCAGCTTTTCTTCCCGCTGGTAGTCGGAGCAGCCGCGTTGAAGGGCAGTTCACCAGCAAGAAGGGGACGTCAATTGCAGACGCACGACAGACCGCGATCGCTGCAATGCCGACTTCGCCGGATGATCACAAGCACCTGTGTCACCTTGCCCCGATACTGTTCAGACCTCATCCATACAAGTCCAGTCCGCATGCCCGAACTCCCCTACAGCCCGGCCGCCGACCGCAACAAGCAGTCCATCCTCGACGCATTGACCCGCATCCTCGGCCTGCGCGCCACCGCGCTGGAAATCGCCTCCGGCACAGGCCAACATGCCGCCTGGTTCGCAGCCTCGATGCCCCAATGGACCTGGCAACCAACCGACGCAGACCCTCGCGCGCTTCCCGCGCTCGCAACCCGAGTCGCGGAAGCCGCACTTCCCAATCTCCGATCGCCGCTCCTGCTCGATGTGATGTCACCCCAGTGGCCATCGCCAGGACATGCGTTCGCTGAAGGGGGAGAAGTGGAAGAACAAAAGTTCGACGCCATCTACTGCGCCAACATGCTGCACATCGCACCTTGGCCCACATGTGCTGCCCTGATGCAAGGCGCCGCGCGGCATCTGCGTCCTGGCGGGTTGTTGATCACCTACGGGCCTTACTTCGAAGACGACGTCCTCCCCGCGCCGAGCAACATGGCGTTCAACGAAGACCTGCGCGCCCGCAATGCCGCATGGGGCATCCGCCGCCTGGAAGACGTGGCGGCAGAGGCGCGCCGCGCAGGACTCGCGTTGCGCGAGCGGCATGCGATGCCTGCGAACAACTTGCTGTTGGTTTTCGGCTTCCAAGGTTTGGAGTCAACCTGAATGAAAGACAGGCCTGCCGTCGCAGACCCTTAGTCCCTATGCCGCTGCCACGCCATCGCAGACTCAACGTGCAAGAGCAAAACGCCTTGGCAGAGGTTTCGATCCGAAACGAAGCCACGCACTGGCGGCTGAATCCGCTTCCTGAAGCACTCAGAGTCGCCGGACTTGAACGAGGTGTTCAGTGGGAGAAATCCATCGTTGTCGATCTGGACATCGATTTCCCCGGAATGCCACGGCTGTTTGGTTTGCTGCTCGCGCAAGACGGGCGGTTCATCGACTTCGCCATCGACACTGACGAAACTCACGGAGTTGTCGAGTCGGTGGACACCTGGGAAGACATGACTGCGGTTCAGGACACAAGCCTGCGCAATCGTGGATTCGGTGCCGGGCCTGGAGCGATCGCAAACAAGGTGCTTCGGGCGCTCAACGCAATCAAAGTGTCGAATTCCTTATCACATGAAAACAATGTGCCTTGAAGGCCAGAACTTTGCCGAACTTGTGGCCCCGACGGACGCGCAAATTCGACAGAGAGTGCGCGCACTCTGGAGTGCGGGAAGGCATTCCTACGCATCGCTGACGATTGAAGACGGAAGCTACGTTCAGGTGGCGGGTGGCCGCGCAACCTGCATGGTGGAGCGTTTCGATGCTGCAACCGGAAAGCGGGAAAGGGCGTTTCACGACAAGCCGAGCCCGATCTTTCCGGACGGAACCCTGCTTGTGTTTGGTGCCGGCGAACTGGCACTCAAGTCCGACGAGTGGTTCGTGGCAGATGCTGTTGTGGAAATCTTCCTGTGCTTCAAGGACGCTCGCCCATACCCGGGCGCCGTGCGTTGGCGTGCTGCACCGGGTTTCTGACATCCAGCACCGCCACGTTGGCATGTGCAGTCACAGTGCATGCGGCGATGGCCGCCTTCAGACGACCAAGCCAATAGCCACCGACCTCTGACGCGATCAAGTTGCCTGCAATCTTTTGCAGCGCATCCAGCAGCAATGGACTCGCCAACTTTTCCGCGGCATCCAATTCGTAGACGCGGCAATCGGCGTCCAGGTGTTCCGCTAGATAGCCAATCGCTCTCGCATCACCTCGTTCCGCCAGTCCTGCAAGTGCCTCGCCGCGCACCTCGGGATCACTGTCCTGCAGGTCGATGCTATCGACGTCGATTTGAGGCCGGGCGTTCTGGGTCTGAGGCCGCCCGAGTGCTACGCTCCATCGACTCGCCATCGATTGCACGGTGTGTAGTTCAGATGCGTTTTGAGAAAACCGGCTGCGACACCAAGCCGGCTACCAGACCGAGCCTGCTCATCAAAGCGGGAAGGTCTGCAAATTGGTGGGGTACGAAAAACCTGCAAATCATGAAGCGGTGGATTTCCCAAAACAACAAGCTGCTCGCAATAGCAGTTCCTCTGGCAACCTATCTCGCCTTTGTCGCAATCGCTTTTGGCATAGGTCACGAATACTCGTGCGCCGAAGGATGGGTGAACTGGGGCCTCTACTTGCAAATTGGGGTGCTGTCGCTGATTGGTCTCTTCGTCCTTCAGTTGTGCCTCAACAAAACAAAGCGGCTCTGGTGGCGTCTAGGATTCGGGCTCGTTTCCATTGCAGTGGGCGTTTCCGTTTGGATTTGGGCCTTTGATGCAGCTGGCCTGTACCTCATGTGCCGGCTTTTCTAGCCCTGCCGCAAGAAAAGCCCCACTGGTAGCCGCGCACACGCCAGATTCCGCCGCGCATGCCCGGCTCTGTTTCCCTTCACGCCATGCAAGACCGTTTCATCACCGACATCCTCAAGAACCGCAACAACCGCGCAATCCTCGAGCGATGGAACGCCCTGGACCTCCCCGACGGATGGCTGGTCGCCGGCTGCCTCTTCCAAACGGTGTGGAACCTGCGGTCCGGCGCCGAGCCTGAGTCAGGCATCAAGGACTACGACCTTTTCTACTTCGACGCCAACGACACGAGCGATGAAGGCGAGCGTCGCGTGCAAGCGCGAGTCGATGAAGTGCTGGGCGACCTCGGCATCACGGTCGAAGCATCGAACCAGGCGCGGGTTCACCTCTGGTACGAATCGTATTTCGGCCATCCCTACGAGGCGCTGGGCAGCGCCTGCGACGGAATCGACCGCTTCCTCGTTCCGGCGACCTGCGTCGGTGTCCGGCCGGGCGAGCTCTATGCGCCGAACGGCCTCGCCATTCTGTACGACGGCGTGCTCACGATGAACCCGCTGATGCCGCATCGCGATCTGTTCGATGCGAAAGCTGCGTCGTACCGCGCGCGATGGCCATGGCTGCAGGTTCGGGCGGATGGTCTGGCTCACGCAGAGGCCGGTCCGCGCTGAGCGCTTTGTGTGCGGCATCCGGCTGATGCCTCTTCAACGGCACCACTGCTGCTCGCAAGGCACTCCGTCGTTGTTGCCGTCCATCTTCACGCCGGGACAGTTCTTCAGGAAGTAGGTGGCCTCGGCGCATGAGGTCATCTGCGAGCAGTAGGTGCGGCCATCGCAAGAGAAGCTCGCAGTCGAAGGCGAAGCGCTCGGCTTGCCGGAAAAATTGAGCGCCGGAGACGGCGCCCCGCGCTGCATGGCTGCAGAGAGCTTCCTGGCCTGGTAGTGCTCATAGCCTTTCCAGGCGCCGAACGCCAGCAGCGCGATCAAGATCAGTCGCATCATGTTCCGTCTCCTCTGCCTCCGGGCGTGTGCGCGCGAGCTTAGTCGAGCCTCCGGGAAACGGCCAGAATCGGAAACCCCCAAGGAGCGAGACCACTACATGCTGAAGAAAACCCTTGCCGCGCTCGGCCTGCTGCTGCTCGCAGCCATCGTCTACCTCGCGCTGTGGCCCGTCCCGGTCAAGCCGGTCATCTGGTCCGCCCCTGCCGACCCCGGCTACACCGGCGTCTTCGCGGTGAACGACCACCTGGCCCAGCTCAACATGATCGACCTCGGCCGGGAAGAGGGCCCCGAGCACATCGCCATCGGTCCCGACGGCAAGCTCTACACCACGGTGCTGAGCGGCAACATCCTTCGCATGAATCCCGACGGCACAGGGCAGGAGGCCTTCGTCAACACGGGCGGCCGCGTGCTCGGCTTCGACTTCGATTCAACCGGCAATCTCATCGCGGCCGACGCCATCAAGGGGCTGCTGTCCATCAGCCCTTCGAAGCAGATCACCGTGCTCACCAACCAGGTCGACGGCCAGCCGATCCGCTATGCCGACGGCGTGGTGGTGGCGCGCGGCAGCGGCACGATGTATTTCACCGACGCGTCGACGCGCTTCTCGCCGGCCGAGTGGGGCGGCACCTTCGAAGCCAGCGTGCTCGACATCCTCGAGCAGTCCGCCACGGGCCGTGTGCTCGCCTACGACCCGGCCACCAAGGCCACGCGCGTCGTTGCGCGCGGCCTGGCTTTCGCGAACGGCATCGCACTGAGCGCCGACGAGAAGAGCCTGTTCGTCGCCGAGACCGGCAAGTACCGCGTGTGGAAGATCGGCGTCGACGCGCGCGATCTCGACGTGGCCGCAAGCACCCCCAATCCGCAGGCCGCCGTGCTGCTCGACAACCTGCCCGGCTACCCCGACAACCTCATGCGCGGGCTCGACGGCAGGATCTGGGTGGGCCTGGTGAAGCCGCGCAACCCGACCATCGACAAGCTCGCCGACAAGCCGTTCCTGCGCAGCGTGACGATGCGCCTGCCGCGTTCGCTGTGGCCGGTGCCCAAGGCCTATGGCCACGTGGTCGCGTTCAGCGAAGACGGGAAGGTGCTGGCGAGCCTGCAGGATGCGACGGGCGCCTATCCCGAGACCACGGCGGTTACCGAAACGCGTGACCGGCTCTATGTGCAGAGCCTGCATGCGAAGGGACTGGGCTGGTTGAAGCGCTAGCTGTTTCAGGCACCAGTCATGCGCTGATTGCTCCCAGATGCGAGGCGCTTCATGCGGTCCTCGCCCGCGACCGGCCAAGTCTTCGCGTGATGGTTCTCTTCTGCACCCTGGCCGTCCTGGAGTACTACGACACGGCGGCGGTCTCGGCGGCCAAGAGGCAGCGGGCGTTGCGGCAGCGGTGTTGCGACGAGAATCGCGGCTTCACGAGAGCCGCATCCCCATGTTCTTTTCTCGCCAACCGAAGCCGCCTGCCTCGAAGCTCATCCAGCTCCACGAGTACCTCGACCTGCTGCAGGAAGGTACCGAGGACCACGCCGCAGGCGATGCCATCAAGCGCGGTGCGGTGGCGCTTGCGCAGAGCCTTCGTGAGCCGCTGCGGCTGAAGGACTGGGCGGCGCCCGAGCCCGCGCGGGTCTTTGCCCGTCGCGCCAAGGCGCACGATGCGCTGCTGGTGCATGTGCCGCTGGACATTCGCGATTGCTTCTTCATCGCCATCTTCAGGAACGGCGCATCGACCGCAGGGGAGCACCTTCTCTTCGACATCGGCGCGGAGTACCAGACGCCCATGCTGGACTGTCCCGATTTCGGTGTGGCGGAAGCGGCGAACGAAGCCAACATCCGCCATTGGGTACCGTTGCTGAAGGACGACGCATCCGCATTCGCCGTCATCGAACTGCGCGGTGGAACGTACATGCAGGTGTATGCCGATGCCAAGGGTTTCCATCTGGAGCACCAGCTGGTCACCACGGGAGCGCACTATCACAGCGCAGAACCCTTGAGCGCCGATGCCGCCATCGACACGCTGGTGTCCTATGCGTGCGGAAAGTACGAGTGGGCCTACAAGCGCTGGGAGTGGCTCGCGCTGTAGGCGCTTCAGACCGGCGCGTAGGTGCCCGTGCCCCCTGGCCAGGCGGTGAGCACTTCGTATCCCTCGGGCGTCACGGCCACCATGTGTTCCCACTGGGCGGAGAGGGACCTGTCCTTCGTCACGACGGTCCAGCCGTCGGGCATTTGCCTGGTGTCGCGCTTGCCTGCGTTGAGCATCGGCTCGATGGTGAAGACCATCCCCGGCTCCAGCGTGAGGCCGTCGCCGCGCCGTCCGTAGTGCAGCACTTGCGGCTCGTCGTGGTAGATCTGGCCGATGCCGTGTCCGCAGTATTCCCGCACCACGCTGAAATGCTCGCGCTGGGCGACCGACTGGATGGCATGGCCGACATCGCCCAGCCTCGCTCCGGGCCTGACCTGCCGGATGCCGGCGAGCATCGCTTCGTAGGTCGTCTCCACCAGACGCCGGGCCAGCACGCTGGGCTCGCCCACGAAGAACATGCGGCTGGTGTCGCCGAACCAGCCGTCCTTGATGACGGCGACATCGATGTTGATGATGTCGCCCTTCTTCAGGATCTTGTCGGCCGAGGGGATGCCGTGGCAGACCACCTGGTTGACGGAGGTGAGGATGGTCTTCGGATACCCCTGGTACCCCACATTGGCCGGCACGGCGCCCTGGACGTTCACGATGTGCTCGTGGCAGATCCGGTCGAGCGTTTCTGTGCTCACCCCCGGCACGACGTGGGGTTCGATCATGCAGAGCACCTCGGCGGCGAGCTGGCCGGCCCGCCGCGACATCGCGAGTTCCTCCGCGGACTTGATGGGAACGCCGTTGCGGGTCACTGGTGTTTGCCGTTCGAGGACGAGCGGGTCTTGCCAGCGGGCGCCGTGGCCGCCGCGGTGATGTCCAGGCCCCCCGAGAGCTCGGCCTGAATCAGCAGTTGGCAGACTTCCCGGTAGTCCAGCTCCGGGTGCATCTCGGTCAGCATGCCGACCCGCATCCAGTGCTCTGCCTGCGAATTGATGGACCTGCTGAGAGCGTTGCCCGCCACGCGCAGGTTCTCATGCATCAGGTCCGAAATCTTGACGATGCCCATTGGCCACCTCTATATGAAACGTATATGGATTATATACATTGCATGTGGTCCGGCATTGCCCGGTCAGATGGGGCTCCGGAAGGTGCTGGAGACCGGTCGCGCCCATCAATCGGCGTGCGCGTGTCAGGCGCTTCATCGACCTCATGGTCGAAGAGCTCGGCACCTCGACCTGATGAGCGGGCCGCGCGCAGGCTAGGGCAGCTGTCGCAATGCCGGATAGGGATTGATCGCCGTGCCCTTCCACCAGCGCTTGTCCGCATCGAGCAGGAACACGGCGAAGTGCAGGTGCGGCACATTGGGCGGCGCGTTCCCGGTGGTGCCGACGTAGCCCACGACGTCGCCCCTGCGCAGCGCCATGCCTTCATGCAGGTTGTCCGCATACCTGTCGAGGTGGGCGTAGTAGTAGGCCAGCCGGCCCGCCGGGTCGAACTGATAGACGGTGAGCCCGCCCGGCACGCTGGTGAAGAGCTTGACCAGCTTGCCGTCGTCCACCGCATGCACGGGCGTGCCTCGCGGCGCGGGAATGTCCAGGGCCTCGTGCGAGCCGCCGGTGCGCCGGTCCGTGAAGGTGTCTTGCAGTGCAGGCCCCTGCACGCCGTCGATCGGCATCGCGATGGCACGCGCAGCGAGCAAGGCGGTGCCATCGACGGGCGCAGGAACGACGTCCTGCGCCGACGCGCCACCCAGGGCGGCGAGACAGAAGAAAAGGCCCGATGCACACGCCGCAATCGCGCGGGTGCCGAATGTCGCCGCGCTCATGCCTACGCTTGAACCTCGACGGCGAACCCGGCCTTGGCCAGCTGCGAAAGCCGCGCCGCATTCCAGTTGGTGAGGTGGATGCAGCCGTTCGTCTCGTCATGACCCACGCGCTCCGGCGCCGGCGTGCCGTGGATGCCCCAGTGCGGCTTCGACAGACCCATCCAGATGTTGCCCACCGGGTTGTTGGGCCCGGCCGCGACATCGACCTTCTGCGCATCGGCCGGCACTCCCTTCTTCAGGAGCGCGGGGTTGTACGTGAAGGTGGGGTTCTTCACTTCGTTGGTGATCTTCATCTTGCCCACGGGCAACGGATCGAGCGGCCCGCCGATGCTGACCGGGAAACCCGCGAGCGGCTTTCCATTGCTGTCGAGCACGAAGAGCATGTGGGCCGCCTTGGCGATGCGGATCGACTTGGCCGAGGCGACCACGCGCGCGTCGGCGGCGGCCGTCGCGCTGACCACGATGATCGAATCGCCGGCCTTGAAGCTGGAGCCCTTGTTCAGGTCCGAGAGGAGGCGCGGCGCCATGTGATACCGCTCCGACAGCGCTTCCTTCAGGTTCTCGTAGTCGAGTGACTTGAGCTTCGCGCGCTCGGCCATGTCGCGCGGCGTCGGCGTGAAGGGGCCTGCCACGTCCTTCTCGGTGATCGTGTAGGTCTCGAACAATGGGGTCGCATCCTTGGTGAGCACATCCCAGGTCGCGGCATCGACCTTGCCGGTGGTCTTGAGGCCGTTGGCCTCCTGGTAGGCCGACACCACGCGCCGCATGTTGGCACCGAAGCCGCCGTCGATCTCGCCGGGGGAGAACCACACGCGGTCCAGCAGGATCTGCGCACGCACGACGGCCGGACCTCTGGAGCCTTGCGCCAGCACCGGCGTGCTGCTCGCGGCGTTCAGCTTGTCCAGACCGGCGGACGCATCCTGCTCGCGCGGCTTCTTCTTGGCGGACGATCCGGCGCCCCATGCGGACCAGGGCACGGCAGCTGCGCACGCTGCCATGGATGCCGTCATGAATGCACGACGGGAAGAGCCGGTCGTGTGGCTTTGAAGGCTTGTGGGCATGGTGCGCTCCCTGGTAAAGCAAGAAGGTTAGGAGCCCGGGTGCGGGCGCGCTGTAGTCTGGGACAGTCGTTGCTTGTGCGACTTGCGCCCGCACATGGCGTGCGCCACCCGGGCGGCTACGGTTCGGCCAGCACGCTCAGCACGGCGTTCAGCCGGCATGTGGGGCAATCGCCGGGACGCTACGCGCGGCAGCACTAGCCGGCGCTGCGTCCCTGGAGCACGATGCGAAATCGCAGCTCCGGCGTGCCTCCCAGCTCCGGCCCCTTGATGAACTCTTCCACCAGTACGCCGCCATTGGCGCGAATGACGTGCTGCGAGGCCAGGTTGTCCGGATTGGTCGTGATCTCGACGTAGCCCAGCCCGACGGACGAGGCTTCCGGCAGCAGTGAACGCAACGCCTCCTTGGCGTAACCCCTGCCGCTCTTCCATGGCACGACGCCGTACCCGATGTGGCCGAGGCAGTAAGGCGGCAGGGCATTCGTGCCGGGTTGCCAACGCAGGCCGATGCTGCCGCAAAACTCGTCGTCCCACAGCCAGCGCCGATACCCGGGCAAGCGCGGGACCTTGGTGCCATCGGGAAGCGCGACCGGTGGCCCCTTGGCCTCTCGATCCACAAGGCTCTTCAGAAACCCGTCGGCGTTCGCTCGTATCAACAGGAGTTCTTCTTGCGCGACCTCGGGCCGAAGGTTGTTGGGCGACCATCCGCGTTCGAGCGCTGCGACGTAGCCCGTCAAATACTCGGGCGACGGCCAGACGAGATGTACTGCTGAAGCGGCTTTGGAAATTGGCATGGGATCGATTTTCGGTGAGAGGGGCGGCCTCACGCCACTTGCGGCCGCCATGCGATGACTCCTTGCGTCCGTGCCCGCACCTCCGGAGAGGCGAGGCAGGTAGCGACAGCCTCGTAGCCCGGCGAGCCCGGCCAAGGTGCGACGCGGGTCGACGGACTGTGGTTGGCAGGGTCAAGCAGATTCCACACGATGGGCGTTTGTTCTACGGCCGCACCTGGACGAGCGGCTCCAGCTCCGCCCGCAACCGCCGTATCGCCACCTCATGCGGCAGCGTCTGCGCCCCGCGCCCGTACGTCATCGCCTTGCGGACCAGCCGCAGTTGCTCGCGCTGCAACTGCCTCTTCAGCCATCGGGCCCGCAGGCCGAAGGTCCAGCCGATCTCGCGGCGCACCTTGTAGCGCTGCAGCGGTGCGCCCAGGCGCACCCATTCGTCGTCGCGGATCAGTTCGCGCTCGGGCACGAAGTAAGCGGCGAGCGCGTGGAGGTACGCACCGTTCTCGCGCGCGGCCACGCGCCAGAAGAGCCCGGCCGCGATCATCGCGGGAATCCCCTTGATGACGAGCATCACGGCCATCTCGCCGTAGCCGCCGTCGAAGAGGTCTTCGAGCCACGGCGAGTTCCAGAGGAAGTGCATGGCCCATGCGAGCGCGAAGCACAGGAAGGCCACGGCGACCCGCGTGGCCTTCGATCGCTCCGGATGCAGCAGGAACCACGCCACGCCGAAGGACGCGATCGTCGTGTAGGCCGCGTGGCTCCAGAGGCCGCTCATCAGGCCGCGCGTGAGCAGGTTCAGGAGCACGGGGTACACCTGGTTCTCGAGCGGGAAGTGCATCGAGGCGTTGACGGTGTAGCTCAGGTTCTCGACCACCTGAAAACCCAGTCCCGCCATGGCACCGACGATCAGCACCGAGAGGTAGGTCTGGAACTGGTTGCGCGCGACCAGCACCAGCAGCACGACGCCCGCGAGCTTCAGGAACTCCTCGGTGATCGGACCCGCGACGGCCGGGCCCCACACGGCCACGAAGTCCGGCGACACCAGCTTGGCGCACAGGCTCTGGATCGCGATGTTGGCCGGCGCCGCGAAGTACACCGCGCCGAAACCGCCCCATGCGAAGGCCAGCACGAAGGCCTCGGGCGGGTGCTGCTCGAGCAGGTCCAGCGTGCGAAAGACCAATAGGAAAACCAGCGTGTAGATGCCCCACACCAGAAGGCCGAGCAACGCGGTGACGGGCACCACGCGAAAGCCCATCGAGAACATGTTGATCGTGTAGAACAACCCGTTGACGATCATCGCCGCGAGCAGCCAGAAGGCCGCGCGATGTGGCTGGAAGAACGAGTCGGTGCCCACGGGCCACACGCCGCGATCCTGTTCGGGGCCCACGAGGCTTTCGGCGCCGTCAGCGCTCATTGAAATACCTTCGTGCTTCGCACTGCGGTGCGAGCTTGCTTGGGGCGGCCCGGCGCGGCGCTCATGGCGAGGCCTCCAGGTCCATCGACTCCAGCATGCTGCGGGCCTCGGCCATTGCTTCGTTCAGGCCATCGCTGGCGCCGTAGAAATCGATCTGCACGAGCGACTTTCGCTGCGGGTCGACCACCTGCCAGAACCGGCCCGCGAGCTTCGATCCGTAGTACGCGAAGGTCTTGCCCTGCAAGCCCCAGGAGGTGACGAAATCGGAGATGTCGCCGTCGATCTCCAAGTGCTGTCCGCGCTCCATGAGCCGTTGCTGGCGCACCAGCGGGCCATCAGGTCCACCCACCCACGGACCGGTGGTCACGAGGAACTTGTGGCCTCCCTTGAAGAGCATCAGCGACCTGCCGGCCTTGGAGCGCGAGACGTCCATCTCCCATCCGTTGGCGGGCAAGAACCGGGCATGGCCGACGGAGACCGTCTCTCCCGGGTCGAGGGGCCGGGCGCCGGGTGTTCGGCTGTCCCAGAATGTGAGGCCGCCCACATAGGCCGCGATGGCCAGGAGCACCGCGAGTGCACCCGGCCAGGTGCGGTACGGGATGCGGCGTGACGGCTCGGGCATCCGTGGATCGTGCCATACGATGCGGGCACCATCCAGGCGCCCGATGACGGACTCACAAGGAGATCGACGATGAAAGAGCAGGACATCCGGGCGGCGATCGATCGGCACTGGGCGGCCTCCGCTGCGGGCGATCAGATCGCCGAGCACGAGATCTATCACGACGATGCCGTGTGCGCGTATCCGCAGTCGGGCGAGGTCATCCACGGCCGACACAACCTGCAGGCACTGCGCAGCCATCACCCCGGCAAGCCATCGGGGTTCGCGGTGCGGCGGATCGTCGGGGAGGGCGATCTCTGGATCACCGAGTACGCGATCGACTACGAAGGCAAGAGCGCCTTCACCGTGAGCATCATGGAGTTCCGGGATGGCAAGGTGGCGCGCGAGACGCAGTACTTTGCCGATCCCTTCGATGCGCCCGCCTGGCGCGCCCAATGGGTCGAGCGGGCAGGATGATCGACGGGCATCGCTAAAGTCCATGCACGTCCACCAGACCCGCCATCACCCCATGCCCGACACCACCGTCCCAACGCAGCGTTCCCGCATGCCGATGTTCCGACTGCTCTCGATGGGCGTCTTCGTGCTGATGGTGGGCTGTGCAAGCCCACCCACGCCGCAGAGACCACCCGTCTCCAGCATCCCGCCGCTCACGACCGAGCAGTCGAACAGCATCACGATCCATGCGCTCGGCCTCGTCGGCACGCCGTACCGCTATGGCGGCAACACGCCCGAGGGCGGCTTCGATTGCAGTGGGCTCATCGGCTATGTGTACCGCAGCAGCCTGGGGCAGGTGCCGCCGCGCACGGTGTCGCGGATGGCGGCTTTCGGACGGCCCGTGGCGATGTCGGAAATACGTTCGGGCGACCTCGTGCTCTTCGGCAATTCCGCGCCGTCGCACGCGGGCATCTACGTCGGCGACGGGCGCTTCGTGCATGCGCCATCGACCGGCGGCGAGGTGCGGCTCGACCGGCTCGATGGCGTGTACTGGTCGCGCCAGCCGATGCAGGCGCGACGGCCCTAGCTAGATATTCAGCACCGGGAACGACTTCACCAGGTCGTCCAGCGCCTTGAGCTGCGTCAGCAGTGGTTCGAGTTGCGCCAGCGGCAGCGCGCTCGGACCGTCGCACCGGGCTTGCGCTGGGTCTGGATGTGCTTCGAGAAAAAGACCGGCCAAGCCGACGGCCATGCCGGCACGCGCCAGGTCCACCAGCTGCTCGCGCCGGCCACCGGACGCGGCGGCGCCAGCCTCGCGCTGCTGCAGCGCATGGGTCACGTCGAAGATGACGGGCAGGTTTTGCGTCACGTTCTTCATGACGCCGAAGCCCAGCATGTCGACCACCAGGTTGTCGTAGCCGAAGCAGGTGCCCCGGTCGCACAGGATGATCTGCTCGTTGCCGGCTTCCTTGAATTTCTCGACGATGTTCAGCACCTGCGACGGGCTCAGGAACTGCGGCTTCTTGATGTTGATGACGCGGCCGGTCTTGGCCAGCGCCACCACCAGGTCGGTCTGCCGCGCCAGGAAGGCGGGCAGCTGCAACACGTCGACCACCTCGGCGACCGGGGCGGCCTGCCAGGGTTCGTGCACGTCGGTCAGCAGTGGCACGCCGAACTCGGTCTTGACCTCTTGCAGGATCTTCAGGCCCTCGTCCAGGCCGGGGCCGCGGTACGAATGAATCGACGAGCGGTTGGCCTTGTCGAAGCTGCCCTTGAAGACATAGGGAATGCCGAGCTTGCCGGCAACGCGCACGAACTCGGCCGCGGTGCGCAGGGCCAGGTCGCGTGACTCGAGGACGTTGACGCCGCCGAACAGCACGAAGGCGCCGTCGTTGCGAACGTCGATCTGAGGATGGATGGTGACGGTGGACATGGTGGGAGTTCTCTGCTGGATACGTGGCGGCATTCTCGCGCCCCGCGGGGGCGGGCAATCCGGTTGGGCTCTTGCGTGCCTCGGGTTTTCCTCGGGTTTTCCATTACGCAGTGCCACGCAACCCGCCCACGCGGTCCGACGGATGGCAGCGCGGCCGCATCCGGCAAGACTCCTCGACTCCAATATCGAGGAGACATCCGCATGCAAACCCTCCGCCGCCACCTGGTGTGGCTGGTCGTGGCCGTCGTCGGCGCATTCGCGCTCGGCACCGTCGCCCTGACCCGTGGTGAAAGCGTCAACGCCCTCTGGGTGGTGGCCGCCGCGATCTGCACCTACCTGATCGCCTACCGCTACTACAGCCTCTTCATCGCCGACAAGGTGCTGGGCCTGGACGGCAACCGCAAGACGCCCGCGCACCGCCACAACGACGGCCTGGACTACGTGCCGACCGACAAGAACGTGCTGTTCGGCCATCACTTCGCGGCTATCGCGGGCGCGGGCCCGCTGGTGGGCCCGGTGCTCGCCGCACAGATGGGCTACCTGCCCGGCTTGCTGTGGGTGCTGGCGGGCGTGGTGTTCGCGGGTGCGGTGCAGGACTTCATCATTCTCTTCATCTCCACGCGCCGCGACGGCCGCTCGCTCGGCGACCTCGTCAAGCAGGAGATGGGCGTGGTGCCCGGGATGATCGCGCTGTTCGGCACCTTCATGATCATGATCATCATCCTGGCGGTGCTGGCGCTGATCGTGGTGAAGGCGCTGGCCGAATCGCCGTGGGGCACCTTCACGGTGGCCGCGACGATCCCGGTGGCGCTCTTCATGGGCATCTACCTGCGCTACATCCGTCCGGGGCGCATCGGCGAGGTCTCGCTGATCGGCTTCGTGCTGCTGATGCTCGCCATCTTCGGCGGCCAGGCCGTGAGCCAGAGCGCCGAATGGGCACCGCTCTTCACATTCGACGGCAAGGCGCTCACCTGGATGCTGGTGGGCTACGGCTTCGTCGCCGCGAGCCTGCCGGTGTGGCTGCTGCTCGCGCCGCGCGACTACCTGTCGACCTTCCTGAAGATCGGCACGATCATCGCGCTGGCCATCGGCATCGTGTTCGTAATGCCGACGATGCAGATGCCGGCCATCACGCAGTTCGCACAAGGCGGCGGGCCAGTGTGGTCGGGCAGCCTGTTCCCGTTCCTGTTCATCACCATCGCCTGCGGCGCGGTGTCGGGCTTCCATGCGCTGATCTCATCCGGCACCACGCCCAAGATGCTGGACAACGAGCGCCATGCGCGCTTCATCGGCTACGGCGGCATGCTGGCCGAATCGTTCGTGGCGGTGATGGCGCTGGTCGCGGCCTCGTGCATCGAGCCGGGCATCTACTTCGCGATGAACAGCCCGGCGGCGCTGGTAGGCAGCACCGCGCAGCAGGCGGCGCAGACCATTTCGAGCTGGGGCTTCGTGGTCACGCCCGAGATGCTGCTGCAGACGGCCAAGGACGTCGGCGAAACCACCATCCTCGGCCGTGCAGGCGGCGCACCGACGCTGGCCGTGGGCATGGCCCACATCCTCCACCAGGTGATCGGTGGGCAGGCCATGATGGCCTTCTGGTACCACTTCGCGATCTTGTTCGAAGCGCTGTTCATCCTCACTGCCGTGGACGCCGGCACCCGCGCCGGCCGCTTCATGCTGCAGGACCTCTTGGGCAGCTTCGTGCCCGCGCTCAAGCGCACCGATTCGCTGCCAGCCAACCTCGTGGCGACGGCGCTGTGCGTGGCGGCCTGGGGCTACTTCCTGTACCAGGGCGTGGTCGATCCGCTGGGTGGCATCAACACGCTGTGGCCGCTCTTCGGCATCTCGAACCAGATGCTCGCCGCCGTCGCGCTGCTGCTGGGCGTGGTGGTGCTGTTCCGCATGAAGCGCGAGCGCTATGCGTGGGTGGCCATCGCACCCGCCGTGTGGCTGCTGGCCTGCACGCTCACGGCGGGCTGGCAGAAGATCTTCTCGGCGGACCCGAAGATCGGCTTCCTCTCGCACGCGGCCAAGTACACCGAAGGCCTGGCCAACGGCGTGCTCGTGGCGCCGGCGAAGACGCCAGAGGCGATGTCGCGCATCGTCTTCAACGACCGCCTCGATGCGGCGTTGTGTGCGCTCTTCATGTTCGTGGTGCTGAGCGTGCTGGTCTACAGCATCAAGGCGTGCATCGCGGCGCGCGCGGCCAACCGGCCGACCACGCACGAGACGCCGTTCGAGCCGGCCGGCACATCGGCCGCGGCGGCGCACTGAGCACGCGCATGGCCCTCGCATTGCCCGAAGCCGGGCGCTACTTCGCCCGCTCGCTCAAGCAGTCGCTGCGGCTGATGGTCGGCCTGCCCGACTACGACGCCTACCTCACGCACATGGCGGCCACGCACCCGGACCGGCCGCCGATGAGCTACGAGGCCTTCTTCCGAGAGCGGCTGGAGGCACGCTACGGCGCAGGCAAGGGCCGCTGCTGCTAGGGCCCGTCCGTTCGCTGTTCGCTTGACCCGCGCGGAACGCGGGTGATAGCCTGCTTTGCCTGCGAGGAGCAGGCTTTTTTGCGCTGGGCAATCCAGCGAACGAACCGAGAGCGGACCCCATGACTTTTTCCAAGCGCCCATACCCCCTCAAGAACCCCGCGCCGCTGCGCACCGCCTGCCAGGGCGTGCTGCTCGCCTGCGCACTGCTCGCCGCAGCCGGCAACGCCATGGCCCAAAAGCCCCACCAGGGCGCGCTGGATGCGGCCACGCAGCAGAAGGACGAGGCGCTGAAGCTGCTGGAGCGCCTGGTCAACATCGACTCCGGCTCGGCCGACACCGACGGGCTCGCGAAGGTGCGCGAGATCGCCGTCGAAGAACTGCGCAAGCTCGGCGCGCGCATCGAGACCTTTCCTGCGGAGCCGCATCCCGGCACCAACGTGGTGGCCACGCTGACGGGGCAGGGCACGAAGAAGATCCTCATCCTCGCCCACATCGACACCGTGTTCAAGGAAGGCACGGCCACGGCCAAGCCGTTCTACATCAAGGACGGCCGCGCCTACGGCCCCGGCGTGATGGACAACAAGGGCGGCGTGGTCGCCGGCCTGCAGGCGCTGAAGGTGCTGCAGAAGATCGGCTTCAAGGACTATGGGCAGATCACCTTCCTGATCGACACGAACGAAGAGGTGGGTTCGGTCGGCACCAGCGCGCTCATCGAGCGCGTGGCCAAGCAGCACGACGTGGCGCTGAACCTGGAGCCGGGCCGCCCGGCCGACGGCCTGGTGGTGGAGCGCAAGGGCTCGGCCACCGCGCTCGTCGAAGTGAAGGGCGTGGCCGCGCACGCGGGCGTCGCGCCCGAAGCCGGCCGCAACGCGGCGATGGAAGTGGCACACCAGGTGCTGCAACTGTCGAAGACGGCGGACGCGGCGAAGAAGACCACGGTCAATTTCACGATGCTCACGGCCAACGGCCCGACCAACGTGATTCCCGCCACCGCAAGCGCCAAGGGCGACGTGCGCGCCGCCACGCCCGACGAACTCGACCGCGTCGAGAAGGACCTGGTGCGCATCTCGCAGAACAAGCTGATCCCCGAGACCGAGGTGCGCGTGCGCCTGGTGCGCGGCCTGCCGCCGATGCCGCGTTCGCCCGCATCGGACAAGCTGGTCGCGATGGCCGAAGGCATCTACGCCGAGATCGGCAAGAAGCTCACCATCGAGAGCAGCGGCGGCGCGGCCGACGCGAGCCTGGTGGCGGGCGTGGGCATTCCGGTGCTCGACGGCTTCGGCATCGTGGGCGGCGGCATCCACACGCCGGAGGAATACGCCGAGGTCGAGAGCGTGGTGCCGCGGGTCTACCTGCTGTCGCGCATGCTGATGGACCTGAGCGCCAAGTAACGCGGTGCCCGTCCAGGCTCAGGCAAGGCCTGAGGCGGCCTGCGTGAATTCCAGTTTTTCTTCTGGCGCGCGCAGGGCCACGATGCATCCACATCAATGACCTGTGGAGAACGTCGATGGCATCCGAACTCAACCAGATCGCGAGCTGGTCGCTGCGCTGGCGCATCTTCCTCGCGGGCGCGCTGTGCCTCGCGGCAGCGCTCGCCGCAGCGGGGCCGACGGAGCGCAGCCAGGAGCTGCACGCGGCGCAGCGCTTTCAGCTCGCGCTCGAAGCCCAGACTGCACGCGACTACCGCACGATGCTCGACCAGTTGCGCGAGGCTGCGACGCAGGGCGATGCCGAAGCGCAGGAAATGCTCGGCATGGTGCTGCTCACCGGACCGGTGCTCTACGGCATGTCGGTGCGCTCCGACCGCTGCGAGGCGCGCCAGTGGATGCACCAGGCCGCGATGCAGGGCAGCGAAACCGCGAAGGTGCAACTGACGTTTCTCAATCGCCTGCGCAATTCGCCGGCGGGCGTGATCGCTTGCGATTGAGATGACGTGAGGCGAGCGGGCGCAAGCGCCCGCTCGTTGCGCTTCAGGGCGCCCTGGACGCGCCGAGCAGGAAGTCGGTCACCTCGTCGGAGAACCTCCCGAGCCGTCCACCCACGAGCACGCCGTCCGAACCGCCCGGGTCGGGCAGCGCGGTGGGGAAACCGTGCGCGACCAGCGCTTCGGCGCAGCCGACCCAGTCGCCGTCTTTCGTGGGTTGATTGAGCGAGGCCCACGACAGCGAGCCGCTCACGTCGTCGCCGAAGCCGTGCCGTTCTGTCCATGTGGCGCCATGCGAAAGCAGGAAGCGGGTGAGTGCTGCATCGCCGCGGAACACCGCCTGGTTCAGCGCCGAGGCCTCCCAGTCGCCGCCGGTCGTGGCGATCGGCCAGCCGAGCTCGACCATGAGCTGCACGGCCTCACCGCAGCCCGGCTGTGCGGCCAGCTCGGGCAAAAGGCGCAGTTGCGTGGGAGACAGCATGGCAAGTACCTGCGGATGTTCCGCCTGGATGCGCCGGGCAGCAGGCTCGTCGCCGCGCGCGCATGCGGCGATGAACTGCTCGTCGGGTGGCAACTGCGCATTGCCGCCGGTCCGCTGCGCGATCACCCGGGCCACGTCCGTCAGCCCGAAGCGCAGCGCGAGCGTGTGGGCATCGATGCCCTCGGGCGTGCGCACGGTGGCATCGGCGCCTGCGTCCAGCAGCGCCTCGATGTGCGCGGCCGAGCGCCGCCGCCGGATGGCCCACAGCAGCGGCCGCCCCCAGTCGCTCGTGGGCTCGCCGGGCGCGGCTTCGTTCGGATCGCCGCCGTGGGCGAGCAGCAGTTGCAGCGATTCGAGCCGGTCGAGGTCGAGCACGCGGTAGAGCGCATTCGTGCCCTCGACGCGCGCGCCGGCCTTCAGCAGCAGGCGCGTGCAGGCGGGCTCTTCGAGCGAGTGGTAGAGCGATTCGCCGTCGTTCGGGTCGGCGCCGGCGTCCAGCAGCAGCTGAGTGATCTCCACATCGCGGTTCTGTCCCGCTGCGCCGTACAGCGCGGACAGGCGGTCCGTCTCGGACGGTGCAGCCAGCGACGCGGGCGGCCAGCGGCTGCCGATGGCCCGGTTCGGATCGGCGCCTGCATCGAGCAGCAGCTTGGCGCAGGCGCGCAGGCGCTCGCGAAAGGCCGGCAGTTGCACCAGGCTGGAGTGCGCGACGGCATTGAGCGGCGGTAGCAGGAGTGGCCCGCCCGCGCGCAGTACCCACTCCGGATCGCGCGCAATCGCCTGGCGCAGCAGGTCCTCATCGCCGACCGCGCAGGCGAGGTACGGGTCGTCGCCCAGAAGGCCCGGGCTTTCTTCGAGCAGGCGCGCGGCCAGCGCGGGCCTGGCCAGGTTGTTGCCGCCAGAGATTTCGCCTGCATAGGCGGCGCGCAGCCAGAGCATCACCGCGCGCGCCGGATCGTTCGCCTGCGCGATGCGGGCGAGCACGAAGCCCTGCAGATCGACCCACGACACGAAACCGTACTCGCGCGCCAGACACGACTGCGCGCCGTGCAGGCGCAGGCCGAGCGCGGCAATGGCCGCATCGTCCTTGTCGGCAGCAACGGGAAGGGATTCGCGGAATCGGGCAAGGGCAGCAAGGTCGCCGCCCCGATAGCCGGCAAGCAACTCTTTGGCTTGCTTCTTGAGATGCCCGAGATCGGGCCGTGCGGGAATGCGTTTCATGGAACCTCCGTGCATGACGCGCCGACGACCCGCAATTCCGGCTGCACAAAGGAGCTGGTTGGTAGCGCTGCGCGAGAGCGCAGCAGCGTGCGAAAGCAAGTGGGTTCAACCCTTCCCGCGGGCCCGGGCGCGGCTTGCACCGCGGACGGGATGTTAGGGCATGAGGCCGAAGAGGGTCAACGCGAATCGGCCATGGCAGCGAACCCGCGCGCTAGGTCGGCCAGCAGATCGGCCGGCGCTTCCAGCCCGATGTGCAACCGGACGACCGCGCCGCGCCCGCTCCAGTCGGTCACGCTGCGCGCCTTGCGCATGTTGGTCCAGGCCACGAGGCTTTCGTAGCCGCCCCATGATGAGCCGCGGCCGAACAGCGAGAGCGCATCGACGAATCGCTCGACGGCTGCGTTCTCGGTGCTTGGCTTGAATTCGAACGAGAGGAGCCCGTTGGTACCGCGGCAATCCCGCTGCCAGATCTCATGGCCCGGATGCTGCGGCAGCGCGGGGCAGAACACCGCCGCCACTTCGGGCCGCGCCTGGAGCCAGTGCGCCACTTCGAGCGCATGCCGCTCGTGCATCTGCAACCGCGCCGAGAGCGTGCGCATGCCGCGCAGCACCAGCCATGCATCGTCGGGGCTCACGGTCATGCCGAAGGCATCGCAGCGTTCGTTGAGCGGCTGCCATGCTTCGCGCGTGGTGGCGACGGTGCCCATCATCACGTCGGAGTGGCCCGAGAGGTACTTGGTGGCGGCCATCGTGGAGATGTCCGCGCCCAGTTCGAGCGGCCGGTACTGCACGCCCGACCCCCAGGTGTTGTCTGCCGCGAGCAGTGCGCCGCGCGCATGCGTGAGCGCGGCGAGCTTGGGCAGGTCGCACATCTCGTAAACCAGCGAGCCGGGGCACTCGGCGTACACGAGGCGCGTGGTGGGCTCGAACAGGTCTTCGATGCCGGCGCCATCCGCCGCGAAGAAGCTGATGCGGATGCCATACGGTTCGAGAAACGAATGCACGAGGTTGCGCGTCGGCTCGTACACGCTGTCGGACATCAGCACATGGTCGCCCGGCTTCAGGTACGACAGCAGCACCATGCCGATGGCCGCGAGGCCGGTCGGAAAGAGCCGCGTGCGATACGCACCTTCGAGTTCGCTCACCGCGTCTTCGAGCGCGAAGGTGGTGGGCGTGCCGCGCGCGCCGTAGCTGAAGGCGCGCTCGTCGCCTCGGCGTGCGCGGGTGTCGCGCATGGCGGCCACGCTGTCGAACAGCACGGTGCTGGCGCGCACCAGCGGCGTGTTGACGGGTGTGCCGCCGAAATAGGAAGGGGACTTGCCGGTGCGCGTGAGCCGCGTGTCGAGCGCCTGTACAGCGGGGTCTTCTTTGTGCGAGTCGGACATGGTGGTGTTCTGTCGAGCGTGGGCCAGGCCCCTATGGTGCGTCAATCGGCCTTGGCGCCCGAGAGCTTGACGATGCGGGACCAGCGATCGATGTCCAGCTTCAACTGCGCGGCAAAGGCTTCCGACGAGTTGGCCACCACATCGCTGCCGCCGTCGTTCACCAGCTTGGTCACTTCGGGCAGGCGCAGCGTGCGCACGATGGCTTCGTTCAGATAGGCCACGCGCTCGGGCGGCGTGCCGGCGGGCGCGAAGAAGCCGTACCAGTCCTCGAAGCGCGCACCGGCATAGCCCAGCTCTTCGAGCGTGGGTACCTTGGCGAACACGCCGATGCGGCGCGGGCTGGTCACGGCGAGCACGCGCAGCTTGCCGTTCTGCACGAGCCCCGCGACCGAGGCGGTCGAGGTCACGAGCACATCGACCTGTCCGCCGAGCAGGTCGGTCAGCGCGGGGCCGGCGCCCTTGTAGGGCACGTGGGTCATGTCGATGCCGTTGTCCTTGGCGAGCACCACGCCCACGAGGTGCGAGAGCGTGCCGTTGCCCGGCGTCGCATAGGTCACCTTGCCGGGCGTGGCCTTGGCCTTGGTGGCGAGGTCGGCAAAGCTCTTGAGCGCCGAACTGGCATCCACCACGAGCGCGAGCGGCGCGGCGTTGATCTGCGTGATCGGAATGAAGTTCTTGATCGGATCGAAACCCGCCGAGGCGTAGAGCGTGGGGTTCACCGCCATGATCGACACCTGCGAGGTGAGCACGGTGTAGCCGTCGGGTTTGGCATCGGCCACCGTCTTGGCGCCGATGTTGCCGCCCGCGCCGCCACGGTTGTCGACCACCGCGGCCTGGCCCATGATTTCCGGAAGGCGCGTGGTGACCAGGCGCGCCGTCGCATCGTTGCCGCCGCCGGGCGGGAAGGGCGAGATGAACTTCACCGTCTGCGAGGGGAAGCCGTTGCGCGCGGGCAGCGGGTCGGCGGATGCGGGCTGCAAGGCCAATGCCGCGAGCCACGTGGCGGCGACAGCAAGACGGGCAAGGTGCGGAACGCAAAAGGCAGACGACATGGCAGGACTCCTGGACTGGGGACGGACAACGACGAGCGGAAGAAAAGCGATGGCTAGTTGTGCGATGCGGCCGAGGGCAGCCTGAAGGCCGCACGCTCCTCTGCATCGAGCTGCGCGACGAGGCCGGTCTCCCATGCGAGGTAGCGGCGCGCGGCTTCCTTGTTGCCGTCGTGCCGGTCGTGCACGAAGAACAGGTAGTCGATGCAGTCGGCGTCTGCGGGCAGGCCGGGTGTGGTTTCGAGGGGCAGGCCGGCGGCGCGCCATGCGGCCATGCCGCCTTCGAGCAGCAGCGTGTCATGGCCACCGAGCTCGGACGCGGCAGCCCATGCGGCGAGCGCGGCTTCTTCGGCAACGAGCGCGATCTGACGCGTCTCGCCTTTTGCGTCGTCTGCCAGGCGCGGGCGAATCGACCAGCGCGCCTGCGGGATGTGGCCGGCGCGGAACTGCATGCTGCCGCGCAGGTCGATCAGCGCGACTTCGCCTTGCGTGAGCCGCGCAGACAACGTCTGTGCATCGATGGTCTTCAATGCAGGCGCTGCCGGCGCGGCGGCAGGCGCGAGCGACAGCCCGCTTGCAAGGCCGCCTTCGAGCACGCTCGCGTCATGCCCCATCTGCCGCAGCCAGCTTGCGACGGTCGGCGCACGCACGCCGTCGTTGTCGAACAGCACGAGCCGCGCGCCGCGCACGCCGAAGTACTGGTCGCCGGCCTGCATCAGCTGGCCGCCGGGCGTGTGCTGCGCGCCGGGCAGGCTGCCGGCGGCGAATTCTTCGGGCGTGCGCACGTCGCAGAGGAAGAGGCTGCGATCCGTTTCCGCAGCCCATTGCTGCACGGTCTTCGCCGGCACCGTGGGCACATCGAAGCGCTCGGCCAATGCCTTCGCCGCCGGGCGCAAATCGGTGTTGCCGCTGTCGTCCGCGTAGCGCTTCGTGCCGCCGTGCTCGAGCGTGTGATCGTTCAGATACCAGCCCTGCGTGCCGTTCTCCAGCGCATAGACCGGGTTGGGCAGACCGAGGTTGATGAGCGTCTGCGCGCCGATGATGCTGCGCGTGCGGCCCGCGCAGTTGATGACGATGGGCGTGGTCGTGTCGGGCACGAGCTGCCGCACGCGGTAGGCCAGCTCGCCGTTGGGGCAGCAGGTCGCGCCCGGGATGTTCATCTTGTGGAACTCGCTGACGGGGCGGCCGTCGAGCACCACTACCCCGTCCTTGCGTGCCAGCATCTCGGCCAGCTGGTCGGAGCTGACGCGGGGCGTGTGGTAAGTCTCTTCGGCCAGTTCGCCGAAGGTCTTCGAGGGCAGGTTGACGCCCGCGAAGAGCCCGTAGCCCGCAGCCTTCCAGGCGGGGGCGCCGCCTTGCAGCACGTGCACGTCGGTGTAGCCGAGTGCGGCGAGCCGCTCGGCCGCGCGCAGTGCCACGGCGGATTCGCCATCGTCATACGCAACCACCCGCACGCTGCGGCGCGGCACCAGGCGCGGTGCATCGACCTCGAGCCGGCTGAAGGGCAGCGGGATGCCGTAGAAGAGGTGCGCCTCGCCGTACTGGCCGTGTTCGCGCACGTCGAGCAGCGCGATCTCGCCTCCGTCGTGCAGCCAGGATTTGAGGGTCTTCGGGTCGATGTGAGAGGTCATGGGGCAAGTCGTTGGGGCGAACGAAGTCCTGCAAGGCGCGCGCCTCGCATGAAAAGAAGATGAATCGAAGAGGGTGCCTAGCGGCGCGTCGGCACGCCGATGCCCATCGTCTGGTACGTGCCTGCAGCCATGTCGTACGCGGTACGCTCGTTCAGTGTTTCGAGCGCGCGGCCGTACATGTGCAGATGACGGATCACCTGCTCGCCCTGGATCTCGACCGAATGGATGTCTTCGGGCATCAGCGCGATGCCCTTGCCCGGCGCAACGACGACCAGCGCGGTTTCTTCGAGCTTGCCCACGCCCGGCACCGAACCGTCGTCGGTGCGCGCATACACGCGGTTGTGCTCGGTGCCTTCGACGGCCGCGATGCAGGCCCAGGTCGTGTGGTTGTGCGGCACGATCTTCTTGCCCGGGCGCATCACGTTCAGGTAGAGCGCGTAGCTCTGGTCCGGGTCTTCGGCGATCAGGTAGCGGGCCTGGTGCTCGCCGGCCTCGGGCGGCGGAAAGTCGGCGGCACCCCAGTACTCGGTGTGCGCAGCCAGGCCTTGGAGCGAATCGAGCACCGCATCGAGCTTTTCGCGGGTTGGTTCAGCGCCGCCGATGGCTTTCTTCATCTCGCCGATCGACGCTTCGACCGCCTGGCGGCGTTGCTCGGATGGGTTGCTCATGCGGTTTCTCCAGTGGGGTTGCCTGTTTGGTGTGCATTCACTGTAGTGACGGGAGGGTGACGCAACAATCCAGGCAGCGCAAGAAATACATCAATAAAATTAATGGATGCCCACGCTCGATCTTGAACTGCTGCGCTCGTTTGCGGCTGTCGTCAGCCTTCACAGCTTTGCGGCGGCCGCCGTCCACCTGGGACGCACGCAGTCGGCCATCACGCAGCAGATGCAGCGGCTGGAGGAGCAGATCGGCCATCCGCTCTTCATCAAGCAAGGCCGGCAGAAGCGGCTGACCGAACACGGCGAGCGGCTCCTGAGCTATGCGCACCACATGCTCGCGCTCAACGACGAGGCGCTCCGCAGCCTCCGGCAAGGCCAGCTCGAAGGTAACCTGCGCATCGGCGCGCCGCACGACGTGGCCGAGACCATGTTGCCGCTGCTGTTGACCGAAGTGGCGCGCACCTCTCCGCTGCTGCAACTGGACATCCACATCGGCCGCAGTCCTTACCTGATGACTTCGCTCAAGAGTGGCGAGGTCGACATGATCATCTCCAACCGCGCCGACCCGCAGTTCGAAGGCGTGGTGCTGCGCAACTCGCCGACCGTGTGGCTGTGTGCGGCGGGCTATGTGCACGACCCGACCAAGCCGGTGCCGCTGATCATGGCGGACGGGCCGAGCATCTTCCGCCGCATCGGGCACGAGGCGCTCGATGCGGCAGGCGTCGCGTGGACGCCGCGATACACGTCCTCGAGCCTGATCGGCATCAAGGCGGCGCTGAGGGCGGGGCTCGGCGTGACGGCACGCGGCGTGGAGCAGCTCGACGCGGGCCTGCGCGTGCTGGGCGCGGGCGACGGCATGCCGCGATTGCCCGACCTGGCGTACTACCTGTATGTGCGCAGTCACGTGGTGAACCCGGTCACGCGGCAGGTGTTCGAGACGCTGAAGAAGCATCTGAGACTTCCGCGCACCGACATGCCGGCCTGAGGCGCTAGGTGGCCCAGATGCGGGGAGAACTCGCAGGCAACTCCCAAAGCTCGCTTCGCCAGGCCTGCCAAACCTGCCGCAACAACTCCATTGCAGGCTCCACCACAGGCGCCAGCACCCGCAGCACAACCACCTCCGCATGCGGGCTCGTCGCACCGGCGCTGTCGAACAAGCCATGCGCATCGAGCAACGAGCGCGCATGTGCAAGCAAGGCTTCGCGTCGCGCCCGTGTCGCCGGCGAGCCCGACACGAAGAACAGCGATGCGATGCACTTGTGTCCGCCAAAACCCAGCGGACTCTGTAGCAAACGCTGATCCGCCGCATCAATACGCCCTCGCTCCAGCCACACCCCCGGCACTTCGATGTGCTGCAGATAAGTACCACGCTCGAAGGGCTGGTTCGCATTCGGCAAGCCGAGCGCGGTCACGTCCCATCCGATCATCTCGGCGCCCGGTTCGACTTCGATCGTCAGCCGGTTCTCCGCCTGGCATCCGCTGTAGCAGATGGCTTCCAGCGGCAGCCACTCGAGCCGCGCGCCCCTGGCGAGCCGAATGCGCGTGCGCTGCAGCGCCAGCTCACCTTCGGAACGATAGAAGCGCGAGGCGCCCGGCGTGGTGATCAGTCCGTGGCTGCCATCCGCCCCTTCGATGTCGATGTCGAGCGTGTCCCCGCCGACCAGCCCGCCGGGTGGATGCACCAGCACGTTGTGGCAGATCGCATCGCCTTCGGGATACAGGCTCTGCAGGATGCGCAGCGGCCCGTCATGCCGGAAGCGGGCGACGGTGCGGGCGGATTCTTGTTTGTAGTCGAGGTGTAGACGGGCGTGCCAGGGCATGCGGCGAGTCTATCCAGCCACGACGCCGGTCAGACCTTCCACGCGCCGTCGTGCGCTGCGGCCGATTCGTCCAGCAGCGCCGGCCCGATGCATTCGATGGAATGCGGCGACGCGCGGAACACGTCGCGGCACGACAGTTGTGCATCGCGCTGGTCCTGCCGTTCGCCGCGGAACACGCGCAGGCGTTCAGCGTCGATGCCGAACACCACGCGGCCGATGTTCGACCAGAAGATCGCGCCCGCGCACATCACGCAGGGCTCGCCCGACGCGTAGATGGTCGCTTCGGCGAGCTCTTCGCGCGAGATGCCGCGACCGGCCAGCGCGCGGATCGCATTCGTCTCGGCGTGGCCGGTGCAGTCGCCCGTCTCGCCCGTGTTGTTGTAGGCCTCGGCCAGCACCTCGCCGGCGGCCGAGACGATGATCGATCCGAAAGGCCGGTTGCCGCGCCGGCGCGCGAGGTGCGACCAGCCGATGGCCTTGCGAAGGTACCGCCCGTCGCGCTCGTCGAGCGCGGTTTCTTCGGGGAGCGAGGTGGTGTTGTTGTCTGTGTTGCTGAAGTTCATGCCTTGGTGGAAATCATGCGTTCGTTGCGCGATGGGAGCATCGAGGTGTTGAAGATGGCGTCAGCCGCGGGCTTGACCTTGAGTCCGAAGACCTCGGCCACCTCGTCGACCTGCTGCTCGAGCGTGAGCTTCCGGATGTCGCCGAGGCCATGGCTTCGCGTGTCCGCCGCGCCGACATATTGCGCCGTGATGCCCCAGCGTTCAAGCTCGATCTTCTCGTCGAGGATGGGTTCGCGCTGGCGCATCGCTGCAATGCTGGGTGCGGGATTGGCAAAGGTCTCGACGATGGCGCGGTTGGTTGCGCGCAGGAAGGCGGCAACCACCCTCGGGTTCTGCGCGATGAGGTTGCTGCTCGCGAGGATCGCGTTGCCATAGAGGTTGACGCCCGCATCCGCGTATTTGAGCACCGAGAGTTCCTCGGGCTTCATGCGCGAGAAAAGCGAGATGGCCGAATCGTGGAAGTAGGTGGCGGCATCGACGTCGCCGCGCACCATCACGTTGTCGCGCGCGCTGAAGTCGGTGGTCTGCCACTGGAACGCATCGGCGCGCATGCCTTGCTTGCGCGCCACCAGCGGCCACGCGCGGCGGGTCGACTCGACCGCCGCGGCCGCGACCTTCTTGCCCTGCAGGCTTTTGAAGTCGCCGGTCACGCCGCGGTCCTTGCGGCCGATGATCGCGAACGGTGCGCGGTTGTAGTACTGGTACACGGCCTGCACCATCGGCGTGCCGGGGTTCTGCGCATTGAATTCGACCAGCGAGCTGATGTCGCCCAGGCCCATCTGGTAGACGCCGCTCGCGATGCGCATGATCGAGGCGACCGAGCCTGCACCGGTGTCGATGCTCACGTCGAGGCCTTCGTCCTTGTAGTAGCCCTTGGTGTGTGCGAGGAAGAAGGGCGCGGTCTGGCCGTTGATGCGGAAGTCGAGCGTGAATTTGACCGGCGTGGACTTGCCGGCGGCGCCCTGGGCCATGACGGAAGGTGCGGCGATGGCTGCGGCTGCCGCGGCAGACGTGGCCACGAGAAAGGATCGGCGTTGCATGGTGGAGCCTCGGAATCGGTGGTCTTGAATCCCTCTGCAAGAAAGCAGAAGGCGCTTCAAGAGCAATTTCCGGGCGGCGCACGTTCGTGGTGCGTGCGCTGCTGAACGCTTCTACTCTTGCAAGGGTTCATGCACGACGCATGCCAAGGGCTTTTGCTCGGGCTTTGCGTGAAAGCGCGTGCGTTGGCAAACGCGGCGAGCCACAATCCGGGCGCGCAATTTGCAAGGCAGGTTGCGCAGAGTAGAAGCGTTCAGCCGCGCGATGCCCCACGCATCCGGCAGGAAATTGCTCTTTCAGGTTCGTACGTACCCACGCGCAACACAGAAGGAGTCCACGCATGCTCGTTACCCGACAACCCGTCTTCCGCAAGTTCTGGCATGCCGTCATGCCGCTCACCGAACTGGCCAATGGCCCGAAGCCTTTCCGGCTGCTGGGCGAAGACATCGTTCTCTTCATCGACGCCGATGGCCAACCAGCTGCATTGCGCGACCGCTGCTGCCACCGCACCGCGAAGCTCTCCAAGGGCTGGTGCGTCGATGGCGAAGGCAAGGCCTGCCGGCAGGGCGCCCTGCAATGCGGCTACCACGGCTGGACCTACGACCGCAGCGGGCAGGTGATCCGCATTCCCCAGTACGAAGCCGATCGCAGGATCTCGCCCGAGTACCGCACCACCGCCTATTGCTGCACCGCGCGCCACGGCTATGCGTGGGTGGCGCTCGAGGAGCCCATCGCCGACATCCCCGAGATCCCGGAGTTCACCGACCCGGGCTATCGCACGATCTTCCAGTTCTACGAAGAGTGGCAGACGAGCCCGATGCGCGCACTCGAAAACTCGTTCGACAACTCGCACTTCAGCTTCGTGCACCGCGCCACCTTCGGCGTGGCCGCGAGCCCGAAGCCGAGCAAGTACGAGCTGGTCGAAAACGAGTCGGGCTTCTACGCGGAGACGGTCATCGAGGCGACGAACCCGGTGAAGTTTCACGCGATCAGCGGCGTGACCGATGCGATCACCACGCGCCACATGCGCAACGCCTACTTCCTGCCGTTCTCGCGACGGCTCGACATCGAGTACCCGAGCGGCGTGCGGCACATCATCATCAACTGCTTCACGCCGATCGACGACGGGCGCATGCAGCTGTGCCAATGGCTGTTCCGCAACGACACCGAGGCCGACTGCGCGGCGCAGATGCTGATCGACTTCGACGCGGAAATCACGCGCGAGGACAAGGACATCCTCGAATCCACCGATCCCGATGCGCTGGTGGATACGCGGCGGCGTGGCGTCGAGTATTCGATGGAGTCGGACCGGCCCGGCATGCTGATCCGCAAGCACCTGATGCAGCTGCTTGCGAAGCACGGCGAGGCGGAGGTCTACCGCGGCATGAACATCGCGGCGATCCCGATCGTCAAGGCCGCCTGAGCGGCCGCAGCGTCAAGCGGGTGCCGTGACGGGATTCGGGCGCGTGCCGCGCGACGGCGCCTGCTCGTAGCGATCCATGCCGAGCCCGTCGGTGCGGATGTCCGGCCGCTGGCCCATCACCATGTCCGAGATCAGCTTGCCCGAGCCGCAGGCCATGGTCCAGCCCAGCGTGCCGTGGCCGGTGTTGAGGAACAGGTTCGCGTAGCGCGTGGCGCCGACGATGGGCGTGCTGTCGGGCGTCATCGGGCGCAGGCCCGTCCAGAAGGTGGCGCTCGGCAGGTCGCCGCCGGGGAACAGATCGCTCACCACTTTTTCGAGCGTGGCGCGGCGGGCAGGGTTCAGGCGCAGGTCGAAGCCGCCGAGCTCGGCCATGCCGCCCACGCGGATGCGGTTGTCGAAGCGCGTCACGGCCACCTTGTAGGTCTCGTCGAGCACCGTCGATTGCGGCGCGAGCGATTCGTCGACCAGCGGCACGGTGAGCGAATAGCCCTTCACGGGGTAGACCGGAATGTCGAGGCCCAGCGAGGCGATGGCGGCGCGCGAGTAGCTGCCGAAGGCCATCACGTAGCGGTCGGCCGTGAGGATCTTGCCGGTGGTGGTGCGCACGCCGGTGATGCGGCCGCCGTCAGTCTCCAGGCCGTCGATGGACTGGCCGAAGCGGAAGTCCACGCCCAGGCTGCGCGCGATGTCGGCCAGGCCCCGGGTGAAAAGGTGGCAGTCGCCGGTTTCGTCGTTGGGCAGGCGCAGGCCGCCGGTGAGGCGATCGCGCGCGCCGGCCAGCGCGGGTTCGACGCTGGCGAGCGCGTCGCGGTCGAGCAGTTCGTAGGGCACGCCGCACTCCTCCAGTACCGCGATGTCGCGCTGCACCGCATCGAGCTGTGCCTGCGTGCGGAACAGCTGCAGCGTGCCGCCGGTGCGGTGCTCATACGCGAGGCCGGTGTCGGCACGCAGCTGCTGCAGGCAGCCGCGGCTGTATTCGGCCACGCGCATCATGCGTTCCTTGTTGACCGCATAGCGCTCGGGCGAGCAGTTGCGCAGCATCGCGGCCATCCAGCGCAGCTGGAACAGCGTGCCGTCGGGGCGGATCGACAACGGTGCATGCTTCTTGAACATCCACTTGATCGCCTTCAGCGGAATGCCCGGCGCGGCCCACGGCGTGGAGTAGCCCGGCGACACCTGCCCGGCGTTGCCGAAGCTGGTTTCTTCGGCGGGGCCGGACTGCCGGTCGAGCAGGGTCACCTCTGCGCCGGAGCGCGCGAGGTAGTAGGCCGTGGTGGTGCCGATCACGCCCCCGCCGAGAACGATGACTTTCATGGTGTATTTGCTGATTCAGGTGGAATACAGCAAATCTAATGGGCACAATGCAGTGGATTCGATTGTTTTTAAGCGCCAAGCGGTGAAATCCGCTGTCGACAATCGTCCAATGCAGCCCACGGAGTGAAATGCCCGAACTCGACCGAATCGACCGCAAGATCCTCGACCTGCTGCAGCGCCAGGGCCGTGTTTCCATGACCGAATTGGCCGAACACATCGGCCTCTCTGCCTCGCCCTGCGCCGAGCGCGTCAAGCGCATGGAACGCGACGGCGTCATCACCGGGTATCACGCGCGTGTGTCGCCCGAGGCGTTGGGCAAGACGCTGCTGGTGTTCGTGGAGATCAAGCTTTCTGCCAAGTCCGGCGACGTGTTCGACAAGGTGAAGCAGGAGCTGCTGCACATGCCCGAGGTGCTCGAATGCCATCTTGTTTCCGGCAGCTTCGACTACCTGGTCAAGGCGCGGTTGAGCGGCATGAGCGAATACCGGCACCTGCTCGGCGACATCCTCAAGAAGCTGCCGGTGGCGGCCGAATCGCACAGCTATGTGGTGATGGAAGAGATCAAGGAAACGCTGGTGCTGGCCGTGGACCGCTGAACGCCGCCGCTACCATGCCGGCGCAGGGTCTGCATCCTCTTCATTCACCAAGGAAACCGGCATGAGCATTTCGATCCGCCGCGACGGCACCTCCGGCACGCGCCACATCCTCAAGATCCGCAACCACGAGATTCCCGTCGATGCCTCGCCGGCCGGCGGCGGCAGCGATGCGGGCCCCGAGCCGCACGATCTGTACGACGCCTCGCTCGCCGCCTGCAAGGCGCTCACGGTGCTGATCTACGCGCGCCGCAAGGGCATTCCGGTGGAAGACATCGAGGTGGTGGTCGATCGCGACGACAGCGAGGAGCGCAAGGGCGTCTATCGCTTGAAGTCGGGCCTGCGCCTGACCGGGGACCTGACCGAAGCCCAGCGCGACGAACTGCTGCGCGTGGCGGGCAAGTGCCCGGTGCACAAGCTCATGACCGAGGTGAAGACCGAGATCGAAACCGGCTGGGCCTGAGTGCTCGAGTTCAGGAACGTGAGCTCCAACGACCGCAGGGACTGCTTGGCGCTGCTTGGTCAGTCGACCCTCTTGCAGTCGACATGCAGTCGTCGAGAGTGCAGGGCGCGCGGTCGGCAATGAACAGCTGTCGAATCTCCCAACTAGCCTTCGACCTTCTGTGCGCAGCCTCCACACGCTCGGGATACACCTGAAACCTCCCTCCGGAAACGGGCAAAGGGCCTGGTCAGGTCCATTTTGGGGCAGAGATTTACAATCTCCGGTTGCCCCCGGCGCCGTCTACAGGACACTTTCAACAATGAAGTGGGTCATTCTTGCAATCTTCGCGCTCAGCGCGCTCTACGTTCACTTCCGCGGGCAGGTCCGGCATCGTTTCTTCAGACAACTCTCTGATCACTCGACCTTCCTCGCGCCGCTGAACGTCTTCATGTACCTTTTCTCGAAGGTGCCGGGCACGCCGTACCTCTCGCCCGCGCAGTTTCCCGAGATGCGCGTGCTCGAAGAGAACTGGGAAGTCATCCGCGAAGAGGCGCTGGCCATGCGCAACGGCGGCAGCATCAAGGCATCGAGCCAGTTCAACGACGTGGGCTTCAACTCCTTCTTCAAGAGTGGCTGGAAGCGCTTCTATCTCAAGTGGTACGACGAGGCGCATCCCTCGGCCGCCGTCCTGTGCCCGCGCACGACCGAGCTGCTCAAGGGCATCGGCACCATCAAGGCCGCGATGTTCGCCGAGCTGCCGCCCGGCAGCCGCCTCGTGCGCCACCGCGACCCCTTTGCCGGTTCGCTGCGCTACCACCTCGGCCTGTGGACGCCCGGCGTCGAAGGCTGCTACATCGACGTGGACGGCCAGCGCTACCACTGGCGCGACGGCGAAGCCGTGGTGTTCGACGAGACCTTCATCCACTACGCCGAGAACACCACCGACCACGACCGCGTGATCCTGTTCTGCGACATCGAGCGCCCGCTGAAGTACCGCTGGGCCAGCGCGGTGAACCGCTGGTTCGCCAAGAACCTGCTGGCCGCCGCGAGCTCGCCCAACGATGCGGGCGACAAGACGGGCGGCATCAACCGCGCCTTCAAGTACATCTACCAGATCCGCGTGGTCGGCAAGCGCCTGAAGGCCTGGGACAAGAGGGCCTACTACCTGGTGAAGTGGGCCATCTTCGGCGGCCTCGCTCTCTGGATCTTCTGGTAATCACGCAAGGCGCCCGGCGTGGGCGCCGACCATTTCCGCCAGCGCGTCGGCCACGGCCCTGACGCGCGGCGAGCGCCTCACGTCGGGGTGCACCACGCTCCACACCTCCCGCATCACAGGCCGCCCTTCGCCGGGCACTTCAATCAGTGCGGCGTCGCCCCGCGCCATGAAGTCCGGCAGCATCGCGAGGCCCAGGCCGCCGCGGCAGGCGTTGTGCAGGGCCGTGAGGTCGTTGCTGCGCAGGACGAAAGGGCGCGTGCCGGCAAGCGCTGCAAGCAATTGCTGGTGCGGCACGTTGCCCGGCGAATCGCTGTAGCCGAGAAAGCACCAGTCGGCCTCCGCGCGCGTCAGCCACACCGGCGCGGCGTAGAGGCGGAAGGCCAGTTGGCCGAGCTTGCGTGCTGCAAGGCCTGGCTCGGTCGGGCGCATGAAGCGGATCGCGATGTCCGCGTCGCGACGCTGCAAATTCGCGCTGCGCAGTTCGCCAACGATGTCGAGCGCGATGCCCGGCCACCGGTCGGCCTGCGCGGCCCACAGCGGCACGATGAAGTGACTGGCGAAGGCCGGCGGCGCGGAGACGCGCACCGTGCCCTGTTCCGCCGCGTTCGCCGCGGCGGCGCGCGCGAAGGCGAGCACTTCCTGCTCGAGCCGCACGGCGGGTTCGAGCAATGCCTGGCCTTCGTCCGTCAGCGCCCAGCTTCGCGGCAGGCGGTCGAAGAGGCGCACGCCGATGTGCGACTCCAGCGCGCCGACCCGCCGCGCGACCGTCGAGTGCTCCACGCGCAACTGCCGCGCCGCACCCGAGAGGCTGCCCTCGCGCGCCACGGCCACGAAGAAGCGGATGTCGTCCCAGGCGAGGGACGCGAGAGCGGAGGCATCGGGGCGGTGAGCTGGCGATTCGTGCACAACGGATGCGAAGTTTTGGGGAATGGCCAATCATTCTGCCCGCCGATATCGTCCTGTGCTTCGTTCGTCACTTCACAGGATTCGCCATGAGCACCGCGCCACAAGCCTTCATTTCCTACGGCCCGCCCGTGTCCCTCGACATTGCCCGGCGCGTTGCCGCGGCCGCCGAAGCCGAGGCGCGCGCCAACGGTTGGCCGATGGTCATCGCGGTGATGGACAGCGCCGCCAACCTCGTGGTGCTGCACAAGATGGACCATGCGCAGACCGGCAGCGTCGAGATCGCGCAGGCCAAGGCGCGCAGCACCGTGCGCTTCAAGCGGCCGACGCGCGTGTTCGAAGAGGCACTGGCTGCGGGCGGGCTGAACCTGCGGCTGCTGGCCACCGAGGGCGCATGCCCGCTCGAAGGCGGCCTGCCGCTGATGCACGAGGGCCGCCTCGTCGGCGCCATCGGCGTCTCGGGCATGCAGTCGACGCAGGATGCGCAGGTGGCGGCCGCGGGCGCAGAGGCGCTCTGACCGCCACACGGACCAGGAGGTTCAGGCCTCGGCCAGCACCGGCCGTTCGCGCTTGGTGCGTGCCCAGCTGACGAGCAGCGCGAGCAGCGTGCCGCCGATCACGTCGAGCAGCACATGCTGCCGCGTTGCCAGCGTCGAATAGACGATGCCGAAGGCCCACAGCAGGTTCACCCATTGCGTCCATGAGGGCGCACCCACGCTGCGCAGCTGGCGGCCCAGCAGCACGGCCGTGAACACCGCGAAGGCCACATGCAGCGATGGAAAGGCATTGCCGCCCACGTCGGTGGCCTTGAGGAACTGCAGGGCCGGGTACTGCGACCAGTCGACCGCGAACACCGGCACCGTGGTCGGAAAGAACCAGAACACCACCAGGCCGATGGCCGCCATGGCAGCGGCACCCTGCGCGCAGGCCCAGAGCTCCGCCTTGTCCTTCGCGAGGGCGGGCGCGAGCGAGATGTAGAACCACAGCGAGCCGTAGAACAGCATCGCATCGTCGCTCACGCCCACCCAGTGGTCGATGGGTGTGAGCGGCATCACCGTCGGCGTCGACGGCGGGTTGTGCATCACCCAGAAGTACAGGAAGAAGAAGCCCGAGATGCCGACGGTGGTGCCGATCATCTTGACGATCCAGAGCGTCGCGATCCGCCGTCCCAATGCCGTGTACCAGGGCGCGGAGGGAAGGGATGCGAGGCTCGAGCGGGACGTCACCGATGCGGCTTTCGTGAAGGGGGAGCGCCACAGCTTATGCAGCTGCATTGCGCGAACATTGCGCATGCGCCGTGCAGGGCCTCTCCTAGAATGTCCCGCCCATTCGGGCCGCTGCCTCCTTCCTCTCCATCTCACGCTTCCCCTCATGAGAATCCTGCTTGTCGAAGACGAAGTCGATCTGGCGCAAGCGCTCGCATCGGCCCTTCGTCAGAACCAGGCGGTGGTCGATGTGGCGGGCTCGCTGCGCGAAGCCGAGGAGGCCGCGATCGGCGCGCAGCACGACGTGATCGTGCTCGACCGCGGCCTGCCCGACGGCGACGGCCTCTCGCTCGTGGCGTTCCTGCGCCAGAACGACATCGCCGCCGCCGTGCTGGTGCTCACCGCCATGTCCGACGTGGCCGAACGCGTGCTGAGCCTCGATGGCGGCGCGGACGACTACCTCGCCAAGCCCTTCTCGATGGACGAGCTCATGGCGCGCGTGCGCGCCCTCGCGCGACGACCCGCGGTGCGCGCCAGCTTCGTCACGACGCTCGGGCAATTGCGCTTCGACCATCACGCGCGGCAGGCCCACGTGGGCGAGGCGTGGCTCACGCTGCCGCGGCGCGAACTGCTGGTGCTGGAGACGCTGCTCGAGCACCGCGGCCGCACCGTGCTGCGCGAGGTGCTGCAGGACCGCGTGTACGGCCACAAGGACGACATCCAGTCGAACGCGCTCGACACGCACGTCTCGCGTCTTCGCTCCAAGCTCGACAAGGCTGGCGCCGGGGTCGAGATCCATGCGATCCGCGGCGTGGGTTATCTCATCTGCGCCGCATCTTCGCCGTGACGCTGAGCCTGCTCTCGCTGCGCTGGCGCCTGATCTGGAGCCTGATCCTGCTGCAGGTGGTGGTCGGCTCGCTGGTGCTGGGCGGCTTCATCGGCCTGGCCTGGATGCTGGGCCGCGTGGTCGACGAGAGCGGGCAGGAGACCGTGGCCGTGATACAGCGCGCGCTGGCCCGCGACGCCGCCGGCAAGCTGATCGTGGTGCCGACCTCCGAGTTCCTGCGCCTGCAGGACGGCGACCCCAGCTTCTGGTTCATCGCGCGCGATGCCAGGGGTGCGGAAGTGCGCCATGGCGACGTGCCACCCAGATACGCCACGCTCGTCACCACGCTCGACGGCATCGCGCGCACGGCCATCGAGCCCGAAAAGGACAACACCCAGCCCAAGGCCCGCTTCGAGCGCGTAGAGACGGCCGCGGGGCCGGTCAATGTGCTCGCGCAGACCGGCAGCCCGCTGTCGGTGAAGAACACGTTGAAGGGCACGGGGCTCGTGTTCCTGTTCCTCGTGGCGCCGATGGCGCTGCTCACCAGCCTGGGCGTGATCCTGGCCACGCCCTTCGTCGTGAAGCGCGGCCTGCGGGGCGTGGTGGCCACGGCCGAGCATGCGGAAAGCATCGACGTGCACGAGCGCACCACGCGGCTGCCACTGGCCAACGTGGCGAGCGAGATCCGCCCGCTGGTCAACGCCGTCAACCGCGCCTTCGACCGGCTCAACGAAGGCTACGACCGGCAGGAGCGCTTCCTGGCGGACGCCGCGCACGAGCTGCGCACGCCGATCACCACGCTGCAGATCCACCTCGAAGGCCTGCCGAACGACCCGCTCAAGGTGAAGCTGATGCAGGCCTCGGCGCGGCTCGCCACGCTGGCCGAGCAGTTGCTCGACCTGCAGCGCCTGGACCACATCGTGCCGCAGGAGCAGCCTGTGGACCTGAAGGCGCTGTGCGAGCGCGTGGCGGCCGACATTGCCCCGCTGGCGATCCAGAACCGCTGCACGCTCTCGGTCGATGCGCCGCAGCCGCTCATGATGCGCGGCGATGCGCCCTCGCTCGAACGCGCGCTCACCAATCTGATCCAGAACGCCATCGAGCACGGCGGGCAGGGCTGCGACATCGAGGTGCGGCTGTGTGCGCCCTCGTGCATCGAGGTGCTGGATTCAGGGCCCGGCATTCCGGAAGCGGACCGCGAACGCGTGGTGGCGCCGTTTCACCGGCTCGTGCCGCGCGGGCGGGGTGCGGGGCTTGGCCTGCATCTCGTGGCCGAAGTCGCGCGGCTGCATCGCGGGCAGCTGAGCATCGGATCGAGCGAATCGGGCGGCGCGAAGATGCGGCTCGAATTGAACCTCGGCGCGTGAGAACCTCGTTGCCATGAACCTCATCGACCGGCTGCCCGAGCCCACGAACCTTGCCAGTGCGCAAGCGTTGATCGCGCGCGTGCAGGCGGTGCTCGATGCCCAGGGGCTCGCCATGCGCGCGCCGCCACCCGAGCCCACCACCTGCTGCGGACGCGGCTGCAACGGCTGCGTGTGGGAGGGCTGGCTCGCCGCGGTGAACTACTGGCGCGACGAAGCCTCGTTGCTGCTGGCCTGAAGCTGGTCTAGCCCTCTAGCGGGTTTCCCAGAACCCGCGGTGCGTGGCGATCATTTCCTCCGCCACTTCAGGCACCGGCCCGATCACCTCGATCTTCTTCTGCCCGCGTGCGAACACCTCGCGGCAGGGCAGGCTCAGCGTCGGGTTCTCGGGGTGGTCGCCCGTGAGCGCGAGCAGCGCCGATTCTTCCGCGCCGTAGACGACGCGGCCGATGTGCGCCCAGTAACTGGTGCCCGCGCACATCGCGCAGGGCTCGAAGGTGGTGACCAGCGTGCATTGCCAGAGGTACTCGGCCGGCCAGTTCTGCGCGGCGTGGCGCGCCAGCGTGGCCTCGGCGTGGTTCACCGTGTCGATGTTGCCCTGCTCGGCGAGGATGGTTTCGCCATCGGGTGCGACGAGCACCGCGCCGAAGGGGTGGCGGCCCATCGCCATCGCGCGGCGGGCCACCTCGTCGGCGCGCCGCAGCGCGCGAATGATCTGGTCTGGTGTCATCCGCGCATTATTGGTTCTGGGAGCCTCGGTGGGCCCAGCCCGTCGTGTGCTTCTCGATCACGCTGAAGAGCTCGTACATCAGCATCGCCATCGCGCCCACCACCATCAGGCCCGCGAAGGCCAGGCCCATCTGCATGGCCGAGCCTGCGGAAATCAGCAGGTAGCCGATGCCTTCGTTGGCCGCAGTCATCTCGCTCACCGTGGTGCCCACGAAAGCCAGCGTGATCGCCACCTTCAACGATCCGAAGAAGTAGGGCATGGAGCGCGGCAGGCCGATCTTCATGAGCACGTCCCAGCGCTTGGCGCCGAGCACGCGCAGCACGTCTTCGAGCTCGGGCTCCAGCGTGGCGAGACCCGTCGCGATGTTGACCATGATCGGGAAGAAGCTGATCAAAAAGGCTGTGAGAATCGCCGGCCCCACACCGATGCCGAACCACACCACCAGGATCGGCACAAAGGCCGCCTTGGGCAGCGCGTTGAAGGCGGTCATGAGCGGGTAGATCGCCGCATACGCGATGCGCGAACTGCCGATGACGAAGCCCATCAGCACGCCCACCACGATCGCGAGGCCGAAGCCCGCCATCGTGACCCAGAAGGTGCGCCACGCATGGCCCGCGATGATTTCCTTGTATTCCCAGAACTGCGTCCAGATGCGCCACGGGCTCGGGAAGATGAAGTCCGAGACCTCGAAGCCCGCGCAGACGATCTGCCACAGCAGGAGCACTGCGACCAGCAGCAGCCAGGGCGACCAGCGTTCGATTTGCTTGGTGTTCTTCATGGTGCGCCGATCAATGGGAAACAGCCGCGGCGGTTTGCGCCGCGCTGATGCCGGTGTTCCGGATGGCGCCGATGTGCCCGCGCAGCTCCAGCACGATGTCGGTGAACTCCTTCGTGTAGGTGAGTTCGAGCTCGCGCGGACGCGGCAGCTCGATCTCGCGCTTCACCACGAAACGGCCCGGGCTCTTGCTCATCACATACACCGTGTCGGCAAGGAACACCGATTCGCGCAGGTCGTGCGTCACCAGGATCACGTTGAACTGCTGCTCGGTCCAGAGGTCGCGCAGGATGCACCACAGCTCCTCGCGCGTGAACGCATCGAGCGCGCCGAAGGGCTCGTCGAGCAGCAGCATCTTGGGCTCGTGGATGAGCGCGCGGCAGATGCTTGCGCGCTGCTGCATGCCGCCCGAGAGCTGCCACGGAAACTTGTCTTCGTAGCCCGCAAGGCCCACCTTCTGCAGCAGCTTGCGCGCACGCTCGACGTATTCCTTGCGCTTGGCCTTGAAGTTCGAGCGGTAGGGCTCGACGATCTCCAGCGGCAGCAGCACGTTGTCGACCGTGGTGCGCCACGGCAGCAGCGACGGCGCCTGGAACGCCATGCCCGAGATCTTGAGCGGCCCGGTCACGGGTGCGCCGTCGATGCGGATCTTGCCCATCGACGGCATCTTCAGCCCCGTGGTGAGCTTCATGAAGGTCGACTTGCCGCAGCCCGAAGGCCCGACGATCGCGATGAATTCGCCGCGCTTGACCTTCAGGTCGATGGCCTCGACCGCGAAGTGGTTCTCGCGCAGCAACTCCTCGTTGTAGGCGAGCCAGACGTCCTGGAAATCGACGAAGGGGGCGGCGGCGTCGTTGGGTGCGCCTGCCATCACTTGCGAAGGATTCCGCTGAGTTCGGCCGCCGGCGGCAGCATGGCGGCCGTCCACACGGCATCGGGGCTCACGCGGGTCTTCGTGTTGAACGCATCGGACACCTGCGAGGCCATCAGCGACATGCGGCCCGCGTTGACGGCGCCGAAGCCTTCGCTGCGCGCGTCGGCGCTGTTGATCACGGTGTCGATGGCCAGTTGCAGGCGGCGGGTTTCCAGCTTGCTGTCGATGATGCCGTCGCGCGCCTTCACCGATTCGATGGCCACGGCCGGGTTGGCGATGACTTCCTTGGCGCCCTTGGCGAAGGCCGAGAGGAATTTCTTCACCGCTGCCGGGTTCTCCTTGATGAGCTTGGGCGACGCGATGATCACGTTGCCGTAGAGCTTCACGCCGTAGTCGGGGTAGGGAAGGATCACCACGTCGGCTGCCTTGGCGCCGCGCGCCTCCAGGTTCAGCAGCGAGGTGAAGGTGAAGCCGGTGATCGCGTCGATGTCGCCGCGGATCAGCATGGTCTCGCGCAGCGTCGGGTCCATGGCGGTCCAGTTGACCGGGCCGATGTTGTTGGCCTTGGCGAAGATCGGGAACGCGCGGCGGCCCGCGTCGAACACCGGCGCGCCCAGCTTCTTTCCGGCGAGGTCCGAAGGCTTGGTGATGCCGCTCTTCTTGAGCGCCATGACCGAGGCCGGCGTGTTGTTGTAGACCATCATCACCGCGACCGGCTTGTTCGGGCTGTCGGGGTTGTTGGCGTGGAATTCCATCAGCGCCGCGAGGTCGGCAAAGCCCATTTCGTAGGCGCCCGAAGCCACGCGCGTGACCGTGCCGCCCGAGCCGTTGCCTGCATCGATGGTCACATCCAGGCCCGCGGCCTTGAAGTAGCCCTTGGCGGCGGGGTGCAGGAACAGCGCGGCCGGTCCCTCGAAGCGCCAGTCGAGCTGGAACTTGATCGGCGTCGGGGCCTGGGCATGGGCCGATGTGAGGCCGAAGCTGAGGGCCGAGGCGGCGAGGAAGGACTGGAGCAGTTGGCGCTTGTTCATGCGAGATCCGTGAAGGTGAATGCTTCGGCATTCAAGCAAAAACGGTGCCCGCACGCGATTGGTGCGAACCCTTCCGGGCTGGCCACTGAGGTGCACGACGGAATGCTGCTGGTGCAAAAACAAGAAAAACGCCCCGCTGTGTCACCACGGCGGGGCGTTTTTGAGGGAAAGGGCTGCGAGTTACTTCAGCGCCGTCGTCGCATTCGCCACAGCCAGCGCCGTCATGTTCACGATCCGCCGCACGGTCGAGGAAGGCGTCAGCACATGCGCCGAGCCCGCGCCGCCCAGCAGGATCGGCCCGACCGTGATGCCGTTGGCACCGGTCATCTTCAGCACGTTGTAGAGGATGTGCGCCGAGTCGAGGTTCGGGCACACCAGGAGGTTGGCCTCGCCGGTGAGCGTGGTCTCGGGCAGCGCGGTGCGGCGCACGTCTTCGGAGAGCGCGGCGTCGCCGTGCATCTCGCCGTCGCATTCGATGTCGGGTGCCATCTGCGCGAACAGGTCGCGCGCCAGCCGCATCTTGCGGGCCGAACCGCGGCTCGATGTGCCGTAGTTCGAGTGCGAGAGAAAAGCCACCTTGGGCGGCAGGCCGAAGCGGCGCACTTCCTCGGCCGCCATCACCGCGATGCTGGCCAGCAGTTCGGCGCTCGGGTCTTCGTTCACGTTGGTGTCGGTGATGAACACGGTGCGCTTCTCCAGCGTGAGCGCGTTGAGCGTCGCGAAGCCCGGCGCGCCGCGCTTCAGGCCGATCAGGTTGCGGATGTGCTCCAGGTGCACGTCGAAGCGCCCGACCAGGCCGCAGATCATCGCGTCGGCATCGCCCAAGTGCAGCATCAGCGCGGCGATGGTGGTGTTGGAGCGGCGCACCATCGTCTTGGCGGCCTCGGGCGTCACGCCGCGGCGGCCCATGAGCTTGTGGAAGGCCTCCCAGTACACACGGAAGCGCGGGTCGTCTTCGGGGTTGACGATCTCCACATCGGTGCCGATGCGGATGTGCAGGCCCGCCTTCTTGATGCGCGCCTCGATCACGGCAGGGCGGCCGACCAGGATCGGCTGGGCCAGGCCTTCGTCCACGGCCAGTTGTGCGGCGCGCAGCACGCGCTCGTCCTCGCCTTCGGCATAGGCCACGCGCTTGGCGGTGGCCAGCTTGGCGGCGGTGAACACCGGGCGCATGAACATGCCGGTCTGGTAGACGAAGCGCGTCAGGTGCTGGCGGTAGGCCTCCATGTCCTCGATGGGGCGGGTGGCCACGCCGGAAGCGGCGGCCGCCTTGGCCACGGCGGGGGCGATGCGCAGGATGAGGCGCGAATCGAAGGGCTTCGGAATGATGTAGTCGGGCCCGAACGAGAGCTCCTGCCCCGCGTAGGCCGTGGCCACCTCTTCGCTGATGTCGGCCTTGGTGAGGTCTGCGATCTCGCGCACGCAGGCCAGCTTCATCTCTTCCGTGATCTTGGTGGCGCCGCAATCGAGCGCGCCGCGGAAGATGTACGGGAAGCACAGCACGTTGTTGACCTGGTTCGGATAGTCCGAGCGGCCCGTGGCGATGATGCAGTCGGGCCGCACGGCCTTGGCCAGCTCGGGGCGAATCTCGGGCTCGGGGTTGGCCAGCGCCAGGATGATGGGCTGCGTGCCCATGGTCTTGACCATGTCGGCCGACATCACGCCGGGGGCCGAGCAGCCGAGGAACACATCGGCGTCCTTCACCACGTCGGCGAGGGTGCGGGCGCCGGTGTCTTTCTGGGCATAGCGCGACTTCGATTCGTCGAAGCCGCCTGCGCGGCCGACGTAGATCAGGCCCTTGGAGTCGCAGGCATGGATGTTGGCGGGCTTGACGCCCAGGCCGACCATCACGTCGAGGCAGGCGATGGCGGCGGCGCCGGCGCCCGAGACGGCGATCTTCACGTCCTCGATCTTCTTGCCCACGAGCTCGAGGCCATTGAGCAGCGCCGCGGCCGAGATGATGGCCGTGCCGTGCTGGTCGTCATGGAACACCGGGATGTTCATGCGCTCGCGCAGCTTCTTCTCGATGTAGAAGCACTCGGGCGCCTTGATGTCTTCGAGGTTGATGCCGCCCAGCGTGGGCTCCAGCGCCGCGATGATGTCGACCAGCTTGTCGGGGTCGTTCTCGGCCAGCTCGATGTCGAACACGTCGATGCCGGCGAACTTCTTGAAGAGGCACCCCTTGCCTTCCATCACCGGCTTGGCGGCCAGCGGGCCGATGTTGCCCAGGCCCAGCACCGCGGTGCCGTTGGTGACCACGCCCACGAGGTTGCCGCGGGCCGTGTACTCGACCGCCAGCGACGGATCGGCGGCGATGTCCAGGCAGGGATAGGCCACGCCCGGCGAATAGGCCAGCGACAGGTCGCGCTGGTTCAGCAGGGGCTTGGTGGGGGTGATCGAAATCTTGCCCTTGACGGGCGAGCGGTGGTATTCGCGCGCTGCCTCGCGAAGTGCTTCTTCGGCGGGGGAGAGGGGTGCAGCCATGAAATGTCTCCTTGTTTGACGGGCAATGAGGCTACCGCAAAAGCGCACCCGGTTCCCGGCGGGGCAATGCAGAAAAGGCCTGAACCCATAGCCGGGGCGGATCCGGCCTGGAACCGGGCGCCGGTTCGCTAAACTCACAACTGTTAACTAAGGTCATCCAAGGTTCACAAGGCAATCCGGAACCATGCCGCCTGAGCGGCCGGCCGGCGTCCATCGAGACACACACAAAGACAACGGAGGGGCAGCGCATGACACCCGGAGCTTTCACCACCACCGACCCCGACGTCGTGGTCATCGGCGGGGGCCCTTCGGGCTCCACCGTGGCCGCGTTGCTGGCGGACAAGGGGCACGACGTGGTGCTGATCGAGAAGGCGCAGCATCCGCGCTTTCACATCGGCGAATCGCTGCTGCCGATGAACATGCCGCTGTTCGACCGGCTGGGCGTGCGCACCGAGGTCGAGGCCATCGGCATCAAGAAGCACGGCGCCGAGTTCGTTTCGCCCTGGCACGACCACACGAGCCATTTCGACTTCGGCCAGGCGATGGACAAGAGCTTTCCCTACGCGGTGCACGTGCGCCGCTCGGAATTCGACGAGCTGCTGTTCCGCCATGCCGGCAAGCGCGGCGCGCGCACCTTCGAGGGTCAGCGCGTCACCGGCGTGGACATGGATGCCGGCAAGGGAACCCCCGACAACCGCCCGCTGGTGAAGATCAAGGCCGACGACGGCACCGAGACCAGCTGGCGCCCGCGCTTCGTGATCGACGCGAGCGGGCGTGACACGCTGCTGTCGAACCAGTTCGACGCCAAGCAGCGCAACCGCAAGCACGCGAGCGCGGCGCTTTATGGCCACTTCGCCAACGCCGAGCGCCGCCCCGGCCGCTTCGAGGGCAACATCTCGCTCTTCTGGTTCGACCACGGCTGGTTCTGGTACATCCCGCTGAAGGACGGCACCGTGAGCGTCGGCGCCGTGGCCTCGCCCGCGTACTTCAAGCGCCGCCAGGGTGCGTCGCTCGAAGACTTCCTGATGGAGACCATCGCGCTCGCGCCCAAGCTGGCCGCGCGCCTTGCGAACGCCACGCTGATGGAAGGCGCCACCGCCACCGGCAACTACGCTTACGACTCGAAGTTCTGCCGCGGCGACCGCTTCATGATGGTGGGCGATGCCTACGCCTTCGTCGACCCGATGTTCTCCTCGGGCGTGTACCTGGCGATGAACAGCGGCTTCGAGGCCGCGAACGCTGCAGACCTGTGGCTCAGGGGCGAGGCGAAGGAGGCCGAGAAGGCCTTCCGCCACTACGAGAAGGTCATGAAGCGCGGGCCGAAGTTGTTCTCGTGGTTCATCTACCGCATCACCTCGCCGGCGATCCGTCGGCTCTTCATGGCGCCGCGCAACATCTGGCGGATGCAGGAGGCGCTCCTGTCCATCCTGGCTGGCGACCTGTTCCGCGACACGCCGATCGGCCCGCGCTTCTGGGGCTTCAAGGTGACGTACTACGCCTCGTGCATCGGCATCCTGCCGCAGGCCATCAAGACCTGGGCATGGCGGCGGCGGAACCTCAAGGAATCCCTCGAGGCTGCAAAGACCTGAGCCGCAGGCTCAGTCCGGCGTGACGGTGTGCTGGGCGAGCGCTTCGAGCGCCTTGACCAGCGCCGAGTGATCCGACTGCCCGTGGCCGAGCGCCGCGCAGGCATTCATCAGTTGCGCCGCGCCCGCCGTCTGCGGCAGCGCCACGCCCAGCGAACGCGCGCTCTGCAGCGCGAGGTTCAGGTCCTTCTGGTGCAGCGCGATGCGGAAGCCCGGCGCGAAGGTGCGCTTGATCATCCGTTCGCCGTGCACTTCGAGAATGCGCGAACTCGCGAAGCCGCCCATCAGCGCCTGGCGCACCTTGGCCGGATCGGCGCCCGCCTTCGAGGCGAACAGCAGCGCCTCGCCCACGGCCGCGATGTTCAGCGCCACGATGATCTGGTTGGCCACCTTGCAGACCTGGCCGTCGCCCACGGCGCCCACCAGCGTGACGTTCTTGCCCATCTTGTCCAGCAGCGGCTTCACGCGCTCGAAGGTGCCTTCGTCGCCGCCGCACATGATCGTGAGGCTCGCGGCCTTGGCGCCGACTTCGCCGCCGGAGACCGGCGCGTCGATGTAGCCGCAGCCCAGCGCCACGATGCGCTTGGCAAACGCCTTGGTGGCGATCGGGTCGATGGAGCTGCAGTCCACCACGATCTTGCCGCGCGAGTCCTTCAGGCCTTCGGCCACGCCGTGCGTGCCCGGCTCGCCGAACAGCACTTTCTCCACATCGGGCGTGTCCGGCACCATGATGAAGATGATGTCGGCCTGGCGCGCCACCTCGGCCGCCGAGGCGCAGATCTTCGCCTTCGAGATGAAGGGCTCTGGCGTGTTGCCCTGCGTGTTCACGAAGAGCTGATGGCCCGCGTCGAGCAGGTGGCCTGCCATGGGCGCACCCATGATGCCGAGGCCGATGAATCCGATTTTCTGGGGTGTTGTCGTCATGTCTCTTTTTCCGATCTGAAGTTGTCTTTTATTGCGTGAGCGCTTCGCGCCATCCGAGGCCATTGACGGTGTCGCTGCGCGGCTTGTATTCGCAGCCGATCCAGCCGCCGTAGCCCAGCGAATCGATGTGCTTGAAGAGCCACGGGTAGTTGATCTCGCCCGTGCCCGGCTCGCCGCGTCCGGGGTTGTCGGCCAGCTGGATATGGCCGATCTGCGCGAGGTGCTTCGTGAGCGTGTTGCCCAGCTCGCCCTCCATGCGCTGCGCGTGGTAGATGTCGTACTGCACCTTCAGGTTGGGCGAACCCACCGCCTCGATCAGCGCGAGCGCCTTGTCGGTGCGGTTCAGGTAGAAGCCCGGAATATCGAAGGTGTTGATCGGCTCGATCAGCATGCGGATGCCCGCGGCTTCCAGCTCCCGCGCGGCCAGGCGCAGGTTGTCGATCACCGTGCGGTTGACCACATTGATGTCGGCGCCTTCGGGCACCTTGCCGATGAGGCAATTGACCTGCGGGCAGCCGAGCGCGGTCGCGTAGTCGATCGCCATGCCTATGCCTTCGGCGAACTCGCCCGTGCGGTCGGCCAGGCACGCGATGCCGCGCTCGCCCTTGTCCCAGTCGCCGGCCGGCAGGTTGTGCAGCACCTGCTGCAGGCCGTTGGCGCGCAGGGCCGCCGCGAGTTCCTTTTTCTCGAAGGGGTAGGGGAAGAGGTATTCCACTCCCTTGAAGCCCGCCTTGGCGGCGGCTTCGAAGCGTTGCATGAACGGCAGCTCGGTGAAGAGCATCGTGAGGTTGGCTGCGAACTTGGGCATGTGTGTCTCCTTGCTCACTCAGTCCAGCATCTCGGCCGCCACCGCGGTGGGCGCATCGGCGGGGTGCTCCGCCAGCGGCTCGAACTCGGTGATGTTGTCGATCTCGGTGCCCATCGCGATGTTGGTCACGCGCTCGAGCATCACCTCGATGACGACCGGCACGCTGAACTCGGCCATGAGGGCTTCGGCGCGCTGGATGGCCGGCGCGATCTCTTCCTGCTTGTTCACGCGGATCGCCTTGCAGCCGAGGCCCTCGACGACCTTCAGGTGATCGACGCCGTAGCTGCTCTCGATGCCCGCGTCGGGGCCGGCGTTGATGTTGTCGAACGCGAGCTGCACGCAGTAGTCCATCTCGAAGCCGCGCTGCGCCTGGCGGATGAGGCCGAGGTACGAGTTGTTCACCACGATGTGGATGTACGGCAACTTGAACTGCGCGCCCACGGCCAGCTCTTCGATCATGAACTGGAAGTCGTAGTCGCCCGAGAGCGCGACGATCTTGCGCGTCGGGTCGGCCGCGCGCACGCCCAGCGCGGCGGGAATGGTCCAGCCCAGCGGGCCGGCCTGGCCGCAGTTGATCCAGTGGCGCGGGTTGTACACGTGCAGGAACTGCGCGGCCGCGATCTGCGAGAGCCCGATGGTGCTCACATAGCAGGTGTCGTTGCTGAAGTTGTTGTTCATGCACTGGTACACGCGCTGCGGCTTCATCGGCACGCTGTCGAAGTTGGTCTTGCGCAGCATGGTCTTCTTGCGCTCGATGCACGACCTGGCCCACTCGCGGCGGTCGGTGAGCTTGCCGGCGGCCTTCATTTCTTCTGCCACGGCGACGAACTGCTCCAGCGCCAACTTGGCGTCCGAGACGATGCCGAAGTCGGGCGTGAACACGCGGCCGATCTGCGTGGGCTCGATGTCCACGTGCACAAAGGTGCGGCCCTTGGTGTAGACATCGACCGAGCCCGTGTGGCGGTTGGCCCAGCGGTTGCCGATGCCGAGCACGAAGTCGCTCGCGAGCATCGTTGCGTTGCCGTAGCGGTGGCTGGTCTGCAGGCCGCACATGCCGGCCATCAGCGGATGGTCGTCGGGGATCGAGCCCCAGCCCATCAGCGTGGGAATCACCGGCACGCCGGTGGCTTCGGCAAAGCGCACGAGCAGGTCCGACGCATCGGCATTGATGACGCCGCCGCCGGCCACGATCAGCGGGCGCTCGGCCGCTTGCAGCATGCCGATGGCCTTTTCGATTTGCGCGCGCGTGGCGGCCGGCTTGTAGGGGACGAGCGGCTCGTAGCTGTTGATGTCGAACTCGATCTCGGCCATCTGCACGTCGAACGGAAGATCGATGAGCACGGGGCCGGGGCGGCCCGAGCGCATCAGGTGAAAGGCCTGCTGGAACACCTGCGGCACCTGGCCGGGTTCGCGCACCGTGACCGACCACTTGGTGACCGGCTTGGAGATCGATTCGATGTCGACCGCCTGAAAGTCTTCCTTGTAGAGGCGTGCGCGCGGCGCCTGGCCGGTGATGCAGAGGATCGGAATCGAATCGGCCCAGGCCGAATACAGGCCCGTGATCATGTCGGTGCCCGCGGGGCCCGAGGTGCCGATGCACACGCCGATGTTGCCGGCCACCGCACGCGTGTAGCCCTCGGCCATGTGCGAGGCGCCTTCGACGTGGCGCGCGAGGATGTGCGAGATGCTGCCGCGCTGGCGCAGCGCCGAATACATCGGGTTGATGGCGGCACCGGGCACGCCGAAGGCCTGCGTCACGCCTTCCTTTTCCATCACCAGCACGGCGGCCTGGACCGCTTTCATTTTTGCCATGGGACTGTCTCCGTTAAGTGACGTCCACTGTAGGAAGCGCGGGCCATTCGAAGAAGACGGCTGCGGACCATAAAACCTATTCCGTGGCGGAATAACTGGCTACGATGCGCCAATGGACAGATTGTTGGCAATGGAAATGTTCGTGCGGGTCGTGGAGACCGGCAGCTTCTCGAAAGCAGCGCGCGAATTCAACACCACGCAACCCACCGTGACCAAGCAGATCGCGGCAACGGAAACGCGGCTGAAGGTGCGGCTGCTCAACCGCAACACGCGCGGCGTGAGCCTCACCGAGCCGGGGGCGCTCTACTACGAGAAGTGCAAGACCATCGTGCGCGACGCCGAGGAGGCCGACAGCATCGTGCAGCTGCGGCAGAACCAGGCGCAGGGCCTCTTGCGCGTGGGCACCTCGGTGGCATTCGGGCGGCGCGTGGTGGTGCCGCTGGCGCTCGAGTACATGCGCCGGCATCCGCAGGTGCAGCTGGACCTGAGCTTCGAGGACCGCTACGTCGACCTCATCGCGCAGGGCATCGACGTGGCGATCCGCATGGGCAAGCTGGCCGACTCATCGCTGGGCGCGCGCTACCTGGGCGCCAACCCGTGGGTCATGGTCGCGGCGCCCGGCTACCTGAAGAAGCACGGCACGCCCAAGCGCGCGCAGGACCTGAGCGCGCACGTGGCGCTCATCTACAGCAGCGTGGTGGGCGACGAGTTCTGGCGCATGCACACGCCCAAGGGCGAGCCGGTGACGGTGCCGGTCTCGGGGCGCTTTCGCTCGAACAACCTCTCCGCCGTGCTGGCGGCCGCACGCGACGGGCTGGGCATCGCGCTCATGCCGCGCTACGTGGCGAGCGAATCGATGGCGGCGGGCAAGGTGGTCGCGGTGCTGGGCGACCATGCGCTGCCCGAGCAGGAGATCCACGCCGTGTTCCCGTCGCCCAAGCTGGTGCCGGGGAAGGTGTCGGGCTTCGTGGCGTTCCTGCAGGGGCGGTTCGATGAAGGCTGGTGGGCGGCCTGAGCTTTCTTTCTCTTCAGGCCGACACGAAAGCGCCGTGCAGGCCCAGCGGCAGCGCATAGGGCAGCGTAGCCTGTGCCACAGGGCCTGCCGCCAGGTGATCGGCCGCGAAGCACGACAGCACCGTCTTCTGCCGGCCGAAATCCAGCACCGTGCCCAGCACCCAACCCGGCTTCGCGCCGTCCGGCACGTAGACATGTTCTTCCACGATGGCCTGCGCCCCGTAGCTGAACCGCTGGCTGCAGCCGCTCTCGACATCGGTGCGCGCGACCGCACCGAAGCCCGGCAGGTCGCGCCGGACCTGCGTGGCGTGTACCACCTGGCGATGACGCAGGCCCACGCGGCGCGGGTCGATGCGCGGAAACTCCGCTTCCTGCGCCAGCGTCGTCTGCGTTGCCGTGCCGGTGTCCAGGTTCAGCGTGGCGACAGTCAGATGCGGGTCGGTGCTTTTCACGCGGCGGGCGCGCATCACTTCGCGGTTGGTCGTGAACACCGAGTCGGCGTTCTCCGAGCGCACGTAGTCGATGTGGATCCGTGTGCCGCGCGGCGTGTCCTCTTCCCAGGCATTGCCGACGTGAAACAGGAAGCCGGCCGGAAGCGTGAGCATCTGGCGCCTCTCCCAGTTCTGCTTGTCGACCACCAGTGCGCGCATGCCCAGCTCGGGCCGCCAGACATGCGCGTCGAGGAAGGTCGCGCCGGCTTCCTTGCGCTTGGCGTCGTAGACCAGCGGCGGCATCAGGAACACCAGGTGCCGCTCGGTCACGGCGAAGTCGTGAACCATGGGCATGTCGGCCACCGGCACCACGGCGGCGCGGCGAAGTGCCCCGTCGGCGCCGATCTCGTACAGCGCCAGCAGGCCCTGGCCGGAGCTCACGCCGAAGTTCCAGACGGTGCCGTCCGGGTCCACCTTGGGGTGGGCCGAGAAAGGCATGCCCGCGAGGTCGGGGCGCCAGGTCTTCACGCCCAGCGTGTCCAGCGTGCGCGCATCGATGCGCGTGGCCGAGCCGCCCTCCCACAGCGCCAGCACCTCGCCCTGCAACGGCAGCACGCTGGTGTTGGCGACGTTGATGTTGTCGGCCGAGGTCGGTGGCTCCACGCCCGGCGGCATGGTGCCGAAGGCTTCCGCCAGGCGGCGTCCGGCCCGCACCTCGGCCACGCGCTTGGGCGTGGCCACATAGCGGCCCTGGTGGCGCACGTCGGCTCCGTCGATCACGAAGCGATGCACCATGCCGTCGCCGTCGAACCAGTGGTGGTAGCGCTCGCCGCCCAGGTCGTGGCCCGCCGGGCCGATGCGGAACAGCGTGCCGGTGACGGCATCGGGAAAACGCCCGCGCACCGCGGCGCGGGTCAGCGGCAGGTCGCCGGGCGGCGCGGCGAAGCCGGTTTTCCAGGGCGCGTCGGCGGCCTCGAAGTCGGCCTGCCAGGCGTCCTTGTCCGCGGCATGCGCCAGGCGTGCCAAGGGCCCGAGAAGGGGAAGCGCACCGGCCGAAGCCAGCAGGCGCATGAGTTCGCGTCTTTGCATGGCGGCCTCAGCGCAGGTGAATGACGGTTTGCAGGTCGGCGTCGACGGCGAGCGCGGCGGCGTCGAATTCGGGAGCGCCGCGGTTGCCCTTGGCATCGTTGGAGAAGCCGTAGCGCTCGGTGGGCATGCCCATCAGGTTGGTGTCCAGCTTGCCGTTGCCGTTTTCGTCCGCGAACACGCGCACGGCATAGCGCCCCGTTGCCAGGCCCGGGAACACGAGCCGTGCCGTGCCACCGCGCATCGGCACCATCTGAGAGGCCAGCGCGGTGCCCGCGAAGCCGGCGGTGCTGTCGTAGAGCGCGACGTACAGCGTGGCGTCGGCAGCGGGGCCGTCGGCCACGCTCAGGCTCAGATCGGCGGCAAAGGCGCCCAGCGGCGCGAGGAGGACGGCGGCGCACATCGCGCGCACGGCCGGGCGGGAAGGGAGAGCGAAAAGACGCATGGCAGGGCCTCGTTGCAGTGAAGAGGCCCCGACGATCCCGCAGGCGCCGGGCGGTGCCCAGCGGCATGCGACGAAATGCGGAAATGCGCGCGCCAGATGCAGAAATTGCGCGCGACCGGCGTCAGGCGCCGGCAGCGGTCAGCCCTTCTTGCGGTTCTCGGGCAGGGCGGCTGGGTCGGCGGCTTCCGGCGTCTGCGGCGGTTCGATCGTCTGGTGGCCGTTGCCAATGTGCCCCGAGTCCGCGAACAGGCTCCACGCCGCCATGAACAGCGCTGCGATCACCGGCCCGATCACGAAGCCGTTGATGCCGAAGATCGCCATGCCGCCGATGGTGGACATCAGCACGATGTAGTCGGGCATCTGCGTGTCCTTGCCCACCAGCACCGGCCGCAGGATGTTGTCGACCAGGCCGATCACGAACACGCCCACGAAGATCAGCACGCCGCCCTGCCAGAAGTGCCCGGTGGCCAGGAAGTAGATGGCCACCGGCCCCCAGATGAGCGCCGCCCCCACTGCGGGCAATAGCGACAGGAAGGCCATCAGCACGGCCCACAGCAGCGCGCCCTGCACGCCGAGGAACCAGAAGGCCAGCCCGCCGATGGTGCCCTGCGCAATGGCCACGGCCACGTTGCCCTTCACGGTGGCGCGGATGACGGTGGTGAACTTGTTGAGCAGGTAGTGCGTGTGGGGCTTGGCGAGCGGCACGGCGTCGCGCATGGTCTTGGAGAGCGCGGCGCCGTCGCGCACCAGGAAGTACAGGAGGTACAGCATCACGAAGAAGCTGACGATGAAGTCGAAGGTGTTCTGCCCGATGGTGAGCGCCTGGCCCGCGATGAGCTGGCTGCCCTGGCCTGCGGCGGCCGAGATGCGGTCCTGCCAGGCCTGCATGTCGCCGAGATTGAAGCGCTCGAAGATGCCGAGCAGCCACTGCGGCGTGGCGTTCAGGATCTGCTGGAAGTAGGCCGCGAAGTTGATCTGCCCCGAGCGGATGTTCTGCGTGACCAGCGCGATTTCCTGCACCAGCGACACGCCCACCATCGCCAGCGGCAGGATCACGATGAAGAGACAGATGGCCAGCGTCGAGAGCGCGGCCGCATTGGGTTTGCCGCGCATCTTCTTGAGCAGCCACTTGTACAGCGGTGTGAACAGGATCGCCAGCGCCACGCCCCACAGCACCGCGCCGAAGAACGGCAGCAGCACCCATACGAAGGCGGCGGTGACGACGGCGAGCAGGGCGAGGAACACGCCGCGCTGGAGTTGGGGTGAGTTCATAAGTGTCTCGGACTGTAGCCGAGCGGGGCGGCGCCATCCTGTCGGCGGGCGCGCTCTTGTGAGGTGCCGCGCCACGGCCAGACAAATCCGCCTGCAGCCGTTGCCAGTCCGTCGCGGCGTGCTATCTGATCGATAGCGCGCTGCGGCACTATTGCACGGACGGCTTCAGCGTTTGGCGCGCGGCAGCGCGACCGGCGCCAGCGTGGCGCGCAGGCGGCTCGGTGCATCGGGCTCGGCGGGGGCTTCCACCTCGAGCGCGAGCTCGACGTTGCCGATGTGCTCGAGCATCAGGCGGCGCGCCTTGTCCGTGTCGCCTTCCTCCAGCGCCGCGACGATGGCGCCGTGCTCCGCGCACGACTGGCCGGCCTCGTGCTTCGACTGATAGAGCGTGGCCGCCAGCGTGGTGCGCGCCGTGAGATCGCGCAGCACATCGACCAGCAGCTGGTGCCCCATCTGTTCGGCAAGGCACACATGGAAGTCCGCCAGCAGGAAGGCGCGCGTGGCCGCATCGGCGCCTTCGATGGCGCGCTGCTCGTCGGCGATGTGGTCGCGCAGCTTCCGGATCACCTTGCCCAGCGGCCGGCCCTCGCTCGCGGCCAGGATGCCGGCCTCGACGATGCGGCGCGCCGAGAAGGCATCGCGCGCTTCCTCGGCCGAAGGCTCCACCACGTACCAGCCGCGGCGCGATTGCACCTCGACGAAGCCGCGCGCCTGCAACTGCATGAGCGCCTCGCGCACCATCGTGCGGCTCACCGCGAAGTTCTCGGCCAGGGCCTGCTCGCCCAGCCGCTCGCCCGGTGCGAGCTTCTGCGCGAGGATGGCCTCGACGACGCGTTCGGCAATGGCGGTGGGGCTGACGTCGGTGGGCATTCGTTTTTCAGTGAGCGGTGGAAGCGATGGCGGCGTGGGCCGCGGGTGCCTCGGCCAGCGGTTCGTCGTCCGGCGTGTAGGTGCCGTTCAGCACCGCATGGGCGCGGTCGCGGTCGATGTCGCCTTCCCACGCCGCGATCGCCACCGTGGCCACGCAGTTGCCGATCAGGTTGCCCAGCGCGCGGGCGATGCCCATGAACCAGTCCACCGACAGCACCAGCACCAGGCCGATGGCCGGGATCGCAGGAATCGCATGCAGCGTCGCCGCCAGCACCACGATGGCCGAACCCGGCACGCCATGCGCGCCCTTGGAGGTGACCAGTGCGATGGCAAGAATGGTCAGCAGGTCCGCCATCGAGATCGGCGTGTTGGTGGCCTGCGCGATGAACACTGCGGCGAGCGTGATGTAGATCGAGAAGGCATCGAGGTTGAACGAGTAGCCCGTCGGAATCACCAGGCCCACCGTCGAATCGCGGATGCCCATGCGGCGCAGCTTGGCCATGATCTGCGGCAGCACGCTGTCCGACGAGGTGGTCGCGAACACGATGGCGAGCTCTTCGCGCAGGTACCGCAGCAGCTTCCAGAGGCTGAAGCCCGAGAAGCGCATCACCAGCCCCAGCACCACGAACACGAAAATCAGCACCGCGCCGTAGAAGAGCGCCACCAGCATGCCCAACTGCTTGAGCGAGCCGATGCCGTACTGCCCCACCGTGAACGCGATGGCGCCCAGCACGCCCAGCGGCGCCAGCTTGATGAGGATCCCCATGATCTTGAAGAGCACCAGCGAGAGCGCATCCACCACCACAGCCACCGGCTTGCCGCGATCGCCCAGCAGCGACAGCGCGCAACCGAACAGCACCGCGAACAGCAGCACCTGCAGCACGTCACCGGTGGCGAAGGCGTTGACCACCGTGGTGGGAATCAGCTTCATCAGGAACTCGACCGTGCCGCCGCTGGTGAGCTTGTCGGCGTTGGAGGCATAGGCGCTCATGGCGGCCGGGTCCAGCTTGGCCGGGTCCACGTTCATGCCCACACCCGGCTGGAACACGAAGGCCAGCACCAGGCCCATGGCGAGCGCGATGGTGGTGAGCACCTCGAAGTAGATCAGCGCCTTGACGCCCACCCGCCCCACGCGCTTGAGGTCCCCGGCCCCTGCGATGCCGTGCACGACGACGCAGAACACCAGCACCGGGATGATCATCTTGATCAGCTTGATGAAGCCGTCACCCAGCGGCTTGAGCTTGACGGCGTACTCGGGCCAGAAAAGGCCGGCGAGCACGCCCAGCACCAGCGCGATGACCACCTGACCGAAAAGCGATTTGGCGAAGCGAGGCATGGGGAGTCTCCTGTCTTTGTGTCTTGTCGAGAGTTGCATGCAAGCGTCGCTTTTTCTTGCATACAAGGAATGTAGGCAAGAAGACTTTGTGAACGGCAGAGGGTATTCCCGGAAACAAAGATGGCCCGAATCAGTCGGTGTGCAAGCTGTTCGGTACGACGGGGAACCGTCGTTGCGTTGTATTTTTTCTACAAGAACCGAGGGAAATGAAGTCGTACGACTTACTCAGAGAGAAAGCTTTTTCAGAGCTTCGTTCATTCGTGAAGTAGTGCCTGAGCGCCCTTGCGTCCGCTACCCATAATCACGTCCCGTTTTGTGCATCTTGTCACAAATGGTTGTGAATTGTTAACGCGGTGAGCGCCAAAAGAATGAATCGCCATTTGCACCGCATCGTCTTCAATGCCGCCAGAGGCATGCGGATGGTGGTTCAGGAAACCGCGACCAGCACCGGCAAAGGTGCCAGCAAGGCGACCTCCACCGGCGGCGCGCGCGCCTTCATCGGAGCAGTGCTTGCGGGGATGGTGGTGGTGGGCACAGCCCACAGCCAGATCGTCGGCGCGCCCAACGTTCCCGGCAGCCTGCGCCCCACCGTGCTGGTGGCGCCCAACGGCGTGCCGCTGATCAACATACAGACGCCTTCGGCCGCAGGCGTTTCGCGCAACATCTACAACCAGCTCAACGTCGGACCCAACGGCGCGATCTTCAACAACAGCCGCACGAATGTGCAGACGCAGCTCGGCGGCATCGTTCAGGGCAATCCGTACTTGGCTGGGGGACCGGCGCGCATCATCCTGAACGAAGTCAATGGCGGCAACGTGAGCCAGCTGCGCGGCTACATGGAAGTTGCAGAGCAGCGCGCGGAAATCATCATCGCGAACCCGGCCGGCATCAACGTGGATGGCGCAGGCTTCATCAACGCCAGCCGCGCCACGCTGACCACGGGCACGCCGCAGCTCAATGCCCTGGGCGGCCTCGACAGTTTCCTCGTGCGCGGCGGCACCATCACCATCAACGGTGCGGGGCTCGATGCGAGCAAGACCGACTATGCGGCGATCCTCGCGCGGGCCGTGGAAGCCAATGCGGGCATCTGGGCCAGTGAACTGAAAGTCGTGACCGGCGCGAACCAGATCAGCGCCGACCATGCGCAGATCACGCCCACGACCGGCGCTGGCGCTACACCTACCTTTGCCATGGATGTGGCTGCTTTAGGTGGCATGTATTCCGGGAAGATCACATTGATCGGGACCGAAGCGGGCCTTGGGGTGCGCAACGCCGGCAACATCGGTGCCAGTGCAGGCAGCTTGGTCGTCACGGCATCAGGCCATCTGATCAACACCGGCACGCTGGAAGGCCAGAGCCTACAGCTTGCCAGCACGGCCGGCGACATCGTCAACCAAGGCACGATCCGCCAGACCAGCATGGCACCGCTGGCGCTTTCTGCGCCCACGATCAGCAACACCAACGGCGGCTGGATCGGCAGCGAGCCGTTGCCCGCACCGACAGCTGGCACTGGAAACGGCAGTGCCGGCGCTGGTACAGGCACCACCACGGGCACTGGCTCAAGCGGCTCGACGGGCACAACCGCATCCACAGGCGGCACAACAACTGCAGGCACTTCAACACCTGCTGCCGCACCGATCGAACCAGGCAACATCACCGCCGCAGGCGCGATCCGGAACGACGGCGGCAAGGTCTACGCAGGTGGCCCGATCACCCTGCAAACCGCGAACCTGCTCAACAACGGCGGAACCCTGAGCGTGGCGAGCCTGGCACTCAACCAGGCGAGCTTTTCCAACCGGGGCGGGACCATCAATGTCTCCGAAGCCTTTGTCGCCCGGCTCGGCTCCTTCGACAACGCGTCCGGAACGCTGCGCAGCGGCAGCCTGGACATCACCACCTCCGGTGACCTGAACAACCAGGCCGGCGTGCTGAGCAGCGACAGCAATGCCAACCTCACGGTCGGTGGCTCGGCCAACAACCTGAGCGGCAACATCTCGGCCGCAGGGGCACTCTCGGCCAACGTGGCAGGGGCCACCGTCAACACCTCCGGCACCCTCGCTTCCAACCGGGGCTTGGCACTCAGTACCGGCTCGCTGGAAAACACACAGGGCAGCATCCAGTCGGCGCAGGCTGGCGTGCAGCTCGCAGCGACAGGTCAACTTGTCAACGGCAGTGGCGGGTCGATCATCGCGGCCACCGACCTTGGGGTTAACGCGGCAACGCTCACGAACGCCGGCACGCTGCGCGGCGCGAACGATGCCAGTGTGACCGTCAGCGGCGCGCTCATCAACGACGGCAACATCACGTCCGGACGCAATACGACCATCGCGGCTGCGGACGTGCAGAGCGGTGCGGCGGGCGTGCTCGGCGCCGGCATCCAGAGCGACGGGACGCTCGCTGCATCAGCAAGTGGGGCAGGCGATCTGCGTGTCACTTCCTCCGGTGCGCTTGCTGCCAATGGAACGAACCTTTCCGCAGGCAATGCGACGTTCCAAGGCGCGAGCGTCGATCTCTCGACCAGCAAGACCAGCGGTGGCAACGTTGCCATCACGGCCACGCAGGGCGATGTCAACACCAACAAGGCCGTGGTCACCACACCAGGCACGTTGAGCATCGCGGCTGCTGGGGTGCTGTCGAATGTGGACGGCACGTTGGGCTCCAACGGCGGTACCACCGTCAACGCCGCCAGCCTCGACAACACCTCCGGAACGCTTGCGGCCGTGGTGGGAGACCTTCACGTCACGACCGGCAGCACGACCGACAACACATCGGGCAACCTGCTGGCTGCGGGGGCGGTCGTGCTTGCGAACAGCGGCTTGACGAACATCGACGGCAAGGCCAGCGGCGGCAGCCTGGCCATCGACACACGCAAAACCTCGCTGGACAACACGCGCGGGACACTGACCGCAAGCGGCACCGTCTTCTTCGCCAACGTTTACTCCGGATAGCGCGCGTCTGAATAATGCCCTTCAGCAGACATTGAATGCAATTAACTCATCCTCTTTGCCTCCGGCCGTTAAGGCTCTCGCACTTCAAAATCTTGCAGCTAGAAATTTCACCACAAATACCGTTGGTGATGGCATTGCAAGAAATTCCGTGCCCGTTAGATTCTGTGGCGGAAGGCCATGCTAAAGGTTTTTTATGATTTTTGATCCAGTTAAATATCGAGCAAATGCCTTTTCGTCGGAGATGATGGAGTTTTTTTTGGCGAGGGAATGCAGCTCTAAGGTTCCAATCGGAAATATGGCCGTCCTCAATCTTGAAACTGCTATTTCAGGATGGTTAGTTGGCCTACATTTGGAGTTTCACCCTGGGATTTCAAGATGGCTTGGATGGCTGGATCAAGGAATTGAAGGTGGAGAAGAAAATCGACTAGGGACCATTCCGAGTTGGCATCGCAAGACGTTGTATTGGGCCAAAGCGATTGGGGGGTGGATGCATGACGGCACAAACGATCAAGCCTCGTGGAAAGCGGCGCAAGATGCAAGTTTGGAGCACATGCAAATAGGTTTCACAAAAGTGCTGGGCCCCGACAAATTTGACTTCGAGCTGCAGCGGTTTGTACCGCAGGAAATGACCGGTTTGCCGTACAGCTCGAAAATGATATTGAGTGATGGACTGCTTGATGATTTCATGGCTTTTAGTTTTCAAGCTGAAGAATATGAGGCGGGAATTCAGGAATACGAAAAACATCTGGCGCCCAGTATCCCCTCTCTAAAAAAAACACTTAAGCCGCGCGAACTGGCTTACGCGCTTTGCTTGGAGCGGGCCGGCCGAACGCATTTTGACAAAGACGATTTGCTTGGTGCTGGCCGCAAAATGCTTCAATCCAATTTGCAAGAAAATTGGTTGGGCGGAGGGCAATATATCCGAGCCGCGACTTGGTTGAAAATTGTCTATTTGCACAATGATGAATCGCTAACGCCTTTGCAAACAATTCTTAGGGCCTACGACAGCATGCCAAAGGTAGTTAGACCGGATTTTTTGCCGATAGTCTAAAGGGCGCGCGCGGAGATTGGAGCATTGCTTCAGTAAAAGAAAAATAGGGAGTTCTGTTTGAAACGAAATTTTTGGGTAACGGCAATAGCCGTTGCCCCGTTGCTGGCTCTGGCCCAGCAATCCCCGACCACCCCCCAGCCCCTCATCGAGCAGCAGCGCCAGCAAGAGCGCGAGCGAGCCTTGCGGGAGCAGAACGAGCGCACTGTCGACCAGCGCCCGCAGGCCGCACCGCCGGCGCCGGCGCAGCGCATCCCCGAATCCGAGTTCCCGTGCTTTCGCATTGACCGCGTGCTGCTGGTCGGCGAGCAGTCCGAAGCCTTCCAGTGGGCCGTTGCCGATCTCTCAGGCCCTGATGGCAATGATTCGCCCATTGGCCGGTGTCTGGGCACATCGGGCGTCAACGTGGTCTTGGCGCGCGTCCAGCAGGCCGTCATCGCCAAGGGCTGGGTCACCAGCCGCGTGCTCGCCGCGCCGCAGGATCTTTCTGCCGGCACGCTGACCCTCTCGCTGGTGCCGGGCCGCGTCGCCGCCATCCGCCTGACGCCGGATTCTTCGTCCACACTGCTCGGCAGTTCCGCCTTGCTGACCACCGCGATCCCCGCGCGCCCGGGCGACCTGCTGAACCTGCGCGACATCGAGCAAGGGCTGGAGAACCTTAAGCGCGCCCCCACCGCCGAGGCGGACATCCAGATCGAACCCTCGACCGCCCCCGGCGCAAAGCCCGGCGACAGCGACCTGGTCGTCAAGTACGTCCAGTCAAAAAAATGGCGCGTCACCCTGAGCCTTGACGACAGCGGCACCAAGGCCACAGGCCGCAATCAGGCCGGCGCCACCGTCTCGCTCGACAACCCCTTCGGCCTGAACGACCTGTTCTACGTCAGCGCCAACCACAGCATCAACAGCCACTTTCTCTCGGAGCCGAGCTACGGCACCGAAGGCCAGACCGCGCACTACTCGCTGCCCTTCGGCTACTGGATGCTGGGCTTCACCGCCTCCAACAGCCAGTACTACCAGAGCGTCGCCGGCCTGAACGGCGACATCATCTACGCGGGCAAGACCAACAACGCGGAGGTCAAGCTCTCGCGCCTTGTCTACCGAGACCAGAGCCGCAAGACGACCGTTGCGCTCAAGGGCTTCCGGCGCGAGTCGCGCAACTTCATCGAAGACCAGGAGGTCGAGGTGCAGCACCGCGTGGTCGGCGGCTGGGAGCTGAGCCTGAACCACAAGGAGTTCATCGGCGAGGCCACGCTCGAAGGCACGCTGGCCTACAAGCGCGGCACGGGCGGCTTCGGCTCGCGCACAGCGCCAGAAGAAGCGTTCGGGGAGGGCACGTCGCGCATGAAGCTCGTCACTGCGGATGTCAGCCTGAACGCGCCGTTCAAGCTGGGCGAGCAGAAGCTTCGCTACTCGGGCCTGATCCGCGCGCAATGGAACCGCACGCCGCTCACGCCGCAGGACCGCTTCGCCATCGGCGGGCGCTACACGGTGCGCGGCTTCGACGGGGAGACCAGCCTCATGGGCGAGCGCGGCTGGCTGCTGCGCAACGACATCGGTTGGGCCATGGGGCAGAGCGGTGCGGAACTCTACGTTGGCGCCGATTACGGACACGTCGGCGGGCGCTCGACTATCGACACGCTCGGCCGCAACCTGGCGGGTGCCGTCGTCGGTGTGCGTGGGCAGTGGACCAAGTTGAGCTACGACTTCTTCGTCGGCGCGCCGATCAGCAAGCCCGAGGGCTATCGCACGGCGAAGGTCACGTTGGGGTTCAACCTCAATGCAAGTTTTTGATCCAGAGAAGTTTCCAATGAGAGCAAAGAAAGAAAAGTTGTCCATCAAAGCTGCTGCGCTGCTAGGGGGCGCACTCGGCATCGCACTTCTCTTGTCCGCCTGCGTCACCCAGCCGCCGCTGACAGCAACCCGACCGGACGAAGCGGCCGTCTCGGCGCCCGCGCTGGGCAGCTACGCCGCAGCCGATGGCCTCGTGCCCGTGGGCCAGACGAAGGTGCGCCTGCGCTACAAGACTTATCCCGAAGGCTATGAGCAGTTGCGCGTCGTGCGCCGCAGTCATACGGGCCAGACCGTCGCGGCGCAGGTGGCGCTCAATGTCGGCCTTGCGGTGGCCCTGGGACGGGTGGGCGGGGTCGGCGCACAGAGTTTCACCAAGGACGATCTGATCGGCGACCCGGTGCCGGAACTGGCGGGGCAGGCGTGGGCCAGCAATCCCGGCATGACGGAACTGCCGCAGGCACTCGGCGAGATCGCCACCCGTGTCTATGCGGCCCGGGCGTGGAAGGAACTGGAGCGGGGCCGCAGCGAGAGCGGATGGACGCGCGAAGACATGGCCGCTGCCGCGCAGTTGCCGGCCGAGGCCGACGCGCCGATCAATGTCGGCGTATGGCGGCTGGTGTACGAGAACCTGTCGGGAGACGACGAGCTGTACCGCCTGCAATTCGGTGCCGGGCTGGCCCTGGCAAGCCTGCGTTTCGGCCTTCCACCGATTCCGGCCACCTGCCTGTACCGGTCCGAGCCGGCGACATGGACAGCCTGGCAAACCAACGACTGGCAACACCTTCGCGACGAACGCGCCAAGGCCCTGGCGTACTGCGTCGATACGCTGGGGCAGACCAAGGGCAGTCTGTGGTGATGGGCTGAACCGGAGCCTTGGCTCGGCCTCGCTCTCGTACCATGGCCGCATGCACACACTCCCACTCCCCACCGGCGGCGAGATACCGGTCCTTGGCCTCGGCACCTGGCGCATGGGCGAGGTGGCCTCGCACCGCGTGGCCGAGGTTGCCGCGATACGCGAAGCCATCGGCCTGGGCTACCGCCTCATCGACACCGCCGAGATGTACGGCGAAGGCGGTGCCGAGACCGTGCTCGGGCAGGCCATCGGCGAGGCGCTGCGCGCGGGCGATGTGCGGCGTGAAGAGCTCTTCATCGTCAGCAAGGTCTACCCGCACAACGCAAGCCGCCGCGGCACGCGCGAGGCCTGCGAGCGCAGCCTCAAGCGCCTGGGGCTCGATGCCATCGACCTGTACCTGCTGCACTGGCGCGGCAGCCATCCATTGAGCGAGACGGTCGAGGCACTGCAGTCGCTGGTCGCGGGCGGGCGCATCGCGCACTGGGGCGTGAGCAACTTCGACACCGACGACATGGAAGAGCTGGATGGCGTCATCGGCAGTGGCCCGGGCTGCGCGGTGAACCAGGTGTACCTGTCGCTCGGCGAACGCGGTCCCGAGTTCAGCCTGCTGCCCTGGCTGCGCGAGCACGGCATGCCGTTGATGGCCTACAGCCCGATCGACCAGGGCGCACTCGCTGAGGACGCGGGGCTTGGAGAGTTGGCAGAACGCCTCGGCGTGACCGCCGCGCAACTCGCGCTGGCCGCGGTGATCGCGCGACCCGGCGTCGTCGCGATTCCGAAGGCGGTGCGCAGCGCGCATCTTCAAGAGAACCTGGCTGCGGCGGGGTTGAAGCTCGATGCGGCAACCCTCGCCGAACTCGACCGCCTGCACCCACCGCCGCGGCGCAAGACGCCGCTGGCGATGATCTGATTTCCCTTTAGTGCGCCTCGGCCTGCTTGGCCGCGGCGATCACGGCCTGCTCGTCGTGCTTCGCACCATTGAGGAACAGGTTCAGCAGCACCGCCGTGATCGACGCCAGCAAGATGCCCGATTCGATCAGCGAGTGGATCGAATGCGGCATCCACTGCTTGAAGTTGGGTGCGATCAGCGGAATCATGCCGACGCCGATAGCCACCGCGACGATCATCGCATTGTGGCGATTCGTCTTGAAGTCCACGCCCGAGAGAATGCGGATGCCGGTGGCGGCCACCATGCCGAACATCACGAGGCCCGCGCCGCCGAGCACCACGGTGGGCAGCGATTCGATCAGCGCGGCCATCTTCGGCAGCAGGCCCAGCACGATCAGGATCACGCCGCCGGCCACGCACACATAGCGGCTCTTGATGCCGGTGACGGCCACCAGGCCCACGTTCTGCGAGAAGCTGGTGTACGGAAAGGTGTTGAATATGCCCCCGATCAGCGTGCCCAGGCCGTCGGTGCGCAGGCCCTTGGCCAGGTCTTTCTGCGTGATCTTGCGGTCGGTCATTTCGCCGAGCGCGAGGAACATGCCGGTCGATTCGATCATCACCACAATCATGATCAGCGTCATCGTGAGGATCAGGATCGGGTCGAACTGCGGCATGCCGAAGTGAAAGGGCAGCACGACGTCGACCCACGCGGCCTTGCCGACTTTCTCGTAGGTCATGAGGCCGGTGATCGACGCCACCACCGCGCCGATCACGATGCCCAGCAGCACCGAGATGTTGGCGATGAAGCCCTTGGCGTACTTGACGATCAGCAGGATCGACACCAGCACCAGCGCGGCCACGCCGAAGCCCGAGAGGTCCGCGTACTTGGGGTTGGGCACGGTGGGCATGATCGCGAAGCCCTTGGGCACCGCTGGAATCGAACTGCCCGGCGAGGTGACTTCGGCGAGCCACTTGGCATACACCGGGTCGACCAGCGCGGGCGCCGTCGGGCCCACGGGATTGCCGAAGATCCAGTTGATGCCCACGCGCATCAGGCTGATGCCGATGACCGCGATGATGGTGCCCGTGACCACCGGCGGAAAGAACCGCAGCATGCGGCTCACGAGCGGCGCGATGAGGATCGACACCACGCCCGCGCCGATGATCGCGCCGAACAGCAACTGCGCGCCGTTCTGCCCGGGGTTGGCATTGGCGATCGCCACCATCGGTGCGACCGATGCGAAGGTCACGCCCATCATCACTGGCAACTTGATGCCGAAGAACTGCGTGGCGCCCAGCGCCTGGATGAGCGTGGCGATGCCGCAGCAAAAGAGGTCGGCCGAGATCAGCAGCGCGACTTCATCGGGCGACAGCTTGAGCGCGCGGCCGACGATGAGCGGCACCGCGACGGCGCCCGCGTACATCACCAGCACATGCTGCAGGCCGAGGGCCGCGAGCTTGCCCGAGGGCAGGCGCTGGTCCACGGGGTGGACTGTCTGAACAGAGGAAGAGGTCTCGGCCGTCATCGTGTATCTCCTGGCGCAGCAAGGGGAGAGAAGGCGCGGACGGCGCATCGTTTCGCGGCGTCCACAAAGTGTGTACGCGAAACTGTATACAATTTATGCGTCAATACGGATGCAGGAAAACCCGCACCGCATGCCGCTATCTGCGGCTATTTTTCACGCAAGCAGTGCCTTGACCAGGTCGAGTTGCCGGTCGGGCTTGTCGGTGCCCAGTTCGAGGCTGGCCTCGATGCGTTCGAGGTGTTCGGTCATGCAGGCCACGGCGCCTTCCACGTCGCCCTTTCGGCAGATGCGAAGGAAATCCGAATGCTCGTCGGACGAGCAGTGCGGATCGTTCGACGAGTGATAGAGCATCGCGATCAGCGAGCTGCGCGCCACCAGTTCGCGCACCAGTTCGGCCAGCGTGTGGTTGCCCGCGGCCTCGGCCAGCGCCACGTGGAAGTCGCCCAGCACCTTCTCACGCACCGTGCCCATGGTGGGGCTCTGGCGCAGCGCCGCGCGTTCGAACTTGATGTGCTGCTCCAGCACCTGGTAGTCGCGCGGCCGCGCGTTGGCGATGAACATGCGCACCACCTCGCTCTCGAGGATGCGGCGCACCGCGAACACCTCGCGCGCCTCCTGCACGGTCGGCTGGCAGACGAAGGCGCCCTTGTCGGGAATCATCTCGATGAGCTTGTCCTTCGACAGCATCAAGAGCGCCGCGCGCACCTTGGTGCGGCTCACCGAATAGACGCGGCCCAGCGCCTCTTCGCGCAGCCAGGTGCCAGGCGGCAGGCGCTTCTCGACGATGGCGGTGGCGATGTCCTGGGCGATGCGCTCGATGGAGCTTCCCTTGCCAACGGCTGCACCGTTCTCGGCCGGAGTGGCGATGGTGTCGGTCGGGGCGGGGGAGGCGATGGTTTTGGTGCTGGCGCGGGGCATGCGGAGATTGTGGCTCAGCGTTCAATGCCTTCGCCCACGCCGGCCTGCATCACCCGGCGAGCGTGAAGCCTTCGAGCGCGCCCTTCATGGTCTTGGGCAGCGGATGGGCCAGCTCGCCGCGCTTGCTGGTCTTGAGCTTCAAGGTGACCAGCGATTCGATGAGCTTGGTGCCCGCGGCCACGCCGTCGATCACCGGCACGCCGAGCAACTCGCTGATGTGCTCGCACAGGTCGGTCATGCCGGCGCAGCCGAGCACGATGCAGTCGGAGCCGTCTTCTTCCAGCGCGCGGCGGCATTCTTCGACGATGCGCTCGCGCGCGTTGGAGCCCGGCTCTTCGAGCTCGAGCACCGGCAGTTCGCAAGCGCGCACGTTGGCGCAGAAGCGTTCCATGCCGTAGATCTCGGCCAGGTGCCAGGCCTGGCCCATCGTGCGGCCCAGCGTGGTGACCACGCTGAAGCGGCTGCCGATCATGCTGGCCAGGTGCATCGCAGCCTCGGCGATGCCCACCACCGGACCAAGCGCCAGTTCGCGTGCGGCCTTCAGGCCCGGGTCGCCGAAGCAGGCGATCACGTAGCCGTCGATGCCGTCGCGCTCGCCCGCGGCGATCTCCTGCAAGAGGCCGGGCACGGCCAGCGCCTCGTCGTAGTGGCTCTCGATGGAAACCGGCCCCATGGCCGGACTGACCGCAACGATCTCCGTGCCGGCGTGCGCCACCGCGCGGGCGCAGGCGCCGATCTTCTCGGTCATGCTCCAGGTGGTGTTGGGATTGATGATCTTGATGCGCACGGCGCGTCCCTTTCGATGTCGGTGTTTCAAGTCTTGTTGTTGCGGTTCAGGAGCACGTAGAGCACGAAGCCCAGGCCCATGCCGATGAACCATGCATAGTTCGCGCCACCGCGCAGCGCCGGCACCATCACGCAGAGGATGGGCACGAGGGCCGACGGCACCAGCGCCTGGATCGCCTTCGGGTTGTAGCCGTTGCTGTACCAGTACTTGCCCTGCTTGCTCATGGTGTAGAGCGCGTCCACGTCGATCTGCTGCTTGCGCACGATGTAATAGTCGGCAATCAAAATGCCGAACAGTGGCCCGATGAACGAGCCCAGCACGTCGAGCGTGTAGTGGATGACCTCGGGGCTGTTGTACAGGTTCCAGGGCGTCAGAAAGATCGAGCCCACCGCGGCGATCATGCCGCCCGTGCGCCAGCTGATGTGCTGCGGCGCCACGTTCGAGAAGTCGAAGGCCGGCGAGACGAAGTTGGCGACGATGTTGATGCCGATGGTCGCGATCATGAAGGTCAGTGCGCCCAGCACGACGGCCGTGGTGCTGTCGATCTTGCCCACGGTGTGCACCGGATCGGTGATGAGTTCACCGAACACGGGCAGCGTCGCGGCCGTGGTGATCACGGTCAGCAGCGAGAAGAACACGAAGTTGATGGGCAGGCCCCAGAAGTTGCCCTTTTTCACCGCGTCGAAGCTCTTGCCGTAGCGCGAGAAGTCGCCGAAGTTGAGCATCGGGCCGCTGAAGTAGCTCACCACCAGCGCGATGGCCGAGAGCATCACCGGCAGCGCGTCCCAGCCCTGGAACTTGATGCCGCCCAGGTTCAGGTCGATCTTGCTCCAGCCCGCCTTCCACACCAGCCAGCCGCACAGCACGGCCATCACCACGTACACGGCAGGGCCGGCCCAATCGATGAACTTGCGGATGGCTTCCATGCCGTGCCAGAACACGAAGGCCTGCAGCACCCACATGACCATGAACGCCACCCAGCCGAGCGTCGAGAGGCCCACGAACCCGTGCGTGGCCACGTCGGCATACGGCGCGAGGTTCGGGAACATGTGCAGCGCGAGCACCATGAAGGCCGCCGACGCAAGGTAGGTCTGCACGCCGTACCAGGCCACCGCGATCAGCCCGCGGATGATGGCCGGGATGTTCGCGCCCAGCACGCCGAAGGGCGCGCGGCACACCACGGGGTAGGGCACGCCCGTCACCTGGCTCGGCTTGGCCACCAGGTTGCAGAAGAACTGCACGATCACGATGCCCACCAGCAGCGATACCAGCACCTGCCAGCTCGACAGGCCGAGCGCGAACAGGCTGCCGGCCGTGATGTAGCCGCCCACGCTGTGCACGTCGGACATCCAGAACGCAAAGATGTTGTATTGCCCCCAGGTCTGTTTCTTGAGCGGGGCGAGGTCCTCGTTGGTCAGGCGCGGGTCGTAGCCGGGCTTGATGAGGGCGTTCGATTCCGCGTGCGGCGCGATGCCGGCTTCGCTGGCCCCCGCGGGGGCGTGGCTGACGACTGTGCTCATGGTCTTTTCCTCGTGCAAGGGTTGGGGAGCTAAAGCCCGTTTTTGACGCAAATATCGCGCCACTTATAGAGTGCGTTATTTGTATACAAAAATTGAACCCAATCAAGACCATTCGAGGAATCTTATATCCGTAGATTCCCTCATTCGCGCTGGCGGGGCGGCACCCATGTGCACTATATTTCCGAGCACTGGTGGTGAGAAAGATCGGATCTGGGGTGCTTTGGGGCGTGGCTTCTCTCAAAGCCACTGCACGGCGTATTCCCTAGCGGTGGGATAACCCGTACAAATGACGCTCGCGGTGGATGCCTAATAGTTCATGTTGCATGCCAGTGCCGGAGAAAACGTGCACTTTTTTGCATCTCATCCACCACTTGAAGGAGACACATGAAAACCCATCAGCCCTTGGCAGTTTCCGCGATCGTTGCAGCCGTTCTCGCCAGCGGGTGCGGTGGCGGCAGCAACAACAACACACTGCCTTTCATCGGATTCGGCAATCCGCCTGTCGCCACGGTGCCGCCCCCCTCAGGCCCTGCGGCGCTGACGTGCGATGACACGCTCAAGGCCAATTTCAAGCCGGACGCCAGTACGAGCGTTGTTGCGGTCAAGTCATTCAAGAAGGGAGACGCTCTTCTCCTGGGTGGCGCGGCGACGGCGGCAACGCCGGTGGCTGCGAACGACGTCTGCATGGTCAAGCTCAATGTGGGGCCTGGAAACCCCGGACCCGAGGGCGCGCCTTCGACGTCGCCCGGCATCGGCATCGAGATCTGGCTGCCATCGAAAGCCGCTTGGAACTCGCGCGTTCATGCGTTGGGAGGCGGTGGCTGGCAAGGAGGCGTCGCCGGCAGCGCGACAGCGATTGCGAGCAACGACGCGGCCAACGTGGCTGGCAAGGAAGGCGCCGTCTCGTCGACCACGGATACCGGCCATTCTTCGCTCGCGGGCGGCTCATTCGCAATGAACCCAGATGGCACCATCAACAAGACCTTGTGGACCGACTTTGCCAGCCGAGGCATTCATGAACAGGCCGTCAAGACGAAAGCGCTGGCAGCGGCCTACTACGGAACGCCGGCAAGGTACGCCTACTGGGACGGGGGCTCGACGGGTGGACGCCAGGGCCTGAACCTGGCGCAGAACAACCCCACCGACTTCGACGGCATCGTCGCCAACTATCCCGCCATCAACTGGACGAGGTTCATCACCGCGGAGCTGTATCCGCAGATCGTCTTCCAGCGCGACCTGGGTGGTGTTGCACCGACGCAGGCCCAGCAGGATCTGGTTTCCAACGCCGCCGTTGCCGCATGCGATGTGGTGGGCGGCCAGCACCTGGGCTATGTGCTCGACCCCGCGTCTTGCACGTACGACCCGACGACGGATCCCACGGTTCTCTGCACGTCCGACGGAGGAACGAACGGCACGAGCGCGTGCGTCACGAAGGCACAAGCCACAGCCATCAACAAGGTCTGGTACGGCATGACGGCCGACGGCTCGGCGCCATCGCCGGCGAGCGACAACGGCTGGTCCGCGGCGTCGTCCTCCACGCTGCTTGGCTCCGCAAACCAGCGCTGGTACGGACAGAGCCGCGGCACTTCGCTGTACGCCACCATGTTCGCTGCCTTTGGCTTGAACGGCCTGGCCAGCCCGAACGGTGCATTCCCCATTGCGTCCGACCAGGTGGCGCTCGAGTTGCAGAACTCGACCATCGGCGATCCTTCGTTCGTGAATGCAACCGGCAACGGCCAATCGCTCTGGAAGCAGCTGGGCTACGCGCAGTTGAGCAATGCCTATGACCGCGGCGTGACGCTGCAGCCGCAGTTCGGAAACATCAACACGGACAACCCGGACCTCTCCGCATTCAAGAATCGCGGCGGCAAGATGCTGACCTGGCATGGTCTGGCCGACGAACTCATCATGCCGCAGGGGACAGTCAACTACTACAACAGCGTGGTCGCCAGGAACGGCGGGTTGAGCGATGTCCAAGGCTTCTATCGGCTCTATCTGGTGCCAGGTGCTGGCCATGGCAATCCGAACGGAACGTCCAACCCGACGGCGGAGGTTCCTTACTTCACGCCGACCCAGTTCTACGACGCACTGACGGCGTGGGTGGAAAAAGGCACCGCCCCGGATGCCCTGACCCTGCAGACCCTTGGCGGTGCCGCAACGAAAACCCGTCCCATCTGCGTGTACCCGAAGAAGATTACCTACACCAGCGGCGTCATCGGTTCAGCGGCGAGCTACACCTGCTCGTAGTTGCGGCGGCGGTCGAGCAACTGTCACGCCGTAAGGACTGGATACGCTGGTCTCGCTCAGGGCGCGACGTGCGTGTGAAAGATCTTGCTGATCACAGTCCATTTGCCTTCGACCTTGAGCAGATGGAAGAAATCGGTGAAGCAGAAACCGGAGACGTCGTTGGTGTCGATGCGAGCACTTGCGGCGGTTCCGGCGATGTCGATGCGGACAATGGCACTTCGAGCTTCAGGCGATGGACGGAAATCCTTGTCGATACCGTCGAACAGGTTCTGGATGGCTCCGCCTGAAAGCTTGTTGTCGACGCCCACGCTGAACATGGTGGCCTGCTCGCTGAAAGCAGGCTTCATGAGGCTGCTCCTGGCCTGTTTGCAGCCTTCGTTGTACTTGCTCAGCACTTCGACGATGGCGTTGTATTCCGGGACGTAGGTAGGCTTGTTCATGCTTTCACTTTCGTTTGAGATTGGAGATTCGAGGATCGCGATCGTCAGCGCGAGCGGCACGATCAAAGCCGGGCACTCGATCGATCGCAGTTCCCTGACGACGATGGCAAAGTCTATGAACCTGGAACGTCAAGGAAAAGCAATATAAATTCGTGCTTGGCACTCAAAAAATCGATGAATGAATGCCATCGGATTGGCGGCATTTCGTCGATGTTTGTTTGACCCGACGATCGATATTTGCGATGCTCGCCCGGTGATCAGCGAACTCAAGACCTTCATCGCGGTGTGCAAGCACGGCACCTTTGCCGCAGCGGGAGACCGCATCGGACTCACCCAGTCCGCGGTGAGCAGCCAGATCAAGCGGCTCGAAGAGGCGCTGGGTTTCGAACTGTTCGATCGAACAGGGCGCTCCGCCACCTTGAACGTCGCGGGGCAGACGACCTTGCCGCGCGTGGAAGAGATCTGTGCGTTGTTCGCAAAGCTTGGAGAGCTTCCCCAAGACAGTGCCACCAGCGGATTGCTGCGAATAGGTTCGATCGCCTCGGCGCAACCCACGTTGCTGGCGCGTGCGCTCCAGAGGCTGCGCAAAGCCTTTCCGCTGGTGCGCATCCACGTGTCGCCCGGTGTGTCGATGCGTTTGATGGACGACCTTGACGCCGGCAAGATCGATGCGGCGGTGATCATCCGTCCCCCTTTCGGCATGCCTTCCGATCTGACGTGGCAAGCGCTCATGCACGAGCCTTATGTGCTTGTCGTACCCAAGGCGATGCCCGCGACGAGGGACTGGCGCGCACTGATCCAGGCGCAACCGTTCCTGCGCTATGACAGGGCTTCATTCGGCGGGCGGATGGTCGAGGGCTTTCTTCGCCGCGAGGGACTCTCGGTCAACGATGCGATCGAGATCGATGAGATCCCCGGATTGATCCACCTTGCCTCCAAGGGGTTGGGCGTTGCGCTTGTTCCCCTGGTCGAGGCGCATCTTCCCCTGCCCGCAGGGGTGCGCGTGGTTTCGCTGGGGGAGTTCACCTTCTACAGGGAGATCGGCCTGCTTCAACGCAAGCCAAGGGCCAGCCCACCGATCGTGGCTCATTTTGCCCAGCACCTGCGCGATGCAGCCGAAGCAAAGATCAGCAATCCGCTCGTGCAGAAACTTCGTCGCGCAACGGCATCGGGGCGGTAGCGCACGCCGTAGAGCGGGCTCTTGATCGGGCCATCCGGCCGAGCACATGCCGGATCGTCCGTGGCCTTCGCGCGATGGTCAGACTCAGCGTGCCTCGTAAGCCTCCAGTGGCTTGTCCGACGGAGCGGCCCATGCGGCCCTGGTCATCGCGTTTGCCGGCAACCCTACCTTCGAACCACTTGGAGGGATCGGCTGCATGAACCACTTGTCGTAGAGGCGCGCGACCTCGCCGCTCTTGGCGAGCGCCAGAATGCTGTCGTCGACGACCTTCTTGAATGCCGGATCGCCCTTGCGGAACATGATTGCGATGGGCTCCACGCTCAGAACCTGATCCAGCAGCTTGTACTTCTCGGGCTCCTTGCTCTTGGAGATCAACGTCGCCAGGATCTGGCCGTCTGCGACGAATCCCTCGGCGCGGCCGCTTTCAAGAAGCAGGAAACCTTCGCTGTTGTCCTTGGACAGCACCTCGGAGACGCCGGTCACGCCGTCGCGCCCGAGCTTTCGCAGCGCCTGCACGGACGTGCTGCCGGTGGTGGCCGCCACCGTCTTGCCAGCCAACTGCGTGGAGGATGCGATGCCCGAATTCGCCTTGACGGCGATTCGGATGCCCTCGACATACAAGGTGGGCGCGAATGCAACGTCCTTCTGCCGCGCGGCATTGTTGGTCGTCGTTCCGCACTCGATGTCCACGGTGCCGTTCTGGACCAGGGGCATCCGATTCTGTGGCGTCACGAGCTGGTACTTCACATCGATCCTGTCGAGTTGCGCCGCTTTCCTGATGTCGGCAATGACCCGCTCGCAGATCTCGACATGAAAGCCCGTGTACTTTCCGGGCCCGAGCGTGAATGACATGGCGCCCGAGGCATCGCGGACGCCCATCGTGATGGAGCTCGACTCCTTGATCTTGCCCAAGGTTTCGGACTGGGCCGCAGCCGAGGCGCAGACGACGACCAGCATGGCCGCAAGTGCCACGGCCTTGATTTTGCTCTTGATCATGGCGGTCTTTCAGCGTGCGAACAGCGAGCTCAGGTCCGCGAAGGACTTCATCTCGATGGCATTGCCAGAGGGGTCCAGGAAGAACATCGTCGCCTGCTCGCCCGCCTCGCCCTTGAAGCGGATGTAGGGTTCGATGACGAACTGGGTCTGGCGCGCCACCAGCTTGTCGGCCATGAGCTGCCACTGGTCCATGGGAATGATCGCGCCGAAATGGCGTACCGGCACGTCGTGGCCGTCGACGGCACTGCTCTGGCGGTGGCCGCATTCGTCGGGTGCCAGGTGGGCCACGATCTGATGGCCGTAGAAATCGAAATCGACCCATTCCGGCGCGCTGCGACCTTCCGGGCAGCCGAGCAGTTCGCCGTAGAACGCCCGGGCTTCGGCGATGTCGCGGACGGGAAACGCCAGGTGGAATGGAATGCGGGTCGTTGCGGTGGACATGGAAAATTCCCATCGGGAGAGTTGCAATGGGCGCAACTTTAAGGATGGTTATCGATGATCGAAAGTGATTTATTTAGCTGCTGAGCAGCATGAAAATCGATCGATCAAAAAGGCCGGAGCGCGCCTGATCGGCCTGCGTCGCCTCATGCTTTCTTGCTGGCATCGATCGAGGCCCCGGCAACACCGGGCGCCCGATCGGCTCCCTCATTCCCGCGATGCCCACGCCGACGGCTACACCTGCACCAGCTCGGGCGGCGTGACGGCACCGTTCCGCCTGCCGGCCAACGCCTGCTCGCGCTTGACGCGTTCGATGTCGCGGTAGGCGTGCGCAGGATGACTCGGCGGCAGCAGCGGCCCCTGCCCGAAGAGCTTCTCGCGCAGCGTTCCCGGCGTGTAGGCGGTGGGGTACACGCCGCGGCGCTGCAGCTCGGGCACCAGATGCGTCACCACGTCCTCGAAGGTCTCGTGCGCCACCGCATAGGCCAGGTTGAAGCCGTCCACATCGGTCTCTTCCACCCACTGCTGCAGGATGTCGGCCACCGTGCTGGCGGAGCCGACGAACACCGGCCCCATTCCGCCCACGCCGCCCCACACGGCCAGTTCCTCGATGGTCCAGGCCTTGTCGCCGCCGGCCAGGTGCTCGACGGCCGAGACGATGGCGTTGGTCTCCACACGCCGCACCAGGTCGGTCGGCGCGTACTGCCCGAAATCGATGCCGGTCCAGCCCGACATGAACACCAGCGCGCCGTCGTAGGACACGTAGCGCTTGTAGTCCTCGAACTTGGCCTCGGCCTTGGCGTCGGTCTCGTCCACGATCACCGTGACGAGGTTGTAGATCAGGATCTTCCGCGCATCGCGTCCCGCCGCCGCGGCTTGCTCGCGCACCTCGCGCACGTAGTTCTTCAACGTGGATTGCAGGGGCGCCGCCACGAAGACGCACTCCGCATGCTGGGCCGCGAATGCCTTGCCCGAGCCCGATGCACCCGCCTGGTAGAGCACCGGGGTGCGCTGCGGCGAGGGCTCGCACAGGTGATACCCGGGCACCTCGAAGTACTCGCCCTTGTGGCCGATCTCATGGATCTTCTCGGGGTGGGCGAAGATGCCGGTGCGCCGGTCGCGCACCACGGCATCGCTCTCCCAGCTGCCCTCGAAGAGCTTGTAGAGCACCTGCACGTATTCCTGCGCGACCTCGTAGCGGTTCTCGTGCTTGCGCAGGCCGCCCTGGCCGATGTTCTTCGCGCCACTTTCAAGATAGGAGGTGACGATGTTCCAGCCCAGGCGACCCTTGGTGTGGTGATCGGCCGTGGAGAGCCGCCGCGCGAAGGTGTAGGGATGCTCGAACGAGGTCGACGCCGTGATGCCGATGCCCAGGTGCTCGGTCACCATGGCGATGGGCGCCGCCAGTTGCAGCGGATCGTTCACCGGGATCTGCGCCGCCTGCTGCAGCGCGTGGTAGTTGCCGCCCTTGTACACGTCGTAGTAGCCAATGACATCCGCGATGAAGATGCCGTCGAAGATGCCCTTCTCCAGCACCTTCGCCAGGTCGGTCCAGTAGCGCAGGTCCTTGTACTCCCAGGAACGGTCGCGCGGGTGCGCCCATAGTCCGGGGGACTGGTGCGCCACGCAGTTCATCTCGAAGGCGTTGAAGCGGATGGCCTTGGTCATGGCGGTGGTCTTTTCTTTCAGCTCCAGGCGTGACGCGGCAGGTGCACACCGTTGAGCTGGTAGTTGCCCAGGTGATAGAACTTCCAGCGCACCGGATCGTGCAGCGTGTGCACACGCGCGTTGCGCCAGTGGCGGTCGAGGTTGTGTTCCGCCAGCGTGGAACGGGTGCCCGCCAGCTCGAAGAGCTTGTTGGAGGCGTTGATGGCCACCTCGGTCGTCAGCACCTTGGCCTCGGCTGTGGCCAGGGTGGCGGCGTTGACGGCTCCCTCTTCGGGGTCGGCCAGCGCCCGGTCGATGGCGCGGCCCGCGCGCTCCAGCAAGGCCTCGGCGGCGTGCAGGCGCAGCGTCAGGTCGCCGATCGCGCTGATGATGAAGGGGTCCTCGGCCGCGGTCTCCTTGCCGCTGTCGATCCACGGACGGCTGCGGGTGCGCACGAAAGCGATGGTTTCCGCGATGGCGGCAGCGGCAATGCCCGCATCGATGGCGGCCTGGATGATCTGCGAGATCGCGCCGGCCGCGGTGGGCCGGTCGAACGCGGCCACGGGCAAGAGGCGGCTGCGCGGCACGCGCACATCGGCGATCTGTATGGAGCCCGATGCGGTGGTGCGCTGGCCGAAGCTCGACCAGTCGTTGTGCACCGTGAGGCCCGGCGCATCGCGTTCGGCAAAGGCCAGATAGCCCTTGCCCTCCACCGGGTCCACCGCCACGATGGGCACGATGTGCGAGAGCAGCGCACCGGTGGTGTAGAACTTCTGCCCGTTGATCACCACGTCGTCGCCGTCGAACACCAGGGTGGTTTCGAACGCGGCCACGTTCTTGCTGTTCTTCTCGGAGAAGGCATTGCCGAAGCGGATGCCCTTGAGCACCAGCCCGAACAGCTCTTCCTTCTGCGCGGGTGTGCCGTCGAGGTCGATGTGGCCGACAAGCGCCAGGTGGTTCTGCGTGATCTGGGCAATGCTCGAGTCACCCTCCGCCACGATGCGGATCACGTCCGCCAGCGTGGCGAAGGACACGCCCGCGCCGCCGTAGGCCTTGGGCACGGTGATGCCCCACAGGCCGCTTTGCGAGTAGGCGTCCAGTTCGGCCAACGGCAGCAGCCCGTCGCGGTCGCGCAGCGCCGATTCGGCCCCGAACTCGGCGGCCAGACGCCGGGCCACGGACACGGCCTCGGCATCGTCGCGAATCACATGGGCGGGTTGGGCAGGACGCGGACGCGGCGCAAAGGGCTCGGAGGTGTTGACGCGGGGACGGTCCAGGGTGGCGGTGGTCATGGTGAACTCCAGAAAAATGGGAAAGAACGGGCTGACGGGAGAAAGCGATGCAGATCAATCCTTGCGGCCGGGGCCGCTGCCGATCTGCCACACGTAGGGCGGCTCGGTGCCGTTCACGCTCCAGTCGCCCACGATGCGGGCCTTGTAGACGATGGGGTTGTGCGAGGACACCGTGCGTGCGTTGCGCCAGTGGCGGTCCAGCGCCTTGGAAGTGCTCGCGGCCGAAGCACCGAGTGCATTGAAAAGGTCGGAGCCCGCGCGCAGCACCAGCTCGGACACCACGATCTGGCCCTGCGCCGATTCGATCTCGGCATCGATGTTGGCTTGCCGCTCCGCCGCCTCGTCGCCGTGCAGGCGCGCCTCGTAGGCGCGCTGGGCCGGCAGCGTCGCGCGCAGCGCCGTGGCCTCCGCGGCATAGGCCAGCGCCGAGATCTGGCCCGCCACCTGGAGGATCTGCGCGTCCTGGCTCACGTGCTGTGCGTTGCCGTTGCTGTAGATGCGCTGGCGGTTGCGCACCTCGTGCCCCACGTCGCGCTCGATGGCGCGGCCGATGCCCGCCAGCGTGGCCAGGTGGAACAGCTGGTAGAAGGCCGTCTGGTACTTGAAGCGCGTCTCGAACGGAAAGACGTTCTCCTCGTCGATGTGGGCGTTCTCGTACACCGAGGTGCCGCTGCCGGTGGTGCGCTGGCCGAAGCCGTCCCAGTCGTCGTGCTGCACCACGCCCGGCTGGTGGGTGCTCACGGCGGCGGTCACGTCGGCATCGTTGTCGGCGCGGCGCGCATACAGGTCTACCCAGTCGGCAAAGATGCTGCCGGTGCTGTAGAACTTGCGGCCGTTGGCCACCCAGCGGCCGTCCTTTTGCGAGATGCGCGTGCCCACGTCGCCGATGGCCACCGCGCCCACCTCGGACCACGCATTGCCCACCAGCTCGCCCTTCACGAAGCGGCGCAGCCACACGTCGCGCGCCTCGCCGGGCGGCGCGTTGAGGCGGTCCTCCACGAACGCGAAGTGCCCGCGCAGCGCCTGCGGCACGTTCGAATCCGCCTCTGCGAGTTCGATCAGCAACTGGAACAGCTGCGGAATGGATGCGCCGCCGCCGCCGTGTTCCACCGGCACGCGCACGGCGCCGAAGCCGGCCTGCTTGAGCCAGGTGATCGGTTCGAAGGGCAGTACGCGATTGCGCTCGCGCTCCAGCGCCGTCTCGGCGATGCGCTTGAAAACGGGCCGGAACTTCTCTGCCAGCGCGGGATAGTCGAAGGGTGTCTCTGCCGCGGTGCGCGGGGAGGCGAGGGTGGTTTCAGTGGTCATGGCGATGCGGGGTCCTTGCTGCCTTGGTTGAGATGGAGCCTGCGTTGCCGTCCCGGATCGCCGGCTGCAGACGTGCTCCCGATTCCGGGTCGAACAAATGGGCGTGGAAGGGATTCCAGGTCAACGTCACGTCCTCGCCAGCCGTGGCGCGGTGGCGTCCGGCAAGCCGCGCCACCCAGGGCCGGGCATCGAACGCGCCCGCCACGGTGCCGTGCAGTTCCGTGACGGAACCGAGATAGTCGATGGCGGACACCTCCAGCCGAAGCTGCGGCGCACCGGCCGGCAAGGGGGCCTCGCCGGTGTGCAGCACGAGGTGTTCGGGCCGCACGCCCAGGCGCACCGCGTCGTCGTGCCGCCCCGCCGAGCCGGGCGGCGCCGGGAGGCGCAGGCCCTCGCCCAGCGACAGCTGGCCTTGCGCCCACCGGCCATCGATCAGGTTCATCGGCGGCGAGCCGATGAAGCGCGCCACGAACTCGTTGGCGGGCTCGTCGTAGAGCGCCAACGGGTCGCCCACCTGTTCGATGCGCCCGGCGCGCAGCACCGCGATGCGGTCGGCCATGGTCATCGCCTCTTCCTGGTCGTGCGTGACGTAGACGGTGGTGGTGCCCAGCTGCCGCTGCAGCGCGCGGATCTCGGCGCGCATCTGCACGCGCAACTGCGCATCCAGGTTGGACAGGGGCTCGTCGAACAGGAACGCCCTGGGCTCGCGCACCATGGCGCGGCCCATCGCCACCCGCTGGCGCTGGCCGCCCGAGAGCTCGCGCGGATAGCGGTCCAGGTAGTCGCCCAGGTGCAGCGCGGCCGAAGCCTTGGCGATGCGCTGGGCGATCAGCGTTTCGCCCTGGCGTTGCTCGCGCAGGCCGAAGGCCATGTTGTCGCGCGCCGTCATGTGCGGATAGAGCGCATAGCTCTGGAACACCATGGCCAGGCGCCGCTGTTGCGGCGGCAGATGGTCGGCCGCTTCGCCGTCGAACGCGATGCTGCCGCCGTCTGTTGTTTCCAGCCCGGCAATGGCGCGCAGCAGCGTCGACTTGCCGCAGCCCGACGGGCCGACCAGCACGACGAACTCGCCTTCGCCGATGCCCAGGTGGACATCGCGCAGCACGGGCGTGCTGCCGTACTTCTTGGACAGGCCGGTGATCTGTATGTGAGACATGGAATTCGAATGAAGAAGATGCAGCAGCCGTTCAGCGGCCGGCCCCCAGGCCGCCGATCAGGTGCTTCTGGAATGCCAGCGCCACCAGGTACACCGGCGCAATGCCGACCAGCGAGGCCGCGGCCATCTGCCCGAAGTTCACGACCCGCTCGCCCTGGAAGAGCGAGATCGCGACGGTGATGGTGCGGATGTCCGGCCGGCTGTTGAGCACCGAGGCGAGCAGGAACTCGTTGTAGGTCAGGATCAGGCAGATCAGTCCCGTGGAGACGAGGCCGGGCCACAGCAGCGGCAAGTTCACGCGCCACAGCGTTCGCCAGTAGCCCACGCCATCGAGCCAGGCGGCTTCGTCCAGCGCCACGGGCACCTGCTTGAAGAAGCTGCGCAGCAGCCAGAACGCGACCGGCACGTTCATCAGGCCTTCCACCAGGCCCAGTCCGAAGAGGCTGTTGTTGAGCCCCGCGTGGCGCATCATGAAGAACAGCGGCAGCAGCGCCACCACGGGCGGCGCCACGTAGCTCGACAGCAGCGCGCCGGCCAGCGCGGGCCCGCGCCGCAGCTTGACCACCGCATAGGTCGCCGGCACCGCGACCACCAGCGTCACGGCCACGCTCACCAGCGCCACCGCGAGCGAATTGAGAAGATTCCAGTGCAGCGGCGCGATCTCGAACACCCTGGACCAGTTGGCCAGCGTGGGCGCCTGGGGCAGGAAGTGGCCCGACAGCACCTCGTCCCGCGTCTTGAACGAGGTTGCGGCCAGGAAGGCGATCGGCAGCAGGCAGAAGAGCAGCACCGATGCAAGCGCGAGTCGCAGCGCTGTCTTGCGCAGCCACTCGCGCACTGGGACTGCAGGCCTGGTCCGGCCCCGGTTGCTCGCACGCGTTGTCGCCGGGACGGTGACGACTGGCGCGGTGGATGCGTTGGCTATGGTCATGTCGCTGTTCGTATCGATGTGCGAACGGGCTAGCCCGTGCGCCGCTCCACCCGCGCCAGGGTCCGGAGAATCGGCCATGTCACCCAGGCCACCAGCAGGCAGAAGACCAGCGTCTGCGCGGCCGCCTGCCCGATGTCGAAGTTCTGCAACCCCGACTTCCAGACTTCGTAGCTCGCCAGCGTGGTGGCGCGCCCCGGCCCGCCGGCGGTGAGGATGTAGACCAGGTCGAAGGTCTTGAGCGACATCACCACCCGCAGCAGGAAGATGCCCACCAGCGCGGGCGCCAGCAGGGGCAGCGTGATCTTGATGAAGATCCGCCGCGGGCTCGCGCCATCGAGCGCGGCCGCCTCGTACACGTCGGAAGGCAGGGCTTGCAACGCGGCCACGCACAGCACCACCACGAAGGGCAGCCACTGCCAGCTGTCCGCCAGCATCACCGCCGGCAGGGCCCATGTCGAGGAGCCCAGCAGCGACACCGGCTCGTGCACCCATCCCAGGCGCAGCAAGGTGCCGTTGAGCAGGCCGCCTGCCGGCGCCAGCAGCAGCTTCCAGGCCACACCGACGAGCACCGGCGGTGTCATCAGCGGCAGCAGGATCAGGCTGTAGGCCCAGCGCCCCTGCCGCAGCGCCTGCAGCAGCAATGCGATCGCCAGGCCGAGCACCAGCTGGAGCAGGCAGGCCGGCACCGCATACAGCACGGTGCGCAGCAATGTGAATGCGAAGTCGGAGGTCTGCGCAAGCGGCGCAAAGTTGCGCCAGCCCGCCCACGCGGTCAACGGCTGGCCCAGCGTGGATTTCGTGAACGCGAGAGCCAGCGTGTAGAGCCCAGGCACGATGCACACCAGCGCGAGGCCGATGGCCGCGGGCGTCAGCATCCAGCGCGGTGCCGTGCGTTGCCACTTTCCCTGCGATGACTGCAGCGTCAGGCTCATGCGTCGAGCAGTTGCACCCAGCTCGCCTGCGCCGCCTCCAGCGCCTCACGCGGCTTCTTCTTGCCCGAGACGATCAGCGCGAGCTGCTCGGTCAGCGCGTCCATCAGCTTGGGGCTTTGGGCCTGCAGCGGCCAGGCCAGCGCATTGCCGATGGCGGCCTTCAGTTCGGGCTGCAGCGTGGGCGCCGCCTTGATGTAGTCGGGATGGTTCAGCACCGAGGTGCGGTTGGGGTCGATGCCGCTGCCCGGCAGCACATCCTGCTGGAGCGAGATGTTCTTGCTCGTCGCCCATTTGACGAACTCCCAGGCCAGCTCCGTCTTCCTGGTGCCGGCCGTGATGCCCAGGCCGAAGCCCGCATTCAAGGCGGCGCGCGGTGTCTTGTTTTCACCGCCGACTGGCAACTGCACCAGCGCCCACTTGTCCACGATCTTCGACGAGGCGGGGTCCTGCGCGGTGACGCCCAGGTCGGTCCAGAAATCGATCATGGCCGCCTTGCCCGACAGGAAGGCGGGCAGCGCATGCTCGAACGCCGTTTCCGCGGGCGTGGGCAAGGCATAGGGCACGATGCGCGCGAGCTCTTCCGCTGCCGCGATGGCCTGCGGACTGGTCAAGGCGGGCTTGCCATCGGGCGTGAAGAAGCTGCCGCCAAAGCCGGCCAGCCGGTTCGCATACGACGAGCCCACGATCACCGGGATCTTGAAGCCCTGCACCACAGCGCCGTAGATGCCGTTGGCGGACTCTTTCTCGGTGATGAGGCGGGCCGCGTTGTAGTAGTCGTCCCAGGTCCTGGGCGCCGTCAATCCGTGCCGCGCGAAGATCTCCGTGTTGTAGAACAGCACGTGCGTATCGCCGTCATAGGGCAGGCCCCAGCGGCGGCCGTTGCGCAGCGTGTAGGTGTCGTAGAGCGACGGCAGGAAGTCGCCGGGCTCGATCTGCGCGGTGTCGCGGGCGATCCAGTCGGTGACGTCCACGACCACCTTGTCGGCCACCAGTGCGCCGAGCGTGTGATAGAAATAATCGATGACGTCGAACTGGTTGGCGCCCGACTGGACATCGAGCGTGGCCTGCGCATGCAGCTGGTCGTAGGGCACCGGCGTCACGGTCACCTTGGCACCCGTGAGCGCTTCGAACTCCTGCGCCAGCAGCTTGCCCGCCAGCGCATGCGGCTGGTTGAACAGCAGGTTCAGCGACTGGCCCGCATATTTTTTCTCGCCGGCGGCGGCAGGGGCCGAGGCAACGGGCGGCGGCGATGCGGGTGCCTTGGCGTCCTCCTTGCCGCAAGCGGCCAACGTGCCCGCGGCGCCCATCGCGGCCGCAGTGCCCAGGAACCGGCGGCGGCTCAGGGCCGGCGTGGCAACGACTTTCAGATCTCGACGCATGTTGATATGACCTTTGTTTGGAAGCTGCGAGCAATTCGCCGCATGCTTGATATAAGCGAATGGCGTGCCACTCCCTTTTCCCTTATGAATCAATGAGTTAGAGCGAAATGGCCATGGCGGCGGATGTTGGGGCGGCAGCAAGCTGCGGACGGGTTGCTGATGGGCCAGCAGCGCTGAGGCCATAGCTGTTTGAAGCAGATCGGTATGCGGCCATCGAATGAATGCGAGGCAGCAACCGGGACGAAGAACTGCTTCTTGTGCAGCAGCCGATGCGCGCGCCTGAAAGCACGAAGGGCCTGCAACGCGAGGTCGCAGGCCCTTGCCCTTGGCGATGGCAGGCGAAGGTTCAGGAATAGAAGCTCGGCTGCGGCAAGCGCGCATTGAGCGCCCAGTCGCCGAGCTCGCGCAGCTTGTAGTCCACCGGATCGTGCAGCGTGTGCACGCGCAGGTTGCGCCAGTAGCGGTCCAGGCGCAGCGCGGCGGTGGTGGCGCGCGCGCCCGTCACCTCGAACATGCGGTGCGCCACCTCGAGGCTCGCGCGCGTGCTCGCAACCTTGGCTGCGGCGACGGCAACGGCCACCTGTCCGCGCTCCTGTTCATCGAGCGAGGTGCCGCGCAGCCAGGCCTGGTCGAATGCCGCCGCTGCCTGGTCGAGCAGCATGCGTGCGCCCTGCAGCGCGAGCCAGAAGTCGCCGTAGTGCGTGAGCACGTACGGGTCTTCGTTCGCGGCCGATGCGGTCGAGAAGAGCCAGGGCCGTCCCTGCTGCAGCGTGAACGCCTTCGCCTCGGCGAGCGCACCCTCGCCGAGGCCGAGGTAGATGTTCGAGAGGATCAATTGCGCCAGCAGCGGCCGCAGGCAGGCGAAGGGCGTGGATAGCGGGCCGGGGTCCAGCAGCAACTCGCCCGTCGCCACGGGCACGTGCTCGAACAGCACGCTGCCGCTGTCGGTCTGGCGCTGGCCCATGTTGTCCCAGTCGCCCAGCACCGTGATGCCCGCGCGCCGCGTGGGCACGACGCCGATCAGCAGGCGCTCGTTTGCATCGAGCGCGGAGGCGAGCAGCATGTCCGAGTCGCTCGCGCCGGAGCAGAAACTCTTGCGGCCCGAGAACACGTACCCGCCATCGACCGCTTCGGCGCGCGTGGACTTGTCCAGCGGGTTCAGCGCATTGCCCCAGAACCAGCGCTGCGTTCGGGTCTGCTCGATCCACGGCTGCCACTGCGCGCGCTGCGCGAAGAGCTGCGTGGTCGCGAGCAGCAAGTGATGAAAGGCGAACAGATGCGCCACCGAACTGTCGACGCGCGCAAAGCCGCGCACCACGTCGAGCGTCTGCTGCCAGCTCGCACCGAGCCCGCCGAACTCCGTCGGCACGCTGAGCATCAGGAGGCCGCTGTCGCGCAGCAGGTCGCGCTCGGCCTTGGGCGTGCCGCCGCGCTGGTCGCGCTCGACGGCGGTCTCCGCCAGCGCCTCTGCAACGCGCTGTGCAGTGGCATGCCAGGGCACGACTTCATCGCCGGCCTCCGCGGAGAAATGCTTCATGCGGCGGCCTTCTCGCGCACCGCGGCATTCGACGATGGCGGCACGATGTCGTTGGCGATGACTTCGCCGAAAGGACCGGTGATGTTCGCCTGCCCCGCCGGGCGCACATGGTCCAGCGGCAGCAGCGGGAACAGCAATTCGGCCACGCGGTAAGCCTCTTCGAGATGCGGGTAGCCCGAGAAGATGAAGGTCTCCACGCCGAGCGCCGCGTACTCCTTGATGCGCGCCGCCACCTCCTCGGGGCTGCCCACGAGCGCCGTGCCTGCGCCGCCGCGCACCAGGCCCACGCCGGCCCACAGGTTGGGCGACACCTCGAGCTTGTCGCGCCGCCCGCCGTGCAACGCCGCCATGCGCTGCTGGCCCACCGAGTCGAAGCGCGAGAAGGCCTTCTGCGCCGCGGCGATGGTGTCGTCGGTCACATAGGAGATGAGTTCGTCGGCCGCGCGCCAGGCTGCCTCGCTGGTCTCGCGCACGATCACATGCAGCCGGATGCCGAAGCGCAGCGTGCGGCCGTGCTTCGCGGCTGCGGCGCGCGCTTTTGCGATCTTGTCGGCCACGTCCGCCGGCGGTTCGCCCCAGGTGAGGTACACGTCGACCTGTTCGCCTGCGAGTTCAATGGCCGCCTCCGACGAGCCGCCGAACCACAGCGGCGGATACGGTTTCTGCACCGGCGGATAGAGCGTCTTCGCGTTTTCCACGCGCAGGTGCTTGCCCGAGAAATTGACCGTCTCGCCCGCCGCCACGCCGCGCCAGATGCGCAGGAACTCGTCGGTCACTTCATAGCGCTCGGCGTGCGTGAGAAAACTGCCGTCGCCGTGCTGCTCGTCGGGGTCGCCACCGGTCACCACGTTGATGAGAAGGCGCCCATCGGAGAAACGGTCGAGTGTTGCGGCCTGCCGTGCCGAGACCGTCGGCGAAATGATGCCGGGGCGTATGGCCACCAGGAACTTGAGCCGCTCGGTCTGCGCCGCGAGCGAGGAGGCCACCACCCATGAGTCTTCGCAGGAGCGCCCTGTGGGAATCAGCACGCCTTCGTAGCCCAGTTCGTCGGCGGCCTGCGCCACTTGCCGCAGGTATCGATGGCTCACCGTGCGCGCGCCGCGCGAGGTGCCGAGGTAGCGGCTGTCGCCGTGCGTGGGGAGGAACCAGAAAAGTTGCATGGGGCGATTCAGCAGTTAGCGTGCCAGTCGCGCCGCCCCCGGGAGCGCCGCGATGCACGCGGTTTTTTGCTGCTGGAGCAGCAGCCCGGCACCACATCTGCTGAAAGCCGCGCATCCGGTGGGGCGCACTGCTGCCATGGAAGCAAACCAAGGATCGATATACGGATCGCATCGTTGGCCGGGCCCTTCTTCGCCCCGAACATGCTGCTGAACCAGCAACCCTGCTGCCTGCACATCACCGAAGGTCTCTTGTGGGTTCCGTTCTTTCCATTCCGGTTTCCGAATCTCCCCGCGACATTGCGCACGCGCTCATGCAGCGCTTTGCGGCGACGGCGGTGGAGCGCGACGAGCGCGGCGGCACGCCGAAGGCCGAGCGCGATGCCCTGCGCGACAGCGGCCTGCTGGCCCTGAGCATTCCGCACGAATTCGGCGGCCACGGCGCGGACTGGCGCGAGACGCTCGACGTCGTGCGCCTGCTCGCGCAGGCCGACAGTTCGATCGCGCATGTGTTCGGCTTTCACCACCTGATGCTGGCCACGGTGCGCCTGTTCGCGCGGCCCGCGCAATGGCAGCCGTGGTTCGAGCAGACCGCGCGCCGCCGCTGGTTCTGGGGCAATGCGCTCAACCCGCTGGACGACCGCACGGTGTCGAGCGCGCGCGAGGGCTGGCGGGAGTTCACTGGCCAGAAGAGCTTCTGCTCGGGCGCGCTCGACTCCGAGATGCTGATCGCCTCGGCGCGCGAGGCGGACGGCGGCGCGTTCATCGTCGCGGCCGTGCCCACCGGCCGCTCGGGCATCTTCGTCGCGCCCGACTGGAACAACATCGGCCAGCGCCAGACCGACAGCGGCAGCGTGACCTTCGAGAAAGTGCGCGTGGAGCAGCACGAGGTGCTGGCCGACCCGGGCCCGCTGTCCACGCCCTTCGCATGCCTGCGGCCGCTGGTGTCGCAGCTGGTGCTGGCCAACATCTACCTGGGCATCGCCGAGGCGGCCTTCAACGATGCGCGGCACTACACGCTGCACGAGTCGCGCCCCTGGCATGCGGCCAGGGTGGCGCAGATGCACGACGACCCGTACGTGCTGGGCCACTACGGCGACTTCTGGGTGGGCCTGGAGAGCGTGCGCGTGCTGGCCGACCGCGCGGCCGACCGGCTCGATGCGGCCTGGCGGCGCGGCCCCGCACTCAAGGAAGACGAACGCGGCGAGGTCGCCGTGGCCGTGGCCACCGCCAAGGTGGCCGCCACGAACACCGGGCTGGACATCTGTACGCGCATGTTCGATGTGGCCGGCGCGCGCGCCACGCACGGCGGCCTGCGGCTGGACCGCCACTGGCGCAACCTGCGCACCCAGACCCTGCACGACCCGGTGGCCTACAAGCTGCGCGAGCTCGGCGAATGGGCCCTCAAGCAGCAACTCCCCGTACCGACCTTCTATTCATGAACGCCTTCCACCACCCACTGGCCGTGCTGCCGCCTACCGATGCTTCCACCGCATCGGAGGACGACTGGGACGCGCCCACGCTGCTCACCCTGCCCAACCCGCGCAAGCTGACCACCTCGATCCGCGCCACGGCCCAGGTGTTCCAGGACCCGCGCTCGGCGGCGCTGCTCGAGCGCGTGCGCATGGTGGCGCCCAGCGATGCCAACGTCCTCATCATCGGAGAGACCGGCACCGGCAAGGAACTGATCGCGCGGCATGTGCACGACCTCAGCCGCCGCAGCGGCAAGCCCTTCGTGGCCGTGAACTGCGGCGCCTTTTCCGAGAACCTGGTCGAGAGCGAACTCTTCGGCCACGAGAAAGGCGCGTTCACCGGCGCCTTCTCGGCCAAGACGGGCTGGTTCGAGGCGGCCAACGGCGGCACGCTGTTCCTGGACGAGATCGGCGACCTGCCGCTGTCGATCCAGGTCAAGCTCCTGCGCGTGCTGCAGGAGCGCGAGGTGGTGCGCCTGGGTTCGCGCAAGAGCGTGCCCATCGACGTGCGCGTGGTGGCCGCCACCAACGTGCGGCTGCAGGATGCGGTGGCGGCCGGCCACTTCCGCGAAGACCTGTTCTACCGCCTGCACGTGGTGCACCTGGCGCTGCCCACGCTGCGGGAGCGCCCCGGCGACATTCTTCCGCTGGCGCGGCATTTCATCGAGGAATATCGCCAGCGGCTGGGCTACGGCCCGGTGCGCCTGGATGCCGGTGCCGAGCACAAGCTCGCCGAGTACGGCTGGCCCGGCAACATCCGCGAACTGGAGAACGTGATCCACCATGCGCTGCTGATATCCCAGCACGGCGTGATAGGCGTGGAGCACCTGCATCTGTCGTCGCTGAACATCCAGCGGCGCTCGCCGGAGAACAGCGAACCCCGCGGTTCCGCCACGCCGCGGCAGGCGCTCGAAGGCGTGCTGCGCGACCTCTTCAACGAGCCGAGCGAGCAGCTGTTCGAAGAGATCGAGGAAACCGTGATGCGGGCCGCCTTCGAGTTCTGCCACCGCAACCAGGTGCAGGCCGCCAAGCTCTTGGGCATCAGCCGCAACGTGCTGCGCTCGCGGCTCATCAAGAGCCGGGAGATCTCGGCGCTGAAGTAGCTGCGGGCGGCGCTGGAAGGGGCGCCTGGTCCGTCTATTGCGCCGCCACCTTCACGAACACCGGGTTCGAATAGAACCACAGGTCGCTGTAGTTGCGCGCATTGATCGCATTGAAGCGCGCCATGTTGTCGGTGCCGGTCGTCTGCGCATCGAACAGCGGTTCGCCGCCCGCCGTTTCGTTGGGCACGTCGGTTCCCAGGTTCGTGCCTCGCAGGCGGAAGTACTGGTTGCCGCCGGCCTTCACCGTGTAGCTCACGGCGAAGTAGCCGTCGGCATCGAGCTTCCAGTCGCTGCGGGTGAAGCGTTTGAGCACGCGGGTCGACGGGTTGGTGTCGCGCGCGTAGCCGGGCGTGCCCGGGGTCTCGCGGCCCGTCACGTCGCCTGCGATCAGGTCGACGTGATCGACCACCGGTTTCACGTTGGCGAAGACGCCGCTGCCGAGCTGGAACTCGTAGTTGTTGCGCTCGGGGCTCTTGAAGCGGATGGTGATCTTCAGGTCTTCGCCCGGCGCGGCCGCCACTTCGGCGCCCATCTCGCCCGTGGCCTTCGCGCTCTGCACCTTGAAGTCGAGCGCGTCGATCAGGCCGCCGTTCACCGCGAAGAGCTTGCCCGCGCGAAAGGCCGCGAGCAGCGACTTCGGGTCCTTGATGTCGCCCCAGAGATGGTTCTTCGCGTACTCGCCCGGCGCGTAACCGCTGCTGTACTGGCCCTGCGAGATGGTGAAGTGGTAGTCGGAGTCCGCCACGTTCCAGATGTGGCGGCCTTCGGACAGCAGCGCATCCCAGGTGCCGCCGAGCCTGGCGACGAGGTAGTCCACGCCGCCGTAGGTGCGCGACGGCAGGTTGGCCGGAACATAGGCGCTGTTGTAGCCGCCGCGGTCGGGCTCCATCTGGTTGCCGACCATGCCTTCGAGCGAGAACACGATGTTCGGCGCGGCATCGTTCATCTCGCGAAGTTGCGCCGCCGTGTACTTGCCGGGATTGCGCGAGGGATGGTTGATCTGCAGGTAGCTCGTGTCGGGGTAGTTCTTCCTGAGCCAGGCGATGGCCGCGAGCACGTCGGCGTGCGTGGAGAAGGCGCACGCGTCCTTCGCATTCCACGCCGTCACGTCGTCGGCCGGGAACAGCGCGGGGTCGCGGTTGGTGAACAGGTATTCGAACTGGCTCGCGGCCTTGAGCGCGGCATCCGACATCGGGTTGTCGGTCAGGATGCCCACGTTGCCGTGGTCGTGCGTGGCCATGTCCCACTCGAAGGACGCGAAGATCGTCTTGTCGGCGTACTTGCCGCCGGCCTGCAGCGCCTTGATGCGCGGCACCTGGTACTTGGCCATGCCCAGCGAGAAGGGGATCGACGCCGGCAGCTTGTTGCCGTCGTTGTCGTAGGAAGACAGGCGCAGGTGATCGGAGAGCGCGGCCCAGTCGAGGCCGAAGCGGTCGAAGGCCTTGGCGAGCACCTGGTCGAGCGTGGAGATCTGCTGCGTGTCGTCCGACTGGATGGTGTGGACGTGCAGGTCGCCGACGGTCCAGCGGCCGGTGGGCTCGGTGGGTGTCGTGGGTGTCGTCGGTGGAGCGGGCGGCGGAGGCGCAGCGGGTGAGGGCGCAGGTGCCGGCGCAGCCGGAACGATGGGCAGCCCGGCGAACGGCGTGCCGCCGCCGGAGCCGCCGCCGCAAGCGGTCAGCATGATCGCGCCGAGCGCGAGTGTGGAGAGATGAAAGCTGCGGACGCGGGGAACGGAAGAATGGGATTTCATGGCGACAGACGCGGCAACGGCCAGCACTGGGCTGGCCGTTGCCTCAGGGGTTCGAATGGAAACCCCGGAGTCTGAAATCCCGGCGTGACGCCGCGATGAAAGGAATGTGAAAGTTCTAGCGTCAGGCCAGCAGGTCGCTCAGCGTGCGCGCCACCACCTTGGTGGCACGGCGCAGGTCTTCGAGCACCACGCGCTCGTCGCTGCGCTTGGCATGCGATTCGAGCACGGTGCGCGGGCCGGCGCCGTAGATCACGCCGGGAATGCCGGCTTCGCCGTACAGGCGCACGTCGGTGTACAGCGGCGTGCCCATGGCCCGGATCGGCTCGCCGAACAGTTCGCCGCCGTGCTTCTGGATCGCATCGACCAGCGGCTTGTTGCCCGCGAGCGGCTTCATCGAATTGGCCAGCAACAGGCGCTTGATGTCCACCGTGATGCCGGCGCTTTCGGCGGCCGCATCGGCGATCACCTGGCGGATCGTCGCCTCGACCTCGACCGGGTTTTCCTCGGGGATCATGCGGCGGTCGAGCTTGAACACCACCTTGCCGGGCACCACGTTGGTGTTGGTGCCGCCTTCGATACGGCCGACGTTGAGGTACGGATGCGTGATGCCCTCGACCTTCGAGGTGACCTGCTGGTAGAGCGTGTTCTGCGCATAGAGCGCATTGAGGATCTTCACCGCGCCCTGCAGCGCATCGACGCCGGTGGTCGGGATGGCGGCGTGGGCCATCTTGCCGTGCACCGTGACTTCCATCTGCAGGCAACCGTTGTGGGCGGTGACGACTTCGTAGCTGAAGCCGGCCGCGATCATCAGGTCGGGCTTGGTCAGGCCCTTCTCGAGCAGCCAGCCCGGGCCGAGGATGCCGCCGAATTCCTCGTCATAGGTGAAGTGCAGTTCGACGCTGCCCTTGGTCGGTTTTGCAACGGCTTCGAGCGCGCGCAGCGCGAAGGTGAAGCTCGCGAAGTCGCTCTTGCTCACCGCGGTGGCGCGGCCGTAGAGGCTGCCGTCGACGATCTCGCCGCCGTAGGGGTCGTGCGTCCAGCCTTCGCCGGGAGGCACCACGTCGCCGTGGGCATTGAGCGCGACCGTGCGGCCGCCCGTGCCGTACTGGCGGCGCACGATCAGGTTGGTGATCGATTCGAGGCCGTAGTCCTTCACCTCTTGCGCGGGCACGGCGTGTTTTTCAGCGTCGAGGCCGAAGTCCTTCAGCAGCTCTGCCGTGCGCTCGGCGTGCGGCGCGTTGTTGCCCGGAGGCGTGTCGGTGGGAACGCGCACGAGCTCCTGCAGGAACTTCACTTCCTCGTCGAAGTGGGCGTCGATCCAGGCGTCGAGCTTGGCGTAGTCGGTCATGGGTGTTCTTCTGAAAGTCAGTGATCTTGTTCGGTTGCGAGGTCGTTCAGCAGGTTCTGGAAGGCCTGCACCGCGAGCTGGATGTCGTCGTTGGTGCTCGACTCGAGCGGGTTGTGGCTGATGCCCGAGTTGATGCCGCGCACGAAGAGCATGGCCTGCGGCATCACCTCGTGCAGCTTCATCGCATCGTGGCCGGCGCCGCTGGGCATGCGGAACAGCGGAATGCCGAGCGCATCGACCGCTTTTTCCCAGCGCTGCTGCCAGTCGGGCGCGCTTGGCGCAGCGGAGGCGCGCATGCTTTCCTCGATCTCATAGCGCACGCCGCGGCGCTCGCAAATGGCCTTGAGTTCGGCGAGCACGTCGTCGGCCAGCGCATCGCGCTGCGCGTTGTTCGGCGCGCGCATGTCCAGGCTGAACTTGCAGCGGCCGGGCACCACGTTGATGGAACCGCTGGGTACTTCGAGCATGCCGACGGTGCCGACGGAGTCGCCGTCTTTGGCGGCGCGCTGCTCGGTGTAGAGGATCAGCTCGGCCACCGCGGCGGCGGCGTCGCGGCGGCGGTCCATCGGCGTCGTGCCGGCATGGCTGGCCGTGCCGATGACTTCGCCGACATAGCGCACGCCGCCGTTGATGGCGGTGACGATGCCCAGCGGCAAGTCGAGTTCCGTGAGCACCGGCCCCTGCTCGATGTGCACCTCGACGAAGCCGAGGTAGCGCGCCGGATCGCGCTGGATCTTCGGAATGTCTTCCGGCTTCAGGCCCGCATGCTGCATGGCCTCGCGCATGGTGATGCCGTCGGCATCCTTCTGGTCGAGCCAGCGTTGATCGAAGTGGCCGATGAGCGCGCCCGAGCCGAGGAAGGTCGCCTTGTAGCGCTGGCCTTCTTCTTCCGCGAAGCCGACGACTTCGAACGCGAAAGGCAGGCGCTTGCCCTGGCGCGCGAGTTCGCGCACGCAGGCGATCGGCACGAAGATGCCCAGGCGCCCGTCGTACTTGCCGCCGTTGCGCACGGTGTCGTAGTGCGAGCCGGTGAGCAGGGTCTTCGCGTCCGCGGTTGCGCCTTCGTAGCGGCCGACGACGTTGCCGACCGCATCGATGTGCACCGAATCGAAGCCCACGTCGCGCATCAGTGCGCTGATCTGCGCGGCGCAGGCGCGGTGCGCATCGGTCAGGTAGGTAACGGTGAGCTGGCCCTTTTCGGCATAGCCGGGGTCGGTGTGCACCGAGAGCTGCTCCTGCCAGTCCCACACGTCGTTGCCGAGCGAGACGTCGGCCGCGAACTTGTCGTTCAGCCGGATCTCGGCGATGCGGTGGATGTTGCGCAGCGCCTCGCCGATTTCGAATTCAGGATGGTTGAACAGGCGCCGCTCGAAGGTGTCGATGATCTCGCGCTTGGCCAGGCCCGTGCCGCGCGGGCCGCGCACCGCGAGGATGAACGGAAAGCCGAACTTCGCGTTGTAGTCGGCGTTGAGCTTCTGGATCTTGGCGAACTCTTCGGGCGTGCAATCGGTGAGACCGGCCTTGCTCTGCTCGTTGGTCGATTCGGCCGTGAGCGTCTTGCTCACCATGGCCTTGCCCGCGAGCTCGGGGTGGGCGCGGATGAGGCCGATCTGCTCGTCGTTCGACGAAGCGGCCAGCGCCTTCACCAGCGCGTGCTTCAGATGAGCGAGCGAGCGGAACGGGCGGGCAGCAAGCGCACGCTGTGCGATCCAGGGCGAGTGTTCGTAGATGCCGTCGAGCAAGGCGACGGCTTCGGCGGGCACGGCCGCGTTGAGTTGGGCGATGGTGAGGCTCATGGTCAGCTTCCTGTGACGGCCGATGTGAAGGGATGCACCTGCTTCCAGTGCCGCGCGATGTCCGCCCGCCGGCAGACCCACACGCGGTCGTGCTGTGCGATGTGGTCCAGAAAGCGCTGCAGCGCGGTGATGCGGCCGGGCCGCCCGAGCAGGCGGCAGTGCATGCCGATGCTCATCATCTTGGGGCTGTTGTCCCCGTTCTCATTGCCTTCGGCATAGAGCGCATCGAAGGTGTCCTTCATGTACTGGAAGAACGGATCGGCGTGCGAGTAGCCCTGCGGCAGCGCGAAGCGCATGTCGTTCACGTCGAGCGTGTAGGGCACGATGAGCTGCGGCACCACGGTGCCGTCGGTCTTCTGCACCTTCATCCAGAACGGGAGGTCGTCGCCGTAGTAGTCGCTGTCGTATTCGAAACCGCCGTAGTCGGCCACGAGGCGCCGGGTGCGCGGGCTGTCGCGCCCGGTGTACCAGCCGAGTGCGCGCTCGCCGGTGAGCTTCTCGATGGCTTCCATGCCCAGGCGCATGTGCTCGCGCTCGGTGGCTTCATCGAGGTTCTGGTAGTGGATCCAGCGCCAGCCGTGGCAAGCAATCTCGTGGCCCAGTTCCTTGAAGGCGGCGGTGAGTTCGGGGTAACGCTCCAGCGCCATGCCCACGCCGAACACGGTGAGCGGCAGGCCGCGCTTTTCGAACTCGCGCAGGATGCGCCAGACGCCCGCGCGCGAGCCGTACTCGTAGATGCCTTCCATGCTGATGTGGCGGTCCGGGAAGCTGGCCGGATTGAACATCTCCGAGAGGAACTGCTCGGAGCCCGCGTCGCCGTGCAGCGTGGCGTTCTCGCCGCCCTCTTCGTAGTTGAGGACGAACTGCACCGCGATGCGCGCGCCGCCCGGCCACTGGGCATGCGGCGGGTTGCGGCCGTAGCCGACGAGGTCGCGCGGGTAGGGCAGGGTGGTGTCGTAGACGGTCATGAGGTCAAGGGCTTTTCAGGACAGCGCAAGAGAGATGTCGTTGGTCGGAACCTTGCGGTCGAAGGTCAGGTTGGCCTCGACGTGTTCCAGGTGTTCGGTCATGAGGCGCACGGCGCGCTCTTCGTCGCGGGCGGCCAGCGCCTTGACGATGTCGGCGTGCTCGTCGTTGGAGTGCTCGGCCGCGCTGGTGCTCTGGTACATGAGCGTGATGAGGGCGCAGCGCGAGATCAGCTCGCCGAGGATCTGCGCCAGCACCGTGTTGCCCATGAGCTCGGCCATTCGCACATGGAAGTCGCCGAGCAGCTCGGTGCGGCCCGAAATGTCTTCGCCCGACACGGCGGATTTTTCAAGCGCGACGTGTTCCTTCAGCGCCTTGATCTTGGCCGGCGTGACGGTGCGCACGAACTCGCGCGTCATCTCGGCCTCGAGCATGCGGCGCACCTTGAACACCTGCTTGGCTTCATCGACCGCGGGCGCCGCCACGAAGGCGCCGCGCGCGGGCTCCAGCCGGATCAGCTTGTTCTGCGAGAGCTGGAACAGCGCCTGCCGCACCAGCGTGCGCGACACGCCGAAGTGATCGGCCAGCTTCTGCTCGGCGAGCTTGGTGCCGGGCTGCAGGCGATGCTCGACGATGGCCTTCGTGAGCGCATCGACGATCGAACGGGTGGTGGAGGACTCCATGTTTTTCATGATAGACCCAAAGCCGGTAACTGTATACACTTTTGTCCACCGGAATTTCCCGCACCCGATTCGAGCCGCAGGTTCGATCTTTGAAGGAGCGCCCCATGGGCTTGAGCACTCACGTACTGGACACGATGCACGGCGGCCCCGCGGCCGGCATGGAAGTGGCGCTGTACACCACCGACGGCGATGCCGCCACGCTGGTGAAGCGCTTCACGCTGAATTCGGACGGCCGCAGCGACGGTCCGCTCTATGACAACAGCTCGATCAAGGTCGGTACCTACCGGCTGGTGTTCGACGTGGCGGGTTACTTCAAGGCCCGCGGCGTGAAGCTGCCGGAGCCGAACTTCCTGAACAAGGTGTCGCTGGATTTCGGCGTGGCACACACCGACCAGCACTACCATGTGCCCCTGCTCGTGAGCCCGTGGAGCTACTCCACGTACCGCGGCTCCTGAGGTCAGTCGCCTTGTTGCTGACCTTCGGTGAGCGTGTCGAGCTGGAATCGACCGCTCTTGTCCCAGAGCCAGGTGTCGGTCCACGTCACAGCGCCAAGGCGCGTCGCGGCCGGGAAGGGCGCGGCCTGCAACACGGCGCGCTCGATCTCGGCGATGACTTCGGGCGCATGCTGCGGCGCGCGCAGCCAGTGCATCGAGACCACCTTGCCGCCGGTGTCCAGGTTCACCTGCAGCGTACCGACCGCGTAGAGCATGGGCGGCATTTGCCCGCTGTAGATGCGCGAGCGATTGAGGTCATAGACATGGCGCGCGGCATCGCGGCGGTAGTCGCGCGCAGTGGCCGCATTCGATGCGCGTGGCACGGTGCCGGATGCACCGGCCTTGGCGCCGCTCAACTGGCCGGGAACAGCCCCTGGGCTTCCGCAGCCGGCGAGCCAGAGGGCGGAACAAAGAACGGATGCCGCCAGTGCAAGGCGGCGCGGCGTAAGCTGGGCATTCATCGCCGGGTTTATACCGTGAGTCTTCGCGGGCCCGGCAACCGAAGGTATCGGGTATGAGCGGTGCGGTCGATCAATTGCTGGCACGTCTTCGAAAAGAAGACGCGGTGCTGGTGCGCGTGGAGTCCACGCAGGGCTCGGCGCCGCGCGAGGCCGGCACGTGGATGGCGGTGTGGGCCGACGCGCTCACGGCCACCATCGGCGGCGGGCAGCTCGAGTTCCAGGCCACGCAGGAAGCGCGCGAACTGCTCGCTGGCAAGCGCACCATCGATGGCGTCCAGCGCTACCCGCTCGGCCCCAGCCTGGGCCAATGCTGCGGCGGTGTGATGTTCCTCTCGTATCAGCGCATCACCGCCGCCGATGCACCGGCGTTGCAGCGCGAACTGGTCGCGCAGCTCAAGCCCGTGGCGCTGTTCGGCGGCGGGCACGTGGGCGCCGCGCTCGCGCGATTGCTCGCCGCGCTGCCGTTTTCGGTGCGCTGGATCGACAGCCGCGACGGCGTCTTCCCCGACGAGCTCCCCGCGCAGATCGACACCGAGCATTCCGAACCCGTGCAGGACGCCGTCGCCGCACTCGCCCCGGGCAGTCGCGTGCTGATCATGAGCTTCAGCCATGCCGAAGACCTCGACATCGTCATCGCCTGCCTCAAGCGCCTGCGCACGCGCGACGACCTGCCCTACATCGGCCTCATCGGCAGCAAGACCAAGTGGGCCACCTTCAGCCACCGGCTCGAAGCACGCGGCTTCACGGCCGACGAACTGGCCCGCATCACCTGCCCCATCGGCGTGCCCGGCATCACCGGCAAGGAGCCCGAGGTGATCGCGGTCGCGGTGGCGGCACAGTTGTTGAGCATATGACTCGCCCCCAGGCTGCGCGGCACTGCGTGTCGCTTCGCCAACCCCCTACCGGGGGCAACACCAGCGGCCCGGCAAAGCCGGTTCCGCGGTGTTTCTGGAATGGAGCTTGCTTCGGTCGCACAGCGAGGGTTTTCAGTGCTTTGCCTGAAGAAAATCCCCCTATTCCTTGATAAAACTGTATACACTTTCGGTCCACAACAAGCCGCAGCGGAGCGAGGCCCATTTCATGGAGCCTGCGTTCGCGGCACTTTCTCTGCTTACAGCGCCCGCAGTGGTGAGCAGGCTGAAACCCCGTCTCGGTGTCCTCACGCGCCGACCGGGTTGAGAGAGCATCCAATGGAAAGCTATTACCTCGACTGGGCCAACCTGCTGCTGCGCTGGGTCCACGTCATCACCGCCATCGCCTGGATCGGCGCTTCCTTCTACTTCGTGATGCTGGACAACAGCCTCGAGAAGCCGCAGGACCAGGAATCGCTCGATAAAGGCGTGGGCGGCGAGCAGTGGGCCGTGCACGGCGGCGGCTTCTACAACATGCAGAAGTACGCGTTGGCGCCCAAGAAGCTGCCGGACCACCTGCACTGGTCGTACTGGGAGAGTTACTCCACCTGGATCACCGGGTTCACGCTCTTCACGATGTCGTACCTGTGGAACGCGAGCACCTACCTCATCGACAAGTCGAAAATGGACTGGCAGCCCGGCGCCGCCATCGCCGTGGCGCTCGCTTTCTTCGTGGTGTTCTGGATGGTCTACGACGGCATCTGCCAGATCTTCGGCCGCCGCAAGAACGGCGACACCATCGTCGGCGTGCTGATCGCGATCTTCATCGTCTTCGCGACCTGGCTGGCCTGCCAGTGGTTCGCGGGCCGCGCGGCCTTCCTGCTCGTGGGCGCCATGATGGCCACGACGATGAGCGGCAACGTGTTCTTCTGGATCATCCCGGGCCAGCGCAAGAACGTGGTGGCCCTGCGCGAAGGCAGGCCGGTCGACCCGGTGCACGGCCAGCGCGGCAAGCAGCGCAGCGTGCACAACACCTACTTCACGCTGCCGGTGCTGTTCGCGATGCTGAGCAACCACTACAGCTTCACCTACACGCACAAGTACAACTGGGTGGTGCTGCTGCTGATCATGCTCGGCGGCGCGGCCATCCGGCAGTTCTTCGTGGTGCGCCACCGCTTCAAGCTCGGCAATGCGGGCAACCCGCTGCCGTATGCGCTGGTCGGCATCGTGGTGCTGGGCCTGACCATCGTCTGGATGAAGCCCGAGCCCGCTGCGGCTCCGGTGGCTGCCGCGGCAGCGCCCGCCGTCGCCTATGCCGATGTGCAGAAGGTGCTGGAGCAGCGCTGCTTCATGTGCCACGGCGCGGCCGTGCAGATGAAGAACGTGCGCGTCGATTCGCCCGAGCAGGTGACTGCGCATGCGCAGGCGATCTATCAGCAGGTGGTGGTCACCAAGATCATGCCGATGAACAACGCGACCGGTATCACCGATGACGAGCGGGCGCTCATCAGCCGCTGGTTCCAGGCCGGCGCCAAGACGACAAACTAGACCGCGGTCAAGAGGGCGGCGCACCGCCCCCCGCACAATCGCCGGATGGAGACAACGCAAGCCATGACCGCATCGACCTCGTCCTTCGGGCCCGCGCCCGATCCGCGCGAAACCCCGCGCGCCTTCCTCGAACACCTGTACCGCGTGGCGGTGGACCGCGCGCTGCCGCTGTCCACGCTGGGCGCCCACCTGCCCAAGCCACCCAAGGGGCGCACGCTGGTGCTGGGCGCCGGCAAGGCAGGCGGCTCGATGGTGCAGGCGCTCGAAGCCCTGTGGCCGGCCGATGCGCCGCTCTCGGGCCTCGTCGTCACCCGCTACGACCACATTCCGCCGCGCCCCGAAGGCGTGCCGCAGCGCATCGAACTGGTCGAAGCCGCGCACCCTGTGCCCGATGAGGCCGGGCAGCAGGCCGCCGAGCGCATCCTCGCGCTCACGCAAGGCCTCACGGCCGACGACCTCGTGCTGTGCCTGATCTCCGGCGGCGGCTCGTCGCTGCTGGTGCTGCCCGCCGAAGGCCTCACGCTGGCCGACAAGCAGCGCATCAACAAGCAACTGCTCGACAGCGGCGCCGGCATCGGCGAGATGAACTGCGTGCGCAAGCACCTCTCGCGCATCAAGGGCGGCCGTCTTGCAGCGGCCTGTGCGCCGGCGCGCGTGGTGACGCTCACCATCAGCGACGTGCCGGGCGACGATGCGGCCGTCATCGCGAGCGGCCCCACGGTGCCCGATGCGACCACCTGCGCCGATGCGCTGGCCATCCTCGACCGCTACGGCATCGAAGTGCCTGCGCCCGTGCGCGCCCAGCTCCAAAGCGGCGAGCTCGAAACGCCCAAGCCCGGCGACAAGGCCTTCACCGGCCACGAGACGCACATGATCGCCACGCCCCAGCAGTCGCTCGAAGCGGCGGCCCAGGCGGCGCGCGAGGCGGGCATCGAGGCGCACATCCTCAGCGACGAGATCGAAGGCGAATCGCGCGAAGTCGGCAAGGTGCATGCCGCGCTGGCCCGCGCCGTGGCCCACCGCGGCCAGCCGTTCGCGCGGCCCTGCGTCATTCTTTCGGGCGGCGAGACCACGGTCACGATCCGCCCGCGCCAGCCGGGCCAGGCCAAGGGCCGGGGCGGGCGGGCCGGCGAGTTCTGCATGGGCCTGGCCGGTGCGCTCATGGGCCAGCCGGATGTGTGGGCGCTGGCGGCCGACACCGACGGCATCGACGGCGTGGAAGACAACGCCGGCGCCTTCGTCACGCCCGACACCCTGGCGCGCGCCACGGCGCAGGGCAGGAAGCTGTCCGATCACCTCGACCGCAACGACGCCTACGGCTACTTCGACGCCATCGGCGACCTGTTCGTGACGGGGCCGACGAACACCAACGTCAATGATTTCAGGGCGCTGCTGATTCTGTAATGAGGCCCGTGCCGGGGGAAAAGGGCGATTTCCGGGCCCCGGCGACATTTGTGAACTCGGGTTAATCTATGCACCCGGCGGCGCTTTGCCGCCGCTGTCGCATGCGCACCTCCGGTGCCGCGCCGCGCACACCCAGATTTCCCCTTTTCATCATCCAGTCCCCGAAGGAAAAGTTCGCCATGACCGTTACCTACACCGACACCCGCCTGCTGATCGACAACGAATGGGTCGATGCCACCGGCGGCAAGACGCTGGACGTCGTGAACCCCGCCACCGGCAAGGTCATCGGCAAGGTGGCGCATGCCAGCATCGCCGACCTGGACCGCGCCCTGGCCGCCGCCCAACGCGGCTTCGACAAGTGGCGCAACACCCCCGCCAACGAACGCGCCGCCGTCATGCGCCGCGCCGCCGGCCTCATCCGCGAACGCGCGGGCGACATCGCCAAGCTGCTGACGCAAGAGCAGGGCAAGCCGCTGGCCGAAGCCAAGGGCGAAACCCTGGCTGCCGCCGACATCATCGAATGGTTCGCCGACGAAGGCCGCCGCGTCTACGGCCGCATCGTGCCCTCGCGCAACCTGGCCGCGCAGCAGCTCGTGCTGAAGGAGCCGCTGGGCCCCGTCGCCGCGTTCACGCCGTGGAACTTCCCGATCAACCAGATCGTCCGCAAGCTCGGCGCAGCCCTCGCCACCGGCTGCTCGTTCCTGGTGAAGGCGCCCGAAGAAACCCCGGCATCGCCTGCCGCGCTGCTGCAGGCCTTCGTCGACGCCGGCATCCCGCCCGGCACCGTGGGCCTCGTGTTCGGCAACCCCGCCGAAATCTCGAACTACCTGATCGCCCACCCGATCATCCGCAAGGTCACCTTCACCGGCTCGACCCCCGTCGGCAAGCAACTGGCCGCACTGGCCGGTTCGCACATGAAGCGCGTCACGATGGAACTGGGCGGCCACGCCCCGGTGATCGTCGCTGAAGACGCCGACGTCGCCCTGGCCGTCAAGGCCGCCGGCGCCGCCAAATTCCGCAATGCGGGCCAGGTCTGCATTTCGCCCACGCGCTTCCTGGTGCACAACAGCCTGCGCGAAGAATTCGCCCGCACGCTGGTCAAGTACACCGAAGGCCTGAAGCTCGGCGACGGCCTTGCCGAAGGCACGACCATCGGCCCGCTGGCCAACGCACGCCGCCTCACGGCCATGGCCCACGTGCTGGAAGACGCGCGCAAGAAGGGCGCCACCGTGGCTGCCGGCGGCGAGCGCATCGGCGACACCGGCAACTTCTTCGCCCCCACCGTGCTGACCGACGTGCCGCTGGACGCCGACGTGTTCAACAACGAACCCTTCGGCCCCATCGCAGCGATCCGCGGTTTCGACACGCTCGAAGAAGCCATCGCCGAAGCCAACCGCCTGCCGTTCGGCCTGGCCGGCTACGCCTTCACCAAGTCGATCAAGAGCGCGCACCTGCTGAGCCAGAAGCTCGAGCTCGGCATGCTGTGGATCAACCAGCCCGCCACCCCGTCGCCCGAAATGCCGTTCGGCGGCGTGAAGGATTCGGGCTACGGTTCGGAAGGCGGCCCCGAGGCGCTTGAGGCCTATCTGAACACCAAGGCGGTGTCGATCCTCGGCGTTTAATCAATCGTCGGCGCTGGCGTTCCAGAAAGCTTGCTGGACGCCTTCGAGCGCTTCGAGTTCCGTGATCACCTGGTCGAGCTCCAAGGGCTCGACCGCGGTGGCATACAGCGTTGCTTCGATCTCCGTGTCGGCGGGCCCGAAGGCGTGCTGGTCGACATCGCGCACCGGGTAGTTCGCGGCTTCCAGCAACAGTAGGAGCTGGTCCATCACCTCGGGCCGCGCCGCGCGCGAGCAGATCACCCGCACCGTGTAGGTCGCCTCGCTCGATTCTTCATTGATCGGGCGGCGGTTGATGCGGTTGACCACCGGCAGCAGCAGCGTGTTGCTGGCCAGCACGAACAGCGCCGCGATCATCGCCTCGCCGATCAGGTCCGCCCCCGCGCAGGCCCCCACCGCCGCCGACCCCCACAGCGTGGCCGCCGTGTTCAGGCCCGTGATGTTGGTGCCTTCCTTCATGATCGCGCCCGCCCCAAGAAAGCCGATGCCCGAGACCACATAGGCTGCCACGTGCACGGCCCCATCGTGGCCGTGCAGGCGATTCGCCATATCCACGAACACAGCGGCACCCACTGCCACGAGCGTGTTGGTGCGCAGGCCCGCGGCGCGCTGCCGTATCTGGCGCTCCAGGCCGATCAGCGAGCCGAGGGTGAAGGCGACCGCCACGCTGACGAAGGTGTCGAGCAGCGAAGGCAGGTTGAAGTTCTGGATGGCTTGCATCAGATGTCTTTCGATGTTTTGCGCTCAGTTTGCAGGGCTTGGGTGTCATCTGCATGTAGCTTTGTTCAGGGCGGCACTCACGCCGACGGTGGGCTCTGTTTCGCGAATGTCCTCCGGCCTGCGGCCTCCCCCTTGATTTCGCGAAACAGAACCCACCATCAGCGTGAGCGCTTCAGAGCGGTCGTTGATCGCCGATTACCAGCAGCGTGCCCCGGTGCACAGGGCATCGGGTGCTCCCCGCAGCGAAATCAAGGAGGAGGGGCGAAGCCCCGGGGGACATTCGCGGAGGGGAGTACCCGGTGGCCTGTGCACACGCCCTGAACAGGAAACTCACTGCCACCCATACCGCCGCCCATACCACCCCTTCACCGTCTGCGTCAGCACCGCATACCCCACCAGCATCGCGACCAGCCACGGAAAGTAAGTCAGCGGCAGCGCCTGCAGCTTGAAGTAGTGCGCGAGCGGCCCCATCGGCAGCCAGATGCCCACCGCGGCAATGGCGGCGCCCATCGCCAGCAGCGGCCATGCCGCGCGGCTTTGCAGGAACGGGATCTTGCGGGTGCGGATCAGGTGAACGATCAGCGTCTGCGACAGCAGCCCCTCGATGAACCAGCCCGACTGGAACAGCGTCTGGTGCTCCACCGTGTTGGCCGAGAACACGAACCACATCACCGTGTAGGTCAGCAGGTCGAACACCGAGCTCAGCGGCCCGAAGAACACCATGAAGCGCCCGAGGTCCGCCGGGTTCCAGCGCTGCGGCGACTTGAGGAATTCCTCGTCCACGTTGTCGAACGGAATCGCGATCTGCGACACGTCGTACAGCAGGTTCTGCACCAGCAGGTGCAGCGGCAACATCGGCAGGAAGGGAAGGAACGCGCTCGCCACCAGCACCGAGAACACATTGCCGAAGTTCGAGCTCGCGGTGAGCTTGATGTACTTGAGCATGTTGGCGAAGGTGCGGCGGCCCTCGACCACGCCTTGCTCCAGCACCATCAGGCTCTTTTCCAGCAGGATGATGTCGGCCGACTCCTTGGCCACGTCCACCGCGCCGTCCACCGAGATGCCGATGTCCGCGGCGCGCAGTGCCGGTGCGTCGTTGATGCCGTCGCCCATGAAGCCCACCACATGTCCGTTGGCATGCAGCGCGTGGACGATGCGCTCCTTGTGCGCGGGCGTGAGCTTGGCGAACACCTGGTGGCGCTCGACCAGCTCGCGCAGCTCGTCGTCGCGCAGATCCTCGGTCTCGCGGCCGAGCACGATGTGGCCGGCGTCGATGCCCACGTCGCCGCAGACCTTGCGCGTGACCAGTTCGTTGTCGCCGGTGAGCACCTTCACCGCCACGCCGTGCTCGGCCAGCGCGCGCAGCGCGGGCGCGGTGGATTCCTTCGGCGGATCGAGAAAGGCCACGTAGCCCAGCAGCGTGAGCCCCGATTCATCGGCCACGCTGTAGGCGGCCTTGCGTGCTTCAGCGGCCAGCGTGCGGCTCGCCACGGCCACCACGCGCAGGCCCTGCTGGTTCAGCTCCGAGGCCACGCTGTGGATGCGCGCAAGCAGCTCCGCATCGAGCGACAGCACCTCGGCACCCCGTTCGACCGACGTGCACACCGACAGGATCTCTTCGAGCGCGCCCTTGCAGATCAAGAGGTGCTCGCTGCCGCCGTTCTCCACCACCACCGACATGCGGCGGCGCGAGAAGTCGAAGGGCACTTCGTCGATCTTGCGGTAGGCCGTCTGCAGCCGCGTCTCTGGTTGCATCTCGGCGTGGTTGAGCACCGCCTTGTCGAGCAGGTTCTTCAAACCCGTCTGGTGAAAGCTGTTCAGGTACGCAAGCTGCAGCACATGGTTCGAGCCCTCGCCCCACGCGTTGGTGTGGCGCTCCAGCACGATGCGGTCCTGCGTCAGCGTGCCGGTCTTGTCGGTGCACAGCACGTCCATCGCGCCGAAGTTGTGGATGGCTTCCAGCCGCTTGACGATCACCTTCTGGCGCGACATCACGACCGCGCCCTTGGCGAGCGTGGCGGTCACGATCATCGGCAGCATCTCGGGCGTGAGGCCGACGGCGATCGACAGCGCGAACAGCGCCGCTTCCCACCAGTCGCCCTTGGCCACGCCGTTGATCACCAGCACCAGCGGCGCCATCACCAGCATGAAGCGGATCAGCACCCAGCTCACGCGGTTGATGCCCGCCTGGAAGGCGCTGGTGCCGCGATCCGTGGCGGTCACGCGCTGCGCGAGGGCGCCGAAGAAGGTGCGGTCGCCGGTGTGCACGATCAGCGCGGTGGCGGTGCCGCTGATCACGTTGGTGCCCATGAAGAGCAGGTTCTCGCGTTCGAGCACGCCGGCCTCGTGGTCGCCGCGATCGACGGCGAACTTCTCGACAGGCATGGCTTCGCCGGTCAATGCCGACTGGCTGATGAACAGGTCCTTGGCGGTCAGTACCCGGCAGTCGGCCGGGATCATGTCGCCGGCCGAGAGCGCGATCACTTCGCCTGGTACCAGGTCGCGCATCGGCACCTCCACGCGCACCGTGCCCGCGTGCGTGGCGTCGACGCCCTCGTCGCCCGCCGCGCCGGCCTTGCGCCCCGGCGCGGGCCGCAGCACCGTGGAGGTATTGCTCACCATCGCCTTGAGCCGGTCGGCGGCCTTGTTGGAGCGCGTCTCCTGCAGGAAGCGCAGCACCGTCGAGAGCACCACCATGCTCCCGATCACGAGCGTGGCCTTCATGTCCTCCGTCACGTAGGAGATCAGCGCCAGCACCGTCAGCAGCAGGTTGAACGGATTGCGGTAGCACTGCCAGAGGTGCGACCACCACGGCAGCGGCTGCTCGTGGCGCACCTCGTTGCTGCCCAGGCGCTTGCGCAGCACCTGGGCGTGGCCTTCGCTCAGGCCGCGCGGCGAGCTGTCGAGCCTGGCGAGCATCTCGCCCGCATCGGTGCGCGAGGCCGCGGCCAGTGCCCTGGCGATGTCGGGTGGCATGCTGGCCGAGGCCACGCCGACGGGTTTCGAGCCCAGCATGGTCTGCCAGCGCTCGAAGTGATGCAGCATGTGACGGCTGCGCAGGAAGCTCTCGAAAAAGGATTTCAGGACGTTCTTCATTTTTTCTCCTCGCGGCGCAGGCCGGGCAGGAGAAGAACGCCCACGCGTCAATCCATCAGACGTGCGAGTCCCTCCGCAGCACGGCGCGCTGCACATTTGCAATTGACAGGAACGGGTGGGGCGCGCAAGGGCGCCGATGAGGGGCGGGGTCCATGGAAGGCCTCCTTCGTCGTGTGCGGCCGGGCCTCAGCGCTGCGCTGCGCGCAGTGGCTGGTCGAGCAGCAGGAAGAAGCTGCGGATGCGCCGGGTGGTCCAGAGCGCGGCGGCCCGGTCCAGCGTTTCGTTCTCGGCGTCTTGCGCCGTGACCGCGCGTGCAGGCACGTGCGCCGCAGGGCGAACGGGTTGCTGCATCGGCTGCTGTTGCTGCGGCTGACGGGTTGGGAATTGACGCATGACAAGGCTCCTTCGCGATTGAAGGGCCTCGCGCACGGACACGCAAGCTGACTGAAAAAGTCAGTGACGAAGAACGACGGAATTCGGAAGGGGAGAGCCGCTTGCCTGATTGGCGAACGGGTCACGCTGCGTGCACGGCGGCCACAGCGCGGGAGAGCCTGCGCTAGAGGGCCGGATGTGTCACGCCTGCCGAGGCACGCGTCTTGTCACTGATCCAACTGGCACTGTCCACGCACGGGGCTCCGAAGTAAAGATGCAGGATTGTTGCACCGCGTCACAATGAGCGTCAACCTTTTCGCGCTTGTCCTGCAATGCCAGCAGGGTCGTTATCGCCTCGTTGTTGCGATTCCGCCTCGGCCCGCGCTGCAACCTTTCAACAGGCTTTCATACCGATGACGAAACCCGCTGTCCTCTTCATCTGCACCGGCAATATCTGCCGTTCGCCCACCGCCCATGCGCTCCTGCTGCACAAGGCGCGCCTCGCGGGATTGCCCGTCGACGTCGACAGCGCCGCCATCTCCGACGAGGAGCGCGGCAATCCGCCCGACCCGCGCTCGGTAGCCGAGGCGCGCCGACGCGGCATCGAGATGCATGCGCACTGCGCGCGGCAGGTTCGCGCCAGCGATTTCGAGCGCTTCGACTGGATCGTCGGCATGACCGCGCACCACTGCGCCGCGCTGCGCCGGCTCGCGCCCGCGGGCACCGCACACAAGATTCACATGCTCACCGACTTCGCCGAGGGCGATGAAGGCGACGTGCCCGATCCCTGGTACGGCGGGCAACGTGCTTTCGTCGAAGCTTTCGACCTGATCGATCGCGGTGTCGACGGGCTGCTCGCCAAGCTGCAGGCCGCGGGGCGCTGACCGGCTATTCGCAGAGCGCGCGAATGGTCGGCGGAATCGGTACCGCCCGTATGCCCCCGCTATCGCGCTTGGCGGCAAAGATGCGCACCTCTTCGCATTCGAGGATCAGGTCGTCGCCGCGCGTCACGCGGTAGGTCTGCACGAAGCTCTTGTCGCGCCACTCGGTGATGCGCACCGCGATCTCCAGCGTGTCGCCGTAGCTCGCGGCCTTCACGAAGCGCGTGTGCGTGTCCACCAGCGGCGTGCCGATCACGCCCATCGTCCTGGCTGTTTCTTCCCAGCGCGGAACGCCGCATCCGGCGAAGAAATTCCGCGAGGCCGCATCGATCCAGCGGAAGAAGTTGGGAAACCAGACGATGCCGGCCGGGTCGCAGTCGCCGAACTCGACGCGTGCGGTGTAGATGATTTCTTTGCCTGCTGTACTCATCAGCCCATTCTCGTCGGCAGCCACAGCGCGATGACCGGGAACGCGATCAGGATCACCAGCCGCACGATGTCCGTCACGATGAACGGCAGCACGCCCTTGAAGATGGTGGTGAAGCTCACGTCCTTCACCACGCTCTTGATGACGAAGACGTTCATCCCCACCGGTGGATGGATGAGCCCCAGCTCCACCGTCATCACGATGATCACGCCGAACCAGATCGGATCGAACCCCAGGTGCACGATCACCGGGAAGATGATGGGCACCGTCAGGATGATCATCGCCATCGCATCCATCAGGCAGCCGAGCACCAGGTACATCACCATGATGAGCGCGAGCACGCCGTAGCGGCCGATGCCCAACCCGGTGAGGAATTCGGTGAGCTTCTGCGGGCTTTGGGTGATGGTGAGGAAGTAGCCGAACAGGAGCGCGCCGATCAGCACGGTGAACACCGCCGCCGCGGTGCGCGTGGCCGAGAGCAGCGCCTCGCGGATCTTCGGGCCGTCGAGCTTGCGCCTGACGATGCCGAGGATGAACGCGCCGCTCGCGCCCACGCCACCCGCTTCGGTCGGCGTGAAGAAGCCGCCGTAGAGCCCGCCGATCACGAACACGAACAGCACCAGCGGCGCCCACACGTTGCGCAGATCCTTAAAGCGTTCCGACCAGGGCTTGACTTCGCCGCCGGGCAGCCAGTCGGGCCGGAGTTTCACGATGATCGCGATCGTCAGCACATACATCGCCATCGCGAGGATGCCCGGCACGATGCCCGCCATGAAGAGCTTGCCGATGTCCTGCTGCGTGAGGATGGCGTAGACCGCGAGCACGGTCGATGGCGGCAATATCGCGCCCAGCGTGCCGCCCGCGGCGATCACCCCGGTGGAGAACGACTGCGGATAGTTGAAGCGCCGCATCTCCGGATACGCCACCGCCGAGAACGTGGCGGCCGTGGCCACCGACGAGCCGCAGATCGCCGCGAAGCCGCCGCAGGCCACCACGGTGGCGACGCCCAGGCCGCCGCGCATGTGGCCGATCATCGAGTTGGCGGCCTTGAAGAGTTCGCGGCTCACGCCCGACACCGACACCAGCGCACCCATCAGCATGAACATCGGGATCACGCCGAAGGTGTAGTCGGTCACGGTGCGCATGGAGGTCTGGCCCACCAGCTTCAGCGCGGGCCCGGGGCCCACGAGGTAGCTGTAGCCGGCGACCCCCACGAGGCCCATGGCCATGCCGACCGGCACGCGCAACAGCATCAACGCGAAGAGGGCGACGAAGCCCAGGACTGCAATCGCATCGGGGCTCATTCGTCGGCTTTCTGTTCAGCGTGAACTTCTTCGAGCTGCTCGGGGTGAAAGATCAAGCGATACGTGCGAATGGCGATCAGCAGCACCGCGCACACGTCGCCGAACCACGCCACCGCGTAGAACGGCCAGGTGGGAATGTTCATGTCGTAGGTCAGCACGTTGTCCACGTAGGTGCCGCGCACCTTGTCGAACAGCATCGCGGTCTGCACCGCCACCACGAACAGCAGCACCAGCGTGGCGAACACGTCGATCACGCGCTTCATGCGCGGGCCTGCCGCGGTCCACACCAGGTCGACCGTGATGTGGCCGCCCCGGTAGCTGGTGGCCGCGATGCCCCAGAAGATCAGGATGCCCAGCAGCATGCGGCCGAAGTCGTAGGCGTCGGGGATCGAGGCGTCGAAGAACTTGCGCAGCACCACGGCCGCGAAGATGTTGAGCGCGACGATCCCCACGAAGATGGCGGCAAGCCATTCAATCGTGTTGATCGCGCGGTCCATGTAGCTGGCGGACCGGGCAGCCATCGCTCAGAGCGCCGACTTGTTCTTGGCGAGGCTGGCCTTCAGCGCATCCATCACCGCCTTCGGGTCTTCGCCCGCCTTCTTCACGCTCTCGGCCCATTGCGTTTCCGATGGTGCGGCCGCCTTGCGCCATGCATCGAGTTGTTCCGGCGTGAGCTTGTAGACCTCGTGGCCCGATTGCGCCGCGATCTTCGCGCGCCCGCCGAACTCGAAGTCCGCCCACGGTCCGGCCACCTTCTGCGCCCATTCGCTGGTGCAGTGGTCGTCGATCACCTTCTTCTGCCCGGCGGACATCGCGTCGTACTTGCCCTTGTTCATCACCCAGACGAAAGGCGTGACGTACAGCGGCGCATCCATGTGGTACTTCACCACCTTGTCGATGCCGAAGAGGCCGATCGATCCCCACGGGAAGGTGATCGCATCGGCCACGCCGCGCTCGAGCATGTCGCGCGACTCCGGTGCCGAGGCCTGCACGTTGGTGCCGCCCAGCGAGGTGATCAGCTGGCCCACGGTGCTGGTGGCCGGGCGCACCTTCATGCCCTTGATGTCGGTGGGCAGCGTGATCTTCTTGCGCGAGTGGAAGGTGCCGGGGTCGTGCACGAAAGCGAAGCAGTACTTCACGTCCTTCATTTCCTTGGCCGCGTAGTTGCGGTACCAGGCATCGATGGCGGCCGAGCCTTCCTTGCCGTTGGCGAACAGGAAGGGCAGCGACGCACCCGCCATCACCGGAAAGCGGCCCGGCTGGTAGCCCGGGTTCACGTACGAGAAGTCCGCGATGCCGTCGCGCGCCATGTCGTAGTGGTCGAAGGCCTTGCCCAGCTGCTCCGAGGGAAACAGGATCGCGGTGATGCTGCCGTTCGATTCCTTCTTGATGTCGTCGGCCCAGGCCTGCAGGGCAGGGTTGAGCGGATGCTGCGCCGGCACCCAGCTCGACAGCTTGATCTGCACGGGCTTGTCCTGCGCCTGTACGGCGGGCGTGCCGATCACGAGCACGGCGGTGGCGGCGCTCAGGGCCAGGGCGCGGGCCCTGGAGCGGTGGGGGTGGCGGATGGTGGTCATGGTCTCCTTCGTTATGTGTTTGAACTGGTTGCCGCAATCTAGGCAGTCGCGTGCGCCGGGTATATGGAGGCTTTCCCGAGCGTGTTTTCCTTCAGGCCCGGAACGCTCGCGGCTTGTTCGGAAGGCGAACGGAACCCGGGCCGATCGACGTGGCGCGGGCCCAGTTCGTGCACCTGCGTGGCGCCCAGCAAGGTCATCGTGCGTTCGGTTTCCTGCGCCAGCAGTTGCAGCACGGCGAGCGCGCCTTGTTCGCCCCCGCAGGCCAGCCCGTAGACCGGCGCGCGGCCGACCAGCGTGCCGCTGGCGCCGAGCACCAGCGCTTTCACCACGTCGCTGCCGCGCCGCATGCCGCCGTCGACCAGCACCGGAATGCGCCCGCCGACCGCGTCGACGATGCGCGGCAGCGCGGCGATGCTGGCGGGCGCCGCATCGAGCTGCCGGCCGCCGTGGTTGGAGACCACGATGCCGTCGGCGCCATGGCGCACGGCGCGCTTGGCGTCTTCCGCACCCAGCAGGCCCTTGATGAGCAGGGGGCCGTCCCACAGCTTGCGCAGCCAGCCGAGACTCTCCCAGGTGAGCGTGCGGTCCATGGTGCGCGAGAGCAGGGCAGCCTGGGCCTGGGCGGAGACGGGCGCCTCGTCCGCACCGGGCAGCAGGTTCTCGAACCGCGGCATGCCGCCTCGTGCGAGCCGCAGCAGCCAGCCGGGATGCCGCGCCATGTTCAGCACGGTGCCGGGCGTGAGCCGCATCGGCACGCGAAAGCCGTGGCGCAGGTCGCGCTCGCGCAGCCCGCTGACCGGTACGTCCACCGTGAGCACCAAAGCCTCGAAACCCACGGCGCGCGCCCGCCGCACGATGCGCTCGGCGATGGCGCGCTCGCCCATCACATAGAGCTGCATCCACAACGCTGCATCGGGCGCGGCTGCGCGCACGTCCTCGATGCGTGAGTTCGATGCGGTCGAGAGTATGAAAGGCACGCCCGCGGCCTGGGCGGCGCCGGCCAGCAGCTTGTCGGCGCCGGGGCGCACGAGGCCGGCCAGTCCGATGGGGGCGACCGCGAAGGGCGCGCGCCAGCGGCGGCCGAAGAGTTCGATGCCGATGTCCATCGCACTGGTATCGCGAAGGCATTCGGGAATCAGCGGCAACTGTTCCAGCGCGTCGCGGTTGCGCTGCAGGCAGCGTTCGTCTTCCGCGCCGCCATCGACATAGTCGAACACCAGACGCGGCAGCACCCGGCGCGCGCGGCGCCGGTAGTCGTCGACGTTGAGCAGCGGCATTGCGGCGCGTCTCGCTTCAGGCGCCGCCGGTGGGCTTGCGCTTCATCCAGCGGATGGGCTGGGCCTTGACCGGGCGGGCGGGCGCGCCGTGCGCCACCAGCGCAGCGTCGAGCGCGCGGCCGGCATCGTCGGCGAGCGCGGCCGTGCGCGCCGCCGAGATGGCCTGCGCGCGCGCCGCCGGCGCCACGCCGGGCTGCGCCGCGAGATGGCCGGTCATGTGCAGCAGGTTCTCCTTGCCGCGTTCGTTGGTGCTGCCGTAGCCCTTGATGAGCCGGCCGCACAGCGCGAGCTCGTGCCCCAGCGCCCAGGTTTCGCGTGTGCCGGCTTCCACGGCCGCGAGCCAGCGTTCGATCAGTGCCTGCTCTTCGGCGAAGCGGCTGCCGCGCCGGCGCAGCCACTTGAGCGACGACAGCAGGCGCAGCGACGCCATGCCCAGGACCGAGTGGCTGCCCACCTTGAGCGGCAATGCCCATGGCGCAAGGCCACGCGCTTGCCGCCCGCGGTCCCACGCGGTCACGCGGCGCGACAGCGCGGGCGGCAGCAGCGCGGCGAACTCGGCGGTGCCGGGCTTGAAGTGGTCGTAGACCTTCACGATGTCGTCGTCGCCAGCGCGCACTTCCTGCCGCACGCGCTGCGCCCGGCTCGCACGGCCCTTGAGCGCGGCCACGCGCACGATGTCGTCGAAGGCCATCCACAGCGCGAGCCAGCGCGCGGTTTCGCGGGTGACAGCAAAGCCGTGGGCGCCGGCCGGATCGGCGGTGCGCTCGGCATCGAGCACCTGGGCCAGCCGCTCGGCGTACAGCTTCGCGTAGGCGGCGTCCTGGTAGTCGAGCACGCGCGCATGGCCGAGCGTGAGCATGTCGTGCACGGCGGGTGGAAAGCGGCGTGCCAGTTCGTCGGGCAGCGCACATGCCGGCGGTGGTGCGTCGGCGGTGTCGCCGGCCATCACGCTGTTCACGAAGGCCGCCTGGGTGCGAGGTGCGCTCACCGCATCGAAGGCGGCCGCGAAGCCGCGCAGGCTGGCGGCGGCCATCTTGTTGAGCTTCTCGGGCGCGCTCGTGTCGCCGCCGCGCACCACATGCTCGTAGGCTTCGCGCCGAAACGGGAAGAGGCCGCTGCCCGCGATGGCGCCCAGCATCACTGCGCTGACCACGGTGCCGCTGTCGCGCGCGATGGCATTCATGTCGAACACATGGTGCTCGCGGCTGAAGGCCTTGACCACATCGACAAGCCGTTGCGCATCGGCGCGTCCATCGCCGGGTTCCATGCGCTCGGCGGTGGTGAAGATGCGTGCCGAGGAACTGATGACCAGCGTGCGCAACGGTGCGCTCATGCCGTTGCCGATCTGCCGCGCGGTCTCGAGCAGTTCCGACGACACGATCGCATCGAGCGCGCCCGGCACCGGGCTCAGGCTGAACACCGGGCGCCTGCCGCCGAGCTGCGCGAGCGGCACGGGGAACACCTCGATGTAGTAAGTGGTGGCGCCGGTGCGCTGCGCCACGCCGGGGATCGACGTGCTCTGCGCGGCGTAGCCGGCATGGCGGGCGATGTCCACCAGCCATTCGGTGAGCACGCCGCCGCCTTCGCCGCCGAGGGCGCAGACCAGGAGCGTGAGCGGACGGTTCTGTTCCATGGCGCGGCTCATGCAGGTTGCAGTGCGCGAACGACGGCGCCGCGCAGGCCGTGCAGCAGGCGCTCATGCCACTTCGGGTTCTGCACCACCTCGGCCCGGTAGAAGCTCGGGCACAGCGTGGCCGCATGCGCGTTCTCGCCGCACAGGCCGCAGCCCACGCAGCCGTCGATCACGGTCGCCACGGGGTCCACCTTGAGCGGATCGGGGTTGTCCTTGAGCGTGAGCGTGGGGCAGCCCGAGAGGCGGATGCAGGCGTGATCGCCGTTGCACACGTCCTCATCGACGCCGTACTTCACGCGCACCACGCGCTCGCCCTTTTTCAGAAGGCCCGCGATCCATGGCTTGATGCGCCGCTGCCGCTCGAGCTGGCACTCGCCCTCGGCGATCACCACCTTCAGGCCGTTGAAGTCGCTGGTGAGCGCCTCGGTCAGCGTCTTGCGCATGCGCTCCACGTCGTAGGTTGTCACCGTGCGCATCCACTTCACGCCCAGCCCGGTGAGCGTGGCTTCGATGGTCTGGTTCTTGTCGACCAGGCTCTGCTGCTTGTCGACGGCGCGCTCCTTCGTCTCGTCGTCGGGCGTGGAGATGATGTCTTGCGTGCCGGTGGCCGAGGTGTAGCCGTTCTTGAAGATCAGCAGCACCGCGTCGTCGTCGTTGAAGAGCGCGCTCTGCACGCCGGTGAGCAGGCCGTTGTGCCAGAAGCCGCCGTCGCCCATGATCGAGAGCGTGCGGCGGTTCATCATCGGCGCGACGCCCGCGCGGCTCGCGAGGCTCATGCCGTAGCCGAGGATCGAGTGGCCCATCGAGAAGGGCTCGAAGGTGCCGAAGGCATGGCAGCCGATGTCTGCCGCAATGTGCACCGGGCCGGTCTCCTGCTGCGCGAGCTTGAGGGCGGAGAACACCGGGCGTTCGGGGCAGCCGATGCAAAAGCTTGGCGGGCGGTTGGGCAGCGGCGTGGAGAGCTGTCGCGCGACAGCCTCGCGGCGCTCGCGATTGCCCGCCAGCCACGCCTGTGCGGACGACGAGGCTTCGCTCGCCTCGATGTACTTCGCGGCGAAGACGCCGATGCCGCCGGACAGCACCTCGACGCCGTACTCGCCCGCCGCGGGCAGCATGTCCTTGCCGTGCAGCGGCGTCTGGATGTCGCGCCGGCGCAGGAGCGTGGCAATGTCCTGCTCGATGTATTCGGGCTGGCCTTCTTCCACCACCAGCACCGCGCGCTTGCCCACGCAGAAGTCGGCCACCTGCTCGGGCACCAGCGGGTAAGTCACGTTGAGCACGAGGATCGGGATGTCGGTCTCGCCGAATGCATCCGCCAGCCCTTGCTGCTGCAGGCTTCGGATCAGCGCGTTGTAGAGCCCGCCCTGCACGACGATGCCGAGGTCGGCGTGGCGCCCACCCGGTATCAGTTCGTTGAGGCCGTTCGCCACGATGTAGCGCCGCGCCGCCGGAATGCGTTCGTCGCCCTTGAGCTTTTCGTGGCGGAAGGTGACGGGCGGGTGCGCAAGCCGCATGTAGTCGAAACCCGCGGGCTCGGTCATCAGCGCGCGGGTCGACACCGCAGGCGAGATGTTGTCCTTGCACTCGAAGCTGCCGCGCACATGGCAGGTGCGGATGCGCAGTTCCATCAGGCAGGGCATGTTCGAGGTCTCGGACAGGCGAAAGCCTTCTTCGACCATCCGCACCATCACGCCGAGGTCGGGCCGCGGATCGAGCAGGCACATGCTCGACTTGAGCGCATAGGCATGGGTGCGCTCCTGGATCACGCTGGCGCCTTCGCCGTAGTCCTCGCCCACCACCACCAGCACGCCGCCGGTCACGCCCGGCGAGGAGAGGTTCGACAGCGCATCGGCCGCCACGTTGGTGCCGACGATGGACTTCCAAGTCACCGCGCCGCGCAGCGGATAGTGGATGGAGGCGCCGAGCATCGCCGCGGCCGAGGCTTCGTTGGAACACGCCTCAACGTGCACGCCGAGCTCATCCATGTAGGCCTTGCCCTGGACCATCACGTCGAGCAGGTGCGACACGGGCGCGCCCTGGTAGCCGCCCACGTAGGCCACGCCGGACTGCAAGAGGCCCTTGGTGATGGCGAGGATGCCCTCGCCGTGGAAGGTGGCGCCACTGCCCAGGCGCAGCATTTCCACTTCCTTGCTGAATGAAACTTCCATCGTGTCTCGTCGTTGTTGTGGGGCTCGAAGGAGCACGGACAGGGGAGTGTGGTCACGCGGGGGCCATACTTCAATAAAATAATTCGGCTATCCAATATGAAATCAGTGCATATCGATGCGATCGACCTCAACCTGCTGCGGTTGTTCGATGCGGTCTATCGCGCCCGCAACGTGAGCCGCGCGGCGGAGGCGCTGGGCCTCACCCAGCCGGCGGCCAGCCACGGCCTCACGCGGCTGCGGCTGCTGCTGGGCGACGCGCTCTTCACGCGCAGCCCCGGCGGTGTGGCGCCCACGCCGCGCGCGGAGCGGCTGGCGGTGTCGGTGCAGTCGGCGCTGGACACGCTGCAGCAGGCGCTGAGCGAGCCCGAGCGCTTCGAGCCGGCGGCCTCGCGCAAGCTGTTTCGCATCCACATGAGCGACATCGGGGAGGGCCGCTTCCTGCCGCCGCTGATGGCGCGGCTGCGCGAGCTGGCGCCGGGCGTGCGCGTGGAGACCATGCCGCTGGCCACCGGCGACATCGCCACCGCGCTGGACAGCGGCAAGGTCGACTTCGCCTTCGGCTTCCTGCCCCGGGTGAAGGACACCCAGCGCACCCAGCTGCTGAAAGACCGCTACATCGTGCTGCTGCGCAAGGGCCATCCCTTCGTCAAGCGCCGACGCAGCGGGCAGGCGCTGCTCGAGGCGCTGCAGGAGCTCGACTACGTGGCGGTGCGCACGCACGCCGACACGCTGCGCATCCTCCAGCTGCTGAACCTCGAAGACCGCCTGCGCCTGACGACCGAGCATTTCATGGTGCTGCCGGCCATCGTGCGCGCCACCGATCTCGCGGTGGTGATGCCGCGCAACATCGCGCGCGGCTTCGCGGAGGAGGGCGGCTACGCCATCGTCGAGCCGCCGTTTCCGCTGCGCGACTTCAGCGTGTCGCTGCACTGGAGCAAGCGCTTCGAGGCCGATCCGGCCAATCGGTGGCTGCGGCAGGTGATCACCGCACTTTTTTCCGAACGGCCATGAAAGAAGTTCCGTCCGTTCATGCCGTGGTCAGGCTCGGCATGCGAGCATCGCGCCCGTCATGAAGAAACGCATTCCCTCTTTCCTGCGCCACGTGGGCCCCGGTGTCGTCACCGGCGCGGCGGACGACGATCCGTCGGGCATCGCCACGTACACGCAGGCGGGGGCGCAGTTCGGCACCGGCCTGCTCTGGACCGTGTTTCTCTCGCTGCCCTTCATGGTGGCCATCCAGCTGGTGTCGGCGCGCATCGGCCGCGTCACCGGCAAAGGCGTGGCGGCCAACCTGCGCGAGCACATGCCGCGCAGTTTTCTCTTCGTGCTGGTGGTGCTGCTGGTGGTGGCCAACACCATCAACATCGCGGCCGACATCTCCGCCATGGGCGAGGCATTGAACCTCGTGGTGGGCGGCGGCGCGCACATCCATTCGCTGCTGTTCGGCGTGGTCACGGTGCTGCTGCAGGTGTTCGTGCCGTACCGCAAGCTCGCGCACATCCTCAAGTGGCTGACGCTCACGCTGTTCGCGTACGTGGCGGCGGTGTTCGTGGTGCAGGTGGAATGGGCAAGGGTGCTGCATGACCTGGTCGTGCCCCGGCTGCAATGGCGCGGTGACTACTGGATGATGATCGTCGCGCTGCTGGGCACCACCATCTCGCCCTACCTGTTCTTCTGGCAGGCCTCGCAGGAGGTCGAGGAGCTGCGCCTGAAGGGCGGACAGCGCGGCACCGACCATGAAGTGCGCCGCGACCTGCGGCGCGTGCGCCTGGACACCTGGGTGGGCATGAGCTTCTCCAACCTCATCGCCTTCTTCGTGATGGTCGTCGGGGCCTCGGTGCTGTTCGCGGCCGGCGTGCACGACGTGACCTCGGCGGCGCAGGCGGCCGAGGCGCTGCGGCCGCTGGCCGGGGACTTCGCGTTCTGGCTCTTCGCAGGCGGCATCATCGCGACTGGCTTGCTCGCCGTTCCGGTGCTCGCCTCGTCGGCGGCCTATGCGGTGGCCGAGGCCTTCGGATGGGAAGAGGGGCTGGAGCGCCACTGGCGCGAGGCCAAGGAGTTCTACGCCATCATCGCGGTCGCCACGCTGGTCGGCACCGCACTGGACTTCACCCCGATCGATCCGATGAAGGCGCTCTACTGGAGCGCCGTGATCAACGGCGTGGTGGCCGTGCCGATCATGGCGGCCATGATGGTCCTGGTGACGCGCGAGAAGGTGATGGGCGCCTTCACTTCGGGGCGCCGCATGCGCTGGCTGGGCTGGGGCGGCACCGCGCTGATGGGCCTGGCCGCGTTGATGATGGGGTGGGACCTGGTGCGCTGAGGCGCTGCGGAAAAACGTCTTTCGACAACCAAAGTACGCGCCGTGGAGCGCGTATTTTTTTGTCCGATGTGTTGTCGGGTGCGCGCGTTTATCACGCCGCCAAAATCCCCTACAAGCTTCATACCAAGTTGCTGCGTCGCAACATCATTCGGGGGCGAATGGCGCGCGAAATACGATGAAAGCCTTCGATTCCGGAAACCGCGATTCAGGTCGCCACTTCAGGATGAAATCTTTCGCGCTCAAAGGCGATCGTGAAATATCTTCGCGCCAAAAAGCGTCGTTGAAATGATTGCAACCACTTGTACATTGGTCTGGCGATGTGAGCGAACTGCTGCCGCGGACCACCAGCGTTTTCCTTGACCGGCGGGTGAGCCACGCGTCCATTTCAGGCGCACATGCATCGTTGCCGATTTCATTCAAGACCCTGGAGAAGTGCATGAGTACCATCGATCATCTGGGCCGCACCGCCCCCCTTACTTCGGGACAAATGGCGATGTGGCTCGGCGCAAAGTTCGCGTCGCCCGACACCAATTTCAACCTCGCCGAAGCCATCGACATCGCCGGCCCGATCGACCCCGCCACTTTCCTCGCCGCCATGCGGCAGGTGGCCGATGAAGCCGAAGCCACACGCCTGAGTTTTGTCGATACCGAGCAGGGGCCGCGCCAGGTCGTCGCACCCGTCTTCACCGGCGAGATTCCGTACCTCGACTTGAGCGCCGAAAGCGACCCGCACGCCGAAGCCGAGCGCTGGATGCGCGCCGACTACGCCCGCAACATCGACCTCGCGCACGGGCAGCTGTGGCTCTCGGCGCTGATCCGCCTCGCGCCCGATCGGCACATCTGGTACCACCGCAGCCATCACATCGTGCTCGACGGTTTCGGCGGCGGCCTGATTGCGCGCCGCTTCGCGGATGTCTACACCGCCATGGCCACCGGCAGCGCCGCGGTGCCCGAAGAATCGCGCCTCGCACCCATCGCGCAACTGGCCGAGGAAGACCACGCCTACCGCGGGTCCGGCCGCTTTCCGCGCGACCGCCAGTACTGGACCGAGCGCTTCGGCGATGCGCCCGATCCGCTGAGCCTGGCCTCGCATCGCTCGGTCAACGTCGGCGGCTTGCTGCGCCAGACGGTGCACCTGCCCGCGGCCAGCGTGCAGGCCCTGCAGGCCATCGCGCAGGAGATCGGCACCACGCTGCCGCAGATCCTCATCGCCACCACCGCGGCCTACCTGTACCGCGCGACCGGCATCGAGGACATGGTGATCGGCATCCCCGTTACCGCGCGCCACAACGACCGCATGCGCCGCGTGCCGGCGATGGTGGCCAATGCGCTGCCGCTGCGCCTTGCGATGCGCGCGGACCTGCCGATTCCGGAACTCATCCGCGAAGTGGGCCGGCAGATGCGGCAGATCCTGCGGCACCAGTCGTATCGCTACGAGCACCTGCGCAGCGACCTCAACATGCTGGTGAACAACCGGCAGCTCTTCACCACCGTGGTCAACGTCGAGCCCTTCGACTACGACTTCCGTTTTGCCGGCCACGCCGCCAAACCGCGCAACCTCTCGAACGGCACGGCCGAGGACCTCGGCATCTTCCTGTACGAGCGCGGCAACGGACAGGACCTGCAGATCGACTTCGACGCCAACCCCGCGGTGCACACGGCAGAGGAACTGGCCGATCACCAGCGCCGGGTGCTCGCCTTCCTCGATGCCGTGATCCGGCTGCCCTCGCAGGCCATCGGCCAGATCGACCTGCTCGGCGCCGAAGAGCGCGAGCAACTGCTGGTGACGTGGAACGACACGGCGCATGCGGTGCCCGACACCCATCTCACCGCGCTGATCGAAACGCAACTCGCAGCCAATCCGCAGGCCATCGCCTTGCGTTTCGATGGCGAAGCGATGCGCAACGACGAACTCAACCGCCGCGCCAACCGTCTCGCGCACCTCCTGCGCGCACGCGGCGCAGGCCCGGAGCGCACCGTGGCGCTCGCGATCCCGCGTTCGATGGACCTGATGGTCGCCTTGCTTGCCACGCTGAAGACCGGCGCGGCCTACCTGCCGGTCGACCCGGACTTCCCGCAGGACCGCATCGCCTTCATGCTCGGCGATGCGCAGCCGGTGTGCCTTGTCACCACCGAAGCACTCGCGGAGTCGCTGCCGGCAGCCGCCCCTGCATTGCTGCTCGATGTAGCGCAAACGATTGCGGATCTGGCGAGTTGCGACGACACCGATCCCTGCATCGCGATCGACCCTTCGCATCCGGCCTACGTGATCTACACCTCGGGCTCGACCGGTACGCCCAAGGGCGCGGTCGTGTCGCACCGTGCCATCGTCAATCGCCTGCGCTGGATGCAGGACCGCTACGGCCTCCAGGCCGACGACCGCGTGCTGCAGAAGACGCCGTCGAGCTTCGACGTGTCGGTGTGGGAATTCTTCTGGCCGCTCATCGACGGTGCCACGCTGGTGCTCGCAAAACCGGGCGGCCACAAGGATGCGGCGTACCTCGCGAGCCTGATCGCGGAAGAGGGCATCACCACGGTCCACTTCGTGCCATCGATGCTCGAGGTCTTCCTGCTCGAGCCCACGGCTGGCGCATGCACCACGCTGCGCCGCGTGATCTGCAGCGGCGAGGCCCTGTCGCACGCGTTGCAATCGCAGTTCCAGCAGCGCCTCTCGTGCGAACTGCACAACCTCTACGGTCCGACCGAGGCCGCGGTCGACGTCACCTCGTGGGAGTGCGAGCGCACGGACGACGCAGAAGCCTCGAGCGTTCCCATCGGCCGCCCGATCTGGAACACGCAGATGCACGTGCTCGACAGCGGCATGCAGCCCGTGCCGGCCGGCGTGACCGGCGAGCTGTACATCGCGGGCGTCGGCCTCGCACGCGGCTACCACAAGCGCCCGTTGTTGAGCGCCGAGCGTTTCATCGCCAACCCCTACGGCGCACCCGGCAGCCGCATGTACCGCACCGGCGACCTCGCACGCTGGCGCAAGGACGGCAGCCTCGACTTCCTGGGCCGCGCCGACCAGCAGGTGAAGATCCGCGGCCTGCGCATCGAGCCGGGCGAGATCGAGTCGGCGCTGCTGCAGCATCCGCAAGTCGCGCAGGCCGCCGTGGTGGCGCGCGAAGACGTACCGGGCGAAAAGCGTCTCGTGGCCTACGTCGTTGCGACGGACGCTGCCGATCCGCAATCGGCCGAACTGCGCACGCACCTCGCGCAATCGCTGCCCGAGTACATGGTCCCGTCGGCCTTCGTCAGTCTCCCGTCGCTGCCGCTGGGCCCGAGCGGCAAGCTCGACCGCAAGGCGCTGCCGCCACCCGAAGTGCAGGCCGCCACGCCGTACGCCGCACCGCGCACGCCGACCGAAAGGATCCTCGCCGGTCTCTGGGCCGAGACGCTGCACCTGCCGCGCGTCGGCGTCAACGACAACTTCTTCGAGCTCGGCGGCCACTCGCTGATGATCGTGCAGCTCATGTCGATGATCCGGCAGCAGTTCATGATCGACCTGCCGGTCGACACGCTGTTCCAGGTCTCCACCATCGCCGGTCTCGCCGAACTGCTCGACCAGGAATCGGTCGCACGCCCCAGCCTCGTGCCGATGCCGCGCCCCGCGCGCATTCCGCTGTCCTTCGCGCAGCGGCGCCTGTGGCTGATGAACCAGCTCGAAGGCGCGAACCCGGCCTACAACATGCCGCTCGCGCTGCGCCTGTCGGGCGTGCTCGATCGCGCCGCGCTGCATGCGGCGCTCGACGATCTGGTGCAACGGCACGAGAGCCTGCGCACGGTCTATCCGAACGAAGACGGGCTGCCGTACCAGCACATCCTCGACGGCGCGAATGCCTGCCCGGCGGTGATCGAAGCCGACAGCAGCGAAGAAGAAATCGCGGCGCAGCTTCATGCCGCAGCGGGCCACGCCTTCGACCTCGGCAACGCAGCGCCGCTGCGCGTCTACCTGTTCAAGCTCGCGGCCGACGAGCACGTGCTGCTGCTGCTCACGCACCACATCGCCGGCGACGGCGCCTCGCTGCTGCCGCTGGCGCGCGACCTCAGCGTGGCCTACGCCGCGCGCTGCGAAGGCAAGGCGCCAGGCTGGGAGCCGCTGCCGCTGCAATACGCCGACTACGCGCTGTGGCAGCAGGAGCTGCTGGGCAGCGAAGACGATGCCGACAGCATGGCCGGCCGCCAGCGCGAGTTCTGGCGTTCCTCGTTGAGCGACCTGCCCGAGCAATTGGCCTTGCCCGTCGACCACGCCCGCCCGCTCGTGCCCACCTACCGCGGCGACGTGGTTCCGCTGCAGATTCCGGCCCACGTGCACGAACGCATCCTGCAACTGGCGCGTGACAGCCAGGCCAGCGTCTTCATGGTGCTGCAGGCCGCACTCGCGGGCCTCCTGAGCCGGCTCGGCGCGGGCGACGACATCGTCATCGGCAGCCCGGTTGCAGGTCGCAGCGACCACGCGCTGGACGAGCTCATCGGCTGCTTCGTCAACACCCTGGTGCTGCGCACCGACACCTCGGGCCAGCCGAGCCTGCGCGAGCTGGTCTCGCGCGTGCGCGCCACCAACCTCGCGGCCTATGCGAACCAGGAGTTTCCGTACGACCGCCTCGTGGAGCTGCTGCGCCCGGGCCGTTCGCGCGCCAACCTGCCGCTGTTCCAGGTGATGCTGGGCTTCCAGAACACCAGCCGCCTGTCGTTCAGCCTGCCGGGCCTGTCGATCACGCCGCAGCCGGTGGCCATCGACACCGCGAAGTTCGACCTGTCGTTCATCCTCGGCGAGCAGCGCGGTGCCGATGGCTTGCCGGGCGGCATCGCCGGCGGCATTCAGTACAGCACCGACCTGTTCGAGCGCAGCACCGTCGAGGCCATGGGCGCGCGGCTGGTGCGTTTGCTCGAAGAGGCCTGCGAAGCGCCCGACGATGCGGTGAGCGGCCTCGCCATCCTGAGCGCCGAAGAAACCGACCGCCTGCTGTCCGACTGGAGCGGCCGCACGCGCGATCTCGCGCCGCTCTCGTTCGCTGCCATGGTGGCGGCGCACGCCGCGGAGCGCCCGCATGCAGACGCGGTGGTGCTCGACGACGCGACCGTGAGCTATGCCGAACTCGATGCACGCGCCAACCGGCTCTCGCACCTGCTGCGCGCACAGGGCATCGGCGCTGGCGCCATCGTTGCGACAGTGCTGCCGCGTTCGCTCGACCTCATCGTGGCGCACCTGGCCATCGTGAAGGCCGGTGCGGCCTACTTGCCCATCGATCCGAACCACATGGCGGCGCGCAGCGCCTTCGTGTTCGAGGAGGCTGCGCCTGCAGCGGTGCTGACCCACGATGCGCTGCTGCCCGAGCTGGCCGGCATCCCCCACTGCATCGCGCTCGACAGCGACAGCATGGTCGCCGCGCTGGCGATCCAGTCGGACGCTCCGTTCGCCCAAACGTCCCACGCCCAGGATGCCGCCTACGTCATCTACACCTCCGGCTCCACCGGCGTGCCCAAGGGCGTGGTGGTGCCGCATGCGGGCCTGAGCAGCCTGGGCACGGCGATGGCGGAGCGACTTGTCATCGACCACGACTCGCGCGTGCTGCAGTTCTCCTCCAGCGGTTTCGACGCTTCCGTGATGGACCAGTTGATGGCCTTTTGCGCCGGCGCCGCGCTGGTGGTGCCGGGGCCGGAGCAACTGCTCGGCACCGACCTGGCCGACCTGCTCGAGAAGCAGGCGGTGAGCCACGCGCTGATTCCGCCTGCCGCGCTTGCAACGTTGCCGCATGGCGAGTTCCCGCACCTGCAGACGCTGGTGGTCGGCGGCGATGCCTGCACTGCCGCGTTGGCGGCGAAGTGGTCGCAAAGCCGCCGCATGATCAACGCCTACGGCCCGACCGAGATCACCATCTGCGCAAGCATGAGCGCGCCGATGACGGCTGAGGAACTCCCCTCCATCGGCCAGCCGATCTGGAACACGCGGATGTATGTGCTCGACAGCGCCCTGCAGCCGGTGCCGCCGGGCGTCGCGGGCGAGCTCTATATCGCCGGCAGTGGTGTGGCGCGCGGTTATCTCAACCGGCCGGCATTGAGCGCCGAGCGCTTCATCGCCGACCCGCACGGCGCGCCCGGCAGCCGCATGTACCGCAGCGGCGACCTCGCGCGCTGGCGCGCCGACGGCACGCTCGATTTCCTTGGGCGCGCTGACCAGCAGGTGAAGATCCGCGGCTTCCGCATCGAGCCGGGCGAGATCGAATCGGTGCTGCTCAAGCACCCGTTGATCACGCAGGCGGCCGTGATCGCCCGCGAGGACACACCCGGCGAGAAGCGTCTCGTCGCCTACTTCGTCGCGGCTTCCGACCCTCAGCCGACCGAGCTGCGCGCCCACATGGCGCAGGCCATGCCCGACTACATGGTGCCCTCGGCCTTCGTGCATCTGCCGTCGCTGCCGCTCACGCAGAGCGGCAAGCTCGACAAGAAGGCGCTGCCGGTGCCCGACCAGCAGCCCGCTGCGCAATACGTGGAGCCCCGCACGCCGACCGAGAAGCTGCTCGCGGGCCTCTGGTCCGAGACGCTGCACCTGGAGCGCGTCGGCATCCACGACAACTTCTTCGAGATCGGCGGGCATTCGCTCATGGCCATCCAGCTGGGCATGCGCATCCGCCAGCAGGTGCGCGCGGACTTCCCGCATGCCGAGGTCTACAACCGCCCGACGATCGCCGACCTGGCCGCCTGGCTCGACAACGCCGGCGGCACGGCCGAGGCGCTGGACCTGTCGCGCGAACTCGACCTGCCCGCGCATATCCGCCCGCAGGCCACGGCGCCGAAGCTCGCACCGCGGCGCGTGTTCCTCACCGGCGCGACCGGCTTCGTCGGCAGCCATCTGCTGGCTGCGCTGCTGCGCGACACCACCGCCTGCGTGGTCTGCCACGTGCGCGCGCCCGACGAGCAGGCCGGCGAGCAGCGCCTCAAGCGCACGCTCGCCCAGCGGCAGCTGAGTGCGATCTGGGACGACGCGCGCATCAAGGTCGTGACCGGCGACCTCGGCAAGCCGCGCCTGGGCCTCGATGACGCCGCCGTGCAACTGGTGCGCGACGGTTGCGATGCCATCTACCACTGCGCTGCACAGGTCGACTTTTTGCACCCCTATGCGAGCCTCAAGCCCGCGAACGTCGACAGCGTGGTCACGCTGCTCGAATGGACGGCGCAAGGCCGCGCGAAGAGCATGCATTACGTCTCCACGCTCGCGGTGATCGACCAGAACAACAAGGAAGACACCATCACCGAGCAATCGGCGCTGGCCTCGTGGAGCGGGCTGGTCGACGGCTACAGCCAGAGCAAGTGGGTCGGCGATGCGCTGGCCCGCGAGGCGCAGGCTCGCGGCATGCCGGTCGCGATCTACCGGCTCGGCGCGGTCACAGGCGACCACACGCACGCGATCTGCAATGCCGACGACCTGATCTGGCGCGTGGCGCATCTCTATGCCGACCTGGAAGCGATTCCCGACATGGACCTGCCGCTGAACCTCACGCCGGTGGACGACGTGGCGCGCGCCATCCTCGGCCTCGCGGGGCAGCAGGCCTCATGGGGCCAGGTGTTCCACCTGATGAGCCAGGCGGCGCTGCGGGTGCGCGACATTCCGCACGTCTTCGAGCGCATGGGCATGCGGCTGGAGCCGGTCGGACTGGAGCCCTGGCTGCAGCGCGCGCATGAAAGGCTCGCCGTCGCGCAAGACCGCGACCTGGCCGCCGTGCTCGCCATCCTCGACCGGTACGACACCACGGCCACGCCGCCGCAGGTGAGCGGCGCGGCCACGCATGCGCAGCTCGAAGCCATCGGCGCGCCGATCCGCCCGGTGGACCGCGACCTGCTGCAGCGCTACTTCGTCGATCTGGGCATAGCCACCAAGGCGCGCCGTGTCCTGGAAATCACCACTTCATAGGAGCAAACCGAATGGCACGCTATCTGATCGCAGCAACCGCCTTGCCGGGCCATGTCCTGCCGATGCTGGCCATCGCGCAGCATCTGGTGAAGCAGGGGCACGAGGTGCGGGTGCACACCGCGAGCCAGTTCAAGGCGCAGTCTGAGGCGACCGGCGCGAGCTTCACGCCCTTCGAGCGCGCGATCGACTTCGACTACCGCGACCTCGACAAGCGCTTTCCCGAGCGCCAGCGCATCACGTCCGCGCATGCGCAGATGTGCTTCGGCCTGAAGCACTTCTTCGCCGACGCCATGGCCGCGCAGCACGCGGGCCTGCGTTCGATACTGGAAGACTTCGAAGCCGACGCCATCCTGGTCGACACGATGTTCTGCGGCACCTTCCCGCTGCTGCTGGGCAAGGAGCGTGAAGACCGCCCGGCCATCGTCGGCATCGGCATCTCGGCGCTGCCGCTCTCCAGCTGCGACACCGCCTTCTTCGGCACCGCGCTGCCGCCGTCTTCCACGCCGGAAGGGCGGGTGCGCAACAAGGCGATGAACGCCAACCTCAAGCAGGCGATGTTCGGCGAGGTGCAGCGCTACTTCGACACGCTGCTCGCGCGCTCGGGCCTGCCCGCGCTGCCCGATTTCTTCGTCGATGCGATGGTGAAGCTGCCCGATCTGTACCTGCAGCTCACGGCGCCGTCGTTCGAGTACCCGCGCAGCGACCTGCCGGCCTCGGTGCACTTCGTCGGCCCGCTGCTCTCGCCCGCGAGCCGCGACTTCACGCCGCCCGACTGGTGGCACGAACTGGACGACGGCCGCTCGGTCGTGCTGGTCACGCAGGGCACGCTGGCCAACCAGAACCCGTCGCAACTGATCGGCCCGACGCTGCAGGCGCTGGCCGGCGACAAGAACATCCTCGTCATCGCCACCACCGGCGGCCCGGTGCCGCCCGCCCTGACCGCGAACCTGCCCGCCAATGCCCGCGTCGTGCCGTTCCTGCCCTACGACCGGCTGCTGCCCAAGCTGCACGCGATGGTCACTAACGGCGGCTACGGCTCGGTCAACCATGCGCTGAGCCTCGGCGTGCCGCTGGTGGTCGCCGGCACCTCCGAAGAGAAGCCCGAGATCGCCGCGCGCGTGGCCTGGTCGGGCGCGGGCATCAATCTCGCCACCGGCCAGCCGAGCGCCCGCCAGGTCGGCGACGCGGTGCGCAAGGTGCTGGGCAACTCCATCTATCGCCAGCGCGCGGCGGTGTTGCGCGAGGACTTCGCGTGCCATCGCGCGCTGACCGACATCGCAGGCGCCCTCGAGGCACTTCTGCAAACCGCCGCACCCGCGGAAATGGCTTGAGCCTGAACCTCACAAGACAACAAGGAAATTCGAGATGAGCAACCCGTTCGACGACAAGAACGCCAGCTTCCAGGTGCTGGTGAACGACGAGGGCCAGCATTCGCTGTGGCCCGCCTTCATCGCCGTGCCCCCCGGCTGGCAGGTGGCGCTGGCGCCGACCGACCGCGACGCCTGCAGCGCCTACATCGAGGCGAACTGGCAGGACATGCGGCCGCGCTCGCTGGTGGCGGCCACGGCGGCCGGCTGACGCCGAGGATGTCCATCCCGTTCGGTGCCGTCGTCGTCACCTATTTCCCGACCGGCGAGCAAGTGGCGAACCTGCATTCGCTGGCCGCCTCGTGCCCGCACCTCTGCGTGGTCGACAACACGCCGCAAAGGGGCGACTGGCATCGGGCGTTCGTCGATGCGGGCGTCTCCGTGCTGCACAACGGCAACCGCGGTGGCATCGCAGGCGCCTTCAACTGCGGCATCGTCGAACTCGAAGCGCGGGGCGCAGAACTCTTCTTCCTGCTCGACCAGGATTCCAAGCTGCCGCCCGGCTACTTCGACGCCATGTGCCAGGCTGCGATGGTGGCCCGGGAGCGGAAAGGCGAGGGCGAGGAGGGCGCGGCCTTCCTGATCGGCCCGCTCGTCCACGACACGAACCTGGACGCGCTGATCCCGCAGTTCGGCCTCCAGGGCAAGCGTGTCTATCAGTTCGACCTGCGGCAGCTTTTCACCGAACCGCTGGTGCGCTGCGCCTTCATGATTTCCTCGGGCTCCCTGATTTCGCGCGGCGCCTGGGCCAAGGTCGGCCGCTTCGACGAGCGTTACGTGATCGACCATGTGGACACCGACTACTGCATGCGCGCCCTGGGCCGCGAAGTGCCGCTCTACCTGAATCCGCACGTCGTGCTGCGGCACCAGATCGGCGATATCCAGGCCAGGTCGCTGTTCGGCTGGAAGATCCATTTCATCAACTATCCGGCTGCGCGGCGCTACTACATCGCGCGCAATGCGCTGGACCTCTCGCGGGCGCATGTGCGCGCCTTCCCCGCGATCCTGTTCATCAACGTCTACACGCTCAAGCAGATCCTGCCCATGCTGATGTTCGAGCGCGACCGGCTGAAGAAGACCGTCGCGCTGGTGCTCGGCTGCTTCGATGGCCTGTTCGGTCGGCTCGGGGGCCTCGCCGAGGCGCATCCGCGCGTGGGCAAATACCTGATGAGCCGCAGCGATTGAACTCGACCCTTCCAGCGCCGCGCGTGCGCCGCGCCGCGCTCGCCTTCATCTTCGTGACCGTGCTGATCGATTTCATGGCGTTCGGCCTGATCCTGCCCGGCCTGCCGCACCTGGTGGAGCGGTTGGCCGGCGGCAGCACGGTGACGGCGGCGTACTGGATCGCGGTGTTCGGCACCGCGTTCGCGGCGATCCAGTTCGTGAGCTCGCCGATCCAGGGCGCGTTGTCCGACCGCTTCGGGCGGCGGCCGGTGATCCTTCTGTCATGCCTCGGGCTGGGCGCGGATTTCGTGTTCATGGCCTTGGCCAACAGCCTGCCGTGGCTGTTCGTCGGCAGGGTGGTGTCCGGCGTGTTCTCGGCCAGCTTCACCATCGCCAATGCCTACATCGCCGATGTGACGCCGCCGGAGGAGCGCGCCCGCAGCTACGGCATCGTGGGCGCGGCCTTCGGCATGGGCCTGGTGTTCGGGCCGGTGCTCGGCGGGCAGCTGAGCCACATCGATCCGCGCCTGCCGTTCTGGTTCGCGGCCGGCTTGACGCTGCTCAGCTTCTGCTACGGATGGTTCGTGTTGCCCGAATCGCTGCCGCCCGAGCGGCGCAGCCGCAAGTTCGACTGGTCGCATGCCAACCCGGTCGGCTCGCTGGTGCTGCTCAGGCGCTATCCGCAGGTGTTCGGGCTGGCGGCGGTGATCTTCCTCGTGAACCTGGCCCAGTACGTCTATCCCAGCGTGTTCGTGCTGTTCGCCGACTACCGGTATCACTGGAAGGAAGACGCCGTGGGCTGGGTGCTCGGCGCGGTGGGCGTGCTCAGCGTGCTGGTCAATGCGCTGCTGATCGGGCCGGGCGTGAAGCGCTTCGGCGAGCGCCGCGCCTTGCTGTTTGGCATGGGTTTCGGCGTGCTCGGCTTCGTCGTCTACGGCTTGGCCGATGCCGGCTGGGTCCTTCTGGCCGCGCTGCCATTCGGCACCTTGCTGGCGTTCGCCGGGCCGGCGGCGCAGGCGCTGGTCACCCGGCAGGTCGGCGCCGCCGAGCAAGGCCGCATCCAGGGCGCGCTGACAAGTCTGGTGTCAGTGGCCGGCATCGTCGGGCCCGCGATGTTCGCCAGCAGCTTCGGCTATTTCATCGGCGAAGACGCGCCGGTGCACCTGCCGGGCGCGCCCTTCTTCATCGCCGCGGTCTTCCTGGGCATCGGCACGCTGATCGCGTGGCGGTACGCACAGCCGAAGGCGACAGCGGCGGCGGTGCCCGAGCCGACCTGATACGGCGCAGGGGGCGAGCTGCGCCCATGGCCCGGGAATTGCTCGCTCTCTCCAGGGTTTCCCCCTAGGTCGCATACCCGCGCCCACATACGCAATATGGCTCCCGCGGTATGTGGCTTGCGGCCCAAGCGACTAACGTCCAGGCTTGGCCGGAAACACCGAGCCGCCCACGAACCCGAAGAGCATGAGTACAGAGCCAAACAACATCCAGCCCGTCCGTTTTTTCCATCGCGGCAAGATCGTCGACGTGAGCGGCGTGCACCCGACGCGCTCGGTGCTCGACTGGCTGCGCGAGGACGCGCACTGCACCGGCACCAAGGAAGGCTGCAACGAGGGCGACTGCGGCGCCTGCACGGTGGTGATCGGCGAGCTGGCGACCGACGCCAACGCCCCCGGCGCGGTCGGCGGGCTGCAACTGCAGACGGTCAACGCCTGCATCCAGTTTCTCCCCACGCTGCACGGCAAAGCGCTCTTCACGGTCGAAGACCTGAAGGCCCAGTGCGCCGCCCCGCCGTCGCCGGACAAGAAGCACCCCGTCCAGACGCTGCATCCGGTGCAGCAGGCGATGGTCGACTGCCACGGCTCCCAGTGCGGCTTCTGCACGCCGGGCTTCGTGATGTCGCTGTGGTCCACCTACGAGCATCACCAGGCCGAGGGCACGCAGCCCACGCGCCAGCAACTGGCCGACGACCTCTCGGGCAACCTCTGCCGCTGCACCGGCTACCGGCCGATCCTCGATGCGGGCCAGCGCATGTTCGACCTGCCGAGCGTGCGGCTCGACACCCGGCCCGTGGTGGCCGCGCTCACCGCGCTGCAGAACGACGGGCTCGACTATGCGGCGCCGCTCGGCGCCCGCATGGACCACTTCCACGCCCCCAAGACCATTGCCCAGCTTGCCGCACTGCGCGAGCAGAAGCCGCGCGCCCAGCTGCTCGCCGGCTCCACCGACGTCGGCCTCTGGGTCAACAAGCAGTTCCGCGACCTCGGCGACATCATCTATGTGGGCGACGTGGCCGAGATGAAGACCATCGAAACGCGCGAGAACGACGAAGGCGGTGAGCTCTACATCGGCGCTGGCGCCTCGCTCGAATCCGCCTTCGAAGCGCTCGTGCAGCGCGTGCCCAGCCTGCAGGACGTGTGGCTGCGCTTCGCTTCCCCGCCCATCCGCCACGCGGGCACCATGGGCGGCAACGTGGCCAACGGCTCGCCCATCGGCGATTCGCCGCCGGTGCTGATGTCGCTCGATGCGCAGATCGAGCTGCGCCGCGGCGATGTGGTGCGCCGCATGCCGCTGCCCGACTTCTACATCGACTACATGAAGAACCAGCTGCAGCCCGGCGAGTTCGTGCAGGGGCTGGCGATTCCGCTGGCTGCCATGCGCCGCCAGGTGCGTGCCTACAAGATCAGCAAGCGTTTCGATTGCGACATCTCTGCGCTGTGCGCGGGCTTCGCGATCGAACTGGAGGAGGGCGGCGACACGGTGAAGGCTGTGCGCCTGGCCTTCGGCGGCATGGCCGCGACCGTCAAGCGCGCGGCGAACGCGGAAGCCGCCCTCGTCGGCAAGCCCTGGACGCAATCGAGCGTTGCCACCGCCAAGCTCGCGCTGGCGCAGGACTTCAAGCCCCTGTCGGACATGCGCGCCTCGGCCGACTACCGGCTGCAGGTGGCGCAGAACCTGATCCAGCGCCTCTGGCTCGAAACCCGCACCGAAGACGCGCTTTCGCTCGAAGAAACCAGCGTCTGGAGCGTGATGCCTCATGCCTCTGCCAAAGCGCAGGCGGAAGGAGTCTGACCATGAACAAGCCCATCGACGCCCGCCTGCTGCAGCCCGCCGAGGCCTTTGCCGATTACCTGAAGAACACCGCCGCGCGGATCGACCCCGCGGCCGAAGCGGTCGCGCACGACCTCGGCGCGCGCGTCGGCATCAGCCGGCCGCACGAGTCGGCGCACCTGCACGTGGCGGGTGAAGCGACCTACATCGACGACATTCCCGAGCTCACCGGCACGTTGCATTGCGCGCTCGGGCTCTCGCCCGTTGCGAACGGCCGCGTCACCGCGCTGTCGCTGGACGTGATCCGCGCGATGCCCGGCGTGGTCGCGGTGCTGACGGCCGACGACATTCCCGGCACCAACGATTGCGGCTCGATCGTTCACGACGACCCGATCCTGCTGCCCGTGAACGATGGCGGCGAGATCCGTTACCTCGGCCAGCCCGTGTTCGCGGTGATCGCCGAAACGCGCGAGGCTGCGCGCCGTGCCGCCGCCAAGGCCAAGGACGCGATGACGATCGAGGCGCAGCCGCCCGTTGTCACGCCGCAGGATGCGCATGCGCGCGGTCAGTACGTGGTGCCGCCGATGCACATCGTGCGCAGCGGCGGCAGCGCCAACGAAGGCGACGAGGCCGCTGTGCGCGCCGCCATCGCCAAGGCGCCGCATCGCCACAGTGCCACGCTCGACGTGGGCGGGCAGGAGCAGTTCTACCTCGAAGGCCAGATCAGCTACGCCATTCCGAAGGAAGGCGGCGCGCTGCACATCCACTGCTCCACGCAGCACCCGAGCGAGATGCAGCACCTGGTGGCGCATGCGCTGCACCTGCAGTCGAACGAGGTGCATGTCGAATGCCGGCGCATGGGCGGCGGCTTCGGCGGCAAGGAATCGCAGTCGGCGCTGTTCGCGTGCGTGGCGGCCATCGCGGCGCGGCAGCTGCAGCGCCCCGTGAAGCTGCGCCTGGACCGCGACGACGACTTCATGATCACCGGCCGCCGCCATTGCTTCTGGTACGAGTACGACGTGGGTTACGACGACGAAGGCCGCATCCTCGGCGCGGAGATCACCATGGTCTCGCGCGCCGGCCACTCGGCCGACCTCTCGGGCCCGGTGATGACGCGCGCGCTCTGTCACTTCGACAACGCCTACTGGCTGCCCAACGTGGCGATGCACGGCTTCTCGGGCAAGACCAACACGCAGAGCAACACCGCGTTCCGCGGCTTCGGCGGGCCGCAGGGCGCGATTGCCATCGAGAACATCATGGACTCGGTCGCGCGTGAATTGAAGCGCGACCCGCTCGACGTACGGCGCGTCAACTTCTACGGCAAGGCGGAGAACAACGTCACGCCGTACCGCCAGACCGTGACCGACAACATCGTCCATGAACTCGTGGCCGAGCTGGAGGCCAGCAGCGACTACCGCGCGCGGCGCGAAGACATCGCGGCGTTCAACGCGAAGAGCGTGGTGCTCAAGCGCGGCCTGGCGCTGGCGCCGCTCAAGTTCGGCATCTCTTTCAACGTGAAGCACTTCAACCAGGCCGGCGCGCTGGTGCATGTGTACACCGACGGCTCGATCCTGGTGAACCACGGCGGAACCGAGATGGGGCAGGGCCTGAACACCAAGGTGGCCCAGGTGGTGGCGCACGAATTGGGCGTGAGCTTCGAGCGCGTGCGTGTCACCGCGACCGACACGACCAAGGTGGCGAACACCTCGGCCACCGCCGCATCGACCGGCGCCGACCTGAACGGCAAGGCCGCGCAGGACGCGGCGCGCCAGATCCGCGAGCGCCTCGCAGAGAGCGCCGCCGAACGCCATGGCGGCAAGGCGAGCGAGGTGCGCTTTGCCAACGACAAGGTCGAAGTCAACGGCCGCTCGCTGGCCTTCAGCACCGTGGTCGGCGAGGCGTACCTCGACCGCAAGCAGCTCTGGTCAGACGGCTTCTACGCCACGCCGGGCCTGAGCTGGGACAAGGACAAGATGCAGGGCCGCCCGTTCTACTACTACGCCTACGGCGCGGCGGTGAGCGAAGTGGTCGTGGACACGCTCACCGGCGAATGGAAGCTGCTGCGCGCCGACATCCTGCACGACGCGGGCAAGTCGCTGAACCCCGCCGTGGACATCGGCCAGGTCGAGGGCGCCTTCATCCAGGGCATGGGCTGGCTCACCACCGAGGAGCTGGTGTGGCATCCGCAAAGCGGCAAGCTCACCACGCATGCGCCCAGCACCTACAAGATTCCGACTGCCAACGACTGCCCGCCCGTCTTCAACGTGCGCCTGTTCGAAGGCCAGAACTTCGAGGACTCGATCCACCGCAGCAAGGCCGTGGGCGAGCCGCCGCTGCTGCTGCCGTTCTCGGTGTTCTTTGCGATCCGCGATGCGGTGTCGGCGGCCGGTGGCCACCGGACCGATCCGCCGCTGAAGGCACCGGCCACGAGCGAATCGATTCTTCGTGCCATCACCGCCGTGCAGACGGTGGAATCCGCATCGGTCGAATGAAAACGGGCCGTGCTCGCACGGTCCGAGCTTCACTCCTCCACCCGGTCTCGCCAAATGCTGCGCTGTATAACTGTTCGCACAGACAACAAAGGTGTGAACAGCCATGAGAGACCAAGCGCTTTTCGACAAGATCGACCTGCACCTCATCAGGGTTTTGCACACCGTGCTGACCGACCGCAGCGTCTCGCGCGCCGCCATACGCCTGGGGATGTACCAGCCGGCCGTCTCGGCTGCGCTCAAGCGCCTGCGCGAACTCTCGGGCGACCCGCTGCTGGTGCGCTCGGGCTCGGGCATGGTGCCCACCGATGCGGGGCTGCGGATGATCGAGCCCGCGGCCAGCATCCTGCGTGCGGCCGAGATGCTGTTCTCCGATGCGCGCGGCTTCGAGCCGCAATCGGCGGCCACCACCTTCCGCATCGCGGCGAGCGACTACATGGACCCGCTCTTCCTGCCGATGCTGGTGGCGCATGTGAAGCGCGAGGCGCCGCTCTGCCAGATCGAGATCCACGCGCTCTCGCCCGACTCGGACTACCACGGGCATCTCGCGCTCGGCCAGGTCGACCTGGTGATCGGCAATTGGCTCAAGCCCCCGGAAGACCTGCACATGGCGCGGCTCTTCGGCGACGAGGTGGTGTCGCTGGTCAACCAGGACCATCCGGCGGTGCGCCGCGGCTGGGACCTGGAGACCTGGCTCGCGGCCGAGCACATCGCGCCGACCCCCATGCACCCCGGGGGGCGCGGCATCATCGACCAGATGCTCGACGAGCTGGGCCGGCAGCGGAACATCACCGCGCGCTGCGCGCACTTCAGCCTGATCCCCGACATGGTGGCCTCGAGCCTGCTGGTGCTCACCACCGGCCGCCAGTACTGCGAGCGTTTCGCCGCGCGGCTGCCGGTGAAGATCCTCGATTGCCCGGTGGCGCTGCCGCGCCTCATGTACTACCAGCTCTGGCACGAACGCACCCATTCGTCGAGCTCGGCGCGGTGGCTCCGCGAATGCATCAAGGACGTGGCGGCCTCGCTGCGGCCTGCGTCTTCCGCGATACCTGGCGCATCCCGCCTGCCCGCCACCCCTGAAAGACCGGACCCCTGAGAAACCCCCGTTCGCGCCGGCGTCGTGAGCGGGGCAACGATGAAACCGCCACTACAACAGCTGGAGACAAGCGAAATGAGTACGTTGGAACAGGCGCCCAAAGGCGCCGAGCCCCGCATCCCGGGGCATGTCGAGTCCGCGCGTCCGCGTGCGGCTGTGGGCAGCGCAAGCGGCTCGGGCCTGCTTGAGCGCATGTTCAAGCTCAGTGCGCACAACACCACGGTGCGCACCGAGGTCATCGCGGGGCTCACCACCTTCCTCACGATGGCCTACATCATCTTCGTGAACCCCACGATCCTCGGCGATGCGGGCATGCCCAAGGGTGCGGTCTTCGTGGCCACCTGCCTGATCGCGGCACTGGGCACGCTGATCATGGGCCTGTACGCCAACTACCCGATCGCCATGGCGCCGGGCATGGGCCTGAACGCCTACTTCGCCTACGTGGTGGTGCTGGGCATGGGCTACACATGGCAGGTCGCGCTGGGGGCGGTGTTCATCTCGGGGTGCCTGTTCCTCATCGTCACCGTCACCGGGTTGCGGGAACTGTTCATCGCGGGCATACCGCAGTCGCTGCGAACGGCGATCACGGTGGGCATCGGCATGTTCCTCGCGCTCATCGCGCTCAAGAGCGCGGGTGTCGTCGCCGCATCGCCCGCCACCTTCGTCACGCTGGGCGACCTGCACTCGCCGCCGGTGGTGCTGGCCACGCTGGGCTTCCTGGTCATCGTGACGCTCGACCGCTTGAAGGTGCGAGGGGCGATCCTGATCGGGATCATGCTGGTGACGGTGCTGTCGTTCTTCTTCGGCGGCAACAAGTTCCATGGCGTGTTCGATGCGCCGCCATCGATCGCACCCACCTTCATGCAGCTGGACATCCTCGGTGCGCTCAAGGGCGGCATCCTGAATGTGGTGCTGGTGTTCTTCCTGGTCGAGATGTTCGACGCCACCGGCACGCTGATGGGCGTGGCCAAGCGCGCGGGGCTCCTGGTGCCCGGCAAGATGGAACGCATGAACAAGGCGCTGCTGGCCGACAGCGGCGCCATCTTTGCGGGCTCGCTGCTCGGCACCTCGAGCACCACCGCGTACGTGGAAAGCGCGGCCGGCGTGCAGGCCGGCGGCCGCACCGGGCTCACGGCCGTGGTGGTGGCGGTGATGTTCCTGGCCTGCCTGATGATCTCGCCGCTCGCGGGCTCGGTGCCGGCCTACGCCACCGCACCGGCGCTGCTCTTCGTGGGCTGCCTGATGCTGCGCGACCTGGTCGAACTCGACTGGGAAGACACCACCGAGGTCATTCCCGCCGCGGTGACCGCGCTGGCCATGCCCTTCACCTACTCGATCGCCAACGGCCTGGCCTTCGGCTTCATCACCTACGCGGTGCTGAAGCTGTGCACCGGCCGGGCACGGGAAGTGCATGCGATGGTGTGGGTGATCGCGGCGATCTTCCTGTTCAAGTTCGCCTACATCGGCGGACACTGAACTTGCAGCGCCGTCGGGCGCCGATGGTCGCGGTAACAGCCGTCAGTGCTCTTAAACTGATAGCTGTTCCCGCTTTGTTGCTGTTGAACGAGACAAACCCACGAAACCCGGCATGACAACCCCCAGACTCCAGCTCGCGCACATCACCAAGCGGTATCCCGCGGTGGTGGCCAACAGCGACATCTCGCTGGCCGTGGCTCCCGGCGAAATCCATGCCGTTCTCGGCGAGAACGGCGCGGGCAAATCGACGTTGATGAAGATCATCTACGGCTCGGTCAAGCCCGACGAAGGCACCGTCACCTTCGACGGCCAGGCCGTCACCCTGCGCAACCCCCAGCAGGCGAGGGCGCTGGGCATCAGCATGGTGTTCCAGCACTTCAGCCTGTTCGACACGCTCACCGTGGCCGAGAACGTGTGGCTGGGCCTGGACAAGTCACTGCAGCTGGTCGAGGTGGCCCGCAGCATCACCGCCAAGGCCAGCGAATACGGCCTTGACATCGATCCCTCGCGCCCGGTGCACACGCTGTCGGTCGGCGAGATGCAGCGGGTGGAAATCATCCGCGCGCTGCTCACCAACCCCAAGCTGCTGATCCTGGACGAGCCGACCTCGGTGCTCACGCCGCAGGCGGTCATCAAGCTCTTCACGGTGCTCAACAAGCTGGCTTCCGAGGGCTGCAGCATCCTCTACATCAGCCACAAGCTGCATGAGATCCGCGAGCTGTGCACGGCTTGCACCGTGCTGCGCGGCGGCAAGGTCACGGGCGTGTGCAATCCGCAGAACGAAAGCAACGCCTCGCTCTCGCGCCTGATGATCGGCAGCGAGCCGCCGGCGCTGCAGCACCGCCCGGTGCATGCGGGCGCGGTGGCGCTGCGCGTGAAGGGACTGACGCTGGCGCGCGAAGACCAGTTCGGCGTCGACCTCGACGCCATCTCGTTCGACGTGCGCGCGGGCGAAGTGGTCGGCATTGCGGGCGTCTCGGGCAACGGCCAGAAGGAACTGCTCTACACGCTCTCGGGCGAAGACGTGCGCGCCGATGCTTCGATGGTCCAGGTGTTCGACAAGCCCACCGGCCGGCTCAGGCCGCGCGCGCGCCGCGCATTGGGGCTGCACTTCGTGCCCGAGGAGCGCCTCGGCCGCGGCGCGGTGCCCACGCTGGGCCTCGCGCACAACCTGCTGCTCACGCGCAGCAATGCGGTGGGCAAGGGCGGATGGATCAGCACCTCGACGCTGGAGAAGCACGCCAAATCGATCATCGAGCGCTTCAACGTCAAGGCCGGCGGGCCGCGCGCGGCGGCGCGTTCGCTCTCGGGTGGCAATCTGCAGAAATTCATCGTCGGCCGCGAGATCGACGCCAACCCCAAGCTCTTCATCGTCTCTCAGCCGACCTGGGGCGTGGACGTGGGCGCGGCCGCACTCATCCGCGGCGAAATCCTCGCGCTGCGCGATGCCGGCTGCGCGGTGCTGGTGGTGAGCGAGGAGCTCGACGAGCTGTTCGACATCAGCGACCGCCTGCACGTGATCGCCAAGGGCCGGCTCTCGCCCTCCATCGACCGCGCCGCGGCCACGCTGCCGCAGATCGGCGAATGGATGAGCGGCCTCTGGCAAGAACACAAGGCCGGGGAGGCCGCCCATGCTTAAGCTCGAACCCCGCCCGGAGCTTTCGCGCTTCTGGACCTTTGCCTCGCCCATCCTGGCGTTGCTCATCACGGTGCTGATCGGCGTGGCGCTGTTCGCCGCGCTCGGCAAGGACCCGGTCAAGGGCCTGATGGTGTTCTTCTACGAGCCCATCAAGAACGGCTACGCGCTCGGCGAACTGATGATCAAGGCGACGCCGCTGCTCATCATTGCGCTGGGCCTCGCAGTGTGCTTTCGCTCCAACGTGTGGAACATCGGCGCCGAAGGGCAGTTCGTGTTCGGCGCCATCGTCGCGGGCGGCGTGGCGCTGCTGGCCGACAAGAACACGGGTTCGTGGATCGTCGTGGCCATCCTCGTCGCGGGCACGCTCGGCGGCATGGTGTGGGCGGGCATCGTGGCGTTCCTGCGCGACAAGTTCAACGCCAACGAAATCCTCGTGAGCCTGATGCTGGTGTACGTGGCCACGCTGCTGCTGAGCTACATGGTCTTCGGCCCGTGGAAGGACCCGAACGGCTACAACTTCCCGCAGTCGAAGACCTTCGAGGCCGTCACGCAGATTCCGCGGCTCTTCAAGGGCTCGCGCGTGAGCATCGGGTTGATCATTGCGCTGGTGGGCGTGGGCGCGCTGTGGGTGTTCCTGTTCCGCACGCGCGCGGGCTTCGCGCAGCAGGTCGGCGGACTCGCGCCGGCGGCGGCGCGCTATGCCGGCTTCTCGGCACGGCGCGCGGTGTGGATCGCGCTGCTCACCTCGGGCGGTGCGGCGGGCCTGGCCGGCGCGCTCGAAGTGGCGGGGCCGCTCGGGCAGCTCACGCCCTATGTGCCGGCGGGCTACGGCTTCGCGGCCATCATCGTGGCTTTCGTGGGGCGGCTGCATCCGGTGGGCATGGTGTTCTCGGCCATTCTCATGAGCATGTTCTATATCGGCGGCGAACTGGCGCAATCGCGCCTCGGTTTGCCGAAGTCACTGACCGGCGTGTTCCAGGGGCTGCTGCTGTTCACGCTGCTGGCCTGCGACACGCTCATCGCCTACCGCGTCCGCCGCAAGGCAGCCGCGAAAGCCGTCCTGAGCACGAGTTCGCTGCAAGCCAGCACGCCGCTGACCGCGCCTGTTGCGCGCCCGACCGAAGGAGCGCTCTGAATGAACCGTCGCACACCAGCAGCGTGCCCAGGTGCACAGGGCATCGGGTGCTCCCCGCAGCGAAATCAAGGAGGAGGCGAAGCCGGGGGACATTCGCGGAGGGGAGTACCCGGTGGCCTGTGCACGCGCCCCGAACGTACCCACTCGAACAACAACATCCACCAGCGCTGGAGCCACTGACATGGACAGCTACGCACTCCTCCTCGGCTCGACATTGAGCGCGGGCACCGTGCTCGCGATCGCGGCGCTGGGCCTCCTGATCAACGAGAAGGCCGGCATTGTCAACCTCGGCGCCGAGGGCATGATGCTTTGCGCCGCCATCGCCGGCTTTGCGACGGTGGTGATCACCGGCAACCCCTGGCTCGGCTTTCTGGCCGGCATGGCGGCGGGCGCCGTGCTCGCGGCCTTCTTCGGCGTGCTGGTGATCTGGCTCAACACCAACCAGTACGCGACCGGTCTCGCGCTCAGTCTCTTCGGCGTGGGCTTCTCGGCCTTTGCGGGCATCAACTTCGTGCAAGCCAAGCTGCCGGAAAGCGCGAGCTACGCGATTCCCGTTCTGGCCGACATTCCGCTCGTCGGCCCCGCACTCTTTCGCCATCACCCGATGGTGTATTTCGCGGTGGTGCTGACCTTCGGACTCATCTGGTTCCTGTACCGCACGCGCGCGGGCCTCGTGCTGCGCTCGGTGGGCGAATCGCCCGAGTCGGCGCATGCGCTCGGCTATCCGGTGCGGCGCATCCGCTTCATGGCGGTGATTGCGGGCGGCGCGCTCTGCGGGCTGGCGGGTGCGTACCTCTCTACCGTCTACACGCCCCTGTGGGTCGAAGGCATGGTGGCGGGCCGCGGCTGGATCGCATTGGCGCTCACCACCTTCGCCACCTGGCGGCCGATTCGCGTGCTGCTGGGCGCCTATCTCTTCGGCGGCGTCTCGATGCTGGGCTTCCACCTGCAGAGCAGCGGCGTCGACGTACCGCCCCAGTTCCTCAGCATGCTGCAGTACATCGCGCCCATCGTGGTGCTGGCGCTGATCTCGCGCAACCCGGCGTTCATTCGCATCAACATGCCGGCTTCCATAGGGAAACCGTTCTACCCCGGCTCATAATCGCGTTTTTCGTTTTCCCGCCAACCTGTCCTTACCGAGGATTTCCGACAATGAATGATCTGAACAAGCGCTCCCTGCTCAAGCTGGCTGCCCTCACTGCGGTCGCTTCGGCGGCCCTGATCGGCTGCGGCAAGAAAGAAGAAGCGGCAGCACCGGCCGCGGCCCCCGCGCCTGCTCCGGCCCCCGCTGCAGCCGCACCGGCCCCGGCCGCGCCGCTCAACATCGCATTCGCATACATCGGCCCGGTGGGCGACGGCGGCTGGACCTTCGCGCACGACAACGGCCGCAAGGCGCTCGAGAAGGAATTCGGCGACAAGATCAAGACCACCTTCGTGGAAAGCGTGCCCGAAGGCGCCGATGCCGAGCGCGTGTTCCGCGACATGGTCGGCCAGGGCAACAAGCTGATCTTCGGCACCACCTTCGGCTACATGGAGCCCATGCTCAAGGTCGCGACCGACAGCAAGGACGTGAAGTTCGAGCATGCCACCGGCTACAAGACGGCCGACAACATGCGCACCTACGACAGCCGCACCTATGAAGGCGCTTACATGGCCGGCGTCATTGCCGGTGCCATGACCAAGAGCAACACGCTGGGCGTGGTCGGCTCGGTGCCGATTCCCGAAGTGCTGCGCAACATCAACAGCTTCACGCTGGGCGCGCAGTCGGTCAACCCGAAGATCACCACCAAGGTCGTGTGGGTCAACGAATGGTTCAGCCCGCCGAAGGAAACCGAAGCGGCCACTGCGCTCATCAACGGCGGCGCCGACGTGCTGTTCCAGAACACCGACTCGCCCGCCGTGCTCAAGACCGCACAAGAGAAGGGCAAGCGCGCCTTCGGCTGGGATTCGGACATGACCGCCTACGGCCCCAAGGCCCACCTGGGCTCGGCCACCATCAACTGGGCGCCGTACTACATCAAGGCCACGCAGGACGCGCTGGACGGCAAGTGGGCGACCGGCCAGGCCTGGTGGGGCGTGAAGGAAGGCGCCATCGACCTCGTCTCGATCGCCGAGGACGTGCCGGCCGAAACCAAGGCCAAGGTCGAGGAAGTGAAGAAGGGCCTGAAGGACGGCAGCTTCGTGATCTGGAAGGGCCCGATCCTCGGCCAGGACGGCAAGGAAGTGGTCGCCAAGGACGCGGTGGCCGACGACAAGTTCCTGACGGGCATCAACTTCTACGTCAAGGGCGTCGAAGGCAAGGTGCCGGGCGGCGACAAGAAGTAATCGCCCCGGCCATGCGGACACGGAGGGTCGCCCAGGGCGGCCCTTTTTTTATCCTCGGGAGCGTTTCAGCGAGGCCTTGACCGCTTCCCCGCAACGACGATCTCCGCGCTGTCGACGAACCCCCGTATCAGCCGCTGCCGGGGCGAGGCGCGCAGCCACAGGATGCCGAAGCGCCGCGGCTCCGAAGGCAGCGGCAGCGCAATCTTCGCGACGCGCTGCCCTTCGAGCAGCGGCGATGCGATGTCGGGCACCAGCGAAACGCCCAGCCCCCGGTCGACCATCATCGCGATCGCCAGCAGCGAACTGAGCTCGAAGCGTTCCTGCGGCACGATGCCCGCGGTGCGCAGGTACCGGTCGGCCTGCTTGCCGCCGCCGAGCGCGCGGTCGTAGCGGATGAGCGGCGAGGTTCGCAGCAACTCGTGCGGATCGCGCCTGGCGAGCCGGCTGGGCGCCAGCAGCACCAGCGGTTCCTCGCGCAGCAGCGACCAGTCGAAGGTCTTGGCGAGTGCATACGGTGGATAGAGGCACACGGCCGCATCGAGCTCGCCCTGCTGCACCGCCTTGTGAAGCGTGGCCGTCGTGCCCGATTGCAGGAACACCTTCACCCCTGGATGCGTCTTCACGAAGCGCGCGAGGATGTCGGGCAGCAGGCTGTGGATGGCCGTGTTGATGGTGCCGATGAGCAGCTCGCCGCCGGCCGCGTCGCTGTTCAACAGCGTCTTGATATCGCCCACCTCGCGCAGCAGGTTGCGCGCACGCTGCACCAGCAGGTGGCCCGCCTCGGTCGGCTGCACCGTGCGGCCCGCGCGCGCCAGCAGCGGCGCGTTGAGCTCGCGCTCCAGCGTGCGTATCTGCTGTGCCACGGCCGCGGGTGTCAGGTCGAGCCGGCGTGCCGCTTCGGACATCGAGCCCGACTCCACCACCAGGAGAAAGCTTTGCAGGTAGGCGGTTTCCATGAAGATAGATTTTCTATGAACTGATCATAGAAAGCATGTGTTTTTCTTTTCTCATGCGCTGCGCACACTGCGGCGCATGAGAAGCAAACTGTTCGTTCCCGGAACGCGCCCCGAGTTGTTCGCCAAGGCCCTGGGCGGTGCGGCCGATGGCGTGTGTTTCGACCTGGAAGATGCGGTGTCCGAGCCTCGCAAGGGCGAGGCCCGCGATGCCGTTCGCCGACTGCTGCAGAGCGGCGAGCCGGCCGCATCGGGCAAGACCGTGATCGTTCGCGTCAACGCGATGGACACGCCGCATTTCGCGGACGACATTGCGGCGGTTGCCCAACCCGGCGTGCACCTCGTCAACATTCCCAAGCCCGAGAGCCCGGCGCATGTGCGTGCCGCGGTCGAGGCCATCGAGCGCGCCGAGCAGGCCAACGGTGTGCGCACGCCCATCGGCCTGCTGCTGAACATCGAGGCGCCTTCGGCACTGCGCACCGCCGCGCAGCTTGCGATGGCGCATCCGCGCGTGGCGGGTCTGCAGCTGGGGCTGGGCGATTTGTTCGAACCGCTGGGCATCGCGCGTCGCGAGCCGGCCGCGATCCAGCAGGCGATGTTCGCGATGCGCATTGCCGCGGGCGAGGCGGGCGTCTACGCCTACGACGGCGCGTTCGCGGACATCCGCGATGCCGAAGGGTTCCGCGCCGAGGCCATGCTGTCGCGCAACCTCGGCTATCTCGGCAAGACCTGCATCCACCCGAGCCAGATCGCGATCGTCAACGAGGTGTTTCGGCCCACCGACGAAGAAATCACTCACGCCTGCAAGGTGGTCGAGGCCGCCCGCGACGCCGATGCCAAGGGCGTGGGCGCCTACGTGGTCGACGGAAAAATGATCGACATCCCTTTCGTGATCCGCGCACGCGCCATCGTCGCGAGCGCGCGCAGCCTGGGGCTGTTGCCGGGCTGAGCGTTCCGCTTCCTTTAAAAAAAATCAGGAGACAAGACAGATGAAGATTTCCCCGTTGTTTCGCCTGCGCACGCTTGTTGTGGCGACCGTCGCCAGCGGTTGCTTCGTGAGCGGCAGCGCATTCGCGCAGGCCGCGTATCCGGCCAAGACCATCACCATCGTCGTGCCCTATCCGGCAGGCGGCTCGAACGACACCTTTGCGCGGCAGGTGGCCAAGGAGCTGGGCGATGAACTCAAGCAACCGGTGATCATCGACAACCGCCCCGGCGCGAGCGGCAACACCGGCACCGGGCAGGTCGCCAGGGCCACGCCCGACGGCTACACGCTGATGGCGGTGTCGTCGAGCATGACGACCAATGCGGCCGTGCAGTCGAAGCTGCCGTTCGATCCGGTCAAGGGCTTCGCGCCCATCGCCATGTTCGCCAAGGGGCCGTTCATCGTCGCGGTGAACAACGAGTTTCCGGCCAAGACGCCGGCCGAGCTCATCGCGGCCATCAAGGCGAAGCCGGGGCAGTACAACTATGCGTCGTCCGGCACGGGCAGCGTCAACCAGTTCGGCACCGAGCTGCTCAAGGCCAAGGTGGGCGACCTGCAGATCGCGCACATTCCCTACAAGGGAATGGGCCCGGCCGTGACCGACCTCGTGGGCAACCAGACGCAGCTGTTGATTTCGAGCGGGCCGTCGCTGCTGCCGATGGTGCGTGCCGGCAAGCTGCGCGCGGTCGGCATCACCAGCCTCAAGCCGAGCCCGATCGCGCCGGACCTCACGCCGCTTTCCACCGCCGTGCCCGGCTACGAATTCGAGCTCTGGTGGGGCCTGCTGGCACCCGCGGGCACGCCGCCCGAGGTGGTCGCCAAGCTCAATGCGACGGTCAACAAGATCCTGGCCAAGCCCGAGATCACGGCCAACTTCCTGCGCGAAGGCGCCATTGCCACGCCGCTCACGCCCGCGCAGTTCGGCACGGTCATCGCCGAAGACGTGGAGCGCTGGAAGAAGCTGGCCAAGCAGCAGAACATCACCGCCGACTGAGCATTGAAGAAGAAAGAACGATCCATGAGTCTCGACGCCCCGCACGACGACACACGCCTGCCCGCGCGCAACGGCCCCGCGGGGCCGCTCAGCGGCGTGCGCGTGCTCGACCTGAGCGCCTACATCGCGGGCCCCTACGGCTGTTCGCTGCTGGCCGACCAGGGCGCCGAGGTCATCAAGATCGAACCGCCGACGGGCGACAACCTGCGCAAGTACCCCTCGACGCTCGAGGCCGAGAGCCGCGCCTTCATCGGCGTGAACCGCAGCAAGCTCGGCGTGGTGCTCGACCTGAAAAATGTGCAAGACCTTGCCGCGCTGATGGCGCTGGTGCGCACCGCCGACGTGCTGGTGCACAACTTCCGGCCCAGCGTGCCGCCGCGGCTGGGCATTGCGTACGACCAGCTGAAGGCGATCAATCCGCGGCTCATCTACTGCAGCCTCACGGGCTATGGCGAGACCGGTCCGCTGCGCGAGAAGGCGGGCTACGACCAGGTGCTGCAGAGCATGACCGGCATGTGCGCACTGCAGGGCAAGCGCGGCGAGCCGCCCGAGATCATCTACGGCTCGGTGGTCGACTACTACGCAGCCGCACTGGTGGCCGCCGGCGTGGCCTCGGCGCTGTACGAGCGCGAGAAGAGCGGGGAGGGCCAGTTCGTCGGCGTGTCGCTGCTGCGCTCCGCGCTCACGATGCAATCGGCGCGCATGGTGTGGGCCGAGGGCGAGCCGAAGGATGTGGGGCGCGACATGCGCTCGGGCGGCATCACCGGCCTGCATCCGACGCGCGAAGGCCACATCTACATCTCGGCCAACACGCCGCACTTCTGGCAGGCGCTGTGCGCCAAGGTGGGCCTGACCGAGCTCGCGGCCGACGAGCGCTACGACTCGGTGCGCAAGCGCGCGCAGCATTTCGCCGAGATCGTTCCGCGCCTGCGCGAGGCGCTGGCTGCGCGCACCGCGCTCGAATGGGAAGAACTGTTCGGCGAAGAGGTGCCCTGCGCGGCGGCCCGCACGGTCGAGGACATGTTCGACAACGAGCAGGTGCTGGCCGAGGACATGGTCGCGAACTTCGCGCATCCCACGCTTGGCTCGTACCGAGGATTCACGCGTGCGGTGCAGTTCGGCCGCACGCCGGGCCCCGAGCCCTTTGCCGCGCCGACGTTGGGGCAGCACACGGGCCGGGTGCTCAGAGCCACGAACGCGGCAGACTGACGCCGAATGGACGTCGTCTACCCCCACAGCAGCGGCACGCGCAAACCCACCAGCGCGGCGCCGGCGGGCGCGTGCGACGCGCACATGCACGTCTACGACCGCCGCTTCGCGCTGCACGGCTCGGCCGATGCGATGGTCGACAACGCCACGGCCGGCGACTACCGCCTGCTGCAGCAACGCATCGGCACGCAGCGCACGGTCGTCGTGCAGCCGCGCGTGCATGGCACCGACAACAGCGTGACGCTGGACGCGATTCGCGTACTCGGCGCCGCGAACACGCGTGGCATCGCGGTGGTCCGCCCCGATGTGAGCAACGCCGAACTCGAGCGGCTGCACGCAGGCGGCATTCGCGGCATCCGCTTCACGCTCTACACGCCGGCCAATGCGGCGACCGATTTCTCGATGGTCGAGCCGCTCGCGCAGCGCGTGCATGCGTTCGACTGGCATGTGCAACTGCACTGGAGCGCAGACCAGATCGCAGCGCACGCGGACCTGCTCGCGCGGCTGCCGTGCACGATCGTCTTCGACCATCTCGCGCGCCTGCCGTTGCCCGATGCGCTCTCGCATCCCGCGTTCGATGTGGTGAGCCGGCTGCGCGATAACGGCCGCACGTGGGTGAAGCTCTCCGGCCCCTACCTCGATTCGAAGACAGGCGCCGCCGGCGCCTATGCCGATACCGCAGCCGTCGCGCAGGCCTGGGTTCGCCAGGCCCCCGAGCGCGTGGTGTGGGGCAGCGACTGGCCGCATCCCACCGAGCCGGCGGCCAAGCCCGACGACGCGGTGCTGTTCGACCTGCTGGGCACGTGGGTGCCCGACGAAACCACGCGCCGCCGCGTGCTCGTGGAGAACCCGGCGCTGCTCTACGGCTTTCCTGAAACGACGACACCCGAGACATCCGAATGAAGAAGAGACACGCCCTGAAATCGATCGCCGCCCTTGCCGCCTGCCTTCCACTGCTGGGCTGGGCCGCATGGCCCGACAAGCCGATCCGCATGGTGGTGCCGTATGCCGCGGGCGGCGGCGCGGACAACACCGCGCGCGTGGTCGCGCAGCAGATGAGCATCGCGCTGGGCCAGCAGATCGTCATCGACAACAAGCCGGGCGCCGGTGGCGTGATCGGCGAAGACAACGTGGCAAAGGCACCGGCCGACGGCTACACCGTGCTCTACGACGCCTCGGCCTTCTCGGTCAATCCGTCGCTGCGCAAGCTGCAGTTCGATGCGGCCAGGGACTTCATTCCCGTGTCGCTGGTGGCCACCGCGCCGCAGATCCTCGTCGTGCCCGCCACCGCGCCGTACAGGACGGTCGCGGAGTTCCTGGACTTCGCGCGCAAGAACCCCGGCAAGCTGAGCTTCGCATCGGCCGGCGGCGGCACCGGCTCGCACCTGGCGGGGGAGGCGCTGAACGAACAGGCCAAGGTCAACCTGATGCACGTGCCGTACAAGGGCGGCGCGCCCGCGCTGACCGACGTGATGGGCGAGCAGGTCTCGGCGTACTTCGGCAACGTGGCTTCGACGCTGGGCTACGTCAAGTCGGGCAAGCTGCGCGCGCTGGCCGTGAGTTCCGCGAAGCGGGTGCCCGGGCTGCCCGACACACCGACGCTCGCCGAGTCGGGCCTCGCGGGCTACAACGTGGTCGAGTGGAACGGCGTGTTCCTGCCCAGGGGCACGCCGCCCGACGTCGTGCAGCGGTTGGGCAAGGCGGTGCAGGCGGCGGTCAACGATCCCGCGGTGAAGCAGAAGTTGCTGCAACTGGGGCTGGAGCCCGCGGGCTCCACGCCCGAGGCGTTCTCGAAGTTCGTGCAGGACGAGACAGGCCGGGTGAGTGCGTTGGTGAGGGCGCGGAACATCCGGGTCGATTGATCCCGGTCGCCGCGTCGGCGGGGGCTGGTTTCGCGGCTCATGGCGCGGCCAGGCGCCGAGCAAAGGGGCCTTTCGTTTCAGGAACGCCACGACGCCGGGCGGTGGGCGCCAGCGAGAGGGCGACCGGGACCCAAAAAGCGCTTACAGTCATCGCGCTGCATCTCCCCCCGAAAAAACCTTCCCGCCAACCCGCGAGGCCCATGTCCGTGACCACCCAAACCCTGGCCGATGCCTGCTTTCCCGGCTTCGGTTCGGCGTTCACCATGGCGTTCCAGCCGATTGTCGACCTCGCGCGGCACGAGGTTTTCGCGCATGAGGCCCTGGTGCGAGGCCTCTCGGGGCAAGGCGCCGGCGAGGTGCTCGCCGGTGTGGATGCCTCCCAGCGCTTTGCCTTTCACGAGGCCTGCCGGGTCAAGGCCATCGAGATGGCCGCGGCCCTTGGCATGGGGTCCAGGCTCAGCCTCAACGTGCTGCCCAACGACGTTGCCGGGCAGTCCCAGTGCTTTCGCACGGCCATGGCCGCCGCGGATCACTGCAATTTCCCGGTGAATCGCCTGATGTTCGAAGTCACCGAGGGCGAGCGGGTGACCGACCTGCCCGGCCTTGCGGCCGTCTTCAAGTCCTTCAGGCACCACGGCTTCACCTCGGCCATCGACGATTTCGGGGCCGCCTACGCGGGCTTCGAGCTGCTCGCGGGCTTCCAGCCCGATGTGGTCAAGATCGACATGAGCCTGGTGCGCAACATCCACGCCGACCCGGTCCGCCTGGCCATCGTGAAGGGCTTCGTCGGCACCTGCGCAGAGCTGAACATCCGGGTGGTGGCCGAAGGCGTCGAGGTGTCGGAAGAAGTCGAGGCGCTCCACGCGCTGGGTGTGGATCTGTTCCAGGGCTACTTCTTCGCGAAGCCCGCCATTGCCGCATTGCCGGCCGTGGCGTGGGGCACCGCCTGACGCGGCGGGTGCGCCCCGCCGGTCCCGCTCACCCGGTCACTCACACATTGCTGGTCGCGCGGACTTCCTCGATGCTCGTCTGTCCGGCCAGCACCTTCTCGATGCCGTCCTGACGCAGCGTGCGCATGCCTTCGCGCAGCGCCGCCTGCTGCAGTTCCTCGGCGCGCGCGCCGCCCTGCACCAGGCGGCGAAGGGTCTTGGACATCACCATCAGCTCGTGGATGCCGACGCGGCCCTTGAAGCCGGTGTCCCCGCAATGCGGGCATCCGGTGCTGGTGAAGGTGTGCAGCCGGCCGTCGTGCCCATGGCGTGCGATCCAGTCGTCGTGCACGGCCTTGCGCTCGGCGGGGGGGGACTCCGCGCCGAAGGCGTGCATGTAGTCGGCCAGCAGTTCCTCGACCTTTTCCGGGCTCGCGGGCGCGCTGGTGGTGCACTGGCTGCACAGGCGCCGCACCAGCCGCTGCGCCAGCACCGCCAGCAGCGAGTCGGCGAAATTGAAGGGGTCCATGCCCATGTCCAGCAGGCGGGTCACGGTCTCGGGGGCGCTGTTGGTGTGCAGGGTCGAGAGCACGAGGTGGCCGGTCAATGAGGCCTCGATGGCGGTTCCGGCGGTCTCCGCGTCGCGGATTTCGCCCACCATGATCACATCGGGATCGGCGCGCACGAAGGCCCGCAGCGCCTTGGCAAAGGTCCAGTCGATGCGGGGGTTGACCTGCACTTGCCGCAGGCCCGCCTGCGTGATCTCGATGGGGTCTTCCGCGGTCCAGATCTTTCGCTCGGGCGTGTTGATGTGCATCAGCGCCGAATGCAGCGTGGTGGTCTTGCCCGAACCCGTCGGCCCCACGCACAGCACCATGCCGTAGGGGCGCTCGATGGCCTGGGTGAGCTGCGCGAGATTGCGCGGCGACAGGCCCAGCTGGCTCATCGGAATGGGCTTGGCGGACGCAAGGATGCGCATGACCACGTCCTCGAGGCCGTTGTTGGTCGGGATGGTGGCCACGCGCAGCTCGATGCGGTGCTGCGGCGAGTACTTGCCGAAGTTGATCTTGCCGTCCTGCGGCTTGCGCTTCTCGCTGATGTCCAGGTCGCACATGATCTTGATGCGCGCGACCACCGCGTTGCGGTAGCTGGAGGGAAGCTCCAGGTAGGTGTAGAGCCGCCCATCGCGGCGAAACCGGATGCGGGTCTTGTCGTTGCCTGGCGAGCTTTCGATGTGGATGTCCGATGCGCCCTCGCGGTGCGCTTCCAGGATCATGCTGTTGATCATGCGCACGAGCGAGTTGTCCGATTGCTCGATCGGCGCCTCGGTGCTGGCGGCGACCGAGCGGCCCTCCTTCTCGAGCGTTTCGAGCAGCTCGCTGGTGCCGGCCATGTCGAACTCCAGCGGCCGCATCGGATCGAGGCTGGCCGAGCGCGCCGCCGCGGGCTCGCCGAGTTTCTCGTAGGCTCGTTGCAGCACGCCGTCCAGGTCGAGGCATTTGCCGAGGACCGGAATCACCTTCACCTGGGCGATGAACTCCACCTCGTCGATCGCGGCGTGCCGGCTGGCGGGGTCGTCCAATGCGACGACCAGGCGCCCCTCGTGCAGCATCAGCGGCATCACCTGGAGCCGCTGGGCCGCGGCGTGGCCGATCTTGCGCAGGGCCTCCGCGGCCGGCGCGAACAGGTGCAGGTTCACCAGCGGGTAGCCCATCTTGTGCACCAGCGCCGTCTGCAGCTGGGCGCGGCTGACCAAGCCCATGCGCACCAGCGTTTCGCCCAGGGGCACCTGGGGAGTGAGCTGCTGCTGCGCGAGCGCGGTGCGCAGCTGCTCGTCGGTGATCATGCCCAGCGACATCAGCGCCTGGCCGATGCGCGCGATCGGCATGCGGCTCTGGGCGGCGAGTTCGGTCAGCAGTTGTTCGGGTGTGGTGACTTCGGTGGATGTCATGCAATGGTTCCTCTTGTTCTGGCGGTTCTGTTCCGGCGCCCGATGGCGTGGAACGCGCTGCGGCCGGAGCCGCGGAATGCAGGCGATGAATCAGACGGAAAACTCGAACCTGTTCCTCCCCGCCGACTTTGCCGCATAGAGCGCGCTGTCCGCACGGGCCAGCAATTCCTCGGCAGTGAAGGAGGCAATGTCCCCTTCGCGAAATACCACGCCGATGCTGGTCGTGACCCGCAGCGACCGGCCGTCGATGCGGAACGCGGGAGCGCGGACCCGATCGAGGATCTTCTGCGCCACGGCCGCCGCCGCCTCCCGCGCATGCAGGTTCTCCAGCACGACGATGAACTCGTCCCCCGCAAGCCGCGCCACGGTGTCGGTGCTTCGCACGCTGGCCCGCAGCCGGTCGGCGTATTCGGTCAGCACGCTGTCGCCGCTCGCATGGCCCAGGGTGTCGTTGATGGACTTGAATGCGTCGATGTCCAGGAACATCAGGGCCATCGCGCTTCCCGTGCGCTGCGCGCGCAGGATCGCCGCGGGCAGGAGCTCGTTCAAGGCGAGCCGGTTCGGCAGGCCCGTGAGCGTGTCGAGCCGGGCCAGTTCGATCAGCTGGTTCTCCACGGCCTTCAGCGCGGTGATGTCGAGGCTCAGCGAGAAGATGCCGCGGGTCGTTCCATCCGCCGCCTTGTCGGGCACGTAGCTCGTGCGGGTCACCCGAACCTGATCCTTTGTCTTGGTCTCTGCATCGAACTCGACCCGCTCACCGCCCAGCGCCCGCGCGATCATGCCCTTGCGCATGGAATAGAACTCGAAGCCAGCCACTTCGCTGATGTGGCGGCCCAGAAGCTCCGCGGGCTCGACATCGAGCCACTCTCGGTAGGTGCCGTTGGCGAAGGCCACTTTCTCCTCGCGATCGATGTAGGTGATGAGCGCGGGCAGGTTGTCGGTGATGGTGCGCAGACGTTCCTCGCTCTCGGTGCGCTGCAGCTCCGCCTGCTTCAGCGCCGTGATGTTGAAGGTCATGAGGTAGAACCCCAGCACGCGGCCCGCGAGGTCCTTGTCCGGTATCAGGTGCGCCTGGAAGTAGCCGTCCCTGCCATGCAGCGGCGCATGAACGGGAAAGCGCACCTGCTTGCCCGCGAGCACCACGGGGATGTACGGCGCGTGCTGCCTGTACATCGATTCGCCCAGGGCCGACCGCAGCGTGACGCCGTCCAGCGGACGGTCGCCATGGTCCGCCCACTGCCGCGCGCGGTTGTTGGCGTAGAGGCAGTTCTCCTCGCTGTCGAAATAGCCGACCAGGGCGGGAATGCTGTCGGTCACGTCGCGCAGCCGCTTCTGCTGCTCGGTCAGGGCCTTGCGCACGTTCACTTCGTCGGTGATGTCGAAGGTCATCGCGAAGACGCCCTGCACCGCGCCGCTCGCGTCCTGGTCGGGAATGTAGTGGGCCTTGTAGGTGCGGTCGCCGACGCCGAGCGCCGGGTCGCCGTTCTTCTCGATGACCACCGTCTCGCCCGCCAGGGCGCGCCGGATCCAGGGCTCGACGACGGCGAAATCCGTCGGCCCGCGCACCTCGGGCATCGACTGGCCGACCATCGAATCCTTCCGGTGCAGCGCCTTGATGTGGGCGTTCACGAAGGTGTAGTGCAACGACGCATCGACGTGCGACACCAGTGCCGGAATGTTGTCCGCGATGGTGCGGACCTTTGCCTCGCTGTGCGCCAGGCTGGCCTCGGTGCGCTTGTGCTCCGTCACGTCGAAGGTCATGGCGTAGTAGCCGCGGTACTGCCCGGCCTGGTCGAGGTCGGGGATCAGGTCGGTCTGGAAGAAGTGCTCCTGCCCATCGGGCCCCGACGCATCGCGCCGCTCGAAGGTGACCGGCTTGCCCGCCGCCACGCGCTGGAGGCCCGCTGCAAGGGCCGCATCGTCGCCGGGGCTGTTCATGCTCTGCACCGGCTGCCCGATGAGCTGCGCCGCGCCCTGGCCCAGCTTCTCGCACAGGCGGGCGTTCACGAAGGTGTAGCGGCCCTGCGCATCGGCATGCGAGACCATGGCGGGGAGGTTGTCGGTGATGTCGCGCAGGAACTTCTCGCTCGCCTGCCGCTGCCGCATCAGGCGGTCGAAGGTGCGCGACAGGTCGCCGATTTCATCGTTGGTGTATTTGCGCAGCGCCGCCACCTCGGCCGGTGCGGCCTGCGCGTCCAGCATGTGCCGGTGCAACGCCGTGACGGGCTTGAGCTGCCGCCGCACGACGGCCAGCGCGATCGCCCCGGCCAGCAGCGCGAGCACGAGAGCCCCCGCCCAGGCCGCGCGCTCGATGGCATCGACGTGCGCAAACGCCTCGTCGCGCGGATACATGGCGCCCATGATCCAGTCGGCCTGCCGCAAGCGCCTGAAGGCATAGAGGCCGTGCACGCCCGCGCGGTTGACGCCCTCGGTCGCACCTTCGAAGCCCGCGATCGCGCGTTCGATCTCGGGGTTGCGCGCCGTGTCCGGGCTCGCTGCATTGGAACCCCGCTCTTCGCGCGGATGGTCGATCACGACGCCGTCCGTCGTGGTGATGAACAGGTATCCGGTGTCGCCGAACCTCACGCCGGCCAACTCACCGAGGATGTTGCGGTCCTTCAGGTTGATGGAGCCGCTGATCACGAACTGCACCTGGCCCTCTTCGTCCAGGACCGGCTCGGTGATCGCCACCTGCGCCAGGCCGTTGATCCGGTTGCGGTAGGGCTGCGAGGTCACGCCCGCCTTGGCGGCCACCGTGTCCTGGAAATACGCGCGATCCTTGAGATTCACCCGGCCGATCGGGTCGGCGCCGTTGAGGTTGGCCACCAGGTTGCCTTGCATGTCGATGAAGGACACGTTGTCGAACGCCTCGCGCAAGGACTTGTGGCGCTCCAGGAAGGCCTGCAACGGCGCCGCATCCGGCAGCTGCAGCGCCTCCGCGCTGTCGCCGAAGGTCTTGAGCAGCGTGCGCCGGCTGACGAACTTTTGGTCTACCGCATCCGCCAGGGCCGAGACGCGCGCGAACTCGTCCTTGGCAATCGACTCCCGCATGCTGGTCTTGACGAATTGCAGTGCAACGGTGGCTACGGCGAATGTGGCTGCCAGCACCACGGCGGCAACGCCAAGGCTCAGGCGTGTGTGCAAGCCAATACGGAATTTTCTGGAACCTGGTGGATTCATTGACCTGCGTAGTGCATCGCAACCAAGGAGCTGGCGCAGTTCGCCAAGGTAGGCGTTCCAGGGGAGAAGCGCAAGTAGCCGTTTTCCCGATCCGGCGTAGGGCGCCTTCGGGCGATGGCTGCGCGACGGCTGCGCTTATGCTGTGCGGGATCACAACGCAGACGCCCACGCCATGACCGACTTCCGCCCCGCCTACGACAACCGTTTCGACCAGATCCCCGCCGACCGCCTCCCCGAGCTGCTGCGCGCCATGCCCAAGGCCGAGCTGCACATGCACATCGAAGGCTCGCTCGAACCCGAGCTGATCTTCGCGCTCGCACAGCGCAACGGCGTGGCCATTCCGTATGCCAGCGTCGAGGACCTGCGCCGCGCCTACGCCTTCACCAACCTGCAGAGCTTTCTGGACATCTACTACGCCGGCGCCAGCGTGCTGCTGAAGGAGCAGGACTTTTACGACATGGCCTGGGCTTATCTCGAACGCGCCGCGGCCGACAACGTGGTGCACACCGAGATGTTCTTCGACCCGCAGACGCACACCGCGCGCGGCGTGCTGATGGAAACGGTGATCGACGGCCTGCACCGCGCGTGCGTCGATGCGCAGCCCAGGCTGGGCGTGAGCGCATCGCTCATCCTGTGCTTCCTGCGCCATCTGAGCGAAGAAGAGGCTTTCGAAACGCTGGAGCAGGCGCTGCCGTTCCGCGACAAGTTCATCGGCGTCGGCCTCGATTCGAGCGAGGTCGGCCATCCGCCCGAGAAATTCGCCCGCGTGTTCGCACGCTGCCGCGAGCTGGGCCTGCGCCTGGTCGCGCATGCCGGGGAAGAGGGCCCGCCCGAGTACGTGTGGAGCGCGCTCGATGTGCTCAAGGTCGAGCGCGTCGACCACGGCGTGCAGAGCGCCAAAGACCCGGCGCTGATGAAGCGGCTCGCGCAAGACCGCATTCCGCTCACCGTGTGCCCGCTGTCGAACCTCAAGCTCTGCGTGTTCCCGGACCTCGCGCAGCACAACCTCGGCGCGTTGCTCGATGCGGGGCTGGTCGCCACGGTCAACTCGGACGACCCTGCCTACTTCGGCGGCTACATGAACCAGAACTTCACGCAGACCTTCGCCGCCACCGGCCTCGGCGTGCGGCACGCCTGGCAGCTCGCGGCCAACAGCTTCGAAGGCAGCTTCATCGACACCGCCGCCAAGCGCGCCTACGTGGACCGGCTCAACGCCGTCTTCGCGACTTTCTGATCGGCAGCGGCCTGCCGCGGCACCAGCAGCGGCATCGCCACCAGCGCACAGGCGCTGGCCGCAAGCCACACCATCGGCCAGCCCTGCAGTGCGAGCAGGTGCGGAATGGAAAAGGGCGTGACGAAGCACACCAGGAACACGCTGGTGTTCGCCATGCCCAGCGCGGTGCCGGCGCGCGCCGCGCCGGCCAGCGTGGCGAGCTCGGTGTAGGCCACGCCGTGCCAGGCCGATACGCAGACGCCGCTCACTCCCAGCAACACCACCAGCGCGATGCGCAGCGCCAATGAATCGGCGGTGTGCGTGCCCGCGGCCATCACCAGCACCGCGAGCGCGGCGAACAGCGCCACGCTGAGTGCGCTGCAGGCGCGCAGGTAGGCCGGGCGGTTGCGGCGGCGGTCGGTCCAGCGGCCGCTCCACACGCGCATCGCCATCGCGCCCACCTGCGTGAAGACCATGGTGGCGGTGATCGTCGCGAGGCCCGCATGGCCGAAGTCGTGTAGGAAGACCGTGCCGAAGGACAGCACCGCGAACTGCGGCGCGCAAAGAATGCCGATGCCCAGCACGATGCGCCAGACACGCGCATCGCGCAGCGGGCCGGTCTTCGATGCGATCGCCGCTTCGGCGACGTTGGCCTTGGTGCGCGGCGCGATCGGCGGCTCGTGCACCCACGCCCAGCTCATCAATGCACTCAGTGCGCACAGCAGCGCCAGCAGGCCGTAGAGCGCGGCAAAGCCGAAGTGCAGTGCGACGAACGGCAGCACCAGCGCCCCGATGCCGCCACCCAATGGCACGGCGGTCTGGCGGATGCTCATTGCGAGCCCGCGTTCGCCTGCTTCGAACCACGTCATCACCGCACGGCCGCTCGCACCGTTGACGCTGCCGCCCAGCAGGCCGACCAGCAGCAGGCCCGCGGCGAGCCAGCCGAGCCCGGGGATGTGCTGCCCGCTCGGCGCGGCCCGGAGCGCCATTGCCACGAGCGCGATCGCGGTGCTGCCGAGCCCGATCAGCAGCACTGGCCGATCACCCCAGCGGTCGGTCAGCAAGCCCCATGGCAGTTCGCTCACCGCGATGCCCAGGCCCATGAGGCCGAGCACGAGGCCGAGCGTCGCGTTGTCCAGCTGGTAGCCGGTGCGCATCAGCACGGCGGTCATCGGGATGCCGCTGAAAGCCACAGAGAACGCCGCGTTGGCGGCGACGCCCGCGGCCAGCACCTTCCAGCGGTGGCGGGGCGAGTACGAAGGGGAAAGAGGCGAATGGGTCATGGTGCGGCGAAGTCTCCGTCGTTGCCAAGGTTTTGAAAATCAGAAAATAATGAGTGAACCGTCCAGAAAAACAGGACGATCAGAAAAGGATGAATCCATGTCCCAGGTGATGTTCGATCTCGACGTGCTGCGCAGCTTTTCCACCGGCATCGCGCTCGGCAGCTATGCCCGGGCCGCCGACCGGCTGGGCCGCTCGACCTCCGCGGTGAGCGCGCAACTCAAGAAGCTGGAGGCGCAGGCCGGCACCGTGCTGTTCCGCAAGGCCGGCCGCGGGCTGGAGCTCACCGACGCCGGCGAAACCCTGCTGGCCTACGCCCACCGCATGCTCGAACTCAACGAAGAGGCGAGCGCCGCCATGCGCGGCGCCGACCTGCAGGGCTGGGTGCGGCTCGGCCTGCAGGAAGACTTCGGCGAGACGCTGCTGCCCGCGGTGCTCGGACGCTTTGCGCGCGCGCATCCCAAGGTGCGCATCGAGGCCTGCGTGGCGCGCAGCAGCGAGTTGCGCGAGCGGCTGGAACTCGGGCAGTTGGACCTCGCTCTGGCGTGGGACGCAGGCGATCAGCCGCCGTCGTTGCATGCCGAGCGCGTGGCGCGCCTGCCGCTGCAATGGATCGGCCCCGCATCCGGCGGCGCGCTCGATGCGGCCTGGTGGAAGGAGCGAGAGCGCCGCGAAGGCGGAAGTCGCGGCGCGCGCAAGTCCAAGGAGCCGCTGCCGCTGGTGCTGCTCGACGCGCCGTGCCCGCTGCGCGACATCGTCACCAAGGCGCTCGACCGCGCCGGCGTGCCGTGGCGCCACGCGTTCACGAGCGCCAGCCTCGCGGCCCTGTGGGCGGCCAGCTCGGCGGGCCTCGGCCTGACCGTGCGCACACCTTTTGGGCTGCCCTCGCATGTGCGTGCCATCGACCGCACGGCGATCGGCCTGCCGGCACTGCCCCAGATGTCGATGGCGCTCTATCGCGCGCAGGCCAACGCCGAAGCGCCCGTGGGCCGGCTGGCCACGCTGCTGCTGGAGGCTGTGCGGCAGCATGTGCAGGTCGATGCGTCGCCGCTGCACTGAGAAACGCCTCGCGCCAGGGCCTGCCCTAAAATCCGCACCCCGCAGCTGGGCGTCCCGGCCGGCTGCGGGTTTTTGCTTTTCCGGGGCCATGTAGAGGACCACCATGTACAAAAACCTCGCGGGCCGCGCCGTTCTGGCGTGGGCAGCCGCCTGTTTTCTATCTCCCGCTTTTTCGCAACCGCAGGCACCGAAGGCGCCGCTGAAGATCGGCTTCGTCTACGTCGCGCCGGTCACCGATGCCGGCTGGGTGCGCCAGCATGAGGAGGGCCGCAAGGCCGTCGATGCGGCGCTCGGTGCGAAGGTGAAGACCACCTTCGTCGAGAACGTGGCCGAAGGCGCCGATGCCGAGCGCGTGATCCGCGACCTCGCGCAGCAGGGCAACCAGCTGATCTTCACGCCCAGCTTCGGCTACATGGAGCCGACGCTCAAGGTGGCGCGCGATTTTCCCGATGTGAAGTTCGAGTCGATCACCGGCTACAAGCAGACGCCGAATGTGGCAACGGCTAATGCGCGCTACTACGAAGGCCGCTATCTCGCGGGCATCGCGGCAGGGCGCATGACGAAGACGAATGTCGCGGGCTATGTGGCGGGCTTTCCGATTCCCGAGGTGCTGCAGGGCATCAACGCGTTCACGCTTGGCATGCGCTCGGTGAACCCGAATGCGAAGGTGGTCGTGGTGTGGCTCAACGAGTGGTTCGATCCGCCCAAGGAGCGCGACGCGGCAATGGCGCTCTTCAACCAGAACGCCGACGTCGTCGCCTTCCACACCGGCTCCACGGCGGTGATGGCCGCGGCGCAGGAGCGCGGCAAGATGGCCATTGCGTACCACTCCGACATGCGCAAGATCGCGCCCGATGCGCAGATCGTCGCGGTCACCCACCAGTGGGGTGGCTACTACACGCAGCGCGCGAAGGCGGTGCTCGACGGCAGCTGGAAGAGCGCCAACCTCTGGGGCGGCGTGAAGGAAGGAATGATCCGCGTCGGCGACTTCGGCACCAAGGTGCCCAAGGCCGTGCAGCAGGAAGTGCTGACACGGCAGCAGGACATCGCGGCCGGCAAGCTGCAGCCGTTTCGCGCGGTGGCGGCCGATGTGCGCGACAACGAGGGCCACGTCGTGATCGCCAAGGGTGCGCAACTGAGCGACGAGCAGATTCTCAAGATGAACTGGCTGGTCGATGGCGTGCAGGGCCGCGTGACGCGCTGATCAACCCAGCCGCTCGACCACGAAGTCGACGAAGGTGCGCAGCTTGGCGCTCGGCCGCGCCTCGGGCAATCGCATGATGTGCACCTGGCGCGTCGGCAGTTCCCACTCCGGAAGCAGCTGAACCACCTGGCCCGAGGCCAGGGCGGGGCCGAGCAGCGCATCGGCCTGCACGATCACCCCCACGCCGGCCATCGCGGCCGCCAGCAACGCCTGCCCGTTGTTGGTGGTGAGCGGGCCGCGCACGGGCACATGCACCGTCTGGCCGTCGCGCGTGAAGCGCCATGAATGGTCCGGGCCCCAGGTGGCGAAGCCCAGCAGCGGAAAAGCCTCGAGGTCCGACGGGTGCTTCGGCTGGCCGTGGCGCGCGACCCATGCGGGGCTCGCGACCGCGAACATGCGCGCCAGGGCGAGCGGCCGCGCGATGAGGCGTTCATCGACCGCCGCGCCCGATCGGATGCCGCAGTCGAAACCCTCTTCGGCCAGATCGACCACGCGATCGTTGAGCACCAGGTCCACCTTCACCTGCGGATACGCCGCGATGTAGTCGCCGATCACCGGGGTGAGCCGGTGCGCGCCGTAGGCCACCGGCGCCGTGACGCGCAGCACACCTTGCGGCATGGCGCGCAGCGACTCGGCCACGCCATCGGCGGTGTGCACGCTCGCGAGCACGTCGCGGCAGCGCTCCAGGTAGGCCGCACCGATTTCGGTGAGCGCATGGCGCCGCGTGGTGCGCTCCAGCAGGCGCGCGCCCAACTGGTCTTCGAGCGCGCGGATGTGCTTGCCGACCATCACGGCCGAGAGATCGAGCGCCTCGGCTGCCGCCGCAAAGCTGCCCGCATCGACCGTCGCGACGAAGACTTCCATGGCGCGCAGCTTGTCCATATTAAGAACCCAGAGTTTCGAATTGCCGAACCGGATGGCAATTTATCAAACTATCCGTTCGCAAAACAATGGCGCTTCCGATTCATTGAAAGAGGCTGTCATGAAGATTCTTGTTGTGGGCGCTACCGGTGCCATAGGCAGTGCAGTAGCCGGAGTGCTGGCCGAGCGCGGGCATGAAGTAGTGCGGGCAGGGCGTATGCGCGGTGACCTGCAGGTCGACATCACGAGCGATGCGAGCGTCGAAGCGCTGTATGCGGCGGTGGGGTGTGTCGATGCGATCGTCTCGGCGGCGGGTGGCCTGTTCTTCGGGCCGCTCGCTGAAACGCGACCGGCCGATTTCAACATCGGGCTGCAAGACAAGCTGCTCGGCCAAGTGCGGCTTGCGCTGCTGGGACAACACATGCTGGCCGATGGCGGCTCGATCACGCTGACCACGGGCGTGGCGGCCGAAGACCCGGTTCGCGGGGGAAGCAATGCGGCGGCAGCGAATGCGGGCCTCGAGGGTTTCGTGAAGGCTGCGGCGATCGAGCTGCCACGGGGCCTTCGCATCAACGCGGTGAGTCCGACGCTGCTGACCGAATCGTTGGCTGCATATGGCGCGCTCTTTCCGGGCGTCGAAACCGTACCTGCCGCGCGCGTGGCGCTGGCTTATGTGCGCAGCATCGAAGGACCGCTGACGGGGCGCGTGTTTCGCGTGTGGCAATGAGCAGGCGCACACGATTCGCCGGCGCCTTGCTCGCGCTCGCCGCGACGGCGGCGGCCGCCGCACCGCCGGCCGTGCAGGCGCTGCCCGAGGACTGGTATCCGGAGAGCGTCGCCATCGGGCCGGACGGCGCGTTCTACGTCGGCAGCTGGCGCCAGGGCGCGGTCGCCCGGTTGAAGCCGGGTGCTGCGCCGAAGGCCGAGGTGCTGGTGAAGCCCGGTGCCGATGGCCTCGCGAACGGGCAGGGCGTGCTGGTCGATGCGAAACATCAGGCCCTGTGGGTCTGTTCGGGCAACAGCGGCTTCACCACCGTGCCGCAGGCGCCGAGCGCGCTCAAGCGCTACGACCTCGCCACCGGCGCGCCGCGCGCAAGCTACGCGATGCCCGATGCGGGCTACTGCAACGACCTGGCACAGGACGCGCACGGCAACATCTACGTGACCGACTCCTTCCATCCACGCGTGTTGCGGCTCGCGCCGGGCGCGGCCGCGCTCGCGGTGTGGAAGGAAGACGCGGCGTTCGCCGGCGAAGGGCCCTACAGGGGGCTGAACGGCATCGCCATCGATGGCGGGCGCGACGTCTACGTCAGCCTCGTGGCGGCGGCGTCGCATCTGCTGCGCATCGGGTTGAACGCGGATGGCCGGGCCGGCGAGGTCACGCGCATCGAGGCGCCGCGCGTGATGAAGAACGTCGACGCGATCCGCGCCTGGAAGCCCGGGCGGCTGGTGCTGTTCGAGAGCAATGCTTTCGGCGACGGGCCGTACGGCGGGCAGGTCACGGTGGCGCGCATCGATGGCACGAAGCTCGGTCTGCAGACGGTGGTGGCCGGGCTCAACGACCCGTCGTCGGGGGCGGTGCTGGGCGACCGCGTCTATTTCATCGAGTCGAAGTACGCGCTGCTGCTCAAGCACAAAGACGACGACGCAGCCGTGCCGCGCGGCGTGCCCTTCGATATCCAGTCGCGCGCTTTGCCGAAGGACTGATCGCGCGGTGGGGAGTGCATTCCGCATATAGCACTCATACGCGCATGGAAATTGCGGCGGCGCGGGGCTGGATTACCCTCCGCAGCCACGATGAAAAAAGCCTACCGCGCCTCCCTCCTGCGATTCGACGACGCCGGCCTGCCCGTTTTCGATGAAGACGGCCTGCTGGTCGTCGCCCCCGACAACGCCGGCCGTCAGCGCGTCGTCGATGCCGGCAGCCACGCCGCCGTGTCGCCGCGCCATCCCGATGCCGACCTGACCCACCTGCCGGGCCGCATCCTCGCGCCGGGCTTCGTGGACATGCACATCCACTTTCCGCAGACCGACATCATCGGCGCTCCCGCGCCGGGCCTCCTGCCCTGGCTCGAGAACTACACCTTCCCGGCCGAAAGCAAGTTCGTCGACCCCGCGCATTCGAGCGAAGTGGCCGATGTGTTCTTCGACGAGCTGCTGCGCAACGGCGTGACCACCTCGCTCACCTTCGCGACCTCGCACGTGGCCTCGGTCGATGCCTTCTTCGAGAGCGCGCAGCGCCGCCAGCTGCGCATGATCACCGGCAAGGTGCTGCAGGATCGCAACTCGCCCGACGGCGTGCGCGATGAGACCGAGCAGAGCCTCGTCGATACCGAGTCGCTGATCCGCAAGTGGCACAACGTCGACCGCCTGGGCTACGCCATCACGCCGCGCTTCGCGCCCACCAGCACCGATGCACAGATGCGCGGTGCCGGCGAGCTGGCCGCGAAGTACGGTGACACCTGGATCCAGTCGCACGTGGCCGAGAACCGCGACGAGGTGCAGTGGGCGCGGGAGCTGTATCCGAAGTCGCGTTCGTACCTGGACGTGTACGCCGGCTTCGGCCTGATGCGCGAGCGCGCCGTGTACGCGCACTGCATCTACATCGACGACGAAGACCGCCGCCTGATGCGCGAGACGAAAACGGCCGCGGCCGTGAGCCCGACGAGCAACCTGTTCCTGGGCAGCGGCTTCTTCGATTTCGGCGCGGCCGACCGCATCGAGTCGCCCTATGGCCTGGCGAGCGACGTGGGCGGCGGCACCAGCTTCAGCCCCTTCCACACCATGCTGGCCGCCTACTACGTGGGCCGCGAGGGCCAGACCAAGACCGGCCTGAGCATCCCGCCCTCGCGGCTGTGGTGGCACCACACCGGCGGCGCGGCGCGTTCGCTGGGGCTCGATGGCGTGGTCGGCAACTTGCAGCCGGGCTGCGAAGCCGACTTCCTGGTGCTGAATCCGTCGGCCACGCCGCTTCTGGCGCGCAAGACGAAGCTGGCGAACACGCTGGAGGAATTGCTCTTCGCGATGATCGTGCTGGGCGATGACAGGCTGGTCGAGCGCACGGTGATCTCGCAGGCGGGCTGAACTGCGCCGGGGGGAGGGCACACAGGGCGCCCATGCCACAATTCGGCCCCGATTCCCCCGCAGCAGCAGCGAGCGCATATGAGCATCAAGAGCGACAAATGGATCCGGCGCATGGCCGAACAGACCGGCATGATCGAGCCCTTCGAGCCCGGTCAGGTGCGCGAGGCTTCAGGTCACAAGATCATCAGCTACGGCACCTCGAGCTACGGCTACGACATCCGTTGCGCGCCTGAATTCAAGGTCTTCACTAACATCCACAGCACCGTGGTGGACCCGAAGAACTTCGACGAGAAGAGCTTCGTCGACATGCACGGCGACTACTGCATCATCCCGCCCAACAGCTTCGCGCTGGCGCGCACCGTCGAGTACTTCCGCATCCCGCGCAACGTGCTGACCATCTGCCTCGGCAAGAGCACGTACGCGCGCTGCGGGATCATCGTCAACGTGACGCCGTTCGAGCCCGAATGGGAAGGCTATGTGACGCTGGAATTCAGCAACACCACGCCGCTGCCCGCCAAGATCTATGCGGGCGAGGGTTGCGCGCAGGTGCTGTTCTTCGAAAGCGACGAAGTCTGCGAGACCAGCTACAAGGACCGCGGCGGCAAGTACCAGGGCCAGCGCGGCGTCACTCTGCCGAAAACCTGACGCGCCGGCGGGCCGGGCACTGACGCCCGGTTACCCCGGGCGGCCTGGGGCCAAGTACCATCCAGCCACCATCCGGCAACAGTTGTGCATGCCGGGAAGGAGACTGCGATGAGATGGGAAGGCAACGAACAATCGGACAACGTCGAGGATCGCCGCGGTGAGGGCGGTGGCGGCGGCGGAGGCGGCTTCATCGGCGGCCGCAGCATCGGCATCGGCACCATCGCGGTTGCGTTGATCGCAGGCTGGGTCTTCGGCATCAACCCGCTCACCGTGCTGAGCCTGCTCAGCGGTGGTGGCGGTCCGGCCCAGGTGCAGCAGGCGCCTCAAGGCCCGGCGCCCAAGCCGCCCTCGGGCGACCGCGAGGCAGCCTTCGTCTCGACCGTGCTCAAGAACACCGAAGTGGTGTGGACCGACATCTTCCGGCAGAACGGCGGCAGCTACCAGGCGCCCCGGCTCGTGCTGTTCCGCGGCGCCACGCCCACGGCCTGCGGCACGGGGCAATCGGCCATGGGCCCGTTCTACTGCCCGGGCGACAAGAAGGTCTACATCGACCTCGGCTTCTACGAAACGCTCAAGAACCAGCTCGGCGCACCGGGCGAATTTGCGCAGGCCTACGTCATCGCGCACGAGGTCGGCCATCACGTGCAGGACGAACTGGGCATCACCGCCAAGGTCGACGGCATGCGCGGCCGGTTGAGCCAGTCGCAGAACAACGCGGTGAGCGTGCGCGTCGAGCTGCAGGCCGACTGCTTTGCAGGCGTGTGGGCGCACCATTCGCAGGAATCGAAGAAGTGGCTCGACCCGGGCGACATCGAGGCCGCCATGAACGCTGCGCAGAAGATCGGCGACGACGCCCTGCAGCGTTCCGCAGGCCGCGCGGTGGTGCCCGACAGCTTCACCCACGGCTCCAGTGCGCAGCGCCAGAAGTGGTTCGGCGCGGGTTATCAGAGCGGCGACATGAAGTCCTGCGACACCTTCAACGCGCGCAATCTTTGAGCCGCATGGGCTCACAGGGCCCGTGTTTGTTGCCTTTGGTGCTATTGAATAAATAGCAATACAGCCGGCGCGGACGTTGTCACGGCGCCGTCACTGCCGTTTTTTGCGGCGATGCGACAATAGCGGGCTCAATGACAAGCTCCTTCTCCAATCTTTCGCTGGCAGAACCGCTGGCCCGCGCCGTAGCCGAAATGGGCTACGAGACCATGACACCGATCCAGGAGCAGGCCATTCCGGTCGTGCTTTCGGGCCAGGATGTGATGGGCGCCGCGCAGACCGGCACCGGCAAGACGGCGGCGTTCTCGCTCCCCCTGCTGCAGCGCATGCTCAAGCACGAAAACGCCTCCACCTCGCCCGCGCGGCATCCGGTGCGTGCGCTGGTTTTGCTGCCCACGCGTGAACTGGCCGACCAGGTCGCGCAACAGGTCAAGCTGTACGCCAAGTACACCAACCTGCGCAGCACGGTGGTGTTCGGCGGCATCGACATGAAGCCGCAGACGCTGGAACTGAAGAGGGGCGTCGAAGTGCTGGTGGCCACGCCGGGTCGCCTGCTCGATCACATCGAAGCCAAGAACGCGGTGCTCAACCAGGTCGAATACGTGGTGCTCGACGAAGCCGACCGCATGCTGGACATCGGCTTCCTGCCCGACCTGCAGCGCATCCTGAGCTACCTGCCCAAGCAGCGCACCACGCTCCTGTTCTCGGCCACGTTCTCGCCCGAAATCAAGCGGCTGGCCGGCAGCTACCTGCAGAACCCGGTCACCATCGAAGTGGCGCGGCCGAACGAAACGGCCTCCACGGTCGAGCAGCATTTCTACAGCGTCTCCGACGACGACAAGCGCCGTGCGCTCAAGCAGATCGTCACGCAGCGCGGCATCACGCAGGCCTTCGTGTTCGTCAACAGCAAGCTCGGCTGCGCGCGCCTCGCACGCTCGCTGGAGCGCGACGGTCTGCGTACCACCGCATTGCACGGCGACAAGAGCCAGGATGAACGCCTGAAGGCGCTCGCCTCTTTCAAGGCCGGCGAAGTCGACCTGCTGGTGTGCACCGACGTCGCGGCCCGGGGCCTCGACATCAAGGACGTGCCCGCCGTCTTCAACTTCGACATTCCGTTCAACGCCGAAGACTACGTTCACCGCATCGGCCGCACCGGCCGTGCCGGCGCCTCGGGCCTGGCCGTGAGCTTTGCCAGCGGCGGCAACGATGCCCGCCTGGTGGCCGACATCGAGAAGCTGATCAAGAAGAAGATCGAGCTAGAACCCGTCGAGTTCGAAGAAGACCGTCCGCGCGGCCGCATCAACGACGGGCGCCGCCACTGGCGCGAAGAAGGCGAAGCCGGCGACGCACGCGATGTGCTCGACCAGCCGCGCGAGCGCAGCAGCAGCAGCTTCGGTGCCGACGCTCCCCGCCGTAGCACCGGCGGCGGCGGACGCCCGCACCGTGCGCCTTCGGCACCGCGCGATCCGTTCTTCGACAAGCCCTACGAGCCGGGCCAGGCCGACGCAACGCCAGCCTGGGAAGCCGCCGCCAAGGCCGCGCCCGCGCGCGGCATCTCGAGCAACATCAAGAGCAAGCGCAAGGTCGCGGCGCTGTTCAAGTCGGCCGAGCCGAGCTGATCCGGCCTCGCCGGACCTTGCTCACCTCCAGCCGCGGTGCCATCCGTACTGCGGATGGTGCCAACCCCAGCCATAGCGCGGGTGGTACGCCCATACGAAACCAACCCCTGGCGAAACATACGTCGGTGCCATATAGGCCACGCCTGGAGGCGCCGAGTAGACGGGTTGGGCCGGTGCGACCACGCAACCGGTAAGTGCGGCTGCGAGCGCAGCGGCCGACAGAGCGAGAACAGGAAATTTCATGGGGCAGTGCTTCTTCGGACGAGTTGTTGTGGATGTGCACAACCAACGCCCTGCAGAGCCCCCGGATGACGGCCTTTACGCCCGCGAAACAGTGTCACGGGCGTGTTGTCATCCTTTCAAGACGCTTTCTCAGATCACCTTGAAATGATGCGTGCCGTCGCGCCCCAGTTGCGCGACCAGGCCGTACTCCCAATCCAGATAAGCCTGCATGGCTTCCGCGGGCGCATCGGTGCCTTCATAGGGGCGGCGATAGCGGTCGGTGCGTGCCGTCGCGAGGCGCGTTTCGCCGGTTTCCGCTTCCAGGCCCGCGGCAAACCATGCCGTGTTGCCGCCGGTCAGCACCAGCACCTCGACATCGCGCTGCCCGCGCGCATCGAGCAGCGTGCGCAGGTCGGCTGCGGCATAGCGCGCGAGCAGGCTGCTGCCGCACGTCAGCACATAGCGCTGGGACGCGGGAACGACTGCATCGATGGCGCCGGCGAGTTGTGCGCGAATGACGTACCAGGCGCCGGGGATGTGGCGCTTCACATAGTTGGCGCTGGTGGTCACGTCGAGCACGGCGGTGCCGGGCTGCTTCAGCAACTCGGCGAGTGCCTTGGGCGCGATCTCTCCGACCGCCGCTGCAACCGGCGGGTAGGCGGGCGAGGGCGCCACTGTCTCCGTGAACGCGGAAGCGGATGGCACCGCATCGGGCACATAGACCTCCCACCCCATTTGCGCGAGCCACGATGCGCTCATCGAAGCGCGCACGCCATCGTCGTCCGCCAGCACGATGCGCGCGCCGCGCACCGGCACCTGGTGGTCGGTCTCCTGCACCAGCTGTCCGCCGGGCGCGCTCGCGAAGCCGGGCAGGTGGCCCGCTGCATATTCCTCGGGGGTGCGCACGTCGAATCGGTAGACGGTGCGGTGCGGCGCTTCGAGCGTCTGCAACGCATCGAGCGGGATGCGGCGCACGCCCGCCTTGTCGGCCACGCGGCGCGCGTCGGCCTCTGCCTGCGCGCGGTGCGCATCGGACACCGCAGCCGGCGCCTGCCGGTCCGCCCCGTGGTCCAGCACCTGCCCCGCGAGCTTCCAGCCGATGGTGCCGTTGCGCAACGCAGCCACCGGGTTCGGAATGCCCGCATTCACCAGCGACTGCGTGCCGATGATGCTGCGCGTGCGCCCCGCGCAATTGACGATCACCTGCGTCGACGGATCGGGCGCGAGCTCGCGCACCCGCAGCACCAGCTCCGCGCCGGGCACGCTGGTGGCCGAGGGGATGCTCATCGTCTGGTATTCGTCGAAGCGGCGCGCATCCAGCACCACCACGTTGGCCTTGGCTTCCACCAGCGCCTTCACCTCGGGCGCGGAGAGCGATGGCGTGTGCCGCTCGTGCTCGACCAGCTCGCCGAAGGACTTGCTCGGCACGTTCACGTCGCGGAACAGCTCGCCGCCCGCCGCGCGCCAGCCTTCGAGGCCGCCTTCGAGCAGGTGCACGTTCGTGTAGCCCAGCGCAGCGAAGGTGCGCGCGGCGAGCGGGGCGAGGTCGGTGCCGCCATGCGCGCCATACAGCACGATGAAAGTGTCCAGTCGCGGAATGCGCCGCCAGGCCTCGATCTCGATCTTCGAGAGCGGCAGGTTCGCGGCCCACAGCGGATGCTCCTGCGCGAACGGGTCTTCCTCGCGCACGTCGAGCAGCGCCGTCTCTTCGCGCGCAATGAGTCGTTCGCGCACGGCGGCAAAAGGCAGGAGGGGGAAAGCAGCGGTCGTCATGCGGATGTAGCTCTGAGTTCTTCGGAGCGGTCCCAGAGGTTGGGAAGCAGCGTGTTGGAGTAGCCCGAGACAAAAGGCTTGCGCCCGCCCTCGGCCGGGTAAGTATGCCGCCGTACCGCGCCGATGTTGGCGCCGTAGACGTGGATGCTGATCGACACGCGGTCCGCATGCGCGTTGTGCACGCGGTGCAGGTCGCCGACGGTGGGCGACACCGCCTCCACGTCGCCGGCATCGAGCCGCACCGCATCGCCCTGCGGTTGCGCGCGGCCATTGGCGTCGAGCACATGGCCCTGGCTGTATTCCGCGCCGCGCAGCATGCCGATCAGGCCCCACACCGTGTGGTCGTGGATCGGCGTGGCCTGCCCGGGCCCCCAGACGAAGCTCGCGACCGAAAAGCGTTCGGTGCTGTCGGCATGCAGCAGGAACTGCTGGTAGCGCGCCGGGTCGGGCTGGGCGAAGGCATCGGGCAGCCAGTCGTCGCGCGCGACCAGCGTGCGCAGCAGCGCGCCGCCTTCACGAAGGATGCGGGGCTCATCGGGCGCGCTGTCGAGCAGCCGGCCGAAAGCGCCGACGAAGTCGCGCAGCGGCGCGATCACGCGGGGCGCTTCCAGAGTTGCGTGTCGGTGATGGCGCGCACGTCCACGCGCACCGGCAGGATGCCGTCCCGCGCCGAACGGTCGGCCACGGCCTGCAGCGCGACGATGTCCGCCTCGCTCACCGGCCGGCCCGCCACCGACGCACGCGCGGTGATGATGCGCGCCGACTCGATCGGCAGCCGCGTGAGCTGGCTGTAGGCCTGCGCATAGGCCTCGGGATTCGCCAGCGCCCAGTCGCCCGCGCGGCCCAGCCGGTCGAGGAATTGCACGATCGCCGCGCGCCGGGCCGGATCGGCCAGCGAATGCTCGCTCGCGGTGATGAAGCCCAGCGCGGTATTGATGCCGCGCCCGTCGCGCAGGATGCGCCCGCCCTGCTGCAGCGCGATCGCGTAGTACGGATCGAAGATCGCCCAGGCATCGATCTGCTTCGAGGCGAAGGCAGCCGCCGCATCGGTTGGCAGAACGAACTTCACCGTCACCTCGCTGCGCGGCACGCCGGCTTCTTCGAGCGCGCCGTAGAGCTGGTACTGCGAGATGCTGCCGCGCGCGGACGAGACGATCACCGTCTTGCCGCGCAGGTCGCTCACGCTGCGCAGTGGCGAATCGGGCTGCACCACGATGCCCAGCGAATCGGCCTTGCCGACGCGCGTGGCGACGATCTTGAGCGGCGTCTTGCCGACGGCCGCGGCGAGCACCGGCAGGTCGCCGGCCATCGCGGTGTCGACGGCGGCGCTGCGTTGCGCCTCGAACAGCGGCGCGGCGCCCTGGAAGTTGGCCCAGCGATAGGCGAACGGCGCGCCCTCGAGCGCCTTCGACGCCTCGAACAGCGAACGCAGGCCGCCGGCCTGGTCGCCGAGGATCAGCGTGGCTTGCGGCTGCGCCCAGGCGCGCAGCGAACCGGTTGCCGCGAGCGAGAGCGCGGCGCCCTGCTTGAGCCAGCTGCGGCGCGAGGTCCTGGAGAACAGCGGACCGCTCATGCGGCAACTCCGGAAGAAGACAGCAGCGCGCGCTTTCCCGCGCCGACCAGGATCGCATCGTTCTGCGGCGTGTGGATGCGGCTGCACAGCACGTCGCGGTAGTGGCGCTCCAGCGGGTTCTGCCGCGTGAGGCCGTGGTTGCCGCTCAGCTGCAGCGCGAGTTCGACCACGCGGATCGCGTTGTTCGTCACCGTGTACTTGAGGAGGCCGCTGTCGGTGGCCGGCTGTGCATGGCCGTTGTCGACGGCCGTGGTCGCATCGTCGAGCAGCACGCGGTTGGTGCGCAGCAGCGCCTCGATCTCGCCGACGTGCTCCTGCACGCGCGGCAGGCTGGCGAGCGGTGCGCCCAGGCTGCCGGGCGCGCGCTGGTTCAGGAAGCCCACGAGCCAGTCGCGCGCGGCCTGTGCCACCGCGTCGTAGAGGCTGCCGAGCAGCACCGTCATCCAGGCCTGCTGGGTGGCGTGCGCGTCGATGTCGGTCTGGCTGCCGGCGTCGGGCGCCCAGTCGGCCGGCGCGCGCAGGTCGACCGCGTGGTCGAGGTCGATGGCGACGTTCTCGAAGATCACTTCGTGGCTGCCCGAGGCGCGCAGGCCCAGGTGGTCCCAACTGGCGATCACGCGCACGCCAGGGGCATTGCGGGGCACCAGGAACACGCCGGTGCGCGGTGTGGCTTCGTCGGTGCGGGCCCACACGGCGAGCCATGCGAGGCCTTCAATGCCGGTGGTGTAGAGCTTGTGGCCGTCGATCTTCCAGCCGTTGCCGTCGCGCCGTGCAACGGTAGAGGGCAAACCGCCGCGGGCCGGCGAACCCAGCGCGGGCTCCACGCGCAGCGCGTTGATGAGCGCGCCGCGCTCCACCGCGTCGCGCGACACGCGTTCGCGCAGTTGCGGCGGCCAGCGGTTGTCGCCGCGCGTGAGCGCATGGTGCTGCAGGTAAGTCATGGTGAGGATCAGCGCGGTGGCAGGCTCGCCGCGCGCCACGGCCGCGATCACGCGCCGTGCCGTCGCCAGTGTGGCGCTGCCGCCGCCGTGGGCAGCGGGCGCCACCAGGCCGATCAGGCCATGCGCCTGCAACGCCTCGAAGTTCTCTCGCGGGAAGGCGCCGCTGCGGTCGTGGTCGGCCGCGGTGGCCGCGAACTGGGCCGTCAGCCGTGCCAGCAACGCGGCATCGACGGTGGCTGACGGTATTTCTTCAGGCGTGGCCGACGGGCGGCGCAGGGGGAGTGCACTCATGGTTCCCGCACGGTACGCGCCCGGCGCCGGGCAGAAAACGACGCATCCTGCATATGCAAACTCGTTTTTCTGCGTTCGCTTTTGCGGGCTGCCTCGGTACGGTCTCGCCTCTGTCCCGTGACTTCCGTGGGCGGAGAAGAAGAAAGAACGAACGCATGAAACCGGATTTCCCCCTCGATCGACGCAGCCTGCTGCAGGCGGCCGCCGCATGGGGCGCAGCCGCCACGGCCGGCTGGGGTGCCAGCGCCCAGGCCGCAACCCCCTCGCGCGATCTCTCGGGCGTGACCCTGCGCGTGGGCACCTACAAGGGCATGTGGCGCCCGCTGCTGCAGGCCGCGGGCCAGGCCGACACGCCCTACAAGATCGACTGGCGCGAGCTCAACAACGGCGTGCTGCACATCGAGGCCATCAACGGCGATGCGCTCGACCTGGGCTCGGGCAGCGAGATTCCGCCGGTGTTCGCGGCGCGCCAGAAATCCAGCGTGCGGCTCGTGGCCGTGACCCATGAAGACCTGAACAACCAGGCCACGCTCGCGCGCAAGGACTCGCCGATCCGCACCATCGCCGATTTCAAGGGCAAGCGCGTGGGCTATGTGCGGGCCACCACTTCCCACTACTACCTGGCCAAGCAGTTGGCCGAGGTGGGGCTGTCGTTCAGCGACATCCAGGCGATCAGCCTCACGCCCTCCGACGGCCTCTCGGCCTTCGCGCGCGGCGATCTCGATGCCTGGGCCATCTATGGCTACAACGGCCAGATCGCGCGCACCCAGTACGGCGCGCGGGTCATCAAGACCGGCGTGGGCTACCTCTCTGGCAACTTCCCGATCTACGCCAACCCTCGCGCGCTCGACGACGCGCTGCGCCGCGCGGCGCTGAGCGACCTGCTGCAGCGTTTTCAGCGTTCGTTCGCATGGGTCAACGGCAACTTCCTGGCCTATGCGCGCGCGCAGTCGGCCGAGACGCGCGTGCCGGTCGGCGACCTGGTCGAACTCTTCAACCGCCGCAGCGGCGACTACAGCCTCGGCCCGGTCAGCGATGCGGTGGTGCGCAGCCACCAGGACGTGGCCGACACCTTCCTGAAGATCGGCGTGCTCGATGGCCCCGCCGATGTGAAGCCGCTGTGGGACCGCAGCTTCGAAAGCGCACTGCGCCTGCCGGCCGCCTGATCAACCCCACGCCTCGACAACGAACAAAGGACTCCCATGAGCCAGAACACCCAGAACGACGTTGAATTCATCGGCATGATCCAGGGCCAGAAGGTCTCGGAGATCCACGCCGCCAAGGGCCCGGCCATCGACCGCGACTACGTGCGCGCCTTCGCCCAGGCGCACGAGAACGCCGGCTTCGACCGTGTGCTGGTGCCGCACCATTCGACCGGCCCCGATGCCACGCTCACCGTGGCGTACGCGGCCTCGGTCACCGAGCGCATTCACTTCATGCTCGCGCACCGCCCGGGCTTCGTGGCACCCACGCTCGCGGCGCGGCAGTTCGCCTCGCTCGACCAGTTCAGCGGCGGCCGGCTCGGCGTGCACTACATCTCGGGCGGCTCCGACGAAGAGCAGCGCCGCGACGGCGACTGGCTGGACCACGACCAGCGCTACGCCCGCACCGACGAATACCTGGAGGTGCTCCACAAGGTGTGGACCGCCGACAAGCCCTTCGACCACGAGGGCGCGCACTACCGTGCCGTGAATGCCTTCTCCGAAGTGAAGCCGCTGCAGACGCGCAACGGCAAGCCGCATGTGCCGGTGTATTTCGGCGGTGCATCGGAGGCTGCGATTCCGGTCGCCGGCAAGTACGCCGATGTGTACGCGCTGTGGGGCGAATCGCTGGACCAGGCGCGCGAACTCACGACGCGCGTGCGTGCCGAAGCTGCCAAGCATGGGCGCAGCGTGCGCTTCTCTGTGTCGTTCCGTCCGATCCTTGCGGAGACCGAAGAGGCCGCATGGGCGCGCGCCGAGAACATCCTGGCCGAGACGAAACGCCTGCGCGTGGTGCAGGGCTACAACCGTGGCGGCCCGCAGCAGAGCGAAGGTGCCAAGCGCCTGCTGGCCGCGGCCGACAAGGGTCCGCGTGTGGACAAGCGCCTGTGGACTGCGGTGGCGCAGGAAATCGGCGGCCGCTCGAACAGCACCGCACTGGTCGGCACGCCCGAGCAGGTGGCCGATGCGCTGCTCGACTACTACGACCTGGGCGTGACCACCTTCCTCATTCGTGGCTTCGATCCGCTGGAAGACGCGACGGACTACGGGCGTGAGCTGATCCCGCGCACGCGCGAACTCGTCGCACAGCGCGCGGCTTCCGTTCGAAAAGCGGCCTGACCCCGACTTTCTCCCTCCCCTTCCGGGGGAGGGCAGGGGTGGGGGCAGCGGCCTTCAACGCCGCGCAGCGTTGAAGGCCGCGCGTGCCCCCATCCCAGCCTTCCCCCAGAAGGGGAAGGAGCAAAACCAGAAACCGAATACGAGGAATCCCCCATGAGCGCCGTTCTTTCCATCGACCGCAACGCCCCCCAGCCGCTCAAGCTCAATCCGAACCCGCAGCAGAAGTACTGGTTCGACCCGGTCCCGCCGCGCACCAGCGTGCAGGCCGAGCGCCGCCACCGGCAGGAGCGCCTGGCGGGCGCGTTCCGCCTGTTCGCGCGCTTCGGCTTCGCGCAGGGGCTGGCCGGCCACATCACCGCGCGCGACCCCGAGTTCAGCGACCACTTCTGGGTCAACCCGCTGGGCATTCATTTCTCGCGCATCAAGGTGTCCGACCTGCTGCTGGTCAACGCGAAGGGCGAGACGGTGATCGGCGACCGGCCGCTCAACAAGGCCGCCTTCGCCATTCACGCCGCGATCCACGAGCACAACCCGAAGATCGTCGCCGCCGCCCACACGCACTCGACCTACGGCAAGGCCTGGTCGACGCTCGGCCGCAAGCTCGACACGATCACGCAGGACAGCTGCGTGTTCCATGACGACGTGGCGCTGTTCGAGGACTTCACCGGCATGGTGGTCGACACCAGCGAGGGCGACCGCATCGCCCAGGCGCTGGGCGACAAGAAGGGCGCGATCCTCAAGAACCACGGCATCCTGACCGCGGGCCCGACGGTGGAGGCCGCCGCGTGGTGGTACATCGCGCTGGACAACGCCTGCCACACGCAACTCCTCGCCGAAGCCGCCGGCAAGCCGCAGCCCATCGACGAGGAAACCGCGCGCCACACGCACAGCCAGATCGGCGGCCCGGAGGGGGCCATCCATTCCTTCTACAGCCTCTACGAAGGTCTTGTGGAAGCGGAACCCGAGCTGCTGGACTGAATGAAGAAAAACCACCGGAGTCGTCGATGACCGCATCCCTTTCACGCCGCAGCGTCCTGCGCACAGGCGCCGCTGCCGCCGTGGTCGCCTCGGGCGGCCTGATCGCCTCGCAGGCGTTCTCGCAGCAGGCGCGCAAGCTCACCTTCGCATGGAACGCCGCGGCGTTCTGCCTCTCGCCGGTGGTAGTGGCGCAGGAGCGCGGCTACTTTGAGCGCAACGGGCTGCAGGTCGAGCTGATCAACTACACCGGCTCTACCGACCAGTTGCTCGAATCGCTCGCCACCGCGAAGGCCGACGCGGCGGTGGGCATGATCCACCGCTGGCTCAAGCCGCTGGAGTCGGGCTTCGACGTGAAGATCGTCGGCAGCTCGCACGGCGGCTGCGTGCGCCTGGTGGGCGCCAAGGCCGCGGGCGTGACCAACCTTGCGAGCCTGAAGGGCAAGATCATCGGCGTGTCGGACATCGCGAGCCCGGGCAAGAATTTCTTCTCGATCCTGCTTGCCAAGAATGGCATCGATGCCGACCGCGACGTCACCTGGCGCCAGTACCCGGCCGACCTGCTCGACATCGCAGTGCAGAAGGGCGAGATCCACGCCATTGCCGACGGCGACCCGAACGTCTACCTGATCGAGAAGCGCAACAAGGGCGCATTCGTCGAGGTGGCGAGCAACCTCTCGGGCGAATACAAGGACAAGGTCTGCTGCATCGTCGGCGCGCGCGGCGAACTGGTGCGCAAGGACAAGCCGACCGTCGCGGCGCTCGTGCGTTCCATCGCGCAGGCGTCGGCCTACGTGGCGGAGAACCCGAACGAATCGGCCAAGCTCTTCGCCAAGTACTCGCCCAAGGTGCCGATCGAAGACCTGCGCGCGCTGCTGGGCACGCTCACGCACAACCACCATCCGCTGGGCAAGAACTTGCGCGACGAGGTGGAGTTCTACGCACGCGATTTCCGCGGCGTCGGCGTGCTCAAGAAGACGACCGACCCGGTGAAGTTCGCCGATCACGTCTCGTTCGACCCACTGGCATGAGCACTCCCGACCCCGCTTTGGGTTTCGATTCCCTCCCCTTCCGGGGGAGGGCCAGGGTGGGGGCTGCGGCGCCCGGGCGCGCAGCAGTTCCCGCAACGACACTGCCCCGCGCCTCGGCAACCTTGCCCGTATGGCGCAGCGGATTCGCCGCCACGGTTGCATGGCTCGCCCTGGGCCTGCTCACGATCTACTGGCCGAACAAGGCGGTGGGCTTCAGCGACTGGGCGTACACGGACGAGTTCGGCATCGCCGCCATCGCCGTGGGTGCGCTGTTGCTGGTCGTTGCGTTGCTAGGTCCACGCGCCGGCCGTGTGGCGCGCGTGCTGCGGCCCGCGGGCCCGTGGCTCGTCGCGCTGCCGGTGCTGTTCGCCATCTGGGAGATCGCGACGGCCAAGCTTGCATTGCTTCCCACGCCTTTCTTCGCGCCGCCGCAAAGCCTGGTCGAGACCTACATCGACGATTGGCGCCGCCTCGGCGAAAGCCTGCTGCATTCGACCCGCCTCCTCGCGCACGGCTTCGTGCTGGGCGCGCTCGCGGGCTTTCTCACGGGCGTGACCATCGGCTGGTCGCGCATCGCGGGCTACTGGGTGCATCCGGTGCTGCGCTTCGTGGGGCCGGTGCCGGCATCGGCGCTGCTGCCGCTCGCGTTCTTCTTCTTTCCGTCGAGCTATGCGGCGGCGGTGTTCCTGATCGCGCTCGCCACGGGCTTTCCGGTGGCGGTGCTCACCTGGTCGGGCGTGGCCGGCGTCAACCGCAACTACTACGACGTGGCGCGAACCATGGGCGCGAGCGAGCGCTTCCTGGTGCTGCGCGTGGCGATTCCCGCCGCGCTGCCGCAGGTGTTCGTGGGCCTCTTCATGGGGCTGGGCGCCGCGTTTTCGGTGCTCGTGACTGCCGAGATGATGGGCGTGAAGGCGGGCCTGGGCTTCTACCTGTCGTGGGCACAGGGCTGGGCTTCGTACTCGAACATGTACGCCGCGCTGATCGTGATGGCCGTGCTGTGCTCGGGCCTGATCACGCTGCTCTTCAAGGTGCGCGACCGCGTGCTGTCGTGGCAGAAGGGAACCGTGAAGTGGTAGCGATTGCTGAAACAGGCGTGCGCCAGGCCGGCGCGCACATCGACATCCGCGGCGTGAGCCACTGGTTCGACGTGCCGGCGGGCCCGTTGCAGGTGCTCGACGACATCGACCTCACGGTGAAGCCCGGCGAGTTCGTCGCGCTGCTCGGCCCGAGCGGCTGCGGCAAGTCGACCTTGCTGCGGCTGGTCGCGGGCCTGGAGCCCGCCACCGCCGGCCGCATCACGCAGGACGGCGTGCCGATCACCCGGCCCGACCCGTCGCGCATCGTCGTCTTCCAGGACCCGACCCTCTATCCGTGGCGCAGCGTGTGGGACAACGTGGCGCTCGGCCTGCAGGCGCGCGGCGTGCTCAAGGCGCAGCGCGGGCGGGTCGACGAGGCGCTGAAACTCGTGGGCCTCACCGATTTTGCGAAGGCCTTTCCGCACCAGCTCTCGGGCGGCATGGCGCAGCGCGTGGCGCTGGCGCGTGCTCTCGTCAACGACCCGCAGCTGCTGGTGCTCGACGAACCGCTCGGCAAGCTCGATTCGCTCACGCGCATCGCGATGCAGAGCGAACTGGTCAACCTGTGGCAGCGCGCGGGCTTCTCGGCGCTGCTGGTAACGCACGACGTGGAAGAAGCGCTGTTCCTCGCCAACCGCGTGATCGTGCTGAGCGACCGGCCGGCGCGCATCGCGGCGGAGATCGTGGTCGACCTGCCGTATCCGCGTCATCGCGGCCATGCGCGGCTGGCCGAACTCCGTCATGAAGCGCTCCGGCACCTGGGGCTCGACGCTACGTGGTGAGATGAACAGCACGCCCGAGGCCGATTGGCTCAACTTGCTGATCGGCCTGCTCCAGGGCGCGCAACTGCAACTGCTGCGGGTGCTCGATGGGCTCGGACTCGCGGCGCATGTGCATGGCCAGCCGGCGTGGCCGTGGGCGCACCGGCTGTCGGGCGAAAACCTGCTGATCGACCTGGGGCAGGCGCGCAATCTCGCGTGGACGCTGGTGTGCGTGGCCCTGGCCGTCCTTGCATTGCTTGTCGCACTGCTCTGGCGGCGTCGGCGTTTCTACGCGCTCGCACTGGTGCCTATGTTGCTGATCGCAGCGCCGTGGCCCGACGCCCATGTGGTGCTGGTGCCCGCGACGCCGACAAGCTTCCAGTCGTCGCCGACAGGCTTCACGGCCGCCTCCATTGCCAAAGGCCGTGTGCTCTACGCGCAGAACTGCGTCGCCTGCCATGGCGCGGACGGCAAGGGCGAAGGGCCGCTCGCCGCTTCGCTCGCGGTGTGGCCGCCGAACCTCAGCGGCCCGCTGCTGTGGCGGCGCGCCGATGGCGACCTGCTCTGGCGCATCCTGCACGGCACGCGCGATGCGCAGCATCAGCCGACGATGCCCGGCTTCGCAGCGCGGCTGGACGAAGGCGATGCCTGGGCGCTGATCGACTACATGAAGGCGCAGGGCGCAGGCCAGAGCCTGCGCGCGCTCGGCAACTGGGCGCAGCCCATCGGCTTGCCCGACATGGCGGTGCGCTGCGGCGCGCAGCCGCCAAGGCCGCTTGCGAGCTGGCGCGGGCAGCGCGTGCGCATCGTGGCGGGCAATGCCGTACCCACGGAAGACCCGCGCCTCGTCACCGTGCTGCTCGTGCCTTCCTCCACGATCGCACCGGCCGCTGCCGACTGCATGGCCGACTCGCCCGCCGCGTGGGAGGCGCTGGCGCTGATCGCCGGCACCGACCGCCTCGCCGGCACGCAACTCATCGCCGACCGCGACGGCTGGCTGCGCGCACGCGGCGAGCCCGGCAAGGCGGGCTGGTCCGACGACGACCTGCTGTGCCGCAGCGAACGCGCGCCCGCTGCCTCGGCGAAGAACACCGCACTGCCCGCTGACGGCCTCGGCGCACTCATCGCCCGCATGGACGCGGAGCCGGTGCGCTTCGTCAAGGGCGGCTTCATCCACTGATTTTTTTCTTGACCTCGACCGAACACGGAGAACCCATGACCTCACACCTCGACCTCTCACGCCGCAAGCTTCTTACTCAAGGCCTCGCCGCCGCCACAGCCGTTGCCGTGCCGGCCTTCTCATTGCAAGCCCGCGCACAGGGCCGCCCGGTGCTCAAGGCCGGCGACCAGAAGGGCGGGCTGCGCGCGCTGCTCGAAGCGGCCAACGGACTCGAAGGCCTCGGCTACGACATCCAGTGGTCCGAATTCCCCGCGGCCGCGCCGCTGGCCGAAGCGTTGAACGCGGCAGCGGTCGATTCGGGGCCCATCGGCGATGCGCCGCTGATCTTCGCGTTGGCCGCCGGCACGCGCGTCAAGGCCATCGGCGCGAACCGTTCAGACTCCTACGGCACGGCCGTGCTGGTGCGCCCCGATTCGCCGCTCAAGACCGCGGCCGACCTCAAGGGCAGGAGCATCGCCACCAACCGCGGCTCCATCGGCCACTACGTGACGCTCAAGGCAATCACCGCGGCGGGCCTCAAGCCCGAGGAGGTGAACATCCGCTTCCTCGCCCCGGCCGATGCCAAGCTCGCGCTCACGCAGGGCTCGGTCGATGCCTGGGCCACCTGGGAGCCCTACACCGCGCTGGCCGAGGTGAGCCACCATGCACGCGTTCTCGTGAGCGGGCGCGATCTGCTGCCGGGGTTGAGCTACCTTGCCGCGACCGATGCGGCCATCGCCGCCAAGCGGCCGGTGCTGCAGGACTTTCTGCAGCGCGTGGTGAAGGCGCAGCTCTGGTCGTACCGCAATGTCGATGCCTACTCGGCCGCGCTGGCCCGCATCATCGGCATTCCGCCCGAGGCGGCGAAGCTGCAGTTCGAGCGCCGCCAGCAGAAGTGGGTGGCCATCGACGCGAAGGTCATCGCCGACCAGCAGGGCACGGCGGATTTCTATCGTCATGTGGGGCTCATCAAGCAGCCGCTCGATGTGAAGGGCACCTTCGACACCGGTTTCGGCGTCGCGGGTTAGTCAGGAGATGCCGATGCCTGGGGCGGGATCGGCCCGGAATGTCTGCGACAGCGCCCGGAACTCCTGCGGCGCCATGCCGTAGGCCCGGCGAAACGCGCGGGTGAAGTCCGACGCGCTCTTGAAGCCGACCGCGTAGGCCACGTCGGTCACCATCATGTGCGGGTAGCGGGCGAGTTCGTCGGCCGCCTGGCGCAGCCGCAGGTGGCGGATGTAGGCGCCCAGGCCGCCTTCGTGCTGGAACATGCGGTAGACGGTCGGGCGCGTCAGGTGCAGCGCATTGATCACCCCTTCGGGCGTGAGCTCGGCGCGATGCAGGTTGGCCTGGATATGGCGCCGCACCCGGCCGAACAACGCCGCCCGCGCTGCCGAGCGCGCATTGCCGCTCAGGCCCGCCTGCTTGCCGAAGGCCGCGACCACGAGGTGCGCAGCCGTGCGCACGGCACTGTCGGCCGCCGCGGCGCTCATGCCGCCGATGTTGGCGCCCAGCGCCGTCACGTGCTCCAGGGCCAGCCGGGTGAGCGGTGTCGCGTCCTGGATCGCGCGGCCGTGGATGGCTTCGGGGTCGGGAAAGACTTCCTGCACCAGCGCGCCCGGCACGAAGAGGGTGAGCACCCGGCAGTGGCTGCGCCGCATGCGCACCGGCTGGTTCATGTCCAGCGCCAGGATCTTCGTGGTGGGGGTGGAGATTGCGGTGGACGCGGCAGCGTGGCGCGGCGAGGCGCGCAGCGCGATGTCCTCGACGCCGCCTTCGGTGAACACGTGGAAGACGTAGTCGCGCACGCTGTCGGTGGAGATGCGGGCCAGCGAGCGCTCGAGCAGCATCGCATCGGAGCGGCAATCGGTGAACAGGAGGCCGTCGACCTTGTAGCGGTCGATCTCCGCCCGGAAGGGCTTCTCGATGTCGGCCTTCGACGGCAGCACGTCGATCACGTGGCCCACCCGCTCGCGCCAAGCCAGCAACTGCCGGTGCGGCGGCTCGCCCTGCACGCTGAAGTGGCTGCGCGCCACGCCGCCGTGCACGGGCGCGGCCTGGGGGTCGCCTCGAAGGGCGCGAAGGTTCATTGGAGAGGTGAAAGTCGCGAGGGCGATGGCGGGATGCGCAGCGAGGTCGCGACGCCAATGAATGGAAAAAACCGTTAAAAAAGGCGCAAAACCGCGGGAATTCTCTCAATAAGTGAGACGGACGGTCAAGCCTGCCGGAGCGGCGCCACCACGCTTGTCTTCGCCCGGCCGCATGGCCGAACGAATCCGATTTCTTGAGCGAGTAGCCCATGTCCACAGGAAAAGCCGATCCCGAAATCTCCCCCGGTGCTGTCGGTCATCTCTTCAACGCGGCGAACGAGGACGAACTGGCGGTGCTGATGTTTTCGATGGAGCGCGGCGGTGCCCCAGGGGCCTCGCGCATCGCGCGCCGCATCCTCGCGCTGATCGCCGCGGCTGCGAAATCCCGGCCCGCCGCCATCGAGGTCCGGCCGCACGCAGAAAACGTGTTGCCCGCGGGCCTGCCGTTGTCGCCACGGGAGCTGCAGGTGCTGCAGCTGGTGTCGCAAGGGTCGAGCAACCGCAGGATCGCCGAGGCGCTCAGCCGGTCGGCCAACACCATCGACACGCAGATCAAGAGCATCTACCGCAAGCTCGACGTCAACTCCCGGACGCAGGCGGTCCACAAGGCCATGGAGCTCGGACTCTTGCGCTGGGACGCCGGCAGTCCGCAATAGCGCCCTCGGAAGGTTCGCACCTTCTCAGATGCCCCCGAGTTCCGCGGCACGCGCCAGTTGCGACAGGCGCTTGACCAGCGGCTCGAAGCGCTCCGCCGAGGTGTTGCCGTAGCCCAGCACCAGCCCGTTGTCCGTCGGCTGCGGCGCGACGGCGAAGCCCGACAGAGCCGCGGGCGCCAGATGGTGGCGCAGTGCATCGGTGGCGATCTGGCGATCGTCGAAGCGCGGCGGCAGCCGCACGGTCAGGTGCAGGCCGCAGTAGCCGCCGTCGATCTCGTGCGGCACTTTCAGATGCCGCGCGAGCGCCAGCCGCAGCGCCTGCTGCCGGTCGCGGTACAGGCGCCGCATGCGGCCCAGATGCCGGCTGAACTGGCCGCTCTCGATGAAGTCGGCCATCGCCAACTGCTCGTGGCGGTGGCCGCCGCGCAGCATTTCGTGCAGCGGCGCCTCCACGGCCGCCATGAGAGGCTCGGGCAGCACCATGAAACCCAGCCGCAGCGACGGGAACATCGTCTTGCTGAAGGTGCCGACGTAGAGCACGGGGGCATCGGGCACCAGCCCCTGCATCGCGCCGATGGGCTCGCCGGTGTGGCGGAACTCGCTGTCGTAGTCGTCTTCGATGATCCAGGCGCCGTGCCGGCGGGCCTCTGCGATCAGCGCGAGACGGCGCGCGATGCTCAGCACCGCGCCGGCCGGGTACTGGTGCGAGGGCGTCGTGTAGATCAGGCGGGGCGGGTGCTTCTGCCAGTCGTCCGCGTTGGCGCACAGGCCCTCGGCGTCGACGCGGATCGGGACCATGTGCATGTCGCCGGCGCGCATGGCCGACTTCGCGCCGCGATAGCCCGGATCTTCGATCCAGCCGATGTCTCCCGGGTTCGAGAGCAGCCGCACGCACAGCGAGATGGCTTCCTGCGCGCCCTCGGCGATGACCACCTGCCGCGGCGTGCACCGCACGCCGCGCGCAATCGCCAGGTGCCGCGCGATGGCCGCGCGCAGCTGGGGCTCGCCCAGCGGATCGCCATAGCCGAGCGTCGCCGGGCTCGCGGTGCGGATGGCGCGGTCGAGCGCGCGCCGCCAGGCGGCCGCGGGAAAGTGCGACAGGGCGGGCACGCCGGGGCGAAAGGTGGCATCGGGCTCGGTGAACACGGTGCCGGGCTTGATCGTGGCGAGGCGCAGCGCGGTGGCAGGCATGCCGGCGGACTTGCCCGTGCGTCGGGGCAGGGCCGGGGGCGACAGCTCGGTCACCCGCGTGCCCTGCCGGTCGGGCTGCACATAGCCTTCGGCGGCCAGGTGCTCGTAGGCGGCGGTGACGGTGTTGCGCGAGATGGCGAGCGCCTCGGCCAGTGCGCGCGAGCCGGGCAGCCGGCTGCCCGGGGCGAGGCTGCCGTCGAGGATGGCGCGCTTCAGGCGCTCGTGCAGCTGGCGCTGCATGGAGCCGGCGTCGCGGTCCCTTTGGAGCGGGGATTCGAGCAATGCGGCGAGGTCTGGCGGGTTGGGCATGAGGCGATGGCGTCGGGCGTGGCACCATGAAATGAACACGCCGTGGTGCTTTTCATGGCACCACGGCGGGCGTACTTTACCGGTCTCCGGCATCGCCGACTCTTTGCGCCTGAAAGACTCTTCACTCCATGCCAGCCCGCCACAACGAATTCGGCCAGTCCCTCGGCCCTCTCATGCCCGGATGGAGCGCCCGCCCGCTGCCGCCGCGCGAGCCCGTCGAAGGCCGCTACTGCACGCTCGAGCCGGTGAACGCCGGGAAGCACGCCGACGACCTGCACGCCGCCTACGCGCAGGCCCCCGACGGCCGCGACTGGACCTACCTGGGCGTCGAGCGGCCCGCCGACCTGAGCGCCATGCGCGCCCATGTCGAGCGCCTTGCGCAAAGCACCGACCCGCTGCACTTCGCCGTCATCGACAGGCAGAGCGGGCAGGCCGTCGGCACGCTGTCGCTGATGCGCATCGACGCCGCCAACGGCGTGATCGAGGTCGGCCATGTCAATTTCTCGCCGCTGCTGAAACACACGCCGATGTCCACTGAGGCGCAGTACCTGCTGATGAAGCTCGTCTTCGAGGTGCTGGGCTACCGGCGCTACGAATGGAAGTGCGACAACTTCAACGAGCCCTCCAAGCGAGCGGCAGGCCGCCTGGGCTTCCAGGCCGAGGGCCTGTTCCGGCAGTACAGCATCTACAAGGGCCGCAGCCGCGACGCAGCGTGGTTCGCGATCATCGACAGCGAATGGCCTGTTTTGCGCAAGGCGTTCGATCGCTGGCTCGCGCCGGAGAATTTCGATGCAGAGGGCAGGCAGCGCATGGCGTTGGACAAGTTCCGGCTGCCTCGCGCGAACTGAGAGGCCGCCGCAGGCACAGGAAATGCGAGTGGTTGAGGAAATCGGCGATTGTTGAAATCCCCGCAGCTTTCTATGCTGGGCGGACATCCCGCATTTTTCGCCGTTCTGCTCTTCCCCCTTTTGCCACCCATGTCCATCGATTTCACACCCTCCCTTTCCCCTCGTCCAATCCGTCGTGGCCACCGCATGTTCGCGCTGGTGCCCGCGGCCTTTCTTTTCCTGGGCCACGGCCTCGCGCAGGCCGCCGAACTCTCGCCGGCCCTCGCCGAGCGGCATGCGCAGGCCACCTACCGCGAATACTTCGAACTGCTGGCCCTGCCCAACGATGCCACCGTGCCGGAGGACATCCGCAAGAACGTCGACTGGCTGGAGCAGGCCTTCCGCAAGCGCGGCTTCACGACGCAGCAGTTGCCCAACAACGGCAAGCCGATGCTCTACGCCGAGTTCCCGGGCAGCGATCCCGCCCGAAAGACCGTGCTGTTCTACATGCACCTCGATGGCCAGCCCGTGATTCCCGCGCAGTGGGCGCAAAAGAGCCCGTGGACGCCCGTGCTCAAGCGCAAGACGGACAAGGGCGACTGGGAAGAGATCGATTCAGCCCCGCTTTTCAGCGGCCCGCTGGACCCCGAGTGGCGCGTGTTCGGCCGGGCCTCGGCCGACGACAAGGGCCCGATCATGATGCTGCTGGCCGCCATCGATGCGCTGAAGGTTGGCGGCGGGCAGCCGGCGGTCAACGTCAAGGTGATCCTGGACAGCGAGGAAGAAAAGGGGTCGCCCTCGATCAGCCAGGTCATGCAGGCGCACCGCGAGTTGCTGCGCAGCGACGCCATCGTGATCCACGACGGCCCCATGCACGCGACCAACCGGCCCACGCTGGTGTTCGGCAACCGCGGCGCGGCCGATGCCCGGCTCACGGTATACGGCGCCAAGGTGCCGCTGCACAGCGGGCACTACGGCAACTACGCACCCAACCCGGCCCAGCGGCTGGCCAGCCTGCTGGCCTCAATGAAGGACGACACGGGTCGGGTGACCGTTCCGGGCTACTACGACCGCGTGAAGATCGGCGAGGCCGACCGCAAGATCATGGCCGCCGTGCCCGACGACGAGGTGGCGCTCAAGCGGCGCCTGGGCATCGCGCAAACCGACAAGGTCGGCGCCAACTACCAGGAGGCGATGCAGTACCCCTCGCTGAACGTGCGCGGCATGGCTTCGGCAGCAGTGGGCGACAAGGTGGCGAATATCGTACCCGACAAGGCCGAGGCCGAGATGGACCTGCGCACCACGCCCGATTCCGACGCGCCTTACCTCGGCAAGCTGATCGAGGCGCACATCGTCAAGCAGGGCTACCACCTCGTGAAGGGCGCGCCGACGGACGAGGAACGCGCCCGCTACGACAAGATCGCGAGCTTCTCCTACCGCAGCGAGGGCGCCGATGCGGCGGGCTCGCCGATCAACTCACCGATCGGGCAATGGGCCTACAAGGCGCTGACCGACACCTTCGGCGCCACGCCCGCGCCGGTGCGCATCCGCATGATGGGCGGCACCGTGCCGACGGCGGAGATCGTGCGCGTGCTGCAGGTGCCCTTTGCGATCATTCCGCTGGTCAACGCCGACAACAACCAGCATGCCGCGAACGAAAACCTGCGCATGGGCAACTACGTGACCGGCGTGCAGACGGTCTACGCGCTGATGACGCACGGGTTCTGAGCCCCGAGGAAGCGGCGTCCGTCACGCCTGCTTGCCGGGCTTCTGCGCCGCTTCGCACTTGACCTGGATCAGCTCGCGCTCGTCCAGCGTCGCGCCGATGCGCACCGCGCTCAGGCACCCGCCCCACACGCAGCCGGTGTCGGTCGAGAGCAGGTCGGGCCGCGACAGCCAGCCGAGCGTGGACCAGTGGCCGAAGGCGACGGTGGCCCTGGCGGTCTTTCGGCCCGGCACGTCGAACCACGGCAAGAGGCCCTCGGGCGCGGGGATCGCGCCGTCCTTGGTCTCGAATTCCATCTGGCCCACGGGCGTGCAGTAGCGCAGGCGCGTGAGCGCGTTGACGATCACGCGCAGGCGCGCGCTGCCGGTGAGCGTGTCGCTCCACTGCGCCGGTTCGTCGCCGTACATGGTGAGCAGGAAGTCGCCGAGCGCAGGCCCGCGCAGCACCGATTCGACTTCCGACGCCAGCGCGAGCGTGTCGCCGACCGACCACTGCGGCAGCACGCCGGCATGGACCATCAGCAGGTCGCCTGCCTTGTCGCCCTGGCCGATCTGCATGTGCAGCGCCATGTGCTGGTTTCGCACCCAGTCGAGCATGGCCTCGCTGTCGGGCGCGGCCAGGAGGTCCGCCAGCGTGTCCTTGCGGCCGGCCTTGCGCGCGCCGTGCGCCACGCCCAGAAGGTGCAGGTCGTGGTTGCCCAGGAGGCTCAGCGCCGAGGCGCCGTAGCCCTGCACGCGGCGCAGCACGGCGGCCGAGTCTGGGCCCCGGTTGACCAGGTCGCCGAGCAGCACGAGGGTGTCGCGGCTGGGGGAGAAATCGATCTCGCCGAGCAGCCGCCCGAGGGCAGGGTCGCAGCCCTGCACGTCGCCGATACAGTAAAGTGACATTCCCTCATTCTCTCCCCCCGTTCATGGATGTCCTCCTGCTGGCCTTGCTGACCACCCTCAATGCGGTGTTCGCAATGTCCGAAATGGCCCTTTCAACCAGCCGGCGCGCACGCCTCGCAGCCTTGGCCGAAACGGGGGACACCGGCGCCGCCGCCGCGCTCAAGCTGATGGAGTCGCCCACGCAATTCCTCTCGACGGTGCAGATCGGCATCACCTCGATCGGCATGCTGAGCGGCATCGTGGGCGAAGCGGCCTTTGCCGCGCCGCTCGCCGTCTGGATGGAAAAAATGGGCACGGGCGCGGGCACCGCCAGCATCGTCTCCACCGCGGTGGTGGTGACCTGCATCACCTTCTTCACCATCATCTTCGGCGAGCTGGTGCCCAAGCGCATCGGCCAGCTGTATCCCGAGCCGGTGGCGCGCTGGGTGTCGCGCCCGATGCGCGGCCTGGCCAAGGGCGCCAAGCCCTTCGTGTGGCTGCTGGCCGGCGCCACCGCCACCATGCTCAAGGTGCTGCGCATCGATGCCAACGCGGCGCGCTCGGTGACCGAAGAAGAAATTTCCGCCAGCCTCGAAGAAGGCGTGGACGCCGGCGTGATCGAGCAGCACGAGCACCAGATGGTGCGCAACGTGTTTCACCTCGATGACAGGCGCCTCTCGTCACTGATGATCCCGCGCGCCGACATCGAATGGCTCGACGCCTCCAACACCGTGTCGCAGGCCCTGCAGAAGGTGGCGGATGCGGCGGCGCTCAACCTCGTGCACTCGTGGTATCCGGTCTGCCGCAACTCGCTCGACGACGTGGTCGGCGTGATCAGCGTGGCGCACCTGTTGCGCCTGGGTTCCGCCCACAAGGGCGTGCTCGGCCAGGAAGCCACGCCCGCCGTGTTCGTGCCCGAGACGCTCACCGGCATGGAGCTGCTCGAACAGTTCCGCGCCCGCGCCGGCCGCCTGGTGTTCGTGGTCGACGAATACGGCGTGGTGCAGGGCCTCATGACCCCGCGCGACCTGCTCGAAGCCATCACCGGCGAACTGCAGCCCGGCATGCAGACCGACGCCTGGGCGCGCGAGCGCCCCGACGGCGTGTGGGAACTCGATGGCCTGATGCCCGTGTCGGAGCTGCGCGCGCGCCTGGGCATCCGCGAGCTGCCCGAAGAGGACCGTGGCCGCTACAACACGGTGGCCGGCTTGCTGATGTCGGTGTCGGGCCGCCTGCCTGCGGTGAGCGAACGCATCGATTGCGCGGGATGGATCTTCGAGATCGCCGCGCTCGAAGGCCGCCGCATCGACCGCGTGCTGGCTTTGCCCGACCCCGCGGCGCCGAGCGAAGACTAGCCGGGCACGGCCATGCTGTCGTTGCTCGCACTGAGCTGCCCCCAATGCTCCGCGCCCCTGCCGCGCGCCGCGCGCTGGCGCACCGTCAACTGCAGCTACTGCGGCGCCACCATCACGCGCGGCGAGGAAACGGTGGAGCGCGAGAGCTTCCGCGCGGCCTTGCGGCGTGCCAATGCGGATGTGGGCGGGGGGCGCATCGTGCAATGGCGCGGCACGCGCTACCGCGTGCTGGCGCCGCTGGGCATCGGCGAACACAGCGAAGTGCTGTTCGCCGAGCGGCTCGGCGCAGTGCCTGAACGCGTCACCTTGAAGCTCGCGCGCGAGGCATCGGACAACGATGTGTTGTTGCGCGAGGGTGCGGTGCTGCAGGCACTCCAAAGCCTGTCCATTCCGGGCGCCGCCTACTTCACGCGCCGCCTGCCGCAGCCGCTGGGCACGGGCATCGCCGAAGGCCTTGGCGACGGCAAGCGACAGGCCTTGGTGCTGCGTCATCCGACCGGTTTCTGGGGCAGCCTGCAGGACGTGCAGCAAGCCAACCCGCAAGGCATCGACGCGCGCCACGCCGTCTGGATCTGGCGCCGCATGCTCGAGGTGCTGGCCTTCGTGCACGGGGCAGGATGGGCGCACCGCGATCTTTCGCCCGCGCATGCGCTCGTGCATCCGCGCGACCATGGCGTGCTGATCATCGGCTGGTCGCAGGCGCGGCAGGCCTCGGGCTTCGCGCATGCCGCCGCCGCGGCGCGTGACCTCGCGCAGACCGCCTGGACCGTGCGCGCAGTGCTGCACGGCGGCGCGGCCGGTGACCCTGGCTTCGGCGCGCGCACGCCCGCGCCGCTCGCCGCATTGCTGCGCCAGTGCAGCGAAGACACTGCTTTCTGCGAACGCCTCGGCGCGCAGGGCATCGAGCAGGCCCTCTCTGCTGCATCGCGCGAAGCCTTCGGCGCACCGCAGTTCGTTCACTTCGATCCCGCGCCGCGCGTCGGCGCCTGACACGCCAAGGAGCCATTCATGGGTTACGGAAACTACTCGCACGCCGCCCACACGGCGCTGATCGCCGACCGCGCCGCCAAGCCCGGCGCCGAGGTGTTCACGCAAACGGCCACGCATGCGCTGATGAACCCGCACGGCCTGAAGGTGCGCGAATCGCGCGACAACGCGGACCATCCCAATTCGCTGGGCATCGTGTTCGCGCTCGATGTCACCGGCTCGATGGGCGACATTCCGCAGACCCTCGCGCGCCGCGAGCTGCCCACCTTCATGAAGCTGCTGACGGACTGCGGCGTGGCCGATCCCCAGCTCATGTTCATGGCCATCGGCGACGCGACTTCTGACCGCGCGCCGCTGCAGGTGGGACAGTTCGAATCGACCGCCAACCTCATGGACCAGTGGCTTACCTGGAGCTACCTCGAAGGCGGTGGGGGCGGCAGCGGCGAAGAGAGCTACGAGCTGGCCTTCTACGTGATGGCGCAGCACACCGACATGGACTGCTGGGTCAAGCGCAAGAAGCGCGGCTACCTGTTCGTGACCGGCGACGAGCTGCCGTACCCCGCCGTCTCGCGCCACCAGATCGAAGGCCTCATCGGCGAGAAGCTCGACGAGGACATTCCCATCGAGGAAGTCATCGCCGCCGCGGCCGAGACCACGAACCTGTTCTTTCTGATTCCCGACGCCCAGCGCCGCCGCCGCTGCGAGCCGCGCTGGCGCGAACTGCTTGGCGATCACGTCATCTGCATGGACTCGCCCGACGACGCCTGCGCCGTGGCGGCTGGCATCGTCGCGCTGACCGAGAAGGCCGTGCCCAACCTCGATGGCCTTGCCAGGGTGATGAGCGCGACCGGCATGGCCAAGGAGCGTGTCGGTGGTGTGCTGCACGCGCTCGATGCGTATGCCGCGCTGCTCGACCCGACCGCGCCGCGCCGCGCGCCACCGGCCGCGAGCGGGCCGCGGTCTTCGTGGTGGAAGCGGCTCTTCGGCTGAACGGCGTGTGACCACCACCGCGGCCACGCGCTACGTCTCGCTGCTGGGCCTGGGCTTCGGGGACTGCGGCAAGGGCCTCTTCACCGATCACCTGTGCGGCGCGTGGCAGGCGCACACGGTGGTGCGCTTCAACGGCGGCGCGCAGGCCGGCCACAACGTGGTGCTGGCCGATGGGCGGCACCACACCTTCTCGCAATTCGGTGCCGGCAGTTTTCGTGCGGGCGTGGCGACGGTGCTTGCGAGCCCGGTGGTGGTGCATCCGACGGCGCTGCGTGTCGAGGAAGAGGCGCTGCGCCGCGTGGGCGTGGCCGATGCGTTTGCGCGTTTGTTGATCGATGCGCGCTGCCGCGTGACCACGCCGTTCCATCAGGCTGCGGGCCGGCTGCGCGAATGGGCGAGGGGCGCGGCGGCGCATGGCAGCTGCGGGGTGGGCGTCGGCGAGACGGTGCGGCAGGCGCTGGCTGCGCCCGGCGATGCCCTGCGCTACGGCGACCTGCCGCATCGCGCGCGTGCGCTGGAAAAGCTGGAGGCTTCGCGCACGGCACTGCGTCGCGAGTTCGCGAACATGGCGCCATTGCATCCCGAGGCCGCGCAGGAGCTGGCGTTGCTCGATGACGACTCGCTCGCCGGGCGCTGGCTCGACGTCGCAGAGCCTTGTGTCCGCCTGTCGCCGCCCGCAAGCGCCGATGCCATCGCTGCAAGGCTCGCGCGGCCCGGCACCGTGCTGTTCGAAGGCGCGCAAGGCGTGTTGCTCGACGAATGGCGCGGCTTTCATCCGCACACCACGTGGAGCACCATTTCCACAGCCGCTGTCGAAGCCGTGCTGCATGACGCGGGCATCAACGCGACTGTGCAGCACCTCGGCGTGCTGCGCAGCTATCTCACGCGCCACGGCCCTGGTCCGCTGCCCACGCACGACCGGGCACTCGATGCGCGATTCGCCGAACCGCACAACGCAGACGAAGGCTGGCAGGGCGCGTTCCGCCGCGGGCATCCCGATGCGGTGCTGCTGCGTTATGCGCTCGCTGCGGCCGGATCGCTGGACGGACTGGTGGTGAGTCACCTCGATGCCGTCGAGGGCGCGGACCTGCGCTGGTGCACCGGCTACCGCACCATCGGCGGCGCCAGCGTCGCATCACTGCCGGTCAGTGACGCGCCAGATCTCGACCATCAGCACGCATTGACCCAATTGCTGCAAGCCGCGCAGCCGCTTTATGAGCCGCACCCTGTCGCCACCGCGCAGGCGTGGGTAGAGCACGTCGAAGAACTCGGCGGCCTGCCGGTGCATTTCGGCGCCTTCGGCCCGACACGCGATACCGTGCGTGCACGCGAACACATCGGAAATCCCACATGACGCCCAACATCTTTCTGATCGTCGGCGCAGCGCTTAGCGCCATCGCCGCGCTGCTGCACATCTGCGTCATCTTCGGCGGGCCTGCGTGGTACCGGTTCTTCGGAGCGGGCGAGCGCATGGCTGCGGGCGCGGCGGCCGGGCACTGGTATCCGCCCGTCCTCACGCTGCTGATCGCGGGCGTGCTGGCGACCTGGGCCGCCTATGCGCTCTCCGGTGCTGGGGTTTTGCAGCCGCTGCCATTGCTGGTTTTCGTGCTGCCCGCGATCACCGCCGTCTACCTGTTGCGCGGGCTCGTGGCCGTGGCACTGTTCGTGTTCGACCGGCGGCGCCTGAGCGCCTTCTGGGTGTGGAGCTCGGCCATCTGCCTCGTGTTCGGCCTTGTGCACCTGCTGGGGCTGGTGCAGGTCTGGGAGACGCTCTGAGAACGTCTAACCCAACGCCTCGAACCCAGGCGCCTGGCTCATTTCCGAAGGCTTGTAGATCTTGTGCTGCGCAATCGGGGTGCCCGCATCGGCGACCACCAGCAGCCGCCAGAGCGGCTCGCGCACCGAGCAGGCCTGTTCTTCGCTCGTGAGCTGGAACCTGGGTGACCCGGTGGAGGTGCCTTTCACCACCACGCGCAGCAGCGTTGCGCCCTTTGCATTCGACACCTCGACGCTGTAGCCGATGTTCTTGCCTGTCAGGTCTTCGGCGTTGTAGCCGTAGCCCTTGAAGTGGCGCATCACGTAGTCCATGGCTGCGGCCTGGACCTCTTCGCTCGAAGCCGGCGCAGGAGGCGCCGCGACGTCCGGCTCGGCCTCGGCCACGACCGGCACGCTGCCCTTCGCCATGGCCGCCTTCACCTCCGCCTCATCGGGAACCCAGCCGCGCGGGCCGCGGACCAGCACCGCGAGTTGCTGCTCGGGCTCCCAGCTGGCAACGTGCCATTCGGCGTCGTCGCGCACGCGGGTGGACACCTTCGCGGCCTTGTTGCTTTCCAGTTCGGCAATGGCGACCCGGTTGGTCTGCAGCACGGCGCGGAAGCCCTGGCCTGCGTCGAAGGTCCGCTTGAGCAGGGCGAGGCGATCCTTGGCGCGCTGCACCTGGAAGGCGGTGCGTGCGCCGCCGCCGGCGCGAAGCTGCGTATCGAGCGATTCGAGGCAGAACCAGCGGCCGCCGGCGCCGATGCTCACGTACTCCGCCCAGATGGTGGCGATCACGTTGTCGCCGGTCGCCAGCCAGGCCTGGTCGAACGGCTTGTCCCGCGCGTCGAACACCCCCATCTTGGCGACGATCTCGACCGGCGTGAGCCGGGGTCCTGAGAGTCGCATCTCATCGATGACGGTGAGTACGTGGGGGTCGACTTCCTTGTCCATGCGGGTGGGTTCGTGGCGGGTTTGGGGGGTGGGAGTATGCCGCATCGGGCAACGCGCGCCGACGTGCGGCTGGCCGATGCACTTGCCGCGGCGGCCGCAATCGGCCATTCTTTTGCCGTGCCGAACACCCGCTCGAGAAAGGAATCGCCATGACCGGGTCCGACCTGCCCAGCATCTACCGAAGCTACATCGCCTGCCTGAACGCGCGGGATTGGCCGAGTCTTGGCAGCTTCGTTCACGCCGAGGCCCACTACAACGGCCGGCGCATCGGCCTGTCCGGCTATCGCGAGATGCTGGAGAGAGACTGCGACGAGATCCCCGATCTGCACTTCGACATCCGGTTGCTCGTCGCCGAGCCGCCGCATATCGCCAGCCGGCTGCAGTTCGACTGCTCCCCGAAAGGCGTGTTTCTCGGGCTGCCCGTGAACGGCCGAAGAATCTTTTTCACCGAGAACGTGTTCTATGAATTCCTCGATGAAAGGATTGCGAACGTCTGGTCCGTCATCGACAAGGCGGCCATCGAAGCGCAACTTGCGAACGACAGCGACCCCACCGCCAAGCCGATGGCCTGAACACACCCAGAAAGAAGCATGGGATTTGCCATTTCATGGCTGGCCGTGAAGGTCGACCGATGGGCGCCGCTGCGTGCGATCGATATGCCGCGCTCGACAACGCAGGCATACCGGGGCAACTTCACATCGGTGGCATCCGGTCGAACTTCGGCAGTGCCGGGTCCAGAAAATCCCATGCATGCCCGTGCACGCCGTAGGTGACGGCCTGGGGCCGATAGCGCCCGGGGTCGTCCAGGCTCGCGGCATGCACGGTGAACACGTCGGGCATCGCGGCGAAGGTCATGTACACGGGCGACCCGCAGGTCGGGCAGAACGCGCGGGTCTTGACGTTGCCGCTGTCGCCCACCATGTCCCACAGCGTCGCCTCGCCGCTGTGCTTCACGCCGCCGCGAGCGAAGGTGAGGTAAGAGCCGTGGCCGGTGCCGCTCTTGCGCTGGCAGTCGCGGCACTGGCAGTGGTTCTGGAAGATCGGCTCGCCCGATACCTCGAAGCGGATCGCGCCGCATGCGCAACCGCCGGTGTAAGCCTGGTTCATGTGTCTTGTCCTTTCATGGCCGTGGTCGCCTTGGCCTGGTGCCGTGTGGCGTGATGGCCAATCTATTCGAGCGGGGGCGCGAGGAGGGAGTAACAAGATCGTCGTGAATCGGGCCGGACGAGCGGGCCCCTACCGAAGCCGGGCCTGAATGCTCTTCAGGCTCGAGAGCCACGCAAGATAGTCTTCATCGTCTTCGCCCAACTCCGCCCAGGTGTCGTGCCCATCCGCTTCCGGGTCGTCGATGACGGCCTGGATCGCATCGATGGCGGCTTGCTTCAGCGAGGCCGGCGGTGTTTCCTTTCCAGCGCACCAGGCGATGACGTCCGGATGAACGTCGGCGCTGTCTTTTCCGTCGAGCAATGCCAGAACCGCACCGGCGGCGATGACGCTTTCCGTCGAGCCCGAAGTCAGCGTTTCCTGGATGAAGGGCAGGGCGCTCGGGGCTTCCTGCAATTCGCCGAACCAATCCAATGCATCGTCATTGCCAAAGCTTTCGGTAGACCACGTGCCCATGTTCGAACTCCCATGCTGGTGTGTGTATGCAGGAGCGCGAGCCTAGCATTCGGCAGTGACGGGAGCGCTCTGCGGCGAGGCCTGAGACTTCCCCCGCGAGCTCACGGTGCGGGCAGGTCGCCGTCCGCCAGCAGCAGCTTCGTCCCGATGCCATAGAGCGCCAGCATGCCCAGCACGTGCCCGATGGCAACGCCCGGCTCGCCCGATTCGATCCGCGCGATCGTCTGCACGTGCACGCCCAGTCGTGCGGCGGCGGCCGACTGGCCTTCGCCGGCACGCGTGCGCGCCAGCTTGGCCTGTGCGCCCATGTGCCTGATCGCCTGGAGGGCGTCGCTGTCGATGTCTGCCGAGATGCGTTTGCCTTGAGCCATGCCAAGATTGTCGCTGCACAATCCGGCCGTGCCCCGAACCTTGCCAGACCCTCAGCCCGCACCCACGCCCGTGCCGTATTGGCTCTATCTGCTGGAGTGCGAAGGCGGCGTGTACTACGCGGGCATCGCGATCGATGTGGAGCAGCGCTTCTTCCAGCATGTCTTCGGGCTGGGCGCGAAGTTCACGCGTGCGCGTCCACCGTTGCGCGTGCTTGCCGCCCGCGTCTATCCTGACAAGGGGGCTGCATTGCGGGCGGAACTCAAGGTCAAGGCATTGCCCCGGACTCGAAAGCTCGCCTTCTTCGAGACGGCCGCGTAGTTCGCGATTCCGGCACGGGAAAGGAAAAAGTATGGCGATCAAGATGCTTCCGGATTTCCTCGCTCGTGGCCGCGCATCGGCTCTGTCGCGAATTCACGCCCGGTCGGTGCTTCGTTCGACCGTGGCCCTGGTCTTCGCGGTCGTGCTTGCAGCGTGCTCCAGCCTGCCTCCGCAGACCTCCACACCGCCGACCACCGCCATCGGCGACTACGCACAGACGCCGCTGGCCGCCATCACGCAAAAGTGCTCCCCACCGATGGCCGCTCGGGTTTCCGCCTGCAGCCGTACGGACCCAATTCCTTCGCCACGCGCATCGCGCTGACGAAACTCGCCACTCGCAGCCTCGACCTCCAGTACTACCTGCTGCAGGGCGACAACACTGGCCGCACCCTGATGCGCGCGATGCGCGACGCGGCAGCGCGCGGCGTTCGCGTGCGCCTGCTGGTCGACGACCTCTACACCTCCGGCGAAGACGATCTGCTGCTGGGCCTTGCCAGCTATCCCAACGTCGAGGTGCGCCTGTTCAACCCGTTTCCGGGTGGCCGCGGCAGCCAGGCCACCCGCTTCATCAGTTCCGGCCTGGAGTTTCGCCGCGTGAACCGGCGCATGCACAACAAGCTCTTCGTCGCGGACAACGCGGCGGCCGTGACCGGCGGCCGCAACATGGCCGACGAGTACGTGATGAATGCCGAGGGCAGCAACTTCATCGACATGGACACCTTCGTGGCCGGGCCGGTGGTGCGCGAGCTGTCCGCCGAGTTCGACCACTACTGGAACAGCGAGGTCGTGTATCCGCTGGAGCGCATCGCGCACAGCACGTTGAACCGCACGCAGCTGCAAGACAACTTCGAGCGCCAGACCGCGACCGCCAGACCCCCCGAAGCCACCGAGATGCCGCAGGACGGCAAGCCGCTGCATCCGAGTGCGGGCGATCCGGCGCTGGTGCCGCTCGAGTTCGTGCCCATGCTCAACCTTCCGTTCAAGCTGGCGAAGGCCCAGCTGAGCCCGCTGCTGTGGGCCAACGCGCGGGTGCTGTTCGATCCGCTCTCGAAGACACAAGGGCTGAACGAACGCGAAGGCTCGATCAAGGGCACCGTCACCGAAGGCGTGATCCAGTGGCTCATGGGGGCCGACAGGAACATCAAGCTGGTGTCGCCGTATTTCGTGCCGAGCGAGGACGCGGTGTCCAACCTGGTGCGGGCGCGCAAGGCCGGCCTCGGCGTGGAGCTGGTGACCAACTCGCTGGCATCGACCGACGAGCCCTGGGTCTATGTGGGCTACTGGCCGCACATCAAGGCGCTGCTGGCCGCGGGCGTCACCATCTACGAGATCAGCCCGTCGCTGAGCGTCAAGCGCCGCAAGCTCGGCATCTTCGGGCACCGCACCGGCGCGCTGCACATGAAGAACGCGATCCTCGATCACAAGGAGGTGTTCCTCGGCTCGATGAATCTCGACCCGCGTTCGGCGAAGCTCAACACCGAACTGGGCATCATCATCCAGAGCGAGGAAATGGCGCGGCAGCTCGACAGCTTTGCCGATGCGGGCAGCGGCTACACGCTGCGCCTGGGCGCCGATGGCCACAAGGTCGAATGGGTCGAGCAAGACGACGACGGCAAGCAGACGGTGTACGACGTGCCGCCCGAAACCACCGCGTGGCAGCGCCTGCGGTTGCGCCTGCTCGCGCCGTTCATTCCCGAGCAGGAGCTCTAGGACGCTGTCGGCGCGTCATGGCCCTTTGCGACGGAGGTCTGTTGCCAAAGAATACGTTTTTCGCGCGGCGCCAGTGAATAAACTGCGTCGGTGAAACCCAAGAGCCTGGGCATCGGCACGGGCTTGGTCGGGGGCGTTGCCATCGGTCTGGTGATGGACAACATCGGCATGGAAATCGGCATGGGGCTCGCGCTGGGCATGGCGCTGTCCCTGGCCATCGACAAGAAGGACAAATGAGGCCATGAGCGCTGCGGACGATATGGACGATATGGAAACCTGGTTGCTGGAGGCGGGTGACGAAATCATCGAGAAGAGAACGGAGCAAGGCGAGGCCTCGCTCTCGGCCTCCGAGCATGCGATCTATTGCATGTGGGCCCTCGACTACGCCGTGAAGAACGCGGGTTCTCTCGATGCGCTGGAAGACGTGCACGAGACCGCGATCGAAGACCTTGCGGCCTTTGCCCGCGCACAAAAAATCGGCGTGCTCTCGGCGCTGCTCGACATGGCGGCGGACGAGGAAGCGTTCATCGATGCGTACTACGTGCAGTTCGACGCCGCTTGCACCGAACTGAGGCGCTGCAACGAATCGCGGCATTGATCGGGCGCGGCCGCGCGCATGGCGATGGCCGAGAGGCCGGGCAGGTAGCGCGTCGATATGATCGGCGCCAAACAACTGCGGAGACCGGCGATGCGCGTGCACGGAAAGACAGTTTCTTCACTGGCCCACCTCGCAACCGCCTTGCTGCTCGCAGCCCTGCCGCTGAAGGCCGCGCTGGCCGACGAGCCCACCGCAGGCTGGGCCGCCAGCACGCCCGAAGCACAAGGCATGGACTCGGCGGCGCTCGCCAGGCTGGTCGAACGTGGCGAGGCAAACGGCCTGGACAGCATCCTCATCACGCGCCACGGCAAGCTTGTCGCCGAGGCCTATTACGCGCCGTACCGCGCAGGCCTCAAGCATGCGGTCAACTCCGTCACCAAGGCCGTCGTCGGAACGCTCACCGGCATGGCAATTCAAGACGGCCTGCTGGCCTCGCGCAACCAGCCCATGCTCGAGTTCTTTTCCGATCGCACGGTGGCCAACGCCGATGCAGCCAAGAAGTCGATCACCCTCGGCCACCTGCTCGACCAGACCTCCGGCCTCGACTGGAAAGAGAAGCTCGACGCCAGCGTGCCCGAAAGCCTGATCCAGATGCGCCGCAGCCGCGACTGGCAGGGCTTCGTGCTCGACCGCCCGATGGCGCAGGCGCCCGGCAGCGGCTTCAACTACAACAGCGGCAACTCGCACCTGCTGTCGGCCATCGTCGCGAAGAAGACCGGCGGCAGCACGCTGGCCTATGCGCACAAGCGCCTGTTCGAGCCGCTGGGCATTGCCGACGTGCGCTGGATCAAGGACCCGCAGGGCATCGAGGCCGGCGGCTTCGGCCTCTACCTGCAGCCGCGCGACATGGCGAAGATCGGCTACCTCTACCTGCGCAAGGGCCAGTGGGCAGGCCGGCAGCTGCTGCCTGCCGAATGGGTGGAGCAGGTGTTCAAGGCATCGGTCGACATGGGCTTCGGCGCGACGCCGGCCCACAGCTACGCCAATGGCTGGTGGACCATTCCGGAGAAGCGCGCCTACATTGCGGCGGGCTACAACCGGCAACTGATCATCGTGCTGCCCGAGGTCGACGTGGTCGCCGTGACCACGAGCCGGCAGAACTTCCGGATGGTGCCGCTCATCGACACGATCACCGCGGCCGCGCGCTCGGCCGAGCCACTGCCCGCGGACACCGCTGCACAGGCGCAACTGGCCGATCGCATTCGCGATGCATCCGTCGAGAAGCCCAGTGCCGTCGGTCCCACGCCCGAGCTGGCGGCAGCGATTTCCGGCAAGGCCTGGCAGTTCGATCGCAATGCGTTGGGCGTGAGTCGCCTGATGCTCGACCTGAAGGCGGCCACGCCGAGCTACGAGATCGTGTTCGACGGCCGCGATGCCGGCGCGGCCGCGCCGCCTTTCACCGGACCGATCGGGCTCGATGGCCTGTACCGCATCAACGACAAGGCCACCAACGCGCCGGTTGCCGTCAAGGGCACCTGGCTCGACGCGCAGAGCTTTCGCATCGACTCGCGCGTGCTGGGCGAAGACGAGGTGACGATGTACACCCTGCGATTCGACGGGCAGCGGGTGGACGTGGCCTTCGAGAACAACCGCGGCTTCAAGACGCAGCTGCGGGGCAAGGCGGCGGAGTAGTCACCGGCGCCTCCAGCGCGCGAAAGAAGAACCCGACTCACCCACCGGGGCACTAATTCCTGACACAAGGACACCGAGGAACGAGGCGAAACTGGAGGGCTTTCATACACTGGTGCCTTGCCTCCGCTCAGGGAAATCAATCTTGTCATCCAAAGTCGCCCGCATTGCGCTCTCCGCTTCGGCGGCTGCCATCGGCAGCCTCGCAGCCTACTGGACCCTCCTTGCAACACGCCAGGGACACATCCTCTTCAACGCCCGCAAGCACCCCGTCGTTCATCTGTCGGACGACTTTTCCACCTACTCGCACACGGTGCCGGGCGGCATGGTCCGCGGGTATGTCTATCACCCGCAGGGCGAGGACGCGGTGCGCGACCTGTTCATCTATTTCGCCGGCCGCAGCGAAGACGTTCGCGCCACCGCGCAGGCGCTGCACTGGCTGCCGGAAGGCTTCGGCTTCGCCGCGATTAACTACCGGGGCGTCGCCGACTCGGAGGGGCACCCGTCGGAGATCGCCTCAGTCGAGGACGGCGCCCAGTTCGCAAAGCACCTGCGCCGGGCCTTCCCGAATGCGCGCCTGCACGTGGTCGGCCGCAGCCTGGGCACGGGAGTGGCCATCCAGCTCGTGGCGCGGCAGGAGTTCGCCAGCCTGCAACTGGTGACGCCCTACGACTCGATGCTGGAAGTGGCGAAGAAGCGCTTCCCGCTCGTGCCGTTGTCGCTGCTGCTGCGCAACCGCTTCGACTCCCTCACGCATTGCGTGGAAGTCGCGGCGAAGACCCAGGTGCTGCTGGCCGAGCGCGACGACGTGGTGCTGCCCGAGCGCTCGCAGAAGCTCATCGCGGCATGGCCGACGCCGGTGTCCGTGGAGACCGTGCCCGCGTCGGACCACTACAACATCATGGGGCTCGAAGAGACGTGGCTGCGGCTGATCGACTTTGCGTTGACAGCGATATTGCCGGAGCCGAAGGCGGCATGAATCGCTGAAGCCAGCCGGCGCCCACGTCGAAGCCCCGGCAAACCCCGCTGGCGATCAGGCCCGTCACGGCGAGCATCGCTGCCGTGTGAATACCCACCGCCGCAAGCGCCAGCATCAATGACCCCGATGCGGTGACCTCCCGGCCCGGCCCATCGCCCGTGCACAGCGGGATCAGCGCCGGGACCAGCATCAGCCCTGCACCGTGCGCGGTGGACATCATGAAAGACCAGAGCGCGAGCCCGGCGTGCCCTGTCGGCGCATGCGCAGCCTTGGGCGTGCGGCCGCACAGGTGAAGCACCGCGACAGCGACGAACAGCACGGCCGCGAGCACCTGCACCGCCAGGCGATCCATCGAGAGGCCGAAAGCCACTGTCCCAGCGACTAGCGCAATCGATGCCACATGCCCGACCGCAATCGGCATCAGGGCCCGCAGCGCATGTGCCCGATCACCGGAACGCACGCCCCACGCGGCGGCCAGCATCCAGCCGGTCGCAGGGTTCAGCCCGTGAAGTGCGCCGACCCCCGCGACGGCGAGCCATGGCCAAAAGGCTGTGTCTGCCATGACATTCCCGCGCGTTCAGTCGCCGCCGTGGCAGCAAGAACCCGTTGCCGCCTTCGCAACATCCGGCGCGGGTTCGTAGCGGTCGTGGTGCCGCACCCAGTCCATCGCATACACCGGGTTGTGCTCGTCGCGCCCCTTGGGTGTGAGGTCCAGCAGGTTGTAGGTGCCCATCATCACTTCGACGCCGCGCTCGTAGGTCGAGTAGGTGTGGAAGACCTCGCCTGCGTCGTCCTTGCAGAACACGCTCACGCCGGGCGCCTCTTGCGCCGGGAAGGGCCGCACGCTGTAGTTGTAGTAGACCTCGCCCTGGCCCTCGGCCCACTCGTCCGGCTTGAAGCTCACGGCGAAGTCGTAGTTGAAGTCGTTGTCGTGCGCCGACACCCACTTGAAGCGCCAGCCCATGCGCTGGCGAAAGCGCTCGATCTCGGCCAGCGGCGCGCGCGAGACGACCAGCATCGTGATGTCGCGGTTCGCCAGGTGCACCTGCATGCCTTCGATGTGGTCGGCCATGAACGAGCAGCTCGGGCAGCCTTGTTCCCATTCCGGGCCGAGCATGAAGTGCTGCACCACCAGCTGGCGGCGGCCTTCGAAAAGATCGGCGAGCGTGCGCCGGCCCTCGGGGGCGTCGAAGGTGTAGCCCTTCGCGATGCGCGTCCACGGCAATGCGCGGCGCTCGCTGGCGATCTGGTCGCGCAGGTGCGTCAGCTCTTTCTCGCGCGCCAGCAGCGCCTTGCGCTGGACGAGCCATCGGTCCTTCGACACGACGGGGTGGTTCTTGAGGGTGCCTGTTTCTGCGGCGGCGGTTGTGGTGGTCATGCATTTCTCCTTGGCCCAATGGGCCGTTCGAGGTTCTTCCATGCGCGGCGCCACCCGCCGGGCGGTCGGCGCGCTCGTCTCCGGTCGACAGACCGAAAGGGGGTTGTCAGCGCGAAGGCATCGCTGCCCTGCGCACCGAGGGTGCTGGGCTCAGGCCCGCGCGGCTCTGGGGCGTCGCACGGCGCGGACTTTTCCGCTGTTGCCGCCACCGCAATAGAAGAGGTCGGCCCCGTCGGACTCGAGCCCGCTGATGTGCACGCCGCGTGGCATTTCCAGCCGGTCGAGCACGGCGCCGCTCTCGGGGTCGATATGGCGCAGCTCGCTCTCGTCGCCTTCCCAGGTGGCGTGCCACAACTCGCCGTCGACCCAGGTCACGCCGGTGACGAAGCGGTTCGACTCGATGGTGCGCAGCACCGCGCCGGTGGCGGGGTCGATCTGGTGGATCTTGCGGTCGCGGTACTGGCCCACCCACAGGCTGCCCTCGGCCCAGGTGAGGCCCGAGTCGGCGCCGTGGCCGGGTGCGGGAATCGACGCCAGCACGTCGCCGGTCGCGGGGTCGATCTTGTCGATGCGCTCCTCGGCAATCTGGTAGAGGTGCTTGCCGTCGAAGGCGGTCCCGGCGTCGGCGGCGCGGTCCAGCGTGCGGGTGTGCTCGCCGCTCCCGGGGTCGAAGGCGATCAGCCGGGCCCCTGTGGCGGCCCACACGCGCTGGCCGTCGTGCGTCAGGCCGCCGACCTTGTCGACGCCGTCGAAGGGACCGTACTCGCGCACGATCTCGGCGATGCGCGAGGCGGGCTGGCTGTCTGTCTTGCTGGTCATCGTTGGCTCCTTGTGGGGAGGCACCGCGGATCGGCGCCTTGGAGACAACTCTATTCAATCGGCAGCGCGGCGGGGAGTAACAAGATCGTCGTGAATCCCGCGAGCGGTGGCGCGAGCCAGCGCTGCGCCCGCGCCCGCCCGATGGCGCGCACGCGTCCCTCGGACTCCAGCTCAGCCAGTGCGCGCTGCACGGTGCGCTGGCTGGCGCCCAGCGCGAGCGCGAGGGCCGAAGTCGACCAGGCCGCGCCGTCGGACAGCAGCGCCACCAGCGAGGCCTGGTCGCCGTCGATGGGCGGCGCCAGCACGACCACCTCGCGCCCGTCGCGCGGCTTGAGGGCGAAGCCGCGCGCGGTGGCCTCGATGCCGGCCTCTGCCGCAACGAGCGCGCGCAGCCGGCCGATCTCGACGCGCAGGCGCGCGCGCAGTGTCTCGTCGGGGTGGCGGGTGTTGAAGGCGCTGGCGATCAGGGCTTCGCGCTCGACATCGCCGGGCCAGGCCTCCGCGAGCGCACGCGCCAGCGCGAAGAGCACCGGCCGGCGCGCGAGCGGTCGCCACGCATCGCCGGCCCCCACGCCGCGGCGGCACGCATCGACCACCAGCGCGTCCGAGGCGAGGAGCGCGGCCACCTCGTCCAGGCCCAGCGACGTTTCGCCACCGGGAAAGAGCCGCCGTGCGGCGGGGCGGTCGAGTGCGGCCTGCGCCTCTTCCACCTCGGCCGCGAGCGCCGGCACGCGGGCGCGCCCGGCGGCCTCGTGGGCGCGGGCCAGCGATGCGCGCGCAGGGCCGACGCGCAGCGAGCGCAATGCCAACTCGGCGGCGGTGAGGTGGGCCACGGCGGCGAGTGGCGGCGACAGCGCGTGTCCATCGAGCAGCGCCAGCGCAGCAGCGGCCTCGTCGAGGCGCCCGAGCAGCAGAAGCCTGCGCGCCGCGATCAGCCGCGCCTGCAACGCGTTGGCGAGATCGTCATGCGCTTCGAGCGTGGCCGCAGCGGCCGCGAGCGCGCGCGGCGAACCGCCGAGGTCGCGCATGGCCATCGCAACTTCCGCCTCCGCGACGACGCAGCGCGCACGTGCCAGTTCTTCGTGCGTGCCGAATCCGCGCGCCGCGCGCCGCAGCAGTTCGCGGGCGCGCGGGTGTTCGCCGAGCTGGGCCATGGCAATGCCGCGCAAAGCCAGCGCCGGCGGATCGTCGCGCAGCGCGACCCGCTTGAGGGCGCCGAGCGCATCGCCGGCGGCCAGGGCGCGGGCGGAGGCGGCGATCAGGGAATCCATGGGCGCCGAGGCTACACCGCCGCCGGGCGACATCGGCCCCTTCCTCCGGCGGGCATGCTTCCTCCCGTCCTACATGCACCGCGCGGCTTGGCCCCAGGATCGCGGCATGAACAAACTGATCCTTGTAGGCGTGAGCGTGGCCGCGTGGTGTTCCTTCGCCACGGCCGAACCCGTGAAGGTGCCCATCGAAAGCAGCGAGAAGGGCACCGTCTACGTGGCGCCCAACGTCAACTCGACCGAAACCTCGGCCTACACCAAGGGTGCGACCGTCGGCGTGCAGCGGCCCGACGGCAGCGGCACGTACATCGGCACCGACACCTCCATGCCCAAGCCGGTGTACTCGCTGGGCGCCAGCACGGGCGGCAACGTGTCGCTCACGGGCGGGGTGTCTTCCGACGGCAAGGCCAACAACGGGGTGAAGGCCGGGGTCAACATCAAGTACTGATCCGGCGTGGCGGCTAGACTCTTGCGCACCACCGCTTGAGGAGACCCCTGATGTCGATCGACACCCTCGCCACCTGGCACCGGCTCGTCAAGGCGCACGACGCCAAAGGCCTGGACGATTTGCTGGACGACGACGCCGTCTTCCTCTCGCCCGTGGTGCACAAGCCGCAGTTGGGCAAGGCCATCACCGCAAAGTACCTGGGCGCGGCCTTCCATGTCTTCTTCAACGACAGCTTCCGCTATGTGCGCGAGCTCAAGGGCGAGCGCGATGCGGTGCTCGAATTCGAGGTCGAGATCGACGGCATCTCGGTCAACGGCGTCGACATGATCAAGTGGAACGACGCAGGCCTGATCACCGAGTTCAAGGTGATGCTGCGGCCCCTGAAGGCCGTGAACCTGATCCACGAGAAGATGGGCGCGATGCTGCAGGCGGCTTCATCGCTGTCCTAGCCTTCAGACCAACGTGCCGTACACGATGAACCCGTCGTGCGTGGCCACCTTGTCGTAGAGCGTGCGCCCCGCCGTATTGGTCACATGCGTCTGCCAGTAGACGCGGTGGCCGCCCACGCGCTGCGCATGCGCGTACACGCCCTGGATCAACTGGCGGCCCACGCCCTGGCCGCGCTCCGATGACAGCGTGAACAGGTCCGACAGGTAGCAGGTCGGCTCGATGCGCGTGGTGCTTCGGTGAAAGAGGTAGTGCGCCAGCCCCACGAGCTGGCCATCGCGCTCCGCGACCAGCGCATGCAGCGGTTCGTAGGCATCGAAGAAGCGCTGCCATGTGACCTGCGTGATCGCATCGGGCAACGCGGTTTCGCCCTCGCGGCCGTAGAAGGCGTTGTAGCCGTCCCAGAGCGGCTTCCAGCCTGCGTAGTCTTCGGGTACCGGTGGGCGGATGAGGAGAGAAGAAGAAGAGGTCGTCGTCATGCACCGGATTGCAACACGACACGGCCGGTGCCTTCAATCAACTACTTCTCGTCGCGCAGCCAATACCACTTGTAAAGCGCGCGCTGCCCGATGCGCCGGAACGGCGCGAACGCGCGCGACTCGACCAGCCCCATCACGTTCGGGAACGGCAGCGGCGAGCGGTAGATCGGCAGCTCGAGCACGTCCTTGCCCGCGTCCTTGCCCGCCAGGCGCTCGGCCAGCCGCTTGCCGGCCCAGGTCGAGAACGACACGCCGTTGCCGCCGTAGCCCACCGCGTACCAGATCTTCTTGTCCGCATCGGGCTGCGTGATGCGCGGCATCATGTCGTGGCTCATGTCGACCCAGCCCCACCACGAGTAGTCGATGCGGATGCCCGCGAGCGGCGGAAACTTGCGCGCGATCGCATCGGTGAGCAGCTTCAGGTGCACCGGGTGCTCGGCATCGGCGCCGCTCACCGCGCTGCGGCTGCCGATCTGCAGCCGGTTGCCCTTGAGCAGCCGGTAGTAGAAGCGCAGCGTGCGCGTGTCGGTCAGGAAGGTGTGCGACCTGAAATTGGTCGCCGCCAGCTCCGCATCGCTGAGCGGCCGCGTCACCACCGAGTTCGAGAGGATCGGCATGATCCGGTTCTTGAGCATCGGGCTGAGCGCCTGCCCCGTATAGCCGCCTGTGCACACCGCCACGCGGCGCGCGCGCACCGTGCCGGCCGGCGTCTGCAGGTGGTGTATGCCGTCGATGGTGTGCCAGCCCTGCACCGGGCTCGATGTGTGCACCGTCACCCCCAGCGCGCGCGCGCGGCGCAGGAGCCCGAAGGTGAACTTCAGCGGATGGATGCCGATGCCCTCGGCCTCGAACATCGCGCCCTTGGCTTCGCGTTCGTCGCAGTAGTCGCGCCGCAGTTCCTCGGTGCCCATCATCCGCGTGGCGTAGCCGAAGGTCTCGCGCATCAGCCGGGCCTCGGCCTCCAAGCCCACGAGCTTCTCGGGCCGGTGTGCCAGGTAGAGGTGGCCGCCGTCGAAGGCATCGCAGTCGATCTGCGTGGTGAGGTGGCGAAAGTTCTCGAAGCCGCTGCGGATTTCCGCATCGAGTTTCTTCGCGGTGTCCAGGCCCCAGCGTTCGATCCACTGAGAGCGCTTGAGCCGCCCGCTTGCGTTCTGGCCTTGCCCGCCGCTGCGGCTCGAACACCCCCAGGCGGCCTGGTTGGCCTCGAGCACCGTGGCCTGGATGCCGTGCTCCTGCGCCAGGTACAGCGCGGTCGCCATGCCCGTGGCGCCCGAGCCGATGATCGCCACGTCCACGTCGATGTCGTTCAGCAGCGGGCCGTCGTCCTCCGGCGGCGTGCCCGCGCTCGCCACCCACCACGTGGGCGCGTAGGCGCGGCCGGCGCCCGGGTCGGATGCGAGCAGCGGGTCGTATTGCGGGTCGTAGGGGCGAAAAGGGGATTGCGGCGGTTGCATGGGGGCGGCGCCGTCGATCGATGCGGCGCTGGCGGCGGAAGATGAAGAAGTGAATCGGGCGGTCCCTGCTGCATTGGTCATGAGAGCGCTCCAGGTGAAGGAGAAAGGCCGTATCGCCTAGGCCGCATTCGCCGCGGGCAGGTTCGGCCGGGCCTTGCGGAACACGTTCTTCAGGTGGATCTTTCCGTCCCTGAAGGTGAAGACGTCGATGCCGTCGGTCTCGATGCGGCTGCCGTCGGCGGCGGTGCCGGTGAAGGTCCATTGCGAGGTGCCGAAGTCGCCGTGCACGAAGTGCCGGCCGTTGACCCACTGCGCATCGGGCACCGCCTGCCACGCGCCCGCGAAGGCCTTGCGCACGGCCTCGGTGCCGGTGTGGCGCGTGCCGCAGGCATCGGGGCCGGCGGCGGTCTGGAAGATGCAGTCCGGCGTCATGAAGCCCATCAGCGCATCGATGTCGTGGCGGTTCCAGGCGTCGCTGAAGGCGGCGAGGGTGTCGGTGGTCACTGAAGGGGAAGACGGGTCGGTCACGCGGGAGCTCCGGGCGGAAAAATGAATGGCACAAGCCTAGGCAGCGGGGTGCCGGCGCGATAGGTCCAGATGGGGGGATTCGACCGAGCCAGAAGGCCGTCAAAGCGCCACGCCGGCGGATGCCTGCCCTAAACTGCGGCGCACCATGCCCCCGAATCCGCGATCCACCCAGTGGGCGCAGCTGTTCGCGTTGCCCGACCAGCCGGCACTGCCATTGCAGGCGCGCCTGCGAACCGCCGTGGTGCAGGCGATCCTCGAAGAGCACCTGGCGCCCGGCGCGCCGCTGCCCTCGTCGCGCGAACTGGCGGCGCTGCTCGGGCTGAGCCGCAACACCGTCACCTCGGCGTACCTGCAACTGATCGACGAAGGCTTTCTGGAAGCGCGTCCGCGCAGCGGCGTGTTCGTGGCGCTCGATGCGCGCCCCTTGTCCGCCGTGCATGCGGAGCCGCTGGTCGGCCGCAGCGGGCAGGCGAGCCAGCCGCCCGACTGGCCGGGCCGCGTGCTGCGCTCGCTGGTCGACAAGCCCACGCTCTCCAAGCCCGACCGATGGCGCGACTACCCCTACCCCTTTGTCTACGGCAACTACGACCCGCAGCTTTTTCCGACCGAAGACTTCCGCGAATGCTGCGCGCGCAGCCTGGCCCGCTCGCAGCTGCCGCACTGGACGCCGGACTTCGAGACCGACGACGTGCCCGACCTCATCGAGCAGATCCGCACCCGCCTCCTGCCCCGGCGCGGCGTGTTCGCGCTGAAGGAAGAGATCCTCGTCACCATGGGCGCGCAGCACGCCTACTACCTGCTGGCCGAGGCGTTGTTCGACGAGCAGACGCGCGTCGGTCTCGAAGAGCCCGGGCATCCGCATGCGCGCAACAGCTTCTCATTGCGGCAGCCCAAGTGGGTGGAGGTGGATGTCGATGAAGACGGCCTCGTGGTCGATGCGTTGCCCGCGGCCGACTACATGTTCGTCACGCCCTCGCACCAGAGTCCGACCACCGCGACGCTGAGCCTGGAGCGGCGGCAGTGGCTGCTGCGCAAGGCCGAGCTGCAGGACTTCGTGATCATCGAAGACGACTACGAGGCGGAGAACCTGTACGAAGGGGCGCCGATGCCTGCGTTGAAGAGCCTCGACAAGACGGGGCGGGTGATCTACGTGGGCTCGGTGTCGAAGAGCCTGTCGCCTGCGCTGCGGCTGGGGTTCATCGTGGCGCCTCGGGCGTTGATCAAGGAACTGCGGCTGATCCGGCATGCGATGGTGCGGCATCCGAGTGCGTTCCTGCAGCATGCGTATGCGTTGTTTCTTTCGTTGGGGCATCACGAGTCGCATGCGCGGCGGGTGAATCATGCGATGCAGGAGAGGTTGGCTATTGCTGCGCAGGCGCTGCGGGATCATTTGCCGGATTTCGAGTTTCGGTTGCCTTCTGGGGGGGCTTCGATCTGGGTGCAGGCGCCTACTTGGGTCGATGCGAACGAGCTTTCTCTTATGGCTCGCAACCACGGGGTGCTGATCGAGGCGGGTGACGTGTTCTTTGCTCGGCCTCCGTATCCTTGTCCGTTCTTTCGGCTGCGGTTGTCTTCTATTGCTGCTTCGCAGATTCCGGCTGGGGTTCGGGCTTTGGGGATGGCTGTGGAGGAGTTGGCTTTGGCGCGTGGGGAGAAGCGGGCTGCTGGGCTTCGTTCGCATTGATTTGTTTTGTTTTCCGAGGCCGGGTCTCGCCCCGGCGGGCGACCTACTTTTCTTTGCTTCGCCAAAGAAAAGTAGGCAAAAGAAAGGCGACCCCACTGTCTGCGACCC
>NZ_JARXVG010000004.1 GCF_029892485.1 Variovorax boronicumulans
GAAGTTTTTTTATCGACCAACTCTCCAGCAACCACCCCTTCCAGAGCAACCACCGAAGCGCTACAGGAGCGTCATCAGCCGAGCCCACGAGTATACATCGATATTTCGGGTTAACGCTACCCGGTGAGATTTTGTTCTCGAATACCCAGCTCAGCTTGCGCATACGGATGGAGGCAACGCCTGCGCCCCACTTACTAATAGAGATGTAGAGATGTGCATGCCGCTCTCTGGGCAGCGAGATCCACCCACACATGAAAAAAGCCGCCCGAAGGCGGCTGTCTATCTCAAGCGAGTTGCTCTGCTTAGTAGTAGCGCGAGCTGTTCATGCGTCGCATCGCTTCATAGAGCGTCGGCATGCGGGCGTCCTGCGAACGGGCGCTCATGCGAGCCAGGGCGTCGATCTTTGCGACTGCAGCGGCGGGCACGGTGCCTTCCGACTGCTGGCGCCACACGGCGGCTTGCAGTTCCTGCATCACGCGCGGATCGTTCTTCGCGGTTTCCATGAAGCGGGCATCAGCGTTGGCAGCGGCACGACGCTCGGCAGCTGCGCGCCAGAGACCGGCGATGCTGCTCTTGCGCACCGAGCTTGCGAACAGCGCAAACAAGGCGATTGCTGCGAGGCAGAAGATGGTCCATGCGGCGAGCAGCGCGCCTTCGTTCCAGTTGGAGACGAGCGTGTCGGCAACCACCAGCACCGCTGCCGCGATGGCAACGGTGAACAAGGCGATCAGCGGACGGGCGCCTTCAGCGCCGGCGCGTGCGGCCTGGATCTGGCCGAAAAGAACTTCGGCGCGACGGACGCCGGGGTGGACAGTGGGTTGGTCAACGTGGACAAAGCTGGTCATGGTGCGATCCCTCCGGGGATGAATGGCAACGAGTGCCGATGCGGTGATATTAGGGGTTACCCTAGTGTTATGCCACTTTATCTTTCTGATGTTTATCATTCACAGTGCTGATGGACGTCAACTTTCGCACGCTCGACCTCAATCTGCTTCGCGTCTTCGACGAGGTGATGGCAGAGCGCAACCTCACGCGCGCGGCCCGCAACCTCTCCATTACCCAACCGGCGGTGAGCAACGCGCTGCGGCGCCTTCGGGAGGTGCTGGGTGACGAACTGGTACGCCGCGCCGGGCCAGGGGTGGAGCCCACCCCCCGAGCGCTGGCGCTCTGGCCGACCGTGCGCGACGCGCTGCGCCAGCTGCAACACACCTTGGCGCCGGGCGAGTTCGATGCGGCGACCGCCGACACGACCTTCCTGCTCGCCATGGCCGACGCCACTGCGGCAGAGCTGATCCCGGGCCTGGTTCAGATCGCCGAGCTGGAGGCCCCCGCCATATCGCTGCGCGTACTGCCGCTCACCACCCGCGATCCGCGCCGCATGTTGGAGAACGAGGAGGTCGACATGGCGATCGGCTACTTCCCGGCCGTGATCGCTAGCCTGGCGGCGCGCGGACAATCGGGGGTGGGGGTGCCGTTCGAGACCCAGCGGCTCTACCTGGGTCAGTATGTATGCGTGATGCGCCGCGGCCACCCGTTGGCCGATGCGCCGCTCACGCTCGACGACTACTGCGCCGCCCGGCACCTGCTGGTGAGCTTTTCGGGACGACCTTACGGCTTCATCGATCAGACGCTGGGTGCCATGGGCCGCGAGCGACGCATCGTGGTGACGGTGAACCAGTTCTTCACGGCTGGCCGGGTGGTGGCCAATTCAGACCTGCTGACCGTGCTGCCACGTCACTTCGTGACCGTGACAGGCATCGACGACCAGTTGGTGCTCCGCGACCTGCCCTTCGACCAGCCCCCGGTGCATGTGGATGCCATCTGGCATCGGCGCGCCCAGCACGGGCATGCGCACGAGTGGCTGCGGACCGCGCTGTTGCGGTCGGCCGCAGCAGCCTTCGCGGGCTCGATCCTCGGGCAGAAATTGCCCGGCTGACCCGCGTTGTTGACTCAGCGGACGACGCTGAGCCAGGCCGATGCGGCGGCGCGCAGTTCCTGCGCGTGGTGCGCACCGCGACCGGCGCGAACGTCGGCGCTTTCCATCAGCGCGGCGGCGTGGCTGGCCGGTGCGATGTCGCTGGAGGAACGGAAGAAACGGGCCACTTGGGCGATGAGGCTGAACATGGTGTTGCGCGGCTTGTGGCCGTGCTCTGAGTGGTTGATGCTCCAAGATTAAGGGTTTTCCCTAGGAAAACAACCCTGACCTTATGCGCTTCATGCATGGGGCAATTCACCTAGACTGGCCCGACGATGAAGCTGCAACTGCTCTCCGACCTGCACCTGGAGTCCCACCCCCGCTTCCACGCCGAGCCGATTCCGGGCGCCGACCTGCTGGTCCTGGCCGGCGACATCGGCTCCTACCAGGAAGGCTCCCGCCTCGAAGACACCGATTTCGGCTTGGGCCGTTTTTCGCCCCGCAACGGCTGGCCGGTGCCGGTGGTCTATGTGCCGGGCAACCACGAATACGACAACGCCGACTTCGACGAGACGCACGAGCGCCTGCGCGCCCTCTGCAAAGAGCTCGACATCCGATGGCTCGAGCGCAAAACCCTCGTCATCGATGGCATCCGCTTCATCGGCACCACGCTCTGGGCCGACTTCGATGCGCTGGTCGAATCCACGGACAGCGTGGCCGAGGCGCTCAAGAAACGCGGCAAGGCGATGCGGGCGGCCGACTTCTACCTGGAAAAGATGGCCGCCCAGCGCCATGGCGAAATCTTCCTGTCCGGTCCGCTGCGCGAGCAGGCGCTGGTGTGCCAGGCGTGGCTGCGACAAGCGCTGGCCGAGCCGTTCGATGGCACCACGGTCGCCATCACGCACTTCGCGCCGACGCTGGCGAGCGCCGATCCGCGCTACGGCCTGACGCCAGGCACCGCCGGCTTCTGCAACACCCTGGATGAACTGCTGCCCCAGGCCCATCTCTGGCTGCACGGCCACCTGCACTGCGCCTTCGACTATGTAAAGGACGGCTGCCGCGTCGTGGCCAACCCGCTGGGCTACAAGCGCAACGGCGAGCAGGAAGGCTATCGCCCCGACCTGCTGGTCGAGGTGCGCTGACCCTCGTGCCACCGTAACGGCCGGCTACGGTCGTGCCGCACGCGCTGTGTAGACTGCCTCGAGCCCACCCCGGAGAGAGACATGACACAGCCACGACACCGCCGCACGTTCCTTCGACACACGGCCGGCGCCGCGGCTGCGGTCGGCCTGCTGTCCGCCTTGCCCAAAGCGCTGGCCCAGGCGCCCGAGGCCGCGGGCAAGGCCATGGGCCAGCTGTCGATGGCCGAGATGTCGCGCCGCCTCGCGGCCGGATCGCTCAGCAGCAGCCAGTTGGTCGAAGAAGCGCTGGCCGCCATCCGGAACCCCGCGGGCGAAGGCGCGCGCACCTTCATCCAGGTGCATGCCGCGTCGGCGCGCAGCACCGCGGCGCGGCTCGATGCCGAGCGCAAGAGCGGCCGCGAGTCCGCCTCCCCGATTTCCGGCATCCCGATCTCGCTGAAAGACCTATTCGACGAAGCCGGCGTCACCACGCTCGGCGGCTCCACGGTGCTGCTCGGCCAGCCGCCCGCGCAGCGCGATGCCGTCGTGGTCGAGCGGCTGCGCCGCGCGGGCGCGATCGTCATCGGGCGCACCAACACGGTCGAGTTCGCCTACACGGGCCTGGGCATCAACCCGAACTACGGCACGCCGAAGAACGTCTTCGATCGCGTGACTGGGCGCATTCCCGGCGGTTCGACCTCGGGCGGCGCCATCTCGGTGACCGACGGCATGGCGGCTGGCGCCGTCGGCACCGACACCGGCGGATCGCTGCGCATTCCCGCGGCGCTCAACGGGCTGGTGGGTTTCAAGCCCACGCAGCGCCGCATTCCGCTCGACGGCGTGATGCCGCTGTCGACCTCCTTCGACTCGGCCGGGCCGATGGCATGGACGGTGGAAGACTGCGCACTGCTCGACGCCGTGCTGGCCGGCGAACTGCCGCGCGCGCTCAAGGTGGTCTCGCTGCGCGGCCTGCGCTTTGCGGTGCCGAAGACCTTCTTCCAGGACGATCTCTCGCCGCCCGTGGCTGCGGCCTTTGCGTCGGCGTTGTCCAAGCTCTCTGCCGCGGGCGCCACGGTGACCGAGTTGCCGATGACCGAGTTCGCCAAGGCGCCGACCATCAACCCGCGCGGCATGATCACCGCCTCCGAGGCCTACGCCTGGCACCGCGAATTCATCAGGACGGGCGCGGCCAAATACGACCCGCGCGTGCTGGCGCGCATCAAGACCGGCGAGACGATCACCGCGCCCGACTACCTGCAACTGCAGGCGCTGCGCCGCCAGTTCATCCGCTCGATCAACGCCGCGGCCGCCGGCTACGACGCGATGCTGATGCCCACCACGCCCGACATTGCGCCGCTGATCGCCGAGGTGCTGAAGGATGACGAGACCTACTACCGCATCAACGGCCGCATGCTGCGCAACCCGTCAGTGGTGAACCTGTTCGACGGCTGCGCGCTCTCGGTGCCTTGCCACGACGCGGGCACCGCGCCGGTCGGGCTGATGGTGGCCGGCATCGGCAACACCGATCACCGGCTGCTGGCGGTGGGCGCGGCGGTGGAGGCGGTGGTGACGCCGCGGCGCGGCATCAACAGCTAGATCCCGTTCAGCGCGAAGCCAGGCCGTCGAAACAGGTGCCGAGCACGAGCTCGACGATCTCTGCGTCGCTCTGCAGGCCACTTGCCTTGAGAAAACCGAGCACCGGATCGCAAGCGCGCGCGAACAGCGTGTAGAGCACGGCGATCGCCGGCAGCTTCGAATTCAGCGTGCCGTCGGCCTGGGCCGCCTGGATCCAGCCGCCGAGCGTGTCGCTGATCAGCACCAGCCGGTCGAGATAACCGCGGTTGTTCATCAGCGCGGCGCGCAAGGTGGAGTTCTGGTGAGGCAGGGAAGGCATCTCGCCGGCCAACTGCGCTTCCATGGCCCAGCGCACCACCGCGCGCAGCTTGTCGATGGGCTTCTGGTCGGCCGGCACCGACGCCAGTACATCCTGCGTGCGCTGCATGAGGCGCACCATCGCGGCGGCAGCGAGATCTTCCTTGCTGGGAAAGTGCTTGTAGAGACTGGCCTTGGCGATGCCGACGGAGGCGGCGACCTCGTCGACCGTCATCGATTCGAAGCCCTTTTCGGCCAGCAGGCGGTTGGCGGTCTGCACGATGGCCTCTTCGCGGGCCTGCAGCATCTGTTCCTTGAACGAGGGCTTGGCGGGAGCGGCAGCAGTGGTCATGCGGAAATTCTAGTCGTGGCCGTCGCCGGCCAGACGAGGCGAGTGCGGAAATACCGCTCGGTATTTTGCAGACTGGCGAGTTCGGCTCAGGCGTTGCGCCCTTTGGAAACCAGCTTGATGCCCGGCATCAGTTCGGCCGCGAGTTCGGGCCGCTCCAGCGCGTAGTCGAGGTTCATGCGCGCGATCTCGACGTGCTCTTCGCCCAGCGCCTGCGCCCGCGAGCCCTGGCCGCGCTCGATGGCCTGCACCATCGCGTGGTGCGTGCGGTGCGCCTGGCGCATCCACTGCTGGCCCTCTTCCATCGACGACTGCATCGGCAGCATCGCGCTGGGCGCGGCGAAGGGCTGGCCGCCGAGCATGTCCATCACCCGCTTGAGCGCGAGGTTGCCGCAGCCCTCGACGATCAGCTTGTGGAAGCGGTCGTTCATCTCGACGTAGGCTGCGTAGTCGTCGATTTCCATGGTCGGCTTGTTCGACGCTCTGTCGCCGGCGTCCAGGCAATCCTTCAGGTCACGCAGCAGCTGGCGCGAGGCGCCGTCTTCGGCCAGCAGGCGCGCCGCGAAGCCTTCGATCACGCCGCGCACACGGATGGCGTCGGCCACTTCCTGCGAGGTAAAGCGGCGCATCTGGTAGCCGCCGCTGGGCGATTGCTCGATGAGGCCTTCGTGCTCGAGGCTGGCGAGCGCCAGGCGCACCGGGGTGCGCGAGGCTTCGAGCTTCTCGGCGAGCGGGATCTCGGCCAGCCGCTCTCCAGGCACGAATTCGCCCTTGAGGATCATGTCGCGCAGTTGCACGAGCACGCGGGATTGTTGAGAGTCCATCGGGAGGCGCCGGGAGCGGGAATGAGCGGATTCTAGGAGACAGGTCCGTCATTGCACGCAGCATATTTGTTTTGGCTCGGTTGTTGCATGCATTTCTGCACGACATGTGTCAAAACCAAACATCACACTGAGCGTTAACCCTTATTTAAGTCGCTTCAAGCCCAAATCAGGGCAAAAGGGCAGATGAAAGTTTGACCCGGATCGAAGATCACCAAGACAATGCATACCGTTGCATGCAATGCCTGCACACCTCTTTCCGAAGCACCCACGATGGAGCCCGCACGATGATCAGCGCCGAGCAGAACGATTTCATCACCCGCGTCGGACGCGACGCCCCCGCCGGCAAGCTGCTGCGCCGCTACTGGCAGCCGGTGGCCCTGGCCGACGAGCTGACGGGCCCGCGCCCGGTCAAGCCGGTGAAGCTCATGGGCCAGGACTTCGTGCTGTTCCGCGACGAAAACGGCCAGCTCGGCATGCTCGACCGCGATTGCCCGCACCGCGGCGCCGACCTCGCCTTCGGACGGCTGGAAAACGGCGGCATCCGCTGCGCCTTCCACGGCTGGCTTTTCGACGCCAAGGGCAACTGCCTCGAAACGCCCGCCGAACCCGCCACCAGCAAGCTGTGCAGCCGCATCAAGCAGTCGGCCTATCCGGTGGTCGAGAAGGCGGGCGTGGTCTTCGCGTACATCGGCGAAGGCGAGCCGCCGGCCTTCCCCGACTTCGACTGCTTCGTCGCCCCCGACACCCACACCTTCGCGTTCAAGGGCCTGTTCGAATGCAACTGGCTGCAGGCGCTCGAAGTGGGCATCGACCCCGCGCACGCCTCGTACCTGCACCGCTTCTTCGAGGACGAAGACACCTCCGAGAGCTACGGCAAGCAGTTCCGCGGCGCCTCGGCCGACTCCGACATGCCGATCACCAAGGTGCTGCGCGAGTACGACCGGCCCGAGATCAGCGTGGAGCCCACCGACTACGGCTTCCGCCTGAAGGCGCTGCGCAAGCTCACTGAAAAAACGACGCATGTGCGCGTGACCAACGTGGTGTTCCCGCAGGCCTTCGTGATCCCGATGAGCGCGGAGATGACCATCTCGCAGTGGCATGTGCCGGTCGACGACACCCACTGCTACTGGTACGCCATCTTCACCAGCTTCACCGGCCCGGTCGACAAAGAGCAGATGCGCGACCAGCGCCTGAAGCTCTACGAGCTGCCCGACTACACCTCGCGCAAGAACAAGCGCAACAACTACGGCTACAGCATCGACGAGCAGCTCACCGAAACCTACACCGGCATGGGCGACGACATCAACGTGCACGACCAGTGGGCGGTGGAATCGCAGGGCGCCATCCAGGACCGCACGCGCGAGCACCTGGGCAGCACCGACAAGGGAATCATTGCCTACCGCCGCGTGCTGGTGAAGGCCATCGAGGCCACGCTGGCCGGCGAGACTGCGCCGATGCTCATCGACGCCGCACAGGCCAGCGCCATGACCGGTCCGCCCTCCATCGACGGCATCGGCCACGTGGTGGACGAAGCGGCCACCGAGACCTACTGGCAGGAGGCTGACCGCGCACGGCGCCTGAAGTCCGACTGGGCCTCCGCGCGGCTGGCCGCCTGAGCACACGCCATGAGCAGCAGCAACAAGAACTCATTCGTCGACCGCTTCGGTCTCTGGTCCGACGACCAGCATGCACAGGCGCGCGAGCTGGTGCGCCGCATCGACAGCGGCGAGGTCGACCTCGTGCGCTTCGCCTGGCCCGACCAGCACGGCATCCTGCGCGGCAAGACGCTGGTTGCCACCGAGGCGCGCTCGGCGCTGTGGGAGGGCGTGAACCTCACCTCCACGCTGCTGGCCAAGGACACCTCGCACAAGACCGTGTTCCCGGTCTTCACCACCAACGGCGGCTTCGCCATCGAGGGCTTGCAGGGCGGCGCGGACTTCACCATCGTGGCCGACCCCGCCACCTTCAAGGTGCTGCCGTGGGCGCCGCGCACCGGCTGGATCCTGTGCGACGCCTACATGGCCGACGGCAAGCCTTGCCCCTTCGCGACGCGGCAGATCCTTCAACGGGCGGTGCGGCAGCTCGACGAACTGGGGCTCGACTTCATCGCCGGCCTCGAGGTGGAGTTCCACGTCTTCAAGCTCGAGGATGCGCGCATGGGCCTGGCCGATTCGGGCCAGCCCGGCGAGCCGCCGCGCGTGTCGCTGCTCTCGCACGGCCACCAGTACCTGACCGAGCTGCGCTACGACCGCGTCGACGGGCTGATGGAGCTGCTGCGCTCGAACCTCATCGCGCTCGGCCTGCCGCTGCGCTCGCTCGAGATCGAATTCGGCCCGAGCCAGTTCGAGCTGACCTTCGGCCCCACGGCCGGCGTGATGCCCGCCGACACCATGGTGCTGCTGCGTAGCGCGATCAAGCAGATCTGCCAGCGCAACGGGTTGCACGCCAGCTTCATGTGCCGGCCGAAGATCCCGAACGTGATGTCCAGCGGCTGGCACCTGCACCAATCGCTGCGGCGCAAGAGCGATGGCGTGAATGCGTTCATGCCCGACGCCGAAGGCCAGGACCTGAGCGAGATCGGCATGCACTACCTGGGCGGCCTGAAGGCGCACGCCTGCGGTGCTGCCGCGCTTGCGAGCCCGACGATCAACGGCTACCGGCGCTATCGTCCCTTCTCGCTCGCGCCCGACCGCGCGATCTGGGCAAAGGACAACCGGGGCGCGATGCTGCGCGTGCTCGGCGGCGTGGGCCAGAGCGCCTCGCGCATCGAGAACCGCGTGGGCGAGCCGACGGCCAATCCGTACCTGTACCTCGCATCGCAGCTGTTCTCGGGCCTCGACGGCATCCGCCACAAGACGGACCCCGGACCCTCGGCCGATGCGCCGTATGAAACGCCGGCCGAACACCTGCCGCGTTCGCTCGGCGACGCCCTCGCGTGCCTGCGCCGCGACGAGATGCTCAACACGCAGATGGGCAAGGTCTTCATCGACTACCTCTGCCACATCAAGGAAGCGGAAATCGCCCGCTTCAACCTCGAAGTCAGCGAGTGGGAACACCGCGAGTACTTCGACATGTTTTGAACCCCATGCCCACGATCCACTACATCCTCAAGGACGGCACCACGCGCGCGGTCGACGCCAAGGTCGGCGCCAGCGTCATGGAAACCGCCATCCGCGGCAACGTGCGCGGCATCGATGCCGAATGCGGCGGCTGCTGCTCCTGCGCCACCTGCCACGTCTACGTGGACGAGGCCTTCGCCGGCCTGCTGCCGCCGCCCGACGACATGGAAAGCGCCTTGCTGGAGGCCGTCGCGTCCGAGCGGCAATCCAATTCGCGGCTGAGCTGCCAGCTCAACGTGACAGCCGCCCTCGATGGCCTGAGGGTGCGCGTTCCTGAGTCACAGGTCTGACGCACACTCGCCCGCTCCGCATCCATCCATTCCACCTGAAAGGCGTTTTTTCATGACGACGATGACGAAGAGAACCGTTCTCTCGACCCTCCTGCTCGCCGGCTTCGGCATGCTGGGCACCGTGGCCGCGCACGCTGCCGACGAGCCGCTGCGCATCGGCCTCATTGCCACCTATTCCGGCCCCTACGCCGACTACGGCCGCCAGTTCGACGCAGGCATCGCGCTGTACCTCAAGGAGCACGGCGGCAAGGTGGGCGGGCGCACCGTCGAGATCATCAAGAAAGACACCGCCGGCCCCGCGCCCGATGCCGCCAAGCGCATCGCGCAGGAGCTGGTCGTGCGCGACAAGGTGAGCATCCTCACTGGCCTGGACTTCAGCCCCAACGCCTACGCCGTGGGCGCCATCGCCACGCAGGCCAAGATTCCGACCATCGTCATGAACGCGGCCTCGTCGGCCATCACCAACAGCTCGCCCTACATCGCGCGGCTGTCGTTCACCGTGCAGCAGGTCACCGACCCGATGGCGCGCTTCATGCTCAAGGAGGGCATCAAGGACGCCTACACCGTGGTCGCCGACTACGCCTCGGGCGTGGATGCCGAAACCGCCTTCAAGAAGACCTTCACCACCGGCGGCGGCAAGGTCTCGGGCGAGGTGCGCACGCCGATGAACAACCCCGACTTCTCGGCCTACGTGCAGCGCATCAAGGACGCCAAGCCCCAGGCCGTGTTCTTCTTCTTCCCCTCGGGCGTGATGCCGCCTGCCTTCCTCAAGGTGTGGAAGGAGCGCGGCATGGAGCAGGCCGGCATCAAGCTCTACGCCACCGGCGAAGCCACCGACGACAGCTACCTGGACGCCACCGGCGACGTGGCGTTGGGCCTGGTCACCAGCCACCACTACTCGTTTGCGCACAACTCGCCGAAGAACCAGAAGTTCGTGAAGGACTTCGCCGCCGACAACGGCGCCAAGCTGCGCCCCAGCTACTTCGCCGTGACCGCCTACGACGCCATGGCCGCCATCGACCTCACGCTGCAAAAAACCAAGGGCGACGCCAGCGGCGACAAGTTCATGGATGCGCTGCGCGGCCTGCGCTTCGAGAGCCCGCGCGGCCCGATCGAGGTGGACCCGCTCACGCGCGACATCGTGCAGACCGTCTACATCCGCAAGACCGAACGCGTGAACGGCCAGCTGGTGAACGTGGAGTTCGACAAGTTCGACCGCGTGAAAGACCCGGCCAAGGAAAGCTCGAACTAAGCCCGCACGTCAGCAAGCAGCGCAGCCAGCAACAGGAGGCCCATGGGCATCGTGATCTTCGACGGGGTGGCCTACGGCATGCTCCTGTTCCTCATCGGCGTGGGCCTGTCCATCACGATGGGGCTGATGAATTTCGTCAACCTCGCGCACGGCAGTTTCGCGATGGTGGGCGGCTATGCGGCGAGCCTGCTGATGAACCACTGGGGGCTCGGCTTCGGGCTATCCCTCGCGGCGGCCTTCGTGTCCGCGGCGCTGGTGGGCGCGGTGCTGGAGCTCGTGTTCTACCGGCGGCTGTACCGCGCGCATCCGCTGGACCAGGTGCTGCTGTCCATCGGCGTGGTGTTCGTGTCTATTGCAGCGTTCACCTACTTCTTCGGGCCGACGATGCAGCCGTTCACGCTGCCGCCGGCGCTCGACGGACAGGTGGCCATCGGCGGGCTCGAAGTGGGCCGCTACCGGCTTTTCCTGATCGTCTGCGGCGTGGCCGTGTTGGCCGCGCTGCTGCTGGTGCTGGGCAAGACGCGCTACGGCGCGATGGTGCGCGCGGCGGTGGACAACCAGCGCGTGGCGGGCGGCACCGGCATCCATGTGCAGCGCCTGTTTTTTCTCACCTTCTCGCTGGGCTGCGGCCTTGCGGGGCTGGGCGGCGCGCTGAGCCTGGGCATGCTGGGACTGGAGCCTTCGTTCCCGCTCAAGTACCTCGTCTACTTTCTGATGGTGGTGTGCGTGGGCGGTGCGGGCACCGCCACCGGGCCGTTCATTGCGGCGCTGCTGGTGGGCATCGTCGATGTGGCGGGCAAGTACTACTGGCCTGAAGCGGGCGCCTTTCTCATCTACGTCTTCATGGTCGTCATGCTGCTGGTGCGGCCGAACGGGATTGTTGCGAAGAAGGGGCTCGCATGAAGCACCGCTTGCGTTGTTCAGGGCGGGCTCACGCCGACGGGGTGCCTTGCTCCGCGAATGTCCCCCGCCCTTCGGGCTCCTCCTTGATTTCGCTGCGCAAGGCACCCCATCGGCGTGAGCGTTGCAAGCAGCGGTGGTTGATCGCTCGGTCACCAGCGGCGTGCCCCGGTGCACAGGGCGTCGGGTGCTCCCCGCAGCGAAATAAAGGAGGAGCCGAAGGCGGGGGACATTCGCGGAGGGGAGCACCCGGCGGCCTGTGCACGCGCCCTGAACAACAGCGCCGAACACAACAGCAAGAAGGTCAAAAAGCATGAAGCCCGTGACGATGACCCCCACGCGCCTGCGCATCGCCGAGATCGCTTTCTGGCTTGCACTCGCATCGAGCTTCTTCCTGCTCCCAGACAAGCTCACGCTGATGAGCCAGATCATGATCTTCGGCCTGTTCGCCGTGTCGCTTGACATGGCACTCGGCTACGCGGGCATCCTCACCGTCGGCCATGCCGCCTTCTTCGGCGCGGGCGCCTACGCGGCGGGCCTGCTCGCCAAGTACGGCTGGAGCGAGCCCTTCACCGGCCTCGTGTTCGCGCTGGTCGTGAGCGGCCTGCTCGGCTACGTGCTCAGCTACCTCGTGGTGCGCGGCGCCGACCTCACGCGGCTGATGATCACCATCGGCGTGTGCGTGCTGCTGTACGAACTGGCCAACCGGCTCTCGGGCATCACGGGCGGCACCGACGGGCTGCAGGGCGTCGTCATCGCGCCGGTGCTCGGCTTCTTCGACTTCGACCTCTACGGCAAGACCGCTTTTTGCTATGCCTTCGGCGTGGTGCTCGCGATGTTCCTGCTCGTGCGGTTGGTGCTGCGCTCGCCGTTCGGGCTGACGCTGCGCGGCATCCACGACAGCCGCAAGCGCATGACCGCCATCGGCTCACCGGTCGAGGCGCGCCTGCGCATGGCCTATGCGTTCTCGGCCGCGGTGGCCGGCGTGGCGGGCGCGCTGCTCGCGCAGACCACGCAGTTCGTCGGCATCGAATCGATCGGCTTCAACCGCTCGGCCGAGGTGCTGATCATCCTGGTGCTCGGCGGCACCGGGCGCCTGTACGGCGGGATGATTGGCGCCATCGTCTACATGCTGGTGCACGATGGGTTCGCGGACATGAACCCGCAGTACTGGATGTTCTGGCTCGGCATCTTCCTGATCGCGGCTGTGATGCTGGGGCGCGGCGGGATCATGGGCGCGCTGTCGCGCTTCGTGCGAATGGGGAAGGCACGATGAGCTCCACCCATACCCTGCGCACCCGCGATCTGGGCATCCGCTTCGGCGCCTTCCAGGCGGTGAGCGAGGTGAACCTCTCGCTCGAACCCGGCGCGCGCCAGGCGCTGATCGGGCCCAACGGCGCGGGCAAGACCACGCTCATCAACCTGCTCACCGGCGTGTTCAAGCCCACGAGCGGATCGATCCATATGGGCGGGCGCGACATCACGCGCCTCTCGGGCGACAAGCGCGCCCGCATGGGACTGGCGCGCACCTTCCAGATCAACACGCTGTTCCCAAGTCTCACGCCGCTGCTGTCGGTGGTGCTGGCGATCAGCGAGCGCGAAGGGCTGGGTGCCACCTGGTGGCGGCCGCTCAAGGGTTGCACCGCGGTGTTCGACGAGGCCCATGCGCTGCTCGCCAAGCTGAAGCTCGACAGCCTCGCCGACGTGCCGGTCTCCGAACTGGCCTATGGCAAGCAGCGGCTGCTGGAGATCGCGCTCGCGCTCGCGGCCAAGCCCCGCATCCTCTTGCTCGACGAACCCGCGGCCGGCGTGCCCGAAGGCGAAAGCGGCGAGCTCTTCGAAGCCATCGCGGCATTGCCCGACGACATCAGCGTGCTCTTCATCGAGCACGACATGAAGCTCGTGTTCCGGTTTTCGCGCCGCATCTCGGTGCTGGTGGGCGGGCGCATCCTCACCGAGGGCACGCCCGCCGAAATCGGTGCCGATCCGCGCGTGCGCGAGGTTTACCTTGGAAGCTCCCACCACCATGCCTGAAGCGCTCGCCTTCGACCACGTCACCGCCGGCTACGGCAATGCCGTGGTGCTCGACCGTCTCGACTTCTCGTTGCAGCAGGGCGAGAGCCTCGCGATCCTCGGGCGCAACGGCGTGGGCAAGACCACGCTGCTCGAGACGCTGATGGGCAACACCCGCGTGATGCAGGGGGCGATCCGGTGGCAGGGCGCGGACATCACGCGCTGGCCCTCGCATCAGCGCGTGCGCGCGGGCTTGGGCTGGGTGCCGCAGGAGCGAGAAGTGTTCCCCTCGCTTACCGTCGAGGAGAACCTCACGGTGATCGCGCGGCTGGGCGGCTGGAACCTGAAGCGCGTCTACGACTTTTTCCCACGCCTGCGGGAGCGCCGCGGCAACTACGGCAGCCAGCTCTCGGGCGGCGAGCAGCAGATGCTGGCCATCGGCCGCGCGCTGATGACCAACCCGAAGCTGCTGCTCCTCGACGAGCCGATGGAGGGCCTCGCGCCGATCATCGTGGAGGAGCTGTCCGCGGCGATCCGGCGCCTGTGCGAATCGGAAGGCCTGGCGTCGATCGTGGTCGAGCAGCATCCGGTGCTCGCGCTGGAAATGACGCACCAGGCCATCGTGCTGGAGCGCGGCACCGTGGTGCACGCCGGCCCGAGCGCGGGGCTCGCGGCCGACAAAGGGCTGCTCGAAGGGCTGCTGGGCGTGGGAATCGCCGAGGATCTGGCGAGCTGAACGACCGGCTCGGCGTCAGGCCACGGTCTCCTGCTTCAACCGCTTCGCGCAGACCGTGAACCGCCATGCGGCCAGGCACGCCGCCACGAAGCTCAGGGCCCACGAGATGCAGAGGTACGCATACATGAGGAAGGCCAGCCCGATCTGCAGTACCGATTTCAGGAACGAGGTGCCCTCGCCGACGATGTAGAACTCCGCGAGCGCGTGCACGCCCCACCACACCCCCAGCGGCAGCGCCGCCACGCACAGGCCGTAGGCAAGGCTGGCAGCCAGCGGACCCATGCGCCCCTGCGCCACGGCCCGGTGGACGACCTGATAGAGGACGACGCTCAGCACCACGGGGGCGGCCAGGCCGAAGGAGATGCAGAAGTCGAGGACCATGCCTGCACTGTAAGGTCGCGCCTCCCGTAAGCGACCCCGCGTCCACCGAAGTACCGATGGACGCTACCGCGCAGCTCAGCTCAGCATCTGCCCGCGGCTGCCGATCACGGCCACGTCCACGAAGTGCCCGCCTTCGCGGTTCGTGCGGCCGTAGTTGATCTTCAACCCACCCAGGTCGAAGTTCTCGATGCTGGCCAGGCCCGCCATCACCGAGGCGCGCGTGGGCGAACCACCGGCGCGGCGCAGGCCCTCGGCGAGCACGGCGGCATTGATGTAGCCCTCCAGGCTGGTGAGCGAGAAGTCCTTGGTGCCGTTGGCCACCATGTCGGCCTGGTAGCGGCGCACGATCTCGAACTTGGTCGAGTACGGCGAGGGCACCACGATCACGAAGCCCAGCCCGCGCGCCAGGTCGCCCATGGCCGCCAGCGCGCTCGCGGTGATCGAAAGGCCGTAGGCCGAGCTCGTGCCGCCGGCGTCGCGCAGCGCCTTCATGAAGACCGGCGCCGTGCCGGCCAGGCCGATGATGATGACCTGCGGCTTGGCCTTGGCGATGGCCTCGGCCGCGGGGCCGACCTCCATGCTGGTGGTGTTGGGCGTGGTCGCAATCACCGCCGGCTCCAGCTTGGCCTTGGCGAGCGCCGTCTTGAACGCCGCCAGCACCGACTGGCCCAGCGGATCGTTCGAATGCACGAGGCCGATGCGGCTCTGGCCCAGCACGGCCGCCGTGGTCACCAGTTTCTCGACTTCCTGGTCGTAGTTCACGCGCACCCAGAAGGTGTTGGGCGCGGTCTTCTTGCGCAGCGCGACCGTGCCGGTGATCGGGCCGACCACGGCCATGCCGGGCACGGCGTCCATCACTTCCGAGGTCTGGCGGGTGCCCAGCGGGTGCAGCAGCGCGAGCACCGAGCTGTCCTTCTCGAAGGCCAGCGCGTTGGCCTTGGCCACATCGGGCTTGAAGGTGTCGTCGGCCATGACCAGCTCGACCTTGGTGCCGTTGAGGCCGCCCGACTTGTTCAGCGCGTTGAAGAACGCGCTCGATCCCTGGAAAAGCCCCTGCCCGTTGGCCTTCTCGACGCTGCTGTTGTCGAAGGTGGTCCCGATGCGGATCGGCTTGCCCTGCGCGAAGGCCGGCATGCCCAGGCCCGCGGCGGCGGTGGCGGCCAGGCCGGTCAGCACACGGCGACGGCTGGGGGTGGGCGGCGCCAGGGGCACGCGCTGCGCGGGAACGGTCATGGTCAGGGACTCCAGAATTCGGTGACAAAAATACACATTTCAATCAGAAATGTAACGTACGTCGCCGATCCGGAGATGACAGCCGGCCCCGTCGGCCGGCAAGGGGTTACAGCAGTTCTTCGCCCACGATGGGCAGCAGCAGCCAGTTCTTGAAGCGCAGCCAGAGGAATTCGCCGGGTTCGTCCTCGTGAACGATGTCGCCGCCGGCATCGTCGTATTCGAGCCACTGCACGCGCCGGCCGTTGGGTGCCAGACGCAACCGGTAGCCCAGGTTGATGCGCTGGTTGTTCATGAGCTTGTTGTAGTCGCCCACGAGTTCGGGGCTGTCGATCACGAGGCCCACTTCCGTGTTGACTGCCGCCGAGCGGTGATCGAGGTTCATCGAGCCGACGAAGAAGCGCTCGTCATCGATCACCGCGAGTTTGGCGTGCAACCGGCTGATCGTCTTTCCGAAGTCGCCGAACTGCCCCGAGCGCGCGGAGAGCATGGGCGCGATCTCGTAGATGGTCACACCGATCTTCAGCATGTCGGCGCGGTAGCGCTCGTAGCCCGCATAAGCCAGCGGCTCGTCCGTGGCGCCCAGCGAGTTGGTGATCACGGTGATGCGGCCACCGCTCTCGATGGCCTTCTTCATCATCGCCATGCCGCGCGTGCCCGGAATGAAATACGGCGAGCCGATCTTGACCTCGCGCCTGGCCGAGTTGATGACGCTCAGCGCACCCTCGGTCACGCTGCCTGCATAGGCCTCGTCGGCCTTGCGCGTGATCTTCTCGGGGTCGTCCACGAACAGCGTGCCCAGCGCCCAGTAACGGTCGATCTTGCCGGTGATCAGCTGCTCGCCGACCGGCGACTTGTTCAGCACGTCGCGCGGACGGATCGGCACGTCGGGCACGGCCGTGCGCACGATCTCGTCGAAGCGGCGCTGCGCGGCCTCGGGCGTCGAGCGCAGCGGCGCGATGCGCTCGATGGGCCAGGTGTGCGAACTGTTCCAGTAGCGATCGAAGCCTTCGGACATCTGCCGCACGACCGGGCCGCTGGAGATCACATCCATGTCGATGAAGTTCGCGGCGGTGCTGCGCATGAAGTACTCGTTGCCGATGTTGCGCCCGCCCGAGACCGCGAAGCTGTTGTCCGCGATCAGCATCTTGTTGTGCATGCGGTGGTTGATGCGGCCGAAATCGGTGAGGGAGAACAGGAGCCGCGTGGTCAGCGAGTTCGCGCGCGACGGCAGCGGATTGAAGAGCCGCACCTCGACGTTCGGAAAGGCCGAGAAGGAACTGAACACCTCGTCCTCGCCGGCCGTGTAGAGGTCGTCCACCAGGAGGCGCACCCGCACGCCGCGCGCCGCCGCCTCGCGCAGCTCCTTCAGGAACAGCAGGCCCACGTCGTCCTTCTGGATCAGGTAGTACTGCACGTCGAGCGATTTCTCGGCGTGGCGCGCGAGCGAGATGCGCGCATCGAACGCGAAGGCCGCCTCGGGCAGCAGCCGGAAGCCCGAGAGCGCGGTGGAGTTGCCCGGCACGTCCTTGGCCGCGAGCTGGGCGAGTTCGGTCTGCGCCACGTCTGTAAAGGCCGTGACCGGCGCACGCGGCTCCGGCGGCGGCAGGCTGACGCAACCGGTCAGCCATGCAGCTGCCAGCACTGCGGCAAGGGCGGTGAAACTGCGGACGAGGGAGGCGCGCATGGCCCGAACTGTAGCGCGGGGCGCGCATGCACGCAGCCCTATGATCGCGCCGACAAAAGGAAAAAAGCGTGCTCAACGGCTTGTGGCTGGGTTTCTTCGGGATGGCGGCGCTCGCGGCGCTGGTGCGGTGGCTCGTCGGCGGCGATCCGACCGTGTTCGCGGCGCTGGTCGAAAGCCTGTTCGCCATGGCGCGGCTCGCAGTCGAGGTGATGGTGCTGCTGTTCGGCACGCTCACGCTGTGGCTGGGTTTCCTGCGCATCGCCGAAGTGGCGGGGCTGGTGGGCTGGCTCGCGCGGCTGCTCGGGCCGCTGTTCCGGCGGCTCATGCCGGGCGTGCCCGCGGGGCATCCGGCGCTCGGGCTGATCACGATGAATTTCGCGGCCAATGCGCTGGGCCTGGACAACGCCGCCACGCCCATCGGCCTGAAGGCCATGCGGGAGCTGCAGCGGCTGAACCCCGACCCGGTCACCGCCACCAACGCGCAGATTCTTTTTCTTGTACTCAATGCCTCGTCGCTGACGCTGCTGCCGGTCACCATCTTCATGTACCGCGCGCAACAGGGCGCGCCCGATCCGACGATGGTGTTCCTGCCGATCCTGCTGGCCACGAGCGCATCGACGCTGGTGGGGCTGCTCACGGTGGCCATCGCGCAACGCCTGCGGCTGTGGGACCCGGTGGTGCTGGCCTACCTGATCCCGGGCGCGCTGGTGCTGGGCGGTTTCATGGCACTGCTGGGCACGCTGTCGGCCGCGGCGATCGCCTCGCTCTCCTCGCTGATGGGCAACCTGGTGCTCTTCGGCGTGATCATCGTGTTCCTGGCGGCCGGCGCGATCCGGCGCGTGAAGGTCTACGAATGCTTCATCGAAGGCGCGAAGGAAGGCTTCGACATCGCGAAGAATCTGCTGCCTTACCTCGTCGCGATGCTCTGCGCGGTCGGCGTGCTGCGGGCCTCGGGGGCGCTCGACTTCATCCTCGGCGGGCTGCGCTGGCTGGTGACCACGGGCGGCTGGGATTCGCGCTTCGTCGACGCCATGCCCACCGCGCTGGTCAAGCCCTTCTCGGGCAGCGCGGCGCGCGCGATGCTGATCGAGACCATGAAGAGCCAGGGCGTGGACAGCTTCCCCGCGCTGGTGGCCGCCACCATCCAGGGCAGCACCGAGACCACCTTCTACGTGCTGGCCGTGTACTTCGGCGCGGTCGGCATCCAGCGCGCGCGGCATGCGGTGTCTTGCGCGCTGCTGGCCGAGCTGGCGGGCGTGGTCGCGGCGATCGCGGTGTGCTACTGGTTCTTTGGGTAAACAGGTTCAGGGCATTCAGGGCGGCGATCACGCCGACGGGGCACCTTGCTCCGCGAATGTCCTCCGCCCTTCGGGCTCCCCCTTGATTTCGCTGCGCAAGGCACCCCATCGGTGTGATCGTTTTCAGAGCGGTCGTTGATCGGCTGTTCACCCAGAGCCAGCCCCAGTGCGCAGGGCATCGGGTGCGCCCCGCAGCGAAATCAAGGGGGAGGCCGCAGGCCGGAGGACATTCGCGGAGGGGAGTACCCGGTGGCCTGTGCACCCACCCGAACAAGCCCCCCAACACTCACTTGCGCGGCTCCACCACAGGGAACATCGGCTCGAAGGTATCGAGCATCGACATCAGCTCGCCGAGCTTCGCGCGGTCGCCCTCGATCTTCACCTTGCCCGACATCACCGCTGCGGGAAAGCTCGTCTCCTTCAGCGTGACCGCATCGAGCGTGGCGCGGCTCAGCGTCACCGTGGCGTCAGCCCCTGGCTGCTGGCCGGCGATGTGCGTGAGCGCGGAGTTCTCCAGCGTCAGCACGAACTGCTGGTTCGAATCGGTGAAGTTCCAGTTGATGACCATCGTCTTGCCCTCGGCCTTGGCCGCGTCGAGCCGTACGCCGAGGAAGTCGAAGAAGAGGTCGTTGCTCACCGCCTTGAGCGTGTCGGCGTTCGAGCTGCTGCCGCCCGGGATCTTCGGCACGCCATTGCGCAGCTCCATCGCGCCCACCAGGTAGGCGCTGCGCCAGGTGCCGGCCTCCGACTGGTAGCCGAGTTGCTCGAGTGCATCGGCGCCGAGTTCGCGGGCCGCGCGGTTCGTGGGGTCCGCGTAGACGACCTGGCTCATCGCGCTTGCGACCCAGCGGTACTCGCCCTTCTTGAAATCGTCCCGCGCCCGTGCGAGCACCGCGTCGGCACCGCCCATGTACTGCACCGTCTTCTTCGCGTAGTCGACGGGCGGCAGCGGGTTCAGGTTGGCCGGATTGGCGTCGTACCAGCCCAGGTACTTCTGGTAGACCGCCTTCGCGTTGTGCCGCAGCGTGCCGTAGTAGCCGCGCGTGGACCATTCCTGCTCCAGGCTCGCGGGCATGCGCAGCGTCTCGGCGATGTCGGCCGCGGTGTAGCCCTGGTTGAGCAGGCGCAGCGACTGGTCGTTGATGAACTTGTACATGTCGCGCTGCTTCTTCAGCAGGTCGGCGATGCGCTCGCGTCCGGTGGTCGGCCAGTGGTGCTGGGCGATCAGCACGTCGGTCCTGTCGCCGAAGGCCACGCGTGCCTGGTCGATGTACTTCGCCCAGAGGTTGCCGTCGCGCACCTCGGCGCCGCGGATCGTGTAGAGGTTGTGCATGGTGTGCGTCACGTCCTCGGCCATGTTGAGCACGCGGAACTGCGGCAGGTACATGAGCATTTCCGACGGCGCCTCGGAGCCCGGCACCAGCTGGAAGACGAACTGCACGCCGTCGATGGTGCGCTCCTCGGTCGGCTTGTCGATGGTCGAGGTCGGCGCGATCAGCGTGATGGTGCCGCGCGCGAGCGCCTTGCCCAGGCCCGTGTCCACCTGCCCGCGCGCGCCCGGCGGCAAGAGCGAGCCGAACTGGTACTGCGAGCGACGGCTCATCGCATTGCCCGCGAGGATGTTCTCGGCCACCGCGGTTTCCATGAAGCCCGACGGTGCGATCACCTGCACCTTGCCCGCGGCCACGTCGGACTCGCTCGCCACGCCCTTCACGCCGCCGAAATGGTCGGCGTGGCCGTGCGTGTAGATCACGGTGCCGACCGGCTTCTTCGGCCGATGTTGGTAGTACAGCTCCAGCGCCGCGCGCGCCGTCTCGGCGGCGAGCAACGGATCGATGACGATCAGCGAGGTGTCTCCTTCGACGATGGTCATGTTCGCGATGTCGAAGCCGCGCACCTGGTAGACGCGATCGGTCACCTTGAAAAGGCCGTGGATCGCGTTGAGCTGCGCCTGCCGCCACAGGCTCGGATTGACGGTGTCGGCGGGCTCGCTCGCCTTCAGGAAGTCGTAGGGCTTCATGTTCCACGCCGGGCGCGGGCCGGCACTGGGCACCAGCGCATCGGGCACGGTGCCGATGAAGCCGCGCATCGCGTCCTCGAAGTCCTGCCGGTTGGCGAAGGGCAGCGTCTTCGCCATGTCGGCGTTGGCTTTCAGCGTGGCGGCCTCGGGCGGCTTGGGTGCGATCTGCGCGAAAGCCTGTGCGCTGCCGAAGGTGCAGGCCAACGCGACCAGGGCCATGGAGAAGGAGGAAGAAGGGGTCATCGGTGTCTCTTTGTCTTCGGTGAAGCAGGAACGGCGCCCGATTCTCCGAACCGTCCGAAGCATTGGCAAATGCAAAATGTGCTGAACCTTTTTACGGAAAACGCAAAATGCAGCTGCGCCAGCTCCAGCACCTCGTCGCGCTTGCCGAGCAAGGCAGCTTCGGTCGCGCCGCCCAGGCCGTGCACCTGTCGCAGCCGGCGCTCTCGCGCAGCATCGACACCCTCGAAGACAACCTGCAGGCCCGCCTGGTCGACCGCGCCTATGGCACCGTGCGCTTCACGCAGGCCGGCGAACTGGTGCTCACGCGCGCCCGTGAACTCCTTGCGGATGCGCAGCAGATCCAGCGCGACGTGCTGCAACTCGAAGGCCTGGCCATCGGCAGCCTCGCCGTGGGGCTGGGGCCTTTCGCGGCCAGCACGCTGGGGCGCATGGCCCTGTCGCTGATGACCCAGCGCCACCCGCAGTTGCTCATGCGCATGGAAGTGGCCGACACCGCCACGCTCAGCGAGCGCCTGCACCGGCGGCAACTCGACCTGTTCATCGCCGACACCCGCGACCTGAAGAAGCAACCCGGGCTCAAGCTCGTGCGCCTGCCCGACCTGCCGGTGTCGTTCTTCGTGCAACCGAAGCACCCGCTGCGTCGGCTGAAGCAGGTGACCCTGGAAAAGGCCATGGACTATCCCTTGGCCGGCCCCAACCTCCCCGCCGAAGTGGCGGCGCATTTCGACCGCCAGATACACCGCGACGACCGCGGCGTGTTCAACATCACCTGCGACGACGCGGGCACGCTGCGCCACCTTGCCCTCACCGCCAACGCGGTGATCCTCGCGCCGCATGCGCCCGCGCTGAACACCGATACCGACGCCCTCGTGCCCCTGCCCGTCACCGGCTTCGCCCGCATGCAGACGCACTACAGCCTGGTCACGCTCGCGGGCCGCACGCCCTCGGCGGCGGCCATCGTCTATACCCGGCTCGTGACCGAGTTGATGCAGCGCTCCAGGCACTGAGCCAAAATGGCCTTCCTGCCGACCACCGCACAGCTTCTTCAGTGACCACTCCCCGCCGGGCCCAGCCGCCCACCTTTTCGCCCGACGAGTTCCGGGAAGCGCTCGGCATGTTCGCCACGGGCGTGACCATCGTCACCGCATGCGCGGCCGATGGCACGCTGGTCGGCCTCACGGCCAACTCCTTCAATTCGGTGTCGCTCGCGCCGCCGCTGGTGCTGTGGAGCCTGGCCCGTGCCGCGGGCTCGATGCCCGCGCTCAGCACCGGCTCACACTACGCCATCAACATCCTGGCCGCGAACCAGAAGCCACTGGCCGAACGCTTCGCCACCAAGAACATCGACCGATGGGCCGATGTGGATTTCACCCGCGGCATCGGCGGCGCGCCCGTGCTGGTGGGCGCCGCGGCGAGCTTCGAGTGCTTCAACCGCAGCCGCTACGACGAAGGCGACCATGTGATCTTCGTCGGCGAGGTCGAGCGCTGCACCCATAACGCGGGCGCCTCGCCGCTCTTGTTCCACGGCGGGCGTTTCTACACGGAACACCCCTTGTGATGCGGGCCGCTGCGCTCCTGCCCATCCTGCTGCTGGCCGCGCAGACCGCGATGGCGCAGCAGGCACGGGACGCAGCGGGAGCGCTCAAGCAGAACTGGTTCGACGATCCGTTCTTCCAGGTGTCCGCAGGTCTTCCTGCCTGCGCCATGCCCGAAGGCCCGTTCTATACCGCCGAGGAGCGGCGCCTGCAGACCCACTCGCGGCTGGAGCGCGGCACCAGCTGCTGGCTCGCCGGCAAGTGCACCGACAGCAACGCCTACCGCTACGACAAGCCCCTCGCGCCCAAGGTGCGCGCCGCGCTCCTGGCCGTGCCGGGCGTGCGCAGCGGCAGCGTCTGGGTGATGGTCCAGCGCCGCTGGGTCTACCTGCAGGGCTGCGTGCCAACGGCCGCACTGGCCAGGAAACTCGAACGCGCCGCGCGCGCGGTGCCCGATGTGGAGACCGTGGTGCCCGACCTGATGATCGGTACACAAGGCCAGCCACCCTATCCGGTGGCCGGCCGATGAATCAATGACAACAACCCGAATGATCCAGCGCAAGACCCACCTCGACTCCCTCGCCATCGGCCTTCTCATCGCGTGTTGCGCGTTCTGGGGCCTGCAGCAGATCCTCATCAAGACCACCGTGACCGAAGTGCCGCCGATGTGGCAGGCCTCGATCCGCATGGTGGGCGCCACCGTGCTCCTGTGGCTGTGGTGCGCCTCGCGCGGCGTGCCGCTGTTCGAGCGCGATGGCACGCTGTGGCCCGGCCTGCTGGCCGGTGCGCTCTTCGCGGGCGAGTTCGCCGGCATCTACCTCGGTCTGCAACACACCAGCGCCTCGCGGCTCACCGTGTTCCTCTACACCGCGCCGTTCTGGGTCTCGCTGCTGCTGCCGCGATGGGTGCCGGCCGAGCGGCTGCGCGGCTTTCAATGGCTCGGGCTCTTCATTGCTTTCGCGGGCGTGGTGCTCGCGTTCAGCGAGGGCTTCAACCACATGAGTTCTTCGCAACTCATCGGCGACGCGATGGCGCTTGCGGCCGGCATGCTCTGGGGCCTGACCACGTTGACGCTGCGCACCACGAAGCTCGCCACTGCGAGCGCGGAGAAGACGCTCTTCTACCAGGTGGCCGTGACCGCGGCGGTGTGCCCCGTGCTGTCTCTCGCGCTCGGCGAGACCTGGCGCTTTTCGTACTCCAGTTGGGCCTGGACCTCGATCGGCCTGCAGACCGTGATCGGCGCGTTCGCGAGCTATCTCACGTGGATGTGGCTGCTGCGGCACTACCCGGCCACGCAGATGTCGTCCTTCACCTTTCTCACGCCGCTCTTCGCGCTGGTGTTCGGCGTGGTGCTGCTGAAGGAGCCGCTGACGCTGCAGCTGATGGTGGCGCTCGCGGGCGTCGCGCTGGGCATCGTGCTGGTGAACCGGCGCCCCGCGGCGCAGCGCACGGCATGAGCGCAGCCATGAACTTCCAGAACGTCCTCGACGACATCGTCACGACCCTGCGCCCGCAACTAGGCCAGGGCGGCACGGTGGCGAGTTACATCCCGGCATTGGCGCGCGTCGATGCGCGGCAGTTCGGCATTGCGCTGCGTACCTGCGATGGCGAAGAAGCCTTCGCGGGCGACGGCGATGTGCCGTTCTCTATCCAGAGCGTCTCGAAGCTCTTCACGCTGACCCTCGCGATGCAGCGCATGGGCGACGCGCTGTGGGAGCGCATCGGGCGCGAGCCCTCGGGCAATCCATTCAATTCGCTCGTGCAGCTGGAGAACGAGCAGGGCAAGCCACGCAATCCGTTCATCAATGCGGGTGCGATCGCAGTCGCCGACCGGCTGGTGAGCCAGGCGACGGCCAACGGCGGCAACGCGAAGGCGGACATCCTCTCGCTGATGAGCGGTTTGTGCGGAGAGCCGATCGCCTTCGACGAAGAGGTCGCGAAGTCCGAGGCCGACACAGGCTTTCGCAATGTCGCGCTCGCGAACTTCATGAAGAGCTTCGGCAAGATCGACAACGACGTCGGCACCGTGCTCGACACCTACTTCCACCAGTGCTCGCTGCGCATGAGCTGCCGCCAGCTCGCACGCGCCGCGGCCTTCCTGTGCCGCGACGGCGCGCATCCGATCGATGGCGAGCCCGAGATCACCGGCGAGCGCCAGACGCGGCGCATCAACGCGCTGATGCTGACCTGCGGCACCTACGACGCCGCGGGCGACGTGGCGTTCTCCATCGGGCTGCCGTGCAAGAGCGGCGTGGGCGGCGGCATCGTCGCGGTGGTGCCCGACAAGCTCACGCTCTGCGTCTGGTCGCCTGCGCTGGACGCCACCGGCAACTCGCTGCTGGGCATGAAGGCGCTGGAACTGTTCGTGACGCGCACGGGGCTCTCGGTTTTCTGATCAGGCGGCTGCGGGCGCCAACGCCGCACCGAAGCAGCCCAGGCCTTCCAGCGAAACCTCGACCGCCTCTTCCAATGGCGTGTGCGGCTCGTGCCCGAGGAAGGCCACCAGCTTCGCGTTGTCCATCAGCACCGGCGTCTGCCACAGGTAGCGCATCTCGCGCATTTCGCGCAGGGTGGTGACGAAGGGCGAGGCCAGCGTCAGCAGCCACCACGGGAAGGCCGCCACGCGCGGCTCGGTGCCGGTACGGCGTGCCACCACCTTGCGGATCGCGCCGCTCATCTGCGTGCCGTCCGCATCGCGGTGGCCGGCCATGTGAAAGCACGCAAAGGGTTCGAGCCTGTCGCGGCGCCCCAGCAGCGCGACCATGGTGCGGGCGACGTCCGGCAGGTAGGACCATTGGTGCGCCGTGTCCGCGCGGCCCGGGTAGCTCACGGCCTTGACCGGCAGGCCCGCTTTCACCAGCCCTTGCGAGAACCAGTTGTTGCCGGCCTTCGGGCCGAAGAAGTCGCCGGCGCGCACGATCAGCACGCGGGCACCGTTGCGGCTGGCTGCCTCGAGGCGCTGCTCCAGCTCGACCCGGATCGCGCCCTTGCGGGTGACGGGGTGCTGCGGCGAATCTTCGGCGAGCAGTTCACCGAACGCATCGGGGCCGTAGTTGTAGACCGTGCCCGGCAGCACGATGGTCGCGCCCTCGGCCTTGGCGGCGGCGATGGTGTTGTCGAGCATCGGCAGCACCAGCTGCGCCCAGTTGCGGTAGCCGGGCGGGTTGACCGCATGCACGATGACCGAGCAACCCTTCGCGGCGTCCATGACGGCCTGCCGGTCCATCGCGTCTCCCGAGAGCCAGGTGATGCCGTCCCTGCGACCCTCGGTCGCGCCGCGCTTGAGGGCTCGCACCTGCCATCCGGCATGGACCAGTTGCCGTGCCACCTCGCCGCCGATGCCGCCCGTCGCGCCCAGGACAAGGACCGTGCCGTTGCGTGTCATGAAATGCTCCAGAAAGTTGTCGATGGCCGAATTCTGGGTCGATGGCGGCCCCATTGGAATTGTCGAACATGAGCCAGCAGCTATACATTTGTGCATGACCTTGAACATCGGCTGGGAGCTCTACCGCTCGTTCCTCGGCGTCCTGCGGGAGGGTTCTCTCTCCGGCGCGGCGCGCGCATTGGGCATTACGCAACCCACCGCCGGCCGCCACGTCGCCGCGCTCGAAGCGGCGCTCGGCGTGGTGCTGTTCACGCGCTCGCAGGTGGGCCTCATGCCCACGGAAATCGCACTGGCGTTGCAGACGCACGCGGAAGCCATGGAAAGCACCGCCGCCTCGCTGGAGCGTGCCGCGACCAGCCAGGGCGAAGGCGTGCGCGGAGTGGTGCGCATCTCCGCCAGCGAAGTGATAGGCGTGGAGGTGCTGCCGCCCATCGTCGCGCACCTGCGCGAGGCGCACCCGGCGCTGAAGGTCGAGCTGGTGCTGACCAACCGCGTGCAGGACCTGCTGCGCCGCGAAGCCGATATCGCCGTGCGCATGATGCGGCCGAAACAGGAACAGCTGATCGCGCGGCGCGTCGGGCAGATCGAACTGGGCTTTCACGCGCGCAAGGACTATCTGGCCCGCCACGGCACGCCGCGCAAGGTGGAAGACCTCGCGCCCCATGCCGTCATCGGCTACGACCAGCCCTCGGCCTTCGTGCGCAATGCGGGCAAGGCACTCCCGGGCTACGGCCGCGACGCTTTCTCGCTGCGCACCGACAGCGACCTCGCGCAGTTGGCGCTGATCCGCGCCGGCGCGGGCATCGGCATCTGCCAGGCCGGCCTCGCCCGGCGCGACCCCGCGCTGGTGCGTCTGATGCCGCGCATCTTCTCGATGAAGCTGGAGACCTGGATCACGATGCACGAAGACCTGCGCAACAGCCCGCGCTGCCGTGCCACCTTCGATGCACTGGTCACCGGGCTGCAGCAATACATCGGCGCACCCGCGCCAGGCACACAGGGGAAAATAGCCCGCGCACGAACACAAGCCTCCGAATGACCGAACCGACCGACACTGACAACCTCCCCCTCCAGGAACCCCGCCTCTGGCGCGACGACCTCTGGACCGCCCGCGTGATCAAGAACGAGGAAGACGATGGCTGGGCCGTCGAGATGACCCGCCACGGCGACCCCGAGCCCGCGCTCGTCGGCCCCTGGACCATGGGCCGCGACAAGAAGAACCCCAAGCCGCTGGACGGCCCCGCGTTTTCCACGCTGGTGAAAACGGCCGCCGAAGTGATCCGCCGCCACGAGCAGCAGCTGCACGCCACGCTCAACAAGAGCGTGACCGTCACCGCCCGCGATGGACGGCGCATTCGCGTCTCGCTGGCCATCGTGCCCGACGAGGACAACCCCTCGGCCACGCTGAGCGCACATGACGACGAAGACGGCAGCGAGCTCGCGAGCGTGAATGTCTCGCCGGCCTTCAAGCTCACGTCCGGCAGCGCCACCAGCTGGATCGAAGCCGACTACGCACGCCCGCGCTGAGCGCCCGCCCGCCGAAGCCCGCAATCAGCGAAATGACGTATGGGCAGCCCGCAGTGATTTGAGAACAATCGGCTTCGACGACACGAACCCGTTGCAAAGCAAGACAGACAGGCCCGGATCGGTTTGAACACCGGCTCGGGCCTTTTGTTTTTTCTCAACCATCCTTCAGGACTTCAGGAGCAGCGTCATGCGTCATGGTGATATTTCGAGCAGCAACGATTGCGTCGGCGTCGCGGTCGTCAACTACAAGATGCCCCGCCTTCACACCAAGGCCGAGGTGCTGGACAACGCCCGCAAGATCGGCGAGATGCTGGTCGGCATGAAGCGCGGCCTGCCGGGCATGGACCTGGTGATCTTTCCCGAGTACTCCACGCACGGGATCATGTACGACGCGAAGGAGATGTACGACACCGCCGCCACCGTGCCGGGCGAGGAGACCGCGATCTTCGCGGACGCCTGCCGCCGCGCCAACGTGTGGGGCGTGTTCTCGCTGACCGGGGAGCGCCATGAAGAGCACCCGAACAAGGCGCCCTACAACACGCTGATCCTCATGAACAACCAGGGCGAGATCGTCCAGAAGTACCGCAAGATCATGCCGTGGGTGCCCATCGAAGGCTGGTACCCCGGCGACCGCACCTACGTGAGCGACGGCCCCAAGGGCATGAAGATCAGCCTGATCGTCTGCGACGACGGCAACTACCCCGAGATCTGGCGCGACTGCGCGATGCGCGGCGCCGAACTCATCATCCGCTGCCAGGGCTACATGTACCCGGCCAAGGAGCAGCAGATCCTGGTGTCCAAGGCCATGGCCTTCATGAACAACACCTACGTGGCGGTGGCCAACGCGGCGGGCTTCGACGGCGTGTATTCGTACTTCGGCCACTCGGCGCTCATCGGCTTCGACGGCCGCACGCTCGGCGAATGCGGCGAGGAAGAGATGGGCATCAACTACGCCGAGCTCTCGATGGGCCTGATCCGCGATGCGCGCAAGAACGGCCAGTCGCAGAACCATCTCTTCAAGCTCTTGCACCGCGGCTACACCGGCATCATCAACTCGGGCGACGGCGACAAGGGCGTGGCGACATGCCCCTTCGAGTTCTACAAGCAGTGGATCAACGACCCCGAAGGCGCGCGCGAGCGGGCAGAGTCGATCACGCGCCGCACGATCGGCACGGCCGAGTGCCCTATCGAGGGCCTTCCGAACGACGCGAATCAGAGCTGACGAAAGGTCGTCAGCACCTTCAGCACGCTCTGCGTCGCGCCATCGATCACGCCGGGCAGGCGGTGCGCAATGCCCAGGCGGCGCGTGAGTTTCGGCGTGATCGGCAGCACCTGCATGCGCGCGTTGAGCGCCGCATCGGCGGTCTGCTGCGCCGGCAGCAGTGCCGCGCCATAGCCAGCGGCAACCAGGCTCTGGATCGCGGCGTCGTAGTTGAGCTCGATGCGCGCGCGCGGCGCGAAGCCGGCCTCGGCGAACCATTCCATGGTGAGGCGGTACATGTGGGTGGTGGCGTCATTGAAGATCAGCGGCTGCGCCGCGAGCCATCCGGGCGTCACCCGCTTCGGGGCCTTCCAGCGCTGCGGCACGAAAGCCATCATCGACTGGTCGCGCCACGGCGTGACGACCAGATCGCGCAGCGGCGGCTGCGGCATCGCGACCAGCCCGATGTCGAGCGTGCCGGCGGCCAGCCGCGCCATTGCCTCGGACGACCCGAGGATGCTCACCTCCACATCGATGCCCGCATGCACCGAGCCCAGCGCTTCGAGCACCTGCGGCAACAGGTCGACCACCACGCCGGTGGAGGTGCCCAGCCGCACGCGGCCGGTGCGGCCTTCGGTCTGGCGCTTGACGGCGTCGATGGCCTCGTCGGTGTCGCGCAGCAGCCTGCGTCCGCGCTCCGCCAGCGCCGCGCCGGCGGCCGTGGGCGTGACGTTGCGGCTGCCGCGCACCACCAGCTGCGCGCCGAGGCGCGATTCGAGTTCGCTGATGTGCAGGCTCACCGTGGGCTGCGCCAGGTGCAGGGCCTTGGCGGCTGCTGAGAAGGTGCCGAGGTCGGCAATGGCGATGAGCGTTCGCAGTTGGTCGAGGTTGAGCTGTCGCATCAGGAATGCTGATTGTGTGGTTCAGGAATCTCAACTTCCACAATAGCACGCAGCGCCGGAAGATGAGTGCTCCCAACAAGGAGCCCACCGTGACAGCGCCCAAGCCCTCGACCTTTCATCAACGCCTGATGCATGCCCTGCACGATTGGCGCCGCCGCGCCGCCCACCGCCGCCGCGGCCGTGCCGACTCGCAGCACCTGGCTGGCATGAGCGATCACGACCTGCGCGACCTGGGCATCGGGCGCAGCGAAGTGCGCGAACTGATCGACCGCAACAGGCACTGACGGAAAGCGGCATCGGCCTTCAGCCTTCGCCCCGGAATTTGAGGTTCAATCCGGGGCGTGCCCCAACTCAAGACGCCCGCCCCGCTCTCCATCGAACTCACCTCGCCGCAGTCGGTCAACGGCAAGCGCGCGGCCTTCCAGTCGCTCTGGCTGCTGGTGCGCATGCAGCATGCGCATGATGCCGAAGGCGGTCTGGTGCGGCTGGCCGACCTGCGCGGCGAAGTCTCCGATGCCAGCACGCTGCGCATGGTCGTGAGCCGCGCGTTCCGCGACTTCAAGGCCTGGAACATCGAAGTCGGCTGGGGCGAGGACATGCAGCGCGAGCCCCGCTTCCTGAATGCCGAGCGGCGCAGCCAGGGGCCGTTCTGGCTGCCGGCCGCCGAGGCGAAGCGCGTGCGCATGCTGGTGGGCGGGCGCGCGGCCACTGCCGCGGAGGTAGCGTCCTTTCTCGGCCTGCGCTCGCGAAAGCGGCGCGCGGCAGAACCCGGCTCGCCGCCGCCCGACGCGGTGCACCTGCAGGACGCGGCATTCTGGAAGCAGCTGGTCGCATCGCAACAAGCGGCGCGCCAAGGGCGGCTCATGGCGCCGGTGGCGGGTGGCAACGCGACCGGGTTGCCGGCCAGCGCGCTGGAGTCGATCCGCCTGGCCGGCACGCTGGCCGCCACCGACTTCCAGCGCGCACTGGTCACGCTCAACGAGGCGATGCTGTGGCGCCGGCTCGGCGACAACGAACAGGCGCGCCGGCGGCTGCAGGCGCTCAAGAAGCAGCGCCTGGCCCATCACGTGGCGGGCAACGACTACCTGGGCGCAATGGAATGCATCGTCTCGGCCTGGTGCGCCTACACCGCGCGCGACTTGCCGCTCGCGCAGTCGCTCTTGAGCGGCATGGCCGAGGACGCGGCGCGCGGGCTCGTGCTGCGGCATCACCCCGACGTGCGCTTCGAGTGGTGCAATCTCTGGGCGCTGGTGTGCCGCTCGCGCGCGCTCGGTCTCTCGGCGGACGACAAGCCCGCCGCCGCCGCGCTCGCCGAAGAGTCGCTGCAGCGCTTCGGCGAGGCGCTGGCCGCGGCCTTCGAATCGCATTCGTTCGACGCGGCGCAGCACGTGGCCGCCAACATGGGCATGGCCGCATGGCTGTTCGATCGCGTCGGGCTCTCCGACCTTCCGGCGCTCGCGCATGACGGCCACGCCGATACCACGCGCCGCGCGGTGCAGTGGATCGCCTTCAGCGAATGGCTCTGCGGTCACACCGACGGGCAAGGTCGCTCGGCCTGGAACGCGATCTACCTGATGCGCATCGCACGCGGCCACTGCCGGCCCGAGCGGCAACCCACGCTCGCACAGTTCCGCGCGCAGAAGCCGCTGGATCCGGCCGCGATCTCCAGGCTCGCCGGTCCGCTGGCCGATGCCTTCGATGCCATGCACTGGCCTGCGCGCTGGGTCGACGTGGCGCAGGCGCGGCTGGCCGATCACCAGGCCGGGCGGCGCCGCTACCCGGGCCTTCAGCACTGCAGCCTGCTGTTCGAGCACGCCTGGTATGCGGCGCATGCAGGCGATCTGCAAGCCGCCGAACAGTCGCTGGGGTTTCTGCGCGAGGCGCTGCCGCAACTGGTGCCGAGCGACCGCGCCTACTTCACCGAGTCGTGGAACGACACGCTGCCCGCAGAACTGGTGCTGGAAGCCAAGCCGCCGCGGCGGCCGGCGGTGCGCAGGAAGACCGCGCCGCGCGCGCGCTAGGGCACGAAGGTCGATGTAAGCGCCTGCCGCACCCGCTCACGCAACACCGGCAGCACATCGCGCTCGAACCAAGGGTGCTGCTTGAACCAGCCCGTGTTGCGCGGCGAAGGGTGCGGCAGCGGCATGAAGCGCGGCGCGTACTCCGCGAAGGCCTCGACGGTTTCCGTCACACCGGCCTTGCGCGTCGCGCCAAGAAATTGGCGCTGCGCGTACTGGCCGATCAGCAGCGTGAGTTCGACCTGCTTCATCTGCGCGAGCAGGCTGGCGTGCCAGAGTTCGGCGCACTCCCTGCGCGGCGGCAGGTCGCCACTGATGCCGCGGCCAGGGTAGCAGAAACCCATCGGCATGAGCGCGACGCGCGTGGCGTCGTAGAACACTTCGCGGTCGATGCCGAGCCAGCGGCGCAGCTGCTCGCCGCTCTTGTCGTTCCATGGCACGCCGGTGGTGTGCACCGTCATGCTCGGCGCCTGCCCGATGAGCAGCAGCCGCGCCGGGGCGCTGGCCTGCACGATGGGCCTCGGCCCCAACGGCAGGTGCGCGGTGCAGGCGCGGCAATTGCGGATTTCCGCGAGCAACGCGTCCATGGATCGCCCTCGCGCGCTACTCGGCGAAGGGGCGGAAGAATGCGTTGAGCTCACTGCCCGCCGCGGCGTTGGCGAACCCGTCGAAACGCCCTTGCTCTGCCAATGTGCGCGCCGCATGAATGAAGCCGCCCCATGCCGCGCGTGCGAGACCGCCGCCCACGCTGACGCGTCGCACACCGAGATCGGTTATGTCCTTCATCGTGAGTTCGCTCACCCCGCCAACCAGCAGATTGACAGGCTTCGGCGCCACGGCCGCGACCACGGCGGCAATCTGCTCGCGCGTCTTGATGCCGGGGGCATAGAGACAGTCGGCCCCGGCCGCTGCATAGGCCTTGAGCCGCGCGATGGTGTCGTCCAGGTCCGGCCGGCCCGCGAAGAAGTTTTCGGCGCGGCCCACGAGCAAGGTGTCGCCGCCCGCCGCATCGATGGCCTTGCGCGCGGCGCTCAGGCGTTCCACCGCGACGTCGATGGGAAAGAGCGGATCGGCTGCGTCGCCCGTCGAGTCTTCGATCGACAGGCCCGCCACGCCGGTCTCGATGGCGAGCCGCACGCTGTGCGCCACGCCCTGCGCGTCGGCGGCGAAGCCGTTCTCGAAGTCCGCGTTCACCGGCAGGTCGGTGGCAGCCACGATGTCGCGCAGGTGCGCCAGCACGGTGTCGCGCGATTGCGCGCCGTCGGCCAGACCCTGCGACCAAGCATGGCCCGAGCTCGTGGTGGCCAGCGCCTTGAAGCCCAGGCCCTGCAGGTAGCGCGCGCTGCCCGTGTCCCAGGGGTTGGGGATGACGAAGCAGCCCTGTTCGTGGAGCGCGCGAAAGTCGGCGCGTTTCTGGGCGACGGTGCGGGTCATGGGAGCCTCATCTTTCTTGCCTTGTGCAGAGATGGGTTTTAACGCAACGGCGCGGATGTTGCGCGCCTGCGCCCTTCGGTGTTCTGATCGGCACCCATGCCCTACGCCATCCTGCTTTTCATTCATCTCGTCGCCGCCGCCTTCTGGGTCGGTGGCATGGCGACCATGCATTTCGCGGTGCGCCCCGCCGCTGTCGCCACGCTGGAGCCACCGCTGCGCCTGCGCATCATGGCCGCGGCGCTGCGGCGCTTCTTCGTGGGGGTGGATGCGTCCGTGACGCTGCTGTTCGTGAGCGGAGTGTCGATGATCCTGCTGACGGGCGGCTTTCGCGGCGTGCACTGGCGCATCGAGGCGATGATGAGCATCGCCATCGTGATGGCCGGCATCTATGTGTACATCCGCGCCTCGGTGTTCAAGGCGCTGCGCCGCGCGGTCGAAGAAAGCGCGTGGCCGGTGGCGGCCGCGCGCCTGAACACGGTGCGCAAGCTGGTGAGCCTGAACCTCGCGCTGGGCGTGGTGGTGTTCGCCGTCGCGACCGTCGGGCGCGCGGGCTGAGGCCCTTTAACGCTTGCCGGAGGCGCCGCCCGATTCGCCGAGCACGGCGCCATCGACCGGCTTCTGCAGCCACTTGGCGATGTCTTCGCCGAGCGCATAGGTCACCACGCCGACCATGCTGCAGGTGCTGCGCGGCATGCCGAAGTAGATGAACATCTGGCGCTCGGCGGTGAAGCGCGCGGGCGCTTCGCCCTTGCGTTCCAGCGTGCCGCGCAGCTGCACGATCTTCGGACCGCCGTAGAGGCCGCCCGCATTGGCCAGCAGGTCGGTGATCTCGACCTTGAGGACCGGCGCGCCCTCGGCGTTGGCGCTCGGCGGCGGCGCGAGAAGGTATTCGTAGGGTTCGAGCAACTGGTCCTGCACGGCCTGCTTCAGCGAAGCGGGAACGTCGCACGCGTCGTCTTCCTTTTTCAGCTGGATGCCCTTGGCAGTGGTGCCATAGGTGACGGCGGGCATGACCACGCTGTTGCGCACGGTGGCTTCAGGCGGCGGGGGTTCGGGGGGCGCGGGCTGGCGCGTGCCGCAGGCGGCGAGCAGTGCGGCAGTGCCCACTGCAAAGAAAAGCCGCGCGGTCATGCGCGCGGCGAACGGGTGCTTGGTCATCGGTGATCTCCCTCAAGAATCGGACGCGACTCTGTGGTCGCGCGCCCGATTCTGCACGGAGATGCATCGGCCGCAACCTACAGCCCGAGGGAGCCGATGCCGTGCGCAACGGCCACGGCCTGGGCGCGCACCGTGGCGCGGTCGAGCGTGCTGGACAGGCGCGGCGCGGTGCCGGCCGAGGCAGCTTCGGCGTACAGGTCGCCAGCGCGGGCTGCGGCAACGGCTTGCGTGCGCACGGTGGCGCGATCGGTCGCGCTGGCGATGGCAACGGGCACGCCGGCCGATGCGCCTTCGGCGTACGGGTCGGGGCTGTGCGATGCGACGACCGCATCGGCGCGCACGGCGGCGCGGCTGGTGGTCGACTGGAACTGCAGCACGCCCTGGTATTCCTCGGCGCTCGCGCCAACGGCGAAAGCGGAGAGAACGGTGGCAGCGGCGGCGGCAAGGAGGAGCTTGGAGGTCTTCATGGCAATGTCTTTCAAAAGGATGGAGTGAACATTCATCGCTACGTCGGGGTGCCGTGTGGCGATGAATGAATTACATCGGCGGGCTGTATCTGCGATGTGTCGGGATCGGGGCCGTTTTGCATGCGCGTGTGTGCGCTTCGCCGGCTGGACACAGTGGCGTACAAATCGGCCCCTCAGGCCGCGCTGCGCTTCGGAAAAAAGAATGGGCGAAGGGCCGGCGATCAGCCGGCCGCGCCCTTGAGCTCGACGCTGTTGCCGTCGGGGTCGCTGATGTAGATCGAAGGCCCATTGCCCTCTGCACCGAAGTTGTTCTGCACCTCGCCATGCACCGGCACGCCGTGCCGGGCCATCAAGCTGCGAATCGCCGCTTCATCGAAAGGCTCGATGCGCAGGCACAGGTGATCGACGTTGCGGCCTTCCTTGCCGGCCAGCGCACCGCCTTGTTTGCCCAAGGGGCCATCGGGCGTGATCAGGTCGATGAGGCTTGTGCCGGCGCGCAGGTGCACGAGTCCCAGGTCGTCGCGGCGCTTCTCGACCGCACAGCCAAGCACGTCGCAGTAAAAGGCGATCGCGCGTTCGATGTCCTTCACGCGCAGCACGACGTGGTCGATGCGCAGCACCGCGAACGGAGGGCTGCGCATCGGGTCCGTCATGGCCGACTGTCTTTCTTCAGACCACGCCTGCCGAGCGCAGCGCGTCGAATCGCGCGGCGTCGATGCCGAACTCGGCCAGCACTTCGCGCGTGTGCTGCCCGAGCGCCGGCGGCGCATGGCGCAGCACGGGCGGCGTGGCCGAGAGGCGCAGCGGACTCGCCACGCCGGTGATGCTCGCGATGCCGTCGCCCGCATCGCGCGGCAGCGTGACCGCCAGGCCCCGCGCCTTGACCTGCGCATCGTCGAAGGCCTGCGCGATGTCGTTGATCGGGCCGCAGGGCACGGCCTTGTCCTCGAGCAGCGTGACCCAATCCGCGGTGGTGCGGGTGCGGGTGAGTTCTTCCATCATCGGAATCAGCACGCCGCGGTGCTTCACGCGCAGCGTGTTGGTCGCAAAGCGCGCGTCGGCCGCCCATTCCGCATGGCCGGCCGCTTCGCAGAAACGCGCGAACTGGCCGTTGTTGCCGATGGCCAGCAGCATCGAGCCGTCGAGCGTCGGAAAGTCTTGATAAGGCGCCAGGCTCGGGTGCGTGTTGCCCTGCCGCTGCGGCGCCTTGCCGGTGTTGAGAAAAGCGCTCGCCTGGTTGGCGAGGATGGCCATGCCCACGTCGAGCAGCGCCATGTCGATGTGCTGGCCTTCGCCGCTGCGGTCGCGCACCTGCAGCGCCGCAAGGATCGCGGTGCTCGCGTAGACGCCGGTGAACAGGTCGGTGAGCGCCACGCCCACGCGCAGCGGGCCGCCGCCGGGCACGTCGTCGGGACGGCCGGTGATGCTCATCATGCCGGTCATGGCCTGGATCATCAGGTCGTAGCCCGCGCGTTCGGCGTACGGGCCGTCGTGGCCGAAGCCGGTCACGCTGCAGTAGATGAGGCGCGGGTTGGCCGCGCGCAGGCTCTCCTGGTCGAGGCCGTATTGCTTGAGGCCTCCGGTCTTGAAGTTCTCCACCACGATGTCGGCCTGCGCCGCCATCTGCTGCAGCAGCGCCTGCCCTTCGGGCGTGGCCATGTCGACCGTGACCGAGCGCTTGTTGCGGTTGCAGGCGGTGAAGTAGCTGGCCTGGTCGGTGTCGTTGCCGTCCGCGTCCTTGATGAACGGCGGGCCCCAGGTGCGCGTGTCGTCGCCCACGCCGGGGCGCTCGATCTTGATGACGTCGGCACCCAGGTCCGCGAGGATCTGCGTGCACCACGGGCCCGCGAGCACGCGGGACAGATCCAGGACCTTGATGCCGTCGAGAGCTGCGGGCTTGGCTGTCATGCGCTCTTCGTTCAGTTGGCGAAGGCTGCGATGCCGGTGATGGCGCGGCCCAAAATCAGCGCGTGGATGTCGTGCGTGCCTTCGTAGGTGTTGACCACTTCCAGGTTCACCAGGTGGCGGGCCACGCCGAACTCGTCGCTGATGCCGTTGCCGCCCATCATGTCGCGCGCCAGGCGGGCGATGTCCAGGGCCTTGCCGCAGTTGTTGCGCTTCATGATCGAGGTGATCTCGACCGAAGCCGTACCTTCGTCCTTCATGCGGCCCAGGCGCAGGCTGCCTTGCAGGCCCAGCGTGATCTCGGTCTGCATGTCGGCCAGCTTCTTCTGGATGAGCTGGTTGGCGGCGAGCGGGCGACCGAACTGCTTGCGGTCCAGCGTGTACTGGCGGGCGCGGTGCCAGCAGTCTTCGGCGGCGCCGAGCGCGCCCCACGAGATGCCGTAGCGGGCGCTGTTGAGGCAAGTGAACGGGCCCTTGAGGCCCTGCACTTCGGGAAAGGCGTTTTCCTCGGGGCAGAACACACCGTCCATCACGATTTCGCCGGTGATGCTGGCGCGCAGGCCGACCTTGCCGTGGATTGCGGGAGCCGAGAGACCCTTCATGCCCTTCTCGAGCACGAAGCCGCGGATCGGGCCGACCGTGCCGCTTTCGCTGACTTCCTTGGCCCACACCACGAACACGTCGGCGATGGGCGAATTGCTGATCCACATCTTGGCGCCGCTGAGCGAGTAGCCGCCCGGCACCTTCTTGGCGCGGGTGACCATGCTGCCAGGGTCGGAGCCGTGGTCGGGCTCGGTCAGGCCGAAGCAGCCGATCCATTCGCCGGTGGCCAGCTTGGGCAGGTACTTCTGCTTTTGCGCTTCGGTGCCGAATTCGAAGATGGGCACCATCACCAGCGAGCTCTGCACGCTGGCCATCGAGCGGTAGCCCGAATCGACGCGCTCGACTTCCCGGGCGATCAGGCCGTAGGCCACGTAGTTGAGGCCGGGGCCGCCGTACTCTTCGGGGATGGTGGGGCCAAGCAGGCCGAGCGCGCCCATTTCACGAAAGATGGCGGGGTCGGTCTCGCCGCTGCGGAAGCCCTCGATGACGCGGGGCGCCAGGCGCTCCTGGCAGTAGGCATTGGCCGCGTCGCGGATCATGCGTTCTTCGTCGGTCAGTTGCTGGTCGAGAAGAAGGGGATCGTCCCAGTGGAATTGCGCTTTGGCGGCCATGTGCTGTCTCCGGAATGAGGGGAAAAGAGAAAAGAGGGGGATGGGAGCGATCCTAGCCACGCGAGGGGCTGGGCGCAAACGATGAATCCTCACCCAGATATGCGTTTGTAGAATGTCTTGCGAGATGTTCGAGCGGCCCCGCCATTGGCGAAGCCCTGTCTCCATACATACACCCGAGGCATACATGCGCCGCAAGATCCCACCCCTGCAAACCCTCGTGTGCTTCGACGCCGCCGCGCGCCACGAGAGCTACACCCGCGCCGCGCAGGAACTCGCGCTCACGCAGAGCGCGGTGTCGCGGCAGATCGGCACGCTGGAGGCATTCCTGGGCGTGGCGCTCTTTCGCCGCACGCGGCACGGCGTGGCGCTCACGGCCAGCGGCGCTGCCTATGCGCGGCAGATCACCAAGCGGCTCGAAGCGATGGAGCGCGACACGCTCGACGCCATGGCCCACCAAGGCGAAGGCGGCTCGCTCTCGCTGGCGGCCGTGCCCACCTTCGCCACGCGCTGGCTGATGCCGCGCCTGAAAGGGTTCGCCGCGCTGCAGCCCGACGTGGTGGTGCACATCGAGACGCGCACTCGCCCTTTCCTCTTCGCCGATGCGGAGTTCGACGCGGCGCTCTACGCCGGCACGCCCGCGCAGGTCGAGAACTGGGCCGGCACGCGCGCGCTGCTGCTGATGCATGAAGACGTGGTGCCGGTGTGCAGCCCTTCCCTGCTCCCCCGCGGCAAGGCCGTGGCACCGGTGGTCATTTCGAAGATGCCGCTGCTGCAGCAGAGCACGCGGCCCGACGGCTGGCGCCAGTGGTTCGACGCACAGCAGATCGACGCGCCCAATGCGCGCGGCGGGCCACGTTATGAGCTGTTCTCCATCCTCGCCGCGGCCGCCTCGCACGGCCTGGGCGTCGCGCTGATGCCGACGATGCTGGTGGCTGACGAACTGGCACGCGGCGAACTGGTTGTGGCCTGCGCGCGGCCGCTCTCGGGCGAGCGCAACTACTACCTCGTGACGCCGGAGCGCGCCGACCAGCGGCCGCTGCTCAAGTTCTTCAGCGACTGGCTGCTGGAGCAGGCGCGCCAAGGTTGAGAATGCGCGCCATGACGCGCGACAGCCGCTCCGAATACGAATGGCGCATGCACAAGGTGCTGACGCACATCGACGACCACCTCGACGAGGCGCTCGAACTCGCGGCGCTGGCCGACGTGGCGCATTTCTCGGCGTACCACTTCCATCGCCTCTTCGCGGCCTGGGCCGGCGAGACGCTGGGCGACTACATCCGCCGCCGACGCCTGGAGGTGGGAGCACTGCGGCTCGCAACGCAGCCGCGCCTGTCGGTGCTCGAAGCGGCGGTGTCGGTGGGCTTCGGTTCGGGCGAGGCGTTCTCGCGGGCATTCCGCACGCACTTCGGCAGCGCGCCCACTGCATGGCGCACATCGCACGACCGGGTGCTGCCCTGCGGCGACCCTGGGCGCGACAGCAATCCAGATCAGATCGCCCTGCACGGCTTCACGAAGAATGGCTCCACGCCGCGCGATCCCGCGCATCAGGAGCCGCCCGTGAACGTCCAACTGATCACCCGTCCACCCGTCACCATCGCCTACCTGCGCTACACCGGCCCGTTCGGCGCGCCGGTGGGCGAGTTCTGGGCCACGAAGGCCGCGCCCTGGATCTGCGCGCACAACCTCTGGTCGCATGCGCGCTACGGCATCAGCCACGACGACCCGCGCATCACCGCCCCGGAGCATTCGCGCTACGACGCCTGCGTGGAGGTGCCCGAGGATTTCGTGCCCGACGGCGGTTTCCAGAAGACAGTGCTGCCGGGCGGACGCTATGCCTCGCTGAGGTTCCAGGGCCTGCCCGCGGAGATCAACGACGCATGGACACGCCTGATGCGCGACTGGCTGCCCGCCAGCGGCTTCCAGTTCGACAGCCGGCCCGCGTTCGAGCACTACGGGCCCGGCATGGCCTTCGACGAGAAGACCGGCGCCTTCGAATGCGACATCTGCATTCCGATCGCGCCGCTCTGAGCCTTTTTGCGTGGTCCCTGGGGGAGGGGTGGCCACACACATGCATTGATGGTCGATCGATCACGGATCATTGGTTAAAACGCCTCTCAAACTAGACATTTCTTGGTAAATGTCTAATATGAGATACATATGCGTCCTGCAGAACCTCCCACGCTCCAAGCAGCCGGCCGACGCCTTGAAGCTTTCGGCCGGCGCATCCACGCCCGGCGAAAGGCGCTGAAGATCAGCGCCGTCACGACGGCCGAGGCGGCGGGCATGTCGCGCATGACACTGCATCGCATCGAGCGCGGAGAGCCGTCCGTCACGATGGGGGCCTACATGAACGCCCTGGCGGCGTTGGGGCTGGATGTCGAGCTGGTTGCACCGGACGATCGCTCCGCCAGCGAGGTTGCGGCTCCCGCGTCCGCAAGGACGCCGGCGCAAACCGTCCGGGTCGCCGACTTTGCACAGCTGCGTCGTCTTGCCTGGCAACTGCCTTCAACCGCGGAACTCACGCCCGAAGAAGCATGGGGCACCTACGAACGCAACTGGCGTCACGCCGATCCGTCAGCGCTCCAAGACAACGAACGTCAGCTGCTGGCAGAGCTGGCCCGCACGCTGGGCCGCAAGCCGCTCGATGTTTGAGCGCACACACCATCGTCGCGTGGCCGAGGTGCTCGCCGCACTGAACGCAAAGCTGTTTGCGGACAACCATTGCCTGTTCGGTGGAGGCACCGCCATCGCGCTTCGCCATGGCGAGTACCGCGAATCTGTGGACATCGACTTCCTCGTGTCCGATGTGGCCGGCTACCGTTGCCTGCGCCAGCTGGCAACCGGCAGCGAAGGCCTGCGTGCACTCGCCCGGGAAGGCGCGCGATTGCAGCAGATACGCGAAGTCCGTGCAGATCAATACGGAATTCGAACCCTGGTTGGCGTGGAAGACATCGAGATCAAATTCGAGATCGTGCTCGAGGCACGCATCGAACTCGAAACGCCGGACGCGGCCGACCGCATCGGCGATATCGCCACTCTCACACCTCTGGACATGGCGGCGAGCAAGCTGCTCGCCAACTCCGACCGCTGGGCCGACGACAGCGTGTTCAGCCGGGACCTGATCGACCTGGCCATGATGCAGCCCGGGAAGGCGCTGCTTGAACGCGCGGCAGGCAAGGCGCGGCTCGCCTACGGCGACAGCATCGGCGCGGACCTTGCAAAAGCAGCCGACGCATTGCTGCACCGGCCCGGCCGCATGGAACGGTGCATGGAAAGGCTGCAGATGAAGCCCTCGGTCCCTCCTGCGCTGCTGCGCAAGCAGATCAAGGCCTTGCTTCCCAAGGCGCCACGCGTGGCGCGCAGCAGCGCATTCTGAACGTCCGCACGGCGCATCGCATCCGGAATCGCGTCCGGAAACGGCCAGCACCGCAGACCTAGCGCCCGGACACTGGCCCCATGCAACCCACCGCCCCCTCTACCCGCCCTGCCCGCACGATCGACGCCCTCGACTGGCCCCGCATCGAGACCGACCTCGCCACCCGCGGCTGCGCCACCACCGGCCCGCTCTTCACCGCGCAGGAATGCGCCCGGCTCGCGGCGATGTACGACGAAGGCGGCCATTTCCGCAGCCGCGTGGTCATGCAGCGCCACGGCTTCGGCCAGGGCGAGTACCAGTACTTCGCGAACCCGCTGCCGCCGCTCGTCGCCGCGTGGCGCAGCGCGCTGTACGAACGCCTTGCGCCGCTCGCCAATGCCTGGGCGAGCGCCATGGGGCAGCCGGCCGACTACCCGCTCGATCACGCCGCGTACCTCGCTCGCTGCCACGCGGCAGGCCAGCTGCGCCCCACCCCGCTGCTGCTGCGCTACGACGAGGGCGACTACAACTGCCTGCACCAGGACCTGTACGGCGACCTGCAGTTTCCGCTGCAGCTCACGGTGTTGCTGAGCCGCCCGGGCGAGGACTTCACCGGCGGCGAGTTCGTGCTGACCGAGCAGCGGCCGCGCATGCAGTCGCGCGCCGAAGTGGTGTCGCTCGCGCAGGGCGAAGCCGTGATCTTCGCGGTCAACCAGCGGCCTGTGGCGGGCACACGCGGCACCTACCGCGTGACGATGCGCCACGGCGTGAGCCGCCTGCACTCGGGACGCCGGCATACGCTGGGCCTGATCTTCCACGAAGCGCGCTGACGCCCAGGGCTCCCGAACGACCGTGCGATCGGGCTTGGAAGTCGAAGTCGCGCAAAATCCCTCCCGCGTCCTGCACGCTCGCCAGAATTTCCGACACCCAATGATCGGGACGGCGGGCCATGCTGATGCCGATCCGCGGCCGACCCGCAGCGGATGCGTTCGAGTGGTCGACAGGGAGCTGTATGAAACTGAACTCGTCCGGATCTCCGGATGTGGCGGGCAAGCCGTCGTTTGAATTCGCCGCCGCGCGCACGCCGCCGGCCACAGGCCCCGAGGCCCCATCCGGGCGCTCACGCCGTTTCAGGGTCGACGTGGGCACCATCGTCAGTGCCGTGGCCCTGGCCCAGTCGCTGCTCCTCGTCTCTCTTGGCTATTGGGGCTCGCAGCGGCTGGTGTCGAACATCGGCACCTCCGCGCACAAGGCCAACCACCTCCGGACCGAGGACAAGGTGCTCGCCTTCCTTGCCAAGGCCGAATCGGTGGTCGGCGCCATCGGCAGCGCGCCCAGCCTGAGCCCCGTGGGCGAGCACGCCGACCGCACCGCGGAGCTGCTCTGGACGCTGCTGCTGCAGTCGCCCGAGCTCGACAGCGTGTATGTGGCCAACGAAAGCGGCCAGATGTTGATGGCGCTGCGCTACCCGGTGCCCGCGATCCGGCACATCGCGGCCGGGCCCGAATTCACCACCGAGACCTGGCAGTACAAGCGCCCTCTGGGCGCGGAGCTGGATGCGCAGCAACGCTTTGGCACGCGGCGCATCGAGTCCTTTCGCAGCAGCTACAACCCGATTGCGCGCAGCTGGTTCCAGCAGGCCCGGAAGATGCAGGGCCCGATCTGGACGTCGCCCTACGTGTTCGTCGCGGCACAGGAACTGGGCGTGACCTACGCGCTGCCGAGCGAGCGGCGCTACACCGAGAGCGGCCCCAATGCGCTGGTGGTGGCTGGCGATGTGTCGCTGGGGCGCCTGTCGGAGTTCGTGCGGCTCTTCAGCGGCAACGGCTACGGCCACAGCGCCCTGCTGAGCGCGGACCACAAGGTGCTGGCGCGCAGCGACATGCCGGGCGTGCTGCACCAGCTGGAGCCGCCCACGGGCGTGCTCGGCACGCTGCATGCGCAGATGCACGCACACATGGCGGCCGGCGGCACCGCGGGCCGCGACGGCAACTCGACCTTCTCTTTCGATTTCGATGGCAATCGCTACCTGGTGCAGGCCTCGCGCATCCCGGCCACGGGCTGGGAGCTGGTGAGCTGGGTGCCAGAGAACATGGTGCTCGGCGACCTGCGCCGCGCGGTGCTCTGGGGCCTGCTGCTGGCGCTGGTGTTCCTGGCGCTCGCGCTGTTCATGTCGCTCAAGCTCTCGAAGCTGGTGACCTCGCCGGTCGAGAACCTCTCTCTCATCGCGCGCCGCATCGGCCTGCTGGAGCTGGACAACCTGCCGCGCGAACCCAGCCGCGTGCTGGAGATCCAGCACCTGGACCAGGCGCTGGACGACTCGGCGCGCAGCCTGAAGGCGTTCAGCAAGTTCGTGCCGGTGGACGTGATCAACCAGCTCGTGGCCGAAGGGCATTCGCTCGCGCCCAACGGCGCGGCGCGCCGCGTGACGGTGATGTTCACCGACGTGGAGGGCTTCACTTCCATCTCGGAATCGCTGGACATCGACGTGCTGGTCGGCATGCTGACCGAGTACTTCAACCTGGCGACGGGCGTGTTCGCGCGCTACGGCGGCGTGGTCGACAAGTTCATCGGCGACGGCATCATGGTGCTGTGGGGCGCACCCGCGGACATGAAGGACGCGGAGTACCGCGCCTGCCTGGCGGCGCTGCAACTGCATGCGCAGATGGGCGATCTCAACGGCAAGTGGCGCGCCAAGGGCCTGCCCGAGTTCCGCACACGCATCGGCATCCACACCGGCGTGGTGATCGCGGGGGTGCTGGGCTCGAACGACCGGCTGTCGTACACCGCATTCGGCGACGTCATCAACGTGGCAAGCCGCATCGAGGGCATCAACAAGCAGCTGGGGACGCAGACGCTGGTGTCGGAAGACACCTTCGCGGGGCTGAAGGGGAGGCTCCGCACGCGCCGCATCGAGGAGCTGGTGGAACTGCGCGGCCGGCAGACGCGCATGGTGCTCCACGAGCTGATGACGCCTTAGCCCGACCTAAGCGGACGCCAGTGCGGCACGCTGCGCGGCAAATGCCACGTACCAGTCCAGGCTGCCGGGGTTGGCCATCGCCTCGCGGTTCACCACCTTCTCGATCGGCTGGCCCAGCAGCAGCTTCTTAATCGGCAACTCCTGCTTCTTGCCCGAGAGCGTGCGCGGGATCTCGGCCACCTGGAAGATGTCGTTGGGCACGAAGCGCGGCGAGAGCGAGGTCTTGATCGCGTTGTTGAGCCGGGTGCGCATCGCCTCGTCGAGCGCAATGCCCGGGCGCAGCACCACGAAGAGCGGCATGTAGCTGTCGCGGCCCAGGTATTCGAGATCGACCACCATCGAGTCGAGCACTTCGGGCAGGCCCTCGACCGCGCTGTAGATCTCGCTGGTGCCCATGCGCAGGCCCTGGCGGTTGATGGTGGCGTCGCTGCGGCCGTAGATGATGCAACCGCCGTCTTCGCCGATCCTGATCCAGTCGCCGTGGCGCCAGACGCCGGGGTAGGTGTCGAAGTAGCTGGACACGTAACGCGCATTGCCCTCGTCGCCCCAGAAGTAGAGCGGCATCGACGGAATCGCTTTCGTGCAGACCAGCTCGCCCACTTCGCCGATGACCGGATGGCCCTGCTCGTTCCAGGCCTCGACCGCATGGCCGAGCTCGCGGCATTGCATCTGGCCGGGCACCTCTGGCAGTTCGCGGTTGCCGCCGACGAAGGCGCCGCAGAAGTCGGTGCCGCCGGAGATGTTGCACCACCAGACCTCCTTCGAACCCGCGTCGAGGATCTGCTGCGAGCCCCAGCGCTGCACCTCGTCGGGCAGCGGCGAGCCGGTGCTGCCGAGCGCGCGCACACGGGACAGATCGCCGCATTCCTTCGCGACGGTGCCGGCCTTCATGCAGTTGGTGAAGTAGGCCGCGCCCGCGCCGAAGAAGGTGACCTTGTGCCGCGCGACGAAGCGCCACAGCACGCTCCAGTCGGGCTTCTCCTTGCTGCCCGCCGGGTTGCCGTCGTAGATGCAGATGGTGGCGCCGAAGGCCATGCCCGAGAGCTGCGAGTTCCACATCACCCAGCCGGTGGAGCTGTACCAGTGGTAGCGCTCGCCGAAATTGTTGGCGCCGTAGCTCGCGCCCACGTCGTTGTGCAGGCCGCAGGCGTGCATCGTCAAGAGGATGCCGCCCTGCCCGTGCACGATGGGCTTGGGCAGGCCGGTGGTGCCGCTCGAATAGACGATCCAGATGGGATGGTCGAAGGGCAGCCATTCGGGTTCGAAGGTGGCGACTTCGGTGTCGTTGCGCGCGATGGCCTCGGTCCAGACGACGTCGTGCGCGACGGGGCTCGCGGCGAAGGGCGTCTTCACGAGCAGCAGCTTCTTCACGCTCGGCAACTGCGCACGCAGTTCCAGCAGCACGGCGCTGCGGTCGAGCGGCTTGCCGCCGTAGTGCACGCCGTCGACGGCGATCAGCACCTTGGGCTCGATCTGGCGGAAGCGATCGGCCACGGCGGCCGTGCCCATGTCGGGCGCACACACGCTCCAGATCGCGCCGATGCTGGAGCACGCGAGAAACGCGACCATGGTCTCGGGCACGTTGGGCATGTAGGCCGCGACGCGGTCGCCGCGCTGGACGCCGAGCGACTTGAGCGTGAGTGCGACCGCGGCAACCTGGCGGCGCATCTCGGGCCACGACAGCTCGCGCACTTCGCCGAGTTCGTTGTCGCTCACGATGGCGGGCATACCGGCGGCGTGCGCGGCATCGGCATGGCGAAGCACCTCGCGCGTGTAGTTGACCTGCGCGCCGGGGAACCAGCGCGCGCCGGGCATGCGCGCCTCGGCGAGCACAGCGCTGTGCGGCGTGGGCGACTGCAGGTCGGCGTAGTCCCAGATGCTTTGCCAGAAAGCATCGAGGTCGGTGACGGACCAGCGCCACAGCGCGTCGTAGGTATCGAACGAAAGGCCGCGCTGCTCGCGCAGCCAGTTTTGATAAAGGCGGATCTGGGGAATGTTGGGAGCGGGCATGAAGCTAGCGTAGCGCCGCGAACGACCGTGCTCAATGAGGGTTGACCTCAGGGTTTGTACGTGTGTTCAACATTTTTGTACAAGCGTTCAATACGCCCCATGAACACCCGCACCCCGACCGCCAGACGCAATGCCCCGCGGGCCGCAGCCATCTCCGCCGAAGCCGGGCGGCCCGACCGCCGCCAGGCCATCCTGCTGGCCGCAGAGAAGCTGTTCGCGCAACACGGCTACCACCCGGTGACGATCCGGCAGATCGCCGAAGAAGCCGGTGTGCCGCTCGCGCTGGTGGGCTACTACTTCGGTCCGAAGCACGAGCTTTTTCACGCCATCTTCGAACACTGGAGCCACACCATCGAGGAGCGCCTCACACGTCTCGCGGAAGTGGACAACGATCCCGACGACGCGCACACGCTGCCGCGCATCATCGAAGCCTTCACCGCGCCCGTGCTCGCATTGCGCGCGAGTTCGGAGGGCGAGTACTACGCGCTGCTGGTGGCGCGCGAGCTCTATCACGCGACCGAGGAAGCTGACCGCGTGCTGCGCGGCTACTTCGATCCGCTGGCCGCCGCCTACATCGATGCGCTGCACGTCGCACTGCCGCATGCCACGCGGGGCCAGGTCGCATGGGGCTACCAATTCGCGCTCGGCGCGCTGCTGCATCACCTGAACGACAGCCGCATCGAACGGCTCTCGCGCGGCGAGAACAAGCGCGCCGACCCGGCCGTGGCGCCGATGCTCGTGAACTTCATCGTCGGCGGCCTGCGCGCCGCGCTGCCCAGGCCCAAGACCCCGCGCACACAGAAGACCCCCACCCGGAGACAAAAGACATGATGAAAAGACGCACCCTGCTGTCGGCGCTCGCGACCGCATCGGCCGCCGCCGCGCTGCCTTCGCACGCGCAGCAGTCCCATCCGAAGATCGTGTTCGGCTACACCGCCGTGACCGACTTCGCCTCTGTCTTCGTGGCGGCCGAAGAGGGCTACTTCAAGAAGCGCGGGCTCGACGTGGAGCTCAAGTTCATTCCGCTCAACTCCACGATTCCCGCAGCGCTGCAGTCCGATTCGCTGCAGATCGGCGGGCCTACGCCCTCGGTGTTCCTGCAGGCGGTGGACGGCGGGCTCGACCTGGTGCTGGTGGCCGGCGGCGGCCTCACCTCGAAGACCATCACCGGCTTCGGCCTGGTGGCGCGCGCGGGCTCGGGCATCAAGAGCCCGCAGGACTGCGTGGGCAAGAAGATCGGCGTGCCGGGGCTGGGTGCGTTCCTGCACGTGACCTTCCGCGCATGGCTGAAAGACAGCGGCGTGGACTACCGCAAGGTCAACTTCGTCGAGGCCTCGTTTCCGCAGCACGCGGACCTGCTGCGCGGCGGCTCGGTGGATGCGGTGGTGTCGGCCGATCCGTTCATGAGCCGCATCACCGAGAGCGGCGCGGGTTATGTGGCCTCCTACTACTCGACCTTCCTGCCCGAGAACAACCAGACGATCGTTCACGCGGCCAAGCGCGAGTGGGTCGCGAAGAATCCCGCGACGGCGCGCGCATTCCGCGAGGCGCTGGTCGAATCCGGCGGCTTCATGCAGCAGGCGAAGAACGATGCGAAGGTGCGCGCGGCCATCGGCAAGTACATCAAGCTGCCACCCGAAGTGCTGGCCAAGGTACAGGTTTCGCCGCCGGGCCCCGTCGTCACCGACAAGCAGCTGGGCTACTGGACCGGGCTGATGAAGGATCAGGACATGCTCAAGACGAACATCGACGTTGCGAAGCTGATCGCCAGATGATTTCCGCTCCCGCTCCGTTCACCGCGCGCGCCGCGCTTTCGGCGAGCGCTGCGCGAACGCCCGCAGGTTCCGCGATGCCTGCCACGTCCTTCCTGCGCTTCGACGGCGTGACCATTCGGCTCGGCGGGCGCGAGATCCTGTCACCCACTTCGTTCGACGTGGCGCGCGGCGAGTTCGTCTGCATCGTCGGCCCCAGCGGCTGCGGCAAGACCACGCTGCTGCGCGCGGCCAGCGGCCTCGTCACTGCGAGTGCCGGCGAGGTGCGGCGCAACGGCGTGAAGATGACCGCGCCTTCGCGCGAAGTAGCGTTCGTGTTCCAGGACTACGGCCGCGCGCTGTTGCCGTGGCGCACGGTGGAAGGCAATGTGAGCCTCGCGCTCGAAGCGGCCGGCGTGCCCGCAGCGGAACGCGCACCGCGCATTGCCGACGTGCTCGGCAAGGTCGGCCTCGCGAAGCACGCGCAGAAGTTTCCTGTGCAGCTCTCGGGCGGCATGCAGCAGCGCGCGCAGATCGCACGCTGCCTCGCGCAGAAGCCCGAACTCATGATGATGGACGAGCCCTTCGGCGCGCTGGACGCGCTAACACGCCAGAGCCTCCAGGACGAACTCGCGCGGTTGGTGCGCGATGACGGGCTCACGGTGCTGTTCGTCACGCACGACCTCGAAGAAGCCATCTACCTCGGCGACCGCGTGATCGCGCTGCAGGCCAATCCCGGGCCCGGACGACCGAGCCTGGCGCGGATGATCGACGTGAAGATCCCGCGCCCGCGCGACCAGCTCACGACCAAGGAGCATCCGGAATACCTGCAGTTGCGGCGTGAGCTGTTCGCTTTCATCGAGCAAGGCCATGACTGAAGGCCGCTTCTTTCGATGGCTGCGGCCGTGGGTGTTTCCCGCGGTGCTGGTCGGCGCCTTCGAGTGGTATGCGCGGCGCGCAGCGGCGCTGGGCAGCGATGCACTCGCGCCGCCCAGCGCCGCCGCCAAGGCCTTCGTCGGCGCGGCGCTCGACGGCTCGCTCTGGCAGGCCACGGGCTTCACGCTCGGCACGGCGGCCCTCGGCTTGCTGATCGGCGCCGTGCTCGGCATCGCGCTAGGCCTGGTGCTCGGTCTCTCGCGCCGTGCGGCGCAGCTGGGCTCGGTCTCCATCGAGGTGCTGCGGCCCGTGCCCTCGGTCGCGCTGATTCCGCTCGCGATGCTTGCCTTCGGTTTCGGCGTACGCATGGAACTGGCCATCGTCGCCTTCGCCACCTTCTGGCCGCTGCTGGTGCTGGTGCAGTCGGCGGTGCAGCAGATCGAGCCGCGCCTGCTCGAAGTGAGCCGCGTGCTCGGCCTCTCGGCGCGTGAGCGTGCGTTCAAGATCGTGTTGCCGGCCATCGTGCCGCGCCTGTTCGTCGCGCTGCGGCTCGGCGTGGCGGTGGCGCTGGTGGTGGCCGTGACGGTGGAAATCGCCGCCAATCCCAACGGCATGGGCTACGCGATGATGATTGCGCAGCAAAGCTTCGACCCCGCGCTGATGCTCGCCTGGCTGGGCTGGATCGGCGTGGTGGGCTTCGCGGTCAACGCAGGCATGGTGGCGCTGCAGCGCGTGGTCTCCCGGCGCATGGGGGTGATGCCATGAACGGCAACGACCGCGCGCCATCGGGCCTTCGCTGGCTCGGTTCATTTGCCGTGTTGTGCGCCCTCATCGCGCTCTGGTGGGTCGCGAGCAACGCGGGCTGGGTCAGCCGCGTGTTCCTGCCGACGCCGCAAGCCACTTTCGCGAGCCTGCTCGAAGGACTCAATCTTTCTGGTGACTCCGGCAACGGCGAACTGCTCGCCTTCACGCAGGCCACGATCGGCCGCATGGTCGAAGGCTGGCTGCTGGCCTCGCTCTTCGGCGTGGTGCTGGGCGCGGCCATCGGCGTTTCTCCCGCGGTGCGCGCGTGGATTCAACCCACGCTCGAATTCATCCGCCCGCTGCCCGCATCGGCATTGCTGCCGCTCGCCATTTCGATCTTCGGGCTGAACCCCGGCATGGTGCTGTTCGTGGTCGCGTTCGGCGCGATGTGGCCGGTGCTGCTGGCCACGGTGCACGGCTTCGCAGCGGTGGAGCCACGCCTGGCGGAGGTCGCGCGCTGCCTGCAGATGTCGCGTGCGGCGTACATCTGGAAGATGGGTTTGCCCAATGCCATGCCCGACATCTTGGCCGGCATGCGGCTTGCGCTGACCATTGCGCTCATCGTCGCGGTGGTCGGTGAAATGATCGCCTCGCAAAGCGGCCTGGGCCAGGCCATTCTTCTGGCAGCGCGTGCCTTCCGCGCCAGCGATCTTTTCGCCGGCATCGTGCTGCTCGGCCTAATCGGCTTCGTGAGCAATGCGCTGCTGGCCTTTGCCGAAAAACGACTGCTGCGCTGGCAGCAGCCCTGACCGATCGATTCCTTCAAGCCAACACCTAAACACCCCACAAGGAGCCCCACCCATGCCACGAAAATTCGTCGACCTCTCGATCTTTCTCGAGAACGATGTGCTCTCCGATCCGCCCGCCTTCGCGCCGAAGATCCAGTACTTCACGCACGAGCAGACCTACGAGCAGATCGAGCCCTTCTTTCCCGGCCTGAAGAAAGAAGATCTTCCCGACGGCGAAGGCTGGGCGGTGGAACTGGTGCAACTCTCCACGCACAACGGCACGCACCTCGATGCGCCCTATCACTTTCACTCGACCATGGACAAGGCGCTCGGCGAGAAGAAGCCCGCCATTGCCATCCACGACGTGCCGCTCGAGTGGTGCTTCCAGCCGGGCGTGAAGCTCGACTTTCGCCACTTCGCCGATGGCTACGTGGTCACCGCCGCCGACGTCGAGGCCGAGTTGAAGCGCATCGGCCACACGCTGAGCCCGCTGGAGATCGTGGTGGTCAACACGCGCGCCGGCAAGCGCTATGGCAGCAGCGACTACGTGTCGGCCGGTGCAGGCATGGGCTACGAAGCGACGATGTACCTGCTGGAGCGCGGTGTGCGCCTCACCGGCACCGATGCATGGAGCTGGGACGCGCCGTTCGTGCACACCGCCAAGAAGTACGGCGAAACGCAAGATGCTTCGTTGATCTGGGAAGGCCACAAGGCCGGCCGCGACATCGGCTACTGCCACATCGAGAAGCTGCACAACCTGGAGGTGCTGCCGCCCACGGGCTTTTTCATCAGCTGCTTCCCGCACAAGATCCGCGGCGCCTCGGCGGGCTGGACGCGCGCGGTGGCGATCTTCGACGATGCGCTGATGGCGTCGGTCTGAACGAAAGAAAACCTCACCGATGATCGAACTCAACCACACGCACGACGTCGACGCCCGCAGCTGGGTCGATGCCGCAAACGCTGCGGGCACGGACTTCCCGATCCAGAACCTGCCGTATGCGGAGTTCCGCCGCATTGGCAGCCCCGAGCCGTTTCGCGGTGGCGTGGCCATCGGCGACCAGGTGCTCGACCTGGCGGCGCTGGCTGCCGGCCAGCATGTCGACGGGCTTGCCCTCGATGCGGCGCGGATGGCCGCGTTGCCCGCACTGAACGATTTTTTCGCGCTCGGCCCCGCCGCATGGCAGGCGCTGCGCCATGCGGTCTTCGCGCTGCTGCGAAGCGATGCGCCCGCCGCGACGGTGGACGACCTGCGCAAGTGCCTCGTGCCGCAAGCCCACGTCGAATACACCGTGCCCGCGCGCATCGGCGACTACACCGATTTCTACACATCGATCGACCATGCGCTGAACATCACGCGCCTGTTCAACCCCGAAGGCGACGTCACGCCGAACTTCCGCTGGATTCCGACGGCCTACCACGGGCGCGTCTCGACCATCGGCGTGAGCGGGCAGCGCTTTCACCGGCCGATGGGGCAGACGATGGCGCCCGGCGCGAAGGCGCCCACGTACCACGCGTGCGCCCGGCTCGACTTCGAACTCGAACTCGGCGTGTGGATCGGCGAAGGCAATGCGGCCGGCGAACCGATCCCGCTCGAACGCGCCGAGGAGCACATCTTCGGCATCTGCCTGCTCAACGACTGGTCGGCGCGCGACATCCAGTTCTGGGAGATGGCGCCGCTCGGCCCCTTTCTCGCGAAGAACTTCGCGACCACCATCTCGCCGTGGATCGTGACGATGGAAGCGCTCGCGCCCTATCGCCAGGCCTGGACGCGGCCTGCCGACGAGCCCCAGCCGCTCGACTACCTGGAGAGCAAGGCGAACCGCGAAAGCGGCGCGATCGACATCAGCCTGGAGGTGTGGCTCGAAAGCGAAAAGGCGCGCGAGGGCAAGAGCGACCCATCACGGCTGTCGCGCACGAGCTTCAGGCACCAGTACTGGAGCGTGGCGCAGATGGTGGCGCACCACACCATGGGCGGCTGCCAGCTGAATGCGGGCGACCTGTTCGGCAGCGGCACGATTTCGGGACCGGGTCCGGGCGAAGCGGGCGCGATCATCGAGCTGACGCGCGCGGGGCAGAGCCCGGTCACGCTGGCCAACGGCGAGCAGCGCGGGTTCCTGGAAGACGGCGATGCGGTGCTGCTGCGCGGCTGGTGCGAGAAGCCGGGGCATGCGCGCATCGGATTCGGCGAAAGCCGCGGAACGGTGCTGCCGGCAAAGGGCTGAACGCACGTCCAACGCGGCGCAAAAGAAAAGGCCACCGGTGAGGTGGCCTTTTGCATGAAATGTGGAGCGGGAAAAGAGTCTCGAACTCTCGACCTCAACCTTGGCAAGGTTGCGCTCTACCAACTGAGCTATTCCCGCATTTCGAGCGTCGAATTATAGAGGGCTCCAGGCCCGATTTTTCCGAGCCCGAGAAAAAAGTGGGGTCAAGCGCCAAACACCATGGCGCGATGCATCGACGTGCCGGCCATCACGCCGTCGGCCGAGGCCAGCGTGGCGTTGTGCATCTGCATGGCCGCATCGCCTGCGGCATATACGCCGGGCACGGTGGTCATCTTCATCGCATCGATGCGGATCACCGGGCCGGCGTGGCCCTCGTCGAACGCGCAGCCCAGTTGCTCCGCGATAGGGCTGCCGGGACGCGTGCGTGGGACCATGAACAGCGCTTCGACCGGCACGATGCGGCCGTCTTCGAGGCGCACGCCGGACAGGTCTTTCGCCGGCCCCTCCAGCGCAGCGATGCGGCCCGGCTCGATCGTCACGCCGCGCGCCTGCAGCTTGCCCCGCACCTCATCCTCCACCGTGTTGTTGCCGTTCAGGAAGAGCGTGGTCGGGCCCCATTCGGCGATCAGCATCGCGTGCTCCGGCGGATGCGGGGCTTCGACCAAAACACCAAGCCTGCGGCCGCCGAATTCGTAGCCGTGGCAATAGGGGCAGTGCAGCACACTGGTGCCCCAGCGTTCGCGCACGCCGGCGATACCGTCCGGAAAGCCATCCTGCACGCCGAAGGCCAGCAGGAGCTTGCCGGCCGACAGCTGCCGGTCGTCATCGAGCGAGGCGACGAACCCGCCAACACCATCGGCCTGCACGCTCGCCGCCCGGCCTTCGATGAAGGTGACGTTCGATAGGCCAGCAGCTTGGCCCGCGCGTTGGCAATCATCTTCAGCGGCGGCACACCGTCCTGGCCGAAGAAGCCGTGTGCCGCGGCGGCGAAGCGGTTGCGCGGCGCGCCCGCATCGACCACGCACACGTTCTTGCGTGCGCGCGCGAGCTGCATGGCAGCGGAGAGGCCGGCAAAGCTACCGCCCACGACAAGAGCGTCATAGCGCATGTTCGATGTCCTTCTGTGTGAAACCGCCGCCCGTCATGCGGCGATGAAAGTCCTTGGAGAGATCCGCCAGCGTGATGCTGTTGAAGCGCTTGAGCAGCAGCGCCTCGGCCGCATCGAAGGCATCGTCGAGCGCCGCATTCACGGCCTGCTCGACGATGCAGCCGGGGCTCTCGGTGCGATTGCCCATGGCCAGCAGCGCAGGCGCGCCGACGGCGTTGTGGATGTCGCCGAGCGTCACGCGCGACAGCGAGCACGACAGCACCCAGCCGCCGCCGTGGCCCTTGGCCGAACTCACGAAGCCCGCCTGCCGCAGGCCCGCCATGAGCCGGCGCACCACGACCGGGTTGGTGTGCATCGCCGCCGCGAGCGACTCCGAGGTGATGGGGGCATCCATCTCGGCCATATGCAGCAGCACGTGGAGGACGCCGGAAAGCTTGCTGTCTCGTTTCATGCAACATTATCAGTTGCGTGAAATCTTCGTTGCCGGCGGAAGGTCTCTTTGACCCTGCCGGCTGAAAGGGTTGCGTTGCGAAACCCACTTGAACAGGACGCGCCCTAACGCACAGCCCCTCGTTCCCGCCGACGGACACGTCCCACAACCGAGAGCGAACGCCCCGCACACGGCGACATGGTGCGAGGTGGTCACGGTAGCGACCGAACTGGCCCCAAGCCGGTTCTTGTCAGTCAGTGACCATTCAAACGAAAGGAACAGTCACCCATGAAGCAACAACAAAACAAATCCATCTTCGCCGGCGCCTTGCTCGCAGGCCTTCTTGCCATGAGCGGTTTCGCCCAGGCACAGGGCGTGGGAGTCGGCGTGGGCGTGAATGCCGATGTGAATACATCGGGCACGGTCAAGGCTGCACCGGCACAAGGCAGCGCAGGCGCAAATACCGGCGCTGCAGCGGGTGCGGGCGCATCGACCAATGGCGGTGCCGGCAACGCGGCAGGCGGGCTGGGCAACACGGTCGGTGGCGTGGTCGGCGGCACGACCGGTGCCGTGGGCAACGCGACCAGCACGGTCGGCGGCGCCACCGGTGCCGTGGGCGGCGCAACCGGCGCGGCAACAGGCGCTACAGGGGGCCTCACGAACACCGTGGGCGGCACGCTGAACGGCGCGACTGGAGCGGTCGGCTCGGCGGGTGGCGCGGTGAAGCCATCGGCCGCCGGTGCGGGCGCGAAGGCCAGCGGCAAGGCCAAGGGCTCGGGCGCGGTCGATCTCACGAAGTAAACGCGCTTCCTCCGCAAAAGCCCGCAGCGCTCGCGCGTTGCGGGCTTTTTTTGCGTCAGTCGAGCGCTTCGAGTCTGAAAAGGCTTGTGACTTCCACGTCGAGCACCATCGACTCACGCTGGTTGAACAGGCGCCAACGCCAGCGAAGGATGCCCAGCGTCGGGCGCTTCTCGGAGCGCCGCACCTCGATCACGTCGGCCACGAGCCGCAGGGCATCGCCGGGGCGCACAGGGTTGGGCCAGCGCACATGTTCGAGCCCCGGTGACGCAAAAGACTCCGAGCCCTTGAGCGCCGCCTCGACCACCAGGCGCATCGCGATCGAGCAGGTGTGCCAGCCGCTTGCGATCAACCCGCCGAAGGCGCTTTCCGCGGCCGCTTCGGCATCGGTGTGGAACCACTGCGGGTCGTAGTCCTTCGCGAACCGGACGAGTTCGGCTTCGCTGAGCACATAGGGCCCGGCCTCGATGACCTGGCCTGCATGGAAGTCGGCGAACTTCATCCGCCGCGGTTCAGTAGGTTTCCAGGTGCAGGCGGCCTTCGCGCTTGAGCGAAGCGCCGACGGTGTTCCAGTCGAGCCCCGCTTCCGTCGCCACATCGCGCAGCGCGAGCACGACGCCCTCTTCCATGCTCTTGAGGCCACACACGTAGAAGTGGCTCGATCCGTCCTTGAGCAGCGCAGCCAGATCGGCCGCGCGCTCGCGCATCAGGTCCTGCACGTAGCGCTTGGGCTGCCCCGGCGTGCGCGAGAACGCGAGGTTGATGTCGATGAAGTCCTTGGGCAGCGACTGCAGCGGGCCGAAGTACGGCAGCTCCTGCTGCGTGCGCGCGCCGAAGAACAACATGAGCTTCCCGCCTTCGAACTTGCCGCTCTTGCGCAGGCGCCGGCGCCATTCGGTCATCGCGCGCATCGGTGCGCTGCCGGTGCCGGTGCAGATCATCACGATGTGCGACTTGGGGTGGTTGGGCATCAGGAACGAAGCGCCGAAGGGGCCCACCACCTGCACCGTGTCGCCCACCTTCAGGTCGCACACATAGTTGGAGCACACGCCGAGCACCGGGTCGCCCTGGTGGTCCTCGGTCACGCGCTTCACGGTGAGCGAGACGTTGTTGTAGCCGGGCCGCTCGCCGTTGCGGGGGCTCGCCACCGAGTACTGGCGCGCATGGTGGCGCTTGCCGATGGCGTCGACGCCCGGCGGCACGATGCCGATCGACTGGCCTTCGAGCACCGGGAACGGCACCACGCCGAAGTCGAGCACGATGTGGTGCGTCTCACTGTCGAAGCCCGCCTCGGTGCAGTTGAAGTTGCCGACCACGGTGGCGGTTGTCGGCGTCTTCGGCGGGAACAGGTTGGTGTACGCATGCGCGGCCGACCACGGCGGCACGGTGGCGCCGTACTGCGCGGAATTGAAGACGGTCTCGGTGGACTCGGCAGCCGCTTGCGCTTGCGTCAGCGCAGGTGCTGCGGCAACGCCGGCTTCATCGCCCGCATCGGCGGCTGAAACGCCCGCGGCCTCGAGCTCTTCGGGCGTCAGCTCCGCGGGCAGTTCTTCCCAGGTGAGCTGTTCTTCGATCGTGTACGCGCGCACCAGCGGCATCGTGCGCCAGTTGTCAATGGAGCCCGTCGGGCACGGCGAGATGCAGGCCATGCAGCCATTGCAGATGTCGGCCCGCACGACGTAGTTGTTGTCGTCGTGCGTGATCGCGTTGACGGGGCAGGTGGCCTCGCAGGTGTTGCAGCGGATGCAGATCTCGGGGTCGATCAGGTGCTGCTTGATGACTCCGGCTTCAACGGCCATGTCCATTTTTTTCTCCTTTCCCTCGCCCCTTGGGGTGAGGGTCAGGGTGAGGGGCAGCAGCTTGTCGTAAGGACGCCGCCTACCCTCACCCCTACCCTCTCCCCAAGGGGAGAGGGAGTAATACCCAAATCAGCCGAAACGGACGTACTCGAAATCCACCGGCTGGCGGTTGATGCCCATCACCGGGGGCGAAATCCAGCCTGCGAACTTGCCCGGCTCCACCACGCGGCCCATCAACGATGCCACGAAAGCGAAGTCTTCGGAACTGGGCAGCCACTCATCGCGCTTGGCGGCCCATTCGACCTCGTTCACCACGCGGCCTTCGGGCGACATCTTGATGCCGGCGAGCGCGCCGATCTGGCGGTTGAAGGCCTTGTGCGGCACGACCAGGCGGGTCGGGATGCCGGCCTTCTCGAGCACCTTGTTCCAGCGGCCCACGCCGGCCACCGAGTCCTTGATGAAGTCGTCGCGCAGCACTTCGTTGAGCGCGTTGAGCATCGGCACGTCCTTCTCGACCAGTTGCCCATCTTTCACTTCAAGCACCTTGTAGGTCTGGCCCTTGAGGATGTGGTCGTCCGTGCGCTTGCCTTCTTCGTAGCGGCCCTTCAGGCCCGAGCTGTAGAAGATGGCCGCGTTGCTCGACTGGTCGGCGCCGAACAGGTCGATGGTCACGCTGTAGTGGAAGTTCAGGTAGCGCTGGATGGTGCCCAGGTCGATGCAGCCCGCGGCGCGGATCTTCTGCGCGTCGTCGGTCTTCAGCTCGTTCATCACCTGCGCGGTGCGGGCGATGACGCGCGAGACGCCGCTCTCGCCCACGAACATGTGGTGCGCCTCTTCGGTCAGCATGAACTTGGTGGTGCGCGCCAGCGGATCGAAGGCGCTTTCGGCCAGCGCGGCCAGCTGGAACTTGCCGTCGCGGTCGGTGAAGTAGGTGAACATGAAGAACGCGAGCCAGTCGGGCGTCTTCTCGTTGAACGCGCCCAGGATGCGCGGGTTGTTCTCGTCGCCCGAGGTGCGCTGCAGCAGTGCATCGGCCTCTTCGCGTCCGTCGCGTCCGAAGTGCTTCTGCAGCAGGTAGACCATGGCCCACAGGTGGCGGCCTTCTTCCACGTTGATCTGGAACAGGTTGCGCAGGTCGTACATCGACGGTGCCGTGAGGCCCAGGTGGCGCTGCTGCTCGACCGAGGCGGGCTCGGTGTCGCCCTGCGTCACGATGATGCGGCGCAGGTTGGCGCGGTGTTCGCCGGGCACGTCCTGCCAGGCCTTCTCGCCCTTGTGGTCGCCGAAGTGGATCTCGCGGTTGGCATCGCCCGGGTTCAGGAAGATGCCCCAGCGGTAGTCGCGCATCTTCACGTGGCCGAACTGCGCCCAGCCCTGTGGGTCGACGCTCACTGCGGTGCGCAGGTACACGTCGTGGTTGGTCGAGCCCTCGGGGCCCACGTCGTCCCACCAGTTGATGAAGTTGGGCTGCCAGCCTTCGAGCGCGCGCTGCAGCGTGCGGTCTTCGCCGAGGTTGACGTTGTTGGGGATCTTCTCGCTGTAGTTGATCGTGCTCATCGTTGTTCCTTGGGTTGTACGGGCTGCGGTTATCAGACGCGGTTCATGTCGAAGCCGGCCTTTTCGCCGGTGCCGTAGACCTTGAGCGCACCCTTTTCGCCGACGGCGTTGGGGCGGTTGAAGATCCAGTTCTGCCAGGCAGTGAGCCGGCCGAAGATGCGGGTGGCCATGTTCTCCTTGCTCGCGAAGCGCAGGTTGGCTTCGAGGCCGGTGAGCGCGTCGGGCGACATGGCGGCGCGCTCTTCGATGGCGATGCGGATTTCGTCTTCCCAGTCGATGTCGTCCGGTGCGGCGGTGACCAGGCCGAGCTTCAGGGCTTCGTCGGCGTCGAGCGGCTTGCCTGCTGCAGCGCGCGCGGCTTCGAGTGGCGCGGCCTCTTCATAGAAGCGCCGTTGCAGACGGCTCTGGTCGTTCACCATCGGGAAGAAGCCGAAGTTGAATTCGTTCAGCACGAGCTTCGGTGCGCGCTCGGCATCGTCGGGCAGCGCGAGCATGTAGGTGCGGTCGGCCGCGAAGGCCAGTTCGGCCAGCGTGCCGGCGAAGCACGAACCGGCCTCGACCAGCGCGAACAGGCTGCGCGACGACACATCCAGGCGCGCCAGCGTGCGGCGCAGCGCGCCGATGGTTTCGCGCACCAGCCAGTGGTCCTTGTTGGCGAACATCACGGCGTCGGAGGCGAGCACGGCGGCCGCATCGCCTTCGGTCTTGAGCAGCCAGGTGCCCACGTCGAGCTCGTTGGTGCGCAGGTTGAGGATCGCGTCGTCGAGCTGACGGCACATCGCGAGCGGCCACCAGGCGGCGCCCGCGGCTTCGATCGCGGCGATGTCGGCCGGCTGCGCACCGGTGGGCGCCTTCACGGTGATCGTCGCGGTGCGCTTGCTGCGGTCGATCTGGATATCGACGTGCGAATAGCTGATGCCGTCGGCGCTGTCGGTGCGCTCGAGGCGCGTGAGCACCACGCCCTTGCCGCCCGCGGGACGGTCGCTGCCGGCGGCGAGTTGCGAGGCGCGGTCCTGCACGGCGGCGGCGAACTGCGCGGGCTTGGCCACCGCATCGACCAGGCGCCATTCGACGGCACGCTGGCCGCGCACGCCTTCGACGCTGGTGCAGAAGATGTCGGCGAGGTCATGGCGCACATGGCGCTTGTCGGTCACGCGGGTGAGGCCGCCGGTGCCGGGCAGCACGCCGAGCAGCGGCACTTCGGGCAGCGACACGGCCGAGGAGCGGTCGTCCACCAGCAGGATCTCATCGCAAGCCAGCGCCAGTTCGTAGCCGCCGCCGGCGCAGGCGCCGTTCACGGCCGCGAGGAACTTCAGGCCCGAGTGCTTCGACGAGTCTTCGATGCCGTTGCGGGTCTCGTTGGTGAACTTGCAGAAGTTGACCTTCCAGGCATGGCCCGAGACGCCCAGCATGAAGATATTGGCGCCCGAACAGAAGATGCGGTCCTTGCCGCTGGTGACGATCACGCTGCGCACTTCGGGGTGCTCGAAGCGGATGCGGTTGAGCGCGTCGTTGAGCTCGATGTCGACGCCCAGGTCGTAGCTGTTGAGCTTGAGCTTGTAGCCGGGGCGGATGCCGCCGTCTTCCGCGATGTCGAGCACCAGGCGGGCGATGGCGCCGTCGAAGCTCAGGGACCAATGGCGGTACTGGCCGGGTTCGGTGCGGTAGTCGACGCGGGGGGGCGCCTGAAGCGTGGTGGTGTCGGTCATGCAGAAGTCTCCTGTGGGGCTGTGTTCGGAAACCGCGAACAGGAAAGATAATGCGCTTTCTTGCTCCGTTGACATGCATCATGCTGCATGCAAATGGGCAAGTCAATGCCTGTTGTGCTTTTTTTCAGATTTCAGCTCAAGCGCTCAGGCCCATCGACTGGCGCGTGGTCGCGCGCAGCGCCTGGAAGCTCTGTGCCAGCGTCTTGCCGCTGGTGTCCACCGACAGATCGGCCTTCGAATAGAAGGCGGCCCGGCCGTTCAGGATGCGGCGCAGGTCTTCCATGGCTTCCTTGCTGGCGGCCATCGGGCGGGTGTCGCCCTGCGCGGCCACGCGGCCCATGTGCTCTTCGGGCGCGGCCTGCAGCCACACGGTGGTGCAGTGGGCGAGCAGTTCGTTGAAGGTGGCGGGGTCGGAGACGATGCCGCCCGGCGTGGCGATCACCACTTCGCTGTAGATCTGCACGGCTTCTTCGAGCGCGCGGCGCTCGTAGCGGCGGTAGGCGTTGGTGCCGTACAGGTCGTGGATCTCGCGCACGCTGCAGCCCGCGAGCTTCTCGATCTCGCGGCTCAGTTCGATGAACGGCAGCTCGAGGTCTTCGGCCAGCATCTGCCCGAGCGTCGACTTGCCCGCGCCACGCAGCCCCACGAGCGCGATGCGGCGGTGCCGCGCCGGATCGACCGAAGCCGTGCCCAGCAGTTCGCCCAGGGCCACGCGCACGCGGCGCAGGTCGGTTTCGCTGCGGTTCTCGAGCAGCTCGCGGATCAGCAGCCACTCGGGCGAACTGGTGGTGACGTCACCGACCAGCTCTGCCAGCGAGCAATGCAAAGCGCCGGCCACCTGCTGCAGCACCAGGATCGACGCGTTGCCGATGCCGTACTCCAGGTTGGCCAGGTGCCGCTCCGACACATCGGCCGACACGGCCACCGCCTTGCGCGTGAGGCCGCGCTGCGCGCGCAGGTTGCGCACGCGGTCGCCCAGCGCGGCCAGCAGTGGGTTCTTGGCCTCCCCGGCCGGTGCGGTGTGGTTGCCGCTTTCTGGCGTGGTGGCCAGCACCGCGTCTACATGCTCATTCATGCGAGTCCTCGTTCGTGGCCGGGATTGTGCGCGCTCAGGGTAAACGCCATATATGCACTATATTGCTTGACACTCATTGTCTCGGTGCTTATCGTTCGGCCACAAGCAAGATACTGCACGCGCGGTATTCCTGCAAGGCAGTTCCGAAAGTTCGAGGCCCCACGATGTCCGACAGCAGCAACCCCGCCACAGGCAAGGCAGCATTTCACCAGTTGATCGCCGGCTTGACCGCCGAGATCGCCGGCCGGCCGCTCGACGCGCAACTCGACCAGTGGCTCAACGCCACCCACGGCGCTGGCAGCGCCAGCTTCGAGCAACTGCGCCAGGCCTGCATCGGCGGTGTCACCGAAGGCTGGCTGTGCGAGCGCGAAGGCGGCGGCATCAAGTACGGCCGCGTGTTCAAGGCCGAAGACGCGCTGCACCGCTTCTCGGTCGACGTGGTCGACATGCAGGACGTCGCCGGCCCGCACCACACGCATCCGAATGGCGAGATCGACCTGATCATGCCGCTGGACAACAGCCCCGGCGCCACCTTCGACAGCCGGCCCGCGGGCTGGTGCGTCTACGGCCCCGGCACCGCGCACCGCCCGACCGTCGCGCAAGGCCGCGCGCTCGTTCTCTATTTGCTGCCCGAGGGGCAGATCAAGTTCACGCAATGACCGAACTCCTCTCCAACCACGTCGCCGGCCGCTGGCAAAGCGGCTCAGGCGCCGGCACGCCGCTTGTCGATCCGGTGCTTGGCACCGAACTCGCACGCGTCGATGCCACGGGGCTCGACCTGCCCGAAGCCTTCTCGTTTGCGCGCGAACAGGGCGGCAACGCGCTGCGCGCCCTCACCTACCGCCAGCGCGCCGGGCTGCTCGGTGCGATCGTCAAGGTGCTGCAGTCCAACCGCGATGCCTATTACGAAATCGCCACCGCGAACTCGGGCACGGTGAAGAACGATTCGGCCGTGGACATCGACGGCGCGATCTTCACGCTCGGCCAGTACGCCAAGTGGGGCGATGCGCTCGGCGACGTGCGCGCGTTGCGCGATGGCGATGCGGCCAAGCTCGGCAAGGAGCCAGTATTCCTGTCGCAGCATCTGCAGGTGCCGACGCACGGCGTGGCGCTGTTCATCAACGCTTTCAACTTCCCTTCGTGGGGCCTGTGGGAAAAGGCCGCACCGGCATTGCTCTCGGGCGTGCCCGTGATCGTGAAGCCCGCGACCGCAACCGCCTGGCTCACGCAGCGCATGGTGAAAGACGTGGTCGATGCGGGCGTGCTGCCCGCCGGCGCGCTCTCGGTCATCTGCGGCAGCTCGGCCGGCTTGATGGACCAGCTGCAGCCCTTCGACGTGGTCTCGTTCACCGGCTCGGCCGAAACCGCAGCCGTGATCCGCTCGCACCCCGCCGTGGCCGCGCGTTCGGTGCGGGCGAACATCGAGGCCGACAGCCTCAACAGCGCCCTGCTCCTGCCCGGCGCAGCACCTGGCAGCGAAGCGTTCAACCTGCTCGTGCGCGAAGTGGTGCGCGAGATGACGGTCAAGTCGGGCCAGAAGTGCACCGCGATCCGCCGCATCCTGGTGCCAGCCGGGGTGTACGACGCCGCGGCCGAAGCCATCGGCGCCAAGCTCGCGGGCGTCACGGTCGGCAATCCGCGCAACGAGGGCGTGCGCATGGGTTCGCTCGTGAGCCGCGCGCAACTGAACGCCGTGCGCGACGGACTCGATGCGCTCGCCGCGCAGACCACCGTGCTGCACGACAGCCGCAACAAGCCGCTGATCGACGCCGACCCGGCCGTCGCCGCCTGCATCGGCCCGGTGCTGCTGGGCGCGCGCGATGCCGATGCGGCGCAGCGCGTGCATGACGTGGAGGTGTTCGGCCCGGTCGCCACGCTGCTGCCGTACCGCGACCTGGCGCACGGCATCGCGCTGGCGCACCGTGGCCAGGGCTCGCTCGTGATGTCCTTGTATGGCAGCGACGACGCAGCGCTCGCGCAGGCCGCGCTCGCTGTCGCACCGAGCCACGGCCGCGTCCATGTGATCACGCCCGAGGTCACACAGGCCCACACCGGCCACGGCAACGTGATGCCGATGTCGATGCACGGCGGACCCGGCCGCGCGGGCGGCGGCGCCGAACTGGGCGGCCTGCGCGCGCTCGACTTCTATCACCGCAAGAGCGCGGTGCAGGCGAGCCCCCGCGTGCTCGCCGCCCTCGGCTTCTAGAAGAACAGGCCCCAAGGAGACCCCACGATGAGCCTGCCCGCACGATTCAATTTCGCCGAACACCTGTTCGCCCTCAACCGCGGACGCGCCGATCGCACCGCCTACATCGACGACCGCAGCACGCTGAGCTATGGCCAGCTCGAAGACCGCGCGCGCCGACTGGCCGCCGCGCTGAAAGCCGCCGGCGTGCGGCGCGAAGAGCGCGTGCTGCTGCTGATGCTGGACAGCAGCGACTGGCCGGTGAGCTTTCTCGGCTGCCTCTATGCCGGCATCGTTCCCGTCGCCGTCAACACGCTGCTCACGCCCGAGGACTATGCCTACATGCTCGACCACAGCCGCGCGCAGGCCGCGCTGGTGTCGGGTGCGCTGCTGCCTACGCTGCAGGATGCGATGGGGCGCGGTGCGCACGAGCTGCAGGCGCTGATCGTCTCGCAGCCCACCGGCCCGCTGCCGGAGAACGCGCAAGCGTTCGACGCCGCGCTCGCCAAGGTCGAGCCCCTGGCCGCACCAGTCAACACAGCCTCCGACGACCCGGGCTTCTGGCTCTATTCCTCCGGCTCCACCGGCAAGCCCAAGGGCACGGTCCACACGCACGCCAACCTCTGGTGGACGGCCGAGCTCTACGGCAAGCCGGTGCTCGCGCTCACCGAAGACGACGTGTGCTTCTCGGCGGCCAAGCTGTACTTCGCTTACGGGCTGGGCAACGCGCTGACCTTTCCGCTCACGGTCGGTGCGACGGTCGTGCTGATGGCCGAGCGGCCCACGCCCGATGCCACCTTCCGCCGTTGGACGGAGCACAAGCCCACCGTGTTCTTCGGCGCGCCCACGGGGTTCGCGGGCATGCTCGCCTCGCCGAAGCTGCCGGCGCGCGATGCGGTCGCGCTGCGCATGTGCTCGTCGGCCGGCGAGGCCCTGCCCGGCGAGATCGCGCAGCGCTTCAAGGCGCACTACGGCTGCGAAATCATCGACGGCATCGGCTCGACGGAGATGCTGCACATCTTCATCTCCAACCGCCCCGGCGACGTGCGCTACGGCACCACCGGCAAGCCGGTGGAAGGCTACGAGGTCGAGCTGCGCGGCGAAGACGGCCGCCCGGTGCCCGACGGGGAAGTGGGCGACCTCTACATCCGAGGGCCGAGCTCGGCCCTCATGTACTGGACCAACCGCGAGAAGTCGCGCGACACCTTCCAGGGCGGCTGGACCAAGAGCGGCGACAAGTACACGCGCGATGCCGACGGCTACTTCACCTATGCCGGGCGCAGCGACGACATGCTGAAGGTGAGCGGGATCTATGTGTCTCCCTTCGAGGTCGAGGCCACGCTGATGCAGCATCCTTCGGTGCTCGAAGCGGCGGTGATCGGCAAGGAAGATGCAGAGGGCCTCACCAAGACCAAGGCCTTTGTCGTGTTGAAGGATGGGAGCGCTGCGACCGAGGAAGAGCTCAAGGCCTTCGTGAAAGAGCGCCTCGCGCCGTACAAGTACCCGCGGTTTCTGGAGTTCGTGAGTGAGCTGCCGAAGACGGCGACGGGGAAGATTCAGCGGTTTCGGCTGCGCGAGCGAGAGAAGCAGGCATGACGCGCTCCTTGTCTTGCTCCCTCCCCTCCCGGGGGAGGGTTGGGGTGGGGGCATCGGCCTCCACGCACGCACAGCCTTCTCAAGCGCCGCAAGCCCCCATCCCAGCCTTCCCCCGGAAGGGGAAGGAGCAACAGCCGGGAGCAATGCAATGAGCACACCCGACTTCGCCACCATCACCTGGCGCGGCCGCCCCGTGCGGATCGAGTGCGCGTGGATAGCCCCTGAGCGCACCGACGCCCCGCTCATCGTCTTCCTCCACGAAGGCCTCGGCTCCGTCGCCATGTGGAAAGATTTCCCCGCACAAGTCTGCGAAGCCGCCAACGCCCGCGGCCTCGTGTTCTCGCGCCCCGCCTACGGCCGCTCCACGCCGCGCGAAGACAACGAAATCTGGGACGTCGACTTCATGCACCGCCAGGCGCGCGAGGTGCTGCCCGCCCTCATCGCCGCCCTGAATCTCGGCGATGAAAAGCCCTGGCTCTTCGGCCACAGCGACGGCGGCTCGATCTCGCTGCTCTACGCCTCGCGCTTCCCCGATCGCGTGGCGGGCCTTGTCGTGCTGGCGCCGCACATCTTCGTGGAAGACATCACCGTCGCGAACATCGAGCTGGCGCGCACCGCGTACCTCTCGACCGATCTGCCGAAGAAGCTCGGCCGCTACCACGACAGCGCCGATTCCGCCTTCTGGGGCTGGAACCGCATCTGGCTGCATCCGCCCTTTCGCGACTGGAACATCGAGGCCGAACTCGATGCCATCCGCTGCCCGGTGCTCGCCATCCAGGGCATCGACGACGAGTACGGCACGCTCGCGCAGATCCGCGGCATCGCGGCGCGCGTGAGCGGCAATTGCGAACTGGTGGAAATCCCTGAATGCGGGCATTCCCCACATCGCGATCAGCCGGAACGTGTCACCGTCGCTACCGCCGCTTTCATCACCAAAAACAGGAGACAGACACCATGACGACCATCCGCAATGCGCGCCTCGCGCTCACCGCCATCGCCTTCGCCGCCCTAGCGACAGCCGCTGGCGCCCAGGGCACCGGCAAGCTCAAGGTCGGCCTCATGCTGCCCTACAGCGGCACCTACACCGCGCTGGGCGTGGCCATCGAGAACGGCTTCAAGCTCTACGTCGACGAACAGGGCGGCAAGCTCTCGGGCCGCGAGATCGAGTACTTCAAGGTGGACGACGAGTCCGATCCCGCCAAGGCGACCGACAACGTCAACAAGCTCATCAAGCGCGACAACGTCGATGTGATCGTGGGCACCGTGCACTCCGGCGTTGCGATGGCCATGGCCAAGGCCGCCAAGGAAAGCGGCACCGTGCTGATCGTGCCGAACGCAGGCGCCGATGCGGTGACCGGCCCGATGTGCGCGCCCAACATCTTCCGCAGCTCGTTCAGCAACTGGCAGCCGGCCTTCGCGATGGGCGAGGTCGCGGCCAAGCAGCAGGGCAAGAAGAAGGCAATGACCATCACCTGGAAGTACGCGGCCGGCGACGAGTCGGTCAACGGCTTCAAGGAAGGCTTCGAGAAGAACGGCGGCAAGGTCGACAAGCAGCTCACGCTGCCCTTCCCCAACGTGGAGTTCCAGGCACTGCTGACCGAGATCGCGGCGGCCAAGCCCGATGCGGTGTATGCCTTCTTCGCGGGCGGCGGCGCGGTGAAGTTCGTCAAGGACTACCAGGCGGCGGGCCTGAACAAGACCATTCCGCTCTACGGCCCCGGCTTCCTGACCGACGGCACGCTCGATGCGCAAGGCGATGCCGCGCAGGGCATGCTGACCACGCTGCACTACGCGGACGGCCTGAACACCGCGCGCGACAACGCATTCCGCGTGGCATACGCCAAGTCGTTCAAGCTGCAGCCCGACGTGTACGCGGTGCAGGGCTACGACGCGGCGCAGATGCTGGGCGTGGGCCTCGCCGCCGCCAAGGGCGACATCGGCAAGAAGGCCGAGTTCACCGCCGCCATCGAGAAGGCCAAGATCGACAGCCCACGCGGCACCTTCACCATGAGCAAGTCGCACAACCCGGTGCAGGACATCTATCTGCGCAAGGTGGATGGCAAGGAGAACAAGCTGGTCAGCACCGCGATCAAGGGTCTCGCAGACCCGGCGCGCGGCTGCCGGATGTAAACCCTTCTCCAGGCTCGCTTACCCGCATTCTTTCTCTCTCCTCATGAGCCGTTCGGGCTGAGCCTGTCGAAGCCGGTGCGCAATGCACGCAGGCCCTTCGACAGGCTCAGGGTGAACGGTGTGCGGATCAACTGGGATCTCCCACAGTGGATTTCGGAACCTTCCTCGTCCAGTGCCTGAACTCCGTTCAGTACGGACTGCTGCTTTTTCTGGTGGCCTCGGGCCTCACGCTGATCTTCGGGATCATGGGCGTGATCAACCTCGCGCACGGCAGCTTCTACATGATCGGCGCTTACATGGCGTTCGCGCTCGCGCCGCTGTTCGGCGACCAGTTCCTTCTGATGCTGGTGGCCGGCGTGGTGCTTGCGGCCATCTTCGGCTACCTGCTCGAATGGGCGTTCTTCAGCTACCTCTACCAGCGTGACCACCTGCAGCAGGTGCTGATGACCTACGGGCTCATCCTGGTGTTCGAGGAACTGCGCTCCATCTTCGTGGGCAACGATGTGCACGGCGTGAAGGTGCCCGCTTGGCTGGACGGCAGCTTCGCGCTGGGGAACGTCATGAGCTACCCGTGGTACCGGCTCTTCGCCTCTGCCGCGTGCATCGTGCTCGCGGTCGGTCTGTACTGGGTGGTGAACCGCACGCGGCTGGGCATGATGATCCGCGCCGGCGCGAGCAACCGCGACATGGTGCGAGGGTTGGGCATCGACGTGAAGCGGCTCTACCGCATCGTGTTCGCGGCCGGCGTGGCGCTCGCTGCGCTGGCCGGGATGATCGCGGCGCCGATGTCCTCGGTGTATCCGAACATGGGCGCGAGCGTGCTCATCATCTGCTTCGTGCTGGTGGTGATCGGCGGCATCGGCTCGATCACCGGCGCGCTTCTGGCCTCGCTGCTGGTGGGTTTCGTCGACACCTTCGGCAAGGTGTTCTTCGCCGACCTGAGCGGCATCGGCATCTACCTGCTGATGGCCATCGTGCTGATATGGAAGCCCGAAGGGCTGATGGGGAGGCGGCCATGAAGAAGGGTGCATTCCTCGTGCCCGTGGCCTGCGCGGTGCTCATCGCCATCGCCGGCCCGTTGATGGGCAACTACGCCTCCGACTTCATCGTGAAGGTGATGATCCTTTCGATCTTCGCGCTGAGCCTCGAACTGCTGGTCGGCATGACCGGCCTCGTGAGCCTGGGCCACGCGGCGTTCTACGGCATCGGCGCGTACGTGACGGTGCTCGCATCGGGCAGCGAGGGCGGCAACTTCGCACTGCTGCTGCCGATGGCCATGGGGGCGGCGGCGCTCTATGCGCTGTTCGTCGGCGCTTTGAGCCTGCGCACGCGCGGCGTGTACTTCATCATGGTCACGCTCGCGTTTGCGCAGATGGCCTTCTTCGTGTTCCACGACACCAAGGTGGGCGGCGGCAGCGACGGCATCTACATGTATGTGCGACCGGCCCTCGGCGCGCTCGACCTGGAGAACCGCATGGTGCTGTTCTACGTGGTGCTCGCGTCGCTCGCGTTCACCTATGGGCTGCTCGCGCTGATCCGCCGCTCGCGCTTCGGCGCGGCGCTCGCGGGCATCCGGGTGAACGAACAGCGCATGCGCGCGGCGGGGTTCCCGGTGTACGGCTACAAGCTCGCGGCCTTCGTGCTCGCGGGCGCGCTCGCGGGGCTCGCGGGCTTCTTGCTCGCCTCGCGCGACGGCGTGGTCAACCCTGAACTGATGGCTTGGCACAACTCGGGCGAGGTTCTGCTGATGGTGATCCTGGGCGGTCTCGGCCATCTGCGCGGGGCGGTGATCGGTGCCATTGCATTCACGCTGCTCAAGGAAATCTTCTCGACGCACGCGGTGATGGGGCCGCTCGCGGACCATTGGCAGCTCACGCTGGGCATCGCGATCATCGTGTTCGTGGCGTGGTTGCCGAAGGGCTTGATCGGACTCGTGAAGCGCATCTCGCCGAAGGAGGCCGCATGACTGCCCCCGAACTCGGGAGTTGTCCCCTCTCCCGCTTGCGGGAGAGGGTTAGGGTGAGGGCCGCGGGACTGTCCACCGACCCGCGCTTTCCACTGCCCAATGCCCTCACCCCAGCCCTCTCCCCAAGGGGAGAGGGAGCAAGACTATGAACGCAACCGCTCTTCTTTCGGTAGCCGGCCTCACCCGCCGCTTCGGCGGCCTCACCGCAGTGAACGCCGTCACGCTCGACCTGCACATCGGCGAAGTGCACGCGGTGATCGGCACCAACGGCGCCGGCAAATCGACGCTCATCAACATGCTTTCTGGCGAGATCGAGGCTTCGGAAGGCCGCATCGCGCTGGACGGCATCGACATCACGCAGCGCGCGCAATCGAAGCGCGCACGCGACGGCGTGGGCCGCAGCTACCAGCGCACGACGATCTTTCCGGAGTTCAGCGTGCACGAGAACTGCCGGCTCGCCGCGCAGGCCGCGACCGCGCGGCCGTGGGCGATCTGGCAGGCGTCGCAACGCTGCACCACCAGCAACGCTTCAGCCGATGCGGCGCTCGAAGCCGCAGGCCTTTCGAACGAGGCTTTGCGCATCGCCGGCACGCTGAGCCACGGCGCGCAGCGCCAGCTCGAAGTGGCCATGTGCCTCGCCACGAACCCGCGCGTGCTGCTGCTCGACGAGCCGCTCGCCGGCATGGGCGCCGAGGAAACCGACCGCATGCTCACGCTGCTCGCGCGGCTGAAGGCCACGCACGCGATCCTTCTGGTGGAGCACGACATGGACGCCGTCTTCCGCATCGCCGACCGCATCACGGTGATGGTGAACGGCACGGTCATCGCCACCGGCGACCCGACCTCGATCCGCGAGAACCCGGAGGTGCGCACCGCCTATCTCGGAGAAGACCACTGACATGCTGATCGTCCGCGACCTCAACACCTACTACGGCAACAGCCACATCCTGCGCGGCGTGCATGCCGGCATTCCGACAGCCACGTCAGTGGGCCTGCTCGGGCGCAACGGCATGGGCAAGACCACGCTGATCCGCAGCATGATGGGCTACGTGCGGCCCGCTTCCGGCGAAGTGCAGGTCGATGGCCGCACCGTCACCGGCTGGCCGCCCGAGAAGATGGCACGCTTGGGCATCGGCTACGTGCCCGAGGGCCGTGGCATCTTCCCGAACCTCTCGGTGCGCGAGAACCTTGTGATGAGCGAGCGAGCGGGCATCGACGGACAGCGCGCGTGGACCTTCGACCGCGTGATGGCGACCTTTCCGCGGCTGGCGGAGCGGCTCTCGCATGGCGGGCAGCAGCTCTCGGGCGGCGAGCAGCAGATGCTCTCGATCGGCCGCGCGCTGATGACCAACCCGCGCCTCCTCATCCTGGACGAAGCCACCGAAGGCCTCGCGCCGCTGATCGTCGCCGAGATCTGGCGCGTGATCGGCGAGATCCGCAGCACCGGCATCGCCACGCTGATCGTGGACCGCGACTACCGCAAGGTGCTCGCGCACACCGATCTTGCGGTGGTGATGGAGAAGGGACAGATCGTGCGGCATGGGGCGTCGGCCGATCTGCTGGCGGAGCCGCAGGCGCTGGAGGAGTTGCTGGGCGTGTAAGGATTACGCAGCCCGCTGCGCCATCAGGAAATCGATGAACACCCGCATGCGCAGCGGCACATGCCGCCCGTCCGGGTACAGCAGCGTGTACGGCCGCGAGCGGCCCGCGAAGGGCTTGAGCACCTCGACGAGGGTGCCGTCGGCGATCTCTTTCTCCACCACGAAGCGGTAGGTCTGGAACAGACCGGCGCCGCTCCTTGCGAGCGTGACGCCACCGAGCACGTCGTCGGAGCAGCTGTAGGCGCTGTCAGCGAAAACCTCGCGGTCCTTGCCGTCTTCCTTGAAGAGCCACGAGATGCGACGGCCGCTGCTGGGCAGTTCGAACTGGATGCACTCGTGCGCGGCCAGATCCTCGAGCGTGCGGGGCGTGCCGGCCGCCTTCAGGTACTTGCGCGTTGCGACAACGACGAGCGCTGCATCCTCCAGGTGCCGCGCGATCAGCGTGGAGTCGGGCTGGGCGCGCACGCGCACGGCCATGTCGTAGCCCTCTTCCACGAAATCGATGTTGCGGTTGCTCAGGTGCACATGCAGCCGGATGTCGGGAAAGCGTTCGCGGAACGCCGGCAGCATCGGCAGGATGCGGTGGTGGCCGTAGGTGGTCGGCACGCTGATGCGCAGCGTGCCCGAAGGCTGCGCCTGCTGGCCCATCACTTCGCGCTCGGCCTCGGCAAGTTGCGCCAGTGCCTGGCGGCATTGCGCGAAGTAGGAACGGCCCGCGTCGGTGAGCCGCACGCTGCGCGTGGTGCGCACGAACAGGCGCAGGCCCAGCCGCTTCTCCAGGCGAGAGATCGAGCGGCTCACGGCTGCCGGCGTCACGCCCGCCGCAAGCGCTGCCGAAGTGAAGCCGCCCGTCTCCGCCGCGAGACAGAAGAGTTCGATGCTGCCGAGAAGGATGTCGCCGAACTGCCGCTGCATGGATTGATTACCTCGCGTATCAAGTGAAGTGCGATTCTAGTGATTTATCTATCGTCGTGTCATCAATACAGTTCTCGCCACGTCATCAACTTTTGGAGAACCGACATGCAAGACAGCACTTCATCCACCGTCGTCATCACTGGCGCCTCGAGCGGCATCGGCCTGGGCCTTGCGCAGGCGTACCTCGAACGCGGCTTCAACGTGGTCGCCGGTGCCCGCACCGACGAGCGGCTCGCCGCTGCCGCGAAGCAACTGGGCAACCCGGCGCGCTTTCTCGGCGTCGCGGGCGACATCGGACAGCGCGCAGCCGCAGAGCAGCTCATCGACCGCGCCGTGGAGCGCTTCGGCCATGTCGACGTGCTCATCAACAACGCGGGCATCTTCAACGCCAAGCCCTTCGTCGACTACACCGAGGAAGAACTCGATCAATTGGTCGCCACCAACCTCAAGGGCTTCTTCTACGCCTCGCAGGCCGCCGCCAGGCACATGATCCCGCGCCGCAAGGGCCACATCGTGAACATCACCGCGGGCATCGCGCTGCAGCCGAACCTGAAGGTGCCGGCCCTGGTGCCCGTTCTGGTCAAGGGAGGCATCAACGCCGCGACGCGCGCACTGGCGCTGGAACTCTCGCCGCACAACATCCAGGTGAATGCGGTGGCGCCCGGCATCGTCGACACGCCGATGCACCCGGCCGAGACGCACGGCTTTCTTAGCGGCCTGGCGCCCGCCGGCCGCATCGCGACCGTGCGCGAGATCACCGACGCGGTGCTCTACCTCACGGGCGCCGGCTTCACGTCGGGCGTGGTGCTGCCGGTGGACGGCGGCGCGAGCGCCGGCACCTGGTAATCGCCTCGTTCGTTCACACCACCAAGGAGCACACCATGCCTTTCGTCAATCTGAAGATCACCCGCGACGGCGTCACGCGCGAGCAGAAGACCCAGGTCATCGCCGAGTTCACGGAAGTCCTCGAACGCGTGCTGAAGAAGCCGCCGGAGTGGACGCACATCGTGATCGAGGAGATCGATACGGATGACTGGGGGTTCGGGGGGGTGACGACCACGGAGTACAGGAAGCGCTTGGCGGAGCAGGCGAAGAAGCCGCAGTGACGGCGCGCGGGCTGCGGCCTACTCGATAAACCGCCGCAGCCCTTCGAGATCGATCACCGTGATCCCCCCGTATTCGATCCGCAGAAACCCCGCGTCCTTCAACCGGTTCAACGCCGCATTGCACCTTTGTCGCGACACGCCCGACAGATTCGCAATCTCTTCCTGCGAAGTCTGCAGATGCGTTTCGCTCCCCGGATGCAGCCACGGGTGGAACAGCCCCGCGAGCGCGCGCGCCACCTGGCTGTCCGCATCGAGCAGCCGGTGCGCCGCGTAGTTGCCCATGAACCAGTGCAGCCGCTCGTTGATCTGCTGCAGCAGGAAATGATCGAAGCCGCGCTGCGTGCGGTGTAGCCATTCGAAGGTTTCCAGCGGCAACTGCGCCACGCGGCTGGGACGCAGCGCAATGATGTCGGCCGAGCGCGGCATCGCGCGCAGCAGCGTGCCCTCGCCGAACCAGCTGCCGACCGAGAGGCCGCCGAAGGTCACCGAGCGGCCGTCGCTGGAAGTCATCGACCACTTGAGCAGGCCCTCGAGCGTGCCGTACCAGTGCAGCGGCGTGTCGCCGCGCCGGCACAGCGCGGCGCCGGCGGCCACGTCGACCTCGCGCATCTCGTCGAGCACGCGCTCGGCCGCTGCCGCGTCGAGCAGCGGAAACCAGGCAGAGCCTTGCAGCAGTTGCGGAATCGTCAGCGATGCCGCCTCGATGGCCGGCTCCGCCTTCTTGGTGGGCATGGAATGAAAGCTCCTGGAGGCCCGGGTGCGTAAACCCTGAGCCCAAATGTCGTCGCGATGACTGAGTGTGCCTGCGCTCCCAAAAATAATAGCGCGCCCCTCATGCAAGACACCAGGAACACCCCATGTCGTCCAAGCGCAAAGTGATCGTGACCATCGCCCCCACCGGCGGCATGGCGCACAAGTCGCAGAACCCGCATCTGCCCACCCAGCCCGCGGAGATCGCCGCCGACGTGCTGCGCTGCTGGAACGCCGGCGCGAGCGTGGTGGCGATTCATGCGCGCCGGCCCGACGACGGGGCGACCTGCAATGCCGAGGTGTACCGCGACATCAACAGCCGCATCCGCGCGGGCGGCTGCGACATCGTCATCAACAACTCCACCGGCGGCGGCGTGCACGGCGACATGGTCAAGCCGCTGGCCGGAGATCGCTGGGAGATCGCGTGGGAAGAGCGCATCAAGGGCATGGACGCCGGCGCCGAGATGTGCACGCTGGATGCGACCACGCTCAACCTGAGCTTCGAGGGCAAGCAGATCCTGATGGACACGCCCATTACCAAGAGCCGCGAGCTTGCCGCCGGCATGAAGGCGCGCGGCATCAAGCCCGAGTGGGAGGTGTTCAGCCCCACGCACATCCTGCAGGACACGGCCACGCTGATCGGCGAGGGGCATGACGAGGAACCGTACTTCATCAACCTCGTGATGAACGTGCACCGCAACTTCCAGAACGCGATGCCGTACTCGCCGCGCTTCCTCCAGATGATGGTGGACACCCTCCCCAAGGGCAGCATCTTCTGCGTGAGCGGCATCGGGCCCTCGCAGCTCGAAGCCAATGTGGCGGCGCTGCTGCTGGGCGGCCATGCGCGCGTGGGGCTTGAGGACAACCTCTACTTCCGCCAGGGCGAGCTGGCCACCAACGTGCAGCTCACCGAGCGCATCGTTCGCGTGATCCGCGAGCTGGACATGGAAGTGGCCACGCCCGCCGAGGCACGGCAGATGATGGGGCTGCCCCGCGTGGGCGGCCCGCGGCCAGAGTTCGCACTGGGCTGACCGTCGAACGAACCAATAACAACGAGGAGACAAGACCATGAACACACACATCCCGCGCACGGCCCTGGCCATCGCACTCGGCGCAGCATTTGCCACCGGTGCCTCGGCGCAGGTGTCGGACGACACCATCCGCATCGGCTTCATCAGCGACATGTCGGGCATCTACCGCGACTACGACGGCCCGGCCGGCGCGGAAGCCATCCGCATGGCGATCGCCGACATGGGCGGCGCCATCGACGGCAAGAAGATCGAGCTGGTCACGGCCGACCACCAGAACAAGCCCGACATCGCGGCCGCCAAGGCACGCGAATGGTTCGACGTGCAGAAAGTCGACATGCTGATCGCGGGCGTCAACTCGGGCGCGGCCATCGCCATGGCGGGCGTGGCGGCCGACAAGAAGAAGCCGTACTTCGTGGTCGGCTCGGGCGCATCGAGCCTCACCAACGAATACTGCTCGCCCTACACGGTGCACTACGCCTACGACACGGTGGCCATGGCGCGCGGCACCGCGAGCGCGGTGGTCAAGGCGGGCGGCAAAAGCTGGTACTTCGTGACCGCCGACTACGCCTTCGGCGCCGCGCTGCAGAGCGATGCGGCCAAGATCATCACCGCCAGCGGCGGCACGGTCGCGGGCTCGGTGAAGCACCCGCTGGGCGCGAGCGATTTCTCGTCGTTCATGCTGCAGGCGCAAAGCTCCAAGGCGCAGGTGCTCGCGCTCGCCAATGCGGGCGGCGACACGGTCAACGCCATCAAGTCGGCCGCCGAGTTCGGCATCAGCAAGAACATGAAGCTGGCCGGCATGATCATCACCATCAACGACGTGCACGCGCTGGGCCTGAAGAGTTCGCAGGGCATGTACCTCACCGACAGCTGGTACTGGAACCAGAGCCCCGAGGCGCGCACCTGGGCGCGGCGCTTCTTCGACAAGCACAAGCGCATGCCCTCTTCCTTCCATGCCGGCGACTACTCGGCCGCGCTGCAGTACCTGCAAGCAGTGAAGGCGGCCGGCAGCGACGATGCCGACAAGGTGATGGCGCAACTGCGCAAGACGAAGTTCAATGACATGTTCGTCAAGGGCGGCTGGCTGCGCGACGATGGCCTCATGGTTCACGACATGCAGCTGATGCAGGTGAAGACGCCCGACGAGTCGAAAGAGCCGTGGGACTACTACAAGGTGGTCGAGCCCATCCGCGGCGAGGCCGCATGGACGACGAAGGCAGAGAGCCGCTGCGCGCGGTGGAAGTCATGAGCAATGCAATCGTGGATGTGAAGCGTGTCGCGGTCGTCGGCACCGGCGTGATCGGCGCGAGCTGGGCCGCGTACTTTCTCGCGCACGGGCTCGACGTGAACGCGACCGATCCGTCGCCCGGTGCTGAGGGGCGGCTGCGCGATGCAGTGGCGCAGCACTGGCCGACACTGGAGCGCTTCGGCCTTGCCGAGGGTGCGTCGGTCGACCGGCTGCGCTTTCACGACAGCCTGGAAGACGCGGTATCGGTCGCCGACTTCGTGCAGGAGAACGGCCCCGAGCGCATGGACTTCAAGATCGACCTGTTCCGCCGCATGGACGCTGCCGCGCCGCCGGAGACCATCCTTGCGTCGAGTTCCTCGGGCCTCGCGATCAGCGGCGTGCAATCGGGCTGCGCGCATCCGCAGCGAGTGGTGCTGGGGCATCCGTTCAATCCGCCGCATCTGATTCCGCTGGTGGAGGTGATCGGCGGCGAGAAGACGTCGGCCGAGGTCATCGAACGCACGATGGCGTTCTATGCGGCCATCGGCAAGCGGCCGATCCAGGTGAAGCGCGAGGTCAAGGGCCACATCGCGAACCGGCTGCAGGCTGCGCTGTGGCGCGAGGCCTTCCACCTCGTCAACGAAGGCGTGGCGAGCGTGGCGGACATCGACACCGCCATCGCGCACGGCCCCGGCCTGCGCTGGGCGGTGATGGGGCCGTTCATGAACCTGCATCTGTCGGGCGGCGCAGGCGGCATCGAACACGTGCTCGCGCACCTGGGCGGACCCATCGAGGATTGGTGGAAGGACCTGGGCGCACCGTCGATGACACCCGAGCTCAGGCAGAAGGTGACCGACGGCGTTGCCGAGGAACTGGGCACGCGCCGCACCGGCGATCTCGAAGCGGCACGCGACACCCTGCTGTTACACCTGATTCGCGCGAAGGCCGATACCGGCAAGCTCGACTAGATGAGGCTTTGCTCTTTGATTCCTTGCCCTACGCGTTCGGGGTGCGAGCACGCCGACGGGGTACTTTGCTCCGCGAATGTCCCCCGCCCTTCGGGCTCCTCCTTGATTTCGCTGCGCAAGGCACCCCATCGGCGTGCTCGTCATGCGCAGCGGTCGTTGATCGGCCGCGCACCAGCAGCGTGTCCAGGTGCACAGGGCATCGGGTGCTCCCCGCAGCGAAATCAAGGAGGAGGCCGCAGGCCGGGGGACATTCGCGGAGGGGAGTACCCGGTGGCCTGTGCACACGCCCTGAACAAAACTTCGGAATAGAGAAATGACCGATTTCCTCCACGACGAAAACCTCATCGCCCCACCCCGCACGGTGCGCATCGACTTCGACGATGGCTCCTTCGCGCTGCGCTCGCCGCAGAAGCTGAAGCCCTATGCGCACTGCATCGGCGAATGGCTGGAGCGCTGGGCACATGAAACACCCGACGCACTGGCCTTCGCGGAGCGCGACGACAGCGGCGAAGGCTGGCGCAAGCTCGACTACCGCGCGCTGCGTCACGCCGTGGGCGCGGTGGCGCAAGGCCTTCTCGACCTGAAGCTGCCGCCGACCCAGCCCATCGTGATCCTCTCGGACAACGCGATCGACCACGCGGTGCTGATGTTCGCAGCGATGCACATCGGCCGCACCGCCTGCTCGCTGTCGAGCGCGTACTCGCGCATGGCGAAAGATCCGTCGCGGCTTCACGGCATGCTGAAGGCGCTCGGGCCTTCGCTGATCTACGCATCGGACGCCAAGGTGTATGGCGGCGCGCTTGCGGGCTGCGGCGTCGAGGCCGTCGCGGTGTTCAGCCGCAACGCCGATGCGCATCCGGGCGCGATGGCTTTCGACCGGTTGCTCGCGGCCAGCGAAACACCGGCCGTGATGGACGCCTTCGCAACCATCCTCCCCGACACCCACGCCAAGTACCTGCTGACCTCGGGCTCGACCGGCAAGCCCAAGGTGGTGATCAACACGCACCGCATGCTGTGCGCCAACCAGCAGATGATGGCGCAGACCTGGCGCTTCCTCGCGCAGGAAAAGCCGGTGCTGGTCGACTGGCTTCCGTGGAGCCACACCTTCGGCGCGAACCACAACCTGCACATGGTGCTGTGCCACGGCGGCGCGCTCTACATCGACGAAGGCCGGCCCGCGCCGGGACTGATCGAGAAGACGGTGCGCAATCTGCGCGAGGTGAAGCCCACGCTGCTGTTCAACGTGCCGCGCGGCTTCGACATGCTGCTGCCCTTTCTCGAAGCCGACGACGCGCTCGCCACCGAAGTGTTCTCGCGGCTGCGGCTGGCCTTCTATGCGGCGGCGGCGCTGGCGCCCTCGACATGGCAACGCCTCGAAGCGGTGGCGCAGCGCGTGCGGCCCACGCGCCCGCTGTGGCTCACCACCTCATGGGGTGCGACCGAGACCTCGCCCGCCATCACCTCCGCGCACTGGAAGCTCGACGGCGCCGGCTGCATCGGCGCACCGCTGCCGGGGCTCGAGCTCAAGTTCGTGCCCAACGGGCAGAAGCTGGAGATGCGGGTCAAGGGTGTCTCGGTGTTCCCCGGCTACCGCGACGCGCCACGTGAAACCTCGGAAGCGTTCGACGAGGAAGGCTATTACCGCATCGGCGATGCCGGCTTTCTCGCGAACGTTGCGGAGCCCGCGCACGGCGTGATCTTCAACGGCCGCGTGGCCGAAGACTTCAAGCTCTCGACCGGCACCTGGGTGTCGGTGGGCACGCTGCGCGTGAAGCTGGTGTCGATGCTCGCACCGCATGTGCAGGACGTGGTGCTCACCGGTCACGACCGCGACGAGATCGGCATGCTGGTGTTCGCCAGTCCGCAGGGCGCATCGCTCTCGCCAGAAGCGCTGGCCGAGCGCATCGCCGGCGTGCTGCGTGCGCTGCGCGACGAAGGCGCGGGCTCCTCGCAATGCCCGGCGTGCGCGCTGGTACTCACCGAGCCGCCCAGCCTCGACGCGGGCGAGATCACCGACAAGGGCTACATCAACCAGCGCGCGGTGCTCACGCGCCGTGCAGCCGATGTGGCGCGGCTGCATGCGACGGATGGCGACCCTCAGGTGGTACGCCTGCGCAACTAGTCAGTCGATCAGGACGGCTGCTCGAACAGCGCCAGCAGCGTGTCCTTGACCCACTGGTGCAGCGCCGAGGTCTCGTGCCGCTGGTGCCAGAACAGTTCGATGATGCGCGGCGGCGCCTCCAGCGGCACCGGCACCATGCGCAGGCCCGCGAGGCGCGAGGGTTCGAACTTCTCCGACCATGGCAGCACCGCGAGCAGGTCGGAGCGGCGCACCGCCTCGTACGCTGCGCCGTAGTGGTTCACCGTCGCGACCAGGTTGCGCTGCAGCCCGCGGCTGCGCAGAAAGAGGTCGTAGGTCGGCGTGGTCTTGCCGACCAGGCTCACATCCACATGGCGCGCCGCCAGGAATTTCTTCAGCGGAATCCTGTCGGTGCGCGCCAGCGGATGCCCCGCACGCATGACGCAGACGAAATCGGGTGACCACAATGCCCTCGACTTGAGGAACGTGGGCCGCCGCACTTCCTCGTTGTAGACGCTGATCGCGAAGTCGGCCTTGTTGTCGGCCAGCACCGGGCCGAAATCGACCAGCGTGTTGGGAATGGCATGGACCTGCATCGACGGCGCGACCTTGCCGAGCCTGGCCGCCAACCGCGGCACCACGATGGACGACACGTAGTCGGACATCGCGATGCTCACGCTCGCGGTGCTGCGCAGCGCATCGAAGCGCTCGACATCCATCGTTGCGCGGATCGCGTGCAGCGACTGGGACAGCGGCTCCCACAGGTCGATGGCGCGCCGGGTCGGGTTGACACCCGCGCCGCTGCGCACGAAGAGCGGATCGTCGAAGGTGTCGCGCAGCCGGCGCAGCGCATTGCTGACCGCGGGCTGCGTCAGCGACAGCTTGCTGGCTGCGCGCGTGACGTTGCCTTCGGTCATCAGGGCTTCGAACACCTTCAGCAGGTTGAGGTCGGCATTGCGGTAGTTCATCGTGCATCCCACCATTCACTGGGTCAATAAACACAATCACGCATATAAATTTGCCGTGATATCCCACCGATCCTACGATCTGCCGCTTCACCCCACCCCACCTGAAGCTGAGGGATCCCCATGACCATGCTGTCGGCGCGCATCGAGCGCCTGCCTTTCTCTGGTTTCCATCGGCGCCTGCTCCTCATGGGAGGGCTGGGCTACACCTTCGACGCGATGGACGCCGCGGTCATCGCCTTCGTGCTTCCCGTGCTGCGCACCGAATGGGGGCTCAGCAGCGTGCAGATCGGCGTGCTGGCCAGCGCGAACTTCATCGGCTTCTTCTTCGGCGCACTGGCCGCCGGCGCCTGCGGCGACCTGATCGGGCGGCGCAAGGTGATGATGTCGGCGCTCGCGATCTATTGCGTGGCCTCGCTCTTCAGCGGCATGGTCAACGACTGGACGCTCTTCCTCGCGCTGCGCATCGTGGCCGGCTTCGGCGCCGGGGCCGAGAGCGCGATCATCGCGCCGTACCTTTCGGAGTTCGTGGCCCGGCGCTACCGCGGCACCTTCACCGGGGCCCTGGCGGGCTTCTTCTCGTTCGGCTTCGTCGCCGCGGCGCTGCTGGGCTACTTCATCGTGCCGGCGCATCCGCAGGGCTGGCGCATCGTCATCTTCATCACCGCGCTGCCCGTGGTGTTGCTGCTGTGGTGGCGCCGCGCGCTGCCCGAGTCGCCGCGCTGGCTCGAGAGCCAGGGGCGCGAGAACGAAGCGCTCGCGATCATGGACGCGATGGAGGACAACCATGTGCGCAGCGGTCGCGCCCTGCCCGCGCTCAACGCCGAAGACCTCGCCGCCCCGCCGCCCAGCACCAGCCGCGGCAGCCTGCTGAAGAACTACGCGACGCTCGTCTCCAGCAAGCTCATCCGCATCAGCACCATGACCTGGCTGATGTGGCTGTCGATCACCTTCAGCTACTACTCGTTCTTCACGTGGATTCCGAGCCTGCTGATCCAGAACGGCATGACGATCACCAAGAGCTTCGGCTATTCGCTGGTGATGTACATCGCGCAGATTCCCGGCTACTTTTCGGCCGCGTGGTTCAACGAACGCATCGGGCGGCAGGCCACCATCGTGAGCTACATGCTGCTGGGCGGGCTCTGCGCGCTGGGCCTCGCATTCACGCACAGCGACGCGCAGATCATGGTCGCGGGCGTGCTGCTGTCCTTCTTCATGAACGGGACATATGCGGGCGTCTACGCCTACACACCCGAGGTGTTTCCGACGCAGGTGCGCGCCACGGGCTCGGGCCTGGCCTCGGCCATCGGGCGCATCGGCGGCATCACGGCGCCGATTTTGGTGGGCTTCATCTATCCGACGGCCGGCTTCGCGGGCGTGTTCGGCATGACGACGGCGGTGCTGCTGCTGGGCGCGGCAGCCGTCACGTTCATGGGCATTCCCACGCGCGGCCGCTCGCTCGAAGACATTGCGGCCGGCGAACTTTCCTGACGACCTCCGACAACCATGCAGCCAAACTCTCTCGAAGATTCTCTTTCGGCCGTGGCGCTCGCCCACGCCGACACCACCCAGCCGCACGCCACCTTCGATGCCATCGACAAGGCGGTCGCATCGACCATCGGCCACCGGCTCTTCACCATCCTGGTCCATCACCGCGAGGCGCGTGAATCGGAGCGCGTGTACACCAACATGCGCGAGGCCTACCCAGTGGGCGGGCGCAAGCCCATCACCGATTCGCCGTGGATGCAGCAGGTGATGCAGCGGGGCCTGCCCTACATCGGCCGCAACGCCGAGGACCTGCGCGACGTGTTCTACGACCACGAACTCATCGTGTCGCTGGGCTGCCGCAGCGTGCTGAACATTCCGCTGCGCTGGCAGGGCGAGACGCTCGGCACGCTCAACATGCTGCACGAGGAGAACTGGTATGGCGACGGCCACGTCGAGCTCGCGCGGGTGTTCGCGCAACTGGCGGTGCCGGCCGTGATGGCACAACAGACCAAGGAATCCATCGCATGACGAACACGGTCCTTTTCAAGAACGCGAACCTGCTCGATCCGCTGCGCGGCGAACTGCTCGAAGGCCACGACATCCTGGTCGAAGGCGGCGTGGTCCGCGAGGTCTCCGACAAGCCGCTGCAAAGCAAGGCCGCGCGCGTCATCGACGTGAAGGGCAAGACGGTGATGCCCGGCCTCATCGACCTGCACGTGCATGTGATCGCGGTGGAGCTGAATCTCTCGCGCCAAGTCCACATGCCCAACGTGCTCATCACGCTGCGCAGCGTGCCCATGCTGCGCGGCATGCTGCGCCGCGGGTTCACCACGGTGCGCGACGCGGGCGGTGCGGGGTACGCGTTCAAGCAGGCGGTGGACTCCGGCCTCGCGCAGGGGCCGCGCCTCTTCGTCTCGGGCCGTGCGCTGAGCCAGACGGGCGGGCACGGCGACATGCGCGGGCGCTCCGACTTCCTCGACCCAGCCGCGACCTGCTCGACCTGCGTGCGGGTCGGTGCGCTCGCGCGCGTGGTCGACGGCGTCGACGCGGTGCGCCGCGCTGTGCGCGAAGAGCTGCAGATGGGCGCGGACCAGATCAAGATCATGGCCTCCGGCGGCGTGGCCTCGCCAACCGATCCGGTGGGCGCCTTCGGCTACAGCGAGGACGAGATCCGCGCCATCGTGGAAGAAGCCTCGGGGCGCGGCACCTACGTGATGGCACACGCCTACACCGCCGCGGCCATCGCGCGCGCGGTGCGCTGCGGCGTGCGCACCATCGAGCACGGCAACCTCGTGGACGCGCCCACGGCCGCGCTGATGGCGGAGCTGGGCGCCTATGCAGTGCCTACGCTGGTCACCTACGACGCGCTGGCCAACGAGGGCGAGAGCTTTGGCCTCCCCAAGGAAAGCGTGGCCAAGGTGGCCGACGTGCGCGAGGCGGGCCTGCGCTCGCTGGAGATCTACAGGAAGGCCGGCGTGAAGATGGGTTTCGGCTCCGACCTGCTGGGCGAATCGCAACGCCTGCAGAGCGACGAGTTCCGCCTGCGCGCCGAGGTGCTGTCGCCGGCCGAGGCCATCGCGAGCGCCACCGTGGTCGGTGCCGAGGTGCTGGGCATGCCGGATCGCCTCGGTCGCCTCGTGCCGGGTGCGCTCGCCGACATCCTCGTGGTCGACGGCAATCCGCTGCGCGATGTCGAATGCCTGCTGGGACAGGGCGAGCGCATTCCGCTGGTCATGAAGGAAGGCGTGGTCCAGTTCGACGAGTTGGGCTGAAGCTCCCGGCCGCGGCGGTCAGGCCTGCGCGAACCACTCGCGCCACAGCTTGCGCGCCTTGTCCTGGTAGCGACGCGTCACGGCCTGCAGCGCGGCGCGCGGTTCCGGCGACATGAGCTCGGCCGGCAGCAGCGGATCGCGGATGAGGTGCGCGATGACAGCGCGCCCCAACAGCAGCGATTCGCGCACGGCCGCTTCGAGCGGCAGCTTGTCCAGCCGCTTCTCGCTGCGCTCGATGCCGGCCTGCAGGCGCTGGTAGCCGGCCGCCAGCGTGCGCACGTTCCACAGCTTGCGCGCAGCCGCCTGCGTGGTTTCGTCCATGTCGGCGAGGCGGAACACCAGCGCCTTCGAGGACAGGCCCCGGCCCTGCAGCTGTTCGCGCTCGGCTGCCAGCCCGCCCCGGAGGTTGTCGGGCCGGATGTGCAGGCCGGTCTGCAGCGGGGCAAAGCCGCGCAGCGACAGCGCCAGGCCATGGTGGCGCCAGGCCGTCTTGTCCGAACGCGGCACGCCGGCGTCGTGCACAGCGAGCCAGTCGTTGCGCCACGCGACAGCCTGTGCGCCGCGCTGCCGCCAGCCGTCGACCGCGCGAGACAGCGCCGGCCCCGCGCGGTTGAGCGCATAGCTGCCGCGCTCGCTGCGTTCGATCTTGCCGTCGCTCGCGAGCCGCGTGAGACCCACGCGCAGCGTCGATTCGCCGATGCCCATCAGGGCGCCGGCGCGGCACAGCGACTGCGCACTCAACATGCCGCTGTGGGCGACGAGCAGGTCGAGGATCAGTTCCGGTGCGCTCGGAATGGCGACCTGGACATTGCATATTTTTTCCACGTTTGCACATCGGAGAAATATTTCCTACGATGGACCAGAGCTGTTGAGTAAGTAATTTTGCCTCCAGGGGAATGCATCCATGACCATGGAATACGTGACCTATGACACGGATCGGGCGGTCTGCACCCTCACGCTGAACCGCCCGGACAAGCGCAATGCCGTCAACGGCGTGGTGGCTGCCGAGCTGCGCGAAGCCTTCGAGCGCTTCGAGACCGACGATGCGTTGCGCGTGGCGATCCTCACGGGTGCGGGCGGCCACTTCTGCGCCGGCGCCGACCTGGGGGCCGTCGGCAACCCGGACGAGCGCAACGAACTCGACCCCGAAGGCGGCGGCAGCGGGCCGATGGGACCGACGCGCATGGCGCTGTCCAAGCCGCTCATCGCGGCGGTGAACGGCTACGCGGTCGCGGGCGGCCTCGAACTCGCGCTGCTCGCCGACCTGCGCGTGGCAGACGACGACGCGGTCTTCGGCGTGTTCTGTCGCCGCTGGGGCGTGCCGCTGATCGACGGCGGTACGGTGCGATTGCCGCGCATTGTGGGCATGGGGCGCGCGCTGGACATGATCCTGACCGGGCGGCCCGTCTCCGCGACCGAGGCGCTGGCGATGGGCCTGGTCAACCGCGTCACGCCGCCGGGCGGCGCGCTCGCCACGGCGCGAGAGCTGGCCCTGCAGATCGCCGCGTTCCCGCAGCAATGCATGCTCACCGACCGCCGCTCCGCCTACGAACAGTGGGACATGCCGCTGGCCGACGCCCTTCGACGCGAAGGCGCGCAGGGCGTGCCGATCGTCCTTGCCGAAGGCGAAGCCGGTGCCGCACGCTTTGCCGGCGGCGCGGGGCGGCACGGCACCTTCAAGGGCTGATTCAGGCGCGCCGTCGCAGCGCGGTGCGCAGCGCCTTCGCAAAGCGCGGATCGGCCATGGCGCCGACGTTGAAGCGCGACCAGCGCGAGACCTGCGTCGAATCGACGCTGAAGATGCGCCCCGGCGCCATCACGATCTTGCGCGGCAGCAGTTCCTTAGCGAACGCCAGCGAATCGGCCACGCCGGGCAGCGCCGCCCAGATGTAGAGCGACTGCGGCGTGCGCGCGAAGACCTCCGCATCGACCGAATCGAACAGCTGCAGCGCCTTGCGCGTCGCTTCGCCAAGGCGCGTCTGCAAACGATTCAGGTGGCGCTGGTAGTGGCCTTCGCTCAGGATCACGTCGACCGTGCGCTCGCTGTACTCCGAGCTGCTCACGTGGATCAGCGCCTTCAGGTCGGCGAGGTCGCTCGCGAGGTCTGCACCGCAGGCGATGAAGCCCACGCGCAGCGCCGCCGAGAACGACTTCGAGAAGCTGCCGATGTAGATGGTGCGCTCCAGCTGGTCGAGCGCCGAGAGCCGCGGCAATGCGGTCGGCTTGAAGTCGGCCAGCGGATCGTTCTCCACGATCAAGAGGTTGTATTTCTGCGCGAGCTGCAGCACGCGGAAGGCCTTGGCCGGCGAGATGTCGGAGCCCGTGGGGTTGTGCGCGAGCGACTGCGTGAAAAAGAGGCGCGGCCGCTCGGCGATGAGCAGCTGCTCCAGCACATCGAGGTCGGGCCCGTCCGCCAGGCGCGGCACGGCTAGCATCTGCGCGCCCGCGAGCTTGAGCTTGCCGAAGAGCGGGTAGTAGCCCGGGTCGTCGACCAGCACCTTGCCGCCGGGCGGCACGAAGTAGCGGATGACGATGTCCATCGCCTCGTTGGCGCCGTGCGTGAGCACGATCTGCCGGGGCTCCGCGCCGATGCCGAAGTCCGCGAGCTTGCGCACCAGGTGATCGCGCAGCGGCGCATAGCCGAAGCGGCTGCCATAGCGGAACAGCGCACCGAGCCCCGTGCGGACGACCTTGGGGTGGTATTTGTCCAGCCGCACGTCGGCCAGCCACTCGACCGGCGGAAAGCCATCGCCCACCGCGACCGCATCGGGCTGCGTCTTGAGCTGCTCCCGCATGAGCCACACGATGTCCATCGCGCGGCCCAGGCTCCCCGCGTCTTCCTCGGGCGGCTTGGGGCTGGATTGCGCGAGCACGAAATAGCCCGAACCGCGCCGCGGCTCGACCAGGCCCCGCGACACCAGCAACTCGAACGCAGCCACCACGGTGTTCTTGGCATAGCCGTGCAATTGCGCCAGTTCGCGCAGCGACGGCAGCTTGTCGCCGGCCTTGTAGGCGCCGCTCGCGATCTGGCGCGCGAGGGTGTCGGCGAGCGAATCGGCGATCGTGGTCATGGGCCGAGACTTTGACACAGCGGGCCGCTTCGGCGCACCACTGTCCGCACTGTCCCGCCAAACTGTGCCTTCCGCTGGCGGTACAGCCGGCCTAAATTGCCTGCTCCCGAATTCATCCTCCGAAGAGACAAGCAACGATGGTCGCCGACTCCCGCATTCCCAATTTCCGAGCCCTCACGCCTGCGCAGCGCTTCGCCCATATCGCACAGGCCGCATCGCTCACCGACGACGAGGTGGCCCTGCTCGCCCAGCCCGGCGCGCTGAGCGTGGACCGCGCCAACGGCATGGTCGAGAACGTGATCGGCACCTTCGAGCTGCCGCTGGGCGTGGCCGGCAACTTCACCGTGAACGGACGCGACTACCTCGTGCCGATGGCGGTGGAAGAACCCTCGGTGGTCGCCGCTGCATCGTTCATGGCCAAGCTGGCGCGCGAAGGCGGTGGCTTCGAGGCATCGAGCACCGGGCCGCTGATGCGCGCGCAGGTGCAGGTGATCGGCATCACCGACCCCTACGGCGCGCGGCTCGCATTGCTGCGTGCGCGCGACGAGATCCTCGCCGTGGCGAACAGCCGCGACAAGGTGCTGATCGATCTCGGCGGCGGCTGCCGCGACATCGAGGTGCATGTGTTCGGCGACACGCCGCGCGGCGCGATGGTGGTGATGCACCTGATCGTCGACGTGCGCGATGCGATGGGCGCGAACACCGTCAACACCATGGCCGAGGCGGTGTCGCCGCTGGTCGAGAAGCTCACGGGCGGCACGGTGCGCCTGCGCATCCTGTCGAACCTGGCGGACCTGCGGCTGGCGCGTGCGCGCGTGCGGCTTGCGCCGGCCGTGCTGGCCACGCGCGAGCGCAGCGGCGAGGAAGTGGTCGAGGGCGTGATCGATGCCTACACCTTCGCGGCCATCGATCCCTACCGTGCGGCGACGCACAACAAGGGCATCATGAACGGCGTCGATCCGGTGATCGTCGCGACCGGCAACGACTGGCGCGCGGTGGAAGCCGGGGCGCATGCCTATGCCTGCCGCAGCGGGCGCTACACATCGCTCACCACCTGGGAGAAGGACACGACGGGCGCGCTCGTCGGCACCATCGAGATGCCGATGCCGGTGGGGCTCGTCGGCGGTGCCACCAAGACGCATCCGCTCGCGCGGCTCGCACTGAAGATCCTCGACGTGAAGTCCGCGCAGGAGCTCGGCGAAGTCGCCGTGGCCGTCGGCCTCGCGCAGAACCTGGGCGCCTTGCGCGCGCTCGCCACCGAAGGCATCCAGCGCGGCCACATGGCACTGCACGCCCGCAACATCGCGCTGGTCGCGGGCGCCACGGGCGACGAGATCGACAGCATCGCCAAACAGATGGCCGCCGAGCACGACGTGCGCACCGACCGCGCGGTGGCGCTGCTCGAAGCGCTGCGCAAGAAGTAAGCAACGCGGGGGAGTTCCCGCACAACGGACCGCGGCCGATACCGCGGCGGCCATGGAAGTGGCCGTCACATAACCATAGACGGAGACATCACAAATGAACGCAGACAGTGCAACGCCCGCGCGGTGGCGACTGGTGGAGATATGGGGCGACACGGCCGACCTGGGGCACCTCGCGTGGTCCATCGTCATCGGCGTCGCCGTGAGCCTCACGGGTTACCTCGTGGCCAGCCGCGTACTCGCAAGCGCCGTGAGCACGCCCGAACTGGCGCGCGCCTACGCCATGCTCGCGGGCCTCGGCGGCTGCGTCGTCTCTGGCCTGATCTGCGCCAAGCTCTTCGCACCGAAGCGCGAAGTGGTCGAGGGCACCGACCCCGATCCGCGCTGGCGCGAAGAGGTGCTGGCCGAACTGGCCGGCGAGCACGGCGACCTGGGCTCAGTCAACGACCTGCCGCCCTCGGTGGTGCGCGAGATGAAGGAGCTGGAGATCTACGACCTGTTCGCGTCGTACAAGCCCCGCGCCAGGAACACCGAAGGAGCCGCACTGTGATCGAAGCCGCGCTCCTCAACCAGATCCTCATCGCCACGGGCATGGGCCTCGTGGGCGCCATCGTGTTTGCGGCCATCGGCCTCGTCTCGGGCACCGACGAAACCACCACGCTCGCCCCGCTCACGCTGCTGGTGGTGCTGCTCGGCGTGCCGCCCGAAGGCGTGTTCACCTTCTTCCTGGCCGCCGCCGTGGCCAAGCACATGACGCACGCGGTGCCCACCGCGCTCCTGGGCATTCCGGGCGACACCATGGCCACGCCGCTGCTGCAAGACGCGAACGTGCTGCGCAACCTGGGCGTGCCGCACATCGCGCTGCGCAAGATGGTGTCGGGCGCGATCATCGCGGCCTTCATCGCGGTGCCGCTGGCCGTGCTGTTCGCGGTGCTGCTGGCGCCCTATGGCGCGGCCATCACCAAGGCGGCGCCGTGGATCTTCGTGGTGGCGGCCGTGGCCATCGCCTACTTCTCGAGCGGGCGCTGGGCGTCGGTGGCCACGCTGGTGCCGTTCGTGATGGTGATCGTGGCGCTGCAGGCGCTCACCGGCAAGTATGGCGTGAAGCTCAGCATCAGCTACTTCCTGGGCATTGCCATCGGCCCGCTGGTGGCGGACCTGTTCTCGGTGATCTCGCCCGCGGCACGTGCGCGCATGAAGCGCGACAAGGTCCGCACCTTCTCGCTCGCGCCCGACGTGAAGGGATGGACGGGCTACTTCCCGAACCCCTTCAAGGTGCTCGACCGCACGCAGGTGAAGTGGACCTTCGCGACCGCCGCGATCTCCAGCGCCACCTTCGTGTTCAGCCCGGTCGCGATGACCGTGGTGCTGGGCGAACTGGTCGGCTCGCGCATCAAGCACGCGTACCACCGCCTCACCACCACGCTGGCCGCGCGCAACGGTGTGACCGAGGCCACCTACATCGCCGAGGCGCTGATCCCGCTGATCGCCATCGGCCTGCCGCTGAGCCCGGTGGCCGCCGGCCCGGCCGCGCCGCTCTTCAATGCGCCACCGGTGTTCACCATCGACTCGGCCACGGGCCAGACCCACAACCTGCACAACCTGCTGAACCACTGGGAGTTCCTGGGCTACGGCATGCTGGCGGTGGTGCTCGCGGCGCTGGTGGCCTATCCGTTCACCATGAACTTCGCGCGCCGCGCGGCGCTGTTCGTCTCGCGCAAGGTGAGCCACGAGGCGATCATCGCCACCTTCGTCGGGCTGATCGTGGTGATCAGCGTGTGGGAAGGGCAACTGCTTGGATTGCTGGTGATCCTCACGATGGGCCTGCTCGGCGGGCTGCTGTCGCGCGCCATCGGGTTCAACACCGGGGTGCAGTTCATGGGGTACTACACGGCGGTGTTGACGGTGCCGGCAGCGATCAAGGCGTTTTCGTAGGTCTGGATTGTTCATGGCGGCGAGCACTGGTTGATCGGCCGATAACCAGCAGCGCTTCCAAGTGCGCAGGGCATCGGGTGCTCCCCGCAGCGAAATCAAGGAGGAGGCCGCAGGCCGGGGGACATTCGCGGAGGGGAGTACCCGGTGCCCTGTGCACCCACCCTGAACAACAGCGCCGCATACTGACGCAATGCACATCCTCTGGACCTACCTGAGGCCGCACGCGCGCCTCGCACTGCTCGCCCTGCTGCTGGCGGGCATCAGCCAAGTTTTGGCGCTGGTCGACCCGATCATCTTCGGCAAGATCATCGACCAGTACGCCATCCACCGCGACGGCAAGACCGAGGAAGAACTGGTCTCCGGCGTGCTGCGCCTGCTGGCGCTCGCCGTCGCATTGGCCATCGCATCGCGGCTCGCGAAAGCGCTGCAGGAATACATCACGCGGCTGGTGGTGCAGAAGTTCGGCACGCAGATCTTCAACGACGGCCTGCGCCAGGTGCTGCGCCTGAAGTTTCCCGAGTTCGAGGACCTGCGCAGCGGCGAGACGCTCTCGATGCTGCAGAAGGTGCGCGCGGACAGCGAGCGCTTCATCAACGCCTTCATCAACACCGCGTTCGCGGCCATCGTGGGCATCGGGTTTCTGGTCTGGTACGCGGTGACCAAGCACTGGCTGCTGGTGCCGGTGTTCCTCATCGGCGTGCTGGTGCTGGGCGGGCTTACCGGATTGCTGAGCCGCGAGATCAAGAGCCAGCAGCGCTCGATCACGCGCGAGACGAACCGCAACTCGGGCTTCATCACCGAGTCGCTGCGCAACATCGAGCTCATCAAGAGCCTGGGGCTGACCTTTCCCGAGATACGGCGGCTGCAGGCGCAGACCACGCGCATCTTCGCGCTGGAGATGCAGAAGGTGAAGCGCATCCGGCTCTTGTCTTTTCTGCAAGGCACGACGCTAAGCCTCTTGAAACTGGCGGTGCTGTTCGCGCTCTTGTGGCTGATCTTTCGCGACGTGCTGAGCACGGGCGAGCTGATCGCGATGCAGTTCATCTCGGTCGCGATCTTTGCGCCGCTGCAGGAGCTGGGCAACATCATCGTGGCGTACCGCGAGGCCGAGGCGTCGCTCCTGAACTTCGAGGCGCTGATGCAGAAACCGATCGAGCGGCGGCCCGAGTCGCCGATCAGCATCGGGCCGGTCACGCACCTGCGCTTTGCGGACGTGAGCTTTCGCCACAAGGGCGCGACGGAGAACGCGCTGGACGATGTGTCGTTCGAGGCGGGGCTCGGCGACACCATTGCTTTCGTCGGGCCTTCGGGCTCGGGCAAGTCGACGCTCGTGAAGCTGCTGGTGGGCCTGTACACGCCCGCGAGCGGCGAGGTGTTCTACAACGACATCTCCACGCGCGACCTGCGCTACAACCAGGCGCGCCGGCAGATCGGCTTCGTGACGCAGGAGACGCATCTCTTCGCGGGCACGATCCGAGAGAACCTGCAGCTCGTGAAGCCCGATGCGACGGACGAAGAGATCCTCGAAGCCATGCGGCAGGCCTCGTGCGCGTACCTGGCCGAGAAGTCGCCCGAGGGGCTGGACACGCCCATCGGCGAGCGCGGCATGAAGCTCTCTGGCGGCGAGAAGCAGCGGCTGTCGATCGCGCGGGCGCTGGTGCGGGAGCCGCGCCTCCTGATCTTCGACGAGGCCACCTCAGCGCTCGACTCGCTCACCGAAGAACAGATCACCGCCACGGTGCGCGAGATCTCGGCGCGCAGCACGCAGATCACCATCCTCATCGCGCACCGGCTCTCGACGATCATGCATGCGGGCACGATCCACGTGCTGGAGAAAGGCCGCATCGTGGAGAGCGGCACGCATGCGGCGCTGCTCGAAGGCAAGGGGTTGTACTACGCGATGTGGCGTCAGCAGATCGGCGAGCGGCCGGTGCCGCGCGTGCAGGACGCCGAGCCCGTTGCCCTTGCCGAACCGCCCGGCGAGGCCGAGTCCGCCTGACGCACAGCGTCAGCGCTGCGATGCCGGCGGCCCGGACGATTTCGGCGGCTTCGGCGCCGGCTTCTTCTCGGGCTCGCCGCCGCCGAACATCTTTTCCACCTGCTGCCCAATGCGCGCACCGATGGCGGTGCCCACGCCCGGCAGCACCGCGCTGCCCACAGCCGCGCCTGCGAGCGCGCCACCGGTCAGCGACACCTCGGGGTCGCTCACGGTGCCGCCGATCTTCAGCGGCACGCCGACCACGCCGTCGACCAGATCCACCGCGATGTCGCCTTCCATCTTGCGATTGAAGAGCCGCAGGTTGCCGCTCGCGGTGAGCACGCCGGAGCGCGCCTTGAGGTTGGTGTAGCGCATCACGGTGCCGTCCTCGGTGCCCTGGGTGTCGAGCGTGCCGGTGAGTTCGTCCAGCGGCGTGGTGCCGCCGCGGCTGATGCCGACGGTGCTCACGGCCTTGACGATGTCCAGCTTGGTGAGCGTGGCGGGCTTGACGGTGAAGGTGGTGCGGGTGTGCAACGCGCGCATGAACTCGCCCACTTCCCCGGCTTCGACCGTGAGCGTGGTGTGGCCCGAGACCTTGCCGGCCACCGACGCGCGGCGGTCGAAGGCCTGCACCAGCCCCTGGATATCCACCTCGCGCGGATCGAGTTCGGCCGAGATGCGAAGCTTGCCGCCGGCCGGCATCTCGAACACGGTGACACCGTTCCACGTGCCGCCGCCCACGTCGATGCGGGTGCGCCAGCGGTCCTGCCCGGCTTCGCGGTCCAGCCGCAGGCGGGCCGGTGGCGACGCACCGGCGCGCTCCACGCGGGCCTGGCGCGGACGCCAACCCGTGTCGAAGGCGATCTCGCCGTCGTAGCCGAGCGCGATGTCGCGCCGGTCGATCCACACCACGTCGCGCCACCGCAGCTGTTCCAGCGGAATGGCCGCCAGCGTCCAGGGCGCGGGCAGCGCAATGACGTTGCGGCCCTCCTGCGGCTTGGGGCCCTTGCCGCGGAAGGCGCGCACCGACTCGCGCGGCAGCACCAGGCTTTGGATCTCCAGCTCGTCCACGGCAATGACGCGGTGCAGCAGCTCCGGGAGCTTGAGTTGCGCCGAGACGCGGCGCAGGGTGATCGGACGCGGCTGGTCGGTGGCGATGTCCGAGAGCACGAGCACCGGGGTCGGCAGCAGCGCCCAGTGGGCGCCGCCGACCTTGAGACCGACGCCGAAGCGCTGTTCGAATGCCTCGGAAATGCGCACGGCCACCTGCTCGTCGCTGGGCAGGCGCGAGCTCACGAACAGCACCAGCGCGCCGGCGCCCAGCAACAGAGCTGCGGCAATGCCGAGGAGCCAACGTCGAACGGGATGCTTCATCGGCCCAAGTTAGCACGCAAAGGCGACTGCGGTTGTCAGCCGCCGTCGCTATAGTTTCCCGAACCCCCTGTACCGGAGACAAACGAATGCGTATCTGGAAGAAAGACATCTCGGTCGAAGAACTGACCCGCAACCACGTCGGCACGGCCGTGTCCACGCTGGGCATGGAGTTCCTGGAGGTGGGCGACGACTTCATCCGCGCCCGCGTGCCGGTCGACGAACGCACCCGCCAGCCCTACGGGATCCTGCACGGCGGCGTGTCGGTGGTGCTGGCCGAGACGCTGGGCTCCTGCGGCGCGCACTACTCGGCCCCCGAAGGCGATCGCGCCGTGGGCCTGGACATCAACGCGAACCACATCCGCTCGGTCACCAGCGGCTGGGTCATCGGCACCGCGCGGCCGGTGCACCGGGGGCGCAGCACGCAGGTATGGCAGATCGACCTGACGAACGAGGCCGGCGAGCTGACCTGCGTGTCGCGGATCACGATGGCGGTACTGCAGCCGCGCTGAGCGGCGCGCGGCGGGCCGGATGCCTGCCGTTCCTTCTTCTCTGGCGGGTGTTCAGTGCGGGGTTCATCGACCACAATCACGCCCCATCGACAACAAGAGGAGACAAGACATGTTCAAGTGGACAGAAAGACCCGCGTCCGCGCTGGCCAACGGCGCGGTCATCGGCCCCGACGAGCGGCTGCCCTGGCTGCAGACCGGCGCGATGGGCATCCAGCACGTGATCGCGATGTTCGGCGCCACGGTGCTGGCGCCGATCCTCATGGGCTTCAGCCCCAACATCGCGATCCTGATGAGCGGCATCGGCACGCTGATCTTCTATTTCGTCACCGGCGGCAAGGTGCCCAGCTACCTGGGCTCGAGCTTCGCGTTCATCGGCGTGGTGATCGCGGCCAGCGGCTATGCGGGCAAGGGGCCGAACGCCAACATCGCGGTGGCGCTGGGCGGCATCGTGGCCTGCGGGGTGGTCTACATCCTCATCGGGGCGCTGGTGCAGGCCATCGGCACGGGCTGGATCGAGCGCTTCATGCCGCCCGTGGTCACGGGCGCCGTGGTGGCGGTGATCGGGCTCAACCTGGCGGCCGTGCCGATCAAGAACATGGCGGCCAGCAATTTCGATTCGTGGATGCAGGCCGTGACCTTCCTCTGTGTGGGGCTGGTGGCGGTGTTCGCGCGGGGCATGCTGCAGCGCCTTCTGATCCTGGTCGGGCTGATCCTGGCCACGGTCGTCTATGCGGTGCTCACGAACATCCTGGGCATGGGCAAGCCGGTGGACCTGAGCGGCATCGCCAACGCGGCCTGGTTCGGCCTGCCGACCTTCACCACGCCGGTGTTCACCGCCAACGCAATGCTGCTGATCGCGCCCGTGGCAATCATCCTCGTGGCGGAAAACCTCGGCCACCTGAAGGCGGTGACGGCCATGACCGGCCGCAACCTCGACCCCTACATGGGCCGCGCCTTCATCGGCGACGGCATCGCCACGGTGGTGAGCGGCGCAGCAGGCGGCACGGGCGTGACCACCTATGCCGAGAACATCGGCGTGATGGCGGCCACGCGCATCTACTCGACGGCGGTGTTCGTGGTGGCGGCCGTCATTGCGCTGGTGCTGGGCTTCAGCCCCAAGTTCGGCGCGCTGATCCAGGCGATTCCGCTGCCGGTGATGGGCGGCGTGAGCATCGTGGTGTTCGGGCTGATCGCCATCGCGGGCGCCAAGATCTGGGTCGACAACAAGGTCGACTTCTCGCAGAACAAGAACCTGATCGTGGCGGCGATCACGCTGATCATCGGCACGGGCGACTTCACGCTGAAGTTCGGCGACTTCGCGCTGGGCGGCATCGGGACTGCGACTTTCGGGGCGATCATCCTCTACGCACTGCTGGGCAGATCGCGCAACGCCTGAGCTTTCGAAAGTGAAACGTCGTGCAAGAAGTGTTGTCCAGAGCGGTTGAAGACAGGGCCGGTCACCGGCCGGAAGCCCGCGCCCGTTAGACTCCAACGCTTTTCGCACCGACGTTTTCCCAATGGCCGATGTCTCCGCCGCGCGCACCAAGGCGGTTTTCGAATTCAAGAGCGCCACGCTGCCGCTGATCGCAGTGATCCTCAAGACGTCCAACCTGGACGTGCTGGCCGAGGCGCTCGACGCCCAGTTGGCCGACTCGCCCGATTTCTTCGAGCAGGAGCCGGTGGTGATCGACCTCTCGCAGCTGCCCGAGCACGACGAGGAAGGCGAAGCCACCGCCCAGCTGGACTTTGCGGCCCTGCGCAGCCTGCTGGCGCGCCACCAGACCCAGCCGATTGCGGTGCGCGGCGGCAATGCCGCCCAGAACGCCGCGGCGCGCGAGGCCGGCCTTTCGGTGGCTGCCATGCCCGCAGCGCCCGCGCCCCGGGCCCCCGCCCCGCCGGCCGAGGCCCCGGCCGCGACGCAAGCCCCCCAGATCGTGCGCGAAGTGCCGGTGCCGGCCAACGGCACCCTGTTGATCGACAAGCCGCTGCGCTCGGGCCAGCAGGTCTACGCCCGAGGCGGCGACGTGGTGGTGACGGCCGTGGTCAGCTTCGGCGCCGAAGTCATCGCCGACGGCAACGTGCATGTGTACGCGCCGCTGCGCGGCAAGGCGATTGCGGGCGCGCGCGGCAACACCGAGGCGCGCATCTTCTCGACCTGCATGGAAGCGCAGCTCGTGGCCATCGCCGGCATCTACCGCACCAACGAGGTGCCGCTGCCGGATGCGGTGCTGGGCAAGTCGGCGCAAGTGCGCCTCGACGGCAAAAAGCTAGTGATCGACGCGATCCCCTGACGGACGCGGCGCTCTGAAACCAACAACAGAATCGAAACAAGAAGGAATGGCCATGGCCAAAATTGTGGTGGTGACCTCAGGCAAGGGTGGCGTCGGCAAGACGACCACGAGCGCCAGCTTCGCATCGGGCCTCGCGCTTGCGGGCAAGAAAACGGCCGTGATCGACTTCGACGTGGGCCTGCGCAATCTCGATCTGATCATGGGCTGCGAACGCCGCGTGGTGTATGACCTCATCAACGTGATCCAGGGCGAGGCCAACCTGAGCCAGGCGCTCATCAAGGACAAGCAGTGCGACAACCTGTTCGTGCTGGCGGCCTCGCAGACGCGCGACAAGGAAGCGCTCACGCAGGAAGGCGTCGAGAAGATCCTCAGCGACCTGGCCGGGATGGACTTCGAATACATCATCTGCGACTCGCCCGCCGGCATCGAGACCGGCGCGATGATGGCGATGCACTTCGCCGACGAGGCGCTGGTGGTGACCAACCCCGAGGTCTCCTCGGTGCGCGACTCGGACCGCATCCTGGGCATGCTCAGCAGCAAGACCAAGCGGGCCAAGGACGGCAGCGAGCCGATCAAGGAGCACCTCTTGATCACCCGCTACAACCCGAACCGGGTGGCGGGCGGCCAGATGCTTTCGCTGGAAGACATCCAGGACATCCTGCGCATCAAGCTCATCGGCGTGATTCCCGAGTCGGAAAGCGTGCTGCATGCCTCGAACCAGGGCGTGCCCGCGATCCACGACAAGGACACCGATGTGGCGCAGGCCTACAGCGACGTGGTGGCGCGGTTTCTCGGTGAAGAGAAGCCGATGCGCTTCGTCGACGCCGAGAAGCCGGGCTTCTTCAAGCGGATCTTCGGAGGCAAGTAGGCATGTCGTTTCTCTCGTTCCTGCTTGGCGAGAAGAAGAAGACTGCGAGCGTTGCGAAAGAGCGCCTGCAGATCATCCTCGCGCACGAGCGCTCCAGCCTCAGCGGCAAGAAGCGCCCCGACTATCTGCCCGAACTCCAGCGCGAGCTGGTGGCGGTGATTTCCAAGTACGTGTCGATCAATCCCGACGACATCAAGGTGCACCTGGAAACCCAGGACAACCTCGAAGTGCTCGACATCAAGATCGAGCTGCCCGACCCTGCGCCTGCGCGGTAGGAAAGAAACGAAAGCGCACCGACGGGTCTTGCAGCACCCGCTCGGCCAGCGCCCGCTCCCAGGCAAGGTAGTCGGCCCAGGCCGCATCGCGGCGCGGGCCGAACACGCGCATGACCGAGCCCCAGTCGTCGTCGAAAGGGGTGAGGAGCTGGGCCGGGACGAACGCAGTCGACAGCGGCCGTCCTGACGCCTTCCAGGCCTCGGTTCCACCCTGGAGCCAGGTGAACACCGCCCCCGATCCCGGCCAGCGCTGTTGCGCATCGCGCGCGACGCGGCGTGCGGCCGCGCCGTCGGGCGAGGTGAAGACCAGCGTGCGGCCCGTCGCGGCGTGCGAGGCCAGCGGACCCAGCGAAGCCGGCAGCATGTAGAGCGCGCCGGGCAGGTGGCCGCGTTCGTAGTCGAGGCTGGCGCCGACGTCGATCACCGTGACCGCGCCGTTCCTGCGCAGTTGCGCCAGTGCTTCGGGGTCCAGGGGTGGAGGTGCACTCGTCACCGTCGTTGCGGGCGCTGGCGGGACCTGTTCCGGCGACAGGGCGCCGTCGTACACAAATACCTCGGCCTGGTTGAGCTGCGTGAGCCAGAAGCTCGTGACCGCCGCGCGCAGGCGATGCGCCGGATCGTCGATCAGCACGATGCGGGCGCCACGCGTGCCCACGAGGTTCTCGAAATGCATGAACAACTGCCCGCCGGGCACCTGCTGCACCGTCGTGTCCGCGAAGGCCGTATCCGCGGTGGGACGCACATCGAAGATGTAGAGCGTGCGCGTGTCGTCGGTGCGCCAGCTGGCGAGTTGCGCGGCATCGGCCACAGGAAGGGCGAAGCGCTCGAGCAGTTCGTCGGCGATGCGGCGCAGGACCTCGGGTGATTCCGGCGGCAATTCGTCCCCGGGTTCGGCGTTCTGCACCGTCGGTGCGCCTTGCAGGCCCCAGGCCATCACGCCGTCCTCCACGAACACTGCATCGGGCGCACGGCCCAGCAGCCGCAGCGTGGTGGCGCCGATGATGCCGCGCGTGCGGCTGAAGCAGTTGATCGCCCAGACATGCTCCGCATCGCGAGACTCGAAGCGCTGTAGCGCGAGCTCGGTGCCGGCATGGCTGCGCGCGCCGGGCAGCGAAAGAAACTCGAATTCCGCGCGTGGCCGGGCATCGACCAGCGTGGTCGGCAGGCCTTCGCGCTGGCGTGCGCGCAGGGCGTCGATGGGAAGGGATGGTGTGCCGTAGTGCAGGCGTGCACGGTCGCCGAAGGCCTTGACCAGCGTGCCGTAGCCGTCGATGGCGGGCAGGCCCTCGCTCACCCATCGTTGAAGGCCGCCGTCAAGCGTGCGCACGTCCGTGTAGCCCAGGCGCGCGAGCAAGGCTGACGCGGCCTGCGCGGCACCGTCGGGCGCGTTGTAGTCGTCGTAGAGCACCACGTATGTGGAGCGCCGGGGCACCAGCGCGCCGATCGTCAGTTCGAGCCCGCTGAGCGGCGCGTTGCGCGCGAGGTTGGGATGGCGCTGCACGAACCAGCGGGTTTCGCGCACATCGAGCAGTGAGAGTTCGGCCACGGGCTCGGCCAGCAGCAGGGCCTGCAGCTCGATGGGGGCAATGGGTTTCCTCGGCGTCCAGCTCATGTCAGGGCACGGCGAGAAAAGGGGAAACGGGTGGTCATGAGGACGGCGAGGGTACGGCGCAGCGAAGCCGTCGAGCGTAGGCCGCAGCGGGCCGGCACGGAAACGAAATTTCGCATCCATCCTTATGCGAAAAACGCGCATGCAGACGGCTTCTTCATACCTAGGATCGCAGTCCTTTGAGTCGTCCGCCCATGACATCGACTGCCCAACCATCCACCGCACCGACGCGCGCCCCGTCCGGCACGCGCCGCCCGCATTGGTGGTGGCACTACGAGGCGCCGACGCTGCTGCTCGCCGCCGCGCTGTACATCGCCTGGGCGGCGTTGCTGTGGTGGCATGCCGCGCTGCCGGGGTGGGCGCTGTTCCTGTTGGGCGCCTTTCTGGCGCAGCTGCATTCGTCGCTGCAGCACGAGAGCATCCACGCGATGCGCCACCTGCCGAAGTGGCTGCGCCATGCGGTGGTGTGGCCGCCGCTCAACCTGTGGCTGCCGTACCCGTTCTACAACCGCGGGCACAGTTCGCACCACGTCAATTTCCACCTCACGCATCCGGAACGCGACAACGAGAGCGCCTACCACTCGGCGCCCGCATGGGCGGGCTACGGACCGGTCTGGCGGTGGATCTACATGGCGAACCAGACGATCGCGTTCCGCGTCGTGCTGGGGCCTTTCCTGTGGCTGTGGAAGCTGGCGCATTTCGAATCCGCACAGCTGCTGTCGGGCAACTTCTCGCGGCTGCCGACCTGGGGCTGGCATGTGCTGAGCGTGGCCCCGGTGCTGTACTACGTGACGGTGATCTGCGGCATGGGGATCGGCGAGTACCTGCTGTACTTCGTCTATCCCGGGCTGATGCTGGGCTCGCTGCGCACCTTCACCGAGCACCGCTGGGCCGATACGCCGCACGAGCGCGTGGCCATCGTCGAGTCGAACCTGGTTTTCGGGCTGCTGTACCTGTTCAACAACCTGCACCACGTGCACCACCGCGCGCCGACGATGCCGTGGTACGAGATCCCGGTGTACTTCCGGCGGCACCGCGCGGAGGTGCTGGCTGCGAACGGCAATTTCTACTACCGGGGCTACGGCGAGATCGTCAGGCGGCACCTGTTCAGGCCGGTGTTCACGCCGGTGCATCCGACGTGGTAGCGGGCAGCGCCAGCAGGCGTTGTGTCCACTCCCGGGCCTTGTCCTCGTCGAAGAGCGGGCTGTCGGGGTCACCGTAGAAGGTCTGCGCCAGAACCTCCATGCAGGCGCGCTGGCTCTCCAGGTTCTCCTCGCAGTCGTCGAGCGCGGCACCGGCGAGCAGCCAGCGCTCGGCGGCGGCAGCGTCTTCCGGCGCGCCCTGGCCTCGAAAGCGCATCCAGCCCAGTTCGTAGCAGGCCCAGCCCTGTTCGCGCTGGGTGCTGTCCTCCGCCACCTTCTGCCGCGCGTAGAGGGCTTCGGCATACAGGACGTTCACTTCCGCTTCTCCGTGGCCCTGTTCAGCCAGCGCCCCTGCATGCAGGCACAGCGTGCGGCCGAGCTGCATCGTGGCGCTGGTGTCGCCGGCTTCGTGGCCACGGCGGAAGTAGCCGATCGCGCGCGCGAGGTCGGGCTCCCCGGGTTCGCCGAGCTTGTGCGCCAGACCTAGGTTGTAGAGCGCCATCGTGTTGTTCTTCTCGGCGGCCAGTTCGTAGTGCCGCACGCCGCCTTCCAGGTCGCGCTCGCCACCCTCGCCTTCGCACAGCATGTAGCCGAGCTGGGCCTGCGTGGCGGCGTCGTCCGCGCCGCCATGGGCGATGGCGTGCAGCAGCCACGCGCGCCCCAGAGGGGCGTCGGCGCCGAGGCCCGCGGTGTCCCAGCGCAGCATCTTCGAGAGCTCGCACATCGCCACGGGCAGGCCGTCGGGTGACGCGGTCGAGGGGGCGTCGCCGGGCGCGCGCACGCCGGCGGCGCGCGCCATCCAGCGCAGGGCTTCGCGCGGGTCGGCCTCGACGCCCTCGCCGTCGCGCAGATGGCGGGCCAGCTCGTAGGCGGCCTGCAGGTCGCCGGCGGCATGGCGCGCCGCCATGCGCTCGGCATGCGGCTGCTCGCGGCCGTCGGCATGCAGCCAGACGTACAGGCCGGTGTCGTTGCGCACAGCCTTCACCGGCTCGCCGGCGCCCCAGCGCTTGCACAGCTCCGAGCGGACCACCGCGGCAAGCCAGCCGTCCGAGACCGACACCGCGGTGGAGATCCACGGATAGGCCTGCGGGTGCAGCACGGCGCCATCGGCGCGCAGGACACCCACGGCGAGTTGTCCCTTCTCGACCTTCGCGCCGCGCGGCGCCGGATCGGCGACCAGCCAGCCGATGTCCTGCGTGCCCCAGGCCAGCGGCTGGAGCGTGCGATGTCGGCAAGGCACCAGCTCGCGGCCGGCGGCCACGTCGTAGATGCCGCGCAGCCACGGCGCGTTCTTCGCCGTGCGCCCGCCCTTGGACGCCACGCGCACCAGGTCGCGCCGGACCATGGCGTGGGCGCGCTCCTGGCCGCTCAGAGGTTCCAGGGTCTCGAACCGGCCGTAGTCGAAGGGCACGAGCACTCGGCCCTGCCCATCGATCAGACCGCACAGGCCGTCGGCCCGCTCCACGGCAAAGCGCTTCGGCCGGGTCTCGGCGCTGCGCTCGTTCGCCGGATCGTTGTCTTCGCTCGTCAGGAACTCGATGGGGTATTCCTCGAGCAGGTCGACCTGCTCGTAGATCGGCTCGATCACGACACGGCCTTGCGCATCGAGCAACCCGCTCTTGCCGTCGCGCATAGCTTCGAAGGCCTCCCAGTCGTGGCGCCACTGAAGGCTGTCGAAAGCCGGCGGCACGGCCCAGTCGCCGCCAGCGCGCACCAGCCCCCAGCCGCCCTCGTCGCCGCGCACGGGGGCGAGGCCGAAGGGCGTGAAGTCTTCAGCCTCTTCGAATTGCGGCGCAATGGCCCATTGGCCCTGCAGGTCGATGTACCCGATGCGCTCGCCCACGCGGGCGCGCACCCAGCCTTCGACAAAGCTCCAGACCTCGTCGACCGAGGGCGCCAGCAGCCAGCTGCCGTCGGCGCGCAGCAGGCCGATGTGGTCGCCGACCAGGGCCGTGGCGATGTCGTCCTCGAAGGCCCAGGCCTCGTCGAGCTGCGGTTCGAGCAGCACGCGCGGCGCTTCGGCGTCGGCGAGCAGCAGGCCGGAGCGCTCGCCCTGCGAGATCCAGAGCAGGCGCCGATCGCTCCCGCCGGCGTCGCGGATGTCGTCCCACGCAGGCTCGACCACGGTGGTGCGATGGCTGGTGCCGTCGTCGTCGTGCGCGATGCGCATCACGCCCCAGCGGCCGTCGACCTCGAAACGCCAGAGTTCGCCGCCCAGGTGGTTGTCCCAGTCGGGGCGCTCATGGCCGTCTTCGTCGTCGTCTTCTTCCGGCTCGAAATCGGCAAAGCGCTCGTCGCGCGGCGCCTCGTAGCCGTCGAAATACGGATGCGACAGGCCGCCGAAGCCGAACTGCCAGGCCCATGATTCCCAGTCCGCGAAGCGCTTGATGCCGAGCGCCACGTCCACGCCCGGGTGGTTGCCGCTGTCGATGCAGCGCCGCACCTCGGTCCATCGCTCGTTGCACTCGCGGCGGTTGCGTTCGATGAAGCCCTCGCCTTCGGCGTCGCCACCCATCCAGGACAGCTCGTCGAGGTTGGCGGAAAACCGCGGCGCGCTGTCGGCCGGCAGCTCGTCGATCAGCTCGGCCAGGTGCAGGGCCAGCGCCTCGAACTGCAGCGCGATCTGCGGCAGCGTGTGCAGCATCGGATGCCGTTCCACGAAGGCGTGCAGCTGCCGGATGCGCGCAAGCGCGGCATGCGCATCGCTGGCGAGGTTGTCGGTTCCAGCGTCTCCGAAGACGCGCTGGTGGTCGATGGCGTCGCTGGCCGCGCCGTCGGCCAGCAGGAGCTGCCAGAGCACGGGGAAGTTGTTGTTGGCTTCGGCGATTTCGTTGGCCGATGCCTCTTCGCTGTCAGCGCCATCGCCGACGTCGGAAAGACGGTGTTCGAGATAGAGCCAGGAACGATTGCCCATGTGTGGTCGGTGCGTGTGTCGTCCATGACGAAGGCCATGGGTAGCGCCCAGTTTAGAGGCGCCTTTTCACGCTCACATGACCGCGGAAGGCTGCACCAGGAATTGCGTGACCTGTGCAAGCACGGTCTCTTCCTTGAGGATGCGGCGGTGGCCCCAGCCCTGCGTGGCGACGAGCTGCGCGTGGGGAATCGCATCGCGATAAGCCTCGCCATCGGCAAAGCGGTTCACGCGGTCCTCGCGGTCATGAACGATCAGCGCCGGCTGCGCGATGCGCGGGCCGGCGAGCGCGGGTTCGAACTGCGGCATCAGCACGCCTTCGCGCGCCTCGAACATCCGCTGCATCGCGGCGCGCGTCTGCTCGCTGAGGCCGAAGGCATGCGCGAAGTAGCGCGTGTATTCGCGTGGCGAAGCGGGCGGTGCGAGCAGCACGATGCGCTCGGCCGGCAGCCCGCGCCCTGCGGCGTAGGCAAGCGCATTGGCCCCCAGCGAATGCGCGACCACGGCGCGCAACGCACGGCCGTCCGCGGCGAGCCGGGCGGTAACGTAATCGATGGCGCGCGCGAACTGCGCGCCGTTGGTAGCCATGCCTTCGCTGCGGCCGTGCGCCGGCAGCTCGAGCAGCACCGGCCGAAGCCCCGCCGCAGCCAACGCCTGCGCAAGCGGCAGCATCTGGCCCGCATGCCCGCCCCAGCCATGCACCAGCAGCACGAGCGGCGCGGATTCGGCCCCCGAGTCCTGCGCCGCCAGGTGGTAGATGCCGACGCTCGCATCCTCGAAGGACCAGGCCTCGTGGCGCCAGTCGGCACCGGGGTGCTGGCCGCGGTACAGCCACTTGGGCGGCAGCGGCGTGCCGAACACCCGATAGGCCGCGCGCACGCCCAGCGCGGGCCAGAGGCGTTGCGATGCGCCGAGGCCGAAGCGCATCGCGCGCATCAGCCGGCTGGCGCCGTAGTAGGTCGTGGGGGCGGAAGTGCTCGTCATTTGCAGGGACTCCTGGCGGCTCAGTACCAGACCCAGTCCCGGTTGCTGCGGGGCAGGCTGCGAAGCGTGTCGCGGGCGGCTTCGACGCCAAGGGCGACGGCATAGATGGCAAGGCAAAGGGCAATGATCAGCATGACGCTTCTCCTATTTATCGCACGACTGTGCGAAATTCTGACAAAGAAAGATGAGGCAAATCCACCTGCCCGATGGCTCAGGCGAGGTAACTGGAAAGGAGCCGCTGCCAGGTCTGCGTAGCCCTGTCGGCGGTGTGCGGGTCGCGCAGGAAACGCGCGTCGTGCAGCTGGTTCATCATGATTCCGTTGATCTCGCTGACCAGCTGTGCGGGTTCGGTGTCGGCCTTAAGTTCGCCGGCCTCGATGGCGAGCGTCACGGTGCGGCGCAGGGCCGCGCGCCAGCGCGTGATCTCCTCGAGGAGCACATCGCGCAGCTCGCCTTCGCGGTCGTCGAACTCGAAGGCGCCGGCCACGTAGAGGCAGCCGGTCCGGGCCTCGACGTCGCGGGTGCGGGCGATCCAGCGGGCCACGATGTCGTTCAGGCGCGCGAGGCCCTTGGGCTTCTGCATGGCCGGCACGAATACATCGGCCAGGAAGCCACGGCCGTACTCTTCGATGACTGCCTTCTGCAGCGCCTCGCGCGAACCCACGCGGGAAAACACGCCGCTTTTGGAGAGCCCCAGGCGGCTCGCGATGACCTGCAACGAGATCGCTTCCAGGCCTTCGGCCAGCGCGAGGTCCAGCGCGGCGCCGACGATGGCGGCGCGGGTGAGTTCGCTTTTCTGGGTCTTGGCGTCCATGCCGCAACTTTAGCACAGTCGTGCGAAATCACAAGCGCAAGGCAAAAGCATGACGTATAGATGTTTTGCTCATGTGAAACCAACAAACGCATCGTTCCCTGCATAAGCGCTTCTGCAGAGAATCGCCGGTCGGGCCCACTCCGGGGTCCGGATGACACCTCGGCGCCAGATGAACTTCCAACAACTGCGCTCGGTACGCGAGGCCGTTCGTTGCGGCTTCAACCTGACCGAAGTCGCTCACACCCTTCACACCTCGCAGCCCGGCGTGAGCCGGCAGATCCGCGAACTCGAGGAGGAGCTCGGCATCGAGCTCTTCGTGCGCGCCGGCAAGCGGCTCACGGGCCTCACCGAGCCGGGCGGCCACGTGCTGCCGATCATCGAGCGCATGCTGCTGGAGAGCAGCAACCTGCGGCATGCGGGGCAGGAGTTCGTCGCGCAGCAAAGCGGGCTGCTCTCCATTGCGGCCACGCACTCGCAGGCGCGCTATGCGATGCCGGTGGCCGTGCAGGAATTTCGCGCGCAGTTCCCGAACGTGAAACTGCACCTGCACCAGGGCTCGCCCAAGCAGATCGCGCAGATGCTGATCGACGGCGAGGCCGACGTGGGCATCGCCACCGAGGCGCTGGGCGACTACCCGCAACTGGTCGCCCTGCCCTGCTACCGCTGGACGCATTCGGTGATCGTGCCGCCGGGCCATCCGCTGCTGGACGCACCACTGTCGCTGGAGGCGCTCACGCGCTATCCGCTGATCACCTACGACACGGGCTTCACCGGCCGATCGCGCATCGACGAAGCATTCGAGGCGCGCGGGCTGCAGCCCAACATCGTGCTCGCCGCGATGGATGCCGACGTGATCAAGACCTACGTGACCCTGGGCCTTGGCGTAGGCATCGTGGCCGGCGTGGCCTATGAGGCGGAGCGCGACACGCAGCTGCGCGCGATCGATGCGGGGCGCCTGTTCGGCATCAACCTCACCAAGCTCGCGGTGCGCCGCGGCAACTATCTGCGCAAGTACGTCTATGCCTTCATCGAGTCATTCGCGCCGACCCTGACGCGTGCCATCGTCGAGAAGGCGCTGGGGGACGAGGTCAAGGCGTCCCACTACGAAATCTAGCCCCGCCGCGAGTGCTGTTGCGTGGCGGGTACTGCGAAAACGGCAGGGCTCAAAAGAAAGCGTACGGCTTCACACAAGGGGCGTACATTCGGGTTAATTCCTTGGCTTCCGGAACGGATCAGCAATGGCATCGACCCCGCAGCAGCAGCAACAGCAAATCAGGGCCGCCCAGAAGGCGGCCGATGCGGCGGAGCGACGAGAACGGTTGAAACGTGCGCTGCCCGCCACGGTGGAACTCCTGCAGAGCCGCCAGGCCGACCGCATCGACGACAACGACATCGAGGCGTATGTGGGCCTCAACTGGCTCGAGTGGCACGGCGGCGGCCTTCGCCTCACCATCACCGGGCGCAACGTATGCGCCCAGTCGGCGTCCACCGCGCTGGCCTGACAAACACCAGACAAAGAAAAGCCGCCACAGCAACCTGTGGCGGCTTTCACATGAGGCCGGGCGAACGGCTTACTGGCCCGCGATGATCTGCGCGATCAGGCCGGTGGCAATGGCGGCGAGCACGTAGTCACCACCCACGCCGACCCATTGATACCCACGGGGCGGCGGCTGCAGGCGATAGGCACGGTAGTCGTTCACCACGTAGTTGCGGCCCCGGTACTCGGCCGGCACACGGCCACCACGGCGCCATTCGGCATGCGGCTGCGGGAAGCCACGGCGATCGAACTGGCGGCCATCGCGGAAGTCCTGGTTGCCGCGGTAGTCGCGGTGCGGACCGCGGCGATCGAAATGGCGGTCTCCCCGATCGTTGTCGTGCCGTTGTTCGGCACGCCCGTTGCGATCGTCACGCCCGTCGCCGGGCCGTCCGTCGAAGCGGCGGTCTTGCGCGAAGGCGCTTCCCGCTGCCATGCACATCGCGAGCGCCGCAGCAGCGACGGCCATGCTCTTCGAATTGATGTTCATCTGGAACTCCTTCATGCGTTGATGACGAGTTCATTGTGTGCCGCGGTTGTGTCTGCCCGGCGCACTTCAGGTCGCCGTCAGGTGAAATCAGGTAAGCGCTGGTATCGGGGCGGCGCGTTGTCCTTCACCGCGGCGCGTAGCGGTTGACCACGACGCCGCATTCGTAGCCAGTCGACCCGAGCAGACGCAATGCGTGCCCCTTGCGCTGGTCGTGAAACACCGAGCGCCCCGCGCCCACGGCGGTGGGATTGACGAAGAACTGGAACTCGTCGACCAGCCCCTCGGTCACGAGCGACGACGCGAACCCGACACCCCCGATGACGAGGATGTCCTTGCCCTCCTGCCGCTTGAGCGCATTCACCTCTTCGGCCAGGCCACCGCTCGCGATGACGGTGCGCTCCCAGCGCGAAGCCTTGAGCTTGTCGGTGAGCACGACCTTCTGCGCATCGGCCACCTTCTGCGCGAAAGCGAACTGCGTGTTGGCCGGATAGTTCTTCGCGGCGCGGCCCCAGTGCTCGAGGTAGCCCTCTTCCACGATCTTGCGGCTCAGCAGGATGGTGTCGACGCCCTCGAAGACCTGGTTGAAGAACGTCTTCAGCTTGTCGTCCCAGGCCCAGCGGTCGCCCCAACCCCAGACCTGCCAGTCGAGGCTGCCATTGGCCGGCGAGACATAGCCATCGACGGACATCTGCATCTGCAATATGAGCTTTCGCATGGTGCTTCTCCTGAGTGCCGGTCTGGACAACTGCTCTTGAAATGCAAGCAGTCTCCAGTGTCCGAAAACCGATGCGAAAATGCAAGCAGTTTTGCAAACACACCGAAGCCCCGATGGCCACCCAACAGAAATCGCTCTGCCCGATCAACCTCGCGCTTGAAGTCTTCGGCGATCGCTGGAGCCTGTTGATCGTTCGCGACATGATGTTTGCCGGCAAGCGGCATTTCAGAGAGTTCCTGCAGTCCGAGGAAGGCATCTCCTCGAACATCCTGACCGAGCGCCTGGGCAAGCTCGTCGAGCACGGCGTGCTCAGCAAGACCGACGACCCGACGCACAAGCAGAAGGCCATCTACAGCCTCACGCCGATGGGCATCGACCTGCTGCCGGTGGTGACGCAGATCGGCATCTGGGGGCGCAAGTACGCACCGGTCACCAAGCAGAGCGGCGCGCCCGCGGCGGCGCTCGAAAAAGGCGGGCCGGCACTGCAAAAGAAGATGCAGGCCGAACTTCGCAAGGCGCATCTGGGCCGCGGCGCGGCGACTTGAGCGCCGGGAGACGCTGCGGCGGAAAGACCTGCCGTCAGCCTCCGACCACGCTATTGACCGGGTCGTTGCGCGCGCCGTGCTTCACCTGAAGATCGAGCGGCGGCAGGTCGAGTTCGATCAGCGCGCCATGCGTGCCCGCCAGGTCGAGCACGCCGGTGGACTTCGGCTCGTCGGTGTGCAGAACCACCGCGTAGGGCCCTTCGCCGCGCGCCACCAGCCGCTGCGAAAGCGCATCGCCGCCATGCTTCTCGACGGCGGCGCTCTCGCGAGGCGACGACAGCACCAGCACGCTGCCGCCCAGCGCAATGACCGCCACGCGCACATGGCTGCCGGGCACGGCCACGGGTTCGCCGATGTGCGTGGCGGCATCGTCGGACACCGTGCCCAGCAGCGCGCGGTAGCGGGCGAGCGTGGCGTCCAGGTCGCGCACCGCGACCGCGAGGCTTGCCACGCCGAGCGTGCCGTTGGCATGCACGCGCACCCCGCCCTCGGGCACGCGCAGGTGGCGCGGCGTGAGATCGCCGCACAGGAAGGGCAAGTCGGCCGAAGGCGCGCGCGCCGTCTGCCAGCGCAGGCGCTCGCCGTCGGGGCGCACACGGCCGCCATCGAGCGGGCCCTCGAGCACGAGCCCGCGCGCTTTCGCATCGGCCACGGTGATGGCTGTATCGCGCGGCAGCAGAGCGAAATCGACGATGCCTTCGCCGTGGCGTTGCAGCAATTGCCACCAGCGCTCCGATGGCGACGGCTCGCGCCATGCGATCAGTTCGAAGTAGCTGCCGTCTTCGAACACCACCAGCGCGTTGTGCGTGGCGCGGCCCGGATGGTCGCCGCCGCGCACCACGTGAAAGCCCAGCGCGCCGTAGTCGGCGATGGTGCGTTCGAGGTCGTGCACCGCGATCACGATGTGGTCGAGTTTCAATGCCATGGTGGGTTCTCCCTGTGTGCGTTCGTTCATTCAGGAGGCGGTGCGGGCAGCGCCCTCGCCGCCGAGGTAGGCATCGCGGATGCGCGCATCGGCCAGCAGTTCGCGCGCCGGCCCCGAGAGCACGATGCGCCCGGTCTGCAGCACATAGCCGTGGTGCGCGATCTGCAGCGCCAGGCTCGCGTTCTGCTCGACCATGAAGACCGAAACGCCCTGGCCGTTGATGCGCGCGATGAGTTCGAGCACCTTGTCGACGTACAGCGGCGACAGGCCCATCGTCGGCTCGTCCATGCAGATGAGTTGCGGCCGGCCCATGAGCGCGCGCGCCATCGCCACCATCTGCTGCTCGCCGCCCGAGAGCGTGCCGGCCTGGAACTCGATGCGCTCGGCCACGCGCGGGAACAGCTCGAGCATGCGTTCGAGGTCTTCGGCGACGGCCTTGCGGTCGCTGCGCGCGTAGGCGCCCATCAGCAGGTTCTCGCGCACGGTCATCGCGGGAAAAAGCCGGCGCGCCTCGGGCACGGAGCCGATGCCCTTGCGGATGATCTGCGGCGTGCCGAGGCCGAGCATCGATTCGCCGTTGAAATTCACTTCGCCCGAGCGCGGCTTGAGCAGGCCGAGCACGATCTTCATCGTGGTCGACTTGCCGCTCGCGTTGCCGCCGAGCAGGCTCACGATCTGGCCCTTGCGCACTTCGATGTCGAGGTCGAAGTGGGCCTGCACCGGGCCGTAGAAGCTGTTGACCTTCTTGAGCTGGAGCAGCGGCTGCCTGGCGCCGCTGGAAGCGGGCGCGGTCGTGCGTTCCGGCAGGCCCTCATCCCAACCCTCTCCCCGCAGGGGAGAGGGCGCAAGACCGGAGCGGGCGACGGTGGCGATCATGCGGGCACCGCCTCTGCCTGCTGCGCCTGCGTCTCGCCGACATGGCGATGGCCGAGGTACGCCTCGATCACCGCGGGGTCGTTGCGCACGTCGTCGGGCAATCCTTCGGCGATCTTGCGGCCATCGTCGAGTACGGCCACGCGGTCCGACAGCTGCATCACGAGGTCCAGCTTGTGCTCGATCAGCAGGATGGTCTGGCCGCGCGACTTGAGGCCGCGAATGATCTCCAGCATCTCCGCGGTCTCGCTTTCGTTCATGCCGGCCGTGGGCTCGTCGAGCAGCAGCAGGCGCGGCCTGAGCGCGAGCGCGCGTGCGATCTCGACGCGGCGGCGGTTCGCGTACGAAAGGCTGTACGCGGGATGGTCGATGCGCGGCGCGAGCCGTTCGCCGAAGAGCGCGATGATCTCGAGCGCGTCCTTGCGCAGCGCTTCTTCCTCGCGCCGCACGGCGGAAGGCTGTAGCAGCGCGAGCGCCAGCTCGGCCAGCGCGCCCAGGCCCGGCACGCCGCCGACACGCGGTTTCACGGCGCGCAGCCGCGTGTGTGCGCCGACCAATACGTTGTCGAGCACCGAGAGGTTCGCGAACACCCGGCCATGCTGGAAGGTGCGCGCGAGGCCGCGTTGCGCGAGCTGCTCTGCCGGCAATCCGGTGATGTCTTGCCCATCGAAAATCACCTGCCCCGCATCGGGCCGGTCCAGGCCCGTCACGAGGTTGAAGAGCGTGGTTTTCCCCGCCCCGTTCGGCCCGATCACGCTGAGCAGTTCGCCCTCGCCCACCTGCAGGTCGACCGCGTTCACCGCGGTCAGCCCGCCGAAGCGGCGCGTGATGCCGCGGATCTCAAGCAGCGATGGCATCGCCCGCTTCCTGCGGCGCATTCGCCGCTTCTGCCTTCGAGTTGATGAGCTTCACCTCGGCGCGAATCGTCTGCGGGTTGCGCAGCAGGTTGAGGATCGGGCAGTTGCGCTCCACCGCTTCGAACAGCGCGTCGATCTCTTCGCGGCTCGCGGGCGAATCGATGTGGACCGTGTAGCCGATCTCGTGCGGCCAGATCGGCGTCTTCTCGTGGCCGGGTTTGCCGCCGCGCGGATCGATGAGGCCGGTCACTTCGACCTCGAGGCTTTCGAGCGGCACCTGGCGCTCGGCCGCCTGGATCAGGAAGATGTGCGTGACGCAGGTGCCGAGCACGCCCAGCTGCAGCTCCGGCGAACTGGGCCCCAGGTTATAGCCCGCGAAATCGGACGGACTGTCGCTGATGACCTGGTGCTCGCGGATGCGCAGGCGCCGCACGCCGCTGCGGCCCTCGGCCTTCACGCTGGCCTTGAGTTGCACAGGCTGTGCGGTGCCCGCTTCGACGGCGGCATTGCGTGCCAGCACGGCGGCGCGTTTCTCGGCGAGGTAGTCGTTGAGGTGGCTCATGGTGTGTGGTTCTTTCTTCAGACAGTGCCCAGCAGACCCTGCGGGCGGAATCGGATGAGAAGCAGCAACGCGACGCCGTAGATCAGCATCCGGTACTCGGCCGTCACGCGGAACAGCTCGGGGAGGCTCACGAGCGCGACTGCACCCAGCAGTGCGCCGCTGATGTTCCCCAGGCCCCCCAGGATCACCATCGTGAGCGCGAGGATCGATATCTGCGAGCCGAAGGTCTCGTGGTTGATGTACGAATACATGTGCGCGGTGAAGGCACCGCTCACGCCGGCCGCGAAGCCGCCGAAGCCGAAGGCCAGCGCCTTGTAGCGGTCGGGGCTCACGCCGTAGGCGCGCGCAGCCACCTCGTCTTCGCGCACCGCGCGGAAGGTGCGGCCCAGGTGCGAGCGCAACAGGCGCCACTGCAGCAAGGCCAGCAGCACCATCGCGCCGAACGAGGCCCAGTAGATCGCCTCGTTCGACGACGCATCGCGGCCGAACAGCGAGAGCGGAGGAATGCCCGAGACGCCGATGGGCCCGCGCGTGAGGCTCTCCCAGTTGAGGATGGTGAGCGCCACGATCTCGCCGATGCCCAGCGTGGCGATCGACACGTAGTGCCCGCGCAACCGGAACGCCGGGAAGATCAATGCGGTGCCGATCAGCGAAGTGAGGATGCCCGCGAGCACGATGCCCGTGCCGACCGGCAGGTGAAGGTCGAGCACCAGCAGCGACGACGCATACGCACCGATGGCCAGCAACCCCGCATGGCCGAGCGAGATCTGCCCGATGGTTCCGGCCACCAGCGTGAGGCTCAGCGCCAATGCGCCGTACAGCCACGCATTGGTGAGCGTCTGCAGCAGGTACGGCGATGGATCGAAGAACGGCAACGCGACCGCTGCGGCAAAGAGCGCGAGCAGCAACCGTCGCGGCACATGCCACGGCTTGCTCGGCGCGATGAAGGTGCCGGTGAGCGGCTCGGGCGGCAGCGCGCGCTTGCGTCCGAAGAGCCCGTTCGGCTTCCACACCAGGATGACCAGCAGCAACGCGAAGGCGAAGAGGTTGCGATACGGCGTGCCGAGGATCGCCACGCCATAGCTCTCGATCAGCCCCAGCAGCAGGCTGCCGACGATGGCGCCCGGCACATTGCCCACGCCGCCGACCACCGTGGCCACCACGCCCTTGAGCGTCGCCTGGAAACTCATCGCCGGACTGATGTTGTTGTAGTACATGCCCACCAGCAGGCCCGAGAGCCCGCCCAGCGCGGCGGCGATGGCGAACACCGTCTGGTTCACGCGGTCGACGTCGACGCCCATCTGCTGCGCCGCATCGCGGTCCTGCGCGGTGGCGCGCACGGCCCAGCCGAGTTTCGTGAAACGCAGGAAGAGGAACAGCACCGCCGCGCTCGCGATGCCGATGCCCGCGATCAAGAGGTCGAGCGCGCCGATGGTGCCGGTGCCGATCTTGAGGCGCCAGTCGGGCAGCTGCGTGGGCAGCGAGCGCGGGTCGGGGCTGAAGACCAGCTGCACGAGGATGTCGAGCACAAAGCTGATGCCGATGGTGGCCAGCAGCGGCGCGATGCGCGCGGCCCCCTGCAGCGGTCGAAGCCCCACGCGTTCGATCAGCATGCCGAGCGCACCCGACCCCAGCACCACCAGCGCGATGGTCACCGGCAGCGGCGTGTGCAGGTAGGTGATGCTGGCCCAGCCGATGTACGCGCCCACGGTGTAGACCGAGCCGTGCGCGAAGTTGATCAGGTGCGAGACGCCGAAGATCAGCGCGAGCCCGACCGCCAGCAACGCATAGATGTTGCCGATGATCAGGCCGTTGACCGTGTAGTCGAAGAACGAGGTGAAGCTCATGAGGTGCTGCCTGCCTTGCTCCCTCTCCCGCTTGCGGGAGAGGGTTGGGGTGAGGGTGCGGCGGCGATTGCGAAGGCCAGTTGTTCGTCGAAGGCCCAATCCCTCACCCTGGCCCTCTCCCGCAAGCGGGAGAGGGAACAACGCGGGAGGCCACTCATTTCGAAGACGCCACAGCCGCCTTCTCGTCGATCTGCGCCCACTTGCCGTCCTTCACCACCAGGTTCACGCTCTTCACGCCGATCACGCGGCGCGTCTGCGCGTCGAAGCTGGCCTTGCCGAAGATGACGCTGGGCACGTCCTTGATCTTGTAGAACGCATCGCGCACGGCCTTGCGGTCGGCCTTCGGGCCAGCCTGGCGCAGCGCGGCGGCTGCGTACACCACGGCGTCGTAGGCATAGGCGTTGAAGGCGTCGGGTTCCTTGCTGTACTTGGTACGGAAGCTCTTCACGAACTCCTGCACCTCGGCGCGCGGCTCCTCGGGGAAGAAGGCGGTGTTGGTGTGGATGCCATTCACGGCCGCGCCGCCGAGCTCGATGAACTTCGGCGAATACACGGAACCCACCGCCGCGATCGGCTGCTTCAGTCCCACGCTGCGCACCTGGCCGGCGATGAGCGCACCGTCGGGGTAGTAGGAGATCAGCACCAGTCCGTCGGGGTTGGCGTCGCGCACGCGCACCAGCGTCGAGCGGAAGTCTTTCTCATCGGGCTGGTAGCCCTCGGCGATGGCGAGCTGCGCGCCGCGTTCCTGCGCGGCCTTCACGAGCACATCCTTGCTGGTGCGGCCCCAGTCGGTGTTGAGGTAGAGCACCGCGATGCGCTTGAAGCCCAGCGTCTTCACCGCGAGGTCGGCAAGCAGCGGCTGCGCATCGGCCTGGCTGATCGACGGGCTCCAGATGTAGTCGCCGCCCTTGGTGAAGTCGGGATGCGAATTGGTGAAACCCAGTTGCACCAGCCCCGCTCGCTGGTAGATCGGCGAGGCGGCCATCGAGGCGGGGCTCGAGAAATCGCCGAGCTCGATGAGCACGCGCTTGTCGTTCACCAGCTTCTGCGCGATGGCCACCGACTGGCGTGGATCGCTCTGGCTGTCCTCGAAGTTGTAGGCGAGCGGCCGGCCGTGGATGCCGCCCTGCGCATTGATGTGGTCGAGCGCAAGGTCGAAGCCCGCCTTCCACTGCGCACCGTACTGCGCGTTCTGCCCGGTGAGCGGGCCGCTCACGCCGAACCACACCGGCTCGCCGGTGGCCGGCGCAGCAAGCGCTGCGAAGGGCGTCGCCAGGAGCACGGCGGAGAGTGCGACCACATGGCGCAGGAAGCGATGGCGATTGAGCAGCGGCATGGTGTTGTACCCCGGTGATGAAAGAGCGTGCAGGGCAACGATTCTTCGCCGCGTCCCCTGACCGGGGAACGAACAAAAACGGGGAGGCTTATGCGCTTTCCGAGCAAGCGAGGGGTCAATGCCGGCGGGCGCGCCGCCCGCGTTTAAGCTGCGCGCTCCATGAAACGACGACACCTCCTCCAACTGATGTGCGGCGTGCCCGCCGCGGTCGCGCTGGCTGCCTGCGGCAAGCGCAAGCCTTCCGCCGCCGCGCTGAAATCCGATGCTCGCGTGCTGGCGATCGGCGACAGCCTCACCTTCGGCTACGGCGCGCCGCCCGACGCTTCATGGCCCGTGAAGCTGGGCGAGATCACCGGCTGGCAGATCGAGAACGCGGGTGTCAACGGCGATACCTCGGCCGGCGCGTTGCAGCGCCTGCCGTCGCTGCTGGCGGCGGGCAGCTACGACGCGATCCTGATCGGCATCGGCGGCAACGACATGCTGCGCGGCGTGTCGGCATCGGCCACGCGCGACAACATCGCGACGCTCGTGAGCCAGGCGCGCGAACACACGCCGTATGTGGCGCTGCTGGCGACGCCGCGCCCGACGCGATGCGCGCGGTCGTTGGCTCGCTCAGCGATGCGCCCTTCTACGAGGAGGTCGCTAAGTCGGGGCAGGCGCTGCTCGTGGCCAATGTGTATTCGGGCGTGCTGTCGGATGCGTCGCTGCGCTCGGACCGCATCCACGCCAATGCACAGGGCTACGCGAAGGTCGCGCAGCAGCTGGCGGACCAGTTCAAGGCTGCGGGCTGGCGTTGAGGCCCAGGCGGCAAGCCGTCAGGGCGCGCTGCCCTGCGGCCCCACAGGCGGCGGCGCGGCACGTCCGCTGGAGCCGGGCGCGAGCTTGCGGCCGAAGGCCTCGCCAACGTTGCGCACCGGCCGGCTGGCGCGGGCCGACACGTTGTTCACGCCGCGCCGCGTGGCGCTGTCGGCGCGGTCGATGCCACGGCCTGCGGCGTTGGTGCCGCGCTGCACGCCGCTCACCACCTTGCTGTCGCGCGGCGGCGCCTTGAGCGTGTGGGCGCGCTGTGCCTTGGGCGGGTTGTCGGCGCTCTGCGCGTGAACCGCGGCAGTGGGCAGCAGGAGGAGCGCTGCTGCAAGCGCAAAGGTGTGCGTGGGCATCTTCATGACGGGCTTCCTTCTTGGTCGTTGGCATCGGCGGCTGCGGCACGCGCCATGCGCTCGCTCTTCCAGTACACGTCGTCGCCGCCGTCCATGCGGTTGAGCACACGCGCGAGCACGAAGAGCAGGTCACTGAGCCGATTGAGGTACTGGCGCAATGCGTCGTTGAGTTCCGCGGTGGCACCGAGCGCCACCACTGCGCGCTCGGCCCGCCGCGCCACGGTGCGGCACACGTGCGCGAGCGAGGCGGCGCGCGTGCCGGCCGGCAGGATGAATTCGGCCAGGCGCGGCAAGGCGGCGTTGTGGTCGGCCAGCGCGTTGTCCAGCTGCAGCAGCGCCTCGGGCTTGAGCAGCGTGAAACCCGGCATCGAGAGTTCGCCGCCCAGGTTGAAGAGCTGGTGCTGCACGTCGACCAGCAGCTCGCGCACGGCCTCGGGCATGGGCTCGCAGAGCAGCACGCCGATCTGCGAATTGAGCTCGTCCACGTCGCCCATCGCATGCACGCGCAGATGGTCCTTGGGCACGCGGGTGTTGTCGCCGAGGCCGGTGGTGCCGTCGTCGCCGGTGCGGGTGGCGATCTGGGAAAGTCGGTTGCCCATGGGCGCTCCTGTTTGTTTATGCCGCAACGGTCGATGCGTCGATCTTGCCGGCCAGCCATTGCAGGCCTGCAAGATGCTGCTGGTCGTGGCTGCAGAGGTAGTGGACGAGGCTGCGCATCGTGAGCGGGCCGTAGCCCTCGAACACGGCCGTGCGCGCGAGTTGCGCATCGGTGAGCGACGAGACGATCTCCATCGTCTGCACGCGTGCGAGGCGGAAATCGGCCAGCACCTGCTTCGCGTCGGCAGCGCCGTAGTTGCGCTCGATGGCGAGCGGTTCACTGTCGATCGAGGCCAGCGTCGGGCGGCTCTCGGCGAGCGTGCGCCGAAAGCGCACGTGGTAGCCCTCGATCTCGATGTCCCGCACATGGCACAGCTGCTCGATGGCGGTGAAGGCCTCGCTGGGCACACCCTCCCACGAAGGCGGCGCCCAGTGCCTGAAAGCCTCGGGAATGGCCGCGTAGTGGGCCTCCAGTTGCGAGGGGAAGGCCGCGAGGGCACTGAGGGTCGTGGGGTTCATCATTTTTTCCGAAGCGCATTATGGTGCTCGCTCCGTAAAATGGCCGATCCCCCTCACCCGTCAGGAGACTCCCGATGAACGCCCCCACCCAAACCTCGCACCTGATGCCGGCGCTTCATCTGCGCGACGTCCCCGCCAGCCTGATCGACGGGCTGAAGGCGCGCTTCGGCGCCAACTGTTCCACGGCGATGGCGGTGCGCACCCAGCACGGGCGCGACGAATCCTCGTTCGATGCGCCGCCGCCCTCGGCCGTGGTGTTCGCCGAGAGCACGCAGGATGTGGCCGATGCGGTCAAGCTCGCAGGCGAGCACAGCGTGCCGGTCATTCCCTTCGGCGTCGGCTCCTCGCTCGAAGGCCACCTGCTGGCGGTGCAGGGCGGCATCAGCATCGACGTGTCGCGCATGAACAAGGTGCTGTCGATCAACGCCGACGACCTCACGGTGACGGTGCAGCCGGGCGTCACGCGCAAGCAGCTCAACGAAGAGATCAAGAGCACGGGCCTGTTCTTTCCCATCGACCCGGGCGCGGACGCCTCCATCGGCGGCATGACGGCCACGCGAGCGAGCGGCACGAACGCGGTGCGCTACGGCACGATGCGCGAGAACGTGCTGGCGCTCGAAGTGGTGACGGCTGCGGGTGAAGTCATCCGCACCGGCACGCGCGCGAAGAAGTCGTCCGCAGGCTACGACCTCACGCGCCTGATGGTGGGCAGCGAGGGCACGCTGGGCGTGGTCACCGAAGTCACGCTGCGCATCTACCCGCTGCCTGAGGCCGTGTCGGCCGCGATCTGCTCGTTCCCGAGCATCGAGGCCGCGGTGCGCACCACCATCGAGACGATCCAGCTCGGCGTGCCGATCGCGCGCGTGGAACTGATCGACGTGAACACGGTGCGCATGGTGAACGCCTACGCCAAGCTGAACCTGCGCGAAGAGCCGATGCTGCTGATGGAATTCCACGGCTCGCCGGCCGGCGTGAAGGAACAGGCCGAGACGGTGCAGGAGCTCGCGAGCGGCCACGGCGGCAATGCCTTCGAATGGGCCAGCACGCCGGAAGAACGCACGCGGCTGTGGACCGCGCGGCACAACAGCTACTTTGCGGCGGTGCAGTCGCGCCCGGGCTGCCGCGTGATTTCCACCGACACCTGCGTGCCGATCTCGCGCCTGGCCGATTGCCTGCTCGATTCGGTGGCCGAGGCGGATGCGAGCGGCATCCCCTACTTCCTCGTCGGCCACGTGGGCGACGGCAATTTCCACTTCGGCTACCTGCTCGACCCGAACATTCCCGAAGAGCGCGTGAAAGCCGAAGAACTCAACCACAAGCTGGTGACGCGCGCGCTGGCGCTCGAAGGCACCTGCACCGGCGAGCACGGCGTGGGGCTGCACAAGATGGACTTCCTGGTGACCGAGGCAGGCGTCGGCGCGATCGACATGATGCGTACGATCAAGCGCGCGCTCGATCCGAAGAACATCATGAATCCGGGGAAGATCTTCAGCCTCTGATTCGTCTGCGTCACATGCAAAAAAGCCCGGCGGCTCGCGAGAGCGCCGGGCTTTTTCGTGGCGCGAAGGCCAGCGTTTTTACTTGCGGCGACGTGCCGGTGCCTGCTCCGGCGGCACGTAGGTTTGCGAAGGCGCCGCACCGCCGTCCACGCCGAGTCGGCCGCCACCGCCGAGGCCCTGGCCGCGCACGGTCTGCGCCTTGTAGTTGCGCAGCGACCGGACCATCTGGTTGAAGGCGTCCATGAACGCGGCGGCAATCACCTTGCCCTGTGCCGTGTTGGTGTAGCCACCCAGGCCACCGGCGCCGCTGCGGCCGGCCAGGCCGCCAAAGGCGCCGAAGTCGGTCTTGGAGGCGCTGCCTTCGGAGGCCGCGACCTGCACGCCCGAGCGGTTGTCGATGAGGGTCAGCAGCGCGCTGGCTTCCTTGGTCTGCAGGCTGCCACCGACGGCTGCGAGCGCACGGCCACGGCCGCCACCCACGAGGCCGCCGAGGGCACCGCCGATGCCGCCGGCATCGCTGTTGCTGAACACGATCTCGGGCGACAGGCCGTAGTCGGATGCGACCATCTGGCCGCGGCCGAAATTGCTGCCGCCACGCATTTCCCCCGACTGCTGCAGCGCGCGTTCGCGCGTCATGGCGTTCATGCCAGCTGCGCCGCGTTCGACCACGACGAAGCAGTTCGACTGCTGCACCAGCAAACGCAACAGGTTTGCAGTAGGCGGCAGGCGATATTCGCCGGTGAGGATGGTGTACCAGCCCGAGTTGACGTTCTCGATCAGCGAGACCGTGCCGAGCGGCGATTCGCAGCGCTCGAGCTGGCTGCTCTCGCCGGCGGTGGACGAACCGGCGGCGCTGCCGGTGGCCATGGTTTTGGCCGACTGGCTGCCCATCTGCATGTCGGTGGTCGCGCAGCCGGTGAGGAGAAGGGCACCCACGGCGATGGCCGCGAGCGGGAATTTGGTGAACGTCATGACAGGACTCCCTCTGTTTTCAGATCTGGGGTGGAAAAACCAGCGGTCGAGGATACGCGCAAAGGATTACAGGAATCAATCGAACGAATGACCCATGCCGATTTCAAAACTAGGCCGTTCGACGGATGCGCTCGATCAATCCGTTGAGCGCTTCGATGGAGCCGAAATGGATCGCCAGTTCGCCGCTTTCGCCGCGCTTCGTGCGCTTCTTGATCCGCACCTCGACCTCGGCGGTGAGCAGGTCGGCCAGCTCTTCTTCCACGCGCTGCAGGTCGCGCGACTTCTCGCCGGCGTTGCCGCGGCGGGATGGCGTGAGGGTGAATTCGGCCGCCAGCTTCTTCACCAGCGCCTCGGCTTCGCGCACCGACATCTTCTTGGCGGCGATCTGGTTGGCCGCCGTGATCTGCGTGCCGCGGTCCAGTGAGAGCAACGCACGGGCGTGGCCCATGTCGATGTCGCCGGCCATCAGCATCAGCTGCGCGGGTTCGGCCAGGTTCAGCAGGCGCAACAGATTGCTGGCCGCGCTGCGCGAGCGGCCCACGGCCTGCGCCGCCATTTCGTGAGTGAGCCCAAACTCGGCGACCAGGCGTTGCAGGCCTTGGGCCTCTTCGAGCGGATTGAGGTCTTCGCGCTGGATGTTCTCGATCAGCGACATGGCCGCCGCGGCCTCGTTGGGCACGTCGCGCACCAGCACCGGCACGCTGTCCAGGCCCGCGAGCTTGGCGGCACGAAAGCGCCGTTCGCCCGCGATGATTTCGTACTCGGCGTTCTTGGCGGCGGCCGATTCGGCATCGAGCCGGCGCACCAGGATCGGCTGCATGATGCCCTGCACCTTGATGCTCTCGGCCAGCTCGTAGAGCGCGCCCTCGTCCATGCGCGTGCGCGGCTGGTACACGCCGGCCACCATCTGGTCGAGCATCAGCGTGGTCGGGTTCGGCGGCGCGCCGCCCTCTTCCGTGCCGGCACCGTTGTGATCGGCGGCAGGCGCGGCCGTCGGGCCGAGCAGCGCTTCGAGTCCGCGGCCGAGGCCCTTGGGTTTCTTGGTCGCCATCAGTTCTTGTCTTTCGAAATGTCGTTCAGGAGTTGCCGGCCTTCGGGCCAGTCGCCCAGGCCGGATTCGGCGTTCAGGTGACCGCCCTTGCCGGCATCGACGAAGCGTGCGCCCCAGTCGCTGGCCAGTTGCTGCGAGCGCGAGGCCTCGCAATACGGGTCGTCGTTGGCGGCGATGAGCACCGCCGGGAACGGCAGCGGCTGCCGCACGATCGGCGCCCAGCCGGGAATCAGTTGCCGCAGATCGTCGCGCTCCAGGTCGCCTGGCGCCACCAGCAATGCGCCGCGCACCCTGTGCGTGTTGCGCGAATGCGCGGCCCAGGCGGCGACGAGGATGCAGCCAAGGCTGTGCGCGGCAAAGGCCACCGGACCGGGAGCCGCCAGCACTTCTTCCTCGAGCCGTGCGGACCAGTCGCCGCGCAGCGGGCGCATCCATTCGTGCTGCTCGACGCGGCGATCGCCATGGATCGACTCCCAGAGGGTCTGCCAATGGCCGGGGCCGCTGTTCTGCCAACCCGGCAACAGCAGGATGCGGGAAACTGTCATTTGCTACGAACTTGATAGCGCCGTGCCGATTCGGGGCGGGCGTCAGAGGCTTTTTTCGGGGGTGGAGTCGGAGGCGGGCGCGGGCGCGAGCACATCCTCGGGAACGGCCAGGTCCGGCGCGATGCGCTCGACCGGCGCAATCGGCGGTGCGACGGCGCCGGAAGCGAATGCGCTCGCAGGCGGCAGCTTCTCGACCAGCTCCTGCGCAAAGGCAACGAATGCCTGGCTGCCCCGGGCGGCCGGATCGAACACCACGCCCGGCAGCCCGTAGCTCGGCGCCTCGGCCAGCCGCACGTTGCGCGGGATCACCGTATCGAACACCTTGTCGCCGAAGTGGGACTTGAGCTGCTCGCTCACCTGCTGCTGCAGCGTGATGCGCGGATCGAACATCACGCGCAGCAGGCCGATGATCTGCAGGTTCTTGTTGAGATTGGCGTGCACCTGCTTGATGGTGTTGACCAGGTCGGTCAGCCCTTCGAGCGCGAAGTACTCGCACTGCATCGGCACGATCACGCCATGGGCGGCGCACAGGCCGTTGAGCGTGAGCAGGCTCAGGCTCGGCGGGCAATCGATCAGCACGAAGTCGTATTCGGCACCGACGGCCGCCAATGCGGTGCGCAGGCGCTTTTCGCGGCGGTCGAGTGCGACCATTTCCACTTCTGCGCCGGCCAGTTCGCGGTTGGCACCCAGCACGTCGTAGCTGCAGCCGCCTTCGATCAGCTTGTCCGACTTGACGCGCGCCTCGGCCACCGAGGCCGATTCGAGCAGCACGTCGTACACCGTCAACTCCAGCTCGCGCTTGTCGATGCCCGAACCCATGGTCGCATTGCCTTGGGGATCGAGGTCGATCATCAGCACGCGCTGCCCCACCTTGGCCAAGCCTGCGGCAAGGTTGACGGTGGTGGTGGTCTTGCCGACGCCGCCCTTTTGGTTGGCAATACAGAAAATCTTGGCCATGTCAGTTCAGGGGATCGGTCAGCGCGAAATCGCGAGCTTGATGCCGAAGGCGATCAGGAAAACGCCAGCCAGCTTTTCGAGCGTGTCGGAGATGCGACGGTTGGCACGGATGCGCTCGGCGAGAAAGTGCGTGAGCAGCGTCGAGGTCAGGCCGTAGATGAAGGTCAGCGCAGCGATCGTCACCGCCATCGCACCGAAGGTGATCACCCCTTGATGCCGCGCCGGATCGACGAACAGCGGGAAGAACGCCATATAGAACACGATGGCCTTCGGGTTCAGCAGGGTGATCGTGAAGGCCTGACGGAAGAAATGCCTCGGCTTGATGTTGAGGATGGGCGCCGAGCCGGGCTTGGCGAGCAGCATCTTGATGCCGAGCCACGCCAGATACGCCGCACCCAGCCATTGCACCGCCTTGAAAGCCGTCGGGTAAGCAGCCAGAACTGCCGACACACCAGCCACCGCAGCCCACAACAGGCATTGGTCGCCAGCGATCAGGCCTGCCGTCGCTGCCAGTCCACCGCGGATTCCGCCTTTGCTGGTCGAGGTGATCAGCGCCAGGTTGCCCGGGCCGGGAATCAGGAGGAACAGGATGATGGCGACGACAAATGCGCCGTAGTCAGCGATGCCAAACATGGAATTTGCCTCGAAGAAGAGAGCCAAGGAGAGGCGTCGAGTCTAAGCGAGGCCGGCGCGCGGAGGGCCGTTCGGCCGCCGGCTTTTGCCGGCGGTGCCGTATCTTTTACGGGATCAGGCCGTCACTGAACCGCTTCTTTGCGCGCCCAGACGATGCAGCGCTCGGCATCGAGGCCCGGGACTGTCAGTTGTTCCACGTGAAACACAGCGACGCCGGAAGGCAGCGCAGCGAGTTCGGCGGCGGGCATCTTGCCTTTCATGGCGAGCCATACGCCGTCCGCTGCCAGCAAGTGCTTCGAGCCGTTGAAGAAATCCGGCAGCGAAGCGAAGGCCCGCGAGCTGATGACGTCGTAGCTGCCTTCCAGCAGTTCGACCCGCGCATGCAGCCCGCGGAGGTTGGGCAACTCCAACTCGACTGCCACTTGCTGGACAAAGGCCGCCTTCTTGGCAACGGCGTCCAGGCAACTCACGTCGATGTCCGGGCGCATGATCGCGATGATCACACCTGGCAATCCAGCACCCGAACCCACGTCCAACAGCCTGCCCTGCTCTGGGTACTGACGCTTCAACGGCGAGATGACGGCAAGACTGTCCAGCAGATGGTGCGTCATCACGCCAGCCGGATCGCGCACCGCGGTGAGGTTGTAGACCTTGTTCCACTTGAGCATCAGCGTGCGGTAGGCCAGCAGTTGCTCGCCTTGGCGGTCGGACAAGCTAACGCCCAGTGCGGCTGCGCCTTCGCGCAGCGTGTCGATCGGCGCGCTCATTCGGCCGACTGCGGCTCGGTGGCAGCTTCCGTCGCGGCGTCTCGGGCGAAGGCTTTGTGCCCGCCCTTGCGCAGATGGATCATCAAGAGCGAGATGGCTGCGGGCGTCACCCCTGAGATGCGCGAAGCCAGCCCCAAGGTTTCGGGCCGGTGCTTGTCCAGCTTCTGGCGCACTTCAAAACTCAACGCCTTGACCTGCCCGTAGTCGAAGTCGGCCGGCAGGCGCAGGTTTTCGAAATGGGCGGCGCGTTCTACTTCGTCGTGCTGACGCTCGATGTAGCCGGAGTACTTGGCCGAGATCTCGATCTGCTCGATCTCGGTTTCGGTCAGAGCGGAGGCCGCACTGTACTTTCCGCCATCCAGCGACATCAGCGTTTCGTAGTTCACATCGGGCCGGCGCAGCAGGTCGGCCAAGTTGTATTCATGCTCGATCGCCTTGCCCAGAACGCGCTCCGACTCGGCCGCCGGCAAGTTGCGCGGATTCACCCAGATCGACTTGAGCCGCTCTGTTTCACGTGAAACAGCATCACGCTTTCGGCTGAAAGCATCCCAGCGCGCATCGTCGACCAAGCCCAGCTTGCGCCCTGCCTCGGTCAGGCGCATGTCGGCGTTGTCCTCGCGCAGCTGCAGCCGGAACTCGGCGCGGCTGGTAAACATGCGGTACGGCTCGGTCACACCCTTGGTGATCAGGTCGTCGACCAGCACGCCCAGGTAGGCTTCGTCGCGGCGCGGCAGCCAGGCATCCTCGCCGCGGCATTGCAGCGCGGCGTTGATGCCGGCGAACAAGCCTTGAGCCGCCGCCTCTTCGTAGCCGGTCGTGCCGTTGATCTGTCCGGCAAAGAACAAGCCCTTGACCGAGCGTGTCTCGAAGCTGCTCCTGAGTTCGCGCGGATCGAAGTAGTCGTACTCGATCGCGTAGCCTGGCCGCAGGATGTGCGCGTTCTCCAGCCCCGGCATCGAGCGCACCAGCTGGTATTGAATGTCGAACGGCAGACTGGTCGAGATCCCGTTCGGGTAGTACTCGTTGGTCGTCAGGCCTTCGGGCTCGAGAAAGATCTGGTGGCTTTCCTTGTCGGCAAAGCGGTTGATCTTGTCTTCGACGCTCGGGCAATAGCGCGGACCGACGCCGTCGATCTTCCCGGTGAACATCGGGCTGCGGTCGAAGCCGGAGCGAATGATGTCGTGCGTGCGCGCATTCGTGTGCGTGATCCAGCAAGCCATCTGGCGCGGATGCATGTCGGCGCGGCCCATGAAGCTGAACACCGGCATCGGCCCTGCCCCGCCGGGCATGCCGTCACCGGGCTGCTCGGTGCACTTTGAAAAGTCGATGCTGCGACCGTCCAGCCGCGGCGGCGTGCCGGTCTTGAGCCGCCCTTGCGGCAACTTCAGCTCTTTCAAGCGCGCCGACAGGCTGATCGCCGGCGGGTCGCCGGCACGTCCGGCCTGGTAGTTGTCGAGACCGACATGGATGCGGCCATCAAGGAAAGTGCCCGCAGTCAGCACCACGGTGCGTGCGCGGAAAGCAATGCCCACCTGCGTGACGGCGCCGACCACGCGATCGCCCTCCACCATCAGGTCGTCGACCGCTTGCTGGAACAGGCTCAGGTTCGGCTGGTTTTCCAGGCGATGGCGGATCGAGGCCTTATACAGCACGCGGTCGGCCTGGGCGCGGGTCGCGCGCACGGCCGGCCCCTTGCTCGAATTGAGAATCCGGAACTGGATGCCGGCTTCGTCGGTGGCAATCGCCATCGCACCGCCGAGTGCATCCACCTCTTTCACCAGGTGCCCCTTGCCGATGCCGCCGATCGACGGGTTGCAGCTCATCTGCCCCAGGGTCTCGATGTTGTGGGAGAGCAGCAGCGTCTTGGCGCCCATGCGCGCGGCGGCGAGCGCGGCTTCGGTGCCGGCATGGCCACCGCCGACGACGATCACATCGAATTCTTCGGGGTACAGCATTTGAAAGAGGGGCGCACTACTGAGACGCGTGCGCTGCGCAAAGGGGGCACCGATTTTAATCGGCGATGCCGCTTTGCGCCCGTTGTGTGGGCAAGCTGGAGGCCGATGCCAAATAGTCCAACAGTGCCCGTGGATGCTGGACGGAATGCTATCTATTTAATAGCAAACTATTGTTGTCAGGCGGTCGTTTCCGCGAGTTGCGTCACCGGCACGGGCTTCTCGATGCCAACCAGGGCGCCGCTGGGCGCAGGCGGAGCGGGTGGCGCAACGCTTTCGTCCTGCAGCTCGCGCACCACCAATTTCTTGTCCGTCATGCGCACCGCGCCGAAGATCGTGCAGAAGGCCACGTCCTTGGCATCGCGCCCCGTGCCCACGCGCACCAGCCGGTCGACCGGCGCCATGCGCGTCGGATCGAACAGCACCCACTGCCCGCCGAGCCAGGCTTCGAACACGGCGTGGAAGTCTTGCGGCGGCTCGTCGAACCACACGTAGCCCACCACCAGCCGCGCCGGAATGTTCAGCGCGCGGCAGAAGGTGATGCCCAGGTGCGCGAAGTCGCGGCACACGCCCGCGCGTTCCACGAACACTTCGCGTGCGGTGGTGGTCGAGTTGGTGCTGCCGGGCTCGTAGGCAATGCTTTCGTGGATCCAGTCGACGATGGCCTGCACACGACCGATGCCCGGCGGCAGTTCGCCGAAGAGCTGCTGCGCGCAGCGCGACATCAGGTCCGACTCGCAGTAGCGCGTCGGCATCATGTAGTGCAGCACCTCGTCGGGCACTTCGCTGACCGGCACCTCGCGCAGATCCGCAGGCACATGGACATGCGAGCGCTGCACCGTCGCCTTGTAGCCGATCTTCAGCGGCCCCGGCTTCGCGTCGAAGCGGATGAAGCGATTGCCGCTGCCCTCGTCGCAGAACACCTGCATCTCGGTCGGCGGCTCGATGGTCAGCGTCTCGTCCACCACGGCCTGCGCACCGGAGCGTGCCGCCTCGATGTTGAGCAGCATGTGCGCGGGCGCCGTCACTTCGTAGTCGAGTTGCGCGTCGATATGGGAGATGTGCATGGGGAATTTCTTCAGGCCCGTCGTCGCCGCGAGCGGTGTTCAGGCAATTGCCAGTGCGCCTGCGTCACGAGCAGCACCCGCATCACGCGGTGCGCGGGGCTCTGCAACAGCGTGTCGAGCGACCGCGCCTGCGGCCACTTCGTCTTCAGACGCTGCATCAGTCCAGCGCCTTCTTCACCGCGCCCACGCCCAGGGCCGCGAGCACCACGAACAGCACAGCCAGCACGAGGAACAGGCCGAACAGCAGCTTGGCAATACCGGCCGCTCCCGCAGCCACGCCGCCGAAGCCGAGCAAGCCCGCCACCAGGGAAATGACCGCAAAAATGATCGCGTACTTCAACATCCGAAACTCCTTGCAGCAGGCCTCGCCCACCGTGCGGGGGAGCATAAAAAGGGCCCGTCATCCGCCTGATAGTCACGAGCCCCAAGCGGCCGTAGGACAAAAACGCGATGCCGCCAAACCCGCTAGCATCCGCCTCGGTTTCGCACAAAGATCCATCCTCGCTATCCATTGGAGTCATTTCGCATGAAGTTGTATTACTCGCCCGGCGCCTGTTCCCTCTCGCCCCACATCGCGCTGCACGAAGCCGGCCTCGCCTTCGAACCCGTGATGGCCAGCACCAAGAGCCACAAGCTCCAGGACGGCACCGACTACTACGGCATCAACCCGCTGGGCTATGTGCCGATGCTCGAACTGGACGACGGCACACGCCTGCGCGAAGGCCCGGCCATCGTGCAATACATCGCCGACCTCGCACCCACCAAGAACCTCGCGCCCGCCAACGGCACGCTGCAGCGCTACCGCCTGCAGGAGTGGCTGACCTTCATCGGCACCGAAGTGCACAAGGGCTTCAGCCCGCTGTTCAACCCGGCCATGCCCGAAGAAGCCAAGACCATCGCCAAGGACAAGCTCGCATCGCGCTTCAAGTGGCTCGACGGCGAACTCGCCAACAAGCAGTACCTCATGGGCGAACACTTCAGCGTGGCCGACGGCTACCTGTTCACCGTGACCAACTGGGCCAAGCCGACCGGCGTGGACATCTCGGCCTTCGCCAATGTGCAGGCCTGGCACGCGCGCGTCGCCGCCCGTCCGGCCGTGCAGGAAGCAATGAAGGCCGAAGGCCTGCTGAAGTAAACCGAAGCTCACAGAAGCAGTGAAGCGGCCGGGCCCTCTACGGGAAAACCCGGGCCGCTTCAGCCACAAGCCGCACGATGCGGCTTTTTTTTCGCGTCACGCTACGGGCGGACCTCCAGAAGACCATCGAAGGAACCCAGCGCCATGGCCGAAACCCCTCCCACCGTCGAACTGCGCGAAGAGATGCGCGGGCCCGTCATGTGGCTCACCATCGACCGCGAGGAGCGGCGCAATGCGATCAACGCCGCCGTGCTCGCCGGCCTGTCCGACGCGGTGGCACGCGCCAACGCCGACCCCGACGTGCGTGCGGTGGTCATCACCGGCGCCGGCACGCGCGCCTTCTGCGCCGGCGCCGACCTGCAGAGCGGCACCTCCTTCAAGTTCGACTACGCGCAGCCCTATCAGGGCTTCGCCAACCTCTTCCGCCAGGCGCGCCAATCGACGGTGCCGCTCATCGCGCGCGTCAACGGCGCGTGCATGGCGGGCGGCATGGGGATCATGGCGATGTGCGACATGGCGGTGGCGAGCAGCGGCGCGGTGTTCGGCCTGCCCGAGGTCAAGGTCGGCCTCTTTCCCGTCCAGGTGCTCAGCGTGCTCGACGGCCTGCTGCCGCGCCGCGTGCTGGCCGAGATGTGCATCACTGGCGAACCCATCACCGCTGGTCAGGCACTCGAACATGGGTTGATCAACCGAGTGAGCGACGACGTCGACGAAAGCGTCGACTGGCTGCTGGCCCGCATGCTCGACAAGTCGCCCGCTGCCATCCGCCGCGGCCTCTACACGATGAAGAAGATCGAGGCGATGGCCTTTGAAGAGTCGATGGCGTTCACCGAAAGCCAGATCGGCCTCTTCGCGCTCACCGAGGACGCAGCCGAAGGGCAGCTCGCCTTTCGCGAGAAGCGCAAGCCGCAGTGGAGCGGCCGATGAATAGCAGCAGCAACACCGGCACCAACGAACGCATCGTCCGCATCGGCGGCGCCTCGGGCTTCTGGGGCGACAGCAGTGTGGGCGCGCCGCAGCTGGTGACCAGCGGGCAGATCGACTACCTGGTGTTCGACTACCTCGCCGAGCTCACCATGTCGATCCTCGCGGGTGCGCGGCTCAAGAAGCCGGAGCTGGGCTATGCGACGGACTTCGTTTCGGTCGCGATGAAGTCCGTGCTGAAAGACGTCGTGAAACAAGGCATCCGCGTGGTGAGCAATGCGGGCGGCGTGAACCCCCAAGGCTGCGCCGATGCACTGGCCGCGCTCGCCAGGGAACAAGGCATCGAACTGAAGATCGCCGTGGTGAGCGGCGACGACGTGTCTGCGCTGCTGCCGCAGCTGCGCCAGGGCCAGCCGCCCGTGCGCGAACTGCAGAGCGGTGCCGCGCTGCCCGAACGCATGCTCACCGCCAACGCCTATCTCGGCGCGCGGCCCATCCAGGCCGCGCTCGATGCGGGCGCACAGGTGGTCATCACCGGCCGCTGCGTGGATTCGGCCGTCACGCTCGGCGTGCTGATGCATGAATTCGAATGGCAGCCCGGCGACCACGACCTGCTCGCCGCCGGCAGCCTCGCGGGCCACATCATCGAATGCGGCTGCCAGGCCACCGGCGGCCTGCACACCGACTGGGACACCGTGCCCGACTGGCCCCATATCGGCTACCCCATCATCGAGTGCAGCGCCGACGGCAGCTTCGTCGTCACCAAACCCGCAGGCACCGGCGGCAAGCTCACGCCCGCGGTGGTGGGCGAGCAGATGCTCTACGAAATCGGCGACCCCGCGGCCTACCTGCTGCCCGACGTGACGGCCGACTTCACGCAGGTGCGCATCGAGCAGGCCGGCGAACACCGCGTGCGCGTGCACGGTGCGCGCGGCCGTGCGCCGACCGCGAGCTACAAGGTCAGCGCAACCTACGTCGATGGCTTCAAGACCGCGGCGCAGCTCACCATCGTGGGTTTCGATGCGGCCGCGAAGGCAAGGCGCACGGGCGAGGCGATCCTCACCCGCACCGGCGAACTCTTCACGCAGTCCGGCTTCGGCCCCTACAGCGGCACGCAGATCGAAATGCTGGGTGCCGAGTCCTGCTACGGCCCGCATGCGAATGCACAGGCCCTGCAGGCGCGCGAGGTCGTGCTGCGGATCGCGGTGACGCACCCCCGCAAGGAAGCGCTCGAACTGTTCGCGCGCGAGGTGGCGCCCGCCGGTACCTCGTGGTCTCCGGGCACCACGGGTGCGGGCGGCGGGCGGGCATCGGTGTCGCCGTCGATCAGGCAGTACGCCTTCCTGCTCGACAAGTCGCAGGTCGAGGCCCGCGCGAGCATCGATGGCCAACCCATCGAGGTGCCGCGCACCGTTGCGCCAACAGTCGTCGCCGCACCCGCGCCACGGCCCGCCAGCGCCACGCAGCACAAAGCCGCACCCGAGGCCCTCGACACCCTCGAAGTGCCCCTCCTCCGCCTCGCCTGGGCCCGCAGCGGCGACAAGGGCGACACATCGAACATCGGCGTCATCGCGCGCCACCCTGCCCTGCTGCCGCTGCTGCGCGAACAGCTCACCGAGGCCCGCGTGGCCGAATGGCTCGCGCACCTCGTGAAGGGCCGCGTCACGCGCCACGAGGTGCCCGGCATCGACGCCTTCAACTTCGTCTGCGAAGAGGCGCTGGGCGGCGGCGGCATGGCGTCGCTGCGCAACGACCCGCTCGGCAAGGGCATGGGGCAGATCCTGCTCGCGGCGCCGGTGCGCGTGAGCGCCGCGCTGCTGGCCCTCGTGCCCTGAAAAAGTACCCATAACACCAATCGCGACAACCGTGCGACAGCAGGGTTGAGGCCGCGCGCTTAGCCTTGCGCCTGTTTCAACTCTGCTCCCTCATCCACGATGTCCACCCTTTTCGACCCCGTACAGGCCGGCGGCCTGAAGCTCGCCAACCGCATCGTGATGGCGCCGCTGACGCGCAACCGCTCGCCCAACGCCGTGCCGCCCGAGCTGGCCGTCACCTATTACGCCCAGCGCGCCACCGCGGGCCTCCTGATCACCGAAGCCACCGCCATCAGCCACCAGGGCCAGGGCTACGCCGACGTGCCCGGCCTTTACGGCACCGAGCAGCTCGATGCCTGGAAGCGCGTGACCGACGCCGTGCACGCCAAGGGCGGCAAGATCGTCGTCCAGCTCTGGCATGTGGGCCGCGTCTCGCACACCGAACTGCAACCCGATGGCGGAAAGCCCGTCGCCCCCTCGGCCATCACCGCCAAGACCAAGACGGTGCTCATCAAGGGCGGCGTGCCGACCTTCGTCGAGACCTCCGAGCCGCGCGCGCTCGATGCCGGCGAACTGCCGGGCATCGTCCATGCCTATGCAGTCGCGGCGCGCAGCGCGGTGGAAACCGCCGGCTTCGATGGCGTCGAGATGCATGGCGCCAACGGCTACCTGCTCGACCAGTTCCTCAAAGATGGCAGCAACAAGCGCACCGACGACTATGGCGGCAGCATCGAGAACCGCGCCCGCCTGCTGCTCGAAGCCACGCGCGCCGTGGTCGATGCCATCGGCGGCGGCAAGACCGGCATCCGCCTGTCGCCCGTCACGCCCGCCAACGACGTGCACGACAGCGACCCGCAGCCGCTCTTCACCTACGTGGTCAAGCAGCTCGCGCAGCTGAACCTCGCCTACATCCACATCATCGAAGGCGCCACCGGTGGCCCGCGCGAGATCGAAGACCGTCCCTTCGACTACGAAGCCCTCAAGGCCGCGTATCGCGAAGCCGGCGGCAAGGGCGCATGGATGGTCAACAACGGCTACGACAAGCCGCTGGCCGATGAAGCCGTGAAGGAAGGCGACGACCTCGTGGCCTTCGGCAAGCCGTTCATCTCCAACCCCGACCTCGTGCGCCGCCTGCGCGAGAACGCACCGCTGAACGAGCTCGACAAGGCCACCATGTACGGCGGCGGCGCGAAGGGCTACACGGACTACCCGGCACTGGGCTGATCCACGGGGGCCATGGCAAGATGCGGCGGACTTTTCATGTCCGCCCAGGAGAGAAATGCCATGGCCCGCATCGAGCAACGACGCGCCAACGCCGACGATGCGGCATCCATCGCCGCATGCGCCGCCGAAGCCTTCCGCCACTACATTCCGCGCCTCGGCCTCACGCCGATTCCGATGACCAGGGACTACGCCGCGGCCATCGCGAATGCGCAGGTCTGGATCGCCACGCTGCAGGGCGAAACCATCGCAGCGCTGGTGCTCGACGTCACGGACGAAGGCTTCCTGATCGACGTGATCGCGGTGATGCCGCAGCATCAGGGCACCGGCGTCGGCCGCGCGCTGCTCGAGCTCGCCGAGCGCGAGGCACTGCGGCAGGGCCACGATTCGATCTACCTTTTCACCAACGAGAAGATGACCGAGAACCGCGCGCTCTATGAACGCATCGGCTATGTCGAATACAAGCGCGTCGCCTTCGCCGAGCGCACCCGCGTCTTCCTGCGCAAGCCCTTGAAGCCGGTCGAAGATCTGCATGCGCTGTTGCTGAAACTCGAAGGCGCATTGCATCTGCGCGAGGTGCGAGCGAGCGCCGCGCAACTCGAGGAACTGCTCGACGACGACTTCCGCGAGCTCGGCGTCTCGGGCACCGAATGGACCCGGCCTGCGATCATCGACGCGCTGCGAGATGAAGCCTTCTCGGAGCGCACGATCTCGGACTTTCGCGTGCAACGCATGGCACCCGACATCGCGCTGGTCACCTATCGCGCACACCGTGCCGCCATAGCGGAGCGCCCCGCAGCAGATTCGCTTCGCAGTTCGCTGTGGCGACTGCGGCTCGGCAGATGGCGCATGGTGTTTCACCAAGGCACGCCGCTGTAGCCGGTCTTTCTCCCTCCCCTTCCGGGGGAAAGAGCAAGACAGGGCTACGCCACTTCGCCGAACGCCACGCTCACCCGGAGGCCCGAGGGCTCTGCCGCTTCGAGCCGCAGCTCCGCGCCCAGCAGCTCGGCATAGCGCGACACGATCGACAGTCCCAATCCCGAGCCTTGCCCCAGCTTCTCCCCCGCAGGGCCCTGCGCCCAACGCTGCATCAGGTCACGCTGCGCCTCCAGCGGAATGCCGGGCCCGTCGTCGATCACGCTCAGCGTGCGCCCCACGAGTTCCACCGTGATCGTGCGGCCGCCATAGCGCAGCGCGTTGTCGATGAGGTTGTCGAGGATGCCTTCGACCAGTGCTTCGTTCGCCATCACGACCACGCCATCGTCCAGGCCGCGCGCACCGAGGTCCACGCCGCGCGCATCCGCGCGCGCCAGGTGGCGCAGCACCGTCTGCTCGGCCAGCGCATCCAGGCGCACCGGCGCGCGGGCCAAGCTGGTGCGCGCTTCCTCGGCCAGTGCGAGCGCGAGCAGCTGGTCGATCAGGTGGCTGGCACGCGCCTGCCGTTCCGACACGCGCGCGAGCTGCTCGCGCCAGACCGCCGTGTCCTGCTGCGCCAGGCCGTATTCGGCCAGTGCGCGAATGCCCGCCAGCGGCGTGCGCAGTTCGTGCGCCACGTTGCCCACGAACTCGCGCTGCGCCTGCACGCTCTGGCTGAGCCGCTCGAACAGCGAGTTGACCGCATTGCCCAGCCGCTGCAGCTCGCGCGAGGTCTGCGCCACCGCCACCGGGGACAGGTCGCGCACATCGCGCCGGTCGAGCGCGCGCTGCAGCTCGCCGAGCGGACGCAGGTCGCTGCGGATGCCGTACCAGAGCCACACGGCCAGGAGCACCAGCAGCAGGATCTGCGGCGCCAATGCAAAGCCGAGCAGCTGCCGCACCAGCGCCGTGCGGCTCAGCGTGGTCTGGGCGATCACCACGCGGTAGGGCATCGCGATGCCGGGCTCCGCATCGTGCTCGAGCACCACCGCGCGCATCGACTTGCCCTGGTAGTCCAGGTCGGAGAAGCGGTAGCGCGCGCCGTTCAAGGGCAACGGTGCCCGCAGCTCCGGCTCGCCCGAGATCAGCGAACCGTCGAGCCGCTGCACCGAGAAGTGGACCTTGTCGATCTGGTCGAAGAGCACCGTGGCCACCTCGCGCGGCGTGAGCAGCAGCTCGATGCCGCGCTCGCCCGCCTGCACGTTGGCCGACAACGCATAGGCATCGTCGAGCATGCCGCGGTCGAAGGCCTGTTCGGAAAAGTAGTTGGCGATGACCAGCGCGATCACCGCGCCGAGCATCCAGGTGAGCGCCAGCGGCAGCAGCACGTTGCGCAGGACCCGCCGCGTGAGCGACGGTGCCATCGGGGCAACGGGGCCCGTCACGCCTCGGCTTCGAGCAGGTAGCCGATGCCGCGCAGCGTGCGTATGCCCGCACCGCTGCCGACGAGTTTCTTGCGCAGGCGCGAGATGAAGGCCTCGAGCGCGTTGTCGCCCAGCGATTCGTCGAAGCTGGAAAGCTTGTCGGACAGCGCACGCTTGCTCACGGTGCGGCCCGGCGGGCTCATCAGCTCCCACAGCACCTCGAACTCGCGCGCGGGCAGGTCGAGCGGACCGCCCGTGGTGGAGAAGCGCCGCGCCTTGCGGTCTAGCTTGAGCTGGCCGAGCAGCACGATGTCTTCGGTACCCTTGGCGCGACGCACCAGGGCGCGCAGGCGCGCCTCCACTTCGGCGAGGTCGAAGGGCTTGCCCAGGTAGTCGTCGGCACCCGCATCGAGGCCGGCGATGCGCTCCTCGGTGCGGCCGCGCGCGGTGAGCACCAGCACCGGCGTGCGGTCGCCGCGCGCACGCGCCTGTCGCAGCGCGGTGAGGCCGCTCGCGAGGCCGCTCGTGGGGCTCGCGGTGGCCGGCAGGTTGAGGTCGAGCAGCACCGCGTCGAAGGGTTGCACGCGCCAGAGGTGGTCGGCGTCTTCGACGTTGGTCGACACGTCGACCCGGTGGCCCGCGTCCGCCAGGCTGCGCAGCATCACATCGCGCAGTACAGCGTCGTCTTCGACAAGCAGGATTCGCATGGTGGTGGGAAGTGTGAAGGGTTGCTTAATGAATGGGTCAGGGGCCGGTCAGTAGCTCCACACGATAGTCGCCGCATGAGCATACGACAGCAGCATGGAACACGGGCCATTTTCATGGCCGGCGCCACACGGTGAGCGCACGCGATTCCTCCGATCAGCTGAGCGTGGTGCCCCGCGAGGTGCAGCGCACCGCGGTGGTTCTGCTGCATGGTTTATGCAGCACACCTGACGAGCTGCTGACTGTGCAATCCGCATTGCGCGCACGGGGGTATGCGGTGCACCCGCTGCCGATCGACGGCTACTCGTTCGATGCCAGTGCGCCGCTGCAACATGCCGCGCCCTACGAGCGCTGGCTCGACGCCATCCAGGCGAAGGTGAAGGCGCTGCGCCAGGAGCACGACCGCGTGATGCTCGTGGGCATCTCCGCCGGCTCCTCGCTCGCGCTGGGGGCGGCCATCCGCTGCGGCCGCGAGGTCGATGCGCTGGTGCTCATGTCGACCACGCTGCGCTTCGACGGCTGGGCCATTCCGCGCACGCAGTTCCTGCTGCCGCTGGCCTTCTACACGCCGCTCGGGCGCCTGTGGCAGTACCGCGAACGCCCGCCCTACGGCGTGAAGAACGAACGCGTGCGCGCCTGGATCGAGCGCGAGCTGCGCCATCGCAAGATCTCGCGCGCCGGCTCCTCGGTGCTCGGCGTGGGCCACCTGCGCGAACACGACCGGCTGATCCGCCATGTGCGGCGCAACCTGAACGCCGTGCAATGCGACAACGTGCTGGCGCTGCATGCCCAGCAGGACGAGGTGGCCAGCGTGGCCAATCTCGACATCCTCGCGCGCGGCCTGCGCTGCCGCTCGTTCCGCACCGTGGTCGTGGCCAACAGCTACCACATGATCACCATAGACAACGACCGCCAACAGGTTGTGCGCGAGACCGTGTCTTTCGCCGATGCGATAGCGCACGGCACCATGCCCGAGCACCCCTGCGCGCACGAGTTCGCATGAGTTCGCCCGAACCCACCTGAAAGGACACCGTTCATGTCTTCGCCCACCTTCAACAGCATCGCGACGATCCTGGAGGCCGACTTCAAGGTCGACCGCAGCGCCATCTCCCCCGCCACCGTGCTGACCGACCTCGGTCTCGATTCGCTCGCGCTGATGGAGTTCGTGTTCGCGGTGGAAGATGCCTTCCACCTGCGCATTCCCGAAGACCGGCTGGACCCGCGCGAAGCCGGCATCACGCTGCAGCGCCTGTGCGAAGTGATCGACGCCGAGAGCAGCGGCGCGGTCGCATCGTCCGTCGAAGCCGCCCACGCATGAGCGCCGCGCCAGGGGTGCACCGATGAGCAGCAACGCCGCCCACGCCATGCTGGCCGCATCCGCGGCGCGCGCCGCCTCGGCGCCCCTGCGCGTGAGCGGATTGGGTTTCGTCACGCCCATCGGCCGCACCGTCGAGGCCTTCGACGATGCGCTGTTCAACGGTCGCTCGGCCGTGCGCGCGCAGGTGCTCGAGATCAAGGGCATGGACCCGATGTCGCTCGCCGTGGCCGCCTGCGATTTCGATTCGAACGGCGTGCGGAGCACTTCGCGCCTGCCGCTGGACCGCGGCACGGCCATGGCGCTCGCCGCCGCGCAGGATGCGGCCGCAGAGGCCGGCCTGGTCGCAGACAGCGTCGACCCGGAGCGCCTGGGCATCTTCTGGGGCAGCGGCCTCGCGGGCGCGGGTGCTTTCGACACCACGACCAGCGCGCTCTACGGCGAACAAAAGCGCATGCGCCCGACGACCGTGCTCACCGTGATGCCCAACGCCGCTGTGGCGGAACTGGCGCTGCACTTCGGCGCGCGCGGCTCGGCCATTGCCTATGCGTGTGCCTGCGCCTCCTCGGCCGTGGCCATCGGCGAAGCGATGCGCGCGATTCGCGGCGGCTGGATCGACGTTGCCATCGTCGGCGGCCACGATGCGATGCTCACTCCCGGCGTGATGGCCAGCTGGCATGCGATGCGCGTGATGGCGCCGCCACCGGCCGATGCGCCCTCCACCGCCTGCCGGCCTTTTTCCGCCGACCGCGCGGGCTTTGCCATCGGCGAGGGCGCGGCGGCGCTGGTGATCGAATCCGAAGCGCATGCACAGGCGCGCGGTGCGAACGCTGCACCCTTCGTGCTCGCTGGCTACGCGACCAACTGCGACGGCACGCACATCACCAATCCCGACAGCGCCGGCCAGGTGCGCGCGATGCGCGCCGCGCTGCGCGATGCCGGCATCGAGGCCTCCGACATCGGGCACATCAACGCGCACGGCACCGCCACATCGGCGGGCGATGCGGCCGAAGCCGCTTCGATCCGCGAGGTGTTCGGCAATGCCACGCCCGTGAGCGCGACCAAGGCCATTCACGGCCACGTGCTCGGCGGCGGCGGTGCCATCGAGCTCATTGCCGCGCTGCGCGCGCTGGCGCGCGAGTCGCTCCCGCCCATCGCCAACCTGCAGACGCCGGATGCGGCATTCGACATCGACTTCGTGCGGGGCGAAGCGCGCGAAGCCAGGGGCATGCGTTACGCGCTCTCCAATTCCTTCGCCTTCGGCGGCACCAACGCGGTGATCGTGGCCGGTCGCGCACCGGATGCGCGGGACCGCTGAAAGATCCGCTGAAGACCCGCTGAACAACAGGACACGGTGCATCGGCTGGTCGTTCTCGTCGTGCCCGTGTTCGCGCTGCTCATGGCCTGCGAATTCGCTTGGGGCTGGCTCAGGAAGCGCAACACCTACCGCTTCAGCGACACGCTCGGCAGCCTGAGCCAGGGCTTGCTGAGCCAGGCACTCGCGGTGTGCACGCAGCTCTTCCAGATCGGTCTCTACGCGATGGTCTATCCGGCCGTCGCGATCTGGACGCGGCCCGCCTTCTGGGACGGAGCCATCGGCTGGATCGTCGCGGTGCTGCTGTTCGACTTCTGCGACTACTGGCTGCACCGCGCGGGGCATGAGTCGGCGGTGTTCTGGGCCGCGCACTCGGTGCACCACCAGAGCCAGCAGTTCAACTTCTCGACCGCACTGCGGCAGGAGAGCATGGTCGCCTTCCTGGGCTGGGCCTTCTACCTGCCGATGGCGGTCGTCGGCGTGCCGCCCGAGCAGTTCGGCATCGCAGGACTCATCGTGCTGGTCTACCAGTTCTGGATCCACACCGAGCACATCGGCAAGCTCGGCTGGTTCGACCGCGTGTTCTCCTCGCCCTCGAACCACCGCGTGCACCACGCGGTGAACGACGGCTATGTGGACCGCAACTACGGCGGCATGCTCGTGGTGTGGGACCGGATGTTCGGCACCTTCGCGGAAGAGAACGAACGCGCGGTCTACGGCACGCGCAAGGCGCTGGCGAGCTTCGATCCGCTGCGGGCCATCTTCGGGCCGTATGCGCCGCTCGTGCGCGACAGCTGGCACACGCGCAGATGGCGCGACAAGCTCGCGGTGTGGCTCAAGCCGCCAGGCTGGCGGCCGGCCGATGTGGCGGCGCGCTTTCCGGAAGCGCCGTTCTCGCTCGACCAGGCGATGCACATCCACGACCCTGCGCTGACCCGCGTGCAGGTTGCTTCAGCATCGCTGCACTTCATCGGATGGATCGGCGTGACGCTTGCCTTTCTGTGGGTCGCCGACGACCTTGCATTCCGCACTGGCCTCGAACTCCTCGCGCTGGCCGTCGCGGGTTTCTGGACCATCGGTGCGGTGCTCGATTCGCGCATCCGCCTGCGATGGGCCTGGTGTGTGCAATGCGCGCTGCTGGCGTTCTCGGTGGCGCTGCTGGCCTGAGGCGCAGTCGCTAAGCTCAGCGCTTCCATCGTTTCGAGACTTACACCCATGCGCAGGCTCGCCACGCCCGAAGACCTCCACGCCGTCTTCACGCTCTACATGCACGAGAAAGTCGTGCCCTATCTCGGCTACGACCCGATGCCGCTCGAAGGCTTTAGCCCCATCTACCAGGAGATGGTCGAGAGCGGACGCTTCTTCGTCTATGAACTGGACGGCCGGATCGCCGGCTTCTACCGCGCCACGCGCTATCCGGGCCGGGTGCAGCATGTGGCCAGCCTGGGAACGCTGGCCGTCGATCCGGCGCTGCACGGGCAAGGCGTGGCGCTCGCGATGGTGAGCCAGGCCATCGACGAGCTCAAGGCCGTGGGCGTCAAGCGCATCGAACTCTGTGTAGAGAGCGACAACGCGCCGGCCTTGCGCTTCTACAAGAAGCTGGGTTTCCAGCACGAAGGCACGTTGCGCAAGTTCTACAAGCGGGCCGGCGATGCAGAGGCCATCGACGATCACATGATGGCGCTGCTGTTCGACTGAAACAGTTCAGGGCTTCCAGCGACGCAGCAGCAGCGCGTTCGCCATCACGCTCACGCTCGACAGCGCCATCGCCGCGCCGGCCACCACCGGACTCAGCAGCCCGAAGGCCGCGAGCGGAATACCGGCCACGTTGTAGGCGAAGGCCCAGAACAGGTTCTGCCGGATCTTCGCCACCGTGCGCGCCGAGAGTTCGAAAGCCTGGGCAACCAGTGCGAGATCGCCGCGCATCAGCGTGATACCGGCCGCTTCCATCGCCACGTCGGTTCCGCCACCCGAAGGCGCCATCGCGATGCCCACGTCGGCCGCGGCGAGCGCGGGCGCGTCGTTGGCGCCATCGCCGACCATCGCGACCACATGGCCGTCGCGGCGCAAGGCACTGACCTGTGCGGCCTTGTCGGCCGGCAGCACATCGGCGCGCACATCCTCGATGGCAATGCCGAGGCGGGCTGCCATCGCTTGCGCGGCACGCAGGTTGTCGCCCGAGATCATCACCACGCGCAGGCCTCTTGCACGCAGCGTGCGAATGGCTTCAGCAGCCTGCGGCTTGGGCTCGTCGGCGAAGGCCAGCAAGGCCTGCACATGCGCGGCCCCTGCTTCGTCGAAACGCAACAGCGCCGACACCGTGGCACCTTGCGCCTGCAGCCTTTCGATCTCGGCTTCCGCGGGCATCGCATCGAGCTCCCTGCACCAGCGCAGGCTTGCGATGGCCCAGGAGGCGCCGTTCACTTCGCCGCGAACACCGCGGCCCGGCATCGCCTGCATGGCGCCCAGCGGCGGCGCCTGCACGCCGCGTTGTGCGGCAGCCGCGAGCACCGAGCGTGCGAGCGGATGCTCGCTGCCGCCCTGCAGGCTGGCGGCGATGGCCAGCAGTTCGTCTTCCGTCGCGTTGCTGCCCGCCGCCGGCCGCAACACGGTGAGCACGGGGCGGCCCATCGTCAACGTGCCGGTCTTGTCGAAGGCCACGGTGTCGACGCGGTGTGCAATTTCCAGTGCGCGCGCGTCCTTGATCAGGATGCCGTGCCGCGCCGCCACGCCGGTACCCGCCATCACCGCCACTGGTGTTGCGAGGCCCAGCGCACAGGGGCAAGCGATCACCAACACCGCCACCGCATGGATCAACGCGGTCTCGATGCCCGCTCCTGCGACGAGCCAACCTGCCAGCGTGATCAGCGCAATCACCAGCACCACGGGCACGAACACGGCCGCGACCTTGTCCACCAGCCGCTGGATCGGCGCCTTGGCGGCCTGAGCGTCCTCGACCAGACGGATGATGCGCGCCAGCACGCTCTCGGCACCGATCGCGCGCACCTCGATCACCATGCGGCCGTCGCCGTTGACCGCGCCGCCTGTCAATGCATCGCCAGGGCCCTTGGCCACCGGCAGGGGTTCGCCGGTGAGCATCGATTCATCGACTTCGGACTGGCCTTCGATCACGCGCGCATCGGCCGGCACGCGTTCGCCGGGCCGCACGGCGAGGCGGTCGCCCACCATCACCTCGGCGAGCGGCACATCGCTCTCGCCGCGTGCGCCGACCAAGTGCGCCACCTCGGGGCGCAGCTGCTGGAGCGCGCGTATCGCGGAGGTGGCCTGGCGCTTGGCACGGGCCTCGAGCCATTTGCCGAGCAGCACCAGCGTGATCACCACGGCCGAGGCTTCGAAGTACAGGTGCGGCATCTCGCCGTGCCCTGCATGTTCGCCGGCGGTTGCGCGCCACCACAGCCAGAGCGACAACCCGAAGGCCGCGCTGGTGCCCAGGGCCACCAGCAGGTCCATGTTGCCGGTACGGGCCTTGGCCGCATGCCAGCCCGCGCGGTAGAAGCGCGCGCCCAGCCAGAACTGCACCGGTGCAGCGAGCAGCAATTGCAGCCAGGGCGGCAGCATCCAGTCCTGCCCGAACGGATCGCCGAGCATCGGCGCCAGGAGCGGAATCGACAGCGCGAGGCCGATGGCCACTGGACCGAAACCATGCCACGGTGACAAGGCCGCCGCTTCGTCGGCCGCACTGCTTGCCGCGCGGGGTTCGTAGCCGGCGGCGCGCACGGCGCGGCGCAGGCGCGCATCCATGTCCTCGGCAGCATCGGTGGTCACCACGCGGGCGGATTCGGTCGCGAGGTTCACGCTGACGTCCTGCACGCCGGTCACGTTCTTGAGGGCTCGTTCCACGCGCATCACGCACGAAGCGCAGGTCATGCCGCCGACCGAGAGGTCCAGCGTGGCAGTGGCTGCCGAGGGATGTTGCTGCAGTGTTTCCATGTGTCGAAGACTAAGGCTTCACACCATGGCAAGGTCAAGGCCGCGCCTGGAGTGCCCCTTCGCTGGACATTGACATCGTGGGAGGGTTCAGACTGGCGGCTCATTTCATTCATCCATTCATCCACCAAAGAAGGAGTCAGAACGATGAGCCAGAAATTCCAGGTCTCCGGCATGAGCTGCGGCCACTGCGTGAACGCAGTGCAGAACGCGGTGCAGGCGGTCGATCCCGAAGCGCAGGTCACCGTCGACCTCGAGACGGGCCATGTCGACGTGCTGAGCGAGCAGCCGCGCAAGGACATCGTGGCCGCCATCGAGAACGCGGGCTACGGCGTTCAATGACCGGCCAAGTCGCCATCGGCGAAGCCGCGCGCCTCTCGGGCGTGTCGGCGCGCATGGTCCGGCACTACGAGGGGCTGGGCCTCCTGCCGGCGGTGGCGCGCACCGACAGCGGCTACCGCCAGTACGGCGAGGCCGATGTGCACACGCTGCGCTTCATCAAGCGCTCACGCGACCTCGGTTTTTCGATGGAAGAAATCGCCGAGCTGGTGGGCCTCTGGCACAACCGCCGGCGCGCGAGTTCGAGCGTCAAGCGGATTGCACAGAAGCACCTGGGCGAACTGGAGCAGCGCATCGCTGACATGCAATCGATGCGCAACACGCTCGCGCACCTCGTGCATTGCTGTCATGGCGATGCGCGTCCCGACTGCCCGATCCTCGACGACCTGAGCAAGGTCTAGCCAGCTCTCTCGCCCAGGAACACCGCGGAACCGGTTTTGCCGGGCCGCTGGTGTTGCCCCCGGCGAGGGGGTTGGAGAAGCGACACGCAGTGCGCGAAGCCTGGGGGAGAGCCTGTTTCAGGCACCTCGTACGAGCGACAGCACCTTGCCCGCATCCAGCGTGCGGGCCTTCTCCTGGATGGCCGGCAGATATTGCGTCTGCAGGCTCTGGCCCTCCTTCACCACGCCCGAGAACGCTTCCTTGAGCATCTGCGTCGAGAGCGTGCGGCCGCCGGCGTAATAGCGCTTGGCCACATGGCCCAGCGCATAGGTCGAGGCGAAGCTCATGCCCGAACTCACGGCCTGGTTGCCCAGCCCGCGCAGCAGGCCGCCGCCCACCTTGCCGAGCAAGCCACCGAGCAGCTTGCGCCCGGCCTGCTCCAGATACTGCGAAGTCAGGCCCACGCCGACCGTGGCCAGGAAATCCTTGATGTGGCCGCTGTCGAGCTGGTAGCCGTGCGCCTGGCCGATGCGGTAGACCAGCTTCATCTGCAGCGGAATGATCGCCATGGTCGAAAGCGTTTCGGGCAGCAGTTCGAGCGCGCCGTTGAGAATGGCGGCATTGAGGATCGACTTGTCGAGCTCGGCGCTGTCCGGCGTGTTGGGGGCGGCAACCGCGGTCACGGCGGTTCCTGCTGCCGCGGCCACGGGCACCGCGGCGATTTCTTCGGCCTGCTCTGAAAACCGCGCCGCCGAGGCATCAAGTCCGAGCGAGGTGCGCACATCCATCAGGAACATGCGCTCCGCTTCCGATTGCGCGCCGTCCGCATCGCAGACGCACACCGCCATTTCATAGGCGAGCTGCTTCGATTCGTTGCTGCCCAGGTCGCCGGCCACCGAGGCCAGCGACACGCGCTTCATCAGCACGTCCTGGTAGAGCGTCGGCAGGTTCAGCCCGTCGGCTTGCGACAGGCCCTCCGCAATGCGCTTGATCTCGGCGCGCTCACGCTCGTGCTTGTCGCCGTCGACAAAGGCAGCCAGCAGGCTCAGGGTCACGATGGCCTTGGTTTCTGAAGGTGTCATGTTCGAAATTTTTCGCAATGTGAGGACGGCGTTGGGTCGCCCGGGGTCTCGAAGGTTCCTCCTGCGTTCTCCCCACAAAACTTGGGCAACTCTGTGGATAACGTCGGCACTTCTGTGTAGGGGTGCGGCAAGTGGTTGATTTAAAAGGGAAATCTACATATTGCCCAAATAACAGGCAATGAATTATTAATACCAAAAACCGCCTTTCGCAGATTTCCCGGGGACTGTCAAAGGACAACTCTGGGGAGAGTTCTGGCACAAGACATGGGTTATCCACAGGGCGGGCGGGTTACCCAATGTTGTCCCTTTTGCGGGTACATCCCGGAAGCGCACCTGCGCACAGTGACGGAGCTGCGACAAGTCCTTGTCACATAACGGAAAAAGTGCCCTGTCCACAGAAGAGGGCTTCCCTTATCTACTACTACTAATTTGAATAAGAAGAATAAGAAATAGAAGACAGAAAGAGCGCCGCGCCAAAAAAAGGGCCGCGAAAGGCCGCGCCGGTCCCCGGCGCCTCGGGCGGAAACCGGCACCGCCGTCCTTCCTTCCCCTCGCTAACATCCGCGGATGAGCTTCAAACCCCGGATCCTGATTGCCGAAGACGAGTCGGGCATCGCCGACACGCTGCAGTACGTCCTGAAGAGCGACGGCTTCACGCCGGTGTGGTGCGCCACCGCCGAAGAAGCGATCGCGCAGTTCGCGCAGGAACCGCCCGCGCTGGCCATCCTGGACATCGGGCTGCCCGACCTCAACGGCTTCGAGCTCTTCAAGCGCCTGCGGGCGCTGAACCAGTCGCAGGGCGGGCCGGAGGTGCCGATGCTGTTTCTCACCGCCCGCAGCGACGAAATCGACCGTGTGGTGGGGCTGGAACTGGGCGCCGACGACTACATCGCCAAGCCGTTTTCGCCGCGCGAACTGGTCGCCCGGGTCCGCACGATCCTGCGGCGCAGCACGCGCAACAGCCCTGGCGGCCCCGGAACGGCCGCAGCGCCCGGAACCGGGGCACCCCCTCAAAAACTGCCCACGACGCCTCCAGCGGCGCCACAGACCCCCCCACTGCCCTTTGCGCTCGACAACGAGCGGATGCAAATCCGGTACTACGGCCGGCTCCTGGAGCTTTCCCGTTACGAATACGGGCTGCTGAGGCTCCTGGTGCAGCGGCCGGGGCGCGTGTTCACGCGCGATGAGCTGCTCGAACATGTCTGGGACGACGCCAGCGACAGCTTCGACCGCACGGTCGACGCGCACATCAAGACCCTGCGCGCCAAGCTCAAGACGGTGGCGCCAGATGTCGAGCCGATCCGCACGCTGCGCGGCACCGGCTACGCGCTGAACGAAGAACTCCCATCGAAGGCATGACGCCGGCCTTGGTCTGCCTTTTCGCGGAATACCGCGGAACCGGCTTTGCCGGGCCGCAGGTATTGCCCCCGGCGAGGGGGTTGGAGGCCACACGAAGTGGGCAAGCCTGGGGGAGAGCCAAGCTTTGACCCGGCGTACGCGGATATTCATCGGCATCCTGCTGATCTACACGGCGGGCATTGCCTTCCTACTCTATCGCGTGGTGTCGGACATCGATCCGCGCTACCGCGAGTCGGCCGAAGAATCTCTGGTCGAAACATCGCAGCTCATGGCCAGCCTGGTCGAGCAGGACGTGATCGCGGGCGCCATCAACACCGCGCGGCTGGAGCCTCTGTTCCGCACGGTCTACGCACGCGAGTTCTCGGCCCAGATCTACAACCTGCACAAGAGCCAGGTGGAACTGCGCGTCTACGTGACCGATCGCAGCGGCCGGATCATGTTCGACTCGCTCGGCAGGCACCTGGGCGCCGATTACTCGCAATGGAGCGACGTGAGCCGCACGCTTGCGGGCCTCTACGGCGCGCGCACCTCGCGCGATGTCGACGGCGACCCGCGCACTTCGGTGATGTACGTGGGCGCACCGATCCGCTGGAACAACGAGATCGTCGGCATGGTCAGCGTCGGCAAGCCGGTGCAGAGCTTCGGCCAGTTCGTGGAAGACGCGCGGGCCCGCACGCTGTGGGTCGGCGTGGGATCGGGCCTGGCGCTGTTGCTGCTGGCACTGATCGTCTCGGTGTGGCTGGTGCGGCCGTTCGGATTGATCTCGGACTACTGGACCTGGGTGCGCGCACAGCGAAGCCTTAGCTTCTCGCGCATGGCACGGCGCGCGGTCGACGCGGTGCGCACCGGCTTCAGCGAAATGCGCGATGCATTGACGGGCCGCAACTACGTGGCCGACTACGTGCAGACCTTCACGCACGAAGTCAAGAGCCCGCTCTCCGCGATCCGCGGCGCGGCCGAGCTGCTGCAGGAGCCGTCGATGCCGCATGCGGAGCGCGAGCGCTTCCTGAAGAACATCGAACGCGAGACGCAGCGCATCCAGGAAATCGTCGACCGCATGATGGAGCTCACCGCGCTCGAAACGCGGCGCGCGCTGGACCGCACCGAGCCGGTGCCGCTGGCCTCGCTGATCGACGACATCGCCATCAGCGCGCAGCCTGCCGCGGCCAAGCGGAACATCCGCCTCCTGGTCAACATCCGGGCCGAAGCCAGCACCGAGGGCGATCCGTTCCTGCTGCGCCGCGCGATCAGCAACCTGCTGGACAACGCGATCGATTTTTCACCGCAGGGCAGCGAAGTGCTGCTGACGCTGGAGACCACCGCGAAGCTTGCCCGCGTGAGCGTGCGCGACCACGGACCCGGCATTCCGGATTACGCGCAGGAGAAGGTTTTCCAGAAGTTCTATTCGCTCGCGCGGCCGCACAGCCAGAAGAAAAGCACGGGGCTGGGGCTGGCCTTCGTCAAGGAGATCGCGGCGCTGCACCGCGGCCGCATCGAGCTTGGCAATGCGGCACGCGGCGGCGCAGTCGCGACGCTCACGCTGCCGCTGTTGTCACATCACTGACCCGGTCACTGGCCCGTGAGGGCGCCGTAGGCGCTTCGCGTCTCGGGGCTCACCGCATCGAGCAACTGCTCGTACGAGGTCTGGTGGCGCGCCAGCATGCGCGCCGATGCCACCGTCTTCGACTTGCAGAACCAGTGGCAGGTGTGCTGCATCAGGAACAGTTCGGCCGACATGGTGAAGGCCTTGGACTTGGCCGAGCGGCCCGATGCGTTCTTCGCCACGCCGGCAATGCCGCGCGCATGGATGTTCAGCGCCTCGCGCAGATCGAAGGTCGCGGCCGGGAACAGCTTGTGGGCATAGGGAATGGCGATCGGCAACTTGCTGATGCGCGTCTGCGCTTCGGGAACGCGTGCGAACGCGGCGGCAAAGCTGTCGAACTGCGCCGAGAGCTTTTCCTCGGTGGTGTCGAGCAGGCTCCAGATCTGCTGGCGGCGTTCGGCGTCATCCTCGCCCAGGCAGCGCAGGTAGCCCTGGGTCAGGCTCTCCATCAGCTTCTCGATCTGGTACTTGCCCAGGTGGCTTCCCAGCAGCGCGATGCGCTGGCGCTGGTCTCTGGACTTGAGGATGTAGGCGCCCACAAGGAGCAGCGCCACCAGCGTAAGGATTTCCATGAATGCGTTGGGCCAAAGGAGAAGAGGGAACGGCACCGAGTGTAGAGACCCGGCACCCTCCCCTTTCGGCGACGGCTAGCGGAAGAAATCGAGGATGCGGTTGCGCTCTTCAGGCGGCGGCGGTGCACCGATCGGCGCGCCGGTCAGCTCTTCCACCGGCGGTGGCGGCTGCTCGGCATTCTCCAGGCCCAGGCTGGCCACGTTGTGCCCCGGCGTGAAGTCGTCGAAATACCACTCGCCGTCGATGTTCACCACGCCAGGCGGTGCGGCCGGCTGCGTCACCGGAACGCCTTGCAGCGCCGACTGCATGTAGCCGATCCAGATCGGCAGGCTCAGGCTGCCGCCGGTTTCGCCGCGCACGCCGAGCTGGCGCGGCGTGTCGTAGCCGATCCATGCGATGCCCACGCGCGTGGGCTGGAAGCCTGCGAACCAGGTGTCGAAGGAATCGTTGGTGGTGCCGGTCTTGCCGTAGAGGTCGTCGCGCTTGAGGGCCTGGTGCGCCTTGAACGCGGTGCCGCCCTTCACCACGCTTTGCAGCAGCGAATCCATGACGAAGGCATTGCGCGCGGGAATGGCGCGCCGTGCTTCGTCGAGCACCGGAGCTTCGGTCTCCATGATGACCTTGTCCTTCATGTCGGTGATGCGGGTGACGAGGTACGGATTGACGCGGTAGCCGCCGTTGGCGAACACCGAGTAGCCCACCGCCATCTGCATCGGCGTGACCGAGCCGGCGCCCAGGCCCATCGGCAGGTTGGCGGGTTGCTTGTCCTTGTCGAAGCCGAACTTGGTGACCCAGTCCTGCGCGTACGGCGCCCCTATCGACTGCAGCACCCGCAGCGTGACGAGGTTCTTCGACTTCATCAGCGCGGTGCGCAGCGGCATCGGGCCTTCGTAGGTGCCTTCGAAATTCTTCGGCTCCCACGGCTGGCCGCCGTTGGCGGCAGCATCGAAGTACAGCGGCGCATCGTTCACCACCGTGGCGGGAGTGAAGCCTTTTTCGAGCGCGGCCGAATAGATGAACGGCTTGAAGCTCGAACCCGGCTGACGCCAGGCTTGCGTCACGTGGTTGAACTTGTTCTTGCCGAAATCGAATCCGCCCACCAGTGCCTTGATGGCGCCGCTGCGCGGGTCCATGGCGATGAAGGCGCCTTCGACTTCGGGCAGTTGCGTGATCTCCCAGGTGCCCTTGGGGGTCTTCGCCACGCGGATCACCGCGCCGCGTCGGATCTTGATGTTGGGCGGCGCCTTGGCCGCGAGGCCCGACTGCGCGGGCTTGAGGCCTTCGCCAGTGATCTGGATCGCTTCGCCATTCGCTCGCACGGCGCTGATCTCCTTCGCGTTGGCATCGAGCACCACAGCGGCGATCACGTCGCCGTTGTCCGGGTGCTCGGCCAACGCATCGTCCACGGCCTCATCGACTTCCTTCTGCTCGGTCGGCAGGTCGACGAACTTCTCGGGCCCGCGATAGACCTGGCGCCGCTCGTAATCCATGATGCCCTTGCGCAGCGACTTGTACGCCGCCGCCTGGTCCGCCGCGACCAGCGAGGTGTAGACCTTCATGCCGCTCGTGTAGATGCTGTCGCCGTACTGCGCGTACATCATCTGGCGCACGGTTTCGGCGACGTACTCGGCGTGCAGGCGGTTGGGGTCGGCCGCATCGCGCAGGTGCAGCTCTTCCTTCTTCGCTTCGGCCGCTTGCTCGGCGGTGATGAAGCCGGTTTCCTGCATGCGGTCGATCACGTAGAGCTGGCGCGCCCGCGCACGGCGCGGGTTGGCCACCGGATTGTTCGCGCCGGGGGCCTTCGGCAAACCGGCGAGCATGGCGGCTTCGGCGACGGTCACGTTCTGCAGCGGCTTGCCGAAATACGCCTCGGACGCGGCGGCAAAACCGTAGGCGCGATTGCCCAGGTAGATCTGGTTCAGGTAGATCTCGAGGATCTGGTCCTTGGTGAGCTGCTGCTCGAGCCGGAAGGCCAGCATGATCTCGTAGGTCTTGCGGCTCATCGTGCGTTCGGAGCTCAGGTAGACGTTGCGCGCCACCTGCATCGTGATGGTCGAGGCGCCCTGCTTGCGGCCGCCCTTCAGGCTGGCCACCGCGGCGCGCATGAAGCCCTTGTAGTCGACGCCGCCGTGGTCGTAGAAGCGCGCGTCTTCCACGGCGAGCACGGCGTCTTTCATGATCTTGGGAATGCTCGCGAAAGGCGTGAGGTTGCGGCGCTCTTCGCCGAACTCGCCGATCAGCGTGCCTTCGGTCGAATACACGCGCAGCGGCAGCTTGGGCCGGTAGTCGGCGAGCTCGGAAATATCGGGCAGCTTCGGATAGATCGCGATCACCGCGACGATGGACGCGACCAGCACCACCAGTGCGCCGGAGCCCGCCACGATGGCGCTCCATTTGCCGATGAGTCGCCAGCGGGCGTTGCGGTCGTCCGGCGTGGTGCCGTCTTCGGGTTGGGAGGAGCTTGAACGTTTGAACATAAAAAGGGGCTGCTAGCGAAAGGGTTGGAGCCGGCGGACGCCGCTGCGTTCCAGCATCGGCAGGTCGAGTGCGCCGCGCTGCGCGGCCTGCTGCGCGCAATGCATGGCGTCGAAATACTTGTCGTGGTCGAAGGCGATCAACAACAGGTCCACACCGGCATCGAGGGCGCGGACCGTGGTGTCGCACAGCCCGCGGTTGTAGGCCGCGCCCATCGTCAGATCGTCTGTGACGAGCAGGCCCTGGTAGCCCCACTCGCCGCGAATCAGCTGCTGCACGATTTTGCGCGAGAAAGAGGCCGGATGGACCGCATCGAGCTCGGGAACGACCACATGGCCGAGCATGATCGCGGCGCTCGAGTTTTTCGACACGTCTTGAAACGGCTTCCAGTCATGTGTTGCAAGTCGGGCGACGGGCGTGCGCAGCGTCGCGGCGAAGTGGTGCGTGTCTTCGGTCACGCCGGCGAGTCCGGGAAAATGCTTGAGGGTGCCGCGCACGCCAGCCGATTCGAGGCCTTGCTCGTAAGCGAGCGCCACCTGCGCAGTGAGTGCGGGGTCGGCCGAGATGGCGCGTTCGTCGATGCGGGTGTGGAGGTCCCATCGGGCCGGCGCGCGGCCGGTGCGCAGATCGACCACGGGGCTGAAGTTGAGCGTGATGCCAAGCGCAGCGAGTGCCCGGCCTTGTTGCGCGCCATATGCATGCGCACGCTGCGCGAGTTCGGCTTCGGGCACGTCGGCATCGAGCAATGTGGAGAGGCCGGGCTGGCGCTCGACCAAGGGCGAGAGGCGGGACACGGCGCCGCCCTCCTGGTCTGTCGCAACGATCAACGCAGGCAAGCCGGCTTCGCGGCGCAGCGCCTGCAAGTCGTCGATCTCCTTGCGCAGATCGGCGGCGGTGCGTCCCTTCACGTTGCGGCCCGTGATGAACACGCCGCCGATCAATCCCTTGCGTGCGAGTACGTGCAGGTCCTTTGCATCGTCGTAGCCGATCATGAAATGCGCGCCGAGCAGTTGCGCCATGGGGCCCGAGGACGCCGACACCTCGGTGCGATGCTGCAGGCTCGCTGCTTCGTTGCCGAGGGCGGTGAGCAACGCCGCGAACACCAGGCCGAGCGACACGGGTCGCAGCGCGCGGCGCCCGAAGCGCCACGCAGTCGTCGCGGCAAGACCCAGTGCGCCCAGCAACATCGGCAATTCCCATGCACGCATGAAGCGCAGATGCGGGTCCTTCAGGTGCCAGGCCCAGAACCACAGTGCTGCCAGGGCCAGCCAGCCCAACGTGCCAAGTGCGAACCGCAGAAGCTTCATGCGCCTTGCACGGCCGTCGCGGCGGTTGCAGCGGGGTCGGTGCGTCGCGACAGCGCATACCAGTCCACCTTGCGCGTCACCAGCATCAGCGTGGCCAGCATGCCGAAGATCAGCAGCGCGCCGAGCAGCAGCGCATTGCTCTCGGACGCCAGCAGCCCGTAGAGCGCGCCGTACAGCAGTGCGACGAACGCGCCGAACGACAGGCCGCGCCGCCATCCGCCGAGTACTGCGCTGAAGTACACCGCGAGCAATGCAACGCTCGCGCCGGCCGCGCTGGCATAGGCGATCCAGAACGCGAACTTCTCCGACAGCGCGAGCAGCAGCAGGAAGAACAGCGCGATCGAGAGACCGACCAGGCCGTACTGGATCGGGTGCAGGCGCAACTTGCGGAAGAGCTCGAACATGAAGGCCGCCATCAGCACCAGGCCGATGAAAAGCATGCCGTACTTGCCGGCGCGCGTGCTCATCGAATAGACGTTGATCGGTTGCGCAAGCGACACGTCGAAGGTCTGGAGCGTGCCAAGGTTGCGTGGCGGACGGGCGCTCGCCGTTGTTGCAGCGACGGCAACCGCGGCAGCTGCATCGCCGTCGCCGCGGCCGGAGGAAAGGCCGGCGCGCACCTGCTCGCGCGCCGAAGTCACCAGCGACGACACGCGCCAGTGCGCATCGAAGCCCTGCGGTGTCACGTTGCGTTGCGCAGCGAGAAAGCGGCCACCGAAACTCGGATGCGCCCAGGGCGAGGTGAGGTGCGCGGTGGTTTCCTCGGCGATGGGCGCGATCGCGAGCGTGTCCTGGCCGACCAGGCCGAGCTTCATCTCGAAGTTCAGCGGCGTGTTGGCCTGCCATGCAGCGAGCGCGGCGCCGGTGACCGGCGCATGGATGCCATCGGCGAACCAGGCGTCGTCGGCAATGCCCGGCACACGCTGCCTGAAGCGCAGGGACTCGCCGCCCATCACCAGCGCCGGGGAGCCGTCGAGGCCACGCAGGTCGCTCACGTTGAAGGCGATGAAAGGCGCCTTGAATTCGATCTTCGAATCGGTTTCGCTGTGCGACACGGCCTTGGGATCGAAGGCAGTGAAGCCGCCTGTGAGCGTGGCGTTGAGCGTGTAGAACGGTATCTTGAAGATGCCGCGATAGCGCTCCTGCGGCGTCATCGAGCCCTCGATGTGCAGCTTGTCGGGAAACACCACATGGGCCATTTCCTTGCTGCGCTGCGCCTGGCCGATCACCTTGCCCTGCGCGTCGCGCAGCGGCTCCATCCAGCGTTCGACATACGGCACCAGCAACAGCGGACCGACCATGGTCTGGCGGCTTGCATAGGTGTCGGCGAGCTCCTGGGCCGCTTCGCGCTGGCTTTCACCGCGTTCACGGTTGATCGAATCGATTTCCGCCAGCGGAATGCAAAGCAGCAGCACCAGGAAGAACAGGCCGGCCACCTTGGCCAGCACCGACGTCTGAAGCGCCTTCAACAACTGAAGCATGGTTTTCTCCTCGTCTGTACGAAGCGGCGATGCTCTCCGCGCGACCCGAAGGTTGTGTGAAGCACCCGGTCGGTGCCACTTCACACAGGCTTCACACAGCGCGGTGCCCGTGGCCGGCAACTTCAAAGAGCCTTCCAACTGCCTTCTCGTGCGGCACCGAAAGTTGCGGCTGTGCAAGTTCGCACGGACAAGGACCCCCGCCATGGATGCCACCACCACCCCACGTCCCGGCCGCTGGCTCTGGCTCGCCACCGTGAGCCTGGCGACCGCGGGCTTCATCGCCATGGGCCTGCGCCCGGTGCATGCGCAGGAAGCACCCACTGGCCCGCGGCTGAAGACGGAAAGCCCGTATTTCTTCGTCAAGAGCGACGACCCTTCGGTCGACCGCCTGCCGCTCAAGGGCACGGAAGTCGCCGTGAAGATCTCGGGCGTGATCGCCGATGTCACGGTCACGCAGACCTACCGCAACGAAGGCCAGCGCGCCATCGAAGCCAAATACGTATTCCCCGGTTCGACCAAGGCCGCCGTCAGTGGCCTCAATGTCCGGCTGGCTGATCGCCTCATCACCGCACAGATCCGCGAGAAGCAGCAGGCGCAGATCGAATACGACACCGCCAAGAAAGAAGGCAAGACCGCCGCACTGCTCGAGCAGCATTTGCCCAACGTATTCCAGATGAACGTCGCGAACATCCTGCCGGGCGACGATGTGAAGGTGGAGCTGCGCTACACCGAGCTCTTGGTGCCGCAGTCGGGCAACTACGAGTTCGTGTTCCCGACCGTGGTCGGCCCGCGCTACAACAGCCCGCAATCGGAGAACGCGCAAGCCAAGTGGGTTGCACAACCCACGCTGCACGCAGGCGCCGCGCCGAGCACCAGCTTCAAGCTCAAGGCCACCATCGACACGCCGATGGGCCTGAAGGAAGTGCGCTCGACCACCCACGCGATCGATGTGAAGAAGAGCGAAGAAGACCAGCACGCCGACATCACGCTCACGGCCGATGGCCGTCCTGCCGACAACCGCGACTTCGTGCTCGACTACCGCCTGGCGGGCGAGAAGATCGAGTCGGGCCTGATGCTCTACAAAGGCCAAGGCGAGAACGCCGAGAACTTCTTCCTCGCCATGGTCGAGCCCCCCAAGGCCGTGGCCGCCAGCGCGATTTCGCCGCGCGACTACATCTTCGTGGTCGACATCTCGGGTTCGATGCACGGCTTTCCGCTGGACACCGCCAAGACCGTGCTCGAACGCCTGATCGGAGGCCTGCGCCCGAGCGACACCTTCAACGTGCTGCTGTTCTCGGGCAGCAACAAGATGCTCTCGCCGAAGTCCGTGCCGGCCACGCGCGCCAACATCGAGCAGGCGCTCGCGACGATCAAGAACTACAGCGGCAGCGGCAGCACCGAGCTGATCCCCGCCCTCAAGCGCGTCTACGCCGAGCCCAAGGAAGAGAAGGTGTCGCGCACCGTGGTCGTGGTGACCGACGGCTACGTGACGGTCGAGCGCGAGGCCTTCGACCTGGTGCGCAGCAACCTCTCCAAGGCCAACGTGTTCGCCTTCGGCATCGGCTCTTCGGTGAACCGCAGCCTGATGGAAGGCATTGCGCGCGCCGGCATGGGCGAGCCCTTCATCATCACCGACCCGGTGCAGGCGCCCGAGCAGGCCGCGCGCTTTCGCCGCATGGTGGAGTCGCCGGTGCTCACCAGCGTGAAGGCCACCTTCGGCGGCCTCGACGTGTACGACGTGGAACCGCAGGCCCTGCCCGACGTGCTCGGCGAACGCCCGGTGATCGTGTTCGGCAAGTGGCGCGGCCAGCCCAAGGGACGCGTGATCATCGAAGGCCAGAGCGCCAGCGGCCCGTACCGCCAGGAAGTGCGCATCGACGACCGCACCCGCCTGGAAACCGCCGCCCTGCGCACGCTGTGGGCCCGCCATCGCATCCAGAGCCTGAGCGACCAGGAAGCGCTCGAAGGCAGCGCGGCCTTCAAGGAACGCATCACCGATCTCGGCCTGAAGTACAGCCTGCTCACGCAGTACACGAGCTTCATCGCCGTCGACAAGGTGGTGCGCAACGCGGCGCCGCAGAACAGCGTCGATGTGAACCAGCCGCTGCCGATGCCACAAGGCGTGAGCGACTTGGCGCTGGGCGCAGAGGTGCCCAGCACGCCCGAACCCGAAACGCTCGGCGCCATCGCCGTCGTGCTCTCGATGCTGGCCATGCTGCGCCGCCGCGCGCGCCGCAACGACGCGCGCCGATTCACCTCCTGACAAGCGAGAAGAAAAATGTCTCTGGCAACGCTCGCCCACCGTCATCCGCGCATCGTGGACTGGGGCATTCACATCGACCGCACGCCGGCTGCCGGCTGGCTCGCGCTGCAGTTCGCCGCGCTGACGCCGACCTGGGCATGGATGGTCCAGCGCATGCGCGACGGCTCGGACGATCCATTGGGCCTGGTGGCGCTGGTCGCATTGGCTGCACTGGCGTGGCAATGCCGGCGCGAGCTGCGCGCTTCTCCGCGGCTGGGTTGGCTGGCGCTGGCAGGCGCTGGCACCGTGCTCGCCACGCTGCTGCGCTCGGGGCTCGGCGTGGTGCCCGCGCTGCCGCCGCTGGCGGCCGGATTGGTGGCGGTGCTTGCATTGGCCTGCGGGCTCCTGGCTTTCTTGCCGAGGCGCGTGGCCGCATTGCCGGTGGTGGGCCTTACGGTGCTCGCGCTGCCGCTGCTCTCGTCGCTGCAGTTCTATGCGGGTTATCCGCTGCGCGTGGTGACCGCCGAGGCCAGCCGCTGGCTGCTCGCGCCGGGCTTCGACGTGGCGCGCGAAGGCACGAGCCTGATGGTGGACGGCCACCTGGTCATCGTCGATGCGCCGTGCTCCGGTGTGCAGATGGTGTGGCTGGGCTACTTCACTGCATGCGCCGTCGCGCTGTGGGCGCGCCGCAGCGACAAGGCCTTCGTGCGGCGCCTGCCGATGGTCGGGCTGCTGGTGCTGGGCGGCAACATCGTGCGCAACAGCGTGCTGATCGCTTTCGAGGGCGCGGGCCATGCGTTGGCGCCGTGGGCGCACAACGCGCTGGGGCTGGTCGTGCTGGCGGCCGTGTGCGGCTGCATTGCGCGGCTGATGGTGCCCGCCCGCGCCGTTCCGGAGCCTGCCGAACATCCCGTCCCGGGCCTGATCACCATGCAAGGAGGCCGCCATGTCGACACCGTTCTTTGAACGCTGGTTTGCCAACCATTTCATCAACCGCATCGGCCACAAGAGCGCCTTCGCGCTGGCGATGCTGCTGTGCATGCTGTGGTCGACAGCGGCGGCGCTGCGCGCGCCGGATGCACCCGCCGAGACGGCCATGTCGCACGAATGGCCCAGCCAATGGGACGGCGTTCCGTTGCGGCCGCTCGCATTGAGCGAAGTCGAGCAGCGCTTCGCCGACCGCTTCCCCGGCGCCATCGGCCGCATGACCGACGGCACCCAGACCCTCGTGATGCGCGAGGTGAAACAGCCCACCCGCTTGCTCCATCCGGCCGCGGACTGCTACCGCGCGCTCGGTTACCGCATCGAACAGGCGCGGCTGGAACGCGACGCGCAGGCGCGTTTGTGGCGCTGTTTTGTTGCGCAACGGCACGGCGCGCAAAAGATCCGCGTTTGCGAGCGCATCGTCGATGCCCAAGGCACGGCTTTCACCGACACTTCAGCCTGGTATTGGTCGGCGGCCAGCGGACAGTCGACCGGTCCGTGGCAAGCCGTCACGGTGGCGAGACCGATGTGAGAGTGTGTTTGTGAAGAAGATCTTGCGATTTGTGCTTTTCGGGCTGCTGGCCCTTGTGTTGACAGCGCTTGTAGCTATCTTTTTGATAGTGAAATTCGCGCTGGCACCGGCGGCGGGCGAGTGGAGCACCTCGGTGAAGGCCGGTCCGCTCGATTTCGAGATCGGCGTGCCGACGGCCATGCGGCTGGCCACGTCGCCGTGGTTCGCGCCGCGGCTCGATGGTCATTCGCTGGACACCCGTTTCGGCACCGTGCGCTTCAGCTGGAAAGACGCGACCGGCCTGCAGGAGCTGCGTTGCGAGCCCTGCAGCGTCGAGGTGCCGGCGCTCGGCACGCAGCCGATCAAGGTCGAACGCCTGGTCGCCACTGTGCGGCGCGACGGCAACACGCTGACCGGCACTTTCGAAGCCACGCCCCGGACCACCGAAACAGACGTGCTCCAGGGCACATGGGAAGGCCGCCTCGCCCCGAAAAACCTGCATCTGAGCGCCAAGTTCCAGGACGCGCCCATCGCGCGCTGGTACGCGGTACTCGTGCCCACGCTGCCCGAACTGCAGCGCGCGCGCATCGGCGGCATGCTCGCCTTGAGCGCACAGCTGGTGCTGCCCGAAGCCACTTTCGCGGTGCAGCCCGCCATCAACCAGTTCACCGTCGAGGGGCTCGGCACCGAGGCGATGCTCGGCGCGCGCACCAGCTGCGGCCCGTCCGCCAAGCTGGCCAACGACAGCTGGCTCGCACGCGCCGTCATCGCGGCCGAAGACCAGCGCTTCTTCACGCATGCGGGCTACGACATCACCGAGATCCTCGCGTCGATCGACAACAACCAGAAGGAAGGCCAGACCAAGCGCGGCGGCAGCACGCTCACGCAGCAACTGGCCAAGCTGCTGGTGACCGGCAGCGACCGCACGGCCGAGCGCAAGCTGCGCGAGATGCTCTATGCGGTCGAGATGGAGCAGACGCTGGGCAAGGCGCGCATCCTGCAGCTCTACCTGGACAGCGCCCCCTGGGGCGGCAACATCTGCGGCGCCGAGGCGGCGGCGCGGCGCTACTTCAAGCGCAGCGCCCGCACGCTGGAGCCTGCGCAGGCCGTGTGGCTCGCCGCGATGCTGCACAAGCCGCAGGCCGTGCTCGAACAATGGCGGCGCGACGGGCGCATCGACCCCGATCGCACCAAGTGGGTTGCAGAAAGCGTGCGCGGCATCAGCCGCAACCAGCGCGAAACGCTGCTCAAGAGCGTGGCGGCTGCCAAGTACACCGCACCGGAGGCCAACACACCATGAGCGCAGCTCAGAGCATTCCCGACATCGAAGCCATCGAACGCGCCACCGTCGCCGCGGTGTCGCCCGAGGCGTCCGAGGAACTGGACGGCTGGCTGCTGCCTTTCGACGGCGGCACCGTCAAGCGCGCCAAGTCGGCGGTTCCCCTGCATCGCAGCGCGGTGGACGCCGCCACGCTGGATCGCATCGAAGACCGCTACGACAGCCGCCAGGCCGCGCCCGCGCTTCGGCTGGCCGATGCCGACTGCTTCGACGGCTTGCGCGCCGAGCTGGAGCGGCGCCACTACGTGCAGGACAACCCCACCTGCGTGCAGATCGGAACGGTGCGGCAGATGCGGCAGGTGGCAAACGGCGCCGGTTCGATGGCCGATGTCGACCGCACGCCCGACGATGCCTGGGCCGCACTGTTTCTCGGCGAAGGTTTCGATCCAGTGGACGGCGCCCATCGGGTGCGCTCGCTGGCCCGCGCCAAGGGCTCGCTCTATGCGAGCGTGCGGGAAAACGGACGCACCGTGGCCGCAGGCGCCATGGCTTTCGGACATGGCTGGGCCAGCGTGCATGGCATGCGCACCGACAAGGCGCACCGCGGCCGGGGGCTGGCAGGGCGTGTGCTGGCGGGGCTCGCACAGGCGGCGTTGGCGCAGGGCTTCGAACGCGTGTTCCTGCAGGTCGATGCGCAGAACCATCCGGCGCTGTCGCTCTACCGACGCGCCGGCTTCCAGACCCACTGGCAGTACCGCTACTGGCAACGGCAGCAGTGGCCTGGATAAGGGCTCGCCCCCTGCGTGCCGGCTGACACGAAGACCTCACCCCCACCGGTGGCGCGGTCGGGAGGTTAGTGACACCATGGGCCGCATGAAGAAGAACGCCAACCACCCCATCGAACCCGTTGTCGCGCCCCGCGGCCTCGACCACATCGTGGCCGGTGTCTCCACCAGCGATGGCGACGGCGTCAAACTCACCCGCGTGCTGCAGCAGCCGCTGCAGAAACGGCTCGACCCCTACCTGATGCTCGATGCCTTCGGCAGCGACAACCCCGGCGACTACATCGGCGGCTTTCCGAACCATCCGCACCGCGGTTTCGAAACCGTCACCTACATGATCGCGGGCCGCATGCGCCACCGCGACAGCGCGGGCCACGAAGGGCTGCTCGAGAACGGCGGCGTGCAGTGGATGACCGCCGGCCGCGGCCTCGTGCACAGTGAACTGCCCGAGCAGGAAGAGGGCCTCATGGAAGGCTTCCAGCTCTGGCTCAACCTGCCAGCCAAGGACAAGATGCGCGAGCCCTGGTATCGCGACATCCAGAGCGAGGAGATTCCCGAATACACCACCGCCGAAGGCGTGCACGTGCGCGTGATCGCCGGCACCAGCCACGGCATCGAAGGCGCGGTGCTGCGTGCGCACACCGAGCCGCTCTACCTGGACATCACGCTGCCGCCGGGCGCCGAGTTCGCGCAGCCGCTGCCCGCGGACCATAACGTGCTGGTCTACGTGTTCCGCGAGTCGCTCTGGATCGCGGGGAGCGAAGTGCCGACGCGCCGCATGGCGATCCTCGCCAACGACGCCGGCAGCGACGGCGTGGTGCTGCGTGCCGGCGCCACCAATCACAGCCCGGCGCGCGCGTTGCTCATTGCCGGCCGGCCGCTGCACGAACCCATCGCGCAATACGGCCCGTTCGTGATGAACACGCAGGAAGAAGTGAAGCAGGCCGTGCACGACTTTCAGAACGGCCAGCTCGGCTGAATGTCCAGCTGTAGTCGCGGGCCTACCGCAAGTCGGCATCGCACGTGGTTCTGCGCCAGCGCACGGCCGCATAGATTGCGGCCATGCCCCCCACGATCCGCAAAGGACAGGCGCCCGAGACGCTGCAGCGCGCCCAGTTTCATGACCGCTTCATGCAGCCCTTCCAGGACCCGGCTTTCAAGGCCGAGGCCGAGTCGCTCCAGCGCATCGAACTGATCGCGTGGGAGGCCTACCAGGAAGGCCGCAAGGCGCCCGTCACGCGCAAGGCGGGGCCAGGGTATGCAGATCCCGACTACGACCTTTCAGTCGACTGGCTGGCAGCCAGGGCGCGCATCGACGCCGCGCAGGCGGCCTGGGGCCAGCCGCAGACGCGCTCGCGCGTGCTGCTGGTCAACGGCTCCCCGCGCAACGACGGCACCTGCCCCGGCGAGATCTCCAAGACATGGCGGCTCACCGAACTGGCACGCGAAGTGCTCGAAGGCAGCGGCGTCGAAACCGACGTGCTCGACCTGAGCCTTGTCACCTCCGAATACGGCCGGCAGATCCATCCCTGCAAGGGTTGCGTCTCCACCGCCATGCCGCTGTGCCACTGGCCCTGCAGCTGCTATCCCAACCATTCGCTGCGCCAGACCGGCGACTGGATGAACGAGATCTACGAACGCTGGGTCGCCGCGCACGGCGTGATCCTGCTCACGCCCACGCACTGGTACCAGGCCACCAGCCCGTTGAAGCTGATGATCGACCGGCTCGTGTGCGCCGACGGCGGCAATCCCGATCCCACCAGCACCCATGGCAAGAAACCCGAGGAAGCCAAGGCGCTGGAACTCGAGGGCTGGGGCTATCCCAAGCACCTGGAGGGCCGCGTCTACGGCGTGGTGGTGCACGGCGACGTGGCCGGCACCGAAAGCCTGCGCCGCAACCTCACCGACTGGCTCGACTGGATGGGCCTGGTCGATGCCGGCACGCAGGCGCGCCTGGACCGCTACATCGGCTACTACGAGCCCTACGCCACCAGCCACGATGCGCTCGACGCCGATGCCGATGTGCAGGAAGAGGTGCGCAACGTGGCGCGCGCCGTCGCCCGGGCGGTCGGCGAGTTGCGCGCGGGCACGCTGCAGCCGCCCGATCGCGGCCTGAAGCGTCCGCGGCCCAAATGAATCACGTGGATGCGCGATGACCCACCGCCCTGTTCATCATTCTTTACGCAAGCTCACGCCTGGCTAACGGAGGCGATACAGAGGTCTTCCACACTTCCCTTCACCTGCTGCCCATCGGTGGCGGGCTTCTTCGAAAGGAAGCACTTCTCATGATTTCTCTTCGCCAACGCATCGTCTGGGCAAGCCTCCTGGGCTCCGCCGCCCTCGCCTCTTCGGGTGCCTTCGCTCAAGCGCCGGCCGCGACCACCACCACGGCACCTGCCGCCACCGTGGCCCAGGCCGACAGCACCGCCGCCCCCAAGGCGCAGCACAAGCGCATGGACCCGGTCCAGCGCATGGAGCGCATGAAGGAGCACCGTGCCAAGCGCCTGGCCGCGCTGAAGGACAAGCTCAAGCTGACCGCCGCCCAGGAAAGCGCATGGAGCACCTACACCACGGCCAACCAGCCGCCGGCCGGTGCCCGTCCGCAGCGCATGGACCGCGCCGAGTTCGCCAAGCTGACCACGCCCGAGCGCCTGGAACGCATGCAGACCCGCCAGGCCGAGCGCAGCGCGATGTTCGCCAAGCGCGCCGAAGCCACGAAGACCTTCTACGCCACCCTGTCGGCCGACCAGAAGAAGACCTTCGATGCCGAAACCGTGCATGCCGGCGGCCACGGCCATCGCTTCCACCGCGACCACGGTCACGAAGGCGCTGCAGCTCCCGCCAAGAGCTGATCGATCAGCCGGCCACCGGTGACGGTGGCCACTGAAAAAAGAGCCCGCAGCGCACAAGGCGCTGCGGGCTCTTTTCGTTCAGGTGCGGTGCCCGCTTATTGCGGCGTACCGGTCTTGTCGGTCGGATTGGTGGGGACTGCCGGACGTTCGCCCTTCTCGCCGAACTGCGGCTTCACCTTGCGCGCCTGCTGGCTGACTTCGGCCCGCGACTGTTCCCCGGTCGGCCGCGGCATCGCATTGGGCTGGTGGTTGACGGTGGTCGTCGCCTCGCCCTTGGGCACCATGCTGTTGGCGTTGTTGCGGTTCTGCACGCGCGCCTCGGCCTTCACCGCGTCGCGGGAGGCAGGCATCGAGTTGTCGGGGCGCTGGGTCGGATTGGCCACGCCGGCCGGTGTCATCGTGCTGGCCTGTCCGCCCACGGACGGATCTGGCTGCGCGGGAATGGAGGTGGCCTGGGCCATGGCGCCACCGGCCGCGGCCATCAGCACGGCAAGGACCGTACTTCGAAAAATAGCTGTCTGCTGCTTCATGGTGTGTTCCTTTGCTTGTCTCGAAAGAGTGATGGATGGAGAACCTTGGGCGGCCTTGTGGCCAGCCCTGAAATCACCGTAGGAGGCGCTAGCAGCGGCCCGTGTCGGGGTGCGGCAGGCCTGGCTGTAGGAGCCGGCCTCCCACGAACGAAAGGCGCGGAGCACGCCACGGAAGAAGGTGGCGCGTTCCTACAGGCGCGCCCGGTGCCGCAACGTACAACCCATCCGATGTCTTCTTCGCCGATCCCCGATGCAGCGCCCGCACCGACCTCGCTCAAGGTCATGACGGTGAACACCCACAAGGGCTTCACCGCGCTGAACCGCAAGTTCATCCTTCCCGAGCTGCGCGATGCCGTGCGCACGGTGGGCGCCGACGTGGTGTTCCTGCAGGAAGTGCTGGGCACGCATTCGCGCCATTCGCGCAAGGTGAGCAACTGGCCGGAGGCGCCGCACTACGAATTCCTGGCCGACACCATGTGGCCGCAGTTCGCCTATGGCCGCAACGCCGTGTATCCGAAGGGCCACCACGGCAACGCGGTGCTGTCGAAATTTCCGATCGTGCATTTCCGCAACCACGACGTGTCGGTGAGCGGCCCCGAGAAGCGCGGCCTCCTGCACTGCGTGCTGCGCCTGCCGGGCCGCACGGTCGATGTGCATGTGATCTGCGCGCACCTGGGGCTGGCCGAAGTGCACCGGCAGCAGCAGCTCGAATTGCTCTGCCACATCGTGCGCGACGAAGTGCCGGCCGATGCGCCGCTGATCGTCGCGGGCGACTTCAACGACTGGCGCGGCCGGGCGCACGAGGTGCTGGAAAAAGGCGCCGCGCTGCGCGAAGTGTTCGTGCACGCCAACGGCCGGGCCGCGAAGACGTTTCCCTCGCGCTTCCCGGTGCTCGCGCTGGACCGCATCTACGTGCGCAACGCCGGCGTGCACGCGCCGGTGGTGCTGCCGCGCCGGCCCTGGTCGCATCTTTCGGACCACGCGCCACTGGTGGCGGACATCGATCTCTGAAGCGGGCTGCACCATGAGCAACGGCAACCATTGGGTCGGCGGGAACCGCATCGAGCTGCTCGAGAACGGCGAGGAGTTCTTTCCGCGCGTGTTCGATGCGATCCGCGGGGCGCAGCGCGAAGTGATCGTCGAGACCTTCATCCTGTTCGAAGACAAGGTCGGGCTGGGATTGCACGCGGCGCTGCGCGAAGCGGCGCAACGCGGCGCCAAGGTCGACCTGATGATCGACGGCTTCGGCTCGCCCGATCTCTCGCGCGAGTTCATCGAGGGGCTGACCTCGGTGGGCGTGAAGGTGCGGGTGTTCGACCCCGGCCACCGTTTCATGGGACAGCGGCTCAACGTGTTCCGTCGCATGCACCGCAAGATCGTGGTGGTCGATGGCGAACGCGCCTTCGTCGGCGGCATCAACTATTCCGCTGACCACCTGCTGGACTTCGGCCCCAAGGCCAAGCAGGACTACGCAGTGGAGCTCGCCGGCCCGATCGTGGCGGAGATCCACCAGTTCGTGCTGCGTGCCATCGCCGTCGGCGGCAAGGGCGCGGGGTGGTTCCGGCGCCGGCTCAAGCAGGCGCCTTCCGTGCGCCAGACCACGGCCGGCGAGGCCGATGCGATCTTCGTGACGCGCGACAACCGGCGCCACACCAACGACATCGAGCGCCACTACCGCGCCGCGATCCGCTCGGCGCGCCAGCGCATCGTGATCGCCAATGCGTATTTCTTTCCGGGCTACCGGCTCATCAAGGAACTGCGGCGCGCCGCGCGCCGCGGCGTGGACGTGCGGCTCATCCTGCAGGGCGAGCCCGACATGCCGATCGTCAAGACGGCCGCGAGCATGCTGTACCACCACCTGCTGCACGCGGGCGTTCGCATCTACGAGTACCGCGACCGGCCGCTGCACGGCAAGGTCGCGCTGATGGACGACCGCTGGAGCACGGTGGGCTCGAGCAACCTCGATCCGCTGAGCCTGTCGCTCAACCTGGAGGCCAACGTGGTCGTGCGTGACAAGGCCTTCAACGAGGTGCTGTGGCAGCGCATGGACCAGCTCATGCAGCACAGCTGCAAGCGGATCGACACCGAAGACCTCGCGAGCGAATGGAGTGGATGGCGGCTGGTGCGCAGTTTCTTCATCTTCCACTTCCTGCGCTGGTATCCCGCGTGGCTGAACCGCCTGCCGCGCCACGTGCCGCGCCTGACGCCCGCCGAGGCGACCGACCTGGCCCAACGCCAGAAGGACGCCGAGAGCACCGGCGGCGCCACGCAGACGGAAGCGGCATGAACCTCATCACGAGCAGCCCCGCCAGCCGATGACCACGACGGCCCTCGCTCGCCAGTCCTGGTGGCCCTGGGCCCGCCGCGTGGTCGTGTGGGGCTTCTTCGGGCTCGTCGCCTGGCTGTTGGTGAACCAGGCGCGCGCTATCGACTGGGACGAGGTGCTCCAGGCCATCCGCGCATTGCCCGCGACCACGCTCCTGGCGGCGGGCGCGCTGGCCGCATCCAGTTTCGCGCTCTACAGCACCTACGACCTGCTGGGCCGGCACTTGACCCGGCACAAGCTGGGCGCCGGCAGCGTGATGGGCGTGACCTTCATCAGCTACGCCTTCAACCTGAACTTCGGCTCGCTGGTCGGCGGCGTGGCCTTTCGCTACCGGCTCTATTCGCGCCTGGGCCTAGGCAACGAGACCATCACCCGCGTGCTGGGCTTCAGCATGCTGACCAACTGGCTCGGCTACCTGGTGGTGGCCGGCGCGGCCTTCTTTTTCTGGCCGATGACGCTGCCGCCCGAATGGAAGATCGGCAGCGGCGGCCTGCGCATCCTCGGCGCGGTGCTGCTGGCGGTGTCGGCGGGCTACCTGGCGCTGTGCGCTTTCTCGGCGGGGCGCATCTGGCGCGTGCGCGGCCACACCCACACGTTCAAGACGCCGGGGCTCGCGATGGCGCTGCTGCAGCTGGCGATGTCGTGCCTGAACTGGTCGCTCATGGGCGGCGTGATCTGGCTGCTGCTGCAGGGCCAGGTCGGCTATCCGCACGTGCTCGCGGTGCTGCTGGTGGCCGCGGTGGCCGGCGTCGTCACGCACGTGCCGGCGGGGCTGGGGGTGCTCGAGGCGGTGTTTGTCGCGCTGCTGTCGTACCAGGTGCCGGGGGCCACGCTGCTGGGGGCGCTGCTGGCCTATCGCGGGCTTTATTACCTGCTGCCGCTGGTCGTTGCCCTGGTGGGATATCTGGTGACGGAAGTGCGCGCGAAGCGGCTGCGAACGGGTGATTTGTAAGAAACGTGCGATCAGCGCGCGCATTTCGTGCCTTGAAAGCAGGACTTCTTCTCTTACCGGGCTTGTTTTTGTTGCACCGCAGCAATTGCAACTCGCGAGGCCTATAGTGGGTTCTCCCTCCCCCACGTATCACCTCACATGTCATCTCTCAGTTCCACCGCCCGTCTGGCCAATCCGCTCATGCAGTGGCTCGACCTGGCCCTCAAGACCAACGAGATGCTGCTGTCCTCCGGCTCGGTGATCCGCATGCGGACCGAGCGCATCGCCAAGGCCGGGCTCACGCCCAGCGCAGCCGACCTGGCGGAGTTCCAGCTCATGGGGCACGAGAAGCTCGCCGCCGCAAGCGAGTCGGGCATTGCGATGGTCAAGCAATGGCACAGCAGCCATTTCTCGCTGGCCAACAAGGCGCTGCAGCAGTGGCTCCAGAGCACGACGGCCTTCTTCTCGATGGCCGGCAGCCTCACCCCCGCACAGGCCGCCGCGCGCAGCGATGCCTTCGTGCAGACCGCGACCCGCACGGCGACCGCCGCCGGCCAGCTTTCCGGCTTTGCCGCCCGCATCGCTCGCGAAGGGCTCAAGCCCATTCATGCCGCGGCCACGTCGAACGCGCGCCGGTTGGCCGAACTGCAATCCTGAAGAAGAAACAGCGCTGAGGGCCGCTCAGGCCCGCGCGGGCACCAGCGTCAGCAGCGTGATTTCCGAAGGCGCGCCAAAGCGCTTCGGCGGACCCCAGTACCCGGTGCCCCGGCTCACATAGACCCACATGTCGTGCAAGCGGTGCAGGCCCGCCGTGAAGGGCTGCTGCATCGGCACGAACAGGTTCCACGGAAAGAACTGGCCGCCGTGCGTGTGGCCCGACAGCTGCAGCTGGTAACCCGCAGCCGCCGCCACCATCGCGCTTCGCGGCTGGTGCGCCAGCAGCACGCGCGTGTGCACCAGCGGCGGTGCATCGAACAGCGCCAGGTGCGGATCGCTCGCATGCGCCGCGTCGAAGTGCCCGGCGGTGAAGTCGGTCACGCCCGCCAGCACCAACGCGCTTTCGAACAGTTCCTCGTCGTTCTGCGCGCCGCGCACATTGCGCGTTTGCAGCACCACATGCTCGTTGAGCAGCACCTTCAGCCCGAGCCGGCGCAGCTCGTCAATCCATGCATGGGCGCCCGCGTAGTACTCATGGTTGCCGGTAACCACGAAGGTGCCGTGGCGCGCGCGCAGCCTTGCGAGCGGCGCGATGTGCTCGCGCAGTTCGGGCACCGTGCCGTCCACGAGGTCGCCGGTGATCGCGATGGCATCGGCGCCGAGCCGGTTCACCGCATCGACGATGCGCTGGATGTAGGCGCTGCGGATCGTCGGCCCGACGTGGATGTCGCTGAGCTGCGCGATCGTGAAGCCCTCGAGCGCCGCCGGCAGCCCGTGGATCGGCACCTCGACACGCTTCACGCTGGCCGTGCGGCGCGCATTGGCAAAGCCGACCAGAGAAGTGCCGGTGGCCATCGCCAGCACCGCCAGCGCGCTCCATGGCAGGAGCGCATTCCAGCGCACCTGCGCCACACCGAGCGCACTCACCAGCCATGTGATCAGGAGACCGCCATCGCGCAGCAGCGTCAGCACGAACATCGACGAGAACCAGCCCATGCTGATCAGGCCAACCCACTTGAGCACCTCGCCCACTGAGGCATGGGCCACGATGCGGCGCGAAACGAAAGGCAGCGGGATCGTGAAGGCCGACACCGCCAGCAGCACCAGCACCAGCGGCCAGGCGGGCGTGAGCGTGGCCAGCGCGGGCAGGAGGCGCAGCGCTATGTAGACGTGCAACAGCGCGGTCAGGGCGCTCAGGGGGCGGATCGGCATCGGGGCAATGGGTTCGGGCAGTGCCCGGGATACACCACCTGCAAGGCGCATGCCGCGCATTCAAGGTGCCCGATGAGGCCGTGTTCGCTATTTTTTCTATAGCGCACGATGCCCGGATAGCGGGCGCTGCGGCTTGGCGAGCCTCGGCATCTTGCGGCCTGCCGCACGCCGGGCCGGCGCCCGGCACCGCCGCGTCACTGCACCGTGCGCGTGCCGGCCGAGGCCATGTCGGTGCCCGCAGGCCATTCGAAGACGGCCTTCGCAGCCGCGCCCTGCAGCACATGCACCGATTGCTTCAGCACCTGGCTGCCGATCCGCGCCTCGACCTCGTAGGTGCCCGGCTCCAGCCGCGCCACCATGAACGGGCCGCCCGACACCACGTTGTCGAGCAGCGCGGTGCCGCGGCTGTCGCGCACCGTGACATGCACGCCGGCCGCGAAATCGGCGTTGCCCTTGTGGTCCTTGACCGCGAATTCGAAGGTCGCGGGCCAGCGCGGGGACACGGTTTCCATCAGCTGTGCCTCATCGCTGCCGATGCCGCCGCTCATGTACTCGACGCCGTGCGCCATGTGGATCGGCGGGTTCTCCGCCGCCTGGGCCGACGAAAACGCGCCGAGCAGCACGGCGCCGCACAGCATGGCAACCGCCAGCGGGCGCTTGCTCGAAGAAGATGAAAAACGGGAGGTCATGGTCCTGAATCCTTTCCTGGTCGTGGTGGCGAGAAGCCACGGTGCCAATGTGCGGCGCACGGCTTAGGCAAGGCTGACCACAGGCCGCGGCTTGCGCGCGGCCCGAGGTGGATGGAGGACGCCGCTCAGCGAGCGACGGAGGTCTGCGCCAGTGCCTGCGGCATCGGCGGCGTGACCGAGGCCATGTCGAAGTTCGAGGGCCAGAGGAACGAGGCGCGGGCCGGGCTTCCGGCGATCACGATCAGCGACTGCGTGAGCGTGAGACCGCCCAGCGTGACGTTCACGTCGTAGGCGCCCGGGTCCAGGCGCGCGAGCATGTAGGGCGACTGCGTCTGCACGTCCATCACCGTCTGTCCGGTGTATTTCTGGCGGATCTGGACCGAGGCCTTGGCCGGGAACCCGGCGAGCTGCGCGCCCTTGCCGTCGCTCACGCCCATCTCGATGGTCGCGGCCCAGCGCGGCGCCACCATTTCCATGAACTCGGCCTCGCCCTTGGCGGCACCGCCGCACATGTACTCGATGCCCTGCGCCACCTGGATGGGCGGGTTCGTGAAAGCGTGGGCCGGCAAAACGGCCCCGAGGAATGCTGCTGCACCGCCCAGTACCAAAGCAGCCAGTGGCCGCCGGAGACGCTCAGGGTTCATTGCTTGTTGTCCTCGATCTTGCATGACGTGAAATCCGTCGAGGATTTTGCTTAGCAAGAGTCGGGCTAGATATAGCGTTTACGAGGAACGATCCTCGAAACAGAGTTGAACGCTATTGTTTTAATAGCTGATGACGGCCGTATGACGGGCCTCGGGGCTGGTTTTGGGGCCTGACCTCACGGAAACCCTGAGGCGCAACGGTTCTGGGGCCTGGTCCGCACGAGTGCATGGGCTGTGTCTACGGCGGTGCGTGGCTGCGGGCAGCGTGCTGTGGCTCATGGCCCAGCGGCGAATCCCGAAAAGCCTCGACCAGAAAGTCCACCATCACACGCACCTTCGCACTGAGATGGCGGCGGCTCGCGTAGATGGCCAGGATGTCGATCGGGGGCATGCGGTAGCCGGGCATGACCTCGACCAGCCGGCCGGCCTGCACGTCCTGGCCGATCACGAAACGCGGCTGCCAGATGACGCCGCCACCAGCGAGCGCCGCGGCACGGGCGGTGTCGCCGTTGTTGGCCCGCAAGGCCCAGCGCACGCGCACGGATTCCATCGTTCCGCCGGGGCCGGCGAACTGCCACTCGTCGGACGTCGCGCCGTACGTGTAGCCCAGGCACAGGTGCCGCGCCAGATCCGCCGGGACCATGGGCATTCCATGGCGGGCAAGGTAGTCGGGCGAGGCGCAGACCAGGTTCTGCGAGCAGCCCAGGCGGCGCGCGATATGGTTGCCCGACGTGGTCCGCGAGATCCGGATGGCCAGGTCGTAGCTCTCTTCGACGATGTCCACCACGCGGTCGATGAGGGCGATGTCGAGCTCGACGTCGGGGTACTTCGCCATGAACTTCGGCCACAGTGGCGCGAGCACCAGGCTGCCGAAACTCAGCGGCGCGTTGATGCGCAGGCGCCCGCGCGGCTGCAGCGATGCGGTGGTCGCCAGAGCTTCCGTCTCCGCCACTTCCTCGAGGATCGACTTCGCCCGGTCGAACAGCGCCTCGCCGCCTTCCGTGAGCGACAAGCGGCGCGAGGTGCGGTTGATCAGCCGGGTGCGCAAGTGCGCTTCCAGCTCGTTGACGTAGCGCGTCACGTTGGCCGGAGAGGTGTCCAGCGCATCGGCCGCCTTGGTGAAACTGCCCCGCGCCACCACGGTGACGAACACCTCGTACGCACGCAAACGGTCCATGGGAGTTGCTCCGATCATTCAGCAAAGCTGAATGAGTAAACCACTTTCGGGTCCTTCCTGAAAGCGAAGCTGAATCATAAATTCGTGTCACCCCCACCGACCGAAAGGAAGTTTCCATGACCGACACCCCTCCCGCACCCACCCGTCGCGCACTGATCGCCGGCGCAGTCGCCGTTGGCGCCGCCCTGACCATGGGTCGCGCGGCGCACGCCGCACCGGCCGCCGACGCGGTGCCGGGCTTTCGCGCAGGCAGCGCCGAGGTCAACGGCACCCGCATCCACTACCGCATCGGCGGCAGCGGGCCGGTCGTCGTGCTGCTGCACGGCTATGCCGAGACCGGGCACATGTGGAACCCGCTGATGCCGCTGCTCGCAAAAACACACACCGTGGTCGTGCCCGACCTTCGGGGCGCCGGTAATTCGTCGAAGCCCGAGATGGGCTATGGCAAGAAGAACATGGCCGTCGATATCCACGAGCTCGTCCGGTCGCTCGGCATCCGCAGCGTCAGCATCGTCGGCCACGACATCGGCCTGATGGTGGCCTACGCCTATGCCGCGCAGTTCCCTTCGGAGACCGACAAGGTGGTGCTCATGGACGCTTTCCTGCCCGGCATCGGCCAATGGCAGAACGTCTGGCTCTTGCGCGACCTGTGGCATTTCCATTTCCACGGCCCGACGCCGCTGGCGCTTGTGAAGGGGCGCGAACGCATCTATTTCGAGCACTTCTGGAACGACTTCGCGGCAGACCCGAAGCACTCGGTGCCCGAAGCCGATCGCCAGTTCTACGCCAAGGCCTATGCGCAGCCCGGGGGAATGCGCGCCGGCTTCGAATACTTCAAGGCCTTCGAGCAGGACGCGGCCGAGTTCGCCGAACTGGGCAAGACGCCGCTGCCCATGCCGATGCTGGTGCTCTCCGGCGAAAAGGCCGGCGGAACCTTCCTGATCGAGCAGGGCAAGATGGTTGCGACCAACGTGCATGGCGTGATCGTCAAGGGCTCTGGACACTGGCTGATGGAAGAGGCGCCGGAGCAGGTCATTCCGGCGCTGATCAGTTTCCTGGGCTAGCGGAAGATGGAGTGAACCGCAGAGCGCAGGGTGCGCCAACGTCAAACTGACCAAGGAGAATTGATATGGACCTTCAACTCGATGGCAAGCTGGCCCTGGTAAGCGGTAGCACAGCAGGAATCGGCTATGCAATCGCGCGCACGCTGGCCCAGGAGGGCGCAAGCGTGATCGTGAACGGCAGATCGCAGGCCGCGGTCGACGAGGCGGTGGACCGCATCCGCTCGGAAACGCAAGGCACGGTGCTCGGCTATGCCGGGGACCTCAGCCGGGCCGACGCTGCCGAGGAAGCCGTGCGTCGCCACCCCGGCATCGGCATCCTCGTGAACAACCTGGGCATCTTCGAGGCCAAGGCCTTCGAGGATATTCCCGATGAAGACTGGCAGCGCTTCTTCGACGTCAACGTGCTGAGTGGCGTTCGCCTCGCACGCCTGGTGCTGCCGGAGATGAAGCGCGCGAACTGGGGCCGGATCATCTTCATCTCCAGTGAAAGCGCGGTGCAGATCCCGACCGAGATGATTCACTACGGCATGACCAAGACCGCGCAACTCGCCGTGTCACGCGGGCTGGCGGAATCGGTCGCCGGTACCAACATCACCGTGAACAGCGTACTTCCTGGCCCCACGAAATCGCGCGGCGTCGGCGACTTCGTGGAAGGCATGGCGCGCTCGAGCGACAAGAGCTTCGAGCAGGTCGAGGCAGAGTTCTTCGACCACGTTCGCCCGACCTCGCTGATCAAGCGCTTCGCCTCGCCGCAGGAGGTGGCCTCGCTCGTGGCCTACGTGGCAAGTCCGCTCGCGTCAGCGACCACGGGCGCTGCCCTTCGCGTCGACGGCGGCGTGGTCAAGAGCGCCTTCTGACGAAGGCACGGTTCTCACCCACGAAAAGCGCGAACCGTGGTGCGCCCTGGCGGGACGGCCTTCTACTTCATCAATGACGGGCCGGAGCGCGCGATGGCGTTGGCCCGGGAAGCCGCAGGCGATCGCTCTGTCGGAAGTCACGAAAAGTGAAAAACGCAGCGTTGATTTCAAACGCGTTTTTCAGTTTCCGTGTCGCAACGTTCTCGGAACGCGCCACCATTATTGAAAAAATCCCGCAGTCTCGCCACGAAAAGTGAAAAATTCGTGCAGCTCACGAGCGATCGTCAGGGGCGACTGCGCGCGTGGCTCGCTCAAGGCTGGCGGTAATGGCTTGCTCGTATGTCATTCGTCCTTCGACGACCGCGTCGCAATCCGCTATGAACTCGGGTGTTGGCGCATGGCCCGAGATCCGCGTGTTCGCCAACGCTTGTGCCATCGCAAGCTGCCGAGATAGCTGACCAAGAGCCATAGGTGCGCTCATCAAAATATCTCACGTCCGTAAGGAGCGAACGCCATGGCCTCTCCGCCATGCAAAGTGGGATCGAAGCGCGCCAGGAGTTCCGCCAGGGAGTCCTTCGAACGATCGACTCGCCGAACCATCACACCTCCACGGACCGCTTCAACGGTGATGCGCATACCAGCAGCGAGGCCAGCCGCCTCAGCAAACGGTGCGGTTAGGCGAATAGCGAGGTCATCGTCCAATTGTTCGACGATGCCGTTCATCTGTGCGTGGATCATAGGTTTCATGCTCCTTGAGGCATTGTCGATGATCAACGTCGCTGCTGCCAGGTCTCTAGAAGGCACCCCTCAGGGTAGGTATGTCACCTTGTCGCCGTCGATTGCAACGATGCCGGACCTCTTGAGATGTGCCACTGCTTCTGCAAGCGTTGCTTCGGATGCATCTTTTCCGAGCATGGCTTCGAGATGCCGAAGGAACGAGGCTTTCTTCTGGGGCCGCTCCGCACCCATTTTCCCGAATGCCTTCGCAACACGGCGCAGTCTTGCCGGAACGCTGCTGTTCTTTGCAGTGACCAACTTTTTCGATGGTGTGGCCATCGTGGCTGCGGGCTTCTTCTTGGGCTTCGTTGCTTTCTTGGCAACCGCCTTCTTCGCTGGCGCTGCCATCTTTTTAGCAGTTGGCTTTTTAGTCGTAGCGGCCGTCTTGGGTGTAGTCTTCTTCGCTGCGTCGTAGCCTTCACGGCGGACCTCAAAGCCGAGTGCCACAGCGTGCTCGATCATGGGCTCGTAGCCTTTGTCATTGGCGATGACCACAAGCCGTGCGTCGGGATGCTTCGCTGCGACATACCCAAGATAGAACGAGAGGTGAAAGTCGAGCGCGTTGTTGCCCGTCCGGGTGATGGGCACCAACGTAGCCCGATCTCCGATCAGAGTCTTGAAGGTCTGGCTCAACTTCTGTTGGTGGGGGCCATGGAAGATCCAGGCATCCGCGAAGCCAGGGGCCAGCTCATCCAGAAGAGCCGCTGGTGGCTGCACATTTTCAAGGTCAACCAGTACATGGACCAAGCTTGGCATCGCGGGCCCTTGGGTCATTTTTCGTAGATGACTTCTTCGCCGTCGAAGATGTCCTGAGAGGACAGTGAGATGCTGACGCGCTCGAAGAACATCACAGCAGGCATCTCGATCTTGTACGGCGTAGCGGCAACAGCTTGCCGATCTCGACTACTGCCTCACCACTGTCGTGGTTACATGTTTCGGCTAGATAGCCCCTGACCCGGACCGCCTTACGGGTGAGTTGCAGTGACGTAGGCCACCGCCCATAGCTGATGGATCGCTTGCGGCAACAACTCAAGAACACACCGCGCGAACAGAGCATGCTCTGCCGGCCGCACAGGCCCTAGTGCGACAGGGACGCCAAGTATTTGGCGCTGATGGCTTCGTATATAGATTTGTCCTGCGGAGTTGCTTCGCGGGAGGGGCTAGGCTGTTGAACTGTGGGAGGGCTAGCTGCTTGGCCAGCTTCAGTTCGCCCAGAAGTGACAACCACCATGACCGGTAGTTCCATTTGTCGTGGGCTCATGTCGGCTTGTTTAGGCATTGAGACTCTCCTTATCCACCAGGGGGGGCAGCTTTAACTGTTTGCTCTGGATCTCCGCGACAACCACCTCTTCAAGTCGGGGAATCGCCCTCAAACTCACGTGTGTTGTAGGCAGTGCCTCGAACTGACCAGCCAATTTTAACAGGCCACCGCTCTTGCGGTCACCAGCTTCGAAAAGGTCGATGAAACGGCGGGGAGCAATGCCGTCGAACTGCAAAAGCCGTACTTTCCATGTTTCATCCGCAGCCTCGGTGAGCGCGTCGCTGTGCAGGCGCGTCGCCAAGCTCTTACGGTAGGGCTCAATGTAGATCACCTCATCAATCCCCGCTGCGACGATGTGCCTCGCGCAAGAATGGCAGGGATATGTGGTAACAAACAGACGTCCACCGACCAAGCCATGTCCTCCGCTGCGGCCAGCGCTCAGGATTGCATGCATCTCCGCGTGCACAGCGCGGGAGAACTCGATCAAATCCTTAACCCGCGTGTCCGCTACGATCGCGGCAATAGCCGCTGTCTCCTTCCCGGGCTCGATGAATCCCTGCTCGCGCAGACTTTCCACGATTTTGGCTGCTATGGCCTCTTTCTCTGCGTCGTTGTGGCACTTGTTCCCCTTCTGGGCGTAGCAGCGTTCGTCTTCGAGGGCCTGAGTAGGTTGCGTTGCGGATATACGCAGCGCTGGCTTGCCGTACAAGCCACCGCCGCTTCTAGGAACATCATTCCAGCCCACCGAAAGTAGCTCTCCTTTAGCTGAGGTGACAGCGGCACCAACTTGGCGAGAAAGGCAAGCCGAATTCCTGGAGGCCGATGCCGCCGCGTACATCGCGTTCTCGTCAGCTGTCGGGGTAACGACTGCAGTACGAAAGATCAATCGAAAAAACCTTCTCAACTTAGCAACTAGTTGAGCGACCGCATCAGGTTCCTTCGGGCCATTGACTGGATAGTCGACCCGAATGAACAGATCGCACCTTGGAAAAGTGTCCCTGACCGACTGACCATGAGAGAACTCCTCCCCCGAGTCCGTATCAATAAGTCGCTCGATGTCATCCTCGTTGAGGTGCCGCAGCGCCTCCAGATTTTTCTTCCGGACCTCAAGGGGCGAAAACACACCGATCGCGAACAGGGCATCTCCGTAAATCAGCCGTAGTAGGTCCAGCTCCGCCCGGTTCTTTACGGAATCGATCACATGGCAGATGCGTTGTGCGCGTATGCGCAGTTCCGGCGCGGTGCCCGCCTCATTCGCAACATCCTGGAATTGACCATATTGCTTCTGTCGATCTGCACTGATCTTCGCGATGGCAAGCTTCGTGAGAACGTCTGCGCCGTGAGCATGCCTCAGCTCGTCACCGGCCTTGATCAGCGATGTGATCTCTGCAAACTTACTCGTTTGATCAACGGCAATACTGACTTCCTGGGCGTTCAGGCGAATCAGGTCACTCAATCGAATCTTTTCCGCCTTGTAGCCAAAGTCTCCGAGCGCCGAAACGGCCTGATCAGCAGCGACATGTAATGGTGAACCAATCGGGCCACAGAGAGCGAGCACCAGTTCTGGGGTAAGACTGCCGGACGCCTCAGATGTACTATCCACTTGCTTAGGTGCAGATGAGGAGTTTGTCGCCTCTTTTGCGAGCGGAATTGCACCCATATTTGGCCTTCCGGAACGCTGAGAGCGCCCTCAGATTATTAAAAGTACAGTTCTTATACGTTGTTCGATAGGTCTTTGGCTATACAGCCTTCTACTGACCTACGCCGGCAATCCATGCTCCAGAGCGTCTGAGGCAAGTAAGCCGACAACTTGCTGTGCAGAAATTTCCTAGTTACTTACCAATGCTCATGATTTGCCTCAGCAGCGGTTCAATTTGATGGATTTGCTCCACTCATCCTTGGAAATCTCCGCGATCAAGCCGCAGTTCGCAATCGCTCGCCCGCTATCGGGGCGCGAGATCTGGGGACAATCCAATAGTGATGCGACGGAGCGTAGCGCCCATGATTGGCTCTGGCGATCATGCGTACCAACGACGCCAACTCCACGTTGTACCAAACAACTTTGATGGCAATGTCGCCGCTTACGCGCTATGGACGATGCCATGAGAGCGCTCTCTCAATGGACTGAAGGATTCACCTTGTCAAACACCGAGCAGGGCCCGTCTGGTCCTTCCCAAAGAGTCGCCAAGCGCTTGTTCGCGCTCTCCGGAAATCGCTGTGCGTTTCCGAAGTGCGGGGTGCAACTCGTTCAGGAAGCAACCATTCTTGGCGAGATCAGTCATATCAAAGCTGCAAGCCCAAACGGGCCGCGTTATGACCCGAACCAAGCGCCCGCAGACCGTCACGATTTCGACAACCTGCTCTTGCTCTGTGCCAACCACCACAAAGTGGTCGACGATGACGAAATCTCTTACACAGTCGAGCGTCTCTTGATCATGAAGCGGTCGCACGAGTCGGCGATCCAACCTTTGACAGACGACGACGCGAGCGCTGGCGCAAAGCTCTTCCTTTCCATTGGGCAATCCGGTGGATTGGTTGCTGGCACAGTACACGCGCAAACAATCAACATTCATGCTGCTGACAGGAGTCGTGCTGGACATTTCGCAGGCGACACAGCATTGGCGCTCTTCGTCCCAGAGCTTGCACGCTTGCTTGCGCGGCAGGTCTACGTCCTAGATCGGGCCGTAGCCAACTTCATTTGCTCCTCTGCCGGGCAACCCCCACCGTCCGATCACTGGACAACGTTCAGACCTTGGAAACCTCTTCTCTATCGCAGTGCAGCCCAGACTCGGGACCTGGCGCCCGCTGACGCCGCGCTGCTCGCGGAGTTCTTCGAGAGCCTCGCGGAAATTGACGATCTGGTCATGGGCTGGCAGGAAGGTGCGACTGTGTGGGATGTCAACGTATGGAACTTCCTTATGCAGAAGATTGAGAGAAGCGTCGTTGCAGGACTACGCGCCGCCGAGCGCTTCTGCCCTGACCGCCAATATGACACGACGATGCCAGCATCTGGAACTCTGAGAGCCCGCGCTGAGGTTAGCGCGTCCAACGTACGAGCCGCACTGGACGCACACATTCGTCGATACACAGCGAACGCGACCAACGCTAGGTTGACACGTCAATAAAAGTTCTTGTTGACCGGCCCAACGACCAGGCTTCTGACTCACGCCGGAAGCGGCTTCCCATGCGGTACAGGCAGCGTCTGGAGAAAGCAGTCTCTGTCCTTGCCCGACTCGCAATCCGTTTGCTCGCCAGCAGGGTCGACGGGGTATAGAGCAATGGACTTCATCAGCGGCAGCCTGAGCATCGGACGACGCATCAAGTGTCTGACGAACTGGCGCGGCCGTCGTCAATGGCAGCTGACGCTCTGGATAGTGGCGGTTTTCGCCGACTAGCTATATAGGCGGTATGCCACGAAGGCGAACAGTTTGGTTGGCGGCGAGATCAGCCTTCCTGCTCGGCAACGGTTTTGGTGCTTGCGAGTTCAAGTGCTAGGTCGTGCCACCCCGCTTCACTCGCATACTTCGCCATTCGCTCTACGACACTCGGCGCGGCTGGGCGCTGCTGTGATTTTGGGATGTCCGAAGGCCTCATCTTCCATGGCTGCAACACCTGACCGGCCTCCGCGGCGCATCGACTCAAGAAGGCCGCAATCCGGAACCCGCCCTCGTCGATATCACCCCAGTGATGCACAGGGATTCCCGCAGGCAGCCCCATGAGAAGCCTGATGTACATCGCCCGCCATGCTGGCGATGGCATGCCGCCCGTGAAGATGCACAGCGCATCGGAATCGCAAAGTTGGCGCGCGGTAACGTGAAAGGTCGTTTGATTTTCGATGGTTAGGACCTTGCTGGGTATCGAGCCCAAACCGAGCACCGTCGACGGCGGCAAGGCCCCGTAGGGACGGTCCAACGGGAACTCGCCGCGCTCTCGGCGGACAAGAACATAGCCTGCCATGCGAACCGGCTGCTCTTCACGGTAGAGTCCGAGCTCCTGCAAGACCTCCGGATCTGGACGTGCTTGGTCCTCAGTGCTACCGCTGAGCAAAACATCCAAGGACGCCACGAGAGACTCGATGCGCTTGCTGTCCTTGAATAGCCGAGCGCTGGCATCGCGCACCGGGATTTCCGTGTTGCCGAGCTCCACCTGGGCCCGACAGTAGTCGATGACTTCGCAAGCCATCACCCAATCGGCAGCTTCATCCGGCCCAGTGCCGCGCACTCGTTTGAGTTTTTCCCAGCGAGCGAGGACATCGAGTAGCACCGGATGGGCCTCGAGGCGGGCACCGAACAGCTGTCGAGCCGACTGCACCCGTGTTGAATGCGGGACCTCGCCGAGAAGCAGCGCAACTTTAGCGACATCGACCAGCTCGATGCGCTCGATGAGTCCCAGGGGATCGTGCCGAGGCCGCTGGACCTTGATCGCGCCCTCGGCCTGGCCGTACGCCATGACGGACTCGAAGTCCTCCTTGGCTTTCAGACTCCGCAAAGCGTGGTAGTCGGCCAGTCCGGAGGCCGTCAGGGCTGGAAGCCGTATTGCAACGCCGGCCTCGTGCTTGTCCGCAGACTTGAGCAGCCGCTCCAGCGCTTTTCTGGCCAGCGGATCCATCGAGGCCTGGTTCGGGATGCTCACGCCGCTACACCTTCGGCCGGTGGACTCTGCGGCTGGAACTGCCTAGCGATCTCCTGAGTGATCAGATCAGGGTTGAACTCCGGCAGGTCCGCGCGGAACATCTCCCGCAGAGACGCAGAGATGTCGTGCCCCTCGAGCAGTACCACGTTGCTCTCGGCGTCCCGCATGATGTCGTAGTAGCGGTCGAGGAAGGCGGTCAACGTGCCCAGGGCGTCGCCGGTGCTGGCCATGAAAATCTGCAGGCCGAGCTCCTCGAAGTAGCGCATGGTCGCCACGATGTTGCGTGGGTCCATCTTGATGAAAGCTTCGTCGATCACCAGCAATCGCATGCCGGTATCGTCCCCGCGCTCCAGTCGATAAGCCGATGACATGGCTGCACCGGCGATCACATACAGCGGTGCGCGATGCTCCCCTCCCGAGCCCGATCCGACACGCTTGCTCAGCCAACCGACGTGCTTGCCCGCACCTGTCCCCGCGTCTTCGCGAAAGACCTCGACATCGAAGTCGAAAAACTCGCGGTAGTCGTCCAGAGGCGACTTGACCGCGGCCGCACCAACCACCGTCTTTTCCCGCATCAGGTCCTCGAACTCCTTGGGTATGACGCCGGCACCGCCGAACATGTCGTCGGTCGGGCCGAACTGGGCCACGTCCTTGATGAACTTCAACAGCGCGGCGTAGGCCGGCCGCGCATGCCGGCGGAACTGATATCGCTCCCCATTGGTGAACGTTGGCGCCGCGCGCAAGGCCTGGTTCATGCGGTCGACGGTGTCACCCAACCACTCGAGGTGCTCGTTGAGCGCCACGGCAACATCGTTGCGGAACGTACTCTTGGCCGCGCTCAAGGCGTCTTCCATGCGTGCCTTGTATTCGCGCAGCCCGGTGTCGCGCAGGACCGAGACACGGTCCGTGAGCCACGTGCGTGAGAGCCGCCAGTCGTCACGGGATTCGCTAGGGAGGAACTCGTTGTGCTTGATGAGGAAGCCACCCAGCTTCTGGACGCCACTGGAAGCCTTTCGGCGCGACTCGTCGTCGGCCGCCTTGCTGCGTCGACCGCAGTCAGCGGCGATGGCCAGAAACGAGGTCCCTTGCCTGTCCAGCAGCTTCTCCCACTGTTCGGCGGCGAAGTCGGCGTCGTAGCCGTCCTGCGCGCGAGACCTCTGCGCAATCTCCTTCTGAGTCTGCGTCCATGCGCGACGCTTCGCCGTCTCAATTTGCTTTTGTTCGTGCTCACTTTTGGCGGAGCCGAAGTCCTGGATTGCTTGTTTTTCGGCGTCACGCAGCATCACCAACGCTGCGTCGGCTTCGCCAGCGGCCTGGACGAGCAGGCGGTACTCCTCCGTGTCCAGCGATTCGAGTTGCCTGCTCAACATCTGCTCCGTCTCGGCGTCTTTGGCCACGCGGTCGAAGTGATCCAACAATTCCCGCACCTTCTCCTGCTCGCCGCCGATGAAGGGGCCAAGGCTCTGCAAAAGCGCTTTGACCCGGCCGTACACCTTGGCGAGCTCCTCTTTTCGGACCTCGAGCTGGCGGATGCTTTCCGTGATGGAACTTCGGGTCGCGGCGGAGGTGGGGCCGATCTTGAAGTCGATGGGTTTGGTCGGGCGCTTGCGAACGATTTCGCCATCGGCCAGCCGCATCCCATCCTTCGTCATCGCGAACCGGTGAGCGAAGCACTCCTCCTCCGTCTCGGCGCGTTGAGTATCTCCAAACTTGGATCGAAGATAGTTCACTGCGGCGATGCTGTTGCCGGAGATGAGCTCTGCGATCGTGCCACGTTTGGGGCTACCGCGGCCGGCGAACTTGCTGGTCATCACCACCTTCGCCTCGTAGATCCGCGCCCTGCGATAGATGCCGAAGGCCTTGCGCTCGTCTCTCTCATCGACCAACAGCGCCTGCATGTTGGAGCCACCGAGATACGACTCGATGGCCGGTTGCCAGTCAAGTTCGTCGACGCGGACCAGATCGCACACCGGCATTGCATCGATGCCGACGTCCGCCAGTTCACGCCTCAAGTCTCTGGCGGGTTGGTCCAGGGGCGGCTTTCCCTTTGAAACCCGGTCCTGGTTCTCTCGCATCCCGTCGAGCTCGTTCTGGACACTGTTCTGCTCTCTGCCGAGAGCCTGCATATCCGCGAGTAGCTCGTCGCTCACCAATTTCGCGGCGCGCAGCCCCCTTCGGATGGTCGTTTCCACGGCGTCACGGCTCGCCGCCTTGCCGCTCGCCAGGAGGGTGTTGATTTCCTTGAGCGCAAGTCCGGCCGCTTCGCTGCTGTCGGCGACCAGTTTCCCCGGGATTTTCTGGTCGATCGCGCGTCCGATGGCCGAGATGCTGCGGTGAAGGCCGGCCCTCTGGTCGGTGAGCCTTTCCTGTGCAGCGTCCAGTTGCTCCCGGATCAGTTCCGCATCGGCATGCGAGGCGTGCTTGTCACGGACGGAGGCGCATTCCTTCGCATGCAGGTCAGCCTGCTCCACATCACGCCCGGCCTGCTTTTGCTTCTTGTCCGCCGCTTCTAGCCTGTCGGCAGCATTGCCCTCATCCTGCTCCGCAGAAGTTACGGCTTCGTTCGCCACCTCGAGCTCCGCATCCTGGGCCAGGCTTGCCAGCGAGATCGAGTGACAGTAGCGCCTGTGTGCATCGGCGAAGTCGGCTTCGATCAGATCGGCTTCGTCCAATTTGATCTGCACGCTTCGGACAAGGGCTGCCATTTCCTGGAAGGTGTGCAGGACGTCCTTGAAACGCTTGATGTTCGTCGGCCGCGCTTCCAGCACCTGCTGGCGAACAATGTCGTCGACACTCTTGTCGAACTTCATCCGCAGACCGAAACGAAACGCTTGGCGGTACGCATCCAGGCGCGGGGCTCCACGCGCGCCGCGCAGGCGGAAGAGCATGGCGTTGACAAGGCGCTCGGAATCGTGAAAAAGCACTTCCTCGCCATGGGCGCGATGGAGCAGCATCTGACGAAAACTGCCCCAACTTCTCGGTCGCTCCTTGCCATCTGCCGACTCGAGGTGGTCATTCAGAGTCAGATCCACCGGGATGATGAACCGGCCCAGAACATCGTGACTGTCGCGATCACCGCTTGCCGCGATGCAGACGCCGGTCGACAGAATTTCCTGGGTGACGGTGTCATTCCACACCAGGGTGATGTATGTCGTTGCGCTGTCGCGGACACGGGCATCCGGCGAGTCGCCGTACTGTCCGAGGCAGTAGCTGCGGACCGACCGTGTGTTGTGACCGCCCTCATCGGCCTGCGCATTGAAGGACACACCGGCATTGCCGCGGCTGGCGTTGGCACCCAACATGACGATCTGCACGGCGTCCAACAGCGAGGACTTGCCGCTGCCGTTGGCCCCGAAAATGCCGCAATTCATGCCGACAACCACCTCGCGCTTCTCGTAGAGGAAGAACTGCACAACACGGATATAAACCAGCTTCTTCATTGAGTGCCGCCTTCCTCTAGGTCCACTCCATCAGCGGGAAGGCGTTCGGCGTCTCTGGGCCTTTCGATCTCGGCGTCAGGACTCGTGAACAACGCAATGCGTTCCAAAGCAGCCTCGCCCAGGATGTCGGCGATTCCGGGACGGATGATGACCATGTACGGCTGATCGACATCGCGGGTCGGTTGCGAACTCTCGTCATCGGTGGTCCTGGCGATGCCCCAGCGCTTCATCCATTGCATCAACGTCAACAGTTTTCCGCCGGTCGCCAACTCGCGCCCGTCTGTCGCTTGCTTGTACTTGACCTCGAGCGTTACGAGATCGCATGAGACCTCGCCGTTTTCATCGTGATGACCCGAGCGCGTCTCCTCATCAAAGATTTTGCGCAGAACCAGCGCGAGCAAGGTCTGTTCGACCGAGACCGACGAGCTCTTCGTGTGCTGTGAAATTGCACACGCGTAGCGAAGTTGACTGTTGACCCGCACCGTGTAGCCCAGAGGCTCAAGCGCACGCTTGAATTCGCGCTCGAAGTCGCGGATCAGCCCATAGGCAACCTTACTGCCGCGGTCGGCGGCGTACAAGACCTGCTCAGTGACGAGCCGGTTAGCGGCGGCTTCAAAATCATCTTCGGTCGCCACATTGCGTGTGGCCTCCGCTGCATTTGTCCAAAAGCTCATTGGCTTCTTCCTCCCGATGCCTTGATTGTTCTCACGATTTCGAAGGGTATGTGCGTGATGCCTCTGCTTGAATCCTCGTCGCCGTCGAGACGCACCGTGGTGAAGCCGCTGGTCATCGACTTCGTGTTGGCGCGAAGCAGACGGCTTTGGGACGAATTCGCCGCGGCAACAGCGCACAGGACTTGAAGGGCTCGAACCGACTCGATGCTGTCCACATTCAGGGCGAGACTCGAGAGGGAGTCCGCACCGTCGAGCTGTGTTCGGACGAAGGCCGCCAGCTTCGGCAGTGACATCGTGCGTCGGTCTCGCGCCAGCAGTTGCAATCGTGCGCGGGCCTCCTGCTCCGCGGACATCACCTGCTTTCGCAGTTCTCCTGGTGCAGCCCGCTTGTTTTCAAATCGTGGAGACGCCAGCCGCTCGCCACTGATGCATTCACCCGGTGCGAACGGGGCCAGGGCTGCGGCCTTGGCCCCGTGCCTGATGACGGCGCCGATCGCATGCCCAATGAGCTCGTCCAAAGGACGTGCGGCCCTCAGGCGATAGTCCAGGTAGGCCAGTGCCAACTTGTTGGCGCGACGGATTTCATCGTCCAGTCGATCCAGGTATTCGTCGATCCGACGGAGTTCCTCGACCTTCTCAATGTCACGTTCGAACATGGCTTCGGCGCGTTTGAGGTCGCGGCTTGCTCGCTTCTCGAGGTACCACTGAATCAAGCGCTCCCGAATGCCTTGGGACTGCTGTACCTGGGCGGCGACACGCAAGATCTCCTGGCGCCTGGCCAGTGGATGTTCGCGCGTGCGAAGCTCCTTATAGTCGCCAATGAACATGCGTTCGACGTAGTCGTCGAAAAACCGGCGCACGAACTCTCCAGTCGCACTCACGTTGCCGATTTCCAGCATCAGGTCGCGCACGTTGGTACCGGCAATCCGCACATGCTCCAACAGAGCCCGAGACTGCCTGGCAGCCTCTTGCAATGAGGACCCATCCGTGCTCTCGTCGAGCAGTAGCCTCATGTTGGCCTCGATGCTTCGGATCTTGCCAGAGACGAATTCCGGACCGGTGTGGGCGAACTCGATCAGTCGGTTCATGAACTGGGCCACTGCCGGCGCCATCGTCACCATCTCGCGCACGCCCACACGATCCACTCGAAGCCACCCAGCGTCACGAAGCCGGTTGAACACGGCGATGGCCCGGATCGCCAGCGGCGTTGCCTGGGAAACCTCGTCGCTGTCCGGCCCCCAGTCCTGATACTGCAGTTCCTCGGCGATGTCAGCGGTGATCTCACGAGAAACGAAGCCGTTGCTCGGCGGCAAGGGCGCTTCGGGTCCGAAGCGCTTTGCGTGCAGAGCGCACAGCAGGGCCCAGTACTGGAAGCGGTTGGTGGAAGCCAAGGGTGCGAACAGCCGATCGGGAAGTCGCGTGAACAACGGCGGGTGGCGCTCGGCAACTAGCTCCCGGCGAATATGATCACTCAGGTCGGAAACAGCCATCGACGGCACTCCTGCATGTTCTCAATCGCCAACTGGAAGTCCGGAGGCGCTTGGCGCTTCACATCCGTTGCCGCCATGAGCTCCTGGGCCAGATAGTTCAGGAGCGCCGCCCTGCAGTTCTCCACGCGAGCGGCGGCCCCCTTGAAGTACTCGTTCCTCACGACCACCTGCTGCGCAACGCTGAGCTTGGGGTGGGCGATGATCCGGACGTTGATGATCGTGGACCAGGCGACATCGTCTGTCACGTCGGCTGTGCGAGCGTCCGGCAATAGCTTGACCTTGCTCATGCGACCCAGAACGAAGTCGCGGAAATCCTTCTTTTCGACGCAGTAGCCGCGTACATGCCAACGGCGCCCCGTCTTCACGATGCTGTGAGGCTCAATGGTTCGCTCGTGAGGCTCCGGGTTGCCCATGGAGCAGTAGAGGAACTTCACTCGTCGCTGGTCGGCGATGGCCAGATTGAGGCGAGAGAAGGTGTGCGGCGACGTGTGTACGAAATCCCATAAAAGCGGCATCTGCGGATTTGGCCCATTCGACACGTAGGGGGTAAGCATCGCAGTGAGGTGACCCGGCTGCCGCGAGTCGCCGGCTCGCTCGGCCTCGGAATAGGCCGTGAAGGTGGCGACATCAGCCTTGAGCTTCGAATCCCAGGTCGTCCAATCAGGAAATGATTCTCGGAAGTCCCGCAGCCACTCGCTGGCCCGGATCGGACTCAGGCCGTACTCGGCAACGAGCCGACTACGGCTGACTCGTCCCTCCCAAAGAAGGATGCGACCAACCTTGACATTTCTTGCCTCACGGCCGTCGACAGACATGTTGCCTCGTCCAAAGAATGCCGCATTTACGGCATGGAAAAACATATGATATGTATAAACATATCAAATTTCCAGTCCTTGCACCACTGGTTTTGAACGCACCGCAGGCACTGTCTGATCAGGGACGCCCGGTGCACGGCATCGGGCGTTTGCATTTTGAGCTACAGATGGGGCGGCGACGAAGTTCGGGTTAGCAGATGGCGTATGCCGGTACATAGCTCCCACTGAGGGAGCGGCCGAAATCGAATTCGTAAAGAATTACCGGGCCCATTGCTTCGCGATGCTGGCCGAGGAAGAACATGAATCCGTTCGGCGCGGCGGCGAATACGTGCACGGGCTTTCCGCCAGATCGACCAAAACCACGTACAGCTTCAGCTGCCTGGTCGGCCAACGTGGCCGCGTGCTCGCCGCCAGCGACTGTGCGCGGGCCCGCAGGAGTCTGAGATTCCAGATGAACGAGGGTGCCGACTGCTGGAAGATGCAGCACCATGTACTCACGTGCATCGCGGACTGCGGACCGGGCCAGGCTTACCACCAATGCCGTCTCGTCACCGTCGCCAAGGCGTTCGATCGAGATCTTGGCCTCCGCGCCTGTGACGCCATCGTCTGATCGCCAGGTGGATACGCCAGCTCTTCCCTTCTGAATCAGCTCAACCTTTACGGCGGACTTCAGTCCAAGGACTGAGCCCGCAAGGAAGGCGATAGAGGCGTGGGCATCGAGGAAGAGACGCACCTCATGCGCACGCTGCCGAACACCCTTCAAGAATTCGACGATCTTGGGTTGCACTACTGCAGCCCAGTCCTGCTGCGAATGGGGATGCCGTTCGTCGAACAGGTGCTGCAGAGACAAGGTGTTCTCAGGCGTCGCATCCAATCGGTTTCCCGGCCCGTCGCCGAAAGACCGGATCGCGACATTGAGGTACTTGTCGTCGCGCACCGAGCGGATCCATCCCTCTTCCCGGCAAAGCGCCTCGAAATCTAGGCGCGAGAAAGTGCTACGCCCGCTGCTCTTCAGTGCCCGTGCAGCCGCATCGAAGCGAAATTCCACCGTGTTGTTGCAGGAGACCAACCCGACCAAGCGGAAATGCAGATTAACCTCATCGCGCAACTGCTCCAATGAGCGCTGAGACGAGGTGATATGAAAGCCTTCCAGCACGGCACGCAGATCTTCGTCCTTGGAAAGTCCCAGATGCTCGCGCCAGAGCTTACGGACCTTGCCCATCGCGCTGCGATCGGTCGTGCCGTCGAACAATTTGTCCATGCGCAGCGAAAAGTCCTTGCTCGAGACGATGGAGCCGAGCGGGTCCCCCGTCTTGAACGCATCGACCGTGACCAGGGTAAACGCGGAATGCGCAGACGCCGTCGACTTGGCCTGCTTCAGGCGCTCAAGAACCGAGAACTTGGTCGCACCAACGAACGCCGGGTTCACCAGGTCTTCGTAGCCGAAGCTGCCTCCCAGGGTGACGTGGTACTTGATTTGGTGGAAGTCGACCGAAACTCGGCGGCTGCTCATGCTCACCCGCGGCGGGTCGTATCGAACGATGACATCATCGAAGGCTTTGGGCCCGTCGGCCTCGTAGGACACCTCGACCACGTGGGTCTTCTCCGGGTCCCGCAAGGCCGACGCGTGGATCCAAAAGAAGCGGGCCTGGTAATCGTGGCCGTGCCAGCCGGCTTCTACAGCGTTTGCCATCGTTGCCCTCAGCGTGCTTGGTAGACGGGGGTCGGCTGCATGCTCTGAGCCATTTCGATGACGCGTGCCGCGCGGATAGGGGCATCCGGGTAGGCTTCCAGCACTGCAGCCGGCAACAGGCGTTGCGTGATGTCGGAATAAGAAAAGCCATGGTCGCGCTTGGTCGTCTCCCCGGTGGCCTGGACCAGCGCCGTGAGTTCGCTCTTAGAGAACTGCAGCCCGGCCAGATTGCGAGTAAATAGGCTCAGGCGTTGCTCTGTTGTGGGACGGCTAAACACCATGATCTCCGCAGCCCGGCGACGCACGGCAGGGTCGAGCGCATGAAGCCGGTTTGTGCACATGATGACGGCAGCTGGCACGCCGCTGTTGGCGAGCCGGTCAATGCCTCGGATGAAGGCATTCACGCCGGCCTTGTCCTCATGGTGCATCTGGTCCGTCTCGCGGGATTGCGCCAGAGCGTCGGCCTCGTCCACAAGCAAAATGACCGCGCCGCGCGCAACACCGCGTTCCGACTTCAGCTTCTCGGCGACAGACAGTGCCTGTTCGAAGGCCGAAGAAACCAGCTGGGTCATCTCCCCAACCATGCCCTTTCCACGAGAGGCGAGGCTCAGCGGCATCAGGGTGACCGGAATCTTCTGCTGGCGCGCCACACGGTCGCCTATCGTCTCAGCAAGCTCGGTCTTGCCAGAGCCGACGTCGCCGCTTAGCACTACCAGCGGCGGCCGCCGGATGACACTGTCGACCAGCGGACCGGCATCGGCATGATGCTTTTGCTGCCACTTGCGCAGGCCCTCAGGATTGACGAGGACGCCGAGTAGATTGGCAAGAGTATGGATCTTGTCGTCCATGCCGACCAGACGCGCCAGACGGTCCTGCGCGTCGGGATCGGGGAACTCGGTTGCGCGCTCAAACAGGCGGGGTTGGTTGGGGTTGTGGCTCATCAATAACTCCGAAGGGTGGAACGGGCGAGCGCACGGCCGCCCGAGGAATAGGTGCGGTCGTCAGCGAAGTACAGGCTCCCGCCTGCGGTGGGCTGTGCTGCGCTGGTCCGCTGAATGGGAAGGCGGGCTTCGATCTCTTGGCGCTCGCTATCGCTCAGCCGATACCAGGAACTGCTGTGCACCAGATAGCTGTAGAAGCTCGCGCCGTCGATATTCTTGCCCGGCAGCACGCGCCCTGGATCGTCATCGAGACTGCCATCGGCGAGATCCTTGGCGTCATACCTCAGCGTCGGCTCAATCCAGACTCCATTCCTCTTGAAGCCATAAAGGACGTACGACACACCACCGTGCTTGAGCAGCTCGGTCAGTTCACCTTCAAGGTTGGTGATATAGGTGTCGCTCGGTGATCCATAGAAGCGCTGCATGCGCTTGAGATCGGTAGCGACCTTGGCCGCCAAGTGGCGGGCGTGGGTCAAGGTGAACGTCTTCGCTTCTGAGACGGTGTATGAATAGCTCATGATTCAGGCGGTAAAAGTGGGGCCGAAGACTTGCTGCCAGTAGTACTCCGTCAGCGATTTGGTCGGCGCACGCAGTGCCGCGTCGATAGCGTCGCCAGCTTCCAATGCAGCCTGCTGGATGCGACTCGCGTTGTCAGCGGTATAAAGGCGCGCGACGTTGTTCTTCTCGTTGATCGGATCGATGATCTGCACGGGGTCACTCAAGGCGCCCACGGCCGACGCCTTGTAGTGATCCTCGAAAACAATGCGCTCGCGCAGCCCGGTGCGTGCCACGTAGGTGAAGAAGGTCTGTAGTGCTTCCACGTAGTCGGAGAAGTTCGCTCCCTCGTCGCAGAGCTTGGCCAGCACCATCTCGACCATGAAAGACTTGAAGCGAAAATCCGGGTCTTGTCGCTTGAGCTGTGCGGACCAGAACTTCACCAGACGCACAACTTGGGCGAAATGCCGAGGTTGCGCACTCTTGCGCTTGCGGGCGAATTCGATGTGCAGCGGGATGCTGGTCTCGAGGAAGGAGCCGTCTTCTTGGCTGATCAGGTCGCCGCGCCAGTTCGGCTTGCCTGCATAGAGCACGGGGACCACGTCGACGTCCAGGCCGGAGCCGCGAAACGAAACGGTGACCGAGTAGGTCTGCGGCTTTACCTGCTCCGGGGCGAAATTCGGAAACGCCTTACGCAGGCGCTCCGCCAGGTACTCTAAGACCTGCCGCAGATCGTGCGGTGCATCGCTGCCGCTGATGTAGACGGCCATGTCGATGTCACTCAGCGAGCGCAACGAGGTACCCTTGGCCAAGCTCCCCGACAGCATGATGCGGCGCAAGGCGAAGTCGGGATGCTCGCCAATGTAGTTTTCCAGCTTATCGGCGAGACGGCCCGCCTGCTGGCGGTAGGCGTCGGCCTTGTCTTTGGGCAGGTTCACCCGCGCTTCTGCGAAGCTCAGAATCTGCCGATGGTCGATATGTTCGCGAGACAAAGTTTTTTCCTTTTGAGAGATCGCGTTGGCTTTTGCTTTCTGCGCGCCGCCGCTTAGATGACTGTAGAAAAAGACAGTCTTAGAGTGCTGTAGAAGCGGAGCTTCGCTGTACAGGTTTCTGTCGCGGCTTCTGCTTTTCGGGGGAACCATCAAGAAAGCTAGAGCCTTGCCTGTGTCGCGCTATGCGAAGCTTGAGAGCTAAGCCAGAAGGAGAACACATGCCCAATATCGCCGTGGTAGATGACGACCGCAGCATGAATGCCAAGCTCAAGGGCCTGCTGGAACAGATCGATGGAGCGGTCGTCTTCCAGGCTTATTCGCTCGAAGAGGCCGGGCGCCTGATCTCGAAGGGGCAGTTCGATCTGCTAGTGCTCGACATTGACCTTGGCAGCAGCGTGGAAGGCCGCCTAGGCGGCATGACACTGTTGCGGGAGTACGGCGCGCAGATGACAACAATCATCGTGTCCGGCGTTCCAGAGGCGCACGTGCACCAAGACATCGCGCTGACGCAGCTCAAGGCCTTCGAATTCATCAACAAGCCGATGCGAGAGACGGACTTCATCCACAAGGTCCGGCATGCGCTGACCTTCGGTGTCTCTGCCGAAAACCAAGCTGCAGCCTCAGCTAAGGAATGGCCCAAGGACCTGACCGTCCAGGCGCACCCACGGGCCCCGAACCTTGAGTGGAAGGGCAAGCCTGTCCCACTGACACAGACCGAGTTGGGACTCACCTATGCGTTGGCTGCCAAAGCTGGATCAACCGTGACCCATGCGGAACTGGAAGACGCCTTGAAAACCGGGACCTCCATTGCCGCGCACATCGCCAATGTGCGCAAGCGATTCCGAGAAATAGATCCAATCTTCGACCAGGTGGGCACCACTCCAGGCAAGGGCTATTTCTGGAAGGCCGATGCAACTTGATTTTCTAATGTTGTGGCTCGGTAAGCGCCTGCGATCGGGGGCATTACGTTACCGGTTCACTGTCGCCTTGATCAGTGTGGCTGTCGTCGTTTCAGCCTTGGTCTTCTTTGCCTTGTACGACTCCCTGACTTCTGCGCGGGCGGCCGAACAACAGGTCCGCCAATCGGGGTTGGATGCGGAGCTTTCTAACTTTCTCTACGCGACGAAAGAGAACGCGCTACTGGAGAATCCTGGTGCGTTTTCCGCAGCCGAGCGCCCCTTGTCAGTTGTCACACTGAAGTCCTCGTTCTACACCTATCTGTTGAACCGGGGCAACGCTCGCTCGCTGACAGCCGAGAAGATTAACTGGGAGCCTCCAAGAGCCTGCGTACTGGAGTTCGCGGGGGAGTCAGAAGGCGTGTCACCCGAGCCTCCGCCCACCCTTCAGGCCTGCTTCGCAGCGGTTGCCGGCGACACCAGCGGTCGCTACATCTATTTTTCGCTGCGCTACCCCTCGCCCGCTATCGCGCGGCACAGACCCGGCAAGAGCCTGGCCTCCGCGGATCGCGTGGTCCTGACCTTGGAAAATGGCCGAGACAGGACTACGGTACTCAGCTTGGTGTTTGAGCCTCCGACGCTGGCCGCATCGCGGTATCCATCCCAACTGGGTCGCTTCGCTGGCATTCACGAAGTATCCGCCTTTCTTGCATCGACGCCCGAGAGGGCCACCAGGTGGGTGAACGCCCAAGCTTTCGAACGCTCCAGCGAAGAGGACTCCCGCGGCAACATTGTGACCATGGTTGGGCGGATTGACCCTGCTCTTTTCGAAAGCCAGGGCTCTGACGAGTGGCCCAGTACGTCTTTGGGGCAGATGAAGATCGGCCTGACCGTGATCAGCGGCACCGCCATCGGTCGCGCCGCCGAAGTTATCAAGGTCGCGCCGGGCGCCATGGGGACTGCACTGGTCTCGCTGGAAAAGACATATCTTTCCACAGTGACCAGCGGCGCCCGACTTGATATCGCGCGGGATACAGCAGCCTATCCGGAGAAGATTTGGAGCTCGGCCGACCTGCAACTTCCAGCAGCGCCACGCCGCACAAGTTGGAGCCAGAAGCTGTTCGATTACTGGGCACGCGTCTCCAATTTGAGCGGAGCAGACAGTTCCAGCCCTGAATCAAACAAGGAGCATTTGTCAGGCGGACCGTTCGGTACTTTCTCCGCAAGGCTGAGAGCGGAACCGATCATGCTGCCGGAAGTGGTGACCCGAGCCTTCGGTTGGTTGACGACTGCCCTGGTCCTTCTTTTAGTATTGCTGGTGGTCGGCTTCACCGCCGGTATACGTCTATTCATTTTGGGCCGCCACGCAGCGTCGCTGCAGGCCCGCGGCACCGGGGAATTCGAGAGGATCCGGAGCCCTTACGGAAACCGCAGGGACGAGATTTCCCGGTTGGGCCGCATTCTCTTCCTGTATTTCAATCGCCTTAGTCAGAAAAACATTGCGCTGTCCCGCCGTATGCGCCATGAGGCCGCTGCTCACGCCAGAGATGTACGTCTGATGGAGGCGCAACTGGAGCTGCGCGAGGCGACATTGGATGCCATCGGCCATGAAATTCGCTCGCCTCTGCAGACGCTTATCAACAAGGTTGGTCCTGAATCAGACCTGTATGCGCCGATCTCGCGAATGCTCAACGGCGTCGAGAAGCTCTATCTGGCGGCATCCGTGGAAGATGGAATCGGTGATCAGGAGGTCATCTGCTCCACTGAGGATCTTGCGGCATTTCTGTCTTCATATGTAGCCAACACCAGCGATCAAATTTCGCGAATGCGATATTCGGGACCTACGCAGGACGTGATGGTATTGCTCGATCCGATCATGTTCGAGCGGGTACTCAGCCACCTTGTGGACAACGCCCTTCGCTATATCGATCCTGACGGCGAGTTAATCATTTCTTTGTCTGATCTCGAAGACGGCGTGGTGGTCGAAGTTTTCAACCATGGCGAGCGCATCCCAGAGGCGTTGCTGGCCAGGCTGTTTCGCATCGGCTCGTCCGATCGGTCCACAGCCCGGAACCGAGGTCTCGGGCTGCACGCATCGCGTGCCTATCTGCTTAAGATGCGGGCGACCATCATGGCTGAAAACCGATCAGACGGAGTCGCGATGGTGATCGTCTTCCCGAGGTTCGAGCCGGAACCTCAACGCCTCGAACAGAGTGCGATAGGCCCCTAAAAAACCCCGCCGAGGGGGGTAAAGACCCTGGTAGTCGCCGCACTTACTCTCTCTGAATACGAGGCCGAGCCCATTGGCGGATTCAAGATAAGTGTGTCAAACGCATATCAAATGGCCTGCCAACGAACGCGTGCCCCCGGTAGCTCGCTAGCATGTTCGATGAGGTATAGAGCAATGGACGTCCTCAGCGACAGGCACAGCATCGGACGGCGCGTCAGGTGCTTGACGAACCGGCGCGGCTATCGTCAATAGCAGACCGGGGCGGCTCTGAACAACGGCAGCCCGCTGGCCGCGCGCGGCGATGCCGGTTGTCAAATCAATCCTCGATACGTCAGCCCGGCGATAGAAGTATTGCCGACTGCCGTCGATCGCCGGACCGCAGATCGGGATCGCATCGAGCTCCTTCAGGGCGACTCGCGGCAGGCGTCCCGCCTGACTGGCAAGTTCAGCTAAAGACACGAATGTTCTTCTGAACCGATCAATCTCCACGCGGGCAACAACGCGGTGATCGCCGCAGTGGGCCGTGGTGGTTCGCAACAATCCCATCCTCGCCAATGCATACCCAACCTGTTGCTTGACTCCCAGCGTCTTTGCTGCCTCGTTGATGGACACCGTCGCTTCACTTGCCGACCGACGGGTATTGAGCCAGCCCCTAACCGCAAGGGGATTCAGCAAGACGTTGCCGAGACCCACTCGTGTATGACCGTCGCCTTGCGCAGACAGGTCACCTATTAAAACTGCCGTCGCCAACTCGGCTGGTTCAGATTGCCGTAGGTGCCAGTACCTCAAGATATGCCTAACAGGAATCACTGTCTCTGACGAAGGGGCATCCGGTGTGAGGGTCAATCGACCGATTTCGGCCTTGCTGAACATCCATGCTGCTGGGCGCTGCCGACCACTCTTGGCGATAAGTGGCACAACGACATTGGCAGCAACCAGTTCCCGAAGCCGCCCTTCTGGCAGGCCGAGACGTTCGGAGGCTTGCCCAAGGTTCAGACCGCCAGCGGCCGCCATGGTTGCGCGTTCCAGATCCTCGCTGCCGATCGTTCGGACGCAACGACCAGAAGGAAGAAGTGCAACAGCTGACGGCAGCAACTCCGTTTGCGCCATGTGCCGGATAACAGCCGTTGTCAAACCCGACGTATCCGTCGCCTGCCTTGTGCTCAGACGCGGGTGTGCTTCAACAGCCTTGCGTTGTAACAAGCGATTCCTCTTGCAGACCAGCCCCCACCAGTGCTCGCGGAGATAGTCCTCAAAAGCGTCGCGCATGAACTGAAACCATGGATCGGACAGATCGACATACAGCACTCGATACAGCGGAGAGAACGATCGGCGAAGGCTGGGCGATTGCGCGGCAGTCGATTGCATCGCCGACAACAATGCATGGAAGCCTGTCGGCCAGTCCTTCAGCAATGCGGCGGTGCCCGAGACAACAGCGCTCGCAACGGCCAGGCGATCCAGGCCAACAACCTGACCGGGGCGAGAGGGCTGCGCCCGCGTCGAAAACTGTCCGAGATACCGCACCAAAAGATTCGCCACCAACGCGCTTGCGGGCGGCGATTTCGTGGTCAGTTTCATTCCTCCGTCGCCCCCGAGAGCATGGGTGAGGTCGACGACGTGTGGTGGTGCTGGCGAACCTGAACCGTCGGCCAGGGATGACCCGCATTCGCAATGTCCGGCGATGACAGTTGCCCGGGTTTGGCGCCGCCCACATCGACCGCAGCTCTCATGCAGCCAGATCGAGTGGTGCACACAGGCACAGACCAATTTCAGGTCCCACCGGCCGTTCAGAAATCCCTTCTCGTCCAAGCACCGCGGGCACCAGCGCACGCTCTCGTGATTGAAGTCCCGCACAGAGAGCACGACTCCCATGATGTCGGCACCCCATCGTCGCGGCAATGCACCGAAGAGCCGTGATCGCTCGGTATCGCTGAGCGACAGTCGTTCACAAAACTCCTTGAAGGCCGGTTGCTTGCGGTGCTGGAGCGAGGTCAGTAACTGCGACTCCGTCGTGTAGCCATTTCGTTGGGCCACACGCAAAACGAAGCCGGCCAGGGATTCCCCAACGTTCGGCCTCGGTCGCACGGCGTAGCTGACACGCGGTTGGTCGATGTCAGCCATGATTGGGACGCTCAGCGGGAGGCCCGTTGCTCGACATCGGCGCAGACATCAGTGCGTCTACGAAGGCAAGTTCTCTCAGGCTCAAGGTTGTGAGATAGGCACCGACCGACTGCAAAGTCGCACCAGATCGCCGAAGTTCTTCTGAAGGATGCCAACGCCGAATCAATTGGAGCAGGCCGTCATGAGATCGCTTGCCGCTTGCGACATCCAGGAAAACATTGAGTATCGACACGGCGTGATGTCGGGGATCCAATACCAATAGCCACGCCTCTTCGTCGGACGGATCGTCAGCAAAACAGTCTGCGGGATCGCGCGGCTGGATTTCGGCGACAAAGCCCGCCCACCAACGGTTGAATCGATCGAGGATCGCCACGCGTTCATCAAGCCGAAGCTGTGGGTTGAAGCAAACCGTCTCCAGCGACGGGATGCCGATGCGCGAACTGCGCCAACACTCACTGACGGTACGAAGCGCAGTGCCGGCAAACGGATTCCCTGCGGCGCTCAGGCTCTGGAGCGCATCGAGCATCGGAGTAAAGCGAAGGTCATCGTCCATGTCGATCAGCGTCTCGACCGAATGGCGGCAAAGCCGCCGCATGAATCTGCCCGCCTTCACCTGAAGACTGGGTGACAGCGTGCTCAGCAGTGTGACCTCAGGTCTCGACGGTGCCGTACGCTCACCATATCGCCGGAGTTCCGACCACGCAGCATCCATCGACCGGTCCCCGCCATTGCGGACATACCTTCTCGCCGAGAGCAAGTAGACGAGAAACCCGTAGAGATCGCGCGTGCGATATTGGCAGCGGGTCGTCGGCTCGCGTGCAGCTCGACGCCGAAGTCCAACTGGGGCGTTGCTATCGGACGCCCCTGCTAGGAAACGACTGAAGATCACTTCCCAGCGGTGCGCTCGCACGGGTATCACCGTCGACATCGCGGCTTTGCATGTGCAGCGCCAGCCGGAGCCCAGCGTGCTCCAGCTCAGCGAAGCGCTGCATCCTGGACAGCGGCTCAGCAAGCGACAACCATGAACACCACAGGCTGTTGCGAGCGGCATGTCCCAAACAGCCAGGTGATATCCGAGTTCGGCGATGCACACGCTGCAGAAACGGGGCATCCGTGAACGTGCAAACCAGTTGGCGGGAGGCAGTGAGCCCTGCCAGGTGAGACGATCCCGTTCCGCAGATCGAAGTCGATCGATGACGTGCGGGCCAACCATCGCGTTGATTTTTCTATCCACGGGCAGGTCACTACGTGCCGCCGCCCGCGCCGCTGCCGGCGCGGTGTGGCCATTCGCGTCGAAGAAGCGCCAGCAATAGCCGGCTGCGCTTTCCCCTTCCCGAGGCAGCGGTCTTACGGGAAACTCAGTGAACGTCGTCGATTCCGTCATCTCGCTTTGCGCGGACGCCCCTCTTCGGCCTGTTGGAACGGCTCCCCGCCGCGATCGAGCCGGCGAAACTCGAACTTTGGATTGAATGGGTTGAGCTTGCCGATGCCTTCCCACCAGAGTTCTTCGGTGAATGCCTTCTCAAAGACCTCGGCATCTACGACGTCGAGGTTCTGATCGAGCGCTTGCTGTAAGGCGCTCGCCAGCAGTTTCTTGATGTAGGCCACACGGCCGTCACTCGCGAAGTACAGCCGCATGCCCATCTCTTTGGAGTCGTACGGGCGAGACGAGACGGGCACAGACACCAGCGACACCAACGAGAGAAAGAGCTGCAGGCATTCCGTCTCGACGCTGTCCGTGTCACTTTGCCCGAGTCCCAGCCTCAATCGCCGTGAGAACCGGCGCCGGAGTTGATCATTGATCTCCAGCAACCGTTCGAGTCTGGGCAGTCCGAGCATGACGGTAGGAATGCCGATCGCATCAATGAGGTGCTTGAGCCAGTCACCGACCATGTAGTGGGTGCGCGTATCGCCTCGGTCATGAAGGTGCTGTGCCTCGTCGAGCAGCATGATCTCGACACGGCACTCCCGGCACAGGGTGACGATTCGGGCAGTCTTGGCCGTGACGGACCCGCGCTCATGCCATGGGTCATCCAATGCCGTCAGGATCGCATCGGCTATGCCTATGACCGTGGCGGCAGGCGGCGTGGCCACGAACAGAGCTTCGACAATATTGCGTTCGGGCAGAACCCGTTTGGGATGGCGCTCGGCCAGCCAGCGGCACAGGCTGCTCTTGCCCGTGCCGGCCTCGCCAAGAACTAGCATGTGTTTGGCGAGCCCTGTCTCGCGAAACAAGCTCAAGCTCGACTCGATCGCGTCCTTCGCCGCGACGAAGGTTGGGAACGGTATGTACTGCTCCTCAAACTGCTTGAGCTGATCCAGCGTGTCAATCGCCGCCATGGTCACCTCGTTTTGCGGCGATCTTGAATGCGGGCAGCAGGATGGGAATGTCTTGGCCCTCCTGCATACCTGTTTTGCGCGGAAGTTGCTTGCGCACCTTCACCTTTGGGCCTTCGGACTCCCCGGTACCAGGCGATGGTGCAAATGGATCGGGCTTGCTGCTGCTGATCCCGCGGATCGCCGCGGACCGTTGACGAGCCTTCTGCTTCCGACTGGTCATCAGTCCCAGCAATGCCTGGGCAATTTCATGTCGGGCGCGCAGTACTGCCTGCCGGTCTTCAACCCTGGAGCCGTTCTCTCGAACGATTTGTCTGATCAACTCATTCTGTCGAACGGTGAGGCCTTTCGCGAACTCTAGGTCCATCGCTTGGACGGGGATCGGTTCGACGTCCGACGGACCCCAGACCTGCACTTCGCCAAGGTCCTCAGGGTCAAACACGACTCGGATCTCAACTCCTTCACCGTACTGGCGCAGGATGGTGCCGAGCTGACTTCCGTTGTAGCGAATGCTTTTGAGTTCAAAGCCATCGCGACGCAGCTTTCGTGACGTGCTCTGTCCTATTCGAGACTGAAGCAGTCTCAAGTCTGCGGGAAGCGTGGGCTCATAAACCACGATGCCCTCGCTCCAGCGCGCCGCAGGTGTTGTGCCGATCCCTTTGTGAATGCGCTGGGCATATATGTCGATGATCCATTTCTCAAGGACGTGTGTGAACTCGCCGAGCGTCAGGATTGCTTGTCCCTGAGGATCGTAGTCGCCTCGAAGATGGAAACGCGCGAAGCTCGCGCCGGGAAGCTGGTGAGCGAAGTTGTGATTGACGGTTTTCAGAAAGCGTTCCACCGTTCCCTTGAAACGGGGCTGACGCGCGGGGCATTGGGTGATCGCAAACCCCAGATCGAACGAAATCGCTGCGAGATCGGTCCCGAGGAATTCGAGACCGTTGTCGACCACGAGACTTTGGGGGATCCCGTAGCATGGCCAGCTACCTTCTACCTTCAACGTCGGGATTGCCGGTGATGCCGGTTTTTTCGGAAGAATGGCGTGTCGAAGAGCCCCTACTACTGCCGCCGCGGACGGGCTACCGTAGCTGAGGTAGTAGCCGAGTGGCATTCGGCTGAAGTGGTCGATCAGCATGGTCAGTGTGGGGCGACCCAATGGCAACCAGGTCCGCTCATCGATCAGGAATACATCAAGGGGCGTGTGATCTATTTCCACACGCTCAAGGATTCTTGTTGTCTTGATACCGGCTTTGCCCACGCGAAATCGCTTGTCCGCTGTTGCCTGGCCATCCCTAAGGACCGTCATCTCGTAGAGGCTCGCACTGGCGAGCATTCGATTCACCGTCCTTTCGCTGGGAGCCACAAGTTGATCGCTAGGGAAGGCGCAGCGGTTCTCTGCCGCGATCTTTCCGAGCAACGAAGCGTGTATTCCGCGACCGGTTGCGAGCGGGGATAATCTGTACGCTTCCGTGAGGGCTTCTGATGCAAGGGCCATCACCCTTTCGGCTTGGTGCGATCGATGCACTCCGCGAAGGTCATGCCGTGGTACCAGCGTCCGCGGATCGCCGCTGCGAGAGAACCGTTGGTACCAGCGGTAGACCGACGTGGCGCCAGGGGGCGTGACGTCCCCTATCTCTGCACAGATTTGCTTGAGGATGGGGGCTAGGTATTCACGTGTGAAGACGGGTCTGCCTCGGGCGAGGATTCCATCGAGATACCGCTTCCTGCGAATTGCCACATCAAGCAGTCCTTTGGGGAGTTGGTCCAGCGGCCTCGAATAAATCGGCCGACTTGGCGTGACAGCTAGATTCAAAGAAGGGCGAGCGACAAGTCCCTTGGCGTAATCGTCAAGGAGCTCCTGGCGCGTGGTGATGCAGAGCTTGCCGCCGTCCAGATGTTCCAGCACCACGCCGTCGTCGGGCTGCAACCGCTCGATCCGGAACATCGCGCCTTTCCACTCAAATGCCGTGTTCTTCTGAAAGCCAAAACCAGCCATCGTCTGCCTCCGTCGTAGGTGTGATGCAAGTGGTGAATCCGATGGGCTCCTCTTCCAACGGGCAGCGCAACAAGCCCATCATCAACAAGCTGTACGGGTCTATGTTGTGCAGGGCGAGATGCGCCGTGGCCTCAATGAGCGTCGTCGGCAGGTGCGCGATGCATCGTTCCAAGGCGATCCGAGCAAGCCTTGGCGACGGGAGGACGCGAGGTGCACGATGACAGATCGTTCGAACGTTGGACTGCCGAGGTTCGCGTCTGAGTACTTGCTCTGTCAGAACCACGAATGGCTGCCCGCTGCGGTGCATGTGTTCGGCAATGCGTGCGAGCTTGTGAGCCGTTTCCACGGACGCAAGGGCTACAGTCGGCTTTACTTCGACCAAGACGACGCGACCATCAACCAGCCTGACTTCAAAGTCCGGTGTGTACCGGCGAACGCGATTGCCGTCCGGATAGGTAATCTGTGTTGGCTGCTCGCGGTAGCCTTCTATCGCCGGTGAGGCTTCAAAGAGGTAGATGGCGTCGAGCTCAAGAAGCCCTTCATGGTGAACCATGCGGCCATTCTTGCGGCTCGGAAACTTGCCTCGCATGATGCCCCCGGAAGGACTGAGCACCTCGCGCGAGCGCCGGTGTGTATCGCCAGCGGGTTTGCGGCCATTCCATAGGCCACCCCAGAATTGTGTAGACATGCATTGCTCCGTCGATCAAGGCGTGACTGCGGCTCCGCAGCGGCCTTGACGGATTTGGGTTGCCTGTTTTCGGGCGTAGATATTCCCGCGCTCGGTGATAAGGCCGAGCGAACAACAGGTGTAGGTGTGGGGAGCGGGCTTGACGCTGACCTGAGCGGTCGCGATACTGGGGGGGTCCAATCCTGCGTATCGTGAGATGCTCAGACCAACGGGGCAAGCCGCAAGGTTTGTCCCGTTTTTTACATGGCGGCCTCCTGTTTTCTTCTGCGCCCTATTCGTCGCAATGGATCCGACCACGGCTCCGAATGTGCGTCCGTCATATTGAGAACATCTTTGATCAATCGAACATGCTTCGGGCTCAGGGATGGAAGCTTGCTGCGTAACTCATTGAGCAGCCAATACACGTCCTGAGGTGTGTCGACATCGATCACGAGCTTTCGTTGGGAAGCCTCGACTGCGGCTCTGAGTTCGTCGGCTTCTGGTGCTGCGAGCGGCAATGCCTCGATCAGCTTCTCCACGAACTCAGGGGTGGGCGGTCCCTTTAACCCCACCTCCAAAGCCGATACATAGCTTTGCTCGTAGCCAAGCAGCGCAGCGAGGTCCGCCTGCCGCACGTTGTGCCGCAAGCGCAGTTCATGAAGCAAATGCGAGAAGGGACTCATCGACATCAATCTGTGTGCATCGTGAAGATTCACGCGAGGCGGAGGCTAGGACGGCTTGAGCGGAGCGCCTTGCTAGAAGCATCACTTAACCCAAGTAACGCGGGCAGCGTATTCGTACATTGGACGCTGGTCAATGTACGATTTATCTTGGCATCACAGTATCAATTTCTGCCACGATTAGTTGCCAGGAAAAGCCTCGCATAGTGTGCGTCCGGTGCGCACTATGTGCGTGTTTTTGACCCAGCGCATTTTCTATACGCGCAGGCCATGCTTGCATCAACTGCTTTTTGCGATTCGGTGCTTGAAGATGCGCAACTTATTTTTTTGCACGACCTTGACTACTGCATGGGCATTCGGCGTGACAAACTGGCATCGAGGCGGATTTCCGTTCAACGTCAGCGCGAATGTCACGCTGCTGATATGACAAAAAAGCACGCGCCAAGTAGGCACGCAAGCGCCACCTGGATATGAGCCAACACCAACATCACAAACATTTTCTAGCCCTTTGGCGAAGAGCACTTAGTCTGTCCACATTTGACGACTTGAACGTTTCAAAAGTGTCGTCTTGGGCAGAGCAACGGGGACTTGATGTTCTTGACGTGGATGAGCGTGACGTCGGGATCTTTCAGACCACCCGAGCTATCGTGCTAACGGTTGAGGGGGGCATTGCTTGTTTCCCGAGAGTTTCGGCCAACGACGATCCGAAGTGGCAGGAAAACAGGAAAAGAGCGGATCTTGTCGCCAGCCTATGGGAAAAAATGGAATGGTTTTCGCCGCTCTGGGTTTCTCGCGGGAAAATTGAAGAGCTACTAAGGGAGACCAAGCATCGTTCTCGCGAAGAGGCCATCCAGCTTTTCGACTATCACACGTCGACCGTCTACACACTTGCATTTCAAGCCGTATGCATTGCGCAACTGCTGCCTCGTGCACGGAGCCTCGCCGAATTCGCGCCGCTGGCGCGTGAGGCCTACCTAGCCTTTTATAGCGGGCACAGGGCTTCAAGCATTGCAGCACTCATCCCGGTTGTCGAAGGATCGCTGAAAAGAATAAGCGCCTCCCCAGACCTACCTATACCCGAACAGATCAAATGGGCAATTGATCGAGCATCCACCTTGGCAGCTAGCCTGCATTTCAACAAGATGTGGGTTCCGAGGGAGTACCTTACTACCGACTATCTGTTTGGGCAGGATGAACGTGTCTTTACGTTCGAGACGTTCAGGCGATGGTTGAATGGATCGTTCTTCCGCCACACAGGTGAGTACGACGGTACAACATGGTTGAACCGTCACCTGTTCGCGCATGGCACCTCGTCGGACTGGCAGCAATCAGCGAACTTCACGCGACTTGTTGTCGCCCTGGCCACGCTCGGCGTAATTGAGTCTTGGCACGACGATTCCAATCTAGTGCCGCTCCTGTTCCCCGACATGAACGAGGACAGCACTCTGCTCTGGCAACAAGCGTTACTACGAGGTCAGACGCAGATGGCGCTACATCTGCTAGAGCAAGAACATTTTCAAAGGCATGGACGACTCGTTCCGGAGCTACCCACAGACGATGGAGCGACATTGCGAAAAGCAATTTTGTCGGAGGATTGCATTAAAGATCTGGTTCGACCTTTGCGAGAAGCCGGATGGGGCGTTGAAGTGAGCGAACCGGATGAGCATGCTCTTTATATGACCGTTGTGGCATCCAGCGGTGACGAACGTTTGTGCGCAGCGCTTCTCTATGGCTGCGCCACAGACAATCAGCTCTATCGTGAGCTCGCCAAGACTTCCGATGCGATTCTTTATCGAGGCGCTCCGTACCACCAAGAGCAGTATGCGTACGGAATCGATGTGCATGTTGGGCCTGTGGCAGGTTGGCAGCCTCCTCTCGCGCCTCCTCGCCGATAGCGGGCGACGGCATCAGCAGGGCATGGTGCTGATCAGGAGATAGGCCAAGCTGCCGCGCTTGAGCCGCACTGCCGCGCCGCCCCGAGCCAGCCACACTGAGCTTTTACGAGGCACGGTGGACAGCGGCTAAAGCAAGGGTGGCGACGCGGAAATTTTTCACTTTCCGCGTCGGAGCTTTTTCACTTACTTGGCGCGTTTTTCACTTTTCGTGTCGCCCGACACGCTCAAACGTCGATATTCGCCGCCCGCAACGCGTTCTGCTCGATGAACTCGCGCCGCGGCTCCACCTCGTCGCCCATCAGCATCGTGAACACGCGGTCCGCTTCGATCGCGTCGTCGATCTGCACGCGCAGGAGGCGGCGCACGGTCGGGTCCATCGTGGTTTCCCACAGCTGCTCGGGGTTCATTTCGCCCAGGCCCTTGTAGCGCTGGCGCGAGGTGGCGCGTTCGGCTTCGCTGATCAGCCACTTCATGGCCTGGCGGAAGTCGTCGACCTTTTCTTCCTTGGCACGTTCGCCCTCGCCGCGCTTGACCAGCGCGCCTTCGGTGCTCAGCAAGCCGCGGAAGGTGTTGGCGGCTTCGGCCAGCGCCGCGTAGTCGGCGCCGTGCACGAAGTCCTGCGTGAGCACGCTGCTCTTGATGTTGCCGTGGTGGCGGCGGCTGATGCGCAGCAGCGGCTTGTCGGTGCGGGCGTCGAATTCACTGCTCACCTCGGCCGGAATGCCCGTGGTGTTGAGCTCGCGCAGCTTGGCCTGCAGCGCCACGGCCGAGGCTTCGGCGGCAGGCGTGGTGTCCAGGTCGAGCGCCACGCCGTCGGCGATGGCGCGCAGTGCCTCGGCGTCCATGAAGTTGCGCAGGCGCGCAATCACGGCCTCGGCCACCTGGTGCTTGCGCGCCAGCTCGCCCAGGGTGTCGCCCGAGAGCGTGGTGGAGTTGGCGCCACCGGTCTCGATGCGTGCATCCTTCAGCGCCACCTTGAGGAGGAACGCGTCCAGCGCGGGACCGTCCTTGAGGTATTGCTCTTCCTTGCCGACCTTCACCTTGTAGAGCGGCGGCTGCGCGATGTAGATGTGGCCGCGTTCGACCAGCTCCGGCATCTGCCGGTAGAAGAAGGTGAGCAGCAGCGTGCGGATGTGGGCGCCGTCCACGTCGGCGTCGGTCATGATGATGATGCGGTGGTAGCGCAGCTTGGCGACGTTGAAGTCGTCCGCGCCACCACCCGAGGTCGTAGCGCCGGCGCGGCCGATGCCGGTGCCGAGCGCGGTGATCATCGTGAGGATTTCGTTGCTGGTAAGCAGCTTCTCGTAGCGCGCCTTCTCGACGTTCAGGATCTTGCCGCGCAGCGGCAGGATGGCCTGGAACTTCCGGTCGCGGCCCTGCTTGGCGGAGCCGCCGGCGGAGTCGCCCTCCACCAGGTAGACCTCGCACAGGGCAGGATCTTTTTCCTGGCAGTCGGCCAGCTTGCCGGGCAGGCCCATGCCGTCGAGCACGCCCTTGCGGCGCGTCATTTCGCGGGCCTTGCGGGCCGCTTCACGGGCGCGGGCGGCCTCGACGATCTTGCCGCAGATGATCTTGGCGTCGTTCGGGCGTTCCTGCAGGTAGTCGGTGAGCAGGCGGCCGACGATGTCTTCCACCGGCGCGCGCACTTCGCTGGAGACCAGCTTGTCCTTGGTCTGGCTGGAGAACTTGGGCTCGGGCACCTTCACGCTCAGCACGCAGCACAGGCCTTCGCGCATGTCGTCGCCGGTGACCTCGACCTTCGCCTTTTTCGCGAACTCGTTCTCTTCGATGTACTTGTTGATGACCCGGGTCATCGCAGCGCGCAGGCCCGTCAAGTGGGTGCCGCCGTCACGCTGCGGGATGTTGTTGGTGAAACAGAGGACTTGCTCGTTGTAGCCGCTGTTCCACTGCATCGCCACTTCCACGCCGATGTGCGTGCCGGGGATGCCGCCGTAGGTTTCGGCCGGCTTCTCGCCCGCTGCATAGAACGAGTTCGGATGCAGGACGGTCTTGCCCTTGTTGATGAACTCCACGAAGCCGCGCACGCCGCCGGCGCCCGAGAAGTCGTCTTCCTTGCCGGTGCGCTCGTCGAGCAGGCGGATGCGCACGCCGTTGTTCAGGAAGCTCAGCTCGCGCAGGCGCTTGGAGAGGATTTCGTAGTGGAAATCGTTGTTTTCCTTGAAGATTTCCGTGTCGGGCAGGAAGTGAACCTCGGTGCCGCGCTTGTCGGTGTCGCCGATGATCTTCATGGGCGAGACCTCGAAGCCGTTCACGGTTTCGAGCAGGCGGTTCTGCACGAAGCCGCGGCTGAATTCGAGTTCGTGGATCTTGCCTTCGCGGCGCACGATCAGGCGCAGCTTGATGCTCAGCGCGTTCACGCAACTCACGCCCACGCCGTGCAGGCCGCCCGAGACCTTGTAGCTGTTCTGGTTGAACTTGCCGCCGGCGTGCAGTTCGGTGAGCGCGATTTCGGCGGCCGAGCGCTTGGGCTCGTGCTTGTCGTCCATCTTCACGCCGGTGGGGATGCCGCGGCCGTTGTCAGTCACCGAGATGGAGTTGTCGCTGTGGATCGTGACGACGATGTCGTCGCAATGGCCCGCGAGCGCTTCGTCGATGGAGTTGTCCACCACTTCGAACACCAGGTGGTGCAGGCCCGTGCCGTCGGAGGTGTCGCCGATGTACATGCCGGGGCGCTTGCGCACGGCTTCAAGCCCTTCGAGGATCGTGATCGAGCCTTCGCCGTAGCTGGTATCGGCCGCGATGGCTTCTGGTGGCACCACCTGCACTTCAGGGGTGTAGACCGGCTCGGTGTGCGGGACTTCGGGCTTGTTTTCTTCTGCACTCATTCGGATATTCCTCTATCTCTCTCACGGCATCGACGTGATTTTTCGGGCTCTCAGGATCTCGATTCGCCGCCTCTTGAAAGCGCAAACCCGCGGAGGGCCGCGGGTTGTCTGCGCAAGGCGCTTTGTTGTCTGTCTGCTAGATACGCATCGGCATCACGACGTATTTGAAGGATGCGTTCTCGGGGATGGTCAGTAACGCGGAGCTGTTGGAGTCGGCAAGGTCCAGCTTGACCATGTCCTGGTCCATGTTCGACAGCGCGTCGATCAGGTAGGTGACGTTGAAGCCGATCTCGATGGCGTCGCCGCCGTAGTCGATGTCGAGCTCGTCCTGGGCTTCTTCCTGTTCGGCGTTGTTCGATGCGATGCGCAGCGTGCCCGGCTCGATGTTCAGGCGCACGCCCTTGAACTTCTCGCTGGTCAGAATCGCGGTGCGCTGCAGGCTGGCCAGCAGCGGTGCGCGACCGAGCGTGACGGTGTTCTTGTGGTTCTTCGGAATCACGCGGTTGTAGTCGGGGAACTTGCCCTCGACCAGCTTGGTGACGAACTCCATGCCGCCGAAGCTGAACTTGGCCTGGTTGTTCGCGAACTGCATCTCGATGGCGCCTTCGGCGTCGGACAGCAGGCGCTGCATTTCGAGCACCGTCTTGCGCGGCAGGATCACTTCCTGGCGCGGCACTTCGACGTCGAGCGTGGCGGAAGAGAAAGCCAGGCGGTGGCCGTCGGTAGCCACCAGGCTCAGCTGCTTGCCTTCGGCGACGAACAGGATGCCGTTGAGGTAGTAGCGGATGTCATGCACGGCCATGGCGAAGGAAACTTGCGAGAGCAGGTCCTTCAGCGTCTTTTGCGGCACGCTGAACACGGGGCCGAAATTGGCGGCTTCCTGCACCAGCGGAAAGTCTTCGGCAGGCAGCGACTGCAGCGTGAAGCGGCTCTTGCCGCCCTTGAGCACCAGCTTGCTCGCGCTCGACTCCAGGCTCACGGTCTGGTCGGCCGGCATGGTGCGCAGGATGTCGATGAGCTTGCGCGCGCCGACGGTGGTGATGAAGTTGCCTTCGTCGCCGCCGAGTTCGGCCGTGGTGCGGATCTGGATCTCGAGGTCGCTGGTGGTCAGCTGGAGCTGGCCGCCGGTCTTGCGGATCAGCACGTTGGCCAGGATCGGCAGGGTGTGGCGCCGCTCCACGATGCCCGCGACCGACTGCAGCGCAGCAAGAACCTTGTCTTGGGTTGCCTTCAAAACGATCATGTCTTCTTCCTCTTCTCTTATCTCTTTGAATCAGCTTGTAAGACGCCATTCTCCGCTGTCGCGAGGGGCATTTCGGGTGGCATCCGGCTTCAGCCCTTGAGCGTCTGTTCGAGGACGTGCAGCTGCTGGTTGAGCTCGGTGAGCTGCTGGCGCTCGCCCGAGATCTTGCGCACCGCATGCAGCACTGTCGTGTGATCGCGCCCGCCGAACAGCTCGCCGATTTCCGGCAGGCTCTTTTGCGTGAGCTCCTTGGCCAGGTACATCGCGATCTGCCGCGGCCGCGCAATGCTGGCCGGGCGTTTCTTGCTGTACATGTCGGCGACCTTGATCTTGTAGTAGTCGGCCACCGTCTTCTGGATATTCTCGACCGAGATCTGGCGATTCTGGATCGACAGCAGGTCGCGCAGCGCCTCGCGCGCCAGGGCGATCGAGATCTCCTTCTGGTTGAAGCGCGAGTAAGCCAGGATCTTGCGCAGCGCCCCTTCGAGCTCGCGCACGTTGGAGCGCACGTTCTTGGCAACGAAGAAAGCCACTTCTTCCGGCATCTCGGCCGATTCGGCGCGCGCCTTGTTGATAAGAATGGCCACGCGCATCTCGAGCTCGGGCGGCTCGATGGCGACCGTGAGGCCCGAATCGAAGCGCGACACCAGGCGCTCGTGGATGTCGGCCAGGCCCTTGGGATAGGTGTCGCTGGTCATCACGATGTGCGACTTCTTGGCGAGCAGGGCCTCGAACGCGTTGAAGAACTCTTCCTGCGTCCGGTCCTTGTTGGCGAAGAACTGCACATCGTCGATCAGCAACAGATCGAGCGAGTGATACCGCTCCTTGAACTCGTCGAAAGTCTTGCGCTGATAGGCCTTGACCACATCCGAGACGAACTGCTCGGCGTGGATGTAGAGAACTTTGGAATCGGGGCGGTCGGCCAGCAGCCGGTTACCCACAGCGTGCATCAGGTGGGTCTTGCCCAGGCCGACGCCGCCGTAGATGAAAAGCGGGTTGTACAGGTGGCCCGGCATGCCGGCCACGTGCATCGCGGCGGCGCGCGCCATGCGGTTGGCGGTGCCCTCGACCAGGGTGTCGAAAGTGAGGCCCGAATTGAGGCGGTTCTTGAAGCCGGCGGCTGCAGGGTCTTCGCCCGGACCAGCCACGTCGCGCGGGACATCGGTCTCGGTCATTACGGCCACCGGTGCAGAGCGCAAGGGCGCTTCACGAGGAGCAAGCGCTAACTCGACGGCCACCGGCTGGCCGTACATCTTCTCGGCCATGGCGGCGATCTTGCCGGCGTACTGGGCGCGGATCCAGTCGAGCTTGAAGCGGTTCGCCACGAACACCGTCATGCGCGAAAGGTCGTCGGCGACCTGCGCTGTCAGGGGCTTGATCCAGGTGTTGAACTGCTGCTCGGACAGTTCCTGCGCGAGCTGGTCGACGCAGGCCTGCCAGAGGCTTTCGCCGATGCCGTCAGTCGACATGGGCGCTTTGAAAAGTGGTGAATCCCTCGGGCATTTCTTGGTATAGGTATTGTGGATATTCTCTGCTGGAAGGCGCCGGGCATTCTAACTTGTCAAAACCTTATCCACACGCTGTGGACGGCCTCCAAACGGCCGCGAAAGGCCCGCAAATCCAGTCGAAGATTGTTCCCGGCCCGAATGTTTGCGATAATTGCGGGTTTCCCTGAAAACCTCATTGCGTCTTTCGGGGGCCATCCGAAACACGCTCCCCAGCGCCCGCTGCTTTTTCGCATGCGGAAATCAGGGAATCTGGAACCATCATGAAACGCACATACCAAGCATCCAAAGTCCGCCGCGCCCGTACCCACGGCTTTCTGGTCCGCATGAAGACCCGCGGCGGCCGTGCCGTCATCAACGCACGCCGCGCCAAGGGCCGCAAGCGCCTGGCCGTCTGACGGCAGCCCACCTGCCGTTGCCAGCAGCCGACCCGCCAGCGCCAGCGTCCTCAGCTAGCGCAAACGGCGTGTCCGGCTCGGTTTCCATGCAGCGGCTCAAGACCCGCGCGCAATTCCAGGCCGTCCTCGCAGGTGCCACCGTGGCGCGCACTGCTCATTTCGCATTGCATCGCTGTGCGCTCGATCTCGCATCGAGCGCGGCTCCGCTGTTCGCGTCCGACGATGTCTGGCTGGGCGCCATGGTGCCCAAGCGCTGGGCGCGCCGTGCTGTCACGCGCAATGCCATCAAGCGCCAGATCTATACCGTGAGCGCCACGCCCGACGTCGGCCTGCTTCGTGCTGCGCACGTGGTGCGGCTGCGGGCGGGTTTCGACCGCAAGGAGTTCGTGAGCGCGTCCTCGGACAAGCTCAAGGGCGCCGTGCGCGCCGAACTCCAGCAGTTGCTGGCGCGTGCCGCGCGTTCGCCGGCGCCGCCTTCTCCCCCCTCCTCCTCATGAAACGCCTGCTGATCGGCCTCGTGAAGGGCTACCGCCTGCTGCTGAGCCCCTGGCTCGGCCAGTCGTGCCGCTTCACGCCGACCTGCTCGGTGTATTCGATCGAGGCGCTGGAGGTGCACGGCGCGCTCAAGGGCAGCTACCTCACTCTGCACCGCATCGCGCGCTGCCAGCCCTGGTGCCAGGGCGGCCACGATCCGGTTCCACCGAAATCACCGTGTCGCACTGACAAGTCAGGCTCGCTGTTTTCGTCTCTTCTCTCCTCCGACAAGAAGTCTTCGTCATGAACGATATCCGCCGCACGATCCTGTGGGTGATTTTTGGGTTCTCGCTGGTGCTGTTGTGGGACCAATGGCAGGTCTTCAACGGCAACAAGCCGACCTTCCTGCCGTCGAGCAAGCCGGCTGCCGTGGCCGCCGCCCCGGCAGCAGGCACGGCCGGCACTGGCAGCAACGGCGTGCCGACCGCATCCGCCGCCGCTGGCGGGAGCGCCGGTGCGGTGCCCACGCAGACCACGCCGGCCGCCCCCCGCGAGCAGGTCAGCGTGACCACCGACCTGTTCAAGGCCACCATCGACAGCGAAGGCGGCACGGTCAATCACCTCGAGCTGCTGAAGTACGACGAGGCCGACCGCACCAAGCATGTGGTGCTGTTCGAGAACGGCTCGCCGGCCACCCGCTACGTGGCGCAGACCGGGCTGCTGAACCCGGTCGATTCCGGCGACCGCTTCCCCAACCACCTGACGCCGATGACGGCGAAGGCCGGTCCGCGTGAAATGGCCAACGGCCAGAACACGCTCGAGGTGGGCTTCGAAAGCGCACCCGTGGGCGGCCTGAAGTACGTCAAGACCTATGTGTTCCACCGCGGCGACTACACCATCGGCGTGCGCCACGAAGTCGTGAACGTGAGCGACCAGCCGCGTGACGCGCAGCTCTACATGCAGTTGCTGCGCCACGGCACCGTGGCCGCCGGCACCATGTTCGGCACCAACACCTTCACCGGTCCGGCCGCGTACACCAACGAGAAGAAGTTCCACAAGCTCGACTTCAAGGACATCGCCAAGGGCAAGATCGAACCGCCGCCGCCGGCCAACGACGGCTGGGTCGCGATGGTCCAGCATTACTTCGTGTCGGCCTGGCTACTGAAGGGCGACCCGGCCAGCGAACAGCTGCGCCGCGAATTCCGCGTGAAGGACCTGGGCGACAACCTCTTCACCGTCGCCATGGTGGCCACGCTGCCGAAGATCGCCCCCGGTGCCACGCAGGTCGTGAACAGCGCGCTGTTCGCCGGCCCCGAGGAAGAAAAGAAGCTCGAAGCCATTGCCCCGGGCCTGGACCTGGTGAAGGACTACGGCATCTTCGCGATCATCTCCAAGCCGCTGTACTGGCTGCTGAACCAGCTGCACGGGATCATCGGCAACTGGGGCTGGGCGATCGTGGCGCTGGTGGTGCTGCTGAAGGCGGCCTTCTACTGGCTCAACGCCAAGGCCTACGCCAGCATGGCCAAGATGAAGGCCATCAACCCCAAGATCATGGAAATGCGCGAGCGGCTGAAAGACAAGCCGCAAGAGATGCAGCAGGAAATGATGCGGATCTACAAGACCGAGAAGGTCAATCCGATGGGCGGCTGCTTCCCCATCGTGATCCAGATACCGGTGTTCATCGCCCTCTACTGGGTGCTGCTGTCGTCGGTCGAAATGCGCCACGCACCCTGGATTCTCTGGATCACCGACCTCTCGGCACCGGACCCCTGGTACATCCTGCCGGTCGTGATGACGGCCACCTCGCTGTTCCAGACCTGGCTCAACCCGACGCCGCCCGATCCGATGCAGGCCAAGCTGATGTGGATCATGCCGCTCGCGTTCAGCGTGATGTTCATCTTCTTCCCGGCCGGCCTGGTGCTGTACTGGATCACGAACAACGTGCTGTCGATCGCGCAGCAGTGGTTCATCAACAAGCGGCTGGGCGTGCTGGGCAAGTAAGCCGCACGAGCGCCTTCGCCACCGCAAAGGGCCGCATCCGCGGCCCTTTGCCTTTTTGCTGAAAGAATCGCGCTGCCATGACGCTTGCCCGCACCTCCGATCCCATCGTCGCCATCGCCACCGCCTCGGGGCGCGGGGCGGTGGGCATCGTGCGGGTGTCCGGCGCCCGGCTGGCGCCGCTGATCGAGGCGGTTTGCGGTCGCGCCCTCAAGCCGCGCGAAGCCACGTACCTGCCGTTCCGGGACGCTGGCGGCGAGCCGGTCGATCACGGCCTGGCGATCCACTTTCCTTCGCCGAACTCCTTCACCGGCGAAGACGTGCTCGAGTTGCAGGCCCACGGCGGCACGGTCGTGCTGCAGCTATTGCTGGCGCGTTGTCTGGAGGCAGCGGCCGAAGCCGAGCCGGTCAACGGGCGCCAGCGCCTGCCCGGCCTGCGGGTGGCGGAGCCGGGTGAATTCAGCCAGCGCGCCTTCCTCAACGGCAAGATCGATCTGGCCCAGGCCGAGGCGATCGCCGATCTGATCGACGCCAGCACCGAGGCCGCTGCCCGCAGCGCCGGGCGTTCGCTCTCGGGCGCTTTCTCGCGCGAGATCCACACGCTGCGCGATGCGCTGATCCATCTGCGCATGCTGGTCGAGGCGACGCTCGACTTCCCGGAAGAGGAGATCGACTTCCTGCAGAAGGCCGATGCGGCCGGCCAGCTGGTGCGGCTGCAGTCGCAACTGGCGGCGGTGCAGCAGCGCGCCAAACAGGGCGCGTTGCTGCGCGAAGGCATCAAGGTCGTCATCGCGGGCCAGCCGAACGCGGGCAAGAGCTCGCTGCTCAACGCCCTGGCCGGCGCCGAGCTGGCCATCGTGAGCGCGGTGGCCGGCACCACGCGCGACGTGGTCTCGCAAACCATCCAGATCCACGGCGTGCCGTTGCACGTGGCCGACACCGCCGGCCTGCGCGAGAGCACCGACGAGGTCGAGCAGATCGGCGTGGCGCGCGCCTGGGGGCAGATCGAGAGCGCCGACGCCGTGCTGTTCCTGCACGACCTGACGCGCGCCGACCAGCCGGACTACGCCGCCGCCGATGCGGAGATCCTGCGCGGGCTGCAAGGCAAGCTCCCCGCGAGCGTGCCGGTGCTCGATGTCTGGAACAAGCATGACGCCGCACCCGCCGCCGCCACGCCCGCCCAAGGCATCGCGCTGTCGGCAAAGACTGGCCTCGGCATCGAGGCGCTGCGCGAGCAGTTGCTGGCGATGGCCGGCTGGCAGTCCGTGCCCGAGGGCGTCTACCTCGCGCGAGCGCGCCACGTGCAGGCGCTGGGCCGGGTCGAGACGCATCTGGCGCTCGCCGCCAGCCACCTCGCGGCCCAGGCGCAGCTCCTCGACCTGCTGGCCGAAGAGCTGCGCTTGGCGCAGAACGCGCTCAACGAGATCACCGGGGAGTTCGGCGCGGACGACCTGCTGGGCGTCATCTTTTCGCGCTTCTGTATCGGCAAATAGCGACATATGGCGCCGCGCCGGATGACGAAACGTAAACACTTGTAGCCGAAACGCGCGGCCTTCGCGATACTTCGGCTCACATGCGGGGGTCGAAGAAAAAATGTCCATCCAGAACCTGAGCCGCGCCATCGCGGAAAACACGAGCTCCGACGCTTTTGCGTTGACGTTCACCGTCCAGCAATGGGACACGGTGGCCGGTTACCTGCAGCCCATCGACACCGGCGTCGGCGACGTGCTGATCGAGCAGAACACGCCGGATCGTTCGGTGTTCTTCGTGGAAAGCGGGGGCATCAGCGTGCACCGCGTCAGCAGCAAGGAACAGATGCGGCTGGCCGTGCTCACGCCGGGTTCGGTGGTGGGTGAAGGTGCTTTTTTCTCGCGCCAGCCGCACGCGGCCAATGTGGTCGTCACCAGCGCGGGGCGCGTCTGGCGCCTCACGGCGATCCGCTTTGCGGAAATGTCGAACCGGCAGCCCAACATGGCGCTGGAAATTGCGATGGCGCTCGGTGGCGTGATCGCCAAACGCATGGCCCATCGCTCCAAGCGCGTTGCGGTGACCTGAGACCTCTTGGCGCAGGCCGACCAGAGTCGATCAGCAGGCCGCATTCCTCAGCAAATTCCGTTTTCGATTCCGAGAGTAGTCAGTAAGTAAGCCATGGCCTTGATCTGTCCGGTCTGCAGCACGGAAAACCGTGAGGGCGCGAATTTCTGCAAGAGCTGTGGCACGACGCTGTCCGCAACGGCGAGCCGTATTCCTTCTCCCCCCAGCCCGGAAGGCCAGGCCGACCGCGAGTGGGCCACCACCGCGCCCGCCCAGTTGCGAGCACCGACGATCCCGGCACCGCTGTTCGACCTCCCCGAACCTGTACCGTCCTCCCGCGGCTTTTTCGGCAAGGCGTCCGCCGACGAGCGAACCGCGATCCTGGCGCCCGGCCAGTCGTCCGCGCCGTCCTCGTCCTCCCGCGCCGAGCGCGCCGAACGGAAGCGTTCGCGCACCAAGGTGCCTCGGCCGCCCGAGCCCCCCGAACCGCCCTTGCGCCAGCGGGGCCTCGTGCTGTGGCTGGGCCTGCTGGTGGTCGCCGTGGTGATGGTTGTCGCGGGCTGGTATGGCTATGGCTCCCGCAAGACGGCCGAGCCGGTCGACGCGCCGCCACCGCCCGTTGCCGCGCCTGCGGCGGCGCCTACCGCACCGCCAGCCGTCGAGCCGCCGCCCCTTGAGACAGTGGCACCGGCGGCACCGGCAGCACCGGAGACGCCCGCCGTCGAGATGCCGGCGGCAGAAGCGGCGCCCGTTTCGCCAGCGGCAGCGCCCAAGCCTGCTGCCAAGCCGCGCAAGCAAGCGGCGGCCGCGCCGCAGGCCGCTGCACCCGAAGCCGCGGCACCCGCCGCTGCAACGGCCCCACCGCCGCCGGCCCCGGCCGCCCCCGCCGAACCGCAGGCCCTGTGCGCTGACCGCAACTTCATCGCCAAGGCGCAGTGCATGGCGACGCAGTGCCTCAAGCCCGAGTTCAAGGCCCATGCGCAGTGCGAAGCGGTGCGGCGCCAGCAGCGCGTCGAGGAAGAAAAGCGCAACCCCACGCTGATCAATTAGCTCGCCCCCAGGCTGCGCGGCACTTCGTGTCCGCTTCGCCAACCCCCTGCCGGGGGCAATACCTGCGGCCCGGCAGAGCCGGTTCCGCGGTATTCCCGAAGAAGACGCTAGCCTTTTTGAAGGCGGTCGATGGCGATGGCCAGCGCGGTGGGCTTGCCGGACAGCACCAGCGTGTCCCCATCCGTCAGCACGGTTTCGCTCGTGGGCACGCGGGCCTGGCCGTCCTGGCGGCGCACGGTGGCGACGCGCACGCCCAGCGTCTCCAGCGCCAGCCGCTCCAGCGTCTGGCCGATGGCGCGCGCGCCGGGGGTCAGGGTGAAGCTGTTGAGCCGCTCGTGATCGATCTCGTCGGCGTTGTCGTCGTCGGCGCCGTGGAAGTAGCCGCGCAGCAGGTTGTAGCGCGCATCGCGCTGGTCCTGCACCACGCGGATCACGCGCCGCATCGGTACGCCGACCAGCGCCAGCGCATGGCTCGCGAGCATCAGCGAACCTTCGATGGCCTCGGGCACCACCTCGGTCGCGCCGGCCGCCTGCAGCTTCTCCAGGTCGTGGTCGTCCTGCGTGCGCACGATCACCGGCACGTGGGCCGCGTGGGCACGCGTGTTGGCCAGCACCTTCATCGCGCCGGGCACGTCCAGGTACGTGACGACGACGGCGCTGGCGCGCGCGAGGCCCGCGGCCATCAGCGCCTGCAGCCGGGCCGCGTCGCCGAACACCACCGAATCGCCGGCGGCGGCGGCCTGGCGCACGCGGTCGGGGTCCAGGTCGAGCGCCATGTACGGAATGCCTTCGCGCTCCAGGATGCGCGCCAGGTTCTGCCCGCAGCGCCCGTAGCCGCAGATGATCACGTGCTTGGCGGTGTTGATGGTCTTGCGCGCGATGCTGGTCATCTGCAGCGACTGCTGCAGCCAGTCGCTGGCCACCAGCTTTCGCACGATGGCGTTGCTGTACATGATGATGAACGGCGTCGCGAGCATCGACAGCACCATCGACGCCAGCACCGGGTTCGCGAGCCAGGGCGGCAGCAGGCTGCGGTCTTGTGCGAGCGTCAGCAGCACGAAGCCGAATTCGCCGGCCTGCGCGAGGTACAGGCCGGTGCGCAGCGACACGCCCGAGGTCGCGCCCAGCACCCGCGCCAGCACCGTCACCAGCGCCAGCTTGAAGAAGAGCGGCACCAGCAGCAGCACGCCCACCAGGAGCCAGCGTTCGACCACGATGTGCCAGTCGAGCGACATGCCGACGGTGATGAAGAAGAGGCCCAGCAGCACGTCGTGGAACGGGCGGATGTCGGTCTCGACCTGGTGCTTGTATTCGGTCTCCGACACCAGCATGCCGGCGATGAAGGCGCCCAGCGCGAGGCTCAGGCCGGCAAGCTCGGTCAGCCAGGCCAGGCCCAGCGTGATCAGCAGCACGTTCAGGATGAAGAGCTCTTCGCTGCGCCGCCGGGCAACGATGGTGAGCCACCACCGCATCACACGCGGTCCGCCGTAGAGCAGGAGGCCGATGAGGAACGTGGCCTTCAGCAGCGCGAGCCCGAGCGCCTTGGCCAGCGCCTCGGGCGGTGCGCCCAATGCGGGAATCAGCACCAGCAGCGGCACCACCGCCAAGTCCTGGAACAGCAGCACGCCCATCACCCGCTTGCCGTGCTCGCTCTCGAGTTCGAGCCGCTCGGACATTAGCTTGACCACGATGGCGGTGCTGCTCATGGTGAGCGCGCCCGACAGCGCCAGCGCCGTCTGCCAGCCCAGGCGCCAGGCCGGCGGCAGCTGCGTGGCGATGATCAGGGCGCCGGCCGTGGCGATCGCCATCGTCAGCAGCACCTGCAGGAGTCCGAGCCCGAACACGTGCTTGCGCATCGCCCGCAGCTTGGGCAGGCTGAATTCGAGCCCGATGACGAACATGAGGAACACCACGCCGAATTCGCCCAGGTGCCGGATGCCCTCGGAGTTCTGCGCCAATGCGAACGCATGCGGCCCGATCAGCACGCCTGCCGAGAGATACCCCAGCATCGGCGGCAGCTTGAGCGAACGGCAGACCACCACGCCGATCACCGCGGCCAGCAAATACAACAGCGTGAGATCGAACGAAGACATGGGTGCGGATGCTAGAGCAAGAGCCGTGCGCGTGCGGTCCGGAGGAAACGAGTCGAGCGCCGCCGGGCCGCCCCAAGGCGCGAGCGGCCCCCTCGGGGGGCAGCGAGGACACGCAGTGCCGGGCGTGGGGGCAACACTCTGCCCCGTAAAATCCCGCGGATGAGTTCCCGCCCCGCCCCGGCCCCCGTGGTCGACCCCGAAGCCATCCTCGCTCGGGCACGCGTCACTTTCGACATCGAAGCCGAAGCCGTCCTCGGCCTCAAGGACCGCGTCGGTCCCAGCTTCGTCGATGCCGTGCGCAAGATCCTCGAAGTGCGCGGCCGCGTGGTCGTGATGGGCATGGGCAAGAGCGGCCACGTCGGCCGCAAGATCGCCGCCACCCTCGCCTCTACCGGCACGCCCGCGATGTTCGTGCATCCGGCCGAGGCCAGCCATGGCGACCTGGGGATGATCAAATCGGTCGACCTTGTGCTGGCGATCTCCAACAGCGGCGAGGTCCAGGAACTCACGGTGATCCTGCCCGTGGTCAAGCGCCAGGGCGTGCCGCTGATCGCCATGACCGGCCGCGCCGATTCGACGCTCGGGCGCCATGCCGACATCGTGCTCGACGCCGGTGTTTCCAAGGAAGCCTGCCCCCTCAACCTCGCGCCCACCGCGAGCACCACTGCCCAGATGGCGATGGGCGACGCATTGGCCGTGGCACTGCTCGATGCGCGCGGTTTCGGCTCCGAGGATTTCGCGCGCTCGCACCCCGGCGGCGCGCTGGGCCGCAAGCTCCTGACGCATGTGAGCGACGTGATGCGCTCGGACGGCGAAGTGCCGCGCGTCGCGCCCACCGCCACGTTGAGCGAACTGATGCGCGAGATGAGTTCCAAGGGGCTCGGCGCCACTGCCGTGGTCGACGCCGACGGCCGCGCGATCGGAATCTTCACCGACGGCGACCTGCGCCGGAAGGTAGAGACCGGTGCCGACCTGCGTGCGCTGACGGCGGCCGAGGTTATGCATCCCGGCCCCCGCACGCTGCGCGCCGACGCGCTCGCCGTCGAGGCGGCCGAGTTGATGGAGAACCACCGCATCACCAGCGTGCTGGTCGTCGACGCGGCTGGCCTGCTGGTCGGCGCGCTGAGCACCAACGACCTGATGCGCGCGAAAGTCATCTGATGCCGCTCGCGTTCCAGGCCGAAACATTGCTCGCTGCGCAGGATGTCCGCATCGTCTTCTTCGACATCGATGGCGTGCTGACCGACGGCGGCGTCTACTTCACCGAGCACGGCGAAACCCTCAAGCGCTTCAGCATCCTCGATGGCTACGGCCTGAAGCTGCTGCGCCTGGCGGGCATCGTGCCGGCCGTGATCACGGGGCGCGACTCCAAGCCGCTGCGCGTGCGGCTCGAGGCGCTGGGCATCGAGCACGTGCGCTACGGCACCGAGGACAAGCTGCCCGCTGCGCAAGTCATGCTCGAACAGCTCGGCTTCACCTGGGCGCAAGCCGCGGCCATCGGCGACGACTGGCCCGACCTGCCGGTGCTCACCCGTGTCGGCTTTGCGGCGGCGCCGGCCAATGCGCACGTCGAGGTGCGCGACATTGCACGCTACGTCACCCAGGCGCGCGGCGGCGAAGGCGCGGCGCGCGAATTCTGCGACCTGCTGCTCACTGCCTGCGGCCAGTACCGGCACCTGCTCGACGCCGCGCGGGGCCCGAACCCATGAACAACCTGAAAAGCGCGTGGGGCCTGGTGCGCGACGTGCTCGACCGCGCGACGATCTACCTTCCGATCATCCTGACGGCGGCCGTGGCGCTGGGCACCTACTGGCTGGTGCGCAACGCGCCCAAGCTGCTGGAGCCCAGTGCCAAGGTGGCGCCCACGCATGAGCCCGACTACTTCATGCGCGACTTCGTGATCAAGAACTTTCTGCCCAACGGCGACCTGCGCAGCGAACTGCACGGCAAGGAAGGCCGGCACTACCCGGACACCGACACCGTCGAGGTCGACGATGTGAACATGCGTTCCGTCTCGCCGCAGGGCTATACGACGCGTTCCACGGCCAAGCGGGGAATCTCGAATTCGGACGGCAGCGAGATCCAGCTGTTCGGCAACGCGGTCGTCATTCGCGATCCTTCGGTGGGCGCGAACGGCAAGCCGACGCCACGCCTGGAGTTCCGAGGCGAATTCCTGCATGCCTTCCTCGACACCGAGCGGGTGACGTCGAACCAGCCGGTCACGCTGATCCGAGGCACCGACCAGTTCACCGCCGACAACCTCGACTACGACAACCTGAGCGGCGTGGCCAACCTGACCGGCCGGGTGCGCGGGCTCTTGGTGCCGTCGGCGGCCGCGCCCGCGGGCGGCGGCAAGAAGCCGCGCTGAAGAAGACACAACCACGCATGACCAACACGTCCCCGCTCGTCTTCATCACCGGCGCTTCGAGCGGCATCGGCCAGGCCCTGGCTTCAAGGTTCTACGACGCGGGCTATCGGCTGGCGCTGGTTGCCCGGCGAACGGGGGAAATCGAAGCATGGGCTGCGGGCCGTCGATTGGATGCCGCCCGCTACCAGATCTATAGCGCCGACGTGGCGCAGACCGACAGCATCGTGGCCGCCGGCGCCGCCTGCATCGAGCGCCAGGGGCTGCCCGACGTGGTGATCGCCAACGCCGGCATCAGCGTCGGCATCGACACCACGGAGCGCCAGGACATCGACGTGATGGTGCGCACTTTCGCGACCAACAACGTGGGCCTGATGGCCACCTTTCATCCGTTCGTGGCGGCGATGCGGCAGCGCGGCAGCGGCCGGCTGGTCGGCGTCGCGAGCGTCGCGGCCATCCGCGGGCTGCCGGGGCACGGGGCCTACTGCGCGAGCAAGGCTGGCGTGGTCGCGTACTGCGAGAGCCTGCGCGGCGAGCTGCACAAGAGCGGCGTCAAGGTGGTCACGGTCTGCCCGGGCTACATCGACACGCCGCTCACGCAGGGCAACCGCTACGGCATGCCCTTCCTCATGAAGGCCGAGGACTTTGCCGACCAGGCGTTGCGCGCCATCGAGGCCGGCACCAGCTACCGCGTGATTCCCTGGCAGATGGGCGTGATCGCCAAGATCATGCGCATGCTGCCGAATGCCCTGCTCGATCGCGTCGTGCAGGGACGTGGACGCAAGAAGCGCAGCGGCGAAAGCTGAGCGTTCTGCCGGCCCGATCCGGCGAGCGCCCAATGAAAAAGGCTCCCAAGGAGCCTTTTGTCTTCGTGTGCGCGAGCGCTCAGTAGCCGCTGTTGCCACCGCCGCCGTAGCCGCCACCACCACCGCCGGAGCGACCACCGCCGCCACCGCCACGGGGACCTGCGCCGTAGGGGCTGCGGAAACCGCCATCGCCACCGCCGCCGCCACTGCGGCCACCGCCGCCGCCGCCGTAACCGCCACCACCGCCGGAGCGACCACCGCCGCCGCCGCTGCGATCGCCGCCACCACCACCGTAGCCGCCACCACCACCGCCGCCGTATCCACCGCCACCACCGCCGCCATAACCACCACCGCCGCCGCCGTAGCCGCCACCACCGCTGCGCGGGGGACGTGCTTCCATGGGACGTGCTTCGTTGACGACGACACTGCGGCCGCCCAGGGGTTGGCCGTTCATGCCGTTGATGGCTGCCTGTGCTTCGGCGTCACTGCCCATCTCGACGAAGCCGAAGCCCTTCGAGCGACCGGTGTCGCGTTCCATCATGACTTTGGCGCTGGTCACTGCACCGAACTGCCCGAATGCCTGTTCGAGATCACCGTCGCGCACCGAGTAAGGCAGGTTGCCGACGTACAGTTTGTTGCCCATCAAGGGACTCCTATAAACACATCAAGAAAAGCGATGGAGTCCCGAAAGCATCACTCAAACGAGAGCGTCGAGTCGCGCGAAACTGACCGATCACCGAACTACCTCCCGACCAAAACGAAGAGGGAGGCTCGTGCATTATGGGTGAAATATCAAAAAAGCAAGCAGGAATTTGCTACTTGGAGTAGCACTTGTCAAAACCTCGGAAAGCTAGCGCACGCTTACCGAAGCGGAATGAGGTGATTGGCGTTACAGCTAGAATTCGCCCCGTCATTGGGGAGTAGCCGCCTTCCGTTTTTCGAGGAGGGCCCGCGTCAACAGACTTGTCCTGCCCCACACAGGACATGGCGCGTGCAGTGAATACACCTGGCGAGACCTTTGACCGTGCAACTTCGGGAATGGCCGAAGGTGTTGCACGGTCAATTGCGTCCTTCGGCCCAAGGAACCCCACGTTCATCATGGAAGCTTTTCTCGTAGCAACGGGCGTCGTTGCGCTCGCCGAAATGGGCGACAAGACCCAACTGCTGGCCCTTCTTCTCGCCGCGCGTTTCAGGAAACCCTGGCCCATCGTCCTCGGCATTTTTGCTGCCACCATCGTCAACCATGCCCTGGCGGGCGCAGTCGGCAACTACATCACCCGCTGGCTCGGGCCCGAGGTGCTGCGCTGGATCCTCGGCGGCTCCTTCATCGCGATGGCCGTCTGGATGCTGATTCCCGACAAGCTCGACGATGACGACGCCCCCGGCGCCTCGCACTTCGGCGTCTTCGGCACCACGCTCGTCGCGTTCTTCCTCGCCGAGATGGGCGACAAGACCCAGATCGCCACCGTCATGCTCGCTGCCCGCTTCACGCAGGACTACCTCTGGGTCGTCACCGGCACCACGCTCGGGATGATGCTGGCCAATGCGCCGGTGGTGTGGCTGGGCGAGAAGATCGTGCGGCGCGTGCCGATCAAGCTCGTGCATGGCATCTCGGCCGCGATCTTCCTGGTGCTGGGCATCGTGATGATCGTCGGCTGGTAAGAAGGGCGGGCTCCTTCCAGGAACACCGCGGAACCGGCTTTGCCGGGCCGCTGGTGTTGCCCCCGGAAAGGGGGGTGGAGAAGCGACACGAAGTGCGCGAAGCCTGGGGGATATACTTGCTCTGCGCCGATTTGCTACAGCTTGCGGGCGCTCTATAAATTCAGCTAAAGACGGCAGCCGGACCCGGCTCGTTTTTGGCGAGGCCGGGTTTTTTCATTCATGTCGTCACCTCCTTTGGTCGTCAGTCCGCAGTCGATGCAGTTCGCAGGCCCGCTGGCCCTGCGCAGCGGCGCATCGATCAGCGAATACACGCTCGCCTACGAAACCTACGGCACCCTCAATGCCGACCGCAGCAACGCGGTGCTGGTCTGCCACGCGCTCAACGCCTCGCACCACGTCGCGGGTGTCTACGAAGGCCAGGCCCGCTCCGAGGGCTGGTGGGACAACATGGTCGGTCCGGGCAAGCCGGTCGACACCGACCGCTTCTTCGTGATCGGCGTCAACAACCTCGGCTCCTGCTTCGGCTCGACCGGCCCGATGCACGTCAACCCTGCCACCGGCCGCGTCTACGGCGCCGACTTCCCGGTGGTCACCGTCGAAGACTGGGTCGATGCGCAGGCCGTGCTGCTCGATGCGCTGGGTATCCAGACGCTCGCCGCCGTGATGGGCGGCAGCCTTGGCGGCATGCAGGCGCTCTCGTGGACGCTCCAGTATCCCGATCGCGTGCGTCACGCCGTGGTGGTGGCCAGCGCGCCGAACCTCACGGCCGAGAACATCGCCTTCAACGAAGTGGCGCGCCGCGCCATCGTGACCGACCCCGACTTCCACGGCGGCCACTTCTACGAACACGGCGTGATCCCCAAGCGGGGCCTGCGCATCGCGCGAATGATCGGCCACATCACCTACCTGAGCGACGACGTGATGAACGAGAAGTTCGGGCGCATCCTGCGCAGCGCCGTCGAAGGCGAAGCGGCGGGGCTCGACTACCGCTATTCCACGCAGGACGTCGAGTTCCAGATCGAGAGCTACCTTCGCTACCAGGGCGACAAGTTCAGCGAGTACTTCGACGCCAACACCTACCTCCTGATCACCCGCGCGCTCGACTACTTCGACCCCGCGCGCAACCACGGCGGCCAGCTAAGCACCGCGTTGGCGCAGGCCACCGCCAAGTTCCTGCTCGTGAGCTTCAAGACCGACTGGCGCTTCTCCCCCGCGCGCAGCCGCGAACTCGTGAAGGCGCTGCTCGACAACCGCCGCAACGTGAGCTACGCCGAGATCGACGCGCCGCATGGCCACGACGCCTTCCTGCTCGACGACGTGCGCTACATCGGCGTGGTGCGCTCGTACTTCGAACGCGTCGCCAAGGAACTCCAATGAGCGACCTCGACAACCAGAAACTGATCGCTGCCCTCGTGCCCGAAGGTTCGCGCGTGCTCGACCTCGGCTGCGGCGACGGCGCGCTGCTCGACCTGCTGCAGCGCGAGCGCGGCTGCACCGGTTACGGCGTGGAGATCGCCGACGGCAACGTGCTGCAGTGCATCCGCCGCGGCGTGGACGTGATCCAGCTGAACCTCGACGAAGGCCTCGCGATGTTCGACGACGCTTCCTTCGATGTGGTGCTGCAGATCGACACGCTGCAGCACCTGCGCAATGCCGAGATCATGCTGCGCGAAACCGCGCGCGTCGGCCGCATCGGCATCGTCGCCTTTCCCAATTTCGCGCACTGGCCCAACCGCCTGAGCGTGGCGCGCGGCCGCATGCCGGTGACGCGCCGCCTGCCCTACCAGTGGTACGACACGCCCAATATCCGCGTGGGCACCTTCAAGGACTTCGAGGTGCTGGCCGGCAAGAACAACCTGCGCGTGCTCGATGCCTTCGGCCTGCAGGACGGGCGAGACGTGCGCTGGCTGCCGAATGCGCGCGCCAGCACGGCGGTCTTCAAGTTCGAGCGGGGCGGCTGAACACCGCGCCGGAACGCAGCGGATGAGCTTCACGCTGGCGCAGCCGGTTCACAGCGAGCTGGTCATCAAGAAGAGCCGCTTCATCGGTTGCGTGCAGCCGGTGGCCGATCGCGCGGCTGCGCTGGCCGTCGTCGCCTCGCTGCGCGCCGAGCACCCTGCGGCCGCGCATGTGTGCTGGGCGTTGATGGCCGGCGGGCAATCGGCTGCGAATGACGACGGCGAGGCCGGCGGCACGGCCGGCCGGCCCATGCTCGAGGTGCTGCGCCATCAGCAGATCGAGGGATCGCTCGCGACCGTGGTGCGCTACTTTGGCGGCGTGAAGCTCGGCGCCGGCGGCCTGGTGCGCGCCTACACCGATGCCATCGCGCAGGCCCTGCTCGGCGCGACGCTCGTGCCGCTGGTGCGGCAGCGCAGCCTGCGATGCGCCGTGCCCTATGCGCTCGAAGGGCTGCTGCGGCGCGAAATGGCGGTGGCGGGCGCTGTGCTCGAGAGCGTGCAGCACGGCGACGACGTGCTCTTCGCCTTCACGCTGCCCGAGCCCGAGGCGAATGCCTTCATCGCCCGCCTCGACGATGCTGCGCAAGGGCGCGTCGTCTGGCAGCCGGCGTAAGCCGCCGCGGCGGTGCTGCAGGCGGCGTCGTCATCGCGAGAATGCCGCGTCCGGTCAGCGGCACCGCTTCATCGTCGGGTCCGCGGCGCGCCATCTCGGCGGTCACGATGCCGGTCGGCACCGCCAGCACGCCCCAGCCGAGCAGCATCATCACCGAGGCGATCGCGCGGCCCAGGTTGGTCTTGGGCACGAGGTCGCCGAAGCCCACGGTGGCCATCGTCGAGATGGCCCAGTAGATCGCGACCGGAATGCTCGTGAAGCCGTGCGCCGGCCCCTCGACCACGTACATCAGCGTGCCCATCACAAGCACCACCAGCATCACGAAGCCGACGAACACGATGATCTTGCGCCGGCTCGCCGCCACGGCCGACACCAGCGCGCGGTACTCCACCGAATAGCGCGACAGCTTGAAGATCCGGAACACGCGCAGGAGCCGCAGGATGCGCACGTCGATCAGGTAGGCGAACTCCGGAGCCAGCGCCACGAGAAAGGTCGGCAGCAGCGCAAGCAGGTCGATCACGCCGTAGAAGCTGGTGGCATAGCGCAGGGGACGCTTCACGCAGGCGAGCCGTCCGATGTACTCGAGCGTGAAGAGCCCGGTGAAGACCCATTCGAGCACGCCGAACACATGGCCCGCCTGCTGGTGGACCGCCTGCACGCTGTCGAGGATCACCACCGCCACGCTGGTCACGATCACGGCGATCAGGATCAGGTCGAACAAACGGCCCAGCCGAGATTCGGACTCGAAGATCACCGAGAACAACGCGCGCTGCCAGCCTCCGTCGGGCTTGCCGAAGCGGGCGTCGCCAGCGGCCAGGTCAGCGACCAAAGGGGCGGGGGAAGCGGCGGTGCTTTGCAAGGGGGTCGTCATCTTCCGTTGTTTAGGGTCTACTGGAGCGCATTGTCGAGGCGTGTGGTTTTATCCGGTTACGCCTCTTGCGCAATGAAGTGCGGTAAGCCGTAAGTGCGTTCTTACGATAGTCCCTTTCTTGAGGAGCTCCCCATTGGCTACACAGTCCCCCTTCTTCGGCAAGCGCGATCGTGACACCGACTCGTTGACATCCCGCCCCGCACCGCTGGTCGGTTCGGGCACCAATCTGTCGGGCACGCCCGTCAATCCCTCCTCTTTGACCGCGCAGCAAGGCGGCCTTGCCGCCGCAGCGGCAGCACCCGCCGTGAAGGAAGGCGGCAGCAAGCTCACCGTCGGCCCGAACATCAAGTTGAAGGGCGTGGAGATCACCGACTGCGACACGCTCGTGGTCGAAGGCCTGGTCGAAGCCACCATGGACTCGCGCCTGATGCAGATCGCCGAACAGGGCGAGTTCAAGGGCTCGGCCGAGATCGACATCGCGGAAATCCGCGGCATCTTCGACGGCAACCTCACGGTGCGCGAGAAGCTCGTGATCCACTCGACCGGCAAGGTCACCGGCAAGATCCGCTACGGCAAGATCGTGATCGAGGAAGGCGGCCAGCTTTCCGGCGAGATCAGCTTCGGCGCCAAGCCGTCGCTGCAAGCGGCGGCCTAAGCTTCCACGGGGGGCTTCCACCCCAGGCGCTCCAGCAAGGCACCGGCCGCGGCCGGTGCTCTTTCTTTTGCGCCATTGATGAAGTAGACGAACACGTCGCGCTTCTTGGGCGATTCGGTCCAGCCCTGTGCCCTCTCTGCCCAGGTGTCGAGCGCCTTCGGTCCATACCCCGTCTTGAGCTTCGCGTCGGCCATCATGAGCCGCGCATAGGCGACGTCGCCCTCGGGCTCCTCGAACGACGGAAACTTGTCCGCGTCGGTGAACACGGTCGAGACCTTGTGCTTCTTCGCGAGCGCCTTGTAGGCGGGCGTGATGAAGCTCTCATGCCGCACGTCCATCACGTGGCGCAGCACGCGGCTGCCTTCCTTTTTCGGCAGCAGTTCCAGGAAGGCCTCGAAGTCTTCCGCATCGAACTGCTTGGTCGGCATGAACTGCCACACGATCGGCCCGAGCTTGTCGCCCAGCTCGCTCACGCCGCTGTCGATGAAGCGCTGGATCGACTCGCCCGCGGTCGCCAGCACCTTGCGGTTGGTGGTGAATCGCGAGGCCTTCATCGAGAACATGAAGTCTTCCGGCGTGTCGTCGTGCCACTTGCGGAAGGTCTCGGGCTTGAAGGTGCTGTAGTAGGTGCCGTTGATCTCGATGGCGCTCACGTGGCGGCTCGCGTAGTTCAACTCCCTGGCCTGCACGAGCCCCTTGGGATAGAAGTTGTCGCGCCAGGGCTCGTAGGTCCAGCCGCCTATACCGACCTTGATATCCACCTTGATCCGAGTCGTCGTTGCCTTGCTCACATTGCGCTCCGGGTTGAGATCGCCCGCACTCTACGCGCGGTCGCTCCGAGGCGCAAAATGCGATTTTTCGTCCCCGCGGAGAACCCACCGATGAATGCCCCCCTGCACCGCGAAATGCCTGCCGGCACGCTCGACGCGACGCGCGCCCTCTCCGATGTCACCGCCCAGTGGGACGGCGACATCGTCAAGCAACTCACCGACTACATCGCCATTCCCGCCAAGTCGCCCGGCTTCGACAAGGACTGGTCGGCCCATGGCTATCTGGAGACCGTGCTGCGCAACGCCGCCGCCTGGGTCGAGGCCCAGAAGGTCGAAGGCCTGAAGCTGGAGATCGTTCGCCTCGAAGGCCGCACGCCGGTGCTGTTCTTCGAAGTGCCGGCCACCGGCACCGACATGGGCGAGACCGTGCTGATGTACGGCCACCTCGACAAGCAACCCGAATTCACCGGCTGGCGCAACGACCTCGGCCCGTGGACGCCCAAGTACGAGAACGGCCTGCTCTATGGCCGCGGCGGCGCCGACGACGGCTACGCGGTGTACGCGAGCGTCGCCGCGCTGCAGGCGCTCAAGGCCCAGGGCGTGGCGCATCCGCGCATCGTCGGGCTGATCGAGACCTGCGAGGAAAGCGGTTCCTACGACCTGCTGCCGTATGTCGACGCGCTGCGTCCGCGCCTGGGCAACGTCGAACTGGTGATCTGCCTGGATTCCGGCGCCGGCAACTACGACCAGCTGTGGCTCACCACCTCGCTGCGCGGTATGGCCAGCGGCACGCTCAAGGTCGAGGTGCTGACCGAAGGCATCCACTCGGGTGACGCATCCGGCCTCGTGCCCTCAAGCTTCCGCATCATGCGGCAGGTGCTCGACCGCCTCGAAGACAGTGCCACCGGTCGCCTGCTGCCCGCGAGCTTCCACTGCGAAGTGCCGGCCGACCGCCTCGCGCAAGCCAAGGCCACGGCCGCCATCCTCGGCGACGAGGTCTACAAGCGCTTTCCGTGGGCGCACTACGACTGCGGCGGCTCGACCATGTTCGCGCTGCCAACCACCACCGATCCGGTGGAGGCGCTGCTCAACCGCACCTGGAAGCCCACGCTGTCGGTCACCGGCGCCGAAGGCTTTCCGGCGCTGAAGGACGCGGGCAACGTGCTGCGCCCCTACACCGCGTTCAAGCTTTCGCTGCGCCTGCCGCCGCTGGTCGATGCGGCCGAGTCGGTACAGAAGCTCAAGGCGCTGCTGGAAGACAACGCGCCCTACCAGGCGCGCGTCACCTTCGAAAGCGGCGGCGGCGCCACCGGCTGGAACGCGCCCACGATCACGCCGTGGTTCGAGGACGCGCTCAACAAGGCCTCGCAGGCGCACTTCGGCGCATCCTGCGGCTACATCGGCCAGGGCGGCACGATCCCGTTGATGAACATGCTGAGCGCCGGCTTCCCCAAGGCGCAGATGATGGTCTGCGGCGTGCTCGGCCCCAAGAGCAACGCGCACGGCCCCAACGAGTTCCTTCATGTGCCCTATGCCAAGAAGCTGACGGCCGCCGTGGCCGAGGTGATTGCGGCCCTGCCGGTCGCGCACCGCGCGGCTGCTGCGGAGCCGGCGGCGGCTTGAGCGCCGCGCCGGGCCGCCCCAAGCAAGCTCGCTCCCGCTTGGCGGGAAGGCGCGCAGCGCCAAGGGTGCACCAATGAGCGAAGCGCTGCCGCTGCCGCAACGGATGCCACTTTCCACGCCCGACGGCGAGACGCTGGCCCTGCGCCGGTTGCCCGTGGCCGGAACGCCGCGCGCCGTGGTGGTCGTGGTGCACGGGCTGGGCGAGCATGCGGGGCGCTACCACGGGCTCGCGAAGCGGCTGCACGAATGGGGCTTCGCCGTCTGGGCGCACGACCATTTTGGCCATGGCGAATCGACCGGCGCGCGCGGCGGATTGCCGAGCGAACTGCGGCTGGTCGACGACCTCGCGCTGGTGATCGACGACGCTCGCCGCGAGAACCCCGGCGTGCCGGTCGTGCTGTTGGGGCACAGCCTCGGCGGGCTGGTCGCGACCAGCCTGGTGGCGCGCGGCGTGCGGCCTGTCGATGGCCTGGTGCTCTCGTCGCCGGGGCTCGATCCGGGCCTGAGCGGGTTTCAGAAAGCGCTGCTCGCGGTGCTGCCGCGCATTGCGCCGAATCTGCGCGTGGGCAACGGCCTCGACGACAACTTCCTCTCGCACGACCGCGCCGTCGTGCAGGCCTACCGCGACGATCCGCTCACGCACGACCGTATCGGCAGTCGGCTCGCGCGTTTCCTCGCGTACGAAGGAGCCACGGTGCAGCAGGCGGCGGCGCGCTGGCCGGTGCCCACGCTGCTGATCTATGCGGGCGACGACCGGCTCGTGAAGCCTGCCGCCAGCCGTGCGTTCGCAGCGGCCGCAGCGCCCAGCGGCATGGTCGAAGCACAGTGCTTCGAGACCCTGTACCACGAGATCTTCAATGAGCTGGACGCGGAACCGGTGTTTGCCACGCTGCAGCGCTGGCTCGACAAGCGGTTTCCGTCCAACTGATCGAACAGCCTCAGGCAGCGGCCGAGCGCCGCCGCGTCCGCGCGAGCCACAGCAGTGCCGCGCCAGTCAGCACCACTGGCACCAGCGAGCCGTAGTTCAGCAGCTGCCAGCCCTGGGTCGTGACCAGCACGCCCGAGGCGAACGAGGTCAGCGCCAGCGTCGCGAACACGCAGAAATTGAGCGCACCCTGGGCCCTGTCGCGCTCCTCTGCGGTGTAAGCCGTGAGCGAAAGCGTTGTACTGCCGGTGAACAGGAAATTCCAGCCCACGCCGAGCAGGCACAGCGCCACGAGGAAGTGCTGCAGTTCCACCCCCGACAGCGCGACGGCGATGCAGCCGAGGTTGAGCGCGAGGCCCACGCCCATCACCGGCAGCGCGCCGAAGCGGCGGATGAGGTGGCCGGTGAAGAAGCCGGGCGCGAACATGCCGATCACGTGCCATTCGAGCACCAGCGCGGCGTCGGAAAACGGCAGGCTGCAGATCTGCATCGCGATCGGCGTGGCGGCCATCAGCAGGTTCATCACGCCGAAGCCCAAGGCGCCCGCTGCCGCGGCAACGATGAACACGGGCTGCCGTACGATTTCGGAGAGCGGCCGACCGCCGAGGGCCTGCTGCCGGGTCAGGGGCGCGGGGAAGTCGATGAAGCGCATCACTGCCATCGAGAGCAGCGCCACCGCCGCGAGCGCGATGTAGGCGCCCGCGAAGGGCACGTCGAAGACCCCGCGCGTGGCGGACGCGAGATTGGGCCCGGCCACCGCGCCGATCAGGCCACCGGCCATCACCAGCGACACCGCCTTCTCGCGCCACTCCGGCGCAGCGAGCTCGGCCGCTGCAAAACGGTAGAGATTGGCGTTGGCGTTGTAGTAGCCGGCCACCACGGTGGCGAAACACAGCAGCCAGAAGTTCTTCGAGATCGCCGCGTAGGCGCACAGCAGCGCGGACGCCAGCGCCACCGCCAGCCCGATCTGGAACGATCCGCGCCGCCCGAAGCGCTGCTGCGTACGCGCCACCAGCCCGGTGGTGAGCGCGCCGCCCACCACATAGCCCATCACCGGCAGCGTCGCCATCCAGCCGCGCGGCGCGATGCCGAGGCCCACCAGTCCGTTGATGGCGATGAAGGTGACGTTGTTGGTCAGGAACAGGCCCTGACAGATGGCCAGGAGCCAGAGGTTGCGGTTCATGCTCGGGGGTTCTACGGGATTCGTCGCCTGGGCGCCAGCCAAAAAAAAGCGCCCTCGCGGGCGCCGGAATTCTGATGAGGCAGGCCTCGTTCAGGACTGCTTGCCTTGCAGCAAGCCACTGAGCGAACCCAGCAGATCGTCATGGTTGCCAAGACCCTGGTCCGGCACCTTGCCATGGGGCGTGAGCTGGTCGATGAGCGCCGGCAGCATGGTGGCGAGCATCGGCAGCAGCGTTTGCGCATTGATGCCGAGCTTGGCCGCAATGTTCGCGATGGTGTCTCCGCCCAGTGCGTTTTGCAGCTGGTCGCCCGACACCGGCTGGTTGTCCCCCTTGCCGATCCACGAGCCGATGACATCGCCCATGCCGGCCTGCTCGAACTTCGAGACCAGGCCACCCAGGCCGCCTTGGCCGCCGTTGTTGGCAAGCAGGCCACCCAGTGCGCCGGCGAGGCCGCCGAGATCTCCCAATCCCCCGATGCCTCCGCCTTGTGGTTGCTGCTGTTGCGCAGCGCCTCCAAGCACTTGGCCGAGCACTGAATCGAGCAATCCCATGGTCATTTCCTTGGTGTGTGACAGAACCGTCGCATTTTCCGTGTGACGGACCGCAAGCCGTAAGTGGAGCGCCCACTTTCGAACTTGCAACGTGACAAATTACTTGGTACGTGCCGGGCGTTTGGGCAGCAGTGCGGGGGTCAACCCTTGCACGCCGACGAGTCCGAGCACGGTCACGAGCGAATTCTGCGCGCCTTTCCACGCATCTGTCACGTCGATCGACTCGCTCAGCGCATGCGAACCGGAAGACTTGCCGCCGCCCCCGATGATGATCGCCGGGATGCCCAGCGAGATCGGCACGTTGGCATCGGTGCTGCCGCCGCGCAGCAGCGTCTTCTGGCCGAAGGCGGTGTTCGAGCGCGTCGCCGCCTCGACGATCAACGAGTCGGAGGGCGTGCGCCCGCCCGGCCGGTCGCCGATCAGCTTGTGGCTCGCGCTCAGCGTGGTCACGTTCCAGCGCCTGTTTTCCTCGACCACCGCTTCGTCGATGGCAGCGAGGATTTTTTTCTCGGTCTCCAGCAGCGAGGCCATGTCGTCCGAGCGGATGTCGATGGCCATGCGCGCATCGGGTGCGATGGTGTTGACCGAGGTGCCGCCGCCCACGGTGCCGACGGTGAAGGTGGTCTTGGGAAAGCTCGGTGTGCGCACCTCGGCGATCTTGGCGATCGCGCGGCCCATGCCGTGGATCGCGCTGGGCACCTGGCCGAACGCGCCGAAGCTGTGACCGCCCGGGCCCTTGAAGGTGACCTCGTAGCGATGGCTGGCGGTTCCGAGCACCAGCACATGCCCCTCCGGCGAGGGCTCCAGTCCGACCATGCCGTCGATGTCCAGGTGGTCGCGGAAGATCGCCTTGATGCCGCGCAGGTTGCCGAGCTCTTCCTCGCCGACATTGCCGACGATCAGCAGGTCGCCCACCGTCTGGATCTTGTTGTCGTTGAGCACCTTGAGCCACGACAGCAGCACCGAGAGGCCCCGCGTGTCGTCCGCTATGCCCGGCGCATGGAGGCGGCCGTCGCGCTCCTTCACCTTCACGTCGGTGCCGGCGGGGAACACGGTGTCCAGGTGGGCCGAGATCAAGAGCTTCGGGCCGTGGCCTGTGCCCTTGCGCAGGCCGACCACGTTGCCTTCGGCGTCGATCTTCGCGTCGGACAGGCCCACGGCCTTCATGCGCGCGAGAAAGGCCTCGGCGCGCTTCTGCTCCTTGAAGGGCGGCGCTTCGATCTCGGTGAGCATCTTCAGGTCTTCGACCGATCGCTCATGGTCTGCCTTGACCGCGTCCAGCAGCTTCTGGATCGCGGGCGATGCCATCAGCTGGGTGTAGGTCCTGTCGACTTCAGGGCTGACCTGCGCCGGCGTGGGCGCGACGGCATTGCTCTGCGCATGGGCGGCGTGCGCCACACACAGCGCGGCAAGAACCAGAGGGGCGAGACGGAGCGAACGGGACATGGGCGGAAGGTCCTTCTTTGTCGTGATGAACGGGTGAGGTACCCATTCTTCCGCAGCCCGTCCGCGCGCGCGTCGCGGAAAACACCCCCTTCTCAGGGGCCGCCGAGCGACACCAGGGCTGCGAGCGCGGCAGTTTCGGCGCGCAGCACGCGAAGTCCGAGCGTGACGGGCGCGAAGCCGCGCGCGATGGCTTCCTGCTCCTCGGCGGCGCTGAGTCCGCCTTCGGGGCCGCTCAGCACGCGCACATCGCGGTTGCCGGCGGCGTGTGCCGCGATGGCCGAGGCCACGTCCTGCGTGCCCTCCGCCAGGCTCAGGATGAGGCGCGCTGCGGCGGCCTCGCCGCTCGCGTCCTGCCCGTCGATCCATCCCGAGTTGCCCGAGAACGACCGCACCGGGTGAATCACCGGCACGCGGTTGCGGCCGCACTGCTCGCACGCCGCGATGGCGATGGCCTCCCAGTGCGCGCGTTTCTTCTCGGCGCGTTCGCCCGAAAGACGCAGCACGCCGTGCGCCGTCGCCAGCGGCTGGATGCTCGCGACGCCCAGCTCCGTGGCCTTCTCGACCAGCCAGTCCATGCGCTCGTTGGCCGGCATGCCGACGGCCAGGTGCACCGCGCGCGTCGCCTCGCGCTCGACGGTGTTGTGGGCGCCGACCGTCACCGAAACGTCGCTGCGGCCCATGCGCTCGATCGTGGCCTCGTACTCGCCGCCCGAGCCGTCGAACAGCGTCAGCGCGTCGCCCGGCTGCATCCGCAGCACCTGCACATGGCGCGCAGCACCGGCCGGCAGCGCGAAAGCGGCGCCGGCGCTCAAGGGCACAGAACAATGGAAACGGGGCATGCTATGAAATCAGACCCGGCCGTAGGCGAAGCCCGTGAGCGCGGAGGTGCCCTCGACTTCGTCGATCACGCGCAGGAGCGGCGTCAGTTCCATGTAGCGGCTCGCGGTGCTGCGGATGTAGGCGATGAAACGCGGCGTGTCGGCCAGGTAGCGGGGCTTGCCGTCGCGCAGCGTGAGGCGCGCGAAGATCCCGGCCACCTTCAGGTGGCGCTGCAGGCCCATCCATTCGACGGCGCGATAGAAAGCGCCGAAATCCTCGTCGACCGGCAGCCCGGCCTTGCGCGCGGCCTGCCAGTAGCGCACGGTGATGTCGAGCACGAATTCCTCGTCCCAGCTGAGGAAGGCGTCGCGCATCAGGCTGGCGATGTCGTAGGTGATGGGGCCGTAGACGGCATCCTGGAAGTCGAGCACGCCCAGAGCGGTGCCGTTGCCGACCATCAGGTTGCGCGGCATGAAGTCGCGGTGCACATAGACGCTCGGCGAGGCCAGGTTGCTCTCGACGATCAGCTTGAAGCTGCGCTCCAGCCGCTCCTTCAGCTTGCCCTCGATGGTCACGCCGCGGTGGCGGCCGATGTACCACTCGGGAAAGAGCGCCAGTTCGCGTTCGAGCAGCGCCCGGTCATACGGGGGCAGCACGCCGGGCCTGGAGGCCAGCTGCCAGCGGATCAATGCGTCGATGGCCTGGTCGTAGAGCGGGCGGCTGGCATCCGGCTGGGCCGGGTCGATCACGTCGAGCATGGTCTGGCGGCCCAGGTCGTCCAGCAGCAGGAAGCCGTTCGGGCGGTCCCATTCGAGCACCTGCGGGGCGGTTACGCCGGCTTCGGCCATGAGCCTGGCCACCTGCACAAAGGGGTCGCTGTTCTCCTTGTCCGGCGGAGCGTCCATCACGATGCGCGTCGGCGTGCCGGGGATGGCGGTGTCGACGCGGAAGTAGCGGCGAAAGCTCGCATCGGCCGAGGCGAGCCGCACGGTGCCAGGCAGCAGGCGATGGGCGGCGGCGATGCCTTGCAGCCAGGCCCGGAACCCTTCGGCGCGTTGCGGATCTGTCCAGAGGATGGCCTCGGCGGGGCTTGGGGCCGATGAGGCCGGGGTCGGGGGTGCTGTCATGGATAATCGATTCTACAAATCCGCCTGGCGCGGCAACCCCTCCGGTCGGCCACCGACCGGGCAAAGGTTGCTGCCGGCCCCTGCAACCCGCCGGCCTGCCGCGCCGTCTCCCCGACGATCTTTCGTTCCGAACCGATGCCTACGACCCAACGCCCTCACGCTTGGCACCTTGTGCGCTCGCTGCTCTCCTCGGGGGAGCCGCGGGCTTTCCTCGGAACGGCCTGGCGGGAGGCTTGATGAGCCGACGTGTTGCCCTGCGACGCGCCAGTCCGCCGCTGAAGCTGGCCATGCTGTCGCTGGCGCTGCTCCAGGCGCACGGCGCCTTCGCGCAGCCCGCCGGCGGCCTCGACGGCCCGCTGACGCTCAAGCGCACCCCGCTGCTCACCGAAATCGTGCCGCCCACCGAGCGCGGCCAGCTGCCCAGCCTCGTCACCGGCGACCGCATGTCCGGCCGCCCCGACCTGGAGACCGTGGTCGAAGGCAATGCGACGCTGCGGCGCGGGCCGGTTGCCATCACCGCCGACCGGCTCGAGTACTACCAGCCCGACGACAAGATGAAGGCCACGGGCAACGTGCGGGTCAACCAGTCGGGCAACGTGTACGAAGGCCCCGAGCTGGAACTCAAGCTCGAGACCTTCGAGGGCTTCTTCAACAACGTGCGCTACCGGTTCCTCGCGAACGGCGGCCACGGCGATGCGGAGCGCATCGACTTCGTCGACGCCAACGTATCGATCGCTCGGCGCGCCACCTACACCACCTGCCGCCGCGAGGACTTCCCGGGCTGGATGCCGGCGTGGCTGCTGACCGCGGCCACGATCACCACCGACACCGAAGAGAACGAGGGCGTGGCCACCAATGCGCGCCTGAGCTTCATGGGCATCAGCACGCCGCCGATCCCGAGCGTGAGCTTTCCGCTGTCCAACGCGCGCAAGAGCGGTCTGCTGCCGCCCACGATCGGCGTGGACAACACCAACGGCATCGAGATCTCGCAGCCGTACTACTGGAACATCGCGCCCAACCGCGACGCCACGATCACGCCGACGATCATGAGCAAGCGCGGCCTGAACCTGGGCAGCGACTTCCGCTACATGGAGAAGGAATACACCGGCAGCATTCGCCTGGACCTGATGGGCGCCGACCGCCTGGTGGGCCAGCGCTACAACGAATTGCGCGCCTCGCAGCTGCAGCAGCTGGCCAATGGAGAAATCCAGGCCAAGGACCTGACTGCGCCGCCCGGCAGCAGCAAGCGCTGGGGCATCTGGGCGAACCACCACCAGGACTTCGACGCCAAGGCGCTCGGCCTGGACTCGCTGTCGGCCAACATCAACATCAACCGCGTCAGCGACAACGACTACTGGCGCGACTTCACACGCACGCCGACGCTGGCGCAGCGCCAGTTGCCCAACGAGGCGTCGCTCAACTGGAGCAAGGACGACTGGAGCGGCTCGGTGCGCACCCTGCGCTACCAGACGCTGCAGTACAACCTGTCGCCGATCGTGCCCTCGTACGACCGCATGCCGCAGATCACGGCCAACTACAACAAGTACGACTGGCACGGCTTCGACGTTGCGCTGAACCTCGACTACACGCGCTTCCGGGTCAACACGATCCTGAGCGGCCAACCCGGCTTCGACGCTGTGCAGCAGTCGCAGCCCGATGGGGACCGCGCCATGGCGAACCTCGCGATCAGCCGGCCGTTCATCACGCCGAGTTCGTTCGTCATTCCGAAGGTTCAGTTGAACACGGCGGCATACAACTACTACCTGCCGCAGTCGGATATTCCGAAGCTCACGCTCAACGGCGTGCAGTACGTCAACGGCGTGCCCTACAACGCGAATTCGCTGTACTTCTTCGGCACGTCGTCCAACCGCACGGTGCCGACCTTCAGCCTGGACAGCGGCCTGATCTTCGAGCGCGATGCCAGCTACTTCGGCCGCGCCTTCCGCCAGACCCTGGAGCCGCGCGCCTACTACGTCTACACGCCGTACCGCAACCAGAGCATGCTGCCGAACTACGACTCGGCCGCCAACGACTTCAGCTTCGCGACGATCTACACCGAGAACGCGTTCTCGGGCGGCGACCGCATCTCGGACACGAACGCGCTCACGGTCGGGGTGACCACCCGCCTGATCGATCCCGCCACAGGCGTCGAGGCGGCGCGTTTCGGCGTCGCGCAGCGGCTGCGCTTCAGCGACCAGAAGGTCACCCTTCCCGGTGGTGTGCCCGTGACCGACCGCGCGAGCGATTTCCTCGTCGGCGGCCAGGTCAACTGGACGCCGAAGTGGAGCACGGACGCCGTGGTGCAGTACAACCCCGACACCCGCAAGTCGACCCGGGCGGCCCTGAGCGCCCGCTACAACCCCGAGCCGTACCACAACCTCAGCGCCGCGTTCCGCTACCAGGCGCCCAGCACCCCGACCGCCACCGACGGCAACAAGTCGATCGACGTGGGCTGGCAGTGGCCGCTCAACGACCTGTGGGGCGACAAGGGCAAGAACCTGGGCCCGGGCAAGGGCCAGGGCGGCGGCCGCTGGTATGCGGTGGGCCGTCTCAACTACGACCTGCAGGACAAGAAACTCACGGACGGCGTGCTCGGCTTCGAGTACGACGGCTGCTGCTGGATCGGGCGCGTGGTGCTGCAGCGCATCACCACCGGCCAGGTGACGGCCAACACCCGCATCATGTTCCAGCTCGAATTCGTCGGCTTCTCCAGCATCGGCTCCAGCCCGATGCAGGCGCTGCGGCAGAACATCCAGCGCTATGAACCCCTGCGCCAACCTGGCGAGGCGCCGAGCCGCTTCACCAATTACGACTGAGACGACTGACTGAGCAACGCCATGAAACACATCCGTTCCATCATCACCCTGGGCTGCCTCGCGGCAATGGCTGCAACGTCGGGTGCGCAGGGCTTTCGTCCTGGCAGCGGCATCACGGACATCATGCGCGCCGGTCCGCGCCTGGGGCCGCCGCCGGTGCAGCGCGCCCCGGCCGCACCGACAGCGGCGCCCGTGCAGCGATCGGCCGAGTTCATCGTTGCGCTGGTCAACTCCGAGCCGATCACCAATACCGAGGTGCAGTCGCGCGTGACGCGCCTGCTCAAGGAGAACCCCGACGCCGAACGCGTGCCGCGCGGCGAGCTCACGCGCCTGGTGCTCGAACGCCTGATCTCGGAGCGCGCCCAGCTGCAGCTCGCGAAGGAAAACGGCATCAAGGTCGACGACGTGGCGATCGACCAGGCCGAGCAGACCGTGGCGCGCCAGAACGAGATCAGCCTGGTCGAATTGCGCCGCCGCGTGGCGGCCGAAGGCATTGCGCTGGCGGACTTCCGCAACGACCTGCGCGACCAGCTGCTGCTCACGCGCCTGCGCGACCGCGAAGTCGAGTCGAAGGTCAAGATCAGCGACACCGAGGCCGACGAGTACCTGCGCGACCAGCGCAACTCGACCACCAAGAATGCGGCGCTGCAGAACCTCAACATCGCGCAGGTGCTCGTCGCACTGCCCGAGAACGCCACCGACGCCCAGGTGGCCGCCGCCCAGAAGAAGGCGCAAGGCCTCGCCGAGCGCGCCCGTTCGGGTGAGGACTTCGCCAAGCTGGTGCGCGAGAACTCCGATTCGCCCGACCGGGCCAACGGCGGCGCCATCGGCATGCGCAGCGCCGACCGCTATCCGCCGTTGTTCGTCGACGCCGTGCAATCGACCGCGGTGAATGGCATCGCCGGACCGGTCCGCTCCAGCGCCGGTTTCCATGTGCTCAAGGTCCTGGCCAAGGCCCAGATCGGCTCGCTCGACGCGACCGTGACGCAGACCCAGGTGCGCCACATCCTGCTGCTCAACGACCCCAAGCGCACCACGGCGCAGGCGGTGGCCCAGCTTGCGGAATTCAAGCGCCGCGTGCAGTCCGGCACCGCCGACTTCGCCGGCCTCGCGCGCGACAACTCGCAGGACGCCAGCGCCAAGGACGGCGGCGACCTCGGCTGGTCGCGTCCCGGCCAGTTCGTGCCGGAGTTCGAGGAAGCCATGGACCGGCTGTCGCCGGGCCAGATCAGCGACCCGATCGTCTCGCGTTTCGGCGTGCACCTGATCCAGGTGGTCGGCCGCCGCGACGCCAAGCTGAGCCAGTCTGAGCAGCGCGAAGCCGCGCGCAACGTGCTGCGTGAACAGCGCGTCGAGGAAGCCTTCACCACCTGGGTGCAGGAAGTGCGCGCACGCGCCTACGTCGAGTACCGCGACCCGCCGCAGTCCTGATGGCACACATCGCCAGGAAGCGGTTCGGGCAGCATTTCCTGTCCGACGGCGGAATCATCGATGCGATCGTGCACGAGATCGCGCCGCAGCCCGGCGATGCGATGGTCGAGATCGGCCCGGGGCTCGCGGCGCTGACGCAGCCGCTGGTCGAGCGGCTCGGGCGCCTGACGGTCATCGAGCTCGATCGCGACCTGGCCAAGCGGCTGCGCGACCATCCGCAGCTCGAAGTCATCGAATCCGATGTGCTGAAGGTGGACTTCGCCGCACTGGCGGCCAAGGCTGCCCCGAAGCCGCTGCGCGTGGTGGGCAACCTGCCCTACAACATCTCGACACCGATCCTGTTCCACCTGCTGGGTTTTGCCCATCTGATCGCCGACCAGCACTTCATGCTGCAAAAGGAAGTGATCGACCGCATGGTGGCCAGGCCCGCCACCTCCGACTACAGCCGCTTGAGCGTGATGCTGCAGTGGCGCTACGACATGCAGAACGTGCTGTTCGTGCCGCCCGAGAGCTTCGATCCGCCGCCGCGCGTGGACAGCGCCGTGGTGCGGATGGTGCCGCTGGCGCAGCCGCCGGTGGTCGATGCGGCGCGGCTGGGCGAGATCGTGCAGGTGGCCTTCAGCCAGCGTCGCAAGATCCTGCGGCATACGCTGGGCAAATGGCTGGAGACGCACGGCTTCGAGGGGGAGTTCGATCCCCAACGGCGCGCCGAGGAAGTGCCGGTGGCCGAATACGTCGCACTGGCCCAAGCCGTTCCCCCATGAAAAAAGCCCGTCGACGACGGGCTTTTTTCATTCAGGCGGGTTGCTGCAATTACGCGGCGGCCAGCCAGTACCCCGCGTTGAAGGGGCTGCTCATGCGCAGCGCCAGGGGCGAGACGTCGACCAGTTTGTCGGTCGGCATTTTTTCGCCGGCCGGCTCGGTGCTGGCGGCGGCCGTTGCGGCGGCGTTGAGGTTCACTTCGATGCCATCGAGGGATTCAGCGTTGTGCTGAGCCTCGTTCGCCCGTTCTGCTTGGCTGGTAGATGCAGAACGGGCTACAGAAAAGAATAGAAGCACCGGAAGGGGACCTTGCGGTCGCCCCAGTAATCCGAAGCGTCCCGGAAGATGTCGAGCAGCTGCTCGCGCGCTTCCTTGTCGAACTTGGCGTTGGCCGGGATCTGTTCGAGCACGATGACAAAACCTGGCTGCGGGCCCGATTTATGCAACGGGTCGGTCATGCAGTCGTACAGCGCGTCGAAGTTCTTGCCGAAGTGCGCCGGGAAGGTGAACTGCTGGGCGATCAGGTCGAGCACGTCCTGCTTGGTCTGGGCGTTGCCCAGGTTGGCGTACAGGAAGTGCTGGCCGGCCGCGTTGGCGGCGTCCTGCAGGTCGTTCACGCGGAACGCGCGGATCGATTGCACGATGTTCGGGCGTACGGCACGAAGGGATAAGGTCATCTCCGCTGGTCTTTCCATAGTCATCATCATTTCTTCGGGGCGCTTCGGGGCGCCGCTCAGGTCGTTGTCATCGCTCATGGCGCAATCCGTCTGAAACTTGCATAGTGGTCTGCCGTGTACCAGCAGGCCTCGGGTGTGGTGCGCTGCTCGCCGCCGCAGACGATCCGCTGGGCACCCCGGTTGCGGGCGCCCGGTGTCGTTACCGTGTACTCCCGGTAGTGGCCGCGCCGTGCCGGCGGCAGGAGACGCTCGCGATTGCCAAATACAGTGCCGTCCTTTTCGTACCGGAAGGGGCCACCGTTCAAGATGGCCTGATAGGTTCGCTGGCCCTGGACCGGAAGATCGGTCAGTGCAATCGATTCCTCAGCGGACGTTTTTCCTGCGCCGAACCATCCGCGAGCCTCGGCCCCGGTCGTCAACGCCAACAGCATCAGGCTGGTGAGCGCAAACTTTGAGACAGAGGACGTGATCGAGGCGTAAGCCGCCATGGGACACCACAAGAGAAAAGAGCGGGGGGTTCGAATTGCGCCTAACCTTGGGGTTAACCCGCAAATTCAAGCCCGCGAGTGTGCACCACGCTGGCAAAAATAGCAAGCGACTGCCCAAAGTTTGAGCAGTCGCCAGGGGCGAAAGTGGTGCTTTAAGTTGGCGACCACTTTCTCTGAACGGCCTATCTTTCGGCGTTCGCGTCAGCCACTGTCAAGGCTGTCATGTTCACGATGCGCCGAACAGTCGCGCTGGCCGTGAGAATGTGCACAGGTTTGGCCGCACCGAGCAGGACCGGGCCAATGGCGATGTTGCCGCCTGCTGCAGTTTTGAGCAGGTTGTAAGAAATATTGGCGGCGTCGATGTTCGGAAAAACCAACAGATTGGCATCGCCGGCCAGCGCGCTGTGCGGCATGACGACCGCGCGCTGCTTGCTGTCCAGGGCCACGTCGCCGTGCATTTCGCCGTCGACCTCGAGCCAGGGCGCCTGAACGCGCAGCAGGTCGAGCGTCTTGCGCATCTTGATCGCGCTGGGCTCGTTGCTGGTGCCGAAGTTGGAATGCGACAGCAAAGCGGCCTTGGGCTTGAGGCCGAAGCGCATCATTTCCTCGGCCGCCATCGTCGTGATCTCGGCCAGTTCCTCGGGCGAGGGGTCGTAGTTGACGTGCGTGTCGACCAGGAACACCTGGCGGTCGGGCAAGAGGAGGCCGTTCATGCAGGCGTAAACCGGCACGTCCTGCGGGGTGCTTTCGCAGCCGCCGGGGCGCTTGCCGATCACCTGGTCGATGTAGTGCAGGTGGATCAGCGTGGTGCCCCAGGTGCCGCAGATCATGCCGTCGACCTCGTCCTTGTGCAGCAGCATCGCGCCGATCAGCGTGAGGCGGCGGCGCATCTCGATCTTGGCGGTCTGCACCGTCTGGCCCTTGCGCTCGGTCATGCGGTGGTAGGTCTGCCAGAAGTCGCGGTAGCGGTGGTCCTGCTCGACGTTGACGATGTCGTAGTCCAGCTCTTCCTTCAGGCGCAGGCCGAACTTCTCGATGCGCTGCGCGATGATGGCGGGGCGGCCGATGAGCGTCGGGCGGGCGATGCCTTCGTCGACCACGATCTGCGCGGCGCGCAGCACGCGCTCTTCCTCGCCTTCGCAGTACGCCACGCGCTTCTTGGAGGCGCGGCGGGCGGCTTCGAAGATCGGCTTCATCGTGGTGCCCGAGGCATAGACGAAGTTCTGCAGCTTGTCGCGGTAGGCGTCCATGTCCTTGATCGGACGTGTTGCCACACCGCTTTCCTCGGCCGCCTTGGCCACCGCTGGCGCGATCTTCATCATGAGACGCGGATCGAAGGGCTTCGGGATCAGGTATTCGGGCCCGAAGGACAGCTTTTCACCGACGTAGGCGGCGGCAACGCGCTCGCTCTGCTCGGCCTGCGCCAGGTCGGCAATCGCCCGCACCGCGGCGATTTCCATTTCGTCGGTGATCGTGGTCGCGCCGGAGTCGAGCGCGCCGCGGAAGATGTACGGGAAGCACAGGACGTTGTTGACCTGGTTCGGGTAGTCGGTGCGGCCCGTGGCCATGATCACGTCGGGGCGCACCGCATGCGCGTCTTCGGGGGCGATCTCGGGGTTCGGGTTGGCCAGCGCGAAGATCACCGGCTTGGCTGCCATGCTGGCGACCATCTCGGGCTTGAGCACGCCGCCGGCCGACAGGCCCAGGAACACGTCGGCGCCGACGATCACTTGCGCGAGCTTGCGCAGCTCGGTCTTCTGCATGTACTGGCGCTTGTCGTCGTCCATCAGCTCTTCGCGGCCTTCGTAGACCACGCCGGCCAGGTCGGTGACGAACACGTTCTCGCGCTTGAGGCCCACCTTGAGCAGCAGGTTCAGGCAGGCCAGCGCCGCGGCGCCCGCGCCCGAGGTGACCAGCTTGACCTCGGCGATGTTCTTGCCGGCCACCTTCAGGCCGTTGAGCATGGCGGCCGCCACGGTGATGGCGGTGCCGTGCTGGTCGTCGTGGAACACCGGGATCTTCATGCGCTTGCGCAGCTCGCGCTCCACATAGAAGCAGTCCGGGGCCTTGATGTCTTCGAGGTTGATGGCGCCGAAGGTGGGTTCCAGCGAAGCGATGATTTCCACCAGCTTGGCCGGGTCCTTCTCGTCGATCTCGATGTCGAACACGTCGACGCCGGCAAACTTCTTGAAGAGGACGCCCTTGCCTTCCATCACCGGCTTGGAAGCCAGCGCGCCAATGTCGCCCAGGCCGAGCACCGCGGTGCCGTTGCTGATCACGCCGACGAGGTTGCCTCGCGAGGTGTACTTGAAGGCGTTCAGCGGGTCCTTGACGATTTCCTCGCAGGGCGCCGCCACGCCGGGCGAGTAGGCCAGCGACAGGTCGCGCTGGTTGACCATCTGCTTGGTCGCGGCGATGGCGATCTTGCCGGGGATGGGAAACTCGTGGTACTCGAGGGCGGCACGGCGCAGCTCGGCGCGCTTGTCTTCGGGCGTGGGAGTCGATGAGGTCGAGGGGGTCGAATCTGACATGTGCCGTAGCTCCTGGTGGCGCTTCTTCTGGGGGCGCCGATTGTAGACCTCGGTCGGCGAGGCCATACGCCGCATGGCCAGTGCGAGCCATGACCAAAAGCACGGGGCGTTGTCAAGACGATGTGGCAATATGCTCGGTCCGGACATAACACCTGAAGACGAGGAGCAACCATGGCCCTGATGGATTTCATCAAGAAACAGTTCATCGACATCATCCAGTGGACCGAGACCGGCGATGGCACGCTGGCCTGGCGCTTCCCGATGGCGGAGATGGAAATCCAGAACGGCGCCTCGCTCACCGTTCGCGAATCCCAGGTGGCCGTGTTCGTCAACGAAGGCAAGGTGGCCGACGTGTTCGGCCCCGGCATGTACAAGCTCACGACGCAGACGCTGCCCGTGCTCACGTACCTGAAGAACTGGGACAAGCTCTTCGAGTCCCCCTTCAAGAGCGACGTCTACTTCTTCAGCACCCGCCAGCAGGTCGACCAGAAGTGGGGCACGCCCCAGCCGATCACGATCCGCGACAAGGACTTCGGCGCCGTGCGCCTGCGGGCCTTCGGCAACTACAGCTTCCGCATCGGCGATGCCAAGCTGTTCCACACCGAGATCTCCGGCACGCGCGACATCTACAGCGTGGCCGACCTCGACGGCCAGCTGCGCGGCCTGGTGCTGCAGAACATCAGCAACGCCATCGCTTCCAGCGGCGTGCCTTTCCTCGATCTCGCGGCCAACCAGATCCAGTTTGCGCAGGCGCTCGCCGCGCAGCTCGTGCCCGAGTTCGAGAAGATCGGCATCAAGCTCGAGAACATCACGGTCCAGAACGTCTCGCTGCCCGAAGAGCTGCAGAAGATCCTCGACCAGAAGATCGGCATGGGCATGGTCGGCAACGACATGGGCAAGTTCATGCAATACCAGACGGCGCAGGCGATTCCGAAGTTCGCCGAAGGCGCGGCCAACGGCGGCGGCATCGCGGGCGATGCCATGGGCCTCGGAGCCGGCGTGGCGCTCGGCCAGGTGCTGGCACAGAACCTCGCACAGGGCCTGAGCCCGAACGCGGCGGCAGCCGCTGCGGCCACCACCACGGCAGCTTCCCAGCCCGCCGTGGCCGTGGTAAGCCCGGCCGACGTGATGACCACGCTCGAGAAGCTCGGCGAGCTCAAGACCAAGGGCATCCTCACGCAAGAAGAGTTCGACGCCAAGAAGGCCGACCTCCTCAAGAAGCTCGTCTAAGCGCGCGCTATGTTCCCGATAGCGCCTGACGCCTGGTCGACGGGCGTCAGAAGCCTCATTGGCTTGAATGAGACGTGGCCGTCCGGGCTATGGCGTGCGTGCCATGGCTGAGGAAACCGGCAACCAACGCTACTACCGCGCGCCCTGCCCCGGCTGCGGCGCACCGGTCGAATTCCGCTCGGCGCAATCGACGCATGCGGTCTGTCCCTACTGCCAGAGCACCGTCGTGCGCCAGGGCGAGACGCTCGCGCGCACCGGCAAGATGGCGGAGCTGTTCGACGACTTCAGCCCGCTGCAGCTGTTCGCCACCGGCCGCATCCAGGACAAGCCTTTCACGCTGATCGGCCGGCTGCAATACACCTACCCGGGCGGCCGCTGGACCGAGTGGATCGCCGCGCTCGACGACGAGCGCACCGCCATCCTCAGCGAGGACAACGGCGCCTACGTCTTCGCCCTGCCCTTCGACCTGCAGCGCACCGCGCCGCCGCCGGTCGACCTGCGCGTGGGCGCCACCAGCGCCTTCGCCGGCCAGAGCTACACCGTCACCTCGAACGAGCAGGTGGCGCTGACTTCTGCGCAAGGCGAGCTGCCGCACCTGCCCGAGCTCGGCCGGCCTTTCGCGATGGTCGAGCTGCGCAACGACAAGGGGCTGGTGCTCAGCATCGACTACGGCACCGCCAAGCCCAGCGCCTACCTCGGCCGCTCGGTGCAGCTCGAAGACCTGCAGCTCAGCGGCCTGCGCGAGGAATCGGCCAAGGACGAAAAGGGCCGCAGCTTCAACTGCCCGAACTGCGGCTCGCCGGTCACCGTCAACCTGGCCGACAGCAAGAGCATCACCTGCCGCTCGTGCAACAGCATCATCGACCTGTCGCAGGGCATCGGCGGCGAGCTCAAGCACGCAACGCAGGACGAGCCGGTGCGCCCGCTCATCGCGCTGGGCACCATGGGCCAATTGCAGGGTGCGCAGTGGCAGGTGGTGGGCTTCCAGCACCGCATGGGCGTGGAGCCCGGCGACGACGAGCACTTCGGGTGGGACGAGTACCTGCTCTACAACAAGAAGCGCGGCTTCAGCTTCCTGGTCGACGCCGAAGACGGCTGGAGCATGGTCAAGCCGACCACCGGCGCGCCGGTGATGGCCGAGAACGGCAGCACCGCCACCTACCTCAGCAAGCGCTACCAGCAGCAGTACGCCTACAACGCCGAGACCACCTACGTGGCGGGCGAGTTCTACTGGCAGGTCGAGCGCGGGCAAAAAACCTTCAACCGCGACTTCGCCAGCGGCCCGGCGCTGCTGTCGATGGAGCGCTCGGCCAACGAGCTCACCTGGTCGTCGGGCATCAAGCTGGACAGCGGCGTGGTCGCGACCGCCTTCAAGCTCGATGCCAAGAAGGACATGTTCAAGCGCGGCGACGCGCTGCCGGTGAGCGCCGCCTCGGGCATGGGCTGCGGCACGATCATCCTGATCATCGTCGTCATCATCATCCTGCTGATCATCCTGAGCACCTGCAGCGGGCGCGGCGGCTCCTCGAGCGGTTACCGCAGCTCTGGCGGCTCGTACGGCGGCTCTTCGAGCGGTGGCGGGCACAAATGACGAAGATTCGCGTGATGTCTCTTATTACTACGACTGGAGGTCCCCATGGGATTTGAATGGCTGAAACCGGGCGTGGTCCTCGGATCGCTCGTGTACGCGCTGATCGGCGTGATCATCTTCTGGCTGTGCTTCCTGATCATCGACAAGATCACGCCCTATGACCTCTGGGGCGAGATCGTCGAGAAGCAGAACGTGGCACTTGGCCTGGTCGTCGCGGCCATGAGCCTCGGCATCTGCATCATCGTCGCAGCAGCAATCCATTGAACGAGGAGGCGGCAGTGTCCGCGCGTCCAGCCGATGCGCGCGGGCCGCAGCCCGTCGAGATCGCCCTGCTCGCCAGCGTGTTCGTGGTCGCAGCCTGCGGGCTGGTCTACGAACTGAGCGCGGCGGCGCTGAGCTCCTATCTGCTCGGCGATTCGGTGCTGCAGTTCAGCACCATCATCGGCACCTACCTGTTCGCGATGGGCGTCGGCTCCTGGCTTTCGCGCTATTTCGACCGCCAGCTGCCGGCGCACTTCCTTCGCATCGAACTGCTGGTCGCGCTGATCGGGGGCGCGCTGCCGGCGATCCTGTTCCTGGCCAACGCCTACGTGCCGAGCGCATTCCGGCTGCTGCTGTACGGCCTGGTGATGGTCGTCGGCACGCTGGTCGGGCTCGAGATCCCGCTGGTCATGCGCATCCTCAAGCGCAACATCGTGCTCAAGAACCTGGTGTCGCAGGTGCTGACCTTCGACTACCTGGGCGCGCTCGCGGTGTCGGTGGCGTTTCCGCTGATTCTCGTGCCGCAGCTGGGCATGATCCGCACCGGCCTGCTGTTCGGTTTCATGAACGCTGCGGTGGCGGTGTGGGCACTGTGGCTCTTTCGCCATGAGCTGCGGCGCATCGGCGCGCATGCGATGGCGTGCTTCCTGGCGCTGGCCGCATTGCTCGCTGCGTTCGTCTGGGCCGATCACATCACCACGCTGGCGGAAGACAAGTTCTATCAGGACCGCATCGTCTTCAGCGCCACCTCGCCCTATCAGCGCATCGTGGTCACGCGCGGGCAGCTCGGCCACCGGCTGTTCCTGAACGGCAACCTGCAGTTCGCCGAGCGCGACGAGTACCGCTACCACGAGGCGCTCGTGCATCCGGTGATGGCTGCGCAAGGCGCGCCCAAGAAGGTCGCGGTGCTCGGCGGCGGCGACGGCATGGCGGTGCGCGAGATCTTGAAGTACCCCTCGGTCGAATCGGTCACGCTGGTGGAGCTCGATCCGAACATGACCAAGCTCTTCACCGAGCATGAAACGCTGGCTGCGCTCAACGGGCATTCGCTGTCGTCGCCCAATGTGAAGATCGTCAACACCGATGCCTTCCAGTGGCTGCAGCAGCCCGGCGACATGTACGACGTGATCGTGGTCGACTTTCCCGATCCGACCAACTTCGCGATCGGCAAGCTCTACACCAACAGCTTCTATTCGCTGCTCGAAAAGCGCCTGTCTGCAAGCGGCTATGCCGTGATCCAGACCACCTCGCCGCTGGTGGCGCGCAAGAGCTACTGGACCGTGGCGACGACCATCGAATCGGTCGGCCTGCGCGCGACGCCCTACCACGCGCACGTGCCGAGCTTCGGCGAATGGGGCTACATCATCGCGAGCCGCCGGCCCTACCGGATGCCCGATGCGCTGCCTTCGGGGCTGCGCTTCCTCTCACCTTCGACGCTGCCCCTGATGTTCGACTTTCCGCTCGACATGGCGCGCGTGCCCGCCGAGGTGAACCGCCTGTCGAACCAGACCTTGGTCACCACTTACGAACAGGAGTGGGGCAAGGTCATGGCGCACTAGCTTCGACACCATGCAACGGCGCGATTTCCTCGGCGTGGCGGGTGCGGCGGGCGCCCTGGCGCTGGCCGGATGCGAGGCGCCGCCGCCCATCGAAGGCGGCTTCACCGGCATCGATGTCGCGCGCGGCCATGCGATGCGCGATGGCGCGCTCAGGAGCCAGGCGCCGGCGACCGTCAAACGCACGCGCGTGGTGATCGCCGGCGGCGGCGTCGCCGGCCTCGCCGCTGCACGTGCACTGCGCCTTGCGGGCATTGAAGACTTCACCCTGCTCGAACTCGAAGACACCGCCGGCGGCAATGCGCGCGGCGGCACGGTCAACGGCATTGCCTGTCCGCTCGGCGCGCACTACCTGCCGGTGCCCGGCGACGATGCGCGCGAGGTGCAGGATCTGCTCGAGGAGCTGGGCCTTCGCCGGCGCGTGGCGGGCCGCTGGGAATACGACGAGCGCACCCTTTGCCACAGCCCGCAGGAGCGGCTGTTTTTCCATGGGGAGTGGCAGGACGGCCTGCTGCCCGTGCACGGGGTGAGTGTCGAAACGCTCGCGCAGTACCGCAAGTTCGCGCAACGCATCGACGCGCTGCAGCACGCGGCGCACTTCGCCATTCCCACGCTCAAGGTCGCGGTCACGCCCGAACTGCTGGCGCTCGACGCCATCGCCTTTTCACGCTGGCTCGACAGCGAAGGCTTCAGCGACGTGCAACTGCGCTGGTACCTCGACTATTGTTGCCGCGACGACTACGGCGCGGGCATCGAACAGGTCTCGGCCTGGGCCGGCATTCATTACTTCGCGAGCCGGCACGGTTTCCATGCGCCCGGCGATCCGAGCGGCAGCGCCAACGACGCGAACCCCGAGCGCGATGGCGTGCTCACCTGGCCCGAAGGCAACGGCTGGCTCACCAAGCAGCTGGCCGCGCCGCTCGGTGAGCGCTTGCGCACGGGGCGGGTCGTCACGCGCATCGCCGAGTTGCGTGGCGGGGTCGAGGTCGATGCGTGGGACGCCGCATCGAAATCGCTGGTGCGCTGGCAGGCCGAGCGCTGCATCGTCGCGCTGCCGGTGTTCATTGCCGCGCGCGTGGTCGAGAACGCGCCCGAGGTGCTCAAGCACGCCGCCGCCCATGTGCGCTACGCGCCCTGGCTGGTCGCCAATGTGCACCTGCGCGGCCCGCTGGCCGACCGCATGGGCGCGGCGCCGAGTTGGGACAACGTGATCTACGGGACGCGTGGCCTTGGCTATGTGGATGCGCGCCATCAAACGCTCGACCCCACACCGCGCGGCACCGTGCTGAGCTGGTACCGCCCGCTGGGACCGAGCAGCTACGACAACGCCGATGGCCGCAAGCTGCTGCTGGAGCGCCCGTGGACCGGCTGGCGCGATGATCTGCTCGCCGAGCTGTCGGTGCCGCACCCGGACCTGCCCTCGCTCGCGACGCGCATCGAGATCACGCGCTACGGCCACGCGATGTCGATCCCCCGGCCCGGGCTGCTGGCGGAGATCGGTTCGCAACGCACCGCGCCGGACGATGTTCACCGCGGCAGCGTCGTCGCGGGGCGCCTGTCGTTTGCGCACGCCGACTGGTCGGGTTACTCGATCTTCGAGGAGGCATTCACCCGCGGCCACGTCGCGGGGGCGAGCCTCGCATGAAGACGCTGGTGCTCGGCGGCTACGGCAATTTCGGCGCGCGCATCTGCCGTGCGCTGGCTGCGGATGAAGGCATCGAGCTGCTGGTCGGCGGACGCGACCTGGAGCGAGCGACGGCGTTTGCGCAATCGCTGGGCGGCGGGGTGCGCGGCGTTCGCGTCGATGCGCAGTCGCCCGATCTCGCGCAGGGCCTGGAGTACCTGGGCATCGATCTCGTCATCCACACCGCGGGTCCGTTCCAGAACCAGGACTACCGCGCGCCGCAGGCCGTGGCGGCGGCTGGCGCGCACTACATCGACCTGGCGGATGGCCGTCGTTTCGTCTGCGACTTTCCCGCCGCGATGGACGCTACCTTCCGCGATGCGGGTCGGACTGCCGTCACGGGCGCCAGCACCGTACCGGCGCTCTCGTCGGCGGTGGTCGACCATCTCGCGGCGGGTTGGCAAGGCATCCGCAGCATCGACATCTGCATCGCACCCGCGCAAGGCGCGCCGCGCGGCGAAGCCACGCTCGCGGGCGTGCTCGCGTACTGCGGTGCGCCGATCCGTGTCTGGCGGGACGGCCGATGGACCGAGCAGCCCGGCTGGGCGAATCCGGTGAAGGTGCAGTTCGCGCGCATGCGGCCGCGCCGCGGCGCCTTGTGCGACATCCCCGATCTCGAACTCTTTCCTGCGCGCTATGCGGGCGTGCAATCGGTCATGTTCCGCGCGGCGCTCGAGGTCGGCATGGCGCAGCAGGCCTTCGCCTTCATGGCGTTCATGCGTCGCGTGAGCCTGCTGCGCGCGCCGCAGAAGCTGGCGCCGTTGCTGCATTCCACCGGTGGCGTGTTCGATGCGCTCGGCACTGCGCTCGGCGGCATGGTGGTGCGGGTCGAAGGCATCGATGCGCAAGGTGCTGTAGCGCGCGGCGCCTGGCACATCGCGGCGGACGACAACCACGGCCCCGAGATTCCCTGCATGGCCGCGATCCTGCTGGCACGCCGGTTGGCACGCGGTGATGCGCTCCCTGTCGGCGCGCACGCCTGCGCCGGGCTGCTCACCCTGCCGGAATTCGAGCCTGAATTCGCGCGCTGGGGCATGGTGACGGACGTGATCGACGAAAACCGAAACGGCACAGGCCATGGCGCATCAGCGCTTTGAATTCGACATGCCGGCACCGGCCGACGTGGTCTTCGACGCCTTCCACTATCACGTCTGGCGTGCGCACTGGGACTCGCTGGTTGGCAACGCCCGCGTGGTGGGCGGTGCGCCTTGCCCCTTCGTGGGCGCGGAAACCGAGAACACGGGCGGCGGTTGGCTGCGTGGCCTGTCGATGCGCACGCGCTTCGTCACTTTTGACCGGCCGCATGTGGCGGCGGCTTCGATGATCGGTCGTTCCTTTCCCTTCAGCCGCTGGGCCGCGTCGATGCGGCACCGCGACACGGAGCCTGGCCGCTCGGTCCTGATCTACGTCTACACCATTGAAGCCGGTCCGAGGGCGTTGCGCTGGTTGCTGGAGCCCGTGGTGGCGCACGTCTTCGCGTGGCAGACGCAGAGGCGTTTCGGGCGCATGCGTGACTTTCTCGCCAAGCATGCGGCTGAGGTCGTTGAGTGGCAGCGGGTGCAACATGGGAGCCGCGCGACATGACGAACGCGGCCGACGACGACCGCCTGCTGCGCCTGAGCCTTGTCGCGGTCTGGCTTTTCACGGCTTTCGCCAGCATCGTCGAGCTGAACGGGCAGAGCCGCCAGGTGCTCGCCGATGCGGGCATTGCATCGCCGCCGTGGCTGGTGCAGTCGCTGGTCGTTGGCGGTGCGGCGGCCGACCTCGCCATCGGCTTGGCGCTCTGGTTGCGGCCCGGCCGTGCCAGCTATCTCGCGGCCCTTGGCCTGATGCTGCTCATGACGGCGGTGGCCACCTTCCTCCAGCCCATGCTATGGCTTCACCCGCTAGGCCCGCTGCTCAAGAACCTGCCCATCGCCGCGCTCCTCTGGCACCTGTACCGACGCGTCACGCCATGAACACCTACCTCGTCCTCAAGTGGCTGCACGTCGTCTCCAGCGTGCTGATGGTCGGCACGGGGTTGGGCTCGGCCTTCTACATGTTCTTTGCCAACCGCAGCGGCAGCGTGCCGGCGCAGGCGGTGGTGAGCCGGCTGGTGGTGCGCGCGGACTGGTGGTTCACCACGCCCACGGTCATCCTGCAGCCGGTCACGGGCTTCGCGCTGGCGCACATGGCGGGCTGGCCGCTCTCGACGCCGTGGCTTGCGGTGTCGCTGGGGCTCTTCGTGTTCGCGGGAATCTGCTGGCTGCCGGTGGTGTGGCTGCAGATCCGCATGGCGGCGATGGCCGGGCAGGCGCAGCAGGACGCGATGCCGCTGCCGCCGCTGTATGCGCGCTATCAACGCTATTGGGAGTGGCTCGGCTACCCGGCTTTCGTGGCCATGGCCGTCGTGTTCTGGTTGATGGTGAACAAGCCCGCCCTTTCCCTTTGATTCGAACCAGGCCGGTGCGCGGGCCTGTGCAGTTTTCACGCAGACTTCACACACAGCGCCGTGGTTTCACAGATCGACCAGAGACTGCCAGGCGCCAACAAAAACATCGGGGGAGCTTTCATGCTTCAAGTTGCCAATCGAAAACTCGCGTCGCTCAGCGACGTGCTCTTCACCGGCCTCAGCCGTGCGCTCGGTTTTCTGCGTCCGCTCGCACGCGGACTCATCGGTTCCTGGCGACCCCCGGGGTGGCTCCGCATCGCGGGCGCCTTTCTTCTGTTCGGGCTGCAGTGGCTGCAGCAGCGGCTGGCCTGGCTGGTGATACTGGCGTTGCTGGTGCTGGCCGGCTGGTTCGCCAGCCCGCATGTATTGAAGTGGTGGCACGGCCTCACGCCCGATCGCGTCGAGCCCGTCGTTTCCACCGCGCAGATCGTGCCGCCGCCGCGCACGCAGATCGAGAACGACAAGGGACCGAACCCCGTCGTCATCAACTTCTCCGCCTCGGTTGCGCCGATTGCGCGCATCGGGCAGGAAGCGACCGGCGTCACCATCGAGCCCGCCATCGCCGGGCGCTGGACCTGGAGCAGCCAGAAGAAGCTCGAATTCCTTCCCGCGCAGGACTGGCCGGTCGGCCAGCCCTACAAGGTGCAGCTCGCGAAGGACGCGCTCGCGCCGCACATCGAGATCGAGCAGCGCAAGTACGAGTTCACCTCGCCCGAGTTCAATGCGCGCATCGCGGGCGCGGAGTTCTACCAGGACCCGGTGCAGGCCAACGTGCGGCGCGCCCTCTTCCAGGTGCGCTTCTCGCACCCGGTCAACACGGCCGAATTCGAAAAGCGCCTGGTGCTGACCTATGACCAGGCCTGCGGCACTTCGATCTTCAGCGTGGGCAAATGCGCGAGCGAGAAGTTCACCGTCAGCTACGACAAGCTGCGCCTCACCGCCACGCTCCAGTCGGAGCCGCTGCCCATTCCCGAGAAGACGCGCCCCGTCGTGCTGAGCCTCGCGGCCGGCGCGGTCGCGCAGAAGGGCGGACCCGCGCAGCGCAACGACATCTCGCGCGCCGTCGACATCCCCGGCCTCTTCAGCCTCGATATCTCCAGCGTCGACCCGACCATCGTGACGGGCGAGAACGGCGAGCCCGAGCATGTGATGCACGTCACCGCATCGATGCCGGTGCACGAGCGCGAGATGGCGCGCGTGGTGCAGGCCTGGCTCTTGCCTGTCACCGAAGAAGCCAAGAGCGACCCCGACGAGAAGTTCGACTGGTCCGCCGATCCAGCGAAGGTCACTGACGCCGTGCTGCGCCGCGCGAAGAAGATCACCCTGCAGCCCATCGCCAGCGAGCGCGAAGTGACCGAGATGGTCAGCTTCCGTCTGCCGCAAGCCGAGGGCGGCCGCTACCTGCTGGTGCGCGTGGCCAAGGGCCTGAAGACACCGGGCGGCTACCAGCTCGGCGCAGCGCGGCAAGACGTGCGCCTGCTCAAGACCTTCGCCCCCGAGCTCACCATCATGAGCCAGGGCTCGCTGCTCGCGCTTTCGGGCGAACGCAAGCTGCCGATCCTGGTGCGCGACCTGCCCGGCATCCGCCTGGAAATCGGTCGCCTGCTGCCGCAGCAGCTGCAGCACCTGGTGACGCAGACCAACGGCGACTTCGCGCATCCGCAGTTCAACAGCGGCCTGCAGTCGGACAACCTCGTGGACCGCTTCCAGAAGGAGATTCCGCTGAGCATCCCCGCCGGCAAGGCGCACTACGAAACCGTCGACTTCGCCGAGTACCTGCGCAGCGACGTGGCGGACCGCCGCGGCGTGTTCCTGCTCAAGGTACAGGGCTTCGATCCCAAGGCCAAGAAGAAGCCGGAGGCGGCCGAGGGTGAGGCCGCACAGGCGCAGCCCGAAGAAGAACAGCAGGAAGAGCAGCAGTCCGAGGGCGACCCCGAGAGCGGCAACCCCGAAGACCAGAAGGACCAGCGCCTGGTGCTCGTTACCGACCTGGGCATCGTTGCCAAGAAGTCGCTCGACGGCACGCGCGATGTGTTCGTGCAGAGCATCGCCAACGGCCAGCCGGTCGCCGGCGCATTGGTCGAGGTGTGGGGCCGCAACGGCATGATCGTCGCGTCGCAATCCACCGATGCGACGGGCGCCGCCAAGCTGCCGAACCTCGCCGGCTACCAGCGCGAGAAGGCACCCGTGGTGCTCGTCGTGCGCAAGGACGGCGACCTGAGCTTCCTGCCCTTCAACCGCACCGACCGCACGCTCGACATCTCGCGCTTCGACGTCGGCGGCCTGCGTGCGGCCGGCGTGCCGAACCAGATGACGGCGTATGTGTTCAGCGACCGCGGCATCTACCGCCCGGGCGACACCATGCACATCGCGATGATGGTCAAGGCCGGCAACTGGGCCACGTCGCTGCGCGACCTGCCGCTCGAAGCCGAGATCATCGATGCGCGCGGCCTCAGCGTGCGCCGCGAAAAACTCAAGCTCGGCCCCGGCGGTGCGGCGGAAATCGCCCACACCACGCAGGACACCTCGCCCACCGGCAACTACACCGTCAACCTTTACCTGCCGCGCGAATCTTCGCCCGGCAACCCGGAGGTGCAGGGCCTGCTCATCGGCAGCACCACGGTGAAGGTGCAGGAGTTCCTGCCCGACCGCACCAAGGTCGTCGCCAAGCTCAGCAGCGAAGTGGCCGAGGGCTGGGTCAAGCCCAAGGACCTGAAGGCGCTCATCGACGTGCAGAACCTCTTCGGCACGCCAGCACCCGACCGCAAGGTCGAAGGCACGCTCACGCTGAGCCCGGCCTTCCCGGTGTTCCGCGCGTTCGCCGACTACGCCTTCTTCGATCCGCAGCGCGCCACCGAAAAGCAGGTCGACGACCTGGGCAGCGTGCAGACCAGCGCCGAAGGCAAGGCCGAGTTCGACTTGCGCCTCTCGCGCTTCGATGCCGCCACCTACCAGGTGCATGTGCTTGCCAAGGCCTTCGAGCCCGAGGGCGGGCGCAGCGTCTCGGCCGAAGCCCAGACGCTGGTGAGCGACATGCCCTACCTCGTGGGCGTGAAGGTCGATGGCGACACCAGCTACGTGAGCAAGGGCGCCGCGCGCAACGCCACCGTGATCGCGATCGACCCGCAGGCCAGGAAGACGGCCGTGGACGATCTGAAGATCGAGCGCGTGGAGCGCAAGGTGCTGTCGGTGCTCGTGAAGCAGGACAACGGCCTCTACCGCTATGAATCGCGCAAGAAGGAAATCGTGATCGACGAGAAGCCGCTGGCCATCGTCGCGGCCGGCAATGCCATCGCGCTGAACACTTCCACGCCCGGCAACTTTGCCTACGTGGTGCGCAATGCCGGCGGGCTGGAACTGAACCGCGTCGAGTACAGCGTCGCGGGCAACGCCAACGTCTCGCGCTCGCTGGACCGCAACGCCGAACTGCAGCTCACGCTCGACCGCAAGGACTACGAGCCGGGCCAGGAGATCGAGGTGAGCATCCGCGCGCCGTACGTCGGCGCCGGCCTCATCACCATCGAGCGCGACAAGGTGTATGCCCACGCGTGGTTCAAGACCGACAAGACCGCCTCGGTGCAGAAGATCACGCTGCCCAAGGACTTCGAGGGCACTGGCTACATCAACGTGCACTTCGTGCGCGACCCGGCCTCGGACGAGGTCTACATGAGCCCGCTGTCGTACGGCGTCATTCCCTTCGCCACCAGCCTGGCCAAGCGCACCGCGAACCTGCAGCTCACCAGCAGCGAGCTCGTGAAGCCCGGCCAGACGGTGAAGATGAAGCTCACCAGCGACAAGCCCACGCGCGCCGTGCTGTTCGCGGTGGACGAAGGCATCCTGCAGGTGGCGCGCTACAAGACGCCCGATCCGCTCAAGCACTTCTTCCAGAAGCGCGCGCTCGAAGTGGGCACCTTGCAGACGCTCGACCTGATCCTGCCGGAATTCAAGAAGCTCATGCAGGGCGCAGCGCCCGGTGGTGACGGCGAGGGCGAACTCGGCAAGCATCTGAACCCGTTCAAGCGCAAGCGCGACAAGCCGGTGGCCTACTGGTCAGGCCTTGTCGATGTGAACGGCAGCCGCGAGTTCAGCTACACCGTGCCCGAGAGCTTCAACGGCAGCCTGCGCGTGATGGCTGTCGCGGTGAACGACGAGACCACCGCCGCCAAGAGCACCCGCACCGTGGTGCGCGGCGACATGGTGATCCTGCCGAACGCGCCGCTCGCGATGGCGCCCGGCGACACCGTCGAAGTGGGCGTGGGTCTCGCGAACAACATCGTGGGTTCGGGCAAGGACGTGCCCATTGCGCTCACGCTCACCGCCTCGGGTGGGCTGGAAGTGGTGGGCGATGCGACGCAGACGCTCAAGGTCAACGAGCGCGGCGAAGCGAGCACCAAGTTCAACGTGCGCGCCAAGCCGGGCGAGCAGGCGGTGCTGGGTTCTTCGGCGCTGGTGTTCACCTCGACGCACAAGACCTTCAGCGCGCGCCTGTCGACCGAAGTGAGCGTGCGGCCGGCATCGCCGTTCGTGACGCTGGTGCAGGCCGGCAGCTTCCAGCGCGCGGGCGAACTGAGCAGCAAGGCCGACCTGTATCCGAACCTCCGCAAGAGCGAGGTGGCGGTATCGGCCGCGCCATGGGCCTTCGCGACTGGCCTCATGCAGTACCTGGAGGTCTATCCGCACGGCTGCACCGAGCAGATCACGAGCCAGACCTTCCCGGCCGTGCTGCTGTCGGGCCGGCCCGAACTGGTGAAGGAAATGGCGCGTGGCCGCACGCCCGAGCAGGGCCCGATGCCCGAGGCGCGCAAGACCTTCGAGCGCTACCTGGTGCAGCTGCGCGCACGGCAGACGGCCGACGGCGGCTTCTCGCTGTGGCCCGGCGCGGGCACCGATGCCTTTGCCACGCTCTATGCGGTGCACCTGCTGGTCGAGGCCAAGGACCACAAGCTGCCCGTGCCGCAGGACCTGCTGCAGAAGGCCAACACCTATCTGCAGGGCTGGCTCGGCAGCGGCGACACCTCGCTGGACGGCTGGCGCCAGCGCACGCAGGCGGCCTACCTGCTCACGCGCCAGGGCATCATCGCGCCGGCCGCACTGGCCAACCTGCGCGAAGCCTGGCGCAGCAAGCAGACGCAAGGCTGGAGCGACGACCTCGGCGCCGTGTACCTCGCCGCGAGCTACCAGCTCGTGAAGCAGGAGCAGGTGGCGAATGAGCTGCTCAACCCCGTGTGGTCCGACCTGCTCGCGCGTACCGAGAAGAAGCAGCGCCGCAACGTGTGGGGCGCTTATTACGACCCGCTGGTGCACGACAGCATGACGCTGCACCTGGTGGGCCGCCACTTCCCTTCGCGCCTGAAGGCGCTGAAGCCCGAGGTGTGGGAAGGCATGGGCGCGATGGTGCGCGACGGTTGGTACAACAGCCTGTCGTCGGCTTCGATGCTGCTGGCGGTCGATGCGTATTTCGAAGCGGTGGCGCAGAACGCCGAGGGCAAGCTGACGGCGCAGACCGTCAACGCGCAAGGCCAGGCCGCGGCACTCGCGCTGGGCTCGGTGAACCCGATCACGCGCGCCGCGGTGCCCGCCGGTACGGCGAAGCTCAAGCTGTCGAACGACAGCGACTTCAACCTGTACTACAGCTGGGCCGAACAGGGCTTCGAGCGCAATGTGCCCACGACGCCGGTGAACCAGGGCCTCGAGATCTTCCATGAAGTGCTCGATGCCAAGGGCAACCCGATCACCAAGGCCAAGCTCGGCGAAGAGGTCACGGTGCGGGTGCGCGTGCGCAGCCTGGAGCGCGCACAGCTCAACGACGTGGCGCTGGTCGACCTGCTGCCAGGTGGCCTGGAGCCGGTGCTGCAGGCCGTGGGCGACGACGAGGAAGCCAACGCCGATGCGCCGATCTGGAAGAAGCGTTTGGGCGGCGGTGGCTCGTGGAAGGTGCAGTACGCCGACATCCGCGAAGACCGCGTGGTGTTCTACGGTGCGGTCGACAAGAACCTGCTCGAAGTGACCTACAAGGCGCGCGCGACCAACGTGGGCGACTTCGTGGTGCCGGCCGCGTATGGCGAAGCGATGTACGACCGGCGTGTGTATTCGCGCTCGGCGGGTGCGCGCTTCCAGGTGGTGGGCAATTGATCAACGCGGCCTCTGCCTTGTCCCCTCTCCCGCCTGCGGGAGAGGGCCAGGGTGAGGGGGCAGCGCTTCCATGACCACTGTGCTCGATCCATCGCCGCAGCCCTCACCCCAACCCTCTCCCGCAAGCGGGAGAGGGAGCAAGAGAGGGCGCGCGCGGCGAACGCTTGTGGCTTTCGCGTTGATCGCGCTGCTGCTCGCCGTGCTGCGCCTCTGGCCCCACGCCCCGCTCAGCGAAACCGTCGGCAGCTCGCGCGCCGTGTACGCGCAGAGCGGTGAACTGCTGCGCCTCACGCTTGCAAGCGATGAGCAATACCGCCTCTGGGTGCCGCTCGACCGCATCTCGCCAACGCTGGTCGATGCCGTGCTGCTGTACGAAGACCGCCGCTTCTACGCGCATCCCGGCGTCAACCCCGCCGCGCTCGCACGCAGCGCGTGGCGCATCGCCAGCGGCGAGCGCAGGCAGGGCGGCTCGACGCTCACGATGCAGCTCGCGCGGCGCGTCTACGGCATCGACAGCCGCACCGCCATGGGCAAGATCGCGCAGATCGGCGCGGCGCTCTGGCTCGAAGCGCGCTTCGGCAAGCGCGAGATCCTCGAGGCCTACCTCAACACCGCGCCCTACGGCGGCAACATCGAAGGTGTGCAGGCCGCGAGCCTCATCTACTTCCGCAAGGACGCCGCCAAGCTCAGCCTGCCCGAGGCGCTGACGCTTGCGGTGATTCCGCAGAACCCCGTCAAGCGCATTGCCGAGCGCGGCCGCAATGCCGAGCTGCAATCGGCGCGCGAACGCCTGTGGGCGCTGTGGGCCGAGCGCGATCCCACCGCGAAGCAGCATGCGCCCGATGCACAGCTCGCGCTCTCGGCGCAGTCGCGCGGCAGCCTCCCCTTTCTTGCGCCGCACGCCACCGACATGCTGCTCGCGCAGGAGCGCGGTGTGCAGGAAGTGCGCACCACCATCGACCTGCGCATGCAGGCCACGCTCGAACGCGTGATGGGCCAGTACCTGCGCACGCACGCCGACGTGGGCATGACCAACGCGAGCGCGCTGCTGCTCGACGCCTCGACCATGCAGGTGCGCGCGCTGATCGGCTCGGCCGACTGGCACAACGACGCGATCGCGGGGCAGGTCAACGGCACGCAGGCCAAGCGGTCGCCGGGGTCCACGCTCAAGCCCTTCATCTATGCGCTCGCGCTCGACCAGGGGCTGCTGCATCCGAAGACGATGCTGAAGGACGCGCCGACGTCCTTCGGTCCCTACACGCCAGAGAACTTCGACCATCGCTTCGCCGGCCCGCTCTCCGCGCAGGAGGCGCTGATTCGCAGCCGCAACATCCCGGCGGTGTCCGTGGCCGCGAAGCTCTCCAAGCCCGGGCTCTACGACTTCATGCGGCTCGGGGGCGTGCAGAAGCTGCAGAGCGAATCGCACTACGGCCTCGCGCTGGTGCTGGGCGGCGGCGAGGTCACGCCCGAGGAACTCGCGGGCCTCTACGCCACGCTGGCGAACGGCGGCATCTCGCAGCCGCTGCGCTACACCCAGCCCGCGCCCGACGAGCGACCGGTGCAGCCGCTGCGCCTCTTGAGCGAAGAGGCGTCGTTCATCACGCTCGACATGCTGCGCCACACGCCGCGTCCCGACACCACACTGCCGGCGCGCCCCGCCATCGCATGGAAGACGGGTACGTCATGGGGCTTCCGCGATGCGTGGACTGCAGGCGTATTCGGCCGCCATGTGCTCGTGGTGTGGGTCGGCAATTTCGACGGCACGAGCAACCCCGCGCTCGTGGGCGTGGATGCGGCCGCACCGTTGTTCCTGCGCATGGTCGATGCGCTGCGCGCCGAGCGGCTGGACCTCGGCGAGATCGCGACGCGGCAGCCGGCTGACCTGCGGCAGGTCGAGGTGTGCACGGCGACAGGCGGGCTGCCCGATGCGCTGTGCCCGGTGCGCACCACGACATGGTTCATCGCCGGCAAGTCGCCGATCCAGGTCAGCAACCTGCACCGCGCCGTGTGGGTCGACGAGACGACCGGCAAGGTGGTGTGCGGGCCGCAGCCCAATGCGCGGCAGCAGGTGGTCGAGCAATGGGGCAGCGACATGCGCCGGCTGTTCCGCCAGGCCGGCTTGCCGCGCGCAAGCCTGCCGACCGATGGCTGCGAGAAGGGCGAGGCCTCGGAAACGGCGCCGCTCATCACCTCGCCCCTGCGCGGCGTGCGGCACACGCTGCGCGTGAAGAAGCCCGAGCCTCTCGTGCTGCGCGCCGAAGCGGCTGCGGGCACGCAGACGATCTACTGGTTTGCCGATGACGCATTGATCGGCCGCGCCGCGCCCGGCGAAGGCATCACCTGGATGCCCGACATGGCGGACTCGGGCCGGCGCTACGTGCTGCGTGCGGTCGATGACCAAGGCCGCGCCGAGTCGCGCGAAGTGACGGTCGACATCGCACCTTGAGCCCGGTGGATGTCACGGCGCCGTCACGTGCAATCGGCATGGTCTCGCGTTTCGACTGAAACCTTTCTTCTGCCCATGACGCGTCTCGCCTCCCTCTCCTTCATCGCCCTCGCCACCGCGCTCGCCTGCGGCAGCGCGGCCGCACAGACCGCCTTCCCCGCCACGCTCGCCGGCCACGCCGTGCTGCCCGCGCAAAGCTTCGTCGCCGCGCCCAAGGATGCGCCAGCCGACCTGCAGACCAGCGGCAAGTTCACCTCGGGCAAGCGCGTCGAGGCGCTGGGCACGGTCGAAGGCCTTTCGGGTGGCCGCGGCACCGGTGTCTCGGTGCCCTTCAAGGGCCAACCGCTTCAGGGCCACTCGGGCATCAAGAAGATGGACGACGGCTCGTTCTGGATCCTCACCGACAACGGCGCTGGCGCGAAGGCCAACTCGCCCGACTTCATGCTCTACCTGAACCACTACAAGGTGGACTTCAAGAGCGGCAAGTTCCATCGCCTGAACACGATCTTCCTGCACGATCCCGACAAGAAGGTGCCATTCCGCATCGTTCACGAAGGCACGAAGCAGCGCTACCTGACGGGCTCGGACTTCGACCCCGAGAGTTTCCAGTTCGCTGGCGGCGCGCTGTGGATCGGCGAGGAGTTCGGCCCCTTCCTGATCAAGGCCGACCTGAAGGGCAAGGTGCTCGCGGTGTTCGACACGCAGGTGGACGGCAAGGCCGTGCGCTCGCCCGATCACCCAGCCGTCACCACGCCGGGCGTGCCGGGCTTGCCAAACGGAGGGGTCGACTTCCAGATCAAGCGCTCCAAGGGATTCGAAGGCATGGCCTCGTCGAAGGACGGCAGCAAGCTCTACGCGCTGCTCGAAGGCCCGGTGTGGAATGCCGACGCCAAGGACTACGAACGCGTCGACGGCAAGGAAGCCCTGCGCGTGCTGGAGTTCGACGTGGTCACCGAGAAATGGACGGGCCGCCACTGGAAGTACCTGCTCGAAGTCAACGGCAACGCCATCGGCGACTTCAACATGATCGACGGCACCACCGGTTTGATCATCGAGCGCGACAACGGCGAAGGCACGAGCGACAAGGCCTGCCCCGAAGGCCAGAAGCGCACCGACTGCTTCCACGACATCGCGAAGTTCAAGCGCGTCTACAAGGTCGAGCTGAGCGATGCGAATGTCGGCGGCGCGGTGCGCAAGATCGGCTACATCGACCTGCTGAACATCGCCGACCCGGACAAGCTCGCGCGCAAGCCGCTGAACGACGGCGTCCTGAAATTCCCGTTCTTCACCATCGAGAACGTCGACGTGGTCGATGCCACGCACATCGTGGTCGGCAACGACAACAATCTGCCCTTCTCGAGCAGCCGCGAGCCGAACAAGGCGGACGACAACGAGCTGGTGCTGCTCGAAGCCGCCGCGCTGCTGCAGGCGAAGTAGGCGCACGGGTGGCCCGGTTTTCCCGATTGGCGCAAAATGCGCCAATCAGGAGAAATTCCATGGCAACACCCACTGCCTTCGCTTCCGTCAAGCTGCCCGCATCGCTCGTGGACAAGGCGCGCGATGCGGCCCAGCCCATGCGCCGCTCTGTCGCGAGCCAGATCGAATACTGGGCAACGCTGGGCCGTGCGCTCGAACGCGCAGGCCTGACCGTGCAGGACAGCCAGGCGCTGATTGCGCGCGAGGAATCGCCTCTCTACATGACCGAGCCGGCGCCCACCGCCCTGTCGCCCGAGCTCGGGGCGCTGCATGACCATGTGCTCGCGCTGGCGCAGTCGGGCGTGCTGGCCCAGCGTGCCCAGGCCGCCGTGGCCGAGAACCGTGCCAGGGCCGCCCCGGCCCCCCGGTCGCGCAAGGCGGCCTGAACCTCATCTCGCATGCCGGTGTTTCATCTGATTGCCGGACCCAACGGGGCCGGCAAGTCGACGCTGTACCGCTACCTGATCCAGCCGCGCTATCCGCAGCTGCCGTTCATCAATGCCGATGTCCACGAGCGCGAGCATCTCGGCCACATCCGCAATGCGCTCAAGCGCTCCGAGGCCGCCCGTGCCTGGGCCGATGGCGCGCGCGAGGCCTGCCTTGAGGAACAGCGCTCGTTCGTGAGCGAGACGGTGTTCTCGCATCCCTCCAAGCTGCAGCTCATTGCCGATGCGCAGGCGCGCGGCTTCGAGGTGGTGCTGTACGTGGTGTGCGTCGACGAGCCGCGCCGGCTGCTCACGCGCGTCCAGCAACGCGTGAGCGAAGGCGGCCACAACGTTCCGGCGGACAGGATCCTGGCGCGCTACCCGCGCACCGTTGAGCACTTGCGGCTGGCGGTGCGGCAGGTGCAGCTTGCGATGTTGTTCGACGGCGCCGATGTCGAACTGGGCGGCCCGCAACTGGTTGCATCGGTTATCGGTGGGCAGGTACAGAGGCACGCGGCGCGGCAGCCGGCCTGGGTGTTGAAGGTCTTGGGCGCCTAGCGGTCGCTTGAGCTGGTCGTCACTGGCCTGGTACGCCGCCCGCGGACGGCGATCAGCCGCGCATCAACGCCTCGATCTCATCCGCCTTCACCGGCACGCCGCGCGAAATCAGCTCGCAACCCGTCGCCGTGACGATCGCATCGTCCTCGATGCGGATGCCGATGTTGTGGAACTGCTCAGGCACGCCGTCGGCCGGCCGCACGTAGATGCCGGGCTCCAGCGTCAGCACCATGCCGGGCTGCAGGATGCGGCTCGGGCGGTTCTTGATGACCTCGTTCGACAGCGGATCTTTTCGCTCGCTCACTTCGCCCACCTGGGTGGGCTCCACGTAGCTGCCGCAGTCGTGCACGTCCATGCCCAGCCAGTGGCCGGTGCGGTGCATGTAGAACTGGAAGTAGGCGCGCGAGTCGATCACGTCGTCCACGCTGCCGACCTTGTTGGCATCGAGCAGGCCGAAGTCGAGCATGCCCTGCGCCAGCACCCGCACCGCGGCGTCGTGCGGGTCGGTGAAGCGGTTGCCGGCCTTGGTGGCGGCGGCCGATGCGTCCTGGCTCGCGAGCACGAGGTCGTACAGCGCGCGCTGCGGGCCGGTGAACTTGCCGTCGGCCGGGAAGGTGCGGGTGATGTCGCTCGCGTAGCCGTCGAGCTCGCAGCCCGCGTCGATCAGTACCAGCTCGCCTTTGCGCAGCGGCGCGGCGTCGGCGCGGTAATGCAGCACGCAGGCGTTGGCGCCGGCCGCGACGATGGAGTAGTACGCCGGGTACTGCGAGCCGCCGAAGCGGAATTCGTGCAGCAGCTCGGCGTCCAGGTGGTATTCGCGCACGTCCTTGCCTTCGCGCAGCATGCGGGACGACAGCTGCATCGCGCGCACGTGGGCGCGGGCGCTGATCTGTGCGGCGCGCCGCATGATGTCCTGCTCGTGCGCGTCTTTGATCAGGCGCATCTCGTCGAGCGGGCCGCACAGGTCGCGCTGCTCCTCGGGGCACAGCGCGCCATAGCGCACGCGCGCGCGCACCGATTGCAGCCAGCCGTCGATGCGGGTCTCCAGGCCCTTGTGGATCGCGAACGGAAACCACACGGTCGAGCGGTTCTCCAGCAGCTTGGGGAGCTTCGCGTCGAGGTCGGCGGCCGAGAAGGCCTCGTCGACACCGAGCGCCGCGGGCGCGGCCTCGGGGCCGAGGCGATAGCCGTCCCAGATCTCGCGTTCCAGGTCCTTGGGCGCGCAGAACAGCGTGGCGCGGCCGTCGCCGGCCAGCACCAGCCAGGCGTTCGGCTCGGTGAAGCCGGTCAGGTAATAGAAGTAGCTGTCGTGGCGGTAGAGGAAGTCGGTGTCGCGGTTGCGCGGGCGCTCGGGAGCGGTCGGGATGATGGCGATGCCGTCCTTGCCCAGTTGCGAGGCGAGGCGCGCGCGGCGCTCGGCGTAGATCGTGGTGGTGTCTGCGGAGGTCATCTTGGCGTGGTGTTCAGTTGGGCAAGCCGTTCGGGGGTTCCCACATCGGTCCAGGGGCGGGTGTAGAGCTCGGCGCTCACCAGTTCATTGTCCATCGCGGCCCGCAGGATCGGGGCCAATGGGACCTTGACGCCGGACGGGTTGCCGGGCGGGACGTTGCAGTAAGGCGGGGCGAACAGGGCGGCGCGGTAGAGGCCGATGGTCGAGAAGGTGTGCTTCTGGGCGGCTGTATTGAGCGCCAAGCCTTCGGCGGAGAGGCCGAAGTCGCCCTTGAGGTTGTGCGCCGGGTTCGGCACCAGCCACAGGTGCGCGAGCTTGCCGCTGGCCAGGAAGCGGTCTACCGAAGCCTGCGTGAAGCGGAAATCGGGCGCGAAGACGTCGCCAGCCGCGACCCAGAACACCTCGCCCAGAAGAGGCAGTGCGCGCACGATGCCGCCGGCCGTCTCCAGCGCGCCGCCGAAGTCGCGGCCCTCGTCGGAGTATGAAATCGATAGCGTGCCATGCCCGTCCAGCAAGGGGCTTGCGCCGAAGCGGGAAGAAATCTGCGCGCCCAGCCAGTCCGTGTTGACCACCAGATCGGCGAAGCCGCCGTCGGCCAGTGCTTCCATCGGCCACTGCATGAGCGGCTTGCCGCGCACTTCGAGCAGGGGCTTGGGCATGGCGTCGGTCAGCGGGCGCATGCGCTCGCCGCGGCCGGCGGCCAGGATCATCGCCCGGACGGAAATCGTCCTGCTCACGCTGCTATGCGGCCGCGCTGCAGCTCGTTGCGTTCGCTGTGGGCCGGCTGGAACAGCGACACCAGGCACGCCATCAGCGCATGCGCCTTGGCCGAATGGTCGCCGCCGAAATTGCAGACGTACACGTCGAGCGTCACGCCGCGCTGCTCGGGCCAGGTGTGGATGCACAGGTGCGATTCGGCCAGCAGCACCGTGGCCGTCACGCCGCCCGGCCCTTGCGGCGTGGCCGGAAAGGAATGGACGATCTTGCCCACCGCCTGCAGCCCCGCGGCTGTCACCGCCTTGATGCAGACCGCGCCCAGCGCAGGGCCGTCGGTGAGCCATTGGAGACCGCATTGGCAGTCGTGGAGATCGGCGGTGAGGTGCAGCCCTTGCATGGGTGGCAACTCTAGCAGCCGGCCCGCCGCACAAGAGCATCACAAGGGTGTTCAGGCCGTATCGAGGCCGGCCAGGGCTCGCCCGGTAAAATCACGGGTTCTCCCGACCCCAACCTTCCCTTTTCCCCCAGAAAGTCCACCGCACATGGCAAACCACGCCCTGATGGCCAACGCAATCCGCGCTCTGGCTATGGATGCCGTCCAACAAGCAAATTCCGGGCATCCCGGTGCACCGATGGGCATGGCCGACATGGCCGTCGCGCTCTGGGGCGATCACCTGCGCTACAACCCGGCCAACCCGCACTGGTTCGACCGCGACCGCTTCGTGCTCTCCAACGGCCACGCCTCGATGCTGCTGTACGCGGTGCTGCACCTCACGGGCTACAACCTGCCGATGGAAGAGCTCAAGCACTTCCGCCAGCTGCACAGCAAGACCGCCGGCCACCCCGAGATCGACGTGACCCCCGGCGTGGAAACCACCACCGGCCCGCTGGGCCAGGGCATCACCAACGCGGTCGGCTTCGCGCTTGCCGAAAAGCTGCTCGCCGCGGAGTTCAACCGCCAGGTCGGCAAGGTGAACCACGACATCGTCGACCACCACACCTACGCGTTCCTCGGCGACGGTTGCATGATGGAAGGCATCAGCCACGAAGCCTGCGCCCTCGCCGGCGCCTGGCACCTGAACAAGCTGATCGCGCTGTACGACGACAACGGCATCAGCATCGACGGCCAGGTCAAGCCCTGGTTCATCGACAACACCGAAGAACGCTTCAAGGCCTACGGCTGGAACGTGATCGGCCCGATCGACGGCAACGACGCGAAAGACGTGTCCAAGGCCATCGCCAAGGCGAAGAAGGAAGAATCGAAGCCCACGCTGATCATCTGCAAGACGACCATCGGCAAGGGCAGCCCGAACCGCGCCGGCACCGCCAAGGCGCACGGCGAGGCGCTGGGCGCCGAAGAAATCAAGCTCACCCGCGATGCGATCGACTGGCACTACGCGCCCTTCGAGATTCCGGCCGAGGTGTACGCCGACTGGGACCACAAGGACGCTGGCGCCAGGACCGAAGCCGCCTGGAACGAGAAGTTCGCCGCCTATGCCGCGGCCTTCCCCGACCTGGCCGCCGAGTTCACCCGCCGCATGAAGGGCGAGCTGCCCAAGAACTTCCACCAGGTCGCCTTCGACACCGTGGTCGCCGCCCACACCAAGGGCGAGACCGTCGCCAGCCGCAAGGCCAGCCAGCTCGCGCTGGAAGCCTTCACGGCCGCGCTGCCCGAAATGCTCGGCGGCAGCGCCGACCTGACCGGCTCGAACCTCACCAACACCAAGAGCACCGCGGCGCTGCGCTTCGATGCGAAGACCGGTGCCGTGGTCATGAACGTGCCGGCTGTAGAAGCCAAGCAAGGCGCCGAAGACGAAGCCAAGCCCGAAGCCCCGGCCGAAGTGCCGCACGGCACCATCGGCCGCCACATCAACTACGGCGTGCGCGAGTTCGGCATGGCGGCCATCATGAACGGCGTGGCGCTGCATGGCGGCTACATCCCCTATGGCGGCACCTTCCTGACCTTCAGCGACTACAGCCGCAACGCCATCCGCATGGCTGCGCTGATGAAGCGCCGCGTGATCCATGTGTTCACGCACGACTCCATCGGCCTCGGCGAAGACGGCCCGACGCACCAGTCGATCGAGCACGCCGCCTCGCTGCGCCTGATTCCGAACCTGGACGTCTGGCGTCCGGGCGACACCGCCGAAACGGCCGTGGCCTGGGCCGTGGCGCTGCAGAACCAGTCGCGCCCGACCGCGCTGCTGCTGAGCCGCCAGAACATCGCCTACGCGCCGAAGAAGGAACTGGGTGACATCAGCCGCGGTGCGTACGTGCTGTCCGAGCCCGAGACCGTGGGCCTCAAGAGCAAGAAGACCGCGGCGGTCATCATCGCCACCGGCTCCGAGGTGCCGCTCGCGCTGGCTGCCCAGAAGCTCCTGGCCGACAAGAAGATCGCCGTGCGCGTGGTCTCAATGCCTTCGACCACCACCTTCGACCGCCAGGACGTCGCCTACAAGAAGGCCGTGCTGCCCAAGAAGATTCCGCGCATCGCCGTCGAGATGGGCTGCACCGGCGGCTGGTGGAAGTACGGCTGCGCGGCCGTCGTGGGCATCGACACGTACGGCGAATCGGCACCGGCGCCGGAGCTGTTCAAGCATTTCGGGTTCACGGCGGAAAACCTCGCCGCCACCGTGGAAGCGGCGCTGCGGGACTGATCGTCCCTTGGCGCTTCTTCCCGTCCGATCACCAATTTTTCAACCTTAGGAGCAAGTCAGATGGCTATCAAACTCGGTATCAACGGCTTCGGCCGCATCGGTCGCAACGTGCTGCGCGCAGCGGTGCAGAACTTCAAGAACGACATCGAGATCGTTGCCATCAACGACTTGCTCGAGCCCGACTACCTCGCCTACATGCTCCAGTACGACTCGGTGCATGGTCGCTTCAAGGGTGAAGTCACGGTCGAAGGCAACACGCTGATCGTCAACGGCAAGAAGATCCGCCTCACGCAAGAGCGCGACCCGTCGCAGCTCAAGTGGAACGAAGTCGGCGCCGACATCGTGCTCGAATCGACCGGCCTCTTCCTCACGAAGGAAACGGCGCAGAAGCACATCGACGCGGGCGCCAAGAAGGTCATTCTTTCGGCCCCGTCGAAGGACGACACCCCCATGTTCGTCTACGGCGTGAACGACAAGAAGTACGCCGGCGAAGCCATCATCAGCAACGCCAGCTGCACCACCAACTGCCTGGCCCCGCTGGCCAAGGTGCTGCACGACAAGTGGGGCATCAAGCGCGGCCTGATGACCACCGTGCACGCCGCCACCGCCACGCAGAAGACCGTGGACGGCCCGAGCAACAAGGACTGGCGCGGCGGCCGCGGCATCCTGGAAAACATCATTCCTTCGAGCACTGGCGCAGCCAAGGCCGTGGGCGTGGTGATCCCCGAGCTCAACAAGAAGCTCACCGGCATGAGCTTCCGCGTGCCGACCTCCGACGTGTCGGTGGTCGACCTCGTCGTCGAGCTCGAGAAGGAAGCCACGTACAAGGAAATCTGCGCCGAAATGAAGGCACAGAGCGAAGGCGCGCTCAAGGGCGTGCTGGGCTACACCGAAGACAAGGTGGTGGCCACCGATTTCCGCGGCGACCCGCGCACCTCGATCTTCGACGCCGAAGCCGGCATCGCCCTGGACAGCACCTTCGTGAAGCTCGTGAGCTGGTACGACAACGAATGGGGCTACTCGAACAAGTGCCTGGAGATGGTGAAGGTCGTGTCGAAGTAAGACTTCGCGGCTTCAACGAAAAACGCGCCTGAGGGCGCGTTTTTTCATGGCGTTGAGGAGTCCAGTTCCTGCTCCGATTGGTAAGACCCGAAGAGCCCACGCAGGCTCTCCGCGTCATGGGAGCCGGGGCCGGCCCATGCCAAACGTTGTTTCAATGCCGCATCGTGCCTCGCGTCCGGCACGAGCATCCGCATTCCCGCTTGCAGGCGGATTCCACCGCTGAGCAGCCAGGCCACGGACAGCATGAGCGAGTCCAGATGCGTGCCCCAGTACAACTGGGCAAGCACCCAGGCTTCCGTGTTGCCGGCCAAGCCGTATTCCAGCGCGGTGTCGTCGAGTGCGCTCTTGAACGTCGCCCAGTCCAACGGCGACACCCCTTCGCGGAAGATCCCCTCGCCGGGCGCTCCGATGGGGCTGGCGATCAGCGCGTGCAACGATGCAATGAATGGTGGATCGAGCGACACCTCGGCTTCGCGCGCCGATGCGACAACGCTGAACCAGGCCGAATGAATCGCGGCTTCGAGCGCATCGCCGGGCGTGTTGGTCAGGTCCCAGTTTCCGAACGCCAGCTCCATGCGAGCCAACGCGCGCGCCAAGGGCAGCGCGCGGGTTTCGGCGTCGTCCCAGATGGTTTCGATTTCATGCATGGCCGCAATGATCAGGCAAGTGCAACGGCCCGATCACTGCAGCTTCTCGTTCTTCCGAATCTCGCTGCTGAGCTGCGAAGTCAGCTGCCTGGCCGCGCGCCGCGCTGCCAGCCCGTAGTCGCCATTGAACTCGCCGAACTCCGCCGCACCGCTACCGGTTGCACGCACGCGGGTCACTTCGACCCCGGCGGCGTTGCTCACCACGCACAGCACCTCGGCCGTGAACGAGGTCGGCGGCCAGGTGACCCATGACGACGAACTCGAATCCGTCTTGATCTGCGGCGTGAACACCAGCGACACGCCCGCTACTTCATTCGCCTTCGCATCGCCGGCGGTGCGCACGACAATCACGTTGCGGTACACCCCGCGCAGTGCGTCGCGAATCGACTTCTCCAAGTCGCGGTACGGGTAGTAGCTCACCCGGTCGCCGCTGCCGCCGGCAGTGGTCACCTGCAGGTCGCGCTGCGCATCGGTCATCACGTAGGCGACCTTCTTCGGGATCAGATGGGCGACGGAGCGCGGTGGCGCTGTCTCGGTGATCATCGTGATCGGATGGGAGCAGCCGGCCAGCACGATGGCCGTGGCCAGCGCCGCGGCCAGCCGGGGATGCGGGAAAGACAGAAATGCCATGGTGCGTCTCCAGACCTACGGCGCAATGGCCGCGACGAATTGCGGGTCCGCATACACCTGCCGCAGCAGCGCACGCACCAGCCGCGGATACGCCGCCTGCCCGGCGGGCACGGCCACGATGTTCGCGTAGCTCGAATCGAAGGCGATCTCGCCGCGGTAGGTCTTGCGCAGTTTCTGCGCCGCATCGCGCGTGACGGTGAGTTCCACGTCCATGCGGCCGGTGCCATTGATCACGCCGAGGTCCAGTTCATTGACGACGATCCGCGCTGTGATGCGTGTCGGCGCCTTCGGGTCGTAGACGGAGATCTCGCTCAGGTCGCGCATCAGCGCGTCTTCGAGGTACTGGGCAAAGGTGCCGCTGGGCGACACCAGCTTCGCGCGGCGCAGGCTCAGCGTGTTGATCTTGTCGTTCGGGTCGGTCGGCTGCACCTTGGCAACCGCCACCTTGCCGGGGTTGTTCGCCTCGAGCCGGTCGAGCGCTTCATAGTCGGCGGCATAGGGCGGCGCGCTCAGCTGTGCGCAGCCTGTGGCCAGCAGCACCACGGCGAATGCGCCTAGCCTTGCGGCGACGGCGTGCAAGCGCAAACCATGCGGTCCGGTGAAGATCACCATGTCTTGAGTCCTCGTCCGAGTTGTCTGCTCCCCGGCGCGAAGGTAGCACGCCCCGCGCCCCGCGCGAAGGCCGCTAAGGGAAGAACCTCAGACCGGTTCGAGCACGTGGATCAGCTTGGCCTCGACCAGCTCCCTGGTCTTCTCGCCATGGGCTTTCATGTGCGGTGCGACGCCGTGAGCCTGCAGGTGCGCCAGCGTTTCCCACTTCTCGATCACCACGAAAGTGTCGGGGCCGAAGCTCGCCTTCGAGGTGGGAACGCCCTGCGCATCGACCGTGGCGCCGTACTCGATGCAGCCCTCTTCGGCCAGCACGGCCTCGCGGTTGGCGGCGAAGGCTTCGAGCAGTTTGGCGCGTTGGCCCGGCTTGGCGGTGATGACAGCGACTACGTGAATCATTGGAATGCTCCGGTGTGTTGTTGGGTTGGGAAGCGTCGAATCTAAGAGGTCCGCCGCCCCGGCGCGGGTCTCGCACGAGACCCGCGCGCCACCCTATCATCGCGCGCATGTTCTTTCCCCTGCCCCGCACGGCCACCGCGCCCTTCTGCCCCTCCGAAGTCAAGGGCAGCGTGGCGGTCCCGCAGGACCTGCCCTTCGGCAAGAAGCTCCTGCGCTATGCGGGCCCGGGCCTCCTGGTGTCGGTGGGCTACATGGACCCGGGCAACTGGGCGACCGACATCGAGGCGGGCTCGCGCTTCGGCTACGGCCTGCTCTTCGTGGTGCTGCTCGCGAGCCTGGCGGCGATGCTCTTGCAGACGCTGTGCGTGCGGCTCGGGCTGGTCGCGCAGAAGGACCTGGCGCGCGCCTGCCGCGAACACTATTCGCCGCGCGTGAACCGCTTCCTCTGGCTCGGTGCCGAGCTGGCGATCGTGGCCTGCGACCTCGCCGAGGTGCTGGGCAGCGCGCTCGCACTGCACCTGCTGTTCGGCGTGTCGATTCCGGTCGGCATCGCCATCACGGCCTTCGACACGCTGCTCGTGCTGGGCTTGCAGGGCGCGGGCTTCCGGCGGGTGGAGGCCATCGTGCTCGGGCTGGTCGGCACCATCGCGGGCTGCTTCATCGTCGAGCTCGCGATGTCGCAGCCCAACTGGTTGGGCGTGGCGATGGGCTTTGCGCCCAGCTTCGAGCGGCTGCAGCAGCCGGGCGCGCTGTACCTTGCCATCGGCGTGGTTGGCGCGACCGTGATGCCGCACAACCTGTACCTGCATTCATCCATCGTGCAGACGCGGCTCATCGCCGACACCGATGCGGCGCGGCGCGAGGCGGTGCGCTTCTGCACGCTCGATGCGGTGGTGTCGCTGTCGCTCGCGCTGCTGGTCAACGCGGCCATCATGGTGCTCGCGGCCAGCGCCTTCCACGCAACCGGCCACCAGGACGTGACCGAGATCGACGATGCCTACCGGCTCATCGAGCCCATCGTCGGCAGCGCGTTCGCGGCCACGCTGTTCGGCATCGCGCTGCTCGCCTCGGGCCAGAGCTCGACCTTCACCGGCACCATCGCGGGCCAGATCATCATGGAAGGTTTTCTCGACCTGAAGATCCCGTGCTGGCAGCGCCGCCTGCTCACACGCGCACTCGCGCTGGGCCCGGCGTTCCTCGGCGTCTGGTGGTTCGGCGATGGCGGCGTGGGGAAGATGCTGGTGCTGAGCCAGGTGGTGCTGAGCTTCCAGCTGCCGTTTGCGATGTGGCCCTTGATCCGCTTCACGAGCAGCCGCGACATGATGGGCGGTTTCGCCAACGGTCCGGTGGTGAAGCTGCTGGCCTGGGGTCTGTTCGGTGTGATCAGCGCGGCCAACGTGTGGCTGATCGGTTCGGTGATCGCCGGCGGTTGATCAGCTCTTGCGGCGCTTCCCGGCATCTTTCCAGAGATGCACCAGCGCCGCGGGCGCGTCGGTCTCGGGCACGTCGAAGCTGACCGAACTCGCAGTGGCTGTGCTCTCCATCACCACCTCCACGCGGTAGATGCGCTGGTCGCCGCCCGGCGAGGCCGCACTGCTTTCTTCGGCGTGCGGCGCGGCGCTTTGCAGTGCGTCGTCGATCTGCTGGCGCAGCTCATCGGTGCAGTCGCCCAGCTGGAAGCTGCGCGGCCGGGCGAGACCCGGCAGGTAGGCGATGCCGCCTTCGCGCGTCACGCGCACGATGGTGGCGTCGTTCAGGGGCGGCAGGTGAATCATGATGCGGTGACTCCCACGGTGTTCCATGCGGCAATGACCGCCTTGTGCGCCGCGCTGCCGGCGCCAAAGCGCTTGGCCGCGGCGCTCGCGGTCAGTTCGGCGAAGGCGGCGAAATCGGCGTCCTGCTTCAACCGGCGGTCGCACACGGTGTCGTACCAGATGCGCCCGGCCGTCTCCCACGCCGGGCCTTCGATGGCGGTGGCGGCGAGATGGAAGGCGCGATTGGGAATGCCGGAGTTGATGTGCACACCGCCATTGTCCTGCCGCGTGACGACGATGTCATTCATGTGCGCCGGTTGCGGGTCCTTGCCGAGCACCGGGTCGTCGTACGCGGTGCCGGGCTGGGCCATCGAGCGCAGGGCGCGCGCCTTCACCGCGTCCTTGAAGAGTCCCGCGCCCACCAGCCAGTCGGCCTGTTGCGCCGTCTGCTTGAGCACATGCTGCTTCACGAGCGCGCCGAACACGTCGCAGATCGATTCGTTGAGCGCGCCCGACTGGCCCTGGTAGACCAATCCCGACTCGTGGTCGATCACGCCGTGCGTGAGTTCGTGGCCGATGATGTCCACGGCGATGGTGAAGCGGTTGAACACCTCGCCGTCGCCATCGCCGAACACCATCTGCGTGCCGTTCCAGAAAGCGTTGTCGTAGTCGTTGCCGTAGTGCACGCTGCCCGAGAGCGGCATGCCCGCTCCGTCGATGGAGTCGCGCTCGTAGATGTCGCGGTACAGGCGCCAGGTCGCGCCCAGGGCGTCGTAGGCTTCGTCGACCGCCACGTCCTTGCTGGCGGGCTGGCCCTCTGCGCGGATCAGCTTGCCGGGCAGTTGCGTGGTGTTGCCGGCGTCATGGATCTTGCGTTCGGGCGAGCTGTGCTTCGCGTACTGCGGTGCAGGCGCCGACGACACCTTGGGCGCGAGGAATTCGCGCAGCCCGCGGTGCTCGCGATCGATCATCAGCGTGTTGGCCGCGCGTGCGCTGACCGGCGCATCGGCGTGCGCCGCGAGCCGGTCCAGCAGGTACGGCGGTACGAAGCCGGGCGGCAGGATCGGTGGCGGGCGAAGCGGCATGAGCGGTTCTCCGGTGGGCAATCAGCGATGAAAAATACGGTAGCAGAAAGCCGCCGATTCGGGTCGCGGCGGTCTCTCTGCAGATGTCACCGGATGCTGCCGTTTTCAAGCGCGGCCGCCATGAAGTCAACGAAAGCTCTCACGCGCGCCGACAGCTGATGACGTTGGGGGTACACCGCGTAGATGTCGGCATCGGGCGTGCGGTAGTTGGCCAGCACCTGCACCAGCCGGCCGCTGCGCAGGTACCGCGCGATGTCCCACTCGGCGCGCATCAGGATGCCGTGGCCGTCGAGCGCCCAGTTGACCGCGATCTCGCCGTCGTTGGTGCTGAGCGCGCCGCGCGTCTTGATAGCCTCGGTGTGCTGCGCGGCGCCGCGGCCCGAGCTCAGGCGCCACACGCCATAAGCCTCGTCGCCCTGGCGGATGCCGATGCAGCGGTGGCGCGTGAGGTCGTTGGGCACCTTGGGATGGCCGGCGCGCGCAAGGTACGCGGGCGAGGCGCACAACAGGCGCCGGTTCGACGCGATGCGCCGCGCGATCACGCGCGATTCGGGCGGCGCGCCGAAGCGGATGCAGACGTCGAAGGCATCGTCGGTAAGCGGTGGCGGATTCACCGACAACTGCAGCTGAACCTCGACTTCCGGATGCTTGCGCGCGAACTTCGAGATCAGCGCCGCGACGTGGCTGCGCCCGAAGCCCAGCGTCGCGTTCACGCGCAACAGGCCGCGCGGCTCGGCCTTCGCCTCGCCCAGCAGCTGCGCCATGTCGTCGATCGCGCCGAGGATGCCGCGCGCATGTTCCACATAGAGCTCGCCCTCGGGCGTGAGGCTCATGCGCCGCGTGGTGCGGTTCACCAGCGTGACGCCGATGCGCGCCTCCATCTGCGCGAGCCGCTTGCTCACGGCCGGCGTGCTGATGCCCAGTTCGCGTGCCGCAGCGCTCAGGCTGCCGCAGGCCGCAAGGGTCGAGAAGAAGCCGAGTTCGGCCGGTTGGATCGGAGAAACCATGGGCGATCCGATTGTTGATCTGAGGTTAAGGATGGATTCACTTCGGGCGTGAATCGTTCGGCGCTTCGAATCCTACAGTGGCGGCTTCCAGAAGCATTCCATTGAAAGACGACGATGAGCAGCTACACCATTGCCACCATTCCCGGCGACGGCATCGGCAAGGAAGTGATCCCGGCCGGACGCGAAGTGATGGAGGCGCTGGCCGCGGCCTCCGGCGGCGCGTTGCACTTCGCCTTCGAAGACTTCGGCTGGGGCGGCGACTGGTACCGCGCGCACGGCGAGATGATGCCGGCCGACGGCCTCGAGGCCCTCCGCGGAAAGGACGCCATCCTCTTCGGCTCCGCGGGCGATCCGCACATTCCCGACCACATCACGCTCTGGGGCCTGCGCCTGAAGATCTGCCAGGGTTTCGACCAGTACGCCAACGTGCGGCCCACGCGCATCCTGCCGGGCATCGACGGTCCGCTCAAGCGCTGTGCGCCGGGGCAGCTCGATTGGGTGATCGTGCGCGAGAACTCCGAGGGCGAATACGCCGGCGTCGGCGGCCGCGTGCACCAGGGCCATCCGATCGAAGCCGCGACCGACGTGAGCATGATGACCCGCGCGGGCGTCGAACGCATCATGCGGTTCGCCTTCAAGCTGGCCCGCTCGCGGCCGCGCAAGCTGCTCACCGTGGTCACCAAGAGCAACGCGCAGCGCCACGCGATGGTGATGTGGGACGAGATCGCGCTGCAGATCTCCAAGGAATTTCCCGACGTGACCTGGGACAAGGAACTGGTCGACGCCTGCACCGCACGCATGGTCAACCGGCCCGCCTCGCTCGACACCATCGTCGCAACCAACCTGCACGCCGACATCCTCAGCGACCTCGCCGCCGCGCTCGCCGGCAGCCTGGGCATCGCGCCCACCGGCAACATCGATCCGGAGCGCCGCTACCCGTCGATGTTCGAACCCATCCACGGTTCGGCCTTCGACATCATGGGCAAGGGGCTGGCCAACCCGGTCGGCACCTTCTGGTCGGTCGTGATGCTGCTCGAGCACCTCGGCGAAGCGGAGGCGGCGCGCCGGGTGATGGAGGCGGTCGAGCACGTGACCGCCAACGCTTCGCTGCACACGCGCGACCTCGGCGGCAGCGCGACCACCGAGCAGGTGACGCGCGCCGTGTGCGAACACATCGCCGGCGCGCGGCAACGCCTCGCGGCCTGATTCCTTCACCGCAGTCACAGCGCGCCTCGATGCGCGCGGACATCACGACCACAACGAGCCGGAGACAAGACCATGACAGCTTTCACTTTCAACAAGCGTGCGCGTCGCCGTCGCACGATGCTTCAGGCTGGCGCGATGGCGCTCGGCCTCGGCGTCGCCGCACTGGCCTTCGCGCAACCGGCCGCATGGCCCACGCGGCCGATCAGCCTCGTCGTGCCGTTCCCGGCCGGTGGCACCACCGACGTGCTGGCACGTGCGCTGGCCGACAAGCTCTCGCAGTCGCTCGGCCAGCCGGTGGTGGTGGAGAGCAAGCCCGGCGCCGGTGCCACGCTCGGCGCCGACTACGTCGCGAAGGCCAAACCCGATGGCTACACGCTGCTGATGGGTGCGGTGCACCACACCATCGCCACCAGCGTCTACAAGAAGCTGCCCTACGACTTCCAGAAAGACCTGGCGCCCATCACCGTCGTGGCGATGGTGCCCAACGTGCTCGTCATCAACCCGGCCCACACGCCCGCGAAGAACGTGGCCGAGCTGATCGCGCTCGCCAAGGCCACGCCCGACAAGCTGGCCTACGGCTCGAACGGCAACGGCACCGCGCAGCACCTGATCGGCACGCAGTTCCAGGCCAGCACCGGCACCACGCTGCTGCACGTGCCCTACAAGGGCAGCGGACCGCTCACCACCGACCTGCTTGGCGGGCAGGTGGCGATGTCCTTCGACACCATCACGCCGGTGCTGCAGCACATCAAGGGCGGCAAGCTGCGGGCGCTGGCCGTGACCACGGCGCGCCGCTCGTCGGTGTTGCCCGACGTGCCCACGCTGGAGGAGGCGGGCCTCAAGGGCTTCGATATCGGCACCTGGTTCGGCGTGCTCGCGCCGGCCGCGACGCCCAAGGACATCGTGGCGCGGCTCAACGCCGAGATGGTCAAGATCATCAAGTCGCCCGACTTCGCCCTGCGCATGCAGGCCATCGGCGCGGAGCCCCTGGGCGGCTCGCAGGAAGACATGGCGCGGCAGATCCGGGAGGAAACCGCCAGATTCGCGAAGTTGGTGAAGGAAGGCGGCGTCGCCATCGAATAGGGCGAGGTCGCGCCGTTACGCGCGCGCACACACTGGTGCGCTGGGTACCCTGCCGAGGCCATAGGATCGGAGCTTCCGTATTCACAGCGATCCTCCTGCCTCATGTTCATCGTTACCCTCACCTACATCCGCCCTCTCGAAGAAGTCGATGCGCTGATGGATCCGCACATGGTGTGGCTCAAGAAGCACTACGAGAGCGGCCTGTTCGTGGCCTCGGGCCGGCAGGTGCCGCGCACGGGAGGGGTGATCCTGACGCGCTCGGGCGACCGCGCGGCGCTGGAAGCGGTGCTGGCGCGCGACCCGTTCGTGCAGGGCGGCGTGGCGCGCGTGGACATCACGGAATTCGTGCCCAGCATGACCGCGCCCAGCATCGAGGCACTCAAGACGTTCTGATCGGCTCGCCCCCAGGCTGCGCGCACTTCGTGTCGCTTCTCCAACCCCCTGCCGGGGGCAACACCTGAGGCCCGGCAAAGCCGGTTCCTCGGTGTTTCGCGAAAAGACCCGCTCTTATTTCGCTGCCGGCATTTCTTCGCGCCCACCCGGATGCCGCGCAAAGCGCGCGGCATGAGCGGCGTGCACCGGTGCCGAATCGCCCCAGGGCCAGCCGCCGAACTGCGTGCGCCGGTAGTCGGCCATGGTCTGGCTGATCTCGGCCTGCGTGTTCATCACGAAGGGGCCGTATTGGGCCACCGGCTCGGCGATCGGGCGGCCCTGCAGCACGAGGAACTCGCTCTCTTCGTCGCCGTTGACCAGCTCGACGGCCGCGTCCGCGCGCAGTTCGACCGCGGCCGGCCCTTCGATGCGCTCGCCGCCGATCTGCGCGGCCGCGCCCTTGAAGAAATAGAGCATCCGCCGCGTGCCTTCGCCCGTGGCGGGCGGCAGCGTCCACTGCGCGCCTGGCGTCATCTTGATCGTCCAGATCGCCACGTCGGCGTCGTCCTCTGCGGCCCACGAAGCGGGCGGCGGCGCGAGCGGCTGGATCGGGTCCTGCCCGTTGGCGGTATCGCCGAGCCGGCCCGCGATGACGGCCACCTCGGTGCGGCCGCCCTTCGCGTCGTCCGAAGCGAAGCGCGGAATCGCGTCCGACCAGAACATCGTGAAGTGCGGCTCGGCCATCTTGTTCTTCGCCGGCAGGTTGAGCCAGATCTGGAACAGCTCCAGCGGATTGGGCGCGCCCGCGTCCAGCAGCGGGAACATCTCGGAGTGCACGATGCCCTTGCCGGCCGTGAGCCACTGCACGTCGCCGCCGCCGAAGCGCGCGGTGGCGCCCAGCGAATCGGAATGGTCGACCAGGCCCTTGCGCACGATGGTCACCGTCTCGAAGCCGCGGTGCGGGTGCGAGGGAAAGCCCGGCACCGTGTCGCCGTGGTACATGCTCCAGCCGTCCTTGCGGCTGAAGTCCTGGCCGATCTGGCGGCCGGCCAGCGAGGCCTCGGGGCCCATGCGGCCGTTGGCCTTGGGGTAGGCGTCGTCGTGATAGACGCAAAAGAGGAACGGGTCGATCGTCTGCCAGGGGAAGCCGAGCGGGTTGACCTGGACGATGGGGCTCTTGCTGTCGTTGTTGTCGGACATGCCGATATTCCTTTCCATGGGGGGCTCGGCCGATGATGCCGTGCCAGTGGAAGGAATATCGGGGCGCCGTCGCCTTCCCGTAGGGGGCTTTGGCGCAACAGTGAAGAGCGCGTATGGAACGATGGGCATCGCTCTTGCCTTCAGCGCCGCGGCATCAGGGGTTCTGGTGCGTCACTTCGGCGTTCGGGTCCATGTACATCAGCTCCCAGAGGTGGCCGTCGATGTCCTGGAAACCGTGGCCGTACATGAAGCCGTAGTCCTGCGGCTCGCGCGGCACCGTCCCGCCCGCGGCGACGGCCTTGGCGACCATCGCGTCGACCTCGGCGCGGCTCTCGCACGAGAGGCACAGCAGCACCTCGGTGCTCGTGCCGGTGTCGGTGATGCTCTTGCTCGTGAAGGTCTTGAAGAAGTCCTCGACCAGCAGCATCGCGTGGATGCTGCCTTCCTGGATGACCATGCATGCGGCATTGGCGTCGGTGAACTTCTCGTTGAAGGTGTAGCCCAGCGCGGCGAAGAACGCCTTGGTCTTCTCGAGGTTCTTGACGGGGAGGTTCACGAAGATCTGCTTGTTGGCCATGGTGTCTTTCTGTGTCGGTGAAGGAGGTGAATCGGATGTTTGCCGGCATCTTGTGTACGCCGTCCACAAAAGATAACAAAGAAAATGGACGGCGTCCACATTATTTTGCGAACCATGTCTGATCGCCTTTCAGGACCGGGTTATTGCGCAGGGCTGAAAAAAGGCGGGGCATCATGGCCGCCATGGAAATCGAGTTCAAGTTTCAGATCCCCGGCGACCGGCTGAAGGCCGTCGAGGCCGCATTGCGGCGCGGCACCGTGGTGCGCACCCGCCTGCAGGCCCGCTATTTCGACACCGCCGACCAGGCGCTCGCCGGCCAGGGCATCGTGCTGCGTCTGCGCAAGGAGGGACGGCGCTGGGTGCAGACCGTCAAGGCGACGGGCGACAACGCGCTGCACCGGCTGGAGCACAACGTCGATCTCGGCGCCACGGGCGGCGCATCGCCAGCCATCGACCCGCAACGCCACCAGGGCACGCCCGTGGGCGACCGGCTCGCGAAGGTGCTGGCCGCGAGCGGCGCGCCGCTGGTCGAGCGGCAGTCCACCGACATCGTGCGGCTCACGCGCGATGTGCGTGTCACGGGGGCCGGCGGCGCGGTCGTGGAGATGGCGCTCGATGTCGGCAAGGTCGTGGCTTACGCGGGCACGCCCGACGAATGCGAATCGCCCGTGTGCGAGCTGGAACTCGAACTCAAGCGCGGCGAGGTGCAGGGGCTCGTGTCGCTTGCGCGCCGGTGGTCGCAGCAGCACGGGCTGTGGTTCAGCACCGTGTCCAAGGCCGAGCGCGGCGCGCGGCTGCTGGCGAAGGTCGAAGTCGTGCCGGCCGTGAAGGCCGAAACGCCGCGCTTTCCCGAAGGCCAGGACAAGCTCGACGGCCGCGCGATTCAGCAAGCCGTGGTCGCGTCGTGCCTCGCGCAGATGCTGCCCAACGCCAGCGAGATCGCAGCGGGCAGCACCGACGAAGAACAGATCCATCAACTGCGCATCGGCCTCCGGCGCCTGCGCACCGCGCTGCGGGAACTGGCGGGGCTCGATGCGAGTCCCGGTCCTTTCGACGCGGCCGGATGGGAGCCGCCGCTGATCGAGGCCTTCCGCGCGCTCGGCGAGCTGCGCGACCGCGAACAGGTGGTGAAGCTGGCGCAGCCGCAACTGCGTGAAGCCGGCGCGCCGGTGTTCGATCCGCTGGCGGGCGATGACGACGCGACGGCCGATGTGCGGTCGCCCGGCGATGTGGTGCGTGCGCCGGCGTTCCAGTCGGCGCTGGTTTCGCTGATCGGATTCACCGCGGCGACGCCCGCAGCGCCCGCGCCGAAGTCCGATGCCGAAGACGCCGCCGCAACCCCGTCCGCCCCGGCGCCGATGATGAATGCCGGCGACGCCCGCCGCACCCTGCGCAAGCGCCTGCAGCATCTGCACAAGCAGGCTGTGCGCGACGGAAAGCGCTTCGAATCCCTGCCCACCGAAGACCAGCACCGCGTGCGCAAGCGGCTCAAGCGCCTGCGCTACCTCGCCGAGTTCGTCGCGCCGCTGTTCGATGCGGAGGGGAAGTCGTCGTCAGCCGCCGAGCGCTACCTGAAGCACCTGCGCCCCGCGCAGGACGCACTGGGCGAGTTCAACGACGAAGCCGTCGCGCTCGCGCTCTACCGCGAAGCCACGGCGCGCGATGGGCGCGCGTGGTTTGCAGTGGGATGGTTCAGTGCGCGGCATGCGGTCCATGCGAAGGCATGCCGCAAGACGCTGGGCGGGATCGAAGAGGCGCCGCGGTTCTGGAAGAAGGGCAGCTAGCTGCTCAGATCCAAGCTCAATTGAGATCCGGGGAGCGATGGATCGATGCGGCGCTTTGCCAGGTTGTGAGCGGCGAATCCGGCGGCCCATGCAAACAGGCCGAGCCATGAGAACCACAGGGCGAAAGCGATCAGCAGTATCAGCGACCAGCGTTGATCACTCAGCGTCTTCTTCATGAATTCAGGCGCGGTCGCCGATTTCAGGACATCGCAAAGAATGCCGACTTCCTGTTCGCTGAACGTCGTTCGAGAGGCGTTCGCGCTGACAGTTTGCGAGCAGTGCGTGATGTCAAGCGCCGCTGCTCTGAGCGGCCAGAGTGGCTTTACCTCCGTCGGACTGGCCCAGAAGTACCGCTCCGTGCTTTTGAGCGAAAGAAGCGACTGAGAGGAGAAGACACCTATCACGCTGAGGCAGCCGATCAGCACGGAAGTGAAAAAACCGAAAAGTCTCCAACCCTGCGAAAAACGGGACGGCAGCTTGTGAACCTTGACCTGGCGAAGCGCCGTATCGAAGAGTTCGCCACACACGCTCAGCGTGCGCATCTGCACCCCGTTCCGCTTCGTCCATTCGATCAGCTGATGCGCTTCCTCCAGGCTGGCAACAGGGACGCCTGCAAACATGCGGAAGGAAATCAGGCTTGTTTGTTCGTCAACGAACGCGCGAACCTGCGGGTCTGAAATTTCCTGCTTCCCGTGGACCAGCTGCCACAGGCGGCTGATCAGTACATGCCTCGACTCCGTTCTCAACACCACCCAGAGGAAGGCCACCCCGATAAGCACCGGGGCGACGACGCCGAAAACGCTGGAGATGTTGGAGGCGTTCGGGAAATCCATGACCTGGGCTGCAGGTCAGTGATGGTGCCCGTGCGCACCATGCACATGCCGGTGCTCGATCTCCACCGGCAGCGCCGCGCGAACGTCCGTCACCTGGAGGCTGAACTTCAGCGCCTTGCCGGCCCAGGGATGGTTGCCGTCGAGCAGCACGACTGGGCCCTTGATCTTGGTCACGGTGAAGACGTGCTCGGTGCCGTCGTCGAGCCGGCCCTGGAGCTGTCCGCCCACCTTCACGCCCGGCGGAAATTCGGTCTTGGGGATGGTGCGCACCAGCGCCTCGTCGCGCTGGCCGAAGGCGTCTTCTGGGGAGAGGTTCAGCACGGTCTGAAAACCCTTTTCCTTGCCGTCGAGCGCTTCCTCGATCTTGGGCAGCGTGTTCTCGTAGCCGCCATGCAGGTAGGCCATCGGCTCGGGGCTGGCTTCGATCAGCTTGCCCTGGGCGTCGGAGACTTTGTACTTGATGGTGACGACGGTGTCTTTTTCGATTTTCATCGGGGCATTTTCTGTGGAAATCGATTCACCGTCGAAGCTAGGCTTTCCCCGCCCGAAACGCATCCGGCAGCGTCTCGACCGCACTCAGTTTCTCCAACACCATCCCGATGAACGCCGAAACCGCCAGCGGCAGGTGCTTCCGGCTCGGATACAGCACGCTCAACCCGTGCCCCGTGCGCTGGTACTGCGGCAGCACCGGCACCAGCCGCCCCGCCTCCACATCCAGCCGCCCCATCGACGGCGGCAGCAGTGCGATGCCCAGGCCAGCAATCGCAGCCTTGCGCAGTGCCTGCGCCGTATTTCCGCTGAAGCGCCCGCTGACCTGCACTTCCTCATCCACCCCCTCCGGCCCGGTCACCCGCCATGTCGCCCGCCCGCTGGGGTGCGCCGCCGTCACGCAGTCGTGATCCGCCAAGTCCTGCAGCGTCGCCGGCGCTCCGCGCGCGGCGATGTACGCGGGGCTCGCCACCATCCCGTCCGTGCGCGGCCCCAACAACTTGCGGCCGACGTAGCCTGAATCCGGCAGGTCCCCGCCGCGGAACGCCACGTCGATCTGATCGCCGATCAGGTCGGCCTTCGCATCGCTCAGCACGAAGTCGACGCGCACCAGCGGATTCGCCGCCAGAAAGTCCGCCACCCACGCCATCGGAAAGAAATCGAAGAAATCCGCCGTCGCCGCCACACGCACCAGCCCGCTCGGTTCCTGGCTGCCGGTGATCAGCGCCTGTCCGGCCTCGACCAGCCCGTCCACCGACCCCGCGCAGCGTTCGTGAAAGGCCTGGCCGGCGCTCGTGAGGGTCAGCTTGCGGGTCGAGCGCTGCATCAGCCGCGTGCCCAGTTGCGCCTCCAGCTCCTGGATGCGCCGGCTCACCGTGTTGGGCGGCAGGCCGAGCCGGCGGCCGGCTTCGGCAAAGCTGCCGTGGCGCACCACCTGCACGAACATGGCGATGTGATTGAGGTCGAGCATGGGGTTATTCCTTCGATTCGTGGACGAGTGCAATCCGACTCTACCGTCTAGTCGATCAATGGGTGCGACCCTAACCTTGTGCCCATGACTACTTCATCCTCTCTTTCTCCCCTCCAGCGCCGCATCGTCTGGGGCGTTCGCATCCTCCTGGCGCTGGCTTTCGGCGCGGCCGGCGCCGCCAAGCTGGCCGGCGTGCCGCAAATGGTCCAGGTGTTCGATGCCATCGGCTTCGGGCAGTGGTTCCGCTATGTGACCGGCGTGGTCGAGGTTGGCGGCGCGCTGCTGCTGCTCGTGCCGGCCACAGGCTTCTTAGGCGCCCTGCTGCTGGCCGTGACCATGGCTTGCGGCGCGGCCACCCACCTCGTGCTGATCGGCGGCAACCCCGTGCCGGCGATCGTTCTCATGCTGCTCTCGGCCTTCGTGGCGTGGCGGCTGCGGCCCATGTCGCGGCTGTCTGCGGCGACGGCCTGATCCCTCTTCTCCACCCCATTCAGGAGCAAGTACCCCATGACCTCACAGCAAAAGCCGCTCATCGGCATCGTCATCGGCTCGACCCGCGAAGGCCGCTTCGGCGAGAAGCCCGCGCAGTGGATCCACGAGCTCGCGAAGCAGCGCACCGACCTCGCCTTCGAGCTGGTCGACCTGCGCGACCATCCGCTGCCCTTCTTCAACGAAGCCGGTGCGCCCGCCTGGGGTCCGGTGAAGAACGAAGCCGCGCAGCGCTGGCAGGCCAAGCTGGCCACTTTCGACGGCCTCGTCATCGTCACGCCCGAATACAACCACGGCCCGAGCGCGGTACTGAAGAACGCGATCGACTGGGCCTACAAGGAGTTCATCCGCAAGCCGATCGGCTTCGTGGGCTACGGCGGCGTGGGCGCGGCGCGCGCGGTGGAGCAGCTGCGACTGGTCGCGGTCGAGATGCAGATGGCGCCGGTGCGCAACGCCGTGCACATCGGCATGGTCGAGTTCCTGGGCATCTGGCAGCAGGGCAAGACCTTCGATGACTTCCCGCACCTCGCGCAGGCGGCCAACGGCATGCTGGACGACCTCGCGTGGTGGACCAAAGCGCTGAAGACAGCAAGGGAGGCCGCATGACCACCGCAGTTGAAGTCGCGACGAAGGCCCGCGCCATCGTCTACCGCACGCGCGGCTCGCAACAGGGGCCGATCACGCGCCTCATGAGCCCGGGCGACCTGGGCGAGTTCCTGAAACCCTTCGTGTTCCTGGACCTGTTCAAGCTCGACACCGATGGCGGCCACAAGGGCTTCGGCATGCATCCGCACTCGGGCATCGCCACGCTGACCTGGCTGATCGAAGGCGACACGCTGTATGAAGACTCGACCGGCGAGCAGGGCGTGCTGCACGGCGGTGGCGTCGAGTGGATGCGCGCCGGCAACGGCGTGTGGCACACGGGCGGACCCGTGCCGGGCGTCAAGCGCATGCGCGGGTTCCAGCTCTGGGTGGCCCTGCCGGCTTCGGAAGAAAACGCGCCAGCGCAAAGCACCTACTTCACGCCCTCGCAGGTGCCGCAGGAGGGCCCGGCCCGCGTGCTGCTCGGGCGCCATGGCGCGGCGCAGAGCGCCATCCCGGCGCCAGCCTCGATGAACTATCTGGCCGTGCAACTGAAGGACGGCGAGCACTGGCGCTACACGCCGCCTGCCGGCCACACGGTCGGCTGGGTCGCGGTCGATGGCGGCGGGCTCGACGCGGGCGACAGCACCGGCGGCCCCATCGCTGCCGGCGAACTCGCGGTGTTCGAGGAGTCCGGCGAGGCCATCGATTTCACGGCCCGTGGCGACACGTCGTTCGTGCTCGGCTCGGCGGTGAAGCATCCGCACGACCTGGTGATGGGCCACTACTCGGTGCACACGAGCCGCACGACGCTGGAGCAGGGCGAGGCCGAGATCCGGCGCATCGGCGCCAAGCTGCGGCAGGAAGGCCGGCTGGGCTGATCCTCCGGTCACCCGGAGCAAACCAGCGTGCGCCCGGCGGGCGGCTGCGCCAGAATCGTTCGCTTCGAACGACTCCCTGCAGCCCCCACCCGCCATGAACATCGTTGACGCCTTCGCCAGCAACGCCGCCCGCTTCGTCGACATCCGACGCGACATCCACGCCCATCCCGAACTGGGCTTCGAAGAACACCGCACCTCCGAGAAGGTCGCCAACCTGCTCACCGAATGGGGCATCGAGGTGCACCGCGGCATTGCGGGCACCGGCCTGGTCGGTGTGCTGCGCAAGGGCACCGGCAAGCGCACTATCGGCCTGCGCGCCGACATGGACGCACTCCCGCTCCACGAGGCCAACGACTTCGCCCACAAGTCCACCAACCCCGGCCGCATGCACGCCTGCGGCCACGACGGCCACACGACGATGCTGCTGGCCGCCGCCTGGCACCTGTCGCAGCAGGGGCCCGGTGATTTCGACGGCACCGTGCATTTCATCTTCCAGCCCGCCGAGGAGATGGGCAAGGCCGGCGCCAAGAAGATGATCGACGAGGGCCTCTTCGAGCGCTTTCCGTGCGACGCGGTCTTCGGGCTGCACAACTTTCCGGTCGGCGACGTGGGCCGCTTCGCGCTCAACGAAGGCGCGCTGATGGCGTCGAGCAATACATACAAGATCACCGTGCACGGGCGCGGCACGCACGCCTCGATGCCGCACACCGGCATCGATCCGGTGGCCGCGGTGGTCACGCTCGCGCAGCAGCTGCAGACCATCGTGGCGCGCACCATTCCGAGCACCGAGCGCGCGCTGCTGGCGGTCACGCAGCTGCAGGGATCGGATGCGCCGAACGTGATTCCCGATGTGGCGACGGTCGGCGGCACGATCCGCACCTTCTCCATCGAGGCCATCGACAAGATCGAGGCGCGGCTGCGCGAAGTGGCGGCGGGCGTGGCGGCGGCGCATGGCTGCACGGCCGAGGTGTACTTCAACCGCTCCTCGCCGCCGACGGTGAACCATCCGGCCGAGGCGCGGTTTGCCGCCGGCGTGATGCGCGAGGTGGTGGGCGACGACATGGTCACCGACGACTTCCCCGCCGTGATGGGCGCCGAGGACTTCGCGCACATGCTGCTCGCGCGGCCCGGCTGCTATGCGTTCCTGGGCAATGGCGACGGCGACCACCGGCTCGATGGCCACGGGCCCGGCCCTTGCATCATTCACAACACCTCGTTCGATTTCAACGACGAGATCATCCCGATCGGTGCCAGCTACTTCGTGAAGCTGGTGCAGCGCTGGCTGCCGTCGGGCACCTGAGTTTTCTTTCCCTGTCGATGACGAAAGCGGCCACCCCGATGACTTCCACCCTGTTCACCCGCCGTTCGCTGGCTGCAGCTGCCGCCGCCATGGCCCTCTGCAGCTTCGGCGCTGCCCATGCACAGCAGCGCGTGATCCACATCATCGTGCCCTTCGGCACCGGCGCTGTGCAGGACACGGTGGCGCGCGCCTTCAACAACGAGTTGGGCGCGGCGCTCAACGGCAGCGCCATCGTGGAGAACCGAGCGGGCGCGGGCGGCACCGTGGGCGCGGCCATCGTGGCGCGCGCGCCGGCCGACGGCAACACGCTGGTGCTGGCGGCCGCGAGCCACAACATCGCGGGCTTTCTCTACAACAAGCTGACCTACGACCCGCTGAAGGATTTCGTCGGCGTGGCGAACGTGGGCAACGCGGGCTACGTGCTGGCGGTGGCGAGCGGCATGAACGTGTCGACCACGGCCGACTTCATCAAGGAGGTCAAGGCCAACCCGGGCAAGTACAACTACGCCTCGGCAGGCAACGGCAGCGCCACGCACCTGGCGATGGCGTCGTTCCTCGCGAAGGCCGGCCTGCAGATGACGCACATCCCGACCAAGTCGACCGGCGAAGCCGTCAACGAAGTGCTCGCGGGCCGGGTGCAGGCCGTCATCTCCTCGAGCATCGGCGTGATGGGCTTCCAGGACGATGCGCGCATGAAGCTGCTCGCCTCCACCGGACAGACGCGCAGCCCCTTCCTGCCGAAGCTGCCGACCGTGGCCGAGAGCGGCCTGCCAGGTTACGCCTTCGATTCGTGGATCGGGCTGCTGGCGCCGGCCGGCACACCGAAGGCGGAGGTCGAGCGCATCAATGCCGCGGCCAACAAGGTGCTGGCCGACCCGGCGATCCAGGAGCGCTTCAAGCGCCTGGGCGTGGAGCCGCGCAGCCAGAGTGCCGAAGAGTTCCAGAAGCTGTTGCGCGCGGATTGGGATGCGATGGGGGCGGTGGTGAAGGCGTCGGGCGCGAAGATCGACTGACCCTCGGCGGGGCCGGCGCCGGAACGCCGGTCTGTCGCACCGGTATTCCTTTCGATGGCAGGGCAAACACCGATGAAACAAGCGGGTCAATTCATCGCAGGTATCTTGACGATATATCCTTAATATATTTAAAGTGCGGATCTTTCCCACCGTCATTCCCTAGGAGCAACCCGTGAGCAATCCCCGCTGGCAAGGCATCTTCCCCGCCATCACCACCAAGTTCCACGCCGACGAAAGCATCGATGCCGAGGGCACTGCGCGCCACATCGATTTCCAGATCCGCAACGGCATCCACGGCTTGGTCACCTGCGGCTCGCTCGGCGAAGCCAGCACGCTGACGCTGGAAGAAAAACTCCAGGTCGCCAAAATCGCCCTCGAAGCCGCCGACGGCCGCATCCCGGTGCTGGCCAACGTGTCGGAGACCAGCACCCGCGAGGCGCTGCGCTACGTGGACGGCGCCAACAAGCTCGGCGTGGCCGGCTTCATGGTGATGCCTTCGGTGATCTACGTGGCCGACGCGCGCGAGGCGATGCTCAACGTGCGCACCATCGCCAACGCAGCGCTGAAACCCATCATGGTCTACAACAACCCGGTGGCCTACCGCGTGGACTTGAAGCCCGAGCACATGGTCGAGCTGGCCGATTGCGAATGGATCGCCGCGATCAAGGAGAGCACCGATAACATCCGCCGCATCACCGACCTGCGCAACACGGTGGGCGACCGCTACCAGCTGTTCCTGGGCGTGGACGACCTCGCCTACGAAGGCCTGGCGCTCGGCTGCGACGGCCTGCTGGCGGGCGTGGGCTGCGCCTTCCCGCGCGAGACCGTGGCGCTCTATGACCTGATGAAGGCCGGCAAGTTCGCCGAAGCGCTGAAGCTCTACCAGTGGATGACGCCGATGCTGCACCTGGACGTGTCGACCAAGCTTGTGCAGAACCTCAAGCTCATCGACCTGCTGGTCGGCGTGGGCACCGAGCACATGCGCCGCCCACGTCTGCCGCTCATCGGCGAGGAGCGCGCCTTCATCGAGAACATCGTGAAGAAGGCGCTTGCCACGCGGCCGGCGCAGTACCAGTCGGTTGTGTAATAACCGCCCTTTTTTCATTGTCCCAACCTAGGAAGAAGCATGAAGACAAAAGCAAGCATGGTTCCATTCATCGGCGGCGTCGGGCTCGTGGCACTCGCCATCGCAGGCCAGGCCAGTGCGCAGGAGCAGGTCGTCAAGATCGGCCACAGCGGTCCCCTTTCGGGTCCCAACGCGTTCGCGGGCAAGGACAATGAAAACGGCGTGCGCCTGGCCATCGAGGAGCTCAACGCCAAGAAGCTCAGCGTCGGCGGCAAGACGCTGAAGTTCGAGCTGGTCTCCGAAGACGACCAGTGCGACGCCAAGACCGGCGTGAGCGTGGCGCAGAAGTTCGTGGACGACGGCGTCAAGTTCGTCATGGGCCCGTACTGCTCGGGCGTGGCCATTCCAGCCTCGCGCGTCTACAGCGACGGCGGCACCATGGTCTCGACCGTGGGCACCAACCCGAAGGTCACGCAAGGCGGCTACAAGAACCTCTACCGCATCATCGCGAGCGACAACCAGATCGGCTCCAGCATGGCCGTGTACGCAGCCAAGGAACTGAAGGTGAAGAAGGTCGGCGTGATCGACGACCGCACCGCCTTCGGCCAGGGCCTCGCGGAAGAGTTCACCAAGGAAGCGCTGAAGCAGGGCCTCACCGTGGTCGGCAAGGAATTCACCACCGACAAGGCCGTGGACTTCACCGCCATCCTCACCAACATGAAGGCCAAGGCGCCCGAGGCGATCTTCTTCGGCGGCTATGCACCGCAAGCCGCGCCGATGGCACGGCAGATGAAGCAGCTGGCCGTGCCCGGCAAGCTGCTGGGCGGCGACACCGTCTGCAGCCCCGCCACCGGCAAGCTCGGCGGCGATGCGGTCAACGACCTGGTGTACTGCGCGCAGGGCGGCTCCATCCTCGAGAAGGCGCAGAGCGGCCCCGCGTTCAAGGAGAAGTTCAAGAAGCGCTTCAACGCCGATGCCGATGCCTACGCCGCCTCGTACTACGACCAGGTGCTGTTCATCGGCGAATCGATGAAGAAGGCCAACTCGATCGACCCCGACAAGGTGGGCGCACAGCTCTACAAGGACACCTACAAGGGCGTGGCTGCGACCTATTCGTATGACGACAAGGGCAACATGAAACAGGCGCCGATCACGGTGTTCACCTTCAAGAACGCGGCCCCCGTCCCTATCGCCAGCTACTGAACGGACAGCCCATGCAACGCATCCAGATCGTCGACTCGCACACGGGCGGCGAGCCCACGCGCCTTGTGATCGGCGGGTTCCCCGACCTGGGTGGCGGCAGCATGGCCGAACGCCGTGCACTGCTGGCCGATCAGCACGACAAATGGCGCGCGGCCACCGTGCTCGAGCCGCGCGGCAGCGACGTGGTGGTCGGCGCGCTGCTGTGCGAGCCGGTGTCGCCCGACGCCGCCGCGGGCGTGATCTTCTTCAACAACGCCGGATACCTGGGCATGTGCGGCCACGGCACCATCGGGCTGGTTGCGAGCCTGGCGCACATGGGGCGCATCGGCGTGGGCGAGCACCGCATCGAGACGCCCGTGGGCACGGTCACGACGACGCTGCATGCCGACGGCGCGGTGAGCGTGCGCAACGTGCCGGCGTACCGGCACCTGCACCAGGTGGCGGTCGAGCTGCCGGGTCATGGCACCGTGCGCGGTGACGTGGCGTACGGCGGCAACTGGTTCTTCCTGGTGAGCGAACACGGCCAGCGCGTGGCGAGCGACAACCTTGCCGCGCTGACCGACTACACGGCCGCCTTGCGTAAGGCGCTCGCAGCACAGGGCATCACGGGCGCGGACGGGGCGGAGATCGATCACATCGAGCTCTTCGCGAATGACGATGAGGGTGCGGACAGCCGCAACTTCGTGCTCTGCCCCGGCAACGCCTACGACCGCTCGCCCTGCGGCACCGGAACCAGCGCAAAGATCGCCTGCCTCGCTGCCGACGGCAAGCTCGCGCCGGGCGAGACGTGGACGCAGGCCAGCGTGATCGGCAGCCGCTTCGAAGCCAGCTACGCGATGGATGGCGACAAGGTCATCCCGACCCTGCGCGGGCGCGCGCACATCAGCGCAGAAGCCACGCTGCTGGTCGACGACAACGATCCGTTCGGATGGGGCATCCGGCTCTAGCAACCGGCATGGACGCAGACGTCATCGTCATCGGCGCCGGCATCGTCGGTGCCGCCTGCGCGCATGCGCTGGCCCAGGCCGGCTGCAAGGTGCTGGTGCTCGATGCACGCATTGGCGGTGCCACCGGCGCCGGCATGGGCCACCTCGTGGTGATGGACGACAACCCGGCCGAGCTCGCCTTGAGCCGCGATTCGACGGCGCGATGGCGCGCCCTCGCGCCGCACATGTCCGAAGACTGCGCCTACAGCGCTTGCGGCACGCTCTGGATCGCCGCGAACGAAGAAGAAATGGCGGAGGCCGAACGCAAGCAGCAAAGGCTGCGCGCGGACGGCATCGACAGCCGCCTGCTCGACGCAGCCGCGTTGGCACGCGCAGAGCCCGCGTTGCGCACAGGCCTCGCGGGTGCGCTCGAAGTGCCGGGCGACGGCATCCTCTATGCACCGAACGCCGCACGCTGGCTGCTCGCACAAGGCGGCGATGCAATCCGCATCGAGCACGCGAAGGTAGAGGCGATCGAAGACGACGGCACGCTGCGCCTCGCAGACGGCACTCGCCGCACCGCACCGCAGATCGTGCTGGCCAACGGCATCGAGGCGACGACGCTTTGCCCCGAGCTCCCCATTCGCCCGAAGAAGGGCCACCTGCTGATCACCGACCGCTACCCGGGCACGGTGCATCACCAGCTCGTCGAGCTCGGCTACGTGACCAGCGCGCACCACAGCGACGGCGATTCGGTGGCGTTCAACGTGCAACCGCGTCCGACGGGGCAATTGCTGATCGGCTCCTCGCGCCAGTTCGACACCACCGACCCCGCAGTCGAAGCGCCGATGCTCGCGCGCATGCTGCAGCGCACCCTGGACTACCTGCCGGGGCTCGCGAACCTCAATGCGGTGCGCTCGTGGACCGGCATGCGCGCCGCTTCGCCCGATGGCCTGCCGTTGCTGGGCAAGCACCCGTGGCGCGAGAAGCTCTGGCTCGCCGTCGGCCACGAAGGCCTGGGCGTGACCACCGCGCCGGGCAGCGCGCATCTGCTCGCGGCGCTGATGACCGGCACCGAACCTGAATTCGATGCGGCGCCTTATGCGCCGCGTGGCCTGCTGGAGTTGGCATGAGCGCCGCGCCGGGCCGCCCCAAGCAAGCTCGCTCCCGCCTGGCGGGAAGGCGCGCAGCGCCAAGGGTGCCCCAATGAGCAGTCACACCTTGCTGCACATCGACGGCAACCTCGTGCGCGTGAAGGCGGGCAGCTCGGTCGCCGCCGCATTGCACGTGGCCGGCGGTATGGGCGTTGCGCGCATCTCCGTCGCGGGCCAGCCGCGTGCGCCGTTCTGCGGCATGGGCGTGTGCCAGGAATGCCGCGTGTTGATCGACGGTCGGCGCAGGCTCGCCTGCCAGACAGTCTGCGGCGAAGGCATGCGCGTGGAGACCTCGGAATGACCGCGCTCGAACACTGCGATGTGCTGATCGTCGGCGCGGGCCCTGCCGGCATGGCGGCGGCAGTCGCTGCCGCGCCGAGCGGCGCGTCCATCGTCGTGATCGACGACAACCCCATGCCCGGCGGGCAGATCTGGCGCGACGGCCCCGGCGCATCGCTGCCCGCGACTGCGCGCAAATGGCGCGATGCGCTCGCGCGCCACGCCAACATCCGCGTCTGCAGCGGCACGCGCGTGATCGCCGCGCCCGCGCCCAACGAACTGCTGCTCGAAGACGCCGAACGCGGCTGGCGCATGCGGTGGAAGAAGCTGATCCTTTGCACGGGCGCGCGCGAGCTGCTGCTGCCCTTTCCGGGCTGGACACTGCCCGGCGTGACGGGCGCGGGCGGCCTGCAGGCCCTCATCAAGGCCGGCCTGCCCGTCGAAGGCGAGCGCATCGTGATCGCGGGCAGCGGCCCGCTGTTGCTCGCCGCTGCTTCGACTGCACGCGCGGCGGGCGCGAAGGTCGTGCGCATCGCGGAGCAGGCCACGCTCATCGCCGTCGCGGGCTTTGCCGCGAACCTCTGGCGCTGGCCGGGCAAGGCCGCGCAGTCGGTGACGTTGGCCGATCCGCAGTACCGCACCTCGTCGCGCATCGTGTCGGTGCAAGGCGATATGCAGGTCGAATCGGTCCGGCTTCTTCAAGGCGGCCGCGAAGTGGAAATCGCCTGCGACCGCGTAGCTTGCGGCTTCGGCCTCACGCCCAACGTGCAGCTCGGGCGCCTGCTCGGCTGCGCCCTCGCGGCCGAAGGTGCGCAGGCACTGGCCGTCGACGCGCGGCAGCTCACCAGCTTGCCCGACATCTACGCCGCCGGCGAATGCACCGGCTTCGGCGGCAGCGAACGCGCGCTCGCGCAAGGTTCCATCGCCGGCTACGCCGCCGTCGGCAACGAGCGCGCCGCGAAACAACATGAAAGCGAGCGCGCGCGCTGGGATGCCTTCGCCGCGCAACTGCATCGCAGCTTCGCACTGGCCCCGGAGATCCGGCAGATGCCCCAGCCCGACACCCTCGTGTGCCGCTGCGAAGACGTGCCCTTCTCCGCGCTCGCGAATTGCACCGGCTGGACCGACGCCAAGCTCCACCGCCGCTGCGGCATGGGCGCCTGCCAGGGCCGCGTGTGCGGCGATGCGGCGCAGTTTCTCTTCGGCTGGACGCCGCCCGCGCCGCGGCCGCCGCTGTCGCCGGTGCGCATCGCGACGCTGGCCGGCGGGGGTGAGACCCGACAATGAGGCCGCATCCCAAGACCACCATGGCCCCCCCGAAGACCACTCCCCGCCCCCCGCCCAAGCGCCGCGCCGCCGACGTGGCCTACGACGCCATCGAGACGCTGCTGTCCACCATGCAGCTGCAGCCCGGCAGCCAGATCGTCGAGGCCGACCTCGCCGAGCGCACCGGCCTGGGCCGCACGCCGGTGCGCGAGGCGCTGATGCGCATGGTGTCGATCGGCCTCATCGTGCAGCAGCCGCGCCGCGGTTTGCTGGTGTCGGCCATCGACCTGGCCGACCACCTCGACGTGATCCAGACCCGGCGCGTGCTCGAACGCGTGATCGCAGCCTGCTCGGCGCGCCGAGCCACCGCGCTGCAGCGCAAGGAGATCGTGCGCTGCGCCGAGGAAATGGTCGAGGCCGCGGGCCGCGGCGACCTCACCGACTACATGCGCGCCGACCACGCGCTCGACCTCGTCAACCACCAGGCGAGCCACAACGATTCGGCGGTGAAGGCTGTGATTCCGCCGATCGTGCAGTGCCGACGCTTCTGGTACGCGTACCAGCACGAGGGCGAGATCGTCGAAGGCGCGAACGCGCACCTCGAACTCGCGCAGGGCATCGCGACGGGCGACGAAGCCGCGGCGGTCGCAGGTGCCGAACGCCTCATGGATTACCTCGAGCTTTTCGCGCGCAAGATCATCGACAAATAGGTCGAAGGACTGCATCCCCACATCGGGGAACTACGCGTGATTTGCCGCGGACCCCAGCGCATACTGGGCCGATGGCAGCCGCACCCCGCGCCCAACCCGAAGACTTCTTCACGCCCGAAGAGTGGCAGTCGCTCACCAGCCGTTCGTCATGGAAGGGCCTGTGGCTGGTGGCGCATTGCTGGGGCGTGATCGGCGCCGCGATGCTCGCGGGCATCGTGTGGCCGTGGACCATTCCGCTCATGGTGCCCATCGTCGGCGCGCGGCAGCTGGGGCTCTTCATCCTCATGCACGACGCGGCGCATGCGGGCCTGCACCGCAATCGCAAGGTCAACGACTTGGTGGGCCACTGGCTGTGCTCGTCCACGCTGCGCGACTACCGGCCGTACCACCTGCAGCACCACCGTTTCGTGCAGCAGACCGAAGACCCGGACCTCGTGCTGTCGGCGCCCTTCCCGATCACGCGCGAATCGATGTGGCGCAAGGTCGTGCGCGACCTGAGCGGGCAGACCTTCTACAAGCAGCGCTTCGGGCACATCGCCGAGGGCATCCGCCGGCGTGCGCCGGGTGAATCGGTGCTGAAGGTGCTCGGCCGCGAGATCGCGAAAGACAAGCGCTTCCTCATCGGCAACGGCCTCGGCCTGCTGGCCTTTGCGTTGGCCGGTTACTGGTGGGCGTGGGTGCTGATGTGGCTGCTGCCGATGGCGACCTGGCTGCCGCTCGTGAGCCGCGTGCGCAACATCGCCGAGCATGCGCTGGTCGCGCAGAACGAGGCCGACCCGCTGCGCCAGGCGCGCACCACGCATGCCAACCTGATCGAGCGCATCTTCATCGCGCCCTACTGGGTCAACTACCACTGCGAACACCACATGTTCACCAACCTGCCCTGCTGGGCGCTGCCGAAGGCGCACCGCCTGCTGCTGCGCCGGGGCATCGCCGATCGGATGGAAGTGCAGCCTGGCTACCTCCACCTGCTGAGGCAGGCGACTGCTGCTGCGTCCGCGTGACTCGCCGGCCGTTCAGCAACGTGCCGATGGGCGTATAGCGCACCAGCAGCTGATAGCTCGCAAGCGCCACGAGCGAGGTGGCTGCGATGTTGAGCCCCATCTTCGCGATCGCGCCGAAGGGCGCGTTGAACAGCAGGATGCCGAAGCCGATGGTGCCCAGCATGTGCACCAGGTACACCCAGTACGAGCTTTGCGAGAGGTACGCCAGCACCGCGTTCTGCCGCGGCAGGTAGCGCACGAAACCGCCGATCAGCGCCAGGCTCCAGAGCCACGAGGTCGCGTTGTAGGCGAAGGCGATCCAGAACTCGGGGTGCGGCAGGCGGTGCGGGCCGGGATTGTGCAGCGCGCCCAGCAGCACGATCGTCGCGATGAAAAAGGCCAACCCCGCAAGCGCGTGGCCCTTGCAGCGTGCGGCGAAGCGCGAGAGCAAGCGATCCTGATCGCGATGCAGGTACCAGCCGAACACGAAGAACAGGCCGCGCTGCACCCACTCGGAGAACGGCGGCAGGAACGAGCCGCTTTCCATCACCATGCCGGAAGGATGAAAAGCGCCCGTCACCGCCAGCGGCAGCGCGAGCACCACGAAGCCCCAGCGGCGTTCTGCCAGCACCGCAAAGCCGCGGGCGACGGCATCGCGCAGCCGCATCGGCACGAAGCGCTGCAGCCGCACGCCGGCCCACGCCAGCACGCTGAACCAGAACAGCTGGTAGAGGAACCACAGGTGCATCGTGTTGAAGGGCGAGCCGCCGGGCTGCCGCGCGGGCGTGAGCGCGGTATCGATGCCCGGCACGCCGCGCACGGTCAGGTGGATGTAGACCATCGCCAGCACCGTGGTCAGCACGAAAAGCGGCGGCCAGAACACTGCGAAGGGCAGCGCGAGCCGCAGGCTGCGGTTCTTCAGCATGCCGCCCCCGCCGCGCCGCTCGACCAGTAGCGCGACGAAGAAGCCGGCCAACACGAAAAACACCGGCATCCGGAAGCTGTGGATGAAGAGCAGCAGCAGGTCGGCCGCCGGCGAGGTCTTCGGGTCGCGCCAGGGCAGCGGCGAGTCGACGGTGAGGTGGTTGATGGCCACATGCAGCACGATGCCGAGCCACATCATCAGGGCGCGGAGGTTGTCGAGCGCGTGGAGCCGTTGGGGGGTGTGGGCGTTGTTCATGGGGGCCGACTGTTGGGCCTCACGCAACGTCAGGGTCAAGCGGTGGCGGGGCCCGGCTTCGGATTTTTTTGCTGAAGCACGGCGATGGCCTGCAGCAGGTAGTCGCGCACCGCGGGGCCGACCACGGCGGCGGCCTGCAGCACCGGCTCCGTGGCCATGGCCTTCATCAGCCGCGCGGCCAATGCCGGGTCGTGGTCGGTGAAGGCATCGAAAAGCCGCACCCAGGCGAGCGCGATGGCCTGCACCGCCTCATCTTCGGGCGGCACGTTGCGGGCCTGAAGCGCGGCGAGCTCTTCGCCCAGGCGGCGCCATTCGTCTTCGGGTGGCTTGCCCAGGCGCGCGAAGTCTTCGGTGTCCAGGTGGCGCAGCAGCGCGGCCATGCGCACGCCGATGGCTTCGCCGATGTAGTCGATCAGTTCGGCCGGCGGCCCGTCGTCGCGCCGCGCCACCGGCTCGCGGCGGTACATCTCGCCCCAGCGCGTGACGAGGTCGTAGTTGCCGTCCATCCACTGGCCCATGAGGTTCATCCAGCGGAAGGCGGGCGGTTGCACCTCGAGCGCATCGGAAGGCACGCCGCGCGCCATCAGCGCGGCCACCTCGGCGACGAGCGGTGGCCATTGGTCGGCCACGGCGTTCCAGTTGGCCATGAGCGACTTGATTTCGGCGGGGCTGAAGTACCGGCCGTAGGCGGTCATCTGCTCGAGCGTGGCGAGCCAGTCTTTCATGTCGGGCTGGGCGCCTTCGGCGAGGCGCTCTTCGAGCAGGGCGAGCCGCTCGCGCAGGACCGAGGCCTCTGCGATCTGCTGGTCGAGCGACGCGATCTGGCGCTGGATGATCGTGGGCAACGCTCCGCTTTCGGCACCGAGCAGCCCGCCGATTTCCGCCAGCGGCAGGCCCAGCAGCCGCAGCGCCTGGATGGCGTGCAGCCGGCCGATGTCGGCGGCGTTGTAGAGCCGGTAGCCGGCGTCCGAGCGGGCCGAGGGAGCGAGCAGCCCGATGGCGTCGTAGTGGTGCAGCGTGCGCACCGTGAGGCCGGTGTGTTTGGCGAGTTCGCCGACTTTGAGCAGCACCGTGCGCCCCCCCTGCTTCAGTCGTCGGCAGGCGCCGGCTCGGGGCCTTGCCAGCCCAGCAGCTCGGCCAGCCGCTGCACGATCCATTCGGCCTCGGCGGCCGACACGCCGGATTCCGGCGTCGCCAGCCCCGCGTGGATGCGCCGCAGGATCTCGCTCTCGACCGGCACCTCGGTGTGGTGCTGGATCTGCGCATGGTTCACGAGGTGGCTGGCCAGGTCCTCGCAGATCTCGTAGCGCTCGCGCACCACGCCGATCGGTTCGCGAAGGCGCTGGCGCGCATCGCTGTAGACCGCGAAGAACGAGGGCGGGATGAAGATCTGGTTGTCGTCGGACATGGCAGCTTTGTTCGCGGCTTTATAGCTGGCCCAATGACAAAACGCGCCCTGAGGCGCGTTCGTCGTGGCTCCAGGGAGCCATCGGTGGCGGGATCAGCCGCCCTTCTTGGCGCGCTTGCCAGGGTTCTTCTTGCTGCGCGTTGCGGTGCCGCGTTCCAGGCTGACCTTCTGGCCACCGCCGGTCCTGGGCAGAGCGTAGCCGGGCAGCGGCGTCGGCTTCGGGGTGGCAACGCGTTCGGCTTCGGTACGGAATGTCTTGGGCATGAAAAGCTCGGGTAAAAGTAATGTTCGAACCCGCAATTAGGCCACATCGAGGATTTCATATGCCAATAACCGAAACGGCGGGTGCCGTCGAGCGTCCGCGCTTCGTTTCGGGCTCGCTGCTGCGCCATGTTTGCGTGATGGCCGGCACCGGTGCCATCGGGTTGATCGCGGTGTTCGCGGTCGACCTGATCAACCTCTTCTACATCTCGCTGCTCGGAGAGAAAGAGACGGCGGCGGCGGTCGGTTTCGCGGGCGTGGTGGGGTTCTTTCATGCGTCGCTGTGCATCGGGTTGACCATCGGCATCGCAGCGGTGGTGTCGCGCACGGTGGGGGCCGGCCGCGCGGCCGATGCGCGGCGCATCGCCACCTCGAGCCTCGTGCTGATGGCGGCCGTGTCGGTGGTAGCGGGCAGCGGCACGGCCTTCTTCCTGCACCCTGCCCTGCATGCGCTCGGCGCCGAGGGCGAGACGGCGCGGCTCGCGCAGCGCTACCTCGCGGTGACAGTGCACACGCTGCCGCTCCTGGGCCTCGGCATGGCGTGCTCGGCGCTGCTGCGCTCCGTCGGCGATGCGCGCCGCTCGATGACGGTCACTCTCGCGGGGGCCTTCGTGACGGCGGTGCTCGATCCGATATTGATCTTCGGTTTCGGTCTGGGACTCGACGGCGCGGCGATCAGCGCAGTGGTCTCGCGCATGGTGCTCGCGGCCATCGGGCTGCATGGCGTGATGGTGAAGCACCGGATGCTCGGGCGCTTCGAGGCAGCGCAACTGGCGGGCGATGCGCGTGCCCTCGCGAGCGTTGCGGGGCCGGCGGTGTTGACGAACCTCGCGACGCCCGTAGGAGCTGCCTTCGTCACGCATGCGATCGCGCAGTTCGGTCCGTCTGCTGTTGCGGGCGCGGCGACCATCGACCGGCTGAGCCCGGTGGCCTTCGGGCTCGTCTACGCGTTGAGCGGTGCGGTCGGACCGATCCTGGCGCAGAACCTCGGCGCCGGCCAGTACCGCCGCGTGCAGGAGGGACTGCGCGACAGCCTGCTCTTCATGGTGGCCTCGGTGGCCGTCGCCTGGCTGGTGCTGGCGTTGGGACAGGGCGTGCTGATCCGCGCGTTCTCGGCCGAGGGGCAGGCGGCCGAGCTCATCGCGCTCTTCTGCACCTGGCTCGCGGCGAGCTTTTTCTTTTCGGGCGGGTTGTTCGTGGCGAATGCGTCGTTCAACAACCTCGGGCATCCGTTGCTGTCGACCTTTTTCAACTGGGGACGCGCCACGCTGGGCACGATTCCGTTCGCCTGGTGGGGCTCGCACCACGGCGCGGCCGGCGTGCTGATCGGGCAGGCCGTGGGCTCGTCGATCTTCGGGTTGCTTGCGGTGGTGGTGGCGTTCCGGCTGGCGGCCAAACTGGCGCGGCAGGAGCCGTCGATGAAGGCGCCTGCCCCGGTGCTCGATGCACCGGTGGCGCCGACCTCGGCGCATGGCGACGCTGCGGCGCTCGCGACGCCGCAGCCGGTGGCCGTTACTGGTCCTGCAGCGTCAGCAGCCGCACCTTGACCGACTTGCCCTTGACCCGGCCGCTGCCGAGCTTGTGCGCCGCCTCTGCAGCGATGGCGCGGTCCACAGCCACGTACGTCGAGAACTCGTTGACGTTGATCTTGCCGACCTGGTCCTTGGTGTAGCCGCAGTCGCCGGTGAGCGCGCCCAGCACGTCGCCGGCGCGGATCTTTTCCTTGCGTCCGCCGACGATCTGCAGCGTGGCCATCGGCGGCTGCAGCGGCGCGCCCTTGCCGGGCGTGAGTTCGGCCAGTTCGTGCCATTCGGATTCGCGGCCCTGCAGCTGCTCGATCTTTCCGACGCTGCCCATCTCGTTCATGCTCGCCAGGTTCAGCGCGAGGCCTTCGGCATCGCCCGACTGGCCCACGCGGCCGGTGCGGCCGACGCGGTGGATGTGGATTTCGGAATCGGGCGTCACATCGACGTTGATCACCGCTTCGAGGTGCGAAATATCGAGGCCGCGCGCCGCCACGTCGGTTGCCACCAGCACCGAGCAGCTGCGGTTGGCGAACTGCACCAGCACCTGGTCGCGCTCGCGCTGCTCCAGCTCGCCGAACAGGGCCAGCGCGCTGAAGCCCTGCGCCTGCAGCACCTCGACGAGGTCGCGGCACTGCTGCTTGGTGTTGCAGAAGGCCAGCGTGCTGACGGGGCGGAAATGGTCGAGCAGCAGGCTCACGGTGTGCAGCCGCTCGCTGTCCTTCACCTGGTACCAGCGCTGGCGGATCTTGCTGCCTTCATGCTGCGCCTGCACCGTGATCTGCTGCGGGCTCTTCATGAACTGCTGCGCGAGCTTGGCGATGCCTTCGGGGTACGTGGCCGAGAACAGCAGCGTCTGGCGGGCCGAAGGGCACTGGCGCGCGACCTTCACGATGTCCTCGAAGAAGCCCATGTCCAGCATGCGGTCGGCTTCGTCCAGCACCAGCGTGTTGAGCGCCGAGAGGTCGAGGTTGCCGCGGTCCAGGTGGTCCATGATGCGGCCCGGCGTGCCCACGACGATGTGCGCGCCGTGCTCCAGGCTGGCAATTTGTCCGCGCAGCGCGACGCCGCCGCAGAGCGTGACCACCTTGATGTTTTCTTCCGCGCGCGCCAGGCGCCGGATCTCGGTCGTGACCTGGTCGGCCAGCTCGCGCGTCGGGCACAGCACCATCGCCTGGATGGCGAAGCGGCGTGCGTTGAGGTTGGCGAGCAGCGCGAGCGCGAAGGCGGCGGTCTTGCCGCTGCCGGTCTTGGCCTGGGCGATCAGGTCCTTGCCGAGCAAAGCGGGCGGCAGGGCGGCGGCCTGGATGGCCGTCATCTGCGTGTAGCCCAGCTGGGTGAGGTTGGCCAGCATCTGGGGCGAGAGCGCCAGGGTGGCAAAGCCGTTTTCGGTCGAAACCTGGGCCTGGGGGCCTTCGGCTGTGGGATTGGTCGTGGTCATCGTTTCAGCAGCCGGGACCCGGGAAAAACAAAGGCCTTGCCGGCACCCTTCGCGGGGTGCCGCAAGGCCTCTTGTCCGTCGCGGATCAGCGGCGGGGAGAGTTGTTGCCGCCGGTCGGCGGCGGGCCGCGACGTTCCAGGTGGCGGAAGGTGATGCGACCCTTGGTCAGGTCGTAGGGCGAGAGTTCGAGCGACACCTTGTCACCCGCCAGGATGCGGATGTGGTGCTTGCGCATCTTGCCGCCGCTGTAGGCGATCAGTTGATGGCCGTTGTCCAGCGTGACGCGGTAGCGCGAGTCGGGCAGGACTTCGGTCACTGCGCCGTTCATTTCGATCAGTTCTTCCTTGGGCATGCTTGGTTACCTCTGAATCTCGTTCGATGTGTGTTGGATGTGAAGATGGGCGTGATTGTTTCAGCCTGCGCACGGCATGGCGAGAGGCGCGTTGCGCTCGCGCACCCAGCCCAGGCCCTGGTCGATGGCATAGCCGACGGCGGCCGCGTGGCTCGCAAAGCGCGGCGTGAAACGCATCACGCGGTCGTGCATGCCGCTGCCGCGGCCGGAGCGGATCGAGACGGAAGCGGCGAAGTTGCCGTCGTCCTGATGTCGAATGAGCGGGGAAACAAGGTACTTGCCCACCGCGATACTGTGTTGAATGATGTCCATGAAGCCTTGGCACAGCGCGCGAATGTTGGACGCGAAGTGCCTGAAAAATGATTGAAAACGGGCGTGGGCCGGCCGGAACGGCGCGGCGGACGCGCTATTCGCTTCAACAAGAACGAAGGCAGTGGTGGCAATCATGGGCGCCCGGTCTGGCGCTCCAACACACTGGGGAGCCGGCTGAAAGTGTGGGGGCCTGGAAAATCCAAGGGACAGTGCAGGTCAGCCGGCAATATGACGAAGGGCTTCGTCGTGGTATCGAAACGAACCCGCCATTATAGCTTGACGGGCATGACAGTTGCTCGCCATGAAAGCAAGCGGGCCCTGGATGGGCCCGCGAGGAATGGCCTTCCCTGCGAAATCTGCTATTGAAAATATAGCGAAGCCCGGCGCAATCAGGCAGCCAGCGGTGATGTCGGCGACGAAAGCGCAGTCCGCGACCTGTGGGCAGCACGCAACATCAGGCCCAGCCCAGCGAGCTGGCAAGCCGCGCCTGCCCAGCCCACCGCGCTCACTCCGACCAGATCGATCACCACGCCGCCCAGCCCCGATCCCGCCGCGATGCCCAGATAGACCGCCGAGGCGTTGAGCGACAGCGTCATCGGCGCGCGGTCCGGTGCCAGGCGAATCAGCCGCACCGCCTGTGCCGGGCCGAAGCCCCAGCCTGCAAAACCCCAGAGCGCCGACAGCCCCACGATGAGCGGCAGCGCCAGTTCGCGCGACAGCATCTGCGCCGAGAACGACAGCCCGCCCAGGATCACGACCAGCATCAGCGCGAAGCCCTGTGCCATGCGGTCGGCGCCGAAGCGGTCGGTCGCCCAGCCGCCGGCCGCGGTGCCGACGGCGGCCGCGATCCCGATGGCGAAGAACACCGCGCTCACGCCCTCGGCGCCGAAACCCAGCGTGCCCGAGAGGAACAGCGCGATGTAGGTATAGAAGCTGAAGCCGCCCGTCGCCCACAGCATGGTGGTCAGCAGCGCCGGCAGCACGCCGGGCTCGCGGGTCACCGAGAAAGACGGTGTGCGTGCGACGGTGGCCGGCGCCGCGGCCAGCCCGCGCGGCAGGCCGACGGCCAGGCCCCAGGTGGCCAGCGCCGCCACCGCGGCGATCAGCAGGTAGGCCGTGCGCCAGCCGCCCCAGCCGGCGATCCACGCGCCCAGCGGCACGCCGAGTGCCACCGCCACCGTGCCGCCGCCCGTCACGATGGCGAGCGCCCGGCCGCGCAGCGCGGGCGACACCATCGACGCCGCCACCGCGCTTGCCGTCGGCAGGAACACGCCGGCCACCAGCCCGAGTGCGACCCGCGCGAGCGCCAGCTGCGCGAAGCCCTGCGCCATCGAAGCGGCCAGCGTGATGCCCGAGAACGCCGCGAGGCTGGCGATCAGCAGCGGCCGCCGTCCGAAGCGTGCGAACAGCGCGGCCATCACCGGCGAGCCGATCGCATAGCTCAGCGCGAACAGCAGCACCAACTGCCCGGCGCGGGTGGCGCTCACCTGCAGGTCGGCCGCCAGCACCGGCAGCAGGCCGGCAACCATGAAGCTTTCGGTGCCGATGGCGAAGGCGCCGAGCGCGAGCCACGCGAGGCCGATGGGCAGGCGTTCGGTCGGCTGTGTGGGCGGGGTGACTAGAGGTTCGGTGTTCATGAAGAGACTCCGGTGAGCGTTCTGAGGCCTCCAGAATAGGCTTGTGATTGGCTCTTCAAAAGAACCACAATCGGCGAACTTCATGGAGCCACTTTTCGAACTCGCCATCCGCCTGCCGGGCACCGGCTCGCGCGAGCTGCTGCGCGAGGTGCACCGGCAACTGCGCGACGCCATCCTCGACGGCCGGCTGCAGCCCGGCGCACGCCTGCCCGCCACGCGCGCGCTCGCCGGGCGGCTGGGCGTCTCGCGCAACACCATGCTCGCGGCCTACGACCTGCTGTTGAGCGAGGGCTACCTGCTGGCGCGCCCCGGCGCCGGCACCTATGTGGCCGACACGCTGCCGCAGTCGCGCCGCGGCCGTGCCTCCAAAGGCGCATCCGCCCGCCGCGATCCGCGGCTGGTGCCACTGAACGTGCCCGGCGCCGACCTCGCGCCCACGCTGCAGCCGCAGCGCGCGCGCGACGATTTCCGCGTCGGCCTGCCCGACACCGGCGCCTTCCCGTTCGACATCTGGCGCCGCCTGTCCGACCGCGCGCTGCGCCGCATTGCGCGCGAGCCGGCCGACTATGCCGAGCCGCAAGGCCAGGCCGCGCTGCGCGAGGCGATCGCGAAGCACGTGTCGTTCACCCGCGCAGTCGGCTGCACCGCCGACGACATCGTCGTCACCGCCGGCGCGCAGCAGGCCTTCGGGCTGCTCGCGCGCATCCTCGTCGTGCCGGGGCGCACGGTGGTCGCGGTCGAGCAGCTTTTCTATCCGTCGCTGCGTGAAGCGCTGACGGCTGCAGGCGCCAAGGTGGTCACCGTACCGACCGATGCGGAAGGCCTGTGCGTCGACCGCCTGCCGCCCGAGGTGCGCGTGATCTGCGTGACACCCTCGCACCAGTTCCCCACCGGCGTCGCGATGTCGCCGCAGCGGCGCGCGGCATTGCTGGCCTTCGCGCGGGCGCGCAATGCGGTCGTCATCGAGGACGACTACGACAGCGAATTCCGCTTTGCGGGCCGCCCGCTCGATGCGCTGCAGACGCTCGACCGCGCCGAGTCGGTCTGCTACGTCGGCACCTTTTCGAAGAGCCTGTTTCCTGCGTTGCGGCTGGGCTTTGTGGTCGCGCCGCCGTGGGCGCGCGCCGCGCTGGTGCGCGCGCGCGAGCTGGCCGATTGGCACGGCCCGGTGCTCGGGCAGGAGGCGCTCGCCGCCTTCATCGCCGAAGGGCACCTCGCGCGCCACATCCGCAAGATGCGCAAGATCTACGGCGCGCGCCGCGCCGCGCTGCTCGAGGCGCTGGCAAAGCACGCCGGGGAACGGCTTGAGGTGATTCCTTCCGATGCGGGCCTGCACCTGTCGGCCTGGCTGCGCACCGGCACGCGCGACCACGCCGTGGTCGAACGCGCCGCCGCGGCCGGCATCGCGCTGCCGCCGCTCTCGCGCTTCGCGCTCGACCCGCTGGCCCCCGATGCGCCGAACGGCCTCGCCTTCGGCTACGGGCTGATCGACGAATCGCAGATCGACGGCGCGATCCGTCGCCTCGCCGCGCTGCTCTGAGCGCTGCCCTTCGCGCACGCATTGGCGCTGCGCTCCTACAAGGCGCTGGTCAGGTGCGCCGGATCGTGAAGCTGTCGCCAAGTCGAAGAAAGAAGATCCCCCAATGAACACCGCCACGCCTTCCACCGCCCCCGTGCGCTTCGACCCGTCCGTGGAGACCGTGGCCGACGACGAGCGCCAGACCCAGGCCGAACTCGTCGGCACGTTGCTCGCCATGTCCAGAACCATGGCCGACCACACCGGCCATGCGATGCGCAGCGTGCACGCCAAGAGCCACGGCCTGCTGCGCGGCGAACTGCGCGTGCTCGACGGCCTGCCCGAGCCGCTGGCGCAGGGCCTTTTCGCCAAGCCCGGTCGCCATGCGGTCGTGATGCGCATCTCCACGCCGCCCGCCGAGATGCTGGACGACCGCGTCTCGTTGCCGCGCGGCATGGCGCTCAAGGTGATGGACGTCGAGGGTGAGCGCGTGGAAGGCTCGGAGGCCCACACCACGCAGGATTTCCTGTTCGTCGACGGCCCGGTGTTCCCCGCGCCGGACGCGAAGGGGTTCCTGAAAAGCCTGAAGCTGCTCGCCGGCACCACTGACAAGGCGCCCAACGCCAAGCGCGTGCTCTCGAGCGTGCTGCAGGGTGTGGAAAAGGCCGTCGAGGCGGTCGGCGGCCAGAGCGGCACGCTGATCGCACTGGGTGGCCACCCCGAGACCCATCCGCTGGGCTCCACCTTCTTCACGCAAGTGCCGATCCGCTACGGCAACTACATCGCGAAGCTGCAACTGGCGCCGGTCTCCCCCAACCTGGTGGCGCTGGAGGGGCAGCCCATCGACCTGAACGACAAGCCCGACGGCACGCGCGAAGCGGTCATGGCCGTCGTGCGCCAGCAACCCGCCGAATGGGAACTGCGCGTGCAGCTGTGCGTGGACCTGGAGCGCATGCCGGTCGAAGACGCCTCGGTCGAATGGCCGCAGGAGCTGAGCCCGTTCGTGCCCGTGGCGCGCATCGCCACCGGCCCGCAGGCCGGCTGGAGCGACGCGCTGTCACGCGAGATCGACGACGGCATGTCCTTCAATCCCTGGCATACGCTGGCCGCGCACCGGCCGCTCGGCAATGTGATGCGTGCGCGCAAGGCCGCGTATGCCGCGTCGTCGAACTACCGCAGCGAACGCAACGGCTGCCCGCTGGACCGCTGAGCGGGCATCAGCCCAGCCCGAGCATCTTCCGGTTCGCCGTCACATCCACGCCGCCCGCCGCGAAGTCGTCGAAGGCCCGGTCGGCCACGCGAATGATGTGATCGGCGATGAAGGCAGCGCCCTCGCGCGCGCCGTCTTCCGGATGCTTGATGCAGCACTCCCACTCGAGCACCGCCCAGCCGGGGAAGTCGTACTGCGCCATCTTCGAGAAGATGGCCTTGAAGTCCACTTGCCCGTCGCCCAGTGAACGGAAGCGCCCTGCCCGGTTGATCCAGCTCTGGAAGCCGCCGTACACGCCTTGCTTGCCGGTCGGGTTGAACTCGGCGTCCTTCACGTGAAAGATCTTGATGCGCTCGTGGTAGTGGTCGATGTACGCGAGGTAGTCCAGCTGCTGCAGCATGAAGTGGCTCGGGTCGTACAGCAGGCAGGCGCGCGGATGATTGCCCACGCGCTCCAGGAACATCTCGTAGCTCACGCCGTCGTGCAGGTCTTCACCGGGGTGGATCTCGTAGCCCACGTCCACGCCCGCGGCGTCGAAGGCATCGAGGATCGGGCGCCAGCGGCGCGCGAGTTCGTCGAAGGCTTCCTCGATGAGCCCCGGCGGGCGCGGCGGCCACGAGTAGAGGTACGGCCATGCCAGCGCGCCCGAGAAGGTCGCGTGCGCCGTGAGCCCGAGGTTGGCCGAAGCCTTGGCCGCGAAGTGCAGCTGCTCCACCGCCCACTGCTGGCGCCGCACCGGGTCCCCGCGCACCTCGGGCGCCGCGAAGCCGTCGAAGCCCGCGTCGTAGGCCGGGTGCACCGCGACCAACTGGCCCTGCAGGTGCGTCGAGAGCTCGGTGATCTCCAGCCCGTGCTGTGCGAGCGTGCCCTTCACTTCCTCGCAGTAGGTCTTGCTCTCGGCCGCACGCTGAAGATCGAAGAGGCGCGCATCCCAGCTCGGGATCTGCACGCCCTTGTAGCCGAGGCCGGCGGCCCATCCGGCAATGCCGTCGAGCGTGTTGAAGGGGGCGGTGTCTCCGGCGAACTGCGCCAGGAATATGGCGGGACCCTTGATCGTTTTCATGGCTTGTCTTCCTTATGCGTCGTGGCGGCGTTGAAAGCATACTTGGCGTGTCGTCCGACCCCGTGCGAGAGGCCAACGAGCCACAATGGACTTTCCTTTCCGCACCTCCCGATCAGTTCGCGCTGACAGTCCCGCGATGACGCAACCCGTTTCCGCCCGGCTCAAGATCGGCCTGTCCGCCTGCTTCTCGCACGCCGACCCGGCCCGCTCGCTCTTCACCAACAAGACGCTGCAATACGTCGAGCAATCGATCGCGCACTGGCTCATGTCCGCAGGCGCGATGGTCGTGATGGTGCCCTGCCCCACCGGCGAAACCGCGCGCGGCGACACCAAGCTCTCGCACTACGCGGAATGGCTCGACGGCGTGGTGATGCACGGCGGCGCCGACGTCTGGCCCGGCAGCTACGGCGAAGTGCCGCTGAAGGACGCATGGATCGGCGATCAGATCCGCGATCTCTACGATCTCGCGCTGGTCGAGGCTTTCGAGCAGGCCGGCAAGCCCGTCTTCGGCGTGTGCCGCGGGCTGCAGCTCATCAACGTGGCCTTCGGTGGCACGCTCTACCAGGACATCGAGGAACAGCACGAAGGCGGGCTGCGCCACCGCGACCCGGTGACCTACGACCAGAATTTCCACGAGATCGAGATCGTCAAGGGCACGCGCCTCTCGAAGCTCTATCCGCAGGTGCAGACGGCGCGCGTCAACAGCATCCACCACCAGGGCATCAAGGGGCTCGCACCGGGTTTCGAGATCGAGGCCTGGAGCCTGCCCGACCGCGTGCCCGAGGCCATCCGCCGCCTGCCCGACCGCGGCCGCAGCTACATCGCTGCAACGCAATGGCACCCCGAATTCCACAAGTACGGCAGCACCGAGACGGTCGACGACACGCCGATCCTGCATGACTTCCTGTGGGCCTGCGCGACCGCCAAGGTCGCGCCGAAGACGCCGCCGCGCTCGGGCCCTGGCAAGATCCGCGACCGCGCGGCGCGGGTGCTGCGCCAGGCGCTGCTGCGGCGCTGAAGGATCAGCGGCGGTCCGAACGGTTCGAGCTGCCGCTGACGCTGGCGTCGATGGTGCCGAACACGGTGACGCCGCTGCCCGATGACGCACCGGCGCTGCCGCCCGAGCCTGCGGACCCGGTGCCGGCGCAGCCCGCCACCACGGCGCTCATGGCGAGGACAAGAACGGCTGCAATGAATGACTTCACGTAAGACTCCAGAGATGGGTGGAACTGCGGACCACTATAGGCCGGCATCCCGCCCGGCCGTGTAACAACACTGCCGGCGGACGGCCCTTACTCGGGCTTCGCGCCCGAGGCCTTGACGGCCGCACCCCAGAGGCCGATCTCGCTCGCCACGAAACGGTCGAACTCGGCCCCGCTCGTGGGCGCGGGTTCGGAGCCGCGCTCGCGGATGAAGCGCGCCATCTGCTCCGTCTTCAGGATGTCGGTCACCTCGTGGTTCAGCCGTTCCACGATGTCGGGCGGCGTGCCGCGTGGCGCCATCAGGCCGAGCCAGCCGACGGCCTCGAAATTCTTCGTGCCCGCCACGCCGCTTTCGCGCACGGTGGGCACCTCGGGCAATTGCGACGAGCGCGTGGCCGACGTCACCGCCAGCGCAACCGCCTTGCCCGCCTTGATGTGCGGCAGCGCGGCCGTCACCGAATCGACCATCAGCGGCACCTGGTTGCCCAGGAAATCCGACTGCGCCGGTCCGCTGCCGCGGTACGGGATGTGCGTGATGAACACATGCGCCGCCGACTTGTACATCTCGCCCGACAGATGCTGCGTGCCGCCGATGCCGGCGCTCGCGTAGCTCAGGCGTCCGGGCTCGGCCTTGGCGCGCGCCGTGAGGTCGGCCAGCGTGCGGATGCCGCTCTCGGGCGTGGCAAGAAACACCAGCGGCACCTTCGCGATCAGCGAGATGCCTACCAGGTCCTTGCGCGGATCGAAGCCCGGCTTGGCATAGAGCGTCTGGTTCACCGCCATCGCGCTGCCCGCCACCACCAGCGTGTAGCCGTCGGGCGGCGCGCGCACCACGAATTCGGTGCCGATGTTGCTGCCCGCGCCGGCCTTGTTGTCGACGATCACCGGCTGGCCCAGCCGCTTGCCGAGCTGTTCGGCGAGCGCGCGGGCGAAGATGTCGGTGGCCTGCCCCGGGGGGAAAGGAACGACCAGCTTGACGGGCCTGTCGGGCCACGCGGCGGCCTGGGCGAGGCCTGCACCGCCCAGCAGCATCGCTGCAGTCAGCGCGGCGGCCAGGCGGCGGCGCTGCATCTTCATCACGCCGCGTCGGGCGCCGAGAGGTGCTTGCCCACGATGCCCGCGAGTTCGAACATCGTCACCTGGTCCTTGCCGAACACGGGCTTCAGCTTCGCATCGGCATTGATCGCGCGCTTGTTGGTCGCGTCCTGCAGGCCGTTGGCCTTGATGTAGTCCCACAGCTTCTTGATGACCTCGGTGCGCGCCACCGGCTCGGCACCGATCACCGCGGCCAGCGAGTCGCTGGGCTTCAGGCCCGCGCCGGGCTTGCGCGGCGCGGCGGCCTTCTTCGCGGCCGGTGCCTTCTTGGCAGCAGGCGTCTTCTTCGCAGCCACCTTCTTCGCTGCCGCGGTCTTGGCCGCCGGCTTGCCGAAGGTCTTGCGCGGCGGGAATTTGCTGCCGCCTTCGCGCGGCGCGAATTCGAAGGTCACCTTGCCTTCTTCGGCGTTCCAGGTGAGGAAGGCCTTGAAGGCACGGCGCGTGCGCATGCTCACGAACTTGTCGAGCAGGTCGGTCTTGCCGGTGGCGAGCAGCTTTTCCATCTGCGCCCGCTCCACCGGCTGCTGCAGGATGATCTTGCCGGTCTTGAAGGTGCAGCTGGGCGTGGGCTGCGCGTTGGTCGGCACCGACTTTTCGCAGACGTAGTTGCTGCCGTGCTCGAACACCGGCGCGCCGCACACCGGGCATGGGCCCACGGTGTCCTGCTCGCTGAAGTCGACGATCTCGCCGGTGTCGCCATTCTTGTCGTCGCCGAAGTCGAACTCCAGCTTCCAGTTTTTCGATTCTTCCTCGTCGTACTTGAGGATGATCTCGGCGGTGAAGGGCCAGCCCGCCTTGGAGCGGAAGCCTTCCAGCGGGCCGATGTGCTTGTCGCGCAAGAGCGCCTCGGCCTCGGCCACCTCGAAGGTGCGTCCGGCCGGCGACTTGCCGAACGAGAAGCCGCAGGCGTCCTCGCCCGTGCCGCTCTTGCCGACGCAGCCGTAGCGGCGGTAGTTTTCCTTCACCACGCCGCCGCAGTTGGGGCACGGCGTTGCGAGCGTGGCGTAGTCGCCGGGCACGGTGTCGCGGTCGTACTCCTTGGCCTTCTTGACGATGTGCTCCGTCATGGCGGCGATCTCGCGCATGAAGGCGTCGCGGCTCAGCGCGCCCTTTTCCATCTGCGCGAGCTTGTATTCCCACTCGCCGGTGAGTTCGGCCTTGGAGAGCTCTTCCACGCCCAGGCCGCGCAGCAGCGTCATGAGCTGGAAGGCCTTGGCCGTCGGAATCAGCTCGCGGCCTTCGCGCAGCATGTACTTCTCGGCGATCAGCCCTTCGATGGTGGCCGCGCGCGTGGCTGGCGTGCCCAGGCCCTTCTCCTGCATCGCTTCGCGCAGCTCGTCGTCGTCGATGGTCTTGCCGGCGCCTTCCATGGCGCCCAGCAGCGTGGCTTCGGAATAGCGCGCGGGCGGGCGTGTCTTGAGGCCCTTGGTGTCGGCCGACTCGGTGTGGACGATCTCGCCCGGCTTCACCGGCACGAGGCGCTTGCCGTCCTTGTCGTCTTCCTTCTCGTCGTCCTGCGCTTCCTTGCCGTAGATCGCGAGCCAGCCCGGCTTGACCAGCACCTTGCCGTCGGTGCGGAACGGGTACTTCTTGCCGCCCTGCTCCACCGTGCTGATGCGCGTGGTCACCTGGTGCTCGGCGCTCGGGAAGAACACCGAGAGGAAACGCCGCACCACGAAGTCATAGAGCTTCTGCTCCGCCTCGCTCAGGCCGCTGGGGGCCTGCAGCGTCGGGATGATCGCGAAGTGATCCGACACCTTGGCGTTGTCGAAGATGCGCTTGTTGGGCTTGACGTAGTTGCCGTCGACCGCTTGTTTGGCGAACGGCGCCAGGTGCTTCATGCCGCTGTCGGCCAGCATCTCCATGGTCTGCTTGACGACCGGCAGATAGTCTTCGGGCAGCGCGCGCGAATCGGTACGCGGGTAGGTCAACGCCTTGTGGCGCTCGTACAGGCTCTGGGCCAGCGCGAGCGTGGTCTTGGCGCTGAAGCCGAAGCGGCCGTTGGCCTCGCGCTGCAGCGAGGTCAGGTCGAACAGCGCGGGCGAGGCCTGCGTGGTGGGCTTGCTCTCTTCGGTCACCGTGGCGGGCTTGCCGCGCGCGGCGTTGGCGATGGCAACGGCCTCCTGCTCGTTCCAGACGCGGTCGGCGCGCTGCTCGGCATCGGGCTCGCCGCTGGCCAGGAGCGGCGCGTTCGCCTTCTTCCAGTCGGGGTTGAACCACTTGCCCGGATAGTTGCCCGCCTCGGCCGCGAAGCTGCCGTGGATTTCCCAGTAGTCGCGCGAGACGAACTTGCGGATCTGCTCCTCGCGCTCCACGACGACGGAAAGTGTCGGCGTCTGCACGCGGCCCACGGTCGTGAGGAAGAAGCCGCCGTCGCGCGAATTGAATGCCGTCATGGCGCGCGTGCCGTTGATGCCCACCAGCCAGTCGGCCTCGGAGCGCGAACGCGCGGCGTCGGCCAGGCCCTGCATCTGCTTTTCGGTGCGCAGCGCATCGAAGCCGTCGCGAATCGCCTGCGGCGTCATCGACTGCAGCCACAGGCGCTTGACCGGCTTGCCCAGCGGGCTCTTGCCGCCGGCGTATTGCTCGATCAGGCGGAAGATCAGCTCGCCCTCGCGGCCCGCGTCGCAGGCGTTGATGAGCTGCGTCACGTCCTTGCGCTTGGCCTGCTTGACTACGGCGTTCAGGCGCGTCTTCGTCTTGTCGACTGGCTTCAGGTCGAAGTGCGGCGGGATCACGGGGAGGTTGGCAAAGCTCCACTTGCCCCGCTTGACGTCGAACTCCTCGGGCGCCTGGATTTCGACCAGGTGACCGACAGCGCTGGTCACGACATAGGTGTCGTTCTCGAAATGCTCGTCATGTTTGTCGAATTTGCCGGCCACCGGCGTGAGGGCGCGGACGATGTCCTGTGCCACCGACGGCTTTTCTGCGATTACCAACGTCTTCATCAACAATTCCTAAAAAAGTTCAGGCCGGCGCCGAGCCGCCTCAAGGCGGCCTGCGGCCCCCTCGGGGGGCAGCGACGACACGCAGTGCGGGAGCGTGGGGGCCACATACAATCTGCGGCTTCCCGCGTGTGCGCACGCGCACACGCGCATGTGTGCATATTCAAACTAACAGACTTCGGCGATGCCTTCCAAATCCCCAAAACTTGCCGGCCGCCGCATCCAGATGCGGCGCTCGGATGTCCATGGCAACGGCGTGTTCGCGGTGGACGACCTGGCCGAAGGCGAAACGCTGATCGAATACAAGGGCGAGGTCATCAACTGGAAAGAGGCGCTGCGCCGCCATCCGCACGACCCGGCCCAGCCGAACCACACCTTCTATTTCCACATCGACGATGGCCGCGTGATCGACGGCAACGTCAAGGGCAACGACGCCCGCTGGATCAACCACTCGTGCGAGCCGAACTGCGAGGCCGACGAAGTCGATGGGCGCGTTTATATCAAGGCGCTGCGCAACATCGCTGCAGGAGAAGAGCTCAATTACGACTACGGATTGATCATCGACGAGCCGTACACGCCGAAGCTTTTGTCCGAATTTCCTTGCTGGTGCGGCTCCGAGCAGTGCCGCGGCACGCTGCTGACACCCAAGGATGAGGACGAAGAGAAGAAAAAGAAGAAGAAGGCGAAAAAGAAGGCCGAAAAGAAAAAGGCCGAGAAAAAAGAGGCGAAGAAGGCCGACAGGAAATCGGAAGCGAAATCCGAAAAGAAGGCCGAGAAAAAAGCCGGCAAGAAGAAGTCCAAGAAGGACTGAGCATGAGCAACACCACGGCCGCCTGGTTCGAAGACCGGATCGCCGCATCGGTCGCGCCGCTGCTGCCGGGGTTCGCGGTCGAGGCCGTGGCCGAAATCGATTCAACCAACACCGAACTGATGCGCCGTGCGCGCGCCGGCCGCACCGAGCCGGTGTTGCTGGTGGCCGAGCGCCAGACCGCAGGCCGTGGCCGTCTCGGCCGCCCCTGGCAGAGCGCGCAGCAACAGGAAGAACAGCAGGCCTCGCTCACGTTCTCGCTCGGACTGCCGCTCGCACCGGCCGACTGGTCGGGCCTGTCGCTCGCCGTCGGTGTCAGCGTGGCCGAAAGCCTGGACCCTTCGGGCGCGCACAGGATCGGCCTCAAGTGGCCCAACGACATCTGGGTGAACGACAGCAAGCTGGTCGGCATCCTCATCGAAACCGCATTGCCGCACGCCGGCGCACCCGGTGCGCAGCGCTACGTGGTGATCGGCATCGGCATCAACATCGGTGCGCGCGAAGCCGACGGCATGCGCACGCCGCCGGCCTGGCTGCGCCAGTGGCGCCCCGACGCGACCGCGCCCGAAGTGCTGCGCGAACTGGCCGAGCCGCTGGTGCGCAGCGTGCTCGCCTTCGAGGCGCAGGGTTTCGCGCAATTCGCCGAACGTTTTGCCGCGCGCGACGTGCTGCGCGGCCGCGAGGTGGTGCTCAGCGACGGCACCGCGGGCGTCTGCGAAGGCGTGGCCTGGGGCGGCGAGCTGCAGGTGCGCACGGCTGCGGGCCTTCAGGCCATCACGAGCGACGAAGTGAGCGTGCGCCCTCGCGGCATGGCCTTCTGAACATCACCATGAAACTGCGCCTGGCATTGATCGTCCTGCTGCTGGCCAACGCCGGCTACTTCCTGTGGGCGCGCGGCGACCTGGTGGGCTTCGGCCTCGCGCCGGCGAACCTCAACGAGCGCGAGCCGCAGCGCATGGCGCGGCAGATCAAGCCCGAGTGGGTGCAGATCCGCAAGGAAGCCAAGGCCGGCGCGCCCGCGCCTTGATCGGGCCGCCCGCGTTCACGCGAGCGCCCCGCTCTCGAAGCGCACCGTGAAGCGCGCCCCCGGCGGATGCTTGCCCGGATGCGCATCCTCGAGCTTCACCAGCGCGAGGTGCTGGTTCGCAATCTCCCGCACGATTGGGAGGCCCAGCCCCGAGCCATCGGCTTCGTTGCCGAGCACGCGGTAGAAGGGCTCGAACACCAGTTCGCGGTCGGACTCGGCGATGCCCGGGCCGTTGTCTTCCACCTGCAGCAGCAGCACATGGCCAAACGGGTCGGCCAGTACGCGCGCGGTGATCACGCCGGGGCGCTCGGGCGTCGAGGGCGTGTAGTTGAGCGCGTTGTCGACCAGGTTGCGCACCAGCTCCTTCAGGAGCGTCGGGTTGCCATCGAACACCACGCCGGGCGCGCCGGCCTCCGCGCCGTCGTAGCCGATGTCGATGCGCTTCTCGATCGCGCGCGGCACCGCTTCGCGCACCACCTCGATCGTGAGCCGCGCCAGGTCGCAGGGCTGGCGGTGCGTGTTGGCGCTGTTGCCCTCGGCGCGCGCGAGCGACAGCAGCTGGTTCACCGTGTGCGTGGCACGCACGCTGGCGCGGCCGATCTGCTTGAGCGACTGCTTGAGTTCGTCGGCATTCGCGCCCTCGCGCTGCGCCAGGTCAGCCTGCATGCGCAGGCCCGCGAGCGGCGTCTTGAGCTGGTGGGCAGCGTCGGCGAGAAAGCGCTTCTGCGTGTCGATGGAGTCGTTGAGCTTGTTCAGGAGCTCGTTGACCGACGACACCAGCGGCACCACTTCGAGCGGCACCGACGATTCGTCGAGCGGGCTCAGGTCGCCGGGACGCCGTTCGCGGATGCGCGCCTCCACCACCGACAGCGGCTTGATGCCGCGCACCAGCGCTAGCCAGATCAGCAGCACCGCGAGCGGCAGGATCGCGAACTGCGGCAGCAACACGCCCTTGATGATCTCGAGCGCGAGCACCGACTGCTTCTCGCGCGTCTCGGCCAGCTGCAGCAGCGTGGGCGGAACCTCGTCGGTGCCGCTCGCGAGCCAGATGGAGGCCACGCGCACCGGGTTGCCGTGCACTTCGCTGTTGCTCAGCAGCACGGTGCCGGGACCGGGCGGGTCGTCCACATTGGGGCGCTGTATTTCGCGTTCGCCGCTCAGCAGAGTGCCGTGCCCGTCGAGCAGCTGGTAGTACACGTGGCCGGCGTTGTCGGCGCGAAGAATCTCGCGCGCAGGCTGCGAGAGCACGAACTGCGTCTGCCCGTCCTTCACAGTCACCAGTTCGGCCAGCGCCTTCACGTTGTGCTCGAGCGCGCGGTCGAAGGGCGCGTTGGCGATGCCCTGCGCCACCAGCCACGTCACGCCGATGCTCACCGGCACCAGCAGCAGGAGCGGCGTGAGCATCCAGTCGAGGATCTCGCCGAACAGGGAGCGCTGGGCGCGCTGGAAAAGCTTCAAGGGACAGGTTCCTGATGGGCGCGAGAAATTGCTGGCGAGCGTGACTTAGTGCGGCTGTTGCAAGCCGCGCTGCGGCGGTTGCATGGGTGCCCGGTTGTAGTCTCTGCGCGCAGTTTCTGCAATTCCATAAAGCATCTCAGGGAGAGTCATGAAGACCAAGTCATTGAAGGGCTGCGCGCAGCCATTGTGGATCGCCGCGACCGTGCTGGCCGCGGGCGTCGCAGTCACCGGATGCGGTGGCGGTGGCGGTGGCGGTGGTGTCGGGTTTCCTTTGCCGCCGGTCGCACCGGCGGCACCGGCGGCAACCGCGCCCGCACCTGCGCCACCCAGCGCGCCATCGACCCCGCCGAATCGCGACCCGGTGCCGGGCAGCGAGCCCCTGCCGTCGTTGAGCGCGCCGCAGGCCGGTTCGACCGCCGCCGTGGGCAACGACAGCGAAGGCATCTACGTCTCGCTGCTCGATCTCGCCCTTGTCGGTGCCGACGGTGCGATCGCCAGCAAGGACCACATCGGCACGCTGTGGGGATCGATCAAGGTCACGGGCCTGGACTGGTCCTTCAATCCGGACACGGCCTACTATTTCATCGACGCCTCGCCCGTGACGGGTTCGGGCACCTTCACGCCCAAGAAGACGATGAAGGGGACCTATGTCTACGGCAAGCGCGAACCTTCGGCGTTCGGCCCCCTGACCTATGCGACGGAGAACGCGCTGGCGGTTTCGCAGGACAGCGTGGTCGGAAAGTGGGCGAACCCGGACAGCAACTTTGGCGTTGGCCTGTCGATCGAAGTCGATGCCACGGGGGCGTTCACGGGCAAGACAGCCGGCGTGCAAGTCGGCAACTGCAGCATCTCGGGCGTTCTCGCGCAGGCGCAGCCCGGCACGTCCAAGAACATGTACGGCTTCAAGCTGAGCGCGGCCGATGCCAGCACCGATGGCAAGGACGCCTGCAAGCTCAAGACGGATCGGCCTTACCTGGGGCCGGCCGCCATCGTCCTGGTGCCCGCGGGCACCTTCGACAGCAATGGCTACTTCCGGAGCATCTTCTTCCTGGTCAGGACGACCAACGGCGCCACCCTGTCGGCCGGTTTGCGCAAGCAGCCGTAGAGCGGCAACCGCAGGACTGCGTTTCAGCCGGGGATCTTCTCGAGGCAGTAACCCAGTCCGCGAACCGTCGCGATGCGCACCGGCCCCTTCTCGATCTTCTTGCGCAGGCGGTGGATGTAGACCTCGATCGCGTTCAGGCTCACCTCTTCCCCCCATTCGCACAGGCGGTCGACCAGCTGGTCCTTGCTCACCAGCCGACCGGCGCGTTGCAGCAGCACCTCGAGCAGGCCGAGTTCGCGCGCCGAGAGCTCGATCATCTTGCCGTCGATGGTCGCCACCCGGCCGGCCTGGTCGTAGACCAGCGGGCCGTGGCGGATCGCGTTGCTGGTGGCGCCCATGCCGCGGCGGGTGAGGGCGCGCACGCGCGCTTCGAGCTCCTGCAGGCTGAAGGGCTTGGCCATGTAGTCGTCGGCGCCGTGGTCCAGGCCCTTGACGCGTTCTTCCACGCTGTCGGCCGCGGTGAGCACCAGCACGGGCAACTGCGAGCCGCGGGCGCGCAGGCGCTTCAGGATCTCGATGCCGTGCAGGCTGGGCAGGCCCAGGTCGAGGATCAGCAGGTCGAACTCGCTGTGGGTCATGAGCGCGGTGTCGGCCTGCGAGCCGTTGGCCACATGGTCGACGGCCGCGCCCGAGGTGCGCAGGCTGCGCAGCAGGGCATCGGCGAGCACTTGGTCGTCTTCGGCAATCAGTATTCGCATGAGCCACCTCCGGCCGGTTCGGGCGCCGCGCCGGCGCCGTTCACATTTGTCTCTGCGGCGGAGTCTACGCGGCCGCGTAGGCTTCGAGACCGATGGTTACCACGGTGGCGATGTCGTTGCCGACGCTGCTGCGGAACTCGCGCTCGGCCTGCGTCACCGCGCTGCGGAAGGCGTCCAGCCACGCGAGTCCGTCGGCCGTGAAGAGCACGCGCCGCGCCCGCGCGTCGAGCGGATCGGGGCCGCGCGTGACCAGCCCCCAGGCCTCGCACTGGTCCACCAGCGCGCCCATCGCCTGCTTGGTCATGCCGGCGCGCTCGGCCAGTTCGGTCAGGCGCGAACCCTCGCGTGCGAGATGCCGGGTGATGTGGATGTGCGCGGCGCTCACCTGGGCACGCGCGGCGAGGTTCGACAGGGCCAGCGGCACATCGACGTCATGCGCCATCAGCTCCAGCACGCGCTCGTCAAAGCGGCGCATCGCATGGCCCAGGAGGCGGCCCAGGTGGGTTTGCCGCCAGGCGTCGGGATCGGTCGGAAAAGCGGCTTCGGACATGGCGCCAAATGGTAAAGCAAACTGACCAAAAAATGGGTTTACTCAAATCCATGAGCCCCTACACTACTGTTCAAGCATCCAGCCTGTGATTAAAAGCAGATGGATTTAAACCAGACACAAACCGTTGATTTTCAAGGAGATTTCCACATGGACGCAGTCGTCAAGGGCGCAAGCATCTCGGTCGCCAACAGTGAAAAGGCCAAGGCCCTCCAGGCCGCGCTGGCCCAGATCGAAAAGCAGTTCGGCAAGGGCACGATCATGCGGCTGGGCGAAGGCGAGGCGCTGGAAGACATCCAGGTGGTCTCCACCGGTTCGCTCGGCCTCGACATCGCCCTGGGCGTCGGCGGCCTGCCGCGCGGCCGGGTGATCGAGATCTACGGCCCGGAATCGTCGGGCAAGACCACGCTCACGCTGCAGGTCATCGCCGCCATGCAGAAGCAGGCCGGCACCTGCGCTTTTGTCGACGCCGAGCATGCGCTCGACGTGCAATACGCCCAGAAGCTCGGCGTGAACCTGTCCGACCTGCTGATCAGCCAGCCCGACACCGGTGAACAGGCGCTTGAAATCGTCGACTCGCTGGTGCGCTCGGGCGCTGTCGACCTGATCGTCATCGACTCGGTTGCCGCGCTCACGCCCAAGGCCGAAATCGAAGGCGAAATGGGCGACTCGCTGCCCGGCCTGCAGGCCCGCCTGATGAGCCAGGCGCTGCGCAAGCTCACCGCCACGATCAAGAAGACCAACTGCATGGTCATCTTCATCAACCAGATCCGCATGAAGATCGGCGTGATGTTCGGCTCGCCCGAAACCACCACCGGCGGCAATGCGCTGAAGTTCTACGCCTCGGTGCGCCTGGACATCCGCCGCATCGGCACCATCAAGAAGGGCGACGAGGCCATCGGCAACGAAACCAAGGTGAAGGTGGTGAAGAACAAGGTCTCGCCCCCGTTCAAGACGGCGGAGTTCGACATCCTGTTCGGCGAGGGCATCAGCCGCGAAGGCGAGGTCATCGACATGGGGGTCACGGCCAAGATCGTCGACAAGTCGGGCGCCTGGTACGCCTACAACGGCGAGAAGATCGGCCAGGGCCGCGACAACGCCCGAGAGTTCCTGCGCGAGAACCCCGAGCTGTCGCGCGAGATCGAGAACAAGGTGCGCGAGTCGCTGGGCATTCCGCTGCTGGCTGCCGATGCAGGTTCGGAGCCCGAGAAGGCCGAGAAGCCCGCCAAGGCGCCCAAGGCCGACAAGGCGGCAGAGTAAGTTCGACAGCGCGGCCTTTCGCGGGCCGCGCGAGCGATCCTCCGGATGGCTTTCGGCGCCCCCTCCCTCAAAGGCCGCGCGTTGCGGCTCCTGAGCCAGCGCGAGCATTCGCGTGCGGAACTGGAGCGCAAGCTGGCGAAGCATGAAGAAGAGCCCGGCACGCTGGCGAAGGCGCTCGACGAGCTCGTCGCCAAGGACTTCATCAGCGAGCCGCGCGTCGTGGCCTCGGTGCTGAACCAGCGCGCCGCACGATCGGGCGCGCTGCGGGTGCGGCAGGAACTGCAGGCCAAGGGCATTGCGCCCGAAGCCATCGCCGAGGCGGTGGCCAGCCTGCAGGACACCGAGGTCGAGCGCGCCACCGCGCTGTGGCGCCGCCGCTTCGATGCACCGCCCGCCGATGCGAAGGAGCGGGCGAAGCAGATGCGATTCCTGATGGCGCGCGGTTTCTCGGGCGCCGTCGTGTCCAAGGTGCTCAGGAGCGATTTCGATGAAGCAACAGACGAATGAAGCGCACGGCGTGCAGTCGCGCGTCGTCACGCAACGCGTGGCCTGCGATTGGCGCCGTGCCTACAAGGTTGCCGCCGATCCGGCGCGGCTGCCCGACTGGGCCAGCGGTCTCGCCAAGAGCGCGCTGGTGCCTCAGGGCGACCGCTGGATCGTGCGCACGCCCGAGAGCGGTGACGCCCGCATGCGCTTTGCGCCCGTCAACGACTTCGGCGTGCTCGACCACTGGGTCGCTCCCGAGGTCTACCTGCCGTTTCGCGTGATCGGCGTTGCGCCAGATGCCTGCGAACTGCAGTTCACGCTGCTGCGCCAACCGCACATGGACGATGCGGCCTTCGAGCGCGATGCCGCGTGGATCGCGCGCGACCTGCAGTCGTTGCAGCGCTTGCTCGAAGCGGACTGAACCGGCGCTATCAACCGGCTTCGGGCGTTTCGTCGACTGCCGGCGTCTCGCTCTTGTGCGCCGCGATGTCGCGCACGTTCTTCTGCACCGCCACCGCGCCGAACAGGCTCAGCAGGAAGGCCATGGCGTAGAAGCCTTTTTCGCTGGCCGCCAGCGTGGCGTTGAAGAGGCCGACCGAGAGCAGGGCGACCGACAGCAGCAGCGAGATCCAGCACAGGCCGTAGTAGATGCCGGTCACGGTCATGCCCTCGATGCGGTCGCGCACGGTCTTCTGCAGCGAGACGGCGGAGAACAGGCCGTACATGAGGATCGTGAAGTAGTAGCCCTTCTCGTTGAGCTGCATCGAGGCGTTCCACAGCCCGATCAGGTAGACGATGGCGCCGATGATCAGCGCGGCCCAGGATGCGGCGACGAATGCGCCGGTCGGTTTCTGAAACTTGACTGCTGCCATGGATCCTCCTCGTTGTGATGTGGCGGGATTATGGTGTTGGACGGCGATGGCATGATCTGCGGCGACCGGCCTCGCACGAGGCGGCGTGAAAAAAACCCGGAGGAGCTTTCCATGTCATCTGAACCCGTCAGCCAACCGTCCCTCGTCCGCACCGGTGCCAAGGCCGGGCTTTCCTTCGCCGGCTCGGTCATCAAGGGCGGGCTGCTCGGCATCGTGCTCGGTGGGGGCGTCTTCTTTTTCTACCTGAGCCAGCTGAACGGGCCGGGCAATCCGGCGGCACGGGCGGGCGGCGCCGGCGCCATCGTGGCGCTCGTCACTTCGCCAGCGGTGCTGATCGCGGTGCTGCTGCTCCTGTTCGTTGTCGTCTACACGATGCTTGGCGTGCACCAGGGGCGCGCCAAGGCGATGCAGCATCTGGTGGCGGCGCGCGGCGAGGCCGTGTCGCAGCGGTTGGCCGGTGCGATCGCGGGTCGCATCGAGGCGATGCCGCGCACGCATGGCACGCTGCAGCGCGCGGCCGACTGGCTGTCGGTCGATGCGCTGACCAAGCAGCTCGCGCCGGTGCTGGGCGAGGGCAGGGCGGTGCGGTCGGTGGTGGCGTTCGTGCTGAACCGCCTGCCGCTCAGCGACATGCTGGCCGAGTGGCAGCAAAGCCGCGCCGAGCATGGCGAGCCGGTGGCCGGGGAGGGCGTTGCGCAAGACCCTGCACTTCGCGCGCTGCTCACGCGCCGGATCAACGAGACGCTGCAGGAGATGTCGACGCCGTCGCGCAAGCCGCTCTACATCGCGCTGGGCGCGCACGCCGTTCTGCTGGGCGTGGGCCTCTGGCTCGTCAGGTAGGAAAGAAAAGGTGCGTGGCGCTCAGAGCGCCAGCATCAGCTTCAGGTTCTGCACCGCGGCGCCGCTGGCGCCCTTGCCGAGGTTGTCCAGGCGCGCGATCACCACGGCATGGCGGTGATCTTCATTCGGGAACACGCGGATCTCGAGCTGGTTGGTGTTGTTGAGCGCCAGGGCGTCGAGCTTGCCGTCGTCGGTGGGCGGCAGCACCTTCACGAACTGCTCGGGCGTGTTGCTGCGCGCGTAGTGCGCGGCGAGCGCGTCCTGCAGGTCGCTGGACTTCGGCTTGCCGGGCAGGAGGTCGAGATGCAGCGGCAACTGAACCAGCATGCCCTGTTTGAAATTGCCCACCGAAGGAATGAAGACCGGCCGGCGCGTGAGGCCGGTGTACGCCATGATTTCGGGGATGTGCTTGTGCTTGAGGCCCAGCGCGTAGGTTTCGAACAGCGGCGCCTTGCCGCTCTCGTACTCTTCGATCATGGCGCGGCCGCCGCCCGAATAGCCGCTCACCGAGGGCAGCGACACCGGGAAATCGACTGGCAGGATGCCAGCGTCGACCAGCGGACGCACGATGGCGATCGCGCCGGTGGCGTAGCAGCCGGGGTTGCCGACACGGTCGGCCGCGGCCACGGCCTGCCAGTGGCCTTCGACCAGTTCGGGAAAGCCGAACACCCAGCCCGGCGCCACGCGGTGCGCGGTGGAGGCGTCGATGATCTTGGGTTTCTTGCCCGGGAGTTGGTCGATCAGCGCGACCGATTCGCGGGCCGCGTCGTCGTGCAGGCAGAGCACCACGAGATCGACGCCGGCCATCAGCTCGCGCTTGGCGTTCACGTCTTTTCGCAGCTCGGGCGCGATGCTCACGAGCTCGATCTGCGGCATCGTCTGCAGCCGTTCGCGAATCTGAAGGCCGGTGGTGCCGGCTTCGCCGTCGATGAAAACCTTGGCCATATCGGAGTGTGCGTAGAGGGACTAGAAGAAAGTACGTATTGACCGCAACCGCACGTCGAGTATTGGTGCGGCGCACCATGATACAGTCCGCGGTTGTTCGCCGCCCCCAGCCGTCAGGCTGCCGTCGCCCGCGAGCAACAGAGCCAAAGAAGCCTCAGACCCCAGATCTCCCGTTCTCAACCTCCTCCTTCCGAGAGACATCCCTCATGAAGATTCACGAGTACCAAGGCAAGGAAATCCTTGCCAAGTTCGGCGTGCCGGTGCCGCGCGGCATTCCGGCTTATACGGTCCAGGAGGCGGTCGAGGCCGCCCAGAAACTTGGAGGCCCGGTCTGGGTCGTCAAGGCCCAGATCCACGCGGGTGGCCGCGGCAAGGGCGGCGGCGTCAAGGTCGCCAAGTCGATCGAAGACGTCAAGAAGCTGGCCGGCGAAATCCTAGGCATGCAGCTCAAGACCCACCAGACCGGCCCCGAAGGCCAGAAGGTGCGCCGCCTCTACATCGAAGATGGCGCCGACATCAACAAGGAATACTACGTTTCCGCCGTGACCGACCGCGCCACCCAGAAGGTGGCCTTCATCGCTTCGAGCGAAGGCGGCATGGACATCGAGGAAGTGGCCCACTCCACCCCCGAGAAGATCATCACGGTCTACGCCGATCCCAAGGACGGCCTGACCGACGCGCAAGCCAAGGAAATCGCCGACGGCATCGGCATGCCGGCCGACTCGGTCGCCCAGACCGTCGACATCCTCAAGAAGCTCTACACCTGCTACATGGAGACGGACGCCTCGCTGGTCGAGATCAACCCGCTCAACCGTGACAGCAAGGGCAACGTCATGGCGCTGGACGCCAAGTTCAACTTCGACAGCAACGCGCTGTTCCGCCACCCCGACATCGTGGCCCTGCGCGACCTCGACGAAGAAGACGCAGCCGAAGTCGAGGCTTCCAAGTTCGACCTGGCCTACATCTCGCTGGACGGCAACATCGGCTGCCTGGTGAACGGTGCCGGCCTGGCCATGGCCACCATGGACACCATCAAGCTGTTCGGCGGCGAGCCGGCCAACTTCCTGGACGTGGGCGGCGGCGCCACCCCCGAGAAGGTCACCGAAGCCTTCAAGATCATGCTGAAGAACAAGAACGTGGAAGCCATCCTCGTGAACATCTTCGGCGGCATCATGAAGTGCGACACCATCGCCACCGGCGTGATCGCAGCCTGCAAGGCCGTGAACCTGCAAGTGCCGCTGGTCGTTCGCATGAAGGGCACCAACGAAGTCGAAGGCAAGAAGCTGCTGGCCGATTCGGGCCTGCCGATCATCAGCGCCGACACCATGGCGGACGCGGCCCAGAAGGTCGTCGCAGCAGTCAAGAAGGCCTAAGGAAAAAGTCATGTCGATCTATATCAACAAAGACACCAAAGTCATCACGCAAGGCATCACCGGCAAGACCGGTCAGTTCCACACCGAGAAGTGCCAGGAATACGCGAACGGCAAGAACGCCTTCGTGGCCGGCGTGAACCCGAAGAAGGCCGGCGAGTCGATCTTCAACATCCCGATCTTCGGTTCGGTGAAGGAAGCCGCTTCGCAAACCGGCGCCACCGTGTCGGTGATCTACGTGCCGCCGGCAGGCGCCGCGGCCGCCATCTGGGAAGCCGTCGAAGCCGACCTGGACCTGGCGATCTGCATCACCGAAGGCATCCCCGTTCGCGACATGCTCGAAGTGCGCAACAAGATGAAGGCCAAGGAAGCGGCCGGCGGCAAGAAGACCTTGCTGCTGGGCCCGAACTGCCCCGGCCTCATCACGCCCGACGAAATCAAGATCGGCATCATGCCCGGCCACATCCACCGCAAGGGCCGCATCGGCGTGGTCTCGCGCTCGGGCACCCTGACGTACGAAGCCGTGGCTCAACTGACGGAAATCGGCCTCGGCCAATCGTCGGCGGTCGGCATCGGCGGCGACCCGATCAACGGCCTGAAGCACATCGACGTGATGAAGGCCTTCAACGACGATCCGGACACCGACGCCGTGATCATGATCGGCGAAATCGGCGGCCCCGACGAAGCCGACGCAGCCCGCTGGTGCAAGGAACACATGAAGAAGCCGGTCGTCGGCTTCATCGCCGGTGTCACCGCCCCTCCCGGCAAGCGCATGGGCCACGCCGGCGCGCTGATCTCGGGCGGTGCCGACACGGCCGACGCCAAGCTCGCCATCATGGAAGAGTGCGGCTTCACCGTGACGCGCAACTTCTCGGAACTGGCCAAGCTGCTCAAGGCCAAGCTGTAAGAGGCGGCGCTACGACACCGGCCGAAGAGCTGGGTCACGCAAGGACCACGCAGAAGCAAAAGAGCGCCCGCACCGGATTGCGGGCGCTCTTTTCAAATAAAACACAGTGGGATCAGAGACATGGAACTCCTTCAAAGCACAGATTTCTGGATCGGTCTGGTCAAGATCATCTGGATCAACATCATTCTTTCGGGCGATAACGCCGTGGTGATCGCCATGGCGGCGCGCTCGTTGCCGCCCGCGCAGCAGAAAAAGGCCGTGCTGTTCGGCTCGGGCGCGGCCGTGGTGCTGCGGATCGTGCTGACGGTGGTGGCGGCCAAGCTGCTGGCGCTGCCTTACCTGCAGATCGTCGGCGGCCTGCTGCTGCTCTGGATCGGCCTGCAACTGCTGAGCGAGGAAGACGACGGCGGCGGCGAATCCAAGGAATACGGCAGCATGATGGTCGCGGTGCGCACCATCCTCCTGGCCGACCTGGTGATGAGCCTGGACAACGTGATCGCCGTTGCCGCGGCCGCGCAGGGCAGCATGGTCCTGTTGATCCTGGGCCTGGCGATCAGCATTCCCCTGGTCATTTTCGGCAGCACGCTCATGATCAAGCTCATGGAGCGCTTCCCGATCATCGTCATGCTGGGTGCCGCGCTCATCGGCTGGGTCGGCGGCGAGACCATCGTGAGCGACGTCGCGCTGCGCGACGTGCTGGTGGCCAACCCCTGGTTGCACTACGCGGCGGCGGCAGCCGGCGCGGTGCTCGTCGTGGCCTTGGGCCGCCTGATGCAGCGGCGCGCCCACGCCGCCGCACACTGAGCGTTCGCTCGGTCGACGCCTGCAGACCATGGCGAGCGTCGGCGCTTCCCTTTTCTCCAGCCGGCCGGCGCTGTGCTGGGAGTTCGCCGCGCTGACGGATGTCGGGCGCGTGCGCGCCCACAACGAGGATGCCGTGCACGTCGATCCCGCGCTCGGGCTGGCCGTGCTGGCCGACGGCATGGGCGGCTACAAGGGCGGCGAGGTGGCGAGCGCCATGGCCGTCTCGCTGGTGCACGGCAGTTTCGGCCGGTGGTTTGCCCAGGCGGCCGGGCACCAGGCGCCGGCGCGCGTGGTGCGCCGGGCCCTGCAGGCCGCGGCGGACGAGGCGAATGCGTCGATCCTCCATGCCGGCAGGACCCGCGAGGAACTGCAGGGCATGGGAACGACGCTGGTGCTGGCGGCTTTCCAGCCGCAGCGCGTGCTGGTCGGCCACATCGGCGACTCGCGCTGCTACCGCGTGCGCAACAACAAGCTGGAACTGCTCACGCGCGACCATTCGCTGCGCCAGCAGCAGCTCGACGCCGGCGCCATCACCGCCGAAGAAGCCCTGAATTCGCCCACCCGGAACCTCGTGACCCGGGCGGTCGGCGTGGAGGCCCAAGTCTTGCTGGAGATGCATGAACACAGCGCAAGACCCGGCGATCTCTATATGCTTTGCTCCGACGGGCTGAGCGAGATGATTACCGATGCGCAGCTTTTCACGCTTTTAGGACACGATGTCGGCCTTCAGAAAAAAGTGCAACTTTTGGTTGCAATTGCAAACGACAATGGCGGCCGGGACAACATTTCGGTTGTTCTGGCCAAAGCGGACGTTGGCGACACGTCCCGCATGGCCAGGTAGCAGGCTGGGACGGCCCATCGCCGCCGCGCCTGCGCTCGATACAGTTCTGCACTGGGGGAGTCGGCAATGCCGAAAATGATCATTTCGGTCGATGGCGTCGTCATCGGGCAAGTGGCGATCGCCAAGGACCGCACGACGCTCGGACGGCGCGCCTACAACGACATCGTGATCGACAACCTGGCGGTCAGCGGCGAGCATGCGGTGCTGCACATGAGCGGCGGCGAAGTCCAAATTGAAGATCTCAACAGCACCAACGGCACCTACGTCAATGCGCTGGCCGTCCAGAAGCAGATGCTCCAGGACAACGACGTCATCGAGGTCGGCGGCTGCCGGATCCACTTTCGCGCCCGCAGCACCCTGCCTGCCGGTCCGGCCTCGCCGCACAGCGCGCCGGGCGAGTTTTCCACCTCCATTCCGCTGTCTTCGGCGCCTACCGAATCCGGCGCGCTCATCGAGCTCGGCATCCCGATGCTTCGCGTGCTCTCCGGTGGCCGCAACGGCCAGGATGGCCAGGACCTCCAGGACGTGCCGCTGCAGAAAGTGGTCACCACCATCGGCAAGCCCGGTGTGGCCGTCGCGGTGGTCACGCGCCGCCGGCAGGGCTATGTGGCGGCAAGCGTCGTGGGCGACGTCACGCTCAACGGCGCGGTGCTCGGCACCGATGCCGTCGCCCTGCAGGAGCGCGATGTGCTCGAGCTGGGCGGCGCCACGCGCATGCAGTTCGTCCGGGTCTGAGCTTTTTCTCCTTTTCCGGCGCGGCGCAGGCCGGCTGAACGAGACGCCATGAACGCGCTGCGGCAGCATTGGCCGCGCATTGCCATCACGCTGCTGCCGGTCCTGCTGGCACTGGCGCATGCCAGCGGCATCTGGCAGCTGTCGGTCGTCGAGCGCCTCGACCGCCTGATCTACGACATCCGCCTGCGCGCCACCATGCCGCGCACGTTGGACACTCGCGTCGTGATCGTCGATGTCGACGACGCGAGCCTCGCGCGCCAGGGACAGTGGCCCTGGCCGCGCGACACGATCGCCCGCCTCACCACCGAGCTCCTGAACCGCCAGCAGGTGGCCGTGCTCGGATTCGACGTCATGTTCCTCGAGCCCGACCGGAGTTCCGGACTCGCGAGGCTGCGCCAGATCGCAAGCGGGCCGTTGCGCTACATGACGGGACTCGCTGCCGAAGTCGAACGGCTCGCGCCCACGCTCGATCACGACGCGACCCTCGCCGAGGCCCTGCGCGGCCGGCAGATCGCGCTCGGCTACTACTTCACCCAGACGCTGGCGCCGAGCACCAAAGGGCAATTGCCGGCGGTGCCGCTGCTGCCGGCCGACGCCTTTCCTGCCGGCGGTACCTATGCCACGGCATGGAACGGTTTCGGCGCCAGCCTGCCCGTGCTGGCGCAGGCCGCGCCGGTCGCGGGTTTCCTGAACACGCTGGTCGGCGAGTCCGTCGACGGCGCCATCCGCAGCGTGCCGCTCATCGCGCGCTACGAGGGCGAACAGGCCCGGCCCGGCTACTACGAATCGCTGGGCCTCGCCGTCTACCGGCTGGCCAATGGGTCACCGCCGGTGCAGCCGGTCTTCGCATCGGCCGGCGCCGCGCCGCGGCTCGAATCGCTGGCCGTCGGGCGCCTGCGCGTTCCGGTCGACCAGACCGCCAGCATGCAGGTCCCGTTTCGCGGACCCGGCGGTCCCCATGGCGGCTCGTTCCGCTATGTGGCCGCCGCCGACGTGCTCGACGGCCGGCTCGCGCCCGGCGAACTCAAGGGCAAGATCGTGCTCATGGGCGCCACGGCACCGGGCCTGCAGGACCTGCGCGCGACCCCCGCCGGCGCAGCGTTTCCGGGTGTCGAGCTGCACGCCAATATCGTCTCGGGCCTCCTCGACAACCGCCTGATTGCCGTGCCGGACTACGCGCCCGGCTACGAGGTGCTGACGGTGCTGGTCGCCGGGCTCGCACTGGCAATCGGGCTGTCGCTGCTGTCGGCTTCGCGCGCCGTGTTGCTGGGCGTAGGAACGGCCGCGGCGCTGACCGGCCTGAACATCTGGCTCTGCGCGAGCCACAGCCTCGTGCTGCCGCTCGCCTCGGCGCTCGTCATGACGGCGCTGGCCTTCGTGCTCAACATGAGCTGGGGCTACTTCGTCGAATCGCGCGCGCGGCGCGGGCTGGTGCGCATCTTCGGCACCTACGTGCCGCCGCAGCTCGTCGACGAAATGCTCGTGCGCCCCGGCCGCTACAGCATGCGCGCCGAGAGCAAGGAGATGACCGTCCTGTTCTGCGACATGCGCGACTTCACCCGCATGTCCGAGCAGATGGCGCCGGCCGAACTGCAGGCCTTCCTGAACACGGTTTTCAGCCGGCTCACCGACGTCATCAGCGCGCACCGCGGGACCGTCGACAAGTACATGGGCGATTGCGTCATGGCCTTCTGGGGCGCGCCGATCGACACGCGCGAGCACGCAGCGCTCGCCGTGCGCGCGGCGCTCGACATGGCCGACGCCGTGCGCGACATCAACCGCATCCACCGCGCGAGCGGACGCCCCGAGATCAGCGTGGGCATCGGCATCAACAGCGGCGTGATGAGCGTCGGCGACATGGGCTCGGCCGCGCGGCGCAGCTATACCGTGGTCGGCGACGCGGTCAATCTCGCATCGCGGCTCGAAGGCCTGAGCGCGCACTACGGCGTCGAGATCGTCGCCAGCGGCACCACGCGCGACCTCGCGCCCGACTGCAACTGGCAGGAGCTCGACAGCGTGCTCGTCAAGGGCAGGGCGCAGGCCGTGGCCGTCTTCACGCCGCTCAGCACCGAAGCCGCCATTGCGGCGCAGCGAACCGGGCAGCTCCAGCGCTGGGCCCAGGTGCTCGCGGCCTACCGCCGCCAGGACTGGGCCACCGGCCGGAACCTGCTCGCCCCCCTGCTCGCGGCCGACGCGAAAAAAGTCCTTTACCAGCTCTACGCCCAGCGATTAGCCTCGATGGCGTTGCGGCCGCAAGACCCGGGCTGGGACGGCGCAACCCGGTTCGATACCAAATGACGACAGACACAGACGAGGGGTCTCTCACAATGCAGGTTCGCGTGCTGGGTTGCTCAGGCGCCATTGCCAAAGACTGCCGCACGACCTCTTTCCTGGTCGACACGGACCTGCTCGTCGATGCGGGCACCGGTGTCGGCGACCTCACGCTCGACGAAATGGCGCAGATCGACGATGTCGTGCTCACGCACAGCCATCTCGACCACATTGCCGCACTCCCCTTGATGCTCGACGCCGTCGGCAGCCGCCGCACCCGGCCGCTGCGCGTGCATGCGCTGCGCGCCACCATCGAGGCGCTGCGGGCGCATGTGTTCAACAACGTCATCTGGCCCGATTTCGAGAGCATTCCCAGCCCCGAAGCGCCGTTCGTGAGCTTTCATGACATCTCGGTCGGGCAGATGCTGCAACTGGGCACCAGCGCGCCCAAGCTCATCGAGGTGCTGCCGGCCGTCCACACCGTACCGGCGTGCGGCTTTGCCGTGCGCCGCGCCACCGGCGGCGCCCACTGGGTCTTCAGCGGCGACACCGAGCGCAACGCGCCCTTCTGGGACCGCGTCAACGCGCTCGACGTGGCCATGCTGGTCATCGAAACGGCATTCAGCAGCCGCGAGCAGGCCCTGGCGGAGCGCAGCCTGCACCTGTCTCCCGAGGTGCTGGCCGATGAGTTGTCGCACATCGATCCGGGCAAGCACTACCCGATCTACATCACCCACACCAAGCCGGCCGAAACCGAAGAGATCATGAGCCAGATCGAGGCGCTGGCGGGGCGCCAGGTGGCGGGGTTGGCGCAGCGGGATATCCGCTGGCTGAAGGCAGATGGGATCCTGACTTTCTGACCCTGCGTCAGGCAGGGCGGCATGACAAATTTGTCACCGCTTGTAGCGTCTGGAAGCAAGTTGTGTCACATGGTGTAACGCAAACGTGAACAAAATTGACGCTTTCGGTCACCACGGGCGGGGAAACCGGGTGGCACGGATGCTGCGGAAGGTACTGCGCTCCGGGCTGGTTCCCGGGCTCACTAACCAACCTGGAGTTTTCTCATCATGAACGTTCGCAAGATCGCCCGCCGCGCACAGGCCGGCTTTACCCTTATCGAATTGATGATCGTTGTGGCGATCATTGGTATCTTGGCTGCTGTGGCTCTGCCTGCTTATCAGGACTACATCGTGAAGTCGAAGTGGGCGGTCAACATCACTGAAGTTGAGGGCGTCAAGTCCGCCATCAAGGCATGTATGGACGACTCGGCTGGCGACGGTACTCTTTGCGACTCGTTGGCAGAACTGCAGAAGTATGGATTCGCTGGTACCCAGCTGCCGCAGCCCAAGTATTCAACTGCCGCTGGGGTAGCTTTGGTCGGGACGGCTGCGACTGCGGGCGCAACTCCAACTCCCGGTAAGGTGAACATCGCTTTCACTGGCACAGCCGAAGCGAAGTCGTTGGTCTATAACGCCGACTGCAAGATCAACACGAGTGGCAATATTGAATGCATTGCAACCGCTACCGACACTCTGGGCAATTACGTGAAGACGACGGGTCGATAAATATTGATTGCGCCTAAAACGCGCACTAGTAAAGCCGCCTTCGGGCGGCTTTTTTGTTATTTACCGCGATACTTCTTGGCTGCGCCATACCGGATTTATGCACGGGTCGTGTCGTGTCGTGTCGCGAGATATGTGCGGACTCCAAACCTGGAGAGTATAGATAGAGTTTGAAAATTTTCGACGGCCTCGAATTAAAGAATGCCGAGTTGACCTATTTTTCGGTCCAGCAATCTCCAGAAATAATACGCACCGTACGGCATCACGAGACAAATCGATTCATTGACGAATGATGATCACCTTGGTGTGCGCGACTGCTTCAGTCGGTGCCGATGAAGCGGCGCTTCAAGCCCTTATAAACTTCTCAACACAGCAGCCAAGACAAGTATTAAGCAGCGAGGAGGCGTGGCACGTGGCTAATGGAGGTCGTGCCGATAGACTTCAGGGCTGTATGCGCGCGTGCGATGCCTTGAAATGAGGGGATGAATACGGCGCTCACTCGCGCACGAGGTCTGAATGTACCGTTCAACCTCATTGGTTAATTCTGAGCTTGCAGGTCAGTGCAGACGTGCTTAATGTGCGCGTAGCTCAGCAGTATGGCAAGAGGGTGTGATCTGCATCGAATTGCCGTCGGCCGTCACCTATTAAACATGGGCGTCAAAGGTATTGTCATAGCGCCGTTAACGGGAAAGTATAGGCATGGTGAGCTACGCTGGCCAACATCCTTGTAAACCACGCAGAAGTGGATATTGATCACTGTATACAAGGCATGCCAATTGGCGCGCGGTGCTTTATGCGGTCATCGCGCGACGTGAAGAGCTAGCTTCGCCAAATCACCCAAGCTTCATGGTTAATCTCTAATTCCACGAAGAGAGTGATGGTCGCCACGGTTTGCCGGCACCAATTCGATTCGGTGCACCATATGCACTCGAATCTTTGCACCTACTCAAGATAACTTCCTGAGCATTCGTTCAAAAAGTTCCGAAGAAGGCTGACCGGCTTGGCAGCCTCTATCTTTTCTTCATATTTGACGAACAACTTAGAAATGCAGTTAAAGAAAAACTTTCTGCACTGTGATCATTGCAGCAATCCAGCGTTTGGCAACAACGTTTACTTCATGCACTTGGCGGGATTGTTAGCTGTGGATGTCAATGCGGCGATATTGGTTTTCTGATATGTCCCGCAGACGTCTCCGCTTAACGATCCCGTCGGTACGGCCTCAACGAGGTACGTGGTCGCCGTCACTGTGAACACGATGTTGTAGCGCGCCGAACCCGTATTCGGCACCTGCGTGAACATAGAGGCAGCCGTCGTGTTCGCGTTGTTGGCAGCGTTGTTGGCATAGCGGTTGTTCTCGGTATAAAAACGCTCCAGCCAGCCTTCCGCCCTGAGTATTTCAACGCGAGCTTCCGCGCGCTGTGATCGGCGAACGTATTCCCCGTAAGAAGGCAGCGCGATTGCAGCGAGGAGGGCAATCACAGCCACCGTGATCATCAATTCGATCAGCGTAAAACCGCGAGGTCGCACCGAGGGTTTTTTCATACTTTTAATCATGGCGATCTCAACGGTTTCTAAAGATTTCGCGCCAGGTCAAACGACCGCTATTGCAAGCGCCGCAGGTCTGCAGAATCTTCGGTTTTCCGTCGCCTCCCGCAATATTGGTACGGAACACGCACTGTCCTTGGCACATCAAAGGCGTTGCTGAAGGGTCCGTCCCGCCGTTGCCGGGGTCGGCGGGTACCTGGGATGCCGGCACCGGGAGCTTGCCGCCACCCGTGCCTTCGAAGTAGTTCAGATTGCTCACGCCGATCGCGCCATTGGTCACGACGGTGGAATTGGGGAAAGCACCGACGATGGCTGTGCCCGTTATGGGGTTGAGTGTCATATCGAATGAAGTTCCATCGAAACGGCAGCCGTCGGAGGTCGCCGCAGGTGCCAGAGAACGTACGTTCACGCGAGCCGAATCCTCGAAAAACGGATTGAAGACGACGCCTTCCGAACTGACTGGGAGATCGGCATACCAACCCAGATCGGCACCGTTGTAGTCGACAGCATTGTTCGTGATGAACCTGTAGCCGTCGGCGAAAGTGACGGTCTGCTGGACCAGATGTGTCTTGCCTGTTGTCAGCGTCGACGTCGTGCCGGGCTTGTCGTAGATGCCGTACATGGTGTTGGTACGCACTACCGACATCGGGTAATCGTTGCTCTCCAGCGCTTTGCCCGTGGCAAAGAACAGTTGATAGCCGCCCAGCGGGTGCGCGAACGGCACGATGGGTGTGGTAATCGGCTGCGGAACCGTGGTCGACGTAGTGCCCGACGCAACAACCGTCGTCGCCTTGAAAAGAGGCACCGCGGTTCCGTTCAGGGTATTGGCAATCTTCCATTCGGCTGGGTTTGGATTCGAAACATCGAATTTCCAGACGTTGCCCTTCAAATCGCCGGCATAAATACGATCGATGACACCGTCGTTGTTGGTGTCGACCGCCGTCGGCGAGGCCATTCCGTTGTCCGCGCCATCGCCTGCCACCAGGGGCGTGAGGATCTTGACGTACTGGGTGTTTGGAGTCCAGGTGGTCGAGCTGGGCGATGTCGGGCCATCCGCAAATACGATGAACAGTGCAGCTCTGCCACTGGTGCTGTTGTAGCCGTTGCCGTAGATGGCAGCCCATTTGCCGTTGGCCATGTACCCGGTCTGGAAGGGCTGGCCGTTGGAACGGGTGTTGGTCCTTCCGGTGATGTAGCCCATGTCGGTGTCGGCCGCTTCGGTGAATTCCCACTTCACCACGTCTGCCGGAGACGCTTCGGACACCGTGTTCGGCTTGGTCACGTTCAACGCGTAGATGCCACGCGCGCCTCGTCCGAAGGCGCCGAAGAGGTAGGTCGACCATGTGCCGCCGACCTTGACGTCCGCTGTCATCACGCTGCCGTCCACCGTGAGCTTGTTCGCACTGTCTCCCAAGTTGAAGTCCTTGGCGGAGATGGCTGAAAGCTTGGAGTAGGGCGGCGCGCCGGCCGTCGTGTACATCGCACGCGGCACGTAGGCGAACAGTTCGTGTCCGGTGTTCCCGTCGAAGGCATGCAGCATGCCGTCATTGGCGCCGACAAAAAGCGTGGCGCGGTCAGTGCCACCGTTCGCTGCCTTGATGCCTGTGCGAAACGCCCCATATCCGCCGCCGTACTGCGCGTTCGTATAGCCCGCCGCCGGCGCACTGATGTACCACGGCGTGGAGCTGATGATGGCCCCCAGCTTGCTGCCAGGCCGGATACGCAAAGCATTGATACCCGTGACTGTTTCGTTGCTGTTGTCCCCTCGCAGCCAGGCCAACCGGTTGGCACCGATTGCCGCGGTGTCGATGGATGGGTTGGCCGGGTTTTGCATCAACGCATTTTTTTGCCTGTTCGACAGAGAATCCCAGGCAAAGGCGATCGGAGCGGTATCCGACAGGGACAGGATCTTGCGCGTGTCGCGCCAACCGGTGCCGGCGCTGTCCGCGTTCAGGAAGTCACCTGCTCTCCAATCCTCGTTGCCCTTCAGGCTGCCATCCGTGTTGAAGCTGTAGCGCAGCAGCTGCCCGCTGCCGTCCGCATCGACGGCGCTGCCGACGGCCTTGGGCTTGATGCTGTTGGTACTCGCGTAGATGTAGCCCCCCGCTTGCGTTCGCGAAGCGGCCGAGGCCGTTGGCGCCGCGCCGCCGGCCGTCAGCACGGCTGCGAAGATATCGTTGAGCGACTGCTCGAGTTCGCCTGGATCGACCGCGTAGAAGAAGTTGTCGGGCACGCCGTCGGCGCCGAGGGAGCCGTCGGTCTTCTTCGAATCCCAGGCGGCGGCCGGCAACACCGCTCCGGGACTGTACGACGGCACTTGTGCCGTGTCGAAGCCACCGTACTTTGCGGCATACCAGAGTGGATCGCGCAACTGAGCGCCAGACACGCCGCTCATGGTGTAGACGGCCGTGGTTTTTGGGTCTCCGACCGTGCAGGCGTTGCAGCCGCCACTGGCATTGACCTTGGTCGCCGGCGTGACGATGCCACCAATGCTTACAGGGTCTGTGAACGTCGCGTTATTGATACCCGAGTGAATGTGTACGCCGTCCTTGCCGGCGGTTCCGGTGATGGCGTACCCGAAGCCAATCGCCCCACCGGTGGACTGCGATGCCGCAAATGTAGTGACGCTGATTCTCTTGTTCGCAGTATCGACGGTGTACTCCAGGGTGCCCCACAAATCCTGGTCATAGTCGCCGCCTTGTTCCGAGTCTTCCCACTGGACCACGAACTTGCCGCTGGTCGCGGTTTGATTCACGACTCGGAAATCCACCAACGCGCCGCCGCCGCCCGTCTCCTTGAAAAGCCGCATAGCGGGCTGGATGACAACAAACTTGCCCGCCGCGCCGGGAACCGGAATGCTGATACGGGGCGTTGAGGTGGCCAGGGCCACGCCGTAGGTGTTGACCCTGAACGCCCGTGTGTTGTTGGCAGGTGCGGCGATATCCGTTCTGATCCTGTTCGTGTGAGCATAGAGCGCCGCCCCCGCAATCTTGAAGCCGCCGTAGCCCGTAGGCGCTTCGGGGCATATGCCCGCCGCGCCGGACAGGGCGGTGAGTGTCTTGTCGCTGCAGAAATTATTGGTGTCGGTAGCCGTGCGGCCGATCGTCCACTTGGTTCCCGTGGCATAGAGGCCTTCCGCGCTGCCGATGCGATCGGTGAGAGCGGTTACGTCCATTCCGGCAATGTCGTTGGTCCACTGGTCGGAATCGTACGACGTCACGCTGGCATTGAAGTTGATGATGCTGGAGCGCCTGCACGTGCGTTCGCCAAAGGTGGCCACTGTCGTGTCGTTAAAAGGGTCGATCCATGTTTCAACGGTCATGCCCAGCGCCAGGCCTTTGGCATCCGGCGTTGCGAAAGCAGTCGTCGGCGTTGTCTTGCCCGCGAGATACCGAAGAGATTCGAGATACATCTCGCCAATCGGGTTACCCCAGCTCGTGCACTTTCCCTCCGTCAAGCCAATGGTCTCGAAATTGCACTGATCGAGCCCCGTATAAGTCCCGTCGCTGTAGTCGTAACCGTAGATCCTCATGGCGTTCAGGTTCTTCACGATGCCGTTGCCCGTGGCCGAGGTGACGAACTGGCCCGTAAGGGGATCGACTTCGTTGCTGAATGTCGAGATGTTCTTGCGTAGAACCCCACCCGAAATGTTCTTGTCGAAGCTGCCGGTCAGCAACCCAAATGCAGCTTCGTTGCGCTCGCCATATTTTTGGAGAAGCCCGATCGGCTTGTACTTTCCGGAGGGATAGAGCTTGCACCGACTCGACTCGTCGGTGGTTAACGATGCGGCGCCGCCCGTGCCGGGGTTGCAGACCTCGACGCGCACGACATAGGTGCCCTTTTCGATGCCGGTCCCGAGTCCTTGATTATTGCGACTGGGGTTGCCACCTTGTGCATTGATGCCGGTCACTGCCGCTTGATTGCCGTTGGCGATGCCGTCTTTGGCGTTGTTCAGCGTGTCGGTCTTCGCCGGACCTGACCAATAGCACTGCCACCGCTCGTTTGCATTCCACAGCGAGTAGTTGCCCCTGGCGACCTGCATGAGAGGCAAGCCGGGCGCATTGTGTGAATACTGGTTCGTGCCGTTTCTGAAGGTTGCGTTGCAGATAGTGATTTCGGCTTCGTTGAAGGGGGTCAGCTTCGCGATGTCGGAGCCGGCGTAGTACTTGGCGAATGCGTGTGCGTCGGTCGGCAGGTGCGCGCGTTCCAGCACGGTCGTGCCCGTGGTCGCATTGCCGTCGGTGCTGCGATAGCCGCCGTAGAGAATTCGACGGACCACGTCCATGCGCGTCATGGTCGCCCAGTTCAGGAAGTTGCCGCTCCACTCCCCAGCTTGCCCGCAATACCTGTCGGTGCCGACTTTGCGTGCAGACTCATAGCGGTTGTTGGCGGTGGAGTACAGGTAGCAGCGCTGGTTGTCGAAGTACCCGTAGTAGTTGTACGAATGCTTGTACTGCGTCTCGACCACGCCGTCGCCATCGAGATCGGAGAACTCGTTGTAAGCCTTATAGAAGAGCTGATGGTCTCGAGACAGATTGAGCATCACCATCGGCGATCCTTTGGTCTCTGTCAGATAGGGCGGGAGCGGCGTGAAATTGACCGCGGCCGCCGGCATTGCGAACACGGCAATCGCCAGGAGAAGGATCGCCGCGAAAATGCGGTGGAGCCGTTGAATGTGGCAATAGATCATTTCAACGCTTTCACAGAAGTTTGGAGCATGACTTGGGTGCTGTCTTTGGCGCCATATCCGACAGCGGATACGCGGAACACAAAGGCCTCGCCGAGCTTGAAATACTCGATGAGATATCGGGGTTGTTGCGAGACGACAGGCAAAGCAGCCGCGCCCGTGTAGGTGCCGTAAACCACCGCCTTGCCGCTGCCGGCAGTGGTCAACCAGTTTGTCTTTTGTTCCCATACGGGCGCCGTATCGTTGGGCAAGCAAAGGCCGTCGTTGCAAGCCGCCGTGAAGATGTCGGCGGTTTCCGGCGAAATGGGCGTCGTGCGGCAATTGGCAGCTGCGCATGCGCCGGCGATGTCTTTCTCGGCATCACGCAGCGCAGACTCGGCCGCTTGAAATGCCAAGGTGCGATCGGCCTCGTTACCGGCGATGAGTGCCGAGAACGTCGAGCTCTGAATCGCTGTGACGCCAAGGATGCTGAGGATGACAAGGAAGATCATCACCATGAAAAGCGATAACCCTCGCTGGCGACGCAACGAGGCGACAGAAAAGCGGCGGGCGCTGTGCGACATGTTCATAGCGAGGCGGTATTTCTCAGCGCAACCGTCGTGCGCAGCGTTCGATAGCTCTCCGAAGGAGCCGATGAAATTGAGTTGCCGTAGCAGTCTGTGTACTGGGTGCCCGAGTCATTGCCAGCGGTCTGTATTGTTCTGGCAAGAACACACAGTTCGATTGCGGCAATGTCTTGCCATGCAGCGGTTGTCGTCGGCTTGGCGACCAGAGCGCCTTTCGAGGACACATAGCCGACGGACAATTGTTCGATCCCGGGTACGAGGGGCTGTACCTGGAAGGACGCCGTGCCGCGCACACCATCCACGACGGGCGTGCTGTCGGAAACGCAGCTCAGTTGCCCCATCGATTTCGTTCCGCCAGGCGTCTGCACGCTGATCGTCGAAATGAAGACATAGGCGCGAGCCTCGTAGCTCTGAACACCGAATTTCTGCTTGCTTGCGGCAGCTTCATTGGTGCAGCCGAATCCTTGCTGTTTGCCTGCACTGGAAGCGAATGCATCCGTCTCGTAGCGCGTAACGATCGAAGCTGATGGCATTACGCCGGCAGGTGCGGCTGTCCGGCAAGCCAGGTCTGCAAGCGAGGTCGCGGCGGCGGCGTTGACGAAGCCGAAGGCGCATCCGTCCAGTTTGTCTGCCAGCGGCATCTGGGCATCAGGTGCAGTAGGGTCGATCATCACGAAGCCGGCGCTCTGGATGTACTTGGTGATGAGATCGAGAGCGAAGCGGCCGTTCTCTTCCATCTGCGAGTTCTCGGACACGGCACTGTACGACCGCTTCGAATAGAGATGGATGGCCGAGGCGGCCGCGACGACGATCAGGCCGATTGCAATACCGACCATCAGCTCGATCAGCGTGACGCCTCTGTTTTGGCGTTTGCCGCGCGGTGGGTGTCGAGTGTTCATAGAGTCAACAAATCGCTGATCAAGGGGTGATCGAGAAACGACGGCAGCGCACGCCGTCTTCGGCGGTAGGGCAGCAGTTGCGCCAATCCATACCTGTCAGGCTGGCGCTGCAGACCTGAGACCTGCCAGGCGCCCCGTTCGATTGCACGAAGTCCTTGTCGAAGTACATCACGTTGATGACAAAGCCGCCTGATTTCGTGCCGGTGACCTGCATCGATCCCTGGGGTAGGGAGGTCTGCGCTTTTTGAAGAAGCCCCGCAATGTCGTCGGCCGCAATTTGTGCAGGCGTACATGTTCCGGAAGTGCGGCAACCCAACGTGGGGAGCGTTGCCGCTTTTCCCGTGGCGTAGGCGGATGTGTACTGGTAATCAGTCTCTCCGGCCTTGGGGTTGGCCCGAACCCGTTCGGCAAAGTTTCCGGTCAGTTCGGCCACGCGATGCGTGGACCAAGCGGATTTCTGAAAAGTCAGGGAAGCGAGTTGCAGTCCAGCGACGCCGATCAGGCCGAACGACATGATCACAATGGAAACAAGCGCCTCGATCAAGGTCGCCCCCGCCTGAGAGCGAGAGCCGTTTGGAGTACTCATGGTCATCGTGGTTGATGCGTTGCTAGAAGTCGGGGCAACTGGTCGCCGTATAGGCGGTGACGCGCACACGGCCAGCCTTGCTGATGCACACAGTGCGTCCGAAGCGGGCCTTGTAATTGGCATCCGTCGACGGGGCGTATATCTTGAAAGAGCGAGCGGTGCGCGCGAAGCCCGCGCTACCGAATATGACGCTGCCGCCAGAAGATTCGAATGCGGCTTGGCCCGTGCCCGAATCGACGGCCGCAAGAATCTTCAAAGGTACGTCGGCTGCGTCGCGATCACCATCTCCGTTGACGTCCACAAAAGCCTGCAACTCGAACGTCTGCCAATCGCTGCCTGACTGGCAGCCGATAGCGCCCGCTCGCTTTGGACAGATGATCACGTCCTGATTTCGAACGATGGCTTCGCTTCGAGCGAGATTGACCAGTCCTACGAAACCATTGACGTTCGAAGAGAGTCGGTTGCTCACCACGAAATCGCGCATGTTCGGTAGTGCCACGGCCACCAGCACGGCCAACACGGCGATGGTGACTAGCAGCTCGATAAGTGTGAAGCCGGCAGAGCCGTAGCGTCCACTAGCGGCCCGTCGCCAGGCTATTTGCCGCATGATCAAAAAAACCTTTCCGGCGACAGCCGACATGGGTAAAACAATTCAGAAACAGTTGTTGAAGAATGTCTCTAATTGTATTTTTGTGCAAAACCACTCATCTGTCGCCAAGGACCATTCGTCGGCTTGACCGGTCGGCACAATCCGCGGGATGGCATTGAGTTCTGCATCAGCCCAGGCGATCACTTTTTGGCGTGTCGCTCTGATTGCCTTTCCGTTTCTCTGCCCTTTGGTAGGTGGCCCATCCGTCACTGTTTGGCAGTTGCTCACGACGTGGGCGTGCTTGTCGGCTTTGCTTGTCGCTGGTCCAATGGGAAGTCCACGTCGTTGGATCTGCCTTGCCCTGGTGGCGGTATTGGCAGGCCCGCCGTTGTTCAATTCCGGCGGAAGCTCGTCCTGGATAGCTGTCTATGCCGTCTTGGCGGGCATAGCTGCGGCCGCATGCGTCGGCACGGGAATGGTTCGAGGGAGTTCACTCATGCCGGCCGCGCTCGCGGGGGGGCTCTTGGCTGGAGGTTTGGTGAATGCCATTCTTGGAGTGCTTCAGTACTACGGCCTTACCGCTTCCCTTGTTCCTTGGACCACCTCACCTGGGCTGGGCCAAGCCTACGGCAACCTGCGTCAGCGTAACCAGTTCGCGACACTGATCAGCATGGCTTTTGTTGCTGCGCTGTGGCTGTATGCCAATCAGACCTCGGTGCGCACTCGCCGCGCTTTGATCGCGGCGGCGCTGGGTTTGCTAATCGGAGCCGCAGCGTCGACTTCGCGCACGGGTTTGTTGCAATTGCTATCGATCGTCGGCGTGGCGAGCTTGATTGCCCGACGGGAACGCCGGAAAACCGATTTCGGGGCTGCCGATTGTCATTTCAGGCTGCCATCCCCCGTCGTCCTGTTGCTCATGATCCCGCTCTACTTCGTCGCAGCGTGGGCATTGCCTGAATTCGTCGGTGGCGCGCATGTTGAAGGGATGTTGGAGCGTCTGCAAACTGGCGCCCCCGACGACCACAGCCGACTCGTCCTCTGGCACAACGTGCTCACCCTGATCGCCCAGCATCCCTGGGCGGGATGGGGTTGGGGCGAACTGAGCTTTGCGCACTTCACCACGGCGTATGAGGGCGCGCGGTTTACCGAGATTCTCGACAACGCCCACAACCTGCCCCTGCATCTGGCCGTCGAACTGGGCATTCCCGCGGCGGTGCTGATCTGTGGCGGTTTCATCTGGATGGTGATGGCCGCCCGGCCTTGGCGTGAACGCGATCCCACCCGCCTGATGGCGTGGGGCATGTTGGGCGCGATCGTACTGCACAGCCTGCTCGAATATCCGCTCTGGTACGGGCCGTTCCAGTTGGTCTTCGGGCTGTGTCTCGGGATTCTGTGGCCGGCCGCTGTGGCCGACCGCCCATTGCCTCAGGGTGCGAGGCACGGGTGGCTCGGGGTCCATGTGTCGCCTTCATTGGCGGCCGTGGCCCTACTGGTTGGTTTGGGCTACGTCAGCTGGGACTACATCCGTATCAGCCAAATCTATCTGCCGCGCGACCAGCGTCTGGCGGCGTATGAGGACGACACGCTCGCAAAGCTCAAGGGTTCATGGCTTTTCTCGCGCCAGGTGGATTTCGCCGAGCTCACGCTCACGACCGTGACGCCAGCGAATGCAGCCAGGATGCACGAGCTTGCCGAGCGCACGCTGCATTTCTCACCTGAACCACGCGTCGTCATCAAGTTGATCGAAAGCGCCGAACTGCTGGGGCGCGACGACGAGGCCCGTGTCCAGGCCGAGCGTTTCAGAATCGCTTTTCCGGCCGAGTTCGCCCAATGGCTGGACAACAAGCAGGGCGATGCATCCGCACCGTAGTCAGCTGTCGGCGCGCGAGCCTGATCACTCCGCCACCCAACTCCCCGACTTCCCCCCATGCTTCTCCAACACATGCACATCCGTGATCCGCATCCCCCGGTCCACCGCCTTGCACATGTCGTAGATCGTGAGTAGCGCCACCTGAACGGCCGTCAGCGCCTCCATCTCCACCCCGGTCGGCCCGACGGTCTCGACGGTCGCCGTGCAAGCCACCTGCGGCGCGCTCCCACCTTCCGCCAGCGCAAACCCGATCGCCACCCGCGTCAGCGCGAGCGGATGGCACAGCGGAATCAGGTCGCTCGTCTTCTTGGCCGCCTGGATCCCCGCGATCCGCGCGACCCCCAGCACGTCGCCCTTCTTCGCCGTTCCGGATTCGATCAACGCCAGCGTTGCCGCCTGCATCTCGATGCGTCCGGTGGCGACCGCCACGCGGTGGGTCGCCGCCTTGGCGGCCACGTCGACCATGTGGGCCTGGCCCTGGGCGTCGAAATGGGTGAGTGTGGTCATGGGGATACCTTCGTGCTTCGCACTGCGGTGCGCGCTTGCCCGGGGCGGCGCGCATGAGTGAACGTTCGTTTCGAGGGTGCATCATACGAGCCCGAGCCATGGACGAGGAATGCCGCGCTTGACTCCCTTCGCTAAGCCAAAGACCACTGCAACGCCCGCCCTGCGCGCACTTTGCGCTTCTGTTTTGATAGCGGCCCAGGCCCTGCTGCCGATACCCGCCAGCGCGCAGATGCAGTCGATCCTGCCCGGCCTGGGCGACGGCGGTGAAATGACCGCCAGCGCCGAGCGCACGCTCGGCGACCAGATCGCCCGCGAGCTGTACCGCGACACCGATTACATCGACGATCCGGTGATCGCCGCCTACGTCCAGGAGATCTGGCAGCGCCTGCTCGCTGCCGCCCGCGCGCGCGGCGAGCTCACGCCCGAACTCGACGAGCGCTTCGCCTGGACGATCCTCCTGGGCCGCGACCGCAACATCAATGCCTTCGCGCTGCCGGGCGGTTATCTGGGCCTGAACCTCGGGTTGGTGGCCGCAGTCGGCAGCCGCGACGAGCTGGCGACGGTGCTCGGGCACGAGCTCTCGCACGTCACGCAGCGCCACATCTCGCGGATGATGAGCAAGCAGGGCAAGCAGATGCCGCTGATGATCGCGGGCCTCATCCTCGGGATGATTGCCGCCAGCAAGAGCCGCAACGGCGACGCCGGCCAGGCGGTGATCATGGGCAGCCAGGCGCTCTTCATGCAGAACCAGCTGAGCTTCTCGCGCGACATGGAGCGCGAGGCCGACCGCATCGGCTTCGGCGTGATGACGCAGGCGGGCTTTGCGCCGCAGGGCGCTGCCGCCATGTTCGAGAAGCTGCAGTACGCCTCGCGCCTGAACGACAACGGCTCTTATCCGTACCTGCGCAGCCATCCACTCACGACCGAGCGCATCTCCGACATGCAGGGGCGCTTCCAGTTCCGCATGGACACCGCCCCCGCGCTGCCGCTCGCCATGGACCACGCGATGATCGCTTCGCGCGCCCGCGTGCTGACGCGGCCGGGCGTCGATGTGCTGCGGCTGTGGATCCAGGCGGCCGGCAGCGGAGAGTTCGCGAAAAGCTCAGCGGCCCAGCAGGCCGGCACGCTCTACGCGGCGGCGCTCGCGGCCAAGGAACTGCGCGACTACAAGGCCGCCCGCGCGCTGTCCGAGCGGCTCGTCGCGCGCACAGCAGAGGACCCTGCCGCGGCGAAGCAGGCGCGTTGGCTCGACGCAGAGATCGAACTGGCCGCAGGAGCCCCGGCAAAAGCGGCCGCTTTGCTCGATGCCAGGTCGAAGGAGCGTCCCGAGATGATCCTGGCCGCGGAAGCCGCGGCCGCAACACGCCAGCCCGCGCCCATGATTCCCGTGCTGCGCGACTGGGTGGCGGCCAATCCACGCGATGCCACGGCGTGGCGCACGCTGGGCAACCTCTACGGCGCGCAGAACGACACGCTGCGCGCGGTGCGCGCCGATGCCGAAGCCAACGTGGCGATCCTCGACTACCCGGCCGCGCGCGATCGCTTCAGGGCGGCGCAGGAACTGGTGCGCAAGTCGGGCGCGTCGATCGACCACTACGAGGCGTCGATCATCGATACCCGCGCACGCGCGGTCGACGTGCTGGTGAAGCAGCAGGCCGAGGAGCCGCCGCTGAAGTAACCGTGCGCTGTCGTGCTCAGCGCTTGGAGAGCAGCCCGCCCAGCGCGGCTTCGATGACGAGGCCCAGCAGCGAGTAGATCAGCGAGCCGATCAGTGCGGCCACGAAGCCGTTGACGTGAAAGCCGCCGAGCAGCCCCGAAGCCGCCCAGAACAGCAGCGCGTTGATCACGAACAGGAAGAGCCCCAGGGTGACGATGGTGACCGGCAGCGTCAGCACCACCAGCACCGGCCGCACGATCATGTTGAGGAGGCCGATGACCGCGGCCGCGATGAGTGCGGAGCCGAAGCTCGCGACCTGGACCCCCGGGTAGAGATAAGCCACCGCCAGCAGCGCGACAGCGCTGAGCAGCCATTTGATGATGCGCATGCGGCGCAGGATACCCCAGAGCCCAAAAAACGACGAGCCCCGGAGCGTTGCCGCGCCGGGGCTCGTCGGGGAGTGTCCGCCTTGCCTTGCTTACTCGGCGAGTTCGTTCGCCAGCACCAGCAAAGCGCCCATGCCCATCACCGCGCCGGGAAAAGCCCAGCCCGATTGGTGGGCGGGGGTCTGGTCGGGGGTGACCGGTTCCAGGTCCACGCCGATCTTCGGGCGGCGTGCATCGACCACGTGGCTGGCGCCGTGCTCGCGCTTGAGTTGCTGCGTCAGCTCGGCGAGCGGGCCCTTGGCCAGCACCGGCGTCACCTGTCCGCCATTGCGCTCGAGCAGGGGCAGCATCTGCGCCTGCACCTTGCTGAACCATTTGGCGCGCCAGTTCTCGCGTGCGCTGTGGCTCACCCACTTGCTGATGCGATGCGTCATGCGCGGCGCGCAGGCCACGAGCACCCAATGGCGCGCCACGACGCTGTTCGCGTCCGGTGCGAGTTCGGCGAACTGCTCGCTGGCATACACGGCGTCGTCGACATAAAGAATGATCTTTTCCACGAGTGCTCCTTCGGATAGTTAGAGTGGCAGAGACTGGTTCGGACAGGAAAGTTTCTCAGCGAAGCTTCTGGCGTTCAATGGGGTATGCCAGCGCTCAGCCGGTCGTCACAGCCGTTGCCGGCTTGTTGCGTGCCTGGCGCATGGCCACCCACTTGCCGACCGCGAGCACCAGCAGTGCACCGCCGATGCCGGCTGCGTACTTGATCGTGTCGGTCTGCGGCACCTTCGGCACCCAGGTCCAGTTGGCGGGATTCGCCAGGGCCGGGTCCGAGACGGCCATCGTGCCGGCGATCCAGCCCAGCAGCATGCCGCCCAGCGTGATGATCAGCGGGAAGCGGTCCATCAGCTTGATGACCAACTGGCTGCCCCAGACGATTATCGGAATGCTCACCAGCAGGCCGAAGATCACGAGCGGCATCTGGTGGCCTTCGCCTGCGCCTTGCGCAGCGCCGGCGATGGCGATCACGTTGTCCACGCTCATCACCAGGTCGGCCACGATCACGGTCTTGACGGCGCCCCACAGCTTGTCGCTGCCGGTGATGTTGCCGTGCGCGTCGTCATGCTCCGGCGCCAGCAGCTTGATGCCGATCCACACCAGCAGGATGGCTCCCACCAGCTTCAGGAACGGAATGGCCAGCAGCGTGAGCGCGAAGAAGATCAGGATCACGCGCAGGATGATGGCGCCCGCGGTACCCCACAGGATGCCTTTGGTGCGTTGGGCCGGCGGCAGCTTGCGGCATGCCAGCGCGATGACGACGGCGTTGTCGCCACCGAGCAGGATGTCGATCATGATGATCTGACCGACAGCGACCCAGAACTCCGGGGTCATGAACAGTTCCATAGATTCCTCTTTGTCTTCGCGCCGTTCCTGCCGTTCCTTGTTGGATCCCGACGGGCAGGCGCATACCGATGCGTTTCGATTCATCCTGTGCGGGGTGGATCGAAAGCGAGGACATGGAGACGCCAGGTGACACCGGGGACTCGCGAACGCTTCGACCAAACCTGCGCAGGTTCAAATCGAAGGTCTTGCTCAACAGCGTCTGCGCCAGTGCGCATGCGTTGTCCGAAAGGCCGGAAGTGTTGTGCTTCGTATTGACGACCTGTCGATTTCCGCCGTTGTGGACGGCGGTCGGGAGCTACTCCCCTTCGTGGGCGGGATTAAAGCATTTAAGGTCGCGGCGTGGCAATCGAAAGTTTTCAGGCATTCAAAGAGAACCGCCCGGCAGCGCGCATGAACAGGGGCCGCCGTGCTATCTGATCTATAGCGTTCATGTCCCTTCGAGGCTGCGGGACATTGGCGGACTATGATCGCCGCTCGCTGTTTTTTCACTGTCCATGGCCGCCATTCACATCACCGACATCGAGGCCGCCATCAACCACTGGCGCACGAAAAGTCCCTCGCCCGACGGCATCACGCTGGCGCCCGAATTGCGCGCGCTGGCCGAGGTCTACGCGCTCATGGTGTTCCACCACGAAGACGAGGTCGACGAGGTCGGCTTTCCGCCCAAGGCCTGGGCCGCGTGGCTCGACTGGTACCACAGCACCCCCGACACGCCCTGCATCGCGATCTGCTCCACCAGCCAGGGCGACGACGAATGCAAGGGCTGCGGACGCAGCTTCGACGAGGTGCAGCACTGGCCCGCGATGTCGCCGGTCGAGAAGCGCGTGACCTGGCGCCGCATCACCATGGAAGACTCGGCTTGGCGCTTCAACAGGTACGCCGAGCGGGCGCGCGAAGCGGAACCGCCGCAATGGCCCGACGATCCGGCCGAACCGCTCGGCCCCGACGACACACCCTGAAAAGGGGCCCCGCATGCGTCGCCTCGCCCAAGCGCCCAATCTTGCGATCGCGACGCTGTGGGTGCACGCCTTGCGCGAGGACGGTGTCGAAGCCACGGTGCAGCGCGAGTTCCTGGGCGCCGTCATGGGCCAGCTGCCGCCGGACCAGTGCCTGCCCGAGATCTGGATCGACGACGAGAGCCAGTTCGAGCGCGCGAAGGAATTGCTGCACGCGGTGCAGCACCGGCCGCAGCGCAACTGGCAATGCGTCTGCGGCGAGCGGATCGAGGGCGGCTTCGAGCAGTGCTGGCACTGCGGCGAGATGATGCCGGCGGCCTAGGCGCCGCTCATTTCCAACGCAGCAGTTCGACGTCGATGCTGTTCGTGCCGTCTCCCAGCGTCAAAGTGTTCTCCTGGATCGTCGCCTGCAGCTGCATGCTGCGCTGCGCGAGTGCGGCCAGCGCCTGCGAGGCCTCGGTCGGCACGCGGTAGACCTTCAGGTTCTGCGGCCGCGTGAGCTTGTTCTCGATGCCCCGCCACCAGATCTCGGCCGCATGGTTGAAGCAGTAGACGATCACCTCGTCCGCCTTGCCGCAGGCCTTGATGATGGGCTTGTCCTCGGGCTGGCCGACCTCGACCCAGATCTTGACCTCGCCCGTGAAGTCGCGCAGCCACACGTCGGGCTCTTCGACGTTCGACAGGCCCGCGCCAAAGGCCAGCGTGCCGTCGCCCTGGCAGATGTCCTGCAGCTGGTGCGCATTGAGCGCGAGCGCGACGAGGCGGATCATCATCCGCTCGTCGGTTTCGCTCGGGTGGCGCGCCAGAGTCAGCGCATGGTCGGCGTAGTAGCCGTGGTCGATGTCGGCCACCGCGAGGGTGGCCTTGAAGATGGTGGATTTGAGGGCCATGGGTGCGCGAGTGTATGCCCGCGCTCCATGGGCCTCAGACGCCGCCGACGCCTGCAGGCAGACCGTGCGCGGCTGGCCCACGTACTTGCCGCCGTTGTTGTCTATTCGCGTGGCGTAGCCCGGGATGACCGGCCCGAGGGTGAGACCGATCCAGCGATGGATCTTCAGCCAGAGACGTCGCAGCGGAGCGCGCTGCATGAATCACGGGGACTTCGGAGCGTCCCGCCATGGTTATCGGCTGGCACGCCCGTGAAAGGACGCGTTGGCTGGGAGTTCGGGGTTTCGGGTTTGTGTGCGGGTCCGGCCAACCGCTCGCCGGCGGTTGGTGGATCGCTGCAGGAGAGCCTCAGATTCGAGTGGCGAGCTCTGCGGCCTTGCCGACGTAGCTGGCAGGCGTCATGGCCAGAAGGCGGGCTTTTTCCTCCTCCGGAATGGCCAGTGAGCGGATCAGCCCGTGCAGCGCCTCGGCCGTGACGGTCTTGCCGCGCGTCACTTCCTTCAGCTGCTCGTAGGCGCCCTGCACGCCGTAGCGGCGCATCACGGTCTGGATCGGCTCGGCCAGCACTTCCCACGAAGCGTCGAGGTCTTCGGCCAGCGCTTCTTCGTTGAGTTCGAGCTTGCCCAGGCCCGTGGCCAGGCTCGCGTAGGCCAGCGTGGCATAGCCGAAGGCCACGCCGATGTTGCGCAGCACCGTGCTGTCGGTCAGGTCGCGCTGCCAGCGGCTGATGGGCAGCTTCTCGCTCAGGTGGCGCAGCACCGCGTTGGCCAGGCCCAGGTTGCCTTCGGCGTTCTCGAAGTCGATCGGGTTGACCTTGTGCGGCATCGTCGAAGAACCGATCTCGCCCTTCTTCAGGCGCTGCTTGAAGTAGCCCAGGCTCACATAGCCCCAGACGTCGCGCGAGAAGTCGATGAGGATGGTGTTGGTGCGCGCCACCGCGTCGAAGAGCTCCGCCATGTAGTCGTGGGGCTCGATCTGGATGCTGTACGGCTGGAAGCTCAGGCCCAGGCCTAGCGGCGCAGGCGTCTCGATGACCTTGCGGCTGAAGGCTTCCCAGTCGAAGTCGGGCCAGGCGGCCAGGTGGGCGTTGTAGTTGCCGACGGCACCGTTCATCTTGCCCAGAAGTTGCACCGAGGCGATCTGCGCGCGGGCCTTCGACAGGCGCACCGCCACGTTGGCGATTTCCTTGCCGACTGTCGTGGGGCTGGCGGTCTGGCCGTGGGTGCGCGAGAGCATCGAGACGCCGGCGAACTGGTGCGCCATTTCGCGCAGCTTGGCGATCAGGCCGTCGATGGCCGGGAGCACCACCTTCTCGCGCGCGGCCTGGATCTGCAGGGCGTGGCTGGTGTTGTTGATGTCTTCGCTGGTGCAGGCGAAGTGCACGAACTCGGCGGCGGCGAGCAGCTCGGGCCGGGCTTCGAACTTCGATTTGATCCAGTACTCGACGGCCTTCACGTCGTGGTTGGTGGTTTTTTCGATCTCCTTGATGGCCAGCGCATCGGCCTCGGAGAAGTGCGACACCAGGCCCAGCAGGTACTTGCGGGCGCCGCCGGTGAGGGGCTTGAATTCGGCGAAGCCGCAGTCGGACAGCGCGATGAACCACGCCACTTCGACCTGCACCCGCCGGTGCATGTAGCCCTGTTCGCTCATCAGCGGACGCAGCGCCGCGAGTTTGGCCGCATAGCGGCCGTCAAGGGGGGAAAGGGCGGAGACGGTGGAAAAGCTCATGCCCGAATTTTAGGCGGCCGGCGATCCGTGGGGTCGTACCTACACATTGGGGTGGTTCCGGGCCCCCGGTTTTTCCGTTCACCTAAAATGATCGGCAACAGTGTCGTCAGCCAAGCGCAAAGGGAGAGAGCCTTCATGAAACTGATCGGATCCGCCGCCAGCCCCTATGTGCGCAAGGTGCGCGTGGTGCTGGCCGAAAAGCGGCTCGACTACCAGTTCGTGATCGAGGACGTCTGGTCCGCCGACACCACCATCTCCAACTCCAATCCGCTGGGCAAGGTGCCCTGCCTGATCATGGAAGGCGGGGATGCGATGTTCGATTCGCGCGTGATCGTGGAATACCTGGACACGCTGTCTCCGGTAGGCAAGCTCATTCCGCAGCAGGGCCGCGAGCGCGCCGAGGTCAAGACCTGGGAAGCGCTGGCCGATGGCGTCATGGATGCCGGCGTGCTCTGGCGCCTGGAAGCCACCTGGTCCGGCCGCAACGACCACGAGCGCAGCAGCAGCTGGATCGAGCGCCAGCGCACGAAGGTCATCGACGGCGTGGCCGCCATGTCCAAGGGCCTGGGCGACAAGCCCTTCTGCAGCGGCATCCACCTGAGCCTGTCGGACATCGCGGTGGGCTGCACGCTGGGCTGGCTGAACCTGCGCTTTCCCGATATCGACTGGCGCGGTGACCACGCCAATCTTGCGAAGCTGTACGACAAGCTCATGCTTCGCCCCAGCTTCATCGACACGAAGCCCTGACTCGGCACGACCCACGACCAAGGCGCCACGCGGCGCCTTTTTCTTTTTCAGAGCCCGGTGAACCTGGCAACGGCCGGAAAGTAGAGCCGGTACGGCAGCAGCCGCATCAGCTTCATCCAGAACGTGAAGCGGCGCGGAAAGTGGATCTCGAACGCGCCGCGGCGCCAGCCTTCGAGCATGGCCTCGGCAGCCTGGGCAGGCGTGATCAGCGCGGGCATCGCGAAGTCGTTCTTCGCGGTGAGCGCCGTCGCCACGAAACCCGGCTGGATCACGCTCACGCCGATGCCGCGCGCGTGCAGGTCGATGTAGAGCACCTCGGCCAGGTTGGTCAGCGCGGCCTTGGTCGGGCCGTAGGCCAGGCTCTTGGGCAGCCCGCGAAAACCGGCAACGCTCGCCGTGAGCGAGACATGGCCGGCCCCACGCGCCACGAAGCCGGGCAGCACGGCGGCCAGCACGTTCAATGCGCCGACGTAGTTGACCTGCTGGTGCGCCAGCATCTCGTCGAGCGCGAAGGCGTCGGCGCGCAGCACGCCGTAGGTGGCTGCATTGAAGAGCACGAGGTCGACGGTGCCGGCCATCTGCTGCAACTGCGCGTGGGCAGCCGCCACCTCGGCGGCATCGCGCACGTCGAGCGGCAGCACGATCACGCGCGGCGGCAGCGCGGCATCGTTGTGCAGCGCTGCGAGCTCCTCGAGCGCTTCGACATTGCGGGCCGACACCGCGACCCGCGCGCCGCTTTCGAGCAGCGCCAGCACCGTCGCGCGGCCGATGCCCGAGGAGGCGCCGACGATCCACGCGGTCTTGCCGTGCCAGTCGCCGAGCGGCGGATTGAATGGCTTCACGGCGAAGCCTTCGTCGAAAGCGGCAAGGGCGCTGTGGGCGATGGGGACGCGGCCGGCCGGATCACCAGCGCCCACAGCGCGGCACCCGCAATCACCTTTAGCACGCAGGGCAGCAGGCAGTAGGCGAGCGACAGCGCCTGCAGCGCCGACGGATCGCGCGCGCCGGGCATGTAGCCGGCCAGGCCGAGCAGCGGCAAGGCCAGGCCGGCGGCGAGCGCGAGGTTGAGCTTGGTCGCGAAATTCCACCAGCCGAAGTAGGCGCCGGCATGCGGCTGGTCGCCGGCCTCGGCAATGATCCCGGCCAGCAACGCGCTCGGCAGCACGAGGTCCGCGCCGATTGCGAAACCCGACAGCGCGCAGATGACGAGAAAAGGCACCGCATCGCCCGCGCCCATCGCGCCGGCCCAGGCGAACACCGCCACCGACATGCACATGCCGCCGAGCCAGCTGCGCGCCAGGCCCCACCGGCGCACGATGCGCAGCCACGCCGGGATCGATGCGGCAGCCACCACGAAGTAGAGGCCCAGGAACGCCGGCTCCATCGCGGCCGGCGCGCGCAGCCGGTCCTGCACGAAGAACAGCACCAGCGTGGCCGGCACCGCGCTCGCGATGCCGTTGAGCACGAACACCGCGAGCAGGCGCCGGAACGCCGCGCGGCGCAGCGGCAGCCGCAGGTCGATCGATGAATGCGGCGTGGCGCTGCGCGCGGGCCGCGGTGCCTGCGTCCAGAAGACCCATCCCGCCACCAGCAGCACGCCGAACAGCGCGACCGTTGCAGGCAGCCCCGCCAGCGTCGGCACGACCGATGCCAGCACCACGCCGGCCAGCCCCATGCCTTCGCGCCAGCCGACGATGCGGCCGCGCTGCAGCGCGTCGCCGCCCAGCATCGCGCCCCACGACTGGTGCGCAATGCTCAGCATGCTGTAGCCCGCGTAGGTGAGTGCGAGCAGCACGGCCGCGGCCACGAGCAGTGCGCCGTGCCGCGCCGGGTCGATCAGCAATTGCGGAAAGAAGAGCAGCCCGAAGCCCAGCAGCAGGACACCCGCGGCGACGGCACCGAACCCCAGCACCGCCTGTGCCGAGCGTGCATGCAGCCGGTCGCTGAGCCGCCCGAGCAGCGGGTCGATCAACGCATCGAGCAGCCGCGCACCGAGCAGCACGGCGCCCAGCGTCGCGAGCGGCACGCCGAAGGCGCGTGCGTAGTGGTTCGGCAGCAGCACATAGAGCGGCAGCGCGACAAAGGCGAGCGGCAGGCCGAGCAGCCCGTAGCGCACGCCAGCCAGAGGTCCGAAAGATAACACGAAGGGCCGCGCCGTCTCTAGCGCTTTTGCAGCGTGTACTGCACCACGTCGATGTTGGCCTGCGAGAACGCCGCCTCGCAGTAGGCGAGGTAGAACTCCCAGATGCGCATGAAGCGCTCGTCGAAACCCAACTGCAGGATCTGGCCGCGCTGCGCCAGGAAGCGCTCGCGCCAGCGGCGCAGCGTCTCGGCGTAGTCGGCACCGAAGGCGAATTCATCCACCACCGTGAGCCCGGCCGCCTCGGCCTCGCGCCGGAACTCGCGCGGGCAGGGCAGGCAGCCGCCGGGGAAGATGTACTGCTGGATGAAGTCGGTCGAGTCGATGTAGCGGTCGAAGAGCTGGTCGTCGATCACGATGCTCTGCACGCAGGCGCGGCCCCCGGGCTTGAGCAGACGGCTCACGCTCTGGAAATACGTCGGCCAGTATTCGCGGCCCACGGCTTCGACCATCTCGATGGAGCAGATGGCATCGAAGGGCGCGTCGTCGATGTCGCGGTAGTCCTGCAGGCGCAGGTCGGCGGACAGGCCCGCGGTGCGCTGCCGGGCAAAGGCGAGCTGCTCGGTGGAGAGCGTCACGCCCGTGACCGAAGCGCCGAAATCGAAGGCTGCCATCTCGGCCAGCGCGCCCCAGCCGCAGCCGATCTCGAGCACCCGGTCGCCGGCTTTCACGCCGGCCAGCTCGAGCGCGCGGCGCACCTTGGCGCGCTGGGCGTCGGGCATCGGCTTGTCGAAGTTGCCCTCGAACCAGGCCGACGAGTAGTTCATCGTCTCGTCGAGCCAGAGCTTGTAGAAGGCATTGCCCAGGTCGTAGTGCGCGTGGATGTTGCGGGAACTCCCGGCCTTGCTGTTGCGGTGCATCAGGTGCCGCACGCGGTACACGAGGCGGCCGAACCAGCTGCCGTAGACCACGTCTTCGATGGCGCGGCGGTTGGCAATGAAGACCTTGATGAGTTCGACCAGGTTCGGCGTGGTCCAGTCGCCCGCGATATAGCTCTCGGCAAAACCGATGTCGCCCGACTTGAGCGCAGCCTTGCAGACCTCCCAGTTGCGCAGCGTGAGCGAGGCGGTGAGGTGGCTGCTGCCGGGCGCGGCGCCGAAGTGGCGTACCGAATCGTCGGGCAGGCGCACCGTGAGCGAACCGTGGGCAAGGCGCTGCAACAGGCCGAGCACGGTGCGCGCGGCGCCGGGGGCGTCCTGCGGCAGCGAAAAGCGCGAAACGTGGGGGGCGGTGGTGGTCGGGGTCATGGGTTCGCCTGCTGCTGTTGCGGATGGTCGCTGGACACGAAATGAAGGGGCGGTGCGGGCTTCGCGACGAAGGGCACGCGCTTGAGCCAGAGCTTCGCGGCCTGCCAGTGGATGCGTGCGATGAGCCCGAAGGTCATCGCGGGATAGCGCCAGAGCGCACGCCGTACGCTGGCCGCCGTGAGCGGACCGAGTTCGCCGCTCACGCTGGTCTGCAGCAGCGGGCCGTCGGCGTCGTCGTGGTCGATGCGTACCACGGTGTGGGCGAATTCGGCATCGACGAAGAAGCGGAAGCGGTAGTCGCCGCTGACCTGGCAGAACGGCGAGACGTGAAAGGCCTTGGTGGCCTTCAGCTCCATGCCGTAGACCGGGCGGTCCAGCAGGTAGCAGTGGCGCTCGCCGAAGGTGTTATTGACCTCAACCACGATGGCGCGCAGCGCGCCTTCGGCCGTGTGGCAGTACCAGAAGCTCACCGGCTTGAAGGTGTAGCCGAACACGCGCGGATAGCAGTGCAGCCAGGCTTCGCCGGTCGCGTCGTGGATCTGGTGGGCGGCCAGCAGGTCGTCGAGCCAGGCCAGGGCGCCGCCTTGCGCGGGCGTGCGGCCGTCGCCGTGGTCGACGTCGTGGAAGGAGAGGGCCGCCCGGCGATTGAGCGCGAGCGTGTCGCTGCCGTTCGTGCGCAGGGTGCGCATCGGCAGCATCAGGAAATAGGTCGGGTAGACGAAGGCGTTGCGCGCCGGGCGCAGGCGCGCATGGCGCACCTCGCCGAAGCCCATCAGCGGGAGCGGCAGGGCCTGGTTCACGCCGGCGCCCTCGTGGCCGTCGTTAAGGCGTCGAACGGTGCGCCGGACGCCGACACCTGGGCCCGCAGGCCTTCGGCCGCCACGATGCCTGCCTTGAGGCCGTCTTCGTGGAAGCCATAGCCCATCCAAGCGCCAGCGAACCAGGTGTTTCGCTGGCCCTGCAAGGTGGGCACCGCCGCCTGCGCGCGGATCGCGGCAAGGTCGAGCACCGGGTGGTCGTAGTCGTATTCGGCCATGACCTGACTACGCTCGATCTCGCGCACCGGATTCAACGAAACGATCACCGGCTGTTCCCAAGGCAACGGCTGCAGCTTGTTCAGCAGGTAATGCAGGCAGACCCGGCCCGATTCGCGCTCGCTGGCCGCCGCGCGCTCGTAGTTCCAGGCAGCCCAGGCCGATCGGCGCTGCGGCAGCACCGAGGCGTCGGTGTGGAGCACGGCGTGGTTCGGCTGGTAGCGGATCGCGCCGAGCACCGCGGCTTCGGCGGGGCTCGCATCGCCTAGCATGGCGAGCGACTGGTCGGAGTGGGTGGCCAGGATCGCGTGGTCGAAGCGCTCGGTGCCGGCGTCGGTGGCGACCAGCACGCCGTCGCCCGTGCGGGTGATGCGGCGCACAGGGGTGCGCAGGCGCTTGTCCTCCAGGCCCGCGACGATCTTCTCGACATAGCGGCGGGAGCCGCCGCGCACCGTGCGCCACTGGGGCCTGTTGGCGATCTGGATCAGCCCGTGGTTGTGGCAGAAGCGGATCATGGTCGCGACCGGGAACGCCAGCATCTGCGCGGTCGAGCAGCTCCAGATGCAGCCCATCATCGGCAGGAAATACCAGTCGCGGAAGGCCGTGCCGAAGCGGTGGGCGTCCAGGAACTGGCCGAGCGGCTGGGCCAGTTCGCCCTCCGTGCCGGCTTGGGCGATGCGCGTGGTCAGGCGGTTGAATCGCAAGAGGTCGGCCAGCATGCCGAGGAAGCGCGGATCGGCGAGATTGCGCCGCTGGGCGAACACGGTGGCGAGGCTGTTGCCGCTCCATTCCAGCGGGCCGCCGTTGTCGCGGGTGGCCTGGACCGAGAACGACATTTCTGACAACGCCGTCTCGACGCCAAGTTCGGCGAACAGACGGATCAGGTTCGGATAGGTGCGGTCGTTGTAGACCAGGAAGCCGGTGTCGACGCCGTGGGCGACCGGGGTGGCATCGCTGGCCGATCGCGGCAGTTCGATCGTGGCTGTGTGCGCGTGGCCACCGAAGTAGTCACTGGCTTCGAAGAGGGTGATGCGGGCCGCGTCGCGCAGCGAATGCGCTGCGGCCAGTCCCGAGATGCCGGCGCCGATGATGGCGACTCGAAGGGGCTGCGTCATCGCGGGCCCCGGTTCCGGCGGGAATATAAAAATGCTGCGAGGCGCCCCGACGCGAAGGAGGGAGGGAGGGAGGAGGAGAAGAATCGCCTCGGGATTTCGACCAGACGGCAAGCGCCCGGAAGACCTCGCAACATGAAAACCGGTGGGCTTTTGCCACCCACGCAAATTATGAGCACGCCCCCGGCGGCACGGTTCCCGGTGCAGTGGTAAACGTTTGTGACGTTCAGTTCACGATTGAGTGGACGCATCGGTAAATAATATTACCGATTCGTATTTTTGTGAACTGGTCAGTATTAATTTGTCCCGAGCTGCTTCTCGATGACGTTCACGAAACCGTTTTCGTCCGGCGCCGTCATGCTCGACCAAGCCTGCACGACCTTGCCGTCGCGCCCGATCAGGTACTTGTAGAAATTCCATTTCGGCGTGGTGCCGGAGGCCTGGGCGAGTTGCTTGAACAGCGGATTGGCGTCCGTCCCGCGCACCGACGACTTGGCGAACATCGGGAATTTCACGCCGAAAGTGCTTTCGCAGAAGTCGGCGATTTCCTTGTTGGAGCCCGATTCCTGGGAGAAATCGTTCGACGGGAAGCCCAGCACCACCAGCCCGCGGGCGCGGTATTTCAGGTCCAATGCCTCGAGTCCCTTGTACTGCGGGGTGAAGCCGCAAAAGCTCGCCGTATTGACCACCAGGACCACCTTGCCCGAGTACTGGCACAAAGTCTGGGGCTTTTCATCCTGCAGCCGCGGGAAGGTGTGTTGAAGGATCGCCGGGCACCCCGCAGCCTCTGCCGGAGCGGGCGCGGCAGCCGGTGTCTGGGCGCTCGCCGGGAGCGTCGCTGACAGCCCCGCCACGAGGGAAAAAGCGGGGGCACAGCGCCAGAGCGTCGACAATAAGAAAAGGGTTCGCATCGCGGGCTCCTGGTTCAAAAATGGGGGGTGTGCATCCGTGCCGCAACGGCGCACGTATTCGCATCATCGCGCGTCTGTCATGGGCGCGCCAAACGGGCCGACTAAAATCGGTGGCCATAGAAAGACTTTGATGCTCTATCCGGAACTCTTCAGACAACTCGAATCCGTCCGCTGGGACATGGACAAGGACATTCCCTGGCAGTCTTTCGACGCCTCCTTGCTGACGGAAGAGCAGGCCCAGACCATCAAGATGAACGCCATCACCGAGTGGGCGGCGCTGCCGGCCACCGAGATGTTCCTGCGCGACAACCGCCACGATAGCGATTTTTCCGCCTTCATGTCGATCTGGTTCTTCGAGGAGCAGAAGCACTCCCTGGTGCTGATGGAGTACCTCAAGCGCTTCAGCCCCAAGCACGCGCCCACCGAAGCCGAACTGCATGAAGTGCGCTTCGATTTCGACCCGGCCCCCCCGCTTGAGACCCTCATGCTGCATTTCTGCGGCGAGATCCGCCTGAACCACTGGTACCGCCGCGCCGCCCAGTGGCACACCGAGCCGGTCATCAAGCACATCTACACCACGCTGAGCCAGGACGAGGCCCGCCACGGCGGCGCGTACCTGCGCTACATGAAGCGTGCGCTCGAGAAGTTCGGCGACGAGGCCCGTGGCGCGTTCACCAAGGTCGGCGTCCTGATGGCCAGCGCGCGCCGCACCGCCCAGGCCCTTCACCCGACCAACCTGCACGTCAACAAGGCGCTTTTCCCGAACGACACCATCCAGAGCCGCATGCCCGACCCCGACTGGCTCGAGCACTGGCTCGACAAGCAGATCAAGTTCGACGCCGTCTGGGAAACCAAGGTCGGCGAGCGCATCCTGCACAACCTGAGCCTCCTGATGAACCGCAGCTTCAAGACCGTGCAGGAGCTGAACCGGTACCGCAAGGAAATCGCCGCCACGCTCGGCCCCAAGCCCGAGTACCAAGGCGCATAACCAGAAACTTCGCCCCGCACCCCGGGGCGATTTTTTTGGCGGTGCGGTGTCACAACCCTTCGGCGCCAGACGTCTAATCGGGCATGGACGACCCGACCCGCACCTTCGACAGCCACCGTCGCCGCCTGCAGGGCATCGCCTACCGCATGCTCGGTTCCGTTGCCGAGGCCGAAGAGGTGGTTCAAGACGCCTGGCTGCGCTGGCATGAGGCCGACAAGGCCGGTTTCGACAGCGCCGAAGCCTGGCTCGTGACCGTCGTCACGCGGCTGTCGATCGACCGGCTGCGCACCGCCAAGGTCCAGCGCGAACACTACATCGGCGCCTGGATGCCCGAGCCCACGCTGACCGAGTCGCCCGACACGCCGGAGGAGTCGCTCGAGCGCGCCGACAACATCTCCGTCGCCTTCCTCGCCGTGCTCGAACGCCTGGCCCCCGAGGCCCGCGCCGCCTTCCTGATGCGCGAGGTGTTCGACGCCGACTACGACGAAGTGGCCCGCACCCTCGGCAAGAGCGAAGCCGCCTGCCGCCAGCTGGTGCACCGCGCCAAGGCTCAGGTGCAGGACGCCCGCCCGCGCTACCAGGTCTCGCGCGAAACCCACCAGCGCCTGCTGCGCGCCTTCGCCGACGCCGCCGCGCGCGGCAGCATGCAGGACCTGAAGGCGCTGATGACCGAAGAGGTCGAGCTCATCGGCGACGGCGGCGGCAAGGTGCAATCCTTCAGCAAGGTTTTGACCGGCAACCAGCGCCTTGCGCAGCTCTACTACTCGCTCTGGCGCCGCATGGGCCCGGTGGTGCGCATGGAGCTGGTGGACATCAACGGCGAGCCCGGCCTCCTGCGCTTCATCGATGGCGAACTCGAATCGGCGCAGACCTTCGAGATCGAGGAGGAGCGCATCGCGCGCATCCGCGTGCAGCGCAATCCCGACAAGCTCGCCCGTATTGCGCAGCGCTTTGCTTTGAAATAGTTCGCGCGGCATGTCACAGGGCCGATGGCTGGCCCGTCTTCAGTGGGTAGGAAGCAGATTTTTTTCAACCCATCCACTGGAGCCTTCTCATGAACACGACCCCTCGCCTGAACTGGTTCAAGACCATCCCCAAGACCTTCGAAGCCATCCTGGCCGTCAGCGCCAGCATCGACGCGAGCACCGTCGGCAAGACGACGCTCGACTTCGTCTTCGCGCGCGTCTCGCAGATCAACGGCTGCGCCTACTGCCTCGACATGCATGTGCGCGACCTGCGCAAGCAAGGCGAAGGATGGCAGCGCATCAACAGCCTGGCCACCTGGCGCGAAGTGAGCTTCTTCAACGAGCGCGAACGCGCGGCGCTGGCTTGGGCCGAATCGCTCACGCGGCTGGCCGACAGCCATGAGGAGCGCGATGCCGAGTTCGCGGCCCTGAAAGCCCAGTTCAGCGACGTCGAGATCGCCGAACTCACCGTGGCGGTCGCGCAGATCAACACCTGGAATCGCATCAACGTCGGCATGCGCATGCCGGTCGTCGCCAAGCCGCTGGATTGAATTTCAGCGGCGCTCGACCACCATCGGCGAGATGCGCAGGCCCTCGCGCAGCTGCGTGACGGCCTCGCCGGCCTCGCTGCGCGAAGCGAACGGCCCGGCCTGCAGGCGGTGCGTGCCGGCCTCGCTGAACACGCGCAGCTGCGGCGCCAGCGAAGGCAGGCCGCGCGCGGCTTGGCTCAGCAGGCTCTGCGCACCGTCGCGTTCGCGAAAGGCGCCCAGTTGCACCCAGAAACCAGCCACCGCGGCGGAAGACGGCGCGGCAGTTGACGGTGTTACCGGCGTACGTGCCGGCGCGGCGATCGGTGCCATCGGCGCCAGGTCGGTGACCACGATCGGCTGACGCGGCGGCGGTGGGATGTCCGCTTCGACGGTCTGCGCAACGGGCGGTTGTTGCTCCGCGGGCGCCATAACCTGTGTTTGCGGTGCGACGGGCATGGCCGAAGCCTCCGGCGCATTCATCGCCACGGGCGCCACCCAGGCCGAAGGCACCGGTACCGAGGCAGCCGCTGCGCGCGGTGCAGGTGAGGCTGCCGCATACGCGGTCCCCGAATCGCGTCGCCACGCGCCCGTGCGGATGTCCTCGTTGGTGATCCGCTCGATCTCCACCGGCGCCACGCCACGCAGCAGGTCCAGCTTGAGCGCGGCCGTGTAGCTCAGGTCGATGATGCGGCCGTCGACGAAGGGCCCGCGATCGTTCACCCGCACGATCACTTCGCGGCCGTTGGCCGGATTGCGCACCCGCACGTAGCTCGGCAGCGGCAACGTCTTGTGCGCAGCCGTCATTGCGTACATGTCGTAGGGCTCACCGCTGGAGGTCGATGCGGCGTGGAATTTGCGGCCGTACCACGAGGCCAGTCCCGACTCCTGGAACGGCCGGTCGTCGGTGATCGGCTGGTAGCCCCGGCCCAGCACCGTGTAAGGCTTGCTGGTGCCGCCGCTGCCACGGATCGGCTCGATGCGAGGCTCGGCGTCGGGCACACGGTCCAGGTCCGCGGGGATGTTCGTGCCGGGGCCGTCGCGGCCGCTGGCAACACCGCCGCCGCTGCGTGTGCTGCTCGCGCAGCCGGCCAGGAGGACGGCGACGGCGACCGCGCAGGCAGCCAGCGCGGTGGTGGCGTGGGCGCGGGCTTCGTCAGCCAAATACGGCCTTCCACAGCGCCAGCATGGCTTCGCGTTCCGCGGCCAGTGCGGGGGGCGTGACCTGCGTCGGCTCTTCGTTCAGGCGGGCGCGATGCTGCACGCGGCGCAGCTCGCGATAGGCCCGTGCCGCGCTGCGGCCGACGCCTTCGGGCAGCAGCCCCGCCAGTTCGGCGCGCAGCAGCAGCGCGATGTTGCCGACGTTGGGAATCAGCTCGGGATGCTCGGCCGACGACGACAGCACCAGGAACTGCACCGCGAACTCGGCATCGACCATGCCGCCGGGGCTGTGCTTCACGTCGAAGCGGTCGGCCTTCACCGGCCGTGCGCCGCGCAGCTTGTCGCGCATCGCGATGATCTCGGCCTTGAGCGCCTCGCGGTCGCGCGGCGACACCAGCACGGCCTCGCGCACCTGGTCGAAGCGCGCGCCCAGCTCGGCGCCGTGGTCTGCGCTGCCGAGCACGAAGCGCGCGCGCGTCATGGCCTGATGCTCCCAGGTCCATGCGGTGTTGCTGCCGCGCCGGAGCTGGTACTTCTCGTAGGCCTCGAAGCTGGTGGTGAGCAGGCCCGAGTTGCCGTTGGGCCGGAGCGCCGTGTCGATCTCGAAGAGGTCGCCTTCGCGCGTCTTCACCGTGAGCCAGTTGATCAGCTTGCGCACATAGGCCGCATAGACCTCGCCGGCGCGCTCGTCGTCATCGTCGTAGACGAACACGATGTCCAGGTCGCTGCCATAGCCCAGCTCTTTGCCGCCCAGCTTGCCGTAGCCGATGATCGCGAACTGCGGCACCTCGCGATGGGGGTTGCGCACATGCGGCCAGCACCAGCGGGCGGTCACGCGCAGCGTGGTGTCGGCCAGCGCGCTCAGGTCGTCGGCCACCTGCTCGACGGTGATGCGGCCATCCACGTCGCGCGCCAGGGTGCGGAACACCTCGGCATGGTGGGCATGGCGCAGCAGGTTCAACAGGCGCTCTTCGTCGGCTTCGCCGGTGCGGGTGAGCGAGGCGTGGCGTGCCTCCAGCTCGCGCTCGAATTCGTCGGCCACGAAGCGGCCGGACAGCATCTCGTCGCTCGCCAGCTCGTCGATCACGCCGGGGTGCTGCATCAGGTAGCGCGCGGGCCACTTCGCGGCGCCCAGGAGGCGCAGCAGGCGCTCCTGCACGGCAGGCCGCTCGACCAGCAACGCGAGATAGCTCTCGCGGCGCATCAGCGGCTCGATCCAGTCGGCCCAGCGCATGGCGGCATCCACATGGCGCGGCGTCTGCCCCGGGCCATCGCCATCGGGCTCCTTCAGCCACTGGCCGGTGCGCTGCACCAGCTGGCGCAGCCGTCCGCGCGTTTCTTCGCGCAGCGCAAGCACGCGCGGCGTTTCGCACCAGTCGCGGATGCGCTCGGCAAAAACGGGCGGCAGGTCGTCGAGCAGGTCGGCCAGATCGGCGGGCGTTGCGGCTTTCTTGCCGCTGCATTTGCCGTTGCAGGGCTTCTCGCCGCCGAGCAGCTTGTCGAATTCCTGCGCGACGAATTCCCGGTGGGTGTCCAGCTGCGCGAGGAAGGGGCAGCAGTCGGCGTAACCCATCGACTGCGCGATCCAGCGCAGGTCGTCGTCGGCCACCGGCAGCACGTGGGTCTGCTGGTCGTCCAGGTACTGGATGCGGTGCTCGACGCGGCGCAGGAACTCGTAGGCCAGCGCCAGCGCATCGGCGGTTTCCTGCGGCATCAGGTTGGCGCGTGCCAGGCGCTGCAGCGCATCGAGCGTGGGCCGCGTGCGCAGCTCGGGGAACTGGCCGCCCCGCACCACCTGCAGGAGCTGCACGGTGAATTCGATCTCGCGGATGCCGCCGCGCGAGAGCTTCACGTCGTTCGCGCGCTCGGGCCGGCCGGCGCTGCGGCGCGCCGACTGCTCGCGAATCTGCCGGTGCAGCGTGCGCAGCGAATCGAACACGCTGTAGTCCAGGTAGCGGCGGAACACGAAGGGCAGCACCGCACCGCGCAGGCCCTGCGCGTGGCCGCCGAGCACGATGTCGCGCGGCGCCACCACGCGGCTCTTCATCCACGCGAAGCGCTCCCACTCGCGGCCCTGCACCTGGAAATACTCTTCGAGCGCATCGAGCGAGACCACGCTCGGCCCCGAGTTGCCGTTGGGCCGCAGGGCCAGGTCGACGCGGAACACGAAGCCGTGCTCAGTGGTGTCGCCCACCAGTGCATAGATGCGCTTCACCGCGCGAGAGAAGTACTCCTGGTTCGCGAGACGGCCGCGGCCATCGGCATCGCCTTGGGTTTCGCCGTCGAGGTCGTACAGGTAGATGAGGTCGATGTCGCTCGACACATTGAGCTCGCGCGCACCGAGCTTGCCCATGCCGATGATCCAGAGCTGCGCGCGCTGGCCGTCGGGGCCGAGCGGCGCGCCATGCACCGCATCGAGCTCGTGGCAGGCATCGGCACAGGCGATGTCCAGTGCGAATTCGGCCAGCTCGGTGACCGCGGTGGTCACCACGGCGAGGGGGGCCTGCTGGTCGCAATCGAGCGTGACCAGCCGCTCCATCACCAGCTGCCTGACAATGCGCAAGGCATCGCCCACCGCGTCACCGCGCTGGCGCAATGCCTCGAAGGCCACGGCCATCGAGTCGCGCCGCGGCTCGCCCGGGGGAAGCAATGCAAGCTCGGCCGCATACCTGCGTCGCAGGCGCTGGACGAAACGGGAGTAGGAAGAGAACGCGATCTGCGCGTCCGGTGTCGAAGTGGCTGGCAACTGGTTCACACTGCTATCGGTTTCCGTGGAACCCCTCTGAATGCTGGCGGTCATAATTCCCGACACAGCGCGATCCTCAATGAACGACACGGCGTCTACCCCTTCACGTCTGCTCAAAATCACCGCTGTGACGGCGCGTTGGCTGTTGGGTTTGCTGATCGCCGCATGGCTTCTGCTGGCGCTGTCAGTCGTTGTCCTACACGCGTGGATTGTGCCGCGAATCGGCGATTTTCGCGGCGCTCTGGAAGCACAGGCTAGCAAGGCCATCGGCGTGCCGGTGCGCATCGGCTCTATCACCGCCCGCCCCGAGGGGCTTTTCCCCGCCTTCGAACTGCGCGACGTGGTGCTGCAGGACGCAGACAAGCGCGAGGCCCTTCGCCTCGTGCGCGTGGTGGCCAGCGTGTCGCCGCGCTCGCTCTGGCGACTCAATTTCGAGCAGCTCTACGTCGAGGGTCCGCAGCTGGACGTGCGCCGCGATGCTCAGGGAAAACTCCATGTGGCTGGATTGCACATGGACACCGATACCACCGGAGAGACCCGCGCCGCCGACTGGTTTTTTGCGCAGCGCGAGCTGGTCATCGAAGGCGGCACCGTGCGCTGGACCGACGAGCAGCGCCAGGCCGAGCCGCTCCTTCTGACCGATGTGCGCTTCGTCGCACGCAACGGCGGCCGCCGCCACGGCATGCGCCTGGATGCCACGCCGCCTGAGGGCTGGGGCCAGCGCTTCACGCTGCGCGGGCAGTTCCGCCAGCCGCTGCTGTCGGTGCGCACCGGCCGCTGGCAGACCTGGGACGGCCAGATCTACGCCGACCTGCCCTACATCGACGTCACCCGCCTGGGGCGCTACGTCTCGCTCGACGCGCGCATCCGCGAAGGCAACGGCGCGGTGCGCCTCTGGGCCGATGTGGAAGACGGCCAGCTCGTGGGCGGCGCAGCCGACCTGGGGCTCAATCGCGTCGATGCCTCGCTCGGCAAGGGGCTGCAGCCGCTGGTTCTGCGCTCGGTCACCGGGCGCCTGGCAGGCCAGCTGAACAAGGACACCCTCGAGTTTTCGACCACCGCGCTGCAGTTCGACACCTCCGACGGCATGCGCTGGCCCGGCGGCAACCTCTGGATGCAGCACACGCCAGCCAAGGGCCGCACGCCGGAGAAGGGCGCCTTGCGCGCCGACCGGCTCGACCTGGCCGCGCTGGCGCTCATCGCCGACCGGCTGCCGCTGGGTGAAGCCACGCACCGCGTGCTCGACAGCTACGCACCGCGCGGGCTGGTCGAGCACATCGACCTGAGCTGGCAGGGCTCGCTGGGCGCGCCCGACACGTACAAGGCGCGCGGCCGCGTGAGCGGCCTGCGCGTCGCCTCGCAGCCGGCAGAGGCGCCAGCACCGACGCCGACGCCCGCCAACCCGCCCTCCACTACGGCATCCGCCGCAACACCCCCTCGCGCCCACCCCGGCACCCCCGGCCTGAGCGGTGCCACCGTCGACTTCGACGCGACCCAGACCGGTGGCACGGCCGCGCTGGCCATTGCGCAGGGCACGCTCGAATTCCCCGGCGTGTTCGAGGAGCCCGTCATCCCCATCGACCGGCTCGCGACCCAGCTCCAGTGGAAGCTCGACAACGGCAACGCACAGGTACAGGTCGCCAAGCTGCGCTTCGCCAACACCGACGCCGAGGGCGATGCCGAGGCCACATGGCGCACCAGCGACCCGGCCGTCTCCAGCGGCAAGGGCCGCTTCCCCGGCGTGCTCGACCTGCAGGGCAAGCTCACCCGCGCCGATGGCACGCGCGTGTTTCGCTACCTGCCGCTCGACATTCCCCAGCACACGCGCGACTACGTGCGCGATGCCGTCACCAAGGGCACCGCCAGCATCGTCGATTTCCGCGTGCGCGGCGACCTGCACGACATGCCGTTCAAGGACCCGAAGCTGGGTGACTTCCGCATTGCGGCCAAGGTGGCGGATGTCAACTACGCCTATGTGCCGCCTTCGCTCGCAGCCACGTCGTCGCGCAGCGCAGCGCCCGCCCTGGTGTGGCCGGCACTCACCGGCCTTTCGGGCGAACTGGTGTTCGAGCGCGACAGCATGCTGGTTCGCAACGCGCGCGGCCGCCTGGTCGGCGCCACCGGTGTCGAGGTGACCAAGGGCGAGGCGCAGATTCCCGAGCTGTCGCACCACGCGCAGGTGCTGCGCGTCGATGTGCAGGCCAAGGGCCCGCTCGGCGAGGTGTTGCGCGTGGGCGCGCCGCTGGCCGGCGAGACGGGCGAGATCATGCGCACCGCGCGCGCCACCGGCTCGGCCGACTACAAGCTGCATCTGGAGCTGCCGCTCGCGGCCATGGACAACGCCAAGGTGCAGGCCAGCGTCGCGCTGGCCGACAACGAACTGCAGTTCGTGCCCGAGGCGCCGTCGCTCACCCACGCCAAGGGCACGCTGAACTTCACCGAAACCGGCTTTGCACTGTCCGGCGTGCAGGCCAGGCTGCTCGGTGGCGACATCCGCATCGAAGGCAAGGGCCGCTTCACCGGCCCCAACCGCGAAGTCGCGCTGAAGGCGCAGGGCACGGCCACCGCCGAGGGCCTGCGCGGTGCGCGCGAGGCCGAGTGGCTGGCGCGCATTGCCGGCAAGGCCACCGGCAGCACGCCGTACGCGGCCGCGTTCTCGGTGCGCGACGGCGCCTCCGAACTCCTGCTGACGAGCAACCTGCAAGGCATGGCCCTGCAACTCCCCACACCGCTCGTGAAGACCGCCGAGGAGCAGATGCCGCTGCGCATCGAGAAGAAGGTGCTCGCGCGCGAAACGCGGCAGGGCGCCACCGTCGCCACGCAGGACCAGCTCTCGCTGGAGCTGGGGCGCATCGGCGCGGCGCAGTTCGTGCGCGACATCTCGGGCGCCGAGGCGCGCGTGCTGCGCGGCAGCATCGGCGTCGGCCTTGCGGGGGGCGAGACCGCGGGTCTGCCCGACAAGGGCGTCTCGGCGAACGTCAACGTGGCCAAGCTCGACATCGCCGCCTGGGACGCCCTCCTGGGCTCCGCTGCGAGCAGCAGCCCCGCGCCCGAAGCCGCGGGCACGGGGGGCGGGACGGGTGCCGAAGACCCCGCGCAGGCCTACCTGCCCTCGCGCGTCGCGGTGCGTGCGCAGGAGCTGGGCATTGCCGGCCGCACCCTGCACAACGTGGTGCTGGGCGGCACGCGCGAGGGCGCGCTGTGGCGCGCCAACATCGACGCCACCGAACTCAGCGGCTATGCCGAATACCGCCACACGCAGGCCGGCCGGCTCTATGCGCGGCTCGCGCGGCTGAAGATCGCGCCGTCCGAGGCCACCCAGGTCGAGGCCATGCTCGACGAGCAACCCGGCACGCTGCCCGCCCTGGACATCGTGATCGACGATTTCGAGTTGCTCGGCAAGCGCCTGGGCCGCGCCGAGATCGATGCGGTCAACCGCGGCGGCGCGGGCCGCGAGTGGCTGCTCAACAAGCTGGCCTTCACCATGCCCGAGGCCAGCTTCGCGGCCAAGGGCACCTGGGCCGCGATCCCCGGCGCCGGTGCCGGCCAGCGCCGCACGGCCATGACCTTCAAGCTGGACATCGCCGATGCCGGCGACCTGCTCGCGCGCTTCGGCATGCCCGGCGTGCTGCGGCGCGGCAAGGGGCGGCTCGAGGGCGACGTCAACTGGCGCGGCTCGCCGTTCTCGCTCGACTATCCGAGCCTGGGCGGACAGCTGCAGGTCGATGTGGAATCGGGCCAGTTCCTCAAGGCCGACCCGGGGCTGGCCAAGCTGCTCGGCGTGCTGAACCTGCAGGCGCTGCCGCGCCGGCTCACGCTCGATTTCCGCGACCTGTTCAGCCAGGGCTTCGCCTTCGACTTCATCCGCGGCGACGCGAAGATCAACAAGGGCATCGCGAGCACCAACAACCTGCAGATGAAGGGCGTCAATGCCGCGGCGCTGATGGACGGCTCGGCCGACATCGTGCGCGAGACGCAGAACCTGCGCGTGGTGGTGGTGCCCGAGATCAACGCCGGCACTGCCGCGCTGGTGGCCACCGCCATCAACCCGGCCATTGGCCTGGGCACCTTCCTTGCCCAATGGGTGCTGAGCAAGCCGCTCTCCGCTGCCGCCACACAGGAGTTCCACATCGAGGGCACCTGGGCCGACCCCAAGATCGCCAAGGTGCCGCGCACACTGCAGCTGCAGCCCACCCTGCCGGGCCAGGGCGGTTCATCGGCCGCCGAAGAAGGCAGGAAAACGGAGACCACGCAATGAAAGTCGCAGCCATCCAGATGGTGTCGGCCATCGCCCGCGAAGCCAACCTCGCGCGCGCCCACGATCTGCTCGCACAGGCCGCCGCGGCGGGCGCCGAGCTCGCGGTGCTGCCCGAGTATTTCTGCATGATGGGCGCGCGCGACACCGACAAGCTGGGCCTGCGCGAGACGGCCGGCGCGGGCACGGTGCAGGGATTCCTCGCCGATGCGGCGCGCGAGTTCGGCCTGTGGATCGTGGGCGGCACGCTGCCCATCGAGAGCGCCGATGCCGGGCACGTCTTCAACAGCTCGCTGGCCTTCTCGCCCGAAGGAAAGTGCGTGGCGCGCTACGACAAGATCCACCTGTTCTTCTTCGACAACGGCACCGAGCGCTACGACGAGCGCCGCGTCATCGCGCCGGGCGCCACGCCGGTCGTGTTCGACCTGCCCTCGCGCGACGGCCACAACTGGCGCATCGGCATGAGCGTCTGCTATGACCTTCGCTTTCCCGAGCTGTACCGCGCGCTCGCCAAACAGGGTGCCGACCTGCTGCTGGTGCCCAGCGCCTTCACCCGCACCACAGGCGCCGCCCACTGGGAGGTGCTGCTGCGCGCCCGCGCCATCGAGAACCTCGCCTGGGTGGTGGCGCCCGCGCAGGGCGGCACGCATGAAAACGGCCGCCAGACCTGGGGCCAGTCGCTCGTCATCGACCCTTGGGGCACGGTGGTGGCGCAGCAGGCCAGCGACGAGGGCGTGGTGCTGTTCGACATCGACGCCAGGCAGATCGAGCGCACGCGCGCGCAGCTGCCCGTGCTGTCGCACTGCGTTCTCTAGCAATGTCCGATGCGCTGCTGACCGTCGCCCCGCAGCGGTGGGCGCGTTCCGCGTACGGGCGCCTGCGCTCGCTGTGGCAGCGCTGGTTCCTGTGGCTGCTGATGGCCGTGCTGGTGTCGGTGCTCCTGGTCACGGTGGTGTGGCTCGCGGGGCGGCACGAGGTCGAGCAGGTGCAGGCCCAGCTCGACCGTGACACCGCCGATGCCGTCTCCGACCTGCGCAGCGGCTTCCAGCGCAATGCGCAGAGCCTGCGCGCCACGCATGCGCCGGGCACCGGGCCCGCGCAATGGAACGAAGCGGCCGCCGCCCTGCTGCGCGAACACCGCGAGTGGCTGCGGCTCGAATGGCGCGACGCCGGCCTGCGGCCGCTCGAAGCGGTCAACACGCCCTACCGCATGCGCCTCCTCGAGGAGGCCAGCCGCGGCCCCGAGCAGTCCGACGTGACGCTGGCCTGCGCGGCCGCGCGCAAGCTCGGTGCGGGCGCGTATTCGCCGAGCCACTACGTGCCGATCGCGGGCGGCGGCGGTATCGAGGTGATGGAGTTCTGCGTGCCGATCGACGGCGGCGGCTTCCTCGTGGCGAGCTATTCGCTGCGCGATGCGCTCATCGAGCTGATCGGCCCCACGCTCACGCGCGGGCAGGAGGTGGCGTTCACCGAGGCCGACGGCACGCGGCTGGTGGCGCTCGGCAGCTCGCGCCGCGTCGGCACGCGCGTGTTCACCTCGCAGCAGCTGATCGACCTGCCGGGCGCCGCACTGATGCTGCGCGTGGACGGCTGGCGCGCCGCCCCCGACCTGTTCCCGAACATGCTCACCGCGCTGGTCACCGCAATCTCCATCGCGCTGGTGTCGGTGCTGGTGCTGCTCGCGCGCGACACGCGGCGGCGGCTGCGCGCCGAGCGCGACCTGGCCGATGCGCTCGCCTTCCGCAAGGCGATGGAAGACTCGGTCATCACCGGCCTGCGCGCACGCGACCTGCAGGGGCGCATCACCTACGTGAACCCCGCCTTCTGCGAGATGGTGGGCTTCAGCCCCGAAGAGCTCATGGCCGACAACGCCGACGCGCCTTACTGGCCCACCGAGCTCGCACATGAGTACCAGCAGCGCCAGGCGCGGCGCCTGGCCGGCGGCATGCCGCCGCGCGAAGGCTTCGAATCGGTCTTCATGCGCAAGGACGGCACGCGCTTTCCGGTGCTGATCTTCGAGGCGCCGCTCATCAACGCGCACCGCGTGCAGACCGGCTGGATGAGCGCGTTCATCGATGTGAGCGAGCAGCGCCGCATCGAAGAGCTTTCGCGCGCGAGCCAGGAGCGCCTGCAGGCCAGCGCGCGGCTCGCGACGGTCGGCGAGATGGCATCGCTGCTGAGCCACGAACTCACGCAGCCGCTGGCCGCGATTGCCAGCTACGCAAGCGGCTCGCTCAACCTGCTCGGTCCGAATGCGAAAGGCGACCAGGGCGAGGTCGCGATGGCCGTGCGGCGGATTGCCGAGCAGGCCGACCGCGCGGGCCAGGTGATCCGCAGCGTGCACGACTTCGTGCGCCGGCGCGACCGCACGCGCGAGGCCGTCGCGCCGCAGGCGCTGATCGATGCGGTGCTGCCGCTGGTGCGGCTTCAGGCGCGCAAGCTCGGCGTGATCATCGAAGTGGTGCTCGAAGACCGGCTGCCCGCGGCCATGTGCGACCGCACGCTGGTCGAGCAGGTGCTGCTCAACCTGGCGCGCAATGCGATGCAGGCGATGGACAGCCCCGACAACATCGGCAGCCGCGTGCTGCGGCTGCGCGTGGCGCGCGCCGTGGCGGTGGGCGGCACCGGTGCCGATGACGCGCGCCGCTGGCTCGAGTTCTCGGTGGCCGATCTGGGCTGCGGCATCAGCGAAGAGGTTGCCGAACGGCTCTTCACGCCCTTCTTCACCACGCGCGCCGACGGCATGGGGCTGGGCCTGAGCCTCTGCCGCACGGTGGTGGAACAGCACGGCGGCGCCTTGATGTTCGAGGCCAACCGGCCGCGCGGCACCGTGTTTCGCTTCACCTTGCCGAGCACCTGACTCGCACCCGATTCTTGCTTCTGGAATTGATATGCAACCGCTGATCGATGGACTCATCTATATCGTCGACGACGACGCCAGCGTGCGCGAGGCGCTGGCCTGGCTGCTGCGCTCGCGCCGGCTGGCCAGCGAGCATTTCGGCAGCGCCGAGGCCTTCGAGCAATTGCTTGCGCAAGGCCCGCTGCCGGATCAGCCGCGCTGCCTGCTGCTCGATGTGCGCATGCCCGGCACCAGCGGGCTCGTGCTGTTCGACCGGCTGGCCGAGCGTGGCCTGCTGGATGCGATGCCGGTGATCTTTCTCACCGGCCATGCGGACGTGCCGACGGCGGTCGATGCCGTCAAGCGCGGTGCCTTCGATTTCTGCGAGAAGCCGTTCTCGGACAACGCGCTGGTCGACCGCATCGAGCAGGCGCTCGGTGCATCGCTGCGGGCGCTCGAGGTGCAGAGCGTGCGCCGCAGCCTCGCCGGGCGCATCGCCGAACTCACGGACCGCGAGCGCGACGTGATGCGGCTCGTGGTCGAGGGACTGCCGAACAAGCTGATCGCCGACCAGTTGGCGATAAGCGTGCGCACGGTGGAAGTCCACCGGGCGCGTGTGTTCGAGAAGATGGAAGTGAAGTCGGCGGTCGAGCTTGCCAACCGCCTGAGAGACCTTTAGCGCACGGGCGGCTCCCGCCTTTCAGGGAAACACCGCGGAACCGGCTTTGCCGGGCCGCAGGTGTTGCCCCCTGGAAGGGGGTTGGCGAAGCGACACGAAGTGCGCGAAGACTGGGGGTCAGGCTTTCTCTGCCACGTAGATTTCGACGCGGCGGTTTTGTGCGCGGCCGGCTGCGGTGCCGTTGTCGGCCAGCGGTTCGCGCGAGCCACGGCCGTCGGTCGTGATCGCGGTGGTCGACACGCCGCGGCCCACCAGGTGGTTGCGCACGCTGTCGGCACGGCTCACCGAGAGGCGCTCGTTGCCTTCCTCGCTGCCCGTGGCGTCGGTGTGCCCGACCACGCGCACGCTGGCGGCGGTGGCGGTCTTCAGGCCTTCGGCGACCTTGTCGAGCACCTGCGCGAGGTTGCGCTTGACGTTGGCGCGGCCCGTGTCGAACGACAACTCATTCGGAATGACCAGGTGCAGCTGGTTGTCGGCGGTCTGCTCGATCACCACGCCCGTGCCCTTGGTCGATGCTTCCAGGTCGGTCTTCAGTGCGGCCAGGCGCGCTGTCCAGCTGTTGGCGGGCGCTGCCGGCTGAGCGGCCGCTGCGGGTGCCGGCGGCGGTGCGGACTGCGAAGCGCAACCTGCAATGAACATCAACGCAGCCGCTGCTGCTGCACCCGAGACAAGAAGCTTCCTCATGAGTTTTCCCTCTGTATGAACCATTGAAAAGATGACGGGAACCGGCCGTTCGATGCGGCCGGTTTTCCCGCTGGGCGTGGCTTAGCCGCGCGGGCCGCGCTCACCCACGTAGATTTCGACGCGGCGGTTCTGCGCACGGCCGGCGTCGGAGTTGTTGTCGGCGACCGGCTCGTGCGAGCCGCGGCCTTCGATGCGGAAGGCCGCCGCGTTCACGCCGCGTGCCACCAGGTAGTCGCGCGTGCTGGTGGCACGGTCGACCGACAGCGGGTTGTTGATGGCGTCCGAACCGGTGCTGTCGGTGTGGCCGATGATGCGCACCTCGGCGTTCGGGTTGTTGCGCAGGCCGCTGGCGAACTGGTCGAGCACCGGTGCGAAGTTCGGCTTGATGTTGGCGCGGCCCACGTCGAACGACACGTCGCTCGGAATGGCGAGCTTCAGCTCGTTGTTCTGGGTCTGGGTCACGGCGACGCCGGTGCCCTGCGTGGCGGCTTCCATCTGGCGCTTCTGGTTTTCCATGCGCTGCGACCACAGGTAGCCGCCGAGCGCGCCGGCTGCCGCGCCGACCACCGCGCCCGTGCCGATGGCACCGCGGTTGCCGCCGGTGGCCGAGCCGATGGCGGCGCCGCCCAGTGCGCCGATGCCGGCACCGATGCCGGTGTTGCGCTGGGTGTCTGTCATGCCGCCGGCGCAGCCGGACAGGACGATGGCGGTGGCGCAGGTGGCGAGTACGAATTTTTTCATGGCGAATCCCTTTCGATGTTGATCAAGCGGGCCGAGCTTAGCCCCGGGAGCGTACGCGATGGTACGAGTTCAAGGCCCTATGGAAAATAAGAAAACCTTCGCCGTTCCCCGTGGATGCTGCGATGATTGCTACTAAAGTAATAGCTACGAGGCGCTTCTCCGACACCGGTGTGCGGCAGCGGGCTACACAAGCAATTCACGATTTCGGCGGCGGGCGCCGATCATCGGACGTGCGATCGGCTTCGGGCTCGGCATCGTTGCTGTGCAATTCGCCTTTGTCGCGACCGGAAAACATGGTCCACCAGATGATCAAGATGAACACGAGTCCCGCAGCGAGGGCTTCAAGCAGAATCAAACCCATGAGAAATGGACTCCAGTGGCTGGTCGGGCTTGCGATCGTAGCAACGCTCGCCGGCTGTTCCGTCGGCCCCCGCGTGCCCGACGCACCCACCCGGCCTTCCGCCACCCCGCCGCGCGACCTCGGACCGCTGACCGGCTCGCTCGCGCACCCCAAGAGCCGCTGGGTGCCCGTCGGCTGGGCGGAGCTTCCGGGCTTCGGCGAAGACCCGTTGCACGAAGCCTGGATCGCGCTGCTGGCCAACTGCTCGCGCCCCAACGCCGCCTTCGCGCCGCTGTGCCGCGATGTGCGCCAGCTGGCCATCGCCACTCCCGAAGAGCAGCGCCAGTGGATGACCGACCGGCTGCAGCCCTACCGCGTCGAATCGCTCGCGGGCCAGAGCGAAGGCAAGCTCACCAGCTACTACGAGCCGGTGTACGAAGCCTCCCGCGTCCCCAGCGCCACCTTCAGCGTGCCGATCTATCAGGCGCCCGAGGGCCTGGTGCCCAAGCGCCCCTGGTACACACGCCAGGAAATCGAAACCCTGCCCGAAGCGCAGGCCGCGCTGCGCGGCCGCGAGATCGCGTGGATGGCCGACCCCATCGATGCGCTGATGCTGCACATCCAGGGCTCGGGTCGCCTGCGCATCACCGAGGCCAACGGCTACCAGCACACCGTGCGTGTGGCCTTCTCGGCCACCAACGAACAGCCTTACCGCAGCGTGCAGCAGTGGCTCATGAGCCAGGGCGTGAGCAAGGTCGGCAAGTGGCCCGACGACACCAAGGCCTGGGCCATGCAGAACCCGCAGCGCGTGCCGCAGCTTCTCTGGAGCAATCCGCGCTACGTGTTCTTCCGCGAGGAAACGATGAGCGAGGTCGATGCCGCCTTCGGTCCGCGCGGCGCGCAGGGCGTGCCGCTCACGGCGGGGCGCTCGATCGCCGTCGACCGCGAGAGCATTCCGTACGGCACGCCGGTGTGGCTCGCATCGAGCGGGCCGGCGGCGCAGCTGCAGAAGCTGGTGGTGGCGCAGGACACCGGCAGCGCGATCCTCGGCGCGGTGCGTGCGGACTACTTCGCAGGCACCGGTCCCGAAGCGGGGCGGCTGGCTGCGAGCGTGAACCAGCCGTTGCGCCTGTGGGCGCTGTGGCCGAGGCAGCTGTCCGCGCCTTGAAGGAAGCGTCGCGCTGGAACAAATGCACCTGACCAGAGGCTGAGCATTTCACGGAGGTGTCATGCGAAGTGCCTAACTTCGCGGGTTGATTTCCTTTTCAACCCACGAAAGAAATTGCGCATGACCGCAGACACCCGTTCCGACGAATCCGGAATCGATCTCGACGATATCGGCACCAACCCCACCGCCAACCCTTCGTTCTCCGACCTGATCGCCTCGCGCCTGAGCCGCCGCAGCCTGTTCGGCCTGGGCGTGGGTACCGCCGGCACGGCGCTGCTGCAGGCCTGCGGCGGCGGTGGCGGCGGGGGCACCAGCTTTCCCATCCTGCCGCCCGCACCCGCGCCAGCACCGGCGCCTGCGCCTGCGCCCGCACCTGCTCCCGGGACAGCCCCGCTCAAGCTCGACTTCAATGCCGTGGCCAAGAGCCTGGACGACGTGGTGAGCGTGCCCGCCGGCTACACCGCCAGCGTGCTGTACCGACTGGGCGATCCCATCGCCTCGGGCGTGGCCGCGTACAAGAACGACGGCACCGACGACGCCACCACCTATGACCGCCGCGCCGGCGACCATCACGACGGCATGACCTTCTTCGGCGCCAACGCATCGAACAAGTGGGACCCGGCCAACGCATCGCGCGGCCTGCTCGTGATGAACCACGAAGCCATCACGCCGCTGTTCCTGCACCCCACCGGCCAGACGGTGGTGGGCGGCGTTCGCACCGTGGCCGACGAAGTGCTGCGCGAGTTCTACCTGCACGGCGTGAGCGTGATCGAGGTCAACAAGAGCGGCAACGCCTGGAGCTACAAGCAGGATTCGAGCTTCAACCGCCGCGTCCACACGCTGACCGAGATGGCCTTCTCGGGCCCGGCCGCCAAGACCGACTACCTGAAGACCAGGTACTCCACCGACGGCAGCAAGACCCGCGGCACGCTCAACAACTGCGCCAACGGCACCACGCCCTGGGGCACGTACCTGACCTGCGAAGAGAACTGGGCCGGGTACTTCCGCCGCATCAAGGCGAACGACGATCCCAAGCGCAGCGCCAAGGAAATCGCCAGCTTCAACCGCTACGGCGTCGCCAGCACCGGCCGCGAACTCTGGGCCACCGTCACGCCCGACACCGCCGACAACCTCTACGGCCGCTGGAACACCGAGGTCATCGGCGCCACCGCGACCGACGACTTCCGCAACGGCGCCAACACCTACGGCTGGGTGGTCGAGATCGATCCCTTCACCCCCGCCAGCACGCCCAGGAAGCGCACCGCGCTCGGCCGCTTCGGCCATGAGGGCGCCTGCCTCGGCCCGGTCGCGGTCGGCAAGCCGCTGGTCTGGTACATGGGCGACGATTCGCAGAACGAGTACCTCTACAAGTTCGTCTCGACGAAGGCCTGGGACGCGGCCGACATCGGCGGCGGCATCGCGGCCGGCGACAAGTACATGGACGACGGCAAGCTCTACGTCGCCCGCTTCAACGCCGACGGCACGGGCAATTGGCTCGAACTGAAGCTGGGCGTGAACAACATCACCGCGGGTTACGCCGGCTACGCGTTCGCCGACGCGGCCGACGTCGTGATCAACGCACGCCACGCCGCCGATGCGGCCGGCGCCACCAAGATGGACCGGCCCGAATGGACGGCCGTGAATCCGAAGAACGGCGAGGTGTACCTCACGCTGACGAACAACGCGGCACGCACGATCAATGGCACCGACGCCGCCAACCCGCGCTTCTACAACGACCCGAAGGGCCCGGCGCAGACCGCGCAGAAGGGCAACCCGAACGGCCACATCGTCCGCTTCGCCGACACCGCCGGCGACCCGGCTGCCGTGACCTTCAAGTGGGACGTCTACCTGTTCGGTGCACGCTCCACCGCATCGGCCGACGTGAACCTCTCGGCCCTGGCTGCCGACAACGATTTCTCCAGCCCCGACGGCATGTGGTTCAGCCATGCCGCGCCCGGCCTGCTGTGGCTGGAAACCGACGACGGCAAGTACACCGACGTGACCAACTGCATGCTGCTGGCGGCACTGCCGGGCAAGGTCGGCGACGGCGCGGCCAAGACCATCACCAACGTCGATGGCCCCACCACCGCGACACAGGCAACCTTTGTCGGCAAGGCACCCGGCACCGACGGCCTGCGCCGCTTCCTGGTCGGTCCGAAAGACTGCGAGATCACCGGCATTGCCGAGTCGGGCGACGGCCGCGCGCTGTTCGTGAACATCCAGCACCCGGGCGAGACGACCCCGGCCGCCAACATCGGCGACCCGTCGAAGTTCGGCAGCCACTGGCCCGAAGGCGGCACGGCGCGCCCGCGCTCGGCCACGGTGGTCATCACGAAGAACGACGGCGGCCTGATCGGCCTCTGAGTTCCTCGGCCCCCGGGCCAAGCCTGGGGGCGTGCCTAGTTCAAAGGCGCTGCCGGCAACGGCAGCGCCGTCTTGTATCGCACCTGCTTGAGCGCAAAGCTCGAGCGGATCTTCTCGATCCCCGGAATCGGCGTGAGCTGTTCCATGATGAACCGCTCCAGCGCCGCCATGTCGGCCACGGCGATGCGGATCAGGTAGTCGCTGTCGCCGGTCATCAGATAGCACTCCATCACCTCGTCGTGCTCGGCGATGCGTTGCTCGAAATCGGCGAGCGACTGCTTGCTCTGCGTGGTGAGGCTGATCGAGATGAACACGTTGAGTCCGAGGCCCAGCGCCTTCGCACTCGCGAGCGCCACGTAGCGGTCGATCACGCCGTTCGCTTCGAGCACCTTCACGCGCGCCAGGCACGGCGAGGGCGACAGGTGCACGCGGCGCGCCAGTTCCACATTCGACAGCGCGCCGTCGCGTTGCAGCTCGTCGAGAATGCGCAGGTCGATGGCATCGAGTTGCATGAAATGCTTCGGAATCAAGAGATGGCGGAATTTTATGCCGCGACACCGGCGTGGGCTTGCCGGTGCCAGTAGCTAATTTTCCGCATGCCGGCTTAAAGTGCCGTCATGAACGCCCCGATTTCCGCCGACCAGATGCGCGCGCTGCTGCTCGACAGCCCGATGTCGCATGACCCCGATCCCGCAGAGACCGCCGAATGGCGCGACGCCTTCCTGGCGCTGGCGCAAACGCACGGCCCGCAGCGCGCGCGCCAGATGCTGGTCGAACTGGCCCGCCTCGCGCGGCAGCAACGCATCGGCTGGCAGCCCGAGCTGGCAACGCCTTACGTCAACACCATCGCCGCCGAAGACCAGCCGCCGTTCCCGGGCGACCTCGCGGTGGAAGAGCGCCTGGCTTCGCTGATGCGCTGGAATGCGCTCGCGATGGTGGCCAAGGCCAATCAGGCGTATGGCGAGCTCGGCGGGCACATCGCGAGTTATGCGAGCGCGGCCGACCTGTTCGAGACGGGCTTCAACCACTTCTTCCATGCGCGCAGCGAGCAGCATCGTGGCGACCTCGTGTTCTTCCAGCCGCACAGCGCGCCCGGCGTCTATGCGCGTGCGTTCCTCGAAGGCCGCTTGAGCGAAGAAGACCTGAAGCACTACCGCCAGGAACTCACCGCGCCGGCCTTCACGGAAGGTAGCGGCGCGCGGGGCCTCAGCAGCTATCCGCATCCGTACCTGATGCCGGACTTCTGGCAGTTCCCCACCGGCTCGATGGGCATCGGCCCGATCAGCTCGATCTATCACGCGCGCTTCATGCGCTATCTCACGCACCGCAACCTCCTGAACTGCGAGGGGCGCAAGGTCTGGGGCGTGTTCGGCGACGGCGAGATGGACGAGCCCGAATCGATGAGCGCCTTGACGCTCGCTGCGCGCGAGAAGCTCGACAACCTCGTGTGGGTCGTCAACTGCAACCTGCAGCGCCTGGACGGCCCGGTGCGCGGCAACGGCCGCATCATCGACGAGCTCGAGAAGCTCTTCGCCGGGGCAGGATGGAACGTCGTCAAGCTCGTGTGGGGCAGCGACTGGGACGGCCTCTTCGCGCAGGATGTGAGCGGCGCCCTGGCCCGTGTGTTCGCCAACACCGTCGACGGCCAGATGCAGACCTTCGCCGCGAAGGACGGCCGCTTCAACCGCGACAACTTCTTCGGCCAGAACCCCGAACTCGCGCGCCTGGCCGAAGGCATGACCGACGAGCAGATCGACCGCCTGAAGCGCGGCGGCCACGACTTGGTGAAGATCCATACCGCCTACGCCGCGGCGGCCAAGCACAAGGGCCAGCCCACCGTGATCCTCGCCCACACCAAGAAGGGCTACGGCATGGGCAGCGCCGCGCAGGGCAAGATGACCACGCACTCGCACAAGAAGATGGGCGACGTGGACCTCATCGAATTCCGCGACCGCTTCAACCTGCCGCTCACCGATGCGCAAGCCACCGCGATGGACTTCTACCGCCCCGCCGAAGACAGCGCCGAGATGCGCTATCTGCGCCAGCACCGCGAAGCGCTCGGCGGCGCCATGCCGCGCCGCGAGACCGCGTGCGAGGTGGTGCCCAAGCCCGACATCGCGAGCTACGCGCAGTTCGCCACCGCCGCGGCCGGCAAGGAGATGAGCACCACCATGGCGTTCGTCCGCATGCTGGGCAACCTCATGAAGGACAAGGCGCTCGGCCCGCGCATCGTGCCCATCGTGGCCGACGAGGCGCGCACCTTTGGCATGGCCAACCTGTTCAAGCAGGTGGGCATCTATTCGAGCGTGGGCCAGCGCTATGCACCCGAAGACATCGGCTCGGTGCTCAGCTACCGAGAAGCCACCGACGGGCAGATTCTCGAAGAGGGCATCAGCGAAGCCGGCGCCATCGCGAGCTGGACGGCCGCGGCCACCAGCTACAGCGTGCATGGCCTGGCGATGCTGCCGTTCTACATCTACTACTCGATGTTCGGCTTCCAGCGCGTGGGCGATGCCATTTGGGCCGCAGCCGACCAGCGTGCGCGCGGCTTCCTGCTCGGCGCCACCTCGGGCCGCACCACGCTCGGCGGCGAGGGCCTGCAGCACCAGGACGGCAGCAGCCACCTCGTGGCCGCGACCATCCCGAACTGCAAGGCCTACGACCCGGCTTATGCGGGCGAGATGGCGGTGATCGTCGATGCCGGCATCCGCGAAATGATGGTCGAGCAGAAGGACGTTTTCTATTACGTCACGCTCATGAACGAGAACTACGCGCAGCCTGATGTGCCGCAGGGTGCGGAAGGCGACATCCTGCGCGGGTGCTATCGCTTCGGCGTCTACCCGCCCACTTCGGGCAAGGCGAAGAAGAAGGTCACGCTGATGGGCTCGGGCGCGATCCTCACTGAGGTCGTGAAGGCCGCCCAACTGCTGGCCGAAGAGGGCATCGAGGCCGAGGTGTTCAGCGTCACGAGCTGGAGCGAGCTCGCGCGTGATGGCCTGGCGTGCGAGCAGCGGGCCATCGCCGGCGAAGAAGCCGGCGTGCCGTTCATCGCGCAGCAGCTCGGCGCCGGCAAGGGCCCGATCGTCGCGGCCACCGACTATGTGCGCGCCGTGCCCGAGAGCGTGCGCGCCTTCCTCCCCGAAAGCCGCCGCTACCTCACGCTCGGCACCGACGGCTTCGGCCGCAGCGACACGCGTGCGGCATTGCGTTCGTTCTTCGGCGTGGACGCGGTGAGCATCGCGCGGGCTGCGCGGTACGCGCTGGGCTGAGCCCGGGCAGGCCTGCGTTAGAGTCGCGCGGTTCATGACCGCCCGCTTCCAATCCCTCACCCCCACCGTCCGCCTGGCCGACCAGGTGGCCGATGCGCTTGCGGCCGAGGTGCGCAGCGGGCGGCTGTCCGAAGGCGACCGGTTGCCGACCGAGGCGGTGCTCGCCGAGCAGTTCGGCGTGAGCCGCACCGTGGTGCGCGAGGCGGTCTCGCGGCTCAAGTCTCTGGGGCTCGTGGATTCGCGCCAGGGCAGCGGCGTGTACGTGCGTGCCGCGGGCGTCGAGCCGCTGCGCTTCGAGATGCCGCACGTCGCATCGCGCGAAGCGGTGATCCAGATGGTCGAGCTGCGCCGTGCGCTCGAAGCCGAGGTCGCCGCGCTCGCCGCCGAACGCCGCACCCCTGAAGACGTGCAATGCATCCGCGACGCCATCGACGCGCTGCATGCCGCGGTGGCAGCCGGCGGCAATGGGGCCGACGAAGACGTGCGCTTTCACCGCGCCATCGCCGAGGCCGCGCGCAACCCCTTCCTGATCGGCACGCTGCAATACCTGCGGCAGTTCCTGCACGGCGCCACGCGCGTCACCCGCGCCAACGAGGCGCGCCGCGCGGACTTCGCGCGCGAGGTCGCACAGGAGCACGCACAGATCGTCGAAGCCATCGAGGCCGGCAATGCGCTCCGCGCCCGCGAGGCCGCCAAGTCCCACATGGACAACGCGATCCGCCGCATCGAGCAGGCCGATCCGGCCTTCTGGCAGCAGGAAGGCGCGCAACTCGCGCGGCCGCTGGTCGAAGGCTGGCCCGCGGGCCAATAGGAAACGAGGTGTGATTCGAGGGTTTACCCGGTTCGGGGAAGTTGGTTCAGATTTGTATGATGACCTGACAAATCTAGAGGCGGCCGCGCTTTCATGGCGACGGGACGACCTCGCTTCTTCCTCATCCAAAGCTGCAAGCGGACCTCCCTGTCATGACTCCAACCCTCCAGGCCGGCGCGCCCTCGGCCATGGCCGGCCTCCCCGCCGACACCGCACTTGAGAAGCGCACCTATTCCAAGGTCTTCTGGCGCCTCGTTCCCTTCCTGATGCTCTGCTACGTGGTCGCTTACCTCGACCGGGTGAACGTCGGCTTCGCCAAGCTGCAGATGGGGCAGGACCTGGGCTTCAGCGAAACGGTGTTCGGCCTGGGCGCGGGCATCTTCTTCCTCGGCTACTTCCTCTTCGAGGTGCCGAGCAACCTGCTTCTGAACCGCGTGGGCGCCCGCATGTGGATCGCGCGGATCATGATCACCTGGGGCATCCTCTCCGCCTGCTTCGTGTTCGTCGAAACACCCACCAGCTTCTACATCCTGCGGTTCCTGCTCGGCGTGGCCGAGGCGGGCTTCTATCCCGGCGTGATCCTCTACCTCACCCAGTGGTACCCCTCGCACCGGCGCGCGCGGATCATCGCGGTCTTCATGTCGGCGATTCCGGTGGCGGGCATCTTCGGCAATCCGCTGTCGGGCTGGATCATGGACGCCTTCCATGGTGTCTCGTCGATGCACGGCTGGCAGTGGATGTTCATCATCGAAGCCGTTCCCGCGGTGCTCGTGGGCGTGATGGTTCTCTTCTACCTGGACAACGGCATCCAGCAGGCGCGCTGGCTCTCGCCCGAGGAAAAGGCCTTGCTCCAGCGCGAGGTCGAGCGCGACCAGGCGCACGGCGCCAAGGGCCCGCACTCGGTGGCCGCGGTGTTCCGCGATGCGCGCGTGTGGTGGATGGCGCTGATCTACTTCGCCTTCGTCATGGGCCAGTACGCGTTGACCTTCTGGCTGCCCACGCTGGTGAAGGCCACGGGCGTGCAAGGCAACTTCAACATCGGCTTGCTGAGCGCGATTCCGTTCGTCTGCGCGATCGTCGCGATGAACCTCTTCGGCCGCAGCGCCGACCGCCGGCAGGAGCGCCGCTGGCATCTGATCGTGCCCGCGATGATGGGCGCGGTGGGCTTCACCGTGGCCGCCTCGTACACGCAGAACACGGCCGTGTCGCTCGCATTCCTGTCGCTTGCCGCGGCCGGTGTGCTGACCTGCGCGCCGCTCTTCTGGTCGCTGCCCACGGCCTTCCTCTCGGGCACGGCCGCAGCGGCCGGCATCGCGGCCATCAATTCGGTGGGGAACCTCGCGGGCTTCGTGAGCCCCTACCTCATCGGCTACCTCAAGGACCTCACGGGCAGCACGCAGATCGGCATGTACGTGCTGGCCGCTGCGCTGGTGCTCGGAGCCATCGGCGTGTGGCTCACGCCCAAGCAACTCGTCAATCGCTGAACGGAGAACCCGCACCATGACAGACACCTCCAACAACACCCCCGTCGTCGGCCTCGTGGGCCTCGGCGCCATGGGCAGCGGCATGGCGCAATCGCTGCGCCGCGCGGGCCATGCGCCGCATGTGTTCGACGTGCGCCCCGGCGTGGCCGAAGCCTTCGCGCGCGATGGTGGCACGGCCTGCGACACGCTGGCCGCGCTCGGCGCGCAGTGCGACATCGTGGTCAGCGTGGTCGTCAATGCGGCGCAGACCGAATCGGTGCTGTTCGGCGACGGCACCACGCCCGGCTGCGCGGCGTCGATGAAGCCGGGCAGCCTCTTCGTGATGTGTTCGACCGTCGACCCGAACTGGTCCGTCGCGCTCGAAGCGCGCCTCGCGGCGCAGGGCATCCTGTACCTCGATGCGCCCATCTCCGGCGGCGCGGCCAAGGCCGCGAGCGGCCAGATGACGATGATGACCGCGGGCACGCCCGCCGCCTACGCCAAGGCCGGCGTCCTGCTCGACGCGATGGCGGCCAAGGTCTACCGCCTGGGCGACTCGGCCGGCGCGGGCAGCAAGGTGAAGGTCATCAACCAGCTGCTGGCCGGCGTGCACATCGCCGCAGCCGCCGAGGCGATGGCGCTGGGCCTGCGCGAAGGCGTGGACCCGGACGCGCTCTACGAAGTCATCACGCACAGCGCGGGCAACAGCTGGATGTTCGAGAACCGCATGGCGCACGTGCTCGCGGGCGACTACACGCCGCTGTCGGCCGTGGACATCTTCGTGAAGGACCTGGGCCTCGTGCTCGACGTGGCGCGCGCGAGCAAGTTTCCGCTGCCGCTGTCGTCCACCGCGCACCAGATGTTCATGCAGGCATCGACCGCGGGCTTCGCGCGCGAGGACGACAGTGCGGTCATCAAGATCTTTCCGGGCATCGAACTGCCTGCCTCGAACAAGAAAGCCTGAAGAAGGAATCACGACACCATGAACATCCTCATCACCGGCGGCTGCGGCTTTCTCGGCGCACGGCTCGCGCGCACGCTGCTCGCGGGCGGCCCGCTCGCACTGGCCGGCGGCGCAGCCAGGGAGATCTCGCGCATCACGCTGGCCGACCGCGTGCCGCCGCCTGCCGACCTCGCCGCCGACGCGCGCATCCAGTTCGTGCAGGGCGACCTGTACGAGCAGGCCGGCAACGGCGCATTGCCGCTGGCCGACTCCGATGCCGTCTTCCACCTCGCCGCCGCAGTGAGCGGCGAATGCGAAGCCGACTTCGACCTCGGCATGCGCAGCAACCTCGACACCACCCGCGCCCTGCTCGACGCCTGCCGCCGTGCGGGCCACGCGCCGGTGTTCGTGTTCTCCAGCTCGGTCGCGGTGTTCGGCGATTCGCCCGAGCAGCGCCTGCCCGCGGTGATCGAAGACACGTCGCTGCCGACGCCGCAGAACAGCTACGGCATCCAGAAGTTCATCGGCGAGCAACTCGTGGCCGACTTCACGCGCAAGGGCTTCGTGCAGGGGCGCAACGTGCGGCTCATGACCGTCTCGGTGCGTCCGGGCCGGCCCAACGGCGCGGCCTCCAGCTTCCTGAGCAGCATGCTGCGCGAGCCGCTGGCCGGCGAGCGCGCGCGCTGCCCCGTCGCGCCGGAAACGCCTGTCGCATTGGCATCGCCCGGCAACACGGTCGCGGGCATCGTGCGCGCAGCCACCGCGAGCGCTGCCGAATGGGGCGCTCGCACCGCCATCAACCTGCCCGCGCTGAGCACCACCGTGCGCGAGATGGCCGATGCGCTCGAACGCATCGCGGGCAAGGACGCCACGGGTTTGATCGACTGGACGCCCGACGCACAGGTCGCCAGGATCGTCACCAGCTGGCCGAGCCGCATCCACGCTGCGCGCGCAGAAGCGCTGGGCCTCAAGGCCGACGCGAGCTTCGACACCATCCTGCGCGACTACGTGCGCGAGAACCCGCAGGCGGTGAAGCTGCCTGTCGTTACCAAGGACTGATCCATGGGCAAACTAGTGCTCGGCTGCATCGCCGACGATTTCACCGGCGCGACCGATCTCGCCAACAACCTGGTGCGCGCCGGCATGCGCGTGGTGCAGGCCATCGGCGTGCCGGCCACGCCGCTCGATGCGGATGTCGATGCCGTCGTGGTCGCGCTCAAGTCGCGCACCATCGCACCGGCCGAGGCCATTGCGCAATCGCTGGACGCGCTGCGCTGGCTGCAGGCGCAGGGTGCACAGCAGATCTATTTCAAGTACTGCTCCACGTTCGACAGCACGGCGCAGGGCAACATCGGCCCCGTCACCGAGGCGCTGATGGAGGCGCTCCAGTGCGACTTCACCATCGCCACGCCCGCCTTCCCCGACAACAAGCGCACCGTGTTCAAGGGCTACCTTTTCGCGGGCGATGTGCTGCTCAACGAGAGCGGCATGCAGAACCATCCGCTCACGCCGATGACCGATGCGAACCTCGTGCGCGTGCTGCAGGCGCAGTGCACGCGCAAGGTGGGGCTGATCGATCACGCGGTGGTGGCGCGCGGCGATGCGGCCATCACCGAGCGCATCGCGCAGTTGAGGAGCGAGGGCATCTCGATCGCCATCGTCGATGCGGTGTCGAACGACGACCTGCTGCGTCTCGGGCCGGCGCTTGCGAAGATGCCGCTGGTCACGGCGGGTTCGGGCGTGGCCATCGGGTTGCCTGCGAACTTCGGCCTTGCCCCTTCGTCGCAAGCCAGCGCGTTGCCGGCAGCGGGCGGTCTGCGCGCCGTGGTGTCGGGCAGCTGCTCGCTGGCGACCAACCGCCAGGTGCTCGACTTCATCCAGCGCGGCGGTGCGGCATTGGCGGTCGATCCGCTGCGCATCGCGGCGGGCGTCGATGTCGCGGCCGAAGCGTTGGCATGGGCCGCACCGCTGGTCGGCAAGCAACCGGTGCTGGTCTATTCCACCGCCGAGGCCGGCGCCGTGAAATCGGTGCAGGGCAAGCTCGGTGTCGAAGAAGCCGGCGCGATGGTCGAACGCACCATCGCCGCCATCGCACGCGGCCTGGTCGACAAGGGCGTGCGCCAGTTGGTGGTAGCGGGTGGCGAAACCTCGGGCGCCTGCGTGCAGGCACTGGGCATCGCGCAGATGCAGATCGGCCCGCAGATCGACCCCGGCGTGCCGTGGTGCCACGCGCGCGCCGAGGCCGCCGGACCCGTCGATGGCGCGGGCGTGCACATCGCGCTCAAGTCCGGCAACTTCGGTGGCGACGATTTCTTCACCAAGGCCTTTACAGTGCTGGCATGACCGAGAACCAAGCACGCGAAGAAATCTGCCGCGTCGGCCGCAGCCTGTTCGAGCGCGGTTACGTGCATGCCACGGCCGGCAACATCAGCGTGCGGCTGGACGATGGCTTCCTCATCACGCCGACCGATGCGTGCCTCGGCTTTCTCGATCCGGCGCGGCTCGCGCGGCTCGATGCGGAAGGCAAGCAAGTCGGTGGCGACCGTGCCAGCAAGACCATCGCGTTGCACAGGCGCATCTACGCGGCCGCGTGCCGCTTCGATGCAGACACGGCCTGCGTGATCCACACGCACAGCACGCATTGCGTCGCGCTCACGCTCAACGCAGCGGGCCACGAACTGCTGCCCGCGCTCACGCCCTACTTCGTGATGAAGGTCGGCCATGTGCCGCTCATTCCGTATCACCGTCCCGGCGCACCCGAGGCGGCAGAAAAGGTGGCGCAAGCCATCGAACGTTTTGGCGCCGCAGGCACGCCCCTTCGCGCCGTGATGCTCGAACGCCTCGGCCCGAACGTGTGGCACGAAACGCCGGCCGCCGCCATGGCCGTGCTCGAGGAACTCGAAGAAACAGCGCGGCTTCAGATGCTTATGGGCGCCGCAAGGCCGGCGCCGCTGAATGCCTCACAGATCGATGAACTGCGCACCACCTTCGGTGCGCGCTGGTAGAAGAAACACCATGCCCCAATTCGCAGCCAACCTCTCGATGCTCTATCCCGAGCTCGACTTCCTCGACCGCTTCGACGCCGCCGCCAAGGACGGCTTCAAGGCGGTCGAATACCTCTTCCCCTACGCCTTCGCGAAAGAAGACATCATCGCGCGCCTGAAGCACAACGGCCTGCAGCAGGTGCTCTTCAACGGCCCGCCCGGCGACTGGGACAGCGGCGAGCGCGGCCTCGCGTGCCTGCCCGGCCGCGATGCCGAGTTCCGCGATGGCATCGCGAAAGCCATCGACTACGCCGTCGCGCTCGACTGCCCGCGCATCCACGTCATGGCCGGCCTCGTGCCGCAAGACCTCCAGCGTGATGCCGTGCGGCCCGTATACCTCGACAACCTGCGCTTTGCCGCGGAAGAGGCCGCCAAGGCCGGCCGTGACGTGCTGATCGAGCCGATCAACACGCGCGACATCCCGGGCTTCTTCCTCAACCGGCAGGACGACGCACACGAGATCGTCGAGACCGTCGGCGCGCCGAACCTCAAGGTGCAGATGGACCTGTACCACTGCCAGATCGTCGAAGGCGACGTGGCGATGAAGATTCGCAAGTACCTGCCCACCGGCCGCGTCGGTCATCTGCAGATCGCCGGCGTGCCCGAGCGCCACGAGCCCGACATCGGCGAGCAGAACTACAGCTACCTCTTCGACGTGATCGACGAGGTCTCGAAGCAGAGCGGCTGGCAGGGCTGGGTCGGCTGCGAGTACCGACCGAAGCGCGGCACGGAGCCTGGCGGCACTTCCGCGGGCCTGGGCTGGCTGCGCGCATTGCAGCAGCGCGCATGAAGCTCGAGGCGCTGCGCATTCCTGCACCGCTGCGTGGCTTCGCGGCGGGCGACGCGCAGGTCTTCGATGTCACGCTCGATGGCGACAAGGTCGCGGCCATCGTGCCCAGCGCCTCGCAGGCGCAGGCGCGCGGCACGCTGCTGAGCGCGCTGGTCGAGGCGCATGCGCACATCGACAAGAACTACACGGTGCAGGAAGTGGGCGCGGCGCAGGGCAACCTGTTCGCAGCCATCGAGCGCATGGAGAAGCACCGCGCCGGCTGGAGCGGCGAGACGCTGCGCCTGCGCATGGAGCGCGCGCTGCAAGACGCATGGCAATCGGGCACGCGCGCGCTGCGCACGCACATCGACTGGGTGCAGCCCGAAGCACCGATCGCACTGGCGGTGTTCGAAACGCTGCGCGAAGAATGGCGTGGCCGCCTCGAGCTGCAGTTCGTTTCGCTCACGCCGCTCGACGTGTTCGCGGATCTCGCGGCCGGCGAGCGCATCGCCAAAGAAGTGAAGCGTGCGGGCGGCGTGCTCGGCGCGTTCGTCTACCGCAACGAAGGCATCGTGCACAAGCTGGGCCGCGTGTTCGATCTGGCACAGCAGCACGGCCTGAGTCTCGACTTCCATGTCGACGAAGGGCTCGACGCCGAAGCCACCGGCCTTCGCAGCATTGCCCAGCTCGTGCGCGCACGCGACTTCAAGCACAACGTCGTCTGCGGCCACTGCTGCTCGCTTTCGATGCAAGACGACGCGGTCGCCAATGAAACGCTCGCGCTCTGCGCCGGCGCGGGCCTGCACATCGTCGCGCTGCCCACCACGAATCTCTATCTGCAGGGCGCCTGGGACCGCACGCCCGTGCCGCGCGGCATCACGCGCATCCACGAAGCGGCGGCACGGGGCTTGCGTGCGAGCCTGGCCACGGACAACGTGCAGGACGCCTTCTATCCCTACGGCAGCTACGACCTCGTAGAGACCTTCGGCCTCGGCGTGCAGATGGCGCACCTCGCGCCCGCAAGCGACTGGCTCGATGCGATCACCGTCAGCCCCGCGAAGGCGCTCGGCCTCGCGTGGGACGGCCGCATCGCGCCGGGCTGCCCTGCGGACCTGGTGCTGCTTGCGGCGACCGACGAGCATGAGCTCATCGGGCCGCGCGGACGCGAACGCACTGTGATCCGTGCCGGTCGAATTCTGGAGAAATCACTATGAGCATGGGCAAGCCAATGGCCAACTACGCCGCCGCCAAACGCGTCGGCGATTTCGTCTTCATGAGCGGCGTGGTCGCGGTCGATCCGGCCAAGCGCCGCGCGGTCGCGGGCTACGACGATATTCCCGAAGAAGCCCGCACCGCATTGCAGGGCGTGGGCTACGCCACCGGGCAGATGTCGGTCGATGTTTTCGAAGCCGCCATCGTCGCGCAGAGCTGGTTCGTGCTGGAGCGCATCCGCCAGATCGCGGCCGAGCACGGCGGCACGATGGACGATGTGGTCAAGCTGGTGCAGTACTTCCGCCACCTGCCGCACTACGCGTTCTACAACCGCGTGCGCGGCCTCTTCTATCCGGGCGAGCCGCCGGTGAGCACGGTGGTCGAGGTGTCGCGCTTCCTGCCGGGGGACGAGGTGCTGGTCGAGGTCGAAGCCACCATGTACCTTCCTCAACGCGCGGCTACTTGACCCCTGCACCTTTCAGCAGGAAATCCGTCACCTGCTCGATCAGGTAGCGCCGGTCCTTGTCGTCGCCGTCCTGCGCGACGTTGCGGAAGTACGCGGCCTGTGTCGCATGGTCCGCATAGAACTGCGTCACCGCCCAGATGTGGAACAGCACCAGCATCGGGTCGGCCTTGTCCATCAGGCCCTGGTTCATCCAGTTCTGGATCACGGCGGCCGCCTGGTCGGTGCGCGCCTTGCTCGTGTCCATCATGGTGTTGAGCACCGGCGCGCCGCGCATCATCTCGGCGGTGAAGATGCGCGAGCGCAGCGGGTGCTGGAACGAGAACATCATCTTGCGATGGATCAGGTCGCCCAGCACCTTGCGCGGGCCGAAGGCCTCGTCGCTGAAGCCGAACACCACGATCCAGTCGTTCAGGATGTCCTGCAGCACCTGGCGGTAGAGCGCCTCCTTGCTGTCGATGTAGTAGTGCAGCTGCGCCTTCGAGAGCCCGGCCTTGTCGGCGATGGCCTGCGTCGATGCGCCGGCCAGGCCCTCGCTCGCGAACACCTCGATCGCGGCCTGGTAGATGACGCCCAGCACCTGCGTGTATTTGCGCGACCGGCCGCGCGTGGCCGGTGCTTCGCTCTCGCTCTCGATTTCCTTCTCTTCCATGTTCACAGCTGCAGCACCAGTTCGAGGCCTTTGGCGCGCGAGCAGCACAGCGCCACCTTGCTGCGCCGCTCGGTGCCGGTGAGGCAGAAGTCGCGGTGCTCCGCGCCCTCGCCATCGCCCTCGACCACGCAGGTGCCGCACAGGCCCTGCTGGCACGACACGGGAATGTCGATGCCCACTTCGTGCAGCGCATCGACGGCCGTCTGGTCGGCCGCGACCGGCACCGTGATGCCGCGCTGCGCGAGCCTGAGCGTGAAGGGTAGGCCGGTGCTCGTGTTGGCATCGGTCGGCGCAGCGAAGTACTCGGTGTGCAGCGCGTCGTCGGGCCAATCGGTCTTTGCGGCCGCGTCGCGTACTGCCTTCATGAAGCCGCCGGGGCCGCAGACGTAGAGGTGCGTGTCCGGTGCGCGATCGGCCAGAAGCGCCTGCAGGTCGATGCGTTGCGATGCATCGCCCTGGTCCAGATGAAGGCGCAGGTGCGGCGCGAGTGCGGGGTCGCGCAGTGCATTGGAAAACGCCAGGTGCTCTTCGCCGCGCGCGAACACGCACAGCGTGAACGACGCGCCGCGCGCCGCGAGTGCCTGCGCCATCGCGAGCAGCGGTGTCATGCCGATGCCACCTGCCATCAGCAGATGGTGCGCGGCTTCTGCGCGCAGCGGAAAGGTATTGCGCGGCGTACTGATCGCGATCAGGTCGCCCTCGCGCACGCGCTCGTGCATCGAGGCCGATCCGCCACGGCTCGCAAGCTCGCGCTTCACGCCGATCACATAGGACGGCGCATTCGACGGCGCCCGCGCCAGCGAGTACTGGCGAGAGAACCCACCCGGCATGTGCACATCGATGTGCGCGCCGGCCTCGTAGCCCGGCAGCGCACGCCCCCACGGATGCGCGAGCTCGAAGGCCAGGATCTCCGGCGTCTCGCGCGAGATGCGTTTGACGCGGACGGTCAGCGTGCGTTCGAGGCTCATGGTCTGGGTTCTCCCTGCGTCTAGATGTTCTGCAGCTTGCGCGAAACGCGCTCGATGAAATGCGTGCGGTCGCTCGCGGTGACGGCGTTCATGTCGTGCAGCTGCAGCCAGGTGACCTTGCAGCGCAAGGCGAACAGCGCCCGCAGCGCGCGCGTGAAGAGCCGCCGCCCGGGGTCGCCGATGGCCAGCACGAACCAGCGCGGCGATCCGCCCGTGGTCACCACCGTCAGCCGCCGGATGTGCCGCAGGCCCGATTTCGCGAGCTGCCCCTTGCGCTCGGCCGGCAGGAAGGCCACGCCCGGCAGCCAGACCCGCTCCAGCCAGCCCTTGAGCATCGACGGCGGGCCGTGGAACCAGGTGGGGTAGACGAACACGAGGTGCTCGGCCCACAGCAATGCGTCGACATGCGGTTTCACGCGTTCGCGGATGAGGTCGGGGTTGTCCAGGTAGGCCATGCGCTCTTCGCGGGTCAGCGTGGGGTCGAAGCCTTCGGCGTACAGGTCGATGGTCCGCACGGCATGCCGGGGTTCGAGGGCCGCCAGCGCCGTGCGGTAGAGCGCGTGATTGAAGCTGTCGGGGTTCGGATGGCAGTGGACGACTAACGTTTTCATGAAAAAGGGCCGCATCGCCTATCGGCGAGACAGGGTCAGAGCCCAGGAAACAAAAGGCCGCGCGGTGCCTTATGGCAACCCAGGCGCCGGCATCTGACCCCGGCGCAAGCCCCGCGCGACCCACGGAAAAAACTCTCGATGAAACGAATTACTTGCCGGTGAGCTTCTTGCGAACGTCGACACCGACGCCCTTGTTCACGAATTGCGTGGTCACGACCTTCGACAGATCGACTTCGCCCGCCTTGTAGAGACCGGCCTTGACCATCTTGTCGTAGAAGTCCTTCACGCGGGCTTCGTCCATCGCGCCGATGCCCTTGGTGAGCGATTCGCCGCTGTCGACGATGCCCATCTTCTTCATCAGGTCGATGGAGCCCTGCGATGCGGCCACGGGCGAGTCTGGGTTGATCTTGGCGATCATCTCGTTGGCGGCCTTGTTGTCGCCGTAGAGGTAGTTGTTCCAGCCGATGATCGAGGCCTCGACGAACTTGCGCACCGTCTCGGGCTTTGTCTTGATGAGGTCCGCGCGCGTCTCGATGGTGGTCGAGTAGGTCGAGAAGCCGTTGTCCGCCAGGAGCTGCACCACGGGGTCGAAACCGGCCTGCGCCTTGATCGACAGCGGCTCCGAGATCGCATAGCCCTGCTGGATCGACTTCTTGTCCGCGAGGAACGGGCCGACGTTGAAGGTGTAGGGCTTGAGCTGCGAATCCTTGAAGCCGTGCTCCGATTTCATCCACTGCCAGAAGCTGAACTGGCCGTCCTTGCCGATGAAGGCGACGGGGGCCTTGGTCATGTCCTTGAAGGTGTCGAGGCCCTGGCCCGGGTGCGCGAACATGGCCTGCGGGTCCTTCTGGAAGAAAGCCGCGACCACCACGGTGGGCACGCCGTTCTTCACGTTGTCGAACGATTGCAGCAGGTTGCCGGTCATGAGGAAGTCGACCTTGCCCGCCGGCAGCATCGGCCGGTTGTTGACCATCGGGCCGCCCTGCTGGATGTCCACATCGAGGCCGTACTTCTTGTAGGTGCCGTCCACCAGCGCCTGGTAGAAGCCGCCGTGGCCGGCCTGCGCTTTCCAGTTGGTGGCGAACACCACTTTTTCCTGCGCCTGCACGGCGAAGGCGGCGGCCGCGAGGGCCAGGCCGAGGGCGAGCGGGCGGATTGTCAGAGCGGGGATGCGCATGGCAGTGGACTCCTGGGTTGAACCTGAATGATCGAGATGGATGCGGGTGGGATTCTGCCGTTCGGGGCGCGTGCGAAGAGCACCGGGTGCTCCCCTCCGCGAATGTCCCCCGGGCTTCGCCCTCCTCCTTGATTTCGCTGCGGGGAGCACCCGGTGCTCTTCGCACGAGGGCACGTTGCCGGTAATCGTGCGACCAACCAGCGCGGCTCACGACGCTCACGCCGATGGGGTGCCTTGCGCAGCGAAATCAAGGGGGAGGCCGAAGGCCGGAGGACATTCGCGGAGCAAGGTACCCCGTCGGCGTGAGTGCGCCACGAATGACCCCCGCAGCGACGAATCGAAGAGCAGCCGTTCATTTCAACGCTCGACAGCCATGTCCGAGGTCCAGCCACGCGTCTTGCCGGGGTTCATCAACCCCATCGGATCGCTGCGCTTCTTGAACTCGATCTGCTGCGTGTCGATGGTCTTCATGCCGCCGTCCTCGATGGTGAAGACATGCGGGTTGAAGATCTGGCAGCCGCCCTGCGACTCGATCTCGCGGATCACCTCGTACTGATGGGCTTCGCCCTTCCAGCGCACGAGCAGGATGCCGAAGGTGCCGCACTCGCCGTTGGCGCGTGCGAAGTCCTGGTGCTGCAGCACGTCGTCGCCGAAGATCTTCAGGTGACGCTCGACCACCGAAGGATCGAAGGGTTGCGCGTAGGCGACCTGCAGATAGGTCCAACCGCGGTCGGCCTTCAGCGCCTGCAGCGTCGTGTGGTTGAAGGCGCACTCGTAGGCGGGCGGCAGGCCGTCGGCGAGCAGCTCGGCCTCGGTGCCTGCGACGGAGATCGTGCCGCCGTGAGCGTTGGCCAACGCGCGGAACGCGGCCATCGATTCGGGCGAGACCATGGTGAACACCGCATGCCGGTCGATCGGAAAGCGATCGCGCATCGCCGTGTAGTAGGGCGAGAAGCGCGCTTCGACCGTCGAGAGCAGAAAGATGTCGAGCGTCGGCGCCTGCGCCGCAATGCCGAAGTCGAGCGCACCGCGGTACGTCTCGAACAGCACCGTGCAGTGCACCCACTCGACGGCCGGGCTCAGGGCTACTTCGACGTCGAGGATCACGCCGTTGGTGCCGTAAGCGTGATGCACCTGCTGGATCTCGTCGCCCACGAGTTCGATGACGCGCGGCTCGCGTTCCACCGTCATCACCCGCGCGCGCAGCAGGTTGCCCGGGTCGCGCAGGATGCCGTGCCGAAACGACCCGATGCCGCCGAAGCCGCCCGCAATGAAGCCGCCGATGCTGGCCACATGCCAGGTCGAAGGCCACATGCGCAGCGCCTGCCCGGTCTCGCGCGCGGCGAGGTCGATGTCGTGCATGCGTGCACCGGCTTCCACGCGCATGCGGCCGTTTTGAATGTCGAGCACGCGGCACATCTGCGTCACGTCGAGCACGATGCCGCCCTCGAGCGGCACGCACTGGCCGTAGTTGCCGGTGCCGCCCGCGCGAACGGTGAGGGGCAGCTTCCACTTCGCGGCCACGGCCGCGGCTTGCCGCACATCGCCCTCGGTGCTGACCTTGACGACGAGGTCGGCCACGCAACCCGCGAGTTGCGCGGTGAGGATGGGGCTGTACCAATAGAAGTCTTTGGACAGTTGCTTCCGCTGGCTCGGCGAGGTGACAAGGTTGAGGCCGCGCAAGTCTTCGCGCACGGCGTCCCAGTCGACGACAGGCACGGGCGTCCTAGCGTTCACGGCGCATCTCGCTCTCATGCCAGTGGCCGAGCACCATGCGCGACAACGCAGCGAACACGATGAAGATCACGATGCCGAGCAACGACACCAGCAGCAGCGCCGCGAACATCATCGGAATCTCGGTGCGGAAGCTCGATTCGAGGATGCGCGAGGCCAGCCCGGTTTCCTTGCCCGCCGTGCCCGCAGTGAACTCCGCCACCACCGCGCCGATCAGGCTCAGGCCGCCCGCGATCTTCAGGCCCGCCATGAAGTACGGCAGCGCGCTCGGCGCGAGCAAATAGCGGAAGGTCTGCCAAGGAGAGGCCTTGTAGAGCTGGAACAGGTCGCGCAGGTTGCTGTCCGCGCTCTTCAGGCCGATGACGGTGTTCGAGAGGATCGGAAAGAACGCCACGATCCACGCGCACAGCAAGAGCGCCGCGGTGGTGCTCGACACGTAGATCAGGATCAGCGGCGCGATCGCGATGATCGGCGTCACCTGCAGGATCACCGCGATCGGGAAGAGGCCGATCTCCACCCACTTGAAGAGCGCGAAGGCAATGGCCAGCAGCACGCCGCCCACGATGGCCGCCAGCAGTGCGAGCAGCGTGAGCTTCACCGTGAACCAGAGCGCGCTGGAGAGCGTGTCCCAGTTGTCGAACAGCGTCTTCAGGATGAGCGAGGGCGCGGGCAGGATGTAGTGCGGGATGTTGTTGGCGCGCACCGTCCATTCCCACACGAGCAGCAGCAGCGCGACGATGGCCGCGGGCACGACGATGCGCAGCAGCGATTCGCGACGGCGCAGCCGGTCTTCGTGCGCGCGCAGCGAGGCTTCGGAGGGCGCGACGTCGGCCGCGTCCAGCGGTGGCACGGCGGCAGCGGCGGACTCAGTGATCGATGTCATGCAGCGCTCCGTGCAGGGATTGCGACACCGCCGTGCAGTGCGCGTTGTAGCGGCTCGAGGTGCGGAATTCCTCGCCGCGCGGATAGGGCTCGTCGATGCGGATCTCGTCGATCACGCGGCCCGGGCGCGCGGCCATCACCACGATGCGGTTCGACAGATACACCGATTCGTACACGCTGTGCGTGACGAACACCACCGAGAAGCGGTGCTCGCGCCAGATGGCGAGCAGGTCGTTGTTGAGCTTGATGCGCGTCATTTCATCGAGCGCAGCGAAGGGCTCGTCCATCAGCAGCAGGCGCGGGTGCGTGACCAGCGCGCGTGCGATCGACACGCGCATCTTCATGCCGCCCGAGAGCTCGCGCGGGTACACATCGGCAAAGCGCGAGAGGCCGACCATCTCCAGCACCTGCTGCACCACGGGCGCCGCCGCATCGCGGCTCTGGCCGGCCAGCTTGAGCGGCAGCCACACGTTGTCGAACACCTTGGCCCAGGGCATGAGCGTGGGCTCCTGGAACACGAAGCCCAGGTCGCGGTCGCTCTGTGTCTTGCCGGTGTTGGCGCCGGACCAGTGCATGTCGCCCGAGCTGAGCCGGGTGAGGCCCGCGATGAGCCGCAGCGCCGTGCTCTTGCCGCAGCCCGAGGGGCCGAGGAAGCTGATGAAGTCGTGCTCGCCGATGTCCAGCGTCATGCCTTGCAGCGCGAGCGTGCCGTTGGCGAAACGCTTGCTGACGTGGCGCAGGCTGACCAGCGGCGGGGTAATGGATGGCGTGGTGCTTTCCATGGTGGTGCGCGAGCCTAGCGCCAGGCGGGTTCGTTGGCGAGGCGCGACAGCGGGAAGCGGTCCACCTCGTGCAGCAGCTCGACGAAGCGCCGGCCCACGTGGTCGAGCACCGCCGCGCCCTTCTCGGCGGTGGCGCGCGTGGCATCGCCGGCCGCGCCCGAGGGGTTGATGTCGTGCATCTGCCAGCCGAGCTTGCCGCTGGGGGTGATCGAGAGGAATTTGTTTTCTTCGGCCAACTGCTCGGTCATGGAGCTGAAGTTCTGGAACTGGTCGCGCCGCACGTAGTCGGGCGTGAGGTGCAGCATCACCGAGCTTTCGAGGTCGCCCGCGTGAATGCCGTGCTTGCCCTCGTGCGCGGTGAACAGGCCCTCGGGCAGGCCCAGCGTGTACCAGTTGGCGGCGACGACCATCATGTCGTGCTCCTCGCGCAGGTCGCGTGCCACGATGTCCATCACGCTCATCTGGCCGCCATGGCTGTTGTAGAGCACGAGCTTGCGCACGCCGGCCTTGGCGACGCAGGCACCGATGTCCTTCCACAGCGAGATCAGCGTGTTCGCCGACACCGTGAGCGTGCCCGGGTAGCGCGAGTGCTCGTTGCTCTTGCCGTAGGGCACGGTGGGCAGAAACAGCACGGGCAGGTCGTCGGGAATGTGCGGAAGCGTGGCGCGCACCATGCCGTCGATGGTGGCGGTGTCGGTCGACATCGGCAGGTGCGGCCCGTGCTGCTCGGTGGCGCCCACCGGCAGCACGGCGATGAGCCGTTCGCGGTCCAGGCGGGAGAACTCTTCGCTGGTCAGGTCGGACCAGAAGCGGCTGCGCAGTGTGGGCGGATTCATCGGGGCATACCTCGTGACGAGACGGCGCGATGATGGCCTAAATTATCCGATCGGTCAAAAAAAGTGGCTCGGCACTTACCCGTACGCCTGAGGCAATCGGTTTGCCCGTGCGGCAAATCAGACGAGCTGGATGAATCCAGGCGCCCTCAGCGCCGCACGATGTACCGCGTGACCACCGGCTGCGTCTCGCCGATGTGGAACGCCAGCCGCCGCTCCCGCAGCGCCATGTCGCTGGCCGTCGCGCGATTGAAGCGGCGCAGGTGGTCGGTCCACGTCTCGTCCACGATCTGCTCCACGTAGCGGCTGGGCTGCGCGATGTCGTGCAGCAGCTCCCAGCCGATGGCGCCCTGGCTCAGGCGCGCGCGGCGCGTCTGCTGCATGACGATGTGGAAGGCCGCGGCGCGCGCCGGCTCGATCAGGTATTCGACCGTGATCACCACGCGGCCTTCTTCCTGCGGCGCCTCGGCCGGTGGGCCGGCGGCCCAGCCGGCTTCGGCGGGGCTGGTGTCGTCCTCGCCGGTCACGTCGGTCACGAAGCGCAGGGCCAGGAGCATCAACAGCGTGCCGCTCACGGCGGCCACCGCGAGGCTCAGGTTCAGCGCCGTGACGGTCGCCACCTGGCCCCAGATCGCCGCGCCAATCGCGCTCGCGCCCATGATGGCCATCTGGTACATCGACATGCCGCGCGCCCGCACCCAGTCGGGCAATGCGAGCTGCGCCGACACCGAGAGCGAATTGGCCACCGTGATCCACGCCATGCCGCCGAAGAACATCGCCGGCACCGCGACCCAGGCATTGGGCGCAAAGGCCATCACGGCCGTGGCGCCCGACTGCAGCAGCGTGCCGCGCAGCACCAGCTGGTCGCGCCCCAGTGCCTGGCGCAGCCGCGGCAAGAACAGCACCGCGACGATCGCGCCCGAGCCCATCGCGGCCAGCAGCAGCGTGAAGGTACCCGCATCGCCGCCCTTCAAGTTGCGCGCCAGCAGCGGCAGCAATGCGAGCAGCGCCGTCGAGTGGAAGAAGAAGATCGAAATGCGCGTGAGCACCGCCCGCATGCGCTGCGACTGCCGCACGAACTGCACGCCTACGCGCATCGCGCTGATGAGCTTTTCGCGCCCCAGCGGATTGGGCGTGTGCTCGCGCCGCCAGCGCAGCACCACGAAGCCCGAAGCCACCGACAGCACCGCATTGAGCGCGAACACCCAGATGGTTCCCGCGCTCGCGATCAGCATGCCGGCCGTGAGCGGGCCGATGATGCGCGAGGCGTTCATCGCGATGCCGTTCAGCCCCAGCGCCGCCGGCAGCTGCGGGCGCGGCACCAGCTCGGGCACGATGGCCGAGAACACCGGCCAGCGCAGCGCGAGGCCAATGCCGTTGGCGAAGGTGAGCGCGAGCAGCAGCGGCGCGGTCATCAGGTCGAGCGCCAGCGCCGCGCACAGCACGATGGCCGTGCCGGCCAGCCAGAACTGCGTGGCCACCAGCCAGCGCCGGCGGTCGAGGATGTCGGCGAGCGCACCGCTCGGAAGGCCCAGCAGGAAGACGGGCAGCGTGGAAGCCGACTGCACCAGCGCGACCCAGATCGGCGAGGTGGTCAGCGAGGTCATCATCCACGCCGCGGCCACATCGTTCATCCACATGCAGATGTTGGCGATGAGCCAGGTGCTCCACAGCATGCGGAACACGGGGAGCTTCAGGGGCTCGAGCGCCGCGAACTTCGAGGGTTGCGGCCGCGTGGGCGGAAGGGGTGTCTCTTCGGTCGTTATGGGTGGCATGTGGCGCTATTGTGGCGCGCGGTTTTTTTGCTTCAACCGCGGTCGCTGCGGGCGAGGCGGTGTTCGAGTCGTCGCAGCATCGTCGTCAGCACCAGCGTCATGACCCAGTAGACGACCGAGATCGCCAGGTACGGCTCCCAGTAGCGCGCATACGCACCGGCCACGGTGCGTGCCGCGTAGGCCAGCTCGGCCAGGCCGATGGCGGAGACCAGCGAGGTGTCTTTCAGCAGCGCGATCGCGTTGTTGCCCAGCGGCGGCAGCATGCGCCGAAAGGCCTGCGGCAGCACCACGTAGCGCATCACCTGCGCGGGCGAGAAACCGATCGAGCGGCCCGCATCGAACTGCCCGCGAGAGATCGACTGGATGCCCGCGCGGAACACCTCCGAGATGTATGCCGCCGAGTTGAGCGTGAGCGCCACCACGCCCGAGATGAGCGCGCCGTGCTCCTGCTTCAAGGTGCGCGCGAGCTCACCGTCGATGAGGATGCCGCTGGTCGGATGGATGAACACCGGCATCACCGCGAAGTGGATGAGCAGGATCTGCACGAACAGCGGCGTGCCCCGGAAGAAGCTCACGTACACCGTGGCCGGCCAACGCAGGAAGAAGCGCGCGACCCAGGTCCATGGCGCATGGCGCGGCTGCGCCAGGCGCGCGAGCGCCAGGCACAGGCCCCAGCTCGAACCCAGCAGCACGCACACCACCGTCATGCGCAGCGTCATCCAGGCGCCTTGCCAGAACAGGTCCTTGTATTCGACCAGGATGTCCCAGCGGAACCATCCAAAGAGAAGGATCGGTTGCTCCATATTCATCGCCTTCGCGTCATCACTCTCGAAAAAACAAACGGCCGCTTCGAGGGCGGCCGTGATCGGGTCACAGGTGCCGTGCGGCTCAGCGCACGTTCGGGTCCTTGTTGAACCACTTCTTGTAGATCGTGACGTAGCTGCCGTCGGCACGCACTGCGGCCAGGCCGGCGGTGAGCTTGTCGAGCAGCGCCTTGTCGCCCTTCTTCACGACGATGCCGAAGCCTTCTTCGGGGAAGGACTTGTCGTCGACGGTCTTCAGGTCGGGGTTCTGCGCCACGCGATAGGCAATGACGCCGTTGTCGCCCATGGCCGCATCCACGCCGCCGCCGGCCAGCTCCGAAATGATGAGCGGCGTGCTCTCGAAGCGGCGGATGTCGGGGCTGGTCTTGCCGAACTCGCGCGAGGCGATGTCGTCGGCGGTGGAAGCGCTCACCACCGCGATCTTCTTGCCGGCCAGGTCCTTCAGCGAAGTGACCTTGCTGTTCTTCGGCAGCGCGATCAGCTGGCGGGCCGCGAAGTACGGCGGCGTGAAGTCGTAGCTCTGCTTTCGCTTCTCGTTGATGGTCACGCCCGAGATCACGAGGTCGACGTCGCCGTTGTTCAGCGCGCCGAAGATGCCGGTGAAGGGCGTGTTGACGATCTTGATCTTCAGGCCCTGCTGCCTGGCGATGGCGTTGATGATGTCGATGTCGAAGCCGACGATCTGCTTGTCCTTGTTCTCGAAGGCGAAGGGCGCGTAGGTGGCGCTGGAGGCCACGACGAGTTCGCGGTTCGGTGTCTGGGCCTGGGCGCCGAAGGCGAGCGTGGCGGCTGCAAGGCCAACAAGGCCGGAAGCCAGGGCGCGGCGGATGGGGTTCATTCGAGGGTCCTCTTTGTCCGCGGTGGCGGGATGCATGTGGTGGGCGGGGATTTTAGGCTTGCGCTATCGCACCACCCGCACGGAGCGTGCCAGGCGCGCGCTAACTAAGGTTCTCCGGGAGAGCGCGTGGGCATAGCGCGGCGACCGTGGCTTGCTGACTAGCATCCGGGGCATCCCCATCCAGGAGCCTCGCATGACCCAGCGGTTCGCCCTTTCTTCACTTCTTTTCGGCATCGGCCTCGCATGCGGCACCGCGGGCGCGCTGGCGGCCGACCCGGCGCCGCGCTTTGATCCGCAGCGCCTGTCGCAGATCGTGAAGACCATCTCGGGCGACGACTTCGAGGGCCGCGCGCCGGCCACGGCGGCGGAGGCCAGGACGGTCGACTATCTCGTCGCCCAGTTCAAGGCCGCAGGCCTCGTGCCCGGCGGAGACCTCGAAGGCGGCAAGCGCGGCTGGACGCAGTCGGTGCCGCTGGTGAAGACCGAGTTCCGCGGCACGCCGCAACTCACGCTGCAGGTCGGCACGCAGCGCGATGCGCTGGTGCAGGGCGAGCAGATCGCGGTGCGCGCCGCGCTCGACGGCTCGACGTCCGTCTCGATCCAGCAGGCGCCGCTGGTCTTCGTGGGCTATGGCGTGAGCGCGCCTGAACGGCGCTGGGACGACTACAAGGGCGTCGACCTCAAGGGCAAGATCGCCGTGGTCCTGGTGAACGACCCCGACTTCGAAGCTGGTGATGGCGTCAGTGGCGACTTCGGCGGCAAGGCGATGACCTACTACGGCCGCTGGACCTACAAGTTCGAGGAGGCCGCGCGTCGCGGCGCACTGGGCGTGCTGATCGTGCACGAGACCGCGCCCGCCGCCTATGGCTGGGCCACGGTCAAGAACTCCAACACCGCGACCATGCTCGACATCGAGCGCGATCAGCCCGCCGCGGTGCATCCGAAGCTGGAGGCCTGGATCCAGCGCGACGTGGCGGTCGAGCTGCTGCGCCGCGCGGGCCTGGATTTCGAGGCGCAGAAGAAACTCGCGCAGACGCGCGAGTTCCAGCCGCAAGTGCTCAAGGACGCGAGCTTCTCGGCCGAGTACGCGATAGCGCGCGAGGTGATCGTCTCGAAGAACGTGGTCGGCCGCGTCGAAGGCAGCAAGCGCCCCGGCGAAACGGTGATCTACAGCGCCCACTGGGACCACCTGGGCGTGGGCGCGCCCGATGCCAAGGGCGACAGGATCTACAACGGCGCGGTCGACAACGGCACCGGCCTCGCCGCGCTCATCGAGATGGGCCGGGCCTTCGCAAGCGCGCCGAAGAAGCCCGAGCGCTCCGTCGTCTTCCTTGCTGTGACCGCCGAGGAGCGCGGCCTGCTGGGCTCCGAGTTCTACGGCGCCAAGCCGCTGTATCCGCTGGCGAAGACCGTGGCCGTGATCAACATGGACGCCTTGAGTCCCGAAGGCCCGGCACGCAACTTCAGCACCTCGGGCAGTGCCGTCTCGCAGCTGCAGGATCTGCTGGTCGAACAGGCCAAGGGCTTTGGCCTCGCCTACGCGCCGGACCCGCACCCTGAGGCCGGCTACTTCTTCCGCTCCGACCATTTCTCGTTCGCCAAGCGCGGCGTGCCGGCGCTGTCGTTCGCTTCAGGCAACGATTGGGTGGAGGGCGGCCTCGCCGCCGGCGAAGCGTCCGCCAAGGCCTACACCGCCGAGCGCTACCACCAGCCGGCCGACGAATGGCGTGCCGACTGGTCCTTCACCGGCATGGCGCACGACTTGCCGCTGCTTTATCGCGTGGGCGAGACGCTGGCGAACAGCAAGCGCTGGCCCGAGTGGGGACAAGGGTCGGAGTTCCGCGCGACGCGCGAGGCGAGCCGCGGCGAGCGGCGCTGATCTGGCTTCTTTCTGCTTCAGCGACCGAAGAGGAGGTAGAGCGCGATCAGCGCGACCACGACGGCGCCGATCAACTTGTTCTTCCAGCGGCTCGGGGCAGGCCCTGAAGTGGAGGACGACGTCCAGGTGAACGTTCGCGTCTGCGAGGCGGAAGACGGCGGCACCGCGAACGGCATGGACGGCAAGGCAGTCGTCGACGAAGACGACGTGGTGCTGAAGTCCATCGAATCGAGCGAGAACGTCGTCGAGGTCGACGTCACGCGCGTCGTGGTCTTCGCGCCGTCGATGCGGGCGATGGCGTCCGCGACGATGTCGGTGTGCGACGTGCGGCCGGCCAGCGCCTTCAATTCGTCCTCGCTCAGCGCGCCCGACCGGAGCACCGTCCAGGCGAGCGTGGCGGGCAGCGAGTCGGGCGCGGCCCAGCCCTCCTGGTGGGTGGGCAGCATCGAGAGGCTGTGGGCGTGCTGCGCTGCGTCGATCAACTGCAGGTTCAGCAACTGATCGAGCGCGTTGGCGCTGACGCCGTCGTGCACGCGGCGGTCGAGCAGGCGGATGTGCAGTTGCGCCCAGGGCGGCAGGGGGAATTCGCCGCTGATGAGGTCGGTGGCTTCGGAGACGATGGCCTGGGCTTCATTCTCCTGGCCTGGCGCGGCGCGGGCGGGGAGGTCGGCGAGTTGCGCTTGCGGAACGAACTCGCGGGCGACGACCCAGGCCAGCGCTTCGGCCGGGGTGCGGAACAGGGCGTTGGGTAGCTCCGGATCGTTGGTGGCGGCCGCGTGTTCGGCGTCGGTGAGCAGGCAGATTTGCTGCAGATGGTCCAGTGCCCGGCGGCTGGGGTCGAGATTCATGCGGCTCCCTCTTCTTGTCTCGGTGATGGCCGGATGCTCGCACACTGGCCGCGCCGCTACTTCGCCAGGTGCCCCAGCGGCAACGCACTGCTCGCCTTCACCTCCCCCAGCGAAAAGCTCGTATGAAGGTCCTTCACATTCGGCAGGTTCATCAGGTGCTGCCGCGCGAAGGCCGAAAAACCGTTCAGGTCCTGCGCCACCACCTGCAGCTCGAAGGTGCCGGTGCCGCTGATGTAGTGGCAGGCCACCACTTCGGGCATCTTGCGGATCGCGTCTTCGAGCTTGCGCGTGGCCTCGTTGGTGACGCGCTCGGTGTCCACGCGCACGAAAGCGAGCACGCCCAGCCCGATCTTGTGGCGGTCGATCTCGGCGCGGTAGCCCTTGATGAAGCCGGACTCCTCCAGCGCGCGCACCCGGCGCCAGCAGGGCGCGGCCGAGAGCCCCACGCGCTGCGCAAGCTCGGCATTCGTGAGGCGTCCGTCGGCCTGCAGTTCTTGCAGGATTGCGAGGTCGAACTTGTCAATGCTTTCCATGAGGGCCGATATTAAGCAAGATTCTTTCTGGAAGCGGGTTTTTCGGGGCAAAGAACGCAAACACCTGTCGCGGACCCCGGCATACACTTTGCGTGATCATGGGCTCGCGCCCTACCGGGCACAGACCCACAGCCAATCAGCCAGGCCCACAAGGCCCTGCCAATACGGAGACAGACAACATGAACGCCCCGCTGCCCGAGCACATTCGCCGCGCGCTAGAGACCGTCACGCTCGACGACAAGTATTCCCTGGACTACGGCCGCGCCTTCATGAGCGGCGTGCAAGCCCTCGTGAAGCTGCCGATGCTGCAGCAGCTGCGCGACAAGCAGGCCGGCAAGAACACCGCCGGCTTCATCAGTGGCTACCGCGGCTCCCCGCTCGGCGGCTACGACCAGGCGCTGTGGAAAGCCAGCAAGTTCCTCAAGGAACAGAACATCGTCTTCCAGCCGGGCGTGAACGAAGAGCTGGCAGCCACTGCGCTCTGGGGCACCCAGCAACTCGGCTTTTCGCCCGCCGGCACCAACAAGTTCGACGGCGTCTTCGGCATCTGGTACGGCAAGGGCCCGGGCGTGGACCGCTGCTCCGATGTCTTCAAGCACGCCAACATGGCGGGCACCACCGAATTCGGCGGCGTGATCGCGGTCGCCGGCGACGACCACATCTCCAAGAGCAGCACGGCCGCGCACCAGAGCGATCACATCTTCAAGGCCTGCGGCACACCGGTGTTCTTTCCGACCAGCGTGCAGGAAATCCTGGACCTGGGCATTCACGCCTTTGCGCTGAGCCGCTTCTCGGGCGTGTGGTCGGGCATGAAGACGATCCAGGAAATCGTGGAGTCGAGCGCCACGGCGATGATCGACCCCGAGCGCGTCGAGATCGTCATTCCCACCGACTTCGAAATGCCGCCCGGCGGCCTGCACATCCGCTGGCCCGACCATGCGCTGGAGCAGGAAGCCCGGCTCATGCACTACAAGTGGTACGCCGCGCTCGCCTACATCCGCGCCAACCGGCTGAACCACAACGTGATTCAAGGTCCGAACGACCGCTTCGGCATCATGGCCAGCGGCAAGGCCTTCAACGACACGCGCCAGGCGCTGCTGGACCTGGGGCTCGACGACGCGGCCTGCCGCCAGCTGGGCATCCGCCTGCACAAGGTGGGCGTGGTGTGGCCGCTGGAAGCGCAGCTCACGCGCGAATTCGCCACCGGCCTGCAGGAAATCCTGGTGGTCGAAGAGAAGCGCCAGGTCATCGAATACCAGCTCAAGGAAGAGCTCTACAACTGGCGCCCCGACGTGCGCCCCAACGTGGTCGGCAAGTTCGACGAAGGCGAAGTGCACGCGGCCGAGGGTTACTCCGGCGGCGAATGGTCGATGCCCAACCCAACCGCGCACACGCTGCTGCGCGCCAACGCCGACCTGAACCCCGCGCTCATCGCCAAGGCGATCGCGCTGCGCCTCAAGAAGACCGGCCTCCTGGCCGCGGCCGGCGCCGACATGACGGCGCGCATCGACGCGCAACTCGCCATCCTCGAAGCCAAGGAGCGCTCGATGGTGGTGCAGCAGGCCTCCACCAGCGTGGCCGACGCCACGCGCCAGCCGTGGTTCTGCTCGGGCTGCCCGCACAACACCAGCACCGTGGTGCCCGAAGGTTCGCGCGCGATGGGCGGCATCGGCTGCCACTTCATGGCGACCTGGATGGACCGCTCCACCATCGGCTTCACGCAGATGGGCGGCGAGGGCGTGCCATGGGTGGGCCAGCAGCCCTTCACGACCGACCAGCACATCTTTGCGAACCTGGGCGACGGCACGTACTTCCACAGCGGCCTGCTCGCCATTCGCCAGAGCATCGCGGCGGGCGTGAACATCACCTACAAGATCCTCTACAACGACGCGGTCGCGATGACCGGCGGCCAGCAGGTCGGCGAGCGCCCCGAAGGCCACTCGGTGCTGCAGATCGCGGAGAGCCTGCATGCCGAGGGCGCGAAGAAGGTCGTGATCGTCACCGACGAGCCCGAGAAGTACGAGGGCGTCTCGATTCCGGGCGACCACGTGCAGGTGAAGCACCGCGACCTGCTGGACGAGATCCAGCGCGAGTTCCGCGCCATGGCCGGCACCACGGCCATCATCTACGACCAGACCTGCGCCACCGAGAAGCGCCGCCGCCGCAAGCGGGGCACGGCCGTCGATCCGGCCAAGCGCGTGGTCATCAACGAGCTGGTGTGCGAAGGCTGCGGCGACTGCAGCGTGCAGAGCAACTGCCTCTCGGTGGAGCCGCTGGAAACCGAATTCGGCCGCAAGCGCACCATCAACCAGAGCAGCTGCAACAAGGACATGAGTTGCCTGAAGGGCTTCTGCCCGAGCTTCGTGACCGTCGAAGGCGGCCAGCTCAAGAAGAAGAGCAAGAGCAAGGGCGCCACGCCCGCCGAGTTCGGCCTGATGCCCGAGCCGGTGATTCCGTCGCTGGACGGCGGCAAGGTCTGGGGCGTGGTGGTGGCGGGCGTCGGCGGCACCGGCGTCATCACCATCGGCCAGCTGCTCGGCATGGCCGCGCACATCGAGGCCAAGGGCATCGTCACGCAGGACGCGGCCGGCCTCGCGCAAAAGGGCGGCGCCACCTGGAGCCACGTGCTCATCGGCGACACGCAGGACGACATCCGCACCACGCGCGTCGGCACCGCGGCGGCCGACCTGATCCTGGCCTGCGATCCGCTGGTCACGGTCAACGGCGAAACCATGGCGCGCATGCGCGAAGGGCGCACGCACGTGGCGCTCAACAGCCACAGCTCGCCGACGGCCGCCTTCGTGCGCAACGCCAACTGGCAGAACCCCGAAGACGCCTGCGCCGCCGAGATCGCGCGTGCCGTGGGCATCGACGGCATCGGCACCTTCGACGCCGATGCGGCCGCCACCACGCTGATGGGCGACAGCATCTACGTCAACCCGGTGATCCTGGGCTACGCCTGGCAAAAGGGCTGGCTCCCGCTGGCGCACGAGTCGCTGATGCGCGCCATCGAGCTCAACGCCGTGGCCATCGAGAACAACAAGACCGCCTTCGAATGGGGCCGCCAGGCGGCCGTTCGCCCCGAGGAACTGCAAAAGCGCGTGCGCCCGGGCCAGGTCATCGAGTTCAAGAAGCGCGAGACCGTCGAGATCCTGGTGGCACGCCGCGCCGAGTTCCTGACCGGCTACCAGAACGCCGCCTACGCCGAGGAATACAGGCAGTTCGTCGCCAAGGTGCAGCAGGCGGAATCGTCGCTGGCCGGCAAGACGGCGCTCACCGAAACGGTGGCGCGCTACCTGTTCAAGCTGATGGCGTACAAGGACGAATACGAAGTCGCGCGCCTGCACACCGACCGTTCGTTCCTCGACCGTGTCGAAGGCATGTTCGAAGGCGACTACAAGCTGAACTACCACCTTGCGCCGCCCATCATTGCGAAGAAGAACGCCAAGGGCCAGTTGCAGAAGCAGAAGTTCGGCCCCTGGATGCTCACGGGCTTCCGCTTCCTCGCGAAGCTCAAGGGCCTGCGCGGCACGGCGCTCGACATCTTCGGCCGCACCGAAGAGCGCAAGACCGAGCGCGCGCTGATCACCGAGTACCGCGCGAGCATCGACGAGGTGATCGGCGCGCTGCGCGCCGACAACCACGCGCTGGCTCTGGAGATCGCGAGCCTGCCCGAGCAGATCCGCGGCTACGGGCATGTGAAGGAGCGCAACCTGGTGGCGGCGCGTACGCGCTGGAGCGAGCTGATGGCCAGGTGGCGCAACCCGCAGGGGCAGCGCGCGGCGGCCTGATTCTTCAGCGGTTTCAGCCTTCGAAGAGCGCCCTATGGGCGCTCTTTGCTATTCAAAACGTAGCAAAGAACGGCCGCGCCGGATACCCGGAAAGCCCTCCCCGCCGCGCCGGATAAGCCGGTAAAAGGCCGCTTCGCCCCGAATACAATGCCCGGTGCTGTGCGCGGCCAAGCCCCGCCGAGCTTTTGACTTGCGGCCCGTTTTCGCGTGGCCGTCCAGAGATGGAATGGCAGGCCCGGCCCGCATTCCCCTCGCTTTCTTCTCTTCCCTCTGCTGGAGACTCTCTTGTTCATTTCCTCTGCTTTCGCCCAGACCGCGCCCGCAGCCGCCGGCGGCGGCGACATGTTGTCCTCGCTCGGCAGCATGCTGCCCCTGGTGCTGATGTTCGTGGTGCTGTATTTCGTCATGATCCGCCCGCAAATGAAGCGCCAGAAGGAAGCCCGCGCCATGATCGAAGCCCTGGCCAAGGGTGACGAAGTCGCAACGGCCGGCGGCGTGCTCGGCAAGATCACCTCGATCGGCGACCAGTACCTCGGCCTCGAGATCGCCAACGGCATCGAGATCAAGATCCAGCGCAGCGCTGTGGTGCAGGTCCTGCCCAAGAGCGCCGTCAAATAAAAGCGTGAGCTGATCCTTGCGCTTTGCGGCGCAGGGCCCCAATTCACGCCGTGTTCCGTTTCTGAAAAGCGCTTTTCACATGAACCGTTACCCGGTCTGGAAGTACTCGATCATCGTGATCGTGCTGCTCGTGGGGCTCATCTACGCCCTGCCCAATTTCTTCGGCGAGTCGCCTGCGGTGCAGGTGTCGGCGGCCAAGTCCACCATCAAGATCGATGCGTCGACGCAGGCCCGGGTCGAGGGCGTGCTCAAGGCGGCGGGCCTCGCGCCCGACCTGCTGACGCTCGAGCCGACCGCCGTGCGGGCGCGCTTCGTCACCACCGACGACCAGATCAAGGCGCGCGATGCACTGCAGCAGGCGCTGGTGCCGAACGCGGACGAGGCCTCCTATGTGGTGGCGCTGAATCTCGTGTCGCGCTCGCCCCATTGGCTGACTGCGCTGCATGCCTTCCCGATGTACCTGGGCCTGGACCTGCGCGGCGGGGTCGATTTCCTGCTGCAGGTCGACATGCGCGGCGTGCTGGACAAGAAGGCCGAGTCCTTCGCCGGCGACATCCGCGCGGCCCTGCGCGACAAGAAGGTGCGCGGCAGCGCGGTGAACCGCAACGGGCAGACCGTCGAGATCACGCTGCGCGACGCCGCCAGCCTCGAGATCGCCCGGCGCCTCCTGCAGGACCAGATGCCCGACCTGAGCACCGTCGAGAGCCAGCAGGGCACCGAGTCGCGCATCGTGGCCAGCATCAAGCCCGAAGCGGCGCGCCGCTTCCAGGACGCGGCGCTCAAGCAGAACGTGACCACGCTGCACAACCGGATCAACGAACTCGGCGTGGCCGAGCCGGTGATCCAGCAGCAGGGCATCGACCGCATCGTCGTGCAGCTGCCCGGCATGCAGGACCCGGCCCAGGCCAAGACGATCATCGGACGCACCGCCACGCTCGAGATGCGCCTGGTGGACGAAAGCGCCGAAGGCCGCGCGGCCGAGCAAGGCACGGGGCCGGTGCCATTCGGCTCCGAGAAATTCCTCGACCGCTCGGGCCGCGCCGTGATCGTGAAGAAGCAGGTGCTGGTCACCGGTGAGAACCTCACCGATGCGCAACCCGGCTTCGAGCAGCAGACCAACCAGCCCAAGGTCGACCTGACCATGGACTCGAAGGGCGGCAACATCATGAAGCAGGTCAGCATCGAGAACTACAAGAAGCGCATGGCCATGCTGATCTTCGAGAAGGGCAAGGGCGAAGTGCTCACCGCTCCCTCGATCAACGGCGAGCTCGGCAACCGCTTCCAGGTCTCCGGCGCGATGACCGTGAGCGAGGCCAACGACCTCGCGCTGCTGCTGCGCGCCGGCTCGCTGGCCGCGCCGATGGAAATCATCCAGGAACGCACCATCGGCCCGACGCAGGGCGCGGAGAACATCAAGAAGGGCTTCGACAGCGTGATGTACGGCTTCGCCGCGATCATGGTGTTCATGTGCCTCTACTACGCGCTGTTCGGCGTGTTCTCGTCGATCGCGCTGGCGGTCAACCTGATGCTGCTGGTGGCGATCCTCTCGATCCTGCAGGCCACGCTCACACTGCCCGGCATTGCGGCCATGGCGCTGGCCATCGGCGTGGCCATCGACTCGAACGTGCTGATCAACGAGCGCGTGCGGGAAGAGTTGCGCAACGGGGCGTCGCCGCAGGCGGCGATCCATGCGGGCTACGAGCGCGCATGGGGCACCATTCTCGATTCCAACGTGACCACGCTGATCGCGGGCATCGCGCTGCTGGCCTTCGGCTCGGGCCCGGTGCGCGGCTTTGCAGTGGTGCACTGCATCGGCATCGTCACCTCGATGTTCTCGGCCGTGTTCTTCTCGCGGGGCCTGGTGAATTTCTGGTACGGCCAGAAGAAGAAGCTCAAGAGCGTGTCGATCGGCACGGTCTGGCGTCCAAAGACCGATGGCACCGATGCCATGGTCGTGGCCGAAACCAAATAAGAGACCGCCATGGAATTCTTTCGGATCCACAAGACCATCCCGTTCATGCGCCACGCGCTGGTGCTGAACATCGTTTCCTTCGTCACCTTTGCGCTGGCCGTGTTCTTCCTGTTCCATCGCGGGCTGCACCTGTCGGTGGAGTTCACCGGCGGCACGGTGATGGAAGTGGCCTACAAGCAGTCGGCCGACGTCGGCAAGGTGCGCGAGGTCGTCGCCAAGCTGGGCTACCAGGAGGTGCAGGTGCAGAGCTTCGGCACCTCGGTGCAGATCCGCCTGCCGGTGGCCAAGGGCATGACCTCGACCCAGCAGAGCGACCAGGTGATCGGCGCCCTGAAGGCGGTCGAGCCGACGGTGGAGCTGCGCAGCAACGAGTTCGTCGGTCCGCAGGTGGGCGACGAGCTCACCAGCAACGGCCTGAAGGCGCTCGCCATGGTGGTCATCGGCATCATGATCTACCTGGCGTTCCGCTTCGAATGGAAGTTTGCGCTGGCTACCGTGCTGGCCAACCTGCACGACGTGGTGATCATCCTGGGTTTCTTCGCCTTCTTCCAGTGGGAGTTCTCGCTGGCGGTGCTGGCGGCGGTGCTGGCGGTGCTGGGCTACTCGGTGAACGAGTCGGTCGTGATCTTCGACCGGGTGCGCGAGAACTTCCGCCGCTACCGGAAGCTGACGACGGCCGAAGTCATCGACAGCGCGATCACCTCGACCATCAGCCGCACGATCATCACGCACGGCTCCACGCAGCTGGTGGTGCTGTCGATGTTCTTCTTCGGCGGCCCGACGCTGCATTACTTCGCCCTGGCGCTGACCATCGGCATCTGCTTCGGCATCTATTCCTCGTGCTTCGTGGCCGCTGCCATCGCGATGTGGCTGGGCGTGAAGCGCGAAGACCTGATCAAGGGCGGCCCGACCAAGCGCGACGGCGAGTCCGAAGACGACCCCAACGCCGGCGCCGTGGTCTGACGGATACTTCGGGGTTCGACAAAGCGGGCGGCAAGGCCGCACCGCTGTTCGCAGGCAACGCCGGGCACTGTCCACACTTGTGCGGTGGCGATTCCCGATGCAAGCTCGCGGTTGTTGCCGACGAACAGTTCCCACTGGCCTTCCCGATCCTTCAATGAGCACTGCGCGGTCCGCCTCTTCCCAGCAGCTCGCACGCGAGACGCGTGAGCGTTTCGTATTGGCCACCGAGGGGGCCATCATCCCGCTGGCCCACGCCATCCGCGACCGGCTGACGCAACTGGCTTCCGAGGTGGGCAATGCCCGCGCCATGCAGGAGCACCGCGACGATTTCGTGGCGTTCCAGGGCCAGGCCACGCAATGGGTCACGCTCTCCCAGGCCAGCTGGCGCAAGGCGCTGAGCGCCTCTGCGCCAACCGGCGGATTGACGGCCTTTCCCACGGCGCTGCGGCTCGAGCTGATCGGCGACGAGGTGGTCGAATCCAACATCCTCGCCTCGCGCCTCGCGCAGGTGATCCACGACAAGGCGAGCTTCGAACTCAGCGACCTGCGCCTGCGCATCCAGCACCTGGAAGGCACGAGCGAGCTCGATGCGAAGGACGTGCTCAAGCCCGAGACGCTGGCCAGGCTGCTGGTGGAGCAGTGGCTGGCGGCCGGCCTGAGCCGCGAACTCTGGGGCCGGGTGCAGGACACGGTTCAGCACCAGTTGCTCGAGGTGATCGTCAAGGCCTACGAGAGCGCCAATGCCTTCCTGATCGCCAACGGCGTGATGCAGGAGATCGACCTCAAGAGCTTCGTGCGGCGCACCGGCAATGCCGGCGGCGGCGGCAACAACGGTGGCTTCAATACCTCGCTCTCGGGCGAAGCCGCTTCGGCGACTGGCCCGATGGCGGCCACCGGCGGCCAGCATCGCACCGGCTTCGGCGCCCAGGCGCAGCAGCCGGCTTCCGTTCCGATGACGGTTCCTTCGTCGACGATCGGCGGCTCGCCGCTGACGATCGCGCGGCAGCGCGCGCAGACGGCGCTGCTGAACCTCAAGCGCTTCGTCTCGGCGCGCATCGGTGGCGATACCACCACCCCCGCCGCCGCCCCGAATTCGATCGCAGCCTCCGCACCGGCAGGCCGCGCAACCAGCCCCGGCAGCGGCCCCGCGGGCGGGGGCGGCATCACGGCCCCGCGTGCATTCTCCCGAACCTTTGCCGGCGCCATCGCCGATGCCGAGGCGGCCTACCGCATGGCCGCCACGCAGTTCATGGATGGAGCGGGCGAGCAGGACACGGTCATCCAGCAGACGGCGGTCGACCTGCGCCGGCGCAGCACCGAACTCAAGAAGCGCGCGCCCACCACCGCCGACAAGGCCACCGTGGAAATCGTCGCGCTCATGTTCCAGGCGATCCTGGCCGAGGAGCGGATTCCGTTCTCGGCGCGGGTGTGGTTCGCGCGGCTGCAGATGCCGGTGCTGCGCGTGGCCATCGCGGAGCCCGAGTTCTTCGGCACGCTGCAGCATCCCGCGCGCATGCTGATCGACCGCATGGGCTCCTGCGTGATGGGCTTCGACGCCGCGGCCATCACCGGCAGCGCGCTCGAAGGCGAGATCCGCCGCGTGGTGCAGGTGATCGAGCAGTATCCCGAGACGGGCCAGCGCGTGTTCAAGCTGGTGTTCGACGAGTTCGTGGCGTTCCTCAGCCGCTACCTGACGCAGAGCGACAGCACGCAGCGCGTGATGAGCGTCGCGCAGCAGGTCGAGCAGAAGGAAACGATGGCGATCCAGTACACCATCGAGTTGCGCAAGATGCTCAACGACATGCCGGTGCGCGACGAGATCCGCGAGTTCCTGTTCAAGGTCTGGGCGGAGGTGCTGGCGATTGCCGCGCTGCGCTACGGCGCGCAGGGCGAGCAGACGGTCATGCTCAAGCGCGTGGCCTCCGAGCTGGTCTGGGCCGCGAGCGCCAAGCCCAACCGCACCGACCGCGCACGCGTCATTCAGGACCTGCCGCAGCTGCTGCAGCGCCTGCGCCAGGGCATGGCGCTGCTGGGCATCGTCGACGAGCCGCAGGAAGCGCACATCAAGACCATCGGCGCCACGCTATCCGACGCGTTCCTCTCGAAGACCGAGGCGATCCCGCAGGCCAAGATCGAGGCCATGGCCGAGCGCCTCGCGCACCTGGAAGATTTCGTGAGCGACATCGGCGGCACCGCCGACCTGCCGCTCGACGCCCACAGCATCGAACTGCTGCTGGGCGTGGACGCGGCCTCGATCGAGGTGGTGCCGGATCTCGCCGGCGTGCAGGTGCCCGAGGACATGCTGGCCTGGGCGCACGAACTGCAAGTGGGCAACTGGTTCATGCTGGACCACAATGATCGCGTGAGCCAGGTCCAGTTCGTCTGGCGCAGCGATCGCAAGCAACTGCACCTGTTCGCCACGGCGGACGGCCGCAGCTTCCTGATCCAGGCGGGTCGGCTGGCAACGTATCTGCAGGCGGGCCTCTTGGTGCCGGCCGAGGAAGAAACGCTCACGGTGCGCGCCACGCGCGAGGCGCTGGCGAAGCTCGATGCGAATCCGGAGCGGTTGCTGAATTAGCCAGCCGACGCGGCGGGCTCAGTGCGCGATGCGGCCTTCGCGGCTTTCGCAGAGCTCGTCGAGCACCAATGCATCGGGCTCGATGCCGGTGCTCCAGTGGACCATCAGCACGATGATCTTGAGTTCGTCGAGTGCCACCGGGTCCCCGGGCGCCGCCATCGCGCGTTCGATCACGATCTCGCGCAATCCGCAGGACAGCACATTCGACGATTCGAGAAAGCGGATGAAGCCGAGGCATTCGGCGCCCAGGTGTTCCTGCTCGGACTGGGAGTAGACGCGCATGGCGTCGTCCGACTGGGGCAGGGAGGCTTCGGTCGCGCCGCGGAAGGTGACCGTGGCGGTGGCATCGTCGTCGGCATCGAGTTCCAGCTGCATGCCCTGCGTTGCGAGGCTCAGGCCGTCGAGCCAGTGCAGGGCATCGCGAATCTCTTCTGCCTCGAAGCCGTGCGCGCTGAGCTTGCGGCCCAGTTGTTCGGGTTCGGGGCAGGCATCGCCGCGCCAATAGTTTTCATAGACAAAAACAAGCACTTCGAACATGAGCCCAATATAGCCCACGAACGTGCAGGACAGGCTAAGTGGATGCCATTCGTTGGAACAGCCCGCCGGGCAGGCGTGAAATGTGCCCGTCCAGTTCGAGTTCGAGCATCCTGGCCTGCAGCGCCGCTGCGCTCCAGCCGGTGCGTGCACTGAGCGCGTCCAGGCTCACGGGCTCGAAGCCGAGCGCGTCGAGGAGCGGGTCTTCATGCGCCGCAGCGGATGCGTCGCTGCCGGCATGTCCGTTCGAGTGCGCCGCGCTTGCGGCACCGTTCGTGCGCAGGGGCGGCAACTCCTCCAGGATGTCGGCCACCGACTCGACCAGCTTCGCACCCTGGCGGATCAGCGCGTGGCAGCCGCGCGACTGCGGTGAATGGATCGAACCCGGGATCGCGAACACTTCCTTGCCCTGTTCTGAGGTGAGCCGCGCGGTGATGAGCGAGCCCGACGCCAGCGCCGCCTCGACCACCAGCGTGCCGCGCGCGAGTCCGGCGATGAGCCGGTTGCGCTTCGGGAAATTCTGCGTCAGGGGCGGCGTGCCGAGCGGCAGCTCGCTCACGATCAGGCCCTGCAAGGTGATGCGGTGCGCAAGGTCGCGGTGCCGCGCCGGGTACACGCGGTCGAGGCCCGTGCCGACCACGGCCACCGTGGCGAGCCGTGGCGCATCGCCGGCTGCATCGAGCGCACCCTGGTGCGCGGCGCCGTCGACGCCGAGCGCCAGTCCCGACACCACCGGCATCCCCGCATCGCCCAGCGCCCGCGCAAAGCTGCGCGCGTTGGTGGCGCCTTGCGGCGTCGGATTGCGGCTGCCGACGACCGCGATGCTGTTCTGCAATTGGGTGAGATCGAAGTCCGAGGCGCCGAGCATGTAGAGCATCAGCGGCGGGTCGGTCATTTCGAGCAGCGAATTCGGGTAGCCGGCATCGCCGAGCGTCACGAGGCGGCGGGTGACGCCGTTGTCCTCGGTTGTCTGCAACCACTGCCAGGTCTGGTCGATCGACGCCTGGAGGGCATGGGGCGCCTGTTGAAGCGCCTGCGCCTGCGCCGCGCTGACGACCTGCCGCAGCGCGGCATCGCTCTGTGCGAAAACCCCTTCAGGCAGGCCGAAGGCTGCAAGCAGCTTGCGCGCGGTGCCGTCGCCGATGCCCGGCGTCAGTGAAAGTCGCAGCCAGCCTGCGAGTTCTGCACGTTCCAAACGAATACGGGGCCAGAAAGCGGATCAGGGATTGACGAGGAAGTCGCCTGCCTTCGGAGTGTCGTTGATCTCGAGCACCAGGGCGTAGGACACCTTCTCGAAGGTGCGGAACACCATCAGCAGGCCGATGCGTTCGTTCGGCAGCTTGATGGTTTCCTTGCGCGCGCCGGTGCGGTCGACGATGGTTTCGCCGTTCTTCAGGATGGCCAGCACGTGGCCGCTGTCGATGCCGTCGCGCGTGCCCTTGTTGATGGCCACCACCTGGTTCTGCGCCGCGAACTGCACCGCGTTGCCGTAGACCGAGATGATCCGGCCGTCGACCTGCGTCGAGGGCGCGCGCGGCGCGTAGCTCAGCAGCTGGCGCGGCGGTTCGGGCAGCAGGCGGTCGCCGGCGCGCATTTCCTCGCGCGACGCCACGATGTCGATGCTGGCGGGGACGACCGTGATGATGTCCTTGTCGTCGACCGTCTCGATGGTGGTCGATTCGCCGCGCTGCAGCTGCGCCTTGCCCAGGTACTGGGCCTCGTAGCCGAGGATTTCGCCCGTGCCCGGGTCCTTGAGCGGCGTGGCGTTGCGGAAGATGCGGTAGTTTTGCACTGGGCCCGGCACTTCGACCAGCGGCGACTCGGGATTGCCGCGGGCGTAGGCGCGGTCGCCGCGCGACAGCAGCACGCGGCTGTCATTGCCGGCAACGATGCGCGGCGCGCTTTCGAGCGTGTTGGCGTCCACCACGATCGGCTCGCTGAGGAACGGCTCGATCAGGCTCGGATTGAGCGTGGGCAGGGCCATGCCGGCCAGCGAATCGAAACGGGTGCGCGGTGACAGCTTGATGGTGCCGCCGTCGCCGCTCACACCGCCGCGGCGGGTGGTCAGGCGCGCCCGGCCGCCGCTCTTGTCCAGGTAGAGGACCTGGCCGGGGTAGATGCGGTGGGGGTTGGCGATTTCATTGATGTTCATGCCCCACAGTTCCGGCCAGCGCCAGGGGCGCAGCAGGTAGAGGCGGGAGATGGCCCAGAGCGTGTCGCCGGGCTTGACCGTGTACTCGTCGGGCGCCCTGGGCGACAACTCGCTCAGCGGAACGCCCGCCTGGGCGGTCTGCTGGGCCGTGGCGCGCTGCTGCTGCGTGACGGGGTAGTTCTGAGCCCAGGCCGTGGTGGCGCCGCAACTGCCGATGACCGCCAGGGCGGTCAGCGTGGCGAAGAGATGGGAGCGCTGGCGTTCGGTGGATCTGAGCTTTTTCATGTCTGGATGGGTGAGCGCACGACGTATCGTGATGCATACGAATCTCACAATTTGCTACGAATTCTGCGCCTGAAGCCCTTGGGAGGGCAACGTTTTCAGGCCCGCAGGGCGCTTCGCGTCGCGGAATTGGCGAAAATAGCCACAACTTCCCCCCGATTTCATGGCCAAACGAATCATTCTGAGTTACCCGGACAAGCGCCTGCACACGGTGGCCAAGCCGGTGCAGGGCGTCGATGCGCGCATCAAGGCCCTGGTTGCGGACATGCTGGAGACCATGTACGACGCCGAAGGCATCGGCCTGGCAGCGACCCAGGTCGACGTGCACGAGCGGCTCGTCGTCATCGATGTGTCCGAGGAGCGCAACAAACCGATCGTGCTGATCAACCCCGAAATCACCTGGGCCAGCGACGAAAAGGTGCTCAATGAAGAGGGCTGCCTCTCGGTGCCGGGCATCTACGACGGCGTGATGCGCTCCACTTCGGTGAAGGTCCAGGCGCTCGACGAGAACGGTGAAATGCGCACCATCGAGGCCGAAGGCCTCTTGGCCGTGTGCATCCAGCACGAACTCGACCACCTGCTGGGCAAGGTGTTCGTCGAATACCTCTCTCCGCTGAAGCGCAACCGCATCAAGAGCAAGCTGCTCAAGCAGCAACGCGAAGAAATGCGCGAGCGGGCCTGAACCCCCATGACCTTGCGCAGCTTCGGCTCCCTCGCGGCATTGGCGGTTCTCGTAGCGATCGCCGGCTGCGCCAGCGAGCCCACCCGCATCAAGCCCGGCACCACCGCCGCCGAAACCCTGCAGCGCCTGGGCACGCCCACCGGCCGCTACCCGCTGACCGGCGGCGGCGAGCGCCTGCAGTATTCGCGCATGCCCGCTGGCTTCGAGGTCACCGACATCGACGTGGACGCCTCGGGCAAGGTTGTCTCGGTGACGCAGGTGCTCAACGAGGCGCGCTTCGGCTACGACATCAAGGTCAACCAGTGGCGCCAGAACGATGTGATGGCGTTTTACGGCCGGCCGTACCAGACCGACCGCGTCAGCTCCTTCGACGGCGTCGTCTGGACCTGGCGCTACAAGGCAGTGAACGAGCGCCGCATGCTCTATATCTATATAGACCCGACCGGCGTGGTCCGTCGCTATCACACGGGGGATGACCTCGAATTCGAACGGATCCGGGATTGAGCCGGCTCAAGATCGCTTTTGCGGGCACGCCCGAGTTTGCGCGCGTCGCGCTGGAGGCCATCGCCGCCGCCGGCCATGAGGTTGTGCTGGTCCTGAGCCAGCCCGACCGGCCCGCGGGCCGCGGCATGAAACTGCAGGCTTCCCCCGTCAAGCAGTGCGCGGTCGCCAACGGCTGGCCGGTGGCCCAGCCGCGGAGCCTGCGGCTGGACGGCAAGTACCCCGACGAGGCCGCCATCGGCCGCGATGCCCTCGAACGGGCCCGGCCCGATGTGATGGTGGTCGCCGCCTACGGGCTCATCCTGCCGCAATGGGTGCTCGACCTGCCGAAGCACGGCTGCCTGAACATCCACGCGAGCCTCCTGCCGCGCTGGCGAGGCGCCGCGCCGATCCACCGCGCCATCGAGGCCGGCGATGCAGAGACCGGCATCACCATCATGCAGATGGATGCGGGCCTGGACACCGGCGACATGCTGCTGCGCGAAGCCGTGGACGTCGGTGCCGACAACACAGCCCGCCTGCACGACCGCCTGGCCGAACTGGGCGGCCGGATGATCGTCCGGGCCCTGGCGAATCTCGGCAGCCTCGTGCGCACGCCGCAGCCCGCCGAAGGCGTCACCTACGCCAACAAGGTCGAAAAGCACGAGGCACAGATCGACTGGACCCAGCCCGCCGACGCCATCGTCCGGCGCATCCGGGCCTTCGATCCGTTCCCCGGCGCCAACAGCCCGCTCGACGGCGAAACCATCAAGCTCTGGACCGCGCACGCGGTGCCCGCCGCAGCGCCGGCCGCGCCCGGCACGATCCTGTCCGTTGCCGACACCGGCGTCGCAGTGGCCGCTGGCGATGCCGGCGTGATGCTCACCGAGCTCCAGCGTCCGGGCGGCAAGCGCCTGCCCGTGGCCGATTTCCTGCGCGGCTTCGACCTGAAGGCCGGGCAGGTATTCGGCTGATGTTTCTTTCGCAAGCCATCCGCCGGCGCCCCGAGTTCCGCAAGGGCATCCGCGACATGTCATCGGCCGCACTGGGCATCGGCGCCTGGGGGCTGATGACCGGCGTGGCGATGGTCAAGTCGAACATGAGTGTGGTCGAGGCGGTGGTCATGACGCTGTTCGTGTACGCGGGCAGCTCCCAGCTCGCGGCCATTCCGTTGCTGTTCGCGGGCGCGCCGGCCTGGGTGATCCTGGCGACCGGCTTCTGCGTCAACCTGCGCTTCGTGGTCTTCAGCCTGCATTTGCGGCCCTACCTCATGCACATGCCGCGCTGGCGCCGCATGACGCACGGCTACCTGACGGCGGACCTGAGCTACGCGCTCTTCACCCGGCAGTACCCGGCGCCGCCGGCGACCGTTGCCGAGCAGCAGTCGCAGGAGGCCTACCTCACCGGCAACTACTTCGTGACCTGGTGCTCGTGGATGGGCATGAGCCTCCTGGGCATTGCGCTGGCCAACCTCATTCCGCAGAACTGGGGCCTGGGTTTCGCGGGTGTGCTGAGCCTGGTGGCCATCGTCTGCTCGATGGCGACGACGCCGCTGCGCATCCTGGCCGCGCTGATCGCCGGCGCCACCGCGGTCGCGGCCTATGCGCTGCCGCTCAAGCTCAACATCGTGGTGGCCATCGGCGCCGCGGTGCTGCTGTGCTTCTGGCTGGAGAAGCAGTTCGGGCTCGACCCCGACGCGGAGGACGACAAGTGAGGGACACCGATCTCTGGACGCTGGGCGTGATCGCCGGACTGGCCCTCGTCACGGTGCTCACGCGCTGCTTCTTCTTCATCCTCGACCGGCCGTGGGGCCTGCCGGACTGGGCGCACCGTGCGCTGCACTACGCGCCGGCGGCGGCGCTGGCCGGCGTGATCGCCCCCGAGATCGTGATGACCCAGGGTCACCTGATCACCACGCTGCACGACGCACGCCTGTACGCGGCCGTCGTCGGTGGCGCCTACTACTTCTGGCGCCGCGGCGTGCTCGGCACCATGCTCGCGGGCATGGCGGTGTATTTGCCGCTGCACCTGGGCCTGGGCTGGTAGGCGGGCGGCTTTTCCTTTTCCTTCTAGTCGAGCTTCACGCCCGCTGCCTGGATGATCTTGCCCCAGCGGTCGCTCTCCGCCCGCGAGAGCTTGTAGAACTCCTGCGGCGTCCCCGGCAGCGCCTCGAAGCCGAACTCCGAGAACAGCTTGACCACCTTGGGCGCCTGCATCGCCTTGTGCAACTCGCTGTTGATGCGCGCGACCGCTTCCGGCGGCATGCCGGCCGGGCCGATCAGGCCGTGGAAGGCATAGGCGTTGACGTCGCTGAAGCCGGCCTCGACGAAGGTCGGCACCTCGGGCAGCGCGCCGGCCCGTTGCGGCAATGCAATCGCCAGCACCCGCACCTTGCCCGCCTTGATGATCGGCAGGCCCGACGCCAGGTCGAGCATCATCGTGGGCACCTGGCCGCCCATCACGTCCGTCATGGCGGGCGCGGCGCCCTTGTAGGGCACGTGCGTGATCGTGAGGCCCGCCTTCTGCTTGAAGAGCTCCATCGCCATGTGGTGCGGCGAGCCGTTGCCGGGGCGAGGCATAGCTCACCTTTTCCGGATTGGCCTTCACGTAGCGCACGAACTCGGCCACGTTCCTCGCGGGAAAGTCCGGATGCACGACGAGCGCCACCGGAAAGCGGCCGATGGTGCCGATGTAGGTGAAGTCGGTGGCGGGCTTGTAGGGCAGCTTGGCGAACATGTGCTCGTTGAAGAGCAGCGCCGCGTTCTCGGCCTGCATGATCGTGTAGCCGTCGGGCTTGGCCTGCATCAGCACCGAGACGCCGATGTTGGTCGATGCACCGGGGCGGTTGTCGATGATCAGCGGCTGCCCGAGCGACGGCTGCATGGCCTCGGCCAGCGAGCGTGCGAGGTTGTCGGTGCCGCCGCCGGCCACGTACGGCACGATCCATTTGACGGGCTGGCTCGGATACGCGGCCGGCTGTGCCGACGCGAACGGTGCGGCGGCGAGTGCGAGGGCCGCGGCCAGCAGGGGAAGGAATCGCTTCATCGTCTTGTGTCTCCGTTGCTTGTTTTGAAATCGTCGAAATCGGTGGCGTGCCGGTGCGCTATTCGCCGCGCAGCGTCTGCCAGAGCGCCTGGTCGCGCTCGGCGGTCCACACCACCGGGTGCTCGATGCCGCGCAGCTCGTCGTAGGCGCGCGACACATCGAAAGGCAGCACATGCTGGAACACGGGCCAGCTGCCGAAGCGCGGCGCCATCGCCGCTTCGGCGCGCGCAAAGCAGCCGCGCAGGCCTTCGTTGGCGGCGATGCCGGCGCGCACGCTGTCCAGAAGCGTCGAGAGAAATTCCTTGGTGAGGCCGATGGCTTCGGCGCAGGCCGCCTCGTTCGGCAGCACCGCGCCGCGGCCCGGCACCAGCACGCGCGGCTTCAAGGCCCGCACCGCATCGAGCGTGCCGGCCCAGTCGGCGATGTAGGCATCGCCCGCGTACACGCCGCAATGGTTTTCCACCACGTCGCCCGAGAACAGCACGCCGCAGTCGGGCAGCCATGCGACCGTGTCGCCGCTCGAATGGCCGCGGCCCAAGGCCATCAGGCGCAACTCGCGGCCCAGTCCGGGGCGCGGGCCGAGCCAGAGGCTCATTTCGCCCTGGAAGCTCTGGGTCGGATACGTGAGGCCGGGGATCTCTTCCACGCCGGCGAACAGGCGCGGAAAGCGGCCCACCTCCGAATCGAAGTCGGCCTGCCCGCGCGTGCGGATCCAGTCGAGCGTGCCGTTGCTCGCGATGATGGCCTCGACCTCGTCGAAGGCACTGGCGCCCATCACGCGCACCGCGTGGTAGTGCGTGAGCACGATGGTCTTGATGGGCTTGTCGGTCACCGTGCGAATGGCCGCGAGAAAGTCGCGCGCCATGCGCGGCGTGGGGCGCGTGTCGATCAGCACCACATGGCGATCGCCGACGACAAAGCCGCAGTTGGGGTCGAAGTCGCTGATGTAGCCGTACACGTCGGGCGCGAGCTCGCGCAGCTGCGGCTTCTGTTCCCGGGTGTCGGAGGCGGAGGCAAACGAGACGGTGTCGGTCATGGTGTGGGGCTTGTCCTGAGGTCTTCGGAAGCGGCATCGATGCAGGCGAGCAGCGCGGCCTGGTCGCCGCACTGGTTGGCAAGCAGCAGCACGAGGCGGGCGTTGAGATCGGCGCTGCGCGCTTCGTCGAGGCCCTCGTGCGCGGCGAGCAGGGCGGCGTAGAAGCCGTCGGGGTCGGGGATGCGGGGCTCTGTGTTCATGGGGCGTCTTCAAGGGCGAGAGCGGTGCGCAGCGCGGCGGCGATGCGCTCGGGCGTGGCGTGCGCGAGCACCGCGGCGCGGTAGGCGTCGGGGCGCACGAGCACGAAGCTGCCGGCTTCGCCGATGCCCAGGTGGTTCGCGAGTTTTTCGTCGGGCTGCAGTGTCGAGAGGCCGCTGTCGCCGCCGATGGCGATCAGGCGCAAGGGCAGCGATCCGGTCGCATCCATTGCCGCCGCGGCTTCGGCGCGTGCAGGCGCGAGCCACAGGCCGATGCATTGCGTGCCATCGGCCAGCAGCTGCATCAGCGTCGTCTCGCGGCCATCGGTCCAGCGCAGCGGCAGGTTCTGCACCGTGCGCCCGCCCTCGGGCAATTGCGGCGCCGGCGGGTAGTCGTTGGCAACCGACATGCGCCCGGTGTTCACCAGCGCCCGCGCGAACGCATACCGCGCCGCCAGCGCCACCACCGCACGGCGCAGCGTGTGCTCGGCCGGCGAGCGCGGCGCGAGAAAGCGGGCCGAGCGGCTCGTCACCTCGAGATTTTGTTTTGCGGCGGGCTGCCGCTCCGCGTCGTAGCTGTCGAGCAGCGCATCGCCGGCCCGGCCTTGCGCCACCAGCGCCAGCTTCCAGCCGAGGTTGGCTGCGTCCTGGATGCCGCTGTTGCCGCCGCGCGCGCCGAAGGGGCTCACCACATGCGCGGCATCGCCGATGAAGAACACGCGGCCGTGCCTGAAGCTGTCGAGCAGGTGATCGCGGTAGCCGTACGGGCCGATCCAGACGAACTCGAACTCCACGCCAGGCCCGAGCTGCTCGCGCAGCCGCGCGCCTGCCACTTCGGGCTGGCTGATGTGGGCCGTGTCGCAATCCTCGGGCATCTGGTAGTCGATGCGCCACACGCCGTCGGCCATCAGGTGCTGCCAGACGCCGCGGCCTTCGTTGAAGGGCGCGTCGACCCAGGTCCAGCGCTCGGTCGGCAGTGGCTTCTTGAAGCGCACGTCGCTGATGCACCAGCGATCGGTGCTGCGCGAGGCATGCGCGTCGATGCCCAGTTGCGTGCGGATCGGGCTGTTGGCGCCGGTGGCGTCGATCAGGCGGTCAGCCTCGATGGTGTAGCTGCCGGCCGGTGTCTCTACCTCCAGGCGCACGCCGTCGTTCAGTTGCTCCACGCGCGTCACGCGGCTCTTCCAGCGCACGTCGGTCAGCCCCAGCTCGAGGATGCGCTCGACCAGGAACCACTCGATGTAGAACTGCTGCAGGTTGATGAACGGCGGCTGCCTGGAGACGCTGTTCCTCTGCAGGTTGAAGTTGTAGACCTCCTGCTCCCCCGAGAAGGTGCGCCCGAACGACCAGGTGATGCCCTTGGCCGCGATGCGCTCGCAGATGCCCAGGCGGTCGAAGATCTCCAGGCTCTTCTGCGCATAGCAGATGCCGCGCGACGAAGCGCCGCGCACCCCGACGGTGTCGTCTTCGTCGAGCAGCACGGCAGGCACGCCGCGCTGCGCCAGGTCGCAGGCCAGCGTGAGGCCCGAGGGACCGGCGCCGACGATCACGATCGGATGGCGAACGATCTTCCCGCTGCCCATCTCGGGCGGTGGCGTGAAGGGCCAGGCCGGCAGCTCGTAGGCCGGCGCAAATGCGTAGGTTTCCATGGTCTTGCTGCTATAGCGCGTGGGCGAACTCGGCGATGGCGTCGGCCGCCTGTGGGATCAGCCCGGGTTGCCCCGCCAGATAGTGGTTGCCGCCCACGATGTCGACGTTGCGGATGCGCGCCCCACCCGCGGCCATCCACGCACCGCGCGTGCTCGGGAAAGTCGATTGATCGCCCGTGTAGGTCAGCAGCAGCTTGGGAACCGTGGTGCGCGCGAGGTTGGCTGGACCATCCGCCTGCGAGCGCGACGACCATTGCGAGAGGAACGCGGTGAGCGATGTCGTGCGGCCCATCGCATTGGCCGAATAGTTCACCTGACGCGCGTCGCCCCACACGCTGCCGGGGAGGCGGTCGTTCGCATCGAGCGATAGATCGACGCAGCGCGGATCGGCGTGCGTGCGGTAGACGATGAAGGTCTGGTCGCGCGGTGCGCCGGGCGTGTTGCGCAGCAGCGCAAGGCGATCGACGCACCATTGCTCGATGCGGTCCAGCCGCGCCTTCTGCGCTGCGCTGAAGCGGGCGAGGAATTCGGTGTCGTAAGGCACGCGATGACGCGGGTCGTACATGTCGAGGTCGGAGTTCACCGAGAGCGGGTCGTGCTCGTCGGTGACCGAGGGGTCGATCCAGTCGCGCATCAACCGCGTGCGGCCCAGGTGCGCGGCGCACAGCGCGATGCCATCCACCGGCGGCAGGTCGCTCGGGTGCAGGTGCGTCGGGTCGCCGTCGGGCAGGTGCGTGGCCGTGAGCTTCTCGGCCTGCGCCTGGTAGAAGGCCGCGAGCGCTGCGCCACCGGAGTTGCCGACGAGGAACACCTTCTCGTAGCCGGCCGCGCGCAGATGCTGCACGCCGGCGCCCAGGTCCTGAATGGCGCGCTCCATCAGCAGCACCGTGTCGTTGCCCGCGAAGCGCGAGTTCAGCCCCATGCAGCAGATGCCGCGTTCGGCCAGCGGGTCGATGAGGTAGTGGCCCATGAAGTTGCTGGTCGGATGCATCACGATGGCCGCGACTTTCTTCGGACCCGTGGGCGCGCGAAAGGCGCCGTAGATGCGCGGGCGCAGCAGCTGCAGGCCCGACTGGCTTTCCATCGCCGCCCCGGGCTTCACGTCGATGACGGCGAGTTGCAGATCAGACATTCGGCGCACCCTTCGCTGCGCGCAGTCTTGCCTTGCGCGCGGTCCATGCGTCGAGCTCCGAGCGGGCGCGCAGTGCGTGCGCATCCATCTCGGCCTGCGGCACCGTCGGCGTCGTCAGTTCCAGGCGAATGCCGTTCGGGTCGAAGAAGTAGATCGATTCGATGATGTGGTGGTCGGTCACGCCCAGCACCTCGACGCCCGCGCCTTCGAGCCGCGCCTTGGCGGCGAGCAGGTCGTCCACCGAATCGACGCGCAGCGCGATGTGGTTCACCCACGCGGGCGTGTTGGGCGAGGGCAGCGCGGCGGTGTCGTCGCCCAGGTCGAAGAAGGCGATGTACGAGCCGTCGCGCATCTGGAAAAAGATGTGCACGTAGGGGCAGTACTCGCCGGTGCTCGGCACATGGTCGCTCTGGATGATGTGCGCGAGCGGCAGGCCCAGCAGGTCTTCGTAGAAGTGGCGGGTTTTTTCGCTGTCGCGGCAGCGCCAGGCGAAGTGGTGCAGTCCGCGGATGGGTGGGGCAGTCGTCGTCGGCATGGCTTGTTTCCTGTGAGCCGTGATTGGGCGATGCCGCGTCTTATGATGCAATCGAAATTAATTCATCGATTGATGAAATAAGCATATGAATCTCACCTTGCGCCAGCTGCGCGCCTTCGCCGCCGTCGCCGAAGCCGGCAGCTTCACCGCGGCGGCGCAGCAGCTGCACCTCACGCAGTCGGCGCTCAGCGTGCTGGTGCGCGAACTCGAACGCGAGATGGGCGTGCAATTGCTCGACCGCCATACACGGCGCGTGCAACTGTCGGAGGCGGGGCGCGAGTTCCTGCCCTCGGTGCACCGCCTGCTCGGCGACCTCACGAGCGCGGTGGCCGGCGTGACCGATCTGCGTGACAAGAAGAAAGGGGTGTTGCGTCTTGCGGCGCCACAACTCATGGCCTGCACGCTGATGCCGCGCGTGATCGCCCTCTATCGCGAGGCGTACCCCGACGTCGATGTGCGCTTGGCCGACACGCTGCCCGAGCACCTGCTGGCGGGGGTCGCGGCCGGCGACGTCGAACTCGCCGTGGGGCAGGACGTGGCGGTCGACGCCACCATCGACCGCCGCACGCTGCTGCGCGATCGCCATTGGCTGATCTGCCCGCCCGACCACGCGTTCGCCAGGCGCCGCAAGGTGCGCTGGCACGAACTCGGCCCGTACACCTTCATCGCGCCTACCCGTGATTTCCGCCAGCGCGTGTTGCCCGAGCTGGCCCCGGCGGACCGCGAGCTCATGCTGCGCCCCGGCACCCAGGAGGTGTCGTACATGACCACTGCGCTCGGCATGGTGGCCTCGGGGCTCGGGCTCACCGTGTGCCCGACCTATTCGGCGCCGCTGGTGCGCGCCCACGGGCTGCAGATGGTGCGGCTGGAGTCGCCCGACTTCCACCGTGAGGTGTGCGTCTACAGCGCGGCGCGGCGCGCGCTTTCGCCGGCTGCGGCGAGCTTCGTCGAGATCCTGGAGCGCTTCGCGAAGTCGCAGCCGAAGGGTTGAAAAGCATCGGAACGCTGCAAGAGGCGCATAGAGCGGCCACGGGGCGATACCTACAATGCAAGACGACCTGTTTTCCACTATCTCCAGAGACCCATGAACGTCATTCGATTCACCGACCTCTGCGCGCAGGGCAAGGCCGCCGGCCAGCGCGTCTTCATCCGTGCCGATCTCAACGTGCCGCAGGACGACCAGGGCAACATCACCGAAGACACGCGCATCCGCGCCTCGGTGCCCTGCATCCAGCTGGCGCTCGACGCCGGCGCGGCCGTGATGGTGACCTCGCACCTGGGCCGCCCCACCGAAGGCGAGTTCAAGCCCGAAGACTCGCTTGCCCCCGTGGCCAAGCGCCTGGGCGAACTGCTCGGCCGCGATGTGCCGCTGGTGGCCAACTGGGTCGACGGCGTCGATGTGAAGCCCGGCCAGGTCGTGCTGCTCGAGAACTGCCGCGTCAACAAGGGCGAGAAGAAGAACGACGAGGCGCTGGCCCGCAAGCTTGCCGCGCTCACCGACATCTACGTGAACGACGCCTTCGGCACCGCCCACCGCGCCGAAGCCACCACCTATGGCATCGCGCAGTTCGCCAAGATCGCGGCCGCCGGCCCGCTGCTGGCGGCCGAGATGGACGCCATCACCAAGGCGCTGGCCCAGCCCAAGCGGCCGCTGGTGGCCATCGTGGCGGGTTCCAAGGTCAGCACCAAGCTCACCATCCTCAAGAGCCTGTCGGCCAATGTGGACCAGCTGATCGTGGGCGGCGGCATCGCCAACACCTTCATGCTGGCCGCGGGCCTTTCGATCGGCAAGTCGCTGGCCGAGGCCGACCTGGTCGACCAGGCCAAGGCAGTGATCGAAGCCATGCGCGCGCGCGGCGCCGATGTGCCGATCCCCGTGGACGTGGTCACGGCCAAGACCTTCGCGGCCGATGCGCCCGCCACCGTCAAGGACGCGAACGACGTGGCCGACGACGACCTGATCCTCGACATCGGCCCGAAGACCGCCGCGATCCTTTCGGCGCAACTGCGCGAAGCCGGCACCATCGTCTGGAACGGCCCGGTGGGCGTGTTCGAGTTCGACGCGTTCGCAGGCGGCACCAAGGCCATTGCACAAGCCATTGCCGAGAGCAGCGCGTTCTCGATCGCCGGCGGCGGCGACACGCTCGCGGCCATTGCCAAGTACGGCATCGAAAAGCAGGTCGGCTACATCTCGACCGGCGGCGGCGCCTTCCTCGAAGTGCTGGAGGGCAAGACCCTGCCGGCCTTCGAAATCCTCGGCAAGCGCGCGGCGGGCTGACCTCGGCGGCGGGGAATCTCGTGAGGGTGACTTCCGTCAGACACACAAAGTGTATACAGTAGCGAATACAAAACGGAGACCAATTTCATGAGCACGGATCGCATCCCCCGCCACGCCACCAAGATCGTTGCCACGCTCGGCCCGGCGTCCAGCACCCCCGAACTGCTGGAAAAGATGATCCAGGCCAAGGTCAGCGTGGTGCGGCTCAACTTCAGCCACGGCACGGCGCAAGACCACATCGACCGCGCCACCATGGTGCGCGAAGCCGCCCGCAAGGCGGGCCGCGAAGTGGCCATCATGGCCGACCTGCAGGGCCCGAAGATCCGCGTCGGCCGCTTCGCGCAGGGCAAGATCCTGCTCGAGGCGGGCGCGAAGTTCGTGCTCGACGCCTCGCGCACCGAACTCGGCGACATCGATGCCGTGGGCCTGGACTACAAGGACCTGCCGCGCGACGTGAAGCCCGGCGACAAGCTGCTGCTGAATGACGGCCTGATCGTGCTCACGGTCGACGGCGTCAAGGGCGAAGCGGTCCACACCACCGTCAAGCTGGGCGGCGAGCTCTCGAACAACAAGGGCATCAACAAGCAGGGCGGCGGTCTCACCGCCCCCGCGTTGACCGCCAAGGACATGGAAGACATCAAGACCGCGATGAGCTTCCAGGCCGACTACGTGGCCGTGAGCTTTCCCAAGAACGCCACCGACATGGAAATGGCCCGCCAGCTGTGCAACGTGGCGGCCGCCGAATACGGCCACAAGCCCGGCATGATCGCCAAGATCGAGCGTGCCGAAGCCATTCCCAAGCTCGAAGAGATCTTGCGCGCCAGCGACGGCATCATGGTCGCCCGCGGCGACCTGGCCGTTGAAGTCGGCAATGCCGCCGTGCCCGCGCTGCAGAAAAAGATGATCCGCATGGCGCGCGACATGGACAAGGTGGTGATCACCGCGACCCAGATGATGGAGTCGATGATCACCAACCCCGTGCCCACCCGCGCCGAAGTGAGCGACGTGGCCAATGCCGTGCTCGACGGCACCGATGCCGTGATGCTCTCGGCCGAAACCGCGTCGGGCCGCTATCCGCTCGAAACCGTGCAGGAGATGAGCCGCATCTGCGAAGCTGCCGAAGCCGCGGAAGACAAGATGCTCGACGCCGACTTCAGCGGCAAGACCTACAGCCGCATCGACCAGTCGATCGCCATGGGCGCGCTCTTCACCGCGCACCACCTGGGCGCCAAGGCCATCGTGGCGCTGACCGAATCGGGCTCCACGATGCTCTGGATGAGCCGCCACCGCGCGCACATCCCGATGTACGCCTTGACCTCGCGCCTGGCCACGCAGCGCAAGCTCGCGCTGTACCGCAATGTGCGCCCGCTGCTGATGGATTCGGAAAGCGACCGCGACACCGCGCTGCAGCAGGCCGAGAACCACCTGAAGAAGCGCGGCATCGTGCAGAGCGGCGACGTCTACGCCATCACCTGCGGCGAGCCGATGGGTGCCCCGGGCGGCACCAACATGCTCAAGATCTGCCGCGCGAGCTGATCAGCCGTTCCTGAACAGGAAGCTGTAGGCGTTGAGGGCGGGCACACCGCCCAGATGCGCATACAGCACCTTCGAGCCGGCCGGAAACTCGCCGAGCCGCACTTTCTCGATCATCCCGTGCATCGACTTGCCCTCGTACACAGGGTCGGTCAGCATGCCTTCGAAGCGCGCACAGAGGCGAATCGCCTCCAGCGTGCCTTCGTTCGGCAGCCCGTATTCCGGCCCGCCGAAGCGGCGGTCGAGCACCACATCCTTCTCTGTGATGTCGCGGCCCAACTCGACCAGCTCGGCCGTGTTCTTCGCGATGCGCAGGATCTGATCGAAGGTCTGCTGCGGCTTGGCCGAGGCGTCGATGCCGATCACGCGGTCGGCGCGACCGTCGGCCGCAAAGCCCACCACCATGCCGGCCTGCGTGCTGCCGGTCACGGCGCAGACCACGATGTAGTCGAACCTGAAGCCGAGCTCGGCTTCCTGCTGGCGCACTTCTTCGGCGAAGGCCACGAAGCCCAGGCCGCCCCTCGGATGCTCGGAGCAACCCGCCGGAATCGGAAAAGGCTTGCCGCCAGCCTGGCGCACGCTTTCCATCGCGTCTTCCCAGCTTTTCCGGATGCCGATGTCGAAGCCCGCGGCGTCGAGCCGAACGTCGGCGCCCATGATGCGCGACATCTCGATGTTGCCGACCCGGTCGTACACCGCGTCGGAGTAGTTGACCCAGTTCTCCTGCACCAGCACGCACTTGAGACCCAGGTGCGCGGCCACGGCGGCGACCTGGCGCGTCTGGTTTGACTGGATGCCGCCGATGGACACCAGCGTGTCGTAGCCGCCTTCGAGCGCCTCGGGGATCAGGTATTCGAGCTTGCGGGTCTTGTTGCCGCCGAAGGCCAGGCCGCTGTTGCAGTCCTCGCGCTTGGCATAGAGCTCGACCTTGCCGCCCAGGTGCGCGCTCAGGCGCTTGAGCGGATGGATCGGCGTGGGGCCGAAGGTCAAGGCGTGGCGGGGAAATTTCTTCAGGTTCATCGACGCGGCTCCGAGGTGGGTTGAAGCTGTCAATCGTAGAAAGAAGGGCGCGCAACGTGCTTGTGAAGTTCAGGCTAATTTTTGGAAAAAAGAAGGCAATATTCGAAGAAAGCTAGTTTTCAGTTCAAGGAAATTCCAATGAGCACAACAAAGTTGCGTTCCCCGATGGAGCTGGATCGCACCGACCGCGCCATCCTGCGCGCATTGCAGCGCGACGCCTCCGTGTCGAACGTCGCGCTGGCCGCCAAGGTGAGCCTCAGCGCGCCGGCCTGCCTGCGCCGCGTCGAACGCCTGAAGGAGGCGGGTTTCATCAAGGGCATCGTCGCCCTGCTCGATCCGGAGGCGCTGGAGGTCGGCATGCTGGTGATGATCGGCGTGGTGCTCGACCGCTCCACGCCCGATTCGTTCTCCGACTTCGAGAAGGCCGCGCAGAAGGTCTCGGGCTGCCTCGAATGCCATGTGGTCTCGGGCGAATTCGACTATTTCATGCTCGTGCGCACCCGCGACAACGACAGCTTCAACCGCCTGCACGCAGAGCAGCTGCTGTACCTGCCCGGCGTGCGGCAGATCCGGACCTTCATGGTCCTGAAGCAGGTGCTGTCGACCACGCAGCTTCCGATCTGACGAAACCGGGGCCCGCCCGGGTGCGTACTGGTGCGATGAGCTTTCCCACCTTCGCGTCACTCCGCCAGCGCCGCAGCGCCATCACCACCGCCTTCACCGTCACCGCAGCCGCGGTGTTGTCGGCCTGCTCGCCGATCAAGGTGCTCAACGGGCTGGTGCCTGAAGACACCTACCAGTTCCAGGGCGGCATCGCCTACGGCGCCGCGCCGCGGCAGCAGCTCGACGTCTACCAGCCGCTGCCCGCCACCCCGCCGGCCCGTGGCGCCCGGCCGCTCGTGGTGTTCTTCTTCGGCGGCACCTGGACCAGCGGCGACCGCGCCAGCTACAAGTTCGTCGGCGAGGCGCTGGCCGCCAGGGGCGCGGTGGTGGTGATTCCCGACTACGGCCTCTCACCCGCCTTCACCTACCCGGTCTTCGTGCGCGACAGCGCGCTGGCCGTCAAATGGGCGCTCGACAACGCCGCGCAGTTCGGTGCCGATCCCCGGCAGGTCTACGTGATGGGCCACAGCTCGGGCGGCTACAACGCCGCGATGGTGGCGCTGGACGATCGCTGGCTCGGCGAACTCGGCGCCAGCCCCCGGCAGCTCGCGGGCTGGATCGGCCTGGCCGGCCCCTACGACTTCCTGCCCATCGGCGACCCGCAGGCGCAGGCCGCCTTCAACTGGCCGAACACGCCGCGCGATTCGCAGCCGCTGGCGCATGCGAGCGCCGCGTCGCCCCGCGCGCTGCTGATGGCGGCGTCGAAAGACAACCTCGTCTACCCCGACCGCAACACCGGCCAGATGGCCGCGGCCTTGCGTGCGGTCGGGGTTCCGGTGCAAGTGCAGCTGTTCGACAACCTCAGCCACGTCACGCTGATCGGCGCGTTCGGCAAGCCGATCCAGTGGCTCGGCGGTCCGGTGCTGCCGCCGGTCATGGACTTCCTCGGGTTGGCGTCAGTCCTGTCCCACAAGGGGTCTCGGTAGAATTAGTGCAGTTTTTCTCGTCTTTCAGCCTTCTTTTTTCCCTAATTCCCGCGAGGTACTTCCCCATGGCACTCGTCTCGATGCGCGAACTGCTGGACCACGCCGCAGCCAATGGCTACGGCATTCCGGCCTTCAACGTCAACAATCTCGAACAGGTCCAGGCCGTGATGGAGGCCGCCAAGGAAACCGGCGCTCCCGTCATCCTGCAAGCCAGTGCAGGGGCCCGCAAATACGCCGGCGAAGCCTTCATCAAGCACCTGATCCAGGCCGCCATCGAGCAGTACCCGAACATCCCGCTGGTGATGCACCAGGACCACGGCCAGAACCCCGACGTCTGCAAGGGCGCCATCGACCTGGGCTTCAGCTCGGTCATGATGGACGGCTCGCTCGAGGCCGACGGCAAGACCATCGCCAGCTACGACTACAACGTGGACGTCACCAAGAAGGTGTCCGACATGGCCCACCGCCTGGGCGTGACTGTCGAAGGCGAGCTTGGCTGTCTTGGTTCGCTCGAAACCATGAAGGGCGACAAGGAAGACGGTCACGGCACCGACGACACCATGACGCGCGAGCAGCTGCTCACCGACCCCGAGCAGGCCGCCGACTTCGTCAAGCGCACCCAGATCGACGCGCTGGCCATCGCCATCGGCACCAGCCACGGCGCCTACAAGTTCACCCGCGAGCCCACCGGCGACATCCTGGCGATCGACCGCATCAAGGAAATCCACCGCCGCATTCCCAACACCCACCTGGTGATGCACGGCTCCTCGAGCGTGCCGCAGGAGCTGCTGGCGATCATTCGCCAGTACGGCGGCAACATGAAGGAAACCTACGGCGTGCCCGTCAAGGAAATCCAGGGAGCCATCAAGCACGGCGTGCGCAAGATCAACATCGACACCGACATCCGCCTGGCCATGACCGGCGCGGTGCGCAAGTTCCTGGCCGAGAACCCCGAGAAGTTCGACGCCCGCGAATGGCTCAAGCCGGCGCGCGAAGCCGCCAGGCTGATCTGCAAGCAGCGCTACATCGAGTTCGGCTGCGAAGGCCAGGGCGCCAAGATCAAGGGCGACACGCTGCAGGTGGTCGCCGCCAAGTACGCCAAGGGCGAACTGGCCCAGGAAGTCGTCTAAAAACTTCCCCGCGATTCGAAGGCCACCGTTCGCGGTGGCTTTTTTCTGCGCGCACAATCCGCTTTCCCGTCACCCGTTTCCCTCACAGCATCTGTTCCCATGACCACCGTCCACACCTCCTCCATCCAGAGCCTGCCCTTGCTTGCGCGCGGCAAGGTGCGCGACAACTACGCCGTCGGCGAGGACCGCATCCTGATGGTCGCGAGCGACCGGCTCAGCGCCTTCGACGTGATCATGGGCGAGCCGATTCCGGGCAAGGGCGAGATCCTCACGCAGATGGCGCTGTGGTGGTTCGAGCGGCTCGGCCAGCTCTGCCCCAACCACCTGACCGGCGATGCGCCCGAGAGCGTGGTCACGGCCGAGGAGGTGCCGCAGGTCACCCAGCGCTCGATGCTGGTCAAGCGCCTGAAGCCGATCCCGGTCGAGGCCGTGGTGCGCGGCTATCTCGCCGGCAGCGGCTGGAAGGAATACCAGGAAAGCCGTTCGGTCTGCGGCGTGCCGCTGCCCGAGGGCCTGACCAACGCGAGCAAGCTGCCGCGCCCGATCTTCACGCCCGCCGCCAAGGCCGCGGCCGGCGAACACGACGAGAACATCAGCTACGACCGCGTGGTCGAGATCGTCGGCCCCAAGCTGGCGCAGCAGATCCGCGAGACCAGCATCGCGATCTACGAAACCGCTGCGCAGATCGCCCTGACCAAGGGAATGATCATTGCCGACACCAAGTTCGAGTTTGGCCTCGATGAAGCGGGCACGCTGGTGCTGATGGACGAAGTGCTCACGCCCGACAGCTCGCGCTACTGGCCCGTCGAAGGCTACGAAGCCGCGCTGGCCACCGGCACCAATCCGCCCAGCTACGACAAGCAGTTCGTGCGCGACTGGCTCGAGGCCACCAAGATCAACGGCAAGCCCTGGGACAAGACGCCGCCGGCACCGCGCCTGCCGGCCGAAGTGATCGAGAAGACTGCGGCCAAGTACCGTGAGGCGCTGGAGCGCCTCACGGGCTGAGCGATAGAGCCGCCCGGCTTTTCACTTCGCTTCGCTGCGTGTAATTCGCCACCCCCCGAGGGGGAGGCGCGGCTCGCCTTGGGGCGGCCCGGCGGCGGCCGCCTTCAGCGGTTTCCTGAACTCAGCGTCGCCACGGTCCGCCCGCCGGCGTCGAGCAATGCGAGGCGCCCCGGCGCAAGGCTGTAGCTCGTCGTGCTCTGCAGGGCCGAGAGAAACTGCGCCTCGTTGGCGCCGCGCACCGGGTCGGCGCACGCCATGCGCGTGGCGGCCAGCTGCCCGATCTTCAATGAGATGCCGCTGCGGGTGAATGTGCCCGACACGCGGTTGCATCCCCCCGAACCGCTCACGCGGCCGCTGCTGCGGTCGAACTGGATCTGCGCTTCGCCGCCCGGCGCGATGGGCTCGTCGCCCAGCTGCGCGAGGCGCCACACCGGGCCTTCGATGGGTTCATCGAGGCTGATGCTGCTCCCGCAGCCGGTCAAGGTGGTCAGCAGCGCAGCCGTTGCAAGAACGGGGAGCGCAATGTGGCGGGCGAAGGAACGCATGGCCAGTCTTTCCTTTTGAATCTGCAACAAGATGAAATTGGGCGCCATCGTATGCGACACCGCCTAGCTCGCCAATGAGGCCAGCGCCACGCCGCCCGCAAGGCGGGCCTGCACGCAGCGCCGCACGCTGGCTGGTGTGCCGTCCTGAGCGAGCAGTGCGGGCCATTCGGCCTGCGCCTGGCGCACCGTGTCCCGGGCAATCGCCATGAGCCGCGCCGGGCGCAGCAGGCCCGCCGAGCGCAGCAGGGCGTCGAGCGCTGGCCAGTCGAAGGCGCGCAGCTTCGCGTCGATCGCACGGTTCACGCCGTAGTCGTTGGCCGGCACGTCCTCGAAGAAGGCGGCCACGCACACCGGGTCGTAGAGCGGGGCCAGCACCGGCGCCACGCCGTCGGGGTAGCGCAGCGCCCAGTTCTTCAGGTGCGCGTCGCTGTTGCCCAAGAGGATGAAGGCGACGATGCGGCGCACGCACTCGCGCACGTCAGCCACCGGGTTCGGCGACAGGCGGTCGAGCACGCGCAGCATCGCGGGCCAGTCGACCGCCAGGCCCCGGCCGTATTTCTGCCGGGGCTCGTACTGCAGCACCTGCGCGAACTCCTCCATGTGGATGCGGCCGCCTTCGGGCGTGCGGTCGAAGCGGCGCACCGCGAGGATCTGCTCGAAGCGCACCTGCTCGGGCAGGTCGGCGTCGGCGCGGCCGATCACGCTGGCTTCGGCGCAATCGAGGCCGAGCGCACCGCAGAGGCGATAGCCGGTGAATTCGTTGTCGACCAGATCCGGATGCCGCGTGCTCGGCAGCTTGAGGATGAAGGAGCCCGCAGCCCCATGGCGCCGCACCACGTAACGCCGGCCGTCCTGCACCGCTGAAAACTTGGTCACCACGCCCGGGATGGCGGCGGCGTCTTCCACAGGCATCTCGACAAAGCCGGGCTCAAGCACGTCGAGCCCCAGTGCGGTGTGCCAGTGGCGCACGGTGTCCGGGATGCCTTCGGCCGTGGGCACCGGCTCGACCTCGAGCGCGCCCATCAGGTCGTGGCCGGCTGCTGCCAGCAACTCGAACTCGTCGTCGGCTGCGCAGCCGCGCTGCTGTGCGAGGCGCTCGCGGTTGTGCCCTTCGGGCAGCAGGTTCTGGAAGTAGCTGGGCCAGTGGCCGTCGCTGCGTGAAACGCGGGTATCGCGCGCCGAGGCCAGGATGGCGCGGGTTGAAGCCTCGTCCGCACCACGGTAGGCGAGCGAGAGCGTGGGCCGGCCCGGATCGGCGATGTACGCCTCGTCGAAGGACACGCGCAGGATGTCGCCGTACTGCGAGAGATAGCCGATGGCGCGCCGCCCGCCACCGGGCGCATGCAGATGCATCCGCAGGTAGCGGATGCTGGTGGTGAAGGCTGCGCGGGTGCTCACCGGCTTTCGTCAGCCAGGCTCTGCGCGATGGACGGCGGTGCGCCCACGCCCGCCGGCTGGCCGAGCAGGCGGCCGCCCGAGCGCACGAAGTCTTCGAGCTGCGGACGCAGTGCGGCGGGCACGGGCATCAGTTCGAGCCCCAGCACGCGCGCCATTTCGAGCAGCGTCGACAGGCGCGGATCGATCTGGCCGCTTTCGATGCGCTGCACCGTCATGCGCGAAAGGCCGGCCTGGGTGGCCAGCGCCTCCTGGCTCAGGCCGCCGGCCTTGCGAGCTTTTTCGAGTTCTTCGGTGAGTTGGAGCATTGGCGTACGCTTTTTCTTCAGATTGAGTAGCAATGCTATCTATCTAAAAACGAACAGGCAATAAAAAAGCGACCCTTGAGTCGCTTTTTCAATTCAATGCGCATCAAGCTGCGCATTTTTATAGCCTCAGCTCAGCACCACGCTGCTGAGCCGACGGCGGTACGTGGCCACGACCGGATCGTCCGGCGGAATCTGCCCGTCGGCCACTTTCACCTTCGGCGGCTCGATCAAATCGAGGATCGCGATGTAGGTCTTGCGGGCGAGCTCTTCGTTCCAGCTCTTGTCGCGCATCAGGATGTCGAGCAGTTCGTCCATCGCGTCGGTCCAGCGTTGTTCGGCCATCAGCAGGCGGGCGCGACCGAAGCGGGCGTCGAAGTCGCGCTTGTTGGCGGCGATCTTCGTGTCGAACTCGGCGATCGCGGGGGCGGCACCAGTGACGGGCGCCGCGAAATCGATGGCGTCCATCCAGCGCTGCAGCGAGTCGAAGCGGCGCACCAGCCCGGTCTTGGCGATCACGGGGGCAAAGGCGACCTTGGCGTCGTCGACACGGCCTTCCTGCAGCAAGAGCTTGATGTAGTCGAAGCGGGCGTCGTCGTTGGCCGGGTCAGTCGCCACGGCGTGCTGCAGTTTTTCGAGCGCGCCCTGGGTATCGCCCTCGGCCAGCGCCTCCTGCGCGGCGGCTTCTTCGGAAGCGGCCTCGGCCTCGTCGGCGCCCGGCAGGTGCTTGTCGAGGAATTCGCGGATCTTCTCGGCCGGAATGGCACCCACGAAGCCGTCCACCGGATGGCCGTCCTTGAACATCACGCAGAAGGGGATGCTGCGCACGCCGAACATTTCGGAGAGCTGCGACGAAATCTGCGGCACCTTGTCGGCGTCCAGCTTGGCCAGCGTGAAGCGGCCGCCGTACTCGACCTCGAGCTTTTCGAGCACCGGCCCGAGCTGCTTGCACGGTCCGCACCATTCGGCCCAGATGTCCAGCAGCACCGGCGTGGCGACGGAGCCTTCGACCAGTTCGGCCTGGAAATTTTCGAGAGTGATGTCGATCATCGGAACCAACTGGGGGTGAAACGTAAAATTGAAACCATGAACGAAACCATTCAGGTCGGTGTAGTGATGGGCTCGAGCTCCGATTGGGAGACGATGCGCAACGCGGTCGAGATTCTCCAGCAATTCGGAATCGGGCATGAAGCAAAGGTGGTCTCGGCCCACCGGATGCCCGATGCGCTGTTCGCGTACGCCGAAAGCGCTGCCGGGCGGGGGCTCGCCGCGATCATCGCGGGCGCAGGTGGCGCGGCCCACCTGCCGGGCATGCTGGCCTCGAAAACCACGGTGCCCGTGCTGGGCGTGCCGGTGGCCAGCCGCCACCTGCAGGGCGTCGATTCCCTCTACAGCATCGTGCAGATGCCCAAGGGCGTGCCGGTCGCCACCTTTGCCATCGGCAACGCGGGCGCAGCCAACGCCGCGCTGTTCGCGGTGGCGATGCTGGCGGTGAACAACCCCGCGCTGCGCGCGAAGCTCGATGCCTTCCGCACCGCCCAGACCGCCGCTGCCGAAGCCATGACGCTGCCGCCAGCGCCGGCCGGCGAAGCGCCCGCCGTTTCTCCTTTCTCGCCGCAAGGCGGAGGTGCCCTGTGACCAAGAACGGCGATCTGCCCATCCTCCCGGGCGCCACGCTCGGCGTGCTAGGCGGCGGCCAACTGGGCCGCATGTTCGCGCACGCAGCCCAGCGCATGGGTTACTTCACGGCCGTGCTCGACCCCGATGCCGACAGCCCCGCCGGCCGGGTGAGCCATCACCACATCCATAGCGACTACGCCGATGTCGACGGCCTCGCCCGCCTGGCCGGCCTGGCCGACGCGGTGACGACCGAGTTCGAGAACGTGCCCGCGCCCTCGCTGGAGCACCTGGCGGTCGCCCGCCCGGTGGCGCCCGCCGCCTCGGCCATCGCCATCGCGCAGGACCGCATCGCCGAAAAGACCCACTTCACCCGCTGCGGTGTGCCCTGCGCGCCCTATGCGGCCATAGAGACGGCGGCCCAGCTCGCCGCTGTCGAAGACCACCTGCTGCCCGGCATCCTGAAGACGGCGCGCCTGGGCTACGACGGCAAGGGCCAGCAGCGAGTGAAGACGCGCGCCGAACTGGTCGAGGCCTGGCAGGCCAGCGGCTGCGTGCCCTGCGTGCTCGAGAAGCTGCTGCCGCTCGAATTCGAATGCTCGGTGATCCTCGCGCGCGGCCGCGACGGGCAGATCGTGCACTTTCCGCCCCAGCGCAACCTGCACCGCGACGGCATCCTGGCCGTCACCGAGGTGCATGCGCTGAACATGCCCAAGACGGTGGCGCAGGGCGCGGTCAATTCCGCGAAAAGCATCGCCAACGGCCTGGGCTACGTGGGCGTGCTGTGCGTCGAGTTCTTCGCGCTGGCCGACGGCTCGCTGGTGGTCAATGAAATGGCCCCGCGCCCGCACAACAGCGGCCACTACACGATGGAAGCCTGCGACGTGTCGCAGTTCGAGCTGCAGGTGCGCACCCTCGCCGGCCTGCCGCTCGCGCCGCCGCGCCAGCACAGCCCCGCGATCATGCTGAACCTGCTGGGCGACCTGTGGTTCACCTCCGGCGAGGAAAAGCCGGTTTCGCCGCGCTGGAGCGACGTGCTCGCGCTGCCGGGCGTGCACCTGCACCTCTACGGAAAGATCGAGCCGCGGCCCGGCCGCAAGATGGGCCACCTGACCCTCACCGGCGCCACGCTCGAGAGTGTGCGTGCCAACGCCTCGCAGGCCGCGCTGCTGCTGGGACTGCCGCCGGTGGAAGTGACCGGCCTCGCATGATCCTCGACGGCCAATCCCCCGAGGCCATTGCCGAGGCCGTGCGCGTGCTGCGCGCGGGCGGGCTGGTCGCCTTTCCGACCGAGACCGTCTACGGCCTGGGCGCCGATGCGAGCAGCGACATGGCCGTGGCCGGGATCTTCAAGGCCAAGGGGCGGCCCTCCGACCACCCGTTGATCGTGCACGTCGCGGCCGGCATGAAGGGCACCGAGGCGCTTTCGCGCTTCGCCCAGCCGCTGCCGCTCTTTGCGCAGAAGCTGGTGCAGGCCTTCTGGCCTGGCCCGCTCACGCTGATCGTCACGCGCCAGCCCGGCGTGGGCGCCGCGGCCGCCGGCGGGCAGGACACCATCGGCCTGCGCTGCCCCTCGCACCCTGTGGCGCAAGCGCTGCTCGAAGCCTGCGCCGAGCAGGGCGTGCCGGGCGTCGCGGGGCCGAGCGCCAACCGCTTCGGCCGCGTGAGCCCGACCACCGCCCAGCATGTGTACGACGAGTTCGGCGATGCCGTGCCGGTGATCGACGGCGGCGCCTGCGAGGTCGGCATCGAATCGACCATCGTCGACTGCAGCCGCGGCGCGCCCGTGCTGCTGCGCCCGGGCCTCATCACGCGCGCGCAGATCGAAGCCGCCTGCGGCGAAAAGCTGAGCAACCGCGAAGTGCTCGAAACCCCCGACCCGCGCGCCTCGGGCACGCTCGAAGCGCATTACGCGCCGAACGCCAAGCTGCGGCTGATGGACGCCAAGGCGCTGCAGGCCGGCCTCGACGTGCTGGGCGCCAGTGCCGCGCACATCGCCATCTGGTCGCGCAGCAGCCTGCGTTGCCGCTCGCAGCGCGTGCTGCAGCGGCGAATGCCCGACGACGCGGCCACCAGCGCGCACCAGCTGTTCGCGGTGCTGCGCGAATTCGACGCGCAGGGCGTCAAGCTGATCTGGGTAGAGACGCCGCCCGACACGCCCGAGTGGGAGGGTGTCAGAGACCGCCTCCAACGGGCGGCAGCGGCCTGACCCAGAACACCGAGGAACCGGCTTTGCCCGGCCTCAGGTGTTGCCCCCGTAGGGGGAAGGCGCGCGCGACACGAAGTGCGCGCAGCCTGGGGGCGAGCCTAGCCTTAGCCCCCGGCCGCCAGCACGCCCTGGAAGAAACCGCGCGCTGCCGCCAGGCAGAACGGCGGCGCCAGCGTGCCGTGGTACGCCGCGGTGACCGCGCGTGCCTTGTCGGCGTCGCTGCCCTGCGTGTTCTGCGCCAGCGTGCCCTTGGCCTGCGCGAAGCCGGCGCGGGCGGCCGAGTAGGCGTCGGTCGCGCCCGAATCCTCCAGGTCCACCACCGCCAGCGCCGAGGCCGGCATGCCCTTCGCGCGGAAATAACCTGCCGTGGCGCGGGTGCTGACGAAGTTCACCGTCGGGTCGTTGGCGCCGCCGCACATCAGCATCGGCCGGGTCGGCACCCAGTTGCGCAGGTCGTTGGCGAGCGCCGCCTTGCGAAAGCCCACCGAGGGGCTGCAGTTGAGCGGCGAGGTCGAACCGAGGGATGCCGCCGTCGCGGGCAGCGCATTGCCCGGGCATGCGTTCGACTGGATGTCGCCGGCCGCCTGCGTCAGGTAGCTCTGGCGGATCAGGTTGTTGGCGCCGTAGAAGATCGAGAGTTCGGGGCTCACCGGCCCCGGCGTCGCATTGGCCGGGAACAGCGCCAGCTGCGGCAGCCTGCCCTGCGCGAAGAGCGTGCTGGTGGGCGTGAGGCTCGGCAGCAGGGTGTCGATGCCGGTGGCGTACTGCGCCTCGTACACGTCGCTGGTGGCGTTGTAGACGTTGCCGAACTGCTGCTGCCAGCTGGTCGACAGCAGCGGCACGAAGACCGTCGAGCCCAGCGCGGGCCAGCCGAGGAAGGTGTAGTCGGTCAGGAGGCTGATGGCCGAGGGTGCCGAGAGCGGCGCGGAGGCCGTCACCGTCTTGCCCGTGGCCTGCATCTCGCGGTGCGCGGCCATCGCCACGTAGCCGCCCTGCGAGTAGCCGGTGATGAAGAGCGAGCCCGCGTCGTTCGCGTCGATGCCCGAGAAGGTCTTGCGCGCCGCGGTGAGCGCATCGACCATGTCCTTGCCCTGCTGGTCGCCGTTGAGGTACGGGTGGTAGGCCAGCGTCGACTTGTCGTAGCCCGCGTAGTTGGGCGCCACCACGATGAAACCCTGCGCCGCGAGCATGGCCGCGACCACCACGCCTTCGCCGGCCGCCGCCTGGTTGATGTCGGTCCACTTGGCGAGGTTGTAGTCGCGCGCGGTGTTGGTGCCGTGCGCATAGAGCACCACCGGGCGCGGTCCATTGCAGGCCACGTCGGTGCCCGCGGGCACCATGATCGCGGCGGTCGCGGTGGTGGCTTCGCCCTTGCCGCCGACGGTGCGGTATTCGAGGTAGCGCGTATCGATGCCGCACTTGGGCGTGCCCGCGACCTGCAACAGCGCGCGGCCCTTGTCGTCGGCCCCCAGCAGCGTCTTGAACTGGTCGACCGATAGCCGCGTGATCTGCGCGGGCGGGTTGGTGACGACCGAGCCGCGCCCGGTGTCGGTGGCCGGCGGCGGAAAGCCCACGCCGATGCCGCCGCCTCCACCTCCGCCGCCCCCGCAGGCTGCGAGCAGCAGCGTGGTGCCCGCGAGTGCCGCTACCTTGAGCAGCGAGTTGATCGGTCGTGATTGCGGCTTTTTCAAGGCGTGTCTCCTGCGGTGTCGTTGTGCCTGGAATCGAAAGAGCGTCCGATTCTGGGCAGCGCCATGCCCGCGCGCAAGCGGTGTACACCTACAGAAGTTTTCAGTACACGGCGGCCCGGATGTGTCTTCGGCCGCACCGTGGGCGGCCGCTCAGTTGTCCTGCGCCGCCCAGTCGACCAGCGCATCGAACGCGGCGCGCGTGGCGCCCGCGTTCTCGCCGTTGGCGATGGCGACCAGCACATAGCGGCGGCCGCTCGTGCCGTGCACATAGCCGGCCACGCCCGAGGCATCGCGCAGCGTGCCGGTCTTCAGGTGCGCGGCGCCGCCCGAGCGCAGGGCGCGCCTTTTCAGCGTGCCATCGACGCCCGAGGCGGGCAGCGAGGACATCAGCTCCGGCATCACCGGCGAGCGCCACGCCACCTGCAGCATCTTGCCCAGCGCCGCGGCGCTGATGCGCTCGTCGCGCGACAGGCCCGAGCCGTTCTCGAACACCGGCTGCGCCTCGCCGGTGCCGATGCGATCGCGCCACCACTGGCCCAGCGCGCTGCGCGAGGCCTCGAAGGTGCCGCGGTTCTTCTGCGTGAGGCCGATGGTGAGGAACACCTGCTGCGCCATCACGTTGTTGCTGTACTTGTTGATGTCGCGGATCACCTCCGCGAGCGGCGGCGAGCCGAACTCGAAGGCCGGCTTGAGCCCCGCGGGCACGCGGCCCTCGCGCATCTGGCCGCCCACGCGCCCGCCCATTTCGGCCCACATGCCGCCGAGCGCGCGCAGGCTGTAGGTGCGCGGATCGCCATATGCCACGGCCCAGCTCTTCTCGCCGCAGGCGGCCGGGAAGCCGCCGTTGAAGCGGATGCGGTTGACGTCGCTGAAATCGGTTTTGAGCGCCGTGCGCCAGTCGCCGCATTCGCCGGGGGTGAGCGGCACGGTGGCCGGCATCGCCACGCTCGCGAGCGGCGGCTCGTAGCTCACGCGCGCGATCTGTCCGGCGCGGTCGGGCGCGAAGGTCATGTTGACCGACTTGAAGTTGATCAAGAGCGCATCGGGCGATGCGTTGTACGGCCGCAGCGGCTCGCCGTCGAAGGCGCTCGGGTCGTTCTCGACCGTGTTCTCGAAGGCGCTGCGGTCGATCACGATGTCGCCGCTCACCGTGGTGATGCCCAGGCCCTGCACGTGGCGCAGCATCAGCCACACGCGTTCGAGCACCAGCTTCGGATCGCCCTGGCCCTTGATGTAGAGGTTGCCGTTGAGCACGCCGTTGTTCACCGTGCCCTCGACGTACACCGGCGTGTTCCAGCTGTAGGCCGGGCCCAGCAGGTCGAGCGCCGCGTAGGTGGTGACCAGCTTCATCATCGACGCCGGGTTCACCGGGACCTGCGAGCGCCAGGCCAGGCGCGGCGGGCGGGTGCCGTCGGCATCGATTACCAGCATCGTCACCGTCTCGCGCGAGACCTTGGCGCGTGCCAGGGCGGTTTCGACTTCGGTGGGCAGGGCCTGCTGGGCGAGGGCGCTGGCCGAGGCCAGCGTGGCAAGGGAGACGGCAAGGGACGGGATCAGGCGGGTGGCGAAAGGCATCCGGCGATTATCCCGGTCACGTTCGCAGCTACACCGCGGGGAAGACGTGCAGCTTCGCGTGATAGAGCAGCATCACCGTCTTCGCATCGGCGATGCGGCCGTCCGCCACCATCGCCAGCGCCTCGTCGATGCCGAGTTCAAGCACCTCGATGTCCTCGCCCTCTTCGGCCAGACCTCCGCCGCTGCCGATGCGCATCGCGGGCTCGTAGGGCGCGACGAAGAAGTGCAGCTTCTCGGTCACCGAGCCGGGGCTCATGAAGCTCTCGAAGATCTTCTGCACGGTGCCGAGGCGGTAGCCCAGTTCTTCCTCGACCTCGGCGCGGATGCGCTCCTCGGGCGCCGCGTTGTCGAGCAGGCCCGCCGCGACCTCGATCAGCAGGTCGTCATGGCCGTTGACGAAGGCCGGATAGCGGAACTGCCGCGTCAGCAGCACGGTGCGCTGCGCGAGGTTGTAGGGCAGCAGCGTCGCGCCGTTGCCGCGGTCGTAGGTCTCGCGGTCCATGCGCTGCCACTGGCCGTCGTTGCGGCGCCACTCGAAGCGGGTGGTCTTGAGCGTGTACCAGTTGTCGGAAAGGAGGGTGACTTCGTGCACCCGGACGCGGTCTTGGAGGGTCATGGGCGGCGAGCATAGGCGCGAATGCAAATTCGTGCAATAACAAGAAAATTCGTGCAGAAAGCGTGCAGGCCCGCTACCATCGGCCGATGCTCACCCGCCAGCGCAAGCAACACATCCTCTCGGTCCTGCAGCGCGACGGCAACGTCGTCGCCAAGTCGCTCAGCGAAGAACTCGCGCTCTCCGAAGACACCATCCGCCGCGACTTGCGCGAGCTGGCGGCCGAAGGGCTCCTGCAGCGCGTGCACGGTGGCGCATTGCCCATTGCCCCGGCCGACACCGATTTCGCCAGCCGCCAGCAGCTCGCGCCCGACGAGAAGGTGGCCATCGGCCGCGCCGCTGCGCGCCTGGTGAAACCCGGGCAGGTGGTGTTCATCGACGGTGGCACCACCGCCGTGCAACTCGCGCGCCACCTGGCGAAGAACCTGCAGGCGACGGTGGTGACGCACAGCCCCTCGGTGGCGATCGAACTGGTTTCACACGCGCAGCTGGAGGTGGTGCTGATCGGCGGACGCCTCTTCAAGCATTCGCTGGTGGCGGTGGGGGCCGCCGCCATGGGGGCCATCGCGCGCATTCACGCCGACACCTACTTCATGGGCGTCGCGGGCGTGCATGCCGAGGCGGGGCTCACCACCGGCGACATCGAAGAGGCCGAGATCAAGCGCGCGCTGATGGCCGCCGCGGCCGAGACGGTGGTGCTGGCTTCGTCCGAGAAGCTCGGCGTGGCGTCAGCCTGGGTGATCAACCCCGTCAGCGCGGCGACGAGCCTGCTGGTATCGCCCGATGCGCCCGCGAAGGCGCTGGCGCCGCTGCGCCAGGCCGGGCTCGCCATCCTGCGCAGCGACGACCCGGGCGCCGGCTGATTCGCCCCGGGCGGGCGAGGCGCCCGAGCGCCCTCGATAATCGGGGGATGCCCATCGCGCCCCGCCTCCTCGCCTTCGACACCAGCACCGAACACCTGTCGGTCGCGGTGCAAAACGGCGAGCAGCTGCTCGCGCACAGCGGCGCGGGCGGCGCGCAGGCGTCCACCACGCTGCTGCCGCTGATCCAGCAACTGCTGGCCGACGCCGGCCTGGCGCTGGCCGATCTGGACGCCATCGTCTTCGGCCGCGGGCCGGGTTCTTTCACCGGGTTGCGCACGGCCTGCTCGGTGGCGCAGGGCCTGGCCTTCGGCGCCAACGTGCCGCTGCTGCCGGTCGATACGTTGCTGGCCGTCGCCGAGGAAGCGCGCCACGCCTTCGGCGCCCGGCAGGTGGTCGCCGTGCTCGATGCGCGCATGGACCAGCTCTACGCCGCCAGCTACGACTTCGACGCGGCTGGCCCGCTCGGCGGCGACGACGAGCCGCTGCTGCTGTCGCCCGAGGCGCTAGCCGTGCCCGCCGGCTGGTCGCTCGCCGGCAACGCCTTCACCGCCTATGGCCCGCGCCTGGCGCCGGCCACGGCCCGCCACGAGGTGCTGCCCACCGCTACCGCGATGCTGCGGCTGGCCCCCGCGTTGCTCGCGGCCGGGCGAATCGTTCCCGCGGCGCAGGCCTGGCCGCTCTATGTTCGCGATAAAGTGGCGCAAACCACCGAGGAGCGCGCCGCCATCAAGGCGGCCGCTGCCGCAGCGGTTACACCACCCACCACCGCATGAGCGCTGTCCTCCAGCCCGTCGAAGCCCGCCTCGAGCCGCTCACCGTCGAGCGGATCGAAGCCGTCTGCGCGGTCGAGCAGGCGGCCTACACCCACCCGTGGACGCAGGCGAACTTCACTGACTCTGTGGCCGTCGGCTACCACTGCCAGTGCCTGCTGGCCCCCGGGCTGGCACAGGGGGTGAGCTCGCCGGTCACCAGCCTGGGCGAGACGCTCATCGGCTACTTCGTCGCCATGAAGGGCGTCGACGAGGTGCACCTGCTCAACATCACCGTGGCGCCGGCTTTCCAGCGCCAGGGCTGGGCGCCGCTGATGCTGGGGGCGCTCACCGGCTGGTCGCGTGCCGAGGGCGCGCAGTGGCTCTGGCTGGAAGTTCGCGAGAGCAATCGGCGCGCGCTGGAGATCTATGCACGTCAGGGTTTTCGCAGCGTCGGCGTGCGCAAGGGCTACTACCCGGCGTTCGAAGGCAAGCGCGAAGACGCGGTGGTCATGAGTTTGCGATTGAACGAAACAGGCTCCGCCTGGGGAGCCCTGAAGTAATGACCGCCGTGCAGACACTGAAGCTCGATGCGCGCCAGCGCGCGATGCTCGACGAGATGGGGGTCAAGGTCTGGTGGCCGATGCCCGAGGCGGTCGAGGCTGCGCCCGTTGTCGAAGAGGCGGTTGCAGCAGCGCCGGAACCGGTCGCCGAGCGGTACGTGGCGGAAGTGCCGGTCGCCGCACCGACGCCTGCGCCCGTCGCAAGGCCTGTGGCGGCCCCCGCGCCCGTTCCGCGCCCCGCCGTGACGGCAACGCAGGGTGCCGCGGTACTCGTCGAAGCGCCCTGCCGCCTCTATGCGGATGCCGCCGAAGCCCCCGCCTCTGCCCAAGGCGGCTGGCTCGTCGTGGCCGACATGCCTCCCGAGGCCGACGGCCGCCACGGCGAGCCTTTTTCGGGCGACGCGGGCCGCCTGCTCGACAACATGCTGCGCGCCCTGAAGCTGCACGACGGCAAGACGCCCGTTCACCTCATGCGCACGCACCGTGGCGTGGCCGCCGGCCAGCCCGGCAGCCCGCGCCCGATGGCGGAATCCTTCGACGAACACGCCGCCGCGCTGGCACCCAGCGTCGTGCTGGCGATGGGCCCGCTGGCCGCGCAAAGCCTGATGCAGAGCGGCGACCCGCTCGGCAAGCTGCGCGGCCGCGCGGTGCCGCTGGCATCGGTCAATGGCGTGCCGGTGGTGGCGACCTACCACCCGGCGTACCTGTTGCGGAATCCGGCCGACAAGGCCCGCGCCTGGGCCGACCTGTGCCTCGCCGCGGAACGGCAAGCGCCTTCGAACTAGGGCAGCCACATGGGGTCCTTAAAATCAGCCCCCATGACTTTTCTCGACAAGCTGGCCGCCGCACAGCAAAAAAACGGTTCGTTGCTCTGCGTGGGGCTCGATCCCGAGCCGGCCAGGTTCCCCGGGGGATACAAGGACGACGCCGCCAGCATCTACGACTTCTGCGCGCGCATCGTCGACGCGACGGCCGACCTGGTCATCGCCTTCAAGCCGCAGATCGCCTACTTCGCCGCGCACCGTGCCGAAGCCCAGCTCGAAAAGCTCATGGAGCACATGCGCCGCAACGCGCCCCATGTGCCCGTGATCCTGGACGCCAAGCGCGGCGACATCGGCTCGACCGCCGAGCAGTACGCCATCGAGGCGTTCGATCGCTACGGCGCCGATGCGGTGACGCTCTCGCCTTTCATGGGCTTCGACTCGGTGGCGCCGTACCTCAAGCACGAAGGCAAGGGAGCCTTCCTGCTGTGCCGCACCAGCAACCCCGGCGGTGCCGACCTGCAGGGCCAGCGGCTGGCGGACATCGAAGGCCAGCCCTTCCTCTACGAGCACGTTGCCAAGCTGGCGCAGGGGCCGTGGAACCTGAACGGCCAGCTCGGCCTGGTGGTGGGCGCGACCTATCCGGCGGAAATCGAACGGGTGCGCGAACTCGCGCCGACGGTGCCGCTGCTGATTCCGGGCGTCGGCGCCCAGGGCGGCGATGCGGTCGCCACCGTGCGTGCCGGCTGGCGTGCCGATGCGCCGATCGTCGTGAACTCGTCGCGGGCGATCATTTACGCCTCGTCGGGCGAAGACTTCGCCGATGCGGCCAAGAACGCCGCGCGCACGATGCGCGACACGCTCGAAGCCGCGAAGGCCTCCTGAGCCGTCAGGCTCTCCGGAGCCGGGTGAAGAGCTCGAACTCCCAGTTGCGCATCCCCAGCAGCAGCGTGTAGCCCTCGCGGTCCTTGGCCGACAGCTTCTGGTCGGTCTGGTGCTGCTGCGCGAAGTCTTGCGCCACGCGCTGCAGGCGCTCTAGGAAGGCCGGCGCCAGCGAACGGCTGATCGAGCCGTGCACCAGTAGCAGGCCCTCGGCCGGGCCGTCGAAGCCGCCGCGGTAGTAGTCCAGCACCACGTTCTCGCGGAAGAACTCCATCACCGGGCCGTGCGGCCGCCAGCGGAAGGTCTTGGCGAGCTTCAGGCGATACCGGTTGAGCGGACGCAGCTCGATGATGCCGATGCGGTCCAGCTGCGCGAGGCAGCCGATGCACTCGGCCTCGCTGATCCGGTAGGCCGTCACGATCTGCTCCAACGTCCACTGGCTCAGCACGCTGATGGCCACCAGCAGCAGCTTCTTGTCCTTGACCACTGCCTTTTCCTGCTCCTGCGTCAGCTCCTTGAGCAGCGGCTGGGCGTCGGCCACGCGGCGCGCGAGTTCTGCGAAATCGATCTTCAGGGCCCGGCAGATGGCGTCCACGCGCGACAGCGGCATGTCGCTCTTGGCCAGCATCCGCTTGACGCTGGATTCGGCCATGTCGAGCGACCGGGCCAGGTCGGCGTAGGTCATGCGGGCGCTTTTGAGTTCGTTCTTGAGGGCGAGTACGAGGTCGACGGTGGTGCTCATGAAGGGTGCTGGGCGCTGGATGGGTATTAGAAAGAGATACCGTTGGGTGTGAAATAGTGCCTCGTATCGATTCTCGATGCCTGCAGAGCGACTGGCAACTAAATTCCGCGGCTCGTTACCCACCCACCGAGGTCCGCCATGCTCCTGCCCACTTTCAGCCGCCGTGAACGCGCATTGCTCTTCACCTTCGCGTTGCTCACGCTGATCGCCTTCTTCGGCCCGGCACTGCCGGCCGCCGACGTGGCGTTCGCCTCGGTCTTCGCCGACGACCGGGCCTGGCATGGCCTGCCGAACGCGATGGACGTGCTGAGCAACCTGCCGTTCGTGGTGATCGGCGTCCTCGGGCTGTACCGGCTCAATCGCATCGACCGTTCGCACCAGGAGGCGCTGGCCGAGTTCCCGCTTGCCCCGCCCGCCATCGATCCGCCGGACAACACGCTGGACTGCGCCTGGCTCTTCTTCGCCGGCCTGATCGCCACTGCCGCCGGCTCGGCCTTCTATCACCTGATGCCCGACGTCCCCCGGCTCGCGGCGGACCGCGCCGGCATGGCGGTGGCCTTCGCGGGGCTGATCGGCATCGCGGTGTGCGAACGGGTGAGCCAGCGCGCCGGCTGGCCGGCAGCGTGGTTCGTCCTCACGGCCGGCCTGCTGGCGGCCGAGGTGTCGCAGGAAAGCGGCAACGTCATGCCGTGGGCGCTGGTGCAGTTCGGCGGCATGGCGCTGGTGCTCACCCTGGCGCTGGCCGCGCCGATGCGCGGCGCGGTGGGGCTCAAGCTGGGCTGGGTGATCTTTTTCTACGCACTGGCCAAGGCCTTCGAGCTGGGCGACCGGCAGATCTACGAGGCGACGCAGCACCTGGTCTCGGGCCACACGCTCAAGCACCTGACGGCGGCGCTGGCGGGCCTGCCGGTGTTGCTGGCGCTGCGCACGCTGGAGAAGGGCTGGGAAGCACGGCTGCTGCGGCACAATCCCGACGCAGCCGCTATCACGGCCTGAGGAGAATTCTTCGAATGACAACCCCCGCCGCTGCTGCCGCCCCCGTGGCGCCTCACGAAGCGAACGCTCACGCCAACCAGTTCGCCTTGCTCAAGCAGCGGCGCTTCGCGCCTTTCTTCTGGACGCAGTTCGCGGGCGCGGCGAACGACAACCTCTTCAAGTTCGCCTTCACCGTCATGGTGACCTACCAGCTCCAGTTGAGCTGGATGCCGCCGGCCATGGCGGGCCTGGCGATCGGGGCGCTGTTCATCCTGCCCTTCTTGCTGTTCTCGGCCACGGCTGGCCAGCTCACCGACAAGTTCGACAAGACGAAGATGATCCGCTTCGTCAAGAACCTGGAAATCGCGATCATGCTGATCGCGGCCTGGGGCTTCGTCACCGCCAATGCGGTGGTGCTGCTGGGCTGCGTGTTTCTCATGGGGCTGCACTCCACGCTGTTCGGGCCGGTCAAGTTCGCCTACCTGCCGCAGGTGCTCGATTCGCGAGAGCTCACCGGCGGCAACGGCATGGTCGAGATGGGCACCTTCGTCGCGATCCTGCTGGGCCAGGTGGCGGGCGGCCTACTGGTGGCGGTGCCGCAGATCGGCCACACGAGCGTGGCCGTGGCCTGCGTGCTGCTCGCGCTGATCGGCCGGGGCGTGGCGCAGGCCATTCCGCAGGCGCCGGCCACCGACCCGGGGCTGGTCATCAACTGGAATCCCTTCAGCGAAACCTGGCGCAACCTGAAGCTCGCGCACGGCAACGTGGTGGTGTTCCGCTCGCTGCTGGGCATTTCGTGGATGTGGTTCTTCGGCGCGGTGTTCCTGAGCCAGTTTCCGAGCTTCGCCAAGGAAGTGCTGCACGGCGACGAGCAGGTGGCCTCGCTGCTGCTGGTGGTGTTCTCCATCGGCATCGGCGTCGGCTCGCTGCTGTGCGAGACGCTGAGCCGCCGGCAGGTGGAGATCGGCCTCGTGCCGCTGGGCGCGATCGGCATGAGCGTGTTCGCGATCGACCTGTACTTCGCCTCGCGCGCGCTGCCCAAGGTGGGCGAAATGGGCCTTGGCACCTTCGTGCACCAGCCCGCGCACTGGCGCGTGATGGCCGACCTGGGGCTGCTCTCGCTCTTCGCGGGCCTCTACAGCGTGCCGATGTACGCGCTCATCCAGCTGCGCAGCCAGCCCACGCACCGGGCGCGGATCATCGCGGCGAACAACATCCTCAATGCGCTGTTCATGATCGGCAGCTCGGTCATCGCGGGCGCGCTGCTGGGCGCGGGCTTCACGATTCCGCAGATCTTCCTGTTCACCGGCATCGCCAATGCGGTGGTGGCGTTCTACATCTTCATGCTGGTGCCCGAGTACCTGCTGCGCTTCGTGGCCTGGGTGCTGTCGCGCTTCGTCTACCGCTTCGACATCAAGGGCGACGAGCACATTCCCACCGAGGGTGCCGCCGTGCTGGTGTGCAACCACGTGAGCTTCATCGACGCGGTGCTGCTGATGGCGGCGAGCCCGCGGCCCATCCGCTTCATCATGGACCACCGCATCTTCAAGGTGCCGGTGCTCGGCTGGCTGTTCAAGCTGGCCAAGGCCATTCCGATCGCGCCGCAGAGGGAAGACCCGGCGGCCTACGAAGCGGCCTTTGCCAAGGCGCTGGCCGTGCTGCGGGAAGGCGACCTGCTCGCGATCTTCCCCGAGGGCGCGATCACGCGCGACGGCACGCTGCAGCCCTTCAAGGGCGGCGTGATGAAGATCGTCGAGAGCGCGCGCGCCGAAGGCATCGAGCCGCCGGTGATCCCGATGGCGCTGACCAACCTCTGGGGCTCGTACTTCAGCCGCATCGAGCTGCGCGGCGGCCAGCAGGTCGCGATGGCCAAGCCTTTCCGTCGCGGCTTCTACAGCCGCGTGGGCCTGAACGTCGGGCAGGCCGTGCCGCCGCTGGAGGTGCGGCCCGAGGCGCTGCAGCAGCGCGTGAGCGGGCTGCTGGTGGCCTGAAAAGTATCCCTGCGAGATACCAGTAGCGGCCCAAACCGCAACTGGGCCAAGCATTCGAGTCCCGCGGTGCGGTGGCGAACCATCATTCGCCCACCTTCACAACGCCGCGAGGCACTCATGCAACCCTTCTCATCCACCACCGTTTCGATCCAGCGCGACACGCGGGCCTGGCAGTTCCAGGCCTGGGCCTCCTTCGCAGTCGCCGTCTTCCTCTGCGCCACCGGCTTGAGCTGGCTGCCGGGCGAGGCGCTGGACCGGGCGTTCATGGTGATGGGCTACGTGTTCTGCCTGAGCACCGCCTTCGTGCTGGCGAAGTTCATCCGCGACAGCCGGCAGGCCGAAGGCGCCGCCAGCCGCGACGTGCCCATGTGGCGCCTCGTGGTCTGGGGCAGCTTCTTCACCGCGATAGGCCTGACCGGCTGGGGTCTGGTCCGAATGGACATCAACGACGCCTACAAGGCCTTCCTGGGCGTGAGCTGGCTGTTCCTCATCAGCTCGGCGTTCACGCTGGCCAAGACGCTGCGCGACCGCCATGAAGCCGACCTGATCGACGCCCGCCTGCAAGGCCGCCGCGCCGCCCGCCAGGAAGCCGCTGCTTCCGCCTCGGCCGCATGAGCCGCCGTATTCCGTCCACCGTCAGCCAACGAAAGAACGTCATGAAAAAGTCCATGGCCACGCTTGCTCTCGCCGTCTGCACCGCGTTCGCGGGTGTCGCGGCTCCGCTTCACGCGCAGGCCCAGAGCGATGCATCGGCCGCGCTCTCGCTGCTGCCCGTCGCCTCGGTGATCGGCGCGGCGTCCGTCGTCGGCGCTTCCGCCATGGCGGTGGTTGCGGTGCCCGCGGCACTGTCGGTGGGCGGCTCCACGCTCGCCGTGGTGGCCGTCGAGGCGTCGGCCGACGGCACCGTCTATGTGCTGGAACGCGCATCGGACGGCGCGCGCGCCAGCGTCAAGGTGATGGGGCGCGCCGCCAACGGCGCGGCCGCCTCGGTCGGCACGGCCGTCGTGGTCAGCGTGATCGGCAGCGGCATCGTGCTGTCGGCCGCGGGCGAGGTGCTGGCCTTCGTGCCGAATGCCATCGGCCGTGCGCTGTTGCACAACGAGAGGCTGTCATGAAGCGCGCGCTCGCGGTGTGCCTGCTCGCGCTCGTGGCACTGCAGGCGCAGGCCGGCCGCTCGTGCGAGCAGGTCAAGCCGAGTCCGGCGCTCATCGTCAAAGGCATGCAGTTGGCCGAGCGCACGTCGCAGCAGCTCGATACGAGCGGCGCGCGCGTCGTGCTGCTGGCGCGCGCCGGGCAGGACCTGAGCAAGTACGGCCTGCGCTACTCGCACCTGGGCATTGCCTACAAGACCGACGAAGGCCCGTGGCGCGTGGTGCACAAGCTCAACCAGTGCGGCACCGCGGTGGCTGCGGTCTACCGGCAGGGGCTCGGCGAATTCTTCCTCGATGACCTGTGGCGCTACGAAGCCGCCTGGATCGTGCCCACGCCGCAGGTACAGACGCAGCTCTTGGCCGCGCTCAACGAGTCGCCCTCGCGCATCGTGCGGCTCAACGTGGCGCCCTACAGCATCGTGAGCTACGCCTGGGGCCAGAAATACCAGCAGTCGAACCAATGGGCCATCGAGACGCTGGCTGCGGCCATGGAGCCCGCCACCATCAACAACCGCGCGCAGGCACAGGCGTGGATGCAGTTCAAGGGCTACGAACCGACCACCTTGAAGCTCGGCCCGCTCACCCGGCTGGGCGGCCGCGTGGGCTCGGCAAACATTGCCTTCGACGATCATCCGAACGAAAAGCGGTTTTCGGACCGCATCGAGACAGTGACGGTCGACTCGGTCTTTGCGTGGATGCCGCGCGCGGGGCTGGGTTCGGCGCCGGTGGCGTTCAAGCTGCAGTAACTACAAATCCAGAAGAAAGCATCGAATGAGCAAGTCATTGCGCCTGTCCGAAAAATGGTTTCGCCGCGGCCTCTGGCTCGTGGCGCTGGTGTTCGCGAGCTTCCTGATCGGCCTGGGCAGCACGGTCGTCGGCGACCTGCCGCAGGTCGAGCGCGTGCGCGGCATCGACGACTTCATCGACCTGCGCGCGGCCGAGCCGCTGCGCGACACCATCAAGGCGTCGGAAGCCGCGGAGTTGCAGGCCTCACGCGACCTCGACCAGATTCGCCTGCAGCTCAATGCCGCGCAGCAGGCCAGCGCCAATGCGCGTGAGACTTTCGGCAACTGGATCGCCACTCGCCGCGCGACCGCGCAGCCCGACCAGGACACCGAGCTCATCGCGCGCACCAAGGCGCTCGATGCGTTCAAGCAGAAGGAAGATGCGGTCCAGCGCCAGGTCAATGCGCAGCAGAAGATCATGCTCGACGCGCGCCAGGCCGAGCAGCGCGCCCGCACGACGCTCGCGGAACTGGAGCGCGATGCGCAGGTGAAGCTCGATGCCGAGTACCGCCGCATCGAGCTGCGCGTGTTCGCCTACCGCCTGGCGCTCACGTTGCCGCTGCTGGTCGTGGCCGGCTGGCTGTTCGCGAAGAAGCGCAAGAGCACCTACTGGCCGTTCGTCTGGGGCTTCATCTTCTTCGCGCTGTTCGCGTTCTTCGTTGAGCTGGTGCCGTACCTGCCAAGCTACGGCGGCTATGTGCGCTACGTGGTGGGGATCGTGCTCACGGTGCTGGTGGGGCGCTACGCCATCGTTGCGCTCAACGCGTATCTCGCGCGCCAGAAGCTCGCCGAGCAGCAGCCCGACCAGGTGCGCCGCGAAGAGTTGAGCTACGACGTTGCGCTCGCACGGCTCGGCAAGGGCGTGTGCCCCGGCTGCGAGCGGCCGGTGGACCTGAAGAACGGCGAGATCGATTTCTGCCCGCATTGCGGCATCGGCCTGTTCGACCACTGCGGCGTGTGCGAGGCGCGCAAGAGCGCGTTCTCGAAGTTCTGCCACGCCTGCGGCACCTCGGCGCATGCGGGGCCCGGTAGCGGCACAGCGCTAGCCTGAGCCGCGCGTGGAGGCGCTGCACTTTCCACTGCAAGCGGGTATTCCGCACGCTGCGTGGCCAACTTTGGCGAAGCTGTCGCCGCAAAGTGTTAGAACCTTGGCCTGCGCTGCATTTCGCACGCAGCCGGCGTTCACTTTCATGCATCGCCCGGCCTCCACCACGCACGACGAGGACCTCCCATGAGCTTTTTCGGCAAGATTTTTTCCAAGATTTTTCCGTCGGCCAACGCCGCTGAAGTCGTCGCCGCACCGCCGGCGGCTGCACCGGGCGCACCGGCCGTTGCGGCACCGCCGCCCTCGATCCCGCTGGGCGACGTGCCCGCCATCCTGGACGCGATGCCCGGTGCCGCCGCCCTGAACTGGCGCACCTCCATCGTCGACCTGCTCAAGTTGCTGGGCCTGGACAGCAGCCTCGCCGCGCGCAAGGAACTGGCCAGCGAAATTCTCTACAGCGACGGCGAGCCCGGTTCGGCCGAATGGAACATCGGCCTGCACAAGCAGGTGATGACCCGCATCGCAGCCAATGGCGGCACGCTGCCAGCCGAACTGCGCGACTGATCCGCGGTACGACGCTCAACAAAAAACCCGGCATGCCGGGTTTTTTGCTTTCTGAAGGAGGAAGGCTTCAGGTCCAGCCCGCATCCACCACGTAGTCCTGCGCGGTGCACATGCGCGAATCGTCGGCGGCCAGGAACAGCGCCATCGCCGCGATGTCCTCGGCCATCACCCGGCCCGGCAGGCACTGGGCCGCATCGATCTCGGCAGCGGATTCGGGCTTGACCCACAGCTTGATCTGCCGCTCGGTCATTACCCAGCCCGGCATGATCGTGTTGACCCGGATGTTCTGCTTGCCCAGGTCGCGCGCCAGCGAGCGCGTGAGGCCGATCACGCCCGCCTTGCAGGCCTGGTAGACCGGGTAGCCGCGGCCCTTCATGAGCCAGCTGATCGAGCCGAAGTTGACGATCGAGCCTCCGCCCAGCGCGCGCATGTCGTCGGCCACGGCCTGGGCGGCGAAGAACTGGTGCTTGATGTTGACGGCCACGAGGCGGTCGAAATCCTCGCTGGTCACGTCGGCCATCTCGTGGCGCCGGTCGTTGGCCGCGTTGTTCAGCAGCACGCCGATGGGCCCGAAATGGGCGCGTACACCAGCGATGGTGGCGGCCAGCGCGGCCGTGTCGGTCACGTCGCAGACGCTGAACAGCGCGGGCGTCTCGCCCTGCAGTTCGGCTGCGAGCGCCGTGCCGGCGGCGGTGTCGAGGTCGCAGAAGCCGACCTTCGCGCCCTGCGCATGGAAGGCCCGCACCAGCGCCTCGCCGATGCCGCTGGCACCGCCCGAAATGAAGACGGTGCGCCCGGCGAGTGACGGATAGCGGGCGGTGTAAGAGGAAAGAGTGGCTGTGGTCATGAGAATGAGGACGACGGCAATGGCGACAGGGCACGAGCGTACCGGATGCCGCCGACATCGGGGAAACGCGGGCTTCCACCTGGCGTATGGCTTCCGGCATGTGGGCAGGAAGGCTTCGCATGGATAGCCTTGCGGCCATGAACTCGTTCAACCGCCGCGCCCTTGTCAGCTTCGCGCTTCTCCCGGCCTTCCTCGTGGTGCGGCAGGTGCGTGCCCAGGCCGCGGCGCCCATTCTGCTGTTCAAGGTGGTCTCGCCGCACGACGACGTCGTGGTCGGCATCGAGGCGGCTCAGTTGGGTGCCGGCGCCACGCCGCCCGTTCAGCGCCTGGCCGCGATGCTGGCCGAAAAGGGGCAACTCACGCTGTGGCAATACGCCTCGCAGCACGGCGAGGGTGGCGCGCTGGTGCAGGCGCCGCTGCGGCAGATCGTGGTGTTCAAGAACGAGCTGCTGCGCATCGAGCCGTACACCACGGCCTTGGCGATCAAGGCGCCGGGCGCCGCGAAGTAGGGCGCGGACAGGGCCGCCGGCTAGACGCCGCGCGCGCGCTCGGCCTTGAACCGCGCGCGGAACTCCGTGAACGTGCCCGCGTCGAGCGCCGCACGGATCTCGGTCATCAGGTTCAGGTAGTAGTGCAGGTTGTGGATGGTGCACAGCATCGGCCCGAGCATTTCGCCGCAGCGGTCCAGATGGTGCAGGTAGGCGCGGCTGAAGCCTTCGCGTCCGCCATCGTTCCACGACACGCCCGAGGTGCCCGCGCACGCGTGGCAGGTGCAGCTGGGGTCCACCGGCTGCGGGTCGCTCTTGTGGCGGGCGTTGCGCATCTTCAGGTCGCCGAAGCGCGTGAACATCGTGCCGTTGCGTGCATTGCGCGTGGGCATCACGCAATCGAACATGTCCACGCCGTCGGCCACGCCCTGCACCAGGTCTTCGGGCGTTCCCACGCCCATGAGGTAGCGCGGCTTGTTCGCGGGCAGCCGGTGCGGCGTGTGGCCCATGATGTGCAGCATCTCCTCCTTGGGCTCGCCCACGCTCACGCCGCCGATGGCGTAGCCGGGGAAGTCCATGTCGACGAGCGCTGCGAGCGATTCCTCGCGCAGGTTCTCGAACATGCCGCCTTGCACGATGCCGAAGAGGGCGTTCGGGTTCTCGAGCCGCGCGAATTCCGCCTGGCAGCGCTTGGCCCAGCGCAGGCTCAGTTCCATCGAAGTGCGCGCCTCGGCCTCGGTCGTGATGTGGCCCTTGGTGTCGTAGGGCGTGCATTCGTCGAACTGCATCACGATGTCGCTGTTCAGCGTGGTCTGGATCTGCATCGAGACCTCGGGCGTGAGGAACAGCTTGTCGCCGTTGACGGGCGAGGCGAACTTCACGCCCTCCTCGCTGATCTTGCGCATCGCGCCCAGCGACCACACCTGGAAGCCGCCCGAGTCGGTGAGGATGGGCTTGTTCCATTTCTCGAACTGGTGCAGCCCGCCGAAGCTTTGCATCACGTCGAGGCCCGGGCGCATCCAGAGGTGAAAGGTGTTGCCCAGGATGATCTGCGCGCCCATCTCTTCCAGGCTGCGCGGCATCACGCCCTTGACGGTGCCGTAGGTGCCCACGGGCATGAAGATCGGCGTCTGCACCTTGCCGTGGTTGAGCGTGAGCGTGGCGCGGCGCGCGTGGCTGTCGGGGTCGGTCTTGAGGAGTTCGAAGTTCAGCATGGTGGTCGTCTTCAATCTTTTTGTCGTGCCAGCAGCATGGCGTCGCCATAGCTGAAGAAGCGGTAGTGGTTCGCGATGGCGTGGGCATACAGCGCCATCACGCGCTCATAGCCCGCGAAGGCCGAGACCAGCATCATCAGCGTGCTCTTGGGCAAATGGAAGTTGGTGACCAGCACATCGACATGCGCGAAGGCAAAGCCCGGCGTGATGAAGATGCGTGTGTCGCCCGTCGCTTCGCCGCTCCTGGCCCACGACTCGAGCGTGCGCACGGTGGTCGTGCCAACCGCGACCACGCGGCCGCCGCGCGCCTTGCACTCGGCAATCGCGCGCTGCGTGGCCTCGGGCACCTCGTAGCGCTCGGCATGCATCGTGTGCTCGGCGATGTTCTCGGTCTTCACAGGTTGGAAAGTGCCGGCGCCCACGTGCAGCGTGACGTTCGCGCGCTGAACGCCGCGCGCTTCGAGTGCGGCCAGCAGGCCTTCGTCGAAGTGCAATGCAGCAGTCGGCGCGGCCACCGCGCCGGGCACGCGCGCGAACACGGTCTGGTAGCGGCTCTCGTCGTCGGCCGAGTCGGTGTGGGTGATGTAGGGCGGCAGCGGCACGTGGCCGCAGCGCTCCATCAGCATGTAGGGGTTCTCGCCCGTGTCGCTCTCGAAGGCGAAGCGGAACAGCGCGCCGTCTTCCTCGGGCCAGCGACCCAGCAGCGTGGCGCGGAAGCCGCCGACCATCTCCAGCGTGGTGCCCACCGGCGGCTTCTTGCTGACCTTCATGTGCGCCACGACCTCCTGGCCCTGCAGCACGCGCTCGACCAGCAGTTCGAGCTTGCCGCCGGTCGGCTTCTCGCCGAAGAGTCGCGCCTTGACCACGCGCGTGTCGTTGAAGACCAGCAGGTCGCCCGCGCGCAGCAGCGAGGGCAGGTCCTTGAAGATGCGGTCGGCCGGTGCGTCGCCCGTGCCGTCGAGCAGGCGGGAGGAGGTACGTTCGGAGGCCGGGTGTTGCGCCACCAGTTCGGGTGGCAGGTCGAAATCGAAATCGGAGAGCGTGAAGGCGCGCATGGTGCTTGAGGGCCGGACGGGCCCGTGCCAAGGAGGCATGGGGAAAGGGAAGAAACCGCGGGAAGGCGGCGATTCTCCCATGCCCGGAATCCGGTCTGCGGCGCGGGGTTGCCGAGGCAGAATCGACAGATGGTCGATTCATCCGTCGCGCGCGTCCCGCTGGCGCCTCCTCCCTCCGAAGGCGAGCTCTTCAAGAAGATCCTCGGAAGCGCCTGGCAGGGCCTGCACCCGGACATCCGCCGGCGCTTCGACAAGAACCCCTCGCCCGGCAAGGCGCTGCATTACCTGGGTGCGTTGAGCGAGCTGCGCTGCTCGCGCTTCGGCAAGCTGCTGGGGCACCTGACGCAGCCGCTGATCCAGGGCGCGTTGATTCCGTACAGCGACAGCCACTTCCCGGTCGAGATCCAGGTCTACGCCAAGCCCGACGACCCGGCCATCTACAAACAGCGCATCTACCGCCTGCACGGCCGCAAGCCGATCCAGTTCACCAGCTTCATGCGCGAGAGCGCGCGCGGAGAAGTGCTGGAGTACGTGGGCATGGGCCTCGGCATGAAGCTGGTGCTGAGCGTGGAGAACGGCAGCCTGCATTTCCAGAGCGACGGGTATTTCTGGGACGTGTTCGGCTGGCGCATTCCGCTGCCCGGCGTCTTCACGCCTGGCAAGACTTTTCTCTGGCACCACAACGAAACGCCCGAGCGCTTCAACATCCGCATCGAGATCCGGCACTGGCTCATGGGCACGACCTTCACGCAGGTCGGCGTGTTCGAGGAAGTGGCCGACCCGGGGGTGGCCGCATGATCGACACGCACCTGCTCGCGCTGCAGCTCATGGCCGCGCAGGGCCTGATGGGCGCTTTCGACACGCTCTATCACCACGAGGGCACCGAGGCGCTCGCGCAACGCAACACGGCGCGGCGCGAACTGGCGATCCATGCGGTGCGCTCGTCGATCTACTGCGCGATGTTCATCGGCCTCTCTTCCTGGGCCTGGCACGGCGCGTGGGCGTGGGTGCTGCTGGCGGTGTTCGGCGTGGAGATCGTGCTCACGCTGTGGGACTTCGTGGTCGAGGACGGCAGCCGCCTCCTGCCGCCGACCGAGCGTGTCACGCACACGGTGCTGGCCATCAACGCCGGCGCGTTCATCGCGCTGCTGGCAATGAACGCGGTGGACTGGGCGGCACAGCCGACGGCGCTGGTGTGGCAGCCGCAAGGCTGGTTGGGCGCTTTTCTCGCGCTGTGCGGTGTGGGTGTCGGCATCTCCGGGCTGCGCGACGGGCTTGCGGCACGTGCGTTGTTCCGACGCACGGCGCAGGAAGAAACGCGAGCCGCCGAGGCGCCGGTGCATTTCGGCACGCGGCCGCAGCGCGTGCTGGTGACCGGCGGCACCGGCTTCATCGGTCAGATCCTCGTGCGCCACCTGCTGGCCGACGGCCATGCCGTGACGGTCTGGACGCGCGACGCGCGCTCAGCCGCATGGAGCTTCGGTGGCGCGGTGCGCTGCGTGCAGCGGCTAGACCAGATTCCCGAGACCGACCCGTGCGATGTGGTCATCAACCTCGCAGGTGCGCGCATCCTCGGCCAGCGCTGGAGCGAGCGGCGCCAGCAGCAGTTGCTGCAAAGCCGTGAGGGGCTCACCCGCACGCTGGTCGCATGGATCGCTACCCGTCCGCGCAAGCCCTGGCTGCTGCTCTCGGGCTCGGCCATCGGCTACTACGGCGTGCAGCCGCAAGGCGATACCGCCGAGCTGGCCGAAGACGCGGCGCCGCAGGACATCTTCATGTCGACGCTGTGCCAGCGGTGGGAGAAAGCGGCGCAGGCCGCGACGGCGCATGGCGTGCACGTGGCCTGCATGCGCTTCGGATTCGTGCTCGGCCACCAGGGCTCGTTGCCGCAACTGCTGCTGCCCGTGGCGTTGGGCATGGGCGGCCGACTGGGGAGCGGGCGCCAGTGGCTGTCGTGGGTGCACGTACACGACGTCATCCGTGCCATGGCGCATGTGTGGAGTGCTGCCGAGCAGGCGGGAACCGGCGGCCCCGCGACCGCGCAGGCCGTCAACTTCACCGCACCCGGCGCGCTCAGCCAGGAAGACTTCACGCGTGTGGCCGCGAGCGTCATGCACCGCCCCTTCTGGATGCCGACGCCCGCCGCGCCCGTCAAGCTGCTGCTCGGCGAACAGGCCGACCTGCTGCTCGAAGGCCAGCGCGTGGTGCCGGCCCGCCTGCTGCAGACAGGGTTCCGCTTCGCGTTCCCCGACGCCCGCAGCGCCTTGACGGACCTTTGCCGGCCGCGATAGAAGCCTTGTCCGTGCCCGCCAAGAAAGCCCCCTCCACGTCCGCGGACGCCGCCATCGCGCCGTCGCCACCGCAGCCGCCCGGCACCGGCCTGAGCCTCGTGCAGCGCGCCCTGCGCAAGCTCGGCCTCGTGCGCGACATCGACTTCGCGCTCTACCTCCCAATGCGCTACGAAGACGAGACCCGCATCGTGAAGCTCGCCGACACGCGCGACGGCGACATGGCGCAGGTCGAGGGCGTGGTCACCGAGTGCGAGGTGGTGTTCCGCCCGCGGCGCCAGCTGATCGCCACCATCGACGACGGCAGCGACACCTGCCAGCTGCGCTTCTTCAACTTCTATCCCTCGCAGCAAAAGCAGCTCGCGGTCGGCGCGCGGGTGCGCGTGCGGGGCGAGATGCGCGGCGGCTTCGTGGGGCGGCAGATCATGCATCCCACGGTCAAGGCCGCGGGCACTTCGCTGCCGGAGGCGCTCACGCCGGTCTATTCGACTGTGGCGGGTCTCGCGCAACCGGTGCTGCGGCGCGAGGTGCGCTCGGGCCTTGCACGCGCGGTGCTCGACGAGACGATTCCCGTGCAGATCGGCCTGCGGGGCGCGTGGGACCTGCGCAGTTCGCTGACCTTCCTGCACTATCCGACGCCCGATGTGGCGATGGCGACGCTCGAAGACCACAGCCACCCGGCCTGGCAGCGCATCAAGGCCGAGGAACTGCTCGCGCAGCAGCTTTCGCAGCTGCAGGCGCGGCTCGAACGCGCGGCGCAGCGTGCACCGGTGCTGCCTTCATCGCCGGAACCCGTGGCGACTTCGCTGCATACGCAGCTGCTCGTCGTGCTGCCCTTCGGCCTGACCAGCGCGCAGCAGCGCGTGGGCGAAGAGATCACGCGCGACCTCGGCCGCGAGATTCCGATGCACCGGCTGCTGCAAGGCGACGTGGGCTCGGGCAAGACCGTGGTGGCGGCGCTGGCGGCGGCGCGCGCCATCGATGCGGGCTTCCAGTGCGCGCTGATGGCGCCGACCGAAATCCTTGCGGCGCAGCACTTCGGCAAGCTCGTGGGCTGGCTCGATCCGCTGCTCGCCGCGCGCGGCTTGCGCGTGGCCTGGCTCACCGGCAGCCAGAAGAAGAAGGAGCGCGATGCGATGTCGGCCGCGGTCGAGAGCGGCGAGGCCGCGCTGGTCATCGGCACGCACGCCGTCATCTCGGAGAAGGTGCGTTTCAAGAACCTCGCGCTCGCGATCATCGACGAGCAGCACCGCTTCGGCGTGGCGCAGCGGCTCGCGCTGCGCGGCAAGGCCGTGGGCCATCTAGAACCGCATCTGCTGATGATGAGCGCCACGCCCATCCCGCGCACGCTTGCGATGAGCTACTACGCCGACCTGGACGTCTCCACGCTCGATGAACTGCCGCCGGGCCGCACGCCCATCGTCACCAAGCTGGTGGCCGACCACCGGCGCGACGAGGTGATCGACCGCATCCAGGCGCAGATCTCGCAGGGCCGGCAGGTCTACTGGGTGTGCCCGCTGATCGAGGAGAGCGAAGCGGTCGACCTGCGCAATGCCACCGAGACGCGCGACGAGCTGGCCGAAACGCTCGGCGAGGCCATCCACGTCGGCCTGCTGCACTCGCGCATGCCGACGGCCGAGAAGCAGGCGGTGATGGCGGCCTTCACCGCCAACGAGATCCAGGTGCTGGTGAGCACCACGGTGATCGAGGTGGGCGTCGATGTGCCGAACGCTTCGCTGATGGTGATCGAGCATGCGGAGCGCTTCGGGCTCTCGCAGCTGCACCAGCTGCGCGGCCGCGTGGGGCGCGGCGCCGCGGCGTCGGCCTGCGTGCTGCTCTACGCACCGGGCGACAGCGGCCGCGTGGGCGAGGCGGCGCGCGCGCGGCTCAAGGCGATGGCCGAGACGGGCGACGGTTTCGAGATTGCGCGGCGCGACCTGGAGATTCGCGGCCCCGGCGAATTCCTGGGCGCGCGCCAGTCGGGTGCGCCGCTGCTGCGCTTCGCCGACCTCACCACCGACACGCTGTTGCTCGACTGGGCCCGCGAGCTGGCGCCCGTGATGCTCGAGAAACACCCCGACCTTGCCCAGCGGCACATCGATCGCTGGCTCGGCACCAAGGCCGAGTACCTGAAAGCCTGAGGGACGGACGTGCGCACTCAGCCGGGTGCGGCGTCCAGCCGGTAGCCCAGGCCGCGCACCGTCTTCAGCAGAGCCACGGGATGACCGTCGTCGATCTTGCCGCGCAGGCGCCGCACGTACACATCGACGATGTTGGTCAGCGGGTCTTCGTTGGTCCCCCACACGTTGGAGAGGATGCGCTCGCGGCTGTAGACGCGGCCCGGCGCGGTCATCAGGAGCTCCAGGAAGGCGAGCTCCTTGGCGGTCAGCGCCACGAGCTTGCCGGCGCGGGTCACCTCCATGCGCTCGCGGTCGAGCACGAGGTCGGCCACCTGCAGCGTGCTGGCCCGGGGCCGCAGTTCGCGGCCGCGGCGCAGCAGGGCCTCGATGCGCGCGAGCAGCTCCTCGAAGGCGAAGGGCTTGGTGAGGTAGTCGTCGGCGCCCAGGCGCAGGCCGCTCACCTTGTCCTGGGTGTTGCTGAGCGCGGTGAGCATCAGCACCGGCACCTGATGGCCCTCGGCGCGCAGCGTCTGGCACAGCTCCAGGCCGCTCAGGCCGGGGAGCATCAGGTCGAGCAGCAGCAGCGAAAGGTCGCTGTTGCGCGCGAGGGCCAGGCCTTCGGGGCCGGTGCGCGCCAGCTGCACGCGGTAGCCTTCGGCGCCGAGGCCCCGCAGCAGAAAGTCGGCGACGCGCGCGTCGTCTTCGACAACCAGGATGTTCATGTTTCTTGTGTCTGGGTGGAAAAATGGCACGGCAACTCGACCCGGACCGTGGTGCCCTGCAGCGGGGTGCTCTCGATCCGGATGCTGCCATGGTGCGCATGCACGATGGCCTGCGCGATCGACAGGCCGATGCCGGTGCCGTCGGCCCGGTGGATACGCGCACGGCGGCCGCGCACGAAGCGGTCGAACACCTTCGGCAGTTCGTCCGCGTCGATGCCGATGCCCTCGTCGGTCACGCGCACCTGCACGCGGCGGCCATCCGGTGCGTCCATCTCCAGCTGCCAGCTCACCCGCACCGTGCCGTCGTGGCGCGAATAGCGCACCGCGTTGTCGAGCACGATCACGAGCGCCTGGCGCAGCCGGTCGGCGTCGGCCTGCAGCATGACCGCAGGCTGGTCGGCGCCAGCAGCGTCGAGCTGCACGCGAACGTTGTGCCGCGCGCCCAGCGCGCTGGCCATGTCGGTGACGTCGCCAAGGAGCTCGGACAGGTCGACCTCGCCGAAGCGCATCGCCAGCTGATCGGCCTCGGCCCGGGCGACGAGCAGCAGATCGTCGATCACGCCGGCCAGTTGCTTCACGCCGCCCACGATGCGGGTCAGCGTCTCGCGGTACTCGGCCTGCGGCTTGTCCGCACCGCGCAGGGCAATTTCTGCCTCGCCCCGGATCGCCGTGGCGGGAGTGCGCAGTTCGTGGCTCAGGTCGGCCAGCAGCTGGCGCCGCCGCTGGTCGACCTGCTGCAGCGTCTGGTGCGCGGCGCTCAGTTCGCTGGTGCGCTCCAGCACCGCCTCTTCGAGCCGGCGGCGCGCGGCGTCGGCGTCGCGCCGGTGGCGCTGCAGTTCGGCGGCCATCGCATTGAAGTGCTCGGCGACGTGATCGAACTCGTCGTGCGAACCGATCGCGATGCGGTGCTCGAGCGCGCCAGCCCGCAGTGCCCGCGTGCCTTCGAGCAGGCGGTCCAGCGGGCGCTTGAGCCGCTGGTTCAGGTAGAGCGCGAGCACCACGGCCGCGGCCAGTGTCACGAGCGCCAGGCCGATGGTCTGCAGGCGCAGCCGGTCCAGCCCGCGCTCGGTCGCCGCGCGGGCCACGGGCACGACGCTGCGCTGGCGTTCGATGGCGCCGTTGATCAGCTCGCGCAGGTCGCGGCCGCGCGCCTTGTCGAACACTTCGTTCAGTTCCTGCCACACGCTGGCGAACTCGGCACCGCGCTCCAGCGGTGCGAGTTTCACCAGCCGGGCCCGCACCGCGGCGATGTTGTCGTCGAGCAGGTCGCTGACGGCGACGAGCTGGTCGATTTCGGGCGGAATGGGCACGTCTTCGCGCGCCGCGATCTCGCCCCACAGCGACAGGTCGCGCCGCGCAAGCTGCCGGAGCGTTTCGGTGCTGGCCTGCATGCGCGCCAGCTGGCTGGCGCGCACCTCGGGCGAGGCGTCGGCGTCCATCAGCTGCTGGGAGGCCCAGACGCGCAGCCTTTGCTTGCTGGCCGACAGCTCCAGCAGTTCCGACAGGATGTCGCTGGCCAGGCGGCTGTGCTGGGCGTAGTCGTTGACCCGGTTCGATCCCCAGTAGACAAAACCGGCCTGGATGCAGACCAGCGCGACGAGAACGGCGAATGCGAGGGAGAGGCGAAGACGGAACATGCGGCACTTTAGCGGCGCAATGCGGGCCTCTGGATGAACGGCAGATGAAAAGCGGGCGTCGTCCATCCGTTTCGTGCGGGTTCCCGCCTCTGACGACGCCGGGTCACGGAGGCTTGCGCATAATTGACGCAAGCTATGACTCTCACAGAACTCAAATACATCGTCGCAGTAGCCCGCGAACGGCACTTCGGCAAGGCGGCCGAGGCCTGCTACGTCTCCCAACCGACCCTCTCGGTGGCCATCAAGAAGCTCGAGGATGAACTCGAGGTCAAGCTCTTCGAGCGCAGCGCCGGCGAAGTGACCGTCACGCCGCTGGGCGAGCAGATCGTGCAGCAGGCGCAAAGCGTGCTCGATCAGGCCGCCAGCATCAAGGAGATCGCCAAGCGCGGCAAGGACCCGCTGGCCGGCCCGCTGAACCTGGGCGTGATCTACACCATCGGCCCGTACCTCCTGCCCGACCTGGTGCGCCAGGTGATCGCGCGCACGCCGCAGATGCCGCTGGTGCTGCAGGAGAACTTCACCGCCAAGCTGCTTGAGATGCTGCGTGCCGGCGAGATCGACTGCGCGATCATGGCCGAGCCCTTTCCCGACACGGGCCTTGCGATGGCGCCGCTGTACGACGAGCCCTTCATGGCCGCGCTGCCCATCAATCACAAGTTCGCCAGCCGCGAGTCGATCACCTCAGACGAGCTGCAGAACGAGACCCTGCTGTTGCTGGGCACCGGCCACTGTTTTCGCGACCACGTGCTCGAGGTGTGCCCCGAGTTCGCGCGCTTCTCCAGCAATGCCGAAGGCATCCGCAAGAGCTTCGAGGGCTCGTCGCTCGAAACCATCAAGCACATGGTGGCCTCGGGCATGGGCGTGACGCTGGTGCCGCGCCTGTCGGTGCCGGCGGAGGCGCTCAAGCCCAAGGGCAAAGGCCGCAAGGACTCCGAGCAGATGGTGCGCTACCTGCCCGTACGCGATGCACACGACCGCGATCCGCCCACGCGGCGCGTGGTGCTCGCATGGCGGCGCACCTTCACGCGCTACGAGGCCATCGCCGCGTTGCGCAATGCGATCTATGCCTGCGAGCTGCCGGGCGTCAAGCGCCTGTCATAGCGATATTCGCGACCTTGGCCTACGCGCCGGCTGTTCTGAATCGTTGATCGCTGGGATAGAGTGACGCTGTTGCGAAGCCGCCCGCCGGCTTCGAGAATCGACACGTTCCTCCCAACTTGAAGAAAGACCACTCGCCATGGCCAAAGCTCCAAAGAAAACCAAGCCAGCGTCCACGCCCTCCTCGGGCAAGGTGCCCAAGAAGGGCGGCGCCGTCGTCGCGCAGGAGTCGGGCAGCCGCAATGCGCCGATCATCAACATCGGCATCGAGCGCCAGGACCGCGCGGCCATCGCCGAAGGCCTGAGCCGCGTGCTGGCCGACACCTACACGCTGTACCTCACGACGCACAACTTCCACTGGAACGTGACGGGCCCGCATTTCAACTCGCTGCACGCGATGTTCATGGGCCAGTACACCGAGCTCTGGACCGCGACCGACGTGCTCGCCGAACGCATCCGCGCCCTCGGCCACTACGCGCCGGGCTCGTATGCCGAGTTCAGCAAGATCTCCACCGTGCCCGATGTGCCCCAGAACCCGCCCAAGGCGATGGAGATGGTGCGCATCCTGGTCAAGGGCCACGAGACGGTTTCGCGCATCGCGCGCGAATTCATTCCCGTGGCGGAAGAGGCCGGCGACGACCCGACTGCCGACATGCTGACCGCGCGCTGCACGGTGCACGACCAGACGGCCTGGATGCTGCGCTCGCTGCTCGAGGACTGAGCTCGCTGCGATCCCGGAATCCGGGACACGAAACCGAGAGCGGCACAATGGCCGCTCTTTTTTCGTCCGTCTCTACTGCTGCCGCATGCTCGCCCGCCGTTTTGCGCTCTACCTCGACCTGATCCGCTGGAACCGGCCTGCCGGCTGGCTGCTGTTGCTCTGGCCCACCCTGGGCGCGCTGTGGTTCGCAGCCGATGGCTGGCCGGGCTGGCAGCTGGTCGTGGTGTTCACGCTTGGCACCTTCCTCATGCGCAGCGCAGGCTGCTGCGTCAACGACGTGGCCGACCGCGACTTCGACCGCCACGTCAAGCGCACCGCGCAGCGGCCGGTGACCAGCGGCGCGATCTCGGTCAAGGAGGCGCTCTCGCTCGGCGCCATGCTGGCGCTCGCGGCCTTCGGGCTGGTGCATACCACCAACCGGGTGACGGTGCTGTGGTCGTTCGCGGCGCTGGCCATCACGCTCGTCTATCCCTTTGCCAAGCGCTTCGTTTCGATCCCGCAGGCGGTGCTGGGCATTGCCTTCAGCTTCGGCATCCCGATGGCCTTTGCGGCGGTGCAGTCCACCGTCCCGGTGTTCGCCGCGTGGCTGCTGGCCGGCAACCTGTTCTGGGTGCTGGCCTACGACACCGAGTACGCCATGGTCGACCGCGACGACGACCTCAAGATCGGCATGAAGACCTCGGCCATCACTTTCGGCCGTTTCGACGTGGCGGCAGTGATGCTGAGCTACGCGATCTTCCTCGCGGTCTGGGCGTGGGCCGGTGCCAGCCGGTCGCTGGGCGTGTTGTTCTTCGCGGGGATCGCCATCGCGGCGGGGCAGGCGTTCTGGCACTGGCGCTTGATTCGCGAACGGACCCGCGATGGTTGCTTCAAGGCATTCCGGCTAAATCACTGGCTGGGCTTCGCGGTGTTCGTTGGTGTCGTGGCCGGCTACGCCATCCGATAAAAAGAAAGAGGACGCGCATGCTCGAACGACTGACGCAGAAGATCGGCCAGGAGGGCCTGTCCGAATGGCACGTCATCACGCAGCAGATGGTCGACCAGTACGCGGTGCTCTCGGGCGATGGCGAAGGCGAATGGATCCACCTCGATCCGGAGCGCGCGGCCCGCGAGGCGAACTACGGCGGAACGATCGTGCCGGGCTTCTTCCAGGTTTCGCACCTGATCCGGCTGACCGGCGAGGCGATGCGCACCTTGCTGCCGTTCGATTCGAACCACGCGCTGAACTACGGCTTCGACCGCCTGCGCTTTGTCAGGCCGATGCCGGTGGGCGCGCGCTTCCGGGCGCGGGTGCGCATTCTTGGCGCGACGCCCAAGGGAGAAGATGGCTTTCTGCTGAAGGAAGAGGTGCTGCTCGAACTCGAGGACGGCACCGTCACGCTGGCGGCCGAGTGGCTGTTCTTTCTCGGACCGCGCGCATTGCCTGCTTGATCGGGCTCAGCCGCGCCCGAATTCCTCGCCCAACTCGGCGGCCCGCTTCTGCGCGGCGCGGATAGCGGTCTTGAACTGCGCCTTGACGTCCGCGCCTTCGAGCGAGGTGATCGCCGCGTAGGTCGTTCCGCCCTTGGAGGTCACGCGTTCACGCAATACCGAAGGCGGCTCGGTCGCGCTGTGCGCCAGCGCCGAGGCGCCGGTGAAGGTGCCGATGGCCAGGCGCTGGGCCTGGTCGGGCGTGAGGCCCATCTCGATGCCGGCCTCCGTCATCGCCTCGATGAAATAGAACACATAGGCCGGACCCGAGCCGGACATGGCGGTGACCGCATCGAGCGCGGGTTCGGTATCGACCCAGAGCAGCTCGCCCGTGGGCGTCAGCAGTTGCGCGACGAGTGCGCGATCGGCGCCGCTGACGTCCGGCCGCGCGAACAGGCCGGTCATGCCCTGGCCGACCAGCGCAGGCGTGTTGGGCATGGCGCGCACCACGCGTTCGGTGCCGACCCAGCGGGCGATGCTGTCCGACGGGATGCCTGCGGCCACGCTCAGGTGCAGCGCGTCCCCGGCGAATGCGCGCACCGGCTTGGCGGCTTCGGCGAAGGTCTGCGGCTTGACGGCCCACACCACGACGGCGCAGCGCGAAAGCGCCTCGCTGGCCTCCGCCTGCGCCGTGATGCCGAAAGAGTGCGCGAGCTTCGTGCGCGCCGCCTCGAAGGGCTCGACGACCTCGAACGAATCGGCGGGGGTACCCTGCTGGATCAGTCCGCCGATGATGGCGCTGGCCATGTTGCCGCCGCCGATGAAGGCAATAGGCGGTAGCGGCGCGGGGGCGGTGCGGGGCAGGAAGGTCACGGCGATGGTCATGGTCGGTCGATGTATTCGAAGGCGGCGAACTGGGTCACTTGCAGCGGATTGAAATTGTCGTCGCTCACGACCACCAGCAGGCGATTGCCATTGGGCAGGGGCGGCCCCCAGCACATGCCCTCGGTGTTGTCGAGGCGGGAGAGGCCGAGCGTGGCGAAGTCGGCTACCAGGGTCTTGGCGACCGGCTGGTGGTTGCCTGCTGCCAGCGTATCGATGGCGAGCACGTCGTCGGCGGCGCGGGTGTCGACTTCGTAGAGGCGCAGCGAATTGCCGGTGCCGGCGGCATAGGCGCGCTCGAGCACCAGCATGCGGTGCGCATCGAGCATCAGCACCTCGCTCACGCCGTTGTCGGCGTAGGTGCCGGGGATGAGGGGGCGCAGGGGGATGGCGTCGGGAACGTAGGCGATCTGGCGGGTGGCCTGGCCGGTCTCCAGGTCGACCTGGGTGAAGCGGCAAGGGCCACCGGACGCCCGGGTGGTGGGGATGGGGCCGTCCTGGATCAGGGCGTTTTCCATCGACAACCACGCGAAACGGCCGTCGGGCGTGAGCGCGATGCCCTCGAAAGTCAGGTTGTCGCGCGGCCCGCGACGCTGGGCTGGATCGGGCGTGAACATCGCTGGCAGGGCGAATTCGCGCAGAAAGCGGCCGTCGCGCGCCGATTCGTACAGGGCGGGGCCGAAACCGCGCGCGATATCGCCTTCGCTGGTCCAGAGCAAGGTGCCGGTGGACGGGCGCAGGCGGATGGCTTCGGGATCGGGAACCGGGAGCCCGTTGACCGCGTGCCGCCGGTCGGGCCAGGGGCCGCCGCCGGGGCGTTGCAGCTGAACAACGCCCGTGGGCGTCGGTTGGGCGGCATGCGGCAGGGGCCAGCGGGCCATGTAGTAGCGAATGGGAGCAAGGTCTGATCGATCGTCGCTGATAAGCAGGTACTCACCTCGTGCGGGGTCGTAGTCGATGCCGGAGAGGCCGCCCGCCGTGGTGTCTTCTATATGAAGACGGTGCGCCCAGCTCGTCTCGGCGAGGCGCCGCAGGCGCGCGGTGCCCGGAATCGGCGCTGCGCTCCCGCAGCCGGCGATGCCCAGTGCCAGCGCGGCCGCTGCGCCTCCAAGGAAGCTGCGACGGGTAGAAAGCGGGGGCGAAAGGTGGGTTCTGGCAGTGACGCGCACGCCCCGGAGTCTAGTGCCAGCGCGTGATGGTGTAATGAGTCGGTTGACATCGGCAGAAGTGCCTGCAATAATCGCGGGCTTCGCTTCCAAAAGGCGAAGCTTTCAGCCCAAAGCGGAAGTGCCTCGAGTGGTTCGAGGTGCCGACGACGGGCCCAAGACTGACCACGGTGTCTCCCTCCTGGAGGCTCATTGGTACAAGTTGGGAATATCAAGAAATGATCCAAACTGAATCCCGGCTCGAAGTGGCCGACAACACGGGCGCGAAATCCGTCCTGTGTATCAAGGTGCTCGGTGGCTCCAAGCGGCGTTATGCCAGCGTGGGCGACGTCATCAAGGTCAGCATCAAGGAAGCCGCTCCACGTGGTCGCGTCAAGAAGGGCGAGATCTACAGTGCAGTGGTGGTCCGTACCGCCAAGGGCATCCGTCGCGCCGACGGTTCGCTCGTCAAGTTCGACGGCAACGCAGCAGTGTTGCTCAACGCCAAGCTGGAGCCTATCGGCACCCGCATCTTCGGACCGGTGACGCGCGAGCTGCGCACCGAGAAGTTCATGAAGATCGTGTCGCTGGCACCCGAAGTTCTGTAAGGACAACAACGCCATGAACAAGATTCGCAAAGGCGACCAGGTCATCGTGTTGGCCGGTCGTGACAAGGGCAAGCGCGGCACCGTCTCGCTTCGCAAGGACGACTCGCACGTCGTCATCGAAGGCCTGAACCTCGTCAAGAAGCACACCAAGCCGAACCCGCTCAAGGGTACGACCGGTGGCATCGTCGAGAAGTCCATGCCCATTCACCAATCCAACGTGGCGATCTTCAATGCCGCGACCGGCAAGGCCGATCGCGTGGGCATCAAGATCTCCCAGGGTGCTGACGGCAAGCGCGTGGCTGTTCGCGTCTTCAAGTCCAGCGGCGACGAAATCAAGTTCGCCTAAGAGGTACTCACATGGCACGTCTCCAACAACACTATCGCGAAAAGATCGCGAAAGACCTGACGGAAAAGTTCGGCTACAAGTCGCCGATGCAGGTCCCCCGTCTCACCAAGATCACCCTGAACATGGGTGTGGGTGAAGCGGTTGCCGACAAGAAGGTCCTCGACAACGCTGTCGCCGACCTCACCAAGATTGCCGGCCAGAAGCCCGTGGTCACCAAGTCGAAGAAGGCTATCGCCGGTTTCAAGATCCGCGAAAACCAGCCCATCGGCTGCATGGTCACGCTGCGTGGCGTGCAGATGTATGAGTTCCTGGACCGTTTCGTGACCATCGCGCTGCCGCGTGTTCGCGACTTCCGCGGCATCTCCGGCCGTGCGTTCGACGGCCGTGGCAACTACAACATCGGCGTCAAGGAACAGATCATTTTCCCTGAGATCGAGTACGACAAGGTCGATGCCCTGCGCGGTCTCAATATCAGCATCACGACGACGGCCAAGACCGACGAAGAGGCCAAGGCACTCCTCGCTGGTTTCCGTTTCCCGTTCAAGAACTGAGGCGAACCATGGCTAAACAATCTTTGATCCAGCGCGAACTCAAGCGCGACAAGCTGGTTGCCAAGTTCGCTGCGAAGCACGCCGAACTGAAGGCGGCCTCCAACGACCTGAAGAAGAGCGACGAAGAACGCGCAGCCGCCCGTCTGGGCCTGCAGAAGCTTCCGCGCAACGCGAACCCGACCCGTCAGCGCAACCGTTGCGCCATCACCGGTCGTCCGCGTGGCACCTTCCGTCAATTCGGTCTGGCTCGCGCCAAGATCCGTGAACTGGCTTTCAATGGCGACATCCCCGGTGTCACCAAGGCCAGCTGGTAAGCCAGGCAGGAGCAAACAACATGAGCATGAGTGATCCCATTGCCGACCTGCTGACGCGTATCCGTAACGCGCAGATGGTGGCGAAGCCCACCGTGTCGGTCCCATCTTCCAAGGTGAAGATCGCGATCGCACAAGTCCTGAAGGACGAGGGCTACATCGACGGCTTCCAGGTCAAGACCGAAGCCGGCAAGAGCGAACTTGAAATCGTCCTGAAGTACTACGCTGGCCGTCCCGTCATCGAGCGCATCGAGCGCGTGAGCCGTCCTGGCCTGCGTGTCTACAAGGCCAGTGCTTCCATTCCGCAAGTCCAGAACGGCCTCGGCGTTGCGATCGTCACGACCCCCCAGGGCGTGATGACCGACCGCAAGGCTCGCGCCACCGGTGTCGGCGGCGAAGTTCTGTGCTACGTCGCCTAACCGAGACATCGAGGAGTCACTGAAATGTCCCGAGTAGGAAAAATGCCGATCACCATCCCCGCAGGCGTGGATGTGTCGATCAAGGAAGACCAGATCAGCGTCAAGGGCACGGGCGGCACGCTCAACCTTGCACGCAACCCCCTGGTCAAGGTCGTCAGCAATGACGGCAAGCTGAACTTCGAACCCGCCAACGAATCGCGTGAAGCGAATGCGATGAGCGGCACGATCCGTCAGCTGGTGAACAACATGGTGGTTGGCGTGACCAAGGGCTTCGAGAAGAAGCTCAACTTGGTCGGCGTCGGCTACAAGGCCGCAGCGTCCAACAACAAGTTGAACCTGCAAGTCGGTTATTCGCACCCGGTCAACATCGACATGCCGCAAGGCATCACGGTGGCCACCGCGACCCCGACCGAAATCGTGATCAAGGGTGCTGACCGTCAGCGCGTTGGTCAAATCGCCGCTGAGATCCGCGCTGTTCGTCCGCCTGAGCCTTACAAGGGCAAGGGCATCCGTTATTCGGACGAGAAGATCGTGATCAAAGAGACCAAGAAGAAGTAAGGGGCAGCAAAATGATGTTGACCAAAAAAGCACAGCGTCTTCGCCGCTCGCGCCAGACCCGCATTCGCATCGCGACGCAGGGCGTGGCCCGTCTGACGGTGAACCGCACCAACCTGCACATCTATGCCACCGTCATCTCCGACGACGGCACCAAGGTGATTGCAACCGCATCGACGGCCGAAGCCGAAGTGCGTACCTCGCTCGGCGGCTCGGGCAAGGGCGGCAACGCCGCTGCAGCCACCGCCGTCGGCAAGCGCATCGCTGAAAAGGCGAAGGCTGCCGGCGTCGAGAAGGTCGCCTTCGACCGCGCAGGTTTTGCGTACCACGGCCGCGTCAAGGCGCTGGCCGAGGCGGCTCGCGAAGCCGGTCTGCAGTTCTAACCGGACACGAGATTCAAAATGGCAAAGATTCAAGCAAGAACGCAGAACGAAGGCCCTGAAGACGGTTTGCGCGAGAAGATGATCGCGATCAACCGCGTCACCAAGGTGGTGAAGGGTGGTCGTATCCTCGGTTTCGCAGCACTGACCGTCGTGGGCGACGGCGACGGCCGCGTCGGCATGGGCAAGGGCAAGTCGAAGGAAGTGCCTGCTGCCGTGCAAAAGGCGATGGAAGAAGCCCGTCGCAACCTGGCCAAGATCTCGATCAAGAACGGCACGCTGCATCACCGCGTGACGGGTCACCATGGCGCCGCTTCGGTCGTCATGATCCCCGCCCCGAAGGGTACCGGCATCATCGCCGGCGGCCCGATGCGCGCCGTGTTCGAAGTCATGGGCATCACCGACATCGTGGCCAAGAGCCATGGTTCGTCGAATCCCTACAACATGGTTCGCGCCACGCTCGACGGGTTGAAGAACTCGACGACTGCGTCCGCAGTGGCTGCCAAGCGTGGCCTGACCGTCGAAGAAATCTTCGCTTAAGCGCAAGCCTGAAAGAAGTATTCAAATGACGACGCAACAACAAACCCTCAAGGTGCAATTGGTCAAGAGCCCGATTGGCACCAAGGAATCGCATCGCGCGACCGTGCGTGGCCTCGGCCTGCGCAAGCTCAACAGCGTGAGCGAGCTGCAAGACACCCCGGCGGTGCGCGGCATGATCAACAAGATCAGTTATCTGGTCAAAGTTCTGTAAGAGAGACTGATATGGAACTCAATGGCATCAAGCCGGCAGCCGGCGCCAAGCACGCCAAGCGTCGCGTTGGCCGTGGTATCGGCTCTGGCATCGGCAAGACCGCAGGTCGCGGTCACAAGGGCCAGAAGTCGCGCGCAGGCGGTTTCCACAAGGTTGGTTTCGAAGGCGGCCAGATGCCGCTGCAACGTCGCCTGCCCAAGCGTGGTTTCAAGTCGCACCTGCTGAAGTTCAACGCCGAAGTCACGCTGACTGCCCTCGAGCAGCTCGGCCTGGCCGAAGTGGACATCCTGGCGCTCAAGCAGGCCGGCCTCGTGGGCCAGCTCGCCAAGGTCGTCAAGATCGTCAAGACCGGTGAACTCACCAAGGCCGTCAAGCTGACGGGCGTGGGTGCAACCGCTGGCGCCAAGGCTGCTATCGAAGCAGCCGGCGGCAGCGTCGCCTGATCACCATCGGACTGAAAGAAGTTCTTCGTGGCAACTAACGCGGCAACGATCGCAAAAACAGGCAAGTTCGGCGACCTTCGTCGTCGGCTCGTCTTTTTGCTGCTCGCGCTCGTGGTCTACCGGATTGGCGCGCACATTCCTGTGCCGGGTATCAACCCGGACCAGCTGGCGGCGCTCTTCCAGGGCCAGCAGGGCGGCATTCTGAGCCTGTTCAACATGTTCTCGGGCGGGGCGCTGTCGCGCTTCACTGTGTTCGCGTTGGGGATCATGCCGTACATCTCGGCGTCGATCATCATGCAGCTGATGACCTACGTGCTTCCGACCTTCGAGCAATTGAAGAAGGAAGGCGAGGCCGGTCGCCGCAAGATCACGCAGTACACGCGCTATGGCGCGCTTGGCTTGGCGTTGTTCCAGTCGTTCAGCATCGCGGTGGCCCTCGAATCGTCGGCCGGCCTGGTGATCACCCCCGGTTTCGGCTTCCGCCTGACCGCCATGGTGAGCCTGACGGCAGGTTCGATGTTCCTGATGTGGCTCGGCGAGCAGATCACCGAACGTGGCTTGGGCAACGGCATCTCGATCCTGATCTTTGCAGGCATCGCGGCAGGTCTGCCGAGTGCCGTCGCAGGTCTGGGTTCGCTGGTGACTACCGGTGCCATGAACCCGATCGTCGCGCTGTTCATCATCGCGGTCGTCGTCCTGGTGACCTACTTCGTGGTGTTCGTGGAACGCGGCCAGCGCAAGATCCTCGTGAACTATGCGCGGCGCCAGGTCGGCAACAAGGTCTATGGCGGCCAGTCGTCGCACCTGCCCTTGAAGCTGAACATGGCCGGCGTGATTCCGCCGATCTTCGCCTCGTCGATCATCCTGCTGCCCGCAACGGTGGTCGGCTGGTTCAGCACCGGTGAAGGTGGTTTCCGCTGGATCAAGGACATTGCCGGCGCGCTGCGTCCGGGCGAGCCGATCTACGTGCTGCTGTACGCTGCTGCGATCGTTTTCTTCTGCTTCTTCTACACGGCACTCGTGTTCAACAGCAAGGAAACGGCCGATAACCTGAAGAAGAGTGGTGCATTCATTCCGGGCATTCGTCCGGGTGACCAGACCGCTCGCTATATCGACAAGATTCTGGTTCGCTTGACGCTGGCCGGCGCGGTGTACATCACCTTCGTCTGCCTGCTGCCCGAGTTCCTGATCCTGAAGTACAACGTGCCGTTCTACTTCGGTGGTACCTCCCTGCTGATCATCGTGGTCGTCACGATGGACTTCATGGCCCAGGTGCAAAACTACATGATGTCCCAGCAGTACGAATCGCTGCTGAAGAAGGCGAACTTCAAGACATCGTAGGGCTGTGGTTCAGTATTGAGATCGGGCGGTAGACCGCCACGTTAAACAGTTTTAGGAGAATGAAATGAGAGTTTCGGCTTCGGTCAAAACCATCTGCCGTAATTGCAAGGTCATCCGCCGTAAAGGTGTGGTGCGTGTGATTTGCACCGACCCGCGCCACAAGCAGCGCCAGGGTTGATTGAAGAGTATTAGAGGACGCACATGGCACGTATTGCTGGCATCAACATTCCGCCGCACAAGCACGCTGAAATCGGCCTGACCGCCATTTTCGGTATCGGTCGCACCCGCGCCCGTCAAATCTGCGAAGCGAGCGGCATCGAATATTCGAAGAAGATCAAGGATCTGACCGACGCCGATCTCGAGAAGATCCGCGACCAGATCGCTCTGTTCACGATCGAAGGCGATCTGCGTCGCGAGACGACGATGAACATCAAGCGTTTGATGGACATCGGTTGCTATCGCGGCTTCCGTCACCGTCGCGGCCTGCCGATGCGCGGCCAGCGCACGCGCACCAATGCCCGCACCCGCAAGGGTCCGCGCAAGGCTGCGCAGTCCCTGAAGAAATAAGGATAGACCAGCATGGCTAAAGCACCTGCAAACAACGCCGCACAGCGCGTTCGCAAGAAGGTTCGCAAGAACGTTGCGGACGGTATCGCCCACGTGCATGCCTCGTTCAACAACACCATCATCACGATCACCGATCGCCAGGGCAACGCCCTGTCGTGGGCTTCGTCGGGTGGCCAGGGCTTCAAGGGCTCGCGCAAGTCGACCCCGTTCGCTGCGCAGGTCGCTTCCGAAGTGGCCGGCCGTGCTGCTGTCGAACAAGGTATCAAGAACCTCGACGTCGAGATCAAGGGCCCGGGCCCCGGTCGCGAATCGTCGGTGCGCGCACTGGCTGCGCTCGGCATCCGGATCAATTCCATTGCCGACGTGACGCCCGTTCCGCACAACGGCTGCCGTCCCCAGAAGCGTCGCCGCATCTGATCGTCAGTCCGCAAGGCGCAGCCAGCTTTCGAGCGGCTGCGCATTTGTTTTTTAACTAAGCCCACCGCCATCCGCGTCCCGCTGATGGCTCCCGCAGGCAACTGCGGCAGATACACAAAGGAATACTCGTGGCACGCTACCTCGGCCCCAAGGCCAAACTTTCCCGCCGTGAAGGCACCGACCTGTTCCTGAAGAGCGCCCGCCGCTCCATTCAGGACAAGGCCAAGTTCGACTCCAAGCCCGGCCAGCATGGTCGTACTTCGGGTCAGCGCACGTCGGACTACGGTCTGCAACTGCGTGAAAAGCAGAAGGTCAAGCGCATGTACGGCGTGCTGGAAAAGCAATTCCGCCGCTACTTCGAAGAAGCCGACCGCCGCCGTGGCAACACCGGCGCCAACCTGCTGTTCATTCTCGAATCGCGCCTGGACAACGTCGTCTACCGCATGGGCTTCGGCTCGACCCGCGCCGAAGCACGTCAACTCGTGTCGCACAAGGCGATCACGGTGAATGGCCAGTCGGTCAACATCCCGTCGTACCTGGTCAAGACCGGCGACGTGATCGCCGTGCGCGACAAGTCGAAGAAGCAGACCCGCATTGCCGAAGCGCTCCAGCTGGCCCAGCAAGTCGGTATCCCGGCTTGGGTCGAAGTGAATGCCGACAAGGCCGAAGGCACCTTCAAGAAGGTGCCCGATCGCGACGAATTCGCAGCCGACATCAACGAATCGCTGATCGTCGAACTCTATTCGCGTTGATTTTTTTGTTCCCGCACACCTCGCGTGTGTGGGAAACAAGTTTTTGTTGTTCACGTTCCTGCCCCGTGCTTTGTTGCGGGTCAGGTGCTTCACCAGCCTTACCGGTGTAACGAGCCGGGGGTATTGAGAGGAAGTCTGCATGCAAACCACCCTGCTGAAACCCAAGACCATCCAGGTCGAGCAACTTGCCGCCAACAAGGCCAAGGTGACGCTCGAGCCTTTCGAGCGCGGCTACGGCCACACGCTCGGCAACGCGCTGCGCCGCGTTCTGCTGTCGTCCATGGTCGGTTATTCGGCCACCGAAGTCACGATCGCTGGCGTTCTGCATGAGTACTCGTCGATCGACGGCGTGCAGGAAGATGTAGTCAACATCCTTCTGAATCTCAAGGGCGTGGTGTTCAAGCTCCACAACCGCGATGAAGTCACGCTGAGCCTGCGCAAGGATGGCGAAGGCCCGGTCCTGGCATCGGACATCCAGACCCCGCACGACGTCGAGATCATCAACCCTGACCACGTGATCGCGCACCTGTCGCAAGGCGGCAAGCTCGACATGCAGATCAAGGTCGAAAAGGGTCGCGGCTACGTGCCCGGTACGATGCGCCGCTACGCCGACGAGCCGACCAAGTCGATTGGCCGCATCGTCCTCGACGCATCGTTCTCGCCCGTCAAGCGCGTGAGCTACACGGTCGAAAGCGCCCGTGTTGAACAGCGTACGGACCTGGACAAGCTGCTGGTCGAAATCGAAACCAACGGTGCCATCACCGCTGAAGATGCGGTTCGCGCCTCGGCTAAAATCCTGGTCGAGCAGCTCGCAGTGTTTGCACAACTCGAAGGCGGCGAACTGGCTGCATTCGATGCACCCGCACCGCGCAGCGCACAGCAATTCGATCCGATCCTGCTGCGCCCTGTCGACGAACTCGAGCTCACCGTGCGTTCGGCCAACTGCCTGAAGGCCGAGAACATCTACTACATCGGTGACCTGATCCAGCGCACCGAGAACGAGCTGCTCAAGACCCCGAATCTGGGTCGCAAGTCGCTCAACGAAATCAAGGAAGTCCTCGCTTCGCGCGGCCTGACCTTGGGTATGAAGCTTGAAAGCTGGCCGCCGGCCGGTCTCGACAAGCGTTGATTTTTGTTTTGAATTGAGCCCCTGAGGGCTCGTGCCCGGGCAGTACCTGATACGGCTGCCTGTTTAATAAAGTAAAGGAAAAGCACCATGCGTCACGGACACGGACTTCGCAAACTCAACCGCACCAGCTCGCACCGCCTTGCGATGCTGCAGAACATGATGAATTCGCTCATCGAGCATGAAGTCATCAAGACCACGGTCCCCAAGGCCAAGGAACTGCGCCGCGTCATCGAACCGATGATCACGCTCGCCAAGAAGCCCACGCTCGCCAACAAGCGCCTGGCCTTCGACCGCCTGCGCGACCGCGACAGCGTCGTCAAGCTCTTCGCCGATCTGGGCCCGCGTTTCGCGGCACGTCCGGGCGGCTACACGCGCATCCTGAAAATGGGTTTCCGCGTGGGCGACAACGCGCCGATGGCTCTGGTCGAACTGGTTGACCGTCCTGAAATTAAAGAAGCAGATGCCGAGCAAGGCGCTGCTGAATAAGGTATAATTCCATCTTGCCGCGCGATGGAGCAGCCTGGTAGCTCGTTGGGCTCATAACCCAAAGGTCGCAAGTTCAAATCTTGCTCGCGCAACCAATTTAAAAGGCCCTTTGAATTTCAAAGGGCCTTTTTTCTTGGGTCGGTGAATTGAATGAATCAAGCCCTCGCAATGAGGGCTTTTTTACTTCCCTGATTTCTCAGCCGTGCCAGGCCGAGCAGCGAATCACGCTGCAGAAATTGCCGCGATGGAAATGCGGCTCCTTGTCCGCGATCACATCGGCCTTCACGTTGCCGAAGGTGGTCTCCGGCTTGTGTTTGATGCCGTCGTAGAAGGCCTGGATGATGTCCTCCTTGAAGTGTTCGGTGCGCGGGTGTGCATGCACGACCTGCGTGCGTTCGGCGTCGCTGTACTCCGGGTAGCTCAGGCCCAGAACGTCCATCTCGACGCCGGCCGTCACGAGCGCAACGACCGGGTGCATGTGCTGCGGAATCCCCGGCGTTGTGTGCAGCGCGATCGCCGTCCAGACCAGGTCGACGTCCCGCTGCGAGATCCCGCGACTGCGCAGGAAATCTCGCGCCACATTCGCTCCATCGACTTCGAAGCGTTCGTTGGCACTGCTGTGCGCCTTCACCAGCCCCAAGTCGTGGAACATCGCGCCCGCGTAGAGCAGCTCGGGGTCGAAGGTCAGGCCACGGTGCTTGCCGGCCAGTGCGCCGAAGTAGTAGACGCGGCTGGAGTGGTGGAAGAGCAGCGAGGGCGCCGTGTCCCGGACCAACTCAGTGATCTCTCCCGCAAGCTTGCTGTCGGGGATGCGGACCCCTTCGATCATCGTCGTCAAAGCCATGTGTATTTCTCCTGTGAGTGTGAGAACAACTTTAGGAGTCGACTACAGTGTCTTCAACAGACGTGATGCGGCAAATGCTGCCATTGCGACTCTGAAAGAGACACTGAGAACAGTCATGCGCACCACGAAGACCATCGCGATCCTTGCCATGCCCGGCGTCCAGTTGCTGGACGTCTCCGGCCCACTCGACGTGTTCGCTGAAGCGAATGTGCAGGCGCGTACCGAGGCTTACAGGCTGCGCGTCATCGCGAGCCAGCCGGGCGCGATCCGCAGTTCATCGGGTGTGCGGCTCATGCCTGACGCCGTCATCGGCGAGGACATCGGCGAGCCAATCCACACGCTTCTCGTGGCCGGCATGCCGCATGCCGCGACCGCGGCGACCAACCTCGACGTGACCGCATGGCTGCGCAAGCTCGCTCCCAAGACGCGCCGTTTCGGCTCGGTCTGCAGCGGCGCCTTCGTGCTGGCGCAGGCGGGGTTGCTCAGCGGCAGGCGAGTCACGACGCACTGGGCGGTGGCCGATCAGTTGGCGCAGGCTTTCCCTGCGGTGCACGTCGATGCCGATGCCATCCACGTGCGAGACGGCCGCCTGCGCACCGCAGCCGGCGTGACCGCGGGCCTCGACCTTTCGCTGGCGCTGGTGGAGGAAGACCTTGGCCGGGAAATCGCCATGAAGGTCGCCGCCCAGCTCGTGATGTTCTTCAAGCGCCCGGGTGGCCAGATGCAGTTCAGCCGCAAGGGCGAAGCCGCGCCCACCGGTCGATCGGCCTTGCAGGAGGTTCAGCGCTGGATCGTGGCAAACCCCGCGGAAGACCACAGCGTCGCCCACCTTGCCGGGCGCATGAGCCTGAGCCCACGCCACTTCGCACGGCTGTTCGCACAAGAGGTCGGGGCCACACCCGCGGCCTGGGTGGAAGGCATCCGCGTCTCCGCCGCACGCCGTCTGCTCGAGGCCGGCGATGCCGCACCGAAACAGGTGGCAGCCCAATGCGGATTTGCCGATGCCGACACGCTGCGGCGCGCATTCCAGCGCCAGGTCGGCATCACGCCGGCGGAGTACCGCAAGCGCTACGCGCACGCCGTCGGCTGACGGCACGGCGAAGAAAGCGATCAGTCCGGAATGACCGCCGTGACCTCGATCTCGACCTTCGCCCGATGCTCGACCAGCGCCGCCACCTGCACGCAGGTCATCGCTGGAAAGTTGCGCCCCATCGCATCGCGATAGACCGGACCCAGCTCGGCCAACCGGCGGCTGTATTCGTCGCGGTCAGTCACATACCAGGTCATGCGGACCATGTGCTCCGGGCCCGCGCCGCCCGCGCGAAGCACCTCGGCGATGTTGCGCAGCGCCAAGCCGCACTGCTCGATGAAGTCGTCCGACTCGAATTGCTGCTGCGCATTCCAGCCGATCTGGCCACCGACGAACAGCATGGTGCCGCGCGCGGCCACGCCGTTCGCATAGCCCTTGGGAGGCAACCAGCCCTCGGGCTGCAGGAGTTTGTTGATCATGGTGTGCTGTTGAGTTGTCTCAGTCTGAATCGCTGGAGCTTGCCGGTCTCGGTGCGCGGAAGCACCGTCACGAACTCGATCTCCCGCGGGTATTTGAAGGGCGCGATGGTGGCCTTCACATGGTCCTGCAGCGCCTTCACGAGGGCTGCGTCGCCTTCGTTGCCGGGCTTGAGCACGCAGAAGGCCTTCACGATCATGCCGCGGTCGGCGTCGGGCTTGCCGATCACGCCGCATTCAGCCACCGCGGGGTGCTTGAGCAGCGCGTCCTCGACCTCCGGCCCACCGACGTTGTAGCCGGCGGTGATGATCATGTCGTCGGCGCGCGCCTGGTAGAAGAAGTAGCCGTCGTCGTCCTGCACGAAGGAATCGCCGGGGTAGTTCCAGCCGTTCTTCACGTAGTCGGTCTGGCGCGGATCGTCGAGGTAGCGGCAGCCGACAGGTCCTTGCAAGGCCAGCTTGCCGACTGTGCCGTGCGGCACCTCGTTGCCCTTGTCGTCCACCACCTTCGCGGTGAAGCCCGGCACCGCCTTGCCAACCGCGCCCTTGCGCACATCGTCGCCCGCGGCGGAGATGTAGATGTGAAACACCTCGGTGCCGCCGATGCCGTCGAGCATCTCGATGCCGGCTGCTTCCTTCCACAGCTGGCGCGTCGCATCCGGCAGCGCCTCGCCCGCACTCACGCTGATGCGCAGGCTCGGCATGCCGTGCTGCCGCACGAAAGGCGCCATCTGGCGATAGAACGTGGGCGCGGTGTAGCAGATGGTCGCGCCGATCTCGTTGATGAGCTTCACGAGGCCTTCGGGGGTGAACGGCGCATCGGCGAAATACACGGACGCGCCGGCCCACATCGGAAACACGAGCAGCCCGCCAAGCCCGAAGGTGAAGGCCAGCGGCGGCGAGCCCACCACGATGTCGTCGCTGCGCGCCTTGAGCACGTGGCGCGGCCAGGTCTCGCACATCGCGAGCACGTCGCGGTGCGTGGTGACGGGAGCCTTGGGTTTGCCCGTCGTGCCCGATGTGAATGCGAGCAACGCGATGTCGTCGGCTGCGGTGGGGCATGCAGCGAACACGCCGCTCTTGCCGGCCGCGCGTGCGGAGAGCGAATCCTTTGCGTCCGGCTTGTTGAATGCGATCACCGTCGCAAGCACCGGATGCTCCTTTTGCGCCGTCGCCAATTCGTCGAGCAGACGACCGTCGCACAGCGCGGCCACGGGGCGCGCCTTCTCGATGATCTCGCCGAGCTCCTTCGCACGCAGCAGCGGCATCGTCGCCACCGCGATCAAGCCGGCCTTCACCACTGCGAGCCAAGCGAGCGCCATCGCCACCGAGTTGCCGCCGCGCAGCAGCACGCGGTTGCCCGGCACGAGGCCGAGGTCTTCGATCAGCACCTGCGCGATGCGGTTGACCTCGACAACGGCCTGGTTGTACGTGAGCGTGCCGCCCGGCGAGCGCAGCATCGGCTTGTCGCCAAAACCCTTGGCGTCGGCCTTGTCCAGCAGTTCCTCCACGAGGTTCAACTGGTCGGGCAGCTGCAACTCGGGCAGGTCATAGCGAAACACCGGCAACTGCTCGGCGGGCGGCAGGCGGTCGTGAACGAAGCGGTCGACTTGGGCAGACACGGTATTTATCCCCGCAGAACGGATTTGCCAATGATCAGTTGTTGGACTTCCGTCGCGCCTTCGTAGATGCGCAGCGAGCGGATGTCGCGGTAGAGGCTTTCAATCTTCGTGCCAACCTTCACGCCGAGGCCGCCATGCATCTGCAATGCCATGTCGATCACGCGGCTCGCGTTCTCGGTGGCGCACATCTTGGCCATCGCCGCGGCTGCGGATACATCGCCCACGGCTGCTGCGCCACGTTGCTCGGCGTCGTCGCGCATCCATGCGGCGCGGTAGGTGAGCAGTGCGGCGCTGTCGATCAGCGCGGCCATCTCGCCGAGCTTGGCTTGCGTGAGCTGGAAGTCCGCGAGCGTCTGGCCGAACATGCGGCGGCTCTTCGCCTGCGCGATGGCTTCGGCCAGTGCGCGGCGTCCCATGCCGAGTGCAGCCGCGGCGACCGAGGCGCGAAAGATGTCTAGCGTGCGCATCGCAAGCTTGAAGCCGCCGTGGAGTTCGCCGAGCTGCGCAGTGCGCGGCACCACGCAGTTCTCGAAGCGCAGCGTGGCCAGCGGGTGAGGGGCCATCACGTCGATGTGCTCGGAAGTGTCGAGGCCGGGCGTGGTCGCATCGACGATGAACACCGTGATGCCGCGCGTGCCGCCCGTCGGATCGGTCTTTGCAAACACGCAATAGAAGTCGGCGATGCCGCCGTTGCTGATCCAGGTCTTCTGGCCATTCAGCAGCCAGCCATCGGCCGTCGGCTCGGCGCGCATGGCCATCGCGGCCACGTCCGAGCCCGCGTCGGGTTCGCTCAACGCGAAGGCTGCGATCTTGTCGCCCTTGCCGACTGCATTCAGATACTGCGATTGCTGCTCCGGCGTGCCCGCGAGCGTGATCGCACCGCTGCCCAGGCCCTGCATCGCAAAGGCGAAGTCGGCCAGCGGCGAGTGGTAGCCGAGCGTCTCGCGCAGCAGCACCAGCGCGCGCGAATCGAGGCGCTCCAGCGCACCGCCCGCGCTGCCGGGCACGGCGTAACGCAGCCAGCCGCCGTCGCCGAGGCGCCGCACCCATTCGCGGCAAGCCGCGCGGTCATCGCGCTCGTCGATCTCCTGCGCTGCGCACCAGGGCAGCAGGTCACGCGCGAGCGAGCGATGGGCTTCGTCGAAGAACGGCAGCGCGAGGTGCGCCGTCGAAGGCGGTGCGGGGATCTTCGTCATCATGACTTCAGTCCCCACCGAACACGGGCTTGCGCTTGGCCGCGAAGGCTTCGTAGGCGCGCTTGAAGTCCTCGGTCTGCATGCAGATCGCCTGCGCCTGCGCTTCGGCCTCGATCGCCTGGTCGATGGTCATCGACCATTCCTGCGCCAGCATCGTCTTGGTCATGCCGTGCGCGAAGCTCGGGCCTTCGGCCAGTTCGCGCGCCATCCTGGTGGCGGCTTCGAGCAGTGCATCGCTTTCGTGCAGCGCATTGAAGAAGCCCCAGGCGTGGCCTTCCTGCGCCGTCATCGCGCGGCCGGTGAAAAGCAGCTCCGATGCACGGCCCTGCCCGATCACGCGCGGCAGCAGTGCGCACGCACCCATGTCCGCACCAGCGAGGCCCACACGGGTGAAGAGGAATGCGGTGCGCGTGGCCGGCGAGCCGTAGCGCAGGTCGCAAGCCAGCGCGATCATCGCGCCGGCACCGGCGCACACACCGTCGATGGCGCCCACGATCGGTTGCGGGCACGCGCGAATCGCCTTCACCAGGTCGCCCGTCATGCGCGTGAACTCGAGCAGCTCGGGCATGCGCATGCCAGTGAGCGGGCCGATGATTTCGTGCACGTCACCGCCCGAGCAGAAGTTGCCGCCCGCGCCGGTGACCACGATCGCCTTCACGTCGGTTGCGTAGTTCAACGCGCGGAACAGGTCGCGCAGTTCGGCGTACGAGTCGAAGGTCAGCGGATTCTTGCGTTCGGGACGGTTCAGCGTGACGGTGCCGACCCCGGCCTCGTAGCTCCATGCGAAGTGCTCGGCCTTGTAGGTTGCCTTCGCTTCGAATTGCGCGCGCATGGGATTGCCTGCGCCGATGTAGTGCTTCATTCGGTCTCCGCCATCGATTGGTTGTGTGAGTGTTGCTTGACCTTGCCGAGCAGCTTGTGCAGCTGCGCGATCTCTTTGCTGCTGAGGCCCGCGAAGGCCCCGACGATCCAGTCTTCGTGCTGCTGCGCCATCTCGTGGAAGAGCTTGCGGCCGCGCGCGGTGAGCCGCACGCGCCAGGCGCGGCGATCGCCTTCGACGTTGATGCGCTCGACCAGCCCTTCGGTCACGAGCTGGTCGGTGATGCCCGTGACGTTGCCGCCCGTCACCATCATCCGGCGCGAGAGTTCGTTCATCTTCAACCCGTCGGGCGAGCGCTCGAGTTGCGACATCAGGTCGAAGCGCGGCAGCGTGGTGGCGAACTGGGCGCGCAATTCATTGCGCACCTGCTTCTCGATCAGCTGGGTGCAGGTGAGCAACCGCAGCCAGAGCCTCAAGGCTTCGGGGTGTTCGCTGTGCGCGCGCGCTTCGAGGTCCATGTCAGTGTGTCTCCTCGGGGTTCGGTGCGGCGGCCATCGCGGCGTTGGCCGCGGCGATCTGCTGCTGCTTGGCGATCTCGCGGTACATCTGGTCGCGGCCGCTCAGGTATTGCTTGGGCCAGTCGACATCGCGGCTCTGCAGCTTGGCCGCTTCGTGCAGCGTCCATGCGGGGTCCGCGAGGTGCGGGCGCGCGATGGCGCAGAGGTCGGCGCGGCCGGCCGCGATGATGCTGTTGGCCTGGTCCGCCTCGGTGATCGCGCCCACCGCGATGGTCGCGATGCCGACCTCGTTGCGGATGCGGTCGGAGAACGGCGTCTGGTACATGCGGCCATACACCGGCTTGGCGGCGCGCGTGGTCTGTCCTGACGACACGTCGATGAAATCGGCACCGGCTTCCTTGAAGAGTCGCGCGACGATGACGGCATCCGCGTCGGTGTTGCCGCCGGGTGCCCAGTCGTGCGCGGAGATGCGCACGCTCATCGGCTTGTCCTGCGGCCACACGGCGCGCATCGCGCGGAACACTTCCAGCGGATAGCGGCAGCGCGCCTCGATATCGCCGCCGTATTCGTCGGTGCGCTGGTTCGTGAGCGGGCTGATGAAGGCCGACAGCAGGTAGCCGTGCGCGCAGTGCAGTTCGACCCAGTCGAAGCCGCATTCGGCGGCGCGGCGGGTGGAGTCCACGAACTGGTCGCGCAGCGTGTCCATCTGGTCGCGCGTGATTGCGGCCGGCAGCTGGTTCTGCTCGCCGTAGGGCAATGCGCTGGCGCCGAGCACCGGCCAGTTGCCGTCTTCGAGCGGCTCGTCGGTGCCCTCCCAGCCCACGCGCGTGGAGCCCTTGGGTCCGCTGTGGCCGAGTTGCATCGCGATCTTCGCGCTCGACTGGGTGTGCACGAAATCGACGATGCGCTTGAAGGCCGCTTGCTGCGTGTCGTTGTAGAGGCCGGTGCAGGCGGGGGTGATGCGGCCTTCGGGCGTCGGGCTCGTCATTTCGACGAACACCATCGCCGCGCCGCCGAGCGCGCGTGCGCCCAGGTGGACCAGCAGGAAATCCTGCGGCACGCCGTCGACCGCACTGTAGGTCGCCATCGGCGAGACCAGGATGCGGTTCTTCAGCGTGAGGCCGCGCACCTTGTAGGGCATGAGCATCGGCGCCATCGCCTTGCCGCCCGCGAGCCATTGCTCGTAGCCGCCGAGCCATTGCGTGTCGCGCACGCGCAGGTTCTCGTGGCTGATGCGCTGCGAGCGGGTGAGCAGCGAGTAGGCGAACTGCTCGATCTGCATGCCGGTGTAGCGCGGCACGTTCTCGAACCACTCGGTGGAATTGCGCGCGGCATTCTGGATCTTCAGCACCTCGACGCTGCGGCGTGCTTCATAACCTTCGAGCACATGGTCGAGCGTGCCGCCCTGCTCGAATTCGTTCGCGAGGTCGATCGCGTCTTCGAGCGCGAGCTTGGTGCCCGAGCCGATGGAGAAGTGCGCCGTGTGCGCCGCATCGCCCATCAACACCACGGGCACCGAACGGCCTTCGACGTCGATGCGGTGCGTCCAGCGTTCGCACACCACGCGCGGAAAGCGGATCCAGTTGGCCGAGCCGCGCAGGTGCGTGGCGTTGCTGATCAGCGCGTGGCCGCCCAGGTACCTGGCGAACAGCTTCTCGCAGAAGGCGATGGCTTCTGGCTGCTCCATCTGGTCGAGGCCGTGGGCCTTCCACACGGCTTCGGGCGTCTCGACGATGAAGGTCGAGGTCTTGTCGTCGAACTGGTAGGCGTGCGCCTGGAACCAGCCGTGCTCGGTCTGTTCGAAGGCGAAGGTGAAGGCGTCGAAGGTCTGATGCGTGCCCAGCCACACGAAGCGGCAGTTGCGCAGGTCGACGTCGGGCTTGAACACATCGGCGTAGCGCTGGCGGATGCGGCTGTTGAGACCGTCGCTCGCGATCACGAGGTCGGCCTTGTATTGCGCGGCGATCGCTTGGTCATCCGTCGCGTCGGTTTCGAACACGAGGTCCACGCCGAGCGCGAGGCAGCGCTCCTGCAGGATGTTCAGGAGGCGCTTGCGTCCGATGCCGCAGAAGCCGTGGCCGCCCGAGCGCACCTGGCGGCCCTTGAAGAAGACCTGGATGTCGTCCCAGTGATGGAACTCGTTGCCGATCAGCGCCGCGGTGTCGGCATCGGCGGCCTTGAGGTTGCCCAGCGTCTGGTCGCTCAGCACCACGCCCCAGCCGAAGGTGTCGAACGGCCGGTTGCGCTCCACCACCGTGATCTGTAGCGCGGGGTTGCGCGCCTTCATCAAGAGCGCGAAATACAGGCCTGCCGGACCGCCGCCGATGCACAGGATGCGCTGGAGGTCCGAGGCGGGAGCGGATTTGGCCGGGCTGATGCTGTTCATGGTTGAATAGTTTAGACATAAACAATCTACTGTCAATGCTGGTTTCGTAACGGGGCCCGAGGGGGCTGGTGCCGGTAGTGATGCAAACACTTGCAAAAATCAATACCATGGGCCCCATGCAAAACTTGATACCCAAGATCGAGTCGCAGCTGGCTTCGCTGCCTGTCCCCATCGCGCTGGAACTGCCGGATGGCCGGCGCGTTGCCCAGGCGGGGGCCCGCGTCACGCTGGCTTTCAAGGAGTGGGCGGTGCTGGCCAAGCTGGCCGCCCGGCAGGTGGGGGCCATCGGAGAGGCCTATGTCGAGGGCAAGGTGCAGATCGAAGGCGCCATGCGCGACCTGATCGACGCCACCGTCGGCATGCTGCCCGGCAACCCGGCCGAAACCGACACCGGCTGGTGGAGCCGCCTGCAGCACCGCGCCAAGTCGCATGGCGCGCATTCGCTGCGCAAGGATGCGGCGCAGATCGAGTTCCACTACGACGTCTCCGACGACTTCTACGCGCTGTGGCTCGATGCGCGCCGCGTCTATTCATGCGCCTACTTCCGCACGCCCGACCTCACGTTGGCAGAGGCGCAGGAAGCCAAGCTTGACCACATTTGCCGCAAGTTGATGCTGCAGCCGGGCGAGCGCTATCTCGACATTGGCTCCGGCTGGGGCGCGCTGCTCCTGTGGGCTGCGGAGCACTACGGGGTCGATGCCACCGGCATCACGCTGTCGAAGAACCAGCATGCATACGTGCAGCGTCTCATCGAAGAGAAGGGCCTGCAGGGCCGCGTGCGCGTCGAGCTGCGCGACTACCGCGAGCTCTCGGCCGACCAGCCCTTCGACAAGATCTCCTCGGTCGGCATGTTCGAGCATGTGGGCGCGGCCAACATGCCGACCTACTTCCGCAAGATCCATGCGCTGCTCAAGCCCGGCGGCCTGGTCATGAACCACGGCATCACCTCGGGCGAGCTCAACTACCGCCAGCTCGGCGCGGGCATGGGCGACTTCATCGAGAAGTACATCTTTCCCGGCGGCGAGTTGCTGCACGTCACGCACGTGCTGCGCGAGACGGCGGCGGCCGGCCTGGAGATGGTCGATACCGAGAGCCTGCGCCCGCACTATGCGCGCACGCTCTGGGCCTGGTCCGACGCGCTCGAAGCGCAGCTCGACGCGGCGCTCGAAGTGCTGCAGCGCAACGGCGGCCGCCAGGCCGAGAACGCCGAGCGCGTGCTGCGCGCCTACCGCCTGTACCTCGCCGGCTCGGCCATGAGTTTCGAGCAGGGATGGATCTCCCTGCACCAGATGTTGTCGACAAAGCCTGACGGCAATGTAGGGCGCGCGGGCGTCTTGCGCGGCGCGCAATCGGTGTACCCTTTTGCCCGTGACTACATCTACAAGTGAGTGAAAAAAACCATGCTCTATCGTTTCAAGTCCCGGGCCGCTCCTGATTTCGTGATGCTCGAAATCCATGCGCGCCAGCTGCTCGACATCGTCGGCAAATCCCCGGCGCCGCAAGGCATCATCACGGTCGAGCAGATTCCCAGCGCCATTGCCGCGCTGGAGGCCGCATTGGCGCGCGAGGGCAGCAATGCCCACAACAACGACGACTACGCCGTCGAAGGCCACACCAGCGATGCCGAGAAGCAGCATGTCGGACTGCACCAGCGTGCAGCCCCCCTGCTTCACATGCTCAAGGACTCGCAGGCCGACGGCAAGGACGTGACCTGGAGCACCTGAAGCAGGTCGTCATCAGTCCACCTTTGCGCCGGAGTCTTTCACGACCTTCGCCCACTTCACGTGCTCGCTCGCGATGAGCTTCGTGAAGTCGGCCGGCGAATTGCCGCTCGGGATCGCACCCTGGGCAAGCATCTTCTCCTTGATGGCGGGCGTGCCGAGCGACTTGGCCACTTCCTGCTGAATCCGGTTCACGATCTCCGGCGAGGTGCCGGCCGGCGCCAACAGCCCGAACCATGAGCTCGCCTCGAAACCCTTGAGCGTTGGCCCGCCCGCTTCTTCCACCGTCGGAAGGTCGGGCAGCGCAGGCGAGCGCTGCGCGCTGGTCACCGCCAGCGCGGTGAGCTTGCCGCCCTTGATCTGCGCCATCGACGAAGGCAGGTTGTCGAACATCACGTCGGCATTGCCGCCCACCATGTCCAGCAGCGCCGGGCCCGAGCCCTTGTACGGGATGTGCGCCATGAAGGTGCCCGTCATGCTCTTGAAGAGCTCGCCCGCCAGGTGGATCGAGGTGCCGCTGCCGCTCGATGCCATGTTCAGCTTGCCGGGGTTCGCCTTGGCGTACTTGATGAAGTCCTGCACGTTGTGGATGTTCAGCGCCTTGGCCTTCTCTGCGTTCATTTCCATCACGTTCGGCACCGCTGCCACCAGCGTGATCGGTACGAAGTCCTTGATCGGATCGAAGGGCAGCTTGGGATACAGCGCGCGGTTGATGCCGTGCGTGCCCACCGTGCCCATGAGGAGCGTGTAGCCGTCGTTCGGCGCGCGCGCCACGAGCTCGGCGCCGACGTTGCCACCCGCGCCCGCGCGGTTGTCCACGATGAACTGCTGGCCGAAGGCCTTGGAGAGTTCGGGCGCGACCGCGCGCGCCAGGATGTCGGTAGTGCCGCCGGCCGCGAAGGGCACGACGATGCGCACAGGCTTGGTCGGCCAAGTGCCCTGGGCCCACGCGGTGGGCGCCATCAGCGCAATGGCAGCCGCGGCGGACGCCGTCAGCGCGGCCCGGCGATTCGTTTTGAAAGATAAGTTCATGCGCGTCTTTTTACAGGCGAACCGCACCCGCCGCCGCGAGTGAAAACCCCGGGAATCGCCGCTTTCAAGCCACCTGCATCCGCTCGGCGAACCGCTCGCTGCGAAAGCGCTCCAGCACGAAGTCGATGAACACGCGCGTCTTGGGCGGCAGCAGCTTCTTGCTCGGGTAGTAGAGCCACACCACCCCCGCATCGAAATGCCATTCGGGCAGGAGCCGCACCAGCCCGCCGCTGCGCAGGCCGCGCTCGACGAAAGGCATCGGCAGCATCGCCGCGCCCAGCCCCAGCAGCGCGGCATGCGCGATCGCCTCGGGGTCGTTGAAGATGGCGCGCGGCCGCGGCAGTTCCACCGTGGCCTGCTGGCCGTTGGCATGCTGTAGCGTCCAGCTGCGCAGGCGCCCGGTGGGCGAAGAGCGGCGCAGCAGCACGTCCAGCTGTGCCAGGTCGGCGGGCTGCACGGGCAGCGCACGCCCCGCCATGTAGGCCGGCGATGCAACCGCCACCACATGGATGCGCGACAGCTCCCGCGCCACCACGCCTGGCGACAGCTCGATGCCGCCGCCGATGGCCGCATCGAAGCCCTCGCCGACCAGGTCGACCTGCTGGTTGTCGAAATGCCAGTCGGGAACGATGGCCGGATACCGCGCCAGAAAGTCGCCCATCATCGGCAGCACATGCTCGCGCCCGAAGGCCTGGCCCATGCTGATCTTCAGCGTGCCGGCGGGCTGGCCGTCGTCCTTGGCCAAGCCTGCCACCGCCTCCTGCAGCGTGGCGAGCGGGCCGCCGATCTGCGCCAGGAAGCGCTCCCCGCCCTCGGTGAGCGTGAGGCGCCGCGTGCTGCGCTGGAACAGCCGCACGCCCAGCCGGGCCTCCAGCCGCGCGACGTTCTTGCTGACCGCCGCCGGCGTGAGCCCGAGGCGCCGCGCGGCCGCCGAGAAACTGCCGCTTTCGGCGCTTTGCACGAAGGATTCGAGGTGATTGAGCGGTTCCATGCGCACATTTTCGATCTCATCTTCAACTTCGGGTTGAATTTGATTGGGCCTATTGATGGCTACCGGACAAGGAGTGGAATCCCGACACTGAAGTCATTCCTCCACTCGACAACGGAAAAATCATGGCTTTCACCACTTCTTCTTCCCCCGTCCTGGCCGGCAAGGTCGCCTTCGTCACCGGCGGTTCGCGCGGCATCGGCGCGGCCATCGTGCGCCGCCTGGTGCGCGATGGCGCCGCCGTCGCCTTCAGCTACAGCAGCGCGGCAGCTCCGGCCGACGAACTGGTGCGCAGCATTCAGTCCGAAGGCGGCCGCGCGCTCGCGCTGAAGATCGACAGCGCCGACGCAGCCGCCCTCACCGCCGGCATCGACGAAGCGGCCCGCACGCTCGGCAAGATCGACATCCTGGTGAACAACGCCGGCGTGTTCCTCGGCGGTGCCCTGGACGACTTCTCGCTCGAAGACTTCGACAAGACGCTCAATGTCAACGTGCGCGCCGTGTTCGTCGCGGCCAAGGCCGCCTCGCGCCACATGGGCGAGGGCGGCCGCATCATCAACATCGGCAGCACCAACGCCGAGCGCATGCCCTGGCCCGGCGGTGCGGCCTACGCCATGAGCAAGTCGGCATTGAAGGGCCTGGTGCAAGGCCTTTCACGCGACCTCGGCCCGCGCGGCATCACCGTCAACAACGTGCAGCCCGGCCCGGTCAACACCGACATGAACCCGGTCGACGGCCCGAACGCCGCTGCGATGCACGGCCTGATGGCGCTGCCCCGCCACGGCCATCCTGACGAAATCGCGAGCATGGTCGCGTACCTGGCCAGCCCCGAAGCGGCCTTCGTGACCGGTGCGAGCCTGAACATCGACGGCGGCTTCGCCGCCTGAAAGCAGGCCCGCAAGCTCAGCCCCGCGGGCTCAGCCCAGCAGCTTCCTCGCGGCGGCCACGACGGCCTCCACGCCGATGCGCGACTGCGCCTCCAGCACCGGCGAATAGCCGACTGGAATGCGCGGCGCGCCGAGCCTCGCGATGCGGCAACCCGTCGCTTCCGCGGTGCAGGCCGCGATCTCCGCGCCGAAGCCCGCGGCCTGCACCGCCTCGTGCACCACCAGCAATCGCCCGGTGCGCGCGCATGAGGAGAGCACCGTCTCGCGATCCCACGGCCACAGCGTGCGCAGGTCTATCAGGTCCACCGCGATGCCTTCGGCCGCGAGCGCGTTGCACGCCGCGGTACACGCCTGCATCTGCCGGCTCCAGCTCACGAGCGTGAGCGCATTGCCTTCGCGCACGCGCGCCGCCTTGCCGAGCGGCACCGCGATGTCTTCATCGACCTCACCGCGCAGCCCCCACAGCGTCTTGTGCTCGATGTAGACCACCGGGTCGCCGCATTGCAGCGCGGCGCGCAGCAGGCCGTAGTTGTCCTGCGGCGTCGACGGGCTCACCACCACCACGCCCGGCAGGTGCGCGAACCAGGCTTCGAGCGACTGCGAATGCTGCGCGGCCGAGGCGTCCCAGATGCCGCCCGGCATGCGCGCCACCAGCGGCACGCGGCCCTGGCCGCCGAACATGAAGCGGTTCTTGGCGGCCTGGTTCACCAGCTCGTCCATGCCGCAGAGCGCGAAGTCCACCACGCGCATCTCGACCACGGGGCGCAGCCCTGCGAGCGCCATGCCCACGCCCGCGCCCATGATCGCGGCCTCGCTGATCGGCGTGTCGATCACGCGCTCTTCACCGAAGGTCTGCTGCAGTCCCTTGTACTGGCCGAAGATGCCGCCGCGGCCCACGTCTTCGCCGAGCACGACCACGCGCGCATCGGCTTCCATCTCGCGCTGCACGGCGAGCACGGCGGCTTCGGCGTAACTCAGTTCCTTGCTCAATGCCATTGGCCTGCTCCGATGGTCTGCACGTCGGTGAATGCGGCGCCGGCATCGGGCCAGGGCGCCGCGTCGGCAACTGCCAATGCGGTGTCGACTTCGTCGCGCGCCGCGTTCTCGATGGCATCGAGCGTGGCCGCGGTCACACCGATGGAGAGCAGGTGGCCGCGCGTGCGCGCGATCGGGTCGGTCTCCAGCGCCGCGGCCAGTTCGGCCGGGTCGCGGTACGCCGCGAGATCGACCGACACATGCCCCTTCACGCGATACGTCAGCGCATGCAGCAGGCGCGGTCCGGCGCCGCCGCGCACTTCCTTCACGAGGCGCGCGGCGGCCTCGTGCACCGCGAACACGTCGTTGCCGTCAACCTGCGTGGCCGCGATGTCCGTCGACATGGCGCGCGCCGATGCGCCCTCGCCCGCCGTCATCGGCCCGCTCGCCGTGGTGGCGCTCCAGCGGTTGTCTTCGCAGACGAAGAGCACCGGCAGTTCGTACACGCGCGCCCAGTTCAGTGCTTCGAGAAAGGGCCCGCGGTTGATCGCGCCATCACCGAAGAAGCAAACCGTGATGTCGTCACTTTTCTTGAGCAGCTTCTGCGCATGCGCCGCGCCTACTGCAATCGGCAGCCCTGCCGCCACCACGCCGTTGGCACCCAGCATGCCGACCGAGAAATCGGCGATGTGCATCGAGCCGCCCTTGCCGCCGTTGAAGCCCGTGGCCTTGCCGAACAGCTCGCACATCATGCGGGTGAGGTCCGCGCCCTTGGCCAGCGTGTGGCCGTGGCCGCGATGGGTGGAGGTGAGGTAGTCGCTGGTGCGCAGGTGCGCGCACACGCCGGCGGGCACGGCTTCCTGCCCGGTCGACAGGTGCAGCGGGCCGCGCACTTTGGCGGCGCCGCCGGCCTGCTGGCCATAGGCGCTCACGCCGCCCTGGCTCGCCGTTTCGGCGGCGTTCTCGAAGGCGCGGATGCGCACCATCGTCCGGTACAGCGCCTCGCCGGCGCCGGGGGGAATGCTCGGGTCCATCGGTTGTCTCCAGTGCTCTTTTTTGTGCACGCGATCATGCCCGAGGACCGGCGGCGAGGCAGTCCATGGGACGATACCCGCTGCCGCGGGGCGCTAACCTCGGGCCCCATGATTCGCCTGCGCACTCTTGTTCTTTCCCTCGCCGGGGCCGCCGTGCTGGCCGTTGCCGGTTACCGCGTCGCGACCTACACCAACCTCAACCCCGGCCAGGAGGTGGGCGCGGTGGTCGACGAGTTCAACGGCGTGAAGGTCTACTACAACGGCGGCGTCAACAACTCCGAAGGCCGCAACCTCTCGCGCGACGGCTACAACCTGGGCATCAAGTACCAGTGCGTGGAGTTCGTCAAACGCTACTACTTCGAGCGCTTTGGCCACCGCATGCCGGACGCCTTCGGCAACGCCAGGGACTTCTTCGACGCCGACACGGCGCAGGGCGCGCTGAATCCGAAGCGGGCGCTCGTGCAGTACCGCAACGCCGGATCGGAGAAGCCGCAGGTGGACGACCTCATCGTGTTTCCGCCCACGCTCTTCAACCCGTACGGCCACGTCGCCATCGTGGCCGGAGTGAACGAGCGCGAACTCGAGATCGTCCAGCAGAACCCCGGCCCGTTCTCGGGCAGCCGGGCCCGCTTTGCGCTGGAGAGCATCGATGGCCGCTGGACGGTGGCGGGCCGCGCACTGGGCTGGCTCCGGGTGGCCACCGCCCCGCCATCGACGCCTGCTCCGCACTGATTCGCTGCATTCCGGCGCTCGGGGAATTCCCCGATGCCAATCCTCTGTGCCAGATGGGATAGTTAGTTCGCCTTTCAAACTAACTAATTTCTTACACGGCAGGAGAGACACCGATGCAACTCAAACACACACTGGCCGCCATGGCCTTCGGCCTGACCGCCGTGAGCGCTCTGGCCCAGACCGTGGTCGGCGTGAGCTGGTCGAACTTCCAGGAAGAACGCTGGAAGACCGACGAAGCCGCCATCAAGGCGCAACTCGAAAAGCTGGGCGCCAAGTACATCAGCGCCGACGCGGGCGGTTCGCCCGAGAAGCAGCTGGGCGACATCGAGGGCCTGATGTCCAAGGGCGCCAAGGCGCTCATCGTGCTTGCGATGGACAAGGACGCGATCCTGCCGGCCGTCACCAAGGCCACGCGCCAGAAGGTGCCCGTCGTCGCCTACGACCGCCTGATCGAGGCGCCCGGCGTCTTCTACATCACCTTCGACAACGTCGAGGTCGGCCGCATGGAGGCACGCGAGGTGCTCAAGGTCAAGCCCAAGGGCAACTACGTGATCATCAAGGGCTCGCCGAGCGACCCGAATGCCGACTTCCTGCGCGCGGGCCAGCAGGAAGTGCTGGAGGCCTCCATCAAGAAGGGCGACATCAAGATCGTCGGCGACGAATACACCGAAGGCTGGAAGCCCGAGGTCGCGCAGAAGAACATGGAGCAGATCCTCACCAAGAACGCCAACAAGGTCGACGCGGTGGTGGCTGCCAACGACGGCACCGCCGGCGGCGCGGTCGCTGCGCTCACGGCCAAGGGCCTGCGCGGCGTGCCGGTGTCGGGCCAGGACGCCGACTTCGCCGCGCTCAACCGCGTGGCGCTCGGCACGCAGACCGCCACCATCTGGAAGGACTCGCGCGAACTCGGCCGCGAAGCCGCCAGCGCCGCCGTCGCACTCGCGGGCGGCAAGCCGGTCGACAAGGCCGCACCGTGGGCCGGCGGCGCCAAGAAGATCTCGCTCTCCTCGCGCCTGCTCACGCCGGTGCCGATCACGCGCGACAACCTCGACGTGATCGTCAAGGCCGGCTGGATCAAGAAGGACGAGCTCTGCAAGGGCGTCCAGGCCGCCAGCGCGCCCGCGGCCTGCAAGTAAGCAAGCCAGCCGACAGTCGTCCATCCGCGCGATGCTGCGCCAGGCCGGCCTTTGCAGGCCCGGCCGGGGCGCGGTCGCGCACCCGCTTCGAGGGGTATCCAGAAAATGAGCAACCAAACTCCGGGATGGTGGCGCCGCACGGGCGTCGACCTGCGCCTGATCCTGATGTGCGTGCTGCTGGTCGCCATGGCGGTGGCCTTCAGCATCATGTCGGGCGGCGTGTTTCTCTCGCCCGAGAATCTCTACAACGTCGCGCAGCAGACCGCCGTGGTGGGCATCGTCTCCACCGTGATGGTGCTGATCATCGTGGCGCGCCACATCGATCTTTCGGTCGGCTCGGTGATGGGCTTCGTGGGCGTGCTCATCGCGTACCTGCAATACACCTCGGGCTGGTCGTGGCCCACGGCCTGCCTCGCTGGCCTGGCGGTGGCGCTGCTGGTGTCGATCTACCAGGGGTGGCTCACCGCGGTGCTCGGCGTGCCCTCGTTCGTGGTCACGCTCGGCGGCCTGATGTCGTTCCGCGGCGCGGCCTTTCTCGTGGCCGACGGCAAGACGCAGCCGGTGAACGACGAATTCTTCCAGCGCCTGGGCGGCGGCTACGACGGCGGCGTCGGCACCACCGCGAGCTGGGTGATCGCGGCGCTGGTGGCGATCGTGCTCTTCGGGCGCATGGTGCAGAAGCGCCGCGCGCGCCAGCGCTACGAGATGCCCACCGAGCCGCTCTGGCTCGACGTGCTCATCACGGCCGTGCCCGTGGCGGTGGTGTTCGGTTTCGCGGCGGTCATGAACAACTACCAGATCTCCTCCAAGTCGGAGCCGCAGGGCATTCCGATCCCGGTGCTGATCTGGGCGGTGGTGGCGATCGTGCTGTCGTTCATCGTGCACCGCACCCGCTTCGGGCGCTATGTGTTCGCGATGGGCGGAAACCCCGATGCGGCGGCGCTCGTGGGCATTCCGGTCAAGCGCGTGACGCTGATGCTGTTCGCGCTGCTCGCGGTGCTGGTCACCATCGCGGCCATCGTGTCGATCGCGCGGCTCAACGCGGGCACCAATTCGCTGGGCACCGGCATGGAGCTCTACGTGATCGCGGCGGCCGTCATCGGCGGCACCGCACTCGCAGGCGGCAGCGGCTCGATCTTCGGCTCGGTGCTGGGCGCGCTCATCATGCAGTCGCTCGACAGCGGCATGCTGCTGCTCGATGTGCCCATCGGCAAGCGCATGGTCATCATCGGCCAGGTGCTGATCGTGGCGGTGGTGTTCGACGTGCTCTACCGCCGCAAGTTCGGAGAGAACTGAGATGACCATCGACACCTCCAAACCCCTTGTCGAACTGAAGGAAATCCGCAAGTCCTTCGGCGGCGTGAAAGCGGTCGATGGCGTGAGCGTCAACCTCTACCCCGGCGAAGTGGTCGCGCTGCTCGGCCACAACGGCGCGGGCAAGTCCACGCTCATGAAGATGCTCGCGGGCGCCTACCCCATCGATTCGGGCGACACGCTGATCGCGGGCGAGAAGGTCAACATCCGCACGCCCGCCGAAGCGCAGGCGCAGGGCATCGAGACCATCTACCAGACGCTCGCGCTCGCCGATAACCTCGACTCGGTGTCCAACCTCTTCCTTGGTCGCGAGAAGATGACGCGCTGGAACACGCTGGACGACCACTTCATGGAAGTGCAGGCGCGCAAGGTGTTCCACCGCCTCAACAAGAACTTCACCAACATCCGCGTGCCGGTGCGCCGTCTCTCGGGCGGCCAGCGGCAGGTGGTGGCGATCTCGCGTGCGCTGTATTTCAACGCGCGCATCCTCATCATGGACGAGCCCTGCGCCGCGCTCGGTCCCGAAGAAACCGCGATGGTCGGCGGCCTCGTGAAGCAGCTCAAGGCCGATGGCGTGGGCATCTTCCTGATCACGCACGACATGCCCGACGTGTTCTCGCTGAGCGACCGTGTCGCGGTGATGAAGAACGGCAAGCTCGTGGGCACCTACCGCACCGAAGACGTGACCGAAGACGAAGTGCTCGGGATGATCATCGCGGGCAAGCGCCCCGAAGGCAAAGCGCAGGCGCATCACGCCGCGACCGCCGCAGTGGCCGCCTGACGCTGCGCGCCACATGAAAACCATCGGCGACCAGCAGCTGCTCAAGCGCATGAACCGCAGCGTGCTGCTGCGGCTGCTGCGCGCGCAGCCCGGCCTGTCGCGTGCGCGCCTGGCCATCGAAAGCGGCCTCACGAAATCCACCGTGAGCCTGCTGGTGCGCGAACTGCTCGACGAAGGTTGGCTGAAGGAATCCGATGCGGCGGTGAACGACGGCCTCGGCCGGCCTTCGACACCGCTGCAGATCAACGTCGGCGTGCGCGCGTTGATGGGCGTGGAGATCGCGGTGGAGACCGTGCGCCTCGTGTGCGTCTCGCTGCAGGGCGAGGTGCTGTACTCCAACACCCATGCGCTCACCGACGGCTCGCCCGCCGGCGTGTGCGCGCAGGTCGCGCGCATGGCCTCGGCCGCGCACAGGCAGCTCGAAGCATTGGGCCTGCGCCTCTCGAGCATCGGCGTCTGCGTGCCGGGCGCGGTGGACGACTGCACCGGCGTGGTCCGCTTCGCGCCCAACCTCGGCTGGCGCAACGTGAGCCTGCTGCCGGCGCTCGAGGAGGCCTTCGCCGCCGCGGGCCTGCCCGGCGTCACGGTGCAACTGCAGAACGATGCCGATGCGGCCGTGCTCGGCGAATACGAATTCGCCGCGGGCGAGGGCGAAGACCCCTTGATCTTCGTGAGCTGCGACGTCGGCGTGGGCGCGGGCGTGGTGCTCAACGATCGCCTCTTCACCGGCGCGCAGGGCATGGCCGGCGAGATCGGCCACACCATCCTCGAACTCGACGGGCCGCTGTGTTCCTGCGGCCGGCGCGGTTGCGCCGAGGCCTTCTTCGGCTCGCGCACGCTGGAGCGCGAGGGCGTGGACATGCGGCGCGCCTCGGCTTTCTTCGGCGTGCTGCTGCAGAACCTCTGGGTGACTTTCAATCCGCGAGCGATCGTGCTGGGCGGCAAGTCGTGCGCGGCGCATCGCGGCTTCGTGCAGGCCGCGTTCGAAGCGGTCAAGCGCCATGCCGATGGCGCCGGCATGCCGGCGCCCGCGCTGCGCATCGCGCGCTATGAAGCGCTCGCACCCGCGGTCGGCGCCGCGGCGCTGGCATTGCACGAATACTTAAGGCCGCTGCAACCCGATGCGAGGACGCGCCGGGCGCGCGCTGCACAAGTTTTCGCCGCGGCCTGAGCCATCGGCCTACGCGCGGCGCGCCGTTGATGGCCTAACGTCTGGACTCCGACCCCGGAGTCCAGTCATGCAGCGTTCCTTCACCCAGCCGGCCGAATCTTCGTCGTCGCCCTCCGTATTGCTTGTCGTCACCGCCGTGGTGCTCGGTCTCGCGGGCCTTGCGCTCGCCATCGCGGGCGCTTGGCTCATCGCGCTCGGCGGCTCGTGGTACTACCTTGTCGCGGGGCTCGGGCTCATCGCCTCGGCCTTGCTGCTCAGGCGTGGCGGCGGCATCGGTTTGCTGTTCTATGCGGCGGTGGTCCTGCTCACGCTGGTGTGGGCACTGTGGGAAGTGGGTTTCGACTGGTGGCCGCTGGCCGCGCGCGGCGATGTGTTCTTCGTGTTCGGCCTGTTCCTGCTCTCGCCCTGGGTGGCGCGTGCGCTCGCGCGCCGCGATGCAACAGGCATCGGCGGCACGCGCGCTGTGCTCGGCGTGGTGCTCGCGGCCTTCCTGGTGGCCGCGGTGTTCTCGTGGACGCGCGAGCCGGGCCGCATCGAAGGCATCGCACCGCTGGCTGACGCACCGGTTGGGGCGCAGGTCAATGCAGCCGCCGCACTCGCGAGTCCGCCACCCCCGAAGGACGACTGGACCGCCTATGGCGGCACCGCATTCGGCCAGCGCTACTCGGCCCTGGACCAGATCACGCCGGCCAACGTCGCCCAACTCGAGGAGGCGTGGCATTTCCGCACCGGCGACGTGCGCGGCCAACCTGGCGATCCGGAGGAAACCACCTTCGAAGTCACACCGCTCAAGATTGGCGAGCGGCTCTTCCTCTGCACACCGCACCAGGCGGTGATCGCACTCGACGCGACCACGGGCGCGCAGATCTGGCGCTACACGCCCGAGGTCCGGAAATCGCTCGCGCTGCAGCACCTGACCTGCCGGGGCCTTTCGTACCACGCGGGCGGCGCGGCGGCATCAGCCGCACCGGTGACCGCATCGGCTGTTCCGGCGCCTGCGTCCGGACAGCCGGCCGCGCCGGTCGGCGGCGACTGCAATGCGAAGCTCTTCATGCCCACCGCCGACGGCCGCATCCTCGCGCTCAACCCCGACACCGGCAAGCCATGCATGGCCTTCGGCGGCGGCACTGGCCAGATCGACCTGTGGAAGAACATGCCCAACGTGAAGCCGGGCTCCTACTACTCCACCTCGCCGGTCGTGGTGACGCGCTCGCTCATCGTGGTGGGCGGTACGGTGCTCGACAACGTCTCGACCCAGGAAACCTCGGGCGTGATCCGCGCCTTCGACGTGAACACCGGCGCGCTGGTATGGAACTGGGATTCGGGCAACCCCGAAGAGACCGCCCCCATCGCGGCCGACCGCACCTACACCGTCAACTCGCCGAACAGCTGGTCCATCTCGAGCGTGGACGAGGCGCTGGGCCTGGTCTACGTGCCCACGGGCAACCAGCCGCCCGACCAATGGGGCGGCAAGCGCACCGAGGGCGCGGAGCGCTATTCGTCGTCGGTGGTGGCGCTCGATCTGGCGAGCGGCCGCGTGCGCTGGAGCTTCCAGACGGTGCACCACGATCTCTGGGACTACGACGTTCCTTCGCAGCCCAGCCTCATCGACCTGCGCGTGGGCAGCGAGACCATTCCCGCGCTCGTGCAGCCGACCAAGCAGGGCGAGCTCTTCGTGCTGGACCGCCGCAACGGCCGGCCCATCGTGCCGGTGAACGAGCGGCCCGCGCCGCAGGGCGCGGCCGCGGGCGACCGCACCGCGCCGACGCAACCGGTGTCGGGCCTGTCTTTCGATCCGCCCGCGTTGAAGCCATCCGACATGTGGGGCGGCACGATCTTCGACCAGCTCGCCTGCCGCATTGCCTTCCACCGGCTGCGCTACGAAGGCCGCTTCACGCCGCCGTCGACACAGGGCTCGCTCATCTATCCGGGCAACTTCGGCGTCTTCAACTGGGGCAGCATCGCGGTCGATCCGCAGCGGCAGATCGCCTTCACCACGCCGGCGTCGCTGGCCTTCGTGTCCAAGCTCGTGCCGCGCGCGGACGCCACCTCGCTGTATGTGCAGGGCAAGAGCCGGCCGAACGACAGCCTGCCCGCGCTCAACGAGAACTTCGGCGCGCCGTTCGCGGTCAAGCTCAGCGCATTCACTTCGGTCTTCGGCCTGCCGTGCCAGGCGCCGCCCTGGGGGCATGTGGCGGCTGCGGACCTGCGCAGCGGCAAGGTCATCTGGAAGCACAAGAACGGCACGGTGCGCGACAGCTCGCCGCTGCCGCTGCCCTTCGCGATGGGCGTGCCCAACCTGGGTGGCCCCGTCATGACGGCCGGCGGCGTGGCTTTTCTTTCTGGAACGCTCGACCAGTACGTGCGCGGGTATGACGTCGGCAATGGGAAGGAACTGTGGCGCAGCCGCCTGCCGGCCGGGGGGCAGGCCACGCCGATGACCTATCGCGGCAGGGATGGGCGGCAATACGTGCTGGTGGCGGCTGGGGGCCACGGGTCCCTCGGCACGCGGACCGGGGACCATGTGATTGCCTATGCATTGCCCAAGCGATAGGCGATAGCGCGAACCAGGGATCGGCCAGGGCTCAGTCGAGCTGCAATCCAGCGTCCTGCGCCGCCTTGGGCAGCACGGCCAGTTCGCGCTTGAGCACCTCGGCAAAAGCCTCGGGCGTGTTGCCGGTCGCCGGCGCCACGCCGCCCAGCTCGTTGAGCCGCTTGCGGAAAGCCGGCTCGGCTGTGATCTTGGCGATCTTCTCGCCCAGCAGCTTGACGACCGGGGCGGGCGTCTTCGCGGGGGCCACCACGCCGAACCACACATCGAAGTCCACGCCGCCGGGCACGCCCTGTTCGGTCAGGGTCGCCACGTCGGGCCACAGTTCGGAGCGGCCGTTTCGCAGCTGGCCGATCGCCTTGAGCTTGCCCGACTGGATGAAGCTGCGCACGTCGCCGGTCCCCAGCAGGCCCCAGGTCACTTCGTTGGCCATCAATGCCTGCACCAGCGGCGCACCGCCCTTGTAGGGCACATGCGTGAAGTTGCCGTCGGCGTTGGCATTGAAGGCTTCAGACGCCAGGTGCGAGAGGCCTCCCGCGCCGGCCGATCCGTACGGCATGCCGCCCTTGCCGGCCTTCTTGCCTGCGGCCAGCAGCTCCTGCACGTTCTTGTACGGAGATTTTTCGGGCACCACCAGCAAGAGCGGCGCCAGCGAAACACGCGACACGGGCACGAAGTCCGAGGCCTGGAAGCCCGCCTTCTTGTAGATGACCGGGTTGATTGACAGCATGCCCGTGAGCGTCACCGCCAGGGTGTGGCCGTCCGGACTGCTCTGCGCCACGTTGATCATGGCGATGTTCCCGCCCGCGCCGGGCCGGTTCTCGACCACGACGGTCTGCCCCAGCTCTTCCTGAAGGCGCGGGCTCAGCATGCGCGCGGCCACGTCGGTGGCGCCGCCCGGCGGGTAGGGCACGACCAGGCGGATCGGCTTGGTCGGGTAGGCGCCGGCGCCGTCTTGCGCCATGGCGAAAGTGCCCAGGCCCAGGGCCAGTGTTGCTGCCGCGGCGGCGCGGCCGATGAGGGTGAGAGTACGCACGGTTTTGCTCCTGGTTTTTCTAGGGGAAACGAAAAGGGGGGGCGCACTCAGCGGGAGCCGCCGGTCTCGTACCGGGCCTGCCGTTCTTCGAGCGCATGCCAGCCGATGAGGTCCTTGAAATCGGCCATCGGCGTCTGCGCGAAAGGCAGGTCGGCGAAATCGCCCGAGCGGCGGCGCGCCAGTTCGCGCAGGTTGGCCTGCACCGTGTGCACGGTGGTCAAGAGGCCCGCAATCGGATAGCTCGCGATCGCCGCCACGCTTTCGATCTGCTCGCGGGTCAGCGCGGTCATCCAGGTGCCGGCCATCAGCATCAGCGAGAGCCTGCGCCCGCAGGTTTCGCGCAGCTGCACGAGCTGCTCGTAGCTGTTGAAGGTGCGCGAGATGGGCTGGATCAGGTCGGCACCGGCCTCGGCGTAGCGGGCGGCGCGCTCCAGCGCTTCGGCGGGGTTCTGGGCATCCGTGCGCGCGACGATCAAGAGGTCGGGGTCGGTGCGCGCATCGAGCGCGGCCTTGATGCGCGCGATCGCGTCGTCCATCGACACCAGCGTGGACGTCGGCGCGGCGGCAGGGCAGCGCTTGGGACTGACCTGGTCTTCCAGCTGCAGCGCCGCGGCACCGGCCTTCTCGAACTCGCGCACGGCCCGGCTCACGTTGAGCACGCTGCCGTAGCCCGTGTCCGCGTCGACGAAGATCGGCTTGCGAACGACGTTGGCCATGCGGTTCACGGTGGCGACGTTCTCGCTGAGCGTGTACAGCTCCATGTCGGGCTGGCCCAGCAACGCGGCGGAGATGCCGAAGCCCGTGCTGAAGATGCCGTCGAAGTCCGACTGGTCCACCAGCAGTGCCGACAGCGCGTCTTGCGCGCCGCCGCACCAGAGGGTCGGGCCGTGGGTGATGCGCTGGCGCAGCGCCTGGCGTGTTGAGGTCATCGAAGGTCTCCTGAAAAAGGGGCGCTGCGGCCCGACGTGGGCACTGCGCCATGAACTCGCTGCAAGAAAAAGCAAAGGCTGGGAATCCGGGGCTTCAGGCCGCGTGCGCCGCCGCACCGCCTGCGCCGCCCATGCGGCGCTTCAGATAGGGAATGAGCCCGCCCGCGTCCAGCATGCCGCGCTCGGAATCGGAGAAGGGCTGCAGCATCAGCGTCTGGCCCGAACGCAGGTTCTTCACTTCGTTGGTGGCCCAGTCGACCGTGAGCTCGTCGCCGCGCGCGGTGGCCGCGCGGATGCCCGGGCAACTGACCAGCGGGAATCCCATGCTCGTCTCGCCGCGAAAGAACCCGGGCGAGAACGATTCGGCGATCACCGCGGCAACGCCCAGGTGCCGCATGGCGCGCATGGCCGGGTAGTGCGGATGGCCGTAGCCGAAGTTGTGGCCCCCGATCAGCAGGTCGCCCTTGCCCACGGTGGCCGCGAAGCCTGGCGTGTAGTCGGCCATGGCCAGTGCGGCCAGCTCCTTCACGTCGGTGATCTTGATGTTGCGCACCCCGACGATGAGGTCGATGTCGTAGTCGTCTTCCTCGAAGACCCAGGCCGCGCGGCCGTGCAGGTTTGCGAGGCTCATGCAAGGGCTCCCGCGGCGGCGCCAGCGGCTTGGGCCAGGTAGGGGCGCGGGTCGGCGATGCGGCCTTCCAGCGCGGATGCGGCCACCACGGCTGCATTGCAGATGTAGATCTCCGAATCCACGCTGCCCATGCGCCCCGGCGTGTTCAGCGTGCCGGTGGACACGGCACGCTGGCCGTCGGTCATGGTGGCGATGCGCCCGAAGCAATAGTCGCAGCTGGGCGAGCTGATGAAGGCGCCCGCTTCGACCAGCACCTCGATCAGCCCCTCGCGCGCGGCGGCCGCCATGATGGCCTTGGACGTCGGCACCACGTGCAGTTGGAAACCCGGCTGGATGTGGCGGCCGCGCAGCACCTCGGCCGCAATGCGCAGGTCTTCGAGGCGGCCGCTGGCGCACGAGCCCAGATAGCCGGTGTGCACTTCCACGCCGGTGAAGTCCTTCAGGTCACGCGTGTTGGCGGGGCTGGGTGGAATCACGACGATGGGCTCCAGCGTCGACACGTCGATCGTCACCACCTGGTCGTAATGCGCATCGGCATCGGGGTACACGGGCTCCAGCGCGATCTTCGAGCGGCCCTGCACATAGGCCAGGGTCTTGGCATCGGGCGCGATGAGCATGGTGGTCGCGCCGAGGAACATGGCCTGGCCGCAGATGGTCTGGCGCCCTTCGATGCTCATGGCGTCGATCACGGGCCCGCACAGCTCCACCACCTTGAAGCGGCAGGAGGCAGGACCCATCACGCGGACCATGTGGTGAAAGACGTCGCGCGCCATCACGCCGGGCTGGAGCGTTCCTGTCAACTCGACCTTCACGGTCGCCGGCACGGTCATGGTGAGCGTCTCGGTCACGAAAGATTCGAGCACGCCTTTTCGCGCACCGAAGGCGAAGGTGCCGAAGGCCCCCAGCTGGCTCACATGGCCGTCGAAGTGAACGGCGAAGGCGCCCGGCGTGGCATAGCCCAGCTCGGCGGCGACCTGGTGGCCGATGCCCTCGCGTTCGTGTACCGGCACGCCTTGTTCCTTTCCCCAGGCGCGGGTGATCTTGTGCAGTTCCTCTTCCTTCGGCGCCGTGGCCGGGACCATGTGGTCGATGAACAGCACGAAGCGCTCGGGGCTGGACACCTTCTCGATCCCGAAGTCCTCGCGCGTTTCCTTGAAGAACACGTCGGTGTAGCCGGGAAAGTCGTAGGCGATCACGAAGTCCGGCCGCGCCGTGATCTCTTCGCCGGGCACCACGCCCGGCCTTCCGGCGGCGCGGGCGAGGATCTTCTCTGTCATCGTCTGGGGCATCTGCTTGACCTTCACTTCCACAATATGGCAGTTGGGTGGATTCGAGATCCCTATTACATTCGAGGAAATTTCCCGCTTCTTGGGGAACAACCCGAATTACTGCCGCATTGTGGAAACTAAACGCCGAGCCACGCCTGTGAAAACCGCCCCGCCTCCGCCCCCGACGCCGGCCGCCAGCGGCGCGCGCTCGGGCACGCAGAGCATCGAGCGCGTCGTGGGCATGCTGCGCGTGGTGGCCTCCCGTGGCAGGCGCGGCATGCGCATCGCCGATGTCGTGAGCCTGAGCGGCCTGCCCATGTCCACGTGCTTTCGCATGCTGCAGCGGCTGGAAGTCGAAGGGCTGCTGGTGCGCGACCTGCTCACCCGCAAGTACCACCTGGGGCCGCTGCTGTACGAACTGGGCATGCTGGCCCAGCCGCACTACCAGCTGAGCGAGCTGTGCGAGGAGGCGCTGCGCACCATCGCCGACCTGACGCACGACACGGTCTACCTGAGCGAGCGGCGAGGGCCCGAGTCCATCTGCACCAGCCGGGCGCTGGGCGCCTACCCGATCAAGGCGCTGACGCTCGATGTGGGCATTCGCCGCCCCATGGGCGTGGGCGCCGGCGGCCTCGCGATCCTGAGCGCGCTCCCGGAGGCGGAAGCCGAACTGATCGTCGCGGCCAACGAGGCGCGCTACGCCAAGTTCGGCGCATTCGAGCCGGGCTTCCTGCGCGACGCCATCGCGCAGACGCGTGCGCAGGGCTATTCGTTCCTGGACAGCGCGGCCACGCCCGGCGCAGCGGCCATCGGCGTGGCCTTTCCGCCCGACAACCCGGTCGCGGCCGTGAGCGTGGCGGCCGTCTCCAGCCGCATGGGGCCGGCGCGGCGTGCCGAAGTGGCGAAGATCGTCCACCAGCAGGTGCGTGCGATCTGCGTGCTGCTCGAGTCACAGTCGATGCCTCCTTCGTCGGGCCGCGACGGCGATTGACCGGCGCCCGTTGGCCTGCACGGGACGTCAGGGCTCCCAGCCGCGCATGCGTCGATAGAGCGTTCCGCGCGACACGCTGAGCTGGCGCGCGGCCTGCGACACGTTGCCGCCATGCGCTGCGAGCGTTTCCTCGATCAGCTTGCGGCTGTGCTCCTGCAGCGTCTCGGCGTGCGGTGCATTGGCTGCGGGCGTGCGCGCTTGCGCAGTGGCCGTTTCGGTTGACTGCGCCACGGGCGTCGATGCATCCAGGCCCGGCATTGCCACCGCGTGCTCGAAGTCGACCCCGTCCGCGCCTTTCAGATGCGCCTGCACCCACACGCCGAGCCCGCTCGCGAGCCGCAGCGGCTGCGCGGCCTCGCGGCGCCCCAGCCGCAGCAGGCTCGCAAGGTCGTGGCCCAGCAGGCATTCGACATCGCGCTCGTCCGCTGCTTCGGGCAAGCGTCCGAGCAAGCGCGCGCCCGCGTTGTTGAGCCACGCGATGGTGCCGTCGGGCGCGATGCCGGCCAGCGCCTCCAGCGGCGTGCCCAGCAGCGTCGGGCTCGCTTGGAAGCGCAGGATCAGGTGGTCGCGCGACTGCGCCTGCAGCAGGCGGTTCTCGATCGTCGTCGCGTAAAGCGCCACCATCGACGCCGCATCGAAGCCGAAGCGCCGCGCCTCCACCGTGAGGTCGAGCACGCCGGCCAGCCGCCCCGTCACGTCGCGGATCGGCGCGGCTGCGCACTGCATCTCGCGCAGCACGTCGAAGTAGTGCTCGGCGCCATCGACGGTGCAGGCCTGCCCGGTGCTCGCGACGATGCCGGGCGCGGTGGTGCCCACGATGCGCTCGGAGATGTTCACGCCCACGCGCGCGGTCTTGCGCAGCACCGGCTGGTGCGCGGCGGCGGGCTGGTGCGTGACGTGCACCACCACGCCTTCGCGGTCGGTGAGGATCACGCGGCAGTCGGTGCCGGCGAGCGCGTGCTCCATCTGCACCAGTTCCTGCCGCGCCACGTCGAGCAGCTCGCGGTTGCGTGCGAGCGTGGCGTGCAGGCGGCTTGGCGTGACGGCATCGAAGGGCACGATGCGCTGGCGGTCGGCATGGGTGCGGGTGCAGCGCATCCACGATTGCAGCACGGCTTCGCCGATAAGGCCCGAGGGCCGCACGCCCTCTTCGAAGAACTGCCGCCGCGCGAGCGCCACGCGCTGCGCGGGCGTGCTGGTGAACAGCTGGCGCGGCGCATCCGCCGTGCCCAGCCTGTTGTCGAACGTGTTCAGGGCCATGGTGCTCGATGCCTCGCTCGGTTCGGGGGCCACAGCGAATGTGTTCCGCAATGGAACAAGGCTCGATTGGGGAAATCCCGAGGGTGAACCCAAGGTCTGCGCGAACGATCCTTGAGGCACAAGGAGACTCACGATGAAGAAAACCATCACCGGGCTGTTCATGCTGGCCGGCGCATTGCTGTGCCTGGGCGCATCGACGGCCACGGCCCAGAACGCACAGGACCGCGCGGCGGCCGCTGCGAAGAAAGTCGACGGCAACTTCATCCGCGCCAACGCGGCGCAGAAGACACCCGACTGGCCCAGCGTCGGCCTCGACTACGCCGAGTCGCGCTTCAGCAAGCTCGACCAAGTGAACGCGGGCAACGTGAAGCAGCTGGGCCTGGTCTGGTCGTACAACCTCGAATCCACGCGCGGGGTGGAAGCCACGCCGCTGGTGGTCGACGGCATCATGTACGTCACTGCGTCATGGAGCGTGGTGCATGCGATCGACACGCGCACCGGGCAGAAGCTCTGGACCTTCGATCCGCAGGTCGACAAGTCCAAAGGCTTCAGAGGCTGCTGCGACGTGGTGAACCGCGGCGTGGCGCTGTACGAAGGCCGCGTCTACGTCGCCGCCTACGACGGCCGGCTCATCGCGCTCGATGCGGCCACGGGCCAGAAGGTGTGGGAGAAGAACACCATCGACGGCCAGAAGGGCAGCTACACCATCACCGGCGCGCCGCGCGTCTTCAAGGGCAAGGTCATCATCGGCAACGGCGGCGCCGAGTACGGCGTGCGCGGCTACGTCACCGCCTACGACGCGAAGACCGGCGACCAGAAGTGGCGCTGGTTCGTGGTGCCCGGCGATCCGGCCAAGCCCTTCGAGGACGAATCGATGGCGCGCGCCGCCAAGACCTGGGACCCCAGCGGCAAATACTGGGAAGCCGGCGGTGGCGGCACCGCATGGGACAGCTTCGCCTTCGACCCCGAGCTCAACCTGATGTACGTGGGCACCGGCAACGGCTCGCCTTGGGCCGCCAAGGCGCGCAGCCCCAAGGGCGGCGACAACCTGTACCTCGGCTCGGTGGTGGCGCTCGACCCCGACACCGGCAAGTACAAGTGGCACTACCAGGAGACGCCCGGCGACAACTGGGACTACACCTCCACGCAGTCGATGATCCTGGCCAACGTCAAGCTCGACGGCAAGGCGCGCAAGGTGCTGCTGCATGCGCCGAAGAACGGCTTCTTCTTCGTCATCGACCGCACCAACGGCAAGTTCATCTCGGCGAAGAATTTCGTCGACGTGAACTGGGCCACAGGCTACGACAAGAACGGCCGGCCCATCGAGATCGCCGCCGCGCGGCAGAACGAGAAGCCCGGCGACAGCATCCCCGGCCCCTTCGGCGCGCACAACTGGCACCCGATGTCGTTCAACCCGCAGACCGGCTACGCGTACCTGCCGGCGCAGCACGTGCCGCTGAACCTGATGGACGACAAGGACTGGAAGTTCGACCAGAACGCACCGGGCCGGCCGCATGCGGCGCTGGGCTGGAACACCGGCAAGTTCGCCAACGTGGAGCCGCCCACGAGCAAGCCCTTCGGCCGGCTCGTGGCCTGGGACCCGGTGGCGCAGAAGGAGGCCTGGGGCGTGGACTACGCCTCGCCATGGAACGGCGGCACGCTCACCACCGCGGGCAACCTCGTGTTCCAGGGCACGGCCGACGGGCGGCTCCTGGCCTACAACGCCAAGACCGGCGAGAAGCTGTGGGAAACGCCCACCGGCACCGGCGTGGTCGCGGCGCCCTCGACCTACATGGTCGATGGCAAGCAGTACGTGTCGGTGGCCGTGGGTTGGGGCGGCGTGTACGGCCTCGCGCAGCGCGCCACCGAGCGGCAGGGGCCGGGCACGGTCTACACCTTCGCGGTGGGCGCCACGGCGAAGATGCCGAACTTCGTGCAGTACCGCATGGACAAGCTGGTGCAGGGCGTGAAGTACGACCCCGCCAAGGTGCAGGCCGGCACCATGCTCTATGTGAGCAACTGCGTGTTCTGCCATGGCGTGCCGGGCGTGGACCGCGGTGGCAACATCCCGAACCTCGGCTACCTGGACTCGGCCTACATCGAGAACCTGGACAAGTTCATCCTGAAGGGCCCCGCCATGGCGCGCGGCATGCCCGACTTCACGGGCAAGCTCTCGGGGGAGGACATCGAGAGCATCAAGGCCTTCATTCAGGGGACGGCGGACGCGATCCGGCCGAAGTAAGGCGCACTGCATGCAGCTGGCGTGATCCAGTCGCGGGACACCGCAGAACCCGCTTTGCCGGGCTGCAGGTGTCGCCCCCGGTAGGGGGTGGAGAAGCGACACGAAGTGCGCGAAGCCTGGGGGCGAGCCTCATCCAGCCAGCCGCAACTCGTGGATCAGCCCCGCCACGTTGCCCACCTCCAGCTTGTCGTAGATCGACTGGATGTGGTTGCGCACCGTGGCCGGCGAGCGGCTCAGGATGACGGCGATGTCCTTGTGCGTGTCGCCGCGCGCCAGCAGTTCGGCGATGGTGTGCTCGCGCGGCGTGAGGCTGTCGGCGCGGCAGCGCATGCGGCTTTTCAGGAACAGCAGGCGTTGCTCCACGCGGTGCGTGACCACGATCGCGTGCCCGCTGTAGCGCGCGTGGCCGTGCAGGAAGTGCTTGAGCAGCGCATCGGGCAGCGTGCGCCCGTGCCATGACGGCCACTCCGTCTTCAGCGTCGTCTCGAAGAAGTTGTCGGCGTGATAGAGCACGCCGCGCAGGTCGCCGATGGCCGAGCCGCTTGCGGCCTGGCTGCCGGCCTCCAGACGGTCGAGATGGACGATGCGGTTGAGCGCCAGCGCCTGCATCAGGTGCGGCGACAGGCTCGCCAGGAGGCTCACCTCCTCGGGCTTGCAGTGCGCGTCGGGGTCGGCGCGGAACAGCGAGAACCAGTGCATGAAGTTGGACCGCGGGTCGCTGTCCATCGTGATGAAGATGTTGTTCTGGTCGTAGCGCTGCACGTAGTCCAGGAACGGCGCGTACTCCGGCCCGCTCCACCAGCTTTTCGAGTGGAAGCCCCGCGTGCCGTGACCCTTGCCGAAGAAGCTCGCGGCCGCGGAGTCCAGGTGCTTGAAGTTGTCGTACTCCATCATCATCTCGGGCGTCTTGCGGTGCAGGTGCAGCGTGTGCACGTCGATGCCCTCGGCGGCCGTGGTGGCCGTGCCCCACATCGACGCGTCGAAGGGCAGCACCGGCTTGACCAGTTCGAGCGCGGCGTCCTGGAACGCGTCGATCGGCAACTCGTGCGACAGCCGGTAGAGCTGCAGCAGCAGCATGCTGAAGTCTTGCAGTACCGGGGAGGTCATCGGTGCAGTTTTCCCGCACCGGAGGGGTACCGCATCCCATGTTTCCGTGATTCACGGATGCGTACTTTCCATTCTTTTCCTGAGGCGCCGGGGTAGCGGTCGACGCGTTTCAAGAATGGTGCATTTGCATCATTCTTTCTTTGAAAAGTGAAAGCTATTGTTTGCGGACCCCCGGGAGGTCCGGAGTTTTCAACCTTTTCGAAGAGTCCCCAGATGCCACATCTCAACCGCAAGATCCCCCATGCCCTGTCCATCGTCACGCTGGCGCTTCTCGCCGCATGCGGAGGGGGTGGCGGGGGCGGTGGTGGTGGTGGCTTCGGCTTCATCCCGCCGGCCTCGGGCGGCAACGGTGGCGGCGATCCGCCCGCCGCGGCCAGCACGACGCTCAGCGGCACCGTCGCCACCGGCGCGGCCTTCGTCGGCGCGGCGCTCACGGTGTTCGACCAGACCGGCGCCAAGGTCTGCGAAGTGCCGGTCACGCCCGAAGGCACCTACACCTGCTCGCTGCCCGCCGGCACCAAGGCGCCGCTGGTGATCCAGGCCGTGCGCGACGACCTCACCCTTTACAGCACCACTGCGAGCACCGCCACTGGCACCACCAACGTGACGCCGCTGACCACCATCGTCGTGGCGCAGCTTGCGCCCAACGGCGACCCGTCGAAGCTGGCCGCGGCGATCCAGGCCGATGCCGGCGCGGTCACGGCCGGCTCGATCAGCGACAAGGTGGCCAAGCTCGTGGCGGCGCTGCAGCCGCTGCTTGACGCGCTCAACACGAGCATCGATCCGATGAGCGGCGAGTTCCAGGCCAACGGCACCGGGCAGGACCGCGTGCTGGACACGATCAGCGTCTCCGTGCGCCCCGATGGCGCCGCGGCCAACATCGAGATCACCGTGAAGGGCCAGCCCACGGACGACGCCGGCAAGCCGGTGTCGCTGGTCTTCCGCAGCGACGATGCCACCATCGCGCCGGTCGAGGGCCTGGCGACCATCTCGCTGGAGACGCCACTGCCCACGCCGGCCATGGTGCAGGCGCTGCTCGAGCGCATCAACGCCTGCTATGCGCTGCCGCTCAACCAGCGGGTGAACAGCCCGCTCAACCCGGACGGCAACGCGTTCGGCACCGCGGCCAATGTGGTCGCCCCCGAATGCCGCACGCTCTTCGTGGGCGACAACCCGGAGAACTTCGTGGCGGCCGGTGTGCCCATCGGCCGCGTGGCGGGCGGTGCGCGTCGCTCGTTCGACAGCCTCTTTCGCTTCGGCCCGACCAACCTGAAGCACGACCGCGGCAACTTCGAATACTTCTACAAGAACGGCGACATCGCACTGACCTACCGTTGGACCGACATCCTGGGCAACACCGACAACGACATCTTCAACGCGAGGGTGGTCGACGGCGCGCTCAAGCTCACGGGCAACGCGGACACCTACCGTGCGTTCGTGCGGCCGCAGCTGGAGAAGAAGGACTACCTGAAGCACCAGAACCTGGTGTTCCATTCGGTCGGCTACGCCATCTCGGTGGACAACGTGCGCGACGGCATGGGCAACCCGATCTTCGCGAAGGTGGTGGCCACGACCGAGTCGCTGCCCGGCCGCCAACTGGTGCTGGTGCCCAAGAGCGGCCTGAACTCGCTGGTGCTCACGCCGGACGGCACCATCGCCTCGGGCCTGAACTCCGCGGTCTGGCGCATGTCGGCGCGCTACCTCGATCCGGCGCAGCCGGGCAGCCCGAACGACTTCGAGAGCGCCAATCTCTTCGCCAGCCCGTTCATTGGCGACGAGGACCTGCGCAAGATCCCTGACCAGACGGTGTGGAAGCTGGAGTTCTTCCGCGCGGACGGCGCAACGCCGAACGTGGTGCAGTACGTGCGCACCTTCTCCCGCGTGCCGACCATCGCCGAAGCCGTGCAGACGCCCCTGGTGGAGCTCGTGCCCTCGGTGCGTGCGGACCTGCTCGCCGAAAGCCAAGGCAGCGCGCGCGGCATCGTGTTCGGTCCGACCAGCCTCGTGGAGCCCAACAACGCCGACTTCAGCGCCGAAGGCAATCTGGACGCCTGGGTGGTGCCGGCCGGTGCGCTCGCGCCGACGTCGCTCGGCGTCTTCGGCCGCGCCCCGGGCCCGAGCAGCGCCCGCTTCAGCGAGACCGTCACCGTGCGCAACACCAACCGCAAGGCCATCGTCTACTGCGTGCCGGTGGCGCCGTTGCCCGATCCGCATTGCGCCCCGGCCAACAACAGCAGCTACCAGTACGCCGAAGGCACCTCGCTGAGCACCTTCATCTTCTCGGCACGCACCGCGCGCCAGGTCGACGTGCGCAAGAACTTCGAAGTCTGGACCGTCACGCCCTGAGTTTTCTCCCGCTGTCACTGCCATAAAAAAGCCGCCGGTCCCGAGGGCCGGCGGCTTTCTTATTGGAGAAGATCGTGAAGATCAGTCAGCGTAGACGCCAGCCGCCTTGATGATCGGACCCCACTTGGCAATTTCAGCCGAGACGAACTTCTTGTGCTCGGCCGGCTGGGTGCGCTTGTCGGTGGTGATCACCGCGCCCAGCGCTTCTTCGCGCTTGATGAAGCCCGGGTCCTTCAGGGCGGCCGTGATGGCTTCGTTCAGCTTCTTGAGCACCGGTGCCGGCGTGCCCTTGGGCGCGTACATGCCGTGCCAGATCGACACCTCGAAGTCCTTCAGGCCCGATTCGGCCAGCGTGGGCAGGTCCTTCAGTGCCGGCGTGGTCAGGCGCTTGGCGGTGGTCACGGCATAGGCCTTGACCTTCTTGGCCTCGATCTGCGAGGTGGTGTTGGTGGTCTGGTCGCACAGCAGATCGATCTGGCCGCCCAGCAGGTCGGCGATGGCCGGTGCGGTGCCCTTGTAGGGAACCGGCGTCATCTCGACCTTGATCGCGCTCTGGAAGAGCAGGCCGCACAGGTGCGAGGCGGCGCCCAGGCCGGCGTTGCCCAGGTTGATCTTGCCCTTGTTGGCTGCGATCCAGGCCGTCAGTTCCTTGTAGTTGTTGGCGGGCAGTCCCGGCTTGCCGATCAGCGTCATCGGCACTTCGTTGACCATGCCCAGGTACTCGAAGTCGGTCTCGACGTTGAACGGCAGCTTGCGATAAAGCGCCGGCATCGTGGACATGCCGATGTGGTTCAGGAGCAGCGTGTAGCCGTCGGGGTTGGCGCGCGCCACCTTGGCGGTGCCGATGGAACTGCCGGCGCCGGCGGTGTTGTCCACCACGATGGTGGTGCCCAGCGTCTTCTGCATGGCTTCGGCCAGGTCGCGCGCGACGCGGTCGGTCGGCCCGCCAGCGGCGAAAGGCACCACCAGCGTGACGGTCTTGCCCGCGGGGAAATCCTGGGCGTGGGCGCCGACGGCGGCAGCGGCGATCGCCGCAAGGGCAAGCAATTTCTTCATGAAGTCTCCGGGGACGGGTTGAATGGAAAACGGCCGCGATCTTATAGGCTGACCAACACCTGACCTATCCCGAATAGCCCTTAGGTTCGTATCTGAATCGACGCCTTGTGCGGCATGATCGTCACCCGAAGACGCGCCGGGGGGGCGCGAAAACAACCACAACAACGCGGACCCGCACGGGCCGCATCGAGGAGGAAATTCCAATGGATCCACTGGTCTACCCGCGCGAGCGCTGGCTCGGCAACATCACGCTCGGCCTGGGCGTGCTGATCTGGGGGCTGCTGGTGCTGGGCACCCTGGGCATCGCCCTCGTGTACGTGCTGCTGGGCTTCATCGCCTACGTGTTCGCACAGTCGGCCTTCATCGCCTGGATCAAAGGCACGGCCGTGAAGCTTTCGCCCACCCAGCTGCCCGAGCTGCATGCGCGCTTCAGGGCCTGCTGCGGTTATCTCGGCATCGAGAACCCGCCAGAGGCCTACCTGCTGCACGGCGACGGCATCTTCAACGCCTTTGCCACCCGCTTCTTCGGGCGCGACTTCGTGGTGCTGCTGTCCGACGTGGTCGATGCCATGGAAACCCAGCCCGACGGCATCAACTTCTACATCGGCCACGAGCTCGGCCACATCAAGCAACGCCACCTCACGGGCCACATCTGGCGCATGCCGGTGCTCTGGCTGCCGCTGCTGGGCGCGGCCTATTCGCGTGCGCAGGAATACACCTGCGACCTGCACGGCGCCGCCTGCTGCGAGGAACCCGACTCGGCACCCCGCGCGCTGGTGGCGCTGGCCGCCGGCGCGCAGCAGTGGCGCAACGTCGACCTGCAGCGTTATGCCGACCAGTCGGCGGGCAACAGCGGCTTCTGGGCTTCGTTCCACGAACTGATCGGCGGCTATCCCTGGCTCACCAAGCGCGTGGCGCGCGCCATCGATCCGGCCGCGAAGCTGCCGGGCCGCAACCCGCTGGCTTACGTGCTCGCGATCTTCGTGCCCAACACCGGCCGTGCGGGCGGTGGTGCGCTCGCCCTGCTGATGGTCGTGGCAATCATCGGCATCCTGGCGGCGGTGGCCTTTCCGGCCTACCAGGAGTACCAGTCGCGCACCGTCGTCTCGAAGGCCTGGACCGACGCAGCGCCGGTGCGCGAGACGCTTGGCACCTACTACAAGGAAAAGCAGGAGATTCCCGATTCCCTCGAAGCCGCCGGTGCGCCGCAAACCCTGCCCGACGGCTCGGCCTTGAAGCTCGATTCCGACACGATGGTGCTGGAAGTGGAGACCGCCAAGGGCACGCTGCGCATGGAGCCCTCGGCTGTCGACGACGGCGTCGAGTGGCACTGCACGGCCGGCGGCGGCCTGTCTGCAAAGGTCCTGCCGATTGCCTGCCGCAAGTAACAGACGCCGCTCGCACGTGCTGGCCTGTACCGGCGCAAGGTAAAGCGTCGTAAGAGAAGGTTGCCGCCCGTCCAACTGTCCGACAGGCGGACCCGGCGCACGCCGATGCGTGCTGCGGGCGTGGGGCCTAGGGTGGAACTTCGTTGCTTTCGAAACCCACCCTCAACCTTCCAGAAGGAACCTCACCGATGCCCACCATCACCACTTCGTCGCTCGACGGAATGAAGGTCGCGATCCTCGTCACCGACGGCTTCGAACAGGTCGAGATGACCGAACCGCGCAAGGCGCTGGACGTTGCCGGCGCGCTCACGCAGATCGTCTCGCCCATGGACGGCAGCGTGCGCGGCTGGAACCACCACGATCCGGCCGACAGCTTCGAAGTCGATGTGCCACTCGCGGCCGCGAAGGCCGAAGACTTCGATGCCCTGCTGCTGCCCGGCGGCGTCATCAACCCCGATGCACTGCGCATCGACGAGAAGGCGGTGGCCTTCGTGCGCGCTTTCCTCGATGCGGACAAACCGATTGCCGCGATCTGCCACGGCCCCTGGACGTTGATCGACGCGGACGGCATCAAGGGCCGCAAGATGACCTCCTGGCCCTCGCTGCGCGTCGACCTGCAGAACGCCGGTGCGCAATGGAGCGACAAGGAGGTCGTGGTCGACAGCAATCTCGTGACGAGCCGCAAGCCGGACGACCTGCCTGCATTCAATCGCGAGATGAGGAAGCTGTTCGAGCTCGCCTACGAAGCCGCCATCCACTGAAAACCGACGGCGCTCAGCGCGCGAGTTCCGGGCCCGTGTAGCGGGCACGCGGCCTGATCAGCTGCCCCGTGGCCTGCTGCTCGAGCACGTGCGCCGTCCAGCCGACGGTGCGCGCAAGCGCGAACAGCATCAGCGGCGCGTCGGCAGGCAGCTTGTGCACGGCGGCCATCGCGGCCAGGGCGAAGTCGATGTTCGCCGCTTCGCCCAGCAGCTTCTCGCCCGTAGCGCGCAGCGATGCGAAGGCGGGCGGCAGTTCGATGACCTGGAGCAACACGGTGCAGCGCGCGTCGCCCGCGGGATAGAGCGGATGTCCGAAGGCCGCGAGCGGCCGGTCGTGCGCCAGCCATTCGCGAACTGCCGCGTCGCTGCCGAGCGCCGTGACGCTGCGCATCAGGGCCTGCACGGCCGCCGCGGCGCCGCCGTGCAAGGGCCCGGTCAGCGTGGAGAGGCCGGTGAGCAAACACGCCGCGAGTGAAGCGCCCGTGGAGGCGGTCACGCGTGCAGCGAAGGTCGATGCGTTGAGTTCGTGGTCGGCCATCAGCACGAGCGCGCGGCGCAGCACATCGGCCGCGCGTGGGCGGCGCCATGCCGCGGCCAGCCGCGTGTGCAGATGGGATGCGCGCGATGACGGGCCCAGCAACGCATCGGCGAGCGTGCCGATCACGTCGGCTGCTTCAGCTTGCAGCACGCTGCGCGAGCGACCGCGCGAAGGCGGATCGGCGGCCGCACGAGCAGCGAGTGCGAGCAAGCCGGCCTGCAATGGCGTTGCCCCCTTGGCGTGCGCCTGCCCGGAATCCGTGGCCACGAAGTGCGGCGGCGCACTCTCCCACAACAGGCCCGCGACGTCTTCGAGCGTGGCATGCCCGGCCAGTTCGCAGGCGTCTTGCCCGCGATACCAGAGCCGCCCGTCGGCCACCGTCGACACTGCGGAGGGCAGCACCGGCTCGCCCCACTGGATGGCCTCGCTCGCCACCGTCTCGCTGCTGCGGCGGCCGCGCGTGCGCGCCGCGATGCGCTGCACGTCGTCGCGGTGATAGAGGCTGCGGCGCGGGTCCGCCGCGTCGGGCTTGGCGCGGATGCGGCCGCGGCTCACGCTCGCGTAGAGCGTCTGCGGGCGCACCTGCATCAGGTCGAGCGCTTCGGCGGCGGGGAGCCAGAGGGGTGCCTTGGTCATGTTGATGGAATGGATCAAGATTGACGTCAATGTTAGCGCCGACAGAATCGATGTCATCGTGATAACCCAGGAGTACGAAACGATGAACAACGACGATGGTCTCGAAGGCGTGGTGGCCGCGCACACGGTGCTTTCTGAAGTGGACGGCGCAGCCGGCCGGCTGGTGATCCGCGGGCACCAGCTCGACGAGATCGCGCAGCGCTGGCGCTACGAAGACGTGGTGGCACTGCTCTTCCAGGGCTTCTTCGACACCGTGCCCCAAGCGGAGGCCCTGCGCAGCGCACTCGGCCGCGCACGCCGCGAAGCCTTCGAGCGCCTGCAGCTCAACGACGACGCGGTGCTGCGCAAGATGCCGCCCATCGAAGCGGTGCGCGCGCTGCTTGCGCGGCTGCCCGATGGCGATGACCTCGCCACGGCGCTGCGGCTGGTCGCGGCGCCCGCCGTCTACACCGCAGCCGTGATGCGCTGGCGCCTCGGCGTGCCGGCCCTTGCGCCCGACGAATCGCTGCCGTACGCCGTCGACATGCTGCGCATGCTCCACGGTCGCACACCCACGGCCGCGCAGGCGGCTGCGCTCGACACGTACCTCGTGACGGTGTGCGACCACGGCCTCAACGCCTCGACCTTCGCGGCGCGCGTGGTCGCATCGACGGGTGCGGGCCTGGCATCGGCCGTGCTTGCCGGCATCAGCGCGCTCAAGGGTCCGTTGCACGGCGGCGCGCCCGGCCCGGTGCTCGATGCGCTCGATGCCATCGGCACTGCCGCCAACGCGCGCCACTGGCTCGAAGACGCGGTGGCCAGCGGCCAGCGCCTCATGGGCTTCGGCCATCGCATCTACCGCGTGCGCGATCCGCGTGCCGATGCGCTCAAGGGGGCGCTGCGCCGACTGAGCGTCGAAGGCGGCGTCAACGCCGCGCGCTTCGAACTGGCCGAAGCGGCGGAGCGGGCCGCGCTCGCCATCCTGCGCGAGAAGAAGCCCGACCGCGCGCTGGAAACCAACGTCGAGTTCTACACCGCGCTGCTGCTCGAAGCGCTGGGCTTCGGCCGCGAGAGCTTCACCTGCGTGTTCGCGGCCGGTCGTGTGAGCGGATGGGTGGCGCATGCGCGAGAGCAGGTGAAGAAGGGGCGGCTGATCCGGCCGCAATCGGTGTACGTGGGCCCCATGCCGCACGACGCCGATACCGAACTCGCGCATTGAGGAGGCCGCGTTCGCGCGCACCTGTCGCAATCCGATACCCTCGCCGTTCTCGCGCACCGCGGCCCCCGCCGGCCGCATTGCGTGCCATGTAAGGCGAAGGTATCCCGAATGACGACATCCTCCCTCGAGCGCGTGCAGCGCCTGCCCAGAGACCTCGCGCTGATCGCGCTGGCCATCCAGGCCGGTGTCGCAGTGGCCGGCATCGGCGCGCAGCTGATCTGGTCGCCTTATGCCGAAGACATGCGCCGGCTCTACACCACGGCGCGAGCCCTGGTGCCGATGCTGTCCTCGGCCGTCATGAACTGGGCGTTCGCAGCCCTGCTGGCCTGGTGCTTCGCACGCCATGCACTCGATCGCCATGGCCCCGCCGAGTTGGCGCGTCCCGCCGGTGCCCGCGGCATCTTCGGGGTCGTCTTCTTGCTGCTGGTGCTTGTGCAGGGCTATGTCCTGGCGCCGCTGATCCACCAAGTGGCGCTGTCCTATATCCAGAACACCGCGGGCTCGATCGCCGCGGCGGGCTTTGTCTTCGCGCTGAGTTCGGTGTTGCAGCTGGTGCTGGTGGCCCTGATCGCGTGGTTCGCCTGCTGGCTGGCGCTGCAGCGCCGATCCGGCGGCAGCGGCGGCGATGTGGCTACCTCGGCACCCGCGGCTTCTTTCCCGTCGTCTCCGCGCGCTGTGATCGCCTGGGTGGTCGGCGTGTTCTTCGTGTGCCTGCAGATGTTGATGAGCAGCCTGTTCCAGGGCTGGATCGGCATGCAGCAGGCTCCAGGCGCCGGCCCGCTCGTGCTGGGTTGGATCGTCGCGCCGCTGGTGGTCCTCGCACTGACGTTCTGGGGCGCCTGGATGGGCGCGCGCGAGGCCGCGCAGCCGCGGCCGCTGCGCGCCATCGCCTCGTCGGCGCTGGCCTTCGTGCTGCTGCAGCTGGTCTGCATCGCCATTGCCATCGCGTGGATGCTGTGGGTCCTGCGGCCCGGTCACGTGAACGACATCGTGGGCCCGGCGGTAGGGCTGGCGGTCATCTACGTGGTCCTGATGGTGATGCTGACGCGTTCGACCGTGGGCTGGCTCTATCGCGCTTCCAGGCTGCGCCCGCAGTGATCGGATAAGTATTTCCATGGCGACAAACCCTTTCGGCGAGCGCGCACTGCGCTTGCCCCGCGACTTCGCATGGCTTGCGGCAGGCCTTCATGCGGCGCTCTTCGTTGCGACCACGTTCCTGCAACTTCTGCCACTTCTGATCGGTAGCGAGACGTTGCGCAACCATTACGCAAGGGCGAGCGTATGGATCCCATTGCTCTTCCACGCCGGAGCAGCCGGGCTGCTGGCCGCCACCCTGGCCTGGAGCCATGCGCGCAACGCGCTCGAGGAGCGAGGCGCCGCCAGCCTGGCCCGCATCCTCAATCCGGGAAGCCGCTTCGCGCTGGCGTACCTGGGGGTGCTTGTTCTGCAGGCTTTCGTGCTCAGCCCCTTGCTCTTTCGGTTGGAGATGCGCTTCATGCCGGACGGATCGCTGGAGGCGCTGTTCGGCGTGGTCAGCGTGCGCTCCCGGATGGTCACTGCGATGCTGATCCAGTCGATCGTCCATGCGGTCATGCTGGTGGCCGGCGTCTGGTTCGCCGCATGGTTCGCATTGCGCAAGGGCGGCCGCACCGTGCAGGCGAGCGAGCTGGTCGACATCCCGGGAAATAGCGACGTGGTCGCATCGCCGCGGCGCGCGATCGCCTTCGTCGGCGCGGCCGTGTTCGTGTGGCTTCAGCTGTGGATCGGCAGCATGGCGCTCAGGTGGAGCGATGCGCACGCCGGACTGGATGCAGCACCGCTCCTGCTCGGCTGGGTCGCGATTGCTTTGTTGGCCGGCGCGCTGGCGTTCTGGGGTGCCTGGCTCGGCGCTGCGTCGCAGGCCGCGCGGGCCGAGGCGCATCCGTTCCGCGCCGTGGCTGCCGCCGCGCTGGCCTTCGTGCTGTTGCAGCTCACCTGCATTGGCATCGCCGTTGGCTGGATGCTGTGGATCACGCGCGACGTTGGCCTGCCCGGTGGCAGCAAGATGCTCGACTACATCTTGGCGCTGGCGGCGATCTATCTGGTGCTCCTGGTGATGCTCATGCGCGGTGTCACGCGCTGGTTGTACCGCCGCTACTTGTAGCTGCGCGCGTCCTCGATCACCTTGCCGTCGTTCGGCAGCATGCCCGGCGCCACCAGCTCGATGGTGCCGCGCAGCTTGGTCACTTCGCGCACCGCATCGGCAATGCGCGCATCGAGCCCGTCCGGCACGCCCGCGCATTCGAGCCTGAAGGTCATCTGGTCGTCGCCCATCTCGCCCGACACAACGAGCCGCGCGCGCACGATCTCCGGAAAGCGCCGCGCGATCTCCGCCACCTGCGACGGATGCACGAACATGCCGCGCACCTTGGTCGTCTGGTCGGCACGGCCCATCCAGCCCTTGATGCGCTTGTTGGTTCGGCCGGTGGGGCAGGTGCCCGCGAGCACGGCCGAGAGGTCGCCGGTGCCGAAGCGCACCAGCGGATAGTCGGGGTTGAAGCTGGTGACGACGATCTCGCCCACCTCGCCATCGGGCACGGGGTCGCCGGTGCCCGGGCGCACGATCTCGACCAGCACGCCCTCGTCGATCACCAGGCCTTCGCGCGCGCTGGTCTCGTACGCGATGAGGCCGAGGTCGGCGGTGGCGTAGCACTGCGTGCCACGCACACCGTGCGCGGCAATCCAGTCGTGCAGGCTCGGCGGAAAGGCTTCGCCCGAGACCAGGGCCTTGGTGAGCGAGGGCAGCTTCTGGCCTTTCTCCTCGGCTTTCTCCAGCAGGATCTTCAGGAAGCTCGGCGTGCCCGCATAGCCTTCGGGCTTGAGGTCAACGATGGCCTCGAGCTGTTGCTCGGTCTGCCCGGTGCCGCCCGCGAACACGGTACAGCCCATGGCATGCGCACCGCTCTCCATGATCGAGCCGGCCGGTGTCATGTGGTAGCTGAAGCTGTTGTGAATCAGCTCGCCGCTGCGAAAGCCCGCCGCATGCAACGCCCGCGCGGTGCGCCAGTAGTCGCGCGCTTCGCCCTCGGGTTCGTAGATGGTGCCGGGGCTCGCGAAGATGCGCGGCATGCGCGGGCCGCGCACGATCGATGCGAAGCCACCGAAGGGGTCGTCGGCGCGGCGTGCCTTCTGCAGTTCGAGCAATTCCGATTTGCGCGTGACCGGTAGTTTGGCGAGCGCCTCACGTGTCGTGACGTCCGCGGGCTTCACGCCGTCGAGGATCTTCTGGAACGCGGACGTGGCTGTCTGTGCCTGCGCGATCTGCTTCGGCAAAGCGGCGAGCAGGTCGCGCTCGCGCTCGGCGGGGTCGCGGATTTCTAGCTTGTCGTAGTGGTCGGTCATGTCCGTACCCTTCATCGTTTCTGTTCAGTGTCTTTGCCGACGGGTGTTGTTCAGTTCAGGGGCGGGTGCACAGGCCACCGGGTACTTCCCTCCGCGAATGTCCCCCGGGGCTTCGCCCCTCCTCCTTGATTTCGCTGCGGGAAGCACCCGATGCCCTGTGCACCTGGACACGCTGCTGGTGTGGAGCCGATCAACGACCGCTGCGCATGACGAGCGCGCTGATGGGGTGCCTTGCGCAGCGAAATCAAGGAGGAGCCGAAGGCGGGGGACATTCGCGGAGCAAGGCACCCCGTCGGCGTGATCGCACCCCGGGCAACGGCACACAGACCTTTCAAGCCAGCCACCTCTTGCGCCGCTTGTAGCTCTTCACATCGCGAAAGCTCTTGCGATCGGCACCGCCAACACCGAGGTAGAACTCCTTCACGTCCTCGTTCTCGCGCAGGCTCTTGGCCTCGCCGTCCATCACGATGCGGCCGTTCTCCAGGATGTAGCCGTAGTCGGCGTAGCGCAGCGCCATGTTGGTGTTCTGCTCGGCCAGGAGGAAGGTCACGTGTTCCTTGGTGTTGAGGTCTTTCACGATCTCGAACACCTCTTCCACGATCTGCGGCGCGAGGCCCATCGAGGGTTCGTCCAGCAGCACCATCGTCGGGTTGGCCATCAGCGCGCGGCCGATGGCGCACATCTGCTGCTCGCCGCCGGATGTGTAGGCCGCCTGCGAGGTACGGCGTGTCTTCAGGCGCGGGAAATACGCGTAGACCTTCTCCAGCGTCTGCTGCACCGCTGCCTTGCCATCGGTGCGCGTGTAGGCGCCGGTCATCAGGTTCTCCTCGATGGTCAGGTGGGCGAAGCAGTGGCGGCCTTCCATCACCTGGATCAGCCCGCGCTTGACCAGTTCGGCTGGCGACAGCGCCTCGATGCGGTCGCCGCGCAATTCGATGGTGCCTTTGGTCACCGCGCCGCGTTCGCCCGCAAGCAGGTTGCTCACCGCGCGCAGCGTGGTCGTCTTGCCCGCGCCGTTGCCGCCGAGCAGCGCCACGATGCCGCCTTCGGGCACGGTGAGCGAGACGCCCTTGAGCACGAGGATCACGTGGTTGTAGATGACCTCGATGCCGTTGACGTTGAGAAGGATGTTGGGTTCGCTCATGGTGTGGTCCGAAGCATTCGAAAGAACAACGACGCTGCTCTTTCAGATGCCCGCTTGACCCACCACCCTTCGGGGAACACCGCGGAACCGGCTTTGCCGGGCCGCAGGTGTTGCCCCCTGCAAGGGGGTGGGAGAAGCGACACGAAGTGCGCGCAGCCTGGGGGTTAGCTCAAGACTGGCAATCCGCTGCTTCGCGGCGCGTCAGCTTCTTCTCGCCAGCGTACTTCTCGGCGGCCGCCTTCACCATCGGCTTGATGATCTGTTCGTCGGCCTCGTACCAGTCCGACATGCCACCCCACTTCGCACCGTCCCAGGTGTGCACGCGCGCCCAGCTCGAGCCCATGTGGTCCTGGCACGAGGTGCTCACCGGACGCATCACGCCCGAGAAGCCCAGCGCGTCAAGCTTCTTCTGGTCGAGCGCGAGGTTCTCCATGCCCCAGCGCACCTGCTCGCCGGTCATGACCTTGCCCTTGCCGAAGCGCTCCTGCGCGCGCTTGACGGCCTCGACGCCGAGCATCTGGATGATCACGCCGCGCGTGTAGAGCACCGAGCCCACTTCGTCCTTCGGACCCGTGCCCTGGCCCTTGTCGTGCACCTGCTTGAGGATGTCCTGGATCACCTTGGGCTGCGTGCCCGAGGTATTGAGCGCGAGCGCGTTGTAGCCCTTGGCGTTGGTGCCCACGTCCTTCACGTCGGGTTCTGCGCCGGCCCACCACACGCCGTACATCTTCTCGCGCGGGTAGCCCGTGGCCACGGCTTCCTTCAGGGCGGTGGAGTTCATCACGCCCCAGCCCCACAGCAGCACGAAGTCGGGACGCGATTGGCGCACCTGCAGCCAGGCCGATTTCTGTTCCACGCCGGGCGCGGTCACGGGGATCAGCGAGAGTTCGAAGCCGTTCTGCTTGGCGCGCTCCTGCAGCAGCGGAATCGGCTCCTTGCCGAACGGCGAGTCGTGGTACACGAGGGCGATCTTCTTGCCCTTGAGCTTGTCCATGCCGCCTTCTTTTTTACCGATGTGCTGGATCAGGATGTCGGCCGCGGTCCAGTAGCTGCCCATCAGCGGGAAGTTCCACTTGAACACGCCGCCGTCCTGCGAGGCCGAGAGGCCGTAGCCCAGCGTGATCAGCGGGACCTTGTCGGTGGGCACCTTGTCGGTCAGCGCAAAGGTGATGCCGGTGGCTTGCGGATCGAACAGCGCGACGCCCGGACGGCCCTTCAGGCGCTCGTAGCATTCCACGCCCTTGTCGGTGGCATAGCCGGTCTCGCACTCTTCGTAGGCGAGCTTCACGCCGTTGATGCCGCCGGTGGCATTGACGTACTTGATGTAGTCCTGCTTGCCGTTCGCCCACGGCGTGCCGTTGGGCGCGTAGGGGCCGGTGCGGTAGACCAGCAGCGGGAAGAACTGCTCCTTGGCCTGCGCCTGCGCGATCGATGGCGCGAGCATGGCGCCGAGGGTGCTGGCCACCAGGGCGGCGGTCAGAGCGAGCGATTTCAGTTTCATGCCTGTCTCCTTTTGTGGGCACCTCGGTGCCGGGTTTTTTACGAACGAACGAACGGGAACTCTCGGAATGCGTTGTCAGTGCGGGAAGGGCCAGAGCCGCAACTTCTCCTTGGCCGTGGACCACAGCCGCGCGAGGCCGTGCGGCTCGACGATCAAAAAGAACACGATCAGCGCGCCGAAGATCATGGTCTCCAGGTGCGAGGCCAGTGCGGTGGAAATCGAGAAGCCCAGCCACGCGGGCAGCTGGTTCAGAAAGAGCGGCAGCAGCACGATGAAAGCAGCGCCGAAGAAGCTGCCCATGATCGAGCCGAGCCCGCCGATGATCACCATGAACAGCAGCTGGAACGAGCGGTCGATGCTGAAGGCCGCCGGCTCCCACGCACCCAGGTGGATGAAGCCCCACAGCGCGCCGGCCACACCGACGATGAAGCTGCTCACCGCAAAGGCCGTGAGCTTGGCGTACACCGGGCGGATGCCGATCACCGCGGCGGCCACGTCCATGTCGCGCATCGCCATCCATTCGCGGCCGATGGCACTGCGCACCAGGTTCTTGGCGAGCAGCGCGAACACCACCACGAAGACGAGGCAGAACAGGTACTTCTGCACCGGCGACTCGATCGGCACGCCGAACACATTGAGCCCCGCCACGCTCACCGAACCCGAGGACGAGTTGTTGGTGAACCACTGGATGCGCAGGAACGCCCAGTCGGTGAAGAACTGAGCGGCCAGCGTGGCCACCGCGAGGTACAGGCCCTTGATGCGCAGGCTCGGAATGCCGAAGAGCACGCCGATCACCGTTGCGCACAGCCCGCCCAGCAGCAGCGAGGCGATGAGCGGCATGCCGTCGATGCGCACTTGGAAGTTGTAGGCCGCGTACGCGCCCACCGCCATGAAGGCGCCGGTGCCCAGCGAGATCTGGCCGCAGTAGCCCACCAGGATGTTGAGGCCGAGCGCCGCGAGCGACAGGATCAGGAAGGGCGTGAGGATGGCGCGCATCCAGTAGTCGGACACGCCCAGCGGCACCACGATGAAGGCCACGAGCAGCAGCACCAGCATCGCGATGCGGTCCTGAGCGATGGGGAGGATCTGTTGGTCGGCCCTGTAGCTCGACTTGAACTGGCCGTTTTCTCTGTAGAACATGTCAGACCCGATCGATGATCTTTTGGTTACGGCCCGCTTCGCTTAACTTGCTTTGCAAGTTAGCCTCCACCGAAAAATTATTGATCTCGTATTTCATACGCGATCAATAATTTTTTCGCCGAACAGGCCCTGGGGCCGCACCAGCAGGAAGACGAGCGCCAGCACGTAGGCAAACCAGATCTCGATGCCGCCACCGAGCATGGGGCCGAGATAGATTTCAGACAGCTTCTCGCCCATGCCGATCAGGAGGCCGCCGATGATCGCGCCCGGAATCGAGGTAAGCCCGCCGAGGATCACCACCGGTAGCGCCTTCAGCGCGACCAGCGAGAGCGAGAACTGCACACCGAGTTTCGAGCCCCAGATGATCCCGGCCACCAGCGCCGAGAAGCCGGCCACCGACCACACGATCACCCAGATGCGCTTGAGCGGAATGCCGATGGACTGCGCCGCCTGGTGGTCGTCGGCCACTGCGCGCAGCGCGCGGCCGGTGGCGGTCTTCTGGAAGAAGATGGCCAGCACCACCACGAGCGCCGCCGACACCGCCGCAGCGACCAGGTCTTCCTGGCTCAGCAGCAGGCCGCCCTGGAAGGTGCCTTCGAACACCATCAGCGGTTCCTTGGGCATGCCCACGTCGATCTTGTAGATGTCGTTGCCGAAGATCGTCTGGCCCACGCCATCGAGGAAGTAGGCGATGCCCAGCGTGGCCATCAGCAGCGTGATGCCTTCCTGGTTCACCAGCTTGCTGAGCGCGAGCCGCTCGATGAGCCAGGCCACCACCACCATCACCGCCATGGCCGCGATGAAGGCCAGGATGTTCGCGAGGATCAGGCTCTGGAAGCCGAACCACAGCGGGAACCATTCGGAGAAGCGCGCCATGGCGAGTGCCGCGAACAGGACCATCGCGCCTTGTGCGAAGTTGAAGACGCCCGAGGCCTTGTAGATCAGCACGAAGCCGATGGCGATCAGCGAATAGAGCATGCCGACCATGAGGCCGCCAAACAATGTCTCTAGGAAAAAGCCCATGTCAGTTTCTTTCTTGTTTTTCTCCCTCCCCTTCCGGGGGAGGGTTGGGGTGGGGGCACGCGGCGCTTGATGTGGCGCGGTTGTGTTGCGAGGGCTGTCGTGCCCCCATCCCAGCCTTCCCCCGGGAGGGGAAGGAGCAATTCATCCGGGTGCGTTTGGGCATGGCGTCAGTGCTCCACACCCAGGTACGCCCGGATCACGTCTTCGTTGTTCCGCACTTCATCCGGCGTGCCGTCGCCGATCTTCTTGCCGTAGTCCAGCACCACCACGCGGTCGGAGATGTCCATCACCACGCCCATGTCGTGTTCGATGAGAACGATGGTCGCGCCGAACTCGTCGTTCACGTCGAGGATGAAGCGGCTCATGTCCTGCTTCTCTTCCACGTTCATGCCGGCCATCGGCTCGTCGAGCAGGAGCACCTGCGGCTCCATCGCGAGCGCGCGGCCGAGGTCGACGCGCTTCTGCAGGCCGTAGGGCAGGCGGCCGACCGGCGTCTTGCGGTGCGCCTGGATTTCCAGGAAATCGATGATGTGCTCGACGAACTCTCGGTGCCGCAGTTCCTCGCGCTCGGCCGGGCCCCAGCGGAAGGCCTGTGCGAGCAGGCCGCTCTTCATCTTGAGGTTGCGGCCCGTCATGATGTTGTCGAGCACGCTCATGCCCTTGAAGAGCGCCAGGTTCTGGAAGGTGCGCGCCACGCCCATCTCGGCCACCTGGCGCGAGTTCATGTGCTTGAAGGTCTGGCCGCGGAAGGTGATGGAGCCCTGCTGCGGCCAGTACACGCCGTTGATGCAGTTGAGCATGGAGCTCTTGCCCGCGCCATTCGGGCCGATGATAGCCCGCACTTCGTGCTCGCGCACGTTGAAGCTGATGTCCGTCAGCGCCTTCACGCCGCCGAAGCTCAAGCTGATGTTCTGCACGTCGAGGATGACCTCGCCTGTCTTTCGCGCGCTCATGCCGCCGCCTTCACGATGGGGAAAGTCTTCGCCTCGACAACCTTCAGCGTGGCACTCACCACGCCCGTGCGTCCGTCCTCGAACTTGACCTGGGTCTCGATGTACTGCTCGGTCCTGCCGCCGTAGAGCGCATCGACCAGCACCGCGTATTTCTCGGCGATGAAGCCGCGCCGCACCTTGCGGGTGCGGGTCAGTTCGTCGTCGTCGGGGTCCAGTTCCTTGTGCAGCACCAGGAAGCGCGCGATCTGCGTCTCGCCCATGCCGTCTTCGCTCGCGAGGTCGGCGTTGACCTTGCCGATGCATTCGGCAATCAGCGCCAGCACCTCGGGCTTGCCGGCCAGGTCGACGTAGCCGCCGTAGGCCAGGCCGCGGCGCTCGGCCCAGTTGCCCACGGCTTCGAAGTCGATGTTGATGGCCGCGCAGACCTCGTCGCGTGCGTTGCCGAAGCACACCGCTTCCTTGATCTGCGGAAAGAACTTGAGCTTGTTCTCGATGTAGTTGGGCGCAAAGATCGCGCCGCTCACAAGACGGCCCACATCCTTGGCGCGGTCGATGATGCGCAGGTGCCCTTCGCTGTCGAGCACGCCTGCATCGCCGGTGTGGAAGTAGCCGTTGGCATCGAGCACCTCGGCAGTGGCGTCGGGGCGTTTGTAGTACTCCTTGAGCACCGAGACGCCGCGCACCAGCACCTCGCCGTCTTCGGCGATCTTGAGTTCTATGCCGGGTGCCGCCGTGCCCACGGTCTGCAGCTTGACCTTGCCGTCCTGCTGCAGGCACACATACGCGCAGGTCTCGGTCTGGCCGTAGAACTGCTTGAGGTTCACGCCGATGGAGCGGTAGAAGCGGAACAGGTCAGGGCCGATGGCAGCGCCGGCCGTGTAGGCCACGCGGATGCGGCTCATGCCCAGCACGTTGCGCAGCGGCCCGTAGATCAAGAGGTTGCCCAGGCCGTACATCAGCCGGTCGCCCGTGCTCACCGGCGCGCCGTTGAGGATGTCCGCGCCCACGCGCTGTGCGAGCGCCATGAACTTCGCATAGAGCCAGCGCTTGGGCGCGGCCGCGTCTTCCATGCGGATCGACACGGCGGTGAGCAGCCCTTCGAAGGTGCGCGGCGGGCCGAAGTAGTAGCTCGGGCCGATCTCGCGCATGTCGTTCATCACCGTCTCGGCCGACTCGGGGCAGTTGAGCGTGAAGCCGCCCACCAGCCACTGCGCCACCGAGAACAGGTGATCGCCCACCCACGCCATCGGCAGGTAGCTCATGATGTTGTCGCCGGGCCCCAGCCTGTCGGTCTGCACGCCGCCGCGCCCCGCCGCGATGAAGCTCGCATGCGTCTGGCACACGCCCTTGGGGCGTCCGGTGGTGCCCGAGGTGTAGAGGATCACGCCGACGTCGGTGGCTTCGCCGCTCGCCACGGCGCGGTCGTAGTAGCCGACGTTGGCCTTGTCGAACTCGCGGCCCAGCGCGCGCAGCTGCTCGTAGCTCATGAGCCCGGGCTGGTCGTAATGGCGCAGGCCCTTGGGGTCGTCGTAGATGATGTGGCGGATGCCGTGCTGCTGGTCCTTCTGCAGCTCGCGGCACTCGAGCAGCTTGTCGACCTGCTCCTGGTCTTCGACGATCACGAAATCGATGGCCGCGTCCTGCAGCATGAAGACCATCTCGCTGGCCACCGCGTCCTGGTACAGAGGCACCGGCACGCCGCGCAGGCTCTGCGCCGCGACCACCGCCATGTACAGGTGCGGCCGGTTGGCGCCCACGATGGCGAGGTTGTCGAAGGCCTTGAAGCCGAGGCTTGCGAGGCCGCAGGCCATCTCGCGCACCTCTTCTGCCACCGCGTTCCAGGTCCAGGTCTGCCAGATGCCGAGGTCTTTCTCGCGCACGGCGGGCGACTCGGGTTGGGCCTGGGCGTGCGCGAGCAGCAGCCGGGGGAAGGTGGGGTCGTTTGTTTGCACAGTGGGCGGATCGTAGGCCTCACTTTGACGCCCGCTTGTCGTTCCGACGACAATCCTAGGGACACTACTCCCCGGAGTTTCCCGATGCCTCACGGCAATCTCAACCAAGGTCCTCTTGGCACGCCTGGCAATTCGATCAAGGACCGCGTCCGTCCCGCCAATGCCGCGGAGCTCGGCGGCATCCCGTGGCTGCCCACGCTCACGCCCACCGAGCGCCGCCGCGCCGAGGCCGCGCTGGTGGTGGGCGAAGCCGAGCCCGGCGACCTGGTCTGCCGCGTCGGCCGCTCGCCCACCTACTGGTTCGGCGTGGTCGAGGGCCTGCTCAAGATGAGCAACGACAACGCCGATGGCGGCTCGGTCACCTACACGGGCGTTCCGCCCGGCGGCTGGTTCGGCGAGGGCACGGTGATGAAGCGCGAGCCCTACCGCTACAACATCCAGGCGCTGCGCCGCAGCGTGGTGGCGGGGCTGCCGATCGAGAGCTTCCACTGGCTGCTGGACCATTCGATCGGATTCAACCGCTTCGTGATGAACCAGCTCAACGAACGGCTCGGCCAGTTCATCGCGGCGCTGGAGATCGACCGGCTCAACAACCCCGACGCGCGCGTGGCGCGCAACCTGGTGTCGCTTTTCAACCCGGTGCTGTACCCAGGTGTGGGCGAGGTGCTGCGCATCACGCAGCAGGAACTCGCGTACCTGGTGGGCCTGTCGCGGCAGCGGGTGAACGAGGCGCTCAACGGGCTCTCGGCGCAGGGGCTGATCCGGGTGGAGTACGGTGGGCTGCGCGTGCTCGACCTGCCGGGCCTGCGCGTGAGCGCGATGTCGAACAAGAAGAACGCCTCGGCGGAAACGGAAACCTCATGAACCTCGAAGACCAGCTGCAGGTCGTGCCCGCGAACGCGGAAGCGGCCTTCATTCCACCGGCCGACGTGCCGAAGGCGAAAGCCGAAGATACCGGCCCGACGCTCGAGCAAGCCATCGAACGCAACGAGGCGCTGACCGAGAAGATCGAGGCGCTCGACGCCATCCTCGCCAAGCCGCTCAGCGAGATCCTCGCGGACCGCGAGAAGGCTGAAGAAGCCGCGCTGGCGTGGGACCGCTTCGGCGCGATGTGGATGCTGTCGCAACGCGCGATGCGCCGCGTGGCCCTCGACCTCGCGGCGCAGCTCGGCGTGAGCGAGGAAGAAGTCATTGCGCGTGCGATGACGAACGCCAACGCGGTGCTCAACGGCGCCGACGAAGTCGACCTCGGCGGCACCATCGCGCCCGCGCAGCTGCAGCACATTGCGCGGCACCGGGCGTTCCTGCGCAAGCAGTTCCGTACCGGTTGAGCCGCAAGGCCTCTCGATACCCCTTAACCTCCCCGCCTTCGTTCAAGAAAGACTTTCCCGATGACCGTTGCTTCCCACCTCACCCTGATCACCGGCGCCTCGCGCGGCCTGGGCCGTGCCATGGCCGAACAGTTGCTGCAGGCCGGCCACGTGGTGCTGGGCATTTCGCGCAAGCAGGATGCCCAACTCGCCGGGATCGCCAAGGCCGCCGGCGCCGAACTCACGCAGTGGGAGCAGGACCTGTCCGACCCCGTTGCCGCCGCGGCCCGCGTGTCGGCCTGGCTCAAGGCCATCGATGCGCAGCGCTTCGACAGCGTGACCCTCATCAACAACGCCGGCACCGTCGGCAACCCCGCGCCGCTGGCCGGCGCCGTCACTGCCGATCTGTCGCTGGCGCTGCGCATCGGCCTCGAAGCGCCGATGCTGCTGACCGCCGCCTTCCTCAACGGCACGCGCGAATGGCGCGGCATGCGCAAGGTGCTGAACATCTCGTCGGGCCTGGGCCGCAACGCGATGGGCAGCCAGGCGCCTTACTGCGCGGCCAAGGCCGGCATGGACCGTTTCTCCCAGGCCGTGGCGCTCGAAGAAGCGGCCGCACCGAACGGCGCGCGTATCGTGTCGCTTGCGCCCGGCATCATTGATACCGACATGCAGGTGCAGTTGCGCGGCGCATCGGCAGAGAACTTTCCGGACCGCACGCGCTTCGTGAGCATGAAGGAAGAAGGCCGCCTCGACAGCCCCGCCACCGCCGCGGCCAAGGTGCTCAAGTACCTGGCGCGCGAAGACTTCGGCACCAACCCCGTGGCCGACGTGCGCGACCCGGCCTGAACGCCTTCAATACCGAGAACGAGCACGCCCATGGCCACCGCAAAGTCGATCGACACCAACGACTACAAGCTCTTCCCGTCGCCGAGGAACGTGCACCGCGTCATCTTCGAACACCAGGTCTTCGTGCCGTACCCGTACGCGCTGATCGTGATGGACGAGTTCTACTTCAAGGGCCGCTACAGCCTGTTCTCGGCCTGCCGCATGAGCGACGGGAAGATGGGGCAGGTGGTGACGTTCGAACTGGAATCCGACGTCGACATCTTCAACGCGAAGTTCGTGCCGGATTGACGCGCACGTGTCGCAGGCTAGTCCCCTCTCCCCTCGGGGAGAGGGCCAGGGTGAGGGTTGCGGCCCTCGCATACACACGGCTCTATGCGGATGGCGCCTGTTTTTGTGTCCATCTTGATGAGGGTGAGTACTGCGGCCTGAGCTAGTTGGATTGGCGGCAAGCACAGTACGCTGGCCGTGCATGAGCGAATCTCAGGAAGTCGGAGTACGGCCAAAACCAGCTATTTAGCTGGTCACCTAAATGAGCCCCGTAACCCGTGGTCGAGGGCAGGACTTGTCAGCTTGCGCGTTTCGCTGCCCGCCAGCCTGCTCCAAGTACTCTACAAATCCGTCGAAGGCATCCAACAAGGGCTGGAACCGCGCCACATCGCCTTCCAGTTGGCACAAGGCGTAGCAGGTCGCCTCCAGCGTGGACAGTTGGTCGGGCCCATGGGCTTTGCGGATACGGTAGTGCGAAGGCGGCAGGTTGCGCAGGGCCAAGCGGGGCAACTGTTGCAGTGGCGGGCTTTGGTAGAGCATCTTTCGGCTTTTGCGCCAGGTGCCGTCCAGCACGACGAGGCGCAGGCGCGACTGGGCTTGCGGCCAATCGGGCGGTAGCGGGGGTGGAACCCGCAGGCCCGGAGCAGCATGTTGAAGACTGTCCGGGTACAGCAGCAGCGTGTGCTTGTCGTCCACCGGCCAGACCGGCGCTGCAAATGCCTCACCCACCACCAGGCGGCAGTGCGCCAAGCTGAGATGCAGCAGGCGGGCACTGCCTTTGGCCTGGTGTACCTCCAGCGGGTGCTGCAGCACCAGTACCTCCACCGCGTGGGCGGTGGGCGCGACCCAGCGGCAAATGCAGGCGCTGAGCGGGCGCAGGCAAGCGGTGCAGTGGGGGCGCGGGACTGAAGCGGCGGACATGGCTACACAATGCGTGGAGGGGGGTGTCTATTAGCTTTGGCGCGACGACCGGCAGCTTTGGACAAAGTCGGAAGACCGCAGTGGGCCCCAGGACTAAACCGCTCGCGCGGTAGCCCGCCGCACAGTCTGTGATTTAACAAGCATCGTGCCCCCGTCTATGTTGGGAACCGAGGCAATCGGCCTC
>NZ_JARXVG010000005.1 GCF_029892485.1 Variovorax boronicumulans
CCGAGAGCAGTTCCGCGAATCGCTTGACGCCGAAGCTCACGGGGTGGTCGGCGTTGTTCAGGTGGCCGAAGCGGATCACGCGCTCCTGTTGCGCCATGGTCGGGGCGGCGAGGCCGACGCAGAAGCTGGCGATGGCAAGCGTACGAAGAAGTTTCACAAAAGATCCTCGGGAAGAGATTGAAAAACCGGACTGGGCGCGATTATGGATTTGGTTGGAAAGCGTTTCCACTATGGAAATCCCTTCCCTCTATCTGTTACGCTCCGCCGGGCAAGATCACCGGCGTCTGTCAAACGAAATTCGAAAGAGCGATATGAGCGGGATACTGGAACGCAGCTTCAAGGTGCTGGAACACCTGGCCGAACATCCGGAGGGCTGTGCGCTCTCGACATTGGCAGGCGAATTGGAAATTCCGCTGAGCGCGTCGCACCGCCTGCTCACGGAGCTGATCCGCTGCGGCTACGTGCGGCAGGACCCGCGCGATGGCCACTATGTGCTGACCATCAAGCTCGTCTCGATCAGCCTGTCGTTCCTGAGCCGCTCGGGCATCGTGGACATCGCACAGCCTTTGCTCGACCAGCTTGCCTCGACCTCGGGCGAACTGGTGCGCCTGGCCGTGGTCGATGGCGACGAGCTGACCTTCGTCGCCAAGGCACAGGGCGCCACGCGCGGCCTGCGCTACGACCCGGACATGGGCCTGTCGGTCAACCTCTCGTGCAGCGCGGCCGGCCACGCGTGGCTCTCAACGATGAGCGAGGACGCCGCCACCGTGCTCGTCGCGAAGAAGGGACTGGGCACGCCGCAGGACTACGGCCCCAAGGCGCCCACCTCCATCAAGGCCGTGATGGCCTATGTGAAGGCCGCGCACCAGCGCGGCTTCAGCATGATCAACGAAGTGTTCGCGCCAGGCATGACGGCCATGGCCGCGCCGGTGCTCGGCGCCGATGGCACGGCCATCGGCGTCGTCACCATCGCGGGCCCGCTGATCCGCCTGACGCCGCAGCGAATGGAGGCGCTGGGACCGGCGCTTCTTCAGACCGCCGAAGACGTCGCGCGTGCCAGCGGCGCATCGGCGTTGTTCAAGAAAAGAGCCTAGACCGGCTCACATAAAAGGAGACAAGCCATGAAGAGAGATTCGATTCGCAAGCTCGCGATGCTGGCCGCCGTCGCGGCCGCTGCCGCATTCGCCACCGGCGGCGCGTTCGCGCAGGTCAAGGAGCGCACGCTCAAGTTCGCGTTCCAGAACCAGACTGGCCATCCGCAGGCGCAGGGCGCGCAGAAATTCGCGGATATCGTGGCGGCCAAGTCCGGCGGCAAAATCACGGTGAAGCTGTTTGCGGGCGGCTCTCTTGGCGGCGACCTGCAGACGGTGTCCGCATTGCAGGGCGGCACGGTCGAGATCACCGTGCTCAACGCCGGCATCCTCTCAGCGCAGGTGAAGGAATTCGCGGCCTACGACTTTCCGTTTCTATTCAACAGCGGCAAGGAAGCCGATGCCGTCACCGACGGCCCCTTCGGCCAGAAGCTGATGGCCAGGCTCGAAGACAAGGGCCTGCACGGCCTGGGCTACTGGGACCTGGGCTTTCGCAACCTCACCAACAGCAAGCGGCCGATCGTGAAGGCAGACGACATCGCGGGGCTGAAGATCCGCGTCATTCAATCGCCGATTTACATCGATCTCTTCAGCGCGCTGGGCGCCAACGCCACGCCGCTGCCGTTCCCCGAGCTCTATCCGGCGCTCGACCAGAAGGCGGTCGACGGGCAGGAGAACCCGAACACGACGATCCTCTCGTCCAAGTTCGCCGAGGTACAGAAGTACATCACCCAGACGCGCCACATCTACAACCCGCAGGCGCTCCTGATCAGCAAGAAGACCTGGGACGGCATGAGCGCGGAAGAGAAAAAGATCATCGACGACGCCGCCACCGAATCGACCGCGTTCCAGCGCCAGGCCTCGCGCGGCGCGGCCGACAGCGCGCTCGATGCGCTCAAGAAGGCGGGCATGACCGTCTCCGAATTGCCGCCCGAAGAAATGGCCAAGCTGCGCGCGAAGGTCAAGCCCGTCATCGACAAGTACTCGGCCTCGGTGGGCGAGGCCACCGTCAAGGAGCTGATGGCCGAGATCGAGAAGGCGCGCAAGTAAGCCTGCTCAGACGATCCGCACCGACAGGTTCGGCAACCCGTCGATGTGGATCTCGATCAGATCCCCGCGCACCACCGGCCCCACGTTCTCGGGCGTGCCCGAATAGATGATGTCGCCGGGCATCAGCTCGAAGGCCTGCGACAGGCGGCTGATCTGCTCGGCCACCGACCAGATCATGTACTTGAGCGTGGCGTTCTGTTTCGTTTCACCATTCACCTTGAGCCAGATCGCACCATCGGCGAAATGGCCAACCTTCGCCACCGGATGGATCGGCCCGATGGGCGCCGAGTGGTCGAAGCTCTTGCCGATTTCCCACGGTTTCTTCTGGTCGCCCATCTCGCGCTGCAGGTCGCGGCGCGTCATGTCCAGGCCGAGCGAGTAGCCGTACACATGGGCGAGTGCGCTGCTCGCCGGAATGTTCTTGCCGCCCTTGGCGAGCGCGACCACCAGCTCCACTTCGTAGTGGTAGTTCTTCGTGAGCGTGGGATAGGGATGGTCGGCCACCTTGCCGGGCGTCACGACCTGGATCGCATCGGCCGGCTTCTGGAAGAAGAAGGGCGGCTCGCGCGTCGGGTCCGAGCCCATCTCGCGCGCATGCGCAGCGTAGTTGCGGCCGATGCAGTAGATGCGGCGCACCGGGTACACCTGCTCGCTGCCGACGATCGGCACGGTCGATACGGCGACGTCGAAGGGCGTGGGCGCCGTGCGTGCGGCGCCCGCGGGCAGCGCGCAGCCGGCGATGGCGCCTGTGGCCATGGCGGCCGAGCCGGCCAGTAGGCCGCGGCGTGACGATGAACTGGACATGGATCTGTCTCCTTCTGGTTGTGTCTGAAAGCGAGTGATCGATTCTGGGATCGCACGCCGTCGCCACGCCGCACGCATCTACGCAAAAACAGGACGCAGCCAACACGTCTCCCGAAGCCTGCGCCGCTCTCGTTACCATCGCGCCATGCCGGCTCCCCAGTCCAGCTCCCGCCTCTACGGCATGCAGGAGCGAGCGAACCATCTCGACTTCGACATCCGATTCGAAGGTGCACGCGACGTGCTCGCGCGGCCGCACCGGCACGAGTATTTCCAGATCCAGGTGAGCATCGAGGGCGGCGGGCAGCAGCTCATCGGCGGTGCGGTGCGCCCGTTTCGCGCGGGGCACCTGAGCTTCGTGCTACCGTACCGCGTGCACGTGGTGCCGCATCCGGTCGGCGCGCGCTACGCCATCGTGAATTTCGACCAGGGCTTTCTGTGGCCCGAACTGGCCGTCGAGCCACTCGACCTCGAGGAGGTGTCCGTCGCGCGCCATCCCGAGCTTGCGCCGTTCCTGTTCCAGGAGTACGTCGACTTTGCTTTCGACGAAGCGGATTTCGCGCGCATCCTGCGCTGGCTCGACGAGCTATCGGCGCTCAATCGCGAGCGCGGCTTCGCCACCACGGGCGCGATCCGCGGCATCCTGCTGCAGCTCATCGCGCTGGCCTGCCAGCGGCACGAGACGGCGCTGCTCGAACAGGCCGCGCGCCACAGCGGACGCAGTTCGCGGCGCGACGCACTGCAGCGTGTGATGCGCTATGTGCGCGAGCACCTCGGCGAAGAGATCTCGCTCAACGACGCGGCCGCTGCAGCGATGCTCTCGCCCAACTACCTCGCGCACCTGCTCAAGAAGCAGACCGACCGCACCTTCACCGAACTCGTCACCGAGCGGCGGCTGGAGCGCGCCAAGGAACTGCTGCTGACCTCCAGCATCCGCATCGGCGACATCGCACTGCAATGCGGCTTCAGCGACGCCGACTATTTCAGCCGGCGCTTTCGCCAGCAGATCGGCGTCACGCCGCGGCAGTTCCGCCAGGATGCGGGCGCGGCGGCTACTTCTTCATTGCCTTGATTTCAGCCTTGCCCTTGCTCTCTTCGGCCTTGGCCTGCTTCACGCAGGCGGACTTGGCGTCGCCCTTCTGGTCGTCGCACTTTTCCTTGGCGATGTCATAGGCGGCTTCCACCTTGGCCTCGGCCACCTTGCGTGCATTGCTGTCGCTGGGCCGCACCTTCTGATCGAGCTCGGCTTTGGCGATCTTTTCCTTGCCCTTGGCTTCCTCGACGCAGACGTCCTTGGCGTTGTCCTTCATGGCATCGCAGGCGGCCTTGTCGGCCTTGTAGTCGGCGGCGATCTTGTCGCGGCCGGCCTTGAGTTCCGCCACGGCGGGATCCACCGCTCCTCCCGGAGCCGGGGTCGTCTGCGCATGGGCCGGGAGCGCCATGAGGCACGACGCGGTTGCGCATATCCAGAGAAACTTTTGCATGGTCATCTCCTTGACGCCGGTGTTGGTTGTCGGTTCAGGTCCAGCGCCTGAAAACATCCTAGGAACCGGCCGTGCACGCGTGGTAGGACGCCTTGCGAACCCACCGTAAGTTCATGCTGACGCGCTGAGTGACGCACCGAGATCTGGGCCTGCGCGCACATCCGCTCCGCCGCAACGAGCAGCGGCTGGATTGCGAAGGCCGGGCCTTCAGTGCGCCGCGCCGGCGGTGATGTTGCGTATCTCGCTGTGCAGGGCGCGCTGCCCTGAAGCCAGTGCGGCCTCGTAGCTGTCGGCCGGGTCGAAGGCGCTGCGAAGGACGGTCGGGTTCGCGCCATTCGCATCGGTTTCAAGCAGCCGCCAGACGAACGAGCCGGGCACCGGCTCATCGATGATGAGTTCGATCGGATGTGTCATGGCCTCAACATGGTCGCCCTTGCATCGGGTGTCTGTAGGCCAAGTCTGAAATTTTCCGGCGACCGTGCGACGGAGACGGATGCCGCCGCCATGAAACGTAGTGTGTGCGGTTTCGGTGCGGACACAGAGGCATACGCAATCTGCGCTCGGAAGGCAGGCCGCGTCGAACAATCCGCTTGTTCTTTAGACGCCGCCTCACTTTCACCCAAGGAAATCACCATGCGCATCCGATCCAACGTGGTCCTCGCCATTGCGGCGGTCGCCGCCTCCGTGGCCGTTCTCGCCTTTGCGGCGCCGCCGCGCGGTGGCGACATCGCTGCCAACGCCGCAGCCCAGGCGCCCGAGTTCCAGAACATCGACAAGTGGCTCAACTCCGAGCCGCTGAAGCTGCAGGAGCTGCGCGGCAAGGTCGTGCTCGTCGACTTCTGGACCTACACCTGCATCAACTGCCTCAACCACCTGCCTTATGTGAAGGAGTGGAACGAGAAGTACAAGGACAAGGGCCTCGTCGTCGTGGGCGTGCACACGCCGGAGTTCGCCTACGAGAAGTCGACCAAGAATGTGCAGGACGCGATCCAGCGCCTGCAGATCAAGCACGCCGTGGCGCAGGACAACAGCTATGGCACCTGGAAGGCCTTCAACAACCAGTACTGGCCCGCCGTCTACCTGATCGACAAGCAGGGAAAGATCGTCTATTCGCACTTCGGCGAAGGCAGCTACGGCACCACCGAGAAGAAGATCCAGGCGCTGCTGGCCGAGCCGTCGCCGGTGGCTGCAAGTGCTGGAGGCTGAAATGAAGAAGCTCTGGTTCGCGCTCCTCTTCTTCGCGGGCGGCTTCGCCCACGAGGTCCGCAACCCGGTGAGTTGCCAATGCATCGCCACCCGCGAATTCGTGAGCGCCCGCAAGCGCCATCGCACATGAAGCGGCGGGACGCTCAGTCGTCCCGCGCTTCGACCGCCGAGGCGAAGACGTAGCCTTCGCTGCGCACCGTCTTGATGTAGCGGGGCTCGCGTGCATCGTCGCGCAGGCGTTGGCGCAGGCGGCTCACGAGCAGGTCGATCGAGCGCTCGAAAAGTTCCGCCTCGCGGCCCTGTGTGAGGCTCAGCAGCTGGTCGCGGCTCAGCACCTTCTGCGGATGGTCGAGGAAGACCCGCAGCAGGCGGTACTCGGCGCCGCTCAGCGCCACCATCGTGCCGCTGTCGTCCAGCAGGTGGCGCGCCACCGTATCCACGTGCCAGTCGCCGAAGGCCAGCTTCTGCGAGGGCTCGACCGCGCCCATGTTGGGCGGCAGCATGCGCGTGCGCCGCATCACGGCGCGGATGCGCGCGAGCAGCTCGCGCGCGGAAAAAGGCTTGGCGAGGTAGTCGTCGGCGCCCATCTCCAGGCCCAGGATGCGGTCGGCCTCCTCGCTGCGCGCGGTGAGCATCAGGATCGGCGTGGCCTTGTACTTGCCGGTGCGCAGGTCGCGGCAGAGCGTGAGCCCGTCTTCGCCCGGCAGCATCAGGTCCAGAATGATCAGGTCGAAAGGGCCCGACTCCTCCAGCGCCGCGCGCATGTGCCGCCCGGTGGGCACCGCCACCACGCGCAGGCCGTTCTTGACCAGGTAGGTCGTGAGCAGTTCGCGGATTTCCCGGTCGTCGTCGACGATGAGGATGTGGTCGGAGGTCTTTGGGGTCATGGCTGTGGGTGGGGTGTGAAGTGCGCCGCAGCCGGAATGTATCCCGCCGGTTCCCCGCTGCAAGCGGCTTTGTATTCCAAAGTATCCGGCGCCGGGGCGAGGGACAGTTTGTTGCGTGCGGCCTTTTGCGGCCCGTTGTGGGACCTGGGGTCGGCCCGGCCGTCGCCGGGTCGAGCGCGGGTCGAGCGTTCTGGCGGATCGGCGTCGTCAGTGAAACGTACTGTGTGGGTTTCTCCGGCAGATACACAGGCATACGCAAGGGGCGCCGGGAGGGCGAGAGCGGCCCAACAATCCGGTCGTTCCCAACCAACCCCTCCAAGGAAGCACCATGACCTCCACCGAAAAGATCCTCTACACCGGCAAGACCCGCACCACCGGCGGCCGCGACGGCGCTTCGACCAGCAGCGACGGCCGCCTGGACGTCAAGCTGTCGTCCCCCGGCGGCCCGGGCACCGGCACCAACCCCGAGCAGCTCTTCGCCGCCGGCTGGTCCGCCTGCTTCATCGGCGCCATGGGCCTGGCCGCCGGCAAGCTCAAGATCAAGCTGCCCGCCGACCTGGCCGTGGACGCCGAAGTGGACTTGGCCAACACCGACGGCGCCTACTTCCTCAAGGCCCGCCTGAACGTGAGCGTGCCCGGCATAGAGCGCGAGGTCGTCCAGTCGCTGGTGGATGCGGCGCACCAGACCTGCCCGTACTCCAAGGCCACGCGCGGCAACATCGACGTCACCATCCACGTGGTCTGACCCCGAGACCGGACGCATGACGGGCCTGCACGGGTAATGTTCCATGTCGCTGCTTGCTGCTGAACACACTGCGATACATGCGATGGGCTTTCCGGCCTGGCCGGGGTCTATAAACGAGGCCATGTCCACACCCGCCAGCCCCGTCGTCGCGAACCCCCCGGCAAACATCGCCGGCAGCCTGCGCCGCCTGGTACCGCGCTCGCTGTTCTCCCGCGTGACGCTGATCATCGTGGTGGGCCTGGCGATCGCCCAGCTGCTCACCTTCGCCGCCATCCGCTACGAGCGCGACATGGCGATGCGCGAGCTGATGATGATCGGCATCGAGCGCGACATCGCCAGCTCGGTCGCCATCCTCGACCGGCTGCCCGCCGCCGAACGCCCCGCATGGCTCGAGAAACTGGAGCGGCGCAACTACCGCTTCGTGCTGGGCGGCATGGCCGAGGGCGTGGCGCCCAGCTCGCTGCTGTCGCAGCAGTTCGCCACCGCCATCGTGGAGGCGATGCGCCCCTTCGAGATCGTGAAGGTCGGCGAGGTGCCGCAGCCGCCCGAGGGCCTGGAGATCCAGGTGCGGATGACCGATGGCTCCTCGGTGGTCGTGCATGCGCGGCGCGTGGGCATGCCGGTGTCGCGCTGGGTCATGTGGGTGCTGGCGATCCAGCTGATGGTGCTGGCCGTCTGCGCCTGGTTCGCGGTGCGGCTGGTGACGCGGCCGCTCGCCGACCTGGCCGCCGCCGCCGACGACCTGGGCCCCGACCTCAAGCCGCAGAAGCTCGCCGAAGAAGGCCCCACCGAAGTGGCGCACGCCGCACGCGCCTTCAATGCGATGCAGCAGCGCATCGGCGGCTACATGGCCGAGCGCGTGGAAATCCTCGCTGCCATCTCGCACGACCTGCAGACGCCGATCACCCGCATGCGTCTTCGCACCGAAATGATGGACGACGAACACGACCGCGGCAAATTCCGCCAGGACCTGGATGCGATGCATTCGCTGGTGCGCGAAGGCGTGACCTATGCGCGCACCTTGCACGGCGCCACCGAACCGCCACTGCGCATGGACGCCGACGCGCTGCTCGAGAGCATGCAGGCCGACTACGAGGACGCCGGCAAGACGGTGCACCTCGAAGGCAAGGTGGGCGCGCCCATCGTCGGCAGGCCGAACGCGATGCGCCGCATCGTCATGAACCTGATCGACAACGCGCTGATCTTCGGCAGCGATGTGCGCGTGCGAGTGACTGCCGGCAATGGGCAGCTCGCCATCGCCGTCGTCGACAACGGCCCCGGCATTCCGCCCGACGAGCTGGACGCGGTGCTCAAGCCCTTCTACCGCGTCGAAAGCTCGCGCAACCGCAGCACCGGCGGCACCGGCCTCGGCCTGGCCATCGCGCACCAGCTGGCGATGGCGATGGGCGCCGAGCTGAAGCTGCAGAACCGCCCCGAAGGCGGATTGGAGGCACGCCTGACCATGCCCACGCGAATCGCCTAGAGGCGCAGTGCCGCGCATGCCGCGGCGCTGTTTCCATCCACCCGTTTCCCGCAACCGCGGCTCGCGCGTCGAGACCGTGAAGACCCCGCACGCCCCGACGATGCACTTCGACCACCACAGACGAGACCCGAACCATGCTGCTGCTCCTTCTGATTGCCTACCTCGGCGGAGTGCTCACCATCCTGAGCCCCTGCATCCTGCCGGTGCTGCCCTTCGTGTTCGCACGGGCCGACCGCCCGTTCCGCTCGCACGGCCTGCCGATGCTGACCGGCATGGCGCTGGCCTTTGCCGCCATCGCCACGCTGGCTGCAGTGGGCGGCGGCTGGGTGGTCACGGTCAACGAGTACGGACGCTATGCGGCGATCGCGATGCTCGCGCTGTTCGGAGTGACGCTGCTGTTCCCGAGTCTGGCCGATCGCATGAGCCGGCCGCTGGTGGCGCTGGGCATCCGTCTGGCCGAAGCGCAGCCCGATGGCCCAAACGCCAAAGCTTCGGTGTTCTCACCACTGCTGCTGGGCGTCGGCACGGGCCTCTTGTGGGCGCCGTGCGCGGGTCCGATCCTCGGGCTCATCCTGACGGGCGCGGCGCTCAACGGCGCGAGCGTCGGCACCACGGTGCTGCTGCTCGCGTATGCGGCCGGCGCTTGCACCTCGCTGGCAGCCGCGCTGCTGTTCGGCGGGCGTTTGTTCGCGGTCATGAAGCGTTCGCTGCACACGGGCGAATGGGTGCGCCGCGTGGCAGGCGTGGCCGTGCTGGTGGGCGTGGGCGCCATCGCGCTGGGGCTCGATACAGGCGTGCTCAGCCAGCTCTCGGTGGGCACCACTTCGGCACTCGAAAAAGCACTCGTGGAGAAGATCGACATGCCGAAGCCGCAACCACCATCCAGGCCCCTGGTCGAATCGGCCCCGCAGCAACAGGACACCGGCTTCGTCAAGACCGCCGCCGTGCTCCCGGAACCGGCACCCGTGCGCAAGCTCGGCATCGAGGGCCAGCTCCCGTCGCTCGCCGGCGCGACCGAATGGATCAACTCGCCGCCGCTCACCCCCGAGGCGCTGCGCGGCAAGGTCGTGCTGGTCGACTTCTGGACCTACTCGTGCATCAACTGCCTGCGCACGCTGCCCTACGTTCGCGCGTGGGCCGAGAAGTACAAGGACGCGGGGCTCGTCGTCCTCGGCGTGCACTCGCCGGAGTTCGCGTTCGAGAAGCGTTCGGCCAACGTGCGCAAGGCCACGAAGGACCTCGGCATCGATTTCCCGGTGGCACTGGACAACGACTTCAAGATCTGGCGCGGCTTCGACAACCAGTCGTGGCCCGCCTTCTATTTCATCGATGCGCAAGGGCGCATCCGCCATCACCAGTTCGGCGAAAACCGCTACGACAAGGCCGAGCAGATCATCCAGCAACTGCTCGCCGAAGCCGGGCAGCGCAACCTGCCGGCCGGCGTGGTCGCGCCGAAGGGCGAGGGCACGCAGGCCGCGCCGGGCGACGAACTCGCGATGTCGGGCGAGACTTATGTAGGCGCCGAACGCGCCCAGGGTTTCGCCTCACCCGGCGGTCTCGTGAGCGGCCGCGCGCATGTCTACCAAAGCCCCGCGATGCTGCGCACGAACCAGTGGGCGCTTGCCGGCGACTGGACCGTCGAGCCCGAGCGCGCCGTGTCGAACCAGCCGAACGGCCGCATCGCCTACCGCTTCCAGGCGCGCGACCTGCACCTGGTGCTCGGTCGCATGGCCGATGGCAAGCCGGTGCGCTTCCGTGTGCTCGTCGATGGCAAGCCGCCGCTCGCAGACCACGGTGCGGACATCGATGAGCAAGGCTACGGGACCATCGAAGCACAGAAGCTCTATCAGCTCGTTCGTCAGGCGAAGGGTGAGAAGGAGCGGTTGTTCGAGATCGAGTTTCTGGACGGTGGGGCGCAGGCTTATGCGTTCACGTTCGGTTGAAACCGTTCAGGGCTGCGATCACGCCGACGGGGTACCTTGCTCCGCGAATGTCCCCCGGCCTGCGGCCTCCTCCTTGATTTCGCTGCGCAAGGCACCCCATCGGCGCGCTCGTTTTCTGAGCGGTCGTTGATCGGCCGCACACCGACAACGCGTCCATGTGCGCAGGGCATCGGGTGCTCCCCGCAGCGAAATCAAGGAGGAGGGGAAGCCCGGGGGACATTCGCGGAGGGGAGTACCCGGTGGCCTGTGCACCCGCCCTGAACAGCAGCGCGCGTTCAGTTCAGAGCAACCCGAGCGTCAACGCCTTCAAGGTAGCCGCAGCACGCGTTGTGCATTCAAGCTTGCGAAAGATGTTCTCCAGATGCGCGCGCACCGTACTCGGGCTGATGCCCAACACGCGCGCCGCTTCCTTGTTGCTGTCTCCGAGGCTGATGCGCCCTAGCACTTCGATCTCGCGGCTGGAGAGAAGGGCGGTTGCTTCGTTCGATGGCGCGGTGGTGGCTTCATGCGGATGCCCCGTCAGCACGGCCACAGCCGCTGCATCGAGCCGCCCGAGTTCCGCTTCGTTCTTCAACGCGGCGATCGCATCGGCCTCGCTGAGCGCGGGCTGCCCCGGCCGGCTGGTGCGCAGCAGCACCCAGTGCGCGGCGACCGCGAGCACGCGCCCCTCGACGTCGATGGCCGGCCCCTTGATGCCACGGAAAAAACCGGAGCCATCGATACGTTCATCGACGAAGGAGGCGATCTCCGCCTCGGTGCGCAGCGTGCCGATGCGCCGCGCCGCACGGTCCGTCCAGTAGGGCACGAGGCGCAGTCGTTCCTTATCGGCCTCGCTGCGCACGCCCGGCGAATCCCACACCGCATTCGGCACCGACGCGCGGCCGATGCCGTGGATGAGCGCCGCGCGCCGTACCTGCCCCTGTTCGACGTCGCCCAGCCCCACGCCTGCAGCACAAGCGAACGCGGCATCGGCCACGCGGCGCGAGAAGCCCGTCATCCACGGCAGCTTGAGGTCGATCACGTCGGCGATCAGTTCGAGCGATGCGGTTGCCTCGCGCAGTGCGTCGGAGGGCGACTGCATGTCGGCCGCCGCGCCTTGCTCCAGCGCATGCAGCCAGTCGACCGCATGCTGCTGCACGGCATCGACCACGAAGGCCGGATAGCGTGCATCGGACCGCTCGGCGATGTAGCGCAGCGCATTGCTCAAGCCATGCACGCGCGAGAAGATTTCGAGATCGCCGGCGACCGAGACGATGAAGACCTCCTCGGGAATCTGCGAGGCGCGCAACCCGTGCGGCTTGCCGCGCCCGTCGAAGGCTTCGAACATGTGGCGCAGCGTGCGCTCCACTTCTGGCGGCATGCCGAGCGTGCGCGCGATGTCGCCCGACACCTCGCAATGGATCTCCGCCATCGGACCGACCGAGCCCGCGAATTCCGCCGCTGCGCTCGCCGATGCGGTCGAGAGCATCGCTCGGCGCCCGCCGACGTCATCGCCCATCAGGTCGGAGAACTCGGGCGCATTCGCGGTGCAGCCCGACCACCGCAACAGCGACGCACAGGCCGCATGGCCTTGCACCGTGGCATCGCGGCCGATGGCGGCGGCGATTTGCGAGGCGATCCACGCGGTGCGTGCGGAATGGTCGATGGGTTGCCCCATGCTCAGGTCGCCGACGAATGCAAGGGCCTTGATGGCGTCGAAGACCGGGATATGGGGCGCAGGCTGCACGGGAAAAACCGAAGAGAAAAGGAAAGAAGGCGTGCCGGCCGCGGCCGGCACGCCGGGCACCTTACTTGGATTGGCTCACCGCGTCCAGAATCACCTGCGCCACCTTGGCCGGCTGCGATTGCTGCGGAACGTGGCTGCTGTTGACCGTGGTGACGGTCGCGCCGATCTTCTTGGCCATGTCACGCTGCAGCGCCGGCTGGATCATGTGGTCCGAGCTCGCGACCACGTACCACGAGGGCTTGGTCTTCCACGCGGCCACGGTGAGCTTCTGCTCGAAGGACTTGCCCAGGATCGGACCCTGCGTCGCGGTCATCACCGCGGTGGCGGCGGCGGGCAGGTCCTGCGCGAAGTGCCTGGACATGCCTTCCTTCGTGAGCGACAGGAACCCGCTCGCATCGGCCTTGATGTGCGCGAAGCCGGGTGCTGCGGGATAGTCCTTGCCGAGCTCGGCCGAGTTCTGGCCCGCATCGGGCGCGAAGGCCGCGATGTACACCAGCGACGACACCTTGTCGTTCACGCCGGCTTCGGTGATCACCGAGCCGCCCCACGAGTGGCCGACCAGCACCACCTTGCCGGGCTGCGCATCGATGGCGCGCTTGGCGGCGGCCACGTCGTCTTCGAGCGAGGTCAGCGGGTTCTGCACCGCCACCACGTTCACGCCCTTGGCCTGCAGCAGCGGAATCACCTTGGCCCAGTCGGAGCCGTCGGCGAATGCGCCGTGGACGATGACCACGCTGGGCTTGTCGGCCGCGACGGCGCCGGTTGCGAAAGAGAGGCCGATGGCGAGGGCAGCGGCGGCGAGCTTGAAGCGTTGAGCGGTTTTCATGGGAGTCCTGAGGAGAGAGATTGGGGTGTGGTGAAGGAGAGCCTGTACTGTCGTCGCGACCCGTCTTTGGCGCCATCGGACGAATGTCCGATCCCCTCCATCTTTCGCGTTTGTCACTCGGGGTTTGCCCCCGGCTCCTTGTCCGGCGATTCGGACGGCCTCGCCGGATCGCATCCGGATCGTCGGCGGCCGGCCCCGCACGGACCCGTATCGATCCTCATGAAATCAACGACTTAGTGCGCTCTGCGCCCCATGCCGCGCGTGGCATATCGATTGCTCAGTACTCCAGCCGACTGCATCGCCCGATGCGGCTTCCGGCCACGACACAGGAGACAAACCGATGAGCACCATGGGTGACCTTGACCCCACGGAAACTGGCGAGTGGACCGATGCGCTCGGCGCCGTCCAGCAGCACCGCGGCAGCGACCGCGTGAACTTTCTGTTGAATCGCCTGGTCGACCAGGGCCGCCGCGAGGGCGTGTATGTGCCGCGTTCGCTGAACACGGCTTACAAGAACACCATCCCGCCCGAGAAGGAAGAAAAGTCCACCGGCAACCGCGAGATCGAGCACCGCCTGCGTTCGATCATCCGGTGGAATGCGATGGCGATCATCCTGCGCGCCAACAAGGATTCTTCGGAACTCGGCGGCCACATCGCGAGCTTCCAGTCGGCGGCCACGCTCTACGACATCGGCTTTGGCCACTTCTGGCACGCGGCCACCGACACGCACGGCGGCGACCTGCTGTTCATCCAGGGTCACAGCTCGCCCGGCATCTACGCACGCGCCTTCCTCGAAGGCCGGCTGAGCGAACAGCAGTTGCTCAACTACCGGCAGGAGTCCGAGGGCAACGGCATTCCGTCGTACCCGCATCCGTGGCTCATGCCCGACTTCTGGCAGTTCCCGACGGTGTCGATGGGGCTCGGTCCGCTGATGGCGATCTACCAGGCGCGCTTCTTGAAATACCTGCACGGCCGGGGCCTCGCCGACACGGCGCCACGCAAGGTCTGGGCCTTCATGGGCGACGGCGAGATGGACGAGCCCGAGTCGCTCGGCGCCATCTCGCTTGCGGGCCGCGAGAGCCTGGACAACCTCGTGTTCGTCATCAACTGCAACCTGCAGCGCCTCGACGGCCCGGTGCGCGGCAACGGCAAGATCGTGCAGGAACTGGAGAGCGTGTTCCGCGGGGCCGGCTGGAACGTCATCAAGGTGCTCTGGGGCAGCGGCTGGGACGCGCTGCTCGCCAGGGACAAGAGCGGCATGCTGCTGCAGCGCATGGAAGAGTGCGTGGACGGCGAGTACCAGGACTTCAAGAGCAAGAGCGGCGCCTACGTGCGCGAGCACTTCTTCGGCAAGTACGACGAGACCAGGGCGCTGGTCGCCGACATGAGCGACGACGAGATCTGGGGCCTCACGCGCGGCGGCCACGACCCCGAGAAAGTGTTCGCCGCCTACGCCGCGGCCGTCAAGCACAAGGGCCAGCCCACGCTGATCCTGCCCAAGACCGTCAAGGGCTACGGCATGGGCGAATCGGGCGAAGGCCAGATGATCGCGCACCAGGCCAAGAAGATGACGCAGGACGCGCTGCGCGGCTTTCGCGATCGCTTCCAAATTCCGGTGTCCGACGAAGAGCTGCCCAACGTGCCCTTCATCCAACTCGCCGAAGACAGCCCCGAGATGAAGTACCTGCGCGAGCGCCGCGCCGCGCTCGGCGGCTATCTTCCGCAGCGCCGCCGCAAGTCGACCGCGCTGGAGATTCCGCCGCTGGCCACCTTCGAGCGCCTGCTCAAGGACACCGGCGAGCGCGAGATCTCCACCACCATGGCCTTCGTGCAGATGCTCGGCACGCTGGTGCGCGACAAGCAGATCGGCAAGCACGTGGTGCCCATCGTGCCCGACGAGTCGCGCACCTTCGGCATGGAAGGCATGTTCCGCCAGCTGGGCATCTGGTCGTCGCTCGGCCAGCTCTACAAGCCGCAGGACGCCGACCAGCTCATGTACTACCGCGAGTCGAAGGACGGACAGGTGCTGCAGGAAGGCATCAACGAAGGCGGCGCGATGTCCAGCTGGATCGTCGCGGCCACCTCGTACAGCACGAACAACGTGCCGATGATTCCGTTCTACATCTACTACTCGATGTTCGGCCTGCAGCGCGTGGGCGACCTGGCCTGGCTCGCTGGCGACATGCGGGCGCGCGGGTTCCTCTTGGGCGGCACCGCGGGGCGTACCACGCTCAACGGCGAAGGCCTGCAGCATGAAGACGGCCACAGCCACATCCTGGCCGGCACCATTCCGAACTGCATCTCGTACGACCCGACCTTCGCCTACGAGGTGGTGGCCATCGTGCGCGACGGCATGCGCCGCATGTACGCCGAGCAGGAGGACGTGTACTACTACATCACCCTCATGAACGAGAACTACACCCACCCCGGAATGCCCGAGGGCAGCGAGGCGGGGATTCTCAAGGGGCTCTACCAATTGAGCGACGGCGGCAAGACACCCAAGAAAGGCCACCGCGTACAGCTCATGGGCAGCGGCACCATCCTGCGCGAAGTGATGTTCGCGGCCGAGCTGCTCAAGAGCGACTTCGGCATTGCCTCCGACGTGTGGAGCGCCACCAGCTACAACGAGCTGCGCCGCGACGGCATGGCCGCCGAGCGCTGGAGCCGGCTGCACCCCACCGAGCCCGCGCGCAAGAGCCACGTCGAGCAATGCCTTGAAGGGCACGACGGCCCCGTCATCGCGGCCACCGACTACATGCGCAACTACGCCGACCAGGTGCGCGAGTACGTGCAGGCCGCGGGCCGGCGCTACACGGTGCTGGGCACCGACGGCTTCGGCCGCAGCGACTACCGCCGCAAGCTGCGCCGCTTCTTCGAGGTGGACCGCTGGCATGTGGTGGTGGCCGCGCTCAAGGCACTGGCCGACGACGGCGTGATCAAGCACGCCGTGGTGGCCGAGGCCATCGCGAAGTACGGGCTCGATGCCGAGCGCGCAGCCCCCTGGACCGTCTGAGGCAGTACCCGACATGAGCAACGCAATCGACATCAAGGTTCCGGACATCGGCGATTTCAGCGATGTGCCGGTCATCGAGATCTTCGTGAAGCCCGGAGACACGGTGAAGGCCGAAGACCCGCTGGTCTCGCTCGAATCCGACAAGGCGACGATGGAGGTGCCCGCGCCGCGCGGCGGCGTGGTGGAGTCCATTTCTGTGAAACTGGGCGACAAGGTCAGCGAAGGCAGCGTCATCATGACGTTCAAGGGCGAGGACGGGGCTGCCGCCCCGGCGCCTGCCGAAGCGGCCAAGCCCAGCGTGAGCGCCGCGCCGTCGGCCACCAGCGCACCGGCCGGCATCGCCGAGGTGCGCGTGCCCGACATCGGCGACTTCAAGGACGTGCCGGTCATCGAGATCTTCGTGAAGGTCGGCGACACGGTGAAGGCCGAAGACCCGATTGTTTCGCTCGAATCCGACAAGGCGACGATGGATGTGCCTGCGCCGCTGTCGGGCGTGGTGACGGCCATCGGCATCAAGATCGGGGACAAGGTCAGTGAAGGGTCGGTGATCCTGTCGCTTTCCACGGGCGATGCGCCTGTGGCGGCGGCCGCGCCCTCACCCCAGCCCTCTCCCGCGAGCGGGAGAGGGAGCGAAGCCGCGGCGGCGGTGCTGCCAGCCGGCAATGCGGAGGTCGAAGCGGGCTTTGCACTCGCCTACGCCGGCCCTGCCGTGCGCAAGCTTGCACGCGAGCTCGGTGTCGATCTCGGCAAGGTCAAGGGCACGGGCGACCACGGCCGCATCGTGCGCACCGACGTCGAGGCCTTCGCTAAAGGCGGCGGCGCATCTGCCGCACCGGCGGCATCCAAGGCCGCATCCGCCCCTGCGGGCGGTGGCGTCGGCGGCATCGACCTGCTGCCCTGGCCCAAGGTCGACTTCGCCAAGTTCGGCCCGACCGAGCGAAAGGAACTGTCACGCATCAAGAAGATCAGCGCCGCGAACCTGCACCGCAACTGGGTCGTCATTCCGCATGTGACCACGCACGACGAGGCCGACATCACCGACCTGGAGCCCTTCCGCGTGCAGATGAACAAGGAGCTGGAAAAGTCGGGCGTGAAGATCAGCATGCTGCCCTTCATGATGAAGGCGGCCGTGGCGGCGCTGAAGAAGTTTCCGGAGTTCAACGCGAGTCTCGATGGCGATGCACTGGTGCTCAAGAACTACTGGCACATCGGCTTCGCGGCCGACACGCCCAACGGGCTCATGGTGCCGGTGATCCGCGACGTCGACAAGAAGACCGTGCCGGACATCGCCAAGGAAATGGGCGAACTCGCCAAGCTCGCGCGCGACGGCAAGCTCAAGCCCGACCAGATGTCGGGCGGCACCTTCACCATCAGCTCGCTGGGCGGCATCGGCGGCATTTACTTCACGCCGATCATCAATGCGCCAGAGGTCGCGATCATGGGCGTGTGCAAGAGCTACTGGAAGCAGCACTCGGCCGACGGCAAGACCTACAGCTCGCGCCTCACGCTGCCGCTGTCCCTCTCGTGGGACCACCGCGTGATCGACGGCGCCGCCGCCGCGCGCTTCAACGTCTATTTCGCCAACGTGCTCGCCGACCTGCGTCGCGTGCTGTTCTGAAGGAAGCTCCCAAATGGCACACACGGTGGAAGTCAAGGTTCCCGACATCGGCGATTTCAAGGATGTCGCGATCATCGAATTGCTGGTCAAGCCCGGCGAAGTCATCGCGGTCGATACCGGGTTGATCATGGTGGAGTCCGACAAGGCTTCGATGGAGATTCCGTCGAGTCATGCGGGCGTCGTGAAGGAGCTGAAGGTTGCGCTCGGTGACAAGGTGAGCGAAGGCTCGGTGATCCTCGTCATCGAAACGACTGCTGCTGCCTCCCCTCTCCCGCCTGCGGGAGAGGGGCCGGAGGCGACGGCCGCACCCTCACCCCAACCCTCTCCCGCAGGCGGGAGAGGGAGCGAGACAGCGCCGGCATCTGCACCCATTGCCGGCAGCTACGCCGGCAAGGCCGACATCGAATGCGAAGTGCTCGTGCTCGGTGCCGGCCCCGGCGGCTACTCGGCCGCGTTCCGCAGTGCCGACCTCGGCATGAAGACCGTGCTGGTCGAACGCTACGCCACGCTCGGCGGTGTGTGCCTCAACGTGGGCTGCATCCCCTCGAAGGCGCTGCTGCACACGGCCGGCGTGATGGACGAGGTGAAGCTGCTCGCCAGGCACGGCATCAAGTACACCGCGCCCGAAGTCGACATCGACGCGCTGCGCGACTTCAAGGACGGTGTGATCAAGAAGCTCACCGGCGGCCTCGCCGGCATGGCGAAGGCGCGCAAGGTCGAGGTCGTCACCGGCGTCGGCAGCTTCCTCGATGCGCACCATGTCGAGGTGGTGGGCGAGGGCGGTGCGAAGAAGGTGGTGAAGTTCGCCAAGGCCATCATCGCCGCGGGCTCGCAGGCGGTGAAGCTGCCCTTCATGCCCGAGGACGACCGGGTGGTCGACTCCACAGGTGCGCTGCTGCTCAAGGGAATTCCCAAGCGCATGCTCGTCATCGGCGGCGGCATCATCGGCCTGGAAATGGCCACGGTGTATTCGACGCTGGGCACGCGCATCGACGTGGTCGAGATGCTCGACGGCCTGATGCAGGGCGCCGACCGCGACCTCGTGAAGGTGTGGGAGAAGGTCAACGCGCCGCGTTTCGACAACGTGATGCTCAAGACCAAGACCGTCGGCGCGAAGGCGACCCAGGCCGGCATCGAGGTCAGCTTCGAAGGCGAGAAGGCGCCCAAGGAGCCGCAGCTGTACGACCTCGTGCTCGTGGCCGTGGGCCGCACGCCCAACGGCAAGAAGCTCGCGGCCGACAAGGCCGGCGTGGCGGTCACCGACCGCGGCTTCATCGACGTCGACAAGCAGATGCGAACCAACGTGCCGCACATCTTCGCCATCGGCGACATCGTGGGCCAGCCCATGCTCGCCCACAAGGCCGTGCACGAGGCGCATGTGGCGGCAGAGGTGGCGCACGGCGAGGCCTCGTATTTCGACGCGCGGCAGATCCCCTCGGTGGCTTACACCGATCCCGAAGTGGCATGGGCCGGCAAGACCGAGGAGCAGTGCAAGGCCGAGGGCCTGAAGATCGGCAAGGCGGTGTTCCCGTGGGCCGCATCGGGCCGCGCGATCGCCAACGGGCGCGACGAGGGCTTCACCAAGCTGCTGTTCGACGAAGCCACGCACCGCATCGTCGGCGGCGGCATCGTCGGCACGCATGCGGGCGACCTGATCAGCGAGGTGTGCCTGGCCATCGAGATGGGCTGCGAGCCCTCGGACATCGGCAAGACCATCCACCCACATCCGACGCTGGGTGAATCCATCGGCATGGCGGCCGAGGTGTTCGAAGGGCATTGCACCGACCTGCCCCCGGTCAAGAAGAAGTAAGACGCCGCCATGTCGCTCGCACTGGCTTTCGAGGCCCTGGGATCGGGGCCTCCGGTGGTGATCCTGCACGGCCTGTTCGGCGCGGGACGCAACTGGACGCAGATCGCGCAGGCGCTGGCCGAAGGCCACCGCGTCTATCTGCCCGATGCCCGCAACCATGGCGGCTCGCCCTGGGCCGAGTCCATGTCGTACGCTGAGATGGCGGGCGACGTGCTGGCGCTCATCGAGAGCGAGCAGTTGCAGCGCCCCTTCGTCATCGGCCACAGCATGGGCGGCAAGACCGCGATGGCGCTCGCGCTCTCGCACCCGGAAGCCATCGCCGGCATCGCGGTGATCGACATCGCGCCCGAGAGCTACGCCGACCAGTTCTCCTCGTACGTGTCGGCCATGCGCAGCCTCGATGTGGCGGGTGCTGCCAGCCGCCGCGAGATCCGCCAGGCGCTGGCCGACAGCCTGAGTGCCGAGGCGCCGGTCGATTTCCTGATGCAGAACCTGCGCCGCCAGAACGACCGTTTCGACTGGCGCCTGAACCTGCTGGCCACGGGCCTGTGCATGCGCGAGCTCTGCGGCTTTCCCGATGCACTGCGCACAGCGCGCTACGACGGACCGGCGCTCTTCATCCACGGTGCGGAGTCGGACTACGTGCGGCCTTCTTCGCTCGCCGGCATTCGCGCGCTGTTCCCGCATGCCGAGACCGAGCGCATCGCCGACGCCGGCCACTGGGTGCATGCCGACCAGCCCGCAGCGCTCCTGTGCGGCCTGCGCGACTGGCTGGCCGACGCCGCTGCCGCCGCCACCCCTCTTTGACATTCCACGGAGACACCATGTCCGACGACAAACTGCGCGAAGCCGCCCTCGACTACCACCGCTATCCGACGCCCGGCAAGATCTCGGTGAACCCGACCAAGCCGATGGCCACCCAGCGCGACCTGGCGCTCGCGTATTCGCCCGGCGTGGCCGAAGCCTGCATGGAGATCGTGCGCGACCCGGCCGAGGCGATGAACCTCACCTCGCGCGCCAACCTCGTGGCCGTCATCACCAACGGCACCGCGGTGCTGGGCCTGGGCAACATCGGCGCGCTCGCCGGCAAGCCGGTGATGGAAGGCAAGGCCTGCCTCTTCAAGAAATTCGCCGGCATCGACGTGTTCGACATCGAGCTCGACGAGAACGACCCCGACGCGCTCATCGACACCATCGCGCGCATGGAGCCCACCTTCGGCGGCATCAACCTGGAAGACATCAAGGCGCCCGAGTGCTTCTACATCGAGAAGAAGCTGCGCGAGCGCATGAAGATCCCGGTGTTCCACGACGACCAGCACGGCACCGCCATCGTCGCGGCGGCGGCCATCCTCAATGCGCTGCGGTATGTGAAGAAGGACATCCGCGAGGTGAAGCTCGTGGCCTCGGGCGCGGGTGCGGCGGCGCTGGCCTGCCTCGACCTGATCGTGAGCCTGGGCCTGCCGCAGCAGAACATCTTCGTGTCCGACAGCGCGGGCGTGGTCTACACCGGCCGCAAGGAGCAGATGGACCCGAACAAGGCCCGCTATGCGCAGGAGACTCCGGCGCGCAAGCTGGCCGACATCATCGGCGGTGCCGACATCTTCCTGGGTCTCTCGGCCGGCGGCGTGCTCAAGCCCGAGATGGTCAAGGAGATGGCGCGCGATCCGATCATCCTCGCCATGGCCAACCAGACGCCGGAGATCCTGCCGGAAGACGCACTGGCCGTGCGCCCCGATGCGATCCTGGGCACCGGCCGGTCGGACTATCCGAACCAGGTCAACAACGTCCTCTGTTTCCCGTTCATCTTCCGCGGCGCGCTCGATGTGGGTGCGACCACGATCAACGAGCAGATGAAGCTCGCCGCCGTGCGCGCCATCGCCGAGCTCGCGCATGCCGAGATCCCCGAGGTGGTGGCGCAGGCCTATGGCGCGGTCGGCTTGCGCTTCGGCCGCGACTACCTGATCCCGAAGCCTTTCGATCCGCGCCTGATCGAGTTCGTCGCGCCCGCGGTGGCGCAGGCCGCGGCGGACAGCGGCGTGGCCACGCGCCCCATCGCCGACATGAAGGCCTATCGCCAGCGCCTGTCGCAGTTCGTCTATCAGTCGGGCAGCAGCATGCAGCCGCTGTTCGCCGCCGCCAAGCAGTCGCCCAAGCGCGTGGTCTACGCCGAGGGCGAGGACGAGCGCGTGCTGCGCGCCGCGCAGGTGGTGGTTGATGAAGGCCTGGCGCGCCCGCTGCTGCTGGGCCGCCCCGACGTGATCGCCGATCGCATCGCGCAATACGGCCTGCGCCTTTCGCTGGGCGCCGACTGCGAGGCCGTCGATCTGCTAGCCCCCGAGGTGCACGGCGACGCGGCCGAGGCCTACTACCAGCTCAAGCGCCGCGACGGCGTCTCGCGCCTGGTGGCGCAGACCGAGATGCGCAGCCGCGGCACGCTGCTCGCTGCCATGCTGGTGCGCCAGGGCAAGGCCGACGCCATGCTGTGCGGCACGCTCGGCGGCTATGGCGACCACCTGCGCCATGTGCGCGACGTGATCGGCCTGCGCGCCGGCACAAAGACCATGGCCGCCATGCAGATGCTGATGCTGCCAGGCCGCCAGCTCTTCATTTGCGACACGCACGTCAATCGCGACCCCGATGCCGCGCAGATCGCCGAGATCGCGCTGCTCGCGGCCGAGGAAGTGCGCCGCTTCGGCGTGACGCCGGCCGTGGCGCTGCTGTCGCACTCGAACTTCGGCGGATCGGATGCGGCCTCGGCCGTGAAGATGCGCGAGGCGCTCGCGCTCATCAAGGCCGCCGATCCGCAACTCGCGGTCGAAGGGGAGATGCGCGGCGATGCGGCGCTGTCCAAATCGATCCTCGACCATGAGTTTCCCGACTCGGCGCTGGAGACCGAGGCCAACGTGCTCATCATGCCCAACGTCGATGCGGCCAACATCTCCTACAACCTGCTGCGCATGGCGGCGGGCAGCGGCATCACGGTGGGCGGCATCCTGCTGGGCGCGGCGCGTTCGGTGCACATCCTCACGCCCTCGTCCACGGTGCGCCGCATCGTCAACATGACGGCGCTGGCGGTGGTCGATGCCAACTCGCACCGCAACGCGGCCTGACGACGGCACGGCCGTGAACGCGCGCACTGAAATTTTCTAGGAGATCCCGTGGACCAACCATCCGTAGCACCCAAGCCCTTTTACAGATCCCTCTACTTCCAGGTCATCACCGCCATCGTGCTCGGGGTGCTGCTGGGGCACTTCTGGCCCGACACGGGCGCATCGATGAAACCGCTGGGCGATGGCTTCATCAAGCTGATCAAGATGATCATCGCGCCGATCATCTTCTGCACGGTGGTGGTGGGCATCGCCGGCATGGAGGACATGAAGAAAGTCGGCAAGACCGGTGGCCTGGCGCTGCTGTACTTCGAGGTCGTGAGCTCCATCGCGCTGGTGGTGGGCCTTGTCATCATCAACATCGTGCGGCCCGGCGCCGGCATGAACGTCGACGTGAGCCAGCTCGACGCCAAGAGCGTCGCGGCCTTCACCGGCCCCGGCAAGATGCAGAGCACCACCGACTTCCTGCTCAACGTGATTCCCAGCACGGTGGTCGATGCCTTCGCCAAGGGCGAGATCCTGCAGGTGCTGCTGATCGCGGTGATGTTCGGCTTTGCGCTGCACAAGTTCGGCGGCCGCGGCACGCTGGTGTTCGATGTGATCGAGAAGGGCTCGCATGTGCTCTTCGTGATCGTGGGCTACATCATGAAGGTCGCGCCCATCGGCGCCTTCGGCGCCATGGCCTTCACCATCGGCAAGTACGGCGTGAGCTCGCTCCTGCAGCTCGGCCAGCTGATGGCCACCTTCTACCTGACCTGCCTGCTGTTCATCTTCGTGGTGCTGGGGGGCATCGCGCGCTTCCACGGGTTCAGCATCTGGAAGTTCATCAAGTACATCAAGGAAGAACTCCTGATCGTGCTGGGCACTTCGTCCAGCGAATCGGTGCTGCCGCGCATGATGGCCAAGCTGGAGAACCTGGGCGCGAAGAAATCGGTGGTCGGGCTGGTGGTGCCCACGGGCTACTCGTTCAACCTGGACGGCACCTCGATCTACCTGACGATGGCCGCGGTGTTCATCGCGCAGGCGACCAACACCGACATGACGCTCACGCAGCAGTTCACGCTGCTGGCCGTGCTGCTGCTCACTTCGAAGGGCGCGGCGGGCGTTACCGGCAGCGGCTTCATCGTGCTGGCGGCGACGCTCTCGGCGGTGGGCCATGTGCCGGTGGCGGGGCTTGCGCTCATCCTCGGCATCGACCGCTTCATGTCGGAAGCGCGTGCGCTGACCAACCTGATCGGCAATGGTGTCGCGACGGTGGTGGTTGCCAAGTGGACCGACGACCTCGATGTGGGGCGCATGAACCGCATCCTGAACCAGGAGACCGGCGCCGAGGCCGACGAGCCCGAGCTGGTGCTCGACGCGACCGAGACGCACATGCCCGCCGGCCCGGCGCGCTGAGCCTTCGACATTCCGCAGCCACAGGCCGCACCCATGAGCACCCCTGATTCGAAGCACCGCATCGTGATCGTCGGCGGCGGCGCGGGCGGGCTGGAGCTGGCCACGCGGCTGGGCGATTCGCGGGGCTTGCGCGGCCGCGCGGAGATCACGCTGATCGACAAGCACCGCACCCATGTGTGGAAGCCCAAGCTGCACGAGATCGCCTCGGGCAGCATGGACATGAGCGCGCACGAGGTCGACTACCTCGCGCAGGCGCACTGGCACGGCTTCCGCTTCCGGCTCGGCGAGCTGACCGGCATCGACCGCGAGCGGCGCCAGGTGAACGTGGCGCCGTACCTGGACGACGAAGGCCGGCTGGTCACGCCCGAGCGGGCCTTCGGCTACGACACGCTGGTGGTTGCCATCGGCAGCTTGAGCAACGACTTCGGCACGCCCGGCGTGCGGGAGCACGCGCTGCGGCTCGAATCGAAGGCCGATGCGCAGCGCTTTCACCAGCGCATGGTCAACGCCTGCATCCGCGCGCATGCGCAGACCACGCCGCTGCGGCCCGAGCAATTGCATGTGGCGATCATCGGCGCGGGCGCGACCGGCGTGGAGCTGGCGGCCGAGCTGCACCGCACCACGCGCGAGGTGGTGGCCTACGGGCTGGACCGCGTCGACGCCGAGAAGGACATCCAGGTCAGCGTGATCGAAGCTGCCGACCGCGTGCTGCCCGCCTTGCCGCAGCGCATGTCCGCAGCCACCGAGGCGCTGCTGCGCAAGCTGGGCGTGGACGTGCACACCTCAGCCAAGGTCGCCGAGGTGCTGCCCGAAGGCGTGCGCCTGGCCGATGGCCGCGTGCTGCCGGCCGAGCTGGTGGTGTGGGCCGCGGGCGTGAAGGCGGCCGACTTCATGAAGGACATTGCGGGGCTGGAGACCAATCGCAGCAACCAGCTCGCGGTGCTGCCCACGCTGCAGACCACGCGCGATGCGGACATCTTCGCCATCGGCGACTGCGCGGCCTGCAACTGGCCCGAGGCCAACGACGGCAAGGGCGGGCTGGTGCCGCCGCGCGCGCAGGCGGCGCACCAGCAGGCCTCGCACGTGGCGGCGCAGATCCGCCGGCGCATGGCGGGCAAGGCGCTCAAGCCCTACCGCTACCGCGACTTCGGCTCGCTGGTGTCGCTCGGCGAGTTCAGCACCGTCGGCAACATGATGGGCGGCCCGGTGGGCGGCAGCCTGATGATCGAAGGCCGCTTCGCGCGGCTCATGTACGTGTCCCTCTACAAGATGCACGAGCTGGCGCTGCACGGCGTTGTGAAGGTTTCGCTCGACACGCTCGCCCGCCTCATCACGCGGCGCACCGAACCCCACGTCAAGCTGCATTGAGCAGGCATGGCAATGACCACACCTTCAAACCCTTTCAACGCGACCTCCCGGTCGCAGGCCTGGCAGCAGCGGCTGTCGCAAAGCCATGTGCAGTCTGGCGCGCCGATGCGCAATGCGCTTCCATCTTTTCCCCTCGCATCAACCTCAAGGAGACTCTCATGTCAGACGATATCGTGATCGTGGCCGCGCAACGCACGGCGGTCGGCAAGTTCGGCGGCGCGCTCGCCGGCACGGCCGCACCGGAACTGGGCGCACATGTGGTGAAGGGGCTGCTCGAGAAGGCCGGCGTGCCGGGCGATGCGGTGTCCGAGGTGATCATGGGCCAGGTGCTCGCGGCCGGCGCGGGACAGAATCCGGCGCGGCAGACGGTCATCAAGGCGGGCCTGCCCGTCGGCGTGCCGGGCCTCACCATCAACAAGGTCTGCGGCTCGGGCCTGAAGGCCGTGATGCTCGCGGCGCAGGCCGTGAAGTGCGGCGATGCCGAGATCGTGGTGGCCGGCGGCCAGGAGAACATGAGCGCCGCGCCGCATGTGCTGCCCAACTCGCGCAACGGCCAGCGCATGGGCGACTGGAAGCTGGTCGACACCATGATCGTGGACGGCCTCTGGGACGTCTACAACCAGTACCACATGGGCACCACGGCAGAGAACGTGGCCAAGAAGTACGGCATCACGCGCGAGATGCAGGATGCGCTCGCGCTCGCCTCGCAGCAGAAGGCCGCGGCCGCGCAGGATGCCGGCCGCTTCAACGACGAGATTCTTCCCTTCAGCATCGCGCAGAAGAAGGGCGACCCCATCGTCTTCTCCGCCGACGAGTTCGTGAACCGCAAGACCAGCGCCGATGCGCTCGCGGGCCTGCGCCCCGCCTTCGACAAGGCCGGCTCGGTGACGGCCGGCAATGCCTCGGGCCTGAACGACGGTGCCGCCGCGGTGCTGGTGATGTCGGCCTCACGTGCCGCCGCGCTCGGCCTCAAGCCACTGGCCGTGATCCGCGCCTATGCGAGCGCGGGCCTCGATCCCTCGCTCATGGGCATGGGCCCGGTGCCGGCCTCGCAGCTTGCCCTCAAGAAGGCCGGCTGGAACGCGCAGGACCTGGACCTCATGGAAATCAACGAAGCCTTCGCGGCACAGGCCTGCGCGGTCAACCAGCAGATGGACTGGGACACCAGCCGCATCAACGTGAACGGCGGCGCCATCGCCATCGGCCACCCGATCGGCGCCTCGGGCTGCCGCGTGCTGGTGACGCTGCTGCACGAGATGCGCCGCCGCGGCGCGAACAAGGGCCTGGCATCGCTGTGCATCGGCGGCGGCATGGGCGTCGCACTGGCCGTCGAACGCGCCTGATTCAATTTTTTTGTCACACAAGAAGGAGCAAGCCAATGAGCAGCAAAGAACAAGTGGTCCTGGTCACCGGCGGCATGGGCGGCCTGGGCGAGACGATCTCCACCAAGATGGTCGATGCGGGCTACAAGCTCGCGGTGACCTATTCGCCGGGCAACAAGTCGCATGCCGAGTGGGTGGCGCAGATGGCCGAGCGCGGCTACCGGATCCTGGCCGTGCCCTGCGACGTGGCCGACTACGACTCGTGCGCGGAGGCGGTGCGCCAGGTGCAGGAAGCGCTGGGCCCGGTCGACGTGCTGGTCAACAACGCCGGCATCACGCGCGACATGACCTTCAAGAAGATGGACCAGATCAACTGGAACGCGGTGCTGCGCACCAACCTCGACAGCCTGTTCAACATGAGCAAGCAGGTGGCCGACGGCATGGTGGAGCGGGGCTGGGGCCGCATCATCAACGTGTCGTCGGTGAACGGATCGAAGGGCGCGTTCGGCCAGACCAACTACTCGGCCGCCAAGGCCGGCGTGCATGGCTTCACCAAGGCACTGGCGCTCGAGGTGGCGAAGAAGGGCGTGACGGTGAACACCATCTCGCCCGGCTACATCGGCACGAAGATGGTCACGGCCATCCCGAAGGAAGTGCTCGACAGCAAGATCCTGCCGCACATCCCGGTCGGCCGCCTCGGCAAGCCCGAGGAAGTGGCGGGCCTGATCATCTACCTGGCTTCGGAAGAAGCCGCCTTCGTGACGGGCGCCAACATCGCCATCAACGGCGGCCAGCACATGCAATGAGCGCACGACCATGATCCTCAAAAACGGCATCGATCAGGTCGCACTGATCAACAAGTTCACCGACGCCACGGCCAAGCAGGGCGAGGCCATTCGCAAGACGGTGCACGAGGCCACGCTCAAGGCGCTGCAGGGCCGCGAGCTCACGCTCGCGAACATCCGGCAGGTGCTGGGCACGGTCACCAAGGCGGCCTCGGCCGGTGCATCGGGCAGCAAGCTGCCCGCGCCCGACGTGGAGGCGCTGCTCACCAAGGCCTTCGCCGGCATGGACGGCGCGCTGGAGCAGGCGGTAGTGGCCAACCAGCGCGCGCTGCAGCAGCTGGTCGACCAGGGCGTGAGCCTGCGCGAGACGCAGCTCAAGAAGGCGCTGGCCGACATCGAGAAGATGGAAGACACGCTGTTCGCCAGCGTGCGCAAGGCCGCACCGATGGACGGCCCGTGGAGCGGCGTCTTCCAGGCAATGCAGGGCAAGAAAACCGACACCGGTGCGCGCGCGAACGTGGCGCTGGAGCAGCTCATGGAAGACACGCACAAGAACCTGCGCGACGGCCGCGCGATGAGCCTGCGCGCCTCGCAGGCGCTGCTCGACAGCTACGCGACGCTCGCGAGCGGGGTGCTCATCGGCATGTCCGAAGCCCTGAAGCAGGGCGGCTCGGCCAAGCGATGACCTCTGCCGGCGGCTGCCTCGCCTGCCGCCGCCGGCCCGGCGAGCCGCGCCATGCCTGAGCGAATGCCGAGCCTGGACGAAATGTTGCAGGACGCCCGCCACCGGGCTGCCACTGATGCGGCCTCTGCGGCCTTGTGCAATAACGGCTCCATGACTTCACGGGAGCCGGTACTGCGCTTCGATCTGCCTTCTCACACCTCCCGGCGCTGGCGCGGCCTGCCGCGCTGGCTCGGCGCCCTGGCGCTGGTGGCCGTGGCCGCTTTCGCCGGCCACCACCTGGCCATGCAGAACGGCCTTGCGCGGCTGCGCGATGCGGCCGACCACCGGCTCGACATGCTCGCGACCGGGCTGGACGCCGACCTGGCCCGCTTCGAATACCTGCCCGCGCTGCTGGAGATGACGCCTGTCGTCCCGGCGCTGCTCGGCACGCCCTCGGACGGGTCGCTGCGCGACACCGTCAACCGCTACCTGGCCGGCGTGAACGCCACCGCGGGCGCCGAGATGCTCTATGTGCTCGATGCGGGCGGCACCTCGCTGGCGGCCTCCGACTGGGACCGGCCCGGCACCACCGTCGGCCAGGACCTGTCGTTCCGCCCCTACGTGATCGACGCGTTCGGGCAGGGCCGCGGCCGCTTCTACGGCGTGGGCATCACCAGCCGCAAGCCCGGCTACTACCTCTCGTACGCGCTGCGCCGCGACCAGCCCACGCGCGGCGTGGTGGCCGTCAAGGTCAACCTCGAGGAGACCGAGCGCGCCTGGCGCAAGCTCCCAGGCGACGTGGCGCTGATCGACCAGCGCGGGGTGGTGATCCTCTCCACCCGCGAAGACATCAAGTTCCGTCCGATGCTGCCGCTCGACGGCCTGCAGCGCGCCGAGGTGCAGCGCTCGCGGCCCTATGGCGAAGCCGCGCTGCAGCCGCTGCAATGGACGCAGAAGGAAGCACTGGCGCGCGATGTGCAGGTCATCGCGCTCGACGGCGTGGACCAGCTCGCCTCCACGCGCAAGCTGCGCGGCGCACCGTGGCAATTGGTGGTGCTCGATGATCTCGCGCCGGTGCGGGTGGGCGCGCGCAACGCGGCCATCACCGCGAGCCTGGCGATGGCGGTGCTGTTGCTGATCGCCGTCACGCTGTGGCAGCGCCGCCGCGCGGTGCGGCAGAAGCTTGCCAACCAGGCCGCGCTGCAGGCCGCGCACGACACGCTCGAATCGACCGTGGTGGCACGCACCGCGCAACTGCGCGCGGCGCAGGGCGAGCTGGTGCATGCCGGCAAGATGGCGGCGCTGGGCCAGATGTCGGCCGGCGTGGTGCATGAGCTGAACCAGCCGCTCACGGCCATGCGCACGCTGTCGGAAAGCGCGGGCATCCTGCTCGACAAGAACCGCTTCGACGACGTGCGCGGCAACCTGCAGCGCATCCGCGGCATGGTCGATCGCCTGGCGCGCCTGACCTCGCAGCTCAAGAACTTCGCGCACAGGAGCGATTTGCCGCTTGCGGCGGTGCCGATGGCGCGCGCCATCGCCGACGCGCAGGTCATCGTGGCCGAAGCCACCCGCAAAAACGCCGTCGCCATCGAGGTCGACGTGCAGCCCGCGGGCCTGAGCGCGATGGCCGAGGAAGCGGCGCTCGGCAGCGTGCTGGTGAACCTGATGCGCAATGCCATCGACGCCATGCAGGACGCGCCGCGGCGCACGCTGCGCATCGAGGCGCGCCCGCACGAGGGCCGCGTGATCCTGCGTGTGAGCGACACCGGGCCGGGCATCCAGCCGGACATCTTGCCGCGCCTCTTCGAGCCTTTCGTCACCAGCAAGCCGGCGGGCTCGGGCCTCGGGCTCGGCCTGGTGATCTCGGCACAATTGGCGCGCGCCATGGACGGCACGCTGCGCGCGGCCAACCTTCCGCAAGGCGGCGCCGCGTTCGTCGTCGACCTGCCCGCCGCCGTGCAGAACATCCTTATTCCCACCCCCACAGGAGTGATCCCCAAGTGAGCCAAGCCCCTGCCATCCGGGTGATGCTGGTCGAGGACGACGAAGACGTCCGCCTCAGCACGACCCAGGTGCTGACCCTGGCCGGTTTCGAGGTCGAAGCCTTCAACAGCGCCGAACGCGCGCGCACCCACATCAGCTTCGGCGTGCCGGCCATCGTGGTCTGCGACGTGCGCCTGCCGGGCCTGAGCGGCACCGAATGGCTGCGCGAACTGCACGCCGCCGATGCCGAGCTGCCGGTGATCCTGGTCACTGGCCACGGCCACATCGCGATGGCGGTGCAGGCCATGCGCGAGGGCGCCTACGACTTCATCGAGAAGCCCTTCAGCTCCGAGCGGCTGGTGGCCATCGTGCGCCACGCCATGGAGCGCCGGCAGCTGTCGCTGCAGGTGCGCGCGCTGCGCGATGCACTGGAGAACTGGAACGGCATCCAGTCGGTGCTGATCGGCCGCTCGGCGCAGATGCAGCTGGTGCGCCGCACGGTGATGACGCTGGCCGAGACCTCGGCCGACGTGCTCATCTACGGTGAGACCGGCACCGGCAAGGAGCTGGTCGCCCGTTGCCTGCACGACCACAGCGAGCGCCGCCGCCAGCATTTCGTGCCGCTCAATTGCGGCGGCCTGCCCGAGGCGCTGGCCGAGAGCGAGCTCTTCGGCCACGAGGCCGGCGCCTTCACCAGCGCCAACCGCGTGCGCGTGGGCAAGTTCGAATACGCCAACGGCGGCACGCTCTTTCTCGACGAGATCGAAAGCATGCCGATGGCGGTGCAGATCAAGCTGCTGCGTGCGCTGCAGGAGCGCAGCATCGAGCGCATCGGCTCCAACAAGGCGATTGCCTTCGACTGCCGCGTGGTGGCCGCGAGCAAGGACGACCTGAAGGAAATGAGCGACCGCCAGAAGTTCAGGGCCGACCTGTACTACCGGCTGGGCGTGGCCTTCATCGAGCTGCCGCCGCTGCGGGAGCGCCGCGAAGACATTCCGCTGCTGTTCGAACATTTCACGCTGCTGGCCGCGAGCCGCTACGAGCGCGCGGCGCCGCTGCTCAGCGGCGCCCAGCTGGCCGACCTGATGGCCTACGCCTGGCCGGGCAATGTGCGCGAGCTGCGCAACGTGGCCGACCGCTTCGTCCTCGGCCTGCTCGGCGAGCGCCTCACGCAGGCGCGCGGCACGGGTGAAGGCCTGCCCGCATTGCCGCGTGCGCTGCCGCAGCAGGTCGAGGCCTTTGAGCGCGCGGTGATCGTCGAGGCACTGCGCAAGCACCAGGGCGACCAGCCGGCCACGGCCACTGCGCTGGCCATTGCGCGGCAGACGCTGCACGACAAGCTGCGCAAGCTGGGTATCGCGGCGGACGAGTTCAAGTAGCAGCCGGCCGCTCAGCGCACCAGCCACCTCATCATTCGCTCGAAGGTCTTGCCATAGGGCGGCTTGAAGAGGCCGACGCCGCTGAACGCCGACTGGTGAAAGATCGGCTTCATCTTGGAGAAGGTCTGGAATCCGTACTCGCCGTGGTAGGCGCCCATGCCGCTCGCGCCGACGCCGCCGAAGGGCAGGTTGTCCTGCGCGATGTGCAGCAGCGTGTCGTTGATCGACACGCCGCCCGCCACCGTCTCGTGCATCACACGGTCGATGGTCGCGCGGTTCTTCTCGAACAGATAGAGCGCGAGCGGGCGCGGATGCGCGTTGACGTAGGCGATGGCGTCTTCGATGGTGCGGTATGCCACCACCGGCAGGATCGGGCCGAAGATCTCCTCCTGCATCACGCGCATGCCGGCTTGCACGCCGGTCAGCAGCACGGGCGGGAAGCGGCGCGTCGCGGCATCGGGCGCCATGTCCGAGAGCGGGATGGCCGATGCGCCCTGCGCCTGCGCCGTCGCGGCGAGCTCCTGCAGCCGCGAGAAATGGCGCGGGCTCACGATGCTGGTGTAGTCGGGGTTGCTCGAAATGTCGGGGTACATGGCTGCGAACACGCGCCGTGCGCTGTCGGCAAAGCGCTGTTGCTGGCCCTCGGGCAGCAGCACATAGTCGGGTGCGATGCAGGTCTGGCCCGCGTTGAGCGTCTTGCCCACGAGGATGCGCTCGACGGCCTTCTCGAAGTTCGCACCGGGTCCGATGATCGCGGGCGACTTGCCGCCCAGCTCCAGCGTGACCGGCGTGAGGTTCTCGCTCGCGGCGCGCATCACATGGTGGCCCACGGCCGTGGAGCCGGTGAACAGCAGGTGGTCGAATGGCAGGCTGGAGAACTCGCGCGCCGCTTCGGCGTCGCCGTTGACGATGGCGATCGCGTCTTCCGCAAAGCTCGCGCGCACGAGGCTGGCGAACAGTTCGGCGAAGCGCGGTGTGAATTCCGACTGCTTCACCATCACGCGGTTGCCCGCGGCCAGCGCCGCCGTCATCGGCCCCACGGCCAGGTTCAGCGGGTAGTTCCACGGCACCACGATGCCGACCACGCCCAGGGGCTGCGGCAGGATCCGCGACGACGCAGGCTTGAACCAGAGGCCGGTGGCGCGGCGCTGCGGGCGCATCCACTTCCTGCCGTGGCGCAGCGCGTGGTCGATGCCCGCGATGGAGGGGAACACCTCGGCCAGCTCGGTTTCCTGGAAGGGCCGGTTGTGGAAGTCCGCGCTGATGGCGGCGGCCATCTCCTTGCGGTTGCTGGTGACCAGGGCGCGCAGGCGCTCGAGGCGGCTGGCGCGCTCGGGCCACGGCGGCGTCTGCGCGCGAAGGCTGGCGGCGCGCATCGCATCGAAGGTCTGTCGCATGTGCTGTGTCATGGTCGATAGGCCTTGTGGATGAGCCCGGCCCGCCTGGCCTGCCGTCAGGCGCTCGCTGCGGGCGGCGGCTCGACCGGCAGCGCGCGCTTGTGCGCGCTCTTGCGGTGCGTCGAAAGAATGATCGCGCGCGCCGCGGCCGACACCGGCTTGCCTTCGAGGAAGTCGTCGATCTGTTCGTAGGTGACGCCGAAGGCGTCTTCGTCGGGCTTGCCCGGCACCAGCGATTCGAGGTCGGCGGTGGGCACCTTGTAGACCAGTTCGTCGGGCGCGCCGAGCAGTGCGGCCACGGCGCGCACGCGGCGCTTGTTGAGGCCGGTGAGCGGCGTGATGTCGGCCGCGCCGTCGCCGAACTTGGTGAAGAAGCCCATCAGCGCCTCGGCCGCATGGTCGGTGCCGATGACGATGCCGTCGTGCGCGCCGGCCACCGCGAACTGCGCCACCATGCGCTGGCGTGCCTTGATGTTGCCCAGCACGAAGTCCTCGTGCGCCGCATCGCGAAACTTCAGGTCGCCGGCCTTCAGCGCGGCCAGCATGCCGTCGGCCGCGGGACGGATGTCGACGGTGATCGTGCGGTCGGGCTTCATCACCGTGAGCGAGCGCTGGGCTTCCGCTTCGTCCTTCTGCACGCCGTAGGGCAGGCGCATCGCGATGAAGGTGGCGTCGCAGCCTTCGGCGCGCAGCTTTTCGACGGCGCGCTGCGCAAGGCATCCGGCGGTCAGCGAATCGACGCCGCCGCTGATGCCGAGCACCAGCGTCTTGAGGCCGGTCTGCTTCAGGTAGCTCGCGAGAAAGTCGGTGCGCCGCTCCAGTTCGGCGGCGGCATCGAACACGGGAGCGACATGCAGCGCCGCGATGATCTCGCGCTGCGCGGCGTCGACGGGGGACAGGTCGTGGTTCATCGAGCGATCCTTCCTTTCAATCTTTCAGTGGAACACCGCGGAACCGGCTTTGCCGGGCCGCTGGTGTTGCCCCCGGTAGGGGGTTGGAGAAGCGACACGAAGTGCGCGAAGCCTGGGGGCGAGTCAGAAATCCACCAGGCTCAGGCCGATGCTGAGCACGGTGCGCTTGCGGTTGTAGTCCACCAGCGTATCGCCATAGCCATGGAACAGCTGCGTGTGGAAGCGCAGGTTGCTCTTGGTCGGGTCGCCAATGGCCTTGAGCCATTCGAGCCGCACCGAGCCGCGGCCGCTGTCGCGCAGGTTGTTGCGCACCGTGAGGCCCAGCGTGTTGTCGCGGTTGAGATTCCAGCGGCCGGTGATCTCGGCGCGGCCGATGTAGTCGGCGATGTCGGGGTTGTCGTCCTTCGCCGCATCTTCCGAGAGGCGCTTCCAGATGCGTCCGGTGATCTGGAACTTGTCGTCGAGTTCGGCGCCGCCCATCAGGTAGACACGGTTCCAGCTGCGCGACAGCGGCAGCGTCTGGCCATTCGACTGGTGCACGATGCCCAGGCCTGCATAGCGCCAGCGCCAGCCGCCGGGCAGCTTGAAGTCGGTCGGGTACACGTACATCAGCTCGGGCTCGTGGTCGGTGGTGCGGAACGGGCGCGAGATCGCACCGTTGAACAGCTGCCACGTCGACTGCTGCGAGTAGGCGAACCACAGCGAGTCTTTCTTGATCGGGTCGTTCTGCGTGAGCATGCCCTGCGCGAGCTTGGTGCGCACCGACAGGCCGATGCGCATCTCGTTGGCCTGGTAGGCGACGGGCTCGCCGGTGTGGTCGGGCGAGGGCGAGGTGGGCACCTGCGGCTTTTGGGTGGCGGCCGAGGCGGCCACGTACAGGGGCCGGTAGCCGCGGAAGCCGAAGGTGCCGCAGTCGGTGGCGTTCTCCAGCTCCCAGAAGCGTGAGAGTGCCGAGTACTGCTGGTCGCGGCAGCCCTCGGTGGTGGCCACCGAGATCACGCGCGTGGCGGGGATCGAGCCGTCCACTGGCGGCGCCTGCGTGCTGGCCAGCACCGGCGGCGCGACGGGCACCGACACCGAGGGCAGCGTCTGCTGCTGCGCCCAGCGGTCGAAGCAGGCCAGGCGCGCATCGTTGTTGTTGCCGAGCGCGGCGCATTGCTGCCAGGTGAGTTGCGAGTCGGCCAGCGGGCTCGCGGGCTTGTCGACGGCTTGTGCATATGCGGCCGTGCTGCCCAGGCAGGCCGCGAACGTCATGGACGTTGCGAAGAGGGCATGTGTGCGAGTGGTCATTGTTTTCCTTCCGTGGCGCCCGTCTTGGTCAGTACGAACGGGTGCGTGCTGTCGTCTGCGGCGTTGCGCCAGGTTCCCCTGAATTCGCGGCCGCAGGAGCGCGGCTGCAAGGTGCCGGCCCAGTTGCCGCTGATGGCGCGGCCGTCCAGCGATTCGTCGATGGAGAGCGCGCCCTCGTCGTCGACGTCGCCCGCGAGCTGCGCCACCGAAGGCTTTGCGCCGCCACCGGCATCGCGTGTGATGGTGCCGCGAACGCCGGCGTAGTCGGGGTGTTTGCCCAGCTGTACGACGGACGCGGCGGGCAAGCCGTCGAAGCGCGCTTCCCAGCGGCCGTAGAGCGACGGCAGCGGCAGGTCGCGCGCATCGGCGGGGCAGTTGGGATCGACCGCGGCGCAGCCCGTGACGGTGACCGCGGCCAGTGCGATCAAAGCAGCGCGCATCGCTTTCATGGCGCCGCCGCGGCGGCCGCCTTCGCGGCCGCGCTGTCCTGTGCCTTGCGCGCGAACTCGGCGCGCAGCGCCTTGAGCTTCTCGCGCGGGTCTTCCTTCGTCGTGGCCTTGTCCAGGCCCATCTCGGCGATGAAGCGGCTCGGCTGGCAGGGCACCATGTCGCGGCCCTGCTTGCGCTTCTTGGTCCAGCTCACGGCCAGGGTGCGCTGCGCGCGAGTGATGCCCACGTACATCAGGCGGCGCTCTTCCTGCAGGCGCTGCGTCGTCTCGTCGCTCACCACCTTCTGGCGGCCGTTGTCGTCGTCCAGCTTGAAAGGCAGCATGCCCTCGGTCACGCCGATGAGCATCACGTGCGGCCACTCCAGGCCCTTGGAGGCGTGCAGCGTGGAGAGCGTGACCACGTTCTGGTCCTGTTCGCGCTCGCTGATGGTCGAGAGCAGCGAGATGGTCTGCGCGACCTCGAGCAGGCTCTTTCGCTCGTTGCCGTCGGTGTTGTCGTTGTCGTTGGCGCCCGAGGCGTCGTCCAGCGAACCGCCGGCGCGCTGCGACATCCAGTCGACGAATTCCAGCACGTTGTTCCAGCGCGTGGCCGCGGCCGCCTCGCTCTCTTCGCCTTCGTAGAGATGGCGCTCGTAGTCGATCTCCTTGAGCCAGTCGAGCATGAAGGTGCGCGAGTCTTCGGCGCCCATGGTGCGGCGCGCGCGGTATTCCAGGTCGTTGATGTAGCGGCCGAACTCGTGCACGCCCTCCAGCGTGCGCTTGGGGATCACGCTGGGCAGCGAGGGGCTGAACAGCGCCGCGAACAGGCTCAGCTTGTACTGGGTCGCGAAGGTGCCCATGCTCGCGAGCGTGGTGTGGCCGATGCCGCGCTTGGGCGTGGTGATGGCGCGCAGGAACGCGGGGTCGTCGTCGTTGTTGACCCAGAGGCGGAACCAGCCGCACAGGTCCTTGATCTCGGCGCGGTCGAAGAAGCTCTGGCCGCCCGAGACCTTGTACGGGATCTGCGCGCGGCGCAGCGCCTGTTCCAGGATCCGTGCCTGGTGGTTGGCGCGGTAGAGGATGGCGAAGTCGCGGAACTCCTTGTGCTGCGCCCCTTGCGTGACCGCATCGCCGGCGCGCAGGCTCACGATGCGCGCCACCGCGCGCTCGGCCTCGTGCAGCTCGGTGTCGGCATCGACGATGCGCACCGGCTCGCCTTCTCCGAGTTCGGAGAACAGCGTCTTGGGAAACAGCTTGGGGTTGGGACCGATCACGTTGTTGGCCGCGCGCAGGATGGCGCTGGTGGAGCGGTAGTTCTGCTCCAGCTTGATGACCTTGAGCGTCGGGTAGTCGACCGGCAGCTTCTTCAGGTTGTCCAGCGTGGCGCCGCGCCAGCCGTAGATCGATTGGTCGTCGTCGCCCACGGCGGTGAAGCGCGCGCGGTCGCCGGCCAGCGCCTTGAGCACCTCGTACTGCGTGGCGTTGGTGTCCTGGTATTCGTCCACCAGGATGTGACCGAGCGCGGCCTGCCACTTGGCGCGCACCTCGGGAAAGTCGTGCAGCAGCTTGAGCGGCATGCCGATGAGGTCGTCGAAATCGACGCTCTGGTAGGCCTGCAGCCGCTCCTCGTAGTGGCGCATGACCTCGGCGGTGATGCGCTCGTTGTCGTCCACCGCGGCGGCTGCGGCCTGCTGGGCATCGAGGCCCATGTTCTTCCACTTGCTGATGGTCCACTGCCAGATGCGGGCGGTGGCGATGTCGGTGGTGCCGCCGGCGTCCTTCAGGATCTTGGTCACGTCGTCGCTGTCCAGGATGCTGAAGGCGGGCTTCAGGCCCAGCACCGCGCCGTCCTCGCGCATCATGCGCACGCCCAGCGCGTGGAAGGTGCAGACCACCACCTTGCGTGCGTCCTTGCCGATGAGGTCTTTCGCGCGTTCGCGCATCTCGGCGGCCGCCTTGTTCGTGAAGGTGATGGCCGCGATGCGCTTGGGCTCCATGCCGGCCTGGATCAGCCGGCCGATCTTGTGCGTGATCACCCGCGTCTTGCCCGAGCCCGCGCCTGCCAGCACCAGGCAGGGACCATGCATGTAATTGACCGCTTCTTGTTGCGCGAGATTGAGACCGTGGGACATGGGGGTTGGGAGAACCGGGGAACGCCGTGGGGAACGGCAGGCGCAAAGCGGGCTATGATACGGGTCCGGACCCCCCGGACGTTGTAGGCGGGACACGCCGGAGCGGGGCCACGACAATCGGGCGGTGCTGCCCGTATTCCTTGTTACCTTCCCTTTCTTCGCGCTGATCGCGGCCGGCTACGGCGCCGCCCGCGCCCGCCTCCTGCCGCTGGAGGCCATTCCCGGCCTCAACACCTTCGTGCTGTATTTCGCGCTGCCCTGCATGCTGCTGCGCTTCGGCGCCGGCACGCCGATCGCGCAACTGCTCGACGGCAGCGTTGCACTGATCTGGGGCGCGAGCGCGCTGGCCGTGGTCGCGGGCGTGGTGCTGCTGACCCGCAACCCGCGCATCGGCTGGAACGACGCGGCCTTCGGCGCGCTGGTGGCGGCCTTTCCGAACACGGGCTTCATGGGCGTGCCGCTGCTGGTGGCGATCCTCGGCACGCAGGCGGCCGGGCCGATGATCATCACGATCGCGTTCGACCTGGTGGTGACTTCATCGCTGTGCATCGCGCTCTCGCGGCTCGATGGCGCCGGGGGCGCGGGGCGGCACGGTGCATCGCAGGCGGCGCGCAAGGCGCTGCGCGGCATCGTCGTGAACCCGATGCCGTGGTCGATCCTGCTGGGCGTGCTGCTGTCGGCCGCGCGCTGGCAACTGCCGGGGCCCATCGATCGCACCGTCGCCATGCTCGCGGACGCGGCCTCGCCGGTGGCGCTCTTCACCATCGGCGCGGTGCTGGCGCGCTCGGCATTGCTGGCGCGCGAGCACCAGGCCAGCGCGGCCGTCGCCCAGGCCATGGGCACGGCCGGCACACCCGCGCCCAAGGCCCCGCTCGCCGATGTGCTGCCGGTGGTGGGGGTGAAGCTGCTGCTGCATCCGTTGCTGGTGTGGGCGTTGGGCGCCGGCGCCATCGCGCTGGGGCTGCCGCTCTCGCATGCGGCGCTGGCGGTGATCGTGCTGGTCGCGGCGCTGCCGAGCGCGAGCAATGTGTCGATGCTGGCCGAGCGCTTCGGCGCCGACAACGGGCGCTTCGCCCGCATCATCCTGTGGACGACGGTGGCGGCCTTCTTCAGTTTTCCGCTGGCGGTGGGGCTGCTGCGCTGAGCTGCCTACGGCGTGAGGACGCCGAGCTTGTACGGATCGGCATCGGACAGGCGCTCGCACTTCGAAAAATCGCGGCCCTGCGTGCCGTCGCAGTAGTAGGCGTTGTAGACGCGCCCGAAAAGCGTGGGGCTCGCGGTGAAAAGCACGCCGTGGTCGGGCTGCCAGTTGTCTTTGGCGTCTTTGGTGTCTTTCGTGGGCTGGACACTGGCCTCCACCGGCTTGGCCGTCGCCGTGTCCGCCATGGCGGCGGTTGCGGGCGTGAAGTCGGCCAGTGTCTTGTGGGCTTCATCGCCGCGCCAGCGCACGGCCAGCTCGGCCGCCGTGGGGCGCGCAGCCACCGGCAGCAGGATGCCGTTGACCTGGAAGCCATAACCGAATCGATGGGTCTTGCCCGCGAGGAACGCATAGGCGCAGGCGGCCAGGCACTGGCCGCGGATCTCGGTGTCGACCCCGCTCGCGCGGATGGCATCGGCAAAGGCGCCCGCCGCATCGGCGGTGCCGCCGGAGAGGTCCTCGAACACCACCGTGCGCACCGTGCCGCTCGCCAGAAGGTCCGTGAAGGTCTTGATCGCGCTGCCGTCGAGCATGCCCGAGACCACCAGTTTGCGGCCCTGCAGCTCGATGTCGGCGGCTGCCGCCGGGGCGCCGATGGCGCAGGCGATGCATGCCAACGAGAAAACCCAACCAGGAAGAGACGACGGTTTCACGGCGACCTTTGCGTGTGAGCGGGCTTGCTTGGAGCGCGAAACCGCAGGGGGCGGTCGCGCGTTGACAGCTTGAACAGCGTCACTGCATCACGTCAACCCTTTTTTCAGATTATTTCTGGGTAATCCAAGGGCAGGCCGTAAGTCGTAGGCATCGATATCTCTTCAGTTGAATGCTTGAGTTTGCAGATGGGCTGCTAAAGTGGTTCCAGGTCAAAGATGTGAATGGGGCGCGCGATGGCAATACTGGTTCGCATCCTGCTGTGGGTGGCCTGGCTTTCCGGCGCGGGCTGGGCCTGGCATGTCGGTGCACTGGGCACCGCGTCTTCGATCGCGCTGGCCGCGCTCAGCCTCGTGGTGTTCGCATGGCCGGGCAGCATTGCCCGGCGCCGGCATCACCGCGAGCTGCGCTATGTCGACATGGGCAAGGAGCCCACCGGCTACCACTGAATACGGAGTCACCGGAATGGCCGGAACAGGCGCGTTTCAGGACGCGGCCGGCTGCTGAAGGCGCTGGAACTCGTGGCGCTTCATCGCGAGGTAGTCGTTCCTGTCGATTTCGTGGAGCTGCTTCGCGTACTGCTCCGTCGCATCGAACCACGCTGCAAGGCGCTGCTCCAGTTGCCCCGCACCGGGCGCGTCGAGGTAGCTGTCGATCGCAAGGTAGTAGCGCATGGTGTTGCGCTCCACCACGCCGCGCACGCCGCCGATGTAGTTGCCTTGCCCCGCCGGCGTGAAGCCGACCTTGTCGCTGCCGAGCGTGGCGAGATAGCCCTTCATCGCGAGCCGCGCGGCGGTGCCGTAGGCATAGGCGTAGCGCAGGTGGATCGCGGTCTTGCCGCCATCGGCCGGCGCCGCTTCGAACACGATGCTGTAGTCGCGCGTGGAGAGCGGGCCGGTGTCCGCGCTCAGCCGCACGTTGAGGTAGTTCGCATCCGCCTTGCCCGGTGTGTAGGCGAAAGCGATGGTCTGCGCATCCGACAGTGGCTGGTCGAACTTGCGGCCGATGGCCACCGCAAGCGTGGTGCCGCCACTCTTCACTGCGCAGTGCTTGGTGTTGAGGTGAAGCATCAGCACCTGGCACCACGCGGCGGGCTCCCGCAGCGCCTCGCTCACGCGGGCGACGGGGTGGTCCACCAGCGCATAGACGTCGCCGCTCAACCGGTCCGCGGCTTCGCTCGATTCGAGTGCGAGCGGCCGGCGAAAGGCGTTGCGCTCGAGTTGCGGCGCGAGCGCCTGCAGCTTTGCGCGCAGCGTGGCCGCCGGGCCGGTGTCGGCGGGCGCGGACTGTTGCTGTGCCAGGGCCAGCGTCGAGGCCGCCACAAGCAGGATGCCCAAACCGATCAGGCGGGTCTTGCGGACGAAGGAGGTGTTCATGCCGCAGCACCTTGGCCCTGGCGGCCTTCGCGCCGTGCAGGACAACCGGCTCAGATGCTGTGCGGATCGACGTCGACCAGCCAGCGGATCACGCCCTTGCCCTCCGGGGTGCGCCGCAGTTCGTGCAGCAGCGGCTGCCAACTTGCGAGCAGGCGTTGCAGCGCGGCACGCGAAGGGCTTTCGATCAGCATCTGCGCGCGCTCCACGTTGGCCACGCGCTGGATCGAGAGCGGCACCGCCGGATAGCGGGTGACTATGTCGGCGCCCGGCAGGGCCTCGGCCGCATCGGCCGCCATGTTCAGGAAAGCCTGCGCCACCGACTGTTCGCGCGCATCGGCGCGCAGCAGCGCCTGGAAGGCGAAGGGCGGCATCGCGGCGGCCTGGCGCTCGTCCAGTTGCTGCTTCGCGAACGTGGCGTAGTCGTGCTTGCGCAGCGCCATGAAGAGCGGATGCTGCGAGTGGAAGGTCTGGATCCACATCTCGGCCGTCGCGCCCTGCGCGGCGAGGTAGGTGGCGTCGCGTCCGGCGCGGCCGGCCGACTGCATCAGCAGGCTGAACAAGCGCTCGGGCGCGCGGAAGTCGCTGGAGAACAGCGCGCCGTCGGGGTTCACCGCCGCCACCAGCGTGATGCGCCGGAAGTCGTGGCCCTTGGCGATCATCTGCGTGCCGACCAGCACATCGACCTCGCCCGCATGCACGGCGGCGAGCTGCGATTCGAGCGCACCCTGTTTCTTGGTGCTGTCCGCGTCGATGCGCGCGATGCGGACCGCGCTGCCGTCGGGCCGCTTCACCGCGGCGAAGAGTTCGGCCAGGTGCTCCTCGAGCCGCTCTGTGCCGCGGCCCACGGGCGCGATGTCGGGGTTGCCGCAGGCCGGGCAGGCGCGCGGCACGCGTTCGGTGAAGCCGCAGTGGTGACAGCGCAGCGTGCGGTCGATCTTGTGGAAGACGCGGTAGGCGCTGCAGTGCGGGCATTCGCTTTTCCAGCCGCAGTCGCCGCAGGCCAGCACCGGCGCGTAGCCGCGGCGGTTCAGGAAGATCATGCTCTGCTCGCCGCGCGCGATGCGCTGGCCGATGGCATCGAGCAGCGCGCCGGAGAGCACGGTTTTCGGCGGCTGCAGGTTCATGTCGACCAGCCGCACCGCGGGTAGCTCGCCTGCGCCGATGCGCGACGGCATTTCGAGCCGCACGTAGCGCCCGCCCGGGTCGTCGCCTTCGGCGGGGCGGCTTTGGTGCCAGCTCTCGAGCGAAGGCGTGGCCGAGCCGAGGATCACCTTCGCGCCTTCGCGCTGGCCGCGCCACACGGCGAGGTCGCGTGCGGAATAACGCGCGCCTTCCTGCTGCTTGTAGCTCGGGTCGTGTTCCTCGTCGACCACGATCAGCTTGAGCCCCGGGATCGACGCGAACACCGCCATGCGCGTGCCCAGCACGATGCGCGCGGCGCCGCTGTGCGCGGCAAGCCAACTGGCGAGCCGCTGCGGATTGGTCATGCCGCTGTGCAGCGACACGACCGCCTCGTCGCCGAAGCGGGCCTTGAAGCGTGCTTCCAATTGCGGCGTGAGGTTGATCTCCGGCACCATCACCAGCGCCTGCGCCTCCGGGTCGCGCGCGAGCAGGTCGGCCACGCAGCGCAGGTAGACCTCGGTCTTGCCGCTGCCTGTGCTGCCGACCAGAAGGAAGGTGCCGCTCTCGGCCTCGATGTGGGCGAGGGCGGCCGTCTGTTCCGGGCTCAGCGCGATCAGGTTGGCGGCTTCGGCCGTCTGGGCGACGGGCCCGGTCGTCGTCTTGCGCTTGAGGCGGCGCGCCAGCTGCGTGGTCGTCAGGTCGCGCAGTTGCGGCGGCAGGGCGGCCAGGGCGATCTCGCCGATCGAGCGCTGGTAATAGCGCGCGGCAAAGGCCACGAGGTCGCGCCAGGCTTCGCCGAGCGGCGTCAGCGCGTCGAGCGCGGCGCCTACGGGCTTGAGCGCCATGTCGGGCTCGGCGCCGTCCAGCGAGGTGGGCGTGTTCCAGACCACGCCGAGCACCTCGCGCCGGCCCAGCGGCACCCGAACCAGCGTGCCCGGAACGAGCGGCACCGCACCCGCGTAGCTCAGCAGGTCGCCCAGCGCGGCATGCGCCGGCGTCTGCACCGCGATATCGAGCCGCCAGGCAGGCTGGGCCGGCGCACTTTCAGGCGGCGGTGCAGCCGGGCCGGCCGTGGTGGGGGCGCCTGCGTCGGGGGCTGGGGCGATGGTGGAGATGGGCGTCCTTCTTGGCAACGATTGTTAATGCGACTTTGAGCAAATCCGCTTAAGTCGTTGATTTTCCAGTGCTTTGCCATCCATCCAGAGTTCTGTGGATAACTTTGTTGACAACAAGGCTCGACACGCTGGAGAGCCTTGAAAATCAAGGCTCTGGCTGGAATGCCCCAAAAAAATGCAAAGTTCAAATCCTATATAAATCAACAACTTGGAAGTGCTATTGGTTTGGGAGCAAAGAAGGCAATGCCTCAGATAATCTTGCGCAGTGCAACACAAGTTTTGTGCATAAGTCCGACCCACTAGACCGTTTTTAGGCTTGACAAACGGCTGGGGAGCGATTTTCCAGGGAGGGTTCGCGCTTTCGCGCGGCCGGCCCGCTGGTCACAGTTTCAACCGCGCAGGGCGCGCGACTGGGTGTGCACGGCCTCGACCAGCGCCGCCACATGGTCGGGCGGCGTGAACTGGCTGATGCCATGGCCCAAGTTGAAGATGTGCGTCGGGCCCGCGGCGTTGCGGTCGGCATGGGGCTTGCCGAAAGCCTGCAGCACCTTCGCCACCTCGGCCTCGATCTGCGCGGGCGGGGCGAACAGCACGTTCGGGTCGATGTTGCCCTGCAGGGCCTTGGCCTGGCTGTCCGTGCCTTCGGCGACCTGGCGGCGGGCGGCGGCGAGGTTCACGGTCCAGTCCACGCCGAGCACTTCGCAGTCGAGCGCACGCATGGCCTCCAGCCAGAGACCGCCGCCCTTGGTGAACACGATGCGCGGCACGGGCTGGCCGTCGGCGCCGGTGCGCTTGAGGCCCGCCAGTACGCGCGCGGTGTAGGCGAGGCTGAATTCCTGGAAGGCGCCGTCGGCCAGCACGCCGCCCCAGCTGTCGAAGACCATCACGGCCTGTGCGCCGGCGTCGATCTGGGCATTGAGGTAGGTGGCCACCGAATCGGCGTTGACCGCGAGGATGCGGTGCATCAGGTCGGGGCGGCTGTAGAGCATGCTTTTCACGAGCCGGTAGTCGCTGGAGCCCGCGCCTTCGACCATGTAGCAGGCCAGCGTCCACGGGCTGCCCGAGAAACCGATCAGCGGCACCCGGCCGGCCAGCGCCTTGCGAATCGAGGCCACGGCGCTGAACACGTAGCGCAGCTTTTCCATGTCGGGCACTTCGAGCGCGGCCACGGCAGCCTCGTCGCGCACCGGCCGCGCGAAGCGCGGGCCTTCACCGGCCTCGAACGACAGGCCCAGGCCCATGGCGTCGGGCACGGTGAGGATGTCGGAGAACAGGATCGCCGCATCCAGTGGGTAGCGCGCGAGCGGTTGCAGCGTGACTTCGGTGGCGTAGTCGGTGTTGGTGGCCAGGCCCATGAAGCTGCCCGCCTTCGCGCGCGTGGCCACGTACTCGGGAAGGTAGCGGCCGGCCTGGCGCATCAGCCAGACGGGCGTGTGATCGGTGGCCTGGCGCCAGCAGGCTCGCAGGAAAGTGTCGTTTTGCAGTGGGGCGAAAGGCATCCGGCGATTGTCGCAGGGGCCCGCGCGTTGACCGACAGCGCAATTTGAGTTGCCCCAACCCGCCGCGGTGAGCCACGGCGTGCCGCAGCGCCGAGCATCCGGCTCCGACAACAACTCCGGATGGATACGGGACATGGCGCAACAGGTTTTCGACTTCGTGGTGGTGGGGGGCGGCTCGGCCGGCTGCGTTCTGGCGAACCGGCTGGTGCTGGCGGGGCGCAGCGTGCTGCTGCTGGAGGCGGGGCCGCCCGACGACGACCGCTTCATCCACATGCCGGCCACCTTCGTGCGGGTGCTGGGCACCGAGCGCGCCTGGGCCTACGAAAGCGAGCCGCAGGCGGCGGCCGGCGGCCGGAAGATGTTCGTGCCGCAGGGGCGCACGCTCGGCGGTGGCAGTTCGGTCAACGCCATGGTCTACATCCGCGGCACGCCGGCCGACTACGACGGCTGGCAGGCGCAGGGCTGCGAGGGCTGGAGCTGGAACGATGTGCTGCCCTGGTTCCGCAAGGCGGAGTCGAATTCGCGCTTCGCCTGCGACCTGCACGGCACGACCGGACCGCTGAAGGTGAGCGACACCCGCTACCGCCATCCGCTGAGCCTGGCTTTCGTGCGCGCGGCACAGCAGGCGGGCCTGGCCTACAACGACGACTTCAACGGCACCGCGCAGGCGGGCGTGGGCTTCTACCAGACCACCACCTTCGAGGGGCGGCGGGCCAGCACGGCGGCCACGTACCTCGCGGCCGTGCGCGGCAACCCGAAACTCAGCGTGGTCACCGGTGCGCATGTGCTGCGCGTGCTGACGAAGGACGGCGCGGCGACCGGCGTGGCCTACCGCACGGGGAAGGGCGGCACCGGCGAGGAAATCGTCGCCACCGCCCGCGAGGAAGTGATCCTCTCGGCCGGCGCGCTGGCCTCGCCCAAGCTGCTGCTGCTCTCGGGCATCGGCCCCGGCGAGCAGTTGCAGTCGCTCGGCATTCCGGTGGCGCACGCCTTGCCGGGCGTGGGCGAGAACTTCCAGGACCACCTGGAGGTGTCGGTCTACGGCCGCACGCGCGAGCCCATCAGCCTGCTCGGCAACGATCGCGGCCTCGCTGCGCTCAGGCACGGCCTGCAATGGACGCTCTTCAACACCGGCCTCTTGACCTCCAACGTGGTCGAGAGCGGCGGTTTCGTCGACACCACCGGCCAGGGCCGGCCCGACCTGCAGTTCCATGTGCTGCCGGTGCTCGTGGGCGATGTGGACCGCGAGCCGCTGGCCGGCCACGGCCTGTCGATCAACCCCTGCTTCCTGCGCCCGGCATCGCGCGGCAGCGTGCGCCTGCGCAGCGCCGATCCGATGGCGCCGATCCTGTTCGACGGCGGCTACCTGCAGGCGCAGGAAGACGTCGACACGCTGGTGCGCGGCGTGAAGCTCGCACGCCGCATCCTGCGCGCGCCGGCCTTGCGCGAAGTGGTCTCCGAAGAGCTCGCGCCCTCCGCAGCCGAGGACATGGCCGAGGACGCCATCGAAGCCTACGTGCGCCAGCGCGCCAAGACCGTCTACCACCCGAGCGGCACCTGCCGCATGGGCAGCGACGGCATGGCCGTGGTCGATGCGCAGATGCGCGTGCATGGCGTGGCGAAGCTGCGCGTGTGCGATGCCTCGGTGATGCCTTCGCTGGTGAGCGGCAACACCAACGCGCCGACCGTGATGCTGGCCGAGCGCTGCGCGGCCTTCGTGCTGGGGCAGTCGGCATGAACCCGCTCGGCCGCGCTGTCGGGCAACGAACACTGCGCGTTCGGTCAACCGCGTGCGGCCCTCGAAACCTAGAGTCGATTCCAACAAGGAGACAAGGCAAATGAGTTCCACCGCTTCCATGGCCGGCAAGATCGCATTCATCACCGGCGGCGGCACCGGCATCGGCGCGGCAGTCGCCGAACAGTTCGTCGCGGCCGGTGGCCGCGTGGTGCTGATGGGGCGCCGCCTCGCGCAGCTCGAGGCCGTTGCCGCAAAGCTCGGCGGGCTGGCCGTTTCGGGCGATGCCGCCAGCGCCGCCGACGTGCAGCGTGCGCTCGCCGCGGCACGCGAGAAGTTCGGCCGCATCGACGTGCTGGTCGCCAACGCGGGCGGCCACGGCGTGGGCGATGCGCTGTCCACCGACGACGCCTCCTGGGCGCTCTCGACACGCCTGAACCTCGACACCGCCTTCGTCTGCGCACGCGAGCTCCTGCCCGAACTGATCGAGCGCCGCGGCAACATCGTCGTGCTCTCGTCGCTCGCGGGCCACTTCGCCGGCCCGGGCGTGATCGGCTACGTGACGATGAAGCACGCGCTCATCGGCCTCGTGCGTTCGCTGGCGCGCGACTACGGCAGGCAGGGCGTGCGCGTGAACGCGGTGTGCCCCGGCTGGGTGCGCACCGAGATGGCCGACGAGCAGATGCAGGTGCTCATCGACAAGTACCGCCTGCCGGGCGCCGATGCCGCCTACGACCTCGTCACGCGCGACGTGCCCATGGGCCGGCCCGCCAGCCCGGAGGACGTGGCGAATGCCGTGCTGTTCCTCGCCTCGCCGCTGGCCGCCATGGTCACCGGCAGTTCGCTGATGGTCGACGGCGGTGCGTCCGCGGTCGACCTGCCCACCATCGCCTTCGCGCACGACGCCTGAGACAGAAGGAAGGAACGCCATGAGCAACAACACCGTAGTCACGAAACCCGCGGACTGGAAAAACTACGACGACTTCGCCGCAGGCATCGCCACCAACCGCCTGCCCGCCACCGATGCGCTCGCCGGGCAGACGCTGAAGCTCGCCTTGCCCGGCTTCCAGCTCACGCTGCAGCCGCGCACGCAGCACACGCTCGACTGGCAGGAACACGGCGCGCGCGGCGGACAAGGCCAGGGCGACTGGTACGAAGCCATCGAGGTCGCGCCCGATACCTTCTTCCTCGACATCACGCAGGCCAGCCGCCCGACCGAAGCGCTGAGCGTGGTCGTCAACACGCGCACCCGCCGCGTGCTGGCCATCCGCTGCCGCATCGTCGGTGCCGACGAAGCCGCGGGCCAGCCGCGCGTGCCGCAGGACTTCTGGGTCGGCACGCTCGAAGGCGGCACTGCGACAGGCCCCGTTCCGCAGCCCACGCGCGACCTCATCGGCCTGCGCACCTGGCAGATCTACAGCCCCGAGCACACCTACGAGCACACTTACCTGAGCGCCGAGCGCTACGCCTGGCAGTGCCTGGTCGGCGTGCAGCGCGGCCATGGCGACGTCGACCTTGCGAGCTACTACAAGTTCGACGAGGACCAGTACATCTTCACCTTTCGCGAGTTCCTGATTCCGGTCGCCTCGGTGTTCTTCTTCAACTTTGCGAGCGGCCGCTCGACCGGCAAGTTCCTGGGCGTCACCGGCGCGGGCGAAGTCGCCAACAACCCGGCTGGCGCCTTCATGCGCAAGGCCTCGCAGACCTTCTATCCGCCCGAGTTCGGACCGGTCTGAGCTTCCCCTTCTTTGCTGTCACTTCTTCAGGAGCCCGTTCTTCATGCGCACACCCCATCAGATCATTGCCGATCACTACGCCGCCTCCGACCGCCAGGACCTCCCCGCCATGTTCGCCGACGTGGCCGACGACGTGCAGTGGACCGAGATGGCCGGCTTTCCATGCGCCGGCACGCACGTCGGCCAGGCGCAAGTGATCGAGAAGGTCTTCAAGGTGCTGGGCACCGAGTGGGAGGGCTATCGCTTCGAACTCGAGCGGCTGGTCGATGGCGGCGACACCGTGGTCGGCATCGGCAACTACCACGGCCGCTACCGCAAGACCGGCAAGACCATGCGCGTCCGCGTGACGCATGTGTGGCAGGTGCAGGGCGGCAAGGTGCGCAGCTTCGAGCAGTTCACCGACACGCTGCTCGTGGCGCAGGCCATGTCGTGAATTCCACCTTCTTCCTTCATTCAATGCATTGCCCCGGAGTCCATCCATGAACCTGCGAGACCTTTCGCTCGAACACCTCGGCCTGGTGGGCCTGCTGGCGCAGCGCCGCCGCGGCAACCACATCGACGGCCGCGAGGCGGCACCCGCCAACGGCCTGTACCTGCCCGTCGTCGATCCGGCCACCGAGATGACCGTGGCCGAAGCCCCCGACAGCGATGCGGCCGATGTGAACGCCGCCGTCGCGAGCGCGCGCCGTACCTTCGAGAGCGCCGCCTGGAAGGGGCTGCGCCCGGCCGACCGGGAGCGCATGCTCTACACGCTCTCGACCCTCATCGAGTCGCATGCCGACGAACTCAGCGCGCTGGAAACCCTGCAGAGCGGCAAGCTGCGCGGCATCGCGCGCATGGTCGACGTGGGCGGCGGCGCGGAGTTCGTGCGCTACATGGCGGGCTGGGCCACCAAGCTCGAAGGGCAGACGCTCGACAACTCCATCGGCATCCCCGGCCCGCAGTGGGTGACCTACACGCGGCGCGAACCGGTGGGCGTGGTCGGCGCGATCGTGCCCTGGAATTTTCCGCTCGCGATCGCGCTGTGGAAGGTGGCGCCCGCGCTCGCCGCCGGCTGCACCGTGGTGCTCAAGCCCTCCGAAGAAACGCCGCTCACCGCGCTGCGGCTGGCCGAGCTGGCGATCGAGGCGGGCTTTCCGCCCGGCGCGCTCAACGTGGTGTGCGGCCGCGGCGCCACCGCCGGTGCCGCGCTCGCCGCGCACCCGGACATCCGCAAGATAAGCTTTACCGGCTCGACGGCGGTAGGCCGGCACATCGGCCATGCCGCCGTCGACAACATGGCGCGCTTCACGCTGGAGCTGGGCGGCAAGTCGCCGCTGATCGTGCTCGACGACGCCGACCCGGCCGCGGCGGCGCAAGGCGCGGCCAACGGCATCTTCTTTCACCAGGGGCAGGTGTGCACCGCCGGTTCGCGCGTCTATGTGCAGCGCGGCATCTTCGACAAGGTGGTGCAAGAGCTGGCGCAGGTCGCCGAGGGGCTGCACATCGGCTCGGGCTTCGATCCGAAGGCGCAGTTCGGCCCGCTCGTCTCCAGGCGCCACATGGACCGCGTGATGGCGCACATCGACGGCGCGGTGTCCGAGGGCGCCACGCTCGTCACCGGCGGCAGCCGCGCCTTCGACGGCGGCTGCTTCGTGCGGCCGACCGTGTTCGTCGATGCGCAGCCCTCGATGCGCATCGTGCGGGAGGAAGTGTTCGGCCCGGTCGCCACGGTGGTGCCCTTCGACGATGTCGAGGACGCCATCCGCATGGCCAACGACAGCGCCTACGGCCTGGCCGCGAGCGTGTGGTCGAACAACCTCTCGGCCGTGCACCGCATCGTGCCGCGCCTGCAGGCGGGCGTGGTCTGGGTCAACGCGCACAACGTGCTCGACAACGCGCTGCCGCTGGGCGGCATCAAGCAGTCGGGCTACGGGCGCGACCTGGGGCGCGCGGCGGTCGAGAGCTTCACCGAGCTCAAGAGCGTGTGCATGGCGGTGTAGCCGCGCCCGGTTCCGAACGCAACAGAACACAACAACTGGAGACATTCATCATGCTGAGAACAAAGAAGATCGCGCTGTCGGCCGTCGTCGGCGCCATGGGCCTTGCCGGCTTCAGCGGGGCCTGGGCGCAGTCGGGCCTGGACTGCGGCCTCAACAGCGGCAAGCCCGCCACCGGCGAACCCATTCCCATCGGCGCCGTGGTCGGCAAGACCGGGCCCGACGACTTCAGCGCCTCGGGCCAGGCGGCGGCCGCGTACTTCAAGTGCGTGAACGCCAACGGCGGCATCAACGGCCGGCCGGTCGACTACATCGTGGTCGACGACCAGTGGAACCCCGAGACCGCTGCGCAGGTGGCCTCCAAGCTCGTGAAGGACCGCAAGGTGGTCGCGCTCGCGGGCAGCACCAGCTTCGTGGAGTGCGGTGCCAACGCCAAGATGTACGCCGACGAGGGCGTGATGGTGATCGCCGGCACCGGCGTGCCGCGCGAATGCTTCAACGCGCGCAACTACGTGCCGGTGAATGCGGGGCCGCGCGTGTCGGCCACCATCGCCGCGATGTACGCGGCGCAGAAGTACAAGTCGAAGAAGATGGTCTGCATCATTCCGAACATCCCGAGCCTGGGCAACTGGGCCTGCGAGGGGCCCAAGGAATGGGGCAGGAAGAACGGCGTGGAGGTCGAGACCATCGCCATCGACCCCGGCTCGGCCGATGCCACCTCCACCATGCTGCAGGCCGCCGCGAAGAAGCCAGACACCATCATCATGAACGTGCCCAAGGGCATCCTGGTGCCCATGCTGGCCGCGGCCGAGCAGCAGAACCTGGGCAAGAAGATCCACTTCGTGTCGTCCGCGCCGGCCTACAACGCCGACGTGCCCAAGGCCATCGGGCCGTACTGGAAGGGCAACTTCGACGTCAACCTCGAATTCAATCCACTCGAATCGGCCGGGCCCGACAACAAGAACTGGCTCGCGGTGATGGAAAAGTACGGCGCGAAGGGCGATCCGCGCGACACCTTCTCGCAGGCCGGCTACGTCGCCGCGCGGCTGGTGACGCAGGCTCTCCTCAAGATGGACCCGAAGAAGATCGACCGCGCGAGCGTGACCGATGCGCTGCGCAAGGTGACGGACTTTCGCAGCGACATCCTCTGCAAGCCCTTCTACGTGGGCAACGGCAATCGCCACAACGCCAACAACAGCGGGCCGATCGCGAGTCCGGACGGCAACGGCTGGCGCTTTGCGCCCGGCGGCTGCCTGACGGCGGAAGACCCGGAGCTGGTCGACATCCGCGCCGACGAGCAGAAGATGGGCCTCAAGTAGGCGCGCCGGGCCATGGAGGACTACCTGCCTTTCGTCATCTCGGGCCTGGGCCTGGGCGCGGTGTATGCGCTCTCGGGCGTGGGGCTGGTGGTGCTCTATCGCTCCTCGGGGGTGCTGAATTTCGCGTTCGGCGCCATCGGCGCGCTCGGTGCCTATGTGGCCTGGTCGATGCTCGAGGCGGACTGGCCGCAGGGCGTCGCGTGGTGCGCGGCCATCGTCGCGTCGATGCTGCTGTCGCTGGCCTACGGGCGGCTGCTGGCGCCGCGCCTGTCGCACCGCGACCCGACCATCCGCAGCATCGCCACGCTGGGCTTCGCGCTGGTGGTGGTGGGCTTCACCGAGTGGTACTGGGGCGAGCAGCCGCGCCGGCTGGTGCTGCCCACCGATGCGGGCGCGATCGAATTCGTGCTCGGCGAGGTCGAGGTGCGCCTCACCCACACGCGGGCGCTGGGGCTCGCACTGGCGGTGCTGATGATGGGCGGCGTGGGCCTGCTGCTGTCGAAGACCCGCGTGGGCCTGAAGATGCGCGCGCTGGCCAATGACCGCGACCTGAGCGCGCTGCTGGGCATTCGCGTGCTCGGCGTGGACACGGTGGCCTGGGTGCTCAGTGGCGCCTTCGCCGGCGTGTGCGGGCTGCTGCTCGCGAACATCGTGCGGCTGCAGGCTACGCTGCTGACCTTCCTGGTGATTCCGGCCTTTGCCGCGGCGATCATCGGGCGGCTGCATTCGCTGCCGGCCACGGTGGCGGGCGGCATCGCCATCGGCGTGCTGGAGGCGCTGGCGATCACGGTGCCGGGCTTCGCGGCCTTTCGCACGGCCACGCCGTTCCTGATTGCGCTGGCGATGATCGTTTTCTTTCGCACGGGGACGCGGCAAGCATGAGCGCTTCGATCTTCAACGGCGTGGCGCCAGCTCGGGATATCGCCGTGGCGCCCGCCTCGCTGGCCGAGGCATCGCGCCGCGCACGCCTCTCGCTGGCTGCGATGGTCGGCTGCGTGCTGCTCATCGGCATCGCCGTGCCGTGGCTGGCGAATGCCTACTGGATCAAGACGCTCACTTCGTCGCTCGCGTTGTCGATCGCGGCGGCCGGCGTGGCGCTGCTCTACGGCCAGCTGGGGCTGGTGTCGCTGTGCCAGTACGCGCTGCTCGGCGCGGGCGGCTGGATCGCCTTGCGCGCGGGGCACGGGCTGGGCTGGCCCTTCGAGCTGTCGGTGCTCGCGGGCGGGTTGCTGTCGTGCGCGGTGGGCATGCTCGCGGGGCTGCCGGCGCTGCGGCTCAAGGGGCTTTATCTCGCGCTCGTCACGATGATGATGGCCGGCGGCTTCCAGGTGGTGATCAACGTCATGGGCTTTCCCGACGGCGGCGCGGGCTGGCTGGGCCGCGTGTTCGGCAGCGAGCGGCTGATGATGCCGCGGCCCGCGCTGGCGCTGTCCGATGCGGCGTACTTCCGCTATGTGGCGGTGTGGCTGGCGGCGGTGCTGGCGCTGATCGAGCTGCACCGGCGCACGCGGGCCGGCCGGTCATGGGCGCTGATCCGCCGCGGCGAGGCCGCAGCCGTGGCGGCGGGCGTGAACATCCTGCGCTACCAGACCTGGGCCTTCGGGCTGGCGGGCTTCTGCGCCGGCGTGGCGGGCGCCCTGCTCGCGGGCGGCGTGGGCCAGCTCGACGGGCGCGCCTTCACCGCAGGCGATTCGGTGATGCTGTTCGCGCTCACCGTGGTGGGCGGCGTGTACCACTGGGCCGGTGCGTTGATCGCAGGATTGCTGCTGCGCGCCGTGCCGGCATTGCTCACGGACTTCGGTGTGAACGGCTATCTCGCGATGATCTTCTTTGGCGTCGCATTGCTGCATGCGCTCATCACGGCGCCGAGCGGCATTGCCGGGCAACTGGCGGGGGCGTTCGATGCGGTGCGCAAGCGGCTTTCGCCGCGCGCCAAGGACGCAGCGCCATGATCCGCATCCACGATCTCACGGTGGCCTTCGGCGGCGTCAAGGCGATCGATGCGCTGAGCGCCGAACTCGATGCGCCCGTGTGCGGCCTCATCGGGCCGAACGGCGCGGGCAAGACCACGCTGGTCAATGTGCTGAGCGGCCTCGTGCAGCCGCGCGCCGGCACGGTCGCGGTGAATGGCGCCGACCTGCTGGGCCTCAAGCCCATCGAGCGCGTGCGCTTCGGCCTGCGGCGTTCGTTCCAGACCGAGCAGGTGGTGGAAGACCTGAGCGTGTGGGACAACGTGCGCGCGCTGCTCGACCACGTGCCGCATGCACGCGGCGAGGCGGTGGCGCAGGTGGCGCGGGCGCTGTCGCACACGGGCCTGCTCGACGTGGCGACGGTGCCGGGCCAACGCTTGAACCTCTTCCAGCGCCGCATGCTGGAGATCGCGAAATCGCTGGTCGGCGCGCCCAAGCTGCTGCTGCTCGACGAACCCGGCGCGGGCCTCACCGAGCAGGAGGCTGGCGCGCTGCGCCGCGTGATCGGCTCGGTGCACGCCTTCTGCGGCGCGCAGGTGCTGCTGATCGACCACGACGTCGACCTGATCGCGGCCACCTGCACGCAGACGCTGGTGCTCGACTTCGGCCGCCGCCTCGCGCTCGGACCGACGCGCGCGGTGCTCGACGATCCGGCCGTGCGCAAGGCCTACCTGGGAACGGAATGACATGCTGAGCATCCACGATCTGCGCCTGCTGCGCGGCGGCAAGGCCGTGCTGCACGGCATCGACCTCCTGGTGCCGTCCGGCGAGGTGACCGCGCTGCTCGGTGCCAACGGCGCGGGCAAGTCGAGCACGGTGATGGCGATTGCCGGCGTGCTGCCGCTCACCGGCGGACGCATCGAGGTCGAAGGCCATGCGCTGCACGGCCAGCGGCCCGAGCGGGTGCGCGCGCTGGGCGTGGCGGTGGTGCCGGAAGGGCATCGCGTGCTCGGCGACCTGTCGGTGCTCGACAACCTGCGTGCTGCTGCGACGGCGCTTCCCGCATCGCGCGTAGCGGACGCTGTCGAGCAGGTGCTCGCGGTGTTTCCCGAACTGCGCGTGAAGCTCGCGCTGCCCGCGCGCTCGCTCTCGGGCGGCCAGAAGCAGATGGTCTGCATCGCCCAGGCGCTGATCGGCAAGCCGCGCTACCTGGCGATCGACGAACTCTCGCTGGGGCTCGCACCCACCGTGGTCAAGCGATTGGTGGAGGTGGTGCAGCAGGTCGCGCGCGAGGGTGTCGGCGTGCTGCTGATCGAACAGTTCACGACCGTGGCGCTGGCCGTCTCCAGCCGCGCCTATGTGCTGGAGCGCGGCCGCATGGCGTTTGCGGGATCGTCGGAAGAATTGCGCAGCCGGCCGGAGATCCTGCACAGCAGCTACCTGGCTGCCGCGTAGCTTCGGCCCGGCGGCGCTTCAGTGCGTCAGCGCCGCCGAGGCGAGGGCCTGCTCGGCCTCGCGCCGCTGGAACTCGCGTGGCGCCACGCCGTACTGCATCTTGAACGCGCGGCAGAAATGCGCGCTGCTGTTGAAGCCCCAGGCAAAGGCGATCTCGGACACCGAGATGCGGCGGCCGGCCGCGTTGCGCAGCGCCTCGCTGCAGCGTTCGAGCCGCATCTGCCAGATGAAGCGGTCCAGCGTCTGGTCTTCGTCCTCGAACACGCGGTGCAGGTAGCGCTTGGAGCAGCGCAGCTGCTGCGCGATGAGGTCCAGCGACAGCGCGGGGTCCGCCAGGTGCGCGTGCACGAACTGCTTGACGCGGGCCTTCAGCACGCCGGGGACCGGATGCGCGCCGAACTGCTCGTCGGAGTGCGTGGCGAGCGTCGATGCGAGCAGGCTCAGCACGGTGTCGCTGACCGAGCGGCCGACCGCGTCCGGCAGCGAGGGCAACTGGTCGGCCAGCGAGGTGAGGAACGAGCCCAGCACCGCATAGAGCCCGCGCATCGCCGGCGTGTGCGCCTCGCAGGTGTGCAGGTCGGGAATCTTCATGCCCTTGAACTGCTGCCGCGGGATCGTGATGGCCAGGAGGCGCGAGCGCTCGGGGTTGGTGATCGCATAGGGCACGCGCGGGTCGTAGAGACTCCAGTCGCCGGGGTGCAGGTGAAACTCGCGGTCGCGCTGCGAGATGTGGCCGTGGCCGCCGAGCTGCAGCACCAGCTTGTAGTGCTCGTCCAGCACGATCTCCTGGCGCGTGTCGGGCCGCGCCACGCGGTGCGAGGGGGCTTCGATCATGTACATGCCCAGCGGCCCCAGCGTGTAGGCATCCATGCGCGCGTCGAAGGTGCCCGTGTCGAGGCACTGCACGCGCAACGCGCCGAAGTACGACTCGCTGATCCGGCCCCAGCAGGCCTGGCGGTCCTCGGGGTGCTCGAGCAGCGTGCTGAAGTGGTTTGCGTTCATGCCGTGTTGTCTCTCTTTGGGGGGCGCCGAAAGCGCTTCCGCAGGATAGGCATGCAGGGGCGGGCGATCATCGGTGTTTCCACCCGGACCGGTGGCGCCGGTGCGTTCCCGGTCTACGCGCAGTGCGCGCTGGGTCAACGAACGGGTTTGCCGCCGAAAACCTCGTCCATCAATGAAAGCAGCCACTGGAGCCCGAGGTCGGCGTCGTGGGCCGCGGCCCACAGGAGCGATACGGCGTAGCTCGGCGTATCGAAAGGCAACGGGCTGACCGCCAGCCCGAGCGCATCGCGCCAGGTGGCCGCGGCGAAGGTGGGCACGGTGGTGATGGCCGCCATCTGCCGCACGATGAAGGGGTTGGTCGCGAAGTTGCGGCTCGAGAACACCACCTGGCGCGCGAGCCCCTGTTCGCGCAGCAACTCGTCGACCAGGCCACTGAGGTCGGCGCTGAACGAGGTGAGCAGGTGCGGATGGCGCAGGTACTCCTTGAGCGTCACCCGCTTGCCGCGCACCTTGACGAGCGCGGGGTTGTAGACGCAGACGAAATGCCAGTCGAACAGTGCGCGCTGCCGATGCCAGGTGGCGCAGTCGGTGAAGACGCCCACGGCCAGCTCGATCTCGGCGGCATCGAGCATGCCGGGCGCGCTGACGCGATCGGCCGCGCGCGCGATCAGCCGCACGCCCGGGGCCTCCACCGCGAGCCGCTGCATGAGCTGCGGCATCAGCGCCACTTCGAGCGCATCGCTCAGGCCGATGCGGAACACGCGCTCGGCCTTGGCGGGATCGAACACCGGCTTCGCATGCAGCGCCTGCTGCAAAGAGAGCAGCAGCGGCTCGATGACGCGCGCGAGTGCCAGCGCGCGCGGCGTGGGCGTCATGCCGTGCGAGGTGCGCACGAAGAGCTCGTCGCCCAGCGCCGCGCGCAGGCGCTTGAGCGCGCCGCTCAGTGCAGGCTGGCCGATGAACAGGCGCTGCGCCGCACGCGTGACGCTGCGTTCGTGCAGCAGCGCGTGAAACACCAGCAGCAGGTTCAGGTCCAGCCGCCTGAAATCACTTTCGTTGATGTTGTCCATGGTTTCAAACGATTTGAATGATAGGCCTGCGCTCCCTAACCTGAAGGCTCATCAGGCAACCAAAGGATTCGACATGACTTCGGAACAGCAGACAGTGGTGGTGGTTGGCGGCTCTTCGGGCGTGGGGCTGGAGACGGTGCGGCGGCTCGCGGCGACCGGGGCGCGCGTCATCGCGACGGGGCGCGACAACGGCAAGTTGCAGGAGGCGATCGGCGGCATGGGCGCGAACGTGAGCGGCGCGGCCTTCGATGCCTGCGACCGCGGCGCGCTCGACGCCTTCTTCGGGAAGACCGGACCCATCGATCACCTCGTGCTCACGCTCAGCGGCGGCGAGGGCGCGGGCGAGTTCGCGCAGCTCGACCTGCAATCGCTGCGGCGCGGCTTCGAGGCCAAGTTCTGGCCACAGCTCGAAGCGGCGCAGGCGGGTGCGCGCGTGTTGCGGAAGGGCGGCAGCATCACCTTCGTGACGGCGATCTCGGCGCGCAATGCGTTGCCGGGGACTGCGGGGCTCGCCGCCATCAACGGCGCGCTCGAAGCGATGATCGGCAGCCTGGCGCGGGAGCTCAAACCCAGCCGGGTGAATGCGGTGTCACCGGGGTTGATCGACACGCCGTGGTGGAACCGCGTGCCCGTCGCGATGAAGGACGACCTGTTCCGCCAGCAGGTAGAGACCCTGCCCGTCGGCCGCGTGGGCCAGCCGCAGGACGTGGCGCATGCAATCGAGTTCCTGATCGAGAACGGCTACACCACGGGCACGGTCATCGAGTGCGACGGCGGGCTGCGGTTGGTCTGAAAAAAACTCAGACCACGGGCACGCGTTGCGCGTCTGCGGGGCTCACGTTGCGGCGGTAGAGCACCAGCGTCGCGATGAGCCCGCAGATGGCGGCAGCGGTCATCCACAGACCCGGCGCACCCTTGTCGCCGGTCATCTCGATCAGCCCGGTGGCGATGGCCGGCGTGAAGCCGCCGAACAGCGCCGTCGCCAGGCTGTACGCCAGCGAAAAACCTGCTGTGCGCACATTGACCGGCATCACCTCGGTCAGCGCCACCACCATCGCGCCGTTGTAGCTCGCGTAGAGGAACGACAGCCACAGCTCCACTTCGAGCATGCGCGCGAAGCTGGGCGCGCCCACCAGCCACTTGAGCGACGGGTACGCGGTAAGGATGGTCAACACGGTGAACAAAATCAGCAGCGGCTTGCGCCCCACACGGTCCGACAGCGAACCCATGATCGGCAGCCAGATGAAGTTCGAGATGGCCACGCACAGCGTGACGATGAGCGCATCGGTGGTGCTCAGGTGCAGCACTGACTTGCCGAAGGTCGGCGTGTAGACCGTGATCAGGTAGAACGACACGGTGGTCATCGAGACCAGCATCATCCCGGCGACCACGAGGCCCCAGTTGGCGATCATCGACTGGAAGATCTCGCGCGCATCGGGGCGGTGCTTGCGCGCCATGAACTCTTCGGTCTCCTGCAGCGAGCGGCGGATGATGAAGAGCACCGGCACGATCAGGCAGCCAACGAAGAAGGGCACGCGCCAGTAGAAGTCGCCGATCTCCTGCGAGGTGAAGGTCACGTTGAGCCAGTAGCCCAGCGCCGCCGCCACGATGATGGCCACCTGCTGGCTGGCCGACTGCCAGCTCACGTAGAAGCCCTTGCGGCCCGGCGTGGCCATCTCCGAGAGATACACCGACACGCCGCCCAGCTCCACACCCGCCGAGAAGCCCTGCAGCAGCCGGCCGATGAGCACCAGCAGCGGCGCGGCGAGGCCGATGGTCGCGTAGGCCGGCACGCAGGCGATCAGCAGCGTGCCGACGGCCATCAGCGCGAGCGTGACGATCAGGCCCTTGCGGCGGCCGACGCGATCGACGTAGGCGCCGAGAAAAATCGCACCCAGCGGCCGCATCAGGAAGCCTGCGCCGAAGGTCATGAAGGTCAGCATCAGCGATGCGAACTCGTTGCCGGCGGGGAAGAAGGCCTTCGAGATCTGCGTGGCGTAGAAGCCGAACAAAAAGAAGTCGAACATCTCCATGAAATTGCCACCGGTCACACGCAGGACGGTGGCGAATTTCGAGGAGGAGGCCGTGGAAGACGGGCGAGCGGCCGCGCCTTGTTGCGCAGCGGAAGGCGCGGTGTTCATCTGGTTTGTCCCCTTGGGCGATGTGTGTTCGCCAAGGGTAGGTCGGGCTCCCCGACCGCTACCTGACTGTGCGGGTCAGGTAGCTGTCACTCGAAGAGTGACGGCGTGTGCGCGTCAGGCTTTGTACTTGATGGAGCAGCCGTAGGGTCGCGTGGTGGCCGCCGAAATGGGCTTGCCGCCGAAGGCTTCGCCGAGGGCCTGGTTCACGTAGTTGGTCGCGGTCTTGATGTCGTCCGCGCGCGCCGAGGCAATGCTGTCGATGCCGCCCGCATACACCAGCACGCCCTTCGGGTCGATGATGAAGATGTGCGGCGTGGTGCGCGCGCCGTAGACCTGGCCGATGACGCCGTCCTCGTCCATCAGCACGGCGGTGGGCGCGGCCGATTGCGACTTCATCCAGGCATCGAGCGCGTCGGCCTTCAGGTAGTCGCTCGCGGCGCGTTCGGTGGAATTGATGGCCAGCCACACCACGCCCTTGTCGGTCGCGGCCTTCTGCGTGGCGGGCATGTTGCCGCTGCCGTAGTGCTTGCGCACGAAGGGGCAGCCGGGGTTGGTCCATTCGAGCACGACGAACTTGCCTGCGAAGTCCGAGAGCTTGTGCTTGGCGCCGGTGGTGTCCACGGCCACGAAGTCCGGCGCCTGCTGGCCCACGGCCGGTGCGGCGAAGGCGTTGGTGCCCATCAGGAAGGCCCCGCCGAGCGCGACAGCGGCGGCGACGACGGCACGGCGGGAGGCCCGGCTCAGGGCGGCGCGGGCATGGCGCGCGGCACGAAGGGAACGCGAGTCGGAGATTGGCGAGAGAGACATGGCCAGCTTGAGCTCCAGTAGAAAATTCCAAACGACAACTGCAGCTTAGAACGGTTTCTTCAAGTGCATGTGACAACCCATGTCACGCAGTGGTCAAAGCGCGGCGAGTGCGGCGCGGACCTCGTCCTTGCCCAGGATTTCGGTCAGCACTACCGGCGCCTTGCCCGGCGCCTGCAGCACATAGACCGGCACGCCGCTGCGGCCGAGCGCGGTGAGCGCGGCGGTGATGGCGGGGTCGCGGCGGGTCCAGTCGGCGCGCAGCATCGCGACCTTCTTCGCATCGAAATCGGCCAGCAGGTCGGCGTCGGCCAGCGTGCTCTTCTTGTTGTACTGGCAGGTCACGCACCAAGCGGCGGTGAAGTCGATGAACACCGGCTGGCCGGCGGCCGAGAGCTCGCTCACGCGCTCGGCCGACCACGGTTGCCAGCGCTGGTTCGCGCCGCTGGCGGCCAGCTTGGCGGGCTCCACCACCTGCAGCACGTTGCGGCCGATGGCACCGGTCAGCATGGCGGTGAAGGCGATCAGCACGGTGGCGATCACCAGCCGCGTGCGGCCGCGCAGCGTGAACGCCCAGACGATGGCGGCCAGGCACACCAGCAGCGCGAGCAGCGTGCCCGCGCCGTCGATGCCGCTTTGCTGACCGAGGATCCACACCAGCCACGCCACGGTGGCGAACATCGGAAAGGCCAGCAGGCGGCGCAGCGTGCCCATCCACGGGCCGGGCTTGGGCAGCAGGTGCGCGATGGCGGGCACGAAGCCGGCCACGAGGTACGGCAGCGCGAGGCCCAGGCCCAGCGCCGCGAACAGCAGCAGCGCCTGCGCCGCGGGCAGGCCGATCGCGAAGCCGAGCGACACGCCCATGAACGGCGCAGTGCAGGGCGAGGCGATCACCACGGCGAGCACGCCCGAGAGGAAGTCGTTGGCCAGCGGATGCTTGGCCTGCGCGCTGCAGACCGACGAGGGCGCAGCGCGGCCGAACTCGAACACGCCCACGAGGTTCAGGCCGATCAGCGTGAAGAGCGCCGCCAGCGCCGCCACCACGCCCGGCGACTGCAGCTGGAAGCCCCAGCCCAGTTGCGCGCCGGCCGCACGCAGCGCGAGCATGGCGCCGCCCAGCGCGAGGAAGGACAGCATCACGCCGCCGGTGTAGGCCAGGCCCGCCTTGCGGTGCGCGCTGGCGTTGCCGGCCTGGCGCGCAAAGCCCAGCACCTTGATCGCAAGGATCGGGAACACGCAGGGCATGAGGTTCAGCAGCAGGCCGCCGAGCAGGGCGCCCAGCAAGGCCATGACGAAGGTGCGGGTGGGTTGGGGGGGCAGGTCGGTGGTGGGGCTTGCAGCGGCGTTCGCGGCATTGGCAGCGAGCGCGGCCTGCAGCGCGGGCGAGACTTCGGCGCGCGCCGGCGTGGCGGCGGCGGGCCAGGTGCCCGAGACCGGCGCTTCCGCGCGCCAAGCCACCGGTTGGCCCGGCTGGCGGTCGGCCTCGGCCAGCGCCACCACCACCGGCATCACCGTGGGGCTCGCGCTGCGCTGGTCGGCCAACGGCATGGTGGCTGTCCAGGTGCCGCCTTGCCAGGATTGGGTCCAGTCCTTGCCGGAAACGGCCGCGGTGCGGATCACCTCGGGGGTTTCGGGGAAGAAGGCCAGCGTCTTGCCCTGCACGGCGGCCGGCAGGCCTTCGAGCTTCACTTGCAGGTTGTTGCCATTGACCTCGATGCCGCCTGGTTTGGCCAGCGCCTGGGGCTGGGCGGCCTCTGCGGCGTCGAAGTCGGCCTTGTGCAGCGCGGTCGAGCCCTGCAGCGGCAGCGAGAGCGTGAACTCGCCCTCTTCGGGGATGCATTCCTTGCGGCAGACCAGCCAGGAGGCCTTGAGCCTGACGTCCATCGCGGGCGTGCCGCCGGCCAGCGCTATCGGCGGCTTGTAGAGCGTGGACACCTCCAGCGGCACCGGCAGCAGCACGGTGTTCTCGTAGCCGTAGTTGGCGAGGCTGCCGACCGCAATCTTCTTGGGGACCGGCCAGGCGATCTCGCCGGTCGAGACGCCCGCGGGCAGCGTCCAGGTCATTTCGGTGGGCAGGCCCGAATCGCCGGCGTTCTTCCAGTAGGTGTGCCACTCAGGCTGGTGCGTGATCTGCAGGCCGACCCAGACGGGTGCGCCGGGTGTCACGCCATCGGGCGCATGGGCGACCAGTTCGGCGCGCACGTGGGGGGTGGTGACGACGGCCCCGGTCTTGGACGCCAATTGCGCCGCAGCCGGCATGCTGGCTGCGAAAATTGCTATCAGAAGCGTAGCGAAATAGATGCGCGAGAGGATCATGCCGTCAGTCGGAGCGGTAGGGCGTGTCGAAGTTCCGGGGGTGTCCGTCAGGCCGCGGCGCTTGCCCAGCCCAGCACCACGCGCCGGCTGTTGGCGCTCTTCTTTTCGATCTTGGTGACCACGACCGCCCCGATTTCCGAGGTATTCGCAACATGCGTGCCGCCGCAGGGCTGGAAGTCGATCTGCGCCTCGCCCTCGCCCGTTCCGCCGATGCGGATGGTGCGCACCGTGCCCGTGCCGCGCGGCGGCTGCACGCTCATGCTCTTGACGAGGGCCGGGTTCGCATCGAGCTCCTCGTCGGTGATGGCGCCCACGGTCAGCGGATGGGCCGCGCCGACCAGCCGGGCGAGGCCGGCGGTGAGCGTTTCCTTGTCGAGCGGATCGGTCATGTGGAAGTCGATGCGCGCGTAGTCGGGCGTGATCGAGCAGCCGTTCACCGGCACCGGCACGAGATGGCACAGCAGATGGGAGGCGGTGTGGAAGCGCATCAGCCGGTGGCGGCGCTCCCAGTCGAGGCGGGCGGTGACGGTGTCGCCGGGCTCCAGCGCGGCCAGCAGCTCGGCTTGATCCGGGGCGGGCACGTGGACGAATTCGTTGGTCGGCTGGCCTTCTTCGTTCTTGGCCTTGCGGGTGTCGGCGATGACGACTTCGCGGCCGTCGGCCAGGGCCAGCACGCCGGCGTCTCCCGCCTGCCCGCCGCCCAGCGGATAGAACACCGTGCGGTCCAGCACGATGCCGGCTTCGTCGATGCGCAGGATGCGGGCTTCGCAGGCGCGCAGGTAGGCGTCGGCACGGAACAGGTCGTCGGTCATGCGGCGATGGTAGCGGCGATGCGCGATTGGGGTGCGCCCACGCCAGAAAGCGCCCACGACCGACAACCCCGAGGCCGGCCGGCGGTGGATGATCCGCCCGGTATGCGGCCTCGCCGCGAAGGATCACGCATGAAAGCTCCGCAGCAAGCACCCACCCGCATCACCCGCGCCTGGCAGATGTCTGCCCTGGCCGTCGCCACCGCCCTGCTTGTGGCCGGCTGCGGCGAAGCCGCCAAGCTCGCCCCGGAAGTCACGACCGGGCCGCGTCCGCAACTGGTCGAGCCGAACAAGACCCTTATTCCCACCGTCAACGTGGCGACCGCCATCGGCTGGACCGACGCCGCCACGCCCACCCCCGCCGAGGGCCTGAGGGTGACCGCCCTGGCGCGCGGGCTGGAGCATCCGCGCTGGGTCTACACCCTGCCCAATGGCGATGTGCTCGTGGCCGAGAGCAACAAGCCGCCCAAGCCCGGCGGCAGCAGCGACGGCGGCAGCGGCCCGGTCGCCAAGATCCGCAACTGGGTCATGGGCAAGGTCATGGCCCGCGCCGGTGCCGGCGTGCCCAGCCCGAACCGCATCACCTTGCTGCGCGATGCCGATGGCGACGGCGTGGCCGAGGTCAAGCAGGTCTTCATGACCAACCTGATGTCGCCCTACGGCATGGCGCTGGTGGGCAACGAGCTCTTCATCGCGAACGCCGATGCGCTCGTGAAGGTGCCCTACGCCGAAGGCCAGACCTCGGTGAAGGTCAATCCCACGCTGGTCACGCAGTTGCCAGCGGGCATCAACCACCACTGGACCAAGAACGTGATCGCCAACGCCGACGGCACCAAGCTCTATGTGACGGTCGGCTCCAACAGCAACATCGGCGAGAACGGCCTCGCAGCCGAGGAGGGCCGCGCCGCGATCTGGGAGGTCGACGCCAAGACGGGTGAAAAGCGCCTCTTCGCGAGCGGCCTGCGCAACCCCAACGGCATGGGCTGGGACCCCGACACCAACGCGCTGTGGACCGTGGTGAACGAGCGCGACGAGATCGGCAGCGACCTCGTGCCCGACTACCTCACCTCGGTGAAGGAGGGCGCGTTCTACGGCTGGCCCTGGAGCTACTACGGCGGCATCGTCGATGCGCGCGTGACGCCGCAGAACCCGGAGATGGCGGCCAAGGCCATCGCACCCGACTACGCGCTCGGCTCGCACGTCGCGCCGCTCGGCATGACCTTCTCGCACGCGCGCGGCATGCCGCCGGAGTTCGCGAGCGGCGTCTTCATCGGCGAGCACGGCTCGTGGAACCGCAAGCCCAAGTCGGGCTACAAGGTGGTGTTCGTGCCCTTCATCGGCGGCAAGCCGAGCGGGCCGCCGGTGGACATCCTCACCGGCTTCCTCACCGCCGACGAAAAGGCGCAGGGCCGGCCGGTGGGCGTGACGCTCGACAAGAGCGGCGCGCTGCTGGTGGCCGACGACGTGGGCAATGCGGTGTGGCGCGTGTCGCGCGCGAAGCCGCAGTAATCAGCGAGGGCCTCAGCGCTGCGGCCGGGCGATGCGGAAGAGCCGGTGCCGGCGCAGCGGATGGCCCTCGGGCACCAGCGGATGGTCGAACGCACCGGCCACGTCCTCGCGCATGCCGATGCGCTCCATCACCGCGGCCGAGCGCAAGTTGCCGACCGCGGTGAAGGCCACGATCTCGTCGAACCCGAGCCGCTCGAAGCCGACCTGCAGCGCGCCGCGCGCCGCCTCGGTCGCGAAACCCTGGCCCCAGGTGTGGCGCGCAAGGCGCCAGCCGATTTCCACGCACGGTGAAAAGGGCAGCGTGGCCAGCGGCACGTTCAGCCCTGTGAAGCCGATGAATTCGCCCGTGGCCTTGTGCTCAACGGCCCAGAAGCCCCAGCCGTTCTCGGCGATGCGGGTCCTGCCGCGCTCGACCATCGCATCGCTGTCGGCGCGCGTAGGCAGCGGCAGCAGGAATTCCATGACCTGCGGATCGGCGGCCATCGCGGCGAAGGGCGTGCAGTCGCTCTCGCGCCACTGACGCAGGCGAAGGCGGTCGGTGTCGAATTCGATCAGGGGAGCAGGCATCCGGCGATTGTGAGCGATCGCACATACATCACGTCGTGATGTAATCTGGGCTCCTCCGAACGCCACCGCGCGCAAACACCCTCGTCATGACTGCTGCTTCCCACCCCCCGCGCGGCGACTTCGCCCTCAACGCCCGCCTGCTGCGCATCACCGCCATGGCCATCGTCATCGGCGCCATCAGCACCGTGGCCGCGCGCGTGCTGCTCGACCTGATCCGCTTCTTCACCAACCTGTTCTTCTTCCAGACCTTCTCGCTGGCCGACCGCTCGCCGGCCACGCACACGCTGGGCGCCTGGGTCATCGTGGTGCCGGTGATCGGCGGGCTCATCGTCGGGCTGATCGCGCGTTATGGCTCCGACAAGATCCGCGGCCACGGCATCCCCGAGGCCATCGAGGCGATCCTGTTCGGCAAGAGCAAGATGTCGCCGAAGGTCGCGCTGCTCAAGCCCCTGTCCTCGGGCATCGTGATCGGCAGCGGCGGGCCGTTCGGCGCCGAGGGGCCGATCATCATGACGGGCGGTGCCATCGGCTCGCTGATCGCGCAGTACTTCCACCTCACCGCCGCCGAGCGCAAGGCGCTGCTGGTGGCGGGCGCCACGGCCGGCATGACGGCGGTGTTCGGCACGCCGGTTGCCGCGGTGCTGCTGGCGGTGGAGCTGCTGCTGTTCGAGCTGCGCCCGCGCAGCCTCTTGCCGGTGGCCGTGGCTTGCGCGGTCGCCGGCTTCACGCGGCCTCTGTTGATGGATGCAGGCCCGCTGTTCCCGCTGCAGACGGCCGTGCCCGGCCCGCTTGCGATGTTCTCCTGCGTGATCGCCGGCCTGCTGTGCGGCGTGCTCTCGGCGTCGCTCTCGATCTCGCTCTACAAGGTGGAAGACCTGTTCGGCAAGCTGCCGATCCACTGGATGTGGTGGCCCGCCATCGGCGGCCTGGCGGTGGGCATCGGCGGCTACTTCGAGCCGCGTGCGCTGGGCGTGGGCTACGACGTCATCGGCGACCTGCTGCACAACCACCTCGCGCTCGGCGTGGTGGCCGCGCTGCTCGCGGTGAAGGCGGTGATCTGGGTCATCTCGCTGGGCTCGGGCACCTCGGGCGGCGTGCTCGCGCCGCTGCTGATGATGGGCGCGGGCCTGGGCGTGGTGCTCTCGCATGTGCTGCCCGGCAACGACCCGATGCTGTGGCCGCTGGTCTGCATGGCCGCCACGCTGGGCGGCGTGATGCGCGCGCCGCTCACCGCCACCATCTTCGCCTTCGGGCTCACGCACGACAGCAATGCGCTGCTGCCGCTGCTGACCACCTCAGCCGTCGCTTATGGCTTCACCGTGCTCACGATGCGCCGCTCGATCCTCACCGAGAAGATCGCGCGCCGCGGCTATCACATCTACCGCGAATACGGCATCGATCCGCTGGAGCGCCATTCGGTGGAAGAAGTGATGACGCGCGAGGTGCGCAGCATCGATGCCGCACTGCCTGTGGGCGAGGCGCTCGCGCAGTACTTCGGCGAGGGCCAGGCGCACCGCGCCTACCCGGTGCTGCGCGGCAACGCGGTGATCGGCATGGCCGACCGCGCGATGCTCGCAGCATTCAGCGTGGGAACGGTGGGCGATGCCTGCACCGGCTCGGCGCCGCTGTTCGCGCTCGCGGGCGAGAACTGCCGCGTGGTGGCGACGCGCCTCGCGCGCCACCGGCTCGAGCGGCTGCCGGTCGTGAAAGATGCGCAGTCGCTGGCGCTCGTTGGTCTTGTGGCGCGCAGCGACCTCATCAAGCCCTCGCTCGCGCACTTCGACGAAGAAGAAAAGCGCGAGCGCATGCGCGGCCTGCCCTGGCAGGCCTGAGTCAGCAGCGCGTCAGAACCCGGCCAGCACCACCTTGCCCTGCGCCTTGCCGCTCTCGATGAGCGCATGCGCGCGCTGAAGATTCGCGGCGTTGATGGTGCCGAAGCTCGCATTCGCCGTCGTGCGGATGCGGCCCGCATCGACCAGCGCGGCCACTTCGGCCAGCAGCTTGCCTTGCTCGGCGATGTCGGGCGTGGTGAAGCGCGAGCGCGCGAACATCATTTCCCAATGCAGCGAAATGCACTTGGTCTTCAGCGGCATCGCGTCGAGCACCTTCATGTCGTCGATCACCGCGAGCTGGCCTTGGGGCTTCAGGCTCTCGATGATCTGCGCGTAGTGCTGCTCGGTCTGCGTGAGGCTGGCGACCATGTCGACCTCGCCGATGCCTGCGGCCTTGAGCTCGGCGGCGAGCGGCTTCGAATGGTCGATGACCACGTGCGCACCGAGCGACAGGCACCACTCGCGCGTTTCGGGGCGCGAAGCGGTGGCGACGACGCGCAGTTGCGTGAGCTGGCGCGCGAGCTGGATGAGGATCGAGCCCACGCCGCCGGCACCGCCAGTGATCAGCAGCGTCTGACCCGAACCGCCGCCCTTGGGCACCTGCAGGCGGTCGAACAGCAGTTCGTACGCGGTGATCGTGGTCAGCGGCAGCGCGGCGGCCTGCGCGTCGTCCAGACTCTGGGGCGCGATGGCGGCGATGCGCTCGTCCACCGCGTGCAGCTCCGAATTGGCGCCGGGGCGAATGATCGAGCCCGCGTAGTACACGCGGTCGCCGACCTTGAAGTTCTGCACGTCACTGCCGATGGCTTCGACCGTGCCGACCGCGTCCCAGCCCAGCACCTTGGCCTGCCCGGCTTCGGGCGCGGTGTTCTTGCGGACCTTGGTGTCGACCGGGTTGACCGACACCGCCTTCACGCGCACCAGCAGGTCGCGCGCGCCGGGCACGGGCGCGGGCAGTTCGATGTCCTGCAGCGATTCGGCGTTTTCGATGGGAAGGGGTTGGTAGTAGCCGATGGCTTTCATGACGGGGACCTTTCTGAAACGATGCCTCGACTGTAGGATGGCAACGGGCATTTGATAAGCCGGGATCCAACAGCAACACTTTCAAATGAAGATTGAAAATACCTCGGACCTGCAGGTGCTCGTACAGACCGCGCGCGGCGGCACGCTCACGGCCGCCGCCCATGCGCTGGGCATCACGCCTGCGGCTGCCAGCGCGACGCTCAAGCGGCTCGAAACGCAGCTCGGTGCGCGCCTCTTCGAGCGGTCCACGCGCGCGATGCGCCTCACGCCGCAGGGTCAGACGCTGCTCGATTACGCGGTGCGCGCCTTCGAGCTGCTGGACGAAGGCGAGTCGCTGGTCACGGCCGATCGCGGCGAACTGGTCGGCACGCTGCGTGTGGCGGCGCCCTCGGACCTCGCCCGCAGCACGCTGCTGCCGTGGTTCGATGAATTCCTTGCGCTGCACACGGGCGTGCAGCTGTCGCTGTCGGTCGGTGACCGTCCGCTGGACGTGATGCGCGACGAGGTCGACGTGGCGCTGCGCTATGGCGCGCTGGCCGATTCGCGGCTGGTGGCGCGGCCGTTCGCGATGACCAATCCGCTGCTGACCGCATCGCCCGAGTACCTGCGCCGCCATCCCGCGCCGAAGATGCCGCAGGATCTGTTGCACCACAACTGCCTGATCTTCAATCGGGGCGGGCGGCGGCATCGGGTCTGGCGGTTTGCGCAGAACGGGCAGTGGACGGAAGTGCGGGTGAACGGCAACCGCAGCGTGGACGACGCCTCGCTGGCGCGGGAGTGGGCGGTGGCGGGGCATGGCATCACGCTGAAGTCGGCGCTCGATGTGCGTGATGACATCCGCAGTGGGCGGCTGGTGCACCTCATGAGCGACTGGCAGACGGAGCCTTATCCGCTGCATGCGCTGCTGCCTAGTGGGCGGTTTGTGCCGGCGCGGGTGAGGGCGTTGGTCGACTTTCTTGCGCTCAAGTTCGAGGGGCTGACGAGGGGGGGGGTGAATTTTTTGAGGCTGCTGGCCGGGTCTCGGCCCGGCGGCCGACCTACTTTTCTTTGCTTCGCCAAAGAAACGTAGGCAAAAGAAAGGCGACCCTGCTGTGTGCGACCCCTTCGCTGCGCTACGGGGCAACCTGCGGTGCTCGCGTTTCGCGGGGTCTCGCAGAACTCGCTCCACTTCGTTCCGCTCAGACAGCTGCGAGCCCTGATCCGCGAAACGCTCCGCTCCTCGGCGCACACAGAAGGGCTTCGGGGCGGGCCATCGCTTTGCTCGGCCCTCTGATTTCTTTCGGGCCTTCGCTTCGCTCGGCTTTGGATTTTCTCCCTCTCCCCTTGGGGAGAGGGCTGGGGTGAGGGCAGCGGCGGTCGAACGCCGCGCGCTCAAATCATCGGCGTGACCGCCCCATCCATCGCCACGATCGCCCCCGTCACATAGCTCGCCTTCGGCGACGCGAGGAACACCACCGTGTTCGCAATCTCTTCCGGCGTTGCGATGCGCCCCAGCGGCAGCCGCGCGGTGGCGCGCTTGAGCGCCTCGTCGGTGTCGATGCCCTGCAGCTTCGCATCGGCCTTCATGCCTTCCTGCAGCCTTGCGGTCAGCGTGAGGCCGGGGTTCACCGCGTTCACGCGCACGCCCTTGGCCGCATAGGCGGCGGCCATGCCGGCGCTCACCAGCATCAGCGCCGCATTGGCCGCGCCGCCGGCCATGTGCACGGGGCTGGCGACCTTGCCGCCCTGGCCGATCACGTTGACGATCGCGCCGCGGCCGCGCTGGCCCATGCGCTTGACCACGGGGTCGATCATGTGGATGTAGGTGAAGTACTTCGCATCCATCGCGTCGTGCCACGCGGTGGGGGTCAGGTCGTCGGGCGGGGTGCGGCGGGCGGCGCCGGCCGAGTTGACGAGCACGTCGACCGCACCGAACGCCTGCTCGGCCGCATCGAGCGCGGCCACGGCGCTCGCGGGGTCCTTGAGGTCGGCGGCATGCACCGAGACCCGGCCCTTGGCCTCTGCGAACGCCTCGATCAGCGTCTCGCGACCCTGCTCCAGGTTCTGCAGGTCGCGCGAGACGAGGCTCACGCGCGCGCCTTCGCGCAGGAACCCCAGCGCGCAGGCCAGGCCGATGCCTTTGCTGCCGCCGGTGATGAGAACGTGCTGGTCCTGGAGCTGGAGATCCATGAAGGTCCTTGAAAGGGTGGTTGAAACGATTCGCCGGCGGCGATTGAAGCACCGCGGCGAAACCCCTGCACGGACGTGGCTGTCCGGGCGTCCGGGTCAGTGCGCTGGGCTGGCGCGGCGCTGCGGCATCTCGGGCTCCAGCGCGCTGTGCGCGGTGTCGACCGCGTCGCGCAGTTGGCCATGGCGGTCGTGGTGCGCCAGCAACTGGCGCGCGCGTTGCCAGCCCGACAGGCGTGCGGGCGGCACCTCGATGTAGGAAGCCAGCGCGAACAGCGACGACTGTTCCTGGTCGGGGGAGGCCTCGCGTTCCTGCTGGCGCAGGCGCAGCGGCGCCATCATCAGCATCGCGCCCAGGATCAGGCCGATCACCACCGCGTACAGAGCCAGCAGGTGCAGCACCTCGGGCTGCGAGCGCGCACCCAGCACGTAGGGCCACGCATACCAGATGGCGCAGAACCAGATGGCGACGGTGACCGCCGGCCGCAGCACGCGCAGCCACAGGTACATGGCCAGCGTGCGTGCCGGCGAGCGGCTGTTGCCGTAGGCGCGCAGCGGCATGCGTGCGGCGTCGATGATGGGCGCTTCGCCCTTCGGCTGGCCCCACGACCGGCTTCGCGCCGGGGGCGGTGCGTCGGCATAGGCGTCGGCTTGAAGATCGATTGCATGGGCATTGGATTCATGGGGCATCGGAGACTCCTCGGTCAGGGCTCGTCCACACCGCGCGTTTGCCGCGACGGCGTATCAGAGCTTTGGGTAAAGCGACGACGGTGGCCGCCATCGTGATGGTCCAGAAAGCGATCGGGTACCAGATCGTTCCGGCGAAATAGCGCAGCAGGTCCTTGTCGTAGCGGCGGTCGATCCACAGGCTCACGAGCATCTGCAGGATGCAGGTCATGGCCAGCAGCGTCCCCTGCCAGTGCGGCAGCAGCGCCGAATGCCAGGGCGAGTCTTCCGGCAGGAAAGGCCGCGCAAGGCCGATCGCCAGCACCAGCGCCATGGCATAGGCCCAGACGACGCTGACCATGTACTCGGCGAACACCAGCCACATGCGCCAGTGGTGCGGGCGCAGGATGCGCGGCGTGTAGCGCAGCATGGTCTGGATGCCGCCCACGGCCCAGCGCAGGCGCTGCTTCCAGAGGCCGCGCAAGGTCTCGGGCATCAGGATCCAGCACAGCGCGCGCGGCTCGAAGCGCAGCTTCCAGCCGGCCAGCTGGAGCTTCCAGCTCATGTCGATGTCCTCGGTGAGCACGTCGGGGCTCCAGAAGCCCACGTCGATCACCGCGCGGCGACGGAACATCGCGAGCACGCCCGAGACGGTGAACAGCGTGCCCACCAGCTGCTGCGAGCGCTTGATGAGGCCGATGATCGAAGAGAACTCGCCCACCTGCATGCGGCCCAGCAGCGTGGTGCGGGTGCGGATGCGGGGGTTGCCGGTGACCGCGCCGATGCGCTCGGAGCTGAGCATCGGCTGCAGCATCCAGGCGATGGCATTCACGTCCACGAGCGCATCGCCGTCGATGCCCAGGATGTATTCGCCGCGCGCCAGCTGGCAGGCGGTGTTCAGGCCCACGGCCTTGCCCTGGTTGCTGGCGTTGTGGATCACGCGCAGGCGGGTGTATTCCGTCGTCATCGCGTCCAGCAGTTCGCCGGTGCCGTCGGTGCTGCCGTCGTTCACCGCGATCACCTCGTAGTGCGGGTAGCGCGTGCGCATCAGTTGCTCGATCACCTCGCGCAGGTGCGGCGCCTCGTTGAAGCAAGGCACCACCACCGTCACCAGCGGATGGAAGGGGAGCGTCTCGAGCGGATCGACGTCCGTATGGTTCCCGCGCTCGAACACCCAGGCATGCGAGAGGCCGCCGGCCATCCACACATAGGCCATGAAGAACGGGTAGTAGAAGACGAAGCCGAACAGCAGCGGCGGCAGGTTCTGCGAAAGGGCTTGGAGCGTGGTCATGGCGAGCCGGTTCTTTCTGCCGTCGACGGAGACGGGATTTCCTGGCGCACGGGGCGCGACAGCAGGGTTCGGACCGAGATGGCGCGGCGCACCACGTCCAGCGAGGGTTGGTTGTTCAGGAAGTCGTCGGGGTAGTAGCCCAGGTGCCGGATGCCCGCGCGCTGGAGCAGCGTCCACTGGCGCGCGAGCTCTTCGTCGGGCACCGGCTCGCCGGTGTGCCAGTCGCGCGCCTGCAGTTCGAACACGGTGCCGTCGAGGCCGCGCGGCGTGTCGGCTGCGCGGCGTGCCAGCCGTGCCAGCCATGCATCGCTCTCTGCCCGATTCTTGGCTTCGCGTTCCATGCGCGGCATGGCCATCAGGCCCACGTAGTCGTAGGCGGCGAGCGCGTTCTCGTAGTTCTGCGCGAACCACTGTTCCGCCGCGGGTTCGAGCACCGGGCGCGCGTAGAGGCTGCGCGCGGTCTCCAGGCCCGGGCGCCACACGCCGATGCGCGCCGCGAGTTCCTGCGTGAAGCCGGTGAGGTAGCGCGTCTTGGCCGTGGTCCAGCGCGCCATCAGGGCCGGATCGGCGCGGATGGCAGCCACGTCGGGCGGCAGGCCCCAGCTGGCATAGGTGGCCAGTGCGGCGGGGCTCGCGTCCTCGTCGTCGGAGAGCATCGCGTCGTCGTGGAACAGCAGGCCCTCGAAGAAGGCGTGGCGGCCCAGGTCTTCGTAGAGGTCGCCGACCAGCGTGCGCACCGCAGGGTCGAAGGGCGACAGCCGCTGGTAGCGGTCGGCCGGCACCGTGCCGTCCTGCGTGCGCACCGTGTGGGTGGCGAGCGGGTTGGAGCCCGGCAGGCGGAAGGCCATCACCGGCATCCAGGCGTAGACCTTCACGCCGGCGCGGCTGCGCAGTTGCCAGGCCGCGCGGCTGAACAGGTCGGCGCGCATCGGCAGGTGGCGGTTGGGAAAGTACAGCGCGTCGGCCACGCCGTCGCCGTCGGGATCGGCATAGGCCTGCAGGAACACCGAGCGTGGGCGCACCGCCGCCACGCGCTCCACCAGCGCCGAGAGGTTGCGCTCCTGCTGGGCCGGGTCGGGGTCGTAGACGTAGTCCAGGTCCACGTGCATCACGCGGTTGATCGGGCGCCCCTCGCCGCCCACGGGGCTGCGCAGGAGGCGCGCGTACTCGGGGGCCTCGTTGTCGTAGGCCGCGAGCGCGCGGCGGATGCGCGAGAGCGGCACGGCCGCGGTGTTCGGCCCGTCGTCCAGCGTGAGGGTGACGGGCATGCCGGCGCGCTCGGCGGCCTTGAGCACCGCGTCGTTGTACGCGCCGTAGGGCCACACCATCACGCGCACCCTGGCGCCGGTGCGGGCCTCGATGATCTCGCGGCTGCGGCGCAGGTCGGCCTCGACGCGCCGGGCGTAGGCGCCGTCGTCCTCGTAGCGGCCGGTGGCCGCGTCGTAGCGGTGCGTGGACGCGGCGGGCAGCATGTTGCCCTGCGGGTTGGCCAGGATGCCGGTGTGCATCGCATCGCTGTGGCTCGCGAGTTCGACCAGGCCGGAGCGCGCCATCTCGGCCGCCTCGCTCCAGCGCAGGAACTCTTCACGCCGTGCGGGCTTGTCGCCCCAGTGCACCAGGCTGCCCTCGGGCACCTCGAGCCAGCTGCTCACCAGCGCCAGCACCGCCGGATAACGGTAGCGCTGCAGCAGCGGGAACACCTTGGTGTAGGCGCTCTTGTAGCCGTCGTCGAAGGTCAGCAGCACCGGTTTGGCGGGCAGCGGCGTGCGGCCCGCACGGGCGTCGACGATCTGCTGCAGGCTCACCGGGTGGTAGCCGCTGTACTGCAGCCAGGCGAACACTTCGGCGAGCGAGCGTTCGTCCACGGCGGTTTCGTCTGGCGAGGTCTCGAAGCTGGCGCGCACATTGGTGCGCACGTCGTGGAAGGACAGCACGCGAAAGCTCACGCCGTCGTCCGGGTCGGCAGGCGGCAGCGGTTGCGCGAGCGCCGGCAGCGCGAGCGCCACCAGCAGCCAGAGCATGGCTGCGCGCAAAAAGGAGAGGGGATTCATCGGCAGCTTCACGGCAGGGGCATCGAAAGGTTCAGGAAGACGCCGCGCTGTCGTTCGCGCACGCCGTCGTAGGGATGGCTGGAAATGCTCACGCCGTAGCGCAGCGTCATGCGCGGGCCGAGGTCCCAGCGGTGCTCGTAGCGCACGCTCCAGAGCGGGCCGGTGCCGAAGCCCGCCTGCCGGTAGCCGCCGCCGCTGACTTCGACCGCCTGGAAGAACTGGCGCTCGTCGCTCTTCCAGTTGAGCCATTGCGCGCGCACCGCAAGCTGCGCGCTCGCATCGCTGGACGGGCTGAAGTACGCAACGTCCTGCGCGCGGCCGCGGCTGGCATCGACGCCCAGCTTCGTCTCGAGCTGGAAGCGCGGCGTGCTGATCCAGCGCTCCCGCCAGCTGAAGTCCACGCCGTTGCGCAGGTTGCCGTCGCTGAAGTCCAGCTGCTTCCAACCGAGGTCGAAGCGGCGCGATTCGTTCACCACGTAGCCCACGCTGGCACCGGCCTCGCGCGCGCCGACGCCCGTGACCTTCGCCTTCCACGGCAGTTCCTTGCTGTCGCCGTCGTAGGTGGCCGACAGGCGCCATGCATCGCCCGCGCGGTAGTCCACGCGGCCGGCGACGCTGGTGCGGTAGGGGCCGCCGTTGCCGCGCTGCACCTGGCCTTCGGCCAGCCAGCGGCCCTGCTCCCAGCGCAGGCCCAGGCCTGCGCGTGCGCGGTTCGCATCGCCGATGGACGTGTCGCCATGGCCCAGGGACTGGTCGTAGAAGACGCGCCACTGGTCGTCGATGAGCCCCGAGCTGAGCCGGCTGTCGACGCGCCATTCGCGGTTCGCGAGGGCGCCGCCGCCGGTCGATGCGCCGGCTTCGACCTCCAGTTGCGGGCCGGTGATGGCGCGGCGCTTGCGCGCGAGGTTGCGCACCTCGGCGTCGTCGCCCGCATCGGCCTCCAGCGATTCGGCGCGCCGGCGGGCTTCGGCGAATTCGCCGGCGTCCATCAGGGCTTCGACATGGCCGGCGCGCGCGCTGATGTCGAAGGGCGCGTCGGCGGCCTGCGCCTCGAAGCGCGCGACGGCGGCCTCGGGGTGTTCGCGCAGCCGTTCGGTGACCCCGGCGCCGTAGGCGTAGCCGGCGTTCAGCGGGGCTTCGCCGGTCAGCGTCGTGAAGCGTTGCTGGGCGAGCGTGGGGTTGTCGCTGTAGAGCGCCAGCAGGCCGCGCATGCCGTTCACGTCGGTGTACTGGCTGTTGGGCCGCCGGGTTTCCGGCGCGAGCCGCAGGTAGGCGGGCGTGGCTTCCTCGATGCGCTCGAGCAGTGCCTCGGCTTCTTCGAAGCGGCCGGTGTCCTGGTAGGCGTAGACCAGCCCGAAATGGCTTTCGGCGGGCATCTGCAGCGCGGGGCCGGCCTTGGCGATGGCGGCTTCATACAGCGGCACCGCATCGACCGAGCGGCGCTCCTGCGCGAAGGCGCGGGCGGCGGCCGCAAGGCCGTAGGACGGCAGTTCGATGCCGGCGGCGTTCAGCGTGCCGTAGAGCGCGATGGCGTCGGCGGGACGGCCGCGTTCGACCAGCGCGAGCAGGCGATCGGACTGCAGGCGAACGCGCACCGCGTGCCATTCCGGCGCGTCGGCGGGCGGGGCGGCGGCGGCCGCCGCATCGAGCCGGCTCAGCGCGGCCTCCTGGTCGGCCAGCACGCGGTCCAGGGCGACCACGCGTGCGGGGCCCAGCCGTTCGTCGCGCTCCTTGATGGCCCAGCGCAGCCGCTGTCCCAGCGCCTGCTGTTGCAGCGTGGCCAGCGCCAGGGCTGAAAAGCTGCCCGGTTTCGCGCGCTCGGCCGCTTCGGCGTCTTCGTACGCGGACGATTCGGCGCCGCTGTCGGCCAGCAGGAAGTCGGTCTCCCGGCGCAGGTCGGGCCGATCGGGCCTGAGCACGCTGGCTTCCGAGTAGGCGGACATCGCCTGCAGCGTGTCGCCGCCCGCCCGTGCCACGGCCCCTCGCAGTTCCAGCAGCGCGACGCGGTCGGCCAGTTCGGTCGGCATGGGCTGCGCGAGTTCGCGGTACAGCGCCTGTGCGCCGGCGATGTCGCCGCTGTCCAGGCGCCAGAAGGCTTCATGGATGCGGGGCTCGCGCGCTGTGGGCTGCCGGGCGCGCCACGTGGCCACGGTTTCGCCCTGCAATGCGAGATCCTGGGTCCGTCGCGCCGCAATGGCGAGCGGACCCAGTGCGTAGTCACGCAACTGGCCAGGCGGGAACTGCCTGCCCAGCGCCACGGCCTCGGCGAACCGGCCGTCGCCAGCCGCGATGGCGATGGCATCGGAGGCCAGGCGCCGCCGTGCGGCGTCGTCCAGCGCGCCCGGCGGGAGGGCGAGCCAGTCCTTGAGCTGCTGCAGCGCCTGCGCGGACGTGATGCGTCCGGCGCGCCGCTCGACGATCAATGCGTCGTGCTGCCGCGGGTCGTAGCCCACCGCACTGCGCTCGGCGGCGGGCGGAGTCGCGACGGCGGATTGCGCATGCGCCTGGGACACGCCCAGGGCCAGCACGCAAACGATCGGCGGCAAGCCTCGCGCAATGCAGGCGAGGTGTAGCGACAACGAACGGACAAGCGCGGTTTTGCGCCCAGCCGTGACCGTGCCCCCATCTTTTTGGTGGATTGACACTCTGCTCCCTGTGACTTCACCCCCTGCGCAGCCTCTTGTGCCATCACAGGGGAAACTCTTCAAACCGCTGGAAACGCGGCCGAAAAGTACTTAAAAAACGACTCTAGTTGAAGCAGCTAACAAATAGTGAACATTCGTTAAAGCAAAGTCTGAAATGTGAACTAAAGCTCGGTTTGGCCTTTGGCTTCCAGCAAGTTGTATGCGGGTGCAACTTGGGCAGGGCAAGGCGCCGGCCTAAGATCGCCCGGATGAACGTACTACCGGTCCCCTTGCCCCGCTTCTGGTCCCAGCTCACCACGCGCGACTTCGCGGCGCTCGATGCGGCGGCCACCGTCGCGGTGCTGCCGCTGGGCGCCACCGAGCAGCATGGTCCGCACCTGCCGCTGGGCGTGGACACGGTGCTGGCCGACGGCATCGTGGCCGCGTCGCTGCCGCTGCTGGCTGCGGATCTGCCGGTGCTGTTCCTGCCGACCCAGCAGATCGGCCTGAGCCCGGAACATGCCCGTTTTGCGGGCACGCTCACGCTGTCGGCCGAGACCCTGATCCGCATGTGGAACGAAATCGGGGCGGGCGTGGCGCGCGCCGGGGTGAAGAAGCTGGTGCTCTTCAACGCGCACGGCGGCCATGTGGGCGCGATGGACATCGTGGCGCGCGAGCTGCGTGCGGCGCACGGGCTCATCGTCTACAGCGTGAGTTGGTTCAACCTGCCGCTGGGCGATGCGGGTGCGCAGTTCAGCGCGCAGGAGCACCGCTTCGGCGTGCACGCGGGCGAGATCGAGACCTCGATGATGCTGGCGCTGACGCCCGAGCGCGTGCGCATGGGCGAGGCGAAGGATTTCCGCTCGACCTCCGAGCAGCGCGCGGCCGACTACGAGATCCTGGGCAACGGCAAGAGCGCCAAGCTCGGCTGGGCGATGGAGGACTACAACGCGGAGGGTGCGGCCGGCAATGCAGCCGCGGCGACGGCGGCGAAGGGGCAGACGGTGATCGATGCGGCTGCGCAGCAACTGGCGCTGTTGCTGGTCGAGGTGTCGCGCCTGCCGCTGGCCACGGCCAACACCCAGCCGCTGCCCTGATCCGCTTCAGGCAGCGCTGCGCGCGAGCACCCCGGCGAACATGTCCGAATCGACATTGCCGCCGCTCACGCTGATGCCCACCGTCTTGCCGCGCCAGCGCGCCTGCTGCTGAAGCGCGCCCGCCAATGCGGCGGCACCGGCGCCTTCGGCCACGTTGTGCGTGTCGGAAAAGAGGATGCGCATGGCTTCGCCCACTTCGTCGTCGGTGACGGCGATCACGTCGTCGGCTTCGCGCAGGATCACCTCGACCGATTCGGGCACCGGCACACGGCAGGCCATGCCGTCGGCCAGCCGCGTGCTGACCGGTGACTCGACCGGCTTGCCCGCGCGGAAGGAATCGCGGTACGCGGTGGCGTGTGCCGACACCACGCCGATGATCTTTGTAGCCACGCTGCAATGCGCCCGCGCCACGGCCGCGCCGGCAAAGCCCGAGCCCAGGCCGATGGGCACGAACAGCACGTCGGGCGGCGCGTCCTTGAACGCGCTGAAGAATTCGACATACGCGGTCGACACGCCGCGCACCAGCTCGCGATGGAACGACGGCACGCGGTGCAGCGCGTCACGCTCCGCCAGCAGGGCCGCGTGTTCCGATGCCGCCTGGAAGTCGTCGCCATGCTCGACCAGCGTGACGCCGAGCGCGCGCATCGCGGCGTTCTTCTCCTGCGAATTGCCGTGCGGCACCACGATGGTCGCGCCCAGCCCGTGCCGCCGCGCCGCGAAGCCGAGCGACTGGCCGTGGTTGCCGCGCGTTGCGCTGATCACGTGGCGCACCTCGGGCTCTTCGCGCGCGAGGGTCTCGAAGTACGTCAGGCCGCCGCGGATCTTGAAGGCGCCGACCGGCGTGTGGTTCTCGTGCTTGGCCCAGAGCGTCGCGCCCAGGCGCTGCGACAGCAGCGGCCAGGTGTATTGCGGGGTGGGCGGCATGGCCGCGTGCACGGTGCGCTGCGCGGCTTCGATCTCTTCGCGGGTGAATCGCATGGGCGGCTTACTTTCTTTCGGTCAGGGCGACCCGCACGGCGAGCGCGGCCAGCACGCTGCCCATCACATAGCGCTGCGCGCGCAGCCAGCCGGCGCTTTGCGACAGCGCTGCGGTGATGCTCGCGGCGCCGAAGATCATCACGGTGTTGACCACCGCGCTGCTCGCCATCTGTGCCATGCCCAGCTGCATGCTCTGCAGCAACACAGAGCCGCGTTCGGGATGGATGAACTGCGGAAAGAACGACAGGTAGAACATCGCCACCTTCGGGTTCAGCAGGTTCGTGAGAAAGCCCATGCGGAAGAGCTTGGCCGGCGGATCGGCCGGCAGCGCGCGCGCCTCGAAGGGCGCGTTGCCGCCGGGGCGCACCGCCTGCCACGCGAGCCAGAGCAGGTAGGCCGCACCCGCGATGCGGATCGCATCGAATGCGAGCGGCACCGCCAGCAGCAGCGCGGTGAGCCCGAGCGCGGCGGCGAAGAGGTGCACCAGGAACGCCATCAGCACGCCGCCCAGCGAGATCATTCCCGCACGGCGGCCCTGGATCAGGGTGCGCGAGACGCAATAGATCATGTTCGGCCCCGGCGTGAGCGCCAGCAGCAGCGATGCGAGGGCGAACCAGGCGATTTCGGTGAGGCTCAACATGGTCAGAGTCCTTTGGATTCGAGCGTGACGGGGCCGCGTGGCGTGTCAAACACCGCAACGAGGTTGGGCGGGCCCGCATTCACCTTCAGCGCGCCCATGCCGATGGCCGAGAGCGCGGCGGCGAGCGCGGGCCCACGCGGATGCGCCACATGCAGCGAGCGCAGCGCCAGGCCCGAGGCGGGCATGGCATGGGTCGGGTGCACCGGCCCCCACTGGATCAGCGTCGGCAGCGCGCCATAGAAGAGCCGCTGGCCGTCATCGCGCACCGCGATCTGCCATTCGAGCCGGCCGGCCGGCGTGTCGCGCGAGGCTTCGAGCAACTGGCCGCGGTCGATGTGCGCATGCTCTTCGTGGGCCAGCGCGCGGATTGCGGCGGCGGCATCGGGCACGCGCGCCACGAAGTGGATGAGCCGCGGACCGTGCTGCGCCAGACCCGCCTGCAGCGCCGCATCGTCCAGGTCGAACCAGCGGCGCGTGCCGGGCCGCGACGGCTCCTTGCCGGGCTCGATGGCGATGATTTCCGCGTAGGCCCGCGGGAACGCATCGCTGGCCACATTCAGCAGCCGGTTGTGCGTGCCCATCAGCGGATGCGCGCCGCCCGGCCCGGGCGTGACGCCGAGGGTTTCTTCGCACCAGGCCACGCCTTCGGCCAGCGAGGCGGCGGCGATCACCAGGTGGTCGAGTTCGGCGTGCATGTCGGATTGCCTCTCGGGCTCTCAGAGCGTGACGTTGCCGTCGATGCAGGTCACGGCGTCGCCGCCGACCCAGATTTTTCCGTCGCCGTCGCGCTCGATGTACACGCGGCCCGCACGGCCCAGGCACTGGCCCTGCGCGGCCAGATAGCGCTCGGGCATGTGGCCGTCGGCGATCAGCCATTCGGCCAGGCTCGCGTTCAGGCTGCCGGTGACCGGGTCTTCCTGCACGCCGATCGGCTCGGCGAAGGCGCGCACCTCGAGATCGATCTTCGCGCCGTCGTCGTTTGGCGTGGCGGGGCGGTTGCCGAAGGCGCGCGCCTCGCGGTTGGAGCGGCCGATGAGCAGCGAGGTGTCGTGCGCCGCGGGCACGCCGGCCACGCCGGCCTTCACGCCCAGCTCCTTCAGCGCGCGGTGGTCGGGCTGCAGCGCGAGCACCGCGTCGGCGTCGTTCAGCAGCAGGCCGAACCAGACCGGGCCGTTGTCCAGCACCTGTGCCGCGACCACCTGCTGCGCCTTCAGGCCCAGCGCCCCGGCCACCTTGGCGAGCAGCGCGGGGCTCGGGGCGCTGCGCTTGAGCGGCGGCGCGGCGAAGGCCAGGCGGTCGCCATCGCGCCGCAACGGCACCAGGCCGGCGTTGCATTGCTGCACCACGCGGCCCGCCACCTTGGGCTTGCCGCCGGCCTGCAGCCACGCATGGCAGCTGCCGATGGTCGGATGGCCGGCAAAGGGCAGCTCGCCGCCGGGCGTGAAGATGCGCACGCGGTAGTCGGCGGCCGGGTCGGTCGGCGGCAGCAGGAAGGTGGTCTCGGACAGGTTGGTCCACTGCGCGAAGCGCTGCATCGCGGCCTCGTCGAGGTCTTGCCCGTCGATGACCACGGCCAGCGGGTTGCCGTAGTAAGCGGTGGCAGTGAAGACGTCGACTTGCTTGAAGGGGCGGGATTTCATCGGATTCATTCGAGGGACAGGTCGAGCACGCCGCGCGCGCCCGGGCGGGAAAGAAGATCGGCGTACCAGCGCTCCACGTTCGGCCAGCTGGGCCGCTGGTATTCGACGGCAGGCAGGCCGAACCAGCGGTGCGCCTCGCAGCCGACGGGGATGTCGGCCATGGTGAAGCGCTCGCCGGCCAGGTAGGGGCGGCTCGCGAGGTGCGCATCGAGCAGGGCGAACAGCGCTTCGCTCTCGCGCACGGACGCATCGATGAGCGCGGGCTGGCGCTCGGCAGGCGGCGTACGCACCCATTGCACAAATGCGTCGCGGCTCGCGCGGTTGAGCGTGGTCTGCTGCCAGTCCATCCAGCGCTCGGCGTCGAAGCGCGCGGGCAGCTCGCTCGGGTAGAAGCTGCCGTGCGAATGCTTCGCGCAGAGGTAGCGAACGATCACGTTCGACTCCCAGAGCGTCACGCGCTCGGCGCCTTCGCCGTCGTCGATGGTCGGCACCATCGCATTCGGATTGAGCGCGAGGTATTCGGGCGTCTGCACCACGCCGAACCTGCCGCCGGCCTCGGTGCGCTGGAAGTCCAGGCCGAGTTCCTGCGCGCACCACACCACCTTGCGGACGTTGATCGAGCTGATGCGGCCCCAGATGTTGAGCATGATTTTCAATGTCCTTGTGCGGGAAGTGCGGCCACGGGGGCGGCGGGTCTGTCGAGCATCAGCAGGCGAATGGCCAGGCCGATCATCACGAGGGCGAGCAGGGCGCGCTGGAATTTTTCGGCGCCGGGTCGGCGCTGCAGCCAGCGCCCGACCTGTCCGCTGCAGGCACCCAGCAGCGTGTTGAAGGCCAGCGCAGCGATCGACAGCACGACGCCCAGCTGCACCAGCTGCAGCGGCACGCTGCCGCGCGACGGATCGACGAACTGCGGCAGGAACACCATGAAGAACAGCAGCGCCTTCGGATTGACGAGGTTGTTCAGCAGCGCCATGCGCACGATGCGCCCGAAGCCGGCGGGCTGGGCCTGCGCGTCCATGCGAAGGCCGCCATTGCGCAGCGCCTGCACCGCGAGCCACACCAGGTACAGCGCGCCTGCATAGCGCAGCACGTCGAACGACGGCGGCCATGCGGCCACCAGCGCGGTGACGCCGGTTGCTGCAAAGAGCGTGTGCACCAGGTCGGCCGCAGAGATGCCGATGGCTGCCGCGAATCCGCCGCGCGGACCATGCGCCACGCCGTGCGAAAGCACGAAGGCCATGTTCGGTCCGGGCGAGAGGAACAGCGCCAGCACGGCGAGCAGGAAGAGCGAGAGCGTCGCGATGCCGATCATCGTTCCCTCACACCGATGCGGGCGCGAGCTTGTGCTCGCCGAGCAGCGCCAGCTCTTCGCGCAGCGTCACCGCGAGTGCGGCGATGGCGGTATCTATCTCTTCCACGCTGGCCGTCACGAACGACAGGCGCAGCGTGCGCGGATCGCCCAGGCCCGCGTAGAACGGCGCGCCGGGCACGAAGGCCACGTTGCGCTCGACCGCCTTGGGCAGCAGCTTCACGGTGTCGATGCCCTCGGGCAGGCGCGCCCACAGGAACATGCCGCCCTTGGGCGCGTTGAACTTCACGTCGAGGCCAGCCATCTCGCGCGTGAGCGCGGCGATCATCGCGTCGCGCTGGCGCTTGTAGAGCGCGCGGATCGTGGGCACGTGACGCTCGAGGAAGTTGTCCTTCATCACGGCCGACACCATCCGCTGCGTGAAGATCGGCGTGTGCAGGTCGACGGCCTGCTTGGCCTGCAGCAGCTTCGGGTAGATGGCCTTGGGCGCCACCAGGAAGCCCAGTCGCAAGCCGGGCGCCAGCACCTTGGAGAACGAACCCAGGTAGATGCAGCCTTCGGGGTTGCGCGCGGTCAGCGGAAGCGGTGGGGCTTCGTCGAACCAGAGCTCGCCGTAAGGGTTGTCTTCGATGATCGGCAGGCCCGCCTCGGCGGCGGCGGCCGAAACGGCGGCGCGGCGCGCTTCGGTCATGGTGCGGCCCGTCGGGTTCTGGAAGTTGGGCAGCAGGTAGACGAAGCGCGCGTCCTTCGCCTTGGCGACCAGGTCGTCGACGATCACGCCGTCTTCATCGCTCGCCACGCTCACCGGGTTCGGCTCCATCGGGCCGAAGGCCTGCAGCGCGCCGAGGTAAGTGGGCGTTTCCACCAGCACCTTGCTGCCCGGATCGATCAGCACCTTGGCCACCAGGTCCAGGCCCTGCTGCGAGCCGGTGGTGATCAGCACCTGCGCGGGGTCGACGTTCCACGGCAGCATGTCGGCCACGGCCTGGCGCAGCGGCGCGTAGCCCTCGCTCGCGGCGTACTGCAGCGCGGCCTGGCCGTCGTTGTGCAGCACTTCGGCGCAGGCGTCGGCAAAAGCCTGGATCGGGAAGGTCTTGGGCGAGGGCAGGCCGCCCGCCAGGCTGATGATGCCGGGGCGTTCGGTGACCTTGAGGATTTCGCGCAGCACCGACGGGTTCATCTTGGCGGCGCGGGCGGCGAGTTTCCAGTTCATGGCGTTTCTTCTTTCAGGCTTCAAGCGGGTGAGGTGAGATTCGATGGCAGGTCGCCAAGGGATGCAACATGGATTTTGTTGCAGCCGGTGTGAAGTGGGGTGGCATCGGCTTCTTCCGGCCGCGCCCGCTGGGAGCGGCGCGGCGACCGGTGCGGCCTGAGGCTGCGAGAGCCGCTTGCCGATGACCACCGTGGCCACCACCGCGATCGCGAAGCCCAGCGTCACCAGGTCGAGCGGTTCGCCGAGGATCGGGATCGACGCGAGGATCGAGAGAAAGGGCTGCAGCAGTTGCGTCTGGCTCACGCGCAGCGCGCCGCCGAGGGCGAGACCGCGGTACCAGGCGAAGAAGCCGATCCACATCGAGAACATGCCCACGTAGACGAAGCCCAGCCACGACGCCGTGGCGATGGGCTGCGTCGGCCACAGCGCCAGCGTGGCCGGCAGCGTGACCGGCAGCGCCATCACGCAGACCCAGCAGATCACCCGCTCGGCGCCCAGCGACGGCGTGACATGCGCGCCGTAGATGTAGCCGAACGATGCGGCGATGACCGCGCCCACCAGCAGCAGGTCGGCCCATTCGAAGCCGAAGCCATGGCCGCTCTGGCTCGCGCGCAGCACCGAGAACACCACCACCAGCAGGCTGCCTGCGATGGCGCAGAGCCAGAAGCCGAGCCGCGCGCGCTGGTGCAGCACCCATGCGGCGACCGCTGCGGTCACGAGCGGCAGCAGCGCCGTCACCACCGAGGCATGGCTGGCCGTGACCACGCGCAGCGCATAGGCGAGCAGGAGCGGATAGCCGATGGCGTTGCCCAGCACCGCCATGCCCAGCGGCTTCCACTGGTGCGCGGCCGGCCGTGGCGAGCGCGTGACGAGCAGGAAGATGGCCGACAGCACACCGGCCAGCGCCGCGCGCCCGAGCGTCACGAACCACGGCGACAGCTGCGGCGCGGCCTGCGTGCCCGTGGCCAGCCGCGTCATCGGCAGCGTCACCGCGAACAGCGCCACGCCGATCACGCCGAGCCACATGCCCAGCGTTTCGTCCTTGATGTTGAATCCCTTGCTCATACGCTCACCATCCACCACGCCGTGAGCACCAGCACCACGCCCATCGCGCGGTTGAACCACAGGAGGCGCTTGCCCTTCGCGAGCCAGTCGCGCAGCAGCGCGCCGACCAGCGCATAGGCGAAGTTGCTGACGAAGGCATAGAACAGCATCACCGGCGCGACGATGGCAAAGCGCGAGAGCGCATCGGGCTGGCCGGCGATCCACCCGGCCACCAGCGTGAGCGCGAGGAGCCAGGCCTTGATGTTGACGAACTGCAGCATCACGCCCTGGCCGAAACCGACGGTGAGGCTGGCGCTGTCGGCCTTGCCGAGCTTGGCGCTGCCGCTGAGCTTGTACGCCAGCCACAGCAGGTAGGCGATGCCCAGGCCCTTGATCGCCAGGCGCAGCGGCGGCACCGCGACCACCAGCGCGCCGAGGCCGGCCGCGCAGATCGCCAGCAGCAAGGTCCAGCCGACCGGCACCGCGACCACGAAGCGCATCGCGCGCGGCAGGCCGCCGTTGGCCGCGAGGGCGGTGGAAAGCGTGGTGTTGGGTCCGGGCGAAAAACTCATCGCCGTGGCCAGCACCAGCAGCGCGGTGAATTCTTGCCAGTTCATGACACAGACTCTAAACTTGTGACCATTACAGTTCCAGTACAGATGGTCGAACAAACACGGCATCTGTATTGGTTAATCCGTCGACACAGCATGCTGACACGCACCTCCACCCAATCGTTGACCAGCCAGCTCGCAGACCGCCTGGCCGAACGCATCCGCACCCGGCTGCTGCCGCCCGGCGCCCGATTGCCCTCGGTGCGCGAATGCGCGCGGCAGCAGGGCGTGAGCCCGTACACGGTGGTCGCCGCGTACGACCAACTGCTCGCGCAGAGGCTCGTCGAAGCCCGCCGGCAGCGCGGTTTCTACGTGCGCGATTCGGCACCGGTACAGGACAGCCGCCCGGGCAGCGGCGCGGCTGCGCAAGGCGTGAGCGGCATGCCGGCGGCGATGGCCGTGCAGATGATGGCCTCGCGCGTGCCGGCCGACGCGAGTTCGCTGATCCGCAGCATGTTCCATCGCCCGAGCGACAAGCCGCAGCCCGGCATGGGCGTGTTCCCGCCGGACTGGATGTCGTCCACCTTCATGCCCACGGCCGTGCGTCGCATGACCAGTACAGCCGTGCTGCAGGAGCTGTCGCTCCAATACGGCGAGCCCGCCGGCGACATGAGCCTGCGCCGCAGCCTCTCGCAGAAGCTGGTGGGCATCAACGTGCCGGCCGCGCCCGACCAGATCATCACCACCATCGGCGCCACCCATGCGCTGGACATCGTGAGCCGCACGCTGCTGCGGCCGGGCGATCCGGTGATGGTCGAGGAGCCCGGCTGGGCGCTGGAATTCGCGCGCCTCGAGGCGCTGGGCATGCGCATCCTGCCGGTGCCGCGCCGCGCCGACGGGCCCGACCTGGAGGTGATGGCGCAGTACTGCGTGCTGCACAAGCCCAAGCTCTTCGTGAGCGTGAGCGTGCTGCACAACCCGACCGGCTACAGCCTCACGCCCGGCAGCGCGCACCGGGTGCTCAAGCTCGCGAACGAGCACGATTTCCACATCGTCGAGGACGACACCTACAGCCACCTCGCGCCTGAGCACGCCACGCGGCTGAGTGCGCTCGACGGGCTGCAGCGCACCGTCTACGTGAGCGGCTTCGCAAAAATCATCGCGCCCAACTGGCGCATCGGCTTCCTGGCCGCGCCGCCCGCGCTGAAGGATCGGCTGCTGGAGACCAAGCTGCTGGCCACGCTCACCTCGCCCACGCTGTTCGAGCGGGCCTTGTCGTGGTGCATCGACCAGGGCCAGCTGCGCAGGCATTCGGAGCGCGTGCGCATCCGGCTCGACGGCGCGCGCGGGCGGGCGGTGAAGCTCGCGATGTCGCACGGCTGCACCTTCGCCTCGGAGCCGGCGGGGCTGTTCGGCTGGGTCGACACGGGCGTCGACACCGACGCGCTCACCCAGCGCATGCTCGACCAGGGCTATCTGCTGGCGCCGGGGTCGCTGTTCCATGCGCGCCGGCCGCCCAGCACGATGATGCGGATCAACTTCGCGACCTCGCAGGACGCCACTTTCTGGAAAGTTTTCAGCAAGGTTCGCAGCGAGCTTTGAGGCCGGGTTCCGGGGGCTTGGAGTAAGCTGGCAGCACAAGAAAACCCAGCCTGGAGACCCTCCGCATGACCAATGCCAGCAAACCCTTCGACTTCAGCCAGTTCGTCCCCGGATTCGACTTCCTGAAGAACCTGGCCGGGGGCGCCGCAGCGGGCACCGGCGCCGCGTCGGTGCCGGGCATCCCGAGCCTGGCGAGCTGGGTGGCGCCCACGCTGAGCGTGGAGGAGGTCGATAAGCGCATTCAGGAACTCAAGACCGTGCAGTACTGGCTCGAGCAGAACGGCCATGCGCTCAAGGCCACGATCCAGGCGCTGGAAGTTCAGAAGATGACGCTCTCGACCCTGCGCGGCATGAACGTGCGGATGGAAGACCTGGCGAGTGCGTTCACCAAGCAGGCGGCAGCAGCCACAGCAGCTCCGGCGCCCGCCTCCTTTGCAGCCGCTGCACCCGAACCCGAGCCGGTCGAGGAAGAAAACGACGCTGAGGTCGACGAAGAAGAAGCACCGGCACCGAAGAAAAAGCCGCGCGGCAAGGCCGCCGCCACCGACGCCGCCGGCGTGGTCGATCCGATGCAGTGGTGGGGCTCGCTGACCGAGCAGTTTCAGCAGATCGCCAGCACGGCGCTGCAGGACGCGGCCCAGCTCAAGGTCCCCGCCATGGCCCAGCCGCTGGCCGATGCGGTCGGCAAGGCGATGGGCAAGCCGGCCGCCGCGAAAAAGCCCGCGGCCAAGGCCGCGGCAAAAAAGGCGGAAACGCCCGCCGCCAAGAAAAAGACCCCGACCGCCGCGCGCAAGCGAACCACCGGCCGTCGCTGACGTCACACACATCCACTTTTGAAGAGAACGGGTTGGCACGCATCATGAAGTTGTTTCCCACCGGCCATGCCACCCATCCGCAATGGCGCATGGCGGCCGGCCTCGTGCTGGCCCAGTTGCGCGCACAGATGGCCTTGCCCGACTACGCGGCGTCGCCGACGCTCGGGCTGCTCTACATCACCGACCACTACGCGGCCGAGGCGCAGGAGATCCTCGATCACCTGAGCGCCGAGCTGCCCGAAGTGACCGACTGGTCGGGCACCGTCGGCATCGGCGTCTCGGCCAACAACGCCGAGTACTTCGACGAACCGGGCATGAGCCTCATGCTCTGTGCACTGCCGAGCGACCAGTACCGCGTGTTCTCGGGCGTGGCGCCGCTGAGCAATTCGGAGATGAGCGGGTTCGAGGCGCACACCGCGCTGGTTCATGCCGACCCCGCGACGCCCGACCTCACCGAGCTGATCGGCGAGATGGCCGGCCGCACCGACACCGGCTACCTCTTCGGCGGGCTCTCGTCGGGCCGCGGCGGCGCGCTGCAGTTCGCGGTGGGCGGCAACGGCAACATCCGCGGCCATGGCGCGGCCGGCGGTGTGTTCTCGGGCGGCCTGTCGGGCGTGGTGTTCGGCGAAGGCGTTCGGGTGGTGTCGCGCGTCACCCAAGGTTGCCAGCCGCTGCGCTCGGGCGTGCGCGAGCGCGAGATCACCGAGGCCGATGGCAACCTCCTGCTCAAGCTCGACGGCGAACCCGCGCTCGACGTGCTGCTGGCCGACCTGCAGGTGTCGCTCGAACGGCCGCAGGAAGCCATCGACGCGGTGCGCAGCACGCTGGTGGGCCTGGCCGATGCGGGCAGCGACGGCGTGCGCCGCACCGGCGACCTGGGCGCCGACGTGCTGGTGCGCCACATCATCGGCCTGGACCCGACGCGCCGCGGCATCGCGATCGCCGACGTGGCCGAGGCCGGCATGCGCTTGACTTTCTGCCGCCGCAACGCGCAGGCGGCGCGCGCCGACCTGATGCGTATCTGCGCGGAGATTCGCGAGGAGCTGGAGCCCGAAGAGCAGACGCTGGCGACCGCCAGGGCCGTCGCGGCTGGCGAGGCCGAAGCGGCGCCGCACCCCGCGCGCCGCATCGCGGGCGCGGTGTACGTGAGCTGCTCGGGACGCGGCGGTCCGCATTTCGGCGCGCCGGGCGCCGAGCTGCAGATCGTGCGGCACGCGCTGGGCGACGTGCCGCTGGTCGGCTTCTTCGCCGCGGGCGAAATCGCCCGGCACCACCTGTATGGCTACACCGGCGTGTTGACGGTGTTCACCAGCAAGGATTGAGCGCGACCGGGCCCGGGATCAGGCCGGCTGCAGCACGCGCGGCTGCGGCGCCGGCATGCCGGTGAACGCGAAATCCACCTCCGGCGCGAGCCCGCTCACGATCCGCGCGATCGACTTGCCCGAGCCGCAGGCGTGCGTCCAGCCGAGCGTGCCATGGCCGGTGTTCAGGTACAGGTTCGGCAGCTTTGTCTTGCCGATCATCGGCACGTTGCTCGGCGTCGCGGGGCGCAGGCCCGTCCAGAACTGGGCCTGCTCGGTGTCGCCGGCGCCGGGGAACAGTTCTTCGACGCGCCGCACGATGGCTTCGCAGCGCACGCGGTTCAGGTCCCGGTCGTAGCCGTTGAGTTCGGCCGTGCCGGCGATGCGGAGGCGATCGCCCGATTCCGAGGTGTAGCGCGAGAACACGAGCTTGTATTCGTCGTCGGTCAGCGAGACCTGGTGCGCCTTCGAGGCGTCCTTAACGGGCAGCGTCACCGAATAGCCCTTGGCTGGATAGATCGGCAGGCGGATGCCCAGCGGCGCGGCGTAGAGCGGGCTCAGCGAACCCATCGCCAGCACGAAGGCATCGCCGCGGATGCGCTGGAAGCGGCCTTCGCTGTCGGTCGCCTCGACGTGGTCGATGCTGCCGCCGGTCTCGCGCAGCGCGGTCACCGTGTGGCTCATGAGGAACTTCACGCCGGCCCCGGTCGCGAGCTTGACCAGTTCGCGCGCGAAGCGGTTGGCGTCGCCGGACTCGTCTTCGGCCGTGTAGGTGGCGCCCGCCAGCTGGGGGCGGATGTGGGCGAGGGCGGGCTCGATCTTCACGGCCTCGTCGGCCGAGATCACCAGCCGTTCGCAGCCCAGCGCGCGCATCTGCTCGGCGGGCGCGAGGGCGCCGTCGAACTCTTTTTGCGTCGTATAGAAATGCAGGATGCCCTGGGTGCGCTGGTCGTAGCTCAGGCCGGTATCCCGGCGCAATTGCTGCAACATTTCACGGCTGTAGGTGCCCAGGCGAACGATCTGCTCGATGTTGTGCTTCGTGCGTGCCGGCGTGCATTCGCGCAGGAACTGCAGGCCCCAGAGCCACTGGCGCATGTCGGCGCGGATGCGAAAGAGCAGCGGGGCGTCTTCCTTGCCCAGCCATTGCAGCACCTTGAGCGGCGCGCTGGGGTTGGCCCAGGGCTCGGCATGGCTCACCGAGATCTGCCCGCCGTTGGCGAAGCTGGTTTCGGCGGCCGGGGTGGCCTGCCGGTCGATCACGGTCACTTCGTGGCCGAGTTGCTGGAGGTAGTAAGCCGAGGTCACGCCGAGCAGGCCGGCGCCAAGAACGATCACGCGCATTGCAAGTACCTTTGAGGTGCAGCGCTTGAATGGCGGATGTGGTGTGCTATTGATTCAATAGCAAGCAACCGGACGTCCGCCGTCCAAGTTGCCGCTCCCCCTGTCCTCGGTACCTGAGAGATTCACCTGTTGCGACTTCGCAACAGGTTTGCTCCTTCGGTGCATCGCCACGTGAAATGGCTGATGGCTCTCCAGACGGCGTTTGATGTGGTGCAGTACAGACCCCTTGTTCGGGCCGACCTGAGCGTTTATGGGAGTTTGCGCCTTCGGTAGGGCCACCGTGGTGGCCCGCTCTCCTGCAGTCGGGCGATTGTAGGTGGGTACCTTTGGCTACGCCAACCCCGGGTTTCACCTTGCGGGCTGATGGGATAATCATCCGTTCATTCGCCAGAGGGCGAAGGTTCGACAACAACAGGGGACCCCATGATCCTGGTAACCGGCGGCGCAGGCTTCATTGGCGCCAATTTCGTACTCGACTGGATCGCGCAGAGCGATGAGCCGGTCGTGAATCTCGACAAACTGACCTACGCAGGCAACCTCGAGACGCTCGCCTCGCTCAAGGACAACCCGAAGCACATCTTCGTGCAGGGCGACATCGGCGACAGCGCCCTGCTCGACCGCCTGCTGGCCCAGCACAAACCCCGCGCCGTCGTGAATTTCGCTGCCGAATCGCATGTCGACCGGTCGATCCACGGCCCAGAAGACTTCGTGCAGACCAACGTGCTCGGCACCTTCCGCCTGCTCGAATCCGTGCGCGGCTTCTGGAATGCACTGCCGGCCGACCAGAAGGCTGCCTTCCGCTTCCTGCACGTATCGACCGACGAAGTCTACGGTTCCCTCTCCAAGACCGACCCGGCCTTCACCGAAGAGAACAAGTACGAGCCGAACAGCCCCTACTCGGCCAGCAAGGCGGCCAGCGACCACCTCGTGCGCGCCTGGCACCACACCTACGGCCTGCCGGTAGTCACCACCAACTGCTCGAACAACTACGGGCCGTTCCACTTCCCCGAGAAGCTCATCCCCCTCATGATCGTCAACGCCCTGGCCGGCAAGCCGCTGCCCGTGTACGGCGACGGCATGCAGGTGCGCGACTGGCTCTATGTGAAGGACCACTGCAGCGCCATCCGCCGCGTGCTCGAAGCCGGCAAGCTCGGGGAGACCTACAACGTGGGCGGCTGGAACGAGAAGCCGAACATCGAGATCGTCAACACCGTCTGCGCGCTGCTCGACGAACTGAGCCCCAAGGCCGACGGCAAGCCGTACAAGGAACAGATCACCTACGTCACCGACCGTCCCGGCCACGACCGCCGCTACGCCATCGACGCGCGCAAGCTCGAGCGCGAGCTCGGCTGGAAGCCCGCCGAGACCTTCGACAGCGGCATCCGCAAGACCGTCGAGTGGTACCTGGCCAACGGCGAATGGGTGCGCAACGTGCAAAGCGGCGCGTACCGCGAGTGGGTCGAAAAGCAATACGACGCGAAGGCCACGGCATGAAGCTGCTGCTGCTCGGCAAAGGCGGACAGGTCGGCTGGGAGCTGCAGCGCAGCCTCGCCCCCCTGGGTGAACTGGTCGCGCTCGATTTCGACAGCACCGACTTCAACGCCGATTTCAGCCGCCCCGAGCAACTGGCCGAAACGGTGCTGAAGGTCCGCCCCGACGTCATCGTCAATGCCGCCGCGCACACCGCGGTCGACAAGGCCGAGAGCGAGCCCGACTTCGCCCGCAAGCTCAACGCCACCTCGCCTGGCGTGGTGGCCGAAGCCGCGCAGCAGATCGGCGCGCTGATGGTTCACTACTCGACCGACTACGTCTTCGATGGCAGCGGCAGCAAGCCATGGCAGGAAGACGATGCGACTGGCCCGCTCAGCGTGTACGGCAGCACCAAGCTCGAAGGCGAGCAGCTCGTGGCGCAGCACTGCGCGAAGCACCTGATCTTTCGCACCAGCTGGGTGTATGCGGCGCGCGGCGGCAACTTTGCCAAGACCATGCTGCGCATCGCCAAGGAACGCGACAAGCTCACCGTCATCGATGACCAGTTCGGCGCGCCGACCGGTGCGGAACTGCTGGCCGACATCACCGCGCATGCCATTCGCGCGACGCTGCAGGACCCTTCCAAGGCTGGCCTCTACCACGCGGTGGCCGGCGGCGTGACCACATGGCATGGCTATGCGCGCTTCGTGATCGAGCAAGCCAAGGCCGCGGGCGTCGAGCTCAAGGCCGGGCCGGAAGCGGTAGAGCCCGTGCCCACCACGGCGTTCCCGACGCCGGCCACGCGGCCGCACAACTCGCGCCTGGACACCACCAAGCTGCAATCGACCTTCGGCCTCATGCTGCCCGAGTGGCAATCCGGCGTCGCCCGCATGTTGCGCGAAACCTTCTGACATCTGCAGAGCAAGAGAGAGACACGAACACCCCATGACCAAGACGACGCAACGCAAAGGCATCATCCTCGCCGGTGGTTCGGGCACGCGCCTGCATCCTGCGACGCTGGCGCTCAGCAAGCAGCTGCTGCCGGTGTACGACAAGCCGATGATCTATTACCCGCTGAGCACGCTGATGCTCGGTGGCATGCGCGACATCCTGATCATCAGCACGCCGCAGGACACGCCGCGCTTCCAGCAGTTGCTGGGCGACGGCAGCCAGTGGGGGATCAACCTGCAGTACGCGGTGCAGCCGAGCCCGGATGGGTTGGCGCAGGCGTTCATCATCGGGGACAAGTTTTTGGGCAACGATCCCAGCGCGCTCGTGCTGGGAGACAACATCTTCTACGGGCATGACTTCGTGCACCTGCTCGCCGACGCCGACGCAAAGCAGTCCGGCGCAACCGTGTTCGCCTACCACGTGCAAGACCCCGAGCGTTATGGCGTGGTGGCCTTCGATGCCCAGGGCAAGGCCAGCAGCATCGAAGAAAAGCCGCTGAAGCCCAAGAGCAACTATGCGGTGACCGGCCTTTACTTCTACGACAACCAGGTCGTCGACATCGCCAAGGCCGTGAAGCCCAGCGCGCGCGGCGAACTCGAGATCACGGCGGTCAACCAGGCCTACCTCGACCTGGGCAAGCTCAACGTGCAGATCATGCAGCGCGGCTACGCGTGGCTGGATACGGGCACGCACGAAAGCCTGCTCGAAGCCGGCCAGTTCATCGCCACGCTGGAGCACCGCCAGGGCCTGAAGATTGCCTGCCCCGAAGAGATCGCCTGGCGCAATGGCTACATCGACAAGGAGCAGTTGGCGCGGCTGGCCGTGCCATTGCAAAAGAATGCCTATGGCAAGTACCTCAATCGCCTGCTTGTCGAAGACGCTCACTCCGGTCTCTGACACCTAAAACAATTACTTCAGCAATACAAGCCATGCATTCATCAAGCCAGACCCTGACAGGTCAGAAGTACCTCGTAACCGGCGCAGGCGGTTTCATCGGCAGCCACTTGGTCGAAGCACTCGTGCGTGCCGGTGCCGACGTGACAGCCATGGTCCGTTACGGTTCTGCATCGAGCTGGGGCAACCTCGAATTCGCACCGGATGACGTGAAGGGGCAATTTCGCGTCGTGGCGGGCAACATCGACGACGGTGATTTCGTCATGCATGCCATGCAGGGCATCGACGTGGTCTGCCATCTGGCGGCCCTGATCGCCATTCCGTATTCGTACGTTGCCCCGCGCAGCTATGTGCGCACCAATGTCGAGGGAACGCTCAATGTCGTGGAGGCCGCGCGCCGGCTGTCGGTTCGTCGCGTCGTCCACACGAGCACCTCGGAGGTGTACGGCACCGCGGTGCGGGTGCCGATCGACGAAGAACATCCGCTGCAAGGACAGTCGCCCTACTCGGCCTCGAAGATCGGAGCGGACAAGATCGCCGAGAGCTATTACCGTTCGTTCGACACCGGCGTCGTGACCTTGCGCCCGTTCAATACCTTCGGTCCGCGCCAGTCGGCCAGGGCATTCATTCCGACCATCATCTCGCAGGCACTGACGCAGGATGTGATCAAGCTAGGGTCGCTGACACCCGAGCGCGACATGACCTTCGTCACGGACACGGTCGCCGGCTTCGTCGCTGCTTCGGTGACGCCCGGTATCGAGGGACAAACCATCAACCTCGGAACCGGCTCGACCTACACGATCGGCCACTTTGCCGAGCGCATCCTCAAGCTGATGGGCGTGGAAAAGGAGATCGTTGCGGACACCGCGCGCATGCGTCCCGACAAGAGCGAGGTCTTGAAGCTCGTCTCCGACAACGCGCTGGCCGCGAAGTTGATGGGATGGTCTCCGCAAGTCGACCTGGATGAGGGATTGCGCCAGAGCATCGAATTCATCCGGCGCAATATCCACCTGTACCGCCCCGCGGTCTACACCGTCTAAGGGAGCAAGCACCATGAAAGCAGTCGTCATGGCCGGCGGCAAGGGCACGCGCCTTCAGCCGTTCACCGCCTCGTTTCCGAAGCCTCTCATGCCCCTCGGGGACATGCCCGTGCTGGAGTTGCTGTTGCGGCAGCTTCGCCGTGCCGGCGTCGACGAAGTCATCCTTGCGGTCAACCATCTGCATCATCTGATCCGCGCGTTCTGCGGCGACGGTTCGCGATTCGGGCTGAAGATCGACTACAGCCTCGAGGACAGCCCCCTGGGTACGGCCGGCCCGCTCGGCGCATTGATCGACAAGGTCGGCGAGAATTTCATCGTCACCAACGGCGACCTGCTCACCACTTTCGATATCGGCCAGCTGATCCGCACCCATGCCGAGCGGGAGTCGGATGCCACGATCTGCGTCTACGAAAGAGAAGTGAAGATCGATTTCGGGCTCATCCAGGTCGATGCGGAGATGAATCTCCAGGGCTACCTCGAGAAGCCCATGAGCAAGCACCTGGTCAGCATGGGCCTCTACATGCTCAATCGCGATGCGGTGAAGCCGCATGTCAGCGAGGGCGTTCACCTGGACATGCCGGACCTGTTGCTCAAGCTGAGTGCGGCCGGCAAGAAGGTTCGCTGCCATCAGCAGCCCGAGAGCTTCTGGCTGGACATCGGCCGGCCGGAAGACTACTCGACGGCGCAGAAGATGTTCGACGAGAGTCGCGAGCTTTTCCTGCCCGAATAACCATGCGCGTGCTTGTCACCGGCGCCAGCGGATTCGTCGGACGGGCGGTGCTTGATGAACTGCGGGCGCGTGGCCTTGAAACCATCGCCATCAGCAGAACCGAACGGGCTGCCGTCGCAGGCGAGACGAGGCGCCTGCTTTCCAACCCTGGCGATGCGGCCGAGGTCCGCGATCTGCTCCTGTCCGCGGAGCCGCAGATCGTCATGCATCTGGCGGGTGTTTCCGCTGCGCCCTCCTACAGCGAGCTTTACGAGGCCAACGTCGCCTTCGCGGCCAATCTTCTGGACGCCGCGCTCGCCATGCCGCGCAAGCCGCGCGTGGTCCTTGCGGGCAGTGCGGCCGAGTATGGGCCGGTGTCCGCCGCCCTTCAGCCTGTGCGGGAGGACGCGGCTTGCCGCCCCAACACGGCCTATGGCGCCAGCAAGTTCGCCCAGACAAGCCATGCCTTCATCGCCGCGTCACGCGGCTTGTCCGTCGTGGTGGCCCGGTTGTTCAATCCCATCGGGCCCGGCATGCCGAAGTCCCTGGCCCTGGGAAGCTTCGCGCACCAGATCGCGAGCATGGGCGGGCAAGGAGGCGTGCTCGCGACCGGCGATCTCGATGTGGTGCGCGACTTCATGGATGTACGGATCGTTGCGAAGCTTCTCGTCGATCTGTCCCTGGTGAGCGATGCCTCTGCGGAGGTGGTGAACATCTGCACCGGCGACGGCCAGCGGCTGCTCGACCTGACACAGCGTTTGATCGCCGTCTCCGGCGTGCCTGTCGAATTGCAGCATGACGAATCGCGGCGCGGCAACAGCGATGTCAGGGCTTTCGTCGGCGATCCATCCCGGCTGAAGGCATTGGGGTTTCGCACCGAGCCCTCCGACATGGATGCCGTTCTCGAAGCAATCCTGCACAGCGCGCGCGAAGCGATCTCCGCAACCTAGAACGAGGGCTCGCAAGGAACGCGTCCAGCCCGGTGCCGGACGGCCCTTCGTTTTTCACAGGCAAACCAACAAAAGATGATCTGCAACGCGTGCTCCGGTACCCGCTTCGAGCCATTCGCCATTCGGGTGGATGGCATGGAAATCCAGCAGTGCACCCGCTGCGGCCTGGGTGTGATTGCCCGCTTGCCCGAGAACACAGAGGCGTACTACGACGACAACTACTACGTGAACGGAGAGCGCAGCGGCTATGCGGACTACAGCTTCATGGCCGAGCATGGGCTGGGTTGGGCGTTTGCGCTGGTTCGGCTGCTGGCCGATCACGGAAAGATTCTCGACATAGGTTGCGCCGACGGCTATCTGCTGGACAAGTTCGCGGACGCCTTCGACAAGTTCGGCATCGAGGTCAACGCCAGGGCAGCCGGGCAGGCGCAGGACAAGGGCATCAAGCTTCTTGGCAACGACCTGCTGGATCCGCAACTGGTGCATGACCATCGAGCCGCGTTCGACGTCGTAACCGCCATCGCGGTCTTCGAGCACCTGCTCGATCTGCGCGGCGGATTCCGCGCAGCCGTCGACCTGCTGAAAGACGACGGGTTCCTGCTGTTCGAGGTTCCCGTCATGTCGGCCAAGTCCAGCAATGCGGCATGGCTGAACAGTTCGCTGGAGCACATCTACTATCCGACCGAGCAGGCGATCCGCCACATCGTCGAGACGGAACTGGGCGTTCATCTGACCGGTGCGGAGGTTTCCATCAAGGACTACGCCTCGACCTATGTCGGCATCGTCACGAAGAACGAACGCCAGGCTGCACGCGTCAAGGAAGTTTTCGAACGCTTGCTGAAGGCCGATTTCGACAGCGCGGCGACCGAGGAGGTCAGGGCCTCGACGCACCTGCACCTGCTGCACGCCGGGCAGGCGACCGAGGCTTCGGTGCAATCGCTCACACGGCTGGACGGCAGCGAGTTCACGCCGCCGCTCGTTGCACGCATCGCCCAGCTCTGGTCGTTCGACCTGAAGAGGTTGCAATCCAGTGCCGTGCAACTGGCGGATTGCGGGGCCGCAAGCCGCGAGATCCAGCGCCTGAAGAGCGAAGTCGACGTGATCCTCGCGGACGCGCGCCTCAATGCGGCGCAGGCCACCGAGGCCATCAACTTCGAGATCAGGCGCGCTGCGGAGCGCGAGGGGGAAGCGGCAGCGCTTCGCAGGAAGCTGTCCGAGGAGGTCGGGAAGACCGCCGCCATCGAACACCGGGCTTTGGAGGTTGCGGGTCGGCTGGAGGCCATGCAGCAAACCATCGCATGGCGAGCCACGGCGCCCGTGCGTAGCTGGGCGACGAACAATCCTCGCGCTGCAAGGCGGGCCAAGCAACTCGCAAAGCTGGTGTGGTGGACGCTGCGGGGCCGTATCTTCGACCACCTTCGGGAATTCAGGCGCCGGCGCGTGCTGGCCGGGAGTGGCGCAGGGAGCCTGGAAGTCGCAAGGCGCACCGCGGCGGCGGTTCGCCTCCTTCCGCCGGCGGGCGTTGTGCCGGATGCCGTGAACCCGCCGAGCGGACCGGACTGGCCATCGGATCGTCCGCTCGTCAGCATCGTGATTCCTTGCTTCAACTACGGTCACCTCGTCGGCGATGCGATCCGCTCGGTCGAGGCGCAGACCTTCACCGACATCGAGATCATCGTGGTGGAAGGGGGCTCGAGCTCCCCCGAGTCCCGCCAGCGCCTCGTCGAGGCAGTCGGCAAGGCCTCGCCCAAGCTGCGGCTGCTGCTGCAGGACAGGCCGTACCGTGCCGGGGCCAACCGCAACTTCGGCATCAGCCACGCGAGGGGCAAATACATCTGCTGCTTGGATGCCGACGACCGCATTGCCGCCACCTACATCGAGAAAGCCGTCTTCGTGCTGGAGCATTCCGGTTACCAGGTGGTCTCGCCGGGACTGCAGTTTTTCGGCGACAAGTCGGAAGTCTGGACACCGCACGAACGCCCGACACTGGATATGTTGCTGGAAGGTAACAACGCGCTCACGTGCGCGGTGTATCCCAAGGACCTCTGGCGCAGGGCGGGCGGATATCGGGATTCGGATCCGGCGACCGGGCATGTTCACGAGGACTGGCTGTTTTGGGTGAGGCTCGCCGCGCTTGGAGCACGCTTTATCGGTATTCGCGAACCACTTTTTCTTTACCGCAGCCACGGCGAAACCTTGAGCAACAGCCGAGCCGTCCTGGAAAACGAAGTTCAGAAAATGCTGGTTCATCGTTTCAACGAGGACGTGCTGACGGAAGAGGCCCTACGCACCGCGCGAACGAACGGCGCATCGCCGCCTCCACGCTTGCCCCAATCATTTGCGATCCGGCGGCGTTTTCATATTCGGGCTGCTGGTCCCTCGCTTCTGATCGCGATGCCGTTCCTTGTTTTGGGTGGTGCAGAACGTCTATTGAGCGGCATCGTCTCGCAATTGGCAAAGAACGGTTGGCGCGTGACCATCGTGACAACCGTTCCGGTGGGCCAGGCGCACGGCGACACCACATCTTGGTTTGAATCGGCTACCCCCGAAATATTCCATTTGCCGAGGTTTCTCGAGCAGGAATACTGGCGGGATTTTCTCGATCATCTGCTGCAATCGAAAAATATCCAATTGCTCTGGGTGATCGGCAGTTCTTTTGTCTATGACCAATTGCCAGCGCTGAAATTAAGGCATCCGCGCCTTGCCGTGGCCGATCTGCTTTTCAATACGGTCGGCCACACCGCCAACAATCGGCGATATGCCGACTGCATCGATCTCACCTTTGTCGAAAACTCGGAAGTCCGGCAGTGGCTGATTGCTGCAGGGGAGGCGCCCGAGCGCATCGAGATGGTGGAGAGCGGCGTCGACCTGGACCAGAATGCACCCGCGGCAAAAGACCAATTGCCAGTTGGCTTTGACGGAATCTCCAGCGAATCGGTCGTGGTCGGATTTTTCGGGCGATGGTCCGAGGAAAAAGATCCTCTTGGATTTGTCGAGATTGCCAAACGCCTGTCCAAGGATATGGATGTCGTGTTCTTGATGACCGGCGCCGGGCATCTCGAATCAGAAGTAAAAACCGCGGTTGCGGCGGCCAACTTTCCGGCAGGGCGCTTTCTGCTGCGGGGAACCGTGCCGGAAATGAAACCGTACCTGCAAGCGTGCGACATTCTGTGCCTGCCCTCCCGCTTGGACGGGCGCCCGAACATCGTCATGGAAGCACTGGCGAGCGGTACGGCGATCGTTGCGTCAAGAGTCGGTGCACTGCCGGAGATGATGGAAGAGGGACGGCAAGGTTATTTGTGCGAACCCGGAGCCTACGATGAATTCGCTCGAAAAATCGAAGAATTGGCTGCAAACAAAGAAAAGCTCGACGATTTCAAACTGAGCGCGAGAGAATTTTCCGAGCGTCGATTCGACATAAAGAAAATGCTCCGACGGTACGAAGAAGAGCTTGTTAAGCTGATGAAAAATTCGAAGGATTGAAGAGAGGCTTTTTGTGCGGCGGATATCGCGCTGTATTTCATTCGGGTGCTAAAGGTTTTATTCCGAATAAAAGGAAATGCGCAAAATAAATTCGCCTTGACCCTTGTTTGATCTTTCCGGCCGCACCAGCACGGGATGCGTGCAGAAAGACGGCGGTGATCGTTTCTGCGTAACAATCCCTGGTACGCAGCCGATCGATTGCGGCGCGGATGTTCCCCACAACGTTGAAGCATGAAGATTTCTCCCACCATCATTCCGGATGTCTTGATCCTGGAGCCCCAGGTCTTCGGTGACGCCCGAGGTTTCTTCCTCGAAAGCTACAACGAAGAAGTTTTCCGCCGTGCGACCGGCTCGGATCTGGCGTTCAAGCAAGACAACCACTCGCGTTCGTCCAAGGGCGTGCTGCGTGGCTTGCACTATCAAGTCAAGCAGGCGCAAGGAAAGCTGGTGCGCGTGGCTCAGGGCGCGGTGTTCGACGTTGCAGTGGACATCCGCCCAACCTCCGCGACTTTCGGGAAGTGGGTGGGCGTAGAGCTCAACGAAAGCAACCATAGACAACTCTGGGTGCCGCCCGGCCTAGCGCACGGCTTTCTCGTATTGAGCGAGACGGCAGACTTTCTCTACAAGACCACCGACTACTACGCGCCCGCCCATGAGCGGAGCATCGCGTGGAACGACCCGGCGATCGGGATCGATTGGCCTCTTTCGGGCGCCTCGCCGGTGCTATCCGCCAAGGACGCCGCGGCCCCAACGCTTGCCGAAAGCATCGCCGGAGATGGCCCTTGATTCTGGTGACCGGAGGCGCCGGGTATATCGGATCTCACACATGCGTTGAGCTGGCGCGCGCGGGGTACGACTTCGTCATCCTGGACAATTTCTCCAACAGCACCCCGGTTGTCCTCGAACGCATCGGGCGCATTACCGGGCAGCCGGTGCGTTGGCATGAAGGCGATATCCGCGACCGGGCGACGCTCGACCGGATCTTCGCGCAGTACCCCATCTCCGCCGTCTTGCATTTCGCCGGACTGAAAGCCGTGACCGAGTCGATCGATCGCCCGATCGACTATTTCGACAACAACGTTCATGGCTCCATCGCCCTCGTGGGGGCCATGCAGCGCGCAGGGTGCAAGACCCTGGTGTTCTCCTCGTCGGCCACGGTCTATGGCCCCGATCAGCCGATGCCCGTGGCCGAGAGCGCACCGCTCACTGTGAGCAATCCTTATGGCCGCACCAAGCTGGTCGTGGAGGACTTGCTTTACGAGTTGAGCCGTTCGGATCCGCAGTGGCGGATTGCGACGCTGCGGTATTTCAATCCGGTGGGTGCGCACGACAGCGGCCTGATCGGCGAGAGCCCTCTGGGCACACCCAGCAACCTGATGCCGCTCGTGTGCCAGGTTGCCGCGGGTCTCCGGCCCGCCGTGCAGATTTTTGGCGACGACTACCCGAGCCCCGATGGCACGGGGATCCGCGACTTCGTCCATGTCATGGACCTTGCGGACGGACATGTGGCCGCGCTGGGTTTCCTCGAACGGAATCAGACGCACATCGTGGTCAACCTCGGCACGGGGCGCGGTGCTTCGGTGATGGACGTGATCAAGGCGTTCGAGCGCCTGAGCGGCCGGCGCATCCCGTATGAAATCGTGTCGCGCCGCGCGGCGGACATCGGAATCAGTTTTGCCGACGTCAGCCTCGCGAACGAGTTGCTGGGGTGGGTCGCCAAGCGTGACCTCGACGACATGTGCCGCGATGCGTGGCGATGGCAATCCGCAAACGGCCAGTGAAGTGAACGCGGGGGCGGCCGCCGGAAAGATCCGCCGACGAATGACGGTCAATAAGAATCCCGAAATGGGAAGGTGGGGAACAGCGTTTGATTCAAATTTGCCAAAGCGCCCGGGGCGTGAAATCCTGGGTGTCGGATAAACAAGCCCACGAGCTGGTCTCTCGGCATCGCCAGTTCCCTGGAGGCTGAATGGATCGCCTCGTCTTCGTTTCTACCGGACTGTTTTCCCGCACACCTGGCGCGGCAGGCCGGGTGACGTCCGACATGCTCCGCGCCCTCGACGAAGCAGACCGCCAACGTGCGACCCTGGTCATGGTCGATGCCGCCGTGGACCGTGTGTCGTTCGAGGCCGCATTTCCGAACGTGGCACTCGTCGAGGTCGATACCCGCATCGATCAGGATCGATTCACGGATTCGCGTCAGCATCCACCCGCCTCGGCCTACTCGAACACCTCTGCGCACTGGCGTTCTGCATGCGTGTTCAGGGCGCTTTCTGCGTTGAGCGAGAGCCAGTCGATCAAGTACCTGGAGTTCCAGGACGCGGGCGGGCTCGCCTTTTGCACGCTGCAGGAAAGCCGGCTCCAGGGCTTCCTGTCCGACGCCACCGTCGCGGTTCGCCTTTGCGGATCTCACACCGCGCTGATGCATGCCGAGGCCTTGCCGCTGTCCATCGAGGATCTGAATCTCAGCGATCTGGAGCGCAAATGCCTGCGCGATTGCGATGTCGTCATTGCGCCGAGCCCTGCAGTGAGCGAAGCCACGCGCGAGATGTTTGGTTTTTCTCCGCAGGAATGGGAGCCGAGGGTCATTTGCCACGCACCGCCCGTGCTGTCCGGCGGTGTCTCTGGCGTGGAACATGCAGTCTCCCCGTCTTCCGACCAGGCCATTGTCTTCAGCGCCGATCTCCGGAGATCGGAACGCCCCGATCTCTTCGTGCGCGCCGTTGCCGGTTTCATGCGCCGGTGTCCAGGCTACACGGGCTCGATGAAGCTCGCAGGCCATGCCCCGGACGAGAGTTACCTTGCGCAGATCGAGCGCCTGGTTCCGTCGATATTCAGCGAGCGCGCCAGCTTCATCCCGGAACTGGCCCCGCAGGAGCGTGAAGCACTCGTCGGAAAAGCAACTGTCGTTTTTCCCGGTGCGTCCCCTGCTTGCGAGATGGCTGCCATCGAAGCCTCGCTCTCGGGCGCACGCGTGATCCTGAACGAAACGAATCCGGCTTTCGGCGAAGGCACGCGATGGCGTGACGGTGTCAGTTGCCTGAAATTCGACGGAACGGTCGACGGGCTGGTTGGCGCGCTGGAGCGCAATTTTGAGAACAAAGCGCAGCTGACCCCGGTGCAGTACTCGCAAGAACCGTGGCCATGGCGTGTCGCAACCAGGCAAAGGCCTGTGTGGCATGCGCTGCAGGAGCGGCCGCTGGTTTCCGTTGTGGTGCCGCACCACAACCTGGGAAGCTACCTGACAGCGACGCTCGACAACCTCGCCGCCCAGACCTACCGGAACATCGAGATCGTCCTCGTGGACGATGCATCGACGGACACGCAAAGCCTGCGCGTGATCGATGAGCTCGCGTGCAAGGAAGACGCCCGCCTCAAGATCGCTCGCCTCACGGCGAACGTCGGCTTGGCCGCGGCGCGAAACATCGGCGTTCGTCTTGCAACGGGCCGCTACGTGCTGACGCTGGATGCCGATGATCTGATCCATCCGCACTTCCTCGAAGTCGGCGTGGCTGCGCTGGAGAACAGCACGGAATTCGACATCGTCGTGACCCCCGCCGGGTACTTTCTGGACGGAGAGGCGCAGCCCACACCGGGGGAGGCGGCGAACTTCTGCGACTACGCGATGTTCTCCGGCGAGGCCGTGGTCGCCGGTCTTCTGGAGAACCGGTTCTCCACCGCGACGGCGCTGTTCAGGAAATCGGCACTCGACGATTTCCCGTACGTGGAGAGCTTGAACTGCTACGAAGACTGGTCGCTGTTCATGAGGATGTGCGATGCAGGCCGGCGATTCCTCGTCACGACGGATGTTTTCTTTTTCTACAGAAGAAGATCGAATTCGATGGTCCATGCGTCGCGCGATCTTGCTCGCAAGCGCATCGAATACAGCGATCTGTTGCGAACGAGTGCTCCCCAGGCGATCGCGCAGAAATCCAGGCACTTGCTGGTCGGAATCGGAGCGGCGGTGGCCGGCAACCGGGCCGGTGCCGAACCGGAGCCGAGCGAAGAGCCCCCGGACAATACCGAAGCCACGGCCGAGGAGCTCATCCACGGGCTCTTTGGATCCAAGGGGCAATACGATGAGCAAGTCGTCTTTGCGAGCCTCAAGGCGTCCCGTTGGCTCGAGCGCAAGGCGCCCTGGATGATTCGAGGCAGCATGCTCGCGGCGCGTTGGACATGGCGGGCCTATCGTGCCGTTCGTGGCCGGCGCTGAAAAAAGCGTTCAAACGGATCTGCAACAGGCGTGATCAATGGAATCGACGAAATAAAACCTTCGTCGGTGTCTGGAATTGGTTGATTGATTAATTAATTAATTTGAAGAAGAAGATTCGACTTGGTCGAATCGCCTTGCTCGATGAAAACATCAGGTATTGAAATCAGCAATCGAATGGCGCCGGGACATCTCAGGTTGCTGCTCATATTTGTCGGCGTTGCACTGCTCGCAAGAGGTGGCGTCCTCTCCCGAGGCTTTGCCATCGACGATTATTTTTACGGGCAAGGCTTCACGAATGGGGAATTCGCGAGTTTTCTGACGCAAGGAAGATTTCTCTTGGCGGTCATCGACCGGGTCATCAATTCACTCGGCGTGAACATAAACGATATTTATGTTTCCCTGGGATTTTCTGCATTATTGCTGCAAGCGGGACTTGTGTTGTCTATATTGCGCTTCGTTGGAGCCGCGGACAGACCAGGTGCAGCCATCGCGGGCTCGCTGATGGTGGCGCATCCGTACTTTGCAGAAATACTCACATTTCGCATGGTGCTTCCAGGGTATTGCGTGGGTACATTGCTCGCGATCATCACGCTGGAATCTGCCGCCCGGGCCGGAGAGAAAAAAACCCGGAATCTGCTGATCTCGCTTGCTGCAACCGTTGGAATGCTGTTCGTGTACCAGGGGTTCTTGAATTATTTTTCGGTTGCGCTCATCTTTTGTTTTTTGTTCAGCGAAATTTCAGGGAATGCGCCGGAAGCGAACGCAGGAGTCGGCAGCGATCACCGCAGGCGGATTATCAATTTGCTGCTTGTCTGCATTGTTTCTGTTCTGGTTTTCTTGGTGGTCCTGAGCGTGTTCAAACGGCTCGGCGTCATCGAAATAACGAGCAGGGCAAAATTCATCGAATTGAAGGAAGTCCCTGAGAGAATTTCGAAGATTTTCGACCTGATTGCCACCATATATTGGCGCGAAGAGCCGTTGGGCGCTCATTGGCTGAAAGTCCTTCTTGCCGCAATGCTCGTCGTCGCCGGGCTGGCGTTGAGCATTGAAGTCCTTCGGAATGCGAGGGCGAAGGGGCAATGGCCTGGGAATTTGGCCGTCCTGCCTGCGGTCTTGCTCCTTGTGCCAGCGACAGTTGGTGTGATCCTTCCATTCAAGGATTGGTGGCCAATGCCCCGTGTGTTGTCTCAGGCTGGACTGATCATCGGATTGTTTTTTCTGCTCGCCTATCCGATATTGCGTCGGATGTTCGCGAAAATTCCGGGCGGTGCCTTTGCATTGCTCCCGGCGATTTTGATCACGTTTTTCGTATTCAAGAATAACCAGGTTTTTGCCGATCAGCAACGACTTAATTCCTGGGAGAAGATGAAGATCAATCGAATTATCGCTCGTCTCGAGCAAATGAGTGATTTTTCGAAGGTTGAATATATTTTCCTTAGCAAAGGCGAGTGGAAATATCCTGCCAAGTTGAACAGTATTCACGGTGACATGAACGTATCTGCTCTTACCCCCGAGTACTCAAGGGTGCCGCTCTTGATCGAAGCCTCTGGATATGCGTTCAAACCGGCGACAGGCACACAAATTGCTTTTGGTGAAGGCTATTGCAAATCTGCACCGGCTTGGCCGAGCGAGCAATCGGTTTCTATTGTCGGGAGTTTGGCGATCGTTTGCCTGGAATTAAGTCCTTGAAGGTGTTCGGCGGCTCTTGGCGGCCGAAGGCTGGAATCCATCAATTGAAATTGAATATTAACGCGCTGCAATGAAAAACCTTCAAAGAGTATCCATTGTCATCCCGGTTTATGCAGGGGAGCGCTCGCTCCCCATGGTTGTCGCGGAAATCGAAAAATTCAATTCGCCTCAGATTTCGCCCGAAGGCCACGAATTCGTCGTGTGCGAATTATTGCTTGTTCACGATTGCGGACCCGACCGATCGGACACAGTCATTGATGCATTGGCTGCAAAACACTCCTTTATTCGGCCGATATGGTTGTCGCGGAATTACGGGCAGCACGCTGCGACGATGGCAGGCATGGCAAGCGCAACCGGCGACTGGGTGGTCACCATGGACGAGGACGGCCAACAGGACCCGGAAAGCATCAAGGCCCTGATTGATCTGGGAATTCGAGAGAATTTCCAGCTTGTTTATGCGCAGCCAACGAACGCCGCCCCGCACGGGTTGGTCAGGAATTTTTTCAGCAAGACTGCAAAAATCATCAGTACGCGACTTCTCGGAAATAAATCGATTGGCCGTTTCAACAGTTTCAGATTGATCGACGGTGAAATAGCCCGGACCTTGTCCGCGTACTGCGGGAATGGCGTATATCTCGATGTCGGACTTTTTTGGATAACAGGCCGAGTCGGGCACTGCCCGTTGAAGCTCAGGGAGGAATTTGGCCGGCCTTCCGGTTATTCTTTTCTGGCATTGGTCAAGCATTTCTGGAGCCTTGTCCTGACCACCGGGACGCGCCCACTGAGGCTGATCACGATTGTTGGTTTTTTCTCGATCCTGTTTGCCATCGGTTTTGCGATATACGCCATGTACAAAAAATACACGGGGCAGGTTCCCATTGAGGGATGGACTTCCCTGGCGGTCGTGGTTGCGTTCTTTTCGGGCGTGATACTTACCGCGCTCGGCGTGATTGCCGAATACCTCGCCGTGACGATGGGCATCGTGATGGGCAAGCCGCTTTACGTGGTGAGTTCCAAACCGACCCGGCCGAACCGCCCATGAAAACGTCTTGGGTAGTGGGTGCTCGAGGTCTTCTGGGATCGGCTTTTTGCCGCGCGCTCTCGACGGCCGGCGCGGCGCCCTTCACGCCCGGCGAGCCCTTCCAATGGACCGATGAATCGACGCTGCATTCGCAGATCGAGACTGCGGTTCGCGGGTTTTCCGCCAGTGCGAGCCGTGCCACCCGCTGGGAAATATATTGGGCGGCTGGCGCCGGCACGATGGGCAGTTCCGAGGCAGTCCTCGTACCGGAGACTCGTGCGCTGGCTTTGCTGCTTGAATTGATCGCGGCGGATGCCGTTCTGATGGGCATGCCCGGCTCGCTGGTGTTCTCAAGCTCCGCCGGGGCGATCTATGGTGCCTGTCCGGACGAGATCATCACGGAGGAATCTGTGCCGGCGCCCAACTGCGCTTACGCGCGGGAGAAATTGAGCCAGGAGGAGTTGTTGCGATCGTTCTGCGCCGCGAATCCGAGGATGACGGTGCTCCTCGCCCGCATTTCCACGCTCTATGGCGTGGGGCAGGCGACAGTCAAGCCGCAAGGGCTTCTGACTCATATTGCGCGCAGCATCGTTCGAAACAAGCCGATAGGAATCTACGTTCCCATCGACACCATTCGCGATTACATCTCGGTCGACGATGCCGCGCTGGAAATCATCGAAACACTCCGTGTTTTGAATTCGGCCCCGGGCGTATTGACGAAGATCATTGCATCGGAGCAGCCGACGACCATTTCCGAAATAATTTCCATATTCAAAAGAATTGCCAGAAAGTCGCCCCGAATTACAACGGGAGTGAACAAGTCCTCCGGGCTCTATTCTCGGCGCATCCGATTTTCCTCCGTGGTGCCGAGCCGAGGTCGAAGCCGAAAAATTCGCAGCCTGGCGGTTGGTGTCGCTCAATTGCTCGAAGCCGAGCGATTCACGCACGCCAATCCGGGTGGTCGATGAAGCGCGATATTGATTCGCGCGGCGCCACAAAAATGAAGACGGACAAGATTCTTTCGTTTCAGTTCATTCGATTCCTCATCGTGGGCGTCGCCAATACATTGGTCGGGCTGTCGGTGATCTACGCTGCCAAATATTTTTTTCATGCAGGCGATGTCGTCGCAAATGCCATCGGCTACGGTATCGGCATCTGCGTCAGTTTCTTTCTCAACAGCCGGTGGACCTTTGCCTACGAGGGGGCCGTGCTGCCTGCGGCAGCGAAATTTCTTCTTGGCACTGCGGTCGCTTATGGGGCAAATCTCCTGACGGTCATCATGGCAATAAACTATTTCGGGCTCAATAGCTATCTTGCGCAGGCGATGGGCATGCCCGTATATACAGTTACCGCCTACGTGGCAAGCAGATATATAGTGTTCCGACCGGTAGAAGCGATGAAGTAGGGCGCCGACCCACGACAGCTTGGCTTCTATTCGACAAGTTGAATAATGATGAAAGAATTTTGCATTCTGTTTCTATTGAGTTCGTGACGGGCTCGTCGTCGTTGTCATGCGTCTTGATCGATGTTTGCATCAAAAATTTAATAAAAACTAGGAATTCATGATGATTGGGCGGATTCGGAGATTCATAGCCTTCTGGTGGGACCAAGGAACCCCGGGGGCTGCACGGTTGGTTCGCAGGAAGCTGGGCGAGATCGTTGGTGTGAACAGGAAGTCTGGCGAAACGAACGACCCGAAAATGACGCTGCCCGAACTTTGGGCGCTGAAATTCGTCTCGCAGCAGCCGCTGCACACTTATGTGATCCCGAAGTCCTCGCTGCCGCGAGTCAGCCTGGTGACCGACAGCATCGGTTCGGGGAGCCTCTTCGGCGGCGTAGGCACCGCGTTGCTGTTTGCGGCCCAACTGGCCAATCGAATGAATGCAACGCTGCGGATCGTGACCCGGACCGAGGAGCCCTCACCGGCGAATGCCTCGCAGGTCCTGGGCGCCTACGGCATCCGGCTGCGGCAGGAAATCCAGTTTGCCTACGCAACGCACGTCGGAGGCGACTATCCGAGTGCCCTTCCTGCCGGCGCAACGGCGCCCAGCCTGGACGTCCTCCCCGACGAAATCTTCGTCACCACTTCGTGGTGGACGACTGCGGCGGCGCTGCCCAGCGTTCCGCGCGCCTCGATCGTCTATCTGCTCCAGGAAGACGAACGGATGTTCTATCCCTTCGGAGAAGAGCGCGTTCAATGCGAGCGGGTCTTGCAAGACCAGGACATCCGGTTCGTCGTCAACACCCGACTCCTGTACGACCACCTGATCGCAACGGGCCTGGATCACCTGCGGCGTGCCGGATGCTGGTTCGAGCCCGCATTCCCGAAGTCGCTGTTCCACGAGCGCGAGCGCGAGCCAGGTGGCAAGAAGCGGTTCTTCTTCTATGCGCGCCCGAACAATTCGCGCAATCTCTTCCACATTGGCATGGACCTCATCGACAGAGCGGTCAACGAAGGGATTCTCGATCTCGAGCAGTGGGACATCTTCCTGGTCGGGAAGGACATTCCCAATGTGACCTTCGGCGACGGCTATTCGCCCCGGCGCATCGAAGGACTCGACTGGGAAGCCTATGCCGGCCTGGTGGGAACGATCGATCTCGGGCTCTGCCTGATGTACACGCCGCACCCCAGCTATCCCCCCCTGGACCTGGCTGCCAGCGGTGCCGTCGTGGTGACCAACAAGTTCGCCAACAAGCAGGATCTGTCGGGCTATTCGCGCAACATCCTCTCCGCAGAACTGAACACGCAGGCGATGCTCGATGCGCTGAGGGCCGGCGTGGCGCTCGCGGGGGACAACGAGGCGCGCAGCCGCAATTTCGCAGCCAATGCCCTGGGCTCGGACTGGACGCAATCGTTCGAATCGACCCTCGAGTCGCTCGCCGCGGGACGCTGATGTTTGCACTGCAGACCCCGCCCGTTCCCTATGCGGATCCCTGGCTTCAGCCGCTGTCGACACGGTTGGCCATGCTGTACCGGCGCAAGGTGCGGGTGGCCTATTTCTACGAGGAGCCGAACAACAGCACGTTTCGCTACCGGGCCTACAACATGGCCCACGTACTCAACGACGATGCGGCGGGCCACGTCTCGGCGAGCTATTTTTTTCTGTCCGACAGCGAGCGCTTCGATGAGATCGCCGACGCTGCCGATGTGCTGGTCATCTGCCGTTCGCGCTACTGCCATCGGGTCAACGGCCTCGTCACCAAGTTCCGCGCGCGCCGAAAACGCGTGCTGTTCGATGTCGACGATCTGGTCTTCGACACCGACTATGCGCACCTGGTGGTCGCCACTCTGGGCCTTGACGTCACGCAGAACGGCCTCTGGGACGACTGGTTCGCGATGATCGCCCGCATGGGCCAGACGCTGAAGCTGTGCGACGGCGCGATCACGACCAACGATTTTCTTGCGCAGAAGCTCGCGGACTACTCGGGCCTGCCGGTGCACGTGGTGCCGAACTTCATGAACCGGGAGCAGCTCGCGCTCGCGCAGAGCGTCTTTGCAGAGAAGGAGCGCGCGCGTTTTGCCGGCAACGGCAAGGTGACGCTCGGCTACTTCAGCGGCTCTCCTTCGCATCGCCTCGACTATGCGATCGTGGAGTCCGCGCTGGCCGAGGTGCTGGCCAGGCGACCGGAGGCCGAGGTCATGGTCGTCGGCTACATCGACCACGGGCCGGTGATGCAAGAGTTTGCGCACCGCGTCAGCCGCCAGCCTTTTCATGACTACGTGAACCTCCAGCGCCTGCTCGGGACGGTGCAGTTCAACCTCATGCCGCTGCAGTCGAATACGTTCACCGATTGCAAGTCCGAGTTGAAGTATTTCGAGGCGGCGAGCGTCGGCACCCTGAGCATCGCTTCGCCGAGCTTCACCTATCGCCGTGCCATTCGCGACGGCGAAAACGGCTACCTGGCCAAGGCGCACGAATGGGCCGAAGTCGTTCTGCGTGCCATGGACCGCAGCGACGCTTACGAATCGATGGCGCAGGAAGCGCGCAACGATGCACTGTCGAAGTTCAGCTGGCAGGAACAGACCGGGGCTGTTCTGCGTGCATTGCAGCTCGCCCCATAGCGTACCTGCAGCCTCGCTGGAGCGAGTTTCCCGAGCTCCAGGCCCCGCCAAATGTCAGAGCGGCCCGGGTATCTGTTGTTAACTCAATGTTAACTGCGGCCGTATACTCGCCTGCCTTGCTCCGGCGCGGCCACCCCTCCTTCTGATTTATCTCACCGTTGCGCATGACGCTTTTGATCTATGGAGCAGGCGGACTGGGCCGTGAGGTTCTTTCCGCTCTGCAGGCATGCGGGGAGCACGTCGCAGGCTTCGTCGTTGACCCGGGTTTCCCGGTGGCGGATATCCGAGGGCTGCAAGTACGAGCCGAGCGCCTGGAGACTTTTTCGGATCCTGGCGTGCGCCTTGTCCTCGCGGTCGGGGATGGTCGGGCGCGCCAACGCGCCGCGCTGTCGATCGGCACCGCAGTCGAATGCGTCGCGGTGCGGCATCCGGCCGCAGTGATCGGTTCGGGCGTCTCGGTCGGCGCGGGCGCCCTGATCATCGGTCTTTGCAGCATCACGACGGACGTTTCGATCGGGTCCCACACGCTGATCAATCCGGGCAGCACGATCGCCCACGATTGCGTTCTTGGGGATTTCGTCAATCTCGGCCCTTCTTGCTCTCTTGCAGGACGGGTCACCGTTCAGGAAGGCGCCAACCTGGGTGTGGGTGTCTCGGTGGCGCCTGGTGTCGTGATCGGCGCCTGGTCGACCGTGGGTGCGGGTGCCGTGGTGATCCGCGACGTCGAGCCCGGTTCCACCGTCGTTGGCGTTCCGGCGCGCCCGATTCAGCGCAGGGGCGGCACCGCGGCCTCCGTCCCGCCTCCGGTCTAGTTCCTATCGTCCAACTGCCCAGATGCCTACAGTCATGCCCGTTCAAGACCGAAATATTTCCCCTGCGACGATCAAGGTCCTGCGACCGCGACTGCCCGCGGCAGCCAGCCTCCTGCCATATCTCGAACGCATCGACAGCTCGCGCACGTACAGCAACTACGGGCCGCTCAATGGCGAATTCGCCCGCCGCCTCGGCGAGCTGGTCGGTGGGAGCCATGTGACGCTGACCTCCAATGGGACCACCGCGATCGAGCTGGCGTTGAGGCTGCGTTGCCAGCAAGGCGGTCATTGCCTGATGCCTGCATTCACCTTCATCGCCAGTGCGCATGCGGTGTGCAATGCCGGCCTGACACCGTATCTGCTCGAGACGGACCCGAACTCCCTGGCGCTCACGCCCGAAATCGCCGCTGCAGCGCTGAACGCAGTGCCCGGTCCGGTTGCCGCGGTATTGGTCGTCAGCGCCTTCGGCGCGCCGCCGGACTTCGCCGCCTGGGCCGCGTTCGAGCAACAACACGGCATCCCCGTCGTCTTCGATGCCGCGGCCGCATTGACCTCGCTCTCGGGCATCGGCCGGCAACCCGTTTGCGTGAGCCTTCATGCCACCAAGACCCTGGGCATCGGCGAAGGCGGGGCCATCTTCTGTGCCGACCGGGAACTGATGGAACGCGCAACGGCCATGACCGGCTTCGGGTTCGTCGGCCAGGAGCGCCAGTCTTCGCTGCGCGCGGGCAACTACCGCATTTCGGAGTACTCGGCCGCAGTGGGCCTGGCGGGGTTGGACGGGCTGCCAAAGCGCATCCAGGAAATGCGCGAATTGACGGCCGCATACGCAAGGCGCCTGGAAGGCAAGGCGGTGCATTTGCAACGCGGCGTCGGAACCGATTGGGTCACGATGACGTTGAACGTGATCGTTCCGGCTGCAGACGTCGCTGCGACCACGCAGCGGCTCGACGATGCCAAGGTCGAGTGGCGCCGTTGGTGGGGACTGGGTTGCCATCGGCATTCGGCGTTCAAGGACGTGCCGATGTCCAACCTGTCCGTCACCGACACTCTCGCGCCGTGTGTCGTCGGCTTGCCCTTCCACGACGACCTGTCGCCGGACGACCTGGATCGCGTCGCGGACTGCCTCCAATGAGCAAGAGCCCGCTTCTTTCGTACATCGTTCTCTCGTACAACTACGAGCGCTACATCGGAAAGACGCTGCGCAGCATCCTGGACCAGACGGTGCAGGACTTCGAGATCGTGGTGGTGGACGACAGATCCATCGACAGCTCGGTGGCCGTCGTGTCGGCCATCGAAGACCCGCGCATCAGGTTGTTCGTCAATGAAAAGAACCTGGGCGGGGCGGCGAGCTACAACCGGGCGGTTCAGGAGGCGCGCGGCGAGTGGTTGGTCAACCTGGATGCAGACGATTGGATCGATCCGCGAAAGGCTGAAATCCAGCTGGAGGCGGCAGCCCGGAATCCACAACTCGATGTCATCGGCACCTATGTCGAGATCTATGACGAGAATGACGATCGGCACCCATCGGCCGACGCGTTGGAGGCGGGATACAACAAGCCGCGCGACCTGAATCTGGTCGACACCTGGATCGGTGCCAACCATCTGTGCCGGTCTTCCACCATGGTGCGTGCCTCGGCGCACAGGCGAATCGGGCTGGATGATCCGCTGATGGTGCGTGCGCCAGACTACGAGCTGTGGACTCGCGCCTTGCAGCACGGATGCAAGTTCGCCATCATTCCGCAGCGCCTGACCTTTATTCGTGCGCACTCGCGCGGCGTGACACATGGTGATCCGGTCGGCACGCTGCTCGAGGTCAGCTACGCGATGCAGCGCAATCTGGTGCCTCTTGCAGAAGCTCGCTCGCTGCTTCTTTCCATCACTCGAATGGTTGCGTGGACGTGTCGCCATCCGGCGCTGAGCCAATTGCCGCCATTGCAGGCCCACAGACTGATCGGCGTGATGATGCAATCGACGGCGGCATCTGATTTCCAGCATTTCCTCGCAATGCTGGGGAACTACGGCGTTCAGCCTGAACTTGCCGAAGTCGGCCGACGTTCCTTTGCGTTCGTGGGACCGAGTGCCGATGCATATCAGGAGGTCGACAAGCTTCACAGCGACATCCGGGCCTACATCGAAGCAAGGGACTATTTCAGGGGGGAAAGCGAAAAATGGGAGCAGGCCTATCGCTCGCTCGTGCTTGAGCGCCAGGCGGTCGCCGAAGCTCCGGCTCCGGCCTCAGGCTCTTCACCCTCTTTGCCCCGGCGTGCATGGTCGCGTCTTGTCCGGACCCTGACCAAATGAATTCGCCTCGTATCCTGGCGCTGCTCCCCTTCCTGGTGAAGGGTGCTCTCTCGATTGCCATCTTCCGTGCGCTCAGAGCACGCGGTGTGGATATCACGGTTGCCTATTGCGGCGATGCATCGGCAGCCTACGAACCTGACCCGCTGGAGGATTTCGCTTCGACCGGGCATCTTCTCGATCTGTCCGGCATGACAGCGATGACCCGGTTCGATCTGGTTCTGGAACGGCTTGTCGACAGCAAGGTGGATCTCGTGCTGCAGATAGGCGCCGGAGAGCTCTATCACTTGCTTCCCTATTGGAAAGAGCGGTTGCCTGCTCTGCGGATCGCCGACATTCTTTACAACGAAATCGGCCATACGTTGAATCACTTCCTCTATGAAGGATGCTTCGATGCCGTGATCGTCGAGAGTGATTTCATGGGCGACTACATCAGGCGATCGTCCCGCAGGCCCGATCCTCCCGTCGTCGTCGTTCGCAGCGGTGTCGATCTGGACGAGTTTTCCCCTGCAGCTACGCAGAGCGGCTCCGGACTCAAGGTCGGCTATGTCGGCCGGATGTCGGATGAGAAGAATCCGGTCGGATTCATCGAGTTGGCACGGCGGCTCGCGCCCCTGAACCCCGTGCTCGATTTCGAGATGTTCGGTACGGGTCCCGATGCGGCCATGGTCAAGGAGCGCGTGGCAACCAGTGGGATCGCTGAGAGGCTGAGATATCACGGCTTTGTCGAGCACGCCAGAGATGCACTGCATCAATTGGATGTGCTCGTCCTGCCGTCGAAATTCGATGGCAGGCCCGTTCTGGTGATGGAGGCGAATGCGTGCGGCGTTCCCGTGATCGCAGCCCCGGTGGGCGGAATTCCTGAACTGGTGGCCGACGGGGTCAACGGCTTTCTGATCCCGCCGACCGAAACCGAGCGCATACACGCGTTGCTGTCCAGGCTGCACGAGCAACCACAGGCACTCCATGCACTGAAGACCGCGGCGCGCGCCCATGCGCTGCAGCATTTCAGCCGCGAAAAGATGATCGATGCATACGCGGCCGCCTTCGCGAAAGTAGCCCTGGTTTGATGGAGGCTCACGACCGGTATCGCGCGCTTCGCCGTGGCGCGAGCGGCAGCTGGCGCACTGGCCCAAACGATGTCGCGACAACCAACAATTGAAAATCTCAGGGCGCTGACCAGCCTGCGCTTTTTTGCCGCAATGATGATTGTGGTTCTGCACGGGTCCAACAGTCTTGCCTGGCCATGGTTGCGCGGTGCGCCGTTGGCGCTCGCACAAGGGGTCAGTTTCTTTTTCGTGCTGTCCGGTTTTATCCTGACGCATGTCTACGGTGAGCGCCCGCCAGGATCGATTCTGGCGTTCATGCGCGCAAGGGTTGCAAGACTTTGGCCGGTGCATGTGGTCGCCATTGTCTTGCTGGTCGTCAGCGTGGCGCCGGGCTCGATCACGTTCGACGGTCCCGGGATTTTCAGCAAGTGGGTGGTACTCGGTTTCAATGCCGTCCTTGTGCACTCGGCTTTCCCCTTTCTGGCGTACACGTTCTCCTGGAACTCCGTGTCCTGGAGCATTTCCACGGAGATGTTCTTCTATCTGGCATTTCCGTTCCTGCTGGTCAACATCGAACGCACCTGGCACTGGAAGCTCCTGGGTGCCGCCCTGTTGGCAGTGATGTTGATCGCAGCGCTTCGCATTGCAGCGGTACCTGTCGAAAGCGGTGATTTCAATCGAATCACGGCGGCATATGCGACCTACCCGAGTCCATTGATGCGTGGGTTCGAATTCGTGCTCGGCATGTCGACCAACGTGCTGTGGAGGAAGTACCTGCGCCATCAGTCCAGGTCGCTGTGGTGGTGGACGGCAGTTGAAGTGATCGCGCTCGCTGTCCTCGCATGGTGGATGTTGAAAGGCTTCTACGTGGTGCACCGCCAATTCCCGAGCCCGTGGTTCAACCTGTTTTTTCAGCCGGCTGGATCGTGCTGGGCCTTTGCATTGGCGATTGGGTGCCTTGCCTCCGGTCGCGGCCTCGTTGGGCGATTGTTGTCAGTGCGCCCGTTCGTATTTCTTGGCGAGATCAGCTTCTCCATCTACATGCTGCATCTCATTCTGATCAAGGCATTCGTTACCACCTTCGCATGGCCGGGCGTTCCTGAGTTTGTCTACTTCAGCGTGCTCTTCGTGTTGGCCACGGCGGTCTATCTGCTCGTCGAAAAGCCTGCGCAGCGGTGGCTGCGTGGCGGGAGCAAAGGCAAGACTTTGCATCCGCCGATCACCGAGCGGGCGGCGGCAAAGTAGAGCGCCATCGACGCATGAGAGAAACCTACCTTGATGGCCTGCGCGGATGGGCGGCGCTCGTCGTCGTCCTGTGCCACGCGGGAGAGGTGTTCTGGCCCCAATGGCATCCCGGCTTCTATCCGCTTCTCACCGACGGTTCATTCTCGGTATTCATTTTTTTCGTTCTCTCCGGCTATGTGCTGAGCGTGGGATTTTTCCGGACCGGTGAGCGACGCGCAGTGATCGATCTCGCGCTTCGACGTTATCCGCGGCTCACGGTGCCGATTTTCGCGGCCTCGTGCCTGGCCATGGCGTTGATGGCTCTCGGGTTGATGCGGAACATCCAGGCAAGCAAAGTGACAGGAGGCGAGGGTTGGCTGCCGATCGTCTATGCCTTCACTCCCTCCATGGCGGATGTGCTGCACTTTTCCTTCTGGAGGGTGTATGTCGACGGCTCGCCGGCAAGCTCCTACGATGCGCCACTTTGGACAATGCCTGTGGAGATGCAAGGCTCGATCCTTGTTTTTGCCGCGTTGCTCGTCATGGGGCAGCGGGCCGCGCTGCGAGGCGTCATTCATGTGGCGCTGCTCGGGATCGCCGGGTGGCTCGCATCTCCATTCGTGGCGATGGCCGCAGGAGCCGCGATTGCGAACTTCACGCAGCTCGACATCCATCGGAAGTTGGGCGAATCGAAAGCCGCGCCTTGGGTGTCGTGGTCGTTGCTGACCGGCGCGATCGTCTTCGCCGCTCTGCGGCCGCATGACTTCGGGCCGGTGTGGCTCACGCTCTGCAGCTCCGGGCTGCTCTATGGCGTGTTGCTCAACAGAGGATTTCAGCGGGCACTTTCGTTGCCGATCTCCAGGTGGCTCGGTCGGCTTTCCTTCTCGCTGTACCTGTTGCACGTTCTGGTGCTCTGCAGCTTCACGTCGTGGGCCTATCTGGCACTCGGAGGTGGAGAGAAGCTCTCGAGCACAGGCGCCATCATGCTGCTGGTTGCAACGGTTGCCCTTTGTCTTGTCGTCGCCGCCCTGTTCCATCCGATGGAAAGAATGGGGATCGCTTTGGGCCGCCGCTTTTCACAGGCGGTTCTTCGTGCCGCCTGATCTACGCATGCCCTCGGTTTCGATTCGCGACCCGTTGTAGTCGGCACGTTGCTCGATGACCCAGATGCGCCATACCAGTTGCGGCTGCGGCGCTGCGATCTTGCTGGGAGATCAAGGGATCGCCTGGGCAACCGTGTCTTCAATTCCCTTCGGACAGAGCCTGCAGCTGCTTGTACATCGCAGCGTTGGTCGCTTTCAATTCCTCGGTGTCGTGATGCAGGCGATCCCACTCTCCCTGCCAGTTCTTTGCTTGCTGCGCGTGCCACTGCGCGCTCTCCAGCGCGGTGCCAGCGCTCTCCGCGACGACCCGATCTGCGTGCCAGAGCTGTGTCAGCCGCTTCATCAGATTGAAGCTGTTGGCCTGTTTGATCAGCGTCGGCAAAGCCAGAATGCGATCGGCAGTCACGTTGAATGAATGGACGACGTTGTACGCAAGATTGATGCTGATTTCTGCGTCGGAAAGTCCAGCGGGCGACGGCTTCGTCATGGCCTGGAACAGTTGAGCGACGCGGGAGAAGACCTGCGGGTCACGGGCGGCAACGCCGATATAGGTCGAACTGTATCCAGCGATGGCCGACTCGAATCCAGTGAACTGGTAGTCCGGGAATTCCTTGAACAAAGTCTCCATCCCCTTGACCGTGGGGTAGTAGACATGCTCGTACGATGATTCGAGCCAATCCTTGTTGTCCCTCGTGTACGACATCAGGGGAACCTCGAAGATGAGCACGCCGTCGTGCTGGAGGGATTTCAGGGAAACATCGAATGCACCTCTGAAATCGTTCACATGCTCGAAGGTCGCTATCGATGTGATGAAGTCAAAACTGCCGTGCGTTCGATTGCTGACCGCAGGATCGAAGACATCGGAAGCAATGATCGCCACGCCTCTCTTGCGTGCCACCTCAGCTGCGGCGGCATTGACCTCGATGCCGAAGCGTTCGTAGGTCCCGTTCAGGCTTCGGAGCAAATGGCCATTGGCACAACCGATGTCCAGGATCCGGCCAGTGGGGGAGATCGTCTCCAGCATGAGCTTGACCCACAGCAGACTGTGATCTGCTGTGAACTCGTAGTCGTGGTAGCCCATCTCATCTGCATTGGCAGCGCCGTAGTACGTGTCTTCATAGAAAACGCTCGTATCTTCGGGAATCAGTTCGATGACGCCCATGTCGCAGTTCTCGCAGAACAGGACATTGCGCCCGTCGCCCCGTGTCAGTGTGCGGCCAACATCGAGAGCGGTGCAGACATTGCATTTGAAATGCATTTGATTGATCCTTGAGGCCGCGACACGCGGATGGTCATCATAGTCGTCGAACCGCTGCGGGATTCGTGAAAACTCATTGGTTCAAACCGTGCCCCGATGCAGGACTCGACTTCGAACCATCGGGGGTAGTGCCGGGTGACCATGGCTCGTGCAAGGAGCCGGAATCGCATGCAGTGCAGTCATGGAATTCTGGCCCCGGCGGCCGGACCGTCAGCGCTCGACGATCCGCCCATGCTCCAGATGGATCACCCGATTGCATTCCTTGGCGATCAGTTCGGGCGAGTGCGAAGCCAGCACCAGGATGCCTGACTTCGACACCACATCGCGCATCCGCTGCTCGGCCTTCTCGGTGAACGCCGCATCGCCCACCGATAGCCATTCGTCCATCAGCAGGATGTCGGCTTGGACGCTGGTCGAGATCGAGAACGCGAGCCGCATCATCATGCCGGTCGAGTAGGTGCGCACAGGCATGTTGACGTACTCGCCCAGTCCGCTGAAATCGCAGATGTCGGGCGTGAGCCGTTCGATCTCCTTCATGCTCATGCCCATCACGAGGCCGCGCAGCATGATGTTCTCGATGCCGGTCGCGTCCATCTCGATGCCGAGTGCGGGATCGATCAGGCTGGCCACCGAGCCCTGGCGCGCGAATTCGCCGGACGAGGGCTCGTAGACGCCCGCCAGCGTGCGCAGCAGCGTGGACTTGCCCGCACCGTTGTGGCCGATCAACCCCAGCCGGTCGCCGCTCTTGAGTTCGAGGTTCAGGCCGCTGAGGGCCTGCACCACGGTGACGCCGGTTTCCTTGCCGAAGCGCCCGCCTGTGACCGAGGCCGCAAGGGTCTTCTTGAGCGATGCCGAGCCCGCCCCGTAGATGGGAAAACTGACCGAGACGTTTTTGAGTGAGATGGATGCCATGGATCAGAGCCAGTAGACGACGCGACGGCGGTATTTGACGAACAGCGCACTCGCGAAGGAAACGCACAGCACGGTCCACACGCCGATGCCGATCCAGCTGTGCAGGTGTGCCTCTCCGCCCATGAGCGGCGTGCGCAGCAGGTCGAGCATTTGCGCGAACGGATTCCACAACACGTACTTGGCCCGGCCCGGGAGGTTCTCGGGCAGCCAGAACACCGGCGTGAGGAACATCAGCATCTGCATGATGCTGGTGACGATCTGGGTCACGTCGCGGTAGCGGGTGCAGATGAGGCCCAGTACCAGGCCGAGTGCATGCGCGTTGACGATGAGGATCAGGAAGGCCGGAATGACCAGGAGCACCGACCACGACAGCGAGACGCCGGCCCAGATCGCGACGGGGATGTACAGCACGATCTGGTGGGCGAACTGGATCAGGTTGCGCGACAGGCCTCGCCAGACGAACATGCTGATCGGAAAGTAACCCTGCTTCAGGTAGTTGGACGAACCGACGAAGGCGTTGCAGGCATCGCTGACCACCGCGGAGAACAGGCCCCAGAAGATCACGCCGAGCGCCAGATGCGGGAAGAACTTGTCCAGATGGGTGCCGAACAGCGACGCATACAGCGGACCCATGCCGCCGATCATGATGCCCATGCTCAACGTGAGCCACAGCGGCCCCAGCATGGAGCGGCGGTAGCGCAGCACGATGTCGAACCAGGCGAGGGTCCACCAGATGTCGGTGCGGCGGGTGCCCTCCCACCAGTCAGCCAGCGCGCTTCGATGCAGATTGGAATGGACTTGGCTCATGCGTGTTCGTCAGTGTTTTTGTCTGCCATGCGGACGGTGCTGTCCTGGGTCAGGTCGCCGTGGCATGAAACGGCGGTAAGCAAATGCGCTTCGTTGCCGAAGTAGGTCAAGCGGGATTTCTTCGGGACTATGGCCGGGCCGGCCGGGGCGGTGCCTGCAAGGGCGCGCTCATTTTATTCATGAGTAATCAACTGAGAGATAATTTTACCGGCTCCGGTTCCGCTGCAATTCGTAACCCTGGAGAGTCCACTGCCCCCCCGATCGGAAGGGCCGCGACTGCCCGCAGGCAGCATGCCCCACAAGAATTCGATCCATCCATGAGCATTCCGCGTCCCCTCGAAGTCTCCGTTGCCCTCTGCACCCACAACGGCGCCCGCTTCCTGCGCGAGCAGGTGCGCAGCATCTGCCTGCAGACCCGGCCGCCGGTCGAGATCGTGCTGTCCGACGATGCCTCGCGCGACGGCTCGGTCGAGGTGGTGCGCGCCACGGTTGCCGAGTGCGCGGCCGAGCGCCCTGGCCCGTCGATCGCCCTGCGGGTCTTCGAGAACCCGGTTGCCTTGCGCGTGGTCAAGAACTTCGAGCAGGCCATCAGCGCCTGTTCGAGCGAGTTGATCGCGCTGAGCGACCAGGACGACGTGTGGATGCCCGACCGGCTCGCGCTGATGGTGTCGCACTTCGAGCAGGACGCCAACCTGCTGCTGCTGCACACCGATGCGCGACTGGTCGATTCCGAGCGCCGCGACCTGAACCAGACGCTGTTCCATGCACTCGAGGTCACGCCCTTGGAACTGGCGCGTGTGCATGGCGGCAAGGCCTTCGACGCGCTGCTTCGCCGCAATCTGGTCACCGGTGCAACCACCGTCTTTCGCCGCACGCTGCTGGCCGACGCCCTGCCGCTGCCGGTCGAGTGGGTGCACGACGAATGGTTGAGCATCGTCGCGTCGAGCACGGCGCGGGTGGATCTGCTGGAACAGCCTCTCATCGAATACCGCCAGCACGAGTCCAACCAGATCGGCGCGCGGCGCGACACCTTTGCGGAGAAGGTGCGCAAGGCGCTGGCTTCCCGGGGCAACACGCACGTCGAGCGGGCGATCAAGGCCGAGCTGCTGCTTGCGAGGCTGCTGCAACTGGGAGACAGGGTCCCGCCCGAGATCATCGCCAAGGTGCGCAGCAAGATCGTGCACCAGCGTTTTCGCGCCGTCTTGCCGGCGTCGCGGCTCGCGCGCATCGTGCCGATCGCCCGCGAAGCCATGACCGGCCGCTACGACAAGTTCGGCCGCGGCGTGCGCGGCGTGGTCCGCGACCTTTTCGAATCTGTGTAGGCTCCGCCCCCAGAAGAACCATGAACCCAATGAACGCCTTCCCAGATTCCACCATCGCAGCGCAGCCGACCGCCTGGCCGAGCGTCGTGGTGATCATCCCGTTCTACAACGGCGCCGATTTCATCGAGCGTTCCGTGAAGAGCGTCTTCGAGCAATCGGTGCCCGCGGCCGAGGTGATCGTGGTCAACGACGGCTCGCGCCCCGAGGAGCGCGCTTCGCTCGATGCGCTGGCCGTGCGCTTTCCTTTCCGCATCATCGACAAGGAAAACGGCGGGCAAGGCTCGGCCCGTAATGCCGGCGTGAAAGCCTCCACTTCGGACTTCATCTGCTTTCTCGATCAGGACGATTTCTACCTGCCCAACCACATCGAGACGCTGGCAGCATCGATCCCTGCCGGCGACCGGCTGTTCGGCTATGTCTATGCCGACCTGTACGAGGCCGATGCCGACGGCAACGTGATCCGCACCGGCGTCATCAAGGAGCACGCGACGCACCCCAAGCGCAACATCAACGACCTGCTGCGCAACGACATGTTCGTGCTGCCGTCGGCCACGCTGGTGAGCCGCAAGGCCTTCGAGGCCGTCGACGGTTTCGATTCGCAGTTCATGGGCTTCGAGGACGACGACCTGTTCCTGCGTATCTTCCGCAAGGGGTTCAGCAACTACTTCGTGGACAAGGCCGTCACCGTCTGGTGCATCCACACGGCGAGTACTTCGTTCGGCATCCGGATGATCCGCAGCCGCTTCAAGTACTTCAAGAAGCTCACCCGGATGTTCCCCGACGAACACCTGCGCGGGCGCTACTACTTCCGCGATTGCCTGGTGCCCCGGTTCCAGCCGTACTTCGTCAACCATGCGATCGAGTCGATCAAGAACGACGACCAGTACCGCGAGGAAATGAGCGCGATCCTCAACGAGTACGGCGCGATGGTGCTGGCCAATCCGTATGTGGGCCGCAAGAAGAAGCTGCGCCTGCGGATCACGCTGTTCCTGCTGCGGCACAGCCCGCCTGGCATGGTGCGCTTCGTGGGCGCGCTGACCAGGCTGCCGGTCATTCGCAGCCTGAGGCGCATCTACAAGAACTGAGCGCGCAGGCGGGTTGCTTCCGTTTCGCCTCTGTCAGAACGACGCGCCGCGCGCATTGCGCTGCAGGTCGGCGTCCACCATCATCTGGCACAGCTGCTCCAGCGTGGTGGCGGGTTCCCAGCCCAGCTTGGCCTTCGCCTTGGCGGCGCTGCCGATCAGCAGTTCGACTTCGGCCGGCCGGTAGAACTTGGGGTTGATGCGCATCACGGTCTTGCCCGAGGCCATGTCGACCGCGCTTTCGGCTTCGCCGCTGCCCCTGAACTCGACGTTCACGCCCACGCCCTTGAATGCCATGCGCACGAAGTCGCGCACGGTTTCCGTGCGGTTGGTGGCCAGCACGTAGGTGTCGGGTTCGTCGGCCTGGAGCATGCGCCACATGCCCTCGACGTATTCCTTCGCAAAACCCCAGTCGCGCTTGGCGTCGAGGTTGCCCAGCTCGAGCACATCGAGCAGGCCGAGCTTGATCTTGGCCACGGCGTCGGTGATCTTGCGCGTGACGAACTCGCGGCCGCGCAGCGGGCTCTCATGGTTGAAGAGAATGCCGCTACAGCCGAAGATGTCGTAGCTCTCGCGGTAGTTGACGGTCATCCAGTGGGCGTAGAGCTTGGCAACGCCGTAGGGGCTGCGCGGGTAGAAGGGGGTGTCTTCGGTCTGCGGAACGGCCTGCACCTTGCCGAACATCTCCGAAGTCGAGGCCTGATAGAAGCGGATCTTCGGGTTCACGAGGCGGACCGCCTCCAGCACATTCAATGCGCCGATGCCGGTGATGTGTGCCGTGGCGGTGGGCTGGTTGAAGCTCACGCCCACGAAACTCTGGGCCGCGAGGTTGTACACCTCGTCAGGTTGCGTATCGCGCAGCAGCGTGATCGAACTGCCGAGGTCGGTCAGGTCGTACTCGACGAGGTGAAGGCCGGGATGGTTCTGGATGCCCAGTTGCTCGATGCGCCAGAAATTGACCGAACTGGTGCGGCGGTAGGCGCCGTGGACTTCGTACCCCTTGGAAAGAAGCAGCTCCGCCAGATAGGCGCCGTCCTGACCCGTAATGCCCGTGACAACGGCACGTTTCTTCATGAAAACCTCGCGGTTGGAGAAAAGGTAGCCCCATTTCACTGCAAGAAGCGTGACAGGCGCCGCTCGGAGCCATTTTGCCAAAACGCTTCCCGGCCTGTATGAAAGTGCACGCCAGCCCTGCGAGGCGCTGAAGACACCGCGCGGTACGCGTTCAGCGGGCAGGGGCGGAGGCGGGCGGCCTCGAGGTCATCGCCGGGTCGATCCATGTAGCAAACTTGCTCACGTATTGCGCGCGCAGATGCCCGGCATCCTTGTAGATCGGCGTCGCATCGGCGTCCGCTCGCGTGCACCAGTCTTTCTCGCACAGCGTCGGGATCGGGTCGATCACGATGGCCCCGCTGCGTTGTGCGATCTGGCGCATGCGCTCGTGCAGCGCCTTCTGCTGCGAGACCCAGGGCGCGGTAGGCGACATGCGCCCGACGGTCATGTTGCCAAGGCGCCCGCCCTTCACGAATTCCTCGGGACCGAAGCCTTCCCCGACCGGGTTGTCCAGCAGCAGATACACCTGCTTGTGCTTGGACAGCGCCGTCATCACGGTCTCGAGCGTGTTGAGCGCGAAGTCCGCGCCGCCGCCGCCCATGAAGCGGCGCTTGTTCTTGCCGTCGAGGTAGTAGTAGCGGTCTGCCGCGGCGTTGTCGGCATCGGGCTTGCCGGTTTCAGAGAAGTAGCAGTTCCAGCAGCCGCCGAAGACCACCGCGTCGAACCTGTCGCTCACCGCCAGGCGCATGCCGCCGTCGCGCCGTTCCGCGCAGAGGTTGTTCTGCTCGTCGACCACGTTGGGAATCGGCGGGCAGGCGCCCCAGGTTACGAAGGAGAGCGAATCGAGCGTGTCGGGCGCGATCTTGCTCAGTTCCACCGCGCGCGGGCCGTACTGCTCGATGTGGCTGTCGCCGAAGAACAGCACGCGGCGCTTGCCGTGGCCGATCTGCTGCAGCACCTCGCCATCGACCTTGATCGGGCTCAGGCCATCGGGGTAGCCCCAATCCTTGGCCGCGGCCGCCGTCTTGTTGAAGTACGGATCGCTGTGGCGCCCGACGTAGTAGCCCGTGGTGGCCAGCAGGCCCAGCACGACGAAACCCACCATCGCGGCCACGAGGCCCGAGGTCACCGTGGGGTTCTCGGTCTTGCGCGTGTAGCGTTCGACGAAACGGTAGGTCAGCCAGGCGAGCACGAATGCGGCAACCAGCATCAGCGCGCGGATGCCATCGGAAGGCAGCTTGCCTTCGAGGATGCGTGCATACGCCAGCAGCGGCCAGTGCCACAGATACAGCGGATAGCTGATGAGCCCGACCCACACCATCGGCCTGGATGCGAGCACGTAGCGGTTCAGCACGCCGGTCGGCCCGGCGGCGATGCAGAAGAACGCGCCCAGCGCCGGCAGGATCGCCCAGAAGCCCGGAAAGGCCTTGCCGCCGCGAATGAAGCACAGGCCCAGCACGATCAGCGCCAGCCCGGCAATGGACTGCGCATGGCGCCCCCAGCCCGGCTTGGGCAACGGCCGGTGCAGCCGCATGTACGCGAGCATGCCGCCGATCATCAGCTCCCAGAAGCGTGAGAGCGGCGAATAGAACGCGGCCGTGCGGTGGCTGTGGATGGTGGTCACGTTCAGCAGGAACGACGCCGCCGCCACGATGCCCACAACCCAGAGCACGCGCCACTTGCGCTTCCACGCGAGGCCCAGCAGCACGGGCCAGAAGATGTAGAACTGCTCTTCGATGGCCAGCGACCACAGGTGCAGCAGCGGCTTGGTCTCGGCTGCATTGTCGAAGTAGCCGGCCTCGGTCCAGAACGCGAAGTTGGAGACGAACCCGGCGCCCGAAGCCACGTGCTTGCCCAGTTGCACCCATTCGTTGGGCAAGAGCGCATACCAGCCGAAGGCAAACGTGGCCGCCAGCACCAGCGCCAGTGCGGGGAAGATCCGCTTCACGCGCCGCGCATAGAACTCGCGGTAGCTGAAGCCTTCGCCCTCGAAGCTGGCCAAGATGATCGTGGTGATCAGGAAACCCGAGATGACGAAGAAGATGTCGACCCCGATGAAGCCGCCCTTGATCCACTGCGGGAACGCGTGGTAGCCCAGGACCGAGAGCACCGCCACGGCGCGCAGCCCGTCGATGTCCGGGCGGTATTTGGGGTGAACCAGGTGGGCGTGTTCGTTGTGGAACGTCGGGCTGCTCGTTGTCGTCGTCATCGTCGGTGTTGAAAGCGCGCTTGCTTTTTTGGTTCCCGATTGTCCGCGCAAACGCTTTTTGCCCCGCTCAGGCGCCGGGCGGCTGCGTCCGCCGGTAGCGCCAGAAGGCGCCCGACCGCCACACCTTCAGCAGGCTGGTGACATGCCAGTACAGATAGCGCTTGCTGCGGTGGCTGGCGCGCTGGGCGTCGTGCCGCGCGAGCAGGTCTTCGCCGACCTGCAGCTTCCAGCCCGCAAGTCGGATGCGTGCGCAGATGTCGAAGTCTTCGCCGTACATGAAGAAGCGCTCGTCGAAGCCCCCGATCTGGCGGTAGGCATTGCTGCGGAACAGCATGAACAGGCCGGGAATCCAGGCGGGCACGGTGGGTGGCACGTAGCCCGGCTTGTTGCGCCCGAGGATCTCGAAGGGCGTGAGCAGGGCCCGGTGCGGTTCGGGCGTTGACTTGCCGGGCTCGAGGATGCGCGGGGTCATCAGGCCGGCGTCAGGTGCGGCCTGCACGATCAGCGGCGCGAGCACGTCGCTGTCGAAGCGGATGTCCGGATTGAGCACCAGGAACCACGGCGTGCCGCAACGTCCGAACGCCTGGTTGTGATTGGCGCCGAAGCCCTTGGGGCTCGCGTTCTCGATCCTCTCGACCTCGAACCCCCAACTTTGCCCTGCGAGCACATCAGGCTCCGGAATGTTCACCGTGAGCACCACCTTGGCAATCGACGCGCGGCTGTGCCGCTCCAACTGGTCGAGCAGCGGCTGCACCAGGGCAAGCTGGCCGTGGCTCACGATTGAAATGGTGACCGGGGAGGGGGGGAGGGCGGGGGGAAGGGGCGTTGGCATGGTCTAATTTCGCTCGGGAATTCTAGGGTTCCCGAACTCCCACACATGATTGCCCTGATCGTCATCAGTTTCTTCGTGGCCGCCTTCGCGGTCCAGCTCTTCATGCGGCGCGCGCGCAGGCATGCCCGCCTCTACGGCGCCGACATGCCGCAGCGCTTTCACAAGGGCCATGTGCCGCGCCTGGGCGGTGCGGGCATCCTGCTGGGCATGGGGGCCGCCTGGCTGGCCGCGGGCGTCACCGGCACCGACCCCTTCAACGTGTCATGGCCGGTCAAGACCTCGATGCTGACGCTGATGTGCATCGCCCCCGCGGTGCTGGGCGGCATCGTCGAGGACATGACCCAGAAGGTGAAGGTGCGCTACCGGCTGGGCCTCACCATCGGCTCGGCCCTGCTGGTGTGCTGGCTGCTGGGGCTGGGCGTTTCGCGCACCGGTATTCCCATGGTCGATGGCTGGCTGGGCATGCTGCCCTATGCCACCGTGCTGTTCGCAGCGCTCGCCATCGGCGGACTGCCGCATGCGTTCAACATCATCGACGGCTACAACGGCCTGGCCGGCACGGTCGCGGTGCTGGTGTGCCTCGCGATCTCGCACGTCGCGCTGCAGGTGGGCGACCGGCAACTGGCCGCCATGGTGGTCTGCCTGGTGGGCGCGACCGTCGGCTTCCTGGTCTGGAACTACCCGCGCGGCAAGATCTTCGCCGGCGACGGCGGCGCCTACGTCTGGGGCATGGTGATCGCCGTGGCCTGCGTGACGCTGGTGCAGCGGCACCGCGTGGTGTCGCCGTGGTTCCCGATGCTGCTGCTGATCTACCCGGTGTGGGAGACGCTGTTCTCCATCTACCGCAAGCTTGCGCGCGGCCAGTCGCCCGGCACGGCCGATGCGCTTCACTTTCACCAGTTGATCTTCCGCCGCATCGTGCGCGTGGCGCTGGCGGACGACGAGGCGCGGCAACTGCTGGCGCGCAACAACCGCACGTCGCCCTACCTCTGGATGTTCGCCGCGCTGTCGGTGGTGCCCGCGGTGCTGTTCTGGAACAACACCATCGTGCTGATGCTGTTCTGTCTGCTGTTCGTCACAACGTACGTGGGTGCGTACCTGATGATCGTCAGATTCAAGGTGCCGCGCTGGCTCAGGCCTTGAGAGAATCCCGTTCCGTTCCCATCGTCCTTCGCTTTGGAGCCTGACCGCCCATGACCGACCCCGTCCTCAATATTCCCCCGCGCGACAAGGCCGAGATCCTGGCCCAGGCGCTGCCGTACATCCGCAAGTTCCACGGCAAGACCATCGTCATCAAGTACGGCGGCAACGCCATGACCGACCCGGCCCTGCAGGCCGACTTTGCCGAAGACGTGGTGCTGCTCAAGCTGGTCGGCATGAATCCGGTGGTGGTGCATGGCGGCGGCCCGCAGATCGAGGCGGCGCTCAACCGCCTGGGCAAGAAGGGTAGCTTCATCCAGGGCATGCGCGTGACCGACGCCGAGACCATGGAAGTCGTCGAATGGGTGCTGGCCGGCGAGGTGCAGCAGGACATCGTGGGCCTGATCAACCAGGCCGGCGGCAAGGCCGTGGGCCTGACCGGGCGCGACGGTGGCCTGATCCGCGCGCAAAAGCTCAAGCTGGCCGACCGCAACGACCCCAACGTGCACCACGACGTGGGCCAGGTCGGCGACATCGTCTCCATCGACCCCAGCGTGGTCAAGGCGCTGCAGGACGATGCGTTCATTCCCGTCGTCAGCCCGATCGGCTTCGGCGAGGAGAACGAGAGCTACAACATCAACGCCGACGTCGTTGCCGGCAAGCTCGCCACCGTGCTCAAGGCCGAGAAGCTCATGCTCCTGACCAACACGCCCGGCGTGCTCGACAAGAACGGCAAGCTGCTCACCAACCTGAGCGCGCGCGAGATCGACGAACTGTTCGCCGACGGCACCATCTCGGGCGGCATGCTGCCCAAGATCGAAGGCGCGCTCGATGCGGCCAAGAGCGGCGTGAACGCGGTGCACATCATCGACGGCCGCGTGCCGCACGCGATGCTGCTCGAGATCCTGACCGACCAGGCTTACGGGACGATGATCCGGGCCCGTTGACCGGGACGGGGGCGCTTGTTGCGCTGTGCGAGAATCAATTGATTACATCTTTGCACGCGCTCCCATGCAGAACGAAGAGACAGCTGCTCCCGGCGTAGAGACCCCAGCGGAAACGCCAGCCGCCGCCACGCGCAAGCGTCCGAAGCCGGGGGAGCGGCGCGTGCAGATCCTGCAGGCGCTGGCCGCCATGCTCGAACAGCCCGGTGCCGAACGGGTCACCACCGCGGCGCTGGCCGCGCGGCTCGAAGTGAGCGAGGCTGCGCTCTATCGCCATTTCGCGAGCAAGGCCCAGATGTTCGAGGGCCTGATCGATTTCATCGAGCAGAGCGTCTTCACGCTGGTGAACCAGATCCTCGAGCGCGAGGGCGGCACCGGCGCCCAGCAGGCCGCTCGCATCCTCACGCTGCTGGTCCAGTTTGCCGAGCGCAACCCGGGCATGACGCGCGTCATGGTGGGCGATGCGCTGGTCTACGAGAACGAGCGCCTGCAACAACGCATGAACCAGTTCTTCGACAAGATCGAAGCCACGCTGCGCCAGGTGCTGCGCGGCGCGGCCAGTGTGGAAGGCTCGTCCACGCCCACCGTCGATGCGCAGGTGCGTGCCGCAGCGCTCACGGCCTTCGTGGTCGGACAACTCCAGCGCTTTGCGCGATCGGGTTTCCGACGTGCGCCTTCTGAACACCTCGAAGCCACGATCGCCTTGATCGTCTGAGGCATTTCTCCCTCCCCTTCCGGGGGAGGGCAGGGGTGGGGGCAAGCGGCCTTCGGACGAGGCACTGCGCCGAACAATCGCCGTTTGCCCCCATCCCAACCTTCCCCCGGAAGGGGAAGGAGCAAGACACTCAGGCCGTGACCGGCACGCCCACCTTGGCCCCCGCCGCGACGATCTCTCCCCACGTCGCATCGTCCACCCAGATCCCCTCCCGCCGCCGCGCCGCGCGCGCCTTGCGCTCCGGCTCGCCCGCGATCTGCACCTCGTCGAAGCCTTGCCCGGGCGGGCTCTGCCGCAGCCAGTCGATGAACTCGCGCGCCTCCTCGTCGAAGGCCTTCTGCGTGCCCAGCTTTGCCGGGTCGATCAGCACCGTCAGCATCCCGTTGAGCACCGAACGCGCGGTGTCCGCCGGCCGGTGCCAGGTGCCGCCGCCCGTGAGCGCGCCGCCCAGCAGCTCGCACGCCACCGCCATGCCGTAGCCCTTGTGCTCGCCGAAGGTCATGAGCGCGCCGAAGAGCCCGTTGCCCTGCGGAACGACCACCACGCCGGGGTCGTTGGTCGGTGCGCCTGTCTCGTCGATCAGGTAGCCGTCGGGCACGCGCTCGCCCTTGTTGTGGGCCACGCGCATCTTTCCCTGTGCCACGCGGCTGGTCGCGTAGTCGAGCACGAAGGGCTCGGCGCCCGCGAGCGGCACGCCGATGCAGCACGGGTTGGTGCCGAAGCGCCCGTCGCCGCCGCCCCATGGCGCGACCACGGGCCGCGACAGCACGTTGACGAAGTGCATCGCCACCAGCCCCTGTGCCGTCGCCATCTCGGCGAAGTGCCCGATGCGGCCCAGGTGGTGCGCATGCGAGAGCGTGAAGATGCAGCTGCCGTGCTGCTTCGCCCGCGCGATGCCCAGGTCCATCGCCTGCACGCCGACGATCTGCCCGTAGCCGCGCTGGCCATCCAGGCCCATGAGCGTGCCGATGTCGAGGTTGACCTGGATCGACGCATTGGGCTTCAGCCCACCCTCGGCCACCGCATCGATGTAGCGAGGCAGCATGCCCACGCCGTGCGAGTCGTGCCCGCTCAGGTTGGCCAGCACGAGGTTGGCGGCGACCTGTTGCGCCTCGGCAGCGCTGCTGCCCGCGGCTTCGAGGATGCGGGCGACTGTTGTTTGCAGGCCGTCGGCCGGCAGTGTTCGTGACATGGATCAGATTCCCTTCGCGTTCAGTGTGATGGCATAAAGCGACGTCGTCGCGCAGATGAAAAGCCGGTTGCGCTTGGGCCCGCCGAAGCAGACATTCGCCACGCGCTCGGGCAAGAGGATCTTGCCGAGCAGCGTGCCGTCGGGGTGGTAGGCGTGCACGCCGTCCAGGGCGCTGGTCCAGATGCGGCCTTCGGTATCGAGGCGAAAGCCGTCGAACATGCCGCTGGTGCATTCGGCGAACACCTCGCCGCCGCTCAAGCTGCGGCCGTCAGCGCCCACCTTGAAGCGGCGCATGTGGCGCGGCCCGTCCTTCAGGTGACTCGCGCCGGTGTCGGCGATGTAGAGCAGCGATTCGTCGGGCGAGAACGCGAGACCGTTGGGCTTCACGAAGTCGTCGGCCATGCGTTCGACGGCGCCGCTCGCAGGATCGATGCGGTAGACGTAGCAGGCGCCGATCTCGCTCTCGGCGCGCAGGCCTTCGTAGTCCGAGAGGATGCCGTAGCTCGGATCGGTGAACCACACGCCGCCGTCCGAATGCACCACCACGTCATTGGGCGAATTGAGCCGCTTGCCCTGCCAGTGCGAGGCCAGCACGGTGATCGATCCGTCGTGCTCGGTGCGTGTCACGCGTCGCGTGAGGTGCTCGCAGCTCACGAGCCGGCCTTCGCGGTCCACCGTGTGGCCGTTCGTGTTGTTCGATGGCTCGCGGAAGACGCCGACTGTGCCGTTCACCTCGTCGTAGCGCAGCATGCGGTTGTTCGGAATGTCCGACCACAGGAGCGTGCGGTGCGCGCCGAACCACACCGGGCCTTCGCACCAGCGCGCGCCGGTCCACAGCCGCTCGACGCGCTCGGGGCCGGGGATGCAGGTGTTGAAACGAGGGTCCAGCCGTTCGAAGCCGGTGCCTTCCAGGAAGCCGAAGGGGAGGGTGTCCATGGGTGTCGTGTCTTTCCTTGTTCGGGGGATGTGCGGTGGCTTCAACGTCCGGGGCGAGCGCTCGCCACAACGATGACCGCGATGATGATGACGCCGGTCAGCAGCATGCGCAGCCCCGGCCCGGCGCCGACGGCGTTGAGCAGCGCCACCAGCAGGAACATGAACATGGCCGCGCCCCAGATGCCGGGCACGCTGGGCCGCCCGCCCGCCACGGCCGTGCCGCCGATCACGACGACGGCGATGGTCATGAGCAGGTACTCCTGACCCTGGTCCAGCGAGTTGCCGCCCGAGAAGCCCGCGATCAGCGCGCCGGTGAGGCCCGCAAGGCCGGCGCAGATCACGTATGCCATGAGCCGTGTCCGTTCCACCCTGAGGCCCGCCAGCTGTGCGGCCCGGCGGTTCTGGCCCACCGCTGCGATCGAGCGGCCGAGCACCGTGCGCTCCAGCATCACCGCCACGAGCACCGTGACCACCAGCGCCATGATCGCCACCAGCGGAATGCCCAGCACGCGCTGCGCCATCAGGTCCGAGAACAGCACCGGCGGCTTGACCTTGAGACCGCGCCCCACGTTGATGGCCACCGACATCACGATCAGTGAAGCCGCGAGCGTGGCGATGATCGGCGGAATGCGCAGCAGCCGGATCAGCCCGAAGTTGAACAGGCCCACGCCGACGCCCACCGCGGTCGCGGCCAGCAGGCCCGGCATCAGCATCGCGTTGCTGCCGTCCATCACGATCATCGCGGCCGCGCCCGAAAGGGCGATGGTCGACGGAATCGAGAGGTCCGCATTGCCCGGCCCGACGCTGATCACCAGCATCTGCCCGAGCGACACCAGCACCGTGAAGGCCGAGAACGCGAGCGCGGCGGTCAGCAGGTCGCCCGACCCTTGGCCATGTCCGCTCCACACCGTGGCGGCCCACGCCAGCACCGCGGCCACGCACGAGCCCAGCCACGGGCGGTTGCCGGTCAGGCGCTTCCAGCGCGGCGCCGTCGCCGGTGCCGTGATGCGTTCGTCCGCCGCGCTCATCGCTTGCCTCCGAAGAGATCGATGGCGGCGCGCAGCGCAAGCACCGCCACGAGGATCAGCCCCTGCATGCCCACCTGCCAGTCCGGCGCGATGTTCAGGAAGGTGAGGAACGAGGCGGCCAGCGTCACCGTGAGCGCGCCGATGACCGCGCCCACCGGTGCCACCTTGCCGCCCGCGAACTCCGCGCCGCCGAGGATCGCCGCCGCGATCGCCACCAGCGTGTAGCGCGAAGCGATGTTGGCATCGGCCGAAGTGGCCTGGCCCACCAGCATCAGCCCCGAGCAGACGCCGAACACGCCGGCAATCGCATACACGCCGGCGCGCACGCGAACCATGTTCCAGCCCGCGCGCGCGATGGCGCCGGGGTTGCCGCCCAGCCCGCGCACCAGCGTGCCGAAGGCGCTGCGCGTGATCAGCAGGTGGCCCACGATGGCCGTGGCAATCGCCATCCAGATCGGCATCGGCAGCAGCGGCGTGCGCCAGCTCATCGCGGCGCGCAGCCACTCGGGCGCGGTGCCGCCGGGCGTGGGGAGCAAGAGCACCGCGCAGCCCAGCCAAACGAAAGAGAGCCCGAGCGTGACCACGATGGACGGCAGTTGCCGCGCTTCGATCACCGCGCCCGCGAGCGCATAGACACCCACCGCCGCGACCAACGCCAGCACCGCGAGCGCGGGCTGCTCCGGCATCAGCGTGGCGCCGATGCAGGCCACCAGCGACACGAAGGGGCCGATGGAAAGATCCAGGTCGCTCACCGCGAGGATCATCATCTGCGCGAGGGTCGCGAACATCACCGGGATTGCGAGGTTCAGCAGCAGGTTGATGCCGAAGTACGACATCGCACGTGGCTGCTTCAGGAACACCGCCGCGAGCAGCAGCGCGAGCGCCACGGCGGGCAGCAGCGCATGCAGCATCGCCACGCGGCGCGCGGGGCTGCGCTTGCTCGACACAACGGCGCCGCTCATGCCGCGGCCTCCTCGAATGAAAGTGCCACCACGCGCTCCTCGCTGATGTCGTCGCCAGCCAGCTCGCCGACCACGCGCCCGTTGCTGAATACATAGACGCGGTCGCAGTGGTGCAGCTCGTCAAACTCGGTCGTGTACCAGACGAAGGTGCGGCCGCCGCGCGCCTCTTCGCGGATGAGCGCGTACACATCGCGCTTGGTGCCGACATCGACGCCGCGCATCGGGTCGTCCATGAGGATGACGGGCGCCGACGAGCCCAGCGCCCGCGCGAACAGCACCTTCTGCTGGTTGCCGCCCGAAAGCGAGCCAATGGGCAGGTCCATGTCGGGCGTGACCAGGCCCAGGCGCTGGCGCCATTGCTGCGCCTGCTGCTGCTCCTGTTTCAGGTCGATCAGCGGGCTGCGTGCGCGCAGTTGCGCGAGCCAGCCTACCGTCATGTTGCGCGCGATGGACCAGAGCGCGAACACGCCGTCGGTCTGTCGGTCGCCGGCCACGAAGGCGGTGCCGCCCTCGACGCGCATCGCGTCCTTGCCCTTGTGCTGCGAGGCTTCCTGCAGCGCGAGCAGCATCGCGGTCTGCCCGTGCCCGGCCAGCCCTGCGAGGCCGATCACCTCGCCGCGCGCCGCGTGCATGGCGATGCCGCGCTGCGCGGAGGCCTGCACCTGCACCACGGCTTGCGTGCTGTCCCCGTTGACACGCGGCGTGACCCCTGCGGCTCCGGCCTGCGGTACGTCGTTGAGAACGGCCTGCCCCATCGCTGCGACCAGCCGATCGCGATCGGTCTCCGCGGTCGGCGTGGCCTGCACCACCTGCCCGTCGCGCATCACGACCAGCCGGTCGGTCACCGCGAAGATCTCGCGCAGCTTGTGCGTGATCAGCACGCAGGTCTTGCCCTCGGCCACGAAGTTGCGGATGTAGGCCAGCAGTTGCGCGGCCGCCTGCCCGTCGAGCGAGGAGGTCGGCTCGTCGAGGATCATCAATTCGAGCGGCTGTGCGCCCGGCGTGAACGCGCGCGCCACCTCGACGATCTGGCGCTTGCCGATCGGCAGCTCGCCCACCACGTCGTCGGGCCGCAGGCCGTGGCCCGGAAAGATGCGGTCCAGCGAGGCCATCAGCTGCGCACCGGCGCGCTTGCGCCAGGCCCACTCGGCCGACTGCGGCTGCGCGATGCGCATGTTCTCCGCGAGCGTGAGGTTGTCGCACAGCGACAGTTCCTGGAACACGCAGCGCAGGCCCCAGCGCCGCGCCTCGCGCAGGCTCCACGCCGCCGCATCCGCGTGCCGCCCGGCAAAGCGCAACTCGCCGCCATCGGGCGCGAGCGCGCCGCACAGCACGTTGACCAACGTCGACTTGCCCGCGCCGTTGTGCCCGACCAGGCCCACGCACTCGCCGCGGCGCAGTTGCAGATCGACGCCGCGCAGCGCCTTCACGGCACCGAAGGAGCGCGCCGCGCCGCGGGCCTCGACCAGCACATCACCGGCCAGAGCTTGCGATGAGACTTGCATCGCCGCTTACTTGGCCTTGGCGATGAAGTCGATGACTTCCTTCTGCGAGTACTCCACGTTCACCACGCTGCCGACCTCGGTCTTCTTCACCGCATCGTCGAGCGTCTCCTGCGTCACCACGCTGATCGGCAGCTTCATGTCCTTGGGCACCTTGGCGCCCGAAAGGATCTGCTGCGCCACCCAGAACGCGAAGGTCGAGGCGCCCGGCGCGATGCTGGCCGACATGGTCTGGTACTTGTTGGCGTCGCGCTGCTCTTTCCACCAGGCGAGCTCGTCCTGCCGGTTGCCCATGAAGATCACCGGCGTCGGCCGGCCCGCGGCCTTGAAGGCCTGTGCCACGCCGTAGCCGTCGCCGCCCTGCGTGGCGACCGCCGTCACCTGCGGCAGCGTCGAGAGGATGGCCGACACCTCCTTCTGCGCCACGGTCTGCGTCCAGTTGCCGTGCACCGAGCCGACGATCTTGTACTCGGGCCGCTTGGCCACTGCCGCGGTGATGCCCTGGTGGATCTCGTCGTCGACGAACACACCGGCCAGGCCGCGCACTTCGAGCAGGTTGCCCTTGATGCCGCGGCTGGCGAAGTAGTCGATCTGCATCGCGCCCAGCTGCTTGAAGTCCACCGCGATGCGGTAGGCACAGGGCTCGGTCACGATGCCGTCGAAGGACACCACCACGATGCCCGCGTCGCAGGCCTGCTTGACCGCGCCGTTGAGGGCAGTGGGCGAAGCCGCATTGATCACGATGGCGTCGAAGCCCTGCAGGATCATGTTCTGGATCTGCGCGGCCTGCTCGGTGGCCTGGTTCTCCGAGGTCGTGAAGCTGGGCGCCTGCGCCACCACGCCCTTGGCGACCGCGTCCTTGGTCACCTTGTCCCAGCTCTTGAGCATGGCCTGTCGCCACGAGTTGCCCGCGAAATTGTTCGACAGTGCGATCTTCCTGGCCTTGGTGTCGGCCGCGCTGGCGGGAAGGTGCAGTACGGCGGCACCCAGGACGAGCGCGGCGGCCAGGGCGGTGGATGAGAGTCGGATCTTCTTCATGTTGGATGTCCTTGATGTCTGAAGCCGCTGTCCCGGATCCAGCTGTCTCCTGCGAATGCCCGTGGTGCGATGCCGCGCCGGCCAGAGCGCGGCACCCGGGCGGTGTCGGGTTACATCACGGCGCCGACCTGCCAGGGCACGAACTCGTTCTGCCCGTAGCCGTGCTGCTCGCTCTTCGATTGCGCGCCCGACGCGGTGGCCAGCACCAGTTCGAAGATGCGCTGCCCCATCTCCTGAATGGAGGCGGTGCCGTCGACGATCTCGCCGCAGTTGATGTCCATGTCTTCTTCCTGCCGCTGCCACAGCGCCGAGTTGGTCGCGAGCTTGAGAGAGGGCGAGGGCGCGCAGCCGTAGGCCGAGCCACGCCCGGTGGTGAAGCAGATCAGGTTCGCGCCGCCGGCCACCTGGCCCGTGGCGCTCACCGGGTCGTAGCCCGGCGTGTCCATGTAGACGAAGCCGTGCGACGTCACCGGCTCCGCGTATTCGTACACGGCTTCGAGGTTGCTGGTGCCGCCCTTGGCGACCGCGCCTAGCGACTTTTCCAGGATGGTGGTGAGCCCGCCCGCCTTGTTGCCGGGCGAGGGGTTGTTGTTCATCTCGCCCTCGTTGATTTCGGTGTAGTGCTCCCACCACTTGATGCGGTCGACCAGCTTCTGGCCCACCTCGCGCCTGACCGCGCGGCGCGTCAGCAGATGCTCGGCGCCGTAGACCTCTGGCGTTTCGCTGAGGATGGCCGTGCCGCCGTGCGCCACCAGCAGGTCGACTGCCGCACCCAGCGCAGGGTTGGCGCTGATGCCCGAATACCCGTCCGAGCCGCCGCACTGCAGCCCGATGGTGATGTGCGCCGCGCTGCAGGGCTCGCGCTTCACCGCGTTGGCGCGCGGCAGCATCTCGTTGATGAGCGCGACGCCTTTCTCGACTGTCTTGCGCGTGCCGCCCGTGTCCTGGATGTTGAAGGTGCGGAAGTTCTCGCCTTCGGCCAGGTGGCCGGTCGCGAGCCAGGCGTTGATCTGGTTGGCCTCGCAGCCGAGCCCGACCACCAGCACGCCCGCGAAGTTCGGGTGCGTGGCGTAGCCCGTGAGCGTGCGCGAGAGGATCTGCATGCCCATGCCCTCGGTGTCCATGCCGCAGCCTGTGCCGTGCGTCAGCGCGACGATGCCGTCCACGTTGGGGAATGCTGCGAGCGCGGAAGGGTTGGTCCGGCGCGAGAAGTGATCGGCGATGGCGCGCGCGGCCGTGGCCGAGCAGTTCACGCTGGTCAGCACGCCGATGTAGTTGCGCGTGGCCACGCGGCCGTCGGCGCGCTTGATGCCCATGAAGGTGGCCTCGCGCTTGGCAGGCGCGGGCTTCACGTCGGCGCCGAAGGCGTAGTCGCGCTCGAAGTCGCCCTTGTCGGGCCCCATGTCGAGGTTCTGCGTGTGCACATGCTCGCCGGGCGCGATGGCCTTGCTCGCGAAACCGATGATCTGGTTGTAGCGCCGCACCGGTTCGCCCTGCGCGATGGCGCGCATCGCGACCTTGTGGCCCGGCGGAATCAGGCCGCGCACGGCCACGTTCTCGACGACGATGCCACCGAGCAGTTGCGAGCGCGCGATGACGACGTCGTCGGCGGGATGGAGTCGGATATAGGGAGTCATGGTCAATAGAACATCTTGGGAACCCACAGCACGAGCTTGGGCATGTACGTGATCACGCCCAGGCTCAGCAAGAGCGGAACCAGCCACGGAAGAATTGCCATCGTCGTGCGCTCGAAGCTCAGGCCCGCCACGCGCGCCAGCACGAACAGCACCATGCCCATGGGCGGATGCAGCAGGCCGATCATGAGGTTGAGCACCATCACCAGGCCGAAGTGAATCGGGTCCACGCCCAATTGCGTGGCAATCGGCAGCAGGATGGGCACGAGGATGGTGATGGCGGCGGTCGGCTCCAGGAAGCAACCGACAAAGAGCATCAGCAGGTTGGCCAGCAGCAGGAACACCCACGCCTCCTTGGTGAAGCCCAGCACCCAGGCGGCGATGTCGGTGGTCACGCCCGTGGCCGTGAGCATCCAGCCGAAGATCGATGCCGCGGCCACGATGAAGAGCACCGTGCTGGTGGTCTCGACGGTGTCCAGGCAGACCTTGATGAACATCTTCCACGACAGCGTGCGATACCACGCGAAGCCCAGGATCATGGCCCACACGCAGGCTGCGATGGCGCCCTCGGTGGGCGTGAAGAGCCCGGTCGTCATGCCGCCGATCAGCAGCACCGGCGTCATGATGGGCAGCAGCGCCTCGAAGCTGAAGATCTTGTCGAGCACGAAGAGCGAGGCCAGCCCCGCGAACACCGTGAGCTGCGGCGGCGTGCCGAGCTTGACCACCAGCAGCCACAGCAGCAGCGGCCAGCCGATCACCACGGCCAGTTCCATCAGCGCCTTGAAGAGCCGCGTGCGCGAGAACTTCACGTCCGCGCCCCACTTGTTCTTGTGCGCGTAGTACGCCACCGTGAGCATCATCAGGATGGCCATCAGCGCGCCGGGCAGGATGCCCGCCAGGAACAGTGCGCCGACCGACACGTTGGCCATCATCCCGTAGATCACGAAGGGCAGGCTCGGCGGAATGATCGGGCCCAGCGTGGCCGATGCGGCGGTCACGCCCACGGCGAACTCGGTCGAGTAGCCGTGCTCCTTCATCGCCTTGATCTCGATGGTGCCCAGGCCCGCGGCGTCCGCGATGGCGGTGCCGCTCATGCCCGCGAAGATCACCGAGCCCAGCACGTTCACATGGCCGAGGCCGCCCTTGAGCCAGCCCACCAGCGCAAGCGCGAAGTTGTAGATGCGGGTGGTGATGCCCGCGTTGTTCATCAGGTTGCCGGCCAGGATGAAGAAGGGCACGGCGAGCAACGGAAAGCTGTCGATGCCGCTCACCATCCGGTGGATCACCACGAAGGGCGGCAGCGTGCTGTCGCTCACCAGGATGTAGACCAGCGAGGCCCCGGCCATGGCAATGGCCACGGGGATGCCGCCGGACATGAAGAACAGGAAAATGATTTTCAGCATGGGTCTTTTTCTCGGGCGTTGCAGTCCGCGGTCAGCGGTCGGAGAGCGTTGACTCGGGGCGCTCCAGCACGCTGTAGCCGCGCTTCCAGTGGGTGCGCAGCACCTGCAGCGAGCGCCACGCCATGGCCGCGAAGCCGAACACGCACAGCGCGTACACCACGTTCATCGGCAGGTCGACGATGGTCATGCGCGTCTGGTTGCCGATCTTCATCATCATCTGGATGGTCATCACCACGGCCGCCACGAAGAAGGCGGTGCGCAGCACGTCGACCACCATCGAGAGCACGCGGCCCATGGCGCGCGGCATGTGGCGGTAGAAGAAGTCGACCTGAATCTGGTTGTTCTTCGCCACCCCCACCGCCGCGCCGATGAAGACCACGCCGATGAGCATGTAGCGCGCCACCTCCTCGGTCCAGGCGGCAGAGTCGTTCATCACGTAGCGCGTGACGAACTGGTAGAAGACCGTGAGGCCCAGGAGCCAGAAGACGGCCAGCGAGATCCAGCCTTCGGCGATGGTGTCCGACAGGTCGACCACCTCGTCCTCTGCGTGGAAGTGGCCTTCGTCGTCGATGATTTTCTGAGGTTCGCTCATGGCTGGATCGCGCATCTACTTGATGGCCAGGATGCGGTCGTAGTCTTGCTGGCGGTAGCCCTGGTCGGTCGGCTTGGTCGCCTTGAGCACCGCCTCGCGGAACGCGTTCTTGTCGACCGTGATCACGTTGTTGCCCTTCTTCTTGAACTCCTCGACCAGCCGCGCTTCGGAGGCGATGATTTCGCGGCCGGTCTTCTCGGCGGCCTCCTGCATCACGTCGGTGAAGATCTTCTTTTCGTCCGCCGAGAGCTTGGTCCACAGCTGGCCCGAGCAGATCGTGAGCAGCGAGTCGACGATGTGGCCGGTGAGCGAAATGTTCTTCTGCACCTCGAAGAATTTCTTGGCCTCGATGGTGGGCAGCGGGTTCTCCTGCGCATCGACCGTGTTGTTCTGCAGGGCCAGGTACACCTCGGCGAACGCGATGGGCGTCGGGTTGGCGCCCAGCGCCTTCGGGAAGGCGAGGTAGGCCGGCGCATCGGGCACGCGGATCTTCAGGCCCTTCATGTCCTCGGGCTTGCTCACCGGCCGCGCCGCGCTCGATGTCACGTGGCGTGCGCCGTAGTAGCTGAGCGCGGTGATGTGGTTGCCGCTCTTTTCGTCGTAGCCCTTGGCGAGCTCGTTGAAAACGTCGCTCTTGGCGTACTTCAGCTGGTGCTCGGCGTCGCGGAAGATGAAGGGAAAGTACGAGATCGCCAGCGGCGTGTAGGTGCGCCCCGCGAAGCTCGCGCCCGACAGGACGATGTCGACCGTGCCCAGCGTCAGGCCCTGGTTGATGTCGGCTTCCTTGCCGAGCGTGGAGGCCGGGAACACCTGGATGTCGTACTTTCCGTTGGTGCGCTTCTTGATCTCCTCGGCCGCCCACACCGAGTACTTGTGGAAGGGCTCCGAGGTCTCGTAGACGTGGGCCCACTTGAGCTTGGTCTGGGCCGAGGCGATGCCCGGGATGCCCACAACGCCGGCTGCGAGCGCGCAGGCGGCCAGAGCCTTGAGGGCGATGCGTTTGCTGTTCTGGCTGTCTCTGATCATGTGGCTTGTCTCCGTTGTAGTAATTGGCAGGAATGCTGGCGAGAAATCAGGAAGGCTTCGCGCGTCGCCAGCTCGCGCTGAATCGCTGGTGCGACTTGTCCATGTGCGCATGCATCGCGGCGCGCGCGCCCTCGGCGTCGCGCGCGGCCACCGCATCGCGGATGGCCTCGTGCTCGGCGATGGCCGAGCGCCAGGAAGACACGTTCTCGAAGTAGCCGCCCAGGCGCGTGAAGATCGGGCCCCTGCGCGAGTCCCAGAAGTTCTGCACCGTCTCCGCCAGCACCGCGTTGCCGCTGGCGTTGACGATGGCGAGGTGGAAGGCGCGGTCGCCCTCCAGCGGCATCACCTTGCGGTCGGCCATCTCGCGCATGACCTCGATGGCGCGCGTCATCGCATCGACGTCCTTGCGCTTGCCCGCTGCGGCGGCGATGGCGGCCGTCTCGCCCTCGATCACGCGACGCGCGCGGATCAACTCCAGTGGGCCCCACTCAGTGGGCGCGACCGGTGCGGCGGCGCGGTGCGAGCGGTCCAGCACGTACACGCCGGAGCCGGTGCGCACCTCGACCCAGCCCTCGACCTCCAGCGCGATCAGCGCCTCTCGCACCGAAGGGCGGCTCACGCCGAGCTGCTTGGCGAGGTCCCGCTCGGCGGACAACCGGGCGCCCACGGCGAATTCGCCCTTGGCGATCAGCGCGCGCAGCTGGTCGGCGATCTGGCGATAGAGGCGCTGGGGTTCGACGGTCTGGAGGGGCACGAGGGCGAATGAACGAACGGGGTTTAAGGGTTGTCCTGAATTGGACAAGTGGTAAGGCCAATTCAGAATACGATGTGTCGCCCGTGCCACCCATCGGGCCAAACCCGAATTGGAGACAGACACCATGCGATTGAAGGGAAAGACCGCGCTCGTGACCGCAGCCGGCCAGGGCATCGGCCACGCCAGCGTGCTGGCGCTGGCCGCCGAGGGCGCCCAAGTCTGGGCCACCGACGTCAACGAGAAGCTGCTGGAGCGCTATGCGGGCGTTGCGAACGTCACCGCCGTGAAGCTCGACGTGCTCGACAAGGCCGCCATCGGCGCGCTGTTCGCGAAGCTGCCCGCGCTCGACGTGCTCTTCAACTGCGCGGGCGTGGTGCACAACGGCGCCATCGAGCAGGCGGGCGACGACGACCTGGACTTCGCCTTCCGGCTCAATGTGCGCGCGCAGATGTGGACCATCCAGGCCGCGCTGCCCGCCATGCTGAAGGCGGGCCGCGGCAGCATCATCAACATGGCGAGCGTGTGCTCCAGCATGAAGGGCCTGCCCAACCGTTTCGTCTACGGCACCACCAAGGCGGCGGTGCTCGGCCTCACCAAGAGCGTGGCGGCCGACTACGTGACCAAGGGCATCCGCTGCAATGCGGTGTGCCCGGGCACGGTCGATACGCCATCGCTGGGCGACCGCATCAACGCCAACGCCGATCCCGAGGAAGCCCGCAAGGCCTTCATCGCGCGCCAGCCGATGGGCCGGCTCGCGAAGGCGGAAGAAATCGCACCGGTCGTGGTGTTCCTCGCGAGCGATGAATCGATTTTCGCCACCGGCCAGTTCTTCACGGTGGACGGCGGCATCACGATATGAACCAGCTCGACTTCGCCGGCCGGCATGCGGTCATCACCGGCGGCGCGACGGGCCTGGGCTTCGGCATCGCGCAGCGGCTGATTGCGTCGGGCGGCAGCGTCACGCTGTGGGACCGCGACGAGGCCGCGGCGAACCAGGCCGCAGAGGCGCTCGGCGACAGGGCCTTTGCGCTGAAGGTCGACGTGTCGCAGCAGCCCTCCGTCGCCAAGGCCGTGGCCGCCACGCTGGCGCATGCGCCGCGCATCGATGCGTTGGTCAACAGCGCCGGCATCACCGGCCCCAACGTCAAGCTGTGGGACTACCCGGTGGACGAGTGGCGCCAGGTGATGGAGGTCAACATCAATGGTGTGTTCCTGTGCTGCCGCGAAGTGGTCGGGCAGATGCGCAAACAAGAGAATCCGAATAACCGCGATACCCGCGGTTATGGCCGCATCGTCAACATCGCCTCGGTCGCAGGCAAGGAAGGCAACCCCAACGCCAGCGCCTACAGCGCGAGCAAGGCGGCGGTCATCGGCATCACCAAGTCGCTGGGCAAGGAACTGGCCGACACCGGCATCCGCGTGAACTGCGTGACGCCCGCCGCGGTGAAGACCGCGATCTTCGATCAGATGACGCCCGAGCACATCGCGTTCATGTTGTCGAAAATACCCATGGGCCGATTCGGCACGGTGGAAGAGGTGGCCGCCATGGTCGGCTGGCTCTGCACCGAAGATTGTTCGTTCTCCACCGGCGCGGTCTTCGACCTCTCCGGCGGCCGCTCCACCTATTGATCATTCAATGCACTGAAAGGAAAGCATGAAACTCGTCCGTTATGGCAACCCCGGCAAGGAAAAGCCCGGCCTCATCGACGCAGACGGCAAGCTGCGCGACCTGAGCGCCGTCGTCAAGGACATCGGTCCCGACCAGCTCGGCGATGCCGCCATTGCCAAGCTGCGCAAGTTGAAGCTCGACAAGCTGCCGCTGGTCAAGGGCAAGCCGCGTTTCGGCAGCCCGGTGGCCAACGTCGGCAAGTTCATCGCCATCGGCCTGAACTACGCGGACCATGCGGCCGAATCGGGCCTGCCGGTGCCCAAGGAGCCCGTGGTCTTCATGAAGGCCAACAGCTGCGTCCAGGGCCCCAACGACCCGGTGATGCTGCCCAAGGGTTCGGTCAAGACCGACTGGGAGGTCGAACTCGGCGTGGTCATCGGCACCAAGGCGCGCTACGTTTCGCAGAAGAGCGCGCTCGACTACGTGGCCGGCTACTGCACCATCAACGACGTGAGCGAACGCGAGTACCAGATCGAGCGCGGCGGCACCTGGGACAAGGGCAAGGGTTGCGACACCTTCGGCCCGCTCGGCCCCTGGCTGGTGACGCGCGATGAAATCGAGAACCCGCAGAAGCTCTCGATGTGGCTGGACCTGAACGGCCAGCGCGTGCAGACCGGCAGCACCAAGACCATGATCTTCACCGTGGCCAAGATCGTGAGCTACGTGAGCCAGTTCATGACGCTGATGCCCGGCGACGTGATCACCACCGGCACGCCCCCGGGCGTCGGCATGGGCATGAAGCCGCCGCTGTACCTCAAGAAGGGCGATGTCATGACGCTCGGTATCGAAGGTCTCGGCGAGCAGCGTCAGGAAGTCGTCCCCTTCAAGCTCTGATCCTCTGCGATCATCCGGCGGATGAAAGCGCCGCCGGACCATCGATCGCAGGTGTTCGGCACGCCCTGGGAGGGCGTGCACGGCACCGCGATCGAGAGTGCCCGCCACTACGGCCGGCACTGGCATTCCACCTATGGACTCGGCCTCCTCGAGCAGGGCGCGCAGCGCTCGGCCAGCGGGCGCGGCAAGGTCGATGCGTATGCCGGCGACCTGATCGCCACCAACCCCGGTGAAGTGCACGACGGCATGCCGCTCGGCGGGCCGTCGCGTCGTTGGCGCATGGTGTATTTCGATGCCGATGTGATGGCCGCCATGAATGGCGATGTCGCCGCCGATGTGGCGCTGACGCGCCCCGTCATCCAGGATGCAAGGCTCGGCGACATGCTGTGCCGCCTGTTCACCCGTCTCGACGATTGGCGCACCGCGTCACCGGATGCGCGCCGCATCGAACTGCTCGCGTGCGAAGAATCGCTGGCCGAAGTCTGTGGCCTGCTGCGCGACAGCCACTCCACCGCCACACCTTCGCGCGAAGCTGCTGCCGACATGAAGCAGGTGCGCGACCGCCTCGCCGATGAACTGCTCGCGCCACCCACGCTTGCCGAACTCGCGGCGATGACCGGCCTGAGCACCTACCAGGTGCTGCGCCGTTTCGAGAAGACCTACGGCGTGCCGCCGCATGCCTGGCTCGTGCTGCAGCGCACCGAACGCGCGCGCCACCTGATCCGCCACGGCGCCGACCTCGCAGAGGCCGCGGCCGCGAGCGGCTTCTCCGACCAAAGCCACATGACGCGCATCTTCACGCGCCAGTTCGGCTTCACACCCGGCGCCTGGCAGCGCGCGGAGCGCAGCGCCTAGCAGCTTTCATTTCAGCGCGCCCACCAGCGCGTCGTACACCAGCCGCACCCGCGCCGGCACCGGCGCGCGCTGCGAGCGGTAGACATGGATCGGCCAGGGCTCGGGCGCCTCGGCCTCGAGCACCGCCACCAGTTCGCCAGATTGCAGCAGCGGCTCGGCCAGCGGACCCACGAGCTGGCCGAAGCCCAGGCCCGCGCGCACCGCGGCGCATTCGGCATCGACGTCGTCGGTGACGAAGGCTGGTGCAGTGATCGGCATCTGTCGCCCCTTGCTGAAGAACCACGACCAGGGGCGGCCCGAGCTGCGATCCATCAGCGCGGTAAGCGGAAAGCCGGGCAGCGCATCGAGGCTCTTCGGCATGCCGGTGCGCTCGATCAACGCCGGCGTCGCCACGACGTAGAGGCGCATCTTGCCGACGGTGCGCGCGACGAAGCGCGCATCGCGTATGGGGCCCGCGCGCACCCCGATGTCGATCTGCTCGTCAACCACGTCGGCGTGGCTCTCCGACAGCCGCAGGTCAAGCACGAGGCCGGGATGTTCGACCAGCATCGGCGCCAGCACCTGCGGGATCAGCCGGCGGCCGAACACGTTGGGAGCGGTGACGCGCACCGTGCCCGCATGCTGGGACAGTGCGCGCCGGTCGGTGCGGTGGAACAGCGCGTCGACGCCACCCACCGCGACACGCGCGCGCTGTGCGAGTTGCCGACCGAACTCGGTGAGCTGCACGCCGCGTGTGCTGCGGTGAAACAGCGGCTCGCCCAGTTCTTCTTCGAGTTCGCGCACCGCGCGCGTCACGACCTGCGGCGACACAGAGAGGCGCACGGCCGCCTCGCGGAAATTGACGGCATCGGCGGCGGTAAAGAAGACGCGCAGGGCTTCGAGGCGGTTGGACATGAAGTGTTCCTTGTTGAGGAATTCTGAAGTCGCCAGAGTTTCATTTACTGGAACGCGTGGATTTTCCACACTGCATTCACTTCTTCAACACACGCTAAAGGAATTTCTCCATGACATCCGTTCAAGACAACATCAAGGGCAAGGTCGCCATCGTCACCGGCGCGAGCAGCGGCATCGGCGAATCCATGGCGCGCCATCTGGCCGCACGCGGCGCCAAGGTGGTGCTCGCGGCACGCCGCACCGACCGGCTCGACAAGGTGGTCGCCGAGATCCGCGAGGCCGGCGGCGAAGCCATCGCCGTGGCCACCGACGTGTCAAAGCGTGCCGATCTGGAAAAGCTCGCCGCCGCGACGGTCGAAGCCTTCGGACGCATCGACGTGCTGGTCAACAACGCGGGCGTGATGCCGCTGTCGCCGCTCGAGAAGCTCAAGGTCGACGAGTGGGACCGCACCATCGACGTCAACATCAAGGGCGTGCTCTACGGCATCGCCGCGGTGCTGCCGCGCATGCAGGCGCAGGGCAGCGGGCACATCCTGAACGTCGCGTCGATCGCCGGCATCAAGGTGTTCACGCCCATCGGCACGGTGTACAGCGCCACCAAGCATGCGGTGCGCGCCATCTCCGAGGGCTTGCGCGTCGAGGTGGGCAACAGCGGCGTGCGCGTGACGGTCGTGTCGCCTGGCGCGGTCGAGTCGGAACTGAAGTTCGGCAGCACCGATGCCGATGCCGCAGCGGGTCTGAAGGCGTTCTATGACGCCAACCAGATTCCCGCCGATGCGGTGGCGCGCGCCGTCGTCTACGCGGTGGAGCAACCGGCGAACGTGGACATCAACGAAGTGGTCGTGCGGCCGGTGTCGCAAGACTTCTGATCGGGGGTGGGGCCCGTGGCGGCCCCGCTCCGGATCAATTAACCTTCTGGAATAGAAGGTCATAGGCGATCAAAAGTGCAAAGCTCCCGCAAAATAGAACGACCGTTCGTTTTATTCGGAGCTTCACGATGTCTGTCAATGCCGTTCCCGCCAAGCCGGCCCGCGCCGCCCAGAAAGGCCAGCAGACCAAGGCCGTGATCGTCGATGCCGCGCTGGCGTTGGCTGCGCAGATCGGGCTCGAAGGCCTGTCGATCGGCGCCGTGGCCGAGATCACCAAGATGAGCAAGTCGGGCGTCTTCGCCCACTTCGGTTCGCGCGAGGAACTGCAGATCTCGGTGGTTCGCGAGTATCACGCACGTTTCGAGCAGGAAGTGTTTTTCCCTGCGCTCTCGGCGCCGCGCGGCCTCCCGCGCCTTCGCGCCATGTTCGCCAACTGGATGAAGCGCACCTCGACCGAAATCGACTCGGGCTGCATCTATATCAGCGGCGCTAGCGAATTCGACGACCGTCCGGGCCCGGTGCGCGATGCGCTGGTCGAGTCGGTCAGCATCTGGCAGGCGGCGGTGCTGCGCGCCATCGTGCAATCGCAGACCGAAGGGCACCTGCGCGCCGACGCCGACGAACGCCAGGTCGCTTTTGAGATCCACGGCCTCATCCTCGCGCTGCACTACGAAGCCCGCTTCCTGCAGGTGCCCGGCTCCATCGGCCGCGCGACCGTCGGCTTCAACAACATCCTTGCACGCAGCGCGACGCCCGATGCGCCAGCGGACCCCGACGCAGCCGCACCCGCACCCGCCGGCCGGCGCCTGAAGCCCGTGCGCTGAGCGCGCGGCACCGTTTTCGCTTTCCCCCTTTTTTCTTTTTCTATCTAGCTTCGACCAGGAGAGTCCCGGATGCCTACCTACAACCCACCCGTGCGTGACATGCAGTTCGTGCTGCACGAAATGCTCAACGTCACCGAAGAACTCAAGGCGCTCCCGGCCCATGCCGAAACCGATGCCGACACCATCAATGCGGTGATCGAAGAGGCCGGCAAGTTCGCCGCCGAAGTGACTTTTCCGCTGAACATCGGCGGCGACGAAGAAGGCTGCGTGCTCGACAAGGCCACGCACGAAGTCAAGACGCCCACGGGCTTTAAGGACGCCTACGCCAAGTACGTCGAAGGCGGCTGGCCCGCGCTCTCGTGCGACCCGGCCTTCGGCGGCCAGGGCTTGCCGTTCGTGGTGAACCAGTGCCTGTACGAAATGCTCAACAGCGCCAACCAGGCCTGGACCATGTACCCCGGCCTCTCGCACGGCGCATACGAAGCGCTCAAGGCGCACGGCACGGAAGAACAGAAGAAGACCTACCTGCCCAAGCTCACGAGCGGCGAATGGACCGGCACCATGTGCCTGACCGAACCGCACTGCGGCACCGACTTGGGCCTCCTGCGCACCAAGGCCGAACCGCAAGCCGACGGCACGTACCGCATTACCGGCAGCAAGATCTTCATCTCGGCCGGCGAGCACGACATGACGGACAACATCATTCACCTGGTGCTGGCCCGCCTGCCGGACGCGCCCAAGGGCAGCAAGGGCATCAGCCTGTTCGTGGTGCCGAAGTTCAAGGTGAAGGCCGACGGCTCGCTCGGCGAGCGCAACCCGATCTTCTGCGCCGGCCTGGAGCACAAGATGGGCATCCACGGCAACGCCACCGCTCAGATCGTGATCGAAGGCGCCACCGGCACGCTGGTCGGCGAGCCCAACAAGGGCCTGGCCGCGATGTTCGTGATGATGAATGCCGCGCGCTTGGGCGTGGGCAACCAGTCGCTGGGCCTGACCGAAGTGGCCTACCAGAATGCGCTGGCCTACGCCAAGGACCGCACGCAGATGCGCTCGCTCTCGGGCGTGAAGGCCAAGGACAAGGACGCCGACCCCATCATCGTGCACCCCGACGTGCGCAAGATGCTGCTCACGGCCAAGGCGTATGCCGAAGGCGGCCGCGCGTTGCAGATCTTCTGCACGCTGCTGCTCGACAAGGAACACAACCACCCTGACGAGAAGGTGCGCAAGGACTCGGGCGAACTGGTCGCGCTGCTCACGCCCATCGTCAAGGCGTTCATCACCGACAACGGCCACATCGCGACCAACTCGTGCATGCAGGTCTTCGGCGGCCATGGCTTCATCAAGGAATGGGGCATGGAGCAGTTCGTGCGCGACAACCGCATCAACATGATCTACGAAGGCACCAACACGATCCAGTCGCTGGACTTGCTGGGCCGCAAGGTGCTGGGCAACAACGGCGCATCGCTCAAGAAGTTCGGCAAGCTGGTTGCGAAGCTGGTGGAAGAAGAAGGCGTGAACGAGAAGATGGCCGAGTTCATCAACCCGATCGCGGTGCTGGGCGACCAGCTGACCAAGTTCACGACCGAGATCGGCTTCAAGGGCTTTCAGAACCCCGACGAAGTGGGCGCCGCCGCGGTGGACTACCTGCGCGTGGCCGGCCACTTCGTGTTCGGCTACCTGTTCGCCCGCATGGCGCAAGTGGCGCTGCGCGAAATCGCCGCCGGCAACACCGACCCGTTCTACGTCGCCAAGCTGCAGACCGCGCGCTTCTACTTCGCCAAGCTCTTCCCCGAGACCGCGACGCTGATGCGTACCGCGCGCGCCGGCAGCAAGGTGCTGATGGACACCGACGCAGCGCTGGCCTGAGGTCACTGCCTTTTCTCATCGTCCAAACCGGGAGCCGCTCATGAAATCGACACTTGCAGCCATCGTCCTTGCCGCCACTGCCGTCACGGCCATGGCCCAAAGCACCCCGGTGGGTCTTTGGCGCAACGCCGACGACAAGACCGGCGAGGTCAAGGCCGAGATCCGCATAGTCGAGTCCGACGGCGCGCTCCGGGGACGTATCGAAAAGTCTTTGAAGAAAGACACCAAGCCCGATGCGACCTGCGACGAATGCAGCGACGACCGCAAGGGCAAGCCGATCACGGGCCTGGAGATCATCCGCGGCGGCAAGAAGGCCGAGGGCAAGGACCTCTGGGAAGGCGGCAAGATCCTCGACCCCGAGAATGGCAAGGAATACCGCGCGAGCTTCACGCCGATCGATGGCGGCAAGAAGCTCGAAGTGCGCGGCTACTTGGGCCCGTTCTGGCGCACCCAAACCTGGACCCGCGCGCAGTAAACCTGCCGCGCGTTTTCAACCGAAGAAATACCAAGCAACATGTCCCGATTTCAAGTGAAGAAGGTCGCCGTGCTCGGCGCCGGCGTGATGGGCGCGCAGATTGCCGCCCACCTCGTCAATGTGCGCGTGCCCGTCGTGCTGTTCGATCTGGCCGCTAAGGAAGGCCCGAAGAACGGCATCGTCACGCGCGCCATCGACAACCTCAAGAAGCTCAAGCCCGCGCCGCTCGGCGACGTGGCCGATGCGGGCCTGATCGAGCAGGCCAACTACGACGACGACCTGGCCAAGCTCGGCGAGTGCGACCTCATCATCGAAGCGATTGCCGAGCGCATGGACTGGAAGCTCGATCTCTACAGGAAGATCGCGCCGCACGTGGCCAAGCATTCGATCCTGGCCTCGAACACCTCGGGCCTGTCGATCACCAAGCTGAGCGAGGCGTTGCCTGAAGCACTGAAGCCGCGCTTCTGCGGCATTCACTTCTTCAACCCGCCACGCTACATGTTCCTGGTGGAGCTGATCAACACGCCCACCACGCAGCCGCAGGTGCTCGACGACCTCGAGGCCTTCGTCACCAGCACGCTCGGCAAGGGTGTCGTGCGCGCGCACGACACGCCCAACTTCATCGCCAACCGCGTCGGCATCGCCGGCATGCTGGCGACGCTGAAGGAAGTCGAGAAGTTCGGCCTCACGCCCGACGTGGTGGACGACCTCACCGGCAAGAAGCTGGGCCGCGCGAGCTCGGGCACCTTCCGCACCGCCGACGTGGTGGGCCTGGACACGATGGCCCACGTCGTGAAGACGCTGCAGGACAACCTGAACGCCGAGAGCGATCCGTTCTACGCCAACTTCTCGACGCCGCCGGTGCTCGCCAAGCTGCTGGAGCTGGGCAATCTGGGCCAGAAGACCAAGGCCGGTTTCTTCAAGAAGGTCGGCCGCGACATCCTGCGTTTCGACCTGAAGAGCGGCGAGTACGTGCCCGCCGGCGCGAAGGCCGACGAGGTGTACGGCCGCATGCTGAAGAAGCCCGCAGGTGAACGCCTGAAGCTGCTGCGTGAGAGCGAAGGACCGCAGGGCCAGTTCCTCTGGGCGATCCTGCGCGACGGCTTCCATTACGCGGCCGTGCACCTGGCCGACATTGCCGAGAGCGCGCGCGACATCGACTTCGCGATGCGCTGGGGCTTCGGCATGAAGCAGGGCCCGTTCGAACTCTGGCAGGAAGCGGGCTGGGCGCAGGTGGCCAAGTGGATCCAGGAAGACATCGATGCCGGCAAGGCGCTGAGCACCGTGCCGCTGCCCCGATGGGTGTTCGAAGGCGCCGTGGCCAAGGCCGGCGGCGTGCACACGCCCGAAGGTTCGTGGAGCGCATCGCAAGGCCAGTTCGTTCCGCAACGCAAGCTCCCGGTGCACGACCGCCAGCTGTTCCCCGAGAGCGTGCTCGGCGCGAACGCACCCGATGCCAACACCGCCGGCACGACGATCAGCGACGAAGGCGATGTGCGCGTGTGGACGCTCGACGGCGAAGTGCTCATCGCGAGCATCCATTCGAAGATGCACGCCATCAGCCCCGACGTGGCCGAAGCGCTGGGCGCCGCGGTCGACCTGGCCGAGGCTGAATACAAGGGCTTGGTGATCTGGTCGCCCGACGAGATGTTCTCGGTTGGCGCCGACCTGCAGGCGATGCTGCCGGCCTTCGTGGTCGCCGGCATCGGTGCGGTCGAAGGCGCGGAAGAAGAGCTGCAGAACGTGATGCTCAAGATCCGTTACGCGAGCGTGCCGGTCGTCTCGGCCGTGCGTGGCATGGCACTGGGCGGCGGTTGCGAACTGGCTGTGTACTCGGCCAAGCGCGTGGCTGCAATGGAAAGCTACATCGGCCTGGTCGAAGTGGGCGTGGGCCTGATTCCCGGAGCGGGCGGCCTGACCTACATCGCACGCCGTGCGGCCGAGAACGCGTCGGCCTCGACGGGCACCGACCTGCTGCCTTTCCTCACCGAAGGCTTCACTGCCGCGGCAATGGCCAAGGTCGGCACGGGCGCGCTCGATTCGAAGAAGCTGGGCTACCTGCTCGACAGCGACGTGATCGTGCCGAACAAGGACGAACTGCTCTACGTCGCGCTGCAGCAGGCCAAGGCGATGGCCGACGTCGGCTACCGCGCACCGCTGCGCCGCACCTTCCGCGTGGCAGGCCGCAGCGGCGCCGCGACGATCAAGGGGCAGCTGGTGAACATGCGCGACGGCGGCTTCATCAGCGCGCACGACTTCCACATCGCCAGCCTGATCGCGAACGTGGTCACCGGCGGCGACGTGGACGCGGGATCGCTCGTGACCGAGGAATACCTGATGACGCTGGAACGCAAGGCGTTCTGCTCGCTGATCGTGCATCCCAAGACGCAGGAGCGGATCATGGGGATGTTGAGTACGGGGAAGCCGGTGCGCAACTGACGAGGTTGCCTCTTCCTCCTTCCCCCTCTGGGGGAAGGCCGGGATGGGGGCAAGCAGCCTATGCAAAACCAATCCACTCCCAAGGCACAGCAGAACGCCCGTGCTCTGCGACACGAGATGACCGACTCCGAGCGCAGGCTTTGGAGCGGGATTCGAAGCGAGCAACTGGGTGTGAAGTTTCGTCGCCAGCATCCCATCGGAAACTACATCGCCGACTTCGCATGCCTCGACCCCAAGCTGATCGTCGAACTCGACGGATCGCAACACCAGGCGCAAGAAGGCTACGACGCGCGACGCGACGCCTTTCTGCGTGCACAGGGATTCGACGTGCTGCGTTTCGCATCGAACGATCCATTTGTCAATTTTGAAGGGGTGCTCCAGGCCGTCATCAACCGATTGGACGAGTTGAAGGCCGCTTGCCCCCATCCCAACCTTCCCCCAGAGGGGGAAGGAGCCAAATCCAGGAGCTATCCATGAAACAAATCCAAGACGCCTACATCGTCTCCGCCACCCGCACCCCCATCGGCAAGTCCCACCGCGGCTACTTCCGCAACTACCGTCCCGATGACCTGCTCGCGACCACGCTGAAGGCGGCGCTCGCCGCCGTGCCCGGCCTCGATCCCAAGGTCATCGAAGACATCATCTGCGGCTGCGCGATTCCCGAATCGCAGCAAGGCCTGAACGTCGCGCGCATCGGCGCGGTGCTGGCGGGGCTTCCGACCAGCATCGGCGGCATCACCGTCAACCGCTTCTGCGCCTCGGGCCTGTCGGCCGTGCAGATGGCCGCGGACCGCATTCGTGTCGGCGAAGCCGACGTGATGATCGCGGCCGGCGTCGAGAGCATGAGCATGGTGCCGATGATGGGCAACTCGCCATCGCTGTCGCCCTCGATCTTTGAGCGCGAAGGAGATGTCGGCATCGCCTACGGCATGGGCCTCACGGCCGAGAAGGTCGCGCAGCAGTGGAAGGTGAGCCGCGAGGCGCAGGACGAGTTCGCGCTCGCCTCGCATCAGAAGGCATTGGCCGCGCAGAAGGCCGGCAAGTTCGCGGATGAGATCACGCCCATCGAAGTGACGGATCGATCGCCTGATCTCGAGACCGGCGAGTCGATCGCGAAGACCCGTACCGTCAATCTCGACGAAGGCGCACGCCCCGACACGAGCATCGAAGGTCTCGCCAAGCTGCGCACGGTGTTCGCCGCGCGCGGCACCGTGACGGCCGGCAACAGCTCGCAGACTTCGGACGGCGCGGGCGCGCTGATCCTCGCGAGCGAGAAGGCGGTCAAGCAATACGGCCTCACGCCGCTCGCGCGCTTCGTGAGCTTCGCGAGCAAGGGCGTGCCGCCGCACATCATGGGCATCGGCCCGATCGAGGCGATTCCGGCCGCGCTGCGCTATGCGGGCCTGAAGCACGAAGACATCGACTGGTTCGAACTCAACGAAGCCTTCGCGGCGCAATCGCTCGCGGTGATCAATACCCTGGGCCTCGATCCGTCGAAGGTCAACCCGATGGGCGGCGCGATTGCATTGGGCCATCCGCTGGGCGCGACGGGCGCGATCCGCGCGGCCACCGTGGTGCACGCGCTGCGCCGCGAGAACCTGAAGTACGGCATGGTCACGATGTGCGTGGGCATGGGACAAGGCGCCGCAGGAATTTTTGAACGCGTCTGATCGACAACGCGCAAGGCACCGCAACGAGTGTCAGCACACGAAGGAGACAACTTCATGCAGACGCAGCAGCTCCCGGTCGACGGCGGCGCACAGCAACTGGCGGTTCGCCGCTACGAGCCCGCTGGCGCACCGCGCGCCAGCATCGTGATCGGCGGCGCCATGGGCGTGCGCCAGTCGTTCTACGAACCGTTCGCGCAGTGGCTCGCCGGCCAGGGCCTGCGCGTCTGGACCTTTGACTACCGTGGCTCGGGCGACTCGCGCGGCAATGCGCCGCTGCGCGGCTTCAAAGCCGACCTGTTCGACTGGGCGCGCGACTACGAAGCGGTGATCGACACCGCCAAGGCCGCGCTGCCCGATGAACCGCTCTACCTGCTGGGCCACAGCCTCGGCGCGCAACTGCCGGGCTTCCTGCAGCGACCTGAGCAGGTCGCGGGCCTTGTCAGCATCGCGGCCGGCAGCGGCTACTGGCGCGAGAACGCACCGAAGCTGCGCCGCAGCATCCTCTATTTCTGGTTTGTGCTCGTGCCGCTGGTCACGCGGCTGTGCGGCTACTTCCCGGGCCGCAAGCTGAAGAAGGTGGGCGACCTGCCGCGCGGGGTGATCCTGCAATGGCGGCGCTGGTGCCTGCACCCACGCTACAGCGTCGGCGCCGAGGGCGAATCGGCGCTGCAAAGCTACGGACGCGTGCGCTTCCCGGTGCTGGCGCTGTCGATCACCGACGACGAACTCATGACGCTCGCGGGCACCGAAAGCCTCGTGAGCTTCTACGCGGGCGCGCCTAGCGCGGTCGAGCGCATCGCACCGGCCGACGTGCAGGCGCGGCGCATCGGCCACTTCGGCTTCTTTCGCGAACAGTTCAGCCAGAGCCTCTGGCCGAGCATGGTCGACAAGCTGCATCGGCTCGCGGCGCTTACCGCGGTGCAGCACGCCAACGTCCCGCACACGACTGCGTGACGCCATCCACCGGAGGCACACTGCAAGCACCATGAGCAGCACGCAACACCCCTTCGACAAAGCCCTGGCCCTGCACCACAGCGACATCCGCGTGGGCCACTTCACGGGCAGCACCAGCCCCGACTACTGGAACATGGTCGGCCCGTTCGGCGGCACCACCGCGGCGCTTGTGCTGCAGTCGGTGCTGCTGCATCCCGACCTGCTCGGCACGCCGATCGCGCTGACCGTCAACTACGCGGCCGCGCTCGAAGCGGGCGCGTTCGACATCCAGGCCACGGCCGTGCGCACGAACCGCTCGACGCAGCACTGGACCGTGCAGATCACGCAGGCCGGCGCCAGCGGCGCGCCAAACATGACCACCACCGCCACCGTCGTGACAGCCGCGCGCCGCGACACCTGGGGCGAGAGCGACATGCCGATGCCCGAGGAGGCGCCCCGGCCCGAGACAGTGGAGCGCATGAGCATCGGCCCCTCGGGCGTGGCCTGGATCAACCAGTACGAGATGCGCCCGTTCAGCGGCGGCATTCCCCCGAAGTGGGACGGCAATCTGCAGCACAGCGAAACCCGCATCTGGCTGCGTGACGCGCAGCCGCGGCCGCTCGACTTTCCTTCGCTCGCCGCGATGAGCGACATGTTCTATCCCCGCGTCTGGCTGCGCCGCGCGAAGCACGTGCCGGCGGGCACGGTGTCGATCACCACCTACTTCCATGCCGGGGCGGAGCAACTGGCCGAGGTGGGCACGGGCTACCTGCTGGGCCGCGCGGCGGGACAGCAGTTCTTCAACGGATTCTTCGATCAGACGGCGCATCTGTGGAGCGAGAAGGGCGTGCTGCTCGCGACTTCCAACCAGATCGTCTATTACAAGGAATAGCCATGGCCGCTCTTCAGAAATCCGCGCTCATCGTCGGTGCCGGCGATGCCACCGGCGGCGCCATCGCTCGCCGTTTCGCGCGCGAGGGCTATGCCGCCTGCGTCACGCGACGCAGCCTCGACAAGCTGCAACCGCTGGTCGCGCAGATCGAGGCCGATGGCGGCCGCGCCCATGCCTTCGCCTGCGATGCACGCAAGGAAGAAGAAGTGGTCGCGCTCATCGAGCAGATCGAATCGACGGTCGGCCCCATCGAGGTGATGGTGTTCAACATCGGCGCCAACGTGCCCGAGAGCATCCTCACCGAAACCGCGCGCAAGTACTTCAAGGTGTGGGAGATGGCCTGCTTCTCGGGCTTTCTCAATGGGCGCGAAGTGGCCAAGCGCATGGTGGCGCGCGAGGTGCCGAAGGGCGGGCATCGCGGCACGATCATCTTCACCGGTGCCACCGCATCGCTGCGCGGCGCCGCGAACTTCGGCGCGTTCTCGGGCGCGAAGATGGCCTTGCGCGCGTTGGCCCAATCGATGGCGCGCGAGCTGGGGCCGCAGGGCATTCACGTCGCGCACGTGGTGGTCGATGGCGCCATCGACACCGAGTTCATCCGCAGCAACTTCCCCGAACGCTATGCGCTCAAGGAGAGCGACGGCATCCTGAACCCGGACCACATCGCCGACAGCTACTGGATGCTGCATTCGCAGCCGCGCGATGCGTGGACGCACGAACTCGATCTGCGGCCCTGGTCCGAGAAATTCTGAGATGACGCTTTCTGCTTGTCGGGCTGCGGGGTATTCAGGGCGCGATCACGTCGACGGGGTACCTTGCTCCGCGAATGTCCCCCGCCCTTCGGGCTCCTCCTTGATTTCGCTGCGCAAGGCACCCCATCGACGTGACCGTTTTTCAGAGCGGTCGTTGATCAGCGATACACGACGAGCGTGCCCCAGTGCACAGGCCATCGGGTGCTCCCCGCAGCGAAATAAAGGAGGAGGGCGAAGCCCGGGGGACATTCGCGGAGGGGAGTACCCGGTGGCCTGCGCACACGCCCTGAACAAAAACACCTGACAAGGAGACACCATGACCAAATCCGTCGAGTTCTATTTCGACTTCGGCAGCCCCGCCGCCTATCTTGCCGCGACCCAACTGCCGCACGTCTGCGCAGACACCGGCGCCGAGCTGGTGTGGAAGCCCATGCTGCTAGGCGGCGTGTTCCAGGCCACTGGCAATCATTCGCCGGCCGAGATCAAGCCCAAGGGCCCGTACATGAACATCGACCTCAAGCGCTTCGCCCGGCGCTATGGCGTGCCGTTCGTACACAACCCGCACTTCCCGATCAACACGCTGCTGCTGATGCGCGGCGCCACCGGCATCCAGATGAAGGAGCCGGCGCGCTTCGGTGCGTACGTCGACGCGGTCTACCACGCGATGTGGGTCGAGCCGCAGAACCTCGGCGATCCCGCCACCGTCGGTGCGGTGCTTCAAAATGCGGGCTTCGACGCCACCGCATTGCTCGCGCTGGCCGGCGCGCAGGAAGTGAAAGACCGGCTCAAGGCCGTCACGCAGGAAGCGGTGGAGCGCGGCGTGTTCGGCGCTCCCACCATGTTCGTCGGCGACCAGATGTTCTGGGGGCAGGACCGCCTCGATTTCGTGCGCGAAGCCCTCGACGCCTGAGCGCGTCGCCAACAACCGTTTTATCCAAGGACCATTCCCATGAGCGACATCCTCGTCCACACCGAAGCCGGTGTGATGACCATCACCTTCAACCGCGTCGACAAGAAGAACTCGATCACCAGCAGCATGTACGCCGAGCTGGCCGATGCGCTGGCCACGGCCGAGACCGAAGCGGCCGTGCGCTGCGTGCTGATCCAGGGCAACCCGACGATCTTCAGCGCCGGCAACGACATCGGCGATTTCCTCAACGCGCCGCCCGCCACGCAGGAATCGCCGGTGTTCCGGTTCCTCCGCGGCATCGCGACCTTTCCGAAGCCCATCGTCGCGTCGGTCTGCGGCCCGGCCGTGGGCATCGGCACCACGATGCTGTTCCATTGCGACCTCGTCTATGCGGGCGACAACGCGGCCTTCTCGATGCCATTCGTGAACCTGGGCCTGTGTCCCGAGGCGGCATCGAGCCTGCTGGTGCCGCAGATGCTCGGCTACCACCGCGCGGCCGAGGCGCTGCTGCTGGGCGAACCCTTCATGGCCGAGGCCGCGCTCGAAGTGGGCTTGGTCAACCGCGTCGTGCCGCCGACGGAAGCCAACGGCATCGCGCAAATGCAGGCCCGCAAGCTCGCGGCCAAGCCGCTGAGCGCGCTGGTCGAGACCAAGCGGTTGCTGAAGAAGGGACAACTGCCGGCCGTGCTCGAGCGCATGGGCGAAGAGGGCGCGAGCTTCGGCCGCATGCTGCGCGAGCCGGCTGCCAAGGAGGCTTTCGGCGCCTTCATGGAGAAGCGGAAGCCCGATTTCTCGAAGGTCTGAGGGTTCCTCCCGCGTTGGCCGGCAGACAGTGGCCCCTTACACTGTCTGCCGTGCAAGTTTTCGAGACAAGACCGCCCGAAACGCCCGTCCAGCGGGCGATCGATGCTACTGAAAAAGTAGCAATCGACCCCGCGCGCAGGCGTACTTTGGGCCTGCTTGCGAGCGCCTTGGCGGCGCCTTCGGTGGTCCTTGCCCGGGTTCGTCCGCTGCGCATCGGCGTCATCGGTTCCTGGTCCGGCCCCTATGCGGGCGGCGGGCGCCAGTTCGATGCGGGCATGTCGGTCTGGCTGGCCGCGCACAACCAGCAGATCGCGGGGCGGCCGGTGGAACTGCTGCGCCGTGACGTGCCGGGCAGTGCGCCCGAGCAGGCGCGCCGCCAGGCACAGGACCTCGTGGAGAACGAGCGTGTCGACCTGCTGGCGGGCCTGGACTTCAGCTCCAACGCCTACGCCGTGGGCACCATCGCCGCGCAGGCAAAACTGCCGCTGGTGGTAATGAACGCGGCGTCTTCGGGGATCACGGCGCGCTGTCCCTACGCGGTGCGGGTGTCGTTCACCATCGCGCAGGTCACGCTGCCGCTCGCGCGCTGGGCGCTGCAGCAGGGCCTGCGCGATGTCTGCACCGTGGTGGCCGACTACGCCTCGGGCGTCGATGCCGAAAGCGCTTTTGTCGCGGGCATCACCGCCGGCGGCGGGCAGGTCGGCGCGATGCTGCGGGTGCCACTCAACACGCTCGACTACTCGGCCTACATGCTGCGGCTGCGCGAACTCAAGCCGCAGGCGGTCTTCTTCTTCCTGCCCTCGGGGCAGATGCCGGCGACGTTCCTGAAGTTCTGGCGCGACCGCGGCATGGCCGACACCGGCATCCGCCTGCTGGCGACCGGGGACGCCACCGACGACCACTACCTCGAAGGCATCGGCGAGCTGGCCGACGGGCTGGTGACCAGCCACCACTACTCGTTCGCCCACGAGTCGCCGGCCAACCGCCGCTTCACGGGCGTCTTCGAGACGGAATACGGCGGCCACCTGCGGCCCGGCTATTTCGCGGTGGCGGCGCACGATGCGCTCGCGGCCATCGATGCCGCGATGAGCTCGCCCGGCGTGCGCGGCAATGCGAGCGGGGAACGTCTGGTCGACGCCTTCCGCGGCCTGAAGCTCGAAAGCCCGCGCGGCCCCATCGAGATCGACGCCCACACCCGCGACATCGTGCAGACCGTCTACATCCGCCGCACCGAGCGGCGCGACGGGCGCTGGGTCAACCGCGAGTTCGAGCGTTTCGAGCGCGTGCGCGACCCGGGTGTCTAGACCCGGGGTCTGCGTTCAGGGCTGTTGTTCGATCACGCGCGGCCGGCCGTTGTCGTCGATCGCCACGTAGGTGAACGTGGCCTGCGTCACCTTGATGTATTCGCCCTGCGCCCGGAAGCGCTCGGCGAACACCTCGACCGTCACCGTCACCGACGTACGCCCGATGCGCACCAGCTTCGAATAGAACGAGAGAATGTCGCCCAGCCGCACCGGCTGCTTGAAGATGAACTCGTTGACCGCCACCGTGGCCTGCCGGCCCTTGGCGTAGCGCGCCGGAATCACCGAGCCGGCCAGGTCGCACTGGGCCATGACCCAGCCGCCGAAGATGTCGCCGTTGGCATTGCAATCGGCCGGCATCGGAATGACCTTGAGCACCAGCTCCATGTCGGTGGGCAGGCTTTTGAGGGTTGCTGCGGCAGCAGCACTGGAAGTATCTGACATGGGCACAATCTGGCAACAAACAACAACCACGATTGTCCCTCATGCGCCGCAGCGGCGAAGCCCTTCCCACCCCCCACACCGTCTCCGGCCACCCGCCCGAGAAAAGCGACCGTTCCGACTGGGCGACGCTTCGCCGCCTCTTTCCCTACCTCTGGCAGTACAAGTGGCGGGTGATGGCCGCGCTCGCGTTCATGGTGGGCGCCAAGGTGGCCAACGTGGGCGTGCCGGTGCTGCTGAAGAACCTGATCGACACGATGACGCCCAAGCCGGACATGGCGCAGGCATTGCTCATCGTGCCCATCGGGCTGCTGCTGGCCTACGGGCTGCTGCGCTTCTCGACCGCGCTCTTCGGCGAGCTGCGCGAGCTGATCTTCGCCAAGGCCACCGAGGGCACCGCCCGGCAGATCGCGCTGGAGGTGTTCGGCCACCTGCATTCGCTGAGCCTGCGCTTCCACCTGGAGCGCCAGACCGGCGGCATGACGCGCGACATCGAGCGCGGCACGCGCGGGGTGCATTCGCTGATCTCGATGTCGCTCTACAGCATCGTGCCGACCATCATCGAGCTGGCGCTGGTGCTCACGATCCTGGGCGTGAAGTTCGATTCGCTGTTCGTGTGGATCACCGGTGCGGCGCTGGTGCTCTACATCACCTTCACGGTCACGGTGACGGAGTGGCGCACCCAGTTCCGCAAGACCATGAACGAGCTCGACTCGATGGCCCAGAGCCGCGCGGTCGATTCGCTGCTGAACTACGAAACGGTCAAGTACTTCAACAACGAGGAGTTCGAGGCCAGGCGCTACGACGCGAGCCTGGACCGCTACCGCAAGGCCGCCATCAAGAGCCAGCGCACGCTGAGCATGCTCAACACTGGGCAGCAGCTGCTGATTGCCGTGAGCCTGGTGCTGATGCTGTGGCGCGCCACCTCGGGCGTGGTCGAAGGGCGCATGACGCTGGGCGACCTGGTGATGGTCAACGCCTTCATGATCCAGCTCTACATTCCGCTCAACTTCCTGGGCGTGATCTACCGCGAGATCAAGCAGAGCCTGACCGACCTGGACAAGATGTTCGTGCTGATGGAGAAGGAGCGCGAGGTGCGCGATGCGCCCACGGCGCAGCCGCTCGCGGGCGTCGACTCCACCATCCGCTTCGAGGACGTGAGCTTCGCCTATGAGCCCGATCGGCCGATCCTCAAGCATGTGAGCTTCGAGATCCCGGCCGGCAAGACGGTGGCCGTGGTCGGCCCCTCGGGCTCTGGAAAATCCACGCTTGCGCGGCTGCTCTACCGCTTCTACGACGTGCAGCAGGGGCGCATCACCATCGGTGGCGAAGACATCCGTGCCGTGCAGCAGTCCAGCGTGCGCCGTGCGATCGGCATCGTGCCGCAGGACACGGTGCTGTTCAACGACACGGTCGAATACAACATCGCGTATGGCCGCCCCGGCGCGACGCGCGAAGAGGTCGAAGGCGCCGCACGCGCCGCGCGCATCCACGACTTCATCTCGGCCACGCCCAAGGGCTACGAGACGACTGTGGGCGAGCGCGGCCTGAAGCTCTCGGGCGGCGAAAAGCAGCGCGTGGCCATCGCGCGCACGCTGCTGAAGAACCCGCCGATCGTGATCTTCGACGAGGCCACCTCGGCGCTCGATTCGGCCAACGAGCGCGCCATCCAGTCGGAGCTCAAGAGCGCCGCGCAGGACAAGACCACTCTGGTCATCGCGCACCGCCTGTCGACCGTGGTCGATGCGCACGAGATCCTGGTGCTGGAAGCGGGCGTGATCGTCGAGCGCGGCACGCATGCCGAGCTGCTCGCCAAGCAGGGCCGCTACGCCCAGATGTGGGCTTTGCAGAAGAGCGAAGCAGCGCCTTTGCTCTAGCGCGATCATTCAACCCTTTCCCCATCGATCCAGGAGTTCAGACGTGTCGACCAAGATTCCCCTGCTGGTGCTCAACAGCCTCTCGAGCGCCCACCAGGCCCAGATTGCCGAGGTCTACGACGTGACCTACGCCTTCGATGCCGCCACGCGGGCTGCCGCGGTGGCCGAGCGCGGCAAGACGTTCCGCGCGGTGCTGACCATCGGCGTGATCGGCATCACCCCCGAGGAAATCGCGGCCATGCCGGCCGTCGAGCTGATCTGCTGCCTGGGCGCGGGCTATGAAGGCGTGCCGCTCGAAGTGACGCGCGCCCGCGGCATCGTGACCGCCAATGGCGCCGGCACCAACGACGATTGCGTGGCCGACCATGCCTTCGGCCTGCTCATCGGCATCGTGCGCGAGTTCCGCAAGCTCGACCGGCTGTGCCGCGAAGGCGTGTGGCGCGAAGTGATTCCGCAGCCGCCGAACGTGTCGGGCAAGAAGCTCGGCATCCTGGGGCTCGGCACCATCGGCCAGAAGGTCGCCAAGCGGGCGGCCGCGTTCGACATGGAGATCGGCTATCACAACCGGAAGCCGCGCGAAGGCGCGACGCACCGCTACTTCGACGACCTGAAGTCGCTCGCGAGCTGGGCGGATTTCCTGATCCTTGCCGCGCCGGGCGGGCCCGCTACCAAGCACCTGGTCAACGCCGAAGTGCTCGATGCGCTGGGGCCGCAGGGCTACCTCGTGAACATCGGCCGCGGCAGCGTGGTCGATACCGAGGCGCTGGGCGCCGCATTGCGCGAGCACCGTATCGCAGGCGCCGGCATCGACGTGTACGAGAGCGAACCCAAGCGGCCCGAGCCGCTCGTGGGCCTCGACAACGTCCTGCTCACCCCGCACATGGCCGGCTGGTCGCCCGAGGCGACGCAGAAGTCGGTGGACCATTTCCTTGCGAATGCCCAAGGGCACTTCGCGGGGAGCGGCGTCCTCACGCCGATCTGAAGGTCTTGCCCCTTCCCCCTTTGGGGGAAGGTTGGGATGGGGGCAGGCAGAGCGCCCGATGGATGCGCCGCTTGCCCCAACCCCCGCCCTCCCCCAGCGGGGGAGGGAGTCAAGCCAAGGCAGGCGGGCGGTGGGCGCCCCATCCACAGGCTTGGTCATACGCATGCCCGAGCCGCAGCACGTCCAAGTCCGAGTGAATCGGCCCGGCCAGCTGCAGCCCCATCGGCAAACCGCCTTCGCCGAAGCCGGCGCGCACATTCAGCGTCGGCAGCCCCGCCAGCGTGAACGGCGTGACGATCTCCATCCAGCGGTGGTACGTGTCGCTCTTCACGCCGGCCACCGAATCGGGCCAGTGCAGTTCGGCATCGAACGGAAAGACCTGCGCGGTCGGCGCCACGACGAAATCGAAGCGCTCGAAGAGCTTGAGGAACGCGCGGTACACGTTCGAGCGATAGAGCGATGCCTGGTACAGCGACGCCGCATCCAGGTGCCGGCTCTGCTCGATTTCCCACTGCGCCTCGGGCTTGAGCTGCGCGAACAGCTTGGGATCGATTAGGTACGCGCCAAGCTTGCCGCCGACCAGCAGTTGCCGCAGCCGCAGCCACGCGCTCCAGTTGTGCTCGCGCGGCACGTCGAGCGTGCAGGGCTCGACGTCGCAGCCGATGCTGCGGAAGGTGTCGAGCGCCTTCTCGCCGAGTTCGCGGATGCCGGCCGCGAGCGGCAGGTCGGGCCACACGCTGCCGAGCCAGCCGATGCGAAGGCCCTTGCCGTCGCCATCGAGCGCGATGTCGTCGGCCGAGGGCATGGCGTGCGGCGACGACAGCGGCACGCGCCCGTCGAAACCGGACTGCACCGCGAGCAACCGCGCCGCGTCTTCCACCGTGCGCGCCATCGGGCCTTCGGTGCTCAGTTGCTGGAAGAACAGCTCCTGCTCCGGGTCGCCGGGCACGCGCCCGCGCGAGGGCCGCATGCCGATCACGTTGTTGAAGGCAGCCGGGTTGCGCAGCGATCCCATCATGTCGCTGCCGTCGGCCACCGGCAGCATGCCCAGGGCCAGCGCCACGGCCGCGCCGCCGCTGCTGCCGCCCGCGCTGCGCTCCGGCGCATAGGCGTTGCGGGTGATGCCGAACACGGTGTTGTACGTGTGCGAGCCGAGGCCGAACTCGGGCGTGTTGGTCTTGCCGATGACGAGCGCACCAGCCGCGCGCGCTCGTGCGACGTGAAGGCTGTCGATGCGCGAAGGCGAGCGTGGCGACAGGGGCGAGCCCATCGAGGTCGGCAGCCCGGCGGCGTGGCTCAGGTCCTTCACCGCAAGCGGAAAGCCGTGCATCCAGCCGCGCCGCTCGCCGCGTGCCAGCTCGGCGTCGCGCTCGCCGGCTTCTGCCAGCAGTTGCTCGGGTTCGCGCAGCGAGACGATGGCATTGAAGCGCGGGTTCAGGGCGTCGATGCGGGCCAGCGAGGCTTGCATCAGTTCACGGCAAGAAACGTCGCGGGCCGCGATGCGGCGCGAAAGTGCGGTGGCGCTGAGGTCGAGCAGGTCGTCTGAAGACATGGCGATGCGGGAAAAGGAGGGGCGCCCAGTATGGCGCGGCGCTCGCATAATCGCCGCGTATGGAAACCAAGTGGCTAGAAGACTTCATCAGTTTGGCGGAAACCCGCAGCTTCAGCCGCTCGGCCCAGTTGAGGCATGTGACGCAACCCGCGTTCTCCCGCCGCATCCAGGCGCTCGAAGGCTGGGCCGGCACCGACCTCGTCGATCGCAGCTCGTACCCGACGCGCCTTACGCCCGCGGGCCAGACGCTCTACAGCCAGGCCATCGAGATGCTGCAGTCGCTGCAGAGCACCCGGGCGATGCTGCGCGGCCACTCGGCCGCCGGGCAGGACGTGATCGAGATCGCCGTGCCGCACACGCTGGCCTTCACCTTCTTCCCCTCGTGGGTCACCAGCCTGCGCGAGCACTTCGGGCCGATCAAGAGCCGGCTCATCGCGCTCAATGTGCACGACGCGGTGCTGCGGCTGGTCGAAGGCAGTTGCGACCTGCTGATCGCCTACCACCATCCCTCGCAGCCGCTGCAGCTGGACAACAACAAGTACGAGATGGTCAGCCTGGGCGAGGAAACCGTGGCCCCCTGGGTCAAGGCCGATGCCGACGGCGCGCCGCGCTACCGGCTGCCGGGCCGCCCGGGCCAGCCGTTGCCCTACCTGGGTTATGCGCCCGGTGCCTACCTGGGCCGCGTGGTCGACCAGTTGCTCAAGGAGTCGGGCACGGCCATTCACCTGGATCGCGTCTACGAGACCGACATGGCCGAAGGCCTGAAGGTCATGGCGCTCGAAGGCCACGGCATCGCCTTCCTGCCGCAGAGCGCGGTGCGCAAGGAGATCAAGGCCCGCAAGCTGGTGAGCGCGCTGCCGCCGGAGATCGACAGCCTGGAGGCGACGATGGAAATCCGCGCCTACCGCGAGCGGCCGAGCGCGCCGGCACCGGTGAAGACCGGCACCGGGCGGTCCGCCAAGGTCGCGGCCGTTTCCGAGGGCACACAGCCCAAGCGCACGGCCGACGCGCTGTGGTCTTACCTCGTCGGCACCCAGCCTGCGGCCCGTTGACTCCGGATTTGTGCGCCGCACAATCTATAAATGCCGCGCATAAGCCCCCCCGCATTCAGCATTGGCGCCCTGAGCACGGCGGTACTACAGTCGCGGCAGTTTTTCACTGCTGTCACAGCATCCCTTTACGGCACGCCCCACTCGCGTGCTTTTTTTTAAGCCGAGGAACCCCGTATGAGCTCCAATTTCCGGACTGAACACGACTTCCTCGGCGAGAAGCAGATTCCCGCCGCCGCCTACTGGGGCGTGCACACGGCGCGTGCCGTCGAGAACTTCGCGATCTCCGGCACCCGCATTTCGGCCATGCCCGACCTGGTCCGCGCGCTGGCCTACGTGAAGAAGGCCGCCACCCGCGCCAATGCCGACCTGGGCGCCATCGACCGCGACCGCGCCGCCGCAATCATCCTGGCGTGCGAGGACATCATCGAAGGCAAGCTGCTCGACGAGTTCGTGGTCGATGTGATCCAGGGCGGCGCCGGCACCTCGACCAACATGAACGCGAACGAGGTGATCTGCAACCTCGCGCTCGAAAAGCTCGGCCATGAGAAGGCGCGCTACGACGTGCTGCATCCCAACGACCACGTCAACGCCTCGCAGAGCACCAACGACGTGTACCCCACGGCAGTGCGCCTGGCGCTGTGGTTTGCCATCGGCAAGCTGCTCGAAGCCATGGCCGCGTTGCGCCGCAGCTTCGAGGCGAAGGCGCTCGAGTTCAAGGACATTCTCAAGATCGGCCGCACCCAACTGCAGGACGCGGTGCCGATGACGCTGGGCCAGGAGTTCCTGACCTACGCGATCATGATCGGCGAGGACGAGGCCCGCCTGGGCGAGGCCCGCGCGCTGATCGAGGAAATCAACCTCGGCGCCACCGCCATCGGCACCGGCATCAACGCGCCGCACGGCTATGCCAACCTCGCCTGCCAGTACCTGGCCGAGCAGACCGGCGTGCCGCTCAAGCAGGCCGCCAACCTCATCGAGGCCACGCAGGACACGGGTGCCTTCGTGCAGCTGTCGGGCGTGCTCAAGCGCGTGGCGACCAAGCTCAGCAAGACCTGCAACGACCTGCGCCTGCTCTCCAGTGGCCCGCAGGCCGGCTTCGGCGAAATCCGGCTGCCCGCGCGGCAGGCGGGCTCCTCGATCATGCCGGGCAAGGTCAATCCGGTGATCCCGGAAGTCATGAACCAGGTGGCCTTCGAGGTCATCGGCAACGACATCACCGTGACCATGGCGTCCGAAGCGGGCCAGCTCCAGCTCAACGCCTTCGAGCCGATCATGGGCTGGAGCCTCTTCAAGAGCATCAAGCACCTGGGCAACGCCTGCAACACGCTGCAGCTCAATTGCGTGGACGGCATCGAGGCCAACCGCGAATTCCTGGCCAAGCGTGTGCGCGAGTCGGTCACGCTGGTCACCGCGCTCAACCCGCTCATCGGCTACGAGAAGGCCGCGCTCATCGCCAAGACGGCGCTCGCCACCGGCGGGCCGATCGACCTGGTGGCCGAGTCGCTGGGGATCATGACGCGCGCCGAAATGGAGGCGCTGCTCATTCCCGAGAACCTCACCCAGCCGGTGCGCCTGTCCGCTGCCCCGGTTCCTCCGGCTGCCGAGCCTTCGGGCACAAAGGCTGCTTAGTGAAAGTCGGACAATGCCAGGAGGCAGGATCGCACCAGGCTGGCGCCGCAATGCGCACGGCCGGTGCAAGGCACGGCGGGATGCCCCCCGGATGCACCGGGTTGGTCCGGGTATCACGCAAAATATGAGTGTCTAAAATTTAGTTGTATCTGTTTCAGTCACCCTCAGGAGTTATCTGCATGAAAAAACAAGCAATGGCATTGGCAATCGCGGCGTTCGCCACAAGCGGCGCCTTCGCTCAGGCCAATGACACCCTGGCCAAGATCAAGGCCTCGGGCGTTATCACCGAAGGCGTGCGTGAATCCTCAGGCCTGTCGTACACGCTGGGCAACGGCCAGTACACCGGCTTCCACTACGACGTCTGCGCCAACATCATCAAGGACCTCGAGAAGGCCGCTGGCAAGAAGCTCGAAGTCAAGTACCAGCCCGTGACGTCGCAGAACCGCATCCCCCTCGTGCAGAACGGCACCGTGGACATCGAGTGCGGCTCCACCACCAACAACGCCACCCGCCAGAAGGACGTGGCCTTCGGCGTGACCACCTACGTCGAAGAAACCAAGATCGTCGTCAAGGCCAACTCGGGTATCAACTCGCTGGCCGACCTGAAGGACAAGACGGTCGCCACCACCACCGGCACCACGCCGCTGCAGACCGTGCGCAAGCAAAAGCGTGCCGAGAACCTGAGCTTCAAGGAGGTCTACGGCAAGGACCACTCCGACAGCTTCCTGCTGCTGGAAACCGGCCGCGCCGACGCCTTCGTGATGGACGGCTCGATCCTGGCTTCGCTGGCCGCCAAGTCCAAGGCACCCAAGGACTACAAGATCCTGAACGACGTGCTGGCCGTCGAGCCCATCGGCATCATGATCCGCAAGGACGACCCCGCCTTCAAGAAGGCCGTGGACGACAGCATCAAGGCACAGGCCAAGTCGGGCGAGCTGGCCAAGCTGTACGACAAGTGGTTCCTGAAGCCGATTCCCCCGGCCAACGTGACCATCAACCTGCCGCTGGGCGAAGCCACCAAGAACGCTTGGGCCAACCCCAACGACAAGCCGGCTGAAGAGTACGTCGTCAAGGAATAATCGGCGCGTCGCTGCGTGAATGACGCCCACCTTTCAAGGTGGGCGTTTCTTTTCAAGAGACGGTTTTTTCGAAGACGGTGAAGGAGTTAAGAAATGGGAAACTGGGATTGGCAGGTGTTCCTGCAGGACCCGGGTGGGGACTATCCGACCTACTGGCAGTGGATGCTTTCGGCCTGGGGCTGGACGGTGTCCGTGGCACTGCTGGCGCTGGTCGTGGCGCTCGTGCTGGGCTCGCTGGTCGGCATCATCCGCACGCTGCCCGACAGCCCGTGGCTGGTGCGATTCGGCAATGCATGGGTGGAGTTGTTCCGCAACATCCCGCTGCTGGTGCAGATCTTCCTCTGGTACCACGTCATTCCGGCGATGGTCCCGGTGATGAAGGGCGTGCCGAGCTTCATCCTGGTGGTGCTGGCTCTGGGCTTCTTCACCTCCGCGCGTATCGCCGAGCAGGTGCGCTCGGGCATCCAGGCGCTGCCCAAGGGCCAGCGCTATGCGGGCATGGCGGTGGGCTTCACCACGGTGCAGTACTACCGCTACGTGATCCTGCCGATGGCCTACCGCATCATCATCCCGCCGCTCACGAGCGAGACGATGAACATCTTCAAGAACTCGTCCGTCGCGTTCGCCGTGTCGGTCACCGAGCTCACCATGTTCGCCATGCAGGCGCAGGAAGAAACCTCGCGCGGCATCGAGGTCTACCTCGCGGTGACGGCGTGCTACGTGGTGTCGGCCCTGGCCATCAACCGGCTCATGGCGTTCATCGAGAAGAAGACCCGCGTGCCGGGCTTCATCGTTTCGGCCAGCGCCGGCGGCGGAGGCCACTGACATGATGAATCTCGACCTGTCGTTCTACAACTGGGACGTCATCAGCAACTTCGTCGTCAAGGGCTTCTACTTCAGCATCATGCTGACGGTGGTGGCCACGATCGGCGGCGTGATCTTCGGCACACTTCTCGCGCTCATGCGGCTGTCGGGCAAGAAGTGGCTGGACACGCCCGCCGCCATCTACGTCAACGGCATGCGCAGCATTCCGCTGGTGATGGTGATCCTGTGGTTCTTCCTGCTGGTGCCGGCGTCGTTCTATTCGCTGTTCGGCTCGCTCGGTTCGAACTACCGCTCCGAAATCTCGGCCGTGATCACCTTCGTCGCGTTCGAGGCTGCGTACTTCTCCGAGATCATGCGCGCGGGCATCCAGTCGATCCCGCGCGGCCAGGTGAATGCGGGGCAGGCGGTCGGCATGACCTACGGCCAGAACATGCGCCTGGTGGTGCTGCCGCAGGCGTTCCGCAACATGCTGCCGGTGCTGCTCACGCAGACCATCATCCTGTTCCAGGACACCTCGCTGGTCTACGCCATCGGCGCCTACGACATGCTCAAGGGCTTCGAGACCGCCGGCAAGAACTTCGGCCGTCCGATCGAGGCCTACCTGCTCGCAGCCGTCGTGTACTTCGTCATGTGTTACGCCCTTTCTTGGCTGGTCAAGCGCCTGCACAAGAAGATCGCCATCATTCGCTGAGTGGCTGAACCGGAGAGAAAGAAATGTCCGAAAAAATGATTGAAATCAAGAACGTCTCCAAGTGGTATGGCCCGGTGCAGGTGCTCAACGACTGCTCGGTGAACATCTCCAAGGGCGACGTGGTGGTGGTGTGCGGCCCGTCGGGTTCCGGCAAGTCCACGCTCATCAAGACCGTGAACGCGCTCGAGCCCTTCCAGAAGGGCGAGATCACCGTCAACGGCATCCCGCTGCACGACCCCAAGACCAACCTGCCCAAGCTGCGCTCCAAGGTCGGCATGGTGTTCCAGCACTTCGAGCTGTTCCCGCACCTGTCGGTGACCGAGAACCTCACGATCGCGCAGATCAAGGTGCTGGGCCGCTCACCCGACGAAGCCAAGACCCGTGGCCTGAAGATGCTCGACCGCGTGGGCCTGATGGCGCACAAGGACAAGTTCCCGGGCCAGCTGTCGGGCGGCCAGCAGCAGCGCGTGGCGATCGCCCGCGCGCTGTCGATGGACCCGATCGTGATGCTGTTCGACGAGCCCACCTCGGCGCTGGACCCCGAGATGGTCGGCGAAGTGCTCGACGTGATGGTGGCCCTCGCCAAGGAAGGCATGACCATGATGGTGGTCACGCACGAAATGGCCTTCGCCCGCAAGGTCGCGAGCCGCGTGATCTTCATCGACGTGGGCGGCAAGATCCTGGAAGACTGCCCGAAGGACGAGTTCTTCAACCACCCCGAGAACCGTCAGCCGCGCACCAAGGACTTCTTGAACAAGATCCTGCAGCACTGATCGATCCGCTGCGGCGCAAAGACAAAAGCCACGCTGTTGTGCAGCGTGGCTTTTTTCATGGGGCGCGCAGGTTCAGGGCAACCGCGAAATCCTCTGCGTCAGCAGATCGAAGAACCCCTGCGCATCGCCCTCGGCGATCCAGTTCACGTTGGCCGGGCGCTTGAGGCCCCCGTACCAGTCGGTCACCGTCTGGCCGAAACCGATGCCTTCGCGGCTGTCGACCTCCACGTTCACCTTCTTGCCCTTGAAGAGCGAAGGCTGCAGCAGATAAGCGATGACGGTGGCGTCGTGCACCGGCCCGCCGGGCAGGCCGTAGTACTGCATGTCGTGCTGCACATAGGCATCGAGGATGTCGGCCACCGTCTTGCCTGCCTGGTTGCCGAGGCCGCGCAGCTTCGCGATGCGCTCGGGGCTCGTGAGGATCTTGTGCGTCACGTCCAGCGGCAGCATGGTGATCGGCACGCCGCTTTTGAGCACGATCTCGGCCGCATGCGGATCGGCGAACACGTTGAACTCTGCCGTCGGCGTGATGTTGCCGCCGTTGAAATGCGCGCCACCCATGAGCACCAGCTCGCGCAGGCCGCGCACGATATCGGGAGCTTGAGTGAGCGCCAGCGCGAGGTTGGTCTCGGGCCCGAGCATCGCGAGCGTCACGCTTTTCTCGGGCGCGGCGCGCAGCGTGCGGACGAGGTAGTCGACCGCGTTGCCCTCGGCCAGCGGCTGCTTCGGCTCGAACACCTGCACGCCCGTGATGCCTTCGCTGCCGTGCACGTCGGCCGCGTAGATCGGCGTGCGCAGCAAGGGGCGCGGCGCGCCGGCGTAGACCGGAATGTCGGGGCGCCTGGCCCATTCGCGTGCGAGGCGCGCGTTGCGCGAGGTCTTCGCGAGCGGCACGTTGCCGGCCACCGTGGTCAGCGCCTGGATCTTCAACCGCTCGGGCGATGCCATGGCGAACAGCAGCGCGATCACGTCATCGGCACCCGGGTCGGTGTCGATGATCAGCGTGTGCACCGTGTTGGCGTCGGCGGCGTGCGCTGCGGTCGGGGCGATGCTGGTGGTCATCAAGAGGGCGAATCCCGCGAGAAGGAACGAGAAGATATCGGCTTTCCAGCGCGAAGAGAGGGGCATGAAATGGCTTCCTTGAAGCGCGAGAAAACGCGCGGTGAAAACCAGTCTGCCAGAGCATTTCGCGTCGGCGGCATGAAATCGAAGGCGTGTTTTGGGCCTCTGCCACGGGGCATCGGGCGATCCGCAAACCAAGGATTTCGCCCGCCATTTTCGTTGCAGTTGAAAGTGCGCAACCGGCAAAAGAAAAGCCCCGCAAGCGGGGCTTCGGCGAGGCCATCGAAGGCCCCGCAGTGTTGCGAAAACGCCGCTTACTTCTTGCGCGCGGCAATCGCCTTCTCAGCCTGTGCGACGAGGTCGGCCCCCACCGTCGACTTCCACTTGTCGTACACCGGCCGCGTCGCCTTCACGAAGGCTTCGCGCTCGGCCGGCGTGAGGCTGGTCACCGTCACGCCCATGGCGGCGATGTCCTTGAGCACTGGCTTGTCGGCTTCCACCAGGCCCTTGCGAGCGATCGCGATTTCCTGCTTGCCCGCATCGATGGCGGCCTGGCGCACGAGGGCCTGGTCCGCCGGCGTCCACGAGGCCCAGATTTCCTTGTTCACCACGAAGACCAGCGGATCGGCCACATAGCCCCAGGTGGTCACGAACTTCTGGCCCACGGTGTGCATCTTGAGCACGGTGAACAGGAAGAGCGGGTTCTCCTGCCCGTCGACCGCGCCGCTCGCGAGCGCGGGCTGCGCATCGGCCCAGCTCATCTGCGTCGGGTTGGCGCCGAGCGCGGTGAACATGTCCGAATAGATCGGCGAGCCGACCACGCGGATCTTCATGCCCTTCAGGTCCTCGGGCGACTTGATCGGCTTCTTCGAGTTGGTGATTTCGCGGTAGCCGTTCTCGCCCCAGGCGAGCGGCACCACGCCGGCCTTGTCGAGGGTCTTGAACATTTCCTTGCCCACGTCGCCCTGCGTGAGCGCGTCGATGGCCGCGTAGTCGGGCATCAGGAAGGGCATCGAGAACAGGTTGAGCTGCTTGACCTGCGGCGACCAGTTGATGGTCGAGCCCACGGCCATGTCGATCACGCCCTGGCGCAGCGCGCTGAATTCGCGCGTCTGGTCGCCTTGAATGAGCGACACGCCCGGGTACAGCTTGATGTTGATGCGGCCCTGGGTGCGTTCCTTCACGAGGTCGGCCCAGATCTTTCCGGCCTGGCCCCACGGCGTGGGCGGGCCCAGCACCAGGGACATCTTGTACTCGGGCTTGTAGGCGGCCTGCGCCATCGCGCCGGTCGAGAAGAGGCCGAGCGTGGCGGCGACAGCGGCAAGGCCCAGCAGGGTGCGGCGGAATTTCATTGGAAGGTCTCCTCTTTTGTAGATGGAACGAAATGTGGAACGAAAAAATCAGTAGCCCAGCTTGCGCGGCAGCCAGAGCGCCAGTTCGGGGAATGCGATGACCAGCACCATCACCACGAACATCGAGAACAGCATCCAGCCCACCCAGCGCACCGTCTCTTCCATGCGCACCTTGGCGATGCGGCAAGAGACCATGAGGTTGACCGCAAGCGGTGGCGTGAACTGGCCGAGCGCGACCTTGAGCGTGAGGATCACGCCGAACCACACCGGGTCCCATTTGTAGTACTGCACGATGGGCAGCAGCAGTGGCACGAAGATCAAAAAGATCGACACGCCATCGAGAAACATGCCGACGGTGATGAGCAAGAGGATCAGCAGCGCCAGGATGCCGTATTCGCCCAGCCCCGAATTCACGATGGCCCGCGTGACCGGATCGATGATGCCCAGCGTCGAGAGCGAGTACGCGAAGATGCCCGCGAGCGACACCACTAGCAGGATGACCGCCGAGAGTTCGCCCGATTCACGCAGGATCACGAACAGGTCGCGCACCTTGATCGTCCGGTGGATGCACATGCCAACGAAGAGGCCGTAGAACACCGCCACCACCGCCGCTTCGGTCGGCGTGAACCAGCCCGCGCGCATGCCCCCGAGGATCAGCACCGGCGCCGCAAGGCCCCAGATCGCTTCGCGAAAGCTCTTCCAGAACGGCGGGCGCGGCAGCGTCGCTTCGAGGGCGCCCATCTTGTGCTTGCGGGCCAGCCACACCGCCGGAATCATCAGCGCGAGGCCGGCCATGATGCCGGGGATCATGCCGGCCGCGAACAGCGCCGGCACCGAGGCGCCGGGCACCAGCACCGAATAGACGATGAACGCGACCGACGGCGGAATCAGGATGTCGGTGGCCGCGGCGGCCCCCACCACGCTGGCCGAGAACGCGGCCGGGTAGCCGGCGCGCGACATGGCCGCGATCATCACCGCGCCTACGGCGGCGGCGTTGGCCGGGCCCGAGCCCGAGATACCGCCGAGGAACATCGCCACCGCAATCGCCACCAGCGGCAGCATGCCGGGGCCACGGCCCACGATGGCGACCGCGAAGTTCACCAGCCGCAGCGCCACGCCCGAGCGGTCGAAGATGGAGCCCACCAGCACGAACATCGGAATGGCCAGAAGCGGGTACTTGCCCAGGCCCGCATAGAAGTTCTGCGGCACGGCCAGCAGGCCGAACCACTGGGCATCGCTGTTGGCCAGCGCGATGCAGGCGGCGCCTGCCAGGCCGAGTGCGGCGCCGATGGGCACGCCCACCAGCATCATCGCGACGAAGGCGACGAAGAGCAGGGTGGCGATCATGGCTTGTCGCCCTTCGGTGCGTCGGAGGCGTAGTTGGTCTTGCGGACGCGGCGGACCATGAGGCCGACGGCGCGCCCCGCGATGGCATACGACACGATCGGCAGCCAGATCGAATACCACCAGGCCGGCAGTCCGATACCCGGCGTGGTTTCCTCGAAGCGGTAGTCGTCCCACACCATGCGGATGCTGAGCGCCCCGATCAGGCCGAAGAGGATGGCGATCATCAGCGCGCCGAACTGCGCAAGGCGCTTCCGCCGCGCCATCGAGCCGCTTTCGGAGAAGTACTCGATGCGGATGTGCCGGTCGCGCGCCACCGCGGCCGAGCCGGCCACCAGCGCCAGCATGATCATGAGGAACACCGAGAACTCCTCGGTCCACGCGAAGGACGAGCTGGTGAAGTAGCGCACCAGCACGTTGGCAAAGGTGATGAGCGCCAGCGCGCCCATGATGATGACGGTGAGCCAGTCTTCGATGGCGAGCGGAACCTTGGTCGGTTCGTCGGCGGCTTCGATGTCGGGAGGGAGGGGGCTGGCGGCGTCCAGCGTGGGGCCGGGCTCGGGAGGAGTTGTCATCGCAGGAAGGGCAGGTGAGGCAGGCGCCATGTCACCGGGCGGACGCCGGGACGCGGTCCGTACACCTCGACAAGGGGGAGCAGCCGCCGATGCTAGAGGGTCGATGACCATTCATGCATCGGGGGTTTCCTTAGCTGGGCTCTTCCTTTCGGGGCTTGGCCAAGGCGCTTCCGGGGCGTGTGCACAGGCCGCCGGGTACTCCCCTCCGCGAATGTCCCCCGCTTCGCTCCTCCTGATTTCGCTGCGGGATTGCCCGATGCCCTGCGCACGATGAGTGCGGGCGTGAGGTTGGCTGCTCGACCGCTGTGGCAGATTGCAGGTGGACGTGCGGGGGCGTACCACTCAGCCTTTATGAGAGACGGGGGGTGGACAAGCAGAGGTCCGAAGGGTTGGTGTTGGTCGCGGTCGACTTTGATATGACTACGTTCAATGTTCGCTTCAGAATGAAAGCCGACCTTTTCGGAGGCGCTGCACATTGACCGCTTTCTCGAAGAGCAGTCGTTGATGGCGACATCTTGACGTTATCGGGTCGTGTCGACGCGTGTAGCGTTGATCGCGCACGAACTTGAACAAGCTGTTGGAAGCTATTTTCATACGGCTTCAGTTGAACCCGAATCTCCATCAATGTTGACGTCCTTGTCCGATCTAGCTTCCGCCACCTGTTCACCTCGCGAAGCGTTCAATTCCTCTGCCGCTGCCTCGGCCTGCTGCTTTGCTTTGTCTTCGACCACCCATGGAATGACACTGCAGAAAAGAACGCGGACGGCGATTGAGCGGTCCAGGGCAGGTTCGCTTGTACGCTGTTTCGCCCTCTTGTAACGCCCAGCGAGATACTGCTGATGCAACTTGGCTCGCTGCAGCGGAATCGCATTGACGCCTCCGTAAAGGTGAAATGCGCCAGGGTTTAGTTCGTCCGTCATCTCCACTACAAAGGCGGCCACTTGGGCATCGAAGTCCTTGGGGCACTGCTTGTGGCGCAATGCAGCTTCAAGCACGTGTTCAAAGATTTCGCCGAAGGCACCAAGATGTACTCGGAGTTTGCCCAGCTGACGAAGAAAACTGAAGGCGACCGAAGTCGCGGACGGAAAGTCAATTGCGTCAGATGCGAGGTAAGTCTTAAAGCGCCGCATCCCGAGCTGCAGGTAGGCGCCTCCCTGCAGGACCATCCACGTAAGGTCCGCATCCCCCAAGGAGACGAAGCTACGGTTAGATAAGAACTGTCGCACCGTCGCCTGCATGACCTTCACCCGGTCAAGCAGTCCCTTGTTCCCGCAGTGCATCAGAACTGCCTGCGGCCAGACTCCTCGAACTTTGGCGGCGACCTCAAGCAGTATTCGAAGCCGACCGTCTAGTGTCAGCAAGGTCGCATCGGTTGCGCGTGCGAGGAGCAGTACTTCCATCTCTTCATCTTGAAGCACGTCGGCAAGACGAGGCAGTTCCTCATCGGTCTCTAGCTCCCCATACGCCGGTACAACCTCGCAGTATTTCTCGACAGCGGCGACGGCTGCTTGGAAGAATTCGAGCCGTCTCTTGTGGAAGGTGGCATCGTGCTCGATGATTGCTAGTTCCCCGTCAACTTCTGTGCTGGTGGCGACGCTTCGGTCTACCTCCACCTCGCGCAGCCGTTCCTCCAGCTTTCCCTTCGTGACTGGAGACACGATGACACGCGGGAGATGTCCCAGAACCTCTTGAACCTCTAGCCTGACAAGCTCTGCAATCGTGAGCGCGTCGACTACGTATACCGCGTCCTTCCGAGCTAGCAGTTCCAATGCGATTTCGCGCTCTTCTGCCATTCCTGCCCCGACGAAAATGGGCGGCCCTTCTGAGGGCCATCCGAGCACGGCCTCAACAGCGCTACGGCCCCGAGCTTCGGTAAAGCCTGAGAGCGTCATGTGCCCCTTGCCATAAGCTTCAAAAAGCCGGCGCGAAACCTCCGAAGATCGCATCACCTCGGCCTTCATCTGCGTCAGGTCTATCTGATCGTCGCCATCCTTGCCGAGATGCATCATTTTCATGTTGGGCAGGCCGCCCAGAGCATGAGCACGCTCGTGCACTACCTGAAGAATCTGTCTGTACGCGGACCCGATGGCCACGACCGTATACCGAGGCGTCTCTCCGAAGGCCAGAGCGGGTAGGTTGACTTCCTGGCCAACCACCGCGCCCGCAAGAGCCACCGCGTAGGTCGAGTCCGAGGCTGCGTAGCCTTCGCGCTTGGGCAAGTCGCCTACGTCCGATGGGTCAAGAACCACCCGAGTCACATGTCCGAACTCGTCACGCAAACTGACGCAGCAACCGGCTGCGACCGCGGGCAGAACTTCCGACATGTAAGGGAGGTTTGCCGAAGCTGCAACCACAGAAATTAAGTAGGCCGACAGCGCTTCGGGCTCGTCCAGATTGCGTCGAACCATCCGGTACAGCCGCCGCATACCGCGTTCAAGTTCTCCGTAGCGGAGTTCAAGCGACGCAAGCTGCGCGGTTGCACGAATCGGCCCGTCGAGGAATTCAGGGACTGTACGCAAGTCGTTCTGAAATTCGGCCGGTGAGGAGGAGTGCAAGCTCACTCCAACTCGAAAGAGCCAACTGCCAGGATGGGCGGGGTGTTTCTTGACGTGCGCCTCAACGAGGGGGCGTAGGAAGGCCCAGTCGCCGGCGTCCTGGCCGAGCTCAATTGCGAGAGCTCTGGTTTCTTCGTTCTCAATCCACTCGACAGGGAACCCAGCAAGAAGCTCCTTAGCCTTCCGCCTGCTGCGGGACTTCACGTGACACGCGAGCAATCTGTTGTGAATGGCGGACAGCCGGCCCGGCGTGACCAGCTGTTCAAACAGCCGACCAGCTTCTGCAAACTGCTCAAAGTTGAATAGCAGTTCGGCCAACATCAAGCGCTGGCCTTCGCTGCTGCCGGGGGGCACTAAGGTCTTCGCTCGCTCAACGACAGCTTCGGCTTCGAGAGCGCGGTTTGCCCGACGCAGCACGCGCGCAGCAACGCATGCGGCGATCAGACTCGCTCCAAGTTCCACCTTCGCAGCCAGGATTTCCTTGACTGCGAGCTCCTGCTGAGAGATGCGGGACAGAGCGTCCCAGCGCAATGCAGCAAGTAGTTCAACGGTCTCGTCGTCGACGGGCTCCCATGCTCTTGCGGCAGCCAATGCCCGTTCAAGGAGAGCAACGTTGCCCATCTTGGCGGCAACAGGGCCAACTACCGAGAGACACGAAGGGTTCATCTCAGACAACCGGCTCGCGGTTAGGTTAAGGACTTCATCGTCTCTGCCGAGTTCGGCGAGCGCTGTAATCTGAATCCGCACCACTTCAGTCCCGTGGTGCCCATGGGCTTCTGCTTCTTGCGCGAGCGCCAACGCTTCAGAGAACCTGTGAAGCATGAGTAGCGCGAACCCAAGGTGGGTGACCACCTTGCTGACTGACTCGGACTGGATGGACCAGAGCCGTTCGTGCCACGGCGCAAACAAGTCAACAGCAAACCGCAGCGCGCTCTCCTCGCGCTTGGGTAGAGCGTCTACCATTGCGCCGACGGGGAACCGCGACCCGCATTCGACGGCGATCTGTAGCGCAGTCGCACGGATGAAGAAGCCGGAAGCCGGTGACTTTGCCGCATCTTGGCTAAGTCGGATCGCCTCCTCGACGTTCCCTGCCTTGAGCTCTGCTTGGGCGATGAATTGGAGCGCATCAGGCTCTTTCTGGAGATCTTCCGGAACATCCTGCATGCGAAGCGCCTCGCCCTGCAGGAGCCTGACGTTTGCCAGCGCGAACCAGACCTGCTGGGACCCGGGGAACCGCTCGACCGCTGCCTCACCAGCGGCAAGCGCCTCCTCCAACTTCGTGTGCATCATCAGGCCGCGTATGTTTGCGGCTGCCATGCGTTCGTCGTCGGGGAATAGCTCGAAGGCCTTAAGGAACAAGGCTGACGATTCTTGGTCGTTGTCGCGTGCGAACCAGAGACTCAAGCCTCGCTGTAGGTGCCAGCGAGCTTTCTGGTGAGCGTCGAACGGTCCGAGGTCCTTACCGACAACTGCCAGATGCTCGAGGGCATCGCGGTACTTCCCGGCCTTCAGAAGTTCGTTGGTCCGGTCAAGTTGGTTTGAGATAAGTCGGTCGGTCGAATCGGGACGTGCGGTCGGGAGGCTCGCGAGGCTGCGCAATGTGGCGCCAGTCTCCATAGCAAGTTCCTGAAGGGTACCCAGCACAGTTTCTTGGCGGTGATACGCGGCGCCGGGAGATTGTGGCGCGTAGCTATCCTGCAAAACAGGGAAGCGGTCAATGTGGTTGCAGATGTCGTCCCAAAACTCGACTTCAACGGAGAACAGGCCTTTAGCCTCTCGTTCATCCGACAAGGCCTGCACCTTCTTCAGAAGGGGAGCGTCGTTGGGTGCCGTCGTAGCAAGAATGAGCTTTTTGATGGGCGTCTTGTGGACGTCGGCCTTGCCGACCTCTTCTTCCACGTCCGCCCACTTGACAGCCTTTATCGTGTACTTCTTGCACTGAATGCCAACCCTGCCGATGCCAGCCTGTTTGACAAACACGTCCACGCCGCCTTGCACCTGCCCACGGCGCCCATTCATCTTCGGCATGCGGTCGTCGAATACGACACCGTAGACCTGCGCGCACATGCGCTCAAAGTCAGCCTCGTTCTTGGGCGGCGGGATTTCGAACGGGATGCTGTGCAAGATGAACCTCGTGCCTTGGGGGATACCGTCAGTCTAGCGAGCGACCCCATGGCTTAGATGGCGGCCGACCACTTGTTCGCACGATGCCAGGGCGCCGGAGCTGAATTCCAATGAGACTGCTGGTAATCACTGCGGGCTGCGGCCACAAGTGTGTTCCGGCAGGGGGCGGTTGCCCTTTGAAGGGAAGCCGTCAATGCCGAGCATGATTGACTGCTATCGCTGCCGACCTTGAGCGTGCGAGTGCGGCTCAGTGACGGCGTTACGAAGCAAAGCCGCCGTTGGGCACAGGTGTTCGACGGACGGATACCGCTGCATAGCCGCCATCAGCAGACCAACGTCGAACGTTCGCAACTGGTCGACCGTGTAATTCACAGACCAACGCAGCAGACATTTGGTCAGCTTTGACCAGGCGCCAAGCCAATTGGGGTAGATAAAGCCTCCATCCACAGTTAGCTGAAATCGCGCAGCGACGGAGGCTCTAGTTGCTATCGAGCGCAGTGGCCAGAGTGGCTGAACTCCTGTCTGTCTTGGGTCAGTAGGCACCCATGTAGTCGCGCTTACCGATCTCAATACCGTTGTGGCGCAAGATGGCATAGGTGGTGGTCACGTGGAAGAAAAACTGCGGCAGTCCATAGTGCAGAAGATATGCGCCTGCGGTCAGCTTCTTTTCCTTGGGGGTGCCGGGGCGCAATACGATCTCGCGGCTCTCGCTTGAATCGAATTGCTCCGACTTGAAGGAGCCGATATGGGCCAAAGCTTGGCGATCAACGCTTGCAGGTCGGCGAAGCTGACCTCAGTGTCGGGCCAGGACGGCACCTCGGCACCAGCCAGGCGGGAGGCAATGCCCTTGGAGAAGTCTGCGGCGATCTGTACTTGGCGTACCAGCGGAAACATGTCAGGGAACAGCCGCGCCTGCAGCAGCGCATTGGGATCGATATTTTTTTGCGTCGCGTGATCTTCGGCCTTCTTGAGCACGTCGGACAGGGCGCGCAGCATCTGCTGCATGACGGGAACGGAGGCGTTGTACAGCGGGCTGGTCATGGAGGTCACTTCTAAAATTGGGCACGATGGCCGGAGTTGGCGTGGCAGAGGCGCTGCCGACCATGTAAGGCTAACAGCACAGGGCGAACTGAATCGCCCCGGCTTTTGCGGCCAGCTTTTCTTCCCGCTGGTAGCTGGAGCAGCCGTGTTGAAGGGCAATTCACCAGCAAGAAGCGGACGTCAATTGCAGACCCACGACAGACCGCGATCGCTACACAGCAGTCCTTCGCGTACGCACGCTTCAGACTGTCTGCTGCCGTTCCACACCAGGCAGCGAAACGGCGCGGATGGGCCCATAGCTGAGATGAAGTTAACCTGCAGCCAACATAAGCGTCGAAGGGTTCTGGATCCCTTCATATTCAAAACCTACCCCCCGCTTGCTCGAGATGCCGACCTTTCGTCATGGATAAATTCTTGCTTCAACAACAGGTGTTGGAACGGCTCGCTGAAGACCTGCTGCAAGCCGAGCAGGCAGTGCGGGCGGCCCATGAAACGGCGACTCACGAAGAGAACGTCGCCGAAAACAAATACGACACATTGGGACTCGAAGCCGCCTACCTGGCCACTGGCCAAGCTCGGCGCGCCGAAGCGATCCGCCAGGCAATGGCCAACTGGCGCCGATTCCGCCCGCCTCCCTACGACGCCAGCAAAGGTATAGAGATCGGCGCGCTGGTCTGCCTGGTCGATTCCGACGACAAGCAGCAACAGCTTTTCCTCGGTCCGAATGGGGGCGGCATGACGTTGGTCAGCGGCGCTCAGCTCGTTCAGGTCATCAGCAGCGAAGCACCTTTGGGCAGGGCCATGCTGGGCAAATGCGAGGGTGATGAGGTGTCGATACAGGTGGCTCTAAGCCGACGGCAGTTTGAGGTGCTGCGGGTTCATTAAGCCGCAAGAAAATTCACGCCGCCTTCGCCAGGGCGGGCCGCGAAACCCGCAGCCCGCAGACCAGCCGCTAACCGCCAGTCTCAAGCGCTCCGCGTCGCGCCATCTCGCTCACCTGAAACAGCTCCCCAGCCTTGCGAGCAAGTTCAGCCGCAAGCCAAAGCACGTTGTCCAGTTGTCGAGGCCCGTCCCCGCTGCACCAGTCGATGTCTTCCCCGTGGCAAACCCACAGAAGAGCTTCGAGTTGAGAGAGTGTGTTTTCGAGAAGATCCGCCGGGTCTTGGGCGTTGTCTTCGGAAGCTACCGGCGTGCGAGGCCGGGCTATAGTCTTGGTAGCCATTTTTGTGCGTTTCCTTTCAAGGTGTGTGCACGAACTTGGTTAGACGGCTGGGGTGCTCGTAACACCCTGGCCGTCGCCTTTTGAAACCTCGCATTTGCATCGCTGCTTTCGCACCGACAACCTGCTGCGAGGCAAGCAGCCTTCAAACATCTCGGTGGTGGCTTGGTGTGTTGCGCCTTTCTTCTCCCCTTGTTGGGGTATCGAGTGACAGGGGCATTCACTCTAAAGAAGAACACGGCAAGTCGCCGTTCCATGCGGCACGAAGTCTCGGCAACCGCCAACAAATGCAGCTTCCGCAATGCGCCGTAAGCAGACCTCGTGAGCGCCCCCGGATGCGAGCAGAAAGACTCAGTCCATCCAGCCCCGCGCCCGGTCCAGATGCTCACGGCATTCACGCACCATGCGCTCGATCAGCTCCGCGCAGGTCGGCACGTCGTCGATCAGCCCGATGCACTGGCCGGCCGAGACCACGCCGTTCTGCACCTCGCCCGACTCCAGCGCCGCGCGGCCACGCGCGCCGGCCACCAGCGGGCGCACTTCCTCGAATTCGCAGCCGCCGGGGCGGTTCTCCGTCGCCACCACCTCTTCGGAGATGGCGTTGCGGAACACCCGCGCGGTACTGCGCATGGTGCGGAACATCAGCTTGGTGTCGCGCTCGGTCGCATCGACCAGCGCCTGCTTGATGTTCGCGTGGATAGGCGCTTCCTGCGTCACGCAGAAGCGCGTGCCCATGTTCACGCCCTCGGCGCCCAGCGCCAGCGCGGCCGCCATGCCGCGACCGTCGGCGATGCCGCCCGAGGCAATGATCGGAATGCGCAGCTTGCGCGCCGCAATCGGCAGCAGCACGAGGCCGGGCACGTCGTCCTCGCCCGGATGGCCCGCGCACTCGAAGCCGTCCACCGACACCGCATCCACGCCATTGCGTTCTGCCGAAAGCGCATGGCGCACCGAGGTGCACTTGTGCACTATCTTCACGTCGTGGCGCTTGAGCGCTTCGATGAAATCCTTCGGGCTGTTGCCCGCGGTCTCGACGATCTTGATGCCGCTGTCGATGATGGCCTGCACGTACTCCGCATACGGCGGCGGCTTCACCGCGGGCAGGATCGTGAGGTTCACGCCGAAGGGTTTGTCGTCAACGTGCGGGTGCGCGCGATCTCATTGCGCAGATCGTCGGGCGTGGGCTGCGTGAGCGCCGTCACGATGCCCAGGCCGCCGGCGTTCGACACGGCCGCGGCCAGCTCGGCGCGGCCTACCCATTGCATGCCGCCCTGCACGATGGGATAGCGGATGCCGAGCAGTTCGGTGATGCGGGTCTTCATCCTTCGCCGCCTGCCTTACAGAGCCTTGACGAGTTCGGGCACGGCCACGAACAGGTCGGCCACGAGGCCGTAGTCGGCGACGCTGAAGATCGGTGCTTCCTCGTCCTTGTTGATCGCCACGATCACCTTGGAGTCCTTCATGCCGGCCAGATGCTGGATCGCACCCGAGATGCCCGCTGCGATGTACAGCTGCGGCGCGACGATCTTGCCGGTCTGGCCTACCTGCCAGTCGTTCGGGGCGTAGCCCGCATCGACGGCGGCGCGGCTGGCGCCCAGGCCCGCGTTGAGCTTGTCGGCCAGAGGAGCCATCACTTCGGTGAACTTCTCGGCGCTGCCCAGAGCCCGTCCGCCCGACACGATGATCTTGGCGGCGGTCAGTTCGGGGCGTTCGCTCTTGGTGACTTCGCGGCCGACGAAGCTGCTCTTGCCGCTGTCTGCGACGCCTTCAGCGGTTTCGACGGTGGCGCTGCCGCCCGTTGCTGCGGCTGCATCGAACCCGGTCGTGCGGACCGTGATCACCTTGGTGGCATCGCTGCTCTGCACGGTGGCAATCGCGTTGCCGGCGTAGATCGGGCGCTCGAAGGTGTCGGGGCTGACAACCAGGGTGATGTCGCTGATCTGCGCCACGTCCAGCTTGGCGGCCACGCGCGGGGCGACGTTCTTGCCGTTGGCGGTGGAGGGGAACAGGATGTGGCTGTAGTTGCTGGCGATGGCCAGGACTTGAGCAGCGACGTTTTCAGCGAGGTTCTCGGCCAGGCTCGGGCTGTCGGCCACGATGACCTTGGCGACGCCTGCGATCTGCGCTGCGGCCTTGCCGGCTTCGGCGGCATTGGCACCGGCCACGAGCACGTGGACGTCGCCACCGCAAGCCAGTGCTGCGGTCACAGTGTTGAGGGTCGCGGGCTTGACGGTCGCGTGGTCGTGTTCGGCAATAACAAGTGCGGTCATGTTCAGATCACCTTCGCTTCGTTCTTCAGTTTGTCCACCAGCGTTGCAACGTCAGGCACCTTGATGCCGGCACCGCGCTTCGGGGGCTCGCTGACCTTCAGGGTCTTCAGGCGAGGCTTCACATCGACACCCAGGTCTTCGGGCTTGAAGACATCGAGCTGCTTCTTCTTGGCCTTCATGATGTTGGGCAAGGTGACGTAGCGCGGCTCGTTCAGGCGCAGGTCGGTCGTGATGACTGCGGGCAGCGTGAGGGTCAGCGTTTCCATGCCACCGTCGACTTCGCGTGCAACGGTGACCTTGTCGGCGGCCAGGTCGACCTTGGAGGCGAAGGTGGCCTGGGGCAGGTCGGCGAGTGCGGCCAGCATCTGGCCGGTCTGGTTGGCGTCGTCGTCGATGGCTTGCTTGCCGAGGATGATGAGCTGGGGCTGTTCCTTGTCGACCAGCGCCTTGAGCAGCTTGGCAACAGCGAGTGGCTGCAGTTCTTCGGTGGTTTCGACCAGGATGCCGCGATCCGCGCCGATGGCCATCGCGGTGCGCAGCGTTTCCTGGCACTTCGCATCGCCGCAGGAGACGGCGATCACTTCAGTGACCACGCCCTTCTCCTTCAGGCGAACCGCTTCTTCGACAGCGATCTCGTCGAAGGGGTTCATGCTCATCTTGACGTTGGCAATGTCCACCCCGGTGCCGTCGCTCTTGACGCGCACCTTCACGTTGTAGTCGACGACCCGTTTGACAGGCACAAGAATCTTCATGGTTGTTCCTTCAAAAAATCAGATGAGCTTCGTTCACTCGAGCTTCGCGCCCGATTGCTTGATGAGCCGCTCCCACACCGGGCGCTCCTGCTTCCACGCGGCGGCAAAGAGTTCGGGCGAGCTGTCCTTGAGCTCGAAGCCCATGGCCGCGATGCGCTCGCGCACGTCGGGCTGCTGCGAGGCCTTGCGCACTTCGTCGGCGATGCGGTCCACGATGGGCTTGGGCGTCTTGGCAGGCACCGCGAAGGCGAGCCAGCCGCTCACGCGGTAGGCCTCGTCCTTCAGGCCCTGCTCGGCCAGCGTGGGCACATCGGGCAGCGCGGCCATGCGGCGCTCGCCGCTCACGCCAATGGCCCGCACCTTGCCCGCGTCGATGTGCGGCTTGGCCACCAGCGCGCTTGCATAGGCCATCTGGATCTGCCCGCCGATGAGGTCCTGCATCATCGGCGCCTCGCCCTTGTAGGCGACGTGGTTCATGTCGGCCTGCTGCGTGAGGCTCATGTGCGCGCCGGCCAGGTGCGGGTACGCGCCCACGCCGTACGAACCGTAGGCCACCTTGCCCTTGTTCGCGGCAACGTACTTCAGCAGTTCCGGCGCGGTCTTGGCCGGCACGCTCGGATGCACCACCAGCACCAGCGGACCCATCGCCACCTGGTAGACCAGCGTGAGGTCGCGCTGCGTGTCGTAGGGCAGCTTGTCGTAGAGGAACTCGTTGGTCAGCAGCGCGTTGCTGAGCGAGAAGACGATGGTGTAGCCATCGGGCGCCGACTTGGCGACCGCATCGGTGCCGATGATGCCGGCCGCGCCCGGCTTGTTGTCGATGACGACGGGCTGGCCGAGGCCCGCCGACATCTTCTGGCCGAGCACGCGCGCGAGCACGTCGGTGGCGCCACCGGCCTGGAAAGGCACGACGAGGCGGATCGGCTTGTTCGGGTAGGGCGCCTGTGCGTGGGCGGGGGCCATTGCGAACAGCGCGGCGGTCGATGCGGCGGCACAGAGCAGCGCACGGCGGTTGGAAGCTTGATGGGTCATGGCTTGTCTCTCGTTCGGTTTCTGGAATTCCTGAGGCCGTTCACTTCAGCGCGATGCGCGTCTTGAAGGGCAGCGGGGCCAGCGCCTTCTGCAACCGCTCCTGCAGCGTTGCGGCCAGTGCGCCTGCCGCGGCGGCGTCGATCTGCACATGCACGAGGTTTTCGCCTTCGGTGGTCACCGCAGGTCGTGCCGCATCGCTCGCACCCAGCTCGGCGCAAATCTCACCGACCGTCGCGAGCACCACTTGCTGCGCGGCCATTGCGCGCAGCTCGGGCTTGTAGATTTTTCCCACGTTGGTCATCGGCATCGCGCCGATCACCGACACCCACTTGGGCTTGGCGGGCGCTTCGTCCACACGCGCGGCGGTGAAGGCGAGCAGTTCTTCTTCGGTCGCCGAGGCGCCGGGCACCAGCGTCGCGAAGATCACCGGCAACTCGCCCGCATAGGCATCGGGTGCGCCGACTGCCGCGCACAGCTGCACGGCCGGGTGCGCGCCCAGCGCGTCCTCGATCGTCTTGGGATCGATGTTGTGGCCGCTGCGGATGATCAGGTCCTTCGAGCGGCCGGTGAGGTTGAGCCGCTCCTCGCTGTCCATCCAGCCCAGGTCGCCGGTGGCGAGCCAGCCGTCGGCGGTGAAGGCCTTGGCGTTGTCCGCAGGATCGACGAAACCCGAGAACACATTGGGCGACTTGAAGAGCACCATGCCCTGCTCGCCGGGCGCCACGTCGCGGTCGCTCGCGTTGCCGTTCTCGTCGAGCGCGACGATGCGGATCTGCGAGTACGGCAGGCGAAAGCCCACGCAACCGGCAGGCCCGCTCACACCCGGCGGCGTGATGGTCGAGATGCCGGCCATCTCCGTCATGCCCAGGCTCTCGTGTACATGCAGGCCGAAGAGCCGCTCGAAGCGCGCGGCCAGCTCGGGCGCGAGCACGGCAGCGCCGGTGCGGCAGTAGGTGATCGAGGAAATGTCCGCGCCGTCCAGCGGCACGTTCGCCAGTGCCGCGAGCACCGTGGGAACGGCCGAGAGCGAGGTCGGCCGGTACTTCGCGACCAGCTTCCAGTAGTTGGCCAGCACCTCCTTGTTGCGCAGCAGCGAGGGCGTCGGAATGATCACCTCCACGCCCGCCGACAGCGCCGACAGCGAAGCCGGCAGCACGCCCGCCACATGGAACAGCGGATAGCCGTTGATCGAGATGCCGTTCTCGTTCATGCCCGCCAGTTGCACGCTGGCCCAGGCGGTGAACACCTGCGCGCCGTGGCTGTGGCGCGCGAGCTTGGGCGCGCCGGTGGTGCCGCCGGTGTGGAAGTAGGCGGCGATGTCGGAGGGGGCGATGTCGCGGCCACTGAGGAGGCGGTCGCTCGGTTGCGCGGCGCGCAGCGCACCGAACTCCGCCACGCCTTCGGGCAACGTACCCGCAGCGCCCGGCGTCTCGTCATGCGGCGCCACGCGCAGCACGGTCGTGAGCGTGGGCACCTGGCCGTGCAGGCGCATCGCCTTCGACCACATGCCCGATTCGGCATCTGAGCCATAGGCGATCAACACCTTCGCGCGCGCTGCGGTCATCAGCGCCACCAGCTTCTCGTCGGTGAGTAGCGGGTTGAGCGGCTGCACGATGCCGGCCGCTTCGCCGCCCCAGAGCGCGAGGTGGTATTCGAGGCAACCGGGCAGCAACACCGCGACCGCGTCTTGGGGTCCCACGCCCAGCGTGTGCAGCAGGTTCGCGGTCTGGTGGATGCCCGCGAGCAGTTCGGCATACGACCAGCGGATCGGTTCGTCGGCCGGATTGCCGGAGCGCAAGAAGGTGAGTGCAGTCTTGTCGCCAAAGGCCGCGCCGGAGTTTCGGAACAGCTCGTAGGTGCTGCGCACCGTGAGTGCTTCTTCGAGCGGCGTTTCTTCCAGCCGCCGGATGTCGGCGAGGCCGCGCACCGGGAACAGGGGGCGGAACGGCGCACCGGCCGTTCCCGTGTTGTTGTTCTTGTCGTTGCCTGTTGTCATGTTGTCTGTCTCCTTTGTCGTCTGGCCGGCTGCGGACGGGTGGCTGCAGTTTTACTGGTTCGTGATCTTGTTGTCGCGAATGACCTTGCCCCAGCGTTCGAAGTCCTCCCGCATGCGCACGCCGGTCTGCTCGGGCGTGCGGTAGGCCGCAAAGGAGCCCACGCTTTCGAGCTTCTCCTGCACCTGCTTGTCGGCCAGCGCGGTCTTGAGCTCGGCGCTCATGCGGTCGATCACGTCCTTGGGCGTGCCGGCCGGCGCCAGCAGGCCGCCCCACGAGGTGGCGTCGAAACCGGGGAAGCCCTGCTCGGCCACCGTCTTCACATCGGGCAGCAGACTCACGCGCTGGCCCGAGCCGACCGCGATGGCGCGCAGCTTGCCGGCCTTGACGTGCGGCAGCACGCCGACGAGGTCCGAGAACATCGCGGGCACCTGGCCGCCGATGAGGTCGGTCACGGCCGGCGCGCTGCCGCGGTAGGGCACGTGCTGCATGTCGAACTTGCCGATGGTCTTGAGCTGCTCGGTCGTCAGGTGGCCGAAGCTGCCGGCGCCGGCCGTCGTGTAGTTGAGCTTGCCGCCCTCGGCCTTGGCCTTGGCGATCAGGCCCTGCAGGGTGGTCACGTCGGGCAGCGATTTCGGGTTCACCACCAGCACGATCGGCAGGTCGTACACCGAGCCCACGGGCGTGAAGTTCTTGAAGATGTCGTAGCCCGTGGGGCCGTAGAGGTGCGCCGCCAGCAGCGTCGGCGTGGCCAGCATCACGAAGGTGTAGCCGTCGGGTGCGGCGCGTGCCGCGGCGGCGGCGCCCACGGTGCCCGAGGCGCCGCTGCGGTTGTCGATGACGATGTTCTGCTTGAGCGCGACCGACATCTTCTGCGCCACGATGCGCGAGGCCACATCGGTCGGGCCGCCGGGCGGGAAGGGCACGATCAGCGTGATCGGCTTGGCGGGCCAGGCTTGCGCGAAGGCAGCGCCGGTGACGAGGGGAAGAGCCAGGGCGATGAGCGCGCGGCGAAAGGGATTACGGAGGGAGGCCATGGACTTCTATTGCTTCAGGAGATCGGGATCAGGAATGCACAGGCGTCTTCTTCAGACGACGCCACTTGTTTTGAGCGCGGCCAGCTTGTCGTCCGACAGGCCGAGCAGGGACTGGAGCACGTCGTGCGTGCCTTCGCCCAGCGTGGGCGGCGCGCTGCGCACCGGCAGGCGCTCGCCGTCGAAACGGTAAGGCGGTGCGAGCACGTTGACCGTGCCGGCCACCGGATGCGGCTGCGTGGTCACGAGGCCCGCGTCGGTCGCGCGCTTCGACTGCAGCGCTTCGAGGAGGCCCAGCACTTCGCCGCACGGAATGCCTGAGGCGGTGAGCTTGGCGAGCAGGTCCGCGCGTTGGCGCTTGGCCAGTTCCGCGTGCAGCTCCGGCAGCAACACTGCACGGTTCGCCGAACGCAGGATGTTGGTTTTGAAGCGCTCATCGGCCGCGAGATCGGGCCGCTCGATCACTTCGGTGCAGAAGCGCGCGAACTGCGCGTTGTTGCCCACGGTGATGACCAGCGGACCGTCGGCCGCGTCGAACACGCCATAGGGAACGATCGACGGATGCGAGTTGCCGTAGCGCGGCGGGTCTTCGCCCATCAGCAGCGCCTCGAGGCCGTAGTAGGCGGTGATCATCAGGCCGCAGTCGAAGAGCGCCATCTCCACATGCCGGCCTTTGCCGGTCTTCTCGCGCTGGTAGAGCGCGGCGAGGATGGCCTGCGCCGAGTACATGCCGGTGAACAGATCCACGGCGGCAACGCCGAACTTCAGCGGCGGCTGGTTCGCCTCGCCGTTCAGCGCCATGAGGCCCGCCTCGCCCTGCACCACGAGGTCGTAGCCGGGCCGCGCGGCCTCGGGACCGGTGCGGTCATAGCCCGAGATCGAACAGTAGATGAGGCCGGGCTGTTCCTTGCTCAGCTGCTCGTAGCCGAGACCCAGTTTGTCGATGCCGCCGAACTTGAAGTTCTGGATCACCACGTCGCACTGCTTCGCAAGGTCGCGCGCGATCTGCTGGCCCTCGGGCGTCTGCAGATCGAGCGTGACCGAGCGCTTGTTGCGGTTGACGCTGTTGAAGTAGGCGGTCTCGGTCTTGCCGACGCGAAGGCCCCAGTCGCGCGTGTCGTCGCCGCGGCCCGGGTGCTCCACCTTGATGACTTCGGCGCCCATGTCGGCCAGCACCATGCCGCACCAGGGGCCCGCGAGGATGCGGGACAGATCGAGGACGCGCACGCCGGCGAGCGGCAGCGATGAATTCAGCAATGGCATGAAGGCAACTCCCTGGAAACGAGAAAGCCCCGCACGGGGTGCGAGGCAGGAAGGTGGGTGAGTGCGGGCGGCGTCAGGACGCGTCCTGCTTCTTGTGGCGCAGCGTGACGAAATCCGCCTTGCGCTTGCCGAGGAACGCGCCGATGCCTTCGGCCGCTTCGGCGTCGGCCTGCGATTCGACCATGTACACCGCCTCGGCTTCGAGCTGCTCTTCGAGCGTCGCGCGGTGTGCCTGGCGGCAGAGCGTCTTGATGCGTGCGCTCGCGCGCTGCGGACCATCGGCCACCTTGGCCGCGAGCGCGATCGCTTCGGCCAGCGCGGCGCCCTTGTCGGTGAGGCGGTTGATCGCGCCCAGCGCATGCAGGCGCTCGGCGGGCATGCGGTCGCCGGTGAGGCACATCTCGGTGAGCACCTGGCGCGAGACGAACTCCGAAAGAAAGGCGGTCGCGCCGCCATCCGGCGTGAGGCCGACCTTGACGTAGGCCACCGTGTAGAAGGCATCGCGCGCCGACACGAGCATGTCGCAGGCCATGGCCATCGACAGGCCGGCGCCCGCCGCGCCGCCTTCGACAGCGGCGATCACCGGCTTGCCGCAATCGCGGATCGCGCGGATCAGGTCGTGCAGGCCTTCGAGCTTTTCGCGGCGCTCCGAAGCGGGCAACTCGCGGCGCTTGGCCAAGAGGTTGAGGTCACCGCCGGAGCAGAAGAAATCGCCTGCGCCGGTGAAGACGATGGCGCCCACTTCGGGGTCGTTCTGCGCATCGGTGAGGGCGGCCGACAGTTCGGCATACAGCGTCGGCGTGATCGCGTTGCGCGCACCGGGGTTGCTGTTGGTCAGGATGCGGACCGCGCCCTGCTGGGAGATCAGGACCGTCTTGTTCTCGCTCATGCCGCCAGCTCCTTGCCGAGCGCGATGTAGCGTTGCAGGTGATGGTCTTCATCGCCGAGCTGGTGGTCGATCATCACGAGCCGCTTGGCGTAGTGCGGCAGCGGCAGCTCCCACGTCATGCCGATGCCACCGTGCAGCTGGATGCTTTCTTCGGCCACCAGCGCGCCGATGCGGCCGATGCTGAACTTGGCGGCCGACAGCGCGCGCTCGCGCGCCACGCGGTCCGTGCCGTCGATGGCGGCTGCGGCGTTGATCACCGCCGAGCGGGCCTGTTCGATTTCGAGCAGCAGGTCGGCCATGCGGTGCTGCAGCGCCTGGAAGCTGCCGATCAGGATGCCGAACTGCTTGCGCGTGCGCAGGTACTCCAGCGTTGCGGTCTTGGCGGCTTCCATGGCGCCCACGGCTTCGGCGCACAGCGCCAGCACGCCGCGGCCGATGGCGCGTTCGAGCGTCGCAGAGCCCTGGCCTTCGGCGCCGAGCAATGCATCGGCGCCGAGCTTCACGCCATCGAGCGTGAGTTCTGCGACACGTCCACCGTCGATGGCGGGGCAGCCGCGCACCGTGAGGCCGGCGGTTTTCGCGGGCACGAGGAACAGCGAGATGCCGGCTTCGTCGTCCACATTGCCCGAGGTGCGCGCGGAGACGAGGAACATGTCGGCCTGCTCGCCCTGCGGCACCACGGCCTTGGCGCCGTTCAGCACCCAGCCATCGCCGCTGCGCTCGGCGCGGGTCGAAACGCGCGTGCGCTCGTAGTGCGTGTCGGCTTCGTCATGCGCGAAGGCTGCGACGGTCACGCCATTGATGATGTCGCCGAGCTTTTCCTTCTGCGCATCGCTGCCGGCGGTGGCCAGTGCCTCGCCGACCATCGCCGCGCCCAGCAGCGGCTCGACCACGAGGCCGCGGCCCAGTGCCTCGAAGACCACGGCAATGTCGAAACCGCCGCCGCCGAAGCCGCCATCGGCTTCGCTGAACAGCGCGCCGATCACGCCGAGTTCGGCGAACTGCTGGAAGGTTTCCTTGCTGAAACCGTGCGCCGACTTCGCAATGCGGTCGCGCGCATCGAAGGCGTACTGTTCGGCGATGAAGCGGTTGAGGCTGTCGGCGAGCATGCGCCGATCTTCGGTGTGTTCGAAGTTCATGGCGTTTCCTTTAAAGGCCCAGGATCATCTTGGAGATGATGTTCTTCTGGATTTCATTGGAGCCGCCGAAGATCGACAGCTTGCGGTTGTTGAAGTAGCGCGCGGCGGCGGCCTTCGCATAGGCAGGGCCGAAGGTCTCGCCGTCGAAGCCGTCGTGCAGCGCTTCCTCGACGAAGGGCCGGCCGTAGACGCCCATCGCACGGCGAGCCAGCGACGAAATCTCCTGGCGGATTTCCGTGCCGCGAATCTTCAGCATCGAGCTCTCCGCACCCGGCACGCCGCCGCCGGCCACGGCCGCGATCACGCGCAGGTTCGTCGTCTTCATGTTCTCCAGGTCGATCTCCACACGCGCCATGCGCGCAGCGAACGACGGGTCTTCGGCGAGCGGCTTGCCGTTCTTCACCTGCTTCGCCGCAATGCCCTTGAGCTGTTCCAGCGCGGCCACCGAGAAGCCCACGCCCGCGATGTTGGTGCGCTCGTAGGTCAACAGGTACTTGGCGCAGGTCCAGCCCTTGTTCTCTTCGCCCACGAGGTTCTCGGCGGGCACGCGCACGTCGGAGAAGAACACTTCGTTCACTTCATGCTCGCCGTCGAGCGTGATGATCGGGCGCACTTCCACGCCGGGCGAGGTCATGTCGATCAGCAGGAAGCTGATGCCTTCCTGCTTCTTCGCCTCGCGGTTGGTGCGCACCAGGCAGAAGATCATGTTGGCGTGCTGGCCCAGCGTGGTCCAGGTCTTCTGGCCGTTCACGATGTAGTGGTCGCCTTGCGCGTCGATGCCGCGCACGGCCGAGGTCTTCACGGCCGCAAGGTCGGAGCCCGCGCCGGGTTCCGAATAGCCCTGACACCACCAGTCGGAGCCGTCCAGGATGCGCGGCAGCCAGCGCTGCTTTTGCGCCTCGTTGCCGTACTTGATGAGCACCGGCCCCAGCATGTTCACGCCAAAGGGCACGATGCGCGGCGCGAAGGCCAGCGCGCATTCGTGTTCGAAGATGAACTTCTCCACCGCCGTCCAGCCCGGGCCGCCGTACTGCTCGGGCCAGTGGTCGGCGAGCCAGCCGCGCGCATTCAGGATGGCGTGCCATTCCTGCATGTCGGCCTTGCTGAGAATCTGGCCACCGCTGACCTTCGCCGAGAGGCGCACCGGCAGCTTGTCGGCGAGGAAGGCGCGCACTTCCGCGCGGAAGGCTTCTTCTTCGGGGGTGAAGTTCAGGTCCATCGCTGGCTCCTCAGTAGATTTCGAACAGGCCGGCCGCGCCCATGCCGCCGGCGATGCACATCGTGACCACCGCGTACTTCGCACCGCGGCGCTTGCCTTCGATGAGCACATGGCCCGTGAGGCGCGCGCCGGTCATGCCGAAGGGGTGGCCGATGGAGATCGCGCCGCCGTTCACGTTGAGCAGTTCCGACGGAATACCCAGCTTGTCCTGGCAGTAGATCGACTGCGAGGCGAAGGCTTCGTTGAGCTCCCACAAGCCGATGTCCTCGACCTTCAGGCCGTGGCGCGCGAGCAGCTTGGGCACCGCGAACACGGGGCCGATGCCCATTTCGTCGGGCTCGCAGCCGGCCAGCGCCAGGCCGCGGAAGGCGCCCAGCGGCTGGATGTTGGCGCGCTCCGCGTCCTTGGCTTCCATCAGCACGCAGGCCGAGGCGCCGTCCGAGAGCTGCGAGGCGTTGCCGGCCGTGATGAACCTGTCTTCGCCCATCACCGGCTTGAGCTTGGCGAGCGCGTCATAGGTGGTGCCGCGGCGGTTGCAGTTGTCTTCGGTGGCGGTGACTTCGCGGTAGGTGACCTCCTTGGTCTCCTTGTCGGTCACCGCCATCGTTGTGGTGCAGGCGACGATCTCGTCCTTGTAGCGGCCGGCGATTTGCGCTTCTTCTGTCTTGCGCTGGCTTTCGGCGGAGAAGCGGTCCTGCGCCTCGCGGCTGATGTTGTAGCGCTTGGCGACGATGTCGGCCGTGTCGATCATCGTCATGTAGAGATCGGGCTTGTGTTCGACGATCCACGGGTCCAGGGTGAGGTCGCCGCCATCGCCGGGGCTGCGGCCGCGGATCTGCGAGATGCTTTCGACGCCGCCCGCGATCATGGCCGGCGCGCCGTCCACCACGATGCGGCCCGCGGCCATGGCAATCGCCTGCAGGCCCGAGGCGCAGAAGCGGTTCACCGTGGTGCCGGCGATGCTGATCGGCAGGCCCGAACGGATGATGGACTGGCGCGCGATGTTGCGGCCCGTGGTGCCCTCGGGGTAGCCGCAGCCGAGGATCGCGTCCTCGATCAATGCCGGGTCCAGCCCCGAGCGTTCGACCGCGGCCTTCACCGCGAAGGACGCCAGCGTGGCGCCGGGGGTGATGTTGAATTCGCCGCGGTGCGCCTTGGTGAGCGGGGTGCGGGCGGTGGAAACGATGACGGCTTCGCGCATGGGGATGCTCCTGTTTACTCGGATTTATTGAGGCTAGAGAAATCAGCACCGCGTTCGACCAGTTCGACCAGCAGCGGCGACGGCTTCCAGAAGATCGGGTCTTCCTTGGCGAACTCGCGGATGTCGGCCAGCACCTTGGGCAGGCCCACGGTGTCCGCGTACTTCATCGGACCGCCGCGGTGGCGCGGGAAGCCGTAGCCGTAGAGGAAGGTCACGTCCACGTCCAGCGGGCGCAGCGCGATGCGCTGGAGCACGACGTTGGCGCCCTCGTTGACCATCGCGGCCATGTAGCGGCGGATGATTTCCTCGTTCGTGAAGCTGCGCCGCACGATGCCCGCGCGCTCGCGCTCGGCGTCGATGATGGCGAGCACCGCCGGGTCGGGCGAGCCGGTGCGCGCGCCCTCGGGGTACAGGTAGTAGCCGCGCTGCGTCTTCTGGCCGAACCAGCCGCGCTCGCAGATGCGGTCGGCGATCTGCACGTAGCGCGCCTGCGGATCGCGCGTGGCGGCCTTGCGCTTGCGCGTGGCCCAGCCGATGTCGCCGCCCGCGAGGTCCGACACCTGGAAAGGGCCCATCGGGTAGCCGAACTCGCGCACGGCCTCGTCGATCTGGTAGGGCGAGGCGCCGTCTTCCATCATGTGGTCGGCCGCCTGGCGGTACACCGCGAGGATGCGGTTGCCGATGAAGCCGTCGCACACGCCGGCGCGCACCGGCACCTTCTTCAGTTTCTTGGCGAGCTCGAAGCCGGTGGCCACCACGTCGGCGCTCACCTTGGCGGCCACCACGATCTCCAGCAGCTTCATGATGTTGGCCGGCGAGAAGAAGTGCAGGCCCACCACGTCCTGCGGGCGAGAGATGCTCGCCGCGATCTCGTCGATGTCCAGGTACGAGGTGTTGGTGGCGAGCACGGCGCCGGGCTTGCACACGCGGTCGAGTTCGGCGAACACGGCCTTCTTCACGCCCATTTCCTCGAACACGGCTTCGACCACGATGTCGACCTGTGCGAGCGCGTCGTAGCTCGTGGAGCCCGAGAAGCGGGCCATGACGGCGGCCTTAGCTTCGGGCGTCATGCGTTCCTTCTTGATGAGCCCGTCGTAGACCTTCTCAACGTGTGCGCGGCCGCGCGCGAGGCTGGGTTCGTCGCGCTCGATCATGGTCACGGGCAGGCCCGCGTCGAGCATCGCCACCGCGATGCCCGCGCCCATGGTGCCGCCGCCGACGATGCCGGCCGATTCGAGGTTGCGCGGGCTGGCGGACTTGGTCTCGGGCGCCTTGAGCACTTCACGCTCGGCGAAGAAGGCGTGGATCAGGCCGGCGCGCTGCGGGCTGTCGATGCACTGCATGAAGAGCTTGCGCTCCAGCGCCATGCCTTCGTCGAAGGGCAGCGCGAGCGCGCCCTCGACGGCTTCGATGATCTTCATCGGCGAGAACAGGCCGCGGCTCTTCTTGGCGGTGTCGGCACGCGCGGCTTCGAGCGCGGCGCGGCTGGCTTCCTTGTCGGCGAGGCCGCCGGCTTCACGTGTGCGGCGCACCGGGGCCTTGGCGGCAATCAGTTCCTGCGCGTAGGCGAGGCCTTCGGCGCGCGCGTCGGCTTCGGTGCCGAGGCGGTCGACGAGGCCGAGCGAGAGCGCTTCCTTCGCGCCCGCATGGCGGCCGCTGAGCATCAGTTCGAGGGCAGGCTTCACGCCGATGAGGCGCGGCGCGCGCTGCGTGCCGCCAGAGCCGGGCAAGAGGCCCAGCGCCACTTCAGGCAGGCCCAGGTTGGCTGTGGGCGAGGCGATGCGGTAGTGCGCCGACAGCGCCACTTCGAGCCCGCCGCCCAGGGCCGCGCCGTGGATGGCGGCGATCACCGGCTTCGAGCAGTTCTCGATCGCAAGGCACACCTCGGGCAGCGACGGCGGCTGCGGCGTCTTGCCGAACTCGCGGATGTCCGCGCCCGCGATGAAGTTGCGGCCCGCGCCGACGATCAGCACCGCCTTGGCCGCGCTGTCGGCCTCCGCCGCGCCGATGGCGGCCACGAGGCCGCGGCGCACATCCACGCCCAAGGCGTTGACGGGCGGGTTGTCGATGGCCACCACGAACACGTCGCCTTGACGCTCGAAGGTGACGGGACCGGAAGACGTGGAGGGGCTGGGGGTGCTCGAAGCGGTGGTGGCCATGTGCTTGTCTCTTGCGTTGGCGGGCCCCGATGCCGTGTGCGAGATGCGCAAAGCAAGAGAGGTCCGAGGCTCTGGGGTGAACCCCGCATTCTTGGCCCGCACCGGCGCTTTGACAATTGCATAGACGGTTGACAGACTGTCAAAGAATTTTTGACACAATCGCCGCATGGACCTGCAATCGCTCACCCTGCTGGTGGAAATCCTTGACGCCGGCAACCTGAGCGCCGCCGCACGCCGGCTCAAGATGAGCCGCGCCAACGTCAGCTACCACCTGAACCAGCTGGAGCGCTCGGTCGGCGCGCAGCTGGTGCGGCGCACCACCAGGCGCGCCGAGCCGACCGAAATCGGCCTGCGGCTCTACCAGCACGGCGTGGCCATCCAGACCGAACTGCTGGCCGCGCGCGAATCGGTCACCACGCTGGGCGAGGGCCTGCAGGGCCGCGTGCGGCTGAGCGTGCCCAGCGGCTACGGGCAGTTGGTGATGGCCGATTGGCTCATCGACTTCAAGCGGCAGTACCCCGGCATCGTGCTGGACGTGGTGTTCGAAAACCGCATCGAGGATCTGCTGCGCGACGAAGTCGACATCGCGGTGCGCGTGATTCCCGAGCCGCCGCAGAACCTGGTGGCGCGCGACCTGGGACCGGTGCGCTACGTGGCCTGCGCTTCACGCGCCTATGCGGAAAAACATCCGCTGCCCGTGCAGCTCGACGAACTGCAGGGCGCGCCCGTGGTCACGGCCGCCGTCATCGGCCGGCAACTGCGCGTGTCGGCCTACCAGGGGGAAACGCGGCGCGAGGTGATCCTGGAGCCGACGCTGATTTCAGAAAACTTTTTGTTCCTGCGTCAGGCCGTTCTCGCCGGCCTGGGTATCGGCCTGGTGCCCGACTACGTGGTGCAGGAAGACGTGCGCAAGGGCGAGGTGCTGACCACGCTGGACGACTGGCGCCTCTCCATCTTCGGCACGCAGATGTTCATGCTCTACATGCCGAACCGGCAGCACACGCGGGCGATCCGCACCTTCATCGACTTCATCCTCGAGCGGGTGCGGGCGCCGGATGCGCAGCCGGCCGATCAGTCGCAGCGGTAGATCACTTCCCCGGCGGGGACTTGGGCGGCCGGCACCTCCGAGCCCTCGGCGCTCAGGAAGCGCATGGGTGCGCCGAAGTTGCGGCAGTAGTTTTCCGCATCCTGGGCGCTGGGCGACTTGAGCACGCCGTCGTTGAGAAAAGTGACCCGGGGCGCGGGCCGAGACACGCAGCCTGCGGCCAGTGCGGTGGCGACGAGAACAAGAGGAGCGGCGAAGCGGCGCATCGGAAACGCGCATCGCTGCGCACCGTGGTGAAGAAAAGGAGTTCGCGACTTTAGCGGCTGTAGAGCCCCACCACGCTCTGCCCGCCCAGCGCATGGCCCTTGAGCGCCGCAAGCAGCGCATCGCGCGTAAGCCCGGCCGGCAGCGCGCCCGGTGCCAGGTCGGATGCGACCACGGTCAGCACGTAGTGATGCGGATGGTCGCCCACCGGCGGGCACATGCCGCGGTAGGCCGTGGCGCCCGCCACGTTCGTGCCCACGGTGAAGCCGCCTGTCTCGTTCGCCTTGAGCTGGCCGCGTTCGGCCGGGATGTTGTAGGCCACCCAGTGCGAGACGCCCAGGCCCAGCGCGCCGTCCGGGTCCGACAGCAGCACGGCGACCGATTTCGCCTTGGCGGGCAATTGCGCCCACGCCACCGGCATCGAGACGTTCTTGCCGCCGCAGTCGCCCACGCCCGCATGCTCGGCCGGGATGACGGTGTTGTCGGCGAAGGCGGTCGAGGTGACCTTCATGCCGGTGGGCGTCTTGCCACCGGTGGCGGGGGTCATGGCGCCGCAGCCGGCGAGCAGGGCTGCGAAGGCGATGGTCGAGATCGAAAGGGTGCCGGGGCGAAGTGTGTTCATGCGTTTCCTGGGTGGGTTGGGGTGGTCAATCGGTGAGCCAGACGCTGCCGTCCGCATCCTCGCGCAGCGCCAGCGCTGTCAGCCGCGCGCCGCGGCAGGGGCCGCCCACGCACTTGCCCGTGTCCGGCTCGAAGATCGCGCCGTGCCGGGCGCACATCAGGAAGCGGCCCGAGCTTTCGAGCACCTCTCCCTCGAAATCGAGCGGGCCGCCCGCGTGCGGGCACTGGTTGAGGTAGCCGTGGACCTTGCCGTGCCAGCGTACGGCGAAGGCCGGCGTGCCGTCGGGCGTGTTGAACGTGGCGGCCAGGCCGCCCTCGGCGAGGCTGGTGGAAATCAGGCGGTGGTCTGCGGTGCCGCGCAAGAAAGAGGGGGACGTCATCTGCGGGCGAGCGTAGCCCAGGGATCAGCCGCTGGGCAATTCGCCGCGGCAAGCTCGCGGCTTTCTCCGACAAGGGCTTCTTCGAAACTGTATATTCATACAGTATTTTCAACTCGAAGGCGCCCGTGGACCTCCAGCGCAAACTCGCCATCCTTGCGGACGCCGCCAAGTACGACGCTTCCTGCGCGTCCAGCGGCTCGCAAAAGCGCGACTCGCTCGGCGGACGCGGCATCGGCTCGACCGAGGACGCCGGCATCTGCCACAGCTACGCGCCCGATGGCCGCTGCATCTCGCTCCTGAAGGTGCTGCTCACCAACCACTGCCAGTACGACTGCCTCTACTGCGTGAACCGCGCATCGAGCAACGTGCCGCGCGCGCGTTTCCGCGTCGAAGAGGTGGTGCAGCTCACGCTCGACTTCTACCGCCGCAACTGCATCGAGGGCCTGTTCCTCTCCAGCGGCATCATCAAGTCGCCCGACCACACGATGGAGCAGGTGATCGAGGTGGCGCGCCAGCTGCGCGAAGACCACGACTTTCGCGGCTACATCCACCTCAAGACCATTCCGGACGCCAGCGACGAACTCATCGCGCGCGCCGGCCGTTATGCCGACCGGCTCAGCATCAACGTCGAGATGCCCACCACCGAAGGCCTGCAGGCGCTCGCGCCCGAGAAGGACGAAAGCGCGATCCGGCGGTCGATGGCGCGGTTGCGGTTGCGCATCGACGACACGCGCGAAGAAGCGCGCCGCGTGGTGCCGATCCGCGCGCTGCCCGGCGCCGCGCCCACCGCCGCCAAGCCGCCGCCTTTCGCGCCCGCGGGGCAGAGCACGCAGATGATCGTGGGCGCGGATGCCACAGACGACCGCCGCATCCTCGCCTCCAGCGCCACGCTCTACGGTGCCTACAAGCTCAAGCGCGTCTATTACTCGGCCTTCAGCCCCATCCCCGATGCGGCCCGCGCGCTGCCGCTGGTCGCGCCGCCGCTGATGCGCGAGCACCGGCTCTACCAGGCCGACTGGCTCATGCGCTTCTACGGCTTCGAGCACCAGGAAATCGTGGCCGCGCCCGACGGCCTGCTGCGGCTCGATGTGGATCCCAAGCTCGCCTGGGCTCTCGCGCATGCCGAGCGCTTTCCGGTCGACCTGAATCGGGCGCCGCGCGAGATGCTGTTGCGCGTGCCGGGCCTGGGCGTGAAGGCGGTCGAGCGGCTGCTGCAGGCGCGGCGCGTGCGCCGGGTGCGCGCCGACGACCTGCGGCGGCTGCATGTGCCGGCGCGCAAGGTGCTGCCGTTCGTGGTGGCCGACGGGCACCGGCCGGCGGCGGGTGCCATGGCTTCGGCGGCGCCCACCGCCCAACCCACGCAAGCGGCGTTGTTCTGAGCGGGCCCGCGATGCACGTGCGGCTCGATGACCCGATCGATCTGGACGCCTTTCGCCGCCACGCGCGGCAGTTGCTCGCGACGGGCGTGCCGCCGGATCGCGTCGAGTGGAACGGCGAACAGGCCGGCGACGGCCCGGCCGATCTCTTCGGCGCGCCGCACGACGTGGCGCCGCCCGCAATGCCCGCTGCCGGCGCGCGGCATGCCGTGCCCGCGTCCTTCGTCGCGCTGTGCGGCGACGTGATCCTGCACCGTGCCCCGCAGCGTTTCGCGCTCATGTACCGCCTGCTCTGGCGCCTCGCGCACGAGCCCGCGCTGCGGCACGACCCGCTGGACGCCGACATGATGCAGGCCCAGCTGATGGCCAAGGCCGTGCACCGCGACATCCACAAGATGCGCGCCTTCGTGCGCTTCACCCGCGTGGCGGGCGACGACGGGCTGGAGCGCCATGTCGCGTGGTTCGAGCCCGACCACCACATCGTCGAGGCCAACGCGCCGTTCTTCGCGCGCCGTTTCGCGCAGATGCGCTGGGCCATCCTCACGCCCGAGCGGTGCGTCGAATGGAACGGCGAAGCACTGGCCTTCCGCGAAGGCGCCGATCGCCGCGAGAAGCCGCCGCCCGATGCGGGCGAGCAGCTCTGGCTCACCTACTACGAACACATCTTCAACCCGGCGCGCCTGAAGGTCGCGATGATGCGGCGCGAGATGCCGCGCCGCTATTGGCACAACCTGCCCGAGGCCGCGCTGATCCAGCCGCTCACGGACGCGGCGGAGGCGCGCAGCCAGTCGATGATCGATGCGCCGCCCACCGAGGCACGGCGCATCCGCGCGCCCATTGCACTGCATGTGCGGCCGGCCGATGGCGTGGCCCCCGCTGACCTGGCCGAGCTGCGCGCGGCAACGCATGCCTGCCGCGATTGCCCCATCGGCGCGCTCGCCACCCAGGCCGTCTGCGGCGAAGGGCCGCTTGCGCCGCAGCACATGCTCGTCGGCGAGCAACCCGGCGACCAGGAGGACCTGACCGGCCGCCCCTTCGTCGGGCCGGCCGGCCAGTTGCTCGACCGTGCGATGGCGCAACTGGGTTGGGCGCGCGACAGCGTGTACCTGGCCAACGCCGTCAAGCATTTCAAGTACGAACTGCGCGGCAAGCGGCGCATCCACAAGACCGCGGCGCAGCGCGAGGCGCTGGCCTGCGCGCACTGGCTGGAGAGCGAGATTTCGCTGGTCCGACCGCAGGGGCTGGTGGCGCTGGGCGCAACGGCTGCGCGCGCGTTGCTCGGGCGGCCGGTGGCGGTGCAGGCCGAGCGCGGCGAATGGCTGCATGAACGCGCCGATGGCAAGCCGGTGTTCGTGACCCTGCATCCGTCCGCGCTGCTGCGGCTTGCAGACGGCGAGCGCGCCGCAGCCTACGCCCAATGGCTGGGCGACCTCGAGCGTGCGCGCGGCACGGTTTCTGCTGCAATCGCGGCATGAATGCCGAATCGCCCCTTGCCGCGCCGCTCGTTGCGCAACCGCTGACAACCACGGCCTTCGCGCCTTTCGGCAAGGTGATCGAGGCGCCTGCCGGCGAGGGCCGACCGATCAACGGCGGCAACGCGCGGCGCTTCGACCTCGTCGGCGATCTGCAGCTCGACGCCGACGGCGGCCGGCCGATGCTCGCGCTGTTCCGCGCGCAGGCGCGAAGCTTTCCGCACGAGGTGTCGGAGATGGAGCGGCATGCGCTGGGCAGCCAGACCTTCGTGCCCTTGGGCGAGCGCCGTTTCGTGATCGTGGTGGCGCGCGCGGGCGACGCGCCTGCGTCGGCCGATGATCTCGCGGCCTTCATCACCAATGGCCATCAAGGCGTGGTGCTCGCACCCGGCACCTGGCATCACGCGCTGCTGGCGGTCGATGCGGGCGACTTCGTGGTGATCGAGCGGGCTGCGGGCACTGTCGATTGCGACGTCTGCACGTTGCGGACGCCGGCCCGCGTCGCGCCGGCCTAGACCGGACGCAATTGCTCCGCGAGCGAGCGCGTCTTCTCGGTGACCGTGCTCCCGGTGTGCAGCGTGGTCTTGCGCTCGATGAGCATCAGATGGCATTCCTCGTCGGCAACGGGGTTGTGCCGCACGCCCTTGGGCACCACGAACATCTCGCCTTCGCCGAGTTCGACCGGCCCCGCTTCCATCTCGATGCGCAGACGCCCCTTGAGCACCATGAACAGCTCGTCCTCGTCGTCATGGCTGTGCCAGGCGAGCGAGCCGTGGACCTTGGCGACCTTGATGTAGGCGTCATCGACTTCGGCGACGACGCGCGGCGACCAGAACTCGGTGAGCGAGGCGGCGATTTCCTTCGGGGTGGTGACTTGGCTGTCGTTCGACATGGGACTCCTGCACGGAACGTGGGAGGCGCAGCCTACCCCAGCCTGCGTTATCCCGCGATGCGCTCGGCCAATGCCACCAGCGACCGGTCCGACCCCGCCGGTCCGAGCAGCGAAATGCCCAGCGGCGCGCCGTCACGCTTGGCGAGCGGCATCGACAGTTGCGGAAAGCCCGCCAGCCCCGCGATGCACAGCATGCGGATCGCGCGGTTGCGGTAGTCCTCCAGCGACGCTTCGCTGTCGCTGCGCAGCGGCGCGATGTCGGGCATGGTCGGCAGGAGCAGCACGCCGTCGGTGCCGAGCAGTTCGGTCAGGTGCGCGCGGAACGCGGTGCGGAAGACGCGTGCGGTCGCTACTTGCGCATCGGTCACTTCGCGCGACCACGCAAAGCGCTCGGCCACGCCCGGGCCCAGCGGTGGCGCGTAGCGTTCGATCAGCGGGCCGTCGGTGAGCCATGCTTCGCGCGATTGCAGGTAGCGGAAGTGCCAGTACATCGCATCGAACGATTCCATCGCGACGGTCGCGCCCTGCGCCGGGCCGAGGAGGCCCTGCACGCGGTCGGCCGCGCCTTGCAGCGCCTGGGCCGCGGCGGGCACGGCCAGCGCCCAGACGTCGTCGGGCCGCAGCAGCCGCACGCGCTCGGGCAGGGCGGTTGCGTCGGCACCCAGCAGCACATCGGCCACGCGCGCGAAGGTGCCGACATCGCGCGCGAACCAGCCGCAGGTGTCGAAGCTGGGCGCAAGGTCGAGCGCGCCTTCCAGGCTCACGCGGCCATGCGTCGGGCGCAGGCCGTACAGGCCGCAGTGGTTCGCCGGCGCGCGCACCGAGCCGCCGGTGTCGGTGCCGAGCGCGAAGTCGCACAGATTCGATGACACGGCCGAGGCCGACCCCGACGACGATCCGCCCGTGATGCGCAGCGGCGCGCCGCCGTTGACCGGTGCGCCGAAGTGCGCGTTGTTGCCGTTCATCGAGAACGCGAGTTCGTCGGTCACGGTCTTGCCGGCAAAGCGCGCGCCCGCATCGAGCAGCTTCTGCACCGTGGGCGCGGTGCGGGTCTTGATGCCTGACATCGCGAGCACGATGGGGTTGCCGCCGCTGGTCGGGTAGCCAGCCACATCGAACAGGTCCTTGGCCGCAAAGCTCAGGTCCGACAAGGGGCCGGTGCTGGCGCGCGCCACCGGCGCATCGGGGTACGGAACGAAGGCGTGGGCGGGGTCGTGCAATGGCATGGCGATGGACGTGAAAAAGGAAGATTCAGGCAACCAGCACGGGCGCAATGGCGGCGGCGGCCTCCGTGTGGATACAGCGTACACGGTGATTCGGTGCCAGCTCGATCACCGGTGGCTGCGCGGCACGGCAGGCATCGCTCGCGAGCGCGCATCGTTCGGCAAAAGAGCAGCCGGGCGGCAATGCCGAAAGATCGGGCGGCGCACCGCCGATGGTCTCCAGCCGCGTGCCACGCGCCAGCGCCCCGTGCGCCCGGCTCTTGAGCAGCGCGATGGTGTACGGATGCCGCGGCGAGCGGATCAACTCGCGCGCCGTGCCTTCCTCGACGATGCGCCCCGCATACATCACCGCGATGCGGTCGGCCACCTCGACGGCCGCGCCGATGTCGTGCGTGACGAAGATCACCGAGAGCCCAAGGTCGCGCTGCAGTTCGCGCAGCAGCAGCAGGATCTGGATCTGCACCGTGGCATCGAGCGCGGTGGTCGGCTCGTCGGCCAGCAGCAGCTGCGGCTTGCACGCGAGGGCGAGGGCGATCATGGCGCGCTGGCGCATGCCGCCCGACATCTCGTGCGGATAGGCCTGGAGCCGCCGTTCGGGGCTCGGAATGCGCACGCGCTCGAACAGCGCCAGCGCCCGCTGCTGCGCCTCGGCCGCGCTGACGGATTCATGGCGGCGGATCGACTCGACGATCTGCGCGCCCACCGAATACACCGGGTCCAGCGCCAGCAGCGGCTCCTGGAAGATCATCGACGCGACCTTGCCGCGAAAGTCCGCAAGTTCGCGCTGCGACATCGCGAGCACATCGCGCCCCGCCACTTCGACCAGCCCGCCCATGCGCGTGCGGCGCTCGGGGTGCAGGCGCAGCAGCGTGCGCATGGTCACGCTCTTGCCCGAGCCCGATTCGCCGATCAGCGCGACCACTTCGCCGCGCTGCACCTCCAGGCTCACGCCGCTGACCGCATGCACGGGCTTGCGGCCGCCGCTGAAGGTGACGCTGAGGTCGCGCAGCCGGACCATGGGGCTCGCGGTGCCGGTTTCTGTTGCTGTGCTCATGCTGCCTGCTTCTGGAAGGGTTGCGGCTGTGCCATCGGATGCCCGCTTCCGGGCTCATGCACCAGGCAGCTCACCGCATGCTGCGAGCCGGTCTCGATGCGCTCGGGAGCTACCCTGCTGCACAGGGGGGCCGCGATGGAGCAGCGCGGATGAAAGCGGCAACCCGTGGGCGGGTTGATCGGATTCGGCGGATCACCCGCTAGTGCCGCGACTTCAGTGCGGTTGTCGGGGTCCATCGAAGGCATCGAGGAGAGCAGCGCACGCGTGTAGGGATGCGCGGGCGTCTCGTACAGCGCATCGGCCGGGCCGATCTCGGCCACTTGCCCCAGGTACATCACCATCACGCGATCGCTCACGTAGCGCACCACGTTGAGGTCGTGGCTGATGAAGACGTAGGTGAGGCCGAACTCGGTCTTCAGGTCGAGCAGCAGGTTGATGACCTGCGCCTCCACCGACTTGTCGAGCGCCGACACCGCCTCGTCGAGGATCACCATGCGCGGCTGCAATGCGAGCGCCCGCGCAATGTTCACGCGCTGTCGCTGGCCGCCCGACAACTCATGCGGATACCGTTCGGCAAAGCGCTGCGGCGCGAGGCCCACGCGCGCCAGCAGGTCGCGCGCCCGCGCCACCGATTCGCGCCGCGACACGCCGTGCACCTGCGGACCGAAGGCGACCGAATCCTCGATCGTGAGACGCGGATTGAGCGAGGCGTAGCTGTCCTGGAACACCATCTGCACCTGGCGTCTGAATTCCTTGAGCGGCAGGTCGCGGCTGCCGACTTCGCGGCCATCGAAGATCACCTCGCCGCGTGTCGGCTCGATCAGTTGCATCAGCAGCCGCGCGGTGGTCGATTTGCCACAGCCCGATTCGCCGACCACGCCCAGCGTCTCGCCCTTCATCACTTCGAAGTCCACGCCGTCGACGGCGCGCACCACACCGCCGCCCCGGCCCAGCGGGTCTTTCTTGAGCGGAAAGTGCTTGACCAAGCCGGTTATGGTGAGCAGCGGTTGTGCGGGGCCGCCGATGTCTTTCAGTGGTTCCATGGCTGTTTGTCTGTGCGTTGTTGGCGCTGCTGTTTCGGGGCGGGTGCGCAGGCCATCGGGTACTCCCCTCCGCGAATGTCCCCCGGGCTTCGCCCTCCTCCTTGATTTCGCTGCGGGGAGCACCCGATGCCCTGTGCACGTGGGCACGCTGCCGGTGTGCGGCCGATCAACGACTGCTCCGAATAACGGTCACGCCGATGGGGTGCCTTGCGCAGCGAAATCAAGGGGGAGCCCGAAGGGCGGAGGACATTCGCGGAGCAAGGTACCCCGTCGGCGTGATCGCGCCCCGAACAACGAAGATCAAACACAAAGCGACGAGCAGAAGGCGCCATGGTTCACCCCTTGTTGTCCATCGCCGCCCGCAACCCATCGGACAGAAGGTTGAACGAAATCGAAGTGATGAAGATCATCACGCCCGGCAGCGCAGCCACCCAGGGCTGCACATAGATCGCGGTGCGCAGCGTGTTGAGCATCAGGCCCCACTCGGGCTCCGGTGGCTTCACGCCGAGGCCCAGGAACGACAGCCCCGAGGCCAGGATCATCGACACCGCGATCAGGCTCGTGGCGTAGACGAAGATCGGCCCGAGCACGTTGCCCAGCACATGCACCCGCACGATGGTGAAGGGGCTCGCGCCCGAGGCGCGCGCTGCTTCCACGTAGTCGCGGGTGCGCACCTGCGTGGTCACGCTCTCGGCCACGCGCGCGATCTGCGGAATGAACACGATGGTCAGCGAGATCAGCGAATTGACCACCCCCGCGCCCAGCGTGCCCGAGAGCGCAATGGCCAGCAGCACCGACGGGAACGCGTAGAACACGTCGATGGTGCGCATGATCAGTGTGTTGGTGATGCCGCCCGCATAGCCCGCGACGATGCCGATCACCGTGCCCAGCATGAAGGCGCAGAGCACCGGCGTGATGCCGATGAAGAGCGACAGCCGCGCGCCGACGATCAGCCGCGAGAGCATGTCGCGGCCCAGCTCGTCGCTGCCGAAGGGCAGGCCCTCGGTGCCGATGGGCTTGAGCCGCTTGAGCATCGACGACTGGTACGGGTCGGACGGCGCGAGCCAGGGGCCAAACACCGCGAGCGCGATCAGGACCAGCACGACCACGGCAGCGCCGATGGCCACGGGGTCGCTGCGAAAGCGCAGCCACACCGAGGCCCAGTAGCCGCGCGAGCGTTGGACCGGCAACGGTTCCACCGCTGCGGCGGTGGGGGAAGAAGCGAGCACGGTGGACATGGCTTGTCGGCTTCCTTCTTCAGGCTCGCGCAATGCGCGGATCGAGCAGCGTCTGCAGCACGTCCACCAGCAGGTTCAGCACCACGAAGAACATCGCCAGCACCAGGATCGTTCCCTGCAGCAGCGGCAGGTCGCGCTGGAAGATGGCGGAGTTGAGCAGAAAGCCGGTGCCGGGCCACGAGAACACGGTCTCGATCAGGATCGAGCCGCCCAGCAGGTAGCCCAGCTGCAGGCCCATCACGGCCAGGGCCGTGGGCGCCGCGTTCTTCACCATGTGGCGGAACACGCCGAAGTGCGTGAGACCCTTGGCGCGCAGGCCGACGATGAACTCCTGGTCGAGGATGTCGGCCACCAGCGCGCGCACCGTGCGCGCGATGATGCCCATCGGGATCACCGACATCGTGAGCGCCGGCAAGAGCAGGAACTGCAGGTGCTCCCAGTTCCAGGCCCAGTCGTCCGAGCCGCTCGGACCCGCGCCCGTGGCCGGCAGCCACATGAGCTGCGACGAGAACACGATCACCATCACCATGCCCAGCCAGTAGTGCGGCACGCTCACGCCGAGCACCGAGAACATCGAGGCGAGTCGGTCGATCCACGAGTTGCGGAAGTAACCGGCCACGAAGCCGAACAGGCAGCCCAGCACGAAGCCGATGAAGGTGGCCACCACCGCCAGGCGCAGCGTGTTGCCCACGGCGGTGAACACCTCGCCGGCCACCGCGCGGTTGCTCGCGATGGACACGCCCAGGTCGCCATGCACTGCGCGCCAGACCCACATGGCGAACTGCTCGGGCAGCGAGCGGTTGAAGCCGTAGAGCTCGCGCAGCTGCGCCTGCAGGTCCGCCGAGGCGTCGGGCGGCAGGATCGACACCAGCGGATCGCCGGGCGCGATGTGCACGAGCAGGAAACACACGAGGGCCACGCCGATCATGATCGGCACGGCGTAGATCACGCGGCGCAGGAGGTAGGCGAGCATGGCTGGCTGGGTAGCTGGCTGGAGGAGGCGGTCAGTCCATCGTCATCGTCGCGATGTCGATGAACCAGCTCTTGGGCTGCACCACGTTCTTCACCTTGGCCGACATGGCGCGCGGGCCCACGTCGTGCGCAATCCACACGAAGGGCGCGTCGTCCACGATGTGGGTGTGCAGCTTCGCGAGCGCGGCATCGCGCGCCTTGTCGTCGAAGCTGGTGCGCGCATCGGCCACCAGCTTGTCGACCTCGGCGTTGCCGTAGTAGCCCCAGTTGTTCGACACCGGCGGGAAGGCCTTGGTGCTCACGAAGCGCACCATCGCGAAGAAGGGGTCCATCGCCGCGAAGCTGATGTTGACCGCGTTGGCGCCGTTGGCCGACGGGTCCTTCGCGCCCTTGCGCCAGTTGGTGAAGAGCGTGTTCCATTCGATCACGTCGAACTGCACGTCGAAGAAGCATTGCTTGAGCGACTGCTGCGCAAACTCGTTCATCGGCAGCGGCTGCATCTGGCCCGAGCCCGAGGCCGAGATCTGCACCTTCACCTTGATCGGCTTGGCCGCCGAGTAGCCGGCCTGCGTCATCAGCGCCTGCGCGGCCTTCACGTCGTAGCGGATGTCGAAGGTCGGCTTGCCGAACCACGGGTGGCCCGGCGGCACCGTGCCCTTGGGCTCGGCCATCATGCCGCCCAGCAACTGCTTCATGCCGCCGCGATCGATGCAGAGGTTGGCTGCCTGCCGCACGCGCTTGTCGAGCCAGGGCGAGCCTTCGGCGAACGACAGCTGCCACGGCCACACATGCGGCTGCGCGTTCGAATAGATCTTGAAGCCGCGCTGCGTGATCTGCGCCATGGCGTCGGGCGAGGGCGCCTCGATCCAGTCGACCTGCCCGCCCAGCAGCGCAGCGGTGCGCGCGTTGGCCTCGGGCATGGGGATCATCACGACCTTGTCGAACTTGGGCACGCGCTTGGCGTCCCAATACGTTTTGTTGGCGGCGAGCTCCAGCCGCTCGCGCGCCACGAAGCGCGTGACCTTGAACGGGCCTGAGCCCGAAGGGTCGGCGGCGAAGGCGGTCCAGGCGGCCTTGGCCTTGTCGGCAGGCGTGGCGCCGGCAGCGGCATCGAACTTCTTCTGCCAGTGCGCGGGCGAGGCCATGAACAGGTTCGACAGGTTGATCGGCAGGAACGCATCGGGCTCGCTGGTGGTGAGCTCGACCGTCATGTCGTCGATCTTGCGTGCGGACCTGAGCGTGGGCATGCGCGAGGCGGTCACGCCGACCTGGCTCGGATCGAACTGCGGGGCGTCCTTGTCGAGCACCTTCTGCACGTTCCACACCACCGCATCGGCATTGAAGGCCGAGCCGTCGTGGAACTTGACGCCGGGGCGCAGCTTGAAGACCCACCTGGTCTTGTCCTTCGCGTCGACCGCCCACGTGGTGGCGACGCCGGGGATCAGCACGCTGGGCGCGTCGGCCTTGGACAGGTCCCACTGCGTGAGCGCGTCGTAGATCGGGATGCCGGTGAAGCGGTTGCCTTCGAAGCCCTGGTCGGGCTGGCCGAGGGTGCGCGGAATGTCGGCCGCGGTCATTGCGATGCGCAGCGTCTTTTCCTGGGCCAGCGCGGCGGGTGATGCGAGCACCAGCACGGCGAGCGCCGCGCAGGCGGCCAGGGGTTTCAGGGACAGGGCGGGGGCGGCACGCTTCACATGGAACTCCGGTGTGGGATGGCGGAAAGGCTGAAGCAAACGCTCAAGCACGACATGTGCCAACCGATATAGAGCCCCCAGGCGCGCGCCGGTCATTGGCGCGTTGCCATCCCGGCTATGCCGTCCGACCGATAGACGCGGCGGCGCTGCGTTTTCCACAATGCAGCCGCTCGCGTCCAAAGTCCGCGGGCGGGGGCAAGAATCGATGACAACACTGAGGCAAGGCTCGCGCGGGGCCGATGTCCGCAGGCTGCAGGAGGCCCTGAACAGGAAGTTGCAGCCGGGACCGGCGCTCGTGATCGACGGCGACTACGGCCCGTTCACCCGGATGGCCGTGCGCCGGCTGCAGGCTGCGAACTGGCTCGTCGAAGACGGCGAGGCCGGCCCCTGCACGCAGAACCTCGTGTTCGGCAACGAGGGCCGCACGCCGATCCTGCATCCCGTCGCGCTGATCCCGCAGCCCGCGCCCGCCCTGTGCTGGGCTGCCGCCACGGCCATGATCACCCGCTCCACCGTGCAGGCCGTGGTCACGCGCACGCCCGCCGAGCTGATTGCCGGGGACGGCGGCCTGCGCACCTTCGCGGACGCCGACGACGCGATGACGGCCGATGCGCTGTTCGCATCCGCGCACGGCATGGCGCTGCAGCCGGCGGCGTCCTGGACGGTCTGCACCCTGCGCACCGCGCTGCAGGGCGGGCTGCTGATGTTCGACCTGCGCTGGGGCCCCAAGGGCTATGCGGCCGGTGCCGGCAGCCCGGGGCACATGGTGGTGGTGGCCGGCATCCGCGGCGACGGCGATGCGGGCACCACGCTGCGCATCCTCGATCCGTGGCCGCCGGGCAAGGGCGCGCGGTGCTCGCTCAACCACGCCCGGTGGAGCCGGCAGGTGGACGGCAACACCTGCCGCGTGTTCCTGCACCCGTAGCCTGGCGAAGGATGCGGGGTGCGCCGCAGAGGCGGTGCGACAATCCCCGCGCCATGACAGACACCCTCACGATCACCCGCCCCGACGACTGGCACCTGCATGTGCGCGATGGCGCCGCGCTCGAAGCCGTCGTACCGCACAGCGCGCGCCAGTTCGGCCGCGCGCTGATCATGCCGAACCTGCGTCCCCCCGTGACCACCGCCGCCCAGGCCGTGGCCTACCGCGACCGCATCCTCGCCGCAGTGCCCGAAGGCAGCACCTTCGAACCGGTGATGTCGCTCTACCTCACCGACAAGCTGCCGCCCGAGGAAATTGCCCTCGCCGCCGAAGCCGGCGTGCGCGCGCTCAAGCTCTACCCGGCCGGTGCCACCACCAACAGCGATGCCGGCGTGACCGACATCCGCAAGACCTACAAGACGCTCGAGGCCATGCAGAAGCACGGCCTCCTGCTGCTGGTGCACGGCGAAGTGACCGATCCGGCCATCGACCTGTTCGACCGCGAGGCCGTCTTCGTCGACCGGGTGATGATTCCGCTGCGCCGCGACTTCCCCGAACTCAAGGTGGTGTTCGAGCACCTCACCACCAAAGAGGGCGCCCACTACGTGCGCGATGCCGACCGCTTCACGGCCGCCACCATCACCGCGCACCACCTGCTCTACAACCGCAACGCCATCTTCACCGGCGGCATTCGCCCGCACTACTACTGCCTGCCGGTCCTCAAGCGCGAGACGCACCGCGTCGCGCTGGTCGAGGCGGCCACCAGCGGCAGCGACCGTTTCTTCCTCGGCACCGACAGCGCGCCGCACCCCGCGCACCTGAAGGAGCACGCGCTCGGCTGCGCCGGCTGCTACACCGCGCTGACCGCCATCGAGCTTTACGCCGAGGCTTTCGACAGCGTCAATGCGCTCGACAAGCTCGAGGGCTTCGCGAGCTTCCATGGCCCCGACTTCTACGGCCTGCCACGCCATACCGACACCGTCACGCTCAAGCGCGAGACCTGGACCGTGCCCGAGACCGTGCCCTACGGTGAAGCCACGCTCAAGCCCTTGCGCGGCGGTGAAACCATCAATTGGAAACTCGTATGACACCCACGCCGCGCGTGATGCTCCTGATCGATGCCGACAACGTCTCGGCCGACGTGATCGAGCAGGCCGTGCAGCGCACGATGGACGAGTACGGCGCCATCCATGTGCGTCGCGCGTACTGCAATGCCGAGATGGCGGTCAACCGGCAGGCGCTGTTCAAGCAGTTCTCGGTGCGGCCGATGGTGAATCTCTCGGCAGGCAAGAACAGCACCGACATCGCGCTTGCGGTCGATGCGATCGACCTCGTGATCGCCGAGCGGCCTGATGTGGTGGTGCTGGTGTCTTCCGACTCCGACTTCGCGCCGCTCGTGAGCCGGCTGCGCGAAAAGGGCTGCCGCGTGTGCGGCATCGGCCAGCAGGGCAAGACGGGCGACGAGACGGTCGGCGTGTACGACAGCTTCATCGACCTTGCGCACCACAGCGTGAAGCCCGCGGCCCGCACCGCGGCCGCAAAGAAGGTCACGGCGAAGGTGCCCGCTGCGAAGACCGCGCGCACGAAGAGCGCGACGGCGCCTGCCAAGAAGACGGCGACGAAGACCGCCGCGCGCAAGACGACCCGCGCGGCCGCTGCCAAGCCTGCGCCGCGGCCCACCTCGGAAGCCGCCGAATTCATCCTGCAGGCGGCGCCGGCCCTGCGCAGCGGTGCCGACGTGCCGCTCAACGACGTGGCGCAGGCCCTGCGCGCGGCCGGGCTGCTCGGCAAGCACGGCAGTTCGCTTAAGCTGTTCGACAAGCTCACCGCGGAATTCGCCGTGCTGCAGCACCCGGACCGCATCCGCTGGACAGGCGCGTCCGCCTCCTGATTCGATGCTGCCGGCGGTCGACTGGGCGCAGCCCTGGCTCGCGCCCTATCGCGCCCACGGCGAAGCGGCGGCGCGGACTGCGAGCGACATATCGGTCGCCTCGGCGCTGCAGGCCATCAAGCCGCCCTCGACGCCCGACTTCGTGCATCAGGACAACCTGCCTGCCGGCCAGGCCTATGAAGCGCACATCTTCCAGACCCGCACCGTGCCGACCCGCGACAACCTGCACGACTTCTTCAACGGGCTGGTCTGGCTCGCCTTTCCACAAACCAAGCGGCGCCTTAACGAACTGCAGGCCGCCGAGATCGCCCGCACCGGCATCGGCGCCACGCGCGGTCCGCTGCGCGACGCGCTCACGCTGTTCGACGAGAACGGCGCGGTGCTCGATGCGCCGCCCGCGCTGTGGGAGGCGCTGGTGGCGCGCGATTGGAACGCGTTGTTCGTTACGCGGCGCAGCCTGTGGCAGGACGCACGCCTGCTGCTCTTCGGCCATGCGCTGCTCGAAAAACTGGTGACACCGCGCAAGCCGATCACCGCGCATGTGCTGCTGACGCACCGCGCGACTGGCTCCGCAGCCCTCGACGATGCGGCGATGGCGCGAAATATCGACGCGAAACAGCTCGAAGCGAAGCCTTTGGTTCCTATTCCGGTGCTCGGCGTGCCCGGCTGGTGCGTCGACAATACATCGGCTTCGTTCTATGCCGACCCGCAGGTCTTTCGACCCTTGCCGGGCGCGTTGTCAGAGCCGAAGCCGCACTAGCGTTCACGGGCTCGGGAGGGCCCTTCGCCAGGCGCTTGCAGTGCGCGCCACGTGCGCGTCCTACGTTCACATGCCGGGGGAGAGGTCAAAAAGATGGACACCATCATCATCGTGCTCAAGGTCGGGCTGATTCTTTACGGGATCTACAGCTTCATCGTCTACATGTCGCGCCGCTCCGACAACCGGAGTGCCCTGAAGGACTTCCGCAATGCACCGGTGCTGCGCCGCATCACCGACGAAGAAAAATCAGCGCTGCAACCCTTCCTGATGGGGCAGAAGCTCACGGTCGACGACAACGTGCGCGAACTCAGCGGTGCGTTCCTGCGCCACGGCCTGTCGACACAGGGCTCGTCGACCGAGCACGACACCATCGGCGACGTCGATGTGCTGCTGCCCTACGACGCCATCGACTACATCGAGCCGCACAACCAGGCGCTGGTGGTGCTGGCCGGAAAGTGCGCCGTGGTGATCCGCCTGAACGGCTTCGATCTGTTCGAAGGCCGGCAGCGCGCGCAGCGCCAGCAGGCGCAGGACCAGCAATGGAAGCGCGGCGAGATCGGTGCGCTTCCGTCGCTGGATGAAGTCGGACCAGACACCGGCGCGGCCTTGCCCGAAGCCGTTGCGGCCTCGATCGCGACCGACCCGAACGCGCGCTATCAGCGCGGCGAAGTCGACATCCTGAGTCAGCGCACCGAAACGCCCGAAGAGGTCGAGAGCCGCCTGGGGCGCGGCGGCTGGGCTTCGGCCTTCGCCTGGCTGCTCGCCTTCGTGCTGTTATGGGCCGCCACCTGGGACGCCACGCAAGCGGTGAGCGTCTATCTGATGAGCGCGGGCCTGCTCGCCGGCCTGTGGGCTGCGTGGCTGTTCGTGCGCACGCCGCCGGCGACGGCGCCTGCGCGGCAACCGCAGCCGGTGAACCGCGTGCGCGGCATGCTCAACCAGATCGCGGTGGTCAACGCCGGCAACGCGTCGGTGCAGAACGTGGGGCTGTTCATCGGCGACAAGCTGAGCCTGGTGCTGCCTTCGCATTGGCGCAAGACAGCGTCGGTCCCTTACGGCGAGGTGATCGAAGCCGAGTTGCGCACCAGCGACTACAGCGCCGTGAGTTTCGGTTCCAAGTGGTCGGTGGCCGATGAGTGGCGGCGTTTCCGACCCGCGTACTGGGGCCGGCACCTGCTGCACCTGGTCATCGGCCTGCTCGCCATCGGCGCGGTCGCGCTGTCGACACCCGACCCGCGCGGCGAGGCCGCACTCGCTGCGCAATGGCTCACGAACGGCGGCGCCACAACCACCTATGGCGATGCCGGGCAACTCGCCGACACGCTGCCGCGATGGGGCAGCCGAGCGCGCATGCAAGGCCAGGGCCGGTGCGAGATCGACATGAGCGGCCGTGGCGAAGCGCACACCGCCAGCGGCGTGCCGGTCATCGATTGCACGTCCGTGCGCTGGAACGGCACCGCACCCGTCGTCCCCGCGCTCGACATCCCGCCCAGCGTGCTGGCGCTCGCCGAGCCCGGCTTCCTTCGTGCCACCGAGAACCACGCGATGGCCAGCCTGATCGCGATACTGCGCATGCAGCAGTTGGGCGGGCAGGCCGCCGACCCGCTCGCGGCCTACCGTGCGCGCGAGAGCGTGCCGTTGACCGTGCGCAACTTCGACCGCTCGGTGGCGATGATCGACGCCGCCTGCAAGGACGCCGCCGGCCTGCCGCCCGCCGCCTGCGAGCGCCTGCAGCACGAGCTCGTGCGCGCCATCGACGCCACGGTCGACAAGGACGGCGTCGACACGCCGGTGAACACCTGGCAGGCGCTGGCCACGAGCGCGGCAGCAGGCCAGGAGAACGCCGACCTCATCCTGTCGCGCCAGCAGCTGGCGTCCGTGCAGCGTGCGCTGGCGCAAGCGGTCGACAGCGTGGTGGCCGCGAAGATCGAGGCCGCGCGTCCTGCCATCGTGCCCGCCCAGGGCGGCGTGCTGCTGGCGTCTTCCATGCGCATCGGCGATGCGCGGGTGCCGCAGCCGGGTGAGGGCAATGACGATGTGCCAGGTGCGACTGCGAGCGCGGCCGACGTCGCCGAAGACGACAGCGATACCGACAGTTCCCTGCTCGGCCGCTGGACCCGCCTGCAGCGCAACGCCACGGCGGAAGGCCTGAAGCACTTCACGCTCGAAGGCCTCGTCACCGCCAGCGGCAAGGACGGCGGCGGCACGCCGCGGGTGCGCATCGACCCGACGCTCGATGCCTCGCGCATGACCGCGGCGGGCGCGCACGTGCTCTGGTGGCTGTTCGCCGCGGGACTGGTGCTGGTCAACGGCGTGCTGTTCGCGCTGCGCTGGACGCAGGACAGTCGCCGTCGCGGCCGGCTCGAGGACGACATCGCCACCCGCCCGGCACCGGGCACCAGCGGCCTCGTCTGACAGGCCTTGACTCCGGCGGGGATTACCGGGGCGCCAGAACTTTTGCTCCTATCATGGCTCCACCGGATGCCACCAAGGGCCTCCCCGCCGCGCGTGGCTTGAAGAGGCGCCCCGGGCCCTTATCTAGGGGCAGTTCCCCCACGGAGAATTCAACTTGAAACGTATCCTTCTGTTCGTCTTGACCAATGTGATGGTCGTCGCAGTGCTCGGCATCGTCGCGAGCCTGCTCGGCGTCAACCGCTTCCTCACGGCCAACGGCCTGAACCTCACGGCGCTGCTGGGCTTCGCGCTCATCATGGGCTTCGGCGGCGCGTTCATCTCGCTGCTCATCAGCAAGCCCATGGCCAAGTGGACCGCCGGCCTGCGCATGATCGACAACCCCCAGTCGCCCGACGAGGCCTGGATCGTCGCCACCGTGCGCAAGTTCGCCGACAAGGCCGGCGTCGGCATGCCCGAGGTCGCGATCTTCGAGGGCGAGCCCAATGCCTTCGCCACCGGCGCCTTCAAGAACTCCTCGCTCGTGGCCGTGTCCACCGGCCTGCTGCAGAACATGACGCGCGAAGAGGTCGAGGCCGTCATCGGCCACGAGGTGGCGCACATCGCCAACGGCGACATGGTCACGATGACGCTGATCCAGGGCGTGATGAACACCTTTGTCGTGTTCCTCTCGCGCGTGATCGGCTATGCGGTCGACAGCTTCCTGCGCCGCGGCGACGACCGCTCGTCGGGCCCCGGCATCGGCTACTACGTGAGCACCATCGTGCTGGACATCGTGCTGGGCTTTGCCGCCGCGATGGTGGTGGCCTGGTTCTCGCGCCAGCGCGAGTTCCGCGCCGACGCCGGCGCCGCCGCGCTCATGGGCCAGAAGCAGCCGATGATGAACGCGCTCGCGCGCCTGGGCGGCCTGCCCGCCGGCGAACTGCCCAAGGCCGTGGAAGCCATGGGCATCACCGGCAGCATCGGCAAGCTGTTCGCGACGCACCCGCCGATCGAAGAGCGCATCGCTGCGCTGCAGAACGCGCGCTGACACGGCCGCGGCGCTGCCGCCGGACGTAAAAAAACCGCCAGCTTTGCGTGGCGGTTTTTTTTATGGGCCGTTGCGGCCCGGGGGCGCTTGGCGTGTCAGTCGGCGGCGGGTTCGGTGGGTTCGACCGGTTCAGCCGATTCTGCAACGGCAGGAGCCGGCGCCTGTCGCTCTGCGCGTGCGTGTTGCAGCGTGCGCGCCACCTCGCCCGGCTTCATGCCGTACATCTCGGCGAACTCCTGCTCGGTGCGGCCGCTGGCCTCGAAGGCGCGCAGCAGCGCTTCGCGCTTGGCGGCCTGCTGGGCGAGCTCGGCCAGCGCCTCGTCGACCACTGCGTTGTTGTTCGCGTCGCGCGAGCGCACGAGCACGGCATAGGCCTCGCGATCGAGGCCCGAGGCCTCGATCGCCTTGGCGATGCGCGCCACGAGTTGCGGGCGCAGGTCTTCGCCGGGGTTGCGATGCGTGCGGCGGCGGTGCAGCTCGAGGATGGCGTGGTGCACATGCTCCGGCGCGACCGGATCGAGGGCGTTGCCGTCCAGGTCATGGCGCGCAAGGCCCGCGGCCACGCTTTCGAGATAGCGCGTGGAGCGTGCGTGCTGGCCCATGGCGATCTTCAGGTCTTCGGCCTTGAAGTCTTCGGGATGGCGCGCGATCAGCTCCTCGTACACGCCCAGCTTCAGCGGCACGAAGCGTGCACCGAAGAGCTGCGGGTAGAGCTCGAACAGGCGCTCGAGCACCGGGTTGACCTTGCGCGGCGCGCGCTGGGGTTGTTGCTGCGCTTGAGCCTGGGGCTTGCGGGCCTGCTGCTGCCCCTGGCCCTGCGGACGCGGCTTCTTCTCGCGCGGTGGGCGCTGTTCTTGCTGCTGCCGTGGCTGCTGCTCGGCGGGCGTTTCAGCGCCTGCACCTGTGTCGGCACTTGCGCCGGTCTTGAGCTGTTGCAGTTGCTCGGCCAGGTCCGGGCGCTGGCGCCGTGCGTTGCGCGCGTTCGTGTTCGGGGCTGCGGTGGATGCGTCGGTCATACGGTGGGCTCGGCGGTGGGCGCGATGGGATGAAAGGGGAACAACAGAAAACCGGTTTTGCGCTCAGCGCGGCCGGAACATCCTGAACATATTGTCGGGGCTGATCTCGAAATAATCGGCCGGACCGCCGCCGCGCAGGATGGGCTGCGCCGCCGCGGTGTCGTAGATGCCGTTTTTCAGCAGGTGGCGCGCGATGTGCACGCCCACCACTTCGCCGAGGACCAGCCAGGTCTGGACCGGCACGCCGTCCACGCCCTCGAGCTGGACGATCTGCGTGAGCCGGCATTCGAAGGACACGGGGCTCTCGGCCACGCGCGGCACGGCGATCTGGTGCGAAGCCACGGGCGTGAGGCCTGCGAGCTCGAACTCGCTCACCTCGGGCGGCACCATTGCGCACGACTGGTTCATTTGCTCGGCCAGCGGGCGCGTGGCGAGGTTCCAGCCGAACTCGCGCGTCTGGCGGATGTTGTGCAGGCTGTCCTTCGCGCCGATGCTCGCGAAGCCGACGATCGGCGGCGTGTAGTTGAAGGCGTTGAAAAAACTGTAGGGCGCGAGGTTGAGCAAGCCGTTCCCGTCCTGCGACGAGATCCAGCCGATGGGGCGCGGGCCGACCATCGCGTTGAACGGATCGTGCGGCAGGCCGTGGCCCTTGGCGGGCTCGTAGAAATGGAAGTCGTCGCTGGACATCGTCGTCTTTCAGTGGCTCAGGGCCGAGGTACGCACGGCCTGCCGGCCGATGAGCAAGCGGAACGGCAGCAGCATCAGCACGCCGACGCCCAGCTTCACCGCGAGGTCGCCCGCGGCCCAGGTGAGCCAGGGGCCGTCGGTGCCCGCGAAGGCGATGCCCCAGAACACGATGCTGTCGAGCACCGCCGCGATCACCGTCGCCACCAGCGGCGCGCGCCACCAGAGGCCGCGGCGCAGGCGGTCGAACACGCGGATGTCGAGCAATTGCGAGGCGATGAAGGCCAGGCCCGAGGCAAGCGCAATGCGCACCGGTGCGAGCACCAGCGAGGCGGCGATGGCCACGGCGAACCCGACCCACGCCACGCGGCGCGCCATGCCGGGGCCGAAGTGCCGGTTGACGAGATCGCTCACGAGGTAGGCCACCGGGTAGGTGAAGGCGCCCCAGGTGAGCCAGTCGTTGAGGGCGAACTGCACCAGGATGTTGGAGGCCAGCACCACCGCGGCCATGGCCAGCGTGGCAATGGCGAACTGGCCGGCGGTGGGACGGGCGAAGGACGTGGTCTGCATCAGACGTTCGCCGTGCGTTCGCGTTCGGCCGCGGCGAGCACATTGCGCGCCACCGCCTCGGCCACCTTGATGCCGTCCACGCCGGCCGAGAGGATGCCGCCAGCGTAGCTCGCACCTTCGCCGGCGGGGTAGAGGCCCCGCACGTTGAGGCTCTGGAAGTCGTCGCCGCGCGTGATGCGGATCGGCGACGAGGTGCGGGTCTCGACGCCGGTGAGCACCGCGTCGTGCAGGTCGAAGCCCTTGATCTTGCGGCCGAAGGCGGGAAAGGCCTCGCGCATCGCCTCGATGGCATAGGCGGGCAGGGCCTCGCGCAGGTCGGTGGGCGTCACGCCAGGCTTGTAAGAAGGCGTCACGCTGCCCAGCGCGGCCGAAGGCTTGCCGGCCACGAAGTCGCCGACGAGTTGCCCCGGTGCATGGTAGTTGCTGCCGCCGAGCACGTAGGCGTTCGATTCGAGTTCGCGCTGCAGCGCGATGCCGGCGAGCGCATCGCCGGGGAAATCCTTCGGGTCGATGCCCACCACGATGCCCGCATTGGCGTTGCGCTCGTTGCGCGAGTACTGGCTCATGCCGTTGGTGACCACGCGGCCCGGTTCGCTGGTGGCCGCGACCACCGTGCCGCCCGGGCACATGCAGAAGCTGTAGACCGAGCGGCCGTTGCTTGCGTGGTGCACCAGCTTGTAGTCGGCCGCGCCCAGCAGCGGATGGCCCGCATGGCGGCCCCAGCGTGCGCGGTCGATGAGGCCTTGCGGATGTTCGACGCGAAAGCCGATGGAAAAAGGCTTGGCCTCGATGTACACGCCGCGTTCGTGCAGCATCGCGAAGGTGTCGCGCGAGCTGTGGCCCAGGGCCATCACGACGTGGTCGGCGCGCATTTCATTCGACTGGCCGGTGGCCTGGTCGAGCACCGTGAGGCCGCGCAGTTGTCCGTCTTCGATGCGCACATCGGTCACGCGTTGTTCGAAGCGGATCTCGCCGCCGAGTGCGACGATCTGCTCGCGGATGTTCTCCACCACCTTCACCAGCTTGAAGGTGCCGATGTGCGGATGCGCGACATAAAGGATTTCGGGCGGCGCGCCGGCCTTCACGAACTCTTCCATCACCTTGCGGCCGAGGAAGCGCGGGTCCTTGATCTGGCTGTAGAGCTTGCCGTCGGAGAAGGTGCCTGCACCGCCTTCGCCGAACTGCACATTCGACTCGGGGTTGAGCACGCTCTTGCGCCACAGGCCCCAGGTGTCGCGGGTGCGCTGGCGCACGGTCTTGCCGCGTTCGAGCACGATGGGCTTGAAGCCCATCTTCGCAAGCATCAGCGCCGCGAAGATGCCGCAGGGGCCGAAGCCGATCACCACGGGGCGGCTCGTGCCTTCGGGCGCATCGGCCGGCGGCACGTAGACCATGTTCGGCGCGGGCTGGATGTGCGGATGGCCTGCGTGCTTGGCGAGCAGGGCGGCTTCGAGCTTCGCATCGGCCAGCTGCACGTCGCAGATGTAGACGGTGAGCAGGTCGACCTTGCGCGCGTCGAAGCTGCGCTTGAAGACGGTGTGGGAGGCGATCGCTTCGAGCGGGACGTCGAGGGTCCGGGCGATCAGGGTGACCAGCGCGTCGGGGGCGTGGTCGAGCGGGAGTTTGAGTTCGGAGATTCTCAGCATGGCGGTGGCTTGTGGTTATCAAGCAGACCGCGCATTTTACGCGCCGGGGCGCTATGAAAGGGATAGCTGGATCAGGCCGGCAGGAAGCCTTCTACCGACAGGTACCGCTCGCCAGTGTCGTAGTTGAAGCCGAGCACCACTGCATCGGGTGCGAGCGACGGCAGCTTCTGTGCAATGGCCGCGAGCGTGGCGCCTGACGAAATGCCCACCAGGATGCCTTCTTCCTGCGCGCACCGGCGGGCCATTTCGCGCGCCGGTTCGGCATCGACCTGCAGCACGCCGTCGAGCAGCGATGTATCGAGGTTCTGCGGGATGAAGCCCGCGCCGATGCCCTGGATCGGGTGCGGCGACGGCGCGCCGCCCGAGATGACGGGCGAAGCCACCGGCTCCACCGCGAACACCTGGAGCTTGGGCCACTTCTTCTTGAGCACCCTCGCCACGCCGGTGATGTGGCCGCCCGTGCCCACGCCGGTGATGATCACGTCGATGCCGTCGGGAAAGTCGGCGGCGATTTCCTCGGCCGTGGTGCGCACGTGCACCTCGACGTTGGCTGGGTTGTTGAACTGCTGCGGCATCCAAGCGCCGGGCGTGCCGGCCACGATTTCCTCGGCGCGCGCGATGGAGGCCTTCATGCCGCCGGCGCGCGGCGTGAGGTCGAAAGTGGCGCCGTAGGCCAGCATCAGGCGGCGGCGCTCGATCGACATGCTGTCGGGCATCACCAGCACCAGCTTGTAGCCCTTGACCGCCGCCACCATCGCCAGGCCGATGCCGGTGTTGCCCGAGGTGGGCTCGACGATGGTGCCGCCCGGCTTGAGCGCGCCGCTTTTCTCGGCGTCTTCCACCATCGACAGCGCGATGCGGTCCTTGATCGAGCCGCCGGGGTTGGCGCGCTCGGACTTGATCCACACCTGTTGCTTGGCGTTGCCGAACAGGCGGTTGATGCGGATGTGCGGCGTGTTGCCGATGGTCTGGAGGATGTTCTGGGCCTTCATGGAAATCTCCTTGGATGCGGTTTGTCGACGGACACCGCGCATTGTGAGACCAGCGTGCTCGCGCGCCGGGCGATAATCGCGCCGTGAAGCACGCCAGACCGCCGCTGGTGCAAGCCCGAAAGGGGCAACGCCGCAAGGCGTCGCGTCGAAAGACCGCACTGGAGGAACGTCCGGACTGCACAGGACAGCGCAGGAGTTAACGACTCTCCACCGTGAGGTGAGGATCAGAGCAACAGAGACGAGCCGATTCAGTTCGGGTGAAACGGGCAATCTCTGCGCGCAGCAACACCAAGTAGGCCAGTATCGAGGTGGTTCCGCTGAGCTGGCGGGTAGGTGGCATCGAGCCGTTTGGCGACAAACGGCCCAGAGTAATGGCGGTCACGCCGGGCGCTTCGCAAGAGGCATCCGGTGCACAGAATCCGGCTTATCGGCGGGCTTCACACTTTTCTTCTTTTCCCCGTTTTTCTTTTCCCGGTTTTCCGGCGCCCGAGGCGGGCGCCAGCGTGGCCGCTGCACGGATTGGTAGTTACCCGTATAATCGATAGCAAGCTAACTAATTGCTATCCGACGTGACCACCACCGAACCTACCCAGACCCGCGAACACGCGCTCATGCACCTTGGCATGTCGCTGTCCACGCTGCAGCGCGCCTACCGCGCAGTGGCCGACAAAGCCGTGGCGCACGTCGGCGTGTCGCAGACCCTGGCCTGGCCCATCGTGATGATCGGCCGCATGGGCGAGGGCATGCGCCAGGGCGTGCTGGCCGAGGTGCTGGGCATCGAGGGGCCCTCGCTGGTGCGCTCGGTCGACCAACTGGTCGAAGCGGGCTTCGTGCGGCGCCTCGAAGACCCGGCCGACCGCCGCGCCAAGACGCTGCACCTCACGCCCGCCGGGGTGGCGGCCTGCGCGACCATCGAGGCCGCGCTGAGCGAGATGCGCGGCACGCTGTTCGAAGGCATCGCCGACGAAGACATTGCCGCGTGCCTGCGCGTCTTCGGCACGCTCGAAGCGCGGCTCGGCCGCAACGCCGTGGCCACGCAGGAAGGGCGCAAGTAGATGACCGTGCTCCGCCTGCCGCGCTTCAGCCGCGCGGAGCTTCTGTTTTCCGGCAAGAGCTTCGCCGCCGCGATGCTCGCGATGTATCTCGCCAGCCGTGCGGGCCTGCCGCGCCCGTTCTGGGCGCTCATGACCACCTACGTCGTCGCCCATCCGCTGGCCGGCGCGGTGCGTTCGAAGGCGGTGTACCGCTTCATCGGCACGCTGATCGGCAGCACGGCGACGGTGCTGCTCGTGCCCGCGCTCTCCAATGCGCCCGAACTGCTGACGCTGGTGCTCGCGCTGTGGGTGGGCCTGTGCCTGTGCATTTCGCTGTTCGACCGCACGCCGCGCTCGTACGTCTTCATGCTCGCGGGCTACACGGCCGCGCTGATCGGCTTCCCGTCGGTGCAGACGCCACTGGTGCTCTTCGACACCGCCGTGGCGCGGGTCGAGGAGATCGGCCTCGGCATCTTCTGCGCGACGCTGATCCACAGCCTCGTGCTGCCCGCCGGCCTCGCGCCCACGGTGCTGGGCCTGCTTGACCGCACGCTGCAGGACGCGCGCAAATGGCTCGGCGACCTGCTGCAGCCGACCGGCCGCAAGGGCGATGCCGACCCCAGGCGCCTGGACGACGACCGCCGCCGCCTCGCGGGCGACATCACGCAATTGCGCCTGCTCTCCACCCACGTTCCCTTCGACACCACGCACCTGCGCTGGACCGCCGGCGCGATCCGCGCGATGCAGGACCGCGTCGCCGCGCTCACGCCCGCGCTCTCGGCCGTCGAAGACAGATTGCGGGCGCTCGAACAGGCCGAGGGCGCGCTCGCACCCGACGTCGCCGCTGTGCTCGCGCAGGCCGCGCAATGGCTGCGCGAAGAAGCCGAACCCACGAACGACAGCGCCGCCCGCGCCGAGCGCCTGCAAGCCCTGCGGGTTGCGATCGACGCATTGAGCGCCGCACCGAAGGCCGACAACGGCGCCCAACCCACCGCCTGGGGCCGCGCCCTGCGCATCGGCCTCGCCGGCCGCCTCGAAGAACTCATCGACGGCTGGAAGGCCTGCGCCCAATTGCGCCTCGACATCGACGAAGGCCTCAAGGGCGCCGCCCCGCTGCGCCGCACCGCTGCCCTCGGCAACCGCGCGCTGCACCGCGACTACGGCATGGCGCTGCTCTCCGCACTCGCGGCCGTCATCGCCATCTGTTTGTGCGGCGCGTTCTGGATCCTCACCGGCTGGACCATGGGCTCGGCCGCCACCATGATGGCCGCCGTCTTCTGCTGCTTCTTCGCGACCATGGACGATCCGGTGCCGGCGATCCATGGCTTTCTGAAGTGGACGCTGTGGTCGATCCCGATCTCCGCGGTCTATGTGCTGGTGCTCATGCCCACGGTGCAGGACTTCGGCATGCTGGTCGCGATCTGCGCGCCGCTCTTCCTGCTGCTGGGCCTTTACCTGCCGCGGCCGGCCTACTTCATGCCCGCGATGGCGATGATCTTCGGCGTGGCCGGCACGCTCGCGATGCACGACACCGCCAGCGCCGACCTCGTGAGCTTCATCAACAGCATGATCGGCCAGATCGTCGGCGTGGTGGTCGCGGCCCGCGTCACGCGCCTCGTGCGCTCGGTGGGCGCAGACTGGAGCGCGCGCCGCATCCAGCGCGCCACGTGGCGAGAGCTCGGCGAGATGGCTGCTTCATCGCAGCCGCAGTACGCGCAGAGCGATGCATATGCCGTGCGCATGCTCGATCGCATCGGCCTGCTCGCGCCGCGCATCGCGCAGGCCGGCGGCAGCGTCGAGGGCGTGGCCGCCGACGATGCGTTGCGCGACCTGCGCATGGGCGCCGACATCGCCGTGCTGCAGCGCGTGCGCGCGCAGTTGCCGCTGGCCACCTCGGCTGCGCTGCTGGGTGGCATCTCGCGCTTCTTCCGCCAGCGTGGCGAGGGCCGCATGACGCCGCGGCCGCAAGGCCTCTTGCCGCAGATCGACGAGGCGCTCAACGCGGCGCTCGCCGCGCGTGACACATCTTCAGCATCGCGCTCCGCCGTCACTGCGCTGGTGGGCCTGCGCCGCAACCTGTTCCCCGACGCGCCGCCAACATTGGCGGCCGTCCTTCCCCAAGGAGCTTCCGCATGATCGGCGAAGCCAGTTTCTACGGCCTCTACGTGCCATGGCTCATGGTGCTCGCTGCCGGTGCGCTGCTCGCGCTCTGGGGCGTGCGCCGCCTGCTCGCGGCCACCGGCCTCTATCGCTGGGTGTGGCACCCGGCGCTGTTCGACATGGCGCTCTACCTGCTGCTGCTCTATGCGCTGAGCCGCCTCACTTCACACTTTCAATGACGAAGAGATTCCCATGACAGCCAGTTCATCCGCAGACAACCCCCGGGCACAGCGCTTGGTGCGCGTGCTCCTCACCATGGCCGTGGTGGCCGCCGCCGTCTGGGCCGGCTTCCGGCTCTGGGACCACTACGAGCTCGCGCCATGGACACGCGATGGCCGCGTGCGCGCCAACGTGGTCCAGATCGCGCCCGACGTGTCGGGCCTGGTCACGGCAGTGCCGATCCAGGACAACCAATCGGTCGCCGCCGGCACGCTGCTGTTCGAGGTGGACCGGGCGCGCTACGACCTGGCCGTGCGCCAAGCCCAGGCCGCGCTCTCCGCGCAACGCGCCATGAGCGCCCAGGCCCGGCGCGAGAACTCGCGCAACACGGGGCTCGACGAGCTGGTGTCGAAGGAGGCGCGCGAACAGACCCGCTCGCGCGTCGAGCAGATGCAGGCGGCCGTCGCGCAGGCTGAGGTGGCGCTGGATTCGGCACGCCTGAACCTGCAGCGCGCCCAAGTGCGCGCGCCGGCCGATGGCCTCGTCACCAATTTGGACCTGCGCCAGGGCAGCTACGCGGCCGCGGGCCGGCCGGTGCTCGCGCTGGTCGATGCGCGCTCGTTCTACGTCGAAGGCTATTTCGAGGAAACGAAGCTGCCCCGCATCCACCTGGGCGATCGCGTGCGCGTCACGCCGATGGGCGGCGGCGCGGTGCTCGAAGGCGCGGTCGACAGCGTGGCCGCCGGCATCGCCGACCGCGACCGCTCCACCAGCGCGAACCTGCTGCCCAGCGTGAACCCGACCTTCAACTGGGTGCGGCTCGCGCAGCGCATACCGGTGCGGGTGAAGCTCGATCCGCTGCCTGAAGGTGCGCGGCTCGTCGCAGGCCAGACGGTCACCGTGCAGGTGCTGGAGCGTGACGCAGCTGCACCCAGGAAAGGATGACGCCATGACCCGCTTCGCATTTCGCATGGCTTCGCTCGCGGTGGCCGCCGGCCTCGCCGCGTGCGCGGCGGTCGGCCCCGACTACAAGCAACCCGCCGATGCGCTCGCCAGCCAGCCCGCCGCCGCAAAGCCCTTCGCCGAGGCGCCCGCCGACGCCGCGCCGCTGCCTGCGCACTGGTGGCGCCTGTACCAAGACCCGCTGCTCGACAAGCTCGTGACGCAAGCCCTCGCGCACAACACCGACCTGCGCCAGGCCGTCGCGAACCTCGAACGCGAGCGCGCCATCGAGTCCGAAGTGGCCGGCGCCGAACGTCCCACGCTGGGCGTGAGCGGCGGCCCGTCCTTCGGCCATGTCTCGGGCCTGTCGATGCTGCAGAAGGGCTACGAGCCGCCGAGCCGCTTCAACTACAGCGCGGGCGCATCGCTGTCGTACCAGGTCGACCTGTTCGGCCAGATCCGCCGCAGCATCGAAGCCGCAGGCGCCAGCACCGAAGCCGCCGCGGCCGCGCTCGACCTCGTGCGCGTGAATGTCGCCGCAGGCACCGCGCGCGCCTACGCCGAGGCCTGCTCGACGGGCTTGCGCCTCCAGATCGCGCAGAAATCGATTGCGTTGCAGCAAGACGCGGTGAACGTCACCGACCGCCTGCAACGCGCAGGCCGCGCAGGTGCCATCGACGCCGGCCGCGCACGCGCGCAGCTGCAGCAGCTGAATGCCACCGTGCCTCCACTGAAGGCCGAGCGCCAGGGCGCGCTCTACCGCCTCGCCACGCTGACCGGCGCACTGCCGCAGGACTTTCCGCGCGAAGTGGCCGACTGCACCGTGCCCCCGCGCGTGGCTGGCACGCTGCCCGTGGGCGATGGCGCGGCCCTGCTGCGCCGCCGCCCCGACATCCGCCAGGCCGAACGCAGCCTCGCCGCATCGACCGCGCGCATCGGCGTGGCCACGGCCGATCTCTATCCGAAGGTCACGCTGGGCCTCTCGGCTTCATCGGCCGGCCCGGCCGCCGACTTCGGCCGCAAGGACACGATGAGCTTCAGCATGGGCCCGCTGATCTCCTGGACCATTCCCAACACCGGCATCGCGCAGGCCCGCATCGCCGAGGCCGAAGCCGGCACCCGTGGCGCGCTCGCGAAGTTCGACGGCACCGTGCTCACCGCGCTGCGCGAAACCGAGACCGCGCTCGGCACCTACGCTCGCGAGCTCGACCGCCGCGCCGCGTTGCAGGCTTCGCGCGACGAGAGCGCCAAGGTCGCGGCGCAGGCCCGACAGCTCTACCGGAACGGCCGCACCGCCTACCTCGATGCGCTCGATGCCGAGCGCTCGCTCGCGGCGAGCGACGCGTCCCTGGCGGCCAGCGACGCGCAACTGGCCGACGACCAGGTGGTGCTGTTCATGGCGCTCGGCGGCGGCTGGGAGCCGGATGAAGCCGCGCCCGTCGCCAAGCAATGACGCGGCCGAAGCGGCCTGCGCTCAGCGCGTGAACAGCCAGCCGCCCTTGGGCTGGCGCATCAGCTCGTGGCGGCGGATCGAGTGTTCCTCGCCGTCGTCGCCCACGTAGACCACCTCGAAGCGCAGCAGCTTCGGCGACACCATCTTCCATTTCTGGATGCGCTTGACGGTCACGCAGGCCGTCTTGTCGTGGTACTGCATCTGCGCCATCGGTCCGCCCTGGAAGCCGGTGCCGTCGAACAGCCGGCCCGGTGCCGCAAAGGGGTTGAGCACCGCGCCGTTGCGCTCCGTGATGCAGCCCTCGGTCCGCACGAACGACTCGATGGTCGGCGATGCGCCGCGCACCACCTTGGCCACGGCCGGGCTGGGCGTCTTGCCGCCGATCGCTTCGCGGATGCGCTCCACCTGCTCGCCGGTGATCGGCGCCAGCCCCTCCCTGGACACCACCGCGGGCGGTGCAGGCGCCGCGGCGGGCCCGGGCGCCGGCTGCAGCGATGCGAAGAAACTGCAGCCCGCAAGCAGTGCCAGGGGCACGGTCGAGGCCAATGCGGCGGCCGTGGTTCTGGTTCTTTTGAAGTTCATGGCTCGGTCTCCCTGTCGGCGGCGGGGGCCGCTTGCTGAAAATTACAGGCCGCACGCACGAGGCACGCAGCGCATCGTTCTCTCTCTTTCTTTCTCTCTCTTCCTCGTCGATCAGAAACGTTCGTGCGGCGCCAGGTAGCGCCACTGGCCGGGCTGCAACCCCGCCAGCGGCACGCGGCCGATGCGGATGCGCCGCATCGCGACGATGGTCAGGCCCATCTGGTCGCACAGGTGCGCGATCTGCCCGGGCCGCGCGCCCTTGAGCGCGAAGCGCAGGCCGGTCTGCTTGCCGTCCTCGGCCTGCCGGCCAATGCTCACGCGCGCGGGCGAACGCTCGAAGCGCGCGAGCACCTCGGGGCCCACCGTGCCGGCCACGTCGACCATCACCTCGTGCTCGAGGATGCCCGCGTCTTCCTGCAGCTTGCGTTCGATGCGGAACTCCTGCGTATAGGCCACCAGGCCGCTCGCGCCGGTTTCCAGCGGCGTCATGCAGTGCTGTCCCTTGAGGTGCGCCGGCAGGAACCGCTGGCCGGCGCGCTCGGGCTCGTGGTGGTTCGCGGCCACCAGCAGCTTGAAGGCGTTGTCGGTCGGCATGCCGGCCGGCTTGTACAGCAGCATGGTGACGGGCAGCACCGGCTCGGGCTTGGCGCCGGCCGCGATCTCGACCTGCTGATGCGCCTGCACGCGCGACTGCGGCAGCACGGCGGTCACACCATCGACGCGCACCGCGCCGTTCTCGATCAGCAGTTCGGCCTCGCGCCGCGACACGCCGGCCAGGGCCGCCACGCGCTTGGCCAGGCGGATGCCTTCGTCTTCGGGGGAATTGCTCTTCATCGGGCGCCTGTCTGTTGTTGCTGCTGCTGCTGGATGCGCGCCACATGCGCGGCCAGCGAACGCGCGGCCACCGGCCACATGCGCTCGGGGACGTCGTCGTAGGCGAGCGGCAGCCACTGCTCCGGCGTGCCCCCGGGCAGCTTGTGCATGGCCGCGGCGATCTTGGCTTCACGCTTCAGGCGGTGCGCCTTCAGGTGCGCGATGGCGTTGCGCGCAAAGCCGATCACATAGCCATGGGCTGGCAGGATGAATTCGACCAGGCCCGCGGCGCAGGCCGCATCGAGCGTGTCCAGCGAATCGAGGTAGGCCGTCATGTCGCCGTCGGGCGGATCGATCACCGTGGTGCTGCCGTTCAGGATGTGGTCGCCCGAGAACAGCAGGCCGTCTTCTTCCAGCACTAGGCACAGGTGGTTGGCTGCATGGCCGGGCGTGTGGATCACGCGCAGCGTGTGGCTCATGGGCGCGCCCTCGGCGGTGGTGCCCGAGAGCGACAGGCGCTCGCCGTTTGCCAGCGAGCGCTCGGGTGTGAAGCGGGCCGTGGCGCGCGCCGTCGGTGCCGAGGGCAGGCCGAGGATCGGGGGCCTGTTCGTCTTGCACAGCGCCTGCAGCGGCGCGGCGCCCGGCGAATGGTCGGCATGCGAGTGCGTGCAGACGATCATGCGGATGTCGCCGTGCGTGGCGCGCCAGATGCGCCCGATGTGGTCGAAGTCGTTCGGGCCCGGGTCGATCACCAGGTAGCCCGTGTCCGCATCGCCCACGATGTAGGTGTTGGTGCCCGGGCCGGTCATGGCGCTCGGGTTGGGCGCGGTGAGGCGCTGCACGTTCTTCAAGAGCGCCACCGGTTGCTCGCTTTGCCAGTCGAGCGAATGCACGACCTGCCCGTCGGGACACACCAGCGCGAGTTCGCCATAGGGCGAGTCGCTTTCCATGTAGCGCGCGTCCTCGCCCTTGAGCAGGCCGGCGCGCGGGCAGCTGGTCCACAGCGGAGCCTCTGCGTTGCCGTTGGGCGCGCAGGCCGCGAGCACCGCATCGACCGTTGCGTAGGCCGCCATGCGCTGCAGCGTGCGCACGGTCGGGAAGATCATGAAGAAGCTGCCCGCCGCATGGCGCGCGAGCGCATCGGCGGGGCGCACCCAGCAGGGCTCGAACTGCTCGCTCTCGTCGGCCGTGGGCACCTGGCCTTCGGGCATGCGCGCGACGAGAAAGGGCACGTCGAAGCGCCTGGGCAGGTCGCGGTCGGTGATCCAGTGCGCGAAGGTGAACACCTGGTCCGATGCCAGCACCAGCCCGCGTGCCGCGCATTGGTCGGCGAAGCCGGTGCCGGCGGTGGCGTTGCGGTCCATGGCGGCGATGTCTTCGGCGCTCACCGGACGGCCGTCGGCATGGTGCGCGAGCAGCACGCCCAGTTCTTCGAAAGCCTCGCGGATCGCCGCGATGGCCTGGGTGCGCTGCGTGCGGCTCTGGGTGGGGCGACGGGTGGCGATGCGCTTGGCGGCTTCGTCGGCCGCGTCGATGTGGCCACCCGGGAAGACGTAGGCGCCCGGCGCGAAGCTCGCGGTGGCCGAGCGGCGGGTCATCAGCACCTCGATGCCGGCGGGCGTGTCGCGCAGCAGCAGCACGGTGGCGGCGGCGCGCACGGGCGCGGGCTCGCGTGCAGGGTGAATGAGTTGGGAGAAACGGACCATGGGGGGATTATGGGGAGCGGGTGCGATGCGCGTGTGTTGCCGTGCATAAGCTCATGGTGGAACGGGCATGAGCCACGCGCCACAATTCGCACAATTCGCTTTTGCACCGCCCGCCTCGCAGAAAGACAGTCATGGCCCATTCTCGTTCCTCTCTCTTCTTTTCCCTGTCGCGCCGCTCGCTGCTGTCGGCCGCGGCCGTTCTTTGCGCCGCGGCGTCGCCAGCGGCCTTCGCCCAGCAAGACTGGCCACAGCAGCCCGTCACGCTGATCATGGGCTTTCCTGCCGGCTCGGGTGTGGATGTGGTCGCCCGCACGATCCAGGAGCCACTGTCGAAGCAATTGGGGCGGCCGGTCATCATCGACTACAGGTCGGGCGCCGCCGGCAACATCGCCAGCGAGTACGTGGCGCATTCGAAGCCCGACGGCTACACGCTTTCGTTCGGCACCGCGGCCACGCATGGCAGCAATGCCGCGCTCTACAAGAAGCTGCCCTTCGACGTGGAGGCCGACTTTGTGCCGGTGGCCCCGGTGCTCGATGTGTCGAACGTGCTCACCATCAATTCGAGCGTGATCGACGTGAAGACCTTGAAGGAGTTCGTCGACCTGGTCAAGGCGAACCCCGGCAAGTACAACTATGCGTCTACAGGCAACGGCGCGGGGACGCACATGGCGTTTGCCGAATTCAATTCACGCCTTGGGCTGAACATGGTGCATGTGCCGTACAAGGGCGGCCCCGAAGCCATCACGTCGGTGGTGCGTGGCGAGACCTGCTGCATCATGAATCAGGTGCAGACGGTGCTGCCGCACTACAAGGCGGGCAAGGTGCGCCTGCTGGGGGTGACCACGGCCGCGCCGGTGGCCGCGGTGAAAGAGGTGCCCACCATCGCGTCGAGCGGCGTGCCGGGCACCAAGGGCTTCGACAGCTCGATCTGGTTCGGCATCTTCGCGCCCAAGGGCACGGACCCGCAGATCGTGGACAAGCTCAATGCCGCGGTGAAGGCGGTGCTGGAGCAGCCCGAAATCCGCGAGAAGTTCGAGGCGCAGGGGAACACCATTCGCATCGAGTCGCCTGCGCAGTTCAAGAAGACGGTGCATGAGAACCGGGTGAAATGGGCTGAGGTGGCGAAGGCTGCGAATATCAGCATCGACTGACTGGTGCGGGCTGCGTTCAGGGCGCGTGCGCAGGCCACCGGGTACTTCCCTCCGCGAATGTCCCCCGCCTTCGGCTCCTCCTTGATTTCGCTGCGAGAAGCACCCGGTGCCCTGCGCACCCGGGCACGCTGTGGGTGCGCGGCTGGCACGGGTGCTCTGACTGCCTGAACTACAGCGTCTTCGTCAGCGTGACGATGAAGCGCGCCTTGTTCGGGGAGTAGGTTGTGCGTCCGAAGGTGCCGAAGCCGAAGTCTGCGCCGGGGTTGCTCACCGACGTGTACGCGCTCTTCTTGTTTGCGCCCTGCACCGAGCCGGCCAGCGAGAGGCCGTTGCCCAGGTCGTACGAGGCGCCGACGTTGTAGTCGACGTAGCTCTTGTAGCCAAGGCTGCGGATATCGCTCGACATGTTGGTGTAGCCCACGGCCGTTTTCAGCGTGAGCTTGGGCACGATCTCCTTGCTGTAGGCCAGGTTCAGGTAGCCGGTGTTCGTGCCCTTCAGGCCCGAGCCGGCCTTGTTGCCTGCGTAGCCGAAGTAGTCCTTGGACACGGTGTGCGAGTACTTCAGCGTGAACGAGCCGATGGTCTCGTCGGTGTAGGCGGCGCTGCTGTACAGCTCGGTGGTGTTGCCCGATGAGTTGCCCGGGTAGACGTAGGTGAGGGCGCCCACGTCCATGTCGAAGGGGCCGGCCTTGAATTTGTAGCCGCCGTAGAAGTCGCTCTCCAGGCTGTTGCCCTTGAGCCAGTTGACGCTCGAATTCCAGTTGCCCACATAGAAGCCGCTGTCGCCGAAGGCGTGGTCGAAGCCGCCCTGGATGGCGGGCTTGAAGCCGCTGGTCTTGGCGTAGTCGTTCTTGCCCAGCATGTCCTGGTCTTGCCCGCGGAACTTGTAGTTGCTGGTGAGCGAGACGTTGCCGCTGAGCTGCGCGCTTGCGAGCATCGGAAGGGCGATGAGGGTGGGGAGAAGGAGTGCCGGCAAGGCGATGCGGACAAGGTGTTTCATCGAAAGAAATCGCTAACGGATGGAGGAGCCGGCAGCGTAGGAGCGGGCGTCTAAAAGCCGCGTAAAAAATGAGGCCCCGGCCGCAAAAGTTTCGAACGCAGCCTTAGCCCGTTGGCGTGCCGCGGCGCGCAGGCATCGTCATCGCAACCACGCCAGCCACGATGCACGCGAGCCCGACCCACGCGGTGGGCGAGAGCGTCTCGCCGAGGAACGCCACGCCAATCGCCACGCCGATGGGCACGCGCAGGTAGGCCTGCGCGGCGGTCGACATCGGCCCCAGTGTCTTGATGAGGCGGAAGTAGATGGTGAAGGCGAGGGCTGTCGACAGCACCGCGAGCGCCAGCACCGCCATCACCGACGCGGCCGATGGCGCGAGTGTCCAGGGCCTGTCGATCGCGATGCTCGCGGGCAGCAGCATCGCGGCGCCGCTCAGCAGCGAGCCCGCGGCCGGCACCATCGGGTCCAGCCCCTTGAACACGCGGCCGAGCATCGCGGCGCAGCCGTAGCAGACGGCGGCTGCCACCAGACCGAGCTGCGCGAGCAGCGAATGCCCGAGGCCATCCAGCGCCTCGAAGCCGACGATCAGGCAGATGCCCGCCAGCCCCGCGCCCACGCCGAACAGCCGGCGCAGCGTGGGCTTGTCGGCGCCGCCCATGCAGAGGCCGAGCAGGAAGATGAAGATCGGCGAAGTCGAGTTGAGGATGGTCGCGAGCCCGGCATCCACACTGCGCTCGGCCCACGCGATGAGCGTGAACGGCAGCACGCTGTTCAGGCACGCCTGCAGCGCGAAGCGCCTCCACATCGCGGGCTCGGTCGGCAGCTTCACTCCGCGCATGCGCAGCACTGCGAGCAGCAGCAGGCCGGCGACCAGCGTGCGCGCCGCGATCAGCGTGACGGGCGGCAGCGTCTGCACGCCGATCTTGATGAAGGTGTACGAGGCGCCCCAGCAGGTCGCGAGCACGGCGAGCAGCGCCCATTCGAAGGCGAGGTTGGGGCGGGTCCTGGCGGCGGTATCGAGTGCGGTCGTGTGCATGGTGCGCCGATCATCGCGAGAGGGCGGCATGAACACTTCGGCCTGGAACGAACCGTGTGCGTGATGACCGCCGGCCCGAATCTGGGTAGGCTGTTCATGACAACCGCTCGATGCCTTCCCATATGCCCATGCCCACGCTCCTGATCCGCAATGTTCGCCCCATGGGCGCCTCCCCCGTCGACGTGCTGGTGCGCGATGGCCGCATCGCTGAAATCGGCACCGCGCTTGCCGCGCCCGCCGATGCAACGGTGGAAGAGGGCGGCGGCGCCTTGCTGCTCCCCGGCCTCGTCGAAGGCCACACGCATCTCGACAAGACGATGTGGGGCATGGACTGGTATCGCAACGAAGTTGGCACCAACCTCATCGACAAGATCGAGAACGAGCGCGCCTTCCGCCATGCCAGCGGGCACGACGCAGCGGTGCAATCGCTCGCGCTCGCCAAAGCATTCCTCGCGCTGGGCACCACGCGGCTGCGCACGCATGTCGATGTAGACACCCAGGCCGGCCTGCGCCACCTCGAAGGCACGCTGCGCACGCGCGAGGCGCTGCGCGAGCTGCAGCAGATCCAGGTCGTCGCGTTTCCGCAGTCGGGCCTGTTGAGCCGCTCCGGCACGGCCGAGTTGCTCGACCAATCGCTCGCGCTCGGCGCCGATGTGCTCGGCGGCCTCGACCCCTGCGCCATCGATGGCGACCCGGTGCGCTCGCTCGATGTGCTCTTCGCCATCGCCGACAGGCACCAGCGCCCCATCGACATCCACCTGCACGAGCCGGGGGCCATGGGCGCGTTTTCGCTCGAGCTGATCCTTCAGCGCACCGAGGCGCTTGGGATGCAGGGCAAGGTTGCGATCAGCCACGGCTTTTGCCTCGGCGACGTGGGCGAACGCGAGCGCGAGACGCTGCTCGCGCGCATGGCCAGGCTCGGCGTGGTGCTCATCACCAGCGCGCCGCCCTCGCGCAGCGTGCCGCCGCTCATGGCCTGCCGGCAGGCGGGCGTGACGGTGGTCGGCGGCAATGACGGCATCCGCGACGCATGGACGCCCTACGGCAACCCTGACATGCTGGAGCGCGCGATGCTCATCGGCCTGCGCTACAACCTGCGCCGCGACGACGAGGTCGAAGTGGCGCTGGACACCGTCACCTATTCGGGGGCGCGCGGCTGCGGCTTCGAGGCCTATGGACTGGAGATCGGCGACCGCGCCGACCTGGTGCTGGTCGATGCGCAGACGCTCGCGCATGCAGTGGTGGCGCGCCCTGTGCGCAGGCTGGTGGTAGCGGGCGGCCGGGTGGTGGCGCGCAACGGCTTGCTGCAGCCAGAGGCGGCGGCGTTGTGACCGGCTCTACTGTGGGGCGCAGCCCACAGGCCATGCGCGGCCACGGCTGACACGCTGCCGTCGCCAGCGATGCAACCATCGACTCCGATTTCAATACTTGGAGGAACACCCGATGAACAAGACCCTGATCGCACTCGCCACTTCGCTCACCCTGCTCGCGGCCGGCACGGCCAACGCGCAGATCGGCAAGGCCGCTTCCGAAGCGACCGATGCCGCGCAGCACAAGATCGACGAGAAGCAGGCCGACAGCAAGGCCAAGAAGAGCGGCCCGGTCGGCAAGGCGGTGAACAACGTCAAGTCGGGCTATCACAAGAACCGCTCGAAGAGCTCGGCCAGCAAGGCCAAGCAATCGCTCAAGAACGCGGGCTGATCAAGCGGCGGTCGCCGGCTGCTGGTTCTGGGCCAGCTGCAGCAGCGCCATCCCCGCGCTGACAAATGAACGCACGGGCCCCTTCTTGCCCGTCAGGTGGCCGTTCATGTAGGCCCCGTCGAACAGTAGCCCCAGCTGGTCCGCCAGCTCCACGGGCTTGCGAATGCCCGCCCCCTTCGCCAGCGCGGCGAGGCGGCGGTGCAGTTCGAGCTTGTGCCGCGTGGTGATGGCGCGCGCCGGGTGCGCGGCATCCGGAAACTCGGTCGCCACGTTGAGGAACGGGCAGCCGCGGTACGTCGGCTTGAGGATGTGGTTGGCAATCCATCGGATGTGCACTTCCAGTTCCGCCAACGGGTCGCCCTTCGCCTTCTCCGCCACGCCGTCCCAATCGCTCCAGTACTCCGCGTCTTCGCGCTCCAGGAACGCGACGACCAGATCGTCCTTGGTCGCGAAGTGCCGATAGAGGCTGGTCTTGGCGACACCCGATCGCTCGACCACCAGGTCGACCCCCACGGCCCTCACACCCTCTTGATAGAACAGCGCCGTCGCGGTTTCGAGAATGCGCTCACGCGCGACCGAGGGGCTGCGTTCGGGGGCGGCTGCTTCGGCGGCCACGGCTGTGCGTTTGTTCATGCGCGCAGTTTACCTTGACACGCTACAGATCTGTACTCTAAGCTCCGCGCCGAGGAGTACAGATCTGTAGCGTTGTGCGGCGGGCTGCTCGAAAAAAGAGGGAATCAGAAATGCAATCGAACCCATCCGTCGTCGTCTATGGCGCCTATGGCCACACCGGCGGTTTCGTGGTGTCGGAGCTGCAGAGGCGCGGCTGGACGCCGATCCTGTCCGGCCGCGACGCCGCCAAGCTCGACGCACTCGCAACCGAATACCCCGAGCTCGAAATGCGCCCCGCCTCGGTGGACGATGCCCCCGCGCTCGACCGCGCGCTCCAGGGCGCCGCGGCCGTCATCAACTGCGCGGGCCCTTTCGCCAGCACCTCCGGCCCGGTAATCGAAGCGGCACTGCGCGCGCGCATTCCCTACCTCGACGTTGCCGCCGAAATCGAAGCCAACATCGACACCTTCGCGCTGTATGCCGACCCGGCACGCGAGGCCGGCGTCGTCGTCGTGCATGCGATGGCGTTCTACGGCGGGCTCGGCGACCTGCTCGCGACCGCAGCCATGGGCGACTGGACATCGGCCGATGAAATCTCCATCGCCTACGGCCTCGACAGCTGGCTGCCAACGACCGGCACGCTGGTCGCGGGCCAGGTCTCCAGGCAGCGCCGCGATGGCCGGCGCGTCGTCTTCGGCGATGGGAAGATCTCGTACGTGACGGGCGCTGCACCGGTCGTCGAATGGAACTTCCCCGCGCCCTTGGGCAGGCAGCAGGCCGTCTCGGAGTTCACCATGGCCGACACGGTGACGATCTCGCGCCACATCCAGGTGCCCGAGATCCGCTCGTACATGACGCTCGCCGCTGTCAAGGACCTGACCGATCCGAGCCAGAAGGCGCCGACGGCCAGCGACGCGAGCGGCCGGTCGTCGCAGACCTTCGTGGTCGAGGTGATCGCGCGCCGCGGCGGCGAGGAGCGCAGGGCGGTTGCGAGTGGACGCGACATCTATGCGTTCACCGCACCGCTGGTCGTGGAGGCCCTGGCCCGCGTCGTCGGCGGGCAGGTCAAGACGCCCGGCGTGCTGACCGCCGGCGAGGCCTTCGATGCGCGCGACTTCCTCGCATCGCTCAGCCCCGGGCACCTGTCGTTCGATATTCGATAGAGGCGCTCACTACACTGGCTGCCCGATGAGCCAACGCCTCACCTCCTACTTCTGGAACAGCACCGCGCTGCGCAGCCGCAGCGTGAGCGGCATCGTGCTGTCGGGGACGGTCGATGTGCCCCAGCCGCCCGCGCGGCTCATGGCCGATTGGGAACGCGACATTTCCCAGACCCTGTTCCTCGAACCCGGCGACGTCGAACCCTTGTCGCTGGCGCGCGCCCGCATGCGCTGGCCCGACCACAAACGCTGTGTGCAGGCGATGAGCGAGTGGACGCGGTCGCTCGGCTTGAACGAGGTGCTGGCTTCCAGCGACATCGCCCTGATGGCCTGTCGCGGCGCGCGCTACCACCACGACGGCGAGCAATACGGCAGCGCCGCTTTCTGCAATCTCTTCGTGAGCGAGGACAAGGGGCTGGACGTGCACTTTCCCGGCACCGGCCATCGCATTCCATTGGCCAGGGGCACGGTGCTGATATTCGACACCGCGCAGCCGCATGCGGTGATCCGCCGCGGTGCCAGCGGTTTCGATGCAGAGGACTTCGCGGCCGGGCGCGACTGCAGCCAGCTGTTCCTCACGTGGGAGCTTCCCATCGACAACGCCGATGTGGCGCGCGAATTGCGCATCGAATTCGACATCGACCCCTCGACCGCATCGCAGTTGAATGATGAGCAGGTCTGGCTCGACGGCGCGCGCGCGAGCGTGTGCCCCGAATCCGGCCGCTGGCGCGCGGCCGGCTGAGGCGAAGAAACCTCAGCCTTGCGTGGCGCGCAGCAGCTCCGCCTTCTGCGCCAGTGCCACTGCCTCGACGATCTGCTCGACCGAGAGCGACCCCGTCAACTCGACCTCGCCTGCAAGAACGCTGTCCAGCGCGTCCTTTCCCGCACTGCTCGTGAGCCATGCGAACACCGAAGTGATCGTTCCGCCGCCGAACTTGGCCTGCAGCGCCTTCGATGCCGCGCGGCTCACCTCCGCAAACGCGGCATGGTCCGCCGCGGACGAAGCCGCGCGCACGACGACGCAGAAGGCCTCCAGCTTGTCGGCTTCGGTGCGCAGGCGCCGGGCCTTGCCTGCACTCTGCGCGGCGCGCGCGTGGGGCTTGGCTGCGGACCCATCGTCCGGCTGGTCCGTCGGTGAAGGAGGGGTGAGAGGTTCGGTCGGCATGGATGCATTCGTTTTCAAGGAGCCTTCGATTGTCCCCGCACGGCACCTCGCTCGCTCGCCGATGGCTCGGTGCGATTCACGACGAATTCATCGCAGCATCGCCGCATGTCACGCGCACATCGCGCGCGGCGACAACATTCACGCACTCACCGCGGCCTTGATGCTGCCTTGCTACCAAGCCGGGTTCTGCAGCCTCGTGCGCGAACTCGATGCCGTGCAGGCAAGTGAACTAATGGCTTCGCTCGAGCCGTTTGCAGCGATCGCCGCATGAAGACGACTACCTAAGTGCGTAGTTTTTTGCGTTGCGGCGCCGAGCGATTTCTTGCGCGGCGTTCGGAATTACGCCGATGGATTGAACGGGATTCCACGCGTAGACGATGCACATGCCAGAGGCAGAGACTCCGCTTCCCCAACCCGGGGAATTCAATGATTTGAAAGGAGCTGGTCATGGCAGAGCCTGGAAAAAAATTCACCATCCTCTCGTTCGTCGGAGGTGGCATACGCGGACTGATGTCGGTCACGATCCTGCAGAAACTGTGCGAGAAATTTCCGAACATCGTGGCCGAGACCGACCTGATCGCAGGGTGCTCGACGGGGTCGATCATCACGAGCGAACTCTCATTCGGAAAGACGCCGAAGGACCTCATCGACTTCTTCAAGGGCGGCGAGATCAAGTTCTACGACAAGATGGACACCGACCCGAACAAGCCCGCCTACGACATCGACGAAGTGTTCGGTTCGCAGTACGCGATGTGGAAGGAAACGCGGGTCTCCGAGCTCGATCGCAAGGTGCTCTTCGTGACCTTCAATGCCGGCGGCCTCGCGACCTCGGACGACGGCGTCGTGACGCCCACGCCGTGGGCGCCGGTCATGTACACGAACATGGCGCAGGACATGGGCGACGTGCTCATCGCCAAGGCCGCCACCTCCAGCGGTGCGATGCCGGGGCAGCTGGGCTCCTATGAAGGCAACGTCGACGGCGCCTTCTTCAACCACGATCCGACAGTGGCGGCCATTGCGCTGGCCGTGCAGGCAGGGCACAAGCTGGAGGACATCACGGCCATCACCATCGGCACCGGCCTCATGTACGACTGGATTGCGAGCGACACCCACAAGTGGGGCGCCAACCAGTGGATGGCGGGCGACGGCAACCCGTTCAACAACACGCCGCCCTTCCTCATGAACCAGTCCACGCCCGGGCCGATCCTGGACATGTGCCTGAACGGAACCTCCTGCAACCTCATGCCGACGCTGGCCGGCTTTCTGCTGGGCGACCGCTACGTCAACCTCAACCCGACGCTGCCCTTCTTCATTCCGGAGAACACCACGTATCCCGAGGCCATCCAGCTGCTGCAGGACAAGGGCAGGGCCGCGGACACCTCCAAGGCGGAAGCATTGATCGAGGCCTACTGGTGGAACCATGTCGTCGGCGGTGGCGCCGAGGGCGACAGCCGGCGCAGTGCCGCGCGCGCCTGAGCGCCGATTCACGGCATTCATTCCACGAAACGTACGTATTCCTCTCAAGGAGCAACGATGTCGACCCTTCAAAAAGATGTTTCGCCAGCGACCCCGACCATGGGCCCGCTGGACCTTGGCCCCTATGTCATCCGGCGTCTGGCAGGAAGCCACCTGGTGCTCGATGTGTTCCAGAACAACGCCGCCTCGGGCACCAAGATCATTGGCTATCCGCGCAATTCGCCGGACACCGGCAACCAGCAATGGACCTTCGTTGCCGCCGGCGCGGAGAACCCGGGGTGGTGGTACCTGCAGACGAAGATGAGCACCGGCTTCGTCGTCACGCTCGAGCCGTATACGCCGATCGAGCCGAACCTGCCGCTCGAGCCCAGGCCCCTGTTCATGATGCCGAAGGACCCGCTGCAGCCCGACTTCCAACTCTGGTGCCTCCAGTCCACCGAGAAACTCGGCTACTGGTACATCCAGAGCAAATCCCACTCGAGCAATTCGCAGACGCCCATGGTCATCCAGCTTTCCAGCGACCAGTCTGCAGCGCCAGCGATGGCCGGCCCCATCAGCTTCATCGAGTTCGAGAAACAGGCATGGGGGTTCGTGCCGCTCCTGCCGCTGGGTTGACACGCGAGGAGGGTGGAGCGGGGAGGGTGCCGGCGTGTTCACGCGCGAAGAAAAAAAGCAAGGCTCAGGGCGCGCGCGTGAACACCATCCGGTCCGCCAGCATTTCGCGGCCATGCCGGTTTTAAACTGCGCCCATGCAACGCATCACGCAAGCCCAGCGCATCCTGCAACCCGTCGTGGAACTGCGGGGCGAGGGCGTCACGTTTGCGTATTCCGTTCGCGCACCCCGCTCCAAGGGCGTGATACCGCCGAGCTCCTACAAAGATGGCGGCTTTTCCACGCTCGCCGATTGCCTGCGCGATGTGGCCAAGGCGCTCGGTGGCGACTTCAAGCGCATTTATGTACGCCTCGATGGCCACTGCGTCGGCGAGCGCGACATCGTCGAATTGCACGTGGACCCCGAGCAGGTCGCGGCCGCGCTGAAGGCCGAGTGCGATGCACTGGACGCGCTGCGCAAGCCCGTGGCCGAAGCCACTGCCCGGAAGAAGACCGGAAGCGTCACTGCCGGGTAGTCGGCAGTCGGAGTGTCACAAGGCTCCTGGCCCGAAATGGTTCCTGGGACCGCAACGGCGGTCGCCGGATTGCACGGCGTTGCACGCGCTCTCCGCGGCCGTGTATTGCTGCTGACGCTGCCTGCGTTCCGCTTCGATCTGAGCGGGCGTCACGCCGGGCTCGGTCGGGCAGTTGCCGGCGATCATGTTCAGCGCCGTCCTCGTCATGAACATCACGGTTTCGTTGCTCGCGGTGATCGATGCGTTGGCCGGCACCCTGGTCGCAATGACCGACTGCTTCATGGCCTCGCATGCCTGACTGGAAAGCCGCCCACCCGAGACTGCGGCTCCCGCCGGCATCGAACTGCCGCCGGCTGATGGGTTGGAATTGCCGCCGGACTCTCCAGCCATCTGGCGCGCGGCCGTCGCTGCGAGCGGGTGATCCGGGAACCGGCTGATCAAGGCGCGCTGCACTTCCCGGGCGCGGGCGCGGTCCCCCTGGCTGCTCAGTTCGTCGGCGCGCGCAAAAAGCTGCCCCGCGTTCATCGTCTGCAGGCCGGTGCGGAACTGCTGGTCTGCTCGCGCGGCTTCATCGCGCTTGCCTTGGGCTGCCTCCGCCTCCTCCCGCCTGGACGCGATGTACCTTTGCACCGTGGCCGTGCGCGCACTCGGCGAGAGCGGCATCTTGCACATGAGTTTGTTGGTGGTCGGGTCCAGCTCTCTCCACCAGGAGGGCCCTTCGGGAAACCAGTCGATGCATTCGGTCGCAGCGCCCCAGACGGCGGGCTCTGCAGGCCGCACCAGGCCGCGTTCCGCCGTCGGAGAACCACTGCCCGCGATGGCCTCATCCCTGGCGCAATGTCCCTTGTAGCCAGAGCCGGGAACGTACTTCCACCCTGCCGAGCCCCGGTGCGCCGTGGAGCAGGCAAACCAATGCACGGTGCCGTTGAGGATGTTGCCTTCCTCCTTGCCGGCTTGAAGCGTGCTGAGCCCTCCGCCGGGGCATTTGAAAGCGTCAGAGCTGTCGAAGAAATTCTTCGTCTGCTGGGGGTTCTCGACGCAGAAACCAACGTCGACCGGGTAATCGCACTGATTGAACAGCGTCCGGTTCTTGCCAATGACGCAATGGCTGTCGGTGCCGTCGCTCGACGCATGCGCGTGCATGGCGCCGAACATCAGGATGCTTACCGTCAAGTGACGAGTGATCGACATGCGGGCCTCCGTTGATTTCAAGGGAGTTTGAATCTAGCCGTTCAATTTGTAAACCAAATGCTTCATTTATGGGGTGCGGCCGCTGCGCTCATGGACGCAGTGCAATCGATCAATCCCAGGCCGGCGACAACCCAGCCGGGTCCGTGAGCCGCTCGCCGCGATCAAGCGCCGCCATCTGCGCCATCTCCGCATCTGTCAGCCTCAACTGCCGCGCCTTCAGGTTGCCTTCAAGGTTCGCCCGCTTCGTGGACGACGGAATCACCGCATAGCCCAACTGCATCGCCCAAGCCAGCGTGACCTGCGCGGTCGTCGCGTCGTGAGCCTTGGCAATCGCCTCGATCACCGGGTCGGCAATCACCTTGCCGTAGGCCAGCGTCATGTACGAGGTGATGTGGATGCCCTGGCTCTTCGCGAACTCCGCCACCTTGCGGTTCTGCAGGTACGGGTGCAGCTCGACCTGGTTGGTGGCGATGTTCTCTGCGCCCACGGACGCAATCGCTTCCTTCATCAGCGCGATGTTGAAGTTCGACACGCCGATGCGCTTGGTGAGCCCCAGCGCCTTGGCCTCGGCCAGCGCGCCCATGAACTCGGCGACAGAAACCGCGTTGCCGGGCGAGGGCCAGTGGATCAGCGTCAGGTCGACGTGGTCGGTGCGCAGCTTGGCGAGGCTGTCTTTCAGGCTAGTCACCAGCTTGGCCTTGGCGTAGTTGTCGGTCCAGATCTTGGTGGTGATGAAGAGGCTGTCGCGCGCCACGCCGCTTTCGGCAATCGCCTGGCCCACCTCGGCTTCGTTGCCGTAGATCTGCGCGGTGTCGATGACGCGGTAGCCCACGTCCAAGCCGTTCTTCACCGAGTCGATGACCACCTGGCCCTTCAGGCGGAAGGTGCCGAGGCCGAAGGCGGGGATGGTGTTGTTCGTCGTTGTCATGGTGTTGTCCTTGTGCGTTGAAAAAGAAGAAGAGAAGTCAGCGATCAGTGCCCGACCGGCACCGGCCCCGAAGCGCGCACCGGAATCCCGGCACGGCGGTCCAGCGTGCCGCTCCACTGCGTGAGGGCCAAGGAGACGAGCACCACCAGTGCGCCGATCCATGGCGTGTGCATGAGGCCCAGGTGCGTCACGATCAGGCCGCCGGCCCAGGCTGCGAGGGCAATGCCCAGGTTGAAGGCCGCGATGTTCAGGCCCGAGGCCACGTCCACTGCCTGCGGCGTGAAGCGCTCGGCCTGCTTCACCACATACACCTGCAGCCCCGGCACGTTGCCGAACGCGACCGCGCCCCACATCAGCACCGCCACCAGTGCCAGCCACTTGTGCGGCGCCGCGAAGTTGAAGACCAGCAGCACGGCGGCCAGCAGCGCGAAGATGATCTTGAGCGCCGGAATCGGCCCCAGCCGGTCGGCCAGCTTGCCGCCCCAGATGTTGCCCACCGCCACCGACACACCGTAAACCAGCATCACCCAGCCCACCGCGCCGGCGCTGAAGCCCGACACGTCGGTGAGGATCGGCGCGAGAAAGGTGAACGGAATGAACGAGCCGCCGTAGCCGATCGCCGTCTTGGCATACACCAGCAACAGCCGCGGCTCGGCCAGCACCTTGGCCTGCTGCGCCAGCGAGGCCGGCGCCGTGTGGCGGATGTTGTTGGGAATGAAGATCCAGCTGCCGACGAAGGCGACAACGCCCAGTGCGGACACGGCCAGGAAGGTCTCGCGCCAGCCGAAGTGCTGCCCGATGAACGTGCCCAGCGGCACGCCCGTGACCAGCGCCACCGTGAGCCCGGTGAACATGATCGCGATGGCGCTCGCCGCCTTTTCCTTGGGCACCAGGCCCGTGGCGATGGTCGAGCCGATCGAGAAGAACACCCCGTGCGCCAGCCCCGTGAGGATGCGCGCGGCCACCAGCGATTCATAACTGGGCGCCTGCCACGCCAGCAGGTTGCCGAGCGTGAACAGCGCCATCAGCCCGAGCAGCAGCGCCTTGCGCGGCAGCTTGCCCGTGAGGGCGGTGAGCACCGGCGCGCCGATGGCGACGCCCAGGGCGTAGAGGCTGACCAGCAAGCCGGCCGAGGGCAGGCTGATGGCAAGGTCAGCAGCGACCGTGGGGATGAGGCCAACGATGACGAACTCGGTCGTTCCGATGGCGAAGGCGCTGAGGGTCAGCGCGAGTAGGGCGATTGGCATGAGGCACTCCTGGATGGGTTAGGAGGAGTGTCTTGGGGATACCTTTGCGGATAAATGGGGGTTGGGGCAGAAGATACTTGTGCTGAAGACAAAGATCTCACTTCCCGTCGAACTAGCTATCTGCTCGGCTATCGGGAGCTATGGGGAGCTATGGGGAAATAACGCGGAACCAATCACGCATTGTTTGCCGAACGCGATCGGTTTCTTCCTCGGGAATTTCAGTCATGTGGCAGATGGTGTTGCGCAAGTGAACGATAAGACGCGCGCCTTGAATCAATCCCTTGTCGCGGACCAAGTCGTCAAATCCATCTTTCCACGCGTGATCGATCACGCGTAGGAGTTGCGGAAACGTCATAAGCGCAGATCGATCACGTGAGCCGAGTGCCATCCAACTTTTCACTTCGTCGGTTTCTTCGATTTTGATCACCTCGTCTTGGACATCCTTTGGAACTTTGTCCCACCAAGGGCGGCTCGCATCCTTCGAAAGTACATCAACCACAAAGCCTCTCAGGAAGTTCTCGAATACGAAGATCAACCGATAGGTTTCCGCGGCCATCGTTGCTCTTTTAACGCTAGCAGGGAGCAAGGGGGCAAGGTCGTAAGAAGGCGCGAGCAGCAGGGTGTCTTCGGGAACCAGATTTTCCATTTTGGAAACCGACCGCTCGACCGCTTGTCCGAGCATGAGAAATAACGCGGCCTTGGAATCGATGCTCATGCGAAAGATTTCCGGAGCGCATTAAAGATGTTCAAGTACACCTCCTCAGATCCATTGTTTGGCAAATGCACTTGAATGTTGTAGTGGAACTCAGGGCGCATTGGTTTTGCCAGTCCATTTTTCCAAGATGTGCCCACTTGTTCATCAGAGCTATCTTCCGGTTGATCATCCTCTCGTTTTTTTGATGAAGGCGGCGTGGATCGGTTGGAGAAATCACCTTGTTTAATAAGTGATGACAGGGTTGAAACGATCCGACCGGTCATGTCGTCATCAGTGCCTGCTACTTGCGCAACCAGACCTCTCAATTTCTCCGAAGTCAGAGAGTGCGCATCTTCGTTTGCCGCGAACAATGGGGCATAGGCCGAGCGAATTCCGTCGGCAACTGCGTGTTTAGCGGTATCCCGACTTTTCAGCAGTCGGTAGTTGGCGGTGGGGCTCCCGGATTGATCGAGAAATTTTAAATTTCTGAGCAACGGTATAACTTGTCGATCATTGGAGCCCTTAAGACCAATCGTGTTTGAAGAAAATCTTGGGTAAATTTGTCGGGAACTTTGGCGGAAAGAATCGCCGAAAAAAGCGTTTCGATGTTCTTGTTTGATGCAAGGTAAGGCAGCGAAGTAGCCATATTCAGAATCCGAATAGTTGAAGAAATGCATGGTTACACGGCTGATGATTTGTGTCCACGTTTTTGCGTTAGCCATCCAGTAGACCTACTCTTAAATGCAAGCGAAGCGACCGTGAGGCCTGCGACGCCCCGAGGGCGAAGTTGGCGAATCCCTCTGCAGTTGTCCTAGATATACTGCTTCCCGTCGCGCAAAAAGCGCGGCCGGGTTTGGAAGCCCGTCGAAGTTCTGCGACGAGAGCCGCAGTCACCGCAACATGGTCTGCGGCTTTTCTGTTTGCGCCTCCAGTTTTTGGCGGCTCGAACGGGAAGGCGCGAGCCTTGCCGGTTCTCGTCAGAGCTTCCCGGTCTTCCAACCCGTTCGAGCTGCCGCCATCGTTTGGAAGCGGGTGCGGCGGTTGTTGCAAAACCGAAGTTCTGGGAGGCCGCACATGGCTGAATCCGCATCCACCCCCGCGCAATCGCGCGCCGGTTCCACATCCCTCACCCTCGACGACCTCGCAATCCAAACCTGCGACGACGCCGACAGCCTCACCGAGGTCCTGCGCGCCTACACCGCGTTCGAAAAGCTCATCGAACCCGGCGCCACCGACGACAGCGAGGCGCTCGCTCCCACCCGCAGCGAATTGGGCGCCTTGCTTAGCTTGATCAACGAAGCGCTCGTGGCGCGCATCGACGCCGTCAATGCAGCCGCTGGCGACATGCGCCGGGCGCTGCAAGGCGGCTGCGTCGGCGGCAACAGCCTCGTGCCTTCGGCGACGTAAGTAAGCGCCGGGCCGCCGGTTGGCCCGGCGGCTTTTTTTTCTCTCTCTCTCTCTTTCGTCAGGACTGCACCTCGTGTTCGACGCCTGCGGATGAGCATGCGAGGCGTCAAGCGGGAGCAAGGGTACCGGCAACGGCAAGAAATTCACGAGTTCGCATCAGCGCTCCAGGCCGTCCGAAAGGCCGGGATTGCAGCCCGGCAGTTTTGAAGTCTTCAAATCGGGATAGAGCTGGATGGCGGCGAAGTCATTGACCTGCGCATCGCCGTCCCTTTTCTCCCGGTAGGCATGTGCAAATTTCTGGACGTCGAGGCGTGCGGGGAACAGGTTCTTCAGCGCGCGAGCCACGTTGTTGGCGCGCGTTCGTGCGAGTTGCGCCGCCTCTCTCGCCGTTCTCTCCGGTGGCTCGGCGGTAGCGCCTGCTTCGACACCTGCGCTGTTGTACGTCGCAAACATCGCATCTGCGTTGGCAATCCAGTCGGCCAGGCGGCCGATTTGCGCACGGTCCAGCGCGGCGGAGCCGTCCGCGAATGTCAACGTGATCTGAATGATTCGCTGGCATGCCGAGGCATGGGCACACGCTGCAACCATCGCCGCTGCCAGCAGCCACTTAGCTCGCATGGAACACCTCATCTTGGAACTCCCGGTTGTGGTCCGGGAGTTCTAGAGGGATGCGGCCGATGACACTGTGGCCCAGTGTGAATCGGCTGGAAATTCGTCACGCCGGGCGCCGGTTTCGGCTTTCTGCGGCGGCCTGTTGCGGAAAGTCCCCGGCGTCCACGGCCGAAAAATATTTCGCATCCCCTGCATCCAAACGTGCATCCGGCGGGTAGTACCTATCAGCAGCGAGGAGCTGCTGACCTTCTACAACTCAGGAGTAATTCCATGTCCATGCACACCTCCCGCTCGATCGCCGTTCTCGGCGCCATCTCTGCAGCCGCCGCCGTGCTCACCGCCTGCGGCTCGATGTCGATGGCCCCCACGTTCAACCAGTCCAGCCTGCCGCCCACCATCCAGGTGCCCGCCGGCAACAAAGTCGCCATGGAAACCGTCGGCGTGGGCGACATCACTTACGAATGCCGCGACAAGGCCAACACCCCCGGCGCGACCGAGTGGGTGTTCGTCGGCCCCGACGCGAAGCTGAACGACCGCAGCGGCAAGCAGGTCGGCAAGTACTACGGCCCGCCGGCCACCTGGGAGTCGATGGACGGCTCCAAGCTCACCGCCACGCAACTGGCGGTCGCGCCCTCGGGCCCGACCAGCCTGCCGTTCCAGCTCGTGAAGGCCAACCCGGCCACGGGCTCGGGCGCGATGACGGGCGTGACCTACATCCAGCGCGTCGCCCTGCAAGGCGGCGTGGCACCGGCGGCCGTGCCCTGCACGCCCGCCACCAAGGGCCAGAAGCAGATCGTGAAGTACCAGGCCGACTACATCTTCTACAAGGCGTCCTGATGATCCGGGGGTGAAACTGCGGCGGTGCGCGGTTGCTCCACTACGATGGGGCCGCCCACCACCCGCCGCAGACCTTGTCGCCCCCTACATCCACCGCCCCCTTCGACTACGACGCCGCGCTCATGGCCTGTGCCCGCGGCGACCGTACAGCGTTGCAGCAGCTCTACCAGCGTGAAAGCCGGTACCTGATGGGCGTGGCGCTGCGCATCGTGCGCCAGCGCCAGCAGGCCGAAGACGTGCTGCACGATGCCTTCATCAGCATCTGGCAGCGCGCGGAGAGCTTCAACCCCGCGCTCGGCGAAGGCCGGGGCTGGGTCTACAGCGTGGTGCGCAACGCCGCGCTGAACATGGTGCGCAGCGGCGCGCGGCAGGTGAGCCTGGACGAAGACGCAGCCGTTGCGGTCGACGACCAAGCCTCGCTCGCGGCGTATGCGGCGGCGGGCGATCCGTTCGAGCTGCGCGCCGATCTGGGCAAGCTGCATGGCTGCCTCTCGGGGCTGGAGCCGGCGCGGCGCGATTGCATCCTCTATGCGTACGTCGAAGGCTGCTCGCATGGCGAAATCGCCGAGCGGCTGCAGACGCCGCTGGGCACGGTGAAAGCCTGGATCCAGCGCGGCATGCGCGCGTTGCGGGAGTGCATGGGATGAGCAGCGCTGAAGACAGAGACATCAACGACATCGACGGGCTCGCAGGCCAGTACGTGCTGGGCACGCTCTCGGCCACCGCACGCGCGGCGGTCGAGACACGGATGCGCAGTGAACCGGCGCTGCGCGAAGCGGTGCGCGCCTGGGAGGCGCGGCTGCAGCCGCTCATCGCGCTGGTGGAGCCGGCCGATCCGTCGCCTTCGCTGTGGACGCGCATCGAGCGCAGCGTCGATGGGCTGGGCCGGGCGTCGAAGAAGGCGCAGGCCGCGGGCGTCGCCGGCTGGTGGAACAACCTCAAGCTCTGGCGCGGGCTGGCCGCGGGCGGCTTCGCCATGGCGGCGCTGCTGCTGGCGGTGGTGGTCACGCGCGTCGGAGCGCCGCCGGCCACGCAGTACATGGTGGTGCTGGTCGCGCCCGAGAACAAGTCGCCTGGCTGGGTGATCCAGGCCAATTCGTCGCGCCAGCTCAACCTCGTGCCGCTGGGCACCTTCGAGGTGCCGCCGCAGAAGACGCTGCAGTTCTGGACCAAGGCCGACCAGTGGCGCGGGCCGGTGTCGCTCGGCTTGGTCAAGCAGCAGGGCCAGACGCTGCGCATCCCCATCGACAAGCTGCCGCCGCTGGAGCCGAATCAGCTGTTCGAGCTGACGCTGGAGCCAGAGAACGGTTCGCCGACCGACCGGCCGACGGGGCCGATCCAGTTCATCGGGCGCGCGGTCAAGGTGATGTAGCGGCGGCGGGCCCGCATTGCTCCTTCCCCTTCCGGGGGAAGGCTGGGATGGGGGCAAGCAGCGTTCGTTCGGCGTAATGCTTCATCACCCGCCGTCGTGCCCCCACCCCAACCCTCCCCCGGAAGGGGAGGGGAGAAAGACAAGCCTTGGGGCCACGGCCGACAGGGGGTCCGCATTGCTCCTTCCCCTTCCGGGGGAAGGCTGGGATGGGGGCAAGCGGCGTTCGTTCGGCGCAGTGCTTCATCCAATGCCGCCGTGCCCCCACCCCAACCCTCCCCCGGAAGGGGAGGGAGAAAGACAAGCCTTGGGGCCACGGCCGACAAGGGGCCCGCATTGCTCCTTCCCCTTCCGGGGGAAGGCTGGGATGGGGGCCAGCGGCGTTCGTTCGGTGCAGTGCTTCATCCAATGCCGTCGTGCCCCCACCCCAACCCTCCCCCGGAAGGGGAGGGAGAAAGACAGACAGGCCTTGGGGCGATGGCTGACACGGGACGCGCACATGCGCTGCAGATAATTCGCCTCATGACCGCCCTCGACTGCTACTACAGCCTCTCCTCCCCCTGGGCCTACCTCGGCGGCCCGCAACTGCAGGACATCGTGCGCCGCCATCATGTGCGGCTCACGCTCAAGCCCTACGACTTCCAGGCGGTGGTGCCGCAGACCGGCGGCATTCCGCTGAAGACGCGCCCCGAGCCGCGCCGCACGTACCACGCGCTCGAGCTGGCGCGCTGGAGCGAGTACCTCGGCATGCCAATGAACCTGGAACCCGCGCATTACCCGAAGGGCGCGCCCAGCGATCCGAACTGGAACAAGTACCCGGGCTGGATGGTGATCGCCGCGCAGCTCAAGGGGTTCGATGCGCAGCCGCTCTCGCATGCGCTGCTGCGCGCGCTGTGGGCCGAGGAGCGCGACACCTCGCAGGCCGATGTGCGCATCGCGGTCGCCAACGAAAACGGCTACGACGGCGCGCTGCTGCAGGCGCTGGAGCAGTCGGCCGAGACGCTGGCTGTGTACCGCGCGAACAGCGCCGAAGCGGTGGAAGCGGGCGTGTTCGGCGCGCCGACCTTCATCCTGAACGGTGAGCGGTTCTGGGGACAGGACCGGCTGGCGTTTCTCGACAGGGCGCTGGACAAGCTGCGCGCCGGCCGCTGAACGCCCGGGCGGTCGCCTTCAAATAAACGACCGCGGCAGCAGCGCCGGCACCAGCGTGCGGTTCATCCGCTCGCGCCACCAGCGCAGCGCCTGTCCCTTCGCGCCGGTCTTCCACGCGAGCCAGAACACCTCGGGCGCGCGCGGCTCCTGGGTCGGCAGTTCGACCAGCGTGCCGCGCGCCAACTCGTTCGCGATGCAGGCGCGCGGCAGAAAGCCGTGCCCGAGGCCGGCCACCTGGCAGGCGACCTTCGCGGCCATCGACGGCACGGTGATGCGCGGCTGGCCGGCGAGCAGCCCGACGGTGCGGTCCGAGAGCGTGCGGGCCGAATCGCCCACCACGATGGCGTTGCAGTCGAGCAGGTCGCCGCGCTCCAGCGGGCGCCCCACTCGCGTGAGCGGATGGGTGGGCGCGACGCAGAACGCGAATTCCAGGCTGCCCACGGTCGCCGCCTGGTAGCCGCCGCCCGCCGGGCCTTCGCCCGCGGCGATGACGATGTCGGCGCGGCCTTCGCGCAGCGCCTCCCAGCTGCCGGTGAGGGCCTCGCAGCCCACGCGCAGCCGGGTGCCGCAGCGCAGGTCTTCGAAGGCGCGGATGTCGCTGATGAGCGCCTCGGTGGGAATGAGCGAGTCGTGCACCAGCCGCAGCTCCGACTCGTAGCCGGTGGCGATCTGGCGCATGCGCGATTCGAGGTCGCTCGCGGCGCTCAGGAGCCAGCGGCCTTCTTTCAGCATTTCTTCGCCGACGGGCGTGAGGGTGACGCGCGGGCCGTTGCGCTCGAACAGCAGCATGCCGAGCTGCTCCTCGAGCTTGCCGACGGCGTAGGAGATGGTGGAGGGCACCTTGTTCAGGCGCATGGCGGCGGCGGCGAAGGAGCCGTGGCGCGCAATGGCATCGACGACCTCGATGGCTTCCAGGCTGAGTTTGAGCACGCGGTGGTCCTTGGTGAACAGGGGTGAAAAGAGAGGATCGAAAACTTCGATCATTGAGAGTGAAAAGTTTCGCCGATGACGGGCATCGAGGGCTCGATGATTCAGTCCATGCCAAGGAGATTCCCTCCGAAAGCAATTGTGAATTCAATCGATTGTCCGTTTAACCCCCAGGAGCCTTTTCATGTCCATCCAAGCCACCCCCACCGCCACCGCAACCGCCGGCTCCAAGCTGCTGACCCCCGCCGACCACACGCTGGTGATGATCGACTTCCAGTCGCAGATGGCCTTTGCCACGCACTCGATCGACGCGGTGAACCTGCGCAACAACGCGGCGCTGGTGGCGCAGGCGGCGGCCGGTTTCAAGGTGCCGACCATCCTCACGACGGTGGCCGAAAAAAGCTTCTCGGGCCCGATGTTCAGCGAGATCGCCGACGCGTTCCCGGGCCAGAAGATGCTGGACCGCACCTCGATGAACACCTGGGAAGACGCCGCCGTCATCGACCGCGTGAACGCCATCGGCAAGCCGCGCATCGTGCTGGCGGGCCTGTGGACCAGCGTGTGCATCGTGGGCCCGGCGCTGTCGGCGCTGGACCAGGGCTTCGAGGTGTACGTGATCGCCGATGCCTGCGGCGACGTCTCGACCGAAGCGCACAACCGCGCGATGGACCGCATGGTGCAGGCCGGCGCGCGGCCGATGACTTCGCTGCAGTACCTGCTGGAACTGCAGCGCGACTGGGCCCGCGGCGACACCTACGAGCTGACCACCGGCATCGCGAGGAAGGTGGGCGGCGCTTATGGCCTGGGCGTGACCTACGCGAAGACGATGTTCGGCGCGCACGAAGGCTGATCCGCAGGCCGGGTCGTCGGGCGCGGTGCCGGTGGCGATAATCCCCCGATGCGAATCCGCTTTACCAAGATGCAGGGGGCCGGCAACGATTTCGTCGTGCTGGACGAAACGCGCGGCACGCTGGGCCTCAGCACCGCGCAGTACCGCTTCCTGGCCGACCGCCATTTCGGCGTCGGCGCCGACCAGATCCTCACCGTGCGCCCGTCGCCGGCCGAAGGCATCGACTTTCAATACGTGATCCACAACGCCGACGGCGGCGAGGTCGAGCAGTGCGGCAACGGCGCGCGCTGCTTCATGCGCTTCGTGAAGGAGCACAAGCTCACCGACAAGTCCGAAGTGCGGGTACAGACGCTGGCCGGCGTGATCCAGCCGCGGATGGGCGACGACGGCCGGGTGACGGTCGACATGGGCGCCCCGATCTTCGAGGCCGCGCGCGTGCCTTTCGACACCGCCGGGCTCGATGCGCAGCCCGATGGTTCATGGGAAAAATGGCATCTCGCCCTGGGCACCCGGGCCGGCAGCCCCATCGTTGCGGTCGCGGTGCTGTCGATGGGCAACCCGCATGCGGTGCAGGTGGTCGACGATGTCGATACCGCCCCGGTGGCCGAGCAGGGCCCGCAGATCGAGCACCATCCGCGCTTTCCGCAGCGGGTGAACGCGGGCTTCATGCAGGTGCTCGACCGCTCCCATATCAAGCTGCGCGTGTTCGAGCGCGGCGCCGGCGAAACGCTGGCCTGCGGCACCGGCGCCTGCGCGGCGGTGGTGGCGGGCATCCGGCTCGGGCTGCTGGAGCGGCGCGTCGACGTGCAGACGCACGGCGGCATTCTCACGATCGAATGGCAGGGCGAGGGCCAGCCGGTGCTCATGACGGGTCCGGCCACGACGGTGTTCGAGGGCGACATCGACGTGCCCGATATTTCGGAAAAGCCATGACCAATTCCACTCACGACAACGACGCCATGAACCCGATCACCGAAGACGACATCGCCAATTACCTGGCGAACACGCCCGACTTCTTCGAGCGCCATGCGCAGTTGCTGGCGCAGGTGCAGCTCACCAGCCCCCACGGCAACCGCGCCGTGAGCCTGCAGGAGCGCCAGGCCGAGATGCTGCGCGAGAAGATCAAGGCGCTGGAGCACCGCCTGATGGACATGGTGCGCCACGGCACGGAAAACGTCGTCATCGCCGACCGGCTGCAGCGCTGGACCAAGGGCCTCCTGACCACGCGCGACCCGCGCAGCCTGCCGTACCGCATCGCGGTCGACCTGCAGTCGCTGTTCCTGGTGCCGCAGACGGCCATCAAGGTGTGGGACTGCAGCAGCGAATACCTGAACGAAGCCTATGCCCAGTGGGTGAGCGACGACGTGAAGGCGCTGGCCACCTCGCTCACTTCGCCGTACTGCGGCCTGAACTCGGGCTTCGAGGCCGCCAACTGGCTGCCGGAGCCGCAGGCGGCGATGTCGATCGCGCTGATTCCGCTGCGCGCCGATGCCGAATCGCCGGCCTTCGGCCTGCTGGTGCTGGCGTCGCCCGACGCACAGCGCTTCAACGCCGAGATGGGCACCGACTTTCTGGAGCGCATCGCCGAGCTGGCCTCGGGCGGGCTCTCGCGGCTGCGTCCTTGAACCGGCCGCGCTGGCTGCGCCGGCCCTGGCAGGTGGCGCTTTTCAGTGCGACGCTGGCCGTGGCGCTGGTCTATGTGGCCATCGCCGCGGTCATCTGGCGGCATGCGGACGGGGTGCTGCGCCATCCGCCGCAGCGCGGGGCGGATGCCGCGCTGGTCCTGGGCAGCCGCGCCTACCTGGACGGCAAGCCCAATCCCTGCCTCACCGGCCGTGTAGACACGGCCATCGCGCTGGCGCAGGCGGGCGGCGTGAAGCAGTTGGTGTTCAGCGGCGGTGTCGACAAGGAAGACGGCCGCATCGAGGCCGACGTGATGCACGCGCACGCGCTGGGCCTGGGTTTTGCCGGGCCGATGCTGCTGGAACCCGCGTCGACTTCCACGCGGCTGAACCTGTCGCTCTCGCGGCCGCTGCTGCAGTCCGCCGGGGTGCGCAGCGTGGTCATCGTGTCGGAGCCGTACCACCTGTGGCGCATCGAGCGACTGGTGCACATGAGCGGTTTCGACCAGGCCTTCGACGTGCAGTACGCCGCCGCGCCCACCTCGTGCTGGCGGCGCTGGGGCATGCTGTTCAAGGGCGCATTGCGCGAGCCGGCAGCCATCATCAACAATGCCGGCCATGGTTACTTGTTCTAGCACTCCCCCAGGCTTCGCGCACTTCGTGTCGCTTCTCCTTCCCCCTCGCCGGGGGCAATACCAGCGGCCCGGCAAAGCCGGTTCCGCGGTATTCCGCGTACAGGCATCCGCTTGAACGAGATGGACTCGATCGAAAAATATTTGGAGCATGTGCGCGTGGAGCGCCGGCTCGCGGCGCGCACGGTCGAGCTCTACGCCTTTCACCTGCAGGCGCTGAAGGAAAACGCGGCCGAGGCCAATCTGCCGCTGGACCGCGTGCAGACCGCCCACATCCGCCGCTGGATGGCCAAGCTGCACAGCGCCGGGCGCGAGCCGCGCGGCATTGCGCTGGTGCTGTCGTGCTGGCGCAGTTTTTATCGCTGGCTCGGGCATGAAGGGCTGATCGGCTTCAACCCGGTGCAGGACGTGCATGCCCCCAAGGCCGGCCGGCCGCTGCCCAAGGCGCTGGGCGTGGACGATGCGGTGCAACTGGCCGAGCTGCACGACGAAGACGCCGACCCGTGGACCGAGGCGCGCGACCGCGCCATCGTCGAAATCCTCTACGGCTGCGGCCTGCGGGTGAGCGAGCTCACGGGGCTCGATGCGCAGGCGAGCAACACCGCGCTGGGCTGGGTCGATCTCGACGCGATGGAGGCCAACGTGCTCGGCAAGGGCGGCAAGCGCCGCATCGTGCCGGTGGGCAGCAAGGCGGCCGAGGCGCTGCAGGAGTGGCTCGAGGTGCGCGGCGAGCGCCAGGCGCCCGCGCTCTTCGTGAGCGCGAAGGGCGCGCGAATGTCGTCGCAGGCGGTGTGGAAGCTCTTGCGCGAGCGCAGCCTGAAGGCCGGCCTCGCGGCGCCTGTGCATCCGCACATGCTGCGGCACTCGTTCGCGAGCCACGTGCTGCAGTCCAGCAGCGATCTGCGCGCGGTGCAGGAGTTGCTGGGCCACGCCAACATCGCGACCACGCAGATCTATACACGGCTGGATTTCCAGCATCTGGCAAAGGCCTATGACGCCGCGCATCCGCGCGCGAAGGCCAAGCCCGAGAACGACAAGTAAACAAGCAAAGAACAATGAAAACCCTTCGTCTCAAACCCGGCAAAGAGCGCTCGATGCAGCGCCGCCACCCTTGGGTCTTCGAATCCGCCATCGCGCGCGGCGGCGCCGATTCGGGCGAGACGGTGCGCGTGGAATCCCACGACGGCGCCTTTCTCGCCTGGGCGGCATTCAGCCCGACATCGAAGATCCGCGCGCGGGCCTGGAGCTTCGTCGAAACGCAGCGCATCGACGCGGCGTTCCTCGCATCGGTGTGCGAACGCGCCGTGCGCGCCCGCGGTCTCTTCGACCTGCAGAGCGACGGCGTGCGGCTGGTGCACGGCGAGGCCGATGGGCTTCCGGGGCTGATCGTCGACCGCTACGGCGATACGCTGGTGGCGCAGTTCCTCTCGGCCGGCGTCGAGCGCTGGAAAGACGCGCTCGCCGATGCGCTGCTCAAGGCCACGGGCCTCACCAAGCTCTACGAGCGCTCCGATGCCAGCGGCCGCGAGCGCGAGGGCCTGAAGCCGGTCACGGGCTGGCTGCGCGGGGAGGGCGCCACCGGCATCACCATTCGCGAGCACGACTGGAAGCTCTCGCTCGACATCGCGACCGGCCACAAGACCGGCTTCTACCTCGACCAGCGCGACAGTCGCCAGCGCTTTGCGGAGCTGGCGAAGCACCGGCGCTTCCGGCGCGTGCTCAATTGCTTCTGCTACACGGGCGGTTTCACCGTCGCGGCGCTGGCGGGGCTCAAGGCGGCAGATGCGCTCGAGGGCGCCGAGCTGGTGTCGGTCGATTCGTCGCAGCCGGCGCTGAACTTCGCGCGCGCCAACGTCGCGCTCAACGGTTTTGGCGGCGAGGGCTCGGGCGTGAAGACGGAGTTTCTCGATGCCAACGTGAACACCGTGCTGCGCGAGTTCATCGAGCAGGGTCGCACCTTCGACGCGATCGTGCTCGATCCGCCGAAGTTCGCTCCCACGGTGGCGCACGCCGAGCGCGCCGCGCGCGCCTACAAGGACATCAACCGCCTCGCGCTCAAGATTCTGGAGCCGGGCGGCGTGCTGCTGACTTTTTCGTGCTCGGGCGGTATCGGCGCCGACCTGTTCCACAAGATCGTGGCCTCGGCCGGGCTGGACGCGCACGTGGACGGTTACATCAGCGAACGACTGGGCGCGGCGCCGGACCACCCGATGACCATCGAATTCCCGGAGGGAGAGTATCTGAAGGGGCTGGTGGTGGTGAAAAAACCCGCTTGACCCCATCGGCAACGCAACTCAGTGGCATTGGCTAAACTGCCGGCCAACCCCCGTTTTTAGTTTTCCGCTTCCGGAGCACCCCTCATGGCCCTCATTCCCGCGACCATCCTCACCGGCTTTCTCGGCTCGGGCAAAACCACGCTGCTCAAGCGCATCCTGACCGAGGCCCATGGACAGAAGATCGCGGTCATCGAGAACGAGTTCGGCGAAGAGAACATCGACAGCGACATCCTCGTGACCGAATCCAAGGAGCAGATCATCCAGATGAGCAACGGCTGTGTCTGCTGCACCATCCGCGAAGACCTGCGCGAAGCGCTGCAGCTGCTGGCCGCCAAGAAGCGCCAGGGCCTGCTGGATTTCGACCGCGTGGTGATCGAGACCACCGGCCTGGCCGACCCCGGCCCCGTGGCACAGACCTTCTTCATGGACGACGAGATCGCCGAGAGCTACCTGCTCGACTCGATCCTCACGCTGGTCGATGCCAAGCACGCGCCGCAGCAGCTCAACGATCGCCAGGAAGCACGCCGCCAGGTGGGCTTTGCCGACCAGATCTTCATCAGCAAGAGCGAGCTGGTGTCGGCCGAGGAGACCGAGGCGCTGATCCACCGCCTCAAGCACATGAACCCGCGCGCGCCGCAGCAGAAGGCGCACTTCGGCGACGTGCCGCTCAAGGACATCTTCGACCTGCGCGGCTTCAACCTGAACGCCAAGCTCGACATCGACCCCGACTTCCTGAAGGAAGACGACCACGATCATCACGACCATGACCATGACCACGCGCATGGCGAGGCGTGCGACCACCCCTCGCACAAGCACGAAGGCCACGGCCACCATCACCACACCGACGACGACGTGAAGAGCTTCGTCTACAAGGCCGATCGGCCTTTCGACCCGGCCAAGCTCGAGGACTTCCTGGGTGCCATCGTCAACATCTACGGCCCGCGCATGCTGCGCTACAAGGGCGTGCTGAACATGAAGGGCACCGAGCGCAAGGTGATCTTCCAGGGCGTGCACCAGCTGATGGGCAGCGACCTGGGCCCGGAGTGGGGCAAGGACGAAAACCGCCAGAGCCGCATGGTGTTCATCGGCATCGAGTTGCCGCGGGAGATCCTGGAACAGGGTCTGGAGCAGTGCCTGGTCTGACTGCCGCTTGCTGACTGACCCGTCCTGCTATAGGTTGACACCTATGAAGGACACGGAGCCGGCTTGATCCAGCCGGCAATAGGCGCCCGATGAACCTCATCGGGCGTTTTCAATTTAGAGATTGGTGCGGTCTCTCCTGGTTGTCGATCTGCACGGACCGCTGGACCATCCGGTGTTGCGACGACCGGTTGAACCCGCCTGGACGGCGTTGATCTTCTGCTCAGGGTTAGAGGCACCGTCACAGACGAGGATTTTTTGATCGGACTGGCATGGGAAGCCGAGATGAAGCTCTCACAGGGGGGCTCATTCCCCATTCACCAGAGACACGCCGTCTACCGGCTCAAGCATCCATTTCGCAACGTCTGCGCCCAACCCGTAAATCACTGCATCCATTGAGCTGCATTCGGTGGTCTCCGCCGTGATATCAGAGGCTCGGGTGTGCATCTGGCGCAGGCCCTTGAATTGCGCAGCTGGCATTCCCGGTCGTTCCAGCACCGCATGGATGGCCACGATCGTGGGGCCGCCGGCGCTGACGGTCACGATGTCCATGATTTCGATCTTCAGCAAAGGGGCGGCTTCCCTACCGGTACCCGGCACAGGGAGCACAACTTCATACCGCGCCTTCAACTGATCTTGCACCGCCTGACGCAACGGGTCCGGCACGCCGCACGCGTCATCGGATTCAGACATCTGGCGCCCCTGGTAATGCCCGTACACGACTGGCGGCAGTGTCACCGCGTTGTAGGCAACAGGCGCGGGCGGCGTTTGCTCAGGCGCCTGGGGATCGCGCGAACCGCAAGCAGCCAGGATTGAGCTCGCTGCCATCGCGATGCACATGTTGCGCACGGATTGTCTTGCTGTCATGGATGAGCAGGGAGATGTGAAGCAGTCGACCACTGTCTGGCGCTACGCCGACATGAGCCTTGGCAAGGGGCAGTCTGACTGCGCCCTGACGCGTTTTGTTACATTAGTCTGCGGGGTTGGATGGATTTTGCAGGACCGACTACCTACTTACCGGACCAACCGCCCAGTCAAACTAAAGCTACAAGGAAATATGTTGCATGCAGACCATTAATTATAAAATGGAATACTCGATTCTTGAGTACGTTTTCGGCCTTATTGGTCCGGCAATCATCATTGCCGCAATTTTTTATCCAATTTCCGATCTTAAAATTGGAACCCTGCGGCTTCACCTGCCGACAGGCGTGGCCAATGGCATTCTCATGCTATTCGGGGCCTATGCCACCTATCTTACCGTTGGAGCGCTTTTCGAGAAGCGTGCTGCCAACAGTCGGGGAGCGAGCATTGTTCTTGATGAGAAAAGCATGTCTTTCACCACCGTTAAGAAATTCGCTGGCGTACTGACCACTGTGAGCTATGACGCAATCGATAAGGTCACCGTCACGGATATTCCGGAAACCTCCACATCGAGCGCAGAAAAAACAGTGGAAATTAATGCACCATCAATGGCGCCCAAAAAATACGAGTTCGATGCCATCCACATGGCAAAAGATTCAGATTTTGATGTTCTGGTGAATGCGCTCAAGCATCGCGCCATTAACGCCGCCTTCAGGAAAATATAATTCATGAGGTTCTTGAAGAAATTATTCCAGATAGTTTCTGGAAAAAAATACCGAAATTGCCCCAGTGGAGCCGCAGTGGACCCGGTAGCGCAGCGAGCGCTCAAAGCTGGGCTCATCAACTCCGAGCAGCTCATGGCGTATTGCGACAGTTACACAACTGGACTGTCTGACGATACGCTCGCGGAGGGGCTTGGCTCGCACTGGGGCATAAGCTCGCCTCAAGAGGCGGCTGAAACTCTGGAGTCACTCGGTCGCTACGGCCATCGCTTTTTCTACGACATTGTTTTTCGAGTTTACAGCGATGGTGCTTCAGGAGAGGGGCGCCAAGAGGTTCTCGAGGCATTGATAGCCAGTGGTCGATACGGTTCCCCGGAAACGGTGCGCAAGCAAATTAATGCGCAGGGGCCGTGCGAGGAAAAAGATCTCGTTTTCCCGGCTTTGGAAGGGGCCATGGAGATGTTGGAGAATCTGCGGTCGGTTTTTCGTCTTCTCGAAGACAAAGTTAATGGCTCGTATCTTCCCAAGGATTACAGCGCTGGAATACTTGCCTGGGATCTCGGTCGCCTCGTCACTGTTGCAAGGATGTCACTGGACTGCAAGTACATCGGGTTGAGTGAATTCAACAAAATTCTTGCGAATGTCGATGCAGAATTGTGTTCGAATTTTTCGTCGTGGCCACAGTTTGCAAAGAGCTACATCATTGGCCGGGCCAGTTGGGCAGGTCAAAATATGACATTAGGCGGGATTATCGGTATTGCCGAAGATCTTATGACCGATGAAAAGAGCCCCTGGGTGCTGTCTCCCCTGTGAGTTATTGGGTGGCCGCAGAAACTAGGCGCAGGATTCGGCATGGGCGAAGCCGGCGCTGAAGAGCTGTTCAAAGCCATCAATAACAGCATTCACGTTAAGCAGCGGCTGTGCAAAACCCTGACACCTGCTTGTAGCTGAGGTCGCATTTTTCTACTGATCTATCACCGACAACCCCATTCAGGACGGGTCAGACTCATAAAAAAAGGCGCTGCCCCGGAAGGGACAGCGCCTTTTTTTGTCGCTTTGGCGGGGTTTTACTTGCCCAGCGCGTTCAGCGGCTTGCCGTTGACCTTCAGGCTGCCTTCGCTGAACTCGACCTGCCCGGTGACATGTTCGCCGTCGCGCTTGACGAAGCCGCTGGCCTCGCCTTGCTCGACCAGCCCCGCCACCATTTCGGGCGGCGGCGTCTGGCCGCTCTCGGCGCCGGTGGCGGCGATCTGTTCGAGCCATTGCACCGGCAGCTGGGCGTTGGCCTTGAGCACGCCGCGCTTCATCAGGAGCGCCATGCCCGGGGCCTGCAGATCTTCGTCGGTCACGCCGACCATGCCGGCCGTGTAGCTGATTTCGCCGCGCTTGCCGCCGATCTCGACCACCATCTTGTCCAGCCCGAATTCGGGGCTGTACTTGGCCATGGCCTTCAGATCCGGGGCGAGCTGGTCGGCCAGGGCCTTCATTGCGGCCTGCGTGGCCTTGCTGCTGCTCTTGCCGCAGCCGGCCAGGGCGGTGGACTGCAGGTAGGCGTCGGCAAGCTTCCTGTAGCCGGCGGCGTGGATGCGGCGGGCGCCGCTGCTCATCTCGAACTTGTCGATGCTGGTCTCGCCGATCTTGCCCTGGCCCTTGAGGGTGCCTTCCGAGGCGTAGAGGCCGTCCTTGATGGTGGCTTCGCCGCTCAGGTCGATGTTCTGCAGCAGCACCTTCACGGGCTTGTGCGTGCCGGCCGGCGCGTCGGCATCAACGCTGCCCGAGAGGCCCTTGGTGGCGGAGAACTCGAAGGTGTCCAGGCGCCCTTCGGTCTTGCCGGTGACCAGGATCCAGCCCGCGCTGCTGTCCATGTCGGCCTTGGCCGTGATCTTGCCCATCTTGACCTGCACGCCCTTGGCCGCGTAGTTGAAGTCCAGGCCTGGCAGCGTCATGTCGTAGCGTGCCTTGGTGCGCGGGGCGTTCACCTCGATGTGGGCCTGCGCGCCCTGCCAGGTGAACTGGCCCTTGCCTTCTTCGGCCACCTTGACGGGCGCGACCGCCATGTCGATGGCGTAGCTGCCGTCGAAGTTGACCTTGGTGAACGCCGTCAGGGGCTTGGCCTTGCCGAAGAACTTCTCGGCTTCGGCCTGCGCCTTGATGTCGAGCACCAGTTCGCTGTCGATGGTGGCCGCCGCGAGCGTGCCGCCGGCGAACGGGCCGTGGTGGATGGTGTCGCGGAAGGTGAGGCGCAGCGGCTTGGGCGGGGTGCTGTCGGCTTCGTCCTTGTCCTCGTCCGGCTCCTCTTCGCCTTCGGCGGGCTTGGCGGCGGGTGCCTGCGCGACGGCGGGGGCGGTGGCGGCATCGGCCGCGCAGCCGATTTCCAGCGTGACGGTGCTCACGGCGCCGAAGAAGCTGCGGTCGTAATTGCGCTCGATCACGCGGACCAGCGCGGTCTGCTTGGGCATCTCGTCGAGTGCGGTGTCGTAGATCGAGCGGACTTTCGATCCGGTCCACCAGGTGCTCCCCCCGTAGGCGACGACGATGGCCGCGGCCACGGCTCCCAGAACTGCTTTCTTGCTCAAGACTTGCTTTCTTTTATCGAATGATCGGATGGGCCCGCACAGCCCTGATGGCAAGGCGGGCCGGCGCCACCCCCTCCGGCGACGCCGGCCGATGCTAACGGAGACGAAGGTCACGCAGACACATCGCCCGCGGTTTCGAGTTCTCTATACAATCGCGCGCCTGTTCCGCAAGCCATGCCCCGTTCGATCGATGGGATGTGGCTTCCGGCGCGGGGCGCCGCAGGTTCTTGCAGGGCTTTCGGGGGTATAACCCCGGGGTTCGCAACCCGCGGAACACCCCGACAACGTGGAGCCCGCGCGGCACGAAAGCCGCGAGTGGTTCCCATGGGAGGAGACACCCAGTGAAAGCGCGTTCCAGTTCGTCCAAGGAGCCAGTCACCGTGAAGAAACCCGCCGCCAAGGCCACGCCAGCATCCAAGCCCGCCGCTAAGAAGGCGACGGCTGCGAAGGCTGTACCCGCGGCGAAAAAGGTTTCCGCCACCGCGAAAGCCCCTGCAACGAAGGAGAAAAGCGCATCCAAAAAGCCCGCAGCATCACCGGCCAAGGCCGCCACCGCTGCGACAAAGAAGTCCGTACAGCCCGCCAAGCCTGCAACCGCAACCAAGACCGCAGGCACGGGTTCATCGTCATCCAAACCCGTCGGCCGCCCTGCTGCCGTTCCTTCCGCTTCCCCGATTCCCATGAAAAAAACGGCTGCCGCCTCCTCTTCCGCCCCGGCGACACCTTCGATGCCCGCTCAAACCGCCACGCCCGCTCCCGCCGCGCGTGGGGGCCGCGTGTCCCGGCTGTCGCAACTGACCGTTCCCTCGATGCCGCAGTCCGTGGCGTCGACCGCCGCCAAGTCCAGCTTCTCGCAGGCACCGTCCACCGCGCTGGTGCCGCCGCCGCCGCTGGCCGTCAAGAAAGACCCCAAGCTCGCGAACAACTGGAAGACCAAGACGCCGGCCGAGCTGACCGATGCCGAAGTCATCGCGATGCCCGACACCGAGTACATGAACGAAAAGCAGATGGCGTTCTTCCGCCTGAAGCTCGTCGAACTCAAGCGCGGCATCCTGGAAAACGCCGGCGAGACCACCGAGCACCTGCGTGAAGACACGGTGGTCGTGCCCGATCCGGCCGACCGCGCCACCATCGAGGAAGAACACGCCCTCGAACTGCGCACCCGCGACCGCGAGCGCAAGCTGCTCAAGAAGATCGAGCAGTCGATCCAGCGCATCGACGCCGGCGACTACGGCTACTGCGACGAGACCGGCGAACCCATCGGCGTCGGCCGCCTGCTGGCCCGCCCGACCGCCACGCTGTCGCTCGAGGCGCAGCAGCGCCGCGAGCTCAAGCAGAAAATGTTCGGGGATTGAACGGAATCGCGGTAGCAAGAAACCAGTTCGTTCGATAGTCTTCGCCGAATGCCAAAGGAAGAATCGGGCCGCCTTTTTTCGAAGGTGGCCAAGTTTGTCCGCAATCCGCTCAAGGATTGGTCGGAGCTGGATGCGCCTTCCTCCACCACGTCGGACTCCTCGCTGCCCGAGCAGACCTACAGCCGGGAGATGCTCAAGGAAATGATCGAGCGGCGCCAGCGCAACGATTTCGTGCGCCGGCGCGAGTTCGACATGCTGCGCAAGCTCCGCCAGCGCGAGGCTGCGGCCCACGCCTTCGAGGGGACGGTCACGCCGTCGTCGTTCAACATCAACAGCTCTTCGGAAAAGTCCGAGGGCCGCGCGCTCACGCTCAAGAAGATCGACGAGATCGAAGAGCAGATGTCGCAGCAGTGGTGGAAGGGCCGGGGCCCGAACGGCGAAACGCTGGTCAATCCACCACCCGATGCCGGTGCCGAGACGCTGCCGCCGGTGCATGTCGACGACCTACTCGAGCCGCCGCCGGTGCATCGCACGGTCGCGGCCGTGGCCGTGGCGCCCGTCGAGGCCGCGGGTGCGGCGGAAGGCGCCGGCAGTGCATCGCCACTGCTGTCTTCCCGACTGGCGCACGACGGCGCGCTCGAAGAGGCGGTGATCCGCTTTGCGCATGGCGACGACACCGGCGCCGAGGCGATCCTGCTGCAGGCGCTGGCCTCCGAGAGCACCCCGGCCGCCGATGGCGAGCACGACGCCGCGGCCGAACGCGACGACAGCCGCTGGCGCACCCTGTTCGACCTGTACCGCGCCACCGGCGACGCCGCCAAGTTCGCGGCCGCCCGCATGCGCTACGCGCAGCGCATGAAGCGCATGGGCCCGGACTGGGTGTCGTTCGAGGAGCTGGCCCGCAGCGTGAAGGCGGTGACCGCCAGCGAAGAGGCCGAGCAGGGCGGCGAGGGCGGCGCCCTGGCCGACTGGAACAGCCCCGCGCGCCTGGCCCGCGAAGGGTTGATGGGCCTCACGCGCGCGTTGTCGCAGGCCGGGTCGGTCTGGACGCTCGACTGGCGCTCGCTGACCGCCATCGAGCCGGAAGCTGCCGCGCCGCTGCGCGTGCTGCTGACCCACTGGGCCGATTCACCGGTCAAGCTGCGTTTCATCGGCACTGCGCAATTGCTGGCGGTGCTGGCCGAGGCCGCTCCCAACAACGAACGCGGCACCGACGACGTCTGGTGGCAGCTGCACCTGGCCGCGCTGCGCGTGATGCACCTGCCCGACGACTTCGAGCTGGTGGCGCTCAACTACTGCATCACCTACGAGGTGTCGCCGCCGTCCTGGCAGGACCCGGTCGGCGAATGCACCGCGCTCGCCGCGCCGCCGCCGAGCCGCAGCAACTCGGTGTGGTCCCTGCTCTCGAGCGCTGAATCCGAGAGCTTCCCGACGCACGACACCGGCTTCGCCGCACTGGCGGGCGACCTGCGGGGCGAGTCGCTGTCGGCCTGGCAGCGGCTGGACGCCGACCTGCGGCACAGCACGGCGCCCGTCATCTCGTGCGCGGCGCTGCTGCGCATGGACCTCGCGGCGGCCGGCACGCTGCTGAGCTGGGTGCGGACACGGGACGCCAACGGCGAGCGGGTGCAGTTCGTCGATGCGAACCGGCTGATCGCCGCGCTTTTCGGGTTGGTGGGCATTGCCGATCACGCCACCGTAGCGATCCGAAAGAACTGAAACGGCCCTGTTTCGGGGTTGCATTGCCTTGGGCCATCCCCAGATGGCTTCGATGGAACAGTTTCACGGCACCACCATCGTGAGCGTGCGCCGCAAGACCCCCCAAGGCGACCAGGTCGCCATCGGCGGGGACGGGCAGGTCACTCTCGGCAATATCGTCATCAAAGGAACGGCGCGCAAAGTGCGCCGGCTCTATCACGGCAAGGTGCTGGCCGGCTTTGCCGGCGCCACCGCCGACGCCTTCACGCTCTTCGAGCGCTTCGAGGCCAAGCTCGAAAAGCACCAGGGCCACCTGACCCGTGCGGCCGTCGAGCTCACCAAGGACTGGCGCACCGACCGCGTGCTGCGCAAGCTGGAGGCCATGCTGGCCGTGGCGGATGCCACCACCTCGCTCATCATCACCGGCAACGGCGACGTGCTGGAGCCCGAAGACGGCGTGATCGCCATCGGTTCGGGCGGCGCGTATGCGCAGTCGGCGGCCAAGGCGCTGATCGACAACACCGACCTCTCGGCCGAGCAGATCGTGCGCAAATCGCTGGCGATCGCCGGAGAAATCTGCATTTACACGAACATGAACCACACGGTGGAAGCGCTCTGACCATGTCCATGACCCCCCAGGAAATCGTCTCCGAGCTCGACAACCACATCGTCGGGCAGCCGGCCGCCAAGCGCGCCGTGGCCATTGCCCTGCGCAACCGCTGGCGCCGCCAGCAGGTCGACGAGAAGCTGCGCAGCGAGATCACCCCGAAGAACATCCTCATGATCGGCCCGACGGGCGTGGGCAAGACCGAGATCGCCCGCCGCCTCGCGCGCCTGGCGGATGCGCCCTTCATCAAGGTCGAGGCGACCAAGTTCACCGAGGTGGGCTATGTCGGCAAGGACGTCGATTCGATCATCCGCGACCTCGCCGAAATCGCTGTCAAGCAGACCCGCGAATCGGAAAGCGCCAAGGTGCGTGCGCGTGCGGAAGACGCCGCCGAGGACCGCATCCTCGATGTGCTGCTGCCCCCGGCGCGCGGCGCCGATGGCACGACTCCGGCCATCGATGGCCCCAACCCCACGCGCCAGGCCTTCCGCAAGAAGCTGCGCGAGCACCAGCTCGATGACAAGGAGATCGAACTCGACCTCGCCGAAACGCGTGCGCCGCTGGAGATCATGGGCCCCGCCGGCATGGAGGAGATGACCGAGCAACTGCGCGGCATGTTCGGCCAGATGGGCGGCGGCAAGCGCAAGACGCGCAAGCTCAAGATCGCCGAGGCGCTGCGCCTCCTGATCGACGAGGAGGCGGCCAAGCTGGTCAACGAGGACGAGATCCGCGCGCAGGCCATCACCAACGCCGAGCAGAACGGCATCGTCTTCATCGACGAGATCGACAAGGTCGCTACGCGCAGCGAATCGCAGGGCTCCGACGTGTCGCGCCAGGGCGTGCAGCGCGACCTGCTGCCGCTGGTCGAGGGCACGGCCGTGACCACCAAGTACGGCGTCGTGCGCACCGACCACATGCTGTTCATCGCGAGCGGCGCGTTCCACCTGAGCAAACCGAGCGACCTGATCCCCGAGCTGCAGGGGCGTTTTCCGATCCGCGTCGAACTGCAGTCGCTGTCCATCGCCGACTTCGAGAGCATCCTCACGCAGACCCGCGCATCGCTCGTGAAGCAATACCAGGCGCTGCTCGCGACGGAGGGCGTGACGCTCGATTTCCAGCCCGACGGCGTGACCCGCCTGGCAAGCATTGCGTTCGAGGTGAACGAGCGCACCGAGAACATCGGCGCGCGCCGTTTGTCGACCGTGATGGAGCGCCTGCTCGATGAGGTAAGCTTCGACGCGGCCCGCATCGAAGGTCAGACGATCCGCATCGATGCCGCTTATGTCGACGAGCGCCTTGCGGCACTTAGTCACGACGAAGACCTTTCACGCTTCATCCTCTGAAGCCGCTTCTCTTCCCCTGTAACGGCGGGAATCCTTCACGCATCACTTTCACTGCGTGAGCTAAGTGCTTAATTTTCAACGAAATTCGCCGATTCCGAGGTTTTGGAATCGGCGCTAAGTCGTTGATTCCATTACAAAAAATACCACCAACGGCCAGTTGCGCCCCCAGTGTTTCCTGCTACAGTGCAAAAAAGTGCAGTTAAGTGGGAAAAAGTGCGGGTAGTGCCTCTTTCGGGCATTGCAGCACCTCCCATCACAGGGGTTTGTGGTCGTGTTTCAAGGCGCTTCATCGCTCAGTCTGGATGCCAAGGGGCGGCTCTCCGTGCCGACCCGGCACCGTGACGTCCTGAGCGCAACGGCAGGCGGCCAGCTCACGATCACCAAGCATCCGCACGGATGCCTGATGGTGTTCCCCCGTCCCGAATGGGAAAAATTCCGCGAGCGCATCGCCGCGCTGCCGATGTCGGCGCAGTGGTGGAAGCGCGTCTTCCTCGGTAACGCGATGGACGTCGAGATGGACGGCACCGGCCGCATTCTGGTCTCGCCCGAGCTGCGCGCCGCCACCGGCATCGCGCGCGACACCCTGCTGCTGGGCATGGGCAACCACTTCGAACTCTGGGACAAGGCCACCTACGAGGCCAAGGAGGCCGAGGCCACCCAGGGTCAGATGCCGGATGTGTTTCAGGACTTCGCGTTCTGAGGACTCACGTGAACACCCCATGGACCCATACGACCGTCTTGCTGAACGAAGCGGTGGAAGCCCTTCTTTCCGGCAGCACGGCGGCGACCGGCACCTATGTCGATGCAACTTTCGGCCGGGGAGGGCACGCGCGGGCGATCCTCGCGCGGCTGGCGCCGGAAGGCAGGCTGATCGCATTCGACAAGGATGCGGAAGCAGTGGCCGAAGCAGCGCGCATCTCGGATGCGCGTTTTTCTATCCGGCACCAGGGATTCCGTTCGCTGGGCGAGCTGCCCGATGCGAGCGTCAACGGCTTGTTGATGGACTTGGGCGTGAGTTCGCCGCAGATCGACAACCCGGTGCGCGGCTTCAGTTTTCGATTCGACGGCCCGCTCGACATGCGCATGGACACCACGCGCGGCGAGAGCGTGGCCGAGTGGCTGGCAACAGCCGAACTTCAGCAGATTGCAGAGGTGATCCGTGACTATGGCGAAGAACGGTTTGCTGTTCAGATTGCAAAGGCGATTGTTGCTCGCCGACAAGAACGGGGCGCAATTTCAACCACCACCGAACTGGCCGAGCTCGTGGCTGGCACGGTCAAAACCCGCGAGCAGGGCCAGAACCCTGCAACGCGCACATTTCAGGCTTTTCGGATTTTCATCAACGCCGAGCTTGAAGAGCTGCAACAGGCGCTAGAGGCGAGCCTGTCCGTGTTGCAGCCCGGCGGCCGGCTCGCGGTGATCAGCTTCCATTCGCTGGAAGACCGCATCGTCAAGCAGTTCATCGCCAGGCACTCGAAGGAGGTCTACGACCGCCGGGCGCCTTTCGCTGCGCCCAAGGTGATGAAGCTCAACGCGCTCGAGCGCATCAAGCCGTCCGAAGACGAAGTGCGCGGCAATCCGCGTTCGCGCAGCGCGATCCTGCGCGTGGCCGAGCGCACCGAGGCCAACTGACATGGCCCGGCTCAACCTGCTCCTGCTGATGGCCGTCATCGCGACGTCGCTCTATCTCGTCCATACGCAGTACCGCTCGCGCCAGCTCTACACCGAGCTCGACCGCGTGCAGCAGGAGGCGCGCCGCCTCGAAACCGACCACGACCGCCTGCAGGTCGAAAAGCGTGCCCAGGCCACGCCGCTGCGCGTCGAGAAGCTCGCCAAGGAGCAGCTGCAGATGCGTACCACCACGCCGGCCATCACGCAGTACGTGCGTCTGGACGGCTCGGTGATCCCGGCCGTCGCGCCGCTGCCGCCCGTGACTCCGCCGAAGCCAGCCGCCACCGCCGCAAGGGGGGCTGCACGATGAGCCGCCGCGACCGCAGCGTTCGTTACACCACCAGCCCCTTGCTCGCGAGCAAGACGCCGGTGTGGCGCAGCAAGTTCATCGTCGCGGGCATCGCGTTCGGCTTTCTCGGGCTTGCCGGGCGCGCCGCGTACGTGCAGGTCTTCAACAACAGCTTCTTCCAGCGGCAGGGCGAAGTGCGCTTTGCGCGCACGCTGGAGCTGCCGGCCAACCGCGGCCGCATCCTCGATCGCAACGGGCTCATCCTCGCCTCCAGCGTGGTGGCGCCCAGCATCTGGGCCATTCCGGAAGACATCGAGCGCGACGACCCCGAGGTGCGCGCCAAGCTCAAGCAGGTGGCCAAGCTCCTGGAGATGCCGCAGAAGGACTTCGACAAGAAGCTGCAGGACGAGGACAAGACCTTCGTCTGGATCAAGCGCCAGGTCGACGAGCCCATCGCCAAGCAGATCGCCGCGATGAACCTCAAGGGCATCTATCAGCGCAAGGAATACAAGCGCCAGTACCCCGAGGGCGAGGCCGCCGCGCACGTGGTGGGCTTCACCAATGTGGAAGACAGCGGCCAGGAAGGCATCGAGCTCGCGTTCAACAAGGAACTGGCCGGCAAGGCGGGTTCGCGCCGCGTCATCAAGGACCGCCTGGGCCGCGTGGTCGAGGGCGTGGGCGACATCGTGCCGCCGCTCGATGGCCAGGACATCCAGCTGAGCGTGGACAGCAAGGTGCAGTTCTTCGCCTACCAGAAGCTGCGCGACGCCGTGACGGCCCGCAAGGCCAAGGCCGGCAGCGTGGTGGTGCTCGACTCGATCACCGGCGAGGTGCTGGCCCTGGCCAACTACCCGAGCTACGTGCCCGACAAGCGCCAGAACCTCACCGGCGAACAGCTGCGCAACCGCGCCGTCACCGACACCTTCGAGCCCGGCTCGACGATGAAGCCCATCACCGTCGGCATGGCGCTGGAAGCCGGCCGCGTGAAGCCCTCGACCCTGATCGAGACCGGCCCCGGCCGCTTCCAGATCGGCGGCTTCACCATCAGCGACACCCACAACTACGGCACGCTGACGGTCGAGGGCGTGATCCAGAAATCGAGCAACGTCGGCGCGCTCAAGATCGCGCAGAAGATGACGCCCCACGAGATGTGGGACACCTACACCGCGCTCGGCTACGGCCAGAAGCCGCAGATCCAGTTCCCCGGCGCGGTCACCGGGCGGCTGCGTCCGTGGAAGACCTGGAAGCCGGTCGAGCAGGCCACCATGGCCTACGGCTACGGCCTGTCGGCGTCGCTGTTCCAGATGGCGCATTCGTACACCTCGTTCGCGCACGACGGATCGATCATTCCGGTCACCATCCTGAAGAACTCCGAGCCGCCGGTCGGCGTGCGGGTGTTCTCGCCTTCCAATGCGCTGGCCGTGCGCAAGATGCTGCAGATGGCCGCCGGCCCCGGCGGCACCGGCACGCGTGCGCAGACGGTCGGCTACTCGGTCGGCGGCAAGTCGGGCACGGCCCACAAGCAGGTCGGCAAGGGCTACGCAAGCAACAAGTACCGCGCCTGGTTCACCGGCATGGCGCCCATCGAGAAGCCGCGCATCATCGTCGCGGTGATGATCGACGAGCCCAGCGATGGCCAGTATTTCGGCGGCGTCGCCGCGGCGCCCGTGTTCAGCGAAGTCGTGCAGCAGACGCTGCGCATGATGAACGTCGCGCCCGACCTCGCGGTCAAACCCCTGGTGATGACGCAGGGCGTCGACGAGAGCTTCTGAGCATGCTGACACTCACATCCCCCCAACTGGCCGCGCGCTGGCTCAAGGAGCGCGTGCAGGGTGCGCTGCATGCCGACAGCCGGCCGGTGGGCGCGGGCGACGGCTTCATCGCCTGGCCCGGCGCCGCGACCGACGGGCGCAAGCACGTGGCGGCGGCGCTCGCGCAGGGCGCCGTGGCTTGCCTGGTCGAGCACGAGGGCGTCGATGCGTTCGGCTTCGGCGACGACGACCGCATCGCGAGCTACCCGGGCCTGAAGGCCGCCACGGGCCCGATCGCCTCGGCCTTTTACGACAACCCCTCGGCGCTGCTCGACGTGCTGGCCGTGACTGGCACCAACGGCAAGACCTCCACCGCGTGGTGGCTGGCCGAATCGCTCTCCACGCTGCGTGCGGCCGGCGGCGTTCGCGCGATGCGGCCCGACGGCACCATGGAGCGCAGCGCGCCGTCGCCTTGCGCCGTGATGGGCACGCTGGGCATCGGCGTGCCGCCCGAGCTCACCTACACCGGCCTCACCACGCCCGACCCCGTGATGATGCAGGGCGCATTGCGCGACCTGGTCGAGCGCGGCTTCGGCGCCTGCGCCATCGAGGCCTCGTCGATCGGCATCGCCGAACGCCGGCTCGACGGCGCGCAGATCGCGGTCGCGGTGTTCACCAACTTCACGCAGGACCACCTCGACTACCACGGCAGCATGGACGCCTATTGGGAAGCCAAGGCCGAGCTCTTCCGCTGGCCGGGCCTGCGCGCCGCGGTGATCAACATCGACGACATGCACGGCGCGAGCCTGTGCGCCAACCTCGTGGACGCCGGCATCGGCGCGCTCGACGTCTGGACGGTATCAGCGGACGGCAAGCCGGCACGCCTGGTGGCGCGCGACATCGGCTACGACGCACAGGGGCTGAAGTTCTCGGTGGCCGAGCAGGGCTCTGCGTCGGTCGAGCGACTCTCCACCGGCCTCATCGGCCAATACAACGTGGCCAACCTGCTGGGCGTGCTCGGCACGCTGCGCGCGCTGGGGCTGTCGCTCTCGCGTGCGGTGGCGGCCTGCGCCAACCTCACCAGCGTGCCCGGTCGCATGGAGCGCGTGAGTGTGGCGGGCCCCGCGCCGCTGGCGGTGGTCGACTATGCCCACACGCCCGACGCGCTCGACAAGGCGCTGGCCGGCTTGCGCCCGCTGGCGCAGCAGCGCGGCGGTGCGCTCTGGTGCGTGTTCGGCTGCGGCGGCGACCGCGATCCGATCAAGCGCCCGATGATGGCCGCCGTCGCCCAGCGCCAGGCCGACCATGTCGTCGTGACCAGCGACAACCCGCGCAGCGAGAAGCCCGACGCGATCATCAGCCAGGTGCTGCGCGGCCTCTCGCGCCCCGACGCCGCCCAGGTGCAGGCCGACCGCGCCGCCGCCATCGCCGACACGATCGCGCAGGCTGCGCCGCAGGACGTGGTGCTGATCGCCGGCAAGGGTCACGAGGCCTGGCAAGAGATTGCGGGCCAGCGCATTCCGTTCTCCGACAAGACCCATGCGCTGGATGCGCTGACGAAGCGGGGTGCGGCATGACCGACATGACGCCACTCGGTCTGACGCTCGCCCAGGCGCAGCAATGGATTCCCGGTTCCCGCCTCGTGGGCGACCCGGCAACGGTCATCGCACGCGTGCACACCGACACCCGCACGCTGGCGCAGGGCGACCTGTTCGTCGCGCTGAAGGGCGAGCGCTTCGACGCCAACGACTTCCTGGCGCAGGCGAAGGAAAAGGGCGCCATCGCAGCCATTGCCCACCACGGCCTCGAAGCTGCCGGCCTCGCCGGCCTCGAAGTGCCCGACTCGCTGGCCGCGCTCGGCGCGCTCGGCGCGGGCTGGCGCGCGCAATTCGAATTGCCGCTCATCGCCGTCACCGGCAGCAACGGCAAGACCACCGTCACGCAGATGATCGCGGCGATCCTCGTCGCCTTCCGCGCCGACCGCGCGCTGGCCACGGCCGGCAACTTCAACAACGAGATCGGCGTGCCGCTCACGCTGCTGCGCCTGCGGGCGCGCCACCAGCACGCGGTGCTGGAGCTGGGCATGAACCATCCGGGCGAGATCGCGCGGCTGGCCGCCCTCTCGCGCCCGACCATCGCGCTGGTCAACAACGCCCAGCGCGAGCACCAGGAATTCATGGCCAGCGTCGAAGCGGTGGCCATCGAGAACGCTGCCGTGTTCGCGGTGCTGCCCGACGAGGGCACGGCCGTCTTCCCCTACGGCGACACCTTCACCTCGCTGTGGACCGACATGGCGCACGACGGCGGCCCGCGCCGCTGCATGACCTTCGGCGAAGACGCGGGCGCCGACATCTCGCTCGACAGCGCCGAATGGACGCAGGGCTCCTGGGCCGTGCGCATCCGCACGCCGCTGGGCGTCTTCGACGCGCAACTGCACATCGCCGGCCGCCACAACGTGGGTAACGCGCTGGCGGCCACCGCCTGCGCGCTCGCAGCGGGCGTGCCGATCGAGCGCATCGCCGAGGGCCTGTCGGCCTTCGAGCCGGTCAAGGGCCGCTCCAAGGCGAGCGAGGTCGTGCTGTCGAACAAGCACACGCTCACGCTCGTCGACGACAGCTACAACGCCAACCCCGATTCGGTGATCGCCGCCATCGACGTGCTCGCGGGCCTGCCCGGTCCGCACCTGCTGGTGCTCGGCGACATGGGCGAGGTCGGCAACCGCGCTCCGGAGTTCCACGCCGAGGTCGGTGCGTGGGCGAAGCAGCGCGGCATCGAGGCCGTGTACACGCTCGGCACCGAGACCGCGCACACCGTCGCCGCTTTCCAGGATGCGGACAACGGCCGTCATTTTTCCGACTACGAAGCGCTCCATGCCGCCGTGCTCGCCCGCCTGCCGCTGGTCGGCAGCGTGCTCGTCAAGGGCTCGCGCTTCATGAAGATGGAACGCGTGGTGCAGGCCATCGGCGATCTTGTCCAGTCACATCCCAAAACAACAAAAGGAGGCCGGTCATGACGCATGAGCCGCGCGACACATCATGCTGCTGAGCCTGGCCCAATGGCTGCAGACGCTCTCGCCCGAGTTCGGGTTCTTGCGCGTCTTCCAGTACCTCACCTTCCGCGCGCTGATGGCCGCGGTGACCGCACTCGTGGTCGGCCTGGTGGCCGGCCCGTACGTGATCCGCCGCCTCGCCGCACTCAAGATCGGCCAGCCGGTGCGGGGCTATGGCATGGAAACGCACCTCACCAAGAGCGGCACGCCCACCATGGGCGGCGTGCTGGTGCTGTTCGCCATCGCCTTCGCGACGCTGCTGTGGTTCGACATTTCGAACCGCTTCGTGTGGATCGTGCTGTGGGTCACCATGGGCTTCGGCGCCATCGGCTGGGTCGACGACTGGCGCAAGGTGGTGCGCAAGGACCCCGAGGGCATGCGCTCGCGCGAGAAGTATTTCTGGCAGTCGGTGGTCGGCCTGCTTGCGGGCTTCTACCTGCTCTTCAGCATTTCGGAGAGCTCCAACTGGCGCGTGCTGCAGCTGTTCTTCGCCTGGGTGCAGTCGGGCTTCGACCTCGACTTCCCGCCCAAGATCAACCTGCTGGTGCCTTTCTTCAAGGAAGTGAGCTACCCGCTCGGCGGCATCGGCTTCGTGATCCTCACGTACCTGGTGATCGTGGGCGCGAGCAACGCGGTGAACCTGACCGACGGCCTGGACGGCCTGGCGATCATGCCGGTGGTGATGGTGGGCTCGGCGCTGGGCGTGTTCGCCTACGTCACGGGCAGCGCGGTGTACTCCAAGTACCTGCTGTTCCCCAACATCCCGGGCTCGGGCGAACTGCTGGTGTTCTGTTCGGCCATGGCCGGCGCGGGCCTGGCGTTCCTCTGGTTCAACACGCACCCTGCGCAGGTCTTCATGGGCGACGTGGGCGCGCTCGCGCTCGGCGGCGCGCTGGGCACCATCGCGGTCATCGTGCGCCAGGAGATCGTGTTCTTCATCATGGGCGGCATCTTCGTGGTCGAGGCGATCTCGGTGATGGCGCAGGTCATGTACTTCAAGTACACGAAGAAGCGCTACGGCGAAGGCCGCCGCGTGCTCAAGATGGCGCCGCTGCACCACCACTTCGAGAAGAGCGGCTGGCGCGAGACGCAGGTCGTGGTGCGCTTCTGGATCATCACGATGCTGTTGTGCCTCGTGGGCCTTTCGACCTTGAAGCTGCGCTGAGAAACACCGATGCGCCATCTGAAAGATCTCCCCGTCCTCATCCTCGGCCTCGGTGCGTCCGGGCTGGCGATGACGCGCTGGTGCGCGCGCCACGGAGCGATCGTGACCGTGGCGGACACGCGCGAGGCGCCCGCCGCGCTCGCGACGCTGCAGGCGGAGTTGCCCGAGGTGAGCTTCATCGGCGGGCCATTCTCGGCCGCGCTGGTCGAGGGCACGCCGATTCGCGCGGTGTATCGCTCGCCGGGGTTGTCGCCCGCGACCATTGCGCCGGTCGTCGACGCGGCACGCGCCGTGGGGCTGACGGTCGGCGGTGAGCTCGATCTCTTCGCGCGCGCGCTGCTGGACCTGCGGACGGTTGAAGTGCCGGTGGTGGAAGTCGCCGAGCCCGAGCCTCAAGCCGCAGTCGAGCCCGTTGCAGAAGTCCCTGCAGAACCCCCACTGCCCGAAGCGCAGGCCGAACTGCCCTTGACGGTCGAGCCGACGGAAGCCGCATCCGTGGAAGCGGCGGAAGTCCTCGCCGCACCGGAAGTGCCGGCAGCGATGGAAGAACAGGCCGAAGCCGAGGCGGCCGCGCCTGCCGAGACGACCGAAGTCGCCGAAACGGCTGAAGTGCCAGCGCAAGCCGCCGAGCCCGTTCCGGCAGCCGAAAGCACGGACGCCGCCGAACCGACCGAACCCGCAACTTCCGCGATGGCCGAAGCGATGCCGCGCGATCCTTCGTTGAGCGTTGCGGTCTCGCCGCCCGCGGAAGAAGCAGCACCGGCTGCAGAAGCCGCGGCAGCCACCGATGCCGCACCCGAAGCGACGACGCCAGCAGTTCTTCCGCCCGCCACCGGCTCGCGCCTGCCCGCCACCGGCAAGCCCTACGTCCCCACGGCCGCCCGCGAGGCCGCCGACTTCGTCGCCAAGATCGCCGAACTCTCCGCCACCAACCCGGCCTCCGCCGCGGTGGAGGAAGAGCCGACGGCCCAGCTGCCCCTGGTGCCGATCGAAGAACCGCCCGCACCCAAGGGCTACACCCCTGCGGTGCTCGCCGTCACCGGCACCAACGGCAAGACCACCGTCACCGCGCTCGCCGGCCAACTGGTGGAGCGCGCCGGCAAGACCGTGGCTGTGGCCGGCAACATCGGCCCGACGCTGCTCGATACGCTCGCCGCGCACATCGACGCTGAGACGCTGCCCGATGTCTGGGTGCTCGAACTCTCCAGCTTCCAGCTGGACGGCGTGCAGGGCTTCGAGCCGACCGCCGCCACCGTGCTCAACCTCACGCAGGACCACCTCGACTGGCACGGCGACATGCCGGCGTACGCGGCCGCGAAGGCGCGCATCTTCGGCGCGCAGGGCCTGATGATCCTCAACCGCGACGACGCCGGCGTGATGGCCATGCTGCCGCCGCCCGTCAGGGTGAAGCTGCAGCGCCCGCAGATCCGTGCGCACGTCACCTTCGGTAGCGCGATGCCGACGCGTCCGGGGGACTACGGCATCGAGCGCATCAACGGCGTCGCCTGGCTGGTGCGCGCGCTCGAAGCCGACGAAACGCAGAAGCGCAAGCGCGGCGCGGTGGTCGAAGAAGAAATCTTCTTCCAGCGCCTGATGCCCGCCGACGCGCTGCGCATCCGCGGCCGCCACAACGCCATGAACGCGCTGGCCGCGCTCGCACTCGCCACCGCCGCCGACTGCCCGCTGGGCCCGATGCTCTACGGCCTGCGCGAATACCGCGGTGAGCCGCACCGCGTGGAGCCGGTTGCGCTGATCGACGACGTGGAGTACTTCGACGACAGCAAGGGCACCAATGTCGGCGCGACGGTCGCCGCGCTGAACGGCCTGGGCGAAGACCGCCGCCGCGTGGTCGTCATCCTCGGCGGCGAAGGCAAGGGCCAGGACTTCGAACCGCTCGCCGCGCCCGTGGCCCGGTACGCACGCGCCGTCGTGCTCATCGGCCGAGACGCGCCGCTGATCGAGGCCGCACTGGCGAACACCGGCGTCTCGCTGATGCATGCCGCCTCGATGGACGAGGCCGTGCAGCTCGCCGCCGCGCGCGCCAACCCGGGCGATGCCGTGCTGCTGTCACCGGCCTGTGCGAGCTTCGACATGTTCAACGACTACGAACACCGCGCCGAGGTGTTCCGCGAAGCCGTGCAGGTGCTCGCGGACAACCCGCGCGGCATGTCGGCCGACGGTTCGTCGCCGGAGGAAACGCTGTGAACTCCGCTGCTGCAGGCACCTCGACGCCGGACACCCGCACCGGCCGCTTCGGCGGCTTGTTCAGGCGCGCCCGCAGCGGCATCGATTCGCTGCCCGTGCACCTGCCGGTGCGGCTGGGCGGCGCCGGCATCTCGCAGACCAAGGCCACGCCGATGCGCGTGCTGGGCTTCGACCAGGCGCTGGTGTGGGTCACCGTGGCCCTGCTGACCTGGGGCCTGGTGATGGTGTATTCGGCCTCCATCGCGCTCCCCGACAACCCGCGCTTCGCGCGCGCCGGCTACAGCGCCTCGTTCTTCCTCACGCGGCATGCGGCCTCGGTGGCGTTCGCCTTCATCGCGGCGCTGCTGGCCTTCCAGATCCCGATGAAGACCTGGGAGCGCGCCGCGCCCTGGCTCTTCGTGGCCTCGCTGCTGTTGCTGGTGGCGGTGCTCATTCCGCACATCGGCATCAACGTGAACGGCGCGCGCCGCTGGCTGCCGATGGGCTTCATGCGCTTCCAGCCTTCGGAGCTGGCGAAGCTCGCGATGGTGCTCTACGCCGCCAGCTACATGGTGCGCAAGATGGAGATCAAGGAGCGCTTCTTCCGCGCCGTGCTGCCGATGGGCATCGCCGTGGTGGTGGTCGGCATGCTGGTGATGGCCGAGCCCGACATGGGCGCGTTCATGGTGATCGCGGTGATCGCCATGGGCATCCTGTTCCTGGGCGGCGTGAACGCGCGCATGTTCTTCGTGATCGCCGCGCTGGTGGTGGTGGCCTTCGGCACCATCGTCGCGAGCAGCCCGTGGCGCCGCGAGCGCATCTTTGCGTACCTCGACCCGTGGAGCGAGGAGCACGCGCTCGGCAAAGGCTACCAGCTGTCGCACTCGCTGATCGCCATCGGGCGCGGCGAGATCTTCGGCGTGGGCCTGGGCGGCAGCGTCGAGAAGCTGCACTGGCTGCCCGAAGCGCACACCGACTTCCTGCTCGCCGTGATCGGCGAGGAATTCGGCCTCGTCGGCGTGCTGCTGATCATCGGCCTCTTCCTCTGGCTGACCCGCCGCGTCATGCACATCGGCCGCCAGGCGATCGCGCTGGACCGCGTGTTCTCGGGCCTCGTGGCCCAGGGCGTCGGCGTGTGGATCGGCTTCCAGACCTTCATCAACATGGGCGTGAACCTCGGTGCGCTGCCGACCAAGGGCCTGACCCTGCCGCTGATGAGCTTCGGTGGATCGGCGATCCTGATGAACATGGTGGCGCTGGCGATCGTGCTGCGCATCGATTACGAAAACCGCGTTCTCATGCGCGGAGGCCGCGTATGAGGACGTGGTTTCGCCACAACCGTGTCAGCGCGCAGCGCTGCGGCGCGTATGCGCCGCTCATGCGCGGAGGGCGCGTATGACCGGCAGGACCGCACTCGTCATGGCCGGCGGCACCGGCGGCCACATCTTCCCGGGCCTCGCCGTGGCCGAGGCACTGCGCGAGCGCGGCTGGCGCGTGCACTGGCTGGGCGCGCCCGGCAGCATGGAAGAAAAGCTCGTGCCGTCGCGTGGCTTCGCCTTCGAGCCGGTGCAGTTCGGCGGCGTGCGCGGCAAGGGCCCGCTCACATTGCTCCTGCTGCCGTTGAAGTTGCTGCGCGCCTTCTGGCAGAGCTTTCGCGTGGTGCGCCGCGTGAAGCCCGATGTGCTGGTGGGCCTGGGCGGCTACATCACCTTTCCGGGCGGAATGATGGGCGTGCTGCTCAACAAGCCGCTGGTGCTGCACGAGCAGAACTCGGTCGCGGGCTTGGCCAACAAGGTGCTGGCGGGCGTGGCCGACCGCGTGTTCACCGCCTTCCCGAATGTGCTGAAGAAGGCGCAGTGGGTCGGCAACCCGCTGCGGGCGGCGTTCACTTCGCAGCCCGATCCGGCCACGCGTTTCGCGGGCCGCACGGGTCCGCTCAAGCTGCTGGTCGTGGGCGGCAGCCTCGGCGCGCGCGGCCTCAACACCGTGGTGCCGCAGGCGCTGGCCCGTATCGAGCCGGGCACGCGCCCGCAGGTGCTGCACCAGAGCGGCGCCAAGCAGATCGACGAACTGCGCGCCAACTACACGGCCGCGGGTGTCGAAGGCGAACTCACGCCGTTCATCGAAGACACGGCGCAGGCCTATGCCGACGCCGACATCATCGTCGCGCGCGCCGGCGCCAGCACCGTCACAGAAATCGCGGCCGTCGGCGCAGCAGCGCTGTTCGTGCCATTCCCCTCGGCGGTCGACGACCACCAGACCACCAATGCGCGCTTCCTCGTGGACGCGGGCGGCGGCTGGCTGGTGCAGCAGGCAGCCCTCACTCCTGAATTGCTGGCTGATTTGCTACAGAACACCGAGCGCACCGCGCTGATCGAGAAGGCCGCCAAGGCCAAGACCATGCAGAAGACCGAAGCCGTGGAAGCGGTGGTCCGCGCCTGCGAGGAGCTTGCCAAATGAAGCACGCGATTCGTCACATCCACTTCGTCGGCGTCGGCGGTTCTGGTATGAGCGGCATTGCCGAAGTGCTGCTCAACCTGGGCTACAAGATCACCGGCTCCGACCTGTCCGACAGCGCCACGCTGCGCCGGCTCGCGGGCCTGGGCATCGGCACCTTCGTGGGCCATGCGGCCGCGCACATCGAGGGCGCCGACGCGGTCGTCACCTCGACCGCCGTGCAATCGGACAACCCCGAGGTGCTGGCCGCGCGCGAAAAGCGTATTCCGGTCGTGCCGCGCGCGCTGATGCTGGCCGAACTGATGCGCCTGAAGCAGGGCATCGCCATTGCAGGCACACACGGCAAGACCACCACCACCAGCCTCGTGGCGAGCGTGCTCGACGCCGCCGGGCTCGACCCGACCTTCGTGATCGGCGGGCGCCTGAACAGCGCCGGCGCGAATGCGCAGCTGGGCAGCGGCGACTACATCGTGGTCGAGGCCGACGAGTCGGACGCCTCGTTCCTGAACCTGCTGCCCGTGATGGCGGTGGTCACGAACATCGATGCCGACCACATGGAGACCTACGGGCACGACTTCGCGAAGCTGAAGAAAGCCTTCGTCGACTTCCTGCACCGCATGCCGTTCTACGGCGTGGCCATTCTCTGCACCGACGATCCGGCGGTGCGCGACATCGTGGCCGACGTCACCTGCCCGGTCACCAGCTACGGCTTCGGCGAGGACGCGCAGGTGCGCGCGGTCGACGTGCGCGCGGTTGGCGGCCAGATGCATTTCACCGCGCAGCGCCGCAATGGCGTGACGCTGCCGGACCTGCCCATCGTGCTGAACCTGCCGGGCGAGCACAACGTGCGCAATGCGCTGTCGGTGATCGCGGTGGCGGTGGAACTCGGCATTCCCGACGAAGCGGTGCAGCGCGGCCTGGCCGGCTTCAAGGGCGTGGGCCGCCGCTTCCAGAGCTATGGCGAGGTGCGCGTGCCGGGCGGTGCCGGCAGCTTCACCGTGATCGACGACTACGGCCACCACCCGGTCGAGATGGCGGCCACCATTGCCGCGGCGCGCGGCGCGTTCCCGGGCCGCCGGCTGGTGCTGGCCTTCCAGCCGCACCGCTACACCCGCACGCGCGACTGCTTCGAGGATTTCGTGAAGGTCATCGGCACGGCCGATTCGGTGCTGCTCGGCGAGGTCTATGCCGCCGGCGAGGCGCCCATCGTGGCGGCCGACGGCCGCACGCTGGCGCGCGCGCTGCGCGTGGCCGGCAAGGTCGAGCCGGTGTTCGTCGACGACATCGCGGCCATGCCGCAGGCCGTCCTGGACAACGCCCGCCCGGGCGACGTCGTGCTGTCCATGGGCGCCGGCTCCATCGGCGCGGTGCCCGGCAAGGTGGTCGAACTCGGCGGCGCTGCGACCGCAGCACCGGCGTCGGCGGCCGCGCCATCGTCAACAACATCGGAGCGCGTCTCGCGCAAGGGGAGGGCATCGTGAGCCTTCAGGATCCAAAACTCTTCGGCAAGGTTGCCGTGCTGTTCGGCGGTACCTCGGCCGAGCGCGAAATTTCATTGATGTCCGGCAACGGCGTGCTCGAAGCCCTGCGCTCTCGCGGCGTCGATGCGCATGCCTTCGATCCGGCCGACCGCGAACTGGTCGAACTCAAGCGTGAAGGGTTCGCGCGCTGCTTCGTCGTGCTGCACGGCCGGCACGGCGAGGACGGCACGGTGCAAGGTGCGCTCGAACTGCTCGGCATTCCCTACACCGGCTCGGGCGTCATGGCCTCGAGCGTGGCGATGGACAAGGTCATGACCAAGCGCATCTGGCAGGCCGACGGCCTGCCGACGCCCAAGTACGTGCGCCTGGCCTTCGACCAGCAAAGCCGCGAGCAGATCATGGTGGTGCCCGACGTGCTGGGCCTGCCGCTGATCGTGAAGCCGCCGCGCGAAGGATCGTCCATCGGCGTGACCAAGGTCGAGGGCTATTCGCAGATGCAGGATGCGGTCACGCTCTCGGCGAAGTACGACGCCGACGTGCTCTGCGAGGAGTTCATCGAAGGCGAGGAAGTGACCTGCGCCGTGCTCGGCCAGGGGCTCGATGCGCGCGCGCTCCCGGTGGTGCGCATCGCCGCGCCCGAAGGCGCTTACGACTACCAGAACAAGTACTTCACCGACGACGTGAAGTACCAGTGCCCGAGCGGCCTGCCGGCCAACGAGGAGCACGAGATCCAGCGCATCACGCTGGCCGCGTACCACACGCTCGGCTGCCGCGGCTGGGGCCGCGCCGACGTGATGATCCGCGCCAGCGACCGCAAGCCCTTCCTGCTCGAGATGAACACCTCGCCCGGCATGACCAGCCATTCGCTGGTGCCGATGTCGGCGCGTGCGGCGGGCATCCCTTACGAAGAGCTGTGCCTGCGCGTGCTGGCCTCCGCTTCGCTGGATGCCAGGGGAGGAGCGCAATAGCCATGGCCGACAGCATCCAGGCGCCCTTCGACGTCAAGCTCATGAACATCGTGGCGAACCTCGCGTTCGTGGCGGTGGCGCTCATGCTGCTTGCCGCGGGCGCGTGGTGGGTGCTGCGCCAGCCTTTCTTCCCGCTCGCGGGGATCAAGGTGGACGGCGAAGTGACGCACAACAACGCGGTCACGCTGCGCGCCAACGTGGCGCCGCAGCTCTCGGGCAACTTCTTCACCATCGACCTGGCGCGTGCGCGCACGGCCTTCGAGGCGGTGCCGTGGGTGCGCAGCGCGGTGGTGCGGCGCGAGTTCCCGAACAAGCTGCGCGTGACGCTGACCGAGCAGGTGCCGGTGGCCAGTTGGGGCGACGAGGCGGGCTCGAAGCTCATCAACGGTTTTGGCGACGTGTTCGAGGCCAACGTGGCCGAGGTGGACGACAACCTGCCGCGCCTGGACGGCCCGATCGAGCAGGCCGGGCAGGTGCTCGGCATGTACCGCGTGCTCGCACCGCAGTTCCAGCCCTACGACTTCGGCATCGACGAGCTCACGCTGTCCAGCCGCGGCAGCTGGAAGGTGGTGCTGGACAGCGGCGCGCAGATCGAGCTGGGGCGCGGGCAGAGCGAGGAAGTGTCGGCGCGGCTGCAGCGCTTTCTGAAGACCGTGACGCAGGTCGCGGGCCAGTACCACCGCACGGTGGCCGATGTCGAAGGCGCCGATCTGCGCCACAACGACGCGTATGCATTGCGGCTGCGCGGCGTCACCACGGTCTCGCCAGAGGCCCCAAGAAAAATCAAGTAGCGCTCATCGAGGAATCGAGGACATATTTCAATGCCTAAAGAATACAAAGACCTGGTCGTAGGACTCGACATCGGAACCGCCAAGGTCATGGTGGTGGTGGCCGAGGTGCTGCCCGGTGGCGAGCTCAAGCTCGCGGGCCTGGGCATCGCGCCGAGCAATGGCCTCAAGCGCGGCGTGGTGGTGAACATCGACGCCACGGTGCAGAGCATCCAGCAGGCGCTGAAAGAGGCCGAGCTGATGGCCGACTGCAAGATCAGCCGCGTCTACACCGGCATCACCGGCAGCCACATCCGCGGCATCAATTCGAGCGGCATGGTGGCGGTGAAGGACAAGGAAGTGACGCCCGCCGACGTGGCCCGCGTGGTGGAGACCGCGCGCGCGATCAACATCTCGAGCGACCAGCGCCTCTTGCTGGTGGAGCCCCAGGAGTTCGTGATCGACGGCCAGGACGTGAAGGAGCCGATCGGCATGAGCGGCATGCGGCTGGAAGCCAAGGTGCACATCGTGACCGGTGCGCAGAGCGCGGCCGAGAACATCATCAAGTGCGTGCGCCGCTGCGGGCTGGAGGTCGACCAGCTGATGCTGAATCCGCTGGCCTCGAGCCAGGCGGTGCTGACCGAGGACGAACGCGAACTGGGCGTGGTGCTGGTGGACATCGGCGCGGGCACGACCGACGTGGCGATCTTCACCAACGGCGCGATCCGCCACACGGCGGTGATCCCGATCGCGGGTGACCTCATCACCAGCGACATCGCGATGGCGCTGCGCACGCCCACCAAGGACGCGGAAGACATCAAGGTCGAGAGCGGCTATGCCAAGCAGCTGCTGGCCGACCCGGACCAGCAGGTGGAAGTGCCTGGCCTGGGCGACCGCGGTCCGCGCATGCTGAGCAAGCAGGCGCTGGCCGGCGTGATCGAGCCGCGCATCGAGGAGATCTTCTCGCTGGTGCAGCAGGTGGTGCGCGAATCGGGGTACGAAGAGGTGCTCTCTTCGGGCGTGGTGCTCACCGGCGGCAGCGCGGTGATGCCCGGCATGGTCGAGCTCGGTGAAGACATCTTCCTGAAGCCCGTGCGCCGGGGCATCCCGAAGTATTCGAGCGCGTTGTCCGACATGGTGGCGCAGCCCCGTGCGGCTACCGTCATGGGGCTGCTCGAAGAAGCGCGCTTCGCACGCATGCGCGGCTTCAAGGTCGCGCAGAAGAACGGGTCGGTAAAGACTGCGTTCGGACGTTTCAAGGACTTCATCGTGGGGAACTTCTGACCATGAACCACTCCCCACTCTGGCTAGCTCGCGGCAGTCCGCCGTTGCATTTCAACGAGCGATGGCGACGAACAGGTCCACCATCGTGACGGCGCTCTCGTTGAACACGTCACGGCAAAAGAATTATTCATAGATACATAACGGCAACTGCAATATTCAAGGAGTTAGAAATGACCATCGAAATGATCGAAGTCGAAGAATTCAATCAAGGCACGCAGATCAAGGTGATCGGCGTCGGCGGCGGTGGCGGCAATGCAGTCGCCCACATGATGGAGCGTGGTGTGCAGGGCGTGCAGTTCGTGTGCGCCAATACCGACGCGCAGGCGCTCACCCGCAGCAACGCGAACAAGATCATCCAGCTGGGCACCAGCGGCCTGGGCGCCGGAAGCAAGCCCGACAAGGGCCGTGAAGCCGCGGAGCTCGCGGTGGACGAGATCCGCGCGGCCATCGACGGCGCGCACATGCTGTTCATCACCGCCGGCATGGGTGGCGGCACGGGCACCGGCGCTGCGCCGGTGATCGCGCGCATCGCCAAGGAAATGGGCATCCTCACCGTGGGCGTGGTGACCAAGCCCTTCGACTGGGAAGGCGGCCGCCGCATGAAGAACGCGGACGACGGCCTGGCCGAACTCGAAGCCAATGTCGATTCGCTGATCGTGGTGCTCAACGAGAAGCTGCTCGACGTGCTCGGCGAGGACATCACCCAGGACGAAGCCTTCGCGCACGCCAACGACGTGCTCAAGAACGCCGTGGGCGGCATCTCGGAAATCATCAACGAGTACGGCGGCGTGAACGTCGACTTCGAAGACGTGCGCACCGTGATGGGCGAGCCGGGCAAGGCCATGATGGGCACGGCCGCGGCCGCAGGCCCGGACCGCGCGCGCATCGCAGCCGAACAGGCCGTGGCCTGCCCGCTGCTCGAAGGCATCGACCTCTCGGGCGCCAAGGGCGTGCTGGTGCTGGTGACGGCATCGAAGGGTTCGCTGAAGCTGAACGAATCGAAGCTCGCGATGAACACCATCCGCGCCTACGCCTCGCCCGACGCGCATGTGATCTACGGCGCCGCCTACGACGAAGCCCTGGGCGACGAAATGCGCGTGACCGTGGTGGCCACGGGCCTGTCGCGCGCGGACGCACGCCGCCAGGCGCCGACGCTGGAAGTCATTCGCACCGGCACCGACAACATCCCGTTCAACGTGCCCACCATGGGGGGCGTCGGCCACACCAGCGGTCACGGCGGCGGCGGCAACCAGCCGAACTACGACGGCATGGCCGTTCCCAGCGTGTGGCGCACCAACCGCACGATGGCTGCGGCCAAGGTGGATGCGCTGTCGTCGGGTGGCATGGACGATTTCGAAATTCCCGCATTCCTGCGCCGTCAAGCTGATTGACGGAAAGCGACCGAACGCAGAGGGCACGAAGGTTCGCAAGGGGTACAGGGAAGACCTGAAAGGGACTTCCGCTGGCTCTAGGCGCTGCGTTCACTTCGTGCCCTTTGCGTCCATCGCCCAGATTGCGTAGAACCGATGTCTATCGCTGCCATAGCGAGGGGATTAGGCCGTCACGCCCGTGGCGCGCCTAAAATCCCCGGCGTGCTGCAACAACGAACCCTCAAGTCGATCAGCCGCGCCGTGGGCGTGGGGCTTCACAGCGGGCAACGCGTGGAACTGACCCTGCGACCGGCCCCGGCCGACACGGGCATCGTGTTCCGCCGCGTCGACCTGCCTGAACCCGTTGAAATCCGCATGACCGCCGAAGCGGTCACCGACACGCGCCTTGCCTCGACGGTCTCGACCGGCGGCGCGAAGGTGCAGACGGTCGAGCATTTGATGTCGGCCTGCGCCGGCCTCGGCATCGACAACCTCTACATCGACATCACGGCCGACGAAGTGCCGATCCTCGACGGCTCGGCTTCGTCCTTCGTGTTCCTGCTGCAAAGCGCGGGCATCGAACTGCAGAAGGCGCCGCGGCGCTTCATCCGCGTGACCCGCAAGGTCGAGGTGCGCGAAGGCGAAGGCGCCAACGAGAAGTGGGCGAGCCTGGAGCCCTACCACGGCTACAAGCTGAGCTTCGAGATCGACTTCGATCACCGCGTGGTCAATTCCACCGGCCAGCGTGTGGAATTCGACCTCGGCACCGATTCGTACAGCCGCGACATCGCGCGTGCGCGCACCTTCGGCTTCACGAAAGAAGTCGAGTACATGCGCAGCAAGGGCCTCGCCCTTGGCGGAGGTCTCGACAACGCCATCGTGATGGACGACACCAAGGTGCTCAATGCCGGCGGCCTGCGCTACGACGACGAGTTCGTGAAGCACAAGATCCTCGATGCGATGGGCGACCTCTACATCATCGGCAAGCCGCTGCTCGCGGCCTACACGGCCTTCCGCTCGGGCCATGCGCTCAACAACAAGCTGCTGCGCGAACTGCTGGCGAACAGCGATGCCTACGAGGTCGTGACCTTCGACGACGAGAAGCGCGCACCGCGCGGCTTCGGCGAAGTGGCGCGGGCCTGGTAGGTCGCCGCGCTCCGGACGATGCTCCTCTTTCGCTGGGCGATCCTGTTTCTGCTGCTGGTGGCCGGCGTGTCGTTCGCGTTCTATGCGGGCACCGGGCAGGCGAAGTACCGGCGCGTCGGCTGGATCGTGCTCAAGTGGACGCTGCTCGCGGCTTTCGGCTTCTTCGCGGTGCTGATCGCCGAGCGCGTGGCCTAGTTTTTTCTTCTCCGTTCGCATGTCCGGAAACGGCATGCGGGACGGGAGGCGCGGGCGCACGATGGCGCCATGAACACACAGCCTGCACAGCCCACGAGGAATCCGTTCGGCGTCCAGGATGCCCCGGACCCGGACGGCCCCGATGTGGAGGAATTCGCCGACAGCGTCGAGCTGAGTGGCAGCAACGATGATCCGGATGCGCAGCCATGGGGATCGATCGACGATGAGGTGCCCGACTCGATCGCGGGCGCGTGGTCCAGCCGATGGAACGGCGGCGCGGACCCGACCATCTGTGGCGACACCGCACAGGCCTGGAAGGAAGGCAAGGCGATGGTCAAGGTGGCCGGCGGCCGCTTCTACCTGATGTTCGACTGGGGCAACGGCGAACGCCATGCCTTGCTCGATGTCCGCTACATCGCACCCGACACGCTGGTGGGCCGCTACATCAACCTCAGCAGCCCGGACATCGCGCGCCCCTGGGTCGGGATGATCGTGGACAACCGGCGCATCGACGGACGCTGGACCAACGGGCGCCTGGACTTCCGCAGATAGTCAGTCAGCGCGAACGCCCTTGCCGGTAGGTGCCGGCATGCGTCTTCGACAACTCCGCGGCCTGAGCCAGCCGAGCCATCGACCGCCCCACCTGCGCATGCGTGATCGCGATGCCCAGTGCGTCGGCCGCGTCGGCGCCGGGCAATCCGGGCAGGTCGAGCAACCGCTTCACCATCTCCTGCACCTGCGCCTTGGCGGCTTGGCCGTGGCCCGCGACGGCCTTCTTCATCTGCAGCGCGGTGTATTCGGCCACCGTGAGATTGCTGTTCACCAGCGAGGTCACGCAGGCGCCGCGCGCCTGTCCCAGCAGCAGCGTCGACTGCGGATTGACGTTCACGAAGATGATTTCGACCGCCGACGCATCGGGCTGGTAACGCGCCGCGATTTCCGCGATGCCGTCGAACAGCACCTTCAGGCGCGCCGGCAGGTTGCCGGTGCCCAGGTGCCGGGTGTTGATGGTTCCGCTGGCCACGTAGCGCAGCGCGTGGCCGTCCGCATCGACCACGCCGAAGCCGGTGGTCGTCAAGCCGGGGTCGATGCCGAGAATGCGCATGTCTGTCAGGCGTTGAAGTACCAGCGGATCGAATGGAAGAATATCGGCGCCGCGAAGCACAGCGCATCGACCCGGTCCAGCAGCCCGTTCGCACCCGTCACGCCCACGCCCTTCTTGCCCCAGTTCGGAATGCCTCGGTCGCGCTTGAGCGCCTTCATCACCAGGTGCCCCATCGAGCCCGCGATGCAGGCGATGACCGACACCGCGAGCGCTTGCCCGAACTTGAATGGGGTGATGAACGAGAACAGCGCGCCCACCAGGCTCGCGACCACGATGCCGATGCCCCAGCTGGTCCAGTTGAAGCTGCGGCTCACGTTGGGCGCGAACGGCGCACGCTGCGTGCGGCGCGAGATGAGGTGCTGCACCAGCACCGAGGTCTGCACCACGAACACCAGGAAGAACACGAGGAACGCGCTCTTGCCCTCGTACCCCGGAAAGCTCAGCAGCAGCAGCGCCGGCACATGGCTCATGCCGTAGACGCAGACCATGATCCCCCACTGCAGCTTGGCGTTGCGTTCGAGGAAATGGCTGGGGTCGTTGGCCAGCGCGCTCGCCACCGGGATTGCGAGGAACACGTAGACCGGGATGAACACGGTGAAGAGGTCGAAGCGCGCCGTGGCCACCAGCCAGAACTGGATCGGCAGCACCACGAAGAACGCGAGGATCAGGCTGCGGTGGTCGCCGCGCCGCGTGGGCGAGAGCGTGATGAACTCGCGCAGCGCGAAGAACGAGATCAGCGCGAAGAGCACCGTGGCCACCGTCTCGCCCAGCGCCCAACCGATCCAGAAGATCACCACCATGAACCAGGTGGTGCCCAGCAGCGCGCGGAAGTGCGCGAGCTCGGCCTGCCAGGTGGCGTCGTGCACCGGGTTGCGCTTTTCCCTGAAGCTCAGGAAGAAGGCGGTGGTGCTGATGATCACCAGCACGCCGAACACGATGAGGAACAGGGCCGCGACCTGCTGGGTCGGGGTGAGGCTGCGCAGGAACTGGTTCATGTCAGATATCGCGCAATGCGATCACCGCGGCACGCGCGCGGTCGAGGAAAGGGCGGCGCTCTTCGCCTTCTTCGACGCGCAGCGGCGCGCCGAAGGTAACGGAGCAAAGAATGGGCACCGGCACGATCTCGCCCTTGGGCATGACGCGCTGCACGTTGTCGATCCAGGCCGGCACGAGCACCACGTCGGGGAACATCGTCGCGAGCGTGTAGAGGCCGGACTTGAACTTCTGCGGCTCACCCGTGTGGCCGCGCGTGCCTTCGGGAAAGATGATGATCGAGTCGCCGCTGCGCAGCGCTTCGACCAATGGCGCGAGTGGATCGGATACAGGCGCTGCGGGTTCGGTCGGCGGTGCCGGCTCTGCCGCGGGTGCCGGCGTCTCGACGGGCGGCGCAGGGGGTGGCGGCGCAGGAAGGTCGAGCACGCCTTGCAGTTCGTTCACGGTCTCGGTGCGCGGCGTGGCCGGCAGCAGCGGCTCCATCGAAGGCTCGATGCGCTCGATGGGCGCGGCAACAACGGCGAATGCGGGTGCCGGCGCGACTGGTTCGGGCGCGGCAGGTGCAGCAGGCGCCGTGGCCGCGCGCTCCACATACACCGCGTTGAACACTTCCGTCGTGATCCAGCGCTTGAACGGCGTGTTGGCCCAGTAGTCGCGCGCCGCGATCGGCCGGGTGATGCTGCGCAATTCCTCGGGCAGTGCCGCCCAGATCATCACGAGGTCGGCGTGGCTCTGGTGATTGGCGAAATAGATGCGCTGTTCGGCCTTCGGTGGACAGCCGTACCAGCGCGCCTGCGCGCCAGTGAGCAACCGGACGATTCCCAACAACAACCAACCTGTGAGCTTTGCCAGCATATGGGCGCGATGATACGGGCCATGCGATGGCGATTCGATCCTCTTTCACTGGTGTGGGCGGTGGCCCTGTTCATTGTTCTTGCGCTGCTGGCCACCGTCGGCGCGCGTTGGGGGTGGCTGCGAAGTTTCTTCGGCGATGTGCTGGCGGTGGTGTGGGTCTACTTCGTCTTCAAGACCTTCATCGCGGCGCGCGTGCTGCCGCTCGCGCTGGCCGCGCTCGGCGTGGGCTACGCCGTGGAGTTGGGGCAGTTCCTCGCGTCCGCCTGGCACCTGCACATTCCGAACCGCGCCCTGCGCATCGTGCTCGGCAGCACGGCCGACTGGTGGGACGTGGTGGCCTACACGATCGGCTTCGCGGCTGTGCTGGCCATCGAGGCACTGCGCGCCAGGATCAGGGCAGTTCGGCCGACGACATCCGCGCCATGACCGTCGATGCCCGCCCGCTGAGGTAAGGCGAGCCGGGCTTGCGCTCGAAGAACTTGGGGCTCGGCAGCATCACCGCGAGGCGTGCGGCTTCGTTCGCGCTCAGGCGCGAAGCGGGCTTCCTGAAGTAGTACTGCGATGCAGCCTCGGCACCGAACACGCCTTCGCCCCACTCGACGTTGTTCAGATAGATCTCCAGGATGCGGCGCTTGTCGAGAAACACCTCGAGCAGCGTCGCGAGCACCAGCTCCTGGCCCTTGCGCAGCATCGTTCGCTCGCCCGAGAGCAGCAGGTTCTTCGCGAGCTGCTGCGTGATGGTGGAGCCGCCGCGCAGGCGCACCGGCTGCATCGGCTTGCCGCGCGCCACGGCGCGGGCGGCGCGCTTGGCGGCAAGCTCCTCGGCCTTGGCGTTGCGCTGGCGCGCGCGTTCGATGGCCTCCCACTCCACGCCGTTGTGATCGACGAAGCCGGCGTCTTCGCTCGCGATGACGGCGCGCTTGAGCGTGTCGTTGATCTGCGCATACGGCACCCACTCCTGGCGCCAGCCGCCCTCGCTGCCCTTGTGGATGGCGACCTGCCAGGCCTCGGAGCGCTGGAAGGCGGTGCTCTGCGGATCGATGACCGCCATGGCCGCGATGCGCACGACAAAGAAGAGTTCGAGCGCAAGGCCCGCCACCACGAGGCAGGCGACGAGGCGCAGCACGGCCTTCATTTTTTCAGTGACCCGCGGCGAGCGATGCGCGCAGTTCCGCCAGCACCTGTGCCGACGGCGGGCGCACGCCGCGCCAGATCCCGAACGATTCGGCCGCCTGCTCGACCAGCATGCCGAGCCCGTCGCGGGGGACGGCGCCGTGCGCTTCGGCCCATGCCATGAAGCCCGCCGCTGCAGGCCCGTACATCATGTCGACCGCCAGCGCGCCGGGGCGCAGCACCTGCGCGCTCACCGGCACCGCATCGCCCGCCAGGCTGGAGGCGGTGGCGTTGACCACCACGTCGAAGCTGCCCGGCACCTCGTCGAGCGCCCAGGCTTCGAGCGTCGCACCGTGGCCAAGCGCGAGTGCGGCATGGCGCCGGACCACCGCGACCGCCTTGTCGATGGTGCGGTTGGCCACCACGATGCGCGAGGCGCCGGCGTCGAGCAGCGGGCCGAGCACGCCGGCAGCGGCACCGCCAGCGCCGATCAGCAGCAACTCCTTGCCCGCCAACGGCACGCCCGCGTTGTGGACGATGTCGTTGACCAGGCCGATGCCGTCGGTGTTGTCCGCATGGATGCTGCCGTCGGCCTCGAAGCGCAGCGTGTTGACCGCCTGCGCAAGCGTGGCTCGCTCGCTGGTGTGCTGCGCCAGGGCGGCAGCTTCGAACTTGAAGGGCACGGTGATGTTGCAGCCGCGCGCGCTGTCGCCGCGCTCGGCGGCTTCACGGCGGAATGCGGCGATGCCTTCGGCGAAGGCTCCGATTGGAATCAGCCGGCGGCCATAGTCCATCTGCTGGCCGCAGAGTTCGGCAAAGCGGGCATGGATGCGCGGCGAGCGGCTGTGCTCGACGGGGTTGCCCATGACGCAGTACAGGTCCATCGCTGCGCCTTGCCGTTTATTGGGAGATTTCCATCGTGCCGTCGCGCGCGAAGCGGAACGTGCCCTGGATCACCATCTGGTCGGCCTGCTCCTGGCGCATCGCGCTCGTGAACTTGCCGAAGTTGCCGGTGCTGCGAACGATGGCCTGCGCCCGGCGGTCGAGCGCGATGTTGCCCGAGCTCTGGTCGACCACGGTGGCGAGCACGTTGCCGTCGAAGTTGACGGTCACGGTCATCTTCAGTTCGCCGTACAGCTTCTTGCCGGCCAGCTCGGGGAAGTTTTCCGCGGCGCGCGCCTCGACACGGCGCAGCATGGTGTCCACGTACACCGCGAACGCGGCCTCGCGCGTGGAGGGGCTGACGTAGCGCTTCTTGGGGCGCGAGTTCTCTTCGTTCACGCGGCGCTCGATCTGGGCCAGCAGCTCGACCATCTGGCGGCGCTTTTCTTCCTGCGCGGCGGCTTCGGTCGGGTCGCCCGCGTTGCGCGGATCGCGCACCGGCATCGCGGCGATGTCGCGCTTGAGCTGCGTGATCATCTGCATCTGCTCGGCCTGCAGGGCGTCGACCTGCTTGCGTGCGTCTTCGAACGAATCGCCCACCGCGGTGAAGCTGGACGGCGGCAGCGGGCTGGTCGCGCGCCCCTTGTCGAGGTCGCCGCCGCCCGCGAGCGAGGTCTGCGCCATCAGCCTGGCGTTCGCGTCGGGCCGCTCCTTGGTCTTGCTGTTGACCAGGATCACCTCGAGCGGCGTGTCGGTGAACGCGCGGTTGAACGCCTCGGGATCGACGAAGCGCACCGCCAGCAGCGCGGCATGCGCAATGACCGACACGCCCAGGGCAATCTGCAGCGTGCTGAGGTCCTTGAAGTTCATTCTCGAAACTCCTCCAGGGGCTGCATTTCTCCGGACGTGTCGCCGAAGTTCATGCAGGTGTGTTTTCCGGCGCGGCCTCGCTGTCGCTCAGGTCGACGGCAATGGCGATCGGGCCGGCGACTTCTTCTTCGTCCTCGCCGCTCTCGTCCTCGGCCGAGGCATCGGCCTTCGGCGTGTCGAGGCGTTCGAGCACGGTGCCGTTCACGTCGAGCGCGATCTCGTCGATCTCGCCGAGCTTCACGCGCAGGCGAGCGCCGCGTTCCTGCTGGCCCGCGACCGGGAACACCAGCGGCAGCGCATCGGCACGCACCAGCGCGCCGTTGGGGATGTCCTTGATGACCGTCGCTTCGAGTTCGGTGATGCCGTTCTGCTGCAGGTACTTGAGCGTCCAGAAGCGTTCCATGCCGCCCTGGTAGCCGTTGTACGTTGCATAGGCCGCATCGAAGCCCGAGAGGATCGAGAACAGGTCGGCGTCCTTCGGCTTGAAGGGCGCGGCCAGCGCGGCGGTCTTGCCGTGGCGGGCGGCCGCGATGATCTGCCACTGGTTCACGAGGTCGGTGTAGCGGCGCAGCGGCGAGGTGCTCCACGCATAGCTCTTCACGCCCAGGCCCGCATGCGGCAGCGCGCGCGTGCCCATGCGCACCTTGATGCCGGGCGCCAGGCTCGCCTGGCTGCGGTAGAGCCCGGGCACGCCGAGTTCGCCAAGCCAGCCGCCCCAGCTGCTGTTGGCCAGGATCATCGCTTCGGAGACGATCAGGTCGAGCGGCGCGCCGCGCTGGCGCGTCGTGATCTGCACCTGCTCGTTGCCGGTGGGTTCGTTGCCGTCGTTGCCGACAAGGCGGAAGTTGTAGTCGGGCCGGTTGAAGTTCTCGGGCTTGCCGCGCACCACTTCGCGCTGCGCCTTCAACTGCTTCGCGAGGCGGAACAGGAAGGAGAGCGGCGCGCGCAGGTTCGCGGCGGCTTCGGGCGTGTCGGCGCTCGTGACTGCGGCATCTTCGAGCCAGGGTTGCGTGACGACGCTGTCGAGCTGGTCGTGGCGCAGGTTGGCGACGATGGGCACGCGTTCGAGCTTGGTCTCGGTGCCCTGCAGCTCGAGCGTGGCTTCGTCGAAGCGCGCATAGAGCGATACGGCCGGACGGTCGGCGCCTTCGAGCAGCGTGTAGGTGTTGACCACCTCGTCGGGCAGCATCGTGATCTTGTAGCCCGGCATGTAGACCGTCGACATTCGCGCGCGCGCCACGTTGTCGATGGCACTGCCGGGCGTGAGCGCCAGGGCCGGCGCCGCGATGTGGATGCCGACCGTGACGGAGCCGCTGCCCAGGCCCTGCACTGAGAGTGCGTCGTCGATTTCGGTGGTCTGCGAATCGTCGATCGAGAAGGCCTGCACGCCCGTGGCGACGGGCAGGTCGTCCACGATGGCCGGTGCGGCGAGCGCGGGGAAGCCGTGGCCCTTGGGGAAGTTCTCGAACAGAAAGCGCCGCCAGTGGAACTGATAGGGCGAATCGATTGCGCCGGCGCGCTCCAGCAGGTCGAGCGGCGGGCGCTGCGTGGCGCGCGCGGCATCGACCACGGCCTTGTATTCGGGGGCGTTCTTGTCGGGCTTGAACAGGATCTTGTAGAGCTGCTCGCGGATCGGCGGCGGGCACAGGCCCTCGGCCAGTTGCCCGGCCCATTCGACGATCTGCGCCTGGATGACTTTCTTCTTCTCGATGGCGGCGAGCGCCTGCTGCACGATTTCGGCCGGCGCCTTCTTGAAGCGCCCCTTGCCCGCGCGGCGGAAGTAGTGCGGCGCCTCGAAGAGCGCGAACAGCGCGGCGGCCTGCTGGGCCAGCGTGGGCTTGTCGCTGAAATAGTCGGCGGCCAGGTCGGCGAAACCGAATTCACCCTCGGCCGCGAATTCCCAGGCCAGGTCGAGGTCCATCGCAGCGGCGAGCGCGCGCGCCTCGGCGATCAGCTCGGCCGGGGACGGCTTCTCGAACCGCAGAACGATGTTGGCGCCCTTGACCTTGACGCGCTTGCCGGTCTCGAGCTCGACCTGCGCCGAGGCTTCGGCCTCCGACAGGACACGGCCGCCGAGGTACTTGCCGGCTTCTTCAAACAATACAAACATAGACGCGGATTGTCCCATGCTGGGGATAGGCTCTCCCCCAGACTTGCCCACTTCGTGTGGCCGCCAACCCCCTTCCGGGGGCAACACCTGCGGCCCGGCAGAGCCGGTTCCGCGGTGTTCCTGGAATTCAGACAGGGTTGATGAACGCCATGACGTCGTCGAGGTGCGCCGTCTCGAAATCCGACAGTGCATGGTCGCCGCCTTCCAGCAGCTTGATGTTGCTGTCGGGGTAGCGCGCCGACATCTCGTGCCAGTCGAGCGCCTCGTCGCCCTTGGCGATGATGGCGAAGACGCGCTCGGGCCGCGTGAGCGCGCCGACTTCCATGGCGCGCAATTCGTGGATGTACTCGGGCCGGAAATAGAAATGCTCGGCCGGATCGTGCCAGGCGGTCTGGGCGCCGATGTAGCGGGTGAGGTCGCGCGCCGGATGCACGGCCGGGTTGAGCAGCACCGCGCGGCAGCGCGTCATGCCGGCGACGTAGGTGGCATAGAAGCCGCCGAGCGACGAGCCGATCACGGCCATCGACTTGCGCGGCCAGTGGGCGATGCCCTTCATCACCATGTCGATGGCGTCGTGCGGCGAGGGTGGCAGCTGCGGGCACCACCACTGCAGGTTCGGATGCGCCTGGGCCACCCGTTGCGCCACGAGCCGCGCCTTCGTCGAACGGGGCGAGGAGCGGAAGCCGTGCAGGTACAGCAGATGGGTGGTTTGCAGGTCCATGGGGGGAAGGGCGGGAAGGTGCGAACGCCGCATCTCGGTGGCGCAGGCGCAGTGATTCTGCATGAGGTCCGTGCCCGAAAAGCGGCTCGCGGGGTTCAAAAAACGGCGGCAAGGGCTTCTTGAGGGAAGCGATAAGTCATAACGACTTACAGCGCATGAACATCTCTCCGGCCTCAACCCTGCATCGGTCGCCTGACTGGAGCCTGAAAGTATTCATGGGCTGCTCCCTGTTGCCGGCGTTGCACGCACGGCGATGAACCCGTGGCAAAAAGAGAGAGAAAACGCCCCATTCTCGGGATGCGATCCGCACGGCGCATCCCATGAAAGCGGTATGCCCTGGAGGCATTCGGGGGAGCGCCGAGGCTTATGCTCCATCCCATGAACACAGAGGCACTGGATGACGGGACGCTGCGCCGGTGGGGCGTTCTCGTGGTCGAGGACGACAGCCGCGCGCGCGCCTTCTTCGAGGCGAGCGTGCAGCGCAGCCCGCGCCTTTTCTGGCTCGGCAGCGCGGGCACGGTGCAGGAGGCGCTGGGCTGGCTGGCGCGCACCGCGACGATCCCCGACGTCCTGCTGGTGGACCTGGGCATGCCCGACGGCACCGGCCTGGACGTGATCCGCGACGCCGTTGCGCGCTTTCCGGGTTGCGAGCCGCTGGTGGTGTCGGTCTTCGGCGACGAGGAGAACGTGCTCGCCAGCATCGAGGCCGGCGCGGTGGGCTACATCCACAAGGACGCCGCGCCCGAGGACATCGCGCAGACCATCGTGGAGATGAAGGCCGGCGCATCGCCGATCTCGCCCATGATCGCGCGACGGGTGCTGGCCAAGTACCGCAGCCTGCAATCGGCCAGCATCCTCGCCCCCGGCATCGCTGCTCCCGAGGCGGCCTTCGACGAGAACGAGCGCGGCCTGCTCTCCGCGCGCGAGCATGAGGTGCTGACGCTGATCGCCCGCGGCTTCTCGTACGCGGAGATCGCGCGGCTCAAGGGCCTGAGCGTGCATACGGTGCAGACCCACATCAAGAACCTCTACGGCAAGCTCGCGGTGCATTCCAAGAGCGAGGCGGTCTTCGAGGCCACGCGCCTCGGCCTGCTGCCTCACCCAGGCTGAGGACGGATGCTGACGAGGTTGCGGTCGCTGCTTTCGCTGTGGCTGGCGGTGCTGGTGGCGGGTGCTGCCAGCATGGGAGGCGCGGCGGCGGCGGAGACCGCCCGGGCGGTCCAGGCTGCCGACGGTCCGATCGAACTGCGCCGCGGCACCGTCACGACGTCGGTCGACGGCGTCACCCGCACCGGACCGGTCGAGCTGTCCTACCACTGGGACCGCCAGCACCGCGGCCAGCCGGGCCTTGCGAGCTTCGACCTGCCGTTCACCCTCGCAGCCGCGCCTGAAACGCCCTGGGGCATCTTCATTCCACGCGTCGGCAATGTCTTCGAGGTGCAGTTGAACGGCGCGCTGCTGCAGGTCTACGGCGACCTGGGTGTGGGCAACGATGCCGACTACGCCAAGGCGCCCATCTACGTGCCGGTGCCCGGGCGGCTGCTGAAAGCCGGCGAGAACAACCTGCAGATCCGCCTGCGCGCCGACAGCGCCCGGCGCGCCGGCCTGTCGCGGGTGGTGGTCGGGCCCGCCACGCCGGTGCGCACCGAACTCTTCGAGAGCGCCTATGCCTGGCGCTTCACCGGCTCGGTGCTGCTGACCGCCTTCAGCCTGGTCGTGGGCAGCATCGCGCTGGCGCTCTGGCTGACGCAGGTCGACACCGGCGCCGTGGGGCGGCACCGGCGCGACGGCATCTATTTCTGGGCGGCGCTGGCCGAGTTCTGCTGGGCGATCCGCGTGGCCGACGGCGTGATCGCCGAGCCGCCGCTGCCCTGGGTTCCCTGGGGCGTGCTGATGGCCGCCTGCTATGCGGGCTGGGCGGCCTCGGCCATGATGTTCTGCTACCACCTCGCGGGGTGGGCGCGGAATTCCCGGCTGCAGTGGCTGCGCTGGCCCCTGGCCGCGGTCGTCGCTGGAACCGTGGCGGCGAGCGCGCTGGCGCTGCATCGCGAGCAACCGGTGTGGCTTACCGGCTGGCTCGCCATCGAGATCGTGGTCATCGGCGTCTTCGTGGGCGGTTTCCTGGTGGCGACCGTGCGCCGCCCGAACGCCGAGCAGATGCTGGTGGCCATCGCGGCGCTCGTCACGGTGGCCTTCGGCGTCCGCGACTGGCTGGTGATCCGCCTGAGCGATGCCTACGGCGAGACCACCTGGGTGCGCTATTCGTCGATCTTCTTCGGCATCGCGCTGCTCCTGATCGTGCTGCGGCGCTTTCATGCGGTGAGCACCCAGGCGCGCGGATGGGTCGCCGCGCTCGCCGAGCGCGTGGCGCAGCGCGAGCGCGAACTGGCCCTGACCTATGCCGAGCTCGAGCAAGTGGCCCGCGACCAGGCCCGTACCCACGAGCGCGAGCGCATCCTGCGCGACATGCACGACGGCGTGGGCTCGCACATCAGCTCGGCGATCCGGCAACTGCAATCGGGCCAGACCAGCGACGAAGAGCTGCTGCGCACGCTGCGCGACTCGCTCGACCAGCTCAAGCTGTCGATCGACTCGATCCACCTGCCGCCGGGCGACGTCGGCGCGCTGCTGGCGGCGCTGCGCTACCGGCTGGAACCCCGGCTGGCGGCGGCGGGCATCGAGTTCGAATGGGCGGTGGACGAGATCGGGCCGGTGGAACTGCTCGATGCGCACGCGATGCGGCAGCTGCAGTTCCTGCTGTTCGAGGCCATCTCCAACGTGCTGCAGCACGCCCAGGCCAACGTGCTGCGGATCGAGGCCGACATGCAGGGCGACACGGTGCGGCTGCGGGTGATCGACAACGGCCGGGGCTTCGACGCCTCGCAGGTCCCGCGGGCGCTGTTGGAGCGCGCCGGCGCCATCGGCGCGGTGCTGGCGGTCGAAAGCCGACCCGGGCGCACGGTCGTTCAACTCGGTTTCGGCTGAAACGGGTTTCGGGGCGGGGATAATCCGCCCCCATGTCCGCCGTGTTCAATCAGCCCTCCCTGGCGCGCCGAATCGCGCCCATCTTCCAGGGCTTCGACGGCTTTCTGGCCTTCGCCGTGCTGCTGCTGGCCTTTGCCGGCCTGCTCACCATGTACTCCTCCGGCTACGACCACGGCTCGCGTTTCGTCGACCATGGCCGCAACATGCTGCTGGCGGGCTTCATCATGTTCGTGGTGGCGCAGGTGCCGCCGCAGCGGCTGATGATGTTCGCGGTGCCCCTCTACGCGGCCGGGGTGGCGCTCCTGATCGCGGTGGCGCTCTTCGGCATCACCAAGAAGGGCGCCCAGCGCTGGATCAACATCGGCGTGGTGATCCAGCCGAGCGAAATCCTCAAGATCGCCATGCCGCTGATGCTGGCCTGGTGGTTCCAGCGGCGCGAAGGCCAGTTGCGGCCGCTCGACTTCGTGGTGGCCACGGTGCTGCTGGCGGTGCCGGTCGGGCTCATCATGAAGCAGCCTGACCTGGGCACTTCGCTGCTGGTGCTGGCCGCGGGCATGGCGGTGATCTTCTTCGCGGGCCTCCCCTGGAAGCTGATCGTCCCGCCGGTGGTGATCGGCGCCATCGCGGTGACGCTGATCGTGAGTTTCGAGACAAGGCTGTGCGCCGACGGCGTCGACTGGCGGGTGCTTCACGACTACCAGAAGCAGCGCGTGTGCACGCTGCTCGACCCGAGCAAGGACCCGCTGGGCAAGGGCTTCCACATCATCCAGGGGATGATCGCCATCGGCTCGGGCGGCGTCGGCGGCAAGGGCTTCATGCAGGGCACCCAGACGCACCTCGAATTCATTCCCGAGCGCACCACCGACTTCATCTTTGCCGCCTATTCCGAGGAATTCGGGCTGATGGGCAACCTGGCGCTGATCTCGGCCTTCATCCTCCTGATCTTCCGCGGGCTGGCCATTGCGACCAGTGCGACGACCCTGTTCTCGCGGTTGCTGGCGGGCGCGGTCACGATGATTTTCTTCACCTATGCCTTCGTCAACATGGGAATGGTGAGCGGCATCCTGCCGGTGGTGGGGGTGCCGCTGCCGTTCATCAGCTACGGCGGAACGGCGATGGTGACGCTGGGGCTGGGGCTGGGCATCCTGATGTCGATCGCCCGGGCCAGGAAACAGGCCCAGAACTAGTGCCCTTCGGGGCGGCACGGAAGAGGGCGGCTGCCTAGAATGGCTGCCATGATCTCTCGCGAACCCACCATCGAGCGCCTCGCCACGGCGCAACAACTCCTTCTCACGCCGTTCGGCCTCGACGAATCGCACCTGAGCAAGGCCCTTGCCGAGATCACCTCCCACCGGGTGGACGACGCCGATCTCTACTTCCAGTACACGCGCAGCGAAGGCTGGAGCCTCGAGGAAGGCATCGTCAAGACCGGCAGCTTCAGCATCGACCAGGGCGTCGGCGTGCGCGCGGTCAGCGGCGAGAAAACCGCATTCGCCTATTCGGACGACATTTCCGAAGCATCGCTGCTCGACGCGGCCCGCACGGTCCGCTCGATCTCTTCCGCCGGCCGTACCGGCCGCGTGAAGACGCCGACCCGCAAGATCGCCTCCAGCCGCTCGCTCTACAACGGCGTCGATCCCATCTCCACGCTCGACAGCACGGCCAAGGTCAAGCTGCTCGAGAAGACCGAGAAGCTGGCGCGTTCGCGCGATCCGCGCGTGGCGCAGGTCATGGCGGGCCTGGCGAGCGAATACGACGTGGTGCTGGTGGCGCGCGCCGACGGCACGCTGGCCGCCGACGTGCGTCCGCTGGTGCGCCTGTCGGTCACCGTCATTGCCGAGCAGAACGGCCGGCGCGAAGTCGGCTCCGGCGGTGGCGGCGGCCGATTCGGCCTGGCCTACTTCGACGACGAGAAGATCGCCGAATACGTCGACCAGGCCGTGAAGGCCGCGCTGACCAACCTCGACGCCCGCCCGGCGCCTGCCGGCGAGATGACCGTGGTGCTCGGCTCCGGCTGGCCCGGCATCCTGCTGCACGAAGCCATCGGCCACGGGCTGGAAGGCGACTTCAACCGCAAGGGCTCTAGCGCGTTTTCGGGCCGCATCGGCCAGCGCGTGGCAGCCAAGGGCGTCACGGTGCTCGACGACGGCACGATCGCCGATCGCCGCGGCTCGCTGAATGTCGACGACGAGGGCAACGCCAGCCAGCGCAACGTGCTGATCGAGGACGGCATCCTCAAGGGCTACATCCAGGACTCGATGAACGCCCGCCTCATGAAGGTCAAGCCCACCGGCAACGGCCGCCGCGAGAGCTACGCCCACGTGCCGATGCCGCGCATGACCAACACCTACATGCTCGGCGGCGACAAGGACCCCCAGGAAATCGTGGCCAGCATCAAGAAGGGCCTCTACGCCACCAACTTCGGCGGCGGGCAGGTCGACATCACGAGCGGCAAGTTCGTGTTCTCGGCCAGCGAGGCCTTCTGGGTCGAGAACGGCAAGATCCAGTACCCGGTCAAGGGCGCGACCATCGTGGGCAACGGCCCCGATGCGCTCACCCGCGTGACCATGATCGGCAACGACATGAAGCTCGATTCGGGCGTGGGCACCTGCGGCAAGGAAGGCCAGAGCGTGCCCGTGGGCGTCGGCCAGCCGACCCTCCGGATCGACGGGTTGACCGTGGGCGGAACGGCCTGAAGCCTTGTTAAGCTGCGCTCCTTCACAAACAAGGAAGGAGCCTTCGATGAGGAACAGGATCAATTCTTCTGCTGCGCTGTGGGCCGCAACTGCCGTTGTTGTATTGGCAAGCGCCGGCTGCGCATCGCGTGGCGGCTCCAGCGCCAGCCAGCCTGCGGCGGCGCCTGCCCCCGCACCTGCGGCACCGGCCCGCACCGGTTCCGGCGCCGGCATGGACGGCCGCGGCAACGTGACCGACTCCTCCAAGGTCGAAGCCGGCAGCGGCCGCACGGTCAAGGGCCTGAACGGCTACGAAGGCGAGATCACCGGCAACCCGGCGCGCAACAGCAAGTTCACCCGCCTGCAGATCGGCATGAGCGCCAAGCAGGTCACCGACCTCGCCGGCCCGCCGACCGACCAGGGTGCGTACGTGACGGGCAAGGCCTTCATCCCGTTCTATTTCGGCAGCGATCGCCATCGTTTCGAGATGACATACAAGGGGCAGGGACGGCTGATCTTCGCGGGCGGCGGCATGGGTGAATACACCGGCGGCAACCTGATCTGGATCATTCACAACGCCAACGAATCGGGCTACCGGTAAACCATCCCTTGGGCCCGGCCGCTTGACCGGGTCTATGTTTTCCGTGCTACATTCCGCCCCTATGTCCGCCCTCCGCGCTTATTTCTTTGCCTACTTTTGGTTCCCGGTTTCCGGCGGACGAGAGGCGAGCGCGTAAAGCAAACGAACACCTCCCAAAACCGCCGGCGCCGCAAGCCCCGGCGGTTTTTTTATGCCCTGACGATATTCACTCCAACAAGGAAAAGCACCATGAGCACGAACACTGCCCCGGCCAGCGACAGCTGGTATGCGAGCGTCGAAAAAACCAGCAAGACCGACGACGAACGCATCAAGGACATCAACGTGCTGCCCCCTCCTGAACATCTGATCCGCTTTTTCCCGATCCGCGGCACGCCGGTCGAAACGCTGATCGAGGGCACCCGCCGCAACATCCACAACATCATGGGCGGCAAGGACGACCGGCTGCTGGTGGTGATGGGCCCCTGCTCCATCCACGACCCCGCCGCGGCGCTCGAGTACGCCCGCCGCCTGAAGGTGGAGCGCGAAAAGTACGCCGGCACCCTCGAGATCGTCATGCGCGTGTACTTCGAGAAGCCGCGCACCACAGTCGGCTGGAAGGGCCTGATCAACGACCCGTACCTGGACGAGAGCTTCCGCATCGACGAAGGCCTGCGCATCGCACGTCAGCTCCTGATCGACATCAACCGCATCGGCCTGCCGGCGGGCAGCGAGTTCCTCGACGTGATCTCGCCCCAGTACATCGGCGACCTGATCGCCTGGGGCGCCATCGGTGCGCGCACCACCGAAAGCCAGGTGCACCGCGAGCTGGCCTCGGGCCTCTCGGCCCCCATCGGCTTCAAGAACGGCACCGACGGCAACATCCGCATCGCCACGGATGCGATCCAGGCGGCGGCCCGCGGCCATCACTTTCTCTCGGTGCACAAGAACGGCCAGGTCGCGATCGTGCAGACCAACGGCAACCGCGACTGCCATGTGATCCTGCGCGGCGGCAAGGCGCCGAACTACGACGCCGCCAGCGTCGAAGCCGCCTGCAAGGACCTCGAAGCCGCCAAGCTGCCGCCCACGCTGATGGTCGACTGCAGCCATGCCAACAGCTCCAAGCAGCACCAGAAGCAGATCGACGTGGCCAAGGACATCGCCAGCCAGATTGCCGGCGGCTCGAACCGCGTGTTCGGCGTGATGGTCGAGAGCCACCTGCAGGCCGGCGCCCAGAAGTTCACGCCGGGCAAGGACCAGCTCTCGGGCCTCGAATACGGCAAGAGCATCACCGACGCGTGCATCGGCTGGGACGATTCAGTGCAGGTGCTCGAGACGCTGTCGCAGGCCGTCAAGGCCCGCCGCGGCTGAGCAAGGTTCAGAGCATTCCGGCCAGGTCGGGCCAGTGGTGCCGCATCGACGCCGCCTCGTCGCTGTCGGGCGGCACCATCGAGAAGTCGGCAAAGTCGAAGCCCGGGCCGACCATGCAGGCGACCAGCGTGTAGTCGCCCGACGAATGGCCCTGGATCGGGCGGGCGGCCTGCCACTGGCCAGCTGGCACCACGTGCTGGGGGCGCGTGCCGTGCGCATCGACCGGGCCCAGCCGTACATGGGCCGGCGCCGTGCGCATCGCGGCATCGCAAGTCCAGAGCGCCAGCGGCACGCCTTCGAGGTGCACCCAGACTTCGTCGGACAGCACCCGGTGCCAGCGCGAATGCTGGCCCGCCTCGAGCATGAAGTAGATGCTGGTGAGCGCGCTGCGGGGCGCCCGGCCGTCGGTCGGCGTGACGCTGGCCGGCGAACGGAACACCTCGCTGTACCAGCCGCCCTCGGGATGAGGCTGCAGCTTCAGGCTGTCGATCAGTTCCCGGGCGCGCATGGCGGTCATGATGCGGTAGCCGTGCGGAGCGCCGCAAGCAGTTTGTCGTGCACGCCGCCGAAGCCGCCGTTGCTCATGCAGACGATGTGATCGCCCGGCCGGGACGCCGCGACGATCTGCGCGACCAGCGGCTCGACGGCTCCAGCGACCTGTGCGCGGTTGCCCATCGGCGCCAGGGCCGCGGCGGCATCCCAGTCGAGTCCGGCCGTGTGGCAGAAAGAGAGGTCGGCCGACTCCAGGCTCCAGGGCAGCTGGGCAGCCATGACGCCCAGCTTCATCGTGTTGCTGCGCGGCTCGAAGACAGCGAGGATGCGCTCACTTTGCTTGCCGGCCTCGTCGAGCTTCTTGCGCAGGCCGTCGAGCGTGGTGCGGATGGCGGTGGGGTGATGTGCGAAGTCGTCGTAGACGGTGATCGCGCCCACCGTGCCGCGCAATTCCATCCGCCGCCGCACGTTGCGGAAACTGCCGAGCGCGCGCGCCGCATCGGCCGGCGCAACGCCGACGTGGTCGGCGGCGGCGATCGCGGCCAGCGCATTCATCTGGTTGTGCAGGCCCGAGAGTTCCCACTCGACCCGGCCCACCAGCTCTCCCTGCCGCAGCACGTCGAAGGCGTCGTGCGAACCGCGGGCTTCCCATTCGCCACCTGCGCCGAATCGCGCGAGTTCGCTCCAGCAACCCTGGGCCAGCACGCGCTGCAGGCTTTCCTCCGTGGAATTCACCACCAGTCGCCCGGTGCCGGGCACGGTGCGCACGAGGTGATGGAACTGGCGTTCGATGGCGGCGAGGTCATCGAAGATGTCCGCGTGGTCGAATTCGAGGTTGTTGAGCACGGCGGTGCGCGGCCGGTAGTGCACGAACTTGCTGCGCTTGTCGAAGAAGGCGGTGTCGTATTCGTCGGCCTCGATGACGAAGGCGGCGCCGTCGCCCAGGCGGGCCGACACCCCGAAGTCCAGCGGCACGCCGCCCACCAGGAAGCCCGGCGCCTTGCCGCCCTGCTCGAGCGCCCAGGCCAGCATCGACGTGGTCGTCGTCTTGCCGTGCGTGCCGGCCACGGCCAGCACATGGCGGCCCAGCAGCACGTGTTCGGCCAGCCACTGCGGGCCGCTGGTGTAGGGCTTGCCGGCGTCGAGGATGGCCTCCATCAGCGGGAACTTGGGGCTGCCGTCGGGCAGGCGCGCCCTCGAAACCACGTTGCCGACCACGAACATGTCGGGTGCGATGGCGAGTTGATCGGCGCCGAAACCCTCGATCAGGTCGATGCCGAGGGAGCGCAGCTGGTCGCTCATCGGCGGGTACACGCCGGCATCGCAGCCCGTGACCCGGTGGCCCGCTTCGCGCGCCAGGGCGGCCACGCCGCCCATGAACGTGCCGCAGATACCCAGAATATGAATGTGCATCGGGCGATTCTAGGGAGGCGGAACAGGGAGCTCTCCCCTCAGGCGCGGTCTTCGCCCCGAGCTTCGTGTTGATTTCGTGTGCATGACGCCTACTGCGGGCAAAATGCCCCGATGGACACGTCCAAGCGCGAAATCGCCGCCACCGCAGCCCGCCTTGTGGTCGAGGAAGGGCTGGAATACGGCCCCGCCAAACGCCGGGCCGTGCGTGACCTGGGCCTGCCGGCACGCACTTCGCTGCCGAACAACGACGAAGTCGAGGCCGAGGTGCGCGACTACATTGCGCTTTTCTGCGCCGACACCCAGCCGCAGGAACTGCATGCGCTGCGCCTGCTGGCGCTGGAATGGATGGAGCGCATGGCCGCCTTCCGCCCGCATATCGGCGGCGCCGTGTGGCACGGCACGGCCACACGGCTGTCGGACATCTACATACAGATGTTCTGCGATGATTCCAAGTCCGCCGAGATCGCCCTGATCGACCACCACGTGGACTACGAGCCGCGCATGGTCACCGGCTTTCATGGCGAGCAGGTCGAGGCCTTGAGCGTGCATGCCCACAGCCGCGCGCTCGGCGAGGAAATCGGCGTGCATCTGCTGGTCTACGACCTCGACGACCTGCGCGGCGCCCTGAAGCCCGATGCCCAGGGCCGAACGCCGCGCGGCGACCTGCCCGCGTTGCGCCGACTGATTGAAAGAGAAAAGGACAAGTGAATGACTTCTTCGCCGACACGACGCGGCATGCTCTATGGCGGCGTGGCGGCGGTGGCCGCCGCTGCCGGGGCGGGTGGCGCCTGGTGGCGGGAACACAGCGCCGGCGGCAATGTGGCGGGTGGCGAGCAACTGGACGCGACCTTCTGGGCCCAGAAATTCGAACGTCCGGAGGGTGGTGACCTCGTCCTGTCGAGCCTGCGCGGCAAGCCGCTGCTGCTCAACTTCTGGGCCACCTGGTGCCCGCCGTGCGTTGAAGAAATGCCGATGATCGATGCCTTTTTTCGACAAAATGGCGCCAATGGCTGGCAAGTGGTTGGATTGGCCATCGATCAGCCCAGCGCGGTGCGCAAATTCCTTCAGCGCACCCCGGTCACCTATCCGACGGGGCTGGCGGGCCTGCAAGGCACGGAACTGGTCAAGAACCTCGGCAATACCGGCGGCGGATTGCCGTTCACCTTGGTCCTCAACGGTAACGGCTCTGTTGCAGCTCGTAAAATGGGCAAGCTGGAAACCGCCGATTTTGAGACTTGGCGGCGTGAACTTGTTCATGGTTAGAATCGGCCGCCCAAACTGGCGTTAGCCACCAAACGCTGAAAATCGCCGATTTTCAGCCAAGTTATATCCGAATGACCGGCAAAGCCGGCACTGGAGTCCCATGGATCTGCGCAAACTCAAGACACTGATCGACTTGGTGTCCGAATCGAATATTTCCGAACTGGAAATCACCGAAACCGAAGGCAAGGTTCGCATCGTCAAGGGTGGCGGCGCCGCCCCCGTGCAATATGTGCAAACCCTGGCAGCGCCTCCCGCTGCAGCACCCGCTGCCGGCGCTCCCGCTGGAACGGCCGCAGCCAGCGCGCCCGCAGTCGAAGCTGCACCGGCCGGCCACGCCGTCAAGTCGCCGATGGTGGGTACGTTCTACCGCTCGTCCAGCCCGGGCGCCGCCGCCTTCGTCGAAATCGGCAGCAAGGTGAACGAGGGCGACACGATCTGCATCATCGAAGCGATGAAGATCCTCAACGAAATCGAAGCCGACAAGTCCGGCACGATCACTCAGATCCTCGGCGAAAACGGGCAGGCGGTCGAATACGGCCAGCCGCTGTTCATCATCGAGTGACCATGTTCAAGAAGATTCTGGTTGCGAACCGGGGGGCTCGCGCCCCGGCGCGGACGGGCGCAGACCGTCAAATTGCCCTGGCACGCGCAGCGTGCGGGCGATGCAGCCGCGAGGGCGCATATGTTTAAAAAGATCCTGGTCGCCAATCGCGGCGAAATCGCCCTCCGGATTCAGCGCGCCTGCAGCGAGATGGGCATCAAGGCCGTGATGGTCTATTCCGAAGCCGATCGCGACGCCAAGTACGTCAAGCTGGCGCAGGAAGCCGTGTGCATCGGCCCGGCCCCGTCGGCGCTGAGCTATCTCAACATGCCGGCGATCATTTCGGCAGCCGAAGTGACGGATGCCGAAGCCATCCACCCCGGCTACGGTTTCCTGAGCGAAAACGCCAACTTCGCCGAACGCGTGGAGCAGAGCGGTTTCCAGTTCATCGGCCCGACGCCGGACAACATCCGCACGATGGGCGACAAGGTCTCGGCCAAGCAGGCCATGATCAAGGCGGGCGTGCCCTGCGTGCCCGGCTCCGAGGGTGAGCTCTCGGACGACGCCGCCACCAACAAGCGCATTGCCCGTGCGATCGGCTACCCGGTCATCATCAAGGCGGCGGGCGGCGGCGGTGGCCGCGGCATGCGCGTGGTGCACACCGAGGCGGCGCTGATCAACGCGATCCAGATGACCAAGGCGGAGGCCGGCGCGGCCTTCAGCAATCCGGCCGTGTATATGGAGAAGTTTCTCCAGAACCCGCGCCACATCGAGATCCAGATCCTCGCCGACAAGCACAAGAACGCGGTCTACCTGGGCGAGCGCGACTGCTCCATGCAGCGCCGCCACCAGAAGGTGATCGAGGAATCGCCGGCCCCCGGCATTCCGCGCAAGTTGATCGAGAAGATCGGCGAGCGCTGCGCCGCGGCCTGCAAGAAGATCGGCTACCGCGGTGCCGGCACCTTCGAGTTCCTTTACGAGAACGGCGAGTTCTACTTCATCGAGATGAACACGCGCGTGCAGGTGGAGCACCCGGTGACGGAGTTCACCACCGGCATCGACATCGTGAAGACGCAGATCATGGTGGCGGCCGGCGAGAAGCTGCCGTTCACCCAGCGCCAGATCGAGATGCGCGGCCATGCCATCGAGGTGCGCATCAATGCCGAGGACGCGTGGAAGTTCACGCCGTCGCCGGGCCGCATCACCATGTGGCACCCGCCGGGCGGCCCTGGCGTGCGCGTGGATTCGCATGCGTACACCAACTACTTCGTGCCCCCGAACTACGACTCGATGATCGGCAAGATCATCGTGTACGGCGACACGCGCGAGCAGGCCATGGCCCGCATGCGCACGGCGCTGAACGAGACCGTGATCGAAGGCATCCAGACCAACATCCCGCTGCACCGCGAGCTGATGGTCGATGCCAAGTTCATGAGCGGCGGCACGAACATCCACTATCTTGAAGAGTGGCTCGCAGCGCACAAGCGCTGACCCACGAGACGACGCCATGTTCGAACTTCGCCTGATGGCACCGGAAGACCGGGTCGAAATGCTCAGCGATGCGCTCGACGCACTCGATGCGCTGAGCGTGTCGGTCGAGGACGCCGACGCGCAGACCGACGCCGAGCAGGCGCTGTTCGGCGAGCCCGGCATGCCCCCGCCCAAGGAGGGCTGGCAGCGCTCGCGCGTGATCGCGCTGTTCGCCGACGAGGCGCTCGCGAACGAGGCTGCGTCGGTGCTCGCGCTGCAGGATTTCTTCGAAGGCTGCGCAGTGCTCGGCGTGGCGAATGTGCCCGAGCAGGACTGGGTGCGGCTCACGCAATCGCAGTTCGCGCCGGTGGAGATCACGCCCGAATTCTGGATCGTACCGACCTGGCATGAACCGCCCGCGCAGGCGAAGCAGGTGATCCGGCTCGATCCGGGCCTGGCGTTCGGCACCGGCACGCATCCCACCACGCGCATGTGCCTGCGCTGGATCGCGAAGCAGGGCGAGGGCGCTTTTGCCAAGCAGCGCGTGCTCGACTACGGCTGCGGTTCCGGCATCCTCGCGATCGGCGCGGCGAAGTTCGGCGCACCCCACATCGATGCCGTCGACATCGACGAAGCCGCGGTCTCGTCGACCCGGCTCAATGCCGAAGCCAATGGCGTCAGCCTGAATGCCGGCCTGCCGGAAGTGGCCAAGGGCACGTACGACACCGTGCTCGCGAACATTCTGGCCACGCCGCTCAAGGTGCTCGCACCGCTGCTGCACAGCCATGTGGCACCCGACGGATCGCTGGTGATGGCCGGCATCCTCGAGCGCCAGGCCGATGAGCTGAAGGAGGCCTACGCGCCTTATGCGACCCTCGAGGTCAGCGACAGCGAGGATGGCTGGATCCTGATGACGGCACGCTGCTGACGCAGCGCGGCCGGGATTCCGCGCCGCCGCGCACCGCTCGCGCTGTTCGTGCGACAGGGGCCCAACCCTACAATCGCCCGGTCATGAGCCTCGTCACGCGTTGCCCCGCCTGCACCACCACCTTCAAGGTGGTGCGCGATCAACTTCGCATCTCGGATGGATGGGTGCGCTGCGGCCGCTGCAGCCATGTCTTCGATGCGACGCTCGACCTGCATGAATCCTCTGATGGCGCGTCGGCCGTTGTGCCTGCAACGCCGCCAGCCGCGGGCTACTCGCCTTCGCTGGTCGAGCCTTCCTCCGAAGCTCGCACCGAGCCGCCATCTGCGCCGGCGAAGCCTTCCCAGTCTCCTGAAGACGCCGACTTCTTCGACGACGAGCCTGAGGATCATGGGCCAGCCGAAGTGGCGCCTCCGCCGGCGCCGGCAGAGACCGCGCCCATGGAGGTCACCGCCGCGCCACCTCCTTCGCCAACGCCGCCCGCACCACCGCCGCAGCCGTCGTCCTTCTCGCTGCCTGCGCACGGCATCGTCGCGGACGAGCCTTGGTCCGACCTGGATGTCAGCGAGCCTCCGTGGCGGCCGCCAGCGAGCTCGCTGCCGCCGTTCCCGAACATCGACCTGAATCTCGCGGCACCACCGCCATCGCCGCCTCCGCCAGCACCGCCACTGCCTGTGCCGCGCGCCAATGCGCACGGCCTGATCGAGCCGACCCTCGACGATGACGCGGAGGAGGCAGAGGAAAAAGAGAAGGACCACGACCAGATCCAGATGCAGAAGGCGCTGCGCCGGGCGCGCGTCAAGTCGGCCAAGATCGCCATCGCCAACAAGTCGCGCGAAGCCAGGGCTGCGGCCAAGGCGGCAGCAGCGTCGTCGGTGGTGCGGCAGGCGAGCGAACCGGAAGAGTCCGCCTCGCTGCCGCCGATGTTCGCGGAGCGCGAGGAAGACCACCGTTTTTCCGATGACCAGGCGCACGACGACCATGCGCCCGGCTTCTGGCAGCGCAAGGGCGTGCGGCTGCTGTTGTCCGTGCTGGCGGTGCTCGCCGTTCTTTTGCTCATCGTGCAGATCGTTCGCCACGAGCGCGACGGGATCGCCGCACGCCAGCCGGGCCTGCGCCCCGCCCTGGCGACGCTGTGCCAGTACACCGGCTGCGAGCTCTCGGCCCTGCGCCAGATCGGCGACATCCTGATCGAGGGCGCCGCCTTTGCGCGCGAGAAGAGCGGCGGCAACGACTACCGGCTCAGCTTCACCCTGCGCAATGGTGCAACGGTGCCGCTCGCGATGCCGGCCGTCGAGCTGTCGCTGCTCGACACGCAGGAACGCGCGGTGGTGCGGCGCGTGTTGATGCCTGCGGACTACGGGGCGCCGTCGGTACTTGCGGCGCGTGCCGATCGCGCGGCTTCGTTGCCGCTGACGCTGTCGCCGACCGAGGCCGCTGCGCTGCCGCCGATCGCCGGCTACCGCGTGGAAGCCTTCTATCCCTAGCCGGACGCTTGCACACGAGCGTCCTTCCTTCGTCCATCTTCATTCGACAAACGGTTCACCCATGGCAGCAGTGATTTGCGGTTCCCTCGCGTTCGACACCATCATGACTTTCGAGGGCCGGTTCGCCGATCAGATCCTTCCGGACCAGCTGCACATCCTGAATGTGTCGTTCCTCGTGCCCAGCTTGCGGCGCGACTTCGGCGGCTGCGCCGGCAACATCGCCTACAGCCTCAACGCGCTGGGCGGCACGGCGCTGCCGATGGCCACGCTCGGCAGCGACGGCGCCGACTACCTGGAGCGCATGCGCTCGCTGGGCATCGACACGGAGTTCGTGCGCCAGCTCGACGACACCTTCACCGCGCAGGCGATGATCATGAACGACGTCGACAACAACCAGATCACCGCGTTCCACCCCGGTGCGATGCAGCAGGCGCACATCACCCAGGTGACCGCGCGCGAGGACATCAAGGTCGGCATCATCGCGCCCGATGGCCGCGAGGCGATGCTGCAGCACGCCGAGCAGTTCGCCGCTGCCGGCATTCCGTTCGTGTTCGACCCGGGCCAGGGCCTGCCGATGTTCGACGGCGATGCGCTCAAGCACTTCGTCGATCTCGCGAGCTGGGTCGTGGTCAACGACTACGAAGGAAAGATGCTGTCGCAGCGCACCGGCTGGAGCCTGGCCGAGATCTCCCAGCGCGTGCGCGGCCTGGTGGTCACGCTGGCGGCCGAGGGCTGCGAGGTCTGGATCGATGGCGAGCGCGAACATGTGCCGGGCGTGACGCCCACTGCCGTGGTCGAGCCCACGGGTTGCGGCGATGCGTGGCGCGGCGCGCTGCTGTTCGGTCTCGAAAAGGAATGGCCGCTCGCGCAATGCGCGGCACTGGGCAACCGCATCGGCGCGCTCAAGATTGCGCAACGCGGACCGCAGAACTACCAGGTCGATCGGAAGGCACTGGGCCTGTAGGAAGCCGCTTTTCCGAGCGCCCATAAAAAAACCCGACACCGTGAGGTGCCGGGTTTTTTGCCGTCAAGGGCGCTGAGAAACTCAGGGCTTGCTGGCCGTGGGAAACGGCCAGGCTGCCTGGGGATTCAGCGTCGTTTGCGCAGCAGGGGCAGGCGCTACAGCAGCCTTGGCGGGTGCCTTGGCAGCCTTCTTTGCAGCAGGCTTCTTGGGCGCCGCCGCAGGCTTCGCAGCAGCGGCAGGCTTGGCAGCGGGCTTTTTCGCGGCTTTCTTGGCCGCAGCCTTTTTCGCAGGAGCCTTCTTGGCAGCGGCCTTCTTTGCAGGGGCCTTCTTGGCGGCTGCCTTCTTGGCAGGAGCCTTCTTTGCCGCAGCCTTCTTGGCAGGCGCCTTCTTGGCAGCGGCCTTCTTCGCCGGAGCCTTCTTCGCAGCGGCCTTCTTGGCCGGAGCTGCCTTCTTCGCTGCTACCTTCTTGGCAGGAGCCTTCTTGGCGGCGACCTTCTTGGCAGCAACCTTCTTGGCCGGAGCCTTCTTCGCTGCTACCTTCTTTGCCGGAGCCTTCTTAGCGGCCGCGACCTTCTTTGCCGGAGCCTTCTTTGCAGCGGCTTTCTTAGCCGGCGCTTTCTTTGCAGTTGCCATTTCTATTTCTCCTTGATCAAGTTGAAAAAATCAACCTATTGAAGCACTCCACGCACGTTGGTAGCGTGAAGCGATTCATGGCGTTGGAATCTGAGCCCCAGCACCATGAACACCTGAGCCCTCATCCATGCCGCGCTCTTCGGCGCGATCGGTGGCAAGGGCAATTCTTGAATTCATTAATTCTTGTCGGAAAGATTCAATCCCAGGAGAGCGCACCACCCGACTGGTACTCGATCACGCGGGTTTCGAAAAAGTTGCGCTCTTTCTTCAGGTCAATCATTTCGCTCATCCAGGGGAACGGATTTTCTTCGTTCGGGAAGAGCGTTTCGAGGCCGATCTGCTGTGCGCGCCGGTTGGCGATGTACCGCAGGTAGCCCTTGAACATGGAGGCGTTCATGCCGAGCACGCCACGCGGCATGGTGTCTTCGGCGTATTTGTATTCGAGCTCGACGGCCTTCATGAAGAGGTCCTTGATCTCGGCCTTGAACTCGGAGGTCCAGAGGCCGGGATTCTCGAGCTTGAGCTGGTTGATCAGGTCGATGCCGAAATTGCAGTGCATCGACTCGTCGCGCAGGATGTACTGGTACTGCTCGGCGGCGCCGGTCATCTTGTTCTGGCGGCCGAGCGCGAGGATCTGCGTGAAGCCGACGTAGAAGAAGAGGCCTTCCATCAGGCAGGCGAACACGATGAGCGACTTGAGCAGCGTCTGGTCGGTCTCGTGCGTGCCGGTCTTGAAGTGCGGATCGCTGATGGCGTCGATGAACGGGAGCAGGAACTGGTCCTTCTCGCGGATCGACTGCACTTCGTTGTAGGCGTTGAAGATCTCGCTCTCGTCCAGGCCGAGCGACTCGACGATGTACTGGTACGCGTGCGTGTGGATCGCTTCTTCGAAAGCCTGGCGCAGCAGGAACTGGCGGCATTCGGGGGCCGTGATGTGGCGGTAGGTGCCCAGCACGATGTTGTTGGCGGCCAGCGAGTCGGCGGTCACGAAGAAGCCGAGGTTGCGCTTGACGATGCGGCGCTCGTCTTCGGTCAGGCCGTTCGGGTCTTTCCACAACGCGATGTCGCGCGTCATGTTCACTTCCTGCGGCATCCAGTGGTTGGCGCAGGTGGCGAGGTATTTTTCCCAGGCCCACTTGTACTTGAACGGCACCAGCTGGTTGACGTCGGTCTGGCCGTTGATGATGCGCTTGTCGGAAGCCTTGACGCGCTGGGCGACCGCAGGCGTTGCGGTGGCGGCAACCTGGCGCAGCGGTGCGGCGATGCCGTCATCGAGCTTGCGCGGTGCAGGTTGTGCAATAGACGAAGTCGGAGCGTCCACCGAACGGCCTGCGGGCAAGCCGCTGGTCGATGCGTTGTGGTGCTGCAATCCTTGTTGCATATCCTTTGGTAAGGAGGGCTTGACTTCTTCGTCCCAGGTCAACATAGAAAAATCCAATGCTCAAATTATCGGAGCAACGATGTGAGTTGCAAAGTGCTCGTTCACATCGTGCGCCATTTATGTGGTTGTTATGTTGCTCGCATGCATCGCGCGATGTCAGTCAATGCCTTCATTGCTTGAACGTCGCGCGACTTTCGCATGCACCTCACTGACTCACTGTCGCGAGCATCGGCGTGTCACTGGCACGCTTCACAGGTCGGATCGTCAACACCGCAGAAGGCGATGTCGGTGGCAGGCATCGCACTCATCTGCGCCTTCGCTGCAGCAGCGGCGGCTTCGAGTGCGCTCATGCCCGAGGGTGCATCGCTGCCCGACGACACCGCGTTGAGACGGCCCGATTGCACCGTCGATTTTTCAGCGTGCGTCGCGCTCTGCGTGCGCAGGTAGTAGGTGGTCTTCAGGCCGCGCAGCCATGCGAGCTTGTAGGTGTCGTCGAGCTTCTTGCCCGATGCGCCGGCCATGTAGATGTTGAGCGACTGCGCCTGGTCGATCCACTTCTGGCGACGCGAGGCGGCTTCGACCAGCCACGTGGTTTCCACTTCGAACGCGGTGGCGTAGAGCGCCTTGATGTCTTGCGGCACGCGGTCGATGGGACGCAGCGATCCGTCGAAGTGCTTCAGGTCCATGACCATCACGTCGTCCCACAGGCCCAGGCGCTTGAGGTCGCGCACCAGGTAGTGGTTGATCACGGTGAATTCACCCGACAGGTTCGACTTGACCGAGAGGTTGCCGAAGCACGGCTCGATCGAGGCGTCCACGCCGATGATGTTCGAGATGGTCGCGGTCGGTGCGATGGCCACGCAGTTGGAGTTGCGCATGCCGTCGGCCTTGATCTTCTGGCGCAGCGCATCCCAGTCGAGCGTGGACGAGCGGTCGACCTCGACGTAGCCGCCGCGTGCCTGCTCGAGCAGGTCGAGCGTGTCGATCGGAAGAATTCCCTTGTCCCACAGCGAGCCCTTGTAGCTCGAGTACTTGCCGCGTTCCTTGGCCAGCTCGGTCGATGCCCAGTAGGCGTGGTAGCAGATGGCTTCCATCGACTCGTCGGCGAACTGCACGGCTTCCTGCGAGGCGTAGGGAATGCGCAGTTCGTACAGCGCGTCCTGGAAGCCCATGAGGCCCAGGCCCACCGGACGGTGGCGCAGGTTCGAGTCGCGCGCCTTCTTCACCGCGTAGTAGTTGATGTCGATCACGTTGTCGAGCATGCGCATCGCGGTCGAGATCGTGCGCTTGAGCTTTTCCTGGTCGACCTTGCCGTCCTTCAGATGCTGCAGCAGGTTCACCGAGCCCAGGTTGCAGACGGCGGTTTCGGTGTCGCTGGTGTTCAGCGTGATCTCGGTGCAGAGGTTCGACGAGTGCACGACGCCGGCATGCTGCTGCGGCGAGCGCACGTTGCAGGCGTCCTTGAACGTGATCCACGGATGGCCGGTCTCGAACAGCATCGTGAGCATCTTGCGCCACAGGTCCGAAGCCTGGATGGTGCGAGCGGGCTTGATCTCGCCGCGGGCAGCCTTCTCTTCGTAGGCGACGTAGGCCTTTTCGAAGTCGGCGCCGAACAGGTCATGCAGATCGGGCACGTTGGAGGGCGAGAACAGCGTCCAGGTGCCCTTTTCCATCACGCGGCGCATGAAGAGGTCGGGGATCCAGTTGGCCGTGTTCATGTCGTGCGTGCGGCGGCGGTCGTCGCCGGTGTTCTTGCGCAGTTCCAGGAACTCCTCGATGTCCAGGTGCCAGGTTTCCAGGTAGGTGCAGACCGCGCCCTTGCGCTTGCCGCCCTGGTTCACCGCCACGGCGGTGTCGTTCACCACCTTGAGGAACGGCACCACGCCCTGCGATTCGCCGTTGGTGCCCTTGATGTGGCTGCCGAGCGCGCGCACGCGGGTCCAGTCGTTGCCCAGGCCGCCTGCGAACTTCGAGAGCAGCGCGTTTTCCTTGATCGACTCGTAGATGCCGTCCAGGTCGTCGGGCACGGTGGTCAGGTAGCAGCTGGACAGTTGCGAGCGCAGCGTGCCGGCGTTGAACAGGGTGGGCGTGCTCGACATGAAGTCGAACGACGACAGCACTTCGTAGAACTCGATGGCGCGGGCTTCGCGGTCGATTTCGCCGAGCGACAGGCCCATGGCCACGCGCATGAAGAAGGCTTGCGGCAGCTCGATGCGCGACTTGCGCACGTGCAGGAAGTAGCGGTCGTACAGCGTCTGCAGGCCGAGGTAGTCGAACTGGTTGTCGCGCTCGGCCTTCAGCGCCGCGCCGAGGCGGGGCAGGTCGTACTGCAGCAGCTTTTCGTCGAGCAGGTCGTTCTCCACGCCCTTCTTGATGAATTGCGGGAAGTAGTCGGCGTAGGCGGTGGCGCGGTCGACCGGCATCACTTCGCGGCCGATGATCTCCTTGAAGATCGTGTGCAGCAAGAGGCGCGCGGTGGCGAAGGTGTAGTCGGGGTCTTTCTCGATCAGCGTGCGCGCTGCCAGGATCGAGGCCTTGTAGACCTCGTCGAGCGGCACGCCGTCGTAGAGGTTCCGCATCGTCTCGGCGACGATGGGCTGGGCGGTGATGCTGTCGCCCAGGTTTTCGCAGGCCGATTCGATCAGGCCCTTGAGCTGGTTCAGGTCGAGTTCGACGCGCTCGCCGTTGTCCAGCACATGAAGCGTCTGCACGGCGGGCATGTCGTGTTCGCCCTGCTTGGAACGCTCCTGCGTGCGGCGTTCGCGGTAGAGCACGTAGGCGCGTGCGATCTCGTGGTGGCCGCCGCGCATCAGGCCGAGCTCGACCTGGTCCTGCACGTCCTCGATGTGGAAGGTGCCGCCGCCCGGACGCGAACGCACCATGGCGCGGATCACGCCTTGCGTGAGCACGTCGACCGTCTCTCGCACGCTGGCCGAAGCCGCGCCCTGGGTGCCGTGCACGGCCAGGAAGGCCTTCATCATCGCGATGGCGATCTTGTTCGGCTCGAAGGGAACGACGGCGCCGTTGCGGCGGATGATCTGGTAGTGGGCCAGGTTCTGGCCGGTGGGGGAGCCAGCGGTGTCTCGCTGCTGTTGTGGTGGCGTCGAGGGAACGGCACGCGGGGTCGATGGGGTGTTCAGGGCAGTTTGCATTCGCTTCCTCTCGGTTGGCAATTCTTGTTGGATGGCGACGCCTTGGCTGGTGTCGCGCCGGCGTTGTTGACCGGACGGAGGACACTATATCTAGGGTGCCAGGGGTCTACAAGCCACTACCGGTAGTGTTTTGTGAGTGATTCACCTACTGCGGGTATCTCTCTAGGCATGGGCCATGGCTGTCGATGCCGCGTGAATACTGGCCTATGGTCGCGCAACCCGCATGGCGCGTGGCTTGCGAGCGGATTTGGGCTTGCAAGGCGCATGGTTGCTGCGGTTCGCATCTGCATTCGCTAAAGCGATGCGGCCCGAGGGCAGGGCATCGCGGGGCGTCGCGCGATTGAAAAAATTAGCGCTCCATCACAGATGGGGGAAACATCTGTGATTTCCAGCCCAGTTGCGCGTGCAGCAATCGCCAATCGAAACCCGCGCCGGGGTCCTGTTTTCGGCCCGGTGCGATGTGCTCGTGACCGGCGATGTATTCGATGGCGTAGTGCTGCGCGATCGCGGGGCAGAGGCTGGTCAGCGTCTCGTACTGCGCGGCTTCGAAGGTGTGGCCTTCCAGGCCTTCGAGCTCGATGCCGATCGAGTCGTCGTTGCAGTTGCCGCGGCCGCGCCATGCCGACACGCCCGCATGCCAGGCCCGGTCGTCGCAGCTCACGAACTGCCAGAGCTCGCCGTTGCGGCGCACATAGAAATGCGAGGACACCTCGATGCCGCGGATCGACTGGAAGTACGGATGCGCGTCCCAGTCGAGCCGGTTGGTGAAGAGTTGCTGCACCGCATCGCCGCCGTATTCGCCGGGCGGCAGGCTGATCGAATGCAGCACGATCAGGTCGGTCTGCGCGCCGCCCGGGCGGGGACCGAAGTTCGGCGAGGGCAGGGCTTTCGCGAAGCGGTACCAGCCGGCCTGCCAGAGCCCGTCTTCGGCCGAGGGCGCGTCGTGTGCGGTGTCTTCAGTCGTCGACATGGCTGCTCGCGCCATCGTCGCCGTTGGGCGTGGTAATGCCCAGCCGCGCGATGCGGTAGCGGATCTGGCGCAGGCTCATGCCCAGCCGCGCGGCGGCCGCGGTGCGGTTGAAGCCGCTCTCGTGCAGCGCGCGCACGAGGATCTCGCGCTCCTGCTGGTCGAGGTAGGCCTGCAGGTCGGAGGGCAGCGGCGGCGGGGCGGGCCTGGCTTCGGCCACGGGCGTCGGCGCAGTGGCGACCGGTGCCGCCGCATCGCTGCGCGGCGCGAGCTGCGCGGACGCGATCGACGCGGTGTCGGCAGCCGCCATCGTGGTGGCGACGTTGCCGCCCATCAGGTCGAGGTGCAGTTCGTCGCCGTCGTTGAGCGCGACGGCGCGGTGCAGCAGGTTCTCGAGCTCGCGCACATTGCCGTCGAGCGGATGCAATGCCAGGCGGCGCAGCAGTTCGGCCGACAGGTGCGGCACCGGCAGCCCGCCGTCCTGCGCGATGCGCGCGAGCAGCGCGGCGCACAGCGCGGGCAGGTCTTCGCGACGGTCGCGCAGCGCGGGCACCGCGATCTCGATCACGTTGAGGCGGTAGAAAAGGTCTTGCCGGAAGCGGCCGGCCTGCACCTCGGCATGCAGGTCCTTGTGGGTGGCGCTCACGATGCGCACGTCGACCGCTTCTTCCTGCGTCGAGCCGATCGAGCGCACGCTGCGCTCCTGAATGGCGCGCAGGAGCTTCGACTGCATGGCCAGCGGGAGATCGCCGATTTCGTCGAGGAACAGCGTGCCGCTGCGCGCGGCCTGGAAGTAGCCGTCGCGGTCCTGCGAGGAGCCGGTGTAAGAGCCCTTCTTCGCGCCGAAGAACTCGGCCTCGAGCAGGTTCTCGGGAATCGCGCCGCAGTTGACGGCGACGAAGGGCCCGTCGCTGCGCTGGCTGCACGCATGCACCGCACGCGCCACCAGCTCCTTGCCGGTGCCCGACTCGCCGCGCACCAGCACCGGCGCCATGCCGCGCGCCACCTTGGCGATGCGCGACTTGACCAGGCGCATCGGCTCCGACTCGCCCACCAGCCTGTCGAGCGCCGCGACGCCGCTGCCGGTAACCGATGGCGCATCGGCGACGGCGCGTTCGCTCGGCGCGACCGATGCTGCCTGCACGGGTTTGACCTGGACGACGGGTGCCCGGGCGGCCTGCACCGCGGAGGCGACCACCGCGCGAAACTGCTTCAGGTCGACCGGCTTCGTGAGGTAGTCGAACGCGCCGGCCTTGAGTGCCTCGACGGCGTTTTCCGCCGAACCGTAGGCCGTCATCACCACGCAGCGCTCGCTGCGCTGGTTCTTCTGGATGCGATGGATGATCTCCATGCCCTGTCCGTCGGGCAGCCGCATGTCGGTGATCACCGCATCGAAACGCCCGGCCTCCAGGTGCTGCCAGGCCTCGGACACGCTGCCCGCGGCCTCGACGCGGTAGCCCTCGCGCAGCAGCGTCAGTTCATACAGCGTGCGCAGGTCGGGCTCGTCGTCGATGACAAGGATCTGTGCGGGGCGCGGGGCGGAAGACAGGGGGGTGCTCACGGCGCTATTGTGTCAGCCGGTTTTCGCTGGCGGCAAAGCTGACGAAGAATTCGTTGCCCTCGGGGCCGCCCGGCACCAGCGCCCGCCGCTCGTAGCCGATGGTGGCGCCATGGCGCCGGCACAGCTCGCGGCAGAGGAACAGGCCCAGGCCGCTGGAGCGGCTCTCGGACGAGAAGAAAGGCTCGAACAGGTGGCGCTGCACCGCCGGCTCCAGCGGCGCGCCGTCGCTCCACACCTGCAGCGACGGGCGGTTGGTGCCCGCGCGCTGCAGCGTGGTGATCACCTGGATCGAGCCCTCATGCTTGCCCGCATAGCGCGAGGCGTTGTCCAGCAGGTTCACCAGCAGGCGGCGCAGATGCTCGGCATCGAAGCGCACGTCGCTGTTGGGCGCATCGAGCGCGATGAGCACGCCCTTGCGCTGCGTCTGGCGCACCCATTCCTCGGCCAGTACCTGCACTGCGGGGTCGAGCACGACCTGTTCGCCGAGCGAGAGCACCCGCTGCTGGCGGGCGCGCGATACGTCGAGCACGTCGTCCACGATGCGGGCCAGGCGCTGCGCGTTGTGCTGGACCATGTCGGTGAGCTTGCGGTGCGCGGGGTCGGTGAGGTCTTCGCTGAGCAGCGCGCTGGCCTGCGCGATGGCGGCCAGCGGGTTGCGGATTTCATGCGCCACGGCGGCGGACATGCGCCCCATCGCGGCCAGCTTCTCGGTGCGGATGCGGGCTTCGAGTTCGCGCAGGTCCTGCAGGAACATCACGCAGAGGCTGTCGGCGCGCCGGTCGCTGGTGGGTGTGAGGCGGGTGCGCACGCGCACCTCGCGCGCCGCGCCGCGCGCCTGCGCCACGGGAATTTCTTCCGACTGGGGCGCCCGCCGCGCGAAGGTCTGCCGCGACAGCGCAGCCAGTGCATGCCAGGCGGGCTGCGCGTGCAGCGCGAATGGCAGCGGGAGCTTGGCCAGGCCCTGTCCGAGGATCGCGTCGGCCGCCGGGTTGGCCGCATGCACCATGCCTTCGGCATCGATCACCAGCACGCCTTCGGCAAGCGTCTCGATCACCAGGTCGTTGACCTCCGCCTGCATCTGCGCACTGCTGCGGTTGCGTTGCGCGACCGCCTCTTCGCGTGCCAGCCGCCGTGCCAGTTCGTGCGCGAGCAGGGCCACCACGAAGAGACCGGTGCCGGTGAGCGCCGCCTGCACGAAGCGGGCGGACGAGTCGCCCGGCTGCTGCAGCCAGTGCCATCCCGCGTCGGCCAGCAGCAGCAGCGTGACGGTGGCCGTGGTGCCCAGGCTCACCATCACCGTGCCGAGCACCGCGCTCATGAGCACCGGCAGCGCGAACAGTGGCGTGTAGTTGACGTTGCCGCCCTGCAGCACCTGCAGTGCGGTGAAGGTGGCCAGGTCGACGCCGATGGTCAGCAGCCACAGCGTCGAGAAGCCGCGGATCGGCGGCTCGAAGTGCGCATAGCGCATCTCCAGCCAGGTGATGACCAGGTAGCCCGCGGAGATCGCGATGGCCACCGTCTGCATCGTCTGCCCGAGCGCGAAGGCCAAGCCCTGCAGCAGCACCAGCACCAGCGCGACGAAGCAGCGCGCGGCCATGAAGCCGCGCCACAGGCGCAGCAGCGCGTTGCTCTCGCTGCCGCCTTGCTCGAGCACGTCCCAGTCGGTGACCGGATCGCCGCGCGACCAGAGAGGGGTGCTCATGAAACGGGGCGCGCGCTCAGCCGCGCGCCGCGATGGCGGCCTGACGGTGCGCGGTGCTGCAATAGACCGCGCCGTCGGGGCCGGCAATGGCATCGCTCGCGGGCAGGTGCAGGCCGCAATGGGCGCAGCGCACCATGGCTTGCGGCGCGCCGACCGCCGGTGGCGCGGCCGGGCGTTGTTGCGCCTTGGCCATGCGCTCGCGCTGGGCGTCGCGCATTTCTTCGCGCCGGTTCTTGCGCCAGAGCCAGATGGCGATCCAGAGCACGGCGAGGACGAGGAGGTATTTCATACGGGAGGACGCGCCAGCACCACTTCGAGCACGAAGCGGGAACCCACATAGGCCAGCAGCAGCAGGGCGGACCCGGCGTACAGCACGCGGCGGGCCGTGCGGCCGCGCCAGCCGAAGCGTGCACGGCCGATCAGGAGAACCGCGAAGGTGGCCCAGGCGAGCACGGAGAACGTCGTCTTGTGGTCCCACTTCCAGGCGCGGCCCGCGGCGCCGTACAACTGCTCGGTGAACAGCAGGCCGGCCAGCAGCGTGGCCGACAGCAGCACGAAGCCCGCGGTCACGAAGCGGAAGGTGAGGCGCTCCAGCGTGAGCAGCGGCACGCCGCCCTCGGGGGGGGCGCCGGTCGTCAGGCGGATCTGCTTTTCGGCGCGCGTGATCAGCCAGGCATGGACCACGGCCGCGCCGAAGAGGCCGTAGGAGGCGATGCCCAATGCGAGGTGCAAGGGCAGCCATGGCGAGGCGGTGACATGCAGCGGTGTACCGGGGAAAAGAATGGCCAGCAGCACTGCGGCAGCTCCCAGCCAGGCCAGCGCGCGTCGCACCTTCAATTGGGGATACATGCGGCTTTCGATCGCGTAGACGGTGAGCACCAGCCATGCCGTGACCGAGAGCGCAGGGGCGAAACCGAAGCGCGGCTCGCTGCCGATCAACCCATGGGCGAGGACGGTCGCATGCAAAAGCCACGCAATTCCGAGGGCCCATTGGGTGGTTTGACGGCTGAGCCTGGCACCTGCAGCAGCGGCAAAACCGTAGGCCGCCGCGGTGGCGATGCCCAGCGCCACGCCGAGTGGGGAGGGGATCGCTAAAATCATCGGTGGAGTTTATCTCCCCCAGGCTTGCGCACTTCGTGTCGCAGCGCCAACCCCCTCACCGGGGGCAACACCTGAGGCCCGGCAAAGCCGGTTCCTCGGTGTTTCCCGAAGGGGCAATAGACAGCCGATCTCAGGTTCACGACTTTCCAATGACCCGCCGCGGCGGGCAGCAAGGCTTCCTCTCCATGGCCACCGCCCTCACAGAAAAGTTCTCCCGCCTCGTCAAGACGATGAGCGGCCAGGCCCGCATCACCGAAAGCAACGTGCAGGACATGCTGCGCGAGGTGCGCATGGCGCTGCTGGAGGCCGACGTGGCGCTGCCCGTGGTGCGCGATTTCGTTGCCCGCGTGAAAGAGAAGTCGCTCGGCCAGGAAGTGCTGGGCTCGCTCAAGCCGGGCCAGGCCCTGGTCGGCATCGTGAACCGCGAGCTCGCCGCCACCATGGGCGAGGGCATTTCCGACATCAACCTCGCGGCGCAACCGCCTGCGGTGATCCTGATGGCCGGCCTGCAGGGCGCCGGCAAGACCACCACCACCGCCAAGCTGGCCAAGCACCTGATCGAGAAGCGCAAGAAGAAGGTGCTGACCGTCTCGGGCGACGTGTACCGCCCCGCCGCCATCGAGCAGCTCAAGACGGTGACGAAGCAGGCTGGCGCCGAATGGTTCCCGAGCACGCCCGACCAGAAGCCGCTGGACATCGCGCGCGCCGCGCTCGACCACGCCAAGCGCCACTATTTCGACGTGCTGCTGGTCGACACCGCCGGTCGCCTCGCGATCGACGAAGTGCTGATGACCGAAATCAAGCAGCTGCATGCAGCGCTCGATCCGGTCGAGACCCTGTTCGTGGTCGATGCCATGCAGGGCCAGGATGCGATCAACACCGCCAAGGCCTTCAAGGAGGCCCTGCCCCTCACCGGCATCATCCTGACCAAGACCGACGGCGATTCGCGCGGCGGTGCTGCGCTGTCGGTGCGCCAGGTCACGGGCGTGCCGATCAAGTTCGCGGGCACGAGCGAGAAGATCGACGGCCTGGAAGTGTTCGACGCCGAGCGCCATGCGGGCCGCATCCTGGGCATGGGCGACATCGTCGCGCTGGTCGAGCAGGTCACGGCCGGCGTCGACGTGGCGGCGGCGCAGAAGCTCGCGGCCAAGGTCAAAAGCGGTGCAGGCTTCGACCTGAACGACTTTCTCGGCCAGCTGCAGCAGATGAAACAGATGGGCGGTCTCTCCAGCCTGATGGACAAGCTGCCCACGCAGATGGCCGCCAAGGCGACCGAGGCCGACATGACGCGCGCCGAGCGCGACATCCGCCGCAAGGAAGGGATCATCCAGAGCATGACGCCGCTGGAGCGCCGCAAGCCCGAGCTGCTGAAGGCCACGCGCAAGCGCCGCATCGCGGCCGGCGCAGGCGTGCAGGTTCAGGAAGTGAACCGCCTGCTCAACGAGTTCGAGCAGATGCAGGGAATGATGAAGAAGATGAAGGGCGGCGGCCTCATGAAGATGATGAAGAAGATGGGCGGCATGAAGGGCATGGGCGGGATGGGTGGGCCCGGCGGGCCGAAGCTGCCGTTCTGAGCCGCATACATATATAGATAGACAGAAATAGATAGACAGAAGCCCGCCGGGGCATTTCCCGGCGGGCTTCTTCGTTTTCAGGTCTGCACTTCGTAGACCGTGTCATGCGCCTCGATCGGCGCCGGCAGCTCCCAGCGGTGCAGCATCCGCTCGATGCCCGCGTTCGACAGCGTGGTGTCGCGCTCGCGGTTGCGGCGCATCAGCTCGGCATGCGGCACCTCCAGGTACACCAACTCGATCTGCGCGTGGTACGCCCAGAGCAAGTCCAGCGTCTTGGTGCGCATCTGCTGGCTCAGGTGCGTGGCGTTCCAGACGAAGCGCTCGTGCTTGCGCAGCAGTCCTTTGGCCTGATCGACCGCGTGATGTGCGGCCAAGCCGTCGTTCTCGCCGTGCCTGAGGCCCAGCTCGGCGCGCGCATCGTCGAAGGACACGACCGGCAAGCCCTTGCGTTGCTGCGCCACCCAGTGGTTCTTGCCGCTCGCGGGCAGGCCGCACATCACCGTGACCTGCGCGCCTGGCTGCTGGAACAGCGGGTAGTCGGGGCTGGTGTCGGCGCCGCGGAAGTAGGCCAGGCGCGTGTGCGCATCGACCATCTTTCGCGGGCCTTCCCAGCAGCCTTCTTCCTGCGCGAGCTGCTCGAAGAGCGCAATGTCGGCGAGGCTGTTGGCGCGCTTTTCGTAGTGGCGGCCGAGCATGTCGCAGCGCGCCACGCAGCACAGGTCGGGCAGGCTCAGTTCCCACGAGAGCCTGTGCGCCAGCCACTCGGGCCGCTCGCCCCTGCGCGAGGCGAAGGCATGGAACGGCACCTGGTGCACCGCGATGATCCGGCAGACCGCCTCGCGCAACGCGAACGGCACGCGGGCCTTCCACATCCGCACGCGCACGTCGACCGATCCGCAGCGCGAATGGCCGGGCTGGCCGATGCGGCCGCTGGCTCCGTCGATCACCGTGGTGTCGGGCTTGGCGATGTCGTGCAGCAGGCAGGCCATGAACAGCACGAAGCGGCGGTCGGCATCGGCGCGCTGGAAGTGGTCGTCCTGCATCAGCGCGTCGAGCACCATGCGCGTGTGGATGCCGACGTTGCCCTCGGCGTGGTAGTACGGGTCTTGTGGCGTTTCTTCGAGGCGCAGCAGGGCCGGCAGCAGGTCGCAGCACTGCGTCCAGTCGTAGCCTTGCGTGGGCGTGGGGACCAGTGCGCGCAGATCGTCGTAAGTCATCGCGGCCTCCTTGCGGTTGTTGTCAGGTCGGTGAGGGCGCGCAGTGTGCGCAGTCCCAGGTCTTGCCAGCTCACTTGTGGCGTCGGTGCGTAGAGATCCACGCCTGGCGCGAGCTGGTTGGGCAGCACGGGCCGGCGGCTGTGGTGCGAGCCCGAATCGAGGATGGTCTGCACGAAGTCAGGCCGCACCCACTTGTAGCGGCCGGTCACCGGGCCGCCCGACTCGGTCTTGAGGTACAGGCCCTCGGCGAGGTCAGACAGGTCGGTTTGCTGTCGCACGAGATCGAGCGGCTGGTCCTCTTGCGTCACGGCCTGCTCGAAAGCCGGCTTCCAGTCGGCGCTGCGCGCCAGTGACGGCTGCACCAGCGAGCGCAGTGCCTTCGCGCTGCGTGGCATCTCGCCCTCGTACAGCACGGGCACCGACATCACCGGGCCATCGGCCAGCAGCGCATGCCGTGCGGGCGTCGAGAGAAAGCACGCCGCCTGCCGGTCGTACAGATCGAACTCCAGGAAGAACGCCGGCAGCCGGTCGTACCAGCAGCTGTGCTTGGCAAAGCACCACTCGCCGTACATCACATAGCGGTCTTCGAGCCGTTCGAGCAGCGCGGCCTCATGCGCTGCGGCCCAGTGCTTGAACAGGTTGAACTGCCGCTCGCCTGCGCCGCCGGCCAGGTAGTGGCCGCGCGATTGCAGCAGCAGTTCGCCTGCCGAAGTGAACGACACGGCCGCATTCGCGCCATCGAGTTTTTCCTCGATGACCACATGCTGGCCGTGCAGAGCGGACAACGGCGTCTGGCCGTCGCCGGTATCGCCGGCCTGCAGGCGCGAGCCTTCCAGATGCGCAGTACGCGGGTACTTGAGCAGCGGAATCGATGAAAGGGAAGAGAGAGGGAACACGTTGTTCTCCAGATGGAAATCAGGAAGAACCGACAACGTGCGGGAGCGAAGCTGGAAAGAGAGTCGACTTCAATGGCCCGGGAGGCCGTGACTGGTCCGTGGAACACAGCTTGGCGCCCGACATGACCAGCAATGAAGTGGTGTTGTTGGCGTCAGAGGGTGATGACGGCGAATCGGGGCACTTGGCGCTCCAGGGGATCGGACGATCCGTGGGTTGAAAGAAAAAGAGTGGGCGATTCTAGCCACGCACCATGAAAAAAGCCGACCCTCAGGCCGGCTCTTCGCGGGTGCTGTGTCTTCAGCGCATCAGGCCGCAGCCAGAGCCGCCGGGCGCGCCAGGCGCAGTGCATGCATCCAGGCGCGGCGCAGCACGGCCGGCGAGCGCGATTCCTCGGGAATCAGCAGGAAGCCGCGGTCGCGCAGCGTGGTTCCCAGCGCGATCTGGCTGGTCAGCACGGTCAGCGGAATCGCCAGCAGCAGCGGCAGGCCGACAGGCATGAGCCAGATCAGCGCGCTCGGGTCGATCATCGCGACGCCGACGGCCAGCATGGCGATCACCAGCGTCATCGGGGCCAGCTGCGTGGCAGCGATCTTCCAGGGCACGGCGTTGGCTTCACGCGGGGGCGACTTCCAGTCGAGCTTGATGCCGGTGAGGGCGACCAGCACGAACAGCGAGTGCGCGAGCATGCGGACCGGTGCCTGCACGATGGCCAGGGCGCTTTCCATCATCGAGCTCTTTACCAGACCCCAGGTGCCGCCGTATTGGCGTTGCTCGCCGCGCATCAGCACGGCAGCGATGCCCAGCACGCGCGGCAGGAACAACAGGCACAGGGTCCAGACCCAGAGGCCGGCCAGTTCGGCAGGCAGCACGCTCCAGCTCGACACGAGGCTGGAACCGCTGAGCCACAGGGCCGTGCCCAGCGTCAGGAACGCGAGCCACAGCGGAGCGGAAACGTAGGCCATGGTGCCGGTCACGAACATCGCGCGGTGCACGGAATGGATGCCGGGCTCGGCCATCAGGCGGGCGTTCTGCAGGTTGCCCTGGCACCAGCGGCGATCACGTTGCAGTTCGGCCAGCAGGTCCGGCGGTTGCTGCTCGTAGCTGCCGACCAGGTCGGACACCAGCCACACGTTGTAGCCGGCACGGCGCATCAGCGCGGCTTCGACGAAGTCGTGCGACATGATGCCGCCCGACATGCCGCCGGTGCCCTTGATCGGGGCCAGCGCGCAATGCTTCATGAAAGGCTCGACGCGGATGATGGCGTTGTGGCCCCAGTAGTGCGATTCGCCCAGTTGCCAGAACTGCATGCCCAGCGTGAACAGGCGGCCCGTCACGCGGGAAGCGAATTGTTGTGCGCGGGCGTGCAGAGTGACGTGGCCGATGGCCTGCGTCGCGGTCTGGATGATGCCGGCGGTCGGGTTGGCTTCCATCAGCTTGACCATCGAGGTCAGGCAGTCGCCGCTCATCACCGAGTCGGCGTCGAGCACGACCATGTAGCGGTAATCCTTGCCCCAGCGGCGGCAGAAGTCGGCCACGTTGCCGGCCTTGCGGTGCGTGCGGCGGGTGCGCAGGCGGTAGTAGACCTCCACTTGCGGCTGGTTCGGGCTGTCGGCGAGGGCGGCGCGCAGGTCTTCCCAGGCAGCGCGCTCGGCGGCGGCGGTCTCGGGGTTGTAGCTGTCGGACAGCACGAACACGTCGAACTGCTTCGCGTGACCCGTGGAGGCGACCGATTCGCAGGTGGCGCGAAGGCCAGCGAATACCGTGGCAACGTCTTCGTTGCAGATCGGCATGATGATCGCGGTGCGGGCCTCGGGGTTCATCGGATGGTTGGCGACCTGCTTGGCCGACAGCGCGTGCTTGTCACCGCGCACCGAAACGTAGAAGCCCATGAGGGCGGTCACGAAGCCGGTCACGACCCAGCCCGAAAGCAGGCCGTACAGGCCGATCTGGCCGTATTCGAGCCAGACATTGTCGTAGTCGGGTTGCACGCCGGCGAAGAGCGTCGAGGCGATCACGGTGCTCAGCACGGTGAGCAGCATGAAGGCGTTGCGGCGGCGGGCCGCGGCGCGCTGCCACGGCTGCTTGACCTGCTGGGTCGATTCGGCGGATTCAACGTCGGTGCCTTCGGCCGAGCGGCCTGCGCCGAGCTTGACCAGGAGGGCGGTGCCGATGCTGTTCCAGAAACCGCGCCAGGGGCGGGGCGTCATCGAACCGCGGTTGACCGGCGGTGCGGTGACCGAGTTGGGATGGCGTTCTTCGCGCACCGGGCTGCGGTGCGAGAAATCGGCTTCGGTCAGCACGTTCAGTTGGGAGAAGTCAGTGGGCTTCATGTGATTTACCAACGTTGCTTGTCGAGGGAGGGGGTGTCGCCAATGCCCGGAAAGCGCTTGATGACGCAATCCGGCTCGGCGCCGCCAGCGCTGGCGAGCGCGGCGAGTGAATGACCCGCGGCACGGGGCCGCGAGAGGGAAAACTGCTTTTGACGCAGGCCGTCGCGCTGCTGGCGCAGTGCGAAAGATGGGCTGGTAAGTGCTGTCATGCCAGTACAGGGGCAAACCCTGTGCCAGCATGGAAAAACGCTTTCAGATCAACGACTTGCAGCGATCTGGGTACGGTTTTCGGTGGGGAGGCCCGCCGGAGGCCCTCAAAACCCCTGTTTTTGTCGCCGAATCCCGACAAGCCTGGAAGGCTGGTAAGGAATAGCCTTTCAAATCAACGACTTAGGCCCGTCGCTACTCGGCGACAGGGTCCGAGCCCGGAGCGACAGCGTCGGCCTTGAAGTGGCCGGGCGTGAGTTCGTGCTTCTGCAGGAGCCGGTAGAACTCGGTGCGATTGCGGTCGGCCAGGCGGGCCGCGTCGGCCACGTTGCCATCCGTCAATTTGAGCAGGCCAACCAGGTAGTCGCGCTCGAAACGCTGCTTGGCGTCGGCATAGGTCTGGACCTCGACCGTGGGCACTCGCAGCGCCCGCTGCACCAGCGCCAGCGGAATCAGCGGCGAGCTCGACAGTGCGCAGACCTGCTCGACCACGTTGAACAGCTGGCGCACATTGCCCGGCCAGGCGGCCGTGGTCAGCGCCTTCAGCGCCTCGGGCGCGAAGCCCGAGAGCCGCTTGCCGTACTTCGTCGACAGGCGCTGCAGGAAGTGGTTGGCCAGCAGCGGAATGTCTTCGCGCCGCGCCGACAGCGGCGGCAGCGTGAGCGTCACCACGTTCAGGCGGTAATAGAGGTCTTCGCGGAATTGGCCCGCCTCCATTGCGGCATCGAGGTCGCGGTGGGTGGCCGAGACGATGCGCACATCGACCTCGATCGACTGGCTCGCGCCCAGCGGCCGCACCGCACGTTCCTGCAGCACGCGCAGCAGCTTCACTTGCAGGGCGGGCGGCATGTCCCCGATTTCGTCGAGCAGCAGCGTGCCGCCGTCGGCCTGCTGGAACAGGCCCTTGTGGTTGGCGTGGGCGTCGGTGAAGGCGCCCTTCATGTGGCCGAACAGTTCCGACTCGAGCAGCGCTTCGGGAATGGCGCCGCAGTTGACCGCCACGAACGGCTTGTCGGCGCGCGCGCTGGCCTTGTGGATGGCGCGTGCGAGCAGTTCCTTGCCGGCGCCGGAGTCGCCGCGCAGCAGCACCGAGGCATCCGACTTGGCGACCATGCGCGCCTCGGCCAGCAGCTCGGCCATGCGATTGCTGCGGCTCACGATCTCGGCGCGCCAGCTTTCGTCGCCGCCCTTGGCCGGCGTGCTGGCGGGAGCGCCTAGCGCCAGCGCCTGCCCGATCTTGTCGAGCAGTTCGCGAGCGTCGTAGGGCTTGGTGAGGTAGGTGAACACGCCGCGAGCGGTGGCTTCGACCGCGTCGGGAATCGTGCCGTGGGCTGTCAGCAGGATCACGGGCAACGAAGGATGGCGCTTGCGGATCTCGTCGAAGAGGGCAAGGCCATCGCGCCCCGGCAGGCGCACATCGCTCAGTACCAGCTGCGGATGTTCGATTTCGAGCTGGGTGAGTGCGGTTTCGGCCGAGGTCACGGCCGTGACCTGGTAGCCCGCCGACACCAGCCGCATCGAGATCAGCTTCAGCATGTCCGGGTCGTCGTCGACCACGAGGAGGCGGGCGCCAGAGGTGCTCATTGACTGGGTTTATTTCCGTTGGTTGCCGGTGCAGGCGCTCCCGCAGGGGCCGGCGTGCTGGCGGCGGGCCGCGCGAAGCTGCGTTCGATGGCGCGCAGTGCTTCGATGCGGTCGTTGAGCTGGTCGATGCGGCGCTGGCTCTCGCGCAGCTGCTGCACCTGCTTGTCGCGGTCGTCCTCGACGCGGCGCTGCTCCACATAACGGGCCGCCAGTGCGCGCGCGAGCGGATGCAGAGGCTGCGCCTCGGGCGAGGGGTTGGCGATCACGCGCTGCAGCAGGCCCAGCGCACGCGCCAGATCGGCCGGCACGCGGGTCTGCGACAGCAGGATCGCCAACTGCATCTGCGTGGTCGGCGAATCGCCGGGGTCGCCGATGCGGGCGATCTCGGCATTGAGTTCGCCGCCGCCCAACGGACGCACCTTGTCGGCATACGACAGCATGGCCGCCTGCGGCCCCTGGGTCATCAGCGTGAAGAGCGAGGCCGGCTGGGTGGCGGGCGCACGGGGCTCGGCCTCGACCGGCATGACGCGCGGCACGACGGCGGGCGGGGGCAGTGCATCGGCCTCGGCGGGTGGCTTGGGCTGCGCGGCGCAGGCGGCCAGCAACAGGGCGAATGCCATGGCCAACGCCCCGGCGAGGGTGGAACTGCGGACGAACGAAAAAGACATGGGCTGGAAAAAAGCGCGGAGCGGTGATTCAGGTGGGGCGTGCCGGAGGCGGGTCAGGCGGTGCGCGGCAACTCGATGCGGAAACGCGCACCTGGGCCGTCAGGCTGCAGCGTGATGCGGCCCCCGTGGGCTGCAATGTACTCCTGCACGATGGAAAGTCCGATCCCGGTGCCTTTGACCGTGTGCTCGGGTTGGCGTTCGCCGCGGTAGAAGGGCTCGAAGATCCGGTCGCGATCGCCCTCGGCAATGCCCGGCCCGGCGTCGTTCACGTCGATGTAGACGGCCTCCGGCGTGCCGGACACCACGAGCGTGATGACGCCGCCGGGAATCGAAAAGCGGATGGCATTGGACAGCAGATTGGCGATCGCCGTGCCGAGCTTGGTGCGGTCGACGGTGAGCACGAGCGACTCGCCCTGGGCGCGCACCCGCAGCCCGTGGGCCTGCCATTGCAGCCGCTGGGCTTCGATCTGCTCCTCGATGAGTGGCAGCAGTTCGGTGCGCTCGCGGCGCAGTTCGCGCGCCTCGAAGGCAGCGGCATTGAAGCGCAGCAGCGCCTCGATCTGGCCCTGCAGCGACACGGTGTTCTGGTTCAGGATCTGCGCGACTTCGAGCTGCGCCGGGTTCATCGGACCCGCCACGCCGTCCTCGAGCAGCGAAACGCCTTCCCGCAGTGCGGCCAGCGGCGTCTTGAGCTCGTGCGACACGTGCCGCAGGAACCGCGCCTTGTCGGCGTCCAGTTCGGTGAGGCGCAGCCGCAGCCATTCGAGCTGCTGCGACACGCGCCGCACGTCGGCCGGGCCGCGGATGTCGATGGGTTCGTCGAGCCGGTTCTGGCCGAGGCCGACGATGGCGTGCTCCATGCGTTTAAAGGGGCGCGCGAGCCAGATGCCGAAGGCCAGCGCCAGCACCACGGCCAGCACGCTGGCGGCCACCACTTCGCGCATCAGCCGGCGGCGCGCGTTCTCGATGCGCTTGGCGAGCGCGTCGTTCTGCATTTCGATGAGGAACTGGGCCTGCTGCGCGAGGTTCGTGTTGAGCGTGTCGAGCTCGCGGAACTGCATCGCCATCGTGCTTTCGCGGGCGAGGCCGCTGTCGGCGCTGCCGCTCATCAGACCCTCGATCACGCCCAGCTGCACGCGCCACGGCTCGATGCTCGCGGGCAGCAGGCCGTTCTTCTCGAGCCGCTCGAGCACCTGGTGCGATTCGCGCGCGGCCTCGTCGAAGCGGCGGCGCAGCACCGCGTCGTTGAGCACCAGCGACTGGCGGCCCGCGCGTTCCATGGCCGCGCTGCGTTCGGCCAGCGATTGCGCTGCGCCCGAAAGGCGCAATGCGCGCGCCGCGGCGTCGCGGCTCTGGGTCATGAGCGCGTCGTACTGGAACACCGAGCGCAATGCCACGCCCACCAGGAGCGCGGTGATCAGCAGAAAGGCAAAGAGCAGGAGCTGCTGGAATGAGCCCCGGATCGAAGGTCGCTTCGCCATCAGTGGGTGAGCGCCACGGCAGGCTGCAGTGCCGGCGACGACTCGCGCGTCACCACCTCGCCGCGCAGTGTGTAGGCCAGCGAGCGCGTGATGCGCAGGTCGGTCATCTGGCCGACCAGGCGTGCATCGCCTTCGAAGTTGACGACGCGGTTGCAGGCGGTGCGGCCCATCAGTTCGTTGGCGTCCTTGCGCGACGCGCCCTCGACCAGCACGCGCTGAGTGCTGCCCACCAGCGCATCGCCGAAGCGGCGCACATTGCCGTCGATCACGCGCTGCAGCGTCTGCAGGCGCGCGAGCTTGACCTCGTACGGCGTTTCGTCCTGCAGCGTCGCGGCCGGCGTGCCGGGACGCGGGCTGAAGATGAAGCTGAAGCTGTTGTCGAACTGGCAGTCGTCGATGAGCTTCATCATCTTGGCGAAGTCTTCGTCGGTCTCGCCGGGGAAGCCGACGATGAAGTCGCTGGAGAGCGCGAGATCGGGACGGATGGCGCGCAGCTTGCGCACCGTGCTCTTGTATTCCATGGCGGTGTAGCCGCGCTTCATCGCCATCAGGATGCGGTCGCTGCCGTGCTGCACCGGCAGGTGCAGATGGCTCACCAGTTGCGGCACCTTGGCATAGGCCTCGATCAGCCGCGGCGTGAACTCGTTCGGATGGCTGGTGGTGTAGCGGATGCGCTCGATGCCGGGGATCTCGGCGACGTATTCGATGAGCAGCGCGAAGTCGGCGATTTCAGAGGTGTCACCCATCTTGCCGCGGTAGGCGTTCACGTTCTGGCCGAGCAGCGTGATCTCGCGCACGCCCTGGTCGGCCAGGCCGGCGATCTCCACCAGCACGTCGTCCAGCGGGCGGTTCACTTCTTCGCCGCGGGTGTAGGGCACCACGCAGTAGCTGCAGTACTTGGAGCAGCCTTCCATGATCGACACGAAGGCGGTCGCGCCTTCCACGCGCGCGGGCGGCAGGTGGTCGAACTTCTCGATTTCGGGGAAGCTGATGTCCACCTGCGGGCGGTCCAGGCGCTCGCGGTCGTTCAGCATCTCGGGCAGGCGGTGCAGCGTCTGCGGGCCGAACACGATGTCGACGTACGGGGCGCGCGCGATGATGGCCGCGCCCTCCTGGCTGGCCACGCAGCCGCCCACGCCGATCTTCACGCCCTTGGCCTTCAGGTGCTTCACGCGGCCGAGGTCGGAGAACACCTTCTCCTGGGCCTTCTCGCGCACCGAGCAGGTGTTGAACAGGATGAGGTCGGCCTCGTCCACGTTCTGCGTCGGCTCGTAGCCCTGCGCGGCGTTCAGCACGTCGGCCATCTTGTCCGAGTCGTACTCGTTCATCTGGCAGCCGAAGGTCTTGATGAATACTTTTTTCATGGGGTGCTCTCTGATGCCCTCCGAAGGGGGAGGGCGCGGCGGGCGCGGAAGGCCTGCGCCGCCTTTCTTTCTTGCTTGCAGCGATTACTGCGTATTGAGGGTGTCGTTCGAAGTGAACGGCCAGATGTTCAGCAGCGGCTTGCTCAGCGACTCGCGGCTGGCCACGGCTTCCTCGGGCGTGAGGATCCAGATTTCGCGCAGCAGGCCGGCGGCATCGCGTGTGTAGTTCACCAGGTACTTCTGGCCAATGATCGCGCCCGGCATGACCAGCATGTTCTGCGGGCTGCGGATGCGGGCGCCGGCGCCCAGCCGGTCGGCATGGCCGTCGAGTTCGACGTCGGGCGCATTGGTCACCATGAACTTGCCGCGCAGCGTGCCGATGGGGAAATTGCGGCCGCCGTTCAGCGATTCGTTCTGGGTTTGCGGACGGGGAACTTCGTCCTGTGCGCTGGCCTGCAGCGTGAAAAGTCCGGCGGTTGCGGCAAGGGCGCAAAGCGCGATGAAAGTGAGGGCATTCGTGGTTTTCTTGCAGCGGTTCATGGGGTATATCCAGAGGCTGTGGAGCGGCGATTTTAACGAGGGGGTGGAACCCTTCGTGCCGGCCACAGCAGGTTGAGCGCGGGCTTTTCGGTTGACCTGCTTTACATTTCTTTACGGGCCCCATCAACACCGTGCGCCGGCCACTGATCCAATAGCCGGTGTTAGCCCAAAGTGCACAAGAACCCATGAAGAAAAATGCCGCCATCGCCCTTGCGGGTGTGTTGATCGTAGCCGTCGCCGGCGGGTGGTGGAGCATGTCCGGTGACAAGGCCGGGGCAAAGAATGCAAAGACGGCGGCGACCGCCGGCGCCGGCGCACCCGCCCTCGTGACCCTCGCCACCGCCGAAAAGCAGGACGTGCCGGTCACGGTGCAGGTCAACGGCAGCGTGGTGTCCCTCAACAGCGTCGACCTGCGTCCGCAGGTCACCAATACCGTCAGCGCCGTGCATGTGAAGGAAGGCCAGTTCGTCAAGGCGGGCCAGCTGCTCTTCTCGCTGGACGACCGCAACGACCAGGCCAACCTCGCCCGGGCCCGCGCCCAGCAGCAGAAGGACGAGGCCACCCTCGCCGACCTCGACCGCCAGTACCGGCGCAGCCAGGACCTGCTGGCACAGAACTTCATTTCCAAGAGCGCGGCCGACGCCACGCTCTCGCAGCTCGAGGCGCAGCGCGCCGCCGTGGCGGCCGACCGTGCCGCGGTGCAGTCGGCGCAGGTGGCGCTGGGCTATGCCACGCTGCGCGCGCCCATTGCGGGCCGCATCGGCGCCGTCAACATCTATCCGGGCACGCTGGTGCAGCCGACGCTGTCGCTGGTCACCGTCACGCAGCTCGACCCGATCGCGGTCAGCTTCCCGGTGCCCGAAGGCAACCTGCAGGACCTGCTGGAAGCCGCGCGCAACCGGGCGCCGGTCGAAGCCCTCGTCACCGGGCGCAAGACGCCGCTCATCGGCACGCTCGATTTCGTCGACAACACGGTCGATCCGCAGATCGGCACCGTGCGCGCCAAGGCCGTGTTCGCCAATGCCGACCAGGGCCTCTGGCCGGGCCAGTTCGTCGGCACGCGCATCACGGTGCGCACGCTCAACGGCGCCACGGTGGTGCCGGCTGCGGCGCTGATGATGCTGTCCGACGGCACCTCGCTCTATGTGGTCGATGCGGCCAAGACCGCCACTCGCCGCAAGGTGAAGACGCTGCACACCTTCGGCACCAAGGTGGCGGTGAGCGGCATCGAGCCGGGCGAGCAGGTGGTGATCGAGGGCAGCCAGAACGTGCGCCCGGGCGGCAAGGTCCGCGTCGATGCCAAGGCGCCCGCCGCACCCGGCACCGCGCCCAACGGCACCACGGGCGTCACGCCCGGCAGCGCCGCCTCGTCGGACATCAAGCCCGTACGGGAACGCGCATGAACATTTCGGAGCTCTGCATCCGTCGTCCCGCGATGACGGTGCTGCTGTCTGCCGCGGTGGTGGTCATCGGCATCTTTGCGTACTTCAGCATTCCGGTGGCGGCGCTGCCCAGCTACAACACGCCGGTCATCAACGTCAACGCGCAGCTGCCGGGCGCGAGTCCGGACACCATGGCGAGTTCGGTCGCGCTGCCGCTCGAAAAGCAGTTCTCCACCATTCCGGGCCTGCAGACCATCAGCTCGGTCAACACGCAGGGCGTGACCTCGCTCACGCTCGAGTTCGTGAGCAGCCGCGACATCGACGCCGCCGCCGTCGACGTGCAGGCCGCGCTCCTGCGCGCCCAGCGCCAGCTGCCGCAGGAGCTGACGCAGCTCCCCTCGTACCGCAAGGTGAACCCGGCCGATGCGCCGGTGCTGTTCATCGCGCTGATCTCGCCGTCGATGAACCCGGCCGAGCTCAACGACTATGCCGAGAACCTGATCTCGCCCACGCTCTCGACCATCGACGGCGTGGCGCAGGTGGGCGTGTACGGCCGCAAGGCCTTTGCGGTGCGCATCAAGGCCAATGCCGACCTGCTCAACGCGCGCAACATCACGCTCGACGAACTCGCCAAGGCGGTGAATTCGGCCAACGCCAACACGCCCGTCGGCACGCTCGACGGCCCGCGCCAGACGCTCACCATCCAGGCCAACCGCCAGCTCGTGAAGGCGGCCGATTTCGCCAAGCTCATCGTCGGCCAGCGCAATGGCGCGCCGGTGCGGCTGGACGAAGTGGCGACCATCGAGGACAGCTTCGAATCGGTGAAGACCGCCAGCAGCTTCAACGGCCAGGACTCCATCTCGCTCGCGGTGCAGCGCCAGCCCAATGCCAACACCGTGCAGGTGGTGGACGCGGTGCGCGCGCTCATCCCGCGCTTCAAGGCGGAGCTGCCACAGTCGGTCGAGATCCAGATGGTGAACGACCGCTCGCTCTCCATCCGCGAGGCGGTGCACGACGTGCAGCTCACGCTGCTGGGCACCATCGCGCTGGTGGTACTGGTGATCTTTCTCTTCCTGCACCGGCTGGTGGCCACGCTGATTCCGGCGGCGACCATTCCGATCTCGCTGATCGGCGCGGTCGCGCTGCTCTACGCCTTCGGCTACAGCCTGGACAACGTCTCGCTGCTGGGCATCACGCTGGCCGTGGGGCTGGTGGTGGACGACGCGATCGTGGTGCTCGAGAACATCATGCGCTACGTCGAGAAGGGCATGGAGCCCTTCGCCGCGGCACTGCGCGGCGCGCGCGAGGTGGGCTTCACCATCGTGTCGATCTCGATCTCGCTGGTGGCGGTGTTCATCCCGATCTTCTTCATGCCGGGCGTCATCGGCCTCCTGTTCCACGAGTTCGCGGTGGTGGTGGCGCTGGCGGTGCTGGTGTCGGCCATCGTGTCGCTCACGCTGGTGCCGATGCTGGCGAGCCGGCTGCTCAAGCAGGTGCCGCGCAAGGAAGGCGCGCTCGACCACGAGGAAGAGCACCCCGAGCCGGGCACCGCCATCGGCCGTGCCTTCGAACGCGGCTACCGCTGGGTGCACAGCAACTACATGCGCACGCTCGACTGGACGCTCGCGCACCGGTGGGTGATGCTCACGGCCGCGGGCCTGACCTTCGTCGTCACGGCCTGGCTCTTCATCACCATTCCGAAGGGTTTCTTCCCCGAGGAAGACATCGGCCAGATCCAGATCACGACCGAGGCGGCCGAAGACATTTCCTTCACCGCCATGAAAGTGCTGCAGGACCGTGTGGCCGCGACGCTCAAGGACGACCCCAGCGTCGATTACGTGAGCTCCTTCGTCGGCGTGGGCGGCCCGACCGCCACGCAGAACTCGGGGCGCCTGTTCGCCGTGCTCAAGCCGCGCAGCGAGCGCCCGCAGATGGCCAAGGTGCTCGAATCATTGCGCCAGCGCTTCCGCGAGATCCCGGGCATTGCCGTCTACATGCAGCCGGTGCAGAACCTGCGCCTGGGCGGGCGCCAGAGCAAGGCGCGCTTCCAGTACACGCTGCAGAGCGTGAACGCCGGCGAGATGGTGCCCTGGTCCACGAAGCTCATGGAGCGCATGCGTGCCGACGCGGCCTTCCGCGACGTCACCAGCGATTCGCAGAACCGTGGCCTGCAGGCCACGCTGGAGATCGACCGCGACAAGGCCGGCGTGCTCGGCGTGGCGGTCGGCGACCTGCGCACCGCGCTCTACAACGCGTACGGCGACCGGCAGATCGGCAGCATCTACGCCGCGAGCAACACCTACCAGGTGATCCTCTCGGCCGCCGACAGCGACCGGCAGTTCGAAGACGACGTCTCGCGCCTGTCGGTGCGCAGCACCTCGGGCAAGCTGGTGCCGCTGTCGGCCTTCTCGAGCATCAAGCGCACCGTGGGACCGACCTCGGTCAACCACCAGGGGCAGTTGCAGGCGGTGACGGTGTCGTTCAACCTCGCGCCCGACGTGCCGCTGGGCAACGCGACCGCGAAGATCGACCAGTTCAAGAGCGAGCTGAACATGCCGCAGTCGATCATCACCACCTACGGCGGCGATGCGGCGGTGTTCCAGAGCTCGCAGTCGAGCCAGGCGGTGCTGCTGGTGCTGGCGGTGCTGGTCATCTACGTGCTGCTGGGCGTGCTGTACGAGAGCTACATCCATCCGCTGACCATTCTGGCGGGGCTGCCCTCGGCGGCGGTGGGCGCGCTGCTGTCGCTCAAGATCTTCGGCTTCGACCTCACGCTGATCGCGACCATCGGCATCCTGCTCTTGATCGGCATCGTGAAGAAGAACGCGATCATGATGATTGACTTCGCCCTCGATGCGCAGCGCACCGAAGGCATGAAGCCGGTCGATGCGATCCGCGAAGCCTGCCGGCTGCGCTTCCGCCCCATCCTCATGACCACGCTGGCCGCGTTGATGGGCGCGCTGCCGCTCGCATTGGGCCTGGGCGCCGGCGCCGAACTGCGCCAGCCGCTGGGCGTGGCGGTGGTGGGCGGGCTGATCTTCTCGCAGGTGATCACGCTCTACATCACACCCGCGATCTACCTGGCGCTCGACCGCTACAGCGGCACCGGGCCGATGGTGGAACTGCCGGGCGAGGCGAAGAAGGCTGACACGGGCGTGGCCGGAGACACGGCGGCGCATGCCTGAACTGCAAGGCAGCCGTCGGAGAGTCAGCTGTTTTTGTACTGCAAACGACGCAACGCAGAAGCGTCATGAATGATGACCTGCCTGGGCCGTGTCTCGATGACCCCGTCCCTCGACAGCTGGTTCAGCGTTCTCGTCACCGTGACCCGGCTCAATGCGGTCATGGCGGCAATTTTCTCGTGCGTGAGATCGACCTGGAAATTCCCCGGTTCCTGTGTCGCCGAAAAATCGCCGCTCGATTGCAATCGCGCCATACGCAGCAGCAGATCGACCACCCGCTCTCTGGGGGCCGCTGACGCAACGCCCGCAAGCTTTTCAACAATCATCTGATTCTTGAAGCCGAGGAGTTGAATGAGCGAGGCCGCAAGCTCGGGCATGGTGGCGAATTTCCGGGTGATATCCGCCGGCAGATAGCGGCTGAGGATCGCAGGCTCCGCCACTCGCGTGGTGGTCGGGCGGGGCCGGTCGGCAAATGCCGGGCCTTCGCCAAAGATGGCACCCGGCCCGAATATCTCGAGCAGAAATTCGGCGCCATTGCTTCGCTGGATGGTCGAGTGAACAAATCCGGATCGAAGCAGATAGAAATAGCTGTGCCGCTCCCCTTGGCGGGCCAGCACGTCCCCGGTTGCCAACTTGACCACGCTGCCCAGGTCGGTGGCTGCCATCCATGGGGTCGAGAGGGCCAGGGAGGCGTCCCAGCTGGCATAGGCCGAGGGTTCGGAATTTATTCTTTTCATTCCTGTGCTTGGCAAGGTCACCGGGCGCAGCCCTTTGCGGGACAGCGCACTAGGAGGTCGTCTCGTCGAGCGCGTTACCGGCAGCCAGGTGCGCGGTGTCGCTCCAGCCCACCAGGCTGAACCCGCCGGACGTCCACAGCATGCGGTTGATGGCGGCATTGCCCAGTTGCCAGGTGCGCGGCGCCTGCAGCGCCTGGCGGGTGGCCGCGCGGTAGAGCACATCCATCACGCCGCCGTGCGCGACCAGCACCACGAGCTCGCCCGGGTGGCGCGCCGCCAGTTCCGCGGCCACACCCGTCACGCGGTCGCGGAAGGTCAGCAGGCTTTCGCCGCCTTCGGGTTCGAACTCGGGATCGCGCCAGCGCCAGCGCCTGGCCTGCTCCGGCAGCCTGGCCTCGATCTCGGCAAAGCTCATGCCCTCGAAATGACCGAAGGCCCGCTCGCGCAAGCGCGGCTCGGATTGCACGGTCAGGCCGTGCGGTTTGGCGATGGCCTCGGCGGTCTGCCAGGCGCGCGAGAGGTCGCTCGCGTAGATCGCACCAATGTCTTCGTCGGCCAGTGCCTGGCCCGCCCGCTGCGCCTGCCAGAGGCCGGTGGCGTTGAGCCCGATGTCGATGTGGCCCTGGATGCGGGTGTCGAGGTTCCAGGCGGTCTCGCCGTGGCGAACGGCGATCAGTCGGGTGGCTTCTTGCATCCGGCCGATTCTAGAAGTGCACTACTTTCGGGCCGGGGCCAGGTCGATGTTCACCCGCCGCTCGCCCTGCGGCGGATTCGGGAAGCCCTGCAGCGCAGCCTGGAACATCACCGCAAGGATCGCCGCGCTCGCGTTGTAGGGGCCGTCGTTGCGGGCCCGGGTCTCGTAGACCACGCGGTTCGAGCCTGCCTCGCGCAGCACGATGCTCACTTCGCGTTCGTACCAGGGGTTGGCCGCCGGTGGAAAGTAGGCCGGGCCGCCGTACCAGCCGCCACCGTAGAAGCGGCGGCCATAGCCGTATCCGCCGCCGTAGCCATGGCCCCAGGGGCCGTCGAAAAGCCACGGGTCGGCCCAGGGGGAGAGCCCGGCGGTCACGCGGGCGCCGATCTGCGCGCTGTATTCCGGCTTGGCGTCGTCGCGGCGCAGGCCTACTTTGTCGAGCGCGGCGGCGGCCATTGCCTCGAGTGCGTCCTGCCGGGCGGTGTCGGCCTGCTGCGAGGGCAGGCGGTCGAAGCGGTAGGTGGCGCCGGGCGGCACGGTGCCGATCGATGAAAAACTCTTCACATCGCTGTCGACCACCCAGGAGGTGGCGCAGCCGCTGAGGGCGGCTACTGCTGCTACTAAAAGAAGAGCGGGGAACGCGCGTTTCATAAAGGGTCTCCGGGCAGCGATGCCCAAAATTCCCCTGGGTGCCTGATCAGCCCTGGACGATGCGAAGGGCGGCGGGTGCCTGGGAGAGCAAATCGAAGGAGGGCGTGTCGAAGGCCTTGTCGCCATCGTCGTCGGCCACGCCCGTCGCCTTCAGACCCTTGAAGTCGTGCCGCGTTCCGTCCAGCAGGTGCGAAGGCACCACGTTCTGCAGCGCGGTGAACATGTTCTCCACGCGGCCGGGATGCTTTTTGTCCCACTCGCGCAGCATCTCGCCGACTTGCTTGCGCTGCAGGTTTTCCTGGCTGCCGCAGAGGGTGCACGGAATGATCGGGAACTCGCGGTGCTGTGCCCAGCGCACCAGGTCTTTCTCGGCCACATAGGCGAGCGGGCGGATCACGATGTGCTTGCCGTCGTCGCTCACCAGCTTGGGCGGCATGCTCTTCAACTTGCCGGCGAAGAACATGTTGAGGAAGAAGGTCTGCAGCATGTCGTCGCGGTGGTGGCCCAGCGCGACCTTGGTGGCGCCCAGTTCGTCCGCCACGCGGTACAGGATGCCGCGGCGCAGGCGGCTGCAGAGGCCGCAGGTCGTCTTGCCCTCGGGAATCACGCGCTTGACGATGCTGTAGGTGTCCTGGTTCTCGATGTGGAAGGCCACGCCGAGCTCGCTCAGGTACTTGGGCAGCACCTCTTCGGGAAAGCCGGGCTGTTTCTGGTCGAGGTTGACCGCGACGATGTCGAAGTGAATGGGCGCGCGTGCCTTCAGCTTGAGCAGGATGTCCAGCATCGCGTAGCTGTCCTTCCCGCCCGAGACGCACACCATGACCTTGTCGCCCTCTTCGATCATGTTGTAGTCGACGATCGCGCGGCCGACCTCGCGGCACAGGCGCTTCTCGAGCTTGTGCGTCTCGCGTTCTATCTTCAGCGAGTTCGTGGGCGAGGCGACGGTCGTGGCGTCGGCAGGCGCCTCGTCGATCCAGACGGCATTCATTGGTGGGCTACTTCAGGCAAATCGGGGGAAAGGACCCCGATTTTGCCTTGGATCACCATTCCCCGGCTTCCATGCGGATCGCCACTTCGCAGTCGTCGAAGATTTCGAGCTTGGCGATCTTCACCCGCACGCCCAGCACGCCAGGCAGTTGCAGCAGGCGGTGCACCACCTTGCCGATCAGGCTCTCCAGCAGGTTGACGTGTTCGGCGGTGCACTCGTCGATGATGATCAGTCGCACCTTCCCGTAGTCGAGCACGTGGAAGATGTCGTCGTCCTGCGGCAGCAGCGGCTGCTGGCCCATGCTGAGTTCGGCATCGACCTGGATCGGCTGCGGCGCCACCTTCTCGTGGTCGAGGATGCCGAGGTTGGCGTTGAAGCGCAGGCCCAGCAGGGTGAGGGTCTGGCGGCCATGGGTGTGGGAGGAAGACATGGTGGTGCTCACATGAGCGAGAAATCGCGCTCGAATTTCATCAGGTGCTGGCCGCCGTCCACCAGCAGCGTGGTGCCGGTGATCGAGCCGTTCTCCAGCGCGAATTTCACGGTGGCGACAACGTCGGCCGGCGTGGACGAGCGGCCCAGCGGCGACAGCTTGTGCAACTGCGCGAACTTGTCGTCGTCCAGCATGTGGCTGGGCAAGGTGAGGCCCGGCGCGACACCCACCACGCGCACCCGCGGCGCAAGGGCCAGCGCGAGCATCGGCGTGGCGGCTTCCAGCGCGGCCTTGGAGAGCGTGTAGCTCAGGAAATCGGGGTTCGGATTCCAGAGCTTCTGGTCGAGCAGGTGCACGACGGCGCCCTGTGCATCGCGCCGAGCGAGGTGGTCGTGCAGCGCCTGCGCCAGCAGGATGGCCGCACCCGTGTTGCTGCGTGCATGGCGTTCCATGAGCGCATAGCTGAAGCTGGCGGCATCGTCATGCTCGAAGAGCGCGGCGCTGTGCACCACCGCATCGACGCTGCGAAAGCGCGCCGCCACACGCGGCAGCAGAGCGCGCGTGACTTGCTCGTCTTCGAGATCGGCCTCGAACAGCGCGGAATCACCCGAGAGCGCGGCGCAATCGGCCACTGTCTTTTCGGCATCGGCGCGCGAGTTGCGGTAGTGCACCGCCACCTGCCAGCCGCCCGCGGCGAGCGCCAGCGCGATCTCGCGGCCCAGGCGTCGGCCTGCGCCCGTGACCAGGACGGTGCGGCGGGTGGAGTCAGGGGAGGCGGTGCTCATGCGAGGACGGAGGGAGAATGGCAGGGTGACGACAAAGACCCCGAACAGTTTACCCACCGCCCTCGACCACCTGATCGCCCGCGCCGTCGAACGCGCCGGCGGCTGGATCGGCTTCGACCGCTTCATGGCGCTCGCCCTGTATGCCCCCGGCCTGGGCTATTACGCCAACACCTCAGCCAAGTTCGGCCACATGCCCTCTTCGGGCAGCGACTTCGTGACCGCGCCCGAACTCACCCCGATGTTCGGCCAGACGCTCGCGGCGCAGGTGGCCGAGGCGCTGGAGAAGACCGGCACCGACACGGTATGGGAGTTCGGCGCCGGCTCCGGCGCGCTCGCGGTGCAGTTGCTGCACGCGCTCGACGAAATGGGGCGCAGCGATGTGCGCTACCGCATCGTCGATCTCTCCGGCACCCTGCGCGAGCGGCAGCAGCAGGCGCTGGTCCGGTATGCGGACCGGGTCGAGTGGCTGAACGAATTGCCCGAAAAGATGCAGGGCGTGGTGGTCGGCAACGAGGTGCTCGATGCGATGCCCGTGCAGTTGCTCGCTCGCGTGAAAGGCCAGTGGTTCGAGCGCGGCGTGGTGCGCAACGCCGGCAACGACGGCTGGACCTGGGCGGACCGCGCGACCGAGTTGCGGCCGCCGGTCGATGTGCCGGGCGAGCATGACTACCTCACCGAGATCCATCCGCAGGCGCGGGCCTTCGTTGCCACGCTGGCGGATCGGCTGGAGAGGGGCGCGGCCTTCCTCATCGACTACGGATTTCCCGAGGGCGAGTACTACCACCCGCAGCGGCACATGGGCACGGTGATGTGCCATCGCGCGCACCAGGCCGATGGCGATCCGCTGGCCGACGTGGGCTACAAGGACATCACGGCGCATGTCGATTTCACCGGGATCGCGCTGGCTGGGCAGGACGCGGGGCTTGAGGTGCTGGGCTACACCAGCCAGGCGCGGTTTCTGCTGAATTGCGGGTTGGTGTCATTGATGGAAAAAGGCTCTGTGGCTGAGCGGGCGATGGCGGCCCGGCTGATTCATGAGCATGAGATGGGGGAGCTGTTCAAGGTGATCGGGTTTGCGGTTGGCTCGGCTTGGGATGCGATAGGGTTTGCTGAAGGTGATCGCAGCCATACGCTCTGAATCCTGCTGCTTCGTTCGCTTTCCGAGGCCGGGACTCGCCCCGGCGGGCGACCTACTTTTCTTTGCTTCGCCAAAGAAAAGTAGGCAAAAGAAAGGCGACCCCACTGTCTGCGACCCCTTCGCGTTGCTACGGGGCAACCTGCGGTGCTCGCGTTTCGCGGGGTCTCGCCGAACTCGCTGCGCTCAGACAGCGGCGAGCCCTGATCCGCGAAACGCTGCGCTCCTCGGCGCAGCCAGAGGGGTGGAGACCACACGGGCCTTTGCTTCGCTTGGCGCCGGACTTGCTCCTTCCCCCTCTGGGGGAAGGCTGGGATGGGGGCAGGCAGAGCGCTCGATAGCTACGCCGCTGACCCTCACCCCAGCCCTCTCCCCAAGGGGAGAGGGAGCCAATCCAAGCCGAGCGAAGCAAAGGCCCGTGAACTTGCCGAGCGCAGCGATGGCGTGCCCCAACGCCCTTCTGTATGCGCCGAGGAGCGGAGCGTTTCGCGGATCAGGGCTCGCCCTTGTTTGAGCGCAGCGAGTTTGGGCGAGACCCCGCGAAACGTGAGCACCGCAGGTTGCCCGCAGCGAAGCGGAGGGACGCAGACAGCAGGGTCGCCTTTTCTTTGCTTACGTTCTTTTGGCGAAGCAAAAGAAAGTAAGTCGGCCGCCGGGCCGAGACCCGGCCCCCGCCCTCAAAAAATCCGGGTTTAAAAAAGCAGGGTCATAAGCTAGCAACAAAGAGTTCGTTGGAGAACGCCCCACCGCCCCCTACATTCGCAGCATGACTGCCGTTCTTCCCCCCGAGGCCGCCGCGCAGCACTTCGAAGTGCGCCCCTTCGTCGCCCCGGTCGGCGCCGAAATCCTCGGCCTCGACATCTCGAAGCCGATCAACGCCGAAGACTTCGCCCGCATCCACCGCGCGCACTTCGACCACCACGTCGTGGTATTTCGCAACCAGCAGATCACCCCCGCCGAGCACATCGAATTCAGCCGCCGCTTCGGCCCGCTGGAAATCCATGTGCTGCACCAGTTCCAGCTCAAGAACCACCCCGAGATCCTGATCGTCTCCAACATCAAGGAGAACGGCGAGCCCATCGGGCTGGGCGATGCGGGCGTCTACTGGCACTCGGACATCTCGTACAAGCCCAAGCCCAGCCTCGGGTCGCTGCTGCATGCGCAAGAGCTGCCAGACGAAGGCGGCGACACGCTCTTCGCCGACCAGCACCTTGCATGGGAGTCGCTGCCGGCCGATCTGCAGCAGCGCATCCTGCCGTTGAAAGCAGAGCACAGCTACCTTGCCAAGTACGAAGAGCTGCGCGCCAAGAATCCGTGGCGCCCCAAGCTCTCGCAGGCGCAGATCGACCAGGTCGCGCCCGCCGTGCAGCCCGTGGTGCGCAGGCATCCGGAGACGGGCCGCAAGGCGCTCTTCGTCAGCGAACACTTCACGACGCGCATCGTCGGCCTGCCGCAGGATGAAAGCGATGCGCTGCTGGCCGAGCTGTTTGCGCACAGCGTGAAGCCCGAGTTCGTGTACCGCCACACCTGGGCGCCGCACGACCTGGTTTTCTGGGACAACCGCTCGCTGATGCACCTGGCCGCTGGCACGCCCGATCACCTGCGCCGCCGCCTCAATCGCACCACCATCGTCGGCGACACGCCTTTCTGATCCTTCTTTTTCCGGACCGCTCTTTCATGAACCGCTTCACACGCAAGGCCGCTGCATTCGTTACCGGCCTCGGTCTCCTCGCCGGCAGTCTTGCCGCGCATGCCGAGGGCCAGATCCGCATCGCCGAGCAGTTCGGCATCGTCTACCTGCTGCTCAACGTCGCGCAGGAGCAGAAGCTCATCGAGAAGCACGCGAAGGCCGCGGGCGTCGATGCCAAGGTCGAGTGGATCAAGCTCTCGGGCGGCTCGGCGGTGAACGACGCGCTGCTCTCCGGCAACATCGAGATCGCGGGTGCCGGCGTGGGCCCGCTGCTCACGCTGTGGGACCGCACCAAGGGCAAGCAGAACGTCAAGGGCGTGGCGTCGCTGGGCAACTTCCCGTACTACCTGGTGAGCAACAACCCGAACGTGAAGACGATCGCCGACTTCACCGAGAAGGACCGCATCGCGCTGCCCGCCGTGGGCGTGTCGGTGCAGTCGCGCGTGCTGCAGTTCGCCTCGGCCAAGCTGTGGGGCGACAAGGAATTCAACCGGCTCGACAAGATCAGCGTGGCCTTGCCGCACCCCGACGCGGCAGCGGCCATCATCAAGGGCGGCACCGAGATCACGGGCCACTTCGGCAATCCGCCGTTCCAGGAACAGGAACTCGCAGGCAATCCGAATGCGCACATCGTGCTCAATTCGTACCAGGTGCTCGGCGGTCCCGCTTCGGCCACGGTGCTCTACGCCACCGAGAAATTCCGCAACGAGAACCCCAAGACCTACAAGGCCTTCGTCGATGCGCTCGATGAAGCCGCCAAGTTCGTCACGGCCAATCCCGAGAAGGCGGCCGACATCTACCTGAAGGTGAGCAACGCGAAGCTCGACCGCGACCTGCTGCTCAAGATCATCAAGAACCCCGAAGTGCAGTTCAAGACCACGCCGCAGAACACGTACCCGCTGGCGGAATTCATGCACCGGGTGGGGGCGATCAAGAACAAGCCGGCGTCGGTGAAGGACTATTTCTTCGACGATGCGCAGAACAGTTCGGGGAATTGAGTGAGCAACGCGGCCGTGCTGCCCTCCGGGGCTGACTCCCTCTCCCATCGGGAGAGGGCGGGGGTGAGGGGGGAGCCTTTGGCATCGCCACCGGCCCTCACCCCAACCCTCTCCCGCGAGCGGGAGAGGGGGCAAGACCTCGCGCCGCTGCTCCAGGTCGACAGCGTCAGCCTCGAATACCGCACCCCCGAGCGCGTCGTCCGGGCCACGCACCGCGTGAGCTTCGACGTCCATGCCGCCGATCGCTTCGTGCTGCTGGGCCCCTCGGGCTGCGGCAAGTCCACGCTGCTGAAGGCCGTGGGCGGCTTCATTGCGCCGGTCGAAGGCGAGATCCGCCTGGACGGCCAGCGCGTGACGCAGCCCGGCCCCGACCGGATCGTCGTGTTCCAGGAGTTCGACCAGCTGCCGCCGTGGAAGACGGTGAAGCAGAACGTCATGTTTCCACTGCTCGCATCGCGCACGCTCGGCAAGAAGGAAGCCGCCGAGCGCGCACTGCACTACCTCGACAAGGTGGGCCTCGCCAAGTTCGCCGACGTGCATCCGCACCAGCTCTCCGGCGGCATGAAGCAGCGCGTGGCGATTGCGCGTGCGCTCGCGATGCAGCCGCGCGTGCTGCTGATGGACGAGCCCTTCGCCGCGCTCGACGCGCTCACGCGTCGCAAGATGCAGCAGGAGCTGCTCGAGCTGTGGGACGAGGTGCGTTTCACGCTGCTGTTCGTCACGCACTCGATCGAAGAGGCGCTGGTGGTGGGCAATCGCGTGGCGCTGCTGTCGCCGCATCCGGGGCGCATGCGCGCCGAGGTCAACAGCCACGGCTTCTCGCTTGCGAGCCTGGGCGGGGCGGAGTTCCAAGGCACGGCGCAGCGTATTCACGACATGCTGTTCGAAGAAGAGCAAGCGCATGCGGAGGCCGACGCATGAGCGCCATCGTCCCGCCGATCCGCCCCGAATACGAACGCACGCTCGAGCCCTTCACCGAAGTCCCGCTCGAACGCACGTTGCCGCTGCCCGCCCGCATCTGGGCCCAGGCCGGCGTGCGCAAGGGCCTGATCCTCGTTGTCATCGCCGTGCTCTGGGAGCTCGCGGCGCGCTGGCAGAACAACGACCTGCTGCTGCCGACTTTCACCGCCACCGCTTCGGCCCTGTTCGAGGGGCTGGCCAGCGGCGAGCTGATCGAGAAGGTGCGCATCTCGCTGGCCGTGCTGCTGCAGGGCTATCTGGCCGGCGTGCTGCTGGCCTTCGGGCTCACCACGCTCGCGGTGTCCACGCAGATCGGCCGCGACCTGCTGGACACGCTCACCTCCATGTTCAACCCGCTGCCCGCCATCGCGCTGCTGCCGCTCGCCTTGCTGTGGTTCGGCCTTGGGCGCGGCAGCCTGGTGTTCGTGCTGATCCATTCGGTGCTGTGGCCGCTGGCGCTCAACACCTATGCAGGCTTCCAGGGTGTGCCCGAGACCTTGCGCATGGCGGGGCGCAACTACGGGCTCAAGGGCCTGCGCTACGTGCTGCAGATCCTGGTGCCGGCCGCGCTGCCGTCGATTCTTTCGGGCCTGAAGATCGGCTGGGCGTTTGCGTGGCGCACGCTGATCGCAGCCGAGCTGGTGTTCGGTGCCTCGTCGGGCAAGGGCGGGCTCGGCTGGTACATCTTCCAGAACCGCAACGAGCTCTACACCGACCGCGTGTTCGCGGGTCTGGCGATGGTGGTGCTGATCGGCCTGCTGGTGGAAAGCCTGGGCTTCAAGACACTGGAGCGCCTGACGGTGCGGCGCTGGGGCCAGCAGCGCTGATGAAGCTGCGCCCGCTCAGCCGCTCGACTTCTTCGCCAGCTGCCGCAGCGCGCGCAGCTCGCTGTTCAGGAACTCGTTGGCGTCCCGCACTGCGCCGTCGTTGAGCTTGACCTTGTAGGCCTGCCCGGTCATCTCCGAGCGCGAGGCGCAGCGTTCGATGAAGTCCTCGGCCGTGGCCAGTTCCTTTTTGAAATAGTCGTACTTGGCCTGCATGTGCTTGGCGGCATCGGCGGCGTTGTACTCGTTGCCGTTGCGCAGGAACACCATCGCATTCATCTTCGACACGCGCTGGATCAGCGTGTCGATCAGCTTTTCTTCGGCAGCCGAAGGGGTGGCCTGGGCCAGCAGGGCAGAGGCACCGAGCAGCAGGGCGAGCAGCGCGGTGCGCAGGAGTTTGAAAGAGGCCATTTGTCCTATCGCTGGCAATTTTCGCGCCATGTTAGTACGCCGCCCCAGAGATGTCGAAACACGAAAGCGCGTCTTCGCCCCGATGGGGGCGTTGCAAATCCTCGCGATACCTACGGGTATCGCTGCGGTTTGCGCCTTGCCCTCGGCGCGAATCCATCGCTTTCGTCATGTTTCGAAATCTCCGGGGCGGCGTACCAAGGCGGCAGCCCTTGTCGTGTCAAACCGACGCCGGCTCGGGTCTAATCGCAGTTTTGGCTCGCGTTCACTCTTCCATGAGCTCTCCCACTCCCGAACTGCCGACCATTGCAGAGGCGCTGGCCGATGCGGCCGCCGCGCAGTCGATGCACTACTTCCGCACGCCGCTGGACATCATCACCAAGGCCGACGAGAGCCCCGTCACGCTGGCCGACCGCGCGGCCGAGACGGCGATGCGCAAGATCCTCGGCCAGCGCGTGCCGGCCGATGGCATCTACGGCGAGGAGCACGGCCCCGAGCGGCTCGATGCCGAACGCATTTGGGTGCTGGACCCCATCGACGGCACGCGCAGCTTCATCACTGGCTCCCCGCTCTGGGGCACGCTGATCGGCGTGATGCAAGGAGCGCGCGTGGTGCTCGGCATGATCGACATGCCGGTGCTGAAAGAGCGCTGGATCGGCATCAACAGCAAGGACGGCGGCCAGGGCGCCACGCGCGATGGCCAGCCGGTGCGCGTGAGCAACTGCACCGAAGTGGCCAAGGCCCGCATCGTCACCACCTCGCCCGACATCTTTGCGCCCGCCGACTGGCAAGCGTTCGACCGGCTCAGCCGCCAGTGCGCGATGCGCCGCTTCGGCGGGGACTGCTACGGTTACGCGCAACTGGCCGGCGGCACCATCGACCTCGTGGTGGAAACCGGCCTGCAGCCCTACGACTACCTCGGCCCCGCCGGCCTGATCGAGGCTGCGGGCGGTGTCATCACCGACTGGCGGGGCCAGCCGCTGGGCCTGAAGTCCGACGGCCGGGTGATTGCCGCCGCAACGCCCGAGCTTCACCGACAAGCCATGGCCGTCCTCGCGGCCTAGACTGTCCCCATGTTCCGCTGGCTGATCGTCGTCGTCCTTGCACTGGTGCTCATGAGCGGGTTGACCGCGTGGCTGCGCCGCTTCGGCTTCGGACGGTTGCCCGGCGATTTCGAGTTTCGCGCCTTCGGCCGCGACTGGCAGCTGCCGATTGGAAGCACCATGGTGCTCAGCATGATCGCGGCGCTGGTGGCGCGCCTTTTGTAGAGAAAAGAAAAACCGCAATGAGAGCCTGCGTTGACATCGGCGGCACCAAGGTGGCCGTGAGCCTTTCCGCTTCGAGCGATGCGCCGTTGGTCGGCCGCCGCAGCGAGCCGACCGCCAAGACCGGCGACAACGACGCCGTGGCGGTGCAGATCCTTCGGATGATCGACGAGGTCTGTGCCGAGCAAGGCATCGACCCCGCGACGATCGAACGCGTGGGCGTGTCGTCGACCGGCCCCTTCGAGCTGCACGACGGCATGGTCGAGCTCGCGACGCCCAATATCTGCGGCGGCATCGCCGGTCCGGCGCGGGGCCTGCCCAACCAGTGGATGACCGCGATCATCGAAGCCCCGTTGGCCAGGCGCTTCGGGCAGGTGCGTGTCGAGAACGACGCGGTGGCCGGCCTGGAGGCCGAACGCCACTGGGGCGCGCTCAAGGGATTCGATCACTGCGCCTATGCCACCTGGAGCACCGGCGTGGGCGTCGGTCTCTGCGTCGACGGTCGCGCGCTGCGCGGCAAGAACGGCAATGCAGGCCACGCAGGGCACAGCTTCGTGGTCGACGATGCCAGCGGCGCGCTCTGCGGCTGCGGCAACCTGGGCGACGTCGAGGCGCTGGTCGCCGGCAACTCGATCTCGCGCCGCTTCGGCCAACCCGCCCCCGACCTGTTTTCGGCCGCCTCGGCCGGCGAGCCGCATTCGCTGGAAATCGTGGATGCGCTGTGCCGGGTGATGGGCCGCATGCTCTACAACATGATCATCACGCTGGACCTGCAGCGCATCAGCCTCGGCGGCAGCGTGTTCTGGCACCACCGCGATTTCCTGCTGCCCCGGCTGCAGGCGCAGATCGACGGCAAGCTGATGCCGCTCACCCGCGGCGTGCTGCTGGTGCCCGCGGGGCTCGGCGAGAAGGTCGGCGACTACGCGGCACTGGCGCTTCTGGACTGAGCGACCGCGCCGCGATCACCCTCGGCGAACCATGCCGCTCCCTCTGTCTCCCCGCCGCAAGTCGTTCGCCTGGCTGCTGTTGGTGGTGGGCGGCTTCCTGGGGGCGCATCGCTTCTATCTGGGGAGCTATCTGGGCGGAGCGGCTCAATTGCTGTTGCTCCTCGTCGGCGTCGGCAACCTGCCGGGCTCGCGGTTCGCGCTCGGCCTGCTGGGCCCCTGGCTGCTGCTGGACATCTACTGGGTGCACCTGCGCCTGAAGCGGCAGGACGAAAGCAGCGCCGCGCGCCGCCCCACCGCCAAGGCCTACGACCTCGAAGCGCTCAACCATGCCGACGAACTGCGCGAGCGCTTCGCCGTCGCCGCCGAGACGCACGACTGGGCGAAGGCCGTGGCGCTGGGCGAGCAGATCGTCGCGAGCGCGCGCAAGGTCTTCAAGGGGCCGCACCGGAACCTCGCGATGTCGCTGTGCATGCACGGGCAGGCCTGCTACCAGTTCAAGGCCCTCGACGAGGCCAAGGCCAGCCTGGAGGAAAGCCTGGCCATCGGCCGCCGGATCGGCATGCCGGCGGAAGACATGGAGATCGTGCGCAAGGCACTGGCCATGACCCTGGCCGGCATCGGCGATGAACGCAGCGCCCGCCAGCTTCGCGCGGGCCTGCCCGCCGGTGGTGGCGCCGGGAACGACACCGTCCTGCTGGACCTGCTCGAAGACCGGGAGAAACACTACAAGGCCGCCTTCGAGCGGCGCGACCTGGCGCTCGCCGAGAAGCTCTGCGCCGAGGCCGTGGAAACCAGCCGCCAGCTGTGCGGCGGGGCCGGCAAGGCGGTCGTGTTCCACCTCATCAGCCATGCGGAGATCTGCCGGCAATTGCAGTGGCACGACAAGGCCGCGTCCCTGCTGGACGAGTGCCTGGCCATCATCGACCAGCTGGGCCTGGACGATGGCTGGCGGCTCGGCCCGACCAACACGCTGGCGCTGCTGCACGCCGATGCCGGCCGCTCCGACGAGGCGGAGGTCCTCTACAAGAAGACCATCGCGATGGCCGTGGCGCTGAGCAAGGGCGCCTCGACCGACGACGTGGTGCGCGCCTTCAACAACCTGGCGTTTCTCTACACGAACACCGACCAGGACCAGAAGGCCGAGCTCTGCTACGCACGGGCCATGGTGCACCTGGACAAGCTCCCGCCCGGCGAGGGCGACGCCGACCTGCATTCCGACCTGCTGATCAATTTCGCCCAGCTCCACATGTCGCTCAACGAGGCCGAGCATGCCAAGCCCCTGTTCGAACGCGCGCTGGCGATCCAGGAGCGCAGCTGCCGGGGCATTTCCACCAGCGCGGCCACCGCCCACAACGACCTGGGCCTGATCGCGCAGGAAGAGGGCGACCTGCGCGAGGCGCTGAAGCACTTCAAGCGCACGCTGTTGCTCAACCAGATCTGTGCGCCCGACCACTTCGGCAATCTCGCGAACGCGCAACGCAACATCGACAACGTGAGCCTCGCGCTGGCGGCGGTCGCCCGAGCCGCGCGCCTGGAGCCGAGCACGTGAGCATCGGCGCGGCGTTCTACGCCTTCGACCGCTACCGGCTGCGCGGGCTGGTCATCGATCCGTCCAGCGTGTCGGGTTTCCTCCATTCCCCCGAGGACCAGGGCGGACCGCACGCCAGCCAGACGGTCGAGCAGGCCTGGGACGTGGTGCGCGCGCTGCTGCCCGAGGCGGTGGACGGCGAAGAGCTCGATGGCACCGACGGCCTGGGCTGCATCTACCTCACTGCCAGCCATGTCGAGCGCGCGGCGGCCCGGCTGGCGCGGCGCAGCGTGCCGGAAGCGATGGCGCGGTTCACCGGCGAACCGGCGCAGTTCGCCGAGCTCTATTGGGCGAAGGTGTGGCAGAACGGCGCCGAGGACCTCGCGGATTTCATGGAAGGCGTGAAGCGCTTCTTCGCCGCGGCGGCCGAGCGCCGCGATGCGGTCGTTTTCTACATCGTCTAGCCGGCCGGCGCGCGCGGTGTCTTGCGCGTGGCCGACACGATCTCGCCCAGCCGCTGCAGCCCCGCATCCACCGCCTTCGAATACGGCCAGCCGCAGTTGATGCGCAGGTAGTTGTCGAAGCGCCCCGAGTTGGAGAACTGCGCGCCCGGCGACACCAGCATCTGCTCGCGCAGCGCCGCCTCGAACACGGTGACCGAGGAGCGCTGCTCGGGCAGCTCGACCCACAGCTGCAGGCCGCCGCGCGGCAGGTTCAGCCGCGTGCCCGGCGGAAAGTATTTCGCGATGGCGTCCGCCGTCTGGTCGCGCTGCACGTGCAGCCGGTCGCGCAGGCGCCGCAGGTGGCGGTCGTAAGCGCCGCTCGCAATGAACTCGCCCGCGGCGATCTGCGCCAGCGCCTCGTTGTTGCGCGTCTGCGCGTACTTGAGCATTTCCACCTGCGCATGCCAGCGCCCGGCGGTGATCCAGCCCAAGCGCAGGCCCGGCGCCAGCACCTTGTGCAGCGAGGCGCAATAGATCACGTTGCCCGTGCGGTCCCACGACTTGGCCGCGCGCAGCGGCACCTCGGCCTCCACCAGGTCGCTGTAGGTGTCGTCTTCGACGAGCGCAATGCCGTGGCTCTCGCACAGCTGCACGAGGCGCTGCTTGTGGGCATCGGGCATCACGCTGCCGATGGGGTTCTGCAGATGCGGCACCACCACCACGGCCTTGATGTCGTCGTAGGTGTGGATGGCCAGGTCCAGCGCCTCGATCGAGATGCCGGTCTGCGGACTGGTGGGAATTTCCAGCGCGCGCATGCCCAGGCTCTCGAGCACCTGCAGCAGGCCGTAGAAAGTGGGCGATTCCACGGCCACGGTGTCGCCGGGCTTGGCGACGGCGCGCAGCGCGAGGTTCAGCGCCTCGATGCAGCCGTTGGTGACCAGCACCTCGTCGGGCGACACCGTCATGCCGATGCGCAGGTTGCGTTGCGCCACGGCTTCGCGGAACTGTTCATGGCCCTTCTGGGACGAGGCGGTGGTCAAGAGCTCGGGCCGCTGGCGCAGCGCGCGCGTCATCGAATTGCGCAGCGCCTCGGCCGGGTAGAGCTCGGGGGCCGCGCGTGCGATGGCGAAGTTGAGCTTCACGCCCGCATGCCGACCGCGCGCCATGAAGGTGGCCATGCGGGTGCGCATGTTGACGAACTGCGCGGGGTCCGGCGGCACGTCGGCCACCGGTTCTTCCATCGGCGCGATGGCCAGGCGCTGCGGCCGGCGCACGAAGTAGCCCGAGCGGTCGCGCGCCTCGACCCAGCCGTCGCTCTCCATCGCGCGGCACAGCTGCAGCGCGGTCGAGAGGCTGATCTCGTGCAGGCGCATGAGGGTGCGCAGCGATGGCAGCTTGTCGCCCTGCTTGAGCGAGCCGGTGTGGATCGCGTCCACGTAGTGCGCTGCGAGTTGCCGGTAGAGCGGTAGCGAGTCCATGGCGTCGATGCTCCCCCAAACGGACATCCAAAAACAGATGCAGTTGAACGGGAAAACGACCATAACAGATGGGCTGCCGGATGGCTGTTCCGGTGCGAATGGCCGTTGGCTGTGCCTGTTTTTTGAGCGCCCGAATTTCTACGATCTGGACTCGCCGAATCGCTTTTCACTCACCTTCGAGGCCCGCCATGATCACCACCCTGTCCCAAGCACCCGACTCCATCGTCCTGGAGCCGGGCCAGTCCCTGCGCACCTGCGTCGATGCGGGCACCTGGCTGCAGGTGGCCGAAGGGCGCGTGCGGGTCGTGTCGCCGCCGGGCTGGTTCGGCGGCACGGTGTTCATGAGCGAGACGGTGCTCGACGAAGGCGATGTGCATCGCATCGAGCACGGCGGGTGGATCGAGGTGGCGGCGTTGACGCCTGTGCACCTGCGGGTTCATGTACCGGCGGTGTCGCTCGCGCCGGCTTCGGCTTGTTCGGAGGCTCGGCCTGTGATGCGCTTCGTGCGGCTGCTCACTGGCTGGTAGCGGGGGTATTCAGGGCGTGTGCGCAGGCCACCGGGTACTCCCCTCCGCGAATGTCCTCCGGCCTGCGGCCTCCCCCTTGATTTCGCTGCGGGGAGCACCCGATGCCCTGCGCACTTGGACGCGATGTTGGTGTGCGGCCGATCAACCAGTGCTCTGAAAACGAGCGCGTCGATGGGGTGCCTTGCGCAGCGAAATCAAGGAGGAGGCCGCAGGCCGGGGGACATTCGCGGAGCAAGGTACCCCGTCGGCGCGATCGCCGCCCCGAACAGCAGCCTCAGCGTTCGCTGGCCGCCTCGCGCAATGCGTCGAGGAAGGTGCGTCGCCACCAGTGAATGTCCTGCTCGCGGATGCGCGACAGCAATTTCTGGTGTCGTTCGCGCCGCTCTTCCAGCGGCATCTGCAGCGCCTGCTGCACCGTCTCCGCCGTGCCGTGGGTGTCGTACGGATTGACCAGCAGCGCTTCCTTCAACTGCTCCGCTGCACCGGCAAAGCGCGACAGCACCAGCACGCCCGGATCGGCCGGGTCCTGCGCCGCGATGTATTCCTTCGCGACGAGGTTCATGCCGTCGCGCAACGGTGTGACCAGTCCGACCGCGGCTGCGCGGCACAGCCCCGGCACCCGCTTGCGCGCCACCATGCGGTGGATGTAGCGCACCGGCATCCAGTCGAGCTCGCCGTAGTCGCCGTTGATCGCGCCGCACAGCGATTCGAGTTCGCGCCGGATGTCGCCGTACGCATCGACCGTCTCGCGCGTGGGCGAGGCGATCTGGATCAGCGTGGCGCTGCGCCGGTTTTCGGGGTAGTTGGCGAGCAGTTCGCGGAATGCGCGCACCCGCTGCGGAATGCCCTTGGAGTAATCGAGCCGGTCGATGCCCAGCAGGAGGCGCCGGCTCGAGTATTCGCGCTTCATGGTCTCGTACATGTCGCGCGATTCCTTGGCGTGCGTGAGCGCCACGAACTCGTCCACGTCGATGCCGATCGGAAAGGCGCTGCATCGCACCGTCTGCCCATAGGCGCGGTACATGTCGTTGCCCAGGTACTCGCCGTGCGCCTCGTTGCGCACGTAGTGCTCGAAGTGCTGCACGTCCTGCTGGGCCTGGAAGCCGATCAGGTCATAGGAGAACAGCGAGCGCATCAGCCACTCGTGCTGCGGAATGGCCGCCACGATGATCTGCGGCGGCAGCGGAATGTGCAGGAAGAAGCCGATGCGCTGCTTGCATCCCATGGCGCGCAGCTCGGCGGCGAGCGGCATCAGGTGGTAGTCGTGGATCCAGATGATGTCGTCGTCCTTCAGCATCGGCAGCAGCTTGCGCGCGAACAGCTGGTTCACGCGCCGGTAGCCGCCGATGAAGCCGGCCTCGAAGTGGGCCAGGTCCAGGCGGTTGTGGAACACCGGCCAGAGCACGTCGTTGCTGTAGCCCAGGTAGTAGGCGTCGTGGTCCTCGCGGCTCAGGTCGATGGTGGCCAGCGTGACCTTGCCGGCCTGGTGCTTGTGCAGCTCGCCTTCGCCGGTGGGGCCGTCTTCCACGATCTGGCCGCTCCAGCCGAACCAGAGGCCGCCGCTTTGCTGGAGGCTTTCGCCGAGTGCGACGGCCAGGCCGCCGGCGGCGGGCTTGCGTGGGTCTGCCACGCGGTTGGAAACGACGACGAGGCGACTCATGGAGCCTCCCTGCGGCCGCCGCCGGGCCGCCCCAAGGCGGGCCGCGCCTCCCCCTCGGGGGGTGGAGTTACACGAGCGAAGCGAGTGAAAAGCCGGGGGGCTGTCGTTGTCATATGCAGGAATCCCAGGGAGCGGACAGACGCACAGCCGCATTGATGATGCCGACCATCGAATAGGTCTGCGGAAAGTTGCCCCACATCTCGCCCGTGACCGGGTGGGTGTCTTCGGACAGCAGGCCCAGCGGGTTGCGCGCCGCGAGCATGGTCTCGAAGATCTGGCGTGCCTCGGCCTTGCGGCCGATCTTGGCAAGTGCGTCGATGCGCCAGAAGGTGCAGATGTTGAAGGCGGTCTCGGGCTTGCCGAAATCGTCGGCCGCTTCGTAGCGGCGCATGTAGGGGCCGTCGCAGAGCGACTTTTCCATCGCGTCCACGGTGGAGATGAAGCGCGGGTCGCGCGCGTCGATCAGGCCCACCTCGACCATCAGCAGGATGCTCGCGTCGAGCTCGTGTCCGCCGAAGCTCTCGGCAAAGGCCTGGCGTTCTTCGCACCAGGACTTTTCGAGAATCTCTTCTTTCATGCGCGCGGCATGGCCGTGCCAGTAGGCGGCGCGGTCGGGCAGCTCCAGGGTGCGCGCGATCTTGGAGAGCCGGTCGCAGGCGGCCCAGCTCATCAGCGCCGAGCTGGTGTGCACGCGTGCGCGTGTGCGCAGCTCCCACATGCCGGCGTCGGGTGTGCCGTAGACGCGCACGGCTTGCTCGCCGACCGCCTCGAGGTGTGGAAACTCGGCCACGCCCGCACGGGCGAGCAGCCGGTGATCGTGAAAGGCCTGCGCCGCGCCGAGCACGATGTTGCCGTACACGTCGTGCTGGAAATGCTCCTGCGCCTGGTTGCCCACGCGCACCGGGCCCATGCCGCGGTAGCCGGGAAGACCTTCGACGAACGACTCGGGCAGTTCGCGCTCGAGGCCGATGCCGTACAGCGGCTGGATGTGCTCGCCGTGCGAGCCGATGACCACGTTGCCCAGCCACCGCAGGTAGTCTTCCATGGTGCCCACTTCGCTCAGCGAGTTGAGCGCGCGCACCACGAAGAAGGCATCGCGCAGCCAGCAGTAGCGGTAGTCCCAGTTGCGCTGGCTGCCCGGCGCCTCGGGGATGCTGGTGGTCATCGCGGCGACGATGGCTCCGGTGTCCTCGTACAGCGAGAGCTTGAGCGTGATGGCTGCGCGGATCACCGCGTCCTGGTATTCAAACGGAATCGCGAGGCGCTTGCTCCAGGTGCGCCAGTACGAAATGGTCTCCTGCTCGAACTTGCGCGCGGTGTCGGCAATGCCGTCCAGCAGCGTCTCGTCCACGCCGAACATGAAGTTGTACTCGCGCGAGATCACGAAGGGCTGGCGCGAGAGGATGTGCGAGATCGAGGCGTCGGTGTTCAGCCGCAGCGTGACGTCGGGGCCGACATAGCGGATGTGGTTGCTGCCGCGCGTCACCTCGATGGGCTCCGAGGCGCCCCACTGGAAGCGCGGGTCCAGCGACACGCGGATGCGCGGCGCACCGGCAATCGGGCGCACGCGGCGCACCATCATCAGCGGGCGGAAGTAGCGCGAGCGGCTGTAAAAGCGCGGCGCGAAGTCGGTGATCTCGATGCCCTGGCCGGCGCTGTCGAAGAGCTGCGTGCGCAGCACGGCGGTGTTCGGCTCGTACCACTGCTTGGCCTCGGCGAAGTCCTCGATGTCGATGCTCCAGGCGCCGGCGCCTTCGCCAGGATGCAGCAGCGCGTTGAACACCGGGTCGCCGTCGAAGCGCGGCAGGCAGCACCAGACCGCGCGGCCGCGCGCATCGATGAGCGCGCTGTAGGCGCAGTTGCCGATCACGCCGACGTTCAGCGATGGCTCTGCCGGTGGCGCGAAGCCGCGCGGTCCGGGCGCCGCGGCGGCCTGCACGTCGACCGGCGCGCGGTCGTCGGGCCCGGCGGCATCGGCCAGGGACTGGCCGGCGCGGTCCTCGGGCGCCTCCGGCAGTTGTTGTTCGCTCATCCGGGATTCCTCGGTTCTTCTGTTTTCTGTTCGGTGTTCGCAGGGGGTTGTGCCACCAGCATGTCGCGTGCCTGCACCAGCCATTCGTAGACGGCGCGCGGCGACTCGAGCCGGTGCAGTGCCAGGCTCGGCCCCGAGCCGACCTTGATCGCGATGCCGCCGCGCGGCTGCACGACCGCGAAGCCGCTCTCGTCGGTGGTGTCGTCGCCCGCGAAGACCGGCGTGCGGCCCGCGAAGGGCGGCTCGGTCATGAAGGCATCGATGGCAATGCCCTTGTTGACGCCCGCGGGCTTGACCTCGAACACGAACTTGCCGTGCATGAGTTCGAGCTCGGGATGGTTCTGGATGGCGCGTGACATCGCATCGCGGCACACGGCTTCCAGCTGCGGCGCGAGCCGGTAGTGCAGGGCGATGGCGGCGTGCTTGCGCTCCACCAGCAGGCCTTCGTGCACGCGCGCGAGTTCGTTGGCGATCTCCAGGATGGGCACGAGGTCGGGTGCGTGCTGCTCCTGCATGTGGCCCTTGGCATCGCGGCGCTGCACGCCGTGCTCGCCGGCTGCAGGGAGCCTGAGCGGCGCGAGAAAACGGTCGATCGAATCGATCTGGCGCCCCGACACCACGGCCAGGGCGCCGCCGAGCTGGTCGCGCAGGTCGCTCAGCAGGGCGACGAGCGCGGGAGGGATCTCGATGGCCTCGGGGGTGGGCGCGAGGCCGACCAGCGTGCCGTCGAAGTCGAGGAAAAGGGCGGCGTTCCGGCCCAGCGGAGGAGGCAACTGGACGTTGCTGTCGGAGGACTTTGGCATTGGGAAAAACCATAACACGGGCATCTGACGCCGCGTGTCGGCCAAAACCGGACGTGCTGCGCGGCGGGCGCCGCGACCTGCTGATCTCTCTCAGGCAGGCCGCGTGGCCAGGCCCGGCATGAAATCGCCCAGCATGCGCAGCAGCGTGGCTGCGCTCACCGGCTTGGTGACCGGCGAGACCGCGCCCGAGCGGCTGCAGCGCGTGCGCGCCTACGGCGTTCCGGTGCTGTTCACCAGCACCTCGGCGGCATTCACCCGATCGATGCCATCGGGCCGGTCTTCAGGCTTGCAGCGATGTCGCCACGGCCTCGATGCGCGCGCGGTGGATGGCATCGCCGATCTGCGGCCCGGTGGCGCCCGACTGCTGCGCCTGGCGTGCGACCACGTCGGTGGGCACGGCCGCCGCGGTGGCCAGCACGGCGAGCAGGCGCTCCCGCTGCGGATAGGGCTTGTCCTCGAAACCGAGCCGGCCGCGCGCATCGCATTCGCAGGCCAGCAGCACCTCGGCAAAGCGCGCGGGCTTGCGGAAGGCGTCGCAGCGCTCCAGCAGGCGCACCAGCGGCGCCGCATCGAGCTCGCCGCTGCGGTGCACGTTGCCGTGCTCGCGCGCCACCACCTCGGCCAGCTCGCGGATCTCGACCGGCACGCGCCAGCGGTCGCACACCGCATGCAGCAGGTCGACGCTGCGCTTCTCGTGGCCGATGTGGCGCGGCAGCACGTCGGCGGGCGTGGTGCCTTTGCCCAGGTCGTGCATCAGGCAGGCGAAGCGCACCGGCAATGAGGCCGAGAGCCGCGCGCTGGTGTCCACGACCATCATCAGGTGCACGCCGGTGTCGATCTCGGGGTGATGGAGTTCGGGCTGCGGCACGCCCCAGAGACGATCGACTTCGGGCAGCAGCACGGCGAGCGCGCCGCAGGTGCGCAGCACCTCGAACATGCGGGAAGGCTGCGTTTCCATCAGGCCGCGCGCGAGTTCCTGCCAGACGCGCTCGGGCACCAGCGCATCGGCTTCGCCGGCCCGGACCATCTCGTGCATCAGCACCATGGTCTCGGGGGCGACCGAGAAATCGTCGAAGCGCGCGGCGAAACGCGCTACCCGCAGGATGCGCACCGGGTCTTCTCGGAAGGCGTCGGTCACGTGGCGCAGCAGCCTGTCACGCAGGTCGCGCTGGCCGTGGAAGGGGTCGGCCAGTTTTTCGGGGTCGGGTTCGAATTGGCCGTCGGCGCCCACCAGTTCGGCCGGCAGCGCGATGGCGTTGATGGTCAGGTCGCGCCGGGCGAGGTCCTGCTCCAGCGTGACATCCGGCGCGGCGTGGATGGTGAAGCCGCGGTAGCCGGGTGCGCTCTTGCGCTCGGTGCGGGCGAGGGCGTATTCCTCGCGCGTCTCGGGGTGCAAAAACACCGGGAAGTCGCGCCCCACGGGCAGGTAGCCGCGGGCGGCCATGTCTTCGGGCGTGGCGCCGACGACCAGCCAGTCGTGGTCGGACACCGGCCGCCCGAGCAGCCGGTCGCGGACGGCGCCGCCGACGAGAAAGATTTTCATGGCCGCAGTGTAGGGATGGGCGCTGGGGAATTAGGCGGGGATGAGCGATAGGGATACCCCGCACCCACTAAATAGAACGAGCGTTCGATAATCCCGGCCGCAAACAGAACGAACGTTCGTTTATTTGCTCGAACGCAGCGCCGGCCAACCGCCTCGCGCCGCGTCGGCCGGGATTTTTCAACCAAAGGAGCATTCACATCATGAAGAAAACAATGTTTGCGCTGGCGGCTCTGGGTGCCTTGGCGTCCGGCAGCGCATCAGCGCAAAACGCCGGCGACTGGGTCGTCGGTGCAGGCTGGTTCCATCTGGCGCCTCAGGATTCGAGCAAGCCGCTCACGGTCACGTCCCCGGTGCAGAGCGTGCTGCCGGGATCGGGTGCCAGCGTCAAGGACTCGGACACCTTCGGCTTCAACATCGGCTATTTCATCGACAGCCACTGGGCTGTGGAAGGCGTGCTGGGCGTTCCCCCCAAATTCAAGCTGAACGGCACCGGCACGCTGGGCCGCGTGGGCCAGCTCGGCGAAGCCCGCCAGTGGAGCCCGACCATCCTGGCCAAGTACTTCTTCAACGAAGGCAACGACGCCTTCCGTCCGTTCGTCGGCCTGGGCGGCACCTACGTCTGGTACAGCGACGTGAAGCTGACCTCCAACCTGCAGGGCGCATTGGCGAGCCAGTTCCACCAGTCGCCGTACGCGGTCAACACCACGGCCAAGCTCGACAGTGCGTTCGCACCCGTGCTCAATGCCGGCGTGGCCTACCAGTTCGACAAGCACTGGGGCGTGTCGTTCTCGGTGTCGTACATCCCGCTGAAGACCAAGGCCAAGCTGACAACGACCACGGTGAGTGGCCTGCCGGTCGCCCGCAGCGAAGCCAGCCTGAAGCTGAACCCGATCGTCACCTACGTGGCGGCGACCTACAGGTTCTGACCCGACCTGAAGGCCTTACCGCGCCGTGCGGTAGGGCTCTTCGAACTGCAGGAAATCCTTCTCCGCCAGCGCCTCGTCGATCCAGGCCTTGATGCCCGGCAGTGCCTGCACGCGTTCGATGTAGGCCGAAATGGCAGGCGGCACCGGCAGCCCGTAGGTCTTGATGCGCGTGCCGATGGGCGCGAAGTACGCGTCGGCGATGGTGAATTCGCCGAACAGCAGCGGGCCGCCATGGGTGTCGAGCAGGCCGGTCCACATCTGGACGATGCGGTCGAGGTCGCTGCGCACCTCGGGCTGTTCCTTGAGCAGCTTCGCGCCGACTCCGGGCAGCGATGCCTCGATGTTCATGCCGCAATGGTTGCGCAGGCCACCGAAGCCCGAATGCATCTCGGCGCAGATGCTGCGTGCGCGCGCGCGGTCGGCAACGCCCTTCGGCCAGAGCTGCTTGTCGGGAAAGGTCTCGGCGAGGTATTCGGCGATGGCCAGCGTGTCCCAGACGACGAGGTCGCCATCGACCAGTACCGGCACCTTCGCCACCGGGTTCAGCGCGGCGATGGTGTGCTTGAACTGCGACTCCGCCTCGAAGGAGTCGAAGCGCACCATGACTTCATCGAACGCGATGCCCGCCTGCTTCATGAGCACCCAGGGGCGCATGGACCACGACGAGTAGTTCTTGTTGCCGATGTAGAGCTTGCGCATCAGGGGATCCTCCGGTTCGGTTCAGTGCAAAGCCTTCGATGCTAGCCGCGAGGCGCGTGGCCATTGATGCCGAACGCGGTGCGGATTGATGCGGGCCGGCCCGCGCCTTCAGCGGTCGCGGGGCTTGTCGTTCGGCGAGGCGATCACGCGCGGCGCGCCTTGCGCATCGTCCTTGGGGACGGCGCGCTCCAGCAGGCTCACCAGCCGCGGCACCAGCGACAGCACCGCCAGCGCCAGCAGCGCGCTGAGCACGGCGGTCGCCTCGCGGCCGAGCCCGCAGGCCATGCCGATGGCGGCCGTCATCCACAGCCCGGCGGCGGTGGTGAGGCCCTGCACGTGCGACTCGTCCTTGCCCTGCTTGAGGATGGTGCCCGCGCAGAGAAAGCCCACGCCCGCCACCAGCCCCTGGATCACCCGGCTCATGTCGGCCGGGACGATGCCGGTCTGCTGCGGGATCAGCACGAACATCGCCGAGCCGATGGCCACCAGCATGTGGGTGCGCACGCCGGCCGCCTTGCCCTGCTGCTCGCGCTCGAAGCCCAGCACGAAGCCCAGGATGGCCGCGAGCGTGAGGCGAACGACGATGCGCGTGAGCTGCGCGACGTCCGTCACGTCCGAGAACTCGGACGCGATGGTGTTCAGGACCTCGTCGCGCCAGCTCATCTCAGGGCAGGTCTTTGTTGGGCTCGGGTTCGGCGGCGTCGCGCGGGCCGATGCGGCCCAGTCGCTCCTTCAGCGACTGCGGCTTGCCGCTGATGATCGCCGCGTAGTTGGTGGTGTTGGCCAGCACCTTCTTCACGTAGTCGCGGGTTTCGGCGAAGGGCACGTTCTCGGCCCAGATCGCGGCGTCGAGCACCGGCCCGTTGCGCCAGCTGCGCGGGCGGCCCGGGCCGGCGTTGTAGGCCGCGGCGGCCAGCGCCATGGAGCCGTCGAAATCGTCGAGCGCGAGCTTCAGGTAATTGGTGCCGATGGTGATGTTGGTTTCGCGGTCGTTGATCTGGCCGGGCGTGAAGTCGGTCATGCCGATCTTGCGGGCCGTCCAGCGCGCGGTGGCGGGCATCACCTGCATGAGGCCCGAAGCGCCGACGCCCGAGCGGGCGTCCATGATGAAGCGGCTTTCCTGGCGGATCAGGCCGTAGACGTAGGCCGGGTCCAGGCCGATGTCCTGGCTCTTGCGCAGCACCGTGTCGTGGAAGGGCATGGGAAAGCGCTGCTCCACGTCGATCGCGCCCTTGGTGCGCTCGCTGGTGTTGATGCAGCGGTCCCACACCTCGCGCTGGCAGGCGAAGTCGGCCGCGGCCAGGAGCGCGCGGTCGTCCATGCCGCCCTTGTCGTGCAGGTTGGTGGCGTAGTTCCACTCGCGCGTGCCTTCGGAGCGCAGGCCGATCGCGATGGCGTAGAGGCCGCGGTTGAGCGCGACGTTGCTGCGCGCGGCGGCTTTTTCCTCGGGCGTGAGCGGCGCGGGCCGGGTGGCCGCGACGACGCGCTGGCCCAATTCTTCGAGCGCGAGCATTTCGTAAAAGCCGCGCGTGCCGGCGATGCTGGTGTACAGATCGCGGGCCTGGGCGCGACGCTCGTCGCTGCGTTCGGTGGCGAGCGCGCGGGCCTTCCAGTAGACCCAGGTGGGGTCGAGCTGGGCGGTTTCGCTCATCGCGTTGATGGTGGGCACCACGTCCTTCCACTGGCCGGCGCGCAACGCGGTGCGCACGCGCCAGCCGAGCATGTCGTCCGACAGGTCGCTGTTCTTCGTGACGTTGGCGAAATAGCCCACGGCCTGCGGCGAGAGCTTGTTGGCCGATGCGCGGCCGATGGCGCCCCAGAGCCAGTTGCGCTCTTCGGACGAGAGCATCGGGCCCCACTTGCTGTCCAGCTGCGAGGCGGCCATGTCGGGGTCGGCAATGGCGACCTTGATGAGCGCGAGCACCACCAGTTCCTTGCGCGATTTGGCGGCCACGAAGGCGCGGCCGGTGAGGAACTTGGCCGAGCTGGCGTTGAGCTCCTCGAAAAGCGGCAGCGCATCGGGCGCGGCGATGGTGACGGCGCCGCGCGCGGCCTGCGGGCGGTTGGCTTCGATGGCCAGGCGCGCCTTCTTCCAGGCATCGTTGGGCGACATCAGGCGCGAGGCGACCATGCGGTCGGCGGCGGTGAGGCAGCCGTCGTCGGCTTCCTTCTGGCTGAACCAGCTGCGGCGCACGTCGTCGGCTTGGGCCTGCGTGGCGGTGCCCGAGCGCAGCGTCTCGGCCAGGATCGCATAGCAGCGCACCTGCGCGTCGTCGCCCATGCGGTAGCCGGCCACGTTGGCGGCAAAGCCGTCCCAATCGCGGCGCTGGCCGAGCAGCAGCAGCCAGTCGTTGCGCAGGCGGTCTTCCTGGTACGTGCCGGGGTAGCGCGCGTAGAAGTCCTGCACTTCGTTGGGCGCGGCTTCCTGCAGGCGGGCCTTCAGTTCCCAGTAGGCAGCCCAGGGTTCGAGCGCATGGCCGCGGGCTTGCGGCAGGAGGGCGGTGAGACGCGCCTTGTCGCCGCGCTGGAAGGCCTGCTTCATCTGCACCAGCACGTCGTCGTTGGTGTTGGCCTGTGCGCTGGCAGGTGGATGAAAGAGCAGTGCGGCGGCAGTCAGGACGAGGGAAAAAGCAACGGCTGGCGTTGCGTTGCGCGGGCGGTTGCGCGTGGATGCCAAAATGCTTGGGAACTGCATCGGGGGATTATGGACAAGTCAAAGGGTGCCGACACTTCGGCGACGGCGAGTTTTCTGAAGGACCAGTTGCGCAAGGCACTGATCGAACAACGCCTGGCCATGCCGGATCGGATGACGCGTGCCGACCTGCTGCAGCGCGTCATGCGCATCTGGCTGGTCGGCCGGCCCGACACCGTGATCGGCGCCTACTGGCCGATCAAGGGCGAGTTCGATCCGCTGCCCGCACTGCACCGCTGGAAGGAAGACGGCGAGCTCATGGAAGAAACCCAGCGCCGCCGCATCGGACTGCCGGTGATCGACAAGGTTCACAAGACCCTCACCTTCCATGCCTGGTACCCCGGCTGCCAGATGGAAGAAGACGCCTACGGCATTCCCAAGCCCAAGGACACCGAGCTGATCGTGCCGACCCTGCTGTTCGTGCCCTGCGTGGGCTACAGCGCGGGCGGCTACCGTCTGGGCTACGGCGGCGGCTTCTACGACCGCACGCTGGCGGCGCTGGAGCCGCGGCCGTTCACGGTGGGCCTCGGTTTCACGCATGGCTTTCTCGATGACTTCGAGCCAGAGGCGCACGACCTGCCGCTGGACGCCATCCTGAACGACAACGGCGTCGTGTGGCCAATGTCTTGAGCCCCCCGGCTTTTCACTTCGTGTAACTCCACCCCCCAAGGGGGAGGCGCGGCCCGGCGGCGGCCGCATCTCCGTTCAATCGATGTTGTCCACGGTGTCCGGATCGGGCACCTCGCCGATGGTCTCGCGCGTGGTGCCGGCCTGCAGCAGCAGCCAGTCCCAGAAGGCGTTGATCTCGGGCCGCAGCGCATTGCGCGGGCCGGCGATGAGCCAGTAGCACATCGGTGAATCCATGCGGTGCTGGGGCAGCACCTCCACCAGGTCGCCGTTGGCCAGGCTTTCGGCGATCAGCGAGCTGCGCGCCAGCACCACGCCCTGGCCGGTGAGCGCGGCCTGCACCATCTGGTAGGCGTAGTTGAAATAGAGCCAGCGCTTGGGCTGCGCGCGCTCCAGGCCGTTCACCTCGAACCAGCGCCGCCACGTCAGCCATTCGAGGTGCGTGCGGTGGGCATCGCCCGCCTCGATCAGCGTGAAGCGGGTGATGTCTTCCGGGGTCTTGATCGGCGGGCTGCTCTTGATGAGCCAGGGGCTCGCCACCGGCGTCAGGTTTTCGCCGAACAGGCGCACCGCGGTCGGCGGCATGGCCTCGCGCGGGCCGTAGCGCAGCGCGATGTCCACGTCGGCCACTTCGAGGTCGACCGCCACGTCGCTGGCGTCGATGCGGATGTCGATCTCGGGGTTGTCGCGCTGGAAGGCCTCCAGCCGCGGGATCAGCCACATCGAGGCGAAAGACGCAAAAGTGGTGAGCGACACGCTCTTGCGCCCCGCGCTCTGGCGGATCTGGCGCACCGCCATGTCGATGCGCGGCAGCGACTGCTGCACCGCGAGCAGCAACTGCGCTCCGGCGCCGGTCAGTTCCACCGCCCGCGTGTGGCGAAGGAACAGCGACACGCCCACTTCTTCCTCCAGCGACTGGATCTGCCGGCTGACGGCCGACTGGGTCAGCGCCATTTCTTCCGCCGCGGCGCGGAAATTCAGGTGCCGGGCGACGGCTTCGAAGGCACGCAGATGCCCGGCCGAGATGGGACGGGAGCGCAGGTGGGTTTGCGAATGCTGCATGGATGGGGTTCCGAGGGGCGGGCCGGCGGTCGGGTCGATTGATGCGGAATGGACATCAGTAGGCTACTTCGTTTTCATTGGACCCACAACGCCGCAGAAACGATCATTCATTCCCGAACTGCGTCATTGCCACCGTCCTGGCATCGCACCTCGGCCAAGCCAAGGAGTCTCCATCATGTCCACCGCCGTCTGCACCACCGAATCGCTCGCATCCCTGTCCATCCCCGCCCGTACCGCTGCCGCCGTGCCGCCGGCCGTACGCCGCGGCGCCTGGCAGATCGCCCCTGGCGAGGCGATGAGCCTGAAGGCGCGCACGGCCAGCGTCCTGCGCGTCAAGCAGGGCCGGGTGTGGATCACGCCCGACGCCACGCTGGCCAATCCCAGCGAAGACCTGGTGCTCGCACCGGGCGAATCGATGACGGTGGCCGCCGGCCAGCGCATCGTCATGGAAGCGTGGGATGGCTACGGTGCCACCTACTCGTGGGATCAGGCCTGACCCGGGTCGACCTCCCACGGACGGAAGGCGGCTTCGGCCGCCTTTTTTCTTTTTCAGCCGTTGATGTCGAAACTGGGGCGCAGCGCCAGGAAATGCCTGAGGGCGGCCTCGCCTTCCAGGGCGTGCACGCCGGCCATCAGGTGCGGTCCTTCGCTCTCGGCCAGGCCCATGCCGAAACCGCTGTAGTGCCGGGTTTCCAGCGGGCCCTGGTGAACCACCCGCACCTCGATGTGCCGGGGGTCCTGTTCGATGCGCCGCATCAATGCCTCCACCGCATCGCGCGGGCCTTCCAGGTGCTGGCAGAAGCGCATGCCGTCGAACACCAGCAGGCCGGTGATATTCCGCTGGGCGTTGCGCGCCCGCGCCTGGCCGACGATGGCGCCCACCGCGGTGGCCGGCAGGTCCTGCGCGAGCACGCTGCAGTAAAAGATTTCGTGGAGCGGTTGGTCTTCTGTCATGCGTCTTGGGAGAAAAACGCTGCGGAGTCTAGAGACCGACGACGCGCCGCGAAATGTAAAAAGACACAGCCAAAACGCCTATAGTGCCGCGTGAGATTCGATGACCATCCCGTTGCGGCTTCCCCTCCCCAGGGCCTCAATCCCTGCGACGACTGCGCATTGCGCCGGCTCGAGGCCTTCCTGCCCGCATCGGCCGAAGAGCTCAAGACCATCCAGTCGTTTCGCGTCGGCGCGCGGCGCGTCGAGGCCGGCAGCTCGATCGTCGAGGAGCACCGGCCCAGCCCGCAGCTCTTCACGCTCTACGCGGGATGGGCCTTCCGCTACAAGACGCTGAGCGACGGCCGGCGGCAGATCCTGAGCTTTCTCTTGCCCGGCGACTTCATCGGCCTGCAGGACGAATTCGCCGAAGGCCAGACGCATGGCGTCGAGGCGGTGACCGACGTCACCCTGTGCGTCTTTTCGCGCGACCGGCTCTGGCCGCTCTTTCATGCCCAGCCCAAGCTGGGCTACGACATCACCTGGCTGGCCGCGCGCGAGGAAAAGATGGTGGACGACAACCTCGTTACCGCCGGGCGGCGCAACGCGGCCGAGCGCGTGGCGATGCTGCTCATGCACCTGTACCGCCGCGCCGAACGCGTGGGCATGGTGCGCGACGGCTGGGTCGAGTTTCCGTTCAACCAGCAGCACATCGCCGATGCGCTGGGGCTTTCGCTGGTGCACACCAACAAGACGCTGCGCCGCCTGCAGCGCCTGGGGCTCTACAAGCTCGATGCCGGCTGGCTGCGCATCCTGGAGCCGCACGCGCTCGAGACACTGGGCGATTACTTCGAGCGTCCGCTGCGGCCCGTCCCCCTGATCTGAGCCACTGCCTCAACGCGCGGCCACCAGCTGGCGAAAGTCGCTCTGGTAGGCCTGCAGCCGGCGCACCGCCTGTTCGCGCTGGCTGGCGCTGGTGCCGTTGTGCAGGGCCGCGAGATTGCGGCAGCCTTCTTCCAGCAACACCTGCTGCTGGTCGCGCCACGGGCCGGGCGGCGGATTGGCGATGCGCAACAGGTAGGCATGCAATGCCGCGCGCGCCTCGGCCGGCGAGGGCTTCTTCGCGTTGAACCCGCGCAGCATCGCCAGCGCTTCCTGCTGGCGCTTGCGGCGCTCGGCGTCCGCCAGTTGCGGGTTGAACACCGACTGCGCCACCTGCTGCCTGAGCAGATCGCGCTGCTCGGCCGTGAGCCGGCCGTAGAAGTCTTCCATGCGGTCCAGGAACTGGTCGTAGCGCTTGTCCTGCACCTGCGCGGGCGTGCGGTCGAGCCAGTCCTTGCGGTATTCGTTGTTGAGCTTGGCGTACTTGCGTTCGAGCTGCTGCAACTGCGATTCGCTCAGGGTCAGCGCGAGGTCGGTGGTGGCCGGCTCGGCGCGCTCGGTCACGGCCAGCAGGCGCTCGCGAATGCTGTCGGCAAAGCCGCAAGCCTGCGCCGGCGTGACTTCGCCCGGTGCCAGGCCTTGCGCCTCCTGCAGCAGGGTGATGACCTTGGGCAGCTCGTTCTGCCGGTGCCAGGCCAGCAACTGGGCGAGTTCGTCGCGCACCTTGGGCGTCTGCGTGCTGTCGAAATCGAAGTAGCCGTCGAGCCACCAGTAGCTCACCTCGGGCAGGTTGTTGTAGGCCAGCCGGACCGCGCTGCAGGCCCCGAGTGCGGTAACCAAAAGCAGCACGCCGATAATCCGCGCCAGTTCAGCGCAACGAATCCGGGAAGAAGAAAGCATGAATCAGACTCCGCAGCAGCAAGACATCCAGGGGCCGATCGATGTGGTGATCATGGCGGCCGGCAAAGGCACGCGCATGAAAAGCAGGCTGCCCAAAGTGTTGCATCGTTTGGGCGGCCGCGCACTGATCGCGCATGTCGCCGACACCGCCGCGCACATCGGCGCCCGCCATGTGGTGGTCGTGACCGGCCACGGCGCGGCCGAGGTCGAGGCCGCCATGGCCGGCCCCGTGGGTGGCGCCACGCCGCGCTTCGCGCGCCAGGAGCCGCAACTGGGCACCGGCCACGCAGTGCAGCAGGCGGCGCCGCTGCTGCCGGACGACGGCACGGTGGTCGTGCTCTCGGGCGACGTGCCGCTGATCGGCGAAGAAACCCTGCGCGCGCTGGTTGCGGCCAGCGCGGGCGAACGCCTTGCGCTGCTGACCATCGAATTCGACGACCCGAGCGGCTACGGCCGGGTGATCCGCGCTTCGGCCGGCGGGGCGGTGACCGCCATCGTCGAGCACAAGGACGCCACCGAGGTGCAGCGCGCCGTGCGCGAGATCTACAGCGGCGTGATGGCCGTGCCCGCGCGCCTGCTCAAGGGCTGGCTCGCGCGGCTGGACAACCGCAATGCGCAGAACGAGTACTACCTGACCGATGTCGTGAAGCTCGCCGCGGCCGACGGGGTGCCGGTGGTGGCGCACATCACGACCGATGCGCTGCAGGTGGCGGGCATCAACAGCCCGATGCAGCTCGCGGCGCTCGAGCGCGCCTGGCAACTGCGCCAGGCGAATGCGCTGATGGAGCAGGGCGTGCGCCTGGCCGATCCGGCGCGCTTCGACCTGCGCGGCACGCTGGCATGCGCGGCCGATGTCGAGATCGACGTCAACTGCGTGTTCGAAGGCCAGGTGTCGCTGGGCGAGGGCGTGCGCATCGGCGCCAACTGCGTGATCGCCAATGCGCGCATCGAAGCGGGCGCGGTGATCCATCCGTTCACCCACATCGACGGCGAGAAGGCCGGCGTGACGGTGGGTGAGCGCGCCCTGATCGGTCCCTTCGCGCGCCTGCGCCCCGGGGCGCAGCTAGGCGCCGAGGTGCACATCGGCAACTTCGTCGAGGTGAAGAACTCCACGCTCGCCGCCGGCGCCAAGGCCAACCACCTGGCCTACCTGGGCGATGCCACGGTGGGCGAGCGCGTCAACTACGGCGCGGGCAGCATCACGGCCAACTACGACGGCGCCAACAAGCACCGCACCGTGATCGAGGCCGACGTGCACATCGGCAGCAACTGCGTGCTGGTGGCGCCGATCACCATCGGCGCGGGCGGCACCATCGGGGGCGGGTCGACGGTGAACAAGTCGACCGCGCCCGGCGCGCTGACCGTGGCGCGCAGCAAGCCGGTGAGTTTCCCCAACTGGAAGCGGCCGCAGAAAAAGCCAAAGGCCTGAGAAGGCTTCAGCCCAGCGGCACCGCGGGTTCGAACTTGGCGCGCTTGAGGCTGAAGAAGGCCTTCACGTTGCGCACGTTCGCATCGGCGGTGAACAGGCGCTGCGTCAGCGCGCCGTAGTCCGGCATATCGCGCGCCGCGACCACGAGCACGAAGTCGGGGCCGGGCGAGACGCGCCAGCACTGCTGCACCGCGTTGTCGGCGATCACGCGGGTTTCGAAAGCGTCGAGCGCGGCGGCGTCCTGCCGGTCCAGCGAGATCTCCACGACCGCCTGCAATCCGTGGCCGAGCACCGCGGCCAGCCGGTCGGGCGAGAGCAGCGCGACCTGGCGCTCGATGAGGCCTTCGTCCTTCAACCGCTGCACGCGTCGGAGGCAAGTGGGTGGAGAGATGCCCACGTCGGCGGCCAGCCGCTGGTTGGTGAGCGAGGCGTCTCGCTGGAGCGCATCCAGCAGCCGGAGGTCTGTTGCATCGAGGGAGATTGATTCCATATATTCATAAATTATGGAATAAAAATCCATATCGTTACGGATGTGAAATAAAACTCCGAAATTCACAGAATTTCGAGGACATATTTTTTGATCACCTCCCTACCATCGACCCATTCTTTTCATCCAAAGGCAGCTCACCATGTGCGGCATCGTCGGGGCAGCGTCCCATCGCAACATCGTTCCGGTCCTCGTGCAGGGCCTCCAGCGGCTCGAATACCGCGGCTATGACTCCTGCGGCGTCGCGGTGCATGCGGGCGGCCTCACGCGGGCGCGCACCACCTCGCGCGTGGCGGAACTCGTCACGCAGGTGCGCGAGGACAAGGTCGAAGGCCTGACCGGCATCGCCCACACGCGCTGGGCCACGCACGGTGCGCCAGCGGTGCACAACGCGCATCCGCACTTCAGCCACGGCCCAGGCGCCGACGCGCAGGGCGCGCGCCCCGGCCGCATCGCGTTGGTGCACAACGGCATCATCGAAAACCACGAAGCGCTGCGCGCCGCGCTCGAGGCCAAGGGCTACGTGTTCGAGAGCCAGACCGACACCGAGGTCATCGCCCACCTTGTCGACAGCCTCTACGACGGCGACCTGTTCGAGGCCGTCAAGGCCGCGGTGCTGCAACTGCACGGCGCCTATGCCATTGCGGTGATCTGCCGCGACGAGCCGCAGCGCGTGGTCGGCGCGCGCGCCGGCTCGCCGCTGATCCTCGGCGCGGGCAAGGACGGCGCGGAGAATTTCCTGGCCAGCGACGCGATGGCCCTGGCCGGCGTGACCGACCAGATCGTCTATCTCGAAGAAGGCGACGTGGTCGATCTGCAACCGGGCAAGTACTGGATCGTCGACAAGAACCACAAGCCCGTGACGCGCCAGGTGCGCACAGTGCTCGCGCACAGCGGCGCAGCCGAACTCGGCCCGTACCGCCACTACATGCAGAAGGAAATCTTCGAGCAGCCGCGCGCCATTGGCGACACGCTCGAAGGCGTAGCGGGCATCGTGCCCGAGCTGTTCGACGGCATCGGGCAGGACGGCGCCACGGGTGCGAGCGCGCACCGCGTGTTCAAGGACATCGACAAGATCCTCATCCTCGCCTGCGGCACCAGCTACTACAGCGGCTGCACCGCCAAGTACTGGCTCGAAAGCATCGCGAAGATCTCCACGCAGGTCGAGATCGCGAGCGAATACCGCTACCGCGAGTCGGTGCCCGACCCGAAGACGCTGGTGGTCACCATCAGCCAGTCGGGCGAGACGGCCGACACGCTCGCCGCGCTCAAGCATGCACGTTCGCTCGGCATGGAACAGACGCTGACGATCTGCAACGTGGCCACCAGCGCGATGGTGCGCGAGTGCAAGCTGGCCTACATCACGCGGGCCGGCGTGGAGATCGGCGTGGCATCGACCAAGGCCTTCACGACGCAGCTCGCGGGCCTGTTCCTGCTGACGCTGGCCATCGCGCAGACCAAGGGCCACCTCACCGAGGCCGACGAGGCGCGCTACCTGAAGGAAATGCGCCACCTGCCGGTCGCGCTGCAATCGGTGCTTGCGCTGGAGCCGCAGATCATCGGCTGGGCCGAGGACTTCGCGCGCAAGGACAACGCACTGTTCCTGGGCCGCGGGCTGCACTACCCGATCGCGCTCGAAGGCGCGCTCAAGCTCAAGGAAGTGACGTACATCCACGCCGAGGCGTATGCGGCGGGCGAACTCAAGCACGGCCCGCTCGCGCTGGTCACCAGCGAGATGCCGGTGGTCGCGGTCGCACCGAACGACGCGCTGCTCGAAAAGCTCAAGAGCAACCTGCAGGAAGTGCGCGCGCGCGGTGGCGTGCTCTACGTACTGGCCGATGGCGACACGAAGATCAAGAGCGGCGAAGGGCTGCATGTGATCCGCATGCCGGAGCACTACGGCCAACTGTCACCGCTGCTGCATGTGGTGCCGCTGCAGTTGCTGGCGTATCACACGGCCTGCGCGCGCGGGACCGATGTGGACAAGCCGCGGAACCTGGCGAAGAGCGTGACGGTGGAGTGAGCGACGGGCTGCTGCTGATTCCTTGATCTGGCTCAATAAAGCCGTAAACGGGGCAATAGAGTCGCAAACACTCTTGGGTGCAAGATGGGCGCGGCGCTCGCTCAGCGGGCGATGCGAGTGGCCGAGACCGCTCCTTTGGAGTCTGGCGAACATCGAGTTAGCCGGCCTGCGCGCCTCTCCGGCTCTTAGGCGGCGACGTGTTGAATTTCGCTGATCTGATCGCGAGCCAGGTCGCGAGCTTCTCGGCATAGGGATCGAGCTTGCTTGAGCTCTCCCGCTTGGCGTAGCGCGGCATTTCTTCGCCCGCTCGCAGGTACTTCTTGACTGTGTTGCGAGACAGGCCTGTACGCCTGGCGATCTCGCTGATGGACATCTGCTCGCGCAGGACCCAACGTCTGATGACACTCGATGTCGCCACGTCTATCACTCCTGGGATCCCCTGCTTTAAAAATGAGCAGGGTAGGGTTTTACGTGGGTCAGTCTTTAGACGGAAATTACTGGGTCTAGAGGGGTCAATTTTCGACGGCAATCAACACCCCGATGCGCGATGACCGGCGCATCGATCCGGGTGACGCATCTTGTCGTTTTTTCCACGGCCGCGCGGCGACGATCTACATGGATCGGTTCTTGCTGCACGTGCACAATTGGTCACAAAAGGCAAAAAATGTCACATATTTCAAAAGTGATGAGTGAAGTGTCCATTGACAGATCGTCGCCGGTTCCATGTGTGTTCCCCCGCAACTGGAATCGCGCGCGGCTCATCGCGATCGGCCTGCTGAGCACATGGGTCGCGGCTTGTGGCGGTGGGTCGTCGGGTACTTCGACTGGAGCGCCTGTTGCAGGCACAACCGCACCTGCACCTGCACCTGCACCTGCACCTGCAATCGCACCGGCACCGGCACCTGGACCTGGACCTGGACCTGGACCTGCGCTCGAACCTGCACCTGTCACTTTCATGGGCAAGAGCACCGTGTTGATCGGAAGAACGTCGATTGATGCTCTTTCTGTTGCCGCACCATTCGACGCCCAGTACCAATACGTCGTCAGTCCGCCGGCACCGTCGAGTGACCTGTACACGGCGACGTCCTGCCCGGATGGGACGAACTGGTGGGGATGCGCGGGCGGCAGCATCGGGGGGCTCATCCCCAGCGTCAACGCCCGCGCTGCGCAGGCCACCTACTTGGGTAAACCGTATCCGCAGACAGTGATGTGGACATGGTTTGAACTCGGCCTCCTCGTGCCCGGTACGCCCGGTGTTGCTACTCCGTGGCAGGAGGAGGTTGAGTCGGTCAACAAGGTCGAGCTCCTGACCAGATACCTGGACGACTACCGCTTCTTCCTCCAGAAGATCGGCACCTCGCACGACATGATCGATCTCGAACCCGATTTTTTTGGTTTCGCGCGAGGGTACGGCCCTCTGGACCAGGTCCCGGCGCGGGTGAAGGCTGCGAATCCGACCGACTGCGCAGACCAGGCGAACACTGTGGCGGGTCTGGCTCACTGCCTGATCGCAATGACCCGCAAGTACGCTCCTAACACCGCCGTCGGCCTGCACCTCACCTGCTGGGACTGGCCGGGCAATGTGGATAAATGTGCCAAAGATTACGTGACCCTCGGGGGAAAGGGTGCCGACTTCCTCGTAGGGGAGGTTGAATCCACGGACGCCGGACTCAACGCCAAGCTGGGGAATGGCAGCTCATTCTGGAGCGACGAGAAGTGGGCCGCGCAACTCGCCTATTGGAAACAGATGGCCGAGGCGGTCGGCCACCCGATCGTGGTCTGGCAGATCCCGATCGGCAACATGGCACAGAACAACACCGACTACCACTACCAGGACGACAAGGTGGACTGGCTGTTCTCGCACATGGACCAGGTCGCGAGCGCCCATGTCGGGGCTCTGATGTTCGGCCAAGGATCGGACCTGTCGACCACGGCTGAAACCGACGGCGGCAACCTGTACAAGAAGACGGCCGCCTATCGAAATGCAGGGGGCACACCGCTCAAATAGCCTGTCCCTGTGTGCTGTCGCATAGCCACGCTGGCGCCGCCCTGACAGCCGGCGCTTGAACTCGCCATCGCTGAGTTCCAGCTCATTTGCTTCGCACCAGTTGTCGTTCATCGCTACCAACAGACCGCGACTCGCACGTCATGCCCGCAGTACCGTGAACGACTTGTGAATCGCCGCACGCGGCGATCCAGCGTTAGCTCTCGTATTGACCAAGAAGGTTCTCATGTTTGATAAAACCAATTTTGCTGCTGCGTTGCTCGTGTTGAGCGCGATCGTGCTCCCGGGTTGCGGTGGCGGAGATTCGGGAAGTTTCCAGGCAGCCGCTACGGCCCCTGGTGCAGCGGAAGGCACCCCGGTGGTCCCCGCTGTCGCGGGAGGCGCACCGGACGCTCCCGCCACCCCGGGCGTCACCCCCGAAGTCCCCGCCGCCCCGGTAGACAACACTCCGGTGGCCCGCGTCATCAAGCATCCAGGCGTTGGTGTCACGCTCTCGGATCTCGCGACGCTCAAGGCAAACATCGAGCAGGGCAAGGAACCGTGGAAGTCCGGCTACAACCAATTGGCGAACAGTCCCAACTCCAGGCTCAGCTACCGAGGGCGTGGTGGCCCGTTCGCGAAGGTGAGCCGCGCCCCCGACGAGAATCTCAATGCCTGGCGCTCCGATATGGTCGCGATCTCGAATCTCTCGCGGATGTGGTACTTCACCGGGAACGAGCAATACGCGGAGATTGCAAAGTGGCTGCTGCTGGGATGGGCTACCACCCACGTGGAGTTCTCGGGTCGCGAGTCGATGCTGGATCTGGGTGACTACGCCGCCGCGTTCGTTGGCGGTGCTGAAATCCTGCGCGCCACATACCCGGGCTGGAAGGAGGCCGACACGGCGACGGTCAAGACGTACTTCAAGAACGTCTTGATGCCGGCAGCGAATCCCTATGGCGAAAGCATGTTCGGGGCCGCCAACAAGGGCGGACTGTCCCTCGTCGCGCTGGGGCTGATGGCGATCTACAACGACGACATCGAGACATTGGACAGGGTCGTCTACCAGACCCGCACGCTGGCCCACATCGGACTGCGAAATTCCAATGACATCGGCATGCTCGGCGACTACCTCCGCGACCAGGGGCATGCCTATGGGCAGCTCGCGTCACTGACCATGCTGGCCGAGGCGCTCTGGACCCAAGGCATCGACATCTATTCCGACTTTGACAACCGCCTGCTCGCGGCGGGTGAGTATTGGGCGAGGGTGAACGAGCTCGTCCCCACGACAGCCCTTCCTTTCGGCACCACCGATCGCTACTACACCTCCGACATCACCAATCGCGGCTGGGGCGGCGCCAATCGCGGGAGCGTGGCGCTGACCCAGCTCCATGGCGCCTACGTCCTGCGCAAGGGGCTCCAGGCACCCTTCATCGCGCAGAGGCGCCTCGGGACAACGGTGGATGGCACCAGCTTCATGTTCCTCAAGGAGTCCGACACTTCGAAGGCGACGCCGCCGCCGGCGCTGCCCATTCCTTCGACCGCCTCGATCACCTCGGGGTTCAGCGGTGCGGACATCGGGGGGCCCAGCGCGGCCGGCGCGGCCACATACGCCGCCGGCAAATGGAACGTGGCTGGCTCAGGCTGGGGTATCTGGGGCGCACTCGACAGTTCCCACTTCGCCTACAAGGCCCTCACCGGCAACAGCGCCATCATCGCGAAAGTCGAGTCGGCCGAGAACACCCATCCGTCCGCACTGGCGGGCGTGATGATGCGCACAAGCCTGGAACCAGGCGCTCCGCGCGCCTGGATGGCGATAAATTACAAAGGTCAAGCCTCACAAAACATGACGAATCTGGCGGTGTATGGCAGTTCGAACTACGCGAACAAGGCATTGACCAATGGGAGCTCCGGGCCCATTAACTGGGTGAAGCTCGAGCGCATCGGAAACATCATCACTGGCTATATTTCTCCCGATGGCACCAATTGGGCCGCTACCGATGTCGGCCGCATCAATGCTCCCGTTCCCGACACGATCTATGTCGGATTGGTGGTCACGTCGGTCACAAGCAAGCTGAACAACAGCGTCTTCAGCAACGTCCAGATCACCGGCGGCGACGGTGGTGCGCCGCGCGTCATCCCGGCGGCGCCCGCCATGCTGCTGGCCTCGCCGGGCGATGGGGCTGTCCCGCTGCGCTGGCAGGCGTCCTTCGGGGCCACCGGCTACACGGTCAACCGCTCCGAGTTCAGCGGCGGGCCCTACGAGGCCATCGCGTCGGGCGTCACGGGCAGCAGCTACACGGACACCTCCGTGACCAACGGCACGACCTACTACTACACCGTCACGGCGAGCAACTCCGCCGGAACGAGCGGCCGTTCTCCTGAGGACAGCGTCGCACCGGGTCGTCCGATGGTCAAGGCTGCCGCAGACAGCGCGAGCAACTCCGGCAACGCTGAAAGCGCCGTCGACCAGAACTCGGCGACGCAATAGTTCTACTCCGGCGCGACCGGCTGGCTGCGGTACGACTCGGCCACACGGAGCGCGTCCAGCGCCATGCGGTCACCAGCAGCTTCGACCAGGTCCCCCGCGATCCAAAGGACTGGCAGTTCCAGGCCTCCAACGACGGCGCCACCTGGACAACGCTCGACACGCAAAACGACCAGGCGTTTGCCAAACGCGTGGAGTTGAAAACCTACGCGATTGCGAATCCGGCTGCCTATCGCTGCTACCGGCTCGACATCACAGCCAACAACGGCGACAGCACCCTCACGGATCTTGCCGAACTGGGGCTGTACGTTTCCAAGCCGTAGTGAACGCTATGCGCGATGACCGGCGCATCGATCCGGGCGACGCATCTTGTCTCTCCAAGGATCTCGCGCTCGAACAGAACGCTCAGTCCGCGGTGAAGCTGCTTGCGCCCTACGGCAGTTCGCGTGCGCTGACCGGATCGGCCGTAGGCGGCAGCGCCCCGCGCAGCGGGCTGGGTGCGAGCTTGCGCGTATCGGCCAGCGGCTGCGGCGGCGGAATCAGCTGCGTGCCCTCCATGCGGGTGCTGCCGTTTCCCCGGTTGTTCGAGCGCTGCAGCGCCGCATCCGGCAGCACCGGTGCGGCGTTCACGCCGCGCAGCATCAGGTTGTCGGTGTTGGGCTGCACCTGCAGCTGCTGGCCGCGGATCTCGTCGTAGCGGTCGTAGGCGAAGGCCTCGGTCGAGGCCCCGTCGCGCATCACCGCCGGGCGCAGGAACATCATCAGGTTGCTCTTGTTGCGCGTGCGGTTCTCGTTCTTGAACAGGTTGCCCAGCACCGGGATGTCCCCGGCCAGCGGTATCTTCTCGATGTTGTTGTTGTAGGTGTCCGACAGCAGCCCGCCCAGCATCACCAGGCCGCCGTCTTCCACCAGCACGCTCGACTCGATCGAGCGCTTGTTGGTGGTCGGGCCGTTGGGGTTGGCCAGCGAGTTCTGGTCGACCGTGGAGGTCTCCTGGAAGATCGTCATGCGCACCGTGCCGTTCTCGTTGATGGTGGGGCGCACGCGCAGGGTCAGCCCCACGTCCTTGCGCTCCACGGTAGTGAACGGGTTCACGCCCACCGAGCCCGAGGTGCTCGCATACGAGCCGGTGGGAAAGGGCACGTTCTGGCCGATGATGATCTTGGCCTCTTCGTTGTCCAGCGTCAGCAGGTTGGGCGTCGAGAGCACGTTGGCATCGCCATCGCTGCTGAAGAAGTTGGCGATCGCGCCCAGGATGTACTGGCCGCCGATCTTGCCGGCGAGGCCCAGGTTCAGGCCCGGCTGGATCGAGGAGGCCAGGCCCGCGGCATTGCGGGTGGCCAGCGCCTGGGTCAGGGCCAGGATGTTGTTCCTGTTGAGGCTGGAGTTGGTGCCGATGACCGCGTTGTTGCCCAGCGCGCTTTGCCACTGCACGCCGAAGTTGGCGGCCTTGTTGGCGCTGACCTCCACGATCAGCGCCTCGATCATGACCTGCGCGCGGCGGCCATCGAGCTTGTCGATGACGGCGCGCATCTGGCGGTACTGGGGCTCGGGGGCGGTGATGATCAGCGAGTTGGTGGACGGGTCGGCCTGGATCTGGCCGCCGGTCGACGGCTGGTTGGCGTTGTTCAGCGGGGCGTTGGCGGCCGGCGAGCCGCTTTGGCCGCTGCCGCCCATGTTGCCCTGGTTGTTTTGCTGGAAGCTGGCTTGCTGCGGTGCGGGGCTGCCGCCGCCACTCGCGGTGCCCGGAGTGGCCAGCTGGTTCGCCGCCATCGCGGCGCGCAGCGTGGCCGCCAGGCGCACCGCATCGGCGTTCTTCAGGTAGACCACATAGATATTGCCGGCCGCGCCGTTGCTGCTTTCGGCAGGCGGACGGTCGAGCTTCTCGATCAGTGTGCGCACGAGTTGCGCGCGCGCCGGGTTGGCTGCGCGCATGAGCACCGAGTTGCTGCGCGGATCGGCCAGCAGCGTGGTCCGGAACGATGCGTCGGCACCGCCCGGCGCTTCACTGACGTTCGGTGCGCCCGACGCACTGCCATCGATGAGCCGCTGCACCAGCGGAATCATGTCGGTGGCGATCGAGTGCTTCAGCTGGATGACCTCGACATCGGACGCATTTGGCACATCGAGCGCCGCGATGATGCGGGCCAATCGCCGCATGTTGTCGGCGTAGTCGGTGACCACCAGCGAGTTGTTGCCCGCGTTCACGTTGATGGGGTTGTTGGGCGGGATCAGCGGACGCAGCACCGGCAGCAGGGCGTTGGGCGACTCGTGGTTGAGCTTGAAGATCTGTGTGACGACCTGGTTGCTGGCCGACGCCGGCACGGCGCCGCTGGAGGTGTTCACGGCAACGCTCTGCAGCTTGGCGTTGGCTTCGAGCACGACCTTGTAGAGGCCGTCGGCCTCCACCACCGCAAAGCCCTGCATGCGCAGCGCCGCGGCGAACTGGTTGAAGGCCGCGGCCGGCTGCACGGCGCGTTCGGTCACGAGGTCCATCGTCCCCTTCACGCGCGGATCGACCACCACATTGCGACCGGTGACCACCGCCATGGTGCGCGCCACGGCCTCGATGTCGGCGTTGGAGAAATTGAGCGTGATCGGACTGCTGCGAACCACAGGCGAAGGAGCAGGCGATGGCGTTGGCACGGCCTTGGCCGGCGCGGGCGTCTCCGCCGTCCGTGTCTCGGTGGCGGCAACGGCAATGGCAACGGCCTGAAGCGTGACCCGCACCGAATTGCCTTGCAGCTCCGCCGTGTACGGCACCGGCTGCCGCAGATTCAACACGACCCGGCTGCGCTCGCCGGCCTGCACCACATTGATCGAGCGCAGGTTGGGTTGATTCACTTCGATGGCTGCGCGCCCGACATCGTTGGTGGCGCCAAGGAAGTCCAGTGCGATGCGCGCGGGGCTCGCGACCGAAAAACTGCTGGGTACCGCGGCGAGCGGTTGTGCCAGATCGATCTGGATCACCTCCGCACCCTGTTGCATGGTGCTTGCGACCGCCTTGATCGCGTTCTGCGCACAGGCGGTGCCGACCGCGCCGGCCGCAAGCACGCCCAGGCACACGGCCCGAAGGAGGAACCGGAACCGGAGAGCGCCCCGCGCGCCGAGGTCTTTCACTGGCGGTTGGTTCGTCTCAGATCGAATGGCCGAGCACCATCGCGACGCCCGGCTGCTTGTTCGGCCGAACGAAGCTGTCGCGCGTCAGGCGTCCCATCTTGATGGTGAGCGTGTGGGTGTTGAACCACTTGTCGTAGAGCGCATTGATCTCGCCGCTGGCGTACAGCTGCGCGAGGCTTCGGTCGACCGCCGCGAGCAACGCGGTGTCGCCCTTGCGCACCATCACGGCATACGGTTCGACCGACAACGCAAGCCTGCTCAGGCTGAGCGTGTCGATCTCCTTGTCGTTCGACACGAGGCCCTGCAGCAGCGAATCGTCCTGCGCAAATGCCCGCACCTTGCCTTCCTTCAGGGCCTTGTAGGCCTCGCCGTTGTTGTCGTAGGTGGTGAACTTCGCATCGCGCAGTTCACCGTCGCCCAGTTGCCTGAAAAGCTTCTCCGAGGTCGAACCCTTGGCCAGCGCGATCGGCATGTTCTTCAGGTCCTTCACCGTCTCCACGTGGAGGCCCTTGTTCGTCAGCACGCGCATGCCGGCGACGAAGAAGGTGTAGCTGAAGTCCACCTTCTCCTGGCGCGCCATCGTGTTGGTGGTCGAGCCGCATTCGAGGTCGATTTCGCCGGCGATCAGCTTCGGAATGCGCTCCGGGCCGGCCACGAGCTTGTACTGGACCTTGATGTCGGAAAGCTTGAGCTCGCGCTTGATCTCCTCGACCGCATTCATGCACAGGTCCACCGAATAGCCGGTGGGCTGCTTCTGCGCATTGACGAACGAAAAGGGCGGCACGGCTTCGCGCACGCCGAGCACGATCGTGTGCGTTTCGCGGATCTTGCTCATCGTGTCGCCGGCGGCTTGCGCCGGCAGTGCCGCCAACGCCGCCAGCGCGGGGACCAGGGAAATCATCGCGGCACGCAGCAGCCGCACGGAAAAAGGGAACATGGGGGTACGACGCCAACGGCGGTTTGAATTTCGATGTCGATCACACGCCGTTGCTGTTTCGCCGACCCTCGAGAGTCGCGTTCGCATCCATCGCCCGGCATCGCTCGCAAGAGATTCGGCTCTTGCGAGCGATGCGGACCCCATGTGTCATTCGGGAACCTTGCGCACTGATTGTCGGCCGGATTGCGTACTTTCCACTAGCCATGAAAAATGGAATTCAGACGATCATTTTTCGAAGCAATCGCCGGGGGCGCCGAGTGTTAGGCGCCTGAAATTCCCGATTCACTTCTTGCCAGGTACGCACGGCTGGCCGTTGATCCGCACGGCCTCCACCACGCATCCCTTGCCGACAGCCAGCGGCCGGGCAGGCCCTTCGACGCGGACCTTGTCGCCGATCGTCAGGCCCAGCCGCGCAAAGCCTTCGGGCCGGGTGTGGACGAAGTCGCCGGTGTCCAGCACCACGCCGTTCGCCTCGCCGTGGCGCGCGTAGTTCAGGCGCAGCACCGTGCCTTCGATGCCTTCGTCGATGCGTGCCGGCGTGGGCGCGTGGCCATCGACGCTGGCCAGTCGCTCGAAGCGGTAGACCGTGTGCGAGGCCTCGCCCTTGTGGGAGGGCTCTTCCTCGATGCCCTCGATCACCAGCGCCTGGCCGGGCTGCAGGCCGGCGAAGGCGGACGCAGCGCCTTCGTCATGGCGGCCGAACACGAACTGCGTGGGCACGCCGTCGGTGTCGATCAGCACGCCTTCGATGCCCCCCTGGGGGCTGTAGACCAGATGCTGGAAGCGTCCTTCGACCGACCAGACGTCGAGGGTTTCTTGGGGATGTGGCATGGAACTCCTTGGAGAGAGTGGGTTGAAAAAAAGAAAAGGCGAAATCAGCCGAGCCGCAAAAGCAGCGCCGACACCCCGCACACCAGCAGGAACGGAAAGCTGATGCGATGGAACTCGCGCAGCCCGTTCGGCAGCCTGGCCAGGCGCAGCGCGATCAGGTTGGCCAGCGAGCCCAGCACGCAGCCAAAGCCGCCCACGCTCACGCCCGCCGCCAGCGCGGGCAGGTCGCGCACATGGCTGTCCAGCAGGATCGCCGCCGGCACATTGCTGATGAACTGCGAGGTGACGATCGCCGCGAGGTAGGCGCGCCAGCCTTCGGTGATCGGCCAGTGGCCCAGCAGCGCGGTGATGGCGGGCAGCTCGGCCAGCTGGCGCAGGTCCACGAACATCAGCGCGATGATCGCGAGCAGCGCCCAGTCGATGCCGCGCAGCACGCGCGGATAGGTCACCAGGAACACCCCGAACACCACGCCCAGCCCCGCCAGCAGCCAGTGCCGGTCCAGCGCGACCACGAAGCCGACGAACAGAACCCCGGCCAATGCCAGGAGCCGAGGCTGCACCGGCGCCGCCTCCGCCGCAGGCTTGAGCGCAATGGGCGTGCGCGGCACCAGCAGCCAGACCGCGACGAAGAGCCAGAACAGCATCACCGCCACCGTCGGTCCCATCATTCCCATGAACGCGAAGAAGCTCTCGCCCGAGCGGTGCCAGAGGTACAGGTTTTGCGGATTGCCGATCGGCGTGAGGGCCGAGCCTGCATTCACCGCCAGCGCCTCCAGCACCACCAGCCGTGCGAGCGGCAGATGCGCCTGGTTGGCCAGCACGCGCGTGAGCGGCACCAGCAGGAACAGGCTCACATCGTTGGTCACCAGCGCCGAGAGCAATGCAGCGCAGGCCGTCAGCAGCATCGCCAGGCTGCGCTGGTTGTGCGTGCGCGCGAGCAGGCGCTGCGCGGTGGCCTGCAGCATGCCGCTTTTCTCCACGCCCTGCGTGATGGCCAGCAGGCCGGCGAGCGCGCCCACGGTCTGCCAGTCGACCAGCCTGAGCCAGTCCATCGGCGCGCGCGGGCGCAGGAACGCGAACAGCACCGCGACGGCCACCAGCACCCACAGCAGGCCGTTGCCGCCGCCCTCCTGGGCGGGGGCGGGCGAAGCAGGAACCGGCGCGAACGTCGTGTCTTTGCTCATGGTGCGGCGGTGGTCAGTGCAGCGGCGGCCGGCCCGTGCGCCATCGAACGGCGACGGTCGCGGGTTTCCGGCATGGCCAGCGCGAACAGCATGAGCGCACAGGCCGCGATGCCCGCCAGCAGGACGAAGGCCGTGCCGTAGCCGGCCAGGTGCGCGACCGTGCCGGCCACCAGGTTGCTCAGCGCCGCGCCCAGTCCCACGCAGGCCGCGCCGATGCCCAGTGCGAAGTTGAAGTGGCCGCTGCCGCGCGTGAGGTCGCCGATCATCAGGGTCAGCATCACGCCGAAGATGCCTGCGCCGATGCCGTCCAGCACCTGCAGCGACAGCAGCGCGGCAGGGCTGTCGGCCAGCAGGTAGAGCAGCCCGCGCACCGGCAGCACCGCGAAACCCACCAGGAAGATCGGCTTGCGCGCCAGCCGCGGCGCCCAGCGCCCGACCGCCAGCGCGATCGGAATGGTCACCAGCTGCGTGACGATGACGCCGCCCGACAGCCACAGCGTGGCCGAGGTGCCGGCCCGCGTGCCGACCTTCTGCGCCACCAGCGTGAGCATGGCGGCGTTGGCCAGGTGAAAGAGGAAGGCGCAGGCCAGCAGCACCATGAGGCGGTGGTCGTACCACCGGCCGGTGGAGGGTGCCGTGACGGCCGCCGTGTCGGCATCGACACCGGCATCCGCATCGGCGTCGGCGTCGGCACCGCGCGCCAGCCGCTGGTCGACATCGCGGGGCCGGATCAGCATCGCCGCCGCCACTGTCGGCAGTGCCATCGCCACCGCATAGAAGAACATCGCATGCGGACCGAAGGCGTGGCCGACCCAGCCGGTGCCCAGCGCCCACAGCACCGTGCCGGCCGCGGTGATCGCGGCATTGCGGCCGACGCGCGCGTCCAGCCCGGCGCGGCCCACCATGCCGAGGCTGGTGGCCGCGATGGCGGGCGCCACCAGCGTGCCCGCCGCGCCGATGAGCGACTGGCCCGCCAGGATCACGCCGTAGCCCGGCCAGTTCGCCATGACCACGAGGCATGCAGCAATGAGCGCGATGGCGCCCGCGATCCAGCGCGGCTTGTGCCGCACGCTGTCGATCAGTGCGCCGGCCGGCGCCTGCACCACCAGCCCCACCAGCGCCGAGACGAACATCACGGTGCCGATGCGCTGCGGGTCCCAGGCCAGCGTGCCGGCCATGAAGACGATGAGGAACGGGCCGACGCCGCCCTGGATGTCGGGGGCGAAGAAGGCCAGCGCGTCGAGCGCGCGCAGGCTGCGGCGCGAGGGGGTGGGTTTGGCGATGCTCATGGTCGACGGCCTGGCGGATCAGGAGGCCGGCAGCGGGGCCGGTGGCGCCATCAGCGGGGCGGGTGGCGTGGGCGGCGTGGGGCCGGCGCCTCTGGCACCGCGCGGGCCGCCGGGACCACGCGGCCCGGGTTCCAGCCCCGGCCCGCCGAACACTTCTCGCACCGTGTCCGCGGTCTGGCCCAGGCTGGTGGCCTCCAGCGCCGTGCCCTGCGCGCCGCGGGTGCCCCAGCCGCGCGCATGGAGCTGCGCCCCGGCCTGCAGTTGCGCGCCGTACATCGCGCCGATGTGCGGCGGGAAGCGCACGATGGTCTTGTCCGCGAGGACCACACCGTGCACGTCGCCGCGGTCGTTGTAGAGCAGGCGTTCGATGCGCCCGCCTGCCGACAGGGCGCTGAGCGCGCCCGGCTCGCGCGGCGGCGGCGGCGCCATGCCGGGTGCCGGCGGCTGGTCGGTCAGGCTGCGGCCGTTGGCGACCAGCGACTGCATGCGCACCACCGGCACGTTGGGCGCACGCCAGCCGCTGACCTGCACGGTGTCGCCGGGCTTGAGCATCTGCATCACCGCGGCCGAGAGGTGCGGCGCGAATGCGACCTGCGTGCCGTCGGCCAGCAGCAGGCCGTCGGCTTCGCCATTGGGATTGACCAGCCATTGCTGCACGCGGCCGCTGGCGACGGTGCCGGCCTGGGGCGCGGCGGCCGGCAGTGGCCCCCCGGCGCCGGGCGGCGGTGGCGGCATCTGGGCGAAGGCGGCGCTGCCCGCCAGCAGGCAGGCGGCGGCGAGGAAGGTGATGCGAGGTGTCATGGATGGCTCCTTGAGGATGGGATGCCCGAAGACATCTCACACAACGTGCCAGCGCATGAATCCTTAGAAATCAACGACTTGCGCGCACCGGGCGGCTTGCCGCTGCATGATCCGGAGACGGTGGGTGTCCGGTTTGCGGACACCCTTGGGCTCAATCGAGCCCGTACTGCGTCAGCTTGCGATACAGCAACTGCCGGTGAATGCCCAGGCGGCGCGCCGTTTCCGCGCGGTTGCCCTGCGTCTGCGCGAGCGCGCGGGCGATCATGAGGCGCTCCAGCCTCTCGACGGCGGCGGGCAGCTCGCCGTCGAGCCAGCCGGCGGGCAGCGCATCGGTGGCCTCGTCGGCTGGCGCGGCCCCGAGCGCAACGGCCAGGTCCGCGCCGCCGATCACGCGGTGCCGCACCAGCGCATGGCAGCGCTCCATCACGTTGCGCAGTTCGCGCACGTTGCCCGGCCACGGGTGGCTCAGCAGCCGCTGCGCCGCATCGGCCGACAGCGCCTTGGGCACATCGGACGCATCCTGCACGGCCGCGCGGCGCAGGAAGTGCTCCGCCAGCGGAATGATGTCGGCCAGCCGCTCGCGCAGCGGCGGCATGCGGATCGACAGCACATCCAGCCGGTACAGCAGGTCTTCCCGGAAGCGTCCTTCACGCACGGCGGCGGCCAGGTCGCGGTGGGTGGCGGCGATCACGCGCACGTCGACCTTCACCGTCCGGTGGCTGCCCAGCGGCGTGACCTCGCCCTCCTGCAGCGTGCGCAATATCTTGGCCTGCACGTCCAGCGCCATGTCGCCGATCTCGTCGAGCAGCAGCACGCCGCCGTCGGCCGCGCGAAAGCATCCGGGCCGCTCGCCGGTGGCGCCGGTGAAGGCGCCGCGCACATGGCCGAAGAGCTCGCTCTCGAGCAGCTCCTTCGGAATGGCCGAGCAATTGACGGCCACGAAGGGGCGATCGGCGCGCGCCGAATGGCGGTGCAGCGCGCGCGCCACCATTTCCTTGCCGGTGCCTGTCTCGCCGAGCACCAGCACCGGCATCGCGTTGGCCGCGGCCAGGCCGATGCGCTTGTGCACCTCGCGCATCGCATGGCTGGGGCCGATCAGGTCGCTGCCGTCGTCCTCCCCGGCCGTGCCGGACGGCGAGGCCGCCGTGTGCTGCTGCAGCGCGCGTTCCAGCACCTCGCGCACCGCCTCGCGGCCGATCGGCTTGGCCAGGTGGTCGAAGGCGCCCAGGCGCATCGCCTCGATGGTGTTGCCCGCGCTCGCGAACGCCGTGAGCACGATCACCGGCGGCAGCCGCGCCATGCGCGCCTGCAGGGCCGCGAGGGTCTGCAGGCCGTCCATGCCGGGCATGCGGTGGTCGAGGAACACCGCGTCGAAGCGTTCGCGCGATGCCGTCTCGACGGCCTCGGCGCCGCTGGCGACCGCGACCGTCCCGTGGCCCAGGCCCTGCAGCGTCTCGGCCAGCGTGTCGCGAAACGCGTCGTCGTCGTCGACGATCAGGAGATGCGCCATGGAAGCTCCAGTTCGAACCGGGTGCCCGGTGCCAGCGGCACGTGGTGCAACTCGCCGCCGTGCGCCAGCGCCACTTCGCGCGCCAGCGCCAGGCCCAGCCCGGTGCCATCGGCGCGGCCGGTGGCGAAGGGCTCGAACAGGCTGGCCTGCAGCGTCTCGGGCACGCCGGGGCCGTCGTCGTCCACGCGGATGGACAGGGTGTGCACGTCGGGCTGCAGGGCCGAGAGCACGACGTGGCCGCCGCGCGGCGCATGGCGCACCGCGTTGTCCAGCAGGTTGTCGACGGCGCGCGCCAGGTGCACCGGGTCGAAGAGGGCGCTGGCCGGCGTCTCGTGCTGCAGCGTGACCTGCACGCCGGCCGCATGCGCCTTGGGCGCCACCGCGGCCACGCGCTCGTCGAGCCAGCGGTGCAGCACCACGTCCGCCGGCGCCAGCGTCACCGGCTGCACCAGCGCCAGCAGGCTTTGCACCAGGCCGTCGAGCCGGTCGATCTGCCCGACGATGGCCTGCAGCGCGGCGCCCTGGCGCTCGGGCGCGGCGGCCAGCGCGTTCTCGGCCTTCAGCCGCATGGTGGCGATGGGGTTGCGGATCTCGTGGGCGATGCCGCCCGTCATGCGGCCCAGCGCGGCCAGGCGCTGGTCGCGGCTGCGCTGCTGGGCGGTGGCGCGCAGATGGGCGCGGGCCTCCTCGAAGCGCAGCCGGTAGTGGTTGAAGCCGTCCACGATGCGGTCGAGCTCGCGCACGCCGGTGCGCGGCAGTTCGGGCACGGCGCTGCCGTCGGTATCGGCCTGGGCCTGGGCCAGCCGGTTTTCCAGGCGCTGCACATGGCGCAGCCCGCGCAGCAGGATGAAGCCCAGCCACAGCCCCGAGGCCAGCACCAGCAGCAGCAACACGCCCAGCCCGGTGCGCAGGCTGTCCTGCGCGGCCAGCGCGCCGCCGTTGGTGCGGGTCATGGTCCAGGCCGCCAGGTCCTTGCCCGGTGCGGCCAGCGGACAGGCCGAGACGATCAGCGCCTCGCGGTTGCCGCGCACCACGTCGGTCTGCGGTTGTTGGGTGCGCGCCGCGAGCTGCGCCAGCTCGGCGATCAGCGGCTGCTCGGCCGAGGGCACGTCGCGCTTGACGCCGCTGCCTTCGTAGGTGGGGTAGGCGTAGGCCAGCTGGCCGCCGGCCGCCTGCCACACGCCGCCTTCGACGTGCGGCGCCTCGATCAGCACCAGCTGCAGCAGCACCTGCAGCAGGTCGACCTGCGGCTGTGCGGGGGCGGGCGCGGTGGTCGACCGCGCATAGCGCGCGGCGATGGCCCGGCACGACTGTTCGGTGGCGCCGCGCCCCACCGCCACCTGTGCGCCCGCGCTGCTGCGGTACAGCGTGACCATCACCACGGCCAGTGCGGCGCACATGCCGAACAACAGCACCCAGAAAAAGAGCAACTGACCGCGAAGAGATTTCATCTGCCGCGATCTTGCCTCGTCGGCGAAGCCTTTCGCGTCAGCCGCCGTCGCGTTCTCGCGGGACCGGATGTGCCCGTGTCGGTGCAGCGGCCTTCCGCGCATTGCCGCGAAAAATGAGTGGCTGCATTTCATTTTCCGGCGTAGTCGAAAACATTTCCCCCTGCAAATATCGCTGCGCCACCGCGCAGCGCGTCATTGGAGAGAGGGCCAATCCCGCAAGCGAGGCACGTACCGGCGTGCGGTGGCAGGTTTCTTCAATCTCAAAAAAATGAATTCCATGATGATGTTTCCCCGAGGATGCGTTTGCGCACTGACGATTTCGGTGCTCCTGTCCGGCTGCGGTGGCGGAGGTGGCGGCAATCAAGGCAGTGGCCTGGCCGGCCTGTTCGGCCTGGGCGGTGGCACCAGCGGCACCACCGGCACCACCACCGGCACCACCGGTAGCCAAGGTGCCGGCCAGAGTGGCGGTGGCACAGCCGGCACAGGCGCCACAGATGGAGGCACTGCGCCCGTCGCGGCGACCACCTCGTTGGTGACCGGGCTCGGCAAGCCCGCCCGGGTGCTGCTCGGACTGGCCTCCGGCGCCATCGACCAGATGAAGAGCCAGGACATTCACCCGGACATCATGGACACCTACCTAGTGGGCGTCGAGGGCTACACCCCTGGGCACAGCTGGATCGCCTGGAACAGCCCGGATGGCGCATTCCTCACGTACACCGCGCAGGCCGTCCAGGCCTACGGCGCGATTCCGATGTTCACGCTCTACCAGATGACGGCGAGGGGCGAGGCCGATCTGAGCGGCATCAACGACACGGCCTTCATGAACAAGTACTGGGCGCAGGTGCGGCTGATGTACCAGCTGATTGCGGACCAGCGCGGGCCTGTTCTCGTCAATCTGGAGCCGGACTTCTGGGGATTCCTTGCGTCGCAGGCGCCGGATCGCGATGCAACGCGGGTGCCGGCCGTCGTGAGCAACCAGCCCGAATGTGCGGGGTTGCCCAACACTGCCGCGGGCTTGGGCCAATGCATGGTGCAGATGGGCAGGCAGATCGCACCCAAGGCGCTGGTGGGGTTTCCGCCCTCCTTCTGGAGCGGCACCTCTGCCGAGATCGGCGCGCAGATGCGCGCGGTCGGGGCGGACAAGGCGGACTTCATCGTCGCCCAGACCAGCGATCGCGATGCGGGCTGCTGGGAAGCTAAACCGCATCCCGACGAATGCGCGAAACCAACGGACTACTGGGACGCAAGCAACAAGACCAGCCCGAACTTCCACGACTCCCAGAAGCAGATTTCGGACTACCGGGCAGCGCTGGGCAACAGCCTCCCGATCCTGTGGTGGCAGACGCCGATGGGCGTGCCGTCCGACACGCCGGGCGGCACAGACCTGCACTACCGCGACAACCGCGTCGACTACATGCTGCGCAACGCCCAGGAATACGGCGACATGCACACCTTCGCCATCGTCTTCAGCCCAGGTGGTACTTATCAGACCTCGCTCGCCACCGACGGCGGCCAGTTCGCCCGCCTCTCGGGCCAGTACCTCTCACGAGGCGGCGCCGCCTTGAAGTAAACGGCCGAGGTGCTTCGGCTGCAGCCAGGCGGAGCAGTCAGGCGGGATGCAGGTTCGCCCCGAATACTGCATCCGCAGCGTGTGTGAACCTGCCTGCTCTCCACTTTTCTTGAGCTATCCTCTCGCACCCGACACGCGTAGCGATTTTTTACACATCCTGAGGGCTGCGCGTGCCCGAGCGAAGGGGGAGAGACAGATGCGCTTGATCTTTATCGAACTTCTATTGGCCCTGGTGCTGCTGCCGCTGAGCGGCCTGTTCTGGTGGTGGGCCTTCGGCATGGGCGGTTGGGCGCTGGCCGGCTTTCTGGTTCTGGTCGGCATCACCCTGTTCCTCGTACTGCGGGGCGTGCGCGCCACCAAGGACAAGCTCGGCCAGCCGGGCGACGACCAGGAGCAGTAGACCCCGCGCTCCGATCCGGCCTTTGCCAGCTGGATCTGCAATACCAAAGGCCTCCTCGTGAGGCCTTTTGCATTTAATGGCCTCCGTCTGGGGGGCCTAATTCCTCCCTATATCCCGTCCTATTCTTGTGCGCGGGATTTGAATTCTTTTTTCTGATTCAGCCCTCCCGCTTGGAGGATGAAGCCGAATTCGCATGACGAGATGCGAAGGATTCATGGCGGCGGTGTGACTTCAATTGAAAAACAGCACCAAAGTTTCAATTGGAAATGAAGCTGAAATTATTCATTTGGCTTTGTGTTCAATCGTTGCACGATATCGATGCCCCACAGGGATGCATTGTCCTGAATTCCAGGTAAATCGAAAAACCTACAGCCATTCAAATCGGGGCACCGGTTGCCTTCCGGAATGACCTTTCTGGTGCCGCCTTCTGCCCGGACACAAGACGCGGCTGCGGCGCTCTCGGCGAGTTCTCCTCGTACACCTGCACGAAAACACAAAATCTTACAAAACGGCATGCAATATCGAAAAACCCTCAAAGCCCCGGTTTCGTGGCACGCACGCCACGATCCCCTCACTTTTCGACGTAATTAATAAGTCGCTGTTTTGCCGCCCGAATCAAGTTACGGAATGCTGTTCCAACGCGTGTTTTCCCAATGAAGGCACTGTTCCGGAGAGTGCGATGACAGATGACCATGAAACCTGCATGGTTGCGCCACGAATAGACACGTTTATTTCGCCTCTGCGACGAAAAAGGAGGTCTTCGGACGCGGTGACAATTCGGATTTCGCCCGCAACCGACGAAGCCGGGTACCGCTTTGAAGGGCGGCGCGATCCAAAAGGCCGCGCCCCGTTCAACCGGGCTCGACCTTTGCATATGAACCGCTGTGGTTGAAAAAACCAGTTTTGCAATGGAGATCGATTTGACACGTCACGTGTACCTGATGGGGTGGAGCGCCGCCCTGCTCGGCGCGATGCTGCTCCAGGGCTGCGCGCCGGGCTTCGGCTCCCTGGTGGCCTACGAGCCCGACCAGAATCCGGCCCCCGGCCTGGCCGCCGACGGCTCGCCGGAAGGGGCGCTCACGCCCATCTCGCCGGCGCTCATCCGCGCCATGGCCGAGGCCCAGCCGACGGCCGTGCCCCCCGACGTGAAAGCGCTGTTCGGCGAAGCCGCCACGTACACCATCGGGCCGGGCGACGTCGTGGGCGTCATCGTCTACGACCACCCCGAACTGCTGCCCAATGCCGGCGCGGTGATCAGTCAGCAGGTCGATCCCACCGGCATCAGCGTGGCGCCGGGCTTCATCGTGGGCGCCAACGGGGAGATCAGCTTTCCGTACATCGGCCGCGTGCAGATGCAGGGGCTGACCGAGATCGAGGCCTCCGACCTCATCGCCAAGCGCATCGCCCGCTACATCAAGGAGCCGCAGGTCACGGTGCGCATCCAGTCCTTCCGCAGCCGCCGCGCCTTCGTCGAGGGCGAGGTGCGCACGCCGGGGCTGCAGATCTTCACCGACGTGCCGATGACCCTGGCCGAGGCGCTCAACCGCGCCGGCGGCATCACCGCCAACGGCGACCGCTCGTTCGTCACGCTCACGCGCCGCGACAAGACCACGCTCATCGACCTGCCCAGGCTCCAGGACCTGGGCATCAACGCCAGCAACATCCCGCTGCAGAACGGCGACGTGGTCCAGGTGCGCAACCGTGACGAGAGCAAGGTCGTCGTGATGGGCGAGGTGCTGCGTCCCTCGGCGCTCACCATGCACAACGGACGCCTGAGCCTGAACGAAGCGCTCGGCGAGGCCGGCAGCGCCAGCCTGGGCACCGCCAACACGGGCCAGATCTACGTGGTGCGCAACACCGCCAGGGGCACGCCGGCCGTGTTCCACCTGAATGCGAAGAACCCCGCCGCGCTCGCGCTGGCCGACCGCTTTCCGCTGCAGCCGCGCGACGTCATCTACATCGACTCGGTGCCGCTGGTGAGCTGGAACCGCGTGGCCAGCCTGATCCTGCCGGCCGCCCAGGTGCTGGACATCGGCGACCGCGTCTACATGAACCACCGATGAAATCCGTGCTGACGGTCTGCATCGGCAACATCTGCCGAAGCCCGATGGCGGAAGGCCTTCTTTCGGCCGGGCTGCCGCACCTGCGCGTGATGTCCGCGGGCACCGGCGCGCTCGTGGGCCGGCCCGCCGACCCCGCCGCGCAGGCGCTCATGCGTTCGCGCGGCATCGACATCTCGGGCCACGTCGCGCAGCAGGTGAGCCAGCTCCTGTGCCGCCAGGCCGATCTGATCCTGGTGATGGACCTCGCGCAGCGCCGCTACCTCGAGTCGGCCTACCCCTTCGTGCGCGGCAAGGTGTTCCGCATCGCCGACACCACCGCGCAGGACGTGCCCGATCCCTACCGCCAGGGCGATGCGGCGTTCGAGCGGGCGCTGGCCCTCATCGACGCCGGTGCCCGGTCGTGGATCGACCGCGTCCTGAAGATCACAAAACCTGAGCAGCAACCCACATGAATGCATCCCCGCAAGCCGCCCCACCGATGCAAGCGCTGGAAGAAGAAGGCGAAGGCATCAACCTCGCGGAGTACTGGGACATCCTGGTCGACAACCGCTGGCTCGTCGCGGCCGTGGTGGCCGTGTTCCTGTTCCTCGGCACCGCCTATGCGCTGCTGGGCAAGCCCGTCTACGAAGCCAACCTCGCGGTGCAGGTCGAAGATTCGGGCAACTCCGCGGGCAGCTTCCTCGGCGATGCGGCCTCGTCGCTGCTGAGCGTGAAGACGCCCGCGGCGGGCGAGATCGAAATCCTCCGCTCGCGCGCCATCCTGGGCAAGGCGGTGGAAAACACCAAGCTCTACATCAGCGCGCGGCCGCGCTATGCGCCCTTCGTGGGCAGCTACCTGTCGCGCCGCGCCACGGAGCTGTCGGAGCCGGGCTTCATGGGGCTCGCGGGCTACGTCACCGGCACCGAGAAGATCCTCGTGCCGCGCTTCGACGTGCCGCCCGACTTCGAGGACAAGCCGTTCACGCTCACCGTCGGCACCGGTGGCCAGTACACGCTGAGCCAGCCCGACATCGACACGCCGATGAAGGGCACCGTCGGCACCCTGCTCAGCGCGAACATTCCGAATGTCGCGAACGGCAGCCTCGGCCTCATGGTCACCAGCATCGACGGCAAGCCGGGCGCGCAGTTCCAGCTCGTGCGCTCGTCCACGCAGCAGACGCTGCTCGCGCTGCAGGACGGCCTGAAGGTCGTCGAGAAGGGCAAGCAGTCCGGCGTGCTCGACGTCAGCTGGAAGCTCCCCGACCCCGAGAAGCTCACGCAGCTGCTCAACGAGATCGGCACGCTCTACGTGCGCCAGAACATGGAGCGCAAGGCCGCCGAGGCCGAGAAGACGCTGGGCTTCCTCGATACCGCGCTGCCGCAGTTCAAGAAGCAGCTGGAGCAGTCCGAAGACATCTACAACCGCTACCGCAACCAGAACGGCACGGTGAGCCTGGACGACGAGGCGAAGAACGCGCTCACGCAGACCGTCGACCTGCAGTCCAAGCTGCTAGAGGCCGAGCAAAAGCGCCGCGAGCTCGCCGCGCGCTTCACCGACGAGCATCCGGCCATCGAGACGCTCGACACCCAGGTCAAGGCCTGGAAGAGCGCGATCGCCGCCATCGATGCGCGCATCCGCAAGATGCCCGAGCTGCAGCAGAACACCGTGCGCATGCAGCGCGACATCAAGGTGAACACAGACCTCTATGTGTCGCTGCTCAACAGCTCGCTGCAGATGCGCCTGGCCAAGGAAGGCAAGGTGGGCAACGTGCGCCTGCTCGACGAGGCCATCGTGCCGGAAGAGGCGGTGTGGCCCAAGCGCCCGCTGGTCATCGTGCTCGCGCTGATCCTGGGACTTGCCGCGGGTGTCGCGGCCGCGGTGGCGCGCAACTCGTTCTTCGGCGGCATCCGCCATCCGGGCGAGATCGAGAGCCACACCGGCCTGAACGTCTACAGCAGCATTCCGCTGAGCGCCGCCCAGCGCAGCATCGACAGGAACATCGAGAACAAGGTCACCGGCGTGCATGTGCTAGCGCACCTGCAGCCCGAAGACCCGGCGGTGGAGAGCCTGCGCAGCCTGCGCACAGCGCTGCAGTTCACGATGCTGGAGGCGACCAACAACCGCCTGCTCATTTCCGGTGCCACACCCGGCGTAGGCAAAACGTTCATTTCGGTCAATTTCGCGACCATTGCCGCCGCGGCCGGAAAAAGAGTTCTTTTGATTGATGCGGATTTGCGAAAAGGCCGGGTCAATCAATTCCTGTCGATTCCAAGATCCTCCGGCCTGTCGGAATTGATCGCGGGAACGCTCAGCTTCGAGAAGGCCGTGCGGCCCTCGGTGCTGCCCAACCTGGACATCATCACCACCGGCGTGCTGCCGCCCAATCCGGCCGAATTGCTCACGAGCGAGTCGTTCGTCCATGTATTGGACAAGCTCTCGCCCGGCTACGACCTGGTGATCATCGACACCGCACCCGTGCTGGTGGCCGCGGACACGGCCTCCGTGGCGCCGCTTGCCAGCACCTTGCTGCTGGTCGCACGCGCCGAAAAAACACAGCTGGGCGAATTGAATGAAAGCGTCCGGAGGCTTGCGCATGCAGGCCGTTCGGTAAATGGCGTAATTCTGAATGCTATTGACCTATCGCGCCGCCATGCGGGCAGTGGGGGTTATAAATATGGCGCTTACAAGCATTTACAATACACATACAAAACCAACAGGGATTCCACCTAGACCGTGAAAAATTGGAGTTAAATTCATCTCGATGCGCTTGACATTCAAAACCGGCGCATTGAGCTATTACTCAATTTGTATTCAATCAATCCAAAAGTAATGCCAATGAGCAATAAATCATTTGTGTTACGTCTTTCGAGTCCGTAGGCCGCGCAACAGCTTCTGCAAGGCAGAGCTACGAGGCATTTGTGCGGGTCGTGTCGGCCAAAAAAAATCAGGGCCATAACCAGAGAGATGCAGGCGTTTTCGCCCGCATGAGGAAAGGTGCGCCAAAAATGAAATACCTGTCGAAAGAAATTCTTTCGCTTTCCGGATCCGGATGGAGAAAACCATGAGAAACCTCCGCCGCGAAGAATCGCTCGTCCCGCAAGGCTGGGACAATTCGGAACTCAACGGCGAATCGTCCCGCGACAATTCGCGGGGCCGCGTTCGCCATCCCACCGCGCTGAAAATCGGAAAAAGATCGGTGGACATTGCCGCCGCGCTTTTCTTCTTCCTGGCCTTCGGCTGGATATTCGTGCTGATCGGCCTGTGCGTGATGGTCAGCTCGGGCGCGCCGGTCTTTTATTCGCAGCCGCGCTATGGAAAAGACGGGCGGGTATTCCGCTTCTGGAAATTCCGCTCGATGACGGCGAATTCCGCGCAGGTGCTGGAAGAGCATCTCAAAAGCAATCCCGAGGCGCGCCGGCAATGGGATGAATACCAGAAGCTCGAAAACGACCCGCGGATCACGCCCTTCGGCAAATTCATCCGCAAGACCAGCCTGGACGAACTGCCGCAATTCTGGAATGTGCTCGTGGGCGAAATGAGCCTGATCGGCCCGCGCCCCTGCATGCTCGACCAGAAGGCGCTCTATGGCCAGGACTGGTCCCACTACTGCGCCGTGCGGCCGGGCATCACGGGCCTCTGGCAAGTGAGTGGCCGCAACCAGCTGACCTACAACGCGCGCGTTGCATTGGACGTGAGGTATGTCGAGACGCTTTCCGTCACGAAGGACGTCGATATTTTCCTGAGAACGATATGGGTGGTCGCGGTCGGTCACGGGTCGCGGTGAGCCACGCCATCCAGCAGGGATATCCAACAAGAAGAAATTCAGGCCGCGTCAACCCCTATTCGATAGCCGGGGTGTTGATCGTGTGCATCTACGCGGTCGTCTACATCTATTTCAGGGACATGCTTCCCGAGAAATGGAGCGTGGATTCGGCCAAGATCCTCGAGATCATCAATTACGGCGGCGCGGGCGATTACGACAATTCGTTCGCGATCACCGCGATGCTGTTCGGAATCATCGGGAACAACAACCTCGATGTCTTCACCTGCGTCGTGAGCGCGCTGTTCCTGTTTTTCGCGACCCACGATATCCGCCGTGCGGGCGATTTCTTTTCGCGGCTGCTGCTGATTGCGCCTTGCATCATGCTGAACATGTTTGCGCCGTCCAAGGAAACAGTGGTGCTCATCATAACGATGTTCATCACGCTGTCGGCCATCTATTTCCGGACTTCGAAGTTCATGACCTTCGGAGCCTTCCTGTTGCTGTACGCGGTTTATGGAATATTCGTACGGCAATACTATCTGCTGATCGTTGCCGTATTTTTTCTTGTTTATTTTCTGTGGCGCCGGCCGCTCAAATACCATATCGCGGCGGCAATTCTCGTGGTCGCGGCGATCATGGCTGCGCCGTCGAGCATTCTTCAGACGCTGCAATCGCCGCGGGATACCTCCAATGCCTATGCCGAGCAGATCGGCAGCGACAACAGAACGGCCTTCACCAATATCGCCTCGCCCGCCAGCGGCGCCGGCTTTCTCGTCAATTACGGCTATGCGGCCACGGTGCTGATCACGCCCGTGCTCTATTTCCAGACGCCGAGCGATTTCTTCATGCAATTGATGATCGGCGCGATGCTGCTGATCCTGTACAGAGCAAGAAAAAGAGCCAGGCGCGGCTTCGACCGCTTTGAATTCCGGTTTTTTGCCAGCCTTTTCATCGCGCACATCCTCGTGCAATTGATATTCGAGCCGGATCTGGGGAGTTTCACCCGGCATCTGACCTCCGTCATGCTTTATCTCGTGGCCATCAAGGTCTCCGGGAACAAACCAATTTCAAGATGAAGAAAATCCTGATCTGCGCAGTGCCATTCAGCGACAACCTCGGCGACGGGGTCATTGCGGCATCGCTCGCGCACATTGCCGGCCTCAAATACCCAGATGCCCGGGTCGAATTCCTCGACATTGCCGGGCGGCACGGATTCGACGAACAGAATCTGCGCGGCGGCGGTGCATTCGGCGTTTTCCAGAAACTGCCCGCGCTGCTGCGCTCGGCCATCGTGTTCGCGTATTGCCTGAAGAACTATTTCCAGCACTGGCGCCGGCATTGGCAGGCGGCCGTGAGCGATGCGGACCTGGTCATCGTCGGCGGCGGCCAGCTCTTCTGCGACGTGGCGCTGAACTTTCCGGCCAAGCTCTTCCTCCTGAGCCGCCTCTTGCGCGGCAAGCGGGTGGCGGTGGTGTCGGTGGGCGTCACGGCCAAGTGGTCGTACTGGGGCAAGGTGCTCGTCGGCAAGTTCTTCAGGAATGCCGCGCCGGTTTTCTTCGCCACCCGCGATGCCGAGTCCGCGAAGAACCTGCACGACATCTTCCGGATTCCCCGGCTCGACATCCGCGTGGTGCCCGATCCGGCGCTGGTCTGCGCGAGCGCGTTTTCCGAAGAGCTCTCGCCCGACAAGAAATGGGACGTGGGCATCTGCGTGAGCAGCCTCGATGCGCTGGTCATGAACTCGGAGTACGGCGATGCGAACGCCATCGGCTCGGCCGATTTCTTCGCGAACCTGGCCGAGGCGCTGCAGAAGGAGGGCGCACGCGTCCTGTACTTCACCAACGGCGCCGCGGAAGACAACCGTGTGATGGCCGAGATCTCCGCGCGGCCCGCCGCCGCGGAGGCCGCGTCCTTCCTCGTGCCCAAGCGTCCCGACGACCTGGTTGCGCTCATCAGCGCGTGCTCCTGCATCGCGGCGCACCGGCTGCACGCGAACATCGTGGCCTACAGCCTGAACATTCCCTCGGTGGGGATGAACTGGGACAAGAAGGTGGAGTCGTTCTTCCGCCTCACCGGCCGCACGCAGTACCTGTTCGACCTGTCGCCGCGCCCGGACCAGCTCAAGGCCTCGGTGCTGCACCTGCTGCGCGAGAAGAACGCGGACCAGGACCGGCTGGACGTGCTCAAGGGCGAAGTCATCGCCGGCACGCACGCACTGATCTGACCGACCTCGGAGCGAGCCCCTCATGAAAGTACTGCACGTTGCCGAGACGCTCAAGGGCGGCCTGGAGACCTACCTTCGCAGCGTCTCGAACTACCAGACGCGCTCGCCCGACATCAGCCAAGTGAAGTTCGTGCTGCCCGGGCAGGTCGACTGGCTGGGCGCGGAGAACACGCATGTGGTGCCGACGGCGCGCAAGGCCTCGGCGCTGCTGGGGTACGCGAAAGACGTGCGCAGGATCATCGCCGCCGAGCGGCCGGCCGTTCTTCATTTGCACAGCTCGATTGCGGGCGGCGTCGTGCGCGCCATGGCCCTCGCCGGGCAGATTCCGCGGGGCGTGAAGATCGTCTACTGCTCGCACGGCTGGGCCTTCGACCAGACCGGCCCGGCCTACAAGAACCTGGCCTACCGCTGGATCGAGCGGCTGCTCTCGTGGCGCAGCGACGCGATCATCTGCATCAGCAAGCACGAACTCAAGATCGCGCAGCAGTTCGGCATCGTGCGATGCCAGTGCATTCCGAACGGCGTCGACCGCATCGAGCCGGCGCAGCGCGATCCAGGGGGCGCCACCGAGTCGCGCGAGGTGCTCTTCGTCGGCCGGCTCGACCGGCAGAAAGGCATCGATGCCCTGCTCGATGCGTACGCCAGGGTGCGGCCGAACTTCAGGCTCATCGTCGTCGGCGATTCCGTGCGCAAGGACCTGCAGCTCGCGCAGCCGGAGCACGTCGAGTTCAAGGGCTGGCTCGAGAAGGACGAGCTCGACGCCGTCTACCGATCGTGCGACGCCACCATCGTCCCGTCGCGCTGGGAAGGCTTCGGCCTGGTTGCCGTCGAGGCCATGGCGCGCGGCAAGCCCGTGTTCGCCTCGGCCGTCGGCGGCCTCGTGGACATCGTGGAGCACGGCCGCAGCGGCCGGCTTTTTTCCCTCGACCAGATGGACCAGGCGCTGCGCGACATCGACGGCCTCTCCGACGCGGCCCTGCGGCAGATGGGGCAGGCCGGGCGGCAGATCTTCGAGGAGAAGTTCACCTCGCAGCGCATGAACACGGCCATCGTCAATCTCTACAAGGAGTCGGTTCTCCGATGAACATTTTTTCCCGCCGCGCCCGGCGCTGCCTGCAGGTCCTTGCGTTGCTGGGCGTGTGGATGTTCGCCGCCAATCCCGCGCAAGCCCGGGGCGTGAACGGCATCGACACCGACTACCCGGTCGCACTGAGCGTGCAGATCGATCCGGCCACCATCAGCGATGCCGACCTCAACGAGATCCGCGCGGCGGGCTTCGAGTTCGTGCGCTTCGGCGTGCGGCCGCCGCTCAAGAGCGTGAATCCCAGCCTCATCGACTACCCGAGCCTCATCAAGCGCGTGCGCAACGCGAAGCTCGAGGCGATCGTGACGCTGTTCGGCGGCAACGCGATCTGGGGGACAAAGCCCGAAGACCTGCGCGCGGGAGCCCGCAAGGAAAGCCTGTTCTCCGATTTCGCGGTCGGCTTCATGAAGGCGCACACCGACGACGTGGCCGTGTGGGAGGTCTGGAACGAGCCCGATCACAAGACCTTCCTGAATCCCGGCCTGCTGCCGGATTTCGAGGCCGCGTCCTCGGAGCTCTGCGCCAACATGGCCAGGCAGAAGGTGCAGCCGAACATCGTCGTCGGCTACGGTTTCGCGAACCTTCCCTTCGTGGGCGGCAAGGTGCCGGCGCAACTGGAGAACGCCTTCGTCTCGGCCGCGAAGTCCGACTGCCTGACGGACATCTCCATCCACCCGTATCGCCCGGTGCCCGAGACGGCCTTTGCGGACTACCAGAAGCTGCGCGCCCAGCTCGACCAGCGGCAGCTGAAGAAGACGGGCATCGTCATCTCCGAATGGGGCTACGCCTCGTACCTGCCGGTGCGCAGCCAGAGCACGCAGGCCTCGCTGATCTTTCGCGAGTACCTGATCAACGCCGCGGCCGACATCAGGCTGCTGAACCTCTATGCCTGGCGCGACCGCGGCCGCTCGTCGTTCTCGAAGGAAGACAACTTCGGGATCATGTCGAACGCGGGCGAGAAGAAGGAGGCGTTCTCCGCGCTCACCGAATTCCTCAAGATCGCGAAGCATTCGAAAAAGGTCTCCTATGACGACGCGAAGGGCGTGAACCGGCTGGTGCTCCGCCGCGACGACGCACTGCTGAACGTGGTGTGGACCGCCGGCCCCGAAAAAGACGTGACGGTTCCCGTGGCCGAGGGCAAGAAGTGCACGCGCGTCGATTTCTTCCCGCAGGTGCGCCGCGGCAGCTGCGGGCCCCGAACGGACGGCGGGTTCGCCGCGAAGGCTTCGGCCTCTCCGGTGCTGCTGTCCATCTCGGACTAGAGGCGATGGCGCGTCTTTCCGGAATCAGGAAGCGCCTGGGCGGCCCGGTCTTCGCGGTCGCGGACCAGTGCATCTACAGCGCGAGCCAGCTGCTGCTGAGCTTCGCGCTCGCGCGTGTGCTGTCGCCTTCGGATTTCGGCGTGGCCTCCGCGTTCCTCGCGGTCGTCAGCTTCCAGTACATCCTGCACACGGCGATGGTGCACGAGCCCTTGCTGATCCGGCGCTTCTACGCGAGCCGGTCCGCGGCCTGTGTGAGCTGGGCGCTCGTGGCGCTCCTGTCGCTCGCGGGTTACCTCTGCTGGCAGCTCATCGTGTTTCCGGGGCAGCTGCGATGGGTCGGCGTGGCGCTGATCGTCGGCTACGAGATCTTCTGGATCTCGCGCAGCCTGCTGCTCACCGGGCGGCGCTACGCGATGCTGTGCGCGACCGGCGTGCTGATCAGCGCGGGGTATGTCGCGGTGCTCGGCGTCGAGCGGCCCGCGACATGGTCGGAGGCGCTGCTGCTGGTCTCCGTTCTCCAGGTTCCGTTCCTGATCCTGGTGGTGCTGAACCTGCGCCACGTGATGCCCGCGCTGCCCGCTGCAAGCGATGCGCAAGGGCTAACCGTCAAGGAGTCGATGGCCTACGGCTGGAAGGCCAGCCTCTCGCAGTTCATGAGCTGGATCATGACGGGGGGCGCGATCCTGCTGCTGGGCTCGTCGGCCGATGCGGAGCAGGGCGGGCTGCTCAAGATCTACATCACCTTCCTCTTGCCGATGCAGTACGTGCTCGCGGCGCTGGGCTACTACCTGCTGCCGCAACTGGCCGCGCGCTGGCACGCCGAAGACCGCAGCAGCGTGTACCGGCTCTTCGTGACGTTCGTGCTGACGGGGTTCCTGGTGGCCGAGGCGGCCGGCGTCGTGCTGGGCCTGCTCGGGCCGCACCTGGTGGTGCTGGCCTTCGGCGAGAACTACCGCCACATGGACTTCTCGCCGTTCTACTACGCGCCCGCCATCTTCGGGCTCACCATGTGCCTGCGCACCGGCTTCCGTGCCGCGGCGCGGCCGGGCGCGCTGCTGTTCTGCTCGGTCGTTGGCGCGGCGGTGTTCGCCATCTCGATGCTCACGGCCAGGCCGCCGGTCTCCTACATCCAGACCATCCACGCCATGACCCTGGGCTTTGCCTGCATGGCCGCGCTGATGATCGGCTGGCTGTTCCTGCTCATGCGAGCGCCGAGGCAGGCCGTTTCACCCGGGCTCAGGTAAGGCGACCTGGAGATGCCCCCCATGCACACCCCCTTGCTCCGCGACGTCCGCATGGACGAGCGCCTGCGTTTCCTGCGGGACGGCGTGGTGTGCCTGCGCCAGATCATCTCGCCGGAGTGGGTGCGGCGCGCGCAGGACGGCGTCGAGCACGAGCAGGCGATGTTCGACTCGGGAGCCGGCGAGGTCGCGCGGCAACTGACGGTGACGCGGCGGCTGCGCTGGATCTACGACCAGCTCTTCGACAGCGACCCGCGCAACCCGATGGCGGCCACACCATGGCAGCAGGACACCTCGTACGGCCTCGCCGACAGCCACCGCATCGTGCGCGTGTGGATGCCGGTGGACCACGTGCCGCGCGAGACCGGCATCGAGGTGGTGCGCGGCTCGCACCTCTGGAAAGTGGAATGCGGCTGGGCCGGCCGCATCGAGGTGCGCGACATCGAAGCCAACCGCCGCGCCTTCGACATCGTGGGCTACGAGGTCGATGCGGGCGACGTGGTGGCCTTCAACCACCGCTCGCTGCACCATGCGGGCGCCAGCGGCGTGAACTTCAACGAGAAACGCAGGGCCTTCGCGATCCTCTATGCGGACGACGCGCTCGCCCTGAGACATCGGCCACCGCTGATGCCTCCGGCGGCCAGAGACCTCGGGCCTCGCCTCGCATGACGAGCCGACTATCCTCGTGTCCAGCACACCGCTGACTCAGGAGACCCGATGAAACCCCAACCGATCGACTACGCAGACGCCTCGCCCGAAGTGAAGGCCGTGTTCGACGACATCAAGGCATCGCGCAACGTGCCCGACGTCAACAACTTCTGGAAGTACCTGGCCAACGACCCGGTGACGCTCAAGCGCACCTGGTCGAGCCTGAAGGAAGTGATGGCCCCCGGCGCGCTCGATCCGGTGGTCAAGGAAATGATCTACCTCGCGGTGAGCGTCTCCAACGGCTGCGGCTACTGCATCGCGAGCCATCACGCGGGTGCGGAGAAGGCAGGGATGACGCCCGAGATGTTCGGTGAACTCATGGGCGTGGTCGGCATGGCGAATGAGACCAACCGACTGGTCAACGGGTATCGGGTGCCTGTCGATCCGGCGTTCGACAAATAGGGCGCTGGGTTCATTCGGGGCGGCGATCACGCCGACGGGGTGCCTTGCTCCGCGAATGTCCCCCGCTTCGCTCCTCCTTGATTTCGCTGCGCAAGGCACCCCATCAGCGTGATCGTGTTCAGAGCAGTCGTTGATCGGCTGCGCACCAACAGCGCGTCCAGGTGCTCAGGGCGTCCGGTGCTCCCCGCAGCGAAATCAAGGAGGAGGCCGCAGGCCGGGGGACATTCGCGGAGGGGAGTACCCGGCGGTCTGTGCACACGCCCTGAACAGCACCCTCAGCCGATCGTCATCAGACTCGCATTCCCCCCGGCAGCAGCGGTATTCACGCTCAAGGCACGCTCGACCACAAGGCTCTCAAGCGGAATGCCTGTATCCCCAGGCGCGAACGAGCGCACACCGGCGATCGGCCCCGGCCGCAACGCGACGAGCTGCACGACGCCCTTCAGGCTCACCGCATCGCCATGATGAAGAACGGCATCGAAGACCACGGTCTCCGAAGTCCAGTCGCTCGCAATGGCGACCGACTGCTGCACCTCGACGGGCAACGACGCGCGCAGGCCTTGCGCGCCGGCATCCGCAGGCCAGATCGCGGTACTGCCCACCGACAGCACGGCCGCCAGCTGCACCAGCCGGTCGGCTTCCGCATCGGCCAGGCACAACACGGCTTCGCGCGGCTGCAGCGTGTAGACGTTGCGCTCGCCGGTGGGGCCGGCCAGCGTGCGCGAGCTGCCGGAGCGCGAGAGTTCGCCGAAGCGTTGGCATTGGGTTGCCAATGCATGACGGTTCGTTTCGTTGGCCCATCGGGTCAAGGCCGGGAGCGCAGCATGCGATGCACCGACCTGCGTCGGCGATGCGTTGCCAGGGTCCGCATCCGCCATCGCGCGCACCAGCACATCGTCCGGCCGCTTCGACAGCATGCGGTACATGTACAGCGGCCCGCCCGCCTTCGGCCCCGTGCCCGACAGGCCTTCGCCACCGAACGGCTGCACGCCCACGACCGCGCCGACGATGTTCCGGTTCACGTAGACGTTGCCCGCCTTCGCGTGTTCCACGATCTGCGCGATGGTCTCGTCGATGCGCGTGTGCACGCCCAGCGTGAGGCCATAACCCGTGCCGTTGATTTGCCCGACCAGCGCGCCCAGGTCGCGGCGGCGGTAGCGCACCAGATGCAGCACCGGCCCGAACACCTCGCGCTGCAGCTCGGCGATATTGTCGAGCTCGATCAGCGTCGGCATCACGAATGTGCCCTGGCGCGTGTCGTGGCCGTACTCGCGGCCCTGCCGGTAGACCCTGCGGCCGCGGCTGCGCATGGTGGCGATGTGGCGCTCGATGTTGTCGCGGGCTTCGGCGTCGATCACCGGACCCACGTCGACGGCCAGCCGCGCGGGGTTGCCGATGCAGCTCTCGGCCATCGCGCCCTTGAGCATCTCGATGAGGCGGTCGGCCGCTTCTTCCTGCACGCACAGCACGCGCAATGCCGAGCAGCGCTGGCCGGCGCTGTCGAAGGCCGAGGCCATCACATCGGTGACCACCTGTTCAATCAGCGCGGACGAGTCCACGATCATCGCGTTCTGCCCGCCGGTCTCGGCGATGAGCGGCACGGGCGCGCCGTTGGCGCCGAGCCGTGTCGACAGCGTCTTCTGCAGGATGCGCGCGACCTCGGTCGAGCCGGTGAACATCACGCCCTGCACGCGTGCATCCGCGACCAGCGCGGCGCCCACGGTCTCGCCGCGTCCCGGCAGGAGCTGCACGGCCGCGCGCGGCACGCCGGCCTGCCACAACACGCGGATCGCTTCGGCCGCGACCAGCGGCGTCTGCTCGGCTGGCTTGGCCAGCACCGGGTTGCCGGCCGCGAGCGCGGCGGCCACCTGGCCCGTGAAGATCGCGAGCGGAAAATTCCACGGGCTGATGCATACCATCGGCCCGAGCGCGCGGTGCGTGTCGTTGGAGAAATCGGTGCGTGCCTGCGCGGCGTAGTAGCGCAGGAAGTCCACCGCCTCGCGCACTTCGGCGATGGCGTTGGCGTAGGTCTTTCCGGCCTCGCGTGCGAGCAGGCCGAGCAGGCGCGGCTGCTGCGCTTCGAGCAGATCGGCCGCGCGGTCGAGCAGGGCGGCGCGTTCCGTGGGCGGCGTGGCGGCCCATGTCGTTGCAAAGCCTTGCGCGTGCGTGACCGCCGATTCGACATCGGCCAGCGTCGCCTCTCGCACCTGCCCGACGACATCGCGATGGTCTGCGGGGTTGAGCACATCGGCCCAGCTGCTGGAGACTTCGCAGTCTTCGGCAAGCAACGGTTCGGCACGCCACGGCTCGGCGGCCGTGGCCCGGAGCGTTTCGCCCAGCAGGCGCAGGCTGTCGTCGTTCGCCAGGTCCAGCCCATGCGAATTGGCGCGCTGCTTGCCGTAGAGAGCGACTGGCAATGGAATGGCGGGGTGCGGCAGGCCGATGGCGCCTTCGTCCGCCGCCATGCGTTCCACGGTTGCGACGGGGTCTTCCACCAAGGCTTCGAGCGGAATCGTCGGGTCCGCGATGCGGTTGACGAACGAGGTGTTGGCGCCGTTCTCCAGCAACCGCCGCACCAGGTACGCGAGCAGCGTCTCGTGCGTGCCCACGGGAGCGTAGATGCGGCAGGGTCGCCCGAGCGGACCGACCACCTGCTCGTACAGCGGCTCGCCCATGCCGTGCAGGCACTGGAACTCGTACTGCCCCGGCTGGTAGCGCGACGGGTCGGCCATCGTGTAGATGGCGGCCAGCGTGTGGGCGTTGTGCGTGGCGAACTGCGGGTAGATCGCTTCGGGTGCATCGAGCAGCTTGCGCGCGCAGGCGAGGTACGACACATCGGTGTAGGCCTTGCGCGTGTAGACGGGGTAGCCCTCGAGGCCTTCGATCTGTGCGCGCTTGATCTCGCTGTCCCAGTACGCGCCTTTCACCAGTCGCACCATGAGCCGGTGGCGGCTGCGGCGCGCAAGGTCGATCACGAAATCGATCACGAAGGGGCAGCGCTTCTGGTAGCCCTGGATCACGAAGCCGATGCCGTTCCACCCCGCGAGCGCCGGCTCGAAGCACAGGCGCTCCAGCAGGTCGAGCGAGAGCTCCAGGCGGTCGGCTTCTTCCGCGTCGATGTTGAGGCCGATGTCGTACTGCTGCGCGAGCAGCGTGAGGTCGCGCAGCACCGGGTACAGCTCGTCCATCACGCGCGCATGCTGTGCGCGGCTGTAGCGCGGATGCAGCGCCGAGAGCTTGATGGAGATGCCCGGGCCCGCATACACGCCGCGGTGGTTCGAGGCCTTGCCGATCGCATGGATCGCGTCTTCGTACGCGATGCGGTAGCGCTTCGCATCGTTCGCGGTGAGCGCGGCTTCGCCCAGCATGTCGTACGAATAGCGAAAGCCCTCGGCCTCCAGCTCGCGCGCGTTGTCCAGCGCCTGCGCGATGGTCTCGCCGGTGACGAACTGCTCGCCCATCATGCGCATTGCCATGTCCACGCCCTTGCGGATCAGCGGCTCGCCGCCCTTGCCGATGAGGCGCGTGAGGATCGTGGAGAGACCGGTCTCGCTGTGCGTGGCCACCAGCTTGCCGGTGAGCAGCAGGCCCCAGGTCGCGGCGTTGACGAACACCGAGGGGCTGCGCCCCGCATGCGATTGCCATTGGCCGTGAGCGATCTTGTCGCGGATCAGGGCGTTGCGCGTCTCGGCATCGGGAATGCGCAGCAGCGCTTCGGCCAGGCACATCAGCGCGACACCTTCCTGCGACGAGAGCGCGTATTCCTGCAGCAGGCCCTGCACGAGGCCGGCGCGGCCGCTGGCGTTCTTGCGGTTGCGCAGTTGCTGGGCGATGCGGTGGGCGAGGGCATGGGCCTCTTCGGCCTGCGCGGCCGGCAGGCGGGCCTGTTCGAGCAGGGGTGGTATCGCTTCGGGCTCGGCGCGCCGCCAGGCGGCGGTGATCGGCGAGCGCAGCGCCGAAGATGCCGCAAGGCCGTCGGCGAAGGCGGTGAACGAAGAGGGCAGGGGGTCGGGGTTGTTGACGCTCATGTCGGGCTCATGCTGGTGATAAGTTGAATGATCGCAAGCTGCTCGATGAATGTTTATCCGAAGAGTGGGCGATTTGCAGAACAAATCACTGGTCAGCGCCGAGGCGTAGCCGCCACCATTGGTTGACTCGATTTCCTTTTCATTGGATATTTCATCCAATATGACGGAATCAACCCCCGCCACCCTCAACGATCGCATCGCCCGACGCGTGCGCGACCTGCGCGCCGCCCGCTCGCTGTCGCTCGATGCGTTGGCCACGCACTGCGGCGTCAGCCGCTCCATGATCTCCCTGATCGAGCGCGGCGAGAGCAGCCCGACGGCCGTGCTGCTCGAAAAACTCGCCACCGGTCTGGGCGTGCCGCTCGCTTCGCTGTTCGACGATGCCGCGCCCGCCGCCAGCCCCGTGTCGCGCCTGGCCGACCAGCTGCAGTGGCGCGACCCGCACTCCGGCTACGTGCGCCGGAATGTCTCGCCCGGCGCCGCCGTGTCGCCCATCCAGATCGTCGAGGTGCACTTTCCGCCAAAAGCCCGCGTGGCCTACGAAACCGGCGCTCGAGAGCCACGCATCCACCAGCAGGTGTGGGTGCTCGAAGGCCGCGTCGAGGTCACGGTCGGCGACGACCTGCACCGGCTCGACGCGGGCGACTGCCTCGCGCTCACGCTCGACCACCCCATGAGCTATCACAACCCCACGCGCAAGACCGCGCGCTATGCCGTCGTGATCACCACGGCACCCACCTCCTGGAGATGAACGACATGACGACCGAAGAAACGCCCCGCCTCCGTGCCCTTCACACAGTGAGCGATGACCATGTGCATGCGCTGGCCGACCTGCTGATCGATTGCGTCGAGGGCGGCGCCTCGGTGAGCTTCATGCTGCCGATCACGCGCGAACGCGCCCTTGCGTTCTGGCGCAAGGTGGCCGACGGCGTGGCGCGCGGCGAACGTGCGCTGCTGGTGGCTGAAGACGCGGAGGGACTGCTGGGCACCGTGCAACTCGTGCTCGACCAGCCCGAGAACCAGCCGCACCGCGCCGAGGTCTCCAAGATGCTCGTGTACCGCAGGGCGCGGCGCCGGGGCGTCGGCGCGCTGCTGATGCAGGCGGCCGAAGACCTTGCCCGCGAACACCGCAAGACGCTGCTGGTGCTGGACACATCGAGCGCCGAGGCCGAGCGGCTCTATGCCCGCATGGGCTGGCAGCGGGTGGGCGTGATTCCTGGCTTCGCGCTGCTGCCGGAGGGCGAGCCGTGCGGCACCACTTTCTTCTATCTGGCGCTGCAAGAGCGCGCGTGAGCAACTTCGAATCAGGCTGAAGCGCGGAGATTTGTATCGCACCTGTCTGGCGTCACGCCAGATACGGAACACGACGATTCAGTGTGTGTCTCGACACATATGACGGCACGTGCTGCGATGGAATGGGCGCTCCATCCACTCGACACGAAGCCCTTCATGACCACGCCCTCGCTCCAACGTCCAGGCCGCGCATTCGGCGCCGCTTTGTTGTTCGCCACAGCCTTCGCGGCGCAGGCGCAATCCTCATCGGCCTCCGATCCGCGCGGCCGCTGGGTCACCGCGAACGGCAACCTCGAAGTGGAGGTCGCGCCCTGCGGGGCTGCGTTGTGCGGCACCGTCACCAAGGTCCTGGGCAACCGCTCGATGGCCCCCGGCGGTGGCGAAATGCAAGCGGCCGACAAACGCCCGGCACTGGGCATGACGCTGCTGAAGGACTTCGCGCCCGTCGATGCGGCCGACCCCGCGCGTCCGCCTACCGAATGGACCGGCCAGATCTACAACCGGGAGAACGGCAAGCTCTACAGCTGCAACATGTCGGTCAGCACCGCCGGCAACGCGGCAGGCGAGCTGATGCTGCATGCGTATGTCGGGTTGCCGCTGTTCGGCAAGACGCAGCGCTGGGTGCGGGTTGCGTCGAACGACTGACGAGGGCGTCGATCAACGCGCCCCGAACGCCGCGTTCTCGAACAGATCCTTGAACTCCCGCGGCTGCGAGCGCCAGTACTGGTGCGGCGCTTTCACCTGCGCGCCCAACTCGGCGGCCGCGTGCCACGGCCAGCGCGGGTCGTAGAGGATCGCGCGTGCCAGCGACACCGCATCGGCCTGTCCCTTGGCGATGATTTCCTCGGCCTGTCGCGGCTCGGTGATGAGGCCCACGGCGATGACCGGCATGCCGACCTCGGACTTCACGCGCTCGGCGAACGGCACCTGGTAGCCCGCGCCGAGCGCGATGGCCTGCCTGGGCGATACGCCGCCGCTGGACACATGAATGGCCGCGCAGCCGCGCGCTTCGAGCGCCTTGGCGAAGGCGACGGTGCCTTCGAGGTCCCAGCCGTCCGGCACCCAGTCGACGGCCGAGACGCGCACCCACACCGGCTTGTCGGCGGGAAAGGCTTCGCGCACCGCATCGAACACCTCGAGCGGAAAGCGCATGCGGTTCTCGAGGCTGCCGCCGTATGCGTCGTCGCGGTGATTGGCCAGCGGAGAGAGGAACTGGTGCAGCAGGTAGCCGTGCGCCGCGTGAATCTCCAGGCCGTCGAGCCCGAGCCGCGCCGCGCGCCGCGCTGTTTCGGCAAATGCGTTGCGGATGCGTGCGACGCCCGCGGCGTCGAGTGCGATGGGCGCATCTTCCGTCGGTGCATGCGGCACGGCCGAGGGCGCATACGCCTTCCATCCGCCGGGCTCGCCGGGCGCAATCTGCTTGCCGCCTTCCCAAGGCGCACGGCTCGATGCCTTGCGCCCCGCATGCCCGAGCTGCATCGCGATCTTGATGGGCGAATGGGCCCGCGTCGCCGCGAGCACGCGGGCCAGGCCCTCTTCATTGGCATCGGAATAAAGCCCGAGGTCTCCCGGCGAGATGCGCCCCTCGGCCTCCACCGCCGTCGCCTCCAGGATCATCAGCCCCGCCCCCGAGAGCGCAAGGTGGCCCAGGTGGATCAGGTGCCAGTCGCCCGGCGTGCCCTCCGTGGCGGAGTACTGGCACATCGGCGCGATGACGATGCGGTTGTCCAGGCGAAGTGTGCCCAGTTGCAGGGGCGTGAAGAGGTGGGATTGGCTCATGTTTTCATGAAGTGGCTGCACAGGTGCCGCGATTCTGGAGCGCCGGCGCGATCGGGGCGGCCGGCGCCGAAGAAGCCTTGCGGCCGGCCGCGGTATGGATCAGCAGCGCCCCGATCACCATCGCCATGCCCACCGCCTCGTTCACCGTGGGCATCTTGCCCATCGCCATGCTCATCAGCAGCGCCGACACCGGCACGAAGTTGAAGAAGGCCGTGCCCGTCACGGCCCCGAGCTTGCTCACGCCGTAGTTGAAAGCCAGCACCGCGATGGCCGAAGACACCAGGCCCACGTAGAGCAGCGCTTCCCACGACAGGCCCAGGCCCTCCGCGCTCGGCATCTGCGAGAGCCCCAGCACGCTGGCTCCGACGGCAACAGCCAGCAACAGCGGCCACGCGGCCAGCACGGTGAGCGCGCTGTACTCGATCACGTCCAGCCCCGGAAAGCGTGCCGCACCCCGCGTGTACCAGACCCAGCCCAGCGTGCCGACGAAGGCGACGGTATCGCCGAAGAGCGTCGACGCGCCCGCCGACGCATCGCCGAACAAGAGCCCCGAGACGATCGCCACGCCCAGCAGCGCCAGCGCCGAGGCCAGCAGCGTCGTTCGCGCTGGGCGCACGCCGTCGAGCGCCCAGCGCAGCAGCTGCGTGGTCATCGGCGTGGTCGCCACGATGACCGCGCCGTGCGAGGGCACCGAGTGCGCAAGCCCAACCAGCAGCATCACGCTGAAGACGCCGAAGCCCGCGAACCCGCGCAGCGCCAGCGGCCCGGCGTGCAGCCGCAGCTTGCGCCAGGGCGCCATGCCGCGCGGAAGAATGAGGAGCACGAACAAGAGCGCGGACATGCTGTAGCGGATCAGCGTGAACCACACGGGTTCGACATGCTGGAGCACGCCCTTGCTGACGAGGAACATGCCGCCCCAGCTGGAGGTGGCGAGCAGCAGCGCGGCGATGCCGAGCAGGCGTTGACGAGGAGACATGGTGAGCCTTTGGCGATGAATCAATGGCTTCAAGAATCGGGGTTCCGCCGCCTGATTTCCATTCGCTTCTTTGGACCGGGTCCTCCAAAAAAGCGAATGGCCGGCTCGCACCGAAGTGCTCACAATCCGGGCCATGGAGCTCTACCAACTCAAGACCTTTGTCGCCATTGCCAAGGAAGGCAGCCTGACCCGCGCCGCCGAGCGCGTGTTCACCAGCGCCCCGGCAGTCAGCGCCCAGCTCAAGGCGCTGGAAGACGAACTGGGCGTGAAACTCTTCGACCGCACCCCGCGCGGCATGGTGCCCACCGAAGCCGGCCACAGCCTGCTCGACGAGGCCGAACGCACGCTGGCCTCGGCGATGCGCATGCGTTCGGCAGCCGAGCAACTGCGTGGCGCGACGCAGGGCGTGGTGCGCTTCGGCACGGTGGTCGATCCGGTGTCGCTGAAACTGGGCGAGGTGCTGGTGACGCTGGCGGAGCGCCATCCGCAGGTCACGCTGCAACTCAGGCAGGGGTTGTCGTTCGAGACGCTGGCCGGCGTGCAGCGCGGCGATCCCAACTGTGCCTATGTGTTGAGCGACAGCGAGCAGTCCGAGGGGCTGGAGCTGCGGCGCCTCAGCGTGGTCGACCTGGCCGTGGTGCTGCCGTTGCCGGTCGCCCAGGCGCACCCCGATCTCTCGCTGGGCGAACTCGTCAACCTGCCGTGGGTGGGCACGCCGCCGTCCTGCATCCTGCGCGCGCATCTCGAAAAACTGTTCGCGGGCGCGGGCCGCGAATACCAGCAGGGCCGTACCGCCGACGGCGAGAGCGCGATCCGCAGCATGGTCGCCAGCGGCATGGGCGCGGGGCTGATGCGGCTCGACCAGGCGGAGCAGGGCGCACGCAATGGGGAGCTCGCGATCTGGAACGGGTGGCGGTCGCACACGTGGCTGTGCTGGGTCGCGCCTGTCGACGGGAAGCGGGCTGTGTCGGTCGATGCGGTGCGGGGGGCGGTGATGGAGGCCTGGGCCTGAGGCCTGCGCACACGCGCCGAACGAACTCTCCCGCGACGGCAGATCCCGGCCGCATGCCGTCATGGATCGCCGGGATGGCAGGCCGTGCCATGGCCTGTCATCATTGGCGGTGGAATGACGCACGACCCCAATCCCCTCGCCGATCTGTTGAACCGTGCCAGGCTCGCCCTGGCCGGTGCCGGGGGCGCTCTGCCCCTTGTGTCGCCCGCCACCGTGGAGGCGGGATGCGTGGTTTTCCTCGCCATGGGCGAAGGCGAAAGCCGCGCCCGCGTGGTGTCCGGAAACGGGCCGGACATCGATGCCGCATGGCAGTCCGCCGCCGAGGCGCTGGCCTTGCAGGCCCAGCGCGGCGACCGGCCCCCCGAGCGCCTGCGCGCGGAAATCGTCGATACCGTCACGGCCATGAGCTGGGGTGCGCTGAAGGCGAAGTTGGCGCAGACCAAGCGCAACTATTTCAACCTCGGCATTGCCCTCGATGCGCACTTCAGGCACGCGCTGCTCGCGCAGGAGATGCAGGGCGCGGCGGTCCTCTACAGCGGCGAGGTGGAGCACGCGCTGCCCAACGTCGCCAACCTGCGCCTGTACGCCAAGCGCCGCTTCGGCGCCGAGATCGACTTTCCCGCGGACGATGCCGCGCCCGTCTGGTGCTTCACCACCCGCGCCGTGTACGTCGATGCCGATGGCGCCTGGCCCCTCGCCGCCGAAGGGCAGGCCGCGGGCTTTCGCCGCCTGGACGACTGGAACGCGCGGCAGGTCCGCCAGATGATCGATTCGGCGAGCGACTACCTCGCCGGACAGGTCAAGCCCACGGGCGAATTCCACTACGGCTGGTTCCCCTGCTTCGATCGCGCCATTCCCACCTACAACACCCTGCGCCACGCCAGCACCACCTACGCGATGCTGGAAGCCTGGGAGCTCACGCGCAGCGCCACGCAGAAGGCGGCCATCGACCGCTCGCTGGGCATCCTGACGCAGCGGCTGATCCGCCAGGTGCCGCTGCCCGACGGCACGCTCGCGGCGCTGCTGGTGGATGTCGGCAACGAGGTCAAGCTCGGCGGCAATGCGGTCTGCCTGCTTGCGCTGGTGAAGTACACCGAGCTCACCGGCGACCGGCAATACCTGCCGCTGATGGAACAGCTCGCGCTCGGCATCCGCGCCATGCAGGACCAGGGCACCGGGCGTTTCGTGCACGTGCTCAACTTCCCCAAGCTCGACATCAAGGATGCGTTCCGCGTCATCTACTACGACGGCGAGGCCGCCTTCGGCCTGATGCGCCTGTACGGCCTCACGCGTGACGAGCGCTGGCTTGCGGTGGTCGAGAAGGCCTTCGAGCATTTCATTGCCGCCAGGCACTGGCAGGCGCACGACCACTGGCTGAGCTACTGCGTCAACGAGCTCACCCGCTACCGGCCCGAAACGCGCTACTACCAGTTCGGCCTGCAGAACGTGGCCGGCTACCTGGACTTCGTGCTGGAGCGCATCACCACCTTCCCGACACTGCTCGAACTGATGATGGCCGCGCGCGAGATGGTGCTGCGCATCGAGGCCGACCCGGCGCTGCGCCCGCTGCTCGATGGCCTCGACCGCCAGAAGTTCGACCGCGCGCTGGAGCACCGCGCGCGCTACCTGGCCAACGGCCACTTCTGGCCCGAGCTGGCGATGTTCTTCCGCAATCCGGACCGCATCGCCGGGTCGTTCTTCATCAAGCACCACAGCTTTCGGGTACGCATCGACGATGTGGAGCATTACCTCTCGGGCTATGTGGCGTACCACCGGCTGTTGAAGGCGCGGGAGGCGCAGCGGCTGCACGCCGCGCCCACCGCGCCCTATGCAGCCGAGGCCGCGCCGCCGGCACGGCCAGGAGCCAGCGCCTCCGCGCCCGTCGTCGTCTGGGGCGGCGACGTGAACCTCGGCCGCCGTCAGCATTACCGCCTGCACGAGCTCGGCGGGCCGCAGGAGATGTTGGGCGGCATCGCGGCGCTGCGCGAGGCGGACCTGCGCATCGTCAATCTCGAATGCGTGGTCGCCACCACGGGCGAGCAGGGCGTCGAGAAGGACGAGGGCGGCCCGTACTACTACCGTGCCCGGCCCGAGATGCTCGCGGTGCTGACCGAGGCGGGCATCGGCATGGTCGCCACCGCCAACAACCACAGCGGCGACTACGGCCCCGCCGCGCTGATGGAGCAGCAAGCGCTGCTGGAGGCCGCCGGCATCGCGCATGCCGGCACGGGGCGCAACCTCGAAGCCGCGCTGCGGCCGGCCTTTCGCCAGGCTGGCGGTTTGCGCGTGGCGCTGTTCTCGCTCGATGCCACGCAGCCGCGTTTCGCCGCAACGGCCGACGGCCCCGGGGCCGCCTGTCTGTCGCTGGACGACCCCGCCGCCTGGACCGCCACGCTCCAGCCGCGCATTGCCGCCGCGCGCGCCGAAGCCGACGTGGTGCTGGTGGCGGTGCATTGGGGCGCGAACCTGGAGACCGCACCTTTGCAGGCGGAAATCGACGTCGGCCATGCCATCGTCGATGCCGGCGCCGATGCCGTGCTCGGCAGCTCGGCCCACGTGCTGCAGGGCATCGAGATCTACCGCGGACGGCCGATCCTGCACGACGCAGGCGACCTGCTGTTCGATGCGATACGCAACGATCTCGCGGATTCCGGCGTGTTCTCGCTGACGCTGGGCGAGCGCGGCGTGGAAGAGGTCGTGTTCACGCCGGTCGGCGTCGGCTTCGGTTTTTCGCGGCAGCTCACGGGCGAGCCGGCAGAGGCCGCGAGCGCGCGCTTCGCCGAACAATGCCGCGCGCTCGGGACCGAGATGGTGCCGCAGCCCGGCGGGCGATGCGCGGTGAAGCTGCTGCCACCCGCGCGGCCCGGGCAATCTGCGCCGCGCGCCGCCACCGAGCCGGCCGTGCGCGCGCCTTCGGTCGTCGCGCCTGTGCCCGCACCCCGGCCCGGCTGGGTGGTCGATGGGGTGCCGCCCGACGCGCTCGTGACACCGCTGCAGATCGGACCGCTGCGCCTCTTGGGCGTGCGTTGCGCGCCCCGGCAGATCGTCGGGCGGCGCATGCTGTGGGTCGAGTCGTTCTGGACCGCCGATGCGCCCGTGCCGGCCGACCTGCGCATCCAGTTCCGCGCGATCCCGATGCGCAGCACCCGCATGCCGGCGTGGGGCGAAGGCATGGACCACGACCCCTGCGACTGGATGTGGCCGACCAGCCGCTGGGAGCCGGGCCGCATCTACCGCGACCGCTACGGCCTGCGCGCGCCGCGCCCCGGGCTGCTGGAGAGCGACGTGCTGCAGCTCGAGGTGCGCGTGCGCGGCGCACTGGCCGACCTGCCGCCGCAGCAGCGCCTGTTCGTCTGGTGCGGCCTGCGCGTGCCCGAGGCGCCGGTGCCGCTGCCCGCGCGGCCGGCACCCGTGCTCACGGCCCTGCGTCCCGGCGCGAGTGCGCAGCCGGCGCCGGTCTGGACCGCCGAGCAGCTGCAGCGCATCACCGGCGGACGCTGGCTGGTCGAGCCGCCGCCGGGCTGGTTCGTGAACTCGGTGGTGCGCGGGCCGCGCCACATGTCGCTGCTGCCGCCGCCTTCGCTCTTCGTCGCCTCCGACTACAACACGCTGGCGGTGCACGAGAACTACAGCAAGCGGCTGCCCACCAACCTGGACCGCCATGACGAACTTCCCTCGCTGGAGAAGGGCCTGGCCGGCGCGGTGATCGCGCACACGGTGGAAGGCCTGGCCCCCGACTTTCCGCTGCTGCAGCTGGACGACCCGATCCGCGGAATGATCGCGCTCGGCGTCGCGGCACGTGCGCGCTTCGAGGGCTACGTGGTGGGCGTGACCGGCACGGTCGGCAAGTCGTCCACCATCGCCATGCTGCGCGACCTCTTGCCCGAGGCGGCGCGCGTGCACACCACCATCGACAACTACAACTCGCGCGTCGGCGTGCCGGCCATGCTGGCCAACCTCGGCCCCGATGCGGACGTGTGCATCCTCGAAATGGCGCAGAGCGGGCTCTGGATGGACCGCGGGCCGATCTCGCTGATGGCGCGGCCGCACGTGGCCATCATCACCGAGGTCGGGCTGTCGCAGACGCGCCAGACCTCGACGGTCGAACAGACTGCCACGTTCAAGTCGCGCATCTTCCTGGGCCTGGAGCCTGGCGGGGTGGCCATCGTGCCCGACCACATTCCCTGCCTCGCGCAGGTGGTGCATGCGGCCGCGCGCACGGCGGGCGCCATCTGGGTGGTGGGGCCGGGGCCCGATGCCAACATCCGCGTGGTCGATACGCAACCGGAGCCCGGCGGCGGTTGCCGCGTGCGCATCGCGATGGAAGGCCGCACGCTCCAGTACCAGTTCCCGATCGCGAGCACGGGGCTGGTGCGCAACTCGACCCTGGCCTTCGCGGCGCTGCTGGCCATGGGCTTCGATGCCGACGCCGCCTGCGCACGCATGCCCCGGGTGCGCCTGCCCGCCGCGGTGATGCAGGTGCATGCGCTGCGCACCCGCGGCGGCGTGCAGGCCACGCTGATCGACGACAGCTGGAACGCCGAGATCATGTCGATGCGCAACGCCATGGAGTTCGTGCGCACCTACCGGCACGCCGACCACGCACCGGTCGCTCGCAGGATCGGCGTGCTCGGGCGCATCGTGAACCTCGGGCGCGAGTCGGAAGCCATGCACCGCAGCCTGGCCGAACCCCTGCTGGCCTCGGGCATCGAGCACCTGGTGACGCATGGCGACGAGATGCGCTGGCTGCGCGAGGACGTGCCGGCCGCGCTGCTCGGGCCGCACTTCGACAACGCCGAGAAGCTCGCCGGCTACCTCGGCGATTTCCTGCGCGACGGCGACCTGGTGCTGGTGAAGGGCGACCGCGTCGATTCCGACTTCGGCACCATCCCCGAAAGGCTGCAACAGCTGTGACGCTCCTTCCCGCATTGCGGCGGCACGCCCGCTTCGCCTGGCTTCTGCTTGCGCTCGTGCAGACCGCCTGCGCGCAGCGCGCCGGGCCCGAGCCGCATGCGCCGCGCATCCCGGGCACACCGCGCGCGACCGGCGCCGCCGAAGACGAGGTGCTGCACTGGAACCAGCCCGCCGTGCGCGCGAACTGCCCCGACCGCCGCGGCTACCTCTGGGTGCAGCCGGTCGAAGGGCCGGCCTGCATCCGCTATTTCGCGAGCGACGAGATCGACGGTGCGCGCGTGGCCATCGTGCAGTTCTCCGGCGACCGCGACAGCGTGATGGACCAGCCGCCCACGCGCATTCCCGGCAACACCGAGGCGCTGCGCACGCTCGATGCGCAGCGCAGCCGCGACCGCGCGGGCGTGCCGTGGATCTTCATGGCGCGGCCCGGCACCTACGGCTCGTCGGGCGACCACCGCAAGCGCCGCGAGCCGGTGGAGTTCCATGCGCTCGATGCGGCGCTCGATGCGCTCATGCAGCGCCACCAGCTGCAGCGCATCGTGATCCTGGGCCACAGCGGCGGCGCCACCGCCGGCGCCGCGCTGCTCACCATGGGACGCACGCGCGTGGCCTGCGCGGTGCTGACCTCGGGCGCCTACGGCCTGCTCGAACGCGCGCGCATGCTGGGCATGTCGAAGGACGGCCGCACCGACACCACCGGCAGCACGCAGTTCTACGATCCGCTCGACCACGTGAGCGGCATCGCGCGCGACCCATCGCGGCGCATCGTGCTGATCGGCAACCGCGACGACAGGAACACGCCCTTCGCCCTGCAGCAGCGCTTCGGCGATGCGGTGGCGAAGGCCGGCCACCGCATCGAGCTGAAGACGCACGCGGCCGAGCCGCCCACCTACCACGACCTCACGGACCGCATCGGCCTGCAGACCGCATCGCTGTGCGCGCGCGAGGCACTGTTTCCGCCAACACCAGGAGCCGAATGAGCCCCCGCATCACTTCTCGCGAATACGGTCGCATGCCCGATGGGCGAACGGTGACCGAATTCACCCTCGACAACGGCCGCGGCCTCAGCCTCAGCGCCATCAACCACGGCGGCATCGTCACCGCGCTGCGCGTGCCCGACCGGCACGGGAATGCCGCGAACATCGTGCTGGGGCTGCCGTCGCTGGACGACTACCTCAAGCCGCATCCGCACTTCGGCACCATCGTCGGCCGCTATGCCAACCGCATCGCGGCCGGGCGCTTCACGCTCGACGGCGTTGCGCACCAGCTGGGCCTGAACGACGGCGCGAATTCATTGCACGGCGGCGCGAAGGGTTTCGGCACGCGCTTCTGGCAGATCGCGCCGGTGTCCGCCGAGGACGCACGCGGCGACGTCGCCATCGAGCTGCGCTACACGAGTGCGGATGGCGAAGAGGGCTACCCCGGCGAAGTGCAGCTCACCGTGCGCTACACGCTCTCTGCGACGCAGAACACCTGGCGCATCGACTACCGCGCCGAGACCGACCGGCCGACGGTGCTGAACCTGAGCCACCACGACTACTTCAACCTCGCGGGCAGCGGCGATGTGATGGACCACGTGCTGACGCTGCCGGCGAGCCGCTACTGCCCGGTGGATGCCACGCTGATTCCGCTCGGGCTGGAAGAGGTGGGCGCCACGCCTTTCGACTTCCGTTCGCCGACGCGGATCGGCGAGCGCATCCGCGAAGGCCATGAGCAACTGCTGCGGGCGCATGGCTACGACCACAACTGGGTGCTCGACCGCAGCGGCGATGGCGTTGCTGGCCTTGCATTGGCTGCGCGCCTGGAACACGAAGCCTCGGGCCGCGTGATGGAAGTGCACACCAGCGAACCCGGCGTGCAGTTCTATTCGGGCAACTTCCTCGACGGCAGCCTCATGGGCTCGCAGGGTGCGAGCCTGCGCCAGGGCGACGGCCTCTGCCTGGAGACGCAGCACTACCCGGATTCGCCGAACCAGCCGGGCTTTCCATCGACCGTGCTGCGGCCGGGCGAGGTGTTCCGCAGCACGACGGAACACCGCTTCAGCGTCGTCGGCTGAAGCCTTGCGTCAGCCGGCGAACAAGGCGGCCGGCACACCGGGGCTGCCGATGCGCACGGCGAAGAGTCCGCCGGCCAGCGGCTCGTCTTGCAACTGCGCTTCGGTGCGGCCGTTGCGCGCGGTCGTGATGTAGAGCGTCTGCATGTCCGCGCCACCGAAGGCGCAGTCGGTGACGTTGCTTGCGGGCAGCGGGATGCGGGCGAGTTCGGCCGCGGTCACCGGGTCGTGGCAGGTGACGCAGGCGCCGTCCCAGTGCGCGATCCACAGGCGCCCGGCCGCATCGGTCGTCATGCCGTCGGGCAGGCCCTGCGCCTTGGGAAAGCGATGCCACTCGCGGCGGTTCGACACGGTGCCGGCGTCCATGTCGAAGTCGTAGGCGTAGAGCTTGTTGATCGCCGTGTTGTTGAAGTACATGGTGCGGCCGTCGGCCGACCACGTCGGCCCGTTGGTCACTTCGAAACCGTCGTCGTGCCGGGTGCAGCGGCCGTCGGCGTCGTAGCGGTAGAGCGCGCCGGTGGGGGCCTTGCAGTCGAAGTCCATGCTGCCGCCCCAGAAGCGGCCGCGGCTGTCGCACTTGCCGTCGTTGAAGCGGTTGTTCGTGCGCTCGGGTTCGGGCTGGTGCAGGTAGCGCGACCGGGCGCCGGCGCCCGGCAGTTGCGTCGTGTCAAAAAGCGCGAAGCCGCGACGCAGCGTGAGGATGAGGCCCGGCGCGGTCGCGCGTTCGGAGATCGCGGTGATCTCCTCGTCGAACTGCCAGGCCCGCCGTGCGCCGTCCGAAGGACGGAACCAGAACAGGCGCGGCGTGAGGATGTCGATCCAGTAAAGCGCCTGCTCGCGCTCTGACCAGAGCGTGCCTTCGCCGAGGTTCGCCTCGGCGGGCCAGATGCATTCGGGGGAGCCCTCGATCGAGGGTGCGGTACAGCTCGTCATTTGTTGTTCCTTGTCATGTCTCCTTGACGCGGCGGATCGTATCAAGGCATATTGATAATTGAAATCAAACAATATGGAATAGATTGATATGCATTTTGCAATGTCACATTCCAGCCTCACTGGAGACGCTTCTTGAATTCACCGAATCTTTCGATCCATCCGAGCCTGAAAGGCCGCACCGTGTTCGTCACCGGCGGCGGCAGCGGCATCGGCGCGGCCATCGTCGCCGCCTTTGCCGCGCAGGGCGCGCGGGTGGCCTTCGTCGACATCGCCGAGAGCGCCAGCGCCGCGCTCGCGCAGCAGATCGTCGAGGCCGGCCATGCCGCGCCCTGGTGGCGCGCCTGCGACGTGCGCGACATCGGCGCGCTGCAAGGTGCCATCGCCGATGCGGCCGCCGAGTGCGGCGACTTCGCGGTGCTGGTCAACAACGTGGCGAGCGACGACCGCCACACGCTCGAATCGGTCACGCCCGACTACTACGACAACCGCATGGCGATCAACGAGCGGCCCGCGCTGTTCGCGATCCAGTCGGTGGTGCCGGGCATGAAGCGGCTGGGCTTCGGTTCGGTGGTGAACCTTGGCTCCACCGGCTGGCAGAGCAAGGGCTCGGGCTATCCCTGCTATGCGATCGCGAAGTCGTCGGTGAACGGTCTCACGCGCGGGCTGGCGGTGGACCTGGGCAAGGACCGCATCCGCATCAACACCGTGTCGCCCGGCTGGGTGATGACCGAGCGGCAGGTCAAGCTGTGGCTCGACGACGAAGGCGAGAAGGCGCTCAAGCGCAACCAGTGCCTGCCCGACAAGCTGATGCCCGAGGACATCGCGCGCATGGTGCTGTTTCTCGCATCGGACGACGCGAAGATGTGCACCGCGCAGGAGTTCATCGTGGACGCCGGCTGGACCTGATCAGTCCATCTCCAGCTTGCGTCCGTAGACGCTCATGCTGGCCGTCTTGAGCGCCTTCATCATCACCCGCGCCGCCGGCGACAGCAGCCGGTCGGTGCGCGTGATGATGCCGTACTGGTCCATGTGGCAGGGCATCTCCAGCGGCAGCAGCGACACGATGCCGTGCGCCGCGTAGTAGCGCGCCACGTCGGTCGCCAGCACCGCGAGCATGTCGCTCTGCTGCAGCATGCGGGTGATGAAGAGCAGGGCCGAGCTCTCGATGGTGTTGGTCGGCGGCGCGAGGCCTACCTCCTGGAACATCAGCTCGAAGCGGTGGCGCAGCACGCTGCCCGCGGGCGGCACGATCCAGCCGGCGCCGACCACGTCGCGCAGCGTGAGGCCGCTCTCGCCGAGCATCGGATGGCCCGGCCGCACCAGCGCGCACACCGGCTCTTCGCTCAGCGCCTCGTAGCGCAGCTGCGACTTGTCGTGCTCGGCAAAAAGCCGCGCCACGAGGATGTCTAGCTTGCCTTGCTCCAGCCGCTCGATCAGCACCGGGCTGGTCTCGATCTCCAGTGACACCCGCAGGTCGGGCTGCTCGCGCTTGACCATCGCGACGGCCGGCGGCAGCAGCGCCAGCCCCGGCGTGGTGATGGCGCCCACGCTCACCTGCCCGAAGCGCCCGGCCTTGAGCGCGGTGAGTTCGTCGTGCGCCTGGTTCAGGCTCGCGAGCGCGACGCGGGCATGGCGGATCATGGTCTCGCCGTACCAGGTGGGCCGCATGCCGCGCGGCAGGCGGTCGAACAGCGGCACCTCCAGCACGTCTTCCAGGTCCTTCAGCAATTTGGAGGCCGCGGGCTGCGTCATGTTGAGCACCTGCGCCGCGCGGTGGATGTTGCCTTCCTCGGCCAGCGCCACGAGCAGCAGCAGTTGCCGCGTCTTGAGCCGGGCGCGTATGAACCAGTGGTTGTAGTTGGTCATTCTTGGGTGATTTGCTGGAACTAAAGGCTGTTCGGGTTTTCCAGAATCCGACGATCGATATGCATTTTGTCGAAAAAACGATTGGATCGATATCAATTCTGTTCCTAAACTCACGGCACTTCCAACAAAGAGACAAGGTCGGCGCCTTCGTGATCCACGGCGAGATCCATCAGAACGTGCGGCAATACATCAACGGTCGCTGGGAAACCAGCGCAACCACCGGTGTGAGCGTCAATCCTTCGGACACCAGCGAGGTGGTCGCCGAGTACGCACGGGCTGATCGCCGCCAGGCCGAGGCCGCCATCCGCGCAGCCACCGAGGCCTTCCCCCACTGGAGCCACAGCACCCCGCAGCGCCGCGCCGACGTGCTCGACCGCATCGGCGCCGAGCTCATCGCACGCAAGGAAGAGTTGGGCCTCCTGCTGGCGCGCGAGCAGGGCAAGACGCTGCCTGAAGCGGTGGCCGAGACGGCGCGCGCGGGACAGGTCTTCAAATTTTTCGCGGGCGAGGCCCTGCGCGGCGGTGCCGGCGGTGGCGGCGGCGAGAACCTCGCCTCGGTGCGTGCCGGCGTGCAGGTCGACGTGACGCGCGAGCCGGTCGGCGTGGCCGGGCTGATCACGCCGTGGAACGCGCCCTTCGTGATTCCCGCCTGGAAGATCGCGCCCGCGCTGGCCCATGGCAACAGTGTGGTGTTCAAGCCGGCCGAACTGGTGCCGGCCTGCGGCTGGGCACTGGCCGAGATCATCAGCCGCGCCGGCCTGCCGGCAGGTGCCTTCAACCTCGTGATGGGCAGCGGCCGCGAGGTGGGGCAGGCACTGGTCGACAGCGCGCAGGTCGATGCGCTGAGCTTCACCGGCTCCGCCGCCAATGGCGAGCGGGTGCTGCAGGCCGCCGCCGCGCGACGCGCGAAGGTGCAACTGGAGACCGGCGGCAAGAACGCGCTCGTGGTGCTGGCCGATGCCGACCTCGACCGCGCCGTCGATTGCGCGGTGCAGGGCGCGTACTTCTCCGCGGGCCAGCGATGCACGGCATCGAGCCGGCTGATCGTCGAAGCGGCGGTGCACGACGCCTTCGTCGCCAAGCTGCGCCAGCGCCTCAAGACATTGAAGATCGGCCATGCGCTGGAACGCGGCATCGACATCGGCCCGGTGGCCGACGAAGAGCGCCTCGCGCTGGACCTCGCATGGGTCGAGATCGCGCGCGAAGAGGGCGCCGAGCATGTGTGGGGCGGCGAGGCGCTGGAGCGTTCCACGCCTGGCTACTACATGAGCCCGGCGCTGTTCCTCGCAAAGCCCTCGCACCGCATCGCGCGCGAGGAGATCTTCGGGCCGCTGGCCTGCGTGCTGCGCGCCGACGACTACGACCAGGCGCTGGCGCTGTGCAACGACACGCCCTTCGGCCTGTGTGCGGGCATCTGCACCAACTCGCTCAAGCACGCGATGCATTTCAGACGCCATGCCGTGGTCGGCATGACGATGGTCAATCTGCCGACCGCGGGGGTGGATTTCCACGTGCCCTTCGGCGGCCGCAAGGGGTCGGGCTACGGGCCGCGCGAACAAGGGCGCTATGCCGCGGAGTTCTACACGACGGTAAAGACCGGCTACATGCTGGCCTGAACCGTACGGGGTTTCATCATCAAGTACAGCAACGCAGACTCGTCAAGAAGGAGACACACCATGACCATGAATCGCCGCACTCTCAACATCGCGCTCGCCGCAGCGTCCCTGGGCAGCCTGCTGCCCGCTTCCGCCTTCGCGCAGAAGAAACTCGTGCTCGGCTTCGCCCAGGTGGGCGCCGAGAGCGAATGGCGCACCGCCAACACCGAGTCGATCAAGTCTTCGGCCAAGGAGGCTGGCATCGAGCTCAAGTTCTCCGACGCGCAGCAGAAGCAGGAGAACCAGATCAAGGCGATCCGCTCGTACATCGCGCAGAAGGTCGACGTGATCGCCTTCTCACCGGTGGTCGAATCGGGCTGGGAAACCGTGCTGCGCGAAGCCAAGGCCGCCAAGATCCCGGTGGTGCTGACCGACCGCTCCGTCAACACCAAGGACGACACGCTCTACGTGACCTTCATGGGCTCCGACTTCGTCGAGGAAGGCCGCAAGGCAGGCCGCTGGCTCACCGAGAAGATGAAGGACCAGAAGGGCGAAGTGAACATCGTCGAGCTGCAGGGCACCGTGGGCTCGGCACCGGCCATCGACCGCAAGAAGGGCTTCGAGGAAATCATCAAGGCCGACCCGAAGTTCAAGATCATCCGCTCGCAGACCGGCGACTTCACCCGCGCCAAGGGCAAGGAAGTGATGGAAGCCTTCCTGAAGGCCGACGGCAAGAAGATCAACGTGCTCTTCGCGCACAACGACGACATGGCCATCGGCGCGATCCAGGCCATCGAAGAGGCAGGTCTGAAGCCGGCGAAGGACATCACCATCATCTCGATCGACGGCGTCAAGGGTGCCTTCGAAGCCATGATCGCCGGCAAGCTCAACGTGTCGGTGGAATGCAGCCCGCTGCTCGGCCCGCAGCTGATGAGCGCCGTGAAGGACATCAAGGCCGGCAAGGCGCTGCCCAAGCGCATCGTGACCGAAGAAGGCATCTTCCCCATGGAAGTCGCCGCCAAAGAATTCCCGAACCGCAAATACTAAGAAGAGCACCTCATGAAACGCAAATTCCTCAAGGCCTCGCTCGCGGGCCTGGCTTTCGCCGTCGTCGGCTTCACGCCGCTGGCCAATGCACAGGACAAGGGCCTGATCGCCATCTCGATGCCCACCAAGTCGTCGGCCCGCTGGATCGCCGACGGCGCGAACATGGTCAAGTACTTCAAGGACAAGGGCTACAAGACCGACCTGCAGTACGCGGACGACGACATCCCGAACCAGCTCGCGCAGATCGAGAACATGGTGACCAAGGGCTCGAAGGTGCTCGTGATCGCCGCCATCGACGGCACCACGCTCTCCGACGTGCTGCAAAAGGCTGCCGACAAGGGCGTGAAGGTCATCGCGTACGACCGGCTCATCAAGGGCTCGAAGAACGTCGACTACTACGCCACCTTCGACAACTTCCAGGTCGGCGTGCTGCAGGCGCAATCGATCGAAGCGGCGCTGGGCTTGAAGAGCGGCAAGGGTCCGTTCAACATCGAGCTCTTCGGCGGCTCGCCGGACGACAACAACGCCTTCTTCTTCTACAACGGCGCGCTCTCGGTGCTCAAGCCCTACATCGACAGCGGCAAGCTGGTGGTGCGCAGCAAGCAGATGGGCATGGACAAGGTCGGCACGCTGCGCTGGGACGGCGCTGTGGCACAGGCCCGCATGGACAACCTGCTGTCGGCCTACTACACCAAGGACCGCGTGGATGCGGTGCTGTCGCCGTACGACGGCCTCTCGATCGGCATCCTCTCGTCGCTCAAGGGCGTGGGCTACGGCTCGGGTTCGCAGCCGATGCCCATCGTCTCGGGCCAGGACGCCGAGGTGCCTTCGGTCAAGTCGATCCTGCGCAAGGAACAGACCTCCACCGTGTTCAAGGACACGCGCGAGCTGGCCAAGGTGACGGTCGCGATGGTCGACGCCATGCTCTCGGGCAAGACACCCGAAGTGAACGACACCAAGACCTACAACAACGGCATCAAGGTCGTGCCCTCGTACCTGCTCAAGCCCGTGAGCGTGGACGCCTCGAACTGGAAGCAGGTGCTGGTGGACAGCGGCTACTACAAGGAAAGCCAGGTCAAGTGAGCACGGTGAGCGGAGACGAACGCACGATCCTCGAGATGCGCGGGATCACCAAGACGTTCCCGGGGGTGAAGGCCCTCAGCAACGTCAACCTCGCCGTGCGCGAGGGGGAGATCCACGCGGTGGTCGGCGAGAACGGCGCGGGCAAGTCGACGCTCATGAAGGTATTGAGCGGCGTCTACCCGTGCGACTCGTACACCGGCGAGATCCATTTCGAGGGCGAGCTTCGCCGCTTCAAGGGCATCGCCGACAGCGAGAAGCTGGGCATCATCATCATTCACCAGGAGCTCGCGCTGGTGCCGCTGCTCTCGATTGCGGAGAACCTGTTTCTCGGCAACGAGATCGCCACCGGCGGCGTGATCGACTGGTTCGCCGCCTATGCGAAGACGCGCGAGCTGCTCGCCAAGGTGGGCCTCAAGGAACTGCCCACCACGCTGGTGACCGACCTCGGTGTCGGCAAGCAGCAGCTGGTGGAGATTGCGAAGGCGCTGGCCAAGGAGGTGAAGCTGCTGATCCTCGACGAGCCCACCGCCAGCCTCAACGAGAACGACAGCGATGCGCTGCTGATGCTGCTGCTCGAACTCAAGCGCCAGGGCATCGCGTCGATCCTCATCTCGCACAAGCTCAACGAAATCGCCAAGGTGGCCGATTCGATCACCGTGCTGCGCGATGGCGCCACGGTCGAGACCATGGACTGCCGCGGCGCACCGATCAGCGAAGACCGCATCATCCGCGGCATGGTCGGGCGCGACATGGAGCACCGCTATCCGCAACGCTCGCCGAAGATCGGCGAGACGGTGCTGGAAGTGCGCGACTGGCGCGTGCACCACGCGCTGCATGCCGACCGCGAACAGATCAAGGGCGTGAACCTGCATGTGCGCCAGGGCGAGATCGTCGGCATCGCGGGCCTCATGGGCGCGGGCCGCACCGAACTGGCGATGAGCGTGTTCGGCAAGTCGTACGGGCAGCGCATCAGCGGCTCCGTGCTCATGCACGGCAAGCCGGTGGACGTGAGCACCGTGCGCAAGGCCATCGACCACGGTATCGCCTACGTCACCGAAGACCGCAAGGGCCTCGGGCTGGTGCTGGAGGAAGGCATCCGCAAGAACATCAGCCTCGCGAACCTCGATGCGATTTCCGAACGCACGGTGATCGACGACGGCCGCGAATTCAAGGTCGCCAACGACTACAAGAAGGCGCTGAACATCCGCTGCTCGGGCGTCGAGCAACTGGTGGTCAACCTGTCGGGCGGCAACCAGCAGAAGGTGGTGCTGAGCAAGTGGCTCTTCACCAAACCCGAACTGCTGATATTGGACGAACCCACGCGCGGCATCGACGTGGGCGCCAAGTACGAGATCTACACCATCATCGACCAGCTCGCGAGCGAGGGCAAAGGCATTCTCATGATTTCTTCCGAACTGCCGGAGTTGCTCGGCATGTGCGACCGCATCTACGTGATGAACGAGGGCCGCTTCGTGGCCGAGTTCACGGCCGCAGAGGCTTCGCAGGAACGCATCATGCATGCCATCGTCAGCGCAGGGAGCTCTGTCCATGTCGCAGCCTGAAGCCAACGCGGTGCAAGGCGCCGCTCCCGCAACCCCGGCCACTGCGAAGCTCCACGTGGGCTTCCTGAAGAACAACCTGCGCGAATACGGCATGCTGATCTCGCTGGTCGCGATCATGGTGCTGTTCCAGGTGCTGACCGACGGCACGCTCTTGCGGCCGCTCAACCTCACCAACCTGCTGCTGCAGAACAGCTACGTGGTCATCATGGCGCTGGGCATGCTGCTGGTGATCGTGGCGGGGCACATCGACCTGTCGGTGGGCTCGGTCTGCGGCTTCATCGGCGCGCTCGCGGCGGTGCTCATGGTGGAGTACGAATGGCATTTCGTGCCGACCGCGATCGTCAGCATCGTGGCCGGTGCCGTCATCGGCGCCGCGCAGGGCTGGTTCGTCGCGTTCCGCAAGATCCCGTCGTTCATCGTCACGCTCGCGGGCATGCTGGTGTTCAAGGGGCTCACGCTGGCGCTGCTGGCGGGGCAGTCGGTGGGGCCGTTTCCGGTCGAGTTCCAGCGGCTGAGCTCGGGCTTCATTCCCGATCCGCTGGGCAGCGACACGCTGCGCACCACCTCGCTGATCGTCGGCGCACTCGCGGCCGCGGCGCTGGTGTTCTTCAAGCTGCGCGGGCGCGCCAAGCTCAAGGCGCACGGCATGGAGCAGGAGCCCTACGCCTTCTTCCTGGTGAAGAACCTGTTCTTCGCGGCGATCATCCTGTTCTTCAGCTACCTGCTGTCCACCTACAAGGGCCTGCCCAATGTGCTGGTGGTGATGGCGGTGCTGATCGTGGTGTACGACTTCGTCACCAACCGCACCACCATCGGCCGGCGCATCTATGCGCTGGGCGGCAACGAGAAGGCGGCGCGGCTGTCGGGCGTGAAGACGCAGCGGCTCGCGTTCCTCACCTTCGTGAACATGGGCGCGCTGGCTGCGCTCGCGGGCCTGGTGTTCGCGGCGCGGCTCAACACGGCCACGCCCAAGGCGGGCCTGGGCTTCGAGCTCGACGTGATCGCGGCCTGCTTCATCGGCGGCGCCTCGGCCTCGGGCGGCGTGGGCCGGGTGATGGGCGCGGTGATCGGCGCCTTCATCATGGGTGTGATGAACAACGGCATGTCGATCCTGGGGATCGGCATCGACTACCAGCAGGTCATCAAGGGTCTGGTGCTGCTGGCGGCGGTGTTCATCGACGTCTACAACAAGAACAAGTAGCCGCATGACCGAAAGCGCGACCCTTGCCCCGGTGCTGGAACTGCGGGGCATCCACAAGCAGTTCGGCGGCATCTCCGTGCTGAACGACGTGCAACTCAGGCTCTACCCGGGCGAAGTCCATGCGCTCATGGGGCAGAACGGCGCGGGCAAGTCCACGCTGATCAAGGTGCTCACGGGCGTGCTGCCGTCGAGTGGCGGCGAGATGTTCTTCGACGGCCAGGCCATCCGGCCCGGCTCGCCGCTGGAGGCGCAGAAGCTCGGCATCAGCACGGTCTATCAGGAGGTGAACCTGTGCCCGAACCTCTCGGTAGCCGAGAACGTGTTCGCGGGGCGCTATCCGCGCTGCGGTGCGATGCAGGGTTTTCGCATCGACTGGGCGGCGGTGAACCGCCGGGCAGAGGAGCTGCTGGCGCGCATCGGGCTCGATATCGACGTGACGCGCCTGCTGTCCAGCTATTCGGTCGCGGTGCAGCAGATGGTGGCGATCGCGCGGGCGCTCGGCGTGTCGTCGAAGGTGTTGATCCTCGACGAGCCGACATCGAGCCTGGACGACGACGAAGTGGAAAAGCTCTTCGAGGTGCTGCGGCGCCTGCGCGCCGAAGGGCTCGCGATCGTCTTCGTGACCCACTTCCTGAACCAGATGTACGCGGTGTCCGACCGCATCACCGTGCTGCGCAACGGCAACTGGGTGGGCGAATGGAAGGCCGCGGACCTCGGCCCGCAGGCGCTGATCGCCGCGATGCTCGGGCGCGAACTCGCTGCGCAGTCGGCACGGCCCGCGGCGCTGCCCGCGTTCGACGAAGCCGCGCCGGCCTTGCTGCAGACCGAAGGGTTGGGGCAGGCCGGGCAGTTGCAGGCGACCGATCTGCGCGTGCGTGCCGGCGAAGTCGTCGGCATCGCCGGGCTGCTCGGCGCGGGGCGCACCGAGCTTGCGCGTCTGTTGTTCGGGTTGGAATCGCCCGACCGCGGCGTGCTCAAGGTCGATGGCCGCGCCGTCACGTTCTCGAACCCCGCCGATGCGATCCGCGAAGGGCTGGCGCTGTGCCCCGAGGAGCGCAAGACGGACGGCATCGTGGCCGAGCTGTCGGTGCGCGAGAACATCGCGCTCGCTTTGCAGGCGCGCCTGGGCACGCGGAAATTTTTGTCGCACGCCGAGCAGACCGCGATGGCCGAGCGCTTCGTCGCGTCGCTGGGCATCAAGACGGCGAGCGTCGAAACCCCCATCGGCCTGCTCTCGGGCGGCAACCAGCAGAAGGCCATGATCGCGCGCTGGCTCGCGACCGAGCCTCGCCTGTTGATCCTCGATGAGCCCACGCGCGGCATCGACGTGGCGGCCAAGCAGGAAATCATGGAAGAGATATTGCGGCTCGCACGCGCGGGCATGGCGGTGATCTTCATCTCGTCGGAGATGAGCGAGGTGGTGCGCGTGGCGCATCGCATCGTGGTGCTGCGCGACCGGCAGAAGGTGGGCGAACTGCCGGGCGGTTCGACCGAGGACGAGGTTTACGAAATGATTGCCGCAGCATGACGCACAGCGATCTTTCTTTGTGTTTCTCCCTCCCCTCCCGGGGGAGGGCAGGGGTGGGGGCCAGCGGCCTCCACCACCGCGCAACATCCAAGGCCGCGTGCCCCCATCCCAGCCTTCCCCCGGAAGGGGAAGGAGCAAGGCAGAAGACATGAACCGCCTTTCATCCCTCATGAGCCATCGCCTCGCCTGGCCCATCGTCACATTGCTCCTGCTGCTCGCCGTCAACATCGGCTTCAACGCCAGCTTCCTGCATCTCGAATGGCGCGAAGGCCATCTCTACGGCAGCCTGATCGACATCCTGAACCGTGCGGCGCCGCTGGTGCTGGTTTCGCTCGGCATGACGCTGGTGATCGCCACGCGCGGCATCGACATCTCGGTCGGTGCGGTGGTGGCCATTGCCGCGGCTGTCGCGGCCTGGATGATCGGCGGCTCGGTCTCCAGCGACGTGAGCCGGTTCCCGATGTCCCTCGCGATTCTCGCGGCCATCGGCGTGGCGCTGCTCTGCGGCCTGTGGAACGGCCTGCTGGTCGCCAAGGTCGGCATGCAGCCGATCATCGCGACGCTGATCCTCATGGTGGCCGGCCGCGGCATCGCGCAACTCATCGCGGACGGGCAGATCATCACGATCTACTACAAGCCCTACTTCTTCCTGGGCAGCGGCTACCTGCTGGGATTGCCGTTCTCGCTGTTCATCGTGGCAGCGGTGTTCGTGCTGCTGTATCTGGCGATCACGCGCACGGCGCTGGGCCTGTTCATCCAGGCGGTGGGCATCAACCCGACGGCGGCGCGCGTGGCGGGCATCCAGTCGCGGCGGCTCGTCGTCGGCGCGTACGCGTTCTGCGGCGCTTGCGCCGGCGTGGCGGGCCTGCTGATCAGCTCCAACGTGAAGAGCGCGGACGGCAACAACGCCGGCCAACTGCTGGAGCTCGACGCGATCCTTGCGGTCACGCTCGGCGGCACGGCGCTGACCGGTGGGCGATTCAGCCTCATGGGCAGCGTGATCGGTGCGCTGATCATCCAGACGCTGACCTATGCCATCTATTCGCTGGGCGTGCCGCCGGAGATCAACCTGGTGGTGAAGGCGGTGGTGGTGTTCGTGGTGATGCTGCTGCAGTCGCCGGAGTTCAGGACACAGGTTCGGTCGCTGGTGCAGCGGCCGGTGCATGAGGGGAGCAGGGCATGAGCGCCGCGCCGGGCCGCCCCAAGCAAGCTCGCACCGCAGTGCGAAGCACGGAGGTTTTTCAATGAGCGCTGTGATCGAAACGGCCGCAGCACCCTCACCCCAGCCCTCTCCCGCAAGCGGGAGAGGGGGCAAGGCAGGGCTCAATCCGAAGTACCTGCCGCTCACCGCGACCATCTCGCTGTTCGTGCTGATGGCGACGCTGGGCTCGGTGTTCTACGACGGGTTCTTCTCGGCGCAGGTGTTCCTCAACCTGCTGATCGACAACGCCTTCCTCATCGTCGTCGCGGTCGGCATGACCTTCGTGATTCTTTCGGGCGGCATCGACCTGTCGGTGGGCTCGGTGATCGCGCTCACGACGATGGTGTCGGCCTCGCTCGTCGAGAAGCACGGGTGGAGCCCTGCCATCGTGATTCCGCTGGTGCTGGTGATGGGCACGGCCTTCGGCGCGTTCATGGGCCTGCTCATCGAGCGCTTCAGGCTGCAGCCCTTCATCGTCACGCTCGCGGGCATGTTCCTCGCGCGCGGGCTCTGCTACCTCATCAGCATCGACTCGATCAGCATCACCAACGAGTTCTACTCCGAGGTCTCGCAGATCCGCATTCCGATCTGGGGCGAGGCCTCGGTCTCGATCAGCGCGGTGATTGCCATCGGGGTGCTGCTGGCCGCGGTGTTCATTGCGCACTGCACGCCTTTCGGCCGCGCGGTGTACGCCATCGGCGGCAGCGAGCATTCGGCCATGCTGATGGGCCTGCCGGTGCGTCGCACGCTCGTGGGCGTGTACACGCTCTCGGGCTTCTGCTCGGCGCTGGCGGGCGTGATCTTCACCTTCTACATGCTCTCGGGCTACGGCCTGCATGCGCTCGGGCTGGAGCTCGATGCCATTGCGGCGGTGGTGATCGGCGGCACGCTGCTCACCGGCGGCGTGGGCTATGTGGCGGGCACGCTGTTCGGCGTGCTGATGCTCGGGATCATCCAGACGCTCATTTCCTTCGACGGCACGCTGAGCTCGTGGTGGACGCGCATCGTCGTCGGCGCGCTGCTCTTCGTGTTCTGCCTGCTGCAACGCTTCTTCACATCGCGCGCACCCCGGCGCTGACTTTCTCTCTTTTTCTCTCAGGACACCTCGCATGCCGGACACCCCTCCGAAGAAACTGCGCTCGACCGAATGGTTCGGCTCGGCCGACAAGAACGGCTTCATGTACCGCAGCTGGATGAAGAACCAGGGCATTCCGGACCATGAGTTCGATGGCCGGCCGATCGTCGGCATCTGCAACACCTGGTCGGAGCTCACGCCCTGCAACGCGCACTTCCGCAAGATCGCGGAGCATGTGAAGCGCGGCATTTCGGAAGCGGGCGGTTTTCCGGTCGAGTTCCCGGTGTTCTCGAACGGCGAGTCGAACCTGCGGCCCACCGCGATGCTCACGCGCAACCTCGCGAGCATGGACGTGGAAGAAGCGATCCGCGGCAATCCGGTCGATGCGGTGGTGCTGCTCACCGGCTGCGACAAGACCACGCCCGCGCTGCTGATGGGCGCCGCGAGCTGCGACATCCCGGCCATCGTGGTGACCGGCGGGCCAATGCTCAACGGCAAGCTCGACGGCAAGGACATCGGCTCGGGCACAGCCGTGTGGCAGCTGCACGAATCGCTGAAGGCCGGCGAGATCAACCTGCATCAGTTCCTCTCGGCCGAGGGCGGCATGTCGCGCTCGGCGGGCACCTGCAACACCATGGGCACGGCCTCGACCATGGCCTGCATGGCCGAGGCGCTCGGCACCTCGCTGCCGCACAACGCGGCGATTCCGGCGGTCGATGCGCGGCGCTATGTGCTCGCGCAGATGTCGGGCGCGCGCGCGGTGCAGATGGCCAAGGAAGGGCTCACGCTGTCGAAGATTCTCACGCGCGAGGCTTTCGAGAACGCCATCCGCGTGAATGCGGCCATCGGCGGATCGACCAATGCGGTGATTCACCTGAAGGCGATCGCGGGCCGCATCGGCGTCGACCTAGAACTGGAAGACTGGACCCGCATCGGCAGCCACACGCCGACCATCGTGGACCTGATGCCCTCGGGCCGCTTCCTGATGGAAGAGTTCTACTACGCAGGTGGACTGCCCGCCGTGCTGCGCCGCCTCGGCGAGAACGGTTTGCTGCCGCATCCGGAGGCGCTCACCGTCAACGGCCAGTCGATCTGGGACAACGTGCGCGAGGCGCCGAGCCTCAACGACGAGGTGATCCGCCCGCTCGACAACCCGCTGATCGCCGATGGCGGCATCCGCATCCTGCGCGGCAACCTCTCGCCGCGCGGTGCGGTGCTCAAGCCCTCGGCGGCAACGCCCGAACTGCTCAAGCACCGCGGCCGCGCCGTGGTGTTCGAGAACCTGGAGCACTACAAGGAACGCATCGTCGACGAGTCGCTCGACATCGATGCGAGCTGCGTGATGGTGCTGAAGAACTGCGGCCCCAAGGGCTACCCCGGCATGGCCGAGGTCGGCAACATGGGCCTGCCGCCGAAGCTGCTGCGCCAGGGCGTGAAGGACATGGTGCGCATCTCCGATGCACGCATGAGCGGCACAGCCTATGGCACCGTGGTGCTGCACGTCGCGCCCGAAGCCGCGGATGGTGGGCCGCTCGCCGCGGTGCGCGATGGCGACTGGATCGAGCTCGACTGCGATGCGGGGCGCCTGCACCTGGACATCAGCGACGAAGAGCTGGCTGCGCGCCTGGCTTCGCTGTCCGCTTCCGATGCGCAGCCCATGAGCACGCGCGGCGGCGGCTACCAGAAGCTCTACGTCAACCACGTGCTGCAGGCCGACGAGGGCTGCGACTTCGACTTTCTTGTGGGCTGCAGAGGCTCCGCCGTTCCACGCCATTCACACTGACCACACACCATGACCCCCAGATACCGCGGCATCTTCCCGGTGGTGCCGACCACCTTCACCGAACAGGGCGCGCTCGACCTCGAAAGCCAGAAGCGCTGCGTCGATTTCATGATCGATGCGGGCTCCGACGGCCTGTGCATCCTTGCGAATTTCTCGGAGCAGTTCGTGCTGTCCGACGAAGAGCGCGAAGTGCTCACGCGCACGATGCTCGAGCATGTGAAAGGCCGTGTGCCGGTGATCGTGACCACCACGCACTACAGCACCAAGGTGTGCGCCGAACGAAGCCGCCGCGCGCAGGACATGGGCGCCGCGATGCTGATGGTGATGCCGCCTTATCACGGCGCCACCTTCCGCGTGCCCGAGCCGCAGATCTTCGAGTTCTATGCGGGGCTCTCGGATGCGGTGAACATTCCCATCATGATCCAGGACGCACCGGCCAGCGGCACGGTGCTGTCGGCACCGTTCCTTGCGCGCATGGCCAAGGAGATCGAACACGTCGCGTACTTCAAGATCGAGACGGCCGGTGCGGCCGCGAAGCTGCGCGAGCTGATCCGCCTGGGCGGCGATGCCATCGAAGGCCCGTGGGACGGCGAAGAGGCCATCACGCTGCTGCCCGACCTCGATGCAGGCGCGACCGGTTCGATGACCGGCGGCGGCTTTCCGGACGGCATTCGCCCGATCATCGAAGCGCACCGCGCGGGCGACCGCGACAAGGCCTTCGGGCTCTACCAGCAGTGGCTGCCGCTCATCAACTACGAGAACCGGCAGGCGGGTCTCCTGGCCTGCAAGTCGCTCATGAAGGAGGGCGGCGTGATCGCTTGCGAGGCACCGCGGCATCCGCTGCCGCCGATGCACCCCGCGACGCGCGCCGGCCTGATCGAGACGGCGAAGCGGCTCGACCCGCTGGTGCTGCGCTGGGGGAAATAGAGGCCATTGCCAGTTCGCCGTCGTCGGCGAAGTAGGGCGCAAGGATTTCCGCCAGCCAGTCCATCACCGCTGCCACGCGTGGTGCGAGCTGGCGGCGGTTGACGTACACCAGCGACACCGGCAGCGGACGCGCGGTGAACGCCGGCATCACCTGCACGAGCGAGCCGCGCGCAAAGCCCGGCTGCAGGCCCGAGACCGGCGCCTGGATCAGCCCGAGGCCCGCGACCGCCGCGGCGTTGTAGGCATCGGTGCCGTTCACCGTGACGATGGCGCGCACCGGCTGCATCCTGTAGCGGCCTTGGGCCGCGTCGAAGTATTCCCAGCCTGCGTCGTTCGGTGAAAGGGTCTGCGCGAAGTGGACGATGCGGTGCTGTGCGAGGTCGGCCAGGGTCTGCGGCGTGCCATGCGCCTGCAGGTAGGCCGGGCTTGCGGCATTGGCCATCCGCATGAAACCGAGCGGCCGCGCGACGAGTTCGGAGTCGCCCAGCACGCCCACGCGCAGCACGCAGTCGAAGCCCTCGTTCACGAGGTCGACGCGGCGGTCGGTGGTGCTGATGCCGATCTCCAGCGCGGGATGCCGCGCGAGGAATTCGGGCAGGCGCGGAATGACCAGGTCGCGTGCCACGGTGGCCGGCAGGTCGATGCGCAGGCGCCCCGTGAGGCCGCCGATGCTCGCGCGAAACATGGTGGCCAACTGCTCGCCTTCGGCGAGGTAGTCCTTGCAGCGGTCCAGGAAGCGTTCGCCGTCTTCGGTGAGGCGCACGCTCCGCGTGGTGCGCTGGAGCAGCCGCGTGCCCAGGCGCTCTTCCAGTTGCTGCACGGCGACCGAAACGCGTGCGCGCGTCAGGCCCAACTGGTCCGCGGCGCGGCTGAAGCTCGCGAGCTCGGCGACCCTGGAGAAGATGCGCAGTTCGTCGGTGTTCATGGCGATGATTGTTTCCTGATCGGATAACAGTGTGCAACGCCTGGCAGGATTTATCTTGCTGCCGGTAATTCTTAAAGTCCTCCCATCGATCTACCGATCAACCACCGAGGACTTTGAAATGACCGCTTCCAGCAACCCCCATGCATCCCGCATCGCACTCGTCACCGGCGGCAGCCGGGGCCTCGGCCGCAGCGCCGCGCTGGCGCTCGCTGCCGATGGCGTCGATGTGATCCTGACCTATGTGTCGGACGAAGCCAGCGCGCAGGCGGTGGTGTCGGACATCGAGGTCAAGGGCCGCCGCGCCATCGCGCTGCGGCTCGACGTCGGCGACAGCAAGACCTTCGCCGCGTTCGCGGATTCAGTGAAGACGGTTTTGGCCGCCACCTGGCAGCGCGATCGCTTCGACTTCCTGGTGAACAACGCCGGCGTCGGCCTGCATGCGAACTTCGAGGACACGACCGAAGCGCAGCTCGACATGCTCTACAACGTGCACTTCAAGGGCACGTACTTCCTCACGCAGAAGCTGCTGCCGCTGATCGCCGACGGCGGGCGCATCGTGAATGTGTCGTCGGGGCTGACCCGCTTCTCGATCGCCGGCGCCTCGGCCTATGCGGCGATGAAGGGCGGCGTGGAGGTGCTCACGCGCTATCTCGCCAAGGAGCTGGGCGCTCGCGGGATCGCGGTGAACACCATCGCGCCGGGTGCCATCGAAACCGACTTCAGCGGCGGCATGGTGCGCGACAACCCGCAGGTCAACGCCATGATCGCCGGCTTCACCGCGCTGGGACGCGCGGGCAAGCCCGACGACATCGGCGGTGCGATCGCGGGCTTGCTGGGTGAGGGAAATCGCTGGGTGAATGCCCAGCGGATCGAGGTGTCGGGCGGGATGATGGTCTGAGTACGCCCGTGCCCCGGAGGCCCTAGCTCTTCTCGAGTTCGGTGACCTGCAGCGACAGGTCGAACAGCTTGGACTTGCTGGCGTAGTAGCGGTCGAGCCGCCATTCCTTCAGGATGTCCATGGCGAGCTCGAAGCTCTTGTAGTCGAGGCTGTAGAGGGTGACCAGCTCGAAGCTGCGTTCGGACTCGAGGGCCAACACGAGTTGGGCCAGGATCTTGGCCGATTCGTTGGCCGGGTCCGTTTCTATGAATCGGCGAGCGACCTTGATGGCATTCATGGGAAAGAGTTCCTCGGTGGCAGGGGACCGAGAACTATAGCTAGCACACGGCAACCTTTTATGACAGTCGTGTGACAAAGAAGGGCATCGCCCGCAGCCCCGCGCAAAGCGGGGCCGACGGGTAGGCAGGGAGTCACGATCAGCGCATCGGTGCCGGCATCGGCATCGGCATCGGGCGCGGGGCCATCACAGGATCGGGCGCGCGCTCCATCGGCATCGGCGCCGGCATCACCACCGTGGTGACCGATTCGCGGATCACGCCGCCGCCCATCACGCTGCCTTCGACGCTGGCGCTGGTGTTGCCTGCGCCGCCGAGCACGCGGGCTTCGCAATCCCTGCGGTCACCGGGCGACTGCTGCAGGCCGCAGCGTGCGAGCGCATTGGCGCGGTAGTCGGGTGCGCCGGTCAGGCCGCCGCGTGCGGCTTCCTGGCGTGCGGCCCCGGCTTCGCGGATGCAGGCGGCGCGGTCCTGCTGGTTGTGGCCGCAGACCGAGAGCTCCTGTTGGTAGATGCCGCCGCGCGAACCTTGTGCGGAGGCCATGCCGGCGGTGGCCATGCCGCCGACGGCGAGCAGGGCGAGGACGATCGAACGGGTGTTGCTTTTCATGAGGTGCTCCTTGGAGTGATCGGTCTGTAGATCAACGTGCCGGTGCGGGTTGCGCCGGCAGGGGCGTCACCGTTTCGCGGATGACACCGCCGCCCATCACGCTGCCTTCGGTGGTGGTGCGGGCGCCGCCCTTGATGCGGGCTTCGCAGTCGGCCTGGTCGGCCGCGGGTTGCTCGGAACAGCGTGCCAGCGAATTGACCTGGCCTCGTGCCGGGCTCGGCGTGGTGAGACCGGCGCGGCCGGCTTCCTGTTTCGCGGCGCCGGCTTCGCGCAGGCACGCGGCGCGGTCTTGCTGCACGCCGTCGCAGACGGCGCGTTCCTTCTGTGCGCGTGCATCGGTGCCGGGCGCCTGTGCGCTGGCGATCTGTGCGCCGAAGACGATGAAACCGCTGGCGGCAAAGATGGCCGTGGCGGAAAGAAGGGAACGAACTGTTGTTGTCATGCGGGCTCCTGGTTGGGACACGTCCCTCCTCCAGAAGGAAGAGGTCCGCGACCGGAGCCACAGTGTGGTGCCGACCATGCCCAGCGTCGTGTGGGACAGCCCCGTTCACCAGGCGGGCCGGACGCGCCCCCTGTGTGTGGGACACGTCCGTCAACCGGGCTGTCAGCCTGCTGCGATGCGCTGTGCGAGGTGAGCGAGCGCTTCCTCGACCTGGTCCACCAGGATCAGCGACAGGTCGCCCGGCTGCAGGCGGGCCAGCGCCGTGTCGATCGCCACGAACTCGCCACGGATCTCGTCGATGTAGCGCGTGCGCGCCGCGCCCTGCAGGCCCTGGCGCAGCAGCGCCATCACTTCGCCGTCGGCACGGCCCCTTTGCGCCGCGTCTTGATAAAGGATCACGTCGTCGAAGGCTTCGCCGAGGATCGCCGTCTGGTCGCGGATGTCCGAATCGCGCCGGTCGCCCGCGCCGCTGATCACCACCGAGCGCTTGTTGGCCGGCATGGTGTCCACGGCCGAGACCAGCGCGCGCATCGCGTCGGTGTTGTGGCCGTAGTCGGCGATCACGGTGGCGCCGCGGTAGTCCATGACGTTGAAGCGCCCGGGCACGCCGGCCGCATCGTTCATGAAGCTCGCCAGGCCGCTGCGGATGGTGTCCCAGTCCAGGCCCACGGCCCAGGCCGCGGCCACCGAGGCCATCACGTTGTCGACCTGGAAGCCGATGGTGCCGTTGCGCGTGATCGGCACGTCGCGCAGCGGAATGCGTTCGCGCCACGAGCCTTCGGCCGCGACCAGCGTGTCCTGGTCCACGTACACGGTGCGCTTGCCTTGCGCGCGATGCGTGGCCATGACCGGATGCATGCGGTCGGCGGTGAAGAAGATCACATGGCCGGGGCAGCCGGCCGCCATGGCCGCGACGTTCACGTCGGCCGCATTCAGCACTGCATAGCCGTCGGTCGCCACGTTGCGCACGATCACGCGCTTGAGCACCGCGAGGTCTTCGACGGTGGTGATGTAGTTCAGGCCCAGGTGGTCGCCGCTGCCGATGTTGGTGACCACGGCCACCTGGCAGCGGTCGAAGCCGAGGCCTTCGCGCAGCACACCGCCGCGGGCCACTTCGAACACGGCCGCATCGACGTCGGGATGCATCAGCACATTGCGCGCGCTTTTCGGGCCGCTGCAGTCGCCGCTGTCGGTCTGGCGGCCGTCGACGTACACGCCGTCGGTGTTGGTCATGCCGGTGCGCAGGCCGCTGGAGGCGAGCAGGTGGTTGATCAGGCGCGCGGTGGTCGTCTTGCCGTTGGTGCCGGTGACGGCGACCACGGGGATGCGGCCGTCGTCGCCATGGGAGAAGAGGGTGTCCATCACCGCCTCGCCGACTGCGCGGCCGCGGCCGAACGACGGCGAGATGTGCATGCGCAGGCCCGGCGCGGCATTCACTTCGACCACGCCGCCGTGCTGCTCCTCGAGCGGACGCAGCACGTTCTCGCAGACCATGTCCACGCCGCAGATGTGCAGGCCCACCATCTGCGCCGCATCGACTGCGCGCGCGGCCACTTCGGGGTGCACGGTGTCGGTCACGTCGGTGGCGGTGCCGCCGGTCGAGAGGTTCGCGTTGTTGCGCAGCACCACGCGCTGGCCGCGCTCGGGCACGCTGTCGGGCGTGAGGCCCTGCGATTCGAGCCGGCCGATGGCGATGTCGTCCAGGCGGATCTTGGTCAGCGAGGTGGCATGGCCCTCGCCGCGGCGCGGGTCGAGGTTCACTGTGTCCACCAGCTGGCGCACGGTGAGCTGGCCGTCGCCGATCACCTGCGGCGGATCACGCCGCGCGGCGGCCACAAGCCGGTCGCCGACCACCAGCAGGCGGAAGTCGAAGCCCGGTAGGAATTTCTCGACCATCACTTCGCCGTAGACGGCGGCCGAGTCGTAGGCCGAGGTCAGTTGTTCGCGGGTGGTGATGTTGACGGTCACGCCCTTGCCCTGGTTGCCGTCCTGCGGCTTCACCACGACCGGCAGGCCGATTTCCCCGGCGGCGGCCCAACCGTCTTCGGCGCTGGAAACGGGACGCCCCAGCGGCACCGGCACGCCGGCGGCGTTGAGCAGCTGCTTGGTCAGTTCCTTGTCCTGCGCGATGGCTTCGGCCACGCCGCTGGTGCTGTCGACCTCGGCGGCCTGGATGCGGCGCTGCTTGGAACCCCAGCCGAACTGCACCAGGCTGCCGCTGGTGAGGCGCCGGTACGGAATGCCGCGTGCCACGGCCGCATCGACGATGGAGCCGGTGCTCGGGCCGAGGCGCTCGGATTCGTCCAGGTCGCGCAGGTCGGTGATGGCGGCGGTGGCATCGAAGGGCGTGTCGGCCAGCGCGGCGGCAATCAGCTCCTCGGCCAGCGCGATCGCGCGGCGGCCGACGGCTTCCTCGCTGTACTGGAAGGTGACCTGGTAGACGCCTTCTTCCACCGTCTGCGCGGTGTGGCCGAAGTTGACCGCGCAGCCGGCCTGTGCCTGCAGCGCCACGGCGGCGTTCTCCAGCACATGGGCGAGCGCCAGCGGCTGGCCCAGCACCATCGGATGCAGTTCGCCGATGGTGGGGAAGCGGGCCCGCAGGCGGGCTTCGAAACCGGCGAGCTTGCTGATGGCGTTCTCATCGCCTTCGCAGGCCACGACCGCCTCGATGGCTGTGTGGCGGCTCCAGAGATTGGGGCCGCGAAGGGCTCGGATGCGGGTGACTTTCATGGGGCGACGAAGGCTTGCAAACTGGCGAGTGGCACGAGGCCTCAGGCGAATTGAGGTTGAAGGGGCTGCGTTTGCGACAGTTGCAGCGAAGCCAGGGCGGCCTGCAGGTCGGCCTCGAAAGCCTCCACGCCGGCGCCGATCAGGTTCAGCGGAATGCCCATCGCCCAGCCGGCGGCCACGGCGGCCAGCACGCTTTCGAGGCTCACGCCGGCATGGGTGGCGCGCCAGATCGTGAGGCGCCCGAGGCCCGGCAGGAACGATTCGCTGCTGCCGTTGGCCAGCACCACGCGGTCCTGGCGCACGAGCACGGCCTTGCCGCCGGCGCTCTGGTGCGCAGTGAGCGCCGGAGCCTGCGCATCGGCCGAATACAGGATGACGGCGCCATCGCACAGCGGCGCAAGTCCCGCCACGCGCGCATCGGCCGCGTTCAGCACGGCCGTGCCTTCGGACAGCACCACGTCGACCTGCGTGCGCAGCACCTTGACCATCTGGTCGCTCTCGGTGATGTCGTAGTCGGCGAGCGCCTCGGCGCCTTCCAGGTCGGTCACGATGCCGACTTCGCAGCGGTCGTAGGCCAGGCCGTCGCGCAGGATGGTCTCGGCGCCGTTCTCGATCACCACGGCTTCGACGGCGCGGTTCACCAGCAGGCGGTGACCGGCGTCCCAGTTGGCGCTGTTGCGCGCATCGACACGGCGGCGCTCCAGGAACAGGCCGTCGCGGCAGGCCAGGCCCGTGTGGCGGCCGCCCAGGTTGATGAGCCAGGCGACCAGGCGCGCGAGCACTGCGGTGTCCTGCGAGCCGGCCACGCCGACCACGGGAATGCGGCCGGGTGCGTCGTTGGGGAACAGGTGGTCGCAGATCGCGCGGCCCACCGGGCGCGGCGAGCCGACGGCCGGCTTCAGGTGCATCAGCAGGCCCGGGCCGGCGTTGACTTCGACGATCGCGCCGCGCTGCGGGCCCAGCGGCTTGGAGATGTCCAGCGCCACGAGGTCGATGCCCGCGATGTCGAGGCCCACGACGCGCGCGGCCAGCACGGCGGCGTGCGCGACTTCGGGGTGGACCTGGTCGGTGCAGTCGTTGGCCATGTTGCCGTTGCGCTGGATCGTGACCACGCGGCCGGCGGCCGGCACGGCGGCGCCATCGAGTTCCTGGCGCTTGAGTTCGAGCTGCAGCTTGGCGTCGGTGGCCAGCACGATCAGGTCGAGCGGGTATTCCTCTTCGGCGCCGCGACGCGGGTCGCTGTTGAGCTGCTTTTCGATGAGTTCGGCCACGCTGAGCTTGCCGTCGCCGGTCACGGTGATGATCTCGCCGCGTGCGGCCGCCACCACTTCGCCGCCCACCACCAGGAGGCGGTGTTCGTGGCCGCGGATGAAGCGTTCGACCATCACGTCGCTGCCTTCGGGCTCGGCGACAGCGAAGGCGGCCATGACTTCTTCGCGCGTGGTCAGTTCGAGCGACACGCCGCGGCCGTGGTTGGCGTCCGACGGTTTCACGACCACCGGCAGGCCGATGTCTTCGGCGGCTTCCCAGGCCTCTTCGGCATTGGCGACGATCTGGCCTTCGGGCACCGGCACACCGCAGCTCGCGAGCAGGGACTTGGTCAGTTCCTTGTCGCTGGCGATCGATTCGCCGATGGCGCTGGTGTAGTCGGTCTCGGCGGTCCAGATGCGCTGCTGGTTGGCGCCATAACCCAGTTGCACGAGGTTGCCGCTGTTCAGCCGCATGTGCGGGATGCCGCGGTCGGTGGCGGCGGAGACGATGGCGGCGGTGCTCGGGCCGAGGTAGCAGTCCTCGACCTTGGCCTTGACTGCATCGACGGCCTTCTGCACGTCGGCGGCGCTGAACGGGTCGTTGTTGATGGCCGCCATCAGCAGGCGGTGGCCCTCGGCCAGCGCCACCCGGGCCACCTGCTCGTCGCGCGCCCGGAACACCATGCGGTAGACGCCGTGCTCCGAGGTACTGCGGGTTTGCCCGAATCCGGTCGGCATGCCGGCCAGATTCAGCAGTTCGATGACGACGTGCTCCAGCACGTGGCCCGACCAGGTGCCTTCGGTCAGCCGCTGGATGAAGCCGCCGCGCTCGCCCACGCCGCAGTGGTGCTCGATGAGCGCGGGCAGCAGGCCGGTCAGGCGGTCGGTGAAGCCGTCGATCTTGTTGGAGGGGAAGTCTTCCAGTTGGCCCAGGTCGAGCCAGACTTCGAGCACCGGACGGTAGGTCCAGAGGTTGGGACCGCGCAAATAGTTGATGCGCAGCAGGCGGATGTCGTCGAAACGGGTCATGAAAACGTTCGATGTGCTTTGGCCGAGCACCACGGCGCCTTCAAGCGCGCCCATGGCAATCAGTCAGAATCGGCGCCCGACAAAGGACGCCAAGGCGCGGTCCCTGCGGCCCGCGACGGGCAAGAGTCAAAGAAACACAATGCAACATCACGATCCAGTCGGCACCCGGGAGGGCGAAATCGAGGCGGCTTCAGACGCGCTGAAAAACCGTCTCGCTGTCGCGGAAAACGTTCTGGTAACACTGCCGGTTGACCTCGATTACGAACTTCGTTTCGCTTCCGGCCTAGTTGCCCTGACTGACCAGCGCCTGATCGCGCTCGAACCGGGCGGCAAATGGCGTGAGTGGCCACTCACAGAACCCGCCCTCGAACTGCTGCTGGCCGACCATTCGGGCGTAGGCACGCTCGACCTGCTGGGGCCGGACGGCCGTCTGGCGCGCTGGCGTTACACGCTGGGCAATCAGGCCAGCGCCCTGCGCCTGCTCAAGCTGTTCGGCCATCGCGCGGCCGATGTCGCGGAGGCGACAGCGGAGGCCATCGACGCGGAAGAACCGGCCGACACCGAACTCCAGACCCCGCCCTCGACCTGGGTGCTGCTGCGCCTGGGCCGTTTCGCGAAGCCTTACCGCAAGCAGCTTTTCCTCGGGTTTTTCCTGACGCTGCTGTCGACCGCCGCCACGCTGGTGCCGCCCTACCTGACCATTCCGCTGATGGACGACATCCTGATCCCGTTCCAGAACGGCAAGCAGATCGACCCGTCCCGCGTCGTGCTCTACCTGAGCGGCCTCTTGGGCGCGGCGCTGCTGGGCTGGGGGCTGGGCTGGGCACGCACCTACCTGCTGGCGCTGGTGTCCGAGCGCATCGGTGCCGACCTGCGCACCAGCACGTACGAGCACCTGCTGACCCTGCCGCTCGACTATTTCGGCGGTAAGCGCACCGGCGACCTGATGTCGCGCATCGGCTCGGAAACCGACCGCATCAACGTCTTCCTGTCGCTGCACGCGCTGGATTTCGCCAACGACGTGCTGATGATCGTCATGACGGCGGCCATCCTGATCTCGATCAACCCGCTGCTCGCGGTGGTCACGCTGGTGCCGCTGCCCTTCATCGCCTGGATGATCCACGTGGTGCGCGATCGCCTGCGCACCGGCTTCGAGAAGATCGACCGCGTGTGGTCCGAGGTGACCAACGTGCTGGCCGACACCATTCCCGGCATTCGCGTGGTCAAGGCCTTCGCGCAGGAACGCCGCGAAGCCGACCGCTTCCGCACCGCCAACGCCTACAACCTGCAGGTCAACGACAAGCTCAACCGCACCTGGTCGGTGTTCACGCCGACCGTGTCGCTGCTGACCGAAATCGGCCTGCTGGTGGTGTGGGGCTTCGGCATCTGGCAGGTCTCGCGCGGCAGCATCACGGTGGGTGTGCTCACCGCCTTCATCGCCTACATCGGCCGGTTCTACACGCGCATGGATTCGATGAGCCGCATCGTCTCGGTCACGCAGAAGGCGGCTGCCGGCGCCAAGCGCATCTTCGACATCCTCGACCACGTGAGCAACGTGCCCGAGCCGGTGAACCCGGTGAAGGTGGAGCGCGTGCAGGGCCGCATCGAGATGAGCGGCCTCGGCTTCCGCTACGGCTCGCGCGCGGTGATCCACGACCTCGATCTGGTGATCGAGCCCGGCGAGATGATCGGCCTCGTGGGCCACAGCGGCTCGGGCAAGAGCACGCTGGTCAACCTGATCTGCCGCTTCTACGACGTAACCGATGGCGCCATCAAGGTCGACGGCACCGACATCCGCCGCTTTGCCGTGGCCGACTACCGGCGGCACGTGGGGCTGGTGCTGCAGGAGCCGTTCCTCTTCTTCGGCACCATCGCGCAGAACATCGCCTATGGCAAGCCCGACGCCACGCGCGAAGAAGTGGTGGCCGCCGCCCGCGCGGCGCATGCGCACGACTTCATCCTGCGGCTGCCGCATGGCTACGACTCGCTGGTCGGCGAGCGCGGCCAGGGCCTTTCGGGCGGCGAGCGCCAGCGCATCAGCATTGCGCGGGCGTTGCTGATCGACCCGCGCATCCTGATCCTCGACGAGGCCACCTCGGCCGTGGACACCGAGACCGAGAAGGAAATCCAGAAGGCGCTGGACAACCTCGTGCAGGGCCGCACCACCATCGCCATCGCCCACCGGCTGTCGACATTGCGCAAGGCCGACCGGCTCGTGGTCATGGACCGCGGCGAGGTGGTCGAGGTCGGGCCGCACGATGCGCTCATGGCCAAGCAGGGCGCCTATTGGCGGCTCTACCAGGCGCAGCTGCGCCAGGGGGACGACGATGCGAGCGAAGGCGCCGTAGACGAGCGTGCGGGCGCGCAATTGCCACTCATCAGCCACGCAGCACACCCGGCAGGTGACGCATGACCGACAAAAACATCCCCACCTTCGATCTGGCGCGCGATGCCTTCGGCCGCCTCGTGCTGACTGACGCCCAAGGCGAGCGCCATGTGGGCATCACGCCCGTGCGCGCCTTTCCGCTCACGGCGCCCGGCGAGGGCATCTCGCTGGTCGGCGGCGAGGGCCGCGAGCTGGTCTGGATCGACCGCGTCGAGACGCTGCCGCCGCAGAGCCGGGCGCTGCTCGAAGAAGAACTTGCCGTGCGCGACTTCGCGCCCACGCTGCTGAAGCTGCACAAGGTTTCCAGCTTCGGCGTGCCCAGCACCTGGACCGTGAGCACCGACCGCGGCGACACCAGCTTCGTGCTCAAGGCCGAGGAAGACATCCGCCGGCTCGAAGGCGGCGCGCTGCTGATTGCCAGCGCGCACGGCGTGCAGTTCCGAATTCCCGATGCGAAGGCGCTGGACCGGCCTTCGCGCAAGCTGCTCGAGCGCTTCCTCTAGAGCGGGCTTCTAGAGTGGGCTGCGGTTGCCGCCCGGTTGCAGCGCTGCGGCGGCCTCGCACCCTGGCAGCGGCGTCTTCGACAGCGCCGCCTGTTTCACCGCCTTGGCCCAGCGGTGGCCCCAGTCGGTGATCGGCTTCTCGAACCAGCGGTAGAGCTGGTCGGAGAGAAGCAGCGCCACGGCGAACGAAAGAAAGAGCAGCGTGCCGCCCACGATGGTGGAGCCCGGCAGCAGCGCGATCACCGTGTGGGCCGCAACGTACTGCACCAGGTACATCGCATACGAGCGGTGCCCGACGAACGCCAGCGGCTTCGACGCCAGTGTCCGGGCGATCCAGGTGCGGGTGGCGATCAGCGCCGGAATCAGCATCGCGATCAGCAGGCTGTACACCGCAATGGCCGACGCATCGCCGATGCGCCCGGCGATCAGCGGGAAGCGCCGATGCACCAGCAGAAGTGCCAGCACCAGCGCGATGGCCGCGCCGTGGGTCATGAGGCCACGCACCAGGGCGAAGGTGCGGCGCGAATTCATCAGCAGGGCGAGCGCCGAGCCGAACAGCATGCCCACGTAGTTCTGCGGCAGCAGCAGGTCCCAATGGAAGCCGCCGATGCCGATCATCGCCAGTGCCACGAGGCAGAAGCCGACGGTCGCCAGGCCCGAGCGGAGCGTCGTGCCGAACACCACGAGCAGCGTAGGCCAGACGAGGTAGTACTTCCACTCCACGCCCAGTGTCCAGGTCATGTGCAGCGGCGCCACGTTGGCCATCTCGTTGAGCAGCGTGAGGTAGTAGGGCGCGGCCGCCTTCATCTGCTCCCACGTGCCGTTGTGGGCTACATGGCTCAGGCCCAGCACCGCCAGGAACACCAGCAGGTAGAGCGGCAGCAGGCGCGTGGCGCGGCGAATGTAGAAGGCCTTGAGCGACACGCGGCCGGTGCTGTCGCGCTCGCGCAGCAGCAGTGTGGTGATCAGGAAGCCGGAGAGAACAAAGAAGGCGTGGACGCCGAGCCAGCCCGAGAAGCGCGTCCAGCCGATGCCGCCGAAATGGTCGCTGAACACGAGGAAGACGGAGACGGCCCGCAGGCCATCGAGTGCGGTGAAGTTGCGTGTGCCCTGAAAGTCTTCGAAGCTGATCGCGGTGCCGCGTTCGCCCATCTTGTTGTCCCCTGCATCGGTGGTGCAGGATTTTGCCTTAACAAGACGTTACAGACCCCCTGACGAAAGTCATGGTGTGGGGCGGAATCAACGCCCGGCGAACCAGCGCAAAGCCAGGGCGCCGGCCGCCGCGGACACGCCGCTCACCAGCGTGCCCCAGGCGATGTCGATGAACGACAGGGCCAGCGGCCAGTTGCGGATCACCGCCAGGTTGGTCAGGTCGTAGGTGCCGTAGCAGAAGAGCCCGAAGAGCCCGCCCAGCACCGCTGCCCGCGTCACGCTCTGCGCATCGATGCCCGGCAGGATCGCGAAGATCAGGAGCCCGACCGGGTACAGCAGGTAGAACATCGCCGCGAAGGCCAGCCGCGGCTGCGGCGACATCAGGTCGCCCATGGCGTCCTGGTACATGTTCTTGGCGACGACACCGAGCCAGAGCATGTCGATCACCAGCAGCACGATGAAGGTGGCGATCCATGCGACGAGGTGTTTGGTGTTCATCCGCGGGATCGTATCCGCCCGCCCCGGCGGGCCTGCGAAAATCGCGTCTTTGGACTACAACGGCCCCGCTGACGGACATGCCCCTGCACACCACCGCCCTCGTCCTGTTCTCCGGCGGCCAGGACTCGACCACCTGCCTGGCCGATGCGCTCTCGAAATACCAGCGCGTCGAGACGCTGGGTTTCGACTATGGGCAGCGCCACCGCGTCGAACTCGATGTGCGCGGCACCATCCTTGCGCAGATGCGCGAGCGCTTTCCCGACTGGGCGCCGCGCCTGGGCGAAGACCATGTGCTTACGCTCGCGGCGCTGGCCCAGCTCGGCGGCTCCTCGCTCACCGAGGAGGTCGCTTTCGCCATGCAGGCCGACGGCCTGCCCAACACCTTCGTGCCCGGGCGCAACCTGCTGTTTCTCACGCTGGCCGGCGCGCTGGCCTACCGGCGCGGGCTGCAGGTGATCGTCACCGGCGTCTGCGAGACCGACTTCTCGGGCTACCCCGACTGCCGCGACGACACCATGAAGGCGATGCAGCTCGCGCTCTCGCTCGGGCTGGAGCGCCGCCTGGTCATCGAGACGCCGCTCATGTGGATCGACAAGGCCGAAACCTGGCAGATGGCGCATCGCCTCGGCGGCGAGCCGCTGGTCGAGCTCATCGTGGAAGAGACCCACACCTGCTACCTCGGCGACCGTGAGCATCGCCAGGCCTGGGGCTACGGCTGCGGCGAATGCCCCGCCTGCGATTTGCGCAAGAAGGGCTGGGAGCGTTATTCCGGTCAGGCCGCTGCGGGCTGAGCGGCAGACACATTCAACCGGTAGCGCGCGCGGCCGGCAGCCCCTTCTTCCTGGGGCACCAGCGTCCAGCGCTGGTTATGAAAGTCGCCGACCGCGGCGCGGTGCGCGATCGACACCATCGCGCCGCCCGCTGCATGCACCGTGTCCGAGAGCTGCTTGTAGAGCACGCCTTCGGCCTGCGCGTCAAGCGCGCTGGTGATCTCGTCGGCGAAGAGCCATGCCGGTTTTTTCAGCAGCACGCGGGCGATGGCCAGGCGCTGCTGCTCGCCGCCGGAGAGCTTCTGGCTCCATGAGTCGCTGTCGTCGAGGCGACTGGCCAAGTCGGGCAGCAGGGCGTCGGTCAGGGCCTGGCGCAGCTGGTCGTCGGTGAAATCGGCAGCGGGGTTGGGGTAGGTCAGCGCGTCGCGCAGCTTGCCGTCGGGTACGTAGGGGCGCTGCGGCATGAACACCGCATCGTCCGGCACCTTCACATGGCCGCTGGCAAACGGCCAGATGCCCGCAAAGGAGCGGAACAGTGTCGACTTGCCGCTGCCCGAGGGGCCCTGAAGCAGCACACTGTCGCCGGCTTTCACGGCCAGCGTGGCACCGCTGAGCAGCGAGGTGCCGTTGGGCAGCGCCACCGAGAGGTCGTCGCTGCGCAGCTCGGCCGCCTCGGCGCGTTCCAGCGGCATGGCCTGCGCCGCATGGGCGCGCATGGCGTCGTCGAAGGTGGTCAGGCGGTCGGTGGTGGCGCGCCAGACGGCGACCTTGTCGTAGTTGTCCACGAACCAGCTCAGAGAGTCCTGCACCTTGCCGAATGCCGACGAAATCTGCATCAGCTGGCCCAGCTGGATGGCGCCGCTGAAGAAACGAGGCGCGGCCACCACGAAAGGGAAGATCACCGCGGCCTGCCCGAAGAACGAGGTGAAGGTGATCAGGTTCTTCTGCTGCTTGATGAGCAGCAGGTAGTTGCGCAGCACGCTGCCGAAGCGCGTGTCGAGCTGGCCGTGCTCGACCTTCTCGCCCCGGTCCAGCGCGATCGCCTCGCTGTATTCGCGCACCCGCACCAGGTGATGCCGGAAGTCGGCCTCGAAGCGCTGCTGGCGGAAGTTGGTGCCGATCAGCGGGCGGCCGATGAAGTGCGTGATCACCGTGCCCACCACGCAGTAGGCGACCGCCAGCCACACCATGGCGCCCACGATCTGGTAGGTGGTGCCGCCCATCGAGAACTCGAAGCTGCCCGACAGTCCCCAGAGGATGCCGACGAAGCTCACCAGCGTGACCACGGCGTTGAGCAGGCCCATCGACAGCGTCATCGTGTAGTCGGTGAACAGCTGCATGTCTTCCTGGATGCGCTGATCAGGGTTGTCCGGTGTCTGGCCCTCCTTGTTCGCATAGCGCGCGAGTTCCAGGTGATAGAAGGTGCGGTTGGCCATCCAGCGCGTCATGTAGTCGCGCGTCATCCAGGTGCGCCAGCGCAGCTGCAGCAGTTGCGTCACGTAGAACTTGAGCACTTGCAGCAGGATGTTGAAGAAGGCCAGCACGCAGAACACGCGGATCTCGCGCCAGAACACGGTCGCGTCCTTGTTCTGCAGCCCGTCGTAGAAGCGCCCGTACCACTGGTTAAATAGCACCAGCGCGTAGACGTAGGCCAGGTTGAGCGCGACGATCGCCGCGAACATGGTTCGCGCGCGCCACTTCTCCTCGGACCTGAAATAAGGCGCCGCAAGCGCAAAGACGCGCCTCAGTACCTGGGCGAACGTGGCGGCTCGCGCCGTGACGGATGAAGACATGCAGGTTTCCTCGCTGGGCGCTCGTGCGCCGGACATCGTGAGGAACCATAGTAGACAAATGTTTCTTAAACGGACCTGAAACCTGGCCGCAAGGTCGAATTAACTGTTTTGCGCAGCCGAGCCGAGCCGAGCCGAGCCGAGCCGAGCCGAGCCGAGCCGGGCGTCGCGCGCCATGACATTCGCTTGACGCATCTGACAAACCCCTGTCACACGCCGCTGCCAGCATCGCCGCGTTCACGGCTACGCCGTGCGTACTTTCGTCCGCGTACTTCTCAATCATCCCGGGGATTTCCCATCATGCTGCTTCGCTTCATCCGTCGTGCCGCCGTGCCGGCCGCCTTGTTCTCGCTGGCGTTCGCCGCTTCCGCGCAAGGCCGCACCGAACTGCTGGTCTACACCGCGCTCGAAGCCGACCAGGTCCAGGCCTACAAGGCAGCCTTCGAAAAGGAAAACCCGAACATCGAGCTGAAGTTCGTGCGTGACTCGACCGGCATCGTCACCGCCAAGCTGCTGGCCGAAAAGGCCAACCCGCAGGCCGACGTGGTGTGGGGCCTGGCCGCCACCTCGCTGATGCTGCTGGACAAGGAAGGCATGCTCCAGCCCTACGCGCCCAAGGGGCTGGAAGCCATCAAGCCCACCATGCGCGATCCGGCCAATCCGCCCAAGTGGGTCGGCATGGACGTCTGGTCGTCGGCCATCTGCTTCAACACCGCCGAAGCCACGAAGAAGAACCTGCCCAAGCCCACCAGCTGGGCCGACCTCGCCAACCCGGTCTACAAGGGCCAGATCACGATGCCCAACCCGGCCGCCTCGGGCACCGGCTACCTGATGGTGTCGGGCTGGATCCAGATGATGGGTGAAGAAAAAGCGTGGAAGTACATGGACGCGCTGCACCAGAACATCGGCATCTACAGCCAGTCGGGCAGCAAGCCCTGCCGCCAGGCCGGCGCCGGCGAGTTCGCGCTCGGCATGTCCTTCGAATACCGCGCCAACAAGACCAAGCGCGACGGCGCGCCCATCGACATCGTGCTGCCCAAGGAAGGCCTCGGCTGGGACATGGAAGCCACCGGCATCATCAAGACCAGCAAGAAGCAGGACGCCGCCAAGGCCCTGGCCGACTGGGCCGTGACCAAGCAGGCCAACGAGCTCTACGCGAAGAACTTCGCCGTGCTCGCACTGCCGGGCATCCAGGAGAAGCTCGAGTTCGTGCCGGGCGATGTCGAGAAGCTGCTCGCCAAGAACGACTTCACCTGGGCTGCCGCGAACCGCGACCGCATCCTCACCGAATGGTCGAAGCGCTACGAATCCAAGTCGGAAAAGAAGCCCATGTAATCCGGCTTCCGGACAGCAGCACATGACCAGCTTTCTTTCTCTCCGCGGCATCGGCAAATCCTTTGGTGCCACCCGCGTGCTCGACGGCATCGATCTCGATATCGAGCCGGGCGAGTTCGTGTGCCTGCTCGGTCCCTCGGGTTGCGGCAAGACGACGCTGCTGCGCATCGTGTGCGGCATCGAGCGTGCCGACAGCGGGCAGATCCTGCTCGGCGGCCAGGACATCGCGGGCCTGCCGCCCGCGGCGCGCGGCTTCGGCGTGGTGTTCCAGTCGTATGCGCTGTTTCCCAACCTCACGGCGGCGCAGAACATCGCGTATGGCCTGCACCCCACCGGCGCACTGGCGCGCGAGATGGCCAAGCGCTCGCGCGAGATGCTCGACCTCGTCGGCCTCGCCGCGCACGCCGACAAGTACCCGGTGCAGCTCTCGGGCGGTCAGCAGCAGCGCATCGCATTGGCGCGCGCGCTCGCGCCGAACCCGCGCCTGCTGCTGCTCGACGAGCCGCTCTCCGCGCTCGATGCGCAAGTGCGCGCGAGCCTGCGCAGCGAGATCCGCGCGCTGCAGAAGCGCCTGGGCATCGTCACGATCATGGTCACGCACGACCAGGAAGAAGCCCTCTCGATGGCCGACCGCGTGGTGCTGATGCACAACGGCCGCATCGAGCAGGCCGGCACGCCCGACGAGCTGTACCGCCAGCCGCGCACCCGCTTCGTGGCCGGTTTTGTCGGCCGCATGAACATGCTGCCCGCGACCGTGCTGGCCGACGGCAAGGTGCGCGTGCGCGACAGCGAACTGTTCTGCGCGCCCGGCAACCTCAGCGTGGGCTCTCAGGCCACCGTGGGCATCCGCCCCGAACACGTGGTGGTCAAACGCTTCGGCACCGAACTCGGCGCGAACAGTTTTGCGGCGCGCCTGCTCGACACGGAATTCTTCGGCAACCGCACCTCGGCGCGGCTGGCCTGCGAACCGCTTGGCATCGAGATCGAGGCCGAGCTGCCCGCCGATGCGCGCTATGGCGGCGAAGAGCCGCTGGTGCCGAGCAGCATGGTGCACATCCAGTTGCCGCTGAATGCGCTGTCGGTCCTGGCGCATTGAGCATGAGCAGTTTTCCCGGCGCCATCGCCGCAATGCCGGTGGCGATGCCGCGCAGCAGCGCGTTCGACCGCGAGCGCTGGCTCACCGGCGCGGCCGTTGCCCTGGTCGTTCTGCTGCTGGTCGTGATCGTCGCGCTGCCCGTGGGCGCGCTGGTCGGCCAGAGCTTCTTCGATCGCGCGGGCGCTTTTGTCGGCCTCGCGAACTTCGCGCGCTACCTCGACAACCCGGCGCTCGTGCAGTCGGCGTTCAACAGCCTGTGGCTCGCCGCGATCAGCGCGGTGATCTGCACGGCCATCGCCTATGTATACGCCTATGCGCTCACGCTCTCGTGCATGCCGGCCAAGGGCGCGCTGCGTGCGGTGGCGCTCGTTCCGTTGCTCGCGCCTTCGCTGCTGCCGGCCATCAGCCTCGTCTACCTCTTCGGCAACCAGGGCCTCTTCAAAGGGTTGATGGGCGATGCCTCGATCTATGGGCCGCTGGGCATCGTGCTCGGCTCGGTGTTCTGGACGCTGCCGCATGCGCTCTTGATACTCACGACGGCCATGGCCACCTCCGACGGCCGCCTCTATGAAGCGGCAGAGACGCTGGGCGCCTCGCGCTGGCGCATCTTCCGTACCGTGACGCTGCCGTCTTCTCGCTACGGCCTCATCGTGGCCGCGATGGTGGTCTTCGTGCTGGTCATCACCGACTTCGGCGTGCCCAAGGTGGTCGGCGGCCAGACCGGCGTGCTCGCGACCGACATCTACAAGCAGGTGGTCGGCCAGCAGAACTTCCAGATGGGCGCGGTGGTCGGCCTCGTGCTGCTGATTCCGGCGGTGCTGTCCTTCCTGGTCGAGCGCTACGTTCGCAGCAAGCAGGCCGCGGCGCTCTCGGCGCGTGCCACGCCTTATCAACCGGAGCCCGTGAAGACGCGCGATCGCGCGCTGCTCGTGTTCTGCACGCTCACGGCCTCTGCCATCCTGGTCATGATCGGCATGGCGGTGTTCGCATCGCTCGCGACCTACTGGCCCTACAAGCTCACACCATCGCTGAAGAACTACGACTTCAGCAACATGGACGGCGGCGGATGGGGCAGCTACTTCAACTCGCTGCGCCTCGCGCTGTGCGCCGCGGTGGCGGGTGCGCTCGTCACTTTCGTCTCGGCTTACCTCGTGGAGAAGCCGCGCCACTTCGGCCTGCTGCGCGAGGTGCTCAACCTGCTCGCCAACCTGCCGCTCGCGGTGCCGGGTCTGGTGTTGGGCGTGGGCTATATCTTCTTCTTCATCTCGCCGTCGAATCCGTTGAACGGCCTGTACGGCGGCATGACGATCCTGGTCATCTGCACGGTGGCGCATTTCTTCTCGGTGGCGCATCTCACCTCGCTCACCGCGCTGCGCCAGCTCGACCGCGAGTACGAGCTGGTGTCCGAATCGATGGGCGTGCCGTTCTGGCACACGCTCTGGCGCGTGCACCTGCCGGTGGCGCTGCCGACCGTGCTCAACGTGGGCGGCTATTTCTTCGTCAACGCGATGACCACCGTCTCGGCCGTCGTGTTCCTCTATTCGCCGCAGACCACGCTGGCCGCGATCGCGGTGCTCAACATGGACGATGCCGGCGACGTGGCGCCTGCGGCCGCTATGGCTTCCTTGATCATGCTCACCGCAGCGATCGGGCGTGGCGTCTTCGCGCTGGCCGGGCACTGGGCGCTCAAACACACGCAGGCCTGGAGAAGCCGGTAGCCGACAGGTCCTTGTCGGCGCGGTGTCCGACTTGACGGGCAAGTCGGCAGGCATAGCATCTTCCGGATGAGAAGCACAGCACTTGCTCTTCTGTTCTGCATCGGCCTCATCGCGGCTGGTTGCGACGACAAGCCCAAGCCGGGTGGGCCGATGCCCAAGGCTTCGGCGAACGTCGTGCTGCCGGCCGTGTTCACAGGCTGATACGCGCTTCGCGCGCGAAGGCAGCCGCGTGCCGCCGGCCATTGCGCGCTCGCATCTTCGCGCCGAGGGGTATCCTCGCTGCGGAGAAAAACAATGACGACGACTTCAGAGACAACCGCCCACGCGGCGGATTCGCGCTACGCCATGCTGCGCCTGGCACTCACGCTCTTGATCATGACGGTCGGCAGCAGCGGCATGTACGTGGTCTCGGTGATGTTGCCCGCGGTGCAGGCCGAGTTCGGCATCGACCGTGCCGATGCCTCGCTGCCCTACACCTGGCTGATGCTCGGCTTCGGTTTCGGCGGCGTGCTCATGGGCAAGCTGGCCGACCGTTTCGGCGTGATGTGGCCGCTGCTGATGGGCTCGGTCTTCCTCGCCGCGGGCTACATCGCCACGGGGCTCTCGGGCGGCATCGTCTCGTTCACCATCGCACAGGCCCTGCTGGTCGGCCTGCTCGGCAGCTCAGCCGCCTTTGCGCCATTGGTTGCCGACACCTCGCTCTGGTTCGTCAAGCGGCGCGGCATCGCGGTGGCGGTGTGCGCGAGCGGCAACTATGTCGCCGGCGCCATCTGGCCGCCCATCGCGCAGCACTTCATCGAGACGGTCGGCTGGCGCCAGACCTACATCGGCATGGGCATCTTCTGCGGCGTCGCGATGGCACTGCTCGCGCTCTTCTTCCGCGCGCGGCCACCGGCAGTGGCTGCCGCGCCGGTCGGCAACGCATCGAGTACCTTGCCGCAGCGCGACATGACTCGGCCCTTCGGCCTCGGCATGGGCACAGCCCAAGCCCTGTTGTGCGTCGCTGCCGTGGCTTGCTGCGTGGCGATGGCGATGCCGCAGGTGCACATCGTGGCCTATTGCGGCGACCTCGGCTACGGACCCACGCAGGGCGCGATGATGCTGTCGCTGATGCTGGGCTTCGGCGTGGTGAGCCGGCTGGTGTCGGGCGCCATCTGCGACCGCATCGGTGGCCTGCGCACGCTGCTGCTGGGCGGGGTGCTGCAGTGCATCGCGCTGCTCCTGTTCCTGCCGTTCGACGGGCTGGTGTCGCTCTATGTGATCTCGGCGCTGTTCGGCCTTTTCCAGGGTGGCCTTGTGCCGGCCTACGCGATCATCGTGCGCGAGCACTTTCCGCCGAAGGAAGCCGGCGCGCGCGTGGGCACGGTGCTGATGTTCTCGCTGTTCGGCATGGCGCTGGGCGGATGGATGTCGGGCAAGGTTTTCGACCTGACCGGCAGCTACCACGCGGCTTTCATCAACGGCATCGGCTGGAATCTGCTGAACCTCGCCATCGCGTCGTTCCTGCTGTTCAGGCTGTACCGCCTGCGGCTTCGGACACCAGGCGGCCCAGTGTCCGCATAGCCTTCTCGCTCTGGGCATTCCACGCGTGGCCGTAGTTCAGCCGCAGGCAATGCGTGAAGGCGCGCGTCGCTGAAAAGATCGGCCCCGGCGCAACGCTGATGCCGAGCGCCAGCGCCTGGCGATGGATGTCGAGCGCGTCCACCTGCGCCGGCAGTTCGACCCACAGGAAGTAGCCGCCCAGGGGTCGCGTGGCGCGCGTGCCCTCGGGAAAGTAATGCCCCACCGCCTGCGCGAAGGTCGCCTGCTGCATCGCGAGCGTCTGGCGCAGCTTGCGCAGGTGCTTGTCGAGGCCGCCTTTCTCCAGGTACGTCGCCAGCGCCAGCTGCGCGGGCACCGAGGTGCTGAGCGTGGTCGTGAGCTTCTGTCGCGCCACCTTGCGCGCGAAGCGCCCGGCCGAAGTCCAGCCGATGCGATAGCCCGGCGCGAGGCACTTCGAGAAGGAGGAACAGTGCAGCACCAGCCCCTGCGTATCGAAGGCCTTGGCCGGAGCGGGCTTGCGGTCGCCGAAGTAGAGCTCGGCGTACACGTCGTCCTCGATCAGCGGCAGTTCGTGGCGCGCGAGCAGTGCGACCAGTGCCTTCTTCTTCGCATCGGGCATCAGGCTGCCGAGCGGGTTCTGGAAGGTCGTCATGAGCCAGCAGGCCTTGGGCTTGTGCGCCGCGATGGCCGCCTCCAGCGCGCCCAGGTCGATGCCTTCGCCCGGATGCGTCGGCACCTCGATGGCCTGCAGCCCCATGCGCTCCAGCGCCTGCAGTGCCGCGTAGAAGGTGGGCGACTCGACGATCACCGCATCGCCCGGCCGCGTGACCGCCGCCAGGCACAGGTTGAGCGCCTCGAGCGCGCCGTTGGTGATGACGATCTCTTCGGCCGGCACCTGCATGCCATCGGCCAGATACCGCAGCGCGATCTGCCGCCGCAGCGCCGCGCTGCCGGGCGTGAGGTCGTCCACCGTGCTCCATGGGTCCAGCGACTTGGCGCTCGCGGCCATGAACTGGCCGAGCCGCGCCAGCGGAAACAGCAGCGGGCTCGGAAACGCCGAGCCGAAGGGCACGACCTTGCGCGACATGCTGGCTTCGAGGATGTCGAACACCCGGTCGCTCACGTCGAGCGACATCGGTCCGTCGGCGGGGCGCGAGGTGAGGGTGGATTCGGGCGGCGCATCGCGCAGGCCGCCGCCGGTGACGTAGTAGCCCGAGCGGTCGCGCGCCCGTACGAGGCCGCGCGCTTCCAGCAGGTAGTACGCCTGGAACACCGTCGATGCGCTCACGCCGCGGCTCTGGCCCGTGTGGCGCACCGAAGGCAAGCGGTCGCCGGTCTTCAGGGTGCCGTTGCGGATCGAGGCCTCGATGTCGGCAGCGAGAGCTTCATAGCGTTTCATGGCGCGGACTTTATCTGCACCGGTGAATCGGGCCAGATCTGCATCTGTTTTTTCGAAGCCGTTTGGGGCACAGTCGGTGCATGTCCACTCTCATGCGCGCGGTGCGCGCCGTTCTCTGGAGCTTCATCGGGCTGGGCGGGCGCCGCGCCGACGCCGACGAGCGGACCGCACAGGTCGGCATCCTGCCGCTGATCGGCGTCGCGCTGTTCGTGGTGTTGTTGCTGGTCGCGGGCCTGATCACATTGGCGCGCTTCGTGGCGGGCACATGACGGCCGCTCTCCGCTCCTTCGCGCTCGCGCTGCTGTTCCTCATGCAAGGCGTGGCGAGTGCCGCGCCACCGGCCACCGTGCCCGACACCATCGAGCAGCGCGTGGCAGCGTGCATCGCCTGCCACGGCCGCGAAGGCGCGACCACCAACGCGGGCTTCTTCCCGCGGCTGGCAGGCAAGCCCGCGGGTTATCTCTTCAACCAGCTCGTGAGCTTTCGCGACGGCCGCCGCTTCAACGCCGACATGGCGTACATGGTGCAGCACCTCTCGGACGCGTATCTCCGCGAAATGGCCGAGTACTTCGCGGGGCTCGACCTGCCTTACCCGCCGATCTCCCCCAACAGCGACGCCACGCCCGAGCAACTGCAGCGCGGCCGCAAGCTCGCGCTCGAAGGCGATGCGGCACGCGGCATCCCGGCCTGCGTGCAATGCCACGGCGCGGCGCTCACCGGCGTGCAGCCGGCCATCCCGGGGCTGCTCGGGCTGCCGCGGCTCTATGTGTCTTCGCAGTTGGGCGCGTGGCTCACGAGCGAGCGGCATGCGATGGCACCGGACTGCATGGCCGAAGTCGGCCGCCACATGACCACGGCCGACATCAACGCCGTTGCGAGCTGGCTGGCGGTGCAGCCGATGCCGGCGAATACCAAACCCGCGGCTTCGTTGCCCGCACCCTTGCCCGTCGCCTGCGGCGGCATGCCGAAGTGAGCCGCCGATGAAACTGCGACACCTCGGCTGGACCCTCCTGACTCTCATCGTGCTGGCGGCCGTGTGCGTCGGCGTGCTCGTGGCGATGAACCTGCGCGGCGAAGACCCGCTGCCCGAACAAGCGCAAGCCTTCGACGCCACGCCCCAGCAGGTCGAGCGCGGCCGCTACCTCGCGCTGGCCGGCAACTGCGCGGGCTGCCACACCACACGCGGCGGCCAGCCCTACGCGGGCGGCCTGCCGATCGAGACACCCTTCGGCACCATCTATTCGAGCAACCTCACCTCCGACGCCAAGGCCGGTATCGGCGGCTGGAGCAGCGCGCATTTCTGGCGCGCGATGCACAACGGCCGCAGCAAGGACGGGCGCCTGCTCTACCCCGCGTTTCCGTACCCGAGCTTCACCAAGGTGACGCGCGAAGACTCGGACGCCATCTACGCGTACCTGCGCACGGTGGCGCCTGCGCCCGCGCCGAACCTCGCGCACCGGCTGCGCTTTCCCTACGACACGCAGGCCGCGCTGGCGGTATGGCGCGCGCTCTCGTTCAAGCCCGAGCCCTTCGTCGCCAACGCGGGCAAGCCGGCTGAATGGAACCGCGGCGCGTACCTCGTCGATGGCCTCGGCCATTGCATCGCGTGCCACGGCGCGCGCAATTCGCTGGGCGCGACCGAGACCAGGCTCGGCCTCTCGGGCGGGCTCATCGCGGTGGAGAACTGGTATGCGCCGTCGCTCACCGACAGGCATCAGGCCGGCGTGGCCGGGTGGCCCACGGCCGATGTGGTGGCGCTGCTCAAGACCGGTACCGCGCCGGGCGGTTCGGTGATGGGGCCGATGGCCGACGTGGTGTTCCGCAGCACGCAGCACCTGAGCGAGGCGGACCTGACGGCGATGGCTGGCTACCTGAAGGATCTGCCCGAGGTTCCCAAGTCCGACGAGCCCGCACGCTCGCCAACGCCCATCCGCCGCGACGCCGGCACGATGGCGCGCGGCGGCAAGATCTACGACCAGCGCTGCGCCTACTGCCACGGCGACCAGGGCCAGGGCGCGACCGGCGCCTATCCGCCGCTCGCAGGCAACCGCGCGGTGAACATGTCGCCGCCGACGAACCTCATCCAGGTGGTGTCGCATGGCGGCTTCCTGCCATCGACGGCGGGCAATCCGCGCCCCTACGGCATGCCGCCGTTCGGGCAGGTGCTCGATGCCGCGGAAGTGGCGGCCGTGCTCACCTACATCCGCGGCTCGTGGGGCAACGACAGCGCGCCCGTCACACAGATGGACACCATGCGGCGCTGAACGCCGTCAGATGTTCGTGCTCGAGGGAATGCGACTCGGCAGCAGGTGCTCGTAAGGCCGCGTGCGCGTGGTGTTGCGCTGGCGGATCGTGTTCTCGATGCCCGCGAGCGCCGTGCGAAAACGCTCCAGCGGCCCGCCCGGCCCCGCGACGGCAGGGTCGAGCAGCACCGGCAGGTGCGGAAAAGTGTTGTCCTTGTATTCGCCGAGCGGCCGGTAATACACGCCCCCGAGGATGTGGAACAGCAGGATCTGCTCCTGCGCCGCGAGCCGCGACGGCAGCATCTGCGACCAGCTCGCCTCGTTCTGCCCCGCGCTCGTCGTGGGCGCCGGCGTGCCGCCCGAACCCGCGCTGAAGGGCGCATAGGTCATCACCGAATACTGCGGGAAGTTCACTGCCGCATGCTGCGCGCTGGCGTTGAAGATGATCGCGGTGAGTACGTCGACCAACTGCGCGCGCGTGGCGATCGCGCGGAAGCCCTTCACCTTGCCGGTCGTCGCCAGTTCGGTGGCCCAGGCCGCGAGCTCATAGTCGCCGGTCACGTCGCTGTCGCTCGGGTAGTAGACGGCCACGTAGTCGGCCACCCACTGCGCGATGGCATTCCACACCAGCAGCGCGTCGTCGCGGTAGGGGTAGTCGGGCAGGGCCGTCGTGTCGTCCACGCCGCGCGTGCGCAGGTCGTTCGGCAGCATCATGCGATCGTAAAAATCGTAGGCCAGCCGGTCGCGGCCGCATTCGTGCTGCAGCGTCTCGATGGGCGCGGCAAGGATCACGTCGCCCGTGGTCAGCGGCGCCATGATGATCAGCGTCGCGAACTCGTTGATGAACATCGCGCCTTCGAGGTGCGGCGAGAGCAGGCGGCTGAGCGGATGCGCGGTCGCGAACTGGCGCTGCGTGGCCATCGCGAAGGCCTCGGACATCAGGTGCGTGCGGCCGAGGTGCACGAACATCTCGTGGTAGTTGAAGTCGGCCACCTGCACCGCGGTCTTGGCCGACTGCCAGGTCCAGTAGGCCTCGGCACTGGTGGTGTCGTCGGCGCGCAGGAAGATCGGGTTCTGCAGCGGGTCCTGCCCGCACTGGATGGCGACCGGCACGAGCGAGCGGCCGTTCTTCGGGCGTGCGAAGAGGGCGATCGGCGCGTAGACGTAGCCCGTCCCCGTGAGCGGTTTCACGACGGGCCCGATCGGCGCCATGTCGCCGAGGCCTTCGTAATCGAGCAGGTAGAGCCGGCCCGCAGCGGCCGCATCGGCGAGGCTGTCGTTGGTGCCCATAACCTGCTGGTACTGCGCGTTGCCCAATGAGAACTTGGTCGGCAGCGACGTGGCCCGCTGCAGCAGCATCGGGTTCGGCCCCGCAACGCGCATGGCTGCGAACAGGTCGTTGTCGTGCAGGATCTGCGAGATCGACGGCTTCTCGATGGTGACGAACAGCGCGTCGTACTGCGCGAGCGTCTTGGGACCGTTCAGCGCGCCCAGCGGTCCTTGCGAGAGCAGGTCGTGGTGAATCTGCTTGAGCTGCGTGCCCACATCGCCCACGCTGCTCGTGAGCGTGCCCAGCAGCGCCAGCACTGCCGCCGGCAGGGTGAGAAGGCCCGCATTCTGCGCGGCCAGCTGGTCGAACGTGGCCTGCAGCCCAGCGATGCGGGTGCGCAGGTTGTCGAGCGACTGCAGGCTGCCCGAGGCGAGCGCGCTGGTGGCGAACGAGGCCGCGAAATTGGTCACCGCCTCGACCGCCTTCGACACCGTCTTCAGCTGATGCTCCACGGCCGGCAGCTCGCCCACCGGCACCACCGCGCCCATCGGCACGCCCGCGAGGTTGATGTGCGATTCGGTCCAGAGGTAGGTGGCCTGCCGGCCGACCAGTTCGAGCCGCCGCAGCGTGGCACTGATCGGATCGATCTTCTGCGGCAGCGTGGGCTTGAGTACCGGCAGCGCGGCCGATGCGGTGGACGGCTTGCCGGCCAGCAGGCCCAGACCGCCCGCCGAGGCGGACCACTTGAGGATGTCTCTGCGCTTCATCGGGGAAGGCCCTGTTGTTATGAATCTCGGGAGGCCGTGGGGGAATGGCCTTCTAAATCGAACGCCCGTTCTATTTAGTGGGCGGATTCTGCGGAGCGGCCCGAGGCTTGGCAATCAGGGTTCACGCGTAATTCAAAAGTACGCATTCGACGTGCGTCACAGGGCCGTATGCGGGTGGCGGGCGCTCTCGTACAGCGTTCGCGCCAGCGCCCGGTGCCTCGCCAGCAAGGGTGGCAATTCCAGCGCTGCAAAGCGCCCATCGCGAATGCGAACCTCGCCATTGATCACGCTCAGCGAAGCCGCTCCCGGCGTGCAGAACACCAGCGCCGCCACCGGGTCGTGCCACGCGCCCGCATGCGCCACGCCGCGCATGTCGAAGGCCACGATGTCCGCCGACATGCCCGGCGCCAGCGCGCCGATGTCGTCGCGCCCCAGTACACGTGCGCCGCCGAGCGTCGCGATCTCCAGCGCCTCGCGCGCCGTCATCGCCGCGGGGCCGTAGCCCACGCGCTGCAGCAGCATGGCCTGCCGTGCTTCGCCGAGCATGTGCGCGCCGTCGTTCGACGCGCTGCCATCCACGCCCAGGCCCACCGGCACACCCGCGCGCCGCATCGCGCCGATGGGCGCGATGCCCGAGGCGAGCCGCATGTTCGAGCAGGGGCAATGCGCCACGCCCGTGCCGGTGCGGCCGAAGAGCGCGATGCCGGCTTCGTCGAGCTTCACGCAGTGCGCGTGCCACACGTCGCGGCCCACCCAGCCCAGGTCTTCGGCGTACTCGGCCGGCGTCATGCCGAACTTCTCGCGCGAATAGGCGACGTCGTTGTCGTTCTCGGCCAGATGCGTGTGCAGCGACACGCCGTGTTCGCGCGCGAGTTCGGCCGACAGCCGCATCAGGTCGCGCGAGACCGAGAACGGCGAGCAGGGCGCCAGCACGATGCGGCGCATCGAATGGCGCGAAGGGTCGTGCCAGCGGTCGATCAGGCGCTCGCTGTCGCGCAGGATGGCTTCTTCGGTTTCCACCACCTCGTCGGGCGGCAGGCCGCCGGCGCTGCGGCCCACGCTCATGCTCCCGCGCGCGGCATGGAAGCGCATGCCCATCGCGTCGGCTGCCTCGATCGAATCGTCGAGCTTCGAGCCGTTGGGGAACAGATAGAGATGGTCGCTGGTGGTGGTGCAGCCCGAGAGCATCAGCTCGGCCATCGCGGTCTGCGTCGAGACGCGGATCATCTCGGGCGTGAGGCGCGCCCACAGCAGATAAAGATTCGTGAGCCAGCCGAAGAGCTCGGCGTCCTGCGCCTCGGGCACGGCGCGGGTGAGGCTCTGGTACATGTGGTGGTGCGTGTTGACCAGGCCCGGCACCACGACGTGGCCGTGCATGTCGATGGCTTCTGCCTGGCCGTTGCGCAGTGCATCGAGGCAGGCGGTGGGCAGTTCGGCGGTGGGGCCGGCCCAGGCTACAGCGGGTCCGTCGGTCACCACGGCGCCGTCGGCGATCTCGCGCCGGGCGGCGTCCATGGTGACGAGGATGTCGGCATGTCGGAGGATCAGCATGCCGGCATTTTGCGCGCGACTTTCAGAGCTCGGGCATGCCCATCGCGGGGTCGCTCACCGTGTGCTTGCCGGTCTCCACGCGGCCGGCGAAGCGACGGTAGTAGGCGGGATCGGTGTCGCATGTCACAGCGAAGTCGTACCACTGGCCGCTTGCCGCAAGCTCCCAGTGCTGGTCGGTCGTAGCGCCGCCGTTCACCGTCGCGGTCCACGGCCCGTCGTTACGGTAGGCCTTCGCGCGGATGGTGAACTTGCAGGCGGCCTCGCCGTCGTTGCGCATGCTCAGGTAGACGTTGCCATTGGCGACGTCGTAGCACACGCGCACTTCGGGCACCGCTGCATCGCCCGCGCGCACGGCGTTGAGGTTGCCCTTGAAGTGGCGATGAAAGCCGTTGGGCCCGAGCACCCACAGGTCGTACGCGCCGGCGTTGTCGGTCATCGCGGTCCAGCTGTCGTCCAGCGACTTGCCCGCTTCCACCATGTAGCGGCGCGGCAGGCGGTCGAGGTTGAGCTTGTCGTAGACGTGGAACACGACCGCGGCCTTGCCCGTGTTGGCGAACAGCAGCTGCACCGTGCCGCCGGCCGTGTCGACCTTGGCACTCGCATGCAGCTCGTAGGGCAGCGCGCGCGAAGGCCGCGTGCCCGTGGCCTGCACGGGCAGCTTGCCGTCGCCCGGCGGCGTGACCTGCGGCAGCGCGTCCTGCGCGGCGCGCAGCTGGTCGGCCTCGGCCTTGCTGCGGCGGCCCGCGAGCGTGGGCGGCGCTTCTTCATTCGGCGTGGCGAAATTGAAGGCGCTCGTGAGGTCGCCGTTCACCGCGCGGCGGAACGGGCTGATGTTGGTTTCCTTCACACCGAAGCGTGCTTCGAGAAAGCGCAGCACCGAGGTGTGGTCGAAGGTCTGCGAATTGACCCAGCCGCCGCGGCTCCACGGCGAGATCACGTACATCGGCACGCGCATGCCGGGCCCGTAGACATTCCCGTCGGGCGTGGGCTGGGCCGTGGGTATGCCCGCTGGCGCCGGATGGTTGAAGTACTCGTAGCTCAGGTCCGCGTCCGACATCGTGGTCTTGCCGGCGAAGGCCTTCGCGCCCGGGTCGGCCGATGGAATGGGCGAGGGCGCCGAGGCCGATGGCACGTGGTCGAAGTAGCCGTCGTTCTCGTCGAAATTGACGATGAGCACCGTCTTGCTCCACACCTCGGGCACCGCGGTGAGCGCGTCCAGCGCCTGCTGGATGTACCAGGCGCCCTGCACCGGGCTCGACGGGCCGGGGTGTTCGGAGTACACATCCGGCGGAATGATCCACGACACCTGCGGCAGTCGGCCGGCCTTCACGTCGGCGCGGAACGCATCGAAGATCGCGCCCGCATCGAAGGCGGCCTGGTCGGCCACCGGCAGCGTGTTGGCGGTGCCCTTGTAGAGCGGGTTGCCGGCGTCGTCGCCGGGTGCATAGGCCGGTGACGAGCCCTGCGCGCCGGAGGTGCTCACCGGTTTGCCCGAAGCCTCGTTCGCCTTGCGGTACGGCTTGAAGCCCAGCAGCGGATTGCAGCCGTAGTTGTTGGGAATGTTCTGGTAGACGATCCAGCTGACCTTGGCTTCCTGCAGGCGCTCTGCATAGGTCTTCCATTCGTAGCCTTCGGTCGACGGGCCGGTCGAGCTCCACGCGTTGACGTTGTTCACGTAGGCCACGTTGGCGCCGGTCGGCCCGTTGGTGCCCGTCCAGTGAAAGGAACGGTTGGCGTGCGTGCCGGTGTGCATCGCGCAGTGGTAGTCGTCGCAGATCGTGAAGGCATTGGCCAGCGCGAACTGGAACGGAAGCTCGGCCTCCGTCAGGTAGCCCATCGACTGCGTGTAGGGCGCGGTCTTGCTCACCTTCTTGAACCGCGGCCACTGATAGAGGCGACCGCCATCCCAGGCGTTGTGCGAGTCGACCCATGTGTGCGGCGTGCTGCTCACGCGCAGCGCGTTGCCCTTGGTCGCGTCGAGGTGGTAGGGCACCACCTGCTTGCCGGTGTCGTCAAGCTGCTGCCACACGGCCAGGCCGTTGGGCAGCGGGATGGTCATGCGGTCGCCGAAGCCGCGCACGCCTTTGAGCGTGCCGAAGTAGTGATCGAAAGAACGGTTCTCCTGCATCAAGATCACGACGTGCTCGACGTCCATGATCGTGCCGGTCTTGTTGTTGGCGGGAATGGCGAGCGCGCGGCGGATGCTGGGCGGGAAGGCCGAGAGCGCGAGTGCGGCAGCGCCGGTGGTGGCGGTGCCTGTGAGGAACTTGCGACGTGAGGTCATGGCTGTGTTGTTCTGATATTTGACAAGGACGTTCAGGGCGCGCAGCGCATCTCGGGTTTGACGCCAGTATCGGGCGGCGTGGTTGCGGGCGGCGTGCCGGCAGCGGGCAGGCCGCCGAAGAAGCCGCCTGCGTCGCTGCCGCCACCGCAGGCGGAGAGTGCGCAGGCCACGATCAATGCGGGTACCAGCCGCGCGGAACAGGAAAGAAGTCGCATCGGGGGAGATCCTCTTGAAGTGTGGGGCGGGGGCTCCAAGGACGTCGTGGAGGCCGCTGCGCTCGAGGCTAGAAAGTGCCTATGACATCGCCATGAACTTGAGGGGGCGAGGTGTAAGCGTGCGAAACGATCGGGGTTGTTCGCGATGCATTCGAGGGGCGCGTTGTGCTCTTTTTCAGGGCGGCACTCACGCCGACGGCGGGCCCTGTTTCGCGAATGTCCTCCGCCCTTCGGGCTCCCCCTTGATTTCGCGAAACAGGGCCCACCATCAGCGCGAGCGCTTCAGAGCGGTCGTGGATCGCGGATCACCAGCAGCGTGCCCCGGTGCGCAGGGCATCGGGTGCTCCCTGCAGCGAAATCAAGGAGGAGGGCGAAGCCCGGGGGACATTCGCGGAGGGGAGTACCCGGTGGCCTGTGCACACGCCCCGGGGCTGCCACCCTTCACATTTTCAGAGATCGGCCAAGCCCATCGCCGGATCACTCACCGTGTGCTTGCCGGTTTCCACGCGACCCGCGAAGCGGCGGTAGTAGCTGGCATCGGCATCGCAGGTCACCGCGAAGTCGTACCACTGGCCGCTTGCCGCAAGCTCCCAGTGCTGGTCGGTGGTGGCGCCGCCGTTGACCGTCGCGGTCCACGGGCCGTCGTCGCGGTAGGCCTTCGCACGCACGGTGAACTTGCAAGGGGCCTTGCCGTCGTTGCGCATGCTCACATAGACGTTGCCGTTCGCGATGTCGTAGCACACACGCACCTCGGGAACCGGCGCATCGCCCGAGCGCAGGCGATTGAGATCGCCCCTGAAGTGGCGGTGAAAGCCATTCGGACCGAGCACCCAGAGGTCGTAGAAACCGCTGTTGTCGGTCATCGCGGTCCATGCGTCGTCGAGCATCTTGCCGGGCTCCACCATGTAGCGGCGCGGCAGGCGGTCGAGGTTGAGCTTGTCGTAGACGTGGAACACGGCGGCCGCTTTGCCTGTGTTCGAGAACAGCAACTGAACCTTGCCGCCGATCGTGTCTGTCTTCGCGCTCACGTGCAGTTCGTAGGGCAGCGCACGCGAAGGCCGCGTGCCGGTCGCTTGACGAGGAAGCTGCGGATCGAGCGGCAGCGGCACCTGCGGCAGCGCCTGCTGGTCGTTGCGCAGCTTGTCGGCATCGGCCTTGGTCGTGCGGCCCGTGAGCGTGGGCAGCGCTTCGTTGTTGGGCGTGGCGAAGTTGAAGGCGCTGGTGAGGTCGCCGCACACCGCGCGCCGGAAAGGCGAGATGTTCGGCTCTTTCACGCCGAAGCGCGTTTCCAGAAAACGCAGCACCGAGGTGTGGTCGAAGGCCCGCGAACTGACCCAGCCGCCGCGGCTCCATGGCGAGATCACGTACAGCGGCACGCGCGGGCCCGGGCCGTAGACGCGGCCGTCGGGCTTGGGCTGCTTGCCGCTGCCGGCCGGTGCCGGGTGCGTGAAGTACTCGGCGCCCAGGTCCGAAACGGGCAGCGTGGTCTTGCCGGCATAGCTGCCATCGCCGTTGGGCGAAGGCGCCGAGGGCGAAGGCACGTGGTCGAAGTAGCCGTCGTTCTCGTCGAAGTTGATGAGCAGCACGGTCTTGCTCCATACCTCGGGCACGGCGGTGAGCGCGTCCAGCACTTCCTGCAGAAACCACGCGCCTTGCACGGGACTCGACGGCCCCGGATGCTCGCAGTAGATCGACGGCGCGTTCATCCACGAGACCTGCGGCAGCCTGCCTTCGCGGATGTCGCGCTTGAAGGCGTCCAGGTATTCCTCGGGGCGCGTGCCCGGCAGCGTGTTGGCCACGCCCTTGTAGAGCGGGTTCCTTGCGTTGTCGCTGGCCGCGTCGTAGGCGTGGTACGGCAATGCCTGGCCGGTGTCTGCATAGGGCTTGTTCGGCGCACCGCCGCTGGACACAGGGAAGCCCGAGGCGAGGTTGGCCTGGCGGAACTGCTGGAACGCGCCCAGCATGTTGTCGCCCCACTCGTCGGGCATGTTCTGGTAGCTGATCCACTTGACGCCCGCGTCCTCGAGGCGCTCGGCATACGTCTTCCACGTGTAGCCGGTGTTCGCCGATGCGGGCTTGCCTTCGATCCAGTCCCACTCGTTGGTGACGAACGCCACGTTCTGCGCGGTCGCGCCGTTGGTGCCGGTGAGGTGGAAGGAGCGGTTCGCGTCGGTGCCCGTGTGCATCCCGCAGTGGTACGCATCGCAGATCGTGAAGGCATTCGCCAGCGCGAACTGGAAGGGGATCTCGGCCTCCTTGTGGTAGCCCATCGCCTTGTTGGTCTTGTAGCGCGGCCATTGGTACATGCGGCCGTTGTCCCACGCGTTCTGGCTGTCGTTCCAGTCGTGGGGCGTGCCGCCGTCGCGCTGGGCATTGCCTTTGCGGCTGTCGAAGTGGTAGGGCAGGATCGGCTTGCCCGAGGCATCGCTCTGCTGCCACACGTTCAGCCCCTTGGGCAGCGGAATGGTGAAGCGGTCACCGAAGCCGCGCACGCCATTGAGCGTGCCGAAGTAGTGGTCGAACGAGCGGTTCTCCTGCATCAGGATCACGACGTGCTCGACGTCCATGATCGTGCCGGTCTTGTTGTTGGCCGGAATGGCCAGGGCACGTCGGATGCTCGGTGGAAAGGCCGACAGCGCGAGCGCGGCGGCACCGGTGGTGGCGGTGTCCGTGAGGAATTTGCGGCGTGAGTTCATGAGGCTGTGGTCGGTGCAGCACTCACAGATCGGCCAGGCCCATGGCGGGATCGCTCACCGTGTGCTTGCCGTTTTCCACGCGGCCCGCAAAGCGGCGGTAGTAGGCCGGGTCGGCATCGCAAGTGACCGCGAAGTCGTACCACTGGCCGCTGCTCGCCAGCACCCACAGCTGCTCGGCCTTGGCGCCGCCGGCGACGGTGGCACCCCAGGGGCCGTCGTTGCGATAGGCCTTGGCACGCACCGTGAACTTGGCGGGGTTCGTGCCGGCATTGAGCATCTCCAGATAGACGTTGCCGTTGGCAGTGTCGTAGCAGACGCGCACCTCGGGATTCGCGCCGCTCGTGCGCAGCGCGTTGAGGTCGCCCTTGAAGTAGCGGTGAAAGCCATTCGGCCCGAGCACCCAGAGGTCGTAGAAGCCGCTGTTGTCGGTCATCGGGCTCCAGGCGTCGTCCAGCGACTTGCCGGGTTCCACCATGTAGCGGCGCGGCAGGCGGTCGAGGTTGAGCTTGTCGTAGACGTGGAACACGGCCGCGCCCTTGCCGCTGTTCTTGAACAGCAGCTGGATCTTGCCGCTGACCGAATCGGCGCGCGCGCTCACATGCAGTTCATAGGGCAGCGCGCGCGAGGGGCGCGTGCCGGTGGCCTGGCGCGGCAGTTGTGGATCGAGCGGCAGCGGCACCTGTGCCAGCGCCTCCTGGTCGCTGCGCGTCTTGTCGGCGGCGGTGCGGGTCGTGCGGCCGGCGAGCGTGGGCAGCGTCTCGGTGTTGGGCGTGACGAAGTTGAAGGCGCTGGTGAGGTCGCCGCACACCGCACGCCGGAACGGCGAGATGTTCGGCTCCTTCACGCCGAAGCGCGCCTCGATGAAGCGGATGACCGAGGTGTGGTCGAAGGCCTGCGAGTTGACCCAGCCGCCGCGGCTCCACGGCGAGACGATGTACATCGGCACGCGCACGCCGGGGCCGTAGACACGGCCATCGGGCGTCGGCTGGCTGCTGGTGCCCGGTGGCTTCGGATGGTTGAAGCGCTCCACGGCGAGGTCGGCCTCGGGCAGCGTGGTCTTGCCGGCCATCGAACCGTCGGGGTTGATCGAGGGCGCCGCCGGCGAGGGGTAGTGGTCGAAGTAGCCGTCGTTCTCGTCGAAGTTGATGAGCAGCACGGTCTTGCTCCACACGTCGGGCACGGCGGTGAGCGCGTCCAGCGCTTCCTGGATGTACCAGCCGCCCTGCACAGGGCTGGACGGGCCGGGATGCTCGGAGTAGGTGGCCGGCGCGATGATCCACGACACCTGCGGCAGCTTGCCGTTCTTGATGTCCTGGCGGAACTGTTCGAGGAAACCGCCGTCGCCCATGGTGTTGGCGATGCCCTTGTAGAGCGGATTGCCCGCATCGTCGCTCGCGGGGTCGTACACCGGCGAGGCCGCATCGTTGCTCACCGGCTTGCCCGAAGCCTCGTTGGCCAGGCGGTATTGCTTGAAGCCCGCGAGCGGGTTGTCGCCGAAGTTCTCCGGCATGTTCTGGTAGACGATCCAGCTGACCTTGGCTTCCTGCAGGCGCTCTGGGTAGGTCTTCCATTCGTAGCCGGTGGCCGAGCTGTCGATGGAGTCCCACTCGTTGTTGACCGTGGCCACGCCGGCCACGCCGGCCACGCCGGCCACGCCGGCCACGCCGGCCACGCCGCTGCCCAGCTGGCCGCCGGGGCCGTTGGTGCCGGTCCAAAGGAACATGCGGTTCGAGTTGGTGCCCGTGTGCATGCTGCAGTGGTAGTCGTCGCACAGCGTGAACGCGTTGGCCAGCGCGAACTGGAAGGCGACCTCGGCTTCCTTGTAGTAGCCCATGGCCGCGTTGGTCTTGTAGCGCGGCCACTGGTAGGTGCGCCCACCGTCCCAGGCGTTCTGGCCGTCGCTCCAGGAGTGCGGCGTGCCGCTCACGCGCTGCGCGTTGCCTTTGCGGCTGTCCAGGTGGTAGGGCAGGATCGGCTTGCCGGTGGCATCGCTCTGCTGCCACACGTTCAGGCCCTTGGGCAGCGGAATGGTGAAGCGATCGCCGAAGCCGCGCACGCCCATCAGCGTGCCGAAGTAGTGGTCGAACGAGCGGTTCTCCTGCATCAGGATCACGATGTGCTCGACGTCCTGGATGGTGCCGGTCTTGTTGTTGGCCGGAATGGCGAGCGCGCGGCGAATGGCGGGCGGAAAGGCCGAGAGCGCGAGCGCGGCAGCGCCGGTGGTGGCGGTGCCCGTCAGAAATTTGCGGCGCGAGTTCGTGGGCTTGTCGTTCTGGTTCATGGCGTGAGCTTTCTCTTTCAGGGCGCGCAGCTCTTCACGGGGGCGACGCCGGTTTCGGGCGGGGGCGTTGTCGGCGGGGTGGTGGGCGGCGTGCCGGCGCCAGGCAGGCCGCCGAAGAAGCCGCCGCCATCGCTGCCGCCACCGCAGGCGGACAGGACGCATGCCACGACCAGCGTGGAAAGCAAGGGCGCGAGACGCGCGGCAAGAGATGGAATTCGCATGTTTGGGGTCGGGCGCATCGGAGTAAGCCGGGGCTGTGTGTCGGAGGGATGGACGCCGGTGCGGCAAGAAAAAGTGCCACGAAGGCACTGCGCACCGAACAGACAGCGAGGCTAAGAAGCGCGCGTTACGCGGCAATGAATGCGCGATGACAGAGCGAAGTCGTGCGTGTGACGGCGCACGAATCCAACCTTAAAAAAAGCGGGAAACTCGTTCCAGGAATACCGCAGAACCGGCTTTGCGGGCCGTAGGTATTGCCCCTGCAAGGCGGGTGGCGAAGCGACCCGAAGTGCGCGAAAGCGGGGCTCAGCCCTCGTTGCTGATCCCGCTCGACACATGCCCCGCAGGCACATGCCGCGAAGCCGCATCGACATGACCTGTCTGGTCGTCGAAGAAGAAATCGGGCTCGAACTCACGCAGGAATTCGCCCTTGGGCAGGCCGCCGAGGAACATCGCTTCATCGACGCGGATGTTCCAGTTCATCAGCGTGCGGATCGCGCGCTCGTGCGCCGGTGCGCTGCGTGCGGTGACCAGCGCGGTGCGGATGCGCATCTGCGCATTGCCCGCCATCTGCAGGCGGTGCAGCGCCATCAGCAGCGGCTTGAACGGGCCCTCGGGCAGCGGCAGCTCGGCCTTGCTGAGCTCGTGCGCCTGGAAGGCATCGAGCCCTTCGGCCTGGAACACGCGCTCGGCCTCGTCGGAGAACAGCACCGCGTCGCCGTCGAAGGCAATGCGCACTTCGTTGGGCCAGGCATCGCTGGCCTTCACCGATTCGACCAGCACCCGCGCGGCCGGAAAGCCCGCGCCCAGCGCTTCGCGCACGTCCTGTGCATTGACAGAGAGGAACAGGTGCGCACGCAGCGGGCGCAGGTACCCGAAGGGTGGCCGGCCTTGCGTGAACACGCCGCGCTGCAGCTTGATGTCAGCCGCCGCGCTCGACTTGAAGATGCGCATGCCCGAGACCGGGTCGTTGCGCGAAAGGATCACCACCTCGACGCGCTGCACGCCGTCGTCGTTGAAGCGCAGCAACTTGCGGATCAGCGAGTACGCGATGCCCGGTGCGGCCGGCACGTCGAGCCGGTCGAGCTGCAGTTTCATGTAGCCCTCGTTGTCGCCGGCTTCGAAGATCCTGTTTTCTTCCTCGAGGTTGAAGAGGGCCCGCGAGGAGATCGCGACCACGAGTTTGTCTTCGAGAGTGACTGGCATGGTGGCGTGCGGGCGGAGGTTCAGGAGGCGTCGTTGGGCGAGTAGTAGAGCGTATCCGACCAGTAGCCCAGGCCCAACTCGCGCAAGGGCGCCTCGATGCTCTCCTGAGACGGCGTGAAGATGCGGTCCCAGAAGGTCTTTTTCTGCGGAGCCAGCCGGCTGATGGCGGCTTCGATCTCGGTGTCGATGTTCTGCACGTCGCGCAGCAAACTCACGGCCTGTTCGCCCAGCGGCTCGTCGCCCATGTCGAAAATCTCGGCGCACTCCAGCACGAAGTAGCCGTTGCGGTCGGCGTGGCTGTTCAGGAAGTCCAGTGCCTGGTCGCGCAGCGGCGCGACCGAAGGATGATCGATGCGGGACAGGAACTGGTGGAGCCGGTCGATGCCCGCGCCGGCGCGGCCCGCGAGTGCGGTGGGTTCGTCCAGGCTGGTCCAGATCGTCGAGCGGCACAGCTGCACGTCCGTGGACACCAGAAGCTGGTAGACCAGCGGGATGTTGTAGTTGCACTCCGAGAGGCCCTTGAGCTGTTTCGGATCGTTCCCTGCGGCGTTCGGCCCCGGAACGAAGGGGCTCGCGAACAGGTAGCTCCGATTGGCCATGGCGCGACTTCCGCTATTTGACGAACTGGTTCAGCTGGATGATCGGCAGCATCACCGCCAGCACGATCAGCATCACCACGCCGCCCATGGCGACGATGAGCAGCGGCTCGAGGATGGTCGCCAGATGCATCGCGCGGCGCTGCACCTCGGCGCCGAGCTGGTTGGCCGCGCGCTGCAGCATCAGCGGCAGCGTGCCGGTCTGTTCGCCGAGGCGGGCGAACATCGAGACCAGGCCCGGAAAGCGCTTCTTCTGCGCGAGCGCCGAGGCGAGCGGCGCGCCTTCGCGCACCAGCACCAGCGCGTCGAGCGCATCGGCACGCATCGCGCGATTGCCCAGCGTTTCGGAGGCGGCCTGCAGCGCGCGCAGGATCGGCACACCGGCCGTTGCCAGCATGGCCAGCGTGCTTGCGAAGCGCGCCGCGTTGTAGCCGCGCGCGAGCTTGCCGACCAGCGGCAGCTTGAGCCATGCGGCATCGAATTTCAGGCGGAAGGCCTCCTGCGCCAAGGCCAGCCGCACGCCGATGGCGACGAGCACCACGCCGCCCAGCATCCACCAGCCGTAGTTGCGCACGCCCGCGCTCAGCGACAGCATCACGGTGGTGAGAAAAGGCAGTGAGCGCTTGGTGCCCGCGAACACCTGCGCCACCTGCGGCACCACGTAGCTCACGAGGAAGATCACGATCACGATCGCCACCAGCGTGACGATGGCCGGGTACAGCGCCGCGCCGATCAGCTTCTGCTGCAGCGCCTGGCGTTCTTCCAGGTCGTCGGCCAGACGGTCGAGCACGAGGCCGAGGTTGCCGCTCTGTTCGCCGGCACCGATCACCGCGGTGTAGATGGGCGAGAACTCGCGCGAGTGCGCCGACAGCGCGCGCGCGAAGGGCGAGCCCGCGTTGACCTCGGCGCGCAGCGAGGCGACGAGGTTGCGTTGCGGCTCTGACTCGGCTTCGTCGGTGAGCGCCGTGAGCGCGCGTTCCAGCGGCAGGCCCGACGAGACGAGGCCCGCGAGCTGCCGCGTCCACACGGCAAGGCCCGTGGAATTGAAGACCCGCTTGCCGCCGCCCAGCCAGCGGGAAAGGCCGCTGCGCTGTCCGGTGCCGTTGATGTGGTCGCTGCCGACCGGCGTGACCGACAGCGGAATCAGCGCCTGCGCGCGCAGCAGGCTGCGGGCGCTGCGCGCGGTGTCGGCCTCGAGCACGCCTTCGCGCGACTGGCCGCTGGCATCGATGGCTTCGAAGGAATAGGCGGGCATGGCGAGGCTGGGCTCTAGTCGCGTGTGACGCGCAGCAGCTCTGCGCGCGACGTGATGCCGGCTTGCACCAGCCGTTCGCCGTCTTCGCGCATCAGGCGCAGGCCGCCGCGGGCGCCGGCCTTGAGCAGTTCGCTCTCGGCCGCCTTGCTGTGGATGAGGCCCTGCACGGTCTCATCGGCCACCAGCAATTCGAAGATGCCGGTGCGGCCCTGGTAGCCCGTCTGGCCGCAGACGTCGCAGCCCGCGCCGCCGCAGCTCGTGCAGACCTTGCGCACGAGGCGCTGCGCGAGCACGCCCAGCAGCGACGAGCTCAGAAGGAAAGGCTCGACCCCCATGTCGGTCAGGCGCGTGACGGCGCTGACCGAATCGTTGGTGTGCAGCGTGGCGAGCACCAGGTGACCGGTGAGCGAGGCCTGAATGGCGATCTGCGCGGTTTCGAAATCGCGGATTTCGCCGATCATGATCACGTCCGGGTCTTGCCGCAGGATGGCGCGCAGGGCCTTGGCGAAAGTGAGCTCGATCTTCGCGTTGATCTGCGTCTGGCCCACGCCCGGCAGCTCGTACTCGATGGGGTCTTCCACCGTCATGATGTTGCTGCGGCTCGCATCGAGCCGGGCCAGCGCGGCGTACAGCGTGGTGGTCTTGCCCGAGCCGGTCGGCCCGGTCACCAGGATGATGCCGTGCGGCTGCGTGATGAGTTTTTCGAAGCGCTGCAGCGTGTCGCCCTGCATGCCCACCGATTCGAGCGTGAGCTTCGATTCGCTCTTGTCCAGCAAGCGCAGCACTGCGCGTTCGCCGTGCGCGCTCGGCAGCGTGGAAACGCGCACGTCGACCGCGCGCGTGCCGATGCGCAAGCTGATGCGCCCGTCCTGCGGCAGCCGCTTCTCGGAGATGTCGAGGTCGGCCATGATCTTCAGGCGCGAGATCAGCGCCGCGTGCAGCGCGCGATTGGGCTGCACCACCTCGCGCAGCGTGCCGTCGATGCGAAAGCGCACGGACGAGGTGCGCTCATAGGGCTCGATGTGGATGTCGCTCGCGCCGTCGCGCGCAGCCTGAGTGAGCAGCGCGTTGAGCATGCGGATGATGGGCGCGTCGCCCGCGCTGGCCAGCAAGTCTTCGACCGCCGGCAGCTCCTGCATCATCCGCGAGAGGTCGGCGTCGTTCTGCACTTCGCTCACCACCGCGGCGGCGCTCGATTCGCCCTGCGAATAGGCTGCGCTGATGCGCTGAGCGAGTGCGCCGTCGGCCAGCACTTCGAAGGCCTGCACGCTGTACTTGCGCGCCACTTCGCCGACCGCGCTGCGCGCGGGATGGCTCGACATCCATAGCGTGTAGCGGCCGTCGTCGGCTTCTTCGAGAAGGAGTTGCTGGCTGCGTGCGAACGCGTAGGGAAGCGGGTAGCGCATGGACATCAGGGCATTTCGCGCGAGGAGACCGGATCGGCCGTAGGCGGCAGCGCCCCGCGCAGCGGGCTGGGTGCGAGCTTGCGCGTATCGGCCAGCGGCTGGGGCGGCGGAATCAGCTGCGTGCCTTCCATGCGGGTGCTGCCGTTGCCCCGGTTGTTCGAGCGCTGCAGCGCCGCTTCGGGCAGCACCGGTGCGGCGTTCACGCCGCGCAGCATGATGTTGTCGGTGTTGGGCTGCACCTGCAGCTGCTGGCCGCGGATCTCGTCGTAGCGGTCGTAGGCGAAGGCCTCGGTCGAGGCCCCGTCGCGCATCACCGCCGGGCGCAGGAACATCATCAGGTTGCTCTTGTTGCGCGTGCGGTTCTCGTTCTTGAACAGGTTGCCCAGCACCGGGATGTCCCCGGCCAGCGGTATCTTCTCGATGTTGTTGTTGTAGGTGTCCGACAGCAGCCCGCCCAGCATCACCAGGCCGCCGTCCTCCACCAGCACGCTCGACTCGATCGAGCGCTTGTTGGTGGTCGGGCCGTTGGGGTTGGCCAGCGAGTTCTGGTCGACCGTGGAGGTCTCCTGGAAAATCGTCATGCGCACCGTGCCGTTCTCGTTGATCGTCGGGCGCACGCGCAGGGTCAGGCCCACGTCCTTGCGCTCCACCGTGGTGAACGGGTTCACGCCCACCGAGCCCGAGGTGCTCGCATACGAGCCCGTGGGGAAGGGCACGTTCTGGCCGATGATGATCTTGGCCTCTTCGTTGTCCAGCGTCAGCAGGTTGGGCGTCGAGAGCACGTTGGCATCGCCGTCGCTGTTGAAGAAGTTGGCGATCGCGCCCAGGATGTACTGGCCGCCGATCTTTCCGGCGAGGCCCAGGTTCAGGCCCGGCTGGATCGAGGAGGCCAGGCCTGCGGCATTGCGGGTGGCCAGCGCCTGGGTCAGCGCCAGGATGTTGTTCCTGTTGAGGCTGGAGTTGGTGCCGATGACCGCGTTGTTGCCCAGCGCGCTTTGCCACTGCACGCCGAAGTTGGCGGCCTTGTTGGCGCTGACCTCCACGATCAGCGCCTCGATCATGACCTGCGCGCGGCGGCCATCGAGCTTGTCGATGACGGCGCGCATCTGGCGGTACTGGGGCTCGGGGGCGGTGATGATCAGCGAGTTGGTGGACGGGTCGGCCTGGATCTGGCCGCCGGTCGACGGCTGGTTGGCGTTGTTGAGCGGCGCGTTGGCGGCAGGCGAGCCGCTTTGGCCGCTGCCGCCCATGTTGCCCTGGTTGTTTTGCTGGAAGCTGGTTTGCTGCGGCGCGGGGCTGCCGCCGCCGCCCGCGGCACCCGGGGTGCCCGGCGTGGCCAGCTGGTTCGCCGCCATCGCGGCGCGCAGCGTGGCTGCCAGGCGCACCGCATCGGCGTTCTTCAGGTAGACCACGTAGATGTTGCCGGCTGCGCCGTTGCTGCTTTCGGCAGGTGGACGGTCTAGCTTCTCGACCAGCGTGCGCACAAGCTGCGCGCGCGCCGGGTTGGCCGCGCGCAGGATCAGCGAATTGCTGCGTGGGTCGGCCAGCAGCGTGGTGCGGAACGATGCATCGACCGCGCCCGGCGCAGCACCCGGTGCCGCTCCCGCGCCGCTGCCGTCGACCAGCCGCTGCACCAGCGGCAGCAGGTCGCTGGCGACCGAGTGCTTCAGCTGGATGATCTCGATGTCCGACGCATTCGGCACATCGAGCGCCGCGATGATGCGCGCCAGCCGCCGCATGTTGTCGGCGTAGTCGGTGATCACCAGCGAGTTGTTGCCCGGGTTCACGTTGATGGTGTTGTTGGGCGGAATCAGCGGACGCAGCACCGGCAGCAGGCTGTTGGGCGACTCGTAGTTGAGCCGGAAGATCTGGGTGACGATCTGGTTGCTGCCCGAGGACGCGGTCGCGCCGATCGAGGTGTTCACCGTGCTGCTCTGCAGCTTGGCATCGGCTTCGGGCACCACCTTGTAGAGGCCGTCGGCCTCCACCACCGCAAAGCCCTGCAGGCGCAGCGCGGAGGCGAACTGGTTGAAGGCCGCGGCCGGCTGGATCGCGCGGTCGGTCACAAGGTTCATCGTGCCCTTCACGCGCGGATCGACCACCACGTCGCGCCCGGTGACCACCGCCATGGTGCGCGCCACGGCCTCGATGTCGGCGTTGGAGAAATTGAGCGTGATCGGCTCCCCGCGCCGCGGCGCATCGCCCTGCGCGAAGGCAGGCGGCAGCACCTGCAGGAAGGACGCCGCGATCAGCAGGCGCGCCGCGATTGCGACGGCGCCGAGGCGGGCGCCGCGCATGCCGACCGGGCCGAACGAGGGATGGGACTTCATCATGGTCAACCCAGGGTGATGATCGAACGCGCGTTGTCGCGCCGTCCGATGATGTTCAACAAATTGGAAAGAGCGTCTTCGCGGCCGGCCGCGGCACTGGCTTCGCCGTTGAAGCGGAAGGAGGTGCCGCTCCAGCTGCCGCTGCCGTTGAGCTGCAGGCTGCCTTCGCGCGTGCTCAGCAGGAGCGTCGGGCTGTTGCCGCCTTCGAGCGAGAGCCGGTAGCTGCCCATCGGCCGCAGGGTCGACAGGCTGGAGGAAACATCGGTGGCGTCGAGCGTGGCGTGGCCCGCGATGCGCAGCACCGGGCCGTCCCACTGCAGCGAGAAGGCCTTGGTGGAGAGATCGAGCGCACCGTCGAGCTTGAGCGTGTTCCACGGTGCACCCAGGCCGGTGAGCATCGTGGCGGGCCACCGCGATCGGCTGTCCTGCCAGTCGAGCTGCATGCCGCCGCCGCGCGGGCTGGCCTTGAGTTCGAGCGGGCGCGCCGCGCAGCAGGGCAGGTCGAGCGAGGCGAAGATGCCGCTGAAGCTCGGGCGCATGCGCCAGTGCAGGAGGCCGGGCAGCGAAACCGCCTGCGCGCCGCCTGCGCCGCTGGCGAACACCACGGCTGCCGTGCCGTTCCAGACCGTGCCGCGCGGATTGACCAGCAGCAGCCGGCCCTGGCTCCAGCTCGACAGCGCCGAGGCGAGCCAGCGCGCGGGCGCGAACAGCACCACCGCGAGCACCGCGCCGACCACGATGCCGACGAGGGCCCAGCGCCAGCCGCGTCGCGGCCTGGGCCCGGAGAGCGCGGAAAGAGGGGCGCGCGTCACCATGCCGGGCTGTTCATCGGGGGGCGGGCAATGCCATCACGACCGTGCCCTCCCAGCGGACCTGCGGGAGCTGCGGCGCATCCTTGCTGCCAGGGGCCGGCGTGGCTGCGGGTGCGCGCGTCAGGTGCACTTCGCGCGGCACCGCGTGGGCATTGCCGCGCGCCTGCGCGAGCCACTGGGCCACCGTGCTGGCGGGCGTGGCGCGCAGCGTGACGGTGGCGCCGTCGCCGCCGGCCGTCATGAGCTGCGCGTTGTTGACGCCCAGGCCCTCGCGCACCGAGGTCTCGAGCGAGCGCAGCGCCTCGTCACGGGCGAGCCGGGGCTGCGACTGCAGCGCCTTCGCGCGGTTCTGCAAGGTGGCCATCTGCTGCAGCTGCGCATCGAGCTGCGCGTGTTCGGCCGGTGCCGCGGCCAGCGTGCGCAGCGCGGGAGCGAGCGCGATCCACCAGAGCAAGGCCAGTGCCACGAGCGCGATGGCCGCGCCGACCATCTGGCGCTCGCGCATCGCGAGGGCGGCCCAGCGGGCCTTGAGTTGTTCGCTGAAGTTCATCGGATGGCCTCGGCCTGTACCAGCAGCAGGTCGCCTTCGGTGCGCACGTTGTAGCCGCGCGGCGCCATCGCGCCGGTGATCTGCGAGATCTCCGAAGGCTGCAGTCCGAGGCCGCGCAGGCGCAGTTGGCCGCCGTTGTAATCGACGGCCGAAGGCGTGCGGCCGGGCGGAAGGTTGGTGGCGAGCGCGCCGACCATGGGTTCGAAATCGGTCGCGGCCACGTCGCCCACGGCCTGCTGCAGCGCCGCGACTTCGCGCGTCATCTGCAGTTGCGGGTCGATCACGATCTTCACCGAGGGAAAGGTCTGCGTGAGGATGGTCTTGGCCGCCTGCCGCTTGGAATCGAGCGCGTTGCGCTCCTTCCAGGCCCAGGCGTTGAGGCCGATCAGCTGCGTCAGCAGCAGCACGACGACGCCCCACCGCGCGGCGCGCCATTCGGGCGCGTAGCGCAGCGTCTGCAGCACCGAGGCGAACTTCTTGCCGGCGCGCGCGCGGCCCGTGGCGGCGAGGTCGAACTGCGCGAGCTCCCACGGCGTGCGCGCGGCATTCAGCCAACGCTGCGGCGCCTGCACGATCGGCACGCGGCGCTCGAGCAGGTGCTCGGCCGCTTCCGCGACCGCAGGCTCGGTGGTGATGACGGCCGTGTCGAGCGGAAGGCTGCCCGACAGCGCGAGCCCGGCGCCGGCCAGCGGCAGCGAGACCACGCCCTCGGCATCGCACACGGTGAGCTGCGGGGCCTCGGGTTCGCCGGTGATCTGCAGCAGCGACGGGCCGTCGGCCGCCTGGGGGGCGAATTCGGGGACGATGCGCACCACGCGGCGCCCGGCCGCTTCGAGCCCCTGCACGATGCTGCGCAGCCAGATGCGATTGCATGCCGCCACCCACACCGGTCCACCGGCCTTCGCATCGGGTTCGAGCGCGAAGTGCAGCGCCTCGGGATCGTCGAGCAGGTGTTCTTCGAGCAGGCCGTCGAGCACCAGGCGCAGCTTCGACGCGCTGCCCATGCTGCCCTTGGGCAGCGTGACGCGGTGCCACGACAGCGCCGCCGAAGGAATGCCGAGCGTGACCTCGTTGCCCGAGGGCAGCAGCGCCAACAGCGCGCGGCCCTGGTTGCGCAAAGCAATGCCGTCGTCGCCTGCCTGGGCCCAGTCGTACTCGCCCGCGGCGTCGGCCGGAGGCAGGGGGGCAATGAGCAACAGCGGAGTCATGGAGATGGTCGGAAAAGCCGGTGATTGTAGGAGGGTGTCTGACAGGCAATTGCTATTATTTGAATAGCATAGTTGACAGTTGTGACGGGCGTTATAAGGCTTTTTTATCCATGGATGTCAACGGCACTCAGGGTTTAGCCGGGGTGGTTGTCGCGCCGGCGCCGCGGGTGCGCCAGACCGTGGTCACGGTGACACCGTTGCGCTGCAGGAGCGAGTGCTCCTCGACCCAGGTGCGGTCCAGCCGCAGCCGCCCATAGACCTCGAAGTACTGGGTGCCCACGCCGTGCTGGGCCGCATTGAAGCGGGAGCCGCCGCTGGGCAGTCCCTGATTGGCCTCGTCGATGGTCTTGAAGAAGGAGCGGGTGCGCCGCTCCACCAATTGGCGCGCGGTGGCGATCGGCATCGATTCCAGGCTGGCGCTGATGGCCTCGGCGCTCGCGGTGTTGAGGTTCAGGGTGGTCTTGACCGGCAGGATGGTCACGTAGGGTTCGAGCGCCTTGGCGGTCGCCGGCGAGAGCCCGAGCCACACCAGTTGCGAGACTTCCTGGGGCATCAATGGCGCATTGCCAGAGTCGCCGGCAGAGGCTTCGTCGGTGCCGGTGGACAGCGCCCTGGCAAGCCCTGTGGTCATCAGGCTGAGCTCCGACGCCGGCAGGCCCAGCAGGTTGAAGAGTCGGGTGAAGGTCGCGACGCTGGCCGGCACCGGCTTGCCTGCATCGACCAGCGACAGCACGTTGAGCCTGGACTGGGCATCGACGATGCGGCCCGAAAGAAAGGCGTCGGGCAGGCCTTCGAGGTTGTCGCTCGCCACGTTTTTCTCGGCCGAGAGAAAGCTGGTGAGCCGCGCCTCTTCGAGCGGCACGGCCCACGGCTCGCCCAGGTTGTCGGAGCCGCCGGCGCGGCCGTCTTCGGCAAGGATCAGACGCGACCAGTCGAGCGCGCCGATCAGGACCCAGGCCGCCTGCACGCGCGCACGCTCGGCGCCTTCTACTTCCGCCGCGCGCCATTGCTGCCATAGCGCGGCCGAGGAGAAGGTGGCCACGAGCATCACCGTCAGCATCGCCGCGAGCAGTGCGGCGCCGGACTGGCGGCGCGCGCGGCGCATGAACGAAGGCACGCGCTTCGTCATGACCGCGACGCTCCCACCGTCGGCCTGACCCAGTCGCGCGTGAGCGTGCCCGACAGCCCGTCGCCCGGCGGCAGGCTGATCACCAGGCGCACGCCATCGGGCATGTTGACGATCGGGCCCGCGGGGTTGGCCGGGTTCGCCGGGTTGGCGGGCGCCGTGGGCAGCGAGCTCGCGGGCGTCCAGGCGTTCTCGCGGAAGTAGTACAGCTGCCAGCTGCTGGCGGGGATCAGCACGACGTCGTTGTAGCCGCCGCCCCGCGCTCCGCCGTCCTGCGCCCAGGAGGCGGCGAGGTTCCAGGCCTGCTGCCATTCGCCGCGCGTGGTGAAGGCCTGCGACTGCCAGCGCTGCCAGCGTGGGCCTTCGGTGCCGGGCCTGAGGGTCCAGGCCACCACCTGCATGGCGGGCGCCGTCGGATCGCTGCCGCGGCGTGTGAGCCGCAGCACGTTGCCGTCCCAGTCGATGGGGCGGGTCTGCGCGATCGAGGTCACGGCGTCGAGGTCGGCGCCCCACTGGGCGAGCGTGGCCTGCAGCGTGAGGATGGCGTCGGCGCGCTGCTGGTTCTGCGTGGTGGCGCGCGACATGCTGTCCAGCCCGCGCCAACTCACGAGCGAGAGCAGGGCCATCACCGAGATGGCGACGAGCAGTTCGATCAGCGTGAAGCCCCATGGCCGACGCAGCAGGGTCCGTCGGTGGAACACCGCGGAACGGGCTTTACCCGGCCGCAGGTGTTGCCCCCGGCAGGGGGTTGGAGAAGCGACACGAAGTGCGCGAAGCCTGGGGGCGAGCATCAGAACCGCCCCACCACGGTCGAGATGCGCAGGATCGGCGAATCCGCTTCGTCGCGCACCTGCACGTCCACGCGCCGGAAATTGGGGTTGAGCGTGGGCACGGTCGAGGTCGTCACGTTGAACGAGGCGCCCGCCTGCACGCAGATCGAGCCCGAGTCGCCCACGGCCGGCATCTGCCTTGCGAGGCGGGCCTTGGCGAGTTCGTTTTCGGCGCACAGGTCGGCCAGCACAAGGTCGGACTGGCGCTGCGCATTGCGCGTGAGCGACATCGTGGCCTGCGAGCCCGCGGCCAGCGCCAGCGCGACGATGCCCAGCGCGATCAGCACTTCGATCAGCGTGAAGCCGCGAGTCGTCCGGGCGGGCCGCGATCTCATGGCACGGGGAAGACGGTGAAGGGACGCAGGCCGTCGGTGGCGATGCGCAGTGCGCGCGCGGGCGGGCCGGCGGAATAGAGCGTGATCTGCTGCGCCGCGATGATCGGGTCGGGCCCCAGTTGCAGTGCGGGAACCAGCGTGCCGTTGCCGAGCGCGGCCTGGGCGGTGATGCCTTCGGCGACCCAGCCGCCGGGCAGCCCCTCGGGCGGGAGGCCATCGAAGACGAAGCTGCCTTCGACGGGGCGCCATCGCACGGCGACGCCGCTGGCCCGCGACTGCGCGCGGGCGGATTCGAGGAGGGCGGCGAGCCGGTCGGCCTCGCGATCGAGCTTGGCGGCGCTGCTGTCGCGCATCGCAAAGCTCACACTGGCGGTGGCGATCGCGATGATCGCGATCACGATGATCAGCTCGAGCAGCGTGAAGCCGCGCGCCGAGCGGTTGCTGCTATTGCCAGCTGCCGATGTCGGCATTCTTGCCCTCGCCGCCGTTCTGTCCATCGGCGCCGAACGAGAGCACGTCGATTTCGCCCTTGATGCCCGGGTTCATGTACTGGTAGGGATGGCCCCATGGGTCGTTGGGCAGCTTCTCGACGTAGGGCTTCCAGTTTGGAGCGGCCGGGCCGACGGTCGGGCGGGTCAGCAGCGACTGCAGGCCCTGCTCGGCGGTCGGGTAGCGCTGGTTGTCCAGGCGGTAGAGCTTCAGGGCCTGCATCAGGTTGTTGATGTCGGTGCGGGCGGCCGTCACGCGGGCGTCGTCGGCACGCTCGATCACGTTCGGCACGATCAGCGCGGCGAGCACGCCGATGATGACCAGCACCACCATCAGTTCGATCAGCGTGAAGCCGCGCTGGGCGGTCCGGGAGGCGGCACGAAGGATTTTGTTCATAGGTTGGGCGACATGATTCGGAAAGCGCGCTGCATGATAATCCGCGCCCATGACAAGTCCTTACTCCGCCGCCCGCTGGCATGCCCCATTTGCAACAACGGGGCTTTGGGCGCTGGCCGCTGGCGCCGCGGTGTTCTGGGCCTTGCGCCTGTCCTCGCCGGCCGATGCCGTGGCCGCGGCGGCGGCGATGCCGCGGCCTTCGGTCACCGCGGATGCCGAGGCGGTCGGGCGGTTGCTCGGCGTGGTCTCCGCGCAGACGGCTGCGCCTGCAGCTCCCGAGGCGGCCAGCCGCTTCGCGCTGGTGGGTGTGGTGGCCGATCCGTCGAACCAGGGCGCTGCGCTGATCGCCATCGACGGCAAGCCGCCCAAGCCGTTCCGTGTCGGCACGCGCGTCGGCGACAACTATGTGCTCCAGTCGGTGGGCGTGCGTGCGGCAACGCTCGGTGCGCAGGTCGATGGACCGCCGGCGTTCTCGCTTCAACTGCCGGTGCGTGCACCGATCAGCATGGGGCTGCCGCCGCCGCCGATCTCCGGCGTGTCGCCTGCCCCGGTGCCTGCGCCGCGGTCGGCCGGGATGTTGCCTTCCACCATGCCCGCCATGGCGATGCCGCCGCCGGCACCCCAGCCCGACACGGCGCCGCCGCAACCGCCACAAGGGCAGGCGCCAACGCAACAGTAACCTGATGCTCGCGTCCATGAAAAAACCGGCTGCGCGCCGGTTTTTTCATGGGTTCGCGAGGGGGCGCTTCAGGCCTGAAGGAACAATCGGTACGCCGGGTTGGCCGTTTCCTCGACGTAGGGATAGCCCAGGTTTTCGAGGAATGCGTCGAAGGCCGCGGCATCGCCGGCAGGCACCTGCAGCCCGACCAGGATGCGGCCATAGTCGGCGCCCTGGTTGCGGTAATGGAACAGGCTGATGTTCCAGTTCGGCCGCATCAGGCTCAGGAACTTGAGCAGCGCGCCGGGGCGCTCAGGGAAAACGAAGCGCAGTAGGCGCTCGTCGTGCGCAAGGCCGGTGCGTCCGCCGACCAGATGCCGCAAGTGCTCCTTGGCAAGCTCGTCGTGCGTGAGGTCGAGCGCGTCGAAACCGTGGTCGCTGAAGTTGCGCGCGATGGTGGCCGACTCGCCGCGCGCGGAGGTCGTGAGTCCGACGAACACGTGCGCCTTGGCCGCGTCGCTGATGCGGTAGTTGAATTCCGTCACGTTGCGCGGTGCGCCCCCGCCTGAATCCGATTCGCCCGCGGGCAGTTCGCTGACCAGCTCGCAGAAGCGGCGGAAGCTGCCGCGCTCCTCGGGAATCGTGACGGCGAACAGCGCCTCGCGCTCCTCGCCGACCTCGGCGCGCTCGGCCACGAAGCGGAGCCTGTCGAAGTTCATGTTGGCGCCGCACAGGATGGCCGCGTAGGTCTCGCCGTGGCGGCCGTGCCCGGCCACGTACTGCTTGATTGCGGCCACGGCCAATGCGCCGGCCGGCTCGACGATGCTGCGCGTGTCGACGAACACATCCTTGATGGCAGCGCACACCGCATCGGTGTCGACGGCGATGTATTCATCGACCAGTTCGCTGGCGATGCGGAAGGTTTCCTCGCCGACCAGCTTGACGGCGGTGCCGTCGGAGAACAAACCCACGTCGGGCAAGTTCACGCGCTGGCGTGCCGCGACCGATTGCATCATCGCGTCGGAGTCGTTCATCTGGACACCGATCACCTTGATCTCGGGACGCACGGCCTTGATGTAGTTGGCGACACCGGAGATCAAGCCGCCGCCGCCGATGGCCACGAAGACTGCGTCGAGCGGACCCTGGTGCTGCCGCAGGATCTCCATGGCGATGGTGCCCTGGCCCGCGATGACGTCCGGATCGTCGAACGGGTGGACGAAGGTCAGGTTTTGCTGCTTCTGCAATTCGAGCGCATGCAGGTAGGCATCTGAATAGCTGTCGCCGTGCAAAACGATTTCGCCACCGAAGCCGCGCACGGCATCGATCTTCAATTTGGGCGTGGTCACCGGCATGACGATCACCGCGCGAGTGCCGAGCTTGCGCGCCCCGAGGGCAACGCCCTGCGCGTGGTTGCCGGCCGATGCACAGATCACGCCGCTCGCCAATTGCGCGGCACTCAAATTCGCCATCTTGTTGTATGCCCCGCGAAGTTTGAAACTGAATACCGGTTGCTGGTCTTCGCGCTTGAGCAAAACAGTATTTCCAAGACGCTCGCTGAGCGCGCGCGCCTTCTCGAGCGCGGACTCGACAGCGACGTCGTAAACCCGGGCGTTGAGAATTTTTCTGAGATAGTCGGCGGGCTTCAATTGCGCCGGTACAGATGCCGTGTGCGTAGCTTTTTCCAAGGGAGTTTTCGTTTGTTTACCCGTGATGATAAATGGTATCGAGATTGCATGCGAGATATGACATGGACACAAATGTCATAACCCTCTTCAATAGCGTGCCAGCAGCCAATGATTCCGGTTTTTTTGCGCGCAACTATTCCGCAATTCATACGCCTGCAAATGAAATTACGTTTGAACAAAATTTGTTAACAGTTCTTGTCAGCGACCTTTCGAAGGGACTGATGCGAGCTGAAGCGGCGCGCGTTCAGCGCGGAGAGATCGGACGCGCGACTTGGCAAGTGATGGGCAACAGATTGCGTGCGCACATCGTTCCATTGCTGGGCCATCTGCCGGCTCAGTCGCTTGCCACATCCGATGCGCAGCGACTGATCAACCACCTTGGCGAACAAGGTTTCACCAGCACGACGATCGCGCAGTACTTGGTGCTGTTTCGCAAAGTCGTGATGCATGGCGTGCACACTGGCGTGCTGCGCGAGGCGCCCGTATTTCCGAAGGTGAAGGTGCGCAGCCAGCCGCGCGGCAGCTTCAGCGTTGCGGAATACCGAACGATCATTTCGGCCGCACGCAATCTGCGTGGGCATGCGCATCCGGTGCTCGATCGGTTGTCGGCCGGAGAACGTTTCTGGATCGCGAGAGAACTGCTCGTGATGCCCGACGAACTGCCCTGGCTGATCCGCTGGATGGTGAACACCTTCGTTCGTCCGAGCGACATCAAGCTCATGAAGCACAAGCACATCGAAATCGTGCGCGGCAAACACGTCTACCTGCGAATGAATCTGCCGGAGACCAAGCGGCACAGTCAGCCCATCGTGAGCTTGCGTCCGGCCGTGCGCGTCTATGAATGTTTGCTCGCTTATCGCGGCGAGCATGGCCATGGCGGTGCCGAGGACTACATCTTCATGCCGCACCTGAAGAACCGGGAGCACGCGCTGGCGGTGCTCAACTTCTTCTTTCACTGGGTGCTCGAGAAGGTCGGACTCGCGAAGGGGCCGTTGGGTCAATCCAGAACGCTTTACTGCCTGCGCCATACCGCGATCACGTTGCGGCTGTTGTATGGACAAGGGATCGACATGCTGACCTTGGCGCGTAACGCGCGCACGAGCGTCAACATGGTCGAGCGTTTCTACGCATCGGTGTTGAGCGGAGAGATGAACGTGGGGCTGCTGCAGAGCAGGCGGGGCCGAGCGAGTTGAGGGAGGCAATGACGACGACGCCGAGAAGGCGCAAAAAGCCGCCCGGCTTGTACCGGGCGGCTTGAGGCTTTGCCGATTCGAACTGGCGTACGCCAGCATCGAGGGTGGTATCCCGATCAGAAAGCGTGACGGATGCCGAAGTCGTAGCCCGTCGAGGTGTTCTTGGGCGCGACATTGGACGGGAAGGCCGGGCCGCCGACCGTGAGGGCTGCACCGTTCTTGTTGCTCACGCGAGCGATCGTTGCGTACAGAGCCGTGCGCTTCGACAGGTTGTGCACGTAGCCAAGCGCCAGCTTGTTGGCCTTTCCGTCGTCATACAGGTACGACAGATGGTCGCCCATGTCGTACTTGACGCTGGAGTAGGCGGCACGGATCAAGCCCGGGCCGACAGGCACGGTCACGCCAAGCAGATAGCCCTTGAGGGTGGAATCGCCGCTCACGATGAAAGGCGACTTGATGTCGTATTCCATCTTGGCTTGCGAATACTCGCCAAAGATCTTCGCGGGGCCAAAGTCGTAGGAGGCGCCAAGGTTGGCGGTCTTCACGACCGGAGCGGCAACGATTTTGGGGAGTCCGGAGCCAACGAAGGTCAGCTCCAGGTCGCCGGCATCGCTCTGGCCATAGGAAGCGGCCACGTCGAGGGGGCCGTTGGCGTAGCCGAAGCGGCCACCCACATAGCGGCCGCGCTTGCTCGGGCTGTCCTGAACCCCGTCGGTCTTCACGTTCTCGTGCAGCGCGTATTGCAGCTGACCGTAGAAGCCACCCAGGTTCGGCGGCAGGAAGTAGCCGATCGAATTGCTTGCGCGTGCGTAGTTCGAGTTGAAGCCGAAGCCACCCGTATCCTTGGCGCCGGCCGTGAGGAAGTTGTACCCGCTGGCCGTATTGATCAGGTTGGTGCCAACGCCGTTGGTGCCGAACGGGTCGAACACGGTGTCGTTCCAGAAGGTCGGGGTGTAGTCGCGGCCAAGGCGGACTTCACCGAAACCGCCCGACAGGCTCACGGTCGAACGACGCGTGAAATCGGCAATGCCCTTGGCGCCATCGTCGTTGCTGATCGGCGCTTCGAGCCAGAAGCTGGCAGCCAGGCCGCCACCGAGGTCTTCGGTGCCGCGGAAGCCCAGACGGCTGCCGTTGTAGCCCGAATTGGTCAGAGCCTGCTGGCTGACTTTGGCGCTTCTGTTGTTGAAATCGCGCGACTTGTTCGAATAGCCGCTGATCGACGCGTCGACCACACCGAAAAGCGTGACGGACGACTGAGCCGAGGCAACACCGGCGACAGCCAGGGCAGCCAGAGCAACTGCCCTTTGGGGGGCGAAAGCTAGAGTGGCGTACGGGTCGTGCAGGCCGATCGGCAAGAAAAAAGCCCCGAGCCTTGCAGCTCGGGGCTAAATCCACCAATTGGAAGGGTGGAGGAGACAACCGTTGGCGCAAACGTATGCGCGATGAAATAAAGTATATCGACTGTTTGTTGCGATGCAACAAGCCAGTGACGCTTTTCACACACAAATCGATGCCAACGTGCGTTTTTGCCCAGGCATCCAGACTGGAATCCGAGAAATCATGGAATGCACAGTGAGTTGGACAGGCGACGCGGGAACGCGTTCGGCCATGGGCTTTGTCGCCGAGACCGGGAGCGGCCACGTCCTGATGATGGATGGTGCCCCCGATGCGGCCAAGCCCGAGAACGGCGGCCAGAACCTTGCCGCGAGGCCGATGGAGACGGTGCTTGCGGGCACGGGCGGCTGCACGGCCTACGACGTCGTGCTGATCCTGAAGCGGGGCCGTCATCGCGTGGAGCGCTGCAGCGTCAAGCTGACCAGCGAGCGCGCGGAAAAGGATCCCAAGGTCTTCACCAAGATCCACATGCATTTCACCGTGGCGGGCAAGGGAATTCCGGCCTCCGCGGTGGAGCGCGCGATTGCGCTGAGCCACGAGACCTATTGCTCGGCCAGCATCATGCTGGCGAAGACCGCCGAGATCACTACAAGCTTCGACCTGGTCGAAACCTGAAGCCGGGACGCCTTTCAGATACGGTGCGCTACCGTCGTCATCACGCGCGAGGCCAGACGCATCAGGGCCTTGACCGGCGGCGGGAGTTCCGTGGCACCGGCATCGACGGCCTGCGCCGCATGGCGCGCTTCGTCGAGCTTCATTTGCTCGACCACGGCGCGTGAGGCGCTGTCGGGCCGCGGAAGCCGGTCCAGATGGCTGTCGAGATGAGCTTCCACCTGGCGTTCGGTCTCCGCGACGAAACCCAGGCTCAAAGGGTCCCCGAGGCGGCCCGCGACGAGGCCAAGGCCGAAAGCCCCGGCATACCAGAGCGGATTCAACAGCGAAGGTCGATCGCCCAGTTCATCCAGGCGTTGCCGTGTCCAGGCCAGGTGATCCGTCTCTTCGTGCGCGGCTTCAAGAAATTGGGCGCGCAAGACCGGATCGCGTGCCACGGCAGCCTGGGCCGTGTAAAGCGCCTGTGCACAGACTTCCCCGACATGGTTGACTCGCATCAGCGCACCGGCATGGCGGCGCTCCTTTTCGTCCATTTCGCCTGGGGCCTTGGACGGGGCAGGCATCGCCCGTGTTGCATGAGGGCGGGCGAAAAGGGTGCGCAGGGCAGCATCGGTTGCGACGAGGACGGGGTCAAGCAAGAGCGTCATTCGCCTATTTGAACGCACCTCGGAAAGGCTGCAAAAAGTTACGTTCTTGTTCCGCATCGTGGTGCGACCAGTGGGCTAAGTCCTTTGGTGCAGGACTGCAACGAAACGCCCGAGCCATCAGAGATTTCGGGCGATTTGTTTTGCCCTGCCGCAGCGGCTCTGGTGCAATAGCAACAACTTCCCAAAAGGAGGTTGGCCCGGGGTCCGGTGGGAGCACAAAGTGCCAGTCACGGTGAGCCCTTCGCACCGGAGCCCTATGTTTAACCTTGGAGAAACTTGCAATGAAAAAATCTCTAGTTGCTCTGGCTGCCCTGGCTGTTGCCGGTGTTGCCTCGGCTCAGTCGTCCGTCACGCTTTTCGGTGTGGTCGACGCGTCGATCAGCGGCTACTCGTCCACCTCGCGTGACCTGAACGGTGCCACCTTCCTGAACCCGTTCTACGTGAACAAGGGCAGCATCAAGGCAAGCCGTCGCGAACTGGCCAACGGCGCCTACAACTCCAGCCGTCTGGGCTTCCGTGGTACGGAAGACCTCGGTGGTGGCCTGGCAGCCAGCTTCTGGCTCGAAGCCCCGATCAGCAATGACGACGGCCAAACCGGTGTTTCGACGTTCGCTCGTCGTTCGACCGTGAGCCTGTCGGGTGGTTTCGGTGAACTGCGTCTGGGTCGTGACTACACCGCCACGTTCTGGAACGACACCGTGTTCGATCCGTTCGGCACCAACGGCGTTGGCACCAGCCTGATCTTCACCGCCAACAACGGCTTCAACGCTTTCAACGGCGCGGCTGCTACACCGGTTCCTGGCGTTCCTAGCGTTTTCGGCAGCAACTACGTTCGCACCAGCAACAGCATCGGCTACTTCCTGCCGCCGAACCTGGGTGGTTTCTACGGCCAACTGCAGTACGCATTCAGCGAAAAGACCAAGTACAGCCCGGGTACCGCTACGCCTGACGTCGCGAACAACTCGCGCGCTGGCCGTTACGTCGGTGGCCGCTTCGGCTACGCAAACGGCCCGCTGGACGTTGCAATTGCTTATGGCAGCAGCACCGTTGGCGACCAGTACTACGTTGGCACGACCAACAAGGTCAACACCCTGAACCTCGG
>NZ_JARXVG010000006.1 GCF_029892485.1 Variovorax boronicumulans
CCCACCACCAGCATCTACGGCGAAGTGGGCAAGCTGTGGGCCGCGGGCGGGGCGACGGATGTGAAGTCTTCCGTGCAGGGCTCGCTGGGGTTGCGAATGAAGTGGTGAGGTGAGGTGAGGTGAGGCGCGGACACCAATCCGCGTCGCGCCCGCAAAGCCTAAACCGTGCGCCCGGCTCGCCGCGCGTCGATGCGCGGCGGGCGCCTCAGCGCGGACCGCGCTCGTCCATGCGCTCCAGCAGTTCGGATAGCAGGGCGCGTTCCGCGAGGCTCATGGGCGCCGGTCGACCGCTCTCCATGCTGGCTGCGACCGCTTCGGTCTTCTGTACCAGTTCGCGGCCCTTGCGGGTGAGGTGGATGCGACTCGACTCGCTGTCCATTGCATCGCGGTCCCGGCCCAGAAGGCCACGCGCTTCGAGTCGATCGGCGCTGAACGCCAGGCGAGGCATCGAGATGCCGAGCGCCCTGGCCAGCGGGGCGGGTGTGACTTCCTGGTTGGCGTTCACCAGCACCAGCATCAGCAACGAGTATTCGATGGTGGCCGGTTGAAGGGGTCTCACCGGCGGTCCAGCCTGGTTTCGAAATCGGGTTGGCTCGGCGGTTTCAAGAGGAAGCGGGAATGCAGAAGATTGCATGAGTTCTCCGGGTCGGCACCCGACGGTGCTGTCGTTTCCTTTTAAGCACGAGACCGGTTGTTGACCTAATCCATCAGTTCCTGCCGAAGGGATGTTGCCTCTCTGCATGGGAACAGGCGGCGTTTGTTCATGCCGTATTCATCTCCTGCTCAGCACCGCTTAATGCACGCTTCACGCCTCATGCATCTGGCGTTGGTGCAATGGAGCCCTCGGGTCAGGTATCTCCGGTGTCGATGGGAGGTATCGAGGAGAACAGCTTTGCGGACACGGTCCGCACTCCTATGCTTCGCCACTGTGTTGCATTAATCCGATAACTCCAACCACTCCAGACGGAATTGAAAATGAAGAAGATCACGCAAGTCGCCATCGCCAGCCTCCTGATCGCAGGCGCGATCCTGCCGGCTGCAGCCAGGCAGAAGGACATCGACCACAGCGTCACCGAGACCGAAGTCCTGGTGGCCCAGAAGGCCTGGTGCAAGGCGCTGCTCGACATCGGCGCCGCCAATGCAAGCGGTGGCCAGGAAGCGGCCAAGGCATTGGCCGAGAAGGTCATCGACAGCGCGTATGCCTATCAGTCGGGCGCGGTGCTCTTCAAGCCCACGCTGGCCGCATCGCCGCAGACCTTCCGCACCGCGCGCGATGGCGCACTGGCGTACTTCGTGGGCGGCAACCCTGCCTTTCCGAACGACACGGGTTTCGCGCTGAAGGGCTGGACCAAGTGCGAGATCGAGAACAGCGCCGTTCTCATCCACCGCGACACCGCCAGCACGATGGGCAACGTGCTGTTCACCGGCCCGGACGGCAAGGTCACCACGGTCGACAAGACCTGGAGCTTCGTGAAGGACGAGGCGGGCAAGCTGCGCATCGTCGTGCACCACTCGTCGCTGCCGTACGCCAGCCGCTGATCGGCACCTTCAGCCCGGCGGGGCCTGGTCCGGTTCGGCATCCATGCGCAGGACGGCTTCATGCATCAGTCCGCGCAGCCAGACCAGCCCCGGGTCCCGTGTGCGGTGCTTGTGCCACTGCTGCGTCTGTTGCATGAGGGGAATGGGCATCGGCAGCGGGAGCAGCGTGATCGGCAGCGATCGCTGGGCGATGCGAGCAAGCCTCACACGCATGGTGGCAATACGGTCGGTGCCCACCACGAGATATGGTGCGCCCATGAAGCTGAAGGTCGTGGCCTCGACGCGCCGCGCATTGCCGTGGAGCTGAATGAGCCCGTCCTCTGGCGTCGGCTTGTCCACGTCCGCAGGTTGCACCACGACATGGCCCGCCGTTTCGTATTGCTTGGCCGTCAACTCGACGGACCGCGCAAAGCGGCTCTCGTTCCAAACCGCGCAGCAGAACCCTTCTTCGAACAGCGTCTCGGCGGGATGGTCGGACAAGCCATAGGAGCGAGGAATCACCAGCAGATCCGCCTCGCCGTTCTCCAGCGCACGCTGTGGCCGTTCCAGCAACGGGATCAGGTCGAAACGCACGGTGCGAGACTGCTTCTGGGCCAGTGCGAGCACATGGGGTATCAGTGTGATCGCCGTGTAGTCGGAGACGATCAACTGGAAATTGCGATCCGACTCCGAGGGGTTGAATTCCGGCGCCGCTGCGATAGCGGTGTCCACGCGCATGAGGACGTCGCGCACCGCCTCTTTCAACACCTCGGCCCGGCTGGTGAGTTCGAGCTTGCGGCCCACGGGCACCAACAGGTCGTCGCCGAAATAGGTCCGCAACCGCGCGAGCGCACTGCTCATGGCGGACTGGCTCAGGTGCAGTTGCTCCGCCGCCCGGCTGATGCTGCGTTCCCGCAGGAGCGCATCGAGGGCGACCAACAGGTTCAGGTCCAACTTCTGAAATCGCATGCTTGTTCTTTTCTCCTGGATTCAATGGCGCGAGCTACCGGACGGCGCAGTCAATCGGTCAGGCTCTGGTCCGGTTCGGCATCCATGCGTGCAGCGGCGTCATGAAGCAGTCCACGCACCCAGATCAGCCCGGGGTCCCGGGTGCGGTGCCTGTGCCATTGCTGCACCTGCTCCAGCCGGAGCGTCGGGGCCGGCAGTGCGAAAAGCGTGACGGGCAGCGCCTTGCTGGCGAGTCGCCCGAGCCTGCGATGCATGATGGCAATGCGGTCGGTGCCCACCACGAGATAGGGCGCACTTACGAAGCTGAAGGTCGTGACCTCGATGTGCTTCGTCTTGACATAGCGATCCTTGAACCAGCTCTCCAGGCTCGGCTTGTCCATGGCCGGAGGCTGCACCGCGACATGGCCGGCTGCTTCGTATTGCGCGAGCGTCAACTCGCCGGCCCGCGCAAAGCTGCTGTCGCTGCACACCACGCAGCAAAGCTCCTCCTCGTACAGCTTCTCGGTGGGATGGTCCGTCAAGGCGTAGGGGCGCGAGATGACCATGAGGTCCGCGTCGCCGCTCTCCAGCGCCAGCTGCGGCCGGCCCGGCACCGGTATCAGGTCGAAGCGCACGGTGCGCGATTGCTTCACGGCCAGGGCGAGTACATGGGGTATCAGGGTTGCCGCCGTGTAGTCGGAGACGGCCAGCTGGAACTTGCGATCCGACTCCGACGGATCGAACTCCGGAGCCGTTGCAATGCTGGTGTCCACACGCATGAGGACGTCGCGCACGGCCTCCTTCAGCGTCTCGGCCCGGCTGGTGAGTTCGAGCTTGCGACCCACGGAAATCAGCAGGTCGTCGTCGAAATATGCCCGCAGCCGCGCCAGCGCACTGCTCATTGCGGACTGGCTCAGGTGCATCTGTTCCGCTGCCCTGCTGATGCTGCGCTCCCGCAAAAGCGCATCCAGGGCCACCAGCAGGTTCAGGTCCAGCTTTTGAAATCGCATGGTTTTCCTCCTAGTGGATCGATACACCAAGCCCGTTATGCGGGTTTGGCTGCACGACGCCTCCAAATCGATTCTCAGGTATCTCCAGCATCGATACGAGGTATCGAGCGAAACAATTTTGCGGATACATCCGGGCCTCCTATGCTTCGCCACTTTGTTGCATTACTCTTTGTTTCACATTCTCCCGCATGCGGTCTTTCCCCGATATCGCCCTTTGGCGAATCGACGGTCGACAAATCCTCTTCGCGGTTTCAGGCGATCAGGTAGCAAGTGGCACCGGCTCTTCTGAACCAGAGCTCCCGTATCCCGGTTGAGTCCGGCGCGGCGCCCCTGTTGCGCTCGCTCCGATGGCCGCCGCGTCGTGCGACACCGCCGGCGCCTGGAAGCCATCCAGAAGTCATTTCATTGCACAACGAAGAACAACAAGTGATCGATCGCCATATGCATCTCGAAGGCAACACATGCCCAGGTTGAGGCTTGGCTTGTTCAGGTTGCCGGCCGTCGAAATCGTCGTCGTCCAGACGATCGTTCGGCTGTCCGCGCAGAGCCGCTCGTTCCCATGGAAGCTGGTCGACGAGCCGCCGTTCGACGCATTGCTCGTCGACGGCACCTTGATCGAAGACCATCTGGCCGAGGTCGAGCAAATGGCCCCTGCGGTGCTGACCGTGACGCGCCTGCATTCGGAGGGCATGGCGAACACGCTGGAGCGTCCCATTCGCGCCGAGAAGCTCCAGCAGTGGTTGTTGAACACCGGGCGAGAACTGGTCGAAGCGCGGCGATGGGCGGCCCCCGCGAAGCTGGAGTCGGCCCTGTCGCAGGAGCTTCTGGACTCCGCCCGTTTCATGCTTCGCCGCTGGCCTCCAGTTGCGCTGATGGGCCGCGACGAAGACAACGACAGGATGGCGAACCTGCTCTGGCAGCGCCAGTTGAGCGCGAGCGAGTTGGCCGATCGCTGCGGTCAGTCGGTCTCCCGTTGCGTGGGATTCCTGCAGGCGTTGCGCAATGCAGGCGTGCTGGATGTGCAAGTGGGAACAACGCAGCCGGACGAGCCGCAGTCGCCGGCGACGCCGCAGTCCGAAAAGGAAAGCGCGGATCCAGAGCGGGGCGTGATCGACGGATGGGCTCGCCGGCTCGGGCTCCGCTCGGCATGACGCGGCGCAGGACGCGTGCCCACCGATCCCTCATTTGAACGATGCGTTTCAACAAACTTGATCTGAACCTGCTGGTGTCGCTCGATGCGATGCTCGTCGAGCGCAACATCAGTCGCGCGGCCGAGCGCCTGCATGTGAGCCAGTCCACGATGAGCAGCGCGCTGGGACGACTGCGGACGTACTTCGGCGATCCGCTGCTGGTTCAGGTCGGCCGCGGCATGGAGCTCACGCCGCGGGCGCAGACCTTGAAGGAAGACGTGCGCGACATCCTGAGCCGCCTCAACGCCGCGGTCGCCACGCAGCCGCAGTTCGACCCCGCGAAGTCGGACCGCGAATTTCGCCTGCTCGCTTCCGACTACACGCTGGTGACGCTGCTGCCGCATCTGCTCGCGCTGGTACGCCAGCAATCGAGCAGCGTGCGCTTTCATTTCTCCCCGCTGCCGCAACTGGACCGCCCGCACCGTGCCCTCGAAGGTGGGGAGGCGGACCTGTTGATCTGCCCGCACAACTACTGCTCGCGCGAGCACCCCACCGAGATCCTGTTCGAGGAAGAGTTCGACTGCGTGGTGTGGAACGACAGCCGCTTCGCGGAGCCCGGCGTCATGACCCTGGAGCGGTACATGGCCGCCGATCACGTGGTGACACAGCCCTCGGGGATCGACCGGACGCCGTTCGAGAGCTGGTTCATGGAACACCACGGCATCACCCGGCGCGTCGGCATCAAGACATTCAGCTTCGTGGCCGCGCCGTTCGCGGTCGTCGGTACCGAGTACGTGGCCACGGTGCAAAGGCGGCTTGCGCGATTCGCGCAGGGTGCCCTGCCGGTGACGCTGCTGCCCTTGCCCGTCTCGATTCCGAGGATGCAGCAGGCGATGCAATGGCACCGCAGCCGCACCCACGATTCCGGGATGGTCTGGCTCCGCAGGCTGCTGGGCGAGGCGGTCCGGCGGATGGATGGTGGCGAGGTCCGGGCAGCCGCCCGAACCTCGCCTGTTGGAAATGTCTGGCTTCAACCCTTCTGATTCATATGCGCGATTTTCCTGATGCGGTTGCCTTGCGCACCCCCCGTTCCATCGATGACCTGCTCCTCTACCGGATATGGCGCGCGGCGCGCGCGAGCAACGGCATGGTGACCCGCATGATCGAAGGCGGCTTCGGCATCACGCGCCGCGAGTTGGGAATGATGGGTGTGCTTGTGGAGATGGGCGAGATCACCGCCTCGCAGTTCGCGGAGCACCTGGATCTGGACCGTGCGAGCGCCTCGATCGCACTGCGCAGCCTCACCGGGAAAAAGCTGGTGGAGCGGCGACAGGACAGCGAGGACCGCCGTCTCGTGCATGTGCGCCTGAGTCCTTCGGGCCGGCAGCTTTTCGACGAACTGCTTCCTCGCCTCTCGCATCTCGATGTCGATCTTCTCGATGGCATCGACGCCGCACACCTCGAGGTTTTTCTCGATTGCCTGGAGCGTCTGGAGATGCGCGGCGACGAACTGGATGCGCGTCGCATCGCCCGCGAGAAGTGGCGCCCATCCATCGACCGGCACGTGTCATCGGCGGGCGGAGCGCAGCGTTCGGAGGCACAGGCATTCCGGTTGCGCTGAAAAATGAGTTGCTGAATTTCAGTTTAAGCACTGTTCGGAAGTACGCATGACTGAACACAATTCACGGCTTCGGCATTGCATGACATTTCCTTGCGCTCCTCATCTCTCATGAAGACCTTGCTGGTCCATCTCTCCGACCCGATGCTGGCGGATGGCGCCGATGGATGCATTCGTTGAACGCAACGCCTGCTCGACAGAGGGCTTCCCAGGGCCATCGCAGAGCCGGTTGATGCCCGAGGCCGGTGTCGAGCTCGAGCTCGCGCGTGCGGTCACGCTGGGTTATGAGCCGTCCGGGGAGGCCGGATTGATTCGCTGCCACTCCCACGGTTTTCCTTCGCCCCTGGCGCGCTGGCACTGCCATGCAGAGTACGAACTCCATCTGATTTCCGCCACCTCGGGCGAGGCCTTCGTGGGCGACTGGATCGGCACCTTCGACCCTGGTCACCTCGTGCTGTGCGGACCCCAGCTCCCGCACCATTGGCGTTCGCTCGATGCGCCGCCGGAAGGCGTGGCGCAGCGCGACCTCATCATCCACTTTTCGCAGGAGCCGATCTTCGAGGCCGCCGAGAAGATTCCGGAGTTCGTCGAGGCGGTCGACCTGTTGAAGCGTGCGCAATATGGCATCGAATTCTTCGGCATGGCCGAATCGGCCGAGAGGCACTGGAAAGCCATCGACAACGCGCGGGGACTCAAGCGGTTCAGCCTGTTCTGCGAGCTCCTCGCCAACCTTGCGCAGTGCACCGACTACCGGCTGCTGTCGGGCGTGCAGGCCAGCGGTGGCAACGACATCAAGGCCATCAACCATCTCGCGGCCCGCATCGCCCTGGATCCGTCGAGGGACATGAGCACGGCGGAGGTCGCGAGCGAACTGGGCATGGATGCGGGCCGCTTCGGCCGGCTGTTTCGCCGCGCGACCGGCTATGGGTTCGTGAATTACCTGAACCGCGTCCGTGTGAACAAGGCTTGCCTTCTGTTGATGCAGACCGAGCGCCAGGTGGTGTCGATCTGCTACGAAGTCGGCTTCAACAACCTCTCGAATTTCAATCGGCAGTTCCTCGAGATCAAGGGCATCACGCCCAAGGAATACCGCAAGCGAAGCCAGAGAAGGCTTGAAGCGGGCAGCGATCCTGCGATCTAGAAAAGGCGCCGATCTGCTGCCTGTTCAAAAGTTCGATCCCTATCAGGATCAGCAAAAAGTTTATCGGTTTAACAGGAAGCGTCCTCCTACGATTTGGGCGCGTTCCCTTCAATCAACTTCAAACTTTGAGGAGCTTTCAATGCAAGCCAATCGTCTGACAGTCATGAGCCGCCGTATTGCCGCGAAGATCAAGATCCGAGGACAGGGCATGACCGAGTACCTCGTGATCCTGGGCCTGATCGCCATCGCCGCGATTGCGGTGTTCAGCTTCTTCGGCCAGACCATGCGCAACCAGGTTGCCGGCATGGCGCAGGAAGTGGGCGGCAAGACCGGCTCGGCGGAAGTGACGAATGCGCAGGCCGCTGCCGCCAAGGCCTCCACCAACGCCGAAGTCAACATGAACATGAGCACCTACACCAAGGGCGGTGCCGACGGCGCCAAGTAAGCGCCACACAGCGTGAGACCGGCAGTGGTTGTCGCTCCAAGGTCCAACACGAACGCCGCCCGCCAGTCGGGGCAGGCGATCGTGTACCTGGTCGCGATGCTGCCGGTCATCTTTCTCAGCGTGCTCGTGGTCTACAACACAGCCCAGTCGACACGCGAGAAGATCCGGCTCCAGAACACCGCGGACGCGACCACCTACAGCGCCGGCGTCCTCACGGCGAGGACGCTCAACTACCTGTCCTATACCAACCGGGCGATGGCGGGCAACGAGGCGGGCATCGCCACGCTTGCGAGCGTGCAGACCTCCATCGGCGCCTTCGTCACCAGTGCGGCCAATATCCAGGAAGGCCTGGTCGTCGCCAAGGGGCTTCAGGGTGCCAACAACCTGGCGCGCAGCGCCAGGCCCATCGTAGGCATCGTCTACTACGCGCGCTGGCTGGGGAATGTCGGGCAGGCCTTCCGCCTGCAGCGCAAGGCCGACCGCATTGCCGACCTCGTCGAACCCCTGGCCAAGCCGACGCAGTTCGCAGTCGATGCGCTGCGTGTGCTCAACGAAGGCATTTCGCTCAGCCAGACCGCGATGCTCGCGAGCTCGGTGGCACAGATGCCGCAGCTCATTGCCGAGGTGCTGAAGTCCAACGACCCCGAGGCGTCGCTGCCGGCCAGCGAAACCGAGATCTTCGCCATCAAGTTCGTGGCCGACCTTGGCACTTATCTCGATTCCTACCATCAGTCCGGAAACGGGCCTTTCAACGAAGACGAATACAACGAGGTGATGCGCTTCGCGCACTCCGCGCAGGCCCTGCGCGACGACTGGACCAAGAAGCGCCGCTTCCTGCCCGACTGGGCCAGCTGGATCGGCGCCAGCCTCGCGGGCCCGTTGCAGGGCATCACGAAGGAGATGCAGAACGTGCCGCCCGGCTTCAGCAGCATCACCGGCCTGATCCTGAACGATCTCGTCGAGTGGAAGGGCGGCACGGAACTGGTTGCCACCGACGGCCCGGCCGGTGGCGAGATGGGCCGCATCCGCTGGCAATCGGCCGATTCCATCGAGATCAAGCTGCCGCTGGGTGTGCTCTATACCGACATCATCGGCGGCCTGGGCGACATCGCGCGGGGGCGCTTCGGCCTTGGCGCGGGCGCCGCGGCAGCGGGCGGGCCGCACTACATGAGCAGCTGGGAGGGGCAGCGCCTGACGCTGCGCAGCTATTTCCGCGAAGCGCGCGACTACGGTGGCCTCAACAGCAAGACCAACGATATCGCCCGGATCGAGCGCGGCTCCTTCCGCTATGCGGCGGACGACAGCAACGGCGGCCTGCTTCCCGCCACATGGCCGGTGCTGGTGTTCAACGCGAAGATGCACTACGGGCCGCGCACCGCGATCGGCAGCAAGCTCACGCAGGACTGGACGCTGCCGCGCTACGTGGACGTCAAGGAGCATCCGCCGATGGTGGCGCACGAGGCCGACAACTGGCTCGCGCAAAACGGCTTCAAGGGCAGCAATCCGCTCAAGTGGGGCAAGAACACCGACAAGGGGCCTGCGCTCACGCTGGTTGTGCAAAAGGGCGGCGACAAGGTGCGCACCGGCGAAGTCGCCGGCTTCGGCAATCCGAATGCGGACGGCCGTGTCGGCCTCCGCGACAACTTTGCCGGCCGGCAGATCAAGGCGGTGTCGACGGCGCAGGTGTACTTCCGCCGTCCGCAGGACCGTTGGGCGCGGCGCGACTTCTCGACGGACGATCCGCCGACCATCGGCAAATACAACGTCGGCTTCGCAGGCGGCTACATCGAGCATCGCAGCCTGTTCAGCCCCTACTGGCACGTGCACAACGTCGAGCCCTCGCTGTGGGCCCGTGCCGTCGCCGTGGGCGGAGCCGTTTTCGGCGCTTCGGCCGACGAAGACGGCGCCAATTGAGGCCGGGAGCACGCAGCTTGAAAAACAACCCGCTCTCGCGCGTGCGCTGCGCAATGCCCCGTATCCATGGCCATTCGATGACGGAGACGCTGCTCGCGGCGAGCTTTGCGGCCCTCACGTTCGCAGCGATTCCCGCCATAGCCGACTACGGCATCAAGGGCATGCAGACGGCGTCGGCCGCGAAGCTGCTCGCCTGGCAGCGCACCGTGTGGATGCCCGGCACGGACGCCATCAGCGCGGAGGAGGCCAAGGGTGCCTCCGGCGCCATCAAGAAGTCCGACGACGAAGTCACGCGCGACCTGCGGCGCCACATCTTCCGCGACCGCACGGCGCCCGGCATCTCGATCCATGCCCCCGAGATCGCGGAGTTCGAGCCGGCGCTCCCGCCCATCGACCCGAACACCGTGAGCGTGACCGCTTCGACCACGGCGGCCCCGCTGCCTTCGCTGATGAACGCCAGCGACATGCTGTGGGACCAGATCCGCACGGTGCAGGACAAGCTCGGGGGCAACGTGCTGACGGGGTCGCTCAGCAAGTTCGCCTTCGTCACCAGCGGCTACCTGCGCAATGAGGTGAATGTCACGCAGGCCAACGCCCAATTCACGCTGGTGCCGCAGATCGCGATCAGCGAGCAGGTGACCATGCTCACCGAGGCATGGAACGCCGGCGGCACCAACCGCGAAGACAAGAAGATCCAGGGCCTGATGCCGATGAAGCTGCTCGACAGCATCTACTACCAGCAGTTGCGCACCGGCCTTCACCAGACCGCCTACTCGATCAACCAGGTCTATCCCGGCTTCCCCAACTCGAATCTCAATTTCGGTTTCCTGCCGGGCGACCAGACCGAGAAGTCGCCGCTCGACCGCTTCGAGCGGATGCCGCCCACGGGCACCGCGGATGGCGAGACCGGCGGCGAGGGAGATGCGGTCGGTGCCAGCACGAAGGACAAGTTCCGGTACTACCGCTCCTTTCCACCGCCACCCGTGGTGAACACGCTGCCGTGATGCGCTTTCAGTGGCCCCTTCGATGGCTCGTCTGCCTTGCATGGCTCTGCATGGGCGGGCTCGCGGCCGCCGCGCCGCCGCCTCGCGACTGGCCGGCCATTCCGTCGCCCTCCGGTGCCAGGACCTACTGGATCGCAGAGTACATGGAGCACAACACGGTTCCGATGCAGATCCGCGGTTTCGAATCCGGCGAATCGATGCAGGAGATCTCCCGCTACTACGAGAAATGGTTCGCCGACAAGACCGGGTATGGCGTGAGCCATGTGGGTGAGACCCGCGTGCTCGGCGCCCGCTTCGGCGTGTACCAGGTGACGGTGCAGCTGCGCGCGGTTCCTTCGGGCACGGCCGGCCGGCTGGTCGCGGCCGTGGTCTATGAAGAGGGCGAGAGTGCTGAGCAGCGCGCCGAACGCGTCGGCAAGGGCTTTCCGCGACCGCCCGGCTCGCTGGTGATCTCCGACACCCTCTCCTACGACGAGGGCCAGCGCAATCGAACCATCATGGTCACCAACGGCATGAGTGTGGAGACCAATGCGCTGTACCTGCGCGAACAGATGATCCGCCTGGGCTGGTCGCTGCTGCAGGACCGCACCGTCGAAGGCGGAGAGCGCTCTGCGCTGGTGTTCCGCCGCGGCAGGGAAGAGATGGTCGTGACCATCGCCCGGCGCGACGACACCTACCTCGTCGTCGCGAGCCAGACCACCCCCGACTGACACCTTCGCCATGCATCCACGCCATCGCCATCGCCCGCTGCCGCCCCAGGCAAGACCTGCCGCGCAGCGCGGCCAGGTCATCACCGAATACCTGCTCGTCGCCGGCGTGCTGGCCTTCATGTTGTTCGCCACCTTTCCAGGCGCGGACCGTTCCGTGGTGGAGCTCCTCATCAAGGCTTACCGCGATGCCTGGTCGAGTTTTTCGTACGCCCTTTCCTTTCCTCTGTAGCCAGGCATGAAACCATCTCCGGGACTCCTGAAGTTCAAGCAAAGCCTCAAGCGGCTGTCTCCCCTGATCGGCGCGCTGCTGCTCGGTTTGATGGCCGCGGGCCTGGGCTGGTACTACCTGCGCGCCAGCGAGCGCGAGATCGCCGCCAGCCTCGAGAAGGATGCCGACAGCCAGCGCCGCGACGTGGTCGTGGCGCGCCAGCCGCTCGGCGAGGGCACGCTGGTGCTGCCGGGCATGGTGGCCAAGCGCTCGGTGCCCAACGAGTACCTGCACAACGACGCACTCACGCCCGAGACCTTCGCGCAGTTCGCGGGCCGCCAGCTCACCGTGCCGGTGGCACCGGGCAGGCCGCTGCTCGCGTCGTTCTTCTCGGCACCGCGCAAGGTCTTCGCGCAGGAGATCGAGCAGGGCGTTCGGGCCATCACCATTCCGGTGGACGAGATCAGTTCCATCTCGGGCATGCTGCGCGCGGGCGACCGTATCGACTTCATGTACGTGGTCGAGAAGTCCGCCGCCAACGATCCGTCGGTGGTGGTGCCGCTCCTGCAGGACGTGGAGGTGCGCGCCACCGGCCAGATCACCGCGGAGCAGTTCGCCGCGATGCGCAAACGCGCCGATGTCTCCGCCGACACCGATCCCTACGCGCGGCAGCGCTACGCCACCGTGACCGTTGCGATCCAGCCGCAGGATGCGCAGAAGCTCATCCTGGCGCAGCGGCTCGGAAAGATCATCGCCACGCTGCGCAATCCCGACGACCGCGCCACCATGACCACCGGTGTCGATGCGGTCGACCTGGACGCCATCGTCAGCGGCTTCCGCCCGCAGCGCGCGGGACCGGTCGCGGCCTCGCATGCGGCCGGCGGCTCCGGCGTCGAATACATCGTCGGCGGCACCGGCGGCACCGGCGGCCGGGGCGCGCCCATGGCGCCGGGCCTGGGCCAGGCCCGTCCGCTGGACGAAGCGTCTCCGCGCTGATGCACACCCAAGCCACGCTGCCCAGCCACTGGCTGCCCATTTCCTCACCTCTAGAAGAAGTTCGATGAATCTCGAGCGATATGTTTTGGCAGCCGCGATGCTGTGTCTTGTCCTGGATGCCGCGGCGCAGGATCCGCGTGCGGGACGCGGCGGCGACGGCGTCGATGCCGGCTCGTTCGTGGGTGCAGGCCGCGGCGCGGCGGTGGCACCGCCGGGCACCGCTTCGGCCTCCGGCGGCACCGAACGGTCGCCGGGCATCCGGGCCGCGGCGCCACCGCCGCAAGCCGTGAACGAGGCCGAGCTGCAGCGCATCGCCGCGCGCGCCACCGTGCTGCAGCGGCTGCCCGACACGCTCACGCTCTACGTGGGGCAGATGGTGCTGGTCAAGATGCCGGGCGTGGCCCGCGTGGCGATCGGCAGCGGCAAGGTGCTGGAGGCGCGCGTGCTCGACGGCGCCAACATGCTCATCACCGCGCAGGATGCGGGCGACAGCACGCTGCACGTCTGGGACAAGAACGGCACCGTGCGCAAGCTCAAGGTGCGCGTGAACGTGGTCGACCTGGACCGCATCGCCGACGAGTTGCGCGAGATCACGCACGGCATCACGGGCGTGAACATCCGCCGCATCGGCGAGCGCATCATCATGGACGGCAACAGCCTCGATCCCGCTGCGGTCGAGCGCCTGAACACCGTGGCGCAGCTCTATGCGCCCGCGGTGGTGTCGCTGGCCACGGCCGACCGCATCCGCGTGGACCGCATGGTGGACATCCAGGTGCGCATCGTCGAGTTCAGCAAGTCCGCGCTCGATGACCTGGGTGTGCGCTGGCAGAGTTCGGGCGACGGCTTCAACTTCGGGCTCTTCTCGGACATCGCCTCCAGCGGCAGCTACCGTGTCCTGCCCGACGGTTCCAACTTCAATACTTCCAATACCCCGAACCTGCTGAACCAGAACCGGCGCATGCCGCAGGCCTACCTGGGCATCGGCCTGAGCCTGGGCTCGCAGATCAACCTGCTGGTGCAGCGCGGCAATGCGTTCCTGCTCGCATCGCCGAACCTCTCCACGCGCAGCGGGGGCGAGGCCAAGTTCCTGGCCGGCGGCGAGATCCCGCTGCCCGCATTGAGCACGCAGGGCGCGGGCTCGGTGGAGTTCAAGCCTTATGGCGTGCGGCTGAACATCAAGCCCATTGCCGATGGCGAAGGCAACGTGTCGGGCAGCATCCTCACCGAGGTGAGCAGCATCGACCGCAGCGTGGCGGTGCAGGGCATTCCGGGTTTGCTGATCCGGCGCACCGACACCGAGTTCAACGTGAAGGCCGGCGAGACCATCGTGCTGTCGGGCCTGTTGAGCCGCGAATCCACACGCTCCAGCGATGGCCTGCCGGGCCTGCGCAACACACCGGTGATCCGCCGCGCCTTTCGCGCCGACAACGACACCGACAAGGAACAGGAAGTGGTGGTGTTCATCACGCCGCGCGTGGTCGATGCGGCCTGGAGCCGGCCGCGCATCGAGCGCGCACGCGGGATCGAGCAGGACATCGGCCGCAGCTTCGGCACGCTGACCGAGGACAGGTCCGACCCGAGCGCCTCGCGCCCGCCAGCGCCAGCGGCCGATATGGGTGGCATGGGCGGCATTCCCGCCGGCACACCCAGTCAGCCAGTCGCACCCTGAGGCCGCCGCCATGCACAAGGTCTTCGTCAATTCGCCCCAGCAGGCCGTGCGCGAGGTGGCGCTCGACATCCCCGAGGTGCAGATCGGCAAGGACGCGTCGAGCCACATCGTGCTGTCGGGCTGGAATGTCGCGAAGCTGCATGCGCAGTTCGTGGTGCACGACGAAGAAGTGTTCGTGCAGGACCACGGCAGCCTCTTCGGTACCTGGGTGGACGGCAACCGCGTGACGCGCTTCGGCCCGATGAAGGGCGGCGAGGAAATCATCATCGGCGGCCACACGCTGGTGGTATCGCTCGACGTGGCGCTGCGGCCTGCCAGTGCCAGCCCGCAGGATGCGGCCGAGGCGGCGCAGCTTGCCGAAACGGCGCTGGCCATCGAAGACCCTCTCTTGCAATGGCGCCGTTCGCTGCATCGCACGTTGCTGGAGCAGCTGGACAACCGGCGCATCGACACCGCGCAGATGAAGGATGAGGAACTGCGCTCGAACGTTCGCGCGCTGATCAGCGAGATCATTCGCGACTCGCGCGAGCTTCCGCTCGACATCGATCGCGCGCAGCTGAGCCAGCAGTTGCTGGACGAAGCCATCGGCCTGGGCCCGCTGGAAGTGCTGCTCAAGGACGAGAGCGTCTCCGAAGTGATGGTCAACCGCTTCGACGAGATCTGGGTCGAGCGCTCGGGGCGCCTGGAGCGCACCAACGTCGCCTTCACCAGCAACATCGCGGTGCTGGGCGCCATCGAGCGCATCGTGACGCCGCTGGGCCGGCGCATCGACGAGAGTTCGCCGATGGTGGACGCGCGGCTCAAGGACGGGTCGCGCGTGAACGCCATCATTCCGCCGCTCGCGCTGCGTGGCCCCAGCGTCACGATCCGGAAATTTCCGAAGAATCGCATGGGCCACGAAGGCATGATCCGCACCGGCTCCATCACGCCGCAGATGGTGGAGTTCATGCGCATCGCGGTGGAAGAAAAGCTCAACATCATCGTCTCGGGCGGCACCGGCACCGGCAAGACGACCTTGCTGAACATGGTGTCGAACTTCATCCCGCCCAACGAGCGCATCGTGACCATCGAGGATGCGGCCGAACTCTCGCTGGGCCAGCCCAACTTGGTGTCGCTGGAATCGCGGCCGGCCAACATCGAAGGCAAGGGCGCCATCGCGATCCGCGACCTGGTGCGCAACTCGCTGCGGATGCGGCCCGACCGCATCGTGGTGGGCGAGTGCCGCGGCGGCGAGGCGCTGGACATGCTTCAGGCCATGAACACCGGCCACGACGGCTCGCTGACCACGCTGCACAGCAACTCGCCGCGCGATGCGATGTCGCGGCTGGAAGTGCTGGTGACCATGGCGGGCATGAACATTCCGGTGGCCGCGATACGCGAGCAGATCGCCTCGGCGGTGGACCTGATCGTGCAGCTCACGCGCTTTCCTTGCGGCAGCCGCAAGGTCACGCAGATCACCGAGATCACCGGTTTTGCCGACGGCATGATCCAGATGCAGGACGTCTACCTCTTCCGCAAGACGGGGGTGGACGCCGAGTTCAAGACCGTCGGGCATTTCGCGGCCGCCGGCACAGTGCCCGACTTCTTCGCGCGGCTGCAGGAGCACGGGCTGAAGCTGGACCTTGAATACCTTTTCGGCACCACCGAGGCATGAAAGCGGCTCTTCTCATCGCCTCGGTGCTCTGCGGCATGGGCTTCATCATGGTGTGCGGCTATCTGCTGATGAAGCGCTCGCCCGAGCTGGTGGGCAAGATGATGTCGAAGCTGCAGGCGAGCGGCCGGCGCACGCTGAACCTCTCCGAATTCCAGGCCCAGCATGCGGTGGCGTTCGCGTCGGGGCACGCATTTCTTGTGGCGCTGTGCGGTGCGATCGGCTGGCTGATTTCGGGCAACCCGCTCGGCGGTGTGGCGGCGGCAACGGTGCTCTACCTGTTGCCCGCGCGCTGGTTCGCATGGCAGCGCAAGAAGCGCAGGCAGCAGATCGAATCGGAGCTGCCGGATGCACTGCTGTTCATTGCGAGCGCGTTGCGCGCGGGCAGCGCACTGTCGGTCGCGGTGCAGGTGCTGGTGCGCGACCAGCAGGGGCCGCTGGGCCAGGAGTTCGGCCTGGTGCTCAAGGAGCAGCGACTGGGCGTGAGCTTCGACGATGCGATCCAGAAGATGTCGCAGCGCCTGGGCATTCCGGACTTCGTGCTGGTGGTGGTGGCGCTGCGCGTATCCAAGGAAGTGGGCGGCAATCTCTCGGAGCCGCTGCAGGTGCTGGCTGAGACGCTGCGCCGCAAGGCCATTCTGGAGGGGCGCATCCAGGCGCTCACCGCGCAGGGCCGCATTCAGGGGCTGGTGATGACGCTGTTTCCGCTGCTGCTGATGGGCGTGCTCTACCTGATGCAGCCCACCATGGGGTTGCTGTTCTCCACGAAGATCGGCTGGGCCGTGCTGGTGGTGATCGGCGTGATGCTGTTCCTGGGCTACGCGATGATCCGCAAGATCGTGGCCATCGACATCTGAGGTTCCGATGCGCTCGCTGATCCTCCTGGCCATCATCTTCCTGTGCGCGACCGTGGGCGTGATCCTGCTGCTCTACATGATCTCGCTGATCCGCAAGGCCAGGCCTTCGGAGCGCACCCACATGGACCCGCTGCCGCGCATGCTGCGCCTGGTGTGGCCGGTGGTGAACATCCTGCAGTTCCATGTGTCGGAGATCGCACCGACCTCGATGCTGGTCAAGCGCAAGCGCCAGCTGCAGCTCGCGGGCCTGGAGTTCGTGCTCAAGGCCGAGGAATTCATCGCAGTGCAGGTGGTTTCGCTGGTGGTCGTGGCCCTGCTGGGGCTTTGGACCGCGGGCCTGCTCAACGCGATGGCGGGCACCAAGGTGTGGGTCACGCTGATGTCGTGCGCGATCGGTTGGTACTACCCCGTGCTGTGGATGCGCGACCGGCGCAAGAAGCGCGAAAAGAACATCCTGCGCACGCTGCCGGGCTACCTGGACATGATCACGCTGTGCTGCCAGGCGGGCCTGAGCCTGACGGGCGCGATCGCGCAGGCGGTGCAGAAGGGGCCGGGCGGCGCGCTGGGCCAGGAGTTCGACCGCATGATGCGCGAGATGCGCACCGGCGTGAGCCGCATGGACGCGCTCAACGCGATGGCCGAGCGCCTCGACAACAAGCACATCAAGAGCCTGGTCTCGAACCTCACCCAGGCCGAATCGCTGGGCGCGAGCCTGGCGGACACGCTCTCGGCCATTTCCGACCAGCGCCGCACCGAGCGCTTCCAGCATGCCGAGAAGCTCGCGATGGAAGCGCCCGTGAAGATGATCGGGCCGCTGGTGATCTTCATCTTTCCGGTGACCTTCATCATCATCTTCTTCCCGCTGGTGATGCAGTTTCTCCAAACCCAACGCTAACAAGAAGCTTCTGGCACCACCATGCGCATCGTCTCGCTCCGATCTACCCAGGACCGGCCCTTCGGCCCGGTGCGCGTGGCCGAGCGCGGCTGGGACCGCACGCGCGGGCTGCTCGGCCGGCCACGGCTGGCCGCAAACGAAGGCTTGCTGATCGCACGCTGCAGTTCGGTGCACACGGTGGGCATGCGCTATCCGATCGATGTCGTCTTCCTGGACCGGAACGGCCAGATCGTCCGCGTCGTCGAGCAGCTCAAGCCGATGCGCATGGTCTGGTGCCCGGGCGCTGCCAGGGTGCTCGAACTGGACGCCGGCCAGGCACGCCGCCTGGCGCTGCTGCCGGGCCTGAAGTTGTCGGGTTGGTAAGCGGAGCGCAGGAGAACGACATGCATCGCACCTCTCATCCCGTGCATTGTTCGGTGCAGCGCCGGCATCAGCGCGGTGTCTCGATGACCGAGACCCTGATCGCGCTGCCGGTGCTGGTCCTCTTCCTGATGTGCGTGGTGCAGTTCGGCCTCATCTACCGTGCCCGCCTCACGCTCGAATATGCGGCGCACGAGGCGGCACGCGCGGGCTCGCTCAACAACGGCATGCCGCTGCCCTTTGTCTTTCGTATCGGCAACTCGACCACGCCGGGCTTGAGCACGCTCAACAGCGCCATGCTGGAGCTCAGCACCAACGCGCTCACCCGCGGCAGCGTGTGGCAGGGCCTGGTGAAGGGCATGATGCCGCTGAACGTGATCGACCCGAGCGTCGGCGGCATGTTCAAGGGTTGGGTCGCTACCAACACCGACCTGATCGAGTCGGCTTGCATCGAATACCTGAACCCCACGCAGACGACTTTCATCGACTGGGCTTTCATCGAGAACTTCGGCGAGAACCGCTGGACCCTGCAGATTCCCAACGACACCATGCGCTACCGCAAGCCGCTGCCATACGACTACAAGGCCAAGGCCATGGGCAGCGCCGCAGGCATCAACGACCCGCTGCCGCCCGACGCCGAACTGCGCGGCAGCACCTCGAACAAGACGCTGGGTGAATCGAACGTGCTGCACCTTCGGGTGCACTACGGCTACCGGCTCGGGATTCCGGTGGCCAACAAGATCATCCTCACCGCGCTCAAGGGCTACAAGTACGTCGGCGAGGCCTGGTACAGGCTGCTGTCCACCGACGGTGCGACGGCGCCGGGCACCGACTTCCGCCTCAACCAGCTGGACGCCTACTACATCGCCAATGGCAAGATCCCGCTGGTGGCCGAGGGCGTGGTGGGCATGGAGTCGCCGATGTACTGGCATCCGTTCTATTCGTTCGGTCCCACGAGCGACCGCAGCATCGAGCTGCAGTGGGACCCGGCGTGGAGCAACAACCTGGGCAACAACGTGCTGGAGAAGCCGGGCGACGCGATGACCAACATCTTCGCCTTCGTGCGCAACAACAGCACCGAATGGGCCACGCAACTGCTGGCCCGCGGCGTCGACGCGCTGGCCGACAAGGTGGGCGACGGCAACTCCTTCTGCCCGGCGCTCTGGGACGGCGCGGTCAAGGGGCAGCTGGACAAGGTGCCGAACCCGAACCGGGAAGGGTCCTGATGACAGAAGCGAGAAGGGCAAGGGAAGGCGCCGGCGCGCTGGCGCTCTGCGCATCGACGATCTTCGTCTCGGCCTTTCTTCTCTTCCTGGTGCAGCCGCTGATCGCGCGGCAGATCCTGCCGTGGTTCGGCGGCTCGGCCGCGGTGTGGACGCTGTGCCTCGTGTTCTTCCAGGTGGTGCTGCTCCTGGGCTACTTCTATGCCGATCTTCTCTCGCGCCGGCCGCTGCGTACGCAGGCCATCGTGCATGCGCTTCTCTTGCTCGCGGCCTGCGCGATGCTGCCGGTGATCCCCGATGCCGCGTGGAAGCCGACGGGGCAGGGCGATCCCGCGACGGGCGTGCTCGCCGTGCTGGCCGCGACCGTCGGGCTGCCGTACCTCGCGGTGTGCACCACCGGGCCGCTGGTGCAGAGCTGGGTCGCGCGGCTGCATGCGGGCGATGCGCCGCGGCAGGCGAAGGTCTACCGGCTGTTCGCGCTGTCGAACCTCGCGGCGCTGGCTGCCCTCGTGGTGTATCCCTTCGTGCTGGAGCCGGTGTTCGCGCTGCGTGCGCAGGCCATCGCGTGGTCGGCGGGCTTCGGGCTGTTCGCGGTGTTGGCGATCGTGTCAGTGGTGGCTGTGGCGAAGGCGCGGCCAGTGTGGATCCGCGACGAAGCGGCCGCAACCACAGCGGCGCCGCTGTCGTGGTCCGACCAGATCCTGTGGCTGCTGCTCTCCGCGCTCGGCACGGTCGCGCTGCTCGCGGTGTCGGCCTTCATCACGCAGGACATCGCCTCGGTGCCGATGCTGTGGATCGTGCCGCTCGCGCTGTATCTCCTGAGCTTCGTGCTGTGCTTCGACAGCGACTTCTGGTACCGGCGCTGGCTCTTCTGGCCGGCCGTGCTGGTGCTCGCGCCGGTGATGGGCTGGTACCTCAACACGCCGCAGCGCTCGCTGCCGATTCCCGCGGCCATCGGGCTCTTCTGCGCCGGGCTGTTCGCGACCTGCATGTTCTCGAACGGCGAGCTCGCACGGGCGCGGCCCGGGGCGGCGCGGCTCACGCGCTTCTACCTGTTGCTCGCGCTCGGCGGCGCAGTGGGCGGCATCTTCGCGGGTGTCATTGCGCCGCACTTCTTCAACGGCTACTGGGAGCTGCCGGCGAGCCTGGCGGTGCCGGGGCTCATCGTCCTGTGGCTCGCGCGTGCACGCCAGCAGTGGGTGTGGTTTGCGTTCGCGCTCGCCGTCGTGGTGGGCTTCGCCGCGTTCCTGCGGATGGACGCGGTCGCGGTGTCGACGAATGTCTTTCACGCGTCGGTCGCCGCGCTGGCCTGCTTCGCGGCAGGCTACACCGCATGGCGCGCGCGCTCATGGGCCGCGGGCGCGGGGCTGGCGGGCGCGCTGGTGTCGGCGGCCGTGGCCTGGCTTTCCATCGCCAGCGTGCTCGAAACCGACAACCGGACGATGCTGCGCGTGCGCAACTTCTATGGTGCGCTGCGCGTGGAGCAGTTCGGCATTCCGGGCGGGTTGACCGCATCGCGCCGGCTGATGCACGGCGTCATTTCGCACGGCGAGCAACTGCAGGGTGCGGTGCAGCGGCGCCTGCCGAGCACCTACTACGGACCGGAATCGGGCGCGGGGCTCGCACTGCTCACGAACCGCGGTGCATCGCAGCGGGTGGGCGTGATCGGCCTGGGCGTGGGCACGCTGGCGGCCTTCGGGCGCAGCGGCGATACCTTCCGCTTCTACGAGATCAACCCGCGCGTGATGGCGGCGGCGCGCTCGCACTTCACTTACCTCGCCGACTCGGCTGCGACGGTCGAGATCGCGCAGGGCGATGCGCGCCTCCTGATGCAGCAGGAGCTCGATGCGCACGGCTCGCAGCGCTTCGATGTGATCGTGGTCGACGCCTTCTCGGGAGATGCGATCCCGATGCACCTGATGACGCGCGAGGCGCTGGCGCTCTATCGCAGGCACCTGCTGCCCACGGGCGTGATCGCGTTCCACATCAGCAACCGGCACCTGGTTCTCGCGCCGGTGGTCAAGCGCCTGGCCGACGATGCGGGCATGCAGGCGTTGCGCGTCCAATTCAAACCCGCGCCCGGCAATGCCACCCTGGAGCACACCTCGGAGTACGTGCTGCTGACGAACGACGCGCGCTTTCTGCAGGACCCCGTCGTCCTCGAGCGCGGCGAAGCCATCGATGCCGCCGGAGTGGCGACATGGACCGACGACCACAGCAACCTGCTGGCCGCGCTGCGGTGGACGACCAAGCCTTGAGCTGAAGCGCGGGACGCCGCCGTCATGCAGGAGACAGACGGACGGGACCGGGCCGGGCACCATGGCGCAACCGTTGCCCGACCCATCCATCCCAACCCGGAAGACATCCGCATGGAATTCGCCTACACGCCCAAGGTCCAGGATCTGCGCACCCGCCTGCTCGCCTTCATGGACGCGCACATCTACCCGAACGAGAAGCGCCAGGCCGAGGAGGCGCACCAGTCCTGGCTGAACGCGCAGAAGAGCGGCGGCTTCTACACCGGCTTGCCGCTGCTGGAAGAGCTCAAGGAGAAGGCGCGCGCGGCGGGCCTGTGGAACCTGTTCCTGCCCGAGACCGCACATGGCGCGGGTCTCACGAACCTGGAATACGCGCCGCTGTGCGAGATCATGGGCCGGCGCTACTGGAGCGCCGAGGCGTTCAACTGCAGCGCGCCGGACACGGGCAACACCGAGGTGATCGAGCGCTACGGCTCGGCCGCGCAGAAGGCGCGCTGGCTGCAGCCGCTGCTCGATGGCCAGATCCGCTCCGCATTCGCGATGACCGAACCGGCCGTGGCCTCTTCGGATGCCACCAACATCGCCTGCAGCATCCGGCGCGAGGGCGACGAGTACGTCATCAACGGCCGCAAGTGGTACATCACCGGCGCGATGAACGAGCGCTGCAAGCTCTTCATCCTGATGGGCAAGACCGACCCCGACAACGCCGATCGCCACCGCCAGCAGTCGATGGTCATCGTGCCCGCCGACACGCCCGGCATCACCGTGCTGCGCGACATGGCACTGGTCAATCACTACGACGCGCCCTTCGGACATCCGGAGGTGCTGTTCGAGAACGTGCGCGTGCCGTTGGACAACATCCTTCTGGGCGAGGGCCGCGGCTTCGAGATCGCGCAGGGGCGCCTGGGTCCGGGGCGCATCCACCACTGCATGCGCATGATCGGCATGGCCGAGTCGGCGCTGGAGATGATGTGCGAGCGCGTGGTGTCGCGCGTGGCCTTCGGCAAGCCGCTGGCCGAGCAGGGCGTGTGGCGCGAGCGCATCGCGAAGAGCCGGATGCTGATCGACCAGACGCGCTGGATGGTGCTGCACGCGGCCTGGCGCATGGACACGGTGGGCAACAAGGTGGCGGCCAAGGAGATCGCGATGATCAAGGTGATCGCGCCCAACAACTGCATCCAGGTGATCGACGACGCGATGCAGGCCTTCGGTGCGATGGGCCTGAGCCAGGACACGCTGCTGGTGAACTTCTGGGCCTACGCCCGCCACCTGCGGATGGCCGACGGCCCGGACGAAGTGCACCGCAACGCCATCGCCAAGCACGAACTCGCGGGCTATCGCCCGAAGCAGGTGGCTTGAAGCCCTTCAGATTCCCGCCAGCGCGGCGATTTCCGCCGCGCCGAGTGCGCCGCTGTAGATCCGGAAATCGTCCACGCGCCCCTGCAGATCGGGGTCGTCCGGAAACTGCGAGCGGCCGAGCCGGTTCTGCGTCGTCTCGCCGAGGTCGGCGGGCGTGAGCGTCATCTCTGCGTTGGTGCCGGCGACGATGCCGTCCACGTACAGCGTTCCGAGCGTGCCCGAGAGGGTGACCGCGACATGCACCCAGCGTCCGGTCGGAAGCGCCGCCGGACCGTCGATCACCTGCTCGTTGTAGCCGTGGACCGTGGAGATCGCGTAGCGGACCACGCCCTTTCCGTTGCGCGCCGTGAGCATCATGTAGCGGCGCGTGCCGGAGCCGAAGTCGAACACGCGCGCCCACGTCGCGGCGCTGTCCAGGAAGACCCTCACCGAGACCGTGAAGTCGGCGGCGTTCTTCGCAAGGCCCGTCGGAAGGCTGACGGGCGTGCGCGCGCCGCCATCGGGCTTCCACTGCAGCAGCAACTCGGGCGGCACGGACACCCGCGCTTCGCTGGACGGTGCGCTGTCGCCCGCGGCCGTGGCCGCGACGATCACGTAGTGGTACACGCCGGTCGCGCTGAGCGCGGTGTCGTTGAAGGTGAGCACGTCGGTGATGCCCGATGCGATCACGCTGTAGGGGCCGCCCGCCTGCTCCGCGCGGCGCACCGAGTAGCCCTGCGCGCCGGTGCAGCCCCACCATGACAGCACCACCTGCGTGCCGCGCAGGCGCGCGGTCAACCCGCTGGGCCGCCCGGCCGTCGGCAGCGGATCGCGCGTGAAGGTCAGCGTGCCGAAGCCCAGTTCATCGCCCTTGCCGCCGTCTCCCTCGGGGCGCATCTGGATGGCTTGCAGGGCGGTGTAGGGGGTCGCGATGCCCAGGCGATTGGCGTAGTGGTTGTGCACGCTTTCCCAGATGCCTCGCCGGTGGCCCAGGGCGCCCGTCGACAGCACGGACTGCGTGCCCTGCCGGTTGATGTTGGTGATGTACGGCACCGTGTAGAAGCCGCCATTGCCATTGGGAAGATTGGACTTCGCCACGTACTCGGCGCCGGCCAGGAAGCGGTTGTTCTCGTAGCCGTAGATGTCGTCGCCCTGGTTCCATGCCATCTCGCAGAAGGCGCCCGCAAGGCCGATGCCCAGCGTGCAGTGGCCCTGGTCGCGTCCGCTCTCCTGCCATTGGCCGAGGTAGCCGGGATGCACGTAGTAGACCGCCTGCAGGCCCGCACCGTTGCCCTGGCCTGCCTTGTAGTAGCTGATCGCCTCGTCGTAGATGTCCGGCCGGTCGCAGAGCACGCCAATGGCCAGCATCGAGGCCATGGTGCACTGGTCCCAGTTGGCCCAGTAGTTGGTGATGCCGGTGGCGTTGGTGCCGTTGTGGTCGGTGAGGAAGCTGTGGTTGAGCGGATAGAAGATGTCCAGCATCATGGTCTGGAAGCGCGCGAAATCGGCCGGCGCCCAGCCGTCGTAGGTGCGCATGATCTCGGCCGCGTTCGCGAACTCGTAGCCGTAGATGCCCGCTGCGAGAAAGCGGTCCGCATTGCCCGTGACCTCCTTCAGCGTGGAGGACCACTCGTTCAGGAAGACCACGGCAAGGTCGGCATAGCGCGTGTCCTGCGAGACCTTCCAGCGCAGCGCGAGTTGGTAGGCGCGCGCGACGTCGATGTAGAACTGCGCGAAGTTCTGGCCCGGGACGTCCCCCCGGATCACCGTGGCCAGCGGACGCGGCTTCGCACCGAGCTGCGCGCGGCCGTTGCCTGTCAATGCATTCCAGCCGGCGAGCCACGGTTGTGCCTGGTCCTTGACCTTCTGGCGCATGCGCTCGAAGTCGCTGTCGGTGTGAAGGAGGCCGGGGTGTACGAACTTGCGTGCTTGAGGAGACGGGGCCGGGGAGGGGGCCGGCGCGGGCGCGGGTGCGACGGCAGGTTCGCTGGAGGGATCGGCTGCCCCGGGAGGTGCTGCATCCGCTGCCGCGGTTCCCGCGGCAGTGATGCCGCCGAAGAAGCTGCCGCCTCCACCTCCGCAAGCTGTTGTGCCCAGAGCGGCAAGGCCGATCGCGCCGACGCAAAAAATTCGACGGTCCAGGGTGGTGTTGTTTTCGTTGTCCGATGAATGCATTGCAGAACCGTGTGAGTGAGTCGCGTCCGGTGCCGCAACATGCGTGCCGATCGCGCACACGGATCACGCACGGATCGCTCGCGCAGATCGATAAGGTGAAACGGTGCATGAAGCTTGCTCCGGGCGGCCAGAGCAAGTGGTCATCTGACATTTCGTGGCACATGCGCCATCGAGGCGCCACGAAATGTCAGCTCGCTCGCCCTCAGGCCATGCTGGTATGCCTTGGCCAGTGGTGGCGCGTGCCTCCTGAGCGGCGGTCGGCCTTCTCCGGAACGACCTGCCGCGCGTTCAGCACATTGCCGCGCGATTCGAGGCGGTACAGGCAATCGAGAAAGATCTCGTGATGCTCGGCATCGAGGCCCTTGAGCAGGTCGACGTTGAGATCGGCCATGCGCGGAAACAGATCCTCGAAGAGCTGCCATCCGGCATCGCTCAGTTGCACATGGACTTCGCGGCCGTCGTCTGCGTTCTGGCGCCTCTCGATCAATTGCTTCTCGAAAAGACTGCGCAGGCCGCGCGAGGTGCGCACGCGGTCCAGCTGCAACTGCTCGGCGAGGGCCGAGGGCCTGGTCTCTCCGATCTGCGCGAGCATGCCGATCATTCCCCACTCGCGATGCGTGATGCCGAAGCCTCCTTCGACGATGCGCGTCGCCATGGCCCTGCTGGTGCGCGTGGCACGCCACAGGCGAAAGAGGAGGAGGTCGTCCAGGGCGCGCGGCGCGCGCAATGCGGTCGTGTCGGGAAAGGCTTGCATGTGGATCAAGGCTCGTTGACGAGGCTGCCGGGTAGTTGATTAGGTCAATTGGTCGTTAAGTTTCTATAACCACCGAGAGCGACATGCTGCTGTAACTTGGATCGGACAGCGAGCTTTTTCTACAAAGCACATCGCGTTCCCGGGGATGTCAGCTGCTGTTCAGTGTGTGGATTGAGGGGCGTACCTCAATTCCGCCGCCGGTGGGCATCTGCAATGCATGCAATGCCCCTGATTGGTGCCTTTTGCGATATCAAAAAAGTGTTGGAGACATACCGAAAAAGAAAGCCGGCTCGAACCCGGCGATAACAACAGAAAGATTCCTTGTGCTCGATCTGAATGAAGTAGCGATGTTTGTGCAGGTGGCTCGCAGCGGCAGCTTCGCCGAGGCGGCGCGGCGGTTGAGCGTGCCCTCGGCCACGGTGAGCCGGCGTATCCAGCAACTCGAGGCGCGGCTGGGCACGCGGTTGATGCAGCGCTCGACCCGAAAGCTCACACTGACGAGCGCGGGCGAATCCTTCCACGAGCGATGCGGCCCGGCGGTCGAGGAACTCATCGAGGCCGGCCAGCTGCATGTTGCGGACAACGCCGAGCCCAGTGGCACGGTGCGCGTGGCCGCGCCCACCAGCTTCTTCGATTTCTTCCAGATGGAATGGGTCGAGGCGTTCCTGGCCGAGCATCCGCAGGTGCGGCTGGACTTCGTGCTCAGCGACCAGCTGGTCGACCTGATCGCCGATCGCATCGACATCGCATTTCGTGGCGGTCCCTTGCAGGACTCCTGCTATGTGGCGCGGCGCATCTTCGCCAGCTATGGCGAGCTGATCGCCAGCCCGTCCTATCTGGCAACGCATGGCACGCCCGCCACCCTGGAAGAACTGAGCGAGCACGAGTGCGTGGTGCAGCCCGATGCCAGCGGCAGTGCCACCTGGCGCCTGCAGGATGTGGAGGGCGTGGAGACGGAAGTGCGCGTCAGGGGGCGCTTCAACAGCAATGCACAGGAAGTGCTGCGCAAGGCCGCTTGCGCGGGACTCGGCATCGCCGCCTTGCCCTCGGTCCTGACGGCCTGCGACATCGCCGCCGGCCGGCTGGTGCGGGTGCTGCCCGAATACACGCGGGCCGGCCGTGGCCTGAGCATGGTCTATCCCAGCCGCCAGCAGCGTCCGCTGGCCGTGTCGATGTTCGCCGACATGGCGGTGGAGAAGCTCAGCGAGCAGGATTGGATGCCCTCATCTGGTGCGTAGATGGGCCGGGTGTCATTGCCCTGAAAAATGAGTGGCTTCATTTCATCCATCGATCTAGTCAAAAGCATTCATTGCTGCAAACAATTGTCACATCAGTTTCAATTTGATTCGCGTTGAAACAACATATTTGTGGCAGGGATGGACGGAATGCAAAGACTTTCGAGAACGGCAGGGCGGCGGCATGCGATGGCCGCCGCGGGCTCCAAGGGTGCCGGCTTCACGTTGATCGAAGTGATGATCACCGTGGCCATCGTGGCCATCCTCGCGTCCATCGCGCTTCCCAGCTACCGCGACTACGTGCTGCGCGGCCAGCTCGTCGATGGCACCAACGGCCTGTCGACGATGCGCGCCGACATGGAGCGCTACTACCAGGACAACCGGACCTATGACAAGGTGGGCAGCATCGTTCCGCCCTGTGTCTCCACGACGAGCAGGGCCAACGTTTTCGGCACGTTCCAGTTGTCCTGCGGCACGCCCCCCGGCGACAAGTCGACCACCTATCTGCTGAAGGCCGAAGGAAGCGGACCCACCGACGGATTCACTTTCACGGTGAACCAGCTCGGCATTCAAAGCACCACGGTCAACAACAAGACGGGCTGGACAGGCTGCGACAAGGCCTGGGTGACGCGGCGAGGCCAGTCGTGCCCCGCGTGAAGCGCCGCATGACCCGCGCGGCGGGCTTCACGCTGATCGAGATGATGGTGACCATCGCGCTCATGTGCGTCCTGATGATGCTCGCGATGCCGTCGTTCACCACCTGGGTCGCGAACAACAAGGTGCGCACCGTCAGCGATTCGCTGCAGAACGGCTTGCGCTTCGCACAGTCCGAAGCATTGCGCCGCAGCCGGCCGATGGTCTTCTCGCTCACCAACAGTGCCGCGCCAGACACGAGCCTGACTGCGGTGAGCAACGGCAGCAACTGGTCGATCAACGTGTCGAAGTCCAGCCTCGATGCGAAGAGCGTGTTCGTGCAGTCAGGTGTGCTGGGCGACGTTGCATCCGGTGTCGGCATCACAGGGCCCGCAGCCGTTTGCTTCAACGCCATGGGGCGCCTTGCCTCGAACACCGGCACCGGCGTGAACGGTGCCAGCTGCGACCCTGTTCCGCCTGTCGCTGTCTACAAGATCAATGCGACCAACTCGGACCGCCCGCTGCAGGTGCTCGTCGGATTGGGTGGGCAGGTCCGCATGTGCGATCCGGCCCGCAAGCTGGCGAATTCCCCGGACGGTTGCCCATGAGGAAAAGTCTGCGCAAAACCTACGGTAAGAGGCAGTCTGGCATCGCCTTGCTCGAGGTGCTCGTCTCCATCCTTCTTTTTTCCCTGGGCATCCTCGGGCTGATCGGCCTGCAGGCGCGGGCCATCAGCCTCTCGACCGACGCGCAGGACCGCAACCGCGCCGCCTTGCTGGCCAACGACGTTGCCAGCGCGATGTGGCTCGGCAAATCGGTGGCGGCGGTGGACACGGGCGCGGGTTCGGCCTGGCAGAAGCGCGTGAGCAATGCCGCGGGCGCTGGCCTGCCGAGCGGCTTGCTGACCATCACGCCGGTGACCGGCACCACCAACAGCGCCGAGATCCAGATCACCTGGCGAGCGCCCGATCGTGCGAGCACCGACCAGCAGCCCAGCACGCTCACCACGCGGGTGACCCTCCCATGAAGCAGCGCGGTCTCACACTCATCGAACTGCTCGTGGCGATGGTCATCGGCCTGATCGTGACGCTGGCCGTCACCAGCATCGTGGTGACGGGCGAGACGCACAAGCGCGTCACCACCTCGACCAACGACATGGAGCAGGCCGGTGCGTACGCGGCCTATGTGCTCGACCGCGCGGTGCGCAGCGCCGGCTCGAGCCTGGTCCAGTCCATCCAGCCGACCGACCGGGGCGTGTTCGGCTGCAAGCTCAACGCATCCACCAAGTTGCCGGCCAGCGACTTTCCCGCGCCGTTCAAGAAGGCCTTCCTGTCCAAGGCCGAGTCCGACCTGCGGGTGGCACCGTTGCTCATCGGCAAGAACCAGTCCGACACCGGCTCCGACGTGCTGGTCGTCATGGGCGGCGATGCCGTGGCCGGCGGCGTGCCGCGCGGCTTGACGGACCCTGGGAGCGCCAAGACGCTCGTGATGGACAACACCGTCGGCGTGTCCGTGGGCGACCTCGTGCTGGTCAGTCAGCAGGGCACGACGGACTGCCTGCTCGAGCCGGTTGCCGGCACCACGAGCAAGGCGCTGACCCTCAGCGACAAGGACTACACGGCCGGCAAGACCACCTCGCTGGAGACACTGGCGGCAAGCACCTCGACCTATGTCACGCCGCTGGGCAATCCCTCGAACGGCAATGTGCAGTTCCTGGTTTTCGGCGTGGGCGACAACCGCACGCTGGTCGGCTACGACCTGCTGCAAGGCGCCGGCGGCACCCCGCAGGCGCTCGCCGACAGCGTGGCCGAACTGCATGCGATCTACGGCGTGGACACCAATGGCGACGGCATCCTCGACAGCTGGGCGGACCCCGGCGCGAAGGGCTATGACATCGCGAGCGTCATGCAGACGCCGAAAACGATGCAAACCATCGTCGCGGTGCGCATCGCGCTGGTCATGCGCAGTGCGAGCCAGGAAAAAGAGGCCGTGTCGCCGGCCCAGCTCGAGCTGTTCGGCAACGACTTCCTCGACGCATCGAAGAACCCGATCACACAGACGGTGAAGCTGAGCGACGACGACCGGCGCTACCGCCAGCGGGTCGTCGAATTCACCATCCCGCTGCGCAACATGCTGCTGCTGCCATGAAGTTTCCCAGCGCCTCCTTTTCCTCCTCGCGGGCGCAAGGCCAGCGCGGCGTCGTGCTGCTGCTGTGCCTCATCGTGCTGGTGATCCTGCTGGCCGGCGGTGTCGCGGTGGTGCGTTCGATGAACACATCGCTCACCTCCGCCGGCAACCTGGCCTTCAGGCGCGACCTCGTGAACCAGGGTGAACGTGCCGTGTCCTTCGTGCTGGCCAACAAGATGGCCAGCGGCGGTCCGCTTGCGAACGCGACCAGCGACCTGCCCGGCGAGAACTTCAAGGCAACCAAGCTCGACACCAACACGCAGGGCGTGCCGCTCGCGCTGCTGGACGACAAGACCTTCGACACCGTAGGCAAGGCCGACAAGGACATCGTCGACGCGGCGGCGCAGGTCAGCATCCGCTATGTGATCGATCGCCTCTGCAGCAGCACCGGCCCGGCCACCAGCACCGGGTGCGTGCAGTCGTCCGCGGCCCCGGCCGGCGGCACCGGCGGAAGCGCGCGACCGTTGCCACCCACCGCAACGATCTACCGCCTGAGCCTGCGCGTTACTGGTCCTCGCGACACCCAGGTGTTCATGCAGTCGACGTTCACCAAGCCAGACTAGGAAAGATCCGCATCCCCATGACAAGCGTTTTTCGTCGACCGTCGGCCTTGGCCTCCGTTGCAGGCACGCTCGCGGGCGTGTGCCTGGGCCTGTCGTGCACCGTCGCGGTCGCGGCCACCGCGAAACTGTCGGACCAGCCGGTGTTCGCCTCGTCCGATGTGCCCGGCAATCTCGCGCTGGCGCTGTCGGTGGAATACCCCACCGCGATCAGCGTGGCGAACCTCAACGACTATGCCGATGCCACCGAGTACCTGGGCTATTTCGATCCCCGCAAGTGCTACACCTACCGGTATGTGAAGACGGCCGGCAAGAAGGGCGACGCATCCGAGAGTTACTTTCAGCCGGCAGGCGCGGCCACGGGCACCAGCAAGCACAGCTGCTCTGGCCAGTGGAGCGGGAACTTCATGAACTGGGCCACGATGCAGACCATCGACCCGTTCCGCTGGGCGCTCTCCGGTGGCTACCGCAGCGTCGACACGCTGGACGAGACCATCCTGGAGAAGGCGTGGGGCTCGAACCAGGGCACCTTCCTCAACTTTCCCTTGCGAGGGACCGACCAGCCCACCGGACACAACCTGCCCGGCGCACTGGTGTCCTCCGTCACCCCCTTCAGCAACTGGAGCAACTTCAACTCGAGCATCTGGTCGCGCGGCAATACCATGGTGTTCACCGCGACGGGCGACCCCACCGCCGCCGGGGAAGACCTGCGCAAGCTTGGCGACGCGAACAGTTCGGACAACGCGAAGTCGGTCTACAAGGTCTATGTCCGGGTGAAGGTGTGCGACACCGGCGCCGATGCCGGCGGGGTGGAGGCCAACTGCGTCAAGTACGGCAAGAACTACAAGCCCGAAGGGCTGCTGCAGCAGAACGCCAACAAGATCCGCTACAGCACCTTCTCCTTCCTCAACGCAGGCGGCGAGACGCAGCAGGGCGGCGTGATGCGCGCGCCGATGGGCTTCATCGGCCCGACGTACCCGCAGCCGCTGTCCACCTCGGTGATCGACAACGCCCGTGGCGAGTGGGATGCCACGACCGGCATCATGAATACCAATCCCGACAAGACCTCCGCCGATGCGAGTGGCGTCGCGCAGAGCGGGGTGATGAACTATCTCAACAAGTTCGGTGAGACCGCCCGGAGCTACATGACGAACGACAACGTCAGCGAGCTCTACTACGCCGCCTTGCGGTATTTCGAGAACCTGGACAACGTGCCCGAGTGGACCAACTCGGTGGCAGCCGGCGTGGAGGGCCGGGAGGCCCGGCTCGACGGCTTTCCCGCAGTGACGGGCTGGAAGGACAAGGACCCCATCGCCTACTCGTGCCAGAAGAATTTCATCCTCGGCATCGGCGACGACCACACGCACTACGACTACAACGTGGCAGGAAGCCGCGTCAGCCGGGACCGCCCCATTCCCGACGCTGTCAAGTTGGACACGTTCAACAAGGCAGATGCATGGACGAAGAACGTGCAGACGCTCGAAGGCCTGACGCTGACCCCCTGGTTGAAAAGCAGTACCGGTGCGACCAACTTCATGGCGGGCCTGGCCTACGGCGCGCACGTCAACGACCTGCGGGCGGACCTGGCGGGTTTCCAGAACGTCTCCACCTACTGGATGGACGTCATGGAGTTCCAGCGGGCCGAGGACCGGAATCCCTACTACCTGGCGGCCAAGTACGGCGGCTTCAGCCTGCCCGCGAACTACGACCCGGCCAACACCACCACGCCGCTGACGCAGGAGTGGTGGAACACCGCCGGCGACAGCATCGACATGAACGGCAACCGGCGCCTGCGGCCCGACAACTACTTCCTGGCCGGCAACGCCGGGCAGATGGTGAGCGGCCTGCGCGCCGCATTCACCGACATCGCCAACGCGATCAAGGCCTACAGCACCTCCTTCTCGCTCTCCTCCGCGCAGGCCGCCGCCACCGGAACCGCCTCGTATGCGTCGCAGTACGACACCAAGGGATGGACGGGCGTGGTCACCGCCAGCAGGCTCACCTTCGCCAGCGACGGCACGCCGTCCACCGCGCCGGTCTGGACCTCCAGCACCACGCTCGAAGCCCAACTGGCCAACGGCGGCTGGGACACGGCGCGCCGCATCGCGACATGGGACGGCAGCAAGGGCGTGGCCTTCCGCGCAGGCAGCGTGACCTCGGCACAACTGGCCGCGCTCGCGCCCGCCTACGCCACCACCACCAGCAGCACCGACTACCTCAACTATCTGCGCGGCGACCGCAAGAACGAGGCCACCTCGACGGTGGCCGAAAGCACCCGGGCGCTGCGCAGCCGCGCCCTGCTTCTGGGTGACATCGTCAACGCCAAGGTGACGCCCGTGGGCCCGCCCAGCACCGGCTATTCCGACAAGAGCAACCCGGGCTACGCGGCCTTCAAGACCAAGTGGGCCGCGCGTCCCACCATGGTCTATGTCGGTGCCAACGACGGCATGTTGCATGCGTTCAATGGCACGCTCGACGGCGCCACGGCCGGGACCGAGCAGTTCGCCTATGTGCCGGCCGCCCTGTTCCAGGGGGCGAACGGCACGCCGCAGGTGGATGGGCTCGCACAGCTGGGCAACCCCAAGTACGCCCACCGTTACTACGTGGATGCGACGCCGGTGGTCTACGACATGGACCTGAACAGCGCCGGCGGCGCATTCACCACCGCGAGCAGCGGCAACGGCGCCGACTGGCACAGCCTGCTGATCGGTGGCCTCGGCAAGGGCGGCAGGAGCTACTACGCCATCGACGTGACCGACCCCGCAAGCATGGACAGCGAAGCCGCGGTGGCAGGCAAGGTGAAGTGGGAGTTCACCGACCCCACCATGGGCTACAGCTACGGCGCGCCCACGGTGGCCAAGACCAGGAAGTACGGCTGGGTCGTGATCCTGACCTCGGGCTACGACAACAGCGACGGCAAGGGCCACCTGTACATCGTCAATCCGAGGAACGGTGCGCTGCTCGAGAAGATCGATACGCCCACGTCCTCCAATGGCCTCGCGCAGGCGTCCTCCTTCATCACCGACTTTGCCGACAACACGGCCGATGCCGTCTATGCGGCCGACCTCGATGGACAGCTCTGGCGCTTCGATCTCACAGCCGCCAAGGGCAGCAGCGCGGCCTACCCGGCGCCGACCTTGCTGGCCACGCTGGCCGATTCTTCCGGCAATGCGCAACCCGTCACCACCGCGCCGTTGATCGAGATCAACCCCGTCACGCGCAAGCGCTTCGTGCTGCTCGGAACCGGCAAGCTGCTGGACTCGTCCGATGTGAACTCGAAGGCTGCGCAGTCGTTCTACGCGATTCTCGACGGCACGGGTGGCAGCTTCAATGCAGTCAAGACCCCGATCACGCGCAGCCAACTCATGCAGGTGTCGGACCCGACCACGGGCATCACCTTGTCGAACACCTCGATGGGCTGGTATCTGGAGCTCGGCACCGACAGCACGGTCAGCTGGCGCATGGTCTCCACCCCGTCGGCCTTCAACGGCCTGGTGGCCTTCTCGAGCCTGCTGACCACGGGCGATGCCTGCAGCCCTTCGGGACGCAGCCGGATCTACATCCTCAACTACGGCTCGGGGCAGTCGGTGCTGCTGCCTGCCAGGACGGGCTATGTGGAGTCTCCCACCGCGGTCACGGAGCTGGGATTCGTCGACGTGACCCGGACCAATGGCGCAACCGGAGCAACCACTCGAGACGTCCGTGCCATCGCAGGTGCCAATGGAGGCCCCAAGGATGTGGACTACGACCCGAGCAAGGGCATCTCCCTGCGCCTCCTGAACTGGCGCGAAGTCCCGGCGGTGAACTGATGTGGAACTTGATGCGCAAAGGAGACGAGACATGTCGGTTCTGAGACTCGGGGTCTACAGGTTGCCCGCGCCCGAAGTGGCCGTGATCCGCACCATCGTCCAGCTGTATGCATGCGACCTTTCCTTTCCCTGGACGATGGTCAATGCGCCGCCCTACGACGCATTGCTGGTCGACGAGAGCGCGACGGCGAGCGAGCGCGCCGAGTGCGCCCGCATGTCCGGCGTCGTGCTTGCGCTCACGCGCATGCATTCGGGCAGCGCGCCCCATACGCTGGAGCGGCCGATACGCGCCGACAGGCTGCAGCAATGGCTCAAGAGCACCGAGCGCGCATTGCAGGCCGTGCGTCCCGCGCGGTCGATCCTGGAAGAGCGGGCCGCGCCGAAGGTCGAGGTTTCCGATTCGGTCCGCTTCACGCTGCGCCGCTGGCCCTCGGCCCTGCTGTTGCGCAACGACCCCGACAAGGTGCGCATGGCCAGCCTGCTGGCGCGCCGCACGCTGAGCGCGCTCGAGTTGGCCGAACTGGGCGAGATCCCGCTTCCACGGTGCGTCATGTTCCTGCAGACGCTGCGCTCGGCGGGCATGCTGGAACAGCACGTGGCACCGCCCGCGGCAAGGGCGTATGTGGAATCACCCGCGGCGAGGGCGTATGCGGAATCGCCGCGCGTGCAGAGACCTTCCGCCCCGGCGGGCGGCGAGTTCATGCGCGGCCTCATCGGCGGCATCCGCCGGCGGCTGGGCCTCGGAGCGGCGTCATGAAGGAATACAAGATCCTGTTCACCGGCTCCATGGGCGCCGGCAAGACCACGGCGATCGGATGCGTGAGCGATGTGGCGCCGGTCATGACCGACGTGCGCAACTCCGACGCATCGGTCGACAAGGAGCGCACCACTGTGGGCCTGGACTTCGGCATGCTCACGCTGGACAGCGGGGACCGCGTCCGCATGTACGGCACGCCCGGGCAGGCGCGCTTCGAGTTCCTCTGGAAGATTCTCGTGCGCAACGCGCTGGGCGTGATCGTCCTGACCGACAACTCGCGCCCCGATCCTCTGGCCGACCTGGCCGTCTACATGACCGGCTTTGCCGAGGCGCTTCGCACGATGCCGTGCGTCATCGGCGTGGGGCGGCTCCAGGCGCATCCGGTGCCAAGCCTGGACGACTACGCGGAAGCGCTCGCCGAGACCGGCCGGGTGCATCCGATCCTCGAAGTGGACGTGCGAAACAGGAACGACGTGGTCCTGCTGATCGACACGCTGCTGGTGCAACTCGAAGCTGATTGTGGGAGAGAGAGCAAATGATTGATCGACACGGCCTGTCCCGTACCGCAGCCGCGCACGCGCAGCGCGAGGCACGCAAGCTGATCGACGACCTGGACGGCGTGACGGCCGCGGTGATCGCGACCATCGACGGCTTCAACGTGGCCTCCGCGGTCATCGGCGATGCGGACCCCGTCCGCGTCGCGGCGATGGCCAGCTCCATCGTGGCCATTGCCAGCGTCGTCTCGGAAGAGGCGCACCTGGGCCGCCACAAGAGCGTGATCGTGCAGACGGAGTCGGGCTTCGCGGTTTTCTGCAGCGTGCCGCGGCGCGACGTCGAACTCGTCATCAATGTGCTCGCCCGCGACACGGCCGTGCTGGCGCTGGTTGCCTACAGGGCCGCGCAGCTGGCCAAGACCCTCACCGACGCATGACCCACCGAGCGGCAAGGCCGCATTTTCTTGAACCCTTTTTTTCACTGGAGAACAACTTGGCAACCATCAAACAGACCCTCGACGAAATCATGACCATCGACGGCGCCATGTGCGCGGCCGTGGTCGACTCGGCCAGCGGCATGATCCTCGGCTCGGTAGGCTCGGGCGTTGACATCGAGATCGCCGCGGCCGGCAACACCGAGGTCGTGCGCGCAAAGCTCAAGACCATGCGGTCCCTCGGGCTGAACGACGTGATCGAGGACATGCTGATCACGCTGGGCAAGCACTACCACATCATCCGCCCCTCGGCCTCCAAGGAAGGCGTGTTCATCTACGTCGTGCTGGACAAGGCACGCGCCAACCTCGCGCTGGGCCGTCGCAAGACGCAGGACGCGGACAAGCAGATGAATTTCTGAGGCCGGCGGCCTTCGATCTCATCCAGCCAACGGATCCACACATGCCCGAAAAGAATCGAACCTACCGATGCCGAACCTGAACAGGCGTTCCCTGCTGGCGTCCTGCGCCGCTGCCGCCTGCTCGCTTGTCGCGTTGCCCTCCCTTGCCAGGGACAAGGCCGCCGACGAGCCGATCGTGATCGGGCAGTCCGCGCCTTTCAGCGGCCCGTCCGCGCAACTGGGCAACGACTTCAACCTTGGCGCGCGCATCTACTTCCAGCAGGTCAACGAGAACGGCGGCGTCAATGGCCGCAAGATCGAACTGCGCGTCAAGGACGATGCTTACGATCCGGCCGTTACCGCCAGGAACACCACCGAGTTCCTGGAGCAGGACCAGGTGCTGGCGCTGATCGGCTATGTCGGCACCTCGACCACGCTGGCGGCGCTGCCCATCGTCACGGCCGCGCAGGTGCCGTTCTTCGCGCCGGTGACAGGGGCGAGCGCACTGCGCGAGCCTCTCAACCGCCATGTCTTCAACCTCAGGGCGAGCTACCTCGACGAGGCCGACTACATCCTCGATCAACTGGCGGTCACGGGCACCCGGAGCGTTGCAGTCTTCCACCAGAACGACGCCTATGGCAAGGCCGGGCTCGATGCCGTGCAGAAGGCCAAGGCCAAGCGAAGCCTGCAGGTGATCGCGACGGCGCCGGTGGAGCGGCACAGCACCGACGTGGTCGGTGCCAGCAAGACGCTGCTGGCGGCCAAGCCTGACGCCGTCATCCTGATCAGCTCCTACACGTCGAGTGCGGCGCTGGTCAAGGAGATGAAGAAGGACGGCTACACCGGGCGGTTCGTCAGCGTTTCTTTCGTCGGCGGCAAGGCGCTGGCGGACGAGCTGGGCAGCAACGGCCCGGGCGTGATGGTCGCCGAAGTGGTGCCTTTCCCCTGGAGCAAGGCCTCGCCCATCCAGAACGAATATGCCCAGGCCATGCAGAAGGCCGGCGTGCCGGGCATGAGCTTCGGCTCCATGGAGGGGTTCCTCGCGGCGAAGACCCTGGTCGAGGGACTGCGCCGGGCCGGGCGCGATCTCACGCGCGCCAGGCTGGTGACCGCGCTGGAGACGATGCGCAACTGGGATGCGGGCGGCTTCGTGGTCTCCTTCACGCCCGAGAACCACAACGGCTCACGGTTCGTCGAGATGACGATGATCGGCGCGGGCGGCCACTTCGTTCATTGAGGCCGGCGCGGCCTGCCCCTGCAGGCCGCATGTCGATCGCCGCGCATCGGCCATGGCGGCCCGATGCGCAGCCGACAGTCTCAGTTGGCGCAGCGCGCCTCGAGCGCGTCGATGAAGGCGCGGTCCCAGCGGCCTTCCTTCATCGCACGGATGGTCTCCGCTTCCGTCTCCAGGTGCGCCCGCGCCTTCTCGATCAAAAGCGCGGCCTCGTCCGGCGCGAAGGCCATCAGTCCGTCCTGGTCGCCGACCACGATGTCGCCCGGATTGACCACCATGCCGCCGACCGACACCGGCACGTTGATCTCGCCGGGGCCGTCCTTGTAGGGGCCGCGATGGGTCACGCCGCGTGCATAGACCGGAAACTCGCGCGCGCTGACCTCGGCCACGTCGCGGATCGCGCCATCGACCACGACGCCCAGGATGCCGATGTGCGCGGCGTAGAACGACAGGATGCCGCCGACCACCGCGTTGTTGAGGTCGCCGCCCGCATCGATCACCAGCACGTCGCCGGGCCGGCAGAACTCCAGGGCGCGCAGGTAGGTGAGGTTGTCGCCCCCGCGCGAGCGCGCGGTGACGGCGGTGCCCGCCATGGTCCGGGCGACCGGGCGATGGTAGGGATGCAGGCCGGTGCTGCCGATGTTGCGATGCATGTTGTCGCTCAGCGCTGCGACGGGAAGCTCCCGCAGCGCGGCGAGGATCTCGGGGGCTGCCGGTGCGGCAGACGGGTTCTTGCGGATGGCTTTGTAGGGCACGGGCGTTGTCCTCGTGGATTGTTGGGTAGCGAGCGCTTCAGCGCAGGGCAGCCACGGCCCGCGCGATGCGCGCGCAGCCTTCTTCCAGCGTCTCGATGGCGGTGGCAATGGAAAGACGGAAGTAGGGCGAGAGACCGTACGCGGTGCCTGCGACCACGGCCACGCCCTCGGTTTCGAGCAGGTACATCACCACGTCGCCGTCTTCGGCGAGGCGCTTGCCCTCGGGCGTGGTCTTGCCGATCAGGCCGCCGCAGTCGATGTACAGGTAGAACGCGCCGGGCGGCGTCGCGCAACTCAGTCCAGGGATCGCGTTGACCAGCGCCAGCGTGCGGTCGCGCCGCTGCTTGTAGACGGCCACGCTCTCGGCCACGAAGCCCTGGTCGCCGTTCAGCGCCGCGGCCGCGGCCGCCTGGCTCACCGAGCAGCAGTTGCCGGTGGACTGCGACAGCAGCGTGTCCAGCGCCTTGACAAGGTCGACCGGTCCGGCCGCATAGCCGATGCGCCAACCCGTCATCGCATAGGTCTTGGAGACGCCGTTCACCACCAGCGTGCGTTCGCGCAGCGCGGGTGCGGCCGCGAGGATGTGCGGCGTAGCCTCGCCATCGAAGCGGATGTGCTCGTAGATGTCGTCGGTCATCACCAGCACATGCGGATGGCGCAGCAGCACCTCGGCCAGCGCGCTGTACTCGGCGGCCGTGTAGCTCGCGCCGGTCGGGTTGCTCGGCGAGTTGATCAGCAGCCAGCGCGTGCGCCGCGTGATGGCTGCCTCCAGCTGCGCGGGCGTCAGCTTGAAGCCGTTGGCTTCGGGGCAGGCCACGGTGACCGGCGTGCCCTCGCAGGCCAGCACCATGTCGGGGTACGACACCCAGTAGGGCGCGGGAACGATCACCTCGTCGCCCGGCTCCAGCGTGATCGCGAAGGCGTTGTAGATCGCGCTCTTGGCGCCGCTGGTGGCGATGATCTCGTTCATCGCGTAGCGCAGGCCGTTCTCGCGTTCCAGCTTGGCGACGATGGCCTGGCGCAGCTCCACCGTGCCGGCCATCAGCGTGTAGCGCGTCGCGCCTTTCTCGATGGCGGCGGCGGCGGCCTGCCGGATGTGGGGCGGCGTGTCGAAGTCGGGCTCGCCCACCACGAGGTTCACGATCGACCTGCCCTGGCGGCGCAGTTCGTTGGCACGGTCGGCGGCCGAGGTGCTGGGCGAGGGCTTGATGCGCCGCACGCGGGCGGCAATGCGGGAGGGGGTCACATGTCTTCCTGGGTTGGAGATGGCATGGACCGAACGGTACGCACAACGCCCCGGCGAGGCCAAGACGAGATTGCACTGGTCGTATAGGCAGAGCTTATGGTGAGCCCTGATGGCTGCTGCGCGGGGGCGGTGCTAGGCTCGGCTTTTGCTTCGGGGAGAAGGCGTGAACCTGCGACGCCTCAAATATTTCGTGAAGATCGTGGACATCGGCAGCCTCACGCAGGCGGCCGAGGTTCTTTTCATCGCCCAGCCCGCGCTGAGCCAGCAACTGGCCACGCTCGAGGGCGAGGTGCGCCAGCAGCTGCTCGTGCGCACCAAGCGCGGCGTCACGCCGACCGAGGCCGGCAAGGTGCTGTACCGGCATGCGCAGATCATCCTGCGCCAGTGCGAGCAGGCGCGCGTGGACATGGAAGCGGCCGGCGAAGGCCTCTCGGGCCAGGTGTCGGTGGGCCTTGCGCCCGGCACCGCGGCCTCGGCGCTCTCGCTGCCGCTGCTGCGCACCGTGCGTGCGCGCCACCCCGGCATCCTGCTCTACCTGAACGAGAACTACGGCACCACGCTGAGCGAACTCATCATGAACGGCCGCATGGACCTGGCCGTGCTCTATGGCGACAAGGCCATCCATGGCCTGAGCTTCCAGCCGCTGCTCAAGGAGCCGCTGTTCCTGGTCGGGCCGGCCGCCATGCCGGTGCCGGCACAGCCGGTGAAGCTGGCCGACCTGCGCGACATCGAGCTCTTTCTTCCGCGCCCCTACAACGTGGTGCGCAAGCTGGTCGATGCGGCTTTCGTGCGCGCGGGCATGGTGCCGCGCGTGGTGGCCGAGATCGAATCGGCCTTCACGCTGACCGCGGCCATCGCCGACGGGCTGGGTGCCACCATCCTGCCGGCGTCGATGGCGCGCGAGGTGGTGGCGTCCTGCGGTGCCTGGCAGTTCCAGATCGTCGATCCGGTCATCGAGGCGCCGCTGGCGCTGTGCCAGTCAGACCACCTGCCGCTTTCGGAGCCCGCGCAGGCGGTCAAGAGCATCCTGCTGGAGCTCGTGGTCGACCTGGCCGGCACCTTCGCGGCAACGCCCGAGCCCGGCTTGGCCGCGCTGTCCTGAACCTTCCGTCATAAGCCGGCCTTATCCCGGCACAGTCATTCCGTCTTGGGCTTTGTGCCCGCGGCCCGTTACCTTTCATGCCTGCCGTTATGCGTTCGCGGAACGCATCGGTCACCAAGGATGTTCTGTCGCCACAGACAGCCCGGCATGAAGCAGGAACAGATCAAGACGCTCATCGACGCACTCGCCGCATCGGACCTCGCGGAACTGGAATACAGCGAAGACGGCAGCACGCTGCGGCTGGTGAAGCAGTCGGCGTTGTCGACTGCGCCCGCAGTGCGAAGCCCGGCGGTCGTGCGAAGGGCGTCTGCGGCATCCGCACAACCGGCATCGACCGTCGCAGCCGAATGCCTCGCACCGCTCTACGGCGTGGTGCACCTGCAGCCCGCACCGGGCGAGCCGCCCTTCGTGCAGCCGGGGCAGGCCGTCGAGGCCGGCCAGATGCTCTGCGTGATCGAGGCCATGAAGATGTTCAACGAAGTCCGCGCCGACACCGCCGCCACCGTGCAGGCCGTGCTCGTGCAGTCGGGCCAGGAAGTGGACGCGGGACAGCCGCTGTTCCGCTTCGGCTGAAGACGGCAGAGCGATGTTCGATACCGTCCTCATCGCCAACCGCGGCGAAATTGCCTTGCGCATCCTGCGCGCCTGCCGGGGCCTGGGCCTGAAGACCGTGGTCGCGCATTCCGAAGCCGACCGCGAGGCCAGCTACGTCGCGCAGGCCGACCAGGCGCTGTGCATCGGGCCTTCGGCGCCGGGGCAGAGCTACCTGAACCAGTCCGCGATCCTGTTCGCCGCCGAAGTCAGCGGCGCGCAGGCGATCCACCCGGGCTACGGCTTCCTGTCGGAGAACGCGGGCTTCGCGGCGCGTGTCGAAGAAGCGGGGCTCGTCTTCATCGGCCCCAGTGCCGCCTGCATCCGCACCATGGGCGACAAGGTCTCGGCCAAGCGCGCGATGCGCAAGGCCGGCGTGCCCTGCGTGCCGGGGCCCGACGAGGCGCTGCCCGAAGACCCGGCAGCCATCCAGGCCCTCGCCCGCGAGATCGGCTACCCGGTGATCGTCAAGGCCGCGGGCGGCGGCGGCGGGCGCGGCATGCGCGTGGTGCACGACGAAGCGGCGCTGCTCGATGCCATGGCGCTGACGCGCGAGGAAGCGCGCCAGGCCTTCGGCAACCCCGAGGTCTACATCGAGAAATTTTTGCTGCATCCGCGCCATGTCGAGATCCAGGTGCTGGCCGACAGCCACGGCAACGCCGTGTGGCTCGGCAGCCGCGACTGCTCGCTGCAGCGCCGCCACCAGAAGGTGATCGAGGAGGCGCCGGCCCCTGGCATCGACGATGCGCTGATGGCCGAGGTGGGCGAGCGTTGCGCGGCCGCCTGCCGGCAGATCGGCTATTGCGGCGTCGGCACCTTCGAGTTTCTCTACGAGAAGGGCGCCTTCTATTTCATCGAGATGAACACCCGCCTGCAGGTCGAACACCCGGTGACCGAGATGACCGCCGGCATCGACATCGTGCAGCAGCAGTTGCGCATGGCGCGCGGTGAGCGGCTTGGGCTGTCGCAGCGCGAGGTGCGCTGCCAGGGCCACGCGATCGAATGCCGCATCAACGCGGAGAACCCCGATACCTTCGCGCCCGCACCCGGGCGCATCACCCGCTGGCAGGTGCCCGGCGGCTTCGGCGTACGTGTCGATTCGCATGCCAACGCTGGCTACCGCGTGCCGCCTTACTACGACTCCATGATCGCCAAGCTGATCGTGCACGGCAGCACGCGCGCCGACGCGCTCGACCGCATGCGCCTGGCGCTCGCCGAGATGCGCATCGACGGCATCGCGACCAACGTGCCGCTGCACCGCGAACTGCTGTGCGACGAAGGCTTTGCCGTCGGCGGCGTGGACATCCATCACCTCGAACGCTGGCTGCAGCAACGGAGCGCGGCGTGAACACACAACGGCCATCGATCAGCCTGCTGGGCACGACCGCGCTGCTCCTGGAAGCGCCCGGCGAGATGAACCTCGGCGCGCAGCAACGCATCTGGGCGCTGGCGCGCGAGGCGCAGACCTGGCCCGAGATCCGCGAAGCCGTGCCGGGCATGAACAACCTGATGCTGACCTTCGCGCGCCCGCCGCGCGGCCCGGGCGCGCTCGAGGCCCTGGAGGCGCGCCTGTGCGATGCGTGGGATGCCGCCGTCGCGCAGCCGCGGGAAGGTCGCATCGTCGAGCTGCCCGTGGTCTACGGCGGCGGAGGCGGCCCGCACATGGCCGACGTGGTGGCGCACACGGGCCTGAACATCGACGAGATCGTCGAACTGCACAGCGCCCCGCTCTACCCGGTGTATGCGCTGGGCAGCCACCCCGGCTACTGCTACCTGGGCGGCATGGACGCGCGCATCGCCACGCCGCGCCGCAAGGTGCCGGTGCTCAGCATTCCGGGCGGCGCGGTGTCCATCGGCGGCGCGCAGACCGGCGTGTCGGCCTCGGCCGGTCCTAGCGGCTGGAACACCATCGGCAGCACGGCCATGTCCTTCTTCGATCCGGCACAGGACCCGCCTGCGATGCTGCAGCCGGGCGACATGATCCGTTTTCGCGTGGAGGGCATCGTCCGATGATCGAAGTGCTTTCATCGGCCGCCCTCGCCACCGTGCAGGACCTGGGCCGCACCGGCAGCCTGCGCTGGGGCGTAGGCACCTCGGGCGCCATGGACAACCTGGCGCTCGCGGCCGGCAACCTGCTGCTGGGCAATGCGCTCGGCGCGGCGGCGATCGAAGTGCCGGTGTTTCCCTTCAAGGTGCGCTTCGACGAGGACTGCGCGTTCGCGCTGACCGGCGCCGACTGCGCGGCCCGGCTGGACGAGCAACCGTTGCTCCCGTGGTGGGTTCACCAGGCACGGGCCGGACAAGTGCTGACGCTAGGCCTGCCGCAAGGCGGCGCCCACCGCGGCAGCCGCGCCATGCTGTGCGTGGCCGGCGGCGTCGATGTGCCCGAGGTGCTGGGCTCGCGCAGCACGCAGTTGCGTGGCGCCTTCGGCGGCCACGAAGGTCGCGCGCTGCGGCGGGGCGACGTGTTGCGCGCCGCAGGTGCGGGCCAGGCCTGCCGCACCGGTTTCGGCCTGGTGCCGCCCGCGCTCGCACTGCCGCTGGAGCGCGATGGCGTGGCCGCAGTGCGCGTGTTGCCCGCAGCCGAATACATGGGCTTCGAGCCGGCATCGCGCGACGCCTTCTGGGCCGGCGAATGGAAGATCACCTCCCAGAGCGACCGCTACGGCTACCGCCTCGAAGGTGAGGCGCTGCGCCCCATCGCACCGATGGAACTGCGCTCGCACGGCATCGTGCCGGGCGTGATCCAGGTGCCGCACAGCGGCCAGCCGATCATCCAGATGCGCGATGCCCAGCCCTCGGGCGGCTACCCCAAGTTCGGCACGGTGATCGAGGCCGACATGTGGCGGCTCGGCCAGGCGCCCATCGGCAGCCGCATGCGCTTCATCGAGACCAACTGGGACGAGGCTGTGGCCGCGCTTGACGAAGTGCGGGCCTGGCTCGACAAGGTGGCGCGGATGGTGGAACTGCATCGAGGTGCGCCTGTTTTCGTGGCGAGGCACTAGGATGAAAAGCTGCTCTTGTGTTCGTCGAGCTGTCGTGTTGGACGGTCGCTGTTCAGGGCGCGATCCCGCCGACGGGGTACCTTGCTCCGCGAATGTCCCCCGCCTTCGGCTCCTCCTTGATTTCGCTGCGCAAGGCACCCCATCGTCGTGCTCGTCACGCGCAGCGGTCGTCGATCGGCTGCGCACCAGCAGCGTGTCCGAGTGCACAGGGCATCGGGTGCTCCCCGCAGCGAAATCAAGGAGGAGGCCGAAGGCCGGGGGACATTCGCGGAGGGGAGTACCCGGTGGCCTGTGCACCCGCCCTGGACAACTGCGCCCCGAACACCAGCACCGGGAAAGAACCTGACATGCAGGACATCACCCTGCGCATCCCGCAACTGTCCGCCTGGCTGGCCGGCACCGACATCGGCCTGCTAGAACTGAACACGCCGCAAGGCACGCTGCGCCTCGGCCGGCGCGGCGACGACATCGTGGAACTGCCCGTCGAGCTGAGAGAAGCCGAGACCCTGCCAATCCGCGCCCCTTCGCTCGGCGTCTTCCTGCACAGCCATCCGCTGGCCGCCACGCCGCTGGTGCGCATCGGTGACCGCGTGGAAGCCGGCCAGACCGTGGGCCTGCTGAAGATAGGCCCGCTGCTGCTGCCGGTGACCGCGCCGCAGTCCGGCATCGTCGACGGTATTCACGCAGCCGACGGCGTGGCGGTCGGCTACGGCACGCCGCTGGTCGAACTGCATCTCCTCTGACGAGCAAGGACACTCCATGGACATCGACCTGAACGCAGACCTCGGCGAAGGCTTCGGCCCCTGGCGCATGGGCGAGGACGAGGCGCTGCTGGACATCGTCTCCTCCGCCAACGTGGCATGCGGGTTCCACGCGGGCGATCCGGTCATCATGGACCGCACCGTGCGCATGGCGCGCCAACGCGGCGTCGACGTGGGAGCGCATGTGGGCTTTCCCGACCTGCTCGGGTTCGGCCGCCGGCCGATGCAGATCGAGACGAAGGAGCTCGTCGCCTATGTGCTTTATCAGTTGAGTGCACTGGAAGGCATGGCGCGCACCGCCGGCCACCGCATGACGCACATGAGCTTCCATGGTGCGCTCGGCAACATGGCCGCGGCCGACGCCGCATTCGCCGAGCCGCTGGCGCGTGCGGTGGCGGACTTCGATCCCACGCTCACCATCAGCTCCTCCGCCAGCCGCGCCATCGAAGACGCCGCCGCGCGCTGCGGCCTGCGCGTGCGCACCACCTTCCTGGCCGACCGCGCCTGCGACGACGACGGCCTGCTGGTGCCGCGCAAGCTGCCCGGCGCGGTCATCCACGAGCGCGATGCGGTGCTCGCGCGCGTGCGCCAGCTGCTGGAAGACGGCACCGTCACCAGCAGCACCGGCAGGAAGATCCCGATGCGCGTGCATTCGATCCTGCTGCACGGCGACACGCCCGGCGCCGTGGACCTGGCCCGCGCCGTGCGTGGCGTGGTCGAGCAGGCGGGGCGCATCGTGCCCATCTCCAGGCAATCGACCTGATGCGGCCCGCATAAGGGCACGAACATGGTGCTTACCCTTACCCATATGCACGGATCGCGGGCGACATAAGGGCGCCTTATCGCTCCACAGCCAATCCGTCTTGGCGCAGCGAGGGGGCGCTCGCTACAGTGAATCAACGCAGCGACCTCCCGCTTCAACGAAAGAAAAAAGATGCCGTTTTCCGACTACAAGACCGCGCTGGTGACGGGCGCTTCATCGGGCATCGGTGCCGCCGTCGTCGAGCGCCTGTGCAAGGAAGGCCTCACGGTCCATGCACTCGCGCGCAGCGCCGACAAGCTGGCCGAGCTGGCCGCGCGCACCGGCTGCATTCCGCACGCCATCGACGTGAGCGACCTCGCCGGAATCACCCGCCTCACGCAGGAAATCGAATTCGACGTGCTGGTCAACAACGCCGGCGTGGACCGCCCCGGCTCCATCCTCAAGGCCGACGCCGAGGGCATCGACCTGCTCGTGGACGTAAACCTGCGCGCCGTGCTGCACCTGTGCCGGCTGGTGGTGCCCGGCATGGCCGCGCGCGACCGGGGCCACGTGGTCAACATCAGCTCGATTGCCGCGGCCTACAACTTCGGCGGCAACAGCACCTACCACGCGACCAAGGCGGCGGTGAGCATGCTGTCGCGCCAGTTGCGCATCGACTGCTTCGGCAAGCGCGTGCGCGTGACCGAGATCTGTCCGGGACGCGTGGCCACCGACATCTTCGCGCACGTGCACGGCGACTCCGAAGAGACCTACAAGCGCTTCGTCGAAGGCTACGAGTTGCCCCAGGCCGAAGACATCGCGAACGCCATCGCCTTCGCGATCGCGGCGCCCATCGCGGTGAACGTGGGCCACATGGAAATCACGCCGACGCTGCAGGTGCCCGGCGGCCTCTCGACCGCGCGGCCGGAAGCACCGCAGGCCTGAGCGGCCGGGCCCGCACGCCATGCAAAGGAACCGCGCATGAAGGACTTCGACCTGCTCGCGATCCTGCTGAAGCCGGAGTTCGGCGCCATGCTGCTGCACGGCGTGCAGGAGACGCTGAAGATCGCGGCCGGCTCATGGCTGCTGGCCATGGCCATGGCGGTCGTGCTGCTGGTCGTGCGCCTCACGCCGAACCGGCTGGCCGAGCGCGTGGTCGCAGGCTATGTCTCGTACCACCGCAACGTGCCGACCCTGGTGCAGCTCATGCTCTGGTACTTCGGCATCTTCAGCTTGCTGCCCGATGCGCTGCAGGGCTGGCTCTCGGTGCACAACGCCGAGACCATTCTCTCGATCGTCGCGCTCGGCCTCTGCCAGGCCGCCTACTTCAGCGAAGACATGCGCTCGGGCCTGCGCTCGATCCCGGCCGGGCAGGCCGAGGCCGCGCGCGCGCTCGGCCACGGCTACATCGGCTCGATGCGCCACGTGATGCTGCCGCAGGCCATCCGCAACGCGGTGCCGGCGCTGGTGAACCACAGCGTGTCGCTCTTCAAGAACAGCAGCCTGGCCATGGCCATCGGCGTGGCCGAGCTCACCCATGCGGTGAAGGAAATCGAGAGCCAGAGCTTTCGCACCTTCGAGGCCTACAGCGTGGCGACGGTGCTGTACCTGGTGTGCTCGCTGTTCATCATGGCCGTGGGCGGCTGGCTGTCGCGGCGCTACCGCATCGTGGGGGCGAGGTAAGCCATGTTCAGCGTCTATGAAATCCTTCGCGACAACTGGCTGTTGCTGCTCGTGGGCCAGTACCCCAGCGGTCCGCTCGGTGGCATCGTCGCCACGCTGATCCTGTCGGTGCTGGGCATCGTGCTGGCGTTTCCGTTGTCGGTGCTGCTGGCGCTCGCGCGGCTGTCGCCCTGGCGGCTGCTGCGCTGGCCGGCCACGGTGCTGGTCTACGTGGTGCGCGGCGTGCCGCTGCTCATGGTGATCCTGTGGGTCTACTTCCTGGTGCCCATCCTCATCGGGCGCGACGTGTCGGGCTTCACCACCATGCTGTGCACGCTGGTGATCTACGAGGGCGCCTACCTGTCGGAGGTGGTGCGCGCCGGCATCCAGGCGCTGCCCAAAGGCCAGACCGAGGCGGCGCGCGCGCTCGGCCACAGCCACCTGGGCACCATGTGGTTCGTGGTCCTGCCGCAGGCGCTCTACAACATGCTGCCCAGCATGCTGAGCCAGTTCATCTCCACCATCAAGGAGACCACGCTGGGCTACGTCATCAACGTGCAGGAGCTGACGTTTGCGGCCAACCAGATCAACAACCAGCTGCTGACCAAGCCGTTCCAGGTGTTCTTCATCCTTGCGATGACGTACTACGTCGTCTGCTTCAGCCTGACGCAGCTGGCGCAGTGGCTGGAGCGGCGCGTGGCCCACAAGCGCCTGGGCACGGTTGCACCGAAGACCTCTGGAGACGGCATCCCGCTGCCGCCGGCGGTCACGGCGAACCCCTGAGGCCGCGCACGACGGCCATCGACAAGAACACCCCGGAGACAGCAGCCCCATGAACCCCGTTCTACGCCCCAGAGGGGATGACACCATGATCCTGTTCTCCAACATCAACAAGTGGTACGGCGACTACCAGGCGCTCGCCGACGTCAATGCCGAGGTGAAGAAGGGCGAGGTGGTGGTGGTCTGCGGGCCTTCAGGCTCGGGCAAGTCCACGCTGATCCGCACCGTCAACCGGCTGGAAGAAGTGAAGTCGGGGCAACTGCTGTTCGACGGCCACGACATCCATGCGCCCATGGGCAGCGCGGCGTTGAACAAGCTGCGCAGCCGCATCGGCTTCGTGTTCCAGAGCTTCAACCTGTTTCCGCATCTCTCGGTGCTGGAGAACATCATGCTGTCGCCGATGCGCGTGCTGGGCGTCAAGCGCGCAGAGGCCAAGGCGAGGGCGGCGCAGCTGCTCGAGCGCGTGGGCCTGTCGAACAAGGCCGGGGCCTATCCGGCGCAGCTCTCGGGTGGGCAGCAGCAGCGCGTGGCGATTGCCCGCGCGCTGGCCATGGAGCCGCCCGCGATGCTGTTCGACGAGCCCACCAGCGCACTCGACCCCGAGATGGTGGGCGAAGTGCTGTCGGTGATGCGCAGCCTCGCCAACGACGGCATGACCATGATGTGCGTCACCCACGAGATGAACTTCGCCCGCGAGGTGGCCGACCGCGTCTGGTTCATGGACGCGGGCCGCATTCTCGAGAAGGCCGACCCCGAGACCTTCTTCAGCAGCCCGCAGCATCCGCGCGCGCAGCGCTTCCTGTCGGACCTGCGCGCGCACTGAGCCTTCGTTTTTTTCCTTGCACTTCTCCAGGAGTTCCCCATGCCGAACAGAACCGCTTTCCGTCTCACCGCCCTGGGCGCCTGTCTTTGCGCTGCGTCCTTCCTGGCGCATGCCGACCAGTGGAGCGACATCAGCCAGCGCAAGGAGCTCAAGTGCGGCACCTTCGCCGACGTGCCGCCGTTCGCGGCGCCCGATCCGAAGACGCGCGAGATGGTCGGCCACGATGTGGACCTGTGCAATGCGCTCGCCAAGGAACTCGGCCTCGCGGCCAAGGTCACGCCGCTGTCGGTGGAGGCGCGCGTGCCCGAGGTCAAGCTGGGCCGCGTCGACGTGACCGTCGCCAACCTGGCCTACACCAAGAGCCGCGGCGAGCAGATCCAGTTCAGCGATCCGTACTACGTGGCCAAGGAGATGCTCGCGGTGAAGGCCTCCGACCCCGGCACGGCCAAGGCGGACTTCAAGGGCAAGCGGCTGAGCTCGACCAAGGGTTCGACCTCGGAGCTGTCGATCAAGATGAACGGCTCGGAACCGGTCACCTTCCAGGACACGGGCTCGGCCTTCATGGCGGTGCAGCAGAACAAGTCGGTCGGCATGGTCGCGAACACCATGACCATCACCAAGCTGGTCAACCAGTCGAAGACCGACGGCGTGGCGCTGAAGATGATCAAGGACCCGATGGTGTTGCAGCCCATCGGCGTCGGCATGAAGAAGGACGAGCCGGCGCTGCTGGCCAAGGTGAACGACGCGCTCTACGCGCTGGAGAAGTCGGGCGAGCTCGACAGGATCTGGGCGAAGTGGCTCGGCCCGAACACCGAATACAAGATGGTGCGCGAAGAGAAGGTCACGCCGCTGGCGGACCTGAAGTTCGAACTGCTGCCCTGAGGAAGGGCAGCAGGATTTTTCTCAGGCCACCGGCGGCAGCCGGTCCAGCAGCTTGTCTAGCGTGATCGGATAGTTGCGCACCCGCACGCCTGTCGCGTTGTAGACCGCATTGGCCACCGCGGCCGCAACGCCGCACATGCCCAGTTCGCCCACGCCCTTGGCCTTCATCGGCGAGGAGATCGGGTCCGTCTCTTCCAGGAAGACCACGTCCTGATGGGGAATGTCGGCGTGCACCGGCACCTCGTAGCCCGCCAGGTCGTGGTTGACGAAGAAGCCGTGCCGCTTGTCGAGCGCCAGTTCTTCCATCAGCGCACCGCCGACGCCCATGGTCATGGCGCCGATCACCTGGCTGCGGGCCGACTTGGGATTCAGGATGCGTCCGGCCGCGCACACCGCCAGCATGCGCCGCACGCGGATCTCGCCGGTGGCGGCGTCCACGCCGACCTCCACGAAGTGGGCACCGAAGGTGGACTGCTGGTATTTCTTGTCCAGGTCGCCGTACTCGATGGCGTCCTCGGCCACGAGGCCGTTCGCGCCCGCCGCTTCGGCGAGCGGCACCGCGCGCTCGCCCACGCGCACCAGGCCGTCCGAGAACTGCGCCTCGGCCGCCGCAAAACCCAGCTTGCCCGCCACGGCTTCGCGCAGCTTCATGCAAGCCGCAAAGACACCCGAGGTCGAATTGTTGGCGCCCCACTGTCCGCCCGAGCCGGCCGACACCGGATGGGCCGAGTCGCCCAGGCGCACGAGCACCTTGTCGAGGGTCACGCCCATCGTCTCGGCGGCCGTCTGCGCGATGATGGTGTACGACCCGGTCCCGATATCGGTCATGTCGGTCTCCACCGTGACCATGCCCCGGTTGTCCAGTCGCACGCGCGCGGCCGACTTCGTCAGGAGGTTGTTGCGGAATGCCGCGGCGACCCCCATTCCCACGAGCCAGCGACCGTCGCGCTGCTGTCCGGGTGCCGCGTTGCGCCTGTTCCAGCCGAAGCGCTCGGCCCCTGTGCGCAGGCACTCGATCAATTTGCGCTGGGAATACGGGCGCTCCGGCTTCTCGGGATCGACCTGCGTGTCGTTGAGCACGCGGAACTCGACCGGATCGAGCCCGAGCTTCTCGGCCATCTCGTCCATGGCGATCTCCAGCGCCATCATCCCCGGTGCTTCGCCGGGTGCGCGCATGGCATTGCCTTCGGGCAGGTCCAGCACGGCCAGCCGCGTGGTCGTCAGGCGGTTGGCGCCGGCGTACAGCAGCCGGGTCTGGTTGACGGCCGTCTCCGCCTGTCCGCCCGGCAGGTCGCCGGACCAGCCTTCGTGGGCAATGGCGGTGATCCTGCCGTCCTTCGCGGCGCCGATGCGAATGCGCTGGATGGTCGCGGGCCGGTGCGTGGTGTTGTTCATCATCAAGGGCCGCTGCAGGGCCACCTTCACCGGCCGCTTCGCCGCCCGCGCACCCAGCGCGGCAAGCAACGCGTCCGCGCGCACGAACAGCTTGCCGCCGAAGCCGCCGCCGACGAAGGGCGAGACCAGGCGCACGTTTTCCTTCGGGATGCCGAGCGTCTTGGCGACATCGCCGACGCCCCAGTCGATCATCTGGTTCGACGTCCAGATGGTGAGCTTGTCGCCCTGCCATTGCGCAATGGAAGCATGCGGCTCCATCATGGCGTGCGACTCGTCGGGCGTGGTGTAGGTCGCATCGAGCTGCATGGCGGCCGCGGCGAACGCGCCCGGGAAATCGCCCGTCTTCGTTTGCGGTTCGCCGGAAAACGCATTGGGCTTGGGCATCTGCGCCGCATCCTTTTCGGCGGCGAGGTCGAACCGGCCCGGCGTGCGCGTGTACTCGATGCGCACCAGTTGCGCCGCAGCGCGCGCCTGCTCGAAGGTGTCCGCGACGACGAGCGCCACAGCCTGGTGGTAGTGATCGATGTCGGGCCCGCCCAGCAGCTTGGCCGTGTTGAAGTTGCCCTTGCCGAGCTTGCCCGCATTGCGCGCCGTGACGATGGCCAGCACGCCCGGGGCCGCACGCGCGGCATCCAGGTCCATCGCGGCGATGCGGCCTTTCGCGATGCCGGCGCCCACCACGCAGCCGTAGGCCGCATTGGGAACCTCGGTGTTGCGCTCATAGGCGTAGCGCGCCGAGCCTGTTGTCTTGACCGGTCCGTCGATGCGGTCCGTCGGCTTGCCGATGACCTTGAGCTGGTCGATGGGGTTGGTGGTCGCGGGGGTGTCGAATTTCATGATGGTCAGCTCCTCGCCTGCAGCAGCGCCGCGGCGAGCGTGCGCTCGGCCAGCGGCAACTTGAATGCGTTCTCGTGGGTCGGCCGTGCATCGGCCAGCAGCCGGGCCGTCACGGCTTTGGCACCTTGCGGCATCGCGGCCTCCGCGGCCTCGATGCGCCACGGCTTGTGCGCGACGCCGCCCAGCGCCACCCGGCCCGATCCGTCGCGCTGCACGATGGCCGCAACGGAGACCAGTGCGAAGGCGTAGGACGCGCGGTCCCTGACCTTGCGATAGATGTGGGTGCCGCCAATGGGCTGGGGCAACGTGACGCCGGTGATGAGTTCGTCTCTCTCCAGCGTCGTCTCGATGTGCGGCGTGTCGCCGGGCAGGCGATGGAAATCGGCGATCGGGATCACGCGGGTGCGTCCGTCGGGGCGTACGGTTTCGACGGCGGCATCCAGCACGCGCATCGCCACGGCCATGTCGCCCGGATTCGTCGCGATGCAGGAGGTGCTCGCCCCGATCACCGCGAGCTGCCGCGTCAAGCCGCCCATGGCGCTGCAACCGCTGCCGGGCCGGCGCTTGTTGCACGGCTGGTCGGTGTCGTAGAAGTAGGGGCAGCGCGTGCGCTGCAGCAGGTTGCCCGCCGTCGTCGCCTTGTTGCGCAGCTGGCCCGATGCGCCGGCCAGCAGCGCACGGGACAGCACGCCGTAGTCGCGGCGCACACGCTCGTCAGCCGCCAGGTCGGTGTTGCGCACCAGGGCGCCGATGCGCAGGCCCCCCTCGGGCGTGGGCTCGATCCTGTCTAGCGCCAGGCTGTTCACGTCGACCAGGTGCACCGGTGCTTCGATCTGGAGCTTCATCAGGTCCAGCAGGTTGGTGCCGCCGGCGATGAACTTGGCGCCGGGACGGCCGGCCACGGCCGATGCGGCCTGTGCTGCGGAACGGGCCCGCTCGTAGGTGAACGGCTTCATGCGCGGCTCCCGGCCACCTCGGTGATGGCATCGACGATGTTGGAGTAGGCGCCGCAGCGGCAGATGTTGCCGCTCATGCGCTCGCGCAGTTCCTCGGCCGACAGGATGGGCCGCGCGTTGAGGTCGGCGCTCACATGGCTGGGAACGCCGCGCTTGACCTCGTCCAGCACGGCCACGGCCGAGCAGATCTGGCCGGGCGTGCAGTAGCCGCACTGGTAGCCGTCGTGCTTGACGAAGGCGGCCTGCAGCGGGTGCATGTTCTGCGGTGTGCCCAGTCCTTCGATGGTGGTGACCTGTCCGCCGTCATGCATGACCGCGAGCGTGAGGCAGGCGTTGATCCGTCGTCCGTCGGCAATGACGGTGCAGGCGCCGCACTGGCCATGGTCGCAGCCCTTCTTGGTGCCGGTGAGGTGCAGGTGTTCGCGCAAGACGTCGAGCAAGGTGGTGCGGGTGTCGAGCTCGAGCGAATGCGCCTTGCCGTTGACGGTCAGCGAGAGCCTGGCGCGGGGAACGGCGGTTGCTGCTGTCGGGGCCGCGGCCGGCGCGGCAGTAGCGGGCACGTGCGACGAAACCGCCGCGGCCGTGGCGGCGCTGGCGATGAGGGCGTCGCGCCGCGAGATCAAGTGGTTCGAGTGGGGCGTGGGGCTGTCCATGTCGGATCCTTTGTTCGAGGTTCAGGGCTGTGGGCGATCCCTGCTGATAGCGCGAGCCATCGGCGATGGCAATAGGGCAACGGCTTCTGTTGGCATCGGGCGGGCGCCCGCAGGCGCGGACCGATGTCTTATTTTTCGGGAGCGAGGCGAGGATCGGTAGCGCAATCCGCTTCTTTTCTTGCCTGATCCACTGAACCGGCGCCCTCAGGCGGATGCGCTGTTCGCCGGCTCCACGGCGAGGGCGTTAGAGCCTTTGGCCGCCACCCGCAACACCTCGATGTCCCGCTTGGGCGGGGCACCGAACAACCGGCTGTATTCACGGCTGAACTGGGACGGGCTTTCGTAGCCGACCTTGAAGGCCGCGGTCGCTGCATCGACGTGTTCGTTCAGCATCAATCGTTTTGCCTCGTTCAGGCGCAGCCACTTCTGGTACTGCAGCGGGCTCCTCGCGGTGAGCTGGCGAAAGTGGTGGTGGAAGGTAGGCGCACTCATCTGCACGCGGGCCGCGAGCTCGTCGATGCGAATGGGCGAGGCGAAGTTCAGCTTCAGCCAGTCGATGGCCCTTGCGATGCGATGGCTCTGCCCATCCACGGCAGCGATCTGCCGCAGCCTGGCCGCCTGGTCGCCCATCAGCAGCCGGTAGTGGATTTCCCGATGGATCATCGGCGCGAGAACGGGAATGGCTTCGGGCTCGTGCAGCAACGCCAGCAGGCGCGCGATCGGTGCCAGCAAGGCGGGCGTTGCCTGGCCGATTCCCACGCCCACGCCGACCGGGCGGTCGCGATGGGGCGGCAGGCTGCCCTGCGCGATCAATTCGGCCAGCACGCGCACATCGAGTTTCAGGACCAGGCCGAGGCAGGGCTGCTGCGGGCTTGCCACCGTCACTTCCGAATTGGCGGGCATGTCCAGCGAGGTGATGAGGAATCGCGAGGTGTCGTACGGATAGGCGTCGCCGCCCACCCACATCTGCTTGGCGCCCTGGGCAACGAGCACGATGCCCGGTCCGACCATGCAGGCGGTGGGCGGGGTGGGGGAATCGCGCCGGAAGAAGCCGAGCCCGGCAATGGGCGTTTCGTGATCGCCCGGTTGCCCGATCCGCTCGCCGATGGCATGTGCGATCGCCTCCTGGTGCGATCCGAACTGACTTGCCGTGTCGTGGTGCCTGGGTGCCATGTGGTTGCCTTGGAGCCTTTGCGGAGGACTCTAACGGCCAGGCCGGTCTTCATCTGCAAAGGAAGCCCATCCCCAGAAGAACAGGCAAGAAATCCAGAGAAGTGCGCAACCCGCGGCACCAAGACCTTCACCATGCACAGCTTGTTATGGGTTATTACCATCAGCGAGCCCGATCACACGAACCAGCACTGTTCGAACGCATGCCAAAAGGTGTTCCCAACCCGCCCCAGATGTACGGCATCTACAGCAGGCCGTGGGGCTTCGAGGTGTCGATCGTCAGGGCCGGCGTGCGGCATGGCGCCCTGTTCGGCCGGGCCAGCTACGGCGGCACAGCAGAGGCGCTTCTGCACGCGCAGCAGTGGCGCGATGCGATGGTGAAAAGCCTGCCGCCGACCCCGCGCCGCGCCCGGGCCGAGAAGATCCGTCCCAACAACAAGACCGGCGTGCCCGGCGTGTTCCGCCTGCTGTCGGCCAACGGAAAGATGCTGGGCTGGCTTGCACGAACCTACATCGCCCACGACCAGATCCTGCGGGCCCTGTTCGTCGCGAACGGCGAGGGCCGCGCCGCACGGTCGATGGCGGTGCGCGAGCGCGAGCGGCAGCTGGACCAGATGTCGGGGCTCGCGAGGGTGCATCCGGCCGAAGAAGCGATCCGCAACGCGCCCGCTCGCCCGGTCGAGGGGCTGGCGCCTAAACGCTCGAAATCCGAGATCGTCCGCAAGAACAACAGCAGCGGCATCTCCGGCGTCACCTTCAAGAGGCCCCGGCCCCGGCATCCGGGCTACTGGATGGCCATCACCTACAGCACCGGCAAGGGCACCACGAGCAAGGCGTTCTCGGTGGCGGAGCACGGCTACGACAAGGCCAGGGCGCTCGCCGTGGCGGAGCGCCGGCGCCAGTTGAAGGAGAAGGGCCGCGAGAGCGGCGCGGCCTGAGCCGAACGCGCTCGCCTAGGCGGCGAGCGCCCGCATCTCGGCGATCAGGTCGGCCTTCCCCTCGAAGCCGATGCCCGGCAGCGGCGGCAGCGTGACGTAGCCGTCCTGCACCATCACGCCGTCGGGGAAGCCGCCGTAGGGCTGGAACAGGTCGGGATAGCTCTCGTTGCCGCCCAGGCCCAGGCCCGCGGCGATGGCCAGCGACATCTGGTGGCCGCCGTGCGGAATGCAGCGCGATGCGGACCAGCCGTGCGCCTTCAGCATGTCGAGCGTGCGCAGGTATTCGACCAGCCCGTAGCTGAGCGCGCAGTCGAACTGCAGCCAGTCGCGGTCGGGCCGCATGCCGCCGTGGCGGATGAGATTGCGCGCGTCCTGCATCGAGAACAGGTTCTCGCCCGTGGCCATGGGCCCCGCGTAGACCTCGCCGAGCTTCGCCTGCAATTCGTAGTCGAGCGGATCGCCGGCTTCCTCGTACCAGAAGAGCGGGTACTGCGAGAGCGCGCGGCCGTAGTCGATGGCGGTGGGCAGGTCGAAGCGGCCGTTGGCGTCCACCGCCAACTGCTGGCCAGGCCCGAGGATCCTGAGCACCGACTCGATGCGTTCGCAGTCTTCCGCGAGCGTGGCGCCGCCGATCTTCATCTTCACGACCGAGTAGCCGCGCTCCAGGTAGCTCGTCATCTCCCGCTGCAGCCCTTCGACGCCCTTGCCGGGGTAGTAGTAGCCGCCTGCGGCGTAGACGAACACGCGCGGGTCGGGCGTGCCGCCGCCGTAGCGTTCGGCGAGCAGCTGGTAGAGCGGCTTGCCGGCGATCTTGGCGACCGCGTCCCACACGGCCATGTCGATGGTGCCCACGGCCACCGAGCGTTCGCCGTGGCCGCCGGGCTTTTCGTTGATCATCATGCGGGCCCAGATCCTGTGCGGATCGAGGTTCTCGCCCGTCTCGTCGAGGAGCGACGCCGGCTCGGCCTCCAGCAGCCGCGGCAGGAAGCGTTCGCGGATCAGGCCGCCCTGGCCGTAGCGGCCGTTCGAGTTGAAGCCGTAGCCCACCACGGGCCGGCCGTCGCGGATCACGTCGGTGACCACGGCCACGAGGCTCAGGGTCATCTTCGAAAAGTCGATGTAGGCGTTGCGGATGTCCGACTTGATGGGACGGGTGGACTCGAGGATGTTGACGATTTTCATGGTGGGGGTGGGGGAGAATCTCCGCCGTTGGTTCAAGGTGCAGTGCAGGAAGGCGTGCATCTTTTTCCGATGGGGCGTGTACCGTCCAATACTCCAATTGCATACAACTATTCATTCACCGCGCTGCGCATGGGACCCGGCAACCGACCCCTCGATCTCGAATGGCTGGAAGACTTCCTGGCCCTGGCCGAGACCGGCAATTTCTCGCGCGCGGCAGAGGCGCGTTCCATCGCCCAACCCGCCTTCAGCCGCCACATCCGCGCACTGGAAGAGTGGGTGGGTGTCGACCTGTTCGACCGCAGCGCGCACCCGGTCGCGCTGACCGCGGCCGGCAAGCGCTTCCAGCCGCTGTTGCAGGACGTGCTGGCCGACCTTCAGGCTGCCCGTGTCGAGGCGCGCGACGCGCACGACCTGGCCGCGGCGAGCCTGAGCTTTGCGGCCACGCACGTGCTGTCGCTCACCTTTTTCCCGCGCTGGCTCGGCAGCGTGGAGGCCCGGCTGAGCACGGGCCCGATCCAGACCATCTCCGACAGCTCGCACGCCTGCGAAGACCTGATGCTGCAGCGCCGCGTGCAGTTCGTGCTGTGCCACGGCCATGCCGGCGCACCCGGCCGGCTCGACGAAGCGCAGTACCCGGTGCAGCGCCTGAGCGAGGACGTGCTGGTGCCCGTGGCGGCGCCCGATGCGGGCGGTGCGCCCCGGCATGCGCTGGGTGCGGCGCAGGCGCCCTCGGTGCTGGCCTACAGCGAGGCCTCGGGCCTCGGGCGGATCATGCGGTCGATCCAGGACAGCGAGTTCGGCAAGGGTTTCGCGCCGTCGCTCTCGGTGGTCTTCACGGCGCACCATGCGGCGCTCCTGAGGACCATGGCGCTCGACGGACGCGGCCTGGCGTGGCTGCCGATGAGCCTGGTGGCGGACGACCTGCGCACAGGCGCGCTGGTGGATGCCGGCGCGGGCGGCTGGCGGGTGCCGGTGGACATCCGGCTGTACCGGCAGCTCGCGCCGATGACGCCCGTGGCCGAGGCGCTGTGGCAACTGGTCAGCAGCGCCTGACGCGCGCTGCAAGTGGGGCGACGCAACTAGGGGCGATGTCCTGCATTCCCCATCGCCGCTGACTGGCGAGCCACGCACCGCGCATCGGGAAACTCCACGCTTCAACAGGAGATTTCCCATGAGTTCCAAAGCCGGATCCACCGCCCACGAAGAGCCAGAGGTCACGCAGGAAGAGTCCGTGCCCAGCGACGGACGCGACACCGAAGGCGAAGAGATGATGAAGCAGGTGGTCAACCGCAAGCTGGAAGACCCAGGCTCGGCGGAAGACAAGACGCCGCAGAAATCGCAGCGCTCGCCAGAGAAAAAGTCCTGACGCCGCGCCCATGAACGGCAACGCAGCCATCGCCGGCGCCGAAACTTCGCGCGCGCAGGAGGCACCCACGTCCACGGCTGCGGCATCGCTCTGGCAGCGCAGCCGCCGCTGGGTGCTGCCGCTGGTCGGCATCGCGATCCTGGGCCTGCTGCTCTCGCATGCGCACAAGGTGGACTGGGCTGGCGCCTGGCATGCGCTGCAACGCTACTCGCCGTGGCTGCTTGTCGCAGTGCTGGGGCTCGCCACTGCGAGCCATGCGCTGTACGGCTGCTTCGACCTGATCGGCCGGCGCCACACGCGCCATGCGCTGCCGCGCTGGCGCACATGGGCGATTGCGGTCACCAGCTATGCGTTCAACCTGAACTTGGGCTCGCTCGTCGGCGGCATCGCGATGCGTGCGCGCCTGTATGCACGCGCGGGTCTGGACGAGGCCACCGTGGCGCAGGTCGTCGGGCTCAGCCTCGCCACCAACTGGCTCGGCTACGGGCTGCTGGCGGGTGGCCTGTTCGCGGCCGGCGCCATCGCGCCGCCGAGCCGGGCACCGATCGGGCCGGGCGCGCTGCGCGCGATCGGCGTGGTGATGATCCTGCTGGCCGTGGCCTATGTGGTGACATGTGCCGTCCTGCGCGGCCGCGAATGGCGCGTGAGGAGCCGGCGGCTGAGGCTGCCCAGCGCGCGGCTTGCGCTGGTTCAGCTCGCGCTGTCCACGGCGAACTGGGCATTGATGGGTTCCGCGATGTACCTGCTGCTCGGCCAGCAGGTGCCGTACACGACCACGCTGGGCGTGCTGCTGGCCGCATCGATCGTCGGCGTGATCACGCCGATTCCCGCGGGGCTGGGCGTGCTCGAGGCGGTTTATCTTGCGCTGCTCTCAGGCACCGTGAAGCAGGGTGCTTTGATGGGTGCGGTGCTCGCGTACCGCGCGCTCTACTACCTGCTGCCGTTGGCCGGCGGGGTGGTGCTCTACCTGTTTCTGGAGCGCTATGCGGCGAGTCATCCGCCTGCGGATGAACTCACAACTCGATGAATGCCGACGTGGCCTTGTTCAGCACCAGCTTCCCCTTGGCGGTGATCGATTCGACCTGCGCCAGCTGGTGTATCGCGCGTTCGTCCGGCGCATGTTCGGACGGCGGGATGAAGGCAGTCACCAGGTCGGCCGCACGCAGCACACGCAGCCTGTCGATGTCTGCGGGCGTGTGGATGACATAGGGCAATCTCTGCTCGGAAATCACCCGAAGAAACTCCATGGACATGAGCCGTCTCCTTGTCGTGATGGCGGTCCGGACATTGTGCGCACAAACAATTGGCCGTGGCTAATCCCTGCGGCGGGCATGCCTTTCTGACGCGTGTACCGAAGTCTTCATTTCGCGCTTGCGACGCGGGCGCAATCGTTTGCCGAATGCGTAACAGCTATCTGCTCGCCTGAAGCGGCCAGGCGGTGGTGTCTGGTGTCAGGATGTGCCAGAGCATCGGATCGATGCCGTCGAAGGTCGCGCGATAGCGGCCGGACAGCCGGCCTTCATCGGTCACGTCGCGGATCACGATGCCGTCGATGCGCCGCGGATTCGCGCGGTACACCTCTGCATAGATCTCCGGATCGGCCTCGCCCGAATCGCCCACGAGCACGAAGCGGCGCTGCGGAAATTCGGTGAGCAGGCGGCCGATCACGCCGAACTTGTGCGCGCGCGAATCTTCGGCACCGGGAACCAGCGTGCGCCAGGTGGTGCTCTCGCGCAGGTGCATGCTGCCGGCGGGAAAGTCGTTGTCGCGAACGAAATCCGCGAGCGCCGGATAGAGCTGGATCGGGCTCGCCGAGAGGTAGTGAAAGCGCGTGTCCGGCGCCTGCGCGAGCGCCCGGTAATACGCCGCCATGCGAGGCGCCGCCTCGAAGCGCCGCGCGAAAGTGTTCAGCAGCATCTCGCGCCGTTCGCGCACCTGCGTGCGCTTGATGGTGTCGTCGATGTCCGAGATGACCGACACGCCCTGCGCGGGCACGACCAGCGCCTGGCCCCTGAAGCGGTGCAGCAGCTCGCCCGGTCCCGTCACGCCGTGGAACTGCAGCCACTGCAGCGGCGCGGTGGTGCGCGGTGCTTCGACCACCACGCGCAGGTTGCTGCGGCCGCCCGGACCCGAGGGCGGCATCTTCACGCGGCTTTGCGTGCCGTCGAACACCACGTCGATCAGCTTGCCTTCTTCCGACTCGGCATGGAACAGCGCGGTGCGCTGGTTGAAACGCAGCCGCGCCGCGGGCGAGAGGTTCTTGAGGCTCAGGCCGAGGTAGCGGGCGAGTGCGGTGTCGAGGCCCCAGCGCCGTTCGCGCTCGAAGATCCAGGCGTGGATGTCGACCTCGATCCGGCCATCGTCGGTGGGTCGCGCGGTGCCGGGCAGGAAGAGCGCTTCCTCGTCGGGTTCCAGCGGCTCGGCGGCATGCAGCGCCTGCATCGGCGCAAGGCCGGCGAGCAGTGCCGCGCCCATCACCACGGACCGGCGTTGGAGGTGCCGGTTGCCGCTCATGCGCGCGTGATGCGTTCGTAGGTCACGAAGCTGAAGGCCAGGCCGTCCTTGGCCGAGACATGAGATTCGCGCTGCGTCTCGTGCCATGCAGTACCGTCGAGCACAGGCGCGTGCGCGTCGCCTTCGTAGTCGCGTGCGATCTCGGTCACGACCGCGCGCTGCGCCAGCGGCTCGGCCTCGGCGTAGATCTGCGCGCCGCCGATCACCCACACCTCGGGCGAATCCGCCTCTGCGCAGAGCGAGAGTGCGTCGCGCAGATTGCCCACTGGAAGGGCACCCTCGGCGCGCCAGTCGGCCTGCCGCGTGACCACGATGTTCTGCCGGCCCGGCAACGGACGAAAGCGCGGCGGCAGCGAGTCCCAGGTCTTGCGGCCCATGATCACCGGCGCACCGGCGGTCTGCTGCTTGAAGTGCGCCATGTCCTCGGGCAAGTGCCAGGGGATCGTGCCGTTGGCGCCGATGACGCCGTTGGCGGCGCGGGCGTAGATGAGGTTGATGCGGGCACTCATGGCGCTCACACCGCCACGGGCGCCTTGATCGGATCGCCGTGCTTGTAGTCGAGCACCTCGAAGTCCTCGTACTGGTAGTCGAAGATCGAGGCCGGCTTGCGCTTGATGTTCAGCGTGGGATACGGGTACGGATCGCGGCTGAGCTGCAGCTTCACCTGCTCGGCGTGGTTGCTGTAGATGTGGCAGTCGCCACCGGTCCAGATGAAGTCGCCCACGTCGAGGTCGCACTGCTGCGCGACCATGTGCGTGAGGAGCGCGTAGCTCGCGATGTTGAAGGGCACGCCCAGGAAGATGTCGGCGCTGCGCTGGTAGAGCTGGCAACTCAGCTTGCCGCGTTCGCCCTCGGCCTGCGGCGGCGCCACGTAGAACTGGAAGAACGCATGGCAGGGCATCAGCGCCATCTTGGAGAGCTCGGCCACGTTCCAGGCGCTCACGATGATGCGGCGCGAATCGGGGTTGGTTTTCAGCGTCTTGATGACGTCGGAAATCTGGTCGATGTGTCCGCCATCGGGCGTGGGCCAGCTGCGCCACTGCACGCCGTACACCGGGCCCAGGTCGCCGTCCTCGCGCGCCCATTCGTCCCAGATGCTGACGCCGCGTTCCTTGAGCCAGTTGTTGTTGCTCGATCCGGTCAGGAACCACAGCAGCTCCTGGATGATGGACTTGAGGTGCACCTTCTTCGTGGTCACCAGCGGAAAGCCTTCGTTCAGGTCGAAGCGCATCTGGTGGCCGAACACGCTCTTGGTGCCGGTGCCGGTGCGGTCGCTCTTGAACACGCCGTGGGTGTCGACGTGGCGCATGAAGTCTTCGTACTGGGAGCGGACGGGGCGGGTGGGCGTGGAGGTCATGGAGGGGCGTCTGGAAGCTGGCGGAGCGGTGCTTGAATTTTAAGCGGCGGTCGCGATGGGCTGTCTTGCTCTTTCCCCCTCTGGGGGAAGGCTGGGATGGGGGCAGGCAGAGCGCCCAATGGATACGCCGCGTGCCCCCACCCCGGCCCTCCCCCGGGAGGGGAGGGAGGAAAACCAAAACCTAGACCCGGATCACGCGGCCCGGGTTCAGCGTGTTCTTCGGATCCAGCCCGCGCTTGATCGCCCGCATCATCTCCAGCGCCACCGGCGACTTGTGTTTCTCGAGCTTGTCGACCTTGAGCGAGCCCACGCCATGCTCGGCCGAGAACGAGCCGCCGAACTTCTCGACCGCGTCGTACACCAGCGTGTTGATGCGGTCTTCCTCGTTCTTCAAAAACGCCTTGGTGTCGATGTTCTCCGGCGCCTGCACGTTGTAGTGCAGGTTGCCGTCGCCCAGATGCCCGAAATTCACGAGCCGCACGCCGGCGATTTCGCGCTGCAGCAGCGCATCGGTCTCGGCCACGAACGCGGGGATGCGCGACACCGGAATCGAGATGTCGTGCTTGATGTTCAGGCCTTCCTCGGCCTGCGCGAGCGGAATGCTCTCGCGGATGTGCCAGAGCTGGTGCGCCTGGGTGAGGTTCTCGGCCACCACCGCGTCGGTGACGCAGCCGTCCTCGAAGGCGGTCTCCAGCAGCGCTTCGAAGCGTGCGCGCGCATGGTCTTCGGATTCGCTGTCGGAGTTCTCCAGCAGCACGCAGTAGGGCACGGCTTCGTCGGCGATGAAGGGCACGCGCAGCTGCGGCATGTGCTTGTCGACCAGGCTGAGCGCGAACTTGCCCATCACCTCGAAACCGGTGAGTCCCGAACCCAGGTGCTTGTGCGCGAGGCCCAGCAGGGTGACCGCATGATCGAGCGATGGCACCGCGGCCCAGGCCGTGAGCTGCGCGGCCGGCAGCGGATAGAGCTTCATGGTCGCGGCGGTGATGATGCCCAGCGTGCCTTCGCTGCCGACGAAGAGGTCGCGCAGGTCGTAGCCGGTGTTGTCCTTGCGAAGGCCGCTCGTGCCCTCCCAGATCTCGCCCTGCGGCGTGACCACTTCCAGGCCCAGGCACAGGTCGCGCGTGTTGCCGTAGCGAACCACCTGCGTGCCGCCCGCGTTGGTCGCCAGGTTGCCGCCGATGGTGCAGCTGCCTTCGGCCGCCAGGCTCAGCGGGAACAGGTAGCCCTTTTTCTCCGCAGCCTCCTGCAGCGTCTGCAGGATGCAGCCGGCCTCCACGGTCATCGTGAGGTTGGCGGCATCGAAGGTGCGGATCGCGTTGAGCCGCTGCAGGCTCAGCACCACCTGCGTGCCGCTGTCGTCGGGAATGGAGCCGACCGCCAGGCCTGTATTGCCGCCCTGCGGCACGATGGCCGTGCCGGCCGCGGCGCAGGCCTTGACCACGTCGGCCACCTGCTGCGCATTGGCCGGCCGCACCACGGCGAGCGACTTGCCGCGCGCGCGCTTGCGCCAGTCCTGCTCGTAGGCCGTGAGGTCGCCCTCGTTGAGCACATGCTGTGCGCCGACGATGGCGCGCAGCTGGTCGATCAATGCAGTGGAAGAAGAAGTCATTGGGCGGAAGCCTCCAGTTGACGGGCAGCAGCGGCGGTCTTGGCGTGACGCAGGCGAAGGCGCACATGCCACGCGCAGGCCGCGAAGAGCACCAGGCACAGCAGCACCTCGACGAGCGCGAGCACCTGCCCCACGCCGTTGGTGTCGCTCCAGGCGCGCACCACGCCCTCGGTGAAATAGAGCCAGATCATCAGGCTGACCCAGCGGTAGGTGTACATGCGGTTCTTGTAGAGCCCCGCGAGCGGAATCACGAGCGGCAGCACCTTGAGCGCCAGCAGCGAACCACCGGGACGCAGCGGCGCAAGCCACAGCTCCCAGGCCAGGCCCAGCACGATCAGGCCGACGAGGCTGCCCACGGCAAGCCATCGGGTGGCGCGGACGGAAGAGGGCGGGAGCGGCGAGTTGGGTTGCATGGGCGGACACCGCGGAACCGGCTTCGCCGGGCCGCTGGTGTTGCCCCCGGAAGGGGGTTGGCGCAGCGACACGAAGTGCGCGGAGACTGGGGGAGAGTTCAGATCCTATGATACCGGCCATGAATCGTCGGCAGCTTTGGAGGGATCTTTCGCGTTTTCCGTGGCGCAACACGGCAGCGGTATTGGGCGAGCGTTTTCGCGAGGATCGGTTGGGCCTCACGGCCAGCAGCTTGACCTTCACAACGACCATCGCGATGGTCCCGTTCTTCACGGTGGCACTGGCGCTCTTCACCGTGTTCCCGATGTTCGCGAAGATGCAGGGCCGACTGCAGCGCTGGCTCATCGAGAGCCTGATTCCCGAGAACATCGCGCGCCAGGTGCTCGGCTACCTGAACCAGTTCGCGAGCAAGGCCAGCGGCCTGGGCATCGCAGGCCTGATCGTGCTGCTGATCACCGCCATCGCGCTGATCCTCACCATCGACAAGACGCTGAACAACATCTGGCGCGTGCGAACGCCGCGGCCGTTCGCGCAGCGGGTGCTCATCTACTGGGCCACCATCACGCTCGGGCCGCTGATCCTGGCGGTGAGCCTGTCGACCACCTCGTATGTGTTCGCGGCCTCGCGCGACGTGGTGGGCGGCGCCATCGTGAAGCTGGCCTTCGACAGCCTCGAATTCCTGCTGCTGGGCGCCGGCATGGCCGCGCTCTACCACTACGTGCCGAACACCAACGTGCGCTGGTCGCATGCCTGGGCCGGCGGCATCTTCGTGGCGGCCGCCATCGAGATCGCCAAGCGCGTGCTGGGCTACTACCTGAGCCTGGTGCCGACCTATTCGGTGCTCTATGGCGCCTTCGCCACCTTTCCGATCCTGCTGGTGTGGATCTACGTGGCATGGGTGATCGTGCTGCTCGGCGCGGTCATCGCGGCCTACCTGCCGAGCCTGCTCACCGGCGTGGCGCGCCGCGGCGGCGCGGCGGGCTGGCCGCTGCAACTGGCGATGGAAGTGCTGCAGCACCTGGCGCGCGCGCAGGCCGCGCCGGCCAAGGGCATGGGAGCGACCGAACTGGTAACGCGCATGCGCGTCGATACGCTGCAGCTCACACCCGTGATCGAAACGCTGGTGGCGCTCGACTGGATTGCGCCGCTGGCCGAAGAGCCGGCCAATGCGGACCCGCGCTACGTGCTGCTTGCGGACCCATCGACGCCCATCGAGCCGCTGCTCAAAGAGCTGCTGATGCCACAGGCCGAGCCGCTCGAAGACCTCTGGCAGAAGGGCCCGCTGCGCTCGCTTCGCCTCGGCGACGTGCTGTTGATCTGATCGGGCAGCCGGTCAGATCCTGACCTTGCCCAGCCAGATGTCGCGGTACATCGCCCAGTCGCCCATGAAGGAATAGAGCGGGCGCCTGAAGGAAGCCGGCTTGTTCTTCTCGAAGCCGAAGTGCCCGACCCAGGCGAAGGCATAGCCCACCAGCACTCCCGCCAGCAGCCACCAGGGGTTGAGCGTGACCAGCAGCGCCACCAGGCACAGCAGCGACAGCGTCGATCCTGCGAAGTGCAGGCGGCGGCAGGTGCGGTTGGCGTGCTCGGTCAGGTAGAAGGGGTAGAACTCCGCGAAGCTCTTGAAACGGCGCGGATCGACGGCAGATTCCGGGGCAGTCGTGGTGTTCATTGTGCGAGTCTCCTGTGCGCTGGAGGCGCCTTGTCCATAATAGCGACGACCTTCCGGCCGCACCACCCCGGCTCCGTATTCACACCACCACCGCATCAGCCTTGAGCGCCCTGCCCACCGCCACCGATTCCGCCGATCCGGCCAGCGATGCGCTGTGGGTCGTGTGCCTGTGCGCCGAATGGTGCGGCACCTGCCGCGACTACCGGCCGCTGTTCGAGCAGGTGGCGTGCGCACATCCGCAGCTGCGCTTCGGCTGGGTCGACATCGAGGACCACGCCGACATCGCCGATGGCTTCGATGTCGAGACCTTCCCCACGCTGCTGGTCGCCGGTGCCGACGGCACCCGCTTCCTGGGTCCGCTGCTGCCGCACGCCGAAACGCTGTCGCGCATGCTCGGCGCCTTGCAGCCGCCGCAGCCTTCGAGCCTGGATGTCGATCTGCTGCTTGCCGTGCTGAACAAGAAGCCGGCGACGTTCTCGGTTTGACCGGACCCTTCCTCCCATGAACATCCTGATCTTCGGCGCCACCGGCATGGTGGGGCAGGGCGTGCTGCGCGAGTGCCTGCTGGCCGCCGACGTGGAACGCGTCGTCGCGGTCGGGCGCAATGCCACCGGGCAGCAGCATCCCAAGCTGCGGGATCTGGTCGTGAAGGACATGTACGACTATTCCGCCGTCGAGCCGCAACTGCAGGGCTTCGACGCCTGCTTCTTCTGCCTGGGCGTGTCGTCGGTCGGCATGAAGGAAGACGACTACCGCCGCGTCACCTACGACCTCACGATGGCCGCGGCCACCGTGCTCGCGCGGCTCAACCCGGGCATGACCTTCACCTACGTGACGGGCTCCGGCACCGACAGCAGCGAGCGCGGCAGCAGCATGTGGGCAAGGGTGAAGGGCGCGACCGAAAACGCCCTGCTGCGCCTGCCGTTCAAGGCGGCCTGCATGTTCCGCCCTGGCATCATCCAGCCGCTGCATGGCGCGCGTTCCAAGACGCCGCTGTACCACGGCGTCTACACGGTGATCTCGCCGCTGCTCAGCCTGGCCTACCGGTTCTGGCCCGACAAGGTGACCACTTCCGAGCAGATCGGCCTGGCCATGCTGGCCGTGGCCCGCGGCGGCGCGCCGAAGGTGCTGCTCGATCCGGCGGACATCAACGCCTTGCGTTGACCGACTCTCGCGACACGCGGCAGCGGCCCTGCGTTTCTCCTTGCCCGTGCGCGCGATGAAGCAGACCTTTCCCGGCATCTCGCGCCGCCTGCTTCTTTGCGGAGCCTCGGGCGCGGCGCTGGCGGTGCATCGAGCAGCGACAGCACAGGGCGCCTGGCCGCAGAGGCCGATCCGCCTTGTCGTCCCCTTTGCAGTCGGCGGCGGCACCGACATCGTGGCGCGGATGATCGGCCAGGCCCTGTCGCAGCACCTGGGCCGGCCCGTCGTGATCGACAACAAGCCTGGCGCCTCCACGCTCATCGGCACCGGGATCGTGGCCCGCGCCAGGCCCGACGGCTACACGCTGCTGCTCGCGGGTTCCACCAGCTACAGCGTGAATCCGGCGTTGCGCGCGGCGCGCGCCTACAACCCGTCGCGCGACCTGTCGCCCATTGCCATCGTCGCGCGGGTGCCGCTGGTGCTTTTTGCGGGCGGCACCACACCGTGGCACTCGCTGCCCGCGCTGATCGGTGCGGCCAGGGCGCTTCCCGGGCAGATCCGCTACGCCACGTTCGGCAATGCGTCGGGCTCGCACCTCACAGGCGAACTGTTCGCGCTGGCTGCAGGCATCCGGCTGCAGGACATTGCATACCGGGGCAGCAGCCAAGCGATGGTGGCGGTCATTGGCGGGGAGGTCGACCTGGGCATCGACACGGTGGCCTCGGTTGCCCCGCACGCGCGCAGCGGCAAGGTGCGCGCGCTGGGCATCGTGGGCGCCGCGCGATCCAGCCTGTTGCCCGGTGTGCGCACGCTGGCGGAGCAGGGCTTGCCCGAGGCGAGCTTCGACGCCTGGTATGGCTTTGCCGCACCGGCGCACACGCCGGCGTCCGTGCTCGCGAGGCTGACACGCGCCATATCGGAAACGCTGGGCAGCCCCGCATTGCAGGTGCAACTGCGCGCGCAGGGCATCGAGCCGACGATGGTCGGCGCGGCCGCCTTCATGGCGCAGATCGAGAGGGAGATCCCGCGGTACCGCGCGTTGGCGCATCGCGCGGGGATCGCCGCGAACGAATAGCTTGCCTGTTCAGGCCGCTGGCGCGCTCAGGAAGTCGCGCAGCGCGAACAGCGTCTCGTCCGGCGCCTCGCTCATCAGCGCATGACCGGCACGCACGGTTACCACCTTCGCATTGCGCGCCTTGCCGACCAGCGTCTTGGTGGCACGCGCCGGCGTCATCTGGTCGGCATCGCCGAGCAGGAACAGCACCGGGCACTGCACCGCTTCCATCGCGGCCTCGCCATTTGCATAGTCGTTGCAGGCCTTGAAGCCGATATGGAACACGTTGTGTTCGCGGTTGCTCGCGAGCACGCGGCGCATGAGCGCGCGCGAGCTGCCATAGAGCCAGGTGCCGGGGCCCAGCGACGAGGGCGGTGGTGCGAGCAGCGAATGCGAGAAGGTGTTCACCATCGCGATGGCGCGTTGCGGGTCGTTGAGCGCGCCGTCGAGCAGCGCGGGCGACACCACCATCGGATAGGCCGTGCCGACCAGCGCCAGGTGCGTCACGCGATCGGGCGCGCGCGCGGTCGCTTCGAGCGCGATCAGCGAGCCGAAGCTGTGGCCGATCAGCGCGGCCTTCTCGATGCCTGCTGCGTCGAGCAGCGCGATGACGAACTGCGCCGCCTCTTCCACGCTCGCCGGTGGGAAGCCTTCGCTCTTGCAGTGCCCGGGCAGGTCGACCGCCAGCACGTTCCATCCGTGGTTGGCGAACCAGCGGCTCTGCAGGATCCACACGCTGTGGTCGTTGAGCACGCCGTGGATGAACACCACGCTCGGCTTGGCCGCATCGAAGGGCTTGCCGCCGGTGTAGCAGTAGGTGCTGTGGCCATTGACGGTGTAGTGCATGTCAGGCACCTGCCTTTTCCGCGGCCTTCAGCGCGCGCTTGAGGTCGTCAATCAGGTCGGCCGGGTCTTCCAGGCCGATCGAGAGGCGGATCGTTCCTTGCGAAATGCCTGCGCCCGCAAGTGCTTCGTCGGTCATGCGGAAGTGCGTGGTGCTGGCCGGGTGGATCACCAGGCTGCGGCAGTCGCCCACGTTGGCCAGGTGGCTGAAGAGCTTGAGCGCCTCGATGAAGGCCTTGCCCTGCGTGCGGCTGCCCTTGATGTCGAAGCTGAACACCGCGCCGGCGCCGCGGGCGCCGTGGCGCAGCAGCTTCTGCGCGAGCGCATGGCTCGGATGCGATTCGATCAGCGGATGCCCCACGCGCGAGACGAACGGATGGCTCGCGAGGAACTCGACCACCTTCTGCGTGTTGTCGATGTGCCGCTCCATGCGCAGCGGCAGCGTCTCGATGCCCTGCAGGATCAGCCACGCGGTGTGTGGGCTCATCGAGGCGCCGAAGTCGCGCAGGCCTTCGCGCCGCGCACGCAAGAGGAAGGCGCCAACGGTGCTTTCCTCGCTGAACACCATGTTGTGGAAGCCGTCGTAGGCCTGCGTGAGTTCGGCGAACTTGCCGGACTTCTCCCAGTCGAAACTGCCGCCATCGACCACCACGCCGCCGATCACCGTGCCGTGGCCCGAGAGGAACTTGGTCGCCGAGTGGTAGACCAGGTCGGCGCCCCAGTCGAAGGGCTTGATGAGGTAGGGCGAGGTGAGCGTCGAATCGACCAGCAGCGGCACGCCGGCTTCATGCGCGATGTCGCTCACGGCGGGAATGTCGAGCACGTCCAGGCCCGGGTTCCCCACGGTCTCGCCGAAGAAAAGCTTGGTCTCGGGGCGCACCGCGGCGCGCCAGCCATCGAGGTCGCCGGGCTTCACGAAGGTGGTCGCTATGCCGAAGCGGCGCATCGTGTAGTGCAGCAGGTTCTGCGAGCCGCCATAGAGGGCGGTGCTCGCCACGATGTGCGAACCCGCGCCCATCAGCGTGGCGATAGCCAGGTGCAGCGCCGCCTGGCCGCTGGCGGTGGCGATGGCGCCGATGCCGCCCTCGAGCGCCGACACCCGCTGCTCCAGCACCGCATTGGTCGGGTTGCTGATGCGCGAATACACGTGGCCCGCGCGCTCCAGGTTGAAGAGCGCGGCCGCATGGTCGCTGGACTCGAAGACGAAGGAGGTGGTCAGGTGGATCGGCACCGCCCGCGCGCCGGTGGCGGGGTCGGGCGAGGCGCCGGCATGCAGCGCGAGGGTGTCGAAACCGGGGTCGGAATAACCGGGCATGAGGGCCTTTCTGTTGTCTCTCGCAATGCCCCGTTACGTCTGCAAAGCATGCGTGGGCGACAGGGGCGTTCAGGTCGGCGTCGATTGTGGGCTATATTCAAAAACGGCACGCCGCCGAGATAGCCGAGATTGAGGTCTCCAGAGGAGCACACGATGAAAGTCAGCGACATCCTTCGCGTCAAGGGCAACACGCTCTTCACCATCACGCCAGACGACCTGCTGGCAGAAGCCGCCACCACCATGGCGGAAAAGGACATCGGCTCCCTGGTGGTCATGGAACATGGCGACCTGGTCGGCATGCTCACCTTCCGCGAAGTGATCGTGGCCATCGTCGCCAATGGTGGCCAGGTCGGGACCACGCTGGTGCGCAAGGCCATGGACGACGCCCCCGTCACCTGCACCCTGGAAACCGATCTCGACGAAATCCGCCGCATCATGCTGGAGCGCCACGCGCGCTACATGCCCGTGATGGACAAGCGCATGCTGATGGGCGTGATCAGCTTCTACGACGTCGCCAAGGCCGTGGTGGACAGCCAGAACTTCGAGAACAAGATGCTCAAGGCCTACATCCGCGACTGGCCGGCCGAAGACGAGAGCAAGACCGGTTGACCTGCCGGCCCGGCCGCAGCCATCATTCTTTGATGTTGGCTGTCTGCACGATCTTCTGATTGCGGCTGTATTCGGCCTGCACGAACTTGCCGAACGCCTCCGGCGTGCCGCTCCCCGGCAGCGCGCCTTGCTCCATCAGCTTGGAGCGCACCCCTTCCTCCTGCAGCACCGCATTGAGTTCCTGGTTGATCTGCGCGACGACCGCCGGCGGCGTTTTCGCGGGCGCGAAGATGCCGGTCCAACTCACCATGTCGAAGCCCTTCAGGCCCGGCATCTCGTCGAAGGTGGGCACGCTAGGCAGCGCGGCCAGGCGCTTGTTGCTGGTGATGCCCAGTGCCTTCAGGCGCTTGCCGTTCACATGCGGAATGGCGCTGGTGCTCACCAGCATCGCGAGGTCGACCTGGTTGCCGATCACGTCGGTGGCGATCTGCGCGCCGCCGCGGTAGGGCACATGCGTGACGAAGATGCCGCTGCGTTCCTTCAGCAACTCCATCGCCAGCTGCAGCACGGTGCCCACGCCCGAGGTGGCGTAGTTGTACTGGCCCGGCTTGGCCTTGGCGAGCTTCACGAAATCGGCGAAGGTCTGCGCCTCGAGGCCGGGCCGCGCGACCAGGACCATCGGCGCCGTGTTGAGCAGACCCACCGGTGCCAGGTCCTTCAGCGGATCGAAGCGGAAAGCCGTGGGGTTCACGAGCTTGCCGATGGCGATCGCGCTGTCGGGCCCGACCACCAGCGTGTAGCCGTCGGGCGCCGCATTTACCGCCTTGGCCACGCCGATGGCGCCGCCCGCGCCGCTCACGTTGTCGATCACCACCGATTGCTTGAGCCGCTCGCCGAGCCGCTGCGCGACCAGGCGCGCGTTGACGTCCACGCTGCCGCCGGCCGTGTAGGGAACGATCAGCGTGATGGGCTTGGCGGTGGGCCATGCCTGCGCGAGCGCTGCGGTGGGCAATGCAGCGCAAAGTGCGGCGGCAAGAAGAAGGCGGCGTGGCGTGTTCATGGCGTGGTTCATTCGAAGGTGGAGGGCGTGGGTTCGGTGTCGAGGCGGGCGCGCAGCGTGTCGAAGGCCTCGCTCCACTGCGCGCGCCATTCGCGGCGCTGCGTGTCGTCTATCCATGCGCCATCGAGGCCGTTGTGCATGAAGCCGCGCAGGTCGTCCAGGCCGAAGCCGAAGTCGCGCACCATCATCAGCCAGGCCCCGGTGGGCGTGACCTTGTGCAGCGTCGGATCGTCGGTGTTGGGATGGATGCGCAGGCCCAGGCCGGGCATGCGGCGGATCGGATGGTCCAGCGCCCAGCGCTCGGGCGGCAGCGTGCGCAGGTAGTACGAGTTGGTCGGCACCACGGTGAAGAGCACGCCGCGCTCTGCGCATTCGCGCGCGAAGTCGGGCTGGTCGACCACCGTGTAGCCGTGGTCGATGCGGTCCACCTGCAGCACGTCGAGCGCGGTGCGCACGTTGGTCCAGGGCATGCCGAACTCGCCCGCGTGCGCGGTGGTCTTGAGGCCCGCCTTCTTCGCCGCGGCATAGGCTTGGGTGAACAACTCGGGCGGCCGGTCGTTCTCGCGGTAGTCAATGCCGATGCCGATCACCTCGTCGCAGCGGTGGGCGACGACCCACTCGACCATCTCCACCGCCGTCTCGGGGCTGGCCTCGCGGTCGATGGCGGCGATGAGCCGTCCGGTGATGCCGAACTCCAGCTGCGCGTCCTGGATCGCGCGCACGATCGCGGCCTGCGCCAACGCATACGGAATGCCCGAGCCGTGCACCGTGCCGGTCGGGTTCCAGAAGAACTCCGCGTAGCGCACGTTGTGCGAGGCTGCATCCTGCAGGTATTCGAGCGTGAGCTGGTACAGGTCGCCGGGGCCGCGCACCAGCTGGGCGTCGAGCGCACGCAGCACCCGCAGCACGCCGACCGGTTTTTCGCCGCGCGTGTAGAAGCCCCCGATCTCGTCGGCCGCGAGCGGCGCGCCGGCGCGCAGGTTCAGCTGCTTGAAGGTCTGGTGGCGCACCGTGCCGAACAGGTGGCAGTGCAGCTCGACCTTGGGGATCGCGCGGAGGAAAGACTCCAGGGTGAACGCAGGCGGGGTGGGGCTGGTCATGTTGACCAGTCTAGGCAGCGCCAGCCCATAAGGAAAATTTTGAATTTCTATAATTTGATTCACTGAATCGATAACCACCGGTCCCCGGAGACGCCATGGCCGCCTTGCCCCTTCGAGCGCTCACGATGCGCCAGCTGCAGTTCTTCTCGGTGCTGGTCGAAGAGGGCCAGTTCGGCCGTGCGGCCCGACGTCTTGCCATCACCCAGCCCGCGCTCAGCAACGCCATCAAGCAGATGGAGAAGCTGCTTGGCGCCGAGCTGTTGACCCGCTCCACCCACAGCCTCGAACTCACGCCGGTGGGTGCCGAGGTGCTGGCGCGCACCGACTTCCTGGTCAACACCTTCGAGGTGGCGCTGCGCGACATCGAGAGCACGGTGCAGCGCGGCCGAGCCTTCGTGCGCGTGGGCGTGATCCCGTCGGCCAGTGCGCGCGTGGCCGCGGCCGTGAGCGAGTTCCTGGCGAACGGCCAGCGCGAAGTGGAACTGGCCTGGCGCGACGCGCCCTCGACCACGCTGCTGGCCGAGCTGCGCAGCGGCCAGCTCGACATGGCGGTGGCCGCCATCACCGAGCCGCCCGGCGGCCTGACCTGCATCGACCTGTTCCGCGATCCGCTGGTGCTGGTGGTGCGGCGCGACCATGCGCTGGCGGCGGCCGGCGATGCGACCTGGGAGGCCATCGGCCGCGAGCGCCTTGTGCTGTTCGAGAGCGGCAGCATGCCGGCGCTCGGCAACCCGGCACGCGCCCAGTTCGCGCAAGGCGCACAGCCCTACCACGTGAGCTATTCCGAGACGCTCTATGCGCTGGTGCGCAGCGGCCAGGCGCTGGGGCTGATGCCCCGCCTGTACACCTCGTCGCTGCGCGACCCCGAGCTGGTGGTCGTGCCGCTGCTGAAGCCGCGCATCGAACGCCGCGTGGTGCTGGCGTATATGCCGGGGCCGATGCGCAATGTGGTGGCGCAGGAGCTCATCGCGTACCTGCGCGACAAGCTGCCGCAGGCTGGCGAAGTGACCGTGCGGCGGATGACGAAGGGGACGCGGGCCCGGCGCTGATTTCCCTCTGATTTCATGTCCCAGCTCGACGCCGCCGAGAAGGTCAAGGTGGTCACAAGCTGTGACCAGCTCTCAAATGCGTTGTGCCGGCGCGCAACCGCAGGATCAGTGCAACTCGGCCGCAGCGTGAATCGTCTCACGCACCCGCGGATAGATCTGCGTATTCCACTTGCTGCCGCTGAACACCCCGTAGTGCCCGACGCCCGCCTGCAGGTGATGCGTCTTGAGGTACGGCCGGATGCCGGTGCAGAGGTCTTGCGCGGCCACCGTCTGGCCGACCGCGCAGATGTCGTCGCGCTCGCCTTCCACAGTGAGCAGCGCGGTGCGGCGGATCGCGGCGGGGTTCACCGTGCGGTCGCCTACGGTGAGCACGCCGCGCGGCAGGTCGTAGGTCTGGAACACGCGCTCCACCGTCTCCAGGTAGAACTCGGCCGGCAGGTCGTTCACCGCGAGGTACTCGTCGTAGAAGGTGCCGATGGTCTGGGCCTTCTCGATATCGCCTTCGACGAGGTGCTGGAACATGTCCTGGAACTGCTTCTTGTGGCGCTCGGGGTTCATGCTCATGAAAGCCGAGAGCTGCAGGAAGCCGGGGTACACGCGCCGCATCGCGCCCGCATGCGGCCACGGCACATGGCTGATGAGGTTGCGGCGGAACCACTCGATGGGCTTGCTGGTCGCCAGCACGTTCACGCCGGTCGGGTTGATGCGGCAATCGACCGGCCCCGCCATCAGCGTGAGGCTGCGCGGCGTGGCGGGGTTGTCGTCTTCGGCCATGAGCGCGGTGGCGGCCAGCGCGGCCACGCAGGGCTGGCAGACCGCCACCATGTGCCCGCCGGGGCCGATGGCCTCCAGGAACTGGATGAGCTGCAGCGTGTAGTCGTCCAGGCTGAAGCCGCCATGCCAGAGCGGCACGTCGCGCGCGTTGTGCCAGTCGGTCAGGTACACGTCGTGGTCGCGCAGCAGGGTGCGCACGGTTTCGCGCAGCAGCGTGGCGAAGTGGCCCGAGAGTGGTGCAACCAGCAGCACGGGCGGGTGCACGGCCTGGATGTCCTTGCGGAAGTGCAGCAGCGTTCCGAAGGGCGCGGTGAGGGTTTTCTCTTCATGGACAACGACTTGGGTGCCGTCGACCGTCACCGAATCGATGCCGTAGGCGGGCCGCGAATGGGTCAGCCGCATGCGCGAGAACACCTCGAACTGGGCGGCCAGGCGCCGCATCATGGTGCGGTCGGTGCCGTCCTTCCAGAGGGCCTTGCCCAGGTATTGCGCCGCGAGCCGCGAGGGCGAAAAGAGGTCGGCTTGGTTCTGGTAGGCCCGGTACAGCATGCCCTGGGTGCAGGCAAGTTGCGGGCCAGTTCGTGCGCAGCGAACCAAGTGGCATGGCGCTTGCACGCAAGGCATGCAACGACCAAGGAGCTTCCCGATGGCCAAACCCGTTCTCACCATCAGCAGCAAGAACTACGGCGCATGGTCGCTGCGCGGCTGGCTGATGTGCAGGCTGGCGGGGCTGGACTTCAGCGAGAAGATCATCCCGCCCGACGATCCGGCCATGAAGGCCGAGATGCTGCTGCTCTCGTCGTCGATGCTTGTGCCCTCGCTGCAGCACGGCAGCGTGAAGGTGTGGGACACGCTGGCCATCGGCGAGTACCTGAACGAGATCAAGCCCAAGGCCGGGCTGCTGCCCGAAGAGGTGGCAGCCCGCGCCCACTGCCGCGCCATTTGCGGCGAGATGCACTCGGGCTTCAGCTCGATGCGCGGCGCGCTGCCGATGAACATCAAGGCCCACTTCAAGAGCTTCAAGGTGTGGTCGCGCGCGCAGTCCGACATCGACCGCATCGTCGCCATCTGGCGCGAATGCCTCAAGGCCTATGGCGGGCCCTATCTATTCGGCAAGCTGCCGGGCATGGCCGACGCGATGTATGCGCCAGTGGTCACGCGCTTCCTGAGCTACGACGTGGCGCTGGACAGCACCTGCGCGGCGTACTGCAAGCGCGTGATGGAGCTGCCGGCGATGAAGGAATGGGTCGCCGCCGCGAAGCAGGAGCCCGAGGAAATCGACGAGCTCGACGCGGAGTTCTAGTTGACGAGCGGCCGGGTCGCCTGAAAGCGCCCCCGGCGCTGCCGGGGCGGAGGCTGGATGTCGTCATTGCCAACGCGTTGACCGAGGTCGCTGGCGAACCATCGAAAGACGTTGGCCTGGTTTCTCCAGCCGTCGCTGAATCGCACGAAAAGAAAGCCCCGCTCTGCGTTGCCGAGTGCATCGACCGGGATGCCCGCGGCGCGCAAGGCGGTGATCTCCTTGTCGGATTCCATGCCGAACGGCAGTTTCAAGGTAATCGTCGCGCTGTGGATGGGGTGCCTTGGCATTGCTTCGCCTCCTTTTACTTCTATGGGGCCAGTTGATCCGAAGGAGGCGGTTGGTGGCATCCCTCGTTCATAGGAGGCGCATCGGGGGTTTGCCCTGTTGTCGTCAAAAGACAACCGGAGTGGGTTCGCTGCAGAAATCAACCCTTGGAGATTCATAAAAATACATTTTCCGTGAGAAAGTAGCACTTCGTCACAACTTGAATGAGTGCCGCGTCTTGAGCTTTCCTGAGAACGGGGCTTGCGCGTCGGGTCACGTTTCCGAGGACATCGCTTGCTCTACCCCTGCACAAGTCGACCCCGCGCGGTCGGGATATCCACCGGCGCGGCCAAGGACGGTTCGCAGCACCTGGTGCCGTTGCTCGCCGTCGCGCTTGTTGTCGCGGCCATGGGACGCCCCGTCGTCGCGCTCGCCGCCACGACCTACGAAGGAACCCTCACCGGTGTGCAAGCCAACGACCAGGCCGGCGGAACCGGCAACTATTCGCCGGCCTATGTCATCACGCCCTCGCCGGGCACGCTGCACTACGCCTTTGGAGCGGACGACAGCATCTACGTGCGAGGCGCCAGCGGCGACGTATACGGCGTTCTGCTGACTGCGGCTTCCGGCTCGTCGCCCGTGGTGCTCGATTCCGCCGGCGGCAGGTTGAATATCTCCTCGGCCAACAGCGCGCCGGGTTCGGCCTCGCCCTCGGTCCTGGCACTGTCGAGGGGCATCAGCGTCGATGGTGGCAGCCGCGTGCTTGTGGTCAACGGCAATGCGTCCGTGTATGCCCAAGCCGACAGCAAGGAAAGTATCGCCATCGGCGTGAACGTGTCTGGGGGCACGGTGACCTTCAACGGCGATACCTCAATACGCACCAGCACGCCGGGCTATTCGCGCGGCCTTTGGGTCTACCAGGGGCAGGTCACGTTCAACGGAGACACCACGATCGTGGTGAGCGGGAAGCGGTCGGACACCGATGGGGTCTACAACTCCGGCGGCGGCGCAAGCAGCGTCACCTTCAACGGCAACCTGACCATTTCATCCACAGGCCAGTACCCCAGCGACAACGTACACGGCATCTACAACGACAACGTGAACAGCCGGCTGCATGTGACGGGCGACCTGAAGCTCACCGCTGCGGCCAACGGCTCGACGGTCTTCGGGGTCCGCAACCAGGGGGTGCTCAACATCGACGGGGACGCCAGCTTCACCGCCACCGGAAGCCGCTCCGCGTTCGGCATTGCCAACACCCACACGACGGCCCGGATGACTTTCGGGGGCAACGTGGACATCGCGGTCACCAGCACCACCGGTTACGCCCCTTTCGGAAATCCGACGGGCATCGAAAACAAATACCCGGGCACGTCCTCCATCAACTTCGGCAAGGCGGTCACGGTCAAGGTGTCCGCCGCGGCCGAGGCCTATGCCGTCAACAACGCCAGCACGCTGAATTTCAACTCGGCAACGAACAACGTGGCGTTGCAGGTCGCCTCGTCATGCAGCACCTGCGATGTCTACGGCATCCGCAACGACGGCGGAACGGTGAAGGCCGCAGGCGGGTTGAGCATTGCGACTTCGCCCAGCGGAACGGGCAAGGGCTACGCCATATGGAACGTAGCCGCGGACGTGCGCAATGCGACGGTCACGGTCAACGCCGCGGGCGGGCAGCCGGTGAAGCTGCAGGGCGACCTGGTGACCGGCAGCGTGACGAACGCTGGCGGCACCAAGTACACCGGCGCATTGAACGTGAACCTGGACACCCCGGACTCGTACCTGCGCGGATCGGTCGGCGGCTTCGTGGACCCGAACACATCGGATACCACGGTCTTTACCGCCGGCTCGCCCAACCTGTCGTTTACCAAGGGCGCCTCGTGGATTCCCACCGGCACCGGCACCATGGCTGCCGACCTCGGATCGGGCACCCTGGCCCTGGCCAACGGCGGTGCGATCGACATGGCCGCAAGCTGGGGAAGCTTCAGTCCCGCAAGCATTCCCGCCCACTCGCCGCGCGTGCTCGATATCCAGAGTTCGACCAACGCCGCGACCGTCAACCTGGGAGACGGCGCCACCTTTCGCATCCTCAGCGATGTGCGCAACGGCGTGGCCGACCGGATCCAGTTTGGCAGCGGCGTGACGGGCTTCAACGCGACCGGAACGCAGGTGGTCAACGTGGTGTACGACCCCGCGCTCAACGACACCAGCTGGGTCAACGCCTCGACGGCGAAGACCGGCACGGTGATTCCGGCGAGCAAGCCCATCGTCGTCATCGACGCCTCGGCGGCCGGCGGCGGCACGGCGCGGCTGCAGGCCGTCCAGGGCGCGACGAGCCAATGGAGCTACGAGAACGACCTGGTGCGCTTCACGTACGCGCCCAACGTGGCGCTCAGCGCGGACGGCAGCCAGGTCGTGCTGAATGGCCTGACCATCGCGGGTTCGGGCACGGCCGCGGAGACCGGCACCGACGCAGCGGCAGGCGCTGCGAGCGCCAGTTCAGGGTTGAGCACATCCGCGGCCGGTGCTGCCGGCGCTGTGGCGCGCATCACGCCCTCGGAGTCCGTGAAGACCGCCGCCGAGGCCGGCGACAGCCTTCGCAACCTCTGGGCCCTGCGCGCCAACGGCATCGCGCGCAGGACCGAGGCGCTACGGCGCGACACCGCCCCCGAAACCACCGGCATCTGGGCCGAAGTGGACGGCGGCGGCTTCGATGCGCGCACGGCCTACGCGAGGTCCTACGGCCAGAGCTATGGCGCCCTGTCCGTCGGCGTCGACCGGCGCCTGGGCGACTTCGGCGGCTGGAAAAGCCATGCGGGCGGCTCCGTGAGCTACATCAATTCCAGCGCCGGCTATGAGCGTGGAAACGGAAAGGCGTCCGCGATCGAGCTCGCCGGCTACGGCATGTGGGCCGACGGCCTCGGCACCTACCTGCAGATCGGCGCACGCACCGCGTCGCTGGAGAACAAGTACGCGTCCACCGATTCGCTTTCGCGGCGCGTCACCGGCACCTACAAGACCCAGGGCTACGAAGTCAGTGCCGAAGCCGGGCATCGCTTCCCGCTGCCGCAAGACGTGTTCGTGGAGCCGCAGGTCGCGTTGACCGCGAGCCGCCTGGCGGCCGACAGGCACACCGCAAGCAACGGCGTGGCCATCAGCCAGGACAGCCTCGACGCGGGTTCGGTCAGGGTCGGCATGCTGCTGGGCAAGTCGGTGCGCTTTCTCGAGTTGAGCGGCGACGTGTATCTCAGGCTCTCGGCGATCAACTACTTCGGCGACAACCTGGCGGTCACGGCGGCCAAGGGCGGCGGCAGCCTTCCCGTCGAGAGCGAAAGCCGCAACGGCACTGGCGGCGAAGTCGGGCTGGGCGGTCGCTTTGCCTTTCTGCCGCGCCGGGGCTTTGTCTATTTCGAGGCGTCCAGCCTCGCGGCCAGGGGCATCCGGCGAACATGGACCCTGCGCTCGGGTCTGCGCTACGAGTGGTCCTGATGGAAAAACCGCATCAATGGGCGATTGCGCGGTGGCGTGGCCGGGGCGCGCTGGCTGCACTGCTGTTCGCAGCCGGCGTGGCTTTCATGCCTGTTCTCTCCATCGCGGCAGAGGCAGACGGCAAGAACTTCGCCTGGGGCACGCAGGTGACGCGGGACAACGTCGCCTTCGAATTCCAGGAGGCCAGGTATGCCAACCTGGTCGTGGACAGCAGCGTCGAACCGCCGAAGCAGTACAAGGGCGACTTCGTCCTGCTGCAGGTCAACATCACGAACACCGCGGAGCAGGCGCTTTTCGTGCGATTCCAACCGGTGTTCCGATTGATCGATGCCAAGGGGGCGCTCTACGAGCCGCATGAAGTGCTGACGAAGCTGGTCAACCCGCCACAGGAAGGCCAGGCCGCTTTCGGCGATCCGCTTGCCGCGGGGCAGAGCATGCAGCGGCGCGTGCTCTTTTCCGTGCCGAAGCAGCCCTACAGGGCCGTCGTGATCGTTCCACGCAGCGCCGAAAAGGCCGACGACGGTGTCGTGACGTACGCGGGCCCGTACTTCTTCTATGACCTGGCGCCGCTTCGTTCTTCGCTGCCGGCAAAGGGCGCCAGGGCGGCGCTGAAGAGCCCGTGACCAACCCAGACCCTGTCGGCCGCCGGGTGCCAGGCGGAATCGCCTGCCCGCTGTGGATGCGGACGATCTGCTGCGCCGGCGCCTTCGCGCTTCTTCTCGCGAGCGGATGCGCGGCGACAACGCCCGCACCGCAGGCGACATTCCCGAGCGCGTCATGGGAGGCAACGCCCGAGGCGGAACTCGGGCCGGCCTGTCGCCGCGACCTCGACACCACGCGCGACTACGTTCGCACGCTGGACACCACCGCCCTCATGGCCGTGCAGGATGGCCGCGTGCTGTTCAGCCAGGGCCCGGTCCAGACGGTCAGCATCGTTTTCTCGGTGCGCAAGAGCGTGCTGTCGATGCTGTACGGCAAGTACGTGGCGAACGGCACCATCGACCTCGACCGCACGCTGGCCGATCTGGGCATCGACGACACGGGCGGCCTGCTGCCCATCGAGCGGCAGGCGAGATTGCGCGACCTGCTCGCCGCCCGTTCGGGCGTCTACCACGCGGCCGCCAACGGTGGCGACGACGCGGTCGCCGCACCTGCACGCGGCTCCAAGGCGCCGGGCAGTTATTTCCTCTACAACAACTGGGACTTCAATGCCGCCGGCACCGCCTTCGAGCGCCTGACCGGGCGCGGCATCTACCAGGCCTTCGCGACGGATCTGGCGACGCCGCTGCAGCTGGAAGATTTCGATCCGGCCCGCCACAGGCGCAGCGGCGACGCCAGCCGGTCGGAGCATCTGGCCTATCCCTTCTTTCTGTCCACGCGCGACATGGCGCGCCTGGGCTACCTGATGCTGCGCCAGGGCAACTGGCGCGGACAGCAACTAGTTCCGGCCGACTGGGTGGCGCAAATCACGCGGCAGACCACACCGGCCGCGCAGATGCATCCAGCGCACACCGCGCGGCGCGGTTTCGGGTACGGCTACCTGTGGTGGCTGCTCGAAGAACCGCCGGACTCACCGCTCAGCGGTGCCTACATGGCGTGGGGCGTGCATGGCCAGTACATCCTCGTCGTGCCGAAGCGGACGATGGTGATCGCGCACAAGCGCCAGGTACCGGTGGCGGGCAACTGGGATGTCAGCTGGGTCGGCCCGACCGAGTTTCTGCGCGCCGCGCGCATGCTGGCCGCGGCACCCTGCCGGGCAGGCGAGGGGCGCTGAAGCGTCAGCGCCTGAACATCCGCAGGTCGAGCGCGCTCTCTTCGCCGAGCCACATCGCATGCGCCGTGTGGTCGGCGAGGTCGTCGCCCGTCACGCCGTGCACGAAGATGTCCAGGCCGTTGCGGTTGGCATCGAGCCATTCGATCACCTGGTCGAACTCGGCCGCATCGAAGGCCAGCTGGCAGCTCCAGTGCGGATGCGGGCCCACCAGCCGCTCGTGCACGCGGCCCACGATCACCATCAGTTCCTTGCCCGCGCGCTCGCAGAGTTCGCGCGCCTGCGCCAGCGTGGCGGGGCCGAAGTAGACGTGGGCGTGGTATTGCGGATAGAGGTTTTCGGGGCGGCGCGGCATGGTGCGCTCATTGTGGCCCCGGAAGCGCGTTCGGGCCCGGGTGCGGCGCCAGGTGAAAGCGGCCGCTGTAGCGGAACACGTCGCCGAACCAGCGGTGGCGCAGCAGCATCTTCATCGTGAAGTGGTCGGGGCTCGATGGGTCGGGCCGCTCCTCGACATACGCGGTGCCCATCAGGAGCCCGAGCGGCAGTGGAATGCGCAGGCCGCCGATGCGCCAGATGTAGCCCCGGTCGCGGAACACCAGCGCGCCGTCTTCCGCGCTCACCGCCAGGCGCATGCCGACGCCGAAGCGCACGTACTCGATCACCTCGGCGCCGTGCGCTGCCAGGTGTTCCATGTGCGAGCGGAAGTGGAAGGGCTTGCGGCCCTCGAAGTGGAAGACGCGGTCCCAATACAGGTTCGCGTCGTCGGGATCGCAGCGGTAGTGCACCTCGATCGGCACGCCGGCGCCCGTGTACGGAACGAGCGCCCCGAACAGGCGGCCGAAGGGCATCAGCAACGCAGCCCATGGCGCGTGATGGACCTCGTTCATCGTGCCGCGAACGCAGACGTAGTCATCGGAGAAGGGCGCCATCGTGTAGTGCCGGCGAATCACCTCGCCCAGGCGCTCCCACGCCGCACCGAGCGCCTGCTGGAAGACGGGTTGCCGATTCATCGTGCGGCCATTGCCAAGGCACCTTCGCTGCGCACCTTGTAGAAGTGCAGGATGTGCTCCGAGAAATCGCCGAGCAGGAACTGTGCGACGCGGTCCGCATACCAGTTGAAGCGCGTGCTCACGCGCCACGACACATCGATGCGCAGCTCGGTCCCGCCGTCTCGCGGCGTCAGGGTGAAGGCCGAGTCGCGCAGGTCGAAGTAGTGGCCGCCGATCACCACGTGGTCGTCGAGCGCGCCCGCGGGAAAGGAGTCGGGTGCGAAGCGGTACTCCCACTTCATGTGCTGCTGCGGCTGCCACTCGGTGATGAGTTCCTCGAAGTGCACGTCCTTCTGCCACCGCACCTGGCGCACGCGGCCTTCCGGCGTCTCGTGCGTCACGCCGGCCAAGGGCATCGGCACGCCGATGCGGTAGGCCCAGGCGTTGCCGACTTCGTCGGGCCGGATGTCGCGCGCCTGGTTGATCTCGTGCCATATGCGTTCGGCCGGGGCAGCGATGAAGAGCGTGCGCGAAGTGGTCGAGAAGCGGTCGGGGTTGGGCAGCTGCGGCTCGATGGCGCCGAGCACCAGCGGCAGCACCGCAAAGCCGTAGAGCGCGGGCCGGGGCCAGCGGGTGACGCGGCACACCAGCCCCATCGCAAGCCCGCCGACGCTGCCCATGACGGCGAAGAGCGGCACGATCACGACGGCGCAGATCATTCCCTCGATGAAGACCAGCAGCGTGCCGATGACGAAGAGGGCGGTCGAGACCCACGGCGCCCAGATGTAGTAGCCCCAGCTGCGCCGCTCGATGCGCTCGGCCATGTATACCGTGACAGCGCCGCACACCGCGGGCGCCAGGTAGATGAAGGCGCCGAGCATCGCCGAGAAAGGACGGCCCGGTCCGCCGCTGAAGGCGATGCGCAGCACGAGCGCGGCCGCCGCGCCGACCAGCAGCGGCCAGAACCAGGCGAAGGGCATGCGGCGGCGGGGCTCGTCTCCGGCGTTGTCCGTGGTGGCGGAGGTCAGCTCGGAGAGCCTGCTTTCGTCGGGGTCGGTGCTCATGGAAATCGCTTCTCCTCGTCTTGAATCGATCAGCCGGCGCGCCTGGCGGTCACCATGAGGTAGTCGAAGTCGCGCCAGAACATGCCCAGCGCCAGCGCGCAGTAGCTCGCGACGATGTGCTTGCGCCGCCATGGGCTCAGCCTGCCGCGCGCCTTCCAGAGCTCGACGAGCGTGAAGCGCGTGGCCAGCACCGGGATGTGCAGCGCGCTCGGTGCGACGCGCCAGCGCAGCGACTTGCATTCGATGTCCTCGAAGCCGTGGTCGCGCAGCGCCGTGGCGAAGTCGTCACGCACGGCGAGCGTGGGCACGGCCCAGCTGTCGGCCCAGAGGCGGTGCAGCCAGTCGGCGATGCGGCCGGGTTTCCTGCGCAGCAGGAAGCCATCCACCACCACGAGCCGCGCGCCGGGCTTGAGCAGGCGCGCGGCTTCGCGCACGAAGTCGGCCTTGGCGGTGCCTTCGGCATAGCAGGCGCTCTCGAGGGCCCAGGCGCCGTCGGCCTGGGCGGTGGGGAGGCCCGTGCGGGTGTAGTCGGCTTCGATGTGGGCCAGGCGGTCGGCCACGCCGGCTGCGGCATCGAGCCGTGCCGAGATGCGGTTCTGCACCGGCACGTTGGTGACGGTGACCGCGTAGAGCGAGCGGTCGTCGCCGACCAGCGTGCGCGCGGTAGCGCCGGCGCCGCAGCCCATGTCGATCACGCAGCGGCGTTGGCCTTCGGCGGGCTGCATGTCGTCGAGCCGCAGCGCGCGGCCGACGGCGCGGTTCATCTCCACCAGCATGCCTTCGCGGCGCAGCGGATTGAGCCCCGCGCGCCAGAAGCCGAAGTGCATGTTGTAGCTCGGGCTCCACGCGCTGTAGTCGACCGCGACTTCGGTGAAGTAGTCCTGCGTGTCTTCGGTCGTGATCGCCTGGGCGGCGGGGTGCGCGGGCGCTTCGGACGGCAGGCGGAAGTCGGGCTGGAAGACGTTGGGCATCGAGGCTCTTTCGGCGGTGGTTCTTGCGGTTCCCGGCGGGGCCAGACAGCGTGACCGTTTCAGAAGCGGCAGCGGTCGTCGGCACAGGTGGCCGGCGCGATCGCGCCGCGGTCTGCCAGCCGCGCGACGAGCCAGCGCGGCAGCCGGTAGCGGTTGCGCGCAAGCACCGCATAGGCGCGATCGGCGAGGGCGCCGACGAGCGGCAGGTCGAGCAGGGCACCGCCGGCCGGCAGGCCCACGGCGGCGCGGCAGGCGCGGATCGCGGCAACACCGGCGAGAACCCGGCCCGCCGCGTCGACCGTGTGCATGGCGGTCATCAGCGCCTCGCGCGGCGCCGGACCGCCGGAGAAGCCCAGGGGCGAGCAGTCGACGAGGCTCAGCCGGTCGGCCGCATCGCGTGCCCGCATCGCGGCCATTTCGGCCACGCACAGCGGGCAGGTGGCGTCGTAGTAGACGGTCAGCGGATAGGTAGCGGGAGCGATGCGAGCCATGGCGTTCTCGGTTCTCGATATTTCAGTCAAAACAGAAATAAATAGGCAAAAAAAGACAACTCAGATCATCGGCAGGCTGGCATGGTGCGCATCCGGGTCGTCGCCCTTGCCGGCAGGGGTGGCGGGTGCGGCAGGGGCTGCATCGCCGCGCACGAACTTCTGCACGCTGGCCCCGAGCGTCAGCACCTTGTCGAGCGTGCCGGGCGAGAGCCGCAGCATTTCGTCGGCCCAGGTGGCGAGCTTGTCCATGAGTTCCATGGTGGAGCGGATGCGGTCCTGCGCATCGGGCGGCTCCTTCTGGAAATCGGGGCTGGAAACGAGTTCGCGCAGCACGCGGGTGGTCGGGTCGAACTCGCGCTCCTTGCGCTCGCGCACCACGGTGCGGAACAGCTCCCACACATCGACGCTGGTTTCGAAATAGTCGCGCCGGTCGCCCAGGATGTGCGTGACGCGCACGAGGTTCCAGGCCTGCAGTTCCTTGAGGCTGTTGCTGATGTTGGAGCGCGCGACGCCCAGGGTGTCGCAGAGCTCTTCGGCATGCATCGGCTTGCCGTGGGCGAAGAGCAGCGCATGGATCTGCGAGACCGTGCGGTTGACGCCCCACATGGAGCCCATTTCGCCCCAGTGGACGACGAACTTGCGTTGAATGTCTGTGAGTTCCATGAGGCCGAGTCTAGGATTTCCAATATTTCTGTCAATAGAGAAATAGAAAAATCACCAGGCGCCCGTGAATGATGAAATACTGTATGAATAAACAGTAAATTCCAACCCGAGGATTTGCCATGCCACCCACATCCCCCATTCCGATCCACATCATCAAGGGCCGTGGCGCGTCCACGCGGCTGGCGCACCGTTTCTCCAAAGACGAGCGCAATGCCTTCGACGACGGCTGGGGCACGCTCGAAGAAGGCGTGGCCGAGGCCGACGAGCTCATGCCCCTCGCGACCGAGGTGCGCTTCGAGGATGTGAAGTCGGTGCTTACCGGAAACGAATCGCCCGACATCTACTTCGACCGGTCGCTCAACCCGTACCGCGGCTGCGAGCACGGCTGCATCTACTGCTTCGCACGGCCCACGCACAGCTACCTGAACCTCTCGCCCGGCCTCGATTTCGAAACCAAGCTCATCGCCAAGCGCAACATCGTCGAGGTGCTGCGCGCCGAACTCGGGCGCAAGAGCTACCGGCCGAGCCAGATCGCCATCGGCACCGCCACCGACTGCTACCAACCCATCGAGCGCGAGCTGCGGCTCACGCGCTCGGTCATCGAGCTGCTCAAGGAAGTGCGGCACCCGTTCGCGCTGGTCACCAAGTCGAGTGCCATCGAGCGCGACCTCGACCTGATTGCGCCGATGGCGGCCGACCACCTCGCCGCGGTGTACATCACCGTGACCACGCTCGACGGCGAACTCGCCCGCAAGCTCGAGCCGCGCGCCGCCGCGCCCCATCGGCGGCTGCGCACCATCCGCACGCTGGCCGAGGCGGGTGTGCCGGTGGGCGTGAGCGTGGCGCCGCAGATTCCGTTCGTGACAGAAGACATGGAACACGTGCTCGAAGCGGCCTGGGAGGCAGGTGCACGCAGTGCGTTCTACACGGTGGTGCGGCTGCCATGGGAGGTGGCGCCGCTCTTCAAGGAATGGCTCGCGCTGCACTACCCGCAGCGCGCGGACCGAATCATGGCGCGCATCCACGAGATGCGCGGCGGCAAGGACTACGACGGCGACTTCGCCACGCGCATGAAGGGCAGCGGCCTCTGGGCCGACCTGATCCACCAGCGCTTCCAGAAGGCGACGAAGCGCCTGGGCTTCAACCGCGAGCGCATTCCGATGGACCTCACCGCATTCCGGCCGCCGGGGGCGGAGGGGCAGGGCAATCTGTTCTAGCGACCGCGCCGATGCACGGCACCTGGTGCTGTCATTCCTTTTTCGCGAGCGGGCCGAGAGTGCCCGGCCCTTCCCAGTCACCGCCCAGTGCCTTCACCAGAAACACCGCGGTCAGCAGCCGCTGGCCTTGCAGCTGCGCGGCCTGCCGCTCGACCGTCAGCAGCGACTGCTGCGCGGTGATCACATCGAGGTACGTCGAGGCGCCGCCTTCGTAGCGGCTGGTCGCCATGTCGAGCACACGGCGCGCGGCGGCGACGGCGGCCTGCGCCTGCGTGGTGGCGCTGTCGAGCGCAGACAGGCCGGTGATGCCGTCTTCCACTTCCTGCATCGCCGTGAGCACCGTGCGGCGGTAGTTGCCCACGGTGGCGTCGTATCCGGCCTTGGCGAAGTCCACATTCGCGCGCACGCGGCCGCCGTCGAACAGCACCTGCGTGGCCGACACGCCCACCGACCACAAGAGGCTGGGCCCGTTGAACAGCGACTCGATCAGCCGGCTGTCCACGCCCACGGTCGGCGAGATGATGAAGCTCGGATAGAAGGCCGCGGTCGCCACGCCGATCTGCGCATTGGCCGCCGCCATCGAACGCTCGGCCGAAGCCACATCGGGCCGGCGCTGGAGGATTTCCGAGGGCACGCCGAGCGGCACGGCGGGCGGGCGGATCTCGCGCAGGTCCACCGGCAGCGCGAAGACCGGCGCCGGCGTGCCGGTGAGGGTGGCAAGCGCGTGCTCGTACTGCGCGCGTTGCTTCTTCAGCACATCGACCTGCGTCAGCGTGGTCTCCAGCAGCGCCTGCTGCTGCGCCACGTCGAGGCCCGAGATGGCGCCCAGGTCGTGCCGTGCGGTGACCAGCTCGAGCGCGCGGCGCTGCAGGCCGATGGAGCGCGAGAGCACGTCCAGCTCGATGTCGGTCGAGCGCAGGTTGAAGTAGTTGTTCGCCACGTCGGCGGTGAGCACGAGGCGCGTGTTCGCGAGGTCGGCGGCCGATTGCTCGGCCGATGCCGTCGCGCCTTCGACGGTGCGCTGCACGCGGCCGGCGAGGTCGAGCTCGTAGCTGGCGTTGAGCGACAGCGCGAAGTCGTTCTGCACCGTCGACGAATTGCTGGTCGCGTAGTTGGTGAGCGGCCGGTTGGCAGAGATCTTCAGGCGCGAGGCGCGTGCGCCGAGGCCCAGTTGCGGAAACCGGCTGGCCGAGCTGACATCGAGGTTGGCGCGCGCCTGGGCGAGCCGCGCATTGGCGATGACCAGCGTCGGGCTGCCGGCGAGGGCCTTGTCCTGCAGTGCATCGAGCTGCGCATCGTTGAAGCGCCTCCACCATGCGCCCTTGTCGGCCACGTCGTTCGGCGTGGCCTGGCGCCAGGGCGCTTCGAGCTTCCAGCTGACGGGCAGCGGTGTCTCGGGCGCCTTGTAGTCGGGACCGACCGCGCAGCCCGCGGCCAGAAGGGCCGCGATGGCGGCGGCAATGACCCGCAGTCTCACGCCGGTTCCTTCTTCGCGGGCGCTTTCGGGTCCGCGGGGGGTGCGTCGGGCGCCACCGTCACCACGTCGCCTTCGGCCAGCGAGTCGGAGGGATTGAGCACCATGCGGTCGTTGTTGCCCAGGCCGTCGATCACCTCGACGTTCTCGCCGTAGTTGCGGCCCAGCGTCACCGGGCGCAGGCCGATGCGGCCCTGTGCATCGACCACCGCAATGCGCGTGCCTTCGGCGCGGAACAGCAGCGCATTGGCCGGCACCGTGATCGTGCGGGCCGCGGCCAGCGGCAGCGACACCTGCACGTAGGCGCCCGGCAGCAGCGCGCCGTCGCGGTTGGGCAGCGACACCTCGACCTGCATCATCCGCGTGGTCGCGTCGATGGCGCCCGAGGTGCGCGCCACTTCGCCCTTGAAGCTCTGGCCGCGCAGCTCGGCCTGCGTCACCACCACCGGCTGGCCGGCCTTCACCAGTTGCGCGTAGGCCTGCGGCACGTTGATGTACACGCGCAGCGGATCGGTCTGCGCCAGCATGAAGAGCGCGCGCCCGGTGCCGCCGCCCGCGCCCGCATCGATGAGGTCGCCCACATCGACATTGCGGCGCGTGATGACGCCCGCGAACGGCGCGACGACGCGCTTGAAGCCTTCGGTCTGCTTCAGGCGCTGCACGTTGGCATCGGCGGCCGCCACGTTCGAGGTGGCTTGCGCGACGGCGCTGCGGCGCTCGTCCAGGTCCTGCTGCGAGACCACGTCCTTCTTGCGCAGATTTTCCCAGCGCTCGGCCGTGCTCTGCGCGAGCGAGAGGCCTGAGGCCGCTTGCGCGCGCGCGGCCACTGCCTGTGAGAGCTGTTGGTCGATTTCCGGTGTTTCGATTTCCGCGAGCAGCTCGCCCTTTTCGACGCGGCTGCCGATGTCCTTGGTCCAGCGCTTCAGATACCCGCTCGCGCGCGCCGAGATCGGCGACTGCACGAAGCCCTGCAGCGTGCCGGGCAGCGCCAGCGTCTGACCGGCAGTGGGTGTGCGCGGAAGGGCAGTCTGCACATGGAGCCTGGCGCGTTCCGTGGTGCCCGCTTCGAGCGCACGCGCGTTGGCGATGCGCACGAACACCGTGCGCGCCGCACCGAGCGCCAGCAGCACGAGCACGATCACGACGAGCCAGCGCGTGCGCTTCACGATCTGCCGGCGGCGCAGCAGTTCGCCTTCGCCCTCTTCGGCGGCGATGGGGTGGATGGCCAATGCCGAGTGGCGTTGCTCCGTCATGAAATCAGTTCTCCTGGGGCGCTGCGCCCGCTGGCGTGTGACCCGAATGGCCGGCTTCTTCGCGTGCCGCCTTGCGATGCGCAAGCCGACTGTGCACCCCCGCGAACACGGCGGGTACGAAAAACAATGTCGACACCGTGGCAAAAAGCAGGCCACCGATGACCGCGCGGCCCAGCGGCGCGTTCTGCTCGGCGCCTTCGCCCAGGCCCAGCGCCATCGGGATCATGCCGATGATCATGGCCAGCGCCGTCATCAGCACTGGGCGGATGCGGGTGGCGCCGCCTTCGAGCGCGGCCGAGAGCGGTGGAATGCCGGCCTGCAGTCGCTCTCGCGCGAACGACACCAGCAGGATGGAGTTGGCCGTGGCCACCCCCATGGTCATGATCGCGCCGGTGAGCGCGGGCACGCTCAGCGTGGTGGCGGTGATGAACAGCATCCACGCGATGCCGGCGAGCGCCGCGGGCAGGGCGGTGATGATGATGGCCGCATCGAGCCACGACTGGAAGGTGACCACGATCAGCAGGTACACCAGCACGATCGCCATCACCAGCCCCACGCCCAGGCCGATGAACGACGACTGCATCGTCTGCACCTGCCCGCGGATGGTGACCTGGCTGCCGCGCGAGAGCTTGGGCCGCATCTCGTCGACCAGCACCTGCACCTTGGAGGCCACGCTCGCGAGGTCGGTGCCCTGCACGCTCACGTAGACGTCGATCACCGGTGCGATGTTGTAGCGCGACTGGATGGCCGGCTGGCGCGAGGCCTGTGCTTCGACCAGGTTGCCCAGCAGCTGCTGTGAGGCACCACTGGCCGCTGCCGTGCCGCCCGCACCCACCGGAATGTTGAGCAGCGAATCGAGCGAGTCGATGTTGTACTGCGGCGTCTGCACCGCGATGCTGTAGACCACGCCGTTCGCCGGATTGAGCCAGAAGGCCGGCGCCGTCTGCGAACTGCCCGAGAGCGCGATCAGCACGTTCTGCCCCACGTTGGCGGCCGTGAGGCCGTACTGCTGCAGCCGCGTGCGGTCCATCTGCAGGTTGAGGCTGGGTCCGTCGAGCCGCTGGTGCACGTGCGCATCGACCGCGCCCGGGATCTGCTTGATCGCCTTGGTGAGTTCGGCCGCGCGCGCCGCGTTGCCCGCGATGTCGGCGCCGCTGAACTGCACGTCGATGGCCGCGGGCAGGCCGAAGTTCAGGATCTGCGTGACGATGTCCGCGGGCTGGAAGAAGAACTCGATGCCCGGAAAGCGCTTGGGCAGCTCGGCGCGCAGCACCGAGACGAACTCCTCCGTGGGCCGGTGGCCATCCTTGAGCGACAGCAGCAGCTCGGCGTCGAAAGTGCCGATGGTGCCGGCGTTGCTGTACGAGAGGTTGATGCCGCTGTTGGGGATGCCCAGGTTGTCGAGGATGGTCTCGAGCTGGTCGGCCGGCACCAGCTCGCGGATCGCGACCTCGACGCGGTCGGTGAGGCGCGCGGTTTCCTCGATGCGGGTGCCGGTGGGCGCACGCACATGCAGGCGGATCTGGCCGGCGTCCACGGTCGGGAAGAAGTCGCGGCCCAGCACCGGATACAGCAGGCACGACAGCAGACAGAAGCCGAGGAAGAGGCCGATGAAGCCGCCGCGCTTCGACAACACCACCGACAGCAGCAGCGTGTAGGCGCGGCGCACGCGCTCGAAGCGGCGATCGAAGCTCTGGTAGACCCGCTGCAGTGCGCTCGGCTTCTTGCCTTCGATCGGTTGCGCATGCACGCCGCCCATCAGCAGCATCACCAGCGTGGGCACCAGCGTCCGCGAGAGCAGGTACGAAGCCAGCATCGCGAACACCACCGCCTCGGCCAGCGGCACGAACAGGAAACGCGCCACGCCCGAGAGAAAGAACATCGGCACGAACACGATGCAGATGCACAGCGTGGAGACGAAGGCGGCGCTGCCGATCTCGCCCGCACCGACCTCGATGGCTTCCTTGAGCGGCGTGCCCATGTGCAGGTGGCGCTCGATGTTCTCGATGGTCACGATCGCCTGGTCCACCAATATGCCCACCGAGAGCGCGAGCCCGCCCAGCGTCATAAGGTTGAGCGTTTCGCCGAGCGAATACAAGACCAGGATCGAGGCCAGGATCGACAGCGGAATCGTGAGGCCGATGATCAGCGTGCTGCGCCAGTTGCCCAGGAACAGCAGCACCATCGCCGCCGTGAGCGCGGCCGCCAGGATGGCCTCGAACACCACGCCCTTGACGGCTGCTTTCACGAACACCGACTGGTCGAAGAGGGGCGTGACCTTGATGTCCTGCGGCATCGACTGCGTGGCAATCGGCAGCATCGCGCGGATGTTCGCCACGATGTCCAGCGTGGAGGCGCCGCCGTTCTTGAGCACCGACAGCAGCACGCCGCGCACGCCGTCCTGCCGCACGATGTTGGTCTGCGGCGAGAAGCCGTCGCGCACATAGGCCACGTCGCGCAGGTACGTGGTGGCGCCGTTCACGGTGCGCACCGGCAGGTCGTTCAGGCCCGCGATGGCGTCGGGCGAGCCGTTCATGCGCACGCTGTACTCGGTGGCGCCGAACTTGGCGGTGCCCGAGGGCAGGATCAGGTTCTGCGTGTTGACCGCATTCACCACGTCGGCCGGCGTGAGGCCGCGCGCCTGCATCGCCTGGGTGTCCAGGTCGACCGAGATGAGTCGGTTCTTGCCGCCGTAGGGAAAGGGAATCGCCGCGCCCGGCACGGTGATGAGCTGCGGGCGCAGCTGGTTGACGGTGGCGTCGAAGAGCGAATTTTCAGAGCGGGTGGGGCTGGAGAGCGCCAGCTGGATCACCGGCACGCTGGAGGCGGAATACTTGATGACCAGCGGCGGCGTGATGCCCGGCGGCAGCTGCCGCACCTGCGCCTGCATGGAGGCCACCACCTGAGAGATCGCCATCTCGATGTTGGCGGTGGGCTGGAAGAACACCTTGATGATCGACACGCCCGCCAGCGATTGCGACTCGATGTGCTCGATGTCGCTCACCGTGGTGGTCAGGCCCCGTTCGACCTGGCCCGAGATGCGCTGGCCCATCTCCTGCGCCGGCAGGCCCGTGTAGTTCCAGATGACGCTGACGACCGGGATGTTGATTTCCGGAAAGATGTCGGTGGCCATGCGCGCCAGGACAAAAGGCGTGGCCAGCACGATCAGCATCGCCATGACGATGAAGGTGTAAGGACGACGCAACGCGAGCTGGACCATGGACAGGGCTCTCTGCTTCCGGCGGAAAAAGGTTTTGCATCATAAGGAAGTAGATTTAAGTTTGCTGCGGCCTCTTCTTCGGGTGTGGTGCTTTACCAAAAGCCTGACAGGAGGCTTCCCGGGGGCGTGCGCGGGGCACGCTGTGGGTGAACGCTCCTTGGGGAGGACGCTCAGGGCTCTGAGGCCTTCAGCGCCAGACGCAATTGCGTGACGTTCGGATTGCCCGGGTCGCGCCGCACCTTGAAGCCCAGCTTGCGCGCCAGCGCGAGCATGCCGGCGTTGTCGTAGAGCGTGATGTCCGCCAGCTGCTTGACGCCGGCTTCGGCGGCCACATCGATCAGCTTGCGCATGAGCTTGAGCGCGACACCGCGGTGCTGCCAGGCATCGCCGATCACGATGGCGAATTCAGCGGTGTGCGACGTTTCCGGCGTGTCGCCGCGCACGTAGCGCGCCACGCCCATCTGCTGCTCCCCGCCATCGACCACGGTGGTCGCGATGAGCGCGAGTTCGCGGTCGTAGTCGATGTGGGTCATGCGCCAGAGCTCGTCGGGCTGGGGCTTGCGCGGCGAGAGCAGGCGGTGGTAGCCGGTTTCGCTCGACAGCCCCGCGACGAAGGCGGTGTGCATCGCGAGGTCGTCCGCGTGGATCGGGCGGATGCGCACCGGCGTGCCGTCGGCGAGGTGCCAGTCCTCGATCAGGTGACTGGGGTAGCCGGCGGCCGGCATGGCATCAGCCGATGACTTCGGGCCAGTCCGTGTGGAAGAACTGGCCTTCTGGCTTGTCCGTGCGCTCGTAGGTGTGCGCGCCGAAGAAGTCGCGCTGCGCCTGCAAGAGGTTCGCCGGCAGCCGCTCGGTGCGGTAGCTGTCGTAGTAGGCGAGCGAGGCGCTGAACGCCGGCACAGGAATGCCGTTGCTCACCGCCAGTGCCACCACCTCGCGCCAGTTCTGCTGCGTGCGGTTCAGCAAATCCTTGAAGAAGGGATCGAGCATCAGGTTGGGCAGCGCCGGGTCGGTGCGGAAGGCGTCGGTGATGCGGTTCAAAAAGCGCGCACGGATGATGCAGCCGCCGCGCCAGATCGCCGCGATGCCGGCCAGGTCGAGCTTCCAGTCCTTCTTGTCGCCCATCGTCTTGATGAGGTCGAAGCCCTGCGTGTAGCTGATGACCTTCGAGGCATAGAGCGCGTCGTGCACCTTGGCCACCAGCGCCTTCTTCTCGAGCGACAACTCGATCTTCGGCCCCTGCAGTACCTTGCTGGCCGCCACGCGCGCCTTCTTCTGCGACGAGAGCACGCGCGCCTCGACCGCGGCGTTGATGGTGCTGATGACCACCGCGTTCTCGGCCGCATTGATCAGCGTCCACTGGCCCGTGCCCTTCTGGCCGGCCTTGTCCAGGATCAGGTCGACGATGGGCTTGCCCGTTTCGGAGTCCTTCTGCTCCAGCGCCTTGGCGGTGATCTGGATCAGGTAGCTCTGCAGCTCGCCGTCGTTCCACTCGTTGAAGATCGCGGCCATCTCGTCGGTCGTGAAGCCTGCGGCCTTGAACAGGCTGTAGGCCTCGCAGATGAGCTGCATGTCGCCGTACTCGATGCCGTTGTGCACCATCTTCACGTAGTGGCCCGCGCCGCCGGGGCCGATGTGGATGACGCAGGGCTCGCCGTCCACCTTGGCCGCGATGCTCTCGAAGATCGGCTTCATCACCTCCCAGGTGGAGAGCGGGCCGCCCGGCATGATCGACGGGCCCTTGCGAGCGCCTTCCTCGCCGCCCGAGACGCCCGCGCCGATGAAGCGCAGGCCTTTGCCCGAGAGGTACGCATCGCGGCGCTCGGTGTCGGTGTAGAGGCTGTTGCCGCCGTCGATGACGATGTCGTCCTTATCGAGCAGCGGAATGAGTTGTTCGATCACCTGGTCCACCGGCGCGCCGGCCTTGACCATGATCTGGATCTTGCGGGGCTTGGCCAGGCTCTGGACGAACTCTTCGAGCGTCTTCGTGCCGACCAGCTTCTTGCCCGGGTTTGCGGCGACGAAGGCTTCGGTGGTGGCCTCGGTGCGGTTATAGACGCTGACCTGGAAGCCGCGGCTTTCCACATTCAGCACGAGGTTCTGGCCCATCACGGCCAGGCCGATCAGTCCGAAATCGCTTTTCTTGCTCACGTCGCTCATGTTCTTCGGGCCCTTCTTTCGTATGCGGTTGAGACGGTGGGTCATTGTGCCGGGGCCGAGGAGGCGCGTCGCCGGAGGGCGTCTATACCCGCTTGGCAAACGCGCCCGGGCTGGCTATGTTGGCGGGATGACCGCTGCAGCCACCATCCAGACCTGGTCCACCGACGCCGTGCCGCCGCCGCAGCGGCTGGACTACTGGATCGGCGCGATCTGCGAGGGTTTCCTTGAAATGGACGTGACCAGCACGCACAACGGGACTTTCGGCGCCACGCTCGAATCCGTGCCGCTCGGCGCCATCGGCGTGAACCGCGTGCGCGGCACCGCGCAGGACGTCTACCGCACCCGCCGCGCCATCGCCCAGAGCCGCAGCAACTATTACTACCTGCTCTGCAAGACCGATTCGCCCTGGGTGGCCGAGCAGGAAGAACGCTCCGCGCGCCTGCTGCCCGGCGATGTGGTGCTGGTCGATTCGCGGCGGTGCTATGCCTTCCACCTGCTGCAGTCGGCCGACACGCTCTCGCTGGAACTGCCGACCGCGTGGGTGGAGTCGTGGCTGCCCGACGCCGGCGATCTCGTGGCGCGCCGGATCGACGGGTGCGCAGGTTGGGGCGGGCTGCTCAGCAACTTTGCGCAACAGCTCTCGCCCGAGGTGGCCGCGAAGCCGCCGCTGCCGACCGCGCTCCTGACCGACCAGTTGGGCGGACTTCTGTCGCTGGCACTCGGGCAGAAGCCGGCGGAGCCCGACCAGGGCGCCCGCGCCGCACTGCGCCGGCGCGTGCTCGACGCCACCCGCGAGCGCCTCGCCGAGCCGGGACTCACGGCGGCGGCCGTGGCGCGCGAACTGGGCATTTCGGAGCGCAGCCTGCACCGGTGCCTTGCCGATGGCGCGACCACCTTCGCCACCGCTCTGACGGGCTTTCGCATGCAGGTGGCGCAGCGCATGCTGGCCGATGCGCGCTTCGACCGATTGAGCGTGGCCGAGATCGGGTTCCGGGTCGGGCTGAGCGACGCCTCGCATTTCGTGCGGCAGTGCCGCCGTCACCTGGGGCACACTCCGGGGGCGCTGCGACGCCTGCGCTGAGGTAGCTGGCACCAACCGGCCATTGGCCTGGCAGGCATCGGCCATCGGGGGCGCGTCGCCGTTCCTACAGTCGTTCTCCGTTCCACCCAAGAAGGAGACACCCATGTCCGACACCTACGTTCTCGTCCACGGCGCCTGGCACACCGGCGCCGAAATCGAAGCTGTGGCCGATCACCTGCGCAAAGCCGGTCACGCGGTGCATTGCCCGACGCTGGCTGGCAACCGGCCCGGCGATGACCGCGCGACGATCGGCCTGGAAGACGCCATCGCCTCGGCCGTACGCTACATCGAGGAGAAAGACCTGACCGAGGTGCGCCTGGCGGGCCACAGCTACGGCGGCATGGTGATCTCGGGCGTGGTGGACCGCATCGCGCACCGCCTGAAGCGGCTGGTCTACATCAACGCCTTCGTGCCGCTCGACGGCGAATCGCTCAACGACATGGTGCCGCCGCACTACGTGACGATGTTCGATGCCATCGCCGGGGCGAACGGCAACGCCGTGACCTTGCCGTTCGAGGTGTGGCGCGAGGCCTTCATCAACGATGCCGACCTCGCGCTCGCGCAGTCCGCCTACGACAAGCTGAACCCGCACCCGTACCGCACCTTCACCGACAGGATCCAGCTCAGGCAGCCGCTCGCGGCGCTCGCGCTCGGCAAGTCCTACGTCAACTGCCAGCAGGACATTGCGCTGCCGCACAGCCTGCCGTGGCATCCGCGCCTGTCGGAGCGGCTGGGGCTGTTCAGGCTGGTGGAGTGCCCCGGCAGCCACGAGATGTTCTTCTCGAATTCCGCGCGGCTCGCGCAGGCGATCCTGGAAGCCGGGCGCGACTGAGGCCCTGCTTGCGAACTCAGGCGCCGGCAAAGAGCGCGTCGAACACGCGAATCGATGCATAGGCATCGTTGGCCGCATAGCGGATCTGGGATTCCGTCAACTGCTTGTTGGCCCAGTTCGAGGTGGTCGCCTTGCGCGACTTCATGAAGCGGCGGTCGAACACCAGCGCGACCGCCGTCTTCACGCCCACCGACTTGCGGTAGCCGCGACGGCGGAATTCGTTGTCGATGTCGTACACCGCACCGGGCTCGATGTTCAGGCGGTTGCGAATCAGCGTGAGGTCGGTCGAGAGGCCGAAGCCGACCTTCTTGAGTTCGGTCGAGGCGATCAGCGCGGCGACCACCGGGTTGCATTCGGTGCGGTGCAGCTGGAAGAGCCAGGCCTTGTCGCGCGTCGAGAACTGCACCACATGCGGCCCGCCCGAGACCTCGTTCTTCGCGAAGGTGGGCTTGGATTCGGTGTCGAAGCCGGCGACGCCCGCGGCCAGCAAGGTGGCGGCGGCGTGCTCGGCTTCCTGCAGCGTGGTGACGACGACGATGTCCTTGAGGTCCAGGCCCTCGAAGGGCTCGAGCAGGGCGATCTGCTCGCGTTCGGGCAGGGGCTGCAACGAAGAGGTGTTGTCGCTCACCGAGGGGCTGCTTTCTTGGTCTTCACTGGGGCTTTCTTTGCGGGTGTCTTTTTGGTGGACGCCTTCTTCGCGGCGGCTTTCTTCGCTGCGGCTTTGGGCTTTGGCTGTTTCGGGGGCTGGCCCGAACGCAGGGCGGCTTCGTAGGCGAGGCGACCCCAGCGCGCGGCTTCTTCGCGGTCCTCGAAGAAGTCGGCCGGGGCTTGCCGGTACGACATCGGCATCTCCTTGCCCTGCCGCACATAGGTGAAGGGCGGCAGGTTCAGCCGGTCGAATTGCTCGGCGCTGCCGGCATCGGACTTGAGGTACAGCGTGTCCTTGAAAACGAGCGCGATCATGCGGCCCTCGTGCCACACGCCGTGGCCGCCGAACATGCGGCGCGTCTGGATGCGGCCGAGGCGCTCGAAGACCTCGTGCAGGCTCTGGACGAAATCGCTCATGCGGTGATCTCGATGCGGTTGCCGTCCGGGTCGAGCACCACGCTCTCGTAGTAGCCGTCGCCGGTGCGGCGCGGGCCGTCGAGCAGCGGGTAGCCGTCGGCCTTCAGCCGCTGCGTGAGCGCGTCGACGGCGGCATCGGAGCCCACGCTGATCGCCAGGTGCGTCCAGCCCATGCGCTGCGCGCCGGGTTCGGCCGCCACAGGTGCGAGCGTGCTGGTCGTCATCGCCTCGATGCGGGCGCCATCGCCCAGGCTCAGGAAGCACGAGGCGAAACCCTTGGCCGGATTGACGTAGCCCGCGCCGGCCGTCGCGCCGAAGTAATCGACATAGAAACGCTTGCAGCGTTCGAGATCGGTGGTCCAGAGTGCGATGTGATCGATGCGCATGGAAGAAGAAGTGGGTGGGCCGCTCAATCCACCCGCCATGGCGGGCGCGAGGGCGACCAATGGTAGGCGATGCGTTCGCGCCCGCTGGTCGGATGGTGGTCGACCGTGCCGCGCACGAGGCCGTAGCGTTCGTAGAACCGTTGCGCAGCGGTGTTGGTGGTGGCCACGTGCAGCCGCCAGCCGGTCGGTATGCGCACGCAGGCTTCGTCCAGCAACGCCTGCCCGAGGCCCTGGTTGCGCAGGTGCGGCTCGACGAAAAGCTGCGCCACGTACTCGCGCCGCTCCAGCAGCACCATGAACGCGAGTGCCTGGCCGTCGCGCTCGGCCAGCACCACCTCGGCCGGCGACACGAATTCGGTCTGCACGCGGCGCAGCCAGTGCGAGATGGGTTCGGTGAAGGCGGCGCCGCGATTGGCCGAGATCCATGCGCGGCGCCAGATGCCGGCCAGCACGATGCTCTCTTCGGCGGTGCCATCGCGCGACCGCAGGTGGAAGGCGGGGATTTGGGCGGCGGACATGCGTTTCATGATACGGCGCGTGCATCCCGCAGTCACGCCGCAGTCGATCAGGCGTGCAGCGATTGCGCGTGGTGCGCGATGTGGTCGGCCATGAAGCTCTGGACGAAGTAGTAGCCGTGGTCGTAGCCCGCGTGCCGGCGCAGCGTGAGCGGCTGGCCCGCGGCGAAGCAGGCCGCCTCGAACACCTCGGGGTGCAGTTGCTCGGCGAGGAATTTGTCGGCCAGCCCCTGGTCGATGAGGATGCCTTGCGGGTACGGCGCGACGGTCTGCGACCGCATGAGCGCGCTGGCATCGTGCGCGAGCCACTGCGCGCGGTCCACGGTGGGTGCGCCGAGGTAGCCGTCGAACGCCTTCTCGCCCCATGGGCACTGCGTGGGCGCGCAGATCGGCGCAAACGCTGAGAGCGACTTGAAGCGCCCCGGGTGCCGCAGCGCCAGCGTGAGCGCGCCGTGCCCGCCCATCGAGTGGCCGAAGATGCCGATGCGCTGCCCGTCGATGGCGAAGTGCTGCGCCACGAGCGGCAGCAGCTCGTGGACGATCCAGCTTTCCATGCGCCAGTGCGTGGACCACGGCTCCCGCGTGGCGTCCAGGTAGAAGCCGGCGCCGATGCCGAAGTCCCAGTCGTCCTTCGCACCGGGCACGGACTCGGCCGCGGGGCCGCGCGGGCTGGTGTCGGGCGCGATCAACGCAAGGCCCAGGCCCGCGGCCATGCGCTGCGCGCCGGCTTTCACCGCGAAGGTCTCTTCGTTGCAGGTGAGGCCCGCGAGGTAAAGCAGCGCCGGCACCGGCCCGTTCGCAGCCTGCGGCGGCAGGTAGACCGAGAAGCGCATCGGCAGCCCGATCTCTTGCGAGGCGTGTTCGTGAAAGCTCTGCACGCCGCCGAAGCAGGGGTGTTCGGACAGGGTCTTGGGTGTGTGGTCGGTCATGGTTTCTTGTTGCGCAGTGCGGGAACCAGTTCGAGCACCGCATCGGCGAAGGTGCGCGGTGCTTCCTGCGGCAAGTTGTGGCCCGCGCCGGGCACAAGGCGATGTGAACGCGGTCCGCTGAAGCGGTGCGCATGGGCCGAGGCATCGGCGGGCGGTCGCACGCCGTCGTCGATGCCGTCGAAGGTGATGGCGGGCACGGTGATGGCGGGTTGCGCGGCGAGGCGGCGCTCGATGTCCGCATACGCCGGGTCGCCGGACACGAGGCCGAAGCGGTGGCGATACGAATGGATCACCACGTCGACGAAGTCGGGGTGGTCGAAGGCGGCGGCGCTGCGCTCGAAGGTGGCGTCGTCGAACTGCCAGGTCGGCGACCACAGTTTCCAGAGCAGCTTTGCGATTGCGTTGCGGTCCTTCGCGAGGCCGGCACGGCCGCGTTCGCTGTGGAAGTAGTACTGGTACCAGAGGCTGTATTCGTTCTCTGCCGTGTCCGGCTCCATCGCGCGGGCGATGTCCTGGATGTTGTAGCTGTTGAGCGAAACGAGCCCCGCGCAGCGTTCGGGCCAGAGCGCCGCGACGACGCAGGCGGCGCGGCCGCCCCAGTCGTAGCCGGCGAGCACGGCGCGCTCGATCTTCAGCGCGTCGAGCAGCGCGAGCAGGTCGGCGCCGAAGGCCGCCTGCTCGCCCGAGCGCGGCGTGGCGTCTGCGAGGAAGCGCGTGGCGCCGTAGCCGCGCATGTACGGCACGATCACGCGGCAGCCCTGGTCCGCGAGCATTGGCGCGACTTCGGCGTAGGTGTGGATGTCGTACGGAAAGCCGTGCATCAGCAGCACGGGCGGGCCGTCCACCGGACCGGCTTCGTAGTAGGCGACCTCGAGGACGCCCGCCTCGACCTTGCGCAATGGCTCCATGCGGTTCATGGCCGGTGCCTCGCGAGGATCAGTAGAGAACCACGCCGCGAATCGACTCGCCGCGCTTCATCAGGTCGAAGCCCTTGTTGATGTCTTCCAGCGGCATGGTGTGCGTGATCAGGTCGTCGATGTTGATCTTGCCTTCCATGTACCAGTCGACGATCTTGGGCACGTCGGTGCGGCCGCGTGCGCCGCCGAAGGCCGAGCCTTCCCACTTGCGGCCGGTGACCAGCTGGAACGGACGCGTGCTGATCTCGGCGCCCGCTTCGGCCACGCCGATGATGATGCTGCGGCCCCAGCCCTTGTGTGTGCATTCGAGCGCCTGGCGCATCACCTTGGTGTTGCCGATGCATTCGAAGCTGTAGTCGGCGCCGCCGTCGGTCAGCTGCACGATGGCATCGACGACGTTCTCGGTGTCCTTCGGGTTGATGAAGTGCGTCATGCCGAACTTGCGGGCCATGGCTTCGCGCTCGGGGTTCAGGTCCACGCCGATGATCTTGTCCGCGCCCACCATCTTGGCGCCCTGGATCACATTGAGGCCGATGCCACCCAGGCCGAACACCACCACGTTGGCGCCGGCTTCCACCTTGGCCGTGAAGATCACCGCGCCAATGCCGGTGGTGACGCCGCAGCCGATGTAGCAGACCTTGTCGAAGGGCGCGTCCTCGCGGATCTTGGCCAGCGAGATTTCAGGTGCGACGGTGTAGTTGCTGAAGGTCGAGGTGCCCATGTAGTGGGCAATCGGCTTGCCGTCGAGGCTGAAGCGCGAGGTGCCGTCGGGCATCAGGCCCTTGCCCTGTGTGCCGCGGATCAGCTGGCACAGGTTGGTCTTGCGCGAGAGGCAGAACTTGCAATGGCGGCACTCGGGCGTGTAGAGCGGAATGACGTGGTCGCCCTTTTTCAGCGTGGTGACGCCGGGGCCCACATCGACCACGATGCCCGCGCCTTCATGGCCGAGGATCGCTGGGAAGATGCCTTCGGGGTCGGCGCCCGAGAGCGTGTAGTAGTCGGTGTGGCAGATGCCGGTGGCCTTGATCTCGACCAGCACTTCGCCGAACTTCGGGCCTTCGAGGTCGACGGTTTCGATGGTGAGGGGGGCTCCGGATTTCCAGGCGACGGCGGCTTTGGTTTTCATGGCGGGTTCGGGGGGAAAGAGGGAGAGGGAGGGGCGGACCCCAAGAATACTCAGGCAGGGCCAGCAGGGAAGATACCCGACATCCCGATGAACCCGGGCAGGTGTCGGAAATCCCACACCCAGTTCCGCAGGGCCGGAAACTCGTCGAGCGAGATGCCGCCTTCGCCGGCCAGCGCGACATACGGGAAGCAGGCGAGGTCGGCAATCGTCGGATCGGGCGCCGAGGCCAGCCAGCGCAGGCCCGCGCTGGCCTGTTCGGCGAGGTGGTCGTCGAGCATGCGGAACACGGCGCGCGCGCCGCTGCGGCAGGCGTCGATGTCCAGGTGGTGGTAGCCGAGCGCATCGTGCAGCCGGGCGGCCGATGCGGTGCGGGTGATCTCGTCGGCCGTGGCGAGCCACATCGCGACCTGGCCGCGCTGCTTGGGGTCGTCCGGATACCAGCAGTGCTGCGCGTCGTAACGGCTCGTCAGGTAGATCAGGATGGCCTGCGCATCACGCAGCACGAATCCGTAGTCGTCGATCACCGGCAGTTGGCCGAGCGGGTTGACGTTCGCCAGGAACGGGGCCGACTTGTGTGCGCGGCCGGGGTAGAAATCGACGGGCATGGTTTCATGCGGCACGCCAAGCCACGCCAGCATCTGCCGCACCTTGAAGCAGTTGCCCGAAAGCGGGTAGTCGTAGAGCTTCAGCATCGTCGTCATGCGGCCGCCCTCGTGCCGAAGCGCATGCCGCGCTCGCGCAGCCAGCGGCGATAGGTGACCGAAGACGTGTCGCCGCGCGTGGGCGTCTCGGCACGGCCCTCGAGCGGCATGCGCTTGAAGGCGTGGTTCTCCAGGATCGGCTTGTCCTGTCCGAAGATGGCCTGCTGGAAGGCGATGAGCTCGGCGTCGGTGGAGACGTCGTCGAAGCAGGCGAGGATCGTGTGCGCGATCACATGCTCGTCATCGATCGGCTGCAGAAAGAGGCCGATGGCGTCCTGCGCGTCGGGGCGCAGGCTCGACTTGTAGAGCATGGCCGAGAACGGCTGCATCACGCGGTACTTGTAGAGCACGTTGGCGCCGGTGTCGTGCGCGGCCGATGCGCGGGGCTGCCAGAAACGGCAGTCGGTCGCCCAGATCTCGCCGGTGGCGGGGTCGATGTCCACCTGGTACTGCGCCACCTCGGTGTGCGGCACCTTGCCGAGATAGTCGGCATGCACGAAGGGGAAGTGCGCCATGTCCAGGAAGTTCTCGATCACGCGCAGGCCCGACACCGCGACGCCGATGCCGCCGCAATCGACGGTGCGGCGGCCGGGTTCGGTGTATTCGGGGAACGCAAAGAGCGGGCGAGCGGGGCGGCCGCTGGGGCAGACCCAGAGGTAGCCGTACTGCGATTGCACGGCCAGTGGCTGCGTGCCGAGGCGGCATTGCGGCGTGCCGTCGGCGTTGGCCCAGAGGCCCAACGCTTCGCCGAGCAGGCAGGTGACATGCGGTTGCCGTTCGGACGTGCCGGCCAGCGCAGTCGCAGGGCCGACGATCAGCCAGTCGTCGAGCATGTTGGAGTCGTCGGTGACGAAGGGCATCGCGGTTTCCTCAGCCTTGTGTTTCGATGGCACTGCGCAGGTCGCGCGCGGCCGTGTGGAGGGTCTTCATTGCGTCGGAGCCGGGCGGCGCCTCGGTCCACAGGTGGATGAAGGTGAGTTGCGGCTGCGCATCGAGCACCAGTGCAGCGGTCTTCACTCCATCGAGTTCACCCTGAAATGCACCCTTCGCCGCGTCGGCAGTAAGGCCGTTCCTTGCGAGGGCGTTGCGCACGTCCTGCGCGCCGACACGCAGCGTCAGCGTGCGGCAGAAGTGCCAGCCGGCCGGCACGGCTTCGACCAACGATGGCATCGCAGCGGACGCGTCCTGCGCGGCAAGGTTGACCCACAGCATGCCGCCCGCATCGACCGCTCCGAAGACCTTGGCGCAGACGTTGCGCGGCGCCTGCATCGCCGGATGGGCTGGAATGCTCACGCACTGCCCGTTGCCCGCGGCGTACTGCCAGCCGTGGTACGCGCAGGCGAGCCGGTCTTCGATGACATGGCCGAGCGTGAAGCGCACGCTGCGGTGCGGGCAGCGGTTTTCCCAGGCCTGGGCCGCGCCGTCGGCCGATCGCCAGAGCGCGAGTTCCTGGCCCTCTGCGAAGCCGGCGACGATGTTGGCGCCGGGGCGCAGGTCGGCCGAAGGGGCCACAGGGTGCCAGCGGGGCGAGTCGTCAGTGTTCATGGGGCGGGGATTTCACAGGGCCGTGGGGCGAACATAATTGTCGTCTCCGCCCCGAACCCGACCTTCCGACCCCGATTCATCATGAAGAAAATCCTCGTCCTCAACGGCCCCAACCTCAACCTGCTCGGCACGCGCGAGCCCGAGCAATACGGACGCGACACGCTGGCCGATGTCGAACGCCTGTGCAAGGAAACGGGCGCGAAGCTCGGCGTGGAGATCGAATGCCGCCAGTCGAACCACGAAGGCGTGCTGGTCGACTGGATCCAGGAAGCGGGCCACGAAGTGGCCGCCGGCCACATGCTCGGCGTGGTGATGAACCCGGGTGCCTACACGCACACTTCGATCGCGCTGCACGATGCTATCAAGGGCGCGAGCGTGCCGCTGATCGAGTTGCACATCTCGAACGTGCACGCGCGGGAGGAGTTCCGCCACAAGTCGTACATCTCGCCAGCGGCGCGCGGGATCATCGTGGGGCTGGGCGTCAAGGGCTACACGCTGGCGATTGCCGCGCTGGTGCCCTGACCTGACCCGCTAGTACATCTGCTTGGGCGCCGCGGCCTTCCAGCTGCGGCTGATGCGCCCCGCGCTGTCGATGCTTTCCAGATGCACGTCGAAGCCCCAGAGCCGCGCGACGTGCTTGAGCACTTCTTCCGCCCCGTCGTGCAGCGGCAGGTTGTTGCGCTGTGTATGCCGCAGCGTGAGCGAGCGGTCGCCGCGCGTGGCCACGCTCCACACCTGGATGTCGGGCTCGCGGCTGCTGATGTCGTACTGGCGTGACAGCGATTCGCGCAGCGACTGGTAGCCGCTGTCGTCGTGGATGGCGGACACCTCGAGTTCGGCCTCGCTCTGGTAGTCGCGGATCGCGAACAGGCGAAAGTCGCGCATCGTCTTCGGGCTCAGGAACTGGCCGACGAAGCTCTCGTCCTTGAAGTTGCGCATCGCGTAGTCCAGCGTCTTCACCCAGTCGGTGCCCGCGAAATCGGGGAGCCAGCGGCGGTCTTCCTCGGTGGGGTTCTCGCAGACGCGCCGCAGGTCGGTGAACATCTTGAAGCCCAGCGCATAAGGATTGATGCCGCTGTACGCCCGGTGGCCCACCGGCGGCTGGAAGATCACGCCCGTGTGCGAGCTGAGCCATTCCATCATGAAGCCGTCGGCCAGCTGGCCGCGCTCGTACATCGTGTTGAGCAGCGTGTAGTGCCAGAAAGTGGCCCAGCCTTCGTTCATCACCTGCGTCTGGCGCTGCGGATAGAAGTACTGCGCGATCTTGCGCACGATGCGCACCACCTCGCGCTGCCAGGGTTCGAGCAGCGCCGCATTCTTCTCGATGAAGTACAGCAGGTTCTCCTGCGGCTCCGAGGGAAAGCGCCGCGAGGCATCGGACTCGGCCGCCTGCTCCGCGCGCTTGGGCAGCGTGCGCCAGAGATCGTTCACTTGCTGCTGCATGTGGCGTTCGCGGTCGGCGCGCTGGGCGCTCTCTTGTGCCAGCGAGCGCTTCTGCGGACGGCGATAGCGGTCGACGCCGTAGTTCATCAGCGCGTGGCAGGAGTCGAGCAGTTCCTCGACCGCGTCGAGGCCATGCCGCTCCTCGCACTCGGCGATGTAGTGGCGCGCGTAGACGAGGTAGTCGATGATCGACGACGCGTCGGTCCACATCCGGAACAGGTAGTTGCCCTTGAAGAAGCTGTTGTGACCGTAGGCCGCATGCGCAATCACCAGGGCCTGCATGGCCATGGTGTTTTCTTCCATCAGGTAGGCGATGCACGGATCGGAGTTGATGACGATCTCGTAGGCCAGGCCCATGTGGCCGCGCTTGTAGTTCTTCTCGGTCGCGATGAACTGTTTGCCGTACGACCAGTGGCGGTAGATCATCGGCATGCCCACGCTGGCGTAGGCGTCCATCATCTGCTCGGCGGTGATCACCTCGAGCTGGTTGGGGTAGGTGTCCAGGCCGAAGCCCTTGGCCGTCTTGGCGATCTCTGCGTGATAGGTCGCGATCAGCTCGAAAGTCCAGTCCGAGGGACTGGGCAGGCGCTCCAGCTTCAGGTCCGAAGGAGGGCTGTCGGTGGCGGCGGTGGTGTTCATGTGGTGACCCCTTCCTTCTTGAACAGGTCGCGGAACACGGGATAGATGTCCTGGGCGTCGGAGACCTTGCGCATCGCGAAGTTGGGCTGCACGCCTTCGAGCTGCGCGTATTCCTGCCACAGGTTCTGCTCGGTCTCGGCCACCTGCACGTAGGCGTAGTAGCGCACCACCGGCAGGATGTCGTTGACCAGCAGCTCGCGGCAGCGGCCGCTGTCCTGGTGCCAGTTGTCGCCGTCGCTGGCCTGCGCGCCGTAGACGTTCCATTCGCCGCTCGGGTAGCGCGCCTTGATGATCTCGTCCATCAGCACCAGCGCGCTCGAGACCACGGTGCCGCCGGTCTCGGTCGCGTGGAAGAACTCTTCCTCGGTCACTTCCTGCGCCTGCGTGTGGTGGCGCAGGAACACGAGGTCGATCGTCTCGTAGTGCCGCGTGAGGAACATGTAGAGCAGCATGAAGAAGCGCTTGGCCATGTCCTTGCGCGCCTCGTCCATCGAGCCCGACACATCCATGAGACAGAACATCACCGCCTTGGCGCTCGGCACAGGCGTCTTCACGCGGTTGCGGTAGCGCAGGTCGATGGGGTCGATGTAGGGCACGTGCCGCATGGTGCGGCGCAGTTCTGCGATGAGCTCCTCGGTCTCGCGGATCTCCTTCTCGATCAGCGCTGTCGTGGCCTGCGGATGCGCCTTCAGGTGCAGCAGGTGCGCCTCGAGGCGCTTGAGCTCCTTGCGCGGCTCGCCGCCCAGCGCGATGCGGCGCGCGAGCGCCCCGCGCATCGAGCGCACAACGTGCAGGTTGTTGGGCGAGCCGTCGCTCGTGAAGCCGGCACGGTGGCTCTTCCACTCGGGCACGTCGGCGATCTGCGTGCGGATGAGGTGCGGCAGCGCAAGGTCGTCGAAGAAGACGCGCATGAATTCCTCGCGCGTGAGGCGGAAGACGAAGTCGTCCTCGCCCTCGCCGCCATCGCCGGCCTCGCCGCTGCCTGAGCCACCGCCGCCCTGGCCGTCGGGGCGGGCGATGCGGTCGCCCTTCAGGTACTCCTGGTTGCCCGGATGCACGTACTCGCGGTCGCCGCCGCGGGCATGGCCGAACACAGGTTCGGACACATCGTGGCGCGGCAGGGTCACGTCTTCGCCTTGCTCCAGTTCGCGGATGTTGCGGCCGCTCACGGCGCGCCGCACCGCTTCCTGGATCTGCCCCTTGTAGCGCCGAAGAAAGCGCTCGCGGTTGCCAATGGACTTGTTCTTGCCCGATAGCCGGCGGTCGATGATCTGCTGCAGGATGGCCACGATGGTGTCAAAGCTCCTTGCAAAGAAGAGAACGAATGAAGGCTCGTCGTTATGAACTCTTGCGCACGCGCAGGTACCACTCGCACAGCAGGCGGACCTGCTTGGCCGTGTAGCCCTTCTCGACCATGCGCGTGACGAAGTCTTCGTGCTTCTTCTGCTCGTCGGCACTGCTCTTGGTGTTGAAGCTGATCACCGGCAAGAGCTCTTCGGTGTTGGAGAACATCTTCTTCTCGATCACCGCGCGCAGCTTTTCGTAGCTGGTCCACGCCGGGTTGCGCCCCGCGTTGCCGGCCCGTGCGCGCAGCACGAAGTTGACGATCTCGTTGCGGAAGTCCTTCGGGTTGCCGATGCCGGCGGGGCGCTCGATCTTCTCGAGCTCGCCGTTGAGCGAGGCGCGGTCGAACACCTCGCCGGTGTCCACGTCGCGGAACTCCTGGTCCTGGATCCAGTAGTCGGCGTAGGTGACGTAGCGGTCGAAGATGTTCTGGCCGTACTCGCTGTAGCTCTCCAGGTACGCGGTCTGGATTTCCTTGCCGATGAACTCGGCATAGCGCGGCGCCAGCAGTTCCTTGATGTAGCTGATGTACTTCTGCTCGACCTCGGGCGCGAACTGCTCGCGCTCGATCTGCTGCTCGAGCACGTACATCAGGTGCACCGGGTTGGCGGCGACCTCGGAGCTGTCGAAGTTGAAGACCTTGGAGATGATCTTGAAGGCGAAGCGGGTGGAGACGCCGCTCATGCCTTCGTCGACGCCCGCGTAGTCGCGGTACTCCTGGATCGACTTGGCCTTGGGGTCGGTGTCCTTGAGGTTCTCGCCGTCGTACACCTGCATCTTGCTGAAGGTGCTCGAGTTCTCGGGCTCCTTCAGGCGCGTGAGCACCGAGAGCTGCGCCATCATGCGCAAGGTGCCGGGCGCGCAGGGCGCCTGCGCCAGAGACGAGTTGCGCACCAGCTTCTCGTAGATCTTGATTTCTTCCGAGGCGCGCAGGCAGTAGGGCACCTTGACGATGTAGATCCGGTCGAGGAAAGCCTCGTTGTTCTTGTTGTTGCGGAAGGCCTTCCACTCGCTCTCGTTGCTGTGCGCGAGCACGATGCCGTCGAACGGAATGGCGCCGAAGCCCTCGGTGCCCTTGAAGTTGCTCTCCTGCGTGGCCGTGAGCAGCGGATGCAGCACCTTGATGGGCGCCTTGAACATTTCCACGAACTCCAGCAGCCCCTGGTTGGCCAGGCAGAGCCCCCCGGAGTAGGCGTAGGCGTCCGGGTCGTCCTGGGCGTAGGTCTCCAGCTTGCGGATGTCGACCTTGCCGACCAGCGAGGAGATGTCCTGGTTGTTCTCGTCGCCCGGCTCGGTCTTGGCGACCGCGATCTGCCGCAGCACCGAGGGGAAGCGCTTGACCACCTTGAACTGGCGGATGTCGCCGCCGTATTCCTCCAGGCGCTTGACGGCCCAGGGGGAAAGAATCCGATTCAGGTAGCGGCGCGGAATGCCGTATTCCTTTTCAAGGATCTCGCCGTCTTCCAGGGTGTCGAAGAGCCCCAGGGGCGATTCGTTCACCGGCGAGCCATGGATCGCGTAGAAGGGAACGTGCTCCATGAGCTGCTTCAGGCGCTCCGCAATCGAACTCTTGCCGCCGCCGACAGGCCCCAGGAGGTAAAGGATTTGTTTCTTTTCCTCCAGCCCCTGGGCGGCGTGGCGGAAATAGGACACCACCTGCTCGATGGCGTCCTCCATGCCGTAGAACTCCTTGAACGCCGGATAGATCTTGATGACCTTGTTGGCGAAGATGCGGGAAAGTCGGGGGTCGTTGCGCGTGTCGACCAGTTCGGGCTCGCCAATGGCCTTGAGCATGCGCTCGGAGGCGGTGGCGTAGGCGGTGGAGTCTCGCTTGCAGATATCGAGATATTCCTGCAGGGAGATGACCTCCTCGCGGGTGCGCTCGTAGCGGGCGGCAAAGTTGCTGATCACGTCCATGGTCACGCCTCCATCAGGTCAATGGGGCTTTTGGCCCCGAGGCCTGCAGCAAAGGCAGTGCGCGCATTGAAAGGTGCCCGCCCCCACTGCATGCGGTGAAAAAACTCTCTACAACATTCTGCTAACAATCAGGATAAAGCAAACATTCAAAGCGGCAAATCTTTTATTTATTGGGGACCCCACTCCTGAGTAAAGTTCCAAAAAAATACAAACTAGTTTTCAAAATCTCAGATAAATTAAAAGGCTCGCTTGCGTAATTCTCTCCGGGTGAAATGCCTATATCGAACGACATTGGTGTTTTCCCGAGAACACAACTCCTATTGAGCGCAGTAGCTCAATAAAAAATGCGCCCTCCTGCAATAACGCGCGATCCATCGTTTGGTTTATTGCACATCCAAAAAATATCTAAAAGCAATCCTCGCGCCACTTTTTCATGAGCGGCTGGCGCATGCCCACGTGGGAAAGCAGCGCAGCGCCCGGTCGGCGCGTACCGTCACGGTGCGGCGGGCACCGGCTCTGTGCTCTACGGCGCTTGCAAGCCACTGGATGCACCGGCTTGGCAAAAGCGGGGCCGGCGGCGCCAGGAAAGACGCCAGGACAGCAACTGCAGACGAACAAAAGCCTCGAGGCCCTGCAGCAATCGGTGCTCGCAGAGGCTCGAGGCCTGATCGTTCCCGCACGCCCTTGGTGCCGGGCGGGATCGTGCCTTTCTCTCTCAGATCAGCTGAAAAATTCCTTGGCCTTGTCGAGCCAGCCCTTGTCGGTGGGGCTGTGCTTGTCGCCGCCCTTCTTGAGCGACTCGTCCAGTTCCTTCAGCAGCTTGCGCTGGTGCTCGGTGAGTTTCACCGGCGTCTCGACACGCACGTGGCAGTACAGGTCGCCCGGATAGCTCGAACGCACGCCCTTGATGCCCTTGCCGCGCAGGCGGAACTGCTTGCCGCTCTGCGTGCCGTCGGGAATGTCGATGGCTGCCGCGCCCTTGAGCGTGGGCACGTTGATCTCGCCGCCGAGCGCCGCCGTGGTCACGCTGACCGGCACCACGCAGTGCAGGTCGTCGCCGTCGCGTTCGAAGAGCTCGTGCTTCTTCAGGCGGATCTCGATGTACAGGTCGCCAGGAGGCCCGCCGTTGGTGCCCGGCTCGCCGTTGCCGGTGCTGCGGATGCGCATGCCGTCGTCGATGCCGGCCGGGATCTTCACCTCGAGCGTCTTGTTGTTCTTGATCTTGCCCTGGCCATGACACACCGTGCAGGGTTCGGGAATGATCTTGCCGCTGCCGTGGCAGGTGGGGCAGGTCTGCTGCACGCTGAAGAAGCCCTGGCGCATCTGCACCGCGCCCGCGCCGTGGCAGGTGGTGCAGGTGATCGGCTTGGTGCCGGGCTTGGCGCCCGAGCCCTTGCAGGTGTCGCAGTTGTCCCAGCTGGGAATGCGGATCTGGGCTTCCTTGCCCTCGGCCGCTTCCTCGAGCGTGACTTCCATCGCGTAGCTCAGGTCGCTGCCGCGGAACACCTGGCGCCCGCCGCTCTGGCGGCCGCCGCGCGCGCCGCCGAACACGTCGCCGAAGATGTCGCCGAAGGCTTCCGCGAAGCCACCGAAGCCTTCCGCGCCCGGACCGCCGCGCATGTTGGGGTCGACGCCGGCGTGGCCGTACTGGTCGTAGGCCGCGCGCTTCTGGCCGTCCGACAGCATTTCGTAGGCCTCCTTCACCTCTTTGAACTTAGCCTCGGCGTCCTTGCTGGTGTCGCCGTGGTTGCGGTCGGGGTGGTGCTTCATCGCAAGCTTGCGATAAGCCTTCTTGATTTCGTCCTCGTTCGCATTCTTGGGAACGCCGAGGGTTTCGTAGTAGTCGCGTTTGGTGGCCATGGCAGGTCGATCAGGGGGCTCGGGAGACGGCGGGAACTCGGGTGACTTGAAGCGAGAAAGGCTGGAGCACCCCGTGGGGCGATCCAGCCTTGGTCAAGGGGCTGTGGATCAGCCCTTCTTGACTTCCTTGACTTCGGCGTCGACCACGTTGTCGTCGGCCTGTGCGTGCGCAGCAGCTTCCGCGCCAGCCGGACCGCTGGCGGCCGAGGCGCTGGCCGCAGCCGCTTGCGACTCGGCATACATCTTCTCGCCGAGCTTCTGGCTGGCGGTCATCAGCGTGTTGGTCTTTTCCTCGATCACGGCCTTGTCTTCACCCTTGAGGGCTTCCTCGACGTCCTTGATCGCGGCTTCGATCGCTTCCTTCTCGGCAGCCTCGAGGCTTGCGCCATGCTCGCCCAGCGACTTCTTCACGCTGTGCACCATGGCTTCGCCCTGGTTGCGGGCCTGCACGATTTCGAGCTTCTTCTTGTCGTCTTCGGCGTTGAGCTCGGCATCCTTCACCATCTTCTGGATCTCGTCTTCGCTCAAGCCCGAGTTCGCCTTGATGGTGATCTTGTTTTCCTTGCCGGTGCCCTTGTCCTTCGCGCCGACGTGCAGGATGCCGTTGGCGTCGATGTCGAAGCTCACCTCGATCTGCGGCGTGCCGCGCGATGCCGGCGGAATGCCTTCCAGGTTGAACTCGCCGAGCGCCTTGTTGCCCGAGGCGATTTCACGCTCGCCCTGGAACACCTTGATGGTCACGGCCGGCTGGTTGTCTTCGGCCGTCGAGAAGGTCTGCGCGAACTTCGTCGGGATCGTGGTGTTCTTCGTGATCATCTTGGTCATCACGCCGCCCATGGTCTCGATGCCCAGCGACAGCGGGGTCACGTCGAGCAGCAGCACGTCCTTGCGGTCGCCCGAGAGCACCTGGCCTTGAATGGCGGCGCCGACAGCCACGGCCTCGTCGGGGTTCACGTCCTTGCGCGGTTCCTTGCCGAAGAAGGCCTTTACCTTTTCCTGCACCTTGGGCATGCGGGTCATGCCGCCGACCAGGATCACGTCGTTGATGTCGCTGACGCTGATGCCGGCATCCTTGATGGCCAGGCGGCAGGGCGCAATGGTGCGCTCGACCAGCTCGTCGACCAGGCTCTCCAGCTTGGCGCGGGTGAGCTTGATGTTCAGGTGCTTCGGACCCGAGGCATCGGCCGTGATGTAGGGCAGGTTGATGTCGGTCTGCGCGCTGTTCGACAGCTCGATCTTGGCCTTTTCAGCGGCTTCCTTCAGGCGCTGCAGTGCCAGCACGTCCTTGCTCAGGTCGACGCCCTGTTCCTTTTTGAACTCGGCAATGATGTAGTCGATGATGCGCTGGTCGAAGTCTTCGCCGCCGAGGAAGGTGTCGCCGTTGGTCGACAGCACTTCGAACTGCTTCTCGCCGTCGACGTCCGCGATTTCGATGATCGACACGTCGAAGGTGCCGCCGCCCAGGTCATACACGGCGATCTTGCGGTCGGCCTTGTCCTGCTTGTCGAGGCCGAAGGCCAAGGCCGCAGCGGTGGGCTCGTTGATGATGCGCTTGACGTCCAGGCCCGCGATGCGGCCGGCGTCCTTGGTGGCCTGGCGCTGGGCGTCGTTGAAGTAGGCCGGCACCGTGATCACGGCTTCGGTGATGGTTTCGCCGAGATAGTCTTCGGCGGTCTTCTTCATCTTGCGCAGGATGTCGGCGCTGACCTGCTGCGGCGCCATCTTCTTGCCGCGCACTTCGACCCATGCGTCGCCGTTGTCGGCCTTGGCGATGGTGTAGGGCATCAGGTCGATGTCCTTCTGCACTTCCTTTTCCTCGAACTTGCGGCCGATCAGACGCTTGATCGCGTACAGCGTGTTCTTGGGGTTGGTCACGGCCTGGCGCTTGGCCGAGGCACCGACCAGGACTTCACCGTCCTCCTGGTACGCAACGATCGACGGCGTGGTGCGCGCACCTTCCGAGTTCTCGATCACACGCGTGGTGTTGCCTTCCATGATCGACACGCACGAGTTGGTGGTGCCGAGGTCGATACCGATGATCTTTGCCATGTTCTTTACTCCTGAAGCCTGAAAAATATGTTGTTATGAACTTGTGGATAACCCAGCTCGATTCAAGGGACGGAGCGGGGATTTCCTGTGGGAATCTTGTGTGTCGACGGATTACTTCGGTGCGCTGACCGTGACCAGCGCCGGGCGCAGCACGCGCTCGTTGATGGTGTAGCCCTTCTGGAGCACGCTCACCACGGTGTTGGGTTCCTGCTCGGGCGCGGGCACCACCGAGATCGCCTGGTGCTGGTGCGGATCGAACTTGGTGCCGGCGGCCGGGGCCACTTCGATCACCTTGTTGCGCTCGAGCGCACTCTTCAACTGACGCAGCGTGGCTTCGGCGCCTTCGCGGATCTGCTCGGGGGTGGCGTCCTTGATGGCGAGGCCGGCTTCGAGGCTGTCGGTCACCGGCAGCAGGCTTTCGGCAAAGGCCTCGACCGCGAACTTGCGGGCCTTGGTGATTTCGTCGTCGGCGCGGCGGCGGGCGTTTTGAACGTCGGCCTGGGCGCGCAGGTATTGGTCGGCCAGTTCGGCGTTCTTGGCCTGCAGCGTGGCGAGCTCGCCTTGGGCGGCCACCAGCGCATCGGCTTCGTTGGCGGCCTGCGCGGCCTCCAGTTCTTCGGGACTGGGCTCGCCTTGCAGCATTTGCGAATTCTGTGCGGATTGTTGCGGGTCAGACATTTTTCAAAGAACGGCGTGCGCCGGAAAACAAACGATAGCCAGCCACTTGGGGCTGGCCCGGGGCATTTCAAGCGAAAAAATGAGGAAAAAGGGGCCGTCGAGGCATGAAAAAGGCCCGAAATCGGGCCTGTGTGCCAAGTCTTGGCCAGCGAGCGATCAGTGCGCGTCGAGCAGTTCGACGTCGAACTTGAGGGTCGCGTTGGGGGGAATCACGCCACCGGCGCCGCGGGCGCCATAGCCCAGCGATGCGGGGATGATCAGCGTGCGCTTGCCGCCGATCTTCATGCCGGCCACGCCTTCGTCCCAGCCCTTGATGACCTGGCCGGCGCCCAGCGAGAACGCGAAAGCGTCGTTGCGGTCGCGGCTCGAATCGAACTTGGCGCCTTGCACGCCGTCGTTGTAGAGCCAGCCGGTGTAGTGCACATGCACGTGCTGGCCAGCCTTGGCTTCGGCGCCGGTGCCGACTTCGGTGTCTTCGTATTGGAGGCCGGAGGGGGTGGTAGGCATGGGAAAACGCTCCTTGCGTCGATGAGTGGTAAATCGGATCGAAGGCGCGAAGTTTACCGATGCCGGACGGGCCGCCGGTTCAGCCGGTCGTATCGGCGGGCGGCGCAGGGGGTGTGGCAGGCGGCGAGGAGGGGGCTGGAGGCGCGACGGGCGCCGCTGGCGCAGTGGCCGCGGGTGCCGCCGGGGCTGCGGCTTTCTTCAACTGGCCCAGCTGCCATTTGCCGGCAAAGGCCTGCAGGTCCGACAGGCGCTTGAGCAGGTCCTGCCCGCTGAGCGTGAGGCAATAACCGTCGCTGCCGTGGCTCACGATGCCGGCCTCGCGCAGTTCCTTGATGCGGGTGTTCAGGGTGTTGGGAGTGATGCCGCCCACGCTGTCCTGCAGCAGGCGGAAGGTCTGGGCATGGCCGTCGCGCAGGGCCCAGAGCACACGCAGCGCATAGCGGGCTTCGAGCAATGCGAGCAACTGGCTGACGGCTGCGTTTTCCTTGGTACTCATCGACATCATCTCCTCGAAGCTGGGCGGGCTGCGGGCCTGTGGCTGGCCGATGCCGCGCGCTCTTGTTTGTGATTGGTTATGGACCGTCCTGCGGGACGGCGACTATAGCGCAAACGATGACGATGCTACTAGTTTTATAGCTGTAAGGGTAAGCTGCATGCGGGTTGTGAGACAAAGCCTCACAAATTGGTGTAGTCGGCCATGGCTTCGCCCAGGCGGATCGCGCGGGTGGGCGACCAGTCGGGGTTGAACGCCAATGCAGGCGCCGGGAACAGCATGACGACGGTGGAGCCGAGCAAGAAACGGCCCATCTCGTCGCCCTTCTTGATGTCGATCTGCTGGTCGTTGTAGTGCCACTCGCGCAGCTCGCCGACGCGCGGCGGATTCACCACGCCATGCCACACGGTCGCCATGCTGCCGACGATGGTGGCGCCCACGAGCACCAGCACGAAGGGGCCGCGCGCCGACTCGAAGACGCAGACCACGCGTTCGTTGCGCGCAAAGAGGCCCGGCACGCCGCGCGCGGTGGTCGGGTTGACCGAGAACAGGTCGCCCGGCACATGGATCATGCGCACCAGGCGGCCGTCGCAGGGCATGTGGATGCGGTGGTAGTCCTTGGGGCTCAGGTACAGCGTGGCGAAGCTGCCGTGCGCGAACTTCGCGGCCAGCGCCGCGTCGCCGCCGACCAGCGCGGTGGTCGTGTAGTTGTGGCCCTTGGCCTGGAAGATCTGGTCGCCCTCGATCGCGCCGAACTGGCTGATGGCACCGTCCACGGGGCTGACCAGGTCGGCCTGCGCGAGCGGGCGCATGCCCGGCTTGAGGGCGCGCGTGAAGAACTGGTTAAAGCTTTTGTAGTGCTCGATGTCCGACTCGAGCGCCTCGCCCATGTCGACGCCGTACTTGGCGACGAAGCGGCGAATGATCCACGTCGTGACCGCACCGCGTTCCTTTCCCGCGACCCAGCCGGCGAAATTGGTCAGGGCCTGCTTGGGGAACAGGTATTGGGGCAGAACTGCTGAGCGGTCGGACACGTGTGGAGAGCTTCGGATGCGGATCGGAAAGGCATTCTATAAAGCGCTTTCGCCCGAAGGTGTAGGAAGCTTCCCTTGGGACGACGCCGGATCAATCCGCCTTGATGCCCGCAGCCTTGATCACGCCCGCCCACTTCTCGACTTCCGCCTTCTGGAACGCCGCGATCTGTGCGGTCGACAGGTCGGCCGGCTCCATGCCGAAGCCCTTGAGCTTGTCCTGCATCTCCGGCGTCGAGAGGATCTTGCGGATCTCGGTGTGCAGCCGGTCGACGACAGGCGCCGGCGTGCCCGCGGGCACGAAGATCGCCTGCCACGACACCACCTCGAAATCCTTCAGCCCCTGCACGCCCGATTCGGCCACCGTCGGCACGTCGGGCATCGAGGCCAGGCGCTTGGACGAGGTGACGGCGATGGCGCGCAGCTTGCCGCTCTGGATGTGCGGACCCGCGACCACGGTCGTGTCGAACATCATGTCGACCTGGCCGCCGATCACGTCCTGGATCGCCGGGCCGCTGCCCTTGTACGGAATGTGCGTGAACTTCACGCCCGACTTGAAGGCCAGCAGCTCCAGCGCCAGGTGCTGCGAAGTGCCTGTGCCGGCCGAGGCCGACGAGAGCCCGCCCGACTTCGACTTGCTCGCCTCCAGCACGTCCTTGAGCGTCTTGTAGGGGCTTGCCTGGTTCACCACCAGCACCACCGGGTTGGTGCCGATCAGCGTGACCGGCGCGAACGACTTCTGCGGGTCGTAGCCGATCTTGGGGTACAGGCTCACATTGATCGCGTGCGAGCTGATCGTGCCGCCCACCAGCGTGAAGCCGTCGGGCGCCGCGCGCGCGCCCACTTCCGAGCCCACGCTGCCGCCCGCGCCGCCCTTGTTGTCGATGATCACGCTCGTGCCCAGCACGGTGCCCAGCTTCTGCCCGATCAGCCGGGCCAGCACGTCGGTGGTGCCGCCTGCCGGAAAGGGCACGAGGTAGGTGATGGCCTTGCCCGTCGGCCAGTTGTTGCTGCTCTGCGCGAACGCGGGCAGGGCCGTGGCCAGCGAAGAGGCGAGGGCGGTTCGAATCAGTGTGCGGCGTTGCATGTCGTTGTCTCCAGTGTGTTGATGGGCGATGGGCGGACTTCAGCCGTTCAGGGCAGGTCCACGATCTCGATCCAGTTCGGGTTCTTGCCCACGGCCAGGCGCTCGGGCTTGCCGAGTGCGCCGGTCGCGGCGTCGATGGCGTAGAGCGAAATGCTGTGCGACTCCTGGCCCGCCGCGATCAGGTAGCGGCCGCTCGGATCGATCGCGAAGCCGCGCGGCGTTTTCTCGGTTGGCGTCTGGCCCAGCGGCTGCAGCTGGCCGGTGGTCGCATCGACCTTGAACGCCGACAGCGTGCTCGACGTGCGCTCCGACGCATACAGGTAGCGCCCGTCCGGCGTCAGGTGCAGGTCGGCGGCCCAGGGCTTGCCGCTGAAGCCTGCGGGCAGCGTGGTCGTGCTCTGTTCCAGCTTCAGCGTGCCGCGCGTGGCATCCCATGCGAACACGTGCAATGCGGCATCGAGTTCGTCGAGCAGGTAGACGTGGCGCTGTGCCTTGTCCCAGACGAAGTGGCGAGGCCCGGCTTTGGCGGCGGTGGTCGTCAGCGCCGGATCGTTCGGCGTCAGCTGGCCCTTCTCGGCATCGAAGCGCCAGCTCGAGACGTTGTCGCCGCCCAGGCTGGTCGCGAGCACAAAGCGATTGCTTGCGTCCGCATGGATCGCATGCGCGTTGGGACCGGTCTGCACCAGTTGCTGGATGGCACCCACCGTGCCGTCCTTGCCGATGGCATTCACCGAGATCTTTCCGCCCTGGTAGGAGGCCGCGAAGAGCCACTTGCCGCTCGCGTCGATGTCGATGTTGGCCATGCTGTCGGCCAGCGGCGCCTCGCCGAGTTTCTGCAGCTTGCCGGTGGCGGCGTCGATCGACATCGTCGCCACGCGGAAGGGCTGCGAGCGCAGCGCGGCGTACAGCAGGCGCTTGTCGTGGCTCATCACCATCGGCATCACGGTGCCGCCGACGGCGAGCGTCTGCACCGGCGTGAGCGTGCCCTTGTCGCGGTCCAGCGAGAGCACCGAGATTTCCTGGCTGTCCGCGTTCGACACATACACCCAGGTGGCGGCAGAGGCGTGGCCGGCAACGGCCAGCCACAGCAGCGATGAGATGGTTTTTTTCATGGGCCGGGCTCAGGGCTTGATGTTGAGCTTGGTGATCAGCTGCTTGAAGTAGACGTTGTCCTTGGCCAGCGTCTCCTTGAACACAGCGCCGTCGGTGTAGACATAGCCCAGGTTCTGCTTGTCCATCACCTCGTGCATCAGCGGCTCGGCCGCCGTCTTGGCGGTGATCTCGCGCAGCTTCGCCATCACTTCCGGCGGCGTGTTCTTCGGCGCGCCGATGCCGCGCCAGGTGCCGATCGACAGGTCGATGCCGCGCTCCTTGGCGGTCGGGACTTTCTCGAAGCCCTTCACGCGCTTGTCGGCCATCACCATCAGCACCTTGAGCTTGCCGCCCTGCACATGCGTCGTCACTTCGGCCGGGCTCACCGCCACCGCTTCGATGTGGCCGCCCAGGAGCGCGAGCACCGCGGGTGCCGCGCCCTGGAACGGGATGTGGCCGAACTTCGTGCCGGTCTTGTCTTCGAGCGCCGCGGCCGCCAGGTGCCAGATCGAGCCGTTGCCCGAGTTGCCCACGCGGATGCCTTCGGGCGATTTCTTCGCGGCGGCCAGGAACTCCTCGATGGTGTTCCACGGCGCATCGGCCTTCACGGTGATCGCGGCCGGGTCGGCGTTGAGCTGCGCAATCGGCTGGAAGTCGTCGTAGTTGAACTTGGCCAGGCCCAGGTGCGGCAGCGTGAGCAGCTCGACTGTGAGCACCGCGAGCTTGTAGCCGTCGGGCTTGGCGTTGATCACCTCGGTCCAGCCGATGGCGCCGCCCGCACCGGGGCGGTTGACGATCACGATGCTCTGCGAGATGTGCTTGCGGCTCGCTTCGGAGAACGCACGCGCCAGGCCGTCGGTGCCGCCGCCCGGCTGGTAGGGCACCAGCAGTTCGATCGAGCGGTTCGGGAAGTCGTTGGCCGCCTGCGCCGAGGCCGTCGAGGCCAGTCCGAGCGAGAGGGTGGCCGTGGCCGAGAGGGCTGCCAGGGCGCGCAGGAAGTTGCTTCTTCTCATGATGTTTCTTGTCTCCGTTGTTGATCTGATCCACTAACGCCCGCGAGGGCGTTTCCTCTGAGTGAACGCCCCGCGAGGGCGCTTCTCCAAAAAACTCAGGGCATGTACTGCCCGCCGTTCACCTCGATGACCTGTCCGGTGACGTAGCCCGAGAGCTGTTCCGAGGCGAGGTAAAGGAAAGCACCGACGCACTCCTCGGGCTCGCCGATGCGCCCCATCGGAATGCTCGCGCGGAAGTTCTCCAGCATCGCGGGCGTCGAGAAGCGGTCTTGAAAAGGCGTCTGGATCACGCCTGGCGCGACCGCGTTCACGCGGATCTTGTCGCCCACCAGTTCCTTGGCGAGGCCGTGCGTCGCCGTGCTCACGAAGCCCTTGGAGCCCGCGTACAGGTACGCGGCCGGCCCGCCGCCGGTGCGCGCCGCAACCGAGGTCACGTTGATGATGTTGCCGCCGCCCTGCGTGCGCATCAGCGGAACCACCTCGCGGCAGAACGCGAGCACCGAGCGCGCGTTGATGTGCATCACCTCGTCGAAGAGCGCGTCGTCGAACTCGGCGATGGGCACGCGCTTGACCAGGCTGCCGGCGTTGTTCACCAGCACGTCGATGCGGCCGAACTCTGCCTGGGTCTGCTTGACGCAGTCGCGGATCGCGCCGGTGTCGCGCACGTCGGCCTTCACCGCGAATGCGGTGCCGCCCGCGGTGCGGATCGTTTCGACGACCCGGTTGGCCGCATCGGCCGAGCTGTTGTAGTGCACCGCCACGCGCATGCCGCGCGCGGCGAAGGCAATGGCCACCGCGGCGCCGATGCCGGTGCTGGCGCCGGTGACGAGCGCGGTCTTGTCCTTGAGGTCTTCCATGGATGTTTCCTTTCGATGTCAGGTCACGGGTGCGGGGTTGAAGAGCACGAGCGCGTTGTGCAGCTTCCAGTGTTCCGCCCAGGTCTTCTTCTTGCCGCTGGCCACGTCGAGCATCAGCCGGAACAGCTCCCAGCCCACGTCTTCGATGGTGGCATCGCCGTCGGCGATGCGGCCCGCGTTCACGTCCATCAGGTCGTGCCAGCGGCGTGCGAGATCGCTGCGCGTGGCGACCTTGATGACCGGCACTTCGGCCAGCCCGTAGGGCGTGCCGCGGCCGGTCGTGAAGATGTGCAGGTTGATGCCCGCGGCCAGCTGCAGCGTGCCGCAGATGAAATCGCTCGCGGGCGTCGCCGCGTAGATCAGGCCCTTCTGCTTCACCTTCTCGCCCGGCGAGAGCACGCCCGAGATCGGCGCGGAGCCCGACTTCACGATCGAGCCCATGGCCTTCTCGACGATGTTGGAGAGCCCGCCCTTCTTGTTGCCGGGCGTGGTGTTGGCGCTGCGGTCGACGCGGCCCTTCTGCAGGTAGGCGTCGTACCAGGCCATCTCGCGGATCATGGCCTCGGCCACTTCGGGCGATGAGGCGCGCGAGGTGAGCTGGTCGATGCCGTCGCGCACCTCGGTGGTCTCCGAGAACATCACGGTGGCGCCCGCGCGCACCAGCAGGTCGGTGGCAAAGCCCACGGCCGGATTCGCAGTGACGCCCGAGAAGGCATCGCTGCCTCCGCACTGCACGCCCACCACGAGTTCGCTCGCAGGCACGGTCTCGCGCCGACGCGCGTTCAGGCGTTCGAGATGCACTTCGGCCTGGCGCATGACCGAGTCGATCATCGACATGAAGCCGACGTGCGCGTTGTCCTGCAGGCACACCACATCGAGCGCCACATCGGCAGCGTTTTCGCCGCGTTGGTCGGAGATGGGAATGGTGCCCGGCGGCAGCAGGCGCTCGGGCTGCAGCTTTTCGCAGCCCAGGCTCACCACCATCACTTCGCCGCCGAAGTTGGGGTTGAGGCTGATGTTGCGCAGCGTGCGGATCGGAATGATCGCGTCGGGCGCGTCGATGGCCACGCCGCAGCCGTAGCTGTGCTCCAGCGCCACCACGTCGTCGACGTTCGGAAATTTCGGCAGCAGCTCGGCCTTGATGCGCTGCACCGCGAATTCGGTGACGCCGGCCACGCACTGCACGGTCTGCGTGATGGCCAGGATGTTGCGCGAGCCCACCGAGCCGTCGGCATTGCGGTAGCCCTCGAAGGTGTAGCCCTCCAGCGGCGGCAGGGCAGGTGGCTTGACCGTCGCGATGGGCAGCCCTTCGAGCTCGGGTGCCGTGGGCATGCGCATCACGCGCTCGTGCACCCAGCTGCCGCGCGGCAGCGCCTTCTGCGCGTAGCCGATCACCACGTTGTAGCGGACGATGGCATCGCCTTCGGCCAAGTCGGCCAGTGCGACCTTGTGGCCTTGCGGCACGTTGTCCACCAGCACGAGGCCATCGGCGAACGTCGCGCCTGTCTTGAGGCCGCCGTCGTTCGCGACGATGGCGACGTTGTCGGCCGCGTGGATGCGGATGTAGAGCGGGGGGCGGGTGTTCGTCTCGGCCATCGTGGGGCCCTTTCTTTTCTTACTTCACCACCATGAAGAGGCTGGGCAGCCAGGTGGAGAACGCGGGGACAAAAGTGACCACGCCGAGCGCGAAGATCAGTGCGCCGTAGAACGGCCAGATGGTCTTCATCACCGTGCCCACCGAGACGCCGCCGATCGCGCAGCCCACGAATTGCGTGGTGCCCACGGGTGGCGTGTTCAGGCCGAGCGCGCAGTTGATCAGCATCACGACGCCGAACTGCACCGAGGTCATGCCGTAGTGCTGGGCGATCGGCAGGAAGATCGGCGTGCACAGCAGGATCGTCGCGGCCATGTCCAGGAAGGTGCCCAGCACGAACAGGATGATGTTGATGAGCAGGAAGATCATCCACGGCGTGGTGGTCACCTGCGACAGCATCTGGCCCGTGAGTTCGGCCACGCCGTACAGGCTGATGAGGTAGCCGAAGGTGCTGGAGATGCCGATCAGCAGCAGGATCACGCCGGTGGTGCGCACCGCCTTCGAGGCGGCCTTGATGAAGTGCTCCCACTTCAGCGTGCGGTACACGAAGATCGTGAGGCCGAGCGCATAGAGCACCGCCACCGCGGCCGACTCGGTCGCCGTGAAGATGCCCGACAGGATGCCGCCGAGGATCAGCACCACGATGAACAGGCCCGGCAGCGCGGCTGCGAACGAACGCGCCACGATGGCCCAGCCCGGGAAGCTGCCAGCCGGGTAGCCGCGCTTGACCGCCACCAGGTAGGCGGCCGCGAGGTTGCTGAGGGTGAGCACGGCTGCCGGCAGCAGCGCCGCCAGGATCAGCGCCGCGATCGACACCTTGCCGCCCGCCGCGAGCGAATAGATGATCAGGTTGTGGCTGGTCGGCATCAGCGCGCCGACCAGAGCCGCATGGGTCGTCACGTTGACTGCGTAGTCGGCGTGATAGCCCTCCTTCTTCATCATCGGGATCATCACGGCGCCCATGGCCGAGACGTCCGCCACGGGCGATCCCGAGACGCCGCCGAAGAGGGTACAGGCCACCACGTTCGACATGCCCAGGCCGCCGCGCACATGGCCGACCAGATTGCGCGCGAAGTTGACGATGCGGTCCGCGATGCCGCCGTAGAGCATCAGCTCGCCGGCGAAGATGAAGAACGGAATCGCAAGGAACGAGAAGATGCCCATGCCCGAGGTCATCTGCTGGAAGCCCACCGCGAGCGGCAGGCCTTCATACAGCAGCGTGGCCAGGGCCGACAGCCCGATCGAGAAAGCGACCGGCACGCCCAGCAGCAGGAACACCGTGAACGAGAGGCAAAGAATGAGAAGAGGGATCGTCATGATGCGGTTCAGCCCCAGGCGGGTTCGACTTCGCGGCCTTGGGCAAGCGCGATGATGTGTTCGATCGAGAACATCACGATGAGGACGCCGGCGATCGACGCGGGCACGTATTTCCAGCCTTCGGAGATCCAGAGGGTGGGCAGGCGGTAGTCCCAGACCGACTCGGCGAGCGAGGCGCAGTTCCAGGCCATGGCCAGACCGAAGGTCAGGATCAGCGCGTGAATGAGGTATTCCATCTTCAGGCGCAGCCAATCGGGCGCCAGCACCAGGAACGATTCGAGGCCGATGTGGCCTGCGTCGCGCACGCCGACGGCCACGCCGAACATGGTGACGTAGATCACCAGCAGCAGCGCAAGGCTTTCAGCCCAGGTGGGTGTGTTGTTTAGCACATAGCGGCCGAACACCTGCCAGCTCACGGCGCAGATCACCGCGACGAGACCGAGGATGCCCAACCACATGCAGGCACGGGCGAGGGTGCGGCAAAGTTTGGTGTACATAGATTTCTTTGCCCTTCCCCCCGGAGGGAGAAGGAAGGGGAGGAGCCAGGTCGGAGGGCGGACTTACTTCGTGTCCTGCACGCGCTTCACGAGATCCTTGAGCTTTGCGTCGGTGATGAACTTGTCGTACACCGGCTTCATCGCGGCCTGGAACGGGGCCTTGTCGACTTCGATGATCTCGGCGCCGCCGGCCTTCACCGTGGCCAGCGACTTGATCTCGCGCTCTTCCCACTGCTTGCGCATGTAGGGCACCGACTCCTTGGCGGCCTGGCGGATCCAGCCCTGCTCTTCAGCGGAGAGCTTGTCCCACACGCGCTTGGAGAACAGCAGCATCTCGGGGGCCATCGAGTGCTCGGTCTTGCTGTAGTACTTGGCCACTTCGAAGGCGCGGGCGCTTTCATAGGTGGGGTAGTTGTTTTCGGCGGCGTCGATCAGGCCGGTCTTCAGGCCCGTGTAGACCTCGCCCATGGGCATCGGCGTGGCGTTGGCGCCCATGGCTTCGAGCATCGACACCCACAGGTCCGACTGCTGCACGCGGACCTTCAGGCCCTTCATGTCGGCGAAGGTGCGCACCGGCTTCTTGGCGGTGAACATCGAGCGCGCGCCGCTGTCGTAGTAGGCCAGGCCGATGAAGCCCTGCTTCTCGCACGACTTCAGGATCTCTTCGCCGATCGGGCCGTCCAGCACCTTGTGCAGGTGGTCGACCGAGCGGAACAGGAAGGGCATGGTCGGCACCTGCGTCTCGGCGCAGATGTTGTTCATGGGGGCGATGTTCACGCGCACCATCTGCAGCGCACCGATCTTGGTCTGCTCGATGGTGTCTTTCTCGCTGCCGAGCGAGCTGTTGTTGAACACCTTGATGGTGTGCTTGCCACCCGACAAGGCCTTGAGCCGTTCGCTCATGAACTTGACTGCGGTCACGGTCGGGTAGTCGTCGGGGTGGATGTCGGCCGAGCGGAACTCGGTGGCACTGGCAGCCATGGTGGACAGCGCGGCTGCGGCGCCGACGGCAAGTGCGATCAGGGTCTTGTGTAGTTTCATTTGTCTCTTCCTCTGCGGGGTGGTTGTCGAAAAACGTTAAAAGAAAACGGGTCAGCCGAAGGCCGGTTCCGGCACGCCCGCCACGCCGGGGCGCAATGCGAACACGCCGCCGGCCAGCGGCTGGTCGTACAGGTCGATGCCTCCGGGGCGGATCGAGGTGACGAAGAGCGTGTCGAGCGCTGGGCCGCCGAAGGCGCACATCGCGGGCTTCTTCACCGGCACTTCGAGCGAGCGGTCCAGGCGGCCGTCGGGCGTGAAGCGGTGCACCAGGCCCGCGTCGTTGCCGCAGATCCAGTAGCAGCCGTCCACGTCCATCGCTGCGCCATCGGGGCGGCCGGGCAGGGGGTTCATGTCGACGAAGAGGCGGCGGTTGCTGGGCGTGCCGGAGTCGGTGTCGTAGTCGAAGGCCCAGATGGCCTGGACGGTCGGATGCGAATCCGAGAGGTACATCGTGCGGCCGTCGGGGCTGAAGGCCAAGCCGTTGGGCACGATGAGATCGTCCAGCTGCAGCGCGGCGCTGTCGCTGCCTTTGCCGTAGCTGTAGAGGCGGCCGACGCGGGCGCCTGCCGCCATGTCGAGCAGCATCGTGCCGGCCCAGAAGCGGCCCTGGCGGTCGCAGCGGCCGTCGTTGAAGCGCATGGCGGGTGCGGCGTGTTCAACGGGCGCGAGCGAGGTTGCCGCAAGCGTCCCGTCGGGCTGCGGCTGCAGTGAGAAAAGGCCGCTCTCCATGCCGGCGATCCATGCGCCGGGCACATCGGCGCGCGGCGCGATGCAGGCAATCATTTCGTCCGCCTGCCATTGCGCGTGGCCTTCGCTCGCATGCCAGCGGTTCAGCGCACGCGCGGGAATGTCGACCCAATAGAGCGCCTGCTCCGCGGCATGCCACACCGGGCTTTCGCCGGTGCCGTTGCGGGCGTCGAGGACGAGCTCAGCTTGCATCGCCGAACGGTCCTTGTGCGGTGAAGGCGCCGCCCTGGTAGATGGCATTGGGGTCAGTGGGCGCGACCGGCGGCTGCGCCTCGACCTTGTCGCGGAACACCTCGGAGCCGTCCTGCGGCACGAAGCCCAGGTGCGCCGCGGCGCTGTTGTCCCACCACACGTCGCGGTTGTTCGACATGCCGTAGACGATGGTGTGCTTCACGTCGGGCGTGAAGAGCGACTTCTCGATCAGCGTCGTCAGGTCGCGGTAGCTGAGCCAGGTGCTCATCATCCGGCGGTTGAGCGGTTCGGGGAACGAGGAGCCGATGCGGATGCTGACCGTCTCGATGCCCCAGCGGTCGAAGTAGAACTGCGCCATGTCTTCGCCGAACGACTTCGACAGGCCGTAGTAGCCGTCGGGCCGGCGTGCCGCATGGGCGTCGATGTGTTCGGTCTGCTTGTAGAAGCCGATCACGTGGTTGGAGCTCGCGAACACCACGCGCTTGACGCCGTGGCGGCGCGCGGCTTCGTAGACGTTGAAGATGCCCTTGATGTTGGCTTCGAGGATTTCCTCGAACGGCCGCTCGACCGATACGCCGCCCAGGTGCACGATGGCGTCGCAGCCTTCGAGCAGGGCGTGTACCGCGGCCTTGTCCGACAGGTCGCAGGGCACGACTTCTTCGCTCGCATCGGCGGCGGGCGCCAGCGATGCGATGTCCGAGAGGCGCAGCACCTTCGCATAGGGCTTGAGCCGCTCGCGCAGCACCTTGCCCAGGCCACCGGCCGCGCCGGTCAGCAGGAGGCGGTCGAGCTTGTTGTGGGAGGCTTGTTGGGACATCGACATGTGTTTCCGGGGTCTGGTGACTGGGGGTGACTGGGACGGCGCGTCAGGCACTGGCCGCAAGCCATCGGTACGATGCCGATCAGGCGGGTCGTGAATGCCTTGCAGGACAGCCCTTGAATCGATTTGAGTGGTGAGTTATCTGTTGTCGTACAACTATTAGGGGATTATCATCGTGGCCATGGTTCAGACGACTGCGGGTAATCCCTTGGTTTCAGATGCGTCGGCAGAAGCCGGCCCGGCAGGAGGCCCCGCGGCCTTCGTGGGGCGGCCGCGCCAGCGTGCCCGCGGCCTGGCGCACGGGCTGGTGGAAGACCTGGGCGAGAAGATCCGCAGCCAGTCGCTGCGCCCGGGCGACAAGCTGCCCACCGAGTCGGCCATCATGCAGGCCTACGGCGTGAGCCGCACTGTGGTGCGCGAGGCGCTGTCGAAGCTGCAGGCCGGCGGGCTGGTCGAAACGCTGCACGGCGTGGGCACCTTCGTCCTGCAGCCGCGGCCGGGTGGGGTGTTCCGCCTCGATCCGGGCGAGATCGCCGCCTCGGTCGATGTGCTCGCAGTGCTGGAGCTGCGCATCAGCCTGGAGACTGAATCCGCCGGGCTCGCCGCGAGCCGGCGCACCGAGGAGCAACTGGTCGCCATGCGCCAGGCGCTCGACGACTTCGAGCACAACGTGACGATCGCCGGCGACACCGTCGCGCCCGACTTCCGCTTTCACCTGCAGATCGCGCAGTCGACCGGCAACCCGTATTTCGCCGACATCATGCGGCATCTGGGCACGACCATCATTCCGCGCACACGCATCAGCGCCATCCGCATCCAGGATGGGGGCGCGTACCTGAGCCGCGTCAACCGCGAGCATGAAGAGATCTATGCGGCCATCGCGCGCCGCGATCCCGAGTCGGCGCGCGCCGCCATGCGCATCCACCTGACGAACAGCCGCGAGCGCCTGCGGATGGCGCAGGAGGCGGCGCAGCAGCAGAAGACGACGAGCGCCGATGGTGCGGGCGCAGGCAAGGGCAGCGGCGCGGGCGCCGCTTCATCCGACAACTGATCCTTTCGCCGAATTTTTTGGGTCCAAATCTGGACAAGTTGTTTTTGTGGTTGTACGATGACTGATCTCTCGTTCGAACATCCGGGCGAAGCCATGGCAATCATCGAATAACTGGAGGCATCCGCATGACCATCAACCGACGCGGCGCACTCGGCGCCGCCCTTGCCACGACCCTGGCCGCCAGCCTGCCGGTGCGCGCATTTGCGCAGGGCGGCGGCGGCAACTGGCCGTCCAAGCCGATCCGGCTCATCGTTCCGTACCCGCCGGGCGGCTCGTCCGACATCATTGCGCGCTCCATCAGCCAGCCGCTGTCCGATGCGCTGGGCCAGCCCGTGGTGATCGAGAACCGCGCGGGCGCCAACGGCAACCTGGGCGCCGACATGCTCGCCAAGGCTCCGGCCGACGGCCACACGCTCATGCTGTGCGACCTCGGCGCGCTGGCCATCAGCCCGTCGCTGTACCCCAAGCTGCCTTTCGATCCGACCAAGGACCTGCGCAGCGTGGCCATGCTGGCCTATTCGCCGCACTTGCTGGTGGTGCACCCGTCGGTGCAGGCCAATACGCTGAAGGAACTGGTCGAGCTGTCGAAGAAGAGCGACTTCAACTTCGCCGTCACCGCCAGCGGCAGCACCGCGCACCTGGCGGGCGTCGAGCTGCAGCGCAAGAGCGGCGCCAAGTGGGAATACGTGCCTTACAAGGGCGGCGTGCAGGCCGTGCTCGATACCGTGGCCGGCCAGACGCAGGTGCTGATGAACGGCATGCTCGCCACCTACCCGCACGTGCAGAGCGGCAAGCTCAAGCTGATCGCGGTGTCCAAGCCCACGCGCATGCCGCTGATCGGCAACGTGCCGACCATCTCGGAGCAGGGCGTTCCCGGCTACGAGTCGGGCACCTGGCAGGGCGTGGTCACGGCGCGCGGCACGCCCGACGCCGTGGTTGCGCGGCTCAACAAGGAACTGGTCCGCATCATCCGCACGCCGGACATCCGCGCCCGCCTCGCAGGCCAGGGCGCCGAAGTCGTGACCATGGCCGCGCCCGAGCAGGACCAGTTCTTCGCCAAGGAGCGTGCGCGCTGGGCGCAGGTGATCAAAGAGGCCAACGTCAAGCTCGACTGACCGGCCACCAACTCTTTCTCTTTTTCCTCATCCCCATCTTCACTGGACTTTTCCCCATGAACCCGCAAGAACTCAAGACCATCATGGGCTCCGGCCTGCTCTCGTTCCCGTTGACCGACTTCGACAGCAACGGCGACTTCAACAAGAAGGGCTACGTCGAGCGGCTCGAATGGCTGGCGCCCTATGGTGCGAGCGCGCTGTTCGCAGCGGGCGGCACGGGCGAATTCTTCTCGCTGACCGGCGACGAGTACCCCGGCATCATCCAGACGGCAGTGGACACCTGCCGCGGCGTGGTGCCGATCATTGCTGGCGCCGGCGGCCCGACGCGCTTTGCCATCCAGTGCGCGCAAGCCGCCGAGAAGGCCGGCGCGCACGGCATCCTGCTGCTGCCGCATTACCTCACCGAAGCCGGCCAGGAAGGCCTGGCCGCGCACGTCGAAGCCGTGTGCAAGAGCGTGAAGTTCGGCGTGATCGTCTACAACCGCGCCTCCAGCCGCCTGAAGCCCGACACGCTGGCCGGCCTGGCCGAGCGCAACCCGAACCTCGTCGGCTTCAAGGACGGCGTGGGCGACATCGAGGCGATGGTCGCGATCTACCAGAAGATGGGCGATCGCTTCGCCTACCTGGGCGGCCTGCCGACCGCCGAGGTCTATGCCGCGGCCTACAAGGCCATGGGCACGCCGGTGTATTCGTCGGCCGTCTTCAACTTCATCCCCAAGACGGCGATGGACTTCTATCACGCGGTCGCCAACGACGACATGGCCACGCAGCATCGCCTGCTGAAGAACTTCTTCATGCCCTACCTGGACCTTCGCAACCGCACGCCGGGCTACGCCGTGAGCATCGTGAAGGCCGGCGCCAAGATCGTCGGCCACGACGCAGGCCCGGTGCGCGCACCGCTCACCGACCTCAAGCCCGGCGAGATGGAAGAGCTCAAGGCGTTGATCGCCACGCTCGGCCCGCAGTAAGAAGTCTCGTTTTTTCGCAGTCGACAAACATCAACACAACAACGGAGTCAACGACATGCTCATCAAGAAACTATTCCTCATCGCCGCTTCTGCCGTCGTGTTCTCGGGTTGCGCAATGGCACCCGCCGGCGGCGGCGCATCGGAGCAGCCCGCGGTGGCCGCGGCCGCCGAGCGCCTGCGCATTGCGATGGTCGACCCGACCGCCGCCGCGCTCGGCGCGCTGGTGGCCGACGACCTGAGCTACGGCCACTCGGGCGGCAAGGTCGACACCAAGGCCAGCTTCATCAGCGACCTGCTCGACGGCAAGTCGGATTTCGTGACCATCACGATCACCGAACAGACCATCAAGGTGGTCGATGCCAACACTGCCATCGTGCGCCACACGCTCGCGGCCGACACCAACGATTCGGGCAAGCCCGGCAAGGTGGCGCTGAAGATCCTGGGTGTCTGGCAGAAGCAGGGCGGCAACTGGAAGCTGCTCGCGCGCCAGGCTGTTCGCGTCAACCCCTGACCAGGAGCACGGATGCAGAGACGAGAGCTTCTTGCGACGGGCCTCGCGCTCGCCGCCACCGCGATGTTGCCGCTCCACGCCTCGGCCCAGGCCGATGCCTGGCCGCAGCAGAAACCCGTGACCATCATCGTGCCGTTCCCCGCCGGCGGCTCCACCGACATGGTGGCGCGCGCGCTTGCGCTGCAACTGCAGACCCGACTCGGCGGCAGCTTCGTCGTCGACAACCGTCCCGGGGCCACGGGCACCATCGGCACCGGCTTCGTCAGGCGCGCACTGCCTGACGGCTACACGCTGCTGGTGTCCTCGCTCGGCGCCTTCGTCGTCACGCCGCACCTGCAGAAGAGCGTGCCGTACGACGCAACCAAGGACTTCGACTACATCAGCGTGCCGGTGCAGGCGCCCAACGTGCTGGTCGCCAACGTCGCGCGGCCCGAGCACACGGTGGCCGACGTGCTTGCGCTGCTGCGCAAGACGCCGGGCAAGGTCTCGTTCGCGAGTTCGGGCAACGGCTCGTCCGACCACCTGTCGGCCGAGCTCTTCTGGCAGCAGACCAAGACCGAAGGCGTGCACGTGCCCTACAAGGGCGGCGCACCTGCGGTGAACGACCTGCTGGGCAACCAGGTCGATTTCTCGTTCCAGAACGTGAATGCGGTGCTGCCGCACATCCGCGCGGGCAAGCTGCGCGCGATTGCCGTCACCGGCGACAAGCGCTCGCCCGTGCTGCCCGACGTGCCCACGCTGGCCGAAGCCGGCGTGAAAGGTGCGGAGGTCTACTCGTGGCAGGGCGTGGCTGCGCCGAAGGGCCTGCCGCCCGCACTGAAGAAGAAGCTGGGCGATGCAGTCATCGCCGCGATGCAGGACCCAGAGACGAAGAAGCGCATGCTCGACCAGGGGCTCGAAATCGTCGCCAGCACCCCTGAAGATTTCACCGCCTTCCAACTGCGCGAGTGGACGCGCTGGAAGACATTGATCGAAACCCGCCACATCACCGCAGACTGAGGCACCGAGCCCGAAGATGACAAGTCCTGAATCCCTTCCCAACGCCGTGCCCAACGTCGTGTCGGGCGCGCCCGTCGTCACCGGCATGCGCGTGGTCCCGGTCGCGGGCCACGACAGCATGCTCATGAATCTGAGCGGCGCGCATGGCCCGTTCTTCACGCGCAACCTGCTGATCCTGACCGACAGCGCCGGCCACACCGGTGTGGGCGAAGTGCCGGGCGGCGAGAAGATCCGCCAGACGCTCGAGGACGCACGCGACCTCATCGTGGGCCAGCCCATCGGCCGCCACAACGCGGTGCTCAACAGCCTGCGCAGCGCCTTCGCCGGCCGCGACAGCGGCGGCCGCGGCCAGCAGACCTTCGACCTGCGCGTGACCATTCATGCAGTGACGGCCGTCGAGGCTGCGCTGCTCGACCTGCTCGGCCAGTTCCTCGAAGTGCCCGTCGCGGCCCTGCTCGGTGAAGGCCAGCAGCGCGATGCGGTGCAGATGCTCGGCTACCTCTTCTACGTGGGCGACCGCAGGAAGACCGACCTGGCCTACGAGACCGACCCCGGCGCCGACAACGACTGGTTCCGCCTGCGCCACGAAGAAGCGATGACGCCTGAATCCATCGTGCGCCTGGCCGAGGCCACGCACGCACGCTACGGCTTCACCGACTTCAAGCTCAAGGGCGGCGTGCTGCGCGGCGAGGAAGAAGTCGAAGCGATCCGCGCGCTGCACGAGCGCTTTCCGAAGGCGCGCGTCACGCTCGACCCCAACGGCGGCTGGCTGCTGCAGGACGCGATCCGCCTGTGCCGCGACCTGCACGGCGTGATGGCCTATGCCGAAGACCCGTGCGGCGCCGAAGGCGTGTTCTCGGGCCGCGAGGTGATGGCCGAATTCCGCCGCGCCACTGGCCTGCCCACCGCCACCAACATGGTCGCCACCGACTGGCGCGAGATGGTGCACAGCCTCTCGCTGCAGTCGGTCGACATTCCGCTGGCCGATCCGCACTTCTGGACGATGCAAGGGTCGGTGCGCGTGGCGCAGCTGTGCCAGGCCTGGGGCCTGACCTGGGGATCGCATTCGAACAACCATTTCGACGTGTCGCTCGCGATGTTCACGCACGTGGCCGCCGCCGCACCCGGCAAGGTGACGGCCATCGACACGCACTGGATCTGGCAGGACGGCCAGCGCCTGACGAAGGCACCGCTGCAGATCGAAGGCGGCTTCGTGAAGGTGCCGACGCGCGGTGGCCTGGGCATCGAGCTCGACATGGACGAGGTCGAGAAGGCGCACCAGCTGTACCTGAAGCACGGCCTCGGCGCGCGCAACGATGCGCAGGCGATGCAATACCTGATTCCCGGTTGGACCTTCGATAACAAGCGGCCCTGCATGGTCCGCTGATCGGCAACAACCGTTCGGGCCGAGCTTGTCGAAGCCCCGCGCGGCGCTTCGACAAGTTCAGCGTGAACGGAATGGGCGCCGCAAGCACAGACATCGTCAAGGAGACTGCATGAACAACAACATGGATCGCCGCCGCCTGCTCCAGGCGGCTGCCGGCTCGGCACTCGGCGCAGTGGCCGCAGCCGCGGGCGCCCAATCGTTCCCCTACAAGCCGCAGCAGCGCTACCCCGACCCGGCCGTGCTGATCCTCGACCCGAGCTTCGCCAAGTACCGCCTCTACAGCAGCACGCTCGAGCAGGTCGGCACGGGCATGCGCTGGGCCGAAGGGCCGGTGTACCTGCCGCGCGAGGGCTACCTCGTGTGCAGCGACATCCCGAACAACCGGCTGATGCGCTACGAGGAAAAGACCGGCGAGTTCAAGGTCCACAAGTCGAACGTGAACCACTGCAACGGCAACACGCGCGACCGCCAGGGGCGCCTGGTGAGCTGCGAGCACTCGCTGACGCGGCGCGTGGTGCGCACCGAGCACGACGGGCGCATGACCGTGCTGGCCGACCGTTTCCAGGGCAAGCGGCTGAATTCACCGAACGACGTGGTGGTGAAGTCGGACGACACCGTCTGGTTCACCGATCCGCTTTTCGGCATCTCGGGCACCTGGGAAGGCGACAGGGCCACGCCCGAACAGCCGACGACCAACGTGTACCGCCTCACGCCCGACGGCCAGCTCTCGGCGGTGATCACCGACCTGGTGAACCCGAACGGCCTGGCCTTCTCGCCGGACGAGAAGAAGCTCTACGTCATCGAATGGAAGGGCACGCCCAACCGCAGCCTCTGGAGCTACGACGTGGCGGCCGACGGCAGCGTGTCGAACAAGGCCAAGCTGATCGACGGCGCGGGCGCGGCCGCGCTCGACGGCTTTCGTGTCGACCGGGACGGTAATATCTGGATGGGCTGGGGCTGGAACGGCGCGCTGGCTTCAGAGCCCACCGATGCCGGCAACGGCATGAAGGTCTATCAGCCGCTGGCGAAGTCAGAAGACCTCGATGGCGTCAAGATCTTCAATTCGCAGGGCAAGCCCATCGGTTTCATCCGCCTGCCCGAACGCTGCGCTAACCTCACGTTCGGCGGACCCAAGAACAATCGCCTCTACATGGCGGCCAGCCATTCGCTGTACGCCCTCTACGTGGAGTCCGAAGGCGCCACCTAGCCTTGATTCTCCAAACCTCATCACCGCAACAGGCAAACGAAGGACATCGACGATGACTGAATTCAACAACCTCATCAATGGCGAATGGCTGGCCGGCAAGAGCTACAGCCCCAACGTCAACCCCAGCAACCTGGCCGACGTGCTGGGCCAGTACACCCAGGGCGACGCGGCGCATGTCGATGCCGCCGTGGCTGCAGCCACTGCCGCCTTTCCCGCATGGGCCACGGGCAGCATCCAGGCGCGCTCCGACGCGCTCGACAAGATCGGCACCGAGATCCTCGCGCGCAAGGAAGAGCTCGGCACGCTGCTCGCACGCGAAGAGGGCAAGACCAAGGCCGAAGGCATCGGCGAGGCCACGCGCGCGGGCCAGATCTTCAAGTTCTTCGCGGGCGAATGCCTGCGCCTCTCGGGCGAGTTGCTGCCTTCGGTGCGCCCGAACATCGGGGTGGAGATCACGCGCGAGCCGGTCGGTGTCGTCGGCCTCATCACGCCGTGGAACTTCCCTATTGCCATTCCCGCGTGGAAGATCGCGCCCGCGCTCGCCTTCGGCAACTGCGTGGTCTTGAAGCCCGCGGACCTCGTGCCGGGCAGCGCCTGGGCGCTTTCTGAAATCATCAGCCGCTCGGGCATTCCGGCCGGCGTGTTCAACCTCGTGATGGGCCGCGGCAGCGTGATCGGCGAGGCGCTGGTCAACCACCCCGGCATCCATGCGATCAGCTTCACCGGCTCGGTGGGCGTGGGCCGCAACATCGCGATCCAGTGCGTCACCAACCACAAGAAGGTGCAGCTCGAAATGGGCGGCAAGAACCCGCAGGTCATCCTCGATGACGCCGACCTCGCGCAAGCCGTGGAACTCAGCGTGCAGAGCGCGTTCTACTCGACCGGCCAGCGCTGCACCGCCTCGAGCCGCCTCATCGTGACCGAAGGCATCTACCCGAAGTTCATCGAGGCGATGAAAACGCGCATGGCCAAGATCAAGGTCGGCGATGCGCTCGCGCAGGGCACCGACGTGGGCCCCGTCTCGTCCAAGTCGCAGCTCAACCAGGACATGGAATACATCGCCATCGGCAAGGGCGAAGGCGCCACGCTGGCCGCGGGCGGCGAACTGCTGAAGCTGGAGACGGACGGCTACTACATGTCGCCTGCGCTCTTCAGCGAATCGGCCGCGACGATGCGCATCAACAAGGAAGAAATCTTCGGCCCGGTGGCGAGCGTGATCCGCGTGAAGAACTACGAAGAAGCGCTGGCCACGGCCAACGACACCGAGTTCGGCCTCTCGGCCGGCATCGCCACCACCTCGCTGAAGTACGCGACGCACTTCAAGCGCCACAGCCAGGCCGGCATGGTGATGGTCAACCTGCCGACGGCCGGTGTCGACTATCACGTGCCGTTCGGCGGCCGCAAGGGCTCGAGCTACGGCCCGCGCGAGCAGGGCAAGTACGCGCAGGAGTTCTTCACCACGGTGAAGACGGCCTACACGCTGGCCTGATCTTCAGGCAGGCGCCTGCGAACTGGGCGGTGCGCGTCGGCGGCGGCGCATCGCCCACTCGATCAGCTCGAAGATCCCTTCGCTGACCAGCGCCATCGCCGCGGCCGGCAGCGCGCCGGCCAGCAGCAGTTCGCGGTCGTTCAAGGCCAGGCCTGTCACGATGCGCTCCCCGAATCCGCCCGCACCGATGAAGGCCGCAATCGTCGCCGTACCGATGGCGATCGCGGTGGCCGTGCGCACGCCCGCCAGCAGCGTGGGCAGCGCCAGCGGAAGCAACACCAACTGAAGGCTTTGCGGCGGCGTCATGCCGAGCGCGGTGCCGGCGAGCCGAAGCCCGTTCGGCACTTCGGCCAGGCCCGTCACCGTGTTGCGCATGATCGGCAGCAGCGAATAGAGCGTGAGCGCAATCAGCGCGGGCAGCGCACCGATCGCGCCGAGCATCGAGATCAGCACCGCCAGCAGCGCGAGCGACGGCACGGTCTGCATCAGGCTCGCGATGCCGAGCACCACGGCACGAAGCCGCACATGCGAGAACACGAGGATCGCGATCGGCACGCCGATCAGGATCGCGATGCCCACCGACACCGCCACCAGCAGCAGATGCTGGCGCGCGAGCTTCCAAAGGTCGGGGCCGAAGAGCTTGGCGGTGAAGCCGCGCCGGGCTTCCTGCGAGGGCGCTGCGCCCGTCTTGCCGGTGCTGGCGATGAAGTCGCGCGCGATCACGTCGAAGGGCACGCTCTGCAGCTCGGCGCGCGCATTCATCGCGATCATCGCGTGCTCGTCGATCCTTCCCTCGAGCGTCTGTAGCGCGGCCCAGGCCTTGGGCAGGCGCGTCGGCAGGTCGAGCTTGTAGAGCACCACCGCGTCGTAGCGCGGGAAGAACTTCCTGTCGTCCTCGAGCACGCGCAGGCCCAGGTGATCGATCTTCGCGTCGGTGGTGTAGATGTCGATCGCATCGATCTGCTTGGCGGCCAGTGCGTCGTAGGCCAGGCCGTGGTCGAGGCCGGTCGGCGTCTGCGTGAAGCCGTAGCGCGCGGCCAGGCCCCTCCAGCCATCGGCGCGGCCGAGGAATTCGTTCGAGAGGCCCAGCTTGAGCTCGGGGTGCCTGGCCAGGTCGCTCAAGGTGCGCAGCCCGAGCCGCTCTGCATCGGCCGCGCGCACCGCCAGTGCATAGCCGTCGTTGAAGCCCAGCGGTATGGCCACACCCAGGCCCATCGGCGCGAGCGCCGCGTTCATCGCCTCGCGCGTGTCGGCGGGCGAGCCCTTGAGGATTTCCAGCGCGATGGTGCCGGTGTACTCGGCATAGAGATCGATGGCGCCCGAGCGCAGCGCTTCGTAGACGATGGCCGTGTTGCCCAGGCCCTGTCGCACGACGGGTGGCGACGCGGTGTGCGGTGCGGCCGTCTGTGCGAGCAACTCGGCGAGGATGTACGACTCGGTGAAGCGCTTGGAGCCGACGCGCAGTGCGTCGTCCGCAGCCTGCGCGGGGCCGGAGACCGCGGCAAGCCAGGCCATCGAGAACAACAGGGCGGCGCGCCAGAGGGTGCGGAGCAGGTGCATCGCGGCCAGTGTATAGACAACGCTTCATTTGGCGTACCCGCCAATCTCCTACATGGCGTGGCGCGTGGAGCCGATGCAGGCGGGCGTCGGCGAGGCCCATAGTCGATCGCCATGAAGCCCAAGCTCTCGAAGAAGAAATCCACGCCTGCCCCCCAGAATGGCCTGCCAGGCCCCGAAGTTCACGGCCTGCGAGAACTCCCCGGCCTGCAGGTCGACGGCTACAGCCTGCAGCTGCGCGACAAGGACGGATTCGTCGGCGACCAGGCCAGCCAGACGGCGTTCAGGGAACTGCTCGAGCGCTGGCGCAAGCGCCGTCGCAAGGAAGGCCGGGACCCGCTGGGCCTGTCGCATTCGCGCAATCTCAGCAAGAAGGAACTCGACCACGCGTTGCAGGCGAAGCGAACGGCCGAAGCCGCCGACCTGGTGCATGGCGCCATCGAGGAATTCGCCGAGGAGCTGGCCTACGTGATCCAGCGCTTCACGCGCCAGCCCTCCTGGGCAAAGGTGCAGCGCATCGTGATCGGCGGCGGCTTTCCCGAGAGTGACGTCGGCGAGCGCGCGATCCTGCAGACGGGTGCCATCCTCGAGGAGATGGGCGTGCACGTGCAGCTCGGCCGGCTTTCGCACAACGTGGACGACGGCGGCCTGATCGGCTGGGTGCACCTCGCGCCGCCGGCCATGCTCAAGGGGCACGACGCCATTCTTGCGGTGGACATAGGCGGCACGAACATCCGTTGCGGCATCGTCAAGACCCGCCACCGCAAGGCGCCGGACTTCTCGCTCGCGAAGGTGGTGCGGCGTGTGAAGTGGCGCCATGCCGACGACGGCCCGAACCGCGGCAGCATCGTCGAGAACATCGCCCTGATGCTGGAGGAGATGGTGCTCTACAGCGAGCGCAAGAAGATCCGGCTCGCGCCCTTCATCGGCATCGGCTGCCCGGGGCTGATCCGCAAGGACGGCTCCATCTCGCGCGGCGCGCAGAACCTGCCGGGCGACTGGGAGAGCCATGCCTTCCACCTGCCGAGCGAAGTGTGGCGCCGCATGCCGATGATGGGCTCGGGCCCGACGCTGGTGCTGATGCACAACGACGCGGTGGTGCAGGGCCTGAGCGAACTGCCCTTCATGCGCGAAGTGAAGCACTGGGGTGTGCTGACCATCGGCACGGGGCTGGGCAACGCGAGCTTCACGAACCTGCGCTGAGTTCCTTTGGGGGCACGCCGCCCGCAAGGGCCTTGTAGACACCGACCAGGCTCACCGACAGCCTGCTCGCACTCTGCGCGTGATCGCGGCGGGCCTGCAGCAGCGCACGCCGCGCGTCGAGTTCGACGCCGAAATCGGTGAGCCCGTTCGCATAGCGCGCATGTGCCAGCGTGAGCGCATCGCGGCTCTGGCGCTCGCGCTCGATGAGTTCGGTGTGGCGCTGGCGCTCGGCGCTGTAGGCGTTGAGCGCGGTGTCGATCTCGTGCCAGACCTTGAGCACCGTTTGCTGGAAGGCCACGGCCGCCTCCTGCTGCTGAAGTTCGCGCAGGTCCACCGTGCTGCGGCGGCGGCCGTTGTCGAAGATCGGCAGGCTGAGCGACGGGCCGACATGCCATTGGCGGCTGCCCCAGTCGCCGAAGCGCTCACTGCCCACCGACTCGTAGCCGAAGCCTGCGCCCAGCGTGATGCGCGGATAGAGATCGGCCACGGCCACGCCGACGCGTGCGGTGGCGGCGTGCAGTTGTGCCTCGGCGGCGGCGATGTCGGGGCGGCGACGCGCGAGGTCTGAAGGAAGGCCGAGCGTGAGGTCGGGCAGCGGTGGTGCGTCGCCCGTGTGGTCGGTCGCATCCGCAAGTTCGGTGTTCAGCGCGCCGGGTGGCGCACCGATCAGCAGCGTGATGCGGTTCATCGCCTCGGCCTCCTGCTGCAGCAGCGAGGGAATGCGCGCGCGCAGCTCGGCCAGCAGCGTGCGCTGGCGCACCGGGTCGAGGTCGGTGACGAGGCCGCCATCGGCGCGCGCCTGCACGAGTTCGAGCGATTCGGTGGCAGCCGCGATGTCGGCGCGCGCAATGCGCAGTTCGCGCTGCGTGCCGCGCAGTTCGAAGTAGTTGCGTGCGAGTTCGGCCTGCACGCTGAGCTCGGCCTGCTGCAGCATCGCGGACGAAGCGGCCGCATCGGCATCGGCCGCTTCCACCGCACGCCGCACCCGGCTCCAGAGATCGATTTCCCACGAGGCATCGAAGCCGGCCTGGTAGAGGTTGTAGGGCTCGCTGAGCGTGCGGATCAACTGATCCTTGTTGGTGGCGGAGGAACCGAGCGCATCGATCATCCGCGTGGCTGCGCCGCTCTCGCTCTGGCGTTGTCGTGTGACGCCCGCGCTGGCGTTGACCTGCGGGCCGCGCTGGGCGGCTGCCGTGGCGCGCTGCACGCGGCTCTGTGCGAAGCGCAATGCGGCGGTCTGCAGGTCGGGGTTGGCGGCGAGCACCATCGCTTGCAGCCGGTCGAGCATCGGGTCGTTGAAAGCCTTCCAGTCGCCGGGCGCGATGGATGCTGTGGGTGCGGCACGACGTTCCGCGCCGAGCAATGAGGACGAGCCACCGTGCCAGGCCGACCAGTCGGCGGGCGCGCGCGGTTCCGAGGGCTTGTGGTCGGGGCCAACAGCGCACCCACCGACGAGCAGTGCCAGTGCGGCAGCGGCCACTGCGTTGCATGTGAAATGGAAAGTGAGAGGCATGAGGTGCTCCCGTGTTCAGACAAGACGATTGCGAAAGAGCCACGCCGCCAGCGGCAGCGTGACGACCGCGATGATCGAGAGCGGAATCAGGTTGTGCCAGACCGTGCCCAGCCCCACGCCCTCGAGATACACGCGCTGCACCAGGTCGATGGCGAAGCGCAGCGGATTGGCCAGGGTGATCACCTGCAGCACGTGCGGCATGTTGCGCACCGGCGTGGTCAGGCCCGACAGCAGCATCATCGGCATCAGCAGCACGAAGGTGTAGAGCATCGCCTGCTGCATGTTGGCCGACACGGCGGAAATCGACAGGCCGATGCCCACGCTCGCGACCGTGAAGAAGATGAGTCCGGTGTAGAGCGTGACGAGCGAGCCCGCCATCGGAATGCCGAACCAGAAGAGCGCCACCAGCAGGATCAGCGACGACTGCGCCAGGCCCACCAGCACCGGCGGCAGCGCCTTGCCGATCATGATTTCGAGCGGCGACATCGGCGTCACCAGCAACTGGTCGAAGGTGCCTTGCTCGCGTTCGCGCGCCACCGAGAGCGCGGTGAGCAGCAGCGTCTGCAGCATGCTGAGCGCGGCGATCATGCCGGGCAAGAGATTCCAGCGCGTCTCCAGGTTCGGATTGAACCAGGCGCGCGATTCGATGACCAGCGGCGCCGGCGGTGCGCCCGCGCGCGTGCGCAGCTCGGCGTTGTAGCGCTCGACCACCGCACTCACATAGCCGGCCGCCGAGCCCGCGGTGTTGGAGTTGCGCGCATCGAGGATCAGCTGGATGGCCGCGGGCTGTCCCGCACTGAGCTGCCGCTCGAAGTCGGGCGCGATCTGTATGACGAGCAGCGCCTTCTCGGTGTCGATCACCTCGCGGATGTCCGCCTGCGTGCGCAGCGTGGCCACGCGGTGGAAGACGCCCGTGCTGTCCAGGTGCGCGATGAGTTCCGTCGCCGCGCCAGTGCGGCTCTGGTCGAGCAGCGCATACGGCACGTTCGCCAGGTCGTAGGTGGCGCCGTAGCCGAAGATGAGGCTCTGCAGCAGCGCGGGCGCGAAGAGGATGGTGCGCGTGGCCGGGTCCTTCAGGATCGCGAGCAACTCCTTCTTGCAGAGGTTGGCGATGCGCAGCAGGAAGTCAATCATGTTCCGTTTCCTTCGCGTCTCAATCGAGGCTCTTGCGGGTGACGGCGCGTGCGACCAGCAGCAGGCCGACGGCGTAGCACAGCAGGATGGCGCAGTTGCGCCAGATCAGCGGCCAGACGTCGCCCGCGAGGAATAGCGTCTTGATCAGGTCCATGAAGTAGGTGGCCGGCAGCACGTGGCCGATGACGCGCACGGCCGTGGGCACGTTGCGCAGGTCGAACAGGAAGCCCGACAGCATCATGGAAGGCATGAAGGTCGCGATCAGCGCGATCTGGCTCGCAAGGAACTGGTTGCGCGTGACCGAGGAAATGACGAGGCCCAGGCTCACCGCCACGATCAGGTAGAGCATCGAACTGAGCACCACCACGAACAGCGAGCCGTACATCGGCACGGCGAACAGGAAGCGCGCGGCCAGGAGACACAGCGCCAGGCCCAGCATGCCGACGCCGAAGTACGGAATGATCTTGGCCAGCAATATCTCGACCGGCCGCACCGGCGTGACGAACAGCGCCTCCAGCGTGCCGCGTTCCCACTCGCGCGCCATCACCAGCGCGGTGAGGAAGGCGCCGACCAGCGTCATGATCAGCACGATCAGCCCCGGCACGAGGTACCAGGTGCTGGTGTTCGCAGCGTTGAACCACATGCGCTGCTCGACGGTGACCCTGCCCACGGGTGGCGCATCGGCGCCCGACGTGCTGCCCAGGCGGTCGGCCTGCCGCACGGCCGTCTGGGCGAGGGCGCCGCTCACGTAGGCCAGGATGATGGTCGCGCGGCCCGCGTCGGCACCGTGCACGATCAGTTGCACGCGCGCGTTGCCCGCGGCCAGCGCGCGCGAGAAATCGCCGGGAATGCGCACGATGCCGTCGACCTTGCGCTCGCGCATCAGCTCCTCGGCTTCGTGCATGGAGCCGAGCAGCACCGGTTCGATGGTGGGCGAGAGCTGCAGGCCCGCAATGGCTTCTTGCGCGGTCGGCGAGGCGTCTTCCATCACCACCGCCACCGGCGCGTTCTTCACGTCGAGCGACATGCCGTAGCCGAAGATCAGGATCAGCACCATCGGCAGCAGGATGCCGATCGCGAGGTTGCTGCGGTCGCGCAGCAGCTGGCGGAATTCCTTGCGCGTGAGGGAAATCAGGCGTGACCAGAAGCCGCTCATGCCAAAGCTCCTTCCGGTTGCTTCGCCGCGGCTTCTTTCCCCTTGCGCCGCGCCTTCTCGACGATGTCGATGAAGGCCTGCTCCATGTCGATGCGCTTGCCACTGACTTCGCCATCGAGCGCTTGCATGCGCACTTCCTGCGGCGTGCCGATGGCCAGCACCTTGCCCGCGTCCTGGATCACGATCCGATCGCAGTACTCGGCCTCTTCCATGAAGTGCGTGGTGATGACGATGGTGGTGCCGCCCTCGGCCAGCGCGGTGATGCGGCGCCAGAACTCGCGGCGCGCGAGCGGATCGGCACCGCTCGTGGGTTCGTCGAGGAACAGGATCTCGGGCTCGTGCAAGAGGCCGGTCGCCATGGCCAGGCGCTGCCGGTAGCCGCCGGGCAACTGGCCGCTGGGCGTGTCGATCTCGCGTTCCAGGTCGAACTGGCGCAGCACCGTGTCCATGCGGTCGCGCAGCCGCTGCCCGCGCAGGCCGTAGGCACCGCCGAAGAATGAGAGGTTCTCGCGCACCGAGAGGTTGCCATAGAGCGCGAACTTCTGCGAGACGTAGCCGATGCGCTGTCGCGCCTGCGCGCGCGCATGGCGCAGGTCCACGCCGGCCACGCGCAACTGGCCGCCGCTCGCGGGCAGGAGGCCGCAGAGCATGCGGAAGGTGGTGGTCTTGCCCGCGCCGTTGGGGCCGAGGAGGCCGAAGATCTCGCCGCGCCGCACCGAGAAGCTGGTGCTGGCGACGGCGACGAAATCGCCGAAGCGGCGCACAAGATCTTTCACTTCGATGACGACTTCGTCGGGGTCGCCCTTAGCGGCGATGGTCGTCGCGGCTGCGGGGTTGTTCGGCGCCGATGCTTGTTGCGTGCGCAGCAGCGTCATGAAGCCGTCTTCGAGCCGCGGCGGCACCGGCTCCGCGTGTGCGTCGGCCAGCAGCGTGGCGAGCGCTGCGTCGTCCGTGTCCGGGCGCCGGATGAAGTGCACTTCGCCGCCTTGCGGCACGGCATCGATGATGTCCTGCCGCGCATCGAGCAGGCGGGCCTGCATAAGGCGCGGCGGCTCGCCTTGCGGCGGCGCGGCGATGAAGCACAGGCCCTGCGCGTGGTCGCGAATCTCGGCGGGCGCGCCTTCCGCGAGCAGCTTGCCCTCGCGCAGAACGAACACATGGCTGCAGCGCTCGGCCTCGTCGAGGTAGGCGGTGCTCACGATCACCGAGAGCTTTTCATCGTTCACCAGCTGCTGCACGATCTGCCAGAGCTCGCGCCGCGAGAGCGGATCGACGCCCACGGTCGGCTCGTCGAGCAGCAGCAGGTCGGGCGAGCGCACCAGCGTGCATGCCAGGCCCAGCTTCTGCTTCATGCCACCCGAGAGCTTGCCCGCGGGGCGGTCGGTGAAGCGGCCGAGGTCGGTCATCTCCATCAGCCGGGCGTAGCGCTCGCGGCGCTTGTCCTTCGATACGCCATGCAGGTCGGCATAGAGATCGAGGTTCTCCTGCACGCTCAGGTCGTCGTAGAGGCCGAAGCGCTGCGGCATGTAGCTGATGCGGTCCTGCACCGCCTGTGGATCGGCCGAGACGTCGATGCCGAGCACGCGCAGTTCGCCTTCGTCGGCGCGCATGAGGCCCGCCATCAGGCGAAGGAGCGTGGTCTTGCCGGCGCCGTCCGGCCCCACGAGTGCCGTGAGCGTTCCCGCAGGGATGTCGAGCGACACGCCGGCCAGCGCATGCACGGGCTGCTTCGACGACTTGAGCGTGAAGCGCTTGTGCAGGGAGCGTCCGGCCACGGCCGGCCCGGTGCTGGACATCAGGGCTTGCCGTTGGTGTCGGAGAGCTGCAAGCGCACGGTGGCCGGCATGCCGAGCCGCAGTCGGTCCTGCTTGTCCTCGACCATCACGCGAATCTCGTAGACGAGGCTGCTGCGCAGCTCCTCGGTCTGCACGGTCTTGGGCGTGAACTCGGCCACCGAGGCGATGTAGCCGACCTTGCCGGCAATGGCCTCGGCGGGCTGGCTGTCGGTGGTGACGCGCGCGGCCTGGCCCGGCTTCACGCGGCCAAGGTCGGCCTCGGCCACATAGGCGCGCACCCACTTGGGATCGGTGATCGCGAGCGTGAAGGCCGGGCGTTGCGGCGAGGCCATGTCGCCGGGTTCGAGCAGGCGGGCGCGCACTACGGCATCGATGGGCGCCTTCAGTTCGGCCTCTGCAAGCTGGTGGTTCATGAGCGCGAGGTCGGCGCGCGCGGATTCGAGCTGGGCCTGCGCCTGCGCGATGTCTTCCTTGCGCGGGCCGGTGACGACGAGTTGCTGCGCCTTGCGGGCGCTGTCGAGTTGCGCGAGGGCCACCTTGCGCCTGGCCTGCGCGCTGTCGAGGTCCTGCTGGCTCACCGCGCGGCCGGCGGTGGTCTGGCTGATGCCTTGCAGGCGCGCGAGCTGCTGCTGTGCAAGGTCGGCGTCGGCCTGCGCGGCGGCCACCTGCGCGCCGGCCTGCGCCACTTCTTCGGGGCGGCTGCCGGTCTTCAGGCGCAGCAGGGCCTGCTCCTGCACACCGATGCGCGCCTGCGACTGCGCCACGCGCAGCACCAGCGTGCGGGTGTCGAGCTTGCCGAGCAACTGGCCGGCGCGCACGCGGTCGCCTTCGCGCACCGCAAGTTCGGCCACGCGGTCGTTCGCGTTGAAGGCGAGAGAGACCTGCCGCACGTCGACATTGCCGTAGAGCACGAGCTGGTCGGTGGGCGTGGCCGAGCGGTTGAAGTACCACCCGCCGCCCGCCACGGCGACCAATGCAACGACGGCCACGGCGATAAGGGGTTTCTTGTTCATGGTCGGGGTTCCTGCCAGTTTCCAGAACCGGATGCGGCCGGATGTTATCAAATTGAAATTTGAATTTGAAGTATTTTTTCAATTCGATTAACCTTGGCCCATGGCCACCAGCTCTTCCACTTCCACCGCGCGCACTCAGCGCACCGACGGCAACACCACGCGCCTGCACATCCTCGAGACAGCGGGGCAGCTGTTCGCCGAGCGCGGTTTTGCCGAGGCGACGAGCAAGGAAATCTGCACCCGCGCCGGCACCAACATGGCCGCGATCAACTACCACTTCAACGGCCGCGACGGACTCTACGAAGCCGTGTTGATCGAGGCGCACCGCCAGCTCGTGAGCATCGACGAGCTGGTCAGCCTGGCCAGCGTGCAGACCGATCCGCGCCTGAAGCTGCGCGCCTTTCTCACGCACCTGGTCGAGCTGGGCAGCCAGCCCAAAGCGCCCTGGGGATTTCGCGTGGTGCTGCGCGAAGCCCTGTCGCCGTCGCCGGCGATGCCGGTGATGATCAAGCGGGCGGTGCTGCCCAAGGCCAAGCTGCTGCGCGGGCTGATCGGCGAGATCATGGGGTTGCCCGACGACCATCCCTCGGTGCAGCGCGCGCTGCTGTTCACGGTGCTGCCGTGCATCGTGATGATGGTGGCGCCCAAGGACCTGGGCAACAAGGTGCTGCCGGCACTCAAGGACACTGCGGCGCTCGCGGACGACCTGATGCGCTACGTGTTCGCCGGCATCGACGCCCTGATGAAAGACGCGAAGGAGGCTAAGGCTCCCGCGCCGGCCGCTTCTAAAGCTGGAAAGCGACGGTGAGCAGCAGCCCCTCGGCCACGTCGCGCACGAGGCCCGGACGCCGCGCGCGGTAGGGCTCGCCGGCCGAGGCGGTGGTCTCGATCCACTCGGCGAGCCAGTCGATCTCGTGCGGGCCGTAGAACACCACGGCGGCCTCGTGGTTCAGCAGCAGGCTGCGCAGGTCGAGGTTGATCGAGCCGCACATCGCCAGTTCGTGGTCGACCACCACCGCCTTGGCGTGCGCCATGAAGGGCAGCATGCGAAAGCTCACGCCCGCGCGCGCCAGGTCGCGCATGGCGCGGGCGCGCACGAAGTCGGCCAGGCGGTGGTTCGACTGCGCGGGCATCGCGATCGTCACCTGCACGCCGCGCCGCGCTGCGAGCCGCAGCGCATCGCGCAGGCCGTCGCCGGGCACGAAGTAGGGTGTGATCGCGAGCACGCGGTGCTCGGCGCGGAAGCACGCGTCGATGAGCAGCGCGTGCGCCGTGTCCTCGGTCTGATCGGGGCCGCTCGGCAGGAACTGCGCCATCGCGGTGCCGGGGCCCTGAGGCACATCGTCGCAGGTGATGGCGCGCGCCTTGCGCGCGCGCACCGAACTCCAGTCGTGGTCGAACTGGCGGGCCGCGGCGGCAGCCACGTTGCCGCGCAGGTCGAACGACAGATCGCGCCACGCCTCGGGGTGCTTGGCGTTGCCGGTGAAGTACTCGCCCGCCAGGTTGCGCCCGCCCGACCAGAGCCAGCCGTCGTCGGCGATGGTGAACTTGCGGTGGTTGCGCAGGTTGCGCGGCCCGGTGCGGCGCAGGCTGAAGAAAGGGCGGAATACCGCCACCTCGCCGCCCGCCGCGCGCAGCAGGTCGAAGTGATGGCGCGGCAGCGACAGCGCGCCGAAGCCGTCGAGCAGCACGCGCACCTTGATGCCTTCGCGCGCGCGCTGCGCAAGCCGCGCGAGCACTGCGTGGCCGAGCGGGTCGTCACCAATGATGAAGGTGCACACGTCGATGCGTTCGCGTGCGCCGTCGATCACCTCGAACAGCGCGAGCCGTGCGTGTTCGCCGTCGGCATGCAGGCGCACCGCGCAGCGCCCCGGCGGCGCGAGGCCGAAGCTCTCGATCAGGTCGGCGGCCCAGTGCCCTGGCGGCACCGAGCGCGGCGGGCGCGGCGAGCCCGCCGGGCGCAGCTTGCGCTGGCCGAACAGCAGGTACATCGGCAGGATCAGGTAGGGCATGAGCACCAGCCCCATCACCCACGCGATGGCCGTGGTCGGGGCGCGCTGCTCGCGGCGCGCGCGCGTGCTCAGTACGTAGACAAGCAGCGCAAAAGTGACGACGAGGAAATGCTGCGAGGGAGAAGGCAGCCAGTCGAACCCTGTATTCGGCATGGGGGCCATGATGCCTCAGCCCGCCCGCGCCCGATCAGCGCTGCAGGAAGGCCGGCACGCCGCGCCCCTCGGAGGCAAGAAACCGCATCATCGGATCGACCACCGCGCGCACCGCGGGCCGCTCGCCCACGCGGCCGCGCCAGGCAATGAGGCGGGGCGTGGCATCGGTCATGCCGGCGCCCTTGCGGTCGGCGAAGACGTGGGCCATGTAGAAGGCGATGTCCGCGAAGGAGTAGGGGCCCGCGAGGTAGTCGCGTGTGGCGAGCAGGCCTTCCATCTCGTCGTAGAAGCGCGCGCAGGCGGCACAGGCCGCAACCGCCGGGGCGCTCTGCATGTCGTGCTGCAGGCCGAAGAGCTTGATCACATTCGGAAAGAACACCTCGTCGGCCTTCTGCTCCAGCTGCCGCGCCCGCGCCCGGTCGGCAATGCCTTCGGGCCACAGGGGCGGAGCGGGGTATCGGTCTTCGAGGTACTCGAAGATCTGCGTCGAGTCGAAGAGTTCGACATCGCCATCCATCAGCACCGGCACCTGCTGCTTGACCGGGTTGATGCGCAGCACGTCCGGGTGCTTGGGCTCGTAGGCGTCGTCCTTGGTGAACGGCACCATCGTCAGTTCGAACGGAATGCCTTTTTCGAGCGCGGCGATCTGCACCTTCGCGCCGAACATGCTGAGGGGGCCTGAGAGGATCTTTGTAGCGGTCGTCGTCATGCCCCGACTTCACCAGAAACGGCGCCTCAGGTCGAGCCCCAGACCTCCTGCGCCGTCTCGACCACCAGCCGCAGCTTGTTGCGCTGCGCTTCCACCGCGATGTTGTTGCCGTGCACGGTGCTCGAGAAGCCGCATTGCGGTGAGAGCGCGAGCTGCTCGAGCGGCGCGTACTTGGCGGCGTCCTCGATGCGGCGCTTGAGCTCGTCCTTGTCTTCCATCTGGCCGAACTTGGTGGTCACGAGGCCCAGCACCACCGTCTTGCCCTTGGGCAGGTAGCGCAGCGGCTTGAAGTCGCCCGAGCGGGCGTCGTCGTACTCCATGAAGTAGGCGTCCAGGTCCATCTCTTTGAGCAGGGCCTCGGCCACCGGCTCGTAGTTGCCGGCGGCGGCGTGCGTGCTCTTGAAGTTGCCGCGGCACAGGTGCATGGCCAACAGCATGCCCGGCGGCTTCTGCGCGACCACCTTGTTGATGAATGCCGCATAGCGATGGGGCAGTTCGTTCGGATCGTCGCCGCGCTTGCGGGCGGCTTCGCGCATGTGTTCGTCGCAGAGGTAGGCCAGGTTGGTGTCGTCCATCTGCACGTAGGTGCAGCCGGCTGCGGCCAGCGAGCGCAATTCGTCGCCATAGGCCTTGGCCACGTCGTCGTAGAACACCGGGTCGAGCTCGGGATACGCATCCTTGCTGATGCCGGCGCGGCCGCCGCGAAAGTGCAGCATGGTCGGCGAGGGGATCGTCACCTTGGGCGTGCGGCCCGCGGAAACCTGGCTCTTCAGGTACTGGAAGTCGGCAAGCTGGATGTCCTTGATGTGGCGCACCTTGTCGATCACGCGCATCGCGGGCGGCGCCAGTTCCTCGGTGCCGTCGGGCTTGCGGATGGTGACCGGAATGTCGGTCTTCACGCCACCGAGCTGGTCCAGAAAATCGATGTGGAAGTACGTGCGGCGGAACTCGCCGTCGGTGATGCTTTTCAGGCCGATGTCTTCCTGGAAGCGGACGATCTCGGTGATGGCCTTGTCTTCGACCGTGCGCAGTTGCTCGGGCGTGATCTCGCCCTTGGCTTTCTGCTCGCGCGCTTCGAGCAGGTATTTGGGGCGCAGGAAACTGCCGACGTGGTCGTAGCGGGCGGGCAGGGCGGCGTGCTGGGACATGGGATGAACTCCGTCGTGGCTGATAATGAACGGGCATCCTATCGCCTTCGAACTCGGCTTGTTTGTATACGTGGGAGTCGGTATTTACCCTTGAATTAGGCGATTCGAGGTAGATATTTCCTGATTTCTGTATACATTGGGTATTCATGAAAACGCCCACGACCGCCTTCCCGCTGAACGCCTGGTACGCCGCCGCCTACGACGTCGAAGTGCGCCACGCCCTGTTGCCCCGCACCATCTGCAACCAGAAGGTGGTGATGTTCCGCCGCACCGACGGGCAGGTCGCCGTGCTCGAAGACTCCTGCTGGCACCGCCTCATGCCGCTGTCGCTCGGCCGCCTCGAAGGCGACGAGCTGGTCTGCGGCTACCACGGCCTGGTCTACAACAGCCAGGGCCGCTGCACCCACATGCCGAGCCAGGAGACGCTCAATCCCTCGGCCTGTGTGCGCAACTTTCCGGTGGTCGAGAAGCACCGCTTCGTCTGGATCTGGCCCGGCGACCCGGCCAAGGCCGACCCCGCGCTCGTGCCCGACATGCACTGGAACGACGACCCCGCCTGGGCCGGCGACGGCAAGATGATCCGCGTCAACTGCGACTACCGGCTCGTGGTCGACAACCTCATGGACTTGACGCACGAGACCTTCGTGCACGGCTCCTCGATCGGCAACCGCGAAGTGGCCGAGGCGCCATTCGTCGCCACGCACGGCGACCGCTCGGCCACCGTCACGCGCTGGATGGAGAACATCGACGCGCCGCCGTTCTGGGGCGGCCAGATCCGCCATGCGCGCGGCTACACGGGCAAGGTCGACCGCTGGCAGATCATCCGTTTCGAAGGCCCGTGCACCGTGAACATCGACGTCGGCGTGGCCGAGGCGGGCAGCGGCGCGGTGCCGAAGGGCGACAACCCCGGCGACCGCGGCAAGGGCGTCAACGGCTACGTGCTCAACACCATCACGCCCGAGACCGACAAGACCTGTCTCTACTTCTGGGCCTTCGCACGCAACTACTGCATCGGCGAGCAGCGCCTCACGCACGAGCTGCGAGAAGGCGTGGCCGGCATCTTCCGCGAGGACGAGCTGGTGCTCGAAGCGCAGCAGAAGGCGATGGACGACCACCCCGACCACCAGTTCTACAACCTCAACATCGACGCTGGCTCGATGTGGGCGCGCCGACTGATCGACCGCATGGTCGAGAAGGAAAAGCCCGCGCGCGCCGCGATCCCGATCCGACCCGCCGAAGAGAAGCAGGCGGCATGAAGGGCGCTGTGGTTTCCCCCATCGAGCCCGGCGATACGGGCAGTTCGCAAGCCGTGAAGGCGCAGCTGCGGCTGCGCGAAATGATCCTTGCGGGCGAACTGCCAGGCGGCGCGCGCATCGCCGAGGTCGCCATCTCCGAACAGCTCGGCGTCTCGCGCACCCCGGTGCGCAGCGCGCTGATGCGGCTCGAACAGGAAGGCCTGCTCGAGGCACTCCCCAACGGCGGCTATGCGGTGCGCACCTTTTCCGAACGCGACGTGGCCGATGCCATCGAGCTGCGCGGCACGCTCGAAGGGCTGGTCGCACGCCTCGCGGCCGAGCGCGGCGCCGCGCCGGTGGTGCTGCGCGAGGCACGCGCCTGCCTCACGCGCATCGACGAGCTGCTGCGCGAGCCCGCGCTCGACGACGCGGCGTTCTCCCGCTACGTCACGCACAACGAAAAATTCCACGCGCTGCTGTGCGAGATGGCGGGCAGCCCGGTCATCGCGCAGCAGCTGGAACGCGTGGTCAACCTGCCGTTCGCCTCGCCCTCGGGCTTCGTCATCGTGCAGGCCAATTCGCCGGCTGCGCGCGACATGCTCGTGATCGCGCAGGACCAGCACCTGCAGGTGCTCGACGCCATCGAGTCCGGCGAAGGCTCGCGTGCCGAGGCGCTGATGCGCGAGCACAGCCGCATTGCGCGCCGCAACCTGCGCGAGGCGCTGCATGGCACGCCGACAGCCGAGCAGCGCCCGCTGCCCGGCGTGCAATTGATCCGCCGCCGCGGCTGAGCGGCTGCCACTATTTCCCCAGTTGGTGTTCCCCGATGAAAAGCGATCTTCAATGGATGCAGGCGCAGGTCGCCGCGTTGCGCGACGTCACCCCCACGGTGCGCGAATTCGAACTCCGGCCCGAGTCGGGCTTTGCTGCATCGTATGAGCCCGGCGCCCATCTGCAGGTGCAGGTGATGACGGCGCAAGGCAGGCTGCAGACGCGCTCCTATTCGCTGGTCGGCGAAGGCGACGGCCAGTGCTGGCGCATCGCGGTCAAGCGGCTGGACGATGGCCGTGGCGGCTCGCTCGCCATGTGGCAGCTCGCGCCCGGCGACAGGCTGCAGGTGAGCGCGCCGCAGAACCACTTTGCGCTCGACCTCTCCGCGCCCGGCTACCTGTTGGTGGCGGGCGGCATCGGCATCACGCCATTGGTGCTGATGGCGCAACGCCTTGGCGCGCATGCGAAGCGAAGCGGCGTGCCCGTGAAGATGCTCTACGGCGCCCGCCATGCCGGCGAGTTCGGCTACCTCTCGCACCTGCAGGAAGCGCTGGGCGAGGGCCTTGTCGCGCACGAAGGCTCGGCCCTCATCGACTTCGCCGCCGCCATCGCCGAGCTGCCGCCGGGTGGTCAGCTCTACACCTGCGGCCCGGTGCCGATGCTCGAAGCCGTCAAGCGCGCCTGGGAAGCGGCCGGCCGTGCCCCCGCTGACCTGCGCTTCGAGACCTTCGGCAGCAGCGGCCGGCTGGCCACGCAGGCCTTCACCGTGCGCATTCCGCGGCACGACCTCGCGATCACCGTGCCGGCCGATTGCACGCTGCTCGAAGCGCTCGATGCCGCCGGCGTGCAGACCCTCTGGGACTGCAAGCGCGGCGAATGTGGCCTCTGCGCCATGGACGTGCTCTCGGTCGACGGCGAGATCGACCACCGCGACGTGTTCCTGAGCGCCCACGAGAAAGCCGCCACCACCCGCATCTGCGCCTGCGTTTCACGCGCCGTGGGTACGCTCACGCTCGACTCCGCGTACCGCGCCGACAGCTGAAGCGCCTTGCGCGATCATCGCGCAGTTCATTTGTTGATCGCGCAACAAAGGTCCACAGGGGTCGCCGGCTAGGTGATTGCCTGCTCCGCCGAATGTTGCAAAGTGTTCACAATTGGCCCCGGTTTCGCATTCCGTCTCTCAAGGAAAACCTCATGCAAAGACGCCATCTCATCCAGACCGCAGGCCTCTCGGCGATTGCGCTCGCCACCGCGCTCGCCCTGCCGCTGGCCAGCGCCCAGAACAGCAACACCTTCAAGATCGGGCTCATCCTGCCGATGACCGGGCAGCAGGCCTCCACCGGCCGGCAGATCGAAGCCGCCGCGCGCCTGTACATGGCGCAAAACGGCGACACCGTGGCGGGCAAGAAGATCGAGCTGATCGTCAAGGACGACGTGGCCACGCCCGACGTCACCAAGCGTCTCGCGCAGGAACTCATCGTCAACGACAAGGTGAACGTGATCGCGGGCTTCGGCGTCACGCCGGCCGCCCTGGCCGCCGCGCCGCTGGCCACGCAATCGAAGACGCCGCAGGTCGTGATGGCCGCTGCCACCTCCAGCATCACCGAGGCCTCGCCCTACATCGTGCGCACCAGCTTCACGCTGCCGCAGGTGTCGGTGGTCATGGGCGACTGGGCGCCGAAGAATGGCGTGAAGACGGTGGTCACGCTGGTGGCCGACTACGGCCCCGGCAACGACGCCGAGAAGTTCTTCAGCGAGCGCTTCCAGCTCAACGGCGGCAAGGTGATCGAAAAACTTCGCGTGCCGCTGCGCAACCCCGACTTCGCACCGTTCCTGCAGAAGGTGCGCGACGCCAAGCCCGACGCGCTGTTCGTCTTCGTGCCCTCGGGCGCGGGCGCGGCGGTGATGAAGCAGTTTCTGGAACGCGGCATGGACAAGGCCGGCATCAAGCTGATCGCCACCGGCGACGTGACCGACGACGATCAACTCAACGACATGGGCGACGGTGCGCTGGGCGTGGTCACTTCGCACCACTACTCGACCGCTCACCCCTCGGCGCTGAACAAGAAGTTCGTCGAGGCCTTCCAGAAAGCCAACCCCAAGATGCGTCCCAACTTCATGGCCGTGGGCGGCTATGACGGCATGCGCGTGATCTACGAAGCGCTCAAGGCCACCAAGGGCCAGGGTGGCGGCGAAGCGCTGCTGGCGGCCATGAAGGGCCAGGTCTTCGAGAGCCCGCGCGGTCAGGTGCTCATCGATGCGCAGACGCGCGACATCGTTCAGGACGTATACCTGCGCAAGGTCGAGAAGAAGGACGGGCAGCTCTACAACGTGGAGTTCGATGTGATCAAGGGTGTGAAGGACCCGGGCAAGGCGAAGTAACTTTTGTGCTTTTGGGGTGAGGTGCGCTGCTGTTCAGGGCGGCAATCACGCCGACGGGGTGCCTTGCTCCGCGAATGTCCCCCGGCCTTCGGCCTCCTCCTTGATTTCGCTGCGCAAGGCACCCCATCGGCGTGATCGCCTCAGAGCCGTGGTCGATCAGCTGCACCCGCCCTGAACAACAGCATCCAGAACGAACGCACCAGACGCAGACAACAGACATGCTGACCATTCTTTTCGACGGCATCGCCTACGGCATGCTGCTTTTCGTTCTCGCCGTCGGCCTGGCCGTCACGCTCGGGCTGATGAACTTCATCAACCTTGCGCACGGCGCCTTCGCCATGGCGGGCGGCTACCTCACCGTGTTCGCGATGCAGAAGCTTGGCCTGCCGTTCCTGGCCTGCCTGCCGCTCGCGTTCATCGTCGTTGCGCTCGCTGGAGCCTTGCTCGAACGCACGCTCTACCGGCCGATGTACGGCAAGCCGCATCTGGACCAGGTGCTCTTTTCGATCGGCCTTGCGTTCATGGCCGTGGCGGCGGTCGACTACTTCGTCGGCTCGTCGCAGCAGAACCTGCAGTTGCCCGAGTGGCTGCGCGGCCGCAGCGAGTTTGGCGACGGCGCATTCCTGCTCGGCATGGGCCACTACCGCATCTTCATCATTGCTGTATGTGCGGTACTCACCGTGGTGCTGCAGCTCATCCTCTCGAAGACGCGCTTCGGCAGCCGGCTGCGAGCCGCCGTCGACGACCCGCGCGTGGCGGCGGGCTTGGGCATCAACGTGAACATCGTGTTCCTGATGACCTTTGCCGTGGGCTCGGGTCTGGCGGGGCTGGGCGGTGCGCTGGGTGCTGAAATTCTCGGACTCGATCCGACCTTTCCGCTCAAGTACATGATCTATTTCCTGATCGTGGTGTCGGTCGGCGGAACCTCGTCGATCACCGGGCCGCTCGCGGCGGCGCTGCTCCTGGGCATTGCCGACGTGGCGGGCAAGTACTTCATTCCGAAGATGGGCGCGTTCACGGTCTATCTGCTGATGATCCTGATCCTGATGTGGCGGCCGCAGGGCCTGTTCACTCGCAAGGGAGGCCGTTGAATGAACACGCCTTCTTCTCCAATGGCTTATGAATCGGCCCTGCTGCGCACCGCGCGCTGGCGGCCCTGGGAGTTCGTGGTCTGGGCAGTGGCCTTCGCGCTGCCGCTGGTCGTGCCCTCGCACTCGCTGCTGGTCAACGAGATCGCCATCGTCGCGCTGTTCGCGATGTCGCTCGACCTGATCCTCGGCTACACCGGCATCGTGTCGCTCGGCCATGCCGCATTCTTCGGCTTCGGCGCGTATGCGGCGGCGCTGTTCGCCAAGCTGGTGATGCCGGACCCCACCGTGGGGCTGGTGGTCGCGACCGTGCTCTCGGCGCTGCTCGGCCTCGTGGCCAGCGTGACGATCCTGCGCGGCACCGACCTCACGCGGCTGATGGTCACGCTCGGCACCGCGCTGCTGCTGCTGGAACTGGCCAACAAGCTCGACTGGCTCACCGGCGGCGCCGACGGCCTGCAGGGCGTGGTGATGGGGCCGGTGCTCGGCCTCTTCGAGTTCGACCTGTACGGCCGCACGGCCGCCTGGTATTCGCTGGCGGTGATGCTGGTGCTGTTCCTGGTGATGCGCCGGCTGGTGCATTCGCCGTTCGGCGCGACGCTCAAGGCGATCCGCGACAACCGGCTGCGTGCGATGGCCATCGGAATTCCGGTGGTGTCGCGGCTTGCGGTCATCTACACCGTGGCGGCAGGCATCGCCGGCGCGGCGGGTGCCCTGCTCGCGCAGACCACCGGCTTCGCCTCGCTCGACGTGCTGGCCTTCGACCGCTCGGCCGACGTGTTGCTGATGCTGGTGATCGGCGGCGTGGGCTGGCTCTATGGCGGCGTGGCGGGCGCCATCGTCTTCAAGCTGCTGCAGACCTGGCTCTCTGCCGTGACGCCGCAGTATTGGATGTTCTGGATCGGCCTCATCCTCGTGCTGCTGGTGCTCGTGGGGCGCGACCGGCTGCTCAAGCCATGGACGTGGTTCGGCGCGACGAAGAAGAAGGGCGGTGCCGCATGACCACCACCACTGACACCGTGCTTTCGACGCAAGGCCTGGTGATGCGCTTCGGCGGCATCACGGCCACCAACAACGTCACGATGGAACTCAAGCGCGGCGCACGCCATGCGCTGATCGGCCCGAACGGCGCCGGCAAGACCACGCTGATCAACCTGCTGACGGGCGTGCTCACGCCGACCGAAGGCCGCATCACGCTGCTCGGCGAAGACATCACCACGCTCGCGCCGCACAAGCGGGTGGCGCGCGGGCTGGTGCGCACCTTCCAGATCAACCAGCTGTTCGATTCGATGACGCCGCTGGAGACGTTGGCGCTCGTGGTGTCGCAACAGAAGGGCATTGCCGCGCAATGGTGGCGGCCGCTCGGCGGCACCAAGGGCATCGCGGAACGTGCGGGGCAACTGCTGGAGCAGTTCCACCTGGCGGACGTCGCCAAACAGCAGACCAAGTTCATGGCCTACGGCAAGCGCCGCCTGCTGGAGATCGCCATTGCGCTCGCCTGCGAGCCGCGCGTGCTGCTGCTCGACGAGCCCGTGGCGGGCGTGCCCGCCGGCGAGCGCGAGGAGCTGCTGGAGACCGTGGCCGCGCTGCCGGCCGATGTGTCGGTGCTGCTGATCGAGCACGACATGGACCTGGTGTTCAGCTTTGCCACGCGGATGACCGTGCTGGTCAACGGCACGCTGCTGACCGAAGGCGACCCCGAGACCATTGCCAACGATCCGAAGGTCAAAGAGGTCTACCTGGGTCACGGGGAGAACGCCCATGTCTGAGTTGCTGCGCATCGAGAACCTGAGCGCGGGCTACGGCGAGGCCGTGGTGCTGCATGACGTGGCGTTCGCGCTTGGTGAAGGGCAGACGCTCGCGCTGCTGGGCCGCAACGGCACGGGCAAGACGACGCTGATCAACACGCTGGCCGGCGCCACGCGCCAGCACGGCGGCACCATCGCGCTCGGCGGGCAAGCCCTGCACAAGCTCGCGCCACACCAGCGTGCCGCGGCGGGCATCGGGTGGGTGCCGCAGGAGCGCAACATCTTCAAGTCGCTCACCGTGCACGAGAACCTCACTGCCGTGGAGCGCCCGGGCAAGTGGAACCCGCAGCGCGTCTACGAGATGTTCCCGCGCCTGGCCGAGCGCAAGACCAACCTCGGCACGCAGCTCTCGGGCGGCGAGCAGCAGATGCTGGCCGTGGGCCGGGCGCTGGTGCTCAACCCCAAGCTGCTGCTGCTGGACGAGCCACTCGAAGGCCTCGCGCCGATCATCGTGGAAGAGCTGCTGCGCGCCATCCGCCGCATCACGCAGGACGAAGGGCTGGCCGCGATCATCGTGGAGCAGCACCCGCAGGCGATCCTCGCGATTTCCGACCACGCGGTGGTGTTGGACCACGGCACCATCGTCCACACCGACAGCGCGGCTGCATTGCGCAGCCAGCCGCAAGCGCTGGAGCGGCTGCTGGGCGTGGCGCGGTAGCGCTTCAGATCGCGCAGCCGTCGGGGCCGCACGTCGGTGCCGTCGATGCAGCCGCGGCCGCCCCGGCAAGCTGCGAGGGAGCGACGAACCCCTTGAGGTGCGCCTTCCAGTCCTCGGCCCGGCCGAGCCAGGGGCCGATGTCGATCCGGCTTGCAGTGCCGTCGGCCTGCGCCAGCACGAAAGTCGGAAAACCCTGTCCGCCCGAACGTTGCAGCAACTGGCGGCTCGCGGCGAAATGCTGCGAAGTCGCTTCGCCGGACAGGCGTGCGAAAGCCGATGCGAAAGCTTCGGCATCGAAGCCGAGTTCGATGGCCAGGGCCATGAGCACGTCGACGTCGGCCACGCGCCGGCCTTCGACGTAATGCGCGCGCTGCAGGCGATGGGCCATGTCGAGGCCCCCGCCCGCGCGCAGCGACTCGGCCGCAAGGATCGCGGTGGTCGGCGGTTCGGAGTCCATCACCGCGCCGGTGTCGCGCAGCAGTCCCTCGAAGTACGCCTCGCCGAACGGCTGGCCGGAGAGTTCGGCGATGCGCCGGTCGTGCGGCAGCACGTATTCGCGCCACTGCGGCGAGATCGCGCGGCGGTTCGCGCCGGTCATCATGCCGCCGCCGTGGAACTCGACCGCAAGGCCCGGCACGCTGCGCGCCGCATCGACCAGCGGCGCCGCGGCGTAGCACCAGCCGCACATCGGATCGAAGATGTAGTGCAGCGTGGCCGCGTTCGGGGTGTCGTTCACTGCGGCCATTTCATTTCTCCCTTGATGACCTTGGCGCCCAGTTCGAGCGATGAGGTGCCTTCCAGCTTCGGGTAGCGCTTCTTCATCGCGGCGATGAGCGCGGCGGAGTCCTTGGCCTTCTTCGCTTCGGTCTCGAAGGCCTGCAGGTAGCCGCGGGTGAACTTCACCGAGGCGACGGTGTAGGGCGCGCTGCCGTTCGCGTTCGGCAGGTAGTGGCCGGGCACCACGGTCTTGGGATGCAGGGCTTCGATGTGGCCCAGCGTCTTGAGCCAGTCGCTGCGGGAAGCGGGCGTCTGCGTGTCGGCGATCCACACGTGGATGTTGGCCGACACCGGAATGCCGCCGACCACGGCCTTCAGCGAGGGAATCCACGCGAAGGTGCGCTCGGGCGTGGGGCTGTCGAGCCCGACGATCTGGATCTTGCGGCCTTCGAGCTCCAGGCTGTCGCCCGAGAGCGGCTGCGGCACGACCACCGCCTTGGGTGCGTTGTCCTTCAAGATCGGGCCCCAGTGCGCGAGCTTGCCGTCCTTCGATGCCTGGATCGCGGCCACCGTCTGCGGCGTGGCGAGGATCTTCGCGTCGGGAAAGGCGGCCTGGATCACGTCGAGGCCGAAGTAGTAGTCGGGGTCGCTGTGGCTGATGTAGACAGTGGTCAGCTTCTTGCCGCTGGCCTTGATCTTCTGCACCAGCGCCTCGGCGTCGTTGCGCTGGAATTGCGCGTCGATCAGCACGGCATCGGTCTGGCCGGTGATGAGCTCGGACGACACCGGGAACATCGACTTGGCGCCGGGGTTGTACACGTCGAGCTTGAGCGGCTCGGCGGCCTGGGCGGCCAGGGGTGCGAGCGCCAAGGTGGCGGAAAGGGTAGCGGCGGAAATCAGGGCTCTGCGGAACATGGCGGGTCTTTCGGTCGGTTGGATGAAGGTGACAGCGAACAGACCGGATGTTAGGTTGCACGAAACGAAACAAAAACCATCGCCATCGCAATGGATCGTTTCCGTTATCGGACGAATCAGCCGTCCGACCGCCGGTCGGTGGCGCAGCGCTCGAGGTGCGCAACCAGCAATTGCGCCGAGGGCGACAGCGCCGCCTCGCTCCGGAAGCAGATCGCGAACCGGCGGCGGGCCCAGTCGTCTGTGAGCGGCATCAGGCGCAGCCCGAAGGCGTCTGCGAACGGCCGGGCGACTTCCGCCGGCACCACGCTGATGGCCAGGCCGGCGCGCACCACGCGCAGCGCCGCGTCGAAGTTGGATACCAGCACCCGGTAGACGAGCGGCTTGCCGGCCACGGCCGCCTCGCGCGCGAGCATCAGCTGCACGGCGCTCAGCGCGGGCATGCCGACGAATTCGTGGTCGAGCACCTGCTCGAAGCGCACCGCCTCGTGGCGGGCCACGGGGTGCGAGGGGTGCGCGACGATCGCGAGATGGTCCGAGCGGTAGTCGCGCCGCTCCAGCCCTTCGAGATCGGCGGCGTCCCAGCACAGTCCGATGGAGGCGATGCCCTCGCGGATGCCCCGGACGATCTCGGGGCTCACGCGCTCTTCCATGTCGACCCGGATGTTGCGGTGCGCCGGGTCCTTCAGGAAGCCGGCCACGTCCTCGGCCAGCGATTCGGCCATGACGGACGCCGAGGCCAGGATGCGCACATGCCCGCGCGCGCCGCCCGCGTAGGCCGCCATGTCGCGCTCGATGCGGTTGGCGCTGCCGAGCATCGCGCGGGCGTGCTCCAGCAAGGTCTCGCCGGCGGGCGTGGGCACCACACCGCGGCGCTTGCGCAGCAGCAGCGGCGTGCCGACGGTGTCTTCCAGCTGCGCGAGGCGCTTGCTGATCGCCGAGCCGACGATGCTGGCCTGCTCGCCGGCGCGCGCGATGCTGCGGGTTTCGCAGACGGCGACGAACAGGCGCAGGGTGATCAGGTCGAGGTCTCTCATGATGTTCCGTTCTGGAAGCAAATGGCTTCCAAAATATACCTTCTGGACCGAATCGGAACTTCTAACATCGACGCCGTACCCCACACGACGGAGACAAAGAATTGATTCACGCTTTCCTGCCGCCCCGCGCGGTCGTTCGCGAAGTGGGGCTGCGCGACGGGCTCCAGAGCATCGCCCGCGTGCTGCCCACCGCACACAAGCTCGAATGGATTCGCGACGCGCACGCGGCCGGCCAGCGCGAGATCGAAGTCGGCTCCTTCGTGCCGGCTCACCTGCTGCCGCAGCTGGCCGACACGGCAGAGCTGCTGGCCTATGCGAAGACGCTGCCGGGGCTCTTCGCCTCGGTGCTGGTGCCCAACCTCAAGGGCGCGGAGCGCGCCATCGCGGGCGAGGCCGACCTGATGATGGTGCCGCTCTCGGCGAGCCACGCGCACAGCCTGGCCAACCTGCGCAAGACGCCCGACGAGGTGGTGGCCGAGGTCGGCCGCATGCGTGCCGCGCGCGATGCGGCGGGTTCGAAGACGCTGATCGACGGAGGTGTAGGTACGGCGTTCGGCTGCACGATCCAGGGCCATGTCGAACCCGATGAAGTGCTGCGCCTCATGCAGGCGCTGCTCGACGCGGGCGCCGACCGCGTGAGCCTGGCGGACACCGTGGGCTACGCCGATCCCGCGATGGTCCGCAGCCTGTTCGAACGCGCGCTGCGCATCGCGGGCGACCGCCTCTGGTGCGGCCATTTCCACGACACGCGCGGCCTCGGGCTCGCGAACGTCTACGCGGCACTGGAGGTCGGCGTCACGCGCTTCGATGCCTGCCTGGCCGGTATCGGTGGCTGCCCGCACGCGCCCGGCGCGAGCGGCAACGTCGATACCGAAGACCTGGTCTTCATGCTGGAGAGCATGGGTGTCGCAACCGGCGTCGACCTGCAGCAACTGCTCGACCTGCGCAAGCGCGTGGCCGGCTGGCTCGACGGCGAGACGCTGCAGGGCACGGTGTGGCGCGCGGGCTTCCCGAAGACCTTCGTGCCGACGGCCGCAGCCCGAGAGGTGGCCGCATGAACGCCGCGACAACCGAGAAAAAGCGCCTGCCGCTCGCCGGCATCCGCGTGGTCGAGTTCACCCACATGGTGATGGGCCCGACCTGCGGCATGGTGCTGGCGGACCTGGGCGCGGAGGTCATCAAGGTGGAGCCGATCGACGGCGACCGCACGCGGCACCTGCTGGGCGCGGGTGCGGGCTTCTTCCCGATGTTCAACCGCAACAAGAAAAGCATCGCGCTGGACCTGCGCAACCCGCAGGGGCTCGAGGCGGCGCTGCGCCTGTGCGCCACCGCCGACGTGGTGGCGCAGAACTTCAGGCCCGGCACCATGGACAAGTACGGCCTGGGCTACGCCGCGCTGGGCAAGCTCAATCCGCGGCTGGTGTATGTGAACCACACGGGCTTCCTGCCCGGTCCGTACGAGCATCGAACGGCGCTCGACGAGGTGGTGCAGATGATGGGCGGGCTCGCCTACATGACGGGCCGCCCGGGCGATCCGCTGCGCGCGGGCACGAGCGTGAACGACATCATGGGCGGCATGTTCGGCGCCATCGGCGCCATCGCCGCGCTGATGCAGCGCGCGGAAACCGGCAAGGGGCAGGAGGTGCAGTCGGCACTGTTCGAGAACAACGTGTTCCTGGTCGGGCAGCACATGCTGCAGTACGCGATCACCGGGCAGGCCGCGGCGCCGATGCCCGAGCGCATCTCGGCCTGGGCGCTGTACGACGTGTTCACCGTGAAAGACGGCGAGCAGATCTTCCTGGCCGCGGTGAGCGATGCGCAGTGGACGGTGTTCTGCGACGCGCTCGGCTTCGACGACCTGAAGGCCGACCCGGCGCTGCGCACCAACAACGACCGCGTGCGCCTGCGTCCCACGCTGCTGGCCGACCTGCGCGTCCGGCTCGCCGCCCGTTCGGCGGCGGAGCTGTCGGCGATCTTCGAAGCGCGCGGCCTGCCGTTCGCGCCGATCACGCGGCCCGAAGACCTGTATGCCGATCCGCACCTGAAGGCCACCGGCGGCCTCGCGGACATTCGCCTTCCCGACGGCGAGCGCGCAGGGCAGATGGCGCAGACGACGCTGTTCCCCATCACGCTCGACGGCGAGCGCCTGGGCGTGCGGCTGCATCCGCCGACGCTGGGCGAGCACACGCGCGAGCTGCTGGCCGAACTGGGCTACGGCGATGCACAGGTCGAGGCGATGCATGCCGACGCGGCCGTGAGCTGAAGCCGGCGATTCTTCAAAACCATAAAGAGAGACAAGACCATGACCACCACGAACTTTTTCCCGATGAACCGCCGCACGCTGCTGGGCTTCGGCGCCAGCACCGCGGCGCTGGCCGCGTTCCCCGCGTTCGCGCAGGGCTCCGACAAACCGATCCGCTTCATCCTGCCGATCAGCGCCGGCTCGGGCGTGGACAACATCGTGCGCGCCGCGTCGGTCGCACTCGGCAAGGCCTTCGGCCAGCCGGTGGTGATCGAGAACATGCCGGGCGCGGGCGGCATTACCGGCACCGCGGCCATCGTGAAGGCGGCGCCCGACGGGCTCACGCTGGGCATGGTGTCGAACAACCATGTGATCAACCCGAGCGTGTTCAAGAAGATGCCCTTCGATGCCATCACCGACATCACGCCGATCAGCGTGGTGGGCGCGACGCCGCTGGTGCTGATGGTCAACCCCAAGCTGCCCGCGAAGAACGTGAAGGAACTGGTCGCGCTGCTGCGTGCCAAGCCGGAGGGCTACAACTACGCCTCGTCGGGCAACGGCACCATCATTCACCTGGCCGGCGAGATGTTCATGGACGAGGCGGGCGTGAAGGCGCGGCACATTCCCTACAAGGGCACCGGCCCGATGGTGACCGACATGATGGCCGGGCAGGTCGAGATCGGCGTGGTCGCGCTGCCCGCGGTGCAGCAGCACATCAAGAGCGGCGCGCTGCGCGCCATTGGCGTCTGCGGACCGGTCCGCTCGCCAGCCGCACCGGACATTCCGACGATCGCGGAGCAGGGCCTGCCCAACTACGTCGTCGAAGGCTGGTTCGCGGTGATCGGGCCGCCGAAGATGCAGGCGGCCGACATCAAGCGCGTGCATGCCGCCGTGGTGGCGGCCTACACCAGCGCCGAGGTGCGCGAGGCGATGGACAAGCAGGGCAACGTCATCAAGCCCACCTCGCCCGAAGAGGCCGCGAGCTACTTCCGCAGCGAGGCCGCGCGCTATGCGGCGCTCGTGAAGAAGGCGAACGTCGTGCTGGAGTAGGGCGCCGGATTCAGGCCGGGCTCGTGAGCTTGAGCCCGAGGATGCCCGCCACGATCAGCCCCACGCAGGCGAGGCGCGCCGCGTTGGCCGGCTCGTGGAACAGCACGATGCCCAGGATCACCGTGCCCACGGCGCCGATGCCGGTCCACACCGCGTAGGCCGTGCCCACGGGCAGCGAGCGCATCGCCCAGCCCAGCAGCACGATGCTGAGAATCATCGAGGCCGCGGTGCCGACCGAGGGCCAGAACTTCGTGAATCCTTCGGTGTACTTGAGGCCGATGGCCCAGCCCATTTCAAGCAGACCCGCCACCAGCAATACGACCCAGGCCATGCGCGCTCCTTGGTGAAATCAAAAGGGTTCAGTTCTCCGGCCGGACGGCACGGTAGAGGGCGCGCACGAAATCCGACTGCGTGATCATGCCGGTGAGGCGCTTTTCACCATCGATGATGGGGATATGGTGGTGGCCGCCTTCGGAGAAGAGCGGCACGAGATCGACCACGGGCCGGTCGGCGCTGGACACGCGCACCTGCCGCGTCATGATCTGTCCGACCACCTCGGGCTTGTTCGATACCACCGTGCGCGTGGCGCGGATCAGGTCGCGCAGCCGGCCCGCGATGCCTTCGTGGTGCTGCAGGTCGAGCTGGCGGAAGAAGTCGGCCTGCGTGACGATGCCCACCACGCGGCGCGTGCGGTCGGTCACCGGCAGCGCCTTGATGCGCTTCTCGTGCATCAGGGCCCAGGCCTCCTGCAGCGGCGTGCCGAACTCCACCGAAATCGGATTGGGCGACATGATGTCGCCGCAATCGAGCGTGCCAAGGCGCCGCTTGTACGACTCGAGCTCGGTCTGCTGGATCAGCGATTCGAGGTCGTCGCGGCTGATGTCCAGCACCTGGTTGTAGCGGGCCAGTACCGCGTCGATGTCGGCCTGGCTGAAGCGGGCGTCCGCGCGCGGCGGCTGCGCCACCTGCACATGCGGATAGCGCCGGCCGGTGAGCGAGTTGTAGGCCACGCCGGCCAGCACCAGCAGCAGCGAATTGGTGAAGAACGGAAAGAGCGCCGACGAGAAATGCGTGGTGTGCGTGAGCACCGCGAGCAGCGCCGCCGCGCCGCCCGGCGGATGCAGGCACCGCGCGAAGAACATCACGCCGATGGCACCGGCCACCGCGATGGCCGCGGCGAGGGCAGGGTCGGGAATGAAGCTCACACTCGCGATGCCGACCACGGCCGACAGCGTGTTGCCGCCGATCACCGACCAGGGCTGCGCGAGCGGGCTCGCGGGCACCGCGAACACCAGCACGGCACTGGCGCCCAGCGGCGCGATCAGCCAGACGGCGCTGCCCAGCGGGCCGGCCAGCCACCGGCACAGCACCGCGGTGACGAAGAGGCCGATGGCGGCGCCGCATACGGCGCGCAGGCGCTCCCGCATGTCGACGGCGGTGCGGCCCGGCAACCAGGCGCGCGCGTAGGTCAGGACTGCGGAGAGCCGCATCGCTGCGTTCCTTTCAGAAGGTGTGAATGAATTCGGCGTGCCCGAGCAGCCCGCTCAGGCTCGCCCGATCAAGGCGCAAAGCGCAGCCATAGCTCGGGCTATGGCGAGCATTTGCAACGCCGAGCGGGTGTGTCTGGGCGGGATGAGCGGGCATGGCGGATTCGTTCACACCTTCTCAGCTTTCGTTGGCGAGGCTGCGGCCGATCTCGGGCCAGCGGCCATGCAGCCAGACCCAGGCGACCAGCCCGATGCCGAGCATCAGCGTGGAGGTGGCGGCGAGCGCGAATGTGGAGTGCATCACCAGCGGTGCGATGGCACCGGCCACGACGCCGTTGGCGGTCGAGCCGATCACCGCCTGCAGCGACGATGCCATGCCGCGGCGCTCGGGGTGCAGGTCGAGCACCAGCAGCGTGACCACCGGCACCATCAGCGCCCAGCCGAAGGCGAACACCGCGAGCGGCCACAGCGCCCAGGCCACGTGCGCGTCGAAGAAGAAGTTGGCCACCACGTTGACCACCGAGGTCACCAGCATGATGAGGAAGCCGTCGCGGATCTGGCGCTTGGGCGTCACCTTGCCGGCCATGCGGCCGCTGGCGCGCGCGCCGAGCATGATGCCGCCGATGGTCAGCAGGAAGAACCAGAAGAACTGCTGCGGCTGCAGCGCGAGGTGGTCGCCCAGGAATGCGGGCGCGGCCAGCACGTAGAGGAACATGCCGTTGAAGGGCACGCCGCTCGCGAGCGCGAGCAGCAGGAAGCGCGGGTCGGAGCACAGGTCCCAGTAGCCGCGCATCAGGTGCCGCACGTGGAACGACTGGCGGTGCGAGGGATGCAGCGTCTCGGGCAGCAGCTTGTAGTTGGCCACGAACAGCACCACGCCCACGGCCACGAGGAACCAGAACACCGCGTGCCAGCCCGCATGCACGAACAGGAAGCCGCCGATGATCGGCGCGATGGCCGGCGCCACGCCGAAATAGATCGTGACCTGGCTCATCACCCGCTGCGCCTCGGCGGGCGGGAACATGTCGCGGATCACCGCACGCGAAACCACGATGCCCGCACCGGTCGACAGGCCCTGCAGTCCGCGGAACAGCACCAGCTGCGTGATGGTCTGCGACAGCGCGCAGCCCAGCGAGGCGATGGTGAATACGGCAAGGCCCCACAGCACCACGGGCCGGCGGCCGAAGCTGTCCGACAGCGCGCCGTGGAACAGGTTCATGAACGCGAAGCCGAAGAGGTACGCCGAAAGCGTCTGCTGCATCTCGGCGGGCGTGGCGCCGATGGAATGCGCGATGCCCGAGAAGGCCGGGATGTAGGTGTCGATGGAAAACGGCCCGAGCATGCCGAGCACCGCCAGCAGGACGGCCAGCGCCCAACGCGGGGCCTGCCAGAGTTTGTCGGCGTCGGGATTCATGGCTTGGGATGGGAGAAGAAAAGGGCGCGCGAGGTGCGCACCGAAAGCGTGCAAGCGTAGCAGACGCGCCGAAATGCTGCCGCCGTCCCCGGCCACTAAACTGCGCGCCTGCATGCGTTGAAGAAAGAAGAAGGAGGGAAAGAATGATTTCGGAATTCCTGTCGATCTCCCGGGGCGAGTTGTGGCTGCGCAGCGGCGACGCCGCGCCGGTGCAGATCGAATCGCCGTTCGCCCGCGAGCTGCTCCAGCGCGAGGCAGACAGCCGCCGCACCACCTCCTGGAAACACGCCGAGCGCGAGGAGTCTACGGGCATGCTCTCGGGCGCATCGCTCTGGGGCCGCGGCGGCCCGGGCGGCGCGATGGCGCCGGCGCGCTTCCTGCACGTCTGCCGCGGCGGGCCGCGCACCATCTATTACGTGCTGACCGTGGGGCGCAGCATCGGCCTGTTCCGCTACGAGCTCGACGACAAGCGCGAGATCCGTCTCTTTCACCGGCAGCAGGCGCCGGTGCTCGGCCTGACCTGGGTGCCCGAGACCCGCCACCTGGTGCTGGCCGTCGGCCTGCCCGACGGCACCGCGCAGCTGGAAGTGTTCGACGAGGAGGGCAACGCCAAGGGCGCGATCACCGGTGGCGACAGCCTGGACGCCGCGCCGGCCGTGATGCCGGGTTCGGCCTCGACGCTGGTCTACCAGTCGTGCGGCGTGGCGCGGCATCCGACCAACGGTGTCGTGGTCGCGATGGCGCATTCGACGGTGAACTGGCTGGACTACAAGAGCGCCCAGATGGACAGCCTGCTCGACGACCCCAAATGGGACTTCATCGCCCCGCGCATCGCGGCCGACGGCACGCTCTACGCCATTCGCCGGCCGGTGGAAAAGCCCGCGCACGAGCGCGCGGGCGGCGCGGTGAAAGACACGCTGATGATGCCGCTGCGCCTGGGCAAGGCGATCTTCGGGTATCTCAATTTCTTCTCGATGATCTACGGCAAGGAGCCGCTGCGTTCGGCCGGCGGACCGCGCACGCCCGAGCTCGACCAGGACCTGGGCCAGCTGTGGCTGCACGGCCGGATGATCGAGCTGTCGAAGGTGCGCAACGACCCGCAGTACGCAGGCAACCTGGTGCCGGGCTCGTGGCAGCTGATCGCGCAGGAAGGGCGGCGCGCCAGTCCGCGCGTGGTTGCATCGCATGTGGCGCATTTCGATCTCGCACCCGACGGCACGGTGCTCTACAGCAACGGCTACGACATCTTTTCGTGGTCGCGCGGCGAACAGCGCAAGCTGAACCGCGAAGCGCTGGTGGAGGGACTCGCGGCGCTCTGAGCCCATCGGCAAAAGAAAAGGCCCGGAACCGCTTGCGTGCGGTTCCGGGCCTTTTTTTCGGGCGATGCCGGCACCATCGCAGGTGCCGGGAAAGCCGTGTCGCTTAAAGCGTGTCGATGAAGCTGCGCAGCTTGTCCGAACGCGACGGATGCTTGAGCTTGCGCAGCGCCTTGGCTTCGATCTGGCGGATGCGCTCGCGGGTCACGTCGAACTGCTTGCCGACTTCTTCCAGCGTGTGGTCCGTGCTCATCTCGATGCCGAAGCGCATGCGCAGCACCTTGGCTTCGCGCGGCGTGAGCGAGTCGAGGATGTCCTTGACCACGTCGCGCAGACCGGCTTGCATCGCGGCCTCGATGGGCGCCGTGTTGCTGCTGTCCTCGATGAAGTCGCCCAGGTGCGAATCGTCGTCGTCGCCGATGGGGGTTTCCATCGAGATCGGCTCCTTCGCGATCTTCATGATCTTGCGGATCTTGTCTTCCGGGATCTCCATCTTGGCGGCCAGGATGCCGGCGTCGGGCTCGAAGCCGAACTCCTGCAGATGCTGGCGCGAGATGCGGTTCATCTTGTTGATCGTCTCGATCATGTGCACCGGGATGCGGATGGTGCGCGCCTGGTCGGCGATGGAGCGGGTGATGGCCTGGCGGATCCACCAGGTGGCGTACGTCGAGAATTTGTAGCCGCGACGGTATTCGAACTTGTCCACCGCCTTCATCAGGCCGATGTTGCCTTCCTGGATCAGGTCGAGGAACTGCAGGCCGCGGTTGGTGTACTTCTTGGCGATGGAGATCACGAGGCGCAGGTTGGCCTCGATCATTTCCTTCTTGGCATCGCGCGAAGACGATTCGCCTTCGTTCATGCGCTTGTTGATGTCCTTGAGCTGCGTGAGCGGCACCACCACGCGCGACTGGATGTCGGTCAGGCGCTGTTGCAGTTCCTGCACCGGCGGAATGTTGCGCGCGAGCACGGCGCTCCAGGGCTTGCCGGCGGCGGCCTGCTTCTCGACCCACTTGAGGTTCAAGAGGTTCGACGCAATGCGGTTGCCGTTCTTGTCGTAGCCGCTGAAGTCGCGGATGAACTCGTCCTGCGGGAAGCCGCACTTGTCCACGATGATGCGACGCAGTTCGCGTTCCTTCTTGCGAACGTCGTCCACCTGCGTGCGCACCAGGTCGCACAGCTTCTCGATGGTCTTGGCCGTGAAGCGGATGGTCATCAGCTCTTCGGACAGGGCCTCCTGGGCCTTGACGTACGCAGGCGTGCCGTAGCCTTCCTTGTCGTAGATCTTGTGGACCTTCTCGAACAGGCCGGCGATGCGGTCGAAGCGATCGAGCGCTTCGCGCTTGAGTTCTTCGAGCTTCTTGGTGAGGGCCTTGGAGCCGCCCTTGCCGTCGTCGTCGTCTTCTTCGTCGAATTCGTCGAAGTCTTCCTCGGCCACGTAGTCGTCGGCCTCGTTGGGGTTCGAGAAGCCGTCCACGATGGTCGAAATGACGACCTTGCCTTCGCGGATTTCAGCGGCCAGGCGCAGGATTTCGGCGATGGTGGCGGGGGAGGCCGAGATGGCCTCCATCATGGCCATCAGGCCGCCTTCGATGCGCTTGGCGATCTCGATTTCGCCTTCGCGGGTCAGCAGCTCGACCGTGCCCATTTCGCGCATGTACATGCGGACCGGGTCGGTGGTGCGGCCGAATTCGCTGTCCACCGTGGACAGGGCCGCTTCGGCTTCTTCCTCGGCTTCTTCCACCGTGGTGGCGGTGGGCGCGGTGTTGTTCAGCAGCAGGGTTTCGGCGTCGGGCGTCTGCTCGTACACCGCCACGCCCATGTCGTTGAGCATGGTGACCACGACTTCCATGGTCTCGGCATCGACCAGCTTGTCGGGCAAGTGGTCGGAGATTTCGCCGTGCGTGAGGTAGCCGCGGGTCTTGCCCAGCGTGATCAGGGTCTTCAGGCGCGAGCGGCGCTTGGCCAGGTCTTCTTCGGAGAGCACGGTCTCGTCGAGGCCGAACTCCTTCATCAAGGCGCGTTCCTTCGCCTTGCTGATCTTCATGCGCAGCGGCTTGACCTTTTCTTCGGTGGTCGTGGCGACCACCGGTTCGTCGCCGGCCAGGTCTTCTTCGATGTCCGACAGGTCGACGTCGCTCTCGGCGGCTTCATTGCCGGCCTTGGGCTTGCGGCCGCGCTTGGCGCCGGTGGCAGGTGCGGCGGCACCGGCAGCCTTGGGCGGACGGCCGACTTTCTTGGCGGCGGGAGCCGCGACTTTCTTGGGATCGTCGAGGGAGGTCGTTTTCGTGGGCACGGTTTTCACTTTCGTTGCGGGTGCCGATTTGGACGCGGCGGCACCCGTCTTAGATGCCGGCGTCTTGCCGGCTTTCAACGGTTTCTCTGCGACAGGCTTTTTGGCGACGCTTTTGGCAAGTGAAATAGCAGGCTTCTTTGAACTGGGCATACGACCTCGTTACGACAAGAATGGACAAGCGGAAATCACAGGCGCACTGCCATTCGGGCAGCGCCACCACAGCCCGCGCACAGGCACGGACATACAACAATTGGGAACGAGGAAATTAATTCCTCAGCAGACAAGATGTAGGGCGAACATTTGGTGTGCAGTCCTTGCGGTTATTGACCCTTTCCGCCGGAATTTACCGTTGGAGTGCGTTGCGCTAGGGGTCGGCCCGGAGGTGCTGCTGTCGCTCTTGTCTGATTTCGCCAGTTGCGAAGCCCTACATTATAGCGTCTTTGCCAAATTTCAAGCGGTTTCTGAACCGCGCGGACTCAGGCGGCTGCGTAATTCCAGCCGCCGCGCCTCGAGTGCCTTGTAGCGCTCCAGCGCTTTCGGGTCCTTTCCGACCGCGGCGATGGCCTCGCTTTGCTGGGCCTTGAGGCGGTCGTCGAGCATGAAGTCGAGCACGCTGGAAAGCTCCTTGGCGGCGTCGACCAGGTGCTGTTCTTCCTCGCCCTCGGGGACCGGGGCAGCGTCGGCGACGTTCATGAGGCGCTCGGCCAGCGCTTCGAAATCCTGCCCCCGCATGCCTTCGCGCAGCGCCGCCCAGGGTTGCACGCCGTGCTCGTGCAACTGGCTGTCGAGCCAGGTGAAGAGCGCGCCATGTTGTCCGGGCAGGTCGCACAGCATCAGATGGAGTTCGTGCGAGAGCGCGTCCCACTGCGCCATGTTCGACAGCAACAGCCGCACCGCCACGTCGGGCCGGCTGGGCGGCTTGCCGCGTCCGCGCAACGGCTCGATGGGCTCTTCGTACTTGCCACCCCAACGCTTGCCCTTGACGAATTTGCGCGACTTGCTATCGCTTTCATAGCGCGGCGCTTCATATTCCATGGGCGGCGGCATGTCCGGATAGTCCCCGCCGTCGCCGCCCGATTCGCTGTGGCGCGGTGAAGGCGGGGAAGCCGCCTTGCGCGGACCGGGCGTGGAGGCCCAGAGATCCGAAAGCGCCGCCGCATCCAATTGCACCAGCGTGGCGATCTCGCTCAGCAGCTGCCGCTTGAGTGCGCCGTCCGGCATCGCGCTCCAGAGCGGGCGCACGTTGCTGGTCATGTGGGCGCGGCCTTCGGCGGTGGTCAGGTCGCAGCCTTCGCGGGCGGCCTCGAGCATGAAGCGCGACAGCGGCGTGGCTTCGGCGACGAATCGGGCGAAGGCCTCGGCGCCGTGTTCGCGGATGAAGCTGTCGGGGTCGTGCTCCGCCGGCAGGAACAGGAACTTGATGCTGCGCACGTCAGTGGCATAGGGCAGGGCGCCGTCCAGCGCCTTGCGCGCGGCGCGTCGGCCGGCGGCGTCGCCGTCGAAGCTGAACACCACCGATTCGGTGAAGCGGAAGAGCTTCTGCACATGCTCGGTCGTGCAGGCGGTGCCGAGCGTGGCCACCGCGTTCGGAAAGCCCAGTTGCGCGAGCGCGACCACATCCATGTAGCCCTCGGTGACCAGCGCATAGCCGCGGTCGCGAAAGGCGGCGCGCGCCTCGTAGAGGCCGTAGAGCTCGCGGCCCTTGCTGAACACGGGCGTTTCGGGGGAATTCAGGTACTTGGGCTTTTCGTCGCCGAGCACGCGCCCGCCGAAACCGATGCACTCGCCCTTGACGTTGCGGATCGGGAACATCACGCGGTCGCGGAAGCGGTCGTAGCGCTTGGCTTCGCTCTCGTCGAGCTGGCCGTCTTCGTTGTTGACGATGACCAGGCCGCTCTCGGCGAGCAGCGGATCGTCGTAGTCGGGGAACACGCTCGCCAGTGCCCGCCAGCCCGCGGGCGCATAGCCGATGCCGAACTGCTTGGCCACTTCGCCCGAAACGCCCCGGCCCTTGAGGTATTCGATGGCGCCGGGCGCCTGCCGCAACGACTTGCGGTAGGACTCGCCGGCCTTCTCGAGCACGTCGGTCAGCGTGGCCTGCTTCTGGCGCTGGTTGGCGGCGCGGGCGCGCTCGGCAGGGGAGGCGTCGTCTTCCGGCACCTGCAGGCCGTATTGGCCGGCGAGGTCGTGCACCGCCTCGACGAAGCCCATGCCCGCGTGCTCCATGAGAAAACCGATGGCGTTGCCATGCACCCCGCAGCCGAAGCAGTGATAGAACTGCTTGGTCGGGCTGACCGAAAAAGAAGGGGATTTCTCGCCGTGGAAGGGGCACAGCCCCATGAAATTGGCGCCGGCCTTCTTGAGCGGCACATAGCGGCCGACGATTTCGACCACATCGGCGCGCGCGATGAGTTCCTGGATGAATGAAGCGGGGATGGTCATGTAGGCGAAGAGCGGCAAATCATACGCAAGCGGCCGGCCCATTGCGGTGGGGCGGCATACTGATTGCGATCCGGATTTCCCAACGCATGACGACGCCCAACCCATTGCACCACGCCGCGCCGCTGCTGCGGCACCCGTTCCGATTCATCTGGGACGCGCTGAAGGCCTTTCGCGCCAACCAGGGGCTTCTGCTCGCGGGGGCGGTGGCGTACTACGCGCTGCTGTCCATCGTGCCGCTGCTGATCGTGAGCGTGATCGCGATTTCGCATGTCATCGACCAGGCGGAACTGCTGCGCACCATCGGCCGGTATCTCGAATGGCTGCTTCCGGGGCAGTCGAAGGCGATCGTGACCGAGCTGTCGAGCTTTCTCGACCACCGCGACGTGATGGGCCCGGTGCTGCTGGTGACGATGATCTTCTTCAGTTCGTTGGCCTTCAGCATCCTCGAAAGTGCCATGGCGGTGATCTTTCACCACCGCAAGGCCGACCACAAGCGCCACTTTTTGGTCTCGGTGGCCATGCCGTACATCTACATCCTGTGCCTGTGCGTGGGGCTGCTGTTGGTCACGCTGGTGTCGGGCGCGCTTCAGCTGGTGGGACAGGAAAGCGTCGACTTGCTGGGGCGCAGCTGGTCGCTTTCGGGCGTATCGGGGCTGCTGCTGTACCTGCTGGGGCTGGGCGGCGAGATCTTCATGCTGACTTCGCTGTACCTCGTGATGCCGGCCGGCCGGATGTCGCTGCGCCATGCGCTGCTGGGCGGCGTGACCGCCGCGCTGCTGTGGGAGGCGACGCGGCGGGTGCTGATCTGGTACTTCTCGACCTTGTCGCAGGTCAATGTGGTCTACGGCTCGCTCACCACGGCGATCGTGGTGTTGCTGAGCCTGGAGATCGCCGCCACGCTCGTGCTGCTGGGCGCGCAAGTGATCGCCCAGTACGAGCGGCTGGACCGCACCGGCAGCACGGCGGTGCCGCCTCCGGCGCCGGGTGTCAGCGCGGAGGGAGTCGAATCGCTCCGTCCAGACGAATCACCTCGCCGTTGAGCATGTCGTTCTCGATGATGTGCTTCGCAAGCTTGGCGTAGTCCTCGGGCGTGCCCAGGCGCGAGGGGAAGGGCACGCTGGCAGCCAGCGCGTCCTGCACTTCCTGCGGCATGCCGAAGAGCATGGGCGTGCCGAAGATGCCGGGGGCGATGGTCATGTTGCGGATGCCGTTGCGGGCGAGGTCGCGGGCGATGGGCAGGGTCATGCCGACCACGCCGCCCTTCGAGGCGCTGTAGGCGGCCTGGCCGATCTGGCCGTCGTAGGCCGCGACCGAGGCGGTGGAAATGAGCACGCCGCGTTCGCCGGTGGCTTCGGGTTCGTTCTTGCTCATCGCGTCGGCCGCAAGGCGGATCATGTTGAAGCTGCCGATCAGGTTGACCGTGACGGTCTTGCTGAACACGGCCAGGGCGTGCGGGCCGTTCTTGCCCACGGTCTTCTCGGCCGGCGCGATGCCCGCGCAGTTGACGAGGCCGACCAGCTTGCCGAGCTTCGTGGCGGCTGCAACGACGGCCTGGCCGTCGGCTTCCTGGCTCACGTCGCATTTGACGAACACGCCGCCGATCTCCTTGGCGACGGCTTCGCCCTTTTCAGCCTGCATGTCGGCGATCACCACCTTGCCGCCGTTCGCGGCCAGCATGCGCGCCGCGCCTTCACCGAGGCCCGAAGCGCCACCGGTCACGATAAAAACCTTGCCGTCGATCTGCATTGAAGTCTCCTGAAGATAAGCCGGCCATTATCGAAGAGCCTCCTCAGGTCAAAAAAAAAGGCCTCATCCGAAGATGAGGCCCTGAATTGGATCCGTGAGGACCCAAGGAGACAACTGGTGTGGTCAGTGCTTAGCGCTTGCGCGAAGCGGTGGCCGTCTTGGCAGCGGCGACGGCTTGCGTCGACACGGCGTTGAAGTTGGCTTCGGCGACGTCGGAGGCTTGCTTGACAGCCTTCTGGACCGATTCGAATGCGTTGTTGGCGGCAGCCACGGCGCTCTTGAGCACGGCAACGGCGGTTTCCGAACCGGCCGGTGCGTTCTTGGAAGCGCTGTCGACCAGGCCGACGAAGGCTTGCTGGGCTTCAGAAGCCTTGGCTTCGAAAGCCTTGGAGAATTCCGAGCTGGTGCCTTGGGCGATGTCATACAGGTGACGGCTGTAGGCAGCGGTCTTTTCGGCCAGGGGCTGGAACAGGCTGGCTTGCAGCGTCAGCAGTTCTTGCGCGTCCTTGACGCTCAGGGCAGCCTGGGCAGTGCTCTGTGCTTCGGCCAGGGCGGCCTTCGATGCGGTCACGTTCAGCTCGACGAGTTTTTCGACGCCTTCGAAAGCCTTGGTGGTCAGGCCGAACAGGGTTTCGAGGTTTGCTTTTTGGGCGGCGAGGATTTGGTCAGCGGTCAGGGCCATTTGGGATCTCCAGAAGGATGGTGGTCGATACACGTTGCGCTGCGCCTCGTCGTCTTTGTTGCGGTGCAGCATGGCCTCAAGTATAGGCAGCTGGGATTTGCGATCAAGGGGTTTTTGCTGCGATGCAGCAATCTAGAGGCCGCTTTCTAAAACGGGCTCGCATCGCAGAATGCGGGTCATGCGCGCCTTCTATTCCGGCCAGTTCGTATTGCCCCTTCCGCCGGGGCACCGTTTCCCGATGTCGCGCTACGCCTTGCTGCGCGACCGCTTGGAGGAGCACCTGCCCGCCGTTCAGATGGACCAGGCTCCCCGCGCCAGCGACGGCGAACTGGCGCTGGCCCACACCCCGCAGTGGATCGCCGCCATCAGCGACGGCAGCGTGAGCCCGCAGGCGATGCGCGAGATCGGCTTTCCCTGGAGCGAAGCGATGGTCGAGCGCTCGCGCCGCTCCACGGGCGCCACCATCGCGGCCTGTCGCGCAGCCTTCGCCGGCGGCATCTCAGCGAACATGGCGGGCGGCACGCACCACGCCTATGCCGACAAGGGCGGCGGTTTCTGCGTCTTCAACGATGCCGCGGTGGCCGCCCGTCTGATGCAGGCGGAGCACGGCCGCAGCGGCCGGCAACTGAAGGTGGCGGTGATCGATCTCGACGTGCACCAGGGCAATGGCACGGCCAGCATCTTCCGCAACGACGCCAGCGTCTTCACGCTCTCTATGCACGGCCAGAAGAACTTCCCCTTTCGCAAGGAAGCCAGCGACCTGGACGTCGAACTGCCCGACGGCTGCGGCGACGCCGACTACCTCACCGCCCTCGAGCACGCGCTGGACGAACTCGATCGCCGTTTCTCGCCCGGCCTCGTGATCTACCTTGCAGGCGCCGATCCGTTCGAGCGCGATCGTCTCGGCCGCCTCAAGCTCAGCTTCGACGGCCTGGAGGCGCGCGACCGCCGCGTGTTCGACTGGACCTGGCAGCGCCGCATTCCCGCGGCTTTCGCCATGGCCGGCGGCTATGCCAGCGACATCGCCGAGACCGTGCAGGTGCAGTTGGGCACCTTCCGCGTGGCCTTCGACTATTGGCGCCGCTGGCAAAATGCCGCGCGATGAGCTCCGCCACCAAACCCACGCCGAATTCCCGCAGCAGCTATCGCGCGTTCCGCAGCATCCCGACGCGCTGGGCCGACAACGACATGTATGGGCACGTCAACAACGTCGTCTACTACAGCTGGTTCGACACGGCGGTGAATGCGCTGCTGATCGAACGCGGCGCGCTCGACATCCACCAGGGCCGGGTCATCGGCTTCGTGGTCGAGACCCAGTGCAACTATTTCGCCCCGATCGCGTTCCCGCAGACGGTGGAAGCCGGCATCCGGGTGGCGCAGGCGGGCCGCTCGAGCGTGCGGTACGAGATCGCGCTGTTCGCCGAGGGTGCAGACGCCGCGGCGGCGCAGGGCCACTTCGTGCATGTCTACGTCGACCGTGAAACACAGCGGCCCGTGCCTTTGCCCGAAGCGTTGCAGCGCGTGGTCGATTCGCTGAAATCCTAATCCCAATAAAAAACGGCGCCCGAGGGCGCCGTGGTCTTTTGTCGTACAGCAGATCGATTCGCCGATCAGCTGAACAGGCAGAAACTGCTTACTTCTTCATGGCCTTGATTTCGGCCTTGCCCTGGGCTTCGTCAGCCTTGGCTTGCTTCACGCAGGCATCCTTTGCGGCACCGTTCTGGTCGTCGCACTTTTCCTTCGCGACTTCGTAGGTGGCCTTCACCTTCTCTTCTGCCACCTTGCGTGCGTTGCTGTCGCTGGGCTTGTACTGCTGTTCGAGTTCGGCCTTGGCCACGTCTTCCTTGCCCTTGGCTTCCTTCTGGCAGACGTCCTTGGCGTTGTCCTTCAGCGTGTCGCACTGGCTCTTGGCGACCTTGTAGTCGGCTTCGATCTTTTCCTTGGCGACTTTGTGTTCATCACCGGTCATCGCGCTGGCTTGCGTGGCGACGAAACAGGTGGAAGCGAGAGCGAGCATGAGCAGGTGTTTTTTCATTGGAGTTTTCCTTCGAGGTTGTTGAATTCGGTTGGGTGCGGCGGCATTGGCCAGCGGCTTCTTGATCAGGACTTTTCGAACCAGAGCGAATCGGCCGTGCGGCCATCGCGCGATTCCCAGTCCTTGACTTGCTTTTCGGCTTCGTCGCGGCTGATGCCGTGGCGTTCCTGGATGCGGCCGAGCAGCTGATCGCGCTTGCCGGCGATGACATCGAAGTCGTCGTCGGTCAGCTTGCCCCATTGCTCCTTGACCTTGCCCTTGAGCTGCTTCCAGTTGCCTTCGATGGTGTCTTTGTTCATTGCGAATCTCCTTGAGAGGTTGATTCGGCGGCTGTGTTGCCGCCGTGAAATCAATGTCTCGTGATCGATTCGCCCTGCCAGTAGGACGTGCTGTGCAGCCCCCGTAGGCAGAGGCCGACGCTGCCCGTGATAATCGAGCGGACGCCGAAAAGTTTGAGACACCGCGCACCGACGACGACCATGATCATCCACAGCCTGCTCGACACCGACCTCTACAAGTTCACGATGATGCAGGTGGTCCTGCATCACTTCCCGGGCGCCCGGGTCGAGTACCGCTTCAAGTGCCGCAATCCCGGCGTCGACCTGGCGCAGTTCGCGGGCCAGATCCGCGACGAGGTGCGCAGCCTCTGTTCGCTGCAGTTCCGCGATGCCGAGCTGGCCTACCTGCGGTCCATGCGCTTCATCAAGAGCGACTTCGTCGACTTCCTGGGCCTGTTCAGGCTCAACGAGAAGTACATCAACATCATTCCCCAGCCCTCGGGCGAGCTCGAGATCCGCATCCAGGGGCCGTGGCTGCACACCATCCTGTTCGAGATCCCCGTGCTGGCCATCGTCAACGAGGTCTACTTCCGCAACACGCAGAAGAAGCCCGACATCGAGGAAGGCCGCCGCCGCCTCGAGACCAAAATCGCCCAGCTGCAGGACGCGGGCCTGGCCGACCTCAAGATCGCCGACTACGGCACGCGCCGCCGCTTCTCGAAGGACTGGCACGAAGAGGTGCTGCGCACCCTGAACTCGCGCCTGGGTGCCGTCACGCCGCCGCCGATGCAGGCCAAGCCCGGCGCCCGGCTGCCGCAGCTCGCGGGCACCAGCAACGTGCTGTACGCCATGAAGCTGGGCCTGATCCCGCTGGGCACCATGGCGCACGAATACCTGCAGGCCTGCCAGGCGCTTGGCCCGCGGCTGCGCGACAGCCAGATCTTCGGCTTCGAGAGCTGGGCGCGCGAATACCGCGGCGACCTGGGCATCGCGCTGTCCGACGTGTACGGCATGAGCGCCTTCCTGCGCGACTTCGACCTGTACTTCTGCAAGCTCTTCGACGGCGCCCGCCACGACAGCGGCGACCCGTTCCAGTGGGGCGAGCGCATGCTGGCGCACTACGTGGCGAACCGGGTCGATCCGCTCACCAAGACGCTGATCTTCAGCGACGGCCTCACGGTGCCGCGCACCATCGAGCTCTATCAGCAGTTCCGCGGCCGCTGCCAGCTGGCCTTCGGCATCGGCACCAACCTCACCAACGACCTGGGCTACGAGCCGCTGCAGATCGTCATCAAGATGATCAACTGCAACGGCCAGCCGGTGGCCAAGCTGTCGGACACGCCGTCCAAGAACATGTGCGAGGACGAAAAATACCTGGCGTACCTGCGCCAGGTGTTCGAGATCGAGGCATGAGGCGTGTCCCCGGGCTCGGGCTGCTGGCGCTGCTGCTTGCGCCCACGCTGGCCACGGCCGCGGACTTCGACGGTGCGCAGCTCTCGCCGCTCTGGGGCGTGCCGTTCGCCGGCATCCTGCTGTCGATCGCGCTGCTGCCGCTGCTCGCGCCTGCCTTCTGGCACCACCACTACGGCAAGATTTCCGCCGCCTGGGCGCTGGCCTTCCTGCTGCCCTTTGCCGCCACCTACGGCGCGGGCCTGGCGGGCGTGCAACTCGTGCATGCGCTGGTGGCCGAGTACATCCCGTTCATCATCCTGCTGACGGCGCTCTTCACGGTGGCGGGCGGCATTCACATCCGCGGCAACCTGCGCGGCGCGCCCGGGCTCAACACGGCGATCCTTGCGATCGGCGCGGTGCTCGCGAGCTTCATGGGGACCACCGGCGCCTCGATGCTGCTGATCCGGCCGCTGATCCGCGCCAACGACGACCGCCTGCACAAGGTGCATGTGATCGTGTTCTTCATCTTCATCGTCTCCAACGCGGGCGGCGCGCTCACGCCGTTGGGCGACCCGCCGCTGTTCCTCGGATTCCTCAAGGGCGTGGGCTTCTTCTGGACCGCGCAGAACATCCTCTTCGAAACGCTCTTCATCCTGGCCGTGCTGCTGGCGCTGTTCTATGCCATCGACAGTCACTACTACCGCAAGGAAGGCGTGCTGCCTGTCGACCCGACGCCCACGACGCCCGAGACACAGCGCCTGGGTTTCGATGGCGCTGCCAACTTCTGGCTGTTGGGCGGCGTGGTCGCGTTGGTGTTGCTGAGCGGCTTCTGGAAATCGCCGGTCAGCTTCGACGTGTTCGGCACCGAGGTCGGGCTGCCGGGGCTGGTGCGCGACGTGGGGCTGCTGCTGATCGCCCTGGTCTCGTACAAGCTCACCGCGCCCAAGGTGCACGCCGACAACCAGTTCGAATGGGAGCCGATGGCCGAAGTGGCCAAGCTCTTCGCGGGCATCTTCCTGACCATCATCCCGGTGATCGCGATGCTCAAGGCCGGCACGCAGGGCCCGTTCGGCGCCATCGTCTCGGCCGTGACGCGCGCCGATGGCCAGCCCGACCCCGCGATGTACTTCTGGGCCACCGGCGTGCTGAGCTCGTTCCTCGACAACGCGCCGACCTACCTCGTGTTCTTCAACACCGCAGGCGGCGATCCGGCGGCGCTCATGACCACCTACGCGAGCACGCTTGCCGCCATCTCGGCCGGCGCCGTTTTCATGGGCGCCAACACCTACATCGGCAACGCGCCCAACCTGATGGTCAAGGCCATCGCCGAGAGCCGCGGCGTGCGCATGCCGAGCTTCTTCGGCTACATGGCGTGGTCCGTGGCCATCCTGGTTCCGCTGTTCGTCATTTCCACGTTCATCTTCTTCCGCTGAGTGCACACATCATGAGCAAGCCCAAGATCCTGGTCGCACGCGCGATCTTTCCCGAGACCATCGAGCGCCTGTCGCAGCATTTCGAGGTCGAATCGAACCAGTCCGACGAGAGCTGGAGCAAAGAGCAGCTGATCGCCAGGCTCAAAGGCAAGCAGGGCGCCTTCACCACCGGCAGCGAGCGCATCGATGCCGCCGTGCTCGACGCGAACCCCGACCTGAAGATCTGCGCCAACATGGCCGTGGGCTACAACAACTTCGACGTGGACGCGATGGCTGCGCACGGCGTGCTCGGCACCAATGCACCCGACGTGCTGACCGAGACCACGGCCGACTTCGGTTTCGCGCTGCTCATGGCGACCGCACGCCGCATCACCGAGAGCGAGCATTTCCTGCGTGCCGGCAAGTGGGAGAAGTGGAGCTACGACATGTTCGCGGGCTCCGACATCCACGGCGCCACGCTCGGCATCATCGGCATGGGCCGCATCGGGCAGGGCATTGCCAAGCGCGGCGCGCATGGCTTCGGCATGAAGGTGATCTATCACAACCGCTCGCGCCTCGACGCGGCGCTCGAAACCGACTGCAAGGCCAGCTATGTGAGCAAGGAGGAGTTGCTCAAGACCGCCGATCACGTCGTGCTGGTCGTGCCTTACTCGCCCGCTTCGCACCACACCATCGGCGCCGCCGAGATCGCGCTGATGAAGCCGACCGCCACGCTGGTGAACATCGCGCGCGGCGGCATCGTCGATGACGCCGCGCTGGCCGTGGCGCTGCGCGAGAAGCGCATCGCGGCGGCGGGCCTCGATGTGTTCGAGGGCGAGCCCAAGGTTCATCCCGACCTGCTGACCGTGCCCAATGTCGTGCTCACGCCGCACATCGCGAGCGCGACCGTGCCCACGCGCCGCGCCATGGCCGACCTCGCGGCGGACAACCTGATCGCGTACTTCAGCGGCAAGGGGCCGCTCACACCCGTCACGCCCGTTCCGCCGGCCGCCAAGTAACCCAACCCTGCACAGCGACACAGCGCCTTCGCCTTGGAACCCAGTGAATTGATTCTTCTCGTGCTGGCTGCGCTCGCAGTCATCCAGCTCGTGCTGGTGATCTGGCTGCTCGCGCGCCGGCAGCCCAGGCCCGACCACAGCGAATTGCTCGGCGTCCTGGCCGCGATGGGCACGGCCAACGAGCGCACCGAGCGCGAGCTGCGCCGCGAGATCGGCGAAAACTCGCGCGGCGCGCGGCAGGAAACCGCGCAGGCCTTCGCCACCTTCCAGCAGTCGCTGGTGCAGCAGGGCGCCGAGGCCACGCGCACGCAGAACGCGCAGCTCGATGCCTTCTCGCTGCAACTCGCCTCGCTGCAGAAGTCGCTGGCCGACACGCTCAACACCCAGTTGCAGGGCCTGAGCGAATCGAACGCGCGGCGCCTGGCCGAAGTGCGAGCGACGATGGAAACGCAGCTCGCACAACTGCAACAGAGCAACGCCGCCAAGCTCGACGAGATGCGCAAGACCGTCGACGAGAAGCTGCAGAGCACGCTCGAAGCCCGCCTGGGCGAGAGCTTCAAGCAGGTGGCCGACCGACTCGAGCAGGTGCACAAGGGCCTAGGCGAAATGCAGACGCTGGCCGTTGGCGTCGGCAGCCTGCAGCGCGTGCTGACCAATGTGAAGACGCGTGGCGTGTTCGGCGAGGTGCAGCTCGAGGCGCTGCTCGAGCAGGTGCTCACCACCGACCAGTACGCCAAGCAGGTCGAGACGAAACCGCGCAGCGGCCAGCGCGTCGACTTTGCGATCCGCTTTCCGGGCCGTGGCGACGACGGCGCACCGGTGTGGCTGCCCATCGATGCGAAGTTCCCGCGCGACGACTACGAGCGCCTGATCGACGCGCACGAGCGCGCCGACGCGCCCGCCGCCGAACTCGCGGCCAAGGCGCTCGAAGCGCGCATCCGACTGGAGGCCCGCTCGATCGCCGAGAACTACCTCGCCGCGCCGCACACCACCGATTTCGCGATCCTGTTCCTGCCGGTCGAGAGCCTCTACGCCGAGGTGCTGCGTCGCCCTGGCCTGATGGACGCCATCCAGCGCCAGCACCGCGTGACGCTGGCCGGCCCGACCACCTTGCTCGCCATGCTCAACAGCCTGCACATGGGCTTTCGCACGCTGGCGCTGGAGCAGCAGGCCTCCGAAGTGTGGAAGGTGCTGGGCGCGGTCAAGACCGAATTCGAGCGCTATGGTGAATGGGTCGCGCGCATCAAGGAGCAGGTGGCCAAGGCCTCCGACACGCTCGACAAGGCCGACACGCGCGCCAAGCAGATGCGCCTGGCGCTGCGCAAGGTCGAGGCACTGCCCGAGGCAGAGGCGCAGGTCCTGCTGCCTCCCACCGCCGACAGCGAGGGCGACGACACCCCGTGAAAGGTTCCGAACTGCTGCGCGTCATCGCCGCCCAGGTCTGCCTGCACGCCACGATGGCCGGAATGCGTCTGGCAACGCCGCTGCTGGCGCTGCAGCAGGGCTACAGCCCCGTGGCGGTCGGCGTACTGATCGCGCTGTTCGCGCTGAGCCAGGTTTTTCTCGCGCTGCCAGCGGGGCGCTTTGCGGACCGACACGGGTTCAAGCGGCCGCTCTGGCTGTCGGTGATCGCGGCGTCAGGCGGCGCGGGGCTGGTGCTGGTCTTTCCGACTTTTCCGGTGATGTGCGTCTCGGCGCTGCTGACCGGCGGCTCTACCGGCGTGACCGTCATTGCACTGCAGCGCCACGTGGGCCGTTCCGCGACCAACGTGTCACAGCTCAAGCGCGTGTTCAGCTGGCTGGCCATCGCGCCCGCGGCCGCCAATTTTGTCGGGCCGTTCCTGGCCGGCATGCTGATCGACCACGCGGGCCGTGCGGCTGCGGACATGCAGGCCTTTCGCGTCTGCTTCGCGGTGATGGCCTTCCTGCCGGTCCTTTGCTGGCTGCTTGCACGCGGCGCGCACGAGCCGCCGCGTGCCGCCCCCGTTCCCGGCGCCGCAACCACGCGGGCCTGGGACCTGCTGCGCGAGCCGATGTTCCGCCGCCTGCTGTTCGTGAACTGGCTGCAGTCGTCCAGCTGGGACGTGCATGCCTTCGTGCTGCCGGTGCTGGGGCACGAGCGCGGCATCAGCGCCTCGGTGATCGGCTCGATCCTCGGCGCTTTCGCCATTGCGGCGGCGGTGATTCGCGTGGTGCTGCCGCTCATCGCCTCGCGCGCCTCGGAGCGCAGCGTGATCCTGAGTTCCACCATCGTCACGGCGTCGATGTTTGCGGTGTACCCGCTGCTCGATTCGGCCCTGGCCATGGGCATCTGTTCCGTGGTGCTCGGCTTTGCGCTCGGTGCGGTGCAGCCGATGGTGATGAGCATGCTCCACCAGATCACGCCGCACGCGCGGCACGGCGAGGCGCTGGGCCTGCGGCTGATGACCATCAACGCGTCGAGCGTGGCGATGCCGATGCTGTTCGGTTCGCTCGGGGCGCTGATCGGCATCGCAGGGGTGTTCTGGGTCGTGGGCGGCGTGCTGGCGCTGGGCGCTCGGGCGACCTGGGGGCTCAAGATCTAGAGGGGCATTCCGGCGAAACCATGGTCCGGACAAGATCAATTCACATTGAGTTGACATTCAACTGACCCAAAGTCAGTATCGACGCCTTCTTCAACGACCCGAAGGCGTCCACGGTGCGGCGCCGCCTCGTCCCCCGAGATTTGCCATGACACGAAGTGACCCCGCCGTCGATTCCACTGCGGCATGCGAGGCCGACCCTGCCGCGCCGCGCCGCCGTACCAAGGCCCCCGAAACCCGTGCCGTCGCGCTGATGGATGCGGCCGAGCGCCTCTTCATCGCGAAGGGCATCGCCAGCACCAGCATCGACGACATCGCGGCCGGCGCGCAGGTGGCCAAGGGCACCTTCTATCTGTACTTTCCGTCGAAGGAGGCGATGCTCGGCGCGCTGCAGCAGCGCTTCGTCGACAACTTCTGCGAGCGCCTGCAGAACGCCATGGACCGCCATCGCCCCGACAACCACCGTGCGCGCCTGAAGGCCTGGGTGGAGACGGGGCTCGAGATCTACCTCGACAACGTCGCTCTGCACGACGTGGTGTTCCACGAGTACCGGCCCGAAGATCGGCGCATGCGCAACGACAACGCGGTCGTCACGCAACTGGTCGGCATGCTGAAGCAGGGCGACGCGGCGGGGGTGTGGGAAGTGGAGGACGCGACGCTCACCGCCGTGATCCTCTTCAATGCGCTGCACGGCGTGGCCGACGATGCCGTGGCCATGGGGCCGGCCGAGGATCCGGTGGCCGACCGCCGCCGCCGCGCCCGGGCGCTCACGCGCTTCTTCGAGCAGGCGCTGCACCCCGACGTGGTCGATGACACCGACGCCTGAGCGCCGGCATGGGTCAGAGCTTGTAGAAGCGCTTGATGTAGTCCCACGCGTCTTCGGGCGCGTCGATGTACTCGAAGAGCTTCACGTCGCCCGGCGAGATCACGCCTTCGTCCACCAGGAAGTCGAAGTCGATCATTCGCTTCCAGTAGTCCGAGCCGAACAGCACGATCGGCACCGGCTTCGACTTCTTGGTCTGCACCAGCGTGATGACTTCGAACAGCTCGTCGAGCGTGCCGAAGCCGCCCGGGAACGCCACCAGCGCCTTCGCACGCATCATGAAATGCATCTTGCGGATCGCGAAGTAGTGGAACTTGAAGCTCAGCGCCGGCGTGACGTAGGGGTTGGCTTCTTCTTCCATCGGCAGCGCGATCGCAAGGCCCACCGAGATGCCGCCGCCTTCGTGCGCGCCGCGGTTGGCCGCCTGCATGATGCCCGGGCCGCCGCCGGTGCAGATGAATAGCTTGTCCTGCGGTTCCTTGTCGTTGCTGTATTGCGCGACCAGCTTGCCGAAGGCGCGGGCCTTCTCGTAGTAGTGCGAGCTGCGCGCGAGCCGGCGCCAGCGCTCGGCGGCCACCGTGTCGCCGGCTGCATCGGCCTGCGCGATCATGGCGGCGGAGTCTTCCTCGCTGCGAAAGCGGGCGCTGCCGAAGACCACCACCGTGTTCTCGATGCCATGGGCGCGCTGTTCGACATCGGGCTTCATCAGCTCCAGCTGCATGCGGATGCCGCGGGTCTCGCGGCGCAGCAGGAATTCGGGATCGGCGAAGGCGATGCGCGAGGGGTCGGGATCGAGCGGCAGGCCTTTTTCGGAATGGGACTTGAGCGTGGCCCAGGCATCGGCCAGGCGTTTGTCGTGAAGATCGTGCGTGTTGTTCATGAAGGACTCGGACGGGAAGACCTGAGGGATTGTGCAGCGTTGCAATCGCCATGCCCAAGAAACGAAAAAGGCCCCTTGCGGAGCCTTACTTCGGAGAGAGTGACCGACCCGTCGGGCCAGGAACGCTCAGACGCGCTTGCGGTATTCGCCGGTGCGCGTGTCGATTTCGATCTTGTCGCCTTGCGAGACGAAGAGCGGAACCGGCACTTCGAAGCCGGTGGCGATCTTGGCGGGCTTGAGGACCTTGCCCGAGGTGTCGCCCTTGACGGCCGGCTCGGTCCAGGTGACTTCGCGCTCGACGCTGGTGGGCAGTTCGACCGAGATGGCCTTGCCGTCGTAGAACACCACTTCGACGGCCATGCCGTCTTCCAGGTAATTCAGCGCGTCGCCCATGTTCTCGGCTTCGACTTCGTACTGGTTGTAGTCGGCGTCCATGCAGACGTAGAGCGGGTCGGCGAAGTAGGAGTAGGTGCAATCCTTCTTCTCGAGCACGATCTGGTCGATCTTGTCGTCGGCCTTGAAGACCACTTCGGTGTTGAAGTTGGCCACCAGGCTCTTCATCTTCATGCGCACGGTGGCGGAGTTGCGGCCGCCGCGGCTGTATTCGGTCTTGAGGACGACCATCGGGTCCTTGCCGTGCATGATGACGTTGCCGGCGCGGATTTCTTGAGCGATTTTCATAACAGGTTCTCTGGATGTTGGCCGCTCGGTGCACGGGGCTTTCTGCGACATCCGGCGACGTTCGAGACGCGCTTGCCGGTGTATCTGGCCCCGCGGTACATGTCCCGCGGCAGGTTTGGCGAAGAGCTTCTCGGGTCCTGAGGGCCCGGGCCGAAATCCGCAAAGCCCGCTATTTTAGCTTTTTTGGGCGATCAGATGCCGCAGTTGCGTGACCAGGTCGTCCTGATCGAGCAGCCTTTCGCGGCCGATCCGGGCTGTTTCCCGCCAAGGTCCCTGCATTTCCAGAGGCGGCAAGGGGGCAGGGTCGAACCCGTTCCATACGTGGTGAAAGCGCCTCAGCGAGGGCGGGGCACCGAGCCAGTCGAGCCAGGCGTTCAGCTTGGCGTGATGGGCGTCGTCATCCTGCGGATAGATCTGCCAGACCAGCGGGGCGCCGGCCCAGAGGGCGCGCACCAGCGAATCCTCGCCGCGCACGAAGTTCAGGTCGCAGGTCCACAACAGGTGGTCGAAATCCGGTTGGGTGAGGTGGGAGAGGTATGAAATCGATAGCGAGCCGCGTCCGTGTTTGGCGAAGGTCCGGGCGCCTTCGCTGGCAAGAAGCGCCTTGACCGCCTGCGTGGCACGGCCCGCAGTCACCAGCAACCGGGTGGATTCGCGGTCGTCGGCGAGCTGGGCCAGCAGATCCGCCAGCGCGGGAGGCTCATAGCAAAAGAGAGAGACGAGGCGTTCGCTTTCTGACCAGGGAATCTGCTGCGCCGCGAGCCATTGCGCGCGGTCGAAATGGGCTCGCCGTTCCAGCAGGTCGGGCTCCCGCAGCAGCCCGCCGGTCGCGGTCGTGAAGCCCGGATAGAAAAAGCGCTTGGTCAACCCCGCGCCCGGCCCCTTGAACACCGGCGAGGGCAGGCCGTGCAGGCGCTCGACGTACGGCTCGGCCGACAGGTATTCGAGGTTGATCCAGGCCCGGGGGCTGGCGGCGTTCGACGCCTCGGCGAACCTCGCAATCAGTTCCGGCGCCGGCTCGCAGCCGAAGGCTTCGATGAGCACATCGGGCGCCGACTCGGCTGCGGCCGCCTGCACTGCAGCAGGGGCTAGCCAGTCGATCACCTGCACGCCGTCGCGTCCCGCAGGCGCCATCCAGTGCAGCGCCGTCGCATCGTCGATCCACAGCCGCACGCGCTCGCCGAGCGCGGCCAACTGGCTGGCCAGTCGCCAGCACACGCCCAGGTCGCCGTGGTTGTCGATGACCTTGCAGAAGATGTCCCATTGCATGCGCTTGCCCATGGTCGCGAGTGTGCCTGTCCTGGGAGCCCGTTCGACGCCCGGCTTGCTATGCTGGCCGCCACAACAACCACCGGAGAGAGAAAGACCATGAGGATGCAGACCCGTTCGCAGTTTTCCCTTCGTTCCACCAAGACCGTGCTCGCCCTGTCGCTGGCCCTGTGCGGCATTGCCGGCATGACCGGTGCAGCGGCCCAGACAACAACCGCGCCGACGTCGCTCACGCCGCAGCAGCAGCGCTTCCACGATATCTATAAAGAGCTGATCGAGATCAACACCACCCACTCGACGGGTGACAACACGCTGGCCGCGCGCGCCATGGAAAAGCGCCTGATCGAATCGGGCTTCGCGCCCGGCGACATCCAGATCTTCGAACCCTTCCCGAAGAAGGGCAACCTGGTGATGCGCTTCAAGGGCAACGGCAGCAAGAAGCCGCTGCTGCTCCTGGCTCACATCGACGTGGTGGAGGCCCGGCGCGAGGACTGGAAGACCGATCCCTTCAAGCTGCAGGAAGCCGGTGGCTACTTCACCGCGCGCGGCTCCATCGACGACAAGGCCATGGCCTCGGCGCTGGTGTCGTGCTCGGGCAGCTCAAGCAGGAAGGCTTCAAGCCCAGCCGCGACATCATCCTGGCGCTGACGGCCGACGAGGAGCGCGGCGATGCGCTGAGCAACGGCGCCTTCTGGCTCATCAGCAACAAGCCCGAGCTACTGCAGGCCGAGTTCGGCATCAACGAAGGTGGCGGCGGCGAGCTGCGCGGCGGCAAGCCGAACCTGCACCGCATGCAGGTGGCCGAGAAGATGTACACCACCTACATGCTCGAGGCGCGCGACGTGGGCGGCCACAGCTCGGTGCCGACGAAGAACAACCCGATCTACGCGCTCTCCGCGGGTCTCGAGCGGCTGGGCAACTACGCCTTCCCGATCAAGCTCGCGGACGTCACCAGGACCTACTTCGCGCGCAGCGCCCCCTTCGCCACCGGCCAGCTGGCCGACGACATGCGCGCCATCGGCAGCGGCAACCCCGATGCCGGCGTGCTCGAGCGCATGACCGCCAACCCGGCCTACAACGCGCAGCTGCGCACCACCTGCGTGGCGACGATGGTGCAGGCCGGCCATGCCGAGAACGCGCTGCCGCAATCGGCCAAGGCGACGGTCAACTGCCGCATCCTGCCGCATGACGACCCCGACGAAGTCGAACGCCTGCTGACCCAGGCGGTGGGCAACGACAAGATCGTGGTGCGCAACATGGGCAAGCCGCTGCGCAGCCCGGCCTCGCCGCTGAACGGCGACCTGGTGAAGACGGTGGAGTCGCTCACGCAGCAGATGTGGCCCGGCGTGCCCGTGGTGCCCGCGATGAGCACCGGCGCCACCGACAGCCGGTTCCTGCGCAATGCCGGCATCCCGATGTACGGCGTGACAGGCATGTTCCTCGAACCGGCCGATGCGCGCGCGCACGGGCTGGACGAGCGCATCGAGATCCAGCGGCTGTACGACGGGCGCGAGTTCCTGTACCGGCTGGTGTCGGAAGTCGCGAAGTAGGCGGGTCGAACGAGCCCGTTCTTCCGCCAGCGGGGCCACCCGGCACTGCGGCCGTTGCAGAGGTGGCCGGGGCGGGGCGGGGGCTCCCGTCCCGCGCCACAATAGCCGCCATGTCAGACGTGCATTCCGATCAACTGCTCAGCGAGGTCGCGGCGCTGCCGCAACTGCCGGGCGTGTACCGCTATTTCGACGCAGCCGGCGCGGTGCTCTACGTGGGCAAGGCGCGCAACCTCAAGAAGCGGGTCGCCAACTATTTCCAGAAGAGCCACGGCGGCACCCGCATCGGCCACATGATCTCGAAGATCGTGCGCATGGAGACCACCGTGGTGCGCTCCGAGGCCGAGGCGCTGCTGCTCGAGAACAACCTGATCAAGACGCTCAAGCCGCGCTACAACATCCTGTTTCGCGACGACAAGAGCTACCCCTACCTGAAGATCGCGTCGCACGCATTTCCGCGACTCGCCTACTACCGCGGGTCGGTCGACAAGAAGCACCGCTACTTCGGCCCGTACCCGAGCGCCTGGGCGGTGAAGGAATCGATCCAGCTGCTGCAGAAGGTGTTCAAGCTGCGCACCTGCGAAGACACGGTGTACGCCAACCGCACGCGGCCTTGCCTGCTGTACCAGATCAAGCGCTGCACCGGCCCCTGCGTGGACTACATCACGCCCGAGGCCTACGCCCAGGACGTGGCCAGCGCCGAAGCCTTCCTGATGGGCGACACGCAGCTCGTGCTCTCCAGGCTCGAGCACCGCATGACCACGCACGCCGAGAAGCTAGAGTTCGAGCAGGCGGCCGAGCTGCGCAACCAGATGTCGGCGATCTCGCGCGTGCTGCATCAGCAGTCGATCGAGATCGCGTCGGACAAGGACGTGGACATCCTGGCCGTGAAGGTGCAGGGCGGCAAGGCCTGCGTCAACCTCGCGATGGTGCGCGGCGGGCGGCACCTCGGCGACCGGCCCTACTTTCCGGTGCATGTGGAAGACGCGGCGCAGATTCACCATGGCGAGATGGACGACGTGGAAGAGGGCGCCGCGCCGGTCGCGGCCGACCCCATCGAAGTGCAAGTGCTCGAAGCCTTCATCGCCCAGCACTACATCGACGTGCCAGTGCCGGCCACGCTGGTGCTGAGCCATCTGGTGAGCCGCGAGCTGATCGAGGCGATCTCGCTGCAGGCCGGCGGACGCGTGACGGCGGTGTTCCAGCCGCGCGAGCAGCGCCGCCACTGGCTCGAGATGGCCGAGACGAATGCCGGCCTGCAACTGGCCCGCCTGCTGGCCGAAGAAGGCTCGCAGCAGGCGCGCACCCGCGCGCTGGTCGAGGCGCTTGAACTCGCATGCGACGACCTGGACAACTTCCGTGTCGAGTGCTTCGACATCTCGCACACTGCCGGCGAGGCCACGCAGGCCTCGTGCGTGGTGTTCGCGCATCACACGATGCAGAACAAGGAATACCGTCGCTACAACATCGAGGGCATCACGCCCGGCGATGACTACGCGGCAATGCGCCAGGTGCTGCACCGCCGCTACGGCAAGCTGGCCGAGGCGATGGCGGCCGAGACCGAGGCGCTGCCGCCGGGCGACGCCGAGAGCGAAGGCATCGAGGGCAGCGAGGCATCGCCCAAGACGCGCACTGCGCGCATGCCAGAGCTGGTGCTGGTCGACGGCGGCAAGGGCCAGGTGTCGATGGCGCGCGAGGTGTTCAGTGAACTGGGCCTGCCGCTGTCGTTGATCGTCGGCGTCGAGAAGGGCGAGGGCCGCAAGGTCGGTCTTGAAGAACTCGTGTTCGCCGACGGCCGCGAGAAGGTCTACCTCGGCAAGGACTCGGCCGCGCTGATGCTGGTGGCGCAGATCCGCGACGAGGCGCACCGCTTCGCCATCACCGGCATGCGGGCCAAGCGCGCGAAGGTGCGGGTGGGCGGCAGCCAGCTGGAAGACATCCCAGGTATCGGCCCGAAGCGCCGCGCGCGCCTGCTGCAGCGCTTCGGTGGCATCCGCGGCGTGGCGGCGGCGAGCATGGAAGACATCGCCTCGGTCGAGGGCATCGCCGCCGAGTTGGCCGAGGAAATCTACAAGGCGCTGCACTGAGGCGCACACGAGAGACGAGCCAAGCTGCGGGGTCATCCCGCCGTGACACAATCGCCCGCATGTTCTGGACCCTACCGACCATCATGACCTGGACGCGCATCGTCGCGATCCCTTTGATCGTCGGAGTGTTCTACCTGCCGATCGCCGAACCGATGCGCAACCTGATCGCCACGGTCATGTTCATCGTCTTCGCGGCCACGGATTGGCTCGACGGCTACCTGGCGCGCAAGCTCAACCAGACCTCGGCCTTCGGCGCCTTCCTCGATCCGGTGGCCGACAAGTTCCTGGTGTGCGCTGCGCTGCTGGTGCTCGTGCATCTGCAGCGCGCCGACGTTTTCGTGGCGCTCATCATCATCGGCCGCGAGATCGCCATCTCGGCGCTGCGCGAATGGATGGCGCGGATCGGTGCCGGCAAGAGCGTGGCGGTCCACATGATCGGCAAGGTCAAGACGACCGTGCAGATGGTCGCGATTCCCTTCCTGCTTTATGACGGGCACCTCTTCAAGGTGATCGACACCGGCCTCTGGGGCCAGTGGCTGATCTGGATCTCGGCGGTGCTCACCGTCTGGTCGATGGTCTATTACCTGCAGAAGGCCATTCCGGAGATTCGGGCTCACTCCAAATGACGACGGCGGCCGCCGTACCCGGGCCGGGTGGCTCGGGCTGGCTCCGTGCAATGCCGGTGGTCTTCGTGCTGATCTGGAGCACCGGTTTCATCGTTGCGCGCTATGGCATGCCCTATGCGCCGCCTCTCAAGTTCCTCGCTGTGCGCTATGCGCTGTCGCTCGTGTGCTTCGGCGTGTGGGTCGTGCTCGCGAAGGTCGCATGGCCGAAGGAGCGCGCGCAGTGGGGGCACCTGGCGTTGACGGGCGTGCTGATGCAGGCGGGGTATCTCGGCGGCGTCTGGGCTGCGGTGCATGCGGGCATGGGCGCGGGACTGGTGGCGCTGCTGGTCGGCATCCAGCCGGTGCTCACCGCGATCTGGTTGTCGCTCAACGGCGGGCGTATTTCGAAACGGCAGTGGACGGGGCTGGTCCTGGGCTTCGCGGGCCTCGTGCTCGTCGTCTCGCGCAAGTTCGGCCAGGGTGCCGAAGTCAATGCGTTGACCTTGGGGCTCGCCGTCTTCGCGTTGCTTTCCATCACGGCGGGCACGCTGTACCAGAAGCGTTTCGTCGCGCCGTGCGACGTGCGCAGCGCGAGCGCGGTGCAGATGGCGGCGGCGCTGCTCGTGACCTTGCCCTTCGCGGCCATGGAGTCGCAAGGCATCGAATGGAACGCGCACTCGACTGGCGCGATGGCCTGGTCCGTGCTGGCGCTGTCGCTGGGTGGCAGCTCGCTGCTCTACATGCTGATCCAGCGCGGCACGGCCACGGCCGTCACCAGCCTGCTGTACCTGGTGCCGCCTTGCACGGCGGTGATGGCGTGGCTGTTGTTCGCGGAGCCGATCACGCTCGTGACGCTGCTGGGCATCGGCCTCACCGCGGTCGGCGTGAGCCTGGTGGTGCGCAGCGAACGCTGAACCTCAGCGCGTTGCCGTCTTCGCCGGCTTCCACGGCTCGCCGCGAAACTGCTCGGCCAGGTGATCGAGCAAGAGGCGCACCCGACGCGGCGTCTTGGGCCGCCATGGCGCGACCCAGTGAATGTCCGCATCGGGCATCGCGTACTGCGGCAGCACCCGGACCAATTCGCCGCTGGCGAGTTGCGGCGCGATGTCCCACAGGCTGCGCAGCATGATGCCGTGGCCGGCCAGGCACCAGTCGCGCACCATCTCTCCCGAGTTGCTCGCCAGCGGTCCCTGCACGCGAACGCGCGCGGTGCTGCTGTCGCGCGCATGGCGCAGCGTCCAGAGTGCGAACTGGCGCTGGTTGACCTCGCCGTTCTCGCGCGCGACCAGGCAGGCGTGCGAGGTCAGCGCGTCGACCGTGGCCGGCATGCCGTGCTGCGCGATGTACGAGGGCGCCGCCGCCAGCACGCGCTGGTTGCGCGCGATGCGTCGCGTGACCCAGTCGGCCGCGCGGTGCTGTTGCACGGCCCACAACCAGAGTGCGCCGTCGTAGCCTTCGGCGCCGAGGTCGGGCAGTTGCTCGGTCAGCAGCAGCTCGATCTGCAGCGCGGGGTGCCGAGCCTGGAAGGCGGCCAACGCCGGGCCGAGCCAGCGCCGTCCGAATCCGAAGGTCGCAGCGAGCCGGATCGTGCCGACCAACTCGTTCTGCCGTTCGCCGAGTTCGCTTTCAAGCGCCGCAAAACCTTCGAGCAGCGTGCGGGCATGCAGACAGACCGCCTCGCCCTCGGCCGTGGCGCTGAGCCGCCGCGTGGTGCGGTCGAACAGCCGCTGCCCGAGCCGCCCCTCGAGCGCGCCGAGCCGCTTGGTGATCACCGAGGGCACGACATCGAGCGTGGCGGCCGCGCCTGCGAGGCTGCCCTGGTCGCGAATCGCGATCACCAGTGCGAGATCGCTGCGTTCCAGCAAGGAGGGATTCATGCCAATCCGGAAAGTATGAATTGGCCGATTGTTGCTTGATGATCGCGGAGGCGCAACGCACAATCGTCGCGTGACTGCCTCCTTCCTCACCTTTCCCACCTTCGACATCGAGCGCAACGGCGTGCGCATCCATGGCCGCATCGGCGGCAAGGGCGCACCGCTGCTGTTGCTGCACGGCCATCCGCAGACGCATGCGATCTGGCATCGCGTCGCACCGCAACTGGCCGAGCGGTTCACGGTGGTCGCAGTGGACCTGCGCGGCTACGGCGACTCGGGCCGGCCGGCGGCCGATGCCGATCACGCGGTCTACAGCAAGCGCGAGATGGCGCTCGATGCGCTCGCCGCCATGCGGCACCACGGCTTCGAGCGCTTCGGCGTGCTGGCGCACGACCGCGGCGGGCGCGTGGCGCACCGGCTCGCGGCGGACCATCCTTCGGCGGTCGAGCGAATGCTGCTGCTCGACATCGCGCCCACGCTTGCGATGTACGAGAACACCTCCGAGGCCTTCGCGAAAGCCTATTGGCACTGGTTCTTTCTGATCCAGCCGCCGCCGTTGCCCGAGGCGCTGATTGCATCCGACCCTGTGCGCTACGTGCGCAGCGTGATGGGCGGGCGGCACGCGGGCCTTGCGCCGTTCGCGCCGGAGGTGCTGGCCGAGTACGAACGCTGCGCGCGCATTCCGGGCACGGCCGAATCCATCTGCGAGGACTACCGCGCTTCCGCCACCATCGACCTCGTGCACGACCGCGCCGACATCGCCGCCGGCAAGAAGCTTGCGCACCCGCTGCGCGTGCTGTGGGGCGCGCATGGCGCGGTGGGCAAGTGCTTCGACGTGCTCGCGCTGTGGCGCGCGTGCGCCGACGATGTCTCGGGCCGCCCGCTGCCGTGCGGCCACTATGTTCCCGAAGAAGCCCCGGCCGAATTGCTCGCCGAGGCGCTCGCATTCTTTTCATCTCTACAACCATCTCTCCCGCAGACAGGAGCCACTCCATGAGCACCCACAGAATCGCAGTCATCGCCGGCGACGGCATCGGCAAGGAAACCATGCCCGAGGGCCTGCGCGTCGTCGACGCGGCGGCGCGCAAGTTCGGCATCGACCTGAAGTTCGACCACTTCGATTTTTCCAGCTGGGACTACTGCGAGAAGCACGGCAAGATGCTGCCCGACAACTGGAAGGACCAGATCGGCGGCCACGATGCGATCTTCTTCGGCGCGGTCGGCTGGCCCGAGAAGATTCCCGATCACGTGTCGCTCTGGGGCTCGTTGCTGCTGTTCCGCCGCGAGTTCGACCAGTACATCAACCTGCGTCCCGCGCGCCTCATGCCCGGCATCATCGCGCCCGTGGTGCGGCGCGACGGCACGCCGCGCCAGCCCGGCGAGATCGACATGTACATCGTGCGCGAGAACACCGAAGGCGAGTACTCGAGCATCGGCGGGCGCATGTACGAAGGCACGCCGCGCGAGATCGTGGTGCAGGAGACCGTGATGTCGCGCGTGGGCGTCGACCGCGTGCTCAAGTTCGCCTTCGAACTGGCGCAGTCTCGGCCGAAGAAGCACTTGACCAGCGCCACCAAGTCGAACGGCATCTCGATCACCATGCCGTACTGGGACGAGCGCGTTGCGGAGATGGGGAAGAACTACGCCGACGTGAAGCTCGACAAGTTCCACATCGACATCCTCACCGCGCACTTCGTGCAGCGCCCCGATTTCTTCGACGTGGTGGTGGCGAGCAATCTCTTCGGCGACATCCTCTCGGACTTGGGCCCGGCCTGCACGGGCACCATCGGCATCGCGCCCAGCGCCAATCTCAATCCGGAGCGCACCACGCCCTCGCTGTTCGAGCCGGTGCACGGCTCGGCGCCCGACATCGCCGGCAAGGGAATCGCGAACCCGATCGGGCAGATCTGGTGCGGCGCGATGATGCTGGAATTCCTGGGCCACAAAGCGGCGCACGACGCGATTCTCTCGACGATCGAAAAGGTGCTCGCGCCCCAAAGCGGAGCGCCGCGTACCCCAGATATCGGCGGCAACGCCAGCACCAGCGACCTCGGAAAGGCGATTGCCGAAGCGCTTTGAAAAGTACTTCACGAAACGGCCCGGAAAGTGCGCGACGAAACGCCCCTAAAATCGCGCGCTCCGCTGTTTTGCATGACTGCGTGTCTTATTGACACCCTGCAGGGCAGTGGTTGTAATCCTCGCTGGCAGTGCGCTGCCGAGGCGTCAGGCCTGCCAAGCTCTTGAGTCGCACTCGCCGCGGCCAGGTCGCAGCTGACGAAAGCCGACCAACTTTTTCTCTACAAGGGGCCCTTGTGAACAAGACCGAACTGATTGAGCACATCGCAAAGAACGCCGATATTTCCAAAGCAGCTGCCACCCGCGCGCTCGAATCCACCATCGGCGCCATTCGCACGACGCTCAAAAAGGGCGGCTCGGTCTCGCTCGTCGGTTTCGGCACTTTCGCAGTAGGCAAGCGCGCCGCCCGCACCGGCCGGAATCCCCGCACCGGCGACGCGATTAAAATCAAGGCAGCCAAGATCCCGAAGTTCCGTCCAGGCAAGGCGTTGAAAGACGCGCTGAACTAAGACTAGACTCGGAGAGTATTCCCGGTGGGGTGCTTAGCTCAGTTGGTAGAGCGGCGCCCTTACAAGGCGTAGGTCGGGGGTTCGAGCCCCTCAGCACCCACCACCACGAATGCAATGAAATCAAGGGCTTAGAGCGATCTAGGCCCTTTTCTTTGCCTATATCGCCAACTTTTAGGGGAGCCAGAAGGAGCCTCTGCCAACCAAAAAGAGCAACTTGCCAGCCGTGCGAATCGCGTAAAGTGCGTAGCTTCACGGTGCAAAAGATGGAGCGGTCATGGCTGGAAAAAGGCAGCGGCCCAACGGGTGGGAATACGTCATCAAGCGGGCCGGCCTGCTCGACAAGCCGATCTACCTCACGTTCGCCGACGAGAAAGAGGGCGACGCCTTCGTCGCTCGCACTGAGAAGCTGCTCGACAAGGGAATCATCCCCACCGAGCTGCGCGCACCGTCGCGCATCGACACAATCGCCGACCTCGTGCGCGAGTACGAGCGCGATGCGCATCCGAAGGCGAAGGATCGCGCCGCCCTCGGAACGATCATCAAGGCGAAGGGTGCCGCGCGCTTGACCAGCATCGATGCGGGATGGGTCGATGACTGGATCTCGGAGATGAAGCGCATCGACAAGCTGGCGCCGGCTACGATCCGGGCGAAAGTGGGCGCGCTCGCACGCTGCACGGACTGGGGCATGCGGAAGGGGCACGTCCTGCTGCCCGACCATCCCCTGCGCACTCTCCCGGATGGCTACGCTCAGTACACCAAGACAGATGCGGCAATCGCCGGCGAGGCGCGCGTCGATGTGGAGCGCGATAGGCGGCTGGAGCCTGGCGAATTTGAGAAGGTGTCGGCCGTGATCGTGGCCGGCGTGCTGCCGCGCAAACAGCGGCCGCTTGCGCTCGATGACCCTCAGGCGCTGTGGTGCATGTTCGTGCTCGCCGTCGAGTCCGCCATGCGCATGCGGGAAATGTTCACGCTGACGCTCGATCAAGTTGACCTCGCGAAGCGCACCGCATTCCTCGACAAGACGAAGAACGGCGACAAGCGGCAGGTTCCTTTATCGAGTGTCGCGGTGGCGACTCTGACGGCCTACCTGGATCTGCGGACGGCCGCCGGCGCGAAGGGGAGGGATGTCCTTTTTCCGTGGTGGGATGGCGACACCAGTCCAAAAAAACTCGACAAAACTTCGGACTATCTTTCGAAACTCTACATCGGGATCTTCGAGGCGGCCAAGTGCCCGGGCCTAAAGTTTCACGACCTGCGCCACGAGGCGACGAGCCGTCTCTTCGAAAAAACGACCCTCTCGGAGACGCAGATCATGAAGATCACCGGGCACAAGTCGCACCGCATGATGATGCGGTACGCGAACCTACGTGGCAGCGACCTGGCTGCGCGCCTTTGGTGAGCGCAGCGGCTGGCGCATGCGCCGCGCTGTCTCATTGACGATCTTGCGCTCGATGTAGTCGAGCACGTCTTTTGTCAGCATCACCCATGCGCGCCCGATCTTGGCAGCGCGGATGTCGCCGCTGTTGATTAGGTCGAGCACTGTTTTCGGATGCACCTTAAGCAGCTCGGCCGCACCGAGCACGTCAACCGTGAGGTTCACTTGGCGAGTCCTTTCGCCGCTCCAGGTGGCTCGACAGTCGCTAACGGCGCCCCATCGTGCTCCTTCGAAGGGCGGGCTACCATCCGCGCAAATCGAGGAGAAGCGAAATGCCTGCTGTTGCCGAATATTGCCTTGTTGGAATTGACTGGTGGCCCCTCTGCATGACAAAAGCAGAATGGTCGGGTTGGGTCCAAGCGATCTTCTCGGTTGTCGCCATCGCTGCGACGGGAATCTACATCTACTGGCAACACAAAATGGAGCTTGCTCGTAGCCGCGGAGACGACGCAAGCCGCCGCCTCAGGCGTCTTGACTCCATAGTTGAACTCACCTTCGCGAACTCCCTGTTCGTCCGCTACGTCGCACTTCAGTTCAAAGATCGGCAATCTATCGACGACGTTCGAGAGGGGCGCGCCGGACTTGATGTGTCCGAAATCGACGACCTTGGCAATTTCACGGCGTCCATTCCGTTGCACGATCTCGACGATGCGGTGGTTGTTCGGCGTGTATTGCTTGCGACTCAGAACGCTCGTGCCGCGCGAAACATGGTTCGACGAGCCATGCGCGACTTTCGCGGACTGAGTGCTAACTCTTTCACAAACATCGCGGCGACAGTGAACGAGTGCGCCAGGCAATGCGAGGAGAGCTACAAGGTTCTCGACCAACGAGCGACGGACTATGCACAGCAAGAAGGATTGGAGAGGGCTATCAAGCAGCACACGACCAATCCGCAAACTGCAGCGGTTAATGGCAAATAGGGACGTACTCATGCGTCTCCTTCGGAGGCGTGTTTACGCATGCCCTGTTTTGAAGCCGCAGGTCGGTCCCACTCGGGCATCAACATGCTGCGTCCGCCGATGTGGAAACTCATCTCGTTGCGATCAAGCCCGAGTTCGCGTGCGATGAACAGCGACAGTACCTCGACCTGAAGCTGGCGCACGTCGTGGGCGTTGGTGATGACGACCTCAGGGTTGAAGCGGCTGCCGTCCGTCGAACTGACGTGTTCGCCTTCCGCGGCGCCGTCGTGTCCTGGGCGGGTGATTTGCCAGAGCACGGCGCCGGCCATCCGCAGTGTGTGGGCCTCGTTATCAAAACGCACATCGGTGACCACGAAGCGGGTTTCGCCCTCGCGGCGGTAGTCGGCGAGGCGCTTGATCAGCTGCGTGGTCCAGTAGCGCGGTGACTGCGCACGACGGTACTCAGTGCCCCACCATTGCAGGACCTGTCGCGGGCTGCGCGGCTCGTCTAGCCACTCACCGCTGAGTGGTGTTCGGCGGTTGGGTGCCGCGGCACTCAGGGACAGAATCACGGCCGCGAGGAAATCGTGCGGCGCGCGGCGCATGCGAAGCGCGACGGTCGGAACGTTCTTCAGATGCGGGTTGCTGAGGTCGGCGAGTGAGAGGTCGAATGCATTCGCGACCTCGCCGCGCAGCGCATCGGCGAAGGCGAGTTTGCGAAAGCGCGCATGCGCAACGAGCAAGTCAGCGGCGGTGTCCTTGCCGACGCCAGCGTGACCGGTGAGCGCGATGAGATGGTGAAGGGCGGGCCGCTTCACCGGCGGTGTGAGGGTGTTCATGTGTCCGGGTCGTGGGGGATGGGCTACGCGGTTTGAGCGGCAGCAGGGGCGTGTGCAGGCAGCAGCTCGCACGAAGAGATGGCGGCGTGCGTCTCCGGCGACACGGTGCCGGGCATCGCGCGCGGGTTGGAGAGCACCAGGCGCAGCGCGTCGCCGGCCTTGAGGTTGCGGTGCTGCGCACGCCAAGCCGCAGCGGCCGGGCCTACCCAGCGCGTCTCATAGACCTCAACGGTGCGCGGCCCTTGGTTGTCGATGAGGCGCATCTTCAGAACGAACTCGCCCGCATCGGACGTGTGTTCGCTGATGGCTGGACGCCCGGGGCGGTCCTTGTTGACGTAGAAGGTGCCGGTCGTCGTGGTGGTCATGGTGTGCTCCAGCCATAGACGCACATCGCGGCCAGCACGATGGGCAGGACGATGAAGACCGCGAGCGCGGCGGCGGTCGCGAGGAAGCCCGGAGCGGGCGCGACGGGCGATGTCCTCATGAGGCCAACGCCGGTGTCTTGGAACGAGGTCGAGCGCATGGCCGGCCTTTCAAAAGGGGCAGCGCAGGGCAGGGCGCCCGCGCGTGGTCAGGACGATTTCGAGCGCGATCTCGATCACCTCTTCGTCAGAAGCGCCGTGTCGGCTCGCGAGCAGCGCCGCGCTCATGGGGTTGTGCTCGCAGAAGGGCGAACCCGGGCGGTGCTCGTAGTGGTAGCCGCCGCACCGGCACAGCCGATGACCGGTTTCGCGCAGGTGCTGCGTGAACAGGCCATGGCTGCGCCGCCGCGTGCGGCACTCAGGGCAGCGAAAGAGGAACGCCATCAGGCAGCGCTCCCCGCAGCCCTCAGGGCGTCAGTGCGCGCGCGTTCGAAGGCTTCGATTTCCTCCGACAGCGAGGGGTGCTCGCTCGACAGGAAGCCGACCACGTAGTGCCAGTTCAGATGCCCGCACTCCTTGCCCGACTTCATTGCACGAACAAGGGCCTGAGCTGCGGTCGTGCGCCGCGCACGGGCCGTCTTCATGCGTCACCTCGCGCGCAGAGGTTGAGCGCGTCAATCTCTCCATTGAGAGCGCGCGCACGCTCGGCGAACGCGACAGCCATCGGGTGCGCCGGTGCGTCTTCGGTGTAGGCTTCGACGGTCGCGTCAGAGATACCTGGCAGGCTGATGCTGCCGAGCTTCAGCGCCTTGTCGGCGAGCGGCACGCCCATGGCTTGCCACGTCGAAACGCCCATGGCGGGGCAACGGTAAAACGCCTGGCGGCGGCGACCGGTCGTGCGAATCCAGATGTCGACGCGCGCCGAGCGGGTCGCGACGTAGCCCGGCGCTACGCGGCTGCTCGTGGCGTGGTGAGCTTGAACGCGGGCCACGTCTTCAGCCCTCGATGCGGGTTGCGTCGATCACCGGGCAACCGGTGACTTGCTGTGCGATGTCGAGAGCCTGTTCGGCATTGGCCGCGAGGAACTGCACGTACGGCGCCGCGCCCGTCTCGGACGGGTTCAAGTGGCCGAGCGAGTCGCGGGGCGTGTACGTGCAGCGATAGCGGCGATGGTTATCGACCTGGGCGGCCGTGATGGGGCGCGTTGCCCTCTTGGGTTGGTGCGCGGTGCGCGTCATTGCTCACTCCTTCGCGCCGGGATGGCGCATTGGAGTGAATTATCGGTATTCCGATATTTATGTCAACGGTTTACCGATATGAGGTCCGATATTTTTATCGGTTTCCCGTTGAGAACGGAGGAACCCGGCAGCCCCGAGGAGATGCTTCAGGCTCCTCGCCATCGTTCTCCGGACAAACCGAAAAAATGGCGAGATGCTCGGCCCGGGTTAGCGAACTTTCCAAAATGCTCGTACTTATCCTGCGGTCACGTCGTTGCGTGGAGCTGGGCATTCGAATGGCTTTGAATAGGCGTTGCTCCAAAGCTGGTCTTGGGCGGTGCCGATAAGCCGCCGCGCGGGGGCATCCGCAAGCATCTCTTCCATCTTGTCCCATGGAATGAAGACTTGATGGGCCTTGCGCCCTTCTAGGCAAAGGGGACAACCGGTTTCGACGGCATACAAAGAAAGGTCGGTATGCACCCACCCAAGCCGTCTTGAGAGAGTCTTGAATCTCCACATGTGGGCTAGTCGGTCTCGAACAGTTGACTTTTTGTAGGGGTAGAGGATGCCAACATGCGCCAGGTGAATGTCGTGCGGGGAGAGGTTGCGGACACACACACTCAGCCCGGAGCGCGTCTCACCGTCTACGGTCTCGACTGTGAAAATAATGTCAACCCTCATTCTCGGGCGAGCCTGAAGCAAGTTCCATAGGAACACCGCAGTTGATAGCAACGCGGCATAGAGAGCCAGGTAGTCCGTGGTCTTCATTTCCATCTACTCCTTTTGTGTCGCCTTTTATGGGGCGCGATCGGAAAGGGATGGAATTCGAGGCAAAGGGGTTGGGTCTCCCCTTCAGGGCATCCCCGATGTGTCCACCTGGTTTGAATCGAGCTCCCTCGTGCCTCAGCGTTTGTGCCTTTCGACGGCCTGAGCAACCAGCTTTGATACGCTATCGCGATCACGCTTCAGCCTCGCTGCCATCAGCTTATCGCTCATGATGAGTTCAATGGCCTTGCGCAGGATCGGCAGCTCACCCTCGCATTGCTCTTCAGTTAATTCGTGTACTCCAAGGCTGAGAATCCCATAAAGCTCGGGATGCTCAGACATAAATTTGGGCAAGTGATCTCGTAGCAGCCGAATGCGCTCATCAGTCCGGGCGCTCTTAAATTCAGGCCAATCCGACATGTTCTTCTCGACCATGTACTGGTCTCTGGCCTCGATGAGAACGCCTTCGAATACCCTCCGGTAGTACACACACGCGGCAACATTGAACCCATGAGCAGCAGTGTTGGTGGCCCGAACAAATTCTCTTCGCTGCTGCTTTGACATTCCTTCTTCGAACGCGCTCAGGTCACCAAGATGAAAATCTGTCAGTGAAGGAAATTGCCCCACCTTGATGATCGAGTACTTAAATGGTGAGGACGCAAAACTCAGCGGAGCACCAGGGGTGCTGGAGACAACCTTGGTGTGAAAATAGAAGTTCGCCACATGGTCTGCATTCCGAGCACAGGCGGTGCGGAGAACGAAGTCTCCCATCCAGCTTAATGGCCTGGATGAAGTCTGGGCCCCCGCCATAGCAACCCGGTCCTTCTCTGTGATGGCTCGCTGTTCTAGATCCGGCAGCGGGACTGCGGTCCATGTAGTGTGTTTCTCGCACCGGGGGCAGTAATCGTCGAACTTAGTTCGGCTGATCCGGACCTCTCGAACCTGCTCGCTAGGCTTGGTTTTTCCGTCGAGGTCGAATGCACCATAGAGCGGCATCTTGATGAGCGTCTGAAAGAGCTGTGGCGTTGAGGTGGGGGTGGCCGGGCCAAATGGAGATTGTTCGCTCATCGCGATATTCTCCACCCCACGCCCTAGTTTCGCCTCTGCAATAGATGTCTACGTCCAGCAGCGACAGCGGTCGTCGCGCGGCTATTCAAAAAAATTTCAGCTGAAAGCTGACGGGAACAGGAATAGGACCCTAGGTGCGAGTTTTGATCTTTCGCCGCGGCACCGGGTACGGAACGTAGTACATCCACGCGACCTGCTCGGCCTTAAGGTGCAGAACCACGCTATCGTTATAGCTGGCTAAGCTATAGCCGCCGCGACGGGAAACAAGGCGTTTGATCATGGTCTCACCCGTCACGAGGCGCACTAGCACGTCGTCTTCTAAATCAGGCTCGGTTCCTGGCTCCACGAGCGCGAAATTGCCGGGCGTGTACTTGGGGTGCATGCTTGCTCCCTCGACTTCAACAACGAATGCATGTGGATCGCTACTCGCAATGTCCTCGGCGTATTCACCGGTCGCCCCCACTGGGTAGTCTGAATCAGTCCAAATCACCTGCGGCATTGCTCCCCCGTTGCCTCTCCCAACTACGGCAACGCCCTTCAGCTTGCCGGCCCTGACAGCCTGCGCCGTCTCAAGCCCTTTCGGTCGAGGGATCATCTCGCCTTCGCCAGTCGCGAGCCAGTCAACGTTGACGCCGCAGGCCTTCGCAATTTGCGGTGTGAAGGCAGACCCAAGGCCCGATTTCTCGGCCTCAGAGTAAGCCGACTGGCTCATGCCGACCTGCTTCGCAAGCGCACCCTGTGTCAGGTCCGCATGCTTGCGCGCAGCGGCAAGCCGCTGGCCGAAATCTGTGCGTTGGACATCCCTCATGACCGATAGGGTAGGTTCACTGTACATCGGAAAACCGCTTGAATGAATATCGGAATACCGATAAAGTCTGGCGCCTATGGACTGGCCTCAACTCATTTCGGGACTGCAGCGACGAAAGCTCAGCCACACCCAAATAGCCGCCTTGTGCGGATGTGGGCAGGCGACCATCGCCGACTTGGCTCGGCGAGCCACCACTGAGCCTCGCTATGGGCTCGGGCGGTCGCTCGTGCAGCTCTCGCATGCGAGCAACGTCGAGATTCAGCGCCGATTGGCGGTGTTGCGGCCGGCTGCTGTGCCTATCGAGCCCGCTCGCGGCGAGGGCGCACATGCTTGAGCGGCGACCGCCGTTGCGGCGAATCACGACAACCATCCCGACGACGGCCGTAGCACGTCTACGGCGGGCGCAAGCACGCGCTCGCACAGCTGCGCCATCGCGGCGCGTTGACGCGGCGCCTGCAGCCCTTGGACGCCTACGCTTGCCGTCGTTATCTCGATCCACGCCGCAATGCTCTCCCGGTTCAGGTCTGGTTCGACCTCCAGCAGTAGCACGAGCTGCTGCAGGAATTGCTCGATGGCGTCGATGCGCTCCGCCAGCGTCGGAGCAGGACTCGCGTCTGCATGTGCATTTGCGAGGCATTGGCTGTTTTTCTCTGAGGTCTGCATGAGAACGAATATCTCAATTGACGAGGCGCACGGCTATGGCGCCGATGAGCCCGTGCCCGACAAGCTGCGCGGCCACGATGCCGCGGTAGCGGCCTATGACACCGCGCATGGCTACGAGGGCGGCATTGATGCCCTCGCCAAGCGCATGGGCCACAACGTCAACACGCTGACGCACAAGGTCAATCTGCGCAACACGACCCATCACCTCACGGTGCGTGACGCCATCGAGATGCAGTGGCAGAGCCGCGATTACCGCATCTTGCACGCCATGGCCGACGAGCTGGGATATGTCTGCGTCCGCGCGACGCCGGTGCATTCCGATGACGATCCGGTCGATACGTTGATGCGCATGCAGATGGCGTTTGCCGACTACGTGCAGGCGCTCGGCGAGGCGTGGACGCGGCGGCAGGGCGGCGTATCGCGCAATCAAATGCGCAAAGCCGAGCACCATGCGGCCGAGGCAGCTGCCAGCATGGGCCATGCGCTGGCGATGCTGCGCGACATGATGCGGGAGGAACCGAAGGCATGAGCGCAGCGGTTCAACCTGGGCGGGGAGGGCGCGCGACCCCATGAGCATCAAAGTCATGTCGATGGTCTTTGACCGCTATCCATCGGGCGGCATGGAGCGGCTGCTCGCGCTAGCGATGGCCGACCATGCCAGCGACGACGGCCGGCGCATCTGGCCCTCCGTGGATGAACTGGCCCGCAAGACCATGCAGAGCCGCAGCAGCGTGCAACGGCAGATCCGCCGGATGGTCGCCATCGGTTGGTTGATTCAGGTCCGCTCCGCCACCGGGCGGCCGGGCATCACCAACGAGTACCGCATCTGTCCCGAATGGATCGAAGGCGGCGAAGTGCCAACACCAGAGAGGGGTGTCAATTTGACACCCCTCAACGATGAATCCCCAGCTGAAGTTATCCACACGGGTGTCAATCTGACACCCGTCCCAAGGCCCGAGAGGGGTGTCACCACAGCCGCGAGGGGTGTCACCAGAGACGAGAGGGGTGTCACAGCTATGACACCCGAATCTTCAGAACCATCATTGAACCAATCCCCCCTACCCCCCGGCGGGGGGGCGAGCGGGTTCGATGAGCTTTTCTCGATCTACCCGAACCACGACAACCGGGCGAAGGCAGAACGCCGATACCGCCGGCTTGCGCCGACCGCCGCGCTGCAGCAGACGATGCGCTCGGCCATCGAGGCCCAAAGGCTTAGCAAAAGGTGGACGAAGGACGACGGCGAGTTCGTGCCCGAGTTCGCGACCTGGCTTCGTAACGAGCGGTGGCGCGACGAGCCTCGTGCGACTGGCGCCAGCAGCGCCGATGCCAGCAACGACGCATGGCAGGAGACGCGCAGCGGCATTGACGCGAAGGCGCGTGCCCTCGGCCTCACCGCCTGGGACGAAGCGGCCTTCTCGGTGGGCCGCGGCGAGAACTACATGGCCTTCACCGCACGGGTGAAGCGCGCCGCCGAGAAAGCAGGGGAGGCGGTATGCGCGTGAGCGTGGGATTCAACGGCACCGGCCTCGCGAGCGTGCAGTCGAAGCTCGCCAAGCTCTCGGGCCAACAGGCCAAGCAGGCCTATGCCGACGGCCTGAGCGACGGCGGATTCCATGTACGGCGCGGATGGCAACGCGAGATGCGCGAGCAGTTCGACCGACCCACCGCCTACATCCTCAAGAGCGTGTATGTGCGCAAGTCCACGCCCGAGCGGCTGAGCGTGGAGATCGAGCCCACCTACTTCGGCGGCAAGGGCGTGGACCCCCAAAAGATTCTGCAGGCGCAAGAGTTCGGCGGTGTGCGTCGAGACAAGCGCAGCGAGGCCGCACTGCGCCGCATCGGCATCTTGCCCGCCGGCTATCAGACGGCCATCCCCGCCACGCCATTCCCGGGCAGCGATGACGGGCGCGGCAACATGCGCGGCGGCTTCCTCGTGCGCCTGCTGTCGTACTTCCAGGCGATGGGAGAGCAGGGCTACAAGGCCAACATGACGGACAAGCGCAAGGCCCGTCTGCACAAGGGGACCAAGGGCCGCGAGGGCGTGCGCTTCTTCATTGCATACGGGCGTCTTCGCAGTGGTCCGACACAGCACCTTGCACCTGGCATCTGGGCGGCGACCGGACAAGACGGGTTCATCGTGCGGCCCGTGCTGATGTTCGTGCGTGATGGCAGCTACGAATCGCGGATCAGCCGCGAGCGCGTGGCAGAGCGTGCCGACCTTGAGCCCTACATCGAGCGGCGCATCCGCTATCGCATCCGAAAGATGGTGGGCGAATGAGCAGAGCAGTGTCCACGCCGTCTATCGAGGCCGGGCCCACCTCGCACCACCTCGGGGCATCGCGCGCGCCCAAGGGCACGGGTCCTTCCGCAGAGGTGGTCGTTACGGGTAATTCGAACCCCGACTTCGGACTGTTCGGCCGCATTGCTAAGGGGGTTAAGTGAAGGCCATTGAAGCAATGAGGCAGGCGATTTCGCAGGCCGAGTTCGGCGCGTGGGTCGGCATCAGCGAAGCGCGCGTGAGCCAGCTCATGGCCGAGGGCGTGCTCACGCGCGGCGAGACAGGCCACGAATGGCTCATCGCCTACTGCGAGCGCATGCGGGACATCGCCGCCGGCCGCGCGTCGTCGGAGACGGGCGGCCTCGACCTTGTGCAAGAGCGCGCGGCGCTGGCGCGCGAGCAGCGCCTCGGGATCGCGATCAAGAACGCCGTCGCCCGCGGCGAGTACGCGCCGATCACGCTCCTGGCCGAAGTGCTCGCGACCGCGAGCCAGGCCGTCTCCGAGCGCTTCGAGCAACTGCCCGGCCTGCTGCGCAAGGTGTGCCCCGAGCTGCCCGACACCGCGCGCGACAAGCTGATGTCGGCCTTCGCCGATGCGCGCAACCAGTGGGTTCGCTTGACGAGCCGCCTTGTCGCCAAGGCCATCGTGCAGGTCGAGAGCGATGGCGACGAGGACGATGGCGATGACGAAGAAGAGGACGTGTCGGAATGAGCATGGCGCCCACCGAAACGCAACGTGCCATCGTCCAGGCGGTGAGGTTGGGCCTCGTGCCGCTCAAGATGGAACGGCCGCAGCCGCTGAGCACCTGGGCCGAAGACAACTTCTATCTCTCGCCCGAGGCCAGCCACACGCAGGGCGAATGGAAGGCCTACCCGTTCCAGAAGGGCTGGATGGATGCCTTCAGCAATGACGACATCGAAGAGGTGACCGTGCGCAAGGCCAAGCGCGTCGGCTACACGAAGACGCTGCTGGCCTTCATCGCCTACAACGCGGCGCACCGCCGCCGCAAGCAGGCGCTGTGGATGCCGACCGACGACGACCGCGACAGCTTCGTGAAGTCGGAGGTCGAGCCGATGCTGCGCGACGTGGACGCCCTGAAGGCGGTCATCGTGCCGGGCAAGGAAGACACGATGAAGCTCAAGAGCTTCTTCGGCTCCGTGCTGCACCTGCTCGGCGGCAAGGCCGCGCGCGCCTATCGCCGCATCACGGTGGCGGTCGCGGTGCTCGACGAGGCCTCGGCCTTCGATCAGAAGATCGAGAAGTCGTCGGACCCGATCACGCTTGCACGCGGCCGGCTCGAAGGCGCCCCGTTCCCGAAGCTGGTCGCCGGCAGCACCGTGCGCATCAAGGACTTCGACCACATCGAGACGCGCGAGAAGAACGCCGATGCGCGCATGCGCTACCACATCGTCTGCCCGCACTGCGACACCAAGCACCCGCTCATCTGGGGCAGCAAGAAGGTGCGCCACGGCTTCAAGTGGGACGGTCACGACTACAACACGGTGCGGCATGTGTGCCCGCACTGCCACGAGTCGATCACGCAAGCCGACTACCTGCGCATCTGGGACACCCGGGCGATGTGGGTCAGCGAGTGCGGCCGGTATCGCTACGACCACGATCTGCACGTCTGGACCGATGCGCAAGGCGTCGTCATCCGCGCGCCGCGACATGTGGCCTTCGTGGAGATGTGGAGCGGCTACAGCCCGCAGCGCGCATGGTCGGACATCGTGCGCGAATTCCTCGAAGCCACGATCAAGGCGAAGGCAGGGGACACGGCGCCGCTCGAAGGCTTCGTGAACGAGACCCTTGCGCAGTACTGGGAAGCCGTGGTCGAGCGCGCCGACGAGCACGCGCTCTCGCGCCGGGCCGAGGGCTATCGCCGCTTCACCGTGCCGTATGGCGGCCTCGTGCTGGTCACCGGTGTGGACGTGCAAGACAACCGCTTCGAGTTGGTGACCTGGGCCATTGGCCGCGGCGAGGAAATGTGGTGCATCGATTACAGCGTCATCTATGCGAACCCGGCCGACGAGCGCGACTGGTCGCACCTCGATGCCTACCGCAAGACGATCTTTCAGCACGAGAGCGGGCAGGCGATGAAGATCGAAGCGATGGCCGTGGACACCGGCGGCCACTTCACGCACCAGGCCTACAACTACTGCCGCCAGCGCGAGCGCGAACGGGTCTTCGCGGTGCGCGGCGATCCGCAGCCCAGCAAGATGGTCAAGAGCAAGGCCACCGTTCAGGATGTGAACTGGGGCGGGAAGATCATCAAGCGCGGCGTTCGCCTTTGGTATGTTGGCACCGACACGGCGAAGGATCTGATGTATGGCCGCCTGTGCGTCGAGAAGAGGGGCGCCGGCTTCGTCCACTTCAGCAAGGATCTGCCGCCCGAGTTCTACACGCAGTTGACCTCCGAGGCGCGCGTGCCGCAGCGCGTGGCCGGCGGCGAGGCCTATCGGTGGATGAAGTCGCCCGGCGCGCGCAACGAGGCGCTGGACTGCACCGTCTACGCGATCTTCTGCACGCACATGCTCGGACTGCACCTCTACACCGGAAAGATGTGGGAGCGGCTGGAGTCCATCGTGCAGCCGCCGAATGGGGATCTGTTTCGCGTGGAACACACGGAAGAGGTTTCACCGGCTGATGTTCCACGCGAAACGCAATCGGTCGAGCAGACCTCCGAGGAGGCAAGTGCCGAGCCGAGTGCGACGCCCACGAGCCCACCGCTACCGCCTCCCGCACCGCCAACACCGGCGGCGCCTCCAGTCGCACCCACGAAGCCGGCCCCGCCGCGCCGAACCGTTCAACGCCCCTCCCGTCAATCCTTTCCCGCTAGATCATGGTGAATATCACGAACCAGAACGACATCGTTCTCGACATCCTTGGCCGAGTGCAGGAAGCGCTTGCCGAAGCCAAAGGCGAGCTGACGCCCGAGCTGGTGAAGGGCGTAGAGGCCGGCATCCGGGCCGACTGGGGTGGTGACCGCGTGTTCATCGCGAAGCGCCGCGGGGAGGGGCATGGCAATCGGAACAGCCGCATCTTCCGGGACTACCTGGCCGGGGAGCGGGTGAAGCTGCTTTCGCGGCGCTATGAGCTTTCCGAGCGGCAGGTGCTACGGATCGTCAAAGCACCGAAATCCTAGGCTGTTTGGAAAATAACCTACGAGCCGCTCAGCCGCTATGAAGACGGTTTTGGGCGCGTCCTGTAAATCTAAGCGGCTTATCTATTCACTAAACGCGCCCAATCATCCAATTAGGTCGCATGCTGTGAAAAACAGTAGGCTTCATCGATTCGGTTCCAAATGTGATCATAAATAGCTTGCAAATCCGAGCAGTAGCGTGACTCGTTTTTGAAGCTTGTTCCCGACCAGCGGTGCGGAAAAAAACCGCCGCCGCAAGATTCGGAATAACGGCACTCCTTGCACTTTTTGCACAGGTCGGTTGACTGATAGGCTATAGCAAGCCAGTTTGGATCACTTCTGATGGATTGCAGCGGGTGCTCAAGAATATTAACTGCAGTTTGAGTAAATCCTCCGCCATTAGATCTTAAAACGTCAAGCGGTTCTAAAGCGCCTGAAGGTAATAAGGTTGTGGTTATTATGGGGCCATACCCGTAACTCTCGACTTCGGTATTCAGGCCGAGTAACCCTCTGATAATTGCAGAAAAAGTTCGGATTGAAACACCGTCTGATTCGGCGTGATCGTACCAATGGTCAAACAGTCCAGTCAGGAACGGAGCAATCGATGCCACGTTGGAGTTTGTCCAGCTAGCATCGGGTAATAACACGTCAAAATGCCTAATCCCCAACTGTTTCATGTGAAGGTAGTACTCCACCGGATCAGCGGCCGCATCGCCTACTGAAAGACATCCAAATGAGAGTCCAAATTTTGCTAGGTGCCGCATTCCGCGAACTGTTGAAGCGGCGGTGCCTCCTCCATCTTTTTGCACTCTGTGTTTGTCATGGCTAGGGCCGTCGTAGCTCAAAGTCACCGCTACATTTAGCGCACAGAAAAGCGCGCACCATTCATCATCGATTAACGTTCCATTTGTGGTCAAGGAAAATGAAATTTCGGTGCCACAATCAGTCCCAATACGCTTCAACGTTTCACACAATCGAAGAAATCTCCGCTTCGGAAATAAGAGGGGTTCGCCTCCATGAAATAAAATTTCGAAACGGGGAATTGAATGCTGTGTAAGGTGCTCTTGGAGCTTTTCGGCTAATGCCTTCGTGACCTCATTTGACATGGTAAGTCGACCCGCAAGCACATCTGGATCTCTAAACCAGTAGCAATAGTCGCAATTTATGTTGCATGCCGACACCAGCTTTACCAGCAAATAGTTGATGGCGAATTTGCTTGCTGGTACCTCGTCCGCAGTTATTCTTTTTGAAAAGTATATGGGGGTAGTCATTCCCGAAACTTTTCGACGATTTGATTTATCTCATTCGGCGAAATGTGATCTTCCCAGGTATCGATAGTGCCGTATCCCGATTGCGTCCTGTCGTATCTCGTGTAATCGGGTTTCCCGACCTGCCCTTCGGTATACGTTTTCGTGTAATCCGCACTGGCGGCCTCTTGAAAAGAGGGTTTTGCCAGAACATTTTTTAAAATCTCATCAACTACTAGATTCTTTTTTAGAGGAGATGCTTGGGAAAGCAGTGAGTTCTCGATGATTTTTGCTCTCAGCGCATCGTTAAACGTGTTCACGGTTTCACTCCTTAGATAAGAAACTCAAAATATCACTGGCGAGGCGCGATGTACACGGCATATGTCTTTTGGCCGGTCAGAGCCCGCATGCGAGATGGCTCTAGGCAGCCGTAGAACCATTTGCTCACTCGATATGGAGATGTTGGGTACTTGTCCGCCCGAAGTGACACGTCTCGCCTTGTCGATGTCAGCATCCCCCTTCGATAGTCCGGTCAACACTGACCAAAGGCCTGACCGTGGCTATCGACACCTCCAACACCGAACCCATCTCCATCATTCCCGGCGATACCGTCAAGTGGACGCGAACGCTCGCGGACTACCCGGCCTCGGCCGGTTGGGCGTTGAGCTACGAACTGCTCAACGCGATGCATCGCTACGAGATTCCCGCATCCGCTGACGGCAAGGCGTTTCGCGTCGTGGTCTCGGCGCAGACCACGCAGAGCTATGCCCCCGGTTCCTACGACTGGAGAGCGCGCGTCACGAATGCGGATGAGGTCTACACAGTCGCCAGCGGTCGCCTGACCGTCGCGCCATCGTTCGGCGCCGTAGGCGATGTCCGCTCGCATGCCCGGCGCACCCTCAAAGCCATCGAGGCCGTGCTCGAAGGCCGGGCCACCAGCGCAACAGCCGAATACGAAATCAACGGCCGCCGCCTGAAATACATCCCGCTCAACGAGCTGCACGCGATGCGCACGAAGTATCAGCGCGAGGTCGCTGCGGAGGAGGGTAAGAGCGGCCCGCGGGGCGTATCGGGCCGCATCATGGTGAGGTTCGGCGCATGAAGGCCCCCGCATTCCTTCGCAACCTCTTCCGCGGCAAGCCCATCGCCAAGAAGACGCAGGTTCGCCGCTTCCAGGCCGCGCGCATCGACCGCCTCTCGGCCGACTGGATCGCCACCTATTCGAGCATCAACGAAGAGCTGCGCGGCGACCTCGACCGGCTTCGCGCGCGCGGGCGCGAGCTGCGCAACAACAACGACTATGCGCGCAAGTTCTGCGGCATGGTCGAAACCAACATGGTCGGGCCGGCCGGCTTCGTCATGCAGTCGCGCGCAGAGATCGCACCCGGCAAAGCCGACAAGCTAGCGAACGATGCCATCGAAGCGGCCTTCGTGCGCTGGCAGGCGGTGTGCGACGTCACCGGCCGGCAGTCGTTGCGCGACATGTGCGAGACGCTGGTCGGCGGTCTGCCGAGCGACGGCGAGTTTCTGGTGCGGATGGTGCGCGGCCCCGATGCGCGCAACGAATTCAACTTCGCGCTGCAGCTCATCGACGTGGACCGGATCGACACCACGTTCAACGGCGTCGAGCATTCGACGGGGAACACCGTCATCATGGGCGTGGAGGTGGACGCCTACCGCCGAACCGTCGCGGTCCACATCTTCGAAGCCCATCCGAACGACGGCCCGCGCACCTCGCGCCAACGTGTGCGCCTGGCGGCCGAAGACATCATCCACGGGTTCAAGGTCGAGCGCGCCGAGCAGGTGCGCGGCATCCCGTGGATGGCCCCGGGCATGCTGAGCCTGCACCACCTGGGCGGCTTCATGCTGGCCGCGGTGCTGGCCGCCGAGCATGGCGCGAATCACTTCGGCTTCTTCACGCAGAACCAGGACGCGGCGCCGGGCACCTTGCCCATCGGCGAGCGTGACGACGGCGGCGATGCGATCACCACGAGTCAGCCCGGCATCTACGACACGTTGCCGCCGGGCTACGACTTCAAGCCGCACGAGAGCAAGTACCCGAACGAGGTCTTCGGCCCCTTCGTGAAGACCGCGCTGCAGCGCGTGGCGAGCGGCTGGCGCGTGTCGTACCACGCCCTCGCGAACGACCTCGAAGGCGTCAACTTCTCCAGCATCCGCAGCGGCACGCTCGACGAGCGCGACCGGTGGTCGTCGGATCAACAGTGGTTCATCGACATCCTGCTCAAGCGTGTGCGCGCCGAGTGGATGGTGATGTCCCTGCTGTCGAATGCCATCACGATGCCGAACGGAAGTCCGCTGCCCGCGGCGAAGGTCGCGAAGTTCGGCGCGCACGACTGGCTCGGCCGTCGTTGGGAATGGGTGGACCCGCTCAAGGACATGAACGCGCGCATTGCGGGTGTCGGTGCAGGCTTGATGGCGCCGCAGGATCTGAGTGCGCAGATGGGCCGCGACTTCTACGACACCATGCTCAAGATCAAGGAAGCGCAAGACCTGGCGCAGCAGCTCGGCATCGTGCTGCCAGCGTATGCGACGAAGGTCGCGGCACCAGCGCCGAAGCCGGCACCGAAGGGGCGACCTGCCGACGTCGAAGAAGAAAACGAAGAGGAAGAAGAAACCGCGACCTAGTGACATCGCGTGCCTTATGAATGTCAGTGCCGCGCAGTTGCAATAGCGGCATGACTTCAAGTCTTCCTCAAGTCCTTCGCCAGCACCTTCCCACCGGCCAACTCCAGCGCGCCTTCGTGGTGGAGCGTGCCTCCATCGACGAAGAGACGCGCACCGTGAAGCTCGCCTTCGCGAGCGAAACGCCCGTCAATCGGGGCTGGTTCATCGAGATGCTGGACCTGAGCCGCAAGTCCATGCGAACCGGCCGCCTGACCGCCGGCGCCAACCTCCTTTGCGACCACGACACACGCGATGTGGTCGCGGTCGTCGAGTCTGTGGAAATCGGTTCGGACAAGGTCGCCCGTGCTGTGGTGCGCTTCGGTCGAAGCGTGCGCGCAGAGGAAGTCTTCCGAGACGTGATCGACGGAATCCGCGTCAACGTGTCGGTGGGCTACATCGTCCACGAAGCCATTCTGGAAGGCACGAAGGATGGTGCTGACACCTACCGCGTGACCGACTGGGAGCCCTTCGAGTTGTCTCTGGTCAGCGTGCCAGCGGACGCGACTGTCGGTGTCGGCCGCAGTCTCCCCACCGAGCTGCCGGCCCCTTCTTCCATTGCTTCCCTTGCCTCCACTTTTCCAACCTCTACGGAGAACCGCGCCATGACGACGCCCGCAACCATTCCCGCCACCAACCCGGCGCCCACCATCGAAGTTATCGCGCAGCGCAACCACGCCAGCGAAATCAGCCAGATCGCTGCGGCCATGCCGGGCGGTGCCGAGCTGGCGATGCGTTCCATCCAAGCTGGCCACACGGTCGAGCAATTCCAGGCCGAGGCGATTCGCGCGCTCGCGTCCAAGCCCGTGCCCACAGCCGACATTGGCCTGACCCCGAAGGAAACGCGCCGCTTCAGCATGGTCCGCGCCCTCAATGCGCTGGCGAACCCCGGCGACACCGCGGCACGCAACGCCGCGGCCTTCGAATTCGAGTGCTCCAGTGCGACTGCGACCAAACTCGGCAAGGCCTCGCGCGGCATCATGATTCCATTCGAGGTGCAGAAGCGCGACATGGTGGTGGGCACGCCCTCGGCTGGCGGCAACCTTGTGGCCACGGACCTGATGTCGGGTGACTTCATCACCATCCTGCGCGATGCGATGGTGCTCAACACGCTGGGCGTGCGCTTCCTCTCGGGTCTGGTCGGCAACATCGCGATTCCGAAGCAAACCGGCTCCGGCAGCGCCTATTGGGTGGCCGAAGGCCAAGCGCCCACCGAGAGTGCTGCAGCCATCGGTCAGGTCGCGATGTCGCCGAAGACGGTTGGCGCCTTCACCGACATCAGCCGCAAGCTCCTGCTGCAATCGAGCATCGACGTGGAGAGCTTCGTGTCGGCCGACCTGGCGATGGTGCTCGGCCTGGCGATCCAGCGCGCGGCCATCTCGGGCGGCAGCGTTGCGAATGAACCGCTCGGCATCCTTGCCAAGCTCGCAGCGAGCGTCATCGGTGGCCCCAATGGTGGCGCGCCGACCTGGGACAGCGTGGTGGATCTGGAGACGGCCGTGTCGGTCGCGAATGCCGACGTGGGCACGCTGGCCTATCTCACCAATGCCAAGGTGCGCGGCAAGCTCAAGAAGACCTTCGTCGATGGCCCCGGCACCGGCGAGCGCGTGTGGCAGAAGGGCAGCGAGCCGCTGAACGGCTACCGCGCCGCCGTCACCAACGCAGTGCCGAGCAACATCACGAAGGGCACCGGCGAGGATCTGTCGGCGCTCATCTTCGGCAACTTCGCCGACCTCGTGATCGGCATGTGGGGCGGCCTCGACCTGATGGTCGATCCGTACACGCACAGCACCACGGGCACGGTCCGCGTGACTGCACTGCAAGACGTGGATGTCGGCGTCCGCAACGAAGAGAGCTTCGCCACGATGGAAGACGCGCAGACCGCGTGAACCGCGTAAATCCACCATGTTTGCCGAAGACCTGTCCGTTTTCTTTAGCGACTTCGCGGTGAGCGCTTCGTTCACTGTCGAAGGCGTGCAGAAGACCGCGCGCGTCCATTTCGACCGCCCGTATGCGGCGCCCTTCGGAATGCAGGCCGATGCGGATTCACCGTCGTGCCAAGGCGCGACGGCGGACCTCGCCGGGCTGCAGCGCGATGACGCGATCACCGTCGATGGGAAGCCGTTCGAAGTCGCGCGTGCGGAGCCGGACGGCACCGGTGTGACCAACCTTGTGCTGCGGAGTCTCTGATGCTTGCGCTTGAGCCCGCCATCGTCACGCGCCTGCGCGGAGAGCTGCCCGGGACGTGGACCGTCAAGGGCGTCTTCACCGACAGCGGCAAACGCGATCCAGTGCTGCTGGTGTCGGTGCTGTTCGTCGATGCCAACGTGCCGGCCAGCGATGTGCCTGGCGCACTGGTGCGCCCGTTCTGGGCCATCACGCTGATGGCGAAGCGCGGCGATCCCGAGGCCCTTGTGCATCTCGACAGCGCGTTCGCGCTCGTCGTCGAGGCGCTGCAGGGCTGGACGCCCGGACAGGTCGCAGGGCGGCGCTGGGAGCGCCTGCAACTGGTGAGCGTGAAACCGCCGCCTTACCCCGACGACGGCTTCGTCGGCATCGAACTCATTTTTTCTACTTCGGCCCGCTTCGACGGCCAACCCTGAAAGGAATCCCCATGCCCATCGTGCATACCAAAACGGAACTGTCGGCCCCGCGCGGCCGCCTGCGTCTGGACATCATGAACGCCCTCGAAGAACTGACGGGCGAAGAAGAGATGGGCAACTGCCCGAGCTTTGTCCTCACCGTCGATTCCGAGAAGGCCGAGGAATTCTCGGCCGAGACCGCCGCGAGCGAACTCATCGGCACGCTGACGGGCAAGGTCAAGCGAACCGCCAAGATCAGCTGCAACAACATGAGCATGGCGACCTATCAGCGCTTCCTCGCGGCGACGAGCGAGGTCGTGACGCAGGACGCCACGGCGGTGACCGGTGAGATTCGCACCGTGGTGCCCGGCAAGATCTATCAGCTCGGCCAGACCGCCGCCAATCCCATCGGCGTGCGCAACGTCACGGGCGTGACCGTCAAGACCGAAGACGGCACCACGCCCTACGAGGCAGGCGTCGACTTCAACGTCGATCCCGAAACCGGCGCCGTGCAGATCATCGCCGGCAAGGGCATCGCGGCGGGCAAGGTGCAGTTCGGATACACGCCCGTGGCCGGCTCGTACACGCGCCTGAAGACCGGCGGCAGCACCTCGTTCCTCGCAGCGATCCGCGTCATGGCCGACAACGCCGCGGGCAGCAACAAGGATTGGTACATGCCGCGTTGCAGCCTCACGCCTTCCGGTGACCTTCCCATCGTGTCGAACGAGGTCGAGTTCGTGACCGTCGAGTTCGATGTCGATGTTCTCAAGTCCGCCAACGCAGAGGCGGTCTACGTCGGCGGCCGTCCCGTCGCCTGACCGTCCCCCGTCCCCGCGCGTGGCGCGGGGGCGTGGTGACGCATGCGGCTTCGCAGCGAGGCCGCATGCGCCGCCACCGTCCATTCACTTGATCTTTCCTCCCCATGGGCTTTAAGCCGATTCAGATCGTTATCAACGCCAAGGACGATGCGTCCAAGGTGTTCGACCGCCTGCAAACGCGCCTTGCCGCGTTCGTCGCGGTCGTGCTGGGCTACTTCGGCATTCAGGCGTTCGCCGGCTGGGTGAAGGGTGGCGCGGACTTCGAGCAGGCGCTGAGCCGCGTACAGGCCGCCACCGGTGCCACCGCCAGCGAAATGCGCGCGCTGCGCAAGGCGGCGCAGGAAGCTGCGGCCGATGCCCGGTATGGCTTCACGGAACTGGAAGCGGCCGGCGCGCTGGAGAACCTGGCAAAAGCCGGTCTCGGCGTGCGCGATGCCATCGCCACGCTGCCCGCCGCGATGCAGCTCGCGCGGGCCGGCGACATCGAGCTGGCAACCTCGGCCGAGTACCTGACGAAGATCGTCAACGGTCTGGGCCTTGCCTTCACCGACTCGGGCCGCGTGGCCGATGTGCTCGCCAAGGGTGCGAACGCGACGAACACCAGCGTCACAGGTCTCGCGCAAGCGCTGAGCTATGCGGCGCCGCTCGCGAACACGCTCGGGCTGAGCCTCGAAACCACCGTTGCGATCATCGGCAAGTTCGCCGATGCCGGCATCGATGCGAGTCGCGCCGGCACGGCGTTGAACAGCATCCTCGCGCAGTTTTCCGACCCGGCCAGCAAATTCCGCACGGAGCTGGCTGCGGCCGGCATCACGACGGGCAACTTCGAGAAGATGCTGCACGAGCTGGCCGCGGCCGGCCCGGCGGGGCAGCGGGCCATTGCGGCCGTGGGGCAGGAAGCCGGCCCGGCACTGCGCGCGCTGCTGAATCAGGGCGTCGACAAACTTGATGCGCTGAAGAAGTCGCTGGAAGGCGCGACGGGCAGCGCGGCCGAGACCGCCGCGGTCATGCAGTCGAACCTCAACGGCGCGCTCAACGGCCTGCGTACCGCATGGGATTCGACGATCAATGCGCTGACCACGCCCATCCTGCCTGTGCTGAAGGAAGGCGTCGAGCAACTGTCCGGCGCGCTGCGCGCGGCGGTTGCCGATGGCACGGTGGGGCGCTTTGGCTCCGCGCTGGCATCGGCGTTTCAGAACGGCATCAAGTGGGTGCAATCCTTCGTCGCGAGCGTGGATGTGCCGGCACTGGTGGCGAAGGCGCAGGCACTGGCCGACCGGGTGGGCGCGCTGCTCGACAGCTTCGGGCAGAAGGCGCAAACCACCGGCGACATCGTGAAGGCGGTGTGGGGTGTCGCAGCAGCGGGCACGAATGTGCTCCTGGCGGCGATCTTCAAACTGGCCGAGGCGTTCGCGACGGTCGGATCGTCGATTCATTCGGGCCTGGCCTTCATCACCGAGGGGCTGTCGAAGATCAGCTTCGGCGGGCTGTCGGAGTCCTTCAAGCAGCTCGCCGCGGATTTCCGGGAGTCGGCAGGCGGCGCCGTTGCGGTAGCGGATGCCTTCGGGCAAAAGGCGGAAGAGGCCTTTGACCGTGCGGCCGAGGGTGCCGAGCAGGCGCGCGCCGGATGGGCGGGCCTCACCGAGAGCGCCGAGACGACGACGACTGCAGCGGCCAGCAGCGCCGCGGCCTTCACGAACATGGCGGCGGAGATGAAGGCTGCCGGTGACAGTGCGCAGGACGCGGGCCAGAAGGCCGCCAGCGCGGCCGAAACGCAACGGGTGAAGGCAGAGGAGGTCCGGGCGACCATCGCGCGCCTGAAGGCCGAATACGCGCAGGCCATCGAGACGAAGAATTTCGAGCTGGCGGTGCAAAAGCTCGACGAACTGAAGAAAGCCAACAACGCGGCGGCCGACGCGGCAGGCGGGAACAAGAAGGCGCACGCCGAAGCCGCTGCGGAGATTGCCGCCGCCTTCCAGCGTGCCGGCGTGCAGACCCAAGTCGAGCTGGAGACGGTCGCCAAGACCGCACTGCGCGACTTCGAGCTGATTCGCGACAGCGGGCAGGCCACGGCCATCGGGCTGGGCGAAGCGTGGAAGCGCGCCGCCGAGGCGGCCATTGCGGCGGGCAACGGCGTGGCGCCGGGTTGGGTGCAGGCGCAGTCCGCCATGCGCGGCTTCGAGGTCGTGCTCGACAGTGCAGGGCGCTCCACCCTCAAGTTGCGCGATGCGCAGCAGGACGCCACGCAGACGGCCCACGGCTTGGCCGGCGCGCTGCGCGAGGTCACCAGCGCGAGAGAGAAGGACATCGAGGCGCGCGAGAAAGCGAATGCCCTCAAAGAGCGCGAGAACGCCCTCGAAGACAAGCGCCTCGGCCGCGACGCGAGCGGCTTCTCGACCGACAAGAACGGGAAGACCGTCAACGCCGGCAGCGACCTCGGCACCCTGACCGGCATTGCAGCCTTCCTCAAGAACGCCGGTGTCAAGGACGACGAGACGGCGCGCCGCATTGCCCGCGAATTTGCGGACGAGAAGGGCAACGTTCAGTTCTTCAACAACCCCGGGCAAAAGAAGTACGGCGGCGATGGCGGCACGCTGAGCATGGCGCTACTGAAGGCGGCGGAGAAAGTGACGTTCTTCGGCGACGGGCAGACGCCCACCTCGATCCCGAAGCCGGAATCCAACCGCACGGTGAACCTGCAGCTCAACCTCAACGGCCGCGACTACGGCCGGGTGAGCACCGATGCGGCCGGCGCCGACGCCATCGAGGGATTGCTCGCGCAGCTCGGCGCCGCGGCCGGCACGTCTTCCATTCGCCCGAGCTGACGCATGTCTGTACCCATGTTTCACACCCTCGGCGCCCTGCAGATCCCGCGCGGCATGGTCTGGTCCGACGAGTTCGGATGGAGCCGTGTCGAGAAATCTCTCGAGTACTCCGTCACGGGCGCGGCCTTGATCGATGCCGGCGTGCGCCTGGCTGGCCGGCCGATTACGTTGCAGGGCGAAGTCGAGGCCGGTTGGATCAGGCGTGGCGCGCTCACCGCGTTGCAGGCGCTGGCCGATTCCGACCCCACCGGCGAACACGCCCTCGTGCTGGCCGATGGCCGCACGTTCACCGTGCAGTTTGCGCCCGGCCTCGCCGTGGAAGGCAAGCCGGTGGCCCGTCCCGAGCTGCCCGTCGAGAGCTATCCCTATGTCGCGACCGTGCGGCTCATCACTGTTTGACCATGACCATTCACGAATCCGACATCAAGCTCGTTGCCACACAGGTGATGGACGACGTGCCCGAAGGCGGCGGCGCGCCAACTTCGACCGTCATCGAAGACGGCAAGAGCAACGCCATCTTCAAGGACATCAGCGAGCCCGACCGGGCCATCGGCGATGTGTCCATCATGAAGGTGGCCGCCACCATCCAGACGCTCAACACCGACACCGCGCTCGGCGGCAGCGTGATCCTGTCGCGCCCGCCGGTGGACCCAAACGTGAGCGCCACGCTGTTCTACACGGGGGATTTCTTCGACCGTCGCGCGAGCATCCAGAACCGTATCGAGAGCTACCTGTCGCCCGGCGAGGAATTCAGTGGCTTCCTGCTGAGCAACCATGTGCAGGGCCAACGCTCGATCCAGATCTTTCAGCGCCCGGGCGCCACGCCGCCCGACGTTGGCGGGACGCTGCAGATCAGCGGCGGCGGCAACATCGACTACGCCCGTGTGACCGACGTGACGGTGCAGCAGCGCACCTACAGCTACAGCACGGGCGGCGGGTTTGTCGACTACGACGCGCAGGTATGCATCTGCGACCTGGCCGATGGCCTGAAGCACGACTACAGCGGCACCGCCGCCAATCGACTGTTCGAGCGGACGCAAACCGCTGCGGTCATCGACCGCATGCTTGTGGCCGACGCCGCGCGGTACTACGGTGTGGCGAAGCTGGCGGCGAACATCACGGCCGGCGACCTTTCCGCGCTCGTGGACACGATCTTCGCGCAGCTCGTGCCCAGCGCGCAGACCGAAATCCCCATCGTGGACACCAGCGCCGCAGGCTCGGCCACTGCGCTCGTGCCTTCGGGTGCCGGCAGCCTGTCCATCGCCACCAGCGCGGCGTTTGCGGCCAATGGCGTGATCTACGTCGGCAACCCGTTTCTGCCCGGCACGCTGTCGGTCACCACGACCGCCGGCACCATCACCGACGACGGCGGAAAGCTCAAGCTCGGCGCGACCACCATCGGCACCGCCACCTACGCCGCCGGTACGCTGGCCTTCGCGAGCGACGCGCCGACGATTGCCGGGAGCAAGACGATCAGCTTCCAGCCCGCCGGCGCACCGCTGGAGCTGGCCGACAGCGCTTCCATCGTTGTGACCGACGCGAGCCGGGCGCTCAACTACATCATGACGATCTTGCCGCCGCCGTCGCCTGGCACGGTGCGCGTGAGCTATCGCAGCAATGCGAACTGGTACGAGCTGTACGACGACGGGGCAGGGCGCCTGCGCGGCGCTGATTCGACCGTGGGCAGCGGCTCCGTGGACTATGCAACCGGCACCGTCGCCGCGACGCTGGGCGCACTGCCGGACGTGGGCGGCGAGGTCATCGTCCAGCACGGCGCCAAGGTCAACTACAAGGACCGCAGCGGCACGCTGGCGAACGCGCCCTCGGTCATTCTCGACCTGGCGAACCAAGGCGCGGAAGCCGGCGCCGTGTCGGTCGCTTGGAATGACGGCACCGCACGCCTGGCGGGCGACAACGGCAGCGGCGTGTTGACGGGCGATGCCACCGGGCCGGTGGCCTATGCCAGCGGCACCATCACGCTCAAGCCCAACGTGCTGCCGGCCTCGGCGGTTCCCTTCACCGTGACCTACAACCACGGCGACCTCGAGACGAAGACCTTCAATGCGCCGGCGCGCGAGGTCAACGGCTCGGTGAGCGTGAACCTCGGAAAGACGAACATCGCGCCGAAGTCGGTGGCACTGAGCTGGAACCTCGTCCTCCAGTCCACGGGCGGTGTGCCGGCCAACCAATGGGTGCCGCAGAACTTCGCGGCCACCAAGAGCGTGACCGACGACGGCGCCGGCACACTGCGCGACGCGCTGGGCGTGGCCTTCGGGACGGTGGACTACGCGACCGGCATCGCCAACTTTTTCCCCGAGGTCATCTCGACCGTGGCGGTGCCGCAGTGGGCCGTCAATCAGCAGGGCGTGCTCGGGACCGTGCTGTCGCCGAACCTGCCGGGCCTGTACCGCAACACGCTCACGGGCTACAGCTATGCGGCGCTGGCGACCACGCTGCCATTTGATGCGTCGGCCGTGGTGACGGCGAATTTCCGGATGGTGGGTTCGAGCAATTCGGCCACCGAGGTGTTCGAACAGCCGCGCCTCTCGATTGCGCTGCTGCCCACCTTCCGCGAAACCGCCGTGCCTGGCAGCGTGAACTTCACGCTGGGCGGAAAGACCTTCTTCGACCGCGCCGGCAGCATCTACAGCGACCTCGACCCGACCACGGGCGCAGGCACGCTGGCAGGCAGCTTCGACTATGCGACCTGCACCGCATCGCTCACGACCTGGCCGGCCTCGGGCTCGACTGATGTCATGGTGAACAGCCTGCTCACCACGCTGGACGGCCAGCCGGTGGAGTACGTGGTGTTCCGCACGCCCGTGGCCCCGGTGCGCACCGGCTCGCTGCAACTGCTCGCGACCAGGCTCAACGGCGGCACCGTAAACGTGACGGCCGATGCCAGCGGGACCATCGTCGGACCCGACGTGCTCGGCACCTTCGACTACTCGACCGGTGTCGCGAAGGTGCGCTTCGGAAGTTGGGTCGTCGCCGCCGGCAACGAGGGCGAGATCTGGTACCGCGCCGATGCCGTGGGCACGGACGGCAAGATCTGGAAGCCGGCGCCGGTCTTTGCGAGCACGATCCGCTACAACGCGGTCGCCTTCACTTACCTGCCGCTCGATGCATCGCTGCTGGGCCTCGACCCGGTGCGCCTCCCGCAGGACGGCCGCGTGCAGATCTTCCGCAAGGGCGGGCTGGTGGTGATCGGTAACACCAAGCGCATGGGCGCGGCCGTGGTCAGCGCGGGGCAGACGCTCAACGTCGGGCGCGAACGCCTGTCGAGCCTGCGTGTGATCGGCAGCGATGGCCTGACCATCGTCGGCGGCTACACGCGCAACCTCGACGCCGGCACCGTGACCTTCAACGACGTGACCGGCTATGCGCAGCCCGTCGAGGTCGAGCACCGCATCGAGGACATGCTCGGCGTCTCCGATGTGCAGAACAACGGCCGGCTGGCCTTCACCCGCCGGATCACGCACGACTATGCGGCGGGCGAGAGCTACGTGAGCAGCGCGCTCATGACCGGCGACCTCAAGGCGCGCGTGTCGACCTTTTTCGATCAGCAGACGTGGACGGGCCTGTGGGCCGATGAGTTGATCGGCAATCCGGCCGACGCGGGCTACAACGACATCGACTTCCCGCTGCTTGTGACGAACAAGGGTGCCGTCACCGAGCGTTGGCGCATGCAGTTCACGAGCACCACGACCTACAACCTCATCGGCGAGCACCTGGGCCAGATCGTCACGGGCCAGAGCATCAACGTCGATTGCGAGCCGATGAACACGGCCGCCGGTGCGCCCTACGTGTCCATCCGCGCCGCGGGCTTTGGCAACGGCTGGGGCAACGGCCAGCTCATCCGCTTCAACACGGTGGCCGCCACCGTCCCGTTTGTCGTCATCCGCACGGTGCAGATGGGCGCCGAGACGGTGCTCGACGACAGCTTTGAACTTCTGGTCCGCATCGGCGTGGACCGCCCCTGAACTGAAAGCGAACCCTCTCTATGACTTCTATCGTGGACACCAGCGTGAAGCTGTACACCAGCGACATGGCGAATGCGCCGGCGCTCACCAATGCGAACGGCTCGCTGATCGCGCTGCTCGACGCGGTGCTCAAGGATGGCTTCGACGTGAAGAGCATCACATCGCTGACCGTGGCTGCGGGAGTGGCGACGCTTGCGTGGACGGGTTCGCATTCGGCGATTCCGCATGCGGTCATCGTCGTGGCTGGCGTCACGGGCGGGCCCGAAGGCTTCGCCGACATGAACGGCGAGCAGAAGGTGCAGACCAAGCCCTCGGCCAGTTCGTGCACGTTCCTCACGTCGCTGCCCGATGGCGCCTACACCGGGACCATCACGATCAAGATCGCGCCGCTCGGTTGGGAGAAGCCGTTCTCGTCCGGTGCAGACAAGGCCGCCTATCGGAGCGCTGACCTTGAGAGCACGCGCATGTTCCTGCGCGTCGATGACAGCTACGGCACCAGCGCAAGGCTCGTCGGCATGGAGACGATGACGGACATCGACACGGGCACGGGTCGATTCCCGACGTCGGCGCAGGCTGCGAGTTTTGCAGAGGGCGGCGGTTGGTGGCCGAAGGCAGAGGCTGGCGCGCAGCCGGCGCCCTGGGTGATCGTGGGCGATGGGCGAATCTTTTTCTATCACGCCTCGCCCTACGTCTCGAACGGCAGTGCCTACAACGGCTACATCATCGGCAACCTGCGCGGCTTCGGAGACCTGATCGCATTGCGACCGGGCGGCGATCCGTATGCATGCATGCTGGGTGTCCAACAGGGACCGGGCGGCTCCTACCCCACCTACGGCACGGTCGATGCCGGTTCGTCGAACATGAACTTCCTGCCCCGCGATTGGACGGGGGTCGGTTCCTCGCACCCCAACTATTGCGTGCCGTACACGGGTTCCCCCAACCCGGTGTCCGGGATGGACAACACCCTCGGCGCTTTCCCGAGTCGCATCGATGGGTCGCTGCGGCTGTCGCGTCGGTTCATGTCGCAGTACCCACTCGGGGACGCACCGCGCGCGGATGTGCCTGGCGTCCTCTCGATCCCGCAGTCCGGGCTCGGTGGGCTGGAGCACAAAGGTTTGTTTGACGGCACGGAAGACCTGGCCGGCCGAAAACTTCTGGGTCTCATCGTCTCCAGTGGTGGCCCCGGTCAGCTACCCACACCGGGCAACGCTGGAATGATCCTGCTCGATGTCACGGGGCCGTGGCGCTAATGGCTGCGACTTTCCCTCCTGTGACGTTGCTGCATTTGAATGGCAGCAACGGCTCGACGGACATCGTCGATGTGATGCGCAACGCGTGGACAGCGAACGGCGGCGCGAAGCTCACGACCGCGGACTCGAAGTTCGGCGGATCGTGCCTGGCCTTGGATGGCGATGGGGATTACGTCAGCATGGCCGGCTCCCTCGCGTTCTACTTTGAAGCGAACGACTTCACCATCGAAGCGTGGATGAAGCCGACCAACACAGGGCGGGAGATGGTGATGGTGGACCACTACCTGTCGGGTCAAGCGGCGTGGCAGGTGCTGGTGACCTCGGCAGGCCTGCTGTCCTTCTATGGCTGGAATGGGTCCACGACGAATTACATCGTCTCCGGCACCTCGTCGCTCTGGGGCGCCTGGCACCACATCGCAGTCTCCAAGCGCAACGGCGTCATTCGTCTGTTCGTCGATGGTGTGCTCGAAAACAGCGTGCCGCACACCGCATCGTTCACTGCCCAGCCGTCTTACTTCGCACTCGGCGCGCAGGTGTCGGCGCGCAATGCGGCCTACGACTATGCGGGTCTGATGGATGAGGTGCGGGTGATTCGGGGAACCGGGCTTTACCTGGACTCGTTCACGCCGCCCGCAGCACCATTTGCGGACGAGACGCGGCCCTCTGTTTTGGAGGCGTCTTTGCCTTTGCCCGCCGGACTGGCGGCGGCGTCGTTTTCGGGCGTGGTTCCGGTCACCAAACAGCGCCTCTACCGCAACTTCAACATCCTCGGCGCCGAGGCTCGGCTGATTGGCACCGTCAAGGAAAAGCATCTGCCCGCCAACACGCCGCTGCGCCGCCGCGTGCGGTTGATTCGAGAGCGCGACGGTGCCACCGTGGGGCAGACATGGAGCGACATGACCACGGGCAGCTATGTGTTCACGAACATCGACTCGGCCGAGGCGTACACCGTCATCGCCTACGACTACCAGCACAACCACCGGGCGGTGGTGGCCGACAACCTGACGGTGGCGGGCGGCGGCGTGGAGTTGGTCGCATGAACGTGTTCGCGATCAACTTCATGCTCACGGCGCTCATGAGCTACATGGGCACCGGTGCGAAGTTCAAGGTCTACGGCGGCATCAAGCCAAGCGCGGGCGGTGCCGAGACCACGCTGCTCGCTGCAGCCGTCCTGGCCGATCCTGAAGGTGTCGTCAGTGGCGGCATGCTCGTGCTCGCGCAGGCCGACGCGGCCGGTGACATCGCATTGGCAACCGGCGTCGCAACGTGGGGCCGCCTCGAAACCGCGGATGGCGTGTGGGTCGAGGACTTCACCGTGAGCGGCCCGTCTGGCAGTGGACAGGTCAAGATCACTGCGGTGGACCCGGCGCCGGGCGATCCCGAGGGTCAGATCTATGCCGGCGGCACGTTCTTGCTCGGGACGGTGATCCTCGGTGCCTAGCGATCTCGTCTTCGACAGGCCGCCGCTGACCGGCTCGCCGGTCGAGCTCGTCTTCGGCGATGACGTGGCAACGCCGAGCGATGCCGTCTATGCGACCGGCCGCATCGCGCTGCCTTCGTTCATCGTGCTTGGCGCCGCGACAGTGAAACGGCCGCCGACCGCGACCGCCGGCGGAAGCATTGCGCTGCCTGCCTTCATGCTGACCGGCACCCTGCGCTACGACAGCGCGGTCGAACGCCCGCTGGTGGGGCGTGCGCGTGCGCAGTGGCAGCTCGCTGCATCTGTGCAGTCACCCGTCAGCGCAGAGCTTCAGGCGGTGCAGCCGGTGCGCGCAACCTCCCGCGCCAAATGGCAGCGCGCCGCGCCGGTTGCTGGGCGCGCGGCACTTGCCTGGCAGGACGTGCAGGCCACTCGAGTGGTCGCCGGCATGCGGCATCAGGACGCGCTGCGCGTCGGTGCTGCGGCGGATGCAAGGTTTCAGGACGTGCAGCGGGTGCGCACCGGCGGCGTGAGCCGCTGGCAGGAAGCCGTGCGCGTGCTGCCGGCTGCGTGGTCCATGCGGCATCAGGATGCCAACCGCCTGCGCGCCGCGGCGCAAGCCCGCTGGCAGGAGGCGGTGAAGCGAGACCTGCTGCGCGAAGAGCCCGCACGCGCAGCCGGACTCACCGCAGCCGGTACTCGTTCGCGCTGGCAGGAATTCATGCGTCCGCTGCCGGGCGTCTCCATCGTCGTGCCGCCGGCACAGGAGCCTTGCTACCTGCCTTCGACGGCGCTCGTTTTTGCAGAGGGGCCGCTCGCCACGGGCGTGCTCGTCTTCGTGTGCGAGCGGCACACCACGCCGCCCGGCGGCGAAATCATCACCGTGCCCATCAGGAGGGCCTACATCGTGCAGAACAGCATCAGCCTCGTACGTATCGACAGCGGCGAGGTGATCGAGGCCTCGGCCTTCTCCATGAGCCTCGATGCGGACTCGTGGACATGGCGATGGAGCGCCACGCTGCCCGGCGCAGCATGGCCCGTCATCCGGCGCGGCATTCATGCGGCACCGGTGGAGATCCTCGCCACCGTCAACGGTGTGCCGTATCGCCTGGCTGCGACCGACTGCAATCGTGACCGCAGATTCGGCGATGCAAGGGTGCAGGTACAGGGCAAGGGGAGGGCGGCCATGCTCGACGATCCGTATGCGCCGATCCTCAACCATGCGTCGGCCTCCGCGCGCAGCGTGGCGCAACTGCTCGACCTCGCGCTGACTTACAACGGCGTGGGTATCGGCTGGGACATCGACTTCGGTCTGACCGACTGGACCGTGCCCGGCGGAACGTGGAGCTTCCAAGGGAGCTACATCGGCGCGGTGCTCGACATCGCCAGCGCGGCCGGCGCCATCGTGCAGCCGCACGCCACCGATGCGACCCTGCGCGTCATGCCGCGCTACCCCGCGGCGCCGTGGAACTGGGACACCTTGACGCCCAACTTCGTGCTGCCTGCGGCTGCTGTATCCATTGAGGGTATCCAGCCGCTGAAGAAGCCGGACTACAACCGTGTGTTCGTGGCCGGCGCCAACGCGGCCGGCGTGCTCGGGCAAATCACCCGCAGCGGCACGGCTGGCGACAGCGTGGCGCCGATGGTGACGCATGCCCTCGCCACACACAGCGATGCGGCCGCGCAGCGTGGGCTCGCGGTGCTCTCGGACACAGGCGCACAAGCGAGCGTCAGCCTGCGGCTTCAGGTGTTGCCCGAAACGGGCCTCATCCTGCCCGGCGCACTCGTGCGCTACGAAGACGGCGCCGAGACGCATCTCGGGCTCGTGCGCAGCACGTCGGTGGATTGGCAGCGTCCGGTGTTGCGCCAGTCGATCACCCTCGAAACGCATGTGGAGGTGTGAGCGTGGCAACGAACGTTTATTCCGCCTTCCTTGCACTGCTGCCGAGCTACCCGCTGCAAGTCGCAACCATCACCGCCATCGACGGCGAGATCGCGCGACTCGCGCTGCCTGGCGGCGGCGTGCTCACGGCGCGCGGTGTCGGCGCCGTGGGCGATCAGGTCTTTGTGCGCGACGGCGTGATCGAGGGTCAAGCGCCCGCCATGCCCTTCGTGCAGGTCGAAATCTAAGAGAAAGAGAAGAGGCACCACATGGACATGGGCGACATCGCCGGCAATCCGATCGCGCAGCTTGCGGCGCTGATTCTTTCCGTTGCCGGTGGCTACAGGGTCTGGCGCGCGCAGCAGCCGACCGAAGCCAAAGAGCGCGCCGACAGCGAAGGCCAGATTGCTGCGCTTGCGACCTGGCAAGCATTGCTCGAAGGCGAGCGTGCAGCGCGGGTGAAGGCCGAAGAGCGCGCCGACAAGTTCGCGGCCGAACGCAACCAGGCGCTGCAGGAGCTGTGGGAGATGAAAGGCCAGATTAAGGCCATGAACGAAACGCTCACCGCGCAGACCCTCGAACTGGGCTCGCTGCGCGACCTCGTTCGCCAACTGAAGGACCAACGAAATGCAAAGTGAATCGCACATCGACGCCGACCGGACGCTGCATGAAGAGCAGCCGCGCATGCGCGTGCCGCGCCAGTGGCGCCGCCTCTTCGAGACCTTGGGTGTCGTCGGGAGCCTGTTCCTCGGCGGCTTCGGCTCGGGCTACTTCTGGGCCACGCGCAATGCCGAGGCGCAGATGACGCGCCAGCGCGACGACCACCTCGCGGAAATCGACCGACTGCGCGAAGCGTTCGGCGACCGCCTCACTTCCCTTGCTGGCCGCGTGAACCAAGCGGCCGGCACCGCGGCGAGCGCTGCGCAGACAGCGGGTGAAGCCGCGAGCACTGCGCAGACCGCCGCACAGACCGCCAACCAAGCCGCGAAGACCGCGGCAAAGGAGTTTAAGAAGCCATGATCGACACACAGACCCTCATCGACTGCACCGGCGCCACGCGCGCCAACGCCGAGCGCTACGTGCTGCACCTGGCGGACGGCATGAACCGCTTTGGCATCCATTCCGACAGCGCGGTGGCCGCATTCCTCGGTCAGCTCACCATCGAATCTGACGAGCTGGAGAAGGTCGAGGAGAACCTCAACTACACGACGGCCGCGCGGCTGCGCGAGATCTTCCCGAGTCTGTTCGTGCAAAGCGGCTATCGCGCGGAGGACTACCTGCGCAACCCGCGAGGGCTGAGCATGCTGCGCTACAAGGGATTTCACGGCCGCGGCCTGATTCAGTTGACCTGGGAGGATGCCTACATCGCCGCTGGGCGGGCTATGGGTGTGAACTACCGCGCCAACCCCGAGCTGCTGCTGCAGCCGCAGCATGCGGCGTTCTCGGCGTGCTGGTTCTTTGCGGACTTCAAGGACTGTCTGCCGGCGGCCGAGCGTGGCGATGTCTACGACATCACCGGGCGCGTCAACGGCCCGAAGCGGCTCAAGCTGGCCGAGCGCAAGGCGGCGACGGCGCGCGCGTACAAGGTGCTTTGCAAATGAATGCGCGAGTCGGTGAGCTTCCGTGCTGGGGCAACCCATGAGCAAGTTGCTCGACATCGTGCCGTCGTGGCTGTGGGCGTTCCTGCTGGTGCTGGCTCTAACCGTGGCGGGAATCGAGCGAACGCAGGTGCTCAAGGCCAAGGCCGATACCGCGGCGGCGCAGAAAGCCGTCTCCGATGAAAAGCTCGACCGTGAGGCCGAGAACACCCGCCGCGCACTCGCCGCGCTCGCTGATCTTCAGCGCGTGATTGCAATGCAGGCGGCCCATGCCAAAGCTCAACAGGAAAACGTCAATGCCTACGAAACGAAACTGGCTGCACTCGATGGTCGCCGCCGCGCTGCTGCCGGCGATGCTGAGCGGCTGCGTAATCAGTTCACCGTCTTCGCCTCCCGTGATCGGGACCAAGCTACAAGCGAGTCCGCTGCCTGCCAGCGTGTCGCGGATCGATCCGCGATCCTCGGAGACTTGGCTGCACGAGGTGCAGAGCTACTTCGAAGCGGTCGAATCATCGTTGAGCAGCGAGATGCCGAAGTGAAAGTATTACTGGGCATCTCCCGTAACGACCGCAGATTGCTTGCCGACTGAACGCCTCGGCCGAATGACTCTAGTACACCTCAATTGATCGGGGAAATGATGAAGAGCATTTGTATGCCCCGGGCTTCGCCCCATTGCCAGCACGAGAGAGACTGAGTTTCAACTTCGAAGTGCTGGAACAGCCGCATGTTTGAGACAAATGGGGGAGAGGTGCATGGCGGCATGCCGCTGCTTTCTCTGTATCGCGAATCAACGCTATGGAACGGAGCGCGACCATCCCATATTCAGGCGATAGGAGTTGCGGCCGTGCAACCATATGGTTGCTCGCTGCGAGCGAAGGGGGAGCACTGGCGTCCAGCTACGCACAAAAAAAATTGGAGGAGTTCATGAAATCCTTTCTTCTGCTGTTGTGCCTCACGGCGCTGACAGCCTGCGGCAGCTATTCCGTAAAGCCTCCACCATCCATTGCATCGGACCCAGAGATAAACGCTTCGAGCCTCTCTCCGGCGGAAGGTCTGGACGTGTATTTCGCCTTCAATGCCGCACTCACTCAAGCGCGCAGAACTCCATCTTCAGAACACCACGCGACGCTTCTTGGCGAAGGGATGGAGCTCATCTCCGCGAATTGCACTCGCTATTTCTCTCGCCTCGGAGCTGCCGACCAACACCTGAGATTTGCGCGACGGGAAACGGTGTTGACCGGGGGCGTGGTCGCGACCGCACTTGGTCTCGCAAACTCCACTCCGAAGGTCATCGCGAACACCGCAGCTCTCTTTGCGTTTGGCGCTGCCACCATCGATGGCTATTCGGAGACTTACGTGTTCTCCCCCGATGTAAAAGCCGTCCAGAGCTTGGTGATTTCAGCACTGAATGCGCAAAAGGCGCTAGGCGATGGGCTGATTGTCGACGCACAAGCGAGTAAGTATCTTAGCTATACAAAGGTGGCGAACTTTCTGCTCGTGATGGAGAGTTCATGCCAGCCTCATGGAATTCGCGAACTAGTAAACAGGGCAGTATTGGGGCTCAAGGCGGTACCGGTCGATGCGACAGCGGGGGTTGTACCGCCTGCTGTCGTGCCGCCTGCTGTCGTGCCGCCTGCTGTCCGGCCGCCCGCTGTTGTGCCGCCTGCTGTTGTACCGCCTGCTGTTGTACCGCCTGCTGTTGTGCCGCCTGCTGTTGTGCCGCCCGCTGTTGTGCCGCCCGCTGTTGTGCCGCCCGCTGTTGTGCCGCCCGCTGTTGTGCCGCCCGCTGTTGTGCCGCCCGCTGTCGTGCCTGCACCGATTCCAGGGGCGGAAACCATTAGAGGGCTCCCATTTCCTCCACCCGAGCCCTCTTTCGGCAAGCCGCCTAGCCGATCCACTTCACAGGAGCTGAAGTTGGTCCCACGTTAAACGCGGAGCGCTGAACGCATCACCGCCTGTTGCGGCTCTGACTTCAAAGAAATTCCACAATGCCGCTCGATCGTCCTTTTAGGCTTGTCAGCCGCCAACTTATCGATGGCTCCTATGCCAACAATGGGAACGGCCGCTATGTCTCGCATGCCGCGTACGCAAAGCAGCCCGCGCACTATGTCCGTGCGTTTTTGCTGCTCCAGGACGATCTCAAGAGACTCTTCGAGTTCGTTGAGCCGGCGGATCAGAACCTCAACTGCTACTCGTTTCGCATCCATGAACTGCTGATGCGTGCCTGCATTGAAGTGGAGGCAAATTGCAAGGCAATTCTTCAGGCCAACGGGTATGCCGACGACGGCTTCCCCACGATGTACGACTACATAAAGATCAATGCGTCGCATCGCCTGTCTTCCTACGAGGTGCGTGTGCCGACGTGGGATGGAGCAATGCGGGTTCGCAAGCCTTTTGCAAAATGGCACGATGGCGTGTCACTGCCTTGGTACAAGGCTTACAACGAGTCCAAGCACGACCGCCACGCAAACTTCAAGCGCGCCACGTTTGAACATGCGCTCGACGCCATCGGCGGGTGCGCGATCATCTTGGCTGCGCAGTTTCGAGGGGAGGATTTCAATTCCCTGACGAGCTATCGCACCTTGGAGGGCGGCCGCGATGGATGGGTGGATGCCATTGGAAGATTTTTTCAGATCAAGTACGCAGACGATTGGCCTGTGGCGGAGCGCTACGAGTTCAAGTGGAGCGATCTTGAGGGAGAGGCCGATCCCTTTGTGAATTTTCCGTACCCGCCGAAACCGCCGAGGCCGACGCGGTGAGCGAAAGCGGTCAGTCGAAGCGATTCCTGTCTAGAGCGCATGCTGCGTCCGTGGCGTTAATTTGTAAGACGGCCGCCCGGATGGATCCGTAGCGGTTGATCGTCGGCTCCTCCTTGGTCACAGGAATGCACCACCAAACCTGCCGCCAGTATTGCCGATAGCCGTGCTCCTGCTGGCCCTCGATTCGCAGGCCTCCGCGTTTGATCTTCTTCACATGCGCGTAGTCCACGAAGGCAACTACCTCGGTGGGGTCTGTCCTGCTTCGGTGCAGATGCGCTTCCTCGTGCGGGTAGCTCCGGCCCGCGTCCCCGAAGCACAGCCAGCCGCGAACCGGGTGAGCTTTTGCCTGGCCTTCGGGGCGTGGTTCGCCGGATTGGTAGAGGATGTAAACGTCACATAGCACTGTATAAATATACAGTAATATGTGCTTATGGAAAACGTGCCCGCAACCCTCTGGATTGCTGCCTGCGCGCACCGGTTGCAGCAGCAATGGCATACGGTCGATCCTCTCCAGTTGGAGGAAGTCGCGCGCGACCTTTGGCGCGACGAGCGGCTGCGAGCGATGCCGCCGGATGAAGCGGCGGTCGATTGGTTGAGGCCGATAAGCGGTGCGGGTTGAAGATGCGGCACGCTGTTAATAAACGGGCGTGGGGATGGCACAGGGTCGTTCTTGCTCCAAGTCGGAAATGAAAAAAGCCATTGAATATCAATGGCTTACTAAGTTGGCCTGACTGCGTGGCGCGGGCCGAGGGCCGTCGCCACGTGTCGAGGTCGGATCAGTTCGGAAACTGAGGCAGCGAACGGAGCGCAGGGGCGACGATTTTGTCCGCGGCAGTGCGGAGCGAAATGTCGCTGTCGCGCATGCGGTCATCGGGGTAGATCTCCACCGCCTTGCCGTTGCTGAGCCTTATGAAAAAGCGCGCTCCCGCACGATACATCGCCACGACTGCGGCCACAGGAAGGCGCCACATTTGGCGACCATTCAGCACAGCACCTACCTCTACGACTGAAAAACCGTCTAGATTCACGTGCGTAACTTCGACACACAAGTTGCTACTCATTTTGGATACCCAAAAAAAAGTGCTTGGCGCCGTCTTCGCGAAATGCAAAAATATTTGCGCTGTCTAGGCACGAATGGTTTTTCGCTGTTCGTTTCCCCCGCCAAGCTAAAACAGGTGGGGCCAGAGGGTCAGATCTGTGCAACCAGGTCTGACCCTTCTGTGTTTCTGGACCTCCAGAAACAGGACTTGGGGAAACTATATCTAGGGTGTCGTGGCTCAACAACCCACTACATATGGCGTTTAGCGCCCGGAGCGCACACTTACTCAAAAATGAGTAACACCTGTTGACGGCGTCGTCAACAGTCAAAGTGCCCACACCCCGCGCAGAAGCAAGGGCATCATCGCGTATGCCGCATGAACATTGGCTTTGGAGATGATTTCTTGCGGCAGACCGCATGGATGCTGAAGACTTTGATTGCAGTGGTCAAATATCGCCGTCGTTCCACGTGATAATCGACCGGCGTGTAGTGATTGAAAAAATGCATGGGCCGCTTGGAGGTGGTCTAGACCAGTTATTTCCCTCTCTTTCATATGGTTAATGCCGTCGCTGGAAACGGAGGGGCTTCCTACCTTGCCTTGCCGCAGTCTTGTGGAGGCGCAATGGCAGAAAATTTGCCGCGCTCAACGCGTTGTGAAGCCAAGCATCACGTTACATTGAGTCCTTGGTTCACAGCCGCCTTTGGCTGAGTGATCCGCAAAAACGATGAGGTCGCTCATGAAGGTGTTTGTCAGCTGGTCGGGGCCACGCAGCCATGCTGTTGCGCAAGTGCTTAGGGAATGGGTAATGGCAGTCATTCAGGCTGCACGTCCTTGGCTCTCATCCGAAGATATTCAACGCGGGGCGCAGTGGTTTGGCGACATTGGTAGCCAACTCCAAGAGTCTTCTGTTGGAATTTTTTGCTTGACGCAACGCAACAAAACTGCGCCTTGGATCCTTTTTGAGGCGGGTGCCATCGCAAAGGGTGTTCCGACTAATAGGATTTGCACGCTGCTGATTGACTTGGAGCCTACAGACGTGCTCGGGCCTCTGGCTCAGTTCAATCACACCAGGCCCACGCGCGATGAGATGTACAAGCTCGCTGCCACGCTGAACTCGGCGCTAGGTGAAACGCGGCTCACCGAGGCTCAGCTGAAAAAGTCGTTCGATGCGCACTGGGAGAGTTTCGACGAAGACTTTAGAGCGGCCGTTGATGAAAATCCCGAGGCTGGCGCACCTGTGGCGCCGCCAGCAACCGACGAGATGCTTGGCGAGATTCTTTCCAACCTTCGAAGCATGAACTCGCGGTTGTCTCAGATTGAAGCGAGTGCTACTGCAGACGTCACCGAGGCATTCGTAAGGGCTGCGAAAGCAGCGACAGCAAATCGCCCGCCATGGTTGAAAGATGACGGATTGCCTCGTCTGGAGCCCGTAGACATCAGTCAACCGGAAAAGAAAAGCATTCTGATCAGGAGAAGGCCAATAACGGGTGTGGGTGGAATGGATCCATCGCAGAGCTAGCGTAGGGTTTTTAGCCATCGCCGCCCCGAGTAGAATCTGCCGTCGCTACGCGCCAAAGTTGGTAGCGAATGGTTGGTAAGCTTGCTATCTCGTTGATTTGTAAGGGAATCCTGTTCCCTTACAAGGCGTAGGTCGGGGGTTCGAGCCCCTCAGCACCCACCACCACCCAGATGCAAAGGCGAACACCAGTTCGCCTTTTTTATTGCCGTCCGACTTCCGTCGAAAAAGAGTGTCCAAGCATGTTTGATTTCTTCCGCAAGTACAACAAGATCGTCATGATTTTCTTGTTCTTGCTGATCATTCCGTCGTTCGTGCTCTTCGGCGTCGAACGTTATCAGGGCTCCGGCAGCGACGAGAAGGTTGCCCGCATCGAGGGCCACGACATCACCAAGCCCGAGTGGGACGCGCAGCACCGCATCGAGAGCGATCGCATCCGCCAGCAGTCGCCCAACGTCGATCCGACGGTGCTCGACTCGGACGCCCTGCGCTATGCCACGCTGGAGCGCATGGTGCGCGACCGCGTGCTGGCCGCGGCGGCCGCCAAGGCGAACATGACGGTGTCCGAAGACCGCCTGGGGCGGATCTTTGCGCAGGACCAGGGCCTCGCCTCGTTCCGCACGCCCGATGGCAAGTTCGACCGCGAAACCTTCCTGCGCGTGACGGGCCGAACGCCCGAGCAGTACGAAGCCTCGGTGCGCGCCGACATGTCCACGCAACAGGTGCTGCTCGGCGTCTCGGGCACGTCCCTCACGCCGCCCGCGCTGGTGGCCGCCACGGTCAATGCCTTCTACGACCGCCGCGAAATCCAGGTGGCGCGCTTCACGCCGGAGAGCTTTGCTTCGAAGGTGACCGTGAGCGACGCCGATGTGGAGGCCTATTACAAGGACCACACCTCGCAGTTCCAGGCGCCCGAGCAGGCCAACATCGAATATCTGTTGCTCGACCTCGATGCGGCCAAGAAGAACGTCGTCGTCAGCGAAGCCGATCTCAAGACCTACTACGAACAGAACACCGCGCGCTTCGGCACGAAGGAAGAACGCCGCGCCAGCCACATCCTGATCACCGCGCCGGCCAGCATGGCGGCCGCCGATCGTGCCAAGGCAAAGGCCAAGGCAGAGCAACTGCTTGCCGATGTAAAAAAGGCGCCGAACACCTTCGGTGACGTGGCGCGCAAGAACTCACAGGACCCGGGCTCGGCGGAGAAGGGCGGAGACCTCGACTTCGTCACCAAGGGCGCGATGGTCAAGCCGTTCGAGGATGCGATGTTCGCGCTGAAGAAGGGTGAGATCAGCGGCATTGTCGAAACCGAGTTCGGCTATCACATCATCCACCTCGTCGACATCAAGCCGGCCGTGGTGCCGCCTTTCGAACAAGTGCGCGCGACCATCGAAGGCGAAGTCCGCGCCGCACAGGCCGCGCAGGAATTCGCGAAGGCCGCCGAGGTGTTCACCGATGCGGTCTACCAGCAGCCCGACAGCCTCAAGTCCGCCGCGGAGAAGCTCAAGCTCACGATCCAGACAGCGACCAATGTCCCGCGCATTCCCGCGCCGGGCGCGAAGGGTCCGCTGGCCAGCCGCAACTTCCTGAGCGCGCTGTATGCGAGCGACTCGCTCGAGCGCAAGCAGAACACCGAGGCGATCGAGGTTGGCTCCAGCCAGCTCGCGTCGGGCCGCGTGACCCAGTACACGCCCGCGCATCCGATCCCGCTGGCCGAGGTCAAGGAAAAGATCCGCGCGCAGCTCGTCACCGAGCGTGCCGCCGCGCTCGCCAAGGCCGAAGGCGAAGCCAAGCTCGCGGCCTGGACGACCAAGGCGGACGGCGCAACCTTCGGCGCCCCGGTCACGGTCTCGCGCATTGATGCGCAGTCGCAGCCCCTTCCCGTGATCGATGCCGCGCTGCGCGCCGATGCGGCCAAGCTGCCTTCGCTGGTGGGCGTGGACCTGGGTGCGCAGGGTTATTCGGTGGTCCGCGTGACCAAGGTGGTTCCGCGCACGCCGCCGACGCCGGAGCAGGCGCAGCAGGAAAGTGCGCAGGTCGGCCAGTCGGTCACCGCTGCCGAGGCTGCCGCCTACTACGACCTTCTGAAGGAACGCTTCAAGGCCAAGATCCTCGTGCCGAAGCCGGCGGACACGCTGCCCGTTGCCACAGCGCGCTGACAAGGCGCCGCGCACGACAAACGCCCGGGTCGATGACCCGGGCTTTTTTTTGGTCGCACGAGGGACAAGCGTCGCCCGCGCTTCTTGCCAGAATCCGGCGCATGGGAACCCTCTACCTTGTGCGCCACGGGCAGGCCAGCTTCGGCGCCGCCGACTATGACAACCTGAGCGAGCTCGGGCACCGACAGTCCGTGCGCCTGGGCGAGTATTGGCGCGAGCGCGGCATGAAGTTCGATGCCGTCATCACCGGCACCCTGAAGCGGCATCGCCAGACCTGGGAAGGCATCGCCAAGGGCCTCGGGCTCGAGCGCGACGATGTGCTGCCGTGGCCCGGGCTCAACGAGTACGACAGCGAGGCGGTCATTGCCACCATTCACGAGGGCAAGCTCGAGAAGCCCGATTCACCCGAGATGTACCGCCATCACTTCCGCCTGTTGCGCGAAGGGTTGGGCGCATGGATGCAGGGCAGGACGGCACCGGTCGGCATGCCGAACTATGTCGACTTTCTCTCCGGCGTGACGACGGCGCTCGACCATGTGCGCGACCGGCACCACGGGGCGAAGGTGCTGGTGGTGTCGAGTGGAGGGCCGATCAGCACCGCGGTCGGCCATGTACTGGGCACGAGCGCCGAGACGACCATCGAACTCAACCTGCGCATCCGCAACACCTCGGTGACGGAGTTCGCCTTCACGCCGAAGCGCCACATGCTGGTGACCTACAACACGCTGCCGCATCTCGATGGGCCGGCGTACGGGGACTGGGTCACCTACTCCTGAGAACCCCGATTCGCATGGCGCGGCGCGTCAGGCCTGCCAGACGCCGTAGCCGGCCTTGCGCAATGCGATGCCGAGGTCGACCTCCATGAGGCGCGCGTCGTCATAAGGCATCGGGTTGTGGCGCTCGTAGAGCGCGGGGAGCAGCCGCAAGCCGAACGCCTGCACGAAGCTGTTGGCCTGGATGCCGGCCTTGTGCTTGTCGAAGCGGATGTCCGGGTCCAGGCCAGTCATGCCCACGTAGACGAAGGGCTTGCCGAGCTGGTAGTTGGGATTGGCGCGCCTGAAGCGGCTGCTGTTCCACACGCGATCGTCGAGCTCGACCACATAGACGTGGTGCCTGGCGCGTGGCTTGCGGGGCATGGGGTTCGCGGCCTGGCTTGGCCTTGCCGCGCTGCGCGGCGACGGCAAGGCCGCGTGGGGATCAGCTCTTGCGCTTGATCAGGCCGTAGAGGATCAACAGAACGATCGCGCCCAGCACGGAAGCGATGAAGCCGGCGCCCTGGCCTGCGGTGTACCAGCCCATGGCCTGGCCGACGTAGGTGACGATCAGCGAGCCTGCAATGCCGATCAGCGTGGTCACGATGAAGCCGGCGGAATCGTCGCCGGGCTTCACGGCGCGTGCCACAAGACCCACGACGAACCCGATCAGAATAGTCCAGACGATGCTCATGAAGAAATTCCTTTGGTGAGGTGGAAGTGGCGAAGCGCCGCGCCCGGCTGCGCGGGCCGCGTCGATGATAGCGGAGCCATGTGAGCGGTCGCACCCGCGATCCGCATCGGTGCGTGCGAGCGAGGATTTTTGCTGCAGGGCAGCGGCCAGGGCGCTGTGGCGTCCTACAGCGGGCGGACGCATGCGGGGCTATACCTGCCGCATGCTCGAAAAACTACCTGAAGCCGTCGGCCGTGCATTGCACGGCGTGCGCGCCGGCCTGGACAACATCGTCTTCAACACGCTCGGCCTGCGCGAAGGCATGGCCTCGATGACGCTGACGAGCCTGGCGTTCGCCGACCATGCACCGATTCCGTCGCGCTACACGGCCGATGGAGAGGGCGTTTCGCCTCCCTTGCAATGGACGGGGCTGCCCAAGGGCGCCGCATCGCTGGTGCTGGTCGTCGAGGACGCCGACTCGCCCACGCCCAATCCGCTGGTGCATGCCATCGTGGTCGGGCTGGCGCCTGAAGACGGCGCGCTGGCAGAGGCGGCCATTCCCGGTGGTGATCGCGAAGGCGCAGGCCTGCACGTCGGGCTCAATTCGAGCCTGCAGGCGACCTGGCTGCCTCCGGACCCTCCGCCCGGCCACGGCGTGCATCGCTATGCCTTCCAGCTGTTTGCGCTGGGCACCGTTCCGGTGTTTTCCGAAGAGCCGGGCCGTGACGAGGTACTGGGCGAATTGCGCGATCACGCCATTGCCAGTGGACTCCTGATCGGCACCTGCGAACGATCCGATGGATCGATCAAGATCGAGGAGGGTGTGTCGGCGTCGGGCCCTCTTGCGGCAGGCTGAACATGAATTTCAAACCATGTCGCAGTCGCCGAAGCAAAAATCGCGATTTTTGACGCTACAATTGCGGGCTCTGCGGTGGCTGTAGCTCAGCTGGTAGAGTCCCAGATTGTGATTCTGGTCGTCGTGGGTTCGAGTCCCATCAGCCACCCCAAAAAACAACTTCTTCGTGCTATTTCCAAATAGCACTCAAGCAAATACAACGCCGGGTTTACCCGGCGTTGTCATTTTTGGCAAATCGCTCGTTGCAGCAGTTGCCTCGAACTTTCCCTCCTGTTTCCCCTCGATATACCGCGCGAAAGCGATCTGCTTTGCGTTGCGCCCTGTTGCATTGCACCGATTGGTGCTGCCATTTTTTTGGGGTCGGCGTACTTGTGGCAAATGTAAACTGAATTAAAATCCACCCGTTTTCAATTTCAGGAGTCCAACAATGGCTTCGACACTCGCCGATATCAATTCCCAGATCAAGAAGCACGACGAGCAGATTGCTCAATTGCGCAAGCAGGCCGAAGACCTCCGTAACCAGGAGCGCGCAGGCGTGATCGAGGAGTTGCGCAAGAAGATTGCGGAATTCGGTTTGACCGCTTCCGACCTGAAGCTCGGCGGCCGCGGTCCGGCCGCCAAGCGCAGTGCAGGTGCCGCGGCACCCAAGGCAGCTGCCAAATACCGTGGTCCGACAGGCGAAACCTGGTCTGGTGGCCGTGGCCGCAAGCCACGCTGGGTGACCGAAGCATTGGCTGCCGGCAAGTCGCTTTCTGATTACGAGATCAAGTAAGCGCCCCGAGTCGCCGAACTTTTATCAATAAAAAAGCCCGCTGATGCGGGCTTTTTTATGGATGCTGAAACGAGGCTCGCTCAGTTCACCATCACGAGTTTTCCTTTGACGCCGCGCGAGCCCATGTGGGCATACGCGGCCTTCAATTCGGCCATCGGCATCGTGCTGTCGATCACCGGTTTGATCTTTCCTTGTCCGTACCACTGTGCCAATTCGGCCATCATCTGCGCATTGGCTTTGGGTTCGCGCCTGGCGAAATCGCCCCAGAACACGCCCACGAGCGACGCGCCTTTCAGCAGGGTCAGGTTCAATGGCAGCGATGGAATGGGGCCTGATGCAAAACCCACCACCAAATAGCGGCCGCGCCAGCCAATGGAGCGAAAAGCAGGCTCTGCAAAATCACCGCCCACGGGGTCGTAAATGACATCGGGGCCCTTGCCGTCGGTTGCCGCCTTGATGGCGTCCCGAAAGCCGTTGGGCAATGCGTGGGTCGTGTAGTTGATCGTCGCATCGGCACCAATGGATCGGCACAGTTCACATTTCTCGTCGGTGGAAGCGGCAGCAATCACCTTGGCACCGGCAGCCTTGGCAATCTGGATGGCTGCAGTCCCCACGCCGCCTGCTGCACCCAGCACCAGCACGGTTTCCCCGGCCTTGAGCTGCGCGCGGTCCATCAGTGCATGCCACGAGGTGGCGTAGATCATGATGAACGCGGCCGCGTCGACATGGCCGAAGCCCTCGGGCAGCGGCATGCACAGCGCGGCGGGTGCCAGCGTGTGGGTGCCGAAGCCGCCGGTGCCCGACAGGCAGGCCACGTTCTGGCCGACCTTCAGGTGCGTCACGCCTTCGCCGACCGCCTGGATGACGCCCGCATATTCCGACCCCGGAACGAAGGGCAGGGGCGGCTTCATCTGGTACTTGTTCTGCACGATCAGCAGGTCGGGGAAATTCAGGCTGGCCGCCTTGATTTCGATCAGCACCTGCCCTGGACCCGGCGTGGGCGTCGGCAGTTCCTTCCAGGTCAGCGCGTCGACGCCAATGGGGTTTTCGCAAAGCCATGCGTGCATGCTCGGGTCTCCTTCGGATGGGTAATGTTGAGGCAATGACTGCGGGCATGATAGGTGTCGCGGCGGGGCATCCTTGTCCCTGCTGCGACGCACCCGACGCCTACAATCCGGTGCACCGAAAAGCACCATGAAGATACTTATTTCCAATGACGATGGCTTCCAGGCACCGGGCATCGTCGCATTGCACGACGCGCTCAAGGACATCGCCGAAGTCGAGGTGGTCGCACCCGAACACAACAACAGCGCCAAGTCGAATGCACTGACGCTGGCCGCACCGCTCTACGTGCACAAGGCGCACAACGGTTTCCGCTACGTGACCGGCACGCCGGCCGACTGCGTGCACATCGCGCTCAAGGGCCTGCTCGACTACCGGCCCGACCTGGTGGTTTCCGGCATCAACAACGGCGCCAACATGGGCGACGACACCATCTATTCAGGCACGGTCGGCGCGGCCATGGAGGCCTACCTGTTCGGCATTCCGGCCATTGCTTTCTCGCAGATCGAAAAGGGCTGGGCGCACGTGGATGCGGCCGCACAGGTGGCGCGCCGGCTGGTGCAGCAGATCGAGCGCGAGAAGATGATCGGCGGTCCGGCTTTCCTGCTCAACGTGAATGTGCCGAACCGGCCGTTCGACGAACTGAGGCCGGTCAGGGTCTGCAGGCTCGGCCGTCGTCACGCGGCGGAGAAGGTCATCACGCAGGACAGTCCGCGCGGCGAGACGATGTACTGGATCGCAGGCGCGGGCAGCGCCAAGGACAGCGGCGAGGGCACCGACTTCCACGCCACCGCCGCAGGCCATATCGCCCTCACCCCGCTGCAGATCGACCTGACCGACCACGCCAACCTTGGCCAATGGCGCGAGACGGTGGCCCGTCTCGGCAATTGACATGGCCACGCAACGGCCCAGCTTTCCGGTTCGCCTGACACCCACCGCTTCGGCTGCCACGCGCGGGCGCATGCCCGCCGTGCCGGTCAAGCCCATGGTGCCTTCCACGCCCTCGATGGCTTCGGACGCCGTGCGCGCACGCATGGTGCAAAAGCTCGCGGCGCAGGGTGTTTCCGATCCGCGCGTGCTGCGTGCAATGAGCGCCGTCGAGCGGCATCGCTTCGTGGACAGCGCCCTGGTCAACCAGGCCTACGAAGACACCAGCCTGCCGATCGGCCTGGGGCAGACCATTTCCAAGCCGAGCGTCGTGGCTCGCATGATCGAACTCCTGCTGGCCGCGCCCGCGCTGGCCGGAAAGCCGAACGACCGGCTCGGCCGCGTGCTAGAGATCGGCACCGGCTGCGGCTACCAGGCCGCGGTGCTGAACCACGTGGCGACCGAGGTCTACAGCATCGAGCGCCTGCGCGGCCTGCATGAGCGTGCACGCGCCAATCTGCGTCACTTCCGGCTGGCCACGGTTCACCTGATGCTGGGCGATGGAATGGTCGGCTATGCCAAGGGCGCGCCCTATGCCGGCATCATCGCGGCGGCCGGCGGCGAAGCCGTTCCAGAGGCCTGGATCGAACAACTCGCGGTCGGCGGGCGCATCGTTGCGCCGACCCATTCGGCCAAGGGCGGCCAAGCCCTTGTCGTCATCGACAAGACTGCCCGTGGGCTTGAGCGCCTCATTCTTGAGGCGGTTCACTTTGTCCCCCTAAAATCAGGCATCGCTTGAAGGAATAACAAATGCAGGGTTTTGGCAATCGGAGTTTGTTCGCGGGCATCACGTTGGCCGTCGTGCTCGTGATCGCGGGCTGCTCCGCACCGCGCGGGCCGGCGCCCGTCGAAGACCGCGGCACCATGACGCGGGCGCCCGGTGCCACGCCTGGCGGTTCTCCCATCACCGTCGATGCCAATGGCAAGCCGCTGGCGGGCATCGAGAACTACGGCAAGCCCGGCTACTACGCGGTACGTCCCGGCGACACGATCCGCCGCATCGGCAGCGAAACCGGACAACGCTGGCAGGACATCGTCCGCTGGAACAATCTCGACAACGCCGACCTGATCGAAGTGGGCCAGGTGCTGCGTGTGATTCCGCCCTCGGGTTCGGGCACTGCCGTTGCAACCGCTCCCGCGGCTTCCGGATCGGATGGCGCCGTCACCAAGCCGGTTGTGCCACCCTCGGTGGTGGCACCCGTTCCTGCGACCGGTGCCAGCACGCCGGTCAAGCCGGCGGCGCCTGTCACGGCCTCTCCGGCGAGCCCCGGCAGCGGAAGTTCGGGCGACGAAGATCTCGGCTGGATCTGGCCCGCGAGCGGTTCGCTGATCGCCGGCTTCGACGAAGCCAAGAACAAGGGCTACGATATCAGCGGCAAGGCCGGCGACCCCGTGCTGGCCGCGGCCGACGGGCGAGTGGTTTATGCGGGTGCGGGCCTGCGCGGCTACGGCAACCTGATCATCCTGAAGCACAACAACACCTACCTCACGGCATATGCGCACAACCAGGCGCTGCTCGTGAAGGAAGACCAGTCGGTTCAGAAGGGCCAGAAGATCGCCGAAATGGGCAACAGCGACGCCGATCGCGTGAAGCTGCATTTCGAGATCCGCCGTCAGGGCAAGCCCGTCGATCCGTCACGCTACCTGCCCGGCCGGTGATGCCATGGCTGCCTCCCGCCCCCGCCGCACACTGCCTGTGCGCGGGCTGGCGGGCCGAGGCGGCAAGTCTCATGACGGCGAAAGGGACGCCTCTGCCGATGAGGCGCTCCCAGCCGACCCCGTAGCGCTCAACGCATCGCTGCCGCGAGGCGCAATGACCGAGTTGATCGGCGGCGAAGGTGCCGATGCGCTGACCATCTACCTGCGCCAGGTCCGGCGCACCGAGCTCTTCACGCCCGACGAGGAATTCCAGACCGCCTGCGCTGCGCGGTCCGGCGATTTCGCGGCACGGCAATCGATGATCGAGCACAACCTCCGGCTCGTGGTCAACATCGCCAAGGGCTACCTTGGCCGCGGTGTGCCGCTGTCGGACCTCATCGAAGAGGGCAACCTCGGACTGATGCACGCCATCACCAAGTTCGAGCCTGAACGCGGTTTCCGTTTTTCCACGTATGCGACCTGGTGGATCCGCCAGTCAGTCGAGCGCGCGGTCATGACGCAGGCGCGCGCGATCCGCCTGCCGGTGCACGTGGTGCGCGAACTGCAGCAGGTGCTGCGTGCCCGGCGTGCGCTCGAAGGCGACGCGGAGTTTCTTGCGCGCCGACCCGACGGGGTGCGCGTGGAAGACATCGCGGCACTGCTCGGTCGCGACGTGCAGGCGGTGGCCGACCTGCTGGCCCTGTCCGAAGCGCCGCGCTCGCTCGATGCCGGCGATGCGCGCGGGGACGAGGGCTTCACATTGGCCGACACCGTGGCCTCCGACGACGAGCAGGGCAATCCGAGCGGCGTGACGCAGGCGCACGAGGTGGAGCGCCTGCTCGACCAGTGGGTCCACGCGCTCGATGCACGCGAGCGCGAGGTGCTGGAAGGCCGCTACGGCCTGCATGACCGCGAGCCTGAAACGCTCGAGGTGCTGAGCGTGCGCCTGGGCCTTACGCGGGAGCGCGTCAGGCAGATCCAGAACGAGGCGCTGGCCAAGATGCGCCGGCAGCTGGCGCGCTCGGGCATCGGGCGGGACGCGCTGTTCTAGCGGGGTGAAAAGCGGGGGCGGCCGCTGAGACAATCGGGGGATGACGGAATCCATCGAAGAAAAGAAAGTCCCCACGAATCCCGGCGAAGAATGGCTGAAGGTCGAGTCGCTCGACCTCGATGCGCAGGGCGTTTCCCACAAGGCCGACGGCATGGTCGTTTTCATCGAGGGCGCATTGCCTTTCGAGGAAGTGCAGTTCAACGTCCATCGCCGCAAGAACAACTGGGAGCAGGGCACGGTCACCCACATCCGGCGCGAGTCCTCGCAGCGGGTGCGCCCGGGCTGCCCGCATTTCGGCCTGCACACCGGCGCCTGCGGCGGCTGCAAGATGCAGCACCTGGATGCGGCGGCCCAGGTTGCCGTGAAGCAGCGTGCACTCGAAGACAACCTGTGGCACCTGGGGAAGGTGCGTCCTGAGAGCGTGCTTCGGCCGTTGGAAGGCCCCGCATGGCATTACCGCTATCGCGCGCGGCTGTCGGTGCGCCACGTGGTCAAGAAGGGCACGGTGCTCATCGGCTTTCACGAGCGCAAGAGCCGCTATCTGGCGGACATGCAGGTGTGCCCCGTGCTGCCGAAACAGGTCAGCGAGATGCTGATGCCGCTGCGTGCTTTGATCGGTTCGATGGATGCGCGCGAGACCTGTCCGCAGATCGAACTGGCCTGCGGCGACGCACCCGATTCCACGGCACTCGGCACGATCGCCCTGGTGCTGCGGCATCTGGCGCCGTTGTCGGGCGCCGATATCGACCGGCTGAAGGCCTTTGCTGCTCAGAACAAAGGCATCCAGTGGTGGCTGCAGGCCAAGGGGCCGGAGACGGTGAAGCTGCTGGAAGAAGGCGGCGCGCCGCTCGCCTACCGCTTGCCCGAGTTCGGCGTGACCATGCCGTTCAAGCCCACCGATTTCACACAGGTCAATCCGCACATCAATCGCGCGCTGGTGGGCAAGGCGCTTCGCCTGCTCGACGTGCAGCCCGACGAACGGGTCATCGACTGGTTCTGCGGCCTCGGCAATTTCACCTTGCCGCTGGCTAGCCGGGCGCGCGAGGTGCTCGGCATCGAAGGCAGCGACACGCTGGTGGCGCGCGCGACCGACAACTTCCAGAAGAACCAGCCTGCAACGAGCGCGCGACGCGCCCTCTCAGCGACCCGGTTCGTGGCGCGCAATCTGTTCGAGATGACGCCGGCCATGCTGGTGGCCGATGGCCGCGCCGACAAGTGGCTGGTCGATCCGCCGCGAGAGGGCGCTTTCGCGCTCGCCAAGGCCATGGCCGACCTGCATCAGCAACCCGAGTTGCGCACCGATGGCTGGACGCCGCCGAAGCGCATCGTGTATGTGAGCTGCAACCCGTCGACGCTCGCGCGCGATGCCGGGCTGCTGGTGCATCAGGGCGGCTACCGATGCACCTTCGCGGGGGTGATCAACATGTTCCCGCACACCGCGCACGTCGAGTCGATTGCGGTGTTCGACCTGGAATAGCAAAGGGCCCCGAGGGGCCCTTTGTTCTTTGAAGCGCTTCGCCCGGTCAGTCGCGTTCGCCGCCAAAGATGCCCAACAGTGCCAGCAGGCTCTGGAACACGTTGAACAGGTCGAGGTACAGGGCCAGGGTGGCGGTGATGTAGTTGGTTTCGCCGCCGTCCATGATCTGCTTCAGGTCGTAGAGCATGTAGGCCGAGAAGATGCCGATGGCGGCCACCGAGATGACCAGCATGCCCGTGGTCGAGCCGACGAACACGTTGATGATCGCGCCGAACATCAGCACCATCGCGCCGACGAACAGGAACTTGCCCATGCCCGACAGGTCGCGCTTGATGAAGGTGGCCAGCGAGGCCATCACGAAGAACACGCCTGCAGTGCCGCCGAAGGCCGTCATGACGAGCTCGGAGCCGTTCTTGAAGCCGAGCACCATTGCAATCAGGCGCGACAGCATCAGTCCCATGAAGAAGGTGAAGGCCAGCAGCACCGGAACGCCGGCGGCCGAGTTCTTTGTCTTCTCGATGGCGAACATGAAACCGAATGCGCCGCCCATGAAGACGATCAGGCCGAGCCCGCCGGTGAGCGAGCGCGTGATGCCGGTGCTGACGCCGAGCCAGGCGCCCAGCACGGTAGGCAGCAGGCTCAGTGCCAGCAGCCAGTAGGTGTTGCGCAGGACGCGTTGGCGCTCCGCCTGCGGCAACGTCTGGCCGTAGCCAGTGGAAGTGTCGAGGGTGGTGACGCGGTCGTTCATGGCCGAAGCTCCTGTGGTTGCTGCTACGCAGTTGGGCGCATTCTAGGTGGCTGCAAGAGGAGGGTGTCCGAAAGACCGTATGCAGGTTGTTCTTAAGCGCCTTGGCGGTTTAGAGGCGGGCGGCCGTTATGCTTTCGGGTTTTTACGCAACCAGAGCTCAATATGAAGACCAAATCATTCCTCGAACTTGCCGACGTCAAGGCCATCGCCGCAGCAGCCGAAGCCGAAGCGCTCAAGAACAACTGGGCCGTGACCATCGCGATCTCGGACGACGCCGGCAACCTGCTCTGGCTGCAGCGCCTGGACGGCGCCGCGGCGCTGTCGTCGCACATCGCTCCCGCCAAGGCGCACACGGCCGCCATGGGCCGGCGCGAGAGCAAGGTCTATGAAGACATCATCAATGGCGGCCGGACTGCGTTTCTGACCGCACCTGCGGTTCAGGGCCTGCTCGAAGGCGGTGTGCCGATCGTGAAGGACGGTCAGGTCATCGGCGCGGTTGGCGTGAGCGGCGTGAAGTCGAACGAAGATGCGCAGATCGCCAAGGCGGGCATTGCCGCAATCGGCCTCTGAGTCGTTCTTTCTGCACAAAGCAAAACGCCGACTTCGAGGTCGGCGTTTTCTTTGGAGCGTTCAGCGTGAAAAAAAGCTTGGCTAGTCGGCGAACCGTTGGCTAGCAAAAAACGACCCTTCGGAGATGAATCTCCTTGAGTCGCCCCACGATGAAACTTGCGCGAAGGGCGGGCTGGGTGACCTACTTGGTCAGGATCAGCTTGCCGAGTTTGGTGGCTTGGAGGCGGTAGAGCGAACCGTTGTGCATGATGCCCACGGTCTTGCTTCCCTTGAGAAGCTCCGTGCTTTCGACCATTGGCACCGGACGCGACGCCTGGATCGACGCATGGCCGCCACCTGATTGGTCGAGCGACGGATGGTTCAGAACAGAAAAGGCGTTCGGTGTGGCTGGCATCTGGAGTTCCCTTGTCGAAGCGATGAGTGAATGATAATGATTCTCAATAAAAAGTCAATCGTGAAGATTGATTTTTTCACACGCTTCGCATTCGGATTACTTCGTTTCGGGTTCCGTGATGAAGCCGATCTTCCGAACGCCGGCCTCCCGCGCTTCCGACATGGCCTTTGCTACGCGTTCATAGCGCACGGCCTTGTCGCCGCGGATGTGCAGCTCGGGCTGCGGCTCCTTGGCGGCTTCGGCGGCGAGGCGGTTGGGCAGTTCGCTGTCGTCGATCTTCTGTTCGTTCCAGTAGTAGCTGCCATCGGCCGTGACGCTGAACAAAATGTTCTGCGGCTTGGGTTGCTCCGGCTCGCTGCTGGCACGAGGAAGGTCGATGTTGACCGCGTGTTTCATCACCGGCACGGTGATGATGAAGATGATCAGCAGCACCAGCATGACGTCGACCAGCGGCGTCATGTTGATCTCGTTCATCACCTCATCGGGCTCGTCTTGTGTTCCGAAAGCCATGGTGCTCAGCCTTTCTTGAGCGGAACCACGATGGCATCGCCGCTGCCGCTCTGTACGCGGGCGCCGGTGACGAAGTAGGCATGCAGGTCGTGGGCAAAGCTGTTGATCTTGGTCAGCACGAACTTGTTGCCGCGAACCAGCGCGTTGTAGCCGAGCACGGCGGGAATCGCCACTGCCAGACCGAGCGCCGTCATGATCAGCGCCTCGCCGATCGGGCCTGCCACCTTGTCGATGGTGGCTTGGCCGGCCGAACTGATGCTCATCAGTGCGTGGTAGATGCCCCAGACCGTGCCGAAGAGGCCGATGAACGGTGCCGTGGAGCCGACCGAGGCGAGTATGGCGAGGCCGGTCTGAAGGCGTGCAGTGAATGCGTCGATGCCATTGCGCAGCGCGCGCGTGATCCAGTCGCTCACGTCGAGCGCGTCGTGCAGGTGGGCCTTGGTGTTGCGGTGGTGTGCTGCCGCTTCACGGCCTTCGAGTGCCAATGCGCGGAACGGGTTGCTGTCGTCCTTGCCGAGCTTGTTCAGCGCGGTGGCGAAGTCTTCGCTGTGCCAGAAGTCCTGCGAGTGCTTGGCAAGGCGCTTGTACTTGATGACGTCGAGCGCCTTGACGATGATCACGATCCACGACGCGAGCGACATGCCGATCAACAGCACCGCGACAGCCTTGGTGACGAAATCGCCCTGATTCCAGACGTTCATCAAGCCAAATTGGGAATCCATACGAAGTTGCTCCAGAGAAAAATTAGTTCAGAACGTAGTTGACGGGGGCGTCATAGGACATGGCCTGCACCACGCCGTTGACCTTGCCGGGCACGAACCGGCATTTCATGATGTATTCGACGGCGGCCTCGTCGAGGCGGTCGAAACCGCTGGATTTCTTGACTTCGGCGCTCTTGGGCAGGCCATCTACGCCGACGAGCACCTTGACGATCACCTTGCCCTGTTCGCCGAGGCGCTTGCTCATGGCGGGGTAGACCGCCTTGGGGTTCTGAAGGTAGTCGGCGTTGCTCGACGGCAATTGCACGGCAGGTGGGGCCGGTGGAGCGGGAGGCAGTGCGGGCGGAGCCGGTGGCGTGGGCGCAGCCGGCGGCGCTGGAGGAGGAGGCGGTTCCGTGGTGCCCACAGGCGCCTGCGGAGCGGGCGTGGGCCTTGGTTCGCGAATGGCTTGCGGCCGCGGCGGAGGCGGCGCTTTGGCCACTTTCGGTGGTGGCGGTGGCGGGGGAGGGGGATCCACCTTGGGCTTTGGCGGCTCGACGAACTGGCTCAGTATTTCGACCGGGATCACCACTTCGGCGGCCCGCCGCAGCAGTCCGCTTTGCAGTGCCCAGAGCGCAGCCGCATGAAAAAGGATGACGCCTCCCGCAATGACGACATTGCGCGAGAGGCCTAAAACCGAGGGAGGGGGGGCAAAGCGGTCAGACACGATCAACCATTCGAGTGCGGGCACGCCGGAACGTGCCCCGATTGCAGCAAAACCGCTACGACGTTACTTGCGAAAAATCCACCAGACCGAGCCTGCAACCAGGATCAGGCTGCCGCCGAGTGCCGAGACGAGTTCCATGCCTTGCTTTCCGTGATGGAGCTGGCAAGCTGGATCGCCCTCGGACCCGATTCGCGATTCAGCGCGGCGACCGGATGCGAGGCACTGCACTGTGCGACGATATCGCGCGCACAACCTTCACATTGACCACACTGGGTGGCCACACCGAGTTCGAATTGGACTTCGTCGAACGTCATGCCGGCTCGCACATGACGTGCGATTTCACGGTCGGAGACTCGGCGGCAGACGCAAACGATCATGGCTGTGAAAGCGGCAGTGGGCTGGCTGTTGGTTGCCTGATTATAAATAAGAATCCATCGCATTTGCAATAACTATGGTGTTACCGGGCTTTGCGAAGCCTCCGCAGGCACCCGGCTACACCTCGGACCAAAGCCGCAAGAGGTTGTGATAGTGGCCCGTCAGCGCCACCGTCTCTTCGCATTCGCCCAGCCGCGCCCGCAATTTCTGGATGTTCTGGTCGAGTTCGAACAGCATGCTGCGTTTCTGGTCGCCGCGCACCATGCTCTGAAGCCAGAAGAACGAGCAAACCCGCGCCCCGCGCGTCACAGGGTGAACGCGGTGCAGGCTGCTCGCCGGATACAGAATGAGGTCGCCTGCCGGCAGCTTGACCTCGTGCGACCCGTAGGTGTCGATCACCTCGAGCTCTCCGCCGTCGTAGTCGTCCGGATCGCACAGGAACAGCGTGCAGGACAGGTCCGTGCGCAGTTGCTGGCCGCTGCCCGGCAGCGCGCGCACCGCACCGTCGACGTGAACGCCATAGTGCTCGCCCCCCTCGTAGCGGTTGAACAAGGGTGGAACGAAGCGCAGGGGCAGCGCTGCCGAAAAGAAGAGCGAATGACGCGCCAGCGCGGCAAGCACCGTGCTGGCGAGTTCTCGGCCGACGGCCGACGACTCCGGCAGTTGCCGGTTGCGCTTGACCTGCGCGCCCTGTTCGCCAACGGTTTCGCGGCCATCGATCCAGTTCGTGGCCTCCAGCGCCGTGCGCATTTCGTGCACCTGGGCGGGGCTCAGAACGTCGGGCACATGCAGCATCATTTCGGGAACTCCGCAAAGAGAAAAGCCCCGGCGCAGGCCGGGGCTCGAGTTTCGCACCGTGCCGGGCGAACCCGGCAGGCAAGGATCAGAACGCGAAGTTCGCGGTGATCTTCGCCGAACGGGGCGTACCCGGCGTGTAGCGGTAGCCGCTCTTGTTGATGGCCGCTGCGTACTGCTTGTCGAACAGGTTGGAGACGTTCAACTGGAGGTCGACGTTCTTGTTGATGCGATAGGACGCCATGGCGTCGAACACCCAGTAGGCGTCGATGTAAGCCGGCGTTCCCACCGCGCCGTCGGTGCCGCGATGCAGCTTGCCGTTGTAGCGCGCGCCGCCGCCGATGGTCAGGCCGAACGGGAACTGGTAGGTGGTCCAGGCCGTGAAGGCGTTCTTCGGGGTGTAGACCAGCACATTGGTGCCGTCGGCGGTGACGTTGGGGCCGCTCTGGACCTTGGTGTCCATCGTCGTGAACCCGGCCGTCACGCCCCAGCGTTCGGTGATGCTGCCTGCCAGGCCCAACTCGATGCCCTGGACGCGCTTCTTGCCGCTCTGGTAGTAGAGCGAGGTATTGGTCGGATCCTGCACCACTTCATTGGTGACGTCCGTGCGGTAGATCGCGCCGGTCAGCGACAGCTTGTCGTTCATCACATCCCACTTCGTTCCGATCTCGAAGGTCTTGGCCTTCTGCGGCAGGAAGTCGGTGCGCGCAGCGCTGTTGCCCGAGCCGGCGGCCGACAGCGAGAAGTTCGCGCCGCCCGGGGGCTGGGCCGAGGTGCCGTAGGCCGCGTAGATGCTGCCGTTCTTCACAGGCTTGTAGACCACGCCGATCTTGCCGGTGAACAGGTTGTCGGAGAGCTTCAGCGACGAAGGCACCAGCGTGCCGAGCGTCAGGCCCGGGTTGGTCGTCGCGGTCGACAGCGTCGCGCCCTGGAACGACGTGTTGTAGTGGTCGAAGCGCAGGCCGCCCGTGATCTGCCACTGCTCGTTGAGCTTGACGGTGTCGAAGGCATAGAGGCCGACCGTATTGGTCACGCCCTTGCTGTCGGCGCCGCTCTGAATGCGGCTGTAGCCGTTGACGTAGGGGTTCGGTGCGTAGAGGTTCGCGGCCGGCCAGGCGCCGTTCTGCACAGCCTGGCCGTTGAACAACGCGCCGGGAGCGAAGTAGCCCAGGTTCGACTGTTCTTCGCGGATCAGCTCGACGCCTGCGCTGAGCGAGTGGCTCACGCTGCCGGTGTCGAACTTGGCGGTCACGTTCGTCTGGTTGACGAAGATCGTGTTTTCCTGGTTCTTGTTGGTCGGCGAATTGCGCGTGACCGACCAGGTGGAGGGCAGGCCCGGGACCAGCGTGTCGAGGAATGCCGTGCCGGCCGCGGGCCGCGCACCGGTGGCCGTGAGGCCGCCGAGCATGAACGACGTCAGCATGTAGTCCTGCTTCGTCTTGCCGTAGCGCGTGGTGTTGCGCAGCGTGACATCGGGCGTGATGTCGTGCTCGACGCGCGCGGTGAACATGTCCGCCGTCACCTTGTTGAAGTCATAGGCCGTGCCGTAGAAATTCTTCGGATCGACCGGCGAGGCAAAGTTCAGGAAGCTGCGCCGACGTGCGCCGAGTGCCGTCGGATCGGGGTTCGAATAGCTGGGCAGGCCGATGGTGGGCACGCCGCCGTCGGGGACGTTGTCCTGGTCGACGTGCAGGTAGTCGAAGTAGAAGCGCGTGGGTGAATTCAGGCCGAGCGCGATCGACGGCGCAATGGCCGTGTGCTTGTTCTTGACGAAGTCGCGGCCGGCAACGCCCGAGTCTTCCACCACGGCGTTCAGGCGGAATGCCGCGCCGATGCCGTTGGCGCTGCTGAGCGACTTGTTCCAGTCGATGCTGCCGCGCTTGTAGTCGGCGCTGCCGAAGCCGATCGAGCCCACGAAGCTGTCTTCGAGCTTCGGCTTCTTGGTGACGAGGTTGATGTAGCCGGTGGGCGAGGTGCGGCCGACGTCGGTGCCCGACGGGCCCTTCACCACTTCGACCTGCTCGATGTTGAACACGTCGCGCGAGATCGAGCCGAGGTCGCGAATGCCGTCGACGAAGATGCTGCTCGAGCTGTCGAAGCCGCGCATGAAGACGGCGTCGCCGGTGTTCGTGTTGCCGTTCTCCCCGAGGAAGAAGGTGCCCACGCCGGGTGTGTTGCGCAGCGCTTCGGTCAGCGTCGTCGCGCCCTGTTCGCGGATGACCTGTTCCTTGATCACCTGGACGGTTTGCGGCGTGTTCAGCAGCGGTGCGGTGAATTTGGGATTGGCGGAGGTGTCAGTCTTGTAGTCGACGCCGGCGGAGTCCTGCACGCGGACTTCGGGCAGTGCGCCGCCTGCCTGTGCAAAGGCGGCGGGGGCCACAATGGCCATCAGCGTTGCAGCGGCAGCGCCAGAGAGGTGGGGAACGGCGCGCGCGACGGCGTGTTTGCGGCTCTTGATGTAGGCCATGAAGTTATCTCCGGAAAGGGCGGCGAACTGAAAGACTCGACTGGCGAGGTCCGCAGGCATGCTTTCTGGGAAGAGAAAACCGGGGACTGGCTGAGTGAGTCAATTTGCGGCGAATGCAAATTGATGCGAATAATAGTGTTTCTCATTAACTTTTGAGAAACAAAGGCAAACTTAGGTCATAAGTTTTGCTGTGTTGTTGCTAGTTCGCAACTGATCCAGATCTGCGGAGTGAAGGAAGATCAGTAGACATCGCGGCAATAGCGACCAGTTGCCACCAGATCCTGCCAAAGCGTACTGCCGGCCACCTGCTTCAAGGCGGCATCCACACCCGACGCCATGCCTTGCCGGCTTCCGCATACGTAGATTGCCGCGCCCTTGTCCAGCCACGCGCGCAGCGTATCGGCCGATTGCAGCAACCGGTGTTGCACGTAAAGCCGCTCGGGTTGGTCGCGCGAAAAAACCATGTCGAGCCGCTGCAGCACGCCGCTGGCCTGCCAAGCCTCGATCTCCCCGCGGCAGAGGAAGTCGTAGGCCGCTTGCCGCTCGCCGAACACCAGCCAGTTGTCGTGGCAACCTGCCGCCGCGCGAGCACGCAGATGGGCGCGCAGGCCGGCCAGCCCAGTGCCGTTGCCAATGAGGATCAGGGGCCGGGTTTCGTTGCCCTCGAGACGGAAGGCGCGGTGCGGCCGCAGGCGCAGTGCAACGGTGTCGCCGATCGTGAGCGTCGATGTGAGCAGGCCCGATGCAGTGCCCAGGGTGCCGTCGGGGTGCTGCTCCTGGCGCACCAGCAATTGCAGTTCGCCGTCGGTAGGCAGCGAAGCGATCGAATAGTCGCGCGGCCGCGCCGGATCGCTGGCCACCGCGATCTGCACCAGATCGCCGGAGGCCCAGCGCGGCATCGCGCCCGCGTGCGGCACCAGGCTGAGCAGGAAGACCGGTGCACCCGCGCTGCCGGCGTTGAGCAGCTCACGCCTCGCAAGCCGCCACGGCGCGAATGCACCGTCCGGATCTTCATGCCCGATCGCAGCGGTGTCGCCCCATCGGGCCTGCCAGGCGGCCAGCGCGGCGGGGTCGCTGTTGTCGACCTCAAGGCATTCGAAATTGGGGCTGGCGCCTGACGCCTGCAGCCAGGCATCGAGCGCGCGCCCGAAGCCGCAGAAATTCTTGTACTGGCGATCGCCCAGCGCCAGCACGGCATAGCGAAGCGAGGACAGGGCGAGAGGCGAGCCCATCACGCGTTCGGCGAACACGCTGGCGCCGTCGGGGGCATCGCCCTCTCCGTAGGTGCTTGCCACGAAGAGCGCGCGGCTTGCGGAGCCCAGCGTGGCGGCGTCGAGGGCGTTGAGTTCCATCACGCGCACCGGAGTGCCTGCCGCGCGCAGTTGCCGCGCTGTCTGCCAGGCGATCGTCTCTGCCTGGCCGGTCTGGCTGGCGAACAGCACGAGGGTCGGGGCGGCATCGCTTTCGGCCGAGAGAGCCGCCGCCTCGCGGATCGCCGCGCTGCGCAGCCGCCGCTGGCGCGCATAGACGGCGAGGCAAAGCGCCGCATAGGCTGTCGCCGTGGCGCCCGCGCCCAGCGTGCGCAACATCGCCTCGGTCATGCGCCGGTCTGGGCTCGCCAGGCGCGCGAGGCTTGCGGAGCCGCATCGTCGTGGCCGATGAAAAGGGCCGCGATGTCGTGCCGCTCTGCGAAGGCCAGGCCATCGTCCGGGCCCAGCACGGTCAGAACGGTTGCGAGCGCATCGGCCTGCATGCACTGCGCATGCAGCATCGTGACGCTCGCCAGTGCGTGCGCGACCGGCTCGCCATTGCGCGGATCGATGGTGTGCGACCAGCGGCGGCCTTCGTGCTCGCGACGATGCCAGCGGTCGCCCGACGTGGCGATGGCCATGTCGGCCAAGGCGATGCGCTGAGGGTCGGCCGAATCGCCATCGACCAGCACCTGCCACGGCCGGCCGTCCGGACGGCGACCGATGCCGCGCAGTTCCCCGCCGATTTCGAACAGCAGATTGGCGAGGCCGAGTTCGAGCAATGCCTCGATCCCGTGATCGACCGCGAAACCTTTGGCGATGCCCGAGAGGTCGAGCGTGATGCCTCCCGGTTGCAGCAGCGCGTTGCTCGCTGCATCGAATTCCAGCCGCTGCCAGCCGGCGCGTGCACGCACCGCGGCAAGCACTTCGGTGGCGGGCACGCCGTTCTCTTTTGCCTCGGGGCCGAATCCCCAGCAGGCCACCAACGGCCCGACGGTGGGATCGATCGCGCCTGCGCTGATGCGCGCCCAGTGAAAGGCGCAAGCCATCACCTCGGCAAACTCCCGGGGCAGTTCATGCCGCGAGCCCGCAGGTGCCCGGTTGAATCGGCTGATGTCCGACGTCGGCTCCCAGTGGCTCATCTGCGCGATCACCCGCGCAAGCGCTGCCTCCACCGCTTCGCGCACCTGCTCCAGCGGAAGCATTCGCGGGTTGTCGAAGCGCAGCGACCAGGTCGTGCCCATGGTCTGCCCGCCCAACTGCTGCAGGGTGGCCGGGTCGGCGCGGCGCGGGACGGCCGCGTTGGCGTAGCCGCCTGCGTGCCAGGTGCTGAAGGAAAGTCCCAAGGGAGCGCGCAGGTGTCAGGGCATCACTTCAAGGGTGGCCGCATAGCTCAGGCGGCGTTCCTTGGCTTGCGGCACGGTGGTCTTGTTGTCCTTGGTGCTGGCGTCGAGCCAGTACATGCCGGCGGCCGGCCAGGTCACGCTGAACTGGCCCTTGTCGTCGGTCTTGAGCTTGATTTCCTCGAGCTTGTCGCGGTACTGCGTGTTGCCGGCGGTGACCGTCACTTCGAGGTTCTTCGCGGGCTGGCCGTCGAGGTTCAATGTGAAGCTGGCTTTCTCGCCCTTGACCAGGTCGGTCGGGCTGCCGGCCACGATCAGTTCCAGCCCCTGGCCGATGGCCTTGAGCGGCGAGGGCTTGCCGACCGTCACGAAGGTCTCGATGCGGCCGGACGACTGGGTGATGGTGACGTCCTGCGCATCGGCCGGGATTTCCATGCCGATGGTCTCGGCCGTCCCACGCGCACGCTTGTTCTGGCCGGTGGCCTTGTCCTTCCAGCTCGCGAAAGCGCCCGCATTGACCACGGCGATGCGGTACGTGCCCGGTTGCGCCACGCTCACGTCGAACACGTTGCGCAGCTTGAGCTTGGCTTCGCTCTCGGGTTTGACAGTGCTGCCATCGGGCGCGGTGATCTGCAGGCCCTCGAGCCGCAGCGGCGCGTGATTTGCGACGAACAGGTCGTTCGAGACGGCCGCATCGACGGACACGGTGTCCGCTTTCGAGAACACGGTGGACGAAGGCAACAGCCAGGCGTTGTGTGCCATGGAAACGGAGGCGAGCGCCGAGAGGGCGATGGCGAGGCCGGTGGCGCGCAGCGTGGAACGGGTCATGGGAGGTCCTTGATGGATGAAGCTAGAGGAGAAGGGCGGTCTGGCGTCGATCAGGGCTTGAGTTCGAGCTTGATCTCGCCGAGCTCTTCCTTGCCGGCCGCGGTCGGCTGCGTTGCCGCGGTGGGTGGCCACTGGAAAGGAATGCTTACGACCTCGCGGCCGCCGACTTCGCGCGCCGCCTCGACCACCAGCTTGTAGGCGCCGGGCGCGAGCTTGGGCATCGGTGCCGTGCCTTCATTGAAGCTCAACTGGTGCTTGCCGGCGGGCTTGGTGGCACCGGTCACGCCATCGACAGGCACCGCGAGTTCGCGGCCGCCGCGGCGCCACCACTGGCGCATGTCCTTGAGCCACTTGGTGCCTTCGCCTTCGGGGTTGTTCGTCTTGGTGCGCACGTCGTACCAGACGGCCAGCGTGCCGGCGACCGTGTTGTCGGCGCGCTCGATCCAGGTCGCCACATAGGGGCGGTGGTACTCGGAAACGTTCAGCCGGGGAATCTCGATATTGACAGCCAAGCTCGCCGCAAAAGCTGGGGCTGCGAACAGCGCCGACATGGCGATCGGTGCGAGTGAATAGCGAACGTGCACGGGAAACCTCTTTTTCTGAATCGATCGGTCGATCAATGAATGAACAGCAGCGCGAGCAGCATCGGCACGACCAGCCCCATGCCCACCATCGGCCAGGTGAACGGTCGATTGCCCGCATGCATCTTGAGAATGAACAGCCCGGTGATCGAAAAGACCAGCGTGGCGCCCGCAAAGATGTCGATGAACCAGCTCCAGGCCGCGCCGGTGTTGCGGCCCTTGTGCAGGTCGTTGAGGTAGGAGAGCCAGCCGCGGTCGGTGCGCTCGTATTCGATCTCGCCGTCGGCCAGGCTCAGGCGCAGCCAGGCGTCGCCGCCGGGGCGGGGGAGCGAGAGGTAGATCTCGTCGTCGGACCATTCGGCCTCTCGGCCTTTGGTGTCGACGTCCCAGTTTTTCTGAATCCAGCCTTGCAGTTCGGCGGGCAGGGGCGCCTTGCCTTTTTGCGCCTTGGCGGTGGGCAACTGCTGTTCGAGCCGTGCGCGCAGTGCCTCGTCGATCGAGCCATTCAGTTTCGTGATCGCGGGGTTGGCCTCGATCTGGCCCGCGTGGTTGAGGGTGAAACCCGTGACGCTGAACAGGATCATGCCGATGAGGCAGATCGCAGAACTCACCCAATGCCATTCGTGCAGGGTCTTGAGCCAGTAGGCACGGCGGCGGTTGTCGGGGCGGGCGGCAGCGGTCATCGAAGGCGCGGATTCTATCCGTGCAAATGAGAATGACTGCTATTTGACAATCGTTAAGTTACGTAAAGCAATAAAAAACGGGGCCGAAGCCCCGTTGCCTGAATTCGAAAGCTTGCGCTTATGCGAGTTCGCCCATTTGCGATTGCAGATAGTTCTGCAGGCCGACGCGGTCGATCAGGTCGATCTGGGTTTCGAGGAAGTCGATGTGCTCTTCCGTGTCGTCCAGAATTTCTTGCAGCAGGTCGCGCGAGACATAGTCGCGCACCGATTCGCAATGCTGGATGCCGTCCTTGATGGTGGCTTGCGCGCCGGTTTCTGCGCCGAGGTCGCAGCGCAGCAGTTCGGGCACGTCTTCGCCGATGTTCAGCTTGCCGAGGTCCTGCAGATTGGGCAGGCCGTCGAGCATGAAGATGCGGTCCATCAGCTTGTCGGCGTGCTTCATCTCGCCGATCGATTCCTCATATTCCTTCTTCGCCAGCTTGTCCAGACCCCAATGCTTGAGCATGCGGTAGTGGAGGAAGTACTGGTTGATTGCAGTGAGCTCGTTCTTGAGCTGCGCCTGCAGATGTTCGATGACCTTGGGGTCGCCCTTCATGATTTTTCCTTGTTCTGAAAGTGGTGATTGTCAGAGGGGCGGGTGCGCACTTGCAAGCAATCCCATGCTGCGCCGGTCTGCATGCGTTTGATGGTGATACACGTTCGTATTGGAGGCGCCGATAAAGCCTTCGCGATCCCATCGCAAACATAGCAAGCTCCAATAGTTTTAATAGCTCATGGCTATTGATAATATGAGATTGGTAGCTATACTCATGGTTCGCCTTTTTCATCAGCCACCTAGGAATCACCAATGTCCCTGATCAACACCCAAGTCCAACCCTTCAAGACCCAGGCCTACCTCAACGGCAAGTTCATCGATGTGTCCGACGAGACGCTCAAGGGCAAATGGTCCGTGCTGATCTTCATGCCGGCGGCATTCACCTTCAACTGCCCGACCGAAGTCGAAGACGCGGCCGACAACTACCCCGAGTTCCAGAAGCTGGGTGCCGAGGTCTACATCGTGACCACCGACACGCACTTCTCGCACAAGGTCTGGCACGACACGTCGCCGGCCGTCGGCAAGGCCAAGTTCCCGCTGGTGGGCGATCCGACCCACACGCTGACCAATGCTTTCGGCGTGCACATCCCCGAAGAAGGCCTGGCACTGCGCGGCACCTTCGTGATCAACCCCGACGGCATCATCAAGACCGCCGAAGTGCACTCCAACGAAATCGCCCGCGACGTCAAGGAAACCCTGCGCAAGCTCAAGGCAGCGGTCTACACCGCCGCCCACCCGAACGAAGTTTGCCCGGCCAAGTGGAATGAAGGCGACAAGACCATCGCTCCGTCGTTCGACCTCGTCGGCAAGATCTAAGCGCTTCCCGTGCGAAAGCCCGGGCGCTCACGAGGCCCCGGGCTTTTTTGTTCCCAGTTGATAGTTTCCAGTTATCGAAAGTGAGTCCGTCATGCTCGACGCCAGCACCAAAGCCCAATTGAAGAGTTACCTCGAACGCGCCACGCAACCGATCGAAATCGTTGCCTCGCTCGACGACAGCAAGGCCTCGGGCGAGATGTTGTCGCTGCTGAAGGACGTCGCCGAGTCCTCGCCGCTGGTCAAGCTGACCGAGAGCCGCGAAGACAGCCACCGCAAGCCCTCGTTCTCGGTCAACCGCCCGAGCGAAAACCACGGCCCGCGTTTCGCCGGCCTGCCGATGGGCCATGAATTCACCTCGCTGATCCTTGCGTTGCTGCAGATCGGCGGCTATCCGCCCAAGGTCGAGCAAGCCGTGCTCGACCAGATCAAGGCACTCGACGGCGACTTCGAGTTCGAGATCTACGTCTCGCTCACCTGCCACAACTGCCCGGATGTGGTTCAGGCGCTGAACCTGATGGCGGTGCAGAACCCGCGCATCCGCACCACGATGATCGAAGGCGGCACCTTCCCGGACGAAGTGAAGGAACGCCAGATCATGGCGGTGCCGACCGTGTTCCTGAACGGCACCGAGTTCGGCCAGGGCCGCATGAGTCTGGAAGAAATCCTCGCGAAGATCGACACCAGCGGCGTCGAGCGCGAAGCGAAGAAGATCGCCGCCAAGGACCCGTTCGACGTGCTGATCGTCGGTGGCGGCCCCGCGGGCGCCGCAGCCGCCGTGTATGCGGCGCGCAAGGGCATCCGCACCGGTGTGGCGTCCGAGCGTTTCGGCGGCCAGGTGCTCGACACGCTGGGCATTGAGAACTTCATCTCGATCAAGGAAACCGAAGGCCCGAAGTTCGCCCATGCGCTCGAAGAGCATGTGCGCGACTACGACGTGGACATCATGAACCTGCAGCGCGCCAAGGCCCTGGTGCCGGGCGCTGACCTCATCGAAGTGCAACTGGAAAGCGGCGCCTCGCTGAAAAGCAAGTCCATCATCATCTCGACCGGTGCGCGCTGGCGCAACATCAACGTGCCCGGCGAGCACGAGTTCAAGAACAAGGGCGTGGCCTACTGCCCGCATTGCGACGGCCCGCTGTTCAAGGGCAAGCGCGTCGCGGTGATCGGTGGCGGGAACTCGGGCGTCGAAGCGGCGATCGACCTGGCCGGCATCGTGGGCCACGTCACGCTGATCGAGTTCGACACCGCGCTGCGCGCCGACGCCGTGCTGCAGCGCAAGCTGCACAGCCTGAAGAACGTCGACGTGTTCACCAACGCGCAGACCACCGAGATCACCGGCGACCAGAAGGTCAACGGCCTGGTCTACAAGGACCGCGCATCGGGCGAACTGAAGAAGGTCGAGCTCGAAGGTGTGTTCATTCAGATCGGCCTCGTGCCCAACACCGACTGGCTCAAGGGCGTGGTCGAGCTCACGAAGCACGGCGAGATCGTCGTCGATGCTCGCGGCCAGACCTCCGTGCCAGGCGTGTTCGCGGCGGGCGATGTGACGACCGTGCCGTTCAAGCAGATCATCATCGCGGCCGGCGACGGTGCGAAGGCGGCGCTCGGTGCGTTCGACCACCTGATCCGCACCTCGGCGCCCGCTGCGGCCTGACCCGTCGATTCCATCTTGCGTTCTGGCGCCTGAATGCGCCAAACAAATGGGCTGCCGATCCGGTAGCCCATTTTTTTTGGAAGGCTCAGTAAGTCAGCCGCTCCGGCCGCAGTTCCTGCAGGATCGTGGTCGCGATTTCCTCGATCGACTTGGTGGTGGTCGAGAGCCAGCGGATGCCGGCGCGCCGCATCATCGCCTCGGCCTCGCTCACCTCGTGGCGGCAGTTCTCCAGGCTGGCGTAGCGCGAATCGGGCCGTCGCTCATTGCGGATCTCGCTCAGCCGCTCGGGCTGGATCGTCAGGCCGAAGATCTTCTTTCGGTGCGGCATCAGCGCCGGCGGGAGCTGGCGGCGGTCGAAATCCTCGGGAATCAGCGGGTAGTTGGCCGCTTTCAGGCCGTGCTGCATCGCCAGGTAGAGCGAAGTGGGTGTCTTGCCGCTGCGGCTCACGCCGACCAGGATCACGTCGGCGCCCTGCAGGTCGCGGTTGCTCTGGCCGTCGTCGTGCGCCAGGCTGAAGTCGATGGCGGCGATGCGGGCGTTGTATTCCTTGCTCTTGCTCACGTCGCTGAAGCGGCCGATGCGGTGGTTCGACTTCACCGCCAGCTCGATCTCCAGCGGCCGCACAAAGGTGCCGAACATGTCCAGCAGCATGCCTTTGCAGCCGGTTTCGATGACTTCCAGCACGTCCATGTTGGCCAGCGTGGTGAAGACGATGGGCCGCAAGCCTTCGAGTTCGGCCGTGTGGTTGATCTGCCGCACCGCCTGGTGCGCCTTGTCGACCGTGTCGGTGAAAGGCAGCCGCACGTGGCGCGGCTTCATCTCGAACTGGGCGAGCACGGCGTTGCCGAAAGTCTCGGCGGTGATGCCGGTGCCGTCGGAAATGAAGAAAACAGTGCGTGTATGCATGGTGTTGCTCTTGCGGCCTTGTCCTGCGGCGCGGGCGACCTTGCCACGCCTACAATCCGGGCCATTATCGGGAATCTGCTTTCCCACCCCCATTCTTTCCATGCACGCCGCAACCGCACCCAAAGCAACGACAACGATCGTGCCGTGCCGCCTGCATGCAGCACCGGTTTCAACTTCTGGAGCTTCCCCATGTCTGCACTTTTCGACGCGACCGCCCTGGTCGTACCGTTTGAAAACCTGAGAATGACCGACGTCGAGGCGGTTGGCGGCAAGAACGCCAGCCTCGGCGAAATGATCTCCCAGCTGCCACAAGGCGTGCGGGTGCCCACCGGTTTCGCAACCACGGCACACGCATTCCGCCAGTTCCTGGCCCACGACGGCCTGGCCGACAAGATCAGCAAGCGCCTGGCCGCACTGGACACCGAAGACGTGCGCGCGCTGGCCACGGCCGGCGCCGAGATCCGCGCCATGGTCGAGTCCCAGCCTTTCCCGGCCGACCTGCAGAAAGCCATTGGCGAGGCCTTTGCCACGCTGAGCGCCGGCAACCCCGAGGCCTCGTTCGCCGTGCGTTCTTCCGCTACCGCCGAAGACTTGCCCGACGCCTCGTTCGCGGGCCAGCAGGAAACCTTCCTGAACGTGGTCGGCATCGACGACGTGCTGCACAAGATGAAGGAGGTGTTCGCCTCCCTCTACAACGACCGCGCCATCAGCTACCGCGTGCACAAGGGCTTCGAGCACGATGTGGTTGCCCTCTCGGCCGGCGTGCAGCGCATGGTGCGCTCCGACCTCGGCGCCGCCGGCGTCATGTTCACCATCGACACCGAATCGGGCTTCGACCAGGTCGTTTTCATCACGTCGAGCTATGGCCTCGGCGAGACGGTGGTGCAGGGCGCCGTGAACCCGGACGAGTTCTACGTGCACAAGCCGACGCTGCGTGCCGGCAAGCGCGCGGTGATCCGCCGCAACCTGGGCTCCAAGCTGATCCAGATGGAGTTCGCGACGCCCGAAGAGAAAAAGGCCAGCGGCAAGCTGGTGAAGACCACCGACGTCAAGGCCGAGCAGCGCAACCGCTACTCGCTGAGCGACGCCGACGTGGAGCAACTGGCCAGGTACGCGCTGGTCATCGAAGAGCACTACGGCCGCCCGATGGACATCGAGTGGGGCAAGGACGGCACCGACGGCCTGCTCTACATCCTGCAGGCCCGTCCCGAGACGGTGAAGAGCCAGCAGCAGGGCAAGGCCGAGCAGCGCTACAAGCTGCTGGGCAAGGGGGCAGTGCTCGCCGAAGGCCGAGCCATCGGCCAGAAGATCGGTACTGGCCCCGTGCGCCTGGTGCACAACATCAGCGAAATGGACAAGGTCCAGGCCGGCGACGTGCTCGTCACCGACATGACCGACCCCAACTGGGAACCGGTGATGAAGCGCGCCGCCGCCATCGTCACCAACCGCGGCGGGCGCACCTGCCATGCGGCCATCATTGCGCGCGAACTCGGCATTCCGGCCGTGGTCGGCTGCGGTGACGCGACCGACCTGCTGAAAGACGGCACGCTGGTCACCGTGAGCTGCGCCGAGGGCGACACCGGCTTTATCTACGACGGCCTGCTCGAAACCGAAGTGACGGAAGTGCAGCGCGGCGTGATGCCCGAGATCGACATCCAGCTGATGATGAACGTGGGCAACCCGCAACTGGCCTTCGACTTCGCGCAGTTGCCGAACCACGGCGTGGGCCTGGCCCGCCTCGAGTTCATCATCAACAACAACATCGGCGTGCACCCGAAGGCGATCCTCGACTATCCGAACGTCGACAACGACCTGAAGAAGGCCGTCGAATCGGTGGCCCGCGGACACGCTTCGCCGCGTGCGTTCTACGTTGACAAGGTGGCCGAAGGCATTGCGACCATCGCTGCCGCCTTCTGGCCCAAGAAGGTCATCGTGCGCCTGTCGGACTTCAAGTCGAACGAGTACCGCAAGCTGATCGGCGGCAGCCGCTACGAGCCGGAAGAAGAGAACCCGATGCTGGGCTTCCGCGGCGCGGCGCGCTACCTGAGTGCCGATTTCGGCGAGGCCTTCGCCATGGAGTGCGAGGCGCTCAAGCGCGTGCGCAACGACATGGGCCTGACCAACGTGCAGATCATGGTGCCCTTCGTGCGCACCCTGGGCCAGGCCGAGCGCGTGACCACGCTGCTGGGCGAGCATGGCCTCAAGCGCGGCGAGAACGATCTCAAGCTGATCATGATGTGCGAGGTGCCGAGCAACGCGATCCTGCCGGAAGAGTTCCTGAAGTTCTTCGACGGCTTCTCGATCGGCTCGAACGACCTGACCCAGCTCACGCTGGGCCTGGACCGCGATTCGGGGCTCGAGCTGCTGGCGGCCGACTTCGACGAGCGCGACCCGGCCATCAAGGCGCTGCTGAGTCGCGTCATCAAGGCCTGCAAGGCTGAAGGCAAATACGTGGGCATCTGCGGCCAGGGGCCCAGCGACCATCCGGACTTCGCGCTCTGGCTGGCGGAGGAGGGGATCGAGTCGATCTCGCTCAACCCCGACAGCGTCATCGACACCTGGCAGCAGCTCGCCAGGCGCTGAAGGCACCACGCAACGGATTGCAACGGATTGCGGAAATCCCCATGGGGGGATTCCCGCGACCTGTAGGTGTTCTGGAAACAAATTGCGTATTTGATGCCAGACTCGCGAGACTCACGGGCGTATCCCGGAAGGGAAGACCACCATGATTCTTGTGAAGACGCAGACGGGCCATCAGGCCCTGAAGGACCGCTCGGTCACCTTGTCGCCGCGCCAGCGCTCGGCCTTCATCCTGTTCGACGGCAAGCGCGCGGTCGACGAGGTGCTGGCCAACGGCATGGGCATCGTCCGCGAGGACATCGACCACATGGTCGCGCTGGGGCTCCTGGAGCCGATGGCGGGCAGTGCGGCGCCACCGGCGGTGGTCGCCAGCGCAGTCGTCGACGCAGCGAAGCCGGCAGTTCCTTCGGCCGCGCCCGCGGCAGGCTCTTCAGGCCGCAGCAGGCAGCAGCGCTACAAGGACGCCTACCCCATCGCGACCCAGCTCACCGGCAGCCTGGGCCTGATGGGGTTCCGGCTCAACCTGCAGGTCGAGGGCACGACGAGCTATGAAGACCTCCTGGCACTGGCGCCCAAGATTCGCGCCGCGGTCGGCCCGGAAAAGGCCGCCGCCCTGGACAAGGCCCTCAACGACTGAGGTGCCTTGCCGGGTTGTCAATTCCAGGGCTATAATCGCCGGCTTTGCCTTGCCACACTGCGCCCGACGCTGCAGGTGGCTTTTCCTCTTCTTCGGAAGAATCCACAAGGAGTGCCATGCGTCACTACGAAATCATTTTGCTGATCCACCCGGATCAGAGCGAGCAAGTTCCGGCCATGCTGGAGCGCTACAAGGGCCTGATCACGGCCGGCGGTGGCAAGGTCCATCGCGTTGAAGACTGGGGCCGCCGTCAGCTGGCCTACCAGATCAACAAGCTCAACAAGGCGCACTACCTGTGCGTCAACATCGAAGCCGAGCAAACCGTGATGGGCGAACTGGAACACGCGTTCAAGTTCAACGATGCCGTGCTGCGTCACCTCACCGTCCAGAAGAAGAAGGCCGACACCGGTCCTTCGTCGATGATGAAGACGGTCGAGCGCGAAGAAGCCCGCAAGGCCCAGCAGGCCGAATACGCCGCCAACAACAACTGATGGCGTGACTGCTGCCGCTGCGGCAACCGGTGTCAATCAGCTGTTGCTGACCGCCTCGGTTGCCGAACTCGGAGCCTTGCGATACACGCCCGCCGGCCTGCCCGCCATCGACCTCAGACTCGAACACGAGTCGACCCTCGATGAAGCAGGCAAACCCCGGCAGGTGAAGACGGCCCTCAAGGCCGTTGCCTTCGGCGCCATCGCCGAGAGGCTCGCAAGACAGTCGATGGGAAGTCTCTGGCGTTTTCAGGGGTTTCTCGCGACACCGGGCAATGGCAAGCATCCGGTCCTGCACATCCAGGATTTTCAGCAAGATTAATTTTCGACAAGAGGTCCCCAAATGGCCACGTTCAAGAAATTCAACAAAGACAAGCGCCCGAAGCGCAACACCCAGTCGCTGCTGTTCAAGCGCAAGCGCTTCTGCCGTTTCACCGTCGCTGGCGTCGAGGAAATCGACTACAAGGACATCGACACGCTGCGTGACTTCATCAGCGAAAACGGCAAGATCATCCCCGCACGCCTGACCGGCACGCGCGCGATCTACCAGCGCCAGCTCAACACCGCCATCAAGCGCGCCCGCTTCCTGGCCATGGTCCCGTACAGCGACCAACACCGCGTCTAAGGAGCCGACACCATGCAAGTCATTCTTCTGGACAAGGTCGTCAACCTCGGCACCCTCGGCGAAATCGTCAAGGTCAAGGACGGTTACGCACGCAACTTCCTGATTCCGTCGGGCCGCGCCCGCCGCGCCACCGCTGCCAACAAGGCCGAATTCGAAGCCAAGCGCGTCGAACTCGAAAAGGCTGCGGCTGCCAAGCTGGCTGAAATGCAAGCCCAAGGCGAAAAGCTCGGCGGCACGACCGTCAAGCTGACGCAAAAGGCTGGCGTCGACGGCCGCCTGTTCGGCTCGGTCACCAACGGCGACATCGCCGAGGAACTGGGCAAGCAAGGCTACAAGGTTGCCAAGTCGCAAGTGCGCCTGCCCAACGGCCCGATCAAGGTTGTTGGCGACAGCACCGTGAGCGTTGCGCTGCACACCGACGTGGTCGTCGAGATCACCGTGACTGTCTACGGCGAAACCGCCTGATCGTTTGCAGCGCCTCGTGCGCTGCCGCGAAAAGCCGCCTTCGGGCGGCTTTTCTTTTTGTGCCTTGAGTTTTCCAGCGCGCTGCACTGGAAGATCACTGTTTATTCACAACCTTGTCCACAAGCGCAGTGCCGTGCGCGGCTTAGCATGCAGGGTTGCAAGGGAAGTCCATGTCCGCCGTTTTCTCCTACTCCGACGGTAATTCGTCGGCCGACCGCCAGATCGCCCAACTGCGCGTTCCGCCTCACTCCATCGAGGCCGAATCGAGCGTGCTCGGTGGCCTGCTGCTCGACAACGGCGCCTGGGACCGCATGGGCGACCTGCTGGTCGACGGCGACTTCTACCGCCACGAGCACAAGCTGATCTATGCCGCCGTCGGCGGGCTGATCAATGCCAGCAAGCCGGCCGACGTCATCACGGTCTTCGAGCGGCTGCAGAGCCTGGGCAAGGCCGACGAGATCGGCGGGCTGGTCTACCTGAACTCGCTGGCGCAGTACGTGCCCAGCGCGAGCAACATCCGGCGCTATGCGGAGATCGTGCGCGAGCGCTCGATCCTGCGAAAGCTCGTCTCGGCCAGCGACGAGATCGCGACCAACGCCTTCAACCCGCAGGGCAAGCCGGTCGACAAGATCCTCGACGAAGCCGAACAGAAGATCTTCAACATCGGCGAAGAAGGCTCGCGGATGAAGCAGGGCTTCCAGAGCATGGACGCCCTGGTGGTCGAGCTGCTCGACCGCGTGAACGAGATGGCCGAGAACCCGAACGACATCACGGGCGTTCGCACCGGCTTTCACGACTTCGACAAGATGACCTCCGGCCTGCAGCCGGGCGACATGATCGTGCTGGCCGCGCGTCCCTCGATGGGCAAGACCTCGCTGGCGATCAACATCGCCGAGCACGTGGCGCTCAACGAAGGATTGCCCGTTGCCGTGTTCTCGATGGAAATGGGCGCGTCCCAGCTGGCGGTGCGTATCGTCGGCTCGATCGGCCGCATCGACCAGGGGCATCTGCGCACCGGCAAGCTCAGCGACGAGGAGTGGCCGCGCCTGACCGAAGCCATCGAGAAGCTGCGCACCGTGTCGCTGCACATCGACGAGACGCCGGGCCTCTCGACCAGCGAACTGCGCGCCAATGCACGCCGGCTCGCGCGCCAGTACGGGCGCCTGGGCCTGATCGTGGTTGACTACCTGCAGCTCATGTCGACCAGCACGAGCGGCGACGAGAATCGCGCGACGGCTGTGGGCGAAATCTCGCGCGGCCTGAAGATGCTCGCCAAGGAACTCAAGTGCCCGGTGATCGCACTTTCGCAGCTCAGCCGCGGCGTGGAAAGCCGCACCGACAAGCGGCCCATGATGAGCGACCTGCGCGAGTCCGGCGCCATCGAGCAGGACGCGGACATCATCATGTTCATCTACCGCGACGACTACTACGACAAGAACAGCAAGGAGCCGGGCGTGGCGGAGGTGATCATCAGCAAGCACCGCAACGGCCCGACGGGCACCATCAAGCTGGCCTTCCTGAAGCCGATCACCAAGTTCGAGAACCTGGAAGGCTACAGCCACAGCGACCAGTACTGACGCGAACGGAGCGAGATCAGCGGCCCGAAGGACCCTGGGCCTTCGACGGCCATGCCTGTGGTTCCGGTGGCGTCGCTTCAACCTGGCGGGCCTTCACCTGGCGCAGCAGATCGGCCAGCGTCTTGCCCGGTTCGTCGCGGAATCGATCGGGCAGCACCTGGACCGCGTCCATGCGGTCGACGCGAAACCCGCGGAAATCGTTGCGCAGCTCACACCAGGTCGACAGCGTCCAGACCTTCCCCCAGTAGAAGCAGCCGAGCGGCCGCACCGTGCGCTCGCTGGCATCGCCCGACACGTCGCGGTAATTCAGGCGCAGCTTCTGGCGCGCCTGCACTGCTTCGCGCAAGGCCTGCAGCCGGGCGCCCATGACGTCGTCCAGCCCCAGCGCCGGTGCATAGAGCGCCAAGCCTTCCGCCGAAACGCGCGCGGCTGGCGGCAGCACCGAGAGGATCTTGCCCAGCCCCGCTTCGATGTCGCGCGCCAGCGCCGGATCGACCCAGCTCTGCGCGAGCCGCGCCGCAGCCACGAGCGCGGAGGCTTCGTCCTGCGTGAACATCAGCGGTGGCAACTCGAAGCCCACGCCCAGCCGGTAGCCCACACCGGCTTCTCCTTCGATCGGCACGCCCTGGTGCTGCAGGTCGGCCACGTCGCGGTACACCGTGCGCTCGGAAACCTCGAGGCGCTGCGCCAGGAAGGCAGCTGTGGTGAGCCGGCGCCCGCGGATGAACTGCACGAGCTGGAAGAGGCGGTCGGCGCGGCGCATCAACGCGTTCCGGAGAGCTTCTTGGCGAAGTCCTCGACGAAGTAGCGTTGGCCGCGCTGCACGACCGTGTGGCCCTCGGCTTCGAGCCTGGTCATCTGCGCCTCGATGCCACCGGGGTACTTGGGGTTGAGTTCGCCGCCGATCTTGAGCGTGCGCCAGTACGGCGTCCGGTCCTGCGCCTTCGACTCTTCGGTCGCGTGCGCAACCATGTGCGCAAAGATCGCCGTGGTCACGGTGCAGCCGATGGTGGCGCGGTGGCGCGCCAGGTGCGGGTAGCCGGCGAGCCTGTCGCGCCGGTTCTTCTTGGTGCTCATGAAACTGCGGAAACTCCGATGTGGATCGCCACCTTGTCCGGCCCCTCGTAGGCTTCGAAATCGCTGCGCAAGCGGCGCGCGATTTCCGGGTGAGCCTCGAAATACTGCCAGATGCGCTGCCAGGCGGCGATCACCATCTGCGGCATCTCGCCCTGGCCGTTGAAGACGAGGTAGTCGCCGGCTTCGATGGCCACGCTGTCCGCGCCCTCCGAGACGGCCACGCCGACAGTGATGTCGAAGGGGCCATGGGCATCGGATTCGTAGGCGGAGTAGATCCCGAAGATGCGTGTGTCGCTCGTGCGGTGGGGCGTCGATACGTAGGTCTGCTCGCCGAAGAAGCGCCCCCACAGCGCGCCGATGCGGGCTGTAGCGGGATCGTTTTCTTCGCGGTTGGTCGTGCGGACCGTGAGGCCTGCGACCCGGAAGGCGTCGTGGTGTTGGCGGGCGGGTTCCATGGGTTCTTCTCTTGCGTCTGCGATGTTCGGGTGTTGCTGCTCAAAGAGCGAGCGTTTTCAGGTCTGCCTTCATGGTCCGGGCGATCAACGCCATGTCGGCGTCGGTCACATCGAACATGCCGAAGCGGAACTTGTAGCCCCACTGCTTCGGCGTCTCGATGAATGCGAGGCGCTCGATCAGTGGCGCGATGGGGGCTTCGTGCGAGGCCGCATAGCTCACGTCGCGGCGCCAGGGCACGAAGCCGCCGCCCATGTCGAACTCGTACGCCTCGCCAGGCAGCACGATGCCGATCGACACAAAGCTCTGCAGCTTGTCCGTGCCGCCGAACACAGTGGCCGGTGCGTAGTAGGCCACGCGGTCGCCCGCGGCGACCCGCTTGAGCGGGCCCAGCTTGCCGTGCCCGACCTGCATGAAGCCGAGCGGCTTGTGGTCGCGCCCGCGCCGGGCATGCTCGGCGCTTGCGACAGCGATCCAGTTGCGCTGTGCCATGGTGCTTCAGGCGAGGGCGTGCAGGCCGACTTCGTTGCCTTCGGTGTCGCGCAGGTGGGCGATGAAACCCATGCCCGGCGGCAGTGCCGACTTGGGCGCGACGATCTGCCCGCCGGCCGCCTCCACGCGCGAGAGCACGGCGTCGATGCTGGGCATGCAGTCCAGGTAGATGCGGATGCCGGTGCCCGCACGCGCAGCGCCCGTCGTGCCGGCCTGCAGCGCGCCGCCGGTGGCGGGGTCGTCGTAGGGGAACACGGCCAGCGTCTCGCCGCCGAAGTTCTCGCGGCGCAGCTTGCGCGCCAGCACGGTTTCGTAGAAGGCCTGGGCGCGGTCCATGTCGGCGACGGGGATCTCGAACCAGCTGATGGCGTTCGTCATGAAGGGCTCTCTTTCGTTGTGTTGCAAGGAGCCTCGATGGTGCGGACCGCCTCCTGACAACGTCTTGTCAGGAGCCTGTCATGGGCGGGCGAGAAAAAGCCCGCGATGCTCCTGGGAGCATGCGCGGGCTCGATACCGGCGGACTGGTTTTTAGAGCACGTCGCTCGCGAAGTCGGCCAGGCGCGAGCGTTCGCCGCGCGCCAGCGTGATGTGCCCGCCGTGCGGCCAGCCCTTGAACTTGTCGACCGCGAAGGTCAGGCCCGAGGAGCCTTCCGTCAGGTACGGCGTGTCGATCTGCGCCAGGTTGCCCATGCAGATGATCTTGGTGCCCGGGCCGGCACGGGTGATCAGCGTCTTCATCTGCTTGGGCGTCAGGTTCTGCGCCTCGTCGATGATCACGTACTTGTTCAGGAAGGTGCGCCCGCGCATGAAGTTCATGCTCTTGACCTTGATGCGGCTGCGGATCAGCTCGTTGGTGGCCGCGCGGCCCCACTCGCCGGCGCCGCCGCCGTCGCCCTTGGCCAGGAACTCGAGGTTGTCGTCCAGCGCGCCCATCCAGGGGCCCATCTTTTCTTCCTCGGTGCCGGGCAGGAAGCCGATGTCCTCACCCACGCTCACGGTCGCGCGGGTCATGATGATCTCGGTGTAGCGGCGGTCGTCGAGCACCTGCGTGAGGCCCGAGGCCAGCGCCATCAGGGTCTTGCCGGTGCCGGCGGTGCCGGTCAGCGTGACGAAGTCGATCTCCGGGTCCATCAGCAGGTTCATCGCGAAGTTCTGCTCGCGGTTGCGCGTGTTCACGCCCCACACCGCGTTCTTGCCGGAGCTGTAGTCCTTGAGCGTCTTGAGCACCGCGGTCTTGTCGCGGATTTCGGTGACGCGCGCGTACATGCTCGGCTCGCCGGGCGCCTCGAAGAAGACGAACTGGTTGATGTACAGGTTGGGCACGATCGGACCGCTGATCCGGTAGAAGGTGTTGCTGCCGCTCTGCCAGCTCTCGACCGTCTTGCTCTGGCGGGTCCAGAAGTCGGGCGGGAGCGCCAGCGAGCCTGCGTAGAGCAGGTCGCCGTCTTCCAGCGTCTTGTCGTTCTGGTAGTCGTCGGCGGCAAGGCCCAGTGCGCGCGCCTTGACACGCATGTTGATGTCCTTGGACACCAGCACCACTTCCTGCTTCGGCTTGCCCGGGCGGTCTTTGGCGTACTCGTCGCGCAGCGCACTCACCACCCCCAGGATCTGGTTGTCGGCCTTGCCCTGGGGCAGGCTGACCGGCAGCGAGTAGTCGAGCGGGGCGGTCTGGAAGAAGAGGCGCCCGCCGGCTTCGCGATGGCCGGTGATGTCCAGCTTCAGGCCCTTGTCGATGTCGGCATCCTGCGGGCCGGCCAGCGCGTCGAGCGTGCGGCTCGTCTGGCGGCCGTTGCGGGCGACTTCGGTGGTGCCTTTCTTGTGACCGTCGAGCTCTTCCAGCACGATCATCGGCAGGAAGATGTCGTGCTCCTCGAAGCGGAACAGGCACATCGGGTCGTGCAACAGCACGTTGGTGTCGAGTACGAACAGCTTGGCCGGGCCGGTGGACTTGCTGCGCTTGGGGCGTGCGGGCGCTTGCGGTGCCACTGCCACAGGAGCGGGAGCGGGAGCGGGAGCGTGAACCGGAGCGGGAGGCGTGGGGACCCGCGTCTCGACCTGGATGGCAGCAGGCTGTTGCGGGGCAGGCACGGGCGCCGGCCGGGGGCGGCCGCGGCGCGACGGACGCGCGGTTTCGCCGCCGCCCGCCGCCTCGGAAGCCAGGTTGTCGAACAGCTCCAGCGGCTGCGGACCGTTGGAGGTTGTTTCGTCAGCGCGCTGGTCGCCAGCGCGGCGCGACCCCCTGTGCGAGGAGCGGGCGGGTGCGTCGACCGCATCCGGCGAGAGCAATGCGGCGCGTTTCGTGGGGGCGGGAGGCAATGGCATGTGGGAAGTCGCTCGCAGGAAAGTGAAAACCAGAAAACGAAAAAGCCGCCTGAAGACCAAGGCGGCTTTGTTCGGGGGATGCGGTCGTGGAGCTCAACGGCATGAGGCCATTATGCACACCGCAGGTGACACGCCAGAGGCTCTTTGCGGCTGCGTTGGGCATTCCCCACGCAAATCGCCCAAAGCGCAAGCTGGCGCTTCTTGCTGCGGTCAGGCGGCCTTCTTGAGCGCCTTGACTGCCTTGAGCACGTCATCGACGTGGCCCGGAACCTTGAGCCCGCGCCATTCGGCCTTCAGGATGCCGTCGGCGCCAATGAGGAAGGTGCTGCGTTCGATGCCCTTGACCTTCTTGCCGTACATGATCTTGTTCTTGACCACGCCGAACATGTGACACATTTTTTCTTCGGTGTCGGCGATGAGTTCGAAGGGCAGCTCGAGCTTGGCCTTGAACTCGTCGTGCGACTTCATGTTGTCACGCGAAACGCCGAAAACGGTGGCACCGGCTTTTTCGAAGTCCTTGTAGCGGTCGCGAAACTGCATGGCTTCGGTGGTGCAACCCGGAGTGTTATCTTTCGGGTAAAAATACATGACCAGCACGTGGCCGAGATGCGAGGTATTCGAGACCTTGAGGCCGCCCGTGGCGTTGGCGTCGAATTCAGGAATGGGTTTGTTGACAACGATCGCCATGAAACTTGTTTTCTCCGTTAGATTCCGTGGACCGAGTTCTTTGGGGCAGACGCGATGCGCGGAGGATTGGTCGTTGCTAACTTTGGGGTAGCTGGCCTGTTCGCAACCCAGTATTTTACCCCGAAAATACCCTCTCAGTCAGGTGACGGGCTCTCGATCAGCAGCGCGGCGATCACGTGCCTGCCTTCGCCGGCCAGGATGTTGTATGTCCGGCAGGCCGCAGGGGTGTCCATGGTTTCCACGCCGGTGCGCTGCGCCATCAGGGGGCGCAGCCATGCGGGCTGCGGGAAGCGGATGCGGGTTCCGCTGCCAAAGATGATCAATTCGGCGCCCAATTCGGCAAGTTGCGCGAAATGTTCCGGGCCGAGTTCGTCGAAACGGGTGCAGTTCCATGCGAAACGCTCGCCGCGCGAGCCGACAACCACGCTGCCCTCGACCTTTTCGTTGTTGATCGCGACCCAGCCGGGGCCGTGTGCGGTGAGGGACTGGGCGTCGGATTTGTCGGGCTGGAGCTTCATCTGGTCACTGGGAACTGTGGTCAAATTATAGGTTTTCCCCAGTGACACGAGGCCTGCAGGGGCCTTTGACTTCGAGTAAACCCGCCCGGGAGGGCCCTTTGAAGCAGCTCAAGAAATCGGCCAAGCTGGCCAACGTCCTCTACGACATCCGCGGTCCCATCATGGACGCCGCCAAGCAGATGGAAGAGGACGGCCAGAAGATCATCAAGCTCAATATCGGCAATCTCGCCGTGTTCGGCTTCGATGCGCCCGAGGAAATCCAGCAGGACATGATCCGCAACCTGCCGAATTCGGCGGGCTATTCGGACAGCAAGGGCGTCTTCGCCGCGCGCAAGGCGGTGATGCACGAGACACAGAAGCAGGGCATTGCCGGCGTCACGCTGGACGACATCTACCTGGGTAACGGCGCCAGCGAGCTGATCGCCATGTCCACGAACGCGCTGCTGGACGATGGCGACGAGCTGCTGCTGCCGGCCCCCGACTACCCCCTGTGGACCGCCTCCACCAGCCTGTCGGGCGGCACCCCGGTGCATTACCTCTGCGACGAGGCCAACGGCTGGATGCCCAACCTGGACGACATCCGCGCCAAGATCACGCCCCGCACCAAGGGCATCGTGGTCATCAACCCCAACAACCCGACCGGCGCGCTCTATTCCGACGAGCTGCTCAAGAGCATCGTGGCCATCGCCCGCGAACACAGCCTCGTGATCTTCGCCGACGAGGTCTACGACAAGGTCCTGTATGACGGCGTCAAGCACACCGCCATCGCCAGCCTGTCGACCGACGTGCTCACGCTCACCTTCAATTCGCTTTCCAAGAGTTATCGCTCGTGCGGCTACCGCGCCGGCTGGCTGGTTGTTTCCGGCGACAAGCGCGCCGCGCAGGACTACATCGAGGGCCTCAACATGCTCTCGAACATGCGCCTGTGCGCCAACGTGCCGGGCCAGTGGGCCATCCAGACAGCCCTGGGCGGCTACCAGAGCATCAACGACCTGGTCTGCGACGGCGGGCGCCTGCGCCGCCAGCGCGACCTGGCCTACGAGCTGATCACCGCCATCCCGGGCGTGACCTGCGTCAAGCCCAGCGCCGCGCTCTACATGTTTCCGAGGCTCGATCCCGAGGTCTACCCGATCACGGACGACCGCCAGTTCTTCCTCGAACTGCTGAAGGAGACCCGCGTGATGCTGGTGCAGGGCACCGGCTTCAACTGGGCCACGCCGGACCACTTCCGCATCGTGTTCCTGCCCCACGAAGACGACCTGCGCGAGGCCATCAACCGCATCGCGAAGTTCCTGGAGCAGTACCGCTTGCGCCGCAAGACGGGACTGTGAAATCTGCTGGCGGCGGCATGTGCCGTTGCCTTGCCGGCGCTTCCTGAAGGCTGCCCCCATTCAAACCATGAACGCCATGAGCGCGACCCTCTCAATGAAACCCATCCAAGTAGGCCTGCTCGGCGCAGGCACGGTCGGCAGCGGCACCTTCAAGGTGCTCCAGCGCAACCAGGAAGAAATCAAGCGCCGCGCCGGCCGAGGCATCGAGATCACCATGGTGGCCGACCTGGACACCGCCCGCGCCCGCGAAGTGGCGGGCGAAGGCGTCAAGGTGGTGGCCGATGCGCGCGAAATCATCGCCAACCCCGACATCGGCATCGTCATCGAGCTGATCGGCGGCTACGGCGTCGCGAAACAGCTGGTGCTTGAAGCCATCGCGGCCGGCAAGCACGTGGTCACGGCCAACAAGGCGCTGCTTGCGGTGCACGGCACCGAGATCTTCGCGGCCGCGCATGCCAAGGGCGTGATGGTGGCTTTCGAGGCGGCGGTGGCCGGCGGCATCCCGATCATCAAGGCGCTGCGCGAAGGCCTCACGGCCAACAGCATCCAGTGGGTGGCGGGCATCATCAACGGCACGACCAACTTCATCCTCTCCGAGATGCGCGACAAGGGCCTGGACTTCGCCACCGTGCTCAAGGAAGCCCAGCGCCTGGGCTATGCCGAAGCCGACCCGACCTTCGACATCGAGGGCGTCGACGCCGGTCACAAGGTCACGCTGATGAGCGCCATCGCGTTCGGCATTCCGGTGCAGTTCGACAAGGCCCACATCGAGGGCATCACCAAGCTCGCCGCGCAGGACATCAAGTACGCCGAGCAGCTCGGCTACCGCATCAAGCTGCTGGGCATCACCAAGCGCACGGCCAAGGGCATTGAGTTGCGCGTTCACCCGTCTCTCGTGCCGGCCAAGCGCCTGCTGGCCAACGTCGAAGGCGCGATGAACGCGGTGGTCGTGCACGGCGACGCCGTCGGCACCACGCTCTACTACGGCAAGGGCGCCGGCAGCGAGCCGACCGCGAGCGCCGTGATCGCCGACCTGGTCGACATCACCCGCCTGCACACGGCCGACGCCGCGCACCGCGTGCCGCACCTGGCCTTCCACCCCGACGCGATGAGCGACCTGAAGGTGCTGCCGATGGCCGAGGTGGTCACCAGCTACTACCTGCGCCTGCGCGTGGCCGACCAGGCCGGCGTGCTCGCCAAGGTCACGGGCCTGCTGGCCACCGCCGGCATCAGCATCGACGCGGTGCTGCAGCGCGAAGCCGACGAAGTGGGCGGCGAGGGCTCCACGCAGACCGACCTCATCATCCTCACGCACGACGCGCGCGAAGGCACGGTCGACGACGTGCTGGCCGAACTGCAGGCACTGCCCACCGTGCTCGAACCCATCGTGCGCATCCGCAAGGAAGAGTTGAAGTGAACTACCTGAGCACCCGCGGCCACCCGGACCGCAAGCGCTTCTGCGAAATCCTGCTCGAAGGCCTCGCGCCCGATGGCGGCCTGTATCTGCCCGAGAAGTACCCGCAGGTCGATACCGCCACGCTCGCGAAGTGGCGCGATCTGCCCTATGCCGAGCTGGCCTTCGAGATCCTCTCGCTCTACATCGACGACATCGCACCCACCGACCTGAAGGCGATCTGCGCCAAGACCTACACCGCCGAAGTGTTCGGCACCGACGAGATCGTGCCGCTGCGCGAGCTCGAAGACGGCGTGTACATCGAAGCCCTGTCCAACGGCCCGACGCTGGCCTTCAAGGACATGGCGATGCAGCTCCTGGGCAACCTGTTCGAGTACGAACTGGCCCGCCGCGGCGCGGAGCTCAACATCCTGGGCGCCACCAGCGGCGACACCGGCAGCGCGGCCGAATACGCCATGCGCGGCAAGAAGGGCGTGCGCGTCTTCATGACCTCGCCGGACGGCCGCATGAGCCCGTTCCAGCAGGCACAGATGTTCAGTCTGCAGGACGAGAACATCCACAACATCGCCATCACCGGCGTGTTCGACGACTGCCAGGACATCGTGAAGGCGGTGTCCAACGACCTGGGCTTCAAGCGCAAGTACCGCATCGGCACGGTCAACTCGATCAACTGGGCGCGGCTGCTCGCGCAGGTCGTCTACTACTTCGCGGGCTACTTCCAGGCGACGGCCAGCAACGACAAGCCGGTGAGCTTCACCGTGCCCTCGGGCAACTTCGGCAACGTCTGCGCGGGCCACGTGGCCCGCATGATGGGCCTGCCCATCCAGACGCTGGTGGTCGCCACCAACGAGAACAATGTGCTCGACGAGTTCTTCCGCACCGGCATCTACCGCGTGCGCAGCGCCGCCGACACGCACGAGACCTCCAGCCCCTCGATGGACATCAGCAAGGCCAGCAACTTCGAGCGTTTCGTCTTCGACCTCGTGGGCCGCGATGCGGGCAAGCTGCGCAAGCTGTTCGTGGAAGACCTGGGGCTGGAAGGCCGCTTCGACCTGAGCGCCGACCCGGCCTTCAAGCAGGCTGCCGAACGCTTCGGTTTCAAGAGCAGCCGCAGCACGCACGCCGACCGCCTGGCCACCATCCGCGACACCGAGAAGCGCTTTGCCACGCTGGTCGATCCTCACACGGCCGACGGCCTGAAGTCCGCGCGCGAATTCCTCGTGCCCGGCGTGCCGATGGTGGTGCTCGAAACGGCGCTGCCGATCAAGTTCGCCGCCACGATCGTCGAAGCGCTGGGCCACGAACCGGACCGGCCCGCGAAGTTCGAAGGCATCGAGGCGCTGCCCAAGCGCGTGGTCAAGCTGCCGGCGGACGCGGAGGCCGTCAAGGCCTACATCGCCCAGAACTGTGACTGACACATCGAGCCATCCGGCATGAAGGTCGTCGGGTTCGCTGGCTATTCGGGCGCGGGCAAGACCACGCTGGTCGAAAAGCTGATTCCCGTGCTCAAGCGGTTCGGCAAGCGCGTCTCCGTGGTCAAGCATGCGCACCACAAGTTCGACATCGACCATCCCGGCAAGGACACCTGGCGCCACCGCGAGGCGGGCGCCTTCGAGGTGGTTGTCGCCTCCGACAAGCGACTGGCGCTGATGCGCGAGTTCGAAACCCCGGTCGAACTCGATGTGCACCAGCTGCTGGCCGAGCTGCATTCGGCCGCCGACTGGGTGCTGGTCGAGGGATTCCGGCACACCGATGTGCCCAAGATCGAGGTCTGGCGTCAGCCCGGGGCGAGCGAGCCGTCGAGGCCCGTGCTCTACACGGATGACCCGTTCGTCACCGCCATCGCCACGGACGCACCCGACAGCCTCCCGGCCCCCACCGAGCGGCCACTGTTCGACCTCAATGACGCCGAGGCCATCGCGCAGTGGCTCATCGCCCATGGCGAGCGCTTCGAGTACAACCCGGAACACCATGGCTGACACACCCGTTCCGTTCTCCGCGTCCAACGCGCGGCCCCCGCTGATGCCGCTGGACGAGGCCATCGCGCAATTGCTGGCCAAGGCGGTGCCGAAGCTTGCCGACGAAAGCGTCGTCACTTTCGAGGCCGATGGCCGGGTGCTCGCGCAGGACCTGGTCTCCGGCCTCACCGTGCCGCCGCGCGACAACAGTGCGATGGACGGCTACGCGGTGCGTGCGGCCGATTGCGCCATGCCCGGCGCCGAGCTTCAGGTGACGCAGCGCATTCCCGCCGGCACAGTCGGCACGCCGCTCGCGGCCGGCACCGCGGCGCGCATCTTCACCGGCGCGCAGATTCCCGAGGGCGCCGACGCCGTCGTGATGCAGGAAGACACCACCGCCACGCCGCAGGAAGGCGGCCTGGGCTCGGTGCGTATCGCGATCGTTCCGGTGGCCGGTCAATGGGTTCGACGCGCGGGCGAGGATGTGGCCTCCGGCGACATCGTCTTGAAGAAGGGCGAACGCCTCACGCCCGCGGCGCTCGGCCTTGCGGCCAGCGTCGGCTTCCATAAGCTGCAGGTTGCCCGCAAGCCGCGCGTGGCCATGCTCTCCACCGGCGACGAGCTGGTGATGCCCGGCGAGGTCGCGCCCGACGCGATGAAGCCCGGCGCGATCTACAACTCCAACCGTTTCTTCATGCGCGCCTTGCTGCACAGGCTGGGCTGCGAGGTGAACGACCTGGGCATCGTGCCCGACAACCGCGAGACCACCATCGCGGCATTGCGCGACGCGGCCGAGACCAGCGACGTGATCATCACGACCGGTGGAGTCTCCGTCGGCGAGGAAGACCACATTCGCGCCGCGCTGCAGACGCTCGGCGAACTGCAGCTGTGGTCGCTGTCGATGAAGCCCGGCAAGCCTTTCGCTTATGGCTCCATTGCGCGCAGCAACGGGCAGGGCGTGTGCCATGTCACGGGGTTGCCCGGCAATCCGGTGTCGAGCTTCCTGACCTTCCTGATGCTCGTGCGCCCCTTCCTGTTGACGCTGCAGGGCGCCGATCGCGTGACGCCCGAGGCCGTGCAGATGCGCGCTGATTTCGACTGGCCGCGCGCAGACAAGCGCCGCGAGTTCCTCCGCGCACGGCGCAACGCGGCGGGCGGGCTCGACCTGTTCGCCAACCAGAGTTCGGGCGTGCTGACCTCGATGGTCTGGGGCGACGGCGTGGTCGACAACCCCTCGGGCCGGACGATCAAGTCCGGCGACACCGTGAACTTCATTCCCTTCGCCTCGCTGCTTGCCTGATACGCCCATGAAGGTCCAGATCCGTTATTTCGCCTCGGTGCGCGAGGCGCTCTCCACGAGCGGTGAAACCGTCGACACCCGCGCCGAAACGCTCGCTGCGCTGCGCGACGAACTCATCGCACGCGGCGGTGCACACGCCACCGCCCTCGCGCGCGGCAAGGCGGTGCGCATGGCGCTCGATCAGGTCATGAGCGACGAAGCCGCGGCCCTGCACGAAGGCTGCGAAGTCGCGTTCTTCCCGCCGGTTACGGGCGGCTGAGGCGCGCGTCCAGCGCCACCAGGCGCTCGCGCAGGTCGTCGGAGGCGCGGGTCATCGGCGAGCGCAACTCGTCGCGCATCGTGCCGCCGTGGGCCAGCAGCGCCTTCAATGGGCCGGGGTTAGCTTCGGCGAACAGCATCTCGATCAGCGGCTGCAGCGGTTGCCATTCGGCGCGGGCCTCGGCGACGCGGTTGTCGGCCAGGAGGCGCAGTACCTGCACGAAGCGCTTCGTCTGTACATGCCCGCTCGCTGCGATAGCGCCCACGCCGCCTTCGGCCACCGTCGAGAAAATCTGGTGGTCTTCGCCCGACAGCACCTGCAGCCGGCCATCGGCGATCAGGGTGCGCGTCTTGGCCATGTCGCCGCCGCAGTCCTTGATGCCCTGGATGCGCGGGTGTGCCGCCAGCGCCAGCAGCGTTTCGCGGGTGAGGGTGGCGCCGGTGCGGTAGGGGATGTCGTAGATCAGCACCGGTACCGCGCTCGCATCGGCAATCGCACGGAACCATTCGAGCAACCCCGCCTGCGAAGGGCGGATGTAGTGCGGCGCGGGGACCAGAAGACCCGCCAGCGGCCGTTCCGAAAGCTTGCGCACCCAGGCCGTCGTCTTGCCCAAGTGGTAGCCCGAGAGGCCCATGACCACCGGCAGGCCGCCGGCGGCTGCCAGCACGGTATCGAGCGAAGCCAGTTGTTCCGTCTCGTCGAGCGCGGCGGCCTCGCCGGTCGAGCCGCAGACCACGAAGCCGGCCACGCCCTCGGCGGCAAGGCGGCGGGTCAGTGCGGCGAGCGCGTCATGGTCGACCGCGCCGTCCCGGAACGGCGTGACGAGCGGAATCCAGAGGCCCGAGAAATCGGGGGCAGGGGAGGCGGATGGTTGTTGTGGCACGCAGGTTTCCTTTCAGGAATCAACCGATGGAAAGAACCACCGTCCGATGCGCGCACAACCATGCTGGGGTCAAAGCCTCTTGGCAGGCTCCGTCGCTCATCCGACGACGGAACCGCAGCTCCGGTCAGACGAGCTTTGGTTTTTTGGCTTTGCTGCCTTGTCGCGCGCAACGGCTCCCCGGGTGCGAAAGCACCGTGGCGAACGTGGCGAGGCAAGGCATGGGCGCAGTCTATCGCGATGCCACAATCCGGACATGAGCGTTGCGCGTGTTTCGATCCAGACAGCCGATTTCGACTTGAGCCAGGAGCTCGCCACGTTGCGTGCGGGCGACAAGCGCGTGGGCGCGGTCTGCAGCTTCATCGGCACCGTGCGGGATCGCAACGACGGCAGCACCGTCGCCTCCATGGAACTGGAGCACTACCCCGGCATGACCGAGAAAGCCATCGAGGCCATGATCGACGAGGCGCACAAGCGCTTCGACATCCTCGGCGCCCGCGTGATCCACCGCGTGGGCCTCCTGCAGCCGCTCGACCAGATCATGATGGTGGCGGTCGTCTCGGCCCACCGCGGCCAGAGCTTCGAGGCCTGCGAGTTCCTGATGGACTACCTGAAGACCCAAGCCCCGTTCTGGAAAAAAGAACAGACGCCCGAAGGCGCCCGTTGGGTCGATGCGCGCGTCAGCGACGACGCCGCGTTGGCGCGCTGGGGCATCTCTGCCCCGAACGCTTAAAGCGGCTTGAAGCCGCTGGCCTGGATGATCCGTTCCCAGGTCTGCGTGTAAGTGCGCACGCGGCCTGCGAACTGCCCCTGCGGCTCATAGCCGACCGTGAGGCCCATCGTCGTCAGCTTCTGCTTCACATCCGGCATCGCCAGCACTTTCTGAAGCGCATCGCCGTACTTGTCGATGATCGGCTGCGGCGTGCCCACGGGCGCGAAGATGCCGTAGTAGGGCAGGTCTTCCAGGTTCGAGAAGCCCAGCTCGGTGAAGGTCGGCACGTTCGGCAGCACCGCCTGGCGCTTGGCGCCGATGGAGGCCACGATGCGCACCTTGCCCGCCTTGTGGTTCTCGATGAAGTCCGGCACCGAGGCGATGCCCGCGGTGATCTGGTTGCCCAGCATGTCGGCCACCATGGGCGCGCTGCCGCGGTAGGGCGCGGGCTGCACGTCGATCTTGTACTTGTCCGAGATCATCTTCACGAGGAATTCGGGGATCGAAGCCGGCGCCGGGATGCCGATGGTCTCCTTGCCATCGCGCTGCGTGCGGACCCACTTCACGTACTCGTCGATGCTCTTGGCCGGCGTGCCGCCCGAGACAGCCAGCACGTTGGCGAAGGTGGCGAAACCGGCCACGGGCACGAAATCGGTGGCGGGGTTGAAGCCGGGGTTCTTGACCACCTGCGGCAGGATCGAGATGGTGTGGTCGTGCGAGAGGAACAGCGTGTGTCCGTCGGCAGGCGACGACTTCAGCACCGTTGCGGCAATCTGCCCGCCCGCGCCGCCGCGGTTCTCCACCACCACCGGCACGCCCAGCACGTCCTTGAGCTTTTCGCCCAGCGTGCGTGCAATGGCATCGGTACCCGCGCCGGCCGGAAAGCCCACGAGCAGGCGAATGGGGGTGGCGCCTTGCGCCTGCGCAAGGCCGGACAGGCCCAGGGCGGCTAGAAAGAGGCCGGCGCTGATCGCCCGGCGGACCGGCTGAACGCGCTGCGTTGAAAAAACCATGATCGACTCCATTCGAGAGAGAGAAATGCCTACGGCAATAAGGTACGAGGCACCGTGCAATACCCGTGCCCACGGCGCGAGTCCGGTTTGCAACCTTGAATCGTGCCCGAACGGCCCTATTTTGGAAGCAGGAATACCACCATGCGACAAGACAAACTCACCACCAAATTTCAGGAAGCGCTGAGCGACGCGCAGACGCTGGCGCTCGGCAACGACAACGCCTACATCGAACCGGCCCACCTGCTGGTCGCGATGCTGCGCCAGGACGACGGCCCCCGCGCCCTGCTGGAGCGTGCCGGGGTCAATGTGCCGGGTCTCTTGCAGGCGGCCGAGGCTGCCATCAAGAAGCTGCCGCAGGTGCAGGGCCACGACATCGTGCAGGTCGGCCCCGACCTGGGCAAGCTGCTGCAGGCCACCGAGAAGGAAGCCATCAAGCGCAATGACCAATTCGTTGCCGGCGAACTTTTCCTCCTGGCCGTGGCCGACAGCAAGTCCGACATCGGCAGGATCGCGAAGGAGAACGGCCTGAGCCGCAAGTCGCTCGAATCGGCCATCGACGCCGTGCGCGGCGGGCAGGGCGTGAACAGCGCCGATGCCGAAGGCCAGCGCGAAGCGCTCAAGAAACACACCATGGACCTGACCGAGCGCGCGCGTCTCGGCAAGCTCGATCCGGTCATCGGCCGCGACGAGGAAATCCGCCGTGCCATCCAGGTGCTGCAACGCCGTACCAAGAACAACCCCGTGCTCATCGGCGAACCCGGCGTGGGCAAGACCGCCATCGTCGAAGGCCTCGCGCAGCGCATCGTCGCGGGCGAGGTGCCCGATTCGCTCAAGGGCAAGCGCGTGTTGTCGCTCGACATGGCTTCGCTGCTGGCCGGCGCCAAATTTCGCGGCGAGTTCGAGGAGCGCCTGAAGACCGTGCTCAACGAACTCGCGAAGGACGAAGGCCAGACCATCGTCTTCATCGACGAGCTGCACACCATGGTCGGCGCCGGCAAGGCCGAGGGCGCGATGGACGCGGGCAACATGCTCAAGCCCGCACTCGCGCGCGGCGAACTGCATTGCGTGGGCGCCACCACGCTGGACGAATACCGCAAGTACATCGAGAAAGATGCTGCCCTGGAGCGCCGCTTCCAGAAGATCATCGTGGGCGAGCCGAGCGTGGAGGCCACCATCGCCATCCTGCGCGGCTTGCAGGAGAAGTACGAAGTGCACCACGGCGTGCAGATCACCGACCCGGCCATCGTGGCCGCGGCAGAACTGAGTGACCGCTACATCACCGACCGTTTCCTGCCCGACAAGGCCATCGACCTGATCGACGAGGCCGCGGCCAAGATCAAGATCGAGATGGACTCCAAGCCCGAGGTCATGGACCGCCTGGACCGCCGCCTGATCCAGCTGCAGATCGAGCGCGAGGCCGTGCGCCGCGAAAAGGACGAGTCCTCGCAGAAGCGCTTCGCCCTCATCGAGGACGAGATCGCGAAGCTGCAGAAGGAAATCGCCGACTACGACGAGATTTGGCAGGCCGAGAAGGCCCAGGCCCAGGGCAGCGCGCACATCCGCGAGGAAATCGAGAAGCTCAAGACCGAGATCAAGGAATGGGAGCGCAAGGGCGACTTCAACAAGCTTGCCGAGCTTCAATACGGCCAGCTGCCCGCGCTCGAAAAGCGCCTGAAGGAAGCCGAGGCCAATGAGGCGAACAAGGGCAAGTCCAGCGCGCCCACGTTGCTGCGCACGCAGGTCGGCGCCGAAGAAATCGCCGAGGTCGTGGCGCGCGCCACCGGCATTCCGGTCGCCAAGCTGATGCAGGGCGAGCGCGACAAGCTGCTCGTGATGGAAGACAAGCTGCACGAGCGCGTGGTCGGCCAGGACGAAGCCATCGGTGCGGTCGCCAACGCGATCCGCCGCTCGCGCTCGGGCCTGTCGGACCCGAACCGCCCCACGGGCTCGTTCCTGTTCCTCGGCCCCACGGGTGTGGGCAAGACCGAGCTGTGCAAGGCGCTCGCGGGCTTCATGTTCGACAGCGAAGACCACCTGATCCGCATCGACATGAGCGAGTTCATGGAGAAGCATTCGGTCGCCCGCCTCATCGGCGCGCCGCCGGGCTACGTGGGCTATGAAGAGGGCGGCTACCTCACCGAGGCCGTGCGCCGCAAGCCTTACAGCGTGGTGCTGCTCGACGAGGTCGAGAAGGCGCACCCCGACGTGTTCAACGTGCTGCTGCAGGTGCTCGACGATGGACGCCTGACCGACGGCCAGGGCCGCACCGTGGACTTCAAGAACACCGTGATCGTGATGACGAGCAACATCGGCTCGCCCATCATCCAGGCCATGGTGGGCAAGCCTTCGGAAGAGATCAAGGAAGCGGTGTGGGACGAGCTGAAGAACTACTTCCGCCCCGAGTTCCTGAACCGCATCGACGAGACGGTGGTGTTCCATGCGCTCGACGCGAAGAACATCGAATCGATCGCCGCGATCCAGCTGAAGGTGCTCAAGGCGCGTCTGGCGAAGATGGACCTGGGCCTGGAGGTCTCGCCCGCGGCGCTCGCCGAGATCGCCAAGGTCGGCTTCGACCCGGTGTTCGGTGCGCGGCCGCTCAAGCGTGCGATCCAGCAGCGCATCGAGAACCCGCTCTCGCGGCTGCTGCTGGACGGCAGCTTCGGGCCGAAGGACACGATCGATGTCAACACCGACCCGATCCGGTCGCCAGGCCAGTTCTCGTTCACCAAGGGCGGGGAACCAACGGCGGCGGCTTCGGCCTAAAGTCGGATGATGAACTTCATTCTTCGCGTCATTCTTCTGCTCCTGGGGCTGGTCTTCGCGGCCAGCCTGGCCGTCGCGGTCATGCTGCTGGCGGCCGTGTGGGGCGTGCGCTACGCCTGGGCGCGCCTCACGGGCAAGCCGGTGACGCCCTGGATGGCGTCGATGGGCGGACGCTTCAATCCGCGCTCGGGCTTCGACCGGTTTCGCAATGCGGCAAAACCCGCCGAACCGACCGCTGCGGATGTGGCCAATGCGCGGGCGCGTGGTGAATCGGTGGCGCGCCCGGAGCGCATCCGCGGCAGCGTGAGCGATGTGACCGACGTCGCGCCGAAGTCGGTCTCGCGCGGCTGAGCCTCCGCCATCGCCGAACGCGTTTGAAGGCACACTCGCCTTCATGCTCCGCCCACCCCTCCTGATCGATCCCGACGAAGTCGAGATCAGCGCCATCCGGGCGCAGGGCGCGGGCGGGCAGAACGTCAACAAGGTGTCCAGCGCGGTGCACCTGCGCTACGACATCCCCGCTAGCTCGTTGCCCGCCGACGTGAAGGAGCGGCTGCTCGCGCTGCGCGACAGCCGCATCACGCAGGAGGGCGTCTTCGTGCTCAAGGCGCAGCAGCACCGCACGCAGGAGATGAACCGCGCCGATGCGCTCGCGCGCCTGCAGGCGGTGATCGATACCGTCGCCACGCCGCCGCGCGTGCGGCGTGCCACCAAGCCCACCTACGGTTCGAAGCAGCGCCGGCTCGAAGGCAAGAGCCAGCGTTCGCAGATCAAGAACCTGCGCGGACCTGTGCGGGACTGACCGGCTTGTCGCCGCGCATCCGCTTGATCTGCAGCGTCACGCCGACCAGGTACAGCGCGCCGAGCACCGCGGTGATCGCCTTGAGTTCGGGCGCCTCGGCGCTCGGCAGCAGCGGCGCTCCCAGCGGCAGGCGGGTCAGGGTTTCGGTGAAGGCCGGGATCCAGTGGAAGAGAAAGCTGGCCGAATAGGCGATGGCCTCGATGTAGCGCGAGTTCTTGCCGAGGCTGCCCCGGCCGGCCAGTGCACCCACCGCGAGCGCGACCAGCGTGATGATGCCCAGCGCGTGCGGCTTGCCGAAGCCGCCGTGCTGGAAGATGCCGAAGCCGGTCAGGCAGGTGAGCACCGTGGTCCAGACGAAGACCTGGCCCCAGCCGGTGCGCAGGGTGATTTCCTTGTAGCGCAGCAGGGCGACGAGCCCCGCGACGACGGCGATCAGGCTGATCGCGGTGTGAACCAAGCCGAGGGACGTGAGCCCCAGCCATCCTGTCGCTGCCATGCGGATCTCCTCGTTGTCGTGGTGCGGCATTCTGGCGCGACGTCATCCATTTGTGTGAATTGCGACGAATTGAGTGTCAAAGGCCCTGCTTTACGGGAATGAAACATCTCACAAGCAAAATCGCGCTCATGAGAAGGTTCTTTTCGCGTGCCCTGCTGTCGGCATTTCTCCTGGCGCCGGCTGCCGCGCTGCTGGCCGGCTGCAGCCCGCAGGCCGCCGCAACGAGCGCGAGCGCAGCCGCCGCCCCGGAGCTCAACTGGGATGAGCTCATCCCCAAGAGCTGGGACCCGACCAGGCGCTACCGCAACATCAGCCTCGAGGCGCTGCGCGACAACGACCCGCGCGCGATCCAGATGCTCGACGAGATGCGCGCGGTCTGGGACAACGCGCCGGTCAACGTGGCGCTCGACGGCACCGCGGCCAAGCTCTCGGGCTTTGTCGTGCCGCTGGACAGCACGCAGGACGGCATCCGCGAATTCCTTCTCGTGCCGTACTTCGGCGCCTGCATCCACACCCCGCCGCCACCGGCCAACCAGATCGTGCATGTCATCGCGGCCCAGGCCTTCAAGGGCTTGCACGCGATGGACACGGTCAAGGTCAGCGGCGTGCTGAAGGCGGCCCGCTATGCGTCGGCGGACATGGGCGTGAGTGGGTACGAGATCAAGTCTGCGGCGGTGGAGCGCTTCGTCGCGGCACGGCCGAATTGAGAAGGTGTGAGCGCTGTCGCTCAGGTCATTCGCTGCGTAAGGAAGTCCAGGAACGAAGTGATCCGCGCCGACAGCTGCGTGTTGCGGTAATACACCGCGTTCACCGGCTGGCGCACATCCACCGTCTCCTTCGCCAGCACCTGCACCAACGCGCCGCTCGCGCGGTCGGCGGCGGTCATGAAATCCGCCAGGCACACGATGCCCGCCCCGGCCAGCGCGAGTTGGCGCAGCGTTTCGCCGCTCGACGCGGCGAGCGTGGGCGCGATGGGCCATTCGTCGCCGTGGATGCCGTTCTCGCCACGCAGCGGCCAGCGGTTGAGCGACTCGGGCTGGGTGAAGCCCAGCAGCGCGTGATCGGCAAGATCCGTCACCTTGCGCGGCTTGCCGTGCGCCTCGAGGTACGCCGGGCTCGCGAGCACGCGCAGGCGGTGCGTGCCGAGCGGCCGCGCGTGCAGCGTGGAATCGCGCAGCGGGCCGATGCGGATCGCGATGTCGGTGCGCCGCTCCAGGAGGTCGATGGGCAGGTCGTCGGTGTCCAGCTCCAGGCTGATCTGCGGATAGAGCTTTCGGAATTCGGGCACCAGCGGCACGATGGCGTGCAGCATGAAGGGCGAGGCCGCGTTCACGCGCAGCCGCCCGGCGGGTTGTTCGCGGCGCGCGGCCATCTGCTCTTCGGCGTCGTCGATCGCATCGAGGATCGCGCGGGTGCGCTGCAGGAAGGCCGCGCCTTCCTCGGTGAGTTCCAGGCGCCGCGTGGTGCGGCGCATCAGTGTGGTGTCCAGCTTCTGTTCGAGCCGGCTCAGCGCGCGGCTGATGCCCGAGACCGTGTGCCCGAGCTGCTCGGCCGCGGCGGTGATCGAGCCGGTGTCCACCACCGTGCGGAACGCGACGAGTTCTTCGATGGTGGTTTTCATGGGGCCGGGTTCAGCCTGCGGTTTCGGCTTCGACGGGCACTTCGATGCGCGGCATCAGCGCAGCCAGCGCCTCACCGTCGGTGCGGTAGCAAAAGAGCATCGGCCCCGGCGTGAGCAGGCCCGCGCGTTCCAGCACCTCCATGGCGGGCAGCTTCATGCCGCTCAGGTGCAGGCGCACGCCCTTGGATTCCATCATCCGGCGGATCGAGCCGAACACCTCGGCGCCGGTGATGTCGATGCGGTTGATGGGCTGCGCGAAAAGGCACACGTCGGTGAGGTCCGGGCGATCGGCCAGCGCGACGGTGAGCGCGCGTTCGAGCGTGGAGGCGGAGGCGAAGTCGAGCTCGGCGTCCATGCGCAGCGCATAGAGCCGCGGCGCGAGCGGCGGCAGCTTCCAGAGGTTGCGGTCGCGCAGGCTGCCGTCGGGGTGCAGGCCCACCTCGATGATGCGCGGATGCAGGTGGCGGTACATGTAGTGCGCCATGCTCGCGAGCAGCCCGCCGAGCACGCCCCAGTAGATGCTGGGCGCGGTCGCGATGGTCAGCACGAAGGTGCCGAAGGCGATGCCGGCCTCGATGCGCGAGATGCGCCACAGCGCCGTGAAACTCGCGGGCTTCACCAGCCCGAGGATGGCCGTGACCACCACGGCCGCCAGCACCGCCTGCGGCACGTGATAGAGCAGCGGCATGAGCCACAGCAGCGCACCGGCCACCACCGCCACGCTGAAGAGCGTCGCCCAGCCGGTCTGCGCGCCTGCATAGAGCGTGATGGCCGAGCGCGAGAACGACGAGCTGGTCGGGAACGCGCCCGAGAAACCCGAGGCCAGCTTGGCCAGGCCTTGGCCGATGAGGTCCTGGTTTTCGTTCCACAGCGTGCCGGCGCGCGCGTTGTCGACCTTGGCGCTGGAGGCGGTCTCCAGGAAGCTCACCAGCGTGATCATCAATGCGGGCAGCACCAGCGCGCTGAAGGTGCTCAACGGCAGCAGGCCGGGCCAGTAGAACGATGGCAGGCCCGAAGGCAGGCTGCCGACCACGGCGCCGCCACGCAGGGCGTAGTTGATGCCCCAACTGATGGCAGCCGCGCCGGCCACCAGTGCCATCGTGGTCGGGAAGCGCGGCAGCAGCCGCTTGCCCAGCCATAGCACCGCGATGCTGCCCAGGCCGAAGGCGATGGCCACGAGATCGGGCAGCGGCCCGCCCTGCAGCACCTGGGGAATCGTGCGCCCCGTGAAGCCCAGCAGCGAAGGCAATTGCGAGATCGCGATGAGCACCGCCGCACCCTGCGTGAAGCCGATCAGCACCGGTGAATTGACCAGCCGCAGCAGCCAGCCGAAGCGCCCCGCGCCCAGCACGATCTGGATGGCGCCGGACATCAGCGTGAGCCACACCGCCATCGCCACCCACTCGGCGCTGCCCGCCACCGCGAGCGGCGCGAGCGAGGCGCCGACCAAGAGGCTGGTGAGCGCCGTCGGCCCGACCGACAGCCGCTGCGACGAACTGAACATCACCGCGATCAGCGCCGGGAACAGCGCCGCGTACACGCCGGTCACGAGCGGCATGCCGGCCAGCGCCGCATACGCCACACCTTGCGGAATGACCATCAGCGCCACGGTGATGCCGGCCATCGCCTCGCTGCGCAACAGCGCCGCGGAAGGGCGGGGCCATGCAAGACAGGGAACCCAGCGCGCGAGGCGCTGGCGCAGGGAAGAGGGGGAGGCAGCCGGGGTCATGAAATCGTTACGGGCGCACGGGGAGAAACAGGCAAGCACATGCGCGGTGCGCCGCGCGGGGGCAATGCAGGGGCGCTGTCAGGTCAGATCAGCGAAGTGGCGTTCTTGAGGACGTAGTCGCAGGCTTTTTCCTTGACCTTCGACGACAGGATCTTCATGTTGAGCGTCTTGCCGTCGCCGCCTTTCAGCAGGCCTTTCGCGCCGCTTTCGAAGTTCTTTTCCTGCTGCTTCTGTCCGGTGATCTTGGCCAGCAGCTTGTCTTTCACCGAGGCCGCATCGCCGCCCAGGTAGTTGTTCTTCACGCAGTACTGCAGCACGCCGGCGGCACTGCCGATGGTGCTGGAGCCGAGCGCGGGCATCTTGAAGCCGAGGTTGCTGCCTTGCGAACTGGCGGCCGCGCCGGCCTTTTCCTTCAGCTGGTCGAGCAGGTCGTTGGCCTGCGCCGAGGCGCCCGCGGCGAGCAGGGCCAGGGCGATGAGTGTGGAGCGGGCATGCATGACGGTCTCCTTGGCGAGCATGGATGGGAAGCGCCCACCAGCATACCGGAGAGCCCCGGGCACGGCCCCTCCTAGTTCTTGCGCGGAGCGCGTTTCTCCAAGAGCGGTGCGCTCGTGCCCTGCACACCGACCAGCCCCAGCACGGTGACGAGCGAGTTTTGCGCACCCTTCCAGCCGTCGGTCACGTCGATCCACTCCGACAGCGCGTGAAAGCCCCCGGTCTTGCCACCGGCGCCGACGATGATGGCCGGAATGCCCAGCGACATCGGCACGTTGGCGTCGGTGCTCGCGCCCGTCAGCAGGGTCTTGTGGCCGAAGGCGCTGTTCGCGCGCGTCGCGGCCTCGACGATCACCGTGTCCGACTGCGTGCGGCCACCCGGCCGGTCGCCGATCAGCTTGCGGCTCGCGCTCAGGGTGGTCACGTTCCAGCGCTTGTTCTCTTCCTCGACGGCCTCGTCGATGGCCGCGAGGATCTTCTTCTCGGTCTCCAGCAACGGCGCCATTTCGTCGGAACGGATGTCGATGGCCATGCGCGCATCGGGCGCGATGGTGTTGACCGACGTGCCGCCGCCTACGGTGCCGACGGTGAACGTGGTCTTCGGGAAAGTCGGCGTGCGGACTTCCGCGATCTTCGCGATCGCGCGGCCCATGCCGTGGATGGCGCTGGGCACCTGGCCGAACGCGCCGAAGCTGTGGCCGCCCGGGCCCTTGAAGGTGACCTCGTAGCGGTGGCTGCCCGTGCCCAGCATCAGCACCGTGCCGTCGGGTGCCGGTTCGAGCCCGACCATGCCATCGATGTCCAGGTTGTCGCGAAAGATCGCCTTGATGCCGCGCAGGTTGCCCAGCTCTTCCTCGCCGACGTTGCCGACGATCAAGAGGTCGCCCACCGTCTGGATCTTGTTGTCGTTCAGCACCTTGAGCCACGACAGCAAGACGGCGAGGCCGCGCGTGTCGTCGGAGATGCCGGGGGCGTAGAGCTTGCCGTCGCGCTCCTTCACCTTCACGTCGGTGCCGGCTGGGAACACGGTGTCCAGGTGCGCGGAGATCAAGAGCTTGGGGCCGTTGCCCGTGCCTTTGCGCAGTCCGACCACATTGCCCTCCGCATCGATCTTCGCGTCGGTGAGACCGAGCGCCTTCATGCGCGCGAGGAAGGCTTCGGCGCGCTTCTGTTCCTTGAAGGGCGGCGCTTCGATCTCGGTGAGCATCTTCAGGTCTTCGACCGAGCGCTCGTGATCGGCCTTGACCGCGTCCAGCAGCTTCTGGATTTCGGGCGATGTCATCAGCTGCGTGTAGGCCTTGTCGATCTCGGGCCGGACCTGCGTGGGCGTGGCTGCGACGGCGGCGTTCTGGGCCTGGGCGAACCCGACGGTGCAGGCCAGGGCAAGGACGATCGGGGCAAGGCGGAATGACGCGGAGCGAGGCATGGCGGTGGGTTGTCCTTGAAGGTGAAGAGCGCGCCGCCGGCGCGGCGCCGTCAGCAATTCTTATGGTCAAGTTAGCGGCCTGCTCTGGTTTAATCTTGGGCCTTGTCAGTTTTTCTAACGAATCCAGCCATGCGCCGTCATATTCCAAGCACCCGCGCGCTGCTGACCTTCGACGCCGTGGCTCGCCATCATGGCGTGGGCAAGGCGGCCGAGGAGCTGTGCCTCACGCACAGCGCGGTGAGCCAGCAATTGCGGCTCCTCGAATCGCAAATCGGCGTGCGGCTGGTGCAGCGCACCGCGCGCGGCACCGAGCTCACCGATGCGGGACGCCGCTACCACGGCCAGATCGCGGGCGACCTGATGCGGCTGCAGAACCACACGCTCGAAGCCATGGCGCAGCGCGTCGACGGCCTGCGGTTGATCGTCGGCGCGGTGCCCGTGCTGGCGGAAGGCTGGCTCACGCCGCTGCTGCCGCAGTTCATCGCGCTGAACCCGGGCTGCAGCCTGCATCTGCAGGTGTTTCCCACCGACCTCTACATGGCGGACATGCCGTTCGACGTGGGCGTGCAGTACGACGATGCCGTGTGGCCCGGCGCCGATGCGCGGCCGTTGATGGGCGAGTTCTGCGTGGCCGTGTGTTCCCCGCGCGCGAAGGGCCGGGCCGCGATGGCGCGCGGTGACTTCCGCGCCGCGCCGCTGCTCCAGCTGCGCACGCGCATGGGTGCGTGGGAAGAATGGTTCGCGCAGACGCCGCATGCTCAACCGCCCGAGAGCCTGGTGACGGGCCACCGCTTCGATCTGTTCTCGTCGCTTGTGGCGGCGGTGCGTGCCGATCTCGGCGTGGGACTGGTGCCGGCGTACTACGTCGAGCGCGAGTTGCGTTCTGGAGAACTGCTGCTCGCATGCGCGCACCGGGCGCCGTCGAGCCGCGGCTACAGCGTGTTCATGGCGCCGAACCGCACGGCCGATCCGCTGGCGGAAGCTTTCGTGGCGTGGCTCTGCGAGGCCGGGGCCGGGGCCGTGTCGCAGCCGCAGGCTTAGTCAGCGCGGCGGAAGAGCAGCACCGAGTTCGTGCCGCCGAAGGCGAAGGAGTTGCTCATCGCGGCTTCGAGCGCCGGTGCGGCGGTGTTGTCCTGCATCACCAGGTTCATGCTGCAGGCCGGATCGATCTCGCTGCAGTTCGCATTGGGCGGCAGCTGCCGCCGATGCAGCGCGAGCACCGTGATGAGCGCCTCGATGGCACCCGCGGCGCCGAGCATGTGACCGTGCAGCGCCTTGGTGGAGCTCACGCGCAGGCCGTCGAAATCGTCGCCCCACACCTCCGCCAGCGCATTGCGCTCGACCACGTCGCCGATGCGCGTGGCCGTGCCGTGCGCATTGCAGTAGCCCACGTCGCGCGGTTGCAGGCCGGCCTGCCGCAGCGCCTGGCGCAATGCGCGCGCCTGGCCGGGTGCGTCGGGCTTGGTGAGATGGGTGGCATCGCTGCTCAGGCCCCAGCCGGCCAGCGTGGCGTAGCTGCGCGCGCCGCGGCTGCGTGCGCGCTCGGCGGACTCGAGCACCAGGAAGGCCGCGCCTTCACCGAGCGCGAAGCCGCTGCGATCGCTCGCGAACGGCCGCACCGCGCCGGCCGCTTCGCCGGGCTGGAAGGTGGCCAGCGTCTGCATCGCCTGCCAGGCCAGCACCACGCCCGGCACGATCAACGCCTCGCTGCCGCCAGCAATAGCGATGTCGACCTCGCCGCGCTGGATCGCCTTGGCGGCTTCGGCGATAGCCACGGACGACGACGCGCAGGCGACGGAGTAGGTGAGCACCGGGCCGAGCACGCCGTTGCGCATCGCCACGTGGGCCGCGGGCGCGTTGGGCATGAAGGCCGGAATGGTGAGCGGCGACACACGCCCGTTGCCGCGGTACGCCGCTTCGAGCGCGGCCGCACCGCCCATGCCGCAGCCGGCATACACGCCCACGCGTTCCGGATCGGCATCGGCGATGGAAAGGTTCGCATCGCGCAGCGCAAGGTCGGCCGCGGCCACCGCGAGCTGGCTGACGCGGTCGACGCCGGCCAGCTGCAGCTTGGTGAACCAGCGCGTTTCGTCGAAGGCCACCGTGGCGGCGGCGGCAGGCTTGGGCAATTCGGGGAAGACGGGCTGGATGGCCGATCGGGCCTGCAGCAGCGCCTCGAACAGCGCGCCGGGCTCGTCGCCGTGGGGCGCCATGACGCCCAGTCCGGTGACGGCAACCTCGTGGCGGTTCACGCGACCTTCGCGGCCCGAACCTTGTCGACCAGCTGCGCGAGCTCGGCCAGGGTGTCGATGCTCGCGTCCTCGTCGGGCATGGTGATGCCGAAGTGGTCTTCGATGGCAAAGAGGAATTCGGCCAGCGCCAGCGAATCGAGACCGCCGGTTTCGCGCATCGAGGCGTGGGGGTCGAGCTTGGACGGTTCGATGCCGTACTTCTCGTGAATCAGGTCCTGCAATTCCTTCAGCGAACTCATCGTGCGATGCCTGTCGTCTTGTGCCGCCGTTGATCGATTGCAGCCCTTGCGGGGTGCGCCATTGGATCGATCCCTTCCTCGCTCGGCCTGTGGTGGTCAGTGATGGCCGATGATATCCGCTCCGACCGGAGGGGCATCCTCTCGCAAACGCTTTCCCGGGCGCCAGCGCAGCGAGGGCAAAGCGAATGCCATGCCGAGCAGCGCACCGGCCAACACGTCCAGCACCACGTGCTGCTTCACCGCCAGCGTCGAGTAGGCGATGGCCAGGAACCACGCCCCGTTGACGATGCGCAGCACGATGGGCGTGCCTGCCTTCCGCAGCAGGTGCTCGATCCAGAGGGCGGTGAAGATCGCGACGGCCACGTGCATAGAGGGACAGGCGTTGCCCGCCGCGTCCACGCCCTGCAGCATCGCGAAGCCGGGGTAGCCGGAGACGTCGATGGTCAGCGGCGGTATCTGCGTCGGCCAGATATAGAAGAGGGCCAGGCCGGTGAGACACAGCGCGCCGATCCACAGCCCGTAGACCACCAGTTCGCGAAAGGTGAGCTGCAGCCCCGGCGCGATGCCCACGTAGACCCATAGCGAGAGGTAAGCACCCAGCGTATAGGGCTGGAACGGAATCAGGTGGTCCAGCGCCGTGAGCGGCATCACCGCGACCGGGAAGGCGGGGTTGCGCAGCAGGTGGAAGTAGCCGATGAAGAACAGCCAGGTGAAGACCGTGGTCCCGACCGCCTTCAGGAGGAAATGGCGGCGAATGCGCAGGCCGATGTCGGCGGTCCAGGTCTGCGGTCGGGGAGGCGATGCCATGGGCAGGTCGATGAAGGTTCCGTGGTTTTTCGGGCTCGGCGATCTTGCCAGAGCGTCGTGAAGGCCCCGGGCACTGAATGGTTCAGGCAGGGGCAGCCGACCGCTTCTTGTGCTGGAACGAGGTCGGCGAACGCCCTGTGGCCGCCTTGAACATCGCGCAGAACGCGCTGTCGGTGGCATAGCCGCTGGCAGCAGCCACCTGGCTCACCGCCATGCCGCGCGCGAGCAGCGGCAGCGCATGCGCCATCACCGCCTGCTGGCGCCATTGCTGCCAGCTCATGCCCAGCTGGTCCCGAAAAAGCCGCGCCACCGTGCGCTCGCTGGCGCCGATGGTGGCGGCCCGCTCGGCCAGCGTGGAGCGGTCGGCCGGGTTGCGCAGCAACGCCTCGCAGAGCTGGCGCAGGCGCTTGTCGGTAGGCAGCGGCACGTCGATGCGGATCTGCGTGGCGCGCTCGATCTCGTCGACCAGGAGCGGCGCGATCATGCGTTCGCGCTGCGGCGCCTGCGGATCGGCCGGCGGGATGCCGTCGGGCGTGGTGTCCAGCGCGAGCATCAGGGCGCGCATCAGCGGACTGATTTCGAGCACCTCGCATTTTTCCCACGAGGGCGCGAGCCAGGCGTGCAGGTAGATGGTGCGCAACTCGGCGTCTTCGATCAGCATGATGCTGTGCGGCATGTTCGCCGGCACCCAGAGCGCCCGCGAGGGCGGCACGATGTAGCTGCCGTCCTCGGTGCTCAGGCGGATCACGCCTCGCGTGGAGAAGGTGAGCTGCGGCCACGGATGCTGGTGCAGTTCGACGAAAGTGTCGGCGCTCAGGAAGTGTTCCTTGGCGCGCAGCGGGCGCACCGCATCGGGCGCGAAGAGGTGCGGCGTGAGCGAGGCAACGCTGGTAACCGGGGCGGGGAAGGGGGCGGAAGCGGTGCGTGGCATGGTTTCGACAAATGTTGTCGCTGTATCGCCATTCTGCCGCGCCTCGCGGGCATAGCATCGGTGCCTGCCCCGGTTTTTTGTAGCAATCCATGTCTTCCCACGCGACCACCACCTCCCCAACGACCTCCCTGCGCTCCGACGCGAAGCTCATCGGCCTCGTCGGCCTGGCCCACGCGATCAGCCACTTCAGCCAGCTCATCCTGGCCCCCCTGTTCCCGTGGCTCAAGGACGCGTTCAACGTGAGCTACACCGAGCTGGGTGCCGTGCTCACGGTGTTCTTCGTGGTCTCGTGCATCGTGCAGGCGGCCTCGGGCTTCATCGTCGACAAGCTGGGCCCGCGCCCGGTGCTGTTCGTCGGCCTCGGCGCACTTGGGCTCGCCGCCTTCGGCTATGCGATGGCGCAGAGCTACTGGATGCTGCTGCTGTGTGCCGTGGTCGGCGGTATCGGCAACGGCGTGTTCCATCCGGTCGACTACACGCTGTTCAACCGCAAGGTCGCGCCCACGCGCCTGGGCCATGCCTACAGCGTGCACGGCATCACAGGGAGCCTCGGCTGGGCGCTCGCGCCGGCCTTCGTGGTGCCGATCGCCATCGCCTTCTCGTGGCGCGTGGCGCTGGCTTCGGCGGGCGTGCTGGCCATCGTCGTGCTGCTGGTGCTGTGGACCTACCGCAGCGTGCTCTCGCTCGACGTGGCGGCCGTGCACAAGGCCACGGGTCAGGGCGAGCCCGCGCCGGTGGGCGGCGAGTTCGATTTCCTGCGCATCCCGGCGGTGTGGATGTGCTTCGGTTTCTTCTTCTTCTATGCCGCGGTGATCAGCGTGGTGCAGACCTTCGCGCCGGTGGCCGCGGGCCATCTGCATGCGGTGCCGGTGGCGTTGGTGGCGGTGTGCCTCACGGTCTACATGGTGGCGAGCGCGGCCGGCATGGTGGTGGGCGGCTTCCTCGCCTCCGACCCGTCGCGCTGCGAGCGCATCGTGGGCGCGGGCTTCGGCATCGCGGCCGCGCTGGCGCTGGTGCTGGCCTTTGCGCAGTTCCCGCCGATCCTCGTGCCGGTGCTTTTCGGCGCGATGGGTTTCGTCTCCGGCGTGGCCGGGCCGTCGCGCGACCTGCTGGTCAAGCGCTCGACGCCGCCCAATGCCACGGGCCGCGTCTACGGCGTGGTGTACGCGGGGCTCGACATCGGCCAGGCGCTCGCGCCGCTGGTGTTCGGCCGCCTGATGGACCACGGCCAGTACACGAGCGTGATCGTCGGCCTGGCGCTGGTGCAGGGCGTGCTGATCGCGAGCGCGTTCAATGTCACCCGGGTGCGCCGCACGGCGCTGGTGCCGGCTTCGGCCTGACCCTCCTTTCCCCGGTCCGTCCGTCGATGCGGGCACAGTGCGGCGCGCTTCTATCATCGGCCGCATGCAAGCCTTGTATGTCTATGTGATCGTCGGCGCTGTGCTGGCGGGTTTCGTGCAGGGCCTGTCGGGCTTTGCGTTCGGACTGGTCGCGATGTCGATCTGGGCCTGGACGCTGGAGCCGCAGCTGGCCGCGGTGCTCGCGCTGTTCGGCGCGCTGACGGGGCAAGTGATCGCGGCCGTCACGGTGCGCCGATCCTTCGACAAGTCCTTACTCTGGCCGTTCGTGCTCGGTGGCCTGGTCGGCGTGCCGTTCGGTGTGTGGCTGCTGCCGCATCTGGACCTCGTGGTCTTCAAGCTGTGCCTGGGCACGCTGCTGGTGCTGTGGTGCCCGGCGATGCTGATGTCGCAGCACCTGCCGAAGATCACCTCCGGTGGCCGCGTGGCCGATGGCATCGTCGGTGCCATCGGCGGGGCGATGGCGGGCATCGGGGGCTTCTCGGGGACCATTCCCACGCTCTGGTGCACGCTGCGCGGCTTTCAGCGCGACACGCAGCGGACGGTGATCCAGAACTTCAATCTCTCGATGTTGATGGTGGCGTTCGCTATCCACCTGTTCAGCGGGAGCATCGCGGCGTCGATGGTGCCGCTGCTGGGGCTCGTGGCGCTGGCTGTTGCGGTGCCGGTGTTGTTGGGGGCGCGGCTTTATATCGGCATCAGCGAAGCCGCGTTCCGCAAGCTGGTGCTGGGTCTGCTCACCGCGTCGGGCGTCGCGATGCTGGCGTCAGCGGTGCCGGCGGTAATTCAGCGGGGTTGAAGCTGAAGCGCGACATTCCTTTGGCTCTTGAGCTAAGCGCCTTTCGCAGGTCGCAGACCAAGTGTGATGGGCTGGACTAAGGTGCGCGCGTAATTGCTGGCAAGAGCGCACAAAATGCGCCTTCAATATCTTCCTTCTCGGGAGTGTGGCCGTGCGACGAAAGCGTCAACGTTTCGATTTTTGTTTTTCCGGTTGTCAAGCTCATCATGCGCGCAGCACCGGAGTTGGTATACACAATGACTCCGTCAAGTCCTTCCAAATGACTTAAATCTAAATTCTTGTAGTTTTTTAATGCGGCGTTCAGGTATTTTTTTCGAACGGTATCTTTCTTTAGAAAAACGCTTTCGATTAATTCATCGGTGATGAGCGGAGGTCGCTTCTTCATGTAAAGCATGGGGCTGCGCAACCATGCTCCGTCGCAATCCTTTGAAGAGTTGGCAAAATCACTGATTATTTCGTTGACCCGGCTTCTGTTGGCAGACTTGTCGAGATTTACCCAGACAACAAAGGGGCCATTCGATGCTCCCGCGAATGCAAACGAGTAAGCGCCCCCTGCAATAACAAAAAACATCAATTCTCTAAATCGCGCGTGTCGAATATGTGATAAGAAAAACATGGCTTAAGTCGTGCTGGGTGACCGATTGGAATTTGAATTGTCAGTTTCAATGCCCATCGATTTGTTGATTTCTGCGGCACTCAGATTTTCAAGGCCGGGATCGGAAAGGTCTTTTTTTGCCTGTTCATAATAAGCGGTCGGAACGAAGAATTTCAGATGATTGGGATTGCCCTTGTGATATTCGGACTTGCCATCCTTGTTTTTCCGCGTGTAGCCCGCTACGGCGTTGATATTAAAAGGCGAAAAATTAATTTGGCTATCTTGATTTCCTCCTAGTAGAATCAATTTTTTGTCGCCATGCTTGGCATACACGAACCCGACATGATGACCGTGGTTGGATTTTGAAGTGACCATCGCAATTGCACCGTAAATTGGCTTGTCCAACTCGACAAACAAAGGGTTTCGAATCATGATCACGACCGCTTCTGATTTTTCTTTCGGGCCGCTCACTTCATAAAATCCGTGTGCACGTCCTTTTGCGGCTCTGCGATTGGGGAAATTCGAATTTTCAATTGGATATTTCGCCTGCATCAGGCACCAGTTGACGAATGCGGCGCACCAGGCATTACGCGGGCCGTCCAAGGATTTCAGGCCGTCATCGATTTCAACGTGATAGCTGATCTTCTTTTCGATTTTGGCTTCATGCTCCCCGCGCCGAAGCTTGGCTTCGGCAATTGCAATTGGCATCCATGGTGCTCGCCCCGACAAAGGGTTGATCAAAGCCAGAATCTTTCCGGTGCCTTCTTTGGATCGCTCCGAATCCGAAGGCTGCGTGCTTATGGGAATAGGTGGTGCTGGGACGAAAACTGGGTGTGGGATTTTCTTGGCGGCGATGGGGGCGGTGGGCTTTGAGGCATGGGCATCGAGCTTTGCTGGGGCAGAAAGCGATTTTTCCCTGTCTCTGCTGCTGATCGACAGCGTCTCGCCCGGATAGATCCTGTCGCTGTCCAAGTTGTTTTCGTCCTTGATTGCCGCAACGGTAGACCTGTATATTTTTGCGATCTTTCCGAGATTGTCTCCGGGTTGAACTACGTAGCGCATTGGCTTTTTTTGCCCCTGCGTGGAACTGTTGAATTTTTCCGAACCAGCAATGCCTTTCCACTTTCGGAATTTTGCCAAAAGATTGAAATCATTTCCCGTGTCACCCTTGATGGATCCAACCTTCATTGTTTTTTTGGATTTTTGATCAACCACGCTGACGTGCACTGGTTTTTTGTCGGCGGGATGGATTACAAGCGGAAAACGCCCTGCTGAATTGGATTTGACCTTGTTGCTCTGCCCTCCGATTTCCAGGATGATTTCTACCTCGGGAAGAGGTTGAGTGCCATCGGTCGCATTGATCGTGCTTACCGTCACCCACGTTTCCTTGCGAGTTTCAGGACTGGCGTGGTATCCCTCGATTTTTGCGATGCTGTCTACGATGTTCTCGATCTCTGCTTCGCTGCATGTGCCGATCTTCTTGTCAGCCGCGACCTTGCTTGACTTCAGTAAATCATCGATATACTTTTGGGTGTTATTTTCGTTTTTTGGCGCATAAAAGGGAATGGCTTCCGGAATGGTTCGATCCCCATGCATTCGTTTCAGATTCGCCTTCAACTCGGTACGTCCGGAAATTTCGTCCGGAAAGATCAAAAAAATTCTTCCAGATCTGGTCGTAGCAAATCCTACGTAGCCTTTGGCCTTTTTTGGTGCTGGTTTGCCATCGACAAGCAAAGCTGTCAGATCTCCCGGATTGTTGATTCGCCACGGCAATGTTCCTCCGTGCCGAAGCAGGCGGCGGCCGTCTTCGCAAATGAATTCAGCCACCTCGATGTTCGGGTGGTAAGTTGCAGATATCAGTTTTGGCATGATCGCGGTCAAGAAATCAAATCAAGTGTCGCAAGTGGGCTTCCACAGCGGATTCCGAAAGAAAATAATTGAGTCCAGACCCAGTTGCCGGGGTGGCGTATCTCGAGTTTTCGATCTCGAAGGCCTCGTCGTCCCGCCCTTCGTTGCTGGCTTCATCCGTGTCCTCTTCCGAGGTATCGAAGGGAGGAGTTGCCAAACGTGTTGTGGGCACAGGGCTCCACGCCCACACCTCCTCTCCAACGATCAAGGTCGCCTCATCCGGCGTCTCAAAAATGACTCTCGGCAGGCGGCCGTTTTCCGGAATGACGCCTTCTGCTTTGATGGCCTGCCGCTCGTCCAGAATCTTGTAAGGCAGCCCTGCCATCGCAACCTGCTGGAAGACCTCGTCGCCACCCAAGGTCGCGAAGCGAACGCTGTATTTGTCGTCCGGGCTCACGCCTTCCATGCGCAGCAGCTTTTCCATGTTCATCGGCCCGACGAGGCTGTGTGATGCTGCCTGTTCACGCCATGCGCCACTGGTGCCATGCTCTATGCCGGAGGCAGTCCACCGCGTGTAGCTGCTCCCCCCGTTGATCAGAATCTCTTCCTTGGCGGTGATGCTGATCCTGTTGGCCTCCTGCTTGATATCCAGCTTGGCCATGAGCTTGATGCTGTCCTGCAGTGCCACGATGTCGATGCCCGCGGTTGCGGCAGTCAGTCGGATGGCTCTGTAGGCGAAGAGGCGCACAGCCTCCTTGACACTGACCAGAAAGCCCTTGCCCGCGCTGATGCTCGTGTGCCCGCCGCTGCTAAGCGCGGTGTGCGTGATGCTCGCGATGTGCGTCGCGCTGCCCGCGGTGCTGTGGATGCCCGCGGAACTGGCGAGCACGAGATGTGGCTCGTCGAGTTCCGGAAAGCCGTCGTCGGCGTGCCCGCGGATGTTTTTGCCCTTGATGGCGTCGTTCTGTTCCTTGAGCGCCTTCGTGACCACATCCTGGTCGCCGTGTTCATGCGCCTTGGCTTCTTGCGCGGTCTGGCTCTGGCTCTCGTGCAGATCGCGCGCGGCCGTCAGGCGGTCAACGGTTTCCCCAAGATCGGTGATATGCGCCTGTGCGTTCGGCCTGGCTTGCGTGGTGACCAGCAGGCCCTTGGCGGCGCGGATGGCGCCGTGGCCGTCGGTGCGCAGTTCGGCGCCTTGGCCCCGATCGTCCTTGCGACCCGACGTGCCATCGATCCGCCCGATGTACCCCAGACTCAGGCTGCTGCACTGGTGATCGCTCTTGAGCTGCGCCTGGATCTTGCCGGGATGGTCGTCCAGTTCCAGATGGTTGCCTCGCGCACCCAGCCCGCTGCCATCCGCACTCAGTTCGCGGCTGCGAAAACCCGAGAGGTTCTTCTGCCCGGGCAGTTGCCTCGGCGGCATGTTCAACCGGTTGTAGACGCGGCCCGTGACGATGGGCCGGTCCGGGTCGCCGTTCTCGAAGTCGACGATCACCTCCTGGCCCATGCGCGGAACCTGCATGCCGCCGAACTGAGAGCCCGCCCAGGTGGAGGCCACGCGAATCCAGCACGACGAGTTCTCGTCCTTCGTGCAGTAGCGGTTCCAGTGAAAGCTGAGCTTGATGCGGCCGTATTCGTCGGTCCATATTTCCTGGCCGCTCGGGCCGGTGACGATGGCCGTCTGCGGGCCCGTGGTGCGGGGCTTGGGCTGGGTCTGCGGCGAGCGGAAGATCTTGTTGGCCGGCTGGACCTCGAAATCGGTACGGCAGACGTAGTCTTCCTGGCCGCTGGCATGCCCGCTTTCATGGAGGCGCAGGGTGCTCGCGATGACCAGATACGCCTGGTTCGCGGCATCTTGCGGATAGTTGACCAGCGAGAAGGTGCACCCCGTCACCACCCCCCGCAGGTTGCCGCTTCCTCGCCCACGGCTGCCCGGTGCGCCGGTCGCTTCCATGCGGGTTCGCGCGAGGTCGCGGCCCTCGTCAGGGTCGCTGTAGTCGCCCGGCCACTTGTAGATCTCTTGCGCACTGTTGCCTGTGTTGCGCGGCATCCGCGAGGTCTGCCGAAGCCTCGCGCGCGGCTTGGTGAAATCGAAATCGTCGGTGGTCCACTGGCCCGGTTCGAGGTTTTCGATGCTGCAGAAGTTGTCGCAGTATTCCTCGTCGATCTTGTGGCCTGGCGGGTGGTAGCTGATGGCTTGGTAGGCCTCGCTCTCGGATTTCCTGTGGGCCCCGAGGTCGTCCACCAGCACCAGCCTGTGGGCGCCCTCCTTGTGCTCGAAGAAATAGTAGATGCCGAACTCCTGCATCAGCCGGGTGATGAACTCGAAGTCCTTCTCGCCATATTGAACCTGGAACCCCCGCTTCGGATAGCGATGCGTGATGCGTTTCTCAACTGGGAAGTTGTAGTCGGCAAGGACCTCCTCGACGATCTCCAGCGGGGTCTTGTTCTGGAAGATCCTGTAGTCGCTGGTATGCGTGGCCAGGGCCAACCATGGGCGCAGGACGATCTCGTAGATGCCTCGGCGGTTCTCGTGTCGAAGGAACCGGGCGCTGGTCACGAGGCCATTGATCTCTCGCGTACCGGCGCCCCGACGGGCCCCAAAGCCTTTGCCGTCGAGCTCGATGCCGATGCCGAACTCCTTGCCGACCAGTTGCTTGACCGGCACATTGGCCGTCACGTACTCGGTGAGCATCGGACTGTCGGGGGTCTGCAGCCGGACGGTGTATTGGAAGAGTTCACCCAGCGCTTCGGTGCCGTCGAGCGATTTGAATACCAGCGCCGGGTTGCCCAGCAGGCTCGGCATGGCGGGACTGCCGACGGATATGGTTCGGGAGCCGGTGGAGAAGGAGGAGAACACGCAGTGGACCTTGACGAGTGATCGTCCAAAAAGTCTGAGGCCTGCGGCTCGAGCACCATTGCAAACAATGGTCGCTCAGCATCCATGGTCGGACAAAGCCGAAAAGAGTGCGAAGTAATTTGCAGATGCGGGATTGGGGGCCATGGCGGCCCCCGCGCGCTATCGCGGCAACGCCAGCGCGAACGGCAGGCTCGCCACCCCCAGCACCGTCGACAGCGTCACCAGCCCCGCCACATACGGCCCGTTGTAGCCCATGCGCGCCGCGAGCACATAGGCGCTCGAGGCCGTGGGCACGGCAGAAAAGGCCATCAGCACCGACGCCTGAACGCCATCGAGCCGCAGCGCCCGCCCGAGCACCCATGCGACCAGCGGAAGAATCAGGTGCCGTATCGCCAGCACCGACACCGCCAGTACCTTGCCGCGCCCGAGCGTCGCGAACTGCATCCCGGCACCGGCCGCGAGCAGCCCGAGCGCGAGCGAAGCCGCGCCGATGCGCGTGAGCGTCGGGGTGAGCCAGTTCGGCACGGTGAAGCCCAGCACGTTCGCCAGCAGCCCCGCCACCGTGGCCACGATCAGCGGATTGCGCACCAACTGGCGCACGAAGCCGGTTTGCGCATGCCGCGTCATCGGCCACACGGCCGCGATGTTGAACATCGGCACGCACACGCCGATCAGCACCGCGATGAGCAAGAGGCCCTCAGGGCCCGCGAGCCGGTCGGCCAGCGCGAGGCAGATGAAGGAGTTGAAGCGGAACCCGACCTGCGCGCTGGCGGCGTGGTCGCGCCGGTCGATGTGTGTGCCGATGCCGGGCACGAAGGGCAGGGCGTAGGCCAGCGCGATGCCGCACAGGCCGACACCGACGCCCGCGGTCAGCAGGCTCGAGGTGGCACCGAAGTCGAGCGGGCTGCGCACGATCGAATGGAACAGCAGCACCGGAAAAAGAAAGTAGTACACGAGGCTCTCGACCTGGTCCCACACGCGGCGATCGAGCGCGGTGTAGCGGCACAGGAGCCAGCCGATGGCGATGAGGGAAAAATCGGGGAAAAGCAGCTGTGCGTAGTTCACCGTTTCGAGCATAAACCGCACGGACCATGGGTAATCCAGAGCACGGGGAGGCCCTCCGAGCCGCTAGCATCCGGGCTTCGCTTTTTTCGACATCCGTCAGTCAAAGCAATCAATCAAGGAGTATTCGATGCAACGTCGTCAATGGAGCACCCTGGTGGGCGCAGTCGCGCTGGCTGCAGTCGCGGGCCAGAGCTTTGCACAGGGCTATCCCAACAAGCCGGTCGAACTGAGCGTGCCGTTCGCTCCGGGCGGCACGACGGACATCGTGGCGCGCGTGATCTCCGATCCGCTGGGCAAGATCCTGGGCCAGCCGGTGGTGGTGATCAACCGCGCCGGTGGCGGCGGCATCGTCGGCGCAGCCGAAACCGCACGCGCCACGCCCGATGGCTACAAGCTCGGCGTGGCCACGGTCTCGAGCACGGCGGCCAACCCGGCCATCAACCCCAAGGTGCCGTACGACCCGATCAACGACTTCACGCCGATCACCAACATCGCGGCCACGCCGAACATCATTGCGGTGAACCCGAACTTCCCGGCCAAGAACTACGCCGAGTTCGTCGCCGAGCTCAAGAAGAACCCCGGCAAGTACTCGTACGCCTCGTCGGGCACGGGCGGCATCGGCCACCTGCTGATGGAGCTCTACAAGAGTCTCACCGGTACCTTCGTCACGCACATCCCGTACCGCGGCGCGGGCCCGGCGCTGAACGACGTGGTGGCCGGCCAGGTGCCGATCATGTTCGACAACATTCCCTCGGCCATGCCCTTCATCACCAGCGGCCGGCTGATCCCGATCGTGGTGTCGGCGCCCCAGCGCCTGGCCGCGCTGCCGAACGTGCCGACCTTCAAGGAAGTGGGCCTGGAGCCGGTGAACCGCATGGCCTACTACGGCATCCTCGGCCCGAAGGGCCTGCCGAAGGAAGTGGTCGACAAGATCGCCGCTGGCGTGAAGAAAGCGGTGGAAGATCCGGCCGTGAAGAAGCGCATCGAGGACACCGGCTCGCTGATCGTGGCCAACACACCCGAGCAGTTCTCCGCGCAGATCAAGGCCGAGTACGAGGTCTACAAGCAGGTCGTGAAGAAGCAGAACCTGAAGCTCGACTGATCCGCTTCTGCCCCACGAAAGCCGCCCGCGCTCCGGGCGGCTTTTTCTTTTTGTTATCTTGCATCGCATGACCGAGGCCGCTGCCGCACCCACCCCCGAAATCGACGAATTCATCGACGCCCTCTGGCTCGAGGACGGCCTCTCGAAGAACACGCTGGCCGCGTACCGCCGCGACCTCGCGTTGTTCTCGCAGTGGCTGGGCAAGCAGCGCAGCGGTATTGCGCTCGATACGGCACAAGAGTCCGACGTGCAGGCCTACATGGGCGTGCGTCTCTCGACCAAGGGCAAGGCCACCTCGGCCAACCGGCGGCTCACGGTGTTCAAGCGCTACTACCGATGGGCGCTGCGCGAGCGCCGCATCACGGCCGACCCGACGATCCGGCTCGCGCCTGCGCGGCAGATGCCGCGCGCCATCAAGACGCTGTCGGAGAAGCAGGTCGATGACCTCCTGGCCGCGCCCGACGTCCAGACGCCGCTGGGCCTGCGCGACCGCGCGATGCTCGAGGTGATGTACGCGAGCGGCTTGCGTGTGAGCGAACTGGTGGCGCTCAAGGTCATCGACATGAGCCTGAACGACGGCGTGCTGCGCGTGCTCGGCAAGGGCAACAAGGAGCGCCTCGTGCCCTTCGGCGGCGAGGCGCGGCGCTGGATCGAGCGCTACCTCGACGAGTCGCGCCCCGTCATCCTCGATGGCCAGCAGACGCCCGACCTCTTCGTGACCGCGCGCGGCGCGGGCATGACGCGCGTGATGTTCTGGATCATCGTGAAGAAGCAGGCCACGGCCGCCGGCATCCATGTGCCGTTGTCGCCGCACACCTTGCGGCATGCCTTCGCCACGCATCTGCTGAACCACGGCGTGGACCTGCGCGCGGTGCAACTGCTGCTCGGCCATGCCGACATCTCGACCACCACCATCTACACGCACGTGGCGCGCGAGCGCCTGAAGCAGCTGCACGCAGCGCACCATCCGCGCGGCTGAATCGGCGGTCGTTCAGGCCTTGCGCTTGCGCGCCGACGCTGGGCGGGACCTGGTGCTTAGGATTGGGGGGATGACGTCCATCATTCCCGAGCTGCCGCGCATCGGATGCGCGGGTTGGAGCCTGCCGCGCGCCCTCTGGCCAGAGTTTCCGGCCGAGGGCTCGCACCTGGAGCGCTACGCGCAGCGCTTCGATGCGGTGGAAATCGACACATCGTTCTACCGGCCGCATCGGCGGGAGACCTACGAGCGCTGGGCCACCAGCACGCCCGACGGGTTTCGCTTTGCGGTGAAGCTGCCGAAGACCATCACGCATGAGCGGCGGCTGGCCGGTGCGATGCCGGCCTTCGATGAATTCCTTGCGCAGGCGGAGGGCTTGGGCGACAGGCTCGGGTGCCTTGTCGTGCAACTGCCGCCGAGCCTTGCGTTCGATGCTGATGTCGTCCTGCGGTTTCTCGCCGACGTGCGGCAGAGGCACGCCGGACCGGTGGTGCTGGAGCCAAGGCATCGCAGTTGGTTCGTGCCCGCGGCCGAATCGCTGTTGTCGCGCTTTCAGGTCGGGCGCGTGCTGGCCGATCCGGTGCTGTTCGACGAGGCTGCGGCGCCCGGCGGATGGCCGGGTCTCGTCTATCTGCGATTGCATGGATCGCCGCGCCGGTACTGGTCGGCGTACGACGACGCGCTGCTCGAGCGGCTCGCAACGCGTCTGCGACTCGCGCGCGAGGAGGGCGCCGCGTGCTGGTGCATCTTGGACAACACGGCGGGCGGCGAGGCGGTCGGCAATGCGATGACCTTGGCGCGCCTGCTTCAGAATCGCTGATTCATTCGAGGAGACAACCCCATGAACTTCAACAGACTCTGCGCCGGCGTTGCGCTGGCTGCCGCCGCAGGGCTCGCCGTGGCGCAAGGTTTCCCCACCGCCAAGCCCATCCGCCTGATCGTCGGCTATCCGCCCGGCGGCGGCATCGACTTCGCGGCGCGCACGGTGCAGGTGCCGCTGCAGGAGGCGCTCAAGCAGCAGCTGGTGGTCGACTACAAGCCCGGCGCGAGCGGCATGATCGCGGCCACCGAACTCACGCGCCAGCCGGCCGACGGCTACACGCTGCTCTTGGCCAACACGGGCCCCTTCGCCATTGCGCCGTACCTGCAGAGCAAGCCGCCGTACGACCCGATCAAGCAGTTCACGTACATCGGGCAGATCAGCCAGGGCAGCTACATCGCGGTGACGCGGCCCGACCATCCGGCCAAGAACCTCAAGGAGTTCGTCGCGTGGGCCAAGGGGCAGCCGGGCAAGGTCAACTTCGCCTCGGGCGGCAACGGCACCTCGACGCACCTGAACGGCGAACTGATGAACCAGGTGACGGGCCTGGACATGACCCACGTGCCCTACAAGGGCAGCGCGCCCGCGGTGCAGGACCTGCTGGGCGGACAGACGCAGATCCTCATCGATGCGGGCAGCGTGCTGCTGCCGCAGGTGAAGGGCGGCAAGCTCAAGGCGCTGGCGGTGACCGGGCCGGTGCGCGATCCGCAATTGCCTGATGTGCCGACGGTGAAAGAGCTGGGCCTGGCGGGCATGGAGTCGGTGGGGTTCCAGGGGCTGGTCGGACCGGCCAACATGCCCAAGGACGTGGTCGATCGGCTGTCGAACGAGCTGGCTCGTGCGCTGGCGCAGCCTGAGATCAAGGCCAAGTTCGCGACCGCCGGTGCCGAGGTGCATCCGCTCGGGCCGGCCGAGTTCGCGGCCTTCGTCAAGGCCGACAATGAGAAGTGGTCCAGGCTCATTCGCGAGCGCAAGCTGCAACTCGACTGATTCCCTTCCTCAAGACAGACATGCATTTCAAGTTCAAGCCGTCGTGGCTGCTTGCTGCGGCCGCGCTCTGCGCTGCCGGCGCGCAGGCGCAAACCGTTCCCAAGACCATGCGCCTCATCGTGGCCTACCCCGCTGGCGGCGTGAGCGACGTGGTCGCGCGTGCGCTGGGCGACAGGCTCGCCGTGCAACTAGGCACGACCGTGGTCGTCGACAACCGGGCTGGCGCGAGCGGTGCCATCGGCATGGACGCGGTGGCCAAGGCCGCGCCCGATGGCGCGACGCTGGGCTTCTCGGCCATCAGCCCGCTGGTGCTGAGCCCGCACCTGGGCAAGCTGCCTTTCGATCCATTGAAGGACATCGCGCCGGTCGCGAGCGTGATGTATTCGCCGGTGCTGCTGATCGCCACGCCGGCGAGCAAGGCGAAGGATTTCCGCGCGCTCATCGCCGATGCCAAGGCGCAGCCGGGCGCGGTGCGCTGGGCCACATCGGGGCCGGCGTCGCTCGGGCACATCGTGCTGGAGCAGGTGAGGGCGGCAACGGGCGTGGACATCACGCATGTGCCCTACAAGGGCGGCGGCCAGCAGCTCAACGATGCGTTAGGCGGGCAGTTCGAAATCCTGTCGACCAATGCGAGCCCTACGCTCACCTCGCACATCCAGTCGGGCAAGTTGCGGCCCCTGGCGGTGGGTGCGCCGGCGCGGCTCGAGAGCTTGCCGCAGGTGCCCACGCTGGGCGAGCTGGGCTACAACGCGGCGAACATCAACTCGCTGTTCGGCGTGTTCGCACCCGCAGCCACGCCGCCCGCGCTGATCGCGAAGTACAACGCCGAGATCAACAAGGCCCTGGCCAGCCCCGAGCTGCGCGCCAAGCTCACGGCCACCGACAACGTGCCGACCGGCGGCACGGCCGCGGCCTTCGCCAAGGAGATCGCCTCGGAGTTCGAGAGCAACGGTCGCATCGTGAAGGCCGCGAACATCAAGGCCGATTGACGATTGACCCTGCGGCTTGCGGTTGGAATTTCCCTACCTTATAGTAGGTAGATGACCAGCGCCATCGCCACCCTTGCCACCGGCAGCACCCGGGACCAGATCCTCGGTGTGGCGCGCGGCCTGATCGAAACCCGTTCGTACCTGGGCTTCAGCTTCCAGGACGTGGCCGATGCGGTCGGAATTCGCAAGGCGAGCCTGTACCACCACTTTCCGACCAAGGAAGCATTGGGCATCGCCGTGATCCGGCAGGCCACCCAACTCTTCAATGAGTGGGATGCGGCCCGGGAGCGCACGCCGAAAGAGGCGCTCGACTCTTATTTCCGCATGTACCGCAACACGCTCAAGGCCGGCTCCGGCATGTGCCCCGCAGGGTCGCTGACGCCCGGATGGGACTGCATCAACGAAGAATTGCGCCAGGCCGTGCAGGAGCTGCGCCGCACGCAGGTGCTGTGGCTCACCGGGGTGTTGGGCGCGCTGGCGCCGGCAGGGGCGCGAAAGACAGGTGCCTCTTCGGTCGCTGCGCAGGCCGGCTATGTGTTCTCGGTTTGCCAGGGTGCGCTGCTCGCCTCGCGCATGACGGGGCGCGTCGAAGACTTCGACGAAGCCATCGCGCAACTCAGGAGTTCATTGCCCGGCTGATGGCCGGGCGGCACGCAGGCACGCCAGGCGTGCTTATTTTTTGATCCCATAGCCTACCGATTGGATGGTAGTTTTCCCAAGGAGCATCTTCATGAAAGCCGTCATTTCCGCCTACGCCCGCTCGCCCTTCCACTTCGCCAAGAAAGGCGCACTCGCCGAGGTGCGCCCCGACACGCTGGCCGCCGGTGTGGTCAAGGGCCTGCTGCAACGCACCGACCTCGACCCTGCGCTGCTCGAAGACATCATCTTGGGCTGCGCCTATCCCGAGGCCTCGCAGGGCAACAACGTCGCGCGCATCGTCGGCCTGCTGGCCGGGCTGCCGCACGAGGTGGGCGGCATGACGGTGAACCGCTTCTGCGGCTCGTCGATGCAGGCCGTGCACATCGCTGCGGCGCAGATCGAGGCGGGCATGGGCGAGGCCTTCCTGTGCATCGGCGTGGAGTCGATGACGATGGTGCCGCAGGGCGGCTTCAACTTCTCACCCAGTCCCGAGCTGCTGGCCAACACCGACGCCTACATCTCGATGGGCGAGACCGCCGAGAACGTCGCGCAGCGCTGGAACGTGAGCCGCGCCGACCAGGAGGCGTTCGCGGTCGAATCGCACCGCAAGGCGGCCGCCGCGCGCGCAGAGGGACGGTTGGCCGGCGAGATCGTGCCGGTGCGCCTGGCCTCGGGCGATGTGGTCGATGCGGACGGCTGCATCCGCCCGAGCACCTCGGCCGAAGCGCTGGCCAACCTCAAGCCCGCGTTCCGCCCCGATGGCGTGGTGACGGCCGGCACCTCGTCGCCGCTCACCGACGGCGCGGCCGTCGTGCTCGTGACCAGCGACGCCTTCGCCGCAAAGCACGGCCTGCAGATGCTCGCGCGCATCAAGTCGTTCGCGACCGTGGGCGTGAACCCGGCCGTCATGGGCATCGGCCCGATCCCCGCGACCCGCAAGGCGCTCGCACGCGCCGGGCTGAGCGCGGCGGACCTCGATGTGATCGAGATCAATGAAGCCTTCTCGTCGCAGGCGCTCGCGTGCATGCGCGACCTGGGCCTCGACCCGGCGAAGATCAACCTCGACGGCGGCGGCCTCTCGATCGGCCATCCGCTGGGCGCGACCGGCGCGCGCATCACGGGCAAGGCGGCGTCGCTGCTGGTGCGCGAAAAGGGCCGCTACGCGCTGGCCACGCAGTGCATCGGCGGCGGACAGGGCATCGCGACCATCCTCGAGCGCGTCTGACGGAAAGTTGAGAATGCGCGAAGGCACGACAAGGAGACCTCATGGCCGCACCCACTGACACAGGCGCCAAGCGCGCGCTGTACCTCGAAGACCTGTCGGTCGGCGACCGTTTCCAGAGCGGCGAGCACACACTCGACGTGACGCAGATCAAGGCCTTCGCGCTGCAGTTCGATCCGCAGCCCTTTCACACCGACGAAGAGGCCGCGAAGCACACCTTCTTCGGCGGACTCGCGGCAAGCGGCTGGCACACCGCGGCAATCACGATGAAGCTGCTGGTGGAAAGCGGCGTGCCGCTGGCCGACGGCATCATCGGCTCGGGCGGCGAGCTGCAGTGGCCCAAGCCGACGCGGCCCGGCGACGTGTTGCATGTGGTGAGCGAGGTGGTCGACATCACGCCCTCGCGCTCCAAGCCCGGCCGCGCGATGGTGACGATGCGGTGCCAGACGCGCAACCAGCGCGGCGAGGTGCTTCAGTACTTCACGCCGAAGCTGGTGGTGCACAGCCGGCCTGCGCCGGGCTGATCGCCGGACTCAGACCACGCGCAGGCCCAGCTCTTCGACCAGCGACGCGGCCTGCCGGTGCGAGATGGTCGCGCCCTTGAACTGTGCGGCGTTCGCCAGCCGCAGGCCGCCCAGGTCGGCATCGCGCAGGTCCGCACCTTCGAAACGCGCGAGCTTCAGGTGCGCATTGCGCAGGCTCCCGCCTTCGAACACGGACTCGCGGAAATCGCAGCCCGAGAGGTCGGCTTCGGCAAAGTCCAGTTGCGCGAGCGTCTGCTTGCGAAACGACAGGCCGCGCAGATGCGCATCGACCAGCAGCGAGTCCTTGAAGACGATGCCCAGCGCCGAGACTTCGGCGAAGTGCGCGCCGGTGAGCTTCACGCCTGTGAAGAGCGCAGAAGCCAGCTTGGCCCGGGTCCACTGCGTGTTGTTGAGATCGCAGTCCTGGAAGCGCGCATTCGTGAGGTCCGCGAGGCCGAAGTCGGCCTGGCGCGCCCTGCATCCGGCCCAGCGGGTTTCCGACAGCAGGGCCCGCTCGAACGATGCTTCGGCGAACTGGCACAGCGTGAACTGCACGCCGCGCAGGTCGAGCCGGGACAGGTCCGCTTCATCGAAGTTGCAGCGCTCGAAATGCGGGGGCGTGTCACGGCCTTGCAGGCAGGCGAGCAGATCGGTGCGCGACAAGGTCTGGTCGGAAATCGCGGCTTCGGTGCTGATGTTCATGTGTAGTTGCCGTCGGTCAGCGCGCGCAGTTCTTCGGCGGTGAAGCCGGCGCGCTCGCGGGCTTCGAGATTGAACGGCGGCCTGATCCGCGGCGCGTCGTAGCGCGCGACGAGCGCCGGGTAGTTCGCCTCGGCATCGAGCCCCGCGCGCTCGCAGAGCCAGCGGTACCAGTGGTTGCCGATGGCGACGTGGCCCACCTCGTCGCGCAGGATGATGTCCAGGATTTCCACCGCGCGCAGCGCATCGGGCGTGTTGACGCGCTTGAGCTTTGCCTGGATCAGCGGGGTGGCATCAAGCCCGCGCGCCTCCAGCGTGCGGGGCACCAGCGCCATGCGGGCGAGCACGTCGTCCTTGGTTTTCTCGCACATGTTCCAGAGGCCGTCGTGGCCCGGGAAATCGCCGTAGCGATAGCCCATGCCCTGCAGGTGCGCATGCAGCAGCGTGAAGTGCAAAGCCTCTTCGTCGGCCACGCGCAGCCAGTCGCGGTAGTAGGCCTCGGGCATGCCGTCGTAGCGCCAGACCGCGTCGAGCGCGAGGTTGATCGCATTGAACTCGATGTGGCAGATCGAATGGATCAGCGACGCGCGGCCTTCGGGCGTGAAGGGCGAGCGCTTCTGCACCGCGGTGGCGGACACGCGCACGGGCCGTTGCGGGCGGCCCGGCACGTCCACGTCGTCGCCGTCGGTGCGGATCGGATCGGTTGCTATGGAATCGGTAGCGGCCAGTGCCGCGGTGGCGCGCGTTGCAGCCACCTTTTGTTCAGGATCGGTCAGTCGCAGCGCGGCCAGCGCGCTCAATCGGGGGTGCATCCCTACAATTCTAGTTTTTGCCCCCGGAGACCCCACGATGGCCCTCTACGAACTCGACGGCGTTGCGCCGCAACTTGGCACAGGCGCCTGGGTCGCCGACAGCGCGGAAGTGATCGGCAACGTGAAGCTGGGCGAGAACGCCAGCATCTGGTTCGGTGCCGTGCTGCGCGGCGACAACGAGACCATGACCATCGGCCGCAACAGCAACGTGCAGGACATGTCGATGCTGCATTCCGACCCCGGCAGCCCGCTCACCGTGGGCGAGAACGTCACCATCGGCCACCAGGTCATGCTGCATGGCTGCACCATCGGCGACAACTCGCTCATCGGCATCCAGGCGGTGGTCTTGAATAACGCGAAGATCGGCCGCAATTCGATCGTTGGCGCCGGCAGCGTGGTCACCGAGGGCAAGGAGTTTCCCGACAATTCCCTCATCTTCGGCTCGCCCGCCAAGGTGATGCGCACGATCAGCGACGAAGACGCTGCCCGGCTGCGTCACGGTTCCGAGCATTACGTACAAAACGCCGTTCGCTACGCGAAAGGCCTCAAGAAAATCGCCTGACCCCGCGCAGGCCCAACAGAAAGAAGAATCCGTTTTGAGCGAGCTGCACAAATTCCTGTTCGATGGCCTGCCGGTGCGCGGCATGATCGTGCGCCTGACAGATGCGTGGCAGGAGATCCTTGCGCGGCGCGCCTCCAACACTGCCACCGGCCCATACCCGCCGCCCGTGGCGGAACTGCTCGGTGAAATGACCGCCGCGGCCACGCTGATGCAGGCCAACATCAAGTTCAACGGCGCGCTGATCCTGCAGATCTTCGGCGATGGCCCCGTGAAGGTGGCCGTGGCCGAGGCCAAGCCCGACCTGAGCCTGCGCGCCACCGCCAAGGTGATCGGCGACCTGCCGGCCGATGCGCGCCTGCCCGACATGGTCAATGTGGGCAACAAGGGCCGCTGCGCGATCACGCTCGACCCGAAGGACAAGCTCCCGGGCGCCACGCCGTACCAGGGTGTCGTGCCGCTCTTCGGCGACGAAGGCGAAAAGCTGGGCAAGCTGAGCGACGTGCTGCAGCACTACATGCTGCAGAGCGAGCAACTCGACACCACGCTGGTGCTCGCGGCCGATGACAAGGTAGCCGCGGGTCTCCTGATCCAGCGCCTGCCGGTGAAGGGCGAGGGCAACCTCGAAGGCACGTCGGACAAGGATCGCGACCAGGCCAACGAAGACCAGATCGGCCGCAACGAGGACTACAACCGCATCTCGATCCTGGCCTCCAGCCTCACGCGCGACGAGCTGCTCACGCTCGACATCGAGACCATTCTTCGGCGCCTCTTCTGGGAAGAAAAGCTGCTGCGCTTCGAGCCACAGGCCGGCTTGCTCGGCCCGCACTTCGCCTGCACCTGCGGCCGCGAGCGCGTGGCGCAAATGATCCGCGGGCTCGGCGTCGAAGAGGCCGAGGAGATCCTCGCCGAGCGCGGCGACATCGAGGTGGGCTGCGACTTCTGCGGCAAGCAGTACCGCTTCGATGCGATCGATGCGGCGCAGATCTTCAGGCCGCCGACGGACCAGATTCCGGGCAGCCCGATCGTTCAGTAACGCGCAGCGCCCTGGCGGGCGTCGTCGTCGAACCCGCTGAACCCGATATCGGGCGCGCTCGTGTTGTGCTTCGAAGGCAGGCTGCGGCCAAAGCGCACCTGCGTGGCCTGCAAGGACTTCACCTCGGGCAAGGGCCTGGCCTGCAAGGCGGCGCTCGGTGATTCCTGCCAGCGCACTTCGCTCATGTCGGCGTTGTCGGGCGTGACGTACATCGAGCGCAGCACCGCGAAGGGTTGCGCGCTGGCGGTGGGTTTCGACAGCGTCACGTCCAGCGCCGTGCGCTTGCGGCTGATCTCGTCCACGCGTGCCACGGCGCTTGCGCCGTTCGCAAAGCGCAGATGGATCGCCAGCGGCTTCGGCACCACACGGATCGACGCGATGTTCACCACCGGCCGCCCGGCCTGTTCGACCGGGCCGAGCAGGAACGACGAGCCGTACACCCCATCGCCGAAGCGCGCCTCGGGCAGCGGCTTCAGGCGCCAGTAGCCGTCGGAGGGATACAGCACGATCGCCTCGAGCGCCTTGCCGTTCTCCTTCTTGAACACCTGCAGCAGGTGAAAGCCGCGGTCGCTGCGCGCACCCACCTGCACTGGCACGCGCTGCGGCCGCCAGAAGGTCGGCAGCGTCATGCCGACGATGCGCCACTCGGCGTTGTCCAGCAGCACCACAGTGCGTTTCTTGAAGCGGTGCGCCGGGTCGGTGGGGTGCGCGCCGCCGTCGAAGTTGCAGCCCGAGAAGTCGGGCGCGGTGACGTCGTTGCCGATCTTGTCCAAGTAGTCGGGCTGCAGCGCTTCGATGCGCATGTGGCGGATGCCCTCGCCGCGCAGCACCATGGAGACGTTGTCTTCCTCGGCGCAGGCGGTGGGAGTGGTGCCGTTCTCGACGGTGGCGGGGACGGGGGCCGCGAGCGCCGGGCCGGCAGAGAGCAGTGCGGCGACGAAGAGGGGCAAGAGGGAGGCGGTGCGCGGGGCGAGGTGCAGGGGCATCAGGTCTCCGGGAAAGAAGGGCGGCGTGCTTACTCGCGCCGCCCGATCAGGTCTGTGAAAAGCCGATGTTCGCATTCCGGGTCGGAACACTTCTCGCAAGGCCATGTCCATGCGGCGGGCTTTGTGTCGGCTTTGCCACGAGCCCGCGCGCGGGTTTCGCGGCCTTCGCTGTTGGCGATCGAATTGATGGCGTTCCATGCGTTGGCCAGGCGCTCGCCGCCGGTGCCGTGCACGACGGCGAACGAGAGCTTCGCGCCCGTGAGCGCTGCGCGCACGAGCGTGTCGGTCGGCTGGCGGGCATGGGGACCGTCGCGCATGTCGTCGGCGACCCAGGGGATGTCCAACGCGGTGAGCAGCGTGATGGCGCAGCGCCGTTGGGCCGCGAGCGCGTCGGCGTAGAGCGAGCGGTCGTCGAAGAGCTGCTCGCTGTAGACAGCGGTCATGAGCGCGGTGGTGTCGGCGATCACCACGCCCGTTGCGGCGGCGGCGTCGATGCGGCGGGTCTGTTCGTGAGCGATGGACTGCTGCTCGTCGGGACGCGGCGTGCGGCCTTCGCGCTCGCACCATTCGCGCAGGTACTCGCCGACCAGCGTGGTCGGAATCCCCCGCTCCTGCAGGCGCTGTGCGATGGCGCGCGCCAGCTCGGTCTTGCCCGTGCTCTCGGCGCCCAGCACCGCGATGACGCAGCCGGCTGGCAACATCGGCGTCATGCGCGCTCCGCCGCGGGCAGGCGCTGCCGCCATGCCAAATAGCCGGCCACGCTGAGCACGGCGAACACGGCATAGAGGCCGACGGTGAGCCACAGCCCCTTGTGGATGAACAGGCCCACGCTCACGACGTTCACGGCCAGCCAGACGAGCCAGTTCTCGATGAACTTGCGCCCGAGCAGGAACTGGCCGACAAGGCTCAGGCCCGTGGAAAAGCCGTCCCACCACGGCACGTCGGTGTCGGTGAAACGGCGAAGGAAGAGGGCGACAGCGGGCCATGCGATGGCGCAGGCCGCGAGGGTGAGCGCGATGCCGCGCGACGACAGGCGGCTGACGCGCAACGCACTGCCATCGCTGCGATGGCCGCGCAGCCACTGGAACCAGCCCCACAGCGCGACGCAGGCGAAGAACACCTGCAGCGATGCATCGCCATAGATGCGCGCCTTGGCGAAGACCACGACGTAGAGCAGCGAACTGACGATGGCCAGCGGCCAACCCCAATGAATCTCGCGCATGTTGCAGCCGACCATCGCGAGCGCCAGGACCGCGGCCACGAGTTCGAGCCAGCTGACGGGGGAGCCCCAGAGCGCGAAGGCGGGGGCCGAGAGGAACTCGGGCATCAGCAGGCGGGGGAGTGGAGGGTCAGTGCGCGATCTGGACGAACACTTCGTTCGGCTTGACCATGCCGAGTTCCGCGCGGGCACGTTCTTCGACCATCTCGAGCCCGTCCTTGAGGTCGTTGACCTCCGAGGCCAGCCGCTCGTTGGTGATCGTGGCCTTGGCGTTGGCCTCCTTCTGGTCGGTCAGCTTGGTCTGCAGTTGCGCCACGTCGCGCACGCTGCCGCGCCCGTTCCACAACTGCCACTGCAGAACGGCCAGCAGGAGCAGCAGAACGATGGGAGGAACGAAGCGCGCGCGCATGAGCGTCTACTGTTGCGCCACCTGCGCGCCGAGGCCGCCGCGCCGCTGTTCCGGCTGGAACAGCGAAATGCGCGGCCTGGCGAGCCGGGTGGCTGGCATCACTTGAGGTTGTAGAACGCGCCGCGGCCCGGGTAGCTGGCGATGTCGCCGAGGTCTTCTTCGATGCGCAGCAGCTGGTTGTACTTGGCGATGCGGTCCGAACGCGAGAGCGAGCCGGTCTTGATCTGGCCGGCGTTGGTGCCCACCGCGATGTCGGCGATGGTGCTGTCTTCGGTTTCACCCGAGCGGTGCGAAATCACGGCCGTGTAGCCCGCGCGCTTGGCCATCTCGATGGCGGCGAAGGTCTCGGTCAGCGTGCCGATCTGGTTGATCTTGATCAGGATCGAGTTGGCGATGCCCTTGTCGATGCCCTCCTGCAGGATCTTGGTGTTGGTGACGAACAGGTCGTCGCCCACCAGTTGCACGCGCTTGCCCAGGCGCTCGGTCAGGTGCTTCCAGCCGTCCCAGTCGCCTTCGTGCATGCCGTCTTCGATGCTGATGATCGGGTACTTGTCGACCCAGTTGGCCAGCATGTCGGTCCAGCTCTCGGCCGAGAGCGAGAGGTTCTCGCCGGACAGCACGTACTTGCCGTCCTTGTAGAACTCGCTGGCGGCGCAGTCCAGGCCCAGCGCAATCTGTTCGCCCGCGGTGTAGCCGGCCTTGTCGATGGCTTCCAGGATCAGCTGGATGGCCGCTTCGTGGCTCTCGACGCTGGGGGCGAAGCCGCCTTCGTCGCCGACCGCCGTGCTGATGCCGCGGTCGCCCAGAATCTTCTTCAGGGCATGGAACACTTCGGCGCCATAGCGCACGGCCTCGCGGAAGCTCTTGGCGCCCACGGGGATGATCATGAATTCCTGCAGATCGAGGCTGTTGTTGGCGTGCGCGCCGCCGTTGATGACGTTCATCATCGGCACCGGCAACTGCATGCCGCCCATGCCGCCGAAGTAGCGGTACAGCGGCAGGCCCGATTCTTCGGCCGCGGCGCGGGCCACGGCCATCGAGACGGCGAGGGTGGCGTTGGCGCCCAGGCGCGCCTTGTTGTCGGTGCCGTCCAGGTCGATCATCGTGCGATCGAGAAAAGCCTGTTCGCTGGCATCGAGGCCGAGCACGGCTTCGGAGATTTCGGTGTTGATGTTCTCCACCGCCTTGAGCACGCCCTTGCCGAGATAGCGGCTCTTGTCGCCGTCGCGCAGCTCGATGGCTTCGCGCGAACCGGTCGATGCGCCCGAAGGCACGGCCGCGCGGCCCATGGTGCCCGACTCGAGCAGCACGTCGCATTCGACGGTGGGATTGCCTCGGCTGTCGAGAATTTCGCGGCCGACGATGTCAACGATTGCACTCATCTTTTTCTCTTTCTCAAATAAAACGGATCACAGACCTTCGACAACGATCATGCGCATGATCGCGGCGCCCTGGCGCGATTCGCGCGCCTTGCCGTATTCGGGCGACTCATTGAATTTCTTCGCGGCTTCCACGCTCGGGAACTTGAGGATCACGATGCGCTGCGGGGCCCAGTCGCCCTCGAGCACTTCGACCTTGCCGCCGCGCACGCACACCTCGGCGCCGTGTGCCTTCATGGCTTCGGTGGACCACTTCTTGTAGTCCTCGTACTGCACCGGGTTGGTGACTTCGACGTTGGCGATGATGTAGGCGCTGCTCATTGCTGAAAGATGTCCTCGAGAAAAGCGTTTTTCTTGGTGACCCGGTCGAGCGCCACGAGCGTCTCGAGCAGGGCCTTCATGTGCTTGAGCGGCACGGCGTTGGGGCCGTCGCTCAGTGCCTTGGCGGGATCGGGGTGCGTCTCCATGAAGAGGCCCGCCACGCCCACAGCCACGGCTGCGCGCGAGAGCACCGGGACCATCTCGCGCTGGCCGCCCGAGGTTGTGCCCTGGCCGCCGGGCAGCTGCACCGAGTGCGTGGCGTCGAACACGACGGGCGCCTTGGTCTCGCGCATGATCGCGAGCGCGCGCATGTCCGAGACGAGGTTGTTGTAGCCGAAGCTCGCACCGCGTTCGCAGGCCATGAAGCTGTCTTCGTCCAGGCCCGCTTCTTTCGCCGCAGCACGCGCCTTGTCGATCACGTTCTTCATGTCGTGCGGCGCGAGGAACTGGCCCTTCTTGATGTTGACCGGCTTGCCCGACTGCGCCGCGGCGTGGATGAAGTCGGTCTGGCGGCACAGGAACGCGGGCGTCTGCAGCACGTCGATCACCTTGGCGGCCTCGGCGATGTCCTCGATGGTGTGCACATCGGTCAGCACGGGCAGGCCGAGCTCGCGCTTGACCTTGGCCAGGATCTCCAGGCCCTTGTCGCGGCCCGGGCCGCGAAAGCTGGTGCCCGAAGAACGGTTGGCCTTGTCAAAGCTGCTCTTGAAGATGAACGGAATGCCCAGCGCCGAAGTGATTTCCTTCAGCGTGCCGGCGGTGTCCATCTGCAACTGCTCGGACTCGACCACGCAGGGACCGGCGATCAGGAAGAACGGTTGGTCCAGCCCGACGTCGAATCCGCAAAGTTTCATGCGACGGCCTTCAGGGCCTTGGTGCTTCCGGCACCCTGGTCCTTGTGTTCGAGCGCCGCCTTGATGAAGGCGTTGAAGAGCGGGTGGCCGCCCCACGGCGTCGACTTGAACTCGGGGTGGAACTGCACGCCCATGAACCAGGGGTGCACGTCCTGCGGCAGTTCGACGATTTCGGTCAGGTGCTCGCGCTGCGTGAGCGCCGAGATCACGAGGCCGGCGGCGCGCAGTTCGTCCAGGTAATTGACGTTGGCTTCGTAGCGGTGACGGTGGCGCTCGGTGACCACGTCGCCATAGATGCTGTGGGCGAGCGTGCCGGGCGTGACGTCGGAGCTCTGCGCACCCAGGCGCATGGTGCCGCCGAGGTCGGACTTCGCGTCGCGCGTCTTCACGGTGCCATCTGCGTCCTTCCACTCGGTGATCAGCGCGATCACGGGGGTGGGCGTCTCGGGGTCGAACTCGGTGCTGTTGGCGTTCTTCAGGCCCGCCACGTGGCGCGCGTACTCGATGGTGGCCACCTGCATGCCCAGGCAGATGCCCAAGTACGGCACCTTGCCTTCGCGGGCAAAGCGGGCTGCGGAGATCTTGCCTTCCACGCCGCGCTGGCCGAAGCCGCCGGGCACGAGGATGGCGTCGTATTTCGCGAGGCGCGAGACGTCCTGCGCCGAGATGGTCTCGGAGTCGATGTAGTCGATCTTCACGCGCGCATGGTTCTTCATGCCGGCGTGGCGCAGCGCCTCGTTGAGCGACTTGTAGCTGTCCGACAGGTCGACGTACTTGCCGACCATGGCGATCGAGACTTCCTGCTGCGGATGCTCGACCTCGTAGACCAGGTCGTCCCAGCGCTGCAGCTTGGCGGGCGGGGTGTTGATGCGCAGCTTGTCGCAGATGAGGCCGTCCAGGCCCTGCTCGTGCAGCATGCGGGGCACCTTGTAGATGGTGTCCACGTCCCACATCGAGATGACGCCCCATTCGGGCACGTTCGAGAACAGCGAGATCTTGGCGCGCTCGTCGTCGGGGATCGGGCGGTCGGCGCGGCACAGCAGCACGTCGGCCTGGATGCCGATGGCGCGCAGTTCCTTGGCGGTGTGCTGCGTCGGCTTGGTCTTGAGCTCGCCGGCGGCGGCGATCCAGGGCACGTAGGAGAGGTGCACGAAGGCCGAGTTGTTCGGGCCGTTGCGCAGGCTCATCTGGCGCACGGCTTCGAGGAAGGGCAGCGACTCGATGTCGCCGACCGTGCCGCCGATCTCGACGATGGCCACGTCGACCTCGTGCGGGGTGCCGATGCCGGCGCCGCGCTTGATGTATTCCTGGATTTCGTTGGTGATGTGCGGGATCACCTGCACCGTCTTGCCAAGGTAGTCGCCGCGGCGCTCCTTCTCGAGCACGGTCTTGTAGATCTGGCCGGTGGTGAAGTTGTTGGCCTTGCGCATGCGCGTGTTGATGAAGCGCTCGTAGTGGCCGAGGTCGAGGTCGGTCTCGGCGCCGTCATCGGTGACGAACACCTCGCCATGCTGGAACGGCGACATCGTGCCGGGGTCGACATTGATGTACGGATCCAGCTTGATGAGGGTGACTTGGAGGCCGCGCGATTCGAGGATCGCGGCGAGAGAGGCGGAGGCGATTCCCTTGCCAAGGGAAGATACGACACCACCGGTGACGAAGACAAATTTGGTCATGCCAGTTCCGGATGCGTGAATCCGGGCAGTGGGAAATTGCGATTATAGGTGTGCCCTTTGCGACACCTCCCACCAAGGGCTTGTTGCCATTTGTTCGATGGCCTATGAGCAACAATACGGCCCATGCAAGATCTCGCCGGAAAACACCTTGTCCTCGGCCTCACGGGCGGCATCGCCTGCTACAAGTCGGCCGAGTTGTGCCGGCTGTTCGTGAAGGCGGGGGCTACCGTCCAGGTGGTGATGACCGAGGCGGCCGAGCAGTTCATCACTCCGGTGACGATGCAGGCGCTGTCGGGGCGCACGGTCTACACCTCGCAGTGGGACACCCGCGAGCCCAACAACATGCCGCACATCAACCTGAGCCGCGAGGCCGATGCGATCGTGCTGGCGCCGTGCAGTGCCGATTTCATCGCCCGCCTGGTGCAGGGCCGATCCGACGACCTGCTGAGCCTGATGTGCCTGGCCCGGCCGATGGACCGCATTCCGCTCCTGATCGCCCCGGCCATGAACCGCGAGATGTGGGCCCACCCGGCCACCCAGCGCAACCTGATGCAGGTGTCGGCCGACGGTGCAACGGTGCTGGGCGTGGGCAGCGGCTGGCAGGCCTGCGGGGAGACGGGTGACGGGCGCATGCTCGAACCGGCGCAGCTGCTCGAGGACATCACCGCCTTCTTCCAGCCCAAGCTGCTGGCGGGGCAGAAAGTGCTGGTCACCGCGGGTCCGACCTTCGAGGCGCTCGATCCGATTCGCGGCATCACCAACCACTCGTCCGGCAAGATGGGCTTTGCCATCGCCCGTGCAGCTCGCGAGGCGGGCGCCGAGGTCACGCTGGTGGCCGGCCCGGTGCATCTGCCGACGCCGCGCGGCGTGACCCGCGTCGATGTGCTCTCCGCGCAGGACATGTTCGAAGCCACCACCCGCGCTGCTCAAGGTGCTAGCATTTTTGTAGCGACAGCCGCCGTCGCCGACTGGCGCCCGGCCACCCACAGCGACCAGAAGATCAAGAAGGACGGCAGCGGCAAGACGCCGGTGCTCGATTTCGTCGAGAACGCCGACATCCTGCTCACGGTCGCCAAGAGCGAGCGCGCCCAGGCCAAAAAACTGTTCTGCGTCGGCTTCGCGGCCGAGAGCGAGAACCTCGTCGAACACGCCAAGGCCAAGCGCGAGCGCAAGGGCATTCCGCTCCTGGTCGGCAACATCGGACCGCTGACCTTCGGTCAGGACGACAACGCACTGCTGCTCGTGGACGCCCAGGGCGTGCGCGAGCTTCCCCGCGCATCCAAGCTCACGCTGGCGCGTGAACTGATGACCGAGATCGCCGCGCGACTTCCCGACTGGAGCGTCTGATGAACACCGAATCGAATACACCGCCCAATGGCGACTTTGCCCGCTACGTGGAGCAGCTCTCGGCACGGGCCGCGCAGCCCGGGCGCGTGGCGCAGTCGGGCGAGCACGGGCTGGACGTCGGCATGACGCCTGGTCCCGGCGCCCAAGGCCCCGCGGCCACGGCAGCCCAACGGCGCGAGTCATCGAATGGCGAGGGGGCCACGTCCTTGATCGGGCCCACGATGCTCAAGGTGCTGGGCGGCGTGGGTGCGCTGCTGTTCGTGGTGCTCTGGGTGGCCGGCGTGCCGTTCTTCGTGCTGGTTCTGGCGGTCGGCGTGGCGCTCTGGTTCGGCAAGAGTTTCTTCAAGGGTTTGAAGTTGACGCCGGGTGTGGCCAAGTGGCAGCAAGTGCTCGAAGAGGCCGCCCGCAAGCAAAGAGAACAGCAACAAAAGCAAGGCAAGTAAGTGAAAGTCGACGTCCGTATCCTCGATCCACGCATGGTGGATCAATTGCCCACGTATGCCACGCCCGGAAGCGCCGGCCTCGACCTTCGGGCCTGTCTCGATGCTCCCATCACGCTGGAACCCAATGCCTGGCAACTGGTGGGCACCGGCATCTCGATCCACCTGGCGGATCCGGCCTTCGCGGCGCTCATCCTGCCGCGCTCGGGCCTGGGTCACAAGCACGGCATCGTGCTGGGCAATCTGGTTGGCCTGATCGACAGCGACTACCAGGGCGAACTCAAGATCAGCGCCTGGAACCGCAGCGACACGCCCTTCGTGCTCCAGCCGATGGAGCGGCTCGCGCAGCTGGTGATCGTGCCGGTGGTGCAGGCCCAGTTCCGGGTGGTCACGGAATTTGCGGCGTCGCAGCGCGGCGAGGGCGGCTACGGCTCCACCGGCAAGCACTGAGCCCGTGAGGGCGCATCAGCAGACAAAGCTGAAGGGAGCCTGAGTAACCGGCAGGTAAGCGAGGGGTAAAGAACGGAACCGCCGCAGGGCCAGCGCGCTCGAAAGTTTCAGCTTGTGTCCAGTGTCATCGCAGCGAAAGTTGCGACGTTAGTCACAGGCAGGCGCACTTTCACGCGCCGTTCTATTCGAGGAGCCTCTCAACATGAAGATCTCAATGCGCTTCGTATCCATCACCGCCTCCGTGCTGGCTCTCGCCACGCTCACGGCGTGCGTTGCCCCGGTGCCGGTCTACCAGACTTCGCGCTACCCCTACCAGGCGCCGCCGCAAGCCATCCAGTACCGCGAGGCCTCCCATGTCGAATACGGCCACGTGGCCAACATCGAGGTGCTGCGCAGCGAAACCGCCGGCGCCGGCACCACGGGCGGTGGCGCCGTGGCCGGCGGTGTCATCGGCGGCGTTGTCGGCAACCAGTTCGGGCGCGGCAACGGTCGTGCGGCGGCCACCGCGCTGGGCATCGTGGGCGGTGCCTTGTTGGGCAACACCATCGAGGCGCAGCAGAACGGCCCGCGCGTCTATGAGAGCTATCGGGTGTCAGTGCAGACCGACCGCGGCGGCTTCCGCGCCTTCGACGTCCAGAGCCCGGGCGACCTGCGCATCGGCGACCGCGTGCGCATCGACAACGGCCAGATCTCGCGCATGTAAGCAAGCTGCGTAACGGGCACAAAAAAGCCGGGTACTTGCCCGGCTTTTTGGCGTCTGCAGTCCTCAGTGCAGCATCTGGTTGCCTGGCGCCATCGGCGGCACCTTGAAAAACGCCGTTCCCGCCGTGCCGCGGCCGACTTCTTCTTCCGTCGCCTCGCGCACCGAACGCACGGTGATGTCGAGCCGGATCGCGATGCCGGCCAGCGGATGGTTGCCGTCGAGCACCAGGTGGTCGGGGTAGATTTCGGCGACCGTGTAGAGCGCGTCCCGCGGGATGGCGTCGCTCACGCCTTTCGGCAGCGCGGAGCCGTCGAAGGTCATGCCTTCTTCCGTGCCCTCGGGAAACAGCGACCGCGGCTCCAGAAAGAGCAACTGGTCGTTGAAGTCGCCGAAGCCCTGTTCGGGTTCGACCTGCAGTTGCACACGGGCGCCGGGCTCATGGCCTTGCAGGGCCGCCTCGATGACGTCGAAGAGATCGTCGCCGCCGACCATGAATTCCACCGGCTCGTCGAGCACGTCCAGCACGTCGCTGAGCGTGTCTTTCATTGTCCAGGTCAAGCCGACCACGCATTGTTCAGAGATTTCCATTGCAGAATTCTCCCATGGAGATTACACAACCGCTGCCGTTGCTCGGCGGCCTGAGCGCCGCGCAGTTCATGCGGCGGTACTGGCAGAAAAAGCCGCTGCTGGTCCGCCAGGCCATTCCCGCCATGGTGCCACCCATCGACCGCAGCGCATTGTTTGCGCTGGCCGAGCGTGAAGAGGTGGAATCGCGCCTCATCCGCCATGGCAAGGCCGGCTGGTCGCTCAAGCATGGGCCGCTCTCGCGGCGTGCCCTGCCGCCGCTGAAACAACCCGCCTGGACGCTGCTCGTGCAGGGCGTGGACCTGCACCACGAGGGCGTGCATGAGCTGCTGCGCCAGTTCCGCTTCCTGCCCGATGCGCGGCTGGACGACCTGATGATCAGCTACGCGAGCGACACCGGGGGCGTCGGCGCGCATTTCGACAGTTACGACGTGTTCCTGCTGCAGGCACAGGGCCGGCGCCGCTGGTCCATCGGCAAGCAGGGAGACCTGAGCCTGCAGCCCGGTGTGCCGCTCAAGATCCTCGAGAACTTCGAGCCCGAGCAGACCTTCGTGCTGGAGCCCGGCGACATGCTCTATCTGCCGCCGAAGTACGCCCATGAAGGCGTTGCGGTGGGCGACGACTGCATGACCTTTTCCATCGGCCTGCGCTCGTCCGCCGTGGGCGAGCTCGGTGCCGACCTGCTCGTTCGCATGGCGCAGGCCTACTCTGAAGACCTGGAAGACGCCGGCCCCGCGGAACTGGCGCGCTACCGCGACCCGACGCAGCCCGCGGTCGACACCCCGGCCGCGATGCCGGCGGCGCTGCAGGATTTCGCACGCAAGGCCGTCGAGGCTGCGCTGCGCGACCCCGACGCCATAGCCCGCGCTCTTGGCGAATCGCTCACCGAGCCCAAGGCCAACATCTGGTTCGACGAAGGCGGCGAGGTGCCCGATGCGATGCAGCGCGTGGCGCTCGACCGCCGCACGCGCATGCTCTACGACGCGCGCCACATCTACATCAATGGCGAGAGCTTCCGCGCGGGCGGTGCCGATGCCACGCTGATGCGAAAGCTGGCCGACCAGCGCGCGCTCGGTCCGCGCGAGCTGGCGCGGGCCAGCGAAGGGGCGCTGGCGCTGCTGGGCGAGTGGTGCGAGGCGGGATGGGTCCATGCCGGCTGACGACCTTGTTCCACTGCCCGAAGGCCGCTTCGATGGCCGCGAGGCTTTCGGCGAGATCGTCCGCAACGCGCTGTCGGCCGCCGCGCGAGAGGGCTGGAAGGAAATCGTCTTCAGCGATCCAGACTTCGCCGACTGGCCACTGGGCGAACGCGCCAGCATCGAGGCACTGCAAGCCTGGTCTGCCAGCGGCAGGCGCTTTGTGTTGTTGGCGCAGCGCTTCGATGTGATCGAACGCGGCCATGCGCGCTTCGTGCCGTGGCGCCGCATGTGGGACCACATCGTCGAATGCCGCGCCACCGGCAAGGCGGCAGGCGCCGAAGTGCCGAGCGCGATCTGGACGCCCACTTGGTTCGCGCACCGCATCGACCCCGAGGGCAGCCGCGGCGTCTGCGGCGTCGATCCGCGCGCGCGCCGCGAATTGCGCGAAGCCATCGACGAGAGCTGGCGCCTGGGCCGCCCGGCATTTCCGGCATCGACGCTCGGCTTGTAAGCCAATGCCGCGAATGCGGCCGCGAGACACATTCAGGCGGAGATGCGGGTCTAGAATTTTTTCGTTCCAGACATTCTTTGCCAAAGGAGTTCTCATGAAGAAGTCGTCGTCCGTCCTGATTGCCTCGTTGATCGCCGCTGCCGCACTCGTTGCCTGCGGCAAGAAAGAGGACGCCGCGCCCGCGGTCGTGACGCCCCCGCCCGCTCCGGTGACCGAGCCCGCAGCCCCGCCGCCCGCAGCCGCTCCGGCGCCTTCGGCGGACCCCGCTGCAACGAGCCCGTCGCCTGCCGCTTCGTCGGCACTGGACGCCGCGAATGCCGCGACAGAGGCCGCGAAGAAGAACGAAGCACCCAAGCAGTAAGGGTTCTTCACAAAACAGAAAGCCGCCTCGAGGGCGGCTTTTCTACTTGGGTTTTTTGACGGGTCAGCTGGCGGTCAGACATCCAGCCAAGGCGAGCCCTCGGCGGCTGTGGCGGTAAGCATTTCCGCTTCGTGGCCGCCCAGCGCCTCCGCCATCAGGCGCCGCACGATGTCGGGCCGGTTGTTCTGCTCGCTCAGGTGGGCCGCGACCACATGACGCAGGCCGTCGTGGCGAACCGCGCGCGCGATGTCCGCGGCCGCCGCATTCGACAGGTGCCCATAGTTGCCGCCCACGCGCATCTTGAGGAAGGGCGGGTAGGCCGAGTTGGCCAGCAGGTCGCTGTCGTGGTTGAACTCGAGCAACAGCGCATGCACGCCGCTCAGGCGGTTCAGCACGTGGGCGGTGGCATGCCCGAGGTCTGTCAGCACGCCGAGCGTGCGCGCGCCGTCCGAGCAGCGCAGCTGCAAGGGCTCGCGCGCATCGTGCGGCACGGTGAAAGGCTGCACGGCAATGTCGCCAACCGCGAACTCCGCGTCGTCGCGCGCCAGGTGGAGGCGGCCTTCGAAGTCGCGGCCGCCCGTGGCGAGCCAGGTGCCTTCGCTCATCCAGACGGGGATGCGGTTGCGCCGCGAGAGCGTGTGGGCGCAACCGATGTGGTCGCCGTGCTCGTGGGTGATGAAGATCGCGTCGATGTCGGCGGCGACGAGGCCGGCCTGGGCCAACCGCTGATCGAGCTGCCGGATGCCGAAGCCGCAGTCGACCAGGAGCCGGGAGGTGCGGCCGCCGCTGGTCGCCTCGACCAGCGCGGCGTTGCCCGTGCTGCCGCTGCCGAGGCTTCGGAAGCGGAGCATGCGGGTTACTTCAGGTCGTCGGCAATGACCTTGACGATGCGCTGTGCGTTGGCCGAGGTTTCGGGCGCACCGGCTTCGTTCTGCACCGAGACCGTGGTGGCCTCGCCCTGGCTCTTGACCAGGATGCGGAACTTGATCGGCTTTTCGTCCTTGGACGAGCTGCTGAACAGCTTGCCGAAGAAGCCTTCTTCCTTCTTGTCGGGGTTCGGCGTCACGTAGCGCACGAAGTAGACGCCGGCGCTGCGGTCGCGGTCTTCCACCGTGAAGCCGGTGCGGTCCAGTGCCAGGCCGACGCGGCGCCATGCGCGGTCGAAGCCTTCGCTGATCTGCACCACGGGCTGGTTGCCCACGCTGGCGATGGTGGCGGTCTTCGCCGGTGCCGTCGTGGCTGCCAGGATCTTCGACTGCTCTTGCGAGACGCCGAGCTTGACCATCAGGCGGCGCAGGAATTCGGTCTCGAGTTCAGGGTCGCTGGGACGCGGCTGCCAGACGGTCTGGTCCTGGCGCGAGTTGTTGTAGACCTCCTGCATGCCGCGGTGGCTGATGAAGATCTCGGTGCCGTTCGTCGTGCGTTCCAGGCGGGTGCGGAAGCGGTCGAGTTCGCCGGTCGAGTAGACCGAGTCGACCAGCTTGCCCAGCGTGCCGCGGATGATGTCCTGCGGCAGCTTGGCGCGGTTCTCGGCCCAGTCGGTTTCCAGGATGCCGAGGTTGCGCTGTTCCGTGGTCAGCAGGAAGCCGCTTTCCTGCCAGAAGTCCTTCACCGGGTCCCAGAGCTGGTCGGGCGTGCGGTTGACGACGATCCAGCGCTGCGTGCCCGAACGCTCCATGCGCACGTCGCCGATATTGGACACGGCCGTGGGAACACCCGGTGCGTTGGCAACGCCGGCCTGGTAGGCGTTGGCGGTGACTGCGCCGCCGGGCACCGCATAGCGGTTGTCGCGCGAGAGTTGCGACAGGTCGGGCGGGACTTCGAGCGTCGGGGCCTTGCCGGCGCTCTTGTAGTCGATCTTGTCGCTCTCGAGGATGGAGCAGGCGGCGAGGCTGGCAACGAGGGTGGCCAGCAATGCATATCGCGAAAGTTGCGAAAGGTTCTTCAACGTCGTCTTCCTTGTTGGAATGGTTCGGTCAATCTATGGGGCCGCAGTGCCCGCCGCCATCTCTGAGCACGGTTCGGGCAAAAGGTTGCTTAACCTTGTCGCGGCCAGGGGAAAAGGCAGATTGCAGGCGTGTGGTGGGGTGAGGCTCAGTTCTTCAGCAGGCCGGTGGCACGCAGGGCGCCCTCGACCGCCGGACGGCTCGCTTCGCCGAGTTCGGTGAGTGGCAGCCGCAGGGCGCCGCCGCACAGGCCGAGCCGGGCCATGGCCCACTTGAGCGGGATCGGATTGGGTTCGACGAACAGGTTGCGGTGCAGCGGCATGAGTTCGAACTGGATCTGCATGGCGCGCTTGACGTCGCCGGCCAGCGCGGCCACGCAGAGTTCATGCATCTTGCGCGGCGCGATGTTGGCCGTGACGCTGATGTTGCCTTGGCCGCCGCAGAGCATGAGCGCGACGGCGGTCGGGTCGTCGCCCGAATAGACGGCAAAGCTCTTGGGCAGGTCGCGAATGAGCCACTGGGCGCGTTCGATGTTGCCGGTGGCTTCCTTGATACCGATGATGCCGGGCACCTGGGCCAGGCGCAGCACGGTGTCGTGCGCCATATCGGCGATGGTGCGGCCGGGCACGTTGTACAGCACGACGGGCAGGTCGCCCACGGCCTCGGCAATCGCCTTGAAGTGCTGGTACTGGCCTTCCTGCGTCGGCTTGTTGTAGTAGGGCACGACCTGCAGCTGTGAATCGGCGCCAACGCCCTTGGCGAACTTCGCCAGCTCGATGGCTTCCTTGGTCGAATTGGCGCCGCAGCCGGCCATCACGGGCACGCGGCCCTTGGCTTGCTCGACCGAGACGCGGATGATTTCGCAGTGCTCTTCCACATCGACCGTCGGCGATTCGCCGGTGGTGCCGACCACGCCGAGGCAGTCGGTGCCTTCGTCGATGTGCCAGTCGATGAGTCGCCGCAGGGCGGGGTAGTCGACACTGCCGTCGTCGTGCATCGGCGTGACGAGCGCGACGATGCTGCCTGTCAGTTGCTCCAAGGGGAATCTCTTTGTCGGTGGACGAAAGCGCCGATTCTACTTACTCCGGGCGCCGCCAAGGCAGCGGGGCCGGCCCCTTCAGTTTCCCTTGAGGAGAGCGCGCAGCGGATGGCCCGCAAGGGGCGCGGGCGCACGGATGGCGGCAATACGCTGCACGAAGCGGTCCGGTTCGGGCACGAAACCGTCTTCGTAGGCCACCACGCGCAAATCGGCGCAAGCCGCCAGCAGTTCGCCGGGCCGCAGCAGGAAGTCGGCCCGCGACGGCTTGCCCACTGTTTCGTTGCCGGCGGCGAAGGTCTCGTAGAGCAGCACGCCACCGGGCGCCACGGCGGCCACGATGTCGGCCATGCGGGGGCGCCACAGGTAATTGGTGACGACCACCGCCCCGAAGGCCTGGCCGGTGAAAGGCCAGAGGCCGGCCTCGATGTCGGCCGTGACCGCCCGGCCGAAGGCGCCGGCCGCAGCAACCGCTTCCGGCGATCGGTCGACGCCCGTGACGGGGTGTCCGCGTCCGGCAAACCACTGCATGTGCCGGCCCGCGCCGCAAGCCACGTCGAGCACCGTGGCTTCAGCGGACAGCAGGTGCGACCAGCGGACGATCCATTCCGATGGTGCACCCGCACCGTGCAACGGCATTCCATCTTTCATGGCAGATCGGCCCGCTTCAGAAACAGGACCACACCTGGTCGACCAGCGTCACCAGAAACTCGGGGTGGGTATAGAGCATGAACACGCCGCCCAGCGCCGCCAGCACGGCGGCGAGCCAGCCGGCGTGTGCGAGGTGGTGGCGCATTTGCGGTGTCATGACCCGATTGTCCGCAATCAGCCCGGCACGGCGGCCGGCCCGGTTCCGCGGGCGATGGCATGTTCCTTGACCGGCAGGTTGATCAGCGCCGCGAACACGCCCAGCGCGATCGCGATGTACCAGACGATGTCGTAGCTGCCCGTGGTGTCGTACAGGTAGCCGCCGAGCCACACACCCAGGAACGAGCCGACCTGGTGGCTCAGGAACACGAAGCCGCTGAGCATCGACAGGTGCGCCACCCCGAAGATCCCCGCCACGATCGCATTGGTCGCCGGCACGGTCGAGAGCCACAGGAAGCCCATCGCCGCCGAGAAGACGTAAACGCTGAGCGGCGAGATCGGCACGATCAGGAAGAGCGCGATCGACACCGCCCGCGCGAAGTAGATCGCCGCGAGGATCTTGCGCTTGGCCAGCGTCTGCCCGAGCAGACCGACCGTGTACGTGCCGAACACATTGAAGAGCCCGATCAGCGCCAGCGCATAGCCGGCCACGTCGGCCGGGAGGCTCCGGTCGCGCAGGTAGGTCGGCATGTGGATGCCGATGAAGGCCAGCTGGAAGCCACAGACGAAATAACCCGCCATCAGCAAGCCGAAACTCGGGTAGCGGAAGGCCTCGCCCACCGCCTGCAGCACCGACTGGTCGCGGTGCCCGGCCAGCGCCGCCGTCCGGGGCTCGCGCAGGCCGAAGGCCAGCGGCACGATCACCAGCACCAGCACTGCGAGCAACGCCAGCGCGGTCTGCCAGCCGAACTGGCCGATCAGGCGACCCTCGATGGGCGCCATCAGGAATTGGCCGAACGAGCCGGCGGCCGCCGCCACGCCCATGGCCCAGGAGCGTCGCTCGGCCGGAATCTGCCGCCCGATCACGCCGTAGATCACTGCATAGGTGGTGCCCGCCTGCGCCGCGCCGATCAGCACGCCCGCGCTCAGTGTGAACAGCAGCGGCGTTGGCGAATGCGCCATGCCCAGCAGCCCCAGGCCGTAGAACACCGCGCCGCCGATCAGCACCCGGAAGGCTCCGAACCGGTCGGCCAGCATGCCCGCGAAGACGCCGAAGATGCCCCACGAGAGGTTCTGGATCGCCAGCGCGAAGGAGAAGGTCTGGCGGCTCCAGTCCTGGGCCTGCGTGATCGGCTGCAGCCAGAGGCCGAAGCCGTGGCGGATGCCCATCGAGAGCGTGACGATCATGGCGCCGCAGAACAGCACCTGCTTGATCGAGAGAGTGGGCGTGGGGGCTTGCATGCCTTCGAATGTAGCCACTGCGTGCTGTGGCAGGCAGGCAGGCGGCCAAAGCCATTGATGATTTATCGGCGCCGTTTCAATGCGTATCCGGCATCAAAGCGCCTGCTGTATGGGTATCCAGTTGTTTGGCGGCGACTGACTACAATCCGCCCCCATGGCGACTCCTCCCAAGACAACCTCAGATTCCGCTTCCGGCTACTCGGAAGGCTCCATCCGCGTGCTCAAGGGCCTCGAGCCGGTCAAGCAGCGCCCGGGCATGTACACCCGCACCGACAACCCGCTGCACATCATCCAGGAAGTGCTGGACAACGCCGCCGACGAGGCGCTGGCCGGCTACGGCAAGAAGATCAAGGTCGTGCTGCATGCCGACAACTCGGTGAGCATCGAAGACGACGGCCGCGGCATTCCGTTCGGTCTGCATCCCGAGGAAAAGGCGCCCGTGGTCGAACTGGTGTTCACCCGCCTGCATGCCGGCGGCAAGTTCGACAAGGGCTCCGGCGGCGCCTACAGCTTCTCGGGCGGCCTGCACGGCGTGGGCGTGTCGGTGACCAATGCGCTCTCGAAGCGGCTCGAAGTCACCTCCCACCGCGAAGGCTCTGTCGCCAAGCTGGCCTTCAGCGCCGGCGACGTGATCGAGGCGCTCGAAATCCGCAAGCTCGAGGCTGGCGAGCGCAAGCAGGGCACCACGGTGCGCGCCTGGCCCGACGCCAAGTACTTCGAGACCGCTGTGCTCCCCATGGGCGAACTCACGCACCTCCTGCGCAGCAAGGCCGTGCTGATGCCCGGCGTGAGCGTCACGCTCACGAACGAGAAAACCAAGGAAACGCAGCAGTGGCTCTACAAGGGCGGTCTCAGCGACTACCTGATGCAGACGCTCAATGGCGATCCGGTGATTCCGCTCTTCGAAGGTAGCGGCCACGCCGACAGGAACGCCGACAACTTTGCCGAAGGCGAGGGCGCCGACTGGTGCGTGGCCTTCACCGAAGACGGCCAGCCGGTGCGGGAGAGCTACGTCAACCTGATCCCCACCAGCGCCGGCGGCACGCACGAAAGCGGCCTGCGCGACGGCCTCTTCACCGCGGTGAAGGGATTCATCGAACTGCACTCGCTGCTGCCCAAGGGCGTGAAACTGCTGCCCGAAGACGTGTTCGCACGCGCCTCCTACGTGCTGAGCGCCAAGGTGCTCGATCCGCAGTTCCAGGGCCAGATCAAGGAGCGCCTGAATTCACGCGACGCGGTGCGCCTGGTGTCCAGCTTCGTGCGCCCCGCGCTGGAGCTGTGGCTCAACCAGCACGTCGACTACGGCAGGAAGCTCGCCGACCTGGCCATCAAGGCCGCGCAGACCCGCCAGCGCGCCGGCCAGAAGGTCGAGAAGCGCAAGGGCTCCGGCGTGGCCGTGCTGCCCGGCAAGCTGACCGACTGCGAGAGCAAGGACATCGGCCACAACGAGGTCTTCCTGGTCGAGGGCGACTCGGCAGGCGGCAGCGCCAAGATGGGCCGCGACAAGGAAAGCCAGGCCATCCTGCCGCTGCGCGGCAAGGTGCTCAACACCTGGGAAGTGGAGCGCGACCGGCTCTTCGCCAACACCGAAATCCACGACATCTCGGTGGCCGTCGGCGTGGATCCGCACGGCCCCAACGACACGCCCGACATGAGCGGCCTGCGCTACGGAAAGATCTGCATCCTCTCCGATGCCGACGTGGACGGCTCGCACATCCAGGTGCTGCTCCTCACCCTGTTCTTCCGGCACTTTCCGAAACTCATCGAAACCGGCCACGTGTATGTCGCGAAGCCGCCGCTGTTCCGGGTCGATGCGCCCGCGCGCGGCAAGAAGCCGGCCTCCAAGGTCTATGCGCTCGACGAGGGCGAACTGACCGCCACGCTCGACAAGCTGCGCAAGGATGGCGTGCGCGAAGGCGCCTGGAGCATCAGCCGCTTCAAGGGCCTGGGCGAGATGAGCGCGGAACAATTGTGGGAAACCACGCTCAATCCGGATACCCGGCGCCTGATGAAGGTCCAGCTGGGACGCTTCGACTTCACCTCCACCCAGGGCGAGATCACCAAGCTCATGGGCAAGGGCGAAGCGGCCGCCCGGCGCGAGTTGATGGAACTGCGCGCCGACGACGTCGACATCGATGTTTGATCCCCGTGACCCTTACAGATTTCATGCGTCCGCTGCTGTTGGCTTTGCTGCTGTGCTTGCAGCAGGGAATGGCGCACGCCGCTGACATCTACGGCTACATCGACAGCAAGGGCGTTGCGCACTTCGCTGCAGAGAAGGTCGACGAGCGCTACCAGATCTTCTTCCGCGGCGGCCAGAGCTTCGACACTGCGCAGGGCCTTTCCCCGCTTTCACGCAGCGGGCGCAAGTTCGACGGCAAGGTGCCGCCGGCTTCGCAGAGCCTGCTGGCGCTCTTCGAGGCCTCGCCGAGCTACAAGACCGCCAAGGCCGCGCTGCGCGATGCCTCGAACAAGCATTCGATCGACTACGAGTTGCTGCAGGCACTGATCGCCACCGAATCCGGCTTCGACGCGCAGGCCGTCTCGCCCAAGGGCGCGATGGGCCTGATGCAGCTCATGCCAGCGACCGCGCAGCGCTACGGCGTTGCTGCGGACAAGCGCACCACCATCGAGAAGAAGCTGTTCGATCCACGCATCAACATCGCCGCCGGCTCCCGCTACCTGCGCGACCTGATCGCGATGTTCCCGGGGCAGATCGAACTGGCGCTCGCCGCCTACAACGCAGGCGAGGGCGCGGTGCAGCGCGCGGGCAACAAGATCCCGAACTACAAGGAAACGCAGAACTACGTGCAGACGGTTCTGCAGCTCTATGCGTACCTGAAGCCCGGCGCGACCGGGCGCATCGGCGGCAGCGGCGGTGGCAAGTCGCCTGGCCGCATCCGCATGGAAATGGGCGGCGCCGTCGGCCGCGGCAACATGCCGCCCGACCGGCCCTGGCTGCCGGCCGCCTCGCCGGCCACGCCCGCGCTGCCGGCGCCGGCCGAAGTGCCGACCTCTCCCTACATGCCCGAAGTGCCGGTCTCGTCCATGACAGGCGCGCCTTCGGTGGCCATGTCCGAATAAACAAGCAACAAAAATCATCCGGAAACGACAGACGATGGATTCCCAACCTCCGCTCGACCTCGGCGGCCCCACCGACGGCGACACCACCCTCACACTGGCCGACTACGCGCAGACCGCCTACCTCGAATACGCGCTCAGCGTGGTCAAGGGCCGCGCGCTCCCCGACGTGTCCGACGGCCAGAAGCCGGTGCAGCGGCGCATCCTGTACTCGATGTCGCGCATGGGCCTGGGCTTCGGCGGCACCAACGGCACCGTGGGCGCCAAGCCCGTCAAGAGCGCGCGCGTGGTCGGCGACGTGCTGGGCCGCTTCCACCCGCACAGCGACCAGGCCGCCTACGACGCGCTGGTGCGCATGGCGCAAGACTTCTCGCAGCGCTACCCGCTGGTCGACGGCCAGGGCAACTTCGGCAGCCGCGACGGCGACGGCGCCGCGGCCATGCGCTACACCGAAGCGCGCCTGGCCCGCATCACCAGCCTGCTGCTCGACGAGATTGACGAAGGCACGGTCGACTTCATTCCCAACTACGACGGCAGCACCGAAGAGCCGCGCCTGCTGCCCGCGCGTCTGCCGTTCACGCTGCTCAACGGCGCGAGCGGCATCGCTGTCGGCCTGGCCACCGAAATCCCGAGCCACAACCTGCGCGAGATAGCCGACGCCTGCGTCGCGCTGATCAAGTCGAACGGCAAGCTGAGCGAAGAAGAGCTGCTGGCGATCGTGCCCGGCCCCGACTACCCGGGCGGCGCGCAGATCATCAGCGGCCCGGGCGACATCGCTGATGCCTACCGCACGGGCCGCGGCTCGCTCAAGGTGCGCGCACGCTGGAAGATCGAAGACCTCGCGCGCGGCCAGTGGCAGCTCGTGGTCAATGAATTGCCGCCCGGCGTCAGCACGCAGAAGGTGCTCGAGGAGATCGAGGAAATCACCAACCCGAAGGTCAAGGCCGGCAAGAAGGCGCTCTCTGCCGACCAGACGCAACTGAAGGCCGCGATGCTGTCGGTGCTCGACGTGGTGCGCGACGAATCGAGCAAGGACGCCGCCGTGCGGCTCGTGTTCGAGCCCAAGACCTCGCGCATCAGCCAGGAAGAGTTCATCACGACGCTGCTCGCGCAGACCTCGCTCGAAACCTCCTCGTCGATCAACCTGACCATGGTCGGTATCGACGGCAAGCCCACGCAGAAGTCGCTGCGCCAGATGCTCAACGAGTGGATCGCGTTCCGCGAGATCACCGTCGAGAAACGCTCGCGGCATCGCCTGAACAAGGTGCTCGAGCGCATCCACATCCTCGAAGGCCGGCAGCTGGTGCTGCTGAACATCGACGAGGTGATCGCGATCATCCGTACGGCGGAAGAGCCGAAGGCAGCGCTGATCGCGCGCTTCAATCTCAGCGACGTACAGGCGGAGGACATTCTTGAAATCCGGCTGCGCCAGCTTGCACGGCTGGAGGGCATCAAGATCCAGCAGCAGCTCGACGAGTTGCGCACGGAACAGAAGAAGCTCGAAGACATCCTCGGCAGCCCGGCCACGCTGCGCCGCCTGCTGAGCAAGGAAATCGAGGCCGACGCCAAGACCTTCGAAGACCCGCGCCGCACGCTGATCCAGGCCGAGAAGCGTGCCGTGGCCGAAGTGAAGGTGGTCGACGAACCCGTCACCGTGATCGTGTCGCAGAAGGGCTGGGTCCGTGCCCAGAAGGGCTGGGCCAGCGAGAAGGCCGCGAACGGGAGCAATGGCTCCTCGACGCCCGAGTACAGCTTCAAGTCCGGCGATGCGCTTTACGGCGCCTTCGAATGCCGCAGCGTCGACACGCTGCTGGTCTTCGGGTCCGCCAAGGACAAGAGCGTGCGCGTCTACACCGTGCCCGTGGCGTCGCTCCCCGGCGCGCGCGGCGACGGCCAGCCCGTCACCACGCTCATCGACCTCGATGCCGGCACGCACGTCACCCACTTCTTCGCGGGCCCTGTGGGCGCGAGCGTGCTGCTGGCCAACACCGGCGGCTACGGCTTCATCGCGACGGTCGAGAACATGATGTCGCGCCAGCGCGGCGGCAAGGCCTTCATCGACGTGGGCGAGGGCGAGCAGCTCTGCCGCCCCTCGCTGGTGGGCGGCGCGAGTGGCGCCGAGCCGATGCCTGCCGCCACGCACGTGGCCTGCGCGTCGACCGGCGGCCGCATCCTGACCTTCGACATCGCCGAGCTCAAGAGCCTGCCCAAGGGCGGCCGCGGCCTCACGCTGATCGACCTGGAGCCCAAGGACACCCTCGCGGGTGCCGCGGCCTACACGCGCAGCGTGAAGATCGAAGGCATCGGTCGCGGCGGCAAGGAGCGCGACGAGACGCTGGAGATCCGCACCCTCAACAACGCGCGCGGCACCCGTGCGCGCAAGGGCAAGGCGGCCGACCTGGGCTTCAAGCCGGCCAGCATCGTGCGGGTGTTGTGATGGGCGGCATCGACATCAGCGTCATCGGCCTGTTCATCGCGGTGGTCACCGGCCTCGCCAGCTTCCTGGTGGGCCGGCACTTCCGGATGAAGCGCGCGGCGAAGCGGCGCGAGAAGGACCGCGTCGCGGCGCAGGCCATCGAGACCCGGCAGGTGCGCCGGGCGCGCGAGCGGCGCGAAGGCGGCAGGTGAGCGGAGCGCGGGCGAGGGGCTAGCGCAGCCCGTGCCACCACCGCGTGTTGGTGCGCGCCTGCCCCACCGTCACCACCTCCCCGATCACCGGCGTCGCGAGCTCGATCTTCTTGGCTTCCGTCAGGCTCGCGATGCGGTCCAGCGGGTCGTGCCAGGTGTGGAACGAAAGATCGAAGGTGCTGTTGTGCACCGAGAAGAACACCTTGCCGCGCAGGTCCTCGAAGGCCTGCACGCTCTGCTCGGGGGTCATGTGCACGCCGGGCCAGTAGGCGTCGTAGGCGCCGTTTTCCATCAGTGCCAGGTCGAAGCCGCCGAAGCGCTCGCCGATCTGCTTGAAACCCTGGAAGTAGCCCGAATCGCCGCTGTAGAAGATGCGCTGCTCGCCGCTTTGGACCACCCATGAGGCCCACAACGTGCGGCCGCGGTCCGAAAGCGTGCGGCCCGAGAAATGCTGGGCCGGCGTGGCGGTGAGCTTCACGCCGTCGTGCTCGGCGTCCTGCCACCAGTCGAGCTCGGTCACGCGCTCGGCGGGCACGCCCATCACCAGCAGCCGCGAGCGCACGCCCAGCGGCACGAAGTAGTGCTTGACGCTCTTGGCGAGGTATTCGATGGTCGCCACGTCCAGGTGGTCGTAGTGGTCGTGCGAAAGGATCACGCCTTCGATGGGCGGCAACTGCTCCAGCGCGATCGGCGGCTTGTGAAAGCGCTTCGGGCCGGCCCACTGCACCGGCGATGCGCGCTCGCTGAACACCGGGTCGATCAGCCAGTACTTGCCTCGCAGCTTGAGCAGGTGCGACGAGTGGCCGAGGCGCACCACGTGGTTGGCCTTGGCGTCGAGCGCGTCCAGGTCCTTCGCGCTGATTTCGCGCACCGGGATCGCATCGACCGGCACCGTGTCGACCTTGCTCCCCACGATGAAGCGCGACCAGATGCGCCAGGCGCTGGCCGAGGGCTTCTCGTCGGGGTTGGCCATGTTCTGGAAGACGCCGTCACGGAACTGCGGCGAGTTCTCGTAGCGTCCGTATTCGCTCGTGCCACCACCGGCGGCGCTGCAGCCCGCGACGAAGGCGCAGCCGGCTGCCGCGAGCGCCGTGCCCCGGCGCAGGAGTTGGGGCAGGTAGGAGCCCTGCGAAGACGAGTCGTCAGCCATGGGAAGAAACCTCTGGACGTGTGTTTGTGTGGAGGCGCGAGACTATCCGCAGCCGATGTTTCAATGGTTTCAGCGACAGAAACATTCGGGGCGCAGGGGGATTTCCGGCCTGCGCGCCGGGCCCGTCCCTATGCCATGCGCTCTATGGCACGCCGCGCCTCGCCCCGGCACACTCGGGCGCTTCATGGGCCATGAGAGGGCGATCCACATGAGCGGCAACCGCTATCCCATCATCTACGTGCGTGGCTATGCCATGACCGAGTCCGAGCGCGACGAGACCGCGGCCGATCCGTTCTGCGGCTTCAACGTCGGCTCCACGGTCTACCGGGCCACGGTCAAGAAGGACGCCCCCGCGCAGAAGTTTGTCTTCGAGTCGCCGGTGGTGCGTCTCCTGGCCGACTTCCAGTACCAGAGCGTCTACCAGAACGGCCTGGACATCCTCGATGACGACTGGAAGCCCTCGCCCGACGAGACCGGCAAGGACGTGGACGGCATCCCCTCGGCCTCGGTCATCATCTACCGCTACTACGACACCGGCTCGGAGCTCTTGGGCGACGGCAAGGCGCGCAACATCACGGTGTATGCGCAGGGCCTGAGCAAACTGATCCTGCGCGTGCGCGACCTGGTGGCGCAGCGCGAAGGCGCGGCCACCAAAGCGGATTTCCGCTGCTACCTGGTGGCGCATTCGATGGGCGGGCTGGTGGTGCGCGCCTTCCTGCAGAACCCGGCGCTGGGCGACCCCGCCGCGCGGGCCTGCGTGGACAAGGTGTTCACCTATGCCACGCCGCACAACGGCATCGACATGGGCGGCGTCAACATCCCGGGCTGGCTCACGGCCAACGAGATGAACACCTTCAATCGCGAGAAGATGTCCGAGTTCCTTGCCACGCCGGCCATCGATGGCCGCATGGACTACCTGCCGATCACGGCCTTCCCGGCCGAGCGCTTCTTCTGCATGGTGGGCTCCAACCGTGGCGACTACGAAACCGCCAAGGGGCTCTCCCGCATGTTCGCGGGCCACGGCAGCGACGGGCTGGTGCGCATCGAGAACGCCTCGCTCTGGTCCATCGACGCGAACAAGAAAACCCAGCCCGTGGCCACCGCCTACGCCTTTCGTTCGCACTCGGGTTACTTCGGCATCGTCAACTCCGAGGAGGCTTACCAGAACCTCGTGCGCTTTCTCTTCGGCGACGTGCGGGTGGACCTCTGGTTCGAGGTCGATGGCGTGACCCTGCCGCCCGACCTGCCCAAGGACGCCGACGTCGATGCGCTCTACCAGGTCGAGCTCCTGGCCGCGCCGCGCGGCAAGCGCTGGTACCTCAGCCGGCGCGTGGCCGAAGAAGACTCGCCCGCCTGCCGCACGCACAAGGAGCTGACCGACCCGGCCAGGCCCGAGCGGCGCTCGATCTATCTTTCGACGGTGTTCCTCGCCAACAGGGCCCGCGTCAACCAGGACCGCCCGACGCTCGCCTACGCCATGACGCTGGGCGTGCGCGTGCCCGACTACCAGGTGAACAAGAAGTTCTGGCTCGACGGGCACTACGAAGGCAGCTCGCTGTTCCGCGACACGCTCATCATCGAGATCGCCCCGCCCAAGGCGGAGGACCCGGCGCAGAACTGGAACGTCAAGTACGGCTGGCAGACCGACACGGCGGGGCAGGCCTCGCTGCCGATGAGCCCCAGGCAATTGGCCGGCGGCAAGCAGCAGTTCATCGTGCCGCTCTCCAGCCTGGGCGCCGCGCCGGCGGCGCCCGGCATCACCGGCAAGGTGCGGCTGGAGGTGAGCGCCTGGCAGTGAGATCGCCGAGGCCGAAGTCCGTGCGCATGGCCCCACAATTGCATTCGCGTGCATTGCCTGCTCTTCGTCGGCGCGTTCGTGTTCTTCGCGCTTGTCTCGACCTTTCTTTCCGGCGCCGTCCTCTGGTCGATGCCGGACCTAGCCTTCCAGCACCATGAAAACTGCCGTTCTCGTCATCGATGTACAGCGCGGTCTTTGCGACGATCCGCCGCGTCCGCACGAAGCCCAGGAAGTGATCCAGCGCATCAACGCGCTCACCGGACGCGCCCGCGCGGCCGGCGTGCCGGTGGCCTTCATCCAGCATGAGAACGCGGTCGACCTGGAGTTCGATTCCGAGCGCTGGCAGCTCGCGGATGCGCTGCAGGTCGATGCCGCAGACACGAAGATCCGCAAGGCCACGCCCGATTCCTTCCTGCGCACACCGCTCGAGGCCTGGCTCATGGGGCAGGGCGTGCGGCGCGTGGTGATCTGCGGCTACTCGTCGGAGTTCTGTGTGGACACCACCGCCCGCCGCGCGGCCGCGCTGGGCTACGAGGTGGTGCTCGCGGCCGATGCGCACACCTCGCACGACAAGCCGCATGCCGCTGGCGCCTTCATCCGAGCGCACCACAACGCGACGCTCGCGGACATCACGAGCTTCGGTGTACGCATCAGTGCCGTCGCGAGCGCGGAGATCGGTCTCTAGGACATGCGGCCGGTGGCAAGCGCACGGGCCCAGTCGGGCCGTCCGTGCTTCAGCGCGAGTGCCGACATGGCCGTGTGGTCGTAGGGCACGGCAATCAGCCTGGAGCTCCAGCCGCCGTCGCGCTGCTCGACGATGGCATAGCGTGCATTCGGTGAACCTGTTTCGACCGCATGCGGATACGGATGGATGTCGTCGTACGCCGGCAGGCCGACGCTGCCCGGATTGACGATCAATTGCCCGCTCGACGCATGCGCCGCGCGCGGCACATGCGTGTGCCCGCAGGCGACGAGCGCGGCATCGACATTGCCGAGCCGCGCATCGATTTCCGCCTGCGTGGCCGCGCGGAAGTCGCTGGGCGTGACCGTCTCCAGAAAGTATTCGAGATCGCTCGCCGGCGTTCCGTGGCAGAGCATCACGTCCGCGCTGAAGCGGTGCGTGTGTGCTAGCGATGCGATCCACGCGAACTCCTTCGCGCCGAGTTGCGCATGGGCGAACGCGTCGGATGCGCCGCGCATGTCTGCGGGCACGGTGAGCAACTGGCGCTCATGATTTCCGGCAAGGTGAATCCAGTCCTGAGCCATCAGGAACTGTGCGGTCTCTTGGGGCATCAGCGGGCCGGAGAGGCTGTCACCCAGATTGACGATGGCATCCGCGCCGCGGCGTTCGATGTCCTCGACCACGGCTTCGAGTGCGGGGAGGTTGCCGTGGATGTCGGAGACGATGGCGAGGCGCATTCAGAGAGGTGTGCGTTGGAGAGAGGGCGATGTTAGTTTGCCGGGCGGAGTTCGGGGCGTGTGCACAGGGCACCGGGTACTCCCCTCCGCGAATGTCCCCCGGCCTGCGGCCTCCTCCTTGATTTCGCTGCGGGGAGCACCCGATGCCCTGTGCACCTGGGCGCGCTGCTGGTTATCGGCCGATTAACCAGCGCTCTGGAAACGTTCACTCCGATGGGGTGCCTTGCGCAGCGAAATCAAGGAGGAGCGAAGCGGGGGACATTCGCGGAGCAAGGTACCCCGTCGGCGTGATCGCCGCCCTGAACAGGCGACTCAGTCCGCCCCCGGCCGCCACACCCGCGCGAGCGCGGCCATCTTCCCCCGAAACCCCAGCCGGTCGTTCGACAGCGCATCGATGAAGTCCGACAGCCGCTGCGATTTCACCATCGTGTAGATCGTGAGCCAGGTTGTGAAGGCGAACACCACGCCGAACCACAGCGCCTTGCGCCACAGCGGCGCATCGGCTTCGGCCAGCAGGTTCATGCCGAGAAAGCCGGTGGTGATGGTGCCGATCAGGCCGAACAGCGTGACCACCGTGAGCCGCACGACGGTGCTGGCCTGCCGGCGCAGGCTATCGGCGTCCAGATACGTGTTCATGTCGGCGATGCGCGACTTGACCTCGTCGTACAGCGGGTCGAGCCCGAGGTGCGCGGCGCACATGTGCGAGAGCGCACGCACTTGGGCCTGCTCGGAAATCTCGTGGAACCAGTAGCGGTGCGTGAAGCGAAGGAACCGCTCGAAGCTCGAGCGGATCGCGCGCTTGAACTGCTTCACGCTCGGCGTGCTGCGGATGTCCAGCTTCTTGAGCGCCTCGACCAGTTGGTCCGAGAACATCAGCAGCGACGCCTTCTGGAAGTGCGCGATCAGGAACAGCAGGAAGTGCTGGTGCCTGAACTGCGCGAGCACGCCGCGGTCGCGGCAGCAGAAGAACTCGGAACGCGCATCGCCCACCACGACCAGTGCGTGGCCGTTGCACAGGTAGCGCGTGTTGGGTGCGGCGCCCGCATCGACCCAGAAGCGGTCGTAGCAGTACTTGTGCTCGAAGTCCGCGAGGTGGTGGTCGGCGTAGGGCAGGTGGGCGTCGGGCGTGCCCGCGCCCGTCACCAGTGCGAGCCGCACGAAGTCGTCGCGCGTGAGGCGTCGCGGATCGTCCATCGAGAGGTACGCCATCACCGGCATGCGGTAGTACTCGATCTGCCGGTAGCGCAGCGTGCCGGGGTCTTCCGAATGGTCGCTCACCAGCGGCTGCATCAGGTAGGCCCAGTGCGACGAGATGCGTGGCGCGCGGTGCTGCGCCACATGCGAGAGAAAGCTCTCGCGCTGCTGCGCATCGGAGCTTGCGAGCACGCGGCCGTCGGCGCCCAGCCACTCGACGCTCGCCATGCAATGCAGCGCGGAGCCGTCGGGCTCCCAGCCCGAAGGGTAGGCGCGGCCGAAGCGGTAGAGGATGTCCTGCGCCTGCGCGAGGCTCAGGTGATTCACCCCGACTTCGAGGTTGAGCAGCACCACGTCGATGTCGAAGAAGAAGTAGAGGTCGCAGTGCACCACGTCGAGCGTGACGGGGGCATCGCCGGGGCGCGCCACCACGCGCACGGCCGCGATGTCGTGACGGCGGAAGATGCGCATCGGCGAATCGCTGTCCTTGCCTGAAGCGGAGTCGTCGCCCTTGCCGCGGGAGCGCCCCTCGCCATAGAGAAAGCGCTGCACGTAGGGCAGGAAGCTCACGAACTCGTTGTAGTGCCGCTCGTGGAAGCGGCTGCTGTCGCCGGTGTATTCATCGACCTCTTCGCGCCACGGAGACGCATCGCCCATGTCGCGCAGCACCTGCCAGGGGCCGTGGTGCGTGTGCCTGGCATCGGGGGAGGGCATCAGCCGCAGGGGCCAGAGCAGCGCCTGCCTGAAATGCTGCACGACGGGGGCGCCGGAAACCGGTGCATTCGCCTCTGTGGGCATGGTGGCTGCGGGTGGGGTCAGCATCGCGCTAGTGTAGGCACAAGGTAGGTCAAACCACCTGACTGCGCGGACGCCCACCAGCCGGATCGGAACCGCTCGTTTCGCAGCAGGCTCGGCTTGGTTGCGGGAGGCGCAATTTACGGCCTGTACAAATGGCCGAGTGGCTGGCTGCGCGCAGGGCAGCGATCCAGGGTGCCGTGCCGACAGCGCAGGAATTGCCGCACTGTGACCATTCATCTTTCCTTGTTATCAGTCGATTTCATTGCCTGACAATTCGCGAATTCCGTCGAATGAGCGGATTTTCTGCCTCTCGTGTAATTCATCACGACCGCATTTGATGCGTCAATTCGGATGAGAACTTTGTGCGGACTGCACAGATAGAGCGCCTCCCATAATCAAGCGGATGACCCCGGAAAGGGGCGTCATCAGGGAGTTCTCTATGTCCATCTTCGATGGTGCGCTGTCGCGCACCCTTGCCGTCCATTCGCCCGCAATTCCGTTGGTGCTTGGACGCCCCGCCCTTGAACCTGTGCGCCTGTCGGGCCGCGAGGGTTTGAATTCGCTGTTCGACTACGAACTGCTGCTCAAGACGCCCGATGCCTTGAACCTTGGTGCAAGCGGGGCCGCCGACTTCGACCTCGACAGCTTCATTGGCCGGGAGATCACCTGCAGCATCCAGCTTGACGGATCGGGTCGGTTCTTGCCCGGCGCCGTCGGTGCTTCGGTCGATGGCATCGGTGCGGGCGTCCGCCAGATCAACGCCCTGATCACCGATGCCGCCATGTGGGGCGAGGAAGGCCGCCACATTCAGTACAGGCTCGCGCTGCGCCCCTGGCTGCACCTTGCCACGCTGACCACCGACTGCAAGATCTTCCAGAACAAGACCGTCGTCGAGATCCTCGATGAACTGCTGGCCGACTACGACTTCGCTGTCGACAAACGCCTGATCGAGACCTACCCCCAGCGCGACTACCAGACGCAGCTCAACGAGAGCGACTTCGATTTCTTCAGCCGCCTGTGCCAGGAGTGGGGCATCAGCTACTTCTTCGAGCACGGCGAAGACAAGCATCGCCTCGTGCTCATCGACAACATGGGTGCGTACAGGAAGAACGCGAGCGCGGCCTATCAGGAGGTGGAGTACCACGCGCCCGGCTGGAAGGCGGATGCCGAATACGTGCACAGCTTCGTGCCGCACAACCAACTCACCAGCGGCAGGTACGCGACCCGCGATTACGACTACACGCGCCCACGGGCCGACCTGAGCGCAGGCCGCAACGATCCGCGCCCCACCGGCCAGGCCGATGGCGAGGTCTACCAGTGGCATGCCGGTCAAGCCGGCAGCCACTATGCCCAGCCGCGCGCGGGCAGGGCCGAGGCCAACGACCCTCAGGGAGAAGGCCGGCAACTCGCGCTGTTGCGCATGCAGGCGCTGCGCACCCATGGTGCCCGTGCGAGGGCCAGCGGCAACCTGCGGGGAATGGTCCCCGGCAGCAGCTTCGCACTCAGGAAGCACCCGCGCCAGAAGGCCAACGCCGAGTACCTGATTCTGGACACGCGGCTGCTGATCGAGGATGTGGCGCTGGACAGCCAGGTCCAGGGCGCTGCACCGGACCGAGGGCAGCGCTGGAAGGTCGAGGTGGACTTCACCGCGCACCCGATGGCGGAGCCATTGCGGCCAGCGCTCCTGCAGGCCAAGCCCTTCACGCACGGGCCGCAGTCCGCGCTGGTGGTTGGACCCGAAGGCCAGAACCTCTGGACCGACGAACTGGGCCGCATCAAGGTGCAGTTTCCGTGGGACCGCCTCAGGCAGAAGAACCAGCACAGCACCTGCTGGATCCGGGTGTCGAGCCCGTGGGCGGGCAACCAACTGGGCGGTGTGCACATCCCGCGCATCGGCCAGGAGGTGATTGTCGATTTCATCGGCGGAGATCCGGACCTCCCGGTGTGCACGGGCCGGCTGTACAACCAGACGAACCTGCCGCCCTGGGAGCTGCCAGGCCAGTCGGCCCTGAGCGGTTTCAGGAGCCGGGAGCTGACCCCGGAGGGCGGCAACAGCGCGGCAGGGCGCAGCAACCATCTGGTGCTGGATGACACGCCGGCAAAGATTCAGGTCCAGCTCAAGAGCGACCATCAACACAGCCAGTTGAGCCTCGGGCACATCACGCGCATCGAGGACAACGCCGGGCGCAAGGACCCGCGCGGCGAAGGTTTCGAGTTGCGCACCGATGGGCATGGTGTAGTGCGCGCTGCCGACGGCATGCTCATCACCACCGAGGCCCGGATGGACGCTCTGGGGCACGCGAAAGACCTCGGCGACGCGATTCAACGCCTGACGCTCGCGCGCGACCTGGTCGAAGGCCAGTCCGATGCTGCGCGAACCAGCCAGGCCCAGATCAAGGGCGATCAGGATGCGGTCGCCAAAGCCCTCAAGCAACTCAACGACGCCATCAAGGGCACCGGCGGCAACCCCGAGACCGGGCACTTCCCTGAATTGGCGGACCCGCACATGGTCCTGGCCACACCCAGCGGCATGGCCTTGACCTCTGGCGGCTCAACCCACATCGCCAGCACCGAGCACACGCAAATCACCAGCTCCAGGCACACCAGCATCAACAGCGGCCAAAGCCTGATCGCGGTCGCCCTGGAGGCCTTCAAGGTCTACGCCATGCAAAACGGCATGGAAGTGATCGCCGCCCAGGCCGACATCGAAATCAAGGCCCTGAAGAACTCGATTCACATGATGGCCAAGGACACCATCAATCTGACGGCCGACCACATCAACATCGTTGCCAAGACAAAGTTGACCCTCAACGGCGGTACGAGCTACGAGGAATTCAGCGCGGGCCAGATCACCAAGGGCACGACCGGCAAGTACACCAACTACGCGCAGGTTCATAGCCTTGGGCCGGGCAACTCCAAGCCGACCAAGCCGCTGAATGGGGAGGCTTGCGGCACCAAGGAGAAGGAAGCCGACAACGGCAGTGGTTCGGTGTCCCGCTCATGAAGCGCAACACCGATTCGCCATGCCTGCAACTGATCGATGCCTTCATCGAGGACTGGCGTGGCCTGACAGTGTCTGTGCCCAAGGCCTATGGGGGAGGCAGGGACGCACCCAAAAAACAACTCGTCCCGCAACGGGCCTACCTGCTGTTCAATCGGTGGGATGACAACCCCTTGGCTCAGGCGCTGGAGGGGCAATTCCCCAAATGGGTGCGCGATCGCGTCATCGTGCCCGACCGGCAGTTTGAGCATCGAAGCGAGCATGCCCCGTTCCTGCTGGAACTGCCCGAGGAACTGATTCTTCCCAGCCCTGACTTTCAGAGCCGGCCCGTGCGGGATTGGCTGGTGCAGTGTCTTGAATATGCCGCACAGCAGAGGTATCAAAGCACCGACAAGCAAGACTTTTGCGGCATCGTTGTCAGCTCCGAAAAACCACAGGCCATCGCTCGGCACTGGGTGGGTTTGGGCGACCAGCGGCCGCCCTTCAAAGACGAAAGCGTGTTGTTTCGTTATCACGATCCGCGTGTCATGCAGCGGGTCTGGCCCGCACTGAGCGCGCACCAGCAGAGCAGGTGGTTAGGCCCCGTCACGCATTGGTGGTCGTTGGTGCAGCCTTGGGGGCCGTTCGGCGGTGCACCGGAGACCCCGCAGTGGCTTCATGCCAAAGTGCCGATGCTGCCGCACGATGTGCAGGCGGGTGGATCGCCGCGCGATCTGTTCGACGAAGCCCAGTGGTTCCTTGCGGGCATCTCGCCGCAGGCCAATCTGATCTGGCGCAGCTATGCCAAGCACCACGTCGCACCCCAGGCACAGCCCGATGTGACCAGCCTGCTTCGGATGCTGGAAGACGCCAGCCATCTGGATCTAGCGGGCCTCGACCTGGAAGACTATGTGTGGATCACCTGGCAGCACACGCCCAAGGAAGGCGCTCCCCACGCGCTGGACTGGAGCGTGCCGCACCTGGCGCCGGTTCTGAGTCGAATCCAGGAACAACTGCGCACGCAGCCCGGCGCCCGCTTTTCGAGCCTTTGGGTTGAAGCCGTCAAAGCCACCCATATCAAGAATTGAATCCACCATGGCACACACCACCGCGTGCGATAAATGCAGCAAAAGCGGGTTTCCGATCCTGTTTGCCCGCTACGCCGCCGCCTACAGCGCAACGACAAGAGGCAAGGCACTGCTGGATGCGCTCAAGCCCACCAAAGGCAAGCTGAAGGCCCAGCCCGGCGGCATCGCGCTGCACACTGCCAAATACGGCGTGCGCATGCTGCGCTCCGGCTACCTGTACCTGCGGCTCGAATCCAGACACAACAAACCCGAGTGGCTTGGCTACGCCGTGCACCCACATGGGTACTACACCGAATTCAATGTGGAAAGCCCCCACAGCGCCAGGACAGAGGCCGCCTGCGAACCCAACAAATGGGGTGCCAATCGCAGTCTCGTGTGGATTCAAGATGCCAAAAACATCACCAAGCTCTGGTACATGTTTCACCCCGATCCGATCGACTTTGCACACCTGAATTCGGAGATTGCCGGCAACCTCAAGACGTACATGCAAAGTATCGACGTTGCGGGCTGGGTCGACGGAACAACCGCCCAAGACCACGCCATGTTGCCCGGTGACCTCGATAGCCAGGTCGCCGACTTCGCGGCCCTGAGCAATATCGAACTCAAGGAGGCCATGGAACTGCAGTATTACGGCCTGATGGGAACCAATCGGGAGGAGCGGCAATGGGGCAATTGGGAAGAGCACACCACCCGGATCGAACCCATACCCTTTGACGACTTCGGACGCACCCAGGAGGTTGTCACGATCATCAAACATCCTCAGCCGGACTATGCCAATGTGCACGGCACGCGCCTGCACAAGATCGCCGACTACCTCAAGAAGCACAAGGGCGCCGTCGTGGCCTGCGAAGACGCCATCGGCATTGCACAGAGCCTGGCGATGGCTCACCCGCTGGCCGTCGCGCCTTACGAACTGTGGAGCAAAACCGCGCCCAGCGACCCCGACATCATCAAGGCGGTGGCCAACTTCTCGAACATGACCAACGGCTGGCTGGCCATGGCTGCCGGAAGCGTCGACCAACTGCTGGGTGCCATGAAAACCGGGCTGCTGGCCACGCAGGGCGAGTCGCTCAAGCAACTGCAGGATATGCGCGACAAAGTCGCCACCAGCAATCGGATCGGCGGCTACCCAACCACCGGCCCCGATGGCAACACGCGCTACGTCACACCCGCCGAAGAACGGGCGCGGATGCTGCGCGAACTGGACGAAAAGATCGCCCGCATGCAAAGCGACCAGACCCGCGAAGCCAACTACGATCCAAAGGACACGTTGGGCAAAGCCCGCGTCTTGGTCGATCAGAAACTCGTGGACACCTTCCAGGGCTTGCATAAGCTCGAACTGGATGCACTCAACAAGCGGTTGAACGAACTCAGCGCCGACTCCGTGGCGTGGCTGCAAGCGGGCAAACTGCTCGACGCCCTGGGGCGTTACAACGGCCACCCCGCCAACAAGGGAGGCAACGGCGAGCGTTTTGCGCTGCAGCTTTCTGTAGCGCTGCACAACCTGGACAGCTCCGAGACCGGCAAGGAGTTCCTCAGCGGCAAGAACCCCTTCACCTACGCCCGAGACAACCTGGTGGCGCGCATGATGGCCTGCAACGACGCCGGCATCGGCCAGCGGTTGAAGGGCGCGTGCGATCGATTGCAAGCCTCGCTGGACAATGCTGATAGGGCTTCGCGCGATCCTGGCGAGGCGCGTCTGCGTCAGATCGAGGCGCTCATCCAGGAACTCGATGGTTGGAAAGATGTCATCACCTCGGCCAACAAGCTTCACGAGCTGCACGGCAAGCGCCCCAAAACCCTGGTGGAGCGAGTAACGGCGGCCAGCGACGTCAAGGACGCCATCAAGGCTGCTGCCGGTGCGGGTTGGAGCAGCGTTGTGTTCGCGGCTGTCACCCTTTTTGCACTCAAGAAAAAGCCCGGCAACCGCGAAGGCCTGTTGCTCACAGGTCAGGCCCTGACCATGGTCCACGGTCTGGCGGACAAGACCATCGAGCTACTCAAGAAAGACGCTGCCGAGCGGGCCGAAGTCGTAAAAAAGCTCGCCGCACAGCACGGCAAGTCGTACGCCGTTGGCCTGGAGCGCAAAAGCTATTGGCTGGCCGAAGAGCGCAGGCTGCACAGAAATCTGGAGAACAAAGTCGCCATTGCTTCCAGGGAACTGGGTATGGTTGGCAAGCTGCGCGTGGCGGGGCTGCTGATGGTGGCCGACGGGCTGAGCACGCTGGTGGGCTCGGGCGGCAAGACCGCGGTCAACCGCGACTTCAGAACCACCTTTGAGTCCAGCGGCAGGCTGCTGACCCTCGTGGGCGGATTCAAGGACATCCGCTCGACCTTGTGCGAAGAAGCGGTCTACAGGACGGTCGTCTCCGAGGACGGGAAGATCGCGGCGTTTGCTGTAGGCACCAAACTGGACGACGTGACGGCAGCGAAGTTGCTGGAGTTTCGGCGCGCAGCCGGGCGCTACACGATCGCAGGGGCGAGTGTCGCGGTTGCGTTGGATGTGTTTGATGCGACACGGGCTGCGTACGCAGGGAATGGGTGGCTGATGGGGGCGTACATCGTTCGGGTGATTGGTGGTTTCTCTTCGATTGCAGGAGTTGGAGTTTCGATGGTCACGCTGACACGCGTCACGCTGGTGTTCCGCCTGAACATCATCGGCTTGACCTTGACCGCTGTATCCACCGTTGCCATTGAACTGCTCAAGGACAAGGAATGGCAGACCTGGTTTCAGTCGCAGCCCTTCCGCGCCAGCAAGTTCAGCAACGACGGCACGTGGTTCAACAAGCTGATGCAACCCACGCCGCATCGCAGCGAGGCTTACATGATGAGCAAGCTCGATGCGGCCATTGGTGAAGTCAAGGGAGACTGAGCATGTTCGAAGGTGCAAACCTACTCGCTGGCGACAAGCGCAAGTATGGCCAACAGGCCGCGATGGAGATCGCGGGCGACATTCACGAGTACACCGAGCTTTACAGCCCCGAGGAATCCATCGGCGTGCCGTATCTGAATGGGCGGCAGGTGTTTGACTTCAATGAACACTTCATTGAGCTGGGGACCGCGACCGAGGGGAGGTCGTTCTTTTTTATGCTGCTAGGGCTATCGGCCTTTGTGTCGATCGCTACTTTTGGAGGTTGGCTCTACAGCGTCTTTTCAACATATGGCCCCAGCGATCCACCTCGATGGGCGTTTATCGCATTTATGACGTTGCCTATGGCGGGCGCTGCTTGTATCTCCAGTTTGCTCTGGCGCATCCTTCTGCGCAGCGTCTTCCTCACCGCCCTGACAGCCCGCTACCGCTTCAACCGCACCACAGGCAAGGTCTACGTGCTGCGGCCCAAGAGGTTTGGCGGCAACGCGGTGCTCGACTGGCATCGCGTCAAGGCCCATCCCAGGTGGTGCACGCCCCTGGAAGTCAAACCCGGCTGGCAGTACAACGAAAGAGAACGCGACAAACGCAAGCGTGCCGGCGGGGGCTTTTCCATGCGCCGTGGCCTGGTGTTGTACTGGCCCCCGTTGGATGCCAACGACCCCGAGCGCAAGGGTGAAGACATTCTCTGGGTCGGCTGCTGGCTCTCCGGCACTCCGCTGTGGGAATACATCCGCGCCTTCATGCAGGAAGGCATGCAGGCCGTGCCCGCACCCGAGCCGCACGAATACCGCCGCAAGCGCCGCAGCAGCATGTGGCAGTACCTGTGGGAAGAGGGCTTCGATGCAACCATCCGCGAAGCGCGATTGATGGGCCACGAGAAGCCTGAAAGCGCGGTCGGCGTGGGCGACTGGCTGCGCGAAGGACCATTTGTGATGTTCAACAGCTGGGCGCAGTGGCTGTGCTGGTGGCCGACATTCCCGAAGGAGTGGAACAGCGACTGTGGGCAGAAGCGGCGCGAGCACGGCATTGGGGCGGAAGAGCCGTTGCGATGGAAGGCCAAGGCGTGAGGGTTGGTTCGAGAGCCAGGTCGGTCTGCAAGACCTTTGGAGCGCCACACCGCACCAGCAGCAAGGCCTACATGATGAGCAAGCTCGATGCGGCCATTGGTGAAGTCAAGGGAGACTGAGCATGTTCGAAGGTGCAAACCTACTCGCTGGCGACAAGCGCAAGTATGGCCAACAGGCCGCGATGGAGATCGCGGGCGACATTCACGAGTACACCGAGCTTTACAGCCCCGAGGAATCCATCGGCGTGCCGTATCTGAATGGGCGGCAGGTGTTTGACTTCAATGAACACTTCATTGAGTTGGGGACCGCGACCGCGGGGAGGTCGTTCTTTTTTATGGTGTTTGCGGTGTTGGCACTTGTGGCTGCAGCGCCAGCGGTGCTACTACTTTTGGGAACTGTATGGTGGACTGATGGTGGTGATATGTCTCGCACTTCGTTCGTCCTCATGGGATTGGGGCTTGCAGCTTTTGCATGGACATGTGTTGCCATCTTTTGGCGAATCTTGCTGCGCGCGGCATTCCTCACCGCCCTGACAGCCCGCTACCGCTTCAACCGCACCACAGGCAAGGTCTACGTGCTGAGGCCGAAAAAGTTCGGCGGCAACGCGGTGCTCGACTGGCATCGCGTCAAGGCCCATCCCAAGTGGTGCGCCCCCCTCGAAGTCAAACCCGGCTGGCAGTACAACGAAACAGAACGCGACAAACGCAAGCGTGCCGGCGGGGGCTTCTCCATGCGCCGTGGCCTGGTGCTGTACTGGCCTCCGCTGGATGCCAACGACCCCGAGCGCAAAGGCGAAGACATCCTCTGGGTCGGCTGCTGGCTCTCCGGCACTCCGCTGTGGGAATACATCCGCGCCTTCATGCAGGAAGGCATGCAGGCCGTGCCCGCACCCGAGCCGCACGAATACCGCCGCAAGCGCCGCAGCAGCATGTGGCAGTACCTGTGGGAAGAGGGCTTCGATGCAACCATCCGCGAAGCGCGATTGATGGGCCACGAGAAGCCTGAAAGCGCGGTCGGCGTGGGCGACTGGCTGCGCGAAGGACCATTTGTGATGTTCAACAGCTGGGCGCAGTGGCTGTGCTGGTGGCCGACATTCCCGAAGGAGTGGAACAGCGACTGTGGGCAGAAGCGGCGCGAGCACGGCATTGGGGCGGAAGAGCCGTTGCGATGGAAGGCCAAGGCGTGAGGGTTGATGTGAGAGCCAGATCGGTCTGCAAGACCCGTGGATGGGCGCCGGCGCCCATCGAATTTGTAGCGAGCCAGCGGCTCAATGCCATTCAACGGCCGCGAAAAAGCGCCGCCAACTCGGACGAGTCTCTTTAACTGAATCTCACCATGCCTCTTCTGAAAGAAGTCGACATTGCCGTTCGCAATGAGCTTGAGCAAGTAGCCAGTCGACTGATTGCGAAAGCCAACCCACCCCCGCCCCCAAAGCCCGTCCTGCAAACCCAGCAGGTGCTGGCCCGCCAGTCTCCCCAGCCCGACCGTCTCGTAGCTGTACGCGCCGCCGCGTCCCGGCTGTTTGAAGCCGCAGGCTCACTGCTCGATGCACTGCCCGTCTTGGTCCGAAGGAATGGTCAACTGGACGCGACGCGGGCCGACAAGCTGCATCGCCAACTCGTGAGCGAAATCATCTCGTTTCAGTCCATCTGCCAAGACGCTGGGCTGCGCTACGAGCACATCGTGATTGCCAGCTACGCTTTGTGCACTGCGCTGGACGAGTTCGCCAGCGACGCACTGCGCGACCCTATCGACAAGACCAGCCCACCATCGAAGGCCGAGCCCGTCGCCAGCGGCTGGATGGCGCACTCGCTGGCCGTTCGCTTCCACGGCGATGCCAAGGGCGGCGAGAACATCTTTCTGCTCATCGGGCGGGCGATCATCGAGCCAGACAAGCACATCGATCTGCTCGAGTTGTTCTTCGTCATCCTCAGACTGGGCTTCGAAGGCGTCTACCGTCACGCCAGCAATGGTCGACGCGAGATGGACCGCATACAGCATCGCATCCACGATCTGGTGAACACCCACCGCAGGGATGGCCCTGTCAACCTGCTCGCCCATTGGCAGCAGATCGAACGCTCCCTCGACACATCGAGCCATGCGGCGCCTGCGGCGCGGCCCCAAGGAATCACATCTGCGTGAGCGCTCAGGACTCGGCCGGAACGCGGGAAGCATGCGCGAAGGAGGTACACCATGAGCGACTGCAACATGAGCGGTGCGGGCATGTCCGGCTGCACCTTCACCGGAGCCACCTTGGCGGGTGCGGTGTACTCCGGCACACAATAGACCGGCTGCAAGTTTCAGCGCTGCACCTGGAAGAACCTGGGTTTTGCCAATTGCCAGTGGGACCAGGTGGACATCCTCGACTGCCACTGCGATGGCATCAAGGGCGAAGGCATCACCGGCGAGAAAGTCCTTTACTACGGCAGCGTCTTCGAGAACTCCGAGTTCACAAACAGTTCGATCAATGGCAGTACTGGTGACTGAGCGCGGCCACCGCCTTGGCAAGGGCTACCGCTTGGGAGGCCAGCGAACCGGGTCTTGCAGTCAGCCGCAACGCTTCAAAGCAGAAAGAGATCGGCCGGCGGTACCCGTGGCTGGCGCATTGAGTTCCGTCGCCGGTCGACGCAGCGTCTGCGCAGGAGCCTCAGGCGGCAGGAGCCCTTCACGTTGCCCCGCCGATGTCCAGCTCGATCAGCAAACAAGCTCTTGGCAGCTCGCTCATAGGGGAATCCCTAGTCATTCCTGAAACCGGTTTCATATAAGCTGCAAGCCTTCTTTCGGAGGCCTGCGCACGGCCCTGTCGTGCACGCCGCACCATGAACTACCAGTTTCAATTCGACGCCGTTTTCGCGGCCTGGCCGCTGCTGCTCAAGGGCACCTGGATCACGATCCAGCTCTCGCTCATCGCGACGGTGCTGGGCCTTGTGGTCGCGATCTTCTGCGCCTGGGGCAAGACCTCGGGGCCGGGGTGGCTGCGCTTCATCATCAATGCCTACATCGAGGTGATCCGCAACACGCCCTTCCTCGTGCAGCTGTTCTTTTTCTTCTTCGCGCTGCCGGCCATCGGGCTGCGCTGGTCGCCGCAGACGGCCGCGCTGGTGGCGATGGTGGTGAACCTGGGCGCGTATGCGACCGAGATCATCCGCGCGGGCATCGAGTCGATTCCCAAGGGGCAGATCGAGGCGGGGAGGGCGCTCAACCTCAAGCCCTGGGAGATCTTCCGCTTCGTGATCATCAAGCCCGCGCTCAAGGCCATCTACCCGGCACTCACGAGCCAGTTCATCTTGCTGATGCTGAGCTCGGCGGTGGTGTCGGTCATCTCGGCCGACGACCTGACCTCAGTGGCCGCCAACCTGCAGTCGCAGACCTTCCGCAGCTTCGAGATCTACATCGTGGTGGCCGCCATCTACCTGGCGCTGGCACTGGCCTTCTCGGCGATGTTCAAGCTGATCTACAAGCGCACGCTCAACTATCCGGACCGCCGGTAACGGGCCCGCACGGAAGACAACATCATGCGTACCTTCGGCTTTCCCGAATTCCTTTTCATCCTCGAAGCGGCCCAGTGGACGCTCGCTCTGTCGGTGATCGCCTTCATCGGCGGCGCGATCCTCGGCTTGATCGTCGCGCTCACGCGCACCTCCGAATCGAGCTGGGCGCGCGGCGTGTCGAGGACGTTCATCCAGATCTTCCAGGGCACGCCGCTGCTGCTGCAGCTCTTTCTGATCTTCTTCGGCGCGCCGGTGCTGGGCTTGGACATCAACCCGTGGATCGCCGCGGGCGCGGCGCTCATCCTCAACAGCGCGGCCTTTCTCGGCGAGATCTGGCGCGGCTGCATCGAGGCCGTGCCGCGCGGCCAGTGGGAAGCGGCCGAGGCGCTGAGCCTCAAGTACACCGCACGCATGCGCGACGTGGTGCTGCCGCAGGCCTTCAAGATCGCGCTGGCGCCCACGGTGGGCTACCTGGTGCAGATCATCAAGGGCACCTCGCTGGCGGCCATCATCGGCTTCACCGAGATCACCCGCGCGGGGCAGATCATCAACAACGCCACCTTCCAGCCGCTGATCGTGTTCTCGGTGGTGGCGGCCATTTACTTCGTGATCTGCTGGCCGCTGTCGCTGCTGGCCGCGCGCATGGAGCGCAAGCGCGCAATGGCGCTTGCACGCTGACCCATTTTTTTCTCGTCGCTTCCTTCTTTATTCAGGAGACACATCAATGACCGTTACCACCACCCGCCGCGCTGCCATCGCAGCCCTCGGCCTCGGCGCCGCACTCACCGTGTTCGCGCCTTTCGCCTCGGCACAGTCCGTGGCCGACATCAAGAAGAAGGGCGAGATCACCATCGGCATGCTGGTGGACTTTCCGCCCTACGGCACCACCGACGCCAAGAACCAGCCCGACGGCTACGACGCCGACGTGGCCAAGCTGCTGGCCAAGGACTGGGGCGTCAAGGCCAACATCGTGCCGGTGACCGGCCCTAACCGCATTCCCTTCCTGCTGACCAACAAGGTCGATGTGCTGGTCGCCTCGCTGGCCATCACGCCCGAGCGCGCGAAGCAGGTGCAGTTCTCGCAGCCCTACGCGGCCGCGACCATCGTGCTGTACGGCGCGACCAAGACGCCCATCAAGGCCGCCACCGACCTGAAGGGCCTGCGCGTGGGCGTGGCCCGTGCGTCCACGCAAGACGTGGCCGTGACCAAGGCCGCACCCGAAGGCACCGAGATCCGCCGCTTCGACGACGACGCCTCGGCCATGCAGGCGCTGATCTCGGGCCAGGTCGATGCCATTGGCTGCTCGGTCACCGTGGCGGCGCAGATCGCCAAGCGCGTGCCCGCCGGCACCTACGAAAACAAGTTCACGCTGGTGCAGCAGTCGATGGGCATCGCGATGCGTCCGGGCCAGGAAGAGCTGACCAAGGCGGTGAACGACTTCGTTGCGAAGAACACCGCCAACGGCGAGCTGAACAAGCTCTATCAAAAGTGGCTGCAGGCCGACCTGCCCAAGATGCAATGAGCCAAAGCGCTTGAAGGAAACCCTGGCATGACGACGGAATCGATCATCCGCATGGAAGCGGTCAACAAGTGGTACGGTGAATTCCAGGTGTTGACCGGCATCGACCTGTCGGTGCGCCAGGGCGAGCGCATCGTGATCTGCGGGCCTTCGGGCTCGGGCAAGTCGACGCTCATCCGCTGCATCAACCGGCTGGAGACGGTGCAGAAGGGCCGCATCGTGGTCGATGGCATCGACCTCACCGCCGGCGGCAAGAACGTGGACGCGGTGCGTGCCGAAGTCGGCATGGTGTTCCAGCAGTTCAACCTGTTCCCGCACCTCACCATCCTGGAGAACTGCACGCTCGCGCCGATGCGCTCGCGCGGCATGACGAAAGCGCAGGCCGAGGAGGTGGCGATGAAGTACCTCACCCGCGTGCGCATTCCCGAGCAGGCGAAGAAGTATCCGAGCCAGCTCTCGGGCGGCCAGCAGCAGCGCGTGGCGATTGCTCGCGCGCTGTGCATGACGCCCAAGATCATGCTGTTCGACGAGCCCACCTCGGCGCTCGACCCCGAGATGGTCAAGGAAGTGCTCGACACGATGATCGGCCTGGCCGAAGACGGCATGACCATGCTGTGCGTGACGCACGAGATGGGCTTTGCCCGCAGCGTGGCCGACCGCGTGATCTTCATGGCCGAAGGCAAGATCGTCGAGCAGGCACCGCCCGAAGAATTCTTCGGCAACCCGAAGGACGAGCGCACGCGCCAGTTCCTCGGGCAGATCCTCAGCTCCCACCAAGCCCACTGATGTCCTTCGAGGTCCTGATTTCTCTGTCGTCCTTCGGCGCGGCCGAGGTGGGGCGGCACGGCCAGCTCTGGTGTTCGCAACTTGCGCGCACTGCGGGTGCCGATTCGGTGGAAGTGCGCGGCGAGATGCTGCGCGATGCGGATGCCGAACTGCCAGCGCTCAACGGTCTTGCGTCCGTGTACTCCAGCCCCGAAGGTCTGTGGGCCGAGGGTGGATGGCTCGACAGTGCGGCGCTCAAGCGCGGCATTGCCGCGGCAACCCGCGTCGGCGCGAAGCGGCTGAAGATGTCCATCGGCGATTTCCAGGCTTCCTCGCACGGCTCGCTCTGGGGCTTGAAAGTGGAGCTGTCGCAAACCCGCGTCGAACTGCTCATCGAGAACGACCAGACGCTGCGCGCCGGCACGCTGCCCGCATTGCAGTCCTTCTTCGACGTGGCCGACCGCGCCGGCGTATCGCTCGGCATGACCTTCGACATGGGCAACTGGCACTGGCTGGGCGAGTGCCCGCTGCAGGCCGCACAGGCGCTCGGCCATCGCGTGCGCTACGTGCATTGCAAGGGCGCGCAGCGCCTGCCGCACAAGTGGGTGGCGGTGCCGCTCGGCGATTCGGTCGCGCCATGGCGCGCGGTGTTGCGCGCCTTGCCGGCCGACGTGCCCCATGCCATCGAATACCCTCTGGTCGGCGACGACCTGCTGGCCGTCACCCGCACGCAAATCGAATTCATCCGCGCCGCACGGGCGTAGACCACACATGCCAGAACCCACCGCTTTCGACGTCGCCCTGTTCGGCGAGGCCATGATGCTGCTCGTGGCGGACCGCCCCGGCCCGCTGGAGAACGCAGAGGCGTTCCACAAGCGCACCGCGGGCGCCGAGACCAACGTGGCCATCGGCCTCTCGCGCCTGGGCCTGAAGGTGGGCTGGGCCAGCCGACTGGGCACCGACTCGATGGCGCGTGCGCTGCTCGCGACGATGAAGGGCGAGGGCATCGATTGTTCGCACGTCATCTGCGATCCGAAGCAGCGCACCGGCTTCCAGTTCAAGGGCCGCGTCACCGACGGCAGCGACCCGCCGGTCGAATACCACCGCAAGGGCTCGGCCGCGAGCCAGATGGGCCCGGCCGATGTCGATGAGGCGTGGCTGCGCTCGGCGCGCCACCTGCACGCCACCGGTGTGTTCGCCGCCATTTCCGAGACCAGCCTGCAGGCCGCGCTCAAGACCATGGACGTGATGCGCGCGGCTGGCCGAACGATCTCGTTCGACACCAACCTGCGCCCGACGCTGTGGTCTTCAACCGAAACGATGCGCCACTGGATCAACGAACTCGCCTCGCGCGCCGACTGGGTGCTGCCCGGCATCGAAGAAGGCCTGCTGCTCACCGGCCACAGTGAGCCCGATGCCGTCGCGCGCTTCTACCGCGAGCGCGGCGCGAAGCTGGTGGTCGTCAAGCTCGGTGCCGAGGGCGCCTATTACGACAGCGACGTGGCCGGCACCGGCCGCGTCGACGGCTTTCCGGTCAAGGAAGTGATCGACACCGTGGGCGCGGGCGACGGCTTCGCGGCCGGCGTGGTGAGCGCACTGCTCGAAGGCAAGAGCGTGCCCGAGGCGGTGCGCCGCGGTGCGTGGATCGGCGCTCGTGCGGTGCAGGTGCTGGGCGATACCGAAGGGCTGCCGACGCGCGCCGAACTTGAAGAAGCGGGGCTTTGAAGACCATGACGAAGAAGAACGTGCTTGTTTTCCGGCCCTTGCCTGAAGACCAACTGGCGCGACTGCAGGCCGCGCACCACGTGACCGTGGCCGATCCGCGCACGGAGCCCGAGGCCTTTGCCGCCGCGCTCGCCACCGCGAACGGCCTGATCGGATCCAGCCACACGGTCGATGCCGCGCTGCTCGATGCGGCGCCGCAGCTCGAGGTGATTTCGAGCGTGTCGGTCGGCGTCGACAACTATCCGCTCGCCGAACTGCACAAGCGCGGCATCGTGCTGTGCCACACGCCCGACGTGCTCACCGAGACCGTGGCCGACACGGTGTTCGCGATCCTCATGGCCACGCAGCGCCGCGTCGTCGAGCTCTCGAACCTGGTGCGGGAAGGCCGTTGGGACAAGAACATCGGCGAGGAACTCTTCGGCACCGACGTGCATGGCAAGACGCTGGGCATCCTGGGCTTTGGCCGCATCGGGCAGGCCGTGGCGCGGCGCGCCGCGCTGGGCTTCGGCATGCCGGTGCTGTATCACTCGCGCCGCGCGGTGGACCTGGCCGCGCAGGCGCCCGAGCTGCAAGGCCGCGTCACGCACACACCGCTGGACGACCTGCTGGCGCGCGCCGACATCGTGCTCGCGATGCTGCCGCTGACCGATGCCACGCGCGGGATGATCGATGCTGAATTCTTTGCGCGCATGAAGCCGGGCGCTTCTTTCATCAACGGCGGCCGCGGCGCCACCGTGAACGAAGGCGCGCTGCTGCACGCGCTGGATCACGGCACCCTGCGCGCTGCCGGCCTCGACGTGTTCGCGAAGGAACCGCTGCCCGCCGATTCGCCGCTGCGCACGCACCCGCGCGTGACACCGCTGCCGCACATCGGCTCGGCCACGCACGAGACGCGGCATGCGATGGCGGAACTGGCGACGACCAATCTGCTGCAGGTGCTGGCCGGCGAGAAGCCGATCGCGCCTTACGACACCACCGCCGCATGACTGCGATCCCGCTTTTCTCCCTCCCCCGTTGGAGGAGGGTAGGGGTGGGGGCAGGCGGCGCATCCATCGAGCGCTCTGCCTGCCCCCATCCCAACCTTCCCCCAGCGGGGGAAGGAGCAATGCGAACACCTCGCCTGTGGATGTCCCCGAGGACTTTCTCCCTCCCCCTCTGGGGGAGGGCAGGGGTGGGGGCAAGCGGCGTATCCATCGAGCGCTCTGCCCGCCCCCATCCCAACCTTCCCCCAGCGGGGGAAGGAGCAATGCGAACGCCTCGCCTGTGGATGTCCCCGAGGACTTTCTCCCTCCCCTTCCGGGGGAGGGCAGGGGTGGGGGCCAGCGGCGTATCCATCGAGCGCTCCGCCTGCCCCCATCCCAGCCTTCCCCCAGCGGGGGAAGGAGCAAAACCATGAAGCCCACGGGCCGCGCCACCATCGCCGACGTCGCCGAAGCGGCGGGCGTTTCCAAAGCCACCGTCTCGCGCTTCCTCAACCATCGCGAGCGTTTGCTGAGCCCCGACATCGCCGCACGCGTAGAGGTCGCCATCGCCAAGCTGGCCTACACGCCCAGCCCGATGGCGCAGGCGCTGAGCCACGGCCGTTCGCGGCTCATCGGGTTGATCGTGGCCGACATCACCAACCCGTATTCGGTCGCCGTGCTGCGCGGCGCCGAGAAGGCCTGCCAGGATGCCGGCTACCTCGTGATGCTGTTCAACCTCGGCAACGAGAGCGAACGCGAGCGCGAGGCCATCGATGCGCTCGCGGGCTACCAGGTCGACGGCTTCATCCTCAACACGCTGGGCCGCGGCAGCAACGTGGTCGATGCGGTCACGCTGCATGGCAAGCCCGCGGTGCTGGTCGATCGCCGGCACACGGGCATGCACACCGACTTTGTCTCGCTCGACAACCACGCAGCGATGCAGGCGACCTGCGAGCATCTGCTCGAAGGCGGCTACCGCGAGCTGCTTTACGTCACCGAGCCGCAGAAGGGCGTAAGTTCGCGGCGCGAGCGCACGGCCGCTTTCGGCGCCTGCGTGGCGGCACATGAACCACGCGTGGCAGGCGAGGTGTTCGAAAGCGTCGAGGGCGAAAACGATGCGCTCGATGCGGCACTGACCGCCCTGCGCAAGCGCGCCAGGCGCGGCCGCCGCGCCGCCGTGGTCGCGGGCAATGCCGTGGTCACGCTGCGCGTGGCGCAGGCGATGGCGCGGATGGGCTTGCAGTTCGGCGGCGACCTGGGCTTCGTCGGCTTCGACGATCCCGAATGGGCCTCGCTGATCGGCCCCGGCCTCAGCACCGTGGCGCAGCCCACCGACGCCATCGGCCGCACCGCCGCCACGTGCCTGATCGAGCGGCTGCGGGGACTCGATGCCGCGCCACGCCAGCTCCTGCTTCCCGGCGAGTTGATGGTGCGGGGCTCGTCGCAGGCGCTCTAGGCGTCGTTCTCTCCAGACCGCTTACCAGCCGTGGAAGCGCCCCCATGGCTGCAGCGCCCCGTCTTCGCCGAGCGCCTGATATTCAGGGAATTGCGCACCCGTCGCGCACGCATGGTTGGGCAGGATGCGCAGGCGCGTGCCGATAGGAAAGCGCGTCGCAATGTCGGTGTCTGGCGCACCTTCGCGCGACAGGATGCCGTGCTCCTGGTTCGCACCGCTGAGCACATAGCCGTCGAGCACCGCGCCATCGAGGCTGCAGATCTGCCCGTAGCCATAGTCGCGCTTCTGCTTCTGCGTGCCGCGGTCGCGGCTCATCGCCATCCAGCCCGCATCGACGATGGCCCAGCCCTTCTCGACCTGGTGGCCGATCACGGTGGTGAGCACGCTCAGCGCGATCTCGCCCGCATCGCACACGCCCACATTGCGCATCACGAGGTCGAAGAACACGTAGACCCCCGCGCGCACTTCGGTCACCCCGTCGAGGCGCTCGGCCATCAGCGCCGTCGGCGTGGAACCCACGCTGACGATGGGGCAGGGCAGGTCGGCATCGCGCAGCCTTTGCGCGGCACGCACGCAGCCGGCGCGCTCCTGCTCGGCCATGGCCTTGAGCGCTTCGGGTGTGTCGAGGTCGTAGCTGGAGCCGGCGTGCGTCATCACGCCGGCGAGACGCATGCCGCCGTCGTGCAGTGCATGCGCCACTTCGAGCAGCACGTCGTCGTCCGGGCGGATGCCGGAGCGGTGGCCGTCGGTGTCGACTTCGATCAGCACGTCGAAGGCTTCGCCGTTCGCACGGCCGAACTCGGCAATGGCGCGCGCCGAGGCCACGCCGTCCGTGATGATCGAAAGCGCGCAGCCGCGGCGGCGCAGTTCGAGCGCATGCGGCAGCCGGTGCGCGGCCATGCCCACGGCATAGAGGATGTCGCTGAAGCCGGCGGCGAAGAACTGCTCGGCCTCCTTCAGCGTGGAGACGGTGATGCCCTGCGCACCCGCATCGCGCTGCGCACGTGCCACGTCGATGCACTTGCTGGTCTTGACGTGAGGCCGGAAGCGCACGCCGAGTGCGTTCATGCGCGCCTGCATCCGCGCGATGTTTTGCTGCATGCGCGGCCGTTCGACGATGGCGGCGGGCGTGTCGATGGTGGTGAGGGTGAGGGCGTTCATGAGCGTCGTCCGTTCAGGAAATCGAAGCGAAGGATTGGAGCCAGGGCAGCGCGGGTGCGAGCGTCGGTGCCTGCTGCTCGGGCGGCGGTGCGCCCTTCGGCAAGGCGAGCCCCACGCGGTTGTGCCAGAAGGTGCGCAGGCCGACGGCCGAAGTGCCGAACATGTCGTAGCCCGAGCCGGCGACGAAGGCGGCCTCATCTGCCTGCACGCCCAGCCGGGCCAGCGCCATGCGGTACGGGCGCGGGTCGGGCTTGTAGAAGCCGGCTTCTTCCGAAGTGACCACCACGTCCCAGTCGACGCCCAGCAGCGCCGCCGCGCGATGGCCGAGCCGCTGCGAGCAGTTGGTGACCACCGCGAGCTTGCAGTGCGGCTTGAGCGCCTGCAGCAGTTCGCGTGCGCCGTCCCATGCGGGCAATTGGTCCCAGTGCGCTTCGAGCGCGTCCGGTGCGGTGCCGGCCATGCCGGTGTTTCGTGCGGCGTCCTTCACCAGTTGCTCGTAGGGCACATAGGCGCCGCAGCCGTAGGTGAGGCGCAGGTATTCGGCGCGCCACGTGCGGCCCTTTTCCTCGGAGCCAGCGGCGGCGTTCCACACGGTCCACGAGTCGAGCAGGGCGGTGAGCAGGTCGAAAAGCACGGCGCGGGGGTAGGCGCCGGATGGGGCGATGGGGGCTTGCATGGTCGCCGACTGTACGTTTCAAAGCCGTCGTTGTGCTTCAATGCCAGCTCATCAATCGTTAAGCACTGCTGAATGATCCAGATCGAAGACATGCAACTGGCAGCAGCCTTGCTGCGCGAACCTTCGCTGAGTGCCGCGGCGCGCTCGCTCGACGTCACGCCGCCCGCGCTGTCGATGCGCTTGCGCAAGCTCGAAACCACGCTCGGCCTGTCTCTCGCCACCCGCACCGCGCGGCGGCTGAGCCTCACGGCCGAAGGCGAGCGCTTTGCACGCGAGGCCGCGGCGCTGCTCGGGCAGATCGAGGGGCTGCGCGAATCGATGCAGCGCGACGACCGCCGCCTCACCGGCACGCTGCGCATCGCCGCGCCCTTCGGCTACGGCCGGCAGTACGTGGCGCCGATGCTCGCGCGCTTCGCTCGCCTGCATCCGGGCCTGCGCATCCAGTTCGACCTGCGCGAGACGCCCTGGCCCGACCGGCACGACGCCGACGCGATCATCCACATCGGCACGGTGCGCGACTCCTCCTGGGTCGCGCGCACGCTCGGCGACAACGAGCGCTGGCTGTGCGCGAGCCCGGAGTACCTGCGCGCGCGCGGCACGCCCCTCGTTCCGCGCGACGTGATGGCGCACGACTGCATCGTCATCCGCGAGAACGACGAAGACGTGACGCTCTGGCACGTGCGCCGCGCCGCGAAGCCCAAGGCAGCTGCGTCATCGGTGAAGGCGGGCGCGCGCGAAACACTGCGCATTGCGCCGGCCTTCGTCACCAACGACGGCAGCGTGGCGCGGCATTGGGCCGAGCAGGGCATGGGGCTGGTGCTGCGTTCCGAATGGGACGCGGCGGATGCGATCGCGCGGGGCTCGCTGGTGCGGGTGCTGAAGGATTGGGCCTTCGACAGTGCGCCGGTGCTGCTGCTGGTGCCGACCCGCAAGGGGCGCACGGCGCGCGTGCAGGCATTGATCGAATTCCTGGAGGCGAGCCTCGGCAGGCCGTCCTAGTTCACGGCACCCGGTCGCCGTCGCGCACCGACTCGACCGCGCCGTTGTAGAACCGCACGATCCCGAGGAAGTTGCCCTGGCCGCGGTGGTAGGTCCATTCATCCATCGGAACGCATTGCTGTGAACCGATCTGGCGGACGCCGCCGCTGCGCGCGCCCGGGTTGATGATCCATTCGACCTGGGGCCGGGCGACGCAGACGACGTCCTTGAGGACCGGTTCGCCGCATTTGTTGAGGACGGAGAACTTCGATTCGCCCACCCCGGCAAGAAATCCGCCGCAGCTGAGCGACTGCGCGTACGAGCCTTCGGCACCCAGCAGCAGCGCAGTCGAGGCAAAGGCACGCAGGACGATGTTCATGGCTTCGAAGACTCCGGATCGGCCCCGTCCGCCTCGATGGCCGGCGAGGCGTTGGTCTGCGGGATCAGCCGACTTCGGCGATCAGTTCGATCTCGACGCAGGCGCCCATCGGGATCTGTGCCACGCCGAAGGCGCTGCGCGCATGTGCGCCCTTTTCGGGGCCGAAGACTTCGGCGAAGAATTCGCTCGCGCCGTTGGTCACCAGGTGCTGTTCGGTGAAGGTGCCGACCGAGTTCACCAGGCTCATCACCTTGACGATGCGCTTGACCTTGTTCAGGTCGCCCACGGCGGCGTGCAGCGTGCCCAGGAGGTCGATGGCGATGGCGCGTGCGGCCTGCTTGCCTTCCTCGGTGCTGATGTTGGCGCCGAGCTGGCCGGCCCAGACCTTGCCGTCCTTCTTGGCGATGTGGCCCGAGAGGAACACGAGGTTGCCGGTCTGCACGAAAGGCACGTAGGCGGCGGCGGGGGCCGAGACCGGGGGCAGGGTGATGCCGAGGCTGGAAAGTTTGTCGTAAACGCTCATGGAGACTCCTTGTCTTGGGAAGGCGATTGTGTCTGTGTTCGCGGCAGGCCTTCGATCACTTCCCCCACCGGCTGCACGGTCACCCCGACGCTCAGCGTGTGCCTTGCGCCGCCATGCAGTACGCCGCGCATCGGCGAGACGTCGGAGTAGTCGCGGCCGATGGCCAGCGTGACGTAGTCCTCGCCCGGCTGGCGGCCGTTGGTGGGGTCGAAGTCGGCCCAGCCGCCGGGCCCGTCGTCTTCGCCCGGCAGGTAAACCGACACCCACGCATGCGAAGCATCAGCGCCCACCAGCCGCGGTTGGCCCGGCGGCGGCTGCGTGAGCAGATAGCCGCTCACGTAGCGCGCGGGCAGGCCCAGCGTGCGGAAACACGCGATCATGATGTGCGCGAAGTCCTGGCACACGCCCTTGCGCTGGGCCAGCGCCTCGACGGCGGGGGTGTTGATCTCGGTGCTGTCCGCGTCGTAGTCGAAGTCGCGGTACATGCGTTCGGTGAGGTCCATCGCCGCGTCGAAGGTGGGGCGCCCGGGCGCGAAGCTCGCGCGCGCATAGGCGGCGAAGTCGTCGTGGCGCGGCACGTAGGGCGAGGGAAAGACGAACTCGGAAGCCGCGTCGAAGGTGGCGTCCTTGCGAAAGCGGAAACGCTCGCGCACGGTCTCCCAGGGCAGATCGCGGGCGATGGCGTCCGAGAGCACCGGCACCGAGGTTTCGACGACGCTCTCGGCCGTGACCACCAGCCGGTCGTGCGTGGCTTCGAGCGCGAAGAAGGCGCGGGTGTTGCCGTAGACATCGGGCAGCTCGCCGCGCTGCGCCGGCGGCGGATCGATCGCGAGCGTGTGGCTCACCAGCCGCTGCGAACCGGTGGCCAGCGGCTTCAGGTGCGCCAGGTGCTGCGCGGTCTCGACCGGCGGTGCGTACTCGTAGCGGGTTTCGTGGGTGACGTGCAGCAGCATGGCAAGAGCGGTCTTTACTGCGACGCGGCGCCGAAGTGCGATGCGTAGATCTTCGCGTAGGTGCCGTCGGCCTTGATGTCCGCAAGGCCCTTGTCGATCTTCGCCAGCAGCTCGGCATTGCCCTTCTTCACCGCGATGCCGTACTGCTCGGCCGGAAAGCCCGCATCGCTCACCGTCTTGAAGCCACCGCCCGCGTTGTTCGCGAGGTAGTGCGCCACCACGCCGTTGTCGGCCACCACGGCCTGCACGCCGCCGGCCTCGAGTTCCTTGAGCGCCAGCGGGGTCGATTCGAAGCGCTTGATCGCGGTGCTCGACTTGCCCAGCAGCTTGCCCACCACTTCGTCGCCGGTGGTGCCGTTCTGCACGCCGACCTTCAGGCTCTTGATGTCGTCGAACTTCGCGACGGGCGAATCGCTCTTCACCGCGATGAGCTGGCGCGCCTCGAAGTAGGGCTGCGAGAAGTCCATGGTCTGGCGGCGCTCGTCGGTGATGGTGATGGACGACACCAGGAGGTCGCGGTCGCCCTGGTCGAGCGAATTGAAGATGCCTTCCCACGGCGTGTTGACGAACTTCACCTCGATGCCGGCCTTCTGCGCCACGGCCTTCACCACGTCGATGTCGAAGCCCACGACCTCGCCCTTTTCGTTCTGCGATTCGAAGGGCGCATAGGCCGCATCGGTGCCCACGACCAGCACGCGGGCCGCGGCGGGCGGCGGCGGTGCCGAAGCGGCGGCGGGTGCAGCGGGTTCCTGCTTGCCGCAGCCGGCCAGTGCGAGTCCGACGAGAAGGCTGGCGGCGGTGAGGGTGCGACGGCGATTGATGGCGATGCCCGACATGGAAATGCCTCCTTCGAAATATCGTTATGGAATCAGGCGCCGACGGAGCGCAGGGATTCGGATGTGAGCGTGAAGTAGCGCGTGCCGATGGCGTCCGACACATGGTAGGCCGCCGTCTCGCAGTTGGCGAGCAGCCGGATCAGCGCGGGGTAATCCCCCTCGGGCCCGGCGGCGCACAGGTGCTCGAGCGTCCATGTGGCCGGATCGGGCAGTTCGTACGACAGCGCGGTGAGCTTGCCCGGCGCGCTGCCCGCCAGACGCGCGATGCGCCCGCGCAGCGTTTGCGTGACCCAGGCCAGCGAGCGCGGGTTTTCCGCGTCGAGCACCAGCAGGTCGACCAGCGTGGCGACGTCGCGCCGCTGCTGGTAGCGCGCATGGAAGGTGATGGTGCTGTCGAACAGCGCCACCATCGCCTCGAAGCCGCTGACCTCGTGCACGGCGCCGTTGCCGAAGCCGACCTCGAGCGCGTTCGACAAAAAGCCCAGCCGCTCGATGTGGCGGCCGATGGACAGCAGGCGCCAGGCGTCGTCGCGCGTCATGCGGTCGGTCTGCGCGCCGGTCATCGCGGCCAGCGCGGTGCTGGCGGATTCGAGCGCGCGCAAGGCGGCGCTGGCGGCAAAGCTGCCTTCGCCGGCCTGCTCGGCGGCGCGGCGGAGGAACTCGGCCTCCGCACGCACGATCTGGTTCCAGTTGTCCTGCGAAAGCCGCTCGCGCACCGCGGCCGCGGCCTGCCGGATGCAGCGCAGGCTATAGCCGACGCTGCCGCCCCCGTCGACGTCGCCGAGCTCGGCCACCAGGGCGCGTTCGAACACCCGGCGCGACTGCGGCGCGCTCGGCGCCTCGGCCGGCACCAGCGCATTGCGCACGGCCATGCGGTGCAGCCATTCGAGCAGCGGGCGCGACGACTGGTCTTCGCCACCCAACAGGTTGAGCGTCAGGCGCGCCAGGCGCACCGCGTTCTCGGCGCGCTCGGTGTAACGCCCGAGCCAGAACATGTTCTCCGCGGCGCGGCTGGTGACCGGCGCGCGGTGCCGTGCGAGCGAAGCCGGCGTGGCGTGGGGCTGCAGCCGCGTGGTGCGGTCGACCTCGCCGTGCGTCTGCACCCAGGCATCGGCGCTGCTGCCGCCGCGCTGCATCGAGGCGATCTGCGCATCGGCGCCCGCGAGGCGGGCCAGCCCGCCGGGCAGCACGCGCCACGACTGCGCACCGTCGCTCACCGCGAACACGCGCAGGAGCACCGCGCGCGGCTCGATGTGGCCGGGGCCCAGGTCGCTGGCCCATGTGGGCATCTGCGACAGCGGCAGGTAGCTCTGCACCGTGTGGGCGTCGCCCTCGCGCACGATGCGGCCGGCCCATTCGTCGAGTTCGCGCCGCCCCAGCTGGCTGCCGAGCACCGCGTCGAAGCTCACGCGGCCGTCGATGCCGGGGTAGGTGGGCTTGATGAAGCAATCGCCCAGCTGCGGCAGCACCGCCTCGAGCGCGGCGCGCTCGCCGCACCACCAGGTGGGCAGCGCGGGCAGCTTGAGCTTCTCGCCGATCAGCCGGCGCGCCAGGCCCGGCAGGAAGCCCAGCATGGCGGGCGATTCGAGGAAGGCCGAGCCCGGCATGTTGGCCACCAGCACGTTGCCGGCGCGAATCGCCTGCAGGAGGCCGGGCACGCCGAGCGTGGAATCGGGGCGCAGCTCCAGCGGATCGAGGAACTGGTCGTCCAGCCGCTTGATGAGGCCGTGCACCGGGCGCAGGCCCTGCAGCGTCTTGAGGTAGAGCCGCTGGTCGCGCACCGTGAGGTCGTTGCCCTCGACGAGCGTCACGCCCAGGTAGCGCGCGAGGTAGGCGTGCTCGAAGTAGGTTTCGTTGTACGGGCCGGGCGTGAGCAGCGCGATGTGGGGCGGCACGCCGGCCGGGCACATGCGCTGCAGCCCGTCCATCATGGCGCTGTAGGTGGCGGCCAGCCGCTGCACGTGAAGCGCCTCGAAGGCCTGCGGAAACTGTCGCGTGATGGCGAGGCGGTTCTCCAGCAGGTAGCCCAGGCCCGAGGGCGCCTGGGTGCGCTGCGACACCACCCACCAGTTGCCGTCGGGGCCGCGTGCGAGGTCGAAGGCCGCGATGTGCAGCCAGGTGTCGCCCGGCGGCTTCACGCCGTGCAGCGCGCGCAGATAGCCCGGATGGCCGCGCACCAGCGCCGGCGGAATCAGCCCTTCGCTCAGCAGCTGCTGCGGGCCGTAGACGTCGGCCATCACCCGGTCGAGCACGCGCACGCGCTGGAGCACGCCGGCCTCGATCTGGCTCCAGCTCTCGGGCGAGACGATCAGCGGGAACAGGTCGAGCGACCAGGGGCGCTGCGGGCCGTGGGTGGCGTCGGCGTAGACGTTGTAGGTAACGCCGTTGTCGCGGATCTGGCGCTCGAGGCTGACCGCGCGGCGCGGAAGGTCGTTGAAGCCGCCCGGGCCGAGCTGGTCGAAGAAGGCGTTCCAGCCGGGGGTGAGCGGGGGTGCTTCGCCGGTCGGCGCAGGTTGCTGCGACTGGGACTGGCCCTGGGACTGCGATGAAGAAGACTGGGACTGCGATTGGGACTGCGTGGCCGCCGGGCGTTCCGCCGCCGCGTCGTACAGCAGCGGGGTGCTTGCCGGGGGCGCACCTGCTGGCGCAGGCCGCACCGGCGCCGCCGGCCTGGCTTTGCCGCGCAGTTCATCGAAGTGGCCGGGCAGTGCGGCCGGCGCGAGCGCCGACGCCAGGGCCGCTGGAAACTCCAGGGCCTGGGCGTCGAACAGGGATTCGTTCAAAGGTTCCACAGGAAGGGGATTGTCACACCGCCGTCACGGCAGGGCCGCTGGTGCAGTGTGGTAGGTGGCCCCTTATCGCCGCAGATCGAGGGTGAACGGGAATTCGCGGCTGCCCGGCAGCTCGATGGTGGCCGGCGGCGTGCGCATGAGGCCGGGCGTGTGGCCCATGCGCGTGAAGCGCGAATGGCGGCGGCTCTCGGCCTCGTAGGCGTTGACCGGGAAGCTGTCGTAGTTGCGTCCGCCCGGGTGGGCCACGAAGTACTGGCAGCCGCCGAGCGAGCGCTTCATCCAGGTGTCGACCAGGTCGAAGGTCAGCGGCGCATGGGCGCCGATGCTGGGGTGCAGCGCCGAGGGCGGGTTCCAGGCCTTGTAGCGCACGCCCGCGACGAACTCGCCGGTCACGCCCGTGGGCTGCAGCGGCAGCACCTTGCCGTTGACGGTGACGACATGGCGGCTCTCGTTGAGACCCGTCACGCGCACTTCGATACGCTCGAGCGACGAATCGACATAGCGCACCGTGCCGCCCGCCGAGCCTTCCTCGCCCATCACGTGCCACGGCTCCAGCGCATTGCGCAGCGACAGCTCCACGCCCATGGCCTGCATCTGGCCCACGAGCGGGAAGCGGAATTCGAAGTGCGGCGCGAACCAGTCGGGATCGAAGGCAAAGCCGGCCTGGCGCATCTCGCTGATGACGTCGTCGAAGTCCATCTTCACGAAGGTCGGCAGCAGGAAGCGGTCGTGCAGCTCGGTGCCCCAGCGGGTCACGGGCGCCTTGTAGGGATCGTCCCAGAAGCGGGCGACCAGCGCGCGGATCAACAGCTGTTGCGCGATGCTCATGCGCGCATGCGGCGGCATCTCGAAAGCGCGCAGCTCCAGCAGGCCGAGGCGGCCAGTGCTCGAATCGGGCGAGTAGAGCTTGTCGATGCAGAACTCGCTGCGGTGCGTGTTGCCGGACACGTCGATCAGGATGTTGCGCAGCGTGCGGTCGACCAGCCATGCGGGCATGTTGGCGCCGTAGATTTCGCGGTTCTTCGCGATTTCCTGCAGGGCGATTTCGAGCTCATAGACCTGGTCGTTGCGCGCTTCGTCCACGCGCGGCGCCTGGCTGGTCGGGCCGATGAACATGCCCGAGAACAGGTAGCTCAGCGAGGGATGGTTGTGCCAATACAGCAAGAGGCTCGCGAGCAGCTCCGGCCGGCGCAGGAACGGGCTGTCCGCCGGCGTGGCACCGCCCATCACGAAGTGGTTGCCGCCGCCAGTGCCGGTGTGGCGGCCATCGGTCATGAACTTCTCGGCCGAGAGGCGGGTTTCGAACGCGGCGTTGTAGAGGAACTCGGTGTGCGCGACCAGTTCCTTCCAGTTGTGGGCCGGGTGGATGTTGACTTCGATCACGCCCGGGTCGGGCGTGACGGCCAGCATCTTCAGACGCGGATCGCGTGGCGGCGGATAGCCTTCCATCACGATGCGCATGTCCAGTTCGCGCGCGGTGGCTTCGACGGCGGCGACGAGGTCCAGGTAGTCCTCCAGGCGCGCGAGCGGCGGCACGAAGACGTAGAGCACGCCCGAGGCGCTGCCCTTCTTCTCGGCCGACGGGCCGTTGGCGCGGCGCGGGTCGCGCACTTCGACGCACAGCGCGGTGCGCGTGACCCAGTGGGCCGATTCGCCGCGCAGGGGTTGTCGGGTGGCGGGCGTGGCGGTGGCGTCGTCGGCGGCACGCGCGGCCGCCGCAGCGTCGCCGCTGGCTGCATCGCCGGGACTCTGCATGCGCAGCGATGCGGGCACCACGGGCGGCGTGCCGAAGGTGTAGGGCACATCGCCGAGGCTGGCGCCGGCAGTACCGGGGGCACCGGCAGCGCGGGCAGCGCCGGTGGCACCTGCAGCAGCACCGGCAGTGCCGGGGGCACCCGTGCTGTAGCGCGCGCGGTAGTCGGCGGAACTCGGCAACGCGCCGCGCGGTGCGGTCGGGTCGCGTTCGATCAGGTAGGGGTAGTCGCCCTTGCTGGCCCACGGCTGCGAGTCGAGCGGCAGGCGGTAGCCCATGGGCGAGTCGCCCGGAATGAGATAGAGCCGGTCATCGCGCAGGAACCACGGGCCGGTCTTCCAGCCGGGGCCGGCGAGCGCGGGCGCATCGGCGTTCGCATTGCCCGGCTCGATGGGCAGCATGTAGCCGATCACGGCATCGAGCTTCTGCGTGAACACGCGGCGCAGGCGCACGCGTTCGAGTTCGTCATCGAGCTTCGATTCGAAGGGATCGACGTTCACCGGCAGGCGGCGTTCGCGCCAGAGGTAGTAGTAGGTGTCTTCGTAGCCGGGCTGGATGTAGCGCTCGGTCAGGCCGAGGTTCCCGGCCAGCGTGGCGGTGAAGCGGCGCGCGTCCTCGCTCGTGTAGTGCGTGGGAAAGCGCTCGTCGGCGAAGAGCGCCGGGTCGTGCCACAGCGTCTGGCCGTCGGCGCGCCAGAAGATCGACAGCGCCCAGCGCGGCAGCTGCTCGCCCGGGTACCACTTGCCCTGGCCGAAATGGAGGAAGCCGCCGTTGCCGTATTCGGCGCGCAGCTTGTGGACGAGTTCGGTCGCGTAGCCGCGCTTCGTGGGGCCGAGTGCATCGGTGTTCCACTCGGGCGCGTCGCGGTCGGCGGTGGCCACGTAGGTGGGCTCGCCGCCCATCGTGAGGCGCACGTCGCCGGCCTTCAGGCGCGCGTCGACGGCGTCGCCGAGAGCGAGCACTTCGGCCCACTGCTCTTCGGTGTAGGGCTTGGTGACGCGCGGCGATTCGTAGATGCGCGTGACCTTCATCTCGTGGCCGAACTCGACCTCGGATTCATCGACGCCGCCCTCGATGGGCGCCGCGCTCGACGGCGTGGGCGTGCAGGCGAGCGGAATGTGGCCTTCGCCGGCCATGAGGCCCGAGGTGGCATCCAGGCCGATCCAGCCTGCGCCCGGCAGGAACACCTCGCACCAGGCGTGCAGGTCGGTGAAGTCGACCGTGGTGCCGCTCGGGCCGTCGAGCGCCTTCACATCGGGCGTGAGCTGGATCAGGTAGCCCGAGACGAAACGCGCGGCCAGGCCCATGTGGCGCAGCAGCTGCACCAGCAGCCAGCCTGAGTCGCGGCATGAGCCGCTGCCGTTGGTGAGCGTTTCTTCCGGCGTCTGCACGCCGGGCTCCATGCGGATCAGGTAGTTGACGTCCTGCTGCACCTGCTGGTTCAGGCCGACCAGGAAGTCGATGGTGCGCTGTTCCTTGCGGTCGATCTTGGCGAGGTAGGCCTCCACCAGCGGCGTGACCGGGTCGGCCACGAGGTAGGGCGCGAGTTCCTCGGCCTGCGAGGCGGTGTACTTGAACGGAAAGTTCTCGGCCTGCGGCTCGAGGAAGAAGTCGAAGGGGTTGTAGACCGCCATCTCGACCACGAGGTCGACGGTGACCTTGAATTCGCGCGTCTTCTCGGGGAACACCAGCCGCGCCTGGTAGTTGGCGAACGGGTCCTGCATCCAGTTGACGAAGTGCTCGGCGGGCTCGACCGTCAGCGAGTACGAGATGACGTTGCTGCGGCAATGCGGCGCGGGCCGAAGGCGAACGACCTGCGGGCCCAACTGCACCAGGCGGTCGTATTTGTAGTGAGTGACGTGGTGGAGTGCGGCGTGAATGGACATGCGTTTTTGTGTGCAGTACTGCGAGATTGCATCGAAAAGATGTCTCTTGTGAGACGCATACTAGCCGAGATAACAAGCAATTAACGCGCCATCGAGCGCGGGTTCGGGGAGGGTTTGCGTCATGTGCCATGAGGTTGTGCCGACGCGCTCGCGCGCGTCCGGCAGGGGCGGGTCGTGGGCGTTTGCCGCGTTGGGAGGTTCGCTGGTCGGCGCGGCAGTGCAGTTGCACCAGCCCGCGCTGTGGGCGGCGGGTGCCTATGCGGCTTTGCTGTTCGCGGGTGCCGTGGGGCTGTGGCGACGGCGTGCCTTCGGGCGACTGCTGCCGGTCGCGGCGTTGGTGTGCGGTGCGCTGGCCGGTGTGGGGCTCGCGGGCTGGCGTGCCGTGGCGTATGCGGACGGCGCGCTCGATCCGGCGCTCGAAGGGCGCGACCTGCAGGTGGTCGGCGTGGTGTCGCAGATGCCACAGCGCAACGAGAGCGGAACGCGGTTCCAGCTCGACGTCGAGTCCGCCCGATGGGCCGAGGCGCGCACCGATGCGCTGCCGGCCGTGCCTTCGCGCATCGCGCTGGGCTGGTATGGCGAGAACACCGGTCTGTGGGGGCGCATGCCGGAGGGGCGGTCTTCTTCCGTGGCCGTCGGCGCGGTCCATGCCGGCGAGCGATGGCAACTGACCGTGCGGCTCAGGGCGCCGCACGGCAGCCTCAACCCCCATGGCTTCGACGCCGAGTTGTGGCTGTGGGAGCAGGGCGTGCATGCCAACGGCTACGTGCGCACCGGCGCGCGCCATGCCGCGCCGGCGCATGTGGCAGGCACATGGCGGCACCCCATCGAGCGTGCACGCGAAGCCGTGCGTGACGCCGTGTTCGAGCGCGTGTCCGACCGCCGGCAGGCCGGCGTGATCGCCGCGCTGGTCACCGGCGACCAGGCCGCGATCGACCGGGCCGGATGGGATGTGTTCAGGGCAACCGGCGTGGCACACCTGATGTCGATCTCGGGCCTCCACATCACGATGTTTGCGTGGTTTGCCGCGCACATCGTGGGCGCGCTGTGGCGGCGCAGCAGCCGGTTGATGCTGTGGCTCCCCGCGCCGCAGGCGGCACTGATCGGCGGCGTGTGGCTCGCCACGCTCTATGCGCTCTTCAGCGGCTGGGGCGTGCCCGCCCAGCGCACGGTGTGGATGTTGGCAACCATCGCGTTGCTGCGCCTGGCCGGCCGGCGCTGGCCGTGGCCGCATGTCTGGCTGCTGACCGCCGCGGTGGTGGTGGCGATCGACCCCTGGGCCCTGATGCAGGCGGGCTTCTGGCTCAGCTTCGTCGCGGTGGGCGTGTTGTTCGCTACCGATTCGACGGACGCGGGCGAAAGAAAGCCGACCGCCGCGAACCGGCTGTTCCTGTTCTTCCGCGAGCAATGGGTCATCACGCTCGCGCTCACGCCGCTGAGCCTGCTGCTGTTCCAGCAGGTGTCGCTGGTCGGCCTGCTGGCCAATGCCATCGCGATTCCATGGGTCACCCTCGTGGTCACGCCGCTTGCCATGCTGGGCGCGGTCGTGGCGCCGCTGTGGGATGTCGCGGCCTGGGCGGTGCATGCGCTCTCCGTCCTGCTGCAATGGTTGGCCGGGTTGCCTTTCGCCACGCTCTCGATGGCCGCGCCGCCGTGGTGGATGGCCGCTTCCGGCGTGGTGGGCGGGGCCTTGCTCGCCATGCGGTTGCCGTGGTCGATGCGCGCGCTCGGACTGCCGCTGTTGCTGCCGGTGCTGCTGTGGCAGATGCCGCGGCCGGCCGTTGGCGAGTTCGAACTGCTCGCGGCCGACATCGGGCAAGGCAGCGCCGTGCTGGTGCGCACGGCCACGCACAGCCTGCTCTACGACACCGGACCGCGCTACAGCCTCGAGAGCGATGCGGGCCACCGCGTGCTCGTGCCGCTGCTGCGTGCCTTCGGCGAGCGGCTCGACATGCTGGTGCTGAGCCACCGCGACACCGATCACACCGGCGGCGCGCCCGCCGTGCTTGCGATGCAGCCGCAGGCCGCGTTGCTCAGTTCCATCGAAGCCGCCCATCCGCTGCAGGCGCTGCGCCCGGCCCAGCGGTGCGAAGCAGGCCAGCGCTGGAAATGGGACGGCGTGAGTTTCGAGGTGCTGCATCCCTTCGATGCCGACTACCGCAGCTTCACCAGGCCCAATGCCGTCTCGTGTGTGCTGCGCGTCGGCAACGGCCGTGCGACGGCGCTGCTGGCCGGCGACATCGAGTGGCTGCAAGAGGCCGCGCTGGTCGCGCGAACGGAAAGGGAACAACTGCGGGCCGACGTGTTGCTGGCGCCGCACCATGGCAGCAAGTCGTCCTCGAGCGCGCCGTTCCTGGCAGCGGTGCAGCCGCGCATCGCGCTGGTCCAGGCCGGTTACCGCAACCGCTTCGGGCACCCCGCGGCCGATGTGATGGCGCGCTACGCGGAACACGGCGTGCGGGTGGTCGAGAGCGCGCGCTGCGGTGCCGCGCGCTGGCTCAGCACGCGGCCCGACGACGTGGCTTGCGAGCGTGAGCGCCATGCCCGTTACTGGCAGCACCGCATGCCCTGAAACGTTCCCTCCCGCCTTGCGGCGCCCGCAAGGAAGCGTCCAAATCGTGAATAAATTGTTAAAAGAGGGGTCGAAAGCCAATTGCAAGGTCGCGGAAGCCGGCGCCTGATGCGTTGCATCGTCCTGACACAACGACAACGCGAGGAAGAGTCATGCACCGCAGAGACAGGCCCCAGGGCGGATTCCTCGGCAGGACGCCATGACGTCCGCGGCCGTGCCTGCCATTACCAGTGCCGGGGGGGCATCCGCGCCCGCCGCAAAGCTCCACATGCACCGGGAGGGGGCGGTGCTGGTGATGACCATCAGCAATCCGGCGGCGCGCAACACCGTCAATCCATCGATCTACCGCGCCGCGGCCAAGGCGATCCGCGCCGCTTCGGGCTTTCGCACCGTCCGCGCCATCGTGCTCACCGGGGAGGGCGAGCATTTCTGCGCCGGTGGCGACCTGCGGCGGCTGGTGAGGCAGCGCAAGCTGCCGCAATCGGAGCAGCTGGCCCATTCCGACGCCTTGAACGAATGGGTCATGGCGATGCAGGAGGCACCGCAGCCCGTGATCGCCGCGGTCGAGGGCATGGCGGCGGGCAGCGGCTTTTCGCTCTGCCTGGCGTGCGACCTGGTCGTTGCGGCCGAGGATGCGGAATTCGCGATGTCCAACGTCAACTTCGGCCTTTCGATCGATGGCGGCGGCACCGATTCGCTGGTGCGCTCGCTGCCACCGCAGGCGGTGATCGAGATCCTGCTGGGCGGCTCGGTCCAGACCGCCCGCCGGCTCCATGACTGGGGCGTGGTCAACCGGATCGTGCCGCGCGGCACGGCCTACGCCGTCGCGCTCGCCTGGGCGCAGAAGCTCGCGCAAGGCCCCTTCGACGTGCAGGCGCGCATCAAGGAACTGGTCTATTCGGCGCGCGACCGCAGCCGCCGCGAGCAGCTCGAGGCCGAGCGCGGCGTGCTCGTCGAAAGCCTCTACAGCGACGAAAGCGGCAAACGGATGAAGGAATTTCTCGCGGCCCGCAAGAAGCGATAGCGCGAGAGCGACCATTTACGGGCCTTTCGGCGACGCATAAGGGGTTCTACTGGCCCTGAACTTGCTAAGCTATGGCCGAAGGAGATTGGTCGTTCCATGCACAAATTCGACGAGATGTATGAGCAGTTGCCCTATGCGGGGGCTGCGATCCGACAGCACTACAAGCGCTACGACCAATGGCTCGCGAAGCAACCCGGTGAGGTGATGCGTTCGCGGCGTGAAGAGGCGGAAATGATTTTCCGCCGGGTCGGCATCACCTTCGCGGTGTATGGCGCGAAGGATGAGGACGGCTCCGGCACAGAGCGGCTCATTCCGTTCGACCTGTTGCCGCGCATCATTCCGGCCCATGAGTGGGACAGCATGGAAAAGGGACTGGTGCAGCGCGTCACGGCGCTCAACCGCTTCCTGCATGACGTCTACCACGACCAGGAAATCATCAAGGCCGGCATCATTCCGGCCGAGCAGATCCTGAACAACGCGCAGTTCCGCCCCGAGATGATGGGCGTCACGGTGCCGCACAACGTCTACTCGAACATTTCGGGCATCGACATCGTGCGCGCCCCCGATGCCGACGGCAACGGCGAGTACTACGTGCTCGAAGACAACCTGCGGGTGCCCAGCGGCGTGAGCTACATGCTGGAAAACCGCAAGATGATGATGCGGCTCTTCCCCGAGCTCTTCAACCAGAACCGCATCGCGCCGGTCGCGCACTACCCCGACCTGCTGCTCGAAACCCTGCGCGCCAGCGCGCCGCCGGCCACGGCCGAGCCCACGGTGGTGGTGCTCACGCCCGGCATGTACAACAGCGCCTACTTCGAGCACGCCTTCCTCGCCCAGCAGATGGGCATCGAGCTCGTCGAGGGGCAGGACCTGTTCGTCAAGGACGACTTCGTCTACATGCGCACCACGCGCGGGCCGCGGCGTGTCGACGTGATCTACCGCCGCGTCGATGACGACTTCCTCGATCCTAACGTGTTCCGCCCCACGTCCACGCTCGGCACGGCGGGCTTGATGCGCGCCTACCGCGCGGGCAACGTGGTGATCTGCAATGCAGTGGGTACCGGCGTGGCCGACGACAAGTCGATCTACCCCTACGTGCCCAAGATGATCGAGTTCTACCTCGGCGAAAAGCCGATCCTGAAGAACGTGCCCACCTACATGTGCCGCAACAAGGACGAGCTGCAGTACACGCTCGACAACATGAAGGATCTCGTCGTCAAGGAAGTGCACGGCGCGGGCGGCTACGGCATGCTGATTGGCCCGGCCGCCACGCACGCCGAGATCGAGGACTTCAAGAAAGCCGTGCTCGCCAAGCCCGATGGCTACATCGCTCAGCCCACGCTGAGCCTGTCGACCTCGCCGACCTTCGTGGACGCCGGCATCGCGCCGCGCCACATCGACCTGCGGCCCTTCGTGCTCTCGGGCAAGGAAGTGCAGATGGTGCCCGGCGGCCTCACGCGCGTGGCGCTGAAAGAGGGTTCGCTGGTGGTCAATTCTTCGCAGGGCGGTGGCACCAAGGACACCTGGATCCTCGAAGCCGAGCGTGCGCCCAAGGCGCAATCGCAGTCCCAATCGCAAAGCCAAACGTCATCGGTCTGAGTGCAGGCAAGGAATCAGGAGAACACAAGATGCTTTCACGCACCGCAGACCACCTCTACTGGATGTCCCGCTATACCGAGCGCGCCGAGAACACCGCGCGCATGCTGGACGTCAACTACCAGACCTCGCTGCTGCCCCAGTCGGCCGAAGTCGCCAAGTACGGCTGGCAGGGCGTGCTGTCGATCAGCGAGCTGCTGCCGCTCTACAACAAGAAGTACGAGCAGATCGCGCCCAACGAGGTGATGGAGTTCATGGTCAAGGACGAGAGCAATGCCTCGTCGATCGTCTCGTGCCTGAAGGCCGCGCGCGAGAACGCGCGTGCCGTGCGCGGAGCGCTCACCACCGAGGCCTGGGAAACGCAGAACACCACTTGGCTCGAAGTCAACCGCATGCTGCGCCAGGGCGACTTCGAACGCGATCCGGGCCAGTTCTTCGAATGGGTCAAGTTCCGCTCGCACCTCTCGCGAGGCGTCACGCTGGGCACGATGCTGCAGGACGAGGCCTTCTACTTCTCGCGCCTGGGCACGTTCCTCGAACGCGCCGACAACACCGCGCGGCTGGTGGACGTGAAGTTCCATGCGCTGAACAGCGAGTTCTTCGGCGCCGCCACCGAGGAAGACCAGGAGTACGACTTCTATCACTGGAGCGCGATCCTGCGCAGCGTTTCGGCCTTCGAGGTCTACCGCAAGGTGTACCGCGACGTGATCAAGCCCGAGCGCGTGGCGGAGTTGTTGATCCTGCGCGCCGACATGCCGCGTTCGTTGCATGCCAGCCTGGCCGAGGTGGTGAGCAACCTGGCCAAGGTGCAGAACGAGCAAAGCGCCGAAACGCAGCGCCGCGCCGGCAAGCTCCTGGCCGACCTGCAGTACGCGCGGGTCGACGAGATCCTGGCGACCGGGCTGCATGCCTACCTCACGCAGTTCCTCGACCGGGTGAACGAGCTGGGCGGGCGCATCAGCCAGGACTTCCTGGTTCCTGCGCACTGAGCCCGGGGGGCTGTCAGCGTGAAAACGACTCGACAGCCACCGGAATCTTCGGCGCCTCCCAGCGGTAGGCATCCCCCAGCACATTGCGCTCGGGCTTCTGCCCGTCCCACCGGATCTTGAGCAGGTCCATCAGCGTCCATGCCGTCCAGTCCGCCCGAAAGGGCTGCTGTTGCGCGGCGCCGTTCGGCAGCGGTTCCCGGTTGCGCCAGACGACGGCCGGAATGCGGTAGCCCGAGGCTGTCGCGGGGCTGTGGCCCGCGCGGTCGCTGCCGTGGCCGACCTCCTGGCCGTGGTCCGAGAGGTACATCCATGCGCGGTACTCCTCCGGCTTGCCCGCGCTGCGCGTCTGCTGCAGCAACTCCGACACCACGAAGTCGTGGTACAGCAGCGCCGCGTCGTACTCTTGGCGAAAGCGCCGCACCCAGGCCGAGCGACCGTCCTTGACCAGGCCGTTCTCGACCGCGTCGATGTTGTCGTCGAAGGGATTGGCGTTCTCCGGAAAGCGCAGGCTGTAGTGCGGATGCGCGCCCATCAGATGCACGACGATCAGCTTGCGGTCGGTGCCCGTGTCCGCAAAGGCTTCCTGCACGCAGTCGAGGATCTCGCCGTCGAGCGAGGCGCTGGCCCGGCCGGGCGTGCGGTTGAGCATGTCGACGACATCGGCGAAGCGTGCATGCTGCTGCTCGATGGCGAGGTCGTCGTGGTTGCTGATCCACCAGACCTTGTAGCCCGCGGCGCGCGCCAGGGCCAGCAGGTGCGGCGGGTTCTCGCTCTCGGGCAGGCCGAAGTGGAACATGTTGCGCAGCGCGGGCAGGGTGCTCGCGTCCACCGACCACGCGTTCTTCAGCACCGCCATCTGTTCGCCGGCCTGCGCCTTGTGCGCCAGCAGGCGCGGCGTGGTCGGGCGGCCGTAGCCGTAGAGGGCCATGTTGTCGCGGTTGATGCTGTCGGTGATGACCAGCACCACCGTGGATGGTCCGGCCTGCGTGATGACAGGGGCGATGGCTCTGGCCTGGGCCATCGCGCGATCGCGCACCTGCTGCTGGTCGGCCCAGGCGGCGCGCTGCGTCTGAACCGACTGCGACCAGTGGGTCCAGAAGATCGCGGGATGGAGGCGGCGCCACGGCTTGCTCGCATACGCCACGCAGGCGATCAGCAAGAGAGCGAGCACCAGCGAGCGGGTCCAGAACGCCGGCCGTGCGCGCACCGAAGAAGAGGAAACGGCCGCATCGCGGACGGCACCACGCCGCGCGAACATGCCCACGAGCACGCCCGCGATGACGAGCGCACCCGACCAGATGACGGCCGAACGCCAATGCATCTGCAGGTACTCGGTGCTCTCGCGCGCATTGGTGTTGGCTGCCGCGCCGAGCACCATCGCGCCGTCGGGCGCGGCCTGGTAGGTGTCGAGCAGGTAGGCGCGCACCGCGCCGTCGAACGCGAAGGCCATGGCCCAGAGCCACACGAGCACCGTGCGCACGCGCTGCATGCGCGCGCTGCGCAACGGCCATGCGAGCCAGAGCACCATCGGCATGGCGAGCACTGCGAGCTGGGCGATGCGGCGACCGTCGTGGCCCAGCGCGATCGAGGCCAGCAGCGTGGCGCCGACTGCGCCGCAGGCGAACAGGACGTTGTGGCGCGATGCGTGATGCGCACGCGGCGTTTCGGCGGAAGGGGAGGTCAAGCGGTCGGGCAGCGGACTGCAGGTCGGAAGGCGGCCGCATTCTGCCCCGCTGCATGCGCCCGGCCCGCAGTCCCCCCAGCGGGCCGGGGTGTTTGGCTTCTCAGGTCGCCGTGGCTTGCCGCACCGCGCGCTCCCAGCGCGCCATCGATTCCTCGGCCTGCGCACGGCCCATGGTCGGCAGGAAGCGCCGCTCCACCTTCCACAGTTTCGAGAGCTGGCGCGCGTCCGCATAGACGCCGGTCGACAGCCCCGCAAGGTACGCGGCGCCGAGCGCGGTGGTCTCGATCACCTCGGGCCGCACCACCGGAATGCCCAGCAGGTCGGCCTGGAACTGCATCAGCAGGTCGTTGACGCTCGCGCCGCCGTCCACGCGCAGCTCGGCCACCGGCTTGCCGCCGGCTGCCACCGCATCGCGGCTCATGGCCTGCAGCAGGGCGGCGCTCTGGTAGGCGATGCTCTCCAGCGCGGCGCGTGCGATGTGCGCCACCGTCGTGCCGCGCGTGAGGCCGGTGATCGTGCCGCGCGCATCGGCGTCCCAGTAGGGCGCGCCAAGGCCGGTGAAGGCCGGCACCATCATCACGCCGCCTGCATCGGGCACGCTCTCGGCGAGCGACTGCACCTCGGCGCTGCCCTTGATGGCCTTGAGACCGTCGCGCAGCCACTGCACCACGGCGCCGCCGACGAACACGCTGCCTTCCATCGCGTACTGCGGGGTCGTGTCGGCCTGCGCCGCGCTGGTCACCAGCAGGCCGTTGTGCGAGGGCTGGAACGCGCCGCCCGTGTGCATCAGCAGGAAGCAACCGGTGCCGTAGGTGTTCTTGGCCATGCCGGCCTCGAAGCAGGCCTGGCCGAATAGGGCGCTCTGCTGGTCGCCCGCCACGCCGCCGATGGGCAGCGTGTGGCCGAGCAGCGCGGCATCGGTGTCGGCGAAGTGCGAGCTCGAGGGCTGCACCTTGGGCAGCAGCGCGGCGGGGATGTCGAGCGCCTTGAGCAGGTCGGCGTCCCACTCGTTCGTGTGCACGTTGAAGAGCATCGTGCGCGAGGCGTTGCTCACGTCGGTCACATGCACCTTGCCGCCGGTGAGCTGCCACATGAGCCAGCTGTCCACCGTGCCGAAGGCCAGGTCGCCGCGCTCGGCCTCGGCGCGTGCGCCGGGCACGTTGTCGAGCAGCCAGCGCAGCTTGGTGCCGGAGAAATACGCATCGATCACAAGGCCAGTCTTCTCGCGGATGGTGTCGGTCATGCCCTCGTCGCGCAGCTGCGCGCACAGCGGCTCGGCGCGGCGGTCCTGCCAGACGATGGCGTGGTGCACCGGCTGGCCGGTCTTGCGGTTCCACAGCACGGTGGTCTCGCGCTGGTTGGTGATGCCGATGGCGTGGATGTCGGTGGGCTTGAGCTTCGCCTTCACCAGCACTTCGCGCGCGGTGGCGAGCTGGCTGCGCCAGATTTCCATCGGATCGTGCTCGACCCAGCCGGGCTGCGGATAGATCTGCGTGAGTTCCTTCTGTGCGATGGCGACGATGTGGCCTTCGCGGTCGAACACGATGCTGCGGGAGCTGGAGGTGCCTTGGTCGAGGGCTAGCAGGTAGGTCATGGGTTCATGTTCCTCTGGGTCCGGTCAATGGAGCGGAATGGTCTTGCTCCTTCCCCTTCCGGGGGAAGGCGGGGATGGGGGCAGGCCTTCGATCAGGCGCTGCGTCTTTTTGGAAGCCGTCGTGCCCCCACCCCAACCCTCCCCCGGAAGGGGAGGGAGCAATGCAGGGAGCGGTCATGTTTCGCGCGCGATCTCGAGGCGGACCTGCGCGCTGTGCAACAGATCAGCAAAAGGCGCCGGCGGCGCGGCATCGGTGAAGAGGCGATCGATCTGCGAGAGCGTGCCCAGCTGGATCATCGCCGGCCGGTTGAACTTGCTCGCATCCGCCGCGAGCCACACTTCGCGCCCCTGCGCAATGATGGTCTGCGCCACCTTCACTTCGCGCAGGTCGAAGTCGCGCAGCGACCCGTCGGCCTCGATGCTCGACACGCCGATGAGCGCGATGTCGACCTTGAACTGGCGGATGAAATCGATGGTCGCCTCGCCCACGACGGCGCGGTCGCGCGCGCGCACCGAGCCGCCCGCCACGATCACCTCGCACGAGGTGTTGCCGCTCAGGATGGTCGCCACGTTCAGGTTGTTGGTGATCACGCGCAGCCCCGTGTGGCGCAGCAGCGCCTTGGCGATGGCCTCGGTGGTGGTGCCGATGTTCAGGATCAGCGAGCAGTCGTTGGGCACCAGCTCGGCCACGCGCTGCGCAATGCGCGCCTTGCCTTCGGCATTCAGCGTTTCGCGCTGCTGGTAGCCGATGTTCTCGGTGGTCGAGCTGGGCATGCGCACGCCGCCGTGAAAGCGCGTGAGCAGCCCCTCGTCGGCCAGCCGCTGCACGTCGCGCCGCACGGTCTGCAGGGTCACGCCCAGCATGTCGGCCAACTGCTCGACGGTGACGGAGCCGCGCGTGCGCACGGTGTCCAGGAGATTGATCTGGCGCGGGTTGGAGTTCACAAAGGCGTCGTGGAGTGCGTGAAGACTGCGGGGATGGCCCAACGGTACAGGGCGCGTCACTTTAAAGCGAACCAAAACGAACCCGACTAAGGGAAAACTCGGAGGAAAATCGCGCTAAAAGGAATCCAAATGAAAAAACACGAAAATACAATGGCGCCCTTCAGTGACCTAAGTCACGGTTCTACGGACTCCATTGTTGTGAGCGATTTCTCCTCAAATCCGCCTCTGCCGGCCACCGAATGCGACGTACTGATCGTCGGCGGCGGCATCAATGGCTGCGGCATCGCGCGTGACCTCGCCGGCCGCGGCTGGCGCGTCGTGCTGTGCGAAAAGGACGACCTCGCCTCGCACACGTCTTCCTCTTCCACCAAGCTGATCCACGGCGGTCTGCGCTACCTGGAGTACTACGAGTTCTCGCTGGTGCGCAAGGCGCTGCAGGAGCGCGAGGTGCTTCTCAAGAGCGCACCGCACATCATGTGGCCGCTGCGCTTCGTGATGCCGCACGACCCCTCGATGCGGCCAGCCTGGATGATCCGCATCGGCCTGTTCATGTACGACCACCTCGCCAGGCGCGAAGTGCTGCCGGGTTCGCGCAGCGTCGATCTGCGCAAGCATGCGGCCGGCAAGCCGCTCAAGGACCAGTACAAGCGCGGCTTCGTCTATTCCGACGGCTGGGTCGACGACGCCCGGCTCGTGTTGTTGAACGCGCTCGATGCGCAAGCGCGCGGCGCCGAGGTGCTCACCCGCACCCGCTGCACCCATGCACAGCGCGATGCCGACGGATGGACCGCGACGCTCGAAGGCCCGCAGGGTACGCGCACCGTGCGTGCCCGCGCCGTGGTGAACGCAGCCGGACCCTGGGCCGAATCCTTCCTGCGCGGCGTGGCGCAATCGGCCAAGGGCGAAGCGCTGGCCACCAAGAGCCTGCGCCTCGTGAAGGGCAGCCACATCGTCGTGCCGCGCCTGTTCGAGCACGACCACGCGTACATCTTCCAGAACCCCGACAAGCGGATCATCTTCGCCATTCCCTACCAGGACGAGTTCACGCTGGTCGGCACCACCGACATCGAACTGAACGGCGACGACCCCGGCGCCGCGCGCATTGCGCAGGAAGAGATCGACTACCTCTGCACGCAGGCCAGCCGCTATTTCGAGAAGCCCATCGTGCCGGCCGACGTGGTGTGGACCTACTCGGGCGTGCGCCCGCTGCTGGACGATGCCTCGGGCGATCCCTCGGCCGTCACGCGCGACTACATGCTCGAGTCCAACACCACCGCCGCGCCGCTGCTGTCGGTGTGGGGCGGCAAGATCACCACCTTCCGCAAGCTCGCGGAAGACGCGGCCGACGAGGTCGGCAAGATGCTCGGCCAGTCGAACGCGCAGCGCCCCGCATGGACCGACGGCGCATTCCTCGCCGGCGGCGACCTGTCGGCGTGGATCGGCGCTGCAAAGCGGCCCGACGACGATTTCGAGCGCTTCGTCTCGGCCGTGCAGGCGAAGTACCCATGGCTCTACGGCAAGCTCACGCGCCGCCTCGCGCGCGCCTACGGCGCACGGGTGTCGGAGCTGCTCGGCGATGCGAAGTCGCTGGCCGACCTCGGCCCGGCCGTGGCGCCCGACCTGCACGAACGCGAACTGCGCTTCCTGCAGGACAAGGAGTGGGCCGTGAGTTCGGACGACGTGCTCTGGCGCCGCTCCAAGCTGGGCCTGCACTACACGGCGGCCGAGCGGGAACAGGTCGCGGCCTGGCTGCAGGCCAACGCGAAGAACAACAACACATCGGAAGTGAAGGTGAGCTGATGCAGCTGACTCTGGAGCGCGTCACCAAGAAGGTCGGCGCGCAGACATGGCTCTATGAACAGAGCATCGCCCCCAAGAGCGGCGCGGTGACCGTTCTGCTGGGCGCCACGCAGGCGGGCAAGACCAGCCTGATGCGCCTAATGGCGGGGCTCGACACGCCCACCACCGGCCGCGTGCTGGTCGACGGCAAGGACGTGACCGGCATGCCGGTGCGCGAGCGCAACGTCGCGATGGTCTACCAGCAGTTCATCAACTATCCGTCGCTCAAGGTGTCCGACAACATCGCCTCGCCGCTCAAGCTGCGCGGCGAGCAGAACATCGATGCGCGGGTCAAGGCGCTGGCCGACAAGCTGCACATCGGCATGTTCCTGGACCGCCTGCCGGCCGAGCTCTCGGGCGGCCAGCAGCAGCGCGTGGCGCTGGCGCGTGCGCTGGCCAAGAACGCACCGCTGATGCTGCTCGACGAGCCGCTGGTGAACCTGGACTACAAGCTGCGCGAGGGCCTGCGCGAAGAGCTCACGCAACTGTTCGCCACCGGCGACTCGACCGTGATCTACGCGACCACCGAACCCGGCGAAGCATTGCTGCTGGGCGGCTACACCGCGGTGATGGATGCGGGCGAACTGCTGCAATACGGCCCGACCGCCGAGGTGTTCCATGCGCCGCAATCGCTGCGCGTGGCGCGCGCCTTCAGCGATCCGCCGATGAACCTGCTGGCCGGCACCGCCACCGCGGGCCGCGTGCAACTGGGTGGTGGCCCGGCGCTTGCGCTGGCCTTGCCCGACAACGTGTCGGGTCCGGTCACGATCGGCCTGCGCGCGAGTGCATTGAATGTGGGCGCGGGCGAGGGCGACATCGCCTTGCCCGGCAAGGTGGAACTGGCCGAGATCTCGGGCTCCGACACCTTCGTTCACGTCGAGACGCCGGTCGGCGAACTGGTGGCGCAGCTCACCGGTGTGCACCGCTTCGAGCTGGGCGCTTCGATCACGCTGTACTTCAGCGCCCGCCAGGCCTATGTGTTCGATGCCGGCGAAAAGCTGGCGCTCGCGCCCGCATGGCGCAAAGGAAACTGAGATGGCACGCATCGATCTCGACCTGGCCCACGCCTACCGCGCCAACCCCACGCAGGACAGCGACTACGCGCTGCTGCCGCTGAAGATGAGCTTTCGCGACGGCGGCGCCTACGCCTTGCTCGGCCCCTCGGGCTGCGGCAAGACGACCATGCTCAACATCATCTCGGGCCTGCTCGTGCCTTCGCAGGGCACTGTGACTTTCGATGGCCGCGACATGACGCGCGCCACGCCGCAGGAACGCAATATCGCGCAGGTGTTCCAGTTCCCGGTGATCTACGACACCATGACCGTGGCCGAGAACCTCGCGTTCCCGCTGCGCAACCGCAAGGTGCCCGAAGACCAGATCAAGAAGCGTGTCGGCGAGATCGCCGAGATGCTCGACATGAGCGGGCAGCTCAACCAGCGCGCGGCGGGCCTCGCGGCCGACGCCAAGCAGAAGATCTCGCTGGGCCGCGGCCTGGTGCGCAGCGACGTGTCGGCGGTGCTCTTCGACGAGCCGCTGACGGTGATCGATCCGCACCTGAAGTGGCAACTGCGCCGCAAGTTGAAGCAGATCCATCGCGAGCTGAAGCTCACGCTGATCTACGTGACGCACGACCAGGTCGAGGCGCTCACCTTCGCTGAAGAGGTGGTGGTCATGACGCGCGGCAAGGCGGTGCAGGTGGGCAGCGCCGAGGCCCTGTTCGAGCGGCCGGCCCATACCTTCGTCGGCCACTTCATCGGCTCGCCGGGCATGAACTTCCTGTCGGCCAAGAGTGCGAACGGTGCGCTCGAAGTGGCGGGCACGCCGCTGGTGCCCACGCGCGAGCTGCCGCAAGGCGCGCTCAAGATCGGCATTCGCCCCGAATACCTGCGCCTGTCGAATGCCGGTGCCGCAGGCGCCGTGCCCGCGGTGGTCAAGCAGGTGCAGGACGTGGGCACGCACGCGATGCTGAGCGCCGAAGTCGACGGCATCGTGATCAAGGTGCGGCTGCATTCCGACGAGCAGCCGCCGGCCGTAGGCGCCACGGTGTGGCTGCGGGTGCTGGACGCCCACACCTGCTATTACAAGGACGAGGAACTGGTCGCATGAACGCCACCAACAAACCCATCAATCAAAAAGCCTGGTGGCTCGTGCTGCCGGTGCTGATCTGCGTGGCCTTCTCGGCCATCGTGCCGCTGATGACGGTGGTCAACTACTCGGTGCAGGACATCATCTCGCCCGAGCGCCGAGTGTTCGTGGGCACCGAATGGTTCGCCTCGGTGATGCGCGACGACGAGCTGCACCAGGCGCTGTGGCGCCAGCTAGGCTTCTCGCTGTCGGTGCTGCTGGTGGAAATTCCGCTGGGCATCGGCCTCGCGCTCTCGATGCCGGCCAAGGGCTGGAAGTCGTCGGCGGTGCTGGTGGTGGTGGCGCTCTCGCTGCTGATTCCATGGAACGTCGTCGGCACCATCTGGCAGATCTACGGCCGTGCCGACATCGGCCTGCTGGGCCATGCGCTGCAGACGCTGGGCATCGACTACAACTACACCGGCAACGCGGCCGACGCCTGGCTCACCGTGCTGGTGATGGACGTGTGGCACTGGACGCCGCTGGTGGCGCTGCTTTGTTACGCGGGCCTGCGCTCCATTCCCGACGCCTACTACCAGGCAGCGCGCATCGACGGTGCGAGCAAGTTCGCGGTGTTCCGCTACATCCAGCTGCCCAAGATGCGCGGCGTGCTGATGATCGCGGTGCTGCTGCGCTTCATGGACAGCTTCATGATCTACACCGAGCCCTTCGTGCTGACGGGCGGCGGGCCGGGCAATGCGACCACGTTCCTGAGCCAATACCTCACGCAGAAGGCCGTGGGGCAGTTCGACCTCGGGCCGGCGGCGGCGTTCTCGCTCATCTATTTCCTGATCATCCTGTTGTTCTGCTTCGTGCTCTACAACTGGATGCAGCGGGTCGGCACGCAAGAAGTGGAGAAAGAACAATGAACGAAAAACGCTTCCACAAGCGCAGCATCTTTTTGGTGCTGTACATCCTGTTCGCGCTGTTGCCCATCTACTGGATGATCAACATGAGCTTCAAGACGAACGAGGAGATTCTTTCGAGCTTCTCGTTCTTCCCGCAGCACCTGACCTGGGCGAACTACGCGCGCATCTTCACCGACGAGTCGTGGTACTCGGGCTACATCAACAGCCTGATCTACGTGGCGATCAACACGGTGATCTCGCTCACCGTGGCGCTGCCGGCGGCGTATGCGTTCTCGCGCTATTCGTTCCTGGGCGACAAGCATGTGTTCTTCTGGCTGCTGACGAACCGCATGACGCCGCCCGCGGTGTTCCTGCTGCCGTTCTTCCAGCTCTACAGCACGGTCGGCCTGATGGACACGCATCTGGGCGTGGCGCTTGCGCACCTGCTGTTCAACGTGCCGCTGGCGGTGTGGATTCTTGAAGGCTTCATGAGCGGCATTCCGCGCGAGATCGACGAGACGGCGTATATCGACGGCTACTCGTTCCCGCGCTTCTTCCTCACCATCTTCCTGCCGCTCATCAAGGCGGGCGTGGGTGTGGCGGCGTTCTTCTGCTTCATGTTCAGCTGGGTCGAGCTGCTGCTGGCGCGCACGCTCACGAGCGTGAATGCGAAGCCCATCGTCGCGACGATGACGCGCACGGTGAGCGCATCGGGCATGGACTGGGCAACGCTGGCGGCAGCGGGCGTGCTCACGATCGTGCCGGGCGCGATCGTGATCTGGTTCGTGCGTCACTACATCGCGAAGGGTTTCGCGATGGGTCGCGTTTAAGGAGGTCGAAAGATGTTCGACTGGATGGTCTGGACCACCCCGGTGGCCGTATTTTTCATCTGCATCGCGCTCATGCTGGTCGGCATGACGGTGTGGGAATTCAAGTCGCCCACCACGATGCGGCGCGGCTGGCTGCCTATTGCCACCACGCGCGGCGACCGGCTCTTCATCGGGCTGCTGTCGGCGGCCTATGTGAACCTGGTCTTCATCGGCCTGGCCGGCAAGTTCCAGGAATGGATGAGCCTGGAGGCCGAGCCCTCGATCTGGATCAGCTTCGTGCTGTCGATGTTCGTTCTTGCCCTTGTCATGCGCAAAGGCTAGACCCGTAGATTTTCGAGACGCGTCCGGCTCTCCGCCTCCCCGGAGCCGCGATGGAAAAAACCGGGGAAGCACAACCGAGGAGACACATTCATGAAGATGCGCTACACGGCACTGGCACTGGCAGCGGCGATGTTCGCCGCGCACGGCGCTGCATCGGCCGGCGAGGCCGAGGCGAAGAAATGGATCGACAGCGAATTCCAGCCGTCGACCCTGTCCAAGGACAAGCAGATGGAGGAGATGAAGTGGTTCATCGACGCCGCCAAGAAGCTGCAGGCCAAGGGTGTGAAGGAGGTGTCGGTCGTTTCCGAAACGCTGACCACCCATGAGTACGAATCGAAGACGCTGGCCAAGGCCTTCGAGGAAATCACCGGCATCAAGGTCAAGCACGACCTGATCCAGGAAGGCGACGTGGTCGAGAAGCTGCAGACCTCGATGCAGTCGGGCAAGTCGATCTACGACGGCTGGATCTCCGACTCCGACCTGATCGGCACGCACTACCGCTACGGCAAGATCATGTCGCTCACCGAGTACATGAAGGGCACGGGCAAGGAGTTCACCAACCCGGGCCTCGACCTCAAGGACTTCATCGGCACCAGCTTCACCACCGCGCCCGACGGCCAGCTCTACCAGCTGCCCGACCAGCAGTTCGCCAACCTGTACTGGTTCCGCGCCGACCTGTTCGCGCGCAAGGACCTGCAGGACAAGTTCAAGGCCAAGTACGGCTACGACCTGGGCGTGCCGCTCAACTGGAGCGCCTACGAAGACATCGCCGAGTTCTTCAGCGTCGACGTGAAGACCATCGACGGCAAGCCGATCTACGGCCACATGGACTACGGCAAGAAGGACCCGTCGCTCGGCTGGCGCTTCACCGATGCATGGCTCTCGATGGCCGGTGCCGCCGACAAGGGTATCCCCAACGGCATGCCTATCGACGAATGGGGTATTCGCGTGGCTGCCGACAAGTGCACGCCCACCGGCGCTTCGGTCTCGCGCGGTGGCGCCACCAACTCGCCGGCTGCCGTCTATGCGCTCACCAAGTACATCGACTGGATGAAGAAGTACGCGCCCAAGGAAGCCATGGGCATGACCTTCGGCGAATCCGGCCCGGTGCCGGCGCAAGGCCAGATCGCCCAGCAGATCTTCTGGTACACGGCCTTCACCGCCGACATGACCAAGAAGGGCCTGCCGGTCGTGAACGAGGACGGCTCGCCCAAGTGGCGCATGGCCCCCGGCCCGAACGGTCCGTACTGGAAGCAGGGCATGCAGAACGGCTACCAGGACGTGGGCTCGTGGACCTTCTTCAAGGGCCATGACGCCAACAAGACGGCAGCCGCCTGGCTCTACGCGCAGTTCATCACCGCCAAGACGACGTCGCTCAAGAAGTCGATCACCGGCCTGACCTTCATCCGCGACAGCGACATCCGCTCGGACTACTTCACGCAGAACGCCAACAAGTACGGCGGCCTGATCGAGTTCTACCGCAGTCCCGCGCGCGTGGCATGGACCCCGACCGGCACCAACGTGCCCGACTATCCGAAGCTCGCGCAGCTCTGGTGGAAGAACGTGGCCGAAGCCGTGACGGGTGAGAAGACCCCGCAGAAGGCGATGGACAACCTGGCCGACGAAATGGACAACGTGATGGCACGCCTGGAGCGCGCCGGCATGGCCCATTGCGCACCCAAGCTCAACCCCAAGGGCGACCCGGCCAAGTACCTGAGCGACGACCACGCCCCGTGGAAGAAGCTGGCCAACGAAAAGCCCAAGGGCGAGACCATCGACTACAACAAGCTGCTGGGCGCCTGGAAGGAAGGCAAGGTGCGCTGAGCGCGCCGCAGTCCGAACTGTCAGTTGCCACAGTGAAAGGGGCCGCGCCGGAGGGTGCGGCCCCTTTTTTCGTCCGGCGCCGCATGTTCGTGGGATCGGCGCGACGTCATGACCAATGGCAGATGCGTTTCGTTAATGATTGATTTACATTCGACGGCCCTCGAAACAGCCCACCCAGTGACTACCAGCTCTCCCAGTTCCGCCGACCCGGCCGCACGCCCCAAGCGGGTGCTGGTGATTCATTACTCGCAGTCCGGGCAGCTCGACAGCGTTGCCGCTCAGATGGTCGCGCCGTTGCGGGCCGACCCGTCCATCGAGGTGCACGAGGAAACGCTGCGTGCGCAGTCACCGTTTCCGTTCCCCTGGCCCTTCATCACCTTCTTCGACGCCTTCCCGGAGTCGGCCCACATGAAGCCGCCACCACTGGCGCCGCCCTCGCTCACGGGCGACGAAGACTTCGACCTCGTCATCCTGCCGTACCAGGTGTGGTTCCTGGCGCCATCGCAGCCGATCACCGCGTTCCTCAAGCATCCGCTGGCCGCACGGCTGCTCAAGGGCAAACCCGTGGTCACCGTCATCGCGTGCCGCAACATGTGGCTGCTGGCCCATGAAAAGCTCAAGGGCATGCTCGACGACGTGGGCGCGCGCCTCATCGACAACGTGGTGCTCACCGACCCCGGCCCGACGCTCGCCACCTTCTTCACCACGCCGGCGTGGCTCATCTGGGGACGCAAGCGCGGCTTCTGGGGCATGCCCGATGCGGGGCTCAGCCCTGTGCAAATCCGAAGGTCCGGCCGTTTCGGCCGTGCGCTGCGCGATGCGCTGCACGGCGACCTGGAGCGCGGCACGCAGCCGCTGCTGGCCGGCCTGGGCGCGGTGGAGGCCAATGCGCGCCTGCTGATCAGCGAGAAAGCCGGCACCCGCAGCTTCTTCCTCTGGGGCAAGCTCATCATGGCGGCCGGCGCGCCCGGCGCCTGGCAGCGCAAGCCGCTGCTGCTGCTCTATGTGGTGTTCCTGCTCGCGCTCATCGTGACGGTGGTGCCGGTGAGCCTGACGCTGCAGGCGCTTCTGCGACCATTGTTCAAGGGGTGGCTCACTAAAATGACAGCCCAATTCGAGCGCCCGTCGGGCTCTGCCACGGACCGCTCCCACCTCTATGACGACTGATGTCTTCCTGACCCGCACCGCTGCCTTTCTGCCCTTTTCCCCGGTCGGCAATGAAGACATCGAAGAAGTCCTCGGACGCATCGGCGGCAAGGCGTCGCGCGCGCGGCGGCTGATCCTGCGCAGCAATGGCATCCAGTCGCGCCACTACGCCATCGACCGCGCCACCGGCCAACTGGCCATGACCAATGCGCAGCTCACCGCCTCGGCCATTCGCGGGCTGGGCGACGACATCGGCCCGGTCGATTGCCTCGCCACCGGCACCTCGCTGCCCGACCAGCTCATGCCCAACCACGCGGTCATGGTGCATGGCGAACTCGGCTGGCCGCGGCTCGAAGTGGTGGCTTGCGCGGGCATCTGCCTGGCGGGCACCGCGGCGCTCAAGCATGCGTGGCTCTCGGTGCGCGCGGGCGATGCGCGCCGCGCGGTGGCCACGGGCTCGGAGCTGGCATCGGCCGTGATGCGCGGCGCCAATTTCGAAGCCGAGCTCGAACACAAGCTCGAAGCGCTGGAGGAGCGGCCCGAACTCGCCTTCGAGAAAGACTTCCTGCGCTGGATGCTCTCCGATGGCGCCGGTGCCGTGCTGCTGGAGCGCGAGCCGCGCGGGCCGCTGTCGCTGCGCGTCGACTGGATCGACCTGTCTTCGGCTGCGCACGAGCTGCCGGTGTGCATGTATGCCGGCGCCGACAAGAACGCCGAAGGCGGCCTGGATGGCTGGGCCCGCACCGCGCCGGCCGACTGGCACCGCGATTCGACCTTCGCCGTGAAGCAGGACGTGCGGCTGCTCAACGACAACATCGTGCGCGCCACGCTGGCCGAGCCACTCGCGGCCGTCATCGAGAAGCGCGGGCTCAAGGCGCAAGACATCGACTGGTTCCTGCCGCACCTGTCGTCGAACTATTTCGTAGAACCGGTGAGCCGCTGCCTCGATGCCATGGGCTTTTCGATTCCGCGCGAGCGCTGGTTCAGCAACCTCGCGCGCAAGGGCAATACCGGCTCGGCATCGCCTTACATCATGCTCGACGAACTGTTCCGTTCCGGGCGCATCCAGCCCGGCCACAAGCTGCTGATGTTCGTTCCGGAAAGCGGTCGCTTCTCCAGCGGCTTCATTCATATGGAAGCGGTGTAGCCATGGACCTCGACGCAGTTCCACAGGAGGGCAATGCGACCCTCGATGGCCATTCCAAACTGATGTACGCGCGCGATGCGCAGGGCCGCGTCGTCGCCACCACTTCGCGCGGCTGGGAGGCGGAAGAGATCGTCACCAGCCACGCGGTCGATGTGCTGGTGGAGCAAGCGAGGGAAGCGAAGGAGCGGGTGAAGGCCGGCCTCGCATCGCCGCTCGAATACTGGATGTACGAGCGCCGCATGGACGTGGCGCTGCTCTCGCAGACCAGCGGTTTCTGGCAATGGCGCGTGCGGCGCCATCTGCAGCCCCGGCAATTCGCGGCGCTCTCCCGGGCGCAGCTCGCGCGCTACGCCGAGGCGCTGGGCCTTCCGATTTCCACCTTGCAGGGCCTGCCGTGAACTTCCAACATCAACAGGCGGCGCACTGCGAAAGCGGCGTCATCTCCAGCCTGATGCGCCACCACGGCGCGCCGATGACCGAGGCCATGGCACTGGGCCTGTCGTCGGCGTTGTCGTTCGCGTACCTGCCGTTCATCAAGCTGTCGGGCCTGCCGCTCATCTCGTACCGCATGCCGCCCAAGGCCATCATCAAGGGCCTGCTGGCGCCGATGGCCGCGCGCTTCAGCTTCGAAACCTTCCGCAGCCCCGAGGCGGGGCAGCGGCGGCTCGATGCGCTGCTGGCCGACGGCCGGTTGGTGGGCCTGCAGACCTCGGTGTATTGGCTGCCGTACTTTCCGCCGAACATGCGCTTCCACTTCAACGCGCACAACCTGCTGGTCTACGGCAAGGACGGCGACGACTACCTGATCAGCGACCCGGTGTTCGAGGAGCCCGTGCGCTGCGCGAGCGCCGACCTCGCGCGCGCGCGCTTCGCCAAGGGCGTGCTCGCGCCCAAGGGCCTCATGTACTACCCGCAGGCCATCGATCGCAAGGCGGTCGATCCCGCCTCGGTGACCAAGGCCATCCGCAAGACGGTGCGCAACATGCTCGCGCCCATTCCCATCGTCGGCGTGCGCGGCATGCGCACGCTGGCCAACCGGCTGCAGCGGCTGTCGGCCACCGATCCGCGCAGCGTCGATTTCATCGGCCACCTGGTGCGCATGCAGGAAGAAATCGGCACCGGCGGGGCGGGCTTCCGCTTCATCTATGCAGGCTTCCTTCAGGAGGCCGCGCATTTGCTCGACAAGCCGCAGCTCACGCAGATGTCGGAGCGGCTCATCGCCATCGGCGACGGCTGGCGCGCCTTCGCGCTCAAGGCGGCGCGCATGGTGAAGGGGCGCGAGCCCGTCGATCCGGCCGCGCTGGCGGGCAGGCTTCGGGAGCAGGCGCAGCAGGAAGAGACGTTCTTCCGCGATCTCAAGGCTGCTGTCGCCTGAACCGATGCTCGAGCTGAAGCATCTCGGACACCGTTACCCGCACGCCGACGCGCCCGCGCTGGCCGATGTATCGCTCGCCGTGCCCAGGGGTTGCGTGCTGGGACTGCTGGGCCCGAACGGCGCCGGCAAGACCACGCTGATCTCGCATCTGTCGGGCGCGCTCGCGGTGCAGTCGGGCGAGATCCGCATCGACGGGCAGCCGCTGCAGCAGGTGCGCGCGAACACGCCGACGTGCATTGCCGTCGCGCCGCAGGACCAGGCCTTCTATTCGATGCTCACGGTGTCGGAGAACCTCGCATGCTTCGCCGCCGCAGGCCGGCTGTCGGGCGTGCGCAAGAAGGAGCGCATCGATGCCTGCATGCGCTTCTCGCAGCTCGAGTCGTTCGCGGGCGTGCGGGCCGACCGGCTCTCGGGCGGCCTCAAGCGGCGCCTGAACCTCGCGATCGCCTTGCTGCCCGAGCCCGAGCTCATGCTGTTCGACGAACCGACCGTCGGGGTCGATCCGCAATCGCGCGCCTTCATCCTCGATGCCATCCGGAGCCTCGCGCGGGCGGGCGCTGCGGTGATCTATGCCTCGCACTACATGGAAGAGATCGAGGCCATCGCCGACCGCGTCGCCATCCTCGACCATGGGCGCGTGCTGCGCGAAGGCTCGCTCGACGACCTGCTCTCCAGGAGCGCGATGCTGCTCACGCTGGCCGCCGACGGCCTCGATGCGCAGATGCTCTCGCGCTTCGGCACGGTGGAGCAGGGCGCCGGGCACTGGCGCATTCACCTGAACGCCGGCAGCGGCCCCGGCCCGGTACTTGCTGCGCTCGAGGCTTCGGGCATCGACGTGCGCCACGCCGAGTTCGGCCGCCATGACCTGGAGCAGCTCTTCATGGCACTCACCCACCGTTCGCTGCGCGACTGACCAATCGACGGACCGACCGACCGAACCCATGCTCATCGCACTCATCAGGAAGGAATTGCTCGCCCTCGTGCGCGACATGCACGGGCTGGCGGTGCTGTTCCTCATGCCGATGGTGTTCATCGTGCTGATGTCGCTCACGCTGAAGGAAATCTACCGCCCGCCGCTCGCCGAGCTGAGCTACGCCGTCGATGTGCGCGACACCGCCACGCCCGCCAAATGGCTGCTGCAGATCTGGCAGCGCAGCCACGGCGCGCCGCAGCCACTGGCCGCGGACTGGCAGGAGCGCCTGCGGAGCGGCGCGCTCAAGTACGTGATCGTGCTGGAGCCGGGCCTGTCGGAAGAACTGGAATCGGCTGCGCTTTCGACGAAGGCGCACATCCGGCTGCTGGCCGAACCCGGCATCGACGCCAACCTCTTCAACGCACTGCGCGCGGAACTCGTCGGCGCATCGGGCGAACTGAAGGCGCGCCTCGCGCTGGCGGTGCCCGGCACCGCGAGCCCGGCGCCCGATGCCTCCATCCAGGCGATGGTGCAGGCCGAGCGCTTCGCCACCGCGGGCCCGCGGCCCACCTCGGTGCAGCAGAACGTGCCGGCATGGCTGGTCTTCGGCATGTTCTTCGTGGTGGCCTCGCTCTCCAGCCTGTTCGTGCAGGAGCGCGGCTCGGGCGCGCTCGGCCGGCTGCAGAGCCTGGGTGTCTCGCGCACGATGCTGCTGGCTTCCAAGGCCCTGCCGTACCTGGGCGTGAATGCGTTGCAGGCGCTGCTGATGCTCGCGGCCGGCATCTGGTTCATGCCGCTGATCGGCGGCGATGCGCTCTCGCTCGCCGGCATCCACTGGGGCGCCTTGCTGCTCTCGCTCGCAGCCGTGAGCATGGCCGCGGTGAGCCTGTCGCTCGCGCTGGCATGCCTCGTGCGAACCCATGCGCAGGCCGCCACGCTCGGGCCGATGGTCAATGTGCTGATGGCGGCCGCTGGCGGCATCATGGTGCCCAAGTTCGTCATGCCGGGCTTCATGCAGCGGCTGGTCGAGGTCTCGCCGATGAACTGGGGGCTCGAAGCGCTCCTGACCGTGCTGCTGCGCGGCGGCGGCGTGGCCGATGCGTTGCCGCAGATCGGCCGGCTGGTCGTGTTCGCGGCGGCCATGTTCCTTCTTGCCGTCTTTCTGTTTCGCAGGCGCACACCGTGAGTACAGTGACCCCCGAATTCATTGCCAGCCTCAAGACGATGGTGCTCGAAGCCGTCGAGAAACAGGCGCCCCCCGGCGGCCTGGGCGACGACGAGCCGCTGTTCGGCCCCGAGGCGCGGCTGGACCTCGATTCGCTCGATGCCCTGCAGGTGTCGATGACGATCCAGCAGCGCTTCGGCGTGCGCATGCCGGACAGCAAGGAAACCCGCCGCGCGCTGACTTCCATCGCCCATCTGGCGGAACACCTCGCGCAGGCGGGAAAGGCATGAGCGGGAGCGTGTACCTGGCCGGCACCGGGCTGGCCTCCGTGCTCGGCAACGACATGCCCGGTGCGCTCGATGCCCTGCGGCGCGGCGGCATGCCGCCGACGCCCGTGTCCATTGCCCGCGGCGTCGGCTGGATGGTCTACAAGCTGCCTCCGCAAGAGGGCAGCTGGCGCGACCGCGTGCGGCGCACCGTGCGCCAGGTGGTCGCGCAGACCGGCGACTGGGGCGCGCGCACCGCACCGCTCTTCGTCGCCTCTTCCTCGCTCGACGTCGGCGAGATGGAGCACGAGAAGCCGGACCTGCGCCTGGGTGGCGACCTGCAGGACTTCGCCGGCATCGTCGCGGCGGCGCTCGACTGGCAAGGCCCGGTCTTCACCATTTCCACGGCCTGTACCTCGGCGCTCAACGCGCTGCTGGCCGCGGCCGACCTCATCCGCAGCGGCGGGGCCGACGAAGCGCTGGTGCTCGGCGCCGAACTGGACAACCGCTTCACCGCCGCCGGCTTTCGTGCGATGCAGCTGCTCGCGCCGGGCAGCGCCCAGCCCTTCGGCGCGGAGCGCAGGGGGCTGGTGCTCGGCGAGGCCGTGGCCGCGCTGCGCCTGGGCTCGCGGCCGGCGCGCTGGCGCATCACGGGTGGCGCGAACGTGGTCGACGGGCGCAATCCCTCGGGTACCGAGGCCAGCGCGGTGCGTGCCATGTGCCAGGCGGCGCTCGCGCAGAGCGGCCTGCGGCCCGATGACATCGACCTGATCAAGGTGCAGGCCGCGGGCAGTCCGGTCAACGACGCGATCGAGGTGGAGGCGCTCAAACAGGTGTTCGACCGGCTGCCGCCGCTGGTGTCGCTCAAGTCGTCGCTCGGCCACACGCTCGGTGCCGCGGGCGCCGCCGAGCTGGCCCTGCTGGTCGGCTGCATCGAGGGCGGCGTGTGGCCGTCGACCGACTATCCGCTGGACGACACGCTGGGCATCGCGCTGACGACCGAAGCGCCTGCGAAGCTGCGCAACATCTTGCTCAACGTGGTCGGCTTCGGCGGCGGGCATGCCTCGCTGATGCTCAGGGATTGCCACGCATGAGCGCCGCACCCCAGGAGATGGCCATGGTTGCCGGCATCCAGACCGTCTGGCGCACCGCCGCGCATTTCGTCGTTCATCCGCCGCCCGCGGACTGGCGCGACGAACTGGCCAGGCGCCTGGGCCGCCGGCCGCGCCGTGTCGGCCTGTGGACCGAACTCGCGATGTATGGCGCGCGCCGCTGCCTCGATGCGGCGGACGAGGCCGCATTGCCCCCGGGTGCGCGCCTGCGCGTGACCAGCAAGCGCGGCGCATGGGGCGCCACGTATGCGGGGCTGGAACAGCTCGATGCCGGGCTGCCGATGCCTTTCACCTTCATGCAGAGCCAGCCCGCGCTGATGCTGGCCGAGGTCGGCCGCTGCCTCGAATGGCAGGGCGACGCGAGCTTCATGCTGTGCCGCGATCCCGAGCGTCTGCTGCAGCTGTCGAAGCTGGGTGCTTCCCGCGACGGACTGCTGTTCGGCATCGTCGAGGAGGAGCGCAACGAGGAATTGCCGCGCACCGAGTGGTGGCGGCTGGTGCCGGCCTGAGGTGGCCGCCGCGGCCTCAGGCTGCAGCGATGGACCGCTGCAGGTTGGCTCGCGCGCGGGCCTCGAGCAGCGCGTGCATCCGGGGCGTGGCGTAGATCGCTTCGCGATCGAGAAAGCGCTGCAGGATCGCGCGCCTGCGCGGCAGCCGCACCTCGTCGGGCACGAAGGCGTATTCGGCGTGCACCTGGCGTTCGTATTCGTCGAAGCGCGCCTGCCCGGCGCCGAGGATGGAGAGGTCGATGTCGATCAGCAACTCTGCATCGCGGCCTTCGGGCACGGCGTCGTGGCGCGTGGCCATCACCAGGGCATGCACGCGCGCGGCGGCTTCATCGTTCGCGCCCGCGTTGCGCATGGCATCGCGCGCCCAGTCGGCGCTGCGCGCTTCGTTGTCGTGCGCATGCACGTCGTAGATGGCATCGTGGAACCACAGCGCGAGCGCCACTTCGCCGGGGCGTTCGGCCAGCGCCTTCTCGCGTTCGAACCATGCGAGGCACTCGCCCAGGTGCTGCATCGTGTGGTAGTGGCGCTGCGGCTCGCCGTAGCGGCGCTGCAGTTCGGCGCACAGCGCCTCGTCGGGCGCTGCGATGCCCACGGCGCGCCAGACATCGACCCAGTTGGCAAGCAGCGCCTCGGGCGTCATGGGGCTATTGCTCCATCGCGGCTTTGACCTCCTGGCCCAGGTCGAGCACCGACATCGCGTAGTAGCTGCTCCAGTTGTAGCGCGTGATCACGTAGAAGTTGCGCGTGCCGGCCACGTAGGTCGGCGGTGCGTCGGCGCCGTTCTGCAGCTCGATGAGCGCGAGCAGGCCCTTGTGGCGCAGGCCCTCGCCTTCGGGCACCGCGCCGGCGGCCACGAAGCTGTCGGCGCTGAAGGTCGGGAGGATGTCGGGCGCGAGCAGCAGGGCCTTCTTGAGCCGCGCTTCCTCGAAGTGCACCGGGTAGGTGGCGGGCATGCCGGGTGTCCAGCCGAAGCCCTTGAAGTAGCTCGCGACCGAACCGATCACGTCGGCGGGATTGTTGACCAGGTCGATGCGGCTGTCGCCATCGAAATCGACCGCGTACTTGGCGATGCTGCTGGGCATGAACTGCGGCATGCCCATGGCGCCGGCGTAGCTGCCCAGGGGCACCAGCGGATCTTCGGCGGTGCGGCTCTCGGTGCTCAGGAAGCTCTCGAGCTCGCCGCGGAAGAAGGCCTCGCGCTCGGCCGCGCGCGGATGGCCCTGCGGAAAGTCGAACGACAGCGTGGCCAGCGCATCGATCACCCGGAAGCTGCCCATGTTGCGGCCGTAGATGGTCTCCACGCCGATGATGCCGACGATGATCTCGGGAGGCACGCCGTACACCTGCTCGGCGCGCGCCAGCGTGTCGGCGTTGGCGCGCCAGAAGCGCACGCCGGCCGCGATGCGCACCGGATCGATGAAGCGGCTGCGGTAGGTCTGCCAGTTCTTCACCGTGCCCACCGGCCCCGGCAGCATCAGCCGCGGCACGTTGGGCAGGAAGCGTGCGCTGCCGATGGTGGCGCGAACCCATTCGCGGTCGAGGCCGCGGCGTGCGGCCACGTCGTCCGCGAATTGCATCGCGTCGTCGCGCGTGGCGTAGGGGATGCTGCCGCGAACGGGGCTCGTGGCGGCGTTGCGGCCGTTGGTGGTGGATTTCTGTGCCATGGCCCCCGTGGACACTGCGCAGCAAGCGGCGAGAAGAACGATGGCGGCGGCGGTGCGGGAGGGCTTGGGGAGAAAGAATCGCATCGGCCGATTGTGCCGCCCGCCCGCGCGGGGCTGCCGGCGGGACACATGTGGTTTCAGCCGCGTGGGTTTGCGGTGGGCCAGGCCAGGCGGCGGAACTCCGCGCGCAGGGCGGCGAGCGTCTCGGGCGCGACCTCGGCGTAGCGCTGGGCTTCGAGCTTCAGCAGCCAGTCGCGCACCGGTTGCGCGGCGGCGCCGAAGCGCGCGTCGGCCTGCGCCGCCATCTGGCGCGGCGGGGCGGTCTCGGGCACGGCCAAGCCGGCTTTCGCCAGGCGCGCGCGGGCCTGGCCGAGCAGGCGCAGCCACGGGTCGTGCCGGCTGCGCTCCCACAGCGTCCAGCCCGCGCCGGCGAGGCTCGCGGCGATCACCAGGTAGAGCAGCACGTAGGCGAGGTCTTCGAGGCTCGGCGCATCGAAGCCGAGGTTCTTCAGCAGGTTGAGCTGGCGGCTCTGGGTGTAGCTGAGCACCCACTGGTTCCAGCCGTTGTTCACCGCCTCCCAGGCGGCGCGCAGGTTCTGCACCAGCGTCGGACTCATCGCGCCGATGGCGCCGGCAAAAAGGCCCGGCTGCGGCACGAGCCGCTGCAACTGGCCGATGCGGCCGGGCGCGACCGAAGCCGTCGGGTCCACGCGCACCCAGCCCGATCCCTCTTGCCAGACTTCGGCCCAGGCGTGCGCATCGCGCTGGCGCACGGTCCAGTAGTTGTCGATGGTGTTGAGTTCGCCGCCCTGGTAGCCGGTCACGATGCGCGAGGGGATGCCCAGGTTGCGCATCAGCACCACGAAGGCCGAGGCGATGTGCTCGCAGAAGCCTTCCTTGCGGTCGAACCAGAATTCGTCGGCCGTGTCGTTGCCGTAGACGCCGGGCTCCAGTGTGTAGGTGTAGCCGCCGGTGCGCAGTCGCCGCAGCGCGGCCTGGACCAGGGCGGGCGTGGCGGCGCCTGCCAGGGCGGGGTCGTTGCGCATTTCCGCTGCGAGCGCGGCGGTGCGCGGGTTCGTGCCGGGGGGCAGCGCCAGGTAGGCCTGCAGCTGCCCGCCCGCGCGGCGCACCGGACCGCTCTGGAATCGCGGATGGCTTTCGGCGCGGTAGCGCAGCAGGTCGGTGACCGGCCGGTTCGAGAGCCACTGCAGATCGGACGTGCCGAAGACTTCGAGCCCGGGCGCTTCGGGGGGCTTCTGCGCCGCATCGAGAGTCAGCAGCCAGGGGCGATTGTTGGGCTCGAGCGTGACTTCGTAGCGCACGGGCTCGCCGGTCACGCGCAGGTTGGCGGGCCCTTGGCCGTCGCGCCGCCACGACGGCAGCGCTGTCCACTCGCGTCCGTCGAACTGGCCGAGCACCGGGCCGCGGAAGTAGAGCTGGCTTTGCGGCGGCACGCGGTTGTCCTCGAACTTGATGCGGGCGGCGATGCCGTCGTCGAGCGCCAGTTCGGCGATGGTGCCGACGCGCATCGTGTTCGACAGGCCCGTGCGCCCGGCCATTGCGTCGCTCGGCGTGCCCCACAGGGGCGCGAAGCGCGGGAACAGCAGGAACAGCGCCAGCATGATCGGCGCCCCGGCCAGCGCCATCCAGCCGGCGGTGCGCGCGGCCTGCATCAGCGGCGGCTTGCCGACGGGCATGTGCGCGTTGACCAGCGCGGTGAGCAGGCCCAGCAGCGCGAGCAGCATCGTGAAGGCCGTCAGCAGCGACTGCGAGTAGAAGAAGTTCGTGAGCATTGCGAAGAAGCCCAGGAAGAAGACGACGAAGGCGTCTCTTCGGGCGCGCAGCTCGAGGGTCTTGAGGGCCAGCAGGATGACGATGAGCGTGACGCCGGCGTCGCGGCCGAGGAGGGTGCGGTGGGTGGCGTAGGTGCCTGCCAGGGCCAGGGCGAGCAGGGCGATTCGCCACCACTTGCTGGGCAAGGGGCGCGCTTCCATGGCCAGTGAGCCGCGCCAGAGAAGGACCAGGGCTGTCAGGACTGTGCACCACCAAGGCAGGTTTTCTACTTGCGGCAGGACTATCAGGGCGATGACTGCCAGGAGGAAGAGGGTGTCTCTGGCGTCTCTTGGGAGGGTGTAGAGCTTTTGCATGAGCTTGTTCATGCTTTGTGCCTCTTTTTGAGGGCGGAGGCCGGGTCTCGCCCCGGCGGGCGACCTACTTTTCTTTGCTTCGCCAAAGAAAAGTAGGCAAAAGAAAGGCGACCCCACTGTCTGCGACCCCTTCGCGTTGCTACGGGGCAACCTGCGGTGCTCGCGTTTCGCGGGGTCTCGCCGAACTCGCTTCGCTCAGACAGCGGCGAGCCCTGATCCGCGAAACGCTGCGCTCCTCGGCGCAGCCAGAGGGGGGTGGAGACCACACGGGCCATTGCTTCGCTCGGCCCGAAGGGCGTGCACGCGCTTGCGCGTGCACGCCTTGAATTGGTGGCTGTTGTCTGGTGAGTGGCTGGGCTGGGCCGGGCCGAGCAAAGCGACGGCCCGTACTGTCTTGAAAGCCGAGCGCAGCGATGGCGCGTCCGAAAGCCCTTCTGTATGCGCCGAGGAGCGGAGCGTTTCGCGGACAAGGGCTCGCCCTTGTTTGAGCGAAGCGAGTTTGGGCGAGACCCCGCGAAACGTGAGCACCGCAGGTTGCCCGTAGCGAAGCGAAGGGACGCAGACAGCAGGGTCGCCTTTTCTTTGCTTACGTTCTTTTGGCGAAGCAAAAGAAAGTAAGTCGCCTGCCGGGGCGAGACCCGGCCCCGGAAAGAAAACGCACAAAACCTCAACATAAAGCCAACGCCTCCAGGCAAGCGCGTCTATGAGCCTCCCCCTGAGAAGGCTTCACCACCCGCCCAGCAACCCGAACCCCGTAATCCACCCCCAGCCGATCCGCCATCAACACCCACGCACAAAGCCGCGACACCCGCGCCTCGGTATCCGCAAGCCCGGTCACCTGCGCATCGAGCCAGAGCTCTTCACGCTGCGTGTGCTGCGTGTCCCGGCTGACAAGGTCCTCCGACCCGGCCGCCTGCGCACGCGCCGCCTTCTTCCAGACCACGAGCTTCAACGGATCGCCCCGCCGGTACGCCCGCACGCCGTCGTACTCTCCAGCCCCTTGCGCGCGCAGCGCAGCAGAAGCGGCCGCCGGCCCCGACAAGGGCTCGCCCGGCGGCAGCGGCGGCGGATGGGCCTCGGGTGTCGGGTACACCAGCATCTGCGCCGCGGGCCGCCAGACCGTCCACACGCGAAACGTACCCAGCGGAAAGCGCGTCTCGGCGGTGAGCGGCGGCACCGGATGCAGTCCGCGCCGCTCCGGCTTGAAGGCGATCTCCACAGTGGAAGCGCCTTCGGCCGGCACGTCGGTCCAGGCCCATTGCCCGCTGCCGCGCACCGCCATCCCGATGCCGTAGCGCACGCTGCGCCGCGTGTTGTTCAGCACGACCCGGAAGACGGCTGCGGCCCCGGCGTAGTGCGCCTCGGGCGGCATCATGCGCATGGCCAGCCCGCGCAGCGTGGCGTGGCACACATGCATCCCCACCGCGACGCTGCCGGCCAGCAAGAAGGTCAACAGATAACCCAGGTTGAGCTGGTAGTTGATCGACGCGACCAGCAGCACCAGCAGCGTGGCTGCCAGCGTCCAGCCGGCCCGCGTGGGCACGATGTAGACGTTGCGCTGCGTGAGCTCCAGCGTGTCCGACGGCGGCCGTCGGGACAGGAACCAGCCGTCGATGCGCGAGCGCAGGGCGCCGACCGGATTCACGGCAGCGGTACGGCCGCGATCATGGCGCGCACCTGCTCGACGGCACCGCGGCCCGCATCGCCCACGGGCGTGAGCCGGTGCGCGATCGTCTGCGGCAGCACGGACTGCACGTCGTCGGGCGCGACGTAGCTGCGGTTGGCCAGCAGAGCCTGCGCCTTGGCGGCGCGCAGCACCGCGATGCCGGCGCGCGGCGAGAGGCCCTGCAGGAACCAGCGGCCCGAGCGCGTGGCCGCGATCAGGTCCTGCACATAGTTGAGCAGCGCGTCGGAGGCATGCACCTGCTGCACACGCTGCTGGATGGCGGTGAGTTCGCCGGCGGTCAGCATCGCCGGAAGGCTCGCCAACATCTCGCGGCGGTCTGCGCTCGAGAGCAGCAAACGCTCGGCGGCGCGGTCGGGGTAGCCGAGCGAGATGCGCATCAGGAAGCGGTCGAGTTGCGATTCGGGCAACGCGAAGGTGCCCAACTGGTCCTGCGGGTTCTGCGTGGCGATCACGAAGAAGGGCGTGGGCAGCGGGCGGGTCTCGCCTTCGATGGTGACCTGCTTTTCTTCCATCGCCTCGAGCAGGGCGCTCTGGGTCTTGGGGCTTGCGCGGTTGATTTCGTCGGCCAGCAGCACCTGGGCAAAGATCGGCCCGGGGTGGAACACGAAGGCCTGCTGGCCGCGGTCGTAGATCGCCACGCCCGACAGGTCGCCCGGCATCAGGTCGGCGGTGAACTGGACCCGCGAAAACTGCAGGCCGAAGGTGTGCGAGAGCGCGTGGGCGAGGGTGGTCTTGCCGACCCCCGGCACATCCTCGATCAGCAGGTGGCCGCCCGCGAGCAGGCAGGCCACGCAGTCGCGCACCTGCGCCTCTTTGCCGACGATCACCGTGTTAAGCTGACTCAGCAAAGTGGCAAGCTTCGCAGCAACGTCCATATTTGTATCCATATGCAAACGATACCGTAAGACCCGCCGGCCCCATGCCGCGTGAGGTCTAGACGTGGCGACAGAGACACATGGGCAAGACAGGCTACTTCACACACCGCGACTTCTGGAAGCACGACATGGGCCGGGGTCATCCCGAGTGCCCCGAGCGACTGGATGCCATCGAAGACCGGCTGCTTCTCACTGGCGTCGGCGATGCGCTCGAGCATTGCGACGTGCCGCTGGCCACGCTGGAGCAGCTCACCCGGGCCCACAGCGTCGGGCACGTCGAGCATCTCGAGGAGCTTCACCAGCGCCTGGTGGCCGACGAACCCGCCGGCGGCCCCGACCACGCGCAGCTCGACCCCGACACCTCCCTGAACCGCTTCACCCTGCTGGCCGCGCGCCGGGGCGCAGGCGCCGCCATTGCCGCGACCGACGCGGTGATCGCCGGCGACATCGAGAACGCCTTCTGCTCGGTGCGCCCGCCGGGCCACCATGCCTGCCGCGAGCAGGCGATGGGCTTCTGCTTCTTCAACAACATCGCGATCGCGGCGCGCCATGCGCTCGAAGTGCACGGCTACGACCGCGTGGCCATCGTCGATTTCGACGTGCACCACGGCAACGGCACCGAGAACATCCTCTCGAACGATCCGCGCGTGTTGATGGTCGGCTTCTTCCAGCACCCGTTCTATCCGTACAGCGGCACTGAGCATCCGGCGCCGAACATGCTGAACCTGCCAATCCCGGCCTACACCCGCGGCATGGATGTGCGCGAACTGATCGAGGCCGCCTGGATGCCGCGGCTCGAGGAGTTCCGCCCGCAAATGGTCTTCATCAGCGCGGGCTTCGACGCCCACCGCGACGACGACCTGGGCCAGCTCGGCCTCACCGAGAACGACTTTGCCTGGATCACGAGCCGCATCCGCGATGTCGCCCGGCGCCATGCGCGCGGCCGCATCGTCTCGGTGCTCGAGGGCGGCTACAACCTCGATGCGCTCGCGCGCAGCGTGGAAGCGCACATTCGCGTGCTCGCAGACCTCTGATTCGAATTCCTGATCGAAAGACAGTCCGTTCACGCTGAGCTTGTCGAAGCGCTGCGCAAGGCTTCGACAAGCTCAGCCCGAACGGCCCCGGACTGATGAACTTCAACGACTTCACACAACGCCTGAGCGCGGTCGATGCACGCGGCATCGGCATCGAATTGACCGTGCTGGTGGCCTGCGTGGCCCTGGCCTGGGCCATCTGCAAATGGTTCGGACGCGACCAGCCCAAGGACTCCATCTGGTTCGGCGAAAGCACTTTCGACGGCCTGTTGTTCCCGCTGCTGTCGCTGGTGTTCACCGATCTCGCACGGCGCGTGGTGATTGATTTTCAGCCGGTGCTGGTGCTGCGCATCGCGGTGTCGGTGTTCCTGTCGCTGGCGGTCATCCGGCTGTTCGCGCGGGTGCTCAGGGCGGTGTTTCCCACCTCCAACCTAGTGCGGCTGATCGAGCGCACGATCTCGTGGCTCGCGTGGATCGCGGCCGTGCTCTGGATCGTCGGGCTCCTGCCGCCCGTGCTGGCCGAGTTGGACAACATCACGCTGGCCTTCGGCAAGACGCGCGTGAGCGTGCAGACGATCTTCCAGGGCGTGCTGTCGGCCGGGCTGGTGCTGGTGATCGCGCTGTGGATCGCCTCGACCATCGAAAAGCGCATCCTGCGCGAGGCCGTCACCGACTTGTCGATGCGCAAGGTTGCGTCGAACGCGGTGCGCGCCTTCCTGCTGCTGATCGGCTTGCTGTTCGCGCTGTCGGCGGTGGGGGTGGACCTCACGGCGCTCTCGGTGCTGGGCGGTGCGCTCGGCGTGGGCCTGGGCTTCGGGCTGCAGAAGCTGGCGGCCAACTATGTGAGCGGCTTCGTGATCCTGCTGGAGCGCTCGATCCGCATCGGGGACAACGTGAAGGTCGACACCTTCGAAGGCCGCATCACCGACATCAAGACCCGCTACACGCTCATCCGCGCGGGCAACGGGCGCGAGGCCATCGTGCCGAACGAATCGCTGATCACCAGCCGGGTGGAAAACCTCTCGCTGGCCGACCGCAAGTTCAACATCACGACCAACATCGTGGTGGGCTACGAGAGCGACGTGGCGCAGGTGCAGGCCGTCCTGTGCGAGGCGGCCAAGGCGCAGCCGCGGGTGATGACCGACCCCGCGCCTGTGGCCTATCTCGTGAACTTCGCGCCCGACGGCCTGGAGTTCAGCCTGCATTTCTGGGTGGCCGATCCGGACAAGGGCAAGGACAACCTGCGCTCGGCCATCAACATCGCGATTCTCGAAGGGCTGCGTGGCGCGGGAATTGACATTCCTTACCCGCAGCGCGTGCTCCGCGTGGAATCTTTGCCGGCGGGAATGGCGCCAGCCCCCGACGCTGTTTTATAATCGTGAAAAAGCACGATCGTTCTTTTTAGGCAGGTGGTGCCTACAGGAAGAACGGAGAGGCTGCAAAGGTCGCGTCCTAGAATGATCGGCTGCCCTCGAAGCCCCCTTTTTGCAATCCAATGGAGTCAAGTCAATGAAGGTTCTTGTACCTGTCAAACGGGTCGTCGACTACAACGTGAAGGTGCGCGTCAAGAGCGACGGCACCGGGGTGGACATTGCCAACGTCAAGATGAGCATGAACCCCTTCGACGAGATCGCTGTCGAAGAAGCGGTTCGCCTCAAAGAGAAGGGCATGGTCACCGAAGTGATCGCCGTCTCCTGCGGCGATGCCAAGTGCCAGGAAACCCTGCGCACCGCGATGGCCATCGGTGCGGACCGCGGCATCTTGGTCGAAACGACCGAAGAGCTCCAACCCTTGGCCGTGGCCAAGCTCCTGAAGGCGCTGGTCGACAAGGAACAGCCCCAGCTCGTCATCCTCGGCAAGCAAGCCATCGATGACGACGCGAACCAGACCGGCCAGATGCTGGCTGCACTCGCAGACGTGCCCCAGGCCACCTTCGCCTCCAAGGTCGACCTGGCCGCCGACAAGGTCACCGTTGCACGCGAAGTCGACGGTGGCATGGAAACGCTGACCCTCACGCTGCCCGCAGTCATCACGACCGACCTGCGCCTGAACGAGCCGCGCTACGTCACCTTGCCCAACATCATGAAGGCCAAGAAGAAGCAGCTCGATGTCTTCAAGCCCGAAGACCTGGGCGTCGATGTGAAGCCCCGCCTGAAGACCCTGAAGGTCAGCGAGCCGCCCAAGCGCGGTGCCGGCATCAAGGTGCCTGATGTGGCAACGCTGGTGGACAAACTGAAGAACGAAGCGAAGGTGATCTGAACATGACCGCACTTGTTATTGCCGAACACGACCACGCGACCGTCAAGCCCGCGACCCTCAACACCGTGACTGCTGCATTGGCCTGCGGCGGCGATGTTCACGTGCTGGTGGCCGGTGCCAACGCCGCTGAAGCCGGCAAGGCCGCAGCACAGATCGCGGGCGTCACCAAGGTCATCGTGGCCGACAGCCCGAGCCTGGCCGAGAACCTCGCTGAAAACGTCGCTGCTCAAGTCCTCGCGATTGCGGCCAACTACAGCCACATCCTGTTCCCCTCCACCGCCAACGGCAAAAACGTCGCCCCGCGCGTGGCCGCCAAGCTGGACGTGGCGCAGATCAGCGACATCACCCTGGTTGTCAGCCCCGACACCTTCGAGCGCCCGATCTATGCCGGCAACGCGATTGCTACCGTGCAGAGCAGCGATGCCACCAAGGTGATCACGGTCCGCACGACCGGCTTCGATGCAGCCGCAGCAACGGGTGGCAGCGCCACCGTCGAAACCGCTGAAGGCGTAGCCGATAGCGGCAAGTCGAGCTTCGTCGGCCGCGAAGTCACCAAGAGCGAACGCCCCGAACTGACGGCCGCCAAGATCATCGTCTCGGGCGGACGTGCCCTCGGCAGCGCCGAGAAGTTCACCGAAGTGATGGCCCCGCTGGCCGACAAGCTCAACGCAGGCCTGGGCGCCAGCCGCGCAGCCGTCGATGCAGGCTACGCCCCGAACGACTGGCAAGTGGGCCAGACCGGCAAGATCGTGGCGCCGCAGCTGTACATCGCAGCGGGCATCTCGGGCGCGATCCAGCATCTGGCCGGCATGAAGGACTCCAAGGTGATCGTGGCGATCAACAAGGACGAGGAAGCGCCGATCTTCTCGGTGGCTGACTACGGCCTCGTGGCCGACCTGTTCGTGGCCGTGCCCGAACTGGTGAAGGCGCTCTGACCGCATCGCCGCATTGAGCCGGAGGGCATCGTTCGCGATGCCCTTTTCGTATCCGCTGTATCTGGAGACAAGACATGAGCTACACCGCCCCCCTCAAGGACATGCTGTTCGACATCGAGCACCTGGCCAACATCGGCGAGATCGCCAAGCTGCCCGGCTTCGAGGACGCAGGCCTCGAAACCGCGCAGGCCGTGCTCGAGGAGTGCGCGCGCTTCAACCAGGACGTGGTGGCGCCGCTGAACATCGAAGGCGACCGCAACCCCTCGTCGTTCAAGGGCGGTGAAGTCACCACCACGCCGGGTTTCAAGGACGCCTTCGCGCAGTACGTCTCGGGTGGCTGGCAAGGTCTTCAGCATCCGTCGGACTTCGGCGGCCAAGGCTTGCCCAAGACCATTGGCGCCGCCTGCGGCGAGATGCTCAACTCGGCCAACATGAGCTTCGCGCTGTGCCCGCTCCTGAGCGACGGCGCCATCGAAGCGCTGCTCACCGCAGGCTCAGACGAACTGAAGGCGGTGTACCTCGAAAAGCTCGTGAGCGGCCAGTGGACCGGCACGATGAACCTTACCGAGCCGCAGGCCGGCAGCGACCTGGCCATGGTGCGCAGCCGCGCCGAGCCGCAGCCCGACGGCACCTACAAGGTGTTCGGCACCAAGATCTTCATCACCTACGGTGAGCACGACATGGCCGAGAACATCGTGCACCTCGTGCTGGCCCGCGTGACCGGCGCGCCCGAAGGCGTGAAGGGCATCAGCCTGTTCGTGGTGCCCAAGTTCATGGTCGGCAAGGATGGTGCACTAGGCGAACGCAACGATGTGCACTGCGTGAGCATCGAGCACAAGATGGGCATCAAGGCCTCGCCGACCGCCGTGCTGCAGTACGGCGACCACGGTGGCGCCATCGGCTACCTCGTCGGCCAGGAAAACCGCGGCCTCGAGTACATGTTCATCATGATGAACTCGGCCCGCTACGCGGTGGGCATGCAGGGCATCGCGATTGCCGAGCGGGCCTATCAGCACGCCGTGGCCTACGCGAAAGACCGCGTGCAGAGCCGTCCGGTCGATGGCTCCATCAACGCCAGCGCACCGATCATTCATCACCCGGACGTCAAGCGCATGCTGATGACGATGCGCGCCTACACCGAAGGCTGCCGTGCCATGGCCTCGGTCGCCGCCGCTGCCTACGACGCCGCGCACCACCACCCCGATGCGGATGCGCGCAAGCAGAACCAGGCCTTCTACGAATTCATGGTGCCGCTGGTCAAGGGCTACAGCACCGAGATGAGCCTGGAGGTGACCTCGCTCGGCGTGCAGGTGCACGGCGGCATGGGCTTCATCGAGGAGACGGGCGCGGCGCAGTACTACCGCGACGCGAAGATCCTCACGATCTACGAAGGCACCACCGCGATCCAGGCCAACGACCTCGTGGGCCGCAAGACCGCGCGCGACGGCGGCCAGACTGCCAAGGCCATCGCCGCGCAGATCGAGAAGACCGAGGCCGAGCTCGCCAAGAGCGACAGCGCCGCAGCCGCATCGGTGCACAAGCGCCTCAAGGCCGCGCGCGAAGCCTTCATCGAAGTGGTCGACTTCGTCGCGGGCCAGACCAAGGCATCGCCCAATGCGGTGTTCGCGGGCAGCGTGCCGTACCTGATGCTCGCGGGCAACCTCGTGGCTGGCTGGCAGCTGGCACGCTCGCTGATCATTGCGGAAGACCTCGCTTCGCGCAGCTTCGACACCGACTTCATGCTCGCCAAGATCACGACCGCGCGCTTCTACGCCGAGCACATCCTCAACAAGGTGCCGGGCATCCGCGACAGCATCGTCGATGGCGCCGAGAGCGTCACGGCGCTGGCCCTCGACGCGTTCTGAGTCAGGTTCCGTGTCGCCCATCTGACCGGCGGCACGGGCCTCCTTCTCTTATAAAACCGAATCCATTTCCGGAGACAAAATGTCCAAGCTGCCCCCCGTCCTCGCGAACCTGCCGCTGCCGATCATCGGCTCGCCGCTGTTCATCATCAGCAACCCCAAGCTCGTGATCGCGCAATGCAAGGCCGGCGTGGTCGGCTCGATGCCCGCGCTCAACGCGCGCCCCGCGGCGCAGCTCGAAGAGTGGCTGATCGAGATCACCGAAGAACTCGCGGCCTACAACAAGGCCAACCCCGACAAGCCCGCCGCGCCCTTCGCCATCAACCAGATCGTGCACAAGAGCAACGACCGCCTGGAGCACGACATGGAGATGGTCGTGAAGTACAAGGTGCCGATCGTCATCACCTCGCTGGGCGCGCGCACCGACGTGAACGACGCGGTGCACAGCTACGGCGGCGTGACGCTGCACGACATCATTAACAACAAGTTCGCGCAGAAGGCGATCGAGAAGGGTGCCGACGGCATCATCGCCGTGGCAGCCGGTGCGGGCGGCCATGCGGGCGTGAAGAGCCCGTTCGCGCTGGTACAGGAAATCCGCCAGTGGTTCGACGGCCCCATTGCGCTGTCGGGCTCCATCGCTTCCGGCGGTGCGGTGCTCGCGGCGCAGGCCATGGGTGCGGATTTCGCCTACATCGGCACCGCCTTCATCGCGACCGAAGAGGCGCGTGCGAGCGACGAATACAAGCAGGCGATCGTGGACGGCAACTCGGACGACATCGTCTATTCGAACCTCTTCACCGGCGTGCACGGCAACTACCTCGCACCCAGCATCGTCGCGGCCGGCATGGACCCCGCGAACCTGCCCGAAGGCGATCTCAAGACCATGAACTTCGCGAGCGGCGACGGCAGCAAGGCCAAGGCCTGGAAAGACATCTGGGGCTCGGGCCAGGGCATCGGCGCCGTGACCGAGGTGGCCAGCGCCGCGGCCTTCATTGACAAGCTCAAGCGCGAATACCAGGAAGCAAGGCAACGGCTCGCTCTTTGAGCGACGGCTGACCATGGCTCCTGCCATCGCGTCCTCTTCGCCAGGGCGCATGCCGTTGCTCGACGTGGCCAAGGGCCTCGCCTGCGCGGTGATCGTCGGACACCACCTCTCGCGCTACGGGCCGATGCCCGCGGGCGCGTACGGGCTCGCGCCCGATTTCTTCGGCTGGCTGGCCGACGACGGCCGGCTCGCAGTGCAGGTGTTCCTCGTGATCGCGGGCTTCCTCGCGGCGGCGAGCCTGGCGCCGGACGGCCTGTTGCGCGTCGACCGGCCCATCGCGCGCATCCTGCAGCGCTATGGACGGCTGGTGATGCCGTACCTGGCTGCGCTCACCGTCTGCGTGCTGGTGGCCGCGCTGGTGCGGCCGTGGCTCGATGAAGACGTGGTGCCGGCATCGCCGAGCATCGGCCAGTTGTTTGCGCATGGGCTGCTGCTGCAGGACCTCCTGGGCTACGAGTCGCTGTCCACCGGCGTCTGGTACGTGGCCATCGATTTCCAGCTGTTCGCGCTGGCGCTGGTGCTCGTGGGCCTTCCGGCCATGCTGAGCCCGCCGACGCCGGGCAGCACTGCCAATCCGTCGTCGCGGTGGATGCCCGTGCTGCTGGTGCTCGCGCTGGCCGTGAGCTCGCTGGTGCTCTTCAACCGCAACGCCAGCCTCGACGGCACCGCGCTTTATTTCTTCGGTGCCTATGGGCTGGGCATGCTGGTTTTCTGGATCGGCCGCGCGACACGGGCCAGCACCTGGCAAAGCGCGGTCGCGTTGCTGCTCCTGATGGGGGCGGGGGCGCTGGCGGTCGAATGGCGCAGCCGCATCGCGACGGCGCTGGTGACAGCGCTGCTGATCGCGCTCGCGCAGCACTGGCATTGGCTGTCGCCGGCAAAGTGGCCGGTGCTGGCGGTGCCGCTGCAGCGCCTGGGGCGCATGTCGTACTCGCTGTTCCTGATCCACTTTCCGGTGCTTCTCGCCATGAACGCCCTCGTGGCAAACCTCGCGCCGCACGGGCCGTGGCTCGACCTGCTGGGCATGGTGGCGACCTTCGGCCTTTCGGTGGCCGCGGCTGCGCTGCTCTACCGCTGGGTGGAGTCGCGCCCGGCATCGTGGCGCGGCGTGTTCGCGCTCTTCGCTGCGTTGCTGGTCAGCGGCATCGTCGTTTCGCTCTAGCCTGAGCCAGCGGGCGGGCCGTTGCCTGCACGAGGCGCCGCGCGCGCCACTGCCGATCGGTACGACCCTGGCGCACCGCCGGTCCAGGTCTTGAAGGCCCGCTGGAACGCCGCGCTGTCGGCAAAGCCCAACTCCTCGGCCAGCGCCGCGAGCGGCACGCTGCTGGTGTTGAGCCGCACGATGGCCACGTCGCGCCGCAGCTGGTCCTTCAGCGACTGGAACGACGTGCCTTCCGTCGCCAGGTGGCGCTGCAAGGTGCTCACCGACATGTGCAGGCTGCCCGCCGTGGTCGCGAGGTCGGCCCACGCCGGCCGGTTCTGCTGCAACACCGCACGCACTTTCGCGCTCACCGCCTGCTCGGCCAGCCGGGGCAGGATCACGTTGGCCGGCGAGGCCGCGAGAAAGACCTGCATCGCGTGCGCATCGCGGTGCACCGGCGTGGCGAGCGCGCTGGCGTCGAACCACACGGCCGACAGCGGCTGGCCGAACTGCAGCGGGCCGGGGAACACCTTGGCGTAGCCATCGGCATAGGGCGGCAGCTCGAAACCGAAATCGAAACGCCGTGCCACCAGCCGTCCGCCGTGCAGCCATGCGAAGAGCCGCCAGTACACCCGCAGCATCAACTCGTGCAGGAAGTTCTGGTGCGGCGCCTGCATGTTGTTCAACTGCAGGCCGAAGCCGGCGAGCGGACCTTCGTGCAGCAGCACCAGCGAGAGGTCGTCCTGCAGCAGGCTGAAGGTGTGCGCCACCCGGCGCAGCGCCACTTCGAAGGTGGGCGCGCCCAGCGTGGAACGCAGCATCAGCGCGAAGCTGCCGCAACGCAGGCGCCGCGTGAGAAAGCACAGGGCCTCGTCGTCCAGCCGCTTCATCAGCAGCGCGAACAGCGCCACGTATTGCTCGGCGGTCACGCGGGCGGCCGTTTCTTCGAGCAGTGACGGCGCGATGCCAGCGTCTTCCAGCGCGGTGCCGATGTCGATGGGCGCATCGGCGCCCCGGGCGCGGATGCCCGAAAGCATGCCCTCGACAAAGGCGATCGGAATGGTGACGGGTGGTTGCAGCATGGGACCGGGCGATCAGACACCAAGCAGGCCACCGTGTCGATTGACGTTTTCTGCAATGCGATCGAAGCGAAGCGCAATGGTCCGGTGAGGGCCGGATTTCTACCATCCGGCAACACAAGAAAGAGACGGAGACATTGCATGTACCTCACCCAGTCGCTTCACCGCAGCCTGCAGCAGCACCCGGACAAACCGGCCGTGCGCTTTGCCGGCCGCACCCTCGGCTTCCGCGAATACGGCGAACGCGTTGCGCGCCTCGCGGGCGCGCTGCAGAAGCTGGGCATGCAGACGGGCGATCGCGTGGCGATGCTTTCGCTCAACTCGGCCCGCTACCTCGAATACCAGATGGCCGTGCCCTGGGGCGGCGGGGTGCTCAACCCCTGCAACATCCGATGGTCGGCTGCGGAAATCCTCTATTCGCTGGAGGACTCGGGCTCGACCATCCTCCTGGTCGACCAGACCTTCCGCCCCATGGTCGAGCAGATGCGCGAACAGGCCACGAGCCTGCGCGAGGTGATCTACTGCGGCGACGGCGCGCTGCCCGCGCGCATGCACGGCTACGAGGCACTGCTCGACACATCCGCGCCCGTGCCCGATGCCGCCCGCCGCGACGAAGACCTGGCCGGCATCTTCTACACCGGCGGCACCACCGGTTTTCCCAAGGGCGTGATGCTCAGCCACACCAACATGTGCAGCTCGGGCCTCGCGCTGCATGCGGAGCACCTGGCACCCCCCGGCGGCTGCTACCTGCATGCCGCGCCGATGTTCCATCTGGCCGACATGGGGCTGGCCACGCCGCACTGGCTCGAAGGCAACACGCATTCGATCATCCCGATGTTCAGTCCCGAGGGCGTGCTCGACGCCATCGAGAAAGATCGCGTGACCCACATCCTGCTCGTGCCCACGATGATCCAGATGCTCGTGGACCATCCTGCGATGCGCGAGCCGCGCGACCTCGCGAGCCTGAAGTGCATCACCTACGGCGCATCGCCCATTTCGGAGGCGGTGCTCAACCGTGCGATGGATGCTTTCCCGGGCGTGGACTTCGTGCAGGCCTACGGCATGACCGAGCTCTCGCCGCTGGCCACCATCAACCCCGCGCGCAACCACACGGCCGAGGGCCGCAAGCTCGGCAAGCTGCGCTCGGCCGGCCGCGCGAGCTATTGCACCGAAGTGCGCATCGTCGATGCCGACGGCACCGAGGCGCCGCGCGGTACCGTGGGCGAAGTGGCGGTGCGCGGGCCCAACGTGATGCAGGGCTACTGGAACAAGCCCGAGCAGACCGCAGCCGCCATCCGCGACGGCTGGATGCACACCGGCGACGGCGCCTACATGGACGGCGACGGCTACATCTTCGTGGTCGACCGCCTCAAGGACATGATCATCAGCGGCGGCGAGAACATCTACTCGGCCGAGGTCGAGAACGCCATCACCCAGCATCCCGCGGTGGCGGCCTGCGCGGTCATCGGCATCCCGAGCGAGGAGTGGGGCGAGGCGGTGCATGCGGCGCTGGTGCTCAAGCCCGGGCAAGGCATTCGCGACGACGAGCTCATCGCGCACTGCAAGGCGCTGATCGCGGGCTACAAGTGCCCGCGCAGCGTGGCCATCGTCGATGCGCTGCCGCTCTCGGGCGCGGGCAAGGTGCTCAAGACCAGGCTGCGCGAGCCTTTCTGGCAAGACCGCCAGCGTGCGGTGGCCTGAGCCTTTTCAATTCAAACAACCTCCAGGAAACCTTCATGAGTCAAGACGTCTACGTGGTCGGGGTCGGCATGATCCCCTTCACCAAGCCGGGCGCGAACCAGCCCTATCCGCAGATGGCCGCGCACGCCACGAATGCCGCGCTCAAGGATGCGGGAATCGGCTACGAGCTGATCCAGCAGGCCTACGTGGGCTACGTGTACGGCGACTCCACCGCCGGCCAGCGCGCGCTGTACGAAGTGGGCATGACCGGCATCCCGGTCGTCAACGTCAACAACAACTGCTCGACCGGTTCGACCGCGCTGTTCCTCGCGCGCCAGGCCGTGGCCAGCGGCGCGGCCGACTGCGTGCTCGCGCTGGGCTTCGAGCACATGAGCCCGGGGGCGCTGGGCGCGGTGTTCAACGACCGCCCGAGCCCTTTCGACAATTTCGAGACCATCACCGACGAGCTGGTCGGCAACGAGCAGGTGCCGCTCGCGCTGCGCTACTTCGGCGGCGCGGGTCTCGCGCACATGCAGCAGTACGGCACGCAGATGTCCACCTTCGCGAAGATCCGCGCCAAGGCGAGCCGCCATGCGTCGAACAACCCGGTCGCGCTGTTCCGCACCGTCGTCACCGAAGACGAGGTGATGGCCGCGCCCGTCATGTGGCCCGGCGTGATGACGCGGCTCATGGCCTGCCCGCCCACCTGCGGCGCGGCCGCGGCCATCGTCTGCTCGCCGCGCTTTTCCGAACGCCACGGCCTGGACCGCAGCGTGCGCATCAAGGCGCAGGCCATGACCACCGACCGCGCCGTGACCTTCGAGAGCCGCGACATGCGCGAGGTGGTCGGCTTCAGCATGGCGCAGGAAGCCGCGCAGAAGGTGTACGACGCGGCAGGCGTCGGCCCGCAGGACATCGACGTGGTCGAGCTGCACGATTGCTTCGCGCACAACGAACTCCTGAGCTACGAAGCGCTGGGCCTCTGCCCGGTCGGTGGCGCGGAGAAGTTCGTGGTCGATGGCGACAACACCTATGGCGGCAAGGTGGTGACCAACCCGTCGGGCGGGCTGCTGTCGAAGGGCCATCCGCTCGGGGCGACAGGGCTCGCGCAATGCACGGAGCTGGTCCAGCAACTGCGCGGCACGGCAGACAAACGCCAGGTCGAAGGCGCGCGCATGGCGCTGCAGCACAACCTCGGGTTGGGCGGCGCCTGCGTGGTCACGCTCTACGAACGCGTTTGAAGGGAAACACATGATCGACAAGAAATGGATCGGCCACGAACTGCCCGCCTCGGTGCTGCCCATCGAGCGCACGCGGCTGCAGTTCTTCGCCAAGGCCATCGGCGAGACCGACCCGGTCTACACCGATGCCGCTGCCGCGCGTGATGCCGGCTACCCCGACCTGCCCGCGCCGCCCACCTTCCTTTTTGCGGCCGAGCTGGACTCGGGCGCCTCGAGCCAGATGCTCGACGATCTGCAGATTCCGCTCTCGAAGCTGCTGCACGGCGAGCAGAGCTTCAGCTACCACCGATCCGCCTGCGTGGGCGACACGGTGACGGTGCGCTCCACCATCAGCGACATCTACGACAAGAAGAACGGCGCGCTCGAATTCGTCGTGAAGACCTCGCGCGCCACCAACCAGCGCGATGAACTCGTGGCCGAACTGCGCACGGTGATCGTCTGCCGCCACTGAAGAAAGAACGCGCGATGACCACCCCCACCTACGACAGCATCCAGATCGGCGACGAACTTCCGCCGCTGCAACTTGCGCCCGTCAACCGTACCACGCTCGCGCTCTTCGCAGGTGCTTCGGGCGACCACAACCCCATCCACATCGACACCGACTTCGCGCGCAGGGCCGGCATGCCCGACGTGTTCGCGCAGGGCATGCTGGGCATGGCCTGGCTCGGCCGGCTGCTCACGCAGTGGGCGCCGCAATCGCAGCTGCGCCGCTTCGACGTGCGCTTCCAGGGCATCACCCACATCGGCCATGCGGTGCGCTGCACCGGCCGCGTGGTCGAGAAGCTCGAGCACAACGGCGAGCGCTGCGTGCGCGTCGAGGTGCAGAGCGCCAACCAGTACGGCCAGGCGCGCATCGCCGGCGAGGCGCTGGTGGCGCTGCGCTGATCCATTCCACGAAAGAAAAATGAATATGACACTCAAGCTCGAAGGCAAGGTCGCCCTCATCACCGGATCGGGCCGCGGCATCGGCCGCGCGATCGCGCTCAAGCTCGCTTCGGAAGGCGCACGCATCGTCGTCAACGACCTCGATGCCGAGCCCGCCGAGGAAACCGTGCAGGCCATCCGCGCGGCGGGCGGGCAGGCGGTGGCCTGCATCGGCAGCGTCTCGGCGCCGGACTTCGCCGAGCGGTTCATCGGCACCGCAGTGAGCGAATACAAGGGCCTCGACATCATCGTGAACAACGCCGGCTACACCTGGGACAACGTGCTCCAGAAGATGACCGACGAGCAGTGGTACGCCATGATCGACGTGCACCTGACGGCGCCGTTCCGCATCCTGCGCGCCGCGCAACCGGTGATCCGCGCGCTCGCCAAGGCCGAGGGCGAAGCGGGCCAACGCGTGGTGCGCAAGGTGGTCAACATCTCCTCGGTGGCGGGCCTCTTCGGCAACGCGGGGCAGGCCAACTACTCGACCGCCAAGGCCGGCATCGTCGGCATGACGCAGACGTTGGCCAAGGAGTGGGGGCGCATGAACGTCACGGTCAATTGCGTGGCCTTCGGCTTCATCCAGACGCGGCTGACCGCGAGCACCGCCGAGGCGGCCACGGCCAACATCGAAGGCCGCGAGATCAAGGTCGGCGTCAACCCCGGCTTGCTCGCGATGATGGAGCAGTCGATTCCGCTCGGTCGCGGCGGCACACCCGAGGAAGCGGCCGGCGCGGTGTACCTGCTGTGCGCGCCCGAATCGGACTATGTGAGCGGGCAGACGCTGATGTGCACCGGCGGCCTGACCGGAATCTGAGATGCAGACCGTCGAAGGCATCGCCTGGGGCGTGCAGGACGACATCGGCCGCATCGTGCTGAAGCGGCCCGGGAGCGCGAACGCGCTGACATCGGCGAGCGGCCGGACGCTCGCGCGTGCCATCGACGAGGTGCTCGAACAGCAGCCGCGTGCCATCTTGCTGACCGGCGAGGGCAGGGCGTTCTGCGCGGGTGGCGACATCGACGAGTTCGTCGCGGCCGGCGAGCGGCTGCCCGAGCTGGTGAACGATTTGCTGGACCAGCTGCATCCCGCCTTGCTGCGCCTCTCGGCGAATCCGGCGCCGCTGGTGGTTGCCGTGAACGGACCGGCGGGCGGTGCGGGCGTGGGGCTCGCGTTGTGCGGTGATTTCGTGCTGGCGGCGGAATCGATGAAGCTGCGCACGGGCTATGCGTCCATCGGCCTGTCGCCGGATGCGGGTGCTTCGTACTTTCTCTCGCGCCGCGTGGGGCCGGTGCGGGCGCAGCAGTGGCTGATGCTCAGCGAAGCCATCGACAGCCAACGCTGCCTCGCGTCGGGCGCCGTGGATGCGGTCTATCCGGATGCCGAGCTCGCGGCCGCGAGCGAAGCGCTGGTGGCGCGGCTGGCTGCCGGTGCGAGCGCGTCGTTCGCCGGCATCAAGGCCCTGTGCGGCGGCGCCCCGGCCCGGCCCATCGAGGCGCACTTCGCGATGGAGCAAAGGCTGCTGCGCGAGCGTGCGGGCAGCGCGGACGCGCGCGAAGGCGTGGCGGCTTTTGTTGCGAAGCGGGCGCCGCGTTTCACGGGCCGCTGAAGTCAGCTGCCTGTGAGGCTGCGCGCCGCGCCCAGCATTTCATGGGTGTCGTGCGCCATCACCGCCAGGAACGCCAAGAGGCCGATGTAGTACACGCTGTACGTCACCCGCGTCTCGGTGGAGACGGCGTAGTACTGCTGGTTGGCCGGGTCCTTCGGGTCGTACTTCCAGGCCCGCATCACCTGCGGCGCGGCCAGCACCGCCACCAAAATCAGCATCGGGCTCGGCCGCCAGAAGAACAGGGCCGCGAGCACCGGCACGCCCACCAGCCACACGCGCGGCGTGAGCACCGCGGTGATGCGTCCGCCGTCGAAGGGTGAGAGCGGGATCAGGTTGAAGAGGTTGATGAAGAAGCCCGCGTAGGCCAGCGCCAGCAGCAGCCGGCTGTCCGATTCGCGCGCCACGAAATAGCAGGCCAGCGCTGCGAGGCTGCCCAGCAGCGGGCCGCCGAAGCCGACCCAGGCTTCGGTCTCGACGTCGTGCGGCTGGTCCTTCAGTTCGATCCATGCACCGACGAACGGAATGAAGGTGGGCAGTCCGACATCGAGGCCGCGCTGCTTCGCCGCGAGGTAGTGGCCCATCTCGTGCACGAGGATGAGCGCGACGAACCCCGCCGCATAGCGCCAGCCGAACACGAAGGCATAGGCGACCACCGAGAGCAGCATCGTGCCGCCCGAGAGCAGCAGCTTGCCGAGCTTGCCCGCGCTCAGCAGGACCAGCAGCAGCTTGACCATGGCGCCTGTCCCTTGTTGCGCGTCAAGCCTCGGGCTTCTTCTTGAAGATCTTGGCGATGCCCCAGAGCGCAGCGCCACCGGCCACGACCGCGATCTTCGCGAACTTGGCCAGGAAGGCCAGCGCGAGTGCGAACAGGCCCAGCTTCTTCACGGCAACGCCTGCCACCAATGCGGCGAGGCCGTAGGCGGCGACCTTGTCGGTGGACGAATTGAAGTCCGCGTACTTCTTGCCGTCGTCGTACTGCAGTGCGCCCAGCAGTTTGGCGGCGTCGGGCTTGTAGGTGTCCAGGTCTTTCGCGTTGGTGATGAGGTTCAGGCTCAGGTAGCCCTCGCGGCCCAGCGCATAGGTGTTGTAGTTGACGCCCTGGTTGTCTCCTGTGGAGCCCTTCTTCTTCGAGAGGGCCGACCACACGAGGCGGTGCGTGGCGGCTTCGTACTGCGGCTTCTGCGCCCAGCCCGTGACCTCGATGCCGGGGATGCCGCGCTTGGCGCGCTCTTCGTTCGCGGCCTCGGTGCCTTCCTTCAGGCTCTTGAGCAGGTCGTCGGCGTTCCAGTCCTTTGCGTCGTCGTCCTTGATGTAGCCCTCTTTCACGAACTTGACGACGGCCATCCAGTCGGCATCGTCGTTGGCGGGAAAGATGGCGCCGATGAAGGTGTCGTCGGTGCGGTTGCCCATGCTGCGCATGAGCTGTGCGGCCGCGGGTGTCGGCACCCAGATGTAGCCGGCCGGCAGCTTCAGGTGGGCCTGGTCGCGCAGCGGGATGTCGGCGGGGCCGACCTTCTGCACGGCCTTGGCGGCCTTGAAGGCGGCTTCCTGTTCGGCCTCCAGCGAGTTCGCCGTGGATGCGGTGGCCGGAGCCGCGGAAGTGGCGGGGGTGGCAGACGTGGCGGCGTTGCCGGTGTTGGTGGCCGCTAGGGCGCACGCGAGCAGCAAGCCGGCCGTCAGGCGGACAGTATGAATACGCAAGTTCTCTCTCCTCGGTTGTTGTCGGTTTTTGTGAGACGCGAGGAGTTTATCGGCGCTTTTGCAGATGTCTGCCGGCGCCCGACAAGTGCGTTTCAGGGCCAGGGCGTGGGCGGCGGAATCTCGCACACCGGTTCGACGTCGATGCTCTTGAAGTCCGCCGGCGAGACGATCTCCAGGTACTCCATGTCGGGCGAGTAGTCGAACAGGAAATGCCGGATGCCCGGCCGCTGGTGCACCACGTCGCCGGCCTCGACCAGGGTTTCCTTGTCCTCGTACATGAAGCGGGCCCAGCCCTTGACCATGATGACGATCTGGAAGTCCGCCTCGTGGCGGTGCCAGCCGGTGCCCGCTTCCGGTGCCATGTTGGCCTTGACCAGATGCGCGATGACCTTGCCGTTGGTGGCCTCGGCCACGCCCAGGTCGCGGTACAGGAAGAAATCGCGCAGCCCGCCCGAGACGAACTCTGTGTCACCGGGCTTGACGTGGGAGAACTGGGTGGCGGTACGGTCCAGCATGGGGCGCTCCTTCGCAGGTGGTTGTGTTGCGCTGCAGCACGCATAAAGCGTTCCTGTTTGCTGGCTTGCAGCTGTTTGGCTGGAGACCTTCCGCCTGATTGGCGCGCGCGGGGTGAGCGGGCCCCGGACACCGGGTGCCGCCGCATTGCTCGAGCGCTGGCGAACACCCATACTGGGGCTCCCACGACGCAATCACCGGAGCCCCCAATGAGCAACGAACTGCGCAAGAAGCTGCATGACCTGGCGGAACTGGCCGAGAACACCACCGACCCGCAGACCCGGGCCATCGTCGAAGCGATCCGCCTGCAGACGGCCGTCTTGAACGAGCGGCTCTTTTCCATCGAGCTTCAGCTGGGCACGCTCACCAAGCGCATGGAAAACACAACCGACTGAGGGGCGGCCCCTTTGTGGGGATAATCCCCGCCATGAGCGGCAACACTTTCGGAACACTCTTCGCGGTCACCAATTTCGGCGAATCGCACGGCCCGGCCATCGGCTGCGTCATCGACGGTTGCCCGCCGGGCATGGCCCTCAGCGAGGCCGACATCCAGGGCGATCTCGACCGCCGCCGCCCCGGCACCAGCCGCCACGTCACCCAGCGCAACGAAGCCGATGCGGTTCAGATTCTTTCCGGCGTGTACGAGGGCAAGACCACCGGCACCCCGATCGCGCTGCTGATCCAGAACACCGACCAGCGCAGCAAGGACTACGGCCAGATCGCCCAGCAGTTCCGTCCCGGCCACGCCGACTTCACCTACTGGAAGAAATACGGTATCCGCGACCCGCGCGGCGGCGGTCGCTCCTCGGCGCGGCTCACGGCGCCCATGGTCGCGGCCGGCGCGGTCGCCAAGAAGTGGCTGGCCGAAAAATACGGCATGGTGTTTCGCGGCTGCATGACGCAGATCGGCGAGATCACCATTCCCTTCGAGAGCTGGGACCACGTTCCGAACAACCCCTTCTTCGCCCCCATCGCCGACGTGAGCGCGCTGGAGGACTACATGGACCGCCTGCGCAAGGCCGGCGATTCGTGCGGCGCGCGCATTCGCGTCACGGCCACCAACGTGCCCATTGGCCTGGGCGAGCCGCTCTTCGACAAGCTCGACGCCGAAATCGCCTACGCGATGATGGGCATCAACGCGGTGAAAGCCGTCGAGATCGGCGCCGGCTGGGACAGCGTCACCCAGCGCGGCACCACGCACGGCGACTCGATCACGCCGACCGGCTTCGTCACCAACAATGCGGGCGGCATCCTCGGTGGCATCAGCTCGGGGCAGGACCTCGAGGTGAGCATCGCGATCAAGCCGACCAGTTCGATCATCAGCCCGCGCCAGTCGATCGACATCCACAACAACCCCGTCGAAGTGATCACCAAGGGCCGGCACGACCCCTGCGTGGGCATTCGCGCGACGCCCATTGCCGAGGCCATGCTGGCGCTGGTGGTGATGGAGCACGTGCTGCGCAACCGCGCGCAGTGCGGCGACGTGCAGACCGAAGCCCAGAAGTCCGAGGCCGCGTCCCCGCAGGCGTCCTTCCTGTAGTGTCGTCATCGCCACCAGTGGCCGCCGGACGCGGCCACCTGCTGGCGTTTGCTGGTCTGTCGGCCAGCTATTTCGCGCACATCGGTTTCTTCAATCCTTATCTGCCGCTGTGGCTCAAGGACCTGGGGCTGCCGATCTTCACGATCAGCCTGCTGGCCTCGGTGCAGTCGGTCACGCGCGTGTTCGCGCCCTATGCCTGGGGCGCGCTCAGCGACCACACCGGCCACCGCGTGATGCTGCTGCGCTTCAGCGCGGCGGTGGCCCTGGTCAGTTCCTTCGGCCTCTGGTGGAACGGCGGCGCCTGGTGGCTCGCGCTGGTGCTGCTCGTGATGTTCACCCACACCAGCTCGATGATGTCGCTCACCGAGGCGGCCATGGCGCAGCTGGTGGCCGGCGACTGGGGCCGCTACGGGCGCATCCGCCTGTGCGGCTCGGCCGGCTTCCTGATCACCGTGTTCTTCGCGGGGGAGTGGTTCGAGCGCTTCGGCATGAAGCACTTTCCGGCCTGGGCCGCGGGCACCCTGGCCATCGTGCTCATCGCGACGATGAAGCTGCCCGATGTGCGCGAGCCCGTGGCCGCGCACGACGCCGTCAAGGAACCCATCGGGCCGGTGCTGCGCAACCCGGCGGTGCGGTGGTTCTTCGCGGCGCTGTTCTTCCAGGTGATGTCGCACTTCTCGGTGTACGCCTTCTTGTCGCTGTACCTCGACTCCATCGGCTACGGCAAGAGCACCATCGGCCTCTTGTGGGCGCTGTCGGTGGTGGCCGAGATCGTCTGGTTCTTCCTTCAGGGCCGGCTCATCGGGCTCTTGCCGATGCCGCGCTGGATGCTGGTGTGCGGCATCGCGGCCGTTGCGCGGCTGGGGCTCACGGCGGGGCTGGGCGGCTTCATCGCCGCGCTGGTCGTTGCGCAATGGCTGCATGCGCTGAGCTTCGCGGCGCACCACACCACCTGCATCGCCGTGGTGTCGCGCCGTTTTCCGGGGCGGCTGCGCGGGAGAGGGCAGGCGCTCTTCACCGTGATCGGCTATGGCTTCGGCGGTGTGCTGGGTGTGCTGCTCGGCGGGGCCGTTGCGCAGGAGTTCGGGTACCGGACGATGTTCGGGTTGGCGGCGGTGCTGGCAGGGGTGGGGAGCCTTTGCGCCTGGCGCGTGGTGAGGTTGGAGCAGGCAGAGCGCGCGACCCTGCCGGGCCGGATCTGAACCTCGGGCCCGGCTTTGGAGAAGCGGGCGAAGTGCGGGTTTCCGATAACTACAGGCACTTGATTTAGTCGGCTCCCTGAAACATAGTTGGCCCCGTTCACAAGCCACAGGCGCATCGCCTGCTCAAGGAGACACACCCATGTTCAGTTCGCGCAGCCGCCGCCATTCCACCCTGGCCCTCGCCGCCCTGGCCACTTTGGCCTTTGCCGCATCCTCCGCCTTCGCCGCCGACCAGCCCGTCATCGGCCTGGTCACCAAGACCGAGACCAACCCCTTCTTCGTGAAGATGAAAGAGGGCGCGCAGGAAGAAGCCAAGAAGCTCGGCGCCAAGCTGCTCTCGGGCGCGGGCAAGGCCGATGGCGACAACGCCGGCCAGATCACCGCGATGGAAAACATGATCGCGGCCGGCGCCAAGACCATCCTCATCACGCCCAGCGACGCCAAGGCGATCGTGCCCGCCATCAAGAAGGCGCGCGACAAGGGCATCATGGTGATCGCGCTCGACAGCCCGGCCGATCCGCCGGAAGCCACCGACGCGCTCTTCGCCACCAACAACTACACCGCCGGCGTGCTGATCGGCGAATACGCCAAGGCCGCGATGGCCGGCAAGCCCGCGAAGATCGTCGCGCTCGACCTGCTGCCGGGCCACCCGGTGGGCGCACAGCGCCACAACGGCTTCATGAAGGGCTTCGGCCTCACCGCGAACGACGCCAAGTCGAACGAACTGTCGAAGGCGCCCGAGATCGTCTGCATGGCCGACAGCTTCGGCGACCAGGCCAAGGCGCAGACCGCGATGGAAAACTGCCTGCAGAAGGCGCCCGATGTGAACCTGGTCTACACGATCAACGAGCCCGCCGCGGCCGGTGCCTACAACGCGCTCAAGCGCGCGGGCAAGGAGAAGGGCGTGCTGATCGTCTCGGTCGATGGCGGCTGCCAGGGCATCAAGGACACCAACGCCGGCATCATCGCCGCGACCTCGCAGCAGTACCCGCTGAAGATGGCCGCCATGGGCGTGGCCGCGGGCGTGGAATTCGCCAAGACCGGCAAGAAGGCCTCGGGCTACGTCGACACCGGCGTGACGCTGATCGCCGGCAAGAGCGTGGCGGGCGTCGACAGCAAGGACACCAAGACCGGCGCCGAACTTTGCTGGGGCAAGAAGTAAACAGGTAGCCCCAGGGAGGACACATCGATGGCGAAATCTGCAAAGCACCACATTCCGTGGGGGGCCCTCGGGCCGTGGCTGGCCCTGCTCGGCGCATGCATCTTCTTTGCGACGCAGTCCGAGCGTTTTCTGACGGGCGAGAACCTCTCGCTGATCCTGCAGCAGGTGATGGTGGTCGGCGTGATCGCCATCGGCCAGACGCTGATCATCCTCACGGCGGGCATCGACCTGTCGTGCGGCATGGTGATGGCGCTGGGCAGCATCATCATGACGAAGTTCGCCACCGAGCTGGGCATGCCGGTTCCGATCGCTGTCCTCTGCGGCATCGGCGTGACGACGCTCTTCGGGCTCATCAACGGCCTGCTGGTCACGCGCATCAAGCTGCCGCCTTTCATCGTGACGCTGGGCACGCTGAACATCGCGTTCGCGATCACGCAGCTGTACTCGTCTTCGCAGACCATCACCGACCTGCCCACCGGCCTCACGGGGCTGGGCACCACCTTCGCCATCGGCAGCGCCGAAGTGGCGTGGGGCTCGGTGCTGATGGTGGCGCTCTACGGCCTCGCGTGGTTCGTGCTGCGCGAGACGGGCGCGGGCCGGCATATCTATGCGGTGGGCAACAACGCCGAGGCCACGCGGCTGGTCGGCATTCCGACGCAGCGCGTGCTGCTCGGTGTGTACGTGGCGGCGGGCCTGCTGTACGGCATTGCCTCGCTGCTGTCGGTGGCGCGCACCGGCGTGGGCGACCCCAATGCAGGCCAGACCGAGAACCTCGACGCCATCACGGCGGTGGTGCTCGGCGGCACCAGTCTCTTCGGCGGTCGCGGCATCGTGCTGGGTTCGCTGATCGGCGTGCTGATCGTGGGCGTGTTCCGCAACGGGCTCACGCTGATGGGCGTGTCGTCGATCTATCAAGTGCTGGTGACCGGCGTGCTGGTGATTCTTGCGGTGGCCGCGGACCAGCTCTCGCGCAAGGGGGCCCGCTGATGAACGCAGTAGCCAACCCCAAGATCGTCATGCAGGCCAAGGGCCTGGTGAAGCGCTACGGCCAGGTCACCGCGCTCGACGGCGTGGACTTCGAACTGCGCGAAGGCGAGATCCTCGCGGTGATCGGCGACAACGGCGCGGGCAAGTCCTCGCTCATCAAGGCGCTCTCGGGCGCGACCATTCCCGACGAGGGCGAGATCCTGCTCGATGGCAAGACGGTGCAGTTCCGCAATCCGCTCGATGCGCGGCGCGCGGGCATCGAAACGGTCTACCAGGACCTGGCCGTCGCCCCCGCGATGACCATCTACGAAAACCTGTTCCTCGGCCGCGAACTGCGCCGCCCCGGGTTCCTCGGCAACGTGCTGCGCATGCTCGACAAGAAGAAGATGCTGCAGGAAAGCGCGGCCCGCATGGCGGACCTGAAGGTCGGCATCCAGTCGATGACGCAGGCGGTCGAAACGCTCTCGGGCGGCCAGCGCCAGTGCGTGGCGGTCGCGCGCAGCGCTGCTTTCGCGCGGCACGTGGTCATCATGGACGAGCCCACCGCCGCGCTCGGCGTGAAGGAGGGCAACATGGTGCTCGAACTCATCCGCCGGGTGCGCGACCGGGGCCTGCCCGTGGTACTCATCAGCCACAACATGCCGCATGTGTTCGAGGTGGCCGACCGCATCCACGTTGCGCGCCTGGGCAAGCGCGCGGCCGTGCTCAATCCGAAGCACATCAGCATGAGCGACACGGTGGCCGTGATGACCGGCGCCATGAGCGCCGACCAGTTGCCTCCGGAGGCGCATGCCTGATGCGGAGGCTCCTGCGCGCCCGCCCGACCTGTTGCGCCCGCGTGGCTCCAACCAGGTCGGCATGCGCCAGTTCAACGAGCGCGTGGTGCTGCAGGCGCTGCGCGTTCACGCGAGCCTGCCCAAGGCCGACCTCGCGCGGCTCACCGGGCTGAGCGCGCAGACCATCGGGCTCATCACTGCGCGGCTCGAGGAAGACGGGCTCATCGTCAAGCAGAACCGCGTGCGCGGGCGCATCGGCCAGCCTTCGGTGCCGCTGGCGCTGAACCCTGACGGCGCCTTCGCCATCGGCATCAAGGTGGGTCGGCGCGGCGCGGAATGGCTGCTGATCGACTTCGCCGCGCAGGTGCGCGAGCGCCACGCCATCAGCTACGACTTTCCGGATGCGGACGCATTGCTGCCGGCGATTGCGCAGCACATCCATCGATTGCGCGACGGGCTGGGTCCGCTCGCCGCACGCAATGTGGGCGCAGGGCTGGCCGCGCCATTCCTGCTGGGCGGCTGGCACCGGACGCTGGGCCTGTCGAAGACGCAGTCGGACGAGTGGAACCAGATGAACCTCCTGGCCGAGGTGCGGGCGCGCACCGACGTGCCGGTGAGCTTCGCGCGCGACACCGTCGCCGCCTGCGTGGCCGAGCTGGTCGGCGGGCGCGGGCACGACCTGAAGAGCTTTCTGTACATCTTCGTCGACACCTTCGTGGGCGGCGGGCTGGTCATCGATTCGCACCTGCACACGGGCACGCACGGCAATGCGGGCGCGCTGGCGTCGTTGCCGATGCAATCCGTGCGGGCCGATGGCGCACTGCCGTCGCAAGTGATGGCCGAGGCCTCGCTATGGGAGCTGGAACAGCGCCTGCAAGGCGAAGGGCTGGACCCCACCGCGGCCTACGACGACCGGGCGCTGCAGCCGCCCTTTGCCGCGGCAACGCAGACATGGCTCAGCTCCGCATCGCTGGCGCTGGCGCATGCCATCGTCAGCAGCACCGCCGTGCTCGATCTTGCCGACGTGGTGATGGACGGCTCCATGTCACGTGCATTGCTGCAGGCCTTGCTCGACCAGACGCGCATCGCGCTGGCGCAGTGCAACTGGGAAGGCCTGTGGGCGCCCCGGCTGCACGGAGGCAGGGTGGGTGCGCAGGCATGTGCGCTAGGTGGGGCGATGTTGCCGCTGCACGCGAACTTCGCGCCGGACCACGATGTGTTCTTGAAGGCTGGTTGAGAGGCCGCTGGCGCAGCAGCGCACCTCATGCACGCCTCGGCTTACTTGCCGCAGGTGCCCGGCTGCGCCAGGCCGAGTTTGGCGACATCGGCCTTGCCTTGCGCCTCCGGAATCTGCTCCAGGTCGGCACCGCCCACGAAAGCGCCCATCTTGATGAACTGCCGAACGAAGTAGTTCTTGCCGGCTTCCATGAACAGCTCCATGGAATTGGGCGAGAACTCCGATTCCGTTTCGATCTTGTTCTTCTTGCCGCCCTCGACCTGCGTGTAGAAGAACACGTCGGATGCGCTCTCGCCCAGGCACTTGCCGTTGACCCGGATGTCCTTCTTCAAGGCCTTGCCCACGAAGCTGTTGCGATAGACATAAAGGCCGGACTTCCCGGTGTCCGGGGCACTGAACTGCTTGGCCTTGTCACTCTCCTCTTTGCTGGCCATGTTGACGGAGGCGCACCCTGTCATCAGCAGTGCCGACAAGACAACGATGGCGCTCTTGTGATTGATCTTCATTTTTTGTGATCTCGGTTGTTCACAGAAGACCGGGTGCTCCCCGCACCCGACCGCTGCGGCGGGGTGCCGCGAGCGGCGCCATTATGCTTTTTGCTTCAAGGCGTAACCGAGATTCAGGCGTCGAATTCCCGCCAGATGTGGCGTTCCAGAAACTTGCCCGGGCGGTGATCCGCCGCGGCGTTTACTGGTTCGCCGATGCGTGCAGGTCGCGCGGCAGCCGCAGCGTGCTTGCGCGCGCGCCTTCGGGGCAGGGTCCGTCGGAATAGATCGCATCGCCCTCGGGCATGACGCACTTGTGCACTTCGGTGACAGCGGGCACGGCCTTGGCGGGCTTTTCCGAGGGCAAGGTCACCGGGGCTTCGAAGCTGGCGTTCGTCAGCTGCACCGCCTGGGGCGCGGGAACGGCCGGCACCGTGCGCTGCTCGGCCGTTCTCGTGGGCTCTACATAGGCGGGCATGACCGCAGGCGGCGGGGCCGGGGTGCGTGCCGCGCTCTCTTGCACCAGGTCTTTCAGGGTCACATAGAAAAGGGACATCGCCACCAGCGCTACGGCCAGGCAGGGCGCCCAGTACCGTTCGGAGCCCCGTTCGGAGCCGGAGCCCGATGGGGCCGTCCGCGAACTCAGCGCCGCGGCCATGCCAGGCCTCCGCTCTGGAGCGCGCCGGCGAGCTTCGAGATGCCGCCCGTGCCGCTCGCAGCCCGCCCGATCAGCGCGCCCCCGGCCGCGCCAGCGGCGATGCGCATGAGGAACGATCGGCTGCGGCCCGCCGCAAGAAGCAGCAGCACGCCGGCGCCGAGCACGACCAGGTGCTCGCCGGGGTAATCGGCGCGCGCGGCATCTACTTTCTTGAACTTGTCGACTGTTTCTTCCAGGCTCATGGCTGAAGCTCCCAATGGTGTTCAGCGATTCTTGGCGGCGGGTGCAGTCACCCTTGTAGGCCTGCGCCATGCACCGCGACGGAATTCGTCCCGAAAACGACGCGGACAAGAGCGCATCGCCCCCGTGTCTCGATAATGCGGTCCCCTTGCAGAGAACCGGGAAAACATGAGTGCCGCAGATTTCCTTTTCGCCCCCGAGGTGCAAAAGCTCTTGATGGTCGCCTACGCGGCGCCCGACCAACCCTTTTCTTCCAGCGAACTGGCCCAGCGAACGAAGCTCGCCCCCGACGACGTGGCGCGCACCCTGGAGCACCTCGTCGGCAGCGGCATCCTGAAGCGGCACAAGCCCAAGGCGGACGAAGCCGAGACCGTCTCCATCGACCGCGCGTTCCTCTTCCACGACGAACTGCGCAGCATCGCGCTGAAGTCGTTCGCCGCGGCCGAGCCGGTGCGCGCGATGCTGCGCAGCAAGTTCAAGGATTCGGTGCTGCGCGCCTTCGTGCTGAACGAGGACAAGGACGGCACCCTCGAACTCCTCGTCGTGCACGGCCAGCTGACGCCCGACGAAGCGGCCATGACGGCCGCCTGCCGGAAGCTCTCGAAGAGCATCCACCGACACCTGAAGGTGCACGTCATCCCGAACGCGAGGTTCAACGGCCTCACGCCGCGCGATCCGCTCATGCCCAAGCCCTCGGCGCTCGAGATCATCAAGCTCGGAGATACGAAGGCCCAATTGCCCGTCGAGAGGGTCGGCCTCCTGCAAAGCGCGAAGAAGAAATTGGCCGCGCTGTCCCGCCCGTCGGCCTGAGCGCGCTACCTGGTCTTGTCTCTCGCCGCCGCGAGGCTGCGGGCTTCGGCGATCAGTGGCTTCACGGTCTCGAAGGTCTTGGCGCCCGGGTTGATCACACTGACCCAGTACATCTTTGCGTACACAGGGTGTGGCATCAACCGGTCGAGCGCGGCGAAGTCGATGCCGACCGGCTCTTGCTCGCCGAACAGCGCGCGAAACGTCTCCTTGCCGACGCCCACGTTGAGGCGAAAGACGCCGGGGCGGTTCAGGTTCGAAGCGCTGTCGGACTCGCTGTCCTTCGTGACGATGGTGGCGAATGGAAACTTGTTGTCCGCGCCATGAAAGAAGAAGGTGTTGTCGTCGGCCACCTGGAAATGGCCGCCGCCGAGCGAGTCGATGATGTGCTGGGTGATGTCGTCTTCGGTCATGGGCATGTTCTTCAGGGTTTCCAGCGGCGCAATCCGAGTTCGTCCGCGAGGGCCTGGTAGGTCTTGATGCGGGCCTGCACGTAGTCGTCGAGCGCGGCGCCGGTGAGCGCGAAAGGATAAAGGCTGTGCCGCTCGCGCAGTGCCGCATAGCCGGGCGCAGCCACGGCTTCTGCGAATGCGGCGGTCCATGCGCGCACGGCCGCATCCGGCACGTTGGCACTGAGGTACAGGCCGCGCACGGTGGGCCAGACGATGTCCACGCCTTGTTCGCGCGCGGTCGGCACGCCGGTGAGCGCACCGCCGAGCCGTGTTTCCGACAGCACCGCCAGGATGCGCACCGCCGCGCCGCCTGCGGTGGCCTGCAGCGCCTCGGCCGCATCGCCGGGGAACACGTCCACATGCTTGCCCTGCAGCGCGCCCAGCGCATCGCCGCCGCCTTCGAAGGAGACAAAACGCATCGCCTTGTGGTCGCGGCCCGCGGCGCGCACCAGCAGCGCGGCCTTCACCCAGTCCTGGCTGCCGACCGTGCCGCCTGCACCGAAGGCCATGCGGGAAGGGTCTTGCCGCAGGGCGGCGACCAGGTCCTGCAGGCGCTTGTAGGGGGAGTCGCGGTGCACGGCGATCACGCCGTAGTCGGTGCCGAGCGTGGCGATCCAGCGCACCGCAGAAGGGGGATGCGGGCCGAAGCGGCCCTGCGCGAGGTTGAGCAGCGAGCCGCTGGAGAACGCGACCAGCGTGCCCGGACCGCCAAGGCGGCCGGTGGCGATGCGGTCGAACGCAACCGCGCCGATGCCGCCCGGCAGGTAGCGCTGGCCGAGCGGCGGGCGCGACGGGCGCACCGCCTGAAGCGCATCGCGCGCGAGCGTGCAGGTGAGGTCGAAGCCGCCGCCGGCCTTCGCGGGGATCACGCAGTCGGCCGCGGCCAGCGAAGGGTCGCCGGACTGCGCCGCGGCGATGCCGGGCACGAGCAGTGCAGAGAGCGCGCAGAGCGCATGGCGGCGGGTGGAAGAGGGCATCTGCATTGGGGTTGTGCCAGCTAGCTGGCCGCCGGCCGGGGCCACCAGATGATCGCATGCAGCCCCGTGCCGGCCTCGCGCGCCTCGAGCCGCAATTCGCCCCGGTGGCGCTGCGCGATCGACCGCGCAATGGCCAGCCCGAGGCCGAAGCCGCCCTTGCCCGCACGCGCGCCGCGGCGAAAGCGCTGGCCCAGTGCGGCGCGCTCTTCGTCGCTCAGGCCGGGGCCGTCGTCCTCCACGTTGAGGCTCCAGCCGGCCGCATCGCCCGCTGCGAAGAGCGTGATCGTTCCTTCGGCCGGCGTGTAGGTGATGGCGTTCGTCACGAGATTGCTCAAGGCTTCGCGCAACAGCCCCCGGTCCGCGACCGCGAGGAACTCGGGTGCAGGCGCGTGGATGCCCAGGTCGATGCGCTTCGCACGTGCGAGCGGCAGCAGGTCGACCGCCACTTCGCGCAGCAGCGCCGCGAGGTCGAACTCGGCAGGCTCGACCGCCACCGTGTCGCTGCGGCCGAGCGCGAGCAGCTGCTGCGCGCTGCGCGTTGCGCGGCCTATTTCGGTGCCGAGCGCATCGAGCGCGGCGCGCACCTGCGCCGGGTCTTCTTCGCGCCGGGCGTAGTCGGCCTGCATCTGCAGCGTGGTCAGGTGCGTGCGCAACTGGTGCGAGGCATCGTCCAGAAACTGGCGCTGCTGCGTCACCAGGTCCTGCGTGCGCGACATCTGCTGGTTGACCGCGTTCACCAGCGGGCGCACTTCGGCGGGCAGGTCGCTCTCGGCGATGCGCGTGAGGTCCTCGGGCGTGCGGGCCTGCACCTCGCGTGCGAGCCGCGACAACGGCCGCAGCGCCGCGGCGAGCGCGATGGCGGTGCCGCACAGCAGCATCACCAGAACCAGCCCGTCGCGCAGTGCGGCGCTGCGCACGAAGCGCGCGCTGAACTCCTGCCGCGAGCGCGTGCTCTCGCCCACCTGGATCAGCACGCTGCGCCCGCTGCTGCCGGCCGGCGCGCGGTCCAGGTCGCGCCGATAGGCCGCGAGCCGCACCGCCTCGCCGAAATAGCTTGCGTCGTAGAAGGCCGGCACGCCCATCTTCAGTTCGGCAGGCGGCGCGGGCAAGTCGGCGCTGCCGAGTTCGACCAGCCCGTCGGAAGTCGCCACGCGAAAAAACACCTGGCCGCTCGCGGTGAGCTCGAAGAACTCGAGCATCGTGTACGGCAGCTCGACCGAGAGGCCGCCCGATACCGTCGAGATATTGGCGTCGATGGATTTGAGGGCGCCCAGCAGCGAGCGGTCGTAGGCCGCGTTGGCGGCGGCAAGCGCGTCGTGCCGCGTCATCCAAAGCTCGAGGCCGGTCACGACCAGCAGGGCGGGGAACAGCAGCAGCGCGAGCCGCTGCCAAAGACTCGCGCGACGCAGTCGAACGCTCAGGCTGCGCACGGTGAGCTTCATTTTTTCAGTCGGCTTCCAGCACGTAGCCGAGGCCGCGCAGCGTGACGATGCGCACGCCGGTGCCATCGAGCCGCTTGCGCAGGCGATAGACGAACACCTCGACCGCCTCGGGATGCACCTCTTCGTCGTCGGAGAACACCCGCTCCAGGATCTGCTGCTTCGACAGCGGCTCGCCGCTGCGCTGCACCAGCACCCGCAGCACCGCGTGCTCGCGCGGCGAAAGCGCAAGCGCCTCGCCGTTCAGCACGAATTGCCGGCGCGCCCCGTCGTACACCAGCGGCCCGCAGGCCAGCCGCGGATGCTCCACGCCGCGCGCCCGCCGCACCAGCGCATGCAGCCGCGCCTCGAGCTCGGCCAGCGCAAAGGGCTTGGCGAGAAAGTCGTCGGCGCCTGCATTGAGCGAGGCCACGCGCTCGTTCAGCGAATCGCGCGCGGTGAGGATCAGCGCGGGCAGCCGCTGGTCGCGTTCGCGCAGCCGCTGCAGCACCGTGTGGCCGTCCATGCCCGGCAGGCCCAGGTCGAGCACCAGTGCATCGTGGTCGCGCTGCTGCAATGCGCGGTCGGCCAGGCGCCCGTCGTCCACCCATTCGACCTGGATGCCCGCATGCTCCAGCGCCTTGCAGAGCCATGTGCCCAGGGTGTGTTCGTCTTCGGCCAGCAGGATGCGCATGGCGCGATGCTAGTACGCCGCCCCAGAGATTTCGAAACACGAAAGCGCGTCTTCGCACCGACGGCGGCGTTGCAAATCCTCGCGATACCTACGGGTATCGCTGCGGTTTGCGCCTTGCCCTCGGCGCGAATCCATCGCTTTCGTCATGTTTCGAAATCTCCGGGGCGGCGTACCGGGCCCACCGCTCAGTCCGGCTTGATGTTTGCCCGGGCGATCACCTTCTGCCAGCGGGCCTGCTCGGCCGCGATGAACTGCGCGAACTGCTCCGGCGTGCCGCCAATGGCCTCGGCCGCATCGGCCGTGAGCCGCTGCATCGAATCGGGCGACTTCACTGCCTTCATCGTCTCGGCCGAGAGCTTGGCCAGGTTCGCGGGCTCGATGTTGGCCGGCGCGAGCATGCCGTACCACTGCGTCATCTCGAAACCCGGGAAGCCTTGCTCGGCCACGGTCGGTACATCGGGCAATTGCGCCAGGCGCTTGGCCGAGCCGGTCGCGATGCAGCGCACCTTGCCGGCCTTGATGAAAGGAATGATCGCCGCCGCGCCGATGGCCGATGCGTCGAGCCGGCCCGAGAGCAGGTCGGTCACCATCGGGCCGGTGCCGCGGTAGGGCACGTGCAGCATGAACACGTCGGCCGTCATCTTCAGGTACTCGAAGGCGAGGTGGCCCGCGCTGCCGTTGCCGGCCGAGCCGTAGCTCAGCTTGCCGGGCTTCGACTTGGCGTACGCGATGAATTCCTTGAGGTTCTTCGCCGGCACGTCGGGGTGCACCACGTACAGGCTCGGCACCTTGGCCAGCAGGCTCACGGGCTTGAAGTCCTTGTTCGGGTCGTAGGGCAGCTTGGCGAAGATGTACGGGTTCACGGCCAGCGTGCCGATGTGGCCGAGGATGAGCGTGTGCTGGTCGGTGCTGCGCGCCACTTCGCTCATTGCGATGTTGCCGGCCGCGCCGGGCTTGTTGTCGACGAAGACGCTCTGGCCCAGCGTGCGCGAGAGTTCGGCGGCAGTGGAGCGCGCGACGATCTCGGAACTGCCGCCGGGTGCGAAGGGCACGACGAAGCGTACCGATTTGCTGGGCCAGGCGGATTGGGCGGAGGCAAGGCCCGGCAACAGGCCGCCGAGGGCGAGGGCGCCGCCCGATTGCAGCCACTGGCGGCGGCTGGGGGACAGGGAAAAAGGCTTGGTGTGCATGGGGCGTCTCCGTGGTCTTTTTAGGGAAGACCGCATGGTGCCCGGTCGTGGCTGTCGGAATGCTGTCAATGCTGCATGAAAGAAAAAGTAAGGTGCAAACTCCGCAGCCGCACCCCAGAATCCGGTGCGAAGCGGCGACGGGGTCGGCGCAGCGATGGCACTTTCGAGGACTCGGACGGCAACTTTGTTCATTGCGCCCTGCTTGACGAATTTCGGGTTGCGGCTCGCCTTGTTCCTGCTGGCGTGCCTGGCCATGCCGAGCCATGCGCAGGTGGAGCCGCTCCGGCTCGATGCGCGATTGAGCATCTTCGAGCGCAACCTCGACGGACGCTCGCAGGTCTTGCGCGACACCACCGGCCTGCTGACGCGCGAACAGGTGGCGTCACCGCCTTACGAACAGCAATTCAAGACGCTTGAGGGCACCTTCAACGGCGGCTACGACCGCGGCGCATGGTGGGTGCGCTTCCAGATCGAGGCTTCGCCCGAGCAGATCGCTCATCCGCTCGAGGGCGGCTGGTGGTTGCGACTGAATGCGCCGTATGTCGACTACATCGACGTGTGGTGGCCCGATGCCGAAGGCGGCGCGAGCGGTGGGTTCACGCACCGGGCGCTCGGCGGCATGCGGGCCGGCGCCAAGCGCGAGTTGCCCTGGTCGATTCCGGCGGTGCGCCTGCCCGACTTGCCCGATGCGCAGCCGCGCTGGGTCTGGGTGCGCCTGGCGGGTGACCGTACGCTGAGCCTTGCCGGCGGTGTCTCGCCGCTGCGAGAGCTGGCCGAGGTTCAGCAGCGGCTCGATTTCGCCGATGCGGCCGTCGTCGGCATGGCGCTTCTGATGGCGGTGGTCAGCTTGATGATGGGCATCGCGCTGCCCGACCGCCGGTTCATCGCCTACGCCGGCTACCTCCTCACGCTCGCCATGGTGTTCGCGAGCTCGGAGGGCCTGCCGGCGTCCCTGTGGCTGCAGAACAATCCCCTGGCTGCCGTTCGCCTGCACAACTTCTCGGTCTGCCTGCACACGGCCGCCGCGTTCGGATTCGCCAGGGTGCTGCTGGACATGGAACGGCAGTTCCCGCGCATGAACCACGTGTTCCAGGTGATGACGATCGTCTGCTTCGCGGCCTGCGCGATCGCCCTGGCTGGCGGGTACCGGCACGTCGCGCGACCGCTGAACCTGCTGTGGCTGCTCTTTGCGGCCTGTATCGTGCCGATGTGCGTCGTTGCGCTGCGCCGGAACATCCCTGTCTGGCCGGGGTTGGTCGGCTATGTCGCCTACCTCATGATGGGCGCGGTGCACTTCGCCAAGAACCTGCAGTGGCTGCCCTACACGCAGGCCACCCAGTCCAGCTATGCGCTCGGCAGCATCCTCCACATCCTGGCTTTCTTCTTCGCGCTGGGCTGGCGTGTGCGCCATCGGGAGCGGCGGGCGATTGCGCTGTCCCGCCGGCATCGCGCGCGGCTGGCACAGCGCGTGAACGAGCGCACCCTCGATCTGCGCCAGGAGATCGCGGAGCACCAGCGCACGCACGACCAACTGGCCCTGGCACTGCGCGAGCAGCGCGGCCTGCTGGCCATGGTGTCGCACGAGTTCCGCACGCCGCTCGGCACGATCGGCGGCGCGGCGCAGATCCTCGCGGACGACCGGCTCGGCCTGGTCCGCGAAGAGGTCAAGAAGGAGGCGGAGAAGATCAGCCGCACCGTCCTTCGCATGCGCGATCTGGTGGACACCCTGCTGGCCGATGAATGGCTCGATGCGTCCAGCGAAAACCTGTGCCTGGTTCCGATCGAGCTCGCGGGGTTCCTGCGCGAGAAGATCGAGGAACACAACGAGGGTGTCGCCGGCGGGCGCATTTCGCTGCGTCTCGATGCGCCCGAATTGCCAGTGCTCGCCGATGAGACGCTGTTGCACATCGCCATGGACAACCTCCTGACCAACGCCATCAAATATGCGCCGCCACATTCGCCGGTTCTGGTCAGGGCCGGAATCCGGCGCAGCCGCGCCGATGGCCTTCCGCCCGTCGACACGGTGCCGGACGTGTGCATCCAGGTGTGCGACGAAGGCCCGGGCTTCATGCCGCATGACCTGTCGCATGTCTTCGAGCGCTTCTATCGCGCGGCCGGCACCCGGCGCATTCCGGGCATCGGGCTGGGCCTGCACATGGTGCACCGCATCGCCACGGTTCATGGGGGAAGCGTGGCTGCCTCCAACGGAGCCCGCGAGGGCGCCGTGCTGACACTGACCCTGCCTCTTCTTGGAAGTGCCGAGGGGTTGGAGGCCCGGGGCGCGAATCACGTGGCAGCGCCTGGCCGGGGAGGCTACGGATGAGCGCCCAGAGCCGTGTGCTGGTCATCGAGGACGACGACGACCTGCGCGACACGCTGCTGCGCTACCTGCGCGGCGTCGGCATGCTGGCCCGCGGACTGGAGAGCGCCGAGGGGCTCGACGCCGAAATGCTGCGACAGGACTTCGATGCCGTGGTGTGCGATGTCAACCTGCCGGGCGAAGACGGATTCAGCGTGCTGGCGCGCCTGCGATCGCGCAGCGCCATGCGCATCGTGATGCTGACCGCGCGCGGCATGGCGAACGATCGCCTGCACGGCCTTGGCCTCGGCGCCGACTACTACCTCGTCAAGCCGGTGAACCTGCGCGAACTCGAGATGGTGCTGCACAACCTGCTGCAGCGCAGCCACGAAACACAAGGGCACGGGCAAGGCGCGCGCGAACCCGCTGCCCATGCGGTCGACGAACCCGCAGCGCAGCTGCCCTGGCGCTATCACGGCACGACGTGGCTGCTGCTGTCGCCGGCCGGCCAGCGCGTGCAGTTGTCCAGCGCGGAAGCGCGACTGCTCCAGTGCCTGATCGAGCGGCCGCGCGAAGTGGTGGACCGGGCCACGCTGCTTGCGGCAATGGGGCGCCCGGGCCTGGAGGCCTACGAGCGCAACCTCGATGTCACGGTCTCGCGGCTGCGTCGCAAGGCCGAGCAGGCCAGTGGCGAGAAGCTGCCGATCGTCGCGGTGCGCGGCGAGGGCTACAGCTTCCAGGGGACCGTGCGCATCGAGCGTTGAGCGCCGGAACGCGTGGCGCCACGCGTCCATCAAGCCTCTTTTCCATCGGCAGAACCACGGTTTTCCGTAGGTGACTGCGGGCTCTTTTTGCAAGAAAAAGTAAGGTGCAAATCAGAGGGTGGAGCTTGAGAATTTCGCTCGAAGCGGCAACGCAGTGATGCCGCACATGCCATGCGCCGCGCGCGATTGCATGACGGGAGGAGACCCCCATGAACAGCAGTACGACAGCCATCGACCCATGGTCCTCGGCTGAATTGGCTTTTTGTTGCAGCGCTTTTTGCGCGCTGCCTACGGAGGAGGAGAACCGTCCATGAATACCGCCTACAAGACCGTCTGGAACGCCGCGATCGGCGCATGGGTGGCCGTCTCGGAAACGACGCGCGCGCGGGGCAAGCGCAGCACCGGCCGGCGCGCGGGCCGCACGGCACGTCTCGTGGGGCTCACGAAGGTCGGCATGCTGGCGCCGCTCGCATTTTTCGCGACCAGCTTCTTTCCAGCGCAGGCGGTGTGCACGATTTTTCTCGCCGACGTGACCTGCAGCGGCGCCGCCAACCCGCTGGCGCCGGGCTATGCGAACGGCGCCAACAACCTGCAGATGGTGCTGAACCCCGGGGCAACCCTCGGCGTGTTGCAGGGCTTAAGTGGAAGCGCAGTGTCGCTGACGGGTTTCAGCGTCAGGCTCACGAACAACGGCCGGATCGACCCGCTGCTGTTCGGCAGCAACACCACGAAGCTGTCCACGGGCGTCGTGATGGGCAACGCCACCGAGGGCAGCACGATCATCGTCGTCAACAACGCGACGATAGGCGGCACCAGGCAGACGTCGGTCGGCCTGGACGGCCTGGCGCTCACGGTGCGCAACGGCATCAACGGCACCACGGTGATCACCAATGGCATCACGACGATCACCAATACGGGAACGATAACGACGGGGGCCATCCTCGGCGCGACGCTGGCCGCGGCCGATGCGGCCGTGGTCGCCGTCTATGGCGGCGGCCAGGTCAACATGGTGAACACGGACACCGGCACGATCACCGGCCGCATCGCGTTCGAGAGCGCGGCCAGCGGCGGCCACACCTTCACCAACGCGGGCACGATCGACGGCAGCGTTTCGCTCGGCACCGGGGAGCGCGACGACACCTTCTTCGCGGTCACAGGTTCGAGCATCACCGGCGGATCGGCCCCGGCCATCGCGGTGGCGACGCCGTCGGGCGGCAGCCTGAACTTCGCGGCTGGCGGCACGGTCGATGCGGGCCTCGGCGGCACCGACATGCTGGTGCTGCGCAACAAGGTGAGCGGTCCCGGTTCGGGCACTACCGGCACGGGGGAGATCAAGGCCGCGCAGTACTTGAACTTCGAAAACCTCCAGGTCGACAGCGGCACCTGGACCCTCGGCGGCGCGGTGGTCAGCGGCAGCGCCCGGCTCAACGGCGGCGTCGCGATCTTCGACAACGCGGGTGCCTTCGGTGCCGGCACGCTGACGGGCGACGGCGGCGCGATGCAGGCCGCGGTGAACGGCCTCACGCTGGCCCAGAACGTGAGCCTCCTCAGCGGCCTGATCGTGCAGGGCGACAACAGCTTCACGCTGGGCGGCACCGTCAGCGGTGGCGGCGGCCTCATCAAGAGCGGCACCGGCACGCTCACGCTGAACGGCATCAACAACTTCAGCGGCGGTTTCGCGCTCAACGGCGGCGGCGTGGCGCTGGGCAACGCGAGTGCGCTCGGCTCGGGCCTGTTCCTGGTCGGCGGCAATGTCGATCTCTACACCACCTTCACCGGCACGCTCAACAACCAGGTGCAGCTCAACGGCGCGCTGACGCTCGACGGGACGGGCACGCTGACCTTCGGCAATCTCATCTCGGGGGCTGGCAGCCTGACGGTGAACGGCAGCAACCTAGCACTGGCCGCCAGCAACACCTATGGCGGCGGCACGACGCTGGGCGGCGGCAGGCTGGACGTGGGCAGCAACACGGCGCTCGGCACCGGCGACCTCACCATCAACGGCGCCTCCGTGCTGACCGGCGCGGCCGGCGTGGCGCTCGCCAACAACGTGGTGCTCAACGACACGCTGAACTTCGGCGCGGGCGGCAGCGGCGGTGCGCTCACGCTCAACGGCGTGATCAGCGGCGCGGGCGGCATCAGCCTGGCCGGTGCGCCGGGCCTCACGCTGAACGGCGCGAACACCTTCACCGGTGGCTTCAACATCGGCGGCGGCGCGCTCACCGTGGGCAACGACGCCGCGCTCGGCAGCAGCGGCGTCACGGTCAGCGGCGCGAGTTCGCTCGCGTCGAACAAGTCGGTGAGCCTGGCCAACGACTTCCGCCTCAACGCCACGCTCGGCGTCGGCGGCAGCAACGACCTCGCGCTCAACGGCACCCTCACCGGCCTGGGCTTCCTCAGGAAGACCGGCGCGGGCCGCCTCACGCTGGGCGGTGCCAACACCTTCTCGGGCGGCGTGGACCTGCAGAGCGGTGCGCTGCGCGTGGGCACCAACACCTCACTGGGCCTGAATACGCTGACGGTGAGCGGCAACGCCGCGCTCGATGCGAACGCGAACGTGAACCTGAGCAACAGGGTGGTGCTCAACGCAGGCCTGGACATCGGCGGCGCGAACGACATCGGGCTCGGCGGGATCATTTCGGGCACCGGCCCCCTCTCGTACAGCGGCAGCGGCACGCTGACGCTGGCCAATGGCAACACCTGGACCGGTGGAACCACGCTCAAGAGCGGCACGCTGAACGTCGGCGACAACCACGCGCTGGGCCAAGGCGCACTCGCAGTGACCGGCAACGCGAACCTGCGCGCCAACGTGCCGGGTACCCTGCTGGGCAACGCCGTGACATTGGGCGCCGGCACGACGCTCAACGTGGATGGCACGAATCCGCTCGCGCTGATCGGCACGATCGACGGCGGCGGCGCGCTCGCGCTCAGCGGCCCGGGTGCGGTGGTGCTGGCCGGCGCCAACACCTACAGCGGCGGCACGACTGTCTCGGGCACCACGCTTGGGGTCTTCAACACGGCCGGCAGCGCCACCGGCAGTGGCGCCGTGCAGGTGCAGGCGGGCGGCGCGCTCACCGGCAACGGCAGCATCGCGGGCACGGTGAGCGTGGGCTCGGGCCTGCTGATGCCGGGCAACGGCGGCGCGGGCACGCTGACCGTCGGCGGCCTGAACCTCGCCGCCGACTCCGTCCTGAGCTACGAGCTCGGCGAGGCGGGTGTGGCGGGCGGCACGTTCAACGACCTGATCAACGTCAACGGCAACCTGCAACTGGATGGCACGCTCAACGTAAGCGAGACCGCCGGCGGCAAGTTCGGTGCGGGGCTGTACCGTCTCATCAACTACACCGGCACGCTGACCGACAACGGCCTGAACATCGGCAGTGCGCCCACGGATGCGAAGAACCTGCAGGTGCAGACCAGCGTCGCCAACCAGGTCAACTTGGTGAACACCGACGGCGCACCGCTCAACCTGTGGGACGGCGGCGATGCCGCCAACTTCAACGACGGCAAGATCGCAGGCGGCAGCGGCATCTGGCGCGCGGGTGGCTCGACGGCCAGCTGGACCGGCGTCGACGGCAAGCTCAACGCGGGCTGGCAGCAGGACGGCGTTGCGATCTTCAGCGGCACGGCGGGCACCGTCACCGTGGACAACAAGACCGCGAGCGGCCCGGTGCGCATCGGCGGCACGCAGTTCGCGGTCGACGGCTACGTGGTCAACGGCGATCCGCTCACGATCAATGCGGCGAACACCGTGGTGCGCGTGGGCGACGGCACCGCCGCGAGCGCGGGCATGACCGCGACCATCAATGCCGCGATCGGCGGCACGGGCGGGCTGGTCAAGGACGATGGCGGCACGCTGGTGCTGACCGGCAGCAACGGCTATGCGGGCGGCACGACGGTCAAGGGCGGCGTCCTGCAGATCTCGAGCGATGCCAACCTCGGCGCGTTCGGCACCGGCCTGGCGCTGGACGGCGGCACCTTGCGCATCGCCGCGGGCTCCGCGCCGTTCTTCAGCGCGCGTGCGCTGGGGCTCGGCGCAGGCGGCGGCACCATCGATCTGTCGAACAGCCTGTACGGCGTGGGCGGCCCCATCACCGGCAACGGCCTGCTCACCGTCACCGGCAAGGGCGGCACGTTCGGCCTTGTGGCGGCCAACAGCTACAGCGGCGGCACGGTGCTGAAGGACGGCGCGAGCATCACCACCACCGCGAGCGGCGTGCTGGGCAGCGGCGCGGTGCAGCAGCAGGGCGACGGCACGGTGCTCTCCTTGCTCGGCACGGCGAGCGCCGGCAGCAACGAATACACCGTGGGCCGCGCCGCGAGCACCGACAGCGGCAACACGCTGTCCTTCTCGCAGAGCGCCACTGCCGGTGCCGCGAAGATCACGCTCAACGGCACGGGCTGGGCGACCTCGGGCTCGAACGCGCTGCAGTTCAGCGGCGACGCCAGCGCGGGCACGTCCACCATCGCCAACCAGGGCGGCGCGATCGACATCCTCGGAAACGCGAGCGCCGGCACCGCGACGATCAGCAACGGCGACAAGAGCCTGCTGGCCTTCAGCCAGAACGCCTCGGCGGGCAGCGCGCAGATCACCAATCTCGCTGGCGGCGTGGTGCGCTTCGCCGACGATTCGACGGGCGCGCAGGCAACGGTCGGCAATGCCGCGGGCGGCGTGGTCGATGTCTCGGGTTCGACGGCCAAGACCGGCGTCGCGCTGGGTTCGCTCTCGGGCGCGGGCGGCGTCGTGCTGGGGGCCACGCGGCTCACGCTCGGCGGCCTGGGCGCCAGCGACACGATCTCCGGCACCGTCAGCGACAAGGGCAGCGTCTTCGGGCAGCCGGGTTCGGGCACGGGCGGCTCCATCGTCAAGGTCGGCGCCGGCACGCTCACCTTGAACGGCGCCAACAGCTACACCGGCGGCACCACGGTGGCGGCCGGCACGCTGAGCGTGAACAACGCCGGCGGCAGCGCGACCGGCACGGGTGCGGTGCAGGTACAGGGCGGCGCGACGCTCGCGGGCAACGGCAGCATTGCGGGCGCGGTCGGCATTGCCAAGGGCGGCGTGCTGTCGGCGGGCAACGGCGGCGTCGGCACGCTCACGCTCGGCAGCCTCAGCCTCGCCGACGGCGCGGTGCTCAACTACGACCTGGGCCAGGCCAACACGGCCGGCGGTCCGCTCAACGACCGGGTCCAGGTCAACGGCAACCTGCAGCTGGACGGCACGCTCAACGTGGCGCAGTCCAAGGGCGGCGCGTTCGGCGCGGGCATCTACCGCCTGATCGACTACACCGGCACGCTCACCGACAACGGCCTGGAGATCGGCAGCGCGCCCACGGCCGCGAAGAACCTGCAGGTGCAGACCTCGGTTGCGCAGCAGGTCAACCTGGTCAACCGTTCGGGGCTCTCGCTGAACTTTTGGGATGGCGGCAATGCAGGCAAATACAACGACGGCAACATCGCCGGCGGCTCGGGCACCTGGCGCGTGGGCGTGCCGGGCGACGGCTGGACCGGCGCCGACGGCAAGATCAACGCGGCCTGGGCGCAGGACCAGTTCGCAGTGTTCGGCGGCACGGGCGGCGCCGTCACGGTCGACAACGCGGGCGGCACCGTGCGCATCACCGGCGCGCAGTTCGCGGCCGACGGCTACGTGGTGCAGGGCGACGCGATCGAACTCGGCGCCTCGGGCACGGTGGTGCGCGTGGGCGACGGCTCGGGCACCGATGCCACGCGCAGTGCGACCCTGAACGTCGCGCTCACCGGAACGGGCGGGCTGGTCAAGGAAGACGTGGGCCGGCTGATCCTCGGCGGCGCCAACAGCTACACCGGCGGCACCACGGTGAAGGCCGGTGTGCTGCAGGGCAGCGCGACGAGCCTGCAGGGCGACATCGTCAACGACGCCGAGGTCGCCTTCGACCAGGACAAGACCACCGGCACCTACGCGGGCACCATGAGCGGCAGCGGCCGGCTGCGAAAGATCGGCAGTGGCACGCTGGTGCTGGGCAGCGCCAACACCCATGCGGGCGGCACTTTCGTGGATGCGGGCACGCTGGCCACCGACGTGACCGGCGCGCTCGGCAGCGGCGCAGCGAACGTGGCCGCGAGCGCCACGCTGCAACTGGGCGGCAGCTTCGACGCAGGCACCACCGCCATCGGCAACCAGGGCACGGTGCGCTTCCAGGACAAGGCGAACGCCGGCACCTCGACCATCACCAACGCCGCGGGCGGCGTGCTGGCCTTCGTGGGCGACGCCACGGCCGGCAAGGCCACGGTGATCAACCAGGCCGGGGCGCAGCTGCGCATCGACCAAGCCACCGGCGGGGTGAGCTTCGGCGCGCTCAGCGGCGCGGGCGAGGTCGTGCTCGGCGCCAAGGCACTCACGCTCGGCGCCAGCGGCGGCGACAGCACGCTGTCGGGCACCGTCAGCGGCACCGGCGGCTCTGTCGTCAAGGTCGGCGGCGGCACGCTCGTGCTGACGGGCGCCAACACCTACACCGGCGGCACCACGGTGGCGGCCGGCACGCTCCGCGTGAACAACACGAGCGGCAGCGGCACCGGAACGGGCGCGGTGCAGGTGCAGTCGGGCGCGACGCTCGCGGGCAGCGGCAGCATCGCGGGCGCGGTCACCATCGGCAAGGGCGGCATCCTCGCCGCGGGCAACAGCCCGGGCACGCTGACGGTCGGCACGCTCACGCTGGCGGGCGGCTCCGTACTGAACTACGAGCTCGGCCAGGCCGGCGTGCCGGGTGGCGCGCTCAATGACCTGATCAACGTCACGGGCGACCTGCAGCTGGACGGCACGCTGAACATCGCGCAGTCTGCCGGCGGCAGCTTCGGACCGGGCCTGTACCGGCTCATGAGCTACGGCGGCACGCTCACCGACAACGGGCTGGACATCGGCACCGTGCCCGCGCCCACCAAGCTGGCCGACCTCCAGGTGCAGACCTCGGTCGCGAACCAGGTCAACCTGGTCAACCGCGCCGGCCTGTCCCTCAACTTCTGGGATGGCGGCGACAGCACGAAGTACAACGACGGCCAGGTGGCCGGCGGCAGCGGCACATGGCGCGTGGGCAGTCCGGGCGATGGCTGGACCGACATGGACGGCAAGCTCAACGCCAACTGGGCGCAGAGCCAGTTCGCCGTGTTCGGCGGCAAGGCCGGCACCGTCACGGTGGATGGGGGCGGCGGCGCGGTACGCATCGCCGGTGCCCAGTTCGCCACCGACGGCTACGTGGTGCAGGGCGACGGCATCACGCTGGACAACGCCAACTCCGTGATCCGCGTGGGCGACGGCACGTCCGCGGGCGCGGCCATGACTGCGACCCTCAACGTCGCGCTCTCGGGCGCGGGCGGCATCTCGAAGGAGGACGCGGGCCGGCTGATCCTGGGCGGCGCCAACAGCTACACCGGCGGCACCACCGTCAAGGGCGGCGTGCTGCAGGGCAGCGTCACCAGCCTGCAGGGCAACATCGTCAACAACGCCGAGGTCGCCTTCGACCAGGACAAGACGGCCGGCACCTACGCCGGCGCGATGAGCGGTACCGGCAAGCTGCGCAAGATCGGCGCTGGCACCCTGACGCTGGCGAGCGCCAACAGCTACAGCGGGGGCACGCTGGTGGATGCGGGCACGCTGGCCACGGACACCAGCGGCGCATTGGGCACGGGCGCGGTAAGCATCGCCTCGGGCGCGGCGCTGCAGTTCGGCGGCAAGGCCGATGCAGGCAAGCTCGCCATCGTCAACCAGGGCACGCTGCGGCTGCAGGACGGCGCGAACGCCGCGAGCGCCAGCGTGACCAACGCGGCCGGCGGCCAGGTGCGCATCGACCTGGCCACCACCGGCGCGAGCATCGGCTCGCTCGGCGGCGCGGGCGACGTGGTGCTCGGCGCAAAAACGCTCACCACTGGCGCCATCGGCGACAGCACCGCGATCTCGGGCGCCATCACCGGCACCGGCGGCTCGCTGGTCAAGGTCGGCGCGGGCACGCTCACGCTCGCGGGCACGGCCAGCTACAGCGGCGAGACCCGCGTCGCCGCAGGCACGCTCAAGGCCGGCGCGGCCAACGCCTTCAGCGCGGCCTCCAGCGCCGTGGTGGCCAGCGGCGCCACGCTGGATCTCGCGGGCTTCAGCCAGACAGTGGCGGGCCTGAGCAACAGCGGTACCGTGGCGCTGGCCGGCGCCACGGCCGGCACCACGCTGACGGTCAACGGCAACTACGCCGGCAACAACGGCGTGCTGAAGCTGGCCACTGTGCTCAACAGCGGTGCGGGACCATCGGACCGGCTGGTGATCAGCGGCGGCGCGGCCAGCGGCAAGACCAGCGTGCAGATCACCAACCTGGGCGGCCTGGGCGCGCGCACCACGGGCAACGGCATCGAGGTGATCAGCGCGCGCAACGGCGCGACCACGACGGCGCAAACCACGAAGGACGCCTTCGCGCTCTCGGGCGGCCATATCGACGCCGGTGCCTTCGAGTACCGGCTGCACGCGGGCGATGCGAGCGGCGGCGGAGAGAACTGGTACCTGCGCACCGAGGCCGGGCCGGGCACACCGGGCACCTCGCCGGGCACGCCAGGCGCCGGGCTGCCGACCTACCGCGCCGAGGCCTCGTTGTTCGCGGCGCTGCCGAACCAGTTGCGCCAGGGCAACCTGGGCATGCTCGCAAGCCGCAGCCAGCGCATCGGCGACGACGATGTGCGCGGCAGCGCGGGCGCAACGCCGGGCACCGACGGCAACAACCGCCGCGCCTGGGGCCGGCTGATCTCCACCGACATGGACATCCGCCAGGGCGGCACCGTCTCGCCGCACAGCGAGGGCCGCGTGACCGGGCTGCAGGCCGGCACCGACCTGCTGGCCACGTCGGACTGGCGCGCCGGCATCTATGTGGGCCAGCTCGATGGCGACACCCGCGTCAGCGGCTTCGCCGGCGGGCTGTTGAACAACGCAACGGGCCGCAACGACTTGCGCAGCCAGTACCTGGGCCTGTATGGCACCTATGCCATCGAAGACGGCTTCTATGCCGACGCGGTGCTGCAGGCCGGCCGCCACCGCTACACGGTGCAGCCGCTGTTGAGCGCGGGCGTCTCGGGCAAGGGCAACAGCCTGCTGGCCTCGATCGAGGTGGGCAAGGCCTTCGCGATCGGCGCGAGCGGCTGGTCGGTGGAGCCGCAACTGCAGCTGATCCACCAGCGGCTGCGGCTGGACGACGTGTCCATCCCGGGCGCGCTCGTGCAGCAGGACGCCGACAGCGGCTGGATCGGCCGAGCGGGCGTGCGCATCAAGGGCAGCTTTGCGACCGGCGCGGGCACGCTGCAGCCGTATGCGCGTGTGAACGTCTACCGCAGTTCAAAGGGCAACGATGTCGCGCGCTTCGTGAACGCCGCGGCCATCACGCCGGTGGGGGCGCCGATCGGCGGCACCAGCACCGAGCTGGCGGCGGGCTTCACGTTGTCGGTGAGCCAGCGCACGAGCATCTACGGCGAGCTCGGCAAGCAGTGGGCCGCGGGCGGCGATGCGCGCGTGGGCAGCTCCATCAACGCGGCGGCGGGGGTGCGGGTGAAGTGGTGAGTTGAAACCGTCGGGGGATGCGCGACCGACCCGGTTCAGATCAGGTTGCGCATCGCCTGCGCCGTCTCGCGCAACACCGGCAGCACCCGCGCCACCGCGTCTTCCGAGCTCTCGTGCCCCATCGGCATCGTGATGTTCAGCGCGCCCACCAGCGTGCCGTGCCGGTCGCGCAGCGGCACTGCGATGCCGCGGGAGTTGAGGTCGAGCTGCTGTTCCGACAGCGCCCAGCCCTGCGCGCGAATACGCGCCAGCTCGAGCTTCATGCGCTCCATGCTCGCAATGGTGTGCGAGGTGAACACGGTGAGTTGCCGCGTCGCCAGCCACGCGTTCAGTTCGGCGTCGCTGCGCAGCGCGAGCATCAGCATGCCCGAAGCCGTGACCTGCGCCGGCACCCGCGCGCCCAGCACGTAGCCGGTGCTCATGCTGCGGTTGGGTCCGTTGCGCGCGATGTAGATCACCTCGTCGCCGTCCATCACGCTCAGGTAGGCGATCTCGTTGGTGCCGGCCGCCACGCGTTGCAGGAAGGGCTGCACCACGCGCGGCAGGCGGGCCGATTCGAGGTACGAGCGGCCCAGGCGCAGCACGCGCGGCGTGAGCCAGAACAGCTTGCCGTCGCTCGCCACGTAACCCATGTGCTGCAGCGTGAGCAGGTAGCGCCGGGCGGCGGTGCGCGTCATGTTCGTGCGCTGGCCGGCCTGGCTGGCAGTCAGGCGCGGGTTGGCGTCGTCGAAGGCTTCGATGATGCTCACGCCGCGCTCCAGGCCGGCGATCCAGTCGCGCTTGTCCAGGCCTGGGGGTGGGGTCTTGTCGTCCTTGCTCATGGTCGGAAGTGTGCCCCTGGCGAATGCCGGGGAGTCGGCATTCGATGGCGGTGAAAACCCTTGGTTTGATCGTTTATCAATTTTTATTGATCGATCATCGCGCGTTTCGTTAACTGTTGCGCTGCAAAGGTGAACCGATGGGGCTATAAAGCTCGGCATCCGACCTCCCAAAGAGCGATTGACGAACGGAAAGCATGCACATGAGCCATTCCATCAGCGGCAGCACCCAGGCTTACCTGATCCCGGGCGATCCGGTTCGCAATGTGCGGCTGCCGCGCATGTTCAACACCGCCTTCGCGCGCTTCGGCATCGACGCGGTGCTGTTGCCGATGCAGGTGCCGGTGCGCGACTTCGCGGTGTTCTTCAAGTCGGCCTTTCTGGCGCGCAACGTGCGGGGCATGGTGATCGCGCCGCCGCACAAGCCGCTGGTGGTCGACCTGCTCGACGGCTGCGGGCTGTTCGGCCGCGTGGCGGGCTCGGTCAACGTGGTGCGCCGCACCGAAGGCGACCAGCTCGAGGGCGACCTGTTCGACGGCGAAGGCCTCATCGGCGCGCTCGACCACTGCAACATTCCCTTTCGCGGCAAGCGCGTGCTGATCCTGGGCGCGGGCGTGAGCGCCGCGGCCATCGGCGTGGCGCTGGCCGAGGGCGGCACGGTGAATGGCGCGGAGCACATCGCCTTTCACGACACCGCAGCCGGCAAGGCGGCGGGCGTGGCCGCCAAGCTCGATGCCTTCTTCGATGCGACCGTGGTCGCCGCCGACAGCAACGCACCGGAAGGCTTCGACCTCGTGATCAACGCCACGCCGCTCGGGCTGGTCGAGGGCGATGCGCTGCCGGTCGACGTGACGCGCATGGAAAACCACGCGGCGCTGTTCGACATCCTGCTGCGCAACCAGCCCACGCCGCTGGTGCGTGCGGCGCGTGCGCGCGGGCTCAACGCACAGGCCGGCTTCGAGATGCTGATCCAGCAGATGCCGCATTACCTGCGCTACTTCGGCCACCTCGATGCGGCCGATGCGCTGCAGGCCGATGCGAACTTCCTGCGCGAAATCGTCTACCCGCCGGCGATGCAGGCCGAGATCGCGAACCCGCTGCGCTACCACTCGCCCAGTGTTGCCTGAGCTTCACTTTTCCAAAGAAACGGCTTTGATGATTTCCGGCAAGACAACGCTCATCGCCCACCTCGGCTATCCGACCGAGGCCTTCAAGGCGCCGATGATCTACAACCCCTGGTTCGACAAGCAGGGCATCGATGCGGTGGTGGTGCCGATGGGCGTGAAGCCCGAGGACTACGCGGCCACGCTGCCGCAGGTCTTCAAATTCAGCAACCTGCGCGGCGCGCTGGTCACCATGCCGCACAAGGTCACGACGATGAGCCTGGTGGACGAAGTGACGCCCACCGCGCGTGTCGCGGGCGCCTGCAACGCGATCCTCAAGCGCCCCGACGGCACGCTGCTCGGCGACCAGTTCGATGGCGCCGGCTTCGTGCGCGGCGTGGAGCGCAAGGGGCGACTCTTCAAGGGCACGCGGGTGCTGGTGTCGGGCACGGGCGGCGTGGGCTCGGCCATTGCGGCATCGATCGCGGCCGCGGGTGCCGCGGAGCTGATGCTGTTCGACATGAGCGATGCATCGGCAGAAGCGCTGGCTGCGCGGCTGCGCGAGCACTACCCGCAGATGAAGGTCGCCACCGGCTCGAAGGACCCGGCCGGCTACGACGTCGTCGTCAACGCCACGCCGCTCGGCATGAAGGACAGCGACCCGTTGCCCTTCGACGTGGACCGCATCGATGCGGCCACCTTCGTCGGCGAGGTCGTCATGAAGACCGAATACACGCCGCTGCTGCAGGCCGCGAAAGCCAAGGGCTGCGCTGTGCAGGTCGGCACCGACATGCTGTTCGAGATGATCCCGGCGTATCTCGAATTCTTCGGCTTCGGCACCGCGTCCCCCGAGGAACTGCGCGCCGTGGCCCAGCTGAAATATTGACGATCAACACCAGGGTTGCCGCATGAGTATTTTCGAAGGCTTTCTTTCCACATCCGAAACGCTGGGCGCCTTCAGCGACCGCGCGTTCGTCGACGCGATGCTGCGTTTCGAGGCCGCGCTCGCACGCGCGCAGGCGGCCGAAGGGTTGATTCCCGAGAGCGCTGCGCTGTCCATCGTCGGCAGCTGCAAGGTCGAGCTGTTCGACGTCGCCAAGATCGTGCGCGAGAGCGGCCGTGCGGGCAGCGTCGCGATTCCGCTGGTCAAGGCGCTGCGCGAAGCCGTGGGCCTGTTCAATGCCGAGGCCGCGCCCTTCGTGCATTTCGGCAGCACCAGCCAGGACGTGATCGACAGCGCGATGGCGCTGGTCACGCGCGAGGCGGTCGCGCTGATCGAGACCGACCTGTCCAAGGCCGTCAGCGCGCTGCTGCGCCTGGCGACCCAGCACGCCCAGACACCGATGCTCGCGCGCACGCTGATGCAGCCCGCCTCGGTCACCAGCTTCGGCTTCAAGTGCGCGGGCTGGGCCGCGCCGCTGGTGCGCAGCCGCGCCCGCCTGCGCGCCGCTGCGAAGCACGCGCTGCAGCTGCAGCTGGGCGGGGCCGTCGGCACGCTCGCGCAGATGAAGGGGCAGGGCGCCGCGGTGCGCAAACGCATGGCCCAGGAGCTGGGCCTAGGCGACCCGGGCGCGACCTGGCACACGCAGCGCGACGAATGGGTCGCGCTCGGCTGCGAACTCGGCCTGGTCACCGGGAGCCTCGGCAAGATCGCCGTCGACATCTCGCTGCTCGGCCAGTACGAAGTGGCCGAAGTCACCGAGCCCAGCGAACCCGGGCGCGGCGGCTCGTCGGCGATGCCGCACAAGCGCAACCCCGTGGCCTCGATGGTCGCCATCGCTGCCGCGCACCGCGTGCCCCAGCGCGTGGCGGCCTTGCTCGGCGCGATGCCGCAACAGCACGAACGTGCGCTCGGCGCCTGGCAGGCCGAACTGGCCGAATGGCCGCAGCTCCTGATGTCGGCGCACGGCAGCGTGCGCGCGATGGCGGGCGCATTGCCCGGCCTGCAGGTCGATGCCGCACGCATGCGGGCCAACATCGACCGGCTGCGCGCCGAGCTCCCGCGCGATGCCGCCGACGAATGGTTCGACCCCGCGCTCGCAGTGAACGCCGGCCAGATCGCGCTGGCCGAGGTGAAAGCGCTGCAGGCCAGACTCTCAGACAAGGAACACGCCCAATGACCGCCCCCGACAGCAACCCGTACGAAGACGGCCTCGTCAACCGCCGCCGCGTCCTCGGCGATGCCTGGGTCGACAAGTCGCTCGCCAACCGCAACGGCTTCAACGCCGAGTTCCAGGAGCTGATCACGCGCCACGCGTGGAACGACATCTGGGGCCGCCCGGCATTGGGCGACAAGACACGCCGCTACATGGTGCTGTCGATGATGCTGGGCATCCATGCGTACGAGGAGTTCGCGATGCATGTGCGCGCCGCGCTCGACGGCCCGCCCGAGTCGCGCCTGACACCCGACGACATCAAGGAAGTGATCATGATGGCCGCCATCTACTGCGGCGTGCCGGTGGCCAACCATGCGTTCGGTATTGCCACGAACATCCTGCGCGAGAAGGGTCTTCTGCCCGCCGCACCGCCTGCGCAGTGAACGCGCCGGTGGCCCGCAAGGGCCGGTTCGACGTCACGTTCACGCTGATGCTGCCGCTGCTCCTCGCGGCGCAGCCCGTGGCCACCGACAGCTACCTGCCGGCGCTTCCCGCGATTGCGAAAGAGCTCGGCTCGGCCAGCACCAGCCTCACGCTGTTCGTGCTGGCCTTCGGCTTTGCGCAGCTTCTGTGCGGCCCGCTCGCGGACCGCTTCGGCCGCCGGCCGGTGCTGCTCGCGGGGCTCGCCTGCTACGCCATTGCCGCGTTCGGCGGCGCCTTCGCGGGCAGCGTGGCGGTGCTTGCGGGCTGGCGCACGCTGCAGGGCTTTTCGATGGCGGCGATCCTCGTGTGTGCGCGCGCGGCGGTGCGCGATCTCTATCCCGCGCACGAAGGCCCGCATGTGATGGCGCGCGGCCTCACGGGGCTGGGCGTGGTCGGGTTGATGGCGCCATTGCTCGGCGCATGGCTGGTGCAGGGCGCGGGCTGGCGCTGGGTGATGGTCGCGATGGCGGTGTATGCCTCGCTGCTGTTCGCGATGTGCTGGCGCTCGTTCGGCGAAACGCGCAAGCCGCTGACGGGGGAATCGTCCGCGCCGCGCGGCAGCACGCGCGCGGTGTTCGCAAGCCGCTCGTTCCGCGCCTGGGCCTCGGTGGCGGCCACCACCTACGGCGGGCTCTTCTGCTTTCTGCTGCTCTCGCCGATGGTCTACATCGGCTACCTCGGCTGGTCGCCCGCGTGGTACGGGTGGATTCCCGCGGGCGGCTCGCTGGTCTACATCTTCAGCACCACCATGTGCCGCAGCCTGCTGCGCCGCTACGGGCCGGTACGCACCGTGCGGCTGGGCGCTTCGCTGAGCATGGCGGGCGCGGTCATCCAGGCACTGGGCTGCTGGCTCATGCCGCTGAGTGCCGTGCCGCTGCTCGCGGGCCATGCGGTGTACTGCCTCGGCCATGGCATCCACCAGCCCTGCGGCCAGGCCGGCGCGGTGGGCGACCTGCCGCACCTGGCGGGGCGCGCGGTGTCGTGGTCCGGCTTCGGCATGATGATGGTCGCGTTCTGCGTGGGGCAGGTTGCCGCGCTGTTTGTCGATAGCGATTACTCCCATGGCGCCTGGCCCATGGTCGTGCCGATGCTGGTGGCCGGCGCCGTGCTGCTGGCCATCGCCTTTCTCTGGCTCCCGCGTCTTCAACATCCCAAGCCTCCATAAAAAGGAAACCGCACCATGACCCCCCGCCTGAATGTCGTTCGCGAAGGCGAAGGCCCCTTCGTCGTGCTCAGCCATGCGCTGGGCTGCAACCTGCGCATGTGGGACGGCGTGGCCGCGCAGCTTGCGCGCGCCCACACGGTGATCCGCTACGACCATCGCAACCACGGCGGCTCGGAAGTGGTGCCGGGCGCGCTGCGCATCGAGACGCTGGCGCAGGACGCCGCCGAACTCATCCAGCGCGAAGCGCAGGGCGAGCCGGTGCACTTCGTCGGCCTTTCGATGGGCGGCATGACCGCGCAGGCGTTGGCGGTGCGGCACCCCGAGTTGCTGAAGACGGCGGTGATTGCGAATTCGTCCGCGCACTACCCCGACCAGGCGCCGTGGCGCGCGCGGGCCGAGACGGTGGCCGCCAAGGGCATTGAAGCCATCGCAGCGGGCGCTGTCTCGCGCTGGCTCACACCGGCCTATGCCGCGGGCTACGAAGGCGCCGCCGCGGCGAAGTCGCTGCACGACGCGCTGGTCGCGACCGATGCACAGGGCTACATCGAGAGCTGCAACGCCGTCGCCGCCATCGACTTCCGCGAGAGCAACCACCGCATCGCGGTGCCCACGCTGGTGATCGGCGGCCTGCAGGACGAGGCCACCCCGATGGACATGTCGCGCGCCATGGCCGCGGCGATCCCAGGGGCACGGCTGGCCACCATCGATGCCGCGCACCTGAGTGCGGTGGAGCGGCCTGCGGAGTTCGCACAGCTGCTGATCGATTTCTGGCGCAGTCTCTGAGAGCCCGTGAGGGCGCCTCAGACCTAGGTGAATCCCGTATTTCGTGCGATTAATGAACGAGTTCGTTCGTTAATCGCTCGGTCAATGCCTGATCTGGTTGTGGCGCTGGGCCAGGGTTCCTAAAGTCCACCCCCATGCATCGCTCCATCGCCACGGTCTCGCTCAGCGGCACCCTTCGCCAGAAGCTCGAAGCCGTTGCGGCCGCGGGTTTCGACGGCATCGAGCTGTTCGAGGCCGACTTCATCAACTTCAAGGGCACGGCCACCGAGCTGCGCAGCATCGTGGCCGACCTCGGCCTGTCCATCGATCTCTACCAGCCGTTCCGCGATTTCGAAGGCATGCCCGAGCCGCAGTTCCGCCGCAGCCTGGAGCGCGCCGAGCGCAAGTTCGACCTGATGGAGGCGCTGGGCGCACCGATGGTGCTGTGCTGCTCGAACACCTCGCCGCTGTCGGTCGACGACCCCGCGCTGGCCGCCGCCCAACTGCACGAACTCGCCGAGCGCGCCGCGCGCCGCAACCTGCGCGTGGGCTTCGAGGCGCTGGCCTGGGGCCGCCACACCTCGCTCTACGGCCAGGCCTGGAACATCGTGAAGCAGGCGGACCATCCGCACCTGGGGCTGATCCTGGACAGCTTCCACACGCTGTCGCTCAAGGACGACCCGGCGGGCATCGCCGACATTCCCGGCGACAAGATCTTCTTCCTGCAGATGGCCGATGCACCGCTGCTGGCCATGGACGTGCTGCAGTGGGCGCGCCACCACCGCTCGTTTCCGGGGCAGGGCGATTTCGACGTGACCGGGTTCTTCACCCAGGTGCTGCGCGCGGGCTACACCGGGCCGCTGTCGCTGGAGATCTTCAACGACATCTTCCGCGAGACGCCGAACCAGCGCACCGCGGTCGATGCGATGCGCTCGCTGCTGTACCTGGAGAGCGAGGCGCGCCAACGGCTGGACACCGCGCAGCCGCAGCGCGTGGAGCTGTTCAACCCGCCACCGGTGGCCGCGCTCTCGGGCCTGTCGTTCATCGAGTTCGCGGCCGACGAAGCTTCGGCGCTCATGCTCGACGCGCTGGTGCGGCAACTGGGCTTTCGCCGCATCGGCAAGCACCGCTCCAAGGCCGTGACGCTGTACCGGCAGGGCGAGATCAACTTCATCGTGAATGCGCAGCCCAACTCCTTCGCGCGCGGCCGCTTCGAGGCGCACGGCACTTCGGTGTGCGCGCTGGGCGTGCGCTGCGCCGATCCGCTCGCGGCAGTGGGCCGCGCAACCGCAATGCGCTCCAAGCGCCACGACAGCCCGGTCGGCCCGAACGAATTGCGCGTGCCGGCGGTGGTGGCGCCGGGCGGCAACCTCATTCACTTCGTGCCCGAGGCGCTCGGAGCCAACGGTTTGTACGAAGCGGACTTCATCCTCGAAGACGAGGTGCTTGCCGGCAACGATGCGGGGCTCCGGCAGATCGACCATGTCGCGCTCGGCCTCGCGCTCGACCAGCTCGACACCTGGGTGCTCTTCACCCGCGCCGTGCTCGGCCTGGAGCCCGGCGAAAGCCTGGAACTGGCCGACCCCTTCGGCCTCATTCGCAGCCGCGGCGTGGCCAATGCGGAGCGCAGCCTGCGCCTGGTGCTCAACGTGTCGCTGAGCCAGCGCACCCGCACCGCGCGCACGCTCAGCGTGACCGGCGGCGGCGCGGTGCACCACATCGCGCTGCGCTGCGACGACATCTTCGAGACGGCCGCGAAGCTGCGCGCCAACGGCACGCGCTTCGTGCCGATTTCGGACAACTACTACGACGACCTGGCCACGCGCACCGACCTCGCGCCCGAGCTGCTTGCACGCATGCGCGCCGCCGGCGTGCTGTTCGACCGCTCGCCGGCCGGCGACTACCTGCACATCTACACCGAGAGCTTCGAGGGCGGCCTGTTCTTCGAGGTCGCGCAGCGCGTGGGCGCCTACGACGCCTACGGTGCGCTCAACGCACCCGCGCGCATGGCATCGCAGGCGCAGGACTGATTTCTTTCCCCGTTCGTCACTGACTCATCACTGGATCATCACTGGAGACAACCCCATGGCCACTACAACAGCCAAAGAGCCCCAAGGCAGGCACCAGTCGAAGAAAGCCGCCGCAAGCGGCTGGATCGGCTCGGCGCTGGAGTACTACGACTTCTTCATCTACGCCACCGCAGCGGCGCTGATCTTTCCGCAGATCTTCTTCCCGAAGGGCGACCCGACCACCGCGATCATCGCGTCGCTCGCGACCTACGGCGTGGGCTATGTCGCGCGCCCCATCGGTGCCTTCGTGCTCGGCCACTGGGGCGACACGCACGGGCGCAAGCAGGTGCTGGTGCTGTGCATGTTCCTGATGGGCTTCTCGACCGTGGCCGTGGGCCTGTTGCCGACCTATGACCAGGTCGGCCTGCTGGCTCCGGTGCTGCTCGTGGTGCTGCGGCTCATCCAGGGCTTCGCGGTGGCCGGCGAGATCTCGGGCGCGAGCTCGATGATCCTGGAGCACGCGCCCTTCGGTCGCCGCGGCTTCTTCGCGAGCTTCACGCTGCAGGGCGTGCAGGCCGGCCAGATCCTGGCGGCCGCCGTGTTCCTGCCGCTCGCGCACTACATGCCCGAAGACGCCTTCAACGCGTGGGGCTGGCGCATTCCGTTCCTGCTGAGCTTTCTCGTCATCGTGGCCGGCTACATCATCCGCCGCGAGGTCGATGAGACGCCCGCCTTCGCCGAAGTGGACAAGAAGGGCGAAGTGGCGAAGTCGCCCATCGTGCAGGCCTTCACCGACAGCTGGGCCGACATGCTGCGCGTGGTCTGCATGGCGCTGATGAACGTGATTCCGGTGGTGGCCACCGTGTTCGGCGCCGCCTATGCGGTGCAGGCGGCCTACGGCATCGGCTTCCAGAAAGACGTGTACCTGTGGATTCCGGTGCTGGGCAACATCCTCGCGGTGCTGGTGATTCCGTTCGTGGGCAACCTCTCGGACCGCATCGGCCGCAAGCCCCCGATCATCGTGGGCGCGCTGGCCTCGGGGCTGCTGTCCTTCGTGTACCTGTATGCGATCAGCATCAAGAACGTGCCGCTCGCGATCTGCATGTCGCTCCTGATGTGGGGCATCGTTTACCAGGGCTACAACGCGACCTTCCCGAGCTTCTATCCGGAGCTGTTCCGCACCCGCAACCGCGTCTCGGCCATGGCCATCTCGCAGAACATCGGCACCACCTTCACCGCGCTGCTGCCCGCGCTGTTCGCCGCCGTGGCGCCTCCGGGCTCGACCAATGTGTGGCTCACGGTGGGCGCGATCACCTTCGCCGTGACCATCCTCGCCGCACTCGCCGCCATGAGCGCCCGGGAGACCTACCGCATCCACATGCGCGACCTGGGCAACCCGAACGCAGTGCCTGTGGACAAGGCCGAGTACGACCGCTTGCGGGAGCAGACGCTGTCCGATGCGCGGCTGGGCAAGGTCGCATCGGCCTGAAGACCTTTCGCGCACCATGGGTTGGGGTGCCGTGAAGAATGGCGCCCCATGACCACCTCTTCCTCCCACCTCAAGATCGACTTCGTCTCCGACGTGTCCTGCCCCTGGTGTGCCGTTGGCCTGAGTTCGCTCGAGGCGGCGCTCAAGCGGGTGGCACCCGATGTCACCGCGGAGCTGCACTTCCAGCCCTTCGAGCTGAACCCGCAGATGCCGCCCGAAGGCCAGGACACCTTCGAGCACCTGAACCAGAAGTACGGCTCCACGCGCGAGCAGCAGGCAGAGGCGCGCGAAATGATCCGCCAGCGCGGCGCGGCCGTCGGCTTCGAGTTCAGCCCCGAGGGGCGTCCCCGGGTCTACAACACCTTCGATGCGCACCGGCTGCTGCACTGGGCCGAACTCGAGAGCCCGGCCAAGCAGGCGGCGCTCAAGAAGCTATTGCTGAAGGCCTACTTCACCGACCGCCAGAACCCTTCGGACCCCGAGGTGCTGGTGCGCGCGGCCACCGAAGCGGGGCTCGATGCGGCGCGGGCCCGCGAGATATTGAACAGCGACGAATACGCGGCCGAGACCCGCGAACGCGAGCGCATGTACACCGATGCCGGCATCCACTCGGTGCCCGCGATCATCATCAACGACCAGCACCTGATCTCCGGCGGCCAGCCGGTCGAGGTGTTCGAGCGGGCGCTGCGCCAGATCGCGGGCGCTGCGCCACAGACCCTGTCCGTGGCCTGACTGCGGGGCGCGCGGGCGCCTTCTTTGCGCAGCGTTACGAAAGTAAAGAGCGTCAACTCGGGGCGGGGTGCAGTGGTTGAGAGGAGCATCCTCGTCACTGTCCCCAAGGAGTCCCATGAAGAAGAAAAGCCTGTTCGCCGCACTCGCACTGATGGCCGCGGTGTCCCTGCCGGCGCTAGCCGACGAATACGGCAAGCACCCTTTCTACCTGCACGCACTGTCCGACCTGCGCACGGCCGCGTGGCAGGTGGACCATCGCCGTCCTGAAGACGGGCAGGTCTCGCAGGACGAGCTGGTGGTGCACGACGAGATCCGCGCGGCCATCGGCGACCTGCAGCGCGCCGCGTGGCTCGACGGCAAGCCCATCGAGTGGCGCGAGCCGACCGACGTGTGGCTGCCGCGCGAAGGCCGGCTGCATGCGGCCATCGACCTGCTGCGCAAGGTTCGTTCGGACGTGGCGCGCGAAGAAGACGATCCGCGCTCGCGGCCGTTCCAGCAGCGCGGTCTGGCGCACGTCGACGTGGCCCTGAATGCCGCGCAGCACGCCGTGGGCGATGTTCGCCGCCACGACATGCGCCGGGAGTGAGGCCGGTGGCCGTCGCCGACTTGTGGTCGTTCCGCCGGGCGTCGATGGCGCTCGGCGCCTGCGCCCTGGCGCTGCTGGGCGCATGTGCCATCGCGCCGGGCAGTGATCGGGCGCTCGTCTCGGTCTCGCTGCCGTCCGCGCCGATCGATGAAGCCACGCGCCTGCGCTGGCTGGACCGGGTGAGCTGGGGCGCCAACGCCAGCAGCGATGCGCAACTCGCGCAACGCGGCCTTGCGCTGTGGATGCGCGACCAGCTGAACCCGCGCCCGGCGCCGCTGCCGCCCGCCGCGCAGGCGCAGATCGATGCGATGACGATCTCGCGCACACCGCTCGACCAGCTCGTGATCGGCCTCGACGCCCAGCGCAAGGCGGCCGATGCGCTGCCCGACGAAGAACAGAAGAAGGCTGCCCGGCAGGCCTACCAGCAGGAGCTGACCCGGCTCGCCCGCGAGGCGCAACAGCGCTTCGTGCTGCGCGCGCTGTACTCGCCCAACCAGCTGCAGGAGCAGATGACCTGGTTCTGGATGAACCACTTCAACGTCAACCTGCGCAAGGACAACATCCGCGCGCTCGTGGGCGACTACGAAGAAAACGCGATCCGCCCGCACGCCCTCGGCAAGTTCCGCGACCTGCTCGGTGCCACGCTGCACCACCCCGCGATGCTGCGCTACCTGGACAACGCGCAGAACGCCGCCAACCGCATCAACGAGAACTACGCGCGCGAGCTGATGGAACTGCACACGCTGGGCGTGGGCGGCGGCTACTCGCAGGCCGATGTGCAGGAGCTGGCGCGCGTGCTCACCGGCGTGGGCGTGAGCCTGCAGCCATTGGACGCGCCGCTCCCGAACATCCGGCCCGCCGTGCGCGCGGACTATGTGCGCAAGGGGCTCTTCGAGTTCAACCCGAACCGGCATGACTACGGTGCCAAGACGCTGTTGGGGCAGCCGATCCAGGCACGCGGCCTGGCCGAAGCCGACGAGGCGCTCGACCGCCTGGCGCGCGCGCCGGCTACCGCGCGTTTCATCTCGCGCAAGCTCGCGGTGTACTTCGCGGCCGACGAGCCGCCGGCCGCGCTCATCGACCGCATGGCCTCGGCCTTCACGCGCAGCGATGGCGACATCGCGGTCACACTGAAGGCGCTGTTCGAATCGCCCGAATTCGCCGCTTCGCTCGGCCGCAAGTTCCGCGACCCGGTGCACTACGTGATGGCAGGTGTGCGGCTGGCGTACGACGATCGCGTGGTGCTCGACGTCAACCCGATGCTGAACTGGATCAATCGCATGGGCGAGCCGCTGTATGGGCACGAGACGCCCGATGGCTATCCGCTCAACGAAGCCGCGTGGGCGAGCGCGGGGCAGATGAACACGCGATTCGAAATCGCGCGGGCCATTGGCGCGAATGGCGCGGTGCTCTTCCGCGCCGACGACAAGGCGCCGCTGGAGAAGCCCGCGTTTCCGCAACTGGCGGAGTCGAAAGCGGTGCGCGCGATGCAGCCCGGCATGAGCGCGGACACGCGCGAGGCGCTGGCGCAGGCGAAGACGCCGCAGGAATGGAACACCTTCCTGCTTGCTTCGCCCGAGCTGATGCGCCGCTGAGGTTTGGTTTTTTCTCCCCCCTTCCGGGGGAGGGCAGGGGTGGGGGCAAGGCGTTCGATGAATCACAGCGCTTCATCAAGAGCCGCCGTGCCCCCATCCCAGCCTTCCCCCGGAAGGGGAAGGAGCAAGGCAGAACAAAGAAAGGACATGGTCATGCAACGTCGAGAACTCCTGAAGCTCATGGCCGCCGCCCCCTTCGCGGGCGCCGCCGGCCAACTGATCGCCGCACCCGCCGCCGAAGGCGCCAAGCTGCTCGTCGTGTTCCTGCGCGGCGCCTACGATTGCGCCAACCTGCTGGTGCCCACCGCCAGCGATTTCTACTACGCCTCGCGCCCCAACATCGCCATCGCGCGCCCCGGCCAGTCAGGCGGTGCGCTGCCGCTCGATGGCAACTGGGGCCTGCACCCCGCGCTCGCGCAAAGCGTGATGCCGCTCTTCCAGCAGAAGCAGGCCTCGTTCATCGCCTTCGCGGGCACCGACGACCTCACGCGCAGCCACTTCGAAACGCAGGACAGCATCGAGCTCGGCCAGGCACTCGACAAGCGGCGGGACTACCGCTCGGGTTTTCTCAACCGCCTGGCCGGTGTGCTCGGCGGCGGCCCGGTGACCGATGTGTCGCCCATCGCTTTCACCGACCAGTTGCCCATTGCGCTGCGCGGCGACGCCAAGGCCGCCAACATGGCGCTCGCGGGCAATGCGCGCTCGGGCATCGATGCGCGGCAGAGCCAGATCATCGCATCCATGTACCGCAACACGCCGCTCGCGCAGCCGGTCGCTGAAGGCTTCCAGGTGCGCGACGAAGTCATGCGCGCAGTGCAGGCCGAGATGGACGCGGCCAGCCGCAATGCGATGACCGCCAAGGGCTTCGAGCTCGTCGCGCGCCGCATGGCCGTGCTGATGCGCGACCGCTTCGACCTCGGCTTCGTCGACGTCGGCGGCTGGGACACGCACGTGGGGCAGGGCGCCGCGACCGGCTACCTCGCCAACCGTTTTGAAGAACTGGGCCGCGGCGTCGCCGGCTTCGCACAGGAGATGGGCGAAGACGCCTGGCGCCAGACCGTGGTGGTCGTCATCAGCGAGTTCGGCCGCACCTTCCGCGAGAACGGCAACCGCGGAACCGACCACGGACACGGCACCGTCTACTGGGTGCTCGGCGGCGGCCTCTCGGCCGAGGCCGGCGGGCGCATCGTCGGCGAGCAGCAGGCGCTGACGCAGGCCACGCTGTTCCAGAACCGCGACTACCCGGTGCTCAACGAATACCGGGCGGTGTTCGGTGGGTTGTTCCAGCGGATGTATGGCTTGTCGCCTGCGCAGCTGGGGCGTGTGTTCGAGGGCGTGGCGCCACGGGATCTGCGGTTGGTCTGACCGACGCGCGGCGAGTCATGTTCGCATCGGCCCGTTCGCGAAAGCAATGGTCTTCGGCTCCAGGAATGCCTCCATGCCGAAGACGCCGAACTCCCTGCCGATGCCCGACTGCTTGACGCCGCCGAAGGGCGCGATCAGCTCGGGTGCGAT
>NZ_JARXVG010000007.1 GCF_029892485.1 Variovorax boronicumulans
TCGGCACTCAGGCCCGGCTTGTTCAGATATCCCCGGGCCAGGCTCACGCCGCCCAGATAGAGCTCGCCCGCCACGCCGCGCGGCACCGGGTTCAGCTCGGCGTCCAACACCCAAGCCTGCGTGTCGCTGATCGGACGGCCGATCGGCACCAGGCTCTGGCCGTCATCGCGGCAGGTCCACTGCGTGACGTGGATCGTCGTCTCCGTCGGGCCGTACAGGTTCTGCAGCGTGGCACCGCTCAGGCGACGCAGCGCTTCCTTCTGCGTCTCAGCCGGCATGGCCTCGCCGCCGACGATGATGTGCTTCAGGCGCGTGCTCGCCTCGATGCCCGGGTGCGCGAGGAACGCCTGCAGCATCGAGGGCACGAAGTTCAATGTCGTGATCTGGTGGCGCTGGATCAGTTGCACCAGCCGTTCGGGGTCTCGGTGGTCGCCGGGGTTGGCGATCACGAGGCGGACGCCCGAGGTCATCGGCCAGAACATCTCCCAGCACGAGACGTCGAAGCCGAACGGGGCCTTGTGCAGCCCGGTGTCGTCGCCGCTCAGTCCGTAGGTGCTCTGCATCCAGGCCATGCAGCTGCGCAAGGCCTCGTGGCGCACGGCAGCGCCCTTGGGCTTGCCGGTGGAGCCTGAGGTGTAGATGACGTAGGCGAGGTTCTCGCCATGCAGTGCGACCTGCGGGTCGGTGTCGGGTTCGCTGGAGACGTCGAGGCTGTCGACTTCCAATCGCAAGAGGCCATCCTGCTCGGCGATGAGCCCGCGGGTGGCGCGGTGGCTCAGCAGCAATTCGATCCCGCTGTCCTCCACCATGTAGGCCAGGCGCTGCGCCGGGTACTCGGGGTCCAGCGGCAGGTAGGCGCCGCCCGCCTTCAGGATGCCCAGGATGCCCACTACCATCTCGAGGGAGCGCTCCATCACGATGCCCACGCGCATGTCGGGCCGGACGCCCAGGGCGATCAGTCGATGGGCCAGGCGATTGGCACGTGCGTTCAGCTCGCCGAAGCTCAGCGACGATTCATCGAACAACAAAGCCGTCGCATCGGGCTGTTGCTGCGCATGCCGCGCGATGCTCTGGTGCACCAGCTCCGCGCCAGGCTCCTGCCGTGCGTTCACGCTCCACTGCGTGAGCTGCGACCTCTCCGGCGCCCCCAGCAGGTCGATATCGCCGATCGCACGCATGTCATCCCCCGCCAGCGCATCGAGGATCACCACATAGTGCCCCGCCATCCGTTCGATGGTCTCCGGCTCGAACAGCTCGCGGGCATGGTTGAAGACCAGCTGCACCTGTCCGCGGCCGTCCTCGACCACGTCCAGCGTCAGCTCGAACTGGGCGGCCTGCTCGCCGAATTCCCAGGTCTGCAGCACGAGCCCCGGAAGATTTTCCAGAGCGCTGTGGTCCTGCTGCAGGTGGTTGAACATCACCTGGAACAGCGGCGCCGTGCTCAGGCTGCGCTCCGGCTGCAGCGCCTCCACCAGTTGTTCGAACGGCAGGTCCTGGTGCGCCTGCGCGCCCAGCGCCGCTTCGCGCGTCGCGGCCAGCGCCTCGTGCAGACGGATGCGGTTGTCCAGCACATTGCGCATCACCTGCGTGTTGACGAAGAAGCCGACCACCCGCTCCGACTCGACGCGGTGGCGGTTGGCAATGGGCACGCCGACCCGCACGTCCGGCTGCGCCGTGTAGCGGTTCAGCAGCACCTGGAAACCGGTGAGCAGCATCATGAACAGCGTGGCGCCCCGCGACTGCGCACGCCGGCGCAGCGCCTCGACCAGCGAGGGCGACAGCGCCGTGGCGTGGCGCGCGGCGCGGTACTTTCCGTCGGCGCGCCGCATGCGATCCGCCGGCAACTGCAGCACCGGGTGCTCGGTGCCGAGCTGGGCCTTCCAGTGATCGAGCTGCCGCTCCTTCTCGCCCGCTTCGAGCCAGTGCCGCTGCCAGAGCGCGTAGTCGGCGTACTGGACCGGCAACGCATCGTGCACCGGCGCGCGACCCTGCACGCGCGCGCGGTACTCGGCGACAAACTCGTCCACCACGATGCGCATCGACCATCCGTCGGACACGATGTGATGCATCACGACCGCCAGCAAGTGCGCCTCTGCACCCAGACGGATCAACACGACCCGCAGCAGCGGGCCGACCGTCAGGTCGAACGGGGCATCGCCGATGCGCCGCGCCTCTTGTCTCGCGCGCGCCTCACGCTCGGCCTGCGGCAGATGCGCCAGGTCGATGAGCGGAATGTCGAGCACCGCATGCGCCTGTACGCGCTGCTCCACCTCGCCGTCGGCGCCCACGCTGAACACCGTGCGCAGCGACTCGTGGCGCGCCACCAGCGCATCGAAGGCCGCCTTCAGCGCTTGCGCATCGAGCCGCCCTTCGAGCCGCAATCCGCCCGCGATGTGATAGGCCGAACTCGCCGGCTCCAGTTGCCAGAGAAACCACTGCCGCATCTGCGCGTACGAGGGCGGACAAGCCCCGCGCGCCGCCTCGTCGCGCGCAACGATCGGAAACTGCCCGATCGTGAGGCCCTCGGCGCGGATCTTCTGGTACACCGCGCGGCGCTGGGCCGGGGTCAGGCGCAGGAAGCGCCGGCCGATGTGGTCGTGGGTGGCCGTGGTTTCCATCAGGTGGTCTCGAGGCTGTCAATGAAGGAGTCGATGTCGGACAGGGCGTCGGCATGCGGCTTGCGCGCGCCCGCCTCGGCGATCAGCCGCGCCATGTCCATCAGGACGGGGTTTTGAAAGATGTCCCTGACCGCAAGGTCGACGTGCATGGCGCCCTGCACGCGCGCCATGACCTGCATCGACATCAGCGAGTGGCCGCCGAGTTCGAAGAAGTGGTCGTTGCGGCCGACGCGCGCCACGCCCAGCACTTCGCACCAGATGCGCGCCAGCGCCTCTTCGGCATCGCCCTCGGGCGCGGCATAGGCGCGCTCGCTGCCGAAGCCGGGCTCGGGCAGCGCCTTGCGGTCGACCTTGCCGTTCGCATTCAACGGCAGCGCCTGCAGCGCCACGATGGCGCCGGGCACCATGTACTCGGGCAGCGCACGGCCCAGCCGCGCACGCACCTGTGCCGAATCGATTTCCTTTCCGGGCTGCGCCGACAGGTACGCCACGAGCATCGTCGCACCGGCGTGTTCCCTGGCAATGACGATGGCCTCGCGCACCTGCGGCTGCGCAAGCAGTTGCGCCTCGATCTCGCCGAGCTCGATGCGAAAGCCCCGCACCTTCACCTGGTGGTCGATGCGCCCGAGGTACTCCAGCTGGCCCTGCACGTTCCAGCGCACGAGGTCGCCCGTGCGGTAGAGGCGATCGCCGTTCTCCGTTGCGATGAAGCGCTCGGCCGTGAGGCCCGCGCGGTTCAGATAGCCGCGCGCCAGGCCGGCACCGGACACGTGCAGTTCGCCAGCCACGCCCGGCGGCACGAGGTTCAGGTCCGCATCGAGCACCCGCAGGCCCAGGTCCGGAATGGCGATGCCGACCGGGCTGCGCTGCTGCCCGAGGTCCGCCGCGGTGATGCGGCGCCAGGTCACGTGGACCGTCGTCTCGGTGATGCCGTACATGTTGACCAGCTGCGGATGCCGGTCGCCGTGGTGCTCGATCCACGCGCGCAGCCGCTGCGGCTCCAGCGCTTCGCCACCGAAGATCACCGTGCGCAGCGAAAGGCCCTTGTCCAGCGCCTCCGGCAACGCGATCAACTGGCCGAAGGCCGACGGGGTCTGGTTGAGCACTGTCACCTGCTGCGTTCGCAGCAACCGAAGGAAGTCCGCCGGCGAACGGCTCACCCAGAACGGCACGACGACCAGCTTGCCGCCGGTGCACAGCGCGCCGAACATTTCCCAGACCGAGAAGTCGAAGGCATAGGAATGGAACAGCGTCCACACGTCCGCCGGCCCGAAGCGGAACCACGGTTCGGTGGAAGCGAGCAGCCGGGTCACGTTGCGGTGGCACAGCTGCGCGCCCTTGGGCCTGCCGGTGGAGCCCGAGGTGTAGATCACGTAGGCGAGGTTGTCGCCGTCCAGCGGCACGACGGGGTCGGTGGCCGGGCAATCGGCCAGGTCCACGGTGTCGATGGCGAGCGCGTCGATGCCCGCGGGCAGGGCCATGCGCCCGCACAAGTGGTCGTGCGTGAGCACCAGCGCGAGTCCGCTGTCTTCCACCATGCAGGCGATGCGGTCGGCCGGGTATTCCGGGTCCAGCGGCACATAGGCGCCGCCGGCCTTCATGACCGCCAGCAGCGCGACCACGAGATCGGTGCCACGCTCCATTGCGACGCCGACCCGGGTTTCGGGCTGCACGCCTTGCGCGATCAGCCGGTGCGCGAGCCGGTTGGCCCGCTGGTTGAGTTCGCGGTAGCTCAGCGCATCCTGCTCGAAGACCACGGCAACGGCTTCGGGCTGCGCCGCCGCCTGCTGCTCGATCAGGCCATGCACGGTCTGCGCTGTGGCGGTCTCGCGCGTGCGGCCGCCCGATCCAGCGCGTTGAGCGAGCTCTGCGAGTTCCGCTTCATCCAGCAACGCCAGGTCGCCCAGCGCGCGCGTCGGTTCGGCCACGAAGGCTTCCAGCACACGGCGGTAGTGGCCCGCCAGCCGCTCGATGGTGGCCGGCTCGAACAGCTCGGCCGCGTAGCGGAACGCGGCGCGGATGCCGCCGTCCTCGCACTCGGCGGTCTCCAGGATCAGCTCGAACGGCGCCGCGCGCTCCCCGAGGTCGATGCGCCGTACCTGCAGGCCGGGCCATCCGCGCAGCGGCCGGTTGCCTTCGCCGAGATGGTTGAACATGACCTGGAACAGCGGCGAACCCGCATGCGCGCGGTCCGGACGCAATGCCTGCACCAGACGCTCGAAAGGCAGCTCCTGGTGCGCCTGCGCATCGAGCGAGGTGTTGCGCACCTGCGCCAGCAACTCGGCCAGGCTCATGCGCGGATGGAGCCGGGCGTCCATCACCACGGTGTTGATGAAGGCGCCCACCACGCCAGCGGTCTCGGGCCGGTTGCGGCCGGCGACGGGAACGCCGATGCGGATCTCGTCCTGCCCCGTGTAGCGGAAGAGCAAGGCATGGAAGGCCGCAAGCAGCACCGCGAAAAGGGTGTTGCCCTGTGTGCGTGCGTGCTGCTTCAGTTCGCGCGCCAGGTGAGCCGGCACGTCGAGCATGTACTGCGCAGCGCTGTACTTCGCGTCGGCGGAGCGCGGCCTGTCGGTGGTGAGTTCAAGCACCGGCTGACTGCCGCCAAGGCGACGTTGCCAATGGGCCAGCTGCCGTGCGCCCTCGGCGCTTTCCAGCCACTTGCGCTGCCACCGGGCGAAGTCCGCGTAGCGGATCTCGGGCTCGGGGTCCGTGCCGGCCGGCACCTCGCCCACGCGCTGCGCGTAGAAACGCGCCAGTTCATCGAGGATGAGTTCGACGGACCATGCATCGGAACCGATGTGATGCATCGTCAGCAGCAGCTGGTGGTCGCCTTCGGCCATCTTCAGCAGCGTGCCGCGCAGCAGCGGCCCGGCCGTCAGGTCGAAGGGCGTGCGGCAGACCGCATGCACCGTCTCGCGATAGCGCGACGCACGGGACGCGGCATCGAGCCCGCTGAGATCGACGAACGGAATCGCGATGCGGCTCTCGGGCACGACACGCTGCTCGGGCAGTCCGCCGGGGCCCGAGCGGAACACGGTGCGCAGCGTGTCGTGGCGCATCGCAAGCGCCTGCACCGCCTGCTGCAGCGCCGCGATGTCCAGCGGCCCCGCAAAGCCCAGCCCGCCGCCGACGTGGTAAGCCGTGTTGCCCGCATCGAGCTGCCACAGGAACCACTGCCCCTGCTGGGCGAAGGAGACGGGCACGAAGGCGCCGTCGTCCACGCTGCGTGCGATGGCATCGCGCGAGGGTTGGGCGGGGGCCGCGTCGCTGTCGCTGTCGCGTCGCAGCCTGCGCTGCAGCAGCGCCAGTTGGGCCGGCGACAGCTTCGCCCGGCGTTCGGAAAGATCGTTGCGCTCGCTCATGATCAAAGACCCGTGGTGGTTGCGCCTGCTGGGGCTGCGTCGGCTTCGGGATCGCCTTCGATCTCCTCGATCAACCGCAACTCGACCAGCGCGGCCAGCTCGGCGATGGTGGGTGCCTTGAAGAAGGCGGCGGGATGCAGCTCGACGCCATAGGCCTTGCGCACCCGCGACAGCAGCCGGATTGCCAGCAGCGAATCGCCGCCGAGCTCGAACAGGTTGTCGTTGGCACCTACGGGCGCAATGCCCAGCGCTTCGGTCCAGAGTTCGGCGAGCCCTTCTTGCAGGTCGCCTTCGGGCGCGACGAACGCGGTCTGCAGCACCGGGCGCGGATGCCCCGCGCGGGCCTCGGGCGCGGGCTCGTCGTCCAGCGACTCGAACAGGCCGTCCAGCGGGCGCAGGCGTGGCGCGAAGGGCGAGATGGACACCACCGTCTGTGGCAGGTCGGGCCCGTTCGCGATGCGTTCGAAAGCCGACACGCCGGTGCGCTCATCCAGGCCGACGCCTTCGGGCATGTCCATGTCGACCGCTACGCCCACGTCGCGCCAGGCATCCCAGTTCACCGAGAAAACCGGCAGCGCCGAGCTGCGCCGATGCGCATTGGCCAGCGCGTCGAGGTAGGCGTTCGCGGCTGCGTAGTCGCTGCGGCCAAGGCCGCCGATCAGGCTCGCGACCGAGGAGCAGAAGAGCACGAAGTCGAGCGGTTCGGCGCGCAGCGCATCGAGCAGCGCGAGCGTGCCCGCGATCTTGGGCGCGAACGCGGCCTCCACCGATGCCCGGGTGCGCTGGGCGATCATGCCGCGGCCGGGCTGGACGACGGCGTGCACCACGCCGTTGACCGGGCCGAAGTGCGCGTGCACTGCCGCCAATGCGCTGCGCAGTTGTGCCGGATCGGTGACGTCGGCCGCCACGGCCAGCATCTGCGCGCCATTCGCTTCGAGTTCGATCAGTTGCTGCAGCCTGCGGCGCAGCGGCGCGGGCTGGTCGGCCGATGCGGCGATGCGCGGCCACTCGGCGCGTTCGGGCAAGGGTGTGCGGCCCAGCAGCACCAGCTTGGCCTGCCACGTCTTGCTGAGATGGCGCGCGAGCGCCAGGCCAACGCCGCCCAGCCCGCCGGTGATGAGGTACACGCCGCCCTGGCGCAGGCGCTGCGCGCCCGGAATCTGCGCCGGCAACGCGTCGTACGACTTCGTCCAGCGGTGCGGGCCGCGGTAGGCGACGACGAAGTCCTCCCGCGTGGCCGCAGCCTCTTCGACGACGCGGCGTGCGAGCTCGGCTTCGGCGGCGCTTTCGGGCGCGGGCAGCACCACGTCGACAACGCGGCAGGCGATGCCGGGCGACTCCTGTCCGAGCACCTTGGCGATGCCAAGCACGGTCGCCTTTTCCGGCGCCAGCGTCTCGGTGCCGGCCACATCCTCGATGCGGTCGGTGACGACGGTGAGCGCCAGCGGCGGGCGAACCGCACCGCCCACGTTGTCGAGCGCCTGCGCCAGCGCGAGCAGGCTGAAGTAGCCGGCCTCGAATGCCGTGGCATGCGAAGGCGCCGGGGCCTCGCCGTCGAGGCTCCACAGGTGGAAGAGGCGAGTGACCGGTCCGGCCTCGGACTCGATCTCGCGCAGCAGCGCCTCGTGGTCGGCGCGCTCGGCCGGCCGCATGGCGTATTGCCCTTCGGCGGTGCGCGCGAACTTCTTGCCGCGCAGCGCCAGAATCACGCGTCCGCCCTGTTCGCGCAGCGTGCGCGCGAGGCGGTCGGTGAAGCTGTTCGCATCGCCGAGCACCAGCGTGCAGCCCGACGGCCCAGCCGTCGTCTGTACCGGCGGCAGCGGGGTGCGCTTCCAGGCCGGCGCATAGAAAAGACCGGGCGCGGCGGTCCCCGCCGGTTGCGCGACATCGCCGGGCTCGACCCAGAAGCGGCGGCGCTGGAAAGCGTAGGTGGGCAAGGGCACCCGGCGCGGCGCGGGGCCCGTGCGACACGCGGCCCAATCGATATCGACGCCCACGGTCCAGAGGCCCGCGACGGCATTCGCCAGTTGCTGCGCATTCCGCGCCAACTGCTGCGGATGGGCCTGGCTGGCCCAGATGCCCGCGGCCGACTTGCCGCCGGGGTGCTGGCGTGCCAATCCGGCCAGCGTTTCGCCGGGCCCCACTTCGAGCACCGCGCGGCCGGGCACGGCGAAGATTTCGCGCAGGCCGTCCGCAAAGCGTACTGTTCCGCGCAGGTGCCGGCCCCAGTAGGCGGGGCTGGTCGCTTCTTCGGCGGTGATCAACTTGCCCGTCACGTTGGAGATGAAGGGAATCCGCGGCGCCTGCTTCGGCACTGCGGCGATCAGGCGCTCCAGCTCGGCCATCATGGGTTCGACCAAGCGGGAGTGCGAGGCGATGGACACATGCAGGCGGCGCGGCTGGTGCTGGCGCGCAAGCAGTTCTTCCTCGGCGCGCGCGATCGCATCGGCCGGGCCGGCGAGCACGCAGAGCTGCTCGCCGTTGATCACGGCCAGGTCGCATCCCGTGGCAAGGAACGGCGCGAGTTCCGCTTCGGACAGCGGCACGGCCGTCATTGCGCCGGGGGCCAGCGTCTGCATCAGGCGGCCGCGCGCGGCGACGATGCGCAGCGCATCTTCGAGCGTGAACACGCCGGCCAGGCAGGCCGCGACGTATTCGCCCAGGCTGTGGCCCAGCATTACCGCGGGCCGCACGCCGCAGCTCATCCACCAGCGCGCCATCGCGTACTCGGCCGCGAACAGCGCGGGCTGCGCGAACTCGATGCGGAACAGCCGCTCATTGGCGGCCTGCTCATCGCCGGCTGCGGGGAACAGCAGCGCGAGCAGGTCGATGCCGCTGTCGGCCTCGAGCACCGCGGCGCAGCGGTCGAGCGCCTCGCGGTAGACGGCGCTGTCGCGGTAGAGGTCTTCGCCCATGCGTGCATGCTGGGTGCCGCCACCGGGGAAGAGGAAGGCCACCTCGGGCGGGGAGGCGGCAGCACGGGTTGCCGCCACGGCGGGCGACGAGAGCATTTCCGCGGCCAGCCCGGATCGATTGGCCACCACGGCGCTGCGCCAGGCAAAAGCGCGTCGTCCGCTCTGCAGGGTGTGCGCCACGTCTTCGAGCGCGACCCCGTCGTTCGCGCGCAGATGCGTCGCCAGTTGTTCGCGGCCCTGGGCAAGTGCAGCCTCTTCCTTTGCCGACAGCGGCAACACCTGCCACTGCGCGGTCTTATGTGCGGTGGCCTGCGCCACGGGTGCTTCTTCGAGCACCACATGCACGTTGGTTCCGCCGATGCCGAAGGAGCTCACGCCCGCGCGGCGCGGCGTACGGCCTTCGGGCCAGGGCTGGCATTGCGCGTTGACATAGAACGGGCTGCCCGCGAAATCGATCTGCGGGTTGGGCTTCGTGAAATGCAGGCTGGGCGGCAGCACGCCGTGCTTGAGCGCCATCGTGGCCTTGATGAGCCCCGCCACGCCGGCCGCGGCATCGAGGTGGCCGATGTTGGTCTTGACCGAACCGACCGCGCAAAAGCCGCGCCGCTCGGTGTCGGCGCGGAAGGCCTGCGTGAGCGCAGCGATCTCGATCGGGTCGCCCAGCGTGGTGCCGGTGCCGTGCGCCTCGATGTAGCCGATGGTGTCGGCCGAGACGCCCGCGATCAGTTGCGCCGCACGAATGACCTCGGCCTGCCCGTCGATGCTGGGTGCGGTGAAGCCGACCTTGGCCGAGCCGTCGTTGTTGGCCGCGGTGCCCTTGATGACCGCGTGGATGGTGTCGCCGTCGCGCAGCGCCTCGTCCAGGCGCTTGAGCACGACCACGCCGGCGCCGCTGCCGATCACCGTGCCGGCGGCATCGGCGTCGAAGGCGCGGCAATGGCCGTCGGGCGAGAGGATCGCGCCGGCCTGGTAGCGGTAGCCGCCCTCCTGCAGCAGGTTGAGCCACACGCCGCCGGCCAGGGCCATGTCGCAGTCGTGGCTCAAGAGCGCCTGGCAGGCGGTGTGCACGGCGGTGAGCGAGGTGGAACAGGCGGTCTGCACGCTCACGGCGGGGCCGCGCAGGTTGAGCTTGTAGGCGACGCGCGTGCACAGCGAGCCGCCGGAGTTGCCGCTCATGAGGCCCAGCAGGTCGGCGATGCCCGTGTGCGCGCCGAGGCCGAAGGACGGCAGCAGGTTCCGGATCAGGTAGACGTTGGCGCCCTCGCCTGCATACACGCCGACCTTGCCCGGCCAGCGCTCGGGATCGCAGCCGGCGTGCTCGAGCGCCGCCGAGGCGCATTCGAGAAAGACGCGCTGCTGCGGGTCGAGGTTCTCGGCTTCGCGGGGCGTGTAGCCGAAGAAGCCGGCATCGAACTGGTCGAAGCCTTCGAACATCACGCCGGCCTTCACATAGTCGGGGTCGTCCAGCAGGCTCTGCGGCACGCCGCGCTCGCGCAACTGCTCATCGGTGAAGCGCGACACCGACTCCACGCCGCCTTGGATGTTGCGCCAGAAGGCGTCCACGTCGTCGGCGCCGGGGAAGCGTCCGGACAGGCCGACGATGGCGATCTCGAGGCCGGTGGGTTCGGCGGATTCGTTGAAGGGGGTGGTCATCAATTGACTCTCTCTGCCACTTTGCGGCGTTGAAGCATGGCGGCGCGCTGGCGCAGCGCGCGGTCGTCGGCGACGGCGGAAGACGCGGGTGCGGCCTTGGCCCCGCCCTGTTCGATCCACTGGGCCAGCGAATCGACAGTGGGGTACTTGAAGAGATTGACCAGCGGCAGCGCGACCTGCAGCCGGTCTTCCAGCAGCCGGTGCGCGCGGATCAGCAGCAGCGAGTGCCCGCCGAGGTCGAAGAAGTTGTCGTGCAGTCCGACCTGCTCGGCCTGCAGGACTTCGGACCAGATGGCCGCCAGCGTGCGGGCCACGTGGCCTTGCGGCGCCTCGTAGGTGCTGGCGCGGCCCAGGCCTTCGGGCGCGGGCAGCGCCTTGCGCTCGACCTTGCCGTTGGCGTTCAGCGGCAACGCATCCAGCACCACGATGGCGCGCGGCACCATGTAGTCGGGCAGCGCCTGGCCGAGGCGCTCGCGCAATGTGGCGGTGTCGACGGACTGCCCCGCATGGGCCGCGACATAGGCCACGAGCGACGCACCCGCCGGACCCTGCTTTGCCACGACGACGGCTTCGCGCAGGGCCGGCTGCGCCAGGAGTTGCGCTTCGATTTCACCGAGTTCGATGCGGAAGCCGCGGATCTTGACCTGGTGATCGATGCGCCCCAGGTACTCGATATGTCCTTCGGCGTTCCAGCGCACGAGGTCACCCGTGCGGTACAGGCGCCCACCGCCGCCGAAGGGATCGGCCACGAAGCGCTCGGCGCTCAGGCCCGGCCTGTTCAGGTATCCCCGGGCCAGGCTCACCCCGCCCAGATAGAGCTCGCCCGCCACGCCGCGCGGCACCGGGTTCAGTTCCGCATCGAGTACCCAGGCCTGCGTGTCGCTGATCGGCCGGCCGATCGGCACCAGGCTCTGGCCGTCGTCCCGGCAGGTCCACTGCGTGACGTGGATCGTCGTCTCGGTCGGGCCGTACAGGTTCTGCAGCGTGGCACCGCTCAGGCGCCTGAGCGCTTCTCTCTGCGTCTCTGCCGGCATGGCTTCGCCGCCGACGATGATGTGCTTCAGGCGCGTGCTCGCCTCGATGCCCGGGTGCGCCAGAAAGGCCTGCAGCATCGAGGGCACGAAGTTCAGCGTCGTGATCTGGTGGCGCTGGATCAGCTGCACCAGCCGCTCGGGGTCGCGATGATCTCCGGGGTTGGCGATCACGAGGCGGACGCCCGAGGTCAACGGCCAGAACATCTCCCAGCACGAGACGTCGAAGCCAAAGGGGGCCTTGTGCAGCACGGTGTCGTCGCCGCTCAGCCCATAGGTGCCCTGCATCCAGGCCATGCAGCTGCGCAGCGCCTCGTGGCGCACCGCGGCGCCCTTGGGCTTGCCGGTGGAGCCGGAGGTGTAGATGACGTAGGCCAGGTGCTCGCGGTGCAGCGCGACCTGCGGGTCGGTGTCGGGTTCGGCGGAGACGTCGAGGCTGTCGACTTCCAATCGCACGAGGCCATCCTGCTCGGTGATGAGCCCGCGGGTGGCCCGGTGGCTCAGCAGCAGCTCGATCCCGCTGTCCTGCACCATGTAGGCCAGACGCTGCACCGGGTACTCCGGGTCCAGCGGCAGGTAGGCGCCACCGGCCTTCAGGATGCCAAGGATGCCCACCATCATCTCGAGGGAGCGCTCCATCACGATCCCCACGCGCATGTCGGGCTGCACGCCCAGGGCGATCAGTCGATGGGCCAGGCGGTTCGCACGCGCGTTCAGCTCGCCGAAGCTCAGCGATGTCTCGCCGAACAGCAGGGCCGTCGCATCGGGCTGTTGCTGCGCATGGCGAGCAATGCTCTGGTGCACCATTTCTTCACCCGGCTCGCGCTGCGCGTTCACGCTCCACTGCGTGAGCTGCGACTTCTCCGGTGCATCGAGCAATTCGACATCCCCGACGGCGCGCTGCGCATCGCCGGACAGCGCATCGAGCACCGTCACATAGTGCTGCGCCATCCGTTCGATGGTCTCGGGATCGAACAGGTCGGCCGCGTAGATCACGTCGAGCATCAAGCGGCCATCGGGCCGCTCGCGGGCCTCCAGCACCCAGTCGAACTGCGTCTGCAGGTCGGGCAGCGCATGGTCGTTCACTTCGATGCCGCCCAGCCGCTGCAGCGACCGGTGGTCCTCGAACAGGTGGTTGAACATCACCTGGAACAGCGGGCTGTGGCTCATGCTGCGCTCGGGCTGCAGGCGCTGGACCAGTTGCTCGAACGGCAGGTCCTGGTGTGCCTGCGCGCCCAGCACCGCCTCGCGGGCCTGCGCCAGCACGCGTGCGAGGCGGGTGCGGCCATCGATCGGATTGCGCAGCACCAGCGTGTTGACGAACAGGCCGATGACGTTCTCGAACTCCACGCGGTTGCGGTTCGCGATCGCAGCACCGACGCGGATCTCCTGCTGCCCGGTGTAGCGATGCAGCAGCACCTGCAGGCCCGCGAGCAGCACCATGAACAGCGTGGCGCCGTCGGCCTGCGCGAGCCTGCGCAGCCGCCCGAGCAGCGGCGCGGGCAGCTCGAAGGCATGCCGTGCCGCGCGGTAGCTGGCCTGCGGCTTGCGTGGATGGTCGGTGCGCAGCTCGAGCACCGGATGCTCGTCGCCGAGTTGTGCGCGCCACCAGTCCAACTGCCGCTCCGCTTCGCCGGCCGCCAGCCACTCGCGTTGCCAGACAGCGTAGTCGGCGTACTGCACGCGCGGCGCGGGAAGCGCAGTCGCCCTTCCCTGCAGGCGCGCCGCATAGCTGGTGGCGAGTTCGTCGATCAGCACCTGCATCGAGGTGCCGTCGGAGACGATGTGGTGCATCGTCACAGCGAGCACCTGCACGTCGTCAGGGATGCGGATCAGCGCAACGCGCAGCAGGCCACCCTGCGTGAGATCGAAAGGCGCGGCCTTCAGGCGACGGGTTTCACCGGCGAGGCGATCCTCGCGTTCGGCTGCGGGCACGCCGCGCAGGTCGATCAGTTCGAGGGGCACCGTACCGGATGGCTCGATCCATTGCGCGGCAACGCCGTCGCTGCCGGCGCGGAACACGGTGCGCAACGATTCGTGGCGCGCCACCAGGTCGTCGAGCGCCGCGCGCAGTGCGTCGGCCTGCAGCGCTCCGGTGAGGCGGAGCGCGCCGCTCATGTGGTACGCGGCGCTGGCCGGATCGAGCTGCCAAAGGAACCATTGGCGCTCCTGCGCATGGGACAGCGGCAACGCATGCAGCCGGCGCTCCGGCGGCAGCACGGCAATCGCCGCTGGGCGGGCGCGAAGATCCTGCGCGACCTGCTGCCGCACGGCCGCCGCGCATTCGCGCAGCCGAGGTTGCTCGAACATCAGGCGCACGGGGAAATCGATGTCCCAGTGCGCCGAGATGCGCGCCGCCACCTGGGTGGCGGTGAGCGAGCTTCCGCCGCGGGTGAAGAAATGGGCGTCGCGCGCAAAGGGCTTCGCATCGGCCGGCCGCAGCACCTCGCGCCAGATCGCGTCGAGCGCATGCTCGGTCTCGTCCAGCACGGCCGCTTCGGCTGGCGCCTCGACGGGGCCGCCTTTGACGAACGCACCGCGTTCGAAGATGGCGTAGGCATCGGCACTGCGATCGAGCCAGCCTGCGCGGCAGGCGCTGCGCTGCAGCTTGCCACTGGTGGTCTTGGGCATGCCGCCTGGGTTGAGCAGCAGCACGGCCGACAGCGGCTCGCCGAACACCTCGCTGACAGCAGCGCTCAGCGCCTCGACCAGCACCTGCGGCGGCACCAGCTTCTGCATGCTGCGCGACACCTCGGCCGCGGCGCCTATGCCTTCACCGTCGGGTCCGCTGGCCGCAAACACCGCCACGCGGCCCTTGCGCACCGCATCCACCTCGGCCTCGATGACGCGCTCGATGTCCTGCGGATAGATGTTGTGGCCGCGCACGATGATCAGGTCCTTGATGCGTCCGGTCACGTAGAGCTCGCCGTCGCAGAAGAAGCCCAGGTCACCGGTGCGCAGCCAGCGCCGGCCCGCGTGTTTGACGAAGGTCTCGGCGGATTCGCGCGGCTTGCCCCAGTAGCCGGCGCCGACGCTCGCCCCGCTCACCCAGATTTCGCCGATGCGGCCGGGTTCGGCCACCGCCGACAGCGTGGCGGGGTCGACGATCTCGACGGCATGCCCGACCGCCACCGCGCCACAGCCCACCAGCAGCGTGCCGTCTTCGCTCGGCGTGCCCACGCCGCTGGCCAGGCCGTCGGCACCGAAGCCGCGCGCCACCATGCCGGCGCCGCGCCGGCCGCCGGTCACGAACAGGGTCGCCTCGGCCAGGCCGTAGCAGGCATAGACCGCACCGGGGTCGAAACCCACGGGGGCGAAGCGTTCGATGAAGTCGAACTCGGTGTCGGCGCGCACGGGTTCGGCGCCGGTGTAGGCCACGCGCCAGCTCGACAGATCGAGCTTTGCGAGTTGCGCATCCTTCACCCGCTCCAAGCAGAGGCGGAACGAGAAGTCGGGGCCGCCGCTGAGCGTGGCGCGGTGCCGCGAGATCAGCTCGAGCCAGCGCACCGGCCGCTCGAGGAAATAGCGCGGCGACGTCAGCACCAGCGGGATGCCGCTGTAGAGCGGCTGCATCAGGCCGCCGATCAGGCCCATGTCGTGATAGAGCGGCGCCCAGGAGACGAACTTGTCGTCCGGACCGATGCCCATGCCGACCTGGATGGCGTGCTCGTTGGCCATCAGGTTGCCGTGCGTCACGATGACGCCCTTGGGCGCCGAGGTCGAGCCCGAGGTGTACTGCAGGAACGCGACGTCTCCGTCATTCGGCTCGAAGGGCTGCCAGGCATCGGCGAGCGCAACATCGACCGCATCGACGGCGACGATCTGTACATTGCCGAACTGGTTGCCGGCCGCCGACATCGCGGTGCTCAACGCAGAAGAAGTGAGCACGCAGCGCGCCTCTGAATCGGCCGCCACGCCGGTGAGCCGGGCCAGATGCTGCGGCCGTGTCGATTCGGGCGGAAACACCGGCACTGCAATCACGCCGCAGTAGAAGCAGGCCAGCATGCTCACCGCATAGTGGTCGCCGTTGTCGAGCATGACGAGCGCGCGGTCGCCCTTGGCGAACTGCTGCTGCAACCGCGCCGCCAGCGCGCGGACGCGCCGCTCGAACGCGGCATAGGTGATCGGCAATTCGCTGTACACGCCATCGATCTCGTCGACCACGGTGAGCCAGACATCGTCGGGCCGGCGTTCGGCCAATGCGCGCAGGTGCGCCACGAAATTGCGCGGCGGCTGGCCGGCGGATTCCGCCGCGAGCGTTTCAATCTTCATATCGATCCTCTGCCGGACATCGCCGCAGCTTCAAGATGTGTTCGTGGAAGGCCGGCGACGGCCGGGGTTTCGGCGGCGGCAAGCTGTTCGAGGCGCTGGCCGAGCGCCGCGAGGAATGCGGCCTCGTGCTGCCGGATGAAGAAGTGGCCGCCCTCGAACCAGTCGAGGGTGAAGGCGCCGCCGGCCTCGGCGACCCAGGCCGACATCGCCTCCGGTGCGATGTCGTCTTCGCGCCCGGCAAAGGCGTGAACGGGGAGCGGCAACGGTTGGCCCGCGTCTCGGTGCACATGGCTGCGGCAGACGCGGTAGTCGGCGCACAGCACGTCGAGCGTGATGCGCAGCAGCTCCGCATTGGCGAAGACCTCCTCCGGCGTGCCGCCCTGCTTGCGCAGTTCGGCGATCAACGAAGCATCGTCTTCCTTGCCGTCGAAGCGCTCAGGGTCGCGCCGCGAGGGCGCCGCGCACCCCGACACCAGCAGCGCACGGGGCATGCGCCGCTGCAGCGCCTGCAGCCTGCGCGAAACGCCATGAGCCAGCAACGCGCCCATGCTGTGCCCGAAGATCGCGAAGTCGCCCCGCATCGCCTCGGCCTGCTCGGCACACAGGCGCGCGACAAGGGCGTCGAAGTCTTCGAAGAAAGCCTCGCCCATGCGGATACCGCGCCCCGGCAACTCGACCGGCACGACTCGGACCCACGGCGGCAGGAAACGGCGCCAGCGCAGGTAGGCGGCGGCACTCGCGCCCGCGCACGGCAGGCACAGCAGCGAGAGGGGCGCGCGCATGACCATCAACCGGCCGCGCTCCCCGCGGCCTTTTCACCTGCCTGCTGCATCCAGTCGCGCAGCGATCGGGGGCGCATGTCGGTCCAGTGGCTCTCGACGTAGGCAAGAACTGTCGTCTTGTCGCCCCGCACGCCCTCGATGGCGGCCCATCCGCCGGGAACGGCCTTCCAGTGAGGCCAGATGGAGTACTGGTCTTCGTGATTGACCAGAACGATGAAGGTCTCGTCTTCGCGGTCAAAGCAGCTCGTCGACATCGGCGCATCCTTGTGTGATTGAACAGAAAGAAGCGCGCGATGGCCGGTCCTGGGATCAGGTCGGATCGCGGCGCCCCTGCCAAGAGGACGCTTCAGAGATCGATCTGTTCATTTTTCACGGCGGGAGGACGCGGCTGCGCGATCGGCGCCGCAGGGGGGCGCCGGATCGGAACGCGCAGCACACAGGCGCGTTCGCTGTGGGGTGTGGGTCTACTTGCCGGCGCGAGGCTCGGTGTCGTCGTCCGGCAGATCGCCGTCGAAGTCGTTGACCGGCGGGACGAACCCCGCGAGGAGCCAGAGTCGGGCGGCCTTGTCGTAGGCCCGGCGGTGCGCAGGCTCGGCGAGCAGCCAGGCCGTCATTTCAGCGCGTGCGGCGTCGTCGAAGCTTTCGCTGTCGTGCTCGCGCTGCACCCAGTCCCATGCGGTGTTCCAGATGGGATCGCCCGTTTCCTGTGTCATTCGTGAAGCTGTCCGCGTTGTCCGTCGAGGCCGGAAGTTGAACGAACCCGGCCGGTCCAGCGCGCATTCTCGCGGGAAATAGGCGCAATCCCGCCGCGCGGACGCTGCAGCTAGCGCGCGTCGCCCTCGAGCAGCAGGTGGCCGCACGACTTGATCGCGTTGGCGGCTTCGGCGATCAGTCCGTTCACGAGGCCCAACGCACAACCGAGGCGCGCCGCGATCTCCCGCTGCGTGAGGCCTTCGAGTCGGTAGAGTTCGAACACCAGGCGCGTGCGCGGAGAGAGTCCGGCGAGGACCTTGTCGATGGCGGTGATCACCTGGCGCTCGCACATCATTCGGTCGGGGGTCGAGGCGGTCGTCGGCATGTCGAGCAGTTCCACGTCCACGTCGAAGGTGCGGTAGCTCGCTTCGACGCGGTGGCGGCGGCAGTAGTCCAGCGCCATGTTGCGCACCACCTGGCAGCAATAGCCGATGGGACGCTCGGCCTGGCGGACGCAGGGGCCGTCGGCGATCTTCAGGTAGGCATCCTGCAAGACGTCGTCGGCCAGGTCCGCCGTGTTGACGATCTTCCGGGCGACGCGCCAGAGCTGCGCCCGATGGGCGATGAAAACCTCTGCGAGCGAAGGCTCGAATGAATGCGGCAACGGCATGTTCAGCACCTCTTCCACCAGTTCCGATGTGCGAGCCGAGACGGGCCGCGGGTTTGATTTACTACTTTCGATGCACAAATCGAAATAAGAATCATTGCTATTTATAGGCGGATTTTGAGGCATTTCCATGACCCTGCCGGATCGACACTCAAACAAACGACATGAGGGGCCCCGAGGAAATCCGCCGCAGCGGACCAGATGGCCAGGCGATCCGCAAGAGAAGGCGGAACCCGGCACAGGGGGTCGCGATAATAGCCCACTTCGCTTCGTGCAAACACTCTGAAAACAATTGCGACGAAGCGTTGCCGCCCACCATGCATCGCGCCGCCCCTCTTCTTCTCCCTCTGCCCGCGGGCGACATCCATCTGTGGTTTTGCCCGCGCGGCGAGTCCGGCGACCCCGCCCTCGAAGCGACCTACCGCGCGCTGCTGACGCCGCAAGAGCTGCAGCAAAAAGACAGGTTCCACTTCGCACGCGACCGGCATCGCTACCTGCTGACCCGGCTGCTTGTGCGCTCGGTCCTGTCGCGCTATGCGCCGATCGCGCCGCAAGACTGGCGCTTCGCCAGCGGGCCCTTCGGCCGCCCCCGCATCGATGGCCCGGCGCTCGAAGAGATCCGTGGCCTGGACTTCAACCTGAGCCACACCGCCGGCCTCATCGTGCTGGCGATTGCCCGCGGCATCGAACTGGGCGTCGATGTCGAGAACATCCGCCGCTCCGCCGTGCTCGAGGCCGTCGATCATTTCTTCGCCCCTTCCGAGGCCAAGTCGCTGGCAGCGTTGCCCGCCGCTTCGCAGCCACATCGCTTCTTCGAGCTCTGGACGCTGAAGGAAAGCTACATCAAGGCGCGCGGCATGGGCTTGCAGATACCGCTCGACAGCTTCGCCTTTGCGCTCGACAGCCCGGAGGGCATCGGATTCGCGCTCGCCGATCCGCACGGCAATGCCGCATGGCACTTCCAGCAGTTGGAGCCCACGCCCGACCACATGGTGGCGCTGTGCAGCTCCGTCGATGCGCACATCGTGTGCCGCGAGACAGCGCCACTGCAATGGGAGCGCCAGATGGAAGTCCGCACGACGCGCGCATCTAGAATCTCGCCCCTTTCCCCGATCCCTCCCTCATGAACATCGTCGTCAACGAAGAACTCAAAGCCTATATCGATCCCATGTCTCCGGAGGAATACGCGGCGCTGGAACGCAGCATCCTCACCGAGGGCTGCCGCGACGCGCTGGTGCTGTGGGGCGACGTGCTGGTGGACGGCCACAACCGTTACGGCATCTGCCAGAAGCACGGGCTGCCGTTCCAGACGGTGCAGAACACGCGCTTCAAGACGATGGAGGACGTGCACCTCTGGATGATCGACCAGCACCTCGGCCGGCGCAGCATCTCGGACTACCAGCGCGGCGTGCTGGCGCTCCGAAAGAAAGTCATCGTCGACGAGCAGCGCTCACGCGCGTCGTCGGAAACACCGTCGTCGGAAGAGCCGCCTTTCGATGTCGACACGACCGCCGGCGAATCCCCGGCCGACATCGCCCTGCCCCCGCCTGCCCCGCTGAACAGCCGCGAATCCATCGCCAAGGCCGCGCGCCTGAGCAGCAGCCAGGTCGTGATGATCGAGAAGATCCAGAAGCAGGCCGCGCCCGAACTGGTGGCCGCCGTGAAGTCGGGTGTGATTTCGATCAACACCGCGGCCGCCGTGGCCAGCCTCCCTGCGGAAGAACAGGTCACCGCAGCGAACGCCGGCAAGGACGAGCTCAAGCAGGCTGCCAAGCGCGTGCGCGAGGCCAAGCGCAAGCCGCGCGAAGAATCTCCGGAATCCGCATCGGACGACCAGGCGACCAGGCCCGATGCGGTCGAAGCACTGGAGCAGCGCGTGGCGGAACTCACGCGCGAAAACGCCGCCCTGCGCCTGCAGGTCGCCGACCTGCAGGCACAACTGGCGGCGCAACTGGCCGACTGACGGCGGGGCGCGGGCCCCGCGTCGCTCGCCTTACAGCTGGATCTCGGTGATCTTCGCGCCGGACAGCGAGACCCCGGCTTCCAGGCCCACATTGGTCAGCACGAAACCGACCACCGGCTGCCGGATCGTGTTGGTGTCTACATTGCCGTTGGCGCCGATGGTGGCCAGCGCCACCGTGGCATCCGCGCCGGCCGTCCAGCCCCTGCTGTTGCGGAACTTGTCGAGCGCCGCCTGCGTGGTGAACAGGTAGATCACGGCCTTCGACTGCGCACCGGCCTGGAAGCCCACCGAGCCCGCGGTGGTGCTGTAGTAGGACTGCGTGCGGCCATTCACGCGCAACGCGCCGCGCCCGTATTCGGCACCGACGCCAAGGCTGGCCCCGACCACCGCCGGGAACACCAGCACGCCGCTCGACTTGGCCACCAGTTCGCGCGAGCCCTTCACCGAGTCATACAGCTTGGACAACGATGCATCGACCTGCGCGTCGATGGACGTGCGCGAGGTCGCGTTGCTGCCCTGGGCCTGCGGACGCGTCGTGGTGCATCCGACGAAGGCAAGGCTGCACGCTGCAACGACAGACGAGAGCGCGAGGGTGCGGAGGTTCATGGTGTTCATGATGGATTTCTTTGCAAAAAGAACATGGATCGACAGGAAAGCTCTCTGCCTGCAGCGGCAGATCGCGCCATGCTAAGGCGGCAAAAACACGAAAAATCCGGCGTGGGAATACCGCCTACGCGAAGTCAGGCAGCGCACCTGCGAGGCGGTTCGCAGTGGGAGAAATCCGGCCGCCGCATGTAGACTGATTCGATGCCCCCCGAACCCGTACCCGCCCGCGGAACAACGCCGCGCTGCAGCTTGCAGACTGCCTCGCCAGCCGGGTTCATCGTCCTGCGCTGAACGGATTCATGCGGCCCGACCTCGACTCCCTCGCGCTCTTTTTGAGCGCCCTCGAATCCGGCAGCCTGTCGAAGGCGGCCGAGGAACATCACCTCGTGCTGTCGGCCGCAAGCCGGCGCATCCGCATGCTCGAGACCGAGTTCGGCGTGCCGCTCTTCCAGCGCACGTCCAAGGGCGTGACGGTGACCGGCGCGGGCGAGTCGCTGGCCATCCATGCCAGGCTGATCCTGCGCGACGTCGACCGCATGCGGGCCGATCTCTCGGACTACGCGCAGGGCGCCACCGGCCGCGTGCGGCTGCAGGCCAATGCATCGGCCATGGGGCAGTTCCTGCCCGACGACGTGGCGAGCTTCCGCAGGAGCTATCCGGAAATCCGCGTCGACGTGGAAGAGCACCGCAGCGTGTGGATCGTGCAAGCCATCCGCGACAAGCATGCCGATGTCGGCGTGATCACCGGCGAGACCGCGGACACCACGCTCAACTTCATTCCGTACCGCATGGACAGGCTGGTGGCCATCGTCCACAACAAGCACCCGTACCGCAACCGCGAGGTGTCTTTCGCGGAACTGCTCGACTTCGATTTCGTGGGCCTCGAGAACGACTCGGCCATCGCCCGCACCATCGAAGATGCGGCGGTCGCCGCGCGCAAGGTGCTGCGCCTGCGCGTGAAGGTCAAGAGCTTCGAGGCGGTGTGCCGGATGATCGAGGCCGGCATGGGCGTCGGCATCCTGCCCGAGGGCGCGGCGGCCACCTACCGCAAGGAGATGGGCCTGCGCTTCCTGAATCTTTCCGACACGTGGGCATCGCGCCGCATGTACATCTGCACGCGGCAGGAGACGCTGACCTTTCCGCAGCGCCGCCTGGTCGATCACCTGCTCTCGCGCTACGTGCCGTAGCGCAAGAGAGCGCTCTTACTTCTTCAGCGCTTCCACCAGGTCGAGCACCATGCGGTCGGGGCCGAAGGTGTCGATGCCGTGGGTCAGCAGCTTCTCGACGGCCTGCGCGATGCCATGGCTGGCAGACGACTGCTGCGCCATGTCGTTGTAGTAGCCCAGGTCCTTCTTGGCGTTCGCCATCGAGAACTTCAGCGAATCGGTGCTGCCCGTCAGCAGCTTCGGTTTGACGCGTTCCAGCGCCACGCCATTGCCGCCGCCCTTGGCGAGCACATCGACGAACACATCGGGTGCCACGCCCGCGCGCTCTGCGCAGGCAGCCGCTTCGCACAGCAGCGCGACGGTGCCCAGCGACACGAAGTTGTGCAAGAGCTTCATCGCATGGCCCGCGCCAATGCCGCCGACGTGCGTGATGTTCTCGGCAAAGCAACGCAGCAGCGGCAGGCACGAGGCCAGCACCTCGGCATCGCCGCCGACCAGCAGGTTGAGCCGGCCTTCGGCGGCCTCCTTGGCGGTGCGCGTCATCGGCGCATCGAGGAACCTGCCGCCCTTGGCCAGCACCGCTTGTGCGACCTTGGTGGTGGAGTCGGGCACGGCGGTCGAGCAATCGATCACCACGGTGCCGGGCCGCAGGCTGGTGAGCGCGCCCTTGTCACCGAGCATCACAGCCTCGACCTGCGGCGTGCCGGTGACGCAGAGGATCAGCACATCGACTTCCGAGGCCAGTGCCGTCACATCGGAAACCGCCGTGGCGCCGGCCGCGAGCAGCGCGTCGACGGGCTGGTTGCCGGGGTGATCGAGGATGGTCAGCTTGTGGCCGTGCTTGACGATGTTCTGCGCGATGCCGCTGCCCATCAAGCCGACGCCGACCAGGCCGACGCGGCTGGGCGCTTGTGCTTCTTGTGCGTTCGTGTTCATGGGTTCATTCATCCGTGTTTGATGGCGATGGTCTTGAGGGTCGTGAAGCCTAGCAGGGCTTCGAAACCCTTCTCGCGGCCGAAGCCACTCGACTTGACGCCGCCGAACGGCAACTCGACGCCGCCCGCCGCGCCGTAGTTGTTGATGAAGACCTGGCCACAGTGCAGCTTGTTCGCCACGCGCAGTTGCCGGGCGCCGTCGCGGGTCCAGATGCCGGCCACCAAGCCGAAGTCGGTGCCGTTGGCCAGCTTGATCGCCTCGGCCTCGTCGGCGAAGGGCATCACGGCCAGCACGGGGCCGAAGACTTCGCGCTGCGCGAGCTCGCTGTCGGCGGGCACGTCGCGGAACAGCACGGCCTCCTGGTAGTAGCCGCTGGCCGATGCGTTCGGCGACACCGTGCCGCGCGCCGCCACCTTCAGACCGTTGGCCTCGGCGGTCGCGACCATGTCGCGCACCTGGCGGAACTGCTTCTCGTTGATGAGCGGGCCCATGTCGAGGTCGTCGGCCGGCGGGCCCGAGCGCACAGCCGAGAAGCGCTCGGCCAACCGCTTCACCACCTCTTCGTACACCGACTGCTCGACCAGTACGCGGCTTCCGGCCGAACAGGTCTGGCCGGCGTTCTGGATGATCGCGTTCAGCAGCACGGGCACGGCCGCATCCAAGTCCGCATCGGCGAACACGAGTTGCGGCGACTTGCCACCCAGCTCCAGCGTGACGGGGCAATGCCGCTCGGCCGCAGCGAGGCCGACGCTGCGGCCGGTGACGGTCGAACCCGTGAACGAGATGTGATCGATGCCCGGATGCGCACACAGCGCCGCGCCCGCTTCCTTGCCATAGCCCGTCACCACGTTCAACGCACCGGCGGGAAAGCCCACCTCGGTCGCGATCTCCGCGAGGCGCAGCAGCGAGAGGCTCGCGTCCTCGGCCGGCTTGACCACGCAGGCGTTGCCCGCCGCGAGCGATGCGCCCACGCTGCGGCCCGCGATCTGCATCGGGTAGTTCCAGGGAATGATGTGCCCGGTCACGCCGTGCGGCATGCGCACGGTCAGCACCGTGTAGCCGCGCTCGTAGGGCAGCGTGTCGCCGTGCAGCTTGTCGCAGGCGCCGGCGTAGTACTCGAAGTAGCGCGCGAGCGCCGTGGCGTCGTTGCGTGCCACGCGCAGCGCCTTTCCGGTGTCTCGGGCTTCGAGCTGTGCGAGCTCCTCGTGGTGCTGCATCACCGTGGCGCCGAGTTTCGCGAGCAGGCGGCCGCGTTCGAGCGCAGTCATCGCGCCCCAGGGGCCGTCGAAGTTCTCGCCCATGGCGCGGCGGGCCGCACGGACCGCGGCGTCCACATCCGCAGCGTTGCCGCGTGCGATCTCGCCGAAGCGCTGGCCGTCGCTCGGGTCAATCACGGCGATGGTCTCCAGGCCCCGCGAGGCCACGCGTTCGCCGTCGATGTAGTGGGTGGCTGCTGTCATCTGGTCTCTCTTTGGATGGTGTTCACTGGGGTTCGGGCCAGGGCTTCTGCGCATCGCGGATCAGCTCGAAGGCACGGCTGAACTGCAGCACGCCCAAGTCGTCGAAACGCCGTCCCGCCACCTGCAGGCCGATGGGCAGGCCCGCATCGGAGTAGCCGCAGTTGACCGACGAGGCCGGCTGCTCCGACATGTTGTAGGGCACCGTGAAGCCGATGTGCTCCAGCGAGCGCAGCGGGTCGTTCGTCGGGGAGGCGTGCTCCGCAGGCGCGGGCATGTTCGGCGACACCGGTGAGATCACGAAGTCGAAGCGCACGGTCGCCGCGATGGTGGCGGCGCGCGTGGCGACGAACTGGCTGTAGGCGTCGAAGATGTGCTCGCCCGAAAAGCCCGCCGCGCTTTCGGCCCAGGTGTCGATGTAGGGCAGCATCTTCGCGCGGCGCTCGGGCGCCATGGCGCGCAGGTCGGTCAACGAGCGCATGCGCCAGAAGTGGTCCATGCCCTGCAGCATCTTCGGCGTCATGAAGGGCTTCATGTCCTCGACGTGTGCGCCGGCTGCTTCGATCTTCTTCGCGGCATTGAGCACCGCATCGCGGATCTGCGGATCGAGCGGCAGGCCGCAGCCCGCGTCCATCAGGAGGCCTACGCGCTTGCCCGCGAGGAAGGAGGCATCGACGTCGAAGGCCAGCCAGTCGATGACGGGCGGCGGGAGCTCGGAGTAGTCGCGGCTGTCCGGCTGCGCGACGGACTGCATCATCAGCGCAGCGTCTTCCACGGTGCGTGTCATCGGTCCGGCGCAGCGGCCCATGTAGGGCGTGCTCAGCGGAATGCGGCCGAAGCTGGGCTTGAGCGTGAAGATGCCGCACCAGCTCGCCGGCAGGCGCAGCGATCCGCCGATGTCGGTGCCCGCATGCAGCGGACCGTAGCCCGCGGCAGCGGCCGCACCTGCCCCCGCGCTGGATCCGCCGGGCGTGCGCGACAGGTCCCACGGATTGCGCGAGAGTTCATGAAAGGTCGAGAGGCCGGACGACAGCATGCCGACGTCGGGCATCGTGGTCTTGGCGACGAGCACGGTGCCGTCTTCCTTGAGGCGCGCGGCCGGCGGGGAATCCTCCGGCACCGGCACGAGGTCGTAGGCCGCGGTGCCCAGCGGCATCGGGTCGCCGGCCGTCGCGAGGTTGTCCTTGATGGTCACGGGCACGCCATCGAGCGCGCCGCGCGGCGCGCCGGCCAGCCAGCGCGCTTCCGACGCGCGCGCCTGTTCCAGCGCGAACTCGGGGCGGAAGAGCCAGGTCGCATGCAGCTTCGGCTCCAGCGCCTCGATACGCGCATTGACCGCGCGGGTCACCTCGACCGGCGAGAGCTCCTTGTGCGGTAGGCCGCGACCATCTCGGCCGCACTCAGCGAATACAAAGGCTTGGTCATCGCATCAGCTCCAGGAAATGGCGACCAGATCGTTCACCACGATCGGCATGCTGGCCCACAGGCCCTTGACCTCCTTGCGCGCGATGGTGGGAAACACCGCCTGGTAGAGAAAACCGTTGACCGCGTCGGTCGCCAGTTGGCGCTGCGCCTCGGCCAGCAGGTCGGCGCGGCGCTTCTTGTTCTCTTCGTTCTGGATCGCGATGAACGTGTCGCGGAACTTCTTCGAGTCGTAGCCCCAGTAGTAGTCCGGCTCGGTGTACTTCACCAGGTCGAAGGGCTCGACGTGCGCGACCATCGTCAGATCGAAGTCGTGCGCGCCGCCGAAGGTGCCGCTCAGCCACTGCGCCCACTCGACGTTCTGGATCTTCACGTTGATGCCGATCTGCGCCAATTGCGCAGCGATCATCTCGCCGCCCTGCCGTGCATACGAAGGCGGCGGCAGCGTCAGGCGCAGTTCGAGCGGCGTCTTCACGCCGGCTTCGGCGAGCAGGCGCTTGGCCTTCTCGACGTCGTAGGGGTTCATCGCGGTCGTGTCGATGAAGCCCGGCGCGCCCATCGCGTAGTGGCTGCCGATGGGCTTGCCGAAGCCGTCGGCCGCGCCCTGGATGATCGTGTTGCGGTCCAGCGCCGCCAGGATCGCGCGGCGCACGCGCACGTCGTCGAGCGGCTTCTTGCGGTTGTTGATGGTGAGGATCACCTTGCCGCGCGTGCCGACCTCCAGCACCTGGAAGCGCGGGTTGCCCTTGAACTGCGCCACCGAACGGGTGCCGGCGCGCGGGAAGATGTCGATGTCGTTCGCCATCAGCGCCGCGGTCTGTGCGGCGGTGTCGGACATGAAGCGGAAGACGAACTTCTCCACCTTCGCGAGATTCGGGTCGCGGTAGGTCGGCGACTTCACCAGCGTGCACGAGGCGCCGCGCTGCCATGCGGCCAGCTTGTACGGGCCGGTGCCCACGGGCGCGGTCGCGTTGGTCTCGGCGCTCTTGGGCTCGACGATGCAGGCGGTGGACTGGCCCAGCATGAACGGCAGGTCAGGGTTCGACAGCGCGCTGTTGACGCCCACCGTGTACTCGTCGAGCACCACGGTGCCGATCTCGCTGAAGAAGCGCTTGTCCTTGTTCGTGCTCTTGGCGCCGCCCGCGCGGTCGAACGAGAACTTGACCGTGCCGGCGTTGAAGGGCTGCCCGTTCTCGAAGCGTACGCCGCGGCGCAGCTTGAAGACGAAGGTCTTCATGTCGGGCGACGACGACCAGCTCTCGGCGAGCATCGGCGTGACCGAGCCGTCGGCGTTGACCTTGGTGAGCGTCTCGAAGATGTTGTATTGCGTGATCTCGGCAATCGCCGACGCAGCGCCCGCGGTCGGGTCCAGGCCCGGCGGCTCCAGCGGCATGCCGATGCTCAGCATGTTCTTGCCGGTCTGCGCCTGCGCCAGCGGGAGGAAGGCGCCTGGGATTACCGCGGCCATGGCGGTGCCCATGAGGGTGCGTCGCTTCAACATTCGATATCTCCTGGAAGTAAGGGATCTGACGCCCGGCGGCCTAACCCGCGGGTGTCTGCAGAACGGCGGACAGCAAGGTCCGCGTGTAGGGGTGCTGCGCATGGCGGAACAGGTGGCCCGGTGCGCCCTGCTCCACGATCTGGCCCTTGAAGACCACGGCGACGTCGTCGCACAGGTGGTTGACCACCGCGAGGTCGTGGCTGATCAACAGGTAGCTGATGCCGAACTGCTGCTGCAGGTCCTGCATGAGGTTGAGTACCTGGGCCTGCACGGACACATCGAGCGCGCTGACGGGTTCGTCGGCGACGATGAGCTTGGGGCGCGTGATGAGCGCGCGGGCGATGGCGATGCGCTGTCTTTGCCCACCCGAGAACTCGTGCGGGTACTTGTCCATGTCGGTGGTACGCAGGCCGACGGCGGCCAGCGATTCGGCGGCACGCTCGCGCTGTTCCTTGCGCGATGCTTCGGCCAATGCTTCGAGCGGCTCGGCGACGATGCGCGCAACGGTCTGGCGCGGATCGAGTGAGCCGTACGGGTCCTGAAAGACCATCTGGAAGTCACGGCGTGCGGTGCGCAGCTCGCTCTTGGGCAATGTGTGCAGATCACGCCCGAGCAGCTTCACGCTGCCCGAAGTCGGCGTGTCGAGCGCCATCACGAGGCGCGCGATGGTCGACTTGCCCGAACCCGATTCGCCGACGATGCCGAGGCTGCGGCCGGCTTCGACCTTGAAGCTCACGCCGTTGAGTGCCTTGACCGTCGGCGGCGGTGCAAAGAGTTTTTCACGCGGCAGGTCGTAGTGCCGCACGAGGTCGGTCACCTCCAGCAGCGGCTGGGATGTGGCGAACTTGCTCATGCGGGTACAGCGCTTTGCGCCGCGATTTCTTCCAGGCGAAGGCAGCGCACCGCATGGCCGCTCGGCTTCATCGCCAGTGGCGGCTTTGTCGTGTAGCACATGTCGGCCGTGAAGCTGCAACGCCCTGCGAACGCGCAGCCACGCGGCAGGTCCACCAACTCGGGCACGCTGCCGCGGATAGTGGCCAGCCGCCCCGTGCGTGGCGCTCCGAGTACCGGCCGCGCCGCGAACAAGCCGCGAGTGTAGGGATGCGCCCGCTCGGCGAACACGGCCTTCGTCGGACCGCTCTCGACCATGCTGCCGCCGTACATCACGAGCATGCGCTGCACGCTGTTGGCGATTACGCCCAGGTCGTGCGAGATCAGGATCAGCGCCATGCCCATTTCTGCGACCAGGCTCTGGATCAGGTCCAGCACCTGCTTCTGGATGGTCACGTCGAGCGCGGTGGTGGGCTCGTCGGCAATGAGCAGGTCGGGCCCGCAGGCCAGCGCCATGGCGATGCCGATGCGCTGGCGTTGTCCGCCCGAGAACTGGTGCGGATACGCATCGAGCCGCGATGCCGCATCGGGAATGCCGACGCGCTCCAATAGCCCCAGCGCTTCTTTTCGCGCCTCAGCCTTGGAGAGGCCGCGGTGCAGCCGCAGCGGCTCGCCGACCTGGCGTGCGATGGTGTGCACCGGATTCAGCGCCGTCATCGGCTCCTGGAAGATCATGCCGATGCGGTTGCCGCGAATGCCGCACATCGCCTTCTCGGGCAGGCCGACGAGCTCTTGCCCATCGAGGCGGATGCTGCCGCCGACCTTCGCGGTCGAGGGCAACAGGCCCATGAGCGACATCACCGTGATCGACTTGCCGCAGCCCGACTCACCCACGATGCCCAGCGTTTCGCCGCGCTCCAGCGAAAAGGAAATGCCGCGCACCGCTTCGGCCGGGCCGCGCTGCGTCTGCAGGCCGATGCGCAGGTCGTTGACTTCGAGTAATGGCATGGTTCAGCGGGCTCGTGCAAGGCGCGGGTCGAGCAGGTCGCGCAGGCCGTCGCCGAGCAGGTTGAGGCCCAGCACCGCCAGCGCGATCGCCATGCCGGGGAACACCGCCAGCAGCGGCTGCTGGAACATGAGCGTCTGCGCTTCACTGAGCATGCGGCCCCACGAGGGTTGAGGGGGCTGCGTGCCCAGGCCGAGGTACGACAGCGCGGCCTCTGCAAGGATCGCGATGGCGAAGCGGATGGTGATCTGCACGATCAGCACCGCCGAAATATTCGGCAGCACATGCTGCATCGTGATCGAGAACGAACCCTTGCCACATGCGCGTGCCGCCGCGATGTACTCGCGCGACCAGATCGCGTTGGCCGAGGCGCGCGTGATGCGCGCGAAGGTGGGAATGTTGTAGATGCCGATGGCGACGATGGCGTTGACGATGCCGGCGCCGAACACCGCCGTCATCATGATCGCCGAGAGGATCGCCGGGAACGCGAGCGAGAAATCGGCGAAACGCATGATCGCTTCTTCGACCCAGCCCCGCCGCGCAGCCGCCAGCAGGCCGAGCGCCGTGCCGACCACAAGGCCGATGCCCACCGCGATCACGCCCACGAGGATAGATGCCCGAGCCCCTACGAGCAGCAGCGAGGCCACGTCGCGCCCAAAGGCGTCAGTGCCCAGCCAGTGCGCGGCCGAGGGTGCCTGCATCTTGTGGGCCATGTCCATCTCGTAGGGCGACCACGGGGTCCACACGAACGACACGAGCGCGGCCACGAGCAACAGCAGCGCGAGGATGGCGCCGATGACGAAGCTGCGGTGGTGCACCGCGCGGCGCCAGAAGCCTGGCACGGTGAGCGCGGCTGCGCTGGGGGCGGCGAGGGTGCTCATATGTCGCTCGCCTTGATGCGCGGGTCGATCACGGCGTACAGCACGTCGACCACGAAGTTCACGATGACCACGAGCGCCGCAAGCAGCATCACGCAGTTGCGCACCACGACCAGGTCGCGGTTGCTGATGGCCTGGAAGATCAATCGGCCGAGGCCCGGCAGGTAGAACACGTTCTCGATCACGATGGTGCCCGCGAGCAGTTCGGAGAACTGCATGCCCATCACGGTGATGACGGGGATCATGGCGTTGCGCAGCACGTGCAGCCACAGTACGGCGCGCTGCGACACGCCCTTGGCGCGCGCGGTGCGCACGAAGTCCTCGCGCATCACCTCGAGCACGGCCGAGCGCGTGATGCGCGCGAGGATCGCGGCCTGCACCACCGCGAGCGACAGCGCCGGCAACAACAGCGACTTCACGCCGCCGAGCACGCCCTCGCCCCACCCATCAAAGCCGCCCGCGGAGAACCACTGCAGCTTCACCGAGAACACCAGGATCAGCAGGATCGCGAACCAGAAATTCGGTATCGCGATGCCCACCTGCGTCATGCCCATGAGGCCGACGTCGCCCATCTTGTTGTGGCGCGCGGCGGCCGTCACGCCGACGATCAGCGCGAGCACGGTGGTGAGGGTCATCGCCAGCACGGCCAGCGGCACGGTGAGCGCCAGGCGCTCGAGGATGAGGTCGAGCACCGGCGAGCCGTAGGCGTAGCTGTCGCCGAGGTTGCCGGTGAGGATGCCGCCGATCCAGTGCCAGTAGCGCGTCCACGCAGGCTGGTCGAGGCCGAGCTTGGTGGCCAGGGCGGCAACGGCGTCGGGCGATGCGTCGGGGCCCATCAGCATCTGCGCCGCGTTGCCCGGAAGAATCTCCAGCACCAGGAACACGATGACCGACGCGCCGATGAGCGTGCCGATCAGCGTCAGGATGCGCTTGAGCAGGAAAAGTCCCATCTATCGGCCTCGATGCCTCATGCGGAGCCGGCTCACGCGATGCAACTGGCGATGGCGCGGCCGACGTCGACGGTGTTCGCGGTACCGCCCATGTCGCGGGTGCGCGGACCTTCGCTCAGCACGGTCTCGATGGCAGAGAGCACGGCCCCCGAGGCCTCTGCGTACACGGGATCGCCGTTGCCCAGATGGTCCAGCATCAGTGCAGCCGACCAGATCTGGCCGATGGGGTTGGCGATGCCCTTGCCCGCGATGTCGGGCGCGGAACCGTGCACCGGCTCGAACAGCGACGGGAACGCGCGCTCGGGGTTCAGGTTGGCGGAAGGCGCGATGCCGATGGTGCCGGTGCACGCCGGGCCCAGGTCGGACAGGATGTCGCCGAAGAGGTTGGAGGCCACGACCACGTCGAACCAGTCGGGGTGCTGCACGAAGTGCGCGCACAGGATGTCGATGTGGTACTTGCTCGTGGCGATGTCGGGGTAGCGCTTCGCCATCTCGGCCAGCCGCTCGTCCCAATACGGCATGGTCACCGAGATGCCGTTCGACTTGGTGGCCGCGACGAGGTTCTTGCGCGGGCGCTTGCTCGCGAGTTCGTAGGCGTACTTGAGGATGCGGTCCACACCGTGGCGCGTGAACACGGCCTCCTGGATCGCCATTTCGCGCGGCGTGCCTTCGAACAGGCGACCGCCGACCGAGGTGTACTCGCCTTCGGTGTTTTCGCGCACCACGAGGAAGTCGATGTCGCCGGGTTTGCGATGCGCGAGCGGCCCGGGCACACCGGGCATCAGGCGCACGGGGCGCAGGTTCACGTACTGGTCGAACTCGCGGCGGATCTTGATCAGCAGGCCCCACACGGCGATGTGGTCAGGCACCTTGTCGGGCGCACCGACGGCGCCGAAGTAGATGGCGTCGTGGCCCTTGATCCGGTCGTCCCAGTCGGCGGGCATCATGAGCCCGTGGCGCACGTAGTGGTCGGAGCCCCAGTCGAAGTGATCGAAGCTGAATTCGATGCCGAACTTGCGGCTCACGGCCTCAAGCACGCGAAGCCCTTCGGGCACCACTTCGACCCCGATGCCGTCACCCGGGATGACGGCGATTCTGTGTTTTGTTTGCTGCATCGGACACCTGCTACAAGACTGTTTCGCGAGCAAGTCTAGAAGCAGGAGCCGTGCCGCTGGATGGGGGTTCGCACGTACTTTGTCTTGCTTATTTCAGAAGGCTCTTTGTCGGAGTCTTAGAGACAACGCACATTCCATCTTGCGTCAAGAAGCGGCCTCACCTTCGAATTTAGCGAAGGCTTCAGCGGCGCCAAACCAGCGCTCGAATGGCTTTGGATGCGATGGGAGATCGGGATCGGCGCGCTCGATATGGGGCGGACCCGGAAAGTGAAAAGCCCCTGCAACTCATTGAATTGCAGGGGCTTCTGACTGGCGGAGTGGACGGGACTCGAACCCGCGACCCCCGGCGTGACAGGCCGGTATTCTAACCAACTGAACTACCACTCCTGGTAGACAACGTTCACTCCTTGCGGAGCCAAGTGCTGACGACTTGTGCCTGCTTCACTTGCATGAAACTGGCGACCCTACGGGGATTCGAACCCCGGTAGCCACCGTGAAAGGGTGGTGTCCTAGGCCTCTAGACGATAGGGTCAAAACCTTAGGAACCGTGCTGCGATCAGCACTTATCTTCTTCTCGACACTTTTGATGGTGGAGGTAAACGGGATCGAACCGATGACCTCTTGCATGCCATGCAAGCGCTCTCCCAGCTGAGCTATACCCCCTTTTGACCTTCAGGTTCTTCTTTTCAGAATCACCCTGTGTCGGTGTCGAGCCTCAAATTATAGACCGGTTTTCAGGCCTCTTTCAAACGCTCGATCACTTTTTCTTTAGAAAAGATGGCGAGCACTGCATCGACCGATGGCGTCTGCGGCGTTCCCATCACGAGCACACGCACCGGCATTGCCAAAGCGGGCATCTTCAGCGAATGCGCGGCCAGGGTTTCCTTGATGGCCGCAGCGATCGCTGCCTTGTCCCACGTCGAGAGGGTTGCGAGTTTATCTGCAAGCGTGGCGATGGCCGGCTTCACCGCATCGCTGAGATGCTGCGCGCGGTCCGCCTCGCTCGGGCTGACATCGGCATAGAAAGCCGCAGCCCAATCGGCCAGCGCGACCGTGGTTTCACAGCGGTCCTTGAAGAGCGCGCAGATCGCGACGAGCCGATCGTCGGCCTCGATGCCGCGCTTCTTCAGCTGCGCGGCCACCAGCGGTGCGAGTTGCGCATCGGCCTTGGCCTTGATGTACTGCGCGTTGACCCACGCAAGCTTCGCCGCGTCCCATTGCGCCGGGCTCTTGGAAAGGTGTGAACCGTCGAACCAGCTCACCATCTGCGCGCTCGTGAAGAGCTCGTCGTCGCCATGGCTCCAGCCCAGGCGCGCGAGGTAGTTCAGCATCGCCTCGGGCAGATAGCCGTTGTCTTCGTAGGCGGTGACGCTCACCGCGCCGCGGCGCTTCGAGAGCTTCTGCCCGTCGTCGCCCAGGATCACCGGCACGTGGCCGAACTGGGGCAGCGGTGCGCCTAGGGCGCGGAAGATGTTGATCTGCCACGGCGTGTTGTTGATGTGCTCGTCGCCGCGGAACACGTGCGTGATGTTCATGTCCCAATCGTCGACCACCACCGCAAAGTTGTAGGTGGGCACACCGTCGGGCCGCAGGATGATCAAGTCGTCGATCTCGCGGTTGTTGATGGTGATCTCGCCCTTCACCAAGTCGTTCCAGGTCACGTCGCCTTCGGGCGGATTGCAGAAGCGCACCACCGGCGGCACGCCTTCGGGCACGGGCGGCAGCACCTTGCCCGGCTCGGGGCGCCAGCGGCGGTCGTACAGCGTCTTCTCGCCGCGCGCGCGTTGCGCTTCGCGCATCTCTTCGAGCTCGGCTGGCGTGCAGTAGCAGTGGTAGGCCGTGCCCGCAGCAAGCATCTGCGCGATGACTTCGCGGTAGCGCTCCAGACGCTGCATCTGGTAGATCGGGCCTTCGTCGTAGTCCAGGCCGAGCCAGTGCATCGAGGCGAGGATCTGGTCGGTCGAGTCCTGCGTGGAGCGGGCCACGTCGGTGTCCTCGATGCGCAGCACGAACTCGCCGCCATGGTGACGCGCGTAGGCCCACGAATAGAGCGCGGTGCGGGCCGTGCCCAGGTGAAGGAAGCCGGTGGGAGACGGAGCGATGCGGGTGCGAACTTTGCCGGTCATGAAATCGATTCAGGTATTCAGTGTGCTCAGGCCGCGCGAAAGGTCGGCCGTGATGTCGTCGATGTACTCCAGGCCGACCGCCAGGCGGATCAACCCCTGGCTGATGCCTGCCGCCTGGCGCTGCACTTCGGTGAGGCGGCCGTGCGAGGTCGTGCCGGGGTGCGTGATGATGGTCTTGGTGTCGCCCAGATTGGTGGCGATGCTCACCACGCGCGTGCTGTTGATCACGTGGAAGGCATTGGCGCGCGCGGCTTCCGGATCGTCGCCGACCACGTCGAACGACACCACCGCCCCGCCCTGCCCCGACTGTTGGCGCATCGCCAGTTCGTGCTGCCCATGCGATGCGAGACCGGGGTAATAGACGCGTGCAATGCCGGGCTGCTTTTCGAGCCACTGCGCCACGGCCAGCGCATTCGCGCACTGCGCCTTCATCCGGATGCCGAGCGTTTCCAGGCCCTTGAGCACGACCCACGCGTTGAACGGCGACAGTGCCATGCCGGCCGTGCGGACCACCGGTCCGAACACGTCGACGATGAGCTTCGACGGACCGCAGATCGCGCCGGCCATCACGCGGCCCTGGCCATCCAGATACTTCGTGCCCGAATGGATGACGAGGTCCGCGCCCAGTTCGACCGGCCGCTGCAGCACAGGCGTGCAGAAGCAGTTGTCGACCGCGAGCAGCGCGCCCGCACCGTGCGCCAAGTCGGCGAGCGCCTTGATGTCGCAGACTTCCGTGAGCGGATTGGTCGGCGTCTCGGCGAACAGCAGCCTGGTGTTCGGCTTGATCGCCGCGCGCCACTCGGCCACGTCGGTCTGCGAGACGAAGGTGGTCTCCACGCCGAACTTGGCGAACTCCTTGCCGAACAGGTTCAGCGTGGAGCCGAACACCGAGCGCGAGCAGATCACGTGGTCACCGGCCTTCAGCAGGCCCATGCACATCATGAGGATCGCGCCCATGCCGGTGGACGCGCCGATGGCGGCTTCGGTGCCTTCGAGCGCTGCCAGGCGTTGCTCGAAGCTGGTCACCGTCGGATTGGAAGTGCGCGAGTAGGTAAAGCCCTGCTCGGTGCCGGCAAAGCGGCGTGCCGAGGTTTCGGCGTCGGGCTGCACGAAGCCGCTGGTCAGGAACAGCGCTTCGGAATGCTCGCCGTGCTGGCTGGGCGCCAGCCCGGTGCGCAGCGCGAGCGTGTCGCGGTGCAGTCCGGGCGGCAGGGTTCGTTCGTCGGTCACTTCAGCTCTCACTCGCTGTGATTGGGGAGCGCGAGGCGCGAAGAATCTTCTTCGGTCTCTTCGATGCGGGGGCGGTTGCCGTTCATGCGCGAGATCGCATCGGTGTCGATGTCGCCGGTCACGTACACGCCGTCGAAGCACGAGGCATCGAAGCCGTCGAGCTTGGGGTTGAGCGAGCCGATGGCGCGCTTCATGGCATCGACGTCCTGGTAGATGAGCGCGTCGCAGCCGATCAGCTCGCGGATCTCTTCGACGGTGCGGTCGTGCGCGACCAGCTCGTCCTTGGTCGGCATGTCGATGCCGTAGACGTTGGGATAGCGCACCGGCGGCGCGGCGCTGGCAAGGTAGACCTTGCGGGCACCGGCATCGCGCGCCATCTGCACGATCTCGCGGCTGGTGGTGCCGCGCACGATGGAGTCGTCGACCAGCAGCACATTGCGGCCCTTGAACTCGCTCGCGATCACGTTGAGCTTCTGGCGCACCGACTTCTTGCGCACGCCCTGCCCCGGCATGATGAAGGTGCGGCCCACGTAGCGGTTCTTCACGAAGCCTTCGCGGTACGGCACGCCCAGCAGGTGGGCGAGCTGCGTGGCGCTCGGGCGGCTCGATTCGGGGATCGGGATGATCACGTCGATCTGGTTCGGCGGCACCGTGGAGACCACGCGCTTGGCCAGCGTCTCGCCCAGGTTCAGGCGCGCCTGGTAGACCGAGATGCCGTCGAGCACCGAGTCGGGACGCGCCAGATACACGAATTCGAAGATGCACGGGTTCAGCGTGGGCGCCTCGGCGCATTGCATCGAATGGACCTTGCCTTCCAGGTCGATGAACACCGCTTCGCCGGGGTTGATGTTGCGTTCGAACACATGGCCCGAGCCTTCGAGCGCAACCGATTCGCTGGCCACCATGACGGTGCCGTCCTTCTCGTTGCGGCCCATGCACAGCGGGCGGATGCCGTAAGGATCGCGGAAGGCGAGCAGGCCGTGGCCGGCGATCAGCGACACCACGGCATACGAGCCGCGCAGGCGCTTGTGCATGTTCTTGACCGCGGCGAACACTTCGGCCGGATGCAGCGGCACGCCGCGCGACGAGCGTTCCAGCTCGTGCGCCAGCACGTTGAGCAGCACTTCGGAGTCGCTCTCGGTGTTGGTGTGGCGGTGGTCGGTGGAGAACAGCTCCGAGCGCAGCGCGTGTGCGTTGGTCAGGTTGCCGTTGTGCACCAGCACGATGCCGAAGGGCGCGTTCACGTAGAAAGGCTGCGCTTCTTCCTCGCTGTAGGCGTTGCCGGCGGTCGGGTAGCGGACCTGGCCCAGGCCCACGTTGCCCGGCAGCGCGCGCATGTTGCGGGTGCGGAACACGTCGCGCACCATGCCCTTGGCCTTGTGCATGAAGAACTTGCGTTCCAGCAGGGTGACGATGCCGGCCGCATCCTGGCCGCGGTGCTGCAGGAGCAGCAGCGCGTCATAGAGCAACTGGTTGACGGGTGCGTTGCTGACAACGCCGACGATTCCACACATGAGCGATTCCTTCAGGGCAGGTAGCTTGCCAACTTTTCAGGCAGCGCGGGTTTCAGGCCCTGCAATGCCGCATCGAGAACACCGGCACTGAGCGAGTCGCGCCACCAGGCACTGTCGCTCAACACCAGCAAATGAACAAAGACTGCCAGCACGAGCAGGGCCACTGCACCCCGCGCCGCACCGAAAGCAGCTCCCAAAATCCGGTCCACGGGCCTGAGGCCCACGACGGTGATCAGCTTGCGCGTGAGCGCTGCCACGAGCCCCACGCCGAATGCCACTCCCACGAACACCAGCACGAAGGCCAATGGATAACGCCACGTCGCCTGCGGCTCGCCGAACGGCAGCCACGCCGCCACATCGGAAGCCAGCCACTGGGCGGCGATGAAAGCAGCCACCCAGCCCACCAGCGAAATCACTTCGAACACCAGGCCCCGCATGAGGCCGAACAGCATCGACACCACGATCAGCGTGACGGCGATCCAGTCGAGCAGGGCCACGGCAGCAGGCGCCTGCGCTTACAACGTGAGGATCGCGGCCGACAAAGACAAGCCCTTGACCTTCTCCGCCGCCTTGTCCGCTTCGGCACGCGAAGCGAACGGGCCGACACGCACACGCGTGCGTTCACCGTCGGCCGTCTTGGCCACGTGGACGTAGGTCTTCAGGCCCGCCCGCTCCAGCTTCTGGCGGACTTCGCGCGCCTTGTCGGCATCGGCGAATGCGCCGACCTGCACGATGAACCGGCCCCCAGCTTCGTCGGCGGGCTTTGGCGTTGCGGCGGCAGCGGTCAACGGCTTGCCTTCGAGCAGCGCACGGGCGCGGGCGCCGTCGTCCGCCGAACTGGCGGGCTTGGGTTCCGACTTTGGCTTGGCCTCCGGTTTGGGTTCCGGCTTGGGTTTGGGCTCCGGCTTGGCTTCAGGCTTGGGTTCCGGCTTTGGCTTTGCCTCTGGTTTCGGCTCGGGCTTGGGTTCCGGCTTCGGTTTGGGCTCGGCGGCGGGCGACGTGCTGGCCACCGGTTTGCCAGAGTCGATCACGGTGCCGTCGGCGGTCTCGGTGATCATGCCGCCCGAGGTCGACGCCGACGACGCTACGCGCGAGGCGCCATCGGAGGTGGCCGGCGCGTTGCTGCTCGTCGAAGGTGCCGTTGCCGGTGCGGCGGGCACGGGCAGCGGCTTGACCTTGTTGCGGTCCGGAATCTCGATCGGGATGTCGACCGACACGGGCCGCGGCTGGGTGTCGAACAGCAGCGGGAAGCCGATCACGCCCACCAGCACCAGCACCGCCGCGCCCAACAATCGATGGCGCGCGCGCCTGCGCATGGTTTCGACACTTTCCGCCGGGACGGCTGCCGGGGCGCTGCGTCCTTCGTTGCCTTGTGGGCCGCGCGTGCGGAACTTGAAAAACGCCATGAAGTTCGATCCCTGAAGGAGTGCAGCGAGGTGGTGGCAGATGGTGCGGAGGACCCGGTGGTCAGCCGCCTGGCAACAGGTGTTTGGCTTGCAGCCGGGGGGTGCCGTTTTCGAGCACGCCACCCACGGTGAAGAACGATCCGAAGACCACGATTCTATCAGCGGGGTCTGCGTGCTCGATGGCTGCGCGCAACGCGTCCATGGGGCCTGCATGCACGCTGCCGGAAGCATCGGCGCGGGTGTTCTGAGCCTGCCAGGCGGCCTGCAGATCGGCGGCCTTGGCGGCGCGCGGCGTAGGTAGGTCGGTGAAGTACCACCGGTCGATCATCGGTCCGATGCGCGCGAGGATCGGCGCGAGGTCCTTGTCGGCCATGACACCGAACACGCCGTGCGTCGTCGGGAAGAAACCCATCGCATCGAGGTTCTCGGCCAGCGCGGCGACCGCGTGCGCGTTGTGCGCCACGTCGAGCACCAGCGCGGGCTCGCCCGGCACGATCTGGAAGCGGCCCGGCAGCTCGACCATCGCGAGCCCGTTGCGCACCGCCTGCGCCGTGATCGGCAACTGCGGGCGCAGCGCCTCGAGCGCCGCGAGCACGCCCGCGGCATTGATGAGCTGGTTGGCGCCGCGCAGCGCCGGATAGGCCAGCCCGCTGTAGCGCCTGCCGCGGCCCGACCAGCCCCACTGCTGCTTGTCGCCCGACACATTGAAGTCGGTCCCGAAGCGCCAGAGGTCGGCGCCGATGGCGCTCGCGTGGTCGATCACGCTCTGCGGCGGCATCGGATCGCTCACGATGGCCGGCTTGCCGGCGCGCAGGATGCCGGCCTTCTCGAAGCCGATGCTTTCGCGGTCGGGCCCGAGGTATTCCATGTGGTCCAGGTCGATGCTGGTGATGACCGCGCAGTCGGCATCGATGATGTTGACCGCGTCGAGCCGGCCGCCGAGGCCGACCTCCAGGATCGCCACGTCGGGCTTTTCCTCGATCATGCAGTGCAGGATGCCGAGGGTGGTGAATTCGAAGTAGGTCAGGGGCATGTCGCCGCGCGCCTTCTCCACCACTTCGAAGCTTGCTATCAGTTTGGAAGCATCGACCGATTCGCACTTCAGGCGCAGCCGCTCTTCGAAATGCACCAGATGGGGGGACGTGAACACGGCGGTGCGGTAGCCCGCATGCGTCAGGATCGACTCGAGCATGGCGCAGGTCGAGCCCTTGCCGTTGGTGCCCGCCACCGTGATGACGGGGCAGCCGAACTTCAGGCCGAGGCGCCCTTCCATCTCCTTGGCGCGGTCGAGGCCCAGTTCGATGTTCTTGGGATGGAGTTGCTCGGCGCGCGCGAGCCAGTCGTTAAGGGTTTCCATGGAGGCCGGCATTGTCGCCGACCCGCCGGGCGCGGCATCATGGCGGCCATGACAACCCTTTACGGCATCCCGAACTGCAACACCGTCAAGCGCGCCCGCGTCTGGCTCGACGAACACAACGTGGCCTACACCTTCCACGATTTCAAGAAACAGGGCGTGCCCGAGGCCGAGCTCGACCAGTGGCTGAAAAAGCCGGGCTGGGAAGCGCTGGTCAACCGCCGGGGAACCACCTGGCGCAAGCTCGACGAGGCCACGCAGAACAGCGTGGTCGATGCCGCCTCGGCCCGGGCCGTGCTGCTGGCCAACCCCAGCCTGATCAAGCGGCCGGTGGTCAACTGGGGCGCCAAAACCGGCGTTACGACGGGATTCGATGCCCAATCCTGGGCTGTGAACGCCGTGTAAACCCCGGAACCCCGTCTCGCCGGCCGGCCTCCAACCGCGATCTGCAGGAGAGAACACCATGAACAGACACGTTTTTCGCACTCTCGCCGGGCTTTCGGTGGCTGGCATGCTGTCGGCGGGCGCCAGCGTCGCGCAGGCCCAGCAGGTCGTCCAGGCGCGGGTGATTTCCGCCACGCCGATCCGCGAAACGACCGGCAGCGACGTCAGCTACAACGTCACCTACGAATACCAGGGTCGCCAGTACACCACCCGCACCACGAGCCGGCCGGGCGCCACCATCCCGGTCCAGGCGAGCGCTTACGGCGTGACCACCGCGCCCGTGCAGCCGCAATCGCAGCTGCAGCCCTACCCGGTCGAGGCCAACAGCGGCCAGCAGTACCAGCAAGATCCGCAGTACCAGGAACAGTACCGACAGGGCGGCTCCCCTTGGGAGAACGTCGTGCCGGAGCCGGGCGTGGTGGTCTCCGGGCAAGGCGCGCCGGTCTATGCGCAGCCGGCCCCGATCTATGCACCACCGGTCTACGTGCAGCCCGCCTACACCTACCCGTATGCGCAGCCCTACGTCTACCCGCCGGTCGGCATCTCGCTGAACCTGGGTTACTCGCGCGGTTGGGGCGGCGGCTACTACGGCCGTGGCTACGGTGGCTACGGCTATCGCGGCTACGGCGGTTACCGCGGCGGCTGGCACCGCTGAGCGGGTGGGGGCCGCCCAAGCCCCTAAAATCGAGGACTTCCCAACCCTGACGGGTGCGCCGCCTGCGCGGTGCGTCCTCGATTAGCCGACCGCCCGCGCGCCGGCGCCACCCAATGACGACGACTACCGACACTCTGAACAGCGCCGCAGTGGCCACCAAGGCCAATGTGTATTTCGACGGCAAGTGCGTGAGCCACAGCCTCACGCTCGCGGACGGCACCAAGAAATCGGTCGGCGTGATCCTGCCGGCCACCCTCACCTTCAACACCGGCGCGCCTGAAATCATGGAAGGCACCGCCGGCAGCTGCGAATACCTGCTGTCGGGTGCCACCGAATGGGTCGCCTCGGGCCCGGGCCAGAAGTTCAACGTACCGGGCAATTCCAGCTTCCAGATCCGCGTGAGCGGCGAGCCCTACAGCTACATCTGCCACTTCGGCTGAAACCGGGACCCTCACATGTCGACCATCCTCCAAAACGTTCCCACCGGCCAGAAGGTCGGCATTGCCTTCTCCGGCGGCCTGGACACCAGCGCGGCCCTGCACTGGATGCGCAACAAGGGCGCGATTCCCTACGCCTACACCGCCAACCTCGGCCAGCCCGACGAGCCCGACTACGACGAGATCCCGCGCAAGGCGATGCTCTACGGCGCCGAGAACGCCCGCCTGATCGACTGCCGCACGCAGCTGGCCAACGAAGGCATCGCCGCGCTGCAGGCCGGCGCCTTCCACGTCACCACCGCGGGTGTCACCTACTTCAACACCACGCCGCTCGGCCGCGCGGTGACCGGCACCATGCTGGTGTCGGCCATGAAGGACGACGACGTCAACATCTGGGGCGACGGCAGCACCTACAAGGGCAACGACATCGAGCGCTTCTATCGCTACGGCCTGCTCACCAACCCCGCGCTCAAGATCTACAAGCCCTGGCTCGACCAGGTCTTCATCGACGAACTCGGCGGCCGCAAGGAGATGTCGGAGTTCATGCAGAAGGCCGGCTTCGCCTACAAGATGTCGTCCGAGAAGGCCTACTCGACCGACTCGAACATGCTGGGCGCCACGCACGAGGCGAAAGACCTTGAGCACCTGAACAGCGGCATGCAGATCGTGCAGCCCATCATGGGCGTCGCGTTCTGGAAGGACGAGGTCGAGGTCAAGCGCGAGACCGTCACGGTGCACTTCGAAGAAGGCATGCCGGTCGCGCTGAACGGCAAGAGCTTCGAGAGCCTGGTCGAGCTGATCCTCGAAGCCAACCGCATCGGCGGACGCCACGGCCTGGGCATGAGCGACCAGATCGAGAACCGCATCATCGAGGCCAAGAGCCGCGGCATCTACGAAGCCCCGGGCCTGGCGCTGCTGTTCATCGCCTACGAGCGCCTCGTCACCGGCATCCACAACGAAGACACGATCGAGCAGTACCGCGACCACGGCCGCAAGCTCGGCCGCCTGCTCTACCAGGGCCGCTGGTTCGACCCGCAGGCGATCATGCTGCGCGAGACCGCCCAGCGCTGGATCGCACGCGCCATTACCGGCGAAGTGACCGTCGAGCTGCGCCGCGGCAACGACTATTCGATCCTGAACACCGAGTCGCCGAACCTCACCTACAAGCCCGAGCGCCTGAGCATGGAAAAGGTCGAGGGGGCTTTCACGCCGTTGGACCGCATCGGCCAGCTGACGATGCGCAACCTCGACATCATCGATACGCGCGAGAAGCTCGCGATCTACACCCGCACCGGGCTGCTGTCGTCGAGCCAGGGCGCTTCGCTGCCCAAGCTCGCGAACGATGACGAGAGCACCAAGTAAGCCGAACGCGCATCAATGACGAACGGGCCCGATGGGCCCGTTTCTCTTTGGTGCGCCGCTGTGTCGATCAGTCGCCGCCGCCTCCGCCGCAGCCGCCACCGCAACCTCCACCGCTGTCGCCGCCGCCGGAGTCCCCACCTCCGCCATCGCCACCGCTGCTCGATTCGCTGCCGCCGAAACCGCCGGCATCGCCGGAGCTTCCGCCATCCGACGAGGACTCGCCGAATTCGCTGCCGCACTGCGCAGTCGAGCCGTCGTGACGCTCGACCGCCTTGCAATCGGGCACGTACTCGAAGCCACCGGGAATCGCGAACTTGATGTCCAGCGCGAACAGCAGCGGCAGGCGCGTCGGCTTGCGCGGGTCGATGCTCTCTTCCTTGCACGCCCAGTACCAGCTGCGGCGCAGCCCGTCGTTGCGCTTGGGGTCCTTGCCCAGCACCTCGGCCGGGCTGTGGTGCAGCATGCCGCCGAAGGCCGCCTTGCACCAGTTCTGGTAGCCCTGCGTGTGCAGGATGAACTCGTGCCACGCGGTGTCGACCACCTTCGAGGGCATCGCGACGAACTTGCGGCCGCTGCGCAGGTGCGCCATGAAGAACTGGCGCAGGCCCCGCAGCACCAGCTCGGCATCGCGCCGGCTCAGCTGCGGATGGGCTTCGCGCAGCTTGCCGATCAGGAACGGGGGCATGCGGGCCTCGCGGATGAACTGCCGGCGCAGGCTCGTTTCCATCCAGCCCAGCACCGCCGCGAACGCGAAGGCCGCGATGAACAGGAGCCCCGAGGCCCACCACCGCGCCGGCACCAGGAACACCGCGGCGATGCCCGCCACGACGACGACCCGTTGCGCCCACACCAACGCCGCAATGCGCCGCCGGTAGTTCAAGTGCAGGAAGTCGAGGTCCATCGCTTTGTCAGACCACCACCGGCTCGGGCTCCAGCCGGATGCCGAAGCGCTCGTACACGCTGGTCTGGATGGCCTTGGCCAGCGTCATCACCTCGCCGCCAGTCACCGGGTTCTCGGTGCCGCCGCGGTTGACCAGCACCAGCGCCTGCCGCTCGTACACGCCGGCGTTGCCCACCGACTTGCCCTTCCAGCCGCAGGCATCGATGAGCCAGCCGGCTGCCAGCTTGATGCTGCCGTCGGCCATCGGGTAGTGAACGATCTTGGGGTCGCGAGCGATGATGTCCGCGCACTGCTCGGGTGTGACGGTCGGGTTCTTGAAGAAGCTGCCCGCGTTGCCCAGCACGCGCCAGTCGGGCAGCTTGGCGCGGCGGATGGCGCAGACCCAGTCGAAGATGTCGACGGCGCTCGGCGTGAAGTTGCCGGTTTCTTCCATCTTGCGTTCGAGGTCGAGGTAGCCGACGACCGCCTTCCAGGGCTTGGGCAGCCGGAAGCGCACCCGGGTGATCAGCGCCCGGCCCGCGAGGCCGAAGTCGTTCGGCCCGCTGCGCACATGCTTGAACACCGAATCGCGGTAGCCGAAAGCGCACTGGGCCGCATCGAGCGTGAAGCCGCGGCCGGTGTCCAGGTCGATGGCGTCGAGCGATTCGAAGCGGTCCTGCAGCTCGACGCCGTAGGCGCCGATGTTCTGTACCGGCGCGCCACCCACGGTGCCTGGGATGAGGGCCAGGTTCTCGAGGCCCGGATAGCCGTTGCGCACCATCCATTCGACGGCGTCATGCCAGATCTCTCCGGCGCCGGCTTCCACGATCCAGGCCCGCGGCGTCTCTTCGACCAGCCGAAGGCCCTTGATTTCCACCTTGAGCACCAGCGGCTTGACGTCGCCGGTCAGCACGATGTTGCTGCCGCCGCCCAGCACGAAGCGAGGGGCGTCCTGCCATTGCGGATCGGCCCGCAATCCGGCCACATCGGCCTCGTCCGTGATGCGCGCCAGGCGCTGCGCGCGCGCGACGATGCCGAAACTGTTGTACGGCTGCAGGGGGACGTTGTGCTCCACGATCATGGGAGAATTGTCGCATCCAGCACCCGCAAGAATTCAGGAGAGCCCATGCCGTCTTTCGATACCGTCTGCGAGCCCAATCTGCCCGAAGTGAAGAATGCGGTCGAGAACACCGCCAAGGAAATCGCGACGCGCTTCGATTTCAAGGGCACGGCAGCCGCCGTCGACCTCAAGGACAAGGAAATCACCATGATCGGTGACGCCGAGTTCCAGCTCGTGCAGGTCGAGGACATCCTCCGCAGCAAGCTCACCAAGCGCAGCGTGGACGTGCGCTTCCTCGACAAGGGCGACGTCCAGAAGATGGGCGGCGACAAGGTCAAGCAGGTCATCAAGGTGAAAAGCGGCATCGAGAGCGAGCAGGCCAAGAAGATCACCCGCATCGTCAAGGACAGCAAGCTCAAGGTGCAGGCCGCGATCCAGGGCGACGCAGTGCGCATCACCGGCGCCAAGCGCGATGACCTGCAGGCCGCGATGGCGCTGATCAAGAAGGACGTGCCGGACATGCCGCTGTCGTTCAACAACTTCCGCGACTGATCCTCATGAAACCCCTCGCCTTTGCGACGGCAGCATGTCTTCTGGCTGCCGTGGCGGCGGCGCACGCTGCGAGTTCGGTGATGCTCACCGGCACCATCGGCAGCCGCGCGATCCTGATCGTGAACGGCGCGCCGCCCAAGACGGTGGCGGTCGGCGAGAGCTTCCAGGGCGTGAAGCTGGTGTCGCTGCAGGCCGAACAGGCGGTGGTCGAGCTCGAGGGCAAGCGCGTCAACCTGCGCATGGACACGCCGGTGAGCATCGGCGGTGGCGGCGGTTCAGGCGGTGGCGGCAATCGCATCGTGCTGCCGGCCGACAGCCGCGGCCACTACATGACGCAGGGCGCCATCAACGGGCGCGCCGTCACGTTCATGCTCGACACCGGCGCCACATCGATCGCGCTCTCGGCCGCCGATGCCGAGCGCATCGGCCTGGACTACAGCAAGGGCCAGCGCATCCAGATGAACACCGCCAACGGCGTGTCGCAGGGCTACAGGCTGCGGCTGCAGTCGGTGCGCGTAGGCGATGTGGAGGTGTACGACATCGACGCGGTCGTGTCGCCGCAGCCCATGCCCTTCGTGCTGCTGGGCAACAGCTTCATCAACCGCTTCTCCATGCGCCGGGACGCGGACCAGATGGTCCTCGAGAAGCGGTATTGAGCGTCAGGCCGCAGCAGCGGTAACGACGATCTCGATCTTGTAGGCCGCATTGGCCATCTTGGCCTGCACCGTCGCGCGTGGCGGCGTGTTGCCGGCCGGAATCCACGCATCCCACACCTCGTTCATCGCCGTGATGTCGGTGATGTCGGCCAGGAAGATCTGCGTCATGAGGATGCGCGACTTGTCGCTGCCGGCCTCGGCCAGGAGGCGATCGACCATCGCGAGCACCTGCGCGGTCTGGCCGCGGATGTCCTGCGAGGTGTCGTCGGGCACCTGGCCGGCGAGGTAGATGGTGCCGTTGTGCACGGCCGTCTCCGAGAGACGCGGGCCGACGTGAAAGCGGGTGATGGTTGCCATGGTGTTCTTCAAGCCTTTTTCTTCGAGCCGAGTTTCGACTCCGTGCCGGCCGCGAGCCGGCGGATGTTTTCGCGGTGCCGCCAGACCAGCAGCAGACTCATGATGATGATCGCAATCAGCACCGTCCGGTCGAGCGGCCACGCAATGTTTCCGCCCAGCAGGTAGTAGGCCGGTGCAAAGAAGGCCGCCACCAGCGACGACAGCGACGAATAGCGAAAGAAGATCGCGATGATCAGCCAGGTGGCGCCGGTCGCCAAGCCCAGCCACGGTGCGATGCCCACCAGCACGCCCGCCGCGGTGGCCACGCCCTTGCCGCCCTGGAAGCCGAAGAACACCGGGTACAGGTGGCCCAGAAAGGCCGCGAGGCCCGCCACGCCGGCCACGCCATCGCCCAGGCCCCACTGCGCGCCGAACTGGTGGATCAGGAACACCGGCAGCCAGCCCTTGAGTGCGTCGAGCACCAGCGTGGCCAGCGCCGCGCCCTTGTTGCCCGAGCGCAGCACGTTGGTCGCGCCGGGGTTGCCGCTGCCGTAGCTGCGCGGATCGGCCATGCCGAGCGACTTGCTCACGATCACCGCGAACGACAGCGAGCCGATCAGGTACGACGCCAGGATGGCGATGAGGGACGGCAGGTGAAAGCTCAAGGCAGCGCTCCGCGGGAATTGGTTTGTTTGTTCTTATCGGACGGTGTCGTCGTGGGGCCGACGCGCCGCGGCGGCTATTCTGCCAGTGCGCACTGCACCGGCTTCGCGCCCAGCAGCGCCACGCACACCTGCGGATCGATGCCGATCAGGTAGCCGCGCCGCCCGCCGTTGAGGACGATCTTCGGCAGCTCCAGGATGGTCGATTCGATGTACACCGGCATCTCGCGCCGCGTGCCGAAGGGCGAGGTGCCGCCCACCATGTAGCCGCTGTGGCGCTGCGCCACCTCGGGCTTGCAGGGCTCGACCGACTTGGCGCCGATCTGCCGCGCGAGGTTCTTGGTCGACACGGTGCGATTGCCGTGCATCAGCACGATGAGCGGCCTGGCGTCCTGGTCCTGCATCACCAGCGTCTTGATGACGGTGAACGGATCGAGCCCCAGCATCTCGGCGCCGCGCTGCGCGCCGCCGTGCTCCATGTATTCGTACGGATGCTCGGTGAAGGCGACCTTGTTCGCCCGCAGCAGCTGCGTTGCGGGCGTTTCGGAAACGTGGACCTTCTTGCCGCTCACGCCGCCGGGTCCCGGATGTCCCACCGGATCTTGTCGATCTCGGCCAGGATCTCGGGCGACAGCGTGGTGCCGTAGGCATCGATGTCCTCGTCGAGCTGCTCGAGCGTGCGCACGCCGATGATCGTGCTCGCCACCTGCCACTTGGTGTAGCAGAAGGCCAGCGCGAGCTGCGTCGGCGTGAGCCCGTTGTCGCGCGCGAGCTGGTTGTACAGGCGCGCGGCCTTCAGCGCGTCGGGGCGGCCCCAGCGCAGCTTGCGCACCGACTCGTAGCGGGTGATGCGCGCTTCCTCGGGCGCGTCGGGGCCGGTGATGCCGCTCTTGTCGTACTTGCCGGTGAGGAGGCCATAGGCCAACGGCGAGTAAGCCAGCAGCGACACGCCCAGCCGGTGCATCGTTTCGTCGAGCCCGTTCTCCACGCCCCGGCTCGCGAGGTTGTAGACGTTCTGCACCGTCGCCACGCGCGGCAGGCCGTGCTGCTCGGCCAGCCGCACGAACTCGTGCACGCCGTAGGGCGTTTCGTTCGACAGGCCGATCGCGCGGATCTTGCCGGCCTTCACCAGCTTGCCGAAGGTCTCCAGCTGCTCGTGGATCGGGGTCTGCGTGACTTCCTTGGCCGGGTCGTAGTAGATGTTGCCGAAGGCCGGCACATGGCGCTCGGGCCAGTGGATCTGGTAGAGGTCGATGGTGTCGGTCTTCAGGCGCTTCAGGCTCGCATCGCACGAGGCCACGATGTCGGCGGCCGTCATACCCACGCCTTCGCGCACCCAGGGCGTATTGCGCAGCGGGCCGGCCACCTTGGTGGCCAGCACGAGCTTCTGGCGCGCGCCGGGGTTGGCGGCGAACCAGTTGCCGATGATGGTTTCGGTGACGCTGTAGGTTTCTTGGCGGGTGGGCACCGAGTACATCTCGGCGGTGTCGATGAAGTCGACGCCCCGCTCCAGTGAGCGGCTCAGGATGGCGTGGGCGGTGGGTTCGTCCACCTGCTCGCCGAAAGTCATGGTGCCGAGGCAGATCGGGGTGACGTGCAGGTCGCTCTGACCGAGTTGGATCTTTTTCATGCGCGGGATGCTACCGCCCTCCTCCGCAACGCGCTGGCCGCGCGGCCAAAGCCCGAGCGCGAGCTGTCGTCTGCCGGACTGCGCGAACACAGCTCGCTCCTTATCATCGACGCCCATGTACCAAGCCCTCCGCCCCTCGCGCAGCGAATTCGTGCCTGTGCGCAACCTCAGCTATCACGTGCGTCTCTGGGGCCAACCCTCGCCGGACCGCCCGCCGCTGGTGCTGGTGCACGGATGGATGGACGTCGCGGCCTCGTGGCAGTTCGTGGTCGATGCGCTGGCCGAGGACCGCTTCATCATCGCCCCCGACTGGCGCGGCTTCGGTCTCACGGACGGCGGCGGCGTCGACAACTACTGGCTCGCCGACTACCTCGCCGACCTCGAATGGCTGCTGGACCACTACGCCGGCGAAGGCGACGATGCCCGTCCGGTCGACCTCGTCGGCCACAGCATGGGCGGCAACGTCGCGATGCACTACGCGGGCGTGCGGCCCGCGCGCATCCGCCGCCTCGTCAACCTCGAAGGCTTCGGCATGCCGTTTCGCAAGCCCGACGAAGCGCCCGCGCGCTACGGCCAATGGATCGACGAACTCAAGGGCCTGCACCGCGGCGAGAAGGCACTCGCCGGCTACTCGGCCGTCGACGGCGTGGCCCGCCGCCTCATGAAGACCAACCCGCGCCTGACGCAGGACAAGGCCGACTGGCTCGCGAGCCACTGGTCCGCCGGCCACCTGCAGCCCGATGGCAGCACGCGCTGGCAGATCCTCGGCGATGCAGCGCACAAGATCGTCAACGCGCACATCTTTCGCGTCGACGAGACCCTTGCGCTCTATGCGCGCATCACCGCGCCGACGCTGATGGTCGAGGCCTCCGACGACAGCCTGCAGGGGTGGTGGAAGAACCGCTACACGCTCGATGAATTCCACGAGCGCCTGAAGTCCGTGCCCTCGGCGCGCATCGAGCGGCTCGACGACGCGGGCCACATGCTGCACCACGACCAGCCGCAGCGCGTGGCCCGGCTGATCGAAGACTTCCTGGCCTAGTTTTTCTGCGTCGTCTGCGTCGCGCGGCGCAATGCCGCACGCGCCAGCAGCCGCGTGGAGTCCAGCGTCGGCACCGGCGAATTCGCGTCGTTCATGATCAGCGGAATCTCGGTGCAACCCAGCACCACCGCATCGCAGCCCTCCTCGTCCTTCATGCGCTGCATTACGCGCTGGAAGGTCGCAATGGCCTCGGGCTTGAAGATGCCGTAGACCAGTTCTTCCATGATGATCCGCGCGATCTCGTCGCGCTCCTCGGTGGCGGGGCGGACGTATGCCAGGCCGCGCGCCGAAAGCTTCTCGGGATACACCTCGCTGTCGACCAGCCAGCGCGTGCCCGTGATGCCGATGCGCCTGAAGCCGCGCTGCACAGCCTCTTCCGCAACGCACTCCGCAATGTGCAACCAGGGCAGTGGCGAGCGCCCTTCGATGAACGGCAGTGCCTGGTGGATGGTGTTGTCCGGGCAGACCAGGAAGTTGGCGCCGATCTTCGCGAGCTTGTGCGCCGAGGCGAGCATCACTTCGCCCACGCCGCGCCAGTCGTCGCGGTAGATGTGTTCCATGTAGTCCGACAGAGACGGCGTATGCATCGAGACCTCGGGATGCGCGTGCGGCCCGAGCAGCTTCGCACCCTCGACGCAGATGGTCTGATAACAGAGTGATGCGCCTTCGGCCGAGCAGCCGACGATTCCGATGTGCTGGGTCATGCCCGCATCCTACAAAGCCCGCTCCCGTTCACGCAATCGGCGTGGCGTCCCACACGCGATTGGCCTGCTCCTTGCGAGAACAGTTCATGCCAAAGCGCCAGGCACAAGGATGAAGCAGCCGGCGCGCAAGCGAATCAGACATAAGTTCACATGCGCTCTCCTCAGGTGCCGCGTCGTGGTCGATGCTGGTGCAGCCAGCGCTTCTTGAGCGAAAAGGGAGACCCCAAAAATGGCCAGAGTCGTACGCGCCCACACCCCCCTGGGCGAAGACCAGCTCCTCTTCCGGTCCATGCATGGAATCGAAGGGTTGTCGCAGTTGTTCGAATTCGACGTCGACCTGCTGAGCCCCAGCATGTCGATCGACATGAAGGCCGTGCTCGGCAAGCCGCTGTCGCTGGAGATCCAGACCACCGGCGCCCCGCGCTTTCTCAACGGGCAGATCGTGCGCTTCACGCTCATCGGCAAGGAAGGCGGCACCTCGCGCCACATCGTCTACCGTGCGACCGTGCGGCCTTGGCTCTGGTATCTCACGCGCACCAGCGACTGCAAGATCTTCCAGAACAAGTCGGTGGTCGAGATCCTCGAAGAGGTGTTCGCCGACTATGGCTTCGCGTTCGAGAAGAAGCTCAGCGCCAGCTACCGGCAGTGGGAGTACTGCGTGCAGTACCAGGAGACCGACTTCGACTTCGTGAGCCGCCTCATGGAGCACGAGGGCATCTACTACTACTTCACCCACGAGAAGAACCAGCACACGCTGGTGCTGGCCGACGACATCAGCGCGCACGAGCCCCTGCCGGCCTACCCGAAGATCAGCTACCTGGCCACCGACCGCGACCTCGCCCCTTTCCAGGAAGTGATCGACCAGTGGCAGGTGACCGAGGAGATACGCCCCGGCACCTACGTGGTCGACGACTTCGACTTCAAGAAGCCGCGCGCCGACCTCATGAACATGCGCAGCCAGCCACGCGGCAGCGACCACGGCCAGTACGAGATGTACGAATGGCTGGGCGGCTTCAGCGAATCGGAACAGGGCGAGCACTACGCGCGCATCCGTCTCGAAGAGGCCCAGGCGCAGGCCGAGCGCGACACCGGCCACACCAACGTGCGCGGCATGGCACCCGGCTTTCGCTTCACCATGCAGAACTGCCCGCGCCAGGAAGACAACCGCGAGTACCTCGTGGTGTCGGTCTCGTACGCTCTGCGCGAAGGCGGCTATGCGAGCGGCAGCGAGCCCGGCTCCTACAGCTTCGACTTCGCGGTGCAGCCCACCACCTACCTCTACCGCCCGCCGCGCGTCACGCCGATGCCGCGCGCCAACGGCCCGCAGACGGCCACCGTGGTCGGCAAGGCGGGCCAGGAGTTCTGGGTCGACCAGTACGGCCGCGTGAAGGTGCAGTTTCGCTGGGACCGCTACGGCAAGAGCGACGAGAACAGCTCGTGCTGGGTGCGCGTGTCCAGCGCATGGGCCGGCTCCAACTACGGCGCGGTGAACCATCCGCGCAAGGGGCAGGAGGTGGTGGTCGACTTCATCGGCGGCCACCTGGACCGGCCCATCATCATCGGCCGCGTCTACAACGCCGACCAGATGCCGCCGCTGGACCTGCCGGCCAATGTGACGGTGAGCGGCTTCGTGAGCCGCAGCAAGGACGGTTCCTCGGCCAATGCCAACGAGTTCATCCTCGACGATGCGCCAGGCTGCGAGCTGGTGCGCATCCACGCCGAGAAGGACTTCGAGATCAACACCGAGAACGACCTGCGCATCCACATCGAGAACGACGAAACCAACACCGTCGACGGCCACCGCATCACGCACATCCTGAAGACCGACACGCTCACCGTCGACCAGACCCGCGACACCCTCATCAAGCAGAAGGACACCGCCGAGTACCGCGACGGCTCCAAGCTCACCGTGTCGGGCGCGCTCACCGAGCACTTCTTCAACAACCGCATCGAGACCACCACCAAGCTGGGCTCCAAGGAGACCGTGCTCTCGGGCCTGTCCGAAGTCATCGTCAACGGCGGACAGCGCCACGAGACCTTCGACAAAGGCCTGCTGGTCGACGTGAAGCTGGGCATGGACGAAGAGGTGCACACCGGCAACTCGGTGCTCAAGACCTTGGCCGGCAACCGCCAGGAGACCTACCAGACCGGCTGGCAGCGCACCATCGCGAGCGGCGGCGGAAAAGACAACATCAAGGGCGGCCTGAACGAAACCATCGAGACCGGCGACCACAATTCGACCGTCTCGGCCGGCAACTACACGGGCAAGGCCCAGAACGTGACCATCGAGGCCACCGACGGCAACGTGGACATCAAGGCCAGCGGCGACTTCACCTTCGAGGGCAACCACGTCAAGCGCGTGAACCGCGTGCTGCTGTGGGACTGGTCGCCCTGGGCGGTCACGGCCGTCGGCCTCTCCAGCGCGACCTACGGCGTGAACAACAGCAACGCGGGCTTCACCTTCACCACCAACATCAAGAAGATGGACGCCACCGCGCAGATCCTGAACATGTACGCGCACCAGTCCAACTTCGGCGCCGTGAGCTTCTCGAACGTGGTGGCGCAGGAGCACGTCGGCGGCTTCTGGGGCGCGCTCAAGGGCTTCATGCTCTTCGGCTGAACCAGCCTGCATGACGTCGAATGCCGGCTTCTCGATCTGGTGGGTTCTGGTTCCCTTGCTGGTGTGGCTCGGCTGCACGCTGGGGGTCACGCTCGTGCGTGAACGCCACAAGCACACCGAGCGGGTCGCGCGCGTGCAGGCAGATGCCAATATCCTCGCGCACGGCACGCCCGCCATGGCCGAGGTGATCGCCTCCTCCGACACCGGCCAGCGCCGCTCGGGCGAAGGCGGAAGCTGGGGCGTTCTCAAGCTGCACCTGCGCGTGCGGACCTCCGCCACCGCCGAGGCTTTCGATGTGCAGCAGACCGCATCGATTCCCGTCGCCGAGCTGCCCGATCACGCGGCCGGCAAGACCATCGCCGTGCGCTTCGACGCCGCGAGCCGCACGGTCGCCATCGAGCGCAGTGCCAAGGGGCCGGCCCCATGAAGACCGTCAAGCCGCTGCGCCTGGGCATCCTCACCCGGCCCTACCGCTGGCAGGGCGCGGACCAGCTGGGCGTGTCCGTCATGGCGCTCGCCAGCCTGGACGCCGAACCGAAGCTCATGGCCGACCAGGAGCTCTGGCAGACCATAGGCGAAGAGATCGGCGACATGGGCGTGTTCGACATGGGCGTTCCCAAGTCCATGCCCGAGGTGCTCGCCAGCGGCTACGGCTACACCCACCACCAGCCCGACAAGACCGCCTGCGCCGTGCGCCTGCGCGTTGCCGACTTCGAAAAATCCCTGCACGTCTCGGGCGACCGCTACTGGCTCGACGGCCGCCTGACCGCACCCCAGTCCTTCGAGGCCATGCCGCTGGACTGGGCCCATGCCTACGGCGGCCCCGGCGTGCCCGAGAACACCGCGGGCATCGGCGCCTTCGACGAAATGGTCGACGGCATCCATACGCGTCGCGCACCCAACGTGGAGGCCGTCCACGCGCGCGTGCATTCGCGCGGCCAGGCCGTCACGCCCGCGAGCTTCGGCGCGGTGCCGGTCGACAGCCCGCAGCGCATGGCGCTCATGGGCCACAAGTACGGACAGGACTGGCTCGAGAAGCAGTTCCCCGGCTTCGCGGACGACATGGACTGGCGGTTCTTCAACGCCGCGCCCACCGACCAGCGCTGGCCCGCGCGGCAGGAGTTTCCGCCCGGTGCACCCTACGAAATCCTCAACATGCACCCGCGGAAGCCCGTGCTGAGCGGCCATCTGCCCGACTGGCGCGCGCGCTGCTTCGCGAGCTTCGACAAGGAAGGCCGCGATCTCTGCGAAGTGGCGTTGCGCCTGACCACCGCCTGGTTCTTTCCGCACCGCGAGCGCGTGGCGCTGATCTGGCACGGCGTGTTGCCGGTGCGCGAGGACGATGCGGCGGACGTGCGGCACATCATGCCGGCGCTCGAGCGGCCCGATGCGCCGCGCGACATGACGCATTACCAGTCGGTGCTGCTGCAGCGGCTGGACCCGGCGCGCGGCGGCCTGCTGGCCTTTCGCGACAGCGACCTCGCGCCGAAGGACATCCTCGGGCGCTGGAGCGTCGTCGACCTGCCCGACCCGATGGCGCGGCCGCTGGTGCGCAACCTGCGCGCCGGCCAGTTGCGCGACCACGAAAGCCGACGCGCCGAGCTCATCGCGCAAGGCGTCGATCCCGACAAGTACCTGCCCGCGCCCCAGCCCCCGGCCGCGCCGGTGGCCTTCGACGACGTGCCCGACTACTTCGAGCGCATGCAAGAGGAAATGATGGAGACCCGAAAAGATCTCGAAGCCAAGGGCGAGCAGATGCGCCGCAAGCAGGAGGCAGAAATAGACCCGACCCTGCTGCAGCAAGGCCGCGACCGGCCGAAGCGCTTCGATCCTGACGAACTGATCCGCCAGCTCGAGCAGCTCACCGAGGCGCCTCCGGCGCAAGGCGGCGCAAGCCCCGCCGCCAGCCCGCAACTCATCTCCGTGGGTTCCAGGGAACGCATGACCGCGCAGATCAACCTCGGCTACCTGCACGGCGCCCACCTGTCCGACGCCGCACCGCCGATGCCTTCGTTCCGCGCCGCCAAGATCCGCCGGCGCCTGGCCGAAGCCGCGCCCGGCGAACGCCGCTTCGCGGGCATGCGATTGATCGGTGCCGACCTCTCGGGCATGGACCTGCGCGGTGCCGACTTCTCGGGCGCATCTCTGGAAGACGCGAACCTCGACGGTGCGCAGTTGGGCGACGCCAACTTCAACAATGCGGTGCTGGCACGCGCCCGGCTCTCGCGCACCGTACTGGCCAACGCCACCTTCAAAAACGCCAACCTCGGCGGCGCGCAGTGCGAGTTCGCCGACTTCTCGGGCGCCGACCTGAGCGCCGCCAATTGCGAGAAGGCGCGCTTCACCTCCTGCAACATGGCCAACGCGGTGTTCCACCAGACCCGCCTCACCGAGAGCGAGATGAGCCGCTGCGATCTGCGCGGCTCCGACTGGCATCAGGTCTTTCTGACCAGGCTGCGCATGCATGCCATGGCCTTCGACGGCGCCTTGCTCAAGCAGGTGGTGTGGCTCGAATGCGCGCTGGACGACGTGCGCTTCGTCAATGCCACGTTGGAGCGCTGCGGCTTCGTCACCACCGACTGCAGCCGCGCGGTCGACTTTTCCGATGCACGGCTCGACGCCAGCAGCTTCGCGCACGGCAGCACACTGGCCGGTGCGGTGTTCCGCCGCGCCACGCTCAAGCACTGCGGCCTGCGCACCACGCCGCTGACGAAGGCCGACCTGGGCGACGCGCACCTGGACAACTGCGACTTTTCCGAATGCGACCTGCAGGGCGCCAACCTGGACCGGCTGTTCGCGGGCGAGAGCCTCTTCGTGCGCGCGGACCTCACCGGCGCCACGCTGCGCGGCGCCAACCTCATCGACGCCAACTTCTCCAAGGCCGTGTTCACGCAGGCCGACCTGAGTGGCGCCAACCTGTTCCGCACCGACGTGTCGCAGAGCCTGATCGACGGCACCACCCACCTGATGGGCGCCTACACGCAGCACGCCAAGGTCTGGCCTGCGCGCCGTGTCGCGGCGCCCGAATGACACGCTGATGACGCGCGATGAACTCATCGACAAAGTCCGCCACGGCACCCAGGTCGGCAGCGCCGATTGCAGGGGATGGGACTTGAGCGGCCTGGACCTCTCGGGCGCGCTGATGGACGACGTCGACTTCAGCGGCGCGAACTTCGCACGCACCAACCTCGAAGGCAGCGCGCTGTCGCACTGCACGCTGTCGGGCTGCGATTTCTCGGCCGGCAACCTGAAGGAAGTGCAGTTCTTTCGCAGCCGCATGGACGCGGCCTGCTTCGATGCCGCCACGCTGGAGAACGCATCCTTCGTCGAGTGCCAGGCGCCGAACGCGAGCTTCGTGCAGACGCGGCTCGACCTGACCAAGTTCTTCCAGTGCCAGCTGACCGGGAGCCGTCTTCAATCGCAGCAGTTCGAGCGGGCAAGCTTCATGGCGTCGCAACTGGACCGGGTCGACTTCGGCGGCTCGGCGCTGGGGTACGTGACCTTCTACCAACTCGACCTGCGCACGGTGGATTTCACCGGCGCATCGGGCATCAACGCGATGTTCCTGGAGTGCGACCTGAGCGGCCAGCGCTTTGCGGGCCTGTCGCTGCGCCTGTGCCAGTTCACCGACAGCCGGCTGGACGATGCCGACTTCAGCGGTGCCACGCTCACGCAGAGCAACTTCAAGGGCGCCACGCTGAGGCGCTCGAATTTCTCGCAGGCCGATGCGGGACAGACGCTGTTTCCGGAAGCGGACCTCAGCGATGCGAACTGCAGCGGCGGGCGCTTCGACCAGTCGATCTGGGTCGAGGCGGTGCTCGAACGCGCGGACTTCTCGGGCGCCCGCTTGCCGCTCGCCGTGTTCCACCGCACGCGCTGCGGCGGCACGAATTTTCGCAACGCCGAGATGCAGGACGCCGACCTGTCCTATGCCGACCTCACCGGCGCCGACCTGAGCGGCGCGCATTTCCTGCGCACGCGCCTTCATCGCGCCCAGCAGCAAGGCGCGCGCTTCTCGAACCGCGGTGGAGTCATCGACAACGAACCCGAGCTATTCAAGGCACAGGCCTGGTCCGGCCCGCACTGAACACACCCGTTTTCCAAACGCCAACACCAAGAAGGGAATCCGCCATGAATGTCGTTCCACTGCGCCCTGCCCTTGCAGCAGCTGCCACACCGGTTCATTGCACGGGCCGGCTGACCGCCACGCTGCCCGATGCGCACTTCGACGTCGAGGGCGAAGACGGCCAGTCCTGGCGCTGCCGCCGCGCCGCCAGTTGCCTGCTGCGCCCCGAGGTGGGCGACACCGTGCTGCTCTCCGGCCCCGACCGGCACCGCGTCTACCTGATCGCCGTGCTCGAACAGGCCGATGCCACCGTGAGCCGCATCGAGACCGCGGGCGTGCTCTCGATCGAAAGCCCCGGCGACGTGCGGCTGCACAGCGGCGGCCAGCTGCAGATGAAGGCCGCGCAATGGAACCTGCAGGCGGCGACCGGCCAGTGCCGCGTCGACGACCTGCGTTTCACCGGCCAGGTGCTGGACGCCACGGTGGGCAAGCTGCGGCTGGTCGGCCGCGTCTTCGAATCGGTCGCCGACCGCATCGTGCAGATGGCACGCAACGCGCTGCGCGTGGTCGACGAGACCGAGCAGGTGCGCGTGGGCCATCTCGACTGCGAGGCCAGCGGCACCGCGCGCCTGCATGCGCGCCACACCGTCGTCACCGCGAGCGACCTCGTCAAGGTCGATGCCGCGCAGATCCACATGGGCTGAATCGAAAACGCCAAGGAGAACCCACGATGTTTGCCAACTGCCAGCTGATGGGCATGGACCTCGCCTTTCCCGACGTCTGCAAGACGCCGCCCGCCGCGATGGCGCCCATTCCGTACCCGAACATGGCGCTGGGCCCGATGTCGGTGCCCAATGCCTGGAACATCCTCTTCATGTGCATGCCCGCGCACAACATGGCGACCACCACGCCGATCACGCTGGGCGACACCGTCGGCGCCGGCGGCGGCATCGTTTCGCAGACCTTCATGAGCCAGTCGCGGCATGTGACGGGTGCGTTCACCGTGCTCATCAAGGGCACGCCGGCCACGCGCATGACCAGCCTGAGCACGCAGAACCGCAGCAACATGGTGGGCATGCGGATCGTGCCGAGCCAGTTCAAGGTGATGATTCTTTCGCCCTGATCCGGGCGCGACGCGGGCACGATCCGGGCACGTGATCCGATATCCGGCCAGCGGATATCCAAGCGCGCAAATCTTCGTTCGCGCGGCAGGCACCGCAGCCTAGAGTGCCCAACTCCTTTCGCCGTCCTCCGGAGTTGCCGTCATGCCTTCCCTTTCGCGCGCGCCCTCGTGGCTGCGCCGCTCTGCCCCCGTGTTCGGCGGCCTTGCCCTCAGCCTGCTTCTTCACGTTTCGGCCCACGCCGACGACCTGCGCGTCGGCTTCATGCCCGGCCCCTACCGCGACGCCTTCACCAACGGCATCGAGCCCCAGCTGAAGAAACTGGGCTACACCGTCAAGTACGTCGAATTCAGCCAGGGCGTTCAGCCCAACGACGCGGTGGAGCGCGGGCAGATCGACGCCAACATCTTCCAGCACACGCTGTACCTCAACGCCACCAACAAGCAGCAGGGCTTCGACTTGGTGCCCGTGGTGCATGTGCCGACGCCGCCGATGGGCCTCTATTCGCAGCGGCACAAGTCGCTGGCCGCGGTGCCCGACGGCGCCACCGTCACGCTGCCCTCCGATCCGGTGAATGCGGCGCGCGCGCTCAACATCCTCGCGGCCATTGGGTGGGTGACGTTGAAGCCGGGCGTGAGCCCGCTGAGCGTGTCGGAACGCGACATCGTGGGCAACCCCAAGCGCCTGAAGATCGTCCCGCTCGAATCCGCACAGGCCCCGCGCTCGCTGGCCGATGCCGACCTCGCGGCCGTGCAGGGCAACTTCGCCGTCGCCTCTGGCCTGAAGCTCACCGAGGCGCTGAAGCTCGAAGACATGACGCTGCCCTACGTAAACGTGGTGGCCGTCAAGCGCAGCAACGAGAACGCGAAGTTCGCCAAGGACATCGTGGCCGCCTACCAGTCGCCCGAGTTCCAGAAGTTCTTCAAGGCCAACCCCGTGTGGGCGGGCTATCGGCTGCCGGACTACTTCAGCCAATGAGCGACAGCAACAAGGGCGCACCGCGCAGGCAACTGCACCTCAACGTCAACATCCTGCATTCGGGCTTCGTGCCTTCGGCCTGGCGCCTGCCGGAGAGCGATCCGTGGGCGTTCGCCGACATCCAGCACTACATCCGCACCGCGCAGATCGCTGAAGCGGCCAAGCTCGATGCGATCTTCCTCGCGGACAACGCGGCCATCGTGGACCAGATCCACTTTCGCCCGATCACCGCGCTGGAGCCGACGATCTTGCTGGCCTGCGTGGCCGCGGCGACGACGCACATCGGCCTGATCGCGACCGCCTCCACCAGCTACAACGAGCCCTACAACATCGCGCGCCGCTTCTCGACGCTCGACCACGTGAGCAACGGCCGCGCGGGCTGGAACATGGTGACCACGGCCGACCTGCCCTCGGCCCGCAACTTCGGCCTGGACACCACACCCGACCACACGAAGCGCTACGCCCGCGCCTCGGAGTTCGCCGACATCGTGAAGGCGCTGTGGGACAGCTGGGAAGACGATGCCTTCGTCGGCGACAAGGCCACCGGCAGCTTCATCGACCCGGCCAAGGTGCATGCGATTGCGCACCGCGGCGAGCACTTCGCGGTGCAGGGTCCGCTCAATCTTCCGCGTGCGCCGCAGGGCCATCCGGTGCTGGTGCAGGCCGGTGCTTCGGCCGATGGGCGCGAGCTCGCGTCACGCCATGCGGAAGCAGTGTTCTCGGCCTCGCAGTCGTTCGACGAATCGCTGGCCTACGCACGCGCCCTGAAGACCCGCGCCGCAGAACTGGGCCGCGGCCCGGACGCGGTGAAGGTGCTCGCCGGCCTCACCACCATCGTCGGCGGCACAGAAGCGGAAGCCCGCCGTCGTCGCGATGAACTGGTCGACCTGATCCCGTGGGACTACAGCCTCACGCGCCTGGCCGGCACGCTGGGCATCGCGCCCGACCGCCTGAAGCTGGACGAGCGCCTGCCCGACAACCTGCCGCTCCCCGGCAATGGCAACGGCAACCACACCTTCTTCAACGCGGTGGTCGCGGCCGGCCGCACGCACGGCTACACGGTGCGCCAGTTGATCCGCGAACTCGCGGGCGGCGGCGGGCATCGCGTGATCGTGGGCACGCCGGAGCAGATCGCCGACGACATCGAGCACTGGTTCAAGGGCGGCGCGGCGGACGGGTTCAACCTGATGCCGGATGCGCTGCCGCATGGGCTGCAGGACTTTGTCGATGGCGTGGTGCCGATCCTGCAGAAGCGCGGGCTCTTTCGCACGGAGTACGAGGGGCGGACGTTGCGCGATCACCTCGGGCTGGCGCGGCCCGGCGGGCGGATGGCGGAGCGGCTGGTGGCTTGAGCGTTGCTGTTCAGGGCGCGATCGCGCCGACGGGGTACCTTGCTCCGCGAATGTCCCCCGCCTTCGGCTCCTCCTTGATTTCGCTGCGCAAGGCACCCCATCGGCGCGCTCGTTTTCAGAGCAGTCGTTGATCAGCCGTGCACCGGCAGCGCGTCCAGGTGCACAGGGCATCGGGTGCTCCCCGCAGCGAAATCAAGGGGGAGGCCGAAGGCCGGAGGACATTCGCGGAGGGGAGTACCCGGTGGCCTGTGCACACGCCACAAACCCGAACCCCCTTCACTCCTCGTCGGCGTCGTTCCCCGTCAGGGAGAGCACTTCTTCAACAAAGGCCTCGAACAGCGGCAACGCAGCAGGCAGCCCATCGAAAGACTCCGCCTCGCCCGCATCGAAGAAATGCGGCTTGCCAGAGGGAATGGAGACCCACTCTCCCCCCTCGAACAACAACCCCAGGTAGCCCTCGGCAGTAGGCAGATAGAACAGCCCCGCCCCATCGAGCGCGAGCTGCCCCTTCTTCGCCTTGCCTCGCCCCCAACTCACGCCCTGCCCGGCCAGATGCTCGGTGATCCAGCCGTCGCACACATGCGTGTCGCGCCAGCTTCCTTGGGCATCGAATACGGCGAGCACGGGCATGGGGTGTCCTTCGTGGAAGTTGGTTACTGCAGGAAGCTGGGCCTGGCGTAGCCCTGGAACTTGGTGTCGACCACCGTCTTGAATTCCTTCGAATGGTAGGCCTCGACGATGTCTTTGGCCCAGGCCGAGTTCTTGTCGGCGCTCTTCACGGCCACCACATTGAGGTAGTAGTCGGGCGTCTTCTCCAGAACCACCGCCTCGGTGAGCTTCAGGCCCGAGGAGATCGCGAAGTTGCCGTTGACGATGGCGTACTCGGTGTCGCCCAGCGAACGCGGCAGTTGCGCGGCTTCGAGCGGAATGAACTTGAGCTTCTTCGGGTTCTCGGCCACGTCCTTTTCAGACGCGCGGATCGGGTCCACGCCGGCCTTGATGGTGATGAGCTTGTTTTGCTCCAGCAGCACCAGAGCGCGCGCCAGGTTGCTCGGGTCGTTCGGGAGCGTCACGCGGTCGCCCTCTTTCACGTCGGCGAGCGTCTTGCGCTTGGTCGAGTAGATGCCCAGCGGGGCGATCGGGCCCTGCACCAGTTCGGCGAGGTCCAGCTTCTGGTCGGCCGAGAACTTCTTCAAGTAGACCTGATGCTGGAAGAAATTGGCGTCGAGCGAGCCCTGGGCCAGCGCGAGGTTGGGCTGCACGTAGTCGTTGAACTCGACCAGCTTCACCTTGTAGCCCTTCTTCTCGAGGATGGGCACGATGCCGAACTTCAGCTGGTCGTAGTTGGAGCCGGCGGTGCCGCCGATCACGAGGTTCTTCTTGGCGTCTTGCGCCTGCGCGAGCGAGAGGCCGCCGAACGACAGCGCGACGAGGGAAATGGCGAGGACGGAGCGGCGCAGCAATGCGGTTTTCATGGAATGAGCAAAGAGAAGGAAAAGGAAAAAATCAACGCTTGTCCAGCCTGCGCGCCGTGGTGTTCCCCACGAACTGCAGGATCTGTACCAGCACCACCAGCAGCGCCACAGTGAGCACCATCACGTCGGTCTGGAAGCGGTAGTAGCCGTAGCGGATCGCCAGGTCGCCGATGCCGCCGCCGCCCACCACGCCGGCCACCGCCGAGTAGGAGAGAAAGCTCACGGCCAGCACCGTCAGCGCCAGCACCAGGCCCGAACGGGCCTCGACCAGCAGCACGCGGCCGACGATCTGCAGCTCCGAGGCGCCCATGGCATGCGCCGCCTCGATCACGCCGCGCGGCACTTCGCGCAGGCACTGGTCGACCAGGCGCGCCAGATACGGAATGGCCGCGAACGACAGCGGCACCGCGGCCGCCAGCGGCCCGATGGAGGTGCCCGCGATCACCCGCGTGAACGGCACCAACGCCACCAGCAGGATGATGAAAGGGAAGGAACGGACCGTGTTCACGATCCAGTTGAGGATGAGGAACGCCGGCTTGTTCTCCAGCGACTGCCCCGGCCCCAGCAGGAACAGCAGGATGCCCAGCGGCCCGCCGATGAGCACCGCGGCCGAGAGGCCGATGGCCAGCATCATGAAAGTCTGGCCCGTGGCGACCCACAGCTCGGGGAGGATGGGAGCGATGCTCTCAAACATAGGCCACCTCCTGCGCATTGCGTGCGGCAGATGCGGCACGCGGCTCGACCGGCAGACGCGCCTCGCGCTCGCGGCGGCGCACCAGCTCGTCGATCTCGCGGCCCAGCGCGGTCTTGCGCTCTTCGCTCGGCGCATCGACGGCGAACTGCTCGACCAGCCGGCCCTTCTCGAGGATGGCCACGTTGCGGCACAGCACCTCGACCACCGACAGCTCGTGCGTGACGATCACGATGGTCACGCCGATCTTCTGGTTGATGTCGCGCAGCGTCTCGAGCAGCGCGCGGGTGGTTTCGGTGTCCAGCGCCGAGGTGGGCTCGTCGCACAGCAGCACCTGCGGGCGCGGTGCCAGCGCGCGGGCGATGGCCACGCGCTGCTTCTGGCCGCCGGAGAGCTGGGCCGGGTAGGTGTCGATCTTTTCGGCGAGGCCCACGAGGTCGAGGCATTCGCGCACCCGGGTGTTGATCTCGGCCTTGGAATGGCGGCCGTGGATCTTCAGCGGGAAGGCCACGTTGTCGAACACCGTGGCGTTCTGCAGCAGGTTGAACTGCTGGAAGATCATGCCGATGTTCTGGCGCGTGTCGCGCAACTCGCGGCGCGAGAGCGTGGTGAGGTCGCGCCCACCGACGAGCACACGGCCCGCATCGGGCCGCTCCAGCAGGTTGATGAGGCGCAGCAGCGTCGACTTGCCGGCGCCGCTCTTGCCGATCAGGCCGAACACGTCGCCCTGGTGGATGTCGAGCGAGAGCGACTGCACGGCGTCGAACACCTCGCCGCTGGGCAAGGCGAAAGATTTCTGCACCGATTGAAGACGGATGACCGGCTGCGCCGCGTCGCCGCGGGCCGTATCAGGCGAATGGTTGGTCATGGAGAGGAGGCACGGCCCACGTGAAAGCGGGTCGCGGAGTTCGCAAAAAGGTGCCGAGTATGAAAACAAAGGCGCCAAAAGGGAACGAACAAATCCTCGCTTGCTTATGCATGAAAACGCATAAGCATTTCAAAGTGCGTGCCGCAAGCGCCATAACGATATGCGGATTGGTTCGTTCCCAAATCGGTGCGGCAGTGCCACATTCGCGCCTTCATTTTGATTTCGCGCAACAACATGCACAGCACTCTCCGCCGCCGCACCCTCGCCCTTGCCGCACTGGCCACCGCCCTCTTCGCCGGCAGCACCGCCTTCGCGCAGGACAACAAGAACACGCTCAAGGTCGGCGTCTCCGTCGGCAACGGCGAGCAGATCTTCGAGGTGGTGAAAAAAGTCGCCGCCAAGGACGGCCTGAACATCCAGGTGGTGGTTTTCAACGACTACCAGCTGCCCAACGCGGCGTTGGCCTCGGGCGACCTGGATGCCAACGCGTTCCAGCACCAGCCATTCCTGGACAACCAGAACAAGGCGCGCGGCTTCGACATCGTGCCCGTGGGCCTGACCATCACCGCGCCGCTGGGCTTCTACTCGCGCAAGATCAAGTCCATCGACCAGCTGCCCGATGGCGCCTCGGTCGGGATTCAGAACGACCCGTCGAACGGCAACCGCGCCCTGCTGCTGTTGCAGCAGGCCGGCCTCATCACGCTCAAGCCCGAGGCGGTGAAGAACAACAACGCCACCCCGCTGGACGTGGTGACCAACCCCAAGAAGCTCAAGCTGATTGCGCTCGACGCGGCCCAACTGCCGCGCTCGCTGGACGACCTGACCATCGCCTCCATCAACAACGACTACGCCGAGAAGGCCGGCCTGTCGCTCAACAAGGACGCCGTGATCAAGGAAGCACCGAAGAGCCCGTACGCCAACCTGATCGCCGTGCGCCGTGCCGACAAGGACAAGCCCTGGGCCAAGCGCCTGGTGGCGGCTTACCAGTCGCCGGAGGTGAAGAGCTTCATCGAGACGCAGTTCAAGGGGTCGCTGGTTCCCGCGTTCTGACCTGAGCAGATTCCCCCCTTGCCCTCTGCGTGCGCGCGACGCGCCCAGGGGGCTTTTTCTTTGTGTTGCTCCCTCCCCTTCCGGGGGAGGGTGGGGGTGGGGGCTCGCGGCCTTTGCACTCGCACCGCTTTTTCGAGCGCCGCCGTGCCCCCATCCCAGCCTTCCCCCGGAAGGGGAAGGAGCAATACAGGGGCTCTGCAGGGCGGGTTTCCCGAGCATGAGAAAATGCCCGGTTCCCCCGAACACCAACCTCACACAGTCAGGACACCCCATGGACGCAGAACAGATCAACCAAATCGGCGCAATGCTCGCGGACCTGAGCGTTCGCACGGTCGATTTACGGAGGTATCTTTGACTACGATGCCAAAGCTGAACGACTGAGGACGGTCAACGCATCGCTCGAAGACCCGAACGTCTGGAACGACCCCAAGAAGGCCCAGGAACTGGGCCGGGAAAAGAAGTCGCTCGACGACGTGGTCGTCACGCTCGACAAGCTCACCAATGGCCTTTCGGACAACTCCGAGCTCTTCGAGATGTCGAAGGAAGAAGGCGACATGGACGGCTTGCAGTCCATCTCCGATGACGCCACCGCGCTCGAAGCCGACATCAAGCAGCTCGAATTCCGCCGGATGTTCAACAACCCGGCCGACCCGCTCAACGCCTTTGTCGACATCCAGGCCGGCGCCGGCGGCACCGAGGCTTGCGACTGGGCCAGCATGCTGCTGCGCCAGTACCTGAAGTACGCCGAGCGCAAGGGCTTCAAGACGCAGATCGAAGACGAAACGCCTGGCGACACCGCCGGCATCAAGGGCGCGACCATCAAGGTGGAAGGCGACTACGCCTTCGGCCTCTTGCGCACCGAGACCGGCGTGCACCGCCTGGTGCGCAAGTCCCCGTTCGATTCCTCGGGCGGCCGCCACACCAGCTTTGCCAGCATCTTCGTGTACCCGGAAATCGACGATTCGATCGAGATCGACATCAACCCTTCCGACGTGCGCACCGACACCTTCCGTGCCAGCGGCGCGGGCGGCCAGCACATCAACAAGACCGACTCGGCCGTGCGCCTGACGCACATTCCGACCGGCATCGTCGTGCAATGCCAAGACGGCCGAAGCCAGCACAGCAACCGCGACGTGGCGTGGAAACGCCTGCGCTCGCGGCTGTACGACTTCGAGATGCGCAAGCGCCAGGAAGAGCAGCAGAAGCTGGAAGACAGCAAGACCGACGTGGGCTGGGGCCACCAGATCCGCAGCTACGTGCTGGACAACAGCCGCATCAAGGACCTGCGCACCAACGTCGAAGTCTCGGCCACGCAGAAGGTGCTCGACGGCGACCTCGATGTGTTCATCGAAGCCTCACTGAAGCAAGGCGTCTGATCCCATGAGCCTGATGCACGGGAAGGTCGAAGCCTTCATCTTCGACATGGACGGCACCATGATCGACTCCATGCCCTGGCATGCGCGCTCGTGGGTGGAATTCGTGGCGCGCCACGGCCTGAAGCTCGATGTGAGCGACATCCTCGCGCGCACAACGGGCCGCACCGGCGTCGAATGCATGCACGAGCTGTTCGACCGCAAGCTCTCCGACGACGAAGCCCAGGCGATGGTGCACGAGAAGGAAGAGATCTACCGCGCCATGTTCAGCGACAACTTCACCGAGGTCGCGGGCTTCACCGCCTTCGCCAAGGCCGCCGTTGCGCGCGGCCTCAAGGTGGCGGTGGGCACGGCGGGCGACAGGCACAACATCGAGTTCGCGATGTCGCGCCTGAAGATGGACCCGCTGCCACTGGCCATCGTCGGCGGCGACGAAGGCTTCTCGGGCAAGCCCACGCCCGCGATCTTTCTCGAAGCCGCGCGCCGCATCGGCGTGGCGCCCGAGCGCTGCATCGTTTTTGAAGACGCGCCCTTCGGCATCGAGGCCGCCCGCCGCGGCGGCATGCGTGCCGTGGCCGTGTGCAGCACCCATACCGCCGCCGAGTTGGCCGGCCCCCATGTCATTGCCGCGGTTCGTGACTACAACGAACTCGCCCATTCGAATTTTCTGGAGACCCTCGATGATGTTGCGTGACGGCCAAGGCCAACCGATTGCCATTCGACGCGAAGACTATGCCGCTCCGGGCTACTGGATCGATACCGTCGACCTGACCTTCGACCTGGACCCCGCCAAGACCCGCGTGCTCAACCGCATGCGCCTTCGCCGCAACCCCGATGCGCCCATCCAGCCGCTGCGGCTCGATGGCGACGAGCTCAACCTCGCGCGCGTGCTGGTCAACGGCCAGGGCGCCTCGTTCCGCATGGAAGGCGACCAGCTCGTCATCGACGGCCTGCCCTACGCGGAAGAAGGCGCCTTCGAGCTCGAGATCTTCACCACCTGCTGCCCCATCAAGAACACCAAGCTGATGGGCCTGTTCGTGAGCGAAGACACGTTCTTTACGCAGTGCGAGGCCGAGGGCTTCCGCCGCATCACCTACTTCCTCGACCGCCCCGACGTGATGTCGACCTACACCGTGACGCTGCGCGCCGCCAAGGCCGCGTACCCGGTGCTGCTGTCGAACGGCAACCTCGTCGAGCAGGGCGAGCTGCCCGAGGGCCGCCACTTCGCGAAATGGGTCGACCCGTTCCGCAAGCCCAGCTATCTGTTCGCCCTGGTGGCAGGCAAGCTGGTGGCGCGCGAGCAGCGCATCAAGGCGCGCAACGGCAAGGAACACTTGCTGCAGGTGTACGTACGCGCCGGCGACCTCGACAAGACCGAGCACGCGATGAATTCGCTCATCAACTCCGTGCTGTGGGACGAAACCCGCTTCGGCCTGCCGCTGGACCTGGACCGCTTCATGATCGTTGCCACCAGCGACTTCAACATGGGCGCGATGGAGAACAAGGGCCTGAACATCTTCAACACGAAGTACGTTCTGGCCAACCAGGCCACCGCCACCGACGCCGACTACAGCAACATCGAAAGCGTGGTCGGCCACGAGTACTTCCACAACTGGAGCGGCGATCGCGTGACCTGCCGCGACTGGTTCCAGCTTTCGCTGAAGGAAGGCCTCACCGTCTTCCGCGACCAGGAGTTCAGCCAGGACCTGTGCGCCGACGCCTCGGCCCGCGCCGTCAAGCGCATCGAAGACGTGCGCGTGCTGCGCACCGCCCAGTTCCCCGAAGACGCCGGCCCCATGGCCCACCCGGTGCGGCCCGACAGCTACATCGAGATCAGCAACTTCTACACCGTCACCATCTATGAAAAGGGTGCCGAGGTCGTTCGCATGATGCAGACGCTGGTCGGCCGCAAGGGCTTCGAGGCGGGTATCACGCTCTACTTCGAACGCCACGACGGCCAGGCCGTGACCTGCGACGACTTCGCGCAGGCCATTGCCGATGCCAACCCCGATTCGGAACTCGCACGCCTCCTGCCCCAGTTCAAGCGCTGGTACAGCCAGGCCGGCACGCCCCGCCTTGCAGCGCACGGCGTGTACGACGCGCAGAACCGCAGCTACACGCTGAGCGTGGTGCAAAGCTGCCCGCCCACGCCGGGCCAGCCGACGAAGGAACCCTTCGTCATTCCGCTGAACATCGGCCTGCTCGATGCCAACGGGCGCGAGCTGCCCATTCAGCTCGAAGGCGAAGCTGACGTCACGCGCGGTACCCGCACCGTGGTGCTCTCGCGCGCCGGCGAGCAGCTCACCTTCGTGGGCCTCGATGCCGAGCCCGTGCCGTCGATCCTGCGTGGCTTCAGCGCGCCGGTGATCCTCGACTTCGAGTACACCGACGCCCAGCTGCTCACCCTGCTGGCCAACGACCCCGACCCGTTCAACCGCTGGGAAGCCGGCCAGCGCCTGGGCTTGCGCGCCGCGCTGCACGGCATTGCGGCGCTGGCGACCGACACCACCCCGGTGTTGAACGACGCCTACATCGACGCCATGCGCAGCGTGCTGCGCAACCCGCAACTGGACGCCGCCTTCAAGGAACTGGTGCTCACGCTGCCGTCGGAAACCTACATTGCCGAGCAGCTGGCCGTGGTCGACCCGCAGCGGGTGCACATCGTGCGCGAAGCCATGCGCGCCCAACTCGCCACCGCCCTCTTTGCCGACTGGGAACAGGTGTACGAAGAGAACCACGACACCGGCGCCTACACGCCCGATCCGACGTCCTCGGGCCGCCGCGCGCTGGCCGGCATGGCACTCAACTTCCTGTGCCTGGCGGCGCGCGCATCTGGCGACGCCGTGTGGCCCGGCAAGACGCTGCAGCGCTTCAAGGACGCGGGCAACATGACTGATCGCTTCAACGCGCTCAACGCGCTCGTGTCATCGGGCCACACGCTCGCGGCGCAGGCGCTGGCGCGGTTCCACGCCATCTTCAAGGACGAGGCGCTGGTCATCGACAAGTGGTTCTCGCTGCAGGCCGGCGCCCCCGACCGCGGCGGCGACATCCTGCCGCTGGTCAAGCAGCTGATGAAGCACCCGGACTTCTCGCTCAAGAACCCGAACCGTGCACGCAGCGTGATCTTCAGTTATTGCAGCGCGAACCCCGGCGCCTTCCACCGCCCCGACGCGGCCGGCTATGTGTTCTGGAGCGACCGCGTGATCGAGCTCGACGCCATCAACCCCCAGGTGGCCGCACGCTTGGCGCGCTCGCTCGACCGCTGGAGCAAGCTGGCCGAGCCCTACCGCAGCGCCGCGCGCGAAGCCATCGCCCGCGTGGCCGCCCGGCCCGACCTGAGCAAGGACACCCACGAAGTCGTTACCCGCGCGCTCGCCGGAAATTAGGCTCACCCCCAGGCTTCGCGCACTTCGTGTCGCTTCGCCGACCCCCTCACCGGGGGCAACACCAGCGGCCCGGCAAAGCCGGTTCCGCGGTGTTCCGCGAACAGACCCACCCATTTGCATAGGACAGATCCCATGGCTCAACAACAGCAAAAGATTTCCCTCACCCGCTACCTCGTCGAAAAGCAACGCGCCGACGGCCTCATTCCCGGCCAGCTGCGCCTGCTGCTCGAAGTGGTGGCCCGCGCGTGCAAGAGCATCAGCCAGGCCGTCAACAAGGGCGCGCTGGGCGGTGTGCTCGGCACCGCCGAGAGCGAGAACGTGCAGGGCGAGATCCAGAAGAAGCTGGACATCATCGCCAACGAAGTGCTCATCGAGGCCAACGAATGGGGCGGCCATCTCGCGGCCATGGCCAGCGAGGAAATGGACAGCATCTACGTGGTGCCCAACCGCTACCCGCAGGGCGAATACCTGCTGATGTTCGACCCGCTCGACGGCAGCAGCAACATCGACGTGAACGTGAGCATTGGCACCATCTTCAGCGTGCTGAAGAAGCCCGACGAACACCCCGGCGTGCAGGAGTCCGACTTTCTGCAGCCCGGCACCCAGCAGGTGGCCGCCGGCTATTGCATCTACGGCCCGCAGACCACGCTGGTGCTCACCGTGGGCAACGGCGTGGACATGTTCACGCTCGACCGCGAGCAAGGCAGCTTCGTGCTGACGCAGCAAGACATCCAGATTCCGGCGGACACGAAGGAATTTGCGATCAACATGAGCAACCAGCGCCATTGGGACGAGCCCATGAAGCGCTACATCGACGAGTGCCTGGCCGGCAAGGACGGCCCGCGCGGCAAGGACTTCAACATGCGCTGGATTGCCAGCATGGTGGCCGACGTGCACCGCATCCTGATGCGCGGCGGCGTGTTCATGTACCCGTGGGACAAGCGCGAGCCCGAGAAGGCCGGCAAGCTGCGGCTGATGTACGAGGCCAACCCGATGAGCTGGCTGGTCGAGCAGGCCGGCGGCGCGGCCACCAACGGCAAGCAGCGCATCCTGGACCTGAAGCCCACCAAGCTGCACGAGCGGGTGAGCGTGATGTTGGGTTCGCGTAACGAAGTTGAGCGTTTGACCCAGTACCACGCCGAAAAGGGCTGATGGAGTGGCTATAATCTGAGGCTTCGCCGGTGTAGCTCAGTCGGTAGAGCAGCTCATTCGTAATGAGAAGGTCGGGTGTTCGATTCATCTCTCCGGCACCAAAAAAAGTAAAAGCCCGCTATCGCAAGGTAGCGGGCTTTTGCGTTTGGATTCGCTACTGATTCGCATCGCGCTGCGATGGCTTCTGCGACACGTTCAAAAAATAATCCTGGATCGACGCGCTTCGCCATGCAAGCCTTGGAAATTGGTGGTTTGGCTGCGCCGAGCCCCTAGCTATGAGCAACGCCCCAACGCCCGACATCCCGTGTCATAGGGCCGCACACCCAAGGGTCGCTCCGCTTCTCAGCGCCCTCTGCTGCAGAACCAATGCCTCTGCGTTTTGAGCCTGATGCTCTAGCGAGCACACCAAATTTTGAGATTAGGCGACCTGCGCCGCGGAAGGTACGTCAAACGTGCCGAGAGATAGCTCTGAATACAGTCGATGATTGAGGAGCACTTGCATGATCGTTTTCAAACTTGCGTCATTCGCGATGATTCGACCCTGCGGATCAAATTCAATGCCCCAGTTTTTTTGCGCATTCACGACGCGAAGGCGATTCATATATGCCGCATCCGCGTAATGCCCTCTTTGCTCAATGACGGCCATACGTCGTAAATGCATGGCATTTGTTCCAACATGCACCACAAGAGGCGCCACATCAACAAACAAACTCGAAAACTGGACATTCTGCTGCAAGGCACTAAATGAATTCTGATATGTGAGTTTGAAGCTCAACAACGATTCGAAAGCGCCTTTGTTTGCAATCAATACGCCGCCACCGCCAACAAAGAAATCAAAATTCTTAGCTATTGTAAGAGCTCGATCATCTACTAAGTCAAGCTGATTTGCCCCCGTCACAACCACATTAAAAAAACTCTTTGCCTTTGATGCCTTCCACGCATCTGAGACTTTTTTTACGCAATAGATAACTTGGCCGTCGGCTCGCAACCGTACAAGATATCCAATGCTATTGTCAATCTGACGAATATTTTTAATGAGATCTTCTTCGGGCGGCAAATCCACCAAAGCTTGAAGATCGGAAAAAACTGTCTCATCCTCTTGAAGATGGAGGCAACTCACCTCGTTAACTTGCGCCAACAACTCGTACTCCTCGACCTCTTCCAATCTCGCCACTGAAGAGCTCACTATCTGTCTGAGTTGCGCCGTAAGCCCTGGTGTGGTGTTCACTGCGCGCGCACTGAAGCCGCCAACAGTTCTGCGCTTAAAAACCCAAAGGGATAGCGCGGCTTGAGCTACCGGAAAATTTTGGAATAAGGCAAGAGTATTTTCTTTTGACATTTTTATTTTGGCTTGGAAAGAACATAAATTCCTTGGATAAAACAGGAACTGAGTCGCTGTTTCGGATGAACAGGCTGTCTCGACAAAGCGCGTAATTGGCGCTTATTACCTTCAATGTCCGCCCGTATCTCATAAAGCTGCCAGCCTGCCACAAGCAAAAGGGGATTCATTAAAATTTGCCCTGATCGATAGCTGATCAAAAACATCCAGGCCAAAAACAAAATGAATCCCAATGTTTTTCCTGTGCTGCCTAGATCCAATCCCATAAAAGACACCACATAGGGAAATACGTAATTAATCAGGTCATTTGGAATCGTCTTGCTTTCCTCAATTTCCATCTCATGCTGCCCTCCAAAATAACGGAGTGCATATAAAAAGAAGATAAGGCTGAGTGCTGAAACCCCGAGAAGGGTCCAAGCAATTCCGGGATTCTCAAGTGATGGCAGCGAGCATTTGCTCCAAAATACTATTGAGCTGCACAATGGCTGAGCCCAAGAAGTAGCCTTTACATCTTGAACCGCCAGTATTAGCGACAAGGGGAAATATGATCCCAAGAAAAGAAAAATAGCGGCGGCGAAGTTTATTTGCATATTGCCTCACCAAGGAGGGTCTGAGGCATTAACACAGTAACCCCATATGGGGTCCTGCGATAGAGTGAAAGCTCTCTTGAGATCGTCAGAATCGGCAGAGCGACGTGCTATTCAAATCAAGTATTGCATTTGCTTTGCAGGCACGCCCTTCGCGCTGGAACTCGTCGCAGGCCTCAACGAACCGCAGTTGATGACCATCGCGAAAAGTTCGTCGGAGGCCGTTACTCGCGCTCTCTGATGCAGCTCGCTTCGATTGGCGGAGATGCTTTAGCTCCGTCTTTTGTAGGAGTTGGATGGCTATCAAGCAGGCCAATCACAGAGCAGTTCTCCAACTCGTTCAACAGATCCATAACCCGCTTGAATCAAGATTTCAGTGATGTCTCGTCCGCTTATGAGAACGATGGGATGTCGGTCATCCCGCACCTCTGTATAGGCCTGCCGTGCGATCACAGACGTAGTGACCAATACGCCGAACTGACGATGCCGAATGCGCGAAATCAATCGCGCCACCTCACGTACGCCCACCGTGTTTGCCGACGCATCCCCAGAGCTAGGCCGATAGCACTTGGCCTCCAAGGCGAACTCCGCATACACGGGGTCAGCGCTCAGGCCTAACAAGTACCTCCCGATGGCATCTCGTCCGCCATCGACGCTGCCTCTGGTGATCTCGTCGATGATCACGCGCCGATCAGTCAGCTGATAAATCCGTGCCGCGAAAGACTCGAATGCAAGAGGTGAGTCTTTGAAGTGAGCCCAGACGCGCTCCAAGATTGCGGCTTTGAGCGGTGTATCTGGCGTCTGCTCGCTCTCCGTTCGGATCACTTTCGTGGGCTCGGAGGTCAACGGGTTGTACGCGCCTGATTCAATCCAGGAGCGCCACGTACTCGGCGCGGTCGCCAACGCGACATCCTGCGAGGCAAGACTGTCGATCCACGCGCGCGGAATGGTGGCGGCGTTGAGCACGGTAAAGACCGAGCGGTAGTTCTGGAACCGTTCGCCCGAAGTCGTCTTCCACACGGCAACCAAGTCCTCAGTCATGGGGAGGCCGGGAAAACCTGGCACTGCCAGTCCCTTGAACTGGACAGACCTGTTGCTCTTCGCTGTGGGGCACTTAGCGAAGACGAAGAACGGCGGGACTTGCGATCTCTTCGCCGCATCCCCATGCGCGTTCTCGAAGACCGCTTTCAAGATGAGATTGCCGCGACGCGTCGTGTCATGAAGGTCGTGGCCCGGCGTCCGGTTGTCACCGTAATACACGAACTGACCTGTGTTCAAGTCCAGGCGGTCCGGCCAGCCCCCTTCTTCGCCGCTCGAGTAGAGAACGACGAACTTCTTCTTTGCACCCGCACCAGATGCGCGAAAGCCGCCTTGGTTGCCCGCGCCCGGCAACAGCCTAGCGATGGGGTCACTGCCTGTGTTGCGAGCGCTACCGCCTTCATAGATCGCATCCACCACGAGGTCGGCAGTTGGTAGGTCCTCGAAGCTGAATATGCGGGTCATGGTCAAGGCGGAGGTCAAAACGGCTGCCGTAGCAGGTTCGGCAAGCCTTATCAGGACCATTGCTCGCGATATGCCTGCTGGCATTGGATTTAACAATCTTGACCGATTTCGGGCCACGATCCATTTTTTCTCAGAGGGGAGACTGCTGATTGCGCTTTGGCGCTAGATACACTTGTTTCATGAAATCCAGTCTGAACCTTCGCTCTCTGCACCGCGCAGGCTTGGGAAAACCGGGGGCGCCCACGTGACCGAGAAACAGGATTCAGGGCAAGGCGCCTCACTCGTAGACGTCACTCGACTCGCCGCGAAGCTCGATCAATTCGCCACCGAGCGCGACTGGGCGCAGTTCCACTCACCCAAGAATTTGGTGATGGCCTTGACCGGCGAAGTCGGCGAACTGAACGAGATCTTTCAATGGATGTCCGAGGCCGCTTCCAAGGAGGTGGGCCGAGACGCTCAAACCGCAAAGGCCGTGCAAGACGAGCTTGCGGATGTTCTGCTCTACCTCGTGCGCCTCTCCTCGGTCTTGGGCGTAGACCTCGATGCCGCGGTCCAGCAGAAGCTGAAGGACAACGCCATGCGCTACCCCGCAGACAAGGTCCGGGGCAGCAGCAAGAAGCACAGCCAGCCTGCAGTTGGCGAATCTGAGAAGGACTGACGTGATCGTCTACGAGGCCGACAAGAAGCAATTTCTCAGCGACAACAACGACCGAGACATCGAAGACGTCATCCTCGCCAAGTACTTCAGCGCCACCGGCCGCAAGGTGCCTGCGGCGGAGATGAGGTCGTGGAGGGATTCGCTGGGCTACATGTCGCGGGTCCTCAGCGATTCGGAAATCCCGAACGACGTGGGCGTCGCCGTCGAGCTTCATATCCCGCAAAGCTCTAAGCGCATCGACATCAGCCTGACCGGGCGAGGTCACGACGAGTCGAAAAACGTCGTGATCGTGGAGCTCAAGCAATGGGACAAGGTGAAGTCTTCGACCAAGGACGCACTGGTCAGCACCTATCTCGGCGGAGGGCACCGAGAGGTCGTTCATCCCTCGTACCAAGCCTGGTCCTATGCCTCGTTGATGGAGGGCTTCAACGAAGCGGTCTACTCCGGCGGCATCTCGGTTCAAGCCTGCGCGTACCTACACAACTACGAGCGCGATGGCGTCATCGATTCAGACCACTACGCCGGCTACATCGCGAAGGCGCCGCTGTTCCTTCGGGGCGAGACCGAGCGGGGCTTGCTGCGCAACTTCATCAAGCAGCACATCAAGTTCGGCGACCCGAGCGTGCTCTATGAGTTGGCGAACGGCCGCATCAGGCCGTCGAAGGCGCTCAGCGAAAGCCTCGCTGGTTTGCTCAAGGGCAATGCAGAGTTCATCTTGATCGATGACCAGAAAGAGGTCTACGAGAACATCCTGGCCGCAGGTCGAGCCGCATCGAGCGCGAGCCCAAAGGTGGTGATCGTCGAAGGCGGGCCGGGGACTGGCAAGACGGTTCTCGCCATCAATGCACTCGTCGCCTTGATGGGCGCGGGCTTGAACTGCAAGTACGTTTCAAAGAACGCAGCGCCGCGGCGCGTGTACGAAACCAAGCTAGCCGGCACGATGACGCGCACGCATTACTCCAACCTCTTCACGGGCTCCGGTGGATTCATCGACACGCCGAACGACCAGTTCGACGTGCTCATCGTGGACGAGGCCCATCGCTTGAACGAGAAGAGCGGCTTGTACGGCAACCTCGGCGAGAACCAGGTCAAGGAACTCATCGCCGCCGCCAAGTGCACGGTGTTCTTCATCGATGAGGATCAGCGCGTGACGCTGAGCGACATCGGCACCAAGAAGACAATTCGCGACTTCGGCATCGACAAGGGCGCGGAGGTGTCGGAGCACGAACTGGCCTCTCAGTTCAGGTGCAGCGGCTCGGACGGCTACATCGCGTGGCTGGACGACACGCTTGACGTGCGAACGACAGCGAACAAGACGCTCACTCCGGCCGAGTTCGACTTCAAGGTATTCGGCACGCCCGACGAGCTTCATGCATCGATCGCAGCGAAGAACACATCGGGCACCGCACGCGTCGTGGCCGGCTATTGCTGGCCGTGGACCAGCAAGAAAGACCCGAAGGCGTTCGACATCGTCATCGGTGACTACCGCAAGCGTTGGAACCTTGATGTGGACGGCAGCTTGTGGATCATCGCGCCCAACTCGATCAACGAAGTCGGCTGCATTCACACCTGCCAAGGGCTGGAAGTCGACTACATCGGGGTGATCATCGGGCCGGACCTGATCGTGCGTGACGGCTGCGTCAAGACCGTTCCATCGGCGCGAGACCGGTACGACAAGACGTTGCGTGGCTACAAGGTTCGGTTCAAGGCCGATCCCAAAAAGGCCGCTGCAGAGGCCGAGCTCATCATCAAGAACACCTATCGCACGTTGATGACGCGAGGCATGAAGGGGTGCTACGTCTACTGCAGCGACGAAGAGACCGCTGCTTACTTTCGCGCCCGGCTGTCACCCGGTGCGGTCGCTGCGGGCGGGCCATGAGGATTGGCGGTGAGCTGTGACGCCCACCGGCCGACGACTCAGGCCTTCTGCTGATCCATCGCGTGGAGTCTCTTCAGGAGTTCTTGCAAGAGCCGGGCGATGTCATCCGCCAGATCGGCCGCAATCCACATGATGTTGCCCCGATGCCGCGCCCCGATCGAATCGAACAACTCCTGCTCGTCCCCGTAGCAGCAGTTCAGCAGAGACCGCAATTGGGTCAACTTGTTCTCAAGAATGTCGACAGCATCCTGCTGGTCGGTTGCGTCGTGGGAAGTGGGCGAGTTTTGCCCGGCGATAATTCGATCAGCCATTTGATGTGCGCTCCTGCCAAGTTGTTGCACGTTGATTGGTCAGACGGCCATGGTGTTAGCGCACCTTGGCCGTCGCCTTTTCTGCCTCACATCGACATCGCTGCGGTGTGCATTTCGATGTGCCGCCGTGAGGCGCGGCGGTCGACAAATATAAGAACAGAAGCGCTTCAACAGCGCGCTCGCGCGCCGAACAAATCGCGCATCGAGCCAACTTTGCCCACATCGGCAAACCAAAACAAAATGGCCTTCTGTCGCGGCATCCGTCACGGCCATCCACCGACATGCAAGACCCACTCATGACACCGGCCGCCGCCGCGCCCCGCAGCCGGCGCATCGCCTTCCTCGTCGCCGCCGCGTTCTTCATGGAGAACCTCGACGCCACCGTCATCACCACCGCGGTGCCGGCCATGGCGCAGAGCTTCGGCGTGGCGCCGGTGGCGCTGTCCATCGGCATCAGCGCCTACCTGCTGGCGCTGGCGGTGTTCATTCCGGTGAGCGGCTGGGTGGCCGACCGGTTCGGTGCGCGCCAGGTGTTCGCGGGCGCGATCCTCGTCTTCACGCTGGCCTCGGTGGCCTGCGGCCTCGCGCAGAGCCTGCCGATGTTCGTGGCGGCGCGCATCCTGCAGGGCATCGGCGGGGCGCTGATGGTGCCGGTGGGTCGGCTGGTGGTGCTGCGCAGCACGCCCAAGAGCGGGCTCGTGAAAGCCATTGCCACCATCACCTGGCCCGGGCTGGTCGCGCCGATCCTGGGCCCGCCGCTGGGCGGCTGGATCGCCAGCGCGTGGACCTGGCACTGGATCTTCTTTCTCAACGTGCCGCTGGGCGCCGTGGCGCTGGTGCTGGCCCTGCGCTGGATCGACGGCGCACCGGGGCAGCGGCGGCCGTTCGACTGGCCCGGCTTCGTTGCCAGCGGCGCGGGTCTTGCCGCGCTGATGTATGGGCTCGACCTGCTGAGCCACACCGCGATCGACTGGCCCCAGGCGCTGGCCTTCGTGGCGGGTGGAGCGTGTTCGCTCGCGTGGGCGCTGTGGCACCTGCGGCGCGCGAGCCATCCGCTGGTCGACCTGTCGGCTTTCGGCGTGCAGACCTTCCGGGTGTCGGTGTTCGGTGGGTCGCTGTTTCGGGTGGCGATCAGCACGGCGCCGTTTCTGCTGCCGCTGATGTTCCAGCTGGCCTTCGGCTTCAGCATGGTCGCCTCGGGCTTCATGATGCTGGCGCTGTTCGCGGGCAACCTGGGCATGAAGCCGGCCACGAGCTGGGTGATGCGGCGCCTCCGCTTTCGCGGCACGCTGGTGGTCAACGGCGTGCTGATGGCGCTGGGGTTCGTGGCCTGTGCGGCGCTGTCACCGGACACGCCGCGCGCGGTGATGGCCGCGGTGATGGTGGTGGGCGGCATGTGCCGCTCGATGCAGTTCACGGCCTTCAACACGCTCGCCTTTTGCGACACCACGCCCGCGCAGACCAGCAGCGCGACCACGCTGTTCAGCATGTTCCAGCAGTTGAGCGCGGGCATCGGCATCGCGTTCGGCGCGATCGCGCTGAGCGTGGCCGAACGCTTCACGGGGCACGCCGGCCATCCGGGCGTGGCGGACTTTCGCATTGCGCTGGGGTTGGTGGCGGCGTTGGCACTGCTGGCGCTGATCGACGCGGCGGGCCTGCCGCGCGATGCGGGCGCGCGTGTGAGCGGGCACCGTGGCGCTGCTGCGCCGCAGGCTTCGCGGTGAACGCCTGCTTGCGGCCGGACCTTGGCGAGCGGGCTGGCTGCAAACTGCGCTGACTGCGTCTGCCGAGCCCTTCCGCTCACCCGTTTGCCCATCACCCATCTTCCGGAGTCCGCATGGCGTCTTCATCAACTTCCACCGCTGCACCGCATCCGCACTACGACCGCCTGATCGCCGCCGCCCGCGCCCTCCCCCCGCTGCGCGTTGCGGTGGTGCACCCGGCCAACGCGCTGTCGCTCGAAGCGGCGCTGGCTTCGGCCGCGCTGGGCCTCATCGCCCCGGTGCTCGTCGGCCCGCGCGCGAAGATCGAGGCGGCGGCGCAGGAGGCCGGGGCGAGCATTGCGCACCTCGCCATCGTCGATGCGCCGCACAGCCACGCCGCAGCCGACGCGGCGGTGGCCATGGCCTTGCGCGGCGAGGTCGATGCGTTGATGAAGGGGAGCCTGCACACCGACGAGCTGATGGGCGCGGTGGTGCGGCGCGAGGGAGGCCTTCGAACTTCGCGGCGCATCAGTCACTGCTTCGTGATGGACATTCCGGGCCACCCGCAGCCGCTGATCATTTCGGACGCGGCGATCAACATCGCGCCCACGCTCGAAGAGAAGGTCGACATCGTGCAGAACGCCATCGACCTGGCGCATGCGCTGCTGATGCCGGCCGTGCGGGTGGCGATTCTCTCGGCCACCGAAACGGTGAACGCCAAGGTGCCCTCCACGCTCGACGCCGCCGTGCTCTGCAAGATGGCCGACCGCGGCCAGATCACCGGCGCGCAGCTCGATGGCCCGCTCGCGCTGGACAACGCCATCGACGCGGAGGCCGCGCGCATCAAGGGCATCGTCTCGCCGGTGGCCGGCCGCGCGAACGTGCTGATCGTGCCCGACCTGGACGCGGGCAACATGCTCGCCAAGAGCCTCACCTTTCTGGGCGGCGCCTATGCGGCGGGCATCGTGCTGGGCACGAAGGTGCCGGTGATCCTGACGAGCCGCGCGGATTCGGAATCGGCGCGGCTGGCGTCTTGTGCAGTGGCTTCGATGCTGGCGAAGGCGGGGCGGGAGCGGACGATCAAGGCGGTCGGATAAAGGCCCGTATCGACGTCGTTCCAAGAGCGAGCGCAAGCGCTGGAATCGCTCGAAGTTGCAAATTACAGACAAAAAGTGTTTCAGTAATGTAAGTAACACTACTTTTGTTCGCTTGTAAACCACTAAACTTACACTTTTGAAACAAGTTTACGTGGTCAATGCGCGCTCTTTCTTTGTTGCACTCCAGTGCGCGTCACCTCGGTGTTGTGCTTTGCTGTTTCACCGTGCTGCTGAGCACCGGCGCCAGGGCTGCGTTGAACGAGGTCGGCCAGGCCACGCCCAGCGTCCATCGGCTGAAGCTTTTCGTCGATCCGCAGTTGGCTGATGGCATCGGCGCCGCGGAAGCGGGCCGGCGCCTTGCGCAGTACGTGGCCGACGTCAACACGGTGTTCACGCGCGAGACGGTGCGCAGCTTCGTGTTCGATCCGGTCAACGACCTGCAGCTGATCGTCCCCGCCGATGCGCCGCCCTGCAGCCACAGCGGGCTAGTCAACGGCGAGATCGCGGTGTGCATCTCGAAATCGACCCGGGGCTACAGCCACGGCGGCCTTGCGGCGAGCTGGACCTTTCCGCAGAAGGGCGTGGCCTGGAACCTGAACTGGATCGCGATTCACGACCCGCTGCGCCTGTCGCGCGACATCACGAAGGCCGCGCCCGAGTCCACCGAAAAAGACTACCTGGGCCGCCAGCTCAAGACGCTGCTGCACGAGCTGGAGCATGTGTTCGGCGCCGGCGCGGGCGAGTACTACAACACCGCGATGGTGAAGGACACCACCGGCACCGCGCCGCAGGCCGACCTGGCACTGATGAGCGACACCGACCGCTACTGGTGGACGCGACAGAGCTGGCGGCTCGATCCGCTGCTGGGCACCGTCTTCGAGCAGCGGCGCGATCCGGCGACCAACCGCGTCATCACGCTGAACATGATCCGCTTCACGGCGGGCACCAAGGCCAACATCAACACCGACTGGAGCGATTGGCCGAAGTACGGCACGTCGAAGTTCATGGCGGGCACGACGGCCACGCAGGTGCGCATCACCGATCGCGCGACGGGTGCCGCGCTGGCGGGCGCGCAGGTGTCGGTGTGGCGCAATGCGGGCACGTCGACCGAGCAGCCGATGGTCTTGCTCGCGCAGGGCAAGGCGGACGAAGCGGGCCGCTTCGCGTTCGACTGGGCGTGCGGCTTCACCTGCTTCAACAGCGCGAAGTCGACGCTGCTGGTGAAGGCCTCGGCACCGGGCCGGGCACCGCTGGCGAACTGGTTCACCATCTTCGATGCGTTCGAGCAGAAGGCGGTGAAGGGGCAGTCGACCTTCACGATCGACATGGCACTCGGCGGCGTGGACAACGTGCCGCCGACGGTGTCGGTCTCGGCACCCGCGATGGCGACGCTGGGGCAGCCGGTCACCATCGCGCCCGCGGTGGTGGACAACGTGGGCGTGTGGGGCGTGAAGGTGGCGGGGGCGGACGGCATCCCGATCTGCACCTTCGAAGCCCCGCCCTTCACCTGCACCTGGACGCCGATGACGCCGGGCATGCAGACGATCCGCGTGATCGGCGTGGATGCAGCGGGCAACTCCGCGATGGCGACTGCGAATGTGATGGTGAATGCGCCGGCGGACATGGCGCCGCCTGTGGTGTCGGTGGCCGTGCCGGCGGCGACGGGGGTCAGCAGGACGACGACGCTTTCCGCGGCGGCGCAGGCGAATGCGGGGATCGCGGAGCTCCAGTTCATCGTGGATGGGAAGACGCTGTGCACGGTGAAGGCCGCGCCGTACACGTGCAACTGGACGCCGGGTGCGGCAGGCTACGCGAGCATCGAGGCGCGGGCTGTGGATGCGATGGGCAACGTCGCTAGCGTGTCGGCGAATATGCAGGTGAATGCGCAGGTCACGCCGTATCGGGCACTGGCGTTGAAGGAAGGCGAGAAGGATGTGGCGGATGTGCTGACGCAGGCGCCGACGCCGGTGGCGGCGCCGAAGGTTCGGACGGCTGTGGCTGCGAGGGATCGGAGCAGGTCTTGAGGCTGAGCGAGTAGCCGCCTCGCGCGAGTCGCGTCCGCCGCCGATCGCTGCGATTGCCTTTGGTCAACATCGCTTGCCAGCGTGCGCCCCCTTCTGCGCCCATCGAAAGCTACCTGCCGCAGCAAACGCTCACGAAATCATCGATAGCTTTCCGTCTTCGATGGCTTGTTTGTAGTCATGCGTATTCCTGATGCGTTCCGACGAGACATCCAGAATTGCCGGCCGCGGGGGAAGCGTGAAGGTTCCTTCTCTCAACTCTCGCACCTTGGATGCGACGAGCTTGCTGTGCCTTCGCGATTCCACGAGAGAAAGCTGGTAGTTGTTCAGATTGACCTGCTCAGGCTCCGCAAAGCCCAGGAGCCGAAACACTTCGGTAGAGGGCTTTGCGAGTGTCTGCATGTCTTTGTTGGCCCAGAGAGCCAAGCCTGCCGTCAATACGGCTGCACCTGTCATGCCCAACGCCTGGTATTTGACGAAGCCCACATGCTCCTTGACGAAAAAATAGCTCAATGCCCAGCAGATGCTCGCAAACGCGAACCCCCAAAAAGCAAGCTTCCATTTCGCCCTTGTCTCCGCGCCAACGCCCCAAGCGTGCCCCACCCAGACCAATCCCTGCTGCTCGTCCAGAATTCCGCGCGCAACAACCACGCCACCACTCCGTGACGCAGCCAGCCGAACCCGGTTGCCTTCCTTGAGCAGTTGCGCCCCAGCGAACTGCCCGCACACGACCTGATCGCCAATCAGACACGCGAAGTTCTGCGTATCTTCACCGTCATACATTGCCAGCATTGCGGCATTGGCGGCTTGGCCGAACAGGTCGCCCACCGCCGCCCCGACGCCTGCGAGCACGCTCGCTTGCTTGTAGTGCTTATCGATTTTCCGTAGCAGGTTCTCGCGGCCCTCCGACACATGCAGTTCGGCAACTACACCTTCCAGTAGAAACATGCCTGATTCAGACCCGGTCTTCGGTTCCGGCAAAACGCTCACGATCAACCTCCAACGCCGACGGCTTGCGCGGCCTCTTCAAGTGCAGTCAGGTCCTGGACGGAACCGCCACTGAAATACTCCTCAGTCACTTGGCGCCCCAACCAGTTGCTTGAAGTCTTGACCTTCCTGAAAACACATTTCTCGCACCAATTTTGAAGATCGTCGTCTTTGAGCAGCAGATAGCCAATTTCGAGTCCGGTCCAGATCAAGCCGATCAGGTTGATACGCGCCACCCACACCAGCAATCGAACACGCATTGCGAGCCTGCCCGCCCAACCTGCAAGCGTTGTCAGCGCCCTGTATCGGAGCGAATGCTCTGCAAACCTTTTGACAAAGTGCCCAAGAAAAGGCTTTGCATATGAAAACGCCGCTGCCATGGTGAGCCCGGCGCTCACGAATCCGGTCAAGGCGCGAGCGCCATAGATCACGGCGAGTGCGCGATCTGTTTTCTTGTCGAAGATCTTCATCGTATCCAGAATCGCACTGCAAAGCCCCGCAGCTCCGCCCAGCGCACCCGCCCACAATTTGAACCCGCCTCGCACAATGTCCGCCCCCTTGTTGATGGCGTTGATGTCGGTGTAGGGCTGAATCTCTCGAACGGACTTTGTGGCGGAATAGAAGGTGTCCATCACGATGCCGGCTACCGCCATCGCGGAGCCTCCCACCTCCAGGTTGACCTGCCCCCTCCCGGCCGTACCAGCGTAATGGCAGTGAAGTCCGTCAACTTGGAGAATGACGGACATGAGAAAGAGCAGATACACCGAGGAGCAGATCATCGGTTTCATCAAGCAGGCCGAGTGCGGCTTGCCTGCCCTGCTCGACGAAGTAAACGCGCCGGTTCAGGCGATCGAAGTAGATCGGGGCTTCGCTGGGGGAAAAGAGTTCGAAGTAGGCGCCTATGAGGCAGCTGATTGAACTGCAAAAAATGCTCCAGAAGAAGAGTCCGTAGTGACCTTCTTCGTAGCTCCAAGCTATCACATCACCCAAAAAGTAGAAGGCAACAACTGCTGCTACCAACCCAATGGTTGTGACAACTCCCCCCGCACTCACCAGCGATCCGCCATCCAGTTCAATGGCGTTCTGGTAGACCCCTGTCAATCGTCCCTGGTGCCCTGCTTGATGACTACCCGGCACATCCTTTCTGTAGCGGCTCACAAGGTTTCCGATCAGACGATTTCCTTCGCAGCATCGCCCTCGGGCCGCAGCTTGTGCGTCGAGTCGGCGTTCAGGTCTTCTTCTGTGATCGGTGCGCCCAGCGCGTCCTTGACCTCTTGCGGCCAGTGCACCGTGCGGGCTGTCCACACGACCAAGCGATTGACGAAGAAGAATGGAATGAACAGCGGAATGCACAGGTGCTGCCAGAACTGGGTGAACGGGGCTTCGCGCCAGTCTTTCCAGTAATTCTTCTTGCGCTGTTTCAGCGCTTCGATCATGTCGAACTTGCCACCCTTCAATGGAGGCGCCTCACCGGCGAGCAAAGGCGGAGCATCGTCATCCATGTAGCGACGGATGTACTCCCACAAGGCGCCGGGAAATTCGACATTTGAAATCACGTAGCTCGCCATGATGGTCGGGTCGTTTGCGCTGTTGCGGACCAGAAAGACCAAGTGATGGATGCGCCGCAGGCTGGTAGGGCTACCGCCCATGGTGGCGTGATGCTCGACATCGATCAAAGACCAGTCGGCCCAGCAGGGAGAACGCTTCTTGCCCTGCTCGACGAAGTACACGCGCCGGTTCAGGCGGTCGAAATAAATTGGGGCTTCGCTAGGGGAAAAGAGTTCGAAATAGGCGCCAATAAGAAACACCGATCCAAAAGAGAAGAACGAAAACAGCATCAACCCGAAGCCCAGTTCAGCCCAGGTTGTCTTATTCAGGATAGGGAACACATATGCGGCAATCAATCCTGCGATAAGGCCAAACGTCGTCACATACCCTCCGGCGCTCACCAGCGACCCGCCATCCAGTTCAATGGCGTTCTGGTAGACCCCTGTCAATCGTCCCTGGTGCCCTGCTTGATGACTACCCGGCACATCCTTTCTGTAGCGGCTCACAAGGTTTCCGATCAGGCTCTCCTGCCGCGCCTCGTCGGTGCTCTGCCCACTGACGTTCAACCCGATCAGACGATTTCCTTCGCAGCATCGCCCTCGGGCCGCAGCTTGTGCGTCGAGTCGGCGTTCAGGTCTTCTTCTGTGATCGGTGCGCCAAGCGCGTCCTTGACCTCTTGCGGCCAGTGCACCGTGCGGGCTGTCCACACGACCAAGCGATTGACGAAGAAGAATGGAATGAACAGCGGAATGCACAGGTGCTGCCAGAACTGGGTGAACGGGGCTTCGCGCCAGTCTTTCCAGTAATTCTTCTTGCGCTGTTTCAGCGCTTCGATCATGTCGAACTTGCCACCCTTCAATGGAGGCGCCTCACCGGCGAGCAAAGGCGGAGCATCGTCATCCATGTAGCGACGGATGTACTCCCACAAGGCGCCAGGAAATTCGACATTTGAAATCACGTAGCTCGCCATGATGGTCGGGTCGTTTGCGCTGTTGCGGACCAGAAAGACCAAGTGATGGATGCGCCGCAGGCTGGTGGGGCTGCCGCCCATGGTGGCGTGATGCTCGACATCGATCAAAGACCAGTCGGCCCAGCAGGGAGAACGCTTCTTGCCCTGCTCGACGAAGTACACGCGCCGGTTCAGGCGATCGAAGTAGATCGGGGCTTCGCTGGGGGAAAAGAGTTCGAAGTAGGCGCCTATGAGGCAGACGATTGAACTGCAAAAGATGCTCCAGAAGAAGAGTCCGTAGTGACCTTCTTCGTAGCTCCAAGCTATCACATCACCCAAAAAATAGAAGGCAACAACTGCTGCTACCAACCCAATGGTTGTGACAACTCCCCCCGCACTCACCAGCGACCCACCATCCAGTTCAATGGCGTTCTGGTAGACCCCTGTCAATCGTCCCTGGTGCCCCGCCTGATGACTGCTCGGCGCATCCTTGCTGTAGCGGCTTACCAGGTTGCCAATCAGGCCTTCCTGCCGAGCTTCGTCGGTGCTCTGCCCGCTAACATTCAGTCCAGTCATCCATATATCCCAAAGTTGCCACGGGGGCGGTAGGTCTTGTCTTTGCCATCAGAGCGTCGAGGTGCTTCTTTGCCGCGTTGCTCGCGCTTGTTACTCTCCGCAATCTCGCTTGCATTCTCGGTCTCGTAGTACAGCGCAGCCAACCAGTTCTGCTCTTCCTTCAGATTTCTGAACCTCGCCTCCTTGTTCACACCGTCGTCCTTGAGCTGGGGATCGGACTTGTCCTTGCCGAAGTAGCTGCGACCGGCCCAACGCTGGTATTCGTTGCGCTTACTCACCTCGGCGTATACATAGGCAGCCAAACCGACGAGCAGCAAGATCAGGCCGACACCGGTGATGGCGCTTGCGACCACAGCCCCTGCGCCCGCAGCAACAGCCGCTTCGGCAGCGACCGCACCAGCAACACGAGTCAGAACAAAGCGGGCAACACCTCGCGTCGCCGCGCCTTTGGCAAGCGCGTCGACAGTTGCAACAGTGCCAGTAGCGCCCGTCACAACAAATGAGAACTGAGAGTATCGGTACCCCAGCATTGCCTCTGCATCCCCAGCCTTCCCCGCATCCCCCGCCTTCTTCGCCATAAAGATCACCGCAAACACACTCCCCGCCACACCCGTTGCCGCCGCGAATGTCCTGAGCACCGCCAGCTTGGTACTGACGACGGCCAAATGCTCCCCGCCCTCCTTCATCAGGAGCGCCGCCTTGTGCTGGCTGGCCCACACCTCGGCAGCCGCACCCAGCAGCCCGCTCGTGCTGTCGGCCACGCCCATGACGGCCTCGTTCAATTTGCCCTGATCGCGATCCGCCTTGTCCAGTTCGGCCAGCAGCTTCGGAATGCCCTGATACAGCCCCAACGCCTGCACGCCCATCGCAGAAATCGCCAAGCGTCCGTCGATGCTGTTGAAGCCCAGTTCTTTCTTGATGGCCTGGCGTTCCAGCACGGCAACGACCTCTGCGGCCGTTTGCGTGCCCTTGATACCCTGGCCCCGGGCTCGGGCAATCACTTCCTCCAGACTCTGCGGTGCGGGGCCGCCGGTAGGCGCCACGACGACGCGACCGCCTTTGACATCGACCGCCTTGAGCTTGCCCTCATGCACTTTTTGCGCGGTAGCTACATCGGTCACGGCAACGAGGGTCGCCAGATGGCCCCGCTGCACGACCACGGGGACCATCCTGCTGGTGTTCACCTCGGGCATGTAGCTCTTCATCACGCGGGCGACGTCAGCGCTGTCCAGGTCGACCTTGAGCAGCACGGCCACCGACAGTGCCGCCTTGTCGCCACCAGGGCGCGAGGCTTCAACGGCCAGTTCAAGCTGGCGCTGCGCAACGGTCAGAAGCGGTGCCGTCGCAAGGTAGCGCCGCATAGATGCGGAAGGCGGTGCCGTGGGTTTGCCCATGGCCATGGCCGCCATTTGCAGCGCACCGGCAATGAAGGCTGCAGTCTGCCCGGCCGCCAATGCCATCAGCCGCGGATGCAGCCAGCCGAAGCGCCGGCCCAGGTCATGGGTGAGCAACCCGCGCAGCAGGTCGATGGTCTTGTCGCGCACGTCGCCCTGCTCGCTCTGCGGGTCGTCGCTGCGATCCCACGTGCCCAGCAGCAATGCCTTGGCACTGGCGATGACGCTCTTCTGGTTGCCATACATCGCACGCAGCGCAGGCGCTCGCGGATCGGCAAGGTCCTTCAGGCCCGGCTCGATCACGTTCTGCATGTAGCGCTCGCCGTGTTTCTCGAACACCAGGGGCTGGGGCTGGTGGATGAGGCCACTCTCCTGCGCGTAGATAAGGCCCGGGCAAACGGGCGCGGTCGGCTTGTTGGGCTCGTTTTCGTCGAAGTGCTGCTCGAAGTAGTCGAGCGTGCGCGCCTTGCAGGTGATCTCGAGCCAATCTTCTTCCGCATCGCGAACGTAAGCCTCGCGCGTTTTCTCGTTGCTGCGGTGCTGGTCCCACCACTGGGCGCGTTTGGATTCGTCGATCTGGTCGGCAATCGATTGCCAGTTCTTGGCGCCCAACTTCTTGCCGCTGTCTTCTGTCTCCTGGTTGCGGTGACGGCCCAAGGGGGTGTCACCGCCACGCATGCGGCCTGCCGGGCTGCCATCGGGCGCCAAGGAGCCGTCAGGCAACGGCTGCCACACGAAGTCGCCGCGCTTGGCATAAGGCATGCTGTTCTTCATGCGATCCCACTCGGCTTGCGACGTGGTGCTCCAGGCTTTCTCTTGCGCCTCGATCGCCCCGGCCGCCAGCACTTGCTGGTGCAGCGCCTCAAGCGCCACATGGCTGGCCAGCGGCCAGGCCACCCGGGGGACCAGAAGCTGTTGCTTGGCCCAACGATCGGTCGCCAGCCGGATGCCGTTGAGGTCGGCCGACAGACCCACGGGATCGGGAATGGCGAGCACCTGTTCCCTGCCAGCGGTGTCCGAACTGGACTCGGCCTGTTTTTTCATGACGGCGGCAAGACTCTTGGCCGCGGTCGTCTCGTCTTCGCCGGGCTTGCACATCGGCGCGGGATAGAACGGCGTGGCGCTCTCAACGCCTGCATGCGTGAGTTCCGACAAAGCGTAGTCGGCAACGTAACGTTGAATGTCGCCCGCCTCGGCCTTGAAGCCGCTGGGTTGCTTTGCAAGAGCCAGGTTCACTTCCACCATGCCGGCCTGCGTGCGCGCGTCGGCGCTCTGCGCCATTCTGGCTTTGATGGCATCGCTCCAGAAATTCATGCTGAAGCCGATCCAGACCTTGCCGACGATGTTGGGCTCCTCGATGCAAATGGTGCGCACATCGTGTGGGTGGGTTGACTGGCGGCTGCAGGCAAAGTCCGAACTGCTGTGCGAGAACTCGCCCTCGGGCAGCAGTGCGCCTTGCGCATGCACCTTGTAGACCTCCCATGGCTTGAGCAGCTTCTTCGGCTTGGCGCCCGGGTAGTACACGTACACGTAGCCGCCCTCTCGGAGCAAGCGAAACACATAGCGGGCGCGCTTGAGGGACGGCAGCTCAAGCGCATTGCGATGCACTTCGTTCCGATAGGTGGCCAGACGGTGTGCGTTGGGTGGTGCGATCTCTTGCACGTCGGAAATGGCCGAGGGCCGCACCAGCAAGATCGACAGGCCGCTTTTTTCGCACTTCTTGCAGTTTTCCTTTGCCATGGGAGTGCTCTTTCAGGGATTCTTGGATGTCGACGACATCCAGTTGGCACGTTGCTGCGCCAACACATCGGCCAGCGGCCATTCGTGCAGGATGGTCTCGGCAAGGCAGTGACTCAATCCGGTCCATGCTTCGAACGCCGGGTGTTGCAACGCCTCGGCCGCATGGGCCGACTGGTTCTCAGGGCCAACGAGGCCGAGCTGGCTTGCGCAGCGCACCTTGTACAACGCCCGTGCCGCCGCGTCGCCGGGCAACGGATGGCACACGCGTTGCCAAGCCATCAACGTGCGATTGATGGCCTCGGCCTGCAGCAGCAAGGTCCAATGAGATGCTTCGAGCTTCAATGGCCGTGGTCGTGACTCGCCTGCAGCTCCCTGCAAGCTCTGCAAGTCGAAGTCCATGTCCATGTAGGTCCAAACGGCAATGCCCTGGAGCCCCAAAGACCAATCTATCGAGGGCAAAGGCAACACGTCTTGCAGCCGAGATGCCTGTTGCAGCAAGGCCAGCACGCGCCGGTCTGCCAGGCGCAGGTAGCGGCCGCCGTTGGGTGCTCCCCGTGCGCGGAACAAGGCACTCAGTTGAATTGCCAGTGCCGCTCCATCGCTGCCGTGCGTTTGCAACCAGCCACCGATGCGGCAGGGGCCGCCACCGTCGGCACACGCATTCAAATGCTCCTGCACGGCAGAGATCAGGCTCTGGTCAAGCAGGGGATCGTGACGATCTTCGAGCTCGAGCAGATAGGGTGCTCGTTCAGGCAACACCTTCAGATATTTTGTGTTGATGGGGTGCCGAGGGCGGTCTACCGCGTCAAAACCGTCTGGAGAGCCGCTGAACGCATCGACCAGCAGATAAACGGGCCGGCCGTACGCCAAGCGCGACAACAATGCCGCGGAACATGTCTCGATCAATTTGACGGGGGGCGTGTCCCAAGGCCATGGGGGCAAATTCGGAGCCGGGCTGGCCGAATTACTCATTAGATGACCCCTGCGCCACCATCGGTGGCCCTCTGGTCTGCAGGCGAGCACCCTGTGTACGCTCCACTCGACAAGCTGTTGCTAGCGCTATCCCCCTGCGGCCCCACAAAGTCATGCATCCCCCTGAACGTCACCTTCCCCGGCGCATGGATCTTGATGCTCTCGCCTTCCAGCTTGATGTACGCACCGGCCACCGTCAGCAGCACATGCGTCGGCGCCTCCACATCGACGTTCTTCGTCGTGCTGGCAATCGTCACCTTCTTGTCCGCCGCAATCTTCGTGGCGCCCGTCTGGCTCTGCACGCTCACCTTGCCGCTGGCTGCGTGCAGCGCGATGCCGCGTTCCTGGTTGGGCTCGCTGCCGCCGCTGGCCTTCGCACCCACGGTGTACAGGCTTACCCCCTTGGCCACGCTCACCGCGATCTGCCCTTGCGCGGGCAGGTCGATGTCCTGACTCGCGACGATCGCGGTGTGCTGGCCGCTCACGGCGATCACTTCCTTCGGCGTGACGAAGCCGATGCCCATGGGCGCGCTGAACTGCAAGTGCGGCTCGCTGTATGCGGTGACGCTGCCTTGGCCGCCCTCGGTGGCCTTGATGTCGCCGCTGCTGCTGTTTGCACCGCCCGATGATGCCGCCCCGCCTTCCTGCGTCGCGCCCAGCACTTCGGCCACGTGCTTCAACGCCTCGATGGCCGGCAGCTTGTCCGGTGATTCCTCACCCTTGATCTGCGCCTTCTGCGTCTGCGCACTCTTGGCCAGCGAGGTGGCGAGTTCTTCAGCCTGACTGGTCTGCTGCTGCGCCTCGCGGCTCGCCATGAATGCGCCCTTGGCGTTCGGCTGGGCATGGGCGCTCACGAGCAAGCCTGCGCCGGCGCGGATTGCGCCCTGTGCGGTGGTGGCCAGTTCGGCCCCATGGCCTCGGGCCTTGCCGCGCGCGTTGTCGTCCTGCTGCTTGTGGTGGCCCAGGTGCAGCCGGCTTTGTGCCTGTGTGGTGGCCAGGCTGGTGCTGCCCTGCCCGGGTGTGTCGTCGAAGACGAGCTGGTTGTAGCCGCCGTCGCCGCTCTGGCTGGCGCTCAGTTCCTGGGTCTTGATGCCGGAGAAGACGGCGTTGTGCGCATGCTCCTTGGCCTCCTTGCCTTCGCCGGCGAACCAAGCGGGGGCATTGCCGGTGGATTGGGCTGCACCTGAGGTCTTCTCGTTGTGCTGGGCGTCGGTCTGGCCGGCACCGTTGTACAGCGCCGCAACGACGACAGGCCGGTCGATGTCGCCGTGGTGGAACTCGACCAGCACTTCCTGCCCGACGCGCGGCAGCGTGACCTGCCCCCAGTTGTCGCCGGCCGCGCTGGCGGCCACGCGCACCCAGGCGCCCAAGCGATCGGCGGCGGGGGCGTTGTCCTGGCCGTCGGCGCGGGGTTGTCTTGCGCTCGAGGCGCTGCCGCGCTGCCAGTGGAACTGCACCTTGACGCGGTGGTCGCGGTCGGTGTGCACGGGAGCGTTCTCACCCGCGCCGATCACGATGGCGCTCTGGCTGCCGTGCACGCTGGGCTTGGGGTGGATGCGCTGGCCGTGGCCGTCCACGCTCAGCGGGCGGTAGGGAATGGCCGCGCGCACGGTGGTGAAGTCGTTGCGGTAGTGGGTGGCGGTGTCGGGTGTCGAGGCGGCATTGCCGCTGGCACTGTCACTGTGCTCCGATGCATCGAACACGGTGGCGATGTCCGGCAAGCCCAGGCGTTCACTCACGCCGACTTTGAGGTCTTCGTCGAAGTTGTTGCGCGCGATGTGGCGCACGGCCAGCACAGCGAAGCGGCGGTCCTCTTCGCTGTCCTTGTCGTGCTGCTCATGGCCGGTCAGGGTGAAGGTGGTGGCAGGTGCCAGCGTGCGCACGGCGCTTTGGCCTTCGAAGCGCTTGTTGCGCAATTCGAGGGCCTGCAGGGCGTTGGACAGGAGCCGCTCGCCCTGGGCCGAGGTCTCCCAGCCGTAGGCGCCGGGGTCGTCGCTCCAGTGCAGCGTGCGCTGGCCCGTGGCGCGGCTTTGCTGTTGCACGGGGCGCGCGTTCACGCTCTTGTAGTCCCAGCTCTGCTGCGCCAGGCTGTTGGTCTGCAGCTGGCGGCTGCCGCGCCATTGCTGGATGGTGTCTTCGCTCTCGCTGGCATCGGCGCGGTGAAAGCGGATGGCGGCCTGGGCGTTGGCGCGGAAGGCGCCCGCGTGGTCGGCGATGACGAGGGTGTGGCTGCCGAGCGCGCCGTCCTTGCCTGCGGCGTGTTCGAACCAGTAGTACAGCCCCTCTTCGGCGAGCAGCCGCGCGACGAAGTCGAAGTCGCTCTCGTGGTACTGGGTGGTGATGCCGCGCACGGGGTAGATGTCGCGCTGGGCGATCTCCCAGCGCCATTGCACAGTGAGCTTGCCCTGGCTTTGATACCGCGCGAACACGGCATCGACGATGTCGAACACGCTCTGGTGTTGGAACAGGCAGCTGTCCTGGCGATAGCGCAGGAATGCGAGCCAAGGTTCGATGAAGAGCCGGTAGCGGGCCATGCCGCCGTTGCTCGAGACGCACTCGGCTTCGGTCACGTGGCCGTGGAACGGACGCAGTTCGGTGCGGCTTTGTGCGGTCTGCAGGTCCAGGCGCACGCCCTGGCCCATGAGGGTCTTGAGTTCGATGTGCGCGTCGTCGCTCAACGCGGTGAGTTCGAAGCGGAAGCCGCCGTTGTCCAGGGACTCCAAGCCATCAAGGCGTTCGGCCAAGAGCTTGTTGGCACCCAGGGGCGTGTGCAGCACCAGCAGCCGATCGCGCTGCGTCGTACCCGCGCGCAACTGCGCGCCCAGGGACGCAGAGTTGAAGTCCGCCATGTTTTTCTCTCTCCCCTTGACTCTCGATCCGCCGCTTGCCGCGGCGCCCCCGTAATCCTGCAGCGCAACTTGTCTCAGTTCTTGCAGCGGGCCTTTTGTGGACGAAGCTCAGGCCGATCTGCTGTATTTATTGCCCGGATGCGCAGCGCGTGCGACCGCAGGCCGTGCGCACTTTGTAAATGATATCTCGCACATTCTTATCGGCAAAGACGAAGCTGGCCATGCACAGGGCAAGCAACACGCCAGTGCTACTTTCAGATTACTCGGGACGATGCCATCGTGAAACAACTGTGGGGCGTGACACACACAACATGTCCGGGAAGGTCCGTCGCGGTCCGGAAATTCTGGTCCCAAAACACGAATCGAACGTGTGACACGCGCATGAACAGCGGCCGCCACTGCCAGCTGAGCCATCAGGGGAAAAGAACGGAGGCGCGGCCCGGATTCGAACCGGGCTGGACGGATTTGCAATCCATTGCATGGCCACTTTGCTACCGCGCTAGAAATTCGATGAGTGAGTGGTGGATCGTCTTCGAGTCGAACGAAGTATTCCGAAGAGGCGGGGTTACAGCCCGCTGCAGTCGCCAGTGCTGCTCACGATCCGGATGAAGGTTGTATGTGGCGTTCCGCAGGGGAGTCGAACCCCTGGCTTCCTCCTGGACAGGGAGGCACTCTGGCCACTGAGTTAGCGGAACGAAGAAGAGAAGAAAAAAAATGGCAGGCCCTCAAGGATTCGAACCTTGGATGCCGGGATCAAAACCCGGTGCCTTGGGCCACTAGGCGAAGGGCCATCGAACTGGAGCCTCGTGTGGGATTCGGACCCACGATCACCGGGATGAAAGCCCGGGGTCCTGACCGCTAGACGAACGAGACAAGAAGAATGGTCTGAGTGGCAGGATTTGAACCTGCAGCCTCCTGCTTCCAAGGCAGGCCGTCTACCAGATTGACACTACACCCAGAGAAGAAAAATTTGGTGCCCCAGGGGAGATTCGAACTCCCAGAATTCCGCTTCTAAGGCGGACACGTATGCCGGTTCCGTCACCGGGGCAATAGATGGATAGATGGATGGATGCGCCGCGAACTTTTAATGAACGACCACCGACGCCAAGGCGCGGTGTCATGCAGTGCGATCACTGCGTGTGCGTCGAGTGTTGAAAAACAAAAAAGGCCCGGAACCTTTCGGTGTCCGGGCCTCTGCGTGAGAGAGCTTGGGAGTTGCGCGCTCAAGCGCTTCCTCCACCCGGTGACACCCGATCCTCATAGGCGCAATCCCACAGATTCGCCTGCGCCTGCGGCTGCGGAATGCACAGGCCATTGCAGAGCGCGACGCGCACCAGCGCCTGGCCCGATGCGGGTCGAATGCTTGCGATGCGGAGGGTGGCTGCTTTCACGACGGTTCCTGCGATGTGGATCTGAAAATCTTGCGGTGCAAACCGCGAATGAATCGACTGTAAATAGTCTTTACCAAATCGTCAACCACTGTTGTCGAATATTTTCAGCGGCGCATAAGAGACACCGATCCGGATGCCTTTGCACCGACGCGGCGAGACCACAGAATGACGGCCATGCCCAAGTTCCCTCATTCCTCTTTTCTCGCCGCCGCGCTTGCATGCCTGGTCTCGGCGTTCGTCGCAACGTCTGCCCTGGCAGCGCCGCCGCGTGCTGCACCCGGCGAGCCTGTGGCCGCGGGCTCGCCCCTTGTCGGCCCGATCCATTTTCAGTTCGCCATCTACTACCCGACGCGTCCCGCGACCGATCCGCCGGCCGCGCTGCGCGACCGCCTGGCCAAGCTCGACGGCGCACCGAAGCTCGCACGCACGATGCCCTCGCCGGCCTCGGTGAGCGAAGCGGTCGTGTTCGCGAACTGGAACACCACCACCGTGCAGAAGGAGTACCGGGCACCCAGCATGGAACTGGTCCAGCGCTTTGGCCACGGCCTGTCGCGTGAACAGGCCGAAGCGCTGCAGGGCGCGGACAAGGCACTGATCCTCGACTTCGCGCATCCGGCACCACAAGCCAAGACCGCGCTCTTCAAGGCGACCGAGGTGGCCATGCAGGTCGCGCGCGACAGCAACGGCCTGCTCTGGGACGAAGAAACGCGCGAAGTCTTCACGCCCGACGAATGGCAAAAGCGCCGCATCGATTCGTGGGCCGGCGGCATTCCCGATGTGTCGGACCACACCGTCATCCACGCCTACCGCACCGACACCATGGTGCGCGCCATCACGCTGGGCATGTCGAAGTTCGGCCTGCCCGACGTGGTGGTGAGCGACTTCTCGTGGTCCGGCAGCAAGGCCATGGGCAACCTGGTCAACCTGTTCGCGCAGGCGATGGTCGAAGGCGCCGCCGTCCCGCGCGCGGGGCAGTTCGACCTGGACCTGCGCGCCATCAAGCATGCTGGCATGCGCGATCGCGGGCTGTCGGACCAGAAGGCCAGCGCCACGGCCGTCGCGAAGCTCTCGCTGGTCAATGGCAAATGGGAGAGCGGCGATCCGCAGAACCGGCTCTTCGAGATCCAGTTCGATCGCTACAAGGGTCCCGACCGCTACGCGCAGCAGACCGCGCTGCTGGTCTCGGCCTTCGGATCCGCCGAAGACAAGGTCACCCGCCTCAAGCACAACGACGAGCTGCTCGCGGCCAGCAAGGCCGCCAATGCGCAATTGTCCAGGCTGCGCGACGCGTTCAACAAAGGGCTGCAGCCCGGCGAGTACCTGCTCGTGAAAGCGCCTTTCGAAACCCCCAGCGGCAGCAACGAATGGATGTGGGTGGAGGTCGCGCGCTGGAAGGGCGATGTCATCGAAGGCCTGCTGAAGAACGAGCCCGTCGATGTGCCCAGCCTGCACGCCGGACAGATGGTCAAGGTGTCCCAGGCGAAGGTCTTCGACTACATGCGCCGCCATCCCGACGGGCGGGAAGAAGGCAACGAGACCAGCAAGATCATCGCGCGCATGCAGGGCGGCAAGAAATGAGCATGAGCAAATCCATTCCGATGGAACGCGCCTACCTTCTCCTTGTCGCCCTGGCCGTGTTCGTTGGCTGCTGGCTCGCCCCAATCGACACGCCCGCGCGCGAACAGGTCAACGACGGGTTGAAGCGCGCGCTGACCACCTTTGCCGCCGCACGCGCGTTGGGTGCGGTGGTCTCGGTGGCCCAGGGCACGCAGGTCGATGCCACGCCCGGCGGCGTGGGCGTCAGCTTTGCACCGGGCCAGGCGCTGAAGCCGTTGAACGAATTGATCGAGCAGTTCGCGGCCATCATGCTGGCGGCCAGCGTGTCGTTCGGCGTCCAACTGGTGCTGCTGAACATCGGTGCGCACCAGCTGATGTCTTACCTGGTGTGCGCTGTGGCGCTCGTGTGGATCGCCGCGCGCTGGCGGCGCGGCAGCGCACCGCGCTGGCTGCAATCGGCCTTGATCGGCTTGCTGCTGGTGCGCTTCGCGGTGCCGCTGTGCGCCGTGGCGAACGAAGGCGTGTATCGCATCTTCATGGCCAACGAATACCAAGCGGCCCTGTCCGGCATCGAGAAGTCGCCGACCTCCGTGATCGACGCCACCCAGGAGGCGCCCTCGGCCCAGGAAGGCTGGCGAGAGCGCGTCGAACGCTGGCTCCCCAAGCTGCCCAATCTGAAGGCGACCTACGACCAGATTCTGAAATCGGCCTCCGACTGGGCCGAGCGCATCGTGAAGCTGATCGCGCTCTTCGTGCTGCAGACGATCGTGCTGCCGCTGGCCTTCCTGTTCGTCGCATGGCGGCTGGCGCGAGCGACAGTACGCGGCCCGACGACGGCGACATCAGCATCCTCGCGCCCGATGGCAGCGCGATAGACGACTGGCCGACGCCCGGCCTCGCGCTGAACTACGAAGCCTAGGACACCACCTGGTAGTACAGGTTCTGGGGATGCCTGGCCTGCGCAAAGAAGAACCAGCGCTCGGCCAGCAGCCCCGGCGCTTGCACCAGCACGGCAAGCAGCCACGGCAGCACGGCCGCGCTCGCAAGGCCCCACACCAGCAACAGCGCGGGCAGCGCGAAGGCCAGCAAGAGGAAGCCGAGCTTGATGTTCTTCAACGCAGCCATCGATGCGCCATGAAAGAACTCGCGCGTGTTGAACGAACCGGCCGACATGCCCATCGACTTCTGCACCAGCTTTTCTGCGTGGATGCCGGTGGCCGATTGCAGTGTCGACTTGTGGCGGATGCCGGCGTTGCGCCGCAATGCCTGCCCTCGCGCCGCCCACGCCGCCAGCGTGGCGAGGAGCGCGCACGGCCCGAAGACCTGCACGAAGCGCACCTCGCCGACGACCGCCGCCATCGCGCACGCCAGCACCAGCCCCGACGACAACCCGATCAGCGTGAAGTTGACGATGGTGAGCGGATGCGCCCACTCTTCAATGAAGCGAAGGCATGCATAGATCATCGCGGTGCAGTACCAGAGCGCCGCCGCGCCGAAGAGCACCAGCACCGGCAGCAGCCACGACCACGGCGCGCCTACGCCTAACCGCAGCGACAGCCACCACAGCGCCACGAGCGCGATGAAGCCCGGCAGCACGATCACTTCGCGCGACATCCAGGAAGTTCGCCACATCAGCACCGCACGCCATGCGCGCGTCTTGCGGCCCAGGTGCATGAACGATGCGGCGAGCCCCGCCACGAGCAGCACCTCGGCCACACCCAGTGCGAGCGTCAGGAAGCCCGGGGCGATCGCAATGCCGAACAACGCCGCAAGCGCCAGCGTGAAGACAAGGCCCTGCGCCGCGCCGGCCAACGTGGTGAAGAAAAGAATGGAGAACGCGGGATGCATGCAGTCACCCCTGCGCGTCGGTCGACTGCGTGATGCGGCGTGGCAGGTACTGGTTGGCCGGGTTCGTCTCCCATTCGGGCATCAGCTGGTAGCCGCCACGCTCGCGAATGGCCTTCGACACTTCGGAGTCCGGGTCCTTCACGTCGCCGAAGAGCCGCGCGCCCGTGGGGCAGGCCTTCACACAGGCGGGCTTGCGGTCTTCCTTGGGCAACTGCTCGTCGTAGATGCGGTCGACGCACAGCGTGCACTTGGTCATGACCTGGCGTTCTTCATCGAGCTCGCGCGCGCCGTAGGGGCAGGCCCATGCGCAGTACTTGCAGCCGATGCACTTGTCGTAGTCGACCAGCACGATGCCGTCTTCCTTGCGCTTGTAGCTTGCGCCTGTGGGGCACACGGGCACGCAGGGCGGGTCTTCGCAGTGCAGGCAGCTCTTGGGGAGGTGGATGGTCTCCGTGGCGGGGAAGGCGCCGGCCTCGTAGGTCTGCACGCGGTTGAAGAAGGTGCCGGTGGGGTTGGCGGCATAGGGGCGCTCGTCGGCAAGCGGGCCGGCGCTGCCGGAGGTGTTCCATTGCTTGCAGGAGGTGACGCAGGCGTGGCAGCCTACGCAGACGTTGAGGTCGATGACGAGGGCGAGTTGCTTGGCGAGGGTTTCGCCTGGCTCGGCGCGTTTGGAGGTATTGCTCCCTCCCCTTCCGGGGGAGGGTTGGGGTGGGGGCGGCGGCACCGGAACGCCAGGCCGCGCTTCAATGAAGGCCGCCGTGCCCCCACCCCAACCCTCCCCCGGAAGGGAAGGGAGAGAAGCCGGGGCCATCAAGTCCTTGAGCCACTGCATCATTTCTTACCCCTCCCCGCAAAGTACGTCAACACACTCGCCGCCTTCCCCAGCACCCCGGGCGGACTCGGCATGCTCGCCATCTGCGGGAAAGTCTCTTCAGCCTCCCCCGGTTCAGCCGGCCGTATCCGCACCCGCACGTCGTACCACCCCGCCTGCCCCGTGAGCGGGTCGGAGTTGCTGATGCGCCCGCTCGCCGTGCCTTCGCATGGCAACTCCTCGCTGATCAGGTGGTTGAGCAGGAAGCCCTTGCGCGCCTCGTCCGAACCCGGCGCCAGTTGCCACGCCCCATCGGCCTTACCGATCGCATTCCAGGTCCACACCGTGCCCGGCTCCACCGCCTCGCTGTAGCGCAGCATGCAGCGCACCTTGCCCCACTGGCTTTCGACCCAGCACCAGCCGCCATCCGCGATGCCTGCGGCCTCGGCAGTGACCGGATTCACATGCAGGTAGTTGTGGCTGTGGATCTGCCGCAGCCACGCGTTCTGCGAATCCCACGAGTGGTACATCGCCATCGGCCGCTGCGTCAGCGCGTTGAGCGGATAGGCCTTCAGGTCGGTCGCCTCCTCTTCGAGCGGCGGATACCAGAACGGCAGCGGATCGAAGTATTTCTCGATGCGCTCGCGCAGCGCCTCGGGCGGTTGCCGCCCCGGGCTCTTGCCCTGCGCCGCGAGGCGAAAGCTCTGCAGCGTGTCGGAGTACAGGGCCAGCTGCACCGGGTCGTTGCGCTGGCGCCAGCCCTTGTCCTTCGCGAAATCGAGGTACTCCCGGTTCCAGTTGCGCATGTAGTGCATGGTCTCGGGCATGTGGTACTGGAACACGCAGTTGTTCTGCGCGTAGGCCTCCCACTGCTTCGGGTTGGGCGCGCCGCGCAGGTGCTCGGTGCCGTCCTTGCCGCGCCAGCCCATCAGAAAGCCGATGCCCGGCTGCGGCTCGAAGTTGACGACGAAGTCCGGATAGCCCGTGTACTTGCGCCCACCCTCCGGCGTGGTGAACGCCGGAAACTTCAGCCGCGAAGCCAGCTCGATCAGCACCTCCTGGAACGGCTTGCACTCCCCGGTCGGCGGCACCACCGGCACGCGCACCGAATCGACCGGCCCGTCGAACTCCGAGATAGGCCGGTCTAGCATGCCCATCACGTCGTGCCGCTCCAGGTACGTGGTGTCGGGCAGCACCAGATCGGCGAAGGCCACGGTCTCGCTCTGGAAGGCGTCGCACACCACGAGGAAGGGAATCATGTGCTCGCCCTTCTCGTCCTTGCGGTTGAGCATCTCGCGCACGCCCATGGTGTTCATGCTGGAGTTCCACGCCATGTTGGCCATGAAGATCAGCAGCGTGTCGATGCGATAGGGGTCGCCCTTCACTGCGTTCGTGATCACGTTGTGCATGAGCCCGTGCGCCGACAACGGGTGCTCCCACGAGAACGCATGGTCGATGCGGATCGGCGAACCATCGGGGTTGATCGCCAGCTCTTCCGGGTTGGCCGGAAAGCCCAGCGGCGCGGCGTTGAGCGGCGTGTTCGGCTGGATCATCCCGGGGTCGTTGAATGCGCGGTAGTTCGGCACGATGTGGCGCGGGTACGGCGCCTTGTGCCTGAAACCGCCCGGTGCGTCGATGGTGCCCAGCACGCTCATCAGCACCGCGAGGGCACGCACCGTCTGGAAGCCGTTGGAGTGGGCGGCGAGCCCGCGCATCGCATGGAAGGCCACAGGCCGCGCCTGTGTCGTCGGGTGCTTCTTGCCCCACGCGTCGGTCCACGGAATGGGCAGCTCGAAGGCCTGCTGCAGCGCCGTCTCGCCCATCTCTCGCGCGAGCTTGCGGATGCGCGCCGCATCGATGCCGGTGATGCCTTGCGCCCATTCGGGCGTGCAAAGCGCCACGCGCTCGCGCAGCAACTGGAACGATGGCGCGACGCGCGTGCCGTCGGCCAACGTGTAGTGGCCTTCGAGCGCGGGGTCGCAGCCGTCGGCAATGCCTTCGGGGTACGCGGGCTTCACGCTGCCATCGCCCAAGTCCCACACCAGCTTGTTGTGCGGATTGCGGCCATCACCGGGCGGGCCGCGCTCGGGGTCGAACGCGAAAAGCCCCTCGCGCTCGCAGTCGTCCAGCACCACGAGCTGCGGCGCATTGGTGAAGCGCTTGAGGAACGCATGGTCCACCAGATCGTTGCCGATGAGCTCGTGCAGCAACGCCATGAACAACGCGCCATCGGTGCCGGGCTTGATCGGAATCCACTCGTCCGCAATCGCCGAGTAGCCCGTGCGGATCGGGTTGATCGAGATGAAGCGTCCGCCCGCGCGCTTGAACTTGCTGATCGCGATCTTCATCGGATTGCTGTGGTGGTCTTCGGCCGTGCCGATCATCACGAACAGCTTGGTGCGCTCCAGGTCGGGCCCGCCGAACTCCCAGAAGCTGCCGCCGATGGTGTAGATCATTCCCGCGGCCATGTTCACCGAACAGAAGCCGCCGTGCGCCGCGTAGTTGGGCGTGCCGAACTGGCGTGCGAACAAACCGGTGAGCGCCTGCATCTGGTCGCGCCCCGTGAACAGCGCGAACTTCTTCGGATCGGTCGCGCGAATCTTTGCCAGCCGCTCGGTGAGCATGTCGAAGGCGCGCTCCCAGCTGATGGGCTCGAACTCTCCCGCCCCGCGCTCGCTCCCGGCCTTGCGCAGCAGCGGCTGCGTGATGCGCGCGGGCGACACCTGCTTCATGATCCCCGAGGAGCCCTTGGCGCAGATCACGCCCTGGTTCAGCGGGTGGTTGGGGTTGCCGTCGATGTAGCGAACCTCAGGGCCCTTCTCCCCTTCGCGCAGGTGCACGCGGATGCCGCAGCGGCAGGCGCACATGTAGCAGGTGGTGGTCTTGACCTCGGTGTCCGCCGTGGGCGTCGGCGCCTTGAGCGGATCGTGCACGGGCTCTCGGGAGAGGAAACTGAACACTGGCGGTCCTTTGTTTTCAAGCGGGGGCAACGCCGATGTTAGGGAGCCGTCATCGATCGGAAAAGCGGAGAATATCGCTCACCATGACCGGAAAAACAGATCAGCAAACGCCGCAGCGGCTGCGCCTCAACCTGCGCCAGCTCGAAGTGTTCGTGGCCACGGCGCGCGGCGGCAGCACCCGTGCGGCGGCAGACCGCGTGGCGCGTTCGCAGTCGGCTGCGAGCAGCGCGCTGGCCGACCTGGAGTCGTCCGTGGGCGCGCTGCTGTTCGACCGCATCGGCCGCCGGCTGGTGCTCAACGAGAACGGCCGCGCGCTGCTGCCCAAGGCGCAGGCACTGCTCGACCAGGCGAGCGATGTGCAGGCGCTCTTCAGCGGCGAGCATGCGGCGCCGCTGCGCGTGGCGGCCAGCTTCACCATCGGCGAATACCTGCTGCCCGAGCGCGTGTCGCAATGGACCGCGCTGCATCCGCAGAGCCAGGTGCACCTGCACATCGCGAACACGCGCGACGTGATCGAGGCAGTGGCGGGGTTCGATGTAGATGTCGGCTTCATCGAAGGGCCGCAGACGCACCCTGATCTCGTGGTGCGCGCCTGGCGCGAAGACGAACTCGTCATCGTCGCCGCACCGGGCCATGCGCTCGCGAACCGCATCGCCACGCACCACCAGCTGTCGCAGGCCACGTGGGTTCTGAGAGAGCATGGCTCGGGCACGCGGCAGGTCACCGATGCATGGCTGATCCAGAACCTGGAGCAGGTGCGCGTGGGCTTCGAACTCGGCAGCACCGAGGCGATCAAGCGCGTGGTCGCCTCGGGCACGGGGCTGGCCTGTCTCTCGCGCTACACGGTGGCGCAGGCGCTGGAGGACGGGCATTTGATCGAACTGCGCACGCGGCTGCCGGCGGGCATGCGGCGCCTGGCCACGGTGATGCACCGCGACAAGCTGCTGGGGCGTGCGACCGCCGATTTCCTGCGGCACTGCGGGGCAACTGTGCCGCGCACCCAGGCTGCGCGCTAGGAGGCGATGAGCACCTTCGCGGTGTAACGCGCGATCACCGCCTCTTCGTCGGTACGCAACATCCAGGCGCTCACGGGGCTTTCGGGCGTCGTGAGCCGCGCATGGCCCGCACTGTTTGCGGCCACATCGACATTCACGCCGAGCCAGTCGCATTCCTCGAGGATTCGTTCGCGCAATGCGGCCGCGTTCTCGCCGATGCCACCGGTGAAGATCACCGCATCGACCCCGCGCAGCGCAGCGGCCAGGCTGCCCATGTGCTGCACCACCTGCTCGATGAAATGCGCAATCGCTTCGGCGGCTTCCGGTGCGGCGGAGGCTTCGAGCTCGCGCATGTCGCTCGATACGCCCGAGAGGCCCAGTAGCCCCGATTCACGGAACAGCAGCGTCTCGACCTGCTCCGCAGTCATGCCGCGTGAACGCAAAAGGTACAGCACGACCGCCGCATCGAGGTGCCCGCAGCGCGTGCCCATCGTCAGGCCGTCGAGCGGCGAAAAGCTCATCGTCGTCGCAACCGAACGGCCCTGCGCCATCGCGCACATCGAGGCGCCGTTGCCGAGGTGCGCAACGATCACGCGCTTATCCGCCAACTCCGGTGCGAGGCGCGAGAACTGCGCGACGATCGATTCGTAGGAGAGCCCATGAAACCCGTAGCGCCGTACGCCCGCATCGTGCAAGGCACGCGGCAGCGCGAAGCGGCGGTTGACCTCCGTCTGCGTCGAATGAAAAGCCGTGTCGAAGCACGCCACCTGCGGCACGCCGTCGAAAGCCTTCATCGCGGCGCGCACGCCCGCTAGGTTGTGCGGCTGGTGCAGCGGCGCGAGCGGTTCGAGCGCAGCCAGCTCGGCGAGCACTGAATCGTCGATGCGCACCGGTGCCACGAAGTTCACGCCGCCATGCACGATGCGATGGCCGACCGCCGCGATGCGATCGCCTCCGCCTTGCTGCGCATGCCATTCGAGCAACGCCGCGAGCGCGCCCTGGTGCGAGCGATGGTCGCCATCGAGCAGCGCGTCATGCAGCGTGCGCCCTTCTGCATCGCGCACGCGCAGCCGCGCCTTCAACCCTGTACCGAGCCCATCCGCCTGCCCCGACCAGCGTGCAGCCGGCAGCGCATCGCCTCCACCAGCGGCATCGAACAACGCGACCTTGATCGACGAAGACCCGGCGTTCAGCGTGAGCAGCGATTCGGTCAGACGTAGTCCTTGTATTTGTCCAGGAAGCGCACCGGCTTCGACAGCGCATCGCGGCGGAACGGGTCGCCCAGCTCGCGGGTGCACATGATCTCGATCACGCAGGTCTTGCCTTCGTTCATCTGCATGTCGATGGCCTTCTTGAGCGCGGGGCCCACGTCTTCGAGCTTGTCGACCACGATGCCTTCTGCGCCCATCGCCTTGGCGATGCCCGCGAAGCTCTCGCTCTCGAGTTCGCCCGCAACGAAGCGGCGATTGTAGAAATCGACCTGGTTCTTCTTCTCCGCGCCCCATTGGCGGTTGTGGAAGACCACGGCGGTCACCGGAATGTCGTGGCGCACGGCCGTCATGATTTCCGACATGCTCATGCCCCAGGCGCCGTCGCCCGCATAGGCCACGGCCGGGCGATCGGGCGCGGCGCACTTGGCGCCGATCATGGTGGGCAGCGAGTAGCCGCAGTTGCCGAAGCTCATCGGCGCGAAGAAGCTGCGCGGCTCCTCGAAGCGCAGGTAGCTGTTGGCAATGGCGTTGATGTTGCCGATGTCGGTGGAGACCATCACGCGCGGCGGCATGGCCTTCTCCAGCTCGCGCAGCACCTGGCGCGGATGCAGGTAGCTGCCGCCGGTGGGAGTCTTCTCACCCTTGGCTTCCTCGATGGCGTCGAGGCTGTACGGGTCGCGCTCGTGGGTCCACTCGTCGAGCTCTTTTTCCCACGCGGCCTTCTCGGCCTTGATCTTCTCGGCGCGCTCGGCCTTGCTCGCATCGCAGGCGAGTGTTTTGCCTTGCAGGCGCTTGAGCAGTTCCTTGGCAGTAGCCTTCGCATCGCCGTGGATGCCGACGGTGATCTTCTTCACCAGCCCGAGGTTGGTGTGGTCGGCCTCGACCTGGATGATCTTCGCGTCCTTGGGCCAGTAGTCCATGCCGTGCTGCGGCAGCGTGCCGAAGGGGCCCATGCGCGAACCCAGCGCGAGCACCACGTCGGCTTGCGCGATGAGCTTCATCGCAGCCTTCGAGCCCTGGTAGCCGAGCGGACCGGCGGCAAGCGGATGGCTCGCGGGGAAGGAGTCGTTGCGCAGGTACCCGTTCGCGACAGGCGCGCCCAGTCGCTCGGCCAGCGCCTTGCATTCTTCGACCGCATCGCCCATCACCACGCCGCCGCCCGAGAGGATCACCGGGAACTTGGCCGAAGCCAGCAGTTCGACCGCCGCGTTCAGGCTGTTCTCGCCGCCCGCGCCGCGCTCCACGCGCATCGGCTTCGGGATCTCGACCGTGATCTCGCCGTAGAAGTAATCGCGCGGAATGTTGAGTTGCGTCGGGCCCATCTCCGAGATGGCGCGGTCGAAGCAGCGCGCCGTGTACTCGGCCATGCGCTTGGGGTTGTTCACATGGCCCTGGTACTTGGTGAACTCCTGGAACATCGGCAGCTGGTTGGCCTCCTGGAAACCGCCCAGGCCCATGCCCATGGTGCCGGTCTCGGGCGTGATCATCACGACCGGGCTGTGCGCCCAGTAGGCGGCCGCGATGGCGGTCACGCAGTTGCTGATGCCGGGGCCGTTCTGCCCGATCACGAGGCCGTGGCGGCCCGACACGCGCGCATAGCCGTCGGCCATGTGCGCGCCGCCCTGCTCGTGCACCACCGGAATCAGGCGGATGCCGGCGGGCGCGAAGATGTCCATCGCGTCCATGAAGGCCGAGCCCATGATGCCGAAGATGTCGGTCACGCCGTTGGCGACCATGGTCTCGACGAAGGCCTCGGAAGGCGTCATCTTCTGCACGCCGGTGACGGCTTCGCGGGCGGGGGCGGCGGGTTTCTTCTGGCTCATGGAAGGCGTCTCCTGAAAGATGGGGCGGTCGGTCGTGTATCGAAAGTCGGAACCGCTTGTTCCGAAATTCATTCCGGCGGAATATAGGACGGCAGCGCTGTCGCGTCAAACAATTTACAAAAATCGGTACGTCTTGTCTTGTTTTTTGTAAAACAACTATGATCCGCCGCATGAAGATCGTCAAAGGCCTCACGCCTGAAGCCGCCGAACCAGCGAGCGACACGCCCACCATGCGCCTCTTCGGCCTGCTCGAAATCATGGCCGCCAAGGACAAGCGCTACTCCCTGCAGGGCCTGGTCGAGGAAACCGGCCTGCCCAAGCCCACCCTGCACCGCATGCTGCAGCAGCTCGAAGGCGCGGGGCTGCTGCAACGCGAAGGCGACGGGCGCCACTACGGCATCGGCACGCGGCTGCGGCGGCTGTCGGAGAACCTGCTCTTCAACGACAGCCTGCACGGTGCGCGCCATACGGTGCTGCGTCAACTGGTGGAAGAAATCGGCGAGAGCTGCAACCTCACCTCGCTGTCGGGCAGCGAGGTCGTGTACCTCGACCGCGTGGAGACCGCCGCGCCGCTGCGCTTCTACCTGCATCCGGGTTCGCGCGTGCCGGTGCATTGCTCGGCCAGCGGCAAGATCTTTCTGTCGCAGATGAGCGCAGCGCAGCGGCGCCGGCTGCTCTCCAACGCGCCGCTGGAGCCATACACGCCCAAGACGCTGACCGACCCCGAAGCCCTCGAAAAGGAAGTGCAGCGCGTGCGCAAGGACGGCTTCGCGATCGACAACGAAGAGTTCCTGCCCGGCCTTCTGTGCATCGCCGCGCTGGTGCCTTCGGGCGACGAGGCGCCATCGAACCTCTGCATCGCGGTGCAGGCGCCGATCATGCGGCTCGATGCAGCGAAGGCGAAGACGCTGCTGCCCGCGCTGCAACGCGCCGCACTCGCGTTGAGCCGCATCGACACCGACGCGGGCAGCGACCGCGCGACGGCCTGATCCCTCAGTTCTTTTTCGAAAGCCCCACCGTGACCGATACCGCAGACCTGCGACCCGACCGGATGCTCAGCGTGCGCGAGGTGTTCGGCATCGACACCGACCTGCAGGTGCCCGCCTTCACCGAACGCGACGACCACGTGCCCGAGGTCGATGCGGTCTACCGCTTCAACCCCGACGTGACGCTCGCGATCCTTGCGGGCTTCACGCGCGACCGCCGCGTGATGGTGCAGGGCCTGCACGGCACCGGCAAGTCGACCCACATCGAGCAGGTGGCCGCGCGCCTGAACTGGCCCTGCGTGCGCCTTAACCTCGACGGCCACATCAGCCGGCTCGACCTCGTGGGCAAGGACGCGGTGGTGCTGCGCGAAGGAAAACAGGTCACCGAGTTCCAGGAAGGCATCGTGCCCTGGTCGCTGCAACGGCCCGTGGCATTGATCTTCGACGAGTACGACGCGGGCCGGCCCGACGTGATGTTCGTCATCCAACGCATCCTGGAGCGCGACGGCAAGTTCACGCTGATGGACCAGAACAAGGTGCTGCGGCCGCACCCGTTCTTTCGCCTGTTCGCCACCGCCAACACGGTGGGCCTGGGCAACCTCAATGGCCTGTACCACGGCGCGCAGCGGCTCAACCATGCGCAGATCGACCGATGGAACATCGTCGCCTCGCTCAACTACCTGCCGGCCGATGAAGAGATCGCGATCGTGCAGGCGCGCGTGCCGTCGCTGGCCGACGATGCGGGCCGCAAGCTCGTCGCATCGATGGTGGCCGTGGCCGACCTCACGCGCAAGGGATTCGCGGCGGGCGACCTCTCGACGCTGATGTCACCGCGCACCGTCATCACCTGGGCCGAGAACCTCGAGATCTTCAAGGACCCGGCGCTGGCGTTTCGCCTCTCCTTCGTCAACAAGTGCGACGACGCCGAGCGGCCCTTGGTGGCGGAATACTTCCAGCGCTGCTTCGACCAGGAATTGAAGGAGTCGCACCAGCTGTCGTCGGGCTCGCACGAATGACCGACGCGCCTGCCTCCGCCAGCGCGATGCAGCGCCGCGTGCGGCAGGAGGAGCAGGTCGCCGAACTCTGCGCAGGCGTGGTGCGGGCCTTCAGCGGCGAGCGCGACCTGCACTTTCGCGGCAAGCGCCTGCACCGTGGGCGCGTGGCGCTGCCGTGGTTCTCGCCGCACCTGCATCCCTCGGCAGACACCGACGATTTCGCCTCGTTCCGCGGCGTGGCCGACGGACTCGCGTTGCGGCTCACCGCGTCCGATGCGGCATTGCATGAAAGCCTTCGCCCCGAAGAGCCCGTCGAACGCATGCTGTTCGAAATGCTCGAGCAGTTCCGCGTCGAAGCGCTCGCGCCCGCGGTCATGGCAGGGATGCGCCACAACCTGCGGCACCGCCACGAACAGTGGTCGCTGGCCTTCCATCATTCGGGTCTGACCGACACTGCGCGCGGCCTGCTGCTCTATGCCGTCGCGCAGATCTGCCGCGCCCGCGTCAGCGGCCAGCAGGTGGTGGAAGAAACCGAGGACATGCTCGAAGCCACGCGCTTCCACCTCGCCCCGCTCATCGGCCACGCCCTTGCGGGCCTGCGCCGCGACCGTGCGGACCAGTCGGCCTATGCCGTGCACGCCCTCGCCATCGCCCGCACCGTTGCCGCGATGCTGCACGAGGCCGGCGAAGAAGGCAGCGACGCGCGCGACCCGCACGTGGACGACAAGCGCAGCGTGTTCATGCTCGTCGCCGACATGGACCGCGAGATCATCGAGCGCTTCACCACCGCCGAGTCGGGCCGCAGCGCCGTGCTCGAAGGCGCAGGCGGCACCTACCGCGTCTTCACCACCGCCTACGACCGCGAGCACGACGCCGCCACGCTCGCGCGCAAGGAAGTGCTCGCCGGCCATCGCGAAAAACTCGACCGCCGCATCGCGGCACAGGGCGTGAACATCGCCCGCCTCGCCCGCGAGCTGCGCGCCCTGCTGGCCGACCCCGCGCGCGACGGCTGGGACGGCGGGCAGGAGGAAGGCCTCATCGACGGCCGCCGCCTCGCGCAGCTCGTGGCCTCGCCGACCGAGCGCCGCCTGTTCCGCACCGAGCGCATGGAGCCCGTGGCCGACTGCATGGTGAGCTTTCTCATCGACTGCTCGGGCTCGATGAAGGAGCACGCCGAGTCGGTCACGATGATGGCCGACGTGTTCGCGCGCGCGCTCGAACAGGCCGGCGTGACCAGCGAGGTGCTCGGCTTCACCACCGGCGCCTGGACCGGTGGGCGACCGCAGCGCGAGTGGGTGCGCGCGGGCAAGCCGCTCCACCCGGGCCGCCTCAACGAGCGCAGCCACATCGTCTTCAAGGCCGCGGCCACGCCATGGCGCCGCGCGCGCCCCGCGATGGCGTCGCTGCTGAAGGCCGACCTGTTCCGCGAAGGCATCGACGGCGAAGCGATCGACTGGGCCTGCCTTCGGCTGCGCCAGCGTCCCGAGGCGCGCAAGCTGCTGCTCGTGATTTCCGATGGCTCGCCGATGGACAGCGCCACCCACCTCGCGAACGACGCGCACTACCTGGACCACCACCTGCGCGACGTGGTCGCACGCCAGGAGCAGCGCGGCGACATCGAGATCGCCGGCATCGGCGTCGGGCTCGACCTGAGCCCGTACTACAGCCGCAGCCACGTGCTCGGCTTGTCCACCTCCACGGGCAACACGATTTTTCGCGAGGTGGTCGAGCTGATGGCTGGGCGCCATCGGCGGTGAGGGCTGCTGTTCGGGGCGGCGATCACGCCGACGGGGTGCCTTGCTCCGCGAATGTCCTCCGCCCTTCGGGCTCCCCCTTGATTTCGCTGCGCAAGGCACCCCATCGGCGTGCTCGTTTTCAGAGCGGTAGTTGATCGGCCATACACCAACAGCGCGTCCAAGTGCGCAGGGCGTCGGGTACTCCCCGCAGCGAAATCAAGGAGGAGGCGAAGCCGGGGGACATTCGCGGAGGGGAGTACCCGGCGGCCTGCGCACCTGCCCCGAAAAGATTGACAAACCAACCCACCCCTCCGTACATTGCGTTTCACATCCGAGAACGTTGTTCCGATATTTAGAACACAACAAAAGATCTCATGGATTCCACGCTAGCCAAGGGCCTGGCCGCCATCGAATGGATGACGCGGCAACAACGCGACTGCCGCGTCACCGATCTGGCCCAGGCCTTCGGCATGGCGCGCAGCAATGCCCACCGCACGCTGCAGACGCTGGTGGAATGCGGCTGGGCCGTGCAAGACCCCAACACCAGCGCCTACCGGCCGAGCCTGCGCCTCTTCGAACTGGGCACGCTGGTCTCCGAAGCCACCGACATCGGCTCGCTGCTGCGGCCGCACCTGGCCCTGCTGGCGCAACAGACGGGCGAGACCATTCACCTTGCAGTGCTCGACGGCGCCGAGATCGTCTACCTCGACAAGTTCGACAGCCCCTTGCCGGTCGCCGCCTACTCCCGCATCGGCGGCCGCGCGGCGGCCTATTGCGTGGCCTCGGGCAAGGCGCTGCTCGCAGCTGCCGCGACCGACGTGCCCGCGCTGCACAAGCGCCTCGGCACGCTGGTCGCGCACACCAAAAGCAGCATCACCGATTTCGATGCCCTCCTCCTCGAACTGGAACGCACACGCGCCCGCGGCTACGCAGAGAACCGCGAGGAATGGCGCCTGGGCGTCTGCGGCCTCGGCGTGCCGGTGTTCGATGCACGCGGCCAGGCGGTCGCGGCAGTCGGCATGAGCGTGCCCTCGATCCGCTTCACGCGGACCCAGGCGCGTGGCCTGGCCGATCGCCTCATGGCCTGCGCACGCGACGCGAGCGTGACGCTGGGCTACCGGGCAAGCCCGGCGCCCGCGACACCGCTGCCGACATCCACCACAAAGAGAAGGAGACTCGAATGACCCTGTTCCTCGCCCCCTGGCTGCGCGCCGGGCTGCTGGCCATCTCAACGCTCGCAACGCTTGCGGCGCCCTTCGCCGCGCAGGCGCAGAACGGCAGCGACTACCCGAACAAGCCGATCCGCCTCGTCGTACCCTACCCGCCCGGCGGCGGCACCGACGTGATCGCGCGCATCGTGCAGGAGCGCTTCTCCACCCTGCTGGGCCAGCAGGTGCTCATCGACAACCGCGGCGGCGCGGCCGGCTCCATCGGCACCGAGGTCGTGGCCAAGTCGGCGCCCGACGGCTACACGGTGCTGTTTACGCTCTCCTCGCACACCATCAATCCGGCCATCTACACCAAGCTGAGCTTCGACACCGCGAAAGACTTCGCGCCGGTCGGCCTGGTCGCTTCGCTGCCGCAGATCCTGGTGGCCAACAACCAGTTCGCGCCGAACACCGTGGCCGAACTCGTCGCGCTGGCCAAGGCGAAGCCCGACAGCGTCTCCTTTGCCTCGGTAGGCAACGGCTCGCCCGGGCACTTGGCGGGCGAGCTGCTCAAGCTGCGCACCGGCACGCAGATGACGCACATCCCCTACCGCGGCGGCGGCCCGGCCGTGACCGACGTGATGGGTGGGCAGGTGCCGCTGCTGTGGGTGTCGATTCCCGCGGCCGCACAGTTCGTCAAGGCCGGCAAGCTCAAGGCGCTCGCGGTCTCGACCACCAAGCGCAGCGCGGCCTTCCCCGACGTGCCGACGATGCAGGAGGCGGGCATTCCCGACTTCGATGTCGACTCGTGGTACGCCGTGTTCGTGCCCGCGAAAACGCCGCAGCTCGTCATCGACAGGCTCAACCGCGTGATCAACACGGTGGTGAAGGAGCCCGAGATTCGCGAGAAGCTGCTGGCGCAGGGCAGCGAAGGCGTCGGCGGCACGCCTGAACAACTGGGCAAGGTCGTGACGACCGAACTCGTGCGCTGGCAAAAGCTGGCCAAGGAAGCCAACATCAAGGTCGATTGATCGACACGGACAGATCCATGGAACATTCAACCCCCTCTTCCCCCATCGCCGAGCTCGTGGCGCGCGCCCGCGCCGCGCAGCGCATCTACGAAACCTGGTCGCAGGAACAGGTCGACACCGCCGTGGTCGCGGCCGGCTGGGCCATCATCGAGCCGGCGCGCAACCGCGAGCTGGCCGAGCTGGCCGTGGCCGACACCGGCGTGGGCAACGTCGAGGACAAGGTCCGCAAGAACCATCGCAAGACCTTCGGCCTGCTGCGCGACCTGCACGGTGCGCGCTCGGTCGGCGTGATCGGCGAAGACCCGGCACGCGGCATCGTCGAGATTGCGCGGCCCGTGGGTGTGGTCTGCGCGGTCACGCCCTCGACCAACCCGGGCGCGACGCCGGCCAACAAGATCATCAATGCGCTCAAGGGGCGCAACGCGGTCATCGTCGCGCCCTCGCCCAAGGGCTGGTCGACGGCGGCGCGGCTCATCGGGTTCATCCATGCGGAGTTCGACCGCATCGGCGCACCGCGCGACCTGGTGCAGCTGCTGCCGATGCCCATCAACAAGCAGGCGACGGCCGAGCTGATGCGCCTGTGCGACCTCGTGGTGGCGACCGGCTCGCAGGCCAACGTGCGTGCCGCCTATGCGAGCGGCACGCCGGCCTTCGGCGTGGGCGCGGGCAATGTGGCGGGCATCGTCGATGAAACGGCCGACGTGAACGCGGCGGCCGAGCGTATCGTGCGCTCCAAGACCTTCGACAACGCGACCAGCTGCTCGTCGGAAAACAGCCTGGTGATCGTCGATGCGGTGCGCGCATCGATGCTCGCGGCCCTCAAGGACCGCGGCGCCGTGATGCTCGCCGCTACGCAGAAGGCCACGCTGCAATCGCTGATGTGGCCTGAGGGCAAGCTCTCGGCCGCCGTCATCGGCCAATCGGCCCGCACGATCGCGGAGCGCGCGGCGGAGGTAGCCGGCGCCAACCGCGAAGGCTGGCTCGCCATTGCAGCGACCGACCCGCGCATCCTCATGGTGGCCGAAGACGGCGTGGGCCACGACCATCCGTTCTCGGGCGAGAAACTGAGCCCCGTGCTCGCCATCTACGCCGCGCGCGATTTCGAAGAAGCCGCGGCCACGGTCGAGCGCATCTATGCCTACGAAGGCGCGGGCCACTCGGTCGGCCTGCACAGCGCCGTGCCCGAACGCGCGCTCACCCTCGGCCTCACGCTGCCGGTGTCGCGTGTCATCGTCGACCAGGCGCACTGCATCGCCACGGGCGGCAGCTTCGACAACGGCCTGCCCTTCTCGCTCTCGATGGGCTGCGGCACCTGGGGCAAGAACAATTTTTCCGACAACATGAACTACCGGCACTACCTGAACATCACGCGCGTGTCGCGGCCGATTCCGGAGAAGGTGCCGAGCGAGGAAGATATCTTCGGCGCGTACTTCGCCAGGCACGGCGCGAAATGAGCGGCGCCGCGGCCTCCACGGTGCGTGCGCTGGTCGAGCGGCAGGCGGTGCGCCAGCCACACGCGGTGTACGCACGCGCCACCGAGAGCGATCGCCACATCACCTATGGCGAACTCGCGCGCGGCTGCCGGCGCGTGGCTGCCGTGCTTGCGCAGCACGGCGCAAAGCCCGGCGAGACGATCTCCGTGGTCATGCCCAACGGCCTGCAGACGCTGCGCCTGCTGCTGGGCGCGATGCACGCGGGCTACTGCGTGAACCCGGTCAACCTGCTGTCGCAGCCGGAGCAGATGCGCTACGTGCTCACGCACTCCGATTGCCGCCTGGTCTGCGTAGCGCCCGAATGGGAGGCGCGCGTACGCGAGATGGTGCAAGGCTTCGACCGGCCCGTGACGGTGATGGTGGTCGATCCGGAAGCCGAGTCCTTGCCCGGAGAAGCGGAGGCTCCCGACACGGCCCCACCCGCCCCCGACGCCGTCGCGCTGCTGATGTACACCTCCGGCACCACCGGCATGCCCAAGGGCGTGATGCTTTCGCAGCGCAACCTCGCAGCCAACGCGCACGCCATCAGCGCCGAGCATGCACTGCAGCCCGCGGACCGCGTGCTCGCGGTGCTGCCGCTCTATCACATCAACGCCTTCGCGATGACCATGCTCGCGCCGCTCGCGCACGGCGGCAGCCTCGCGATGCCGCCGAAGTTCTCGGCCGGCCGCTTCTGGGAGCAAGCCACCAGGACGCAGTGCAGCTGGATCAACGTGGTGCCGACCATGATCTCGTACCTGCTCGAAGGCCCTAAGCCGCCGCTCGCGCAGACGCTGGCGATCCGCTTCTGCCGCTCGGCCTCGGCGGCGCTCCCGCCCGAGCACCACCGCGCGTTCGAGCAGATGTTCGGCATCGGCATCGTCGAGACCATGGGCCTTACCGAGACTGCGGCGCCTTCGTTCTCCAACCCGATGGATCCGGCCGCGCGCAAGCTCGGCTCGGTCGGCCGCGCCTCGGGCTGCATGGCCGGCGTGGTCGATGCACAGCTTGCGGCCGTGCCCGACGGCACGACTGGCGAGCTCGTGATCCGCGGGCCGAACGTGATGCTCGGCTACTACAAGAACGAAGAAGCCACGCGAGCGAGCTTCACGCCCGACGGATGGCTGCGCACAGGCGACCTCGGCCACCGCGACGAGGACGGCTTCTTCTTCGTCACCGGCCGCATCAAGGAGCTGATCATCAAGGGCGGCGAGAACATCGCGCCGCGCGAGATCGACGAGGCATTGCTGCAGCACCCCGCCGTGCTCGAAGCCGCCGCGGTCGGCGTGCCCGACAAGCACTACGGCCAGGAGATCGGCGTGTGCATCGTGCTGCGCGAAGGCCGCACCTGCACCGAGGACGATTTGCGCGCCTTCAGCGCCACCGCGCTAGGCCGCTACAAGGCGCCGGGCCACTACCGCTTCGTCACCGACCTGCCGCGCGGGCCTTCGGGCAAGGTGCAGCGCCTGAAGCTGCTGCCGCTCTTCGAGGCATGACGGCGGCCGAACTGCTGGTTCCGCCGATTGCGCCGGTGTTGCTCGCCTACAGCCTCTGCGTGGTGTTCGCGGCGGACATCGTGCGTGGCTTCGCGGGCTTTGGCTTCTCTGCCATCACGGTGGCGGGCATGTCGCTGGTGGTGTCGCCCGCGCTCGTGGTGCCGGCCATCTTCATGCTCGAGATCCTCGCGAGCCTGAGCCAGCTGCGCGGCATTGCGCGCGATGTCGACATGCCCTGGCTCAGTTGGCTGATGGTGGGCAACCTGATCTGCATCCCCCTTGGCGTGGCGCTGCTCGCGTGGCTGCCCGAGACACCGCTGCGCCTTCTGATCGGCGCACTGCTAATGGCCGCTGCGTTGCTGCTGCGCGGCGGCGCGCACGTCACGCTCGTGCCCACGCGCGGCGTGCGGCTCGCGGCGGGGCTGGCCTCGGGTTTCATCAATGGCGTGGCGGCCATCGGCGGCATCGCCATCGCGGTGCTGCTGAGCACTGCGAAGATGGTGCCCGCTGTGCTGCGCGCCACACTGATTGCGCTGCTCTTGTTCAGCGATGTGGTGTCGCTGATCTCTGCTGCGCTCATGCCGTCTTCCTCGAATGCGTCGGGCAGCCTGCTCGGGCCCGACACGCTCAAGTGGGCCCTGTGGCTCGCGCCGGCGATGCTGGCGGGCATCTGGTGGGGGCAGCGCTCGTTCAAGGGCGTGTCGCCCGAGCAGTTCAGGAAGCACGTGCTGAACCTGCTGATCGCGCTGGCCACCGTGAGCGTGCTGCGCTCGCTCTTCAGCCTGCTGGCCTGACGCGCGGCGGCGTGGGCCCGCCCTCATGGGCCCTCGCGAGCCGCTGCTCGCATCCGGGGTGACTTTCGGCACGTGTCTTCTGCACCTGCCTTTTCTCACGTGCCTTTTCTCACGTGCCTTTTGACATGTGCCCTTCGGCACTGGCGGCACGGGCCCGTGCTCCGCACCATCGGGCGGCCCTGCCGGCTGGCGATTCAGCCTGCGACACGGCTTCAAGAATCGTTCATCCAAAGAGAGAGGGGAATCACCATGAAATTCAAATTGCTGCTGGCCGCGACATTCGTCGCCGTGGCCGCCGTTGCATGCGGAGGAGGCGACGGCGGATCGAATCCGTTCTACGGGTATCAGGTTCCGCCCCCTCCCCCGCCGCCGCCACCACCTCCGCCTCCGCCCCCCGAAGAGCAGAAGGCCAAGGTCACAGGCCGCGTCACCAACGCACTGAACGGCGAAGGCGTCGCGCAGGTCACGGTCAGCACCGGTTCGTCTTCCACGGTCACCGCCGACGACGGCAGCTACAGCCTCGGCGAGATCACGCCCGCCAGCTCGGTGCTGCTGAGCTTCACCAAGGCCGGCATGGTGCCGCAGAGCCGCGCCACCACCGCGCTGTCGGGCTCGGGTGCCTCGACCGTCATCAACATCCCGATGCTGCCGGTGGCGGTCACGGTGAACTTCGATCCGCAGGCCGCGTACGACGTCGTCGTGCCCGGCTCCACCGCCATGGTCCGGCTGCGCGCGAACTCGCTGCGCCGCGCCGACGGCAGCGCCCCCACCGGCCCGGCGACCGCGCGCGTCACGCCCATCGCACCCGCGAACGACATCAACGTGATGCCCGGCAACTACCTCGCGGGAACGGACGGCGGCAGCGCATCCATCGAGAGCTTCGGCGCCCTGGATGCCAGCTTCGTCGATGCCGACGGCGCACCGCTGAACCTCGCGGCCGGCACGGACGCCACGGTGCGCATCGCGCCCTCGTCGCGCGCCGATGCGCTGCCGGCGAGCGTGCCGCTCTTCCACTACAACACCACCACCGGCCTCTGGGTGCAGGAAGGCTCGGCCACGCTGCAGGGCACGGCGCCCTTGCAGTACTACGAAGGCACCGTCACCCACTTCACGACCTGGAACGCGGACCAGATCTACAACACCGTGCGCATCAATGGCTGCGTGCAGAACGCGGCCGGCGAGCGGGTGGGCGGCGCACTGGTCGCAAGCGAAGGCAAGACCTACACCGGCCTGGCCACCGCCCTGACCAATGCGAACGGCGAGTTCTCGGTGGCGGTGAAGCGCGCGAGCGGGGCCTACGTCATCGCCAGCACCGCGACCGAAGTCTCCAACGCGCCCACGGTGACCGTCGGTGACCAAGACGTCACGCTGGATGCCTGCCTGACGCTCACGCGCTCGGCCGTGTCGGTCAAGCTGACCTGGGGAGCGCGCCCTCTGGACCTGGATTCGTACACCTTCGGCGCGAACGCCGACGAGCTGGTGTATTACGAGCACAAGGGTTCGCTCACCGAGGCGCCGTTCATCGGCCTCGATGTGGACGATCAGTTCAGCTTCGGCCCCGAAGTCACCACGTTCGCGAAACTCGCGAAGAACCGCACTTACCGGTTCGTCGTCCACAACTATTCCGATACCTTCGATCCCGGCCAGACGGGCTCTCCGGCGCGGATAGAGGTGGCCAACCGCGGCGTGCAATCGATCTTCGCCCCGCCGGCCGGCGAGACCTCGTCGACGCGGATCTGGCATGTGTTCGACATGACCACCGACGCGAATTGCCAGGCGACCATCGTCCCCGTGCAGCAGTTCCTGGCCGACCCGCCTGCGCCGATCAATACCGACAACGACGCGCAGTACTGCAATTAGCAAAGGCGCATGGCGACAGGCGCATGGCCCACGGGCTATGCTCCTTCGCCATGAATCCGCCCACCGCCATCTCTTCAACTTCGAAGCGCCTGGCCGTGGGCGTTTTTCTTCTTTTTGGGCTGGCGGCATCGGGCGCCGCATCGGCAGCGGACTGCCTGGACACCGCCACGCAGATCCCGCCGCCCTCTCGCGCACTTGCGATGGCGACCTTCGCACAGCTGGAGCACCAGGCCTTCGGCGGCCAGGCCATGGATGCCGAAGGCCGCCTCACCTTTGCCGGCGCCTGGGAGGCCGAAGACTTCCGCGCCACCGCACAGGACCTCGCGCCATGGCAGCGCGTGCTCGGCTACTGGCAGGCGACCGGCGTGCGCCTGCGCGGCACAGATGCCGACGCGGCGACCGACTCATCGGAGCCGCAGTCCATCGACAACGCATTGAGCCGCATTGCGGTGGTCGACGCGCCGTGGTCCGCCGCCTTCATCAGCTGGATCGCGCGGCAGGCCGGGCTGGCCGCGGATGAATTCGTGTTCTCCGAAGCGCATGCGGACTACGCAGGCGCCGCATGGAAGGCGGGCCTCGACGAAACCGCGGGCCGGCCGACACGCTATGCGATGCGCGCCTGCGACCTGATGCGCACGCCGCCGCGCATCGGCGACCTCGCCTGCCATGCACGCGGCACTGGCGCGGTGTACGACACCTTCGACAGGATCGGCGAAGTGCTGGCCCGGCGCCCCACCGGCGGCGAGGCACTGACCATGCATTGCGATGTGGTGGTGGGTGTCGATGCCACGGGCTTCGAGACCGTGGGCGGCAACCTGATCCAGTCGGTCACCTTGAGGCGCCTGGCCTTTGCGCCCGACACGCGCCTGCTGGATCCGAGCTACCTGCCCGAGGGATGCACGACCGGCCGGCCGGGGTGCATCGACCGCCACATGAGCCGCCAGCCGTGGCCGCTGCTGCTGCAGTGGCGCTGAGGGGGCTGCTTCAGCGGTAGTAGGCCTCGACCGTGCCCTTGAGCTTGAGCAGCAGCGGGTAGCCCTTGCGGTCCACCGCCTTGCCTGCGGGCACCTTGATCCAGCCTTCGCTGATGCAGTACTCCTCCACGTCGAGCCGCTCCTTGCCGTTGAAGCGGATGCCGATGGGGAACTCGAAGACGGCCGGCACGTGGTGCGGGCTGCGCGCATCGGTGGAGAGGTGATCGGGAAGGGGCGGGCGGGATGTTTCTTCGGTCATGGGGATCCGGGTTTTCGGGAACGACCCGAATGATAAGGACCTCGCAGCGCCACCCTTCTAGCGCCGCTTTTTCCAGGGCTTGGGCGGCGGCTTCGGCCCGGCGCCGAGCGCAGCGCGCGCCAGCGCATCGGCCTCGGCGTTGCGATGGCGCGGAATCCATTGCACGCGGGCTTCTTCGAACGTGCCGAGCAGCACGCGGGCATCCTCGAACAGCGGGGCCAGGCGTGCGATCGGCTTCGCATCGGCGGCGGCGAGCTGCTCGACCAGGATGCTGTTGTCGCTGTACACCACCACGGCGCTCGCGCCGCGGGCGCGCAGGTCCAGCAGCGCGAGCGTCAGCGCCCGCAGCTCGGCTTCGTTGTTGCAGCCTGTGGTGTGCGTGGCTTGCGAGAGCGTGTGACGGGTGCCGTCGGGCTGCGTGATGACCGCGCCGATGCCCATGCGCCCCGGGTTGGGCATGGCGCTGCCGTCGCAGTAGACGGTCCAGTGGCGAGGCCGCTCGGGCGCGGGAAGGGTCATGAATGGAAATGCGGGGGCCGGTGGTGCCCTGCCGGCGTTCAGCAGTTGCCGCGCTTGATGCCGGCGAGGTTCTGGCACGGCCGCTGGCCGGGCGGCGGACCCGGATCGCGCACGCGGGGCGGACGCTGCGCGTGCCGCTGCGGCCCGTCGTAGTAAGGCTCCGGCCCCAGGATGTAGACCGGCGGATCGGCCGGCGCCGCCTCGGCCACCGGGTGACGCGGAATGATCGCCGGACCCGACGGCGCAGCCACCGGCGGCGGCGTGTAGGCCGGCTGGCGCGATTCCTGGGGCGGTGGGGGCGGCATCGGTACCGGCGGTGGCGGCGAGTCGTCGATGGGCACCTGCCGCGACTGCCTGGTTTCCGAGGGGCACTTGCCGTCGGTGTACGAGATCTTGCCGTTGGCATCGGTGCAGCGCACCACGTCCGCATTCGCAGCCAGGGCGGCGAAGAGCAACGGAATGAGGAGGATCGATGTGCGCATCGGGCGGTTCTAACAGATTGCGCGGCAATTCCAATCGGCGGCGGCGCTGTCGTATCGTCGCGGGTGCGGCGATTTTCCGCCCTTCCAACCCCTGCCATGCGCCCCCTTGCCATCCCCGTCGAAGTTGCCCTTGCCGACCTGCCGCGCAGCGCGGGCTCGCCGCTCTTCGAACGGCTGCGCGCGTCGGTGGACCGGGTGAACCGGCGCACCCCGCTGCCGCATGAAGCCGCGCGCTGGCACACGCACACCCTCGGCGGCGTCGAGCGGCGCTTTGCGCAGCCCATCACCTTCACGCCGTATGCCTCGGTCAAGCCCTGTTCGGCGCGCTGCAGCTTCTGTTCGGAGAATCTGCGCAAGGCCGATGGCGGAACGCCGGCCTCGCGGCTGCGGCCCGCGCCCGATTACTTCGATGGCCTTTCTCGTGCGCTGCAGGCATTGCGCGGCGTGCCGCTGTCGTGGTCGCTCTCGGGCCTGGAGACGAGCGACGACGCCGACTGGATGCTTCGGTTGCTCCAAGTGCTCGCCGCGAGCGAAAGCCACGGCCCCCTCGTCGAAGACCGCGTGCTCTACACCAACGGTGCCGGCTTCGCAGCACCGCAAGGCGAGGTGCTGCGGCGCGCGCTGCAGACCTTCGGCCTGAGTTGGCTGGAGCTTTCCCGCCATCACCACGATGGCGCAACCAATCAAACCATCATGCGGTTCCGTCCCGAGGTGGCCGTGGGCGACCAGGCCGTGTTCGAACGCACCGCAAGACAACTGGCCGACGCGGTTCCGCTGCGCCTCGTGTGCATCCTCCAGCGCGGCGGCGTTGCTCAGCCGCAGGACGTGGTGGCGTACCTCTCGTGGGCAGGGCAATGCGGCGCCGGCACCGTCGTGTTCCGCGAGTTCTCGCGGCTGGACGACGGCTACCGGGACAACGCCACCGCGCGCTACCTGCGCGCAGAGCGCGTGTCGATGGACGCACTGCTGGCCGCCTGCCTCGACGACCGCGAGGTCTCCCGCGACTGGACCCTCGAGAGCCTCACCGAGGGCTACTACTTCTGGAACCTGCGCCTGCGCACCGCGAGCGGCCTCGCCGTCGTCTTCGAAAGCGCCGACTACGGCGCGATGCACGAACGCCACGCGACCGGCGACGTCTACAAGCTCGTCTACTTTGCAGACGGCCGACTCTGCGCCGGCTGGGAGCCGGGGCACGATGTGCTGCTCGACACGCGCATCGAACAGGCACAGACCCATGCCTAGCCACAGCTGGCTGCTGCTCGACCGCGAATCGCCGCGCTACCGGCTGCCGGACGACCTGCGCGCGCACGACCCGATGGCCGGGCACGATTGCGGATGGGTCGAACAGATGCTGCCATTCGTGCGCCAGTTCTCGCGACCAGGCGACACAGTGTTCGATCCGTTCGCCGGCTTCGGCACGACCTTGCTGGCCGCACGGCTCGAAGACCGGTTGGCCCTGGGCTGCGAAGTCGATGCAGGTCGCATCGATCTCATCCGCGAGCGGCTGGCACGCCACGAACTTGCGCACGGCACCACGCTCCTGCACGGTTCATGCGATGCACTCGACGACGCCGCGCTCCCACCCTTCGACCTGTGCCTCACCAACGTGCCCTACTTCGGTTGCCGCTGGACCGGTGCACCGTCGGCCTCCCAGCTCTATAACAGCCAGAGCTATGCCCAACACCTAGACGGCCTGCGCAACGTGTTCCACCGCGTCCGCGCCGGGCTGCGCGAAGGAGGCGCCTGCATCGCGATGGTGGAGAACATCCGCCTCGGCGACCGCGTGCTGCCACTGGCCTTCGACCTTGCGCGCATCCTGGGCTCGTTGTTCAGCATGGAAGACGAGCGCGTGCTGGTCTATCCACACGAGAGCGATGAAACCGACGCCGATACCCGCACCGACCGGCGTCACGAATACGCACTGGTCTTCCGCAAACAGCGCGAGCGCATCGACCTGCAAGGCACCGCCGACCTGCTCGATGCCCTCCGCGCACAAGGACACGCCTTCACATTGTTCGGCAGCTTCGTGCGGTGGCAGCAAGACCCGCAAAGCCCACCCCCCGCAGACGCCGACATCCGCGTCGACCCCGATCCGCAGCGCCTCGACGCCTTGCTGCAATACCTGCGCGACCAAGGCTTCGCATTGACGAGCTGGGGCGATCCCGTCCCCCTGCCCATTCACTTCGACAGCTATCGCGGCCGCTACTACTTCCGCGCCGACCGCATCGACGACCAGGGCGCCTTGATCAGACTCGACATCTGCTACGAGCAGTAGCGCGCGATCACCCAGGCCCAACGACAGCGCGTCCAAGTGCGCGGGGCATCGGGTGCTCCCCGCAGCGAAATCAAGGGGGAGGCCGCAGGCCGGAGGACATTCGCGGAGGGGAGCACCCGGTGGCCCGCGCACCCGCCCTGAACAAACCTGACAAGGCGTCAAAGCAGCCCGCTCATCTTCTCAGCCGCAGCCTTCAACGCATCGATGCGCTTGACCGCATCCTCCATCGACATCCGCGCCGTCGGCGCATGCACCGCCAGCGCAGCGCGCACTTCGCCAGCCGCATCGCGCACCGGCACCGCCACAGCCACGAGCCCCGCAATGAACTCTTCACGGTCGCGCGAGTAGCCACGCCTGGCGATCTGATCGCACTCGGTGCGCAGCGCTTCGGCATTGGTGACCGTGTTGGCCGTCTTGCGCACCAGCGGCAGGCTGTCGATCAACACATCGCGCGCATGCTTGGGCATCAGCGCCAGAAAAAGCTTGCCGCTCGCGGTGCAATGCAGCGGCACATGCGAGCCCACGTCGAGCGTCAACCGCAGCGGCCACTGCGCCTCGACGCGATCGAGGTACAGCACCTGCGCACCGTCGAGCGTGGTGAGGTTGCAGGTCTCGCCGACCTGCCGCACCAGCTCGGACAGCACCTCGTGCCGCAGCCCCCGCACCACGCCGTGGTTCAGCGTATCGAACGCCAGCTTGCGCAAGGCAGGCCCGACGCTGAACGAGCGCTCGTCCACATCGCGCGCCAGGAAACCCGTCGCCAGCAATTGCGTGCAGATGCGGTGCGCCGTGCCCTTGGGCAACCCGAGCTGCGCCGCCAGTTCGGCGAGCGTCAAGGCCCGCCCTTCATTGGCCAGCAACGCCAGCAGCCGCAAGCTGCGCTCGGCGGACGAACCGGAGGCCGACTCTTCGGCAACAGGAGGGACAGGACTGACTGCGTCAGGCGGGCGCGCGGCTCGTGGCATGCGGGTAAACCTTAAAAATGGAACATTGCGTTCCAAAAAACAATAACCTAGGATGCAGCGGAATCGGAAGCGATTGTTCCACTCCCCGGGTGCCCTGCATGCGTGATGAAGAGTTCGACTACATCGTCGTCGGCGCCGGATCGGCCGGCTGCGTGCTGGCGGGCCGGCTGAGCGAAGACCCCGCCACGCGCGTGCTGCTGCTCGAAGCCGGGCCGCCCGACAGGTCGCTCTGGATCCATTTGCCCATCGGCTACGGCAAGACCATGTGGAGCTCCACCTACAACTGGCGCTTCGAGACCGACCCCGATCCCAACATGAATGGCCGCCGCATCTACTGGCCGCGCGGCAAGACGCTCGGCGGATCGAGCGCGATCAACGGCCTCATCTACATCCGCGGCCAGCGCGAGGACTACGACCACTGGGCCGCGCTCGGCAATGCCGGCTGGAGCTACGACGAGGTGCTGCCCTACTTCATCAGGTCCGAAGGCAACCAGCGCGGCGGCGATGCATTCCACGGCGGCGACGGACCGCTGAAGGTGTCGGACATCGCGGCGAAGCACGAGCTCATCGAGGCCTTCATCGACGGCGCGCAGCAGACCGGCGTGCCGCGCACCGAAGACTTCAACGGCGCCGCTCAGGAAGGCGCTGGCTACTACCAGCTGACCACGCACAAGGGTTGGCGCTGCAGCACCGCCAAGGCCTACCTCAGGCCTGCGAAGCATCGCTCCAACCTGCGCATCGAGACGGATGCACTCACAAGCAAGCTGGTGTTCGAAGGCCGTCGCGCCGTCGGCATCACCTACCGGCAAGGCGGCGAGTTGAAGACCGCGCGCTGCCGCGCCGAGGTGCTGCTCTCGGCCGGCTCGATCCAGTCGCCGCAGCTGCTGCAGCTCTCGGGCATCGGGCCGCGCGCGCTGCTCGATCGCTTCGGCATTCCGGTGGTGCACGAACTGCCCGGTGTCGGCGAGAACCTGCAAGACCACCTGCAGATCCGCCTTGGCTACGAGTGCACCAAGCCCATCACTACCAACGACCAGCTCAACTCGTGGGCCGGGCAGATCGGCATGGGCATGGAGTGGCTGCTGCACCGCACCGGCCCGCTCGCAGTGGGCATCAACCAGGGCGGCTGCTTCATGCGCGCGCTGAAGGACGAACACGGCAACCCCGTGGCCGCCACGCCCGACATCCAGTTCCACGTGGCCACGCTCTCGGCCGACATGGCCGGCGGCAAGGTGCATCCGTATTCGGGCTTCACGATGTCGGTGTGCCAGCTGCGGCCCGAGTCGCGCGGGCACATCCGCATCCGCTCGCTCGATGCGGCCGAGCCGCCCGAGATGCAGCCCAACTACCTGGCCACCGCGCTCGACCGCGCCACCACCGTGGCCGGCGTGCGGGCCGCGCGCGCCATTGCCGATGCGCCCGCGATGCGCCCCTACGTGAAGCGCGAAGTGAAACCCGGCCCCACGGCCGCGAGCGACGGAGACCTGCTCGAGTTCTGCCGCAACAACGGCGCCACCATCTTCCACCCCACCGGCACCTGCCGCATGGGCAGCGACCCGCTCGCGGTCGTCGATGCGCGCCTTCGCGTGCACGGCATCGCGGGCCTGAGGGTCATCGATTGCTCGGCGATGCCGACGCTGGTGTCCGGCAACACCAACGCACCCGCCGTGATGATGGCCGAGAAGGCCGTCGACCTGATCAGAGAGGACGCCAGGCACTAGCACCGAAGGCCCGAAGAGGCCACCCGACAACAACGCATTGGAGACAAACACATGAGCGCAACCGACGAGAAAGCGATTCGCAGGGTGGTCATCTCCGCCCTGGTGGGCGCCACCATCGAGTGGTATGACTTCTTCCTGTACGGCGTGGTGGCCGGCATCGTGTTCAGCAAGCTGTACTTTCCGGGCAGCGATCCGGTGGTGTCGGTTTTGCTGGCCTACACGACCTTCGCGGTGGGCTTCGTCACGCGGCCCCTGGGCGGCGTGATCTTCGGCCACTTCGGCGACAAGATCGGCCGCAAGAGCATGCTCATCATCACGCTGATGATCATGGGCGTGGCCACATTCCTGATCGGCCTGGTGCCCACCTATGCGCAGATCGGCATTGCGGCGCCCGTGCTGCTCCTGCTGCTGCGCATTGCACAGGGCATTGGCCTGGGCGGCGAATGGGGCGGCGCGGTGCTCATGGCGTATGAATACGCGCCGAAGGAAAAGCGCGGCTTCTATGCCTCGCTGCCGCAGATCGGGCTGGCCATTGGCCTGTGCCTGGCTTCGGGCGTGGTGGCGCTGCTGTCGTCGCTGCTCACCGATGCGCAGTTCATGGCGTGGGGCTGGCGCATCGCGTTCCTCATCTCCGGCGTGATGGTGCTGGTGGGCATGTACATCCGCCTGCACGTGCAGGAAACGCCCGAGTTCGCGGCCGTGAAGGCACGCAACGCCGAGCTGCGCATTCCGTTCATGGACATGATCCGCCGCTACCCCGGCAATGTGTTGAAGGGCATGGGCGCGCGCTACATCGACGGCGTGTTCTTCAACATCTTCGGCGTGTTCTCGATCAACTACCTCACGAGCACGATCAAGATCAGCCGCACCGAAGCGCTGCTGGGCGTGATGGCCGCGGCGATCGTGATGATCTTCTTCATCCCCTTCTTCGGCCGGCTCTCCGACAAGGTGGGGCGCGCCAAGGTCTACATGTGGGGGTCGCTGATCACGGCGGTGTCGGCGTTTCCGGGCTTCTGGCTCATGACGCACAGCGGCGGCAACGTGCTGCCGGTGTGGCTCGCGATCATCGTGCCCTTCGGCATTCTGTATGCCTCGGTGTACGGGCCCGAAGCCGCGCTGTTCTGCGACCTGTTCGATGCGAAGGTGCGCTACACGGGCATCAGTTTCGTCTACCAGTTCTCGGGCATCTTCGCCTCGGGCATCACGCCGATCATCGCGACCGCGCTCCTCAAGTCTGGCGGCGGCGAGCCTTGGCAGATCTGCATGTACGTGCTGTTCGCGGGTGCGGTCTCGGCGCTGTGCGCGTGGATGATCGGGCGCAGTCCGTCGCCAGCGGACACGGCCGATGCGCCGGTTGTCGTTGCCTCGCGTTGAGGCGATCTACTTCAACCGGTAGCTGAGCTTGCGGCCGCCGCTGACGGTGGAATCTAGGCCGATCCACTCGCCCTCTGCCGAGTACCAGATGTCGATGGGCTGGGCCGTCGTCGTGATGCGCCAGCGCGTGCCCGCCACCGGCTGGCCGCGCACCTCCACCGTGCCGCTGCCGGCGCGGCTCACCTGCACCGCTTCGATCTTGCCGCTCTGCGAGTTGAGCAGCCGCTCCTGCTTGCGGATGGCGGGGTTCCAGTAGGCGAAGCTCATCAGGCAGCCGTCGAGCGATTGCGTGCCCTTGGCCGTGGTGACCGTCAACGCGCTGCTATCGCCGGTCGTGCTCGCGTCCACCTTCTCGGGCGTTCCGTCGTCGTCGGTCTTCGATGCGAGCTGGCGCAGGCAATCGCCCCGCCATTGCTCGGTCGCCGAATGCCGGTAGCGATAGACCGTGACGCCCAGCAGCTTGACCGCGAACGCCGCCTCGCTGGTCAGCCTGCGCTCTTCGCCATTGGTGGCGAGTGCGAAGCGGTGCTCGCCGATGGGCGAGTCGTCCAGCAGCACGCGGAAGTTCCATTCGCCACTGGCGGGGCCGGTGGCCGCAGCGGCGCCGCACCACAGCGCGATCAGTAGGAAGAGTGTGTTTTTCATGAAGGCTTGGGGTTGTTGTTGTTGTTGTCGCGCACCGGACCTGGCACGAAGGCGTTGGTGCGCGCGATGTAGTCGCGGTACGCGGGGCGGCGCTCGCCGATGTCTTCCTCGAGCATGCGCACGCCCGAGACGCGCAGCAACAGCCAGGTCATGAGCAGCGGCGAGACGACCGTCCACCCGCCGCTCCAACCCGCGCCCGCCATGGCGATGAGCCATAGCCCCCACCAGACGCAGGCCTCGCCGAAGTAGTTGGGGTGCCGGGTGTAGCGCCAGAGGCCGCGGTCCATCACCCGCCCCTCGTTCGCACGGTCGGCCTTGAAGCGCGCCATCTGCGCATCGCCGATGGCCTCGAAGAAGATGCCGAAGAGCGCCAGCGCGATGCCGACCCCATCGAGCCACCCGAGCGGCTTCGCCGTCGCCACGCCCGGCAGGAACGGCGCGGAAACGATCCACGCGAGCACCGCCTGCAGCGCGAAGACGAGGTACAGGCTCTTGAACGCAAAGCCCGGCTGGTTGCGCGCGCGTATCGCCTGGTAGCGGCGGTCTTCGCCGTGGCCCCAGTTGCGCCAGGTGATGTAGAGGCCAAGCCGCACCGCCCAGGCCGTGCCCAGCACCGCCATGCACAGGCCGCGCGGCGTGTGGCCCGGCAACAGCGCGAAGTAGACGAGCCCCGCGCCGACGATGCACACGGGCCACACGCGATCGACCAGGCTCACGTCATGGCGCGCGAGGCTCGCGAGCCAAGTGAGCAGCGCGACCAGCGCGGTCCATGCCAATCCGGCGAATGCGATGCCGAGCGTGCCCGCTGTCATGCGCGCCGCTCGAACAAGTAGTGGCTCACCCACCAGCGCTGCCCGCCGTCGAAGCCGAACAGCTCCGCCACCGACATGAAAAAGAGCCGCCAGCGCGTCCACCACACGTTGGCCTCGGCGCCGTAAGTGGCCTGGAACAGCGGGCGCAGCTGGTCGCGGCGCGCGTCCATGTTGCGCAGCCATGCCTCGGCCGTGCGCTGGTAGTGGCTACCCTCCCAACGCCAGCGGCGCAAGAGGCGCAGGTCGTCCTGGCAATGCAGCGCGAGATCGTCGCTGGGCATCATGCCGCCGGAGAAGAAGTACTTGCTCATCCAGTCGCTCGCGTCGCGCACCTCGAAGGGGTACGGCGCCTCGCGGTGCGCGAAGACGTGCATGAAGAAGCGCCCCTGCGGCTTGAGCCAGCGCGCGACGTTGGCGAAGGCCTGCGGCCAGTTGCGCAGGTGCTCGAACATTTCGACGGAGACGATGCGGTCGAAGCGGTCGGTAGTGTCGAAGGCGTTGATGTCGCGGGTCAGCACGCGGACGTTGGAAAGGCCGCGTTGGGTGGCCTGGCCTTCGATGTATTCGCGTTGGGAGTTGGAGTTGGAGAGCGCCGTGATCCAGCTGTTCGGGTACTTCGCGGCCATCCAGAGCGTGAGGGAGCCCCAGCCGCAACCCAGCTCGAGGATCTCTTGCCCGTCGACAAGGCCGGCGCGTTCGCAGGTGGCGGCGAGGGCGGCGGATTCGGCTTGCTCCAGCGTGTGGGTGCCTTCGGGCCAGTAGCAGCTGCTGTATTTGCGGTGGTTTCCCAGGACCTGGGCGAAGAAGGCGGCGGGGACTTCGTAGTGCTGCTCGTTGGCTTTCGCCGGGAGCGGGGCCAGGTGGGCGGAGCGCATCTGGGTGAGGAAGTCCTGGGTCATCTCGGCTGCGGCCAAGGGGTTGCCGGCCTGGAGCTCGGTCAGGCGTGCCTTGAGGAGGCGGCGGATGCCTTGGCGGAGGAAGGGGTCGGGGATCAGGCCTTTTTCTGCCCAGTGGAGGGCGGAGGTGATGTTCTGCGGCATGGTGGTTCTCCTCGGAGGGCACGTTGAACAGGTGCGGTGGAGGGCTGTACGCAGACAAAGCAAGTTTGGATGTTGACCGCGATGGCGCGCGGGCTGCCCAGCACCGAAGACGGCATTGCCACGCCCTGCTCGGTGAACACGCAGGGAGCGGCGCCTCGGGCTAGAGTTGACGCCGGGTTCATGTGAGAAGCTGACATCGGCTTGAGTGGACGACTGAAAATAGCAGCGACATTCTGATGGCGATGCACTCGCGCCGATTGACCATGCAAGCACTTCCCTACCTTCGCCGATGACACATGCCATGCGCAATCTCGTCGTGGTCCTTGGCGACCAGTTGAGCCCATCCAGCGTGGCACTCGAAGGCTTCGACCCCGCCCAAGACCGCGTGTGGATGGCCGAGGTGCGCGAGGAGTCCGAGCACGTTCCGAGCACCAAGATGCGCACGGCCATCTTCCTGTCCGCGATGCGCCACTTTGCCGAGGCCATCGCCGCGCGCGGCATGCCCATCGACTACTTGAAACTCGGCACGCACGACTTCCCCTCGATCGAGGCCGCGTTGACGCACGCGCTGTCGCACCATCGCCCCGATGCGGTCGTGATGATCGAGGCAGGCGAATGGCGTCTGGAACAGACGATCGCAAGGGTCTGCCAGGCCGCGAGCGTGCGGCTCGTGGTTCGCGACGACCTGCACTTCATGGCCTCGCACGCCGAGTTCTCGGAGCACGCGCACGGAAAACGCCGCCTCGTGATGGAAGACTTCTACCGCCGCATGCGGCTCAAGCACAAGCTGCTGCTCGACGAAAGCGGCCAGCCCGAAGGCGGGCAATGGAATTACGACCACGACAACCGCGGCGCCTTCGGGCGCAACGGGCCGGGCATGCTGCCGCCTTCGCCCTCCTTCGCGCCCGATGCCGTCACCCGCGAGGTGCTGGCCGACGTCGAAACGCATTTCGGCGGCCACTACGGCAGCGCCGCGCAATTCGACTGGCCGGTCACGCGCGAGCAGGCACTCGCTGCCATGAACGACTTCATGGCCTTCAGGCTGCAGGACTTCGGGCGCTTCCAGGACGCGATGTGGACCGATGAGCCGGTGCTCTATCACGGGCTCTTGTCTTCATCGCTGAACCTGAAGCTGCTCGATCCGCGCGAAGTGATCGATGCGGCCGTGGCGCAGTGGCGCGCAGGCGCAGCGCCGCTGGAATCGGTGGAAGGGTTCGTGCGCCAGATTCTCGGATGGCGCGAGTTCATGCGCGGTGTGTACTGGTGGCGCATGCCGCAGCTGGCCGATGCCAACGCACTGGATCACCACGAAGACCTGCCGGATTGGTACTGGACGGGCAACGTCGGCATGAACTGCATGAAGCAGTCGATCGGCCAGACGCTGAGAACCGGCCATGCGCACCACATCCAGCGGCTGATGGTCACCGGCAACTTCGCGCTCACTTTCGGCGTGGCGCCGGCGCAGGTGCATGCGTGGTACCTGTCGGTGTATGTGGATGCGGTGGAGTGGGTCGAATTGCCGAACACGGTGGGCATGTCGCTCTACGCCGATGGCGCGCGTTTCGTGACCAAGCCCTACGCCGCCGGCGGCGCCTACATCCACCGCATGAGCAACTACTGCGACGGCTGCCGCTACAAGCCGGGCACGCGCGGCGGCGAAGGCGCCTGCCCGATGACGGTGATGTACTGGGACTTCGTGGCACGCCATGCGCGCATGCTCGAGAACAACCCGCGCACGAAGGTGATGACGCAGAACCTGCGGCGCTTTGGCGCCGACGAGTTGGCCGCGATACGGCGCACCGCGGACCGCATGCGCGAGCGGCCGGATTCCCTGTAGACCACCGCACGCCAAGCCGACCGACCGACCGATGACAAACCAGGCCCCCACGCACGCGACCGACGAGAAGATCGAGCAGACGATCCTGGCGCTGCTGCAGCAACGCGATGCCGCCGCCTCGATCTGCCCGTCGGATGTTGCTCGCGCGCTGGCGACAGGCGAGCCCGGCTGGCGGGCGCTCATGCCCGAGGTGCGCCGGGTGGCTGCGGCGTTGGCGGCCAGGGGATTGCTGACGGTCACCCGTGGTGCGGAAGAGGTCGATGCGATGTCCTCGGGTGGACCGATCCGCCTGCGCCGGCCGAGGTGACGAGGGCCTGAGCCTGACCAGCCGCCGGGCCGCCGGATGCCCCTACAGCAGGCAACCCCACTCCCGATGCTGGAACAATGCGCCCATCCATGGACGGTCTCGATCTCATCAAAACATTCCGCGAGGTTGCGTTTCGCCGCAGCTTCTCCCGCGCCGCCGATTCGCTCGGCATGTCCAAGGCCACGGTCAGCCGCTATGTGGCCGAACTCGAAACGCGCAGCGGCGTGCGGCTGCTCAACCGCTCCACCCGCGCGCTGAGCCTCACCGATGCCGGGCAGGTGCTGCTGGACCGCAGCGCCGAGCTGGTGGCCATGGCCGAGAACACGCTCAACGACCTGCAGGCGCACGGCTCGCATCCCAAGGGCCGGCTGCGCATGAGCGCGCCGAACGGGATGATCGCCGGCTGGCTCTCGGACGTGATGGCCGCGTTCATCAACCTCTACCCCGACGTGTACGTGAGCCTGGTGTTCACCAACCGCGACATCGACCTGATCGAGGAAGGCATCGACATCCACCTGACGGGCGGGCGCATCGACGACATGAACCTCATCGTGCGCCGGCTGGTGCAGTACGACATGGTGGTGTGCGCCTCGCCGGCCTATTGGGCGCGGCGCGGCATTCCGCAGGTGCCCGAGGACATGGGCCGCCACGACATCCTGAGCTATGCGTCGATGCCGACCACGCACCTGCCCTTCGAGACCGGCGGCAAGCCGCACGAAGTGGCGGTGCACAGCCGCATGGAGGCCAACGACGCGATGGCGCTCATCGAACTGGCACTGCGTGGCGTGGGCGTGGCCTATGTGCCGGAGCCGCTGGCGCAATCGCACCTGGAGCGCGGTGCGCTGGTGCCGGTGCTGCGCGAGCACATGCCGCGCGACCACTGGCTGTATGCGGCCTACTCGCAGCGCCGCCACAACAGCGCGGCGATGCGCGCGATGCTCGACTTCCTGGAGAAGTCGATGGAGCCGCTGGGCGACCCGCCCACCTTGCCGGCAATGCCGCCCGCCTCGCCGGTCTCGCCCCCTGTCACATGCGCCCTTTCCAGGGCACGAGACGTCGCTCGAGCCACCGCATCAGCAGGTCGAACAGATACGCCACCACGCCAATGACGATGATGCCCATGATGACGATGTCGGTGCGCAGGAAGTTCGACGCGTTCAGCACCATCTGACCCAGCCCCATGTTGGCCGCGACCATCTCGGCGGCCACGAGCGTGGTCCAGCCGAAGCCGATGGCGATGCGCATGCCCACGAGGATGTCGGGCAGCGCCGAGGGCAGGATGACATGGCGGACCACCTGCATGTAGCTCGCGCCCATCGAGTACGCGGCGTTGATCTGCTCCTGTGAAGCACTGCGCATGCCCGAGCGCGCGGCCAGTGCCAGCGGCGCGAAGCAGCTCAAAAAGATCAGCAGCACCTTCGGCAGCTCGTCGATGCCGAACCAGATGATGATGAGCGGCAGGTACGCGAGCGGCGGCAGCGGCCGGTAGAACTCCAGCGGCGGATCGAAGATGCCGCGCCAGAAGCGGCTCATGCCCATCGCGATGCCGACCGGAATGGCTGTGGCGCATGCGAGGAAGAAGGCCGAGAACACGCGGAACATGCTCGCCAGGAAGTGCTGCCACAGCGGCTTGTCGTTGGCCTGGCCGGTGAGGTATTCGTAGAACTGCTGGAACACGGCCTGCGGCGTCGGCAGGAAGAGCGGCTTGACCCAGCCCATGTTCGTGACGATGAACCACAGCGCGAACAGCGACACCACGGTGACCACGCTGATGACGACGCTGGAGCCCTCGCCCGGCACCTTGAAGGCGCTGGTCTTGAGCTTGGCGCCCGGTGCGGGTGGCGGCGACGCGGCGGGCTTGGAAGGCGGTGTCATGGCGGCAGGAACAACACGTGGCGATGCGATGGTGACCTCAGGCATGCGCAACCTCGCGATGGTGAATGATCGACAAGACCTCCTCGCGCATGCGGATGAATTCAGGCTCGGACTTCACCTTGCGCGAATCGCCGTGCGCGAGGTACTGGCGCGAGAACGGCACGTCGTCGTAGACGTGCGAGATGCGCCCGGGGCTGGGGCTCATCACGATGAGGCGGGTCGCGAGGAACAGCGCCTCCTCCACCGAGTGGGTGATGAAGAACACCATCTTGTTCGACTTGGACCAGGCCTTGAGCAGGATCTCCTGCACCTGTTCGCGTGTGAACGCATCGAGCGCGCCCATGGGCTCGTCCATGAGCAGCACGGCCGGGTCGCTGGCAAGCGCGCGCGCAATGCCCACGCGCTGCTGCATGCCGCCCGAGAGCTCGTACACCGCGCGGTCGGCGTACTGCTGCAGGCCGACGAGGCCGAGCTTGTCTTCGGCGATGCGGTCGCGATCGGCCTTGCCCGTGCCGGCCAGGCGCAGGCCCAGCGCCACGTTGTCGCGCACGTTGAGCCAGGGCATGAGCGCGTGCTTCTGGAACACGACGCCGCGGTCTGCACCCGGGCCGACGACGGGTTTGCCGTCGAGCAGGATCTCGCCGGTCGAAGGCGGAAGGAAGCCGGCGATGCTGTTGAGCAGCGTGGTCTTGCCGCAGCCCGAGGCACCGAGCGCAACGACGAAATCGCCGTCGTGCATGGTGAGGTTCACGGGCGCCAGCGCCTGCAGCGTGCCGCCCTTGACGGCGTAGTTGACCGTGAGGTCGCGGATGTCGAGCGTGGGCATCGAGTGGCGCCCGCTTACTTGCTGCCCATCGCCTTGTCGACGTACACCGTGGTCACGAACGCGCCGTAGTCGGGCTTCACTTCCTGCACACGGCCCTGCTCTTTCAGGAAGGCCGCCGTGCCCGCCATCGCCTTGGCCGCGCCGCCGCCCAGCCATGTGGGCGAGACCTGCTCGGCCATGGTCGGGAAGGTGTAGAGCGCCATCGCGGCAGACACGTCCTTCGGGTCGGCCTTGGTCCACTTGGCCATGGCCTTGGTCTGCGGCGAATCGGGTGTCCAGCTCTTGCCGGTGGCCTTGTATTCGTCATTGGCGCGGTTCAGTGCCTTGACGAACGCGATCATGAAAGGCTCGTTGGCCGCGGCCCACTTGGCGTTGACGACGATGCCCTCGAAGGTCGGCGCGCCGCGCTTGCCGATGCTGCCCGAGGTGGCGATGGTCTTGCCCGTGCCCTTGATCTTGGAGAGCACCGGGTCCCAGATGAAGGTGGCGTCGATGTCGCCGCGCTCCCATGCGGCGGCGATTTCCGGCGGACGCATGTTCATCACGTTGACGCTCTTGGGGTCGACGCCGTCCATCTTCATGCCGGCCATGAGCTGGTAGTGGGCGGTAGAGACGAAAGGCGTGGCCACCTTCTTGCCGGCCAGGTCCTTCATGCTGTTGATGCCCGACGCGTTGCGCGCGATGAGCGCCTCGGCGTTGGCGATGTCCGCCGAGATCCAGAAGAGCTTGATGTCCTGGCCCTGGCTGGCTGCGGCGGTGAGCGGGCTGGAGCCGGTCTCGCCCATCTGCACGTCGCCTGAAGCCATCGCGCGGATGACGTCGCCGCCGCCGGAGAACATGCGCCAGTTGATCTTGTAGCCGGTGGCTTTTTCGACCTCACCGGATTCCATGACAAGGCGCAGCGGGACGAGCATGTCCTGGTGGGCGAAGGTGAGTTCCTTGGTTTGTGCGTTCGAGATACCGCACAGCGTGAGCGCGGCGGACAGGATGGCGAGTTGGAGGGGGAGACGGCGGGACGTGGGCATCGGGTTTCTCCATTGGGTGAATCGGAGCGACTTTGCGCTTAACGACTGCGGCAAGGAAGTACCAGCGGGGTGGGGGGGATGGAGCCAGCTTGTCCGTGAATACCCTTGTTGTGGTGCATATGGCACTCAGACGGGGCGTCTGGGGCTTTTCTTCGCCCTCCCCGTGCGGTTCCGGGGGCTGATGAGGGATGTGCTTTCTTTTGGGTTTCGAGGCCGGGTCTCGGCCCGGCGGCCGACTTACTTTCTTTTGCTTCGCCAAAAGAACGTAAGCAAAGAAAAGGCGACCCTGCTGTCTGCGTCCCTTCGCTTCGCTGCGGGCAACCTGCGGTGCTCACGTTCCGCGGGGTCTCGCCCAAACTCGCTTCGCTCAAACAAGGGCGAGCCCTGATCCGCGAAACGCTCCGCTCCTCGGCGCATACAGAAGGGCTTTGGGGCGCGCCATCGCTGCGCTCGGCGCTCAACACAATGCGGGCCATCGCTTTGCTCGGCCCGTATTACTCCCTCTCCCCTCGGGGAGAGGGTTGGGGTGAGGGCAGCGGCGTAGCTAATCGAGCGCTCTGCCTGCCCCCATCCCAACCTTCCCCCAGAGGGGGAAGGAGCAAGTCCGGCGCCGAGCGAAGCGAAGGCCCGGCTGAATCCAAAGGCCGAGCGAAGCAAAGGCCCGTTTGGTCTCCACCCCCCTCTGGCTGCGCCGAGGAGCGCAGCGTTTCGCGGATCAGGGCTCGCCGCTGTCTGAGCGCAGCGAGTTCGGCGAGACCCCGCGAAACGCGAGCACCGCAGGTTGCCCCGTAGCAACGCGAAGGGGTCGCAGACAGTGGGGTCGCCTTTCTTTTGCCTACTTTTCTTTGGCGAAGCAAAGAAAAGTAGGTCGCCCGCCGGGGCGAGTCCCGGCCTCGGAAAAAAACTACTCAGCCGTTTTCAAAACAGAAGCACCGCGCCCTCGCCGCGCATACCGCTGAGCCAACACAGCACAAACCATCAACTGCATCTGATGAAACAACATCAAAGGCAACACGATGGCCCCCACAGCATGCGAAGGAAACAGCACCTTCGCCATAGGAATCCCACTCGCCAGGCTCTTCTTCGAGCCACAAAAGACGATCGTGATCTCGTCCTCCGTATCGAACCCCAGCTTGCGCGCCATCAAAGTAGTGAGCCCCAATGCCAGCCCCAGCACCACGGCACAAGCCACCAGCAACCCGACCAGCGCATGCGCAGGCACCTGCCGCCAGAGCCCCTCGATCACGGCCGCACTGAACGCCGTATAGACCACCAGCAGGATCGACCCCTGATCCACGAACTTCAGCACCGCCGCACGCCGCTGGATCCATTTCCCGATCCAGGGACGCAGCAGATGCCCGACCAGAAACGGCACCATCAACTGCAGCAGAATCCGCCCGATCGACCCCAGCGAAGAAGTCGCATGCCCCCCGTTCGGCAGCACCACGAGATTGACCAGCAAGGGCGTGATGAACACCCCCAGCAACGTCGACGCCGACGCACTGCAGATAGCAGCCGGCAAATTGCCCCGCGCCATCGCCGTGAACGCAATCGCCGACTGAACCGTCGCCGGCAGCACGCAGAGGTACAGCACCCCGGTGTAGAGCTCAGGCGTCATCAGCGGCAGGAGCAGCGGCTTGAGCGCCAAGCCTAGCAGCGGAAACAGCACGAAGGTGCTGCCGAACACCAGCAGGTGCAGCCGCCAGTGCGTGATGCCGTTCATGATCGCCTCGCGCGACAGCTTGGCGCCATGCAGGAAGAACAGGAGGCCGATGGCCACTGTCGTCAGGATCTCGAACAGGTGCGCCACCTCGCCACTCGCGGGCAGCAGGCTGGCCAGGGTGACGACCGAGAGAAGCGCGAAGGTGAAGTTGTCGGGAAGAAAGCGGGAGCGGGACATGACGGGAGGAAGCGCCCCACGACACGGCCCGTGCGGCAAGAAAAATTCAACGGCAGAAAAATGAGTGATTTCCGCGCATGAATCTCGTCGCCAATTTGCGGAGCCCGGCGCGTGCTCCTCGCGCCCTGAAGGGGTGATTTTCGGCGAAGACCCGCATCCCTTGCAGGCAGGCCGCCGAATGCCCGACCTCAGTGTGCAGCTTGAGAGCTGAACCGCTCCTGACGGCGGCGCTGGCAGTAGTCGATCAGGTCGTCGATCTCGGTGGCCTTGTCGAACACGGCGTCGGCACCGAGGTTCGCGCATTTGCGTCGGATTTCGGGCGTGGCGTAGTTGCTGAGCACCACGATCTTCTGGCTCGGATGGCGCTGGCGGCAGGCTTCGAGCACGCGAAACCCCGTGCCGTCTTTCAGGAACAGGTCGACGATGGCGAGGTCCCACTGCGCCGGGTTGCGCGTCAGCCAGCGCGAACCCTCGGCTTCCGTATCGGCCTCGCCGACCGGATCGACCCTTGCCACCTCGCGCAGCGTGCCCACGAGGCTCTCGCGGATGGTGGGGTTGTCTTCGACGATGAAGGTTCGGATGGTGGTCATGTCAGCAGTCCTGCCTCTGTGCTTTGGAGACAGCCTACAAAATGCGCCCGCCGCAAGTCGAAGGCATGACACCCCACCCCGGGTAGGACAAGGCTGGCGGCACGCCAGTCCGTCCGTTTGGTCAGAGCGTCAGGATCGTGCAGCCCGTGGTCTTGCGCGCTTCCAGGTCGCGGTGCGCCTGCTGCACATCGGCCAGGGCGTAGCGCTGGTCGATCGGGATCTTCACCGCGCCGCTTTCCACCACGGCGAACAGGTCGTCGGCCATCGCCTGGGTGGCTTCGCGCGTGGCGATGTGGGTGAACAGCGTGGGCCGCGTCACGTAGAGCGAGCCCTTGGAGGCCAACGTGCCGAGGTTGATCGGCGGCACCGGGCCCGAGCCGTTGCCGAAGATGGCGAGCAGGCCGAAGGGACGCAGGCAGTCGATGGACCCCTCGTAGGTGTCCTTGCCCACCGAGTCGTACACCACCTTCACGCCCTTGCCGCCGGTGATTTCCTTCACGCGGGCCGCGAAGTTCTCGGTGCTGTAGTTGATGGCGTGCGCCGCGCCGTATTCGAGGGCCAGCTTGCACTTGGCATCGCTGCCCGCGGTGCCGATCAGCTGCAGGCCCAACGCCTTGGCCCACTGGCAGGCGATGAGGCCGACACCCCCTGCCGCCGCATGGAACAGGATGAAGTCGCCGGGCTGCAGCCCCTCAGCAGGCAGTGTCTTCTTGAGCAGGTACTGCGTGGTCAGGCCCTTGAGCATCATGGCCGCGCCGGTCTCGAAGGAGATGGCCTCGGGCAGCTTGCAGACGTTCCTGGCCGGCATCACGCGCAACTCGCTGTAGGCGCCGGGCGGGCCGCTCGCATAGGCGGCACGGTCGCCGGGGGCCAGGTGCGTGACGCCCTCGCCCACCGCTTCGACCACACCCGAGGCCTCCATGCCCAGCTGCAGTGGCATCTGGAACGGATAGAGCCCGCTGCGCTGGTAGGTATCGATGAAGTTCAGGCCCACGGCCTTGTGGCGGATTCGGATCTCGCCGGGGCCGGGCTCGCCGACTTCCACGTCGACGATCTTCAGTTCTTCGGGGCCGCCATGGCGGTCGATACGGACAGCTTTGCTCAACATCGTTGCAGTCTCCACGCACAGGATAAGAAGAGGCGCATCGTGCCATGTTTGGCCCTTTCAGGACGGCCAGGGGCGATGCACCCGCAGAGCCGGTAGAGTCGGCGGCAATGTCGACATCGCAGCCGCGCCTCACGTTTCTCACCGTCCTTCTTCTCACCACGCCGCCGCTGCTGTGGGCCGGCAATGCCGTCGTCGGCCGGCTGGTGCGCGACTTGGTGTCGCCGCTCACGCTGAACTTCGTGCGCTGGGTGATCGCCTTCGTGCTGCTGCTGCCCTTCGCGGCGTCGGTGCTGCGCATCGGCAGCCCGCTCTGGGCGCACTGGAAGCGGTACGCGGTGCTCGGGCTGCTGGGCATCGGCCTGTACAACGCCTTCCAGTACCTGGCGCTGCAGACCTCCACGCCGATCAACGTCACGCTGGTGGGCTCCAGCCTGCCGCTGTGGATGCTTGCTGTCGGCATGCTTTTCTTCGGCGCCCGCACCAGCGCGCGCGAGATCGCCGGTGCGCTGCTGTCGATGCTCGGCGTGCTGCTGGTGCTCAGCCGTGGCGAATGGCGGCAGCTGCTCGGGCTGCGGCTAGTGCCGGGCGACCTCTACATGATCCTGGGCACCATCGCCTGGGCCTTCTACAGCTGGATGCTGGCGCGCACGCACGAGCCCGCCCAGGTGCGGCGGGACTGGGCCGCCTTCCTGATGGCGCAGCTGGTGTTCGGCCTCGTCTGGTCGGGCGCGCTGGCCGCCGGCGAATGGACGCTGGCCGAGGCCCACATCGACCTCGGCTGGCCGCTCGTCGCCGCCATGGCGTTCATCGGCATCGGCCCCGCTGTGGTGGCCTACCGCTGCTGGGGCACGGGCGTGCAGCGCGCGGGTCCGCAGGCGGCGAGCATCTTCATGAACCTCACGCCGCTGTTTGCGGCGCTGCTGTCGGCGGCATTCCTGCGCGAGGCGCCGCACTGGTACCACGGGGTGGCGTTCGTGCTGATCGTGGGTGGGATCGTGGTGTCGTCGCGTCGCTAAGGCGCCGGCGCAAAGAGGTATGCCAGCGCCGGCTGGCCGGCCAGCCACTGCGGCGCTTCGTCGCGCTCCACCAGTCGCCACGCGTAGCCCGGGCGGTCGTAGAGGTCCCTGCCCGAGGCCAGCAGCGACGGGATGTCGATGGCGGCGAGAAATTCCGGCGCGTTGTATTCCTGATGCGCGAAGCCGCGGATCTTGGCGCGCACGGCGTCCTCGTCCATCGCAAGGTACGAGAGATGCCATCCGGCCTCCGCAAGGATCAGCGCCGGCTGCGCCCCGGTGCGCACCCGCATGCGCAACTGGTCGGGCGTGAGCACATCCAGCTGCGCGCGGGTTGCCGCCACCGTCCAGACCGACGAAGCCTCCGGCCCTTCGACATTGCGGTAGTTCGCGTAGAAGTAATAGAACGCCAGGCACAGCCCGAAGACCTGGTGCTGGCGGTCGTCCCGCATGGCGCGCACCCCCGACGCGCGCGGAATCTCGTCGGCGTCGGAGATCAGGATCAGGTCGTCGGGCATCGCATCGTGAAGGCCGCGCACGATCTGGTTGCGCTGGAATTTCTCGCGAATCCAGAAGCCGGACTTCGGCGTGTCGGAGAGCCAGTCGCCCACCACAGGCACCGCGTCCGCTGCCTCTTCGACGACAGGCATGTCGTGCACGGCAACATAGCGGATGCGAGGCAGGAACGATGCGATGCGCGGGTCGGTGGCATCGAAGCGCAGCGCCTTCGGCTTGCCGCTGAAGGTGCGATCGGCCTCGACGATGACGAAGCAGTCGACCACGTCGGCGAGTTCGTGCAGCCGCGCCGCAAGGATGTCGGCCTCGCCGTTGTAGGTGATGCAGTCGTACACCTTGCGCGGCGTGGCATCCAACGCCACGGGCTCGGGCGCGAACTCGATGCGGTAGCCGTTGCGCTCGAACATCTGGAGGATGTCGCGCTCGCCGTACCAGGCGTCGAGCTGCGAGAGCGGAATCAGCGAGCGCAGCGTGAGCGGCGCAAGGCTCGCCAGTTGCCGCACCTTTGCATGGTGTCCGAACAGCAGCATCGCGTTGTAGCCCTGGTGCAGCTGCGGCCCCGCATGCTCGATGGCAAAGCTGCGCGCCAGCTCCAGCGGCGCGAAGCGCATGCCGGCGGCTTCGAGCGCCGGACGCAGCACCCCGCTGAGCTGCACGTCTTCGAGCAGCGCGTTGTGCTGCCAGTGCATCCTGAGCGGATCGCCCTCCACCGCATCGGGCGGCGGAATTTCGATGCGGATGTGCGGATGGTCGACAAGCGCCCGCATGAAGCGGCGGCTGCGCAGGCTGAAGCCGCCGTTCTGGATCGGCGTGACGACATGGCCAAGCTTGTGCAATTCATCGTTCCACTCGAAGCGGTTGCGCCAGTACGTGCCTTCTGGCGTGTCGATCTTCGCAAGGTGGATCGGCGCACCGATGTAGTCGCAGTCGAGGAACTCGTCGCGCCAGTTGTCTGCGTTGACGACCCAGCCGTCTTCCTGCACCACCAGCGCGAACTCGGTCTGCACCACCCGCCAGAGCGCGAACATCATGAACCAGCCGTACTCGTGGTAGTTCAGCGGCGCGATCGGCACATGGTCGATGCCCGGTGCCAGGTCGGCGGGCGCCTGCGGGCTGCACAGGAGCGCACGGGCGCCGGGCATCTGCGCCTGGCTGTGCTGCAGGGCCATGGCCGCGCCGCGTGCGTCGGCTAGGCCGGTGACCGACACCAGCGTGATCTTTTCAAAAGACGCCCTGTTCACGACGCGCCTCCCCTCGACCCGCGATCCAGCTCAGTGAGTGCCGGGGTAGGCGCCGCCGTCCGCCAGCACGTTCTGCCCGGTCATGTAGCCGGCCTGCTGGCTGCAGAGAAATGCACAGATGGCGCCGAACTCGGCCGGCGTGCCGAAGCGCTTGGCGGGAATGTTCTTTTTCCGGGCTTCCCACACGGTGTCGAAGTCCTGCCCGGTCTTCTGCGCCGTGCCTGCCATCGTGCCCCTGAGGCGGTCGGTCTCGAAGGAGCCGGGCAGGAGGTTGTTGATGGTCACGCCCTGCGCCGCGATGGGCGTGCGCGCCACGCCGGCCACGAAGCCCGTGAGACCGCTGCGCGCGCCGTTCGAGAGACCCAGGATGTCGATCGGCGACTTCACCGAGCTCGACGTGATGTTCACGATGCGGCCGAACCCGCGCTCGGCCATGCCGTCCACCGTGGCCTTGATGAGCTCGATCGGTGTGAGCATGTTCGCGTCGACCGCCTTGATCCATGCCTCGCGGTCCCAGTTGCGGAAGTCGCCGGGCGGCGGGCCGCCGGCGTTGGTGACGACGATGTCGAAGTCATGGCCCAGCGCGAACACGGCCGCGCGGCCGGCTTCGGTGGTGATGTCGGCCGCCACGTGCTTGACGAACGGAGCGCCCGATGCGACGGCCACGTCTGCCAGCTTCTTCGCAGCCGCTTCCAGCGCCTCGGCGCCGCGCGCCACGATCACCACGTTGACGCCTTCGCGCACCAGCGCCTCGGCGCAGCCGTAGCCCAGTCCCTTGCTCGCGCCGCACACCAGCGCGGTCTTGCCTGCAATGCCCAGATCCATGTTTGTTGCTCCTAACGTGCAGGGGCTTCGCGCCCCTTGCGTGTGAAAACGAAGATGCCCGCAATGACGAGCACCGTGCCGGCCGCGATCCACGCGGTGAACGGCTCATCGAGTATGACCACCCCCATGAGGATGGTCGACAGGGGGCCGATCATGCCGGTTTGCGCCGCCACCGCGGGGCCGATGCGCTCGATGGCCATCATGACCATCAGGACAGGCACCGCCGTGCACACCGTGGCATTGAGCACCGAGAGCCAGATGACCTGGGGTGCCAGTTGCAATGCCACGTCGATCGGCCGCGTGAGCACGAACTGCAGGATGCACAGCACGCACGCCACCGTGGTGGCCAGGCCCACGAGCCGCAGCGAGCCCAGGCGCTTGACGAACTCGCCGCTGTAGACAAGGTAGCCCGCATAGCTCACCGCGCTCAGGAACACGAGGAACGCGCCCCAGGCCGCGGCGCCGCCGCCCTTGCCGCCACCACCGGTCCAGAGCTCGTGGCCGAACACCAGCAGCACGCCGGCATAGCTCACGATCATGCCCAGCACCTGCGGGCGCGTGGCACGCCGTCGGTACAGGAGCCAGCCGAACAGCAGCACCAGCGTGGGGTTGAGGTACAGGATCAGCCGCTCGAAGCTCGCCGAGATGTAAGCGAGCCCCGCAAAGTCCAGAAAGCTCGCGAGGTAGTAGCCCGAGAAGCCCAGGCCGACGACACCGAGCCAGTCGCGAAAGCTGAGCGCCGGCTTGCCGCGCCCCGCCCACCACGCCATCACAGCGAACAGCGGCAATGCAAAGAGCATGCGCAGCATGATGAGCGTGATGGCATCGACGCCGTAGCGGTAGGCCAGCTTGACGATGATTGCCTTGCCGCTGAACGCGATGGCGCCCAGCGAGGCGAGGATGAGGCCGGGCGCAATGCTCCTTGCGTCGCCTGCAGTAGAAGAATGGGGAATGCCGGTCTGCGCGGCGGTCTTGGTCATCCCCCGATCATCGCGCGCTCGTTAAAACCCTGCCGCCACGCCGTCACGGCGGGGGTCGCTGGCGGCCACGTAGCCCTCGACCGACGGATCGCCCGCACGCCAGATGAACTGGCCGGCGCCGAAGTCCTGGTACGAGTCGTTGATCACGTCCAGGTGATGGCCGAGGTCGCGCAGGCCCTGCACGGTGTCCGCGTTCATCGCGGCCTCGACGTTGATCTCCAGCCCCGCGTTGAAGCGCCAGCGCGGCGCATCGCAGGCGGCCTGCGGGTTCTGCTTGTAGTCGAGCATGCGCACCAGCGTCTGCATGTGGCCCTGGGGCTGCATGTTGCCGCCCATCACGCCGAAGCTCATGACCGGCTGGCCGTCCTTGGTCAGGAAGGCCGGAATGATCGTGTGGAACGGCCGCTTGCCCGGTGCCACCACGTTCGGGCTCTCGGTCTTGAGGCTGAAGCCGTGGCCGCGGTTCTGCAGGCTGATGCCGAACTCGGGCTCCACGCAGCCCGAACCGAAGCCCATGTAGTTGCTCTGGATGAAGCTCACCATCATGCCGCTCTCGTCCGCCGCGGTGAGGTAGATGGTGCCGCCCTTGACGGGGTTGCCGGCCTTGAAGTCCTGCGCTTTTTTCACATCGATGAGTCTGGCACGGGATGCGAGGTAGGCGTCATCGAGCATTTGCGCGGGGGTCACCGTCATCGACGATGGCTCCGACACGTAGCGGTACACGTCGGCGAAGGCCAGCTTCATCGCCTCGATCTGCAGATGCTGCGATGCGACCGAATCGACCGGCAGCGACGCGATGTCGAACTTCTCGAGGATGCCGAGCGCGATCAGCGCCGCGATACCCTGGCCGTTCGGCGGAATCTCGTGCAGCGTGTGGCCCCGGTAGTCGCGCGAGATGGGCTTGACCCACTCGGGCTGGTAGGCCGCGAGGTCGGCCACCGTGAGCGAGCCGCCCTGCTCGCTCGAAAACTTCGCCAGTGCCTCGGCAATCTCGCCGGTGTAGTAGGCCTCGCCCTTGGTGCGGGCAATGGCCTTGAGCGCGCGCGCCGCCGCGGTAAAGCGGAACAGCTCGCCCACTTCGGGCGCGCGGCCCCAGGGCAGGAAGGCCTGGGCAAAGCCGGGTTGCGAACCCAGCAGCGGCGTGGCCGCCGCCCACTTGCCCTGCACCACCGGCGGCACGAGGTAGCCGCGCTCGGCGATGTCGATGGCCGGTGCCAGCAGGTCTGCGAACGGCAGCTTGCCGAAGCGCTCGCTCATCGCGACCCAGCCGCGCACCGCGCCCGGCACGGTGACCGAGTCGATGCCGCGCATCGGCGGCGTGGCGGCATCGGCGCCGTACTTGGCCTTGAAGTACTCGGGCGTCCAGGCCTTGGGCGCAGGGCCCGAGGCATTGAGGCCGTGCAGTTCCTTGCCGTCCCACAGGATGCAGAAGGCATCGCTGCCCAGGCCGTTGCTCACGGGCTCGACCAGCGTCATGACGGCCGCGGTGGCAATGGCCGCATCGACCGCATTGCCGCCCTGCTGCAGGATGCGCAGGCCCGCTTGCGAAGCGAGCGGGTGCGAGGTGGACACCACGTTGCGCGCGAAGATCGGGATGCGCGTGGAGAGGTAGGGGTTGGCGTAGTCAAACTTCATACCGAGCTTTCAGGGTTGACGTTTTTTTCAGGAACACCGCGGAACCGGCTTTGCCGGCCCGCAGGTGTTGCCCCCGGTAGGGGGTTGGCGAAGCGACACGAAGTGCGCGCAGACTGGGGGCGAGCCAATTACTCGTTGGTGATCTTGCGGTCCACGACGATCTTTTTCCATTTGGCGGCGTCGATGGCCACCATCTTCGCGAACTGTTCGGGCGTGCCTGCGGCGGCCGGCTCGATGCCCAGGCGCGCGAGCTTGTCCTTCACTTCCGGATCGGCGATGGCCTCGTTGGCCGCCTTGTTGACGCGCGCCACGATGTCGGCGGGCAGGTTCTTCGGACCATAGAAGCCGAACCAGGTGTTCGACTCGTAGCCCGGCAGCGTGTCGGCAATCGGCGGCAGTTCGGGCGCGAGCGGCGAGCGCTTGAGCGTGGTCACGCCCAGGGCGCGCAGCCGGCCGTCGCGCACATGCGGCATGCCGGTGGGGAGCGAGTCGAACAGCACGTCGATCTTTCCGCTGATCAGGTCGGGAATGGCGAGCGCCGTGCCCTTGTAGGGAATGTGCGTCACGAACACGCCGGCCTGCGCCTTGAAGAGCTCCGCCGTGAGCTGCACGATGGTGCCGTTGCCGCTCGATGCGTAGTTGAGCTTGCCGGGGTTCTTCTTCGCGTAATCGATCCACTCGCGCACTGTCTTCGCGGGCGAGGTGACCGGCACCAGCATGATGCTGGGCGCATCGCCCACATGGCCGATGGGCGTGAAGTCGCGCACCGTGTCGTAGGGCAGCTTCTGCATCACGGCCGGGCCGATCGAGTGCGTACTGGTGGTGGCCAGCAGCAGCGTGTAGCCGTCGGGCGGGGCCTTGGCGGCCTGGTCTGAGCCGATGGCACCGCCGGCGCCGGGCTTGTTGTCGATGATCAGCTGGGTGCCCAGCTTCTCGCCCATCTTCTGCCCAAGCGTGCGGGCGAAGAGGTCGGTGGCGCCGCCCGCAGGGAAGGGCACGATCAGGCGAATCGGCTTGTTCGGATAGCCCTGCGCCAGGCTGGCGGACGATGCGGCCATGCACAGCAGCGCAACGGCGGCCCCTTGAAGGAACTGGATTCTTTTCATGGTGCTTGGATTCTGGCCCCGTGGCAAAACTCGAATGCTATGCAGCCGCCGCGCATCAAGCCAGATAATTCCGCTTATTCAACTATGAGCGCGGCTTATGACAAAGAACGCCACGGAAGAGGTCTCGCTGCAGCAACTGCGGGCGCTGGCGGCGGTGGCCGAATCGGGCAGCTTCACGCTGGCGGCCGAGAGCCTGCAGCTGACGCAGCCGGCCATCAGCCATCTGGTCAAGCGCATGGAGGAACAGCTCGGCCAGCCGCTCATCGTGCGGGGCCGCCGCATCCAGCTGACGAGCGCGGGCCAGGTGATGGTCGAGACGGCCGTGCGGGCGCTGCGGCTGATCGACGAGTCGGTTGGCGCCTGCCGTTCGCAGTCGCAGCTGCGCGAGGGGCGCGTGGTACTGGCCGTGGGCCACCTCACGGCGGGCGCCCTGCTGCCGCCGATGCTCGGGCGCTTTTCGCAGAAGCACCCGACGCTGGCGACCACGCTGCTGGACAGCACGGCCGAGCAGATGATTTCGCGCATCCTCTCGCAGGAGGCCGACCTGGGCTTCGGCTCCGACATCGGGCAGAAGCACTCGGAACTGGCGACCGAGCCGCTGTTCACTGAACGCATGGCCCTCTTCGTGCGCGACGACCATCCGCTCGCGCAACGCGTGGTGGTCGATGCGAAGCACCTGGACGCGCTGCCCTTCATCCACGTCAACCCCGGCGCCAACATCTGGCGCGCGGTGAGCCGCCAGCTGTCGAGCGTGGCCAACGTTTATCCGCACGTGGTGCACCACGTGTCGATGCTGTCGACGGCCTTCGGCCTCATACAGGCAGGCGCGGGCGTGGCGCTGCTGCCGCGCTACGTGGAGGTGCTGATGCCCGGAAACCTGCGCGCGGTGGCGGTCACGCGTCCCACGCTCGAATACCCGGTCGTCGCGGTGCGGCTGGCCAAGCATCCGCTCAGCCCGGCTGCACTGGCTTTTCTCGCGATGGCTCGGCAGCACATGAAGCCGCTGCGTGCTAGCAAGCCGTAGGAGGCATTCGGGGCGCGATCACGCCGACGGGGTACCTTGCTCCGCGAATGTCCCCCGCCCTTCGGGCTCCTCCTTGATTTCGCTGCGCAAGGCACCCCATCGGCGTGATCGTCATACACAGCGGTTGTTGATCGGCCGCACACCGGCAGCGTGCCCAAGTGCGCAGGGCATCGGGTGCTCCCCGCAGCGAAATCAAGGGGGAGGCCGCAGGCCGGAGGACATTCGCGGAGGGGAGCACCCGGTGGCCTGTGCACACACCCCGAACCACAGCCACCGAAATAAAAAACGGCGCCCGAAGACGCCGTATTTCCAAAGAGAGCCGAAGCCCGTTTATTCCTCGACGAAGGCTTCCTCACGCTTCGACTTCACCGCAGGCAGCAGCACGATCACCAGCAGCAATGCAGCAGCAGCCAGCAGGCTCGCGGAGATCGGACGCGTGACGAACACGCTCCAGTCGCCACGCGACAGCAACAGCGAGCGGCGCAGGTTCTCTTCCATCATCGGCCCGAGGATGAAGCCCAGCAGCAGCGGCGCAGGCTCGCAACCCAGCTTGAAGAAGGTGTAGCCCACCAGACCGAAGATGCCCACCATCCAGATGTCGAAGGTGTTGTTGTTGGTCGAGTACACGCCGATCGCGCAGAACAGCACGATCGCCGGGAACAGGAACTTGTACGGCACCGACAGCAGCTTGATCCACATGCCGATCAGCGGCAGGTTCAGGATGATCAGCATCGCATTGCCCAGCCACATCGAGGCGATCAGACCCCAGAACAGTTCCGGATTGCTGGTCATCACCTGCGGGCCCGGCTGGATGTTGTGGATGGTCATCGCGCCCACCATCAGCGCCATCACCGCGTTGGGCGGAATGCCCAGCGTCAGCAGCGGGATGAAGGAGGTTTGCGCACCGGCGTTGTTGGCCGACTCGGGAGCCGCCACGCCGCGGATGTTGCCCTTGCCGAAGGGCACTTCGCCCGGCTTCAGCTTGGTCTTCTTCTCGATCGTGTAGGCCGCGAAAGCCGCCAGCAGCGCACCGCCGCCAGGCAGGATGCCCAGGGCAGAACCCAGCGCCGTGCCGCGCAGGATGGCGGGCACCATGCGCTTGAAGTCTTCCTTGGTCGGAAACAGGCCCGAGACCTTGGCGGTGAACACTTCACGCTCGTCGTCCGGACGCGAGAGGTTGGCAATGATTTCGCCGTAGCCGAACACGCCCATGGCGATCGCCACGAAGCCGATGCCGTCGGTGAGTTCGGGAATGTCGAAGCTGTAGCGCGCGACACCCGAGTTCACGTCGGTACCGACCAGTCCCAGCAGCAGGCCCAGCACGATCATCGCGATGGCCTTGAGCAGCGAGCCCGAAGCCAGCACCACGGCGCCGATCAGGCCCAGGATCATCAGCGAGAAGTACTCGGCCGGGCCGAACTTGAAGGCCAGTTCGGTCAGCGGCGGTGCGAAGGCGGCCAGGATCAGCGTGCCGACGCAACCCGCGAAGAACGAGCCCAGGCCCGCAGCCGCGAGCGCCGGACCCGCACGGCCCTTGCGCGCCATCTGGTAGCCGTCGATCACGGTCACCACCGAGGACGATTCGCCCGGCAGGTTCACCAGGATGGCGGTGGTGGAACCGCCGTATTGCGCGCCGTAATAGATGCCGGCCAGCATGATCAGCGCCGACACTGGCGGCAGCGCGTACGTGGCGGGCAGCAGCATCGCGATGGTCGCGACCGGGCCGATGCCCGGGAGCACGCCGATCAGCGTGCCCAGGATGCAGCCGACCAGGCAGTACAGCAGGTTCGTGAAGGTAAAGGCAACGCCAAAACCCATCGAGAGGTGTTCAAACAGTTCCATGTGAGCAGCTTTCTTCTCAACCGGTGATGAAGGTCGGCCAGACCTGGATCTGCAGCTTGAGCGCCCAGATGAATGCGATGTAGCTGCCGATGGCAAGCACCGTCGCCAGGACGAGCACGGTGGGCAGCTTGAACTCGTGGCCCGCGAGGCTGGAGATGATCACGAGCGCGTAGATCGCGATGATCATTCCCATGGCCGGCACGCCGATGCTCGGGAGGCCCCCCAGCAGGATGCCGAATGCGAGGTTGGCGCCCAGGATGAACACCACCTGCTTCCAGGCCCATTTGCCGATCTTTTCGCCGTCGGTCGTTTCAACGGTGAGGCCGCTGAACATGATCCCCAGGCCGATCAGGGACATCAGGATGCCGAGCATCAACGGGAAGTAACCGGGCCCCATGCGGGCGCCGCTGCCCACGCTGTAGGTGGTGGCGCCCCAGGCGAACCCCACACCCACGACGGTGAACATCAGTCCCGAGAAAAAGTCTTTCTGACTCTTGATTTTCACGAACAGTCTCCTCGAACAAGTTTCGATGCGGGATTGTCCAGTCAGCTGGCGGTCAGGCCGATGTGGATTTCACTAACCGATGGATTAGGGTTAACCCAAAGGGCAACACATCACTCCAGCGGAGGCGTGGCGCTCAGCACCTCTTCGATGGTGGTCACGCCTTCGGCCACGCGCAGCGCGCCGGCCAGGCGCAGGGGCCGCATGCCATCGATCACGGCCTGGCGCCTGAGGCCCGTGAGGTTGGGCTCCTTGGTGACCTTGTCCTTGAAGGCTTCGGTCACGCTCAGCAGTTCGTACAGGCCCATGCGGCCCATGTAGCCGGTCATGCGGCAGTCGACGCAACCCACCGGCTTGTAGGCACGCACCGAGCCGGTGATCTGCCAGGGCTTGACGATGGCTTCCAGGCTCTCGCGCGTGACCGCGTCGTCGGGCTGCTTGCAGTGCGGGCACAGCGTACGCACCAGGCGCTGCGCGAGCACGCCCAGCATCACGGCGGTGATGAGGTACGACGGCACGCCCAGTTCCATCATCCGCGTGATGGCGCTCGGTGCGTCGTTGGTGTGCAGCGTGCTGAACACCAGGTGGCCGGTGAGCGCGGCCTGCACCGCCATCTCGGCGGTGGCGAGGTCGCGGATTTCGCCGACCATGATGATGTCCGGGTCCTGCCGCATCAGCGCGCGCAGGCCCTCGGTGAAACCGAAGTCCAGCTGCGGCTGCACCTGCGTCTGGTTGAACGAGGGCTCGATCATTTCGATCGGGTCTTCCACCGTGCTCACGTTGACTTCTTCGGTCGCCACGCGCTTGAGCGTGGAGTACAGCGTGGTGGTCTTGCCCGAACCCGTCGGGCCGGTCACCAGAATGATGCCGTTGGGCCGCGTCACCAGTTGCTCCCAGCGCTGCGCATCGTGCTGCGCGAAGCCCAGGGCGTCGAGGTCCTTCACGGCGGTGTCGGGGTCGAAGATCCGCATCACCATCTTCTCGCCGAAGGCGGTCGGCAAGGTCGACAGGCGCATTTCGACTTCGTCGCCGCGCATGTTGCGGGTCTTGATGCGGCCGTCGAGCGGACGGCGCTTTTCCACCACGTCCATGCGGCCCAGCAGCTTGATGCGCGCGACCATCGCGTTCATCACGCCCATCGGCATCTGGTAGGCGGGATGCAGGATGCCGTCGATGCGGAAACGGATCACGCCCTGTTCGCGCCGCGGCTCCAGGTGGATGTCGCTCGCGCGCTGGTCGAAGGCGTACTGCCAGAGCCAGTCGACCACCTGCACCACGCTCTGGTCGTTGGCGTCGAGCTGCCTGGTGCTCTTGCCCAGTTCCACCAGTTGCTCGAAGCTTGCGCCGCCGGTGTTGCCGCCCGCCTTCTGCGCGGCGCGCACCGACTTCGCGAGCGCGAAGAACTCGGCGGTGTAGCGCTGGATGTCGGCCGGGTTGGCCACCACGCGCCGCACCGTGCGCTTGGACTGGCGCTCGACTTCGGAGATCCAGTCGGTGAGAAAGGGCTCGGCCGTCGCCACCACCACCTCATGGGGCAGCACCTGCACCGGCAGCACCTTGTGGCGCTCGGCGTAGGCCGCGCTCATGGTGTCGGCCACCTTGCCCACGTCGACCTTGAGCGGATCGATGCGCAGGTACGCGAGGCCCGCGCGGCCCGCGAGCCATTGCGTGAGCGCTTCGAGGTCGAGCGGCTTGTTGTCGCTCTCGCGGGTCATCGCCACGTTGGCCAGGCGGACCAGCGGCGCCTGGCGGCTCTCGGCCTGGGCGCAGCGCGCGATGGTGCGCTTGGCTTCGACGGGAGAAATCACGCCGTCGGTGGCCAGCCATTCGATCAGGCGACGCAGCTCGAGCGGGCCCTCGTGGCGGGTTGCCAGAGGTGCGGGGGCGGAAACGGCGGGAACAGCGCTCATGAGCCGGGAGGCCGGGTGATGGAAGTATTCAGGGGCTTGAACACCCGCAGCCACTTCGGCGCGGGCAGACTCCAGCGAGTCTGGATCGTTTGCGCGCGCTCGGCAAGCACCTCGCGCTTGGGACGGCTGGGCGTGCGCTGCGCCAGCACCACCGTGTTGCCTTCGCGCGTCGGCTTGAAGGCCCAGACGGCATCGGCGCCGAAGGCGGCGGCGATCTTCTCCAGGCTGCGCTCATAGCTGGACGAGCGGCCGAAGAGGTTGACCGTCATGCAGCCGTCTTCGGTGAGCAGCGCGCGGCAGTCGGCATAGAAGTCTTCGCTGTCGAGCACCGGCGCGGCCGCTTCATGGTCGTACAGGTCGACCTGCAAAGCATCGACCGTGCCGTGCCACTCGGGCTTGCGGATTTCCACCGCCGCATCGGCGATCACCACGCGCAGCTTCGGGTCGTCCGCCGGCAGCTTGAACCAGCCGCGGCAGGCCGACACCACCTGCGGATTGAGCTCGACCGCCGTGGTGCGCATGCGCAGCGTCTTGCGGCTGAACTTGGTGAGCGTGGCCGCGCCGAGGCCCAGTTGCATGGCATGGCGGCTGGCGACGGACTTGCCATCGACGAAGAGCAACCAGGCCATCATGCGTTGCACGTATTCGAGTTCGATCTCGAACGGCGCATCGAGCTTCATCGAGCCCTGGACCCATTCGGTGCCCAGGTGCAGATAGCGGATGTCGCCCCAGTCGGAAAAATTGACTTCGGGAAGGACAGGGGTGGTGCGCGTTGCCATCAGATGAGTTTGTGAGCGTCGAAGACCTCGCGCCAGGCCGCGAGCTTTCGCTCGAAGCTCCACGACGCATTGGCGGGGCTGGTGGAAGGCAGCTGGTAGACCGGCACTCCGAGGGTGCGCGTGTGGCGTGCATGCTTGAAGCTTTCGCCGCCGTTGTGGGCGATGGCGGCGAGCTTGGGCAGCGCGAGGCCGGCGATGTCGTTCACGACGGGCGAGCGGATCGCCGAATCGAGACTGCCTTCGCGCTCGCAGGCCGCATACACGTCCCACACGCCCAGGCCGCGATCGAGCAGCCACGCCTTCTTCTTTTCGTAGCTGTCTGCGCCGGTCGGCAGCGGGTGGTCGGGCCAGACGGCTTGCAAGATTTTCCAGAACTGGTTTTGGGGATGCGCATAGTACTGCTGCTGCGCGAGCGAACGAACGCCCGGGAAGCTGCCGAGGATCAGCACGACGGTGGCGGGCGAGACGATGGGCGCGAGGCCTGTGAGCACCAGGGTGTCGGGGTCGGGTGCGGTGGGGGGATTCATGGGCTGCATCTTGGCACTGTCGCCGCGCACAAAAAAACCCGCCGAAGCGGGTTCTCTTGTCGAGGCCGGAAAGCCAGTCTTATTGCTTCTTGGCAGCTGCGTTCTCCGCCGTGCCAGGAATCTTCTCGCCGATGGCCGCGCCGGTGCTGCGCATGCCGTCGGCCGTCTTGTGGCCGGCGGTTTCAACGGCGTCGCCGGTCTTCACAGCTGCGTTCTTGGTGGCGTTGGTGGCCTTCTTGGTGGTTTTCTTGGTCGCGGTCCAGGCCTTCTTGGTGCCGCGCTCGGTGGCATTCGCGGCCTTCTTGGTGGTGCTCTTGGTGGCATCCCAGGCCTTTTCGGCGCCATTTTCGGTGGCGTTCACAGCCTTCTTGGTCGTGCGCTTGGTGGCATCCACTGCCTCTTTGCCGGTTTCCTTCACCTTCTCGGTGGTGGTGGGCTCGGCCGTTGCAGGCGCGGCAGCCGGGGCGGTGGTCTGGGCCACGGCGGACACGCCGATGGAGGCGAGCGCCAGGGCGAGCACGACAGGCATGGTGCGAATGAAAGATGTGGTCATGGAAGACTCCTTTTTGAGTGAAGTGTTGGAGTGACGGACTTGCCACTGTGCAAGCAACGCCGCTCCGAACCTCAAGGATGACAGCAAAAAGTCGGACTCTGCCCGCGTCCATGCAACTCGGGGCGTTGGCCTACGCGGGGTGCGGCGCGCGTTCCGACAAAGCCATCAGGCTTTCGAGCTTCGGCAGCGTTTCGACTGCATTCCGGGTGGTGGCTGCGGCCAGCGCATCGATGCCGATGCCACGCAATCCAGCGACCACTTCGGCGATGCGCGGCAGCTCTCCGGGCTCATTGCGCCCCTGCGCTTCGCCCGCATCGCGCTGCGCCTGCGTGCGGTAGAGCCAGTGCGGCTGGATGTCGGGCGCATCCGTCTCCATCACGATCGCGCCGAGGGGCAGTGTGGTCGCGAGCCGCCTCAGCTGCAGCGCGCGTTCAAAGGTCACCGCGCCGCCGAAGCCGAGCTTGAGCCCGAGCGCGATGCAGGCATTGGCCTGCTGCTCGCTGCCGTTGAACGCATGCGCAATGCCCTGCCATGGCCGGCCGCCCGACGTCTGGCGCAGGTGCTTGAGCACCTGGTCGACGGAACGCCGCACATGGATCAGGACGGGTAACCCATGCTTGCGTGCCAGTTGCAACTGAGTGTGAAAAAAACGCGCCTGCTTCGGGCCGTCCAGGCCTTCGACGAAGTAGTCGAGGCCGATTTCGCCGACCGCCACGAGCCGCGGGTCGCCCTGCCGCGCGGTCAGTTCCGCATCGAGCGCTTCGAGGTCGGCGTCCTCGGCCTTGCCCGTGCAAAGTGGGTGGATGCCCAGCGCGTAGGCATCGCCCTGCTTGTGGGCCAGCTCGCGCACGGTGTCGAAGTTGAAGACGGCCACGGCCGGAATCACGCACAGGGAAACCCCTTGCGCCGCCGCGCGGGCGCGGATCTGCGGCATCTCGGCACCGAATTCGGGCGCGTCCAGGTGACAGTGGGTATCGACGAACGAAGGCATCGCGCCATGATGCCCGAAGGGATGCACAGGCGCGGAAAGCGTGCTACTGTGAACTCCTTCACGCTTCTTATTTGCCGGAGGTTCTCCGATGCGCAGGCCCGCCTTCTACAGCCGATCGCCCCGCACGCTGCCGCCGGCCGCAGAACAGGTGGATGCCGCGGCATCGCCGGACGCGGCAGGCGCAGGTGGCGCCGTGCAGCCACCGGCCGCCCGCACCGGCTGGCAACCGGGGCGCAAGAGCTTCGCCCTCCTCCTCGTGCTGTGCGCGGCGCTGGTCACCGGCGGCACCGTGTGGTGGCCGCGCCAGGGCAAGGCGATCACGCAGAAGGACATCGACGCGGCCGTGCTGCGCACGATGCAGACCGCCACCCTCCCCTCGCCCGCCGCCAGAGCCGCCGACATCATCCGGCCCTCGGTCGTGCGCGTGGTCGGCTATGGCACCGAGAAGGCCACGCCCGAAGCCAAGACCCAGAAGCGCGGCCGCAACATGGCAAAGGGCAAGCCGCCCGAAGCGCCGCTCGACGGCACCGCGCCCGGCGAAGTCGAGCGCGGCGTCGGTACCGGCGTGGTGATCGTCGACAAGGGCGTGATCCTGACCAACCTGCATGTCGTGGCCGGCGCCGAGAAGATCAGGGTCACCTTCGCGGACGGGCTGGAGGCAGTGGCCGTCATCACCGGCGTGCAGCCCGAGAACGACCTCGCGGTGCTGCAGGCGCAGAAGATTCCCGACGACCTGATTCCCGCCACGATGCGCTCCACCGCCGACCTGCGCCCCGGCGACCAGGTGGCGGCCGTGGGCTTTCCGTTCGGCATCGGGCCTTCGGTGTCGGCCGGCGTGGTGTCGGGCCTGAAGCGCTCGTTCCGCTCACCCGAGGGCAAGCAGGAGCTGGGCAACCTGATCCAGTTCGACGCGGCCGCCAATCCCGGCAACTCGGGCGGCCCGCTGATCAACATGGACGGCGAGGTGCTGGGCATCGTCACCGCCATCCTCAACCCCACGCAGCAGCGCACCTTCATCGGCATCGGCTTCGCGGTGCCGATCGAGAACGCGGCCTCTGCGGCAGGTTCGCCGCCGTTCTGATTTCTTCGAAAGCACTTCGCATGAGCACAGAGACCCCTCCCCTCTCGACCTTCTCCACCGCGCCCGCCACCGCCGAGTTGATGGAGCAGATCCTCTACGAGGTCAAGCGCGTGGTCGTGGGGCAGGACCGCTTTCTCGAACGCGTGATGGTCGCGATGCTCGCGGGCGGCCACCTGCTGGTCGAAGGCGTGCCCGGGCTGGCAAAGACGCTCACCATCAAGACGCTGGCCGACACGGTGCGCGGCCAGTTCAAGCGCATCCAGTTCACGCCCGACCTGGTGCCGGCCGACCTGGTGGGCACGCGCATCTACAACCAGAAGACGGGCGACTTCAGCACCTCGCTGGGCCCCGTGTTCGCCAACCTGCTGCTGGCCGACGAAATCAACCGCGCGCCGGCCAAGGTGCAGAGCGCGCTGCTTGAGGTGATGCAGGAGCGCCAGGTCACCATCGCCGGCGAAACGCACAAGGTGCCGCGCCCCTTTCTCGTGATGGCCACGCAGAACCCCATCGAGACCGAAGGCACCTATCCGCTGCCCGAGGCGCAGGTCGACCGCTTCATGATGAAGGTGTTGGTCGACTACCCGAGCGACGAGGAAGAGTTCGTCATCGTGCAGCGCGTGATCGGCCCGGCGGTGGAAGCCCGCCCGGTCGCCACCACCGAGCAGCTCGCGGCGCTGCAGGCCGAAGCGCGGCGCGTGTATGTCGATCCCTCGCTGATCCAGTACGCGGTGAAGCTGGTGTCGGCCACCCGCACACCCGAGAAGCATGGCCTCAAGGACATGCGCCGTTTCATCACCTTCGGCGCGAGCCCGCGCGCCAGCATCAGCCTGACCGAAGGCGCGCGTGCACTTGCGCTGCTGCGCGGTCGCAGCTATGCGCTGCCCGAGGACATGACCGCGCTGGTGGCCGACGTGCTGCGCCATCGCGTGACGCTTTCCTACGAAGGCTTGTCCGAAGGCCTCACACCCGACGGACTGGTCGAGAAGATCATGCGGGCTGTCCCCGCACCACCCAAACCCCTGGAACATGAAAAGCTGGTGGCCTGAAATGAGCACACCCCCAGTCTTCGCGCACTTCGTGTCGCTGCGCCAACCCCCTTGCAGGGGGCAACACCTGCGGCCCGGCAAAGCCGGTTCCGCGGTGTTCCCGAATCCATATGAAAAGCTGGTGGCGTAAGGCCCCTACGGCCGCGAACGACGAACGGCTTGCCGCTGAATCGGCCGTGGCCGGCGGGGCCGAACGCGCGCTGCGCCGGCTCGAATGGACAGTCATCCGCCGCCTCGACGGCCTGCTGCAGGGCGACTACCGCACGCTGATGCGCGGCAGCGGTCTGGACCTGGCCGACCTGCGCGAATACCAGCACCACGACGACGTGCGCCACATCGACTGGAATGTCACCGCCCGCCTGCAGACGCCGCACGTGCGCGTCTTCACCGAAGACCGCGAGATGGCGGCCTGGTTCGTGCTCGACCTGAGCCGCTCGGTCGACTTCGGCTCGGGCCTGAAGGCCAAGCGCGAGATCTCGGCCGGCTTCGTCGGCGTGCTCGCGCGGCTGCTCACGCGGCACGGCAACCGGGTCGGCGCGCTGGTCTACGGCAACGACCTCGAAGCCGTGATCCCGCCGCGCAGCGGCAGGCGCCATGTGCTGCACCTGTTGCACGCCATGGAGCGCCGCGCCGACAAGGCCGGCGCACCGGCGCAAAAGGGCATGACCCGCCTGGACGACCTGCTCAAGTCCGCCGCCAACCTGATGCCGCGCCGTTCCACCGTCTTCGTGGTGTCCGACTTCCTCAGCGAGCCCGGCTGGGAACGCCCGCTGGGCCAACTGGTGCAGCGGCATGAAGTGATCGCGGTGCGCCTCTTCGATCCGCTCGAACTCGAACTGCCCGACCTCGGCCTCGTGCCGCTGCGCGATGCCGAGACGGGTGAGCAGCTCTGGGTCGACACCCACGATGCCGGTTTTCGCAAGCGCTTTGCGCGCCTGGCCGCCGAGCGCGAGGCGGCGCTGCGCGCCTCGCTCGCCAAGGCCGGCGTCGATGCCCTGGAGCTTTCGACCAGCGACGACCTGGTGGAAGCCATCGTTCGTTTTGCCGACATGCGCAAGCGCCGCACGCGCTTCGGCGCAGGTTCAGGCAAGGGCAGTGTGAAGGCGGTGGCAGCATGACATTTCTCTGGCCTCAATTCCTCTGGCTGCTGGCGGCGTTGCCGCTGCTGGTGCTGCTCTATGTCTGGCTGATCCGCCGCAAGAAGAAGATGGCGGTGCGCTACGCCAGTCTTTCGATCGTGCGCGAGGCGATGGGCGCAGGCCAGAGCTTCAGGCGCCACCTTCCCCCCTTGCTGTTCCTCCTGGCCATGGCCGCGATGCTGGTGGCCGCGGCGCGGCCGATGGCCGTGGTGATGCTGCCCTCGAACCAGCAGACCATCATCCTCGCGATGGACGTCTCGGGCAGCATGCGGGCGGCCGACGTGCTGCCCAACCGGCTGGTGGCGGCGCAGGAAGCGGCCAAGAGCTTCATCAAGGACCTGCCGCGCACCGTGAAGGTCGGCATCGTCGCCTTCGCGGGCAGCGCGCAGGTGGCGCAGTTGCCCACCACCAACCACGACGACCTGGTGACCGCGATCGACAGCTTCCAGCTGCAGCGCGCGACCGCCACCGGCAACGCCATCGTGGTGTCGCTCGCCACGCTGTTCCCCGATGCCGGCATCGACGTCGAGCAGTTCAGCGCCCCGAGCCGCCAGCGCGGCACGCCGATCGACCAGACCGAGAAAAAGCTCAAGGACTTCACGCCCGTGGCGCCCGGCTCGTTCACCTCGGCCGCGATCATCATGCTGACTGACGGCCAGCGCACCACCGGGGTCGATCCGCTCGACGCTGCCAAGGCCGCGGCCGACCGCGGCGTGCGCATCTACACGGTGGGCGTGGGCACGGTCGATGGCGAGACCATCGGCTTCGAAGGCTGGTCGATGCGCGTGCGGCTCGATGAGGAAACGCTCAAGGCCGTCGCCAACAAGACCAATGCCGAGTACTTCTACGCCGGCACCGCGAACGACCTGAAGAAGGTCTACGAAACGCTGAGCTCCAAGCTCACCGTGGAGAAGAAGGAAACCGAAATTTCGGCGCTGTTCGCGCTGGGCGCGGCGGTGCTGACGCTGTTGTCGGCGGGGCTGTCGCTGCTCTGGTTCAACCGGATTCTTTAGCGCTCGGTGCGGCTGCGGCAGTTGCAGCGGCTGCGGCCTGCACCGCCGCATAGTCGGGCGACTTGACCGCGCCGACGCCGCCCAGGAACAGATCGGCCACGATCGGCGCGATGGCCGCGTGGTCGAGTTTTCCGTCGGGCTTCATCCAGGTGAACATCCAGTTGATCATGCCGAACAGCAGCATGGTCAGCGGCTTGGCCAGGTCGTCGCTGGGCGCGCCGGGCCTGAGGGCCGACACCGCGCGCGCAAAGCCCGCGACCACCTCGCGCTCCTTGTCGAGCACCCGCTCGCGGTCTTCTTCTTCGAGAAAGCGCACGTCGTCGGTCAGCACGCGGTGTGCGTCCTGCGCGCCGGCGTATTCCTCGACGATGCGGTAGATGAAGCGGCGCAGGCGCTCTTCGTCGGTGTGCGTCGAGGCCTCTTCCTCGGCCACCAGCGCCGCCAGCTTGGACACGTGCGTCTCGGCGATGCTGATCAGGAGGCTGCTCTTGTCCTTGTAGTAGTGATAGAGCGTGGCCTTCGAGAGCTTGCAGGCCTCGGCCACCTGGTTCATTGACGTGGCGGGATAGCCCCGCCGCGCGAACAGCTGGGCGGCCTGCGCGAGGATCAGTTCGCGCTGGTCGTCGTAGGTGGCGGATCTTCCACGCGGCATCGGGTCGGGTTCCTTGGAATCAAGCGGTTGAGGACAACGCGCGATCTTGCATGAAGCGGGCGGAGGGTCAGAGGCAGCCTCTCAGCCCCGGCGCGTGGCGATGAGCGGTTGCACGTCGATGGCCGGCAGGCGCGGGCGCTGTGCCTCCACCTCGGCGAGCGGCGCCACCTCGCGCAGGCTCTCGAGGCAGCGCACCGTGAGCGCCTGGTACACGTGCGTGCCGTCGAGCTTCCACGCGACTTCCTCGTCGGTGAGCTCGCGTTTCGCCTTCGCCGGTATGCCCGCCACCAGCGAGCGCGCCGGTACCTTCATGCCGGCCGGAACGAAGGCGCAGGCCGCGACGATGGCTTTCTCGCCGATCTCAGCCTCGTCCATCACCACCGCATTCATGCCCACCAGCGCATCTCGCCGCACGATGCAGCTGTGCAGGATCGCGCCGTGGCCGATGTGGCCGTTGACCTCCACCACCGTGTCGTTGTCGGGAAAGCCGTGGATGCAGCAGTGGTCCTGCACGTTGGAGCCTTCCTCCAGCACGATGCGGCCGAAGTCGCCGCGAAGGCTCGCGCAAGGGCCGACATAACAGTTCGGGCCGACGATCACGTCGCCGATCAGCACCGCAGTGGGATGCACGTACGCGCTCGGATGAACGACGGGAATCACGCCGTCGATGGAATAGCTGGGCATTCGGTCGGTCTCCTTTTTTTCGGGACTCAGGGTTTGCCCTGAATCAACCCGCTTGTGCCGGGATTGGGCTCGATCCTAAAATCAACCGAACGGTCGGTCAATAGTGTTTGCTAGCCGATTCGTACCCACACAAGGATGAGAGACACCCCATGTCAGAACCTTTAGTTCTCGTCGGCAACGCTGGCGCGGTCCGCACGCTGAGCCTCAACCGCCCCGCGGCGCTCAACAGCTTCACGACCGAACTGCACGCCGAATTGATGGCGGCGCTGGAATCGGCAGCCGGGGACGACAGCGTTCGATGCGTGGTCCTCACCGGCGCCGGCCGTGCCTTCTGCGCCGGACAGGACCTGGCCGACCCTTCGGTCGCCCCCGACCCCACGCCAGGCGCCGCATCCAAGGACCTGGGCCACGTCATCTCCACCTACTACGCCCCACTGGTCGCACGCCTGCGCTCGATGCCGGTGCCGGTGGTCGCAGCCGTGAACGGCGTTGCCGCCGGAGCGGGCGCCAACCTCGCGCTGTGCTGCGACCTCGTCGTGGCCGGCCGCTCGGCGAGCTTCATCCAGGCCTTCACCAAGATCGGCCTGGTGCCCGACACCGGCGGCACCTGGCTGCTGCCGCGCCTCGTGGGCTCGGCGCGCGCGCTGGGCATCGCGCTGCTCGGCGACAAGCTTCCCGCCGAAGAAGCCGCGCGCATCGGCCTCATCTGGCAGTGCGTGGACGATGCGGCGCTCGCCGACACGGCCGCCGCGCTCGCAGCCAAGCTGTCCGCCATGCCCACACGCGCCCTCGTCGCCACCCGCCAGGCCCTGGCCGCGGCACAGGACATGGGGCTCGATGCAGCCCTCGCCGAAGAAGCCCGCATCCAGCGCGAGATGGGCAACGCCAACGACTACCGCGAAGGCGTCGAAGCCTTCCGTGCCAAGCGCGCGCCTGTGTTCAAGGACCGCTGAGCATGACCGAACCGATCCGCACGCCCCAGCAAACGGCCGAGTACGTCCGCGACGGCATGTACGCGAACGACAACGCAACAAAAGGCCTCGGCATGCGCATCGTCGAGGTCGGCCCCGGCCAGGCCACCATCGAGATGCAGGTCCGCGACTACATGCTCAACGGCCATGCCACCTGCCACGGCGGCTTCATGGCCACGCTCGCCGACTCGACCTTCGCCTTCGCCTGCAACTCGTACAACGAGCTGACCGTGGCCTCGGGCTTCTCGATCGATTTCATCGCCCCCGCGCGCGAGGGCGATGTGCTCACCGCGCGCTGCCACGAAATCTCGAAGGCCGGCCGCACAGGCGTGTACGACACCGAAATCACCAACCAGCGTGGCGAGCGCATCGCGATGTTCCGCGGCCGCTCCTACACCGCCAAGGGCCGGCCCGCCGTTGCCGCCTGAGGAGACAACACACCATGACAGCCAGACACCCCGCCCCCGGCGAACTCGATCCCATCGAAACCGCGAGCCGCGACGAGATCACCGCGCTGCAGCTCACCCGTCTTCGCTCCACGCTGCAGCGCGCTTATGACAACGTGCCGCACTACCGCAAGGCCTTCGATGCGAAGGGCGTGCACCCGAACGACCTGAAGTCGCTCGCCGACCTGTCGAAGTTCCCGTTCACGGTGAAGAGCGACCTGCGCGACAACTATCCCTTCGGCATGTTCGCCGTGCCGCGCACGCAGGTGGCGCGCATCCATGCGTCGTCGGGCACTACCGGCAAGCCGACCGTCGTGGGCTACACGAAGAACGACATCGACACCTGGGCCGACCTCGTCGCGCGTTCGATCCGCGCCGCGGGCGGCCGGGCCGGCGACATGATCCACGTGGCCTACGGCTACGGCCTCTTCACCGGCGGCCTGGGCGCGCACTACGGTGCCGAGCGCGCGGGCTGCACCGTCATCCCGATGTCGGGCGGCCAGACCGAGAAGCAGGTCCAGCTCATCCAGGACTTCAAGCCCGACATCATCATGGTCACGCCCAGCTACATGCAGGTGATCATCGAGCAGTTCGAACGCCAGGGCCTGAGCGCGAAAGACAGCTCGCTCAAGATCGGCATCTTCGGCGCCGAACCGTGGACCGAGGCGATGCGCCGCGACATCGAGGCCAAGGCCGGCATCGACGCGGTCGATATCTACGGCCTCTCGGAGGTGATGGGCCCGGGCGTTGCCAGCGAATGCGTCGAGAGCAAGGACGGCCCGGTGATCTGGGAAGACCACTTCTACCCCGAGATCATCGACCCCGACACCGGCGAACTGAAGGCCGACGGCGAAGAAGGCGAACTGGTCTTCACCTCGCTGAGCAAGGAGGCGATGCCCATCATCCGCTACCGCACGCGCGACCTCACGCGCCTGCTGCCGCCCACCTCGCGCGCCTTCCGCCGCATGGGCAAGATCGTCGGGCGCAGCGACGACATGATGATCATCCGCGGCGTCAACGTCTTCCCCACGCAGGTGGAAGAAATCGTGCTCGCGCACAAGAGCCTCTCGGGCCTCTACCAGGTGCATGTGAGCCGCGCCGAGAAGCTGGACCAGGTCGAGGTGCACTGCGAGCTCAATGCAGCCGACGCCGCCGCGGCCGACCGCGCCGCCATCGGCGAATGGGTGCAGCACCGCGTGAAGACGCTCATCGGCATCTCCACGCGCGTGGTCGTCCATTCGCCGAACGAGATGGAACGCACCCAGACCGGCAAGGCCCGCCGCGTGATCGACACGCGCCCGCGCTGACCCGCCCCACACACCCACCGAAAGGACACGCACATGTACACCCAGGCAATGGACACCATGGGCAAGGACGCCGGCGACGACAAGAAGAGAGCCTTGCGCTCCGCCGAAGAAATGCAGCTCGAAGCGCGCTTCGACGCCCACATCGACGCCGGCGACTTCATCGAGGCCAAGGACTGGATGCCCGAGCACTACCGCAAGACGCTGGTGCGCCAGATCAGCCAGCACGCGCATTCCGAAATCGTCGGCATGCTGCCCGAGGGCAACTGGATCAGCCGCGCGCCGACCTTGAAGCGCAAGGCCATCCTTCTGGCCAAGGTGCAGGACGAAGGCGGCCACGGCCTCTACCTGTATGCCGCTGCCGAAACGCTGGGCACCTCGCGCGACCAGATGTTCGATGCGCTGCACAGCGGCAAGGCCAAGTACAGCTCGATCTTCAACTACCCCACGCTCACCTGGGCCGACATGGGCACCATCGGCTGGCTGGTCGATGGCGCGGCGATCATGAACCAGGTGCCGATCTGCCGCTGCTCGTACGCACCGTATGCGCGCGCCATGATCCGCATCTGCCGCGAGGAGAGCTTTCACCAGCGCCAGGGCTACGAGGCCCTGCTGACCATGATGACCCACGGCACCGACGCGCAGAAGGCGATGGTGCAGGACGCGGTGAACCGCTGGTGGTGGCCCTCGATCATGATGTTCGGCCCGCCCGACGACCAGTCGCCCAACTCGGCGCAATCGATGCGCTGGGGCATCAAGCGCTTCAGCAACGACGAGCTGCGCCAGAAGTTCATCGATGCGGCCGTCGAACAGGCCGCCATCCTCGGCGTGACCCTGCCCGACCCGGACTTGAAGTGGAACGAGGAGCGCCAGGCGCACGACTTCGGCACCATCGACTGGAGCGAGTTCTGGCGCGTGGTGGGCGGCGACGGGCCGTGCAACCGCGAACGCCTGCAAGCGCGCGTCGACGCCTGGGACGACGGCGAATGGGTCCGCGAAGCCGCGATGGCCCACGCCAACAAACAACCGATCAAGGAGGCCGCATGAGCGCCGATACGACCAAACAAGAGTGGCCCCTGTGGGAAGTGTTCGTGCGCAGCAAGGCGGGCCTGGACCACAAGCATTGCGGCAGCCTGCATGCGGCCGATTCGAAGATGGCGATCCAGATGGCGCGCGACGTGTACACGCGCCGCCAGGAAGGCAGCAGCATCTGGGTGGTGCGCTCCGAGCAGATCGTGGCGAGCGACCCGGGCGAGAAGGACATGTACTTCGATCCGGCGGAAGACAAGGTCTACCGCCATCCGACCTTCTACGCGCTGCCCAAGTCCGTGGACCACATGTGAGCAAGGACTGAACTGCCATGCAAGCATCGATCGAACTGAACCGCACGCCCGCCGTGCAATACCTGCTGCGCATCGGCGACACGTGTCTCGTGCTCGCGCAGCGCCTGGGCGAATGGTGCGGCCATGCACCCGTGCTGGAAGAAGACATCGCGATGGCCAACATCGCGCTGGACCTCGTGGGCCAGGCCCGCGCGCTGCTCACGCACGCCGGCAAGCTCGAGGGCGAAGGCCGCGCGCACGACGAAGACCAGCTCGCCTACCTGCGCGACGAGCGCGACTACTTCAACCTCACGCTGGTCGAGCTGCCGCGCGGCGACTTCGCCTTTGCCGTGTTGCGCAACACCATGGTTGCCACGCTGCTCAAGCTGCTGTGGCAGCGCCTGGCCGCATCGAGCGATGCCGAAGTGGCCGCCATCGCCGGCAAGGCCGTGAAGGAAGCGCGCTACCACCAGCAGCATTCGGCCGACTGGGTCGTGCGCCTGGGCGACGGCACCGATGAATCGCGTCGCCGCACCGAGAAGGCGCTGAAGCAACTCTGGCTCTACGTGCCCGAACTCTTCGAGAGCGATGCGGTGGACGAAACAGCGAGCGCCAGCGGCCTCGGCCCGGCCTGGAGCGAACTGCGCGATCCCTGGCTCGCCGAGATGCAACAGGTGCTCGACGCAGCCGGCCTCGCGATGCCGAAGGAAGCTGCCTTCCGCAGCACCGGCAAGCAGGGCGTGCACAGCGAGCACATGGGCTACATCCTCACCGAGATGCAGCACCTGCAACGGACTTTCCCCGGAGGCGTTTGGTGAACGCGCTGGCCTCGCGCGTCGATGCGGCATGGACCGTGCTGCACACGGTGCTCGACCCCGAGGTGCCGGCCGTGTCGGTCTGCGACCTGGGCATCGTGCGCGAAGTGATCGAACACGACGACGGTTTGGAGATCGTGCTCACGCCGACCTACTCCGGCTGCCCCGCGACCGAAGCCATCGAGCACGACGTGCTGGCCGCCATCGAAGAGGCCGGCCTCGGCCGCGCACGCGCCACCTTGCGCCGCGCACCCGCATGGAGCAGCGACTGGATCAGCGACGAAGGCCGCGCGAAGCTCGAGGCCTACGGCATCGCGCCCCCTGCTCACCTCACGCCCGAAGTCGCGGCCAACACCGCGATGCCGATCAAGCTCTTCGGCCGCATCTCAGGCGAACGCATCGCCTGCCCGCGCTGCGCGAGCGAACGCACCGAGCGGCTCTCGGCCTTCGGTTCTACCGCCTGCAAGGCGCTGTACCGCTGCATGGCCTGCCGCGAGCCCTTCGAACACTTCAAGCCAATCTAGGTCCCCAAGCGATGAGCACCCTCTTCCACCCCTTGCGCGTGAAGGCCATCGAGCCCGACACGGCCGAGGCCGTCATCGTCTCGTTCGAAGTGCCCACCGACCTGCAGGAAGTCTTCGGCTTCACGCAGGGCCAGTACCTCACCCTGCGCCACGACATCGACGGCCAGGACCTGCGCCGCTCCTATTCGATCTGCGCAGGCCTGGACGACGGCGAGCTGCGCGTGGGCGTGCGCAAGGTGCGCGGCGGCGTGTTCTCCAACTGGATAAACGCGAGCCTGCAACCCGGCGACACGCTGCAGGTGATGGCACCGCAAGGCCGCTTCTTCGTGCCGATCGAGCCGTCCTCGGTCCGGCACCACGTCGGCATCGCGGGCGGCAGCGGCATCACGCCGATCCTCTCGATCATGAAGACCGTGCTGGCACGCGAGCCCGCGAGCCGCTTCACGCTGATCTATGGCAACCGGCAGTTGCAGTCCACGATGTTCAAGGAAGAAATCGAGGACCTGAAGAACCGCTACATGACTCGCCTGGTGCTGCTGCATGTGTTCTCCGACGAGCACACCGATTCGCCGCTGGGCTTCGGCGTGATGAACCGCGAGAAGATCGGCGAGTTCCTCTCGTCGGTGGTGCCCGCCAAGCGGATCGACCATGTCTACGTCTGCGGCCCGTTCCAGATGAACGATGAAGCCGAGGCCGCGCTGCTCGCGGCCGGCGTGCCGGAAGAGCGCATCCACATCGAGCGCTTCGGCGTCGCATTGCCCTCGGCCACCCAGGTCGGCGCCGTGGTGCACGAGACATTGCCCGGCGATGCCAAGCAGGCCCGCATCACCATCGTGCGCGACGGCCTGCAGCGCGAGATCACTTTCACCGAAGGCCAGCCCAGCATCCTCGATGCCGCATCGGCCGCGGGCCTGGAAGTGCCGTTCTCGTGCACCTCGGGCGTGTGCGGCACCTGCCGCGCCAAGTGCGTGGACGGGGAAGTCCGCATGGAAAGAAACTTTGCGCTCGACAAGAATGAAGTGGCCGCCGGGTTCGTGCTGACCTGCCAGGCCCACCCCCTCACCGAGCGCGTCACGCTGTCCTTCGACGAGCGTTGATGCACCAGGCCCCGACCCCTTTTTCAACCCGGAGACAAGACCAATGAAATTCTTCTTCAAGCCCCTGCTGATCGCCGCGCTGTGCGCCACCGCCGCCGCGGCCTGGGCCGACGTCAATGTCGGCGTGACGGTGTCGGCCACCGGCCCGGCCGCCTCGCTCGGCATTCCAGAGAAGAACACCATCGCGCTGATGCCCAAGACCATCGGCGGCCAGAAGATCAACTACATCGTGCTGGACGACGCCTCCGACACCACCGCGGCCGTGGCCAACACCCGCAAGCTGATCGCCGAGAACAAGGTCGACATCGTGCTGGGCTCCACCACCACGCCCAACTCGCTGGCCATGATCGACGTGGTGAGCGAAGCCAAGGTGCCGATGATCTCCATCGCCGCTTCGGCCCGCATCATTGAGCCGATGGACGCCAAGAAGAAGTGGGTGTTCAAGACGCCGCAGAACGACATCATGATGTCGCTCGCCATCGCCGAGCACATGGCCGCCAACGGCGTGAAGACGGTGGCCTTCATCGGCTTCTCCGATGCGTACGGCGAAGGCTGGTCGGAAGAATTCGCCAAGGCCGCGGCGCTCAAGAAGATCACCATCGTCGCCAACGAGCGCTACTCGCGCAGCGACACCTCGGTGACCGGCCAGGCGCTGAAGATCATGGCCGCCAAGGCCGATGCCGTGCTGGTCGCGGGTTCTGGCACGCCGGCCGCGCTGCCGCAGAAGACCCTCAAGGAGCGCGGCTACGCCGGCAAGATGTACCAGACCCACGGCGTGGCGAATTCCGACTTCCTGCGCGTGGGCGGCAAGGACGTGGAAGGCACCTTCCTGCCGGCCGGCCCGGTGCTCGTGGCGGCACAGCTGCCTGCCGACAATCCGGTGAAGAAATCTGCGCTGGCCTACGTGTCGGCTTATGAGGCGGCCAACGGCAAGGGCACCGTGTCCACCTTCGGCGCGCACGCCTGGGACGCCGGTTTGCTGATGAGCTCGGCCGTGCCGGTCGCGCTCAAGAAGGCCCAGCCCGGCACGCCAGAGTTCCGCGCCGCGCTGCGCGATGCGCTGGAGCAGACCAAGGATGTGTCGGGCGCGCATGGCGTGTTCAACATGACGGAGAAGGATCACCTCGGCCTGGACCAACGCGCGCGCGTGATGGTGAAGATCGAGAACGGCGCCTGGAAATACCAGCCTTGATGTCTTCGCATTGCTCCCTCCCCTCCCGGGGGAGGGTTGGGGTGGGGGCCAGCGGCAATCGATGAAGCACTGCGCCGAACGAGCCAAGCCCCCATCCCAACCTTCCCCCGGAAGGGGAAGGAGCAACACGGTGCAGCGCCATTGAAAGCGCTCGCAGCAGACACCGATTCGACACACGGGCCGAGCCCAAAGGTTCTTTATGGATTTGCAGATCGCCCTGCTTCTGGGGCAGGACGGCATCGTCAACGGTGCCGTCTATGGATTGATGGCGCTCGCCCTCGTGCTGGTGTTCTCGGTCACACGCGTCATCTTCATTCCCCAGGGTGAGTTCGTCGCCTTCGGGGCCCTCTCGATGGCGATGCTGCAGGCCGGCCGCGTGCCGGCCACGCTGTGGCTGCTGCTCGCACTCGCGGTGATGGTGCTGATCGTCGAGTTCTGGCGCTGGAAGCGCGGCGCGGTGGTCAACTGGGCCTCGGCGCTCGCATGGTGCGTGGTGCTGCCGCTGGCCGCCGCCGCGCTGGTGCTGCTGCTTAAGCCCACCTCGATGGCGGGGCAGACGCTCACCACGCTGATCCTCATCATGCCGCTCGGTCCGCTGCTCTACCGCCTGGCCTACCGGCCGCTGGCCGATGCCAACGTGCTGATGCTGCTGATCGTCTCGGTCGCGCTGCATGGCGTGCTCGTCGGCCTGGGCCTGCTGTTCTTCGGCGCCGAAGGCTCGCGCACCACGGCCTTCTCGGACGCGCGCTTCGACATCGGCGGCATTCCGGTCAGCGGGCAATCGCTGGTGGTGGTCGGCGTCACGCTGCTGCTGGTGATCGCGATGTTCCTGTTCTTCGGACGCTCGATGGTCGGCAAGGCATTGCGCGCGACCGCCATCAACCGCGTCGGCGCACGGCTCTCGGGCATTCCGACCGAACTGTCGGGTGACCTGAGCTTTGCGCTCGCGGCGCTGATCGGCGCGGTGTCGGGTTTGCTCATCGCACCGATCACCACCGTGTACTACGACACCGGCTTTCTCATCGGCCTCAAGGGCTTCGTCGCGGCCATCGTCGGCGGGCTCGCGAGCTATCCGCTGGCGCTGGTCGGCGCGCTCCTCGTCGGGCAGCTCGAAGCCTTCGCCTCCTTCTGGGCCAGCCCGTTCAAGGAAGTGCTGGTCTTCACCCTGATCATTCCCGTGCTGTGGTGGCGTTCGCTGCGCAGCCATCATGTGGAGGACGAGGAATGAGCTCGCCATCCAACAACATCGCCGCCACCGCGCCGCCCGCCGGCAAGCCGCTGGCCACGCCGCGCCAGCTCACGCTGGTCTTCGTCGTCGCGCTCGCGCTGGCCTGGGGCTTCCTGCCCGAGTTCACCGTATCGGTGCTCAGCAACATCGGGCTCTATGCGCTGGTCGCCGTGGGGCTGGTGATGCTGACCGGTGTGGGCGGCATGACCTCTTTCGGCCAGGCCGCGTTCGTCGGCATGGGCGCGTACGCCACGGCGTGGATCTGCACATCGCCCACCGCCGCCGCATGGATGGGCGGCGCCGTCGGTCCCGCGCTGCTGCCATGGGCCGGCCTCGCACTCGGCCTCGTGTTCACTTTCGCGCTGGCCTGGGCGCTGGGCGCGGTCACGCTCAAGCTGCAGGGCCACTACCTGCCGCTGTGCACCATCGCCTGGGGCCTGAGCCTCTACTACCTGTTCGGCAACATGGAGTTCCTGGGCGGGCAGACGGGCATCACCGGCGTGCCACCGCTCGTGGTCGCAGGCGTGTCGCTCGCCACGCCGCGCGCGCTGGGTGTGGTGATCTGGGGCGTGCTGCTGCTCGCGCTGTGGGCGATGCACAACCTGCTCGACTCGCGCGAAGGCCGCGCCATCCGCGCCCTCAAGGGCGGGCGGCTGATGGCCGAATCGATGGGCGTCGATACGGCGCGCCACCGCATCAAGCTCTTCGTGCTGGCCGCGCTGCTCGCGGCGGTGTCGGGCTGGCTCTATGCGCACCTGCAGCGCTTCGTGAACCCGACGCCCTTCAACCTGAACATCGGCATCGAGCTGCTGTTCATGGCGGTGGTCGGCGGCGCAGGGCATCTGTGGGGCGCGGTGCTCGGCGCGGCGCTGATCACGCTGCTGAAGGAAAAGCTGCAGGACGTGCTGCCCGCGCTGCTGGGCACCAGCGGCAACTTCGAAGTGATCGTGTTCGGCCTGCTGATGCTCTTCGTGCTGCAGCGCTTTTCGGACGGGCTCTGGCCCACGCTGGCGCGGCTCGCAAGCCGCTGGGTGCGCGACGATGTACGCAAGGCTGTGCCAGCCGCTTCGAAGGTCGCCACCGTGCAGCTCGCACAACGCACCCTTCCGGCATCCGGCGAACTGCTGCTCGAGGCCAGCGACGTGAGCAAGCGCTTTGGCGGCCTCGTCGCCAACAACGCGATCTCGATGACGCTGAAGGCCGGCGAGATCCATGCGCTGATCGGTCCGAACGGGGCAGGAAAGAGCACCTTCTTCAACATGATCTCGGGTGTGGACGATCCGAGCTCGGGCGTCGTGCGGCTCTCCGGCCAGTCGATGGCGACCAAGCCCTCGCGCGCCTTCGCCGCGCTGGGCCTGGGCCGCACCTTCCAGCACGTGCGCTTGCTCGGCCAGCGCAGCGTGGTCGAAAACGTCGCGCTCGGCGCCCACCTGCGTGCGAAGCGCGGCTGGCTCGCCGCGATGCTGCGGCTGGACCGCGCCGAAGAAGCCGCGCTGATGGCCGAGGCCCGCCGACAGATCGAACGCTGCGGCCTGGGCGCGCATGCCGACACGCCGGCCGCATCGCTCTCGCTCGGCCAGCAGCGCGTGGTGGAAATCGCGCGCGCCCTCGCCGGCCAGCCTTCGGTGCTGCTGCTCGACGAACCCGCCGCGGGCCTGCGCCACCTGGAAAAGCGCGCGCTTTCCGTGCTGCTGAGCCAGCTGCGCGCCGAAGGCCTCGGCATCCTCGTGGTGGAACACGACATGGAATTCGTGATGAACCTGGCCGACCGCATCACGGTGCTCGAATTCGGCACCGTCATCGCCACCGGCACGCCCGCTGAAGTGCAGGCCAATCCGCGCGTGCTGGAGGCCTACCTGGGCGGCGCCGACGACGAACTGCTGGAAGACGCACGATGAGCCACCCCCTGCTTCAACTCGAGGACTTCTGCGTCGCCTACCGCACCGTGGAAGCGGTGCACAGCGTGCGCCTGCAAGTGAACGAAGGCGAGATCGTCACCGTCATCGGCCCCAACGGTGCGGGCAAGACCACGCTGCTGTGCGCGGCGATGGGGCTCCTGCCTTCCACCGGCGCACTCACGCTCTCGGGCGAGCGCATCGCGCGCCCCGGCGTGGAGACCATGGTGGCGCGCGGCGTGGCGCTGGTGCCCGAACGGCGCGAGCTCTTCGGCGAGATGTCGGTCGAAGACAACCTGCTGCTCGGCGGCTTCTACCAGTGGCGCAAGGGCAAGCGCGACCAGCGCGCGCGCATGGAGGAAGTGTTCGAGATCTTCCCGCGCCTGCGCGAGCGCAAGCCCCAGATGGCCTCCACGCTCTCGGGCGGCGAGCGACAGATGCTGGCCATCGGCCGCGCGTTGATGGCGCGGCCGCGCCTCCTGATGCTCGACGAACCCTCGCTCGGCCTGGCGCCGCTGGTGGTGCGCGAGGTGCTGCGCGTGGTGTCGCAACTGCGCAGCCATGGCGTGTCGGTGCTGCTGGTGGAGCAGAACGCGCGCGCGGCGCTGCAGGTGGCCGACCGGGCGTATGTGCTGGAGATGGGCGACGTGGCGCTCGAAGGCAACGCGCGCGATCTGCTGCATGACCAAAGAATCATCGATACCTATCTGGGCATCGGCAACAAGCACTGACCGGCGCCTGCATTTCTCCCTCCCCTTCCGGGGGAGGGTCGGGGTGGGGGCACGACGGCTTTTGACAAAGCACCGCGCCGAACGAAGGCCGCTTGCCCCCATCCCAGCCTTCCCCCGGAAGGGGAAGGAGCCATACCAGGACACCGACGAAAGGACATCACCATGACCACCACCCTCCAAAGCTACATCGCCGGCCGCTGGATCGGCCAGGATGCCGCGCAGCAATTGCGCAGCGCCATCAACGGCAAGCCCGTGGCCAGCACCCATGCCGAGGCCATCGACTTCGCCGAAGCGCTGAACCACGCGCGCCGCGTCGGCATCCCCGCGCTCATGAAGCTCGACTTCCAGCAACGCGCGGAGCGCCTGAAGGCGCTGGCCAAGTACCTCGCCACGAACAAGGAAACGCTCTACGCGATCTCGGCCCACACGGGCGCCACGCGTGCCGACAGCTGGATCGACATCGAAGGCGGCGCCGGCACGCTGAGCGCCTATGCCGGCATCGGCTCCAACGAGCTGCCCTCGGGCAACCTGGTGCACGAAGGCCCGGCCTTCCCGCTCGGCAAGAAGGGCGGCTTTGCGGGCACGCACATCCTGGTGCCGCGCGGCGGCGTGGCGGTGCACATCAATGCCTTCAACTTTCCGGTGTGGGGCCTGCTGGAGAAATTCGCGCCCAGCTTCCTCGCGGGCATGCCGTGCATCGGCAAGCCGGCCTCGGCCACCAGCTATCTCACCGAGGCCGCCGTGCGGCTCATCGTGCAGTCGGGCATCCTGCCCGAGGGCAGCCTGCAGCTGGTGATCGGCGGCACGGGCGACCTGCTCGATCGGCTCGAGGGCCCCGATGTCGTGACCTTCACCGGCTCGGCCGACACCGCGGCCAGGCTGCGCGTGCATCCGAACATCGTGCGCCAGTCGATCCCGTTCAACGCCGAGGCCGACTCGCTCAACTGCGCGATCCTCGCGCCCGACGTGATGCCCGACGACGAGGAGTTCGATCTCTTCGTGAAGGAAGTGGCGCGCGAGATGACGACCAAGGCCGGCCAGAAGTGCACCGCCATCCGCCGCGCGATCGTGCCGCGCCAGCACCTCGATGCGGTGGCCGAGCGCCTGCGCGCGCGGCTCGCGAAAACGGTCATCGGCGATCCGTCGCGCGAAGAGGTGCGCATGGGCGCCCTCGCCTCGCACGCGCAAAAGGCCGACGTGGCCGAGCGCGTGGCCACGCTGCTGCAGGGTGCCGAGCTGGTCTACGGCGAACGCGACGGCTTCTCGCCCGTGGGCGATGGCGTGAGCGACGGCGCCTTCTTCGCACCCACGCTGCTGTTGAGCCGCAAGCCGCTCGAACACGATGCGGCGCACGATGTCGAGGCCTTCGGCCCCGTCAGCACGCTGATGCCCTATGACGGCATCGACGAAGCCCTCGCGCTCGCCGCGCGCGGCCGCGGCAGCCTTGTCGGCACGCTGGTCACGCGCGATCCGGCCATCGCGGCCAAGGCCATTCCGGTCGCTGCCGCATGGCACGGCCGCCTGCTGGTGCTCGACCGCGAAGCCGCCGTCGAATCGACCGGCCACGGCTCGCCGCTGCCGCAACTCAAGCACGGCGGCCCCGGCCGCGCGGGCGGTGGCGAAGAACTGGGTGGCCTGCGCGCCGTGAAGCACTACCTGCAGCGCGCCGCAGTGCAGGGCTCGCCGACGATGCTGGCCGCGATCACCGGCGAGCATGTGCGCGGCGCGGCTGTGCGCGAGAGCGAGGTGCATCCGTTCCGCCGCTACTTCGAGGAGTTGCAGATCGGCGACTCGCTGCTCACCCACCGACGCACCGTCGGCGAGGCCGACATCGTGGCCTTCGGCGGCATCTCGGGCGACTATTTCTACATGCACTTCGACGAGGTCGCAGCGAAGGAATCGCCCTTCGGCAAGCGCATCGCGCACGGCTATTTCGTGCTGTCGGCGGCGGCGGGCCTGTTCGTCTCTCCCGCGCCGGGCCCGGTGCTTGCCAACTACGGCCTGGACACGCTGCGCTTCGTCAAGCCCGTGGGCATCGGCGACACCATCCGCGCGCGCCTGACCTGCAAGCGCAAGATCGACCGTAACAAGAAGGACGCGAGCGGCCAGGGCCAGGGCGTGGTGGCCTGGGATGTGGAGGTGACGAACCAGGATGGCGACGTGGTCGCGAGCTACGATATCCTGACCCTCGTCTCCAAGAAACCGGAAACCACCTGATGTTCGATCTCACTGGAAAAGTCGCGCTCGTCACCGGCGGCAATGGCGGCATCGGCCTCGGCATGGCCGAGGGCCTCGCGAAGGCCGGCGCGCGCGTCATCGTCGCGGCACGCAATGCACAGAAGTCGGCCGCCGCGGTCGAGGCGCTCAAGGCGCTGGGCAGCGACAGCTTCGCGCTCGCACTCGACGTGACCGACGAGGCCTCGGTGCAGAAGGCCTTCGACGACGTGGCCGCGCGCTGCGGCCGGCTCGACATCCTCGTGAACAACGCCGGCACCACGGTGCGCAAGCCCGTCGACCAGCTCGCGCTCGCCGAATGGCACCAGGTGATGAACACCAACCTCACGAGCGCGTTCCTCTGCAGCCGCGCCGCGCACCCGCACCTTCAGCGCGCGGGCGGCGGCAAGATCATCAACATCGGCTCGATGATGTCGATCTTCGGTGCACCCTATGCGCCGGCCTATGCCGCCAGCAAGGCGGGCATCGTGCAACTCACCAAGTCGACCGCGCTCTCCTGGGCGGCCGACAACATCCAGGTCAACGCGATCCTGCCCGGCTGGTTCGAGACCGAGCTCACCGATGGCGCCCGCAGCCAGATCCCGGGCCTGTACGACCGCGTGGTGGCCCGCGCCGCCGCCGGCCGCTGGGGCCAGCCGGCCGACATCGCCGGCACGGCGGTGTTTCTCGCGAGCGCCGCCTCCGACTACGTGACAGGCACGGCCATTCCGGTGGACGGCGGGTTTTCTATCTCTGGCTGAAGACGGGCGGCCCGTGTACATTCGGCCGCCATGCTCTTCTGGTTCCAGATCTTCCTTTTCGTCGCAGGCACGGCCGCGCTGCTTTACGTTTCGCGCGGGCCGCTGAGCCAGCCCGGCTCGCACGGCTTCTACCGCTTCTTCGCGTGGGAATGCATGCTGGTGCTGATCGTTGTGAACCTGCCGGTGTGGCACATCGATCCGTTCTCGGCGAAGCAGATCCTCTCGTGCATCTTCCTGGCGCTCTCGATCTGGCTGCCGATCCACGCGGTGCGGCTGCTCAAGGCGCAGGGCAGGCCCAGCGATGCGCGCAATGACGACCCGGCCCTCTACGGTTTCGAGAAGACCTCCTCGCTCGTGACCTCGGGCGCCTTCCGCTACATCCGCCACCCGATGTACACCGCGCTCATGCTGCTGGCCTGGGGCGCCTTTCTCAAGCAGTTCACCTGGCTCACGCTGGCGCTGGTGCTGGCGGCCACGCTGCTGCTGGTGCTGACGGCGCTCAGCGACGAGAAGGAATGCATCGCGCATTTCGGCGACACCTACCGCGACTACATGCGGCGCACGCGGCGCTTCATTCCTTTCGTGCTGTAGTTCGCTGTTCTTCGCGGGCCGTGGGGCCGCCGCCGCTGTGCGAAGGACGGGCCTCAGCGCTTCACCGGCACCAGCGGCCGCGCATCCACCGCCTCCCCATCGACGATGAAGTGCCCGCCCGCCACATGGTGCAGCGTGCGCAGTTCGTCATGGCCGGTGAAGTTCCAGCGTCCGTCGGCGAACACCCGCGCATCGGCCTGCGCGGCGATCACTTCGCCAAGGAACAGGTCGTAGCGCTCCTGGATCGGCGGCTCAGGCAAGAGGCGGCATTCGAGCCAGGCCGCACAGCCTTCGAGCAGCGGCGCATCGATCGCGGTGCCGGTGAAAGTCTCGAGGCCATAGGCCGCGAACTTGTCGCGCCCCGAGGTCTCGACGATCTCGCGGCCCGAGCTGTTGCCCAGGGCCTCGGTCAGGTCGAGTTGCGCGCGCACCGGCACCTGCAGCGCGAAGGTACCCGCGCCTTCGAGCAGCACGCGCGTCCAGGTGCTCTTGTCGAGCACCACGGCCACCTTGGGCGGATCGAAATCCAGCGGCATCGCCCAGGCGGCGGCCATGATGTTGCGCTGGCTTCCGTGCGAAGCGCTCACCAGGACGGTCGGGCCGTGGTTGAGCAGGCGGTAGGCCTTGGCGAGCGGAACGGGGCGGCGGTGGGAGGCATTCATGGCGGTCGTCGGAGAATGAAGTAGAAACCGGCGGCAAGCGTCGCACAAAGCCCGCCGTCCGTCATCCCCAGCCCGGAGCCGCCCCATGGACTCATCGAAAGCCAGCCACACCGCCCTTGCCACCTCGCTGATGCGGGCGCTTCACGCGCGCAGCGATCCCGCGCCATTGCTGGACGATCCGTGGGGCGACCGCCTCGTGCCCGAGACCGTGAGGGCCGCCCTGCGCGAGCGCGCGATGGCGCGGCTGGACCCGGCCTTGCGCGCCACCGCATCGCCCGACAAGGCGCTCGACGCCGCGCTGCGCGCGAACGCGGCGTATGCCGATGTCATCCTGCGAAGCCGCTACACGGAGGACATGCTGAAGGCGGCGGTCGAGCGCGGCATCACGCAGTACGTGCTCATCGGCGCGGGCTTCGACAGCTTTCTCTGCCGCCGCCCAGCCTGGGCCGAGGGCCTGAAGATCTACGAGGTGGACCACCCCGCAACGCAGCAGTTGAAGCGCCGGCAGTTGCAGCACTGCGGCATCGCCGAATCCGATGCGGTGCAGTTCGTGGCGGCCGACCTGTCCGAAGAAACGCTGCAGTCGGCGCTGGCGCGATCGTCGTTCCAGCCCACGCAGCCCACCTTCTTCTCGTGGCTCGGCGTCACGGTGTACCTCACGCGCGAGGCCAACCTCGCGACGCTGCGCGCCATCGCCTCCGTGGCACCGGCTGGGAGCGAACTGGTCTTTACCTACGTCGATGAAGCGGTGCTGCGGCCGGGACACGCAAACACCGAGGCATTCAACAAGCTGCGCAGCGACGTGTCTTCCGTCGGCGAGTCCTTCCTTTCGGGCTTCGACCCCGCGACGCTGGGGCCGCTGCTGCTGGAGACCGGGCTTCTGCTGCTGGAAGACCTCGGCGGAAACCAGGCCGTCGCCCGGTACGACGCCGCGGGTGCCCACGGCCTGCGGTGGGCCGGTGCGGGGCACCTGGCGCACGCATGCGTCGTCAATCCAGAGCAGCGATCTCCTGCGTGACCCTGAGGAACTTCGCCACATCGTCCATCGAGTGGCAGTGCAGCGGCGACACGCGCACCGTGCCTTCGAGCCCGAAGGACTCGAGCATCCGCTTCGAATAGATGCTCGTGGCCACGCGCTCGTACACCGTGACGCCGCGCTTGCCGTACTCGACCACCGCCTGCGTGCAGTCGATGCGGTCGAAGCCGATGCCCAGGATCAGGTCGCGCTTGGTCAGGTCTTCGTGGTCGAGGAACACTTCGACGCCTCGCATCTCGCGCAGACCGGTCGCGTTGCCGGTGCCGTCGAGCAGCGCGGCCAGCAGCGCGCGCTCGTGCAGTTCGATGCGCCCGATGCCTTCGACGAACAGCGCGCGGTGTTCCGCCGCATCGGTGAACTGGCCGCCGAGCCAGCAGACGTAATCGACGATTTCCGTGAGCGCAGCGAACTGCCACGGCGCGGAGCTGCCCAGGTCCCAGAAGTCCGGCTTCTTGCCCGCGAGCTTGTGGTGCGGCAGCACGGCCGCGCGGTCGGACACCCACGAGAGCCCCGAGCCGCGGCAGCCGAAGAACTTGTAGGGCGCGAGGTTGATGCCGTCCACCGGCGTCTTCTGCAGGTCGATGAGGCCGTGCGGCGCATGCTGCACCGCGTCCACGAGGATGTAGAGGTCGGGCTTGATGGCGCGCGCGCGTCGCACGATCTCGGCCATGTCGAGCTTGGCGCCCGAGATGTTCGAGGCGTAGATCACGTTGAGCAGGCACGTGTCCTTGTCGACGAGGCGCACGATCTCCTCCACATCGACGCCGCCCGTCACGGGGTTGCTCTTCGCCACGCGCAGCTCGCGGCCGAGCCGACCGGCGTAGAGGCTCATCGCATCGAAGGCCGAGGGATGCTCCAGCACCGTCGTGACCATGTTCGTGCCCGGCACGTTCTCGGCCACCGCGCGCACCATGTCGAACATGGCGCCCGAGGCGGTGAGCGAGGCGTAGACGCTCCCGCCTTGCGCGTTGAGGATGGTACGCAGGTCGTCGGCGGCTTTTGCCTGGATCTGCTGCAGCTCCACCGCGGTCGCGTGGATGCGCTCCGCGTTGTCGGGAATCGCATCGACCTGCGCGAAGCGCTCGACCGCTGCCTTCAGGCGGAACGAACCTCCGGCGTTGTCGAAGTACAGGCGCTCGCGGCCGCGATGGTCGTGGTCGACGAGCAGGAAGCGCGCCTTCACCTCGCGCATCAGCGCATCGGAAAACGCCAGGCCGCGGGGGTGGTTTTCAAGCGTGGTCGCCATGTGCTCAGACGCCCTTGTTGTTCGGGTTCTTGTAGATGTCGCGCACCGCGTCGGACATCGGGAAATTCAGGTTCACGTTCTTCGGCGGAATTGGCGACATGAACCACTTCGTGTAGAGCTGGTCGATCGCGCCCGACTTCATGAGGCCCGTGACCGTTTCATCGACCAGCGCCTTGAACTGCGGATCGTCTTTGCGCAGCATGATCCCGTAGGGCTCCTGGCGCAGCGACTCTTTCAGCAGCTTGTAGTCGCCGGGGTTGGTGGCGCTGGCGATCATGCCGGCGAGCTGCACATCGTCGAGCACGTACGCATCCGCGCGGCCGGTCGAGAGCAGCAAAAAGCCGTCGGAGGTGTCCTTGCCCGCGATCTCGTTCACCTCGATGGTGCCGCTCTTGCGTGCGCCGCGCAGCAGCTGGATCGAGGTGCTGCCCGAGACCGTGGCCACGTTCTTGCCGTTGAGGTCGGTGAGCGCATTGATGCCTGCGCTCTTGCGCACCGCCGCAGTGATGTTGGTCACGAAGTGGCTGGGCGCGAAATCGACCTGCGCCTGGCGCTGCGTGGTGTTGGTGGTGGTCGCGCAATCGAGGTCGACCGTGCCGTTCTGCAGGAGCGGAATGCGGTTGGTCGAGTTGAGCATCGTGTAGCGCACCTCGATCTTCGCGAGGCCCAGCTTGGCCTTCACCGCATCGACGATCTTCAGGCAGATGTCGTTGGTGAAGCCGATGGGCGCGCTGTCGGCGCTGAGCTTGTACGAGAACGGAATCTGGCTGTCGCGCGCGCCGATCTGGATGGTGCCGCTCTCCTTGATCTTCTGCAGGGTGCCGCCGTCCTGGGCGCTGGCGGCGCTGCACGCGAAGGCCAGCACGAGGCCGAATGCCAAGGGAGACAGAGGCAGTTTCTTGAGATTCATGGCGCGTTCCTTGAAGGGTCGATGACGATGGTGTGGACGCATCTTCTGCCTGCGGATGAATTTCCAAAAGCGATTTTTTGTGATCGAATCACATCACCAAAAGCGTTCTTTCAGTCGAGGTGCCGCACCGTGATGACCTTCAAGCAACTCGAAGCCCTCTACTGGATCGGCCAGCTCGGCGGCTTTGCGCAGGCCGCGAACCAGTTGCACACCTCGCAGTCGGCCGTCTCCAAGCGAGTGCACGAGCTGGAGCTGCTGTTCGAGACCGAGCTCTTCGACCGCAGCCAGCGCACCGCGCGCCTGACCGAAAAGGGCGAGGAGATGTTCGTGCTCGCCAAGCGGCTGCTGGAGCAGCGCGATGCCGCCGTCGAGCAGTTCGGCAAGCCCGGTGTGGTGGAGCGCCGCATCCGCATCGGCGTGACCGAACTCACCGCGATGACCTGGCTGCCGCGGCTGGTCGGCCTGATCCAGCAGCACTATCCCAAGGTGATCCTGGAGCCCGACGTGGACGACAGCCTGCAGCTGCGCGACAAGCTGCTGGCCGACGAGCTCGACGTCGCCGTGGTGCCCGACTCTTTTGCCGACTCGCGCATGCAGAGCAAGGTCATCGGCCGGGTGAAGAGCGCATGGATGTGCAAGCCCGGCGTGGTGCCCTCCACCGGCACGGTGCGCCTGCACGACCTGGCGCGCCACCGCATGCTGGTGCAGGGCAAGAACTCGGGCACCGGGCGCGCCTACGACGCGTGGATGAAGGACCAGGGCGTGCAGCCTTCCAACGTGATCGTGGTGAGCAACCTCGTGGCGCTCACGGGGCTCACCGTGTCGGGCCTGGGCGTGAGCTACCTGCCGCGCGAATGCCTGTCGCCGATGGTCGATGCGGGCATGCTCGCGGTGATCGAGGTCACGCCGCCGCTGCCGGTGGTGCGCTACGTGGCCATGCACAAGGGCGAGCACCGCAGTGCGCTGACCTCGTCGATCGTGATGCTGGCGCAGGAATGTTGCGATTTCACGCGGATGTTCCAGGCGCAGGATTGAACGATTGCGGGTGCGCGGGCGGCGTTGTCCAGGGCGCGATCACGCCGATGGGGTACCTTGCTCCGCGAATGTCCCCCGCCTTCGGCTCCTCCTTGATTTCGCTGCGCAAGGCACCCCATCGGCGTGCTCGTCATAAGCAGCGGTCGTTGATCGGCCGCACACCGGCAGCGTGCCGAAGTGCACAGGGCATCGGGTGCTCCCCGCAGCGAAATCAAGGGGGAGGCCGAAGGCCGGAGGACATTCGCGGAGGGGAGTACCCGGTGGCCTGTGCACACGCCCCGAAGGCTTCAGTTCCCGCGCGTCAACATCCGCCCTGCGCGCGCCAACACCCTGGCCTCGGCCTCCCCACCGCGATACGCCAGCACGCCGTTCACGAACACCCGCTCCACACCCACGCTCACGCCATGCGGCTTGTCGTAGGTCGCCGTGTCGGCAATGGTCTCGGGGTCGAACACCACCACGTCGGCCATCGCGCCGACACGCAGCAGCCCACGGTTGGCGATGCGCAGGTTGCGGGCGGTCATGCCGGTCATCTTGTGCACGGCCTGCTCCAGCGTGAAGAGGCGGCGCTGACGCCAGTAGCGCGCGAACACGCGCGGGAACGCGCCCCAGAGGCGCGGATGCGGATGGCGGTCGTGCGGCAGGCCGTCGCTGCCGATCATGGTGAGCGGGTGCGCAATGACGCGCTCCACGTCTTCTTCCTGCATCTGGAAATAGCAGGCGCCACCGGGCTTCAGGCGCAGGCACGCCTCCTGCTCGGTAGTGCCCCACTCGCGCGCGATATCGGAGAGAAGGCGGCCGGTCATCTCGGGATGCGGGTCGGACCATGTCAGCAGCACGTCGATGACGCCATCGACCAGGTCTTCGCGCAGCACGGTCGAACCGGCCACGTAGGGGTACACGTCCATCGCGATCTGCTGGCGCTGCGCAAGCGCTTCGATGAGCGGCAGCGTCTCCTTCGTGCGGCCCCAGTTCGCGGGGCCCGCGCACTTGTGGTGCGAGATGACCAGCGGCACACCAGCGTTGAAGGCCGAGTCGCCAGCCTCGTGCAGCGCCTCGATGATCTGCTGCATCTCGCTGCGCAGGTGCGTGGCGTACACGCCGCCATGGCGCGCCACGACGCGGGCGAGCGCGGTGACCTCTTCCGCGGGCGCGGCAAAGGCCTCTTCGTAGAAGAGGCCCGATGACATGCCGTGCGCCCCATCGGCCATGCAGCTGTCGAGCAGCGCTTCCATCCGCGCCAGCTCTTCGGCGCTCGCAGGCCGGTCGAGCGCTTCCATGCTCGCAAAGCGCAGCGTCGTGTGGCCCACCAGCGCAGCCACGTTGAGCGCAGGCTGCGTCGCATCGACGGCAGCCCGGTACTCGGCCATCGTCGCGTGCCTGAACGAATCGGCGCCCAACAGCGTGAGCGGCGGCTTCGACTGCGGCGTGCGGTACGGCGCGAGCGAGATGCCGCAGTTGCCCGTCACCACGGTGGTGACGCCCTGCGACACCTTCGGCAGGCACAGCGGATCGCGCAGCACGATCGCATCGTCGTGCGTGTGCGCGTCGATGAAGCCGGGGGCGACGACCTTGGCCCGGCAATCGACGATGTCGAGATCGGCAACGCTCAAGCCCTCCGGCAGCCGCCCGCGCAGGCCTTCGCCGAGCGCGAGGATGCGGTCGCCCTGCAGCAGCACATCGCCGGGCCACGAAGGGCCGCCCGAACCGTCGACCACGAGGCCGGCTTCCAGAAGTACAGCTTGGGAGTCGCTCACGATGCGCGTCCTCCTTTTTCATCGTTGATGCCGCCGCCGTCCCAGCTTTGCAGCGGGTGCGTGGTGGCGTCGATGCCATGGCGCTGGAAGGCTTCGCGCGCGCGTTGCAGGCGCTGCACCGCCGGCTCGCCGCGGCGTTGCGCGACCAGCACCGTGAGGATCTCGATGACGGTGAGGTGGGTGAGGTAGGCATCGATGCCCACGTGCATCACCGCGTCGTCGGGCACCGAGAGGCCCAGCAGGAAGTCGGCCTTGGCCGCGAGCGCGGTGCCGGGGCGTGTGAGCGCGATCACCTTCGCGCCCTGCCCGCGCGCGATGTCCACCGCGTCGAGCAGCGACGGCATTCCGCCCACGTGCGAGATGGCGATGACCACGCCGCCCGGCCGCTGCGCCGCGCCTGCCACCTGCTGCAGGTGGTAGTCGGCCCAGGCGTTCGCCGAGAGGCCGAGGCGAAAGAGCCGCGCCTGCAGGTCGTTGACCATGAACCACGAGGTGGCGCCCGCACCGTACAGGTCCACATGCGGCGCGGCCGCAATGGCGGCCACGGCGCCGTCGAGCACCTGCATATCGAGCTGGCCACGCACGCCCGAGACCGAGGCCGCGGCGCTGCGCGCGATCTTGCTGACCACTTCGTCGGCCGTGTCCTCGATGTTGACGCGGCGGTGCAGCGGCGAGCCGCCGAGCGCCAGTTCCTGCGCGAGCGCGAGCTTGAATTCGCGCAGGCCCGCGAAACCGAGGTCGCGGCAGGTGCGCATGATGGTGGGCACCGAGCTGCGCGAGCGCTCGGCCAGCTGCTCGAAGCTTTCTTCGAGCACGCGGTCGGGGTCTTCCAGGATCAGGTCGAGGATCGCGCGCCGCGTGGCCGGTGCGCCGCTGCGGATCTCCGCGATCTTCCGGAGCAGGGAGGGGGTCATCGTTGCGATTTCAGAAGTGCATGGCGACGGCGTCGCTCACGCGGTAGTTCTCTTCGACCACCGGCATCCAGTGCCATTTGTCGAAGGTGGTGCAAGGGTGCGAGATACCCAGGCCGACGCGGTCGCCGACGACAGGCGCCAGCGATTCTTCGCCCGCGTCCCAGCGCAGGTAGGCGTGCTGGTCGTTGAGCGCGGTGATCTTCCAGCCGGCAGGCACGGCTTGCGCTTCGAGCACGCCGCGTGCTGCGCGTGCGATGGGCACGGGCATCGAGAGATCGAACGAGATGTCGCGCTTGCCCACGGCAAGGATCGCAAGGCCGGGCTCGGGGCGCGATTGCACCGTGGCCCAGACCTCCATCGCCGGGCGCAGGCCCTCACCGCATTGGCAGCCCAGGCGCTCGTCTACCGCGCTCACCATGCGCTTGTAGAAGCCGTGGTCGTGCGTGACGTAGCAACCCGAGCGCAGCAGGCCGCGCACCGGCGAACCCAGCGCGGGCTTCAGGCGCCCGGCCACGAGATCGAAGATGGCCGAGCCGCCGGCCGAGACCAGCACCTCGTCGGTCTCGAAGAGCTTGTGCGTATCGCAGTGGCGCGCGATGGCTTCGACGCGGTCCATCAAGGTGTTGGCATACGCGGTGTCGGGCTCGCTGACGCCGGTGGCGCCCTGCCCTTCGTAGGTCTCGATGCCCACGAGCTTGACTGCATCGCTTGCACGCAGCCGCGTGGCGAGCGCCACCGCTTCTTCATGCGTGCGGCAGCCGGTGCGCGCGCCTTCGACGCCGATCTCGATCATCACTTCGAACGGCACGCTTGCGGGATGGCGCTTCGCCCAGTCCTCGATGAGGCCGAGCTGCGCGATCGAATCGACCAGGAACACGATGCGTAAACCGGCATTCGCGCTCAGCAGCAACTGGATGCCCGCCAAGTCTTCATCGCTCACCACCTGGTTGGCGATCAGCGTGCGGCGCGCACCGGCGGCCACGCCCACCGCGAGCTGCGTGACGGTGGCGAAGGTCAGGCCCCACGCACCCGCATCCAGCTGGCGCCGGAAGAGCTGCGGCGACATGCTGGTCTTGCCGTGCGGCGCGAGGTCGATGCCCCACTCGCGCACGCGCGACTGCATCCACGCGAGGTTGTGCTCCAGCGCCTCGCGCTTGAGCATCGCGAGCGGCAGCGGCAGGTCGCCGGCCAGCACGTTCCACCCGGCGGCGCCGACTTCGCTGCGCAGGCGCGGCGGCTGGGTGCGCGGGTAGCCCTTGAAGTTGCTGCCGAGCAAGGGGTCGTTGAAATTGGCGTTGGTAGCGGTGTCTGTCATGGTCGTCATGCGGCGATATTGGAAAGCAGTTCCCGGCGAATGCAGGCGCTGTAGTGTCCGGGGGAAATCTCATCAAGCGGTGGCACCGTCTGCGCGCAGGCCTCGATGGCATGCGGGCAGCGCGTGCGGAACACGCAGCCCGAAGGCGGCGAAATGGGGCTGGGGATGTCGCCCTTGAGTGCAATGCGCTCGGTGGCGAGCGTGGGGTCGGGCTTCGGGCTCGCGGCCAGCAGCGCCTGCGTGTAGGGGTGCGAGGGGCGCGCGAACAGTTCGTCGGTCTCGGCCACTTCCATCACCTTGCCCAGGTACAGCACCACCACGCGGTCGCACAGGTACTCGACCACATCCAGGTCGTGCGAGATGAAGAGCATGGTGAGCCCGAGGCGCTCGCGCAGGTCAGCCAGCAGGTTGATGACCTGCGACTGGATCGACACGTCGAGCGCCGACAGCGGCTCGTCCGCGACGATGAACTCGGGCTCCACCGCGAGCGCGCGTGCCACGCCGATGCGCTGGCGCTGTCCGCCCGAGAACTCGTGCGGAAAGCGGCTCGCATGCTCGGCGCGCAGGCCCACGGTTTCGAGCAGTTCGGCAATGCGCTTGTCGCGCGCGGCGGCGCCCTTGTGGAGGCCGTGCGTGGAGAGCGCCTCGCTGAGGATGGCGCTGATGCGCATCTTCGGGTTGAGGCTCGCGTACGGGTCCTGAAAAATGATCTGCAGCTTGCTGCGCAGCTTGCGCATGCGCTCGCCCGAGAGCGCGCCGATGTCTTCGCCGCGGTAGAGCACCTGGCCCTCGGTGCGTTCGACAAGGCGCAGCACGGTGCGGCCGATGGTGCTCTTGCCGGAGCCGGATTCGCCGACGAGGCCCAGCGTCTCGCCGGGCTGGATGGCGAAGGAGACGTCGTCGACCGCGCGGACTGGGCGGTCGCTGCTGCCGAAGTATTTCTTGAGTCCGCGGACTTCGATGAGGGGGGCGGCGGTCATCGTTGCTGTTGGGTATTGGCTCCTTCTCCCGCGAGCGGGAGAAGGCGGGGGATGAGGGTGCTCGCGAGGGCCGCGGGAGTCACCCTCACCCCAACCCTCTCACGCAGGCGGGAGAGGGAGCAAGACAGGGACGACAGCGCGCGGGTCATGCGGCTTTCGCGCAAGTTGCGTCTGGCTGCACGCGAATGCAGCGGGCCTGACGGCCCTGGCGGATGCCGATGAGCGGCGGAATCGCATCCTTGCAACTCGCCAACGCCAGGTCGCAGCGCGGCTCGAACGCGCAGCCGGGCGGCGGCGCGAGCGGACTCGACACCTGCCCGCGAATCGCGAACAGGCGCTTGGGCTTCGGTTGACCAGGAACGCGCGCCTTGCCCGGCAGGCAGGCCAGCAGGCCCTGCGTGTACGGATGCTCGGGCTGCGCGAACAGCGGCCGCACCGGCGCGCTCTCGACCACGCGGCCCGCGTACAGCACCACCACATCGTCCGCATGGTGCGCGACCACGCCAAGGTTGTGGGTGATGAAGAGGATGCTCATGCCCGTCTCGGCCTGCAGCCGGCGCATGAGCTCCAGGATCTGCGCCTGGATGGTCACGTCGAGCGCGGTCGTGGGCTCGTCGGCGATCAGCAGCGTCGGGTCGCAGGCCATCGCCAGCGCGATCATCACGCGCTGGCGCATGCCGCCCGAGAGCTGGTGCGGGTACTCATGGATGCGCTGCGCGGCCGCCGGAATCTCGACCAGCTCCAGCATGCGCAACGCATGCGCGAGCGCGGCCTTGCGGTCCAGCCCCTTGTGCAGCCGCACGCTCTCGGCGATCTGCTCGCCGATGGTGAAGACCGGGTTCAGGCTGGTCATCGGCTCCTGGAAGATCATCGACAGCTGGTTGCCCCGCAGCGACCGCATCTCGCGTTCGCCTATCTGCAAGAGGTCGAGTGTCTTGCCTTCGCGCGTGACGAAAGAGGCCGAGCCGCTGACCTGCGCGTTCGCGGTCTTCGGCAACAGGCGCATCAGCGTGAGGCTGGTGACCGACTTGCCCGAGCCCGATTCGCCGACCAGCGCGGTGGTCTTGCCCGGCTGAATGGAGAAGCTCACATCGGCCACCGAGCGGATCAGGCCGTCTTCGGTGGGGAAGCTGGTGCTCAGGTTGCTGACCGTGAGACGTGGTGTGTTCGCGGGATTCGTCATCACGAGGTTTTCTTGAGCTTGGGGTCGAGCAGGTCGCGCACGCCGTCGCCGAGCAATTGCAGCGACAGCGCCGTGAAGATGATCGCCAGCCCCGGGAACAGCACCACCCAGAAGGCCTGGTGCGCGTACTGCTGGCTGCCCGCGACCATGGTGCCCCAGGTCGGTATCTCGGGCGGCACGCCAACGCCGAGGAACGAGAGCCCCGCTTCGGCCAGGATGGCGTAGGCGAAGATGAAAGACACCTGCACCAGGATCGGCGACATCAGGTTCGGCAGGATGTGGCGCCACAGGATGCGCGAGGTGCGCACGCCCAGCGCGCGCACCGCTTCCACGAACAGCAGTTCCCGCACCACCAGCGTGGAGGCCCGCACCACCCGCGCCACGCGCGGCGTGTAGACCAGCACCAGCGCGAGCACGGTGTTCATCAGCGAAGGCCCGAGGATCGCCACCAGCGCGATGGCCAAGAGGATGTCGGGGAAGGACATCATCGCGTCGACCACGCGCATGAGCGGGGTGTCCAGCCGCCGGAAGAACCCGGCCATCAGGCCCAGCACCGTGCCGGCGATGACCGAGCCCAGCGCGGTGAGCGCGGCGATGGCCAGCGAGTAGCGCGCGCCGTGCACGATGCGCGAGTACATGTCGCGGCCCAGTTCGTCGGTGCCGAGCAGGTGTGCGGCGCTCGGCGCCTTCAGGCGGTCGAGCACCGCGGTGTCGTTGGGGTCGATGGAGGCGAACAGCGGCGCGCCGATGGCCATGATCGCAATCACCAGCAGCACCAGCGCGGAGACCATCACGATGCGGCGGTGCATCAGCTGGCGGAGCATTCTTGGCATCTGCATCGTTCAGACCTTCACGCGCGGATCGACGACGGCATACAGCAGGTCGATGGAGAAATTGATGAGCACGTAGATCGCCGCAATCACGAGCAGCGCACCCTGGATCACCGGATAGTCGCGCCGCAGCACCGCACTCACCACGAGGTTGCCGACGCCCGGCAGGCCGAACACCGTCTCGGTGATGACGGCACCGCCGATCATCAGCGCGACCGTGAGGCCGATCACTGTGACGATGGGCACCAGCGCATTGCGCAGCGCGTGCTTGAGCACCACCTTGCTTTCGGAGAGGCCCTTGGAGCGCGCGGTGCGCACATAGTCTTCGCCGAGCACGTCGAGCATCGAGGCGCGCGTGAAGCGGATGATGAGCGCCGAGTTCAAGAGGCCCAGCACCGCGGCCGGCAACACCAGCGAATGCAGCCGCTCGGCCAGCGCCGCATCGGGTGCGCCGTAGCCCGAGACCGGGAACCAGCCGAACGACACCGCGAAGATCTGGATCAGCACGATGCCCAGCCAGAAGCTAGGAATGCTCGCGCCGAGCATCGCCACGCCGGTGAAGAGCTGGTCGACCACACGTCCGCGGAACACGGCAGAGACGATGCCGCACGGCACGCCTATCAGCGCCGCGATGGCGACGGCCATGAGCGCGAGCAGCGTGGTCGGCTCGGCGCGCTCCCACAGCGCCTGCGTCACCGGGCGCTGCAGGAAGATCGAGGTGCCCAGATTGCCCTGCAGCACTTCGCGCAGCCAGTAGCCGAACTGCACGGGCAGCGGCTTGTCGAGGCCGTACTCCTTTTGCACGCGAGCGATGTCGGCGGCCGTGGCCTGGTCGCCCAGCAGCACCGAGACCGGATCGCCCGAGGCGGCGCGCGTGAGCACGAAGACGATCACCGCCACCAGCGCGAGCACCACGAGCATGCCGACCGCGCGGGAGGCGATGTAGCGCAGCGAAGACTTCTTCATCACGAAGAGAACTCGATGGCGGCCGCGCTGCCCACCGCCACGTAATGGCCGGTGAACCGGATGTCGCCCTTCTGCACGTGGAACACCGTGACGTTGTCGCCCTGCTTGTTGTGGCACACGTAGAGGAAGCGGCCGCTCGGGTCGAGCGTGCAGCTGCGCGGGTAGTTGCCGCGCGTCCACTCTTCTCGCACGAGCGTGGGAGCGCCGGTGCGGGCATCGATCCTGAAGAGCGAGATCGAATCGTGCAGGCGGTTCAGCGACACGAAGTGCTGGCCGTCCGGCAGCATGCGGATGCCCGAGGCGTAGCTGGTGCCCTTGAAGCCGGCCGGCAGTGCCGAGGTTTCGCTCACCAGCGTGAGCACGCCCGTGGCGCTGTCGTAGCGCATGAAGGCGATGGTCGAGGCCTCTTCGTTCACGAGGTAGAGCCACTTGCCGTTCGGGTGGAAGACGAAGTGGCGCGCGCCCGAGCTTTCCGACACCGCGACGGTGCCGGGCTGGCTCAGCACGCCGGTGATGCGGTCGAAGCGGTACGAGATCACCCGGTCCAGGCCCAGGTCGGCGACCAGCACGAAGTTGCCGGTGGGGTCGCTGTGCACCATGTGCGCATGCGGGCCGTCGTGGTCGCTGGTGGCAAAGCCTTCGTGCGAGCGCGCCGCGGCGGGCACCACGTCGGCACCGGGCTTGCAGGGCGTGGCGCCGCAGGCGGCGACGTCCTTGTAGACGACGGCGGCGACAGCCGAATCGAAGCCACCGTCGGCACGCAATGCGATCACGCTGACGTCGCCGCTCGCGTAGTTCGCGGTGAAGAGAAAGCGACCATCGGGATGCACGCTGACATACGCCGGGTCCTTGCCGCCGCAGGCCATCTCGGCCACGAACGACAGCGCGCCGTCCGCACCGATGCGGAAGGCCGAGACCGAACCGGCCTCGAACTCGTTGGCCGCATAGAGCATCGGCAGCTTCGGATGCCGCGCGAGCGATGCGGGATTGCGCAGCTTGGCATCGCTGCCCGTGCTTGCAACGGCGGGCGGTGCGCCGGGAATGGGCTTGAGCGCGCCGGTCGCGCCGTCCACCACGAACTGGTGAACGCCGAGGCCACGCCCGCCGCGCCACGGCTTGCCGCCGTCGCTGTAGGTGCCGACGTAGGCGTACACAGGACCGGATGTGGCGGCCTGGATAGTGGAGGCCGTGAGGCCGAGGGCTCCGAGGCCGGAGGCCAGTGCGCTGGCTTGCAGAAGTTGGCGACGCGATGGCATGGCAGTGGTCCTTCCGGCTTTACTTGATCTTCGCGTTCCAGAAGAACGGCCACGTCGCGGGCTGGTAGTTGTCCAACGCCGGGCTCTTGGCCGAGAGGCCGTTGAACTTGCCGACGTTGATATACGGCACCTCGTCGTAGACGACCTGCTGCACCTTGCCCCACAGCGCGCCGCGCTTGGCGGGGTCGCTCTCGACATTGAAGGCCTGCAGCGCCGACTTCTTGGCGGGCGTGTCCCACCAGCCGGGCGCACCGTCACCCAACTGCGGCGGCGAGAGCATCGGCTCGGGGAACTGGCCCGAGTGGGTCACGTAGATGTCCCAGAGCTTCGAATCGTTGCGGCGCTGAACCAGGGTGGCCCAGTCGACCACGTTCAGGTCGACCTTGAAGCCCGCGCGCTTGAGCTGCTCGGCCATCAGCAACGACATGTTGTAGTGGAAGTCGTACTGGCGGCTCGTGAGCACGCGGATCGGCTCGCCCTTGTAGCCGGCCTTGGCGGCGGCTTCCTTGGCCTTGGGTGCGTTGCGCTCGTTGTAGAGCGTGACGCCAGCGGTCGAATAGAACGGCGAGCCCTTGGGGAAGTGGTTGGCCTCGGCCACGAAGAAGCGGGTGTCGCCGAAGCCGGCTGCGAGCATTTCTCCTTCGCCGAGCGCGGACTGGATCGCCTGGCGCACGGCCTGGTTGGAAGCCACGCCTTCCTTCGTATTGAGCACGAGGTACGGGAAGCCGAACGACGGCGTCATGATCGGCACGGTCTTGCCGCCCGATTTCTCCAGGCGCGGCAGGGCTTCAACCGGCAGCAGGTCGGCAAAGTCGTACTGGCCGGCGAGCGCACCTTCGACGCGCGTGCTCGCATTGGGCACGGGCACGAAGCGCAGTTCCTCGATGACCGCCTCGCGCTTGCCGCCGTAGCCGCTCGCGGGTTCCTTGCGCGCGGCGTACTTGTCGAAGCGGGTGAGCAGCACGAACTGGTCGGGGCGGCGCTCCTTGAACTTGTAGGGGCCGGTCCCGACGAACTCCTTCAGCGGCGAGGCGATCGATTCCTTGGCCATGATCGCGGCCATGCCACTGGGCAGCGCAAGCTGCGAGAGCAGCGGCGCATAGGGCGCCTTCAGCACGATCTCCACGCCCAGCGGGCCCTTGGCCTTGAGCGTGTCGATTTCCTTGCCCACGGCCTTGCCGCGCGGCGACTGGTCCATCCAGCGCTGCAGGCTCGCCACCACATCGTCGGCGGTGAGCTCGCGGCCGCTGTGCAGCATCACGCCCTTGCGCAGGGTGATGGCGTAGGTCTTGCCGTCGGCGGAGATCTTCGGCGCGGCTTCGGCCAGCATCGGCACCACGTTCCACTTGGCATCGAAGGTGTAGAGCGTCTCGTACACGTGCTGCATGATGGTTCCGACCAGGTCGGCGGTGGAGGCCATCGGGTCGAGCGTCTGCGGCTCGGCCACCATGGCGAGCGTCGCGAAGTTGCGCGGGCCCTGGGCATGCGCCTGCTGATGCGGCAGCGCGGCGCACAGCATCGCGAGCAAGGACGCACCCAGCAGGCTGCGTTTGGACAGCTTGGGCAGGCGCCGGACAAGACCGGCGTTGGCGGCATGGGGCATGGGGAACTCCTTCGTGGGGCGGGCGAGGTTATGAAAGAAATTTTCTTTTCCGCCCGGACTTTGAAGCATCAACCATGCCAAATCATCCGTGTTAACCCTCGTTTGAGGGTTTTTCTGAAATAGATTTTCAGATTGGATCGATACTTGCGATCCGCTTTTCTTGCTTTTCTTTCATTCCCATCACTTCAGGAGTCCTCCCATGCCCCTCGAATACCTCGGCGCCCCGCCCGTCGCCTCGGACCGCCAGGCCCGCCCCTTTTCCCCGGCTGTGCGCGCGGGCGACTTCATCTACGTGTCGGGCCAGGTGCCCGCCAATGCCGACGGCGAGATCGTGGTGGGCGGCATCGAGGCGCAGACGCGCCAAGTGATGGAGAACCTGAAAAAAGTGCTCGCGCTGGCCGGCGCCACGCTCGACGACGTGTGCAAGAGCACCGTGTGGCTGCACGACGCGCGCGACTTTGGTGCCTTCAACCGCATCTACATGAGCTACTTCGGTGAAAACAAGCCGGCGCGCTCGACCACCGAGGCGCGCCTGATGGTCGACGCCAAAGTGGAAATCGACGTCGTCGCCTACAAGCCGAAGTAACCGCTACTTCAGCTCGGTCTTGCGCTGGATGATGCGCGAGACCAGCCCGTACTCCACCGCCTCCTCCGCCGAGAGCCACCGGTCGCGCTCGATGTCGGCCAGCACCACGTCGATGTGCTTGCCGGTCTCGCGCGCGATTTCGTGCGCGATGCGCTGGCGGGCCTTGATGATTTCCTGCGCCTGGATGGCGATGTCTGTCGCCTGCCCGCCCGCGCCGCCGCTGGGCTGGTGGATCAGGAAGCGCGTGTTCGGCAGGCACACGCGCCGCTCGCGCGGGGCCGCCAGGAACAGGTGCGTGGCGGCGCTGCCGACCCAGCCGGTGCCGATCATGTTCACCGGCGCGCCGATGAAACGCACGATGTCGTGGATCGCATCGCCCGACTCCAGGTGCCCGCCGGGCGAGCTCACCAGGATGTCGATGGGCTGCTGGTTGTCCGCATCCAGCGCGATGAGCCGGCGCGTGACGTCGGCGGCCACCGCGTCGGTGATGCTGCCGAAGATCAGCAGCGTGCGCGATTTGAATGCCTTCTCCTCCAGGTAGGAGTTGCGCGGCTCGGCCGTGGCCGCGGGCTTGGTGTCGTCGTCGGTTTCCATGATGAAGAAGCACTCCTTGTGGGTTGAACTGTCTTGACGAACAAGCCCACAGTTTCGTGACATTCGGGCCTATGGCAAGCTGCGCCGATGCTCGATGAACGCTATCTCTCGCAATTCCCGGCACTGCGAAGCCGGCTGGTTCGCGCAGCGGCGCGCATGCTGGGCGGACTGGCCGAAGCCGAGGACGTGGTGCAAGACACCTACCTGCGCGCGCTCGAGGAAGGCGACAGGCCCGGCCTCGATGCCGCCCAGGCCTGGCTCACGACGGTGATGCAGCACATCGCCATCGACCGGCTGCGGCGGCGCAACTGGATGCAGCAGTGGCTTTCCGGTGCGCAGGCATCGGAAGTGCCTGCCGACAAAGCCGCCTCGACCGAAGACCGCGCCGCAATGGCCCAGGAGGTCGAACAGGCCTTGCGGCTGCTGGCCAACCGGCTAAGCCCCGCCGATGGCGCCGCGGTGCTGCTGCGCGAGGTGTTCGAAGCCAGCTTCAAGGAAATTGCAGAGGCCAGCGGCAAGACCGAGGCGGCTTGCCGGCAGCAATTGCATCGCGCATTGCTGCGGCTGCGGCAGGACGACAGGGACGTGGAAGAACGCAGCGCTGAAGCGGTCTTCCATGTGTACCGGCAGGCGCTGCATGACTGCGATTCACGGACGCTGTTCGCGATGCTCCGACAGCCACCGACGCGCGCGTTGGCTATGTCGGCTGCGATGGCACCCAGGTCGGATGCACCGCGTGTGGTGTGCCAGGTGATGCAGATGGGCGGACAGCTTGGCTTGGTGCTGACCTTGGGTGGAAAGGTACTGTGCGTGCTGCCGCTGGAGGCGCGGCAGGCCGAAGAGGCGCTGCTTTAGCTCCTTCCCTCTCCGGGGGAAGGTTGGGATGGGGGCCGCGCGGCCTCGAAGACTGCATGGCATTGAATGCCGCGTGCCCCCACCCCTGCCCTCCCCCGGAAGGGGAGGGAGAAAGACAAGGGACTCAGCCGGCCAGCCGACCCGCCACCAACTGCAGCACCCGGTCGCATCGCTTGGCCAGTTCCTGGTCATGCGTGACCATCACGAACGCCGTGCCATGCCGATGCGCCAGATCAAGCATCAGCGCGAACACCGCGTCGGCAGTGCTGCGGTCCAGGTTGCCCGTCGGCTCGTCGGCCAGCACGCATGCCGGCTGCGTGACCAGCGCACGCGCGATCGCCACGCGCTGGCGTTCGCCGCCCGACAACTCTGCCGGACGGTGATGAAGACGCTCGCCCAGACCGACACTGCCAAGAATCTTCGCGGCCGCCTGCGCAGCCTGCGACGACTCGACGCGGCGGATCTTCAGCGGCATCGCCACGTTGTCGAGCGCGCTGAACTCGGGCAGCAAATGATGGAACTGGTAGACGAAACCGAGGTGCCGGTTGCGCAACCGCCCCTGCTCCGCGGCATCCGCATGCGCGATGTCCTTGCCCAGCAGCTCGACCTTGCCCGAGGTCGGCGCATCGAGCCCGCCCATCAGGTGCAGCAGCGTGCTCTTGCCCGAGCCCGAGGCGCCGACGATGGCCAGCGTTTCGCCGGCATGCACGTCCAGGTCCACGCCGTGCAGCACGGTGAGGTCGATGCGTCCTTCGTGAAAACGCTTCGTGAGGCCACGGGCCTTCAATACCACTTCACTCATAGCGCAATGCCTCCGCGGGGTTGACGCGGCTGGCGCGCCAGCTCGGGTACAGCGTTGCAAGGAACGCCAGGATGAGCGAGATGATCGCGATGGGCATGATGTCGCTTTGCTGCGGGTCGCTCGGCATCTTGCTGATCAGGTAGATGTCCTTGGGCAGGAAGCTCGCATGAAAGAGCCGCTCCAGGAACGGCACTATCACGTCGATGTTGTAGGCGATGCCCAAGCCCAACAGCAGGCCGGCCACGGTGCCGATCACGCCCACCATCGCGCCCTGCACCACGAAGATGCCCATGATGCTGCGCGGCGAGCTGCCCAGCGTGCGCAGGATGGCGATGTCGGCGCGCTTGTCGGTCACCGTCATCACCAGCGTCGAAACGAGATTGAACGCGGCCACTGCCACGATCAGCGTGAGGATGATGAACATCATGCGTTTCTCGACCTGCACGGCCGCAAACCAGGTCTTGTTCTGGCGCGTCCAGTCGCGGATGAGGAACTCGCCCGGCAGGCTGACGGCCAGCTGGTCGGCCACGTCGCGGGCCTCGTTCAGGTCCTTGAGCTTGAGGCGAATGCCGGTCGGGCCTTCGAGGCGGAACACCTTGGCGGCATCCTGCTCGTGCACCATCGCCAGCGCCGAGTCGTACTCGTAGTGGCCCGAATCGAAGGTGCCCACCACGGTGAACTGCTTCAGGCGCGGCACCACGCCGGCCGGCGTGACCTGGCCGCCCGGCGCCACCAGCGTGACCTTGTCGCCCGGCTGCACGAACATCGAGCGCGCGAGCTCCACGCCCAGCACGATGCCGAATTCGCCCGGCACCAGCTTGTCGAAGGTTCCCTTGCTCGCGATGCCGCCGGTGTCGGTGACCTCGGGTTCGAGCTTGGGATCGATGCCGCGGACGATCGCGCCCTTCATGTCCTCGCCGCGCGCGATCAGCGCCTGCGTGTTGATGAAGGGAGCCGCGCCGATGACCTCGGGGTTCTTGCGCGCGGCCGCCATGATTTCGTCGAGGCTCTGCAGCGCCTGGCCGTCGCGCGAGAAGATCTCGATGTGCGACACCACGCCGAGCATGCGGTCGCGCACCTCTTTCTGGAAGCCGTTCATCACACTGAGCACAATGATCAGCGCCGCCACGCCCAGTGCAATGCCAAGCATCGACACACCGGAGATGAAGGAGATGAAGCCGTTGCGCCGCGTCGCCCGGCCTGCGCGCGTGTAGCGCCAGCCGAGCTGCAGTTCATAAGGGAGTCGCATCAAATTTCCTGCCGAGCCGCCTCAAAGGAAATTTGCCCGCCCTTGGAGGGCAGCGAATACACGAAGTGAGGAGCGAGGGGGTTGGTCATATACGGCGGAATTGTGGCATCCCGAAACGTTTGGGGGCTTCCGGGACAATAGAGGGATGGCCGAACACCCCCCACGTCACCTGTTGATCCCCTTCGCCGGCCGCGGTTCCCCTGCCTGCCGCGCGGCATTGCCGGCGCTGAAGCTGCCGAACCTCGAATCCCTGCTCTCCCGGCTCACCCTCGCCGACACCGACACCCAGGACGAAAGCACGCGCTCGCCGCCGCACGAAAGGGCGCTCGCGAAGGCGCTGGGCGTTGCCGCCGCCGACGGCTGCATCCCCTGGGCCGCGCTCGAAGCCCGGCAAACCGGCCTCGCCACGCCCGACGACGCCGAAGGCTGGGGCGTCGTCACCCTGTGCAACTGGCAGGTCGGCATCGACGACGTGGCGCTGGGCGATCCGGCCGCGATCGAGATCGACGCCGCCGAATCGGCCGCGCTGCTCGATGTCGCGCGGCCTTTCTTCGAGGAAGACGGCATCGCGCTGCACCCCTCCCCCACGCCGGGCCGCTGGCTCGCCCGCGCGCGCATCTTCGACGGCCTCGCCACCGCCTCCATCGACCGCGCGGTGGGCTACCCCATCTCGCAATGGTCGCCTTTGGGCGATTCGGCGCGGCCGCTGCGCCGGCTGCAAAACGAGATGCAGATGCTGCTCTACACGCAGCGGGTGAACGACGACCGCGCCGCGCGCGGCGTGCCGCCGATCAACTCCTTCTGGCTCAGCGGCACCGGTGCGCTGAAAGGCGCGACGCCCGCAGCCTCCGCGCCAACCGTGAGCGACGCGCTGCGCATACCGGCCCTTCGCGACGACGGTGCAGGCTGGGCCGAGGCCTGGCAGGCGCTGGATGCCGGCGCCCTCGCCTCGCTGCTCGCCGACTACACGCGCGGCGCCGATGTGGCGCTCACCTTGTGCGGCGACCGCGGCGCGCAGCGCTACACCGTGCAGCAGCGCGGCCTCGCGCGCTGGGCCAGGAGCCTGTTCGACCGCACGCGGGCCGCCAGCGTGCTGGAGTCGCTGTGAAGATCATCGCCCGCGACATTCCGCCGCGCACCGTCTGGGCCCTCGAACAAGCGGGCGTGCATCCGCTGCTCGCCCGCCTCTTTGCCGCACGCGGTGTGCTGGCCAAGGACGAGCTCGACGACGGCCTCGCCCGCCTGCTCCTGCCCGACACCCTGCGCGGCACCCGCGAAGCCGCCGTGCTGCTGGCCGACGCCATGGCGCAAGACAAGCGCCTGTGCATCGTCGCCGACTACGACTGCGACGGCGCCACCGCCTGCGCGGTCGGCGTGCGGGGCCTGCGCTTGCTCGGTGCCAAGCACGTGAGCTACCTCGTGCCCGACCGCGTGGTCGACGGCTACGGCCTCACGCCGCCGATTGCCGAGCGCGTGGCCGACAGCGGCGCCGACATGCTGATCACGGTCGACAACGGCATCGCCAGCGTCGAAGGCGTGGCGGCTGCCAAGGCGCGCGGCCTGCAGGTGCTGGTGACCGACCATCACCTGCCCGGCCCCGAGCTGCCGATCGCCGACGTGCTCGTCAACCCGAACCAGCCGGGCTGCGACTTCGAGAGCAAGAGCATCGCGGGCGTCGGCGTCATGTTCTACGTGCTGCTCGCGCTGCGCTCCGAGTTGCGCGCGCGCGGCGTGTTCGACGTGGCCACGCAGCCCAAGCTCGATGCGCTCTTGCCCCTGGTCGCGCTCGGCACGGTCGCCGACGTGGTGAAGCTCGACGCCAACAACCGCCGCCTCGTCGCGCAGGGCCTGCGCCGCATCCGCGCAGGCGCGATGCCCGCGGGCGTCGCCGCGCTCTTCAAGGCCGCAGGCCGCACGGCCTCGGCCGCCACCACCTTCGACTTCGGCTTTGCCTTGGGCCCGCGCATCAACGCGGCCGGCCGGCTCGCCGACATGACGCTGGGCATCGAGTGCCTGCTGACCGACGACGCGGGCCGCGCCGACGAACTCGCGCGCATGCTCGATGGCATCAACCGCGAGCGGCGCGACATCGAGGGCGGCATGCGCGACCAGGCGCTGCTCCTGGCCGAATCGCTCTTCGCCCCCGACGGCGAAGGCATCGAGGCCCCGCCGGCCGCCATCAGCGTGTTCGATGCGAACTTCCATGAAGGCGTGGTCGGCATCGTCGCCTCGCGCATCAAGGACCGCTTTCACCGTCCCACCTTCGTGTTCGCCGCCAGCGGCGCGCCGGGCAAGGAAGAGGAGCTCAAGGGCTCGGGCCGGTCGATTCCCGGCTTTCACCTGCGCGATGCGCTGGACCTGGTGGCCAAGCGCCATCCGGGCGTGCTGCTGCGCTTCGGCGGACATGCGATGGCGGCGGGCTGCACGGTGGCGCGCGAGCACTTCAAGACCTTCGAGCAGGCGCTTGCGCAAGTGGCCGGCGAATGGCTGGCGGCATCGGCGCTCACCCGCCAGATCGAGACCGACGGGCCCATCGCGCGCGAATACATGCGCATCGACCTCGTGGACACGCTGCATCGCGAGGTGTGGGGCCAGGGCTTTGCGCCGCCGACCTTCAGCGAGGAAGTCGAGGTGGTGTCGCAGCGGCTGGTGGGCGAGAAGCACCTGGCGCTCAAGCTCAGGCACCAGGGGCAGCCGATCGACGCGATCTGGTTCAGCCACACCGAACCGTTGCCACCCAAGGTGAAGCTCGCGTTCCGCCTGGATGCGGACGAGTGGCAGGGCGTGCGGCGCCTGCGCTTCCTGGTCGAGGGCGCGGAGTTCTAGGGAACCGGGTGAACCTGGTCGGAGGGGGGCGACTGCGTTTCGCGCGCCGGCCGCTTCATTTCATGCACGCGCACGCCGGCAGACGCCAGCCGATCGAATGCTCGACCAGCGCCACGTTCGACCGGCGGCACCCGCATTCCGCCGGGTCATTGCACGCACAAAGCATTGAAACGACAAACGCACAGCTGTAGACGGCGACCACGCACATTCCCATGAGTAAGCCGGCCGCCCTGCGGCTGTCTTCCGTCGCGCGCCAATGCGCAAGCCGGGCTTCGGCATTGCGACGCAGCAACCGGTCGATGTCCACGGCGTCCACCCCCCTCCTCACAGCACCTCCCTGCCCCGCAAGCAGGCCGCACCGAGGCGATCGCTCCTCCGCCCGTGGACGGAAACAGTCGTCACGCTCCCTCCCAGGATCATTGCGCTCGATGCGGCCTTCATTGCTTTCACTCCCCGCGCCATCCGATGAAGCGCATGCTCTGGACTTTAGTGAAAACTAAATTTCCAACAACTAATGACTAATACCAGTCGTGGCGTCGACGGCGGATTTGCCGGAAGCTGAAAGTTCGATATTTGATCCATCGATAAAACTTCCGTGTACGCGGTGTTGCGCAACACCAGTGAATTCTGCGTATTCCCGCCAGCGCGCCGGCATGCTGCAATGGGTGACGATTCAGCGTTGTCCGCGCCCGCTGTTTCGTTTCCAAGAATGGCGCGAGTTCCAGGGATGAATGGCAAGAAGCCTCCAGCAATCGAGAACCCGAGGTCTGTCGCCCTTGGCCGCGGACATCGAAGCCGAGTTCGGCGCGCTGCGGCACGTCAAGGGCGAAGGAGGGCCGCTGTCCGCCGCCAGGCTCGATGCATTGCGCATTGCATTGGCGCAGGCGGCGGAAAATTTACCGAAGGCGCTGCGCCAGGGTTTTCATCGCAATTGCACCGAAAGATTGAAATCTCATTTCGGATGCGATTACAGCGAGATATCCGAAAGTCAATTCCAGGAAGCCGTGGGCGTGATAGGCCGGCAGATCGTCGAGGCACGGAATCGTTTAGACAAATTGGCCATCGAACTGCCACGCACCGAAAATCGCCGCTGGCGCGTGACTTTTTTTGATTTGACCAGCTAAGAGCCGGAAGCGGAACCAATCACGAATTCCCGGGGAATCAGGATTCGGAACAGGGTACCGTGCCCCATCACGGATTTGACTTCAATGCGATAGCTCAGGCGCGCCGCAAATCTTTTGACAATCGCCAGTCCCAATCCGACGCCCTTGGTACGACCCTGATCGCCAGATTCTTCCTGATGAAAGGCATCGAAGATCCGTTGCTGCGCTTCGGGCTTGATGCCATTGCCCTGATCCCAGACCTCGATCGATACGCCCCTTGAAGTCTTGCGGGCGCAGACCAATACGCCGCCCCTGGTGTATTTGAGTGCATTGGAAACGAGATTTTCAAGCATCCGCAAAAGCATGGATGCATCGGTGCCCACGGTAATTCGAGCCATCCGGAATCTCAATTGCACACCATTTTGTTCCGCGATTTTCTCGAAATGGAGATCGAGCTTCTGGAACAGCGATTGAATTTCCGTTGCGCGGATCTTCACACCCGCATCGAGCGATTCGATCCGTGCGAATTCGAGGATGTTGTTGATATAGATCTGCAGTGCATCGACTTCCCGGCCCAACCGCTCGAGCGTCGATTCCGCGGATTGGTTGGCCTTGGTGGCCGCCATGGCGGACAGCACCCACAGCTTTGCGGCATGAAGCCGCTGCTGGAAATCGTGGCTCGCGCCCGCAAAGAATTCCGAGCGCGTATCGAGTGTCTTGTAAGCCGTGTCTTTCAGCCTTTGGAGCTTGTCGTTGGCCCTTTCGAGTTCGACCACCAATTGGCTGGTTTCCCGGGTGCGCTCGAGCTGGTCGTCGAGCTGGCGAACGGCAATGAAGATATTGAGCCAGAGCACGGCCAATACCCCGGTGTCGAGTGCCGCAACGACCGGAAGGGATGCGACCCCGTTCGAATACAGGCTGAAGGAGAAGGCACCCCACAGCACGGCGTTGTAAATGACGACCGCCAGCGGCGTGACGGGCCACATGCCGGTCATCGACACGCTGATGCTGAGCAGGCCGATGCACATGATCAATTCGCGCACGGTCAGCACCGGGCCTGCGAACAATTCGATGGTCCAGATCCAATACAGGCACGCAATGATGCTGATGGCCAGCGGAATCAATTTCAGCCCGAGCGATTTCTTGACGACAGCCGGTGGCAATTTTGCCAATGGCCAGAACAGACTGACCCGGACGATCCACGTCACCACCGAAACCGCCAGCCATGTCCACATGGAGGTCGAGCTGAGAACAGGGGCGCTCGCCTCGGCCACCAGCAGGCCCAGCACGGTGATCCAGTAGGCAATCTGCTGCACGACGAATTGCCGCGCCGCCAGATGCCGGTGCGCAAGCGTCACATTGATCAGGGAACGAGATACCTTTCCCTGGTTTTCCATGAGCGATTCGTCGATCGCCCCGGCATTGTTCGCTGTATTGCGGCGAAACGCTTCAAGCATTTCCATCGCTGCTCCTTGCTGCATAACCAGCCAGGAGTCCCAATTGCACTGCCTTCTGGACGGCGTGCGCACGCGATTTGACGCCCAATGCCTCCATGGCGGAATCGATGTGGTAATTGACCGTTCCCGGATGCAATGACAGCAAGCGTGCGATTTCCTTGGTGGATTGCCCGGCGCCGACGAATTCCAGGCACTGGCACTGGCGATTGGTCAGCCGGATTGCGCCTGGATCCGCGTTCAGGTCGGGAATTTCGGGAAATACTTTTTCACCCGCAATGGCTTTTTCCAGGCTGGCTTCGAGTTCCTTGATTTCGATGGCCTTGAGAATGTAGCCCTGGAATCCGCCAGCCTTGGCTTGCGCGATGTAATCGGCCCGGTAGGCTCCGGTCAGGATGCAGGTCAATCCTTCCTTGCCCATTTTCTTGATTTCCATGGCCAGGGAAAGGCCGACCGCGCCCGGCACATCGAGGTCCAGCAGGATCAGGCCCCAGCGGTCGGGTGTGGCCTTCAATGCGAGCAGCGCCTTTTCGGCGCTGTTGCAGATTTCGATGTTGGCGACGCGGGGGCTGCGCGCAATTTTTTCCGCGGTCGCTTCCGACACCAGAGGCTGGTCTTCCACAAACAACACATTGATCATTGACATTTCCGACGGGTATTTCCTGCTTGTTGAATTGGAAATCAGTCGTTCCAATTTTTATCGCCCGATCCGCCGTCAAGCAGCGTGACCAGCGCCGCGCCCAATTCCGGCAGCGGCCTGCGCGCGAAAGCGCCGATGACCGAGGCGATGACCTCGCGCTGGTCCGAGGGCACGGCCTGCAGGAATTCCGCAAGCCGGTCGATCACGGTCTGCAGGGGCAATGTTGCTGCGGCGCCTTGGGGCTCCAGCGGCGGATGAAGGATGGGGTCGCCTTCGATCTGCAGGCGCTTTTGCCAGTTGCGGGCGCTTCGCTCGCCCAAGGGCGCACTGGAGCCCTTGGCAATCAGTTGGGAAAGGTAGCTCATGTGGGATGGCGTGAGGCCGTATTTTGCGGCGACCTTGCCGTAGCCGCCTTCGCTGTCGATGAAGCGGCGCAGCGCTGCACGACGAGCTTCGGTCAGTTCATCCATTCGGTCACTTTACTGAAGATCACCAAGTGAACTGGGGGAAATAACCCACGACTCGTCGGAGCAAAAGCGAAGCGTTGCGCCGCGAGGCGGCCTCTCAAAGAAAAACCCTCCGGACGGTGGACCACCAGGAGGGTTTTCGGTTTTGGTGCCGCTTGTCGGAATCGAACTGACGACCTTCCGCTTACAAGGCGGGTGCTCTACCAATTGAGCTAAAGCGGCTGAATTTCTTCGGTGCGTGATTCTAGTGGGCGCGTCGCGCGCACTTATTTGACGCGCTTGAGCGATGGCCTCGAACCGCCACCGGCCGGCGGGCGCGGCGGCTCGTCGACAGGGTCCGGCGCCGTGCCTGCAGGGCCGGCATCGACCACTTCGCCGCCGTCCTCGCCCGTGACCAGGTGCACGATCTTGCCGGCATCGCCTTCGGTGCCGCGCGAGGCGTCGCGCAGCGGCATGCGCGCGGGGCCCGTGGGCGAGGCCGGCACGTCGCCATTGTCGACCGCGGGCGCCGGCGCGGGAAACGCCATGCCCTGCCCGTTCTCGCGCGCATAGATCGCGATCACGCGCCCCACCGGCACGCTGATTTCGCGCGCACTGCCTGCAAAGCGGGCCTTGAACTCGATGAAATCGTTGCCGAGCTTGAGCGAGCTGGTCGCATCGAAGCTGATGTTGAGCACGATCTCGCCGTTCTTCACGTACTCGCGCGGCACCTGGACGGTGTCGTCGACCTGCACCGCGACATAGGGCGTGAACCCGTTGTCGGTGCACCATTCGTACAACGCCCGGATGAGGTACGGGCGGGTGGAGGACGACTCGAGCGCGTTGATCATGAAAAGCAGCGGAGAACGGTACGGTGGACGCAGTTTTACTTGCGCATGACCTTTTCGGAGGGCGTCAGCGCTTCGATGTAGGCCGGACGCGAGAAGATGCGTTCGGCGTACTTCAGCAGCGGCGCAGCATTCTTGCTGAGGTCGATGCCGTAGTAGTCCAGGCGCCAGAGCAGCGGCGCGATGGCCACGTCGAGCATCGAGAAGTTGTCGCCCAGCATGTACTTGTTCTTGAGGAACACGGGTGCCAGCTGCGTGAGGCGGTCACGGATGTGCGAGCGGGCCTTTTCGATGGCCTTCTCGTTGCCCTTGGTGGTGCGGTTCTCGAGCGTCGAGACATGCACGAACAGTTCCTTCTCGAAGTTGAGCAGGAACAGGCGCACGCGGGCGCGGTCGACCGGGTCGCCGGGCATCAGCTGGGGATGCGGGAAGCGCTCGTCGATGTACTCGTTGATGATGTTCGACTCGTACAGGATCAGGTCGCGCTCGACCAGGATCGGCACCTGGCCGTACGGGTTCATCACGCTGATGTCTTCGGGCTTGTTGTAGAGATCGACGTCGCGGATCTCGAAGTCCATGCCCTTTTCGAACAACACGAAGCGGCAGCGGTGGGAAAAGGGGCAGGTCGTTCCTGAATACAAGACCATCATGGCGAGAGACTCCTAAAAATCAAAAAGAGTGGGTCGCGTTGGCAACCCACTCTGCGGGACCGGATGCACGAGGCAACCGATCGGCGTGGATGGAACTACTTGACGTCTTTCCAGTACGAGGCGTTCAGTCGCCACACGAAGACCACCGACATGGCCAGGAACAGCAGGACCCAGACGCCGATGCGGATGCGAGTGTTCTGCGCGGGTTCGGCCATCCACTGAAGGTAGCTCACCAGGTCGCCGACGGCATTGTCGTACTGCACCGGCGTCAGGGTGCCGGGGGTGGCCTGCTCCCACTTGCCGGTGAAGACTTCGGTGGCGTGCCCGTGCTGCTCGACCTTGTCGTAGACCGGACGGCGCTCGCCCTGCAGTTCCCAGAGGGGGTTCGGCATGGCGACGCTCGGGAACACGAGGTTGTTCCAGCCCGTGGCCTTGGTGTCGTCGCGGTAGAAGGTGCGAAGGAAGGTATAGAGGTAGTCGGCACCCGTGCCGCCGTGGCCGGCACGCGAGCGAGCGACCAGCGTGAGGTCGGGCGGCGTGGTGCCGAACCATTCCTTGGCCTGGCGTGCGTCGATGTTGGCCTTCATGGTTTCGCCGACCTTGTCGGTCGTGAACAGAAGGTTGTCCTTGATCTGCTGCTCGGTGATACCGATGTCCTGCAGGCGGTTGTAGCGCATGAAGGCGGCCGAGTGGCAGCTGAGGCAATAGTTGACGAACAGCTTGGCGCCGTTCTGCAGGGCCTGCACGTCGGTCGTCTTGTTGGGTGCCTTGTCCCATGCCAGACCGCCGGACTCGGCCGATGCGGTGGCGGAGAAGGTCAGGCCCAGTGCAAGGCCCATGACCGCGAGCCAGCCGGAAATTCTTTTCTTCATCGTGTTTCTCTCAAGCTCTTGCACTTCGTGTCTCGTCTCAATGCGCAGCGAAGACCACGCGCTCGGGCACGGGCTTGAATTCACCCTTGCGGCTCCACCACGGCATCAGCAGGAAGAAGCCGAAGTAGAAGAGCGTGCCGATCTGCGAGATGGTCTGGGCGATGTCGAGGGCGAAAGAGCCGATGACCAGGTTGCCCCAGACGCCGGGCGGCTGGATGCCCAGGTAGCCCAGGATCAGGAACAGGAAGACGAACACGCCGTACACATACTTGTGCCAGCTCGGGCGGTAGCGGATCGACTTGACTTCGCTGTGGTCCAGCCACGGCAGGAAGAACAGGATGATGACCGAGCCGCCCATCACGACCACGCCCCAGAACTTGGCGTCGAAGGCCTTGAGCAGGAAGATGGCCACGGCCGCCACGACGACGATCGCGATCTTCAGTGCGGTGCCCGACTTGCCCTTGATGAAGTTCAGGATCGCAGCCAGGCCGATGATCAGCGCGAACACGTTGACCATGTCGTCGGTGGTCGCGCGCAGCATCGAATAGAACGGCGTGAAGTACCAGACCGGGGCGATGTGGTTGGGCGTCTTCAGCGAATCGGCCGGGATGAAGTTGTTGTACTCCAGGAAGTACCCGCCGGCTTCGGGCGCGAAGAAGATCACCGCCGAGAAGATCGTGAGGAACACCACCACGCCGAAGATGTCGTGCACCGTGTAGTACGGATGCGACGGAATGCCGTCGAGCGGGTGGCCGTCGGGGCCGCGGTTGGCCTTGATCTCGATGCCGTCGGGGTTGTTGGAACCCACTTCATGCAGTGCGATCAGGTGGGCCACCACGAGGCCGAGCAGCACCAGCGGCACGGCGATCACGTGGAAGCTGAAGAAGCGGTTCAGCGTGGCGTCGCTCACCACGTAGTCGCCGCGGATCAGCAGGGCCAGGTCAGGACCGATGAACGGAATGGCGGCGAACAGGTTCACGATCACCTGGGCGCCCCAGTAGCTCATTTGCCCCCAGGGCAGCAGGTAGCCCATGAAGGCTTCGGCCATGAGGCACAGGAAGATCGCGCAGCCGAACACCCAGATCAGCTCGCGCGGCTTGCGGTAGCTGCCGTACATGAGGCCGCGGAACATGTGCAGGTACACCACGATGAAGAACGCGGAGGCCCCCGTCGAGTGGATGTAGCGGATGAGCCAGCCCCAGGGCACGTCGCGCATGATGTACTCGACCGATGCGAACGCCTGGTTCGCGTCGGGCTTGTAATGCATCACCAGGAAGATGCCGGTGACGATCTGGATCACCAGGACCAGCATCGCCAGCGAGCCGAAGATGTACCAGAAGTTGAAGTTCTTCGGCGCGTAGTACTTGCCCCACTGGTCGTTCCAGAGTTTGGTCAGCGGGAAGCGGTTGTCGACCCAGTTGAGCAGCTTCGCGCCGGCGGGCGCATTGGGGGAAATTTCGTGGAATTCAGCCATGTTGTTCTTCTGCCTCAGGCCTTCTTGGAGTCTTCACCGATCAGGAGCTTGGTGTCCGACAGGTACATGTGCGGGGGCACAGGCAGGTTGTCGGGCGCGGGCTTGTTCTTGAAGACACGGCCGGCCAGGTCGAACGTGGAACCGTGGCAGGGGCAGAGGAAGCCGCCTTCCCAGTCGGCCGGCAGCGAAGGCTGGGGTCCGGCCTGGAAACGGTCGGTCGGCGAGCAACCCAGGTGGGTGCAGATGCCCACCACGACCAGCACGTCGGGCTTGATCGAGCGGTGCTCGTTCTGCGCGTACTTGGGGGTGAATTCGTCGGGGTGACGCTTGGAAGCCGGGTCGGCCAGCTGGCCGTCCAGCTTGGGCAATTCGGCGAGCTGCTCCGGGGTTCGCTTGAGGATCCAGACCGGCTTGCCACGCCATTCGACGGTGATTTTCTCACCGACCTTCAGGCCCGCGATGTCGACTTCGACAGCGGCCCCGGCGGCCTTGGCCTTCTCGGAAGGCTGGAAAGTGCTCACAAAGGGAATTGCGGTGGCCACGCCGCCCGCTACGCCGGCACAGCTGGATGCGATCAACCACGTCCGCTTGCTTGTGTCGATCCGGGGCGAGCCGGAGGTCATGTCACTCATGGGGATCCTCTTGTCTTCTTCGCTGGAGCAGGGGTCAACCGGCGATTGTAGCGGGGCGCCGAAGGGATATTCAATGGCTGCCATGCGCGTGGCCGGCGCCCGATGATCGGCGCGGCACGTCCGCGGAGCGCGCGCCATGGGGCGACGAGGCCCGCACGGGCCGCCGCCAGCCTCGGCCCTCAGTTCAGAAGACCGTGCTGCGTCGCCTCATGGACCGCCTGGGTCCGCGACTTGACCGCGAGCTTGCGATAGATGCTCTTGGCGTGGAATTCGATCGTGTTGACCGACAGGTAGACCGCCTCGGCGATCTGCCGGTTGCTCCAGCCCTGCGCGATCAGCCGCAGCACCTTGAGTTCGCGCGGCGACAGCAGCGTTGGCGCAGGCCGCGGCGAGGTCAAGGGTTCCGCGCGCTGCTCGGTCCGGATGGGCTCGATCGTCCGCGTCTTGGCCGACGCGGCGATCAGGCCCAGGATGCGCCGTGCAACGCGCGAGTCCATCGGCGCACCGCCGCGCTCGATCGAGCGCAGCAGGAACGAAAGCTCGGCGTCGTCCGCCTCCGTCAGCAGGTAGCCGATGGCCCCCGCCGAGATCGCGGCGGTCACCAGTTCGTGGTCGTCGGCCGCCGACATGGCGATGGTCTCGATGTGCTGATAGGTCTGGCGGATGTGGGCGATCAGCGAGACCCCATCGCTGTGCGGCAGGCTCATGTCGATCAGCGCGAGGTCGTAGGGCAGAGAGGCCAGCAGGCTGCATGCCTCGGCGCGCGTGGATGCAACCACGACGCGGCGGCCCGGCGCGAGGTTACCCAGTATGCGGCGCATCCGGTCGGCCACGGCGGGGTCGTCCTCGACGATCAGCGCGCCATGGAAGGTGCTCACGTACGGCTTCTGCGACGCCGACGACATCGGCGACTTCCTCAAAGGGTGACAGGAAAGATTGATGGCCACGCGTACGCCCTTCTTGCTACACGAGTAGCTTCCAAATGTTGACTTTCGTTTCAGATGTCGCAGGAACGATGCCCGCTCGAAAAAACACCGGGCAGCACGTCGGAGCCGGGGCGATCAGCACTTTGATTTCATTGGGGAATTCGCCAAAAGCAAGCCCTGTGGCGCCGTACTGATGCGGGCTCCGGAAGGCCTTTCTCGCACCCTTGTTACGTACTTGTGACGGGGCGCGTTACGTAGCACCACGCCACCAGGAGCGTGCCGAGACGAGCCATTCGACAGGGCCTTCCCATTGGCATGCGCGCGGTCAAAGCCGTATGCACATTGGCTTTTTCGCGCCCTCGCTGCATCCGTCTGCAACCCGGCGGCCGAAATGCATAGGCCAAGAACTACCGATCCCGGTGATGTTCATCGCCCGTGCAATTCCTAGCATTGGTTGCGCCGGGTAACTCAATGAAACCTGGTCTTACTTCGTGGCTGGCAGGACATGCCGGCGCTCGCGAAGCGCCTCCTATCCACCAAGGAAAACAGTCCACATGACTACACCCAAGCGCTCCTCTTCCAACCCCGCTTCCCGCAGCGTTCGCTCCGCAGGGATCAGCCGTGTCCTGGCCTCCGTGCTGGTAGGCGCGGGGTACGTGATGACGCTGCCGGTCGCCTACGCCCAGGTCGCCATCGGCGGCGTCGACGTCGTAGTCGATCCCCCAGGTCTCGGCATCCTGAACATCACGAGCAACAACAACGGCGTGCTGACTTCCGCCGACGGCATTTCCACACCCAACCTGACGGCCACCAGCCTGACCGCGACGAGCGTCAGCGCCGGCACCGTGACCGCGACCAGCATCAGCTCGGCCAGCATCTCCGCGGCCAACGGCACGCTCGGCACGCTGAGCGCCACCAACGTGACCACCGGCAACCTGTCCTCGGGCAACGGCACGATCCAGTCGCTGACGTCGACCAACATCCTCGCCACCGGCGTGACGGCCACGAACATCCTCGGCACGAACGTCGATGCCACCAACATCAACACGGCGAACATCACGGCGGGCAATGGAAGCATCTCGTCGCTCACATCCACCAATGTCAGCACGACCAATCTCACCGCGTCCAACGGCACAGTCAACACGCTGAGCGCCACCAACGTCAGCACCACGAACCTGACGGCCAACAACGGCACAGTCAACACGTTGAGCGCCACCGATGTCAGCACCACCAACCTGACAGCCAACAGCGGAACGATCAACACGCTGAGCGCTACCGACGTCAGCACCACGAACCTGACGGCCAACAGCGGAACGATCAACACGCTGAGCGCCACCGATGTCAGCACCACCAACCTGACAGCCAACAACGGCACGATCAACACGCTGAGCGCCACCGATGTCAGCACCACCAACCTGACGGCCAACAGCGGCACGATCAACACGCTGAGCGCCACCGACGTCAGCACCACGAACCTGACGGCCAACAGCGGAACGATCAACACGTTGAGCGCCACCAACGTCAGCACCACGAACCTGACGGCCAACAGCGGAACGATCAACACGCTGAGCGCCACCAACGTCAGCACCACGAACCTGACGGCCAACAGCGGAACGATCAACACGCTGAGCGCAACCGACGTCAGCACCACGAGCCTGACGGCCAACAGCGGAACGATCAACACGTTGAGCGCCACCAACGTCAGCACCACGAACCTGACGGCCAACAGCGGAACGATCAATACGTTGAGCGCCACCAATGTCAGCACGACCAACCTGACGGCAAGCCGCGCCACGATCAACACGATCAGCGCCACCAACGTCAGCACCACCAACCTGTCGGCAGCCAGCGCGACCATCAATGCGCTGACCGCCAACACGATCGCCGCGACCACGGTGAATGCCAGCACGGTGAATGCCACCACCGTGAATGCCAACACCGGCAACTTCCAGACGCTGACGGCCGCCAACGGCAACATCACGGTGCTGAACACGCAGACCGGCAACATCACGACGATCAACGCGGTGACCGGCAACGTCACCACCTTGAACGCAGGCACGGTGAACGTCACCGGCAACGTGACGGCAGGCGGCACGATCACGGCGGGCAACGGCATGGTCGCCAACGGACGCGTGCAGAACGTGGCACCCGGCATCCTGCCGACGGACGCGGCCAACATGTCGCAGTTGAACCAGGTTCGCAGCGAGGTGCAGGACATGCGCAAGACCAGCAGCACCGGTGCGGCCATCGCGCTGGCTGCCGCCTCGGTGCCGGCGCTCGAAGCGGGCAAGAGCTTCGGCCTCGGCGTGGGCGTGGGCTCCTACGACGGCCGATCGGCAGTCGCCGCCGCCGCGAGCTTCCGCCTGAGCGAATCGGCCCAGATCAAGGTGAACTTCGGCAGTGGCAACAACGGCAAGGTCGGCGGCGGCATCGGCGCCTCTTGGTCCTGGTAGTCCGCCCAGGGGCACCCGCGGCGCCAGCGCGTCAGGGGTGCTCAGGAGGATGAAATCGAAGGCCGGCACCTATACTGGGTGACCGGTCTTTTTCGTTGAAGCAAAGGTCGGAGCCAGTGTCTTCGGCAGCCCTTCCGACCCGTCCATCACACGGCCTCATGACCACTTCTTCCATCGCTCCAGCACCCGTCCTTTCCGAAGACGACATCGAGGACAACGCCCCTCGCCTGCTGGAGCAAGGCCTCGTGCTGCACCGCCAGGGCCTGTTCGCAGAGGCGCTGAAGGTCTACGAAAAGCTGCTCGCCCGATTTCCCGACCATGCCGACGCGCTGCACCTGACGGGCGAGGCGCTGTACCGGCAAGGCCGCCCGCGGCTCGCGCTCAACTACGTGAACCGGGCGATCGCGCAGTCGGCGCATCACTTCTACTTCAACACCCGCGCGACGATCTTCATGCATCTGGGCCTGCTGGCCGAGGCGCAGCAGGACCTGCGCCGCGCGATCAAGGCATTTGCGAACTACCCCGAGGCGTACGTCAATCTTTCGGCCGTCTACCGCCAGCAGAAGAAATTCAGGCAGGCGCGCGAGGCCGCGGCCGACGCCACGCGCCTCTCACCGCAGGCACCCGCGGCATGGAACAACGCCGGCGCGATCGACATGGAGCAAGACCGCTTCGACGAAGCCGTTGTGCACTTCCAGCAGGCGCTGAAGCTCGATGCGAACTACACCGCGGCCCACAAGAACATCGGCAAGATCCGGGCGCACCAGAAGGATTGGGCAGGCGCCCTCGCCTCGCTCGAACTGGCAGCGGCCGACCCGCGCGACTTCGAGGCCGCGTACCTGCTCTCGCGCGCGTTGCTCAGCGCCGGCCGCACCGAAGACGCCATCGCGCCCATGCAGCACGCCATGCGCAACTGGCCGGCCGAGGAGCGCCACAAGGCGCTGTCCGACCCCGAAGGCGTGGCGGCGCTCTATGGCGTGTGCGGCGCGCTCGAGGGCGTGTCGATGCGCTTCGCGGAATCGGCGGAGCTCTACAAGCTCGCGCTCCAGAGCCTGCCCGAGCATGAGTTGCTGCTGAACAACCTGGGCACGGTGAACTTCCGGCTTGGCCATTTCGACACCGCCATCGAGGTGCTCAAGAAGGCGCTCGAAGTACATCCGAAGCAGGTGCTCGCGCGATGCAACCTGGGCGTGACCTACGTGATGGCGGGTCAGTCGGAGGCGGCCATCGCCGAGTTCGAGCAGTGCCTGCGCGACGATCCGGATTTCATGCCCGCCATGGTGTGGATGCTGGGCGAAAAGGCCCACATCGCCGACTGGAGCGGCGTGCCCGCATTGCGCGAGAAGATCGCGTCGCTGCTGGACAAGCCGGGCAACGAACAGACGGTGTCGTCCTTCATCCTGATGTCGAACTACGACGATGCACGGCGCCTCATGGCATGGACGCAACGCTCGGCCGCGGTGGCCGACAGGAACGCGGGCATCCGGCCATTTGCCGATGCCGGCGCGCGCCGCACCTCGCCGCGCATCCGCGTGGGCTACTACTCGTTCGACTTCCGCAATCACCCGGTGGCGCATCTCACGGCCGAGCTCTTCGCACGGCACGACCGCAAGGACTTCGAGGTGTTCGCGTATTCGTACGGACCCGACGACGGCCACCCGGCGCGCGCGCGCATCGCCGCATCGGTGGAGCATTTCGTGGACATGCAGGGCCAGTCGATCCGGCAGATGGCCGAGCGCATCCGCGAGGACGAGGTTGACATCCTCATCGACCTCTCGGGCGACACGCGCGGCGCCAAGCCGCAGGTGATGGCCTACCACGCAGCACCGGCGCAACTCATGTGGCTGGGCTACATGGGCACCAGCGGTACGCCGAATTACGACTACCTGGTGTCCGACAATTTCCTCTCGCCGCCGGGCACGGAAGAGTGCTATTCCGAGAAGCTGCTGCGCCTGCCCGAGACCTTCCAGGTGATCGACTCGCAGCGCCCCACCAGCCCCGCGAAGGCCACGCGCGCCGACCACGGGCTGCCCGAGGACGCGTTCGTGCTGTGCAACTTCTCGCAGTCCTTCAAGATCCAGCCGGAGACCTTCGCCGCCTGGGTGCGCATCGTGCAGCGCATTCCGAACGCGGTGCTCTGGCTTGCGCAAGGGCCGAACGGCTTCGAGCTCAACCTGCGCGCGCACTGGGAGGCCGCGGGCCTGCCGGCGGAGCGCCTCATCGTTTCTCCGCGCATGCCGATCGATCAGCACCTGGCACGCATCGGCCTGGGCGACCTGTTCATCGACACCTTCCCCTACAGCAGCGGTGCGACCGCCAACGACGTGCTGTGGGCCGGCGTGCCGCTGCTCGCGCTCACGGGCACGACGATGGTGTCGCGCATGGCGGGCAGCCTGCTCGGTGCCATCGGCCTGCCTGAACTGGTGGCCACGAACCACGACGAGTACGTCGAGAAGGCCGTGCACTGCGCCACGCACTCGGACGAACTGGCAGTTCTGCGTGGCCGGCTCGCGGAAGCGAAGGCGGCGCGCCGCGGCTACTTCGACACGCCACGCTTCGTGCGGCACCTGGAAGACGGCTTCAGGCAGATCGCCGCACGCAGTCGTGAAGGGTTGCCGCCGGAGCACATCGGCGTTGCGCTGCGCCCTCTGGAGAAGTGAGCAATCGCGGGCATACTCGGCACTCCTTCAACAGCAGAGCTCCAGCAGCCTTTTGAATCATGAGCATCCTCAGTGAATTCAAGGAATTTGCCGTCAAGGGCAACGTCATCGACCTGGCGGTCGGCGTGATCATCGGCGCGGCGTTCGGCAAGATCGTCGACTCGCTGGTCGCCGACATCATCATGCCGCTGGTGGGCCTGGTGTTCGGCAAGCTCGATTTCTCGAATCTCTATGTGGTGCTGGGCACGGCACCCGCCGGCGTGGCGAACACGCTGGCCGACCTGAAGAAAGCCGGCGTGCCGGTGCTGGCATACGGCAGCTTCATCACCGTGGCCGTCAACTTCGTGATCCTGGCGTTCATCATCTTCATCATGGTCAAGCAGATCAACAAGCTGCGAAAGACCGAGGAAGCGGCGCCCGCCGCACCGGCGGCCACGCCTGAAGACATCACGCTGCTGCGCGAGATCCGCGACAGCCTGAAGCGCCCCTAAGGACTGCCCAGCGTCCTTGCCATGCGAAGCGCCTCGACGAGGCTCGACGCATCGGCGAGCCCCATGCCCGCGATATCGAACGCGGTGCCGTGATCGGGGCTGGTGCGCACCAGCGGCAGCCCCAGCGTCACATTCACGCCCTTCTCCACCCCGAGGTACTTGACCGGGATCAGTCCCTGGTCGTGGTACATCGCGATCACCACGTCGAATTCGCCGCTGTCGGGTACGCCATGCCTGGCGCGGGCGCGCATGAAGACGGTATCGGGCGCATGCGGGCCATTGGCATCGATGCCTTCGGCGCGCGCGGCGGCGATGGCCGGGGCGATGATTTCCCGCTCTTCCAAACCGAACAGGCCGCCCTCGCCCGCATGCGGATTGAGGCCCGCGACGCCGATGCGCGGCGCGCGGCCCAGCGCATGTGACAGCGCGCGGTGCGTGATGCGCAGCGTCAGCAGCACGCCCTCGAAATGCACCGCCTCGATGGCATCGCGCAGCGACATGTGGATGCTCACGAGCACGGTGCGCAGCTCGTCGTTGGCCAGCATCATGCGCACCGGCACGTCGGCGACGCTGCGGCCCAGATGGGCGGCCGCCTCGGCCTGCAGCAACTCGGTGTGGCCGGGGTACGGAAAACCGGCCGCGGACAGCGCCTCCTTGTGCAGCGGCGCTGTCACGATGGCGGTGATTTCACCGCGCAGCGCCGCCCGTGCGGCCCAGACCACGCAATCGCCCGCCGCGCGGCCGGCCTCGGCGCTGATCTGGCCGAGCACGATGTTTGCCGGCGGTGCGATCACCTGCAGCACCGGGATGCAGCCGGGCGGGACCGTGGCGGCTTCGGCCACGGATTCGATTTCCGCCACGGGCCATCCCGGTTGACCCGGCCCGGCCAGCGACTGCGACGCGCGCCGCAGCGTGGCCAAATCGCCGGCCACGAAGGCGCCGCGGGTCGCATCGGGGGCGTCGCGGAACGCCTTGGCAATGATCTCGGGGCCGATACCCGCGGGATCGCCCAAAGTGATGGCGATGGCTCCGCTCATTCGGAAACCTCCGCGCTCCGCGCTGCGGCGCGAGCTTGCTTGGGGCGGCCCGGCGCTGCGCTCATGCCGGGTTGTCGATGTCGATGAACTCGTGCTTCAGCCCGAGCTGCGCCGCCACGTGCGCGGCCACGGCCTGCGCGCCGTAGCGCTCGGTCGCGTGGTGACCGCAGGCCAGGAAGGCCACACCCATCTCGCGTGCGTAGTGGGCCTGAGGCTCCGAGATCTCGCCGGTGATGAAGGCGTCGGCACCGGCCGCGATGGCCGCCTCGAAGTAGCCCTGGGCGCCGCCGGTGCACCAGGCGATGTTTTTGATGGGACGGTTCGCGGTATCGAGCAGGGTCACGGGGCGCTGGAGCACCTTCTCGACGCGGGTGGCCAGCGCCTTGGCGCTGGCGAAGTTCTCGCCGTTCTCGCGCGCGCCGAGGAAGCCCAGCTCCTGCTCGCCGAAGCGCCCGCCCGAACCCGCATGCGCCACGAGCCCCAGTTGCAGCCCGAGCTGGGCGTTGTTGCCCAGTTCCGGATGCGCATCGAGCGGCAGGTGGTACGCGAAGAGATTGACGTCGTCGCCGAGCAGCAGGCCCAGCCGCTGCTTCATCCAGCCGGTGACGCAGCCGTCCTGGCCGCGCCAGAACAGCCCATGGTGGACGAAGATGGCATCGGCCTCGGCGTGGATCGCGGCCTCGATCAGCGCGCGGCTGGCGGTCACGCCCGAGACGATCTTGCGGACCACGGTGCGTCCCTCGACCTGCAGGCCGTTGGGTCCGTAGTCCTTGAAGCGCCCGGGGGCCAGCAACAGGTCGAATGCGTGGAGCAGTTCGTGGCGTGTGGTGCTCATCGCGACATTGTCGCGCTGCCCGGGGCCCCGACGCCATCGCGCATGGCATGGCCGCGCGCGGCCAGTGGCAACAGGGCGAGCAGGAAACCCAGTGCCGCGAGCGCCGCGACGTAGTGCGCCGGCGCCATCGTGTCGTGCTGCAGCCAGAGCGTGAGGATCACCGGCGTGAGCCCGCCGAAGACCGCGTACGACATGTTGTAGGCGAACGAAAGCCCCGTGAAACGCACCGGCGCCGGAAAGGCGCGCACGCCCGCGATCGGCACGGTGGCGATGGTGCCCACGAAGAGGCCCACCAGCCCGTAGTGCCAAAACAGCGTCGCCGGCGTGCCGGGCAGCCCCGTATAGAACAGGTAGGCCGTGGCGAAGAGGCCGCCCCAACCGACGAGCATCACCGCGCGCGTGCCGATGCGGTCGCTGGCCCAGCCGACGATCACGCAGCCGATGGTCAGGGTCAGCGTGGCGAGTGCGTTGGCCTCGAGCGCCAGCGCGGCCGGGATGTGGTGCACCTTCTGCAGGTAGGTGGGCGTGTACAGCACCACCACCACGATCGCGGCCGATAGCACCCAGGTCTGCAGTGCGACGTACACGCAGGCCAGCCGGTGCTCGCGCAGCACGGTGCGCAGCGGCATTTCGCGCGCGACCGTCTTCAGGCCGGCCAGCTCCTTGAAGACCGGCGTCTCGTGCAAAAAGCGGCGCAGGTACACCGACACGAGACCGAACACGCCGCCCAGGATGAAGGGAATGCGCCAGGCGAAATCGCTCACCTGTTCGGGTGAGTAATGGCGGTTGATGGCCACCGCGACCAGCGACCCGAGCAGGATGCCGCCGGTGATGCCCGAGGTCAGCGTGCCGATGCCGAACCCGTAGCGCTTGGCCGGCACGTGCTCGCCGACGAACACCCAGGCACCGGGCATTTCGCCGCCGATGGCCGCGCCCTGCAGCACCCGCATCGCCAGCAGCAGGAGGGGCGCCGCCACGCCGATGCTCGCGTAGGTGGGCAGGAGGCCGATCACCAGCGTGGGCGCGGCCATCAGGAAGATCGACAGCGTGAACATGCGCTTGCGGCCCAGCAGGTCGCCGAAATGCGCGATGACGATGCCGCCCACGGGCCGGGCCAGGTAGCCGGCCGCGAAGATGCCGAAGGTCTGCAGCTGCCGCAGCCAGTCGGGCATGTCGGCGGGGAAGAACAGGCCGCCCAGCACCGTCGCGAAGAAGACGTAGATGACGAAGTCGTAGAACTCCAGCGTTCCACCGAGGGCCGAGAGGGCAAGGGTCTTGTAGTCGCGCGCGTCGAGCGTGCGTGCCGGCGCCGGCTGGGCGGCATCCGGGAGGGCTGCTTCTGAAGTCATGGCTGGCAGGAAAATCGGGACCGCGCGCGCCGGGCCGTGGACCGGATGGGAAGCGGGACATGGCGCGCAGAGGAGATGCCTGGCCGCATCCGCCGGGTGGGCAGCGCGGGAGGCCGGGAAAGGCAGGCCGGGTGCGGCTGCGCCGCGATGCTAAGGGTAATCCCGCATTCACGACGGGAGCGCGCTCCAATCTCGACCCGGCTGCGCGGTCTATCGCGGGAGCCATTGAGGGACAATCACGCTCAACGCCCCGTTCCATGGGGTCTTCGAACGTCTTTCACCGAGTTTTCATGAAACGCACCTGGCTGCTCTTTGCCCAAGCCGTGACCGTCCTGCTGGCGGCCTATTTCGTCGTTGCGACGCTCAAGCCCGAGTGGATCAACAAGCGCTCGACCTCGCTCGGCGGCGTGGTGTCGATCGTCGAAGCGCCGGCCGGCAGCCCAGCCGTCTCCTCGCCGGGCAGCCTGAGCGTCCCGGCCAAGAAAGCCTCGCCGGCAGTGGTGAGCATCAACACCAGCAAGGCGGCACAGCGCCATCCGCGCAGCAACGACCCCTGGTTCCGCTTCTTCTTCGGCGACCAGGCCGACCAGCCCCAGGTGGGCCTGGGCAGCGGCGTGATCGTGAGCACCGACGGCTACATCCTCACCAACAACCACGTGGTCGAAGGCGCCGATGAAATCGAAGTCATCCTGAACGACAGCCGCCACGCGCGCGGCAAGGTGATCGGCACCGATCCCGACACCGACCTGGCCGTGCTCAAGATCGAGCTCGACAAGCTCCCGGTGATCGTTCTGGGCAACTCCGACGAACTGCTGGTGGGCGACCAGGTGCTGGCCATCGGCAACCCCTTCGGCGTGGGCCAGACCGTGACCAGCGGCATCGTCTCGGCGCTGGGCCGCAACCAGCTGGGCATCAACAACTTCGAGAACTTCATCCAGACCGATGCGGCCATCAACCCCGGGAATTCGGGCGGCGCGCTGATCGACGTCAACGGCAACCTGCAGGGCATCAACACCGCGATCTACTCGCGCTCGGGCGGCAGCATGGGCATCGGCTTCGCGATTCCGGTGTCGATGGCCAAGATCGTGCTCGAGGGCATCGTGAAGGAAGGCCAGGTGCGCCGCGGCTGGATCGGCGTCGAGCCGAACGACCTGTCGCCCGAACTGGCCGAGACCTTCGGCGTGAAGGCGGATGCGGGCGTGATCATCACCGGCGTGCTTCAGAACGGCCCCGCAGCCAAGGCCGGCATCCGGCCAGGTGACGTGATCACCTCGGTGGGCGAGAAGAAGACCGACAACGTGCAGGCCCTGCTGACCGCCGTGGCCGGCCTCAAGCCCGGCGGCACCGCGCGATTTGCGCTGCAACGCGGCAGCGACAAGATGGAACTGGACGTGACGCCGGGGCTCAGGCCGAAGAGCCCGGTCCGGCAGGTGCCGAACCAGCAGGAATAACCTGGATCAGGAAGACGCCGAGGAATCAGCGTTTTCTTCTTCTGGCTTCTTGCCCTGGGCAAAGTAGCGGGCGCCGATGATGCCCACCTCGTACAGCAGGCACATCGGCACGGCGAGCGCCAGCTGCGACACCACGTCGGGCGGCGTCAGCACCGCGGCCACCACGAAGGCCACCACGATGAAGTAGCCGCGGAAGGACTTCAGCTTCTCGATGGTCACCATCTCGAAGCGCACCAGCAGCATCACCACGATCGGCACCTGGAAGGCGACACCGAACGCAATGTAGAGCGACAGGATGGCCTCGACGTACGACGAGATGTCGGGCGTGGCCGCCACCGCGGCGGGCGTGAACTTCTGGATGAAGCTGAACATCTTGTCCAGCACGAAGAACTGCACGAAGGCGATGCCCGAATAGGCCAGCAGGCTGCCGAAGAAGATCAGCGGCAGCGCAAAGCGCTTCTCGTGGCTGTAGAGGCCGGGCGCCACGAACATCCAGGCCTGGTACATGAGCCACGGCAGCGCCAGCAGCACCGCCGTCATCATCAGCACCTTGAGAGGCACGAAGAACGGCGAGAACACGCCGATGGCGATGAGCTTGGCGTCCGGCGGCATGTGCGCACGGATCGGCATCGCGATCAGGTCGATCAGCCCGCCCGGGCCGGGCCAGATTGACAGCAGGATGCCTGCGATCACCAGCCCGTAGACGCAATAGAGCAGGCGGTCGCGAAGCTCGACCAGGTGCTGCACGAACGGCTGCTCGGTGCCCGCCAGCTCGTCTTCTTTGTCTTTGTTCTTGTCGTCGGAATCGGCCATGGGGAAAGGAAAGAGCGTGGCTTCGGCCGGCGTGCGGCAAGCGAGAAACGCGGGGGTGTTGAAGCGCTAGTTGATCTTGTGCGGGCGGAAGCGGGCAACCCGCGCTGCACCCGACAACGCCTTGGTTCGCACGCCGTTGCGCGCCTTGTACCAATTCGGCGTGGCGCCCTGCTTCAGGCGCCAGTTCTTGCGGGGGTGCTTGTACTCGGGCACCGTCGCCTCGGGCTCGGCCAGGGCCGAGAGCGTTTCGCCGGAGCCGGAGAACTGTTTTTCGAACTCGCTCGCGCCGGTGTGGATGCTGTGCTCGACATCGCGCGCCGCATCTTCCACCGTGGTCTTCATCTTGCGGAGCTCGTCGAGCTCCATCGAACGATTGACTTCGGCCTTGACGTCGTTCACGTAGCGCTGCGCCTTGCCCAGCAGCGTGCCGACCGTGCGGGCCACGCGCGGCAGCTTTTCCGGCCCGATGACGATCAGCGCCACGACGCCGATCAGCGCCAGCTTCTCAATGCCGAGGTCCAGCACGTGCGGTCCGCGCTCAGGACTTCTGACGCGCTTCGACGTCGATCGTCTTGTCGCTGTTGGCCGGCTGGCCGGTCACTTGCGCTGCGGGGGCCGACGACGCAGCGGATGCATCGGTGGTGGGATTGCCGTTGGCATCCTTCATGCCGTCCTTGAAGCCCTTGACGGCGCCACCAAGGTCCGAACCCATGTTCCGCAGCTTCTTGGTGCCGAAGATCATGACCACGACGAGCAGCACGATCAGCCAGTGCCAGATAGAAAAAGAACCCATGGAAGACTCCTAAGAATTTGTCCGATTTTAGTCGGGCGAAGTGTGACAGTTTGGCTTAACGAAGTTCAGCCGCGAAGCCATGGCCGGGGACCGCCCATGACGTGCACATGGAGATGGTGAACCTCCTGCCCGCCTTCGGTGCCGGTGTTGATGACGACGCGATAGCCGCCGTCCGGATAGGGCCTGCAGCCCTGCTCCAGCGCCAGCTTGGGCGCCAGGGTCATGACCTTGCCCATGAGCGCGGCATCGTCGGGCGTGAGCTGGGCCATCGAGGCGATGTGCTTCTTCGGCACCAGCATGAAATGCACCGGCGCCCAGGGCGCGATGTCATGGAAACCGAACAGGTCCTCGTCTTCGTAGACCTTGCGCGAGGGAATCTTGCCCTCGACGATTTTGCAGAAGACGCAGTTCGGATCAGATGACATCTTTGGGTTCCATCGGGCGGTTGTCGTTCATGCGGATCATGCCTTTGACGATCCGGTACAGGAACCACAGCGAAATCAGCCCCCAGGCGATCCAGCCGGGGAAGTAAAGCAGCAGGAAGAGCCACGAGGTCAGGATGTACAGCAGGCCCGCCCAGAGCACCGAGCGGATGCGCCAGCTGAAGTGCGAGGCCTGCCAGGTGCCGGCCGCGTCGTCGCGCTTGACGAAATCGATCACCAGCGCCACCAGCAGGATCGCAATGGAGGCCTGCGCCCCGGGCACGACTGCGCCGATGGCCACGATCAGGTGCAGGATGTAGCTCACCCAGCCCCAGGTCTTGAGGGAGTCGTCGGGTTCCACGTTCACGATGTCGTTGGCCATGGGATGTCCTTTCAATCGTTGCCTGCTTCACGGGCCTGCACCTTGCGCAGGGCCTTTTCCTCGATGCCGCTGGTGCCTTCGCGGCGCTCGAGCTCCGCGACGACCTCGGCCGGCGAGAAACCGTAGTGCGCCAGCGCCACCATGGTGTGGAACCACAGGTCGGCCACTTCGTTCACTATTTTCGAGCGGTCGCCGCCGTGGTCGGCATCCTTGGCGGCCATCACGACCTCGGTGGCTTCCTCGCCGATCTTCTTGAGGAAGGCGTCGGGGCCCTTGTGCAGGAGGCGCGCGACGTAGCTCTTCTCGGGGTCGCCGCCATTCGCGGGCAACCGCGTTTCGATGACCGCGGCCAGGCGTGCAAGGCCATCGGAAGTGTTGGAGGTGTTGTTCACGGTGCCGGTCATTTGTAGATCGACTCCGGGTCTTTCAAGACCGGTTCGACCACGGTCCACTGGCCCTTTTCGTACTTGCTGAAGAAGCAGCTGTGGCGGCCGGTGTGGCAGGCGATGCCGGGCTCGTGGCCCAGCTGGGTGACCTTGAGCAGCACCACGTCGTTGTCGCAGTCGAGGCGGATCTCATGCACCGTCTGCACGTGGCCCGATTCCTCGCCCTTGAACCACAGCTTGTTGCGCGAGCGGCTGAAATACACCGCGCGGCTGAGCTCGGCGGTCTTTTCGAGCGCCTCGCGGTTCATCCAGGCGAACATCAGCACGTCGTTGCTGCCTTGTTCCTGCGCGATCACGGGCACCAGGCCGTTCGCGTCCCACTTCACTTCATCGAGCCAGTTCATCGGGGTATTGTCGGGGATGGGTAAAGACCCCTCAGCGGTCGATTCGCACGGGGATGCCCCGCGCCGCCATGCGGGCTTTCGCCTCGCCCACGGTGTGCTCGCCGTAGTGAAAGATGCTGGCCGCCAGCACCGCATCGGCGCCGCCGGTCTGGATGCCGTCGGCCAGGTCGTCCAGGTTGCCGACGCCGCCCGAGGCGATGACGGGCACGCTGACCGCATCGCTCACCGCGCGGGTCAGTTCGAGGTCGAAACCGCTCTTGGTGCCGTCGCGGTCCATGCTGGTGAGCAGGATCTCGCCCGCGCCGCGGCGCGCCATCTCGGTGGCCCACTGTACGGCGTCGAGACCGGTGTTCTTGCGGCCGCCGTGGCTGTACACGTCCCAGCCCGGGCCCCGCGTGGCGGCTTCTTCGGGCGTGCGGCGCTTGGCATCGATGGCCACCACGATGCACTGCGAGCCGTACTTCTGCGACGCATCGTTGATCACTTGCGGATCGGCGATGGCGGCCGAGTTGAAGCTGGTCTTGTCCGCGCCCGCGTTGAGGAGGCGGCGCACATCGGCCACGGTGCGCACGCCGCCGCCCACCGTGAGCGGAATGAACACCTGCGACGCCACCGCCTCGATGATCGGCAGGATCAGGTCGCGCCCGTCGCTGGTGGCGGTGATGTCCAGGAAGGTGAGCTCGTCGGCGCCCTGCGCGTTGTAGCGCGCGGCGATCTCCACCGGATCGCCGGCATCGCGCAGTTCGAGGAAGTTGACGCCCTTGACGACACGGCCGCCGGTGACGTCGAGGCAGGGAATGATGCGTTTGGCAAGCATGGGAATTTGAAGCTGAAGGAAATCAGAGAACGGTGAGCTGTTGCCAGCCCTGCCATTGGGCGCCGGGCGCGAGCGTCACCTGTTCGTCGATGCGGGCCGCCTCGACGCAAAGCATGTGGCGGTAACCGTCGGCGGGCATGTCGGACAGCTTGGCGCAGAGTTCTGCGCCCGGATTCCACACCACGGTTTCGGTGCAGCTCGCGCTTCGCGCGATTTCGAGCGTGCCGCCGGGCTGCACGAGGCGCAGCGGTTTCGCCGGCGCGGCATAGACGCTGTCGAACTCGGCATCGAACCGCAATTCGGCAGCGGTTTCCACATGGCGGTCGTTGCGCAGCGAATCCCAGCGGTTGGCGCCCTCAAGGCCTTCGAGCCGCACCTGGGCGATGTCGTCGACGTGCAGGTAGGAATGCAGCGCCGCTGCAAAGGCCCAGGGCGCGGGGTCGATGTTGGTCAGCGTGAGCGCGATGCGCAACTGAGCGGGGGCCAAGGTGGCTTCGAGTCGTGCCTCGAAAGCGTGCGGCCAGAGGGATCGGGTGGCCTCGCTGTCGCGCAACCGAAACGCCAGGGTGCCGGCAGAGGCATCGGCGGGCTGCAATTCCCAAGGCAGATTGCGCATGAAACCATGCTTGGGCAGCATGCCGCGCATGTTGAACTGGGGACAGCAGATGGGCACGCCGCCGCGGATCGCGGTCTTCCCGTCGAACACCGCGCGCGAGCTGACGAAGAAGCGCTCCACCCCGTCGGACGTGCACCACGAGAGCACATGCGCGCCATGCAGCGCCACGGTCAGGGTGCTGCCGTCGGTGCCGGTGGCGCGGATCGCAGGCTGGCCGCGAAGGTCGATCGGGGTGATTTCCATGTGAGGAATTGTAGGCAGCGCCCGTGCCATGGCACGGAATTGGCATCAGGGGGCCATTGCGCGGCCGGGGCCTTCTTGGATACCCTGTGCCCCTCCAAAAAACACTTACACCTCCAAAGGGGAACCGCATGAAGAAAAAGCTGCCGATGGCTGCCTGGATCCTGATCGCCATGGTGCTCGGCATCATCGTGGGCTACATGATCTTCACGAGCTTCCCGGACAAGAAGGCCGCCAAGGAGATCGCGGACTACGTTTCCATCGTTTCGGACGTGTTCCTGCGCCTCATCAAGATGCTGATTGGCCCGCTGGTGTTCTCCACGCTGGTGGTGGGCATCGCGCACATGGGCGACGCCAAGTCGGTGGGCCGCGTGTTCGGCAAGGCCATCGGCTGGTTCCTCACCGCCTCGCTGATTTCGCTGGTCATCGGCCTCGTCATGGCCAACCTGCTCAAGCCCGGCGAGAACCTGGGGCTGCCGCTGCCCGACATCGGCGCCTCGGCCAACCTGGCCACCTCCAAGTTCACGCTGAAGGACTTCGTGAGCCACACGGTGCCCAAGTCGTTCGTCGAAGCCATGGCCAACAACGAGATCCTGCAGATCGTGGTGTTCTCGATGTTCTTCGGCGTGGCGCTCGCCTCGCTCGGCGACAAGGCCAAGACGCTGGTGGCCGCCATCGAGGAGCTGTCGCACGCGATGCTCAAGATCACCGGCTACGTGATGAAGCTCGCCCCGCTCGCCGTGCTGGCCGCCATGGCCGCCACGGTGGCCGTCAACGGCCTGGGCATCCTGCTGAAGTTCGCCGTGTTCATGGGCGACTTCTACTTGGGCCTCTTCGTGCTGTGGAGCGTGCTGGTGCTGGCGGGCTTCCTGTTTTTGGGTCCACGCGTGTTCAAGCTGCTGGTGCTCATCAAGGAAGCCTTTTTGCTGTCCTTTGCCACGGCCAGTTCGGAGGCCGCGTACCCGAAGATCCTGCAGGCGCTCGACCGTTTCGGCGTGAAGCGCAAGATCTCCAGCTTCGTGATGCCGATGGGCTACTCCTTCAACCTCGACGGCTCGATGATGTACTGCACCTTCGCCGTGCTCTTCATCGCGCAGGCCTACAACATCCACATGCCGATCAGCACGCAGGTCACGATGCTGCTGATCCTCATGCTCACCTCCAAGGGCATGGCCGGCGTGCCGCGCGCCTCGCTGGTGGTGATCGCCGCCACGCTGAACCACTTCGACATTCCCGAGGCCGGCCTGCTGCTGATCCTGGGCGTGGACACCTTCCTCGACATGGGCCGCTCGGCCACCAACGCGGTGGGCAATTCCATCGCCACCGCGGTGGTCGCCAAGTGGGAAGGCGAACTGCTCTCCGAGGGCGATGCCGAGGTCAACGCCCGCGCGATCGACGAGGAAGCCAACGCCACCCTCGCCCACCCGGCCCACGCGTGAGGCGCGCCATGAAGCCCAAGGCCACGCTGTCGGTTCTTCTTGCCGGATTGCTGGCGGCTGCCGCGCTTGCTGTCGCGCCTGCACCGGCGCAGGCGCAGGAACAGCTCACCGGCACCCTCGCCAAGGCGCGCGAGTCGGGCGCCATCACCATCGGCTACCGCGAGTCGTCGGTGCCCTTCTCGTACCTCAATGCGCGGAAGGAACCGATCGGCTATTCGATCGAGCTGTGCCGCGCGCTGGTCACGGCCATCGAGGACACGGTGAACAGGAGCCTTGCGATCAAGTGGGTGCCTGTAACTTCCGATTCGCGCATCGACGCCGTCGCCAGCGGCAAGGTCGACCTGGAGTGCGGCTCCACCACCAACAACCTCGAGCGCCAGAAGCGGGTGAGCTTCTCGCCCACGATGTTCGTCTCGGGCACCAAGGTGCTGGTGAAGAAGGGGGCGCCGATCAAGTCGTTCCGCGACCTCGCCGGCAAGAAGGTGGCCGTGACCGCCGGCACCACCAACGAGAAGACGCTGCGCGAGCTGTCGGAGAAGTTCAAGCTGGGCATCAACCTGCAGGTGGCGCGCGACCATGCGGAATCGTTCGGGCTCGTCAAGAGCGGTCAGGCCGATGCCTTCGCCACCGACGACGTGCTGCTCTACGGCCTGATCGCGCAGGACGCCGCCAAGGCCGACTACGAGGTGGTCGGCGACTTCCTCTCCTACGACCCCTACGGGATCATGTTCCGCAAGGGTGACGCGCAACTGGCCAAGGTGGTCAACGACACCTTCCAGGTGCTGGCGGAAGACGGCGAGATCGAGCGGCAGTACAAGCGCTGGTTCCTGCGCAAGCTCCCTTCGGGGGAGAGCATCAACCTGCCGATGAGCGCGCAGCTGGAAACGATCATCCAGACGATGTCGGTGAAGGCCGAGTAGGCCCGGCGCTTTCCTATCGCGCTGGCCACTCCCAGCGCGGGATTTCGCTCATGTCGAGATTGGCGATGCGGGTCTCGCCGAACTGCTTTTCGAGCACCACGGGCTGAAGGCCTTCGCTGTCGTCCAACGCGGCGATCAGGCGTGCAGCGTGCGACACCACGATCACCTGCGACTGCCGCGCCGCCTGCGCGATGAGGCGGCCGAGCGCGGGCAGCAGGTCGGGGTGCAGGCTGGTCTCGGGCTCGTTGAGCACCAGCAGCGCGGGCGGCCGCGGCGTCAGGAGCGCCGCGATCCACAACAGGTAGCGCAGGGTGCCGTCCGAGAGTTCGGCGGCTGTCAGGAGCCGCAGGAGGCCGTGCTGGTGCATCAGCGTCCGGAAGCGGTCGCCCTCGGCCTCGACTTCGACGCGTGCGCCCGGAAAGGCATCGTCCACGGCACGGTCGAGCGCCTCGCCGTCGCCGATCTCGCGGATGGTCTGCAGGGCGGCGGCCAGGTCGGCGCCGTCATTGGCGAGCACCGGCGTGTAGGTGCCCAGTTGCGGCAGGCGCGCTGGCGCATCGGCGTCGGAGCGGAAGTGGTCGTAGAAGCGCCAGGAGCGCATCTGCTCCCGCAGCGTGAGCATCTCGGGCGCATCGCGCGGGTCGGCGTGCTCGGTCATCATGCTGGCGAAGGCCGGGATCGGCCGGCCCACGGCCTGCCAGCTCTTGCCTTCTCGCAGGCGCAGCGCGCCGCCTTTGCGGTCGACCAGTTGCGTCGAAGGCCGCAGCAGCGGGCCGCTCCAGATCGCTTCGTGCTTGATCTGCGGATCGCGAGAGAAGGCGGTCGATGGAATCGGCGGCGGCAGGCCGATGTCGATGGCGTAGCCGAAATCTTCCGACTCGGCGCCGGCGAACCCCAGCTTCAGCGCGACCGGCTCGCTGCGCGTGGTGCCCTGCACCGGCACGTCGCCGCGCAACATTGCCGCCGAGAAGCGCTCGGGTCCGGCCCACAGCGTGGAAGACAGGCCGCCCTCGCGCACCAGCGAGCGGATCACCCCGCCGTTGGCGATATCGGCCAGGAGCCGCATCGCGCGGTACACACTCGACTTGCCGCTGCCATTGGCGCCCGTCACCACCGTGAGGCGGCCCAGCGGCACCGTCAGCTGCCGCAGCGAGCGGTAGTTGGCAATGGCAAGCGCGGAGAGCACGCGCTGCGCAAGAAAGGCGTCAGGCGCCGGCCAGCTCGTCCGCGCGCGCCTGGGCGGCGGCGAAGTCGAGGTCGCCCGAGTAGATGGCGCGTCCGCAGATCACGCCCTCGACGCCTTCGAACTCGACCGCGCAGAGCTGGTCGATGTCGGCCATGTTCGAGAGCCCCCCCGAGGCGATCACCGGGATCGTCAGCGCCTGCGCGAGCTTGACGGTGGCTTCGATGTTGATGCCCGAGAGCATGCCGTCGCGTCCGATGTCGGTGTAGATGATCGATTCGACCCCGTAGTCCTCGAATTTCTTGCCGAGGTCCGCCACCTCGTGGCCGGTGAGCTTGCTCCAGCCGTCGGTGGCGACCTTGCCGTCCTTGGCATCCAGGCCCACGATGATGTGGCCGCCGAAGGCGCTGCAGGCGTCCTTCAGGAAGCCTGGGTTCTTGACCGCGGCAGTGCCGATGATCACGTAGCGCAGGCCGTCGTCGATGTAACGCTCGATGGTGTCCAGGTCGCGGATGCCGCCGCCCAGCTGCACAGGGATGTCGTCGCCGACTTCCTTCAGGATCGCCTTGATCGCCGCGTGGTTCTGCGGCTTGCCGGCGAAAGCGCCATTCAGATCGACCAGGTGCAGCCGCCGGGCGCCGGCGGTGACCCACTTGCGGGCCATGGCGGCGGGGTCTTCGCTGAAGATGGTGGACTGGTCCATGTCGCCCTGTTTGAGGCGAACGCAGTGGCCGTCTTTGAGATCAATGGCGGGAATGAGGAGCATGGCCGGTCAGCAAAAGCGAAGGTTCAAGAAAAAAGGAAGGAAGGAATTGTTCAAGGACACCACGGAACCGGCTTTGCCGGGCCGTCGGTGTCGCCCCCGGCAGGGGGTTGGCGAAGCGGACACGCAGTGCCGCGCAGCCTGGGGGCGAGCAACAAGTCATGGATTCCAGTGGAGGAAGTTGCGATAGAGCTGCAACCCATGGTCCGCACTCTTCTCCGGGTGGAACTGGGTGGCAAAAATGTTATCGCGTGCGATGGCTGCGGTAAAGCTCGCACCGTAATCGGCCTCGCCCACGCTGTGCCGGACGTCGGCCGGCCGCGCGTAGAAGCTGTGCACGAAGTAGAAATAGCTCAGGTCCGGAATGCCCGCCCACACCGCGTGCGGCTGGGCCTGGCGCACCTGGTTCCAGCCCATCTGGGGCACCTTGAAGCGGCTGCCGTCGGCCTGCAGGCGGCCGGCCAGTTCGAACTTGATGACCTCACCCGGTATGAGGCCAAGACCATCGGTCGGGCCCTCGTCGCTGCGCGACAGCAGCATTTGCATGCCCACGCACACGCCGAAGAGCGGCTTGCTCGCCGCCGCTTCGAGCACGGATTCCTGGAGACCGGAGTCACGCAGCTCGCGCATGCAGTCGGGCATCGCGCCCTGCCCCGGCAGCACCACGCGGGTGGCCTTGCGCACCACCTCCGGGTCGGAGGTGACGAACACTTCCACGCCCACCTGGTCGGCCGCGTGGCGAACGGCCTGCGACACGGAGTGCAGGTTGCCCATGCCGTAGTCGACGACAGCGACGGTATTTGCTACAGATTTCATAGCTGTTCGCTGGCGAGTTTCAGAGCGAGCCCTTGGTCGATGGAATGACGCCGACGGAACGCGGATCCAGCTCCAGCGCGCCGCGCATCGCACGGGCGAAGGCCTTGAACACGGTCTCGCACTGGTGGTGCGCGTTCACGCCCTTCAGGTTGTCGATGTGCAGCGTGACGAAGGCGTGGTTCACGAAGCCCTGGAAGAACTCGTAGGTGAGTTGGCTGTCGAAGGTGCCGATCATTCCGCTGGTGAAGGGCACGTGCATCACGAGGCCCGGGCGGCCCGAGAAGTCGATGACCACGCGGCTGAGCGCCTCGTCCAGCGGCACGTAGGCATGGCCGTAGCGGCGGATGCCCTTCTTGTCGCCGATGGCCTGGGCCACGGCCTGGCCGAGCGTGATGCCCACGTCTTCCACCGTGTGGTGGCCGTCGATGTGCAGGTCGCCCTGGCAGTCGATGTCCAGGTCGATCAGCCCGTGGCGGGCGATCTGGTCGAGCATGTGGTCGAAGAAGCCGATGCCGGTGGCGAGCTTCGCCTTGCCGGTGCCGTCGAGGTTCACGCTGACGGCGATCTTCGTCTCGGCGGTGTTGCGGGTGACCGACGCGGTGCGGTCGGTGCTCTGTGGGGTGGTCATAGTGAGGCTTCGAGTGCCGCCAGCATCCGCGCATTCTCGTCGGCCGTTCCGACGGTCAGGCGCAGGCAATTTGCCAGCAGTTCGTGCATTTTAGAAACGTTCTTCACCAGCACCCCCTGGGCTTTCATGCCCTCGAAGGTCTTGGCGGCATCGGGGACGCGCAAAAGGACCATGTTGGCGTCGCTCGGCCAGGTCTTCACGCCCGGCAGCCGGCCCAGGCCGGTCACCAGGCGCTCGCGCTCCTCGCGGATCTGCCGGGCCTGCGCCTCGAACACCTCGGCGTGCTCCAGCGCGAACAGCGCGCACTCGCAGTTGAGCACGCTGATGTTGTAGGGCGGGCGCACCTTGTCGATCTCCGCGACCAGCGCGGCCGGGCCCATGAGGTAGCCCAGGCGGATGCCGGCCAGGCCGAACTTGCTGAGGGTGCGCATCAGGAGCACGTGAGGGTGCCTGGCGAGCCGGTCGATGTAGCTGCGGGCGGCGAAGGGCTGGTAGGCCTCGTCGATCACCACCAGTCCGCCCTGCACGCCCTGGGCTTCGACGATCTTCTCGACGACGGCGTCGTCCCAGAGGTTGGCGGTCGGGTTGTTCGGGTAGGCCAGGTAGACGATGGCAGGCTTCTCGTGCGCGATGGCGGCCAGCATGGCGGCCTTGTCGAGCTCGAAGTCGGCCGTGAGCGGCACGCCCACGAAGCGCAGGCCCTGCAATTTGGCACTCATGGCGTACATGACGAAGCCGGGCACGGGCGCGAGCACCGTGGCACCCGGCTGGTCGCAGGCGATGGCCAGGAGCGAGATCAGTTCGTCCGAGCCGTTGCCCAGCATCAGGCGGAAGCCTTCGGGCATCTGCGCATGCGCGGCGAGCGCGCGCTGCAGGTCGGCGCCGCGGTCGCCCGGATAGCGGTTGAGCGCCAGCGCGCCCAGCCGCGCACCCAGCTCGGCCTGCAGCGCGGGCGGCAGGCCGAAGGGATTTTCCATCGCGTCGAGCTTGATGAAGCCGCGCGCGTCCTGCACGGAATAGGCATGCATGGCGCGCACGTCGGCGCGGATGCGCTGGAGCGCGGGAAGAGTGTCAGACATAGGAGGTTCGCTGGGGTCGAAGACCGTCGGGGTGGTCGCTTTGCGGGGTCAGGACGCGCACCGGAAGCTGTTCTGCAAAGCAGTCGAGAGCACCAGTTGCACCGGCATGTCGGCCTCGTAGAGCTCGGCATTGCGCTTGAGTTCGGATTCGAAGATCGAGCGCGCCATCGAGGGCTCGAGCCGCCGGCCATCGACGCAGAAGAGCGGCTTCTGGCCCGTGCGCCGCGCCGTGTCGCTGGCTTCGCGCAGGCCTTCGAGCACGCCCACGAGGTAGTAGCTCGCGTAGGCCTTGCCCTCTTTCTTTTCCTTGGCCTGGAGCGTGTGGAACTCGCGGATGGTCATCGCCTGCGCACCGGTGCCGGCCGCGAGCGCCAGCACGAACCCCAGCATCGACAGACGGGCGGTGCGCTTCTTCATGGCATTTACTTGCGGTAGCGCGGCGGCGGCGCATAGGCGCCATCGGCCGGGAAGGCGCTGGGCTGCGGCGGCGTGGCGTCGCGGCGCGGACGGCGCGGGGCCTGGGGCTGCTCGAGTTCGAACAGCGCGGCGCCGATCACGCCGATGTTGCGCACGTCGCCGGTCTCGGTGTTCGCCGCGTAGGCACGGCCCGGCGTGGCGAAGCGGAAGGCGGCGACCTCGCTCTGGCTCTTGCGGAAGCCCTCGATGTTCAGCGTCTCCTGCGGGCGCAGCACGTAGCCGCCGTTGCGCAGGCTGCCGGGCTTGCCGGTGAGCACGTCCAGGCCGTCGACGGTGGCGATCACTTCGTAGCTGCGATCGCTGAGGTTGCGAAAGCGCAGCGTGTAGCGCGCGCCTTCGACGCCGGCCAGGCGGAACATGTCGTTGCCGCTGCTTCGGCGCGCGCGCTGCAGCGGCAGCGGGCGGTCGTTCTCGTCGAGCACCGACCATTCGACGTCGCCCTGGGCCAGTTGCAGGTTCAGGCGGCGCTCGGGGTTGTTGCCCACTTCGCGGCGCACGGCGGAGGCTTCGTTGTAGCCGATGGAAGCCACCTCGTCGGGCTGCTCGGACAACCGCCTGGTCACGACCGTGCGGGTCTTCGACTCGATGCCCTCGCCCCATTGCGTGCCGAGTTGTGCCGGGGCGGGTGCCGCTGGCGCGGCGCTGGGCGTTGCAGACAGCGCTGCCGACTCGGCGCGGTTCTGCGGCATCTGGGTGCAGGCGGCCAGCAAGGCGGCGCCTGCAACGAGGCCGGTGGCGAACCGGAAAAATCGCGAACGAGAAAGACGTTGAATCATCTGGCGTGCTCCTCCCTGAAGCGGGGTTGTTGGAGCCTCAGATCTTACGCAGGCGCATGCGGGCGGCCTCGGCGTGCGCCTGCAGGCCTTCGCCTTCGGCCAGTGTGACAGCGATGGGGCCGAGCACCTGCGCGCCGGCTTCGCTGACCTCGATCAGGCTGGAGCGCTTCTGGAAGTCGTAGACGCCCAGCGGGCTCGAGAAACGTGCCGTGCCGCTGGTCGGCAGCACGTGGTTCGGGCCGGCGCAGTAATCGCCCAGGCTCTCGCTGGTGAAGGCGCCGAGAAAGATAGCACCGGCGTGGCGCAGCAGCGGCTCCCAGCGGCCCGGCTCGCTGCTGCTGACTTCCAGGTGCTCGGGCGCGATGCGGTTGCTGATCTCGCAGGCCTCTTCCATGCTCTTCGTGTGGATCAGCGCGCCGCGACCGTTGAGCGAGGCGGCGATGATTTCCGCGCGCGGCATGGTGGGGAGCAGGCGGTCGATTTCTGCCTGCACGCGGTCGATGTAGGCGGCGTCGGGGCACAGCAGGATGCTCTGCGCCAGCTCGTCGTGCTCGGCCTGGCTGAACAGGTCCATCGCCACCCAGTCGGGCGGCGTGGAGCCGTCGGCCAGCACCAGGATCTCGCTCGGGCCCGCGATCATGTCGATGCCCACGGTGCCGAACACACGGCGCTTGGCGGCCGCCACGTAGGCGTTGCCCGGGCCGGTGATCTTGTCGACCGCGGGGATGGTGGCGGTGCCGTAGGCGAGCGCGGCCACGGCCTGCGCGCCGCCGATGGTGAAGGCGCGGGTGACGCCGGCCACGTAGGCGGCGGCCAGCACGAGCACATTGCGCTCGCCCTTCGTCGACGATTGCCCGCCCGCGCCGCCGGTGGCGACACTGCCCTTCACAGGCGTCGGCACGACCATGATGATTTCGCCGACGCCCGCCACATGCGCCGGGATCGCGTTCATCAGCAAGCTGGACGGATACGCCGCCTTGCCGCCGGGCACGTAGATGCCGACGCGGTCCAGCGGCGTGACCTTCTGGCCGAGCAGCGTGCCGTCGGCATCGCGATAGCTCCAGCTCTCGCCGCTGGCCTTCTTCTGGGCCTCGTGATAACTGCGCACACGCAGCGCCGCGGCTTGCAGCGCATCGCGCTGGTCTTCGGGCAGCGAGTCGAAGGCTTCCTTGAAGTCGGCCTGCGTCAATTCGAGCTCGGAAACGGCGGCAGCACCGAGCCCGTCGAAGCGGCGCGTGTATTCGAGTACCGCCTCGTCGCCACGCTTCTGCACATCAGCCAGGACGTCGGCCACCACCTTCTCGATCGCCGCGTCCGCATCCGCGGACCAATGCAGCCGCGCCTTGAATTCAGCATCGAAGCTGGCTGAAGCCGTGGAGAGACGGGCGGGGGCTGCTTTCAGAGTCATGAGGATCGGGGCGAAGGTCAGGCGGAAGGAATGGCCGACGCGAAGGCGTCGATGATGCGACGGATGGGCTCGCGCTTGAGCTTGAGCGCGGCCTGGTTCACGACCAGGCGGGCACTGATGTCCATGATGCGTTCCACCTCGACGAGGTGGTTGGCCTTGAGCGTGTTGCCAGTGGAGACCAGGTCGACGATGGCGTCGGCCAGGCCCGTGAGCGGCGCGAGCTCCATGCTGCCGTAGAGCTTGATCAGGTCGACGTGCACGCCCTTGCTCGCGAAGAACTCGCGCGAGAGGCCCACGTACTTGGTCGCCACGCGCAGGCGCGAGCCCTGGCGCACGGCCGAGGCGTAGTCGTAGTCGGCGCGCACGGCCACGCTCAGGCGGCAGGCTGCGATGCGCAGGTCCAGCGGCTGGTACATGCCCTGGTTGCCGTTTTCCAGCAGCACATCGAGGCCGGTCACGCCGAGGTCGGCGCCGCCGTACTGCACATAGGTGGGCACGTCGGAGGCGCGCACCAGCACCACGCGCACGTCGGGGCGGGTGGTTTCGAGGATCAGCTTGCGCGACTTCTCGGGGTCTTCGGTGACCTCGATGCCGGCGGCGGCCAGGAGGGGCATCGTCTCTTCGAAAATGCGGCCTTTGGAGAGTGCCAGGGTGATCATGCGGCGACTCCCGCCACGCGCTCGATGTCGGCACCGAGGCCGCGCAGCTTGGCTTCCATGCGGTCGTAGCCGCGATCGAGGTGGTAGATGCGGTCGATCAGCGTCTCGCCCTCGGCCACGAGGCCGGCGATCACAAGGCTGGCGGAGGCGCGCAGGTCTGTCGCCATCACGGTGGCGCCCGAGAGTTGCGGCACGCCTTCGACCATCGCGACCTTGCCTTCGACGTGAATGGTCGCGCCCAGGCGCACCATCTCGTTCACGTGCATGAAGCGGTTCTCGAAGATGGTCTCGGTGACCATCGAGGCGCCGCGCGCGATCACGTTCAGCGCCATGAACTGCGCCTGCATGTCGGTCGGAAAGCCCGGGTACTCGGTAGTGCTGAAGCTCTGCGCCTTCAGGTGCTCACTGGCCGGCGCCTTCGAGCTGATGCGCACGCCGCCTTCTTCCGGCGCGACCGTGCAGCCGGCATCGCGCAGCTTGTCGATCACCGCGTCCATGTGGTCGGCGCGGGCGTGGCGCAGGAACACATCACCGCCCGTGGCCGCGACGGCGCACAGGAAGGTGCCGGCCTCGATGCGGTCGGCCACCACGGCGTGTTCGCAGCCGTGCAGCTTCTCGACGCCCTGGATGCGGATGTGGCTGGTGCCATGGCCCTGGATCTTCGCGCCCATGCGGATCAGCATTTCGGCCAGGTCGACGATCTCGGGCTCCTGCGCGGCGTTTTCGAGCAGCGTCTCACCCTCGGCGAGCGCCGCGGCCATGAGGAAGTTCTCGGTGCCGGTGACGGTGACCATGTCGGTCAGGATGCGCGCGCCCTTCAGGCGGGTGCGGCCTGCCGGCAGGCTGGCGATCATGTAGCCGTGCTCGACCACGATCTCGGCGCCCATGGCCTGCAGGCCCTTGATGTGCTGGTCGACCGGTCGCGAGCCGATGGCGCAGCCGCCCGGGAGCGACACCTTGGCGTGGCCGAAGCGTGCGAGCAGCGGGCCGAGCGCCAGCACCGAGGCGCGCATGGTCTTCACCAGTTCGTAGGGGGCCTCTGGGTTGGTGAGGTCGCCGGCGTTCAGTTGCACGGTGCCGCTTTCCTTCCCGGTCTGGTCGCGCTCGGCCGTCACGCCCATGTTGCGCACCAGCTTGAGCATGGTCGACACATCCTGCAGGCGTGGCACGTTGTGCAGCGTCACGGGCTGGTCGGTCAGCAGCGCCGCGCACAGCTCGGGCAGCGCGGCGTTCTTGGCGCCGGAAATGAGTACCTCGCCGCGAAGCTGGCGCCCGCCGCGAATCAGAAGTTTGTCCATCGAGGATCCAGCGAAATGGGGTGGCCCGGGGGCCGGAAAGTTACTTTTCCACCGCCGCCCATTCGGCCGGCGTGTAGGTCTTCATCGAGAGCGCATGCACTTCGTCGGTGTGCATTTTCGCACCCAGGGTGGCATAGACCCGCTGGTGGCGCTGGATGGCGCGCTTGCCCTCGAATTCGGCCGAGACGATGGTGGCGTACCAATGTCGGCCATCGCCCTCCAGCGAGATGTGCTCGCAGGGGAGGTGGGACTGGATCAGGGCCTGGAGTTGTTCGGCGGTCATGGGGTCTGGAAAGAGGCTTTCAGCCTCGGATTTTGTAGCCGATACGGAGAAGGTGGACAGCGATGGCGCTCACCACCAGCCAGGCGGTGCCGACGATGCCCAGGCTGAGCCAGGGCGAGGCGTCGCTCACGCCGAAGAAGCCGTAGCGAAAGCCGTCGATCATGTAGAAGAACGGGTTCAGGTGGCTCACGGTCTGCCAGAACGGCGGCAGCGAGCCGATCGAATAGAACACGCCCGACAGAAAGGTCATCGGCATGATCAGGAAGTTCTGGAACACGGCCATCTGGTCGAACTTCTCGGCCCAGAGGCCGGCGATGAGTCCGAGCGTGCCGAGCATCGCAGCGCCCAGCAGCGCGAACACGACGATCCAGACCGGCGCCACGAAATCGGGCATCGCGAAGAAGATGGTGACCACGAACACACCAAGCCCCACCGCCAGCCCACGGATGATCGAGGAGCCCACGTAGGCGAAGAACCAGCTCCAGTGCGACAGCGGCGTGAGCAGCACGAACACCAGGCTGCCCATGATCTTGCTCTGGATGATCGAGGACGAACTGTTGGCGAACGAGTTCTGCAGCACGCTCATCATCACGAGGCCCGGCACCAAGAAGGCCGTGTAGCCGACCGAGCCGTAGACCTTCACGTGGTCTTCGAGCACGTGGCCGAACACCATCAGGTACAGCAGCGCGGTGAGCACCGGCGCACCGACCGTCTGAAAGCCGACCTTCCAGAAGCGCAATGTTTCCTTGTAGAGCAGCGCGCGCCAGCCGGTCACCGCCATCATCGCGCGACCTCCAGCGGCGTCTGCTCGCCCGCCATCAGGTCGATGAACACGTCTTCCAGATCGGCCTTGCGCATTTCCACGTCTTCCACTGCCACGCCGGCTTCGCGGATCGCGGCCAGCAGTTGTTCGACTTCATGCGCGTTCTGCGCCGGCAGCTGCACGATGCGGCCGGTGATGCGCGCGTGCTGGGCAATCGCCCAGGGCAGCATCGCGTCGGTCTTGAAGCGCAGCACGTTGCTCGCGGCCGACTTCAGCAGTTCGCTGGTGCGGTCGAGCGCGATCACGCGGCCCAGCTTGAGCATCGCGATGCGGCTGCACAGCGCCTCGGCCTCTTCGAGGTAATGGGTGGTGAGCAGCACCGTGCTGCCCTGCTTGTTGAGCTTGGCCACGAACTGCCAGAGCGTCTGGCGCAGTTCGACGTCGACGCCGGCAGTGGGCTCGTCCAGCACGATGACCGGTGGCTTGTGCACCAGCGCCTGTGCCACCAGCACGCGGCGCTTCATGCCGCCCGAGAGCTGACGCATGTTGGCCGTGGCCTTGTCGGTGAGGCCCAGGCTGTGCAGCAGTTCGTCGATCCAGTCGTCGTTGTTCTTGATGCCGAAGTAGCCCGACTGGATGCGCAGCGACTCGCGCACGTTGAAGAAGGGGTCGAACACCAGCTCCTGCGGCACGATGCCCAGCTGGCGGCGCGCTTCGGCGTAGTCGCGCTGCACGTCGAAGCCGTGGACGCTGATAGCGCCGGACGTGGGCCGCGACAGGCCCGCGAGCATGCTGATCAGGGTGGTCTTGCCCGCGCCGTTGGGGCCGAGCAGGCCGAAGAATTCGCCCGGCTCGATCTGGAAGGAAACCTCGTCGACCGCGCGCAAGCCTTGTTTGCCTTGGGCTTTCTGCTGTCTGGAGGGGGGGTAGGTCTTGGAGACCGATTGGAATGAGATCGCGGGCATGGGAGCCCGCGATTTTAAGGGGCCGTTACTTTTTCAGGGCGCGGCCGGCAAAAGGCCCGCGATGCCGTACAGCGCCGCCAGTTCGCGCAGACGCGGCGAGAGCCCCTTGACCGAGAAGCCGCGGCCCAAGGCGCTGGACTCGCGACGGCATTCGAGCAGCACCGCCAGCGCCGACGAATCGAACTGGGCCAGCGCGGTGGCGTCGACCACCGTGGACGACGAATCCGTCTGGCCCTTGAGCCCCTGCTGGAGCATGCGCATGCAGGCAGGCGCCTCGTCGTGGGTGAGCTTGGTGGGCAGGACCAGCATGGCGTTGCCCGGTCAGCCCTTTGAGTTGCCCTTGTTGCGCGCGGCGAGCGCGGCAATCAGGCCGTCGATGCCGCGGGCGTTGATCTCCTGCGAGAACTGCGTGCGGTAGGTATCGACCAGCCAGACGCCCAGCACATTGAGGTTGTAGACCTTCCAGCCTGCGCCCTGGCCCGGGGTCTTCTCGAGGCGGTAGTCGAGCTGCACGGGTTCGCCGCGGCCCTGGATCTCGGTACGGACCAGCACTTCCTTGTCGTCGGCCGAGCCGCGGAACGGACGGACCGTGACGGTCTGGTCGACCACCTGGTCGAGCGCGCCGGCGTAGGTGCGAACCAAGAGGGCCTTGAATTCTTCCTGCAGGCGCTTTTGCTGTTCGGGCGTGGCCTGGCGCCATGCCGGGCCGACGGCCGATGCCGTCATGCGCTGGAAATTGACGTTGGGCATGATCTTGCTGTCGACCAGCAGCATGATCTTGTTGACGTCGCCGGCCTTGATCGACGAGTCGGCCTTGATCGTCTCGAGCACGTCGGTCGACAGGCGCTTGACCAGCGCATCGGGCGCCTCGTCGGCAGCGTAGGCCGGACGGACGAAGGCGACAGCGGCGCCGAAAAGCAGGGCACCGGCCAGAACCAGCCGGCCCACATCGCGTCGTTGCAAGATCTTGTTGTTCATGGAGAGTCCCTCAAAATTTGAAAAATCGACGAAGCACCCGGATCGCACAAAGCAAGGGGCTGCGACAAGAACGGATTCGACAGGCCCAGGGCCGACCGGGTTCCTGAAGCGCAGGTGAAGCCTTGCAACCGGATGCAAGTGGCTTCGTCGTTCGCTCCTGCACTTCCTGGCTCTTACTTGCTTTCGGCGCCGTCTTCTCCCGGGCTGTTGCCCGCACCGTCGTCCGGTGGATTGCCGTCGTAGACCTGGCTGCGGCGGCGCTGCAGGAACGCATCGCGCGTGAACGAATACTTGTCGAGCGCCGCTTCGCCGAGTAGACGGCCGGCGCGCAGGTACTGCGAACGCGTATCGACGGCATGCAGCACGGTGAGCGAATTGCGCCAGGCCACGTCGTTCATCTGCGAAACCGGATCGCCGAAGCGGTCCACCGGCAACGCGGCGGTGTCACGCAGGGTCGATGGGCCCAGCAACGGCAGCACCACATAGGGACCGGCGCCCACGCCCCAGTAGCCCAGCGTCTGCCCGAAGTCTTCTTCGTGGCGGGGGATGCCCGCCTCGGTCGCCACGTCGAGCAGGCCACCCAGCCCGAAGAACGTGTTGACATTGAGCCGCATGAAGGTCTCGGCGCTGCCCTGCAGCTTGAGCTGCGCGACATTGTTGGCGAAGTTCCAGACGTCGCCCAGGTTGTTGAAGAAGTTGTCCACACCCGTGCGCACCATCGGAGGCAATACACGCTGGTAAGCGGTGGCCACCGGCACGAGGACCGCGTTGTCGACCGTGTCGTTGAAGCGCGTGACGCCGCGATTGAAGGGTTCGAACGGATCGACCGGATTGGCGTTCGGCCCGGTGGCGCATCCGGCAACAATCGCCAGAGCGGCGGCGGCAATCGCCCAACGGGCACAAATAGCTATGTTTTTCATAGCATGCGATGCAAAGAATCGTGATGTCATTTTTTGTTGGCTGTTCCCGGCGCCGCGTTCGAATTCGAACTCCCTTCGGCCGCCTTGCTGTAAAGGAACTGGCTGATCAGGTTTTCCAGCACCACGGCCGATTGGGTCGAGGTGATGGTGTCGCCGGCTTGCAAGTTCTTCTCCTCGGCGCCCGCTTCGATGCCGATGTACTGCTCGCCGAGCAGGCCACTGGTCAGGATCTTGAGCGAGCTGTCCTTGGGAAAACTGTAACGGTTTTGAAGTGCCAGCGTCACGTCGGCCTGAAAGGCCTTGTCGTTGAACGCGATGGATTCCACCCGCCCAACCACCACGCCAGCGCTCTTGACCGCGGTTTGTGGCTTCAAGCCGCCGATGTTGTCGAAGCGCGCGGTGACCGTGTAGGTCTTCTGGAAATTCAGGCTCAGCAGGTTGGCCGACTGCAGCGCGAGGAACAGCAGTGCCGCCGCGCCGATCAGCACGAACAGGCCGACCCAGATGTCGTTGTTGGAACGTTGCATGGTTTGCACTCTCTAGAACGATTGGAGCGAGGCCCCTTTAGATACTGAACATCATGGCGGTGAGCAGGAAGTCCAGCCCCAGCACCGCAAGCGATGCCGTCACGACAGTGCGCGTGGTCGCGCGCGACACGCCTTCGGGCGTGGGCTGGGCCTCGAAGCCCTGCAGCAGCGCGATGAAAGTGACGGTGACGCCGAAGACGATGCTCTTGATCACGCCGTTGCCGACGTCGCGCCACACATCGACGCCGCCCTGCATCTGGCCCCAGAACGCACCGGGGTCCACGCCCAGCATCAGCACGCCCACCACATAGCCGCCCATGATGCCGACCGCGCTGAATACGGCGGCCAGCAGCGGCATGGTGATCACGCCGGCCCAGAAGCGCGGCGCGAGGATTCGCTGCACCGGATCGACCGCCATCATCTCCATGGCACTCAACTGCTCGCCGGCCTTCATGAGACCGATCTCCGCAGTGAGCGAGGTGCCGGCACGGCCCGTGAAGAGCAGCGCCGCGACCACAGGCCCGAGTTCGCGCACAAGACTCAGCGTGACCAGGAGGCCCAGCGCCTCGGAAGACCCGTAGCGCTGCAATGCGTAATACATCTGCAGCCCGAGCACGAAGCCGACGAACAGCCCCGAGACGGCGATGATCGCGAGCGAGTAGTTGCCCAGGAAGTGAATCTGGTCGCGCACCAGGCTGAAACGGCGCAGCGCCTGCGCGCCGGGACCGGCGAGGCGCATGAACAACTTGGCCGCATAACCCAGGTCGGCCAGCTTGCTGCGCACGGCAAAGCCGACATCGGCGGGCTTCCACCAGCTCATGAACGCCCTCCTTCGAGGTTGCCGAAGTCGTCTTCGATGCTGACGCCGGGGTAGTGGAACCGCACCGGCCCGTCAGGCAGCGCATTCACGAACTGATGCACCAGCGGATCGGCGCTTTCGCGAACCTCCCCCGGCGTGCCTTGCGCGGCGATGCCGCCGTTGGCCAGCACGATCACGTGATCGGCGATGCGGAAGGTTTCTTCGAGATCGTGCGACACGATGATGCTGGTCAGCCCGAGGGTGTCGTTGAGCTGGCGAATCAGTCGTGCCGCGGTGCCCAGCGAAATCGGATCGAGACCGGCGAAGGGTTCGTCGTACATGACGAGATCGGGGTCCAGCGCAATCGCGCGCGCCAGCGCCACGCGCCGCGCCATGCCACCCGACACCTCGCTGGGCATCAGGTCGCGCGCACCGCGCAAGCCCACCGCGTCGAGTTTCATGAGGACGATGTCGCGCACCAGCGCTTCGGACAGCTGCGTGTGCTCGCGCAATGGAAATGCCACGTTGTCGAACACGCTCATGTCGGTGAACAGGGCGCCGAACTGGAAGAGCATGCCCATGCGGCGACGTGCCGCATAGAGCCCTGCAGCATCGAGCCTGACGATGTCCTGACCATCGAACAGGACTTCGCCGCGCTGTGCGCGCTGCTGTCCGCCGATGAGGCGCAAGACCGTGGTCTTGCCGCCGCCCGAGGCCCCCATGAGGGCCGTGACCTTGCCGCGCGGCACGGCGAAAGAGACGCCATCGAGAATCGCACGCGCCCCGTAGCCAAACGTGACGTCGCGGAACTCTACGAAGGGTTGTGGCTGTGCGGCTGGGTCCATCTCAATAAAAAAGCCGGGCGCTTTTTCAAGCATCCCGGCATGCGGTTTCCGCGAATGATAGCGGGGCCGTGAGAAGCCCCGCGAAATTGAAACAAAAATCAGCGCGGCAGATCACTGAACCCCATGAGGAATTCATCCACCGAGCGCGCGGCCTGGCGCCCCTCGCGAATCGCCCACACCACCAGCGACTGGCCGCGGCGGATGTCGCCTGCTGCAAACACCTTCGGCACGTTGGTGGCATAGCCGCCGATGAAGTCGACGGTCGCACGGGCGTTGCCGCGTGCGTCCTTCTCCACGCCGAAAGCGTCGAGCACGGTGGCCACGGGGCTGATGAAGCCCATCGCCAGCAACACCAGGTCGGCCTTGAGGATCTGCTCGCTGCCGGCCACTTCCTGCATCTTGCCGTCCTTCCACTCGACGCGAACGGTCTTCAGGCCCGTGACCTTGCCCTTTTCGCCGATGAACTCCTTGGTGGAGATCGCGAACTCGCGCTCGCAGCCTTCTTCATGGCTGGAGCTGGTGCGCAGCTTGATGGGCCAGTAGGGCCAGGTCAGCGGGCGGTCCTCTTCTTCGGGTGGCTGGGGCATCAGTTCGAACTGCGTGACGCTCACGGCGCCGTGGCGGTTGCTGGTGCCCACGCAGTCGGAGCCGGTGTCGCCGCCGCCGATGACGATCACGTGCTTGCCGTCGGCACGCAGCTGGCCCTTGACCTTGTCGCCCGCGTTGACGCGGTTCTGCTGCGGCAGGAACTCCATCGCGAAATGGATGCCGTCGAGGTCGCGGCCCGGCACCGGCAGGTCGCGCGACTGCTCGGCACCGCCGGTGAGCACCACGGCGTCGAAGTCCTTCTGCAACTGCTCGGGCGTGATGGTTTCCTTGGCGAGGTTGGTCACCTTGGAGCCCTTGCCGAGCGGGTCTTTCGCGGCACCGATCATCACGCCGGTGCGGAAGGTGACGCCCTCGGCCTTCATCTGCTCGACGCGGCGGTCGATGTGCGTCTTCTCCATCTTGAAGTCGGGAATGCCGTAGCGCAGCAGGCCGCCAATGCGGTCGTTCTTCTCGAACAGCGTCACGTCGTGGCCGGCGCGCGCGAGTTGCTGCGCCGCCGCCATGCCGGCCGGGCCCGCGCCCACCACCGCCACCTTCTTGCCGGTCTTGTGCTTGGCCACGCGCGGCGCGACCCAGCCTTCGTCCCACGCGCGGTCGATGATCGCGTGCTCGATCGACTTGATGCCGATCGCGTCGTCGTTCACGTTGAGCACGCAGGCCGCCTCGCAGGGTGCGGGGCAGATGCGGCCGGTGAACTCGGGGAAGTTGTTGGTCGAGTCGAGCACCGCGAAGGCGTTCTGCCAGTCGTCGCGGTACACGAGGTCGTTGAAGTCCGGAATGATGTTGTTGACCGGGCAGCCGCTGTTGCAGAACGGCGTGCCGCAGTCCATGCAGCGCGCGCCCTGCACCTTGGCCTGCTCGGGCGTCAGGCCGACGACGAATTCCTTGTAGTGCTTGACGCGCTCGTCGACGGGCTTGTAGCCCTCTTCGATGCGCTCATGCTCCATGAAGCCGGTGATCTTTCCCATCGTGCTTTCCTCTGTTCTTCGTTTTCGTTGCCGCTCAGACCGCAGCCGTCGTGGCCGGGGCGACCAGCGCGTGCGGCTCGAGGCCCACGTGCGCGTTGTTGCCGCTGCTGGTCAGCTCGACCTTGCGGTCGTGCAGTTCGGCGAGAGCGCGCTTGTATTCGTTCGGGAACACCTTGACGAACTTGGTGCGCGACACGGCCCAGTTGTCCAGCAGCTCGCGCGCGCGCTTGCTGCCGGTCCAGCGGTGGTGCTCTTCGAGCAGCTTCTTGAGCTGCGCCTCGTCGGTCTCGCCGCCGTGCCAGATCTTGCGATGCACGCTGGCCGTTTGCTCGGCCGAGGTCAGCACCTTGTCGAGCGACACCATCGAGAGGTTGCAGCGCGTGGCGAACTGGCCGTCCTCGTCGTAGACGAAGGCCACGCCGCCGCTCATGCCGGCCGCGAAGTTGCGGCCGGTCTTGCCGAGCACAGCGACCGTGCCGCCCGTCATGTATTCGCAACCGTGGTCGCCCGTGCCTTCGATGACCGCCGTGGCGCCCGAGAGGCGCACCGCAAAGCGCTCGCCGGCCACGCCGCAGAGGTACGCCTCGCCGGTGGTCGCGCCGTACAGCGCGGTGTTGCCGACGATGGTGTTGCGCACCGCTTCGCCGCGGAAGTCCAGGCTCGGACGCACCACCACGCGGCCGCCCGAGAGGCCCTTGCCGGTGTAGTCGTTGGCATCGCCGATCAGGTACAGCGTGATGCCGCGCGCGAGGAACGCGCCGAACGACTGGCCGCCCGTACCTTCGAGCTGGATGCGGATCGAATCGTCGGGCAGGCCTTGCGGATGCACCTTGGTCAGCGCGCCCGAGAGCATCGCGCCCACCGAGCGGTTGACGTTGCGCGCCACCTCGATGAACTGCACCTTCTCGCCCTTGTCGATGGCCGGACGCGACTTCTCGATGAGCTTGACGTCCAGCGCACGCTCGAGGCCGTGGTCCTGGTTCTCGACATGGAAGCGCGGCACATCGGCCGGCACGTTCGGCAGCGCGAACAGGCGGCTGAAGTCCAGGCCCGAGGCCTTCCAGTGTTCGATGCCCTTGCGGGTGTCGAGCAGGTCGGCGCGGCCGATCAGGTCGTCGAACTTGCGGATGCCCAGCTGCGCCATGATCTGGCGCACTTCTTCAGCAACGAAGAAGAAGTAGTTGACGACGTGCTCGGGCTTGCCCGAGAACTTCTTGCGCAGGATCGGGTCCTGCGTGGCCACGCCCACGGGGCAGGTGTTCAGGTGGCACTTGCGCATCATGATGCAGCCCTCGACCACCAGCGGCGCGGTGGCGAAGCCGAATTCGTCGGCACCCAGCAGCGCGCCGATGGCGACGTCGCGGCCGGTCTTCATCTGGCCGTCGGCCTGCACGCGGATGCGGCTGCGCAGGCGGTTGAGCACCAGCGTCTGCTGCGTTTCGGCCAGGCCGATTTCCCACGGGCTGCCCGCATGCTTGATCGACGACCAGGGCGAGGCGCCCGTGCCGCCGTCATGGCCGGCGATCACGACGTGGTCGCTCTTGCACTTGGCCACGCCCGCAGCGATCGTGCCCACGCCGATTTCGCTCACCAGCTTCACGCTGATGCTGGCGTGCGGCGCGGTGTTCTTCAGGTCGTGGATGAGCTGAGCCAAGTCCTCGATCGAGTAGATGTCGTGGTGCGGCGGGGGCGAGATGAGCCCCACGCCCGGCACGGCATAGCGCTGCTTCCCGATGTACTCGGTGACCTTGCCGCCCGGGAGCTGACCGCCCTCGCCCGGCTTGGCACCCTGCGCCATCTTGATCTGGATCTGGTCGGCCGAGTGCAGGTACTCGGCGGTGACGCCGAAGCGGCCCGAGGCCACCTGCTTGATGCGCGAACGCAGCGAGTCGCCGTCCTTCAGCGGCAGGTCGACCTCGACGTTGGCCGCGCCGATCACGCTCTTGAGCGTGTCGCCCTGCTTGATCGGGATGCCCTTGAGTTCGTTACGGTAGCGCGCCGGATCTTCGCCGCCTTCGCCCGTGTTGCTCTTGCCGCCGATGCGGTTCATGGCAATCGCGAGCGTGGCGTGCGCCTCGGTGCTGATGGAGCCGAGCGACATCGCGCCGGTGGCGAAGCGCTTGACGATTTCCGCCGCCGATTCGACCTCGTCCACCGGAATCGCCTTGGCCGGATCGATCTTGAACTCGAACAGGCCGCGCAGCGTGAGGTGGCGGCGGTTCTGGTCGTTGATGAGCTGCGCGTATTCCTTATACGTGTTCCAGTTGTTGGAGCGCGTGCTGTGCTGCAGTTTGGCGATGGCGTCGGGCGTCCACATGTGCTCTTCGCCGCGCGTGCGCCAGGCGTACTCGCCGCCGGCGTCCAGCATGTTGGCGAGCACCGGGTCGTCGCTGAACGCGGCCTTGTGCATGCGGATGGCTTCCTCGGCGATCTCGAAGACGCCGATGCCTTCCACGCGGCTGGCGGTGCCGGTGAAGTACTTGTTGACGGTCTCGGTGTTCAGGCCGATGGCTTCGAAGAGCTGCGCGCCGCAGTAGCTCATGTAGGTGCTGACACCCATCTTCGACATGATCTTCGACAGGCCCTTGCCGATGGCCTTGACGTAGTTGTAGACCGCCTTGTCGGCGCTCAGGTCGCCCGGCAGGTCGGCATGCATGGCCGCCAGCGTTTCCATGGCGAGGTACGGGTGCACGGCTTCCGCGCCGTAGCCGGCGAGCACGCCGAAGTGATGCACTTCGCGGGCCGAACCGGTTTCGACCACGAGGCCGGCGGTGGTGCGCAGGCCTTCACGGACCAGGTACTGGTGCACGGCCGAGAGGGCCAGCACAGCCGGAATCGCCACCTGCGTCGGGCTCACGCCGCGATCGCTCACGATCAGGATGTTGTGGCCGCCCTTGATGGCGTCCACCGCTTCGGCGCACAGCGAGGCCAGCTTGGCTTCGACGCCCTCGTCGCCCCAGGCGAGCGGGTAGGTGATGTCTAGCGCGTAGCTCTTGAACTTGCCCTGCGTGTACTTGCCGATGTCGCGCAGCTTCGCCATGTCGGCGAAGTCGAGGATCGGCTGGCTCACTTCGAGCCGCATCGGCGGGTTGACCTGGTTGATGTCCAGCAGGTTGGGCTTGGGGCCGATGAAGGACACCAGCGACATCACGATCGCTTCGCGGATCGGGTCGATCGGCGGGTTGGTCACTTGCGCGAACAGCTGCTTGAAGTAGTTGTAGAGCGGCTTGTTCTTGTTGGAGAGCACGGCCAGCGGGCTGTCGTTGCCCATGGAGCCGATGCCCTCTTCGCCGGCCTGCGCCATCGGGCTCATCAGGAACTTGATGTCTTCCTGGGTGTAGCCGAAGGCCTGCTGGCGGTCGAGCAATGCGACCTGGCTGATCGGCGCCGCGACCGGCTCGGCCTTGACACTGTCCAGCTTGATGCGCAGGTTCTCGATCCACTGCTTGTAGGGCTTGCTGTTGGCGAGGGTGGCCTTGACCTCCTCGTCGTCAATCATGCGGCCCTGCTCCAGGTCGATGAGGAACATCTTGCCGGGCTGCAGGCGCCACTTGCGAACGATCTTCTGCTCGGGCACGGGCAGCACGCCCGATTCCGAAGCCATGATGACCAGGTCGTCGTCGGTCACGCAGTAGCGGGAAGGACGCAGGCCGTTGCGGTCGAGCGTGGCGCCGATCTGGCGGCCGTCGGTGAACACGATGGAGGCCGGGCCGTCCCACGGCTCCAGCATGGCGGCGTGGTATTCATAGAACGCGCGGCGGCGCGGGTCCATGGTGGCGTGTTGTTCCCAGGGCTCGGGAATCATCATCATCACGGCCTGGCTGATGGGGTAGCCGGCCATCGTCAACAGCTCGAGGCAGTTGTCGAAGGTGGCGGTGTCGGACTGGCCGGCGAAGCTGATCGGATACAGCTTCTGCAGGTCGGCGCCGAGCACGGGCGAGGACATGACGCCTTCGCGCGCCTTCATCCAGTTGTAGTTGCCCTTGACCGTGTTGATTTCGCCGTTGTGGGCGACGTAGCGGTACGGGTGGGCCAGCGGCCACTCGGGGAAGGTGTTGGTCGAGAAGCGCTGGTGCACCAGGCCCAGGGCCGAGACGCAACGCTTGTCCTGCAGGTCCAGGTAGTAGGTGCCGACCTGGTCGGCCAGCAGCAGGCCCTTGTAGACCACGGTGCGGCTGGACATGCTCGGAACGTAGTATTCCTTGCTGTGCTTGAGCTTCAGGCGCTGGATGTTGGCGCTCGCGGTCTTGCGGATCACGTAGAGCTTGCGTTCCAGCGCGTCCTGCACGATCACGTCGTTGCCGCGGCCGATGAAGACCTGGCGCAGCAGCGGTTCCTTTTCGCGCACCGTGGGCGACATGGGCATGTCGCGGTTGACCGGCACGTCGCGCCAGCCGAGCAGCACCTGGCCCTCGGCCTTGATGGCGCGTTCCATCTCCTGCTCGCAGGCTTCGCGGGAGGCGTGCTCCTTCGGCAGGAATATCATGCCGACGCCGTATTCACCCGGCGGGGGCAGCGTGACGCCCTGCTTGGCCATCTCTTCGCGATAGAGGTGATCGGGCAGCTGGATCAGGATACCGGCGCCGTCGCCCATCAGCTTGTCAGCGCCCACTGCGCCGCGATGGTCGAGGTTCTCGAGGATCTTCAAGCCCTGCAGCACGATGGCGTGGCTTTTTTCGCCCTTGATGTGGGCCACGAAGCCGACGCCGCAGGCATCGTGCTCATCGGCACCGGAATACAGACCGTGTTTTTGGAGATGTTCGATCTCGGCAGCCGTCGTCATGGCGCACTCCTTCAGTTTTCGCAGGGAAAGGGAGCATATTGCGATGCACAAAGAATGCCAAACACTTTAATAGGGGTCAGATTCTTATTAAATCCTGAGTTTTCTGATCGGAATTAAATTGGGGACGTATTAAAAAAGATAGCAGAAGGCATCGGTACAGCGCCGAGCGGCGCGCCCTTTCGGCTCAGAAATTGGACGCCGCTGGCGGGCGGCCGGCCTTGGCCTTGACCACCCGCCGCTCGGTCGATTTCTGCAACCTGTCCAGAAAATCCTCATCGCCCGCCGCCCAGCCTCGCAAGGTTGCCTCGGTCAGCGCGTCCTGATCGGCCACCCGGACCCCCGCACGCACCAACTCGACATATGCCGCCTCGCGCGCAAACGGCGTGTTGCCAAGCTCCCAGTACAGCGGATGCGGCGTCAGCAGCTTGTCGTGGCGCAGGCCTGCATAGTGCCCGTGGCTGGACCACGGATAGTCGCGCGCGTCGGCCGCCATGCCGGCGCGCACCGGATTGAGGTCGATGTAGGCCATGCAGGTCATCAGATAGCGGTCGGTCTGGATCAGCGTGGACCTGTAGCGCCCCTCCCACAACGTGCCGCTGCGGCCGTGGCGGTCGTTGAAATAACGCACATAGCTGCGCCCCACGGACTGCATGAACTGCGGCAGGCCCGTGACGCTGTTGGGCGTCGCCAGCAGGTGGAAGTGGTTGTCCATCAGCACGTAGGCATGCAGCGCGATGCCGAAGCGCGTGGCGTTGTCTGCCAGCAGGCCGAGCAGGCGTTCGTGGTCCGCGCGATCGACAAAGATCGGCTGGCGGTTGTTGCCGCGCTGGATCACGTGGTGCGGCATGTCGGCCAGCGTGAGACGGGGGAGTCGGGCCATGGAATGAAGTGACGCGCGAGGCTTGTATCCTAAGCGGCCCGTTTACCAACACACCCAGGGAGGGATGAATGTTCAAGTTTTTCAAGGAACTGGTCGATTCGGTGAAAGAAGGCATGGCCGAAGGAAGAGCCGAACTCGCCCAGGAAACGGCCGATCGCGAGGCTGCGCAGCAGGAAAACAACGCCGCACTGGCAGCGCGCCTTGCGGCCTCCTCGCGCTTCGAGAACTTCGCCGTGGCACTCGCCGCGGTGTACCGGCAGACCTTTGGACCCGACCTGAAGGAAGCGCACGAGGCGCAACGCAGCGCGGTGCACCTGCTGTGCATCGGCATTGCGCCCAACGAAGTCGAGGCCTGGAAGAAACTGCTGGCACGCGATTTCTCGGTGACGAATGGCGAAGAGGCGCAGGCCGCCGTGGCGGAGATCGTCGACGACCTCGCTACGCAGGCCAGCGATGACGACCTGGCCTTGTGGGCCGGTCGTGCGGCCCATCTGGCGACAGGCGCGGCAGCCGTCGGTTACGCAAGCGCCGAAGAGGCGCTGGACTGGCTCGAGCCCGCCGTGGAACTCGCCATCGGGCGTTTCACCGGCTGGGACAACTACGCGCAGAGCTTTCTCGCCGGCGAGCGCAACGCGCCGGGCAGCAACATCGTCGGGCGCAAGCTGCTGGCCTCGGTAGCCGAGAAGCTTCTCGCGGACGAACTCAGCCCCTGGAAAACAGTGGCGTGGCCTGCGCGCGATTCATTCACCGATCTGCTGGCTTCGCGCACCGCATAGCCACCGCGACGCGGGCGCCTCAGCCGAGGCGAAACCGCGTATCGCCCAGCGCATCGAGACCGAACTGCGACAGCAGCTCACCCAGCCGCGTCGCCGCGCTGGCTTTGCGCTGCCCGGTGTAGCGCGCCAGGATCAGTTCGTTCTTCATGCTGTGCTCCCAGCCGACCAGCTCGGTCACCGTGACGCTGTAGCCATTGGCTTCCAGATACAGGCAGCGCAGCACGTTGGTGAGCTGGCTGCCGATTTCCCGCGTGTGCAGCGGATGGCGCCACAACTCGGCGAGCGGCGTGCGCGACAGGGCCAGCGCCTTGGTCTCGCGCAGGCATGCCGCCACTTCCGCCTGGCAACACGGCACCAGCACCATGCAGCGCGCCTTCTTCGCCAGGCCGAAGGCGATGGCGTCGTCGGTCGCGGTGTCGCAAGCATGCAGCGCTGTGACCACGTCGATCTGCGCTGGCAACTCGCTCGCATTCGCCGATTCGGCGACCGTGAGGTTGAGGAACGACATGCGGCGGAAGCCCAGGTGTTCGGCCAGCTTGCGCGAGCGCTCGACCAGTTCGGCGCGCGTCTCGATGCCGTAGACATGCCCGCCCTGGCGCGCCCTGAAGAACAGGTCGTAGATGATGAAGCCGAGGTACGACTTGCCCGCGCCATGGTCGGCCAGCGTGGCCTCCGCGCCCTCGCCCGGCAGCTCGCGCAGCAGCTGCTCGATGAACTGGAACAGGTGATAGACCTGCTTGAGCTTGCGCCGCGAGTCCTGGTTGAGCCGCCCCTCGCGCGTGAGGATGTGCAGTTCCTTGAGCAACTCGATGGACTGCCCGGGGCGCAGCGCCTCGGCCAATTCGGCATCGGCCTTGGCGGCCTTGTTCGTCTTCGTGGCCTTGGCCGCGGCGTGTGCATTCATGGTCGGGCGCTCCCTGGGCCCACGTCGAGCGCAGCCCAGCCCGCCGGGCCCAGCGCTTCGAGCGTCTCGATGTTGCGTTCGAAGATGGCTTCGGCCTCCGGAAATGCCTCGACCGCACGGCTCACGCTGTCTTCGCGCAACAGATGCAGCGTGGGGTACGGCGCCCGGTTGGTCGCGTTCTCGATGTCGTCCGGCTCGGTGCCTGCGAACTGGAACTGCGGGTGAAAGCTCGCGAGCTGGAACACGCCGTCGAAGCCCGCCCGGGAGAGCTTGCGTTCGGCGCGCGCCAGAAAGTCGTTGAAGTCCAGAAAATCCGCCAAGGTGTTGGGTGCAATCAGAAGTGTGGTGTCGCGCACGGCGGCGTCGAGGGCTGCGAGTTCGTTGGCTTCGGAAAGAAGCGCGTCGATCAGTCCGGACTCCTCGGCAGGCAGGTGCACGGCGTAGTGGATCTGTGCCTTCACATGCACCGCTTTCGCGAAGGGACACAGGTTGAGGCCGATGACCGCGCGCTCCAACCAACGGCGCATGTCGGCTTCGGCCTGGATGGCGTCGATTGTCGCCGGCCCGGTCATGCCGCCTCCTTGGCAGGGTGAATTTGCCCCAGGCGCCGCGCGAGCGCCATGCCGGCCACCGAACAGGCGAGCGTCGCCGCCCAGGTCCAGTGCCAGCCGCCCACGCGGTGCGCCACCCACGCCACCGCCGGCGGCGCCAGGAACTGTCCGAGCGAAGAGGCCTGCTGCATGAGCCCCACCGTCGTGGGGCTGGGCGCCAGCCGGACGCCGAGCAGGAACAGGGTCGCCGGCACCATGCCGCCGCCGAGCGAGAAGGCGCAAACCGCGGCATAGCGCAACGCGGGCGGCAAGCCCAGAGCGTCCGCGCCCTCCCCCACCTGCGCAAACGCGGCCACGCCGCCCAGCGCCATTGCCAGGAAGCCCCATTGCAGCAGCCGCTCGGGCGCCACGCCGCGCTGCAGCCAGCGGCCGCCCGCGACGTTGCCGACGATGTTCATCGCCGCCGCGATCGCGGTGAGCACCGCGTTCCAGCCGGCCGGTACGCCCGCGCCGGCGTAGATGGCGGGGAGGAAGCCGATCACGGCCATCCACTGGGCGGAATACACGGCGAAGGTCAGCGCGGTCAGCCAGGGTGCGCGGGCGCCGACGGTGGCGCGCAGGCGCGACGACCAACCGCCGTTGGTGCCGCCCACTGCGTTCGGGCGCAGACGGTCCGCCGGTACGGCCGACCCCACCCACAGCGCGGCGGCGGCCGAGACGAGCGACAGCGCCCACCACCAATCGGCCCATCCGCCCCAGGCGATCAGCGCGGGCCCGAGCAACAGCGCGAGCGCCACGCCGAGCGGCATGTAGGCGCCCCACAGGCCGAGCGCGGCCTTGTCGGCGCCGGTCGGCGTCAAGGCGCGAATCAAACCGGGCCCCGGCATCACCGCAAGAAGAAAGCCGATGCCTTCGACCGCGCGCAGGACCAGCAACCACTGCACCGCATGCGCCCCACCGACCAGGCCTGCGCCGACCGCGCCGCCGAGCAGGCTGGCCACGGTGAGCACCGCCAGCCCCGTCAGCATGCTGCGGCGCAGCCCGATGCTGTCGGCCGCGAGCCCGGCCAAGAGGCCCAGCGTCATGCTCGCCACCTGCACGAACGACAGCAGGAACCCCGCCTCGACCAGTCCGATGCCGAGTGAAGCCTGCAGCGCAGGCACGGCCGGCGGCAGCTTGCCCAGGTGCAACGCGGCGCTGACGCCGCCCAACATGACGGCGAAGGCGGCGGCGGGCACGCGCGGCGCGGGGCTGGCACTCACGCGATGCCCCGCCGGCCGGTCAGCCGTTCATGCTCGCGCATCGCGAAGCGGTCGGTCATGCCGGCGATGTAGTCGGCCACGGCCCGGTGCCGGTCGCGGCGGTCCGCATAGGAATCGGGCATTTCGGCCGCGCGTTCGAGGTAGGCATCGAACAGCTCCCGCACCACCTGCTGGGCCTGGTCGGTGGTCTGCGTCACCTGGGGGTGGCGATAGAGATTGCGGAACAGGAAACGCTTCAGCGCGTCCGACTGCGCCTGCATGGTTTCGCTGAAGGCGACGAGGGGTGGCGCATGGCGCACGCCGTCCGCATCGGCCGGCGCCAACGCCTGGAGCGCTGCGCGCGTGGCATCGATCACGTCGTAGACCTGCGCGCTCAGCATGCGCCGGATGGTCTCGTACAACACGCGCCGCCCCTGCAAGCCGGGATATTCGGACAGCGCCTCGCGGCGGTAGCGCTCGAAAAGCTCCACCTCGCCCAATTGCTCGACGCCGATGAGGCCCGAGCGCAGGCCGTCGTCGATGTCGTGGGCGTTGTACGCGATGGCATCGGCCAGGTTGCACAGCTGCGCTTCGAGGCCGGGCTGGGTGCGGTCGAGGAAGCGGCGGGCCACGCCGTTCGGTTCGGCCGCCTCGAGGCGCTCTGCATTGGCGCGCGAGCAATGCTTGAGGATGCCCTCGCGGGTCTCGAAGCTCAGGTTCAGGCCGTCGTATTGCGGATAGCGGTGCTCCAGGGCGTCCACCACGCGCAGGCTCTGCAGGTTGTGCTCGAAGCCGCCGTGCTCGGCCATGCATTCGTTCAGCGCGTCCTGTCCGGCATGCCCGAAAGGCGTGTGGCCCAGGTCATGCGCCAGGGCAATCGCCTCGACCAGGTCTTCGTTGAGGCGGAGCGCCCGTGCGATCGAGCGGCCCAGTTGCGCGACCTCCAGCGAATGCGTGAGCCGCGTGCGGAACAGGTCGCCTTCGTGGTTCAGGAAAACCTGGGTCTTGTAGACCAGCCGGCGGAACGCCGTGGAATGCACGATGCGGTCGCGGTCGCGCTGGAAGGCATCGCGCGTGGGCGCGGGCGGCTCGGCATGGCGGCGGCCGCGCGACTGCGCGGGATGGCAGGCGTAGGCCGCCAGGCTCATGGGTGCACCCTTGGCGCGGCGCTCATCCCGCGCAGCACTGCGCGAGCACTTCGCGCACCAGCGCATCGGGCGCACTGCTGACCGCGGCGGAACCGGGCTTGTCGATGACCACGAAACGGATCTCGCCGGCTTCCGACTTCTTGTCGACGCGCATGAGTTCGAGATAGCGGTCGGCGCCCAGCGCCGGACCGACGATCGGCAAACCCGCGCGTTCGATGAGGCGCGTGAGCCGCTCGACGAAGGCTGCATCCACGCCCCCCAGCCGCTGCGACAGGTGCGCCGCCATGACCATGCCGCAGCCGACCGCCTCGCCATGCAGCCATTCGCCATAGCCGAGGCCGGATTCGATCGCGTGGCCGAAGGTGTGGCCGAAATTCAGGATGGCCCGCAGGCCCATCTCGCGCTCGTCCTGGCCGACCACCAGCGCCTTGATCTCGCAGCTGCGCTTGACAGCGTAGGCCAGCGCGGCCGGATCGCGTGCGACCAGTGCGTCGATGTTCGTCTCGATCCAGTCGAGGAAGGCCATGTCGTGGATCGGGCCGTACTTGATCACCTCGGCCAGGCCCGCGCTGAGTTCGCGCGGCGGCAGCGTCTGCAGCGTGCCCAGGTCGCAGACCACCAGCTGCGGCTGGTAGAACGCCCCGATCATGTTCTTGCCCAGCGGATGGTTGATGGCCGTCTTGCCGCCCACCGACGAATCGACCTGCGCCAGCAGCGTGGTCGGCACCTGGACGAAGGGCACGCCGCGCATGTAGCTGGCGGCGGCAAAGCCGGTCATGTCGCCCACCACGCCGCCGCCCAGGGCGAACAGCACGGTCTTGCGGTCGCTGCCGTGGCCGAGCAGCGCGTCGAAGATCAGGTTCAGGGTCTCGAGGTTCTTGTACACCTCGCCGTCGGGGAGCTCCAGCAGGTGCACGGTGCGGAAGCGGTTTGCCAAGGCAGTCTGCAGGGCCTGGGCGTAGAGCGGAGCGACCGTGGTGTTGCTGACGATCAGCGCGCTGGCCGCCGCGGGCGTGGCCGCAAAGCTCGCCGGATCGTCCAGCAGGCCGGCGCCGATCAGGATGGGGTAGCTGCGCTCGCCGAGCTGGATGTCGACGCGTTCTGGCGGTGCGGAAAGTACGGGCAATGGCATGGCAGCGAGTTTAGGCGCTGCAGCCCAAGCCGACTCAGGCGGTGGGCTCTTCCGGATGGGCGCCCGGGGCGACGACGCCGGCCAGTTCGAGCTGCATCACGATGATGTTCACCAGCATGGCAATCGAGGGGCGGCCGGTGTCGACCACGTCGTGGGCCGTTTCGCGGTAGAGCGGGTCGCGCGCGTCATGCAACTCGCGAAGCCGGCCCAGCGGATCGGCCACCTGCAGCAGCGGCCGCTTGACGTCGTGCCGCAGGCGCCGGAACAGGTCTTCGGGGGAGGAACGTAGATAGATCACATGGAAGTGATCGCGCAGCTGGCTTCGATTGGCCTCGCGCAGTACGGCACCGCCACCGGTGGCCAGCACGCCCTGGGCGCTTGCGGCCAGATCGGCGATGACGGTCTGTTCGAGATCACGAAAGACCGTCTCGCCTTCGCGCTCGAAGTAATCGCGGATCGAACAGCCGATGCGCTGTTCGATCACGTGATCGGTGTCGATGAATGGAGTGTTCAGCCGCGCCCCCAGGCGCCGGCCTACTGCAGATTTTCCGGCGCCGGGCAAGCCGACGAGTGCGACCGCCACGCGGTGGCTGCTACGCCCGCGCGTCAGCGCGCGGCGTTGCGGTCGGTAATCATCTTTGGAGTGATAAAGACGAGCATTTCGGTCTTGTTGGCAACGCGTTCGCGCTTGCGGAACAGTGCACCCAGGTAGGGCACTTCACCCAGCACCGGCACGCGCGACTCGTCATTGGTTTCGGTAAGTTCGAAGATACCACCGATGACGACCGTGCCGCCGTTCTCGACCAGCACCTCGGTCTGCACGTGCTTGGTGTTGATCGCCGGGCCCGCCGAAGTGTTCACGCCACGGGCGTCCTTGCTCACGTCCAGGGTCAGGATGATGTTGCCTTCGGGCGTGATCTGCGGGGTGACTTCCAGCTTCAGCACGGCCTTGCGGAACGAGATGGAGGTCGCGCCGCTGGACGTTGCCTGCTGGTACGGGATTTCTTCACCCTGTTCGATCAGCGCCTTGGTCTGGTCGGCCGTGATCACGCGGGGGCTGGACACCAGCTTGCCCTTGCCGTCGGCTTCGAGCGCCGAGATTTCCAGGTTCAGCATGCGCGAGAAGCTCGAGTTGAACAGCGAGATCGCGAAGGCGCCGGCTGCGTTGCCTGTGCCGCCTGCATCGCCCGCAGGCAGGTTGATGAAGTTGGAGTTGGTCCACGTGGTGGTCGCTGTATTCGCGCCGCCATTGGTGCCCGCCGTCACGGTGGGCATCATGCCGAGGTTGCCGAATGCACGGTTGCCGGCCGACGAGGCAACGCGCTCGCCGGCGATGCCGCCGCCCAGCCGAACACCGAGCGACTTGCCGAAGGTGTCGGACGCCTCGACGATTCGAGCTTCGATCAGCACCTGGCGAACCGGGATGTCCAGCTTCTGGATCAGCTCGGTGACCTGCGCCAGGCGCGACGGAATGTCCGAGACGAACAGCTGGTTGGTACGCGACTCGGCGATCACACTGCCGCGAGGGCTGAGGATGCGGGTCGTGGTGCTACCGCCACCGCCACCACCGCCACCAGCACCGGTCCCCGTCAAGCCTTGCGCAATGGCAATGGCCTTCGTGTAGTTGAGCTGGAACGATTGCGTGCGCAGCGGCTCCAGGTTCTCGATCGCGGCCTTGGCTTCGAACTCGAGCTTTTCCTTGGCGTTGATTTCATCCTTGGGCGCGATCCACAGCACGCTGCCGTTCTTGCGCATGCCCAGGTTCTTCGCCTGCATGATGATGTCGAGCGCCTGGTCCCAAGGCACGTCCTTCAGGCGCAGCGTGAGCGCGCCGGTGACGGAATCCGAGGTCACGATGTTGAAGTTCGTGAAGTCGGCAATCACCTGCAGCAGCGAACGGATCTCGATGTTCTGGAAGTTCAGCGAGAGCTTCTCGCCGTTGTAGCCCACACCTTGCGTGAGCTTGGTCGGATCGACCTTGCGGGCGCGCAATTCCACCACGAACTGGTTTTCGCTCTGGTAGGCGCTGTGTTCCCAGTCGCCCTTGGCCTCGATCGTCATGCGAACGCGGTCGCCCGATTGCTGCGAGGTGATCAGCTGGACCGGCGTTCCGAAGTCGCCCACGTCGAGGCGTCGGCGCAGGCCTTCGGGCAGGGTCGACTTGGTGAACTCCACCACAAGGTTCTTGCCTTGCTGCTTGACATCGACGCCCACCTGGTTGTTCGGCAGGTCGACGATGACGCGGCCCGTGCTGTCGGCACCGAGGCGGAAGTCGACGTCGCGCAGGGGCAGCGTGTCACGATTGCGGTTCTCGGCGAAAACCGTGGCCGATGAGACTGCGAGCGCCGTCCCGGCGACCGGCTCCAGGATGACCAGCAGCGACTTGCCTTGGATCTCCGTCTTGTAGGCCGTGGCCTGCTTCAAGTTCAGCACCACCCGGCTTCGCTCGCCGGCCTGCACCACGTTGACCGAACGCAGGTTGCCCTGGTTCACCTCAATGGCAGAGCGCCCGATGGCGTTCGTGACGCCCGGGAAGTCGAGCGCGATCCGCGCCGGCGTCTGGACGGCGAACCCGGCCGGCACCGCGGTGAGCGGCTGGGCCAGATCGATCCGGATCACCTCGGCGCCGGATTGCGTCGAGCTGGTGACAGCCTCGATTGCGTTTTGCGCATGGGCGACGGCAACTGCGCCGAAGGCCAGCAGACCCAGCCCGGCGGCGCGCAGCCACTGTGCCATCGTTGATTTTTTTTTGTTCATTTCGCACTCTCTTGCAGCTGCAATGTCGCCACGCGTTCGATCCATTCACCGGCAGCGTCTTGCACGATTTCACGCAAGGCGACTTCGGTTTCGTTGATACGGGTAATGCGCCCGTAGTTGAGCCCCAGGTATTCGCCGACGCGCACCTTGTAGAGCAGCTTGTCGACACGAACCAGCGCCACCGGCTGGCCGTTGCGGTTCATGCTGCCGACCATGGCCATCGAGTCGAGCGGGAAAGCCTCGAGCGATTCCTTGCGGCGCGCCAGTTCGGGCGCGATCAACTCGGAGGTGCTCGGCTGGTTCGATTCGCGGCGCAGCGCCTGCGTCAGCTTCAGCATGTTGAAGGGCTCGAACGACGAGCCTTCGGTGTAGGCCTGGGGGGTGAATTTCTTCGGCTCGGTAATCGGCGGCACCGAGGGCTTGACCTGGGCACGCTGCTCGACCATCCAGCTCTGCAGGTCATCCTGGCCGGAGTCGCAGGCGCTCAGGCCCAGCGTGGCCAGCATCAGCCACAGGACTTTGCTTGCTGCCCTCATTGCTTCGCCTTCGGCGCCGTGGCGCGTTTCTGGGCGGCCCGCTCGTCTTCATCGAGATAGCGGAAGGTGCGCGCGGTGGCGTCCATCGTCAGCACGTCCTTGTCCTTTTGCGGCGTGATCGTCACGTTGTTGAGCGTCACGATGCGCGAGAGGCTGGCGACGTCGGCCGCGAAAGCGCCCATGTCGTGATAACGCCCCGTGACGCGAACGGCGATCGGAAGCTCGGCGTAGTAGTCCTTGACCGAGATGGAACCCGGGCGGAACAGCTCGAACTGCAGGCTGCGGCCCAGGCCCGCCTGGTTGATGTCCGAGAGCAGCGCATCCATTTCGGCCTTGCTAGGCAACTGCTTCTCGAGCAGGGTCACGTACTGCTGGACCTGTTCGCGCTGCTTCTTCAGCAGATCGAGATTGGCCGCCTGCGCGACCTTCTTCTGGTAGTCGGCCTTGAGCGTCACTTCCTTGCTGCGCTCGGATTCGAGCTCGTCATTGGAATTGGTGAGCCAGACGAACCACAGCGCCACGAGCACCAGCGCGGCCACGGCCAGGCACAGCGCATAGCGCGGCACCGCCGGCCACATGGACGGGTCGTTCGGATTGAGTCCGCGGAACTGGTCGCCAACGTTTCGCAGGGCGGCGCCGACGTCTACTTTTTGGGAGGGGCGATTGCTTGCCATGATTGGTTACCCCTTGGACTGCGCCGCTGCGGCCAGTGCCTTTTCGGCAGCCGCCTTCTGGGCATCGGTCGGTCGCTTCAGGCCGATGCGCATCGTGAAGCTTGCAACGCGACGCTGGTCGCGCTGGCTCAGGTTCACATTCGCCGAAGTGATCTCGACCAGTTCGGGCTTCACCAACCAGGGACTGTTGTTGCCCAGATTGCGCAGCAGTTCCGACACGCGTTCGTTCGACTGGGCCATGCCTTGCAATGTGACGGTCTGGTTGTCCTGTTTCATGCTGCTCAGATAGACACCGTCAGGCAGTTGCCGGACCAGTTCATTGAACAGGTGCACGGGCAGGTTGCGGTCGCCCTGCAGGTCTTCGACTGCCTGCTGGCGCGCGCGCAGCGCTGCAATTTCGTCCTGCAGCGTCGAGATTTCCTTGATCTCGACTTCGAGCTTCTTGATCTCGGCCTGCAGGAAACCATTTTTCGACTGCTGGGTCGAGATCTGCGCCTCGAACCAGAGATAGCCAAGGCATGCGATCAGGCCACCCAGCAGCGCGGCAGCGCCGAGAGTTCCATAGAAAGCTTCGCGACGCCGCTTGCGCGCGGCTTCGCGGTGCGGAAGCAGATTGATCAGGATCACTGCAGGAACCTCCGCATGGCAAGACCGCAAGATGTCAGGTACGAGGGCGCCTCGCGCCGCACCTTTTTCTCGCGAATGCTCGGTCCGAAGTCCATGCCGTCGAACGGATTGACGAGCGAGCAGGCAAAAGAGGTCTGACGGGTCACGGCACTGGTCAGCCCCGGCAGCGACGACGAACCACCGGCCAGCAGCACGTAGTCCACGCGGTTGTGCGGCGTGCTGGTGAAGAAGAACTGCAGCGCACGCGCGATTTCCTGCGCGATGCTTTCCACGAAGGGCTTGAGCACGCCCGAGCCGTAGTCGTCGGGCAGGTCGCCGCTGCGCTTCTTGGCTTCGGCTTCCTCGGCGGAAAAACCGTACTGGCGAACGATCAGCTGGGTCAGCTGGGCGCCACCGAAGGCCTGGTCGCGGTCGTACAGCACTTCCTGGTTGCGAAGCACCTGCATGCTGGTAGTGAAAGCGCCGACCTCGAACAAGGCCACGATCGAATCGACGCCCTTGCCGGGCAGTTGCTCGATCAGGCGCGCGGTCGCGAGGCGCGAGGCGTAGGACTCGACGTCCAGGATCATGGCCTTCAGTCCAGCCGCTTCGGCCAAGCCTTCGCGGTCCTGGACCTTTTCCTTGCGGGACGCGGCAATCAGCACTTCCACGTCGCCGGCGGACGAGGTGCTGGGACCCGTGACGCAGAAGTCGAGGCTCACCTCGTCGAGCGAGAAGGGGATGTACTGGTTGGCTTCGGACTCGACCTGGATCTCGAGTTCCTGCTCGCTCATGCCACCGGGAAGAATGATCTTCTTGGTGATCACCGCCGAGGGCGGCAGCGCGAGCGCGACGTTGCGCGTCTTGGTGCCGCTCTTGCGGACGACACGCCGGACGGCTTCTGCCACCTCGTCGAATTTCTCGACGTTGCCGTCAGTGATCCAACCGCGTTCCAGGGGCTCGATGGCACAGCGTTCCAGAACCAGCTTGCCGCTGGCCTCACGGCCGAGCTCGACCAGCTTGACGCTGGACGAGCTGACATCCAGCCCAAGCAAGGGGGCGTTTTGACGACGAAACAATGATCCAAGAGCAGCCAAGTTAGGTCCCTCTCCCCCTGTATTTGTAACCAATGGAAAAATATGCGTTCGGTTGCACTCTAGCAGCAGGCGTGGCGCCAACCAAGCAACCCGGGGGGGCAAAACGGCCAACCGTTGTCAAAACCTGACGTCAAAGCCGCATTCTGTAACTTTTGAATTAGGACGACGCCCGGCAACAAAGAACGGGACCGCGCCGAGGAAGCGGCTTTTTATAATGTCCGGTGACTCTCCGGGCCCCCATGCAAGAAACTTCACGCCCCAAAGGGCCAGCCAAGACCCCTCCTCCCACACGCCCGGCCTGGCTCAGGTGGCTGTTGCGCTTCGTGTTCTGGGGGTTCGGCATCGCCGCGGCCGGCGTGCTGTCGATCGTGTGCGTGGTGGCGGTGGCCCTGGCCGTCGCCTACCCCAACCTGCCGGACATCTCGGAACTTTCGGACTACCGGCCCAAGCTCCCGCTGCGGGTTTTTTCCGCCGAAGGCACGCTGATCGGTGAATTCGGCGAGGAACGCCGCAACCTCACGCCGATCGCCGCCATTCCCAAGGTGGTGAAAGACGCGGTTCTCGCCGCCGAGGACTCGCGCTTCTACGACCACGGCGGCGTCGACTACAAGGGCATGGTCCGCGCCGGCTTGGCCAACCTGAACCGCGTGAAGAGCCAGGGCGCCTCGACCATCACGATGCAGGTGGCACGCAACGTCTACCTGAGCTCCGAGAAGACGCTGACCCGCAAGGTCTACGAAGTGCTGCTGACCTTCAAGCTGGAGCACCTGCTGAGCAAGGACCAGATCTTCGAGATCTACCTGAATCAGATCTACCTGGGCAACCGAGCCTACGGCTTCGCCGCCGCGTCGGAAGCGTATTTCGGCAAGCCGCTGCAGGAACTGACGATCGCAGAGGCCGCCATGCTGGCTGGCCTGCCGAAGGCGCCCGGCGCGAACAACCCGGTCAACAATCCGCAGCGCGCGCGCGGCCGCCAGTTCTACGTGATCGACCGCATGCAGGAGGCCGGCTTCATCACCGCCGAGCAGGCGGCCGACGCCAAGAATGAAGAACTGCACCTGCGCGATGCCGCAGACCCGAATCGCCTGCACGCCGAGTACGTCGCCGAAACCGTGCGCCAGCTGATGTATGCGCAGTACGGCGACAGCACCTACACGCGCGGCCTCAAGGTCTACACCTCGCTGGTCGCCGCCGATCAGGCGGCTGCCTACAAGGCACTGCGCAAGGGGATCATGGATTACGAGCGCCGCCAGATCTACCGCGGCCCCGAGAAGTTCGTCGACCTGCCCAACGACCCCAAGGACCTCGACGAAGCCGTCGACGACGCACTGACCGATCATCCCGACAACGGCGACGTGATGGCGGCCGTGGTGCTCAAGGCCAATGCCAAGGAAATCTCGGCCGTGCGCGGCAACGGCGATGCGGTGCAGATCACCGGCGAAGGCCTCAAGCCCGCGCAGTCCGGCCTCTCCGACAAGGCCCCGCCCAACATCAAGATCCGCCGTGGTGCCGTCATTCGCGTGGTGAAGACGCCCAAGAACACCTGGGAAATCACCCAACTGCCCGAGGTGGAAGGCGCCTTCGTCGCCATGGACCCGCGCGACGGTGCCATCAAGGCCCTGGTCGGCGGCTTCGACTTCGGCAAGAACAAGTTCAACCACGTCACGCAGGCCTGGCGCCAGCCGGGTTCGAGCTTCAAGCCCTTCATCTACTCGGCGGCGCTCGAGAAGGGCTTCACCCCCGCCACGGTCATCAACGACGGCCCGCTCTTCTTCGATGCCGGCACCACCGGCGGCCAGCCGTGGGAGCCCAAGAACTACGGCGGCGGCTACGACGGTCCAATGTCGATGCGCACGGCGCTGATGAAGTCGAAGAACCTGGTGTCGATCCGCATCCTGCAATCCATCGGCACCCGCTATGCGCAGGAATGGATCACCAACTTCGGCTTCGACAAGGACAAGCACCCGGCCTACCTGCCGATGGCGCTGGGCGCTGGCGCCGTCACGCCGATGCAGATGGCGGTCGGCTATTCGGTGTTCGCCAACGGCGGCTACCGCGTCAACCCCTATCTCGTGACCCGCATCACCGACCACAAGGACAAGCTCCTGGTCGACAAGCAGCCCTCGCTGCTCAACGAGGCGAACCGCGCCATTCCCCAGCGCAACGCCTTCATCATGGACACGCTGCTCAACTCCGTGGCTCGCGCTGGCACCGCGGCCAAGGCGCAGGCCATGCTCAAGCGTGTCGACCTGTACGGCAAGACCGGCACCACCAACGATTCGCTCGATGCCTGGTTCGCCGGCTTCCAGCCCACGATGACGGCCATCTCATGGATCGGCTACGACACGCCGCGCAACCTGGGCGACCGCGAAACCGGCGGCGGCCTGAGCCTGCCGATCTGGATCAACTACATGGAGACCGCCATCAAGGGCGTGCCCGTGACCGACCTGTCGACCACGCCACCCTCGGGCATCGTGAATGTGGGCGGCGAGTGGTACTACGACGACTACGCGCCGGGCCGCGGCGTGGCCAGCCTGGGCGTGGAAGCTGCCGCGCCCGTGGCACCGGTCGAAGCCCTGACGGGCGCCCCGGTGAGCCCACCGGCGCCACCGGAGGAGCGCAACCGCATCCTGGACCTCTTCCGGAACTGACGAAGACGAATGGGTCAGCTGGCCGCGAATGCCAGCGGCTGGCCTGCCTGCAGCGTGGCTTCGCGCGAGAGGTTGCTGAAGAACTCCTCGCCTGTCTTGGTGTCGACCCAGGCCTGGCCGTCGTGCCGGTAGTGATAGCCGCCGGAGCGCGCGGCGAGCCAGATCTCCTGCAGCGGCTTCTGCAGATTCACGATCAGCTGGCTCCCGTTCTGGAATGAAATCGTGATCATCCCGCCCACCCGCTGGTTGTCGAGGTCGGCGTCGGTCGCGTCGTTGATGCGATCGCAGGCTTGCTCGATCGCAGCGAGCGCGGCTTCGGCGCGGTCCATGTACTCGGTGTCGGTCATTACAATTTCGTTATGTTGAATGTTCGCCAAATTCTAGTGACCGCCCGCGGCCGCACTGTGCTCATGGTTTGCATCGCCGCTGCGGCAGCCGGTCTTGCCGCCTGCGGCCAGCGCGGTGCGTTGTACCTGCCCAGCGATCCGGCAGCCGCCCAGCGCGCCACCCTGCCGCAATTGATCACCCCCGGCGGATCCGGCGCTTCTTCCAACGAAGCCGCACCGAAGCCTGCCGCCGCCGGCAGCGCGCCGGCCGCAGCCACCACCGGCAGCGGAGCGCCCAAGTGACGAACGCTTCCCTCCCCGGCCAACCCCATATCGCCCACCGCGACGGCGCCCTTCATGTCGAAGGGCTGACCCTCGATGCATTGGCGCGCGAGCACGGTACGCCGCTGTTCGTCTATTCGAAGCAATGGATGCTGGATGCGCTGGCCGCCTACCAGCGTGGCTTCGAGGGCCGCGATGCGCTGATCTGCTACGCGATGAAGGCCAATTCCTCGCTCGGCGTGCTGCGTGTGTTTGCCGAAGCAGGCTGCGGTTTCGACATCGTCTCGGGCGGCGAACTCGCTCGCGTGCTGGCCGTCGGCGCCGATCCGAAGAAGATCATCTTCTCGGGCGTAGGCAAGACCCGCGCGGAAATGCGCCAGGCCCTCGCGGCCGGCATCGCCTGCTTCAACGTCGAGAGCGAAGCCGAGCTCGACGTGCTGAACGAAGTGGCGCTGGCCGAAAGCCGCCGTGCGCCGATCAGCATCCGCATCAATCCGAACGTCGATCCGAAGACGCACCCCTACATCTCCACGGGCCTCAAGGGCAACAAATTCGGCGTTGCGCACGATCGCGCGGTCCAGGCGTACCAACACGCCGCGAAGCTGCCTGGCCTCGAAGTGATCGGCATCGATTGCCACATCGGCTCGCAGATCACCGAAGCCTCGCCGTACCTGGACGCCTGCGACCGCGTGCTCGACCTGGTCGAGGCCATCGAGGCAGCTGGCGTGCCGATCCACCACCTGGACTTCGGCGGCGGCCTGGGCATCGACTACAACGGCGAAGTGCCGCCCAAGGCCGATGAACTCTGGCAGCAGCTGCTCGCCAAGCTGGACGCGCGCGGGTTCGGTGCGCGCAAGCTGGTCATCGAGCCCGGCCGTTCACTGGTCGGCAACGCGGGCGTGTGCGTGACCGAGGTGCTCTACACCAAGCCCGGCGAAGACAAGAATTTCTGCATCGTCGATGCGGCGATGAACGACCTGCCGCGCCCCGCGATGTACCAGGCCTTCCAGAAGATCGTGCCGCTGCGCATCCGCACCGGCGATGCGCCGACCTACGACGTGGTCGGCCCGGTCTGCGAAAGCGGCGACTGGATCGGCCGCGACCGCGCGCTCAACGTGCTGGCCGGCGACCTGCTCGCCGTGCTGTCGGCGGGTGCGTACTGCATGAGCATGTCCAGCAACTACAACACGCGTCCGCGTGCGGCCGAAGTGCTGGTGAGCGGCCAGAGCGCCACGCTGATCCGTCGCCGCGAGACGATGGAAGACCAGCTGCGCAACGAGCAGATCTAGACGGATCTAAGTGGTGCTGTGCAGCGGTTTCTCGCCACCGCGCACACCTGCGGGGGCTTTCTGCGCCTTCCGCTTGCTCGCGTAGTTCCACACGCGCCATCCCAGCAGCACCGCGATGATCGCGACGTAGACGAACACTTCCGCGAAGTTATTCTTGCCCGCGCGCATCCAGAAGAAGTGCAGCAAGCCCAGCCCGGCGATCACGTACACCAGCTTGTGCAGCATCTGCCAGCGCTTGGCACCCATTGCCTTGATCGCGCGATTGAACGAGGTGGCCGCCAGTGGCGTCAGCAGCACGAAGGCCGAGAAGCCCACCAGGATGAACGGCCGCTTGGCGATGTCCTTGGCGATCTCGCCCCACTCGAAGCCCATGTCGAACCAGCTATAGCACAAGAGGTGCAGCACCACGTAGAAATACGCGAACAGGCCCAGCATGCGGCGAAAGCGCGCGAGCGCGTTCCACTTGGCTGTCACGCGCAGTGGCGTCACCGCCAGCACGATGCAGATGAAGCGCAGGGTCCAGTCGCCCGTCGCGCGGATCAGGAACTCCGCGGGGTTCGCGCCCAGTCCATCGGTGAACGCGCCGTACGCCAGCCGCGCGAACGGCAGCAGGCACAGCAGGAAGATGACCGGCTTGGTCGCCGGGTGCATGAGCAGCTTGTTCATGGCGCGAGGACTGGGCGGCGAAGCGCGCTCAGTAGTTCTTCTTCAGGTCCATGCCCGCGTAGAGCTGGCCGACCTGCGCTTCGTAGCCGTTGAACATCAGCGTCTTGTTGCGCTTGGCAAACAGGCCGCCGCCATCGCCGATGCGGCGCTCGGTCGCCTGGCTCCAGCGCGGATGGTCGACGTTCGGATTCACGTTCGAATAGAAGCCGTACTCCTGCGCGGCTGCCTTGTTCCAGGCCGTGCTCGGCTCCTTCTCGACGAAGCGGATCTTGACGATCGACTTGGCCGACTTGAACCCGTACTTCCATGGCACCACCAAACGCACCGGCGCGCCGTTCTGGTTGGGCAGCACCTCGCCGTACATGCCGAAGGCCAGCAGCGTGAGCGGATGCATCGCCTCGTCCATGCGCAGGCCCTCGGTGTAGGGCCAGTCGAGCACGCGCGAGCCGACGAAAGGCATAGTCTTCGGGTCGGCCAGCGTCACGAACTCGATGAACTTGGCGTTGCCCTGCGGCTCGACCTTCTTGATGAGCTCGGCCAATGAGTAACCGATCCACGGAATGACCATCGACCAGCCTTCGACGCAACGCAGGCGGTAGATGCGCTCTTCCTGCGCGCTGAGCTTGAGCAGGTCTTCGATGCCGTACTTGCCCGGCTTCTTGACCAGGCCTTCGATCTCGACGGTCCATGGCCGGGTCTTCAGCGTGCCGGCGTTCTTGACCGGATCGCCCTTGTCGGTGCCGAACTCGTAGAAGTTGTTGTAGCTCGACGCGTCCTTGTAGTCGGTGAGCTTGTCCATGGTCTGCGCGCCAGGCACCGTCGATTTGACGGCGGGCAGCAGCGCCAGCTTGTGCGGGCCCGCGGTTTGCGCGAAAGCCTCGCGCCCCGCAAACGTGGCCAGCGCCGCGCCCGCCGCCCCGCCGGCCATCAGCTTGAGCAGGTCGCGCCGGCCTTCGTAGGCGGCGCGCGGCGTGATTTCGCTCGACAGCGGATGGACAAAACCGCTGGTGTCGCGGCGGTGCGAACGGGAATGGAACGACATGACAGGCCTTTCGCGTGAATCGTTGGTCTCAGGGTAGTTCGTGACACGCCCTGGTTTGGTTACGCGCCATGGCGGCGCGTGGTTTCAATTCTTCGCGAAAGGCGCGGAACCTGCGCCTACAGCGTGCCGTAGCTGTGCAGCCCGCTCAGGAACATGTTGACGCCGAGGAACGCAAAGGTCGTGACTGCCAGGCCGCCCAGCGCCCACCACGCGGCCACCGTGCCGCGCAGGCCCTTGACGAGCCGCATGTGCAGCCAGGCCGCGTAGTTGAGCCAGACGATCAGCGCCCAGGTTTCCTTCGGGTCCCAGCTCCAGTAGCCGCCCCAGGCGTCGGCCGCCCACAGGGCACCGAGCACGGTGGCAATGGTGAAGAAGGCGAAGCCGACGGTGATCGACTTGTACATGACGTCATCGAGCACCTCGTTGGCCGGCAGGCGGGCCGCGATGCGCTTGCGCCCCAAGAGGATGCCCGCGGCGATCAGCGCCGAGATGCCCGCATAGATCACCCAGTAGCTGCCGCCGGCTTCCTGCACCCGCTGGCGGAACGCCACCGGCACGAAGCACAGCGCCACGCCCAGGAGCCAGATCGGCGTGAGCTTGTACCAGCGGGTCTCGGTGGCCTGCTCCTTGATGAGGTAGGCAAACGCCACCATCGCCGCGAGCGAGAAGGTGCCGTAGCCGATGAAGTTGGCGGGCACGTGCAGCTTCATCCACCAGCTCTGGAGGGCCGGCACCAGCGGCTGGATCTCATGCGCCTCGCGCACGATCGTGTACCAGAGCAGGAAGCCGACCGCGGCGCTCACCACCAGCATCACGAAGGCGCCGAGTGCGCGCGTGTTGTAGCGCTCTTCGAAATAGAGATAGAACGCGGCCGTCAGCCAGCAGAACAGCACGAACACTTCGTACAGGTTGCTCACCGGGATGTGGCCGATGTCCGGGCCGAGCTGGTGGCTTTCGTACCAGCGCACCATCGTGCCGATCAGCGCCATCGTCACCGCCGCCCAGGCCAGGCGCGAGCCGATCGCGTCGAAGGTGTCGGCCTGCTTGCCGCCGAAGAAGCCGAGCCAGTAGAACACCGTGCTCATGAAGAACAGCACGCTCATCCAGAGAATGGCCGACTGGCTCGACAGGAAATACTTGAGCCAGAACACCGAGTCGGCGCGCGCCAGGTCGCCCTGATAGGAGGTGATCGCCAGCAGCGAGGCCCCGGCCACCACGAGGGCCAGCACCCGCAGCGGGCGCCAGAACCAGCCGATGGAGATCATCGCGATCACCGCGGCGGCGAGGATCGGCTTCTCGTAGTAGTCCATCGACCCTGCATAGCGCGTGAACGCGAACAGGCCGCCGGCCAGCACCAGCGCCGCGAACACCCAGTCGAACAGGTTGCGGCGCGAGAGCCAGCTTTCATTGAGCGTGAGGGTCGTGGTGTTCATGGTGTCTCTGGTTCTGCTTTGTTCAACGCGAGCAGCTTGTGCTTGAGATGCTCGAATTCGCGGTCGCTGTCGATCGTCTTGCGGTTGACCGAAAAGGCCATCGTGGCGGCCGTAGTGTTGTCTCCGGAAGCGGCGCCATCGGGTGTCAGCCACACCCACAGCCGGCGCTCGCGCACGTACAGCATGGCAAAAATACCGACGATCAGCAACAGGCAGCCCAGATACACAACGTTCTTGCCAGGGGCGCGCGCCACTTGGAACACGCTGGCCTGCACCTGGGTGAAGTCGGTCATCATCATCGCGACGGGCGCCGGGTAGAAGTGCGCATCGCTGATGGCCAGCACCGCCTGGGTGAGATAGGTCTGCGACTTGTCGTCGCTCGGCACGGCCGCAAGGCCTGCGCCTTCGCGGCTCAGGTTGAGCACCTCGAACAGCACGTCGTTGAGGATGCGCACCAGCACCGCGCCGGCGCGCTCGCGCTCGGCCTCGGGCACGTTGACTTCCATGAATTCGGCAATCGCCTGCCAGCCGCCGGCCGTGGTGGCATCGGCGCGCGCGCGTTCGCTGCCCGAGAACAGCGCAAGGGCTCGGGTGGCCGACACGCGCAGCTGTTCTGCCATTTCGGGCCGCTTCGGATCGGTCGCCTTGGCGATGTAGCGCTCGATGGCGCGCGCGCGGGTGTCGGGGTCGCCGAGCGCGGTACGCATGCGCACGAAGCCGTCCATCGAGCCCTGCTCGTCGGCCGGCACGCGCAGGTACCGGAACGGGTCTTCCGGCTTCTCGCGCATGCCCAGCAGGAACACCGGCTGGCCGTCGCCGGTGTCGACCGGCACCATGTAGTTCTGGTATTCCCTCGCCTGGCCGGCCGCATCGCGCAGCTTGTAGCCGATGCTCGGGCCGATGTTGCGCAGCACCTTGGGCTTGTTGGTCTTGTTGGCGGCACCCAGGCGCGATTCGAGGCTGTGGCGCAGGTCGACCTTGCGCACGTCGGCGCCACTGCCCATCGCGCCGCCGTCGGCGAAGTTCTCGACGTTGATCACGCGCAGCGCGGCGTACTCGAGCGTGAGCTTGTCCTTGCCGTTGGTGATCTCGGTGCTGGGGCCGCCGATGATGCCCTCGACCTCGAAGGGCTTGGCCGCGGCCGCCATCGGCACGGCCTTGAGCTTCACCTTGGAGCCGCCGTCGTCGAAGCTGGACTGGTAGATCTCCACGCCCTTGTAGCTCGCCGGATGGTTCACCTCGATGCGCGCCGGCACCTGCGCGCCGGTCTCGCGGTCGTGCAGCACCACCTCGCTCGCGAAGAGCTTGGGCATGCCGGTCGAGTAGTAGTCGACGATGAACTTCTTGAGCTCGATGGAGAACGGCAGCTCCTGCAGCAGCACGCCATCGGCCTGGTTCAGGATGGCCACGCTGCCTTGCCCGCCTTCGGGCACGAGGATGTTGCCGCGGAAGGTCGGATTGTTGACGGAGAGCCGGTGCTCCGGAGCCACGTCGGCGATCATCCCGCCGCCGGTGAACACGCTCTTGCCGTTGAACCAGGTCTGCGCGCGCACCACGAGGTCGCCGTCGAGCAGGCCGCCGATGCACACCAGCACGATGGCGCTGTGCGCCGCGATGTAGCCCAGCTTGTGCGCGCCGCCGGCGCGCGCGGCGACCATCCAGCCCGGCGCGACCTTGCCGTCGCCCGAGCCCTCGCGCTGCTGCAGCTTGACCTTCCAGCCGCCGCTCACCAACAGTTGGCCGATGCGGTTGGCAGCTGCGTCCGGCGTTTCCGCAAGCGTGTTCTCGGCGCGCTGGCCGAAGGCCTTCAGGCTCTGCGCGCGGATGTCTTCCTTGAAGGTCTTCAGGTCGACCAGGATGCGCGGCGTGTTGCGCGCAATGCACAGCGAGGTGCTGATCACCAGGAACAGCAGGATCAGCAGGAACCACCAGGCGCTGTAAATCGAATCGAGCCGCGCCGCGCGGAAGAACTCTGCCCAGAACGGGCCGAACTGGTTGATGTAGTTGTTGATCGGCTCGTGCTGCTTGATCACCGTGCCGATGATCGAGGCGATGCAGATGACGGTGAGCAGCGCGATCGCAAAGCGCATCGACGAGAACAGCTCCACCGCCGCGCGAAGCACTTGCGGGCCGCGATGAACGCGAAGGCCATGGGTGGAGACTGACATCGGTTGAGGGCTGGAAGAGAGAAAAAGCAAAAGGGCGGGCCATCCTCCTGGATCGGCCCGCCCTTTGTTTGGGGTTGTTGTCGGCGGTCAGTTCACGCTGGAAAGCGCAGGGTCAGCGCAGGCCGGCGATGTAGTCGGCCACGGCCTTGATTTCGCGGTCGTTGAGCTTGGCGGCCACGCCGGTCATCGGCAGGCTGTTGGTGCGTACGTTGTCACGGAAGGCCGTGAGCTGGGCAACGGTGTATTCGGCGTTCTGGCCACCCAGGCGCGGGTACTGGGCGGGAATGCCGGCGCCGTTCGGGCTGTGGCAGCCGGCGCAGGCCGGGATCTGGCGATCGCCGATGCCGCCGCGGTAGATCTTTTCGCCGAGGGCGATGGTGTCCTTGTCCTTCGAGAAGCCCGTCTTGACCTTCTTCGAGCCGACGAACCATGCGATGTTGCGCATGTCTTCGTCGGACAGCGCCGAAGCCAGCGGCTTCATGATCGCGCTCTTGCGGGCGCCGGACTTGAAGTCCTGCAGCTGCTTGAGGATGTATTCGGGATGTTGTTGCGCCAGCTTCGGGTTGGCCGCGATGGCCGAGTTGCCGTCGGCGTTGTGGCACGAAGCGCAGCTCTGGCTGTTGGCCGGCGTTGCGTTGAACACCGTGTCGCCCTTGGCGGGATCGGGTTTGGCCGGCTTGGGAGCCGCCACCGGGGCCGCGGGGGCCGCGGCATGTTCATCGGCTGCAAAACTCGCGCTGGATGCGACGCCCATGAGGGCTGCAAGCAGAATATTGGCAAACAACTTCATATCGGGGGCTTAGATTTATGGCGCAAAACCCCGCGATTCTACAATGGCGCCCCGTTCCGAAAGCCCATTGATGACCTCCCCGCGCGCCAAGTCAGCCGCTTATCCTCCCCGCGCGGCCCCCGCCGCGGACCCGCAGGTCGCCGAACGCGAGCGCGTGGCCCTCGGCTGGTTGCATACCGCCCACTTCCTCACCAGCGCCCCGCAGCTGGAACACCTGCCTCCGGTCGACCTGCCCGAGATCGCTTTCGTCGGCCGTTCGAACGCGGGCAAGTCGACCGCCATCAACACGCTCACGCAGCAGACGCGCCTGGCTTTTGCCTCGAAGACACCGGGCCGCACGCAGCACATCAATCTGTTCGGCATCGGCAAGCAGAAGGTCGACGACGCGGTGCTGGCCGACCTGCCCGGCTACGGCTATGCGGCCGTTCCGAAGGAAGCCAAGCTGCGCTGGCAGCGCGTGATGGGCAACTACCTCATGACGCGCGAAAGCCTGCGAGGGGTTGTCCTGATGTGCGATCCACGCCACGGCCTGACCGAGCTCGACGAAATCCTGCTCGATGTGATCCGCCCGCGCGTGCAGCAAGGCCTCAAGTTCCTGATCCTGCTGACCAAGTCGGACAAGCTCACGCGCAGCGAGGGCGCCAAGGTGCTGTCGATCACGCGACTCCAGGCCGGCGGCGGCGAGGTCAAACTGTTCTCTGCGCTGAAGAAACAGGGCGTCGGCGACGCAGCCCAACTGCTGTGGCAGTGGGTGCATCCGGAAGGCGGCGCTGCGGCGGCCGAACCGCAGGAAACGCCGGAGCCACCGGAAGAACCTGAGGCCGAACGGCTGCATTGACCGTCCTGCCTGCTTCATTCACTATCAAAACAATAGCGACAGTCAACCCAAGGAGACACGAAGCATGATCGAGACCTTCCAACGCAGCCTGCCCAACGGCACCACCCTGAGCTGCCGCGCCACGGGCAAGCCGGGCCGGCCGCTGATGGTGTTCCTGCACGGCTTTCCCGAGGCCGCGTTCATCTGGGACGAACTGCTCGAATACTTCGCGGACCCGGCCCACGGCGGCTACCGCTGCGTGGCGCCCAACCTGCGCGGCTTTGAGAAATCGAGTTCACCGACCGAGGTGGCCGCGTACAAGGCCCACCTGCTGATCCAGGACATCCAGCAGCTGGTTGCCACAGAAAGCACGGACGGCACGATGTCCGCGCTCGTCGCCCACGACTGGGGCGGCGCCTTCGCCTGGGGGTACGCCAACGCGTTCCCGGAGCAGATCGGCAAGCTGGTCATCATCAATTCGCCGCACCCGGGCACCTTCACCCGCGAGCTGCGCAACAGCGCGGCGCAGCAGCAGGCCAGCGCGTACATGAACTTCCTTGCGCGTCCGGATGCCGAAGGGCTGCTCGCGGCCGACGACTTCAAGCGCATGTGGCCCTTCTTCACGCTGATGAAGGCCGGCCCCGACGGCTTCGGCTGGCTCACCGAAGAAGTGAAACAGCAGTACCGCGAGGTCTGGAGCGCGGGCCTCACCGGTGCCTGCAACCTCTACCGCGTGACGCCGATGAAGCCGCCGCTGCCGGGCCAGACCATCGATGGCATTCCGGTGCTGCCGCACGAGCGGCTCACGGTGAACGTGCCGACCTTCGTGTTCTGGGCGCTGGACGACGCGGCGCTGCTGCCGGGCCTGCTCGAAGGGCTCGAGGAATACGTGCCGAAGCTCGAGGTCAAGAAGGTGCCCAACGCGACCCACTGGATCGTGCATGAGCAGCCCCAACTGGTCGCGCGCGAGATCGAGGCCTTCTTGCAGCGCAACGCGTAATCAGTAGATATTCGGCTCGCCTTCGGGGCGGGTCTTGAACCGGCGGTGCACCCAGTAGTACTGGGACGGCATCGCGTCGATGTAGCCCTGCAGCCGCTCATTCATCAGCGCGGTATCGGCTTCGACGTCGTCGGTCGGGAAGTTCTGCCACGCAGCCTTCACCTCGATCTCGTAGCCGCCGGGCGTGAGCTTCGCCACCACCGGCACCACCTTGGCCTTGCCCAGCCGCGCGAAGCGCGACAGCGAAGGCACGGTCGCGGCCTGCACGCCGTAGAACGGCACGAAGATCGTCTGGTCGCGGCCGAAGTCCATGTCGGGCAGCAGGTACAGCAGGCCACCCTTGCGCAGGCCCGAGAGCACCGGCTTGATGCCGTCCACCCGGTTGAGCGCCGCCACGTCGCCAAAGCGGGTGCGGCCTTCGCGGATCCAGGCGTCCACCATCGGGTCGCGCTGGGTCGTGTAGATCGTGGCCGAGGGGCGTGCCGTGTGCATGGTCAGCGCGGTGGCCGCGGCATCGAGGCCGTAGAAGTGCGGCGCGAACAGGATCATCGGCGCGTCGCCCTCGGCGATCTCCGCGATTTCGGACGCCGAGCCCACGATCTTCAGACGGCTCGCCACCACCTTCTCCGGCGCGTGCCAGAGCCAGCTGCGGTCCAGCCACGACTGCGCGACGAAGACGAAGGTCTCGCGCGCGATGGCGCGGCGCTCGGCCGCCGATTTCCCGGGGAAGCAAAGGGCCAGGTTCCTGTCGACCACGCGCCGCCGCGGCAGGGCCACGGTGTGCAGCAAGTGGCCGAGGATCCTGCTGAAGCCGCGCACCAGCGGCAGGGGCAGCGGCGCCAGCACCCGCATGAAGCCGATGCCCAGGCGTGAGCTGAGGCTCATGGCGTCTGCTCCCCGGTGGCGGCTGCAACGGCCCGGTCGGCACGCGGCTCCTTGAAGCGCGCGTAGTCCCAGACGTACTGGCCGGGCAGGCTGCGGATCAGGCGGCCGATGCCGTCGTTCATCGCCGCGGCCGCATCTTCGACGGTGGCCGTCGGATCGGTCAGCGCCGTGCCCACGATGGGCTCGAAGCGGATCACGTAGCCCGCGCCGCGCGGCAGCCGCTCGCACACGCTGAGGAAACAGGCCGCGCCGGTCTGCTGCGCGAGTCGAGGGAGCAAGGTCATGGTGTAGGCGGGCCGGCCGAGGAACGGCACCCAGACGCCCTGGCCCTGCGGCGGCACCTGGTCGGGCAGGATGCCGGTGTAGCCGCCGCTGCGCAGCGTGCGGATCAGGCCGCGCACGCCGGTGTTGTTGGTCGGCAGCGTCTGCAGGCCGGGGCGGTCGCGCGAGCCTGCCGCGATCAGGTCGGCCATCCACTTCTTGCGCGCCGGGCGAAACAGCGCGGTGATCGGCCCGAAGGCCTCGAAGAAACGCTCGCCGATCGCCTGGCCGCACATCTCCCAGCTGCCCAGGTGGGGCGCGACCAGGATCACGCCCTTCTTGGCCCGCATGGCGGCCTCGAAGGCCTCGACGCCTTCCCAGCGCACCACGCGCGGCAGCACGCTCTCGCCCTGCGGGCGCAGCCACAGCCAGGGCAGCTCGGAAGCCATGTGGCCGGCTGCGGCGATGGCGGGACGGTATTGGGCGGGTGCGAAACCCGCGCTTTCGGCGTTGGCCTTGAAGCGGCGCCGGTAGTCCGGCGCGCAGAACCAGACCAGCCAGCCCAGCATGGCGCCCAGGCGATGCATCAAAGGCATCGGCACGCGGGCAAGCAGGCGAAACAGGGTGATCATTGAAACGGGAGGGGAGTCAAAAACAGGACGCGCGCGCATGGTAATGAGCGGCTCGAATAGAATGCAAATTGTCGCCGAGTTACGGAACAACTTGCAGGGCGACAAACACAAGCGCAAAGCGATTGTGCCCCGCCGATTCCTCGGCATCTGCTAAAGCGTTCGCCAGGGCTCCGCAGAGTTGGCAACGCGCCAATCCACTTCAAGGAGCTTTGAACAAATGGCGAACGACTTCCTCTTCACTTCCGAATCCGTTTCCGAAGGCCACCCCGACAAGGTCGCCGACCAGATCTCGGATGCCATCCTGGACGCGATCTTCGAGCAGGACCCGCGCAGCCGCGTGGCCGCCGAGACGCTGACCAACACCGGCCTCGTGGTGCTCGCCGGCGAAATCACCACCAACGCGCACGTCGACTACATCCAGGTCGCGCGCGACACCATCAAGCGCATCGGCTACGACAACACCGAGTACGGCATCGACTACAAGGGCTGCGCGGTGATGGTCTGCTACGACAAGCAGTCCAACGACATCGCCCAGGGCGTGGACCATGCCTCCGACGACCACCTGAACACCGGCGCCGGCGACCAGGGCCTGATGTTCGGCTACGCCTGCGACGAAACGCCCGAGCTGATGCCCGCGCCGATCTACTACGCGCACCGCCTCGTGGAACGCCAGGCCCAGCTGCGCAAGGACGGCCGCCTGCCGTTCCTGCGCCCCGACGCCAAGAGCCAGGTCACGATGCGCTACGTGGACGGCAAGCCCCACAGCATCGACACCGTGGTGCTCTCCACCCAGCACAGCCCCGACCAGAGCGAGACCTCGACCAAGATGAAGGCCTCGTTCAACGAAGCCATCATCGAAGAGATCATCAAGCCCGTGCTGCCCAAGGAATGGCTCAAGGACACGCGCTACCTGATCAACCCGACCGGCCGCTTCGTCATCGGCGGCCCGCAGGGCGACTGCGGCCTCACCGGCCGCAAGATCATCGTCGACACCTACGGCGGGGCGTGCCCGCACGGCGGCGGTGCGTTCTCGGGCAAGGACCCGTCGAAGGTCGACCGCTCGGCCGCCTATGCCGCGCGCTACGTGGCCAAGAACATCGTGGCCGCCGGCATCGCGCGCCAGTGCCAGATCCAGGTGGCCTACGCGATCGGCGTGGCCGAGCCGATGAACATCACGGTCTACACCGAAGGCACGGGCCTCATCCCCGACGACAAGATCGCCGAACTGGTGCGCGAGCACTTCGACCTGCGTCCGAAGGGCATCATCCAGATGCTCGACCTGCTGCGCCCGATCTACCAGAAGACCGCCGCCTACGGCCACTTCGGCCGAGAAGAGCCCGAGTTCACCTGGGAAGCGACGACGCAAGCTGCTGCCCTGCGCGCAGCGGCCGGCCTCAAGTAAGAACGAAGGAACGGTGGGCCTTCAGAAGCGGTACGCACCGCTCAGACCCACCGTCCAGTTACGGCCCGGCGCAGGCTCGGGATAGCGCGCATTGCCCTCGTTGACGATGACCGAGCCCACGTAGCGCCGGTCGAACAGGTTGTCGACACGCGCGAAGGCGTTGAACTCCCAGCGCTCCCATTTCTTCAGATAGCCCGCATACAGCGCCGCGACGGCATAGCCCGGCGCGCTCGCGGTGTTGACGTCGTTCGCCTGGATGCGCCCGAGCGCGCGCATCTCGACGCCGGCGCGCCAGCCCTCGGGCGGCACCCAGCCCAGCGACGCGAACAGCGACTGCCGTGCGATGCCCGGAATGCGGTTGCCGCCGGCCACCGTGTTGGCCGCCGCGCAAGGCGACGGCGAGCAGAAGGCATCGCGGTATGTCGCATCGAGCCACGTGTAGGCCAGTTGCGTGCGCCAGTGGTTCGACGTCTCGTGCTGCCAGCCCAGTTCGAAGCCGTTGCGCCGCGTGCGGCCCGCGTTCTGGAAGGTGGCGCGGCCGCCGACGTTGGTGTCGGTCACGATCTCGTCGCGCGTGCGGGTCTGGAACAGCGCCGCCGTCAGCAGCCCGCCGGCGAGCCGCGCCTTCGCGCCCAGTTCGATGCTGTCGTTCACCGATGGCCGCAGCGCGAAGTTGAGGCCGCTCGCACCGCCCGAACGGTACGAGAGTTCGTTGAGCGTCGGCGTCTCGAACCCGCGGCCGATGGAGCCATAGAGCGCGAGATCCGGCGTCGCCTGGTAGCGCAGCGATGCAACTGGCAGCGTCTTGCTGTAGCGCGCGGTGCCGCTGTCGTCGCGATTCGCGCCCACGATGTAGCCGTCGTGGGAACTGAAGTGCACGCTGCTGCGGCGCACGCCGGCCTCCAGCGTCCAGCGGTCGGTGAAGCGCCAGGTGGCCTGCGCGTAGGGGTCGAGGTTCCAGACTTCGTTGCGCTCGCTGCGGCGCAGCCGTCCCTGCACGCCCAGCACCAGGGTCGCCACGCGGCCGAGGTAGTTCTCGTAGCCGCGGCGGCGTTCGCGCAGGCTGTCGTAGCCCAGGCCCGCCACCACGTCGAGCGGCCGGTCGGCCAGCTGCAGCGCGGCGGTCCAGCGCAGGTCGACGCCGCCGTACTGCCGCGAGAGATCGATCACGCCACCCGCATGCAGCGGGTTCTGCTGGGCCGAGGGCGGGATCGACTGGTACTGCGTGGTCTTGCGTTCGCCGCCGTAGACCATGAGCCGCAAGCCCTGCGTCGCGTCGATGCGCCGCTCGTAGAGCAGGCCCAGCTGCGTCTGCTCGACCGTCTTGCGCGTGTCGTACTGCGTCGCGAGCGGTGCGTTGCGTGGCGCGAGTGCGTATTGATCGGCGGTCAGGCCCAACGGGTCCTGCGCATCGACGCGCACGCTGTTGAACACGAGCGTGAGCTTGTCCCCGTTGTCCAGCGCAATGCCCAGCTTGCCGTTGGCGATGTCGCGCCGCGCGGCGCTGTGCTCGCGCCAGCCGTCGGTGTGGAACCGGCTCGCGCCGAGCAGATAGTCGACCGCGCCCTGCGATCCGCTCAACTGCAGCGACTGCCGCCAGGTGCCGAAGCTGCCGCCGGCCGCGGAATAGGAAAGACGCGGCGCGCCCTCCCCCGACGCGGTGAAGGCCTGCAGCACCCCACCCGATGAATTGCCGTAGAGCGCCGAGAATGGCCCGCGCAGCACCTCGACACGGTCGAGGGAGCCGATGTCGATGTTCGACGTCTGCCCTTGCCCATCGGGCAGCGTGGCCGGAATGCCATCGACATAGAGCCGCACGCCGCGCACGCCGAAGGTCGAGCGCGCGCCGAAGCCGCGGATCGACAGCTGCAGGTCCTGCGCGTAGTTCAGCCGGTTCTGCACCTGCAGCCCGGGCACCGCACCGAGGCTTTCGGAGAGGTTCACCTGCAGGCGGCTGTCGCGCATCTCCTCGCCTTCGACCCGGTCGACCGAGCCGGGCACGTTGAAGGGCGCGACCTGGCCGCGCGGCGTGGAGACCGTGATTGCCGGCAGTTGGCCCGTTGCCGCTTCGGCCGTTGGCGCCGGCTGGGCGTGCGCTGCAAATGGAACGCCCAACAGCAACAGTCGGACAACGCGGGCGGGTGCAGTATTCATTGCATCGATTCTGCGTTGGCACGCCAACGCCCTCGCCTAGCGAGAACCCGACGAGAACGACCGGCGTGCGACTAGCTTTTGGGCGACCGGCGCCAACCGTACCAGGCGCACACCGCGACCGGAATTCCCAATGCAACCCAGGCCAGCATGTCGCCGAATCCGCCGTCGCTGAACAGCGCGGAAATGAGGCCAACCGTCGTCAGCACGCCGAGCACGATCGGCCAGCCCCACATGCGCCAGAAGGATTGGTGCGGCGTCTTGTGGTGCGTCGTCATGCCTGCACCTTCATGGCCGGTGCCGGGTCGGGCTGCTGGCCTGATGCCGCAGGTGGCGCGCGCTCCAGGGCGGGTGAGGCCGCAGGCGTCTTCGCAGGCACGGTGTTGCCGCGCTTGAGCCACAGATAGAGCCCGCTGCCCAGCACGATGATGGTCGCGATGTCCAGCAGCGCCCAGAGGATCTGCATCGGCATGCCGCCGTAGTCGCCGAAGTGCAGCGGCTGCGACACCAGGAGCGCCGTCAGGTACCACGGCAGCTTCGGCGCCGCCGTGATCTCGGTGGTCTTCGCGTCGACCAGCACCGGCTGCAGCAGCTTCGAAGTGAAGGGCTCGTTGCCGCGCATGAAGAAGGTCGTGTGGTGCGGGCTCGAGAACGCCGTGCCCGGGAACGCGATGAACGACAGCTTCGTGCCGGGCGCGCGCTGCATGGCCACATCCATCGAGCGCTGCACCGAGCCGCGCTCGGCCACCGGCACCGTCGGCTCGCCCTTGTAGGGCGCGAGCAGCGTGCTGAGCTGGTCGTACTGCCAGTATTTGATGACCAGGTCGGCCCACGTGTTGATCATGCCGGTGGAGCCCACCACGAACAACCACACCAGCGTGACGATGCCCAGCAGGTTGTGCAGGTCGAGCCACTTCAGGCGCGGGCGCTTCTCGCGCCGCACGGTGCCGAAGTCGAGCTTTCGCATGAAGGGCGAATACAGCACCACGCCCGAGACGATGGCCACCAGCAGCAGGAGCCCCATGAAGCCCAGGAACAGCTTGCCAGGAAGCCCCGCGAAGAGGTCGACGTGCAGCTTGAACATCACGTACATGAAGCCCTCGTCGAACTTGGGCTGCGCCAGCACCACGCCTGTGCGCGCGTCGACCGCGACCGACTTGAAGTCATCGGTGGGCGCCGGCGTGGGCGTGAGCGTGACGAACCACAGGCCGTCGTCGTCCTCGGGCTGCGAGGCGAACTGCACGACGCGGTCGGGGTGCTTGGCCTTGGCGATGTCCAGCACCTTGTCCAGGCTGATGCGCGGCGTGTCGGCCGGCATCTTCGGCGCCTCGACCTCGGTGCCCAGCAGGTGCCCGATCTCGTGATGGAAGATCAGCGGCAGCCCGGTGATGCACAGCAGCAGCATGAACACCGTGCACACGAGGCTGCTCCACTTGTGCACCCAGGCCCAGGTCTTGATCTTTCGGCTGTTCATGTCGTCTTGGCTCTGTTCGTTGAAGGCGGGGTTCAGAAGCGGTAGGTTGCGCTCGCGACGATGTTGCGGCGCGAACCGTACCAGCAGTCACCGCGCGACAGGCAGGTAGAGAAGTACTTCTTGTCCGTCACGTTGTTGATGTTGAGCGCATAGCGCCAGCTCGCGGTGTCGTAGGCGAACACCAGGTCGGCCAGGACGACGCCCGGGATGCGGGGGCCGGTGCCGAACTGGACATCGCGGAACGAACTCATCGCACGCACGCCGGCGCCGGCCGAGAAGCCGCTCGCGCCGCCAATGGAGAACCTGTACTTGGCCCAGACGCTCGCCTGGTGCTTGGGCAGGCCTTCGATCTGCGCATCGGCATCGATGTAGTTGTAGTGGGCGATCAGGTCGAGGTCGCGACCGATCGAGCCCTTGGCTTCGAGCTCCAGGCCCTTGGTCCTGGTGAGTCCGCGCTGCGAGAACACGTTCGGCTGTTCCTCGACGATCTGGTTCTTCTCGCGCAGGTCGTACACCGCGGCGCTGAAGGCCACGGCGCGGTCCTTGGGCTCGTATTTCACGCCCACTTCCCACTGCTCGCCGCGCAGCGGCGTGAAGATGCGTCCCTGGCGCGGCGACTGCGGCGTGAACGACTCGCTGTAGCTCACGTAGGGCGACCAGCCCGAGGGCGAGGCATACATCAGGCCGAAGCGCTTGGTGGTGGCGCTGCTCTTCTGCTCGTCGCTGCCGGCGGCGCTGGACACGGCCTTGTCGTGGCGCAGGCCGGCAACGAAGATCCAGTTGTCCAGCTTGATCTGGTCCTGCAGGTACAGGCCGGTCTGGCGCTGGCGGGTGCGCGGCAGCGCCACGGCCTCGGGCACGTCGCGGTGGCCGTAGACGGGTGCGTAGACGTCGATGATGTCGACGGTGGTGCCGCTCCAGACGTTCTCGCGCTGGCGCGCGAAATCCGCGCCGATGAGCAGCGTGTGCTTGAGGGCGCCGGTCTGGAAATGGCCTTCGACGTGGTTGTCCAGCGTCTGGGTGCGGTTGAGGGTCAGCTGGTTGTCGAAGTAACGGCCTAGCACGCGCTTGGAGACCGGGTCGCTCGACCAGCTGTCGAAACCGCTGAACGCGGCGCCATAGTGGTACTGGTTGGCGTTTTCGTTCTGTGCATAGCGGAAGTTCTGCCGCACGGTCCAGTTGTCGTTGAATTTGTGCTCGAACAGCCAGCCGAAGGTCTTGCGCTCGCTGTTGTAGAAATCGCCCGGCTCGCCGATGAAGCGGCTCGCCGGCAGGCGCCCGTTCGGGTTCGGCAGCAAGGTGCCTTCCCACGGCAGGAACTGCGAGCTGCTGCCGCTCTTGTCTTTTTGCCAGAGGCCTTGCAGCGTCAGCGAGGTCGCTGCGTTGGGCCGCCAGGTCAGCGAGGGAGCGATCAGGCTGCGGTCGTCGGGCACGTAGTCGACCTGCGTGTCCGACTTGCGCTGCACCGCGATCAGCCGGTACGACAGGGAACCGTCCGCATTGAGCGGCCCGGTCAGGTCGGCCTGGATCTGCTTGCGGCCGAAGCTGCCGAACTGCACGCCCACTTCGCGCTGCGCCTCCTGCAGCGGCCGCTTGCTGACCATGTTGACCACGCCCGCGGCCGTGCCCGCGCCGAACAGCATGCCCGAGGGGCCGCGTAACACTTCGAGCCGCTCCAGCGTATAGGGCTCGGTGCGGGTGGTGCTGGTGTAGTAGCCGTAGGCCTGGCGCAGGCCGTCGAGGTAGACGTCGGGGTAGGCGCCGCGCACACGCACGGAATCGGTCCGCGAGTCCAGCCCGTAGGCGTCGGAGCGCACGCCGGCGGCGTAGTTGAGCGCGTCCTGCAGGTTGGTCGCGCCCTGGTCGACGATCTGGTCGCGCGTCACGACGGTCACGGACTGCGGCGTTTCCGACAGCGGCGTGTCGGTCTTGGTGGCGGTGACGGCGTTCTTCGCGCGGTAGCCGATGACGGGCGTCGTGGCGGTCTCGGCTTCGGCGTTCGCATCGACCCGCACTTCGGGCAGCGAACCCTGCGCTGTCGTCTGTGCCAACACCTGGTGCTGCATGTAAATGGCCATGCATCCCACCAGCACCGAAACGGCTCTGCGCCGCGCCAACGTCCTCTTCATTCCAGCCTCACTCCACGCGTTTATCAAATGTCAATTAAGAAGCATTCGCATTTTAGTAGGTAGAAAATTCCAATCTGCCCAATCTCCGGGCGTGGCGCAGGGAGTTGCGTTGCGAATTTGCGTCTGGGCGCAAGGCAGAGCGGCTACGATGCCGCGGGCACATTTCTCCGTGCCGGCAGGCCTCATGCACAAGCTCATTGCCCTTCTGATTCCTGCGCTGCGGGCACCGGCCCTGCTGCTGATCGCCCTCGTGCTGGCAGGTTGCGCCGGGCTTCCGCCCCGCACGCCCGAGCCGCCGACCGCAGCCATCGCGGCCTCCCCCGCCACCGCGCTCGGCCGCGCGGCCATCAGCCTGAACACGCCACCCGACGGGCTCTCCAGCCTCAGCCCGCTCATCGAAGCCTCCTATGCACTCGATGCGCGGCTGGAACTGATACGGCGCGCCCAGTCCTCTCTCGACGTGCAGACCTATCAGCTCGGCAATGACAAGACCGGCCGGCTCCTGCTGCGGGAGCTGCGCAACGCGGCGCGCCGCGGCGTGCGCGTGCGCCTGCTGCTGGACGATTTCTACACGGCCGGCATGGACCGCCTGCTGCTGGGCCTGGCCGTGGAGCCCAATGCCCAAGTGCGACTCTTCAACCCGTTCGTGAACCTGCGCGATCACTCGTCCGGGCGGTGGCTGGAGTTCTTCGGCGATTTCCGGCGGCTCAACCACCGCATGCACAACAAGCTGTTCGTGGCCGACGGGGCGATGGCCATCGCCGGCGGCCGCAACCTGGCGGACGAATATTTCCTGCGCAGCGAGAGCGCGAACTTCATCGACTTCGAACTGCTCATGGCCGGCCCGGTGGTCCCGGAGTCGGCCGCCGTCTTCGACACCTACTGGAACAGCGACGTCGTCTACCCGTTGCAGCGCGTCGCCGGCACCACCCTCGCGCCCGAGAAACTGAAGGCAGACTTCGAGGAAGCCACCTCCCCCGCCAATGCGCCGCCGCCCGATCCATTGGCCGCCACCGACCTGCTGGGCGACCCGCCGCTGGCCGTGCAGCTCGCGAACATCGACGAGGCGAAATGGATGCGCGCGGAAGCCAACGCCACCGCGGACAGCCCCAACAAGGCGCTGGGCGTGATGGCGCATCCCACCGAATCGCTGGCGCAGCGCTTTCACGAGATGCTGGCCACCGCCCAATCGAACGTGGTGGTGATCTCGCCCTATTTCATACCGGGCGACGAGGGCATGGCGCGGATCCGCATGGGACGCGAGCACGGGATCAACATCACCGTGATCACCAATTCGCTCGCCGACAGCGACGAGCCGCTGGTCAACATCAACTACAACCGCTATCGCGTCGACATGCTCAAGCTGGGCGTGAACCTGTACGAGGTCAGCACCCAGCAGCTGCGCCGCAGCGGGCAGTTTCGCGACCTGCTGAAGAAGGCGCGCGGTCGCCTTCACGCCAAGCTGGCCCTGGTGGACCGCCAATGGGTGCTGCTCGGCTCCATGAACCTCGACCCGCGTTCGGCCCTGCTGAACACCGAGTTCGGCGTGCGCGTGCGCAGCTTCGACCTGACGCAGGCGCTGCTTTTCGCCTACCAGCTGGACGACATCGAGGGCGTCTACCGCGTGGCGCTCAAGCCCGACGGCCAGAACGTGCAGTGGATCGGCACTGGCGACGTCGACAACGAGGTGCTCGACAGCGAGCCGGATTCGAGCATGCTGACCCGGCTGCAATTGCTGCTTTTCTCGTGGTTCGTGCCCACGGACCAGTTGTAAGCGACCGCCCGCAGCAACCCCCGCCCTTGAAACGTCACTGAATGCCCTTATGATTAGCACTCGCTGCTGACGAGTGCTAACAGCCCTCGCTTCCAGTCGATGGGTCGCCGGCCCCGGTTCGGCACCCGACCACAAAACCCGTTTCTTATCCATATCCAGGAGATGCAATGAAACTTCGTCCTTTGGCCGATCGCGTGATCGTCAAGCGTATCGACAGCGAAACCAAGACCGCCTCTGGCATCGTCATCCCCGACGCAGCCGCCGAAAAGCCCGATCAGGGTGAAGTCCTGGCCGTGGGCCCGGGCAAGCGCACCGACAAGGGCGAACTGACCGCACTGACCGTCAAGGTCGGCGACCGCGTCCTGTTCGGCAAGTACAGCGGCCAGACCGTCAAGGTCGACGGTGACGAATTGCTCGTCATGAAGGAAGACGACCTGTTCGCAGTCGTCGAGAAGTAATCCATTCCATCCATTCGGAGTAAATAAACATGGCAGCAAAAGACGTAGTCTTCGGCGGAGAAGCCCGCGCACGCATGGTCGAGGGTGTCAACATCCTGGCCAACGCAGTCAAGGTCACCCTGGGCCCCAAGGGTCGCAACGTGGTTCTGGAGCGCTCGTTCGGCGCCCCCACCGTGACCAAGGACGGTGTGTCCGTGGCCAAGGAAATCGAACTCAAGGACAAGCTGCAGAACATGGGCGCCCAGCTCGTGAAGGAAGTGGCCTCCAAGACTTCGGACAACGCCGGTGACGGCACCACCACCGCGACCGTGCTGGCACAAGCCATCGTTCGCGAAGGTTTCAAGCTGGTGGCTGCCGGCATGAACCCGATGGACCTGAAGCGCGGCATCGACAAGGCTGTCACGGCCCTGGTCGCCGAGCTGAAGAAGGCTTCCAAGCCCACCACCACCTCCAAGGAAATCGCGCAAGTCGGCTCCATTTCGGCCAACAGCGACGAAACCATCGGCAAGCTCATCGCTGACGCGATGGACAAGGTCGGCAAGGAAGGCGTGATCACCGTGGAAGACGGCAAGTCGCTGGACAGCGAACTGGACGTCGTCGAAGGCATGCAGTTCGACCGCGGCTACCTGTCGCCCTACTTCATCAACAACCCCGAGAAGCAATCGGCGCTGTTGGACAACCCCTTCGTGCTGCTGTTCGACAAGAAGATCAGCAACATCCGTGACCTGCTGCCGGTGCTGGAGCAAGTCGCCAAGGCTGGCCGTCCGCTGCTGATCATTGCCGAAGAAGTCGAAGGCGAAGCCCTGGCTACGCTGGTCGTGAACACGATCCGCGGCATCCTGAAGGTCGTGGCCGTCAAGGCGCCTGGCTTCGGCGACCGCCGCAAGGCCATGCTGGAAGACATCGCCATCCTGACGGGCGGCAAGGTCATCGCTGAAGAAGTGGGCCTCACGCTCGAAAAGGTGACGCTGGCCGACCTGGGTCAAGCCAAGCGCATCGAAGTGGGCAAGGAAAACACGATCATCATCGACGGCTCCGGCGCTGCTGGTGACATCGAAGCCCGCGTGAAGCAAGTGCGCGTTCAGATCGAAGAAGCGACCAGCGACTACGACCGTGAAAAGCTGCAAGAGCGCGTGGCCAAGCTGGCCGGCGGCGTTGCAGTGATCAAGGTCGGCGCTGCCACCGAAGTCGAAATGAAGGAAAAGAAGGCTCGCGTCGAAGACGCCCTGCACGCCACCCGCGCTGCAGTGGAAGAAGGCGTTGTGGCTGGCGGCGGCGTGGCTCTGCTGCGTGCCAAGCAAGCTGTGGGCGACTCGGTCAAGGGCGACAACGCCGACCAGGAAGCCGGCATCAAGCTGGTGCTCAAGGCCATCGAAGCGCCCCTGCGCGAAATCGTGAACAACGCCGGCGGCGAAGCCTCGGTGGTGGTGAACGCTGTGTTGGCCGGTTCGGGCAACTACGGCTTCAATGCTGCGAACGACACGTACGGCGACATGCTCGAGCTGGGCATCCTGGACCCGACGAAGGTCACCCGCACCGCACTGCAGAACGCCGCTTCGGTGTCCTCGCTGCTGCTGACGACCGAAGCCATGGTTGCTGACGCACCCAAGGACGAGTCCGGCGCTGGCGGCGGCATGCCCGACATGGGCGGCATGGGCGGCATGGGCGGCATGGGCATGTAATTTCGCTCGCCCCCAGGGGGATTTGGCTCGCCCCCAGGCTGCGCGGCACTTCGTGTCCGCTACGCCAACCCCCTACCGGGGGCAACACCTGCGGCCCGGCAAAGCCGGTTCCGCGGTGTTTCGCGAAAGTAAAAAACCCGTCTTGCGACGGGTTTTTTTATGGGCGGCCGGTTTGTGTCGGCTATCGAAACTGATCGCGCAGCGCCATGTAGAGCACCTGGAATCGCGCATGCCGGGTCTTGTGCCCATCGACCCCTTCGGACGAAGGCGCCAGTTGCTGCTTGACTGGCGGCAGCGTGCACACCTCGGCCACGGCGCCGCCATCGGCCAGCCACGCAAGCCGCGCCGCGCCGAGCGCCCCACCCGTCTCGCTGCCCGCATAGAGCGTGAGCGGCACCTGGAAGATGTCGGCCAGCAACTGGCCCCACCAGACACTGCGCGCCCCCCCACCCACCAGCGCAACTTCGCGCAGCGGCATGTCGGCCGGCAGGCGCAGCGTGTCGAAGCCGTCGCGCAGGCCGAAGCTCACGCCCTCGGCCACGGCATAGGCGATCTCCGCCGGGCCGTGCGCATGCGTGAGACCGAACAGCGCGCCCTGCGCATTCGGGTTGTTGTGTGGCGAGCGTTCGCCCGACAGGTACGGCAGGAACAGCGGGCATCGCGCCCGGTCCGCGAGCGAGACCGATGCAGCCGCTTCGAGCAGCGCGGCCTCGTCCGTGAGCTTGAACGTCTTGGCAGCCCAGCTCACCGCACTCGCGGCCGAGAGCATCACCGACATCTGGTGCCAACGCTTGGGCAGCGCATGGCAGAAGGCATGCATCGCCTGCGCGGGATTCGGAAGGAAGCGATCGGTCGAGACGAACACCACACCCGAGGTACCCAGCGACACGAAACCTTGCCCCGGTTCGACCAGCCCCATGCCAACCGCGCTTGCCGCGTTGTCGCCCGCGCCACCGGCGATCAGCACCGCGCCATCGCCCACGCCCCAGCGCGCAGCCAGCTCAGGCTTGAGCTTCGCCGACACCTCGCTGCCTTCGACCAGCCGCGGCATGTGGTCGCGCGTGAGCCCCGTGGCCGCGAGCAGTTCGTCGGACCAGTCGCGCGCGCCTACGTCGAGCCACAGCGTGCCGGCCGCATCCGACATCTCGCTGACCGCCTCGCCGCTGAGCATGAAGCGCAGCCAATCCTTGGGCAGCAGCACGCGCGCCGTGCGCCTGAAGATCTCGGGCTCGTGCTCGCGCACCCACAGGAGCTTGGGCGCGGTGAACCCGGGCATCGCGAGGTTGCCAGCGATCTCGCCCAGGCGCGGCACGGCGCGCGTGAGTTCGCCGCATTGCGCACCGCTGCGCCCGTCGTTCCAGAGAATCGCCGGACGCAGCACCTCGCCCGCCGCATCGAGCAGCGTCGCGCCATGCATCTGGCCCGAGAGGCCGATGGCCCGCACGGCAGACAGCGCTTCGGCATGCGCGCAGCGAAGCTCCTTCATGACCTGCTCCAGCGCCTGCCACCATTGACTTGGCGCCTGCTCCGACCAGAGCGGTTGCGGCCGTTCGACCGTGAGTGCTGCGCGCGCCACGCCGACGATGCGGTGATCGTCGGCGAGCAACAGCGCCTTGAGCTCGGACGTGCCGAGGTCGAGTCCCAGATACAAGATGAACTCCCTGCTTTTCTGACTACGAAGAAGAAATGCCCGAGCCGAAGCGGGTGTCGGCCTGGCGCCTGAACTCGCTGGGCGTCATGCCCTTGATCTCCAGAAAGCGCCGGTTGAAATTCGCCACGTTGTTGAAGCCGACCTGGTAGCAGATGTCCGTCACGTAGTGGTCGGTCTGCATCAGCAGGTGGCAGGCGCTGTTGATGCGCACGCGGTTGACGAAGTCAGTAAAGCTGTTGCCGGTCGAGCGCCGGAAGAAGCGGCTGAAGCGGCTCTCGCTCATGCCCAGTTCGGCCGCCACGTCCGACATCGCGATCGGCTCGGCCATGTTGTTGGTGATGCGGTTGACGACTTCGTTGATCTGGTCGACCTGCGCATCGCCGTCGCTGCCTTGCGCGCCTTGCATCTGCACGCTGGACAGCAGCCGGTAGTCGGTGCATTGCGCGAGGTCGGCCATGAACTCGAGGAACAGGCCGAGCCGGCGCGCGCCGCGCGCGGCCTTGATGTTGTCCCAGTGCGCCTGCGCCTGTTGCGACATGCCGAAGAACTCGATGCCGTGGCGCGCGCGCTCCAGCAGCTGCATCACTTCGCGCAGCTCGGGAATCTCGGCCGCAGCCAGCTCGATCGGCTCGTGGCGGAACTGGATCACCCGGTCGCGCCCGGCGGCGCCGCCTTCGGGCACGTCGAGCGAGATCCAGTTGTGCGGCAACCGCGGTCCGCAGAGCACCAGGTGCCCGGGCTGGAACGGCCCGATCCAGTCGCCGATGAAGGCCTTGCCCGAGGTCTCGGTGATCAGGTGCAGTTCGTAATCTTCATGGAAGTGCCATCGCACCAGCGGGCTCGGAAAGCCATGCGCAAGGCAGCGCACAAGGCCGGTTTCTTCAGGGGCTTCGTAGCCCAGCGAGGGCGAACGCGCAAAGTCGCGCTCCAGCTCGGGTTGGCGCTGACGGGGGACCGAACGCTTGCGTGTGGACGTCGTCATGGCAGCAGGAAGTCTGAACCTCGGAACGGCCTCAATTGTCTGCCTGGGCGAGCGCGTTGTGAACGGCTTCCAGGGTGGGTGGGTCCGCCCCTTCGCGGGTGCAGTTCAGGGCGGCGGCGGTGGCGGCGAAGCGCATCACTTCCGTCCATGCTTCGTCGCTCAGTTCGCCCAGTTGGGCCGGATGCTCGACGCCGTGTTCGAGCAGCGACACCGAGAGCCCGGCCGTGAAGGTGTCGCCCGCGCCGATGGTGTCGACCACGGTGACGCGCGGCGCCGCCACGGTGAGCGGCGCGTGCCCCGTGCGCCAGAGCGTGGCGCCCGCGCCACCGCGCGTGACGATCACCGCGCGCGCGCCGGCCTTCAGGCAATCGGCGGCCAGCGCATCGACCGGCTGGCCGGGCGCGAGCAGTTCGGCGTCTTCGTCGCTGAGCTTGACGAGGTCGGCCATCGCCATCCAGTTCGTCACGCGATCGCGGAAGGCGGCCATGTCGGGGATGAGGCTGGGCCGCACGTTGGGGTCGAACACGATCACGCAGCGCCCTGCATTGGCGGCGACCAGTTCGGCGATGCGCGTGGAAGCCGGCTCCTGCAGCAGCGAGATCGATCCGAAGTGCAGGAAGCGGCACTCCGCCGGCAGCTGCGGCAGCGGCTCTGGCGACCAAGTCGCATCGGCGCTGCCGCCTGTGTAGAACGCATAGCGGTTGGTCTTGGGCGTGCGCTCGACGAAGGCCAGCGTCGAAGGTGCATTGCTGCGCAGGATGAAGCTGGTGTCCACGCCGTTGCGCGCAAGGAACCCCATCAGCCGCTCGCCGAAGAGGTCGGTCGACAGCTGCGTGAGAAACCCCGTGTGCACCCCGAGGCGCGCGCAAGCCACGGCCGTGTTGAGCGGCGAGCCGCCCTCGTGGCCGAGGAACGCCAGGGTGCCCGCCTCGCTGGCGGTGAAATCGATGAGGGCTTCGCCCGTGAGTGCTATGCGCATGGTTCTTGATTTTTCAGTCCGGCAGAGCCTGGGCATCGGCGAGGAAACCGCGTTCGGCGGCCAGCGTGGCCGGATGGTCCAGCAGTTCGGCAAAAAGGCGCGGCGGGATCGTGATGGCGCCCACGCCCAGTGCAAGCAGCGACAGGTACGCCTCGCGCGAGCGGATGCTCGCCACCAGCAGGCGCGTACCCGAGGAGGGCCGCTGCGCGACCAGCGACTGCATCCGCGCGATCAGCGCGAGCCCGTCGATGCCCGAGTCTTCGAGCCGCCCGAGGTACGGCGCCGCATAGGCCCCGCCCAGCTGCGCCGCGAAGTGCGCCTGCTCGGGCGCGTACACGGCGGTCCACGTCACGGGAACGCCCTCGGCGATGAGCCGCGCGCCGGCATCGAAGCCCTGGCGCGTGGCGGGAATCTTCACGACCAGCTGGCCGCGGTCGAAATGCGAGAGCAGCACCCGCGCGTCTTCGAGCATGCCGTCGACGTCGCTCGAATACACCTGCGCCTGCACCTGCCGGGCGCCCAGGTCGAGGCAGCGCTTCAGCAGGCCGGGCACTTCACCCCGGCCGACACCCGCGCGCTTGAGCAGCGTCGGGTTGGTCGTCACCCCGTGCACCACGGGGTGCGGCAGGCAGGTCTTCAGCTCTGCCAGGTCGGCGCTGTCGAGGTAGAGATGGAAATCTTCGTTCATGGATCGCGTGCTGCAAAGGAAGCCGATCTTCTCACCGTGCCGGGTGGGGTTCACCGCGCAAAAAGGATTGGTCCCGATACTTTCTTGTCCGGCTCAGCTCATGACGTTGCCGCCATCGACATTCAGCGTCTGTGCCGTGATGTAGCGCGCCTCGTCGCTGGCAAGAAAAACGGCGGCTCCCGCGATGTCGTCGGGCACACCCATGCGGCCCAATGGCACTTCGAATCCCACGCGCCGCTTCTTCTCGCCGGGCGGCAGCCCTTCGGCCTTGGCGAACAGGCTGTCGACGTGGTCCCACATCGGCGTGTCGACCACGCCCGGCGCGATGCCGTTGACGCGGATGCCATGCGGCGCCATGGCCAGCGCCGCGCTCTGGGTGTAGCTGATGACGGTCGCCTTGGTCGCGCAGTAGTGCGACACCAGCGCCTCGCCACGGCGCCCCGCCTGCGAGGCCATGTTGATGACCGACGCGCCCTGCGTTCCGGCCTCGACCATGTGGCGCAGCACCGCCTGCATCACGAAGAACATGCCCTTCACGTTGACGGCGAAGAGCTTGTCGAACGAGGCTTCGTCGCTCTCGAGCAGCGGCGCAAGGTCGAACACGGCCGCGTTGTTGAAGAGCGTGTGAACGGGGCCGAATGCGGCAATCGCCTCGGCCAGCAAACGTTGAATGTCTTGCGCGTTCCTGACATCGGCCGCGATGTAGGCGAGGCGGTCGGGATGGCGGTGCTGCACCGCACGCACCGCATCCGGCGCACCAGCCGCACGGTCGATCACGCTGCAGCGCGCCCCCTCGGCGATGCAGGCCTCGGCCACCGCAAGGCCGATGCCGCCGCCCGCACCGGTCAGCAGCACATGGCGGTCCTGCAGCCGGCCGCTCATTTCACGTCGCCTTCGACGAAGCGCACGACGCGCGCACACGCCTTGCGAACCGCCTCGACCAGCCGCGCATCGCCCGCGAGGTCGCCCCACAGGCCGGTGTCGGCGCACAGCGCCGCGACCGGATCGGCCGCATCGCAGATCGCATGCGCCACCGCTTCGTCCATACCCTGGTCCTGGTAGGCGTAGGGCAGCGCGCCGCGGTGCCAGCGCTGCAGGAAGGCGAGGAACAGCGCCGGCAGCATCGCCACGCTGTCGATGCCCTCGCCCGCGGCCAGGCGCTCGCGCACGGTCGGCGCGATGAAGCCCGGGATCTTGGAGAAACCGTCCGCCGCCACGCGCTGGTTGGTGTCGCGGATCGCGGGGTTGCCGAAGCGGTCGAGCACCACGTCGCGGTAGGCCGCGAGATCGATGGGGCTGGGGCTCAGGCACGGGATCACGTCGTCGCTCACGTAGTCGTGGGCCATCTTGCGGATGGCCGCGTCGTGCGTGCCTTCGTGGATGAATTCGAGCCCGATCAGCGTGCCGGCCCAGGCGATGCAGCTGTGGGTCGCGTTGAGGATGCGGATCTTGGCCTCCTCATACGGCTGCACCGACTCCACCAGCTCCACGCCCACGCGTCCCCAGTCGGGCCGGCCGGCGATGAAGTTGTCTTCGATGACCCACTGGATGAAGCTCTCGCCCGTGATCGGCGCGGCATCGTCGCGGCCGGTGGCGGTCAGCACCCGCGCGCGCAACTCGGGCGGCGGCCGCGGCGTGATGCGGTCGACCATCGCATTCGGGCAACGGGTGTTGGCGACGGTCCAGGCCAGGAGGTCGGCATCGCCCGCGCGCTCGATGAACTCCAGCAGGCCGCCGTGAAAGCGATCCCCGTTGTGGCGCAGGTTGTCGCAGTTCAGGAGCGTGACCGGGCCGGCGCCTGCCGCCTTGCGCGCGCGAAGGATCGCGCACACCGCGCCGTAGACCGTCTCGCCGGCCTCGCCGCGCCGCGCGCGTTCGATGTCCGCGGCCAGGTCGGCGAACGACAGGTCGAGCTTGTGGTCCTTCGCGTCGAGGTAGTAGCCCGCCTCGGTCACGGTGAAGGAGACGATGCGCGTGGACGGCGCCGCGCCGCGCGCGATCACTGCGGCCAGCGAGGGCTCGTAGGGCAGCACCTCGCGGATCGCCTCGATCTGTTCGTAGCGGTACTCGCCCGCGGGCGACACGGTCTCGAGCGTGTAGCGCCCGCCCTGCGCGCGCAGCGCCGCGACGACCTCGGCCATGTCGGGCCGGATGTTGGCGCCCGACAGCGACCAGCGGGTGTCGCCCGCTTCGATCAGCCGCTGCAGGTAGACGGCCTGGTGCGCGCGGTGGAACGAGCCCAGGCCCAGGTGAAGCACCGTGAACTCCGAGAGAGCCGGTGGTGTGTGCGCAATAGACGCTGCTGCGAGAGTCACGGGGAAATTCCGTCAAAGAAAAATCAGGCGGAGACCGAGCGGCCTTCGCGGTTGAACAGATGCAGCACCGACGGGTCGAGCTCGACCGCCACGTCGTCGCCCGCCTGCAGGGGCGTGCGCTCGTTCTGCCGTGCGATGAGCGGCACGCCGCCCACATCGACATGGATGAGCGTGTCGGCGCCGAGCGCCTCGATCAGCTCTACGCGGCCCAGCACGTCCGACACCGGCGCGCCCTGCTTCGGGTGCACGCGCAGGCCTTCAGGCCGCACGCCGAGGAACCCGTCGTTCGGCAGGCGGCCACCGGTCGCTGCAGAGAAACTCGGGATCGCGCTCGCCGACACCATGTTCATCGACGGCATCCCGATGAACTGCGCGACGAACTGGTTGGCCGGGCGGTCGTACAGCTCCAGCGGCGTGCCGACCTGTTCGATCAGCCCGTCCCGGAGCACCACCACACGGTCGGCCAGCGTCATGGCCTCGACCTGGTCGTGCGTCACGTAGATCGTGGTCGCGCCGAGCGCGCGATGCAGCTTGTGGATCTCGACGCGCGTGTTGCCGCGCAGCGCCGCGTCGAGGTTCGACAGCGGCTCGTCGAAGAGGAACACCTTGGGCGCGCGCACGATCGCGCGGCCGATGGCCACACGCTGGCGCTGGCCGCCCGACAGATCCTTGGGCGTGCGGTCCAGGTACTGCGTGAGGTTCAGCGTCTTGGCCGCGTGCTCTACCTTGGTCCTGATCTCGTCCTTGGCCACGCCCGCGAGCTTGAGCGCGAAGGACATGTTGTCGTACACGCTCATGTGCGGATAGAGCGCGTAGCTCTGGAACACCATCGCCAGGTCGCGCTTGCCCGAAGGCGTCCAGGTGATGTCCTTGCCGTCGAGCAGCAGGTTGCCGCTGCTGATCGGTTCGAGCCCCGCGATCAGCCGCAGCAGCGTCGACTTGCCGCAACCGGATGGTCCGACGAAGACGATGAACTCGCCTTTCCGGATTTCCAGGTCGACGCCCTTGATGATGTGGACGTCACCAAAGCTCTTCTTGATGCTCTTGAGTTCGAGGTAGGCCATGAGATGTCTCCCTTTTCTTTACTTGACGGCGCCGAAGGTCAGGCCTTGGACGAGCTGCTTCTGGCTGAACCAGCCGAACACGACGATGGGCGCAATGGCCATCAGCGAGGCGGCCGACAACTTGGCCCAGAACAGGCCCTCGGGGCTGGAGTACGAGGCGATCAACGTGGCCAGCGTGCCGGCCTTGGCGGAGCTGAGGTTCAACGCCCAGAAGGCCTCGTTCCAGCTCAGCACCAAGCACAGGAGGCCGGTCGATGCGAGCCCGCCCACCGACAGCGGCATCACCACATGGCGGAACTCGGTCCACAGGCTCGCGCCGTCCATGCGCGCGGCTTCGAGGATCTCGTTCGGAATGTCCTTGTAGGCGCTGTAGAGCATCCACACCATGATCGGCAGGTTCGACAGCGTGAACACGATGGTCAGCGCGGTGAGCGAATCCAGAAGGCCCGCGGTCTGCGCGAGCACGTAGATCGGCACCAGCGCGCCCACGGCCGGCATCATCTTGGTGGAGAGCATCCACATGAGGATGTCGCGCGTCTTCTTCGTGCGGAAGAACGCCATCGAGTACGCAGCGGGTGCCGCGATCAGCAAGCCCAGGATCGTCGAGCCCAGGCTGGTGATGAGCGAGTTGCGCGCATACAGCAGGTAGTCACTGCGGCGCTGCACTTCGCCGAAGTTGTCGAGCGTGGGCTCGAAGATGAAGAGCGGCGGCACATGGATCGCCTGCAGCTCCGTCTTGAAGGCCGTGAGAAACAGCCAGCCGAGCGGAAAGAACAGGAGCAGCGCCACGGCCCACGCACCGACGGTGCGCAGCAGCTGGGGAAGGAAGTTGCTGGGTTGCATGGTCGTGCCTTCAGTCCAGGTTCTTGCCGATGATGCGAATGAGGAAGAAGGCCACGATGTTGGCCAGCACCACCGCGAACAGCGCACCGGCGGAGGCCACGCCCACGTCGAAATTCATCAGCGACTGCTTGAAGATCAGATAGGTCATGTTCGTGCTCTCGTTGCCCGGGCCGCCATTGGTGGTGATGGCGATCTCGGCGAACACGCTGAGCAGGAAGATCATCTCGATCATGATCACCACGGCCATCGGACGGCCCAGGTGCGGGATGGTGAGATAGAAGAAGCGCTGGAAGGAACTCGCGCCGTCCATGCGCGCGGCTTCCATCTGCTCGCGGTCCAGCGACTGCAGTGAGGTGATGAAGATCAGGCAGGCAAAGGGCAGCCACTGCCAGGCCACCATGATGATCACCGAGAGCAGCGGCACGTCGGTGAGCCAGTCCACGGGCTGCGCGCCGAAGAAGCGCCACACGTCGGCGAGCACGCCGTAGATGGGATTCATCATCATGTGCTTCCACAGCAGCGCGTTGACTGCGGGCATGACGAAGAACGGAGAGATGAGGAGCACGCGCACGATGCCGCGGCCCGGGAAAGGCTCGTTCACCAGGAGCGCGAGCAGCACGCCGAACACCACCGTGATGACGATCACGCTGCCGATGAGCAGCAGCGTGTTCCAGGTGGCGGGCCAGAAGTCCGGATCGGTGACGAAGTAGTGAAAATTCTCCAGGCCCGCGAAGGTGCGTTCGCCGGGCTGCATGAGGTTGTAGTTCACGAAGGAGAAGTACAACGTCATCAACAGCGGCACGATCATCCAGAGGAAGAGCGTGAGCACGGCGGGCGCCATGAGGGCCCGGGGCAGGAGTCTTTTCATGAGGAGGTCCCTTCTTGTTGTCTCTGGCTCCTTCCCCCTCTGGGGGAAGGCGGGGATGGGGGCTCCCTGATCGACCACCGCGGCCGATCGATGCGCCGCGTGCCCCCACCCCGCCCCTCCCCCGGAAGGGGAGGGAGTAAAGCCCGGGCTTACTTGTACTGCCCCGACTTCTTGATCTCGCGCTCAGCCAGCGTCTGCGAAGTCTTCAGCGCCTGATCGACCGTGACCTTGCCCGACAGCGCCGCGCTCATCTGCTGGCCCACGCCGGTGCCGATGGCCTGGAACTCGGGAATGGCCGCGTACTGCACGCCGACGTACGGCGACTTGGGCAGCGTGCTGTCGCTGAGGTTCGCGCTGTCGATGGCCTTCTTCTCGGCGGCGGCGAACTTGGCCACCTTCTGGAACTCGGGGTTCGCGTAGGTCGACTTGCGCGTGCCGGTGGGCACCGAGCCCCAGCCGGCTTCCTTGGCCACGAGGTTCACGTACTCCTTGGAAGTCGCCCACTTCACGAAGGTCTGCGCAGCGGCGCCCTTGGTCGAGCTGGCGGGAATCGCCAGGTTCCAGGTCCACAGCCAGTTGGCGCCCTTCGGCGTCACGGCGACGGGCGCCTGTGCGAACGCGACCTTGTCGGCCACCTTGGACTGCTTCGGATCGCTGATGAACGAGGCCGCGATGGTCGCGTCCACCCACATGCCGCACTTGCCTTCGTTGAACAGCGCCAGGTTCTCGTTGAAGCTGTTGGCCGAGGCGCCCGGCGGGCCATAGGCCTTCATCAGGTCGACGTAGAAGTTGATCGCGTCCTTCCAGGGCTTGGTGTCGATCTGCGGCTTCCACTGCATGTCGAACCACTGGCCGCCGTTGGTGTTGACCAGCGTCGTGAGGAAGGCCATGTTGTCGCCCCAGCCCGGCTTGCCGCGCAGGCACATGCCGTACACGCCGGCCTTCGGGTCGTGGATCTTGCCGGCCAGTTCCTTCACCTGCACCCAGGTGGGCTGCTCCGGCATCTGGAAGCCGACCTTGTCGGCCAGGTCCTTGCGGTACATGAGCATCGAGCTCTCGCCGTAGAAGGGCGCTGCGTAGAGCTTGCCTTCGTACGACAGGCCCGCGCGGATGGCGGGCAGCAGGTCGTCCGCGTCATAGGCGGCGTCGGTGGCAATGGGCTGCAGCCAGCCCTTCTTCGACCAGATCGGCGCTTCGTACAGGCCGATGGTCATCACGTCGAACTGGCCGCCCTTGGTGGCGATGTCGGTGGTCACGCGCTGGCGCAGCGTGCCTTCTTCCAGCGTGACCCATTTGAGCTTGATGTCGGGGTTGGCTTTCTCGAAGAAGGGGGTGAGCTTCTGCATCTCGATCATGTGGCCGTTGTTCACGGTCGCGATCACGAGTTCGGTGGCGGCCTGGGACACGAGCCCCGTGCCGAGGAGTGCGAGGACGAGGCCCGCTTTCAGAAAACGCTTCATGTTGTCTCCTAGAGGTGAGCGACGCCCTCTTGTTGTCGGGTCGCCGTGGGGGGATTCTGGGGAAACTCAGTTGCGGCTTTGGTACTTCGACGGTTACCTCCCGTACTTTCATGCACTGGTTGGCTAGTGAATTCCCTAATTGGTGCAACACAGCATGGAAAACCGCAAGCCAAAGGCCTCAAGTGAACTTCAGGTACCGCCGCCCAGCAGTTGGCGCCGGAACTGCGCGGCCGCCGGCGAGAGCGCCCGGTCTTCCCGGGTGATGAGGCAGATGGGCGGCACGCGCACCGGCAGCTCCACCGGCACGGTGCGCAGCACGCCCAGCCGGGCGTAGTGGTCGGCCTGCGAGGCCGGCATCACGGCGGCCATGTCGGAGTTTTCGAGCAGGGCCGTGATGGCGATAGGCGATGCCGTTTCGATGATGTCCAGCCGCGCCTGGATGCCCGCCTCCCGCATCGCTGCCTCGAAGCGCCCGCGCTGCGGCGAGCCTGGCGGCTGCAGCACCCACGACCAGCCCGCCATTTCGGCCAGCGTGACCGTGGCGGTGCGCTCGAACACCGGATGCGCCGCGCGCACCACCACCACCTGCGATTCGCCCAGCAGCGGCACGCTCGCGTACTTCGCCTCGTCGTGCCCATCGGTGAGCCGGCCCAGCACGAGATCGACGTCGCCCTGCTCCAGCTGCGCCTGCATCACGTCGCTGGTCTCGACCACGATCGACACGGCGACTTGCGGATGGCGGCGGTGGTACTCGACCAGCGCCGGCGCCAGCAGCTCGGGCACGGCGCCGGGCACGCTGCCCACGCGCAGAGCGCCGCTGAGGCCCGAGCGCAGCGCGAGCATTTCCTCGCGCGCAGTGCCGAAGTCGCTGAGCACGCGGCGGGCGTAGCGGATGAGGATCTCGCCGTAGGGCGTGGGCTCCATGCCGCGCGCAAGGCGCTCGAAGAGCCTTTCGCCCAGCGACTCTTCCAGTTGCTGCAGCAGCTTGGTGGCGGCGGGCTGGCTGATGTTCATGGCTTCGGCCGCGCGCCCGAGGTGGCGGTGGGCGTCGAGCCGGGCCAGCAGCAGCAGTTGGCGCGGCCGCACAAGGAGCATCAGCGAGGCATCGGTCAGGCCCTGGGTCGCATCGGTCATGCACAAAAGTATATGAACCTTCGGACTTTTACGATTGGATCGCGCGGGTGAAGCTCCGTAGGCTCGGGCCAAACAAAGCAGGAGACAACCCGATGAGTCTTTCTTCCCTTGCCCGCGCGGCAAGCCTTGCCGCACTGGCGCTGACCGCAGCGGCAGCCGGCGCGCAAGCAACCTACCCCGACAAGCCCCTTCGCATCATGGTCGGCGCCTCGCCCGGCGGCGGCACCGACATCCTCGCGCGCGTGTTGGCCGACAAGTTCGCGCCAGTCTTGAAGCAGCCCGTGACGGTGGAGAACCGCCCCGGCGCCTCCAACACCATCGCCGGCGAACTCACCGCGCGTGCGCCGGCCGACGGCGCCACGCTGCTGCTGGCCACCAACACCGCGCAGGCGGTGGCGCCGCACATCCTCAAGCTCAAGTACGACCCGCTGAAGGACCTGACGCCCATCGGCCTCGTGGCCGTGATGCCCAACGTGCTGGTGGTGTCGGCCAATTCGCCCTACAGGTCGGTGAAGGAGCTCGTGGCCGCCATGGCCGCGAAGCCCGGCGGCTTCAAGTACGCGTCGTCGGGCATCGGCAGCACGCAGCATGTGGGCGGCGAGGCCTTCAACCTGGCCACGGGCATGAAGTCGATCCATGTGCCCTACAAGGGCAGCTCGCAGGCGCACATCGACATCATCTCGGGCGAGGTCGACATGATGTTCGACAGCACCTCCTCGGCCATGGGCCAGATCAAGGCCGGCAAGTTCCGCGCGCTGGCCGTGAGCGCGCCCCAGCGCTCGCCCGAGCTGCCCGACGTGCCCACGCTCGCCGAGCAGGGCATCAAGGGCGCCGACGTGTCCACCTGGTACGGCCTCTACGTGACGGCCGGCACGCCGCGCCCGGCGGTCGACAAGCTGAACGCCGAGCTCGTGCGCACGCTCAAGCTGGCCGACGTGCAGGCGCGCATCAAGGCCCTGGGCGGCGAGCCCGGGGCGCTGACCGGCGAACCCTTCGCGGCGATGAACAGGCAGGAGTTCGACCACTACGGCCAGCTCGTGCGCGACGCCAACATCAAGGCCGAATGAGGCCGCCCTCCACCCCACTCACTTCAAGCTCCAACCCATGTCAACGCCAACGAAAACCCCGAGCGTGATCTCCGCCAAGCCCCGCATCGTCGTGCTGCTGGGCGACCCTAGCGGCGTCGGCCCCGAGATGGCCGTGAAGCTGCTCGCGCGCCAGCGCAACCTGGACGCCGCGCGCGTGCTGCTGATCGCAGACCCCATCGTGCTGTCCGAAGGCGAGCGCGTGGCCGGCGTCAAGCTGGCCCCGCTGCAGGTCGACAGCCTGGACGAACTGCGCTTCGAGGACGGCCGGCTCAGCCTGTACCTGCGCGACTGGATGGAAGGCGAGGCGCCGGTGCTCGGTGAATCGAACGAGCGCTCGGGCCGGGCCTCGTTCGAGGCGCTCGAATATGCGACCGTGACGGTGCGGCGCGGGCAGGCCGATGCGATTCTTTTCGCGCCGCTCAACAAGCACTCGCTGCGCCTCGGCGGCCTCGTGCACGAGGACGAGCTGCGCTACATGCAGGAGCGCTTCGCGGTGACGGGCTTCGTCTGCGAATTCAACCTCACCGGCTCGCTCTGGACTTCGCGCGTGACCTCGCACATTCCGCTGAAGGAAGTGGCAAGCCACATCACGGTGCAGGGCGTGGGGGACGCGGTGAAGATCATCGCGTCGGCCCTGCGCCGCGCGGGTGTGGCGCAGCCGCGCATTGCGGTGACGGGGCTCAACCCGCACGCGGGGGACGGCGGCTCCATCGGCATGGAAGAGATCGAGATCATCGCGCCGGCCATCGCGCAGCTGCGGGCCGAAGGCTACGACGCGCGCGGCCCGTTCTCGCCCGATACGGTGTTCATCGGCGCGCGCCGCGGCGACGTGGATGCGGTGGTGTCGATGTACCACGACCAGGGCCAGATCGCGATGAAGCTCATGGGCTTCGAGCAGGGCGTGACGCTGCACGGTGGCCTGCCCGTGCCGGTGGCGACGTCGGCCAGCGGCAGTGCCTTCGACATTGCCGGCAAGGGCATCGCGCAGATCGAAGGGCTGCAGCAGGCCTTCGACCTGTGCGTGCGGATGGCGAGCGGCGGTGCGCCCCTGAAGGCGCCCGCCGAGACGGCGACGGCCTGAGCTTTCCTCAGGAACTCAGGCGCTTGAGCAGCCCGGCCGTCGAGGCGTCGAGCCCCGTGATGTCGCCAGAGGCGAGGCGCGGCTCGATGTCCTTCGCGAGCACCTTGCCCAGTTCCACACCCCACTGGTCGAAGCTGTTGATGCCCCACAGCGCACCGCTGGTGAACACCCGGTGCTCGTACATCGCGAGGAAGGCGCCCAGCGCTTCGGGCGTGAGCTTCTCGAACACGAAGAAGCTGCTCGGCCGGTTGCCCGGAAAGTTCTTGTGGCCGCCCTCGTCGAGCTTGCCCACCATCAACGCCTGCGCCTGCGCGAGCGCATTGGCGAGCAGCTTGGGATGGTGGCCTTCGAGGTCGTGCGCCGCATCGCGCACGGCCACGAATTCGAGCGGGGTCACGTCGGTGCCCTGGTGCAGCATCTGGAAGTAGGCGTGCTGGCCGTTGGTGCCGGGCTCGCCCCAGAGCACGGGTGAGGTGCCGAACGCCACGGGCTGGCCGCTCGCATCGACCTGCTTGCCGTTGCTCTCCATCTCCAGCTGCTGCAGGTAGGCCGGCACGCGCTTCAAGGCGCTGTGGTACGGCGCGATGCTGCGGCTCGTGAACTTGTGGAAGTTGCGGTACCAGACGTCGAGCAGGCCCAAGCGCACTGGCAGGTTCTGCGCGAGCGGCGCGGTGCGGAAGTGCTCGTCCATCGCATGCGCGCCCGCGAGCAGCCGGCGAAAGCCGTCGGCGCCGATGGCCAGCGCGATCGGCAGGCCGATGGCCGACCACAGCGAATAGCGGCCGCCCACCCAGTCCCAGAAACCGAAGGTGGTGTCGATGCCGAACTTCTTCGCGGCTTCGACATTCGTCGTGAGCGCGGCGAAGTGGCCGGCGATGTCCGTGCCGCCCGATTGCTCGTACCAGCGCTTGGCCGAGAGCGCATTGGTCATCGTCTCGGTGGTGGTGAAGGTCTTCGAGGCGATCAGGAACAGCGTGTGCTCCGGCGCCAGGTCGCGCAGCACGCCCGCCAGTTCATGGCCGTCGACGTTCGAGACGAAGTGGAAGCGCTTGCCCGGCGCGGCGAACTCGGCGAGTGCCAACACCGCCATCTGCGGGCCGAGGTCGGAGCCGCCGATGCCGATGTTGACCACGTCGGTGATCGTGTGGTCGCCCCGCACCTTCTCGGCATAGGCCAGCATCGCGTCGAGGGTTTCATGCACCTCGCGCAGCTTGTCGGCCGTCTTGCCCACCTTCGCGTCCGCCGGTGCGCGCAGCAGCGTGTGCAGCACGGCGCGGTCTTCGGTGCTGTTGATGTGCTCGCCCGCGAACATCGCGTCGCGGTGCGCTTCGAGGCCGCATTCGCGGGCCAGTGTGAGCAGCAGCTCTTCGGTGCGCGCGTCGATCAGGTTCTTGGACAGGTCCGCGAACACAAAGGGCGCCTCCTGGCTGAATCGCTCGAAGCGCCCCGCGTCGTCCACGAAGGCATGGCGCACGTCGAACTGGCGGCCCGCCGTCTCGAAGTACGACTGCAGTTGCGCCCAGGCCGGCGCACGGTCGCAGCGTTGGGTCATGACCATGTTTACTTGCCGCTTTCCTGCATGAGCTTTTCGAGTTTCACCGCATCGGCCGCGAAGGCGCGGATGCCTTCGGCGAGCTTCTCGGTGGCCATCGCGTCTTCGTTGAGCGCAAAGCGGAAACCGGCTTCGTCGTAGCTGACCTTCGGGGCGTCGCCCTTGGTGGCGGCCTTGGCATCGAGCGCGTGTTCCAGCGGCTCGTTGCTCGCAGCGAGTTCGGCCAGCAGCTCGGGGCTGATGGTCAGCAGGTCGCAGCCGGCGAGCGCCTGGATCTGTCCCACATTGCGGAAGCTCGCGCCCATCACCTCGGTCTTGATGCCGTGCTGCTTGTAGTAGTTGAAGATTTCGCGCACCGACTTCACGCCCGGGTCGTTGGCGCCCGCGTTCGCCGCTTCGTCCCACTTGGCGCCGGCCGACTTCTTGTACCAGTCGTAGATGCGGCCCACAAAGGGCGAGATCAACTGCACCTTCGCGGCGCCGCAGGCCACCGCCTGCGCGAACGAGAACAGCAGCGTGAGGTTGGTGCGGATGCCCTTCAACTCGAGCTGGCGCGCGGCCTCGATGCCTTCCCAGGTGGAGGCGACCTTGATGAGCAGGCGCTTCTCGGTGTCGATGCCTTCGGCCTTGTAGAGCGCCACGATGCGCTCGCCGCGGGCGATGGTGGCGGCGGTGTCGAACGACAGGCGCGCATCGACTTCGGTCGAGACGCGGCCCGGAATGATCTGGAGGATTTCGGTGCCGAAGTTCACCAGCAGGCGGTCGATGACTTCGTCCAGCGGCTTGCCCGCGTGCTTCTTCACGACTTCGTCGAGCAGGGGGCGGTATTCGGGCTTCTGAACGGCCTTGAGGATCAGCGACGGGTTGGTGGTCGCGTCCTGCGGCTTGGAAATGCTGAGTTGCTTGAAGTCACCGGTGTCGGCGACGACGGTGGTCCATTGGCGGAGGGCATCGAGTTGGTTCATGAAATCATTATCCTGTGCGGGTTGTGACAAGTCCTGCACGCAGTTGCGCGGCGACCGATGTTTTCATGCGCACCGTAGCACGGGTTTTCGCGTGCTTCCATCGGCCTCCTGCCCGCAGGGTTGTCGGCCGCCCTGCCCTACAGGGCCTGTGGTCCGTGACTGACGGCATGGGGTCGCTGGCGCGGGCTACCCTGAGTGTTACGGGCGATTTGCGCCGAACGTCTTACCTTCAGGAGCCCCCATGTCCCAACGCCCCCGACACCCCGCAGAAGCCCCCGCCGGCCGGGTTTTCGACGACCGCCGCACCAGCCACGCGATCGGTGCCATGGCCACCGCTTTCGTCGTGGGCGGCGTCGCGACCTGGCTCGCACTGGGTGCGGCGCGCACCGCCCGCGCACAAGTGGCCGGCCCGGCCGATGGCGCACCGCTGATGCGCGCCCCCTTGCAGGTGGTGGCGCCCGTGGACCTGCAGCGTTATGCCGGCATCTGGCACGAGCAGGCCCGCCTGCCCAACCGGTTCCAGAAGAGCTGTTCGGGCCCCGTCACCGCCGAGTACACCCCCCAGCCCGACGGCACGGTGCAGGTGGTCAACCGCTGCGTGCGCGCCGACGGCAACTTCAACGAAGCCATCGGCACCGCGCGCGTGGTGCCCGTGGCCGGCCAGCCGGGCGCGGGACGCCTCGAAGTGCGCTTCGCGCCCGCGTGGCTCGGCTGGCTGCCGATGGTGTGGGGCGACTACTGGATCCTGAAGCTCGACCGCGAGTACCAGGTGGCGCTGGTCGGCACGCCCGACCGTCAATACCTCTGGGTCCTGTCGCGCGCCCCGCGCCTGGACGACGCGGCACTGCAGGTCGAACTGGACTACGCGCGCAGCCTCGGATTCGACGCCGACAAGGTCGTGTTGACCGGCAGGTAGCGCGAGAGCTGCGCCGGCAGCATGCCCGGCGCGGTGCAGTGAATCGCTTGCCAGCCGAAGGCGCGTGCCGCCTCGACGTTGGCGGCGGAATCGTCGATGAACACGGTCTCTGCCGGGTCGAGTGTGTAGCGCACCGCCAGCACCTCGAAGATTTCACGATCCGGTTTGATGAACTTCACGTCACCCGAGAACACGCCACCGTCGAAGCGCCGCATGAAGGCGTGCCGCCGCTCCAGCGCGCGCGCATACGGCGCAGGCATGTTCGACAGGTAGTAGAGCCGCAGCGGCTGCCCCGCTTCGCGATGGGCGAACAGTTGACCGAGCATGTCGACGGTGACCTCGATGGCCTCGAGGCGCTCGCCCAGGTTGTCGAGCATCGCGTGAAGCTGTTCTGCCGGCAACGACAGCCGTGCCGTCATGCGGGCGATGGCATCGTCCAGCGTGCGGGTGCCGCAGTCGAAGCTGGTCCAGTCGTCGTGATGGAAAAGCGCCCGGCCCAGCGCCGCGGCGGCAGCCTCAGTGGGCGCATGTTGCGCGAGATGGGCCTGCACCAGCCGTGTGGGCTCCCATGCGAGAAGCACGGCGCCAAGATCGAAAACCACGTTCATGGCGCCATTGTTTCACGCGCCCGGCACCACGCTCACGCCATGGGCGCGCAGCGACAGCGTGGTCTGCGCGCCCGCGGCCAGGGGTTGCGACAGGTCGGTCGAGACCACGAAGACCGGGCCCAGCGCCGTATCGAAGCCGTATTCGTAGAAGCTGCCGAGGTACGCCGCCTTGCGCAAGGTGGCAGGCAAGCCATCGGCCGCGCCGATCTCCCAGGCCTCGGGCCGCACAGCCACCTTCACCGGGCCGGGCGCGATTGCATGGCGCGGCTGCAGGCGCAGCGGGCCCAGCGTGACGCTGCCGTCGGCCTCTGCCACGCCGGGGAACACCATCGCCTCGCCCATGAAGCCGGCGACGAACTCGCTCTCGGGCCGGCCGTAGAGTTGCTCGGGCGTGCCGCGCTGGGCAATCACGCCGTGGTCCATCACGATGATCTGGTCGCTCACGGCCAGCGCCTCGCTCTGGTCGTGCGTGACATAAGCCACCGTGAGCTTCAGGCGCTGCTGCAGCGCGCGGATTTCTTCCCGCATCTCGCGGCGCAGGCGGGCGTCGAGGTTGGACAGCGGCTCATCGAACAGCAGCACCGCGGGCTCGAGCACCAGCGCACGCGCGAGCGCCACGCGCTGCTGCTGGCCGCCCGAGAGTTCGCTCGGCAGGCGTTCGTCGAAGCCGACCAGGCCCACACCCCTCAAAGCCTCACGTGCTCGCGAGGTGGCCTCGTCCTTCTTCACGCCGCTCATGCGCAGGCCATAGCCCACGTTCTCGATCACGTTCATGTGCGGGAACAGCGCGTAGCTCTGGAACATCATGCTGACGTTGCGCTCGGCCGGACCGAGCGTCGTCACATCGCGCCCACCCATGTAGATCGAACCGGAGGTCGGCGACTCGAGCCCCGCGATCATGCGCAGCGTGGTCGTCTTGCCGCAGCCCGAGGGGCCGAGGATGGTGGTGAGCGTGCCGACCGGCACTTCGAAGCTGATGCCCTTGACCGCCATCGGCCCGTTCTTGTCCGTGCCGTAGCGCTTGGTGACGTTGCGGAACTCGATGCCGTTGCTCATTTACTCCGCCTTTGCTGGGCAAGAAATTGGATATCGCGTTCGTACTGCGCATCGGCATCCACGCGCGTCACGTCCTCGATGCGCAGCCACAAATGCGACTTCTGCCAGGTCTTCATGGTTCCGAACTCGTTCAGAACGAAAGAGATGTGGTCAATCTGCGCGATCTCGCCAATGAACGTGACTGATGAATTGGAACTCTCGGTCATCGCATTGACGTAGCCGAACGCCTTCTGGATTGACTCCAGGACCGAGCGCGTCGATTCGAGATCGAGCTCGGGCGCTGTCGGCTTCGATGCCTTGGCATCGATCAAAGCCTGGATGGAGATCAGCGCATTGCCTTGCCATCTGATCCTGGTGACGTCACCCAGATGAACCACGCTGATGCCGTTGGGCAATCCGTCTTCGCTGAACAGGCTCAGATAGACGAAGGTGTCGGTGAATCCGGAAACAACGCCGGTAAGCGATTCCTGGCTCCAGCGGTCGCGGTACAGGTCGACCAGCGTTTGCTCCGTTTGAAGCTGAAGCAACAGGTCTGCATGAACACTCATCTTTTTTCCTCAATGTACGGGCGCGGACACGACCGGCACCGCTGTCCCGCGCCGCCCCAGCTTGCGCTCCCCGACCACGAACTGCACCAGCGCGATGGCCAGCGACATCAGGATCATGAGCACCGTGCAGTACGCCAGCGCAATGCCGTAGTCGCCGTTGCCGACGCGGCCAATGATGTACGTGGTGGCGAGTTCGTTCTCGGCGGTGACCAGAAAGATCACCGCGCTCACCGTCGTCATCGCGCGCACGAAGCTGTAGACCAGCGCGGCCACCAGCGCGGGCTTGAGCAGCGGCAGCACCACCTTGAACAAGGTCTGCGAAGTCGATGCGCGCAGCATCAGCGAGGCCTCGTCGAGCGAGCGGTCCAGTTGCTTGAAGGCGGCCGTACCTGCCCGCACGCCCACCGGCAGGTTCCGGAACATGAAGCACAGCACGATGATGAGCCCGGTGCCCGTGAGCTCCAGCGGCGGCACATTGAAGGCCAGGATGTAGCTCACGCCGAGGACTGTGCCCGGGATCGCGAAGGCCAGCAGTGCGCCGAACTCGAAGATGCCCTGCCCCTTGAACTCGTTGCGCGCCAGCAGCCACGCGATCAGCAAGCCCAGCGCTGCGGTGATCGGTGCCGAGATGCCCGCGAGCTTGAGCGTGGTGATCAGCGAGTTCCACGCCGTGCCCGCCCACACCAGCCCGAACTGGCCCCACTCCAGCGCGAACGCATTCTTGAAGTGGTTGAGCGTGAAGCTGTAGTCGCGGCCCCAGGTCTGCACGAAGCCACCCGCGAAGGCGAAGAGGTAGACCACCGCGGTGAACGCAATCCACGGCAGCGCGATGCAGTAGATGGTGCGGCGCACGCCGTCGGGCAGCGCCATCGCGATGCCCGCGTCGCCCTTGCCGCTCACCGTGGTGTAGTTCTGCTTGCCCAGCAGCCCGCGCTGCAGCGCGAACACGCCGAGCGCGAACAGTGTGAGCACCCAGGCGAGCGAGGCCGCGCGGCCCTGGTCGTACTGCGCGCCGACGATGGCGAAGAAGATGTCGGTCGAGAGCACCGAGAACTGCCCGCCCACCACCACCGGGTTGCCGAAGTCGGCAATGCTCTCGATGAAGCCGACCAGGAAGGCGTTGGCCAGCCCAGGCTTCAGCAGCGGCAGCGTGACGGTGAAGAAGGTGCGACGACGGTCGGCACGCAGCATCTGCGCGGCTTCTTCCAGGCTGGGCGCGATGCCCTGCACCACGCCGCGCATGATCATGAAGGCGATGGGCGTGAAGGCGAAGAGCTGCGCCACCAGCACGCCCGGCATGCCGTAGAACCAGCGCGTCGGCTCGATGCCGAACACGTTCTCCAGCAGCTGGTTGACGATGCCTGCGCGGCCGAACAGCAGGATCAGGCCCAGGCCCACCACGAACGGCGGTGTGATGATCGGCAGCAGCGCCAGCACCCGCAGCACGCCCTGCCCGCGCTTGCTGCCGCGCTCGGCCATCAGCGCCATCAGGGTGCCGAGGAAGGTGGTGCCGGCCGCCGTGAGCAAGGCCAGCACCAGCGTGTTCCACGCCACGCCGCAGCGCACCCCGCCCGCCAGGCACCCCAGGCCCCAGATGCGCTCGGTGAACACGCGCGCAACGAAGGCGCCTATCGACCATTGCCCGTCTTCGTTGAAGAACGCGCCCGACAGCGCCTTGCCCACCGGGTAGGCGATGAACAGCGCCATCAGCACGCCGCAGCCGATGATCGCGGCCGCCACGAACAGGTCGCCCTTGAAGAGACCGAACCGGGCGATGCCGAAGGCCGCCAGCAGCACGAGCGCGGTGAGCGCCACGAAGCCGCCCGCGCCGATGCCGAACTGGTTGATCGCCAGCTCGCCGAACTGCGTGTTGAGTGCCGCGACGCTCCAGCCCCGCGCGCCGATGGTGAAGCCCGCGACCGACAGGCCGATGGCGCCGATCGCGCCGCCTGCCAGGAGCCATCGCCCCTGCGCACGGCCGGCAGGCAGCCACGCGCCGATCGCGCACATCAACAGGCCCGCCAGGCCGATGAAGAGCCAGCTGCGCCCCTGCGTCGCGGCCTGCATCAGGCCGTTGGCGCCCTCCGCCCGTCCGAAGACCTGCGGAACGGCTTCGTACCAGGCCGCATCCTGGATCGCGTACCAGGGCAGCAGCAGGTACGCCGCAATGCCCAGCGCGACCCACGCCCAGATCCAGCGCTGCGCGCGCCGGGCGGCCGCCACGGACGCCGGGTTGACCGGCGCGCCGCCGATGGAACCCGCTTCCATCGCTTCCACTTAGCGCGGCAGCGAGTTGACGTCCTTTTCCCAGCGCGCGATCAGGCGCCGGCGTTCGGCGCTGGCGCCGTACTTGGCGTAGTCGTAGTTGATGAACTTGATCGTCTTGAAGTCAGGAATGCGCGGATCGAGCTTGGCGCCCACATTGCTCGGCAGCTGAAACTGCTTGTTGGCGGCGCCCAGTTCCTGAGCGGCGGGCGTGAGCGCCCATTCGTAGAACTTCTTGGCGGCGTCCAGGTTGCGCGCGCCCTTGATGATGCTCATGGAGCCGATCTCGGCGCCGGTGCCGTCGCTCGGCGTGATGGTCTCGACCGGAAAGCCCTGCATCTTCTCGCCCGGGCCGTCATGCACGAAGCTGATGGAGATCGCGGTTTCGCCGCGCGCCACCGCCTTGATCGGGCCGGTGCCCGAGCGGGTGTACTGGCCGACATTTTTGTGCAGCGCCTTCAGGTACTCGAAGGCCTTGTCCTCGCCCATCATCTGCACCAGCGTGGCGATCATCGTGTAGGCGGTGCCGCTGGACGCGGGGTTGGCCACCTGGATGTCGCCCTTGTACTCGGGCTTGAGCAGGTCGGCCCAGGTCTTGGGCACGGGCAGCTTCTTCTTGGCGAGCAGCTCGGGGTTGTAGCCGAAGCCCAGCGGCCCCGAGTAGATACCAACCGTCTTGTAGCCTGACTGCTTGGCCTGCTGCTGGGCCCAGGGGTGCAATTGCGCCAACGTGGGCGACTTGTATTCGAGCGTGAGTCCCTGCTCGGCCGCCTGCAGGTGCGGGTCGCCCGTGCCGCCGAACCAGACGTCGGTCTTGGGGTTGTCCTTCTCGGCGATCAGCTGGGCCAGCGCCTCGCCCGATCCCTTCAGGGCCATGTTGATGCGAACGCCCGTGGTGCGGGCGTAGACGGTGGAAATCACGTTGCACCATTCGGCCTGGACCGAGCAGATCACGTTCACGGTCTGTGCCGATGCGGCGGCCGACAGGCCCACGAGCGCGGCTGCGCAAAAAAGCTTCTTCATCTGGTATTTCCCTGCCTCGTGGATAAAAAAAAGGCCTTGCGGCCTGGGGGCAGCGTAGCTTTAGTACAGGTCGGGGGAATCGGTACAAGTACCATCGCGACTGGCGTCCCGCCAAGCCCGGACGCCTCCTGGCACTCAGACAAAGGAAAGTTTTCTCATGAGCTTCGATCTCGTTCTGTTCGGCGGTACTGGCGATCTTGCGTGGCGCAAATTGATGCCCGCGCTGTTCCAGGCCTTCCGGCACGGCAGCCTCCCGCAGGACGGACGCATCGTCGGCGTGGCGCGGGACGACCTGTCGGACGACCAGTACCGCGAACTGATCCTGTCGCGCTTCAGCGCGGTCGAAGGCGCCAAGCGCCCCTCCCCGGAAGAATTCAAGAAGTTCGCGTCGATGCTGCATTACCTGCGCATGGACCTGTCCAAGCCCGACGACTACGCCAAGCTGGCCGACCTGCTCAAGCAGCGCGACGCCTCCACGGTCGTGATGTACGTGGCCACCGCGCCCGCCCTCTTCACGCAGGTGGTCGAGCAGATCGCGGCGGCCGGCCTCAACGGGCCGAAGACCCGCATCGTGCTCGAAAAGCCCTTGGGCCACGACCTCGCATCGAACCGCGCCATCAACGCAGCCGTGGGCAAGGTGCTGGAAGAAAAGCAGGTCTTCCGCATCGACCACTACCTCGGCAAGCCCTCGGTGCAGAACCTGTTCGCGATGCGCTTCGGCAATGCGCTCTTCGAGCCGATCTGGCGCCGCGAGCACATCGCCAACATCCAGATCACCATCGCCGAAGACCTGGGCGTGGAGAAGCGCGGTGCCTTCTACGATCAGACCGGCGCGCTGCGCGACATGGTGCAGAACCACGCGCTGCAACTCCTGTGCGCGATCGGCATGGAGCCGCCGATCAACTCGCACGCCGACGCGATCCGCGACGAGAAACTGAAGGTGCTGCGCGCCCTCAAGCCCTGGACGCCCGAGAGCCTGAGCCTGCACGCGATCCGTGGCCAGTACACCGCCGGCACCGCCTATGGCGAGCGGGTGCAGGGCTACCGCGACGAGCCCGGCGTCGACCCCGACAGCCGCACCGAAACCTTCGTGGCGCTGCGCACCGAAATCGCCAACTGGCGCTGGGCCGGCGTGCCGTTCTACATCCGCACCGGCAAGCGCCTGGCATCCCGCGATGCGCGCATCGAAGTCAACTTCCGCCCGACGCCGCACGCGATCTACCGCGCGCCCGCGGGCAACGTCAACAAGCTGGTGATCAACCTGCAACCCAAGGACGGCCTGGAGCTGCACATGCTCGCGCAGGCGCAGGACAACCGGCAGCGCAACGGCAACCAGAGCGCCGTCGCGCAGCTGGCGCCGGTGCAACTGGATCTGGACTTCGACAAGCGCTTCGGCGCCGAGCGCGTGGGCGCCTACGAGCGCTTGCTGCTCGACGTGATCGACGGCCGCCTGAACCTGTTCGTGCGCAGCGACGAGCAGGAAGAGGCGTGGCGCTGGGTGGAGCCGCTGATCGACAGCTGGGAATCGGACGGCGGCCCGCGCCCCTACGCGGCCGGCACCTGGGGCCCGAGCGCATCGAGCGCGATGATTGCCCGCGACGGCTTCTCGTGGGGCGAAGAGCAGTAACTCAGGCCCTGAAGGCGCGAAGGAACCGTCGCGAGCGCCCCGAGGTCGCGTCGAGGACCGCAGCCGTACTGACGTACGGCGAGGACCGCAGATGCGAGATCGGGGTGCGCAGCAGGTTCATTCGCGCCTTCAGCCGAATTGCACGCAGCGCATGCTGAGCGTGCCGGACTGGAAGCCTTCGTACACCGTCTTCGCGCGCTCGCTCGCCCCGGCGGCGCCGAGCGCGTAGAGGAACGGAAAGTAGTGATCGGGCGTCGCCACGGCGGTCGATGCGCCCTCCAGCTTTTCATACCCGATCAGCGCGCGATCATCGCGGCCCGCGAGCGCTGACTTCACCGCATCGTCGAAGGACTGCGCCCAGGGGCGGCTTGCCTTCGGCCCGTCGACGGTGCCGCGGTCGGTGGCGCGCAGGTTGTGCACCACGTTGCCGCTGCCCATCACCAGCACGCCCTTGTCGCGCAACGCGGCCAGATCGCGCCCCACTGCGTAATGGAAGGCGGCGGGCTTGTCGTAGTCGATGCTGAGCTGGAAGACGGGAACGTCGGCCTTCGGATAGAGGCGCTTGAGCACCGACCAGGTGCCATGGTCCAAGCCCCATTGGTCGGTGGCGATGACCGGCGACTGCTTCACCACGCCGACGGTTTCCTGCGCGAGTGCCGGATGGCCGGGCGCGGGATAGTCGACGTCGAAGAGCGCCTGCGGGAAGCCGCCGAAGTCGTGGATCGTCTTCGGCTTCGCCTGCACGCCGACGCCGGTGGCGCCGCGGCTCAGCCAGTGCGCCGACACGCTGAGGATGGCCGTGGGTGGTGGCAGCTCTTTGCCCCATGCGGACAGGCGGCGCGTGAACGCGTTGTCGGCGATGGCGTTCATCGGCGTGCCGTGGCCGATGAAGATGACCGGCATGCGCCGCGACGGCGCACCGGCGGCCGCGTGCGACAGGGTTGCGAGGGAGGCCAGCGCGGCGGTCGCACCGAGCGCGGACGCCATCACGAAGCCCCTGCGGCCGAGCTCGGGTGCGTTCACTGGGTGAGCGGTGGAGAAAGTCGTGCGGCGTGCCATGGTGTCCTTCGGGGTTGCGGCATCACTCTGCCGCAGCGCCCGGGCTCACGCAGTGCGTTTGCGCACATGCCGCGGCATCTAAATCCGCCCCTCTTCCACCGCATGGCAAGCCACCTGCACGCCCTTGAGGCTCAAGAGCTGCGGCCGCTCCGCGGAGCAGCGCGCATTCGCATGCGGGCAACGCGGATGAAACGTACACCCCGTCGGCGGATTCAGCGGATTCGGCACCTCCCCCTGCACCGCGGTGCGCCGGCGCCCGGTGTGCTTCATCTGCGGGATCGCGTCCAGCAGCATGCGGGTGTACGGATGCTGCGGATCGGCGAAGAGCTTCTGCTTGTCCGCCACCTCGACCAGCCGGCCGAGGTACATCACCCCGACCTGGTCGGCCACGTGGCGCACCACCGCGAGGTTGTGCGAGATGAAGAGGTAGGTCAGGCCCTGCTCGCGCTGCAGGTCCTTCATGATGTTGAGCACCTGCGCCTGCACGCTCACGTCGAGCGCCGAGGTGGGCTCGTCGCACACCAGGAATTCGGGCTGCGTGGCGAGTGCACGCGCAATGGAGATGCGCTGGCGCTGGCCACCCGAGAACTGGTGCGGGTACTTGCTCATGTCCAGCGGCGAGAGGCCCACCGACTTGAGCAGCTCGCCCACGCGCTCGCGCAGTTCGGCCTTGCCGCTGAGGATGCCGTGCTCGCGCAGCGGCTCGCCGATGATGTCTTCCACAATCCAGCGCGGGTTCAGGCTCGCATAGGGGTCCTGGAAGATCATCTGGATGCGGCGGCGCAGCTTGCGGCCTTCGGGTGTCTTGAACGCGGCATGCGCGTCCTGCCCATCGAACTGCAGGCCACCGCGCGTGGGCGCGTAGAGGCCGACCAGAAGGCGCGCGACGGTACTCTTGCCGCAGCCCGATTCGCCCACCAGCGCGAGCGTCTTGCCGCGCTCGATGGAAAAGCTCACGCCATCGACCGCATGCAGCAGCACGCGCGGCTTGCGTTCGAGCACGCGGTTGAGCCAGGGCGGCGAGACGTCGAAGGTGCGGGCCAGGTCGTGCGCGACGACCAGGGGCTCGCCGGTTGTTGGCTTGCGGGGTTCGATCGCGGCGCTCATCGCGTCACCTCCGCGATGGGTTCGGCCGCTTCGGGCGTGGCGCGTTCGCCGGCCGCGAGCGCGTCGTGGTGCTTCGCGGCGATCTCGGCCTGCCCCAGATGCGGATCGGCCGCATCGTGCAGCCAGCATGCGGCACGCGTGGCGCCCGCGTGCATCAGCTCGGGCCGCTCGGTCAGGCAGCGCGCGAAGGTGCGCGGGCAGCGCGGGTTGTAGGCACAGCCGGTCGGAATGGCATTGAGCCGCGGCATCGCACCGTCGATCTGGTTGAGCCGCTCGCGGTCGCTCGCCATGTCGGGAATGGACGCCATCAGGCCCGATGTGTAGGGATGCGAAGGCTGGTGGATCACTTCGTGCACCGGGCCGATCTCGGCGATGCGGCCCGCGTACATCACGGCCACGCGGTCGCAGGTCTCGGCGATCACGCCCATGTCGTGCGTGATCAGCATCACGGCCGCGCCGCGGTCCTTGCAGATGCGCTTGAGCAGTTGAATGATCTGCGCCTGGATGGACACGTCGAGCGCGGTGGTCGGCTCGTCGGCCACGATGAGCTTGGGCTCGGCCGCGAGCGCGAGCGCGATCACCACGCGTTGCCGCATGCCGCCCGAGAACTGGTGCGGGAAGTGGTCGATGCGTTGTTCGGCGGCGGGAATTCCGGTGTCCTGCAGGAGGCCGATGGCGCGCTTGCGGGCTTCGGATTCGGTCACGGGCAGGTGCGCCCGGATGGTCTCGATGAGTTGCCGGCCCACGGTGTAGAGCGGGTTCAGCGAGGTCAGCGGGTCCTGGAAGATCGCGCCGATCTTGCGGCCGCGAATGGGGCGCATCGCATCGAAACTCAGGTTGTCGATGCGCTGGCCCTCCAGCAGGATCTGGCCGCTGGCCACGCGGCCCGGCGGTTCGAGCAGGCCGATGATGGCCGCGCCGGTGAGCGACTTGCCGGCGCCCGATTCGCCCACCACGCCGAGGATTTCCCCGGGCGCGATGTCGAAGGAAATGCGGTCGATCGCGCGCAGCGTGCCGCGGCGGTGCGGAAACTCGACGACGAGGTCTTTGACCTGGAGCAGCGTCATGGTGGCGTTGTCCTTTTCTCTTCAGCGCAGGCGCGGATTCAACGCGTCGCGCAGCCAGTCGCCCAGCAGGTTCACGCTGAGTGCGATCAGCACCAGCATCAGGCCCGGAAACACAGTGATCCACCATTCGCCCGAGAACAGGTACTGGTTGCCGACGCTGATGAGCGTGCCCAGCGAGGGCGAGGTCGGCGGCACGCCGACGCCGAGGAACGAGAGCGTGGCCTCGGTGATGATCGCGGTGGCGACCTGGATGGTGGCCAGCACCATCACCGGCCCCATCACGTTGGGCAGCACGTGGCGCAGCATGATGCGCACCGGCGCGACGCCAGTGACGCGCGCGGCCTGCACGTATTCCTTGTTGCGCTCCACCAGCGTGGAGCCGCGCACCGTGCGCGCGTACTGCACCCAGCCCGTGAGCGAGATCGAGATGATCAGCACGCCGAAGGCGAGCGACTCGTGCGCGCCGGGAAAGAGCGCACGGCCCACGCCGGCGATCAGCAGCGCGACCAGGATGGGCGGGAACGACAGCATCACGTCGCACACGCGCATGAGGAACGAATCGAGCCAGCCGCCGAGAAAGCCGGCCAGAAGGCCGAACACCACCCCGACGACGACCGACAGCACGACCGAGACGACGCCCACGATCATCGAGATGCGCGCGCCGTAGATGACGGCCGAGAGGATGTCCCGGCCCTGGTCATCGGTGCCGAGCAGGTATTTGGACGAGCCCTCGGCGCTCCATGCGGGCGGCAGGCGCGCATCGCCGAGCTCCAGCGTGGCGAGATCGAAGGGGTTGTGCGGCGACACCCAGCCGGCAAACGCCGCGCAGAACAGGCAGACCAGCGCGATCAGTGCCGCCGCCATCGCCACGGGCGAGGTGCGGAAGCTGTAGCCGACGTCGCTGTCGAGCCAGCGGGCGAGTGTTTTTTTCATCGTGAGGGAAAAAGGAATGGGCCCGCAAGAAGCGGGCCCATGGTCAGGCCATCAGGCCGCCCGGGGAGCGGCCGGGGAAATCACTTGATGCTCATCCACTTGAAGTACATGAAGTTGTCGGCCAGTTGCACCAGCTCGACCTTCTTGCTCACGCCCCACGCCAGCGACTGCTGATGCAGCGGCAGCGTGCCGATGTCGTCCGCATGGAGCTTGAAGGCTTCCTTGATCAGCTCGTTGCGCTTGGTCTTGTCGCTCTCGGACTGGATCTTCTTGGTCAGCTCGTCGAGCGTGGGATTGCAGTACGCGCCCAGGTTGAACTGGCCCGTGCCCTTGTCGTCGGGGCAGGCGGTGAGCGAGCTCAGCGCGTTGTGCGAGTCGTAGGTGGTCGGGGTCCAGCCCAGCATGTAGAAGCTGGTGTCACGGCGAAGGATCTTGGGGAAGTAGGTGCCCTTGGTCTCGGCGGCCAGGTTGATCTTGACGTTGATCTTCGCGAGGTTGGCGGCCACGCTCTGGCAGATCTGGCCGTCGTTCACATAGCGGTCGTTCGGGCAGTTCATCGTCACTTCGAAGCCGCTCGCGTAGCCGGCTTCCGCCATGAGCTTCTTGGCGGCCTCGACGTCGTAGGGCAGGCGCTTGTCCTGCTCGGCACTCCAGCCGTTGATGCCGGGGCCGACCAGCAGGCCCGTGGGCTTGGAGGCGCCGCGCATCACGGTGCGCTGGATGCCGGCGATGTCGATGGCCTGGTAGAAGGCCTGTCGGACGCGCTTGTCCTTGAACGGGTTCTTGCCCTTGATGTTGGAGTACAGCAGCTCGTCGCGCTTCTGGTCCATGCCCAGGAAGATGGTGCGCATCTCGGGGCCGGTGATGACGCGGGCATTGGGCGCGGCGTTGATGCGCGCGATGTCCTGCACAGGCACCGGCTCCATCACGTCGACTTCGCCGGAGACCAGCGCGGCCACGCGCGTGGCCGGGTTGGCGATGGGCGTGAAGACGATCTCTTGCGCGTTGCCTTCGATCTTGCCCCAGTAGGTGCCGTTGCGCGTGAACACGGTGCGCACGTTCGGCTGGCGCTCGCGCACGCGGAACGGGCCGGTGCCGTTGGCCTTGAACGAGGCGGTGTTCTCGATGCCCTTGCGGCGGTCGACCGGCTTGGTGGCCTGGTTTTCCTCGCACCACTTCTTGCTCATGATCATGGTGAGCGAGATCACGTCGGGCAGGATCGGGAACGGGCCGTTGGTTTCGATTTCGACGGCGAGATCGCCGACCTTGCGCACGGCCTTGATGTCGCTGAGCGTGGCGCGCAGGTCGGAGCCGTCGCCCTGCGCACGCGCGAAGCTGAACACCACGTCGTCGGCGGTGAACGGCGTGCCGTCATGGAACACCACGCCCTTGCGCAGCTCGAAGCGCCAGACGTTCGGCGAGGTCTGCTTCCAGCTGGTGGCCAGCAGCGGCGCAAGGCTCAGGTCCTTGTTGCGTCCCACGAGGGTTTCATAGACGTTGGCCGTGACGCTCAACTGCAGCGACTCGTTGAGCGAGTGCGGGTCGAGCGACAGCGCATCGCCCTGGTTCGCGATGCGGATGGTCTGCGCGCTCGCGACCAGGCTGGCGGCGCCCAGGGCGCACAGGACGGCGACTGCGGCCGCTTTCTTCTTGAAACTCATGGGAACACTCCTCGGGTTGAAATCGAACACATCACGACGCCGCGGTGGCGGCGGCTTTCCCTTGCTGCGAACTGCGGGTAGCAGCCAGCGGCATGCCCTGCTCGATCAGGCCCGCATGCAGCGCGGCGCCCAGCGGCAGGATCTCGTCGTTGAAGTCGTAGCGGCTGTTGTGCAGGAAGGCGCCTTCGCGCACGTCCTGGCCGATGCGCAGGTACGCGCCCGCCTTTTTCTGCAGCATGAAGGAGAAGTCTTCGGCGCCCATGCTGGGCTCCATGCTGCGGTCGACGTTCTTGGCGCCGACCAGCGACTCGGCCACGTCGGCCGCGAACATCGCCTCGGGGGCGGTGTTGATGGTGGCCGGGTAGATGCGCTCGTACTTGATGGTGGCGGTGGCGCCGAAGCCGCCGGCAATGGCCGTGCAGAGTTCGGTCAGGCGCTGCTCGACCTGGGCCTGCACCCGCGCGCTGAAGGTGCGCACGGTGCCGACCAGTGTGGCTTCGCCGGGGATGACGCTCATCGCGCCGAGGTCGCCCGCCTGCACCGCGCAGATGCTGACGACGGCCGCGTCGATGGGCCGCACGTTGCGCGACACGATGGTCTGCGCCGCGGTGATGATGTGCGCGGCGACCACCACCGGGTCGATGGTCTGGTAGGCATGCGCGCCGTGGCCGCCCTTGCCCTTGATCTCGATCGTGATGCGGTCGGCCGCGGCCATCATCGCGCCGCGGTTGATGCCGACGGTGCCGGCGGGCATCGCGGGCCAGTTGTGCATGGCGTAGACGGCATTGACGGGAAAGCGGTCGAACAGGCCGTCTTCGATCATGACGCGCGCGCCGGCAAAGCCTTCTTCGCCGGGCTGGAAGATCAGCACGGCGGTGCCGTCGAAGTCGCGCGTTTCGGCGAGGTAGCGCGCGGCGCCGACCAGCATGGCGGTGTGGCCGTCGTGGCCGCAGCCGTGCATCAGGCCGTCGTTGGCGGAGCGCCAGCCGAAGCTGTTGTCCTCGCGCATGGGGAGCGCATCCATGTCGGCGCGCAGGCCGATCATGCGGCCGCTGACGGTCGACTTGCCGCGGATCACGCCGACCACACCAGTCTTGCCGATGCCCTCATGGATCTCGTCGACACCGCAGGCACGCAGCGCCTCGCGCACGCGACCTGCCGTGTAGACCTCTTCGAAGCCGAGCTCGGGGTGCGCGTGCAGGTCGCGGCGAAAGGCCGTGAGTTCGGGATAGAAGCTCGCGATGTTCGCGAAGGCCCTGCCCGATGCCTTCAGGCGCGGGGCCGATGCGGTGGTGCCCGTGGAAGAAGCTGCTGCTTCTGCTGCTCTCATGTTCAATGTCCTCCCGCCTTGCCAACGCGCAGACGCGGATCGACCACGAAATACAACAGGTCGACAACGAGGTTGATCACCACGAAGATCAGCGCGATGAGGCACAGGTAGGCGGCCATCACCGGGATGTCGGCGAAAGTCACCGCCTGGATGAACAGCAGGCCCATGCCGGGCCACTGGAACACCGACTCCGTGATGATGGCGAAGGCGATGAGGCCGCCGAGTTGCAGGCCGGTGATGGTCATCACCGGCACCAATGTGTTCTTGAGCGCATGGCCAAAATGGATCGCGCGATTCGACAGGCCCCGGGCGCGCGCGAACTTGATGTAGTCGGTGCGCAGCACCTCGAGCATCTCGGCGCGCACCAGCCGCATGATCAGGGTGAGCTGGAAGATCGCGAGCGTTACCGACGGCAGCACGATGTGGTGCCAGCCGTCGGCGCTGAAGAGGCCGCTGGTCCACCAGCCGAACTTCACGGTTTCGCCGCGGCCGAAGCTCGGGAACCAGCCCAGCGTGACCGCGAAGACGAGGATCAGCAGGATGCCGATCAGGAAGGTGGGCAGCGACACGCCGAGCAGCGAGACCGTCATGAACACCTGGCTCAGGAAGGTGCCTCGGCGCAGCGCCGTGTACACACCCATCGGAATGCCGATGAAGAGGGCCAACGCGGCTGCGACCAGCGCGAGTTCGAGCGTGGCAGGGAAGCGCTCTCCGATCAGGCGCGATACCTTGGCGCCCTGGCGCAGGCTCAGGCCGAATTCGCCCTGGGCTGCATTGACCAGAAAGTGCCAGAACTGCACGAAGAAGGGCTGGTCGAGCCCCAAGGCAGAGCGCAGTTCACGGATCTGCTCGGGCTTGGCATCCTGGCCCAGCAGGAACACGACGGGGTCGCCGACGTATTGGAACAAGAGGAAGGCAATGAACGCGACCGCGATCATCACGATCACGGCCTGGATCAGGCGGCGCAGTACAAAGGCAATCATTAGCAAACAAAGTGAACGGGCATGCTAGCAGTGCAAGGTGCGTGCCCGCACGGGGGTTCCCCGGGGGTGCACACACATGGTGCTCATTGCCAACACCTTGTCCTTCGTGAACGCCAGAACGAAAAAAGCCACCCGACTTGCGCCGGGTGGCTTTTGAGCTTCTAGCTTCGATGCTGGCTCACGCCAGCGTCAAATCAGAAAGCGTGACGGATACCGAAGTCGTAGCCGGTCGAGGTCTTCGGGGTGAAGCCACCGGT
>NZ_JARXVG010000008.1 GCF_029892485.1 Variovorax boronicumulans
ATGATAGTGCGGGTTCCCGTGTGAAAGTAGGTCATCGTCAGGCTCTTACAGCCCAGAAAACCCCAGTCAACATTGACTGGGGTTTTTTTGCTTTGGGCGAACGATTCGGACTCGCGATAAAAACGAATAACAGATCAACAGCTCAAAGCAATGGCGACCAATAAAAAAGCCCGGTGGGCAATCCACCGGGCTTTTTGCTATTGAGAGCCGCCGAAAATCAGGCAGCCAACCGTTGTTCGATAGCAGCTTTCGTTTCCGGGAGTTCCTTCGGCAGATGATGCGACAGCTGCTGGAACAGCTCGGCATGCAGCTTCAACTCCGCTTGCCAGGCTGCTTTGTCGATGCTGGTCACCGTAGCAAATTGCTCGGCGCTGAATTCCAGTCCCGTCCAGTTCAGGTCTTCATAACGCGGGCTCACGCCGGTGATGTGCTCGATGCCTTCGGTCTTCTTACCTTCCACGCGATCGATCATCCACTTCAGCACCCGCATGTTCTCGCCATAGCCAGGCCAGACGAACTTGCCGTCGGCGCCCTTGCGGAACCAGTTGGTCGTGTAGATCTTCGGCAGCTTCGCACCCGAGGCCTCGAGCTTCTTGCCGACGTTGAGCCAATGCTGGAAGTAGTCGGCCATGTTGTAGCCGGCGAACGGCAACATCGCGAACGGGTCACGGCGGACCACGCCTTGCTGGCCGCCGGCGGCTGCCGTGGTTTCGGAACCCATCGTTGCGGCCATGTAGACGCCCTCGACCCAGTTGCGCGCCTCGGTCACCAGCGGCACCGTCGTCGAGCGGCGGCCGCCGAAGATGAAGGCGTCGATCGCCACGCCCTTCGGATCGTCCCAGGCCTCGTCGAGCGCCGGGTTGTTGGTGGCGGCAACGGTGAAGCGGGAGTTCGGGTGCGCAGCCTTGGCGCCGGTTTCCTTGGCGATCTGCGGTGTCCAGTCCTTGCCTTGCCAGTCGGTCAGATGCGCAGGCAGGGCCTTGGTGTCCTGCTCCATGCCTTCCCACCAGACGTCGCCGTCGTCGGTCAGCGCCACGTTCGTGAAGATCACATCGCTGTTCAGGCTGTCCATGCAGTTCGGGTTGGTCAGCATGTTGGTGCCGGGCGCCACGCCGAAGTAACCCGCTTCGGGGTTGATCGCGTACAGGCGGCCGTCCTTGCCGGGCTTGATCCAGGCGATGTCGTCACCAATGGTCGTGACCTTCCAGCCTTCGAAGCCGGCGGGCGGCACCAACATCGAGAAATTTGTCTTGCCGCAGGCGCTCGGGAAAGCTGCCGCCACGTGGTACTTCTTGCCCTCGGGGTTCGTCACGCCGAGGATCAGCATGTGTTCGGCCAGCCAGCCTTCGTCGCGGCCCATGTTCGAGGCGATGCGCAGCGCGAAGCATTTCTTGCCCAGCAGGGCGTTGCCGCCGTAGCCCGAGCCGTAGCTCCAGATTTCGCGCGTTTCGGGGTAGTGAACGATGTACTTGGTCTTGTTGCAGGGCCAGGACACGTCCTTCTGGCCAGCTTCGAGCGGCGCACCCACCGTGTGCACGCAGGGCACGAATTCGCCGTCGGCGCCCAGCACCTCGTATACGGCTTTGCCCATGCGGGTCATGATGCGCATGTTGACTGCCACGTAAGGCGAATCGGAGAGTTCGATGCCGATGTGCGCGATCGGCGAACCCAGCGGCCCCATGCTGAACGGCACGACATACATCGTGCGGCCCTTCATGCAACCGTCGAAAAGCGGTTGCAGCGTGGCGCGCATCTCGGCCGGGGCCATCCAGTTGTTGGTCGGGCCGGCGTTTTCCTTCTCGTTGGAGCAGATGAAGGTGCGGTCTTCCACGCGCGCGACGTCGGTCGGGTCGGAGACCGCGAGGAACGAGTTCGGGCGCTTGGTGGGGTTGAGCTTCTTGAAGGTGCCTGCGTCGACCAGCTGCTGGCAGAGGCGGTCGTATTCTTCCTTGCTGCCGTCGCACCAGTAGATGGTCTCGGGTTTGCACAGCGCGGCCATGTCGGCCACCCAGGCAATCAATTTCGCGTTCTTGACGTATGAGGGCGCCTGAATGGTGAGGCCCTTCATCGTGGGTGCGTTCATCGGAAATCTCCTAAGTTGAAAAATCGTCTTTCCGAACGGGACGCCGAGCCTGTGTGGGCGCGGAGGTCCGTTTGAGAAAACGTTTCGCTCAGGGAGATTGCGTCAGCGCGGGCCGCACCGCCCGCGGACGACAGCCCAACAGGCTGTCAGGCCAAGTAGACAGCGATGGATGCCAGCAGAAGCATCAGCACGCCGCCGGCGAGCGGCAGCACGAGCGGCATCAGGTGAACGACCGATTCGACGGCGTCATGTTCGGCGGCTGCGGCGTGGCCGGGCTCGACGGGAGTGGGGTTGGACATCGGGAAGTACCTCGAATACACAAATGACAAAACTGGCGGCATTTTACCGGCGGGGGCCCGCGAAGCGGTCTAGGGGGTTGCGAGCCCCCGTCAGTGTTGCTCCTCGGCTTCGAAACCGGCGTCCTTCAGGGCCGTCAGCACGCTGGCCAGGTGGGCGCGGCCGCGGGTCTGCAGGACCAGCTCGATGTCGACGTTCTGGGCCGCCAGCATCGTGAACGCGCGCTGGTGGTGCACCTCGTCGACGTTAGCGCCCGCTTCTGCCACAGTGGCCGTGATTTCTGCCAACGAGCCCGGCACATCGCGTGCGCTCACACGCACCCGCGCCAGCCGGCCGGCCCTGACCATGCCGCGTTCGATGATGGCAGCGAGCAGCAGCGGATCGATGTTCCCGCCCGAGAGCACCAGCCCCACGCGCTTGCCCTTGAAGCGCTCTGGATGCCGGATCAGCGCTGCGAGCCCCGCGGCACCCGCACCTTCCACAAGGGTCTTTTCGATTTCGAGCAGCATCAGCACGCCCTGTTCGATATCGCCTTCGTCCACCAGCACTAGGTCGTCGACCTTGCTCGCGATGATCTCCCGCGTCAGCACGCCCGGCGTTCCGACCGCGATGCCTTCGGCGATGGTGCTCCGGCCTTGCACGTGGTGCGTGCCCTTGATGGCGTTGACCATGCCCGGGAAGCGCGTCGTCTGCACGCCGACGATCTCGATGCCGGGCTTGCGATCGCGTGCCGCGACCGCCATGCCGGCGATCAGTCCGCCGCCGCCAACCGCCACGACCAGCGTGTCGAGGTCGGGCACCACATCGAGCATTTCGAGCGCCACGGTGCCCTGGCCCGCGATGATGGCTTCGTCGTCGTAGGGGTGCACGAAGGTCAGCCCTTCGCGGTCGGCAAGCTCCAGCGCATGTGCGCGCGCCGCGTCGAGCGTGTCGCCGTGCAGCACCACCTCGGCGCCGAAACCACGCGTGCGCTCGATCTTCACGCCGGGCGTGAAGCGCGGCATCACGATCAGCGCCCGGAGGCCAAGCCGCTGCGCGTGATAGGCCACACCCTGGGCATGGTTGCCGGCCGACATGGCGATCACGCCGCGCGTGCCGGCTGCCGAAAGATCGACCAGCTTGTTGCACGCACCCCGTTCCTTGAAGGAGGATGTGAACTGCAGGTTCTCGAATTTCAGGAATACCTGCGCGCCGACGATTTCCGAGAGCGTGCGTGACTCGACGCAGGGCGTATTGAGCACCTGCCCCTGGAGGCGCACCGCGGCGCGCTGGATTTCTTCGATTCCGACCATGGCGCGCATTGTGGGCTGGAATCGCCGGATCAGGGTTTTTACCCTTTCGGCGTCTTCCCGAAGCCAAAAGTCTGCGTTATGGTCTCTCCACGAATTTCCTCGTTGGAGGTTGCCTGATGGTCAAGCGTGCGGGTGTCGATGTAGTGGCTGCTGCGGTACGCGGGCAGGCATTGCCTTCGCCCGGACTCAAGGAAGCGCCGGTGCTCGAGCTCATGTGCTCGCACTTCGTGCTCACGCTCGCAGCCAAGCAGGGGCCGCGCTTCAATGTGCGGCGCGATATCAACGGATTGCTCTCGCTCACGGGGCGCCATCTCGTGTGGCCCGCCCCCGTGCTGCAGCGATTGCGCGAGTTCCTCGGCCGCCGATGCGCCGGCAACGAAGCGTGGAAGGGCGTCGAGAATTTCGATGGGCGCACGCTGCTCGAACGCCATGGCGTGTGGCGCGGTCCGTATGAAGAAGGCACGCTCTTCTTCTACCTCGACGAATACGCGAAGGACCAACCGAAGGACTTGCTCTCGGTGCTCGCCGTCACACGCGACTGGCTCACGCATGCATTGCGCAAGCAATCGACGCTGGTCGAGAAAAACATCGACGCACTCGCGGGCCTCTTGCAACTCAACAAGGCAGAGCGCGCGCTGCTGCTCTACGGCACGCTCGCGCGCTACCAGCGCGACCTGCGTTCGCTGCTCGTCGAGTTCAAGGTCAACAACGCGCCCGAGGCCTACGCCGCCATCGCCGACATCGCGGGCGTGAATGCGAGCGAAGTGGGCGAGGCATTGCGCGCGGGCTCGCGGCTGGAGCGCATCGGGCTCGTGGAGAACCTGATCTCCGAACACAACATCACCGACCTCGCCGACCTCATGAAGGTCAGCGAGAAACTGCCACCGGTGCTGATGCGCGAGTACCGCGACCACAACGAACTGATGGCCGTGTTCACGCGGCCCTCTGCCAAGAGCGCGCTCACGCCGCACGATTTTTCCTTCGTCGAGGAAGACGCGCAGATGCTCGTCACGCTGCTGCGCGCCGCCGTTGCACGCAAGGAGCCCGGCGTCAACGTGCTGCTCTATGGCCCGCCCGGCACCGGCAAGACCGAGCTTGCCAAGGTGGTCGCGCAGGCCGCAGGGCTCGAACTCTTCGAAGTCGAATACGCCGACCGCGATGGCAATTCGCTGAGCGGCCGCGACCGCTATCGCTCGCTGCAGATCGCGCAGGTGTTCCTCAAGGGCAGCGCCCAGGCCGCACTGCTGTTCGATGAAGTCGAGGACGTGTTTCCGCCCATCAGCACCGAGGCTGCGCAGTTCATGGCGCGGGCCGAGCAGATTCCGGCGCCCACCAGCGGCAGCGTGAGCGGCAAAGCCTGGGTCAACCAGATCCTCGAGGCCAACCCGGTGCCGACGCTGTGGGTCACCAACCGCATCGAGCAGATCGACCCGGCGTTCCGCCGCCGCTTCGCCTACCACCTCGAACTCAAGTCGCCGCCCCCCGGCGCGCGCGAGCAGCTGGTGAAGAAGACGCTCGAAGGCGTGGTCGTCTCGGAAGCCTTCACCGCCAAGCTCGCCGAGCGCAAGGGCCTGACGCCCGCGCAGATCCGCACCGCGGTGCGCTTCGCAGGCCTGGCCAAGACCGACGATGCCTCGATGGAAGGACTCATCGAGCGCCAGCTGCGCAATGCCGACATGGCGCTGGGCACGCTCGACACCGGCCGCGGCGAGCGCCGCAACGTCACCACCTACGACCTCGACATGCTCAACGTCGAGACCCGCTTCGAGATCCCGCGCATCGTCGAGGCGCTCAAGGCGCGCGGCCACGGCACGCTGTGCTTCTACGGCGCGCCGGGCACCGGCAAGACCGCGCTGGCCGAGCACATCGCCCGCGCCGTCGGGCGGCCGCTGATCATCAAGCAGGCCAGCGACCTCATGAGCAAGTACGTCGGCGAAACCGAGCAGAACATGGCCGCCATGTTCAAGGAGGCCGAGGCCGAGAAGGCCGTGCTGCTGCTCGACGAGGCCGACTCCTTCCTGCAGGACCGGCGCGGCGCGCAGCGCACCTACGAGGTCACCGAGGTCAACGAGATGCTGCAGGGCATGGAGCGCTTCAACGGCGTATTCGTCTGCACCACCAACCTGCTCGAGCGGCTCGACCAGGCGGCGCTGCGGCGCTTCACCTTCAAGATCAAGTTCAAGCCGCTCACGGCCGTGCAGCGCGAGCGCATGTTCGTCACCGAGGCGCTGGCGGGCGATGCGGCGCTGCTGACCGGCGAAGTGAAAACGCGGCTCGCGCAACTGGCACAGCTGTGCCCGGGGGATTTCGCGGCCGTGAAGCGGCAAACCGATATCCTCGCGGTCGAGTTTTCGGCGGTGGAGTTTCTTGACCAGCTCGAGGCCGAGCACCGCATCAAGCCCGAGGTCCGCGAATCGCGCGGCATGGGCTTCGTTCAGTAAAGATCAACAAGCGCGTGTGTCCGTCAACACGGGCACGAGGAGGACGCCATGGGCTTTCGCAATACAGACCTGCGGCAGTTGCCGCGCCCCGGTGCATGGGCTGCTGCGGCAGCGCTTGCGGTTGCCAGCCTGCTGGCGGGTTGCGGCGGCGGCGGTGGTGGAGGAGGCGGAGGCGGCGGTGGTTTTCCGATCGTGGGCGGGACGCCGCCCCCCGTCAATCCGCCCGCCAGCGGCGGTGACGGCGGCCTCGTTCCGTCCTCCGAGGTCGCCGGCCTGTGCGCCGCGCCGCGCCGCGGCACCAACCCCGCGACCGGCGCAAGCTACCCCGACACGGCGGGCTCGCTCGACAACGAAAAGAGCTGGGTGCGCAGCTGGATCGACGAAACCTACCTTTGGTACCGGGAGGTGCCGGCCACGCTCAAGGCGGGCGACTACGCGACGCCCATCGCCTTCTTCAACGTGCTCAAGACGCCGCTCACCACGGACTCGGGCCGGGCCAAGGACCGCTTCCATTTCACCTACGACACCGAGGTGTACCGCCAGTTGTCGCAGAGCGGTGTCTCGGCAGGCTACGGCATGGAGATCGCGGCCGTGCGAACCACGCCGCCGCGCAACCTGCGCATTGCCTTTGTGGAGCCCGGCTCGCCCGCTGCCAATGCCGGCCTGCAGCGCGGCGCGAAGATCCTCGAGATCGACGGCGTCGATGCCGTCAATGCCACCGGCACCGCGAATGCCAACGTCATCAACCGCGGCATCACGCCGCAGGCGCTCAGCGAGTCGCACAGCTTCGTCTTCGAGGTGGGCGGCGTGCGGCAGCCGGCGGTACAGCTGACCTCGGCCAGCGTCACCAGCACGCCGGTGCAGAACGTCAAGACCATCGGCGACGCGGGCAATCGCGTCGGCTACCTGCTGTTCAACGACCACATCCTCACCGCCGAGCCTCAGCTCATCGCGGCGGTCAACAAGCTCAACGAGAACGGCGGCATCCAGGACCTGGTGCTCGACATGCGCTACAACGGCGGTGGCTCGCTCAACATCGCGAGCCGGCTGGCCTACATGGTGGCGGGGCCGGGTCCAACGGCCGGCAAGACCTTCGAACTGCTGACCTTCAACGACAAGAACCCGTTCCGCCGCTCGTTCCTGGACAACTTCACCCCGTTCTACAACACCAGCCGGGCCAGCCAGCCGTTGCCCACGCTCGGCCTCTCGCGCGTGACCGTGCTGACCAGTCCCGACACCTGTTCGGCCAGCGAGTCGGTGATCAACAGCCTGCGCGGCGTGGGCGTCACGGTCAACCTCGTCGGCGGCACCACCTGCGGCAAGCCGTACGGCTTCTATCCGCAGGACAACTGCGGCACCACCTACTTCGCGATCCAGGTCAAGGGCGTGAATCAGGCGGGCTTCGGCGACTATAGCGACGGCTTCACACCCAACGCCAATTGCACCGTGGCCGACGATTTCAGCCACCAGCTCGGCGACCCCGCCGAGGCGCGACTGGCTGCGGCGCTCGCGCTGCGCAACTCCGGTTCGTGCCCGGTGCCGGTGGCATCGTCCAAGGCCGCGGCGGGCATCGGTCTCGAAAAGGCCGCATCCGAAGACGCCGATCAGCCCCTTCTGCTCAACCGCTCGCCCTTGCGCGAGAACCGTTTGTTCGAGCCTTCGCCCAGCGCCAACTGAGACCCCTGCTAGAGGCCGCACGGAACCCCTGGCGGCCCGTGCTTGCCACCTGCGGACTTGCCGCTTAGAGTTTGGCAAACGTTTGCGCAATGCTTTGCGCACGTTTGTATTCAGTGCCTTTTGGACTGAAAACCAAACACCTAGGAGAAGCAGATGCGCAAGTTGCACAAATGGATCGGGGTGATGCTCGCCCTCGTCGTCGTGACCGTGGTGGCGGGCTGCGGCGGAGGCGGCGGTGGCAACGACGGCTTCGGACTCGCCCCCGGTTTCGGCGCAGCCCCTGCGCCCGCGCAGAAGATCATCATCGACAGCGACTACAACACCATGAGCGACGACGGCCAGCTCGGCGTCATGGCCGCGCAGCTGCATGCGCAGGGCAAGGTCCAGGTCATGGGCATCAGCGTGGTCTCGGGCAACCAGTGGCTCAGGCAGGGCGTGGCCGATGCGCTGATGTCGGTCGAGCGGCTCGGCGTGGGCGACCGCATCGGCGTGTACGTCGGTGCGAACTACGCGCTCAACCACAGCTTCGCCGACGTCGAGGCCGAGATGGCCGCCGGTGCGGGCGGCGACGGCTACCTGGGCGCCTGGAGCGGCCCCGAGCCCAAGAGCGACGCCGACCTCAAGCCTTCACCCGACGGCTTTGCCACGCGCACGCTGGTGCAGCGCAAGAGCGCGGTCGACTTCATCATCGACACGGTCAAGGCCAACCCGAACGAGATCGCCATCCTGGCCATCGGCCCGCTCACCAACATCGCGCTGGCGGTGAAGAAGAGCCCCGAGATCGTGCCGCTGATCAAGAAGATCATCTACATGGGCGGCGCCATCGACGTGCCGGGCAACACCACCAAGGCCGCCGAGTTCAACTGGTGGTTCGACCCCGACGCCGCGCAGTTCGTGGTGCGCCTGCCGATCCCGCAGGTGATCGTGCCGCTGGACGTGACGGACACCGTGTTCCTCACCAAGCCGATCTACGACCGCATCGCCCACCCCGCCAAGCCGACCGCGGTGACGGAGGTGTTCCGCAAGCTCAACGGCTACGGTTTCAGCGGCACGAACGGCTTCGAGAACAACCCCGACTACACCCAGAACATCTGGGACACCCTCGCGCTCGCCTACCTGATCGACCCGGCCTACGCCACCAAGACGGTGGAGCGCTATGTCGACGTGATCGCCAAGCCGGGCGCGGCGGACAACGGCCGCTCCATCGGCTACGCCTCGCAGCCGGCAGGCCCGACGCTGCAGAAGATGACCGTGGTGCAGCGCTTCGACAACACGCGCTTCTTCAACCTTTTCGTCGACCTGCTGACGCGGCCCGTGCCGATCACGCTGCCCGCAACAACGAACTGAAGAGGGGTTGCTGCGGGTTCAGAACGCCGAGCACACGCGCAGCACCTCGGTCCCGTAAGCCTCCAGCTTCTTGGTGCCGATGCCGCTGATGCCCTGCAGGTCTTCGAGCGTCGCGGGTGCGCGCTCGGCAATCGATGCCAGCGTGGCGTCGTGGAAGATCACATAGGCCGGCAGGTTGTGTTCCTTGGCCACCTCGCCGCGCCAGGCCTTGAGCGCCTCGAAGCGCTTCTTGCCGGTGTCGTCGAGCTTGGCGGCGGCCGGCGAGGGCGCGCCCTTGGCGGTTTTCTCACGCCGCGTCTTGCGCTCGGTGGGTGAGGAAATCGATTCGCGCAGACTCACCACAGCCTCGCCCTTGAGCACCGCGCGCGATCCCTCGGTGAGCTTGAGCGTGTTGAAGGCTTCCGCATCGACCGCCAGCGCGCCCGTGGCGATCAGCTGGCGCAGCACGCCGCGCAGCTGCACCTCGCTGAACTCCGCGCCCAGTCCGAAGGTGCTGATGCGCTCGTGCCCGAACTGCTTGACCTTCTCGGTCTCCTTGCCGCGCAGGATGTCCATGATGTGCCCCGCGCCGAAGCTGATGCCGCTCTGCTGCTGCACGCGGTAGATGGTGCTCAGCAGCTTGCGCGCGGCATCGGTGCCGTCCCACACCTGCGGCGGGTTCAGGCAGTTGTCGCAGTTGCCGCAGGGCGTGCTCTTCTCGCCGAAGTAGCCCAGCAGGCGCACGCGCCGGCAGTCGCTCGCCTCGGCCAGCGAAAGCAGCGCATCGAGCTTGCCGCGCATCACCTGCTTGAACTCTTCGCCGGCCGGGCTCTCGTCGATCATGCGGCGCTGGTTGACCACGTCGTTCAGGCCGTAGGTCATCCAGGCATCGGCGGGGGCGCCGTCGCGGCCGGCGCGGCCGGTTTCCTGGTAGTAGCCCTCGATGTTCTTGGGCATGTCCAGATGGCCTACGAAGCGCACGTCGGGCTTGTCGATGCCCATGCCGAAGGCGATGGTCGCGACCATCACGATGCCTTCCTCGCGCAGGAACCGGTCCTGGTGCCTCTGGCGCACCGCGGCATCGAGGCCCGCGTGATACGGCAGGGCATTGATGCCGGCGCCCTGCAGCGTCGTCGCGAGCTCTTCCACGCGCTTGCGCGACTGGCAATAGACCACGCCCGCATCGCCCTCGTGCTCGCGCTCGATAAAGCGCAGCAGCTGCGTGGTCGCGTCCTTCTTCTCGACGATGGTGTAGCGGATGTTCGGCCGGTCGAAGCTGGAGACGAACTGGCGCGCCTCTTCCAGCTGCAGCCGCTCGACGATGTCGGCGCGCGTGAGCGCATCGGCCGTGGCGGTGAGCGCGATGCGCGGCACGCCCGCGTAGCGCTCGTGCAGCACGGTGAGCGCGCGGTATTCGGGGCGGAAGTCGTGGCCCCACTGGCTCACGCAATGCGCCTCGTCGATCGCGAACAGCGAGAGCTTGCCGCGCTCTTTCAGCGAATCGAGCTGCGACAGGAAGCGCGGCGTGTTGACGCGCTCGGGCGCCGCGTAGAGCAGCGTGATCTCCCCGCGCAGCATGCGGCGCTCCACGTCCTGCGTCTGCTCCCAGTCGAGCGTGGAATTGAGGAACGCCGCATTCACCCCCGCCTCGTGCAGCGCGCCGACCTGGTCGTGCATCAGCGCGATCAGCGGCGACACCACCACCGCGATGCCGCGCCCCGCACGCTGCCGCGCGATGGCCGGGATCTGATAGCAGAGCGACTTGCCGCCGCCCGTGGGCATCAGCACCAGCGCGTCGCCGCCGCCCACCACGTGATCGACGATGTCCTGCTGGGCCCCGCGGAACTGCGAGTAGCCGAAGACTTCGTGGAGGATTTCAGCCGGTGCGGTGCTGCTGCCGGGGGCGTCGAGGGGATGGGGTGCGAGGGAGGACACGGGCTGCGGAGGCGGACGTCGGGAGGGGATGAAAGGGGAACTGACGGGAGGGCGGTCGATTGTCCCCCAGCCACCCGGTTATGACTGTGGCATGAGCTTTGCAATGGTGATCCCCGTCCCGCCGCCTTTCTTGTCTAGACAGCAATCTGGTGCATCTTCCTTAAGAAATGCACCGAAAAAGCCCTCTCGGGTTATCCTGTATATACAAGTTGGGGCGCTTGGCAACAATGCGAGGCGAGCGCAGTCCGAAGCCCGGGGCGCATCGCCGAGCCATCTCTCTCAAGAACGGAACCAGGAGTACCCATGGTCAAGACGGTAGTTGTGAAAGTCGCTTCGCTGCTGGCAGCAGGTGCATGTGCAGCGGGCATGGCCGGAACGGCCGCCGCCCAGGACACCAAGATCTCGCTCGGCATGTCCGGCTGGACCGGCTTCGCGCCGCTCTCGCTGGCCGACAAGGCCGGCATCTTCAAGAAGAACGGGCTGGACGTCGAACTGAAGATGATTCCCCAGAAAGACCGCCACCTGGCTCTCGCCTCCGGCGCCATCCAGTGCGCGGCCACCACCGTGGAAACGCACGTCGCCTGGAACGCCAACGGCGTGCCCATCGTGCAGATCTTCCAGATGGACAAGTCCTACGGCGCCGACGGCATCGCGGTGCGCAACGACGTCAAGACCTTCGCCGACCTCAAGGGCAAGTCCATCGGCGTGAGCGCCCCCGGCACTGCGCCGTACTTCGGCTTGGCCTGGATGCTCAGCAAGAACGGCATGAGCCTGAAGGACGTGAAGGTCGTCTCGCTGGAGCCGCAGCCCGCCGCGCAGGCCTTCGTGGCCGGCCAGAACGACGCCGCCATGACCTACGAGCCCTACCTCTCGACCGTGCGCGCCAACCCGGCCGCCGGCAAGATCCTGGCCACCACGCTCGACTACCCGATGGTGATGGACACCGTCGGCTGCGCGCCGACCTGGCTCAAGGCCAACCCCAAGGCCGCCGCCGCGCTCACCAAGTCGTACTTCGATGCGCTGGACATGATCAAGGCCGACCCGGCCAAGTCGAACGAACTCATGGGCTCGGCCGTCAAGCAGAGCGGCGAGCAGTTTGCCAAGTCGTCGGCGTACCTGCGCTGGCAGGACAAGGCCGCCAACCAGAAGTTCTTCGCGGGCGAACTCACCACCTTCATGAAGGAAGCCGCGGCGATCCTCTTGGAAGCCGGCGTGATCCGCAAGGCGCCTGAAGACTACGCAGTCACCTTCGATGCAAGCTACGTCAAGTAAGGCGCTGCCGCAGCAGGTGCCGCCCTGCGCGGCATCGACCACGGGCGCCGTTTCACCTCAACCCGCGGTGGTGCCCGTGCGCCGCCGCGCGTTCGCGCCGCTCGAACCCATCGGCGCCCGTGCGCGCGTGCTGCTGGGGCTCGGCTTCTTCGTCGTGTTCGTGCTCGTGTGGTCGCTCGCCACGCTCGGCGGCTTCGTGTCGCCGACCTTCCTGGCGAGCCCGCCGACCATGGTCAAGGAAGGCTGGCTGCTCTTCACCGAGTACGGCTTCATCGGCGACATCGGCATGACCGTGTGGCGCGTGTTCGGCGGCTTCCTGCTGGCTGCAGTGTTCGCGGTGCCGCTGGGCATCGCGATGGGCACCTGGAAAACGGTCGAGGCCTTCTTCGAGCCCTTCGTCTCGTTCTGCCGCTACCTGCCGGCCTCGGCCTTCATTCCGCTGCTCATCCTTTGGGCGGGCCTGGGCGAAATGCAGAAGCTGCTGGTGATCTTCATCGGCTCCTTCTTCCAGATCGTGTTGATGGTGGCCGTCACCGTGGGCGGTGCGCGGCGCGACCTCGTCGAGGCCGCCTACACGCTGGGAGCGAACAGCCGCGGCATCGTGGCGCGCGTGCTCATTCCGGGCGCCGCGCCCGGCATCGCCGAAACGCTGCGCCTCGTGCTCGGCTGGGCGTGGACTTACGTGATCGTGGCGGAGCTGATCGGCTCGTCCTCGGGCATCGGCCACATGATCACCGACAGCCAGGCGCTCTTGAACACCGGGCAGATCATCTTCGGGATCATCGTGATCGGCGTCATCGGCCTGTTGTCCGACTTCGCTTTCAAGGCGATGAATCGCCGTCTGTTCGCATGGGCCGCGCTGTGAAGAACCAGCTTTCCATTCAAGGCGTCTCGCGCGTCTTCACCGGCACCAAGGGCCAGAGCACGCAGGCATTGCTGCCCATCAACTTCGAGGTGAAGGAGAACGACTTCGTCACCATCCTCGGCCCCTCGGGCTGCGGGAAGTCGACGCTGCTGCGCATCGTGGCGGGGCTCGACTTCCCGACCACCGGCCAGGTGATGCTCGACGGCGAGCGCATCGAAGGCCCGGGCGCCGACCGCGGCGTGGTGTTCCAGAGCTACACGCTGTTCCCGTGGCTCACGGTGGCGCAGAACATCCGCTTCGGCCTGCGCGAGCGCGGCATGAGCGAGGCCGACCAGAAGGAGCGCAGCGAGTTCTTCATCGCCAAGGTCGGCCTGCGCGGCTTCGAACATCACTTTCCGAAGCAACTCTCGGGCGGCATGCAGCAGCGCACCGCGATTGCGCGCGCGCTTGCCAACGACCCCAAGATGCTCTTGCTCGACGAGCCCTTCGGCGCGCTGGACAACCAGACGCGCGTGCTGATGCAGGAGCTCTTGCTCGGCATCTGGGAGTCGGCGCAGAAGACGGTGCTCTTCGTCACGCACGACATCGACGAGGCGATCTTCATGGCCAATCGCGTGGCGGTGTTCAGCGCGCGGCCGGGGCGCATCAAGACCGAGATCGCGGTGGATTTTCCGCATCCGCGCAGCTACACGATCAAGACCTCGCCGGAGTTCATGGACATCAAGGCGCGCCTGACGGAAGAAATCCGCGCCGAGTCGATGGCTGCGGCGGAGCATTAAGAAGGTATGAACGAACCCGCCATGCCCGCTCATCCCGCCCAGACACACCCGCTCGGCGTTGCAAATGCTCGCCATAGCCCGAGCTATGGCTGCGCTTTGCGCCTTGATCGGGCGCGCCTGGGCGGGCTGCTCGGGCACGCCGGATTCATTCACACCTTCTGACCGCACGATGAAACGCGACCTGCCGACCCTCGCGCTCTACGCGCAAGTCAAGGATCACATCTCCCGCAAGATCCAGGACGGCACCTGGCCGCCCGGCCACCGCCTGCCTTCGGAGCACGAGCTGGTCGCGCAGTTCGGCATGGCGCGCATGACGGTGAACCGCGCGCTGCGCGAGCTGGTGGAGCAGGGCCGCATCGTGCGCGTGGCGGGCGTGGGCAGTTTCGTGGCGGAGAACAAGCCGCAATCGACGCTGCTGCAGATCGCCAACATCGCGAGCGAAATCCGCCAGCGCGGCCACGACTACCGATGCGAGATGCTCGCGGTCGAGCGCATCGCCGCCTCGCCCGACGTGGCCGCGTGGCTCGACCTGCGCGCGGGCGACTCGGTGTTCCACAGCGCCTGCCTGCACCTGGAGAACGACACGCCGGTGCAGCTTGAAGAGCGCTACGTCAATCCGCAGGTCGTGCCCGATTACCTCGAGCAGGACTTCAGCGCGATGCCCCCCAGCGAGTACCTGGTGCGCAACGTGCCCTTCGACCAGATCGAACACGTCGTCGATGCCGTGCTGCCCAACGCCGAACAGGCCGAGCGGCTCGCAATGGAAGTCACCGATCCCTGCCTCCTGCTCACGCGCCGCACGTGGACGCGCAACACGCCCGTGACCTGGGTGCGCTGCCTGCATCCCGCGTCGCGCTACAGCCTGGGCAGCCGCTTCCGAGCCGACGGCAACCCCAGCTTCGGGTAGCTTTTTTCGTCTCGCAGAACGATCGTTATCTCTCGCAACTACTTGTATAGACAGGTTCACATGCCAAGCAATCACAAAGCTTCCTCCGACACCACCCTGACCCTCACGCCCGGCAAGGTCGATCTTGCGATGCTGCGCCGCATCCAGGCTGGCGGCGTGCGGCTTGTGCTCGATCCGTCGGTGCTCGACGGCATGCAGAAGGCCGAGGCGGCGGTGCGCCACATCGTCGAGAACGACCAGGTGGTCTATGGCATCAACACCGGCTTCGGCAAGCTCGCGAGCACGCGCATCGGCAACGACCACCTGGCCGAATTGCAGCGCAACCTCGTGCTCTCGCACAGCGTGGGCACGGGCGAGCCGCTGGCCGCGCCGGTGGTGCGCATGATCCTCGCGACCAAGGCGGTGAGCCTGGCGCGCGGGCACTCGGGCGTGCGGCCCGCGCTGGTCGATGCGCTGTTGGCGCTGTTCAATGCGGGCGTCACGCCCAGCATTCCCTGCAAGGGTTCGGTCGGCGCATCGGGCGACCTCGCGCCGCTCGCGCACATGGCCTGCGTGCTGATCGGTGAGGGCGAAGCGACGCTGGCTGACGGCAAGAAGGTCAGCGGCGCCGAAGCGATGCGCAGCATCGGCCTCGAACCCTTCGTGCTCGGCCCCAAGGAAGGCCTCGCGCTGCTCAACGGCACGCAGGTGTCGACTGCGTTGGCACTCGCCGGCCTCTTCGGTGCGGAAGACGTGTTCGCTGCAGCGCTGATGTCGGGTGCGCTCTCGCTCGAAGCGATCCAGGGTTCGATCAAGCCCTTCGACGCGCGCATCCACGCCGCACGCGGCCAACCCGGCCAGATGGCAGTCGCCGGCGCCGTGCGCACGCTGCTCGAAGGCAGCGAGATCGTCCCGTCGCATGCCGACTGCGGCCGCGTGCAAGACCCGTACTCGGTGCGCTGCATCCCGCAGGTGATGGGCGCCTGCCTCGACAACCTCGCGCATGCGTCGCGCGTGCTGGTCATCGAAGCGAACGCCGCATCGGACAACCCGCTCGTGTTCTGCGACACGGGCGAAGTGATCTCGGGCGGCAACTTCCACGCTGAGCCGGTCGCCTTCGCGGCCGACATCATTGCGCTGGCCGTGAGCGAAGTCGGCGCGATCGCGGAGCGCCGCATCGCGTTGCTGCTGGACACGGGCCTGTCGGGCCTGCCGCCGTTCCTGGTGCGCGATGGCGGCCTGAACTCCGGATTCATGATCGCGCAGGTCACGGCCGCTGCACTCGCGTCGGAGAACAAGTCACTCGCCCACCCCGCGAGCGTCGACAGCCTGCCCACGTCGGCCAACCAGGAAGATCACGTCTCGATGGCCACCTTCGCCGCGCGCCGGCTCGGCGACATGGTCAACAACACCGCGGTGGTGGTCGGCATCGAAGCGATGGCCGCCGCGCAAGGCATCGAACTCAAGCGCGGGCTCAAGAGCTCGCCGCTCGTCGAAGCAGAATTCGCGGCCATCCGCCAGAAGGTCGCCTTCCTCGAACGCGACCGTTACCTCGCCCCCGACATCGAAGCCATGCGCCAGTGGGCGCTCAAGGCCGAGCTGCCGGCCGCGCTGCTGAACATCCTGCCCAGTCACTCGTAAAACATCACTCGCTAGGAGAACCACGCCATGAACGCTCCCGAAAAATTCGCCCTGAACAACACCGACCTCGCCGATCCGCGCCATGACCCCACGCGCGTGATCCGCGCCCCGCGCGGCAGCACGCTCAACTGCAAGAGCTGGCTCACCGAGGCGCCTTACCGCATGCTGCAGAACAACCTCGACGCCGAGGTGGCCGAGCGTCCGCAGGACCTCGTGGTGTACGGCGGCATCGGCCGCGCTGCGCGCAACTGGGCCTGCTACGACCAGATCCTTGCGTCGCTGAAGGAACTGAACGACGACGAGACGCTGCTCATCCAGTCGGGCAAGCCGGTCGGCGTGTTCAAGACGCACGAGAACGCACCGCGCGTGCTGCTCGCCAACTCGAACCTCGTGCCCAAGTGGGCCAACTGGGAACACTTCAACGAGCTCGACCGCCTGGGCCTCTTCATGTATGGCCAGATGACGGCCGGCAGCTGGATCTACATCGGCAGCCAGGGCATCGTGCAGGGCACCTTCGAGACCTTCGTCGAAGCCGGCCGCCAGCACTACAACAACAGCTGGGCAGGCAAGTGGATCCTCACGGCCGGCCTCGGCGGCATGGGCGGTGCGCAGCCGCTTGCTGCCACGCTGGCCGGCGCTGTATCGCTCAACATCGAGTGCCAGCAGTCGAGCATCGACTTTCGCCTGCGCACGCGCTATGTCGACAAGCAGGCACGCGATATCGACCATGCCTTCGAACTCATCAAGCAGCACACCGATGCGAAGGAAGCCGTGTCGATCGCGCTGCTGGGCAACGCGGCCGACATCCTTCCGGAACTGGTCAAGCGCGCGAAGGCCGGCGGTATCAAGCCCGATCTCGTGACCGACCAGACCTCCGCGCACGACCTGATCAACGGCTACCTGCCCTCGGGCTGGACCGTGCCGCAATGGCAGGCCGCGATGAAAGACGCGTCGCAGCACGACGCGCTCACGAAGGCGGCTGCGAAGTCTTGCGCCGTGCACGTGCAGGCCATGCTCGACTTCCAGGCCATGGGCATTCCCACGGTCGACTACGGCAACAACATCCGCCAGGTGGCGTTCGACGAAGGCGTGAAGAACGCCTTCGACTTCCCCGGCTTCGTGCCCGCGTACATCCGCCCGCTCTTCTGCGAAGGCAAGGGCCCGTTCCGCTGGGTGGCGCTCTCGGGAGACCCCGAAGACATCTACAAGACCGACGCCAAGATCAAGGAGCTGTTCCCCGAGAACACGCACACCCACCGCTGGCTCGACATGGCGCGCGAGCGCATCGCCTTCCAGGGCCTGCCCGCGCGCATCTGCTGGCTGGGCCTGGGCGAGCGTCACATCGCGGGCCTGGCCTTCAACGAGATGGTGAAGAACGGGGAGCTGAAAGCGCCCATCGTCATCGGCCGCGATCACCTCGACACCGGCTCGGTCGCCAGCCCCAACCGCGAAACCGAAGCGATGAAGGACGGCACCGATGCGGTGAGCGACTGGCCGCTGCTCAACGCGCTGCTCAACACCGCGGGCGGTGCCACCTGGGTCAGCCTGCACCACGGCGGCGGCGTCGGCATGGGCTACTCGCAGCACTCGGGCGTGGTGATCGTGTGCGACGGCACCGATGCCGCGGCCAAGCGCATCGAGCGCGTGCTGTGGAACGACCCGGCCACCGGTGTCATGCGCCATGCGGATGCGGGCTACGACATCGCCGTCGCCACCGCGAAGAAGCAGGGCCTGAAGCTGCCGATGGTGCGCTGAGCGGGCCTTGCCGCGAAAGCCGGTAAGACAAAGGTAGAAGTAAAAATCCGGCCCATTCCCACCCGGTGGGAATCGGGGCTTGGAAGTGAGAACGGCGAGCAAGATACTGCCTGCGATGACGCCCCCGACCGATGCCCCCGCCCACAACGACCGCGCGCTGTTCGTGCTGTCGGTGCTGGCGCAGAGCAAGGTCGCGATGACGGCGGCCGAACTGGTGCAGGCCACGGGCCTCGTCAAGAGCACGCTGTACCGCCAGATCGCCACGCTGCGCCGCTGGGGCTTCGTGATGGAGTCGGACGGGCGCTACTCGCCGGGCCCGGTCAGCGTGCAGCTGGCCAGCGGCTTCGACGGCAACTCCGACCTCGTCATGGCCGCCCGCGCCGACATGCGCGCGCTGGTGCAGCAGAGCCACGAGAGCGTGGCGCTGGTCACCGCGGTGAACGACCGCGTGGTGTGCCTGGAGATGATCGACAGCGAACATTCGCTGCGCTGCTCGTTCGACCGGGGCCGCAGCGTGCCGGCCAGCGACGGCGCGAGCGCCAAGTGCCTGCTCGCGCACATGCCGCTCGACCAGCGCGACGCCTTGCTCGACGGCCTCGGTGAAAGCGCCGTGCGCCGTGCCGAACGCGCCGCCGAGCTCGATGCGATTCGAGAGGCGGGTCATGCCGTGACGCAGGGCGAGGTCGATGCCGGCGTCTGGGGCGCGAGCGCACCGGTGCTGGCCTCGGGCCGGCGCCTGCGCGGCGCGATCACGCTCATGGCGCCGATCACGCGCGTCCAGGGCATGGAAGCTGCATTGCTCCACATGACCGTCGTCACGGCGGCCCGCATCTCCCGCGCGCTGCAGTAGCCAGTCGCTCCTACCTTTTTCAAACCCACGGAAGCCCCGCCTCATGAACACCCGTCGCACTCTTTTCACCGTTGCCGCCGCCGCTCTCTTCGGTCTTGCTGGCGCCGCACACGCGCAGGGCGAGCCGCTGCGCGTGGCCACCGATGCCACCTTCCCGCCGATGGAGTTCGTGGAGAACGGCAAGCGCACCGGCTTCGACGTGGAATTGGTCGAAGCCATCGGCAAGACGCTGGGCCGGAAGGTCGAATGGATCGACATCGACTTCAAAGGGCTCGTGCCGGGCCTCATTTCCAAACGCTTCGACATGGCCGTCTCGGCCATCTACATCACCGACGAGCGCAAGAAGGTGGTCGACTTCACCGTGCCCTACTACGCAGGCGGCCTCGTGGTGATGGTGAAGGACGGCAACACGGCCATCAAGGCGCCGGCCGACATCAACGGCAAGAAGGTCAGCGTGCAGGTGGGCACCAAGTCCGTCGCCTTCACGAAGGAAAAGTACCCGCAGGTGCAGCTGATGGAAGTCGAGAAGAACCAGGAGATGTTCAACCTCGTGGACATCGGCCGCGCCGACGCCGCCGTCACCGGCAAGCCCGCCGCCTACCAGTACGTGCGCACGCGCGGCGGCCTGAAGGTGCTGCCCGAGCAGATCACCACCGAGGAATACGGCATGGCCATCCGCAAGGACACGCCCGAGCTCACCAAGGCGGTGAACGGCGCCATCGAGAAGCTGAAAGCCGACGGCACCTACGACCAGATCGTGAAGAAGTGGTTCAGCGCCAACGCCAAGTAAGCAGGCAATGGATCTCGACTTCTCGCCGGTCTGGCAGGGCTGGCCCGACCTGCTGCGCGGTGCGCTCGTCACGGTGGAAATCACCGCGTGCGCGCTCGCCCTCGGCTGCGTGCTCGGCCTCATCGTCGGCATCGGGCGGCTGAACCCGAAGCGGCGCTGGATCTACGGCGTGTGCACCGCGTATGTGGCGGTCATTCGCGGTACGCCGCTGCTGGTGCAGCTGTTCATCCTGTTCTTCGGCCTGCCGCACTTCGGCATCCTGCTGCCCGCATTCCTGTGCGGCGTGCTGGGGCTCGGCGTGTACTCCGGCGCGTACGTCTCGGAGATCGTGCGCGGCGCGATCCAGTCGATCGACAAAGGCCAGACGATGGCCGCGCAGTCGCTTGGCATGACGCCCGGCGTCGCGATGCGCCAGATCGTGCTGCCGCAGGCGGTGGTGCGCATGATTCCGCCGCTGGGCAACGAGTTCATCGCGCTCATCAAGAACTCGGCGCTGGTGTCGCTGCTGACGATTCACGACGTGATGCACGAGGGGCAGAAGATCATCAGCGTGTCGTACCGGTCGCTGGAGGTGTACTTGGCCATCGCGCTCGTGTACTTCGTGCTGACCGGCACGATGACGCTGGTGCTGCGGCACTTCGAGCAGAAGCTGCGGCAAGGCGGGTTGATGCGATGAACATGCGCGCGCGTTTTGAATTTCTCCCTCCCCTCCCGGGGGAGGGCAGGGGTGGGGGCACGACGGCCTCGACCCAGGCACGGCGCTCGTTGGGCGCTGCCCCCATCCCAGCCTTCCCCCGGAAGGGGAAGGAGCAAGAGGGACGGTCATGAGCAAGGTGACTCGTTTCACGCGCGCCACGCTGCCCGCCACGCCCTGGAAAAACGGCGGCGGCACCACCCAGGAGATCGCAAGCTGGCCGCAGGGCGCCGCGCTCGACAGCTTCGGCTGGCGCGTGAGCATCGCCACCATCGCCGCCGCAGGCCCGTTCTCCGTGTTCCCCGGCATAGCCCGCAGCATCATGCTGCTCGAAGGCGACGGGGTGCGGCTCTTCACGCACGACGGGCGCATAGAACACCGACTCGACGTGCCCCACCAACCGTTCGCCTTCAGCGGCGATGAAGCGATCGACTGCACGCTGCTGGGCGGCGCCTCGAACGATTTCAACGTGATGACGCGCCATGGCCAGTGGCGTGCCGATGTGCAGGTGCTGGACCATGCCGCGGCCATCGGAGCCGCACCGCACGGCGTGCTGCTGGCGCTGCGCGGCGCATGGCGGTTGAACGACGAACACTGCGCCGAAGGCGAGGGCTTGCACTGGGCCGACGTGCCGCAGGCATGGCACGCGGTGCCGGAGAGCGAAGACGCGCGGCTGGTGGCCGTGCGCATCGTGCCGGCGTAACCTGCAGAAAGAAGAAGACGATGAACCCTGCAAACACATATCCATCGGCAGACGGCCTCTGGACCGGCCTGCGCCTTGCGACCGACGCCAGCGTCGAAGCCGCCATCGTGGTCGCGCAAGGCGAGATCCGCTGGGTCGGCGCGCGCAGCGCATTGCCGGCCGAGTTCGCGGGCCTTGTCGCGCATGACGGCGGCGACGCGCTCGTCACGCCCGGCCTCGTCGATTGCCACACGCACCTGGTCTACGGCGGCCAGCGCGCGAACGAATTCGCGATGCGGCTCGCGGGCGCCACGTACGAAGAAGTGGCGAAGGCCGGCGGCGGCATCGTCTCGTCGGTGCGCGCCACGCGCGAGGCCGATGAAGACACGCTCTTCGCGCAGGCCGCACTGCGCCTCGAACAGCTGTTAGCCGATGGCGTATGCGCCATCGAGATCAAGTCGGGCTACGGCCTATCGCTGGAACACGAGCGCAAGCAGTTGCGCGTGGCGCGGCGCCTCGGCGAAGCCTATGGCGTCACGGCGCGCACCACCTTTCTAGGCGCACACGCCTTGCCGCCCGAATACGCGGGGCGCAGCAGCGACTACATCGATCTCGTCTGCCGCGAGATGCTGCCCGCACTCGCGGCCGAGGGGCTGGTCGATGCGGTGGATGTGTTCTGCGAACGCATCGCCTTCTCGCTCGAAGAAACCGAGCAGGTCTTCCAGGCCGCGAAGGCTTTGGGCCTGCCGGTCAAGCTGCATGCCGAGCAACTCTCCGACATGGGCGGCGCCGCGCTGGCCGCGCGCTATGGCGCGCTCTCGTGCGACCACATCGAGCACCTGTCGGCCGACGGCATCGAGGCGATGCGCCAGTCGGGCACCGTGGCCGTGCTGCTGCCCGGCGCCTACTACACGCTGCGCGACACGCACCTGCCGCCCATCGAAGCGCTGCGCGCCGCGGGCGTGCCGATGGCCGTGTCCACCGACCACAACCCCGGCACGTCCCCGGCGCTGAGCCTTCTGCTGATGGTGAACATGGCGTGCACGCTGTTCCGCCTGACGGTGCCTGAGGCGCTCGCAGGTGTCACGGTGCATGCGGCGCGCGCGCTGGGCCTCGAGGCCACGCACGGCGCGATTGCCGTGGGCATGCCCGCGAACTTCATGCTGTGGAACGTGCGCGATGCGGCCGAACTCGCGTACTGGTTCGGCCAACGGCCGCTGCGCACCGCGGTGCGCCAGGGCCGCATTTGTATTTCTTTCCCCTCTCCCTCTGGGAGAGGGCAGGGTGAGGGCCTGCGGCCATGAATACGACGACGGCGTTATCGAAGGCCGACAGCCCTCGCCCCAACCCTCTCCCAGGGGGAGAGGGAGCAAGACAAACACTCTTCGCAGCCGATGCGCTGCTGCCCGCGGGCTGGGCAAAGAACGTCCTGCTGACGTGGAACGACGCCGGCCAGCTCACGCAAGTGCAGTCCGCCGCGCAATCCCCCGCAGGCGCGCAGGTGGCGACGGGCCCCGTGATCCCCGGCATGCCCAACCTGCATTCGCACGCCTTCCAGCGCGCCTTCGCGGGCCTCACCGAACACCGCGCCGAACAGCACGACAGCTTCTGGAGCTGGCGCACGCTGATGTACCGCTTTGCCGCGCGTCTCGGTCCGCAGCACATGGAAGCCATCGCGACCTGGCTCTATGCCGAGATGCTCGAAGCGGGCTACACCAGCGTGTGCGAGTTCCAGTACGTGCACCACGACGCCGACGGCCGCCCCTATGCCGACGACGCGACGCTGAGCCTCGCGCTGCTGCGCGCCGCACAGAAGACCGGCATCGGCTTCACGCTGCTGCCGGTGCTCTACCAGACCAGCGGCTTCGGCGACCAGCCGCCCAACGAAGGCCAGCGCCGCTTCGTGCGCTCGACCGAATCGATGCTGCGCCTGCTCGAAGCGCTCAAGCCCGCGTGCGATGCGCAGGGCGCGCGCCTGGGCATGGCGCCGCATTCGCTGCGCGCAGTGCCGCCCGAGGCGCTGCGCGATGCCGTCGCGGGCCTCGAAGCCATCGACCGCACGGCACCGATCCACATCCACATCGCCGAGCAGACCAAGGAAGTGGACGACTGCATCGAGTGGAGCGGTCTGCGCCCCGTCGAATGGCTGCTGGACCATGCACCGGTCGATGCGCGCTGGTGCCTCGTCCACGCGACGCACATGAACGATGCCGAGTACGAGTACGCCGCCAAGAGCGGGGCGGTCGCGGGCCTGTGCCCGACGACTGAGGCGAACCTCGGCGACGGCATCTTCGATTTTTCCAAGTGGCGCAGCCATGGCGGCGCATGGGGCGTGGGCTCCGACAGCCACGCCAGCGTCAACGCGGCCGAAGAATTGCTGATGCTTGAATACAGCCAGCGTTTGGCCAAACGACAGCGCAACGTCGGCGCGAGTGCGGCACAACCGCATGTCGCCACCGCGCTCACGCTCGAAGCGGTGCAGGGCGGGGCGCAGGCCTCCGGCCGCGCGGTCGGCGGGCTCGCTGTGGGGCAGCAGGCCGACTTCGTCGTGCTCGATGCGGCGCACGTTGCGTTGCAGGGGCTGCCCGCGCCCGACATGCTCTCGGCCCACGTCTTCGCGAGCCACCGCACCTCCGCCATCGATGCGGTCTGGGTGGCCGGCCGCGAGCGCGTCTCGGCCGGACGCCATACGCTGCACGACGAATCCGCGTCCGCCTTCGTGGCCGCGCGCACCCAACTTCTCAAGGATTGAATCCATGGCCTTCACAACCGCCGAACCGGCGTTCCGCTTCCGCCAGGGCACGCGACCGCTGCTGATCTCGATGCCGCACGTCGGCACCCACGTGCCGCCCGCGCTGGCGGCCCGCCTCACCGACGAGGCGCGCCATGTGCCCGACACCGACTGGCACCTCGAGCGGCTCTACGACTTCGCCGATGAACTCGGCGCCTCGGTGCTCGTGGCCACGCACTCGCGCTACGTGATCGACCTGAACCGTCCGCCGGATGGCGCCAGCCTCTACCCCGGCCAGAGCGTCACCGGCCTGTGCCCGGTCGACACCTTCGACGACACGCCGGTCTACGCATCGAGCGACGACCTGCCGGACGACGAAGAAGTGGCCCGGCGCCGCGACGCGATCTGGCACCCGTACCACCGCCAATTGCAAGCCGAGCTCGACCGCCTGAAGGCCGCCCACGGCACCATCGCGCTGTGGGACGCGCATTCGATCCGCTCGGTGCTGCCGCGCTTCTTCGAAGGCAAGCTGCCCGACCTGAACCTGGGCACGGGAAACGGCACGAGTTGCGATCCGGCGCTGGCCGCCACGCTGCTGGGCATCGCTGAATCGGCAACGGGCTACACCGGCGTGCTCAACGGCCGCTTCAAGGGCGGCCACATCACGCGCCAGTACGGCAACCCGGCCGGCGGCGTGCATGCAGTGCAGCTGGAGATGACGCAGTCGAGCTACATGCAGGAAACGCTGCCCTTCGACTACCTGCCCGAGGTGGCAGCAGGCGTGCAGCCGCACGTGCGGCGGATGATCGAGGCGGTGCTGGCCTTCGTCGAAGGCCAGGCAAAGCACTGACGGGCGGCAGGGCAAGCCTGCTTTTCTACAATCGCAGGTTATGAAGCCCGTCATCTATACCCGCGGCCAGGCATTGGCCGGCATCCTCGAAAAGCGCATCGCCATCCTCGATGGCGCCATGGGCACGATGATCCAGCGCTTCAAGCTCACCGAGGCGCAGTACCGCGGCGAGCGCTTCAAGGACTTCGAGCGCGACGTGAAGGGCAACAACGAGCTGCTCTCGCTCACCCGGCCCGACGTGATCTCCGACATCCACGAGGGCTACCTCGCAGCGGGCGCCGACCTCATCGAGACCAACACCTTCGGCGCGACCACCATCGCGCAGGAGGACTACAAGATGGCGCACCTGGCGCGCGAGATGAACCTCGAATCCGCCAAGCTCGCGCGCGCGGCCTGCGACAAGTTCAGCACGCCCGACAAGCCCCGCTTCGTGGCCGGCGCCCTCGGCCCGACGCCCAAGACCGCGAGCATCAGCCCCGACGTGAACGACCCGGGTGCACGCAACGTCGATTTCGAATCGCTGCGCGCGGCCTACTACGAGCAGACCGAAGCGCTGGTCGAGGGCGGTGCCGACGTGATCCTGGTCGAGACCATCTTCGACACGCTCAATGCCAAGGCGGCGCTGTTCGCGGTGGACGAGTACTTCGACAACAGCGGCGAGCGCCTGCCACTGATCATCAGCGGCACCGTGACCGACGCCTCGGGCCGCATCCTGAGCGGCCAGACCGTCACCGCGTTCTGGCACAGCGTGCGGCATGCGCGCCCGCTGGCCATCGGCCTCAATTGCGCGCTGGGCGCGGCGCTGATGCGCCCCTATATCCAGGAACTGGCGCGCGTGGCGGGTGACACCTTCATCAGCTGCTACCCGAACGCGGGCCTGCCCAACCCGATGAGCGACACCGGCTTCGACGAGACGCCTGACGTGACCTCGCGCCTGCTGCACGAGTTCGCGGCCGCGGGGCTGGTGAACATCGTGGGCGGCTGCTGCGGCACCACGCCGGACCACATCGCGGCCATCGGCAAGGCCGTGGCGCCGGTTGCGGGACGCGCGCTCGGCAGCAACAGCGCCGGCTTCTACCGCGAAACCGAGACCGCCTAGGTCGCGGCCGCTGCGTGCGCGGCCGCCTGCCGATCCCGCGCGATCAGCGCCACGAAGCGCTGCGCGCCCAGCCCCAGCGGGCGCTCCCTTGACCACACCACATCGACCCAGAGGTCCAGCCCGTTGCCGAGGTTCTCGAACGGGATTTCGACCAGCGCACCCGCCGCCACATGCGGCCGCGCGAAATTGCGCGGCAGCCAGCCCCAGCCGAGGCCTGCGGTGATCAGGCTCAGCGCGGCCAGCGCGTTGTCGGTGCGCCAGACGTGGCGCGCGAACACGAAACGCGGATCGCTGGTGGCCAGATCGCGCCCGGCGACGACGATCTGCCGGGTGTTCGTGAGGTGCTCTTCCCGCAGCCGCTCGCCGGCCGCCGCGACGAGCGCCGGGTGGTCGGGGGCCATCACGGCCACCATGGTGTCGCTGCCCACTTCCTGAAAACCTTCGCGGCCGTCGAGGCTCGGGCGTTCGAACACCAGCGCCAGTTGCGCGCGGCCGCTGTGCAGCAGTGCCAGCGCGTCGGCTTGCGGCGCGGCCAGCACCTCGACCTGCAGCAGCGGGTATTCCTGCGCCAGTTCAGCCAGCGGCCCGCTCCAGGGGGCGGCCAGGAGTTCGGGCGCGATGGCGAGCGTCAGGCGGTTTTCCAGCCCTTGGGTGAGCGCGAGCGCCTGCACCTGCAGTTGCTTGAGTTGTGCCGCGAGCATCCGCGCCTGCGGCTCCAGCGAGCGGGCGGCGGCGGTGGGCTGCGGTTCGCGGCCCTTGCGGTCGAACAGGGGCAGGTCGAGCTCGGCCTCCAGGCTCGCGATGGCCATGCTGACGGCCGACGGCACCTTATGAAGCGCCCGCGCGGCAGCCGAAAAGGAGCCGTGGTCGATCACAGCCAGGAACACCTCGACGTTGTCGCTGGAAAAGGCCATGGCGTCCGATCTATCAATTTAATTGAAACAAGATGACTTTTTATATCAGTAAATGGCAAATAAAGTTCAGCCATCGCATTCAAGTTCTCAGAGGAAAAGTCATGCAAGGGCTCCAGCGTCGTGTCGTCTACATCTCCCTGTACGAAGGGATCGCCATCGTGTGCGCCAGCGCCGGCCTGGCCCTGATGACGGACGCGGGGCTCGGCCATTCCGGCGTGCTGGCGGTGGCGGCCTCGGTCGTCGCGGTGATCTGGAACCTGGTTTTCAACGCGCTCTTCGAGCGCTGGGAATCGCGCCAGGCCGTGCGCGGACGCAGCGTTCGCCGCCGCATCGCCCACGCCATCGGCTTCGAGGGCGGGCTGATCGCATTCCTGGTGCCCCTGTTCGCCTGGGGCCTGGGCGTGACGCTCTGGCAGGCGCTGGTGATGGACCTGGGCCTGGTGCTGTTCTTCCTGGTCTACACCTTCGTCTTTAACTGGGGCTTCGACCGGGTGTTTGGCCTGCCGCGCTCGGCGATGGGATCTGCCCAGACGGCGTAGCCCGCGACCCCCGCAGCGCCAGTGCGCCGGCCAGGCGCAGGCGCTCGCGCTCGTTGAACAGCGACTCGCGCAGCTGATCCTGCTGTTCCGGGGGCGCGTTGGCGTACTGGTCCAGGCGGTTGTTCCAGTCCTGGTTTTCCTGGTCGAGCGCAGCCAGCTGGCGGGCTGCCTCGTAGCCGTAGGCGGCGCTGCGTTCGGCAAAGCGTTCCTGGGCGCTGGTGCCGCGCGCGTTCATGGCGTCGGTCTGGCGCTGCACGTCGACCTGCGCGGTGAAGGCGCGGCGCTGCTCGCGCTGCTCCGGCGTGAGCAAGGCTTCCTCACTGCGCTTGGCCGCGGCCTCGCGTTCCTCAGGCGTAAGGTTGGCGTCGCGGGCGAGCGCCATCTTGTCGGCCATGAGGGTGTCCTGGCGGATCTCGTCGCCGAAGAGGCCTTCGATTTCCTCGGGCGCGAAATACCTGCGCCGCACCTCGGCGCGCGCCTCGATGGTCTTGCGCAAGGACGCGGGGTCGCCGGCATCGGGCGGCGGCAGGGCCTGCATGGATTCCTGCATGTCGATGTAGCGCTCCAGCAATCCCATCGCGCGGGCGATCAACTCGGCCGGCAGGCGCTTGGCGAGCAGGCCGGGCGCCATCGCCATGAAGGCAGCCTTGCCGGTGGCCTGCGCCTCGGCGAGTGCGCTCTCGAAGATGAGGATCAGCGACGGGTTCAGCATGGCATCTGGGGCGGGGCGGACGTCGCCGGTCGGCTGCGCTGCCGGCCCTACGGCGCCCGGGCCGGTGGCGGCGGATGTCGCCACCACCGCGGCCGGGGCGTCTGCCGGCGTCTGCCCGTCCACCAGCCACCATCCGGCAAGGATTGCGAGCGCCGCAGCGCACGCCATCGCGCCGAGCTGCAGCGGTCTCACAGTGAAACGCGCCGCATCATCGTCAGAGGCCTGCGTTCTTCAATCGCGCGGCCTGCTCCTGGTAGAGCTGCACCGGCTTCTTCTCGAACAGCGTCCAGAGGCCCGCGTAGGTCAGGCCGAAGAGCTGGTTGACCTCGTCCAGATGGTTCTGGCGGTAGTCGCCCAGGTGCGTGCCCAGGCGGGTGGTGCACACGGCCAGCAGGCCGTCGTTGGTCTCGCTTCCGAAGGCGACCAGGCTCAGCCCGCCCAAGGCCACGTCGCTCGCGTCCAATGCGTTGGTGAGCGGCTGCACGCCGGACCACGAGTAGTAACGCACGCCGTTCGCTTCGGCCGGGCCGCTCTTCACGTCGCACGAGGAGCCCGGGGCAGGGCGGCCCTGAGGAAACTTGGCATCGAAGGCCGCGCCGCCGGCCGTGGTCAGCGAGTTGAGCGCGTTCAGTGGCACCTCGGGCAGTTGGCTCGGGTCCTTGCCCGACAGCGCGCCGATGAGCAGCGTGACCAGCTTCAGCGCCTTCGCAGCCAGCGCTTCGGCGGCGCTGCCCTCGGGAATCTTGCGCAACAGGTCCGCCACCTTCGAGCCGCCGTTGGCCCCGCCCACGGAGGTGACCGAGGCGACCAGCCCGGGCTCCACCGCCGCCACATAGCGCGCGGTGGGCGCGCCCTGCGAATGGCCGACGAGGTTGAACTTGAGCGATGGATTGCCCGAGAGCGCCCGCAGGTTCTTCAGCTCCTGGATCAGCTGCTCGCCGCGGATCTCGGAGCTGTTGGCGCCCGAGACCTGGGCCACGTACACCTTCGCGCCCGCGCCGGCCAGGCTCTCGGGGATGCGATAGAAGTAGTCGACGCCCAGCACGTTGTCGAAGCCGAAGAGGCCGTGCACGAGCACGATCGGGTTCTTGGTCTTCGCTTCGCTGGATGTCACCCGGGCCTGGACCTGCGTGGGGGTGTCGGTGATGGCCGCTTGGCTCAGGGTCGTGATCCCCACCAGGCCGAAAAGCAGTGCGGCGCAGACCGGGCGGGCGGTGAGGCGCAACAGCCTCGAATTCCTTTGTCTCAGCATCTTTGTCATTCCTTTGTTTTCAGAAAAAAACACGAACGTTCGCTTTTTTATGGATGGCGCGCCCGCATTCTGTGAGGGTGTCCGTGCGGCCAAACTAGGGCTTTCCCGCGGACCGTTGCGAAGGACCTTAAAATCCATCCCCTCCCAAGGAGCGTTGCAGCAGTTCGCCAGGCGGGCTGTCAGGCTTGGGATTCCAAAACGACGCTCGCCTGTTTGTTCCTTTCGCAGGTGAGCCCATGGCCCAGACCCCACAGATTGCCGTTCCCCCCATGAAGCTGTCCGGCCTCGAGCCGGTCGCCATCGGCGCGGGGACGCTGTTCGTCAACATCGGCGAACGCACCAACGTCACCGGTTCCAAGGCCTTCGCGCGGATGATCCTGAACGGCCAGTTCGAAGAGGCCCTGGCCGTTGCGCGCCAGCAGGTCGAGAACGGCGCCCAGGTGATCGACATCAACATGGACGAGGCCATGCTCGACAGCAAGGTCGCGATGGTCCGCTTCCTGAACCTCATTGCCAGCGAGCCCGACATCGCGCGCGTGCCGGTGATGGTCGACAGCTCCAAGTGGGAGGTGATCGAGGCGGGCCTGCGCTGCATCCAGGGGAAGGGCATCGTCAACTCCATCTCCATGAAGGAGGGCGTGGACAAGTTCAAGCACGAGGCCAAGCTGGTCAAGCGTTATGGCGCCGCCGCCGTGGTCATGGCCTTCGACGAAAAGGGCCAGGCCGACACCTACGAGCGCAAGGTCGAGATCTGCGAGCGCGCCTACCGCATCCTGGTGGACGAGGTGGGCTTTCCGCCCGAGGACATCATCTTCGACCCGAACATCTTCGCCATCGCCACCGGCATCGAGGAGCACGACAACTACGCGGTCGACTTCATCAACGCCGTGCGCTGGATCAAGGAGAACCTGCCGGGCGCCAAGGTGTCGGGCGGCGTGAGCAATGTGAGCTTCAGCTTCCGCGGCAACGACCCGATGCGCGAAGCCATCCACACCGTGTTCCTGTACCACGCGATCAAGGCGGGCATGGACATGGGCATCGTCAACGCCGGCATGGTGGGCGTGTACGACGACCTCGAACCCGAATTGCGCGAGCGCGTCGAAGACGTGGTGCTCAATCGCCGTCCGGACGCCGGCGAGCGCCTGGTCGAAGTGGCCGAGACCGCCAAGAGCGGTGCCAAGGACGAGAGCAGGCGCCTCGAATGGCGCGGCACGCCCGAGCAGCCGGTGCATGTCAACCAGCGCCTCTCGCACGCGATGGTGCATGGCATCACCGACTTCATCGTGGAAGACACCGAAGAGGCCTACCAGCAGATCCTGGCCAAGGGCGGCCGTCCGCTGCATGTGATCGAAGGCCCGCTCATGGACGGCATGAACATCGTGGGCGACCTGTTCGGCGCCGGCAAGATGTTCCTGCCGCAGGTGGTGAAGTCGGCGCGCGTCATGAAGTCCGCCGTGGCGCACCTCCTGCCCTACATCGAGGAAGAAAAGCTGCGCGACGAGGCCGCCGGCCGCGACGTCCGCACCAAGGGCAAGATCATCATCGCCACCGTCAAGGGCGACGTGCACGACATCGGCAAGAACATCGTCACCGTCGTGCTCCAGTGCAACAACTTCGAAGTGGTGAACATGGGCGTGATGGTCCCGTGCCACGAAATTCTGGCGCGTGCCAAGGTCGAGGGCGCGGACATCGTGGGCCTCTCGGGCCTCATCACGCCAAGCCTCGAAGAGATGCAGTACGTGGCCGGCGAGATGCAGCGCGACGACCATTTCCGCATCAAGAAGATCCCGCTCATGATCGGCGGCGCCACCACCAGCCGCGTGCACACGGCCGTGAAGATCGCGCCGCACTACGAAGGCCCCGTGGTCTACGTGCCCGACGCGTCGCGCAGCGTGAGCGTGGCACAGTCGCTGCTCTCCGACCAGGCCACCGCGTACATCGACGAGATCAACGCCGACTACGAGAAGGTGCGCACTCAGCACGCCAACAAGAAGCAGGTGCCGATGTGGCCGCTCGCCAAGGCGCGCGCCAACAAGACGCCGATCGACTGGTCGAACTACACACCGCCGGTGCCCAAGTTCATCGGCCGCCGCGTGTTCAAGAACTACGACCTCACCGAGCTCGCCAAGTACATCGACTGGGGCCCGTTCTTCCAGACCTGGGACCTGGCCGGCCCGTTTCCCGCGATCCTGAAGGACGAAGTCGTCGGCACCGAGGCCGTGCGCGTGTACGCCGACGGCCAGCGCATGCTCAAGCGCCTGATCGAGGGCCGCTGGCTCAGCGCGGCCGGCATCGTCGGCTTCTGGCCCGCCAACACGGTGAACGACGACGACATCGAGCTCTACACCGACGAGACGCGCAGCGAAGTCGCGCTCACCTGGTACGGCATGCGCCAGCAGACCGAGAAGCAGGCGATCGACGGCGTGATGCGCCCCAGCCGGTGCCTGGCCGACTTCGTCGCGCCGAAGGACAGCGGCCTGAAGGACTACGTGGGCGTGTTCGCGGTCACCGCGGGCCTGGGTGTCGAGAAAAAAGAGAAGTACTTCATCGACGATCTGGACGACTACTCGGCCATCATGCTCAAGGCTCTGGCCGACCGGCTGGCCGAGGCCTTTGCCGAATCGCTGCACCACCGCGCGCGCACCGACCTCTGGGGCTACGCGCCCGACGAAGGCCTGAGCAACGAAGACATGATCGCGGAGAAATACCGCGGCATCCGTCCCGCGCCGGGCTACCCGGCCTGCCCGGACCACAGCGTGAAGGGCCCGATGTTCGACCTTCTGAACTGCGCGGACATTGGCATGACCCTGACGGAAAGCCTCGCTATGATGCCCGCCGCCAGCGTCAGTGGTTTCTACCTGAGCCACCCCGATGCGACGTACTTCAACGTCGGCAAGATCGGGCACGACCAGTTGCAGGACCAGGCCGCGCGGCGCAAGGAGAGCGAGTCCGATCTGGAGCGGCTCCTCGCGCCCAACCTTTGAACCTGCCGGCCGGCGTGGCCGACCGGCCCCGGGAGTTGTTATTCAGAAGCTGATGTTTGCAGCCGCGCACTATGCGGCATTCGTGGTCTTCGTCGTCGGTTGCTGGGGGTGGGGGCGCGGGTTGCTGGCGCGCCTGGCGCCGCCGCCGCGCCGCGATGCATGGCTCGAAGCGGCGGTCGCCGTCGCGCTTGGCGTGGGCCTCTTCATCTGCGCGTTCCAGGCGCTGGCGATCTTCGGCGTGTTCAAGCCCGGCGCCACGCTGGCGGTGATTGCTGCAGGCGTCGTGGTCGCTGCGCTGCAGTTGCCCTCGTGGCTGCGTGAGCGGCGTGCCCTGCGTGCGAGCACCCTCGCCACGCCGTGGACCTACTTCGAGCGGATCGCCATGGTCGCGCTGGTGCTGGTCGCACTGCCTGCACTGGTCGCGCCGCTCGCGCCGCCGGCCGCCTTCGACGAGCTGATGTACCACCTGCCCTATGCGCGCGAAGTCGCGCAGCAGGGCTCGCTGGGCATCCACGAGTGGCTGCGCTACCCCTGGTTTCCGTACAACTACAACCTGCTCTACGCCGCCGCCCTGCAGGTGGGCGACGACGTGCTGCCGCACTTCCTGAACGCGCTGGCGGGCGGTCTCTCGGTGGTGATGATCTACCGCCTCGGCATGCTCCACGCCAACCGGCTGATCGCCTGCATCGGCGCGGCGATCTGGCTGGGGCTCGGCGACTATTCGAATGCGCTGATCGACATGGGCGTGGCGCTGTTTGTGCTCACGGCCTGCGTGTCGCTGTGGTGGTGGCGCGAGTCGCAGCCGGTGCACAGCGGCATGCGATGGCTGGGGCTTGCCGCCTTCTGCCTCGGCGTGGCCGCGGGCTCCAAGTACCAGGCGCTGGTCTTCATGCCGCTGGTGGCGCTCTTCGTCATGTGGCACGAGCGCCGGCCCAAGGCCTGGGCGCTGGCGCTGCTGTGCTTCCTGATTCCGTGCATCTACTGGTATGCGCGCAACGCCGTCATGACGGGCGACCCGTTCAACCCCATTGGTGCGCGGGTGTTCGGCTTCAGCGAATGGATTCCGGCCGACTACGTGCAGCAGCTGGCCGACGTGCGCGACCATGCGGAGATGCCGAACGCGCTGATCTGGTCCGTGTTCCTCGCGCCCTTCGGCGCCTTGTGGAAGCGCTCGGCCGCAGTGCGCGCTGCCGGCTGGTTCTGCTTCTATTCACTGGCCGTGTGGGTCGTGACTTCGCGCTACCCGCGGTATTTGACGGCCTCGTTCCCACTGCTCGCGATGACCGCGGCCATCGGCTGGCAGGTACTGTTCGGCTGGATCGCGGCGGGCGTGCGCCGGCTGTTCGGCATGAAGGCGGCCACCGCAGAAGGCGTGCCCGAGCTTACCAACCGGCGCAGCGCGGCCCGAATCGGCGACTGGGTCGTGGTGCTGCTGCTGGCGGTGCTGGCGGCGGTGTCCGTTCGTCAGACCGCGGGCAAGGTCGCGATGATCTCGCCCACGCCCGAGACCCGCGAAGCGTTCCTGCGCAAGCACGTGCCGGGCTACGCCGTGATGGACTACCTGCGCCAGCATCCCACAGGCCGCGTCTACCAGATCGCGCTGAACGAGGCGATCTACTACGGCCCGAATCCGATCTGGGGCGACACGCTCGGCCCGTGGCGCTATGTCGACTTCTTGTTGCTGCCGCCCGGCGACATGGCGCGCAAGCTCGGCAAGCTGGGCTTCACCGCCATCGTGATGCCGGACCACCTGGCGCCGACGCTTGCGACCCGCCCCGGCTTCGACACCCACTTCGCCCCGCTGTTCGCGCAAGATGGCAGCCGGGCCTACCGCATCCTTCCCACCGCACCATGACCGACGCCGACGATGACACCGTGAGCCGACGAAGAAGCGCCGCACCGCGCATTGCCGCGGTCATTCCGTGCTTCAACGAAGCGCTGGCCGTTCGCCAGGTGGTCGAGGGATTCCGCGCCTCCCTGCCTGCCGGCGCGGAGATCCACGTGTTCGACAACAACTCGACCGACGACACGGCCGCCGTCGCGCGCGCGGCCGGCGCCATCGTCACGCACGTGGCGGCGCCCGGCAAGGGCAATGTGGTGCGGCGCATGTTCGCCGACGTGGAGGCCGACATCTACGTGATGGTCGATGGAGACGCCACCTACGAAACCGCCGCGGCGCCCCGCCTGATCCAGCGGCTGATCGACGGCAACCTCGACATGGTGGTGGGCAACCGCATCGATGACGGGCAGAACGCGCTCACCTACCGTGCCGGCCATCGCCTGGGCAACCGCATGCTCACGGGCGCCGTGGTGCAGCTGTTCGGCGGCGGCCTGACCGACATGCTCTCGGGCTACCGCGTGTTCTCGCGGCGCTATGCGAAGTCGTTCCCGGCGCTGTCGCGCGGCTTCGAGATCGAGACCGAGCTCACCGTGCACGCGCTGGAGCTGCGCATGCCCTGGGCCGAGGAAAGCACCGCCTACAGCACGCGCCCCGAAGGCTCGCACAGCAAGCTGTCGACCTACCGCGACGGCTGGCGCATCCTCAAGACCATCTGCAAGCTCTTCGTGAGCGAGCGGCCGCTGCAGTTCTTCTCAATCATCGCGGCGCTGCTCGCGGCGGGCGCGATCGCGCTGGTCGTTCCGCTCGTTGTCACCTACATGCACACCGGCCTGGTGCCGCGGCTCCCCACGGCCGTGCTGGCCACCGGCGCGATGCTGGGCGCGATGCTGTCGATGGTGTGCGGCGTGGTGATGCACGCCGTGACACTTGGACGCAGGGAGGCCAAGCGGCTGCGCTACCTGGCGATTCCGGGCGTGCGCAACTGCACCTCGAAATGAAGCTCGGGCGGGAGTTCCTGTCGTTCGCCGTGGTCGGCGCGGCGGGCTTCGTGGTCGATGTGGCGGTGCTGTACCTGCTGGCACCAGTGTTGGGCTGGTATGGCGCGCGGGCGCTGTCTTTTCTCGCGGCTGCCACGGCCACCTGGGCGCTGAACCGGCGCTACACATTCAGCGCGCGAAGCGCCAACGACTCCGTGCTGCGCGAATACCTCGGCTATCTCGTGACGATGCTGGGCGGCGCCGTCGTCAACTACGGTGCCTATGTGCTGGTGCTGCATTGGGTCACGGGTGCCTGGGCGCCGGCTGCGGGCGTGGCGCTGGGAAGCTGCGCGGGGCTGGTCGTGAACTTCCTGTCGGCGCGCTACCTGGTGTTTCGCGCGAAGTAGCTGTCTTGCTCCCTCCCCTTCCGGGGGAGGGCTGGGGTGGGGGCATGCGGCGCATCCATCGGGCACTCTGCCCGCCCCCATCCCGACCTTCCCCCAGAAGGGGAAGGAGAAAAAGAGGCGCTGGCGCTCAGTGCGCGCCCGACTCCACCACTGGAATCTCCGTCGCAGGCGGCGTATTGCGGCTGCGGCCGCAGCGCACGATGCCGTCGATCATCACCATGCCCACGCCCGGGATGTCGCCCAACTGCACGCTCTCGAGCAGGCCCGGTGCGGGCGAATGCTGCGCGCGGTCCATGAAGACGAAGTCGGCATCGCGGCCCACCTCGATCAGCCCGCAGTTGAGTTTGCGGATCTTTGCCGTGTTGCCCGTCGCGAAGCAGAACACCAGCTCGGCCGGGATGTTCGCGATGGACGACAGCATCGCCACCATGCGAAGGATGCCCAGCGGCTGCACGCCCGAGCCCGCGGGCCCGTCGGTGCCCAGGATCACGCGGTGCGGGCACTTGAGTTCCAGCGCCGCCTTGGCCGCGGCGATGGCGACCTTCTCGTTGCCGTTGTGCACGATCTCGATGGCGCGCGTGCTCTTCTCGCACAGCTCGCACACATGCGCCTCGGGCAGCGAGGTGTGGCCGCCGTTGATGTGGCCGATGATGTCGGCGTCGGCCTCGAGCACCACGTCCTTGTCGATCAGGCCCGAGCCGGGGATCGACGGGCCGCCCGTGTGGATCGTGCTCTGGATGCCGTACTTGCGTGCCCACGCCACCATTTCCTTGGCCTCGTAGCCGGCCTTCACCGAGCCCAGGCCCACTTCGCCCAGGAGTCCCACGCCGGCCTCGGCGAGCTCCTTGAAGTCGCTCTCGACCATGCCCTTCTCGATGACCGGTGCGCCCGCCAGCACCTTCACGCCACCGGGACGAAAGTTGTCGAAGGCCCGCTGCGCGGTGATGGCCAATGCCTTCAGGCCGACGATGTCCTTGGGGCGCCCCGGCAGGTGCACTTCGCCCGCCGAGATCATGGTGGTCACGCCGCCGTGCATCGTCGAATCGATCCAGCCGATCTGGCCCTGGCGCGGCGTCCAGTCGCCGAACACCGGGTGCACGTGGCTGTCGATGAGGCCGGGCGCGACGCAGGTTTTCTTCGCGTCGATGACGGTCTTCGCGCCTTCGAGGTCGCAGTCCTTTTCCTTGCCGACCGCGACGATCAGGCCGTCGTTCACCACGATGGTGTCGGCGTCCAGGATGGGCTTGTCGATGTCGCCCGAGAGCAGAAGCCCGATGTTCTTTATGACGACCTTGCCCGACTTTGCGCCGGCTGCGATTTCTGCCATTTCGTGGTGTCCTCGTCGTGGGGTGGGGTGTTGTCTTGCAGGTCGTCCGCGCGCACGGTGCGCAGCACGGTCTCGATCACGAAGTCTTCCCAGTGCGTGACCGCCTCGGGCGACTCCAGCGGCTCGCCGAGGAAGGCGGTGAGCGTGTGCCGGTTGGAGGTATAGAAATAGCCGGTGGACGCGATCAGCAAGTAGATGTCGCGCGCCACGAGGTCCTTGCGGAACAGGCCCTGCGCAGAACCGCTGGCCAGGATCTCCGCAATGATCGCCACCGCCCGCGACGAGTACTCGCGTGCCCGCAGCGACTTGGAGATGTGCCGGCCCTTGTGCAGGTTCTCGGTGTTCAGCAGCGTCACGAACTCGGGGTTCTTGCGGTAGTAGCCGAGCACGAAGCGGATGACTTCGGTGAGCGCTTCCACGGGGCGGCTGGCATCGAGCGCAATGGCGGCCTCGGCATCGTCCATGCGCTGGTAGATGCCTTCGAGCACCGCAATGAAGAGGCCTTCCTTGCTGCCGAAGTAGTAGTAGATCATCCGGTCGTACGACTTGGCGGCCTTGGAGATCTTCTCCACGCTGCCGCCGTCGTAGCCGTATCTGGCGAACACCTTGGTCGCCGACTTCAGGATGCTGTCGCGCGTGGCCTGCGCCGCGGCCTCGCGCACGCCGGTGCGGCGCTGGGGCTTGGACTTCGATGCGGTGCGGCTGTCGGCCATCGTGCGCGCGGCGTCTCGGGCTTACTTTTCCGCGAAGGCGCGTTCGACGACAAAGTCGCCGGGCGTGCTCGTGTTGCCTTCCTTGAAGCCGCGCTTCTCCAGGATGTGCTTCAGGTCCACCAGCAGGCCAGGGCTGCCGCACAGCATGACGCGGTCTTCCTCGACATTGAGCGGCGGCAGGCCCAGGTCGTCGGTGAGCTTGTTGCTCTCGATCAGGTCGGTGATGCGGCCCTGGTTGCGGAACTCCTCGCGCGTGACGGTCGGGTAGTAGAGCAACTGCTTGGCGATCATCTCGCCCAGGATCTCGTGCTTGGGCAGGTGGTCGGTCACGAGGTCGTGATAGGCCAGCTCGTCGACCTGGCGCACGCCGTGCACCAGGATGACCTGCTCGAACTTCTCGTAGGTCTCCGGGTCGCGGATGATGCTCATGAACGGTGCGAGGCCGGTGCCCGTGCCGAACAGGTAGAGGCGCTTGGCGGGCAGCGTGTAGTCGATGAGCAGCGTGCCGGTGGGCTTGCGGCCCACGATGATGGTGTCGCCCACCTGGATGTGCTGCAGCTTCGAGGTGAGCGGGCCTTCTTCCACCTTGATGCTCAGGAACTCGAGGTGCTCCTCGTAGTTCGGGCTCACGATGCTGTAGGCGCGCAGCAGGGGCTTGTTGTTGACCTTCAGGCCGATCATCGTGAAATGACCGTTCGAGAAGCGCAACGCCGGGTCGCGCGTGGTGGTGAAGGTGAACAGGCGGTCGGTCCAGTGGTGGACGCTCAGGACGCGTTCTTCGCTGAATGCACTCATACGGAACTCAAGTGTTGGTTGGAAACAGGAAACAGGGAGCCGGGATGCTCGCCAGCAGGGCGGCGGCCGTCAACCGGCTCCAGCTCGCCAATTGTCGTTGGTCGGAAAAACCCCGATAAATCCCACGAGAAAACACCATTGCAAGCATCGGACCTGTTTGCTACATTGATCTTCAATGTAGTGAATGCAACATGAAAGTGTAGGGAATGCTACACAAACGGCAGGCGACGCACAAGCGGGCAGACGGCACGTTTGTTGCAAACCCCACCGGACCGGGTTGCCCATACACATACCGCCCACGAGATCGCCCCGATGACCGAACACACCAAGACAGACGGATTGCCCGGCATGGACATGCCGGTGGTCGCCGAAGCCGGCGCCAGCGCCTTCGGCAAGGCGCCGCCGCGCAACGAGAAGATGAGCACCGCCAAGGTCGAGTGCAACGCCTGCCCGGTGCTGTGCCAGATCTCCGACGGCCGCACCGGCGCCTGCGACCGCTATGCGAACCGCGAAGGCGTGCTGGTGCGCGTGGACCCCGTGGTGCTGCTGCGCCGAGAGATCGCGAGCGAGGCGCCCACGCTGGTGCCCTTCGATCGCCCGGCCGCTGAAAAGAGCGAAGTGATCGAAGCGGGCGCCCCCGACTGGAACGGCGACCTGCTGCATGCCGACGAAGTCTTCGTCACCGGCGTCGGCTCGTCCACCACGTACCCCGACTACAAACCCGCCCCCTTCATCGTGGCTTCCAAGGCCCAGGGCGTGGACATGGTCACCGTCGTCACCGAAGGCATCTTCAGCTACTGCAGCTTCAAGGTGAAGATCGACACCGACCGCTTCCTCGGCTCCGAGCAGGCCAACGTGCGCTACCGCGGCGAGGTCGTGGGCCATGTCACGACGGCTGAATATGGCTCGCAGATGCTGTCCCTGGGCGGCGTGCACCACCTCACCGGCGGCAGCAAGAAGGAAGGCCGCATGACGGCCGAGCTCATGCAGTTCCTGGGCAACAAGAAGGCCGTGGAGTGCACCATCGACGGCGGCTCCACCCTCGTGATCCAGGCGGGCAAGGCGCCCATCGTCAACGGGGTGGAAGAGCAGCGCATGCGCGTGGGTTGCGGCTCCGCTGCGGTCGGCATCTTCGCGCGCCAGTTCGCGGGCGTGGCCGACGAGGTGGTGGTGGTCGACGACCACATCACCGGCGTGCTCACCGAGCACCAGGCCGGCCGGTGCCTGGACATGGCGCCCTCGGGCATCCAGATGCTGGGGCGCAAGTCCACGCCGGGGCGCTACTTCCAGGTGGCGAACCCGGGCAACGGCTGGGGCGGCACCGACATCGCCGATCCGCTCGCGATCATCGAAGGCTGGGAAGAGGGCGTCGCGCGCCCGGGCCTGCGATTGCTCATGACCTCGACCACCGGCGAACACGCGCAGTGGTACGTGCTCGACGACGCACTGAAGCCCGTCGAGCAGGCAATGCCCGCCGAAGTGAAGCGCATCGTCGACCGCATTGGCGAGAACTGCGAACCCTCGCTGTGCACCGTGCTGTTCCTCGGCGGCGCTGGTGGCAGCTTGCGTGCCGGTGTCACCGAAAACCCGGTGCTGCTGACGCGTGCCATCAAGCGCGCGCTGGTCAACGTCACCTGCGGCGGTGCGCCTGCCTATGTGTGGCCTGGCGGCGGCATCACCGTGATGGCCGATGTCATGCGCATGCCCGACAACAGCTTCGGCACCGTGCCCACGCCGGCCATCGTCGCGCCCATCGAGTTCAGCATGCGGCGCGACGACTACGAAGCGCTCGGCGGTCACATGGAACACATCTTCTCGCTCGAGCAGGCGCTCGCGCGCGGTGCATGGCAGGAAGACGGTGCGCCGCTTGCACGTCAATGGCTCGTCATGGACGACGCCAACCCGTGGCCGCTCGGCCACGCACCCATGCTGGGCTGAACCATGTCAGCCCAACGCAGCCCGCTCGACGGGCGCTGGCACTTCAACCACGGCCCGATCGACATCGTGGCCGAGGCGCACGGCGATCCGTACGCCGTCGCGGCCGCGCACGACGCGGCGTGGGCGCGCTTTGGCCATGTGCTCGACGAACTGGTGCGCGAGCTGCCGCTCCTGCGTTTGCCGGTGACCGACAAGATGCGCCCGCGCGGCGTCGTCGGCCAGCGCATGTGGGACGCCTGCGCAGCGTTCTCGCCGATGTTCATCACGCCGATGGCGTCCGTGGCCGGCGCGGTAGCGCAGGAGTTGATCGCGTTCTACGACCGCCCCGGCATCGAGCGCGCCTGGATCAACAACGGCGGCGACATCGCGCTGCATCTCGCCCCCGGCCACTCGGCGCGCGTGGGCGTGTTCGCCGACATCGCGCGCTTCGACTGGCAAGACAACGGCATCCTCACCACCGACGGCCAGTTCGAACTGCACGCCGGCCAACCCGTGCGTGGCGTCGCCACCAGCGGCTGGCGCGGGCGCAGTTTCTCGCTGGGCATTGCCGACAGCGTGACGGTCCTGGCCGCCACGGCAGCACAGGCCGATGCAGCGGCGACAGTGATCGCCAACGCCGTCGACGTCGACGACGGCCTCATCCGGCGCAGGCCCGCCAGCGAATGCAAGGACGACAGCGACCTGGGCGACACCCCGGTCACCGTCGACGTGCCGCCGCTTGCACCATCGCAGGTGAAAAGCGCACTCGATACGGGCGCGATCTGCGCCAAGGTCCTGCAAAAAGGGGGGCTCGTCTGGGCCGTTCTAATCGTTTGTCAGGGGCAGTTCCGACTTGTCGAGCCCTTATGCTCGAAGCCGCTGCAGACCGTGCTGCCGAAAACGGTTGGTTCAGTATTTGCTTAACGAAAGCAAGGTTCTTTTTCATGATCGATATCCGCCGCGTCTTCACCCATGTCGAGCACATTCACCACGAGTTCGGACCGCGTGCCGACACCCCGTTGGTGCGCGGTGCCATCGGCGCGGTGCTGACCAATCCCTTTGCGGGCCGCTACGAGCCCGACATCCTGCCGATGATGGCGCTGCTCGACCCCGTGGGCGTGGACATGGCGCACAAGCTGCACGCCGCGATGGACGTGTCGCTCGAGCAAATCGCCACCTACGGCAAGGGCGCCATCGTCGGTGCCGACGGCGAGCTGGAGCACGGTGCGCTCTGGCATGTGCCCGGCGGCTACGCGATGCGCGAACTGCTGGGCTGGAAGGGCGGCCGCGTGGCCTACACGCAGGGCGTTGCCGAGGAAAAAAGCGGCCAGCCGGCCAACGCACTTTCCATCGTGCCCTCGACCAAGAAGGTCGGCCCGCCCGGTGCCGCGCTCGACGTGCCGCTCACCAACATCAACGCGAGCTATGTGCGCGGCCAGTTCGATGCCATCGAGGTGCGCGTGCCCGGCGCGCCTGCGGCCGACGAGATCGTCTTCATCCTCGCGATGAGCACCGGCTACCGCGTGCACGCCCGCGTCGGCGGCCTGCTCGCGAAAGACATCAGCAAGTGGGACGGCCTGCGCTGATCCCACGCACACAGAGACAAGACAAGGAACACACAGAACATGACCGCCAACATCCGCAAGCTCGTCATCCAGGTGGATGAGACCCGCAAGGAAATGGGCCAGGACGTGACGCCGCCCACGCGACGCGCCGTTGCCATCGCCGTGATCGAGAACCCGTACGCCGGCCGCTACAGCGAGAACCTCGACGAGCTCATCGCCATCGGCGAAGAGCTGGGCGCGCTGCTCGGCCAGAAGGCGGTGGCCGCGCTCGGCATCGAGCCCGGCCAAGCCCAGAGCTACGGCAAGGCCGCCATCGTCGGCGAGCGCGGCGAGCTCGAACATGCGGCTGCCATCCTGCATCCCAAGCTCGGCGCGCCGCTGCGCGTGGCCGTTGAAAAGGGCGCGGCGCTCGTGCCTTCGGCCAAGAAGCAGGGCACGCTCGGCACCGCCATCGACGTGCCGCTCGGCCATAAAGATGCCGCCTTCGTGCGCAGCCATTTCGACGCCATCGAGGCCCGCGTGTCCGATGCACCGCGCGCCAACGAAATCGTCGTCGCCGTGGCCGTCACCGACAGCGGCCGTCCGCTGCCGCGCATCGGCGGGCTGCAGGCCCACGAGATCAAGGGCGAAGACGGCCTGCGTTGACGCCGGCCCCTGCGCACACCCCTTTCACACCGTTTCTTTCTCTCTTTCGCTTCCAAGGAGTTTCCCCATGAGCCCATTGCGTCACGTCTTCAGCGCCGCCGCACTCGCGTCGCTGGCCACCGCCCTCGTTCCCGCGCACGCGCAGGGCGTGATCAAGATTGGCGAGGTCAACAGCTACAAGGCGCAGCCCGCCTTCCTCGAGCCCTACAAGAAGGGCATGGAACTCGCCGTCGAAGAGATCAATGCCAAGGGCGGCGTCAACGGCAAGAAGGTCGAGCTCATCACGCGCGACGACAACGCCAACCCCGGCGATGCCGTGCGCGTGGCCGAAGAGCTGGTGGCGCGCGAGAAGATCGACGTGCTCACCGGCACCTTCCTCTCGAACACGGGTCTTGCGGTGGCCGACTTCGCCAAGCAGAAGAAGATCTTCTTCCTGGCCGGCGAACCGCTGACCGACAGGATGACCTGGCAAGGCGGCAACGAATACACCTTCCGCCTGCGCCCCGGCACCTACATGCAGGCCGCGATGCTGGTGCCCGAGGCCGTCAAGCTCAAGAAGAAGCGCTGGGCGGTCGTGTACCCCAACTACGAATACGGCCAGTCGGCCGTGGCCGCGTTCAAGGCGCTGCTGAAGGCCGCGCAGCCGGACGTCGAGTTCGTTGCCGAACAGGCGCCGCCGCTGGGCAAGGTCGATGCCGGCGCCGTGGTGCAGGCCCTGGCCGATGCCAAGCCCGATGCGATCTTCAATGTGCTGTTTGCCGCCGACCTCTCGAAGTTCGTGCGCGAGGGCAACACGCGCGGCCTCTTCAAGGACCGCACCGTCGTCAGCGTGCTGACCGGCGAGCCCGAGTACCTCGATCCGCTCAAGGACGAAACGCCCAACGGCTGGATCGTGACCGGCTACCCCTGGTACGGCATCCAGACGCCAGAGCACAAGGCCTTCTTCCTCGCGTACCACGAGAAGTACAAGGACTACCCGCGCCTGGGCTCGGTGGTCGGCTACAGCATGATCAAGTCGGTTGCTGCCGGCATCGCCAAGGCCAAGGGCACCGAAACGCCCAAGCTCGTGGCCGCCTTCAAGGGCCTGCAGGTCGACACGCCGTTCGGCAAGATCAGCTACCGCGCCGAAGACCACCAGTCCACCATGGGCGCCTTCGTCGGCAAGACGAAGAACGACAACGGCAAGGGCGTGATGGTCGACTACACCTACTTCGACGGCGCCAAGTTCCAGCCCACCGCCGCTGACGTCAAGAAGTCGCGCGCCGCAGACTGACCTTTTTCCGGAACGCTTGCACCCATGAGCCTCTCGTCCCTGCTGCTTCAGTTCCTCACCGGGCTGTCGTCGGCTTCGTCGCTGTTCCTCGTGGGGGCCGGCCTTTCGTTGATCTTCGGCGTCACGCGTATCGTCAACTTCGCGCATGGCTCCTTCTTCATGGTCGGCATCTACGTCGCCTACACGCTGGCCGACAAGCTGGGCTCGGGCATCGGCTTCTGGTCGGCGCTGGTGATCGCGGCCGTGGCGGTCGGCGTGCTGGGCGCGCTGATCGAAATCGTGCTGCTGCGCCGCATCTACAAGTCGCCGGAGCTGTTCCAGCTGCTGGCGACCTTTGCGCTGGTCCTGGTCATCAAGGACGCGGCGCTCTACATCTGGGGGCCCGACGAACTGCTCGGCCCCCGCGCGCCGGGCCTGTCGGGCTCGGTTGAAATCCTGGGCCGCCAGTTCCCGACCTACGACCTGTTCCTGATCGTCGTGGGCCCCGTGGTGCTCGGCCTCATGTGGCTCCTGCTCACGCGCACCCGCTGGGGCACGCTGGTGCGTGCCGCCACGCAGGACCGCGAGATGGTGAGCGCGCTCGGCGTCAACCAGGCGTGGCTCTTCACGGCCGTGTTCGCACTGGGTGCCATGCTCGCAGGCCTGGGCGGCGCGCTGCAGCTGCCGCGCGAACCGGCCACGCTCGCCATGGACCTGAACACCATCGGCGCGGCCTTCGTGGTCGTGGTGGTGGGCGGCATGGGCTCGATCCCGGGCGCCTACGCGGCGGCGCTGCTGCTGTCCGAAATCAAGGCCGTGTGCATCTGGCTCGGCGTGGTCGATGTGTTCGGCTACAGCATCTCGTTCTCCAAGCTCACGCTCGTGGTCGACTTCATCGTGATGGCCGTCGTGCTGGTGTGGCGTCCGTGGGGCCTGTTCGGCCGCCCGCAGGCGCCCAGCCGCTACGTGGGCATGGTCGAGGAGCCGCTGCGCCGCGCGAGCAAGGGCTACCTGTGGCTGGTCGCCGCGCTCGGCGTGGTACTGATGGCGATGCCGCTGCTCACCGCCGACTCGCCCTACACCACCGTGCTGCTGATCGACCTGCTGATCGCCGCGCTCTTTGCCGCCAGCCTGCACTTCATCATGGGTCCGGCGGGCATGCATTCGTTCGGCCATGCGGCCTACTTCGGCCTGGGGGCCTATGGTGCCGCGCTGCTGGTGCGCTCGAGCGGCCTGCCGATGGAAGCGGCGCTGATCGTGGCGCCGCTGGTGGCGGCCATCGGTGCCTTCATCTACGGCTGGTTCGCGGTGCGCCTCTCGGGCGTGTACCTGGCCATGCTCACGCTGGCGTTCGCGCAGATCACCTGGGCCGTCGTGTACCAGTGGGACTCGTTCACCGGCGGCAGCAACGGCCTCACGGGCGTGTGGCCTTCGGAGTGGCTGTCGGACAAGCGCGTCTATTACTGGCTCACGCTGGTGCTGGTGGCCGCAGCCATCCTGATGCTGCGGCGCGTGCTGTTCTCGCCCTTCGGCTATGCGCTGCGCGCGGGGCGCGATTCGCTGCTGCGCGCCGATGCGATCGGCATCGACGTCAAGCGCATGCAGTGGACGGCCTTCGTCATCGCCGGGGCCGCGGCGGGCCTTGCCGGTTCGCTCTATGCCTTCTCCAAGGGCAGCATCTCGCCCGAGAGCCTGAGCGTGGACAAGTCGGTCGATGGCCTGGTGATGGTGCTGCTGGGCGGTATCCAGACGCTGGCGGGGCCGGTGGTGGGTGCCGTCACCTTCAGCTGGCTGCACGACACCGTGGCGCGCAACACCGACTACTGGCGCGCGACGCTGGGCGCCATCATCCTGATCCTCGTGCTGCTGTTTCCGCAAGGGATTGCCGGCTTCGCCAAGCAGATGACCGAGCGCCTGCTGCGGCGCAAGACACCGGCCGTCGAAGTGAAGGAGGCCAAGGCATGAGCACCGCTGCACCCCTGCTGAAAGTCGAGAACCTCGGCAAGTCCTTCGGTGGCGTGAAGGCCGTCGATGGCATCAGCTTCGAACTGCATGCCGGCGAACTGCTGGCCCTCATCGGCCCGAACGGCGCCGGCAAGTCCACCACCTTCAACATGGTCAACGGCCAGCTCAAGGCCGACCAGGGCTCGATCCGCTTCAACGGCCACGAGCTGGTGGGCCAGAAGCCGCGCGCCATCTGGCGCATGGGCGTGGGCCGCACCTTCCAGATCGCCGAGACCTTTGCCTCGCTCACCGTGGTCGAGAACGTGCAGATGGCCATGCTCTCGCACGACGGCAAGCTCTTTTCCATGTGGCGCCGCGCCGCTGATCACAAGCGCGACGAAGCGCTGGTGCTGCTCGACCAGGTCGGCATGAAGTCGCAGGCCGACCGGCCGTGCAGCGAACTCGCGTACGGTGACGTCAAGCGCGTCGAGCTCGCCATCGCCATGGCCAACTCGCCCCAGCTGCTCCTCATGGACGAACCCACCGCCGGCATGGCGCCCAAGGAGCGCAATTCGCTCATGGCGCTCACCAAGGACCTGGTGATACAGCGCGGCCTGGCCGTGCTCTTCACCGAGCACAGCATGGACGTGGTGTTCGCCTATGCCGACCGCATGATCGTGCTCGCGCGCGGCCGCCTCATCGCGCAGGGCAAGCCGCTGGAGATCCGCGACCACCCGAAAGTGCAGGAGGTGTACTTCGGCAGCGGCAAGACATTCGAGAAGATCGCAGAGAAGGCCGCAGCGCTGGGAGTGACCGCATGAGCGCCGCGCCGGGCCGCCCCAAGCAAGCTCGCACCGAAGTGCGAAGCACGAAGGTTATTCAATGAGCACCCACGAACCTCTCTTGCAGGCCAAGGCGCTGTGCGCCTGGTACGGTGCCGCGCAGATTCTTTACGACGTGGACCTCGACGTGCGCCGCGGCGAAGTCGTCGCGCTCATGGGCCGCAACGGCGCGGGCAAGTCGACCACGCTGAAGGCGCTGATCGGCATGCTCGCCAAGCGCCGCGGCGCGGTGCGCTTCCTCGGGCACGACATTTCGAAGAGCGAGCCGCATCACGCGGCGCGCCTGGGCCTGGGCTTCGTGCCCGAAGACCGGCGCGTGTTCACCGACCTCACGGTGATGGAGAACCTCGAAGTCGGCAAGCAGCCCGCGCGCCAGTGGGCCGACGGCACCGAGGCGCCACTGTGGACGCCCGAGCGCCTGTTCAAGCTCTTCCCCAACCTCGGCGAGATGCCCAACCGCCCCGGAGGCCGCATGAGCGGCGGCGAGCAGCAGATGCTCACCGTCGCGCGCACGCTGATGGGCAACCCGTACCTGGTGCTGCTCGACGAGCCTTCCGAAGGCGTGGCACCGGTCATCGTCGAGCAGATGGCCAACATGATCCTGGAGCTCAAGGCGCAGGGCGTGAGCATCCTGCTGTCGGAGCAGAACATGCACTTCGCCGAACTCGTGTCCGACCGCGCCTATGTGCTCGAGAAGGGCCAGATCCGCTACCACGCCACCATGGCCGAACTGGCGGCGAACGAAGAAGTGCGCCGGGCTTACCTCAGCGTCTGATCATCACTTTCATTCAACCCACCGGAGTCCATGCCATGCATCGCAGAATCGTTTTGAAGTCCGCCGCTGCCCTCGGGCTCGCGGGAAGCCTCGGCAGCTTCGGCCTCTCGGCCTTCGCGGCCGGCAAGATCAAGCCCGGCAGCAAGGCCGCGCTGATCGTGGTCGATGTGCAGAACTGCTTTCTCGATGGCGGCACGCTCGCGGTGAAGGGCGGCAACGAGGTGATTCCGGTCATCAACGCGCTGGCGCCGGCGTTCGAGAACATCGTCGTCACGCAGGACTGGCACACGGCAGGCCATGCGTCCTTCGCGAGCACCTACTCGGGCAAGAAGCCCTTCGAGACCACCAAGCTCAACTACGGCACGCAGGTGCTCTGGCCCGACCACTGCGTGCAGGGTACCGACGACGCCGCGCTCGGCAAGGACCTGAAGGTGCCGACCGCGCAACTCATCATCCGCAAGGGCTTCCACAAAGAGATGGACAGCTACTCGGCCTTCGAGGAAGCCGACCACAAGACGGCCACGGGCCTGGCCGGCTACCTCAAGGCGCGCGGCATCAAGACCGTGTTCGTCACCGGCCTGGCCACGGACTTCTGCGTGGCCTGGACCGCGATGGACGCGCGCAAGGCGGGCTTCGACGCCTATGTGATCGAAGACGCCACGCGCGGCATCGACCTCAACGGCTCGCTCGCCGCCGCATGGAAGCAGATGACAGCCAAGGGCGTCAAGCGCATCCAGTCGGCGGACATCCAGGCCGCCTGAATGCGCCGCGGCCACGACCACACCCACAACAACTCCAAAGTAAACGACGCATGAAGCTTTCGATCTCAAGGCGCGCCATGGTGGCGGGCAGCGCAGCCCTGGCGCTCGGCCCGGGTCTTTTGCGTTCGGCACGCGCGGAAAACGGCGTGACCGACACCACCATCCGCATCGGCCAGTCGGCCGTGTTCAGCGGGCCGGCCAAGGACTTCGGCGTCGACTACCGCGCGGGCATCAAGCTCTACTTCGACCGCGTCAATAAGTCGGGCGGCATCAACGGCCGCAAGATCGAGCTCGTCACCTACGACGATGCCTACGACCCCGCGAAGACGGCCATCAACACGGCCAAGCTGATCGACGACGACAAGGTCTTCGCGCTCACCGGCTTCGTTGCCACCGGCAACCTCGCGGCGGCGATGCCGCTCGCGGAGAAGGCGGGCGTGCCGATGTTCGCGCCGCTGGTGGGCACCACCTCGTTCCGCACCAAGGTCAACCGCTACCTCTTTCATGTGCGCGCGGGCTACGACCTGGAGCTGCGCAAGATCATCAGCCACCTCTCGACCATCGGCATCTCGTCGATCGCGGTGGTGTTCCAGGACAGCCCCTTCGGCAAGTCGAACCTCGCCACCTGCGAGCAGCTGGCGGCCGAATACAAGGTGCAGGTGGTGAAGACGCTGCCGCTGGCCATCACCGCGGAAGACGCCAAGCAGGTCGCTACCGAGATCTCCGCGGCCAAGCCCGGCGCGGTCGTGATGATCATGGCCGGCCGGATGGTCGAGACCTTCATCCGCGACTACCGCGCGAGCGGCGCGGGCGCACCGCTGTACACGCTGTCGGTCGGCATCACCGATGCGGCCGGCTCGGCCAAGCGGCTGGACGGCAAGCTCGCGGGCCTGGTCACGGCCAGCATCGTGCCGCCGCCGACCGCGCAGCGCGTGCCCATCGTGGCCGACTACCAGCGCGACCGCGCCGAGTTCGACGAGAAGATCGACAGCTACACCACGCTGGAGGGCTACATCGTCGCGCGCGTGATGGTCGAGGGCCTGCGCCGCGCGGGCAAGACGCTCACGCGCGACAGCTTCATCGCCGGGCTCGAGAGCATCGGCAGCACGCGCTTCGGGGACTTCCCCATCGACTACAGCGCGAAGAACCACAACGGCTCGACCTTCGTGGACCTGGAGATGTACACCCGTGACGGCCAGTTGCGGCGCTGAGCCGCTGCACCTGCAGGTCAACGGCCAGGCGCAGTCGCTCGCTGGCGTGCCCCGCGAGGCGTCGCTGCTGCACTTTCTGCGCAACGACCTCGGCCTCAATGGACCCAAGTACGGGTGTGGACTGGGGCAGTGCGGTGCGTGCACGGTGCATGTCGACGGCGTGGCCGCGCGGTCGTGTGTGATTCCCGCGCATGGCGTGGCGGGCCGCACTGTCACGACGCTCGAAGGGCTGGCGGACGTGGCCCCCACGCTCGGCACTTTCGTGTCCTCGCTGCCCCCCGAGGGGGCTGCCGCGCCTTGGGGCGGCCCGGCGGCGCGACGCGGGCGCTGGCATCCGGTGCAGGCGGCCTTCGAAGAGGCCCAAGCCGCGCAGTGCGGCTACTGCCTCAACGGCATGGTGATGCAGGCGGCGGCGCTGCTCGCGCGCGATCCGCATGCGAGCGAGGCGCGCATCCGCAGCGAGCTGTCGGGCAACCTGTGCCGCTGCGGCACGCACATTGAAATCCTCGATGCGGTGCAGCGCGCGGCAGTGCGCATGGGCGCGAAGGTGAACCCGTGAGCCGGTGGTCTTGTCCCCTCTCCCTCTGGGAGAGGGCCAGGGTGAGGGCATCGGCCTTTGCAAACGCACAGCCCCTGTCATTGCCGCCGGCCCTCACCCCAACCCTCTCCCCAAGGGGAGAGGGACCAAGACCATGACACGCCGCGCCGACCTGCCGCAGACCCGCGCGGAGTTTCTCGCTGCCGATGGCGTGCTGCTCGTGGTGCGCGAGACGCCCGCCGCACCGGCGCCCGCGAAGGGCCAGCCTGCGGTGATCGCCGGCAATCCCATCGAAGGCGAAGAGATCCTCCTCGCCGTGTGGGACGACGGCAGCGTCTCGGCGCTCAACGGGCACGTCGATCTGGGCACCGGCATCCAGACCGCCCTCTCGCAGATCGTGGCCGAGGAGCTCGACCTCGGCATGCCCTGCGTTCGCATGATGCTGGGCGACACCGCGCGCGTGCCGAATCAGGGCGCGACGATTGCGAGCGCGTCGATCCAAATCCATGCGCAGCCGCTGCGCCTTGCCGCCGCGCAGGCGCGCGCATGGCTGCTGGCGCGCGCGGCCGAACGCCTGGGCGTGGGGGTCGATGCGCTGCAGGTGCGCAACGGCGTGGTGCGCATCGCCGAGGCGCCGGACCGCCACGTCAATTACGCGGACCTCGTGGCCCATCAACGCACGGTGCTGCGGCTCGACCCCGCCGCGCAACTGAAGGACCCGGCCGACTACCGCATCGTCGGCACACGCCAGGCGCGCGTGGACATTCCCGCCAAGCTCGCGGGCGACCTCGTGTTCGTGCACGACATGCGCGTGCCCGGCATGCTGCACGGCCGCGTCGTGCGCCCGCCGTACGCGGGCGCGGACCATGGGGAGTTCATCGGCAACACGCTCGAATCTGTCGATGAATCGTCGATCGCGCACATCCCCGGCATCCGTGCGGTCGTGGTGGTCCGCGATTTCGTCGGCATCGTGGCCGAGCGCGAAGAGCACGCCGAGCAGGCGCTGCGCGAACTGCGCGTCACTTGGAAGCCGTGGCCCGGCATGCCCGACCTTTCCGATGTCGCGCAGGCGCTGCGCGACAACCCCTCGACGCAACGCCTGCTGGTCGATGAGGGCGATGTCGATGGCGCGATCGCTTCGGCGGCGAAAACGATGCAGCGCACCTATGTCTGGCCGTACCAGATGCACGCTTCCATCGGCCCCTCGTGCGCGGTCGCCGATTGGCAGCCGGCCGACGGAAGCGGCGTGCAGTTGCGGGTGTGGGCCGGCTCGCAGAACCCGCACGTGCTGCGTGCCGATCTCGCCAAGCTCATGGGCCTGGACGACGTGCAGGTCGACGTGGTCCGCATGGAAGCCGCGGGCTGCTACGGCCGCAACGGCGCCGACGATGTGGCCGCCGACGCGGCGCTGCTCGCGCGCGCCGTCGGCATGCCTGTTCGCGTGCAGCTCACACGCGAACAGGAGCATGCGTGGGAGCCCAAGGGCGCGGCGCAACTGATGGAAGTCGATGGCGGGCTGATGGCCGATGGCCGCATCGCCGCCTACGACTTCGAGACCTCCTATCCGTCGAACGGCGCGCCCACGCTCGCGCTGCTGCTCACGCGCACCATCGAGCCGGTGGCGCAGGCCTACGAGATGGGCGACCGCACCGCGCGCCCGCCGTACAGCTACGACAACATGCGCGTGAAGGTCAACGACATGGCGCCGATCGTGCGCGCCTCGTGGTTGCGTGGCGTGTCGGCGCTGCCGAGTTCGTTTGCGCACGAGTCTTACATCGACGAGCTCGCGACGGCGGCGGGTGTCGATCCGGTGCAGTTCCGCTTGCGCCACCTGAACGATCCGCGCGCGGTCGAGCTGGTGCAGGCCACCGCGCAGAAGGCTGGCTGGCGCATGCGCACCGGGCCGCAGGAGAACGCGGACGGTGGGCTGGGCGAGGGCGGCGACATCCTCTTCGGCCAGGGCTTCGCGTATGCGCGCTACATCCACAGCAAGTGGCCGGGCTTCGGCGCCGCATGGGCCGCGTGGGTGGCCGATGTGGAGGTCAACCGCAAGACCGGCGAAGTGCATGTGCGCCGCGTGGTGGTGGGGCACGACGCGGGGCTGATGGTCAACCCGGCGGGTGTCGAGCACCAGGTGCACGGCAACGTGATCCAGACCACGAGCCGCGCGTTGATGGAAGAGGTGAAGTTCGCGCCGCAGCAGGGTGCGCCATCGGGCGGCGCGCAGTTGCCCGGCGTGCTGCCGACCGGCGTGGTCGCGAGCCGCGAATGGGGCAGCTACCCGATCATCAACTTCCGCGACGTGCCGGTGATCGAGGTGATGCACATGCCGCGGCCTGGCGAGCCGTCGCTGGGTGCGGGCGAGTCGTCGTCGGTGCCGGGGACGGCGGCGATCGCGAATGCGATCTTCGATGCGACGGGGGTGCGGTTCCGGGCGCCGCCGTTCACGCCGGAGACTGTGCTGGCTGAATTGAACCGGGATTTGCTCCCTCCCCTTCCGGGGGAGGGCGGGGGTGGGGGCGAGCGGCGTTGGAGTGGTGACGCTGCCGTGCCCCCATCCCAACCTTCCCCCGGGAGGGGAAGGAGCAATACAGAAGCCATCTGGCCACGGCGCAAGGGCGTGTGGGCCACAGGTGCCGCGCTCTTCATCGGCGGCATCGGCGTCGTCGCCGGCCTGCTCGGCTGGCGCTCCACCATCGCGCCCGTGTCGCTCACCGCGCCGGTCTACGGCCAGTCCACCATCGAACGCGGCCGGGTGCTCGCCGCGCTCGGCGACTGCGCTGTGTGCCACACCGCAGCCGGCGGCGCGCCCAACGCGGGCGGCCGCGCGATGGACACGCCTTTCGGTACGCTCTACACCACCAACCTCACGCCCGATGCCGACACCGGCCTGGGCCGCTGGTCGTTCAGCGCATTCCAGCGCGCCATGCGCGAAGGCGTCTCGCGCGACGGCCATCATCTGTATCCCGCGTTCCCGTACACAGCGTTCGCCAAGACCAGCGACGATGACCTGCAGGCTCTCTATGCGTACTTCATGTCGATGCCCGCGGTGCGCGCTGAAACGCCGAAGTCCGAACTCAAGTTCCCCTTCAGCATGCGGCCGCTGATGGCCGGGTGGAACGCGCTCTTCCACGACCCCGCACCGCTGCAGCCCGTCGCGACGCAAAGCGCGGAGTGGAACCGCGGTGCCTACCTCGTCAACGGCCTGGGCCATTGCGGCGCCTGCCACACGCCGCGCAATGCGCTGGGTGCGGAGCAGGGCGGCAGCGCGTTCCTCTCGGGCGCGATGGTCGATGGCTGGGAGGCGCCCGCGCTCACGCATCTGTCGAAGTCCGCCGTGCCATGGGATGCCGACGAGCTCTACCGGTACCTGCGCAGCGGCCACACGCAACGCCATGGCATCGCCGGCGGCCCGATGGCCGAGGTGGTGCGCGAACTCGGCCAGGTGCCCGATGCCGATGTGCGCGCGATGGCGACCTACCTCGGCTCGTTCAACCCGACGCCGGCCGCCGAACCGCAGGCCCTCGCGCAGCAGGCCATCGACAACGCGGCTCGCACCCAAGGCCAATTGCTCGGCCCCGCGCAACGCATGTTCGACAGCGCCTGCGCCTCGTGCCACCACGACGGCAACGGTCCCACGCTGCTGGGCGTGAACACGCCGCTCGCGCTCAACAGCAGCCTCACGAGCGCGCGGCCCGACAACCTGCTGCGCACCATCCTCGACGGCGTGCGCGAGCCGGCGACCCCCGACATCGGCTTCATGCCGGCGTTCCGCGAAGCGCTCGACGACCGGCAGATCGCCGAGCTGGCCGGCTACATGCGCGCGCGCTTCGCACCGCAGGAGCCGGCGTGGAACGACCTGCCCGCGCAGGTGGCGCGCGCACGCGCCGCCAAGGCACACGGCGCAGGGCAGTGAGCAGAGTGCCCCGGGGCGCCCGCGTGGGCATCGCTGAGGCTACGATGCGGCGTCGCGCCTCGACCTCATCGTTCGCGCGCTGCACCGAACACCATCAACGGAGACACACAGCACCATGGCCCTGAACCTCTCGCCCTCGACCAGCCTCCCCAGCGACGCCGACCGCGCCACCCTGGTCGGCCGCATCTGGCAGCCCGATGTGGGCCCGGTGCTGGTGGCCGTGCATGGAGGCGGCCTGCACGACCTGTCGAAGCTCGCGCCCACCATGAGCGACCTGCTCGAAGCCAAGGGCTCGCCATCCAGTGCCGTGCGCGATGCGCTCGAGAGCGGCAAGGCGCCGCGTATCGCCGCGCTCGATGCAGTCCTCGCCAACAGCGACGAGACCGTGCGCGACAACGCCAAGCCCTGGCTGCTCGCTCCCTGCGACCTGCAGGTCATCAAGGCCAGCGGCGTGACCTTCGTCGCGAGCCTGCTCGAACGCGTGATCGAGGAGCAGGCCCGCGGCGATGCTTCGAAGGCCGAGGCCACGCGCGCGGCCATCGGCAAGGTGCTCGGCGACAACCTCGCGGACATCGTGCCCGGCTCGCCCGAGGCCGCGCGGGTCAAGGAGGTGCTGATTGCGCAGGGCGTGTGGTCGCAGTACCTCGAAGTGGGCATCGGCCCCGATGCCGAGATCTTCACCAAGGCCCCGGTGCTCGCCGCCGTGGGCACCGGCGCCGACGTCGGCATCCACTCGGGCTCGGTCTGGAACAACCCCGAGCCAGAGGTCGTGCTCGCCGTGAACAGCCGCGGCGAGACGCTGGGCGCCGCGCTCGGCAACGACGTCAACCTGCGCGACTTCGAAGGCCGCAGCGCGTTGCTGCTGGGCAAGGCGAAGGACAACAACGCCTCGTGCGCGATCGGTCCGTTCATCCGCCTGTTCGACGAGCACTTCGGCATTGCCGACGTGCGCCGCATCACCGTGGCGCTGCAGGTGACCGGGCCCGAGGGCTTCGTGCTCGAAGGTTCGAGCTCGCTCACGAAGATCAGCCGCGACCCGCTGGACATCGTGTCGCAGGCCGTCGGCATCCATCACGACTACCCGGACGGCTTCATGCTGTTTCTAGGCACCATGTTCGCGCCGACGCAGGACCGGCATGGTCCTGGGCAGGGATTCACGCACGTCGTGGGCGACCATGTGCGCGTCGGTGCGCCGGAGCTTGGTGCGCTGTTCAACCGCGTCGTGCATTCGGACAAGGCGCCGCGCTGGACGTTCGGATTGAGCGCGTTGATGCGGAATCTGGGCGCGCGCGGCTTGCTGTAGTCCGGTGGGTTCACGCCACGCCGTGCAATCCCCGCCGGTACTGCACCGCCTCCGCCACATGCACCACCTGCACCGTCTCCGACGACGCCAGGTCGGCAATCGTGCGCGCCACCTTCAGCGCGCGGTGCGTGCTGCGCGCCGACCAACCGAGCTTGGCGGCGGCGTTGTAGATGAACTTGAGGGCGGTGGCGTCCAGTTCCGCATGCTTGTCGATCGCGCTGCCCTGCAGGTTCTGGTTGGCGTGACCCTGGCGACGCATCGCGCGTTCGCGCGCCGCCACCACGCGGCTGCGGATGCTCTCTGTCGATTCGCCCGGGGGTGAATCGAGCAGTTGCTGCGCTGATACGGCGGGCACTTCGATGTGCAGGTCGATGCGGTCTAGCAAGGGCCCGCTGAGCTTGCCCTGGTAGCGCGAGACCTGGTCCGGCGTGCAGCGACAGGACTTCAGCGACGAGCCGAGGTAGCCGCAAGGGCAGGGGTTCATCGCGGCGATCAACTGGAAACGCGCGGGGAATTCGGCGCGGCGCGCGGCGCGAGCGATCGTGATCGTGCCGGTCTCCAGCGGCTCGCGCAGCGCCTCCAATGCGGAGCGCGCGAACTCGGGAAATTCATCGAGGAAGAGCACGCCGTGATGGGCTCTTGAAATCTCGCCCGGCCGCGGCGGCGAGCCGCCACCCACCAGCGCCACGGCGGAAGAGGTGTGGTGCGGTGCCGAGGTCGGCCTGCACATCCACCGCTCGGTCGCGAAGCGCCCGCCCAGGCTCGCGACGGCGGCGCTTTCCAGCGCTTCGTCGATGCTCATCGACGGCAGCAGGCCGGCAAAGCGCTGCGCGAGCATCGACTTGCCCGAGCCCGGCTCGCCCACCATCAACAGGCTGTGGCCGCCGGCCGCGGCGATCTCGAGCGCGCGCTTGGCGCCGGCATGGCCCTTGACTTCGGCCAGGTCGGCGTACAGCGGTGCGGTAACTCCCGGGGTGACGTGGATCCGCGCCCATCCGTCATCGGGCGGCTCGGGCGCCGCGGCCTTGTCGTCCTCGGGCATGAACTGCCGCACCACATCGAGCAGGTGCTTCGCGCCGTACACCTCGCCGCCGGGCACCAGTGCTGCCTCTTGCGCGCTGTCCATAGGCAGCACCAGCTTCGTTGCCACGCCCCGCGTGTGCAGCGCCAGCGCCATGGCCAGCGCGCCGCGCACCGGCCGCAGTTCGCCCGAAAGCGAGAGTTCGCCCGCGAACTCGTGCCCGGCCAGCCGCGCGCCCTGGATCTGCCCGCTGGCCGCGAGGATGCCCAGTGCGATCGGCAGATCGAAGCGGCCGGAATCCTTGGGCAGGTCGGCCGGCGCGAGGCTGACCACGATCTTTTTATTGTTTGGAAACTCCAGCCCCGCGTTCTGGATGGCCGAGCGCACGCGGTCGCGCGATTCCTTCACCTCGGTTTCGACCAGCCCGACCAGCGTGAAACTGGGCAAACCGTTCGCCAGATGCACCTCGACCGTGACATCCGCTGCTTCCAGCCCTAGCAAAGCGCGGCTTTGCACCAAAGACAGACTCATTTCTTTCCCTCTCCCCAAGATGGTGCATTCATCTTTTGTTGGCCCACGGCCGCGCGGCACGCTGGTGCCTGCAACCGATCGAAACATCGCTTGTAACGAATTGGCGCTCATCGGCGGCGCCCTGTTTCTGCGCTGGCGCCTGCATTCGTGCACTTTGGCACGCTCCCTGCTTTGAGGGTGTTCAGGTCCCACAACACTTACTTACTTGCGAGGAGTCTCCCGATGACGCACCGTTCCGCCGTTCAGGCGCTGATCGTTCTGGCCACTGCATTGACCACGTCGGGCGCTGCCTTGGCGCAGACAGCAACGACGGACGCCGCGGCGCCGGCCGCAGCTCCCGCTCCGAACCTCACCGGCAACGTGTCGCTGACCACCAACTACAAGTTCCGTGGCCAGGACCAGGACATGATCGGCCGCAACGACTACGCCAAGACCAAGGGCTTCAAGCCCGCCATCCAGGGCGGCTTCGACTACGCCTTCGGCGACAGCGGCTTCTACGTCGGCAACTGGAACTCCAGCGTCAACTGGCTCAAGGGCAACAGCATCGAGACCGACCTGTACGGCGGCTACAAGTTCAAGGCCGGCCCGATCGACATGGACGTCGGTGCGCTCACCTACATCTACCCGGGCAATTCGGCAGGCAACACCACCGAGCTCTATGTAGGCGCCACCTACGCCGACGAAGCCTTCGGCTCGTTCACCGCCAAGTACTCGCACACCGTCTCCAAGGACTACTTCGGCTATGCAGGCAACAAGGCCGGCTCGGGCCTGAAGGGCCGCAACACCGGCTACCTGAACTTGGCGTACAGCAAGGAAATCGTGCCCAAGGTCACGCTGAAAGCGGCCGTCGGCTTCACCAACATGTCCAGCGACATCCGCAGCCTGGGCTACAAGAGCTATGTCGACTACAACGTCGGCGCCTCGTACGACTTCGGCAACGGCCTGTCGCTCACGGGCTCGGTGCAGGGCGCCAACAAGAAGGCGAACTACCAGGTCGTCGCGAACCCGGGCCTCGAGATCCCCGACTTCGGCACCTTCGGCACCACGTACTACTCGCCGAACAAGGCGCGCTTCATCCTCACGCTGACGAAGACGCTCTAAATAAAAATAACGAGGTGGGGCCCCAAGCTGCCGCACCATTTCATTCCATCCAAAGGAGAAGTTCACATGAAGCTGGTCACAGCCATCATCAAACCGTTCAAGCTCGACGAAGTGCGTGAAGCACTGTCGGCGATCGGCGTGCAGGGGATCACCGTCACCGAAGTGAAGGGCTTCGGCCGCCAGAAGGGCCACACCGAGCTCTATCGCGGCGCGGAGTACGTGGTCGACTTCCTGCCAAAAGTCAAGATCGAAGCGGCCGTCTCCGACGACCTCGTCGATCGCGTGATCGAAGCCGTCGAAGGTGCAGCGCGCACCGGCAAGATCGGCGACGGAAAAATCTTTGTCTACAACCTCGAACAGGTCGTACGCATCCGCACCGGCGAAACGGGCCGCGAAGCCCTCTGACCGGGTCTGGCACTCAAGAACAAAGACCATGAAAAAACTGCTTGTCTCTCTTGCGCTCGGCCTGAGCGTTCTCGCCGCCGGCACCACCGGCTTCGCGCAAACTCCCGCCGCGCCTGCTGAAGCGCCCGCCGCATCCGCGCCGGCCGCTGCAGCGCCGGCCCCCGCGGCTGCCCCGGCAGCTGCTGCCCCCGCCGCTGCAGCACCTGCTGCGGCCGAAGCAGCACCCGCCGCAGCCCCCGCGCCGTCCTTCAACAAGGGCGACACCAGCTGGATGATGCTGTCCACGCTGCTCGTCATCATGATGACCATCCCCGGCCTCGCGCTGTTCTATGGCGGCCTGGTCCGCAGCAAGAACATGCTGTCGGTGCTGATGCAGGTGATGGTCACCTTCTCGCTGATCGTGGTGCTGTGGCTCATCTATGGCTACAGCATCGCATTCACCGAGGGGAACGCCTTCTTCGGCGGATTCGACCGGCTCTTCATGAAGGGGATCTTCGATCCGGCCACCGGCGTGTTCGCACCCGGCGCGACCTTCAGCAAGGGCGTCTACATCCCCGAGCTGCTGTTCGCCGCCTTCCAGGCCACGTTCGCCGGCATCACCTGCTGCCTGATCGTGGGTGCCTTTGCCGAACGTGCCAAGTTCTCGGCCGTGCTGCTGTTCATGGTGATCTGGTTCACCTTCAGCTACGCGCCGCTGGCCCACATGGTCTGGTTCTGGATGGGCCCGGACGCCTACACCGCCGCCAACGTGGTGGATGCCAACAACGCCAAGGCCGGCCTGATCTGGCAGTGGGGCGCGCTGGACTTCGCAGGCGGCACCGTGGTGCACATCAACGCGGCCGTCGCCGGCCTCGTGGGTGCCTTCGTGATCGGCAAGCGCGTCGGCTACGGCAAGGAAGCCTTCACCCCGCACTCGCTCACGCTCACCATGGTCGGCGCTTCGCTGCTGTGGGTCGGCTGGTTCGGCTTCAACGCAGGTTCGGCCCTGGAAGCCGGCACCAGCGCCGTGCTCGCCTTCATGAACACCTTCTCGGCCACCGCCGCCGCCGTGCTCGCATGGTGCATCGGTGAAGCACTGATGCGCGGCAAGGCCTCGATGCTGGGTGCCGCTTCGGGCGCCGTTGCAGGCCTCGTGGCCATCACCCCGGCCGCCGGCAACGTCGGCCTGATGGGCGCCCTCGTGATCGGCTTCATCGCCGGTTTCGCCTGCCTCTGGGGCGTCAACGGTCTCAAGAAGCTGCTCGGCGCAGACGACTCGCTCGACGTGTTCGGCGTGCACGGTGTCGGCGGTATCGTCGGCGCGCTGCTCACCGGCGTGTTCAACACCCAGGCACTCGGCGGCCCCGGCCTCGTGGGCGACTGGGTCACGGCCAGCGTCATCTCCAACGGCATCGGTGCCCAGGTCTGGATCCAGCTCAAGGGCGTGCTGCTGACCATCGTGTGGTCGGGCGTGGTGGCCTTCATCGCCTTCAAGATCGCCGACCTCACCATCGGTCTGCGTGTGTCGGAAGAAGAAGAGCGCGAAGGCCTCGACATCTCTTCCCACGGCGAAACCGCCTACAACCGTTGATCCCCTTCTGGGGAGCCCTTCGGGGTTCCCCAGCCGGATGACCACCATCCTTTTTCTTCACAAGAACAATTCTTCGTAACGAGTTTTTCAAGCGAGGTCTCCTTTGGATGTTCAGCCCGCGAGCGCCCCGGCGCCAGCGGGCTTTTTTTTGCCTGTCGCCGCCATCGCGAGGGGCACAATCGCCACCATGTGGACCTCCATCGAAGACAGCCTCTGCGAGCTCGGCGAATCGCCGTTCTGGCACCCTGAAGAACGTTCCCTGTACTGGCTCGATATTCCGGGCCGCGCCGTGCTGCGAACGCGCGGCGACATCGGAACACCGTCTGCCACCGTCGAGCGATGGGCGCTCTCCACCGAACCCGGCTGCATGGCGCCGGCCCGAACTGGCGGTCTCGTGATCGCGCTGCGCGACGGCATCTACCGCGCGCGCGAATGGGGTGGTGAGCTGGTCGCGATGGCGCGCGTGGAGCACGACGTGCGCACCATGCGCTTCAACGACGGCAAGTGCGATCCGCTCGGCCGCTTCTGGGGCGGTTCGCTCAACGAGGCGAAAGACCGAGCCAACGCAGCGCTCTACTGCTTCGATGCGCGCCCCGACACGGACATCTCGCCCACGCTCACGCAGATGGCCAACGAGTCCACCACCGCCAACGGCCTCGCGTTCTCGCCCGACGCCCGCACTCTCTACTGGGCCGACACCGCCGCGCACGTGGTCTGCGCATGGGACTGGGACGCCGAGGCCAACGCGCTCTCGCACGCCCGCGTGTTCCACCAGTTCGATGCCAAGCCCGAGGGCTGGACACCCGGTTCGCCCGTTCGTTACGAAGGCCGTCCCGATGGCGCGACGGTCGATGCAGAAGGGCACTACTGGGTCGCGATGTTCGAAGGGGCGCAGTTGCTGCGCTTCGCGCCGTCCGGTGACATCGTTGCTTCTGTTCCCGTCCCTGTTCAGTGCCCGACCATGCCCTGCTTCGGCGGCGACGATCTCAAGACGCTCTTCGTCACCAGCGGTCGCAAGGGCCGGCCTGCGGCGGAGATCGAACGGCTTCCGGCATCGGGCACGGTGATCTCGATGCGCGTCGATGTGCCTGGGTTGCCTGTCAGCTTCTTCGAGGATTGAGGTGGGGCATTCAGGGCGCGATCCCGCCGACGGGGTACCTTGCTCCGCGAATGTCCCCCGCCTTCGGCTCCTCCTTGATTTCGCTGCGCAAGGCACCCCATCGGCGTGCTCGTCATGCGCAGCGGTGGTTGATCGGCCGCACACCCACAGCGTGCCCAAGTGCACAGGGCATCGGGTGCTCCCCGCAGCGAAATCAAGGAGGAGGGCGAAGCCCGGGGGACATTCGCGGAGGGGAGTACCCGGTGGCCTGTGCACCCGCCCTGAACAAGCGATGAGCGCATAGAACCATGGCCCTCCAGCACATCCCGCCCATCCAGTGCCTGCTCACTTTCGAAGCCGTGGCCAGGTTGCGCAACGCAGGCCGCGCAGCCGATGAACTGTGCGTCACCCCCAGCGCAGTCAGCCACCGCATCCGCCAACTCGAAGCGCACGTCGGCTTCAAGCTCTTCGGCCGCAGCGATTTCAGCCTGACGGCCGACGGCGCCGCCTACCTCGCAAACGTTCGCACCGGCCTCGCGGCACTGCAGGCCACGCCGCTCGCCAATGCAGCCCCGCGCGCGACGCGCCTGCGCATTGCCGTCACGCCCACCTTCAGCCGCCAGTTCCTCATGCCCCGGCTCGAACTGTTCCGCAACATCTACCCGGACATCGAACTCGTGCTCCAGGTGTCGATCCCGCTGCTCGACGTGACGGCCGAGCAGGCCGACCTCGAAGTGCGTTACGGCACCGGCGCGTATGCCGACTGCGAGCACCGCCTGCTGCTCGAAGAAGAAGTGGTGCCCGCCTGCAGCCCCAGTTACCTCAACGAATTCGGACCGTTCGACGGTTTTCGCACCGCAGCCGAGATCGCGAGCGCGCGGCTCATCCGCAGCCCGCTCGAGCCCTGGAGCACCTGGTTCGCGCATTGCGGCATCGACCAGCCCGAGCCGCACGTCGGCTCGCAATTCAACGACCTGGGCCTCGTCTACGACGCGGCGGCGAGCGGCTTCGGCGTGGCGCTGGTGCGCCAGAAGATGGGCGCTGCGTGGTTCGAATCGGGCCGCCTGGTGGCGCTCTCCGACCGGGCCGTGCCGTCGCCGCACCGGCACACCATCTGCTGGCAGCCCGGCACCCTCGAGCGATGGGAGTGCGCGGCCTTCGTCGACTGGCTCGCGCAGAGCCTGCGCTGACCGTTCCGGGCCGGGTCCGCCGGCAAAGTTCTCTCAAGCGCCGCACAAAAAAGCTTCAACCCGGCGCCGCCGCATTTCCGTAGAGTGCGGTACACCACGAGACATCCCGCCCGAACAAGAGAAAGACGAGGCCCGCCGCATGAATGCGCCGCTCACTGCCGTCCAGAACGATTCGCTACAGAAAACGGAGCGCCAGTCGCAGATCGTGCGCGCGCTGCAAGCGCACCTGCCCGCGCATGCCCTGATCTGGCACGCCGAGGACACCACGCCCTACGAGTGCGACGGTCTCACCGCCTACCGGCAGCGGCCGCTCGTCGTGGCCCTGCCCGAGACCGAGGCGCAGGTCGCCGCGGTGCTCAAGACCTGCCACCAGCTCGGCGTGCCCGTGGTCGCGCGCGGCGCGGGCACCGGCCTCTCGGGCGGTGCGATGCCGCATGCGCTGGGCGTGACGCTCTCTCTGGCCAAGTTCAACCGCATCCTCAAGATCGATCCGGTGAGCCGCACGGCGGTCGTGCAGTGCGGCGTGCGCAACCTGGCGATCAGCGAGGCGGCCGCACCGTTCAATCTCTACTACGCGCCCGACCCGTCGAGCCAGATCGCCTGCACCATCGGCGGCAACGTGGCCGAGAACTCGGGGGGCGTGCATTGCCTGAAGTACGGCCTCACGCTGCACAACGTGCAGCGCGTGCGCGGCTTCACCGCCGAGGGCGACGCCATCGAGTTCGGTGGTGAGGCGCTCGATGCGCCGGGGCTCGACCTGCTCGCACTGGTCATCGGCAGCGAAGGCATGCTGGCCGTGACCACCGAGGTCACCGTCAAGCTGGTGCCCAAGCCGCAGCTCGCGCGCTGCATCATGGCCAGCTTCGACGACGTGCGAAAGGCCGGCGACGCGGTGGCCGCGGTGATTGCGGCCGGCATCATTCCGGCCGGGCTGGAGATGATGGACAAGCCCATGACCGCCGCCGTCGAGGACTTCGTGCGCGCGGGCTACGACCTCGATGCCGCGGCGATCCTGCTGTGCGAATCCGACGGCACGCCTGAAGAAGTCGAAGAAGAAATCGGCCGCATGACCGCCGTGCTGCGCGGCTGCGGCGCCACCGCCATCGCGGTGAGCAACAGCGAAGACGAGCGCATGAAATTCTGGAGCGGCCGCAAGAACGCCTTTCCGGCGTCGGGCCGCATCAGCCCCGACTACATGTGCCTGGACTCGACCATCCCGCGCAAGCGCCTGGCGGACATCCTGCTCGCGATCCAGGAGATGGAGAAGAAATACAACCTGCGCTGCTGCAACGTGTTCCACGCGGGCGACGGCAACCTGCATCCGCTGGTGCTGTTCGATGCGAACGATCCCGACGAGCTGCACCGCTGCGAGCTCTTCGGCGCCGACATCCTGGAGACCAGCGTCGCGATGGGCGGCACGGTTTCGGGGGAGCACGGCGTGGGCGTGGAAAAGCTCAACAGCATGTGCGTGCAGTTCACCGCCAGCGAGAACGAGCAGATGTTCGGTGTGAAGCGTGCGTTCGATCCGGCCGGGCTGCTGAACCCTGGCAAGGTGATTCCCACGCTGCAGCGCTGCGCTGAATACGGCAAGCAGGTGGTGCGCGGCGGCAGGCTGCCGCATCCCGATCTGCCGCGCTTCTGAAAAAAGAATCATGGATCAAGCCCTCAGCCAGATCGTCGAGCGCATCCGCGCCGCAGCCACCGACGCCACGCCGCTGTGCATACGCGGCGGCGGCACCAAGGATTTCCACGGCGAGGCGCTGCAAGGCGACATCCTCGACACCACCGCGCTCGCGGGCATCACGAGCTATGAGCCGAGCGAGCTCGTCGTCACCGTGCGTGCCGGCACGCCGCTCGCCGAACTCGAAGCCGCGCTGGCCGAGAAGGGGCAGTGCCTGCCCTTCGAGCCGCCGCACTTCGGCCCGGGCACCACCGTCGGCGGCATGGTCGCCGCGGGCCTGAGCGGCCCCGCGCGCGCCAGCGTGGGCGCGGTTCGCGACTACGTGCTCGGTGCCACGCTCGTCAACGGCCGTGGCGATGTCCTGAGCTTTGGCGGGCAGGTGATGAAGAACGTCGCGGGCTACGACGTCTCGCGCGTGCTCGCAGGCTCGCTCGGCACGCTGGGCGTGATCGCCGAGGTGAGCCTCAAGGTGCTGCCCGTCGCGCCGGCCGAGGCCACGCTGGAATTCGCCTGCAGCCAGGCCGATGCGCTGCGGCTGCTCAACGAATGGGGCGGCCGGCCGCTGCCGCTGAATGCGAGTTGCTGGTTCGAATACGCCGGCGCGGGCGCGCTCTACCTGCGGCTGCGTGGTGCGGTTGCGGCCGTGGAGGCGGCATGCGCGCATCTCGGCGGCGAGCGCAAGGACAACGCGCGCGCCGCCGCCGACTGGCAGGCACTGCGCGACCAGCAGCTGCCGTGGTTCGACACCGCCAATGGCCCGGATGCGCTCTGGCGCCTGTCGGTGCCGCAGACCGCGCCCGTGCTCGCGATCGAAGGCAATGCGCCGCTGATCGAGTGGCATGGCGGACAGCGCTGGTACAAGGCCCCGCCCGGGCAAGCAGCGCGCATCCGCGAGATCGCGCGCGCTGCAGGCGGACACGCCACGCTGTTCAGAACACCTGCCTCGGACGTCCCCCGCTTCGACGCACTGAGCGCCCCGATTGCCCGCATCCACCGCGCGCTGATGCACGAGTTCGATCCGCACCGCATCTTCAACCGCGGCCGGCTTTTCGCAGACGAATAAAAAGAGACCACACCCCGCGATGCAAACCGAACTCGCCCCCGAATTCCGCGACACCGACGAAGGTCGCGAAGCCGAAGCCATCCTGCGCAAGTGCGTGCACTGCGGCTTCTGCACCGCCACCTGCCCGACCTACCAGTTGCTGGGCGACGAGCTGGATGGCCCGCGCGGACGCATCTACCTGATCAAGCAGGTGCTCGAAGGCAAGGCGCCGACGCGCAGCACGCAGCTGCACCTGGACCGGTGCCTCACCTGCCGCAACTGCGAGAGCACCTGCCCGAGCGGCGTGCAGTACGGCAACCTCGTGGACATCGGCCGCAAGATCGTCGACGAGAAGGTGCCGCGCCCCGCGATGGAATCGGCCACGCGCTGGCTATTGAAGGAAGGGCTGCCGTCGCCGCTCTTCGGCCCCGCGATGAAGCTCGGGCAATCGGTGCGCGGCTTGCTGCCCGATGCGCTCAAGGCCAAGGTGCCCGCAAAGCAGGAAGCGGGCGCATGGCCCACCGCCACGCATGCGCGCAAGGTGCTGATGCTCGCGGGCTGCGTGCAGCCGTCGATGATGCCCAACATCAACAGCGCCACTGCGCGCGTGCTCGATGCGGCCGGTATCCAGGTCGTGATCGCGAAGGAGGCCGGCTGCTGCGGCGCGGTGAAGTTCCACCTCAACGACCAGGAGGGCGGCAAGGCGCAGATGCGCGCCAACATCGATGCGTGGTGGCCGCAGGTCGAACGCAATGAAGTGGAAGCCGTCGTGATGAACGCGTCAGGCTGCGGCGTCACGGTGCGCGAGTACGGGCACATGCTGCAGCACGACGCGGCCTATGCGGCGAAGGCGGCGCGCGTCAGCGAACTGACGCGCGACCTGAGCGAGCTGCTGCCCGATCTCGTGCCCGTCTTGAAGGCGCGCGTGCGTGCGCCCGAGGGCGTGGTCGCCTACCACCCGCCCTGCACGCTGCAGCACGGGCAGAAGCTGCGCGGCGGCGTCGAGACGCACCTGCGCGCGCTCGGCTTCGACGTGCGCGTGGCCATGAACGAATCGCACCTGTGCTGCGGCTCGGCCGGCACGTATTCGGTGCTGCAGCCTGAGCTGGCCTACCCGCTGCGCGACCGCAAGCTGGGGCACCTGAAGCAGTTGCAGCCCACCACCATCGCCTCGGCCAACATCGGCTGCATCACGCACCTTCAAAGCGGCAGCGGGGAGACGCCGGTGCGCCACTGGGTGGAATTGCTGGATGCCGCATTGGGCACGCCGGGTAGGGCCTGATCGCACAGCAGGGCAGGCTCCGGTCCGACTCGCGCGACGGGCGCTTGCGGCGCATCATGGCGGACCGAATCTGCAAGGAGCCCATGCCATGTCCCACCTTACCCAACTTCCGCTGCGACGCGTTCTGCTGGCCTGCGCTTGCGCAGCCGGCGCGGTGGCGGCGCACGCCCAGTCCGCAATGCCCGCATGGCAGGGCGCAGGGCCGACGCGCTATGTGTGCGGGGGCATCGGCTCCGACGAATCGAATGCCATGCGCGCCGCCATGAAGGAGCATCCGCTCTCGCTGCTGTTCGCGCGCGCCGACGGCGCCTACATGGCCAGCGTGGACGTCGCGATCAAGGGCGGCGACACGAACTCCTCGGCTGCCCTGGCCTTCCGCGCCGGTGGCCCGGTGTGCCTGATCGATTTGCCCGAGGGGCGCTACACCATCGACGTCACCACGCCCGGCGGGCAAGCCAAGAGCCAGACGGTGACGGTGGGCGGCGGTGCGAAGACCGCCAGCTTCCGCTTTTGAGGAAGGCCGTCAGCCGGCTGCCAGCGCCGCCTCGACATCGCGCGTGAGCGAGGCGGGCGTGTCCAGCGGCGCATAGCGCTTGAGCACCGTGCCGTCGCGCCCGATCAGGAACTTGGTGAAGTTCCACTTGATGGCCGTGAGGCCCAGGAGGCCGGGCTTCTCTTTGGTGAGCCACTGGTACAGCGGCGCGGCGTTGCCGCCGTTGACGTCGATCTTCTCCATCATCGGAAAACTCACGCCGTAGTTCTTGGTGCAGAAGGCGCCGATTTCCTCGTTGGTGCCCGGGTCCTGCGAGCCGAACTGGTTCGACGGAAAGCCCAGCACGACGAGGCCCTGGTCGGCGTACTTCTCGTGCAGCGTCTCCAGCCCGGCGAACTGCGGCGTGAAGCCGCATTTGCTCGCCGTGTTGACGATCAGCAGCACCTTGCCCTTGAAGGCGGAGAGCTTCACCGGCTTGCCGTCGATCTGGTTGGCTTCGAAGTCGTAGACGTTGGTCATGGGATGTCCTCAGTGAGTGGAGCGATCATCGCCCCGCGCGGGCGTTCGCGCAAACGCCGACCAGACCGCACCTGCCACGATCAGCGCGCCGCCCACGAGGATGCGCGCGTCCATGGTGGCCGCGCCCAGCGCCACCGACGAGACGCTGGCGAACAGCACTTCCGACAACATGATCACCGAGGCCGCGCTCGACGCGAGCCGCGCGGCGCCGTACTGCAGGCACACGTTGGCCACGATGAAGCCGCCCCCGAGGAGCACCGCCCAGCCGAGCCAGCCGGATGTAGCGAGCAGCGGGGAGGCGATGCCGCCGAAGCTGGAGCCGATCAGGGCCGCGACGCCGCCCACCACCGCGCAGCCGCAGAACATCGCCAGCGCGCGCGACTCCCCCGGCGCTTCGCGCAGATGGCGCAGCGTGATGTTCGTCACCGCGAAGCTGAAGCCCGCCGCCACGCCGAGCCAGTCGGGCAGGCTCGACGGCACGGGCCAGTCGGTGCCGGGCGCCTTGAGCACCACGACCACGCCGGTCAGCGCCAGCGCCACCCGTGCGAGCGCACCGCCCGTGGGCCGCTCACCGAGCAGCAGCCAGGCCAGCAATACGTTCCACAGCGGCATCAGGTAGAACAGCAGCACCACGCGCACCACGTCGCCCTCTGTCGCGGCCCAGTTGAAGCCCACGTTGGTGAACCCCGCGGCAAGGCCCAGCGCGATCAGCATCGGGAACGCCGCGAAGGCCTTCCATGCATGCCGCCGCAGGAGGCCCATCACGACCGCGATGAACAGGTAGATCAGGCAGGTGGTCCACAGCGGGTGCAGCCCATGGCCGGCGAGCTGGCGGAACGGGAACCAGGAAACGCCCCAGACGAAGGCGTTGAAGACAAGTGCGAGCGCGGGCATGGAGGCGTTGGAGGGGTGAGGGCTCGGGCGCTCGGCGCGCCGGCCTTCTCACCAACGCAGTCGCGCAATGTCAGTGATGCTTGTCGCTGCGGGCGATGGCCAGCAGATGCTCGACTTCTTCGGGGTACTTCTTCAGGTTGTTCTCGTGCCAGCGCTTGATGAGCCACATGCAGCCCGCCACCACCAGGCCGAAGGCGCTGATCGCACCATAGGCCGACAGGCCCAGCCCCGTGCACACGCTGTAGAAGCCGCCCAGCAGAAGAATGCAGGCCTGCTCGTTGAAGTTCTGCACGGCAATCGACCGGCCCGCGCCCATCAGGTTGTGGCCGCGGTGCTGCAGCAGCGCATTCATCGGCACGACGAGGAAGCCGCCCAGGCCGCCCAGGATGATGAGGAACGGCACCGCCAACCAGACGTTGCCGATGAAGTTCATGCCGATGACCATCAGCCCCATCGCGATGCCCATCGGGATCACGCGGGTGGCCATGTCCAGCCGCATGCGCATCGAGGCCACGATGGCGCCCACGGCCGTGCCGATGGTCACCACGCCGGTCAGCGCCGAGGCCTGGGTCGTGTTGTAGCCCAGCGCGAGCGATGCCCAGGCCAGCACGATGTACTTGAGGTTGCCGCCCGCGCCCCAGAAGAGCGTGGTGGTGGCCAGCGAAATCTGGCCCAGGCGGTCGCGCCACAGGCGCGCATTGCAATGCCAGAAGTCGGGCAGCAGCGCCACGATGTTGCGCGCGAAGCCCTGCTCGGGGTTGGAGCGCAGCGGGCGCATCTCGACGCCGGTGTGCGGGATGCGCGTGTTGAACCAGGCCGCCAGCATGTACACGAAGATCAGCACCGAGATCGCGGCTTCGGCCGGCGAATCGATGCCGGTGTCGATCAGCGGGAAGTCGAAGGACAGCAACTGGCTGGAGACCGCATGGCCCACCAGCGTGCCGCCGAGCACGATGCCCAGCAGGATGGAAGCGATGGTCAGCCCCTCGATCCAGCCGTTGGCCTTGACCAGCTGGGAGGCCGGCAACAGTTCGGTGAGGATGCCGTACTTGGCCGGCGAGTAGGCCGCGGCGCCCAGGCCCACGATCGAATACGACAACAGGGGGTGCGAGCCGAACAGCATCATCAGGCAGCCGATCACCTTGATCGCATTGCTGATGAACATCACCTTGCCCTTGGGCAGCGCATCCGCGAACGCGCCCACCAGCGGCGCGAGCACCACATAGAAGACCGCGAAGATCGGCACCAGGGCCGCGCGTTGCCATTCGGGGGCGCCCGAACTTCGCATGAGATCGACGGCAACAACGAAAAGCGCTTGGTCGGCCAGCGACGAAAAGAACTGGGCCGACATGATCGTGTAGAAACCGCGCTTCATCGATGGGCTGGCTGGCCAGAGGGGTCTGCTGGCGGTAGTGAAAAAGTGTCGCGTCCGGTGCGAATGGGCGGTTATAGCATGGGGGTACGACGCAGAAATGGGCATCCCTTCCGGATTCGACCCCATTCCCGGAAATGCTAAAACGTGGTCTGCGTTTCCTCCAAGCCCGCTCGAAGCCTGCCCGAAGCCCCTCATGCCGCGCCCCATTCTCGCCACCGTCCATACACCCGCCCTCCGCAACAACCTCGAGCGGGTCCGCCGTTCGGCCCTCGACGCCCGCGTCTGGGCGGTGGTCAAGGCCAATGCCTATGGCCATGGCATCGAGCGGGTCTATGAGGGCCTGCGCGGCGCCGACGGTTTTGCGCTGCTCGACCTGGCCGAAGCGGAACGCGTGCGCGCCCTGGGCTGGCGCGGTCCGGTGCTGCTGCTCGAAGGCGTGTTCGATGCGCGCGACCTGGAGCTGTGCTCGCGCCTGGACCTGTGGCACACCGTGCATTGCGACGAGCAGATCGACATGCTCGCAGCGCACAAGACCCTCAAGCCCCAGCGTGTTTTCCTCAAGATGAACTCGGGCATGAACCGCCTGGGCTTCACGCCCGAGCGCTTCGGTTCGGCCTGGACGCGCCTGAATGCGCTCACCCAGGTCGACGAGATTTCGCTGATGACGCACTTCAGCGACGCCGACGGCCCCCGCGGCATCGCGCACCAGCTCGAAGCCTTCGAGCGCGTGACGCGCGACCTGCCGGGCGAGCGCTCCATCGCCAACAGCGCCGCCACCCTGCGTCACGCGGACCAGACCCGCGGCGACTGGGTGCGTCCCGGCATCGTGCTGTACGGCAGCGCGCCCGACTTTCCGGCGAACGACGCGGCGCACTGGCAACTGCAGCCCACGATGACGCTGTCGACGCAGCTGCTCTCGGTGCAGACGCTCAAGGCCGGCGACACCATCGGCTACGGCTCCAACTTCACGGCCGAAGGGCCGCTCACCATCGGCGTGGCCGCGGTGGGCTATGCCGATGGCTATCCGCGCCACTGCAACACCGGCACGCCGGTGCTGGTGAACGGCGTGCGCACCCGCATGGTGGGCCGCGTGAGCATGGACATGATCACCGTCGACCTCACGCCCGTGCCCGACGCGAAATTCGGTGCCGAGGTCACGCTGTGGGGCCGCTCCACCGTGACCGGCACGGTGCTTCCCATCGACGAGGTCGCGCAGGCCGCCGGCACCGTCGGCTACGAACTCATGTGCGCCGTGGCGCAGCGCGTGCCTTTCGCCCCCGCCGAGACCGACCCCGAAACCCGGCAATGAAGGTTCTTTCCAACTGGCGCTCGATGCGCCTTTGGGAAACGCAGATCGAACGCGACCTGCACCGCAACCACAGCCTGCGCACGCACGGCATTCTGATCGGCAGCTTCATGCTGCTGCTGATGTGGGGCGTCTCGGCGCTGCAGATGCACCTGCTGCATGTGGACTCGCTGGCGGTGCGCTACTTCCTCACGCTGGGCGTGGGCTACCTCGGCTACCTGCTGGTGCTGCGCTGGTGGGCCCGGCGGCTGGTGGAGAAGGGCGTCGGCGCGAACCTCGATGTGGGCGCGGGCGACATGGTCGATGCAGGTGAATTCGCCCTGGACGTCGCCAGCAGCGCAAGCAGCGCCGGCGATGCCGTCGACGTGGCCGGCAGCGCGCTGGAACTGGCGGGCGCCTCCGACGAAGGCGCGATCATCGTCGTGCCGGTGGTCGCCATCTTCCTGATCTGCGTGGCGGTGCTGTTCGGCGCGGGCTCGCTGGTGCTGCTCTATTTCAGCTGGGACGCGCTGCTGGCCGTGGCCATCGAGGTGGCGTTCTCGTACGTGTCGGCGCGCGCCGCGGTGCGCGTGGCGCGCGAAGGCTGGCTGGTGGCCGCAGTCCGGCTGACCTGGAAGCCGCTGCTGGGCGCGCTGATCTCCGCCGTGATCCTCGGCGCGCTGCTCGACCACTTCATGCCGCAGGTCAATTCGTTGCCCGAGGCGGTGCGCGTCTTGCTGAAGACGCACTGAGGTTCTTGTCGCGCCCCTCGGCCAGCGCATCGAGCAGGTGGTCGATGAGCACCCGGCACTTGGGCACGGTGAAGCGGCTGGGCGGATAAAGAATCCACGCGTGCCCGCGGTAGTTGCCCTGGAACTCCCAGTCGGGCAGCACCCGCACGATGCCGCCGCTCGCGAGCGCTTCCTGCGCCATGAAGGCCGGCAGGCATGCCACGCCCAGCCCCGCAAGCGCGGCCTCCAGCCGCACCTCGCTGTGGTTCGAGACATAGCGCCCTCGCACCACGGCAATGGCTTCTTCCGCATCGCCCTGCCGGAAGCGCCAGTGGTTGTCGCGCTCATGCTCGCCCAGCGACAGGCAACTGTGCGCGACCAGGTCGCGCGGATGTTCGATGACCTCGCTTTGCGCCAGGTAACGCGGCGAGGCGCAGAGGATGTGCGCGACGGGCATCAGCTGCCGTGCCACCAATCCCTCGGGCGGCTCCGTCGTCAGGCGCACCACGAGGTCGACGCCTTCGCGGATCGGATCGATGTCGCGGTCCTGCACGATGAGCTGCACATCGACCTCGGGATAGCGCCGAAGAAAGTCGAGGATGTGCGGATGCAGCACGCGCCGCGCAAACGCCTTCGGTGCGCTGATGCGCACCAGCCCGTTGGGCTTCTTCGAGAACCGCTGCGCGATGTCCATGGTGCCCTGCGCCGCGGCGACCAGTTCCCGGCAGCGAGCAAAGGCTTCGACGCCCGGCTCGGTCAGCCGCAACTGGCGCGTCGTGCGCTGCAGCAGCTGTACACCGATTTCCTTCTCGAGCCGCTTGACCTGCCGGCTCGCGGCCGACGGCGTCATGCCCAGCAGGTCGGCCGCGGCGGAAAAACTCCCGAGCTCGGCGACCCTCAGGAAGGTCACCATCTCTGGAAGCACTTTGAGAAATGAATTCGTTCCCACGGCGCAAGGGTCCTGTTCCGGCCGATGGCTGTTCGGCCTGTGTGATGCCCTGAACAATTCTTCCTTTGTTGTTCAGGGACGGCGGCCGACAGTATGGATTCAAAGCAAGTGCAGGGTGCCGCGCCGGACGCATGGGGTGCGAGGAAGTGGGCCGGCATCGGCGCTGCCGAAGTCATGCTGCTGCTGGTGGCGGCCGTGTGGGGCGGCAGCTACGCGGTTGCCAAGCAGGCGACGCAGCAGTTGCCGGTGATGGAGTTCATCGCGCTGCGCTTCGGATTGACGTTCGTGGTGCTGCTGCCAGCGCTCAAGCCGCTGTTCAACGCGCAGTGGCGCCAGGGGCTCGCAGTGGGCGGGCTGCTCGGCGCCAACCTGCTGGCGATCTTCGTCTGCGAGACCTTCGGCGTGTCGCTCACCACGGCGAGCAACGCCGCGTTCCTGATCAGCCTGTGCGTGGCGCTCACGCCGTTCGTCGAATGGTGGCTGCTGGGGCAGCGGCCGGCACAGCGCATGTTCTGGGCGGCGGGCCTGTCGGCGGTGGGCGCCGCGATGCTGTCGGCCACCTCGCCCGCGGACATTGCCGTGGGCTGGGGCGACGCGCTGATGGTGCTCGCGGCGTTCCTGCGCGCCGTCATGGTGTGCATGACACGGCGGCTCGCCTGGCGGCATTCGATGCCGGCACTGACGCTGACGGCCGTGCAGTCGGGCGTGATGGCACTGGGGGCGATGGCGATGTCGCTCGCCACTTCGAACGGCGCCTGGCACATGCCGCCTGCCACGGCGTCGTTCTGGTGGGGCATGGCGTACCTCGTGCTGCTGTGCACGGTGTTCGCCTTCTTCGCGCAGAACCACGCGGCCTCGCGCTCGAGCCCGAGCCGGGTGTCGCTGCTGATGGGAAGCGAGCCGGTGTTCGGCGCGCTGATCGCGGGGTACGGATTCGGGGAAACGGTCGGGGCCTGGGGTTGGGCCGGCGGGTTGCTGATCGTGGCTGCGGCGTGGTGGGTGACCTGGCCGTCGAAACGCGTGTGAGCCGTGGCGCCCGCCCCGCGACGGGCGCTCAGTACAGCCCGAGCTGCCGCGTCCTCAACCGCGCCAGTCCCAGCAGCGCATCGGTGAACGGCGTGGCCACGCCCGTCAGCTCACCCAGCTCCCGCACCACCGTCACCAACGCATCGAGCTCCACCGAGCGCCCGGCCTCCACGTCCTGCAGCATCGAGGTCTTGAATGCGCCCAGCTTCTTCGTCACCTCGTGCCGGTCTTCGGGGCTCTGCGTGATCTCTATGCCGATGCGGCGGCCGATCTCCTTGGCCTCCAGCATCACGGCCGAGATGAACCCGCGTACATAGTCGTCGCCCATGATCAGGTCGGTGGTGGCACCGGTCAGTGCACTGATCGGGTTCACCGTCATGTTGCCCCAGAGCTTGAACCACACGTCCTTCTGGATCTGCGGCGACAGCGTGGTGTTGATGCCTGCGCGGTTCAACAGCTCGACCAGTGCCTGCACGCGCGGCGTCGCTTCGCCCGAAGGCTCGCCCACGATCAGCCCGTTGCCGAAGTGATGGCGCACCACCCCCGGCCCGTCGAGCGAGCAGCTCGCATGCACCACGCAGCCGATCACGTTGCGGGCCGGAATGGCACGGGCGATCGCGCCCTCGGGGTCCACCGCGGCCAGCCGGTGGCCCGTGATCTCGCCGCCGAAGCCGCCTTCGAGAAACCACCACGGCACGCCGTTCATCGCAACCAGCACGATGGTGTCGCGCCCGATCAGCGGCCCGATGCGTTCGGCCACCGCGGCCAGCGCGGGCGCCTTCACGGCGATCACCACCAGGTCCTGCACGCCGAGCGCTTCGGGGTCGGCCACCGCGTTGACCGGCACGCGCGTGCGCACGTCGCCGCGCATCAGCGAGAGGCCGTCCTGCTGCAGCGCTTCGAGCGTGGCGCCACGCGCGACCACATTGAGCCGTTCGCCGGCCTGCGCGAGGCCGGCACCGATCCAGCCGCCGATCGCGCCGGCGCCGTAAATACAAATCTTCATGGGAGAGGCTGCCTCAGTTTCTGTAGCTCGGGTCGATGCGGTCCACCTGCCGCACCAGCGCATTGAACACGTCCTGCCCGGCGCCGTGCGCGGGGCTGAACTGCAGCGCATCGCGCGTGCAGCGCTGCGCGATCTCCTCGCTCACCGGAATGGCCGCACCCATCGAGAAAGTGGCCATCTGGATCTCGCAGGCGCGCTGCAGGGTCCACAGGATGGCGAAGGTCTGCGGCAGCGTCTGGCCCCAGGCCAGGAGGCCGTGATTGCGCAGGATCACCGCGTTGCGGCTGCCGATGCTCTTGAGGAGGCGCGGGCCTTCGTCGGCATGGATCGTGATGCCCTCGAAGTCGTGGTACGCCACCATGCCGTGCAGCTGGGCGGTATAGAAATTGGTCTGCTGCAGGCCGCCCTGCAGGCATGCCACGGCCACGCCGGCCGTGGTGTGGGTGTGCATCACGCAGTGCGCGCCGGGCAGGCCGTCGTGGATGGCGGCGTGCACCGTGAAGCCGGCCGGGTTCACCGGGTACGAGGAACCATCGAGCACCTTGCCGTGCAGGTCGATCTTCACGAGGTTGCTGGCCGTCACCTCGCTGTAGTGCAGGCCGAAGGGGTTGATGAGGAACTGCTTCTCGCCACCGGTCACGCTGTCGGGAAGCCGCACCGTGATGTGGTTGTAGATCATCTCGACCCAGCCCAGCATCGCGAAAACGCGATAGCAGGCCGCGAGCTCTTCGCGCGCGGCGCGCTCGTCGGGGTGGATCGAGGGATGGACCAGCGCCGAGGGCGTGGGGGCGAGTGTGTTCATTGCAGTTCCTTCATGTGGTTAACCCTCCGCGGTGAAGCCGACCTCTTTGACGATCGGCGCCCACTTGGCGGTGTCTTTCTTGAGCAGCTCGGTCAGCTCCGCGGGCGTGGAAGACATGGCATCCAGCCCGAAGGTGCCGAGACCATCGATCACGTCTTTCTGTGCGAGCGTGTTCTTCATTGCGGTGTTCAGGCGCGTCACCAGCTCAGGCGATGCCTTGGCCGGAAGGAAGAAGGCGAACCATTCGCTGTGCGCCATGTTCTTGATGCCCTGTTCGCCGAAGGTCGGCACATCGGGTGCGAAGCGGCTGCGCTTGGCACCCGAGACGCCCAGGATGCGCACCTTGCCCGATTGCAGATGCTGCGTGATGTCGCCGATGGGGCCCGACACCGCCGAGATGTTGCTCCCCAGCAGGTCGAGCATGGCCGGCTGCGTGCCGCGGTAGGCTGCGTGCTTGAGGTCGACGCCGGCCTGCATGCCCAGCAGTGCGCCGATGAAATGCGGCGTGGAGCCCGCGGCCGGCGAGCCGTAGTTGGCGCCGGCCGGATTGGCCTTGGCCCAGGCCAGGAACTCGGGCACGCTCTTCACGCTGGCCGGCACGGCCGGGCCGACGGCAAAGCCGAAGTCGAAGATGCAGCCGATGCTGACGGGGGTGATGTCCACCATCGGGTCGTACGGCAGCTTCTTGTAGATGTGCGGGTAGATCGTGAGGATCGAGGTCGGCGTCTGCAGGATGGTGGTGCCATCGGCCGGGCGCCCCTTCACGTAGGTGACCGCGATCTGTCCGCCCGCGCCGGTGCGGTTCTCGACCACCACCGCCTTCGCGTATTCGGGGCTGAGCTTCTGCGCCACGCGGCGGCAGATGGTGTCCGACGTGCCGCCGGCTGCGAAGCCGGTGACGATGGTCGCGGTCTCGATGCCGGCCTGCGCAAAGGCCTGTTGGCCGATGCCGGCGAGCAGCGCCGAGGCGCCGGTGGTCTGAAGGATCTGGCGGCGTGTGAAGCTCATGAGGGTCTCTCTCCGGGGTGGTTGTTCGTGAGCGCGTATTTTTCCAGCAAGGCACGGGAGAAGACCCCCGCGTTTACCTCACGTCTGGAGGCCACCACAGGTTTTCCCGGAGCCGGCCGTTTGGTCATCAGAACATTCCGTTCTTGTTGGCGGCGGTTTCGGGCACGGGTTGCACCACGTCCCAGTGCTCGACGATCTTGCCGTTCTCGAGCTTGAAGATGTCCACGATGGCGCTGCCGCGCGTGCCTGGCTCGCGCACTGCGTTCACATGCAGGATCACGTAGTCGCCGTCGACGAAGGAGCGCTTGATCTCGCTGCGCGAATTGGGAAATTTCTCGCGCAGGAAGGCGATGAACTTGCGAAAGCCCTCGGGGCCGTCGGCCGCCGTGGGGTTGTGCTGCACATAGCGGTTGCCCACGTACTGCAGGGCGGCGTCCGCGTCCTTCTGGTTCAGGCCCTTTTCGTAGAAGGCCAGCACGGTCTGGCGATTGGTCTCCTGCTGAGCGGTGGTGCTCGGGCTGCCGCCCGGTTGCGCGCAGGCTGCGAGGAAGAGGGTGGCCGTCGCGAGTGCGGCGGCCAGGATCATGCGTTTCATCTGGAGCTCCCGGTGTGAAAGGATTTCAGTAGCCGTTGGGCGTGACGGCAGGCGTGGCGCCCGCGGCGTTCTTGTATTTCGCTGCCAGCTGCTTCGCCGCGGCTGTGAGCACGATGGTGTCCACGCCCACGGCCACGAACAGCGCGCCGGCCGCGAGCCACTTGCGCGCCTGCTCCTCGGTGGTCGAGAGAATGCCCGGCGCCTTGCCGGCTTTCAGGATGCGCGCGATGGCGTCGGCGATCACCGCCTGCACTTCGGGGTGGTTGGGTTGGCCCACGAAGCCCATCGATGCCGACAGGTCCGCCGGCCCGATGAACACGCCGTCCACGCCCGGCGTGGCCGCGATCGCGTCCAGGTTCTTCATCGCCTCGACCGTCTCGGCCTGCACCAGCAGGCAGGTCTGCGCGTTGGCTTCGTGCAGGTACTGCGGATAGGCCTGCCAGCGCGAGGCGCGCGCCAGCGCACTGCCCATGCCGCGGATGCCCTCGGGCGGATAGCGCATGCCCTGCACCATGCGCGCGGCCTGCTCGGCGGTATCGACCATGGGCACCAGCAGCGTCTGCGCGCCGATGTCCAGGTACTGCTTGATCAGCGTGGTATCGCCCGTCGGGATGCGCACGACCGGGTGCGAACGCTCCGCTTCGGGCTGCGCCGACCACGCGCTGGAGATGCCCTGCAGTTGCCCGAGCACCGAGCGCACGTCGTTGGGTGCGTGTTCGCCGTCGACCAGCAGCCAGTCGTAGCCGCAGCCGGCGAGGATCTCGGCGACGTAGCCGTCCGCGAGCCCGACCCACAGGCCGATCTTTGGCTGGCCGGCCTGCATGGCTTGCTTGAAGGTGTTGATGGGGGTTTGCATGAGCGTCTTTCTTTCAGACAAGGCGGAATGAGATGGCACCGAGCGGGCCGTAGTCGGCGTGGAAGGTGTCGCCGGGCAACGCAGTGGTCGGGCGCGTGAACGAGCCGGCCAGCACCACTTCACCGGCCGCAAGATGCTCGTCCCACGGTGCGAGCTTGTTTGCAAGCCACGCCACGCCGGTGGCCGGGTGGTTGAGCACGCCCGCGGCCACGCCCGTCTCCTCGATCACGCCGTTCTTGTAGAGCAGGGCGCTCACCCAGCGCAGATCGACCGCATCGGGCTTCACCGGCCGGCCGCCCATCACGATGCCGGCATTGGCCGCGTTGTCGGAGATGGTGTCGAACACCTTGCGCGGTGACTTGGTGTGGCGGTCGAACTGCTCGATGCGCGCGTCGATGATCTCGATGGCGGGCACCACGTAGTCGGTGGCGGCGAGCACGTCGAAGAGAGTCACGTTCGGGCCCTGAAGCTTCTTGCCGAGGATGAAGGCCAGCTCCACCTCGATGCGCGGCGCGATGAAGCGCGTGAAGGGAATGTCGCCGCCCTGCTCGAAGAACATGTCGTCCAGCAGCGTGCCGTAGTCGGGCTCGTCGATCTGGCTGGACTGCTGCATCGCGCGCGAGGTGAGGCCGATCTTGTGGCCCTTCACCGTGCGGCCTTCGGCGATCTTCTTCTTCACCCACTCGCGCGAGATGGCGTAGCCGTCTTCGACGGTCATCTCCGGAAAGCGCTTGGAAAAGTGCTCGACCTGCACGCGCGATTTCTCGCTCTCGTGAAGTTCCGCGGCCAGTTGGGCAATGACGGATGGGGAAAGCATGGCGGCTCGTTTCTTCTTATGGCTTGTTGAACAGGGGATGCAGGTTGCTGTGCTTGCCGTCGTACACCTGCCCGGGGCTCTCGTCGATCTGCAGCGTGATGCCGATGTGGCGCTGGTCGAAGATCGGCGCGAAATGCGCGCGCACGTCGGCCAGCAGCTCGTCGCCGGCCTTCTTCTTCACCGCTTCGGAGCGCCCTGCGGCCATGCGGATGTTGAGGTACACGAAGGCGTAGTCGGCCTTGCCGTCGGCCACCGCGCAGTGCGCGGCCGGGTAGGCCAGCACGCGCGTGCCGCCGATGGGGAACACGGGTTTGTCCGCCTCGTCGCGTTGCTTCAGCATCGTGTCGGCCAGCGTGCGGCACAGGGCCGACATGTCGGTCTCGGCTTCGATGTTGGGGGTGTACAGGATCACCAGGTGCGGCATGCGTGTTCTTTCGTTCAGGCCACCGACATGACGGCAGCCGTGCAGGTCACCGCGAAAATCGGGATGGCCTTCATGTGGAAGATCTCGCCCTTGCCGCGCGCGGCCGCGGCCACGCTCAGGAAGGTGCGGATTTCGAAGCCGCCCTGGCCGGCTTCGCGGTAGGTGGCCTCGTCGCTGTAGGCGTCCAGCGAGAGCAGCGCCTCGCGGTCGTTGGCGCACCAGCGGCGCATGAACTCGGCGTCCCACTCGGCATTCACCTTGCCCGAATCGGGCGTGGCCGGCCAGTGCGAGATGCCGCCCGTGCCCACCAGTGCAATGCGCTCGGGCGCCTTGTCGCAGGCACGCCGAAGCGCTTCGCCGAAGGCCCAGGCGCGGTGCAGTGGCGTGAGCGGCGGGCCCTGGCAGTTGATGTTCACGGGGATCACCTTGGTGTCGAAGTTCGGCGTGAGGAAGTGCAGCGGCACCATGATGCCGTGGTCGAACTTCCATTCTTCCGCGTAGGCCACATCGACCGTCTGCATCACTTCGCGAATCAGACGCTGCGAGAGCGCGGCATCGCCCGGGATGGTGTGCTTCTCGATGCCGAGCCACTTCGGGTCCTCGATCGGGCCTTCGTAGCTGTCGGCCATGCCGATGGCATAGGCCGGCATGTTGCTCATGAAGAAGTTGGCGAAGTGCTCGGCGGCGATGACGATGACCGCATCGGGCTTCGTTGCGCGCATCGCCTCGCCGAAGCGGTGGAACTGCGCGTGGAACTCGTCCTTCACCGCCGGGTCGGCGAGATGCGCTCGGCCGGTGATGCCAGGGGCGTGGCTGCATACGCCTGCGAATACGAGACTCATACGCCTGCCACCTTTTCGTTTGTTCCGGTTGTCATTGCGTAGATGCCTGCGCGGACTGGGCCGTACTTGCGCACGCCCTCGCGCATCGCTTCGAGATAGTCGGCCCATGCGATGCCGAGCAGCGGCGCAAAGTGCATCAGCAACTGGCCGTTGCAGCCCAGCACATAGAGCTTGCCGATGTCGCCGGTGGCGATGGCTTCGCGCTCTTCGTCGTTGAAGTCATAGGCCGAGAGAAGGGCCGAACGCGCGTCGCCGCCTTCGGCATAGCGCCGCTGCACGCCCGCATCGCGGTTGAGCGCGAAGAGGAATTTCTGCATCGCATAGAGGCTCATCGTTCAGCCCTCGATCTGGATGTTGGCTTTGCGGATCACGTCGCCGTACTTCGCGATCTCGCTCTGGATGAAGGCCGCGAAGCGCTCGGGCGTGCCCGACAGCGACGCGATGCCGCCCTTGCGGAAGCTTTCGGTCACAGCGGGGCTCGCGAGCGCGCGGTTCACCTCGTCGTTCACGCGCAGCACGATGGCATCGGGCGTGCCGGCGGGTGCCAGCAGGCCGTTCCACGAATTGGACTCGATGGCCACGCCCTGTTCTGCCAGTGTGGGTATGGCCGGCGCGTACTGCGAGCGCTGCGCGGTCGCGATGCCGAGCGCGACCAGCTTGCCGCTCTGGATGTGGCCGCGGAACTCGGGCCAGTTGCCGAACATCATCGTCACCTGGCCGCCGAGCAGGTCGGTGAGCGCGGGCCCTTGGCCTTTGTAGGGCACGTGCACGATGTCCAGGCCCATCTGCAGCTTGAGCATCTCGCCCGACAGGTGCGCCGAGGTGCCGTTGCCGAAGGAGGCGAAGCTCAGCGTGCCGGGTTTGGCCTTGGCCTGGTTGCGCAGGTCGGCCAGCGTCTTCAGGCCGCTCGATGGATGCGTGGCGAGCACGTGCTCCGACATGCCCATGAGCGCGACCGGGCGCAGGTCTTTCTGTGTTTCGTAAGGCAGCTTGCGCACCAGCGTCTGGTTGGCGGTGAAGCTGTTGGCGACACAGACGAAGCTGTAGCCATCGGGCGCCGACTTGGCGACCGAATCGACGCCGATCACCGTGCCCGCGCCGGGCTTGTTCTCGACGATCACGGCCTGCTCCAGCGTCTTGCCGAGTTCGACCGCCACGAGCCGCGCGACGAAGTCGGTGGTGCCGCCGGGCGGGAAGGGCACGACGATGCGCACCGGTTTGTTGGGCCAGTCGCCGCGTGCATGTGCGAACGGTGCAAGCGATGGCAGTGCCGCGAATGCGGCAACGCCCTGCAGCAGCGTGCGGCGGCTTGGGCTCACGCCACGCCCCAATGCGGAATGTGGTGCGAGCCCATCGACACCGCGATGTTCTTCGGCTCGCAGAACACTTCATAACTCCAGGTGCCGCCTTCGCGGCCCGTGCCCGAGGCCTTGGTGCCGCCGAAGGGCTGGCGCAAGTCCCGCACGTTCTGGCTGTTGACGAAGCACATGCCGGCTTCCACGGCGGCGGCCACGCGGTGGGCCTTGCCGATGTTCTCGGTCCACACGTAGCTCGAGAGGCCGTACTGGATGTCGTTGGCGAGTTCGATGGCGTGAGCTTCGTCCTTGAACGGAATCAGGCAGGCGACCGGGCCGAAGATTTCTTCCTGCGCGATCTTCATGCGGTTGTCGACGTCGGCGAAGACGGTCGGCATGACGTAGTTGCCCTTCTTCACGCGGTCCGGCAGGTTCGATGGCGCATCGAGCCCGCCGCACAGCAGCGTCGCGCCTTCCTTCGGCCCGAGCTCGATGTAGCTGCGCACCTTGGCCAGGTGCGCCTGCGAAATCATCGGGCCGACGATGGTCTTCTCGTCGAGCGGGTCGCCCACGGTGATGCGCTTCGCCCGCTCGGCGAATTTCGCGGCGAAGTCGGCGTAGATCGACTGCTGCACCAGGATGCGCGAGCCCGCCGTGCAGCGCTCGCCGTTGTTGCTGAAGATCATGAACACGGCCGCGTCGAGCGCACGGTCGAGGTCGGCGTCTTCGAAGATCACGAAGGGGCTCTTGCCCCCCAGCTCCATGCTGAACTTCTTGAGGCCGGCGCTCTTCACGATGCGGTTGCCGGTGGCGGTGGAGCCGGTGAATGAAATCGCGCGCACGTCGGGGTGTGCCACCAATGGCTCGCCGGCTTCCTTGCCGTAGCCATGCACCAGGTTCAGCACGCCGGGCGGAATGCCGGCTTCAAGCACGAGTTCGCCCAGGCGCGCAGCCGTGAGCGGCGAGAGCTCGCTCATCTTCAGCACGGCGGTGTTGCCGAATGCGAGGCAGGGCGCGACCTTCCAGGTGGCCGTCATGAAGGGCACGTTCCACGGGCTGATGAGCGCGCACACGCCCACCGGATGGAACAGCGTGTAGTTCAGGTGCGTGGGCGTGGGGTAGGTGTGGCCGTCCACCCGCGTGCACATCTCGGCGAAGTAGTAGAAGTTGTCGGCCGCGCGCGGAATCAGTTGCTTGCCCGTTTGCGCGATGACCTGGCCGCAGTCGTTGGTCTCGGTCTGCGCGATCTCTGGAACGTGCGCGGCGATCAGGTCGCCGAGCTTGCGGATGAGCTTGGCGCGTTCCGGCGCGGGCATGCCGGCCCATTTCGGAAAGGCTTCCTTGGCGGCGGCGACGGCCGCGTTCACCTCGGCTTCGCCGCCGGAGGCGACCTCGGCCAGCACCTCCTGCGTGGCGGGGTTGACGGTTTCGAAGTAGTCCTTGCCGGTGACGGACTTGCCGCCGATGAGGTGGTTGATCTGTTGCATGGAGGGTGTCCGGTTCAATCGAGTTTGATGTCGCGCGCCTTGATCAAGGCATGCCATTTCTTGCGTTCTGCGTCGGTGTAGCGCGTCATTTCGGTGGCGTCGGCGGGGCGTGCCTCCCAGCCGGCGTCGTAGAGCTTCTGCTTCACGCCCGCATCGCCCATGGCCTTCTGCAGTTCGGTGCCGAGCCTGGCCTGCACTTCCTTCGGCGTGGCCGCGGGCGTCACCAGGCCTTGCCAGGTGTAGGCCTCGACGTTGGCGTAGCCCAGTTCCTTGGCCGTGGGCACGTTGGGCAGTTGCGGAATGCGCTCGGCCGACATCGCCAGCAGCGGGATCACCTTTCCGGCCTTGACCGCGCTCACGCCACTGGGCAGGTCGAGCATCATCAGCGGCACCTGTCCGCCCATCAGGTCCTGCAATGCCGGTGCGCCGCCCTTGTAGGGCACATGCAGCATCGACACGCCGGCTTCGCGCTGGAAGAGTTCCATTGCCAGGTGATGCGGGCTGCCGGTGCCGGGCGTCGCGATGCTGAACTTGCCGGGCGATGCCTTCAGCGCGGCGATGAGCGCCTTCGCATCGGCCACGCCGGCGTTGGGTGCCGCGGTGATGACGAGCGGCGAGCGGCCCATCATGCCGACGAGCGCGAAGTCTTTCTCGGCGTCGTAGGGCAGCTTCTTGTAGAGCGCGGGGTTGTAGACCAGCACGCCGTTGTCGGCCGAGAACACGGTGTAGCCGTCGCCCGGCGAACGCGCGACGTTCTCCGACGCGATGATCGCGCCGGCCCCGGGCTTGTTGTCGACGAGCACCGGCTGGCCGATCTGCTGCGACACCTGCGCACCGACGGTGCGCGCGAGGAAATCGGTGCCACCGCCGGCCGGGTAGCCCACCACCCAGCGCACGGGTTTGGTGGGGTAGGCGGCCGTCTGTGCGGGCGCATCGAGCGCGAGCATTGAGGCGGTGAGTGCCACGAGGGCGACGGCGAGTGTTTTCTTTCTGGCGTTCATTGCGTTTGTCTCCGCTGGTTTTGTGTGTGTGACGGGAAAGAATTCAGGCTGCGGCGATGGTGTTGACCAGCGCGCCGATGTGCTCGATCTCGGTGACGATCACGTCGCCCGGCTTGCAATCGACCACGCCGTCGGGCGTGCCCGTGAGGATCAGATCGCCCGGCGAGAGCGTCATGAAACGGCTGAAGTACTCGATGAGGAAGGGCGCGTCGAAGATCATGTCGCGCGTGTTGCCCTGCTGCGTGACGGTGCCGTTGACGGTGGTGCGCAGCGCGAGCGCCATGGGGTCGGGAACGTCGGCCGCATCGACGAACCACGGGCCCAGCGGCGTGCAGGTGTCGCGGTTCTTCACGCGCAGGTTGGGGCGGTACCAGTTCTCCAGGTAGTCGCGGATCGCGTAGTCGTTGGCGACCGTGTAGCCGCCGATGAAGTCATAGGCGTCGTCGCGCTTCACGTTCTTCGCGGTCTTGCCGACCACGATGGCGAGCTCGCATTCGTAGTGCATGAACTGCACGCCGGCCGGGCGATGCGTTTGCTGGCGATGGCCGATCAGCGTGCTCTGGCCCTTGATGAACACCAATGGTTCTTCAGGCGCCTTGAATTCGAGTTCCTTCGCGTGGTCGGCGTAGTTGAGGCCGAGCGCAAGGATGGTGCGCGGCCGCGCGGTGGGTGCCAGCGGGGGCAGCCAGATGAGTTGCTCCTGCGGCACGACGCGGCCGTCTTCGAGACGCACGGCGGCGTCTGGCTGGCCGTTGAATTCGTGGCTCGTGCCGGTGTATTCACGGCCTTCGTGAATGACGCGTGCGTGCTTCATGCGGCGGTCTCCTGCACCAGCGTGTTGATCAATGTCTCGAAGCCCTGCGAGGAGATCTCGATGCGGTCGCCTGCGCGTGCCAGCGGACGGCCCGCATCGCAGCCCAGCATCAGCACATCGCCGTGCGCGAGCGTCATGAAGTCGCCGACGTCGGCCAGCAGCTGCTGCGCCGGCCGCACCAGCTGCGAGAAGTCGATCGACTGCTTCAGTCCGCCGTTGATGCGCACCTCGACGCGGAAGTTCGCCGGGTCGGCCACCTCCTGCGCATCGCGCAGCGCCGGACCGATGCCCAGAAAGCCATCGACGCACTTGAACTTGACCGGCGGGCGGAAGAAGCTCGCATGCGGAATCGACAGGTCGTTCATCAGCACGAAGCCTTCGACATCGCCCTCGGCGCCGATCACCATGCCGATGCTCGCGCCGATCTCCACTTCGGGCACCGACGAAGGCACGGCGATGGCGCTGCCGTGCGGACTCCAGGTATTGGCGGTCTTCACGTAGAGAACGGGCGCTTTCGGCGGCGCCTTGTAAGGCGGCTCGGTCATCTGCGGCGCGAGCGCCTCGACCTCGGCGCGGAAGTTCAGCAGCGTGCCGTACACGGTGCCGGTCGGAAGGAAGTGCGCGGTGCTCATGAGGGCTGCTCCAGTGCGATCAGTTCGTCGAGCAGTCCGTAGAGCTGCGTGAGCTTGGCCTTGCCGAGCGACTTTTCCATCCAGTCGTAGTGGGCCTCGATGCTGGTGCCCAGGCGCTTGACCAGCTTCATGCCGTGCGGCGTGGCCTCGACCACGGTGCGGCGCTGGTCGGCGGGGTCGCGTGCGCGGGTGATGAGGTTGTCGCGCTCCATGCGCGCGAGCACGCCGGTGAGGCTGGGCCCGAGGATGAAGGCCTCGCGCGCCACGCGGCCGGTGTCGACAGCGCCGTGCTCGCCGAGCACGCGCAGCACGCGCCATTGCTGGTCGGACAGCGCGTGTTCGCGCAGGCTGGGCCGCGTGTGGGCCATCACGGCTTCGCGGGCCTGCAGCAGCAGGCGCGGTAAATTGCGGTGGGTGAACGTAGTGCTCAAGAGCGAGGCCTCATCATCAAATTAGTTAACATGTTAAATGAATGGCGATTTCTTTCCAAGCCTCCAGCCATCAGGGTTTGTGCGGACACCTAAACTCGACCGATGGCCAAGGACAAATCTCTTTTCGTCTGCAGTGAATGCGGTGGCACCAGCCCCAAGTGGCTCGGCAAGTGCCCGAGCTGCGGCGCCTGGAACACACTGATCGAACAGGCGGCCGGCAGCAACGCACCGGCCAACAACCGCTTCGGCACGCAGTTCTCGCCGCTGGCGGGCGTCTCCGAACTGGCCACGCTCTCGGAGATCGAGGCGACCGACATCGCGCGCACGCCCACTGGCATCGACGAACTCGACCGCGTGCTGGGCGGCGGCATCGTCTCGGGCGGCGTGACGCTCATCGGCGGCGATCCGGGCATCGGCAAGTCGACGCTCTTGCTGCAGGCGGTCGATGCGCTCCAGCGTGCTGGGCAGAACGCGCTCTACGTGACCGGCGAAGAAAGCGGCGCACAGGTGGCGCTGCGCTCCAGGCGGCTCGGGCTCGATCACTCGCAGGTGCAGGTGCTCGCCGAGATCCAGCTTGAGAAAATCATCGCCACGCTCGATGCCACGCGGCCCGCGATCGCGGTGATCGACTCGATCCAGACGGTGTATTCCGACCAGCTCACCTCGGCCCCCGGCTCGGTGGCCCAGGTGCGCGAATGCGCGGCGCATCTCACGCGCTTTGCCAAGACCAGCGGCACGGCCGTGGTGCTCGTGGGCCACGTCACCAAAGAGGGCGCGCTCGCAGGACCGCGCGTGCTCGAGCACATGGTCGACACGGTGCTGTACTTCGAGGGCGACACGCATTCGAGCTTCCGCCTCGTGCGCGCCATCAAGAACCGCTTCGGCGCGGTCAACGAGATCGGCGTGTTCGCGATGACCGAGCGCGGCCTCAAGGGCGTGGCGAATCCGAGCGCGATCTTCCTGAGCCAGCATGCCGAGCCGGTGCCCGGCAGCGTGGTGCTGGTCACGCTCGAAGGCACACGGCCGATGCTGGTGGAAATCCAGGCGCTGGTCGACAACGGCGGGCCGAGCCCGCGGCGCCTGTCGGTTGGCCTGGATCGCGACCGCCTCGCGATGCTGCTGGCAGTGCTGCACCGCCACGCGGGCGTGCCCTGCATGGACCAGGACGTGTTCGTGAACGCAGTGGGCGGCGTGCGCATCAGCGAACCCGCGGCCGACCTGGCCGTGATGCTGGCCATCACCTCGAGCCTGCGTGGAAAGCCGCTGCCCAAGGGTTTCATCGCCTTCGGTGAAGTGGGCCTCGCCGGTGAGGTGCGCCCCGCGCCGCGCGGGCAGGAGCGTTTGCGCGAAGCCGCCAAGCTGGGCTTCAGCATCGCGGTGGTGCCCAAGGCGAACGCACCGCGCAAGGGTTCGAAGGAGATCGAAGGCCTGACCATCCACCCCGTCGAACGCATCGAAGAGGCGATGGACGTGGTCCGCCGCCTCGATTGATTTTTCTTGGGAAAAAAATGCCCGGCGCGTCAGTGACGCGCCGGGCCACCCTCCCTATCCCCCGATGTGCATCGTGAACGCCGGCCCGCTGTTGAGCACGCATTGGCCGCTGCCCAACGTGGCCGAGTTCATCGTGTACTGGCAACTCAGGTTGCCGCCGCGATTGCCGCTGGCATTTGCCACACCGGCACTTCGCGAGCCGGCAACCCGGGTCGCCTCTCCCTGAAACTGTTCACCGCCAATCTGCGCGTTGAAGTGGCCGCGGCCGTTCATGTCGTTGGTCACCGTGCCTGCGACGGTTCCGTAGCGCGCCGCTTCGGCGTTCGACGGATACAGGCGGGCACTGAAGCTCTGCGCGATCGGTCCCGGTGCAACGGCATAGGCCTGCGAAGGCGGCGCCGCGGGTGCGGATTGTGCGATGGGCACCACGTAGCAACCGCTGAGTGCGGCGGCCGTGAGCGTGGCGGCGAGAGTGAGACGAACGAAGGTGGCGGAACGCGGAATATTCATACGCTTTTCTGTGGCCCGGGTTGATGCCCGTGCGGTGAAATGTGCCGCCTCGCGCCACCGTGGCATGTGCATTTCGAGGTGAGTACCGTTTTTCGCGCCCGGCGGTAGCCACGGCCGATACAGCAGATCGCGCCCGCGATCCGAATGCGAACTTTCGAATGACCCGGCAAGGCGCAAACCACAGGGCGGCGACAATGCGCGCCATGAATTTCCAGAAATTGCTGGTGCCCGTGGGCGGCATCGTCCTTCTCGCCCTGGCGTGGCGCAGCTACGGCTGGGCCGGTGTTGCATTGACCGGCGGGGTCATCGTGATGTTCCTGCTGTTGCACTTCAACCGCGCGATGCAGGTGCTCAAGCGGGCCGCCGACCGGCCCGTGGGCTATGTCGCGAGCGCGGTGATGCTCAACGCCAAGCTCAAGCAGGGCGTGACGCTGATGCACGTCATTGCCATGACCCGCGCGCTCGGCGAACTGCGTTCGCCCCCGGACACGCAGCCTGAGCTGTACCGCTGGACCGACACGGGCGGCTCGTACGTCGATGTCGTGTTCAACGCCGGCAAGCTGCAGAGCTGGGAAATGACCCGGCCCGAGGTTCCCCCCGAAGAAGAAACGCCGGCCGGCTAGGCCGCAGCGTTCTGTCCCGATTGCTGCCGCAGGCCGACACACGGGCATCGGCAAGTCCGGCATCGTGGCGCAGATGAAGGTCGGCAACGGCACGCGCCGGTTGGGCATCCGCGCCGACATGGACGCGCTGCCCATCGTCGAGGCCACGGGCCTGCCGTATGCAAGCAGGCACCACGGCAGCATGCACGCCTGCGGCCACGACGGTCACACTGCCATCCTGCTTGCGGTGATGGCACAGGTCTGCGCCGAACTCGTCGGCGCGGAGCACGTGGTCACCGAGGCGCCGAAGGGCGCGTGCTGGGTGCGCCTCGCACAGACCTACCTGGTCGCCTGAGCGCCGCCTTCAGAACGGCGCGTCTTCCTCTTCCTCGGCGGCATCGGCCGGGGTCGCGGTGGCGGGTGCTGCCGCTTTCGCGGCGGGCTTCGGCGCTTCGTCCGCCGGTGCCGCGCCGAACGCCGCCTCGCCGCCCAGCGCATCGAGCAGCGCCGGCACCAGCTGGCCGAGCTCGCCGGTCGCGATCGCAACGTCGGCGTCGTAGTTGTCTTCCTTCTTGCCGCCCGCGGCACCGTCGCCCGTGCCTTCGAGGAACACGATCTTGCGGATCAGCATGCCGTGCGTGAGTTCGAACGACACGCGGTCGTCCCAGGTGAGCGCCAGGCGCGTGGGGCGTTTGCCGTCGGTGATGTGCTTCTGCACCTCCTCGATGTCCAGCGGGTGCTTGGCGTAGCGCACCACGGCCTTCGAGTCGTCCGAGGCCTTGAGCTCGCACTCGCGGTCGATGGTGAAGCCGGCCGGCGGCTCCTGCGTCAGGAGCCAGTTGGCCATGGCGGCGGCGGGCTCGATCTGCGTGTTGATCAGCGCCACCGCAAAGCCGTCGAGCGACTTCACGAGGCTGGTGACCACTTCGTCGGCGCGCGAGGCGTTGCCGCTGTTGATCACGAGGCGGTTCTCGGCCTTGTCGATCCACACCGCGACGCGCGCGCTGCGGGTGAAGGCCATCGGCAGCAGCTCCAGGGTGATGTCTTCCTTGAGCTCCTTCTTTTCCTTCTTGCCGGGCTTGCGGCCGGTGGTGGCCTCGATCTGCGCGCAACGCTCGTTGAGCTTGCGGCGCACCACGGAGCCGGGGACCTGCTTGCTCTCGATCATGTATTCGACGAGCCACTGGCCGTCGATGGATTCGACCAACGGGCCGCCGGCTTCGCCGCGGGGCTCGGCCCAGCCGGCGGACTTTTCCTGCGAGGGGCCGCAGGGCTCGAAGCGGTGCTTGCCCAAGCCCTCTTCCGCCTCGGCCAGTGATTGGGACCAGGCAGGTTCGATGCGATAGACGATGACGTTCTTGAATACGGACACGGAAACCCTTTTTCCACTGGTTTGCACAACCGGCCATTGTCGGGCACCCCGTTCCGGGCGCCGCCGTAAAATCGAAAGCTTTTGCGACGGCCCCTGTCGCACCCCCACACCGTTCCCAAAGGAATCAGGAAATGAGCTCGATCCCCCCCTCGCTGGACGACCGTGACGGCAAGATCTGGATGGACGGCGAACTCGTGGACTGGCGCGACGCCAAGATCCACGTGCTGAGCCACACGCTGCACTACGGCTGCGGCGCCTTCGAGGGCGTGCGCGCCTACAAGACGGCGGACGGCGGCACGTCCATCTTCCGCCTTGCCGAGCACACCGAGCGCCTGTTCAACAGCGCCAAGATCCTGCGCATGAAGATTCCCTTCTCGCACGAAGAGCTCAACGAAGCGCAAAAGCAGGTGGTCCGCGAGAACAAGCTCGAGAGCTGCTACCTGCGTCCGCTGATCTGGATCGGCTCCGAGAAGCTCGGCGTGAGCCCCAAGGGCAACAAGATCCACGCCATGGTCGCGGCCTGGTCCTGGGGCGCCTACCTCGGCGAAGAAGGCATGCGCCGCGGCATCCGCGTGAAGACCTCCAGCTACACCCGCCACCACGTCAACATCACGATGACGCAGGCCAAGTCGGTGAGCAACTACACGAACTCGATCCTCGCGAACATGGAAGCGCTGGACGACGGCTACGACGAAGCGCTGCTGCTCGATGCGAGCGGTTTCGTGTCGGAAGGCGCGGGCGAGAACATCTTCGTGGTCAAGGGCGGCGTGGTCTACACGCCCGACCTCTCGGCTGGTGCGCTCAACGGCATCACGCGCAACACGATCCTGCACATCTGCAAGGACCTGGGCCTGGAGCTGGTGCAAAAGCGCATCACGCGCGACGAGGTCTACATCTCCGACGAAGCCTTCTTCACCGGCACCGCCGCCGAAGTGACGCCCATCCGCGAACTCGACCGCATCGAGATCGGCAACCGTGGCGACGGCGGCTCGCGCGGCCCGATCACCGAGAAGATCCAGTCTGCCTTCTTCGACATCGTGAACGGCAAGAATCCCAAGTACGCCCACTGGCTCACGAAAGTCTGAGAAAACACATGTCTACCAATGCAGTCGTCGAACTCCTGGCCAAGGAGCTCAACCATCAGGGCGGCGTGTTCTGCCCCAGCCCCAAGGCCGACATGAAGCTCTGGAACAGCCACCCCAAGGTCTACCTGGACGTGGCGCGCACCGGCGAGGCCAAGTGCCCGTACTGCGGCACGGTGTACCGGCTGAAGGCCGGCGAAACCGTCTCGGCCCGCCACTGACGTGACGCTGCGGGGCCTGCTGTGCCGCTTTGCAGCGGCCTACCTGGTCCTGCTGGTCGTCGTCGCCGTGGTGCTGAATCTGGCGGGTGCCAGTTCCCACACCAGCGGCAACGTGGCCTCCTTGCTCGCCGCGGTGACGTGGGTGTGCATGGACTTCGCCAAAAAGAACGGCCGCTACTTCACGCCCGACGAAAAGAAACGCGCCATCGTGGGCATGCTGGTCATCGACATGGTCATGCAGGCGGCAGTGACGGCGGCGGCTGGCCTTTTTTCCGGCGCGCCGGTCCTTGCGCTCGGCCCCACGATGCTGGTGCTGCTGTTCGTCGGCGTGCTGCACGCGCTGGTGATCTGGTTCTTTGTCGGCTTCGCCGGCAAGCAGCAGGTGGCAGCCGAAGCCCGGCGCAACAACAAGAACAACTGATTCAGGGCGCAAGGACCACAGGGAGTGTCTTCTGGTCGCTGCGCCATTCGCCGCGCAGCGTGGTGCCTTCTGATTTGAGCCGCAGTCGCGCCTTGGATTCGGATTCCTCCAGGTCCAGCACGCCGTTCCGGTATTGACCAGACACGGAGATGGGCTTGCGATAGCGGTCGTAGAAGTACACCGCGTTCACCTGCCCATCGCCGCCGCCGGTCAGCGGCAACCGCAGCGTGATCGGCAGCCGCCCGTCGATGCTGCCGCGCAGCACCTGGCCGAAAGGCGAGGAGGGCGCCGGGGCGTCGCCCTCGCCGAGCAGCAGCGCGCGGCCGTAGCCTGTCAGCCAGGGCTTGAGCTGCGAAGCTGGCAAGCGCGTGCTGAAACTGCCGATGTCATCGAGTGCGCGCATGGCGTGATTGCTGCAGCGGCCCTGTGCGAACAGCACGGCGCCGGTTTCGATCTCCATCCGGCCCACGCCCTCGATCTTCCGGTACTCGGCGTCCCTGCGGGACAGGCAGTCCTCATACAGGTCGATTGAGGCGTCGTAGTCATCGGCCGATCTGCCATCCCTGGATTGCGGTGCCTTCTTCGCTTTTTGCAGCGACGCAATTTCCTTTCGAAGGGTCGCGGCATTGTTCGCGTCGACCTTGCCGGCGATGGCTTGCAGTCCCTGCGGCGTGAACAGGTCCTGCACCTCGAGGTGGCGGCCGGTTGCCGCATCGAAGGCATGGGCGTATGTGAAGGGCTCGCAGTAGGCGCCGCAACCCTCGCCCTCGATACGCAGCGACAGCAAGCGCGCGTCGTTGCGCAGCACCGTGTAGCCGAGCTCCGGCATGTTTTGCCATTGCTGCCCGCCCATCCCGCGCAGACCGTCGGCTGCACGCACTGGCGCCGGGATCTCGAAGGTCTCCAGGAAGAGCCACTGGTTGATGCGCGTTGCGACTCGGGTGTCCTCCGACTGGACGAAGGGAAACTTCTGGTCGGCGGTTTTGCCAGCCTGCCGCGTGAGCGTCTGCACGTTCAGCGAGGCAGCCTGTGCGCCGCCGAGGGTCCAGGCAAGTGACGCGGCGATCAGGCCCTGCCAGAGCCATAGGCGAGGAAAGCGCATGCGATGTCTTTCAGGCTTGCGCGGCGAGAGCCGGCGTCTTGGGCCAAGGCCACAGGTCGCGCCACGGCGCGGGGTCGTTCTTTTCTTGCGCGAGCCGCAGGTACACCATCGCGATCCACAGCAGCGCGAGGCCGATCTGCGCATCGCGCATGGCCGAGTTCACGCTCGATGCGATCAGCGCGATCAGCGTTGCGGCCAAGGCATAACGACCCGCGATGTCGGGGCGTTTCCATGCTTGCCACACAGCCGCGACCATGATGACCAGCAGGCTCAGCAGCGCGGGCAGGCCGCCCTGCGCGCCGACCCAGAGGAAGTCGTTGTGCGGCATGTTCGAGTCGGCGAACAGGGCCGGGCCGCGCTTGTGCCATTGGCTGGTCCAGCCGCCGATGCCCCAGCCGGTGAGTGGCCGGTCGGCGATCATGCGGCCCGTGTCGCGGTACATGTAGTAGCGAATGACCCAGCTTCCATGGAAGACAGCGCCGGTCTGCGCTTCCTCGATTTCCTGCAGGCCGGTCTCGACCTTGTGCTGCAACTGCGGCAACTGGTAGAGCGCGGCTCCCAGCACGACAGCCCCCAGCACCAGCGCGCTCACCAGCATCTTCAGATGGTTGCGCCACTGGTGGATGCACACCACCGGAATCACCAGCAGCAGCGCGAGCACCGAGGTGCGCGAGGTCAGCGGCAGCGCCACCACCAGGCCCAGCCCGAGCATCAGCACGAAGGCCGGAACGGCGCGCAACGGCTTGTGCGCGGCGATCTGCGCAATGCCCCACACGGCGGCCGTGGCGGCCACCACGCTGAACAGCAGCGCGTTGCTGATCGATTTGTTGCCCACCTCCATGACCACCGCGCGCAGCGGCGACCAGACCGGAAAGCCGATGGCGTAATAGAGCACGATCAGCAGGATGTTCAGCGCCGCGATCAGCAGGAAGCCGCGCAGCGCCCAGATCGCTTCCTCGCGCGTGAGCGCCATCGCCATCAGGATCGTGAGGCCGATGCGCAGGCCGTGGAACAGGTTGGACGGGGTTTCGGGGTAGTGCGGCCCGAAGGCCAGCACGAGGAGGGTCCAGGCCAGGTAGGCCACCACCGGCCACCACAGCGGGTTGGCGCGCAGGCGCGCGAAGCGTTCGCTGTAGCCGCCGGCGATGAGCATCGTCACCAACAGGAGGATGGCCGACAGGTAGGTGACGCCGACCGGCATGAACACCACCAGCCCCCAGAACATGGCCGCGGGCCGAACGATGTGCGATCTCTGCATAGGGGCGGGATTTTAGGTGGGGCTCATGGCCCCAACCTGACCGCGTGGTGTCCCTTGGAAAGGGATTCGGGCGTATCAGTGGGCGGGCGCGACCACCGGCAGGCGGATCACGAAGCTCGCGCCGCCCTCGGGCGCGTCTTCGCAGCGCACCGTGCCGCCGTGCCGCTCGGCAATCGACTTCACCAGCGCCAGCCCCAGGCCCACGCCGCCGTTGCGCTCGCTCGCGCCGGGCAGCCGGTAGAAGGGCTCGAAGATGCGTTCGCGCAAGGCTGGCGGCACGCCGGGGCCGCGGTCGTTGACGCGCACCGTGGCAAAGCCGTTCGTGCTGCCCAGTTCCACGCTGATGCTGCCGGCGCCGTAGCGGCGCGCGTTCTCCAGCAGGTTGCGGATCGCGCGGCGCAGGAGGCGCGACACGCCGGGCACCGTGAGCGTTGCGTTGTCGGTGCCCTCGGCCAGGTCGAGCTCGGCATTCACCTGCGCGCATTCCTCGGCGGCCAGGCCGGTCAGGTCGACCGCTTCGATGGTGCCCATGTCGGCCTCGCTGGCGTCCAGCCGGCTCGCGAGCAGGATCTCGTCGATCAGCTGGTCGAGTTCGCCGATGTTGCGCGAGATCTCCTCGCGCGACTTGGGGCTCGGCTGGTCGCCCATCAGTTCGAGGCTCATGCGGATGCGCGTGAGCGGCGAGCGCAGCTCATGCGATGCGTTGGCCAGCAGCGACTTGTGCGAGCGCACGAGCTGCTCGATGCGTTCGGCCGATGCGTTGAATCTTTTGGAGAGGTCTGTCACTTCGTCCTGCCCTTCTTCGGTCACGCGCACCGAGAGATCGCCCTCGCCCCAGCGTTGCACGCCGCGCTGCAGCGATTCCAGCCGCTGCGTGATGCGCCGCACGATGGGGTAGACGCCCAATGCCACTGCCACGCCCACCAGGGCAATCATCCAGCCCAGCCCGAACGGCGTGCGCCATGGTGCGAAACCGCCGCTGCCGGTGGGGCGCTCCCGAGGCGCCACGCGCAGCGTGATGGCCTTGCCGTCGCTCAGCGTCACGTCGAATTCCAGCCCCTGGCCCGGCACGCGCAGCGCGGTGCCGGAGCCGATGGTCCGGTCCTGCGCATCGAGCACCACCACGTTGCGCGGCACCGGCGCCAGGCGCTCGCGCTCGGCCTCGGCGGCCTCGCGCACGATCCAGTTGGCCATCAGCGTGAGGATGACCACGCCGCCCACCACCGCGAGCCAGATGCGGACGTAGAGGTGGCGGGAGTACAGATTGCGCAGCATCACGAGAAGAGGCGGCCGCCGCCGGGCCGCCCCAAGGCGAGCCGCGCCTCCCCCCCCGGGGGGTGGCGAATTACACGGAGCGCAGCGAGTGAAAAGCCGGGGGGCTGACATTTTTCAGTCTTGCTGCTTGGCGAACACGTAGCCCACGCCGCGCACGGTCAGGATGCGCTTGGGGTTCTTGGCATCGACTTCTATGGCGGCGCGGATGCGGCCCATGTGCACGTCGATCGAACGGTCGAAGGCTTCGAGCTCGCGGCCGCGCACGGCTTCCATGATCTGGTCGCGCGTGAGCACGCGGCCCGCGCGCTCGGCCATCGCCACCAGCAGGTCGAACTGGTAGGAGGTGAGATCGGCCATCGCGCCAGCCACCGACACGGTGCGCGCGTTGCGGTCGATCTCCAGCGTGCCGAAGCGCATCACGGTGGAGGCTTCGCTCTCGGTGGCGTTTTCGCTGCGCCGGCGCAGCACCGCGCGGATGCGCGCCAGCAGCTCACGCGGCTCGAAGGGCTTGGGCAGGTAGTCGTCGGCGCCGATCTCCAGGCCGATGATGCGGTCCATCGGGTCGCCCTTGGCGGTGAGCATCAGCACCGACACCTTGGAGATCGGGCCTGGCAGGGCGCGGATGCGGCGGCAGACTTCGAGCCCGTCGGTGTCGGGCAGCATCAGGTCGAGGATCACGAGGTCGGGGGCGTGCTGCTGCAGCTGCTCGAGGCCGCTGGCGCCGTCACCGGCGTGGTTGAAGGCGAAACCCGACTGCGTCAGGTATTCGCCCACCATCTGCGCCAGGCGGGCGTCGTCTTCGATCATCAGGAGTTGGGGGGTGCTCATGCGCTTCATGGTCGTCCAAAGGGAGCAAGCGGGCTTGAACGCTCCGTAAAGTTGGGTAAACCTCAGGCGTGCATGTCAACCGGAGGTGCTGCGAAAAGCATAGCGGCCGGACTCGTGGCAGCGGGTGGTGCCTCCGGTTTCTCGTCGAGAAGGGCTTGCAGGGCGCCGGCGTCCACGTCCGGATCTGCCGCTCGCGCCCGCGCAAGGATCTCGCCGGCCAGCTGTCGCAGCATGGCCGTGGAATCCTGGATGCGCGCCTTGAAGCCGGCATCGTCCAGCGTGTCCTTCAGGCTGCGGTTGAGTTCGGCGAACCACGGCATCGCGGCCTGGTCGAGCATCACGGCCGGGTTGCTCTTGTTGCTCGATGCCGACCAGTCGCGCATCAGCCGCTGCACCGCGAAGTTCAGCCGCTGGCAGTGCTGCAGCTCGTCCTTCAGGCCGCCGAGCGCGGGCAGGTCGGTCAGCCGCCGCTGGAAGAAGATCTGCGCGAGCACGCCCCAGTAGTAGGCGTAGTCCCAGATCACCTTCACCGGCAGCACCTCGGGGTCGCCGAAGAGCGGGTACTGGTCCTGGTAGAGGGCGAGCGTGCTCTCGTAGAACGAGTGGTAGAGCTGGTCGTAGACCTGGGCCCGCGCTTCCAGCGGGCGGCCGGCGCGGTCCTGCGCGATGAGGTCGGTGATGTAGGTGTTGCCAATCGCGATGAAGTCGCTGCCGGGCGAATAGAAGGGGTCCAGAAAGAGTCCGGCCTCGCCCGTCATCGCCCAGCGGTTGCCCGAGAACACCTGCTTGCAGCCGTGCGAGAAATGCTTGAGGAACGCGAAGTCCTGCAGCAGATGGCGCTTGTGGTCCAGCGCCTCGTACAGGCGCGGCTGGTAGGTGGCGAACCACGCCATGGCCTTCTCGAAGGTGTCGATGGTGTCCAGCGGGTGCAGCTTCGGGTCGGCCACGATGCCCACCGAATGCGAGCCCGAGGCCAGCGGGATCAGCCAGGCCCAGTAGCCGGCGCCCACGAAGTGGTTGGTCGAGAGCCAGCGCGCCTGCGGGTCGCAGCGCTCGCGCCATTCGGCGTTGTCGCTCCAGTCGTCCACCGCGATGCGCTCGCCGATGCGGAACCACACCGCGTTGACGTCGTGCGGATTGGACTCGGCCAAGCCGAGCTTGCGCTTGAGCATGCCGGCGCGGCCGCAGGCGTCGATGAGCCAGCGCGCCTCGGTGGCATGGCGCTCTTCACCGCGGGTCCATTCGATGCGGTGGGGCGCCCCGGGGTTTTCGGAGTTGTCGGCGAGGTCGATGCGCCGCACCAGCGCGCTGTCGACGAAGCGCACGCCGCAGCGGGCGGCCTCCTCGGCCAGGAAGTTCTCGAAGATGCCGCGGTCGATCTGGTAGCTGGGCACCGCCAGGTAGCGGCTCGCGCCGATCTCGGTGACGTTGTCGATGTCGCTGCGGCCTTCGCTGAAGAAGAAACGAAAGCCGAACTTGCGCAGCTGCGCCTCGTCCATGTGGGCCTTCAGGCCCAGCACCGTGTCGAAGTAGTGCGCCCCGATCTCGACCGACGATTCGCCCACCTTGTGGGCGGCGTGCGGCACCGGATGCGTGCGGCGCTCCAGCACCAGCACCTTCAGGTCGCCGAAGCGCTGCTTCAGTTGGATCGCCAGCGTGAGGCCGGCGAGACCGCCTCCCATGATCACTGCGTCAAAAGAATCCAGCGCAGTGTCGGTCATGGTGTGTGTCAGTCCTTGGACGGGGGCCGCAGCTGCAGCCGCAGAGACAGGGTAGGCGAGAGCCGCAACGCGACCGGCGGGCCCGCGCCGTCGGACAGGTGCGCGAGCGACTCGAACAGGCTCAGCGCCTGCGCCATCGGGTTGATGCCCGAGAGCGACTTTGCCGCCTCCGAGTGCGCCGGCGTGTAGGTGGAAGCCGCTTCAAGGCTGTTGCCAGCCAGTGACCAGTCCAGTGCGGCGACGGTGCGTTCGCTGCGTTCGGGCGCGATCACCATCGCCACCGCCAGCAGGCCGCGGCTGTCGGTCACCGAGGTCAGCGGGCCGACCGTGGGCGTGTCGTAGCCCACCACCAGCACCGGGCTGTGGTCGGCCGCGCATTGCACGGCCGCTTCGAGCAGGCCGGTCGCGAAGCTGTATTCGAAGGCCGAGACCGAATTGCTGGCCGCCATGCAGCCGGTGCCGATGGTCCAGTAGCCCACCGCGGCGTTGTGCACCGAGTTGTGAAAGCGCGTGGGCGACAGCACCGTGGGGTCGGTGGCGAGCGTGCTGCACATGTAGTCGTTGATCGAGAGGTCGCCGTGCGCCGAGATGAACACGCAGGGCACGTCGGCTGCGTTGCGTCCCGAGGCCGCCATGGCGGCGGCGGCCACTTCGAGCGCCAGCGCCACGGTGTCGGGCGCGCGGCGGCGCTCGGCCGGGGCCAGCACCTGCGGCGCCGGGCGCTTGGCCGGCGGATCGGTCAGCGTGCCTTCGCCGCGGAACGCCGCGCGCGCGGCGTCCCAGCCGGGGAGGGTCGGCGTCCAGAAGGCCGGGCCTTCGATGTAGAGGGTGGGGGGCGTGGCGGTCGTGCTCATGCTTGGGCCTTGCCGAACACGAGGGAGCAGTTGTTGCCGCCGAAGCCGAAGGAGTTGGAGAGCGCGTAGCGCACCTCGCCATGGGCGGGCGCCAGCTTGATCTGCGGGCCGAAGCCGCTGTCGATCTCGCGCGTGTTGACCGTGCCGGGCTTGAGCCCGCGCTCGATCGCCAGCAGGCTGATCACCGCCTCGACGATGCCCGCCGCGCCCAGCGTGTGGCCCATGAAGCCCTTGGTCGAGCTCGCATGCGTCGTGGCCGGGAAGCGGCGCGCCACCAGTGCGCCTTCGACCTCGTCGTTCTTCTGGCTCGCGGTGCCGTGCATGTTGATGTAGTCGATGGCTTCGGGGGCCAGGCCGGCGCGGGCCAGTGCCTCGTCGAGCGCGCGCTCGGCGCCCAGGCCCTCGGGATGCGGGGTCGACATGTGGTGCGCATCGCTCGCCTCGCCGTAACCCAGGAGGTGCAGCGGCGACGCCGAAGCGCCCGTCTGCACGCGCTCGACCAGCGCGAAGCCCGCCGCCTCGCCCAGGCTGATGCCGTTGCGGCCGGCGTCGAACGGACGGCAAGGCTCGTTGGACACCAGTTCGAGCGAGTTGAAGCCGAACAGCACGCTGCCGCAGAGCGTGTCCGCCCCGCCCACCACGGCCGCGTCGGCCAGGCCCAGGCGGATCAGCCGCTCGGCCGAGGCGAACACCTTGGCGCTCGACGAGCAGGCGGTCGAGATCGTCTCGCTCGGGCCTTCGAGGCCCAGCGCCTGCTGCACGAACATCGCCAGCGAATGGGGCGTGTGCACTTCGGCGCGGCGCTGGTCCGGCTGGAACATGCCGTTCTCGTCGAGCCGGGTGTAGGCCAGCTCGGTCTCGCCGATGCTGGAGGTGGAAGTGCCCAGGATCAGCGCGACGCGCGAAGCGCCGTACTTCTCACGCGCTGCAGCCACGGCTTCGGCAAAGCCGTCCGCCTGCAGCCCCAGCCAGGCCAGCCGGTTGTTGCGGCAGTCCCAGGAGGCCAGGGCTTCGGGGAGCCGGATGTCTTCGAGCCCCTCGACACGGCCGATCCACGTGGGCAGCGGCGCATCGCCGAAATCATTGGCACGCAGGCCGCTGCGGGAGTTTTCGAGCGCCTCGGCGAGCGGGGCCTTGCCGACGCCGACGGCCGAGGTGGCCGTGTAGGCGCTGATCTGTAGAGGGGAAATACGGGAGAGCACGATGAATCTTGGGGCGCGCGGCAGGCGAAAGGGCGTCGTTGGACAGAAGCGTAATTTTCACGCAATGAATGTCACGCAGCCTACCAGCAGTGCACGCGGCTGGGCGTCGGCTGTTTCCCACGCGTGCAGCCTAGGCCAGGGCCCTATTGACGGTCGTTGGCGCTTGTGGTCGTCGTCAGCCGCGAGGCCAGCGCCACCAGCAGCAGCACGGGCACGCCCAGCAGCGCGGTGGCGGTGAAGAACCGGGCGTAGCCGTAGGCATCGACGAAGGCGCCCGAGTAGCCGGCAATGAACTTGGGCAGCAGCAGCATCAATGAGCTGAACAGGGCGTACTGCGTGGCCGAGTAGCTGATGTTGGTCAGGCTCGACAGGTAGGCGATGAAGGCCGCCGAGGCGATGCCGCCGGCCAGGTTGTCGGCCGAGACCACCGCGATGAGCGCCGTGAGGTCGTGCCCGCGCGAGGCCAGCCAGGCGAACAGCAGGTTGCTCGCGGCGCTGAGCACCGCGCCCAGCATCAGTACGCGCATCACGCCCAGTCGCATGGACAGCACGCCGCCCACGAAGGCGCCGGCCAGCGTCATGACCACGCCGTAGATCTTGCTGACCGTGGCCACTTCGTCCTTGGTGAAGCCCATGTCCACGTAGAACGGGTTGGCCATGATGCCCATCACCACGTCGCTGATGCGGTAGATGGCAATCAGCGCGAGGATCAGCGCGGCCTGCCACCGGTAGCGGCGGATGAAGTCGGCAAAGGGATCGACCAGCACGTTCTGCAGCCACTCGGCCGCGTTCTTCGCCTTCGGCAGCACCAGCCGCACCGGCTCGGGCGAGAGCAGCACCGTGAGCACGCCGACGCCCATCGAGGCGGCCATCACGAGGTACGCGGTTTTCCACGCGCCGTTCTGGTAGGCCGCCGCACCGGTCGCGGCGACGGCGGGCGCCACCTCGGCCCAGGCCGCGACCCACAGCACGCCGGCGCCGGCCCAGATCATCGCGAGCCGGTAGCCCGTCTGGTAGGCGGCGGCGAGCGCGGCCTGCTTGCGCGTCTCGGCCGATTCGATGCGGAAGGCGTCCAGCGCGATGTCCTGCGTGGCCGAGCCGAAGGCCACGAGCAGCGCAAACCCGACCAGCGGCGCGAGCCCGTTGCGCGGGTCGTTCATGGCCATGCCGATCAGTCCCCAGATCACCACGCCCTGCGCCAGCAGCAGCCAGCCGCGGCGGCGGCCGAGCAGCGTGGTGAGCGGCGGCAGCGGCATCCGGTCGACCAGCGGCGCCCAGACCCACTTGAAGCCATAGGCCAGGCCGACCCAGCTCAGGTAGCCGATGGTGGTGCGGTCGATGCCGGCCTCGCGAAGGCGAAAGCTCAGCGTGCCCAGCACCAGCAGCAGCGGCAGCCCGGCCGAGAAGCCCAGCGCCAGCATGCGCAGCGTGGCCGGCTCGAGGTAGACCTTCAGCGTGTCGCGCCAGGGCGGTTTGGGGGCGGTGGGGGTTTCGAGCGGCGGGGCGGACATGAGCCCGGATTGTCCATGAGGCGCCGCGGGAATCCGCCGGCCCCTTTGTCTTCATTTGTTCCTATGATCCGCCCCCTATGTGCACACGATGCGAACGCCTCATTTCCGCCACCTCCGCCGCCTCCCCTGCCTCGCCCTGGCAGCCGCGAAGGGCCTTCCTGCTGGCCGCGGCCGGAGCGGCCGCCGCGGCTGTGGGCGGTCCGGCGTTCGCGCAGGTCAACGTCGGCAACGCCTCGGTGGCGCGCAACCTCGTGCCGGCAGACAAGATCGAGGCGGCCGGCGTCCAGCAGTACGGCCAGCTGCTAGCGCAGGCCCGTGCCAAGAACGCGCTCGCCGGCGACAACAACGCGCAACTGCAGCGGCTGCGCACCATCGCGCAGCGGCTCATTCCCTTCGCCACGCCCTGGAACACCCGGGCGCGCGAATGGAAGTGGGAGGTCAACCTGATCGGCAGCAAGCAGATCAACGCCTTCTGCATGCCCGGTGGCAAGATCGCCTTCTTCACCGGCATCCTCGAACAGCTCAAGCTGAGCGACGACGAGGTCGCGATGGTGATGGGCCACGAGATGGCCCACGCGCTGCGCGAACACGCCCGCGCCCGCATGGCCAAGAGCGCCGGCACCGGCGCGGCGCTGTCCATCGGCGCGCAGCTGCTCGGCCTGGGCCAGGTGGGCGATCTGGCGGCGCGTGCCGGCACGCAGCTCATCACGCTCAAGTTCAGCCGCAGCGACGAGACCGAGGCCGACCTCGTGGGGCTCGAACTCGCGGCGCGCGCGGGCTATGACCCGAAGGCCTCGGTCTCGCTGTGGAACAAGATGGCCACCGCCTCGAAGAACCAGGGCGGGCTGAGCTTTCTGTCGACCCACCCGAGCGGCACCGACCGGATCGCGAAGCTCGAAGCGAACATCCCGAAGGTCGAAAGCCTCTACCGCAACGCCAAGCGCAGCTGAGCCTCAGGCTCCCTGCATGACTCCCTCTCCCCTTGGGGAGAAGGCGGGGGTGAGGGCGGCGGCCTTCATATAAGGGGGCCGCTCCTCATCGCCGGCACCTCGCCCTCACCCCCCCAAGGGGAGAGGGAGCAAGTCCCCGATTGCCATCACGGCCCTCGTCCCGGCTGGCACATTGCTTGCATCTCGACTTGTACACAAGTTTGGATGCCTGATGATGGTGCATGAACCCGACCCGCTGACCGCCGCTGCCTGGATCGCGAAATTCGCGGCGCCCGTGGCCGGTGCCGAAACTGCCGAGACCCCCGGCGTGACCCTGCCGCTCGCCGGGCTGCGCTTCGCGGTCAAGGACAACATCGATGTGGCCGGCGTGCCCACCACCGCCGCCTGCCCGGCCTTCGACCGCCGGCCCACGGCACATGCGGCCGTGGTGCAGCGGCTGCTCGAAGCCGGTGCATCGCTGGCCGGCAAGACCAATCTCGACCAGTTCGCTTGCGGCCTGAACGGCACGCGCTCGCCGTATGGCGAAGTGCCCAATGCCTTCGATGCCCGTTATGTCTCGGGCGGCTCCAGTTCGGGCTCGGCCTATGTGGTGGCCGCAGGCGAGGTCGACTTCGCCCTCGGCACCGACACCGCCGGCTCGGGCCGCGTGCCCGCCGGGCTCAACAACATCGTCGGCCTCAAGCCCTCGCGCGGGCTGCTCAGCACCTTCGGCGTGGTGCCGGCAGCACAGAGCGCGGACTGCGTTTCGATCTTCGCGCGCACCGTCGCGCTGGCCGTCGACGTGATGCTGGCCGCCGCGGGCCACGACCCGCGCGACCCTTATTCGCGCGACATCGCCATGCGCCGCAAGCCGTTTCCTGCGCACTTCAGCTTCGGCGTGCCGGACACGCTGAGCTTCTTCGGCGACACCGCTGCCGAAGAAGCCTTCCGCGATGCGCAGGCCAAGCTCGTCGCGCTGGGCGGCACGGCCGTCACCATTCCCTATGCGCCGCTCGCCGAAGCAGCCGCGCTGCTCTATGAAAGCGCGCTCGTCGCAGAGCGCTACGCCGCCGTGCGCGAGTTCTTCGATGCGCATGCCGACGAGGTGATCGAGCCGGTGCGCAGCATCCTCGCGAGCGGCAAAGGCTACGTGGCCGCGGACGTGTTCGAAGCGCAAACGCAATTGCGCGCCATCGCGCAACAGGTCGAACCGATGTGGCGCGACATCGACGTGCTGCTCGTGCCCACCGCGCCCACGCACTACACGCGCGAGCAGATGCGCGCCGACCCGGTCGTGCTCAACCGCAACCTCGGCGCGTACACCAACTTCGTCAACCTGCTCGACTACGCGGCGCTCTCGGTGCCGAGCAGCCTGCGTGCGGACAGCCTGCCGTTCGGCATCACGCTGATCGGCCCGAGCGGCAGCGACCTCGCGCTGGCCGACCTCGGCCAGCGCTACCACCACGCGACCGGCCTCACGCAGGGCGCGACCGGCCAGCCGCTCCCCGCGCCGCGCCCCGTGCCCTGTCTCGCGGCACCGGCACCGCAGACCCTCGCCATCGCGGTGGTCGGCGCCCATCTCTCGGGCATGCCGCTCAACGGCCAGCTCACCGAACGCGGCGCCACGCTGCTGCGCGCCACGACCACTTCGGCCGCCTACCGCCTCTTCGCGTTGCCCGGCACCACGCCGCCCAAACCCGGCCTGCAGCGCAGTGCGGAAGGCGGTGCCGCCATCGCGCTGGAGGTGTGGGCCATGCCCATCGCGCAGGTCGGCAGCTTTCTCGCTTTGATCCCGCCACCGCTGGGCCTCGGCAGTGTCGAGCTGGCCGACGGCAGCTGGGTGAACGGCTTCATCTGCGAGGGCCACGCACTGGCCGACGCACAGGACGTGACCCACCACGGCGGCTGGCGTGCCTATGTGGCGAGCCGTGCCGCCACCCTTTCCAACTGATCGACCGATCCAGGAGCCCCGATGAGCACCCTCGAAAAATCTTCCGCATCACGCCGCCAGTTGTTGCAGGCCGGTGCCGCGGGCCTGGCCGTGCTGGCCGCGCCGGCCATCGTGCGCGCGCAGGCCGCGCCCAAGCTGCGCATCGGCTTCTGGCCTGTGGCTGCGGGCTTGCCTTTCTTCGCCGCGGTGGACAGGGGTTACTTCAAGGAAGCGGGCCTCGACGTCGAGCCGCTGAAGTTCGCCGGTGCGCAGCAGGTGATGGAGGGCATGCTCGCGGGCCGCTGCGACGGCAGCGCGAACGGCACCGGCTCGGCCAACCTTGCCATCGGCGAGATCGCGCAGCCCGGCCTCTTCAAGATCTTCTGCACCAACCCGAGCAACGCGAAGTTCGTGCTCGACGAATTCATCGTCGCCAAGGACAGCCCCGTCAAGACGATGGCCGAGTTGGCCGGCAAGAAGGTCGCCTCGGGCCCCGGCATCCAGAACGTCACGCTGTGCAAGACCATGCTGGAGCGCGCGGGCGCCAAGGGCGCGGTCGTGAGCGAGCTGCCCATCGGCCAGCATGTGGCCGCGCTGGTCGCGGGCCAGGTCGATGCCTGCTACACGCTGGAGCCCACAGGCACGGTCGGGCGCATGAACGGCACCACGCGCGTCATCGAGGCCGGCGTGGTCGCCAAATACATCCTCGGCGATCCGATGGCGCCATGGCACGGCGGTGCGGCCAGCCTCATCACCGAGTTCATCAAGAAGAACCCGGAGGTCGCGAAGAAGTACATCGCCGCGTATGCGCGCGGCGTGGAGCTGGTCCGCACCAAACCCGACGATGCGCGCCAGCACATGAAGGGCTACACCGCCATCGAAGGCAAGCTCACGGCCGAAGTGCCGCTCGCCTCGTACATGCTCTACAACGAGTTCAAGCCGAGCGACGTCGCGTACTTCCAGAAGTTCTACGACCTGTTCACCGACAAAGGCATCTTCGAGAAGAAGGTGCTGGTGGACGGCCTCCTCTACAAGGCGTGACCATGGCCGACGCAAGCACGACCACGGCCGCGCCGTGGACACCGCCGGCCAGCCTCAACGCCGTCGCGCCCAAGCCGCCGCTGCGCGACCGGATGCTGCCCTTCATCGGCCCCGTGGTGCTGTTCATCGTGTGGGACCTGGTGGTGCGCCTGGGCTTCATCAAGCCGATTCTTCTGCCCACGCCCGCCGACACCATCGCCGCGCTGATCACGGGTCTCGCGGGCGGGCCGCTGCTCACCGACTTCGCGATGACGGTCTGGCGCACCTTGCAGGCCTTTCTCATCGCGGCGGTGGTCGGCGTACCGCTGGGCGTGCTGCTCGGCAGCAACGAGAAGGCGTACCGCAGCGTGGAGTTCCTGATCGACTTCTTCCGCTCGACGCCGTCGTCCGCGCTCATTCCGCTGTTTCTGCTGATCTTCGGCGTGAGCGACGTCAACAAGATCGCCATCGCGGCCTTCGGCGCGCTGCTCATCGTGGTGTTCAACAGCGCCTACGGTGTCATCAATGCCAGGAAGCAACGCGTGATGGCAGCGAAGGTCATGGGCGCCTCGCGCTGGCAGGTCTTCAAGGATGTGCTGATCTGGGAGAGCCTGCAGCCCAGCTTCGTCGGCCTGCGCTCGGCGGTGTCGATGGCGCTGGTGATCGTCATCGTGGCCGAGATGTTCATCGGCTCCGACACGGGCCTGGGCCACCGCATCATCGATGCGCAGCAGGTGCTCAACGTGAAGAGCATGTATGCGGCAATCCTTGCAGCCGGTGCGCTGGGCTACGCGCTCAACATCCTCTTTCTCGTCGCCGAGCGCCGCATCGTGCACTGGAGCGGAAGATGAAAGTCACACCCGACATCGTCATCAACGGCCCGGTGTATGCCGACGTGCCCAAGCCGGTCTTCAAGCCCGGCCCCGCCGGCACGCACATCACCATCCGCGGCCTGACCAAGTACTTCGCGGGCTGGCCGCTGTACGAGAACTTCGACCTGGACATTCCCAAGCACCGCATCGTCTCGGTGTTCGGGCCCAACGGCTGCGGCAAGTCCACGCTCATCAACATGATCGCGGGGCTGGTGCCCATCGATTCGGGCGAGATCCTGTTCGACGGCAAGCAGCGCAAGGACACCAAGATCGGCTACGTGTTCCAGAACTACCGCGAGGCAATGTTCCCGTGGATGCGCACCATCGACAACATCGCCTATCCGCTGAAGCTCGAAGGGCGCAGCAAGGCCGAGGTCGACCGGCGCATGGAGGAACTCGTGGCGTCGTTCGACGTGAAGTTCGACCTGAAGCGCTTTCCGTACGAACTCTCGGGCGGCCAGCAGCAGACCGCATCGATCATGCGCGCGCTCGCGCCCAACCCCGAGGTGCTGTTCCTCGACGAGCCCTTCTCCGCGCTGGACTTCGAGATGACGCTCTTCATCCGCGAGAAGCTGCAGGAGGTGTTCATGAAGACCGGCACCACGATGCTGCTGGTGTCGCACGACCTCGAGGAGGCCGTCTACCTCGCCGACGAAGTGCTGTTGCTGACCAAGCGCCCCACCAAGGTGGCCGAGATCCTGCGCTACGGCGATGCGCGCCCGCGCACCATCGAGACGCTCAGCACCGAGAGCTTCGTCGCGATGAAGAAGCTGAGCCTGGACATCTTCCAGCGCGAGGTGCGCCGATGACGCTGGAGATCAACCTTCCCGAGGTGCATGCCGAGGTCAGCGCCGTATTCGCGCGCTACGAAGAAGCGCTCGTGACCAACCAGCGCGCCGTGCTCGACGAACTGTTCTGGAACAGCCCGCACACGCTGCGCTACGGCTTCTCCGAGAACCACTACGGCCACGCCGACATCCGCGCCTTTCGCGCTTCGCTGCCGGTGCAGAGTCCGCCGCGCGAGCTGCTGCGCACCGTCATCACCACCTACGGCCGCGACTTCGCGACCGCGAACGTCGAGTTCCGCCGCGAAGGCAGCCGCCAGGTCGGCCGCCAGAGCCAGACCTGGATACGCACCGCCGACGGCTGGCGCGTGGCCGCCGCCCACGTGAGCCTGCCGGCCTGAGCGGCACATTTTTTGCACCTCCCTTCACTTCTTGAAAGAACGCCATGACTAGCCCACTCAATCGCCGCGATTCCCTCAAGTCCCTGGCCGCGCTCGGCGCCGCCGGCACCCTCGGAGGCTGGAGTGCCTTCGCCAGCGCACAGGCCAAGCCGCTGACCGTCGGCGTGATCTACGTCGGCGCGCGCGACGACTACGGCTACAACCAGGCGCACGCCATGGCCGCGGCCGAAATCAAGAAGCTGCCCGGCGTGAAGGTGGTGGAAGAAGAGAACGTGCCCGAGACTGCGGCCGTGCAGAAGACCATGGCCGGCATGATTTCGCAGGACGGCGCCAAGCTCCTGTTCCCCACTTCGTTCGGCTACTTCGATCCGCACATCCTGGCCGTGGCGCCCAAGTACCCCGACGTGCGCTTCTCGCACTGCGGTGGCCTGTGGACCGAAGGCAAGCACCCGAAGAACGCGGGCAGCTTCTTCGGCTACATCGACGAGTGCCAGTTCCTCAACGGCGTGATCGCCGCGCACATGACCAAGAGCAACAAGATCGCCTTCGTCGCCGCCAAGCCCATTCCGCAGGTGCTGCGCAACATCAACGCCTTCACGCTCGGTGCGCGCTCGGTCAAGCCGAACATCACCTGCAGCGTGATCTTCACCGGCGACTGGTCGATGGCCGTGAAGGAGGCCGAGGCCACCAACAGCCTGGCCGACCAGGGCTGCGACGTGTTCACCATGCATGTGGACGGCCCCAAGGTGGTGGTCGAGACAGCAGCCAAGCGCGGCAAGATGGTCTGCGGCTACCACGCGAGCCAGGCCAAGCTGGCACCCAATGCGTACCTCACGGGCGCCGAGTGGAACTGGCTCACCGCCTACAAGACCGCCATCGACGCCGCGCAGGCCGGCAAGCCGCATCCCAACTTCCTGCGTGGCGGCCTGAAGGAGGGCTACGTGAAGATGTCCGCCTACGGCCCCATGGTGCCGGACGCCGCGAAGAAGCAGGCCGACGACATCAAGGCCAAGATGATCGCGGGCACCTTCGACATCTTCAAGGACGGCATCAAGGACAACAAGGGCGCGGTCGTGGTGCCCGCCGGCAAAGTCCTGAAGCAGACCGACCTGGAGCTCGAGAAGATGAACTACCTCGTCGAAGGCGTCATCGGCTCGGCCTGAGCTCGACCTCCATGCGTCACGCGCTCAAGGAATTCGCCCTGCCGGTGTTCGCCATCGCGGCGGCGCTGCTGCTGTTCGGCGTGCTCGTCGCCTTTGCCGGCGTCGATCCGGTGGAAGTGTGGGCGACGCTCTTCAAGGGCGCGTTCGGCGACTGGTTCTCATGGCAGAACACGCTGCAGCGCGCGGCGCCGCTGATGCTCACCGCGCTGTGCGTGGCGCTGCCCGCGCGTGCGGGGCTGATCGTCATCGGCGGCGAGGGCGCGCTGGTGTTCGGCGGCCTGGCCTGCGCGGCGCTGGCGCATGCGGTGCCGTTGCCCGCCAACGTCGTCGGCACGATGATCGTCTGCATCGCGGGTGCGCTGGCCGGCGCGCTGTGGATCTCGCTCGCGGGCTGGCTGCGCCAGTACCGCGGCATCAACGAAACCATCAGCAGCCTGCTGCTGGCCTACATCGCCATCGGCATCTTCAAGCACCTGGTCGAAGGGCCGCTGCGCGATCCGGCGAGCCTGAACAAGCCATCGACGTACGCGCTGAACGACGGGCTGCTGATCGGCGGCATCGGTGGCTCCGACGTGCACTGGGGCTTCGTGATCGGCGTGGTGGCCTGCCTCGGCCTCGGCTGGTGGCTGCGCGCGACCGCCTCGGGCTTTTCGGTGCGCGTGGTCGGCGGCAATCCGCGCACCGCGCAGCTCGTGGGCCTGCCGGCCACGCGGCTCATCCTCGGTGCCTGCGGACTCGGCGGCGCCTGCGCGGGGCTCGCGGGCGCGGTCGAGGTGGCGGCGGTGCACACCAATGCCAATGCCTCGCTGATCGCGGGCTATGGCTACGCGGGCATCCTGGTGTCGTTCATCGCGCGGCACAACCCGGTGGCCATCGTGCCGGTGGCGATCCTGTTCGGCGGCTTCGGTGCGGCGGGCAGCCTGCTGCAGCGGCGGCTCGGGTTGCCCGATGCCTCTGTGCTGGTGCTGCAGGGCATCGCGTTCGTGCTGATCCTCGCGAGCGAGGGCTTGCGCATGATCGACTGGAAGGCGCTGCGCACGCGCATGTTCCGCGCCTCGGGGAGCCCTGCATGACCGCTGACCAGTGGATCGCCCTCGTGGCCGGCATCGTCGGCGGTGCGTTGCGCGTGGGCGCACCTTTTCTTTTCGTGAGCCTGGGCGAATGCCTCACCGAGAAATCGGGCCGCATCAATCTCGGGCTCGAAGGCGTGCTGGTGCTGTCGGCGATGGCGGCCTTCGGCGGCGCCTACCTCACCGATTCGGCCTGGCTCGGTGTGCTGATCGGTGCGTTGGCGGGTGCGGTGCTCGCGCTGCTGCACGGCCTTTTGTGCTCGCTCGATCGCGTCAACGACGTGGCGACCGGCATCGCGCTGATGCTGCTCGGCACGGGCCTCGCGTTCTACCTGGGCAAGCCATTGATCCAGCCGCAGGCGCCGCAGATCCCCGCGATACCACTGGGCTTCTGGAGCGACAACACGGTGGTGCGCTCCGCACTGCAGCTCAACGCGCTGGTGCCCATCGGCATCGCGCTCGCGGTGCTGCTCTGGTGGGGCTTCGCACGCACCCGTGCCGGCCTGCTGGTGCGCATGGCGGGCGACTCGGCGCACGCCACGCGCGCGCTCGGCTATTCGGTCTTGGGCCTGCGCATCGCGGCAACCACGGCGGGTGGCTTCATCGCCGGTCTCGGCGGCGCGTCGCTCACGCTGTTCTATCCGGGCAGCTGGAACGAAGGCATCTCGAGCGGCCAGGGCCTGATCGCCGTCGCGCTCGTGATCTTTGCGCGCTGGAGCCCGCTGCGCTGCGTGGGCGCGGCCTTTCTCTTCGGCGGCGCAGGTGCCATCGGCCCCGCGCTGCAGTGGATCGGCATCGGCTGGGGCTACCACCTCTTCAACACCGTGCCCTATGTGCTCACGCTGGTGATCCTGGTGCTCACCTGCAAGCCGGGCAGCGCGGCCATCGGCAGCCCCGGCGAACTTTCTTCGACAAGGAACTGAACACCATGAGCGGTCTGGGTGGCCTCAACAAATCGGCGCACGGCGTCGTCGTCGGCCTGGTGCAGTTGCAACTGCCGAACGTGAAGACGCCGGCCGACCTGGCCGCGCAGACGCAGCGCATCTGCGAGATGGTGGGCAAGGCGCGCCGCAACCAGTCGACGATGGACCTCGTGGTGTTCCCGGAGTACGCGCTGCACGGCCTCTCGATGGACACCAACCCCGAGATCATGTGCACGCTCGACGGCCCCGAGGTCGCGGCCTTCAAGCGCGCGTGTGTCGAGCACCGCATCTGGGGCTGCTTCTCGATCATGGAAGCCAACCCCGGCGGCAACCCGTACAACAGCGGCCTCGTCATCGACGACCAGGGCGAGATCAAGCTTTACTACCGCAAGCTGCACCCATGGGTGCCGGTCGAACCGTGGGAGCCCGGCAACCTCGGCATTCCGGTGTGCGACGGCCCCAACGGCAGCAAGCTCTCGCTCATCATCTGCCACGACGGCATGTTCCCCGAGATGGCACGCGAGGCTGCGTACAAAGGCGCCGACATCATCCTGCGCACGGCCGGCTACACCGCGCCGATCCGGCATGCGTGGAAGATCACCAACCAGGCCAACGCCTTCTGCAACCTCGCCTACACCGCGAGCGTGTGCCTCTGCGGCAGCGACGGCAGCTTCGACTCGATGGGCGAGGGCATGTTCTGCAATTTCGACGGCACGGTGCTGGTCGAGGGCGGCGGGCGCGTCGACGAGATCATCACCGCCGAACTGCGGCCCGACCTCGTGCATGAGGCACGCACCGGCTGGGGTGTGGAGAACAACATCTACCAGCTCTACCACCGCGGTTATGTCGCGGTGAAGGGCGGCGCGCAGGACTGCCCCTACACCTACATGCACGACATGGCCGCCGGCACCTACAAGTTGCCGTGGAGCACCGACGTGAAGGTGACCGACGGCACGAGCTGCGGCTTCGCGCCGCCGGAACGCAACTACCAAGGATGAGCACCGCCATGACCACCATCGCTTCCGAGCCCTATGCCTGGCCCTACAACGGCGACCTGCGCCCCGAGAACACCGCGCTGATCGTGATCGACATGCAGACCGACTTCTGCGGCAAGGGCGGCTATGTCGATGTGATGGGCTACGACCTGTCGCTGGTGCAGGCGCCCATCCAACCGATCGCGCGCACGCTCGCCGCATTGAGGCCGCTGGGCTTTCACATCATCCACACGCGCGAAGGCCACCGGCCCGACCTTGCGGACCTGCCGGCCAACAAGCGCTGGCGTTCGCGCCAGATCGGCGCCAACGGCGTGGGCATCGGCGACGACGGCCCGTGCGGCCGCATCCTCGTGCGCGGCGAGCCGGGCTGGGACATCATTCCCGAACTCGCGCCGCTGCCCGGCGAGGTGGTGATCGACAAGCCCGGCAAGGGCTCGTTCTATGCGACCGACCTGGAGCTCATCCTGCGCACGCGCGGCATCGAGAACCTGATCCTCGCGGGCATCACCACCGACGTGTGCGTGCACACCACGATGCGCGATGCGAACGACCGCGGCTTCGAATGCCTCTTGCTGTCGGACTGCACGGCCGCCACCGACCACGGCAACCATCTCGCGGCGCTGAAGATGATCACGATGCAGGGCGGCGTGTTCGGCGCGCACACGACCTCGCAGCAGCTGCTGGCCGCGCTGGGTTGATGAACCCATGAGCACCGTCGCTCTCCATGCCATTGGCGCGCTGCCCGCGGGCAGTGGTGCGCTCGCGCTCGATACCTACGAACTGACCAAGCGCTTCGGCGCCTTCACCGCGATGGACCGCGTGACCATGCGCGTGGAGCCCGGCACGGTGCATGCGCTGCTCGGCGAGAACGGCGCCGGCAAGAGCACGCTGGTGAAGTGCGTGGCCGGTTTCCAGCGCGCGGAGGAGGGCAGCATCCTGATCGACGGGCGCGAGCAGGACATCGCCAACCCCATCGTCGCGCGCGCGCTGGGCATCGGCATGGTCTACCAGCACTTCACGCTGGCACCGGGCATGACGGTGGCCGAGAACCTGCTGCTGGCCGGCGGCAAGACGCCCCCGCTGATCGACTGGAAGACCAAGCGCGCGGAGCTGAAGGCGTTTCTCGCCACCACGCCTTTCAGCCTGGACCTCGATGTGCGGCCGTCGGAGCTTGCGGCGGGCGAGAAGCAGAAGCTGGAACTGCTCAAGCAGCTCTACCTGAAGCCGCGCCTGCTGATCCTCGACGAGCCCACCTCGGTGCTCACGCCGCAGGAGGCCGACGAGGTGCTGGGCCATGTGCGCGAGTTCGCGCGCAGCGGCCTGTGCACCGTGCTCATCATCACGCACAAGTTCCGCGAGGTGATGGCCTATGCGGACAGCGTGACGGTGCTGCGCAGGGGCAAGGCGGTGCATCACTGCCGCGTGGCGGACACGAGCCCGGCGCAGTTGGCGCAGGCCATGATGGGCGGTGAGGACGCGGTGCTTTCCGCGCCGCCTGCATCGCCCGTCGCCAGGAAGCCTGTGTCCGATGCGGCGCCCGTTGCGCTGAAGGTCGAAGGCCTCAAGGCACAGGGCGACCGCGGCACGCTCGCGCTGCATGACCTGAGCCTTTCAGTGCGCGCGGGAGAAATCCTCGGCGTGGCGGGCGTCTCCGGCAACGGGCAGCGCGAACTGGTCGAAGCCCTGGTCGGGCAACGCCCGCGGCTGGCCGGCCGCGTGACCGTGATGGGCCAGCCCTACAACGCGCGCCGTGCCGAGAACCGCAGCCTCAAGGTGCGCAGCCTTCCCGAAGAGCCGCTGCGCAACGCCTGCGTGGGCGACTTGAGCGTCGCGGAGAACATGGCGCTGCGCGACTTCGACAGGCCGCCGTTGTCGCGCAGCGGCGTGCTGAATTTTCCGTTCTGGCGCAACCGTGCGCGCGAGTGGATCGCCGAGTACGGCGTCAAGACGCAGGGCGAGGGCGCGCCGATCCGCAGCCTCTCGGGGGGCAACGTGCAACGCGCGGTGCTGGCGCGAGAGTTGGCTGGCGACATCAACGTGCTGATTGCGGCGAACCCGGTGTTCGGACTCGACTTTGCTGCCGTGGCCGAAATCCATTCACGCATCGTGCAGGTGCGGGAGAAGGGCGGGGCGGTGTTGCTGATCAGCGAAGACCTCGATGAACTGCTGGAGCTAGCGGACCGGATCGTCGTGATGAGCGAGGGGCGGATCGTGTTCGAGACTGCGGCTGCGGGAGCTGAAAGGCATGTGATCGGGGCGCACATGGGTGGTGGGCATCATGAGCCTTTGAAGGCGGTTGCATGAGTGCACTGCTTTTTGTCGGGAGTCCGCCCGCTCCGCGTCGCACACCGGGCTCCAAGGTGGGGTGTTCGCCGTCGATGCGTCCGCGGCGATGGGCTGTGTGTCCCCGGTCGGCCGTTGAGGCACCGCCGAGCAGCGCAGCGACAGGCGGATCAGGGCTCGCAGCTGTTTGAGCGCAACGCAGTGGAGCGAGTTCTGCGAGACCCCGCCTGTCGTGAGCAGCGCAGGGAAGCCCGAAGGGCCGGTGACGTCGGCCGGCCGGGGACACACAGCCCATCGCCGAGTCCCCGCCCTCAAAACCAAAGAGACGCCACATGCACATAGAAGCAAACCCCTTCGCCTATGAGTTCGAATTGGAAAAGACAGCCCTGGTCCTCATCGACATGCAGCGCGACTTCATCGAACCCGGTGGCTTCGGCGAAACGCTGGGCAACGACGTGTCGCTGCTCGAAGCCATTGTGCCGGCCACGAAGGCGGCTTTGCAGGCGTGGAGAAATGCAGGTGGTCTGGTGATTCACACCAGGGAAGCGCACAAGCCCGATCTCTCCGACTGCCCGCCCGCCAAACGCAACCGCGGCAACCCGAGCTTGCGCATCGGCGACGCGGGCCCGATGGGCCGCATCCTCGTCGCCGGCGCGCCCGGGAGCCAGATCATCGAGGCGCTCGCACCGGTCGACGGCGAGATCGTCATCGACAAGCCCGGCAAGGGCATGTTCTACGCCACCGGCCTGCATGAGCTGCTGCAGCAACGCGGCATCACGCACCTGCTGTTCGGCGGCGTCACCACCGAGGTCTGCGTGCAGACCAGCATGCGCGAAGCCAACGACCGCGGTTACGACAGCCTGCTGCTCGAAGACTGCACCGAGAGCTACTTTCCGGCCTTCAAGGCGGCGACGCTCGAGATGATCCGCGCCCAGGGCGCGATCGTCGGCTGGACCGCGCCGAGTGCGGCACTGCTCGCGGCGCTGGACAGCGCGAACTGAGACCGGTGCCAGCGACTACCATCCCCCACGTGTCTACCGTCCGACCCCCCTCCGCTTCCACCGCCGCACCCGTTGCCGATACGGCCGTTTTCCGCACACGCGCCGACGAGGTCTATGCGCAGCTCAAGCGCGACGTGGCCGAGTTCATCCTCGTGCCCGGCGACCGCTTCACCGAGAACGAGATCAGCGACCGGCTCGGCGTGTCGCGCACGCCGGTGCGGCAGGCGCTGTTCCGGCTGCAGCAGGAGGGCTTTGTCGAAGTGCTGTTCCGCAGCGGCTGGCGTGTGCTGCCGTTCGACTTCGATCAGTTCGAACAGCTTTACGACCTTCGCATGGTGCTGGAGACCACCGCGGTGCACCGCATCTGCGAAGCCGACCATCGCGTCGATCGCAGCCTGCTCGACACGCTGGCCGGCATCTGGCTCGTGCCGGCGGTCGAGCGCAGCACCGACACCGCGCAGGTGGCGCAGTGGGACGAGGCCTTTCATTGCTCGCTGGTGGCCGCTGCCGGCAACGCCGAGATGGCGCGCGTGCACAGCGACGTGACCGACCGCATCCGCATCATCCGCCGGCTCGACTTCACGCAGCAGCCGCGCATCGAGGCCACTTACGACGAGCACGCGAAGATCCTCAAGGCGATCCGCGCGAACCGCGGAGATCAGGCCGCGATGCTGCTGCGCGCGCACATCGAGACCAGCCAGGCGGAGGTGCGCAAGATCACGCTGCACCAGGTGCATCTGGCGCGGCATGCGGTGAAGACGGCGCCGCGCTGAACGGACGAATCAGAGCGATTGCCGGTCTGGCCAGGTGGGCTTCCAGGCTTGTTATTGTCTGGCTCGCACCGCAATTTGACGCGCAAGCGCTTCTCGCGCTCTTCCTGCCGCTTCCGCATCGACCCTCTCGGCCAGCACTTGCGCCAACTGGGTCAACTGACTGGCCGTGAGGCCCACGTTCATGCTGATGCCCATGTGCGATTGGACCTGCGAATCGGCGCCCTGCAACGAGGACAGCATCGCGACGGTCGCGAGCTCACGGCTCTGCCAGTCGAGGTTGTCGCGCTCGAAGATGTCGCCGAACAGATGCGTCTTGAGGAATTCGTCGATGGCTGGCGCAAACTCGAAAAGCGCCCCTTTCACGGGACTGCCCGCAAGTTGCGTCTGATTGGTCGTGCCGGCAGCCAGCAAGGCATCGCCCCTGGGGATGACGCGACCCGGAACCTGTCCCTGCGCGTCCTTCAGCCCGCGTTGCTTGCGAGCCTCGACCACCTTCATGAACTCACCCAGTGCATTCAGGCTGCGCGGGAATCCGGCATACGCATAGAGCTGGACCAGGATTTCCTTGGTGTCGTTCACGGTGAGTCCGGCGTCGAGGCCCTGGTTCAATGCAGCATGGAGACGAAGCATGTCGCCCGTTGCGCCGAACGCTGCGATCGGAACGATGGCCTGCTGGCGTACGGAGAGAGATTTCGAACTGGGGTGCTGCTGGGTCATGGCGGGTACTTTCTGTGCGGTTGCGTCTGCCTGGCTGAACAGGGCTGCAAAGCCCAGCGCAAGGCTGGCGCCGACGCGCGATGAACGACTAGCGTGCGGTGTACTGCTCATCGCTGACCTTTTCCATCCATTCCACGTTCTTGCCGCCCAGCGTGCCTGTGACCGCGAGGTGCGTCATGGCCGTCGTGGGAGAGGCGCCATGCCAGTGCTTGACCCCTGGAGGACACCAGACCACGTCGCCCGGCCGGATTTCCTGGATGGGCTTGCCCCATTCCTGCGTTCGACCCACGCCCGAGACAACGACGAGGTGCTGGCCCGCGGCATGGGTGTGCCAGGCGGAACGCGCACCGGCTTCGAAGGTCACGTTGGCGCCTGCCGCGTTGATGTTGGCATCCGCGGGCCAGATCGGATCGACTCTCGCGCGGCCGGTAAAGAAAGCATCCGGCCCGGCAGCGGACGGCTGCGATCCCGCCCGGGTGATCTGCATGCCGACCGTCGCCGCAGAAGGCTGCGCAGCTGCGACAAGCGCCTGTGTCATCGCAAGACAGACGAAGATTCGGCGTAGATGGTTGCTCAAGGTTGGAACTCCAGGATTCGTGAATTGATTCAAGGTGCTGCCAGGTACTCGGCGTCGGTAACGTGTTCCAGCCAATCGACGTTTCGCCCGTCGAGCGCCTCCGCCACGGAGATGTGCGTCATGGCGGTCGTCGCGGTCGCGCCGTGCCAATGCTTGTGACCGGGCGGACACCAGATGACGTCGCCTGCGCGAATCTCGACAATCGGCTCGCCTTCGCACTGCGTCCAGCCGCAACCTGCCGTGACGATCAATGTCTGGCCCAGCGGATGTGTATGCCAGGCGGAACGCGCGCCCGGCTCGAATGTGATGCTGGCGCAGGATGCGCGCGCCGGGGGCGGTGGGGCGTTCAGCATGTCGATGCGGACAGTGCCGGTGAAGGACTCTGCGGGTCCTCTGGCGGATGGCTGTGTGCCGGGGCGGATGAGCTTCATTGGGATGTACTTTCTGGAACGGTCATCGAACTTTATGGTCGACCCTCTTGGCTGAGAAGACAGCAAAATCGGGATGCCCATGTGCAAAGGACTCACCAATGGCCAAGGAAAACCTGAATGACCTGCAGGCGTTCGTGGTGGTCGCGCGCGAGCGCAGCTTCACCCGTGCCGCCGCGCAGATGGGCCTGTCGAGATCTGCGCTGAGCCACGCGATGCTGGCGCTCGAAGCGCGCCTGGGGGTGCGGCTTCTCACCCGCACCACCCGGAGCGTTTCAACCACGCAAGCCGGTGCACGCCTGCTCGACACAGTGGCACCGCGGCTCCAGGAGATCGAAGCCGAGCTGGGCCAGCTCAGCGCGATGCGCGACAAGCCGGCCGGCACGGTGCGCATCACGGCGCATGACCATGCGATCACCACCGTGCTCTGGCCGCGGTTGCTGCCTTTGCTCAAGCAGTACCCCGACGTCCAGATCGAGTTCAGCGTCGACTACGCCTTCACGGACATCGCGTCTCACCGTTTCGACGCTGGTGTGCGAGTGGGCGACCGCGTGGACAAGGACATGGTGGCAGTGCGCATCTCGACGGACCTGCGCATGGCCGTCGCCGCTTCGCCGGATTACCTTGCGGGCCAATCGATTCCGAAGAAGCCGCAGGATCTGACGGCGCACCGCTGCGTCAATCTGCGGCTGCCTACCCAGGGCAATCTTTATGCATGGGATTTCCAGAAAGGGAAGAAGTCGTTGAACGTGCGAGTGCAGGGCCAGACGGTTTTTAACAACACCTCATTGATGCTTCAAGCGGCACTGGACGGGATGGGCTTCGCGTTCGTGCCCTTCGATCTGATGCAGCCGCACATCGAGGCTGGCCGGCTCGTTCCGGTGCTGGAAGATTGGTGGCCGACCTTTCCGGGCTATCACCTCTACTACGCGAACCGGCGCCAGATTGCGCCGGCCCTGGCGCTGGTGATCGAGGCGCTGAGGCATCGCGGACCCGAGCGCATCGCCGCTACCGCGAAGCGCTGAAGCGCAGCGCCTTCACCACCAGCGAAAAGGCCGGAGACGGCTGTCGCTTGCTGGGGTAGTACAGGTGATAGCCGGCGAACTTGGGGCACCAGTCCTGCAGCACGCGAACCAGCCGCCCCGATTCGATGTGCGACATCAGTTCATCTTCCGGCAGCAGCGAGATGCCGAGTCCGGCCAATGCCGCGTCCACCTGGGGCGGTGCGGTGTTGAAGATCAGCGGTCCATCGACGCGAACGTTGACCTTGCGACCGCGCTTCTCGAAGTCCCAGACATACAGCCCACCCGACGTCGGCATGCGCTGGTTGATGCACTGGTGCGACGTGAGATCGGCCGGCGTCCTGGGAATGGGATTGACGGCGAAGTAGTCGGGTGACGCCACCACCGCCATCTGCAGCGCCGGGCCGATGGGCACGGCGATCATGTCGTTGTCGATCGTGTTGCCCATGCGCACGCCCGCATCGAAGCGGTCGGCCACGATGTCGCGAAAGCTGTAGTTCATGTCGAACTCCAGCTTGATGTCGGGGTACTCGCGCAGCAGCGGCGCGAGCTTGGGAAGCAGCACCGTGTGCAGCACGTTGTCGCCGCAGGTGATGCGCACGGTACCTGCGGGCTTGTCGCGCAGCTCGGTCAATGCCTCGAGTTCAGCCTCGATCTCGTCGAAACGGTGGCCGATCGCCTTCATGAGCCGCTCGCCGGCCGACGTCGGCGCAACGCTGCGCGTGGTGCGCGTGAGCAGGCGGATCTGCAGCCCTTCTTCCAGGCCGCGTATCGCCTGGCTGAGCGCCGATTGCGTGACGCCAAGTGTGCCGGCCGCTTTGGTGAAGCTGCCTTCCCGAGCCACCGTCACGAAGGCAAGCAGGTCGTTGAGATTGCGTCTTGGCATGTCGGTCTCCGCGGCATGAACTGATTAGTCGAGCTAATAAATGTATTAAGCATTCATTACCTAGTCAATCTTGGCACAGCTCGGCAAACTTCCTCAACGGTGCAAAAAGCACCCATCGAGCAAGGCAGGGCGTACACGCCCGCCGTACATCTTCAAAGGACATCGACCATGAAAACTTCCACAACCGGCGACTTCGCCGCAGTCGCAGGGCATGCCGGCAACACATCGGATCGCCGCGAGTTCCTGAGGATGGCCGGCACGGGCGTGGCTGCCGTCGGCATGCTGTCGACAGCCGGCGCCACATTGGCGGCGGCGCCGCCGAAGAAGGGCACCCAGTTGCCCAACGGTGCCGACAATTTCTACACGAGCGACCAGGTCACCGTGCAGAAGGTCAGCTTCAAGAACCAGTACCAGATGACCGTTGCCGCGAACCTCTTCGTTCCCAAAGCGCTGGACCGCAAGAAGCGCACCGCGGCGATCGTCGTCGGTCATCCGATGGGAGCGGTGAAGGAGCAAAGCGCCAACCTGTATGCGACCAAGATGGCAGAGCAGGGCTTCGTGACGCTGTCGCTGGACCTCGCGTTCTGGGGTGGCAGCGACGGCCAGCCGCGCAACGCGGTCTCGCCCGACATGTACGCCGAGAGCTTCAGCGCTGCAGTCGACTACCTGGGCAGCCAGGCGTTCGTGGACAAGCAGCAGATCGGTGCCATCGGCGTATGCGGCAGCGGCAGCTTCGTCATCAGTGCCGCGAAGATCGACCCGCGCATGAAGGCGATTGCCACGGTGAGCATGTACGACATGGGAGCGGCCAACCGCGATGCGCTCAACCACTCGCAAACGGTCGAGCAGCGCAAGCAGATCATCGCTGCCGCCGCCGAGCAACGGCAGGCGGAGTTCAACGGTGACGCGGTCCGGTACACCGGCGGCACGGTCCTCGCGCTGGCGGCCGACACGCATCCCATCCAGCGCGAGTTCTTCGATTTCTATCGCACGCCGCGCGGCGAATTCACCCCCAAGGGCGCATCGGCGCGGACCACGACCATGCCGACCTTGACCAGCAACGTCAAGTTCATGAACTTCTATCCGTTCAACGACATCGAGACGATTTCGCCGCGGCCGATGCTGTTCATCACTGGCGACCAGGCGCATTCCAGAGAGTTCAGCGAAGACGCCTACAGGCGCGCTGCCGAGCCGAAGGAGCTGTTCATCGTTCCGGGCGCCGGCCATGTGGATCTGTACGACCGCGTGACGCTGATCCCGTTCGACAAGCTGACATCGTTCTTCAGCAGGCACCTCGGTGCGGCGAGCGCCTGATGACAGCACAAGCCATCGGCAGCTCTGCGGGCAGCGCCGCCTTCGACGAGCGCACGGAAGCGCAGCCCGCCCACTGGGGCGGCGTCTTCGCGATGACCCTGTGCGTCTTCGCGCTGATCGCCTCGGAGTTCATGCCCGTCAGTCTGCTGACCCCGCTGGCGACCGACCTCAAGGTCACCGAAGGCATGGCCGGACAGGGCATCGCCATTTCCGGAGCCTTCGCAGTTCTCACGAGCCTGTCGATCTCGGCGATCGCCGCAACGATCAACCGCAAGACCTTGCTGTTGTCGCTGACCGCGCTGATGTGCCTCTCCGGGGCCATCGTCGCGCTCGCACCCAACTACCTGACGTACATGGCGGGCCGCGCGCTGATCGGTGTGGTGGTCGGTGGTTTCTGGTCCATGTCGGCGGCCACTGCCATGCAGCTCGTGCCACCGTCCAGGGTGCCGCGTGCACTCGCGATCTTCAACAGCGGCAATGCGCTGGCCACCGTGGTGGCGGCGCCGCTGGGCAGCTTCCTCGCCTCGATCATCGGCTGGCGTGGCGCCTTCTTCTGCCTGGTGCCGGTCGCGGCGATCGCATTCGTCTGGCAGTGGTTCAGCCTGCCGACCATGAAGGCACAGGCGCGTGCACACGGCTCGGGCAACGTCTTCAGGCTCTTCAGGAAGCGCTTGGTCGTGCTCGGCATGCTGGCAGTGGGCGTCTTCTTCATGGGGCAGTTCGCGCTGTTCACCTACTTGCGGCCATTCCTCGAGACAGTGACCCAGGTCGACGTGTCGACGCTGTCGCTCGTGCTGCTGACCCTGGGTGTCGCAGGCTTCGTCGGCACCACGGTCATCGGCCATTTCCTGAAGATCGGCTTCTACGGCACGCTGGCGATCATCCCGGTGCTGATGGCAATCATCGCGGCGGCACTCATCGCCTGGGGCGCTTCGGTGACCGTCACGACGGTGCTGCTGGGTGCCTGGGGCCTGGTGGCCACGGCTGCCCCCGTCGGCTGGTGGTTGTGGATCGCACGAACCCTCCCACAGGATGCCGAGGCCGGCGGTGGACTCATGGTGGCGGTGGTGCAGCTCTCCATCGCGCTGGGCTCCACGGTGGGTGGCCTGCTGTTCGACAGCGGCGGCTACCGGGGCACCTTCGCTTTCAGCGCCGGCTTGTTGCTGGTCGGCGCGTTTCTGGTTTTCCTGACAGCGCGTGCCGACCGCACGAAATCAATATGACTCAAAACCTCATTCCGTTTGCCATGACAGCCCAGCCTTGCCGACCGTCGCCCTTGCATCTCGCGGGCTTGTTCATCGGCCTGCTCGCTGCCGGTGGCAGCCAGGCCAACGAGAAGTCGGTTCCGGATTCGCTCGCTGTCCCGGTGGTGATCGCTGCCGCAGCATCCGGCAAAGCCAGGGAGGCACGCATGTGGATGACCGTCGGCGAACGTCGCTTTGCCGTGACCTTGGCCGATACCGAGGCCGCCCGTGCGTTCGCCGCACGGCTGCCGATGACGCTCGACATGAGCGAGCTCAACGGCAACGAGAAAAAGTTCGACTTGCCGGAAAACCTGCCTGCGAACCCGAGTCGACCGGGAACGATCCGGAATGGCGACCTCATGCTGTACGGCACGAACACCGTGGTCGTCTTCTATCTGACCTTCGATTCGCCGTATTCATACACGCGCCTCGGCCGTGTGGACGATCCCGATGCCTTGGCGCAAGCGCTCGGACGGGGCAGCGTCAAGGTCGAGTTCTCAAGGCAATGAACACCCGGCGCGGGACGCGGTTGCGCACAGCGAACAGAAGCTGCATGGTGGGGATTCCGGCAGCCATCGCCAACGCGATCTTTCACGCCACCGGCAAGCGCGTGCGAGATCTACCGATCCCTTCTGAAAAGCTCTTGTGATGACCGATGCTGACCTCGACGCAGGACCTCGCATGAAGATCCGGATCACCGTGGATGGCGATGTCGTTGCGACAGGAACACTCGATGACAACGCCAGTGCCAGGGATTTCGCTGCACTGCTTCCGCTCCATCTGCTTTTGAAGGACTACGCGTCGACAGAAAAGATTGCAGACCTGCCCAGAAGGCTGTCGATGACGGGAGCACCCGAGGCCTGCACGCCTTCTGCAGGTGACATCAGTTTCTACTCGCCGTGGGGCAATCTCGCGATCTTCTACAAGGACGGCCACCTGTCGAGCGGTCTCGTCCGCCTCGGGCGACTTGATTCGGGCGTCGATGCCATGCGTTGCATCGGTCCCTTGGCGGTGAGCGTGGATCTGGCTGAGCGGTAACTACAGGTCGCTTTCCAGAAGGTGCCGACGCATCGACCTCTGCAACCGGCTACCGACAGACGTTTGTCCGGCGGTGTCCGGCGTCCCCTGTAGTCGCTTGCACGACGCAGCTTGTCACTTCGCAGATCGCCCGACAAACTCGATCAAGGCTTTCAGCTTCGTCGGCTGGTCATGCCGGCTTGGGTAGTACAGATAGAAACCGGGAAATGTCGGCGAAAACCTGGTCAGCACGCGCGTCAGGCGCTTGGCTTTGACGAGGGGAGCCGCCAACGCTTCAAAGGTATAGACCAGTCCAACGCCTTCCAGTGCAGCGTCCAGGCCGAACAGCGAGTCGGAAATTGTCAAGCTGCCTTGCACCTCGTACTCGACCGGACGGCCATCGACCTCAAATTCCCATTTGTAGATCGTTCCAGAGCCTGGCCCTCGAAAACGCACGCAGTTATGGCGCACGAGGTCGTTCGGATGACGTGGGGCCGGCACCCGTTTCAGGTAGTCGGGTGAACCGACGACGGCCATCGTCACCGGCCCACCCAGAGGCACAGCCACCATGTCCTGCTGAATGCTTTCACCCAGACGGATGCCGGCGTCGAACCCGCGCTCCACGATGTCGACGAAGCCCTCGTCGTTCGTCAATTCGATGTGCACCTGCGGATGCTCCTGGAAAAAGCCGGCGAGCCGATGCTGCAGCACCATGGCAATCGACACCCGAGCGGCGTTGAGCCGCAGCGTGCCGGCGGGCCGGCCCTGCATCACATTCAGTTCCTCCCCTGCTTCGACGACCTGTCCCAGCGCTGGCCCCACACGCGCAAGGTAAGCCTCTCCCGCCTCCGTGAGGCTCACGCTGCGGGTCGACCTGTTCAACAAGCGAACGCCAAGCCGCGTCTCCAGTTGCCGAATGGTCTGGCTCAAGGCAGAAGGCGAAACCTCCAGTTCCGCGGCCGCCGAGCTGAAGCCCTTGTGCTCGGCCACCTTCCAGAACGCGATCAATCCGTTGAGCTGTTTGAGTTTCATCTTGAAGATTATCTTCAAGCGGCATGCGGTATTAGGGGGTTTTTCTTTTAGATGACGACTTCTACAGTCGGCGCCATCACAAGGATTTCAGATGCCCGGCTTGTTCGACAGCTTCACCCTGAAGCAAATCACCCTTCGCAATCGCATTGCTGCGTCCCCGATGTGCCAGTACCAGGCCAAGGATGGCCCTATCACCGATGCGAAAGACGCCGATCGCGCTGTGCGCGAGAACAAGGTCGATTTCGTGATGGTCGCCCGGCGTCTGCTCGACAACCCTCACTGGCCGCGACAGGCCGCGCGCGAGCTGGGTGTCGTCGAGCAGGTTCTGCCGACACCCTACGCGTACTGGCTACAGAACTGGTCGCCACGTCCCGAACCGACGCTCCCGGTTGCCGCCAGGGAGCCTGCATGACGACTCCGACGCAGCGTTCAACACCTCAAGGAACACACGATGTCTTCGAATGAAAAAGTATGGCTGGTCACCGGCGCTGGCCGCGGCCTCGGAGCGGACATCGTCCGCGCAGCATTGGCGGCCGGACACAAGGTCGTCGCCACGGGCCGCGACCCCGGAAAGCTAGATGCGGCGCTCGGAGCGCACGAGAAGCTGTTGACGCTGAAGCTCGACATCACCAACGTCGACGAAGCCAAAGACGCAACCGAGGCAGCCGTCGCGCGCTTCGGCCGCGTCGACGTTCTGGTGAACAACGCCGGCAACTTCTACGCCGGCTTTTTCGAAGAACTGACGCCGGACCAGATCCGGCAGCAGATCGAAACGCTGCTCTTCGGTCCCATGAACGTGACGCGAGCGGTGCTCCCGGTGATGCGGAAGCAGCGCGCCGGGCTGGTTCTCACGATTTCATCGACCGCAGGGCTGGTCGGTGGAGCCTTCTGCACCGGCTATGCAGCGGGCAAGTTCGGCGTCGAGGGCTGGATGGAGTCCCTCGCCCCGGAGATCGAACCCTTCGGCATCCAGACGATGCTGGTCGAGCCGGGCTTCTTCCGAACCGAGCTGCTGTCCGCCGGGTCCACGACCTTTGCAAAGCCCTCGATCGAGGACTACGCCGATCGCACGGCAGGAACAATCGCGTTTCTGTCCGACCTCGATGGCAAACAGCCGGGCGATCCGGCAAAGCTCGCGAACGCACTGGTGCAGCTGGCCGGACTCGACAAGCCACCGTCACGCTTCGTCGCAGGCAACGACGCGATGGAGCCGATCGCTGCCAAGGCCAATGCGCTGCTGGCACAGATCGATGCGCACCGCGCGCTGTCGGCTTCGCTGGCGACCCAACCGCAGGAGACCTGAAATGTCAGGCATTCGCCCACTCACGCTGGAGGTCAACGGCAAGCGCCATGACCTGCTGCTGGACACCCGTACCACCTTGCTCGACGCCCTTCGCGAGCACGCTTTCCTGACCGGCACCAAAAAGGGCTGCGACCAGGGCCAGTGCGGCGCCTGCACAGTCCACGTGGACGGCGAGCGTGTGCTGAGCTGCCTGACCCTGGCGGCGCAGGCCGAAGGGCGCCGAATCACGACCATCGAGGGCCTCCAAAAATCAACGCGACGCGAGCTTGAAGAGGTCGCGTAGGCATCGGCCTCGAAGCGCTTCGAGCGTGACCTGGATGACTTCCGCTGCGGGTCGAAGGCGCACGCTGAGGGCGGGAAGCATGCAGCATGCTTGGAACGATCAGAGGTTGAAGTCGTAGTCCACCGTGATCGGCGCGTGGTCGCTGAACTTCACGGTCTTGTAGATCTCTTCGGTGCGCGCCAGTGCGGCGATGGCCGGCGTGGCCAGGTGGTAGTCCAGCCGCCATCCCACGTTGTTCGCATAGGCCTGTCCGCGATTGCTCCACCAGGTGTAGGCCTCGTCGGTGGTGTCGGGCTTGAGCATGCGGTAGACGTCCACCAGGCCCGCGCCTTCGGCGCCGGCGTCGAGCAGATTGGTCATCCACTGGCGTTCTTCAGGCAGGAAGCCGCTGTTCTTCCTGTTGCCGCGCCAGTTCTTCAGGTCGATCTCCTTGTGCGCGATGTTGATGTCGCCGCAGAGAACGAATTCGCGCTCCTTCTTGAGCGCGACGAGGTACGGAAAGAAGCCCTTCAGGAAGCGGAACTTGGCCTGCTGCCGCTCTTCGCCCGAGCTGCCGCTGGGGAAGTAGCAGCTGATGACCGAGAACTTGGCGCTAGGCGTGTCGAAGCGCAATTCGAGGTAGCGGCCTTCGGCGTCGAACTCGGCATCGCCCCAGCCCACGATGACCTGGCTCGGAGCGTGCTTGGTGTAGATCGCGGTGCCGGCGTAGCCTTTTTTCTCGGCGAAATGGAAATGGCCCTTGAGACCCGCCATTTCCTCGAAGCGGCCTTCGATGTCGCTGGCCTGGACCCGGATCTCCTGCATGCAAATACAATCCGGCGCGAGTTCGGCCACCCAATCGGCGACGCCCTTGGTGGCTGCCGAACGCAGGCCATTGAGATTGAGACTGGTCAGTTTGAACACAAGGAATTCCCGATGGCTGTAGATGGTGAGAAAAGCAGCGCGGTGGCGCAGGACTTCGTCCAGTTCGCACTCGATGCCGGCGTGCTCCGCTTTGGCGAGTTCAAGACCAAGGCCGGCCGGATGAGCCCCTACTTCTTCAATTCGGGGCTCTTCGACGACGGCGCCAAGATCGCGCGGCTCGCGGGATTCTATGCAGACCGGGTGATCGAGAGCGGCATCGAGTTCGACATGATCTTCGGCCCCGCCTACAAGGGCATCCCGCTGGGCGCCACGGTGGCCGCCGAGCTGGCCCGGCGCGGCCGCAACTACCCCTTTGCCTACAACCGCAAGGAAGCCAAGACCCACGGCGAGGGCGGCAACCTGGTGGGCGCGCCGCTCCAGGGCCGCGTGCTGATCGTGGACGACGTGATGTCCGCTGGCACCGCGGTGCGCGAGTCGATCGCCGCGATCCAGGCCGCCGGCGCCACGCCGCATGCCGTGGCCATTGCGCTCGACCGACAGGAAAAAGCCACCGAGAACGGCGTCGACGTCGACCACAGCGCGGTGCAGTACGTGCGCAACCAGCTGGGCCTGGCGGTGATCGCCATCGCCACGCTGGACGACCTGTTGAGCTACCTCTCGGGCAACGCCGCCGCGGACCTGGGCACACACCACGAGCGCGTGCTGGCCTACCGCACGCGCTACGGCGCCCACTGAGGCCTGGCAGCGATGCGCACACGCGATCACGGCAAACCCGCCCGCCTGCTGGCGGCGGCATCGTTGCTCCTGGCGGGCCTGCCCCTTTACCTGGCTGCGCATGCACAGGGCAAGGACGCACCCGCCGGCGGCATCTACACCTGCACCGACGCGCGCGGCCGCACGCTCACCGCCGACCGGCCGATTGCCGATTGCAACGACCGTGAACAGCGGGAGCTGAGCCCCAGCGGACTCACGCGCCGCAAGATCGAACCCACGTACTCGGCGCGCGAGATGGCCGAACGCGAAGACCGCGCCCGCGAAGCCGCCGTGCAGGCGGCCAAGGCAACCGACGAGCGCCGCCGCGAGCGCGCGCTGCTGGTGCGCTACCCGAGCGCGGCGTCGCACCAACGGGAGCGCAATGAGGCGCTGTCGCAGGTCGACGCGGTGATCCAGGCGGCGCAAAAGCGCATTGCCGAACTGAGCGAAGACCGCAAGAAGATCGACGAGGAGCTCGAGTTCTACAAGAAGGACACGAGCAAGGCGCCGGGCGCGATGCGCCGCAAGCTCGAGGACAACACGCAGAGCCTGGCGGTGCAGAACCGCTTCATTGCCGAGCAGGAAGAAGAGAAGAAGCGCGTGAATGCGCGCTTCGATGAAGAGCGTGCGCGTTTGAAGCCGCTCTGGGGTCCTGCCTCGGGCGGTGCCGCCGCGGCGGCACCGCGCTGAATCCGCCGGGGCCGTGATGCCCCGGGGTTCTTCGGTCAGCCCAGTTTGGTTTTCAGCAACTCGGTGACCTGCGCCGGGTTGGCCTTGCCGCCGCTGGCCTTCATCACCTGGCCCACGAGGCCGTTGAGCGCCTTTTCCTTGCCGGCGCGGTACTCGTTGACGTTCTTCTGGTTCTTCGCGATGACCTCGTCGAGGATCGCGTCGAGCGCGCCGGTGTCGGCCATCGGCTTCAGGTCCTTGGCTTCGATGATCGCGTCGACATCGCTGCCTTCGCCGGTCCACAGGGCTTCGAACACCTGGCGCGCCGCGTTGTTGGGCAGCGTGCCGTCGGCGATGCGCTTGACCAACTGGCCGAGTTGCAGCGCGCTGACGGGCGCGGCCTCGATGCCGATCTCCTGTGCATTGAGACGGCGCGCCATCTCGCCGGTGATCCAGTTGCTCGCGAGCTTCGGTGTGGCGCCGGCTTTCACGGCGTCGTCGAAGTACTGCGCGAGCGCGAGGCTCTGCGTGAGCTGCGCCGCGTCGTATTCCGAGAGGCCGTGGTCGCGCACATAGCGCTCGGCCATCGCGCGCGGCAGCTCGGGCATTTCGCCGCGCACGCGCTCGATCCAGTCGGCCGCGATCACCAGCGGCGGCAGGTCCGGGTCGGGGAAATAGCGGTAGTCGGCCGAGTCTTCCTTGGCGCGCATCGCGCGCGTCTCGCCGGTGTCGGGGTTGAACAGCACGGTGGCCTGTTCGACCTTGCGGCCGTCTTCGATCTCCTCGATCTGCCAGCGGATCTCGTAGTCGATCGCCTGCTGCATGAACTTGAAGCTGTTCAGGTTCTTGATCTCGCGCCGCGTGCCCAGCTTCTCGCCGGGCTTGCGCACCGACACGTTGGCATCGCAACGGAAGCTGCCTTCCTGCATGTTGCCGTCGCAGATGCCGATCCAGGTCACGATCTTGTGCAGCTCCTTCGCATAGGCCACGGCCTCGGCGGTGGAGCGCATGTCGGGCTCGGTCACGATCTCCAGCAGCGGCGTGCCGGCGCGGTTCAGGTCGATGCCGCTCTGGCCGATGAAGTCCTCGTGCAGCGACTTGCCCGCGTCTTCCTCGAGGTGGGCGCGCACGAGGCGCACGGTCTTCTTCTCTTCGCCGAGAAAGAACGACACCGAGCCGCCTTGCACGACCGGGATCTCGAACTGGCTGATCTGGTAGCCCTTGGGCAGGTCGGGATAGAAATAGTTCTTGCGCGCAAAAACGCTGCGCGGCGCCACATGCGAGCCCAGCGCCAGGCCCAGCTTGATGGCACGTTCGACCGCGCCCTTGTTCATCACGGGCAGCGTGCCCGGCAGTGCGAGATCCACCGCGCAGGCCTGCGTGTTGGGCTCGGCGCCGAAGGCGGTGGAAGCGCGGCTGAAGATCTTGCTCGCGGTCGACAGTTGCGCGTGCGTCTCGAAGCCGATGATGACTTCATAGCCGCGCACCAGCGGGCCGGTCGGGCGGCCATGTTGCTGTGCTTCGAAGGTGTTTACGGTTTCGCTCATCTAATAAAAGTTGTTTGATTAGAACAATGCCTTCTGTGTGTTTCTCAGACTAGGGGAGAGTACGTACCCCTTAGACCCGCTGCCCGCCTCGCGCTCAATGAACCCCTGATTTTCTAGGTGGTTGAAGACTCGTCGAATATTTCGATTGAAGCTGTCAAAGGCTCTAATGTCATTTTGATCGTGACCTTCCGATGCCCAAAGCGCAAAGCTGGCTTGCTTAGCACTCACAGTACGGCGAGAACTGAAGTGGTTGTAGCGATAGACGACAGCCAGTGCCTTGCGCCACAGCAAGGCCAGCTCGTCGATAGCGCTCCCAAACCGCTGGCGCAGTTCAACTTCGAAGTTGTCTGACATCAAGCTGCGATCGGCAACATAGATGGGGTAAAGATCTGTGCTTCGGGAGTCGCGGGTGATTAATCCGGCTGCTTCCAAAGTTTTGATTGCTTGCGCGTGGTTGTTATCGGGAGTCAGTAGTACGCAATACTTTCCTTCAAGATTTGCCCACTCGCTTTTGATGAGGTAGGCAAGGACGGCCTTTTTTTCTGTCGACAGTTCTTCGAAGGAGCCGAGCTTTCTTGCAATGTATGCATCTCGGGATTCAAAAAGCTCAGCCATGCGAGCATCAAGCAACTCCCCGGCTTGCAATACCAAGGTAACTTCGTCCGACTTGAATTTGAAGTACGGCAGATTCAGCTTGTTGTCGAGGCTTAGGCTTACCAGTGTCGACATGCCAATCCCCCTGCCTTCCCACTTGCGATAAACACGTAGTACATCTGCAAGACGTGGATTGCGCGGTTTGGTCTCGGGAACGACGCGCAAGAGCGAAGTCGCTTGAGATGGGGTAGTCTGAGGGTGTGTCAGCAATAGCTGATCTCGAAAGCGTCCCGGATTCGATATCTCCAACTGCTTTCCAGGAGTGATTGAGATGACGACCTGTTTATTGATTGAATAGTCGCGGTGCGCCAACGCATTGTTGATCGTTTCGCGAAGAACGGCCTCAGGATATTGGGCTTTGACGACGCCACCTTGCGCCGTCGAAACGCCAGTTTGTATGTTTCGCAGGACATATGCATTTGCTTGCTCAAGGAGCGACAACACATTCGCAATCATGTCTTGCTTGTCTTGGACTACTACTGTTTCGCTGCCGGGTGCGTTGACGTAGCCATGGACATGGGCTCGAAAACCCAGGAGGTCTCCAGGAAAAGCGCCGCAGACTAGTCCGCCCAGCACGGATAGCTTGTCATTGATGAGAAAGCGCTTGCGTGTGAGAAATGGAATCGCATCTTCGGGAGTCGGCTTGAGGCTTTCAATTTTTTGAAGACGATTCAGCTGCAGAATGTACTCATTGACTCGGTCCAGATCTACGCTTTCGATACCCTCCGAGCCAAGAGGATCTAGCTCTCGTGCCTGTGCGATTTCCTCCAAAAACTCCGCGTGGCGATCAAGCTCGTTTTGCTTAATCGCATGGTCACCAGTCAGTTGTCTTTTGTAGGCAGTGCCTTTCAGAAAAACAAACCTCTTGTTTGCCGGGAGCTCATCAACACGCTGCACTGCGATCCGGCCGTCCATGAAAGAGCGTATCTCAGGCGGCGGCAGATACTCTGTCAAATCCAGTGAGCGTCTGTCGGAATCAGTGAATGCTTTGCGGAGTTCGATAAGCTTTGATTCCGCAGCTGCGTCATAGCCCGAAAAAACATACTTTCTGTCAGCGCCTTGTCCGGCTTCCCTGATCCCAACAATGAGCATGCCGCCTCGTGTGTTCAGGAATGCATTCACACTCTTGTAGCACTCGGACCAGTCCTGAGCGTTGGATGGGCAGGTTTTGAACTCGATCGTGTCACTCTCAAGCTCCTCGAAACGAGCTTGAGTAATGAGGGAAGCCAATTGGGCCAAGAGGCTAGACAGGTCGTCCATATGTTTTCTTAGAAGCCCTCCGGCGTGCGCGTGTGCCAGTCGGTGGCTTGTTGGAAGCGGTGCGCTGCGTTCAGCAGCTTCGCTTCGCCGAAGTAGTTGCCGATCAGTTGCAGGCCCACGGGCATGCCGCCGTCGAAGCCCGCGGGCACGCTCATGCCCGGAAGGCCTGCCAGCGATGCGGGCAGCGTGAAGATGTCGGCGAGGTAGTCGGCCACCGGGTCGTCGCCGTGTTCGCCGATCTTCCATGCGGTGGTCGGCGCGGCGGGGCCGGCGATCACGTCGCATTGCTTCAACGCCTGCTGGAAGTCGTCGGCGATCATGCGGCGCACCTTCTGCGCCTGCAGGTAGTACGCGTCGTAGTAGCCGTGCGAGAGCACGTAGGTGCCGATCATGATGCGGCGCTTGACTTCGTCGCCGAAGCCCTCGGCGCGCGTCTTCTCGTACATGTCGGACAGGTCCTTGTACTGCTTCGCGCGATGGCCGAACTTCACGCCGTCGAAGCGGCTCAGGTTGCTCGACGCTTCGGCCGCAGCCAGGATGTAGTACACGGGAATCGACAGCTCGGTGCGCGGCAGCGACACCTCGACGCGCTTCGCTCCGAGCTTCTCGTACTGCGCAAGCGCTGCATCGATGGCGGCGCGCACGCCGGGCGCCACGCCTTCGCCGAAGAACTCCTTCGGCACGCCGATGCGCAGGCCTTCGAGCGAATCGTTCAGCGAGCGGCCGAAGTCTTCGGCGGGCCTGTCGATGGAGGTCGAATCGCGGTCGAGGTCGGGGCCGCAGAAAGCCGACAGCAGCAGCGCGCAGTCTTCAGCCGAGCGCGCCATCGGGCCGGCCTGGTCGAGGCTCGATGCGAAAGCCACCATGCCGTAGCGCGAGGCGCGGCCGTAGGTCGGCTTGATGCCTGTCACGCCGCAGAAAGAAGCCGGCTGCCGGATCGATCCGCCGGTGTCGGTGCCGGTGGCCGCCGGGGCGAGGCGTGCTGCAACAGCCGCTGCGCTGGCGCCGGACGAGCCGCCCGGAATGCGCTCGCGGTTCCACGGGTTCTGCACCGGCACGGCCTTGTCGTGGCCCACGGCGGGCACGGCGACGTTCTCGTTGGCCGAGCCCATCGCGAACTCGTCGCAGCTCAACTTGCCCAGCGTGACCGCGCCGGCCTCGGCCAGTCGGCGCACCACGGTCGCGTCGAACGGCGAGCGGTAGCCCGCGAGCATCTTCGAACCGGCGGTGGTGGCGAAATCGGTGGTGACGAAGATGTCCTTGTGCGCGATCGGCACGCCGGCCAGCGCCGGAGCGTTGCCGGCAGCGATCTGCGCGTCGGCGTTGCGGGCTTGCGCCATCGTGACTTCTTCATTGACGTCGACGAAGGTGCCTAGCGATTCGTGGGCCTTCATGCGGCCGAGAAAGGCCTGCGAAGCCTCGACGGCCGAGACCTTGCGCTCGGCCAGGGCCTTGGCCAGGGCGACCACGCCCATCTGGTGCAGTTGTTCGCCGCTCATTATTCGATCACCTTGGGCACGAGGAACAGGCCCGCTTCGACGGCCGGGGCGCTCTTCTGGTTGGCTTCGCGGTTGTCGGGTTCGCTCACCACGTCGTCGCGCAGGCGCAGCGTGATGTCCTCGATCGCGGCCACCGGATGGGCCAGGGGCTCGATGCCCGATGTGTCGACCGAACGCATACGTTCGACTAAATCAAAAAAGCCATTGATCTGGCTGAGCATGCGCTCGCTTTCATCGGGAGCAAGCTGCAGCCGCGCCAGGGAGGCGATGCGTGCAATATCTGAAGCGTCAAGGGACATGGGTGGGACCGGTCAAAAACCGAAGGTAATCGCACGCCGAAGAGGGTGCTAACACGGGAATCAGAGGGGATTCGGGTATTATCCCGCCTTTGCCGCAACCCCCGCGAACGCGCCGGCTTTTGCGCCAAAAACGATCAATTCACCCCGTCAAACGACCCAAAAATAGAGCGACGACCTGCCGATGCGCAGGCCGTGCTCAGAGGATTCCACACATGTTTGGAGCTTTCCGTCGGTACTTTTCCACCGACCTTGCGATCGACCTCGGCACCGCCAACACCCTGATATTCGCCCGCAACAAGGGCATCGTGCTGGACGAGCCCTCCGTCGTCGCGATCCGCCATGAAGGTGGCCCGCACGGCAAGAAGGTGATCCAGGCCGTCGGCCGCGAGGCCAAGGCCATGCTGGGCAAGGTGCCCGGCAACATCGAGGCGATCCGCCCGATGAAGGACGGCGTCATCGCCGACTTCGTGATCACCGAGCAGATGATCAAGCAGTTCATCAAGATGGTGCACCCGCGCACGCTGCTCACGCCGAGCCCGCGCATCATCATCTGCGTGCCCTGCGGCTCGACCCAGGTCGAGCGCCGCGCCATCAAGGACGCGGCCGAAGCCGCCGGCGCCACCTCCGTCTACCTCATCGAGGAACCCATGGCCGCGGCCATCGGCGCGGGCCTCCCCGTCAGCGAAGCCTCGGGCTCGATGGTGGTGGACATCGGCGGCGGCACCACCGAAGTGGGCGTCATCTCGCTGGGCGGCATGGTCTACAAGGGATCGGTCCGCGTGGGCGGCGACCGCTTCGACGAAGCCATCATCAACTACATCCGCCGCAACTACGGCATGCTGATCGGCGAACCGACGGCCGAAGTCATCAAGAAGAACATCGGCTCGGCCTTCCCGGGTTCCGAAGTCAAGGAAATGGAAGTCAAGGGCCGCAACCTTTCCGAAGGCGTGCCGCGCAGCTTCACCATCAGCAGCAACGAAGTGCTGGAAGCCCTGACCGATCCGCTCAACAACATCGTCTCGGCCGTGAAGAACGCGCTGGAGCAGACGCCGCCCGAACTGGGCGCCGACATCGCCGAGCGCGGCATGATGCTCACCGGCGGCGGCGCGCTGCTGCGCGACCTCGATCGCCTGCTGGCCGAGGAAACGGGCCTGCCGGTGCTCGTGGCCGAAGACCCGCTGACCTGCGTGGTGCGCGGCTGCGGCATTGCCCTGGAGCGCATGGACCGTCTGGGAAGCATCTTCACGAGCGAGTGAACGGGCGCCAGTCCTCATCGCCGGCCTCTGCTTGCATAGGCCGGCTTTTTGTTATTTGATTCCGCACCACCGCCGGGTCTGAATTCATGCCTCTGGGCACGCTCGATCGCACAGCGCCACCCCTGTTCAACCAGGGGCAGTCGGCACTCAGCAAGCTGATCTTCTTCGGCGCGCTCTCCCTGTTCCTCATGGTGGCCGATGCACGCTTTCATATCGTGCAGCCGATCCGCGCCGCCATCGGCGCAGTGCTCTATCCGGTGCAATGGGTGGCGCTCAAGCCGGTGCAGATCGTGATGGGCGGCGGCCGCTACCTCGAAGACCTGCAGACCGCCCAGCGCAACGAGGCCGATGCCCGCAAGGCGCTGATGATGCAGGCCGAGCGCGCGAGCCAGGCCGACACGCTGGCGCAGGACAACGCCCGCCTGCGCGAGCTGCTCGAGCTGCGCCAGACCACGCAGACGCCGGGCCGCGCGGCCGAGGTGCTCTACGACGCGGCCGACCCCTACACCCGCAAGATCGTCATCGACCAGGGCCTCGCCCAGGGCGTGGCGGCGGGCTCGCCGGTGATCGACGCGCGCGGCGTGCTCGGCCAGGTCACGCAGGTGCTGCCTTTCACGAGCGAGGTCACGCTGGTGATCGACCGCGACCTGGCCATTCCCGTGCAGAACACCCGCACCGGCGTGCGCAGCGTGGCCTTCGGCGACGCGTCGGCGCACGGCGGCGGCCTCGAATTGCGTTTCATGGCGGCCAATGCCGACCTGCAGGAAGGCGACCTGCTCTCCACCAGCGGCGTCGACGGCATCTACCCGGCGGGCCTGCCGGTCGCGAAGATCGAGCGCATCGAGCGCCGCGCCGATTCGGCCTTCGCGCGCATCTACTGCCTGCCGCTCGCCCACGTGACCGCCGCGCGCTACGTGCTGGTGCTCGAGCCCACCGGCGCGCCGACCGCGCCGCCGCCCGCCGCCGCTTCCAGCACCCAGCGCAAGCGCCCAGAGGGCAAGCCGGGCGCCGGCAAGAACGAGAAGAAACCCGCGGCGCCCGCAGGAGGTGCCCGATGATCAAGCGTCCCGGCCAGCAGCAGCTGTTGCTGCCCGTCAGCCCGCTCTTCATGTGGACCAGCCTCATCGTGGCGCTGCTGTTCAACATGATTCCCATCGGCCGTGCCGCCTGGATGCCCGACCTGCTGGCACTGGTGATCGTGTTCTGGGGCGTGCACCAGCCTTCGCGCGTGGGCATCGGCGCGGCCTTCGTGTTCGGCCTGTGCATGGACGTGCACCAGGCCTCCATGCTGGGCCAGCATGCGCTGTCCTACACGACGCTGGGCTTCTTCGCGATCATGATTCACCGGCGGCTGCTCTGGTATCCGGTGCTGTCGCAGGCACTGCAGGTGCTGCCGCTGTTTGCGCTGTCGCAGCTGATCGAAGTCATCACCCGGATGGTCGGCGGCGGGGTGTTCCCGGGCTGGACGGTGCTGATTTCGCCGGGTGTCGAGGCTGCGCTGTGGCCCCTGGCGAGCGCCCTCTTGCTTGCGCCCCAGCGCCGCACCCCGGAACCCGACGAGAACCGACCCCTCTAAGCCCAGCCTGCTGCATTTGCCAAAAGCACCGGCACGCGCCTAAGCTCCCCCGCCATGACCGAAATCCGCAACGTCGCCGCCGACCTCGCGCGCTTCAAGCGCCGCGTGATCGTGATCGGCCTGGCGGTGCTGTTCGCGTTCAGCCTGCTGAGCGCGCGGCTGGTCTACCTGCAGGTCACGCGTCATGAAGACCTGGCCGAGCAGGCCGAGAGCAACCGCACGGCCATCGTGCCGGTGGTGCCCAACCGGGGCCTGATCCTCGATCGCAACGGCATCGTGCTGGCCTCCAACTACTCGGCCTACACGCTGGAGATCACGCCCTCGAAGGTGAACGATGTCGAGGAGACCATCGACAGCCTCACCCAGGTGCTCGAAGTCTCGCCGCGCGACCGCCGCCGCTTCAAGCGCCTGCGCGAAGACTCGCGCAGCTTCGACTCCATTCCGATCCGCACCCGCCTGAGCGACGAGGAAGTGGCGCGCTTCGCGGCCCAGCGCTACCGCTTTCCGGGCGTGGAGATCAAGGCGCGCCTGTTCCGCAACTATCCCAACGGCGAGACCGGCTCGCACGTGCTCGGCTACATCGGCCGCATCAACCAGCGCGAGAAGACCGCGATGGAAGACTGGGAAGAGGAAGACCAGGCCAACTACAAGGGCACCGACTACATCGGCAAGCTCGGCATCGAGCAGAGCTACGAGAAGACGCTGCACGGCCAGACCGGCGTGGAGCAGATGGAAACCTCGGCCGGCGGCCGCGCGGTGCGCAGGCTCGCGAGCCATCCGGCCACGCCGGGCAACACCGTCATGCTGTCGCTCGACATCAAGCTGCAGAAGCTGGTCGAAGACATGTTCGGCGACCGCCGCGGCGCGCTGGTGGCCATCGACCCCAAGACCGGCGAGGTGCTGGCCTTCGTGAGCAAGCCCACCTTCGACCCGAACCTCTTCGTCGAGGGCATCGACACCGAGAGCTGGAAAGAGCTGAGCGAATCGCTCGACAAGCCGCTCCTGAACCGTGCGCTGCGCGGCACCTACCCGCCCGGCTCGACCTACAAGCCCTTCATGGCCATGGCCGCGCTGCAGACCGGCAAGCGCGGTCCGAACACGGTGATCAACGACCCCGGCTACTTCAACTTCGGCGGCCACCGTTTCGGAAGCCCCGAAGGCAACCTGGGCGGTGTCGACATGCGGCGCTCGATCCAGCTGTCGAGCAACATCTACTACTACTCGCTGGCCAACGAGATGGGCGTGGACCTGATCCACGACTTCATGAAGCCGCTGGGCTTCGGCCAGATCACCGGCATCGACCTGGGCGGCGAGGTGCGCGGCGTGCTGCCGAGCACCGAGTGGAAGCGCAACGCCTACAAGCGGCCCGAGGCCAAGAAGTGGTATGCGGGCGAGACCATTTCGCTGGGCATCGGCCAGGGCTACAACGCCTTCACGATGCTGCAGCTCGCGCAGGCCACGGCCATCGTGGCCGACGGCGGCATCAAGCACAAGCCGCACCTTGTGCTGGCCACGCGCAACACGGTGAGCGGGCAGGTGGTGCCGCTGCCTCAGCCGCCTGCGGAAAACCTGGGCTTCACCGCGGCCAACGTCGCGGTAGTGCGCGAAGGCCTCACCAGCGTGGTCACCAGCGGCACCGCGCGCAGCGTGTTCGCGGGCGCGGGCTACCAGGCGGCCGGAAAAACGGGCACGGCACAAGCCGTGACGCAGGCGCAGAACACCAAGTACAACGCCCGCGCGCTCGAGGAGCACCAGCGCGATCACGCCCTCTTCATGGCCTTCGCGCCGGTGAACGACCCGAAGATCGCGGTCGCGGTGATCGTGGAGAACGCAGGCTGGGGCGCCGGCGCCGCGGCACCCATTGCGCGCCGGGTGTTCGACTACTGGCTGATGAACCAGTACCCGAGCGAAGCGGACATGGCGGCCGTCAGGATCGGCAAGGCTGCCGCGCCGATGGGCAAGCCGCGCGTGGCGAGCGAAGTGGCGTGGCCGGTGGCCGCCAGCGCGACCGCACCGGCACCTTGAATCTCTTGCTCCCTCTCCCCTCGGGGAGAGGGTTGGGGTGAGGGTGAGCGGCGATCGAGGCCGCACGATGTTGCGAGGCCCACGGCCCTCACCCTGGACCTCTCCCGCAAGCGGGAGAGGGGACAAGACCCTAGGCCACCACGGTGCCGCTGACTTCCCCCAGCCCGATACGCACCGCACCCGCGCGCTCGCAGTAGCCGCGCATGACCAGCGTGTCGCCGTCTTCCAGGAAGGTGCGCTTCTCGCCGTTCGGCAGCGTGATCGGCTGCTTGCCGCCCAGCGTGAGTTCTATGAGCGAGCCGGCCTCGTCGGGCTTCTGGCCCGACAGCGTGCCCGAGCCCAGCAGGTCGCCGGGCTGCAGGTTGCAGCCGTTCACCGTGTGGTGCGTGACCAGCTGTGCGGCGGTCCAGTAGGCGGCTTCGGTGGTGTTGCCGCGCGTGAGGCGCGCGGGCGCGACGCCTTCGGCGCGCATCTTCGCGGTCTGCAGCAGCACCTCGAGCGTGATGTCCAGCGCGCCGCTGTCGCGGTTCGACGGGGCATCGAGGTACGGCAGCGGCTGCGGGTCGCCTGCGGGCCGCTCGAACTTCGCGCGGAATGGCGCCAGCGCTTCCATCGTCACGATCCACGGCGACAGCGTGCTCGCGAAGTTCTTGGAAAGGAAAGGGCCGAGCGGCTGGTATTCCCAGGCCTGCAGGTCGCGCGCCGACCAGTCGTTGAGCAGCGTCACGCCGAACAGGTGATCCTCGGCTTCGCCGATGGCAATCGGTTCGCCCAGCGCATTGCCGCGGCCGACGAAAAAGCCCAGCTCCAGCTCGTAGTCGAGCCGCTTCGATGGGCCGAAGCTCGGCTCGGCGGCATCGGGCGCCTTGGTCTGGCCCTGCGGGCGCTTGAAGGCCTGCCCGCTCACGCCGATGGACGAGGCGCGGCCGTGGTAGCCGATGGGCACCCACTTGTAGTTGGGCATCAGCGGCTGGTCGGGGCGGAAGAGCTTGCCGATGGTGGTCGCGTGGTGGATGCCCGTGTAGAAGTCGGTGTAGTCGCCGATGCGGCAGGGCACGGTCATCTCGGCCTTGGCTTGTGCCATCAGCGCCTTCGACCATGCCGCCTGCCTGTCGCTGCCTTCTGCGAGGCCCGCGGAAATTGCGGCGCGCAGGGTCCGGCGCTCCTTCGCGCTGGCGCTCATCAGCGCGTTCATGTCGTCGGTGTCGACGAGGCCCGCGGCCTTCAGGTCGAGCACCTGGTCGCCGATGGCGACGCCGATGCGAAAAGCCTCGCTGCTGCCGGCGCTGCGAAAGCGGCCGAAGGGAAGGTTCTGGATCGGGAAGTCGGTGCCGGCCTCGTTGGCCGAGGCGACCCAGCTGCGCAGCTTGGGGTCATGGGTGGCGTTCAGTGCGGTCATGGGTATCTTTCTGTGGATCTGTTCAATCTGCGGTCATGCCGGCCTTCTTGGCCACATCGCCCAGGCGCTGGTATTCGGTCTGCGTGAGCGTGGCGAGCTCCTGCGCGGTCGAGCCGCGCGGCGAGAAGCCCGCCTGCTGCAGCTTGGCCTTCACGTCGGGCATCGCGAGCGCTTCGACAAAGGCTTCGTTCAGCGCCTTCACGACGGGCGCCGGCAGGTTCGCCGGCCCGTACACGCCGAACCACGGATCGAGCGCATAACCCTTCAGGCCCGCCTCGGCCATCGTCGGCACGTCGGGCAGCGACGGCGAGCGCGCCGGCCCGGCAACAGCCAGCGCGCGCAGCTTGCCGGCCTGGATGTGCGGCAGCGACGCGGGCAGGTTGTCGAACATCACGCCGATGTTGTTGCCCAGCATGTCGGTGATGGGCGGGCCGCTGCCCTTGTAGGCCACGTGCACGAGCTCGGTGCCGGTCATCTGCGCGAACATCACGCCCGCGAGGTTCATCGAGGTGCCGGCGCCCGCAGTGGCGTAGGGCAGGCCCGGGTTCTTCTTCGCGGCCGCGATCAGGTCGGGCACCGACTTGATCGGCGATGCCGCCGGCACTTCGAGCACGATGGTCGAGGTGCCCAGCAGGCTGATCGCGGTGAAGTCGCGGCGCGGGTCGAAGGCCATCGACTTGTAGATGTGCGGGTTCAGCGCATTGGTCGAGATCGCGCCGAAGCCGATGGTGTAGCCGTCGGGCGCGGCCTTGGCCACGGCGTCCATGCCGATGTTGCCGCCCGCGCCGCCGCGGTTGTCGATCAGCACCGGCTGGCCGAACTTTTCCGACACTTTCTGACCCACGGTGCGCGCCACCAGGTCGGTGGTGCCGCCGGGTGTGTAGGGCACGATGAAGCGGATCGGCTTCGAGGGAAAGTCCGCCGCATGCGCGAGGAAGGGTGCAGCGAGGAGCGCGAGAGCCGCCGCGCGGCGCGTGAGAGCGAATGCGTTCTTCATCATGGCTTGAACTGGTCCTTCAGGCCCGCCCAGCAGTCGGCGTAGTCCGTGTCGAGCGCCGGGCTCTTCAGCGCGAAGTTGGTCGGAATGAAGCGGTAGCGGCTCTCGAACATGAAGGCCAGCGTGTTGTCGAGCTTGTGCGGCTTCAGGTCGGCGTTCGTGGCCTTGTCGAAGGCTTCCTCGTCCGGTCCGTGCGGCACCATGCAGTTGTGCAGGCTCGCGCCGCCGGGCTTGAAGCCGCCCGGCTTGGCGTCGTACTCGCCCAGCACCAGGCCCATGAACTCGCTCATGAGGTTGCGGTGGAACCAGGGCGGGCGGAAGGTGTTCTCCATCACCATCCAGCGCGGCGGGAAGATCACGAAGTCGCAGTTCGCGGTGCCGGGCGTATCGCTGGGCGAAGTCAGCACGGTGAAGATCGACGGGTCGGGATGGTCGAAGCTGATCGAGCCGATCGCCATGAAATGCGCCGTGTCGTACTTCACCGGCGCGAGGTTGCCGTGCCAGGCGACGACGTTGAAAGGCGACTGCTTGGTCGGCGCCTTCCAGAAGCGGCCAGCGAATTTCTTGACCAGTTCATAGGCGCCGCCGTCTTCTTCGAAGGCCGCCACGGGCGCCTGGAAGTCGCGTGCGTTGGCCAGGCCGTTCGAGCCGATAGGGCCCAGCTCGGGCAGGCGGAAATGCGCGCCGTAGTTCTCGCACACGTAGCCGCGCGAGAGGCCATCGGGCAGCGCCACCTTGAAGACCATGCCGCGTGGCAGCACCGCGATTTCGCCGGGCTTCACGTCGAGCACACCGAGTTCGGTGGTGATGACGAGGCGGCCCTGCTGCGGCACCACCAGCATCTCGCCGTCGGCGTTGACGAAGGCGCGCTTGTCCATCGAGCGGCCCGCCAGGTACATCAGCGAGCCGATGCCGACCTGCGATTCGGCATCGCCATTCGCCGCGACCGTGTGCATGCCGTCGATGAAGTCGGCCTCCGCGGCGCCGTCGAGTGGCATCGGATGCCAGCGCATCGGCTCGGGCGGCAGCGCGATCTCGCGGTCGGCGCCGGTGGTCCAGTGCGGCTGCGCATAGGGCTGGTAGCGGCCCGACACCACCGAAGGCTGGCGGCGGTAGAGCCAGGTGCGGCGGTTCTCATGGCGCGGCGCGGTGAAGGCGGTGCCCGAGAGCAGCTCGGTGTAGAGATCGAAAGGTCCGCGCTGCGGATTGTTGCGGCCCTGCGGCAGGGCGCCCGGAACGGCTTCGGAAGCGTATTCGTTGCCGAAGCCGCCGAGGTAGCGCCGGTCGTCGTTGGCGGAAGCTGGGGTCATGGTGTTCTCTCTCGAAAATCGCGATGAGGTGGGAGTGTGTTCAGCTGCTGCGCGCGGCCTCGAAGGCCTCGCGCAGCACGGCGAGCGAGCCGATGTGGTTGGCCAGCACGAGCACGAGGCGCGCGTTGAAGGCGTGGCTCTCTTCGGTGGAAAGCCCCTGGTGCGCCTCGATGAGCGCCTCGTAGAAATCGTCGGGCGCCTCGAGGTTCGGCGCGGTGTTCAGGTGTTGCATGTTCATGCCTTTGCCAGTGCGTGATCGACGGCCGCGCGGATGTCCGCAGGCGTGGGTTGCCTCCAGCGCGCGCACACATGCTGATCGGGCCGCAGCAGGTACACGGTGCCGGGTCGGGCGTCGTAGCGCTGGATGGCGAGTTCGCCTTCGGGCGATGTGCCCTGCACGCGCACGACATGCAGCGCGCGGTCGCTGGCCTTCAGCGCCCGGGCGCTGCGTTCGGCGGCCTCGCCCGTGCCGAACACCAGGGCGGTGAACTGCGCCACATGGCATTCGCGCAGCAGCCAGCCGGTGCGGCCATCGACGTGCACGGTCGGCGCATCGGCGGCGGCGGCGCCGGGCACCATCGCGCCCTGGAACGCGTCGGCGTCGGGCGTGTTGAGCGGCGAATCGCGCAGCACCGCCGGCACCGAGAGCCGTCCGCTGTTGACCAGCGTGCGTGCGAAGGGCTGGTGCCTGGTCAGCGCAAGCACCGCATCGCGGAACAGGCGGCTCACCTCGCTCTTGGGCGTGATGAAGTCGGTCGCGCGCGTGGAGTTGCGGATGTTCTCGTCGGCCGCGAATTCGCGCTCGCTGGCGTAGCTGTCGAGCAGCGCATCGGGCGCCTCGCCGCTGACCACGGCCGCCAGCTTCCACGCCAGGTTGTCCGCGTCCTGCACGCCCGAGTTCGCACCGCGCGCGCCGAAGGGCGACACGCCGTGCGCCGAGTCGCCCGCGAACAGCACGCGGCCGTGGCGAAAGCGCTCCATGCGCTGGCAGGCGAAGGTGTAGACGCTGGCCCAGCCGATCTGGAACTGCACGTCGGCAAAGCCGATGCTGTCGAGCAGCGCGCGCACGCGCGGCGTGATGTTCTCGGGCTTGCGTTCTTCCACAGGGTCGGCGTCCCAGCCGAGCTGGAAGTCGATGCGCCACATGCCATCGGCTTGCTTGTGCAGCAGCACGCTCTGGCCGGGGTGGAACGAGGGGTCGAACCAGAAGCGGCGCTCGGTAGGCAGCTGGGCGTCCATCGTGATGTCGGCAATCAGGAAGCGGTCGCGGAACACGCGTCCCTTGGCCTCCTGGCCCAGCAGCTGCCGCAGGTTGGAGCGCGAGCCGTCGCAGGCGGCGACGTAGCCGGCTTGCAGCCTGTAGCCGCCGTCTGGCGTTTCGATGGTGAGCACTGCGCCGTCGTCATGCTGCTCGATGCCCGTCACCTTGTTGTTCCAGCGCAGGTCGATCAGCGGCAGCGTGTTCGCGCGTTCGACGAGGTAACCCTCGACGTAGTACTGCTGCAGGTTGATGAAGGCCGGACGCTCGTGGCCGGGCTCGGGCAGCAGGTCGAAGCGGTAGACCTGCTCGTCGTGGAAGAACACCTTGCCCACGTTCCACGACACGCCCTTGTCGACCATGCGGTCGCCGCAGCCCAGGCGGTCGAAGACCTCCAGCGTGCGCTTGGCAAAGCAGATCGCGCGCGAGCCGCTGGAGAGGGTGTTGTCGTTGTCCAGCAGCACCACGGGCACCTGGCGCAGCGCGAGGTCGATGGCGAGCGTGAGGCCGACCGGGCCGGCGCCGACGATCACCACGGGGTGAGGGGCCGGGGTCGCTGCGTCCTGGTCGGGGTGGCGTTTGTAGTCGAAGCGCAGGCTTTGGTAGTCGATCACGTTTGTCTCCGTGTCTTTTGTCTTGCTCCTCCCCCTGAAGGGGAGGGAGCAATGCGGGTTCAGCCTTCCAGCGCCTTCCACATGTCGATGTCCCGCTGCGCCGTCCACACGCGCGGATCGGCATGGCCCGACGCCTCGTCATACGCCCGGCTCACATCGAACGGCATGCAGTGGTCGAAGATCACCCACTGGCTGTACTTGGGCTTGAGCTTCGCGTAGGTGTCCTTGTAGACCGTGTTCAGGTCGCGCCCGGCCTTCACGCCTTCCTGCACGCTGGCATACACGTCGGAGATGAAGTTGCGCGTGCCCGTGAGGCCCTCGGCCACGGCCTCCGGCGTGGTGAGCGCGGCGCCGCGGCCCGGCACCAGCGCGGCGGGCTTCAGGGCTGCGATGTTGTCCAGCGTCTGCGGCCAGTCCTGGAAGTAGGCGTCGCCGGCATACGGCGTGGCGCCGAACTCGACCAGGTCGCCCGAGAGCAGCGTGCGCTCTTGCGGCAGCCAGACGACGGTGTCGCCCTTGGTGTGCCCGCGGCCCAGCTGGATCAGCTGCACTTCGAGCTTGCCCAGCCACAGCGTCATCTTGCCGGTGAAGGTCATCGTGGGCCAGGTCAGGCCCGGGGGCACGGTCTCGACGTTCTGGAACAGGCGCGGGAAGCGGCCGATTTCGCTGGCCTTGTCTTCCTCGCCGCGCTCCACGATCAGGTCGCGCGTGTCCTGGCTCGCCAGGATGTGTTCGGCACCGTAGCCCGCCGCGCCCAGCACGCGCACTGCGTGGTAATGGGTGAGCACCACGTACTTGATGGGCTTGTCGGTCACTTCGCGGATGCGGCGCACCACGTCGGCCGCCATGGCGGGGGTGGCCTGGGTGTCGGCGACCAGCACGCAGTCGTCGCCGATCACGATGCCGGTGTTCGGGTCGCCCTCGGCGGTGTAAGCCCAGGCGTGCTCGGAGATCTGGCTGAAGGTGATCTTCTTTTCTTCCATGTCGGCCTGGCTGGCGAACTTCTTGGCTTGGCTCATCGGGTTGTCTCCGGTGTGTGGGGGATGTATGGTTATTCGTTTAGGGCAAACGAATTCGTGGATGACGAATTTTCGCAGTGTAAGCCGCGGATCAGTTAATGTCTAATCCCTTCTTCATGAACGAACGATCGGCAGGCCGCCCGTGACCCAGGTGCCCAAGGACTCCAGCGACACCCCCGAGACACCCGACACCGACCGCGCCGCCCAGCGCGGCATCCAGAGCATCGAGGTCGGCGGCCAGCTGCTGCGTGCGCTGGTGCACCACGGCCGGCCCATGGCGCTGAAGGACCTGGCACGCGAAGCCGACATGACGCCCGCCAAGGCCCACCCCTACATGGTGAGCTTCGGGCGGCTCGGGCTCATCGAGCAGGATCGCGCCAGCGGCCACTATCTGCTCGGACCGCTGGCCTTGCAACTGGGGCTCATCAGCCTGCAGCAGGCCGACCCGGTGCACATTGCCACCCCGATGCTCAGTCCGCTCGCGCAGCAGATCGGCCACACGGTGGCGCTTGCCGTCTGGGGCGCGCGGGGCGCAACCATCGTGCGCACGGCCGAGTCGCCCTCGCCGGTGCATGTGAACATGCGGCACGGCACGGTGTTCTCGCTGACCAACACGGCCTCGGGCCGCATCTTCGCGGCCTACCTCGATGCCGAGGTGGTGCGCCGACTGCTCGAGGAAGAGCGCCTGCGCCAGAAGCAGCGCAAGGGCGCCGTCGAGCCGGCATCTCCCGCCGGCATGCCCCGGGTGCAGCCGCTGCCGTCGTGGAGCGACTTCGAGCGCCAGCTGCAGGAAGTGCGCGCGCACGGCATCAGCCGCTCCGACGGCGAGGTGATCGAAGGCGTGAGCGCCATGGCCGCGCCGGTGTTCGACCACACCGGCGCCATCGTGCTCGCCGTGACCGCCATCGGCCCGGCCGGCATCTTCCATACGGCGTGGGATGGCGAGCTCGCGCGCGCACTCAAGGCCTGCGCGGGCACCGTGTCGCAACGGCTCGGCGCCACGGGGCCCCTGGATCTTCGAAAACCAGAGCGATGACGCGACCCACCGCCACCGACACAGGCCCTTCTTCTTCACTCGAGTCCGCCATCGCGCTGCTGCGCGATGCCCGGCGCATCGTCGTCTTCTCGGGCGCCGGTTTGTCCCGTGCCTCGGGCATCCCGACCTACCGCGATTCGGACGGCCTCTGGAAAAACCAGAGCGCCCTGCAGTTCTCCCATGCCGAAGACCTGAAGCGCGACCCCCCGGGCTTCACCAAGTTCTGGGGACAGCGCGTCTCGGTGGTCGAGTCGGCCGCGCCCAATCCGGGGCACCGGGCGCTCGCGCAACTGCAGCGGCTGCGCCCGGCGACGCGCCTCGTCACGCAGAACGTCGACGGCCTCCTGACCCAGGCGGGCGGGCTCGACGTGCTCGAACTGCACGGGTCGCTGCGCCGCTGGCGCTGCGACCACTGCGGCAACCGCAGCGGCCCCTGGCCCTTTCACCGGTGCCTGCGCTGCGGTTCGCATGCGCGGCCCGACGTGGTGATGTTCGGCGAGATGCTCAACCCCGGCGTGCTGCTCGAAGCGCAGGTGGCGGCGCAGGAGTCGGACCTCTTCATGGTGGTCGGCAGCACGACCATCGTCTATCCGGCCGCCGAGTTGCCCGAGCTTGCGATGGCGCGCGGCAGCCGTCTCATCACGCTGAACCTTGAGCCGCTGCCACACCTGGACGGTTCGGCGGCGGTGGTGCTGCGGGGCACTTCCGAAGATCTGTTGCCGCAATTGCTGGCCGGGATGAGCGACTAGCTTCGTGACCTCCGTGCGCCGTCAGTTGATGCGCGCGTTGGTGAGCTGCATGTCTTCGAACTGGCTGCCCGTGAAGTCGACCTGTTCGCCTTGCAGGTCGGCGGCGCTCACTTGCCGGCCGGTGCACGCCAGCAGGTTCACTTGCGACCAATGGCTGGCATCGAAATTCAGCGCGGTCCAGTGGCATCGGGTGAAGGTGCAGCCGCTGAGCTGGCTGGCTTTCAGCTGCGATGCATTGAACGTGCAATCAATGAAAGTGCAGCCGCTGATCCTGATCCGCTGCATGTCGCACAGGCTGAACGCGCAGCCGTTGAATTGGCATGAGGTCCAGACCGCATCCATGAAGGTAGTCGACGTGAAGCGGCTGCCGCCGAACGTGCTGGATGCGAAGGTGGACAGGTTCAGATCCAGTCCGGCATAGGCATTGCCATCGCTTTCACCCGCCAGCCCGGCGGGTGCGCCGCCGATGCCTTTGCGCCATTTGTCATGGTCCTGGATGATTTGAAGAGAGCTCATGGAAGGGCGCGAAAAATGATGGAGGGGGCGCATTGTGCGAATGCGTCCGCAGCCCGGGAACAGGGAGACATGTTCCGGCCACTATTGCAGTGCGACCACCGTGACGGATTGCATGGAGGCTGCCTTCGCGCCGGCCGCCCCCGGCCCCGCAGTGCGCGGGCGCTCAGCCCTTCTTGCCGCCCAGCAGCACCAGCGCGCCGCCCACCACGATGGCGGCCACGCCGGCCCAGGCGGGGAAGTTGACGGTCTGCTTTTCCTTCACCGAGAACTCCAGCGGGCCGAGCTTGGCCTGGTGGGTTTCCTTGGTGAAGCTGAAGCTGCCGAGGCCCAGGGCCGCGATGCCCGCCACGATCAACAGGATGCCGACGATGCGTGTTGCGTTCATGGGGCGGGTCTCCTCGTGTATTGAATTGCGCGCAGCGAACCGGGCACAGCTTACTGCCGGGGCTGGCGTTGCAGTTGGTCCATCCACTGCGTGACCTCGGCCACGGCCGCATCGCTGGCGGCGGCCAGCGCCTTCACGCCGCCGGGCGCATCGGCGCTCGGTGCGGGGCGGCGCACGGTGATGGTCTTCTGGCCCAGCACGCGATCGCCGCCGGTGGTGCCGCGGATCAGCGTGGCGCGCAGCCGCACGAGGCCCACGCTGCTGGCGGGCGAGTCGAAGTAGTGGCTGAACTCGTCGAGCGAAATGCGCAGCGTGTCGGGCACCTCGCCCTTGCTGCGGGAGATGGTCGCGCTTTCTTCCGGGCCGAGCACCATGCGTCGCTCGGCAAGGCTGTCGCGCAGCCGCTGGCGCAGCAGTTGCGCAGGCGCCTGGCTCCAGCGCGACTGGCCGTAGGGGCGCAGTTCGTTGGCGTCCGCGTAGCCGAGGCGGTAGAGGATCTGGGTGCCGTCCAGGCGCGTGTTGCTCTCGATCTCGGCCAGGGCCAGGGTCGGCAGCGCGGCAGTGGGTGCGGCGGCCGGCGCCGTGGCGACGGGCCCGGGGCCGAAGTCGTACAGCGCCGCGCGCGCGGGCTTGTCGGGCAGCGCGCCGCAGCCGGCAAGCACTGCCGAAAAGCCGATGCCCGCGAGGACCGCGGCGAGGGAGTGGGTGTTTGTCTTCATGCTCGTCACCTTCGATCAGGGGCGCGCGGCCGGCGCGGAGAAACCCGGCTCGCCCGGGCCCGCCGCGGCGCCGCCGTTGCCGAACAGCAGCGATTGCGGGTTGTCGTTGATGCCGTCCGCCGCGCGGCCCAGCCGGCGCACCGCGCGCGAGGTGTCGTCGGCCACGCGGTTCACGCGCGGCAGCGTGGCGGCGTTGAACGAGTCGACCGCCTGCGCAAGCGCCTTGGTGCCGTCGCTCAGGCGCTCCACCGGGCCGTCGGGCGCGTTCAGCCGGCCCACGGTGGTGTTGAAGTTGTTGGCCACGCGCGAGACGTCGCCGGCCGCCTTCTTCACCGAGCCCAGCGTGTCGGGCAGCTTCTCCAGCGCCGGGTTCAGGCCGGTCTTCACTGTGTTGTCGAGCGTCTTGAGGAGCGTGTTGGCGCTGGCCGAGGCAGCGGCGATGTTCTCCAGCGCATCGGCCGCGCGCTTCTGGTTGGGGTCGCTGAGCAACTGGTTGGCGCGCTTGGTCACTTCCTCGACCTGGTTGATGATGGCCTCGCCGCGGTCCTGCAGCTGCGCAAGCATCGAGGGCTTGAGCGGAATGCGCGGCGGGTTGTCGTTGTCGGGCTTGAGCGCGACCTTCGATTCGCCCTTGTCGTCCAGCGCGATGAAGGCCAGGCCGGTCACGCCCTGGTAGCTCAGCGTGGCGAAGCTCGAGGTGGTGAGCGGCACGCGCTCGTCGACCGTGATGCGCACCCGCACGTTGCCTGTCACCTTGGGGTCGAAGTCGATCAGCACCACCTTGCCAACCGCGATGCCGCGGTAGCGCACCATCGCCTGCGGCTGCAGGCCGCTGACCGCATCGCGGGTGGACAGCTCGTAGACGTTGCGCACGGTGTTGTCGCGCGTGAACCAGATCACCAGCCCGACGAGCACGGCCAGAAGGCCGAGCACGAAGGCGCCGGCGGCGAGGGCATGGGCCTTGTTTTCCATGGTGGCTACCTACCTTTCGGCGCGCGCGGCTTCGGGCCGCGGCGCATGTTGTTCCGGTGCTGGCTTGTCATGCAGCGCCTCCAGGGCGCGCTGTCCGCGTCCGCCCAGAAAGTATTCGTGGATGAAGGGATGCGGGTAGGCGATGACCTCGCGCGCCGTGCCGCTCACGATGACCTTCTGGTCGGCCAGCACCGCGATGCGGGTGCTCAGGTCGAACAGCGTGTCCAGGTCGTGCGTGACCATCACCACCGTCAGGCCCAGCTCGCGGTGCAGGCCGCGCAGCAAATTGCAGAAGCTGTCGGAGGCCTCGGGGTCCAGGCCCGCCGTGGGCTCGTCGAGCAGCAGCAGGGGCGGGTCCATGATGAGCGCGCGCGCCAGCGCCACGCGCTTGATCATGCCGCCCGACAAATCCGACGGGCTCTTGTACGCATGCTGCGGCTCCAGCCCCACCATCTGCAGTTTCACGAGCGCCGCGTGCCGGATCAGCTCGTCGGGCAGGAGCTTCAACTCGCGCAGCGGAAAGGCGATGTTCTCCAGCACGCTGAAGGCCGAGAACAGCGCACCGTGCTGGAACAGCATGCCCACGTTGGCCGCGCCCGAGGCGCTGAGTTCGCCGGGCTGCTGGCCCAGCACCTCGACCACGCCCTGCGTCGGCTTCTCCAGCCCGAGGATCTGGCGCAGCAGCACCGTCTTGCCGGTGCCCGAGCCGCCGACCAGCGAGAGCACCTCGCCGCGGTCGATGTGCATGTCGAGGTTGCGGTGCACCACCTGTTCGCCGTCGGCGTTCTTGAACACCGTCCAGAGCTTGCGGATGTCGACGACGGTGGCGTCGGCACTGTTGTTCATGGCGGTATTCATCCCCGGAACCCGATGCCTTTGAACAGCACCGCGAACAGCGCGTCCACCAGGATCACCGCGGTGATCGACGTCACCACCGACGAGGTCGTGCCGCGTCCCAGGCTCTCGGTGTTGGGCTTGACCTTCATGCCGAAGTAGCAGCCGATCAGCGCGATCAGGATGCCGAACACCGCCGACTTGGCCATCGCGAGCCAGAGGTTCGCGATCGGCACCGCGCGCGGCAGCGCCGAGAGGAAGTAGGCCGGCGAAATGTCGAGCGCCGCGTCGGCCGCGAGCATGCCGCCCAGGAGCGCCGCCATCGAGGTCCAGAGACTGATCAGCGGCATCGCGATCGCCAGCGCCAGCACGCGCGGCATCACCAGGCGAAAGCCGTGCGGGATGCCCATGACGCGCATCGCGTCGAGTTCTTCGGTCACCCGCATCACGCCGATCTGCGCGGTGATGGCCGAGCCCGAGCGCCCGGCGATCAGCACCGCCGCCAGCACCGGCCCCAGTTCGCGCACCAGCGAGAGCCCAAGGATGTTGACCACGAAGGCCTCGGCGCCGTACTGGCGCAGTTGCTGCGAGATCAGGTAGGCCAGCACCACGCCGATCAGCAGCCCGACGAGCGCCGTGATGTGCAGCGCCGTGGCGCCGAACTGGTAGAGATGCCCCGAAAAATCGCGCCACGGCCCGCGGTGCGGGGCGCGGATGAGCGTGCCCACGTCGATGGCGAGCTGGCCGACCAGCCCGACGAAGTCGCGCGCCACATACATCAGGCGGGGTCCGTTCTGCGAGAAGGTGCGGATGCGGTCGGCCAGCGTCCTGGGCGGCTCTTCCGGCGTGGCGACGGTGTATTGCGCCACCTGGTCGAGCACCGACTTGTGCTGCGGCTCCATCTCCAGCGTCGCGGGCCATTCGTGGCGCCAGTGCTCCCACAGCAGCTGCGCGCCGATGTGGTCGAGCTGCTCGACCGGGCGCAGGTCCCACGCGCGGTCGTCCGCGGGTGGCGCTGCTTCCAGGCTTTTCGACAGCGCCTGCCAGGCGGGCAACGACGACATGCCCAGCGCTGTCCAGCGGCCGCTCGCGACCGTCCACTGGCGGCCTTCCTGCTCCTGCTGCGCGACACGCGGCAACACGCTGTCGGCGGCCTGGGCGTCGGCAGTCGGAGTGGCGGAAGGCATGGGGCGGATGAGCAGAAAGTAAACAAAAAACCGGGTCCGGGGGATGCGCGCATCGTAACCGCGTGCATCCGGTGTTCATGTGCTCCAGACCCCTCATTCGCGTAGGGCGGTGCGCCGTTTTTCAGCTGCTCTTCAGCCCCACGCCTTGGCCAGCGCGTCCCAGGCGCTCGCGATCACCGGTTCGTCGCGCCGCGAGGCCAGGGAGACGAAACGCAGCGCGCAATCGAGCTGCACCCGGTCGGCCATCGCGAGGCCGTGGGCCTGGCATTCGCGGATCGCGATGGAGTCGCGCACCAGGCTCAGGCCGACGCCGGACTTCAGCAGGTCGAGCATCGATGCCTCCTGGTCGACCAGCGCCACGCGACGCGGCGAAAGACCCAGCGGCGTGAACATGCGCTCCAGCAGCCGGTGGTGCGCCGACTCGGGCGGCGTCGCGAGCCAGGGCAGCGCGGCCAGCGCCTTCCAGTCGCGCCCCTGCACCTGCGGGCCCCAGCCGGCGGGCGCAACCACGCGGTAGGTGAAGCGGGTGAGGGTGCGGACCGAGAGCGCAGGTGTTGTCGCGGCTTGGTCGTCGTCGCCGGGGTCGAGGTGAAACCCCACGTCCAGGTCGCCGCGCTGCACCTGCGCGAGCACGCTGCCGCTCATGCCGTGGCGCAGCTCGGTCTCGATCTGCGGCGCGGCCTCGACCAGCTCGCGCAGGAACACGCCCAGTCGGGTGAATTCGGGGTCAAGGATGGTGCCGATGCGCAGCGCTCCGCGCACCGTGCCCTGCAGCTTGCGCGCGGCCTGCTGCAGGTCGCCCACGGCGGCCAGCACCCGCTCGGCCTGCGGCAGCATCGCCGCGCCGTCGGCCGTGAGCGCGAGCCCGTGCGGTGTTCGGGTAAAGAGCGTGAGCCCGGTTTCCTCGGCCAGGCGCTTGAGCTGCAGGCTCACCGCGGGCTGCGTGAGGTGCAGCCGCTCGGCCGCGCGCGAGACGTTGCCCTCCCTCGCGGCAAGAACGAAGGCGCGCAAAATCTGCAGGTCGATGGCGGCAGTCATATAAGACCAATTTATAAGCCAGTCGCGCCGAAATCATTGGCCTTTCATACGAAGCGCGGGCTAAATCCTGGTGCTAAGCCCTCACCATGTCCATGAATCCTGGAAATATCGACGCATCCGAGCCGATCGCCGGCCGCACCGGCCATACGGGCGGCATCGAGTCCTTCACGCTCGACGGCCGGCGCTTCTACTTCGGTTACGACCACAAGCAGGGGCAGGTGCTGTCGCCGGCGATCGACGACGCCGCGGCAATGGCGCGCTTTGCCAGCCGCCACATGCTGGCGATTTATCCCGGACGCCTGTTCGGGCTTCTTGGCAAGACGGGACCTAAGGACGAGGCCTTCTGGGCAGAGCTGGTGACCTGGTCCGAGAACGCCTCCGACCTGCGCCCGGACCTGCCCGACCGCACGCTGAGTCACATGCGGCTCGTCGCGAGTGTCTCGACGCTCGCGCTGGCGATCATGGAGAACCGCGTGGTGTACGGGTTCGCGCTCGACATGCTGCCGTGCGACCTGCTCGCCGCTGCGGGAGACGGCATGCCGGCCCCGGCCGATGGGCAAGAAGGCATCGAGGCATCGATCGCCATCGTCTCGGGCAACGCACCCCTGCCGCCGGGCCGCGAGGTCGCCGACGTGGCACTTGCGCTGCAGGCCCGGCTGAACGCACTGGTACAAGGGGCGCACGGCAACTGGGCGGAGGTGTTCCCGATGCTGGAATCCTGAGAAGGTGTGAACGAATCCGCCATGCCCGCTCATCCCGCCCAGACACACCCGCTCGGCGTTGCAAATGCTCGCCATAGCCCGAGCTATGGCTGCGCTTTGCGCCTTGATCGGGCGCGCCTGGGCGGGCTGCTCGGACAGGCCGGATTCATTCACACCTTCAAAGCGGCGCGCAGTGCGGCCGAACGCAACAAGACATCGACGACCGTGCAACCCTGAGCAACGAACAAGAACCATGCGAGACAACGACAACACCTTCGACTACATCATCATCGGCGCCGGCACCGCGGGCTCGCTCATCGCCAACCGCCTGAGCGCCGACAAGACCAAACGCGTGCTGCTCATCGAAGCGGGCCGCCGGGACGACTACCACTGGATCCACATCCCGGTCGGTTACCTCTACTGCATCGGCAATCCGCGCACCGACTGGCTCTACAACACCGAGCCCGATGCGGGCCTCAACGGCCGCGCGCTGCGCTATCCGCGCGGCAAGACGCTGGGCGGCTGCTCCAGCATCAACGGGATGATCTACATGCGCGGCCAGTCGCGCGACTACGACCAGTGGGCCGAGCTCACCGGCGACGACAGCTGGCGCTGGCAGAACGTGCTGCCCGCTTTCAAGAAGCACGAGGACTTCTATCTCGGTGCCGACGAGATGCACGGCGCAGGCGGCGAGTGGCGCGTCGAGAAGCAGCGGCTGCGCTGGGACATCCTCGACGCGTTCGCCGAAGCCGCGGTGCAGGCCGGCGTGCCGCACACCACCGACTTCAACCGCGGCAGCAACGAAGGCGTGGGCTACTTCCAGGTCAACCAGAAGAACGGCTGGCGCTGGAACACCGCCAAGGCGTTCCTCCGGCCCACCTGCTACGGCCGGCCGAACTTCGAGCTGTGGACGGGGGCGCAGGTCTCGCGCCTCCTCTTCGAGAAAAACGAAGACGGCACGCAGCGCTGCACCGGCGCCGAGGTGTGGAACGGCAGCGAGATGAGCACCGCGCGCGCCGAACGCGAAGTGATCCTCTGCGCGGGCGCCATCGGCTCGCCGCAGATCCTGCAGCTCTCGGGCGTGGGCCCGGCCGACTTGCTGCGCCAGCACGGCATCGACGTGGTGCTCGATGCGCCCGGCGTTGGCGCCAACCTGCAGGACCACCTGCAGATCCGCGCGGTCTACAAGATCGACGGCGCGCCCACGCTCAACGTGCTCGCGTCGTCGATGGTCGGCAAGGCGAAGATCGGTCTCGAATACCTGCTCAAACGCAGCGGCCCCATGAGCATGGCGCCCTCGCAGTTGGGCGCCTTCACGCGCAGCTCCGACGCCTACGAATGGCCGAACCTCGAGTACCACGTGCAGCCGCTCTCGCTCGATGCCTTCGGCGATCCGCTGCACAGCTTTCCGGCCTTCACCGCGAGCGTGTGCAACCTCAACCCGACGAGCCGGGGCTCGGTGCGCATCAAGAGCAAGCGCTTCGAAGATGCGCCCGCCATCGCGCCCAACTACCTGAGCACCGACGAAGACCGCAAGGTCGCCGCCGACTCGCTGCGCGTGACGCGCCGCATCGCCGCGCAGCCCGCGCTCGCCAAGTACAAGCCCGAGGAATGGAAGCCCGGCGTGCAGTACCAAACTGACGAAGACCTGGCGCGCCTGGCCGGCGACATCGCGACCACCATCTTCCATCCGGTCGGCACCACGAAGATGGGCGCCGACGGCGACCCGATGGCGGTGCTCGATGCGAAGCTGCGCGTGCGCGGCATCCAGGGCCTGCGCGTGGTCGATGCGGGCGCGATGCCGACCATCACGAGCGGCAACACCAACAGCCCCACCTTGATGATGGCCGAGAAGGCCGCGGGCTGGATCCTCGAGGCCAACCGCGCGGCTTGAGGCCGGCGCCTACTTCTCGATCGTCTTGTTCCAGCGCGAATTCCACGCCGGCCGGTTCGCGTTGATGCTTTCCCAGTCGATGGTGATCGCCGTCTTCATCCACTTGTTGATGTCCGCCACCTGCGTCGCACCTTCGCCCACGGCCGGCGCCTTCGGGTTGGTCGGGATCTGCGCGCCGTACTGAAGCACGTTGGCCTGCGCCAGCGGACTCAGCAAAAATTCGGCGAGCTTCTGCGACAGCTCGGGCTCGCTGTTGTTGGCGATCACGCACTGGCCCACCATCAGCACCACCGCGCCTTCCTTGGGTGGTGCGTACTCCACGGGAATGCCCTTGACCTTGAGCGCGGCCACGGCCGTGGGCGTGAGCGGGAAGATCGCCGCCTCGCCCGTCTGCACCATCTCCGAGAGCTTGGCCGAGCTCGGGATGTACTCGAGCACGTTGGGTCCGACGGTGGTGGGCCAGGCCTTGAAGCCCGGCTCCACGTTCTTGTCGTTGCCGCCCTGGATGCGGTTGAACATCAGGAAGCCGTGCAGTCCGAACGAAGACGACGACATCGACTGGAACACCACCTTGCCCTTGAACTTCGGGTCGGCCAGGTCCATCCACGAGGTGGGTGCGGCCCAGCCCTTTTCCTTGAACATCTTGGCGTTGTAGGCCAGGCCCGTCATGCCCAGGCTCACGCCGCTGGCCATGTCGTCCTTGAAGCGCGCGGCGGGGTAGATCTCGGCGAGCGACGGGTTGGGCTTCTGCTTCTGGCACAGGCCCATGCCGATGGCGCGCACCATGATGCCGTCGTCCAGGAACATCACATGCATCTGCGGGCGGTCCTTGTTGGCCTGCGCCTTCGCGAGGATGTCCGACGAGGTGCCGGGCACCACCACCACCTTGGCGCCGTAGAGCTTCTCGAAGGCCGGGAACACATACTGGGTGTACGCCTTCTCCATGGTGCCGCCGTTCATGCCGATGTAGAGCGTCTTGGTCTGCGCGCTCGCCGTGCCGGCCGCCGCGAGCAGGGAAATCGCCGCCGCCCCGAGCAGGGTCCGGCGAAGGGAGAAGGTCTTCTGGATACGGGACATGGTGGTTGCCTTTCAGGGGAGGGTGGGGACGGAAGCGATAGAGGAGGAGGGGAGGGTCTGTTCTTCATCCGCGCCTTCTCCCTCTTCTTCGGGGAAGAGACGGTCGACCGCGAATGCATCGATCGGCGTGCTGCTGTAGCCGTCGCGCACCAACTCGGCCAGCACTTCGCCGGCCGCCGGTCCGATCTGGAATCCCGCGCCCGAGAAGCCGAAGCCATGGAACAGGCCGGGCGTGGTGCGGCTGGGCCCGAGCACCGGCTGGCGGTCGGGCATGTTGCCCTCGGTGCCGCTCCAGGTGCGGATGAAGTGCGCATGGCGCAGCGCGGGTAGCAGCTCGATGGCCTGCACCGCGAGCGTGGCGATGGCATCGCGGTCGACGCGGGCGCGGTCGGCATCGAGGGCATAGCCTCGCCCGCCGCCGAGCACGAGGTTGCCGCGCGCCACCTGCCGGCCGTAGATGCCGCCGCCCTCGACGCCCAGGCTCCAGACCATGAAATGCGGCAGCGGCTCGGTCACCACCATCACCGGATGGCTCGCGCGCAGCGGCACCGCCTCGCCGAACTGGGCGGCGAGGGGGCCGGCCCATGCGCCTGCGCAGTTGAGCAGCACCGGCGCATGCACTTCGAGCGCATTGCCCGAGCGCAGCATGAACATCGCGCCGTCGTGCGCGACCTCGTCGACCGGGTGGCGCTCGAAGATCTGCGCCCCCGCGCGCTGCGCCGCGAGCGCGAAGGCGGGAGACACCAGCCGCGGATTGGCCTGCCCGTCTTCCACGCACAGCGAACCGCCGACCGCGCGCGGGCCGAGCCAGGGGCAGCGCTCGCGCAGTCGGGCAGCGGAGACCAGCTCGAGCCCGAGGTCGAAGTCGAGGCTCTGCGCGCGGTAGCGTTCGAGCGAGGCCATGTCCGATTCGCTGCGTGCGATCTTGAAGTGGCCCGAGCGCAGGTATTCGCCATCGGTGCCGATCAGCGAGGGCAGGCGGCCCCAGATCCGGTGCGCGCGCTGCGCGAGCGGCAACTGGCTCAGCGGCCGGCCCTGGCGCCGCACGCCGCCGAAGTTCACGCCGCTGGAACGCGAGCCGCAGAGGTCGCGCTCCAGCAGCGCCACGCCGATGCCCATCTGCCGCAGCGCGAGCGCGGCCGACGCGCCGACGATGCCGCCGCCGACGATGGCCACATCGGTGCGCAGCGTCTTGATCGAACTCATGCGTCCGCTCCTTCGCTGGCCGCGCGCGTGGCGAGCTGGATCGGAATCGGCTTGATCGGCGCCTGCCCGCGCAGCCGGCCCACCTGCTGCAGCGGCTGGCCTGTGGCGTGCGCGAGGATCTCCGCAGCCGCCACGCCGCACATGCGGCCCTGGCAGCGGCCCATGCCGACGCGCGAAAGGGCCTTGAGGCGGTTCATTTCATCGGCGCCGTTGATGCGAACGGTCTCGCGCAGCGTGCCGGCCGTGATGTTCTCGCAGCGGCAGACGACGAGATCGTCGGGCGCGTTCGCGGCCCAGTCCTGTGGGAGTGGAAAGGCGCGTTCCAGTCCGCGACGAAAGCCCTTCAATCCTTCGAGCTTGCGTTCGAGCGCATCGGCGCGTGCGGTATCGACGGCCACGCCGCGGTCCGCAAGCAGCGCGAGCGCGGCACGCTCGCCGGCCCACTCGGCCGCATCGGCGCCCATGATGCCGGCGCCATCGCCCGCGAGGTACACGCCGGGGGCGCTCGCGCGGCCCGCCGCATCGCGCACCGGCAGGTGGGCGCGGTGCATCGGTGCGAATTCGAAGCGGCAGCCGAGCAGGTCGGCGAGCTGTGTCTCGGAGCGCAGCGCGTAGCCGAAGCCGACGGCGTCGCAGTCCAGCGTGCGTTCTTCACGGCCGTCGTGCCACGCGACGCCGGTGACGCGGCGTGCGCCGTCATCACCGAGCACGCGCAGCGGACGCACGCCGCTGTGCAGCGGCACGCCGTGCGCACGCAGCCACGCGACGAAGTACACGCCCTTCGCGAACACGGCGGGTTGCCGCAGCATCGCGGGCGTCGCGGCGATCTGGTCCGAGAGGCGCGCGGTGTCGAGCACCGCCGCGACCTTCGCGCCGGCCTTCGCATACTGGTACGCCACGAGGTACAGCAGCGGCCCCGTGCCCATGAACACCACGCGCTCGCCGATGGCGCAGCCCTGGAACTTGAGCGCGACCTGCGCGCCGCCGAGCGTGTAGACACCGGGCAGCGTCCAGCCCGGCACGGGCAGCACGCGGTCGGTTGCGCCGGTCGCGACGATCAATGCGGCATGCGGCACGCGCGTCGTGGTGCGCGACGGGTTGTGCAGCACGTCGAGCACGCCGCCCTGTGCGTTCCACACGAGGCTGTCGGGGCGGTAGTCGATGCGGTCGCGCAGCGCGTCGAAGGCTTGGTGCACCGCGTTCGCGCGCGCAGCCTCGAAGCCGTAGAGCGTGGCCGCGGTGCGCTGGATGAAGTTGGCGGGTGGGCGGCGGTAGATCTGGCCACCCGCGCGTGCGGCCTCGTCGATCACGACGGGCCGAAAGCCATGCGCAACCAGCGCTTGCGCCGCGCGCACGCCGGCCGGCCCGGTGCCGACGATCACGGGTTGAAGCTCGGCATTCGTCATGCGCCGCTCCGCCCGGTGACCAGCGCCATGCCCGGCGCGATGAAGGTGGAGCAGGCGCGCAGGCGCTCGCCTTCGGCGGTCGCGATCCAGCAGTCCTGGCAGGCGCCCATCATGCAGAAGCCGGCGCGCGGCGTGTCGCTGAATTCGTTGCGGCGCAACTGGCTGGCCTGCGTGAGCACGGCCGTGAGCACCGTGTCGCCGGCCAGTGCGGAGGCCGGCTCGCCATCGAGCGTGAAGGCCACCGCGGCGCGGCCGGTCTCGGCCACGCGATGCAGCAGTGCGGGGGATGCATTCGATGTCATCTACTTGCGCCCCACCAGCACGCGGTCCAGCCCGTAGAGCCGGTCGAGGATCACCATCGCGATGGCGGTCACCGCCACCATCAGCGCCGACACCGCCGCCATCAGCGGATCGATCGACTCGGTTGCATACATGTACATGCGCACCGGCAGCGTCACCGTGCTCGGCGAGGTCACGAAGATCGACATCGTCACTTCGTCGAAGCTGTTGATGAAGGCGAGCATCCAGCCGCCCGTGACGCCCGGCAGGATCATCGGCAGCGTGATGCGACGGAACACCGTCGCCTGGCTCGCACCCAGCGAGAGCGCGGCCTGCTCGGCGCTGCGGTCGAAGCCCACGAGCGCGGCCACGACAAGGCGCAGCGTGTACGGCGTGACGATCAGCGCATGCGCCATCACCAGCCAGCCGAAACTGCCCGTGCCGCCCACCAGCGCAAACAGCCGCAGCAGCGCCACGCCCAGCACCAGGTGCGGAATGATCAGCGGCGAGAGAAACAGCGCGTTGAGAAAGTCGCGCCCCGGAAACTCGTAGCGCGTGATCGCCATGCCCGCAGGCACCGCCAGCAGCGTGGCGATGGTGGCCGAGGCCAGCGCGAGCCACAGGCTGTTCCAGAACGACTGCATGAAGTCCGGGTGCGCGAACACCGCGGCGAACCAGCGCAGCGAGAAGCTGGTGGTCGGAATGGTCAGCGTGTTCTCGGGCGTGAACGCGACGATGCACACCACCAAGAGCGGCGCCAGCATGAAGGTGATGACGAGCGCGTTGAACGCGAGGGCGAACGGGCCGTTCTTGCTCATCGCTTCAGCCCAGCGCTTTCTTGTAGCGGCCTTCGACGAGGCGGTTGTAGCTCAGCATCACGATCAAATTCGCGGCGAGCAGCGTGAGCGCGATGGCGGCGCCGAGCGGCCAGTTCAGCTCGCTCAGATACTCGTCGTAGACCACGGTCGCGACCATCTTCAGGCGACGTCCGCCGAGCAGCCCCGGAATCGCGAACGAACTCGCGGCGAGGCCGAACACGATCAGGCTGCCCGAGAGAATCCCCGGCATCACCTGTGGCAGCACGATGCGCCGCAGCGTGGTGAAAGGCGAGGCCTTGAGCGACAGCGCCGCGTTCTCGACACCGGGGTCCAGCTTCTGCAGCGAGGTCCACACCGGAATCACCATGAACGGCAGCATCACGTGGACCAGCGCGACGATCACTGCGATCTCGGTGTAGAGCATCTTCACCGGACCGATACCCACGAGGCCGAGCAGCGAGTTCACGGCACCCTCGGGCCCGAGCAGCATGCTCCAACCGAAGGCGCGCACCACCACCGACACCAGCAGCGGCGCCAGCACCACCAGCAGCAGGACCGAGCGCCACGGGTTGCGCATGCGGCTGAGCACATAGGCCTCGGGTGCGCCGATGACCACGCAGATCAACGTGACCAGCGCCGAGATCCAGAAGGTGCGCCAGAAGATGCCGTGGTAGTACGAGTCGGTGAACACGTGCACGTAGTGGTCCAGCGTGAACTCGCCGGCCTTCGGCCCGGTGGCCGGGTCGTACACGTTGAACGACAGCACGGCCGTGAGCAGCAGCGGCACCAGCAGCAGCGCGGTGAACAGCAGCAGGGCGGGGCCTGACAGCCACCACGGCGCGGCCTTGTTCTTGATGCCGCTCATGCCGCGACCGCCTCCTCGGCCGGCAGCAGGCGGGTGCAGTGCGCGGGCCAGTCGATGCCGACGGCGTTGCCTTCGTCCAGCGCATCGCGGCCGTCGTTGGGGCTCAGCACCATCAGGTCGCCGGCGGGCGTGGCCACGCGATAGAGCCACTGGCTGCCGAGGAAGAAGCGCTCCTGCACCGTGCCGTCGAGCCGACCGCGGCCGGCCGTGACCAGCTGCAGCTTTTCAGGCCGCACGCTCAGGAGCACCGCGGCACCGGACTTGAAGCCGTCTTCGTCGACCTGCACCGCGAGCGGGCCGACCGCGACGTTGCAGCTGCCGGTGCTGCAAGCGGTCACGCGCCCGTTCAACAGGTTGGCCTTGCCCACGAAGGTGGAGATGAAGCGCGTGCTCGGATGCTCGTACACGCGGTGCGGATGGTCGATTTGCGTGGCACAGCCGCCTTCCATCACCACCACGCGGTCGCTGATCGACATGGCCTCGCTCTGGTCGTGCGTGACCATCACCGTGGTGGTGCCGACCTTGCGCTGGATCTGGCGCAACTCGAACTGCATCTCTTCGCGCAGCTTGGCGTCGAGGTTGGAGAGCGGTTCATCGAGCAGCAGCACCGGCGGCTCGATCACCAGCGCGCGGGCGAGCGCCACGCGCTGCCGCTGGCCGCCCGAGAGCTCGCGCGGGTAGCGCGTGGCGTGCGGCTCCAGGTGCACCAGCGCCAGCGCCTGCTTCACGCGTTCGGTGCGCTCGGCCTTGGGCATCTTGCGCATCTCCAGGCCGAAGCTCACGTTGTCGGCCACCGTCATGTGCGGAAAGAGCGCGTAGCTCTGGAACACGATGCCCAGGCCGCGCGTGTTGGCCTTCGCGTTCGTGATGTCCTTGCCCGCGAGTTCGATGCGGCCGCTGGAGACGGCCTCGAAGCCCGCAATCATCTGCAGCGTCGTGGTCTTGCCGCAGCCCGAGGGGCCGAGCAGCGAGACGAACTCGCCCTTTTCGACGGTGAGGTTCATCGCCGACACCGCGCGGGTGCTGCCGTAGAACTTGGTCACGTCGGTGAGCCGTAGGAATGACATGGAAGCGCCTTTCGTGGGGGCAAGAAAGATGGCGTGCGACGTCTTGGTGCAGGCCATGGACCGCTGAGTACTTTCAATTCACTCTATTGCAACGTTTGCGCCAGAACGCCTCGGGTATTCCATTAATCAGAATATTTCTCTGATTTATTCCATCCATTGGAATATCAATCCTAAAATCACCTCAGGGAATTTCACAGGAGCAAGGCATGGAAACCCCTTCGGAGGCGCAGTCGACGTCGCAAGCTGCCAGCGGCGGCGTGCCGCGCGTCTTTTCGGTGATCCGCGCGCTCGGCGCGGTGCAGGCTGAAGGCGGCCGCGTGACCCAGATCGCACGGTCCGTGGGCCTGACGCAGGCCACCACGCACCGTTTGCTGCAATCGCTCATGGCCGAGGGCATGGTCGAGCAGGACGAGCGCAGCAAGCTCTACAGGCTGAGCATCGATTTCTTCGCCCTCGCGGCGAGCGCGGGGAACCCCGGCGACCTGCGCTCCATATGCAGGCCAGTGCTGCTGCGGTTGTGCGCGAGCCTGGGGGACAGCATCTTCCTGCTGGCGCGCAGCGGCTTCGACGCCATCTGCCTGGACCGCAGCGAGGGGCCGTTTCCGATCCGCTCGTTCACCGGCGACATCGGCGGACGCATCGCGCTGGGCGTGGGGCAGGGGGCACTGGCGATCCTGGCCTTCCTGCCGGAGGCGGAGCGGGAAGAAGTGATTCGCTTCAACCTCTCGCGGGTGCGCGAGTACGGCGTGTACGACGAGGTCTACCTGCGCACCGAGATCGAGCGCGTGCGCCAGCAGGGCTATGCGGGGCGCAACACCGGGCTGCTCGAAGGCATGGCGGGCGTGGCGGTGCCGATCCTCGACCGCGAAGGACGCGCGGTGGCGGCGCTGAGCGTGGGCACGATTGCCGACCGGCTCAATGCCGACCGCATGCCGACGGTGGTGGAACTGCTCAAGCGCGAGGCGGCGGCCATCGGGCCGAAGATCAACCCCTTCGATGCGACGCTCAGGAGGCCGGCGCAGAGCCTGGCAGGCTCGCCGGCGGGGCAGCGCATCGCGTTGCCCGAACCGCCCAGCCCGGACTGATCACTTCAGCTTCCGGTCTTCGCTCTTGGCTTCCGCCATCGCCTCGGGCTCGAGCTCCTCGGCGTAGCGGTTCAGGCGGATGAAGATGCCCCAGCCCGCCATCAGCAGGCCGACGGCGCCGAGCATCGCGGCGGCGTGCAGCATCAGTTCGGGCGCCTCGCGCGCCTTGAAGGTTGCCACCAGCCCTTCGACCGCGACGGCCACCACGATGACCACCATGAAGCGCGAGAGGAATCGGCGCACGCGGGTCGGCGCGCCGATGTGCGCGTCGCGCACCACTTCCTCCTCAAGCACGGTCTGCGAGATCTGCAGCGCCACCACGCCGGCGGCCAGCAGCCCGACCGCCTCGATGATCGCCTCGGCCGCAGGAAGGTCCAGGCCGTGCATGACGGCGCCCCAGCCCGCGCGCGCTGCGATCACGACCAGCACGAGCGACGCGATGGCGAATGCGAGCGCCATGAGCGCATGGATTGCGGCGTAGAGGGAGTGGATGAGCTTCATGGCTTTGTCCGCAGGGTGAGGGTGCGGAATCTTCGGTGCGGCCCTGCGGCTTGCGCGTAGGCGTGCAGCCCGACGCGGGGGGGGCTGTGCCGAGTTCATTCCGCAAACGCATCAAGTCCTTCCATTTTTTCACTAGGCAAGCGCGCGGGATTCGCAGATATTGGCCGGGTTTCCCGCCCTGTTGCCTTTCTTCTTCCCTCCTTTGCGGAGCGCGCCCATGTCCGAAACCCAATCCCCCGTTTCCCTTCCCACCGAAGTCGAACAACTGCTGCAGCGCCTGGGCGTGCCCCGCACCGCCTACACCGGCGGCGAGCTGACGGTGCGCTCGCCGGTCAGCGGCGAGGCGATCGCGCAGGTGCCGCAGACCACGGCCGTGGAAGCCACCGGCGCCATCGGCCGCGCGCACGAGGCCTTCAAGGCCTGGCGCAATGTGCCGGCGCCGCGCCGCGGCGAGCTGGTGCGCCTTCTGGGCGAAGAACTGCGCGCCGCCAAGCGCGACCTGGGCCGCCTAGTCACGCTGGAGGCCGGCAAGATCCCGTCCGAAGGCGCGGGCGAGGTGCAGGAAATGATCGACATCTGCGACTTCGCGGTCGGCCTCTCGCGCCAGCTCTATGGCCTCACGCTGGCCACCGAGCGCGCCGAACACCGGATGATGGAAACCTGGCATCCGCTGGGCGTGTGCGGCGTGATTTCTGCCTTCAACTTCCCCGTGGCCGTGTGGTCGTGGAATGCGGCGCTTGCGTTGGTGTGCGGCGACTCGGTGGTGTGGAAGCCGTCTGAAAAAACCCCGCTCACGGCGCTGGCCGTGCACGCCATCGCGCAGCGCGCCATCGAGCGTTTCGGCGACGCGCCCGAAGGCCTGCTCGGCTTGCTGCTCGGCCAGCGCGACATCGGCGAGGTGCTGGTGGACGACCACCGCGTATCGATTCTCTCGGCCACCGGTTCGACCGCGATGGGCCGGCAGGTGGCGCCCAAGCTGGCCGCGCGCTTTGCCCGCGCCATTCTGGAACTGGGCGGCAACAACGCCGCCATCGTCACGCCCTCGGCCGACCTCGACCTCACGCTGCGCGGCATCGCCTTCTCGGCCATGGGCACGGCCGGCCAACGCTGCACCACGCTGCGCCGCCTCTTCGTGCACGACAGCGTGTACGACCAGCTCGTGCCCAAGCTCGCGAAGGTCTACGGCAACGTGCAGGTGGGTGATCCGCGCGAGGCCGGCACGCTGGTCGGTCCGCTGATCGACCGCGCGGCCTTCGACGGCATGCAGAAGGCCTTGAGCGAAAGCCGCGAGATCGGCGCGACGGTGCACGGCGGCCACCGCGTGGAAGGCATCGGCACGCAGGACGCCTACTACGTGCGCCCCGCGCTGGTGGAACTGAAGTCGCACGATGGCCCGGTGCTGCGCGAGACCTTCGCGCCCATCCTCTATGTGGTGCGCTACAGCTCGCTGGACGAAGCCATCGAATGGCACAACGCAGTGGGCGCGGGGCTGTCGTCGTCGATCTTCACGCTCAACGTGCGCGAGGCCGAACGCTTCATGTCCAGCGCCGGTTCTGACTGCGGCATCGCCAACGTCAACATCGGCCCGAGCGGTGCCGAGATCGGCGGCGCCTTCGGTGGCGAAAAGGAAACCGGCGGCGGGCGCGAAGCCGGCTCGGACAGCTGGAAGGCGTACATGCGCCGCGCCACGAACACCATCAACTACTCGACGGCATTGCCATTGGCTCAAGGCGTGACCTTCGATATCGGCGACTGATCGCCCCCGGCCTGTCGTGCTTGCCGCGCAGCGTCTCGCTGCAGCGGCAAGGCGGCGGCCGCGCGCATCCAAGAAAAACCACCAGGAGACAGAGAAGATGAAGAAGCAACTGAAGACCCTCGCCACCGCCGCGCTGCTCGCGCTCGCATTCGGCACGACAGCTACCGCGCAGCAGGCCCCGACCGGCGGCACGCTCGACAAGATCAAGTCGAGCGGCAAGGTCGTGCTCGGCGTGCGGGAAGCTTCGCCGCCCATGGCCTACATGCTGGGCGCGGGCGAGAAGTACGTGGGCTACCACGTCGAACTCTGCGAGCGGGTGCTGAAAGACATCGCGCCCAGCGCCAGGCTCGAATACATGGCCGTGACCGCGCAGAACACCATTCCGCTGGTGCAGAACGGCACGCTGGACATCGGCTGCGGCCCCACCACCAACAACACCGCGCGCCAGCAGCAGGTGGCCTTTGCGCTCACCACGTACGTGAGCGAAGTGCGCATGGCCACCAAGGTCGACTCGGGCATCACCACGCTCGACCAGCTCGCGGGCCGCAACGTGTCGGCCTCCACCGGCACCACCGCCGTGCAGCTGCTGCGCAAGCGCGAGCGCGCACAGAACGTCTCGTACAACACCATGCTCGGCAAGGACCACCTGGAGAGCTTCCTGCTCATGGAATCGGGCCGCTCCGATGCCTTCGTGCTCGACGACAACCTGCTCGCCGGGATCATCGCGAACTCGAAGAATCCGTCCGCCTACCGCATCGTGGGCGATGCGCTGGGCTCGGAGCCGATCGCGCTGCTGTTCCGCAAGGACGACCCGGCCTTCAAGGCGGCGGTGGACGATTCGCTGCGCAAGCTCATGAAGAGCGGCGAGCTCGAGAAGATCTACACCAAGTGGTTCGTGGCCGCGATTCCGCCAAAGAACACCAGCCTCAACCTGCCGATGAGCCCAGCCCTGAAGCAACTGCTGCTCGAACCCAACGACAAGCCATTGGAAGCCTACGCCAAGTGACAGACGCAGCCGTGTTCTCGCCGGCGCAACGTGTGCGCGCCATCAACGTCTCGGAGATCCTGCGCATCACCGACCATGCGCAGGCGCTCAAGCGCGCCGGCCGCCCGGTGATCGTGCTGGGTGCGGGCGAGCCCGACTTCGACACGCCAGAGAACATCCGGCATGCGGCCTCGCAGGCGATTGCGCGCGGCGACACGCGCTACACGGTGCTCGACGGCAGCCCGGCGATGAAGGCGGCGGTGCAGCTGAAGTTCAAGCGCGACAACGCGCTGGATTTCGCGCTCGACGAGATCAGCGTGAGCGCGGGCGCCAAGCAGGTGATCTTCAACGCGCTGATGGCAAGCCTGAACCCGGGCGACGAAGTGATCCTGCCCGCGCCGTACTGGACCTCGTACGCGGACATCGTGCAGATCTGCGGCGGCGTGCCGGTGTCGGTGACGTGCGGCGAGGAGAACGGCTTTCGGCTGACGGCAGCGCAACTGCAGGCGGCCATCACGCCGCGCACGCGTTGGCTTTTCCTGAACTCGCCGTCGAACCCGAGCGGCGCGGCCTACAGCGCTGCGCAACTGAAGCCGATCACCGACGTGCTGCTGGACCACCCGGGCGTCTGGGTGCTGGCGGACGACATCTACGAACACATCCTCTACGACGGCCTCGCGTTCGCGACGCCGGTGGCCGTCGAGCCGCGGCTGCGCGATCGCACGCTCACGGTGAACGGCGTATCCAAGGCCTATGCGATGACTGGATGGCGCGTGGGCTACGGCGCCGGGCCGCGCGCGTTGATCGCGGCAATGGCGGTGGTGCAGAGCCAGTCGACCTCGTGCCCGTCGTCGGTGAGCCAGGCCGCCGCGATCGAGGCGATCACCGGGCCGCAGGGCATCGTGGTCGAGCGCTGCGCGTCGTTTCAACAGCGACGCGACTTCGTCGTGGCCGCACTCAACCGCAGCCAGGGCCTGCATTGCCGCGTGCCCGAGGGCGCGTTCTATACCTTCGCAAGTTGCGCCGGCGTGCTCGGCAAGCGCACCGCCAGCGGCGCGCTGCTGCAGACCGACAGCGACTTCTGCCGCTACCTGCTGCAGGACTTCGACGTGGCGGTGGTGCCGGGCAGCGTGCTCGGGCTGGCGCCGTATTTCCGCATCTCGTATGCGACGTCGATGGGGCAGCTCGAAGAGGCGTGCGCGCGCATTACCGCCGCCTGCGCCGCGCTCACATGACCCCGCGTTGTTCCCTCCCCTCCCGGGGGAGGGTTGGGGTGGGGGCTCGCGGCGCATCAATTGCCGTCGGCACATCCACCGCCGCTTGCCCCCATCCCAGCCTTCCCCCGGAAGGGGAAGGAGCGAAGACAAAGACCTTCATTGCATTGGACACAGCATGATTTCCTCCCGCACCGGCGGCCAGATCCTGGTCGACCAGCTCATCACCCACGGCGTCAAGCAGCTCTTCTGCGTGCCCGGCGAAAGCTTCCTGGCCGTGCTCGACGCGCTGCACGATGCATCCATCGACGTGACCGTGTGCCGGCAAGAGGGCGGCGCGACGATGATGGCCGAGGCGCAGGGCAAGCTCACGGGCAAGCCCGGCATCTGTTTTGTCACGCGCGGCCCCGGCGCCACCAACGCGGCGGCGGGCGTGCACATCGCGCACCAGGACTCGACGCCGCTGCTGCTGTTCGTCGGCCAGGTCGCGCGCGATGCGCTGGGCCGCGAGGCCTTCCAGGAGCTGGACTACGGCGCGGTCTTCGGCACCATGGCCAAGTGGGTCGTGCAGATCGACGATCCGGCGCGCGTGCCTGAACTCGTCTCGCGCGCCTTCCATGTCGCGACCTCGGGCCGGCCCGGTCCGGTGGTGATCGCGCTGCCCGAAGACATGCTGACCGAAGCCGCGGTGGTGGCCGATGCACAGCCTTATGCGGTGACCGAGACCCACCCCGGCGCGGCGCAACTGGCCGAGCTGCAGCATCGGCTGTCGCAGGCGCAGCGGCCTGTCGTCATCCTGGGCGGCAGTCGCTGGTCCGAAGCCGCGACTAAACAGTTCGCCGATTTCGCCGAAGCGTATGCGCTGCCCGTGTACTGCTCCTTCCGCCGCCAGATGCTGATGTCCGCCGAGCACCCCTGCTACGCAGGCGACCTGGGGCTCGGCGCAAACCCGCGCATGCTGGCGCGCATCCGCGATGCGGACCTTGTGCTGCTGGTCGGCGGCCGCCTGTCGGAGGTGCCGTCGCAGGGCTATGAGCTGTTCGCGATCCCGCAGCCCAAGCAGGCGCTGGTGCATGTGCACGCCGACGCCGACGAGCTCGGCAAGCTCTACCGCCCGGCGCAGGGCATCCACGCCACGCCGCAGGCTTTCGCCGAAGCGGTGGCCACGCTGCGCCCCGCTTCACCGCCTGTCTGGCAGGCCGATACGAAGACCGCACGCGAAGAGTTCGTCCGCTGGAGCGATCCGGCGCCCATCCGCATCCCCGGCCCGCTGCAGATGGGCGAGGTCATGCAGCACCTGCGCGAGGTGCTGCCGGCCGACACCATCTTCTGCAACGGCGCGGGCAACTTCGCCACCTGGGTGCATCGCTTCTGGCCGTTCCGCGCGTTCGCAAGCCAGCTCGCGCCGACCAGCGGCTCGATGGGCTACGGCCTGCCGGCGGGCGTGGGTGCCAAGCGCCTGTGGCCCGGGCGCGAGGTGGTCGTGTTCGCAGGCGACGGCGATTTCATGATGCACGGCCAGGAATTCGCCACCGCCGTGCAGTACGGTTTGCCGATCATCGTGGTGCTGCTCGACAACGCCATGTACGGCACGATCCGCATGCACCAGGAAAAGCACTACCCCGGCCGCATCAGCGCCACGCAGTTGAAGAACCCCGACTTCCGCGGCTACGCCGAGGTGTTCGGCGGCCACGGCGAGCGCGTGACGACGACGGAGGAGTTCGGCCCCGCACTCGCGCGTGCGCGTGCCAGCGGCAAGCCCGCTATCCTGCACTGCCTGCTGGATCCCGAGGCGATCACGCCGGCCAGCACGCTGCAGTCGATCCGCAAGGCTGCGCTGGCTGCGAATTAGCGGGGGCAGGTCGGGACGCGATCGCACGGACGGGGCGCTCGGTCTTTGCGCAGCGCTTCGTCATCGTGAATTTTTCGCGTTTCTTCGTGTTGCTTTCGGCGTTGACGGTCGTTTGACCATTGTTCGCAAAGGTGCCGCACGAGGAACTCCAAACTTCCTGGATCACCAACTCGTCAGTGGTCCATGTTGCGAACCCTCACTGTTCAATCGCCCGCGATTCCGCTCGCGCTCGGCCGGCCTGCGCTGGAGCCTGTGCGGCTCTCCGGCCGAGAAGGTATCAACAGCCTTTTCGAATACGAGTTGCTGTTGAAGACCCCGGATGCGCTCAACATCGGCGCGAGCGGTGCGGCCGATTTCGATCTCGATTCCTTCATCGGTCGCGAGATCAGCTGTCAGATCGAACTCGACGGTTCTGGTGCCTTCCTTCCCGGCACCGCAGGTGAGAGCACCGATCGCATCGGCGCCGGCGTTCGGCAGATCAACGCCCTGGTCACCGACGCCGCCATGTGGGGCGAAGAAGGGCGCCACGTTCAATACAAACTGACGCTGCGCCCTTGGCTGCATCGAGCCACCCTCGCGACCAACTGCAAGATCTTCCAGAACAAGAGCGTTGTCGGGATCCTCGATGAACTGTTGGCCGACTACGCCTTCCCCGTCGAAAAGCGCCTGTTCGACACATACCCCCAGCGCGAATTCCAGACGCAATACAACGAAAGCGACTTCGATTTCTTCAGCCGCTTGTGCGAAGAATGGGGAATCAGCTACCACTTCGAGCATGCCGAAGGCAAGCATCGCCTGATCCTCTCGGACGCCATGGGCGCCTACAAAGCGGCTGATAGTGCAGCCTATCGCAAGGTCGAATACCACGCGCCCGGCTGGAAGACCGATGCCGAGTACGTCAGCAGTTTCGTACCCCACAGCCATCTCACGAGCGGCCAATACAGCACCCGGGACTTCGACTACACCAGGCCGCGCGCCGACCTGAGCGTGGACCGCAAGGCCCCCCGGCCAACGGGGTTGGCCGACGGCGAGGTCTATCAATGGCATGCAGCCCACGCGGGCAGTCACTATGCGCAGCCGCGCGCCGGCACCGCCGAAGCCAACGACCCGCACGATGAAGGCCGGCAACTGGCCGTGTTGCGCATGCAGGCGTTGCGCACGCACGGCGAGCGCGCGGAGGGCCGCGGCAATCTGCGCGGCATGGTGCCGGGTTGCACCTTCAAGCTGCACAAGCATCCTCGCCAGAAGGCGAACGCCGAGTACTTAATTCTCGACACCCACTTCGTCGTCGAGGAGGTTGCGCAGGACAGCCAGAACAAGGACGCGGTGCGAGACCGCCAGCAGCAGTGGCGCATTCACGTGGACTTCACCGCCCATCCGGTCAACGAGCCGTTGCGCCCGGTGCCCACGCGCGCCAAGCCTCTGGCCGTTGGCCTGCAATCCGCATTGGTCGTGGGCCCCGAAGGACAGAACGTCTGGACTGATGAACTGGGCCGCATCAAGGTTCAGTTCCCCTGGGATCGCATCGGCCAGAAGAACCAGCACAGCAGTTGCTGGTTGCGTGTCAGTTCGCCATGGGCGGGCAACCAACTGGGCGGCATCCATGTTCCGCGCATCGGTCAGGAGGTGATGGTCGACTTCTTCGGCAGCGACCCCGATCTGCCCATCTGCGTGGGCCGCCCCTACAACCAGATGAACCAACCGCCCTGGCAACTGCCCGGGCAGAGCGCGCTGTCGGGCTTCCGCAGCCGTGAACTTGCCGAGGAAGGTGGCAACAGTGCGGCGGGCCGGAGCAACCACATAGTCTTCGACGACACCGCCGACCGGATTCAACTTCAGCTCAAGAGCGATCACCAGCACAGCCAGTTGAGCCTGGGACACATCACGCGCATCGAAGACAACGCCGGGCGCAAGGACGCAAGGGGCGACGGGTTTGAACTGCGTACCGACGGGCATGGCGCGATTCGAGCCAGGGACGGCCTGCTCATCACCACCGAAGCGCGAAGCAATGCCGTCAAGCACGCCAAGGATCTGGGTGAAACGGCGACACGGCTTGCGCAGGCTCGCGAGCAACACGAGAACCTCGCCGACGCCGCCCGGCAAGCTCGGGCACAAGACGCAGACAGCGACCAGCACGATGTCGCCGTTGTCCTGAAATCGCAGAACGAAGACATCGCCGGACTCGCGGAAGGAGGCGGCAAGGAAGACCGTTTTCCGGAGTTGAGCGCACCGCATCTGGTGTTGGCGAGTCCTGCCGGCATCGAGACCAGCACACCCGGCAGCACCCATATGGCCAGCGGCGAGCACATTGCGTTGACCGGCGGCAGGCATATCAGCCTGAGCGCAGGCGCCAGCTTGTTGGCAAGCGTGAGAGGCGCGATCCGGCTGTTTGCGTACAAGGCCGGCATGCGTCTTGTGGCCGCGCAAGCGGATATCGATATTCAGGCGCTGGAGAAAAATCTCAAGCTGCTCGCCAAACTGGAGATCACCCTCACAGCCAACCGCATCGAGATCACGGCCAAGGAAGAAGTCATCGTCAATGGCGGAGGCAGCTTCACCCACTGGAAGGCGCAAGGAATTACGCATGGAACCAAAGGGGCATGGGTCGAGCACGCGGCCACGCATTCACTGATCGGCCCGCGAAGCCTGCCCTTGCCGGATTTCAAGTTTTCCGAGGCAGTCTGCAAGGAATGCCTGCGCAAGGCCCTGGCTGCCGCTTCGCCTTTGGGGCGCCGCTGATGGAGCGCCTCTACCTTCAGGACGCCCTGCCGCGCGAAAAGATTCAATTCATCGTCGACTGGCATCACAGGATCGCCGCCGAAGCGCCCAGAGACACGACATGGGCCATCGTCGACGGAGCCATTCTTGGCGCGCAGGGATTGGAAGACCTGCGAACCGCCTATGGCGACCCTGCTCGTGCTTTCGACAATACGTCGTTGGCCGACTACGAAGAGCTTGGCCTTTTGCTGTGGCCCTTGTCGCGCGTCATTGAAGAAGATTCGGCGGAGGCATTGCGTGCAGCCTTGTCGGGTCAGCCGGGCTTGAGCTTCGTGCGTACGGACAACTCGTTGGCCTTCTTGACCCACACGCTGACCTGGCTGAGCGGTGTCGTTACTGAAGACGGATTCCCGCTGTACCTGCGCATCGGCGACACCCGTGTGTTACGCAGCCTTATCCGTCGCCTTCCCCCGGAGCACGATGCCGTTATGCAGGGTGCGGTCAAGGAGTGGGTCTGGTTCGACCGGGCATCCAGAGTAGAGGCCGTGCAATCGGACGGCGGACCTGCGTCTTCTGTTCCAAGAGAGGATTGCTGCATCGGCGATGCCCACTATGCAGCCTTGCTTGCGGATGCCGCCGTCGACATCCTGCATGCGGAAGTGCGTCGCGCATCGCCGGACTCGCGCGACCCTCGCACCTCGGCCGAACTGTATTCGTGGCTGGAAAAAGTCATTGAACGCGCCGAGGCATTGGGACTGATGCGATTGCCGGATCAGGTGGTATTTGCGGTGCTGGCTTTGGATGCGCCTGACGGCTTTGAAACGCTGGAGGAGCTTGGGCAAACCTGGCGCGATGTGCGCGAGGGAGCGACCACCCTGGGTAAGCGCATTGGACGTTGGGGCGACATCGAGTGGGACGCGATCGAAAATCTTCAGCGGAATGTGGCTAAGCGTCGGACCGATGAACGCGCCGCCCGCATCCTGAAAAGGATGGGTCTGTGACGCACGGCTTCAGAACCCCGATTAAATTGCTTGCGAGTTGGCTGCTGCGAGTGGTCGCGACTGCCTTGATATTGTCAGGAACGAGTGGCTGCGAACCGAAGCCCCCAGAGCCCATGATTGTGGGCATCACCGGCTACACCTTCACCAGCGAAGGGGTGCAGGAGTATTACGTCAACGGCAAGCGAGGCTCCAACATTCCGCCCTACGGCGGAGGCGGATCTCTTTCATGTTGCGTAGCGTTGCCCGCCGAATGGAGCCCCGGATTGACTGTCGAAGTAAGTTGGATCACAGGCCACTGGACTGTGCCAATCGAAAAGATTCAGGCAATGAATATCAAAGAAGCAATTGAATGCTGTTTGGATCGTCGTTCGTTGACCAAAACTGTGCCTGTCGAGCGCTATGGCAAAGAGGGAGGACGATTACAAGTGTTCTTCCTGCCGAATGACGAGATTCAAGTGTGGGTCCATGGTGCAGGGCCGCAGAACTCCAGCCATCCATCACAGCGGGGATATCCAGAAAAACCAGAAGCCGAACGCTAGGAGCACAACCACGGGGAGGCCAGTAATGTCTGTTCAACTATTTGCGAGATGGCTGCTGCGAGTGGTCGCGACTGCCTTGGTATTGGCAGGAACGAGTGGCTGCGAGCCCAAGCCGCCGGAGCCCATGGTCGTCGGGATCACGGGCTACAACTTCACTAGTGAAGGGATGCAGGAGTACTACGTGAACGGTAAGCGAGGCTCCAACCTTCCGCCATACGGCGGAGGCGGCTCGGTGTCGTGCTGCGTGTCGCTTCCCCCTGAATGGAGTCCTGAATTGACGGTCAACATCAACTGGACGATGGGCCGCTGGACAACCCCTTGTGAGAGTCGCAAAAATTTGACCATTCAGCAACAGATCGAGTGTTGCTCTGCAGAGCGCACGCTGCGTACGACTGTTCCTGTCGAGCGCTATGGCAAGGAAGGAGGGCGGTTGCAAGTGTTCTTTCTGCCGAATGATGAAATTCAGGTGTGGGTCTACGGCGCTGGGCCACAAAACCCCAACCATCCCTCACGCCGGGGCTATCCAGAGAGACCAGAAGCCAAGCACTAAAAAACACAAACGGAAGCGTCAAGAATGTCAGTTCAACTTATGCCAGCCGCCCTGCCAGGCGATCGCCGTCTGAGCCTCAAAGAGAAGGTACAACGTGCTGCAGCCACCAGCTGCATCGAGCGCAGTGACGAGGCCGCGCTTTGTGCATCGATGATTCATGTCGGAATTTTCTTTGACGGGACCAATAACAACAGGAAGCGCGATCAACTAGATGTACTGGGGAAGCAACCAAAGAAAGAAGATTTCAACAGATGCAGTCACAGCAATGTGGTCGTGTTGCACGATGCTTTCAGGGAAGATCCAAAGAATGGCTACTATCGAATCTACGTGCCGGGCGTGGGCACGCCCTTCGAGGAGATCGGAGAGAAAACAGAAACGCCTGACGGTAAGGCCAAAGCCACAGGCGGCGACGCGCGGATCAATTGGGCACTGATCCAACTGCTCAATGCGATGCATCAAGCCATTCATGTTGATGAGTTGCTTGTAGATGATGCAGAGGCCGGGCGCCTTGCCACCAAGCAACCGCTGCACGTTGCAAGCACTGGCCCCAACATGCCCGGTAAACGCGTGTACTTCGTCGGTCGTGCGACCGGGCTGGATGCCGAGCCCGGCGGCAAGCTTGGGGAGCTGAAAAAGGCTCTGCAAAGCAAGCCCCCGAAGAAACTGGTGCAAGTCAATCTCTCGGTGTTCGGTTTCTCACGGGGTGCGGCGCAGGCGAGGGCGTTTTGTCACTTCTTGCACCATCTGCTCTTGAAAGAAAAGAACGGCAGCTACACGTTGGCGGACGTGCCGTTTCGCATTCAGTTTCTGGGACTGTTCGATTCGGTGGCCTCTGTCGGGCTGGCCGACAGCTCGCCCTTCTGGCGAGGTCTTGGCGGGTGGGCCAACGGCACGCTGGACATTGTGCCCAGCGTGGAGCGCACGGTGCATTTGTGCGCTGCGCATGAAATTCGCATCAACTTTCCGCTATCTACTGGTCGGCAGCGCGACAACAAGTACCCACCCAGCTGCGTCGAGAAGGTGTACCCGGGCGCTCACTCGAATGTCGGCGGCGGCTACGACCCAGGTTGTCAGGGCAAGGCCGTCGGCGCGCGTGCAAAGCTGCTTTCTCAGATGCCGTTGCTGGATATGTATCACGAGGCACGTAACAGTGCAGTGCCGCTGTTAAGTATCGAGAAGCTCAAGGCGCTTGGTGCCGCCGGTGCCGCAGTCGCCAACGATCTGGCAATAGATGGCGAGGGCGCCGAGCTGTTCAACGCCTACCGCGAATGGTCCACCCGCAGCGGCGTAGGCGGCGGTATCGAGGCCGCACAGCACGGCCATATGCAGCTGTATTGGCGCTGGCGGCTGATGCATATGAACAACGTGCCCAAACTCCCAAGCTACCAGCGAGCCTCAGAACAGGACCGTATCGACATGCGCGAAAGCGATGCCGACTTTGCATCTGACGTGGCTGCGGCGCTCGGGCAGAAAAGATTGGAATCCGATCTCGCGCAGACGGATCCGTTGTCCGTGGGTAACTCCGGTCTTTCCACGGCTCAGAAGGACTTCTTGCGCATCTACGAGGAGTTCTCAATGAACGCCCCCGCGAGCAAATTGCCCGCGGCGGCCAATCGTTTCTTCGACGAGATGGTGCACGACTCACATGCCTCCTTCTACATGGTAGGACCGGTGACGGCGTTTGACCGTGAAGAGAAGATCAAGCAGATCAAAAACAAGGTCGACATCACCCGACGGCACATGGCCTGGGTAAAGGACACGAGCGCGACGCTCATCTTGCCGCCGGGTGCAGTTCGCGGGACGCCACCGCCGATGGACGAAGCGCGCTCGCTTTCCGAACTGGAGCGGCGCATCTGGGACTACCAGAAGACGCATCCGGGCGAATTCCCTCAACTCACCGATGCAGACCGCGAACAGTTGCTGGCGATGGAAGACATCGTGACCAGCGGGGCCGTGCGCCTTGTCACCAACAAGACGCGCCGAGAACTCGGCGGTCATTTGCGCTATCGGCGTGTGTTCGACAGAAGTTGACCTGCATGGCCATCGGAAGCATGTTGGGAAAAGGGCAGGGCGCGGGCGACCACGCCAGCAAGAAAAAGACTCAGCGCAACCCACCCACATAGCGAGGCGGCGGCGTAGGCGGATTCCCATCCGGCTGCCGCGCCGCCAGCCGCGCAGCGCGGGCCAGAGGCTCCATTGCCTGCTCGAGCCGCGTGGCCAACTGGTCGAGCTCCTCGTCCTTGGTCTCCGCCGCATGCTCCCGTGTCATGCGCACGATCTCCGCGGCGTACTCGGCATTGGTGGCCATCCATTCGGTGTCCGTCACCCGCCCATGCTTTCGCCGCAGCGCCACGTGAAGGCGGGCGGCGAGGGCGATGCGTTCGCTTTCGGACATGGATGGCATGGTCTTGTCTCCCTCGGTGGTCAGGCTCCCAGGTGTTCACGATGCTGAGCAAGATCGAGGCCCAGCTGTTCGCTCTCCGCGTTGACGCGCAATCCGACCAGCACGTGCACCAGGAACAGCACGATCGCCGTTCCTGCCGCGCTGTAGATCGCCACGCTGCCCACGGCAATGGCCTGTGTCAGCACGTTGCCGGCCGCGCCCGAGATGCGTGCATCGGCGAACACGCCCGTGAGCAGCGCGCCCACGATGCCGCCGATGCCGTGCACGCCGAACACGTCGAGCGAATCGTCCGCGCCCAGGATGTGCTTGAGGCCCGTGGCGCCCCAGTAGCAGGCCAGGCCCGCGATGGCGCCGATGGCCAGCGCTGAGAGCGGCGTGACGAAACCGGCCGCGGGCGTGATCGCCACCAGTCCGGCCACGAGGCCCGAGCAGAGCCCCAGCAAAGAGGGGCTGCGCCGCACGATCCACTCGCCGACCATCCAGCTCATCGCGCCAGCGGCTGCCGCGATGTGCGTGACCAGCATCGCCAGCCCCGCGCGCCCGTCGGCCGCCACCGCCGAGCCCGCATTGAAGCCGAACCAGCCGACCCACAACAAGCCCGCGCCCATCATCGTCATCGCCAGGCTGTACGGCTCGAAGGCCTCGCGTCCGTAGCCCTTGCGCGGGCCGAGTGCATAGGCGCACACCAGCCCCGCGATGCCCGCGTTGACGTGCACCACCGAGCCACCCGCGAAGTCGAGCGCGCCCATCTGCGCGAGCCAGCCGCCCGGCTCCCACACCCAGTGCGCGACCGGCGCATACACCAGCACGCTCCACAGCAGCGCAAACCACAGCACCGCCGAGAAGCGCATGCGCTCCACGAACGCGCCCAGCACCAGCGCGGTGGTGATGATCGCGAAGGTGAGCTGGAACATCGCGTAGACCGACTCGGGCACGTTGGGCGCGACGTGGCTCACCGCGATCTGCCCGGCCTCCTTCAGGTATTCGAAGCCCGAGAACCAGAAGCGCCCGGTGCCCCCGAGCCATGGCCAGCCGGCGGTGAAGGCCAGCGAATAGCCGAGCGCGAACCAGGTGAGCGACACCGCCGCGGCAATCGCCACCACGGCCGCCATGGTGGCCAGCACGTTCTTGCGCCGCACCATGCCGGCATAGAAGAGCGCGATCCCGGGCAGCGTCATCAGCAGCACCAGCGCGGTCGAGGTCATCATCCAGGCGGTGTCGGCCGCGTTGATGGAGGCTTGCGGGACCAATGCCATGGCGGTGCGCTTCTTCGAGTTGTCGTTGGATGGGCTGCCACGTGCACGAGTCGTGCCACATCGTTAACGCCCGGAAACACTTTGGTTTGCGAATCGGCCGTTCGCAGTAAGGCAAAGCGGGTAATTCCCAATGCACTGGTGCGGTGCAGCACATAAAGTCCCCCCACTCGCGAACGGGCCCTGCTCGTACTGCCGAGGGTCCGAGGAGACAACTTCCCCTTCAAAAAGAAAAATCCTTCAAGGCATCCGTACGAGATGCCAGCTCGAACTTGAAAGGCGCCGCTGGTCGGCGCCTTTTTTATGCCTGCTCTCCAGGCGCAGGCAGGCTTTTTCTCTCGGCCAAATTCCCGGATTGACCGCGTGCAGCGGCCATCCATAGCTATCGTTTCAGTAGCAATCCGGGTGAGACAATCCCGCCATGGAAATGCTGGTGGTCACGGGCGCTTCGCTGCTCGCGGGATTTGTCGATTCGATCGTGGGCGGAGGCGGGTTGATCCTGGTCCCGGCACTCTTCGCCGTCTTTCCGGGCGCACCACCGGCGACGCTCCTGGGCACCAACAAGAGCGCGTCGATATGGGGCACGGCGGCCGCCGCGGCCCAGTTCAGCCAGCGGGTGCAGATGCGCTGGGGCGCCCTGTGGCCGGCCGCGGTGCTCGGTTTTGCCGGCGCGATGCTGGGTGCCTGGGGCGTCACCGTGTTCCCGGGCGACTTCCTGCGCCGCGCCCTGCCGGTGGTCCTGCTCGGGGTGCTGCTCTACACGCTGGCGCGCAAGGACATGGGACGGCTGCATGCCCCGCGCTTCAGCGGCCGCGCCGAAACGCTGGCGGCGTGCACCATCGGCCTGTCGATCGGTCTCTACGACGGCTTCTTCGGGCCGGGGGCGGGCAGCTTCCTCGTGTTCCTGTTCGTGCGCTGGATGGGCTACGACTTTCTCAACGCCTCGGCGTCGGCCAAGATCATCAACACGCTCACCAATGCCGCCGCCCTGATCCTGCTGGCGGCCAAGGGCCACGTCTGGTGGCACTACGGGCTGGTGATGGCGGTGGCCAACGTGGCCGGCAGCCTGCTGGGCACGCGCGTGGCGCTCAGGCACGGCGCGGGCTTCGTGCGGGTGGTGTTCATCGCGGTGGTGAGCGCGCTGATCCTCAAAACCGCGTACGACGCGTTCCTCAAATGAAAAAGCCCCCGGCGCTGAACCGGGGGCTTCCTTCCAGTCGTGAGGGCGAGCCTATTCCTCCACGAACGCCTCTTCGCGCTTTGCCTTGATCGACGGCAGCAGCACGATGCACAGCAGCGCCGCCGCAGCTACCAGCAGCCCGGCCGACAGCGGCCGCGTGACGAACACGCTCCACGCCCCGCGCGACAGCAGCAGTGCGCGCCGCAGGTTCTCTTCCATCATCGGCCCGAGGATGAAGCCCAGCAGCAGCGGCGCCGGCTCGGTGCGCAGCTTCAGGAACAGGTAGCCGATGAAGCCGAAGATCGCGACCATCCACACGTCGAAGGTGTTGTTGTTGGTCGAGTACACGCCGATCGCGCAGAACAGCACGATGGCGGGGAACAGGAACTTGTAGGGCACCGTCAAGAGCTTGATCCACATGCCGATCAGCGGCAGGTTCAGCACGATCAGCATCGCGTTGCCGATCCACATCGAGGCGATCAGGCCCCAGAACAGCTCGGGGTTGCTGGTCATCACCTGCGGGCCGGGCTGGATGTTGTGGATGGTCATCGCACCCACCATCAGCGCCATCACGGCGTTGGGCGGAATGCCCAGCGTCAGCAGCGGGATGAAGGACGTTTGCGCGCCGGCGTTGTTGGCCGACTCGGGCGATGCCACGCCGCGGATGTTGCCCTTGCCGAAGGGCACTTCGCCGGGACGCATCTTGATCTTCTTCTCCAGCGCATAGGCCGCAAAGGCCGCCAGCAGCGCACCGCCGCCGGGCAGGATGCCCAGCGCAGAGCCCAGCGCCGTGCCGCGCAGCACCGCGGGCGTCATGCGCTTGAAGTCGTCCTTGGTCGGCCACAGGCCCTTGACCTTGTGCGTGAACACTTCGCGCTCGTCATCGGGCTGCGAGAGGTTGCCGATGATTTCGCCGTAGCCGAACACGCCCATGGCGATCACCACGAAGCCGATGCCGTCGGTGAGCTCCGGAATGTCGAAGCTGAAGCGGGCCACGCCCGAGTTGACGTCGGTGCCCACGATGCCGAGCAGCAGGCCCAGCACGATCATCGCCACCGCCTTCAGCAGCGAGCCCGAGGCCAGCACCACCGCGCCGATCAGGCCCAGCGTCATCAGCGAGAAGTACTCGGCCGGGCCGAACTTGAAGGCCAGTTCGGTGAGCGGCGGCGCAAAAGCCGCCAGGATCAGCGTGCCGACGCAACCTGCGAAGAACGAGCCCAGGCCCGCAGCCGCGAGCGCGGGGCCCGCGCGGCCCTGCCTTGCCATCTGGTAGCCGTCGATGCAGGTGACCACCGAGGACGACTCCCCGGGCAGGTTCACCAGGATGGCGGTGGTCGAGCCGCCGTACTGCGCGCCGTAGTAGATACCGGCCAGCATGATCAGCGCAGACACGGGCGGCAGCGCGTAGGTGGCGGGCAGCAGCATCGCGATGGTCGCGACCGGGCCGATGCCCGGCAGCACGCCGATCAGCGTGCCCAGGATGCAACCCAAGAGGCAATACAGCAGGTTGGTGAAGGTGAAGGCAACGCCGAAGCCGATGGAAAGGTTGTGGATCAGGTCCATGGTGTGCTCTCCTCAGCCCGAAATGAAAGTGGGCCAGACCTGGATCTGGAGCTTGAGCGCCCAGATGAAGGCCACATAGCTGCCGGCCGCCAGGATGGTCGAGAGCACCAGCACGTCGCGCAGCTTGAATTGCTCGCCGGCCATGCTGGAGATGATCGTGAGCGCGTAGATCGCGATGATCATTCCCATGGCCGGCAGGCCGATGCTCGGCAGGCCGCCCAGGAGAATGCCGAATGCGAGATTGGCGCCGAGCACGAAGGCCAGCGGCTTCCAAGCCCATTTGCCGATCTTGTCGCCGTCGGTGGTCTCCACCACCATGGCCTGGAACATGATGACCACCCCGAGGATGGCCAGCAGGATGCCCAGCATGAGCGGGAAATAACCGGGGCCCATGCGAGCGCCGTTGCCGACGGTGTAGGTGGTGGCGCCTATCGCGAAAGCGCCCCCCACGGTGGTGAACATGACTCCTGAAAAGAAGTCCGCCTGACTCTTGATCTTCATTGCCTCGACCCTCTGTTTTGGAGCAGTGAGGGTCGTCGTCCGCGGCTGACCGTTGGCTGACCACGCCGGTAAGGACAAATGCTTACGGCAGGATTAGGGTTCTCCCACGAGCGATGCCCGCGGCCGGGAGAAGCCAGGTGCTCGACGCTCCCAAAAAGAAGAAAAAAGCAGGGGGCAGAAACGAAAAAAGCTCCCGAAGGAGCTTTTCATTCATTCAGAGAGCCGGGGCTCCCTGAGTGTGGGTGAGGGCTTAGTAGCCGCCGCGACCACCGCCGCCGCCGCCGTAGCCGCCGCCACCGCCGCTACGGCCACCGCCGCCGCCGCCGTAACCACCACCACCGCCGCCACCACCGTAGCCGCCGCCGCCACCACCAGCGCCGCCGCCGTAGCCGCCACCACCGCCGGTGCGGGGAGGACGAGCTTCCATCGGACGGGCTTCGTTCACCGTCAGGGCACGGCCCTGGAGCGAATGGCCGTTCATGGCTTCGACAGCTGCGAGTGCTTCAGCATCCGAGCCCATTTCGACAAAGCCGAAGCCCTTCGAACGGCCGGTGTCACGTTCCATCATGACCTTGGCGCTGACGATCGAACCGAATTCGCCGAAAGCTTGTTCCAGATCGTTGTCACGCACAGAGTAGGCGAGGTTGCCTACGTAGAGTTTCTTGCCCATGGAGGGACTCCTAATTCAAACCAACAAAACAAAAGCGATGGAGTCCCAGAATCACAACAAACAAGTGCGCTGTGGCGCGAAACTGACCGATCACCAAATTACGTGCACGGGAGACAAGGTCTCACAGACACGTGGGGTGAATTATCCACGCCACTTTGCGAAAAAACGTGGATAAATCGTGTGTTATTGAGAAACATCCTGGCCCGACGGGCGGTTTCGCAACGGTTTGAGCAGGTCCGACAGGCCGTTGTGGTCTATTTCATGCATCAAATGGAGCAGCCGGCCGATTTCGCCTGAGGGAAAACCCTCGCGTGCGAACCAGGTCAGGTAATTTCCGGGCAAATCGGCGATCAGCGTGCCCTTGTGTTTGCCAAAAGGCATTTCGAGGGTCACGAGGCGCCGCAGGTCTTCGGGTTTCATGCGTGCCTCAGCCTCCGGCGCGCTTGACGGTGTGGCCCTGCTTCACGAGGGCCGCGATCACCAGTTCGCGGTGATCGCCCTGGATCTCGATGATGCCGTCCTTCACCGTGCCGCCCGAGCCGCAGGCCGTCTTCAGCTGTTTGCCCACCGCCGCGAGCGCCGCGGCGTCCAGGGCGAGGCCCTTGATAACCGTCACGCCCTTGCCTTTGCGGCCCTTGGTCTCGTGCGATACACGCACAATGCCGTCAGTGGCCGGCGCGCGCGCCTTCAGTTCCTTGCAGCGGCATTGCGCCATCGGCGCGCGGCAATCGGGGCACATGCGGCCGCCCGCCTCGGTGGAGTACACCAGCGTGCTGGCCTGATTGCTTTTCGTCGTCGCCATTCGATCCATCTCTTCTATATCCGTATACCCGGGTTTCTCTCTCTGTCTGCTCACATGCCATTCGACTCACTGGGCCTGGCCCCCGCGCTCGTGCAGGCTGCCGCCGAAAGCGGTTATGCCGCGCCGACCGCCATCCAGGCCGCGGCCATCCCCGCAATTTTGCAGGGCCGCGACGTGCGGGGCTCGGCGCAGACCGGCTCCGGCAAGACCGCCGCATTCTCCCTGCCGCTGCTGCAGCGCCTGGCGGCCGAACCCGCGCAGTCGCCGCGCCGCGTGCGCGCCCTGGTGCTCGTGCCCACGCGCGAACTCGCGGCCCAGGTTGGCGAAACCATGCGCAGCCTGGCGCAGCACCTGCCCGAACGCCTGAAGATTGCCATCGCCTTCGGCGGCGTCTCGATCAATCCGCAGATGATGAGCCTGCGCGGCGGCGCCGACATCGTCGTCGCCACGCCCGGCCGGCTGCTCGATCTGGTCGAGCACAACGCGCTCAAGCTGGGCGCGGTCTCGATGCTGGTGCTCGACGAGGCCGACCGCCTGTTCGACCTCGGCTTTGCCGAAGAACTCGGCCGCATCCTCGTGCTGCTGCCGGCGCAACGGCAGAACCTGCTTTTCTCCGCCACCTTCCCGCCCGCCATCCAGTCGCTGGCCGACGGCATGCTGCGCGACCCCGCGGTCATCGACGTGCAGGGCGAGCCCGGCACCGAGCCGAACATCGTGCAGCGCGTGATCGAGGTCGATGCGAACCGCCGCACGCAGCTCTTGCGCCATCTGTTGAAAGAGAACGAATGGGAGCGCGTGCTGGTGTTCGTCGCCACGCAGCATTCGGCGCAGATCGTGGCCGAGAAGCTCTACAAGAACGGTGTCTACGCGGTGCCGTTCCATGGCGACATCGCGCAGGGCACGCGCACCGGCATCCTCGCGCAGTTCAAGGAGAGCCGATGGGACGTGGTCATCGCCACCGACCTGGCGGCACGCGGCATCGACATCGCGCAGCTGCCCGTGGTCATCAACTACGACCTGCCGCGCTCGCCCACCGACTACATCCACCGCATCGGCCGCACGGGCCGCGCGGGCGAGAGCGGGCTGGCGATCAGCTTCGTGAGCGCATCGACCGAGGCGCATTTCCGCCTGATCGAAAAGCGCCAGGGCCTCCACCTGCCGCGCGAGCGCATCGAAGGCTTCGAGCCGACCGAGGCGGCCGTGCCGCTGGTCGATGCATCGGGCACGGGTGGCATCAAGGGCAAGCGGCCGAGCAAGAAGGACAAGCTGCGCGCGGCGCAGGCCGCGCAACAGGGCGGCGAATCCGAAAAGAACGGCTGACCGGCGGCGCTCACCCGGCCGCGTAGTCGACCTGGTGCCGCGCGATGCGCAGGTCGCCCAGTTCCTCGCGCACCCGCAGGTGCGCGGGATGCGTGGCATAACCATCGAGCGATGCCTGGCTGTCGAACTCGCTGTAGAGCACCACGTCGCAGGCATAGCCGATGCGGCTCGAATCGACGCCCACTTCGAGGTGCAGCAAGCCGGGGATCTGCCCGCGCAGCGATTCGAACTTGCGCTTGAGCAATTGCGAGGCCTCTGCCTTTTGCTCGGACGATTCGCCGCGCAGGTCCCACATCACGATGTGCTTGAACATGGTGCGGGGCTTGCTCATTCTGCGGGCGGAAACCCGGCCTTCTGCGGCCACAGGTTCGTGAAAGGCAACACCGAGTTAGTTGCATAAACACCGGCGCGTGTGAAGGCTCGTCGGCCTGCCATTGCTCCGCGGCTTCGCGGCTCGCGAAGTCGATGGCCAGCAGGCTGCCGATCATGGTCTTGCCGTCGTCGGACAGCAGCGGCCCGGCGAAGGCGATGCGGTCGGCCACCTGGGCCAGGTAGGCCTTGTGCGCGGGGCGGACCGCATGGCGAAGCGCGGTGGACTCGGGCTTGTCGAGGAGGTGGAAAACGAAGATCACGCGGGCTCCTGCTGGATGCGGATGAAGGGGGCCGAACGGCGGCTCCCGTGTGCGATCGATGGTAAGCAGGCCCCGCGCGAAAGGCCATGACCCGCACGCCCCGCCGATGAAGAACAGTTTTCCGCAGGCGAAGAAATGGGACGCTACAACCACCCGAGCTGCCGCGCCGCCAGCTCCTTCATGATGTCCTCGGCCCCGCCGCCGATCATCATCACCTTGACCTCGCGGTAGATGCGCTCGCTCACCGTGCCGCGCATGAAGCCCATGCCGCCGAGAATCTGCACCGACTGGTCGGCGCAGAACTGCATGGTCTGCGTCGCGTGGTTCTTGAGCATGCAGACCTGGGCCACCCATTCGGGCGCGTTGAGGCTGCCCGCCGCTTCGTGCGCATCGCCCTCGGCGCACACGGCCTCCAGCCACGCCTCGGTGGAGGCGATGCGCATCTGCATGTCCACCAGCTTGTGGCGCACCGCCTGGTGCTCGATGAGTGCGGCGCCGAAGGTCTTGCGCTCGCGCGACCAAGCCAGCGCTTCGTCGAGACAGGCCTGCGCGAAGCCGAGTGCCCCGGCTGCGAGGCCGATGCGCTCGCCGTTGAAGTTGCCCATGACCATGCGAAAGCCCGCGCCTTCATTCCCGAGCAGGTAGCGGGCCGGCACGCGCACATTGTCGAAGTGCAGCGTCGCGGTGTCGGAGCACAGCCAGCCCATCTTCGTGAGGCGCGTGCGCGAAAGGCCGACCGCATCGCCGGGCACCAGCAGCATCGAGATGCCGCCCGCACCGCGCCCTTCGCCGGTGCGCACGGCCACGCTGATCCAGTCCGCGCGCATGCCCGAGGTGATGAAGGTCTTCTCGCCGTTCAGCACGTAGTGGTCGCCGTCGCGCCTTGCCGTCGTGCGCAGCGCAGCCACATCGGAGCCGCCGCCGGGCTCGGTGATCGCGAGCGCGGCGATCTTCTCGCCGCGCAGCACGGCGGGCACGACCTCGCTGCGCACCTCGTCGCTCGCATGCAGCACCACCGGCGGCAGGCCGATGTTGTGCGAGAACAGGCTCGCGAGCACACCGCCGCTCTTGCCGTGGCGCGCGAGGGCGATCCATGCCGGGAGCTTCAGCGAATACGAAGCCGGCGTGCCGCCGAACGCCTCGGGATAGCCGAGACCGAGCAGGCCAAGGTCCGCGGCGCGCGTGTAGAGCGCGCGCGGAAATTCGCCCGCGTCGTCCCAGGCTTCGACGTTCGGCGCGATCTCGCTCTCGGCAAAGCGCCGCACCGTGTCGGCGAGCGCCGCGCGATCGGCTTGCAGTTCGGCGTCCATGCGCTGCAAGCTTCTTCAGCCGCGCGGCGGCCGCTTGGCAATGCCCATCGTCTTCGCGAGGATGCCCAGCATCACTTCGTCCGCGCCGCCGCCGATCGAGCCCAGGCGCCCGTCGCGATAGAGCCGCGACACGCGGTTCTCCAGCGTGAACCCCATGCCGCCCCAGAACTGCAGGCAGGTGTCGGACACCTGCCGCGTGAGCCGCCCGGTCTTGAGCTTGGCCATCGAGGCGAGTTCGAGCACGTCCTGGCCCTGCACATGCAGGTCGCAGGCGCGGTAGGTGAGGGCGCGCAGCGCTTCCACCTCGGTCTTCAACTCAGCCAGCTTGAACTGCACCCACTGCTGGTCGGCCAGCGTGCCGCCGAACATGTGGCGCTGCTGCGCCCATTCGATGGTCTGGGCGATGCAGTCTTCCATCGGTTCGAGCGAGCTCGCGGCGGCCCAGAGGCGTTCTTCCTGGAACTGCTGCATCTGGTAGACGAAACCCTGGCCTTCCTCGCCGATGCGGTAGCGCTGCGGCACGCGCACGTTGTCGAAGTAGATGAGCCCGGTGTCGCTCGAATTCATGCCTATCTTGCGGATTTTCTTCGCCTTCTCGATGCCCGGGAGGTTCATCGGCACCATCACGAGCGACTTGTTGCGGTGCACTGGGCCGTCGCTGGTGTTGACGAGCATGCACATCCAGTCGGCCTGCAGGCTGTTGGTGATCCACATCTTCTGGCCGCTGAGGAGGTAGTCGTCGCCGTCCTTGCGTGCATGGCTCTTGAGGCCCGCCACATCGCTGCCCGCGCCGGGTTCGCTCACGCCGATGCAGCCGACCATGTCGCCCGCGATGGCGGGGGCGAGGAACTCGCGGCGCAGCTCGTCGCTGCCGAAGCGCGCGAGCGCGGGCGTGCACATGTCGGTCTGCACGCCGATGGCCATCGGCACGCCGCCGCAGCTGATGTGGCCCAGCGCCTCCGCCATGGCCATCGCATACGAGTAGTCGAGGCCACCGCCGCCGAAGGCCTCGGGCTTGTTGAGGCCGAGGAGGCCCAGGTTGCCCAGTTTCTTGAAGACCTCGTGCGCGGGAAAGATCTCGGCCTCTTCCCATTCGTCGACGTGCGGGTTGATTTCCTCGTCGATGAAGCGGCGCAGCGTCTTCTGGATCTCGAGGTGTTCGTGGGTGTACTGCATGTCGCTTGTCTCCGATCAATCAATCAGTCGTTCGTTTCTTTGTCCTGGAACACGCGCGGCGTCTGCGCCAGATGGAAGCCGTCGAAAGGCCGCACCGCGGGGCGTTGCTGTGCCGCTTCATCCGGCAACGCCATCGGCCAGCCCATGCGCACCTGCGGCCGCGCACCGTCCACGCGCAGCACGCTGCCGCTGATGAAGCTCGCCGCGGGGCTCAGCAGGAAGGCGATGGCCGCGGAGGTCTCGGCCTCGTTGCCGAAGCGGCCCGCGGGCACGGTCTTGCGCATGGCGCGCAGCATGTCGCCGGCTTCGGGCGGGTAGTGGTCCATGCCGCTCGATGCGATGTAGCCCGGTGCCACGGCGTTCACGCGCACGCCGCTCGCGGCCCATTCGAGCGCCGCCGTCTCGGTGAAGCTCACCATGCCTGCGCGCGCGGCGCCGCTGTGGCCCATGTTGGGCATCGAGCCCCACATGTCGGCCACGATGTTGACGATGGCGCCGCCATGGGCCTGCATGCTCTGTACGAAGCATTCGCGCGCAACGAGGAAGCCGCCCGTGAGGTTGGTGTGGATCACCGCTTCCCAGCCCTTGGCCGAGATGGCGGCGAGCGGGGTGATGTACTGGCCGCCGGCGTTGTTGACGAGGCCGTCGATGCGGCCGTGTGCGGCGACGACTTCGGCAATCGCCGCGCGCACGGCTTCTTCCTGGCGGATGTCGAAGGCCTGCGTGCTGGCCTTGCCGCCGGCCGTGGCGATCTCGGCCTGCACCTGTTGCAGCTTTTCGTTGTTGCGGCCGACCAGCACCACCTGCGCGCCCAGCGATGCGAGTTCGTGCGCCGTGCAGCGGCCGATGCCCGAGCCGCCGCCGGTGACGACGATCACCTGCCCGGCGAACAGGCCGGGCGAGAACACGGAACGGTAGCGGGAGGGAGCGTTCATTCGAATGGCTTTCTGGAAATCGAAAAGACGGTGCGCCGCGTCAGGCGTCGGCAATCTCCGCCACCACATGGCGCGCGGCCACCTGTGCGCCCACGGCCACATGCAGCGCGGCAACGCGGCCGGCGCGGGGCGCGCAGTGCACGTGTTCCATCTTCATCGCTTCGAGCGTGACGAGGGGCTGCCCGGCAGCGACCGTGTCGCCCTCGGCGGCCAGCAGCGCAATGACGCGGCCATTCATCGAGGCGCGCAGCAGGCCGTCGCCGCCTGCGGCACCGGCGCGAGGGACCGCCACATGCGTGAGATCCTGGAGTTCGAACGCCCGGCCTCGGAAGTGAAACCACAGGTGGGCGGCGGACTCACGCACTGACATGGCCTGCTCGGAAACACCGTTGCATGAGAACCGCACAGCGCCATCGCCGGGCAGCGAAAGCAACTTGATCCGCGCCGGCGCATGGGCGTCCAGCGCCACATCGAAACGGCCCGCGCCCTGCGGCGTCACCCGCGCCGCATGCACCTTGCCGTTGAGCGCAAAGCGCAGGGCATTGGGCAGCGTGTGCGCGAGCGCTGAAGGCCAGCCGCGTCCGCCGAGTTGAAGCAGCAGTGCGGCCAGCAATGCGGCGTGGTCCTCGGCAGCGGTATCGGGTGCAAGCAATGCATCGGCATGCGCGGCGATGAAGGCCGTCGTCGCCGCGCCCTCGGCAAACACCGGGTGCGACAGCGCGCGCTGCAGAAACTGCTGGTTCGTCGCGATGCCGAGCGCCACTGTGTCCTGCAGGCCTGCGATGAGACGCTGCCTTGCTTCGTCGCGGGTGCGGCCGTGCGACACCAGCTTCGCGATCATCGAGTCATAGAAAGCCGGCACTTCGGCGCGATCGCGCAACGCGTGCTCGGTGCGAAGGGCCGGCGAAGGCCGCCACGCGGCGAGCGTGCCGCTCTGCGGCATGAAGCCCTGTTGCGGGTCTTCGGCGCACAGGCGCACTTCGATGGCGTGACCGCGCATCCGCACGTCTTGCTGCGTGAGCGGCAGCGGTTCACCGGCGGCGACGCGCAACTGAAGCTCGACCAGGTCCAGCCCCGTCACCGCCTCGGTCACCGGATGCTCGACCTGCAGCCGCGTGTTCATTTCCATGAACCAGTACTGGCCTTCTGCATCGAGCAGGAATTCGAGCGTGCCCGCGCCTTCGTACGCGATGGCCTTCGCCGCCGCGACGGCCGTCGCGCCCATGCGTTCGCGCAGCTCGGCAGACACAGCTGGCGAGGGCGATTCCTCGATCACCTTCTGGTGCCGCCGCTGCACCGAGCAGTCGCGCTCGCCGAGGTGGATGGCGTTACCGTGGCGGTCGGCGAACACCTGGATCTCGATGTGGCGCGGCGCGACGATGGCGCGCTCCAGGATCACGGTCGCATCGCCGAAGGCATTGAGCGCTTCGGACTGCGCGCTCTGCAGCAGATCGGCGAACGCTTCGGCCGACGTCACAAGCCGCATGCCGCGCCCGCCGCCGCCGGCGGTCGCCTTGATCATCACGGGCCAGCCGATGCGCGCGGCTTCGGCGGCCAGCGTGGGCTGGCTCTGGTCTTCGCCCTGGTAGCCGGGAATGCACGGCACACCCGCCGCTTGCATCAGGCGCTTGGCACCGGCCTTGTCGCCCATCGCGCGAATGGCTTCGGGCGAGGGTCCGATGAAGATCAGACCCGCGTCGCGGCAGGCTTGCGCGAACGCCGCGTTCTCTGCAAGGAAGCCGTAGCCGGGGTGAACGGCTTGAGCGCCGCTCGTGCGTGCGGCCTCGATGATCGCGGCGATGTTCAGGTAGCTCTGTGCGGGCAGCGACTCGCCGATCCACACGGCCTGGTCGGCTTGCCGCACGTGCTCCGCATCGGCGTCGGCGCTCGAATACACGGCCACCGTGCGATAGCCCATGGCGCGCGCGGTGCGCATCACGCGGACCGCGATTTCGCCGCGGTTGGCGATGAGGATCTTGCTGAATGCGTGCATGTTGGTGTTCATGGCCTCGCCACCGAGAACTGCATCGCCTGCGGCACGCGCGCATCGGCATCGCGGCACACAGACAGCACTTCGGCCAGCACCGCGCGCGTGTCGCGCGGATCGATCACGCCGTCGTCCAGCAGCATCGCGCTGGTGGTGAACACGCTCATCTGCCGGTCGAAGCGCTCGACGATCTGCTGCTGCATCGCATCGATCTTCGCGGTGTCGACCGCGCCCTTGCGCGCCATGCCCGCCTCCATGACGATGGCCATGGTCTTGGCAGCCTGCTCGCCGCCCATCACCGCGGTGCGCGCGTTGGGCCACGAGAAGCAGAAGCGCGGCGCGAAGCCGCGCCCGCACATGCCGTAGTTGCCCGCGCCGTACGAGGCACCGCAGTACAGCGTGATCTGCGGCACCGTGGCGTTGGTCACGGCCTGGATCATCTTCGCGCCGTGCTTGATGATGCCGGCTTCCTCGTGCGCGCGGCCCACCATGTAGCCGGTGATGTTCTGCAGGTAGACGATGGGCGTGCGCGACTGGCAGCACGCCTGAATGAAATGCGTGGCCTTGGTCGCGCCGTCGGAATCGATCGGGCCGTTGTTGGTGACGATGCCCACCGCATGCCCTTCGAGCCGGATGTGGCCGCAGACGGTGGCGCTGCCGTAGTGCTCGCTGAATTCGAGGAACTCGGAGCCGTCGGCAATGCGCGCGATGACCTCGCGCATGTCCACCGGCCGGCGGCCATCGATCGGCATGATGCCCAGCAGGTCCTCGGCGTCGTAGCGCGGCGGTGTGAACTCACGTGCGGCTTCGTTGCGGGGCCAGTCGATGCCGCCGAGGATCGAGCGTGCGATGCGGATGGCGTCGCGGTCGTCTTCGGCGAGGTAGTCGCCCAGGCCCGAGATGTGGGTGTGCATCACGGCGCCGCCCAGTTCTTCCTCGGTCGCGATCTCGCCGGTGGCGGCCTTCAGCAGAGGAGGACCTGCGAGAAAGGCCCGTGTGCGGTCGCGCACCATCACGATGTAGTCCGACAGGCCCGTCTGGTAGGCGCCGCCCGCGGTCGAGGAGCCGTGCGTCACCGTCACGACCGGCAGCCCCGCGGCCGACAGGCGCGCAAGGTTGCGGAAGATGCTGCCGCCGCGCACGAAGTCCTGCACGCGGTACTGCATGAGGTTGGCGCCGGCGCTTTCGACCAGCTGCACGTAGGGCAGCTTGTTCTCGAGTGCGATCTCCTGCACGCGCAGCTGCTTGTCCAGGCCCATGGGCTGCAGCGCGCCGGCGTCGATGCCGGAGTCGGAGGCGCTGACCATGCAGCGCACGCCCGCGACCTGGCCGATGCCGGAGATCAGGCCGCCGCCGGGCACGCTCTTCGAGAGATCCGGGTTGTCATGGCCGAGCCCTGCGAGGGACGCCAGCGTAAGAAAGGGCGCGCTGGTATCTAGCAACAGCGCCAGGCGCTCGCGCGGCAGCAGCTGGCCACGCCTGGCGAAGCGCTCGGCCGAAGCACCGGATGCGGCCGCGGCGCGGGCCTCGTGCGCACGCACCTGGTCCAGCAGCGCGAGCATGCCGGTGCGGTTGGCCTGGAAGGTGTCGCTGGCCGATGGCAGCCGGGATTCGATGACGGGCATGGGTCTGTGCAGATCGCTTGTTTTCGCTCTGCACGGACTGTAGGTCGCGGGCTCCGGGCCCGCTTGCGCCAACTAGCTGGTGCGGGGGCGGGCGCGCTGCGGCGCTGGCGCGTCGAGGCTGCTGCCGGTGGCCACCCAGTAGATGAAGATCAGCACCGCACCGGCCGTTCCGAACACCGACAGGCCCATGTAGCTGCCGCCGATGGCGAGCGCGTCGGTCGGTGCCGCGGCCGTGCAGATCATGCTGGCGGCGGTCATGCCCACGTAGTGCATCGTGCAGACCGCCACGCCCATCACCGCGGCGGCCGCGATCTGGTGGCTGAGCTTGCGCAGGTTGAAGGCCAGCCACAGGGCGGCCGCTGCGGCGGTGATGGCGATCACCACCGACAGCACGACGGTGCCCAGGTCGAACTCCATCGAGGCGCGCATGTTCATCGCGAACATGCCCATGTAGTGCATCACGCAGACGCCCAGCCCGGCCAGCAGGCTGCCGGCGGCCCAGCCGGGTTTGCTGAACTTGCGCCGGCCGCCGGCCAGGTAGAGGGCGATGCCGGAAATCAGGATGGCCGCCACCAGCGACACGATCGTCAGCGGCATGTTGTACGAGATGGCCACCGGCAGCCGATAGGCCAGCATGCCGATGAAGTGCATCGACCAGATGCCGATGCCCCCGAGCGCCACCGCGGCGCAGGCCACGAGGGCCAGGTTGGGTTTGCCGTCCGCGTTGACCATGCGTCCCGCGCAGATCAGCGCCACCAGCGATCCCGCGAACGAGATGAGGAATGAAAGCGCCACCAGCCCCAGGGAGTACTCGGGCGACAGCAACTGGCCTACGACGAGGGGAGTCATGCGTTTTTTCCTTTCAGAGAAACGCCCGGCCGCCCTCGAAAACCGGATGTGATCGGGGCACCTTTCGGCGTCCCGGCCAGTTTGTAATATTTGTTTTTAAAAGTAAATCGAAATCTGTACTTATCGTTACGCTACCTTACGGCGCGAATTCGATATATCGCATTGTTGCGATCCGCACTCATGTAGACCGTGCCGTCGCGGCCCACGGCGACGCCGGTAACTACATACGGCGGCGGAAGGCCGGGCCCGGGCGCGAGGCCGATCGGCAGGTTCTCGGCGATGGTCCGGCGGGTGCCGTTGGCCGGATCGATTTCCACCAGCCGCCGCGCCGCGCTCTCGGCCACGATGAACGTGCCCCAAGGCGTTTGCGCCACGCCCTCGGGCAGCGCAAGGCCCTCTACGATGGTGCGCAGCGGCGCGCTGGCATCCAGTGGAATGCGCAGCAGCTTGCCGGCAGCCTCGGTGACATAGAGCGCACCGTCCTGGCCCAAGACCATCTGCACCGGGCCATTCAGGCCGCTAGCAAGCACTGACTTGTCTGCAAACTTCGGCCCGCTGGCGCGCGTGATGCTGCCAGCGGCGAGTTCCGCATAGATCACGCTGCCGTCGGGCATGGGAATCGCATCGAACGGCGCCTTCAGGCCGTGAATGGTTTCGACCGTCTTGAGCGTCTGGCGGTCGACCAGCTGGACCGTGCCGGTGAACCACGAGGTCAGCGCAAACAGCTTGGCCGACAGCCCGACCGCGAAGGGATAGTCGAGCTCCGGGTCGCGCTGCATGCGGAACACGTCGCGCACCTCGCCGGTGCGCACGTCCACCTGCCGGAAGCCGAAGACGTCGGCCACCCAGAGGGTGTCGCCGTCGATCTTCAGGCCGGCGGGCACCGCCAGCTTGCCGCTGGTGAGCGTGCGCAGCTCGCCGGTGGCGGGGTTGAAGGCCTGCACCTCGTTGTTGGCCATGTTCGACACGTAGATCGTGCCGTCCGGAGCGATGGCCAGGTTGTCCAGCGAGGGCCGCAGCTGCTTCGCCACCGTCTTCCTGCCAGTGGCCAGTTCCACCCGCACCAGTTCGCCGCTGCGCGCATCGACCACCCAGAGGTTGCCCTTGCCGTCCAGATTGGCCGCGGCCGGGATCTTGAAGCCGTCCGCGATCACGGTCATGTTGCCGTTCGCCGGATCGATCTTCACGACCTGGCCCTTGAACCACAGCGGCCCGTAGAGCAGGCCGTCGGGCCCGACCTCGAAGCCGTTGAAGCCGCCCATGTCCTTCTTGATGAGCCGCGGGGGCTTCTGGCCGGTGCGGTCGATTTCCCACAGCGCATCCCCCAGGAACACCTGCGAGGCGTAGAGCTTGCCGCTCTTGCGGTCGAAGTCCAGCGAGTTGAGGCCGGGCAGGTCCTTGGCGAGCACGCGCAGCGGCGCGGTGTCGCTCTCGCGGTAGCGCAGCATGCCCATGAGGTAGTTGGTCCAGGCCAGTTCGCCCTGGGGGCCGACCGCGATGTCGTCGGCCTGGCCTTCGGGCGCGTCGATCAGCACCTTCGCCGCGCCCGTGGTGCGGTCGACCTCCCACAGCGTGTTGCCGAGCACCGAGCCCGCGAGCAGCCGCCCCTTCGCATCGATGGCCAGCCCATGCACGCCCGAGAACGACGACGGCGGCACCAGCGCCTCGGGCGCGGCCCACGAAGCGGGCCGGGTGGCGGCCACAGGGGCCGTGGATGGGGAAGTCAGCACGGCCGGCAGCGCGAATGGCGGCCGTGAAACCGTGCTGCAGGCGCCCAGCAGGGCGAACGTGGCGACCAGCGCGGCAGCGCGGAAAGGGCGGCGGGGCATGTCTTCTCCTTCTTGTGGGTGCGCGCGCAGTCTAGAAGGAGGACGGGGATGCGGCCCAGTCCCGCCCGCGACATGCGGACTTTTGTCCGCTGCGGATTACCCGCGCAGCAGCTGCGTGACGGTGTGGATCAGCAAGCCCACCAGCCCGCCCACCAGCGTGCCGTTGATGCGGATGAACTGCAGGTCGCGCCCGATGTGCCGCTCCAGCTCCACCGTCATTTCCTCGGCGTTCCATTCGCCCACCCGCTCCTCGACGTAGCGGCGGATGTCTTCGCGGTAGCGCTCGATGGCCAGCGGCGCGGCGGCCTCGATCTGTTCGTTGATCCAGTGGCGGATGGCCTCGTCCGCCTGCAGCCGCGTGCCCAGCGCACCGGCCATCGACGCGATGCGCTGGCGGATCGTCGAGTCGCTGCGGCGCAGGTCCTCGTCCAGCCATGCGAGCAGTTCGCCCCAGAGCCCGTGCAGGTAGTCGCCCAGGGCCGGGTGCGCCATCAACTCGGCGCGGATCTGTTCGCCGCGCTGCTGGAAATCGGGGTCCAGCTTCAGGCGCACCACGAAGTCGTCGACGAAGTGGTCGAAACGCTTGCGCATCGGGTGGTCGGGCTCGGCCGCGAGCTCGCCGATGGTGTGTGCGACGGCGGCGACGATCTTGCGCGTGGCGAGCTTGGCCGCGACCTGGTCCAGGCCCACGTAGCGCAGCGTCTTGATCTCGCGCGCGATGGCCTCGGTGATGTGCGCCTGCACCTCGTCGCCTTCGAGCAGGCCCGCCACCTGCTGCAGCACGTCGTCGAGCAGCGCCTGGTGGCGCCCGCCCGCGGTGAGTGCATCGAGCGCCTGGCCGGTAAGGCGCGAAAGGTCGATCTTTTCGAGGCCCGCCGCCGCGGCGCGGCTCATGAAGGCGCGCACCCGCTCGTCGTCGAAGGCCGTGAGCCCATATCGCGCGGCGGCCACGCCCCATTCACCCAGCTTCTCGCCGCTCGCGGGCCGGGCCAGCCAATCGGCGATGCGCTTTGCGGTGTCGAATTCGCGCAGCTTGGCGAGCACCTGCGTGGTGCTCAGGAAGTTGTTGCAGATGAAGCCCGCGAGCTTGGCGCCGATACGGTCCTTGTTGCTCGGGATGATCGCGGTGTGCGGAATCGGCAGCCCCAGCGGATGGCGGAACAGCGCCACCACCGCGAACCAGTCGGCAATCGCGCCGACCATCGCGGCTTCGGCGAAGGCGGCCACGTAGCCCCAGGCCGGATGCTGCGCATGCAGTGCGCTGGCCACCGCGTAGAGCAGCGCCGCCGCGCACAGCAGGCCGAGCGCGACGCGCTTCATGCGCCGCAGCGCGATGCTGCTCTGGTCTTCAGCCAATGGTGAGCGAAGTGGCGAGGCGCTCCATGAACAGCTCGCAGCGCGCGAGTTGTTCGAGGCTCACGAATTCGTCCGGCTGGTGCGCCTGCTCGATGCTGCCCGGGCCGCACACCACGGTGGGGATGCCCGCGTTCTTGAACAGGCCCGCTTCGGTGCCGAAGGCCACCAAGGTGGTGCGGTCCTCGCCCGCGAGGCGCTGCGCGAGCAGCGTGATGGGGTCGCTGGCTGCACCGAGAAAGCTCGGGATCTCGCAGATCGTCTCGAACTTGAAGCCCGCATCGGGCGCCACCTTTTTCATCGCGGGTTCGATGCTCGCGGCATAGGCCAGCACGTCGGACTGCATGCGCTTGGCGTCGGCCGTGGGCAGGTCGCGGAATTCATAGCGGAACTCGGCATCGCGCGGCACCACGTTGTCGGCGATGCCGCCGTGGAACTGGCCTACGCTCGCGGTGCTGAAGGGCACGTCGAAGCCCTCGTAGCGCGGCTCGCTGCGCTCGAAGTCCTCGGCCATGTCGCGCACCTTGCCGATCACGCGCGCGGCCATCTCGATGGCGTTCACCGACCTGGGCGTGAGCGACGAATGCGCCTCCTTGCCGCGCACACAGCACTTGTAGCGGTACACGCCCTTGTGGGCGATGGCCGGAACCATGCTGGTGGGTTCGCCCACGATGCAGGCGAGCGGCTTGATGCCCGCGTCGCGCATGTCGGCGATGAGTTCCTTCACGCCGAAGCAGCCGATTTCTTCCTCGTAGCTGAAGGCGAAGTGCACCGCGAAGGGCGAGTCGCTTTCAAGGAAGCGCCTGGCGTTGGAGAGGGCGATGGCGATGAAGCTCTTCATGTCGGCCGAGCCGCGGCCGTAGAGGCGCTCGTTCATCACCGTGGCGGAGAGCGGGTCCACGCTCCAGGCCTGCCCGTCCCAGGGCACCGTATCGGTGTGCCCTGAAATGATCACCCCGGCCGGCTTGCCCTCGCCCAGCGTGGCGAACAGGTTCGCCTTGGTGCGTCCGGCGTTGTAGGTGATGCGGCTCTTCACGCCGAGGGCGGCGAGGTGGCTCTGTGCGAGGTCGATCAGCTGGAGGTTGCTGTTCGCGCTGATGGTGTTCATGCGCACCAGCGACTGGGCCAGCGCGAGGCTTTGAGGGGAAAGCGTGTGGGGCATGCAACAGATTGTCCAAGAAGTCGATGCCCCGCGTCGGCGGTTGTTCCGGCTGTTATCGGGAGCGGGTACCCTGCGCCTCTTTTGGATGGAGAAAAAAACCATGCGCACCCTTCAGATCGCCCTGACCGCCACCGCCGCCCTGTGCGTTGCGGCCTGCAGCACCACCGGCCCGGCCAACAAGCTGCTGACGCTCGACGGCAAGCCGCCGCTGGTCATCGCCCACCGCGGCGCCTCGGGCTACCTGCCGGAGGAAACGCTCGAAGCCTATGCGCGCGCCATCGAACTGGGCGCCGACGTGATCGAGATGGACCTGGTCTCCACCAAGGACGGCGTGCTCATCGCCCGCCACGACCCCAACCTGGCCATCAGCACCGACGTCGCCAAGCACGCCCGCTTCGCCTCGCGCAAGAAGACCATCAAGGTCGACGGCGAGACCCAGACCGGCTGGTTCAGCAACGACTTCACGCTGGCCGAGATCAAGACGCTGGGCGGCATCTCCACCGACGCCGAGCGCCCGCAGGAATTCAACGGCAAGTTCAAGATCCCGACCTTCCAGGAGATCATCGATTTCGCCAAGGCCAAGTCGAAGGAAACCGGCCGCACCATCGCGATCTACCCCGAGACCAAAAACCCGACCTACTTCCGCGAGCTGGGCCTGCCGCTGGAAGACAAGGTCGTCGCCGCCATCAACGCCGCCGGCTGGAACAGCAAGACCGCGCCGATCTACGTGCAGTCGTTCGAGCCGGGCAGCTTGAAGTACATGAAAGCCAAGGGCCTGAACACGAAGATCATCCAGCTGATCGACGGCGACAGCGTCGACCTCAAGACCGGTGCCGTGACCTTCGCGGTTCCCAGCGACCGTCCCTACGACTGGACCAAGGCCGGCGACACGCGCAACTTCGACGCCATGGTCACGCCCGCGGGCCTGGCCGAGATCAAGACCTACGCCGACGGCATCGGTCCGTGGAAGCGCTACATCGTGACCATCAAGGGCAGCATCGGCCCCGATGGCAAGCCCATCGACGTGAACAAGGACGGCAAGGTCAACGACGCCGATGCCACCTCGGTCTCGCCCACCACGCTGATCGCCGACGCGCACAAGGCCGGCCTCTTCGTGCATCCCTTCACCTTCCGCAACGAGTCGCGCCGCCTGGCAGCCGACTACAACAAGGACGGCAAGAACGAGTACGCGATCTATTACAAGCTCGGCGTGGACGGCGTTTTCACCGACTTCACCGACACCGCGCTGGCCGCGCGCACCGAGTACCTGAAGAGCCTCGGCCGCTGAGGGTTTGCCCGGCACGGTCTTTGCGGCGCATTCCGCAAAGCCTAGACTGTGCCCCATGAAACTCATCGATTCGCTCGTCACGCAGGCGGCCGGCATCGCCGCCGTCCGACGTGACCTCCACGCCCACCCTGAACTCTGCTTCGAAGAAGTCCGCACCGCCGACGTGGTGGCAGGCAAGCTCACCGAATGGGGCATTCCCATTCACCGGGGCCTTGGCACGACCGGCGTCGTCGGCATCGTCAAGAACGGCACCAGCAACCGCGCCGTGGGCCTGCGCGCCGACATGGACGCACTGCCCGTCACCGAGCTCAACACCTTCGCCCACGCCAGCAAGCACCACGGCAAGATGCACGCCTGCGGCCACGACGGCCACACCGCGATGCTGCTCGCAGCCGCCCAGCACCTGGCGAAAAATCGCAATTTCGACGGCACCGTCTACCTGATCTTCCAGCCGGCCGAAGAGGGCGGCGGCGGCGCCCGCGAAATGATCAAGGAAGGGCTCTTCGAGCAGTTCCCCATGGACGCCGTCTTCGGCATGCACAACTGGCCCGGCATGAAGGCCGGTCAGTTCGCGGTGAGCCCCGGCCCGGTGATGGCGTCGGGCAACAAGTTCCACGTCAACGTGATCGGCAAGGGGGGCCACGCGGCGCTGCCGCAGACCGGCATCGACCCGGTGCCGATCGCCTGCGAGATCGTGCAGGCCTTCCAGACCATCCTCACGCGCAAGATGAAGCCGACCGATTCGGCCGTGATCTCGGTCACCACCATCCATGCGGGCGAAGCCAACAACGTGATTCCCGACAACTGCGAGTTGTCGGGCACGGTGCGCACTTTCTCCATCGAGGTGCTCGACATGATCGAGGCCAGGATGCGGCAGATCGCCGAGCACATCTGCGCGGCGCACGACGCGACCTGCGATTTCCGCTTCGAGCGCTACTACCCGCCCACCATCAACACCGAGGCCGAAGCCCACTTCGCGCGCGATGTGATGGCCGGCATCGTCGGCGCCGAGAACGTGCTGAAGCAGGAGGCCGCCATGACTTCCGAAGACTTCGCCTTCATGCTGCAGGCCAAGCCCGGCGCCTATGCCTTCATCGGCAACGGCGACGGCACACACCGCGACGTGCACCACGGCGAAGGCCCCTGCACGCTGCACAACGCGAGCTACGACTTCAACGACGATCTCATTCCGCTCGGCGCCACCTGCTGGGTGCAGATCGCCGAGCAGTTCCTCAAGAAGCCCGGCGGCAACGTCTCATGATCGGTATCGGCGAGGCCTTTTCGCCGCGCTATGCCCAGGCGCGCCAGAAGTTCCTGCAAGGCTGCGTGAGCGCGGGCCTCACCGTGCAGCCGCATGCGCATCCGCTCAAGGGGCGCGACGGCGAAGAACTCTCGATGGATGTGGCGCTCGACGGCGATGCGAACGCCGAGCGCCTGCTGGTCGTCACCAGCGCCTGCCATGGCGTCGAAGGCCACTGCGGCAGCGGCGTGCAGGTGTTCGCGCTGCACGATGCCGAGTGGCGCGAGAAGGCCAGGGCCCAGGGCGTGGCGGTGCTCTATGTGCATGCGCTCAACCCGCACGGCTTTTCCTACGGCCGGCGCGTGACGCACGAGAACGTCGACCTGAACCGCAACTTCATCGATTTCTCGAAACCGGCGCCGGTCAACGAGCCCTACGCCAAGCTGCATCCGCTGCTGTTGCCCGACACCTGGCCGCCCACGCCCGAGAACCAGGCGGCCATCGACAAGTGGATCGAGAAGCATGGCGCCACCGCCTACCAGGCAGCGGTCACCAGCGGGCAATACCAGTTCGACGATGGCCTCTTCTTCGGCGGCAAGGCGCCCACCTGGAGCAACAAGACGATCCGCAGCGTGCTGCGCCGCCACGCGGCCGGTGCAAAGCGCATTGCCTGGATCGACCTGCACACGGGACTCGGTCCCAACGGACTCGGCGAACGCATCTATGCGGGCAAGGACGACAAGCTCGCCTATGCCCGCGCGAACGCCTGGTGGGGGACGCCCGCCGCGCCGGTCACCTCGATCTACGACGGCTCATCGACTTCGGCGCTGCTGCGCGGCCTGATGTGGGACGTCGTGTACGACGAATGCCCGCAGGCCGAATACACCGGCATCGCGCTCGAATACGGCACGCTCCCCATGCTGGAAGTGACCGGCGCACTGCGCGCGGACCACTGGCTGCACAAGCACCCGGACGCGCCGGGCGACCTGGCCGATGGCATCCGTGCACGCATGGTCGAGGCGTTCTATACGGACACCGACGCGTGGCGCGGGCAGATCGTCAGCCAGGCGCGGCAGGCGATGTTTCAAGCCGTGGATGGGTTGAGCGCCTGAACGTTCGGGGCGGCGATCACGCCGATGGGATACCTTGCTCCGCGAATGTCCCCCGCCCTTCGGGCTCCTCCTTGATTTCGCTGCGCAAGGCACCCCATCGGCGTGATCGTGTTCAGAGCAGTCGTTGATCGGCCACGCACCGGCAGTGTGCCCAAGTGCGCAGGGCATCGGGTGCTCCCCGCAGCGAAATCAAGGGGGAGGCCGCAGGCCGGAGGACATTCGCGGAGGGGACTACCCGGTGGCCTGTGCACCCGCCCTGAACAAGACAAGAGCGCCAAGAACTAAGTCCGAACCCGCCCGTCCCCGGTAAGCATCGACAGCTCCACGAACTTCGACCCCACGTGGTTCTTCGCCGAAAACGACACCTCGAACCCACCGAACTGCTGCCGGTCGATGCTCTCCAGCCCCGCGACGAGACTGTCGCGCGTGAGCTTGCCCGATGCCTTGCGCAGCCCCTCGGTCAGCACCTTCGCGGCAAGGTAGCCCTCCATGCTCGAGAAGTTCGCGCTCGCCCCGCCGCCCGCCTTGCGCACCGCTTCGACGAATTCGCGGGTGATCGCATTGGCCGGGTTGTAGGGCGAGGGCACCACCTGCGTCACCATCACGCCCGCGGCTTCCTTGCCGAGCTCGTCCGCCAGCGCCTGCGTGCCCACGAAAGACAGGTTGATGAAGGTGCCGCCGTAGCTCGCCTTGCGCGCCTCGCGGATGAAGGCCGCGCAGGCTTTGTATGCGCCCACCTGCACCACCGCGTCGGGCCGCGCGCCCACGATGCTCTTCACCGCCTGCGCCACATCGGCCGAATTGCGCTCCACCGTGGCCATGGCGATCGGCTTGAGATCCTGGTGCGCCAGCGCCAGGGTCACGCCGTCGAGCCCGGCCTTGCCGTAGGCGTCGTTCTGGTAGAAGACCGCGATCTTCTTCAGGCCCAGGTGGGTGAGCTGCTTGACCATCAGCGCCGTCTCGTCGTTGTACGAGGCGCGCAGGTGGAACACGTTCTTCTGGAAAGGCTCGCGCAGCGACATGGCGCCGGTGAACGGGGCGATGAACGGCACCTTGTCCTTCACTGCCAGCGGCAGCGCGGCCAGGCTGGTCGGCGTGCCGATGTAGCCGAAGAGGGCGAACACGTCCTCCTCGATCAGCTTTTGCGTGTTGGCGGCGCAGCGGTCGGGCTCGTAGCCGTCGTCCAGGTTCTTGATCACCACGTTGCGGCGACCGGGCTGGGCGTTGTACTGGTCCAGGAACACCTTGGCGCCCTGGTGGAACTGGATGCCCAGCTGCGCGGCCGGGCCGGTGAATGGCGCGGACTGGCCCAGCACCAAAGGCGCCTCGCTCTGCGCCTGTGCGATCCGGAAGCTGCCGAGCGTTGCGGCGGCTCCGATGGACAAAGAAAAATGCCTGCGATTCACCATTGTGAAAACCCCCTCTGCGCGTTTACCTGCACACAAATTAGACTTGTCCGATGGCCCACGCATCGGACTCCCTGGAAGCCACGACTTCCACTTCAGCCTCCCAGACCACCACCGTGCTGGGCGCCTGCCCGCACGATTGCCCCGACACCTGCGCGCTCGTCACCACCGTCAAGGACGGCGTGGCCGTGAAGCTGCAGGGCAATCCCGCTCACTCGCACACCGGCGGCGTGCTCTGCACCAAGGTGTCGCGCTACATCGAGCGCAACGACCATGCCGAGCGGCTGGTGCAGCCCCTGAAGCGCGTCGGCCCCAAGGGCAGCGGCCAGTTCGAGCCGGTCTCGTGGGACGCCGCACTGGACGACATCGCCGCGCATCTTCGGTCATTGCAGGGCGATCCGGAAACAATTCTCCCCTACTCTTATGCGGGCACCATGGGCCTGGTGCAGGGCGAGTCGATGGACCGGCGCTTCTTCCACAAGCTGGGCGCGTCGCTCCTGGACCGCACCATCTGCTCGATGGCCGGCGGCGAGGCCATGGTCCACACGCTGGGCGGCAAGGTCGGTATGCGGATCGAGTTCTTCGCCGAGGCCAAGCTGATCCTGATCTGGGGCAGCAACTCCATCGCCAGCAACCTGCATTTCTGGCGCCACGCCCAGGCCGCCAAGCGCGCGGGCGCACGGCTGGTGTGCATCGATCCGCGCAAGACCGAAACCGCGGACAAATGCGACGAGCACATCGCGCTGCTGCCCGGCACCGACGCCGCACTGGCCTTGGCGCTGATGCACGAGCTGATCGTGCACAACTGGCTCGACCACGACTACATCGCCAATCACACGCTGGGCTGGGAGCAGCTGCGCGAGCGCGCGCTGCAGTGGCCGCCTTCGCGTGCGGCCGAGGTCTGCGGCATTCCCGAGGCACAGATCGTGGCGTTGGCCGAGGCCTACGGCACCACCAGGCCCGCGGCCATCCGCCTGAACTACGGCATGCAGCGCGTGCGCGGCGGCGGCAACGCGGCGCGCGCCGTCGCCTGCCTGCCGGCGCTCGTGGGCGCGTGGCGCGATCGGGCGGGCGGGCTGTTGCTGAGCAGCTCGGGCCACTTCCCGGTCGACCGCGCCGCGCTGCAGCGGCCCGACCTGCTCGCAGGCCGCCGCCCGCGCACCATCAACATGAGCACCATCGGCAATGCGCTGCTCGACGAGGCCAGGCCGGTGAAGGCCATCGTGGTCTACAACAGCAACCCCGTCGCGGTGGCGCCCGATTCGGCCAAGGTGGTCGCCGGCTTCTCGCGCGAGGACTTGTTCACCGTGGTGCTGGAGCAGTTCCGAACCGACACCGCCGACTACGCCGACTACCTCTTGCCCGCGACCACGCAGCTGGAGCACTGGGACATCCACACCAGCTACGGACACACCGACGTGCTGCTGAATCGCCCCGCCGTCGCGCCGCGCGGCGAGGCCCGCAGCAACGCCTGGGTGTTCCGCGAGCTGGCGCGCCGCATGGGCTTCGACGAACCCTGCTTCTCGGACGAAGACGAGGCGCTGTGCCGCACCGCGTTCGCCGAGAACGCCATCGACTACGCACAGATGCTGACCCAAGGCTTCACCACCGTGAAGCTGCCCGAGGCACCGTTCGCCGAAGGCAAATTCCCCACGCCTTCGGGCCGCTGCGAATTCTTCAGCGCGCGCCTCGAAGCCATGGGCATGGACGGCCTGCCCGACCACGTGCCCAACTGGGAGCCGGCCGGCAGCTCGACCGAATTCCCGCTCGCGATGATCTCGCCGCCCGCGCGCAATTTCCTGAACTCCACCTTCGTCAACGTGACGAGCCTGCGCGCGATCGAGGTCGAGCCGCTGCTGGAGATCCACGCGGCCGATGCCGCCGCACGCGGCATCGAAGACGGCGCGATGGTGCGCGTGTTCAACCAGCGCGGCGAGCACCGCTGCCGCGCCGAGGTCTCGCGCCGCGCGCGCCAGGGCGTGGTGCATGGCATGGGCATCTGGTGGCGCAAGTTCGGCGGCGATGGCACCAACGTCAACCAGCTCACCAGCCAGCGGCTGACGGACATCGGCCGCGGCCCGACCTTCTACGATTGCTTGGTGCAGGTCGAACGCGCGTGAGGGGGCTGTCCGCATTGACACTGGCCGGCGCCCTGTTCCTCACAGGCTGCGCCGACCTGGGCTACTACTGGCAATCCGCCAGGGGCCACATCGGCATCATGCAGGCCGCCAAGCCCGTGCCCGAATGGCTCGCGGACCCGGCGACGTCGGCGCCGCTGAAGGCCAAGCTCGAGCTCACCCAGCGCATCCGCCGCTTCGCTTCGGCCGAACTCGGCCTGCCCGACAACGCCAGCTACAAGTCGTACGCCGACCTGCACCGCCCCGCCGCCGTGTGGAACGTGGTGGCCGCGCCGCCGTACTCGCTCACGCTCAAGAGCTGGTGCTTTCCGGTGGCCGGCTGCGTGGGCTACCGCGGCTACTACAGCGAAGACGCGGCCAAGGCCGAAGCCGAGGTGCAGCGCGCACTCGACCTCGAAGTGGCCGTGTATCCCGTGCCTGCGTATTCGACGCTGGGCTGGATGAACTGGGCCGGCGGCGATCCGCTGCTCTCCACCTTCATCGGCTATCCCGAAGGCGAGCTGGCGCGCCTCGTGATCCACGAGCTCGCGCACCAGGTGCTGTACGTGCCGGGCGACACGGTGTTCAACGAGTCCTACGCCACAGCGGTCGAGCGCATCGGCGGCGGGATGTGGCTGCAGCGCGAAGCCGGCGAGGCGGCGCGCCGCGAATACGCGCAGTTCGACGGCCAGCGCCAGGAGTTCCGCGCACTGGCTCTCAACACGCGCCGCACGCTCACGCAGGTGTACGAATCACCCGAGGCCAAGGCCAAGGACTGGGCCGCCGTCGAGGCGATGAAGAAGGCCGCGATGGCCGACTTCCGCGCACGCTATGCCGAGCTGAAGAAGGGCTGGCCCGGCCCGCGCCAGCGCGCCTACGATGGCTGGGTGGCGCGCGCCAACAACGCGGCCTTCGGCGCCCAGGGCGCATACGACGACCTCGTGCCCAGCTTCGAGGCGCTGTTCGAGCGCGAAGGCCGCGACTGGCCGCGCTTCTACACTGAGGTCCGGCGCATCGCTGCGCTGCCGACCACGGAAGAACGCCGGAGTGCCTTGCAGGCCGCCACCGGTATCCTGCAAACCCATTCCAGCGACAGCAACAACGGAGATCACGGTGCCTGACATCCATATCGAACGAAACCACACGCTGGGCATTGCCGGCGCCCGCGAAGTCGCGCGCCAATGGGTGCAGCAGGTCGAAGAGGACTACGGCCTGGAGTGCACCTACACCGAGGGCAAGACCTGCGATGTCGCCCAGTTCAGCCGCCCCGGCATCGACGGCACGGTCGAGGTGACCGCCGACACCTTCAAGCTCGAAGCCACGCTGGGCTTCCTGTTCAGCAGTTTCAGCGAGCAGATCGAGCAGAAGATCTCGCGCAATCTCGACGAACTGCTCGATTCGCCGAACGGCGGCGCGCGCTTCGCCTGAGCCCGGGGCGGCTCACACGATCGTGTAGCCCCCGTCGACCGGCAGCGCCACGCCGCTGACCATCGAGGCGCCATCGGAGAGCAGGAAGAGGATCGGCGCGACCACCTCTTCGACCTGCGCAAACCGTCCCATCGGAATGTTCCTCAAGACTGCCGCGCTCTTGGCCGGATCGGCCCAGGCCTCTTCGGCCATCGGCGTGAGCGTCACGGTCGGATTCACGCTGTTGACGCGGATGCCGTGCGGCCCGAATTCGAGGCACAGCGAGCGCGTGATCGCGTCCATCGCGGCTTTCGATGCGCAGTAGCAAAGGTGCGCATCGAGCGCGACCAGCGCGGCCTGGCTCGACACGTTGACGATGCTGCCGCGCACGCCGGCCGCGATCATCGCCTTGCCGCACCGCGAGGCGACCAGTGCCGCGGCGCGTGCGTTGACGGCCATCACGGCGTCGAAGCTTTCGGCCTGCAGGTCGAGCGCGGATTCGAGCAATGCGATGCCGGCGCAGTTCACCACGAGGTCGAAAGCCGGCAACGTCGCGAGCGCGCGTTCCAATGCGGCTGCGTCGCCCACGTCGATTGCCATTGGTGTGCAGCCTGCTTCTGCGTGCAGGGCGTCGAGTGCCGCGATGTTGCGGCCCATTGCAGTTACCGCTGCGCCCGACTGAGCGAGCTGCACTGCTACTGCGCGGCCGATGCCGCTGCTCGCGCCGGTCACGAGGGCGCGGCGGGTGGAGAAATCGAAGGTTGTTGTCATGGTGCTGTTGTCTTGTTTGGAGAGGTGTGATTCAGTGCGGGTGCACAGGCCACCGGGTACTCCCCTCCGCGAATGTCCTCCGGCCTGCGGCCTCCCCCTTGATTTCGCTGCGGGGAGCACCCGATGCCCTGTGCACTTGGGCACGCTGCTGGTTCGCAGCCGATCAACGACCGCTGCTCACAACGATCACGCCGACGGGGTGCATTGCGCAGCGAAATCAAGGAGGAGCCGAAGGCGGGGGACATTCGCGGAGCAAGGTACCCCGTCGGCGTGATCGCACCCCGAATGCACACGTGCCGAATCAAAAACGGAGGTTCATTTCATTCGGTGCATCGCATCGCGCAACGCAGGGTAGAGCGACTTGTAGATATCGAACCGCTCGCGATAGACAGCCTGCGCCGCGGGCTCAGGCCGCGCGCGCTCCACCAGCGTGACCCATCCGCGCTCCGCCGTCGCAGCATCGACCAGCCCCGCGCCGAGCGCCGCGAGCATCGCCGCGCCGAGGGCGGCCTCGACCTCTTCCTCGATGGTGAACACCGGGTAGCCCGTGATGTCCGCGACGATCTGCATCCACAGGTCCGAATGCGCCGCGCCGCCGACCACGATCAGGCGTTCGTCCAGCGGCTGCCCGCTTTGCCGGCCGGCCTCGATGTTGTGCTGCAGCGCGAAGCTCACGCCTTCGAGCACCGCGCGGTACAGATGCGCGCGGCTGTGCGCGAGGGAGAGGCCGATGAACGCGCCCTTGGCCTGCGCATCCCAGATCGGGCTGCGCTCGCCCATGAGGTAGGGCAGGAATACCAGGCCCTCCGCGCCCGGCGGCACGTCGACGGCCTTGCGCTCGATCAGCGCGTGCGCGTCTTCGCCGGTGCGCGCGGCCTCGGCCACCTCGGCCTGGCAGAAGGCTTCGCGGAACCAGGTGACGGCCGCGCCCGCGGTGATCGCGCCGCCGAACACATAGCTGCGGTCGGCACCGCGATACACGTGCGGCATCGTGATGAGCTTGTGGCGCGCATCCACCGTGGGGCTCACGAAGCCCCAGCACATGCTGGTGCCGATCATGGCCACGTGGTCGCCGCTGCCGGTCACGCCCGCGCAGAAGGTGGCCACCGCCGCATCGACACCGCCGGCCATCAACGGCATGCCTTCGGCGAGGCCGAGCTTCGCTGCCCACTCGGCGTTCAGGCCTCCGACCACATCGCTCGATTCGACCAGGCGCGGCGGCATCATGCGCGCCGGGATGCCGAGCATGGCCAGCGCTTCCTCTGACCAACCGCGCTCTGCCGCGTCGTACACGCCGCCGATGTTGCCGGCCGAGCTGTGGTCGACCGCGAGCTCGCCGGTGAGCCGCCAGTTGATGTAGCTGTTGGGCGGCAGGAACCAGCGCGTCTTGGCCCACACCTCGGGCAGGTGCTCGCGCACCCACAGGATCTTGGTGAAGCCGTAGTAGCTGTCCACGCCGTTGCCGGTGATCGCCTGCAGCCGCGCCACGTCGACCGTCGCATTTACCGCATCGACTTCTGCGGTGGCGCGCCGGTCCATCCAGATCAGGCAGGGGTGCAGCGGCTGCATGGCCTCATCGACCGGGATGCCCGCGCCGCCGTAGAGGCTGCTCACGCACATTGCCGCGATGTCCGATGCGGCAACGTCGCTCTTCGCCACGCAGGTGCGCACGCTCTCGCACACCGCGTCGAACCACACCGCGCAATCCTGCTGCGCCCACAGCGGCTTCGGCGTCTCGGGCTGGTAGGCCGCGCTGGCCTGCGCGTGCACCTTGCCGTCGATGCCGACCAGCAGGCACTTGGTGCTTTGGGTGCCGATGTCGACGCCGATCACGTATTTCATGGTGTGTTGTCTCTCAGGATTTCAGGATCGGGGCTGCGGCTTGAGCAGCACCTTGATGGAATCCAGCGAGTTTGCCAGCGCGAAGGCGCGCTCCCATTCGGTCAGGGGGAAGTCGTGCGTCACGATGCCCTTCGAGGTGACGAGCCCGCGCGCCAGCAGGTCGATGGCGATCGGATAGCAGTACGGCCCCAGGTGCGCGCCGCGCACGTCGAGTTCCTTGCGGTCGCCGATGATCGACCAGTCGGCACTGGTCTCCGAGCCGAACACGCTGAACTCGACGAAGCGGCCGAGCTTGCGGATCATCTCCAGCCCCTGCGTCACGCCGATGGGCGCGCCGGTGGTCTCGATGTACACGTCGCAGCCGTAGCCCTCGGTCAGGCCCTTCACGATGGCGTCGGCGTTCTCGGTCTTGGGGTTGATCGTCACGTCGGCACCGAACTCTTTTGCCAGCGCAAGGCGCTCGGGCACGAGGTCGATCACGATCAGTTTCTTGGGCGTCTTCAGCCGCGCGGCCTGCACCATCATCAGGCCCAGCGGGCCGGCGCCGGCGATCACCACCACGTCGTCCAGCTGGATGTCGCCGCGGTTCACCGTGTGGATCGCGCACGAGAGCGGCTCGATGATGGCCGCGTCCTCCAGCGAGATGCCGTCGGGGATCTTGTGCACGCGCGAGGTTGGCGGCAGCCGCATGTAGTCGGCCATGCCGCCATCGGCCACGAGGCGCTGGAAGCCGAAGATGTTGTGCACCTCGCACATCCAGTATTTGCCCGAAGTGCAGAAGCGGCACTTGCCGCAGGGCACGATCTGCTCGGCGATCACGCGGTCGCCTTTCTCGACGCCGAAGTGTTCGGCTGCACCTTCGCCGAGTGCCTCGACGTAGCCGAAGAATTCATGACCCGGGATCACCGGCGCCTTGACCCACGAGGGCTGGCCGTCGCCACCCCAGAACATCTTCGCGCCCGAGTGGCATTTGCAGTCGGAGGCGCAGATGCCGCAGGCCGCGATGGAGATCAGGAGTTCGTTGCGGCTGATGGTCGGCATCGGCACGGTTTCGAGCCGGTAGTCCTTCGGGCCGTGGCAGACGACGGCCTGCATGGCGGCGAGTTCGCCGATGGCGCCTGATGCGCCGGGTTGGAGTTTTTGATACGACATGGGGTCCTTGTGGAGGTCAAAGAGGTTGTTCGGTTTTTCTCCCTCCCCTTCCGGGGGAGGGCAGGGGTGGGGGCAAGCGGCGGTCGATGAGGCGCTGTTGTTGAACCAGCGCCGCTTGCCCCCATCCCAGCCTTCCCCCGGGAGGGGAAGGAGCAAGACAAAAAAGAGGTCAGCGTTTGGCTTCGCGGCTGATGAAGATGGCGAGCAGCACGATCCCGCCCTTGATGATCAATTGCAGATACGGCGACACGCCGATCATGTTGAGACCGTTGTTCAGCACGCCGAGCAACAGCGCACCGACCAGCGTGCCGACGATCGCGCCGCGTCCGCCTGCGATGGACGTGCCGCCCATCACCACCGCCGCGATGGCATCGAGCTCGAAGCCCACGCCCACGCCGGGTTGTCCGCTCGTGACGCGCGCCGCCTGCACGATGCCGGCGATGGCCGCGGTCAGACCACTCAACGCATAAACGAGCAGCTTGTAGCGCGACACGCGCACGCCAGACAGACGCGTCGCCTCTTCATTGCCGCCGATCGCATACACATACCGCCCGAACGGCGCCATGTTCAGCAGCACATACGCCACGAGGTACGTCGCCAGCATGATGAGGATCGGTACCTTGATGCCCGCGAGCACACCGCCGCCGAGAAAGGCGAACGACTCCGGCAGCCCGTCGATCGGATAGCCGCCGGTATAGATCAGCGCAATGCCGCGCGCGATGCCCATGGTGGCCAGCGTCACGATGATCGGCGGCATGCGCAGGTAGGCCACGCAGTAGCCGTTGAAGAGGCCGATCACCACGCCCACCGCCAGCCCGAGCGGCACGGCGAGCATCGGCGGCAGCCCGAACTGCACCATCATTCCCGAGGCCAGCGTGCCCGACAGCGCGACCACCGCGCCCACCGAGAGGTCGATGCCGCCGGTGAGGATCGCGGCCGTCATGCCCACCGCGATGATCGCGTTGATCGACGACTGCAGCGCGATGTTCTGCAGGTTGCCCCACGAGAGAAAGTTGTCGGTCGCGACGATCATGAAGACCGAGATCGCGACCAGCCCCACCAGCGGAAGGAAGGCCGTCGAGCGGCGCAACTGGGTGAAGAATCCGCCCGAAGGAACCGGCGGCGTGGGATGGCTGGCGGTGGCATTCATTGCGAACCCCCTGTGGTTGCGTGGCGCATGATGTCGCCCGAGTTGATGGAGTCGCCCTCGAGCGTGGCCACGATGGACCCGCCCGAGAACACCGCGACGCGGTCGCACATGCCGACGATCTCGGGCAGCTCGCTCGAAATCATCACGATGGCTTTGCCTTGGCGCGTGAGCTCGCGCATCAGGCTGTAGATCTCGGCCTTGGCGCCGACGTCGATACCGCGCGTGGGCTCGTCGAAGATCAGCACCTCGCTCGCATGGCCCAGCCAGCGCGCGATCACCACCTTCTGCTGGTTGCCGCCCGAGAGCGTGGCCACGCGCGTCTCGATGCTCGGCGCCTTCACGCCGACGCGCCTGGCGAGTTCGGCGGCCGACTGCTTCTCCGACTTCTGGCTCACGAGACCCGCGCTCCTGTGCTTGCCCAGGTTGTTCATCGAGATGTTGAAGCGGATCGTGAAGTCGGTGATCAGCCCCTCGACCTTGCGGCTCTCGGGCAGGAGGCCAATGCCGTTCGCGAGCGCCTCGGTCGGGTCGTTCAGCCGCACGGGCTTGCCGTTGCGCAGCACCGTCTTTCGGTGCACGCGGTCGGCGCCCATCATTCCCAGTGCGAGCTCGGTGCGGCCCGATCCCACGAGTCCCGCGAAGCCGAGGATCTCGCCTTCGTGCAGGTCGAAGCTGTTGACCGGCCCGCCCTTGGCAAGCTGGATCTCCGGCACTTCGAGCACCTTGCGTCCGCGCGGTGCGGGCACGGGCTTGGGCGGAAAGTTGTGCTCGATCTTGCGGCCGACCATCATCTGGACCAGCGCATCCACATTGGTTGCGCCCACGTCCGCGTGCCCCGCGTTGGCGCCGTCGCGCAGCACGCTGATGCGGTCGCACACCTCGAAGATCTCGTCCAGGTGGTGCGAGATGAAGATCATCGCCACGCCCTTGGCGCGCAGCTCGCGCATGATCCTGAAGAGATGCCCGGCCTCGTTCGGCGTGAGCGTGGCGGTGGGCTCGTCGAGCACCAGGAGGCGCGCCTTCAGCGACAGCGCCTTGCCGATTTCCACGAACTGCTGCTGCGCGACCGAGAGGCGGCAGATGGGCACATCGAGGTCGATCTGCACGCCCAGCTCGTCGAAGAGCTGCTGCGCCGAGCGCTTCATCGCCGCCTTGTCCATCAGCCCGAAGCGGTTCTTCAGGTAGCGGCCGAGAAAGATGTTCTCCACCGCGTTCAGGTACGGGATGAGGCTGAACTCCTGGAAGATGATGCCGATGCCCGCCGCGATCGCATCGCTGTAGCCCGCGAACTGGCGCTCGCTGCCGTCGATGAAGATGCGGCCCTCGTCGGCCTGGTAGATGCCGCCGAGGATCTTCATCAGGGTGGACTTGCCCGCGCCGTTCTCGCCGAGCAGCGCGTGCACCTCGCCCTTGTGGATCGAGAGATCGATGCCCGAGAGCGCCTTCACGCCTGGAAAGCGCTTGGAGACGCCTTCCAGCCGGAGCATCTCGGCGTTGTTGTTCGTTGTCACGGCGCGCTTCCGGAGGCTTACCAGGTGAAGGTCTTCGCGCCTTCTGCGTCGATCAGCTTCACATCGACCGGCACGGCCGCCGGCACGTTGGCGCCCCACTTCTTCGCAAGTGCGATGCCGATGGCCAGGCGGATCTGGTCGCGCGGGTACTGCGCCGTGGTCGCGATGAACTTCGAGCCTGGCTTCTGCATCGCCTTGATCGCTTCGGGCGCGCCGTCCACGCTGGTGAGCTTCACGTCCTTGCCGCTCGCGTCGATGGCCGCGAGCGCGCCCATCGAGCCGCCGTCGTTCACGCTGAAGATGCCCTTGAGGTCCTTGTTGGCCTGCAGGATGTTCTCGGTCACGGTGAGCGCGGTGGCGCGCTCCTGCTTGCCGTTCTGGGTGCTCACCACCTTGATGCCGGGGTACTTCGCGAGCGCTTCGCGGCAGCCCTTCACGCGCTCCAGGATCGGCACGACCGGAATGCCGTCGAGGATCGCCACGTCGCCCTTCTCGCCGATGCTCTTGGCCAGGTATTCGCAGGCCAGGCGGCCGGCGTCGGTGTTCTTGGAGCCGACGAAGGAGTCGACCGGGCCCTGGGCATTCGCATCGACGGCCACCACGATCAGCCCCGCCTTCTTGGCCGAGCGCACCGCCGACTGCACGCCGGTGGAGTCGGTCGGGTTCAGCAGCAGGATGTCGACCTTCTTCTGGATCATGTCCTCCACGTCGCCGATCTGCTTGGCCACGTCGTGCCGCGCGTCGGTGGTGACCACGGTCGCGCCGATGCTGGCGGCGGCTTCTTCCAGCGCCTGCTTCATCGTCACGAAGTAGGGGTTGTTGAGTTCCTGGAAGGTCATGCCGATGCGCAGCGGCTGCTTGGGCGCCTGCGCTTGTGCGGCGGTGGCGCCGCAGGCGAGGGCGGCGGTGAGGGCGGTGGCTTTGAGAAGGTTCTTCATGGTGGCTGTCTCCTGAGGTTGTTGGCTGTCGAAAAAACGCGGGCAAAGGCGTGCCCCACGCGGCGCCCGATGCGCCGCGCCGGTAACGACGCGGGGAACGAAAAACGAACGCCGGCTACGGCGAACTGGCGGCACGCGAGGCCGCGGCCTGCATGCGATGGAAATTGCGGAACTTGGTCGGCGGCATGCGCTTGTGCAGAAGGAACTGCCGGTTGAAGTTCGACACGTTGTTGAAGCCGACGTCCATGCAGACGTCGAGCACCGGCTTCTCGCTGTTGGTGAGCAGTTCGCAGGCGCGGCTGATGCGCAGCCGGTTCACATAGCGCACGAACGACTGGCCCGTGTGCTTGCGGAACGACCGCGAGAACGCGCTCGGGCTCTGGCCCACCAGCTCGGCCAGCATGGGCTCGCGCAGTTCGTCGCCGAGGTTGGCGGCGATGTGCGCGAGCACGTTGTTGATGGCGTGCGACATGAAGGCCTTCGGGTCGGGCTTGAACGCGGGGCTTGCGAGCCGCTGGCGGTCGTGGCTGTCGACCAGCAGTTCGAGCAGCGAGAGCAGCAGGATCACGCGGCGCAGGCCCCGCGCTTCTAGCAGCGATTCCATGATCGGCTTGGCTGCGATGGCCGTCTCGGCGGAGAACAGCAGCCCGGAGCCCGATTCGGCCAGCAGCGGCGCGATGCGCTCGAATTCGGGGAAGGCCGCGGCCATGTTCTTCATCAGCCCGGCCGGAAACTGGATCACGATGCCGCGCCGCTCGACGCTCTGGCCTGCGGGCACGTCGCTGATCCAGTTGTGCGGCAGGTCGGGGCCCATCAGCACGAGATTGCCGGGCTCGAAGTGGCCGACATGGTCGCCCACGAAATAGACGCCCCGGGTCTCGACGATCAACTGGATCTCGTATTCGGGATGGAAGTGCCAGCGCACCGTGCGGTACGGATAGCCGTGCGCCCAGGCGGTGAACGATTCATCGCTGCGAACTTCGACGATTTCCAGATCGGGCTGCATGAGCGGTCTTCTTTCCTTGTCTCTTTGTTCTGTGGGTGGCGTGTGACGGCGTGGGGCGGACTGTACGAATCGCCCATGAGGTCAACAACCAGAGACAGGGTCGGAAATTGATACTTTTTTGACCTTTGCGCCAGCAGACCGGCAAAGGCATTGCGGTGCAGCAAAGGCCTTTCTCCTCGGGAGAGATGAGTGATTCGCGCGCGATTGCTGCGGTGCGGAAATCGGCGGAAATGCCGCGTCAAGAATTCATAGGTGTTTTCCCGCCCCGGAGGGCGCGCGCCGCGGCACGGCACACTCTGGCGCCATGACGAAAACCTCTTCCTCCCAGGCCGCGCCGACCGCCACCGGCCCGCTCGCCGGCCTCAAGGTCGTCGAGCTCGGACAACTGATCGCCGGGCCTTTCGCCGCACGCACGCTGGCGGATTTCGGCGCCGAGGTGGTGAAGATCGAACCGCCCGGCACGGGCGATCCGCTGCGCACCTGGCGGCTGCTGAAGGACGGCACTTCGGTCTGGTGGCAGGTGCAGTCGCGAAACAAGCGTTCGCTCGCGCTTGACCTGCGCGAGCCCGAGGCGCAGGCCGTCGTGCGGCAGCTCGCGGCCGAGGCCGACGTGCTCATCGAGAACTTCCGCCCCGGCGCGATGGAGGGCTGGGGCCTGGGCCCCGACGACCTGCTGGCCGCCAACCCCGGCCTCGTGATGCTGCGCATCAGCGGCTACGGCCAGACCGGCCCGTACCGCGACCGCCCCGGCTTCGGCGTCGTGGCCGAAGCGATGGGCGGGCTGCGCCATCTCACCGGCGAGCCCGGCCGCGTGCCGGTGCGCGTGGGCGTGTCGATCGGCGACACGCTGGCCTCATTGCACGGCGTGATCGGCGTGCTGATGGCGATGCAGCACCGCCATGCGACGGTGAGTGCCGAATACCCGAAGGGCCGGGGACAGGTGATCGACGTGGCGCTCTATGAAGCAGTCTTCAACTGCATGGAAAGCCTCTTGCCCGAGTACGGCGAATTCGGTGCGGTGCGCGAGGCGGCGGGCAGCGCGCTGCCCGGCATTGCGCCGACCAATGCGTACCGCTGTGCGGATGGCGGCTACGCGATCGTGGCGGGCAATGGCGACAGCATCTTTCGCCGCCTGATGGAATGCATCGGCCGGCCCGATCTCGCGACCGATCCGGCGCTCGCCGGCAATGCGGGGCGCGTGGCCCAGGTGGAAATGCTCGATGCCGCCATCGGCGACTGGGCGGCCGCGCGCACGGTGGACGAAGTGCTGGCCGCCCTCGATGCCGCGCACGTGCCGGCCGGCCGCATCTACACCGTCGCCGACATCGCGGCCGACCCGCACTACGCCGCGCGCGGCATGCTGCAAGAGGTGCAGATGCCCGACGGCAGCGCGCTTGCGGTGCCCGGCTTCGTGCCGAAGCTGTCGCTCACGCCGGCCAGCCACCGGCACAACGCGCCGGCTCTGGGGGCGGATACCGATGCGGTGTTGAAGGAAATCGGATTGAGCGCCGAGCAGATCGCCGCGCTGCACGCGCGCGGGATCGTGGGGTGACTGGCGAGCGAAGTCAGGCTCGCAGCGATTCGATGAGGTCGATGTACTTCTGCTTGGCTTCGTCGGCACTCGCGCCCTTCTGTGCCGTCCACGCATCCCACTTGGCGCGCGCGACGATGTCGCTGAAGCTGGGCTTCTTGGCGGTGTTGTCGCCTTCGGTGGCCTGCTTGAAGAGGCCGTAGATCTTCAGCAGCGTCGGGTTGTCGGGGCGCTCGGCCAGGAGCTTGGAGTTGGCCTGGGCGGCTTCGAACTGGGCGTTGAGGTCGGACATGGTGGATGGATCCATCGAAAAACAAAACGGGAATCCCGCATCTTAAATTGCGCGGTACCTGCTCGTACCGAGCGGAAACAGGCTCAGTCGCGCAGGCCCGCCCGCGCCAGTTCGACATCCAGCCGCTCCCGCGCATCCGCCGGCTTCAGCGCCGCGGCCTGCTCGTAGAGGCGGGTGGCTTCGGCCATGCGCGAATCGCCGTGCAGCATCAGCAGGGCGCGGGCGTATTCCATCATTCCCGCGGGTGAATGCGGGTGCAGATGGAGGCCGCGCTCGAACAGCTCGATCGAGGTCTCGGCGCGCACGCCGTAGGTCATGCGTCCGACCAGCGCGCCCACCTTGTCGATCACCTCGGCATGGAAGGCGGCCAGCGCGATGTGCGCGTCGGCGTGGTTCGGCTGCAGTTCGATCACGCGCTCCAGCGCGCCCTTGAGCTTGGTGCCCAGGCCCTGCGCCAGAGCGCGCGCCACGCTGATGCCCTGGCTGTAGCGGCCCAGCGCGTAGGCCTGCCAGTAGAGCGCCTGGCAGTTGTCGGGCTCGGCGACGGCCTGCGCGCCCGCACGCTCGATCACCTGGCGGAACATCGCGAGCCGGATGCCTTCGCGCGGCTCGAGGTAGTTGGCATAGATGGCGGTGGCCTGGTTGGCGAGCACCAGGCCCTCGGAGCCGTGCAGGAGGCCGACCGCGGCCGCGCGTTCGAATTCGCCGCTGTGGTACAGCGCCCAGCCTTCGGCCAGCGGCGCATCGGCGTCCGGCGGCGGCAGGTGGTGGCCGGCATGCAGGCGCGGCCAGTGCGGCAGCACGCTGCGTGCGTCGAAACGCGGCACGTCGGCGTAGGGCAGGGGTGCCCAGGGTTCCGCATTGGCGGCCGCCGGGCCGGCGGACATCAACGAGAGCGGTTTGAAGTCGGGGTGGGGCATGGTTTGAACAGGCCCTAGGCCGCCATGTCGACAGTCGGAGCCACGTTGTGCGTGGCATCTTCGCCGTTGTAGGCATTGCTCAGTGTCAGCAGATGCCGCCGTTGTTCACGCCCGAGATAGGGCGCGAGCAGGTGCAGGGTGTGGTGGCCGCCGCGCATCAGCGCGCCCTGGGCGTGCGCCGGTTCCAGCGCCTCGCGCGGGTTGCGCACGTATTCGTAGCTGAGCCAGTAGGTGAGCACCACCACCATGCTTTGGGCCAGCGGGTCGACCTCGTGCGCGTCGATGTCCAGGTGGCCGGCACGGCTGAGGCCCGCGATCAGCTGGCGGATCGCGCGGGCCTTGTTCTTGAGCACCAGCTGGAACTGCGTCTCCAGGTGCCGGTTCTTGCTCAGCAGGTCGTTCAGGTCGCGGTAGAGGAAGCGGTAGCGCCAGATCAGCTCGAAGAGCGTGTGCATGAAGAACCACGCGTCCTCCACATCGTGCACGCCTTCGCTGGCATGCAGCAGCTCGTTGAGCTCGGCCTCGTAGCCCTGGTAGAGCTTGTTGATCAGCTCTTCCTTGGCGGGGTAGTGGTAGTAGAGATTGCCGGGGCTGATGTTGAGGTCGCCCGCGATGAGCGTGGTCGAGACGTTCGGCTCCCCGAAGCGGTTGAACAGGTCCAATGCGGCTTCGAGGATGCGTTGCGCCGTGCGGCGTGGCGCCTTCTTTGCCATGTCGGTGCCCCCGGTGTGTCTCTTGGTCTTGGGGACACTCTAGCGTATGTGCACCGCACCATGAACGGCGCGGGACATGTTTTGCGGCGCTTGTTTTTTGTGCAGCGCCGCAATTCGGAGAAAGGTCAGCCGGCCTTGGGGCGGCGCAGTGTCTTCTTCGCGGCGGTTGTGGGTGCTGCGGTCTTGCGCGCGGTGGTCTTGCGGGTGGTCGCCGCTGCCTTCGCATTGCCCCTCAATTGCGCTTCGAGGGCCTCGACGCGTGCCTGCAGCGCGGCCATGTCGGCGGCCGAAGGGACGCCGAGTTTTTCCAAGGCGCGCGCCACGCGCTCTTCGAAGATGTTCTCCAGCTTGCCCCACTGGCCCGCGGCCTTGGTGCCGAACTCGCTGGCGAAGCCGGCCATGCGCTGCTGGGCCTGGGCGAGGGTTTCTTCGGCGGCTGTCTGGGTCTTCTTCTGCATGCCGGCGCCGTCCTTGACCAGCGCCTCGAAGGCCTTGCTGCCCTCCTGCTGCATCTTGGCGAAGGCGCCGAGGCCGGCCAGCCAGATCTGCTGCGCGGAATCCTTGATGCGGTCCGAGGACTTGTTGCCGTTGTTGCTGTCGTCGTCTTGAGTCGCCATGCGAAGTAGTCCTTTGAAAACAATCGGCTGACTCTAGCTGCTGGACGGCGCTCCCGTTAGAGCTTCGCCTCTACGAGGATTACGGCGTCGCGCCGGCTGCGCGGCTGGCGTCCAGATGCGCCTTGGCGCGTTCCGCCAGTGCCATTTCGCCGGGCGTGCCGGGCACGAAGGCGGTCACCGGGAGCGGCCGGCCGTGCGAATCGACCGAGACGAAGACGATCAGGCACTCGGTGGTCTTCTCCATCACGCCGCCCTTCATGTCGCCGCTGCGCACCTCCACCGAGATGTTCATGCTGGTGGTGCCGGTGTAGGCGAGGCGGGCCTCGACCTCGACGAGGTCGCCGATCATGATCGGCCGGTGGAAGCGGATGCTGCCGATGAAGGCGGTGACGCAGTAGCGCTTGGCCCAGCTGGTCGCACAGGCGTAGCCGGCCTCGTCGATCCACTTCATGACCGTGCCGCCGTGGACCTTGCCGCCGAAATTGACGGTGCTGGGTTCGGCCAGAAAACGCAGGGTGATGGAAGACATGAGGCCGCCTTTGTTGGATGGGCTGTGGTGGGGAGCCGCGATTATGCGAGCGGGCGCCCGCTGTCGCCTGCGCCGCCCGTCGCTCGGGCGCGCACGCTCAGCTGCCGCTGAACAGCTGCGCCAGCGTGCGCCGCAGCCAGGCGTTGCCCGGGTCCGCGTGAAAGCGCTCGTGCCAGTGCTGCTTGACCGCATAGTCCGCCAGCGCGAAGGGCGTCTCCAGCAGCTTCACTGGCTCCTGCGTGGCCAGCACCTTGCCCAGGATGCGCGGCACCACCACCAGCAGTTCGGTGTGCGCCACGATCCGCGCCACGCTCAGGAAGCTCGACAGCCGCACCACCACATCGCGCTTGAGCCCCAGCCGCGCGATGGTCGTGTCAACGATGGCATGCCCCGTGCCCGAGGTGGACACCACCGCATGCGCCTCCGCCTCGAAGCGCTTGCGCGTGAGCCGCGCGCCGATGCGCGGATGGTTCTGCGCCGCGAGGCACACGAAGTTCTGCATGAACAGCGTCTGCTGGTAGAAGCCCGCGTCCAGCTGCGGCATGAAGCCCACGGCCAGGTCGACCTCGCCGTCCTGCAGGCGGCGGCCGCTGTTGGTGGAGATGATCTCGGTCTCGATGTGCACCCCCGGCGCCACGTGCCGCAGGTGGTCGAGCAGGCCGGGCAGCAGCACCACCTCGCTGATGTCGGTCATGCAGATGCGAAAGCGCCGCTGCGCCTCGGCGGGCTCGAAGCTGCTGCGGTTGCCCTGGGCCTGCGCCAGCTGCGCCAGCACCTCGCGCAGGTTCGGGTAGATGCGCTCGGCATGCGGCGTGGGCTGCATGCCCTGCGCGGTGCGGGTGAAGAGGCGATCGTCGAAGTGCGCGCGCAGCTTGTTGAGCGCGGTGCTGGCCGCGGCCTGCGCCATGCCCAACCGCTCGGCGGCCTTGGAGACATTGCCGGTCTTGTAGACCTCGTCGAACACGGCGAGCCATTCGAGATCGAGCTTGGACATGGTGTTCTCCGGGTTTCTTTGCTTAGGGCGAAAGACACCATTATCGAAATTTCGAATTCCGTGTATTGGCTACCGGTCTTGAGGAAATAGTGGGGCGGCTCAACAATGCCGCAACGGAGACAACCACGCATGAATCCCGCTTCCGCAAGCGCCCCGAAAAGCGCCCCGGCCAACGCCGCCGAACGCAGCGACTACTACGCCCGCATCCGCCCCCTGAACCTCACCCCGCTGTGGGAATCGCTGCACGCCCTGGTGCCGCGCGAGCCGCAGACGCCGTGCGTGCCCGCGCTCTGGCGCTACGACGAGATCCGCCCGTTGCTGATGGAGTCGGCCGAGCTCATCACCGCCGAGGAGGCCGTGCGCCGCGTGCTGGTGCTCGAGAACCCGGCGCTGCCCGGCAACTCGTCGATCACGCAGTCGATCTACGCGGGGCTGCAGCTCATCATGCCGGGCGAGGTGGCGCCATCGCACCGCCATGTGCAGTCGGCGCTGCGCTTCATCGTCGATGGCAAGGGCGCCTACACCACGGTGGGCGGCGAACGCACCACCATGCACCCGGGCGACTTCATCATCACGCCCTCGTGGGCCTGGCACGACCATGGCAACGAAGGCATCGAGGGCGTCAGCGAGCCGGTGGTGTGGCTGGACGGGCTCGACATTCCGATGCTGCGCTTCTTCGATGCCGGCTTTGCCGAGAACGACGACGCCAAGGTGCAGCACGTGGCACGGCCCGAGGGCCACAGCCTTGCGCGTTTCGGCCACAACATGGTGCCGGTGCGACACGACCATGTGTCGGCCACCTCGCCGATCTTCAACTACCCCTATGCGCGCAGCCGCGATGCGCTCGCGCAGTTGCAGAAGCAGGAAGCGCCCGATGCGTGGCTGGGCCACAAGCTGCGCTACATCAACCCGCTGACGGGCGGCTCGCCGATGCCGACGATCTCGACCAACCTGCAGCTGCTCCCGAAGGGCTTCGCGGGCAAGACGTACCGCGCGACCGATGGCGCCGTCTACAGCGTGGTCGAAGGCCACGGCGTCGCCGAGATCGCGGGCCAGCGCTTCGAATTCGGACCGCGCGATACCTTCGTCGTGCCGTCGTGGGCGCCGCTGCGCCTCCTGTCGCCGGTCGAGGACGTGGTGCTCTTCAGTTTTTCCGACCGTCCCGTGCAGCAGGCGATGGGCATCCTGCGCGAAGCCTTCCTCGAAGACGCCTGAACGGCGCCTGGCCTCTTTTCATTCATCGTTTGACCGTGTGCCGCCCCGAGCGGCAGGAGCCCCTCATGTCCTTCGTTTTCACACCTCCTTCCATCGTCGGCCTGCCCATCGCCGACTCCGACAAGCTGTTCCCCGTGCGCCGCGTCTACTGCGTGGGCCGCAACTATGCGGCGCATGCCCGCGAGATGGGATTCGACCCCGACCGCGAACCGCCGTTCTTCTTTTGCAAGCCCAACGACGACGCCTCGGTCGTGCCCGTCGCCGAAGGCCAGACCGGCACGATCCCGTACCCGCCGCTCACCAGCAACTACCACTACGAAGCCGAGCTCGTGGTCGCCATCGGCAAGGGCGGCCGGGACATCCCCGCGGACCAGGCCTCGGCCCACATCCACAGCTACGCCGTGGGCCTGGACATGACGCGCCGCGACTTGCAGATGAAGATGCGCGAGCAAGGCCGCCCGTGGGAAATCGGCAAGGCCTTCGACTTCTCGGCGCCCATTGCGCCGCTGCGCACGCTGGCCGACGTGGGCGAGATCAACGCGGGCGCGATCACGCTCACGGTCGATGGCGAGGTGCGCCAGAACAGTGACATCGCGCACCTGATCTGGTCGGTGAACGAGGTGATCGCCAATCTCTCCACGCTCTTCACGCTGCAGCCCGGCGACCTGATCTTCACGGGCACGCCCGAAGGCGTGGGCGCGGTGAAGGCGGGGCAGACGATCAAGGTGAGCATCGAGCGGCTGCCGTCGCTCACGGTTCGCATCGAGTGATCCCACCGAAGCGCAGAGGCCACCCGATGAGCACATCTCCCCCGAAGAACCCGCCCCGGGTGCTGCTCGTCGGCGGCGGCATCGGCGGCATGGCGGCCGCGCTCGCACTCGCGCGCCTGGGCGTTTCCATTGACCTGCTCGAACAGAGCGCCGCCATCGGCGAGATCGGCGCGGGCCTGCAGCTGGGTCCCAATGCCTTCGCCGCGCTCGACGCGCTGGGCGTGGGTGAGGCGGTGCGCCGGGGCTCGGTCTTCACGGACAGGCTGGTGATGATGGATGCGGTCGATTGCAGCGAAGTCGCCTCGGTGCCCGTGGGCGACGCCTTCCGCGCGCGCTTCAAAAATCCCTACGCGGTGAGCCACCGCGCCGACCTGCATGGCGCGATCCACGAGGCGGTGAAGCAGCACCCGCTGATCCGCTTCCACACCTCGGCGCAGGTCGAGTCCATCGACACTGGCACGCACGGTGTCACAGCGGTCACGCGCGACGGCCGCCGCTTCCAGGCCGACGCCATCGTGGGCTGCGACGGCGTGAAGTCGGTGGTGCGCGCCAAGCTCATCGGCGATGCGCCGCGCGTCTCGGGCCACGTCGTGTACCGCGCGGTCGTGCCCGCGCAGGACATGCCCGCCGACCTGCGCTGGAACGCGCCCGTGGTCTGGGCCGGCCCCGACTGCCACCTGGTGCACTACCCGCTGCGCCATGGCGAGCAATACAACCTGGTCGTCACCTTCCACAGCCGCGAAGAAGAAGAGTGGGGCGTCACCGACGGCAGCAAGGACGAGGTGCTGTCGTACTTCGAGGGTGTGCACGCGCGCCCGCGCCAGCTGCTGGACCGGCCGACCTCGTGGCGGCGCTGGAGCACCGCCGACCGCGACCCCGTCGCCCGCTGGAGCGAGGGCCCGGCCACGCTGTTGGGCGATGCGGCGCATCCGATGATGCAGTACCTCGCGCAGGGCGCCTGCATGGCGCTCGAAGACGCGGTGACGCTGGGTGCCGCGGTGAAGGCCTGCGATTTCGACATGAGCGCTGCATTCAAGCTGTACGAAGCGGCTCGCATTGCCCGCACGGCGCGCGTGGTGCTGTCGGTGCGCGAGATGGGGCGCCTGTATCACGCGAAGGGCGTCGAGCGGCTGGTGCGCAACAGCCTCTGGGTGGGGCGCACGCCGGAGCGTTTCTACGATGCGGTCGAGTGGCTCTATGCGTGGCGGCCCGAGCACTGCCTGGACGATGCGCCGGCATCACTGCAGCCTGTCGCGGCCGAGCTTTCCTTGCACTGAGACGAGTTTCTTCCATCATCACTATTCGAGGCCACAGGCCCAGGAGACAAGCACCATGAATTTCTCGCGCGCATTGCTGACGGGCGTCCTCGCCCTCACTGCCACCATCGCCACCACGGGCGCTCTGGCACAGGCCGGCGACTTCCCGAACAGGCCCGTGACGCTGGTCACGCCCTTCGCCGCCGGCAGCGGCCCCGACGCGGTGCTGCGCCTCGTGTCCGACAAGCTCTCACGCCTCTGGGGTCAGCGCGTGCTGATCGACAACAAGCCCGGTGGCGGCGGCTTCATCGCCATCGACCAGGCCCGCCGCGCCGCGCCCGACGGCTACACGCTGCTGCAGCTGGACAGCGAGCACGTCGCCGCGCTGCCGCACCTGTACAAGTCGAAGAACTTCGTGACGCTGCAGCACTTCGATCCGGTGGCCTCGCTGTTCCGCACGCCCTTTTTCGTGGCGGTGGGCACCGATTCGAAGTGGAAGACCATGGGCGACCTGATCGCCGCCGCCAAGGCCGAGCCCGAAGGCGTGGTGTACGGCTCGTGGGGCGTCGGCAGTCCGGGCCACCTGGGCGCGCAGCAGCTGGAGGCACTCACCGGCATCCGCATGCGGCATGCGCCGTACCGCGAGGTGTCGCAGCTGTATTCCAACGTCGGCACGGGCGAGGTGCCGTGGGCCTTCGCGAGCATTCCGTCGAGCCAGGGCATCTACAAGGCCGGCAAGCTGCGCTACATCGCGGTTGCGGCGGCCAAGCGCATTCCGCAGATGCCCGAGGTGCCGACCATGGCGGAGGCGGGCGGGCCGGCGTCGCTGGAGGTCAACTCCTTCGTCTCGCTGCTCGCGCCCAAGGGCGTGCCGGCGGCCGTCAAGGCAAAGATCAACGCCGATGTGGCCAAGGTCATCGCCGACCCGGAGATTCGCGCCCGCTTCGACACCTTCGCCTTCGAGCCGCTGGCCTGGTCGCCGGAAGAGATACAGCGCAATGCCGAAGCCAAGTCCAAGGTGTACGGCGAGCTGGTGCGCAGGGGAAACATCAGCCTCGACTGACGGGTCCGCACCTTGCCGGGGTTTGGTCCCGGCAGTTAAGCTGCCCCGCTGTTTACTTTTCGACGACATTTCACTTCCCTCGCCATGCAAGCCAAAAAACGAGCCCTGCTGATCGCCTGCGGCCTGGCAGCCGCCACCCTGCTGCCGTTCGCCGCCAGCGCAGACAACAGCGCCTGGCCGACCAAACCCATCCGCCTGCTGGTGGGCTTTCCGGGCGGCTCCACGCCCGACATCGCGGCGCGCACCATCGCCGAGCCGCTGGCCAAGGCGCTGGGCCAGCCGATCGTGGTGGACAACAAGGCCGGCGCCTCAGGCAACATCGCGGCCGACCAGGTGGCCAAGGCCACCGACGACCACACGCTGGGCCTCGTGATCAACGGCAACCTCACCTCGTCGAAGATGCTGTATCCGAAGCTGCCCTACGACCCGGTCAAGGACTTCACCTACCTTTCGCTGATCGCGACCGCGCCGCTCGTGCTGGTGGCGCAGAACAACCTGCCTTCGGGCACCGCCTTCTTCGACGCCGCGCGCCAGGCCGGCGACAAGTGGAACTACGGCTCGGTGGGCATCGGCTCGGTCGGCCACCTGGGCATGGAACTGCTCAAGAGCCGCGTGGCCGGCTTCAAGCCCGAGCACGTGCCCTACCAGGGCAATCCGCAGGTCATCACCGCGATGCTGGGCGACCAGGTGCAGATGGGCCTGATCCCGCCGGGCGTGGCCATGCCGCAGATTCGCGCCGGCAAGCTCAAGGCCATCGGCCTGACCGGCGGACGCAGCGCGCTGGTACCCGAGTTGCCGCCGCTGGCCGAAGCCGGCGTGAAGGACTTCAGCCTCGAGGTGTGGGTGGCACTGCTCGGTCCGGCCAACCTCTCGAAGACGGCGCAGGCGCGCATCGGCCATGAACTTGCGATCGTCATGAAAGACCCGGAGGTCCGCCGCAAGCTCTTCGAGCAGGGCTGGCAGGCCGTGGGCACCTCGCCGGACGGCATGCGCACGCGCGTGACGGAAGAGGCGGCGATCATGAGCAAGATCATTTCCACCCGCGGAATCAAGCTCCAGTAATGACAGTGCAGCCAAAGACCCTGACAGAACCGGCACGCGAGCTGCCGGTCTTCGGCGAATACGACGTGGTGGTGGTCGGCGGCGGCCCTGCCGGCATCGCGGCCGCCGTGAGCGCCGCGCGCCATGGCGCCAACACCCTGCTGGTGGAGCGCTACGGCTTCCTCGGCGGCATGGGCACCGCGGGCGGCGTGACCAACTTCGCGGGCCTCTACGGCAAGCGCAACGGCGAGATGACGCTGCTGGTGCGTGGCGTGGCCGACGACCTGCTCGATCGCATCGGCGCGCTGGGCGGCCTCAACACGCCGCAGGACGGCATGCAGGGCCGCATCCGCGTGCGTTCCTACGACACCTCGGCCTACAAGATTGCGGCCGACCAGTTGTTGCTCGACGCTGGCGTGAACCTGCTGTTCCATGCATGGGCGGCGGCGGTGATTCGCGACGGCGACCGCATCGCGGCCCTCGTGGTCGAGACCAAATCGGGCCGCCAGGCGATCCGCGCCAACGCCTTCATCGACGCCAGCGGCGACGCCGACGTGGCCGCCTTCGCGCGCGTGCCCTTCGAGGTGGGCGACGGCCACGGCAGCGGCCTGTTCCCGACCACGATGTTCCGCGTCGGCCAGGTCGATGCCGAGCCTGCGCTCGCGGCGGTGGGCGAGTTCAAGGCCATCAACGACCTCATGGCCGAGGTGCAGCAGCGCAAGCCCGGCACCTACAAATTCCCGCGCGAGGGCGCGATCCTCAGGCCCAACATCGATCCGCGCGAATGGCGCGCCAACGTCACGCAGATCCGCAACGCGGCCGGCCGCGCGATGAATGGTGTCGATGCGCGCGAACTCACCGAAGGCGAACTCGAAGGCCGCCGCCAGATCGCCGAGTACTTCAGGTTCATGAAGGCCGAGGTGCCGGGCTTCGCGCATTCGGCCATCGTGGAGATCGCACCGCAGGTCGGCATCCGCGAAACGCGGCGCATCGAGGGCCTCTATGCGCTCGCGGGCGAAGACATCCTCTCGTCGGCGAGGTTCGACGACAGCATCGGCATCAACGCCTGGCCGATGGAGATGCACGCCGACGGCCGCATCGAATGGGCTTTTCCGCGCGACGACAACCGCACCTACAACCAGCTGCCCTGGCGCATGCTGGTGCCGCGCCGGGTCGACAACCTGCTGGTGGCCGGCCGCTGCGCCGCGATGACGCACGAAGGCCAGTCGGCCGCGCGCGCGAGCGGCGGTTGTTTCGTGATGGGCCAGGCCGCGGGCACGGCGGCGGCGTCGCTGGGCAACGCGAATTTCGCGGACGTCGATGTGCCGGCGCTGCAGAAGAAGCTGGCCGCCGACGGCGCGGATCTCGACCGCTGAAGCCACCGAATCGGCGGTATGGCGCTAGAGTCCGGGGCTTGATGAACTCCAATCCCGGACGAAAAGTGCACCTCCTTTCGTTTTCGACCCCTGCGCGTCGTCTCCTTCTCGCCCTTTCCTGCGCCGCGCTCGGCCTGATGCAGTGGGGCTGCGCAAGCACCCCCGAAGGCGAACCCGTCCACGGCAAGGACCAGGTGGTGAGCTTCCTGGCCGCCAAGGACGGCCGCAAGGTCGTCATCGCCGCGGAGAAATATCACTACGTGTTCGACGGCGATCCTTCCGTGGCCGCGCTGCTGCGCTGGGATGGACGCGCCAAGATCACGCCCAGCCTCAACGGCGAACTCAAGGTGGCGCGCAACAACAGCTTCGAAGGAACGTACACGCTGCTCGCCTTCGACGCCGACCTGACACCCGAAGACCGGGTCTTCCTGATCCAGACCGGTTTCGCGAAAACCGAGATGAAATACGGCGACCGCACCGGCCCGGCGCTGCGCTACTTCGGCACCGTCTACGGCACGCGCTACGCGGCTGCGCCGGTCAAGCCGGCCGACACGCTCGACTTCTCCCGTTCGTTCTCCATCAACTACGTCGAGCAGGAAACCGCCACCGGCCCCGCCGCCAGGCCCGCGCCGTCGCCCTTGATTTATGACGACGGCGGCAGACCGCTGGTGGGCGGGGTGCCCATGTTCATCGTGCAGGGCGGCACCGACTACCGCTGCCGGGCGCGCTTCATGGACATCTGCTTCTACAAATAGCAGCAGCGCCCCGCTGACCGGGCCGCGACAGCTCGCCGGCCCGTCCTTTGCTAAGGTCGAGGGCTGCTTTTTTTGCATTGACTGCCCTTTGCCGATGACCACCGATCCCGCCACCGCCGCCCGCCTCGTCGACGAACTCGTCGCCCTCATGCAGCTCGAACCGCTAGGCGGCGACCGTTTTCTCGCCCAGAGCGAAGACATCGGCACTCCGGCCGTCTTCGGCGGCCAGGTGCTCGGCCAGTCGCTTGCGGCCGCGAGCCTCACGGTCGGCGCCGACCGGCCGGTGCATTCGATGCACGCCTACTTCCTGCTGCCGGGCGAGCATGCGCCCATCGAGTACAGCGTCGACCGCGTGCGCGACGGCCGCAGCTTCACCACCCGCCATGTGGTGGCGCGCCAGGGGGAGCGGATCATCTTCGAGATGTCGGCGTCGTTCCAGACGGTGGACGACGGTGTCGAACACCAGCTCGCGATGCCCGAGGTCGAAGGCCCCGAAGGCCTGGTCAGCGAACTCGACCAGCGCCTCGCCCTGGGGGGCCGCCTGCCCGAGCGCTGGCGCATCAAGGGCCTGGAGCCGCACGGCATCGAGTACCGCCGCGTCGAGGCCGACGACCTGCTCACGCCCGCCGTGCGCCCGTCGGAAAGCGCCATCTGGATGCGCGCCATCGCGCCGCTGCCCGACGATCCGGTGGTGCATCGCGCGCTGCTCGCCTACGCCTCCGACCACGGCCTGCTGCGCGCCGCGATGCTGCCCCACGGCCTGAGCTTCATGAGCGGCCAGGTGCGCCCCGCAAGCCTGGACCACGCGATGTGGTTCCACCGCGATTTCCGCATGGACGACTGGTTGCTCTACGTGCTGGACTCGCCCAGTGCAAGCGGCGCGCGCGGCCTGTGCCGCGGCAGCCTGTTCACGCGCGACGGTCGGCTCGTGGCCTCGACCGCGCAAGAGGGCATGCTGCGGATCGCCAAGCGTTGAGGACCAGAACCCAAGGACACACCGAATGAAGATCTTCCACTCGCCCGCTTCGCCATTCGTGCGCAAGTGCATGGTCGTCGCGCATGAACTCGGCATCGCCGACCGCATCGAGAAGCTGCCCAGCGCCGCCGGCCCGGTCAAGCGCGACGCCACCATCCTCCCGAAGAACCCGCTGGGCCAGGTGCCGACCTTCATCTGCGACGACGGGCAGGTGCTGTACGACAGCCGCGTGATCTGCGAATACCTCGATGCCACGCATTCGGGTGCACTGTTCCCCGCCGACGGCACCGAGCGCTGGGCCCGCCTCACCGAACTCGCACTGGCCGACGGCATGACCGCCGCCGCACTGCTCGCGCGCTACGAAACCATGCTGCGCCCGGAGGCCCTGCGCTGGAACGACTGGACCGAGGGGCAGCTGGCCAAGGTGCGCACCGGACTCGAATGGCTCGAGACGGCGGCACCGTCGTTCGGCGACCGCGTCGATATAGGGACCATCGCCTTCGGTTGTGCGTTGGGCTACATGGATTTCCGGTTTCCGGCTGTCGACTGGCGTGCCGAGGCGCCGAATACCGCGAAGTGGTTCGAGACGTTCAACCACCGGGCGTCGATGCAGGCGACGCTGCCGGCTGTCGCCTGAGTCCGTTCAGGGCGGCACTCACGCCGACGGTGGGCTCTGTTTCGCGAATGTCCCCCGGCTTCGCCTCCTCCTTGATTTCGCGAAACAGAGCCCACCGTCAGCGCGAGCGCTTTCAGAGCGGTGGTTGATTGCCGATCACCAGCAGCGTGCCCAAGTGCACAGGGCATCGGGTGCTCCCCGCAGCGAAATCAAGGGGGAGGCCGCAGGCCGGAGGACATTCGCGGAGGGGAGTACCCGGTGGCCTGTGCACCCACCCCGAATCCTTGGGGCTAAATTAACCCTCGCATGCAACCAACCAAGGACCCCGAATGTCTTCAGAAGCCCAAAAGAAAGTAGCCATCGTCACCGCCGGCGGCAGCGGCATGGGCGCCGCTGCCGCCCGCAAGCTCGCGGACGACGGCTTCCGCGTCGCCATCCTCTCGTCGTCGGGCAAGGGCGAGGCGCTGGCCCAGGAGCTCGGTGGCATCGGCGTGACCGGCTCGAACCAGTCGAACGACGACATCAAGCGGCTGGTCGACAAGGTAACGGACACATGGGGCCGCGTCGACGTGCTGGTCAACAGCGCGGGCCATGGCCCTCGCGCGCCGATCCTCGAGATCACCGACGAAGACTGGCACCGCGGCATGGACGTCTATCTGCTGAGCGCCGTGCGCCCCAGCCGCCTCGTGGCACCGCTGATGGTGAAGCAGGGCGGCGGCACGATCATCAACATCTCGACCTTCGCCGCGTTCGAGCCCGACCCCGTGTTCCCGACCTCGGGCGTGTTCCGCGCCGGGCTCGCGGCCTTCACCAAGCTCTTCGCCGACAAGTACGCCGCCGACAACGTGCGCATGAACAACGTGCTGCCCGGCTTCATCGACAGCCTGCCCGAGAAGGAGATGTTCCGCGAGCGCATCCCCATGGGCCGCTACGGCAAGACGAGCGAGATCGCGGCCGTCATCGGCTTCCTCGCGTCCGAAGGCGCGGGCTACATCACCGGCCAGAACCTGCGGGTGGACGGCGGCATCACGCGCTCGGTGTGAAGACCGCACACAGCCGCCTGCGCACCGAGTGGTGCCCGAGCATTCCGCGCGAACTGATGGCTGGCGCCGTCGCCACCTTCGCGCTCATTCCCGAAGTCATCGCCTTTTCTTTCGTCGCGGGCGTTGACCCGGCCGTCGGGCTGTTCGCATCGTTCGTGATCAGCCTCGTCATCGCCTTCACCGGCGGGCGACCGGCGATGGTGTCGGCCGCCGCGGGGTCGGTCGCGCTCGTGGCCGCGCCGCTGGTGCACGCGCACGGGCTGCAGTACCTGCTGGCCGCCGGCGTGCTCGCGGGCGCGATGCAGATCGTGTTCGGCCTGCTGCGGCTCGGGGTGCTGATGCGCTTTGTCTCGACCTCGGTGCGCACGGGCTTCGTCAACGCGCTGGCCATCCTGATCTTCGCGGCGCAGATGCCGCACTTCATCGGCGCGAACACCGCGACCTGGGCGATGGTGGGACTGGGCCTGGCCATCATCTACCTGCTGCCGCGTGTCACGCGTGCCGTGCCTTCGCCGCTGGTGTGCATCGTGGTGGTGACGCTGGTCGGACACTGGCTCGGCCTGCCGCTCAAGACCGTGGCCGACCTCGGGCACCTGCCCGATGCGCTGCCCGTGTTCGCTTTCCCCTCGGTGCCGTTCACGCTCGACACGCTGCGCATCATCGCGCTGCCCGCGTTCGCCATTGCCATGGTCGGCCTGCTCGAATCGATGATGACCGCCAGCGTGGTGGACGACCTCACCGACACCCCGAGCTCCAAGAACCGAGAGTGCAGCGGCCTGGGCGTGGCCAACGTCGCAGCCAGCTTCTTCGGCGGCATCGCGGGCTGCGGAATGATCGGCCAGACGGTGAGCAACGTGCGCTACGGCGGGCGCGGGCGGCTGTCGACGCTGTTCGCGGGCGCCTTCCTGCTGATCCTCATGGTGCTGCTCAAGCCTTGGGTGTCGCAGGTGCCGGTGGCGGCGCTGGTCGCGATCATGGTGATGGTGTCGGCCTCGACCTTCGACTGGGGGTCGCTCCGCACGCTGGTGCGCCATCCGCGCATGTCGAGTGCGGTGATGCTCGCGACGGTGGCCGTCACTGTCGCCACCGACAACCTGGCCGCGGGCGTGGCCGTCGGCGTGCTGCTCAGCGGCGTGTTCTTCACCTTCAAGGTGGCGCGGCTGCTGCATGTGCATGCCGAGGTTGGCGAAGGCGGCGTGCGCACCTACCGCATCGCGGGCCAGGTGTTCTTCGCCTCGGCCGACATGCTGGTGGATGCCTTCGACGTGCGCGAGATCGACGGCGCGCCGGTGCACATCGACGTGTCCGGGGCGCACTTCTGGGATGTGACCGCCGTGGCCGCACTGACGAAGGTGGTCGAGCGGCTGCGCAAGCACGGCAGCGTGGTGGACGTCACCGGGCTCAACCAGGCCAGCCGCGACCTGATCCTGCAGCTCGACGCCGCACCCGTGTAATGCGCGGGTCTTAGGTGGTTTTCCCCATGGCCGGGTGCCGCCCTGGACCTAGCCTTGGAGATTCCCGTCGGATGTCCGGTGGACCGGAAAGGCTCCCGTGGAAATTCCCGCCTCGGTGTTGAAGAACATGGATCGCACCATCCAGTCCTACGAAGAATCCGCCCGCGAATACAACGCGATCGTGGCGGGCCACCGCCCGCCCGAGATCGTGGACGCGCTGCGCCGGATGATGCAGTTCGTGCCCGCCGGCGGCACCGTGCTGGAGATCGGGTCCGGCTCGGGGCAGGACGCCGACTTCATCGAGTCCCTGGGTGCGGTCGTCAGGCGCACCGATGCGGCGCAGGCCTTTCTCGACCTGCAGGCCGAGCGCGGCAAGAAGGGCGAGCTGCTCAACGTCGTCACGGATGCATTGGGCGGGCCCTACAGCGCGATCCTCGCGATGGCCGTGCTGATCCATGTTGATCGTGAGCAGGTCGCGCCGGTCCTCTGCAAGATGTTCGACGCGCTCGAGCCCGGCGGGGTCTTCCTCGCGGGCATGCGCATCGGCGAGGGCGAGACGAACGGCGACTACCAGACCGTGTACTGGGCGAAAGACACGTTCGCCGAAGCGCTTGCAACGGCGGGCCTGCGCCTGCAATGGGACACGCAATGGATCGGCCGCAAGGAGGTGGCGTGGTCCGGCTTCCTCGCGTGCCGTCCGCGGGAGTGACGCGGCCTACACGCCCAGGTAGCGCGTCCAGAGCGAGCGGTCGGCGTCCAGCGCGGCCGAATCGCCCTGCCACACCACGCGCCCGCGTTCGAGGATCACATGCCGGTCGGCCAGCGGCAGCAGGCGCTGCACGTACTTGTCGACCACCAGGATCGCTTCGCCTTCGGATTTGAGCGTGGCGATGCAGTGCCAGATCTCCTCGCGGATCACCGGAGCCAGGCCTTCGGTAGCTTCGTCGAGGATCAATAGGCGCGGGTGCGTGGAAAGCGCGCGCGCGATCGCGAGCATCTGCTGTTCGCCGCCCGAGAGCTGGTTGCCCGCGTTGGCCTTGCGTTCCGCGAGGCGCGGGAACAGGCCGTAGAGCGCCTCGACCGTCCAGCGTGGCGCGCTGCCGGGGCGGGGTCGCGCGAAGGCGCGCAGGTGCTCGTCGACGCTGAGGTTCGGGAACACATGGCGGCCCTCGGGCACGATGGCCACGCCGCGCCGCGCGATCGCGTCGGGCTTGTGGCCGCCGATGGCATCGCCGCCGAAATGCACGTCGCCGCGCATCGGCGAGAGCGTGCCCGTCAACACCTTCAGGAGCGTGCTCTTGCCCATGCCGTTGCGGCCCAGCAGCGCGAGCACTTCGCCCGCGCCGATCTTCAGGTCGATGCCGAACAGCACCTGGCTCGCGCCGTAGCCGGCTTCGATGGCCTTCGCCTCGAGCAAGGTCTTCGTTGTCGTCGTCGCTGCGGTCATGCGTGTCCCTCTGCTTCCGTTCCGAGGTACACCGCCTGCACGTCGGGATGCCCGCGCACTTCGTCGGCCGTGCCGCTCATCAGCACGCGGCCCTGCACCAGCACCGTGAGCCGGTTGGCGAGGCGAAACACCGCGTCCATGTCGTGCTCGATCAGGAGGATGGCCATCGATTCGCGCAGCGATTCGATCAGGTCCACCATGCGCGCCGATTCGTCGGGGCCCATGCCGGCCATCGGCTCGTCGAGCAGCAGCAGCTTGGGCTCGGCCGCGAGCGCCAGCGCCACATCGAGCGCGCGCTGGGCACCGTGCGGCAGCGTGCCTGCGATGCGGTCGCGTTCGCTGCCCAGGCCCACGCGGTCGGCCAGCGCGATGGCGCGCTGCACCAGGTCGCGCTCGGTCGCGCGCGGCGCCATGAAGCGCAGGCTGCTGCCCGCATGGGCCTGCGCCGCGAGCATCAGGTTGTCGTGCACGGTCTCCTTGGCGAACACGCGCGTCACCTGGAAGCAGCGCGACATGCCGGCCGCCACGCGCTGGTGGTCGCGCAGCTTGGTGATGTCGATCTCGTCGAGCAGGATGCGGCCCGCGTCGGCCTTCAGGAGGCCGGTGATCAGGTTCACCAGCGTGGTCTTGCCCGCGCCGTTGGGGCCGATCAGCGCATGCACCTCGCCGCGTTCGACGGTGAGGCTCACATGGTCGGTCGCCAGCAGGCCGCCGAAGCGCTTGACCAATCCTTCGATTCTGAAAAGGCTCATGATTTGCTCCCTCGCCCCTCTGGGGAGAGGGTTGGGGTGAGGGGCAAGCGGCGCTTGTACAGCGCGGCCAACCCTTTGGGCGCCCACAACGCAACGGCAATCAACAGCAACCCGAGCGGCATGTGCCAGTGCTCCGTATGTTGTTTCAGGAACTCCTCCAGCAGCAGCCAGACGATGGCGCCCACCGGCCCGCCCCAGCTGCGGCCGAGGCCGCCGATCACCACCATCACCAGCAGCGTGGCCGACTGCGTCCAGTGCATCGTCGCGGGACTGACGAAGCCGTTGCCGCCTGCAAGAAGCGCACCCGCCAGCCCGGCGATGGCGCCGGCGATCGCGAACGCCACCAGCTGCAGCCGGAACACCGGATAGCCCAGTGCGCGCATGCGTGTCTCGTTGTCGCGGATGCCCATGAGCGCATGGCCGAAGCGCGACTGCGTCGCGCGGTGCAGCCACCAGAGCGCGAGCGCCACGATGGCCAGCACGACCCAGTAGAAGTTCGATTCGTTGCCCAGATCGAGTCCGGGCAGCAGCGTCGGCCGGCTCATCAGCGTGTAGCCGTCGTCGCCACCATAGCGCCGCAGCGACACCACCACGAAGTACAGCATCTGCGCGAAGGCCAGCGTGGTCATGATGAAGTAGACGCCGCGCGTGCGCAGCGCCACCGTGCCGATCAGCGCGGCGACGACGCCGGCCACCAGCGCGGCCAGCGGCCACATCACCCACGCCGACATCACGCCCGCGTCGCTGAGCGCGACCACCGTGTATGCGCCCATGCCGATGAAGCCCGCATGCCCGAGCGCCACCATGCCGCCGAAGCCGAGGATGAAGTTCAGGCTCGCCGCGGCCAGCGCCACGATGAGCACGCGCCGCACGAAGCCGATGTAGAAGTCGAGCCCGAACAGCGGCGCGACCAGCGGAAATGCCGCGAGCAGCAGGAAGACCAGCCCGAGGCCGATATAGCGTGAGGTGTGCTTCATGCGCGTGCCGAGAACAGCCCCGAGGGCCGGAAGATCAGGACGATCACCATCAGCGCGTACATCGCGACTTCGGCGAAGAGCGGGCCGAGGTCGGCCGCGGTGGCGGGCGGCAGCGTGGCGCGCAGCAGCATCGGCACGAACGCGCGGCCGACGGTATCGACCACGCCCACGAGAAGTGCGGCCACGAAGGCGCCGCGCACCGAACCGATGCCGCCGATCACCAGCACCACGAGCGCTGGGATCAGGATGGCTTCGCCCATGCCGACCTGCACCGCGACGATGGGCCCCATGAGCGCACCCGCCAGTGCAGCGAGCGCCGCACCGAGCAGGAACACGCCGTTGAAGATGCGGCCCACGCGCACGCCCATGAGCTCGGCCATCGGCCGGTCGGACGCGCCCGCGCGCACCCGCATGCCGATGCGCGTGTGGTTCACCAGGAGGTAGAGCGCGAGCGCCACCAGCAGCCCGCCGACGAGGATCACGAGGCGGTAGGCCGGGTAGGGCAGGCCGTCCATCAGGTTCACCGGACCCGAGAGCGCGGCGGGCGTCGGCGCCATCACGGGCGAGGGGCCCCAGGCCATCGTCACGATGTCGTCGGCGACCAGGATCACGCCGAAGGTGGCGAGCACCTGCGCGAGGTGGTCGCGCGTGTAGAGGCGACGCATCAGCAGCACTTCGAGCAGCAGCGCCACCACCACAGTGACCGCCACCGCAATGACGATGGCCGCCGCGAACGAGCCGGTGCGCGTGTGCGCCTCGGCCGCCACGTAGGCGCCCGCCATGAACAGCGAGCCATGCGCGAGGTTCAGCACGTCCATGATGCCGAACACCAGCGTGAGGCCCGCCGCCAGCAGGAACAGCATCAGGCCGTAGCCGAGGCCGTTGAGCAGCTGCTCGAGAACGAGGATGCCGCTCACTTGAGGGCGCACTTGTCGGCGTACGAGTCGCCGTAGTTCGTGAGAACCGTGTTGATCAGCTTGTTCGTGACCTTGCCCTGTGCATCCTTGCCGATCACGCGCAGGTAGAAGTTCTCGATCGGGTAGTGGTTGTTCGCGTACTTGAAGTTGCCGCGCGTCGAGGCGTAGTTGGCCTTCTTCAACGCGACGACCACGGCTTCGCGGTTCTGCGCGTTGCCGCCCGACTGCTTGACGGCCGCATCCATCGCGAGGATCGCGTCATAGGCCTGCGCCGCGTACACCGACGGGTAGCGGCCGTTGTATTCCTTGCGGAACGCGGCTACGAACGCCTTGTTGGCAGGGTTGTCCAGGTCGTGTGCCCAGTGCGAGGTGTTGAACAAACCGAGCATCGGCTCGCCCACGGCGCCGATCACGTCCTCGTCGGCCGAAAAGCCGCTGGTCACGAGCGTGATGTCCTTAGACAGGCCCGCGCCCACGAACTGCTTGATGAAGTTGATGCCCATCGCGCCGGGCAGGAAGAAGTAGATCGAGTCGGGCTTGGCCGCGCGCAACTGCGCGAGTTCGGCGGCGTAGTCGATCTGGCCGAGCTTGGTGTAGAGCTCGTCGGCCACCTGGCCCTTGAACTGGCGCTTGAAGCCGCCCAGCGCATCCTTGCCGGCGGGGTAGTTGGGGGCGATGAGCACGGTCTTCTTGAAGCCGCGATCCTGCGCGAACTTGCCTGCGGCCTCGTGGAACTGGTCGTTCTGGTAAGCGGTGCCGAAGAAATACGCATTGCACTGTGCACCGGCAAACTGGCTCGGGCCGGCGTTGGCCGAGAGGTACGGCACCTTGGCGTTGAAGAGCGTGGGGCCGACGGCCAGCGCCACGTTGGAGCCGATGGGGCCGCTGAAGATGTCGATCTTGTCGCGCTGGATCATGCGGTCGACCAGCTGCTTGGCCTGGTCGGGGCTGCCGGCCATGTCGGCCTGCACGAATTCCACGTCTTGTCCGCCGAGCTTGCCGTTCAATTGCTTGATGCCGAGCGCGAAACCGTCGCGCGCCTCGGCGCCCAACGCTGCGAAAGGCCCCGAGATGTCGAGGGCCAAACCCACCTTCACGGGGGCGGCCATGGCCGACGCCGCGGTACCAAGGGCTGCGCCGCAGAGCAGCAGCGAGAGCAGGGTGCGCGGCAGCGCGGGCGACTTCGGGGACAGGTGGCTCATGGATTCTCCGAGGGAGGAAGGATGAAACGAGGCACCGGCACCGCCTTATGCAGCACCGACGACATCGAACCGTTGATAGCTAAATACTTTAACCATAAACGATTCAGTGTCAACGGTGCTAGCACGAATGGTGCCAGTGGATCGCGTCACTTCCTGGTGCGCGGACCCCGTTTTTCAGGGGCCGAACGCCCGTTCAGCCGAAGGGATTGGCGGTCGCAAACCAGAGGCCGATGCCGGTGGCGATGATGAATGCGCCGTCGGTCACGCCCGCGATCAGGAAGAACTTGGTCTGCAACACGTCGACCATCTCGGGCTGGCGCGCGGTGCTCTCGAGGAACTTCTGGCCGACCAGTCCGATGCCCAGGCACGAGCCGAGCGCCGCGATGCCGATCAGCAGGGCGACTGCGAGGGGAAGGACGTTGAAGCCGGTCATGGTGTTTTCTCCTGGTGGTTGGTTGATCGATGGAGGTACTTTCCCGCAACGGGTGCGCACGGTCCATGACGTGGGAGGTCATCGGCGTGGCGAAAAAAAAGCCGGCCGCTGGGAAGCGGCCGGCCATTCACGGGAGCGTCAGCGCGTCAGGGGAGCTGTGTCCAGGCCTGGTTCGTGCCGCCATTGCAGGTCCAGGTGATCAGCGCCGTGTCCTGCGTTGTCGAGCTGTTCGGCACGTCGAGGCACGAACCCGAGGCGCGGTTCTTGAGGGCGCCGCCCACCAGGCTCCACTGCGTCGTGTCGCCGGCCGAGCAGGCCAGTTGCACCACCGCCGCGTTCGTCGTCGCGGTGCCGCTTTGCGCCAGGCACAGGCCGCTGTGCTCGGCCTTGAACTGCACGTAGCCGCCCGTGAGGCTCGTCACCGTGAACTTCTCGTTGTTTGCAGTGCCGCACGGCCACTGCACCGCCGTCGCGCCGCTGGCGGTCGATACGCCCTTGATGTTCACGCACAGGTTGCTGAGGTTCGAACGGATGCGCGTGACCGTAGGCGTCGGATCGCTGTCCTGCGACCGCACGTACTCGCGAATCGCCACCACGTCCGCGGGCGGCAGGCTGCTGGCGTTGCCGTGGCCGCTGGCGAGCACGTCCTGCAGCGTGGCCGCCTGGCCGTTGTGGAAGAAGGCCGCGGTGTTCCAGGTGCCCAGCAATGTCGGCGTGTCGAAGCCCACGCCCGCCAGCGGCTGGTTCATGCCCTTGCCCGACGAGAGCTGGATGGTGCCCACGTCGTGCCGCTGTCCGTCGCGGAAGGTGGCGCCGGTGTGGCAGGTCACGCACTGCGCCGAGGCGAACAGTGCCTGGCCCCGCGCCGCGTCGACGCTGAGGCTGCCGTCGGCGTTGCGCGCCGGGCTGCGCATGTACTTGTTCAGCGAGGTCAGGTAGGCCGCGAGATCGTCCAGCTGCGCGTTCTTGCCGGCCTTGGGCGCACCCAGCGGATCGGAAGTGGCCGCGAAGTCCGCATTGCTCAGGAAGCCGGTGCCGCCGAACTCGTTGCGGATGTCGTTCTCGAAGTCCTGCACCTCGTCGAAGTTGGCCGTCCAGTGCAGCTTGCCGTGGCCCAAGCCCCGTCGGCCCATGAGGCTGATGGTGCGGCGCAGTCCCTCTCCGCGCTGGGTGAAGTCCCACACCATGCCGTCGTCGCCGGCATCCGCATGGCAGCTCGCGCAGGAGATGTAGTTGTCCTTGCTCATGCGGCGGTCGGAGGCGTTGTAGAACACCTGCTTGCCGCGCAGCGCCGCGGCCGACATCGGCTCCTGCGCGACCGTCGAGACGTTCTGCAGGAAGATCGGTGCCGCCGTCTCCGAAGCCAGCACTGAGGCCACGTCGTGCACCGACACCGAGCGCGCGAGGAAGTTGTTGACGAAGAGGCGCTTCCTCGTCGCGTCCAGGTACAGCCCGTGCGGCGCACTGCTGGCGTTGATCTCGCCCCGCACCGAGCGGCTGTACGGATCGACGATGGCCACGCGGTTGCCCTCCATCTGGGCCACGAACAGGTAGTCGCCCGACGGAGAGAACAACGCGGCGCGCGCGGGTGCGCGGTCGTCGAAGTCGATCTGCTCGGCGAACACTTCCGCGGCCGTCTGCAGGTTGACCTGCGAGAGGATGGAACGCACCGTCTGGTCGTGCGACAGGTTGGCGCCGTCCCTGAACTTGCCGCGCACGATGTTGTCCTTCTTCGAAGGCAGCACCGCCCGCGTGCCGTCCGGCGAAATGACCACCTGGCTCAGGTAGTTGGCCACGCCGCGCGCACGGCTCTCGGTGTCCACCGTGGTGGTGTCCACCGGCAGTGCGATGGTGGTCATCGCGCTCATGCTCTGCAGGTTCACCTTGTGCAGCTGGCCGCCCGTCATCTTCGACTTGAAGCGGGTGACATAGGCCACCTGCGCGTCGGAGTTGACGGCAATGCCGCGCAGGTTGCCTTCGAGCGCGACCGCACCGGTGGTGGCGCCATTGCTCGGGTCGAAGCTCATCAGCACCGACTTGCTCTCCAGCGTCAGCAGGCCCTTGGCGCCGTCGGGCGTGAAGGCCACGCCATAGGGGCCGCTGCCGTAGGCCAGCGGCACGGTGGCCGAGACGCTGCCGTCGGCCGCGCTCAGCGCCACCAGCTTGTCCTCACCCTGCACCGTGACCCAGATGCGGCCATCGGGGCCCACGGCCAGCGTCTTCGGCTCGTCGCCCACGCGCACTTCCCAGCGCTTGGCCAGGGTCTGCGCGTCGATGGCGGCGACCGTGCCGCTGTCGGGGTTGACCGAGTACACCGAGTTCGCATCGCCCGCGATGTTGGTGGTGTGCGTGGGCGCTCGCGCCGTGGTCGGGACGATCACGGTGAGGTTGTAGGTGTAGAAGGTCTCGCGGCCGTTCGCATCCTTCACCGTCAGCGTCACCGTGAAGTGGCCGGGGCGCGTGTAGGTGTAGGTGTAGTTCGGCTGACTCGAGTAGGCGGTCTGCGTGCCGTCGCCGAAGTTCCAGCGGAACTGCGCGCCGCCGCTGCCGAGCGTGCCGGGATTGAACACCAGCTGGCCGTTGACGAGCTTCGGCCCGCCGCCGATGCCGGGGTCGCCGATGATGGCCTGGCCGCGCAGCGTGTTCACCTCGGTGTCGGACAGCACGCGGCCGTAGACGCGCACCTCCGCCAGCGTGCCCTTGAAGAGCGCGGTGTTGCCCTGGATCTGGCCCAGAACATTGAACTTGTTCGACAGGCCCTTGGTGCCCGTGAGGCCCGCGGAGGTGGTCTTCACGCCGTCGACGTACACCGCCTGCGCGCCCGAAGCCGCATCGCGCGTGAGCACCACGTGGTGCCAGTTGCCGTCGTTCACCGCCGCGGTGGAAGCGGTGCCGCCGTCATTGCCGACCGACAGCTTGATGCGCCCATTGGTGTCCAGCCAGCCCCAGAACACATCGTCCGCGCCGCTGGGCTGGTCGCGCCCGAAGATGCCGGGCGCGGTCCACGAGTTCGCACTGCCCGCCTGCGTGGTCTTCATGTAGAAGCTCAGCGATGCGGTACCGCCGAGCACGGTGGCCACGGAATCGTTCTTCAGCGGCACACCGGCGGTGCGGTTCGCGAAGCTCATGCCGATGCTCTCGAACGCGTCGCCCGAGGCCGGCGTGCCGCCGTTGTTGCCGATCTGGTCCGAGAGGTTGCCCGCCAGCGTCCAGTAGTGCATCAGGTTGATATCGGTCGCATTGCCGGTGTTGAAGGTCGAGCGGTAGTCCGCGCCGATGGCGTTGCCCGCATAGTCCTTCACGCCGTTGGCCGGCAGGAACACCTCGTAGCTCGTGCCCGGTTGCAGCGGCTGCGCGGGATGGAAGTTGACGATGCCCAGTTGCACGCTGTAGGTGCCCGCCAGCGTGTTGCCGCCCACCGGCCGCACGATGAAGGTGTTGGCGTTCACGCTCTCGGGCCGGATGTTGTCCGTCATGCCGAGGCCGATGCGCGAGGTCAGTGCCTGCTGCTTCGCGCCGTTGGCGGGCGAGACCTGCTTGACTTCGGGCTTGGTGATGTCGGGGTCGACCGAATGCACGACGAAGCCGCTGCCCGAGCCGTGGTCGTTGCCCACGAAGACGAGGTTGCCGAACATTGCGACCTGGCCGTTGTCCGAATGCGTGAAGTTCGGGTCGTCCTCGCGAAGGATGCTGCCGCGGCCCACCTCGACGTGGTTGAGCGGATTGCTCACGTCCACCTTGTGGATGCGGGTCTGCGCGCCCTGGATCACGTAGTTGTCCTGCGTGGCGCAATAGAGCTGCTCGTCGATGACCAGCCGGTTGTCCTCGGCCACGAAGCGCGAGCGGTCGGAGAGGTCGTAGCTGTACATCTTGGCGCCGCTGTTGCGCGTGGAGACGTGCAGGTTCCTGCCGTCGAAGCAGGTTGCGTAATAGAACGGCGTGGTGCCCACGATGGAGTCGAGCACCTTGGGGTTGAGCGGATCGGAGATGTCCAGGCTCGCGAAGCCGCCGTTGCTTTCCATCGCGGTCAGCACCATGTGGTTGCCCATCGTGAAGATCGGGCCGATGCGGAAACCGCCGAGCTCGCCGGTGGGCACCGGGTTGGGTTTGCCGGCGCCTCGGTTCGCGACCACGGCGTTCGCGGGGTCGCTGGCATCGACGATGAAGATGCCCCGGCCTGCCGAGGCCACGTACAGGTAGGGCGCCTGCCACCAGAGCTGCCAGGCCACGTTCTCGTAGTCGCCGGCGTTGACGCCGGGAAGCGCCAGCTTCTTGACCTGCTTGATGTCGTTGACGTCGGTGAAGTCCCAGAACTCCACGCCGTTGATGCTGGGCAGCACCACGTAGGTCTTGCCGCCGATCTTGGCGGTGCCGAAGGAGTGCGTCTCGCGGAACTCCTTGGTGCGACCACCTGTAGCGTCATCGGGCTCGTAGATCTTCTTGGCGAGCCGGATCTGGCGCGGGTTCGACACGTCGTACAGCAGGAAGCCGCCCGGGCCGAGGCCGCTGTCCGGCGCGAAGGAGGTGAGGAAGTAGCCGTTGACCATGATGCCGGCATTCATGCCGTAGTCCTTGCGGCCCGGGTAGGTGGCGGGCACCTCGCGCGACTCGTAGGCGCTGCTGTGCGCCGGATCGAGCGGGTGGGCAGGGCTCGTGATCATCGACACCGGCTTGAACAGTTCCGCCGAGGTGTAGGTGAGGTTGCCCAGGCCCGGCCCCTGCAGCGGGAGCGGGTCGGCGACGGCCGCGGAGACCGCCGTCGCCATGTTGCTCAGGGTCGTCATCGGACTGACCCCGGTGATTGCCGCGTGCGTCAGCAGAGTGACGAACGGCACCATCAATGCCATCAGGTAATACCGGATCTTCATCGTTGCCTCCAGGTTGTTGGAAGTTCGCAGGGGAACCCACTTACTCGTTTTTTCTCTGGCCCGACTTGCAAAGAAAGTGCGCGCGCAGGACGCACCCCGGCAGGCGACGGGTTCATCGCCTTCCGTCAAACCCTCTCCCTGACAGCAGCGGTGCTACTTGCCTTGCTTCGCGCCGCCCGATTCGTAGATGTCCAAGGCCGCCTCGGCGCTCGCGCCGCGGTGGATCATGGCCATCAGCGCACTGACCACCGCGGACGGGTTACCGTGCTGGTAGACATTGCGTCCGTACACCATGCCGACCGCGCCCTGGTCCAGCAGCGTGCGCGAGCGCGCGAACACCTGCTGCAGGTCTTCACGCCCGCCGCCGCGCACGAGCACGGGGCAGCGCGCGGCCTGTACCACGCGGTGGAACTCTTTCGGGTCGCTGGTCGGGTCGGCCTTGATGATGTCGGCGCCCATCTCGCGCGCGAGGCGCACCAGCGTCACGATCTTCTCGGCATCGCCATCGACCATGTAGCGGCTGCCGGGCGTCGGCGACTGCATCACCAGCGGCTCGATCATCAGCGGCATGCCGTAGCGGTCGCAGTCGGCGCGCACCCGCGCGATGTTCTGCACGCACTGGCGGAACAGGTCGGGTTCGTTCGGAAGCATGAAGAGGTTGACGACGACGCAGGCCGCGTCGCGTTGCACGGCGGGCAGCACCGGGTCGTGTTCGTTCTGCAGCTGGGCCCACATCACGCGGTGCAGCGTGGCGTTGTAGGGGTTGCCCATGTCGATGCGCATCACCAGCGCCGGCTTGTCGCGGCCCGGGCGGTCCTGCAGCAGGTCGGACTGGCCGTAGTTGAGTTGCAGTGCATCGGGGCCGGCGGCCACTAGCTTGTCGATGACCTGGGGCATGTCCTCCAGGCCGTCGAGGAACGAGGGCTCGTTGCACACGCCGTGATCGAGGGCGATGTCCAGGCAGCGGCCGTTGGTGAGCAGGCGGTTGAGCCGTGCGGTCTTGTCTTTCGACATGGGAAAGAACTCCTTGTTGGGTCGGAAATGAAGAGAGGGCTATCAGGCGAGCGCGGAGAGGTGGCGCTTCGCCGCGGCGTCGATCAGGCGCAGGGCTTCGTCGCTCAGCTCCACCGCACCGGCACCGGCGTTCTCGATGGCCTGCTGGCGCACGCGCGCGCCGCAGAGCGCGACCGCCACGGTGCCGCGCGCGACGGTCCACGCGATCATCATCTGGCCGAACGAACAGCCCAGCTTGGCGCGCAGGGGCTCGAGTTCTTCGAAGAAGGCCTTGAGCGTGGCGCGGTTGGCGGCGCTGAAGCGCGGGTTGGTGGCGCGCTGGTCGTCGCCCTTGAACTCGCGCTCGGGGTCGATGGGGCCGGCGAGCAGGCCGAGCGCTAGCGACGAGTAGCCGAGCACCGCGACGTTGTGCTCGCTGCACAAGGGCGCGAGCGTCGCCTCGATCTCGCGGTCGATCAGGCTGTAGCGCTCCTGCGCCGCATCGACCGGGCCGTAGCGCAGGTACTCGGCGAGCGTCTCGAGGCTCACGTTGCTCACGCCGATGGCGCGGATCTTTCCCTGCTTCTTGAGGTCGAGCAGCGCGTCCATGGTCTCGGCCACGGGCGTGGTGCTGTCCTGCCAGTGCGTGATGTAGAGGTCGATGTAGTCGGTCTGCAGGCGCTTGAGGCTCTCTTCGCATTCATGGAAGATCGACTCGCGGCCGAGGAAGCGATACACCGGATGGCCGTCTTCTTCGAAGAAGTGCGTACCCTGTTGTGTGTGCCAGACGAGGCCGCATTTGGTGGCGATCACCGCCTCTTGCCGGCGCCCCTTGAGCGCGGTGCCGACGATGCTTTCGGAGCGGCCGAGGCCATAGGCCGGCGCGGTGTCGATCAGGTTCACGCCCGCATCGAGCGAGGCCTGGATGGCGATGACGGCAGCCGCGTTGTCCCCGCCGCCCCACATCCATCCGCCCATGGCCCAGGTGCCCAGGCCGATGGCCGAGCATTCGATGCCCGAGGGGCCCAGCGTTGTCTTCTTCATCTTGTCTTCTTCCTCGTGTTCATGATGTGGTCGATGGTCACGGCCGCGAGCAGGATCAGGCCCTTGATCACGTCCTGCCAGTAAGGCGATACGTCCAGCAGGATCAGCGAGCTGGTCACCACCGACAGGAGGGCCAGGCCGAGCACCGCGCCCAGCACCGTGCCCGAGCCGCCCTTGAGGCTGGCGCCGCCGATCACCGCAGCGGCGATCACGTTCAGTTCCATGCCCATGCCGAAGGTCGGCGTGGCGGCGCCGAAGCGCGCCGTGTAGATCACGCCCGCAAGGCCCGCCGACGCGGAGCACAGCACCGTGACCCAGAACTTCACGCGGCCCACGCGAATGCCCGAATAGAGCGCCGCTTTCTCGTTGCTGCCCGTGTAGAACACGCGGCGCAGGAGCGTCGAGCGGCGCAGCACGAAGTCGCTCACCACCACGATCGCCAGGAAGATCAGGATGACCGCCGGCACGCCGAAGAGTGCGCCCTGCCCGATGAACTTGAACTCCGCCGGCAGCGAGAACAGCGACTGCGGCGTGCCCTGCGTGAGCGCCAGGCACAGCCCCCGCACGATCACCATGAAGGCCAGCGAGGCGATGAAGTGGTTGAGGCCGATGCGCGTGACGCAGCCGCCGATCATGGCGCCGATGAGCCCGCACATGCCGATGGCCACCAGGCTCGCGAGCCATGGGTCCACGCCCATCAGGAAGAGCTTGCCCGTCACCACCATCGCGAAGCACACCACCGAGCCCACCGAGAGGTCGATGCCGCCGACGATCAAAAGGATCGTCATGCCGACCACCACGATGCCTTCGATGGAGAAGGACAACAGCATCGCGCGCACGTTGTCCCAGGTCAGGAAGTAAGGCGATGCAAAGCTCATCGCGATGCACAGCACCGCGATGATGAGCAGCAGCCCTGCTTCGCGCATGCTCGTGAGTTTGTTGGCGGGCTTCACGGGGTCGCCTCCTGACGGTCCAGAATGCCCAGAATTCCGAGTAGGAAGGCCCGCATCGAGTTGTGCCGGGTAGTTCATGCTGTTTCCTGTTCGCAGAGTCCGGAAGCCAGCCGCAGCAGGGCCTCTTCCGTCATTTCGTTCGATTCGAGTTCACCCGCGACCTGGCCGTCGCGGATCACCAGGGCCCGGTCGCAGAGGCCGATGATTTCGGGCAGCTCCGAAGAGATCACGATCACGCCCACGCCCTGGTTCGCGAGCTCGCGCAGGATGTGGTGGATCTCCGACTTCGCGCCCACGTCGACACCGCGCGTGGGCTCGTCCATCAGCAGCACCGACGGGTTGGTGGCCAGCAGCTTGGCAATGGCCACCTTCTGCTGGTTGCCGCCCGAGAGGCTGGAGACCTCGATGGCGACGCCGTCGGACTTCAGGTTCAGCTTGGCGCCGAGCGTCTTCGCGAGCTTGTGCTCGGCGGAGCGCTGCAGCAGGCCCCAGGCCGAACTCACGCGGCCGAGCGCCATCGACGACACGTTCTGTGCGATCGGCAGGTCGAGGAACACGCCGGCGGCCTTGCGGTCTTCACTGAGGTACGCAATGCCTGCGCGCAGCGCGTCGCTGTACTTGCGGATGGTGAGCGCCTTGCCGGCGAGGCGCACCGTGCCGCGCTTGGCGACGCGCAGGCCGCAGATGGTCTCGGCGAGTTCGCTGCGGCCCGCGCCCATGAGGCCCGCGATGCCGAGGATCTCGCCGCGCTTGAGCGCAAAGGAAACGCCGTGCACGCGCTCGCCGTCGGCGATGTCGTTCACTTCGAGCACGGGGCCGGAGGATTCCGAGGTCGGGGACGCGGCTTGCTTGGGCGGGTAGTAGTTGCCCAGGTCGCGCCCGACCATGCGGCGCACCAGCTCATCGGGCGTCAATCCGGCGAGGGGCCCGCAATGCACATTGCGCCCGTCGCGCAGCACGGTGACGCGGTCGCCGTGCGTGAAGATCTCGGCCATGCGATGGCTGATGTAGATGATGCCGATGCCCTGTGCCTTCAGGTCGTGCAGCACGCGGAACAGCGCCGCCGACTCGTTGTCGGTCAGCGCGGCCGTGGGCTCGTCGAGGATCAGCACCTTGCAGTCGAGCGTGAGCGCCTTGGCGATCTCCACCAGCTGCTGGCTGGAGATGCTGAGGTCGCGCACCGGCGTGGCGGGGTCCATGTCCTGCCCCAGCCGACGCAGCACCGTGGCCGCACGTTCGTTGAAGCTGGCGTAGTTCATCCACGCCTGTTTGCCGGCGTTGATCTCGGGCATGAAGATGTTCTCGGCGACGGTCGCGTCGGCGCACAGCGCGATCTCCTGGTGCACCAGGCCGATGCCCAGGCGCATCGCGTGCGCCGGGCCGTCGATCACGACCTTCTGGCCGTTCAGCAGGATGTCGCCCTCGTCGGGGCGGTGGATGCCGTCGATGATGTTCATCAACGTCGACTTCCCCGCGCCGTTCTCGCCGCACAGGGCGTGGATCTCGCCCGCGTGCAGCGAGAAGTCCACGCCCGAGAGCGCGCGCGAAGCGCCGAAGCGCTTGCTGATGCCACGCAGTTCGAGCAAGGCGCTCACTCGCCGATTCCCTTGGTGCCACGGCGGGCGAGGTACTTGTCCCAGTAGAAGTCGTCGGCGTTGGCCTTGCTCACCACGGCCAGGCCGTTGTCCAGGAAAGGCACCGACATCGGGTTCGTGCCGTTGCGCTTGGCGTCGTTCATCGGGTCGATGAGCGAAGGGTTCTTCGCCAGGAACAACATCATCATGCCCATGTAGCCCTGCATGCCCTGGTTCGGGTTGATGGCGCCGAACACGTCGCCGGACTTGATCATGTCCAGGATCTTGGCGTTCACGTCGCAGCACATCACCTTGATGTTCTTCTTGGTCTCGACCTTGGCCTGCGCCGCGCCCAGTGCCGAGTTGGCTTCGGGCATGAAGAGCGCGCCCAGGTTCGGGTTGGCTTGCGCGAGGCTCAGCACCGCCTGGTAGGCCTTGTTCGGGTCCTGGTTGCTGGCGGCGCGGCCGACCAGCTTCATGCCCGTGTGCTTGGTCTTCATGCGGTTCACGAAGGCGGCGATGCGGCGGTCGTGGTTGTCCTGGCCCGGGTTCTCCAGCACGGCGTATTCGCCCTTGCCGCCCAGCGATGCGGCAATCGCGTCGGCGGCCTGCGTGCCTTCGCGGTCGTTGTCCGACGTGACGAAGGAGGTGCGCTTCGAATTCGGCGAATCGGCCGCGAAGGTGACCACCGGGATGCCCATCGCCGCCGCGCGGTTGATCGGCTCGATGAACGGATCGGGGTTCATCGGATGCAGCAGGATGCCCGCGGGCTTGCGCGCCAGTTCCTGCTCGAAGGATGCGAGCTGCTTGTTCACGTCGTACTCGGGCGTGCCGGTGTAGCGCGTCTTCACGCCCAGCGTGCGGCCCAGCTGCTTCATCATTTCGTAAACCGGAAACCAGTACTCCACGCCGGAGACCATCACGTTCATCACGTAGACGTCGCTGGCATTGCCGCGCAGGCCGGCGCCTGCAGCGGGGGCTGCTGCTTGCTGTTGCGCGAACGCGCTTGCACCGGCCAGGCCGATACCGGCAGCGGCCGCGGACTTCAGGAAATTACGCCTCATTCTTTGTCTCCTCACGTTGACTGGCAGAGCTTGCGACCTGCTTTTCGAGCAGATCTTTGGAACCTCAATGTCACATCAGTTGTTATGACAGGCTAGAATGTAATCGCGGCCCGATTGGGTCGAGTACTAGGGGAAACGCTACTGGCGATGCGCTTTTATTCCGCCGAAGCTGTTATGACATGATGCCAAACATACTGATCGGCGTGGACATGGGCTCAAGCAGCCTGAAGGCGCTCGCCCTCGAAGCCGGAAGCGGCCGCGCCGTTGCCCTGTCCCGCATGCCTTTGCCGCACGACCGGCTCGCCGGCGGCGGCTGCGAAGTGCAAGCCACGGCCATCCGCGCCGCGCTCACCCACGTGCTGCGCGACGTCGCCCACCAGCTCGGGCCGCGCGCCGCAGAGGTTCGCGCCATGGCCTGCACCGGCCACGGCGCCGGCCTCTACGCGCTCGATGCGAGCAACGAGCTCGTCGGCGGCCGCGCCGTCGCCTCCACCGACCAGCGCGCCGATGCCCGTGCACGTGCGCTCTCGGCGAGCCACGGCGAACGCCTGTTTGAGGATGTGGGCTGCCGTCCGTGGCCGGGCCAACCCACCGTGATCGCTGCCGAACTGCTGGGCACCGATGCCGTGCAGCGCGGCGATCTGCGCCGCCTGCTGTTCGCCAAGGACTACCTCGGCTTTCTGCTCACCGGCGAAATCGCCACCGACGCGAGCGATGCAAGCACCGCCGGGCTGGTGTCGCTTGCCAGCGGCGGCTGGTCGCAGACCGCCTTCGATGCCTCGGGCCTCAACGACCTGGGCGCGCACAACTTTGGCCCGATCGTGCCGAGCGGCACGGTGATCGGAAAACTGCGGCCTTCCGAAGCGGCGCTCTGCGGCCTGCCTGCGGGCATTCCGGTGGCGATGGGCGCCATCGACCTGCTCGCCTCGATGACCGCGATCTGCGCCGAGGGGCGCGGCCGCGCGGTGCAGGTCTTCGGCACCTGGTGCGTCAATGCGGTCATCGGGCCGGTGATCGCGCCCAAGCCCGCCGTTGCCTCCATCGTGAATTTCGGCCGCATGCGCGAGCGGCTCTACATGGAGAACAGCCCCTCCTCGATGGCCAACATCGCATGGCTCGCCGGTGCGCTCGGGCTGCCCGATGCGCGCGCGGTGGTCGACCTGGCGATGACGGTGCCGCTGGGCGCCAACGGCCTGCGTTTTGCGCCCTTCATCAACGGTGGTGGTGGCGTGACGGCAGGCTTCGTCGGCCTCAAGAGCCATCACACCCGTGCCGACATGGCGCGCGCCGTCGTCGACGCCGTGGCGGCGCTGCATGCGCGCCACACGGCGCGCCTCGCAGCGGGCGGCCTCTCGGTGACCGCATCGACCGTGCTGGGCGGCGGTGCGAGCGATGCGCGCCTCGTGCGCTTGTTGGCCTCCTTCCTGGGCCGGCCGGTCGAATGCTGCGCCGACGACGAGACCGGCGCGCGCGGCGCCGCGCTCTACGCCGCCATGTCGCAAGGCCTGGACGACGCGGCCGAGGGCAGCGCGCTCCTGGCGCCCTGCGAAACGATCGAGCCCTATGCAAGGAGCGCAAGCGCCCATGCGGATTTCAACGCCGATTTCAACGAACTGATCGACAGCATGTCACCTGTATTCACCCACATCGCGGGCGGTGCGCAGAGCGCCGCACGGCCGCCCGAAGGCGCTCGCACCGCAGCTCGCAGCGCGGAGGTTTTCGAATGAGCGCATGGCAACTTCCTTTTGTGCGCCCCGCGTCGCTCGCGGACCGTCATTTTTCGACCGTGATCGTCGGTGCCGGCATCAACGGCGTCGGCGTATTCCGCGATCTCTCGCTGCAGCGCGTGGATTGCCTCATCGTCGACAAGGGCGACTTCGGCGCCGGCGCCAGCAGCGCGCCCTCGCGAATGATCCATGGCGGCCTGCGCTACCTGGAGAACGGCAGCTTCTCGCTGGTGGCCGAGGCCACGCGTGAGCGCAACCTGCTGCTGCGCAACGCGCCGCACCTGGTGCGCCCGCTCAAGACGGTGGTGCCGCTCGCGAATTTCTTCGGCGGCCTCATGAGCAGTGCGCTCAAGTTCTTCGGCCGCACGCCGCCGCAGCGCACGCGCGGCCTGCTGGCAGTGGCGCTGGGCCTGCGGCTCTACGACATCCTGGGCCGCCGCCAGCGCGTGATGCCCGGGCACCGCATCAGCCGCGTGCCGACCAACGACCGCGGCCTCTTTCGCGCGGCGATCCGCTGGACCGCGACCTTCTTCGATGCGTGGATCAGCCATCCCGAATGGCTCATCCTCGAACTCATCGGCGATGCCTGCCGCGACCAGCCGCGCTCCGCCGCCGCCAACTACTGCCGCGTGATGGGCTGCGCGGGCAACATCCTCACGCTGCGCGACGAACTCACCGGCGCGCTCGTGCGCGTGACCGCCGACACCGTGGTGAACGCCACCGGCGCGTGGCTGGACCGCAGCGCGGCCGTGCTGGGCGGCGCCGGTCCGCGCGTGATGGGCACCAAGGGCTCGCACCTGGTGCTCGACCATCCCGCGCTGCGCGATGCGCTCGACGGCCGCATGGCGTATTTCGAGGCGGTGGACGGGCGCGTGTGCATCGTCTATCCCTTCCTCGACCGCGTGCTCGTGGGCTCCACCGACATCCCGGTGGAAGACCCGGACCAGATCGTTACCGAGCCTGCCGAGGTCGACTACCTCATCGACGTGCTGCGCGAGGTGTTCCCCAACATGGCCTTCGGCCGCGACAACGTGGTCTACACCTACGTCGGCGTGCGGCCGCTCGCGCGCTCCGATGCCGACAAGCCGGGCCAGATCTCGCGCGACCATTCGGTGGTGATCGATCCGCCGAACGCGACGCGCGACATTCCCATCGTCGGCCTCGTCGGCGGCAAGTGGACCACCTTCCGCTCGCTCGCCGAAGAAGCGACCACCGAGGTGCTGCAGCTGCTGGGGCGCTCGCGCACCGCATCGACCGAGCTGTTGCCCATCGGCGGCGGCGCGGACCTGCCGGCCGATGCGGCCGCGACCGACCGCTTCATCGAGAAGATGATGGCCGCCTCGGGCATGGACCGCACCCGGGCGCTGACGCTGCTCGCGCGCTACGGATCGAAGGCGCTGCCGCTCGCGCAGCGCCTCGCCGCCTCGGGCGACGTGCCGTTGCAACATGCGCCCGATTACTCGGCCGCCGAGCTCTCGTACCTGTGCCTGGAAACCGGCGTGGTGCACCTGGACGACCTGGTGATCCGCCGCACGCTGCTGGCCATTCGCGGCCTCGTCACCGATGCCGCGCTCGCCGAAATCTCGGGTATCGCGGCCGAGGCGCTGGGCTGGGACGCGCCTCGCGCGCACAAGGAACTGAGCACCTGCGCCACCGCCTTGCGCGAGCGCCACAACGTGCGCTTGCAGGCCGTGCCGCCCGACGTGGAACCCTCATTCGATGCATCATTGATGGCCAGCTCCGCCCTCGGCCAATCCTAAAAGTGAACAGTCCCAACGACATCTCGACCGTGCTCGACCGCAACTCCGAGTCCCCGCTGTGGGCCCAGTTCCGCGATGCGCTGCGCCTGCAGATCCTGCAGGGCGTGCTGCCCATCGGCGCCAAGCTGCCATCCGAAGCGGAGCTGGGCGACCAGTTCGGCATCTCGCGCATCGTGGTGCGCGAAGCGCTGGCCGACCTGGTGCGCAACAACCTCATCTACAAGATCAAGGGCCGCGGCGCCTTCGTGTCGGCGCGCGAGCGCGACGAGGATTTCGTCTCCACCGTGCTCGGCTTCTCCGACGAGATGGAACGCAAGGGCCGCTCGGTGCGCACGCAGATCCTCACGCAGGAACTGCGCGCGCCCACCGAGCAGGAGGCCGCATCGCTCGGGCTCACGGACCCCGAAGCGCAGGTCGTTGCGCTCAAGCGTCTTCGCAGTGTCGATGGCGAACTGCGCCTGCTGGTCGAGACGGTGGTGCCGGCGGACCTCGCGCCCGGGCTGCACCGCACGCGGCTGGACGACCGCTCGCTCTACGACGTGCTGCGCCGCCAATACGGCCTGCGCCTGGTGCGCGCCGAACGCTGGATCGATGCGGTGCTGCCCGATGCCGAAACCTGCAAGCTGCTCGACCTGCCGCAGCCCGAGCCGCTGCTGCGCATCGAGTCGATCGCCTATGGAGCCAATGGCCGGCCGCTGGAGCACTACCGCGCGCTGCACCGTTGCAAGGAAAGCCGCCTGCACGTGCAGACGACGACCTGAGTTCTCTTCTCCGTCAGGCCTTGACGGTGTTGCGCGAGGGCCAGAGCACGGAGGCGATGGCCACCATCATCAGCGCGACCGCGACCCAGTCCTGCCAGTGCACGACCTCGCCGAGCCACACCGCGCCGCTAACACGCCGAGCACGGGGATGAACATCACGCTCAGCGTCGAGGCCACCGGCGGCAGGCCGCGCGCGAGATAGAACCACGCGGCATGCGCGAAGCCGAAGATCAGCACCGCGTTGTAGAGGATCGATCCCCAGGCCACCGGGCCTGGCCAGCGCCACTGGTCGCGCTCGAACAGCAGCGAGAGCACCGTCATCACGACGGCCGTCATCGCGGTCATCCAGAACGAGAGCGTGAGCGTCGGCAGTCCGATGCGCGTGCGGCGCAGCAGTTGCGTGCCCAGCGCCCATGTTGCCGCGGCCGCCAGGGCCAGTGCCACATAGCCGGGGCGCCCTGCGAGGTCCGTGAGCTCGTGCCAAAGCAAAAGCCCCACGCCGACTGCGCACGCACCCACGCCGATCCATGAACGCCGCGTGAGCACGGCGGAGAACAGCACTGCGCCGATCACCGCCGAGAACACCGGCATCGTGTATCCCAGGATCGCCGCGCGCCCGCCCGAGAGCGCCTTCACCGCGAGGATGATGCAGGCGTGCCAGACGAACATGTTGGTCGCCCCCAGCCACACCAGCTCGGGCCACGCACTGCGCGGTACGCGGAACGGCACCTTCATCCACACCAGCGCGAGGCCCAGCACCGGCAGGCCCAGCCAGATCGAGATCGCGCGGAAGGTGAGCGGCGGATAGTCGGCCACGCCGAGCTTCATCACCGGCCAGTTGAAACCCCAGGCGAGGGTCAGGAGGACGAGCAGTACGAACTGGCGCGGAGTGAAGGAGGGCATCTTGTGAGGCTTACAGCAAACGCTTGAGGTAACGCCCGGTGTGGCTCGCCTCGTTCGCCGCGATGTCCTCGGGCGTGCCTTCGCCCACCACCGTGCCGCCGCCTGCGCCGCCTTCGGGCCCCATGTCGATCAGCCAGTCGGCCGTCTTGATGACGTCCAAGTTGTGCTCGATCACGACGATGGTGTTGCCCGCGTCGCGCAACTGGTGCAGCACCTTCAGCAGCAGCTCGATGTCGGCGAAGTGCAGGCCCGTGGTCGGCTCGTCCAGGATGTAGAGCGTGCGGCCCGTGTCGCGCTTGCTCAGTTCGAGCGCGAGCTTCACGCGCTGCGCCTCGCCGCCCGAGAGCGTGGTGGCCGACTGGCCGAGCTTGATGTACGACAGGCCCACGTCCAGCAGCGTGCGCAGCTTGCGCTCGATGGTCGGCACGGCCTTCAGGAACTCGTGCGCGGTCTCCACCGTCATCTCGAGGATCTGCGCGATGTTCCTGCCCTTGTACTGGACCTCGAGCGTCTCGCGGTTGTAGCGCTGGCCGTGGCAGACCTCGCAGGGCACGTACACGTCGGGCAGGAAGTGCATCTCGACCTTCACCACGCCGTCACCCTGGCAAGCCTCGCAACGGCCACCGGCCACGTTGAAGCTGAAGCGGCCCGGGCCGTAGCCGCGTTCGCGCGCGGTGTTGGTCTCGGCCATCAGTTCGCGGATGGGCGTGAAGAGGCCCGTGTAGGTGGCCGGGTTGCTGCGCGGCGTGCGGCCGATGGGGCTCTGGTCGACGTTGATGACCTTGTCGAAATACTCGATGCCCTCGACCGACTCGTGCTCGGCGGGCTCTTCATGCGCACGATAGAGCGTGCGGGCCACGGCGGTGTAGAGCGTGTCGTTCACCAGCGTCGATTTGCCGGAGCCCGAGACGCCGGTCACGCAGGTCAACAGGCCCACCGGAAAGGCGACGCTCACGTTCTTGAGGTTGTTGCCGGTGGCGCCCACCACGCGAATTTCCTGCAGGTCGGTCTGCGAGGCGATGTGCGCCGCTTCGCGCGCGGCACGGCGTTCGGCCGCGGGGCTCTGCGGAAAGCGCGAGGCCTTCTTGCCTTCGTTGAAGGCCGGCTTCTTCACGGCCGGCAGCCACGCGGTGCGGTGCTTCGGCACTTCGATCTTCTTCGTGCCCGAGAGGTACTGGCCGGTGAGCGAATCGGGATTCGCCGACACCTCGGCGTAGGTGCCCTGCGCCATCACGCGTCCGCCGTGCACGCCGGCGCCGGGGCCCATGTCGATCACGTGATCGGCGGCGTGAATCATGTCTTCGTCGTGCTCGACCACGATCACGCTGTTGCCGATGTCGCGCAGGTGCTTCAGCGTGCCGATGAGCCGGTCGTTGTCGCGCTGGTGCAGCCCGATGCTGGGCTCGTCGAGCACGTACATCACGCCGGTGAGGCCCGAGCCGATCTGCGATGCGAGGCGAATGCGCTGCGCCTCGCCGCCCGAGAGCGTCTCGGCGCTGCGGTCCAGGCTCAGGTAGTTCAGGCCCACGTCGTTGAGGAATTTCAGGCGCAGCCCGATCTCGCGCACCACCTTGTCGGCGATGTCGGCCTTGGCGCCGCGCAGCTTGAGCGTCTGGAACCAGGCGAGCGAATCGCGCAGGGTGAGGTGGCTCAGCTCGAAGATCGCCATCCGTGGTGGATCGCCGCCATCGGCCGGACGCGCCGATTCGTCGACCAGGAACACGTTGCGCGCCTCGCGCCGCAGCCGCGAACCGCCGCAGTCGGGGCAGGGTTGCAGGTTGCGAAAACGCGCGAGGTCTTCGCGCACCATCACCGAATCGGTCTCGCGGTAGCGCCGCGTCATGTTGGGGATGATCCCCTCGAAGGGATGCTTCTTCGTGAGCTTCTTGCCCGCGAAGTTGCCCGATTCCATCGTGTAGTTGAACTTGATCTCTTCGGCCGCGGAGCCGTTCAGCAGCACCTGCTGCACCGAGGCGGGCAGCGATTCGAAGGGTGCGTCGACGTCGAACTTGTAGTGCTTCGCGACGCTCTCGATCATGCTGAAGTAATAGCCGTTGCGGCGGTCCCAGCCCTTGATGGCGCCACTGGCGATCGAGAGCGACGGAAAAGCCACCACGCGCGCCGGGTCGAACACTTCGCGGTGGCCGAGGCCGTCGCAGCTCGGGCAGGCGCCCACGGGCGAGTTGAACGAAAAGAGGCGCGGCTCCAGTTCCGAGAGCGAGTAGTGGCAGATGGGGCAGGCGAACTTGGCGTTGAACAGGTGCTCCTTGTCGGCCGTGCCCTCGGCGCCCAGCTCCAGCGCAATCGCCCGGCCTTCGGCCAGGCGCAGCGCGGCCTCGAAGCTCTCGGCCAGGCGCTGCTGCATGTCGGGGCGCGCGCGCAGGCGGTCGATGACCACGTCGATGTCGTGCTTCTCGGTCTTCTTGAGCTTGGGGAGGTCGTTGTATTCGTAGGTCTGGCCATCGACGCGAAAGCGCACGTAGCCCGCGGCCTGCATCTCCGCGAAGAGCTCGAGGAACTCGCCCTTCTTCTCGCGCGCCACGGGCGCCAGGATCAACAGGCGCGGCTCGTCGGGAATGGCGAGCGTCGCATCGACCATCTGCGAGACCGTCTGCGCCTGCAGCGGCAGGTGATGGTCGGGGCAGTAGGGCGTGCCGGCGCGGGCGAAGAGCAGGCGCAGGTAGTCGTGGATCTCGGTCACCGTGCCCACGGTGGAGCGCGGGTTGTGGCTGGTGGCCTTCTGCTCGATGCTGATCGCGGGCGACAGGCCCTCGATCACGTCCACATCGGGCTTGTCCATGAGCTGCAGGAACTGCCGCGCATAGGCCGACAGGCTCTCCACATAGCGCCGCTGCCCTTCGGCATACAGCGTGTCGAACGCCAGGCTCGACTTGCCCGAGCCCGACAGGCCGGTGATCACCACCAGCTTGTTGCGCGGAATGTCGAGATCGACGTTCTTCAGGTTGTGGGTGCGCGCACCGCGGATGCTGATGCGCTGCTGCGCCAGCACCGCGCCGAGGTAGGTGTCGCGTTCGCGTTGTGCGTCGCGTGCGCTTTCCTCTTGGGCGGCGAGTTCTTCAGTGGCTTTGGAATTCAAGGGGGCGATCGTCCGAGGGCAACCGGACATGATAGTCCGCCAGCCATTTCATGGCGAGCGGGCGGCTTCTGCCGGGCTTGGCGGCGGGCTTTCCGGCGGGGCCGGGGGCGGCGCTCCGGTGCCGCCGATGGCGCGGCCGACCATGTGCTCGGCCAGCGTGTCGTACAGCGGGCGGCTGATCATGCGCGAGACCAGGCTCGCCAGCATGGCCGCGGCCATCAGGCTGAGCACCATCGAGTGGCCGTCGACCATTTCCATCACGATGATGAACGCCGTGAGCGGCGCCTGCGTCACCGCGGCCAGGAAGCCGGCCATGCCCATGGCGATGAGCGCCGGCCCCAGGTCGCCGCTGGTCAGGCGCGCCACCGCGTCGCCGATGCCCGCGCCGATCGACAGCGACGGCGCGAAAATGCCGCCCGGCACGCCGCACCAGGCCGTGAGCCAGGTGGCAACGAACTTCAGCACGGTGTAGACCGGCGTGAGCTCGTCGTGGCCCTGCAGCATCTGCTTGACCGCCTCGGAGCCCGCCCCGAAGGTGACGCCCCCCGTCACCAGCCCGATGACGGCCACCGCCAGCCCGCCCACGGCTGCGAATCGCACCGGAAAGCGCGCCCGCAGCCGGTTGAAGCGGCCCGGCGCGCCGGTCAGCGAGGCGATCAGGAGCCGCGCGAACAAGCCACCGGCCGCGCCGCTCAGAAGGGCGACCAGCAAGCCCGGCCCCAGCGCGTCCCAGCCCAGCCGCTGCACGCGGATCACGCCGAAATAGCTGGCATTGCCGAAGGCCGACACGGCCACCAGGCCCGCCAGCACGATGGCCGTGATGATCAGTCCGCTGGAGCGTGCCTCGAGCCGGCCCGACAGTTCCTCGATGGCGAACACCACGCCTGCCAGCGGCGCGTTGAAGGCGGCCGCGATGCCGGCCGCCCCGCCGGCCACCAGCAGCGCGCGGCCGTCGATGGCGGTGTGGGGCGACAGCCAGCGCCGCGCGTGCTGCATCACCCCGGCCGCCACCTGGACCGACGGGCCCTCGCGCCCGATCGACAGGCCCGCCGCGAAGCCGGCCACGCCCAGGCCGATCTTGGCGACCGTGAGCCGCAGCGAGGCGAAGACAAGGCGCCGCTCTTCCGGCAGGTCCGGGTGCAGCGCTGCCTTGATCTGCGGAATGCCCGAGCCGCCCGCGCCGGGAAAGAACCGCAGCGTGGCCCAGACGATGCCCGCAGTGATGAGCGGCGTCGTCAGCAGCACGGCCCAGGGCCAGGCGCGGTAGAAGGCGTGGAACTGGCCGAAGACCCAGTCGCTCGCGAAGGTGAAGCCCACCACGAAGAGCCCCGCCGCGATGGCATAGCCCAGCACGATGGCCCGGTCGAGCCAGATGCGGCCGCCGCGCAACTCGGCGCGCAGATGCTCGAAAAAGTCAGGTTCTCGGTTCATCGGTGCGGTCCATTCTGGCATCGGGGCGCGATGGCGCAGGCTCCGTCCGGCTGCCTTGGGGCACAATCTCCGGTTCTTTTTCTCCTCCTCCTTCATCTACTTATCAGGGGCAGTGCATATGGCATCGGTCAACAAAGTCATCGTCGTCGGCAATCTGGGGCGCGACCCCGAAATGCGTACCTTCCCGAGCGGCGACCAGGTCGCGAACGTCACCGTGGCCACCACCGATCGCTGGAAAGACAAGCAAAGCGGCGAAATGCGCGAAGCCACCGAATGGCACCGCATCGTCTTCAACGGCCGCCTGGCCGAAATCGCCGGCCAGTACCTGCGCAAGGGCTCGCAGGTCTATGTCGAAGGCAGCCTGCGCACGCGCAAGTGGACCGACAAGGACGGCATCGAAAAGTACACGACCGAGATCCGCGCCGACCAGATGCAGATGCTGGGCAGCCGCCAGGGCCAGGGCGGCCCGTCGGGCGGTCCCGAGGACGATGGCGGTTACTCGCAAGGCGGCGGAGGCGGCGGCTATTCGCAGGGTGGCAACGGCGGCGGTGGTGGCGGCGGTGGCGGTTACGCAGCCCGCGCCCCTGCAGCGGCACCTCGCGCACCGGCGGCTGCACCGCGCCAGGCACCGGCCAAGTCGTCGTCGGGCTTCGACGACATGGATGACGACATCCCGTTCTGATCCGAACGTTTCTCTTGCATGACCGGGGCGGCTGCATCGCTGCCTCGGACATGCGTTCTGCCCGGAGCTGTTTGCCTCCACCACCCTGATCCCGTGCTGCAGCAGCGCAAGGCCTGGAGGCCGGGCCGGTCGTTCAGTCGCCGCCCACATGCCCCTGGTGCTGCGGCAGGTCGTCGCAGATCGTGAACCAGGGCGCCTTCGAGCCGACGAAGATGTGCGCGCTGGGCCGGATGGATGGATCGTCCACCAGCGTGCCCAAGGTGACGTGCACGAACATGCCCTCGCGCACCACCGAATACAGGAACGAGCCGCACTTGCCGCAATGGATGTCGCCGGCGTTTTCCTCTCCGTGGATCAGGATCTGGTCGCTGCCCTGCGTGAGGGCCAGCTTGTGCCTCTCGATGCCGGCAAAGGGCTTGAAGGCCGAACCCGTCGCGCGCCGGCAGTCCGCGCAGTGGCAGTTGAGGGCATAGGTGAACTCGTCGGCCACCGTGTAGCGGACGGCGCCGCACAGGCACTGGCCGGCCAGCGTGCGGGCGGGGCTCGTCACCGAGGTCTCCCGCAAGCGAAGCTCGCCTCAGCCCGCCAGGCCCACGTACACGTTCTGCACATCGTCGTTGGCGTCGATGGCCGCGAGGAAGGTTTCGACTTCTTCCAGGTCTTCGGCACTCAGGCTCGCCGGATCGACCGGGTTCTTGGGCTTGTAGCCCAGCTTGGCCGAAAGCACCGTGAAGCCTTGGGCCGGCAGCGCGCGGCTCACGAGGTCGAGATCGGTGGGGTCGGTGAGGAACACGGTGGCGCTGCCTTCGCCGGCCGGCTCGAAGTCCTGCGCGCCGGCTTCGATGGCGGCGACCTCGGCATCGGCCGCGGCATTCGCGGGCTCCGCCTCGATCATGCCGACGTGGTCGAAATCCCACGACACGGAGCCCGAGGTGCCCAACTGCCCCTTGCGGAACAGCACCCGCATTTCAGGCGCGGTGCGGTTCACGTTGTCGGTGAGGCATTCGACCATCACCGGCACGCGGTGCGGCGCAAAGCCTTCGTAGATCACATGGTCGAAGTGCACCGCCTCGCCCGTGAGACCCGCGCCCTTTTTGATGGCGCGGTCGAGCGTGTCCTTGGGCATCGAGACCTTGCGGGCCTGTTCCACCACCAGCCGAAGACGCGAATTGGAGGCCGGATCGGCGCCGTTGCGCGCGGCGATCATGATTTCCTTGGCCAGTTTTCCGAACAAGCGACCCTTGGCATTGGCGGCCAGATCCTTGTGTTTTGCTTTCCACTGTGCGCCCATGGCGATGTTCCTTCGATTCGGGGCGACTACTGTAGCCGCAGCGCAATGGCGGACCGCAGTTTTCTCCAAGTCCTGGATGCGGGAGCTCCCTACGCTTGGCTCCTTGCCCACCAACGCACAGGTCGCCTCACCATGTCATCCGCCGACGCACGACAAGCGCAGACAGGACTTTTCCATCGCCTCCATGCGGGCCCCGAGCCGCTGGTCCTGGTGAACGCGTGGGACGCGGCCAGTGCGCGCATCGTCGAACGTGCCGGTGCCCGGGCCATCGGCACCACCAGCGCGGGCATGGCCTGGGCGCTGGGCTACGCGGACGGCGAGCGCATGCCCGCGAGCGAACTCCTTGCCGCCACGGCGCGCATCTGCCGCGTGGCCCGCGTGCCGGTCAGCGTCGACATCGAGCGCGGCTTCGGCCACGACACACAGGACGTGTGCGAGGTGGTGCGTGCGCTCATCGACCTAGGCGTGGCCGGGATCAACATCGAAGACGGCACGCTGCCCGGCACGCGCGAGCTGGCGCCGCCGGAGATCCTCTGCGAGCGCATCGCCGCGCTGCGCGGGCTGGACGCGCTCTTCTTCATCAACGCGCGCACCGACACTTTTTTCGTCGCCAACGACGATCCCGCCGTGCGCTACGAAGACACGCTGCGCCGCGCCCGGCTCTACGCCGCGGCAGGTGCCGACGGCATCTTCGTGCCGGGCATGTCGAAGCTCGACGAAATCGCGGGTCTGGCCGCCGCGGTGCCACTGCCCGTGAACGTCTACGCCGGCCACACCCAGGCGCCACCGGTCGAGGTGCTCGCAGGCGCCGGCGCGCGCCGCGTCAGCCTCGGCTGCGGACCATTGCAGGCGGCGCTCGGGCTGCTCGGCCGCATCGCCACCGAGGCCTTCGACGGCAGCGACGCCGGCTTCCGCGCGATGAGCGCGGGGATGCTGTCCGTCGGCGAGATCAATGCACTTTTTACCGGCATGTCCTGAGCATCGCGCGGGATGGTTGGACCTCAACTGTTTCCGTTTTGTGAACACCGCGGTTCCCTTTGCTAAGGGTTTTTACGTAGATCGCGGCGCACAATTCATTCACAGACCGGCCCCCAAGCCGATCTGGGTGAACAGGGCCCCGAGCGAGGTGGCCGCCCCCCGGAGGGACGGTGACCCACCCAAGACCGGTTCGACATCATCCGAAGCAAAAACTGAACTGAATTGAAGGAAATCCAAATGACCGCCTCGAAGATCCTCTCCGCCGTTGCTGTTGCCCTGATGGCCGTTGCCGGCGCCGCCCACGCCGAAACCTATGAAGGCGTGCATCAACTGACCTCGGCCGCCAGCCGCGCCGACGTTGCCAGCCAGGCCGTGGTTGCCGCGCACAGCGCCAACCCGTACGCCACCGGCGCGAACTCTGGCCCCGCCCAAGTGTTCGTGTCGTCGACCAGCCGTGCTGCGGTCCGCGCCGAAGCCGTCGCCGCCGCACACAGCGCCGACCCGTACGCCGAAGGCGCATCGGCTGGCGTGGCCCCCGTCGTGGCCAGCACCGTGGACCGCAACGCCGTTCGCGCCGCCGCCCGCGCTGCGGCACGTGGCGACGCACTGCCGCTGTAATCCCGGCGAGCGTCGGTTCCTGAAGGCCGGCCGTGCGAAAGCATGGGCCGGCTTTTTCCTTGGCCCTGGATACCTGCGTCAGCGAGCGGCCAGCAGACGCAGGCCAGCGACCATGAAGGCCGGGCTGTCCGGCGCGGCCGTGTCGTGCAGTGCGACGAACCACTGCGTGGCCGGGTCATCGGTCGGGGCGCGCGCGGACTCCGCGCGCACCTCGCATGCATAGAGCACCCGGCCGAGGCGCGTCGTGTCGTCGCGCATGGCGACCGCCTCGTCGCAGCATTCGTCCACCACGGTCCAGCGGCCCTCAGCGTCGCTGCGGACCGATCGCCGCATCAGCCGCATCGCGATGCGCTCCGGCGCCTCCGTGCGCTCGCTGCCCTGGGCTTCGGGCACTTCTGCCAGCAGGCGCAGTTCGAGCGGCTCGCCGACGCGAAACCCTTCCCCGCGCGCCAGCGACATCCCGCCCAGCGCCACGCGCACGCGGCGCCGCTCGCGCCAGGTGGTGACAACGAACACCACCGTCAGCACCGAGAACATCGCGAACACCGGCAGGCCGACCGCCATCCAGAGCCACTGCCATCCGCCGGCCGTGGCCCATGTGATCGCCTGGAATCCGAAGAGCGCGAAGAAGCCCAGCACCGCGAGCGCGACCAGCCATGCGACCCATTCACCGATGGACTTGCGCACGCGTTCCGTGGCTTGCGGCGCGTCGGACGTCCATTCGGCAGGCAGCACCTCGGCCAACGGCGGCAGGCCGGCCTCGCGCGGATCGGGCCACGGCGACCAGAAATCGGCGGCCGCGTTCTCCAGCGGAATCCATTGGAGATCGGTCCATGCCGGCAGGTAGGCCGTGGCGGTTTCCTCGCCTTCCACCCGCAGCACGATGCCCTGTGCGCCATCGGGCGTCGCGTCGTCGAAGCCGCGCGGGTACACGCCGGGCGCCCGGTGCATCTGCTGCGCCAGCACGTCGACGATCAACGTGTCGCCGCCGACTTCCACCGCCTGGTAGCGGCCATCGGGCGACACACAGCCGTAGCCCGGCGTCTGTGCGGACAGATGGGCGATCAGTGCGACGGACGGATGAAGGCGGGGCATGGGAGGCGATGAGCATAGCCAGCGGCCGGGCGCCGGCGGCACCGTGCCGGTGCGGCACCTGGCCGAAAGTTCGCATCGGCTGGCTGTGCGGCAGACCCTCACTGCGCCAAAAGGCGCATTGCCTTGCCGCAGCGCATCAATCATGATGGCGGCGCGGAATGGATGACCCGCCCGACTTCATGCTTTCGCATTACTCCGCCACAGTGGTGCGGACACGCGAAAATACGACGACGTTTCCGCCAGGAAAAATGAAAGCATGACCCGTCGCCCCTGACGCGACCACCCAACACGCATGGCTCTAACTCTAGCCCCCGAAGATACGCGCGGACGCATTCACGATCTCGTGTGGTGCGGCTTCTATCCCGATGCAGATGTCGAGTGGATGGTCACCGACGAGTACCTCGACCCCGACGAGCTCACGGCCGAGGACCGCGCCTGGGTCAAGGCCGAAGTCGCGCGCATCTGCGCCGAGAAGCACGCGGCCGAGGCCGACTGGCCCGCCCAGACCGAGTACGACCGGCTTGAGGCCGTGTTCGCCCAGTTGCGCAGCGAGAAGGTCATTGCCCTGCACCGTGCCGGCAACACGCTCTCCGACGGCCATGACGACGTGCGGGAACACTGGCGCGCGGCGGGGCGGCTGGCCTCGGGCATCCGGGGCTGCTGCTTCTATCACTCGCAGGATCTGGACACCGCGGTGCGCACCGGCCGGCTGCACCTTGCGTTCAGCGGCGGGATGATTCCCGAGATCGAACAGCGCGAGGCCAACACCGTGGTGATCGGCCACCGCATCGTCGAGCTGCTGCGCGCGGCCGGTTTCGAGGCGCACTGGAGCGGCAACATCAACGAACGTATCGAGGCCGACCTCGGCCAATGGCGCAAGCGAGGCCCCTCGGTGTGAGCGCCCCGGCCTGGCAGCCGCCGCGCCGCATCGACGCCATCGACTTCTGGCTGCGCTCCCGGCTGCTGGCCAGCGCCCACGCGCTGCGCGAGGCGCTGCGGCCCTCGGCGCGCCGCTGGCACGGCGGCACGCACGCATTGGCCGACGCGCCGGTGCTCGCGCAGTACCGCACCGCGCTCTGGTCCGACGGACGCGCGGACGAATTTCCCCTCGTGGCCGGCAAGGTGCAGAACCTGCGCATGGCGCGCCACGCCTTCGACGCCATCGAGGTGCCCGCCGGCGAGGTGCTGAGCTTCTGGCGCCAGCTGGGCCGGCCGAGCGCCTGGCGCGGCTTCGTGCAGGGCCGTGAACTGCGCGGCGGCTGCGTGGTGCCGACGCTGGCCGGCGGGCTCTGCCAGCTCTCGAATGCACTGGCGACCGTGGCGGCGCGCGCCGGGCTGGAGCTGGTGGAGCGCCATGGGCACACCGCGCGCATCGAACACGCGGCCGGCGCGGCGGACGACGCCGTCGATGCGACGGTGTTCTGGAACTACGTCGATCTCAAGTTGCGCGCCAGGCATGCCTGGCGGCTCGAGGTCGAGCTGACGGACGGCGAACTGGTGCTGCGCATCCGCGCCCGCTCGCCGATCACGATGCCTGCAATGCCGATCGCGCTGCGACAGGCGCGCGAAGAGGGCGTGGGCGGCGCGCTGCCACTGGCGCGCGGCTGCCTCAGCTGCGACCAGACGGCCTGCTTCCGGCATCGGCCGCCGCTTTCTCCTTCTGCTGCCCGGCAAGGGCGCACGGCCGTGCTGCTCGACGCATGGACGCCCGAGTTCGCGCGCTACCTCGGCGCACACCATGCCGATGCCGATCGCATGCAGCCGGTGCCGCTGCGGCTCGCGTTCTGGCGCGCCCGGTCGGCCACGGGTTGGCACCGGGAGGCTGCCGCGGAGGGCTCCGTATCCGTTCAGTCGCCGTGGTGGGCCAGCCTGCGCAGAGCCGTGTGGCAGCGTCTCTGGGCGCGGCACGCGGGGCGCCGGCAGGGCAGCCTGATCGACGGCCAGCGCTGGCTGGCGCTCGCCTTTGCCGCGCGCCTGAAGCCCGAGCACACGCAACTCGTGATCGACCAGGCGCTGCTGCCGCATCTGCAGCGGATCGGCGCGCTCGACGGCCGCCGCGTCACGGTGCTGGCCAGCGCGTTGCCGATGGCGGAGATCGAGCGCAGGCTCGATGCCGCCGCAAGACGCTGGCCCGACGATGCCACGTTGCGCGACTTTCGCGCCGACCCCGCGCTCGTGCAGGCCGAGGCTGCGGCACTGGCGCGGGCGGCGACGGTGGTCACACCCCATGCCGACATCGCGGCGCATCTGGCCGCGCTGGTGCCGCAGGCGACATCCTTGCAACTCGACTGGGTGCAGCCCGCCGCTCGCGCTGTCGCTGCTTCGGGCGATGCGCCGCCGCTCATCGTCTTCGCCGCAAGTGCGCTCGCCCGAAAAGGCGCGCGCGAGCTCGCGGCGGCGCTGCAAGGCTGGCCCTGCCGATTGCGCGTGCTCGGCTCGCCATCGGACGATGCCCAACTCTGGCGCGGCATCGGCAGCGTCGAGTACATGCACTGGCGCGGCGACGGGTTGGCCGGTGCCTGCGTGGTCGTGCTTCCCGCGCACGTCGAACACGCACCGCGCGCGCTCCTGCGCGCCCTGGCGGCCGGGGTACCGGTGGTGGCATCGGGCGCCTGCGGCCTGGCTCGATCGCCGGGCCTGCGCGAAGTGGCCGCGGGCAACGTGGAGGGTCTGCGCGAGGCACTGAGGAACGCCTGCGGCGCGGACGGCAACAAGAACATCGAAAGCGTTTCATGACCATCGACCTTCAGACGCTCAAGTGCGGCGAATGCGGCAGCAGCGTGCTCAAGCGCACCGGCCTCAACGAATACACCTGCGACCACTGCGGCTCGGTCACGCTGGTGGAGGACAACGTCTCCGACCGGCTCGAACGTGTGCTGAACCAGGTCAAGAACGAAGCGGGCCGGCAGCTCGCGGTCGAAGAGGCGCTGCGGCAGAAGCTGATGCTGCGCAAGGTCGGCATCGGCGTGGCCGTCGTGCTGGGCGTGGTGCTCGTGGGCCGCGTCATCGGCCTGTTCATCGATGCGGGACGGCCCACCGAGGCGCGGCCCGTGGTTGCCGCGGCGATCGACCGCAGCATTCCGGTGGACGGCCTGAAGCTCGGCGAGCCGCGGCAGGTGCTCGTGGGCAGCGGCAGTTCGGCGCAGCCCAAGCTCCTGGTGATGGCGCGCAACGAAACCGGCAAGCCGCTGTCGCGCGCGGGCATACGGGCCACGTACTTCGACGGCGAGAGCAAGGTGGACGAGCGCACCGAGACGCTACCGATCTTCGTGCTCGAGCCGGGCGAGAGCGCGCCCGCGCTGATCGACATGCCGAACGGAAAGAACGTGACGCGACAAGAGTTGCAGGTGCAGAAGCTGTCCGGGCCCTACAACGCCGTGCAGGGGCCGCGCCTGGCGTTCACGCGCGTGCGGCTGGTGCAGCAGGGCGACCGGGTGCGGCTGGTGGGCCGCATCGACAACGCACGCAAGGACGCGGCCACGCTCGGCGGCATCGATGTGCTGGCCACGCTCTACGACGACGCCGGGCAGGTGATCGGATTCGGCCATGGCTATGCGCAGGCGAGCGAACTCAAGCCGGGCGCGCAGACCTCGGTGGATGTGAGCGTGGCCCGCTTCGGCAGGGCGGCGGCAATCGCGGCCTGGGACTACCGCATCGGCTACAACACCATCGATGCCTCGGGCTCGCGCACACCGGTGCTCAATGCCGACCGGGTGATCCGCACTGCGGCCGGGCCGGAGAGCTTCAACCCCGACCTGCACCTGGGCACCGACGACCTGCTGGCCGAGGACAGCGAGCGCTTCGATCCTAAGGATCTCGAACTGTTGCCGCTGGTCGATGGGCGCAACAACATCCAGCAGAGGCTCTTCCTGGGCGAGCTGGTGAACCGCAGCACCGATGCGATCGTGCTTGCGCCCGGCGGCGTGATCTCGCGCTTCAGCGGCAGCAAGGCGCATGGTACGACGAACATCACGGGGTTGGCGTACCTCTACCCGGGCGAGCGTTTTCCGATCTTCCTGGAGCCCGAGGACATGGAGCGCTTCACCTCGACCCGCATCGAATGGAAGCCGATGCGACGCGCCGCATTGCCGGGGCCGCGCAAGCCGCTCGAGGTGAAGGTGACGGGCACCAAGGCCGAGCTGGGCAGCGTGCTGCTCAACTTCAGCCAGCGCTTCACCTACAAGAGCGTGGAGGTCACAGGCAGCGTGAAGAACCCTGGCAACGCCATCATCGGCAAGGTGCGGCTGTGGGTGAGCCTGCGCGACCGCAACGGGCAGCTCACCGGCTTCAAGCTGGTGGAGAACCTGCCGGCCATCGCGCCGGGCGAGAGCGTGCCGTTCCAGGTCGACATCACCCAGAACGGCCGCGACTTCGCGAGCGTGACGACGCTATACCAAACCGAATAGACCCTGCCGCCACGGCGGCGGGCGGTTCGCGCCATGATGGCGTCCATGATTCCGTTCTCGATCCTCGACCTGTCCCCGATCACCGAAGGCAGCGATGCCGCGCAGTCGTTCCGCAACTCGCTCTCGCTGGCGCAGCACGGCGAGAAGCTCGGCTACACGCGCTACTGGCTGGCCGAGCACCACGGCATGCCGGGCATCGCGAGCGCGGCGACGGCAGTGCTGCTGTCGTACATCGGGGCGGGCACCTCGTCGATCCGCATCGGCGCCGGCGGCGTGATGCTGCCGAACCATTCGCCGCTGGTGATTGCCGAGCAGTTCGGCACGCTGGCCTCGCTGTATCCGGGGCGCATCGACCTGGGGCTCGGACGGGCGCCGGGTTCTGACCAGCGCACGGCGCGTGCGCTGCGCCGCAACCTCGAATCGGATGCCGACCAGTTCCCGCAGGACGTGGTCGAGCTGATGGATTTCATGTCGAAGACGCCGCAGCAGCCGGTGCGCGCCGTGCCCGGCGAGGGGCTGGAGGTGCCGGTGTGGATCCTCGGCTCCAGCACCTTCGGCGCGCAGCTGGCGGCGCACCTGGGCCTTCCCTATGCGTTTGCCTCGCACTTCGCGCCGCAGCAGATCATGCAGGCCATCCAGATCTACCGCGAGACCTTCAAGCCATCGGCGCAGCTGAAGAAGCCGTACGTGATGCTGGGCTTCAACGTGTTCGCGGCCGATACCGATGAAGAGGCCGAATTTCGCGCCACCTCGTGGCAGCAGGCCTTCGTGAACCTGCGCAGCGGCCGGCCCGGCCGCCTGCCGCCGCCGGTGGAGAACTACCGCCAGAAGGTCGGGCCGGCGGAGAACGCGCTGCTCGACTCGGTGCTGTCGTGCTCGGCGGTCGGCTCGGTCGAGACGGTGCGCCAGGGCGTCGAGGCCTTCGTCGCGCGCACCGGGGCGGACGAGCTGATGATCACCTCGCAGGTCTTCGACCACGCGGCGCGGCTGCGGTCCTACGAGTTGCTGGCCGGCATCCGCTAGGGCGCCACATCGGGGCATTTCCCCCACGCCGGAAGCCGCTACCCCGGGGCTGGGACAATGGCGGGCTTATGGCAAAGCAACGGATCGTGGTCGGACTGAGCGGCGGGGTGGACTCCGCCGTGACCGCGCACCTGCTCAAGCAGCAGGGGCACGAGGTGGTCGGCATCTTCATGAAGAACTGGGAAGACGATGACGACAGCGAATACTGCTCGTCGAACATCGACTTCATCGACGCCGCCAGCGTGGCCGACGTGCTGGGCATCGAGATCGAGCACGTCAACTTCGCGGCCGACTACAAGGACCGCGTGTTCGCCGAGTTCCTGCGCGAATACAAGGCCGGCCGAACCCCCAACCCCGATGTGCTGTGCAATGCCGAGATCAAGTTCAAGGCTTTTCTTGACCATGCGATGCGCCTGGGCGCCGAGAAGATCGCCACGGGCCATTACGCGCGGGTGCGGTTGAACGAAGTTACTGGCAAGCACGAGCTGCTCAAGGGGCTAGACCCCTCCAAGGACCAGAGCTACTTCCTGCACCGCCTGAACCAGGCGCAGCTGTCGAAGACGCTGTTCCCGGTCGGCGAACTGCACAAGACCGAGGTGCGCCGCATCGCCGAGGAAATCGGGCTGCCCAACGCGAAGAAGAAAGACTCGACCGGCATCTGCTTCATCGGCGAGCGGCCGTTCCGCGACTTTCTCAACCGCTACATCTCCAAGGAGCCGGGTCCGATCAAAGACGACCGCGGCCGCAAGCTCGGCGAGCATCAGGGCCTGAGCTTCTACACGCTGGGCCAGCGGCAGGGGCTGGGCATCGGCGGCGTCAAGGACAAGGGCGCGCAGCGCGGATCGGGCGACCATTCGCCCTGGTTCGTGGCGCGCAAGGACGTCGAGAAGAACACGCTCTGGGTGGTGCAGGGGCACGACCATCCCTGGCTGCTGTCGTCCGAATTGAAGGCGGACGATGCGAGCTGGGTGTCGGGCGAGGCGCCCGCGGCGGGCAGCTACGGCTCGAAGGCGCGCTACCGGCAGGCCGACGCGGGCTGCGAACTTTCCGACGGTGCCAATGGCGCGTTCAGCCTTCGCTTCGGACAGCCGCAGTGGGCGGTGACGCCCGGGCAGTCGGCCGTGCTTTACGACGGCGAACGCTGCCTCGGGGGCGGCGTCATCGTTTGACCGGCGGGGTCTTCACCGATTCGTCGACATGGATCAGGTCGAGCGGATGGCGCTGGCCGGCCAGGTAGTCGTCGACGCACTGCAGCAGCAACGGGCTGCGATGCCGCACCACGCTGGCGCGGATCTCGTCGGGCGTCATCCACAGCGTGCGCACGATGCCTTCGTCGAGCGCCCGGCCTTCCTCCCTGGCGCCGAGCACGCCGGTAAAGGCAAAGCGCATGTAGGTCACGTCTTCTCCCCGCTCGGCTTGCGGGCGGGAACGCGCCATGTAGATGCCGATGAGCGCGGTCGGCGTGAAGTGATGGGCGGTTTCTTCGAGCGTCTCGCGGATGCAGCCTTCGGCCGGTGATTCCCCGGGGTCCAGATGGCCCGCGGGCGTGTTGAGCATGAGGCCGTCGGGGGTGTGCTCCTCGACCAGCAGCAAGCGGCCGTCCTGCTCGATCACCGCGGCCACGGTGACATTGGGCTTCCAGCGTTTTGCCATGGCCGGCTAGCGCAGCACGTAGCCGCTGAAGCGCCAGGTGCGGTCGCGGTCAAGGTGAAAGCTCACGAGTTCGCGCAGCGTGCCATCGGGCTTGTTGGCGAAGCGGGTCTCGTATTCGATGCTGACGTACTGGCCGGCGGTGTCCGCATCGGCGTCGGCCACGACCTGGCGGTTGACCGACACCCAGGTGCGCTGCTGCGGCGCGCCGAGTGATGCGCGGCTCTTGGCGACCTGGCCTGTGAAGTCGGCGCGGGTCACGCGCTTGCGGGTGGCCGGCGTGGCGCCGTCCCAGAGTTCGTCTGCCTTGCCTTGGTCGATCATCTGGATCGCCTGCATGCCGCCGCGCACCATGTCGCCGGGCTCGACGATGTCCTGTGCGGCCGCCAGGCCGGTGAAGCTGCTCCAGAGCAGCACGGCGGCGAGCAGCAGCCGGGTCATGCGGTTCATCGTCTCATTCCTTGTTTCGGGGATCGAACGCCGTTGGAGACTGTAGCTCCGCGGAGATTCCCGGCCCCGACCGGGTTGGCGCAATGGGCGCGCCCGTACGCCCGTGCGCCCATGCGCGCCGAGCGCTATCGAGATGCGGCTGCGGGCAGGGTGTTCGCTTCGATCGTTTCGAGCCGGTAGCCCAGGCCGTAGATGGCCAGCAGCAGGAAACCGTTCGCGGGGCGAAGGTCGAGCTTGGTTCGCAGGCGCGACACATGGGTGTCGAGCGAGCGCGAGAGCGCCTCGACGCCCAGCCCCCACACCGCCTCGTGCAGGTGCTCGCGCGAGAGCAGCCGTCCGAGGTTCTGGAACAGGAACAGCGCCAGTTCGTACTCGCGGTTTTTCAACTCGACCGGCTTGCCCCGTACCTTCAGGAGGCGCGAAGGCGGATAGAAGTGGTAAGGGCCGAAGACCAGTTCGGCTTCGTGTTTTGCGGGATAGGAGCGGCGCAGCAGCGCGGTGACGCGGGCCTCGAGTTCGCCCGCCCGGATGGGCTTGGCCATGAAGTCGTCGGCACCGCTGTTGAGGCCCTCGACCATGTCGGCTTCGTCGCACCTGTCGGTCACGAAAAGAATGGGCAAGCGGCTCTTGAGGTCGTGCCGGATGGCCTTCACCACGTCGAGCCCCTTGATGTCCGGCAGGCTCCAATCGAGGATCAGCAGGTCGAAGGTTTGCCTGCGCAGGGACTGCAGCAGTGTTTTTCCTTCGGTGTACAGGTGGGACTCGTGTCCGAGTCCCGCCATGGTGTGGTTGATCAGCTTGAGCTGTTCGGGCCCGTTGTCCAGTACGGCAATTCGCATTCCATCCCCTTTCCTCCCTTTCGCCGGCCTCAGAGAGCAGACGATTGCCCGGAAGTGTATCTATCTGCGTCTAAGGTAAAAAATAGAGTTTGCAACTATTGCACGCAAGTTGCGCTTTTCCAAACGTTTGCTAAGCAAAATTGGCGACAGTTGTATACAAATGGTCATTGGAAAAAACCATCGTTTACGTATGCACGCAGATCCTTGGCTTCTTGATCAGGGTCAAGAAGGTGATCCGGTCTTTCCGGCGAGACTGCCGGCTCCGACCGGCAAATACCCCAAGCCGCTATAAATTAGATAGCTGCACCGATAGCACGCATGGGGCTTGGCAAGCAAATTCGCTTCGACATTCTTGCGACACGAGCATTTGTAATCTTGCTGTAAGCTCTGCCCGCATTCCGTGCTGCCCCTTCCCCCTGAGGAGATCTCTATGCTGATAGGCGTGCCTGCCGAAACCGCGGCTGGCGAAACCCGAGTGGCCGTCACACCTGAAACGGTGAAGAAACTGGTCGCTTCCGGGCATATCGTTCGTATTCAGTCGGGAGCCGGCGTCGCAGCCAGCGTCACCGATGCGGCTTACCAGACCGCCGGCGCGGAAATCACGGACCAGGCGGGCGCGTTCTCCGCCGACATGGTGCTCAAGGTGCGCACGCCCAGTGACGCCGAAGCTGGACTGATGAAGGCCGGCGCCGTCGTCATCGGCATGCTCAATCCCTTCGATGCCACCGGCCTGCAGCGACTGGCGTCGGCCGGCGTCACGGGCTTCGCCCTCGAAGCCGCGCCGCGCACCACCCGCGCCCAGAGCATGGACGTGCTCTCCTCTCAAGCCAACATTGCCGGCTACAAGGCCGTGATGATCGCGGCCGACCGCTACCAGCGCTTCTTCCCGATGCTCATGACGGCAGCCGGCACCGTGAAGGCCGCACGCGTCGTCATCCTGGGCGTCGGCGTGGCGGGCCTGCAGGCGATCGCCACGGCCAAGCGCCTGGGCGCCGTCATCGAAGCCTCCGACGTTCGCCCGAGCGTCAAGGAGCAGATCGAATCGCTGGGCGGCAAGTTCATCGAGGTCTCCTACGACACCGATGAAGAAAAGGAAGCCGCTGTCGGTGTCGGCGGCTACGCCAAGCCGATGCCCGCGAGCTGGCTCGCGCGCCAGCAGGTCGAGGTCGCCAAGCGCGTGGCGCTGGCCGACATCGTCATCAGCACCGCACTCATCCCCGGCCGCGCCGCGCCGACGCTCATCACCGAGGACATGGTCAAGTCCATGAAGCCCGGCTCGGTGATCGTGGACATCGCCGCCGGCAAGGGCGCCGATGGCGTGGGCGGCAACTGTCCGCTGTCGGAAGCCGACAAGACGGTGGTCAAGCACGGCGTGACCATCGTCGGCGAGACCAACCTCGCGGCGCTCGTGGCGGCCGACGCGTCGGCGCTCTATGCGCGCAACGTGCTCGACTTCCTCAAGCTCATCGTCACGAAGGAAGGTGCGCTCAAGATCGACCTCGAAGACGACATCGTCGCCGCCTGCCGCGTCACCCAAGACGGCCAGGTCACGAAGAAATAAGCGAACACGCGAGGAGAAGAGCCCATGGATCCCGTTTCCCACACAGTCATCAACCTGATCATCTTCGTGCTGGCCATCTATGTCGGCTACCACGTGGTCTGGACCGTGACCCCCGCGCTGCACACGCCGCTGATGGCGGTGACCAATGCCATCTCGGCCATCGTGATCGTGGGCGCCATGCTCGCGGCCGCGCTCACCACCACGCCGCTGGGCAAGACCATGGGCGTGCTCGCGGTGGCCCTGGCCGCGGTGAACGTCTTCGGCGGCTTCCTGGTCACGCGGCGGATGCTGGAGATGTTCAAGAAGAAAGAAAAGAAAGCAGCCGCACCCAAGGCTGAAGAGGGAGCTTCCAAGTGAGCATGAACCTCGTCACGCTGCTGTACCTGGTTGCCAGCGTCTGCTTCATCCAGGCCCTGAAGGGCCTCTCGCATCCCACCACCTCGATCCGCGGCAACATCTTCGGCATGACCGGCATGGCGATCGCCGTGCTGACGACCGTTGCGCTGATCCACGGACAGGCGCGCTCGCTCAACGTCGACTTCGGCACCGGCCTCGCATGGGTGCTGGCGGCCGTGGTGGTCGGCGGCGGCCTGGGGGCCTTCATGGCCAACAAGGTCGAGATGACCAAGATGCCCGAGCTGGTCGCCTTCATGCACAGCATGATCGGCCTGGCCGCGGTCTTCATCGGCGTGGCCGCCGTGGCCGAGCCCTGGGCCTTCGGCATCACCGCCGCGCCCGTGGCCGCGCTCATCGGCGCGCAGACGCCGGACGGCGCCGTCATCCTCGACGGCTTCGTGCGCTACGCCATTCCCGCGGGCAACCGGCTCGAACTGTTCCTGGGTGCGGCCATCGGCGCCATCACCTTCAGCGGCTCGGTCATCGCCTTCGGCAAGCTCTCGGGCAAGTACAAGTTCCGCCTGTTCCAGGGCGCGCCGGTGCAGTTCTCGGGCCAGCACATGCTGAACCTCGTGCTGGGCCTCCTGACCGTGGCACTGGGCCTGGTGTTCGTGTTCACCGAAAGCTGGCCCGCGTTCTTCGCGATGCTGGCGCTGGCCTTCGTGATGGGCGTGCTCATCATCATCCCGATCGGCGGCGCCGACATGCCGGTGGTGGTGTCGATGCTCAACAGCTACTCGGGCTGGGCGGCCGCGGGCATCGGCTTCAGCCTGAACAACGCGATGCTGATCGTGGCCGGTTCGCTGGTGGGCTCGTCGGGCGCGATCCTGAGCTACATCATGTGCAAGGCGATGAACCGCTCGTTCTTCAACGTGATCCTGGGCGGCTTCGGCGGCGAAGCGGCCACCACCGGCGGCGCGGCCAAGGAGCAGCGCCCGGTGAAGACCGGCAGCGCCGACGACGCGGCCTTCGTGCTCGGCAATGCCGAGACCGTGGTGATCGTGCCGGGCTACGGCCTGGCCGTGGCGCGTGCCCAGCATGCGGTGAAGGAGCTTGCCGCCAAGCTCACCGAGAAGGGCATCACCGTCAAGTACGCGATCCATCCGGTGGCGGGCCGCATGCCCGGCCACATGAACGTGCTGCTGGCCGAGGCCGAGGTGCCCTACGACCAGGTGTTCGAGATGGAAGACATCAACGGCGAGTTCGGCCAAGCCGACGTGGCGATCATCCTGGGCGCCAACGACGTGGTGAACCCGGCCGCGCACACCAAGGGCAGCCCCATCTACGGCATGCCGATCCTGGAGGCCTACAAGGCCAAGACCGTCATCGTGAACAAGCGCTCCATGGCCGCGGGCTATGCGGGCCTGGACAACGAACTCTTCTACATGGACAAGACCATGATGGTCTTTGGGGATGCGAAGAAAGTAGTGGAAGATATGGGCAAGGCCATCGAATAGGCCGGCGATCCGGGCCCGCACCAATGCGGGCCAGATCATCGCGGCGCCATTCGAGCGCCGTTTTCGTTTTCAGTTACCCGCAAGTTTTTCAGACCTGGAGGAGACACATCCATGACCGACCGCCCCTGGCTCAGCAGCTATCCGCAAGGCGTGCCTGCCGACATCGACGCCTCGCACTATTCCTCGCTGGTCGGGCTCATGGAAGAGAGCTTCACCAAGTACGCCGACCGCACCGCCTACAGCTTCATGGGCAAGGACATCAGCTACGCCGAGACCGACAAGCAGAGCAAGGCCTTCGCCGCGTACCTGCAGGGCCTGGGCCTGGTCAAGGGCGACCGCGTGGCCGCGATGATGCCCAACTGCCCGCAGTATCCGATCGCTGTGGCGGCCATCCTTCGCGCGGGCCTGATCCTGGTCAACGTGAACCCGCTCTACACGCCGCGCGAGCTCGAGCACCAGCTCAAGGACTCGGGCGCCAAGGCGATCGTCATCATGGAGAACTTCGGCACCACGCTGCAGCAGTGCATCGCGGCCACGCCGATCAAGCACATCGTGCTCACGTCGATGGGCGACCGCCTCGGTTTCCTCAAGGGCGCGCTGGTCAACTACGTGGTGCGCAACGTCAAGAAGATGGTTCCGCACTTCAACCTGCCGGGCGCGGTGCGCTTCAACGAGGCGCTGGAGAAGGGCGCGGGCCGCACGCTACAGGCTCCTGCCATCGGCCCCGACGACGTGGCCGTGCTGCAGTACACCGGCGGCACCACCGGCGTCTCCAAGGGTGCGGTGCTGCTGCATCGCAACGTGATCGCCAACGTGCTGCAGTCGGAGGCCTGGAACGAGCCCGTGATGGCGCAGGTGCCGGCCAACGAACAGCCCACCAGCGTGTGCGCGCTGCCGCTGTATCACATCTTCGCGTTCACGGTCGGCATGATGCTGAACATGCGCACGGGCGGCAAGCTGATCCTGATCCCGAATCCGCGCGACCTCGCGGGCGTGCTGAAGGAGCTCTCGAAGCACACGATCCACAGCTTCCCGGCGGTCAACACGCTCTTCAACGGCCTGGCGAACCATCCCGACTTCAACACCGTCAACTGGAAGAACCTCAAGGTCTCGGTGGGCGGCGGCATGGCGGTGCAGGCCGCGGTCGCGAAGCTCTGGCTCGAGAAAACGGGTTGCCCGATCTGCGAGGGCTACGGCCTTTCCGAGACCTCGCCCTCGACCACCTGCAACCCGACCAACAGCAAGGCCTACACCGGCACCATCGGCCTGCCGCTGCCGGGCACGTGGCTCAAGCTCCTGGACGACGACGGCAACGAAGTGCCGATGGGCCAGCCGGGCGAGATCGCCATCAAGGGTCCGCAGGTGATGGCCGGTTACTGGCAGCGCCCTGATGAAACCGCCAAGGTCATGACGCCCGACGGTTACTTCAAGAGTGGCGACATCGGCGTGGTCGACGAGCGCGGCTACTTCAAGGTGGTCGACCGCAAGAAGGACATGATCCTGGTGTCGGGCTTCAACGTGTACCCGAACGAGATCGAAGACGTCGTTGCACAGATTCCGGGCGTGCTCGAATGCGCGGCGGTGGGCGTGGTCGACGACAAGACCGGCGAGGCCGTCAAGCTCGTGATCGTCAAGAAAGACGAGTCGCTCACCGAGGCGCAGGTGCGCGACTACTGCAGAGCAAACCTTACGGGTTACAAGCAGCCGCGAATCGTGGAGTTTCGTACGGACCTCCCGAAAACACCCGTCGGAAAAATCCTCCGCCGCGAATTGCGCGACGCCAAGAAGTAAGGGTTCGGCCCGGGTAGGGCCACGGCATCGATCTTGCATATTCGCGGGTCGATGTTCAGATTCATATTGACCCGCGTGAGCCTGCTGGTGCCGACCTTCATCGGCATGACGCTGCTGGCCTTCTTCCTCATCCGGCTGGTGCCGGGCGATCCCATTGAAACCATGGCCGGCGAACGCGGGATCGATCCCGCGCGCCATGCCGAGCTGCGCACCGCCTACGGCTTCGACAAGCCGATCCTCGTGCAGTACGGCATCTACATCGGCCGCGTGCTGCATGGCGACTTGGGCAAATCGATCATCACGCAGGACACGGTGATGAGCGAGTTCCTCGCGCTCTTCCCGGCCACCGTCGAGCTCGGCGTTTGCGCCATTCTTTTCGCGCTGCTGCTGGGCCTGCCCGCAGGCATCCTCGCGGCCGTGCGGCGCAATTCCATCTTCGACCACGGCGTGATGGCCACCTCGCTCACCGGCTATTCGATGCCGATCTTCTGGTGGGGCTTGCTGCTGATCCTGTTCTTTTCGGTGCAGCTCGGATGGACGCCCGTTTCCGGGCGCATCGCGGTGCAGTATTTCATCGAGCCTGAAACCGGGTTCCTGCTGATCGACTCCCTGCGCGCCGGCGACACAGATGCCTTCTGGTCGGCGCTGCACCACCTGATTCTTCCGGCCATCGTCCTGGGTACCGTGCCGCTCGCGGTGATCGCGCGCATGACGCGCTCGGCCATGCTCGAAGTGCTCGGCGAGGACTACATCCGCACCGCGCGCGCCAAGGGCCTCTCGCGTTTTCGCGTGGTGGGCCTGCATGCGCTGCGCAATGCGCTGATCCCGGTCGTCACGGTCATCGGGCTGCAGGTGGGCGTGCTCTTCACCGGCGCGATCCTCACCGAGACGATTTTTTCCTGGCCCGGTGTCGGCAAGTGGCTCATCGAGGCCATCGGCCGGCGTGACTATCCGGTGCTGCAGGGCGGCATGCTGCTGCTGGGCGGCATCGTGATGCTGGTCAATCTTCTTGTGGACGTGGCCTACGGCGTCATCAATCCCCGCATCCGACGCTGATGAACACGACTTCGACCCCCACCATTCCGACGACCGGCGCCAGCACCGCGCCGCCCGGCCCCTGGCGCGAGTTCTGGACCGCCTTCTCGGCGAACCGTGGCGCGGTCATCGGGCTCGTCACCATCGTCGTGCTGCTGCTCGTGGCGCTGTTCGCGCCGTGGATCGCACCGCATGCGCCCAACGAGACCAACAGCGCCGTCTTCCTGCAGCCGCCTGCATGGCAGCAGGGCGGAACGTGGAGCTACGTGCTGGGCACCGACGCCATCGGCCGCGACATCCTTTCGCGCCTCATGTACGGCGCGCGGCTCTCGCTGTCGATCGGCGTCGCCGTGGTGGCGCTGTCGGTGGTGGCGGGCGTGGTGCTCGGGCTCATCGCAGGCTTCTTCCGAGGCGTGCTCGAGATCGCGATCATGCGGCTCATGGACATCGTGCTCACGCTGCCGAGCCTCCTGCTCGCCATCGTGATCGTCGCCATCCTAGGCCCGGGGCTCGTCAACGCAATGCTTGCGGTGGCCATCGTGGTGCTGCCGCATTACGTGCGCATCACGCGCGCGGCCGTCATTGCCGAGGTCTCGCGCGACTACGTGACCGCCGCCCGCGTGAGCGGCGCCGGCACGCTGCGCCTGATGTTCCGCGAGGTGCTGCCCAACTGCGCCGCGCCGCTGATCGTGCAGGCCTCGCTCGGCATTTCCACCGCCATCCTCGATGCGGCGGCGCTCGGCTTCCTCGGCCTCGGTGCGCAGCCGCCATCGCCCGAGTGGGGAACCATGCTGGCCGACGCGCGCGAGTTCGTGCTGCGCGCGTGGTGGGTCGTGACCTTCCCGGGTCTCGCGATCCTCGCGGCGGTGCTGGCTTTCAATCTGCTGGGCGACGGTCTGCGCGATGCGCTGGACCCGAAGCTCAAGCGCTGAATCAACGCAAAGGAGAGAAACGATGCCTTTGCTGGACATCAAGGATCTGCACGTCGAATTTCCTACACAGGGCGGCGTGCTGCATGCCGTCGATGGCGTGAGCCTCACGCTCGAAGAAGGCGAGGTGCTCGGCATCGTCGGCGAATCGGGCTCGGGCAAGAGCGTCACGATGATGGCGCTCATGGGCCTGGTCGGTTTTCCGGGCCGCGTGCGCGCGGAGCACATGCGCTTTGCAGGCAAGGACCTGCTCGGCATTTCCGACAAGGCGCGCCGCTCGCTGGTCGGCAAGGAGGTCGCGATGATCTTCCAGGAGCCGACCACCAGCCTCAACCCCTGCTTCACCATCGGTTTCCAGCTGATGGAAGTGCTGCGCCTGCACCTGAACCTGGACAAGCGCACCGCGAAGAAGCGTGCGACCGAGCTGCTGGAGCAGGTCGGCATTCCCGCCGCGTCGTCGCGCCTCGGCAGCTATCCGCACCAGCTCTCGGGCGGCATGAACCAGCGCGTGATGATCGCGATGGCCATCGCCTGCAACCCGCGCCTCCTGATCGCCGACGAGCCGACCACCGCGCTCGACGTGACCATCCAGGCGCAGATCCTCGACCTGCTGCGCGACCTGCAGAAGGAGCGCGGCATGGCGCTGGTGCTGATCACGCACAACATGGGCGTGGTGAGCGAAATGGCGCAGCGCATCGCCGTGATGTATGCGGGCCAGGTGATGGAGCACCAGCGCGTCGACCGGCTCTTCGCATCGCCGCAGCACCCCTACACCGAGGCCCTGCTCGCGGCGCTGCCCGAGCGCGCCGCGCCCGAAGGGCGGCTGGCCACCATCAGCGGCGTGGTGCCCGGCGTGCACGACCGGCCCTCGGGCTGCCTGTTCGCGCCGCGCTGCGGGTACGTCACCACGCGCGCCTGCAATGTGCGTCCCGCGTTGCGCGAGTTCCAGGGCGCGGAGGTGCGCTGCCACTACCCGCTCGGCGAGCCGGGCCGCGCCGTGGCGATCGAGCAGGATCGGCCGCGGCAGTTGCCCGTGGCGGAGGCGCTGCCATGAACAACGACAAAGGCGCGCCCGGCGACATCGTGGTCGAGGCCGCCAATCTGCAGCGCACCTACGACGTGCGGCGCGGGCTGTTCCGCGCGCCGGCCAAACTGCGCGCGGTGGGCGACATCTCGTTCCGCCTCGAGCGCGGCCGCACGCTGGCGGTGGTCGGCGAATCGGGCTGCGGCAAGTCCACGCTCGCGCGCATGGTCGCGCTGATCGAGAAGCCGACGGCGGGGCAGCTCACGCTCGTGGGCGCCGATGCGGTGAACCCTCCGGCCGAGCGCAAACGCGAGCTGCGCCAGGCCGTGCAGCTGGTGTTCCAGAATCCCTACGGCTCGCTCAATCCGCGCAAGAAGATCTCGGCCGTGCTCGAAGATCCGCTGGCGATCAACACCACGATGGGCAAGACCGAGCGTGCCGCCAAGGCGCGCGAAATGCTTGCCCGCGTCGGCCTGCGCCCCGAGTACGCGAACCGCTATCCGCACATGTTCTCGGGCGGCCAGCGCCAGCGCATCGCGATCGCGCGTGCGCTCATGCTGTCGCCGCGCCTGCTGGTGGCCGACGAGCCGGTATCGGCGCTCGACGTGTCGATCCAGGCACAGGTGCTGAACCTGCTGGCGGACCTGCAGGCCGAGCTGGGCCTTGCGTACCTTTTCATCTCGCACGACCTGGGCGTGGTGCGCCACATCGCGCACGACGTGCTCGTGATGTACCTCGGCCATGCGGTGGAGCAGGGCCCCAAGGGGCGCATCTTCGCGCGTCCGCTGCATCCGTATACGCAGGCGCTGCTGGCCTCGACACCGGGCCTCAGTAGCCAGCGCATCGTGTTGAAGGGCGAGCTGCCGTCGCCGTTGAACCCGCCCACGGGCTGCGTCTTCAACACGCGCTGCCAGCATGTGCAGCCACGCTGCCGCGAAGAACGGCCCCCGCTGCGCGCGCTCGACGAGCGGCTGGTGGCCTGCCACTACGCAGAGAAGTTTCTCGATGGCGCGCCACCCGTGCGTGCCGATGTTCCCGTGCTCGCCGTTCCGATGGCGACGAATCCCTGAGAGGCTGAAAGGCAATCCGACATGACCGCTCATCCCTCGCAAATGGCCCCACTCCACGTTGCAAATGCTCGCCATAGCCCGAGCTATGGCTGCGCTTTGCGCCTTGATTGGGGCCCTTTGCGGGAACTGCTCGGTCACGCCGAATTGCCTCTCAGCCTCTGAGCAAGTCTCGTTTTTTCTCAACCGTGTCTGAAGGAGTCCCCATGAAGACCCAACCCTCCGTTTCGCGCCGCTCACGAATGCTGGCGCTCCTGGCACCGACAGCGTTTGCGGCCCTTACCCTGGCTGCGGGTGCCGTGTCGGCCAAGACGCTGGTGTATTGCTCCGAAGGAAGCCCGGAGAATTTCTATCCGGGCATGAACACCACTGGCACGTCGTTCGACGTGACCACGCAGGTCTACAACACCATCGTCGAATTCGAGCGCGGCGGTACCAAGGTCACACCGGGCCTGGCTGAAAAATGGGACATCTCGGCCGACGGCACGGTCTACACCTTCCACCTGCGCAAGGGTGTGAAGTGGCACACCACGAGCAAGAGCTTCAAGCCCACGCGCGACTTCAACGCGGATGACTTCATCTTCATGCTCGAGCGGCAGTGGAAGGAGAGCGACCCCTTCTTCAAGGTCACGAGCCAGAACCACTCGTACTTCAACGACATGGGCATGCCCAAGCTCCTGAAGTCGGTGGACCGCATCGACGACTTCACCGTGAAGATCACGCTCAACCAGGCCGAGGCACCTTTCCTCGCCAACCTGGCGATGCAGTACGCGGGCATCCAGTCGAAGGAATACGCCATCGCCATGCTGAAGGCCGGTACGCCCGAGAAGGTCGACCAGGACCCGATCGGCACCGGCCCGTTCTACCTCGTGCAGTACCAGAAGGACGCGATCATCCGCTTCAAGGCCTTCCCGCAGTACTGGGGCGGCAAGGCGAAGATCGACGACTTGGTGTTCGCGATCACGCCCGATGCCTCGGTGCGTTGGGCCAAGCTGCAGAAGGGCGAATGCCACGTGATGCCGTACCCGAACCCGGCCGACCTGGATGCGATCCGCAAGGACCCGAACGTGCAGGTGCTGGAGCAGCCCGGCCTGAACGTGGGCTACCTCTCGTACAACACGACGAAGAAGCCCTTCGACGACGTGCGCGTGCGCAAGGCCATCAACATGGCAATCAACAAGAAGGCGATCATCGACGGCGTGTACCTCTCGACGGGCGTTGCGGCGAAGAACCCGATCCCGCCGACCATGTGGTCCTACAACGATGCGGTGAAAGACGATCCGTACGACCCCGAAGCCGCAAAGAAGCTCCTGGCGCAGGCCGGTTTCCCCGACGGTTTCTCGACCGACCTGTGGGCCATGCCGGTACAGCGTCCGTACAACCCGAACGCCAAGCGCATCGCCGAGCTGATGCAGGCGGACCTCGCCAAGATCAACGTCAAGGCCGAGATCAAGAGCTTCGAGTGGGGCGAGTACCGCAAGCGCCTGCAGGCCGGCGAGCACCAGATGGGCATGCTGGGCTGGACCGGCGACAACGGCGACCCGGACAACTTCATGTACACGCTGCTGGGCTGCGCCTCGGCCAAGTCGGCAAGCGGCAGCAACATCTCGAAGTTCTGCTACCAGCCGTATGAAGACATCGTGGTGAAGGCCAAGAGCACGGTGAAGCAGGCCGACCGCGATGCGCTCTACAAGAAGGCGCAAGTCATCTTCAAGGAGCAGGCGCCGTGGTTCACCATCGCGCACGCTGTGCAGCTCAAGCCGGTGCGCAAGGAAGTGATCGACTTCAAGCTGAGCCCCTTCGGCCGCCACACCTTCTACGGCGTGGACATCAAGTAAGCGGTGGCTGCGCCCATCGCCATCGTCGCGGCGATGCACGAGGAGCTGAAGGCGCTCCTCGCGCAGATGCCCGACGAGCAGCGCGTGCGCGTCGCCGGGCGCGACTTCTGGGTCGGCCATCTGCAGGGCCAGCCCGTGGTCGCGGTGCTGTCGCGCATCGGCAAGGTCGCGGCGGCGGTGACGGCCACGGTGCTGCTCGAGCGCTTCGGCGTGCGGGCCATCGTGTTCAGCGGTGTCGCGGGCGGGCTCGCACCGGGCGTGGATGTCGGCGATGTGGTCGTGGCGACCGAACTGCTTCAACACGACATGGATGCCTCGCCGCTTTTTCCGAAATACGAAGTGCCCTTGATGGGCATTTCGCGTTTCGCGGCTGACGCTGCGATCAGCGATTCGCTGGCGGCTGTGGCCGAAGAGGCGCTGCGCGATCCGGTGGCGCTGGTGGGGCAGGGCGCCGTCGATGAATTCGGCCTTCGTTCGCCAAAGGTGCATCGCGGCTTGCTGATCAGCGGCGACCGCTTTGTGTCGGCCGCTGCCGAAAGCGAAGTGCTGCGCCGCAACTTGCCCGATGCGCTCGCGGTGGAAATGGAAGGCGCCGCGGTGGCGCAGGTGTGTCACGACTACGGCGTGCCCTTCGCGGCGATGCGGACCATTTCGGACCGCGCCGATGACGCAGCCCATGGCGACTTCGCGCGCTTTGTCGCCGAGGTCGCGAGCCGCTACAGCCTCGCGCTGATCGGCGCGTGGCTCTCGCGGCAGCCGGCTACTTGAGCCAGCCGCGCCGGCGGAAGTACCACATCGGCACCAGCGCGCTCGCCGCCATCAGCACGATGGCATACGGATAGCCCATGGCCCAGTCGAGCTCGGGCATGAACTTGAAGTTCATGCCGTAGATGCTCGCGATCAGCGTGGGCGGCAAGAGCGCCACGCTCGCCACCGAGAAGATCTTGATGGTCTTGTTCTGGTTGATGTTGATGAAACCGACGGTCGCATCCATCAGGAAGTTGATCTTGTCGAAGAGGAACGCCGTGTGGTTGTCCAGCGACTCGATGTCGCGCAGGATCTGCCGCGCTTCCTCGAACTGCTCGGCGTTGAGCATCTTGCTGCGCATCATGAAGCTGACCGCGCGGCGCGTGTCCATCACGTTGCGGCGGATGCGGCCGTTCAAGTCTTCCTGCCGCGCGATGGCGCCGAGCACTTCGCCGGCCAGCTCGTCGCTGACGTTGCCTTCGAGCACCTTCTTGCCGGCCACCTCGAGCTCATCGTAGATGTTCTCCAGCGTGTCGGCCGAGTATTCGGCGTCGGCGTCGAAGAGCTTCAGAAGCACCTCTTTCGCGTCCTCGATGAGCCCCGGCGCGCGGCGCGCGCGCATGCGCAGGAGGCGGAACACGGGCACGTCTTCATCGTGGATCGAGAACAGCACGCCGCGGCTGCGCAGCTCGGTGTTGTGCTGGTTGAGGATGAAGGCGACGCGCACCGAGCGCGGATCCTCGTCGTCGTCGATCAGGAAGTCGGAGCGGATGTGCAGTTCGCCGTTGTCTTCCTCGTAGAAGCGGGCGGATTCCTCGATGTCCTCGTCCATCGCATCTTCGGGAATCGAGAGGCCGTAGTACTGCTTGATCCAGCGCTTTTCCTCGAGCGTGGGCGATTCGAGGTCGACCCAGATCGGCTGGAACTTGGAGAGCTCTTCGAGCGACTCGATCTCTTCCTGGACGAGGCGGCCGTTGGCGAGCGTAAAGATGTTGAGCATGGGCTCACTCCCGGGGATGACTGAAACGTTGGGCGGGGGAGGGGCGCTTTCAATTCCCAGGCCCGGCGCGGGGCGTCAGAAGGGAGTTGAAAGCTGCCGAGACGGGGCGGTTTCCATTGAGGAGTCTCCGGTTGCAGCGAGGCGCGATTATGTCACCGGCCACATGGCCGCAAGGCGCCCGGGCTGGACGTTCATACAGTACAGTCGTGCGCCATGCAGACCGCTGCGCCCCCCGTCATTTCCTCTGCGCCGAAGACCCAGGCCGAACGCCTGGCCGCGGCGCTGGCCACGCTCAACGACGACCAGCGCGCGGCGGTCGAGCACGGCGTCGGCGCTGCGGTGGCGAACGATCGCCGCCCGCTGCTGGTGATCGCAGGTGCCGGCTCCGGCAAGACCAGCACGCTGGCGCACCGCGTGGCGCACCTGATCGCGGACGGGGTCGATCCGCAGCGGCTGCTGCTGCTGACCTTCTCGCGCCGCGCCGCGCAGGAAATGGAGCGCCGCGCGGGCCAGGTGCTGGCCAAGGTGCTCGGCCTGAAATCGGAGCGGCCGCCCGCGTTGCCATGGGCCGGCACCTTTCACGGCATCGGGGCACGCTTGCTGCGCGAATACGCGGCGCAGATCGGCCTCGACGAGAACTTCACCATCCACGACCGCGGCGATGCCGAAGACCTGATGGGGCTGGTGCGCCACGAACTGGGGCTGTCGTCGACGGTGAACCGCTTCCCGCGCAAGGGCACGTGCCTGTCGATCTACTCCCGCTGCGTGAACACGCGCGCCCCGGTGGCCGAGGTGCTGAAGGAGGCCTTTCCGTGGTGCGGCGAATGGGAGGCCCGACTCAAGACGCTGTTCGGCGCCTACGTCGAGGCCAAGCAGCAGCAGAACGTGCTCGACTACGACGACCTGCTGCTCTACTGGGCCGGGATGGTCGCCGAGCCCGCGCTGGCCGAGGCTGTGGGCGGGTGCTTCGACCATGTGCTGGTCGACGAGTACCAGGACACCAACCTGCTGCAGGCCTCGATCCTTCTCGCGATGAAGCCCGACGGGCGCGGCGTCACGGTGGTGGGGGACGACGCGCAATCGATCTACTCGTTCCGCGGCGCGACGGTGCGCAACATCCTCGACTTTCCGGCCCAGTTCAGCCAGGAGGCGCGGGTCGTCACGCTGGAGCGCAACTACCGCTCGACGCAGCCCATCCTCGATGTGTCGAACCGGGTCATCGCGCAGGCGGCCGAGCGGCATGCCAAGACGCTCTGGACCGACAAGCCCTCCGCCGGCAAGCCTCAACTGGTGCTGGTGCCCGACGAAGCAGGGCAGGCGCGCTGGGTGGCCGACAAGGTGCTGGCGCACCGCGAGGGCGGCCTGGCGCTCAAGTCGCAGGCGGTGCTGTTTCGCACCTCCTCGCACAGCGCGGCGCTCGAACTGGAACTGGCGCGCCGCAACATCCCGTTCGTGAAGTTCGGCGGGCTCAAGTTTCTGGAGGCCTCGCATGTGAAGGACCTGCTTGCGGTGCTGCGCTTCGCGCAGAACCCGCGCGGGCGCATGGCCGGGTTTCGCGTCACGCAACTCATCCCCGGCATCGGACCCGTCACCGGCACGCGGTTGCTCGATGCAATGGACCAGGCGGCGGACCCGGCCGTGGCCGTGCGCGACTTCGTGCCGCCGCCCGCAGCCCGCGAACAGTGGGCAGGCTTTGCCGAAACCTACGCCGCCTTGCGCGCACCGTCGCTGACATGGCCGGCCGATGTGGAGCTGGCGATGGACTGGTACCTGCCGCACCTGGAGCGCCTGTACGACGACACCTCCGGCGTGCGGCGCCAGGACGTGGAGCAACTGGTGCGCCTCGCCGCGGGCTACGGCTCGCGCGAGCGCTTCCTGACCGAGCTCACGCTCGATCCGCCCGAAGCCACGAGCGACCGCCCCGGTCCGCCGCTGCTCGACGAGGACTACCTGATCCTCTCCACCATCCATTCGGCCAAGGGGCAGGAGTGGAACTCGGTGCATGTGCTCAACGTGGTGGATGGCTGCCTGCCGGCCGACGTGGCGCAGGGCGCGCACGAACTTGAGGAAGAACGGCGCCTGCTCTATGTGGCGATGACGCGGGCCCGCGACCACCTGCATTTGCTGGTGCCGCAGCGCTTCTATGTCACGCAGCAGGCGGTGCGGGGCGATCGGCATCTCTATGCCAACCGCACGCGCTTCATCACCGAATCGGATCTTGCGGGCTTCGAGCAGCAGACCTGGCCGCCACCGCCGGTGCGTCCGCCCGCGGTGCCGCCGCCCACCGCGGTGATCGACCTGCGCAACCGCATGCGCGCGGCCTGGCGCTGAACGGCTGGCCCTTCGGCTGGCAGGGTCACCAGGGCAGCCGTGTGCTAACACTTGCTAGCAAAGAGCCGCAACGTTGGGCGGGCATGTGTGGGCAGCTATGGAATCAATAGCGGATTGAAGCAGCCTGCGGGCCCCCTTGCCACCCGGAGAAGCCGGGTATTGCAATACCGTGACAGCTTGGGCATAGTGAATCGAACGCCCCTTTTTCTCTTCCTTCCTCCCCTCTCCCTCGAAAACCACACCTGTTTCGCCGGCCACGCTTCATTCCGGAGCGGGGCCATTTCCCCAACCGTCAATTCTCAGGAGGTCATTCATGAATTTGACGATCAGCGGTCATCACCTCGACGTCACCCCTGCCTTGCGCACCTACGTCACGAGCAAGCTGGACCGGATCACACGGCATTTCGACCAGGTGGTCGATGTGAAGGTGATCCTCACGGTGGAAAAGCAGAAGGAAAAGGAACGCCGCCAAAGGGCGGAGTGCAACATTCACGTCAAGGGCAATGACATGTTCGCGGAGTCGAGCCACGCTGATCTCTACGCTGCGGTCGATGAGCTGGTCGACAAGCTCGACCGCCAGGTGGTGCGCCACAAGGACCGCCTGCAGGACCACCATCACGTGGCGCCCAAGCGCGTGATGTGAGCACAGGGCGAGGCCCCCTCGGGCTCGCACCACAGGCCGCCTCCGGGCGGCCTTTTGTTTTTCCGACCGTTGTCAGGGGGCTTTGGCGGGGTTCGCCAAGGGCGGCGAGGCCTCAGGGCAACACATGTAACCAGAAAGTAGATAAGGGGACTGGGGGTTTTTACCAAGCGGGTGCATAATCGCGCCCGCTCTGCCACCACCATGAATCGCCTCGCGTCCATCCTGCCGCCCGCCCAAGTGCTTGTGAGCGTTGACGCTACCAGCAAGAAACGTGCTTTCGAAGAAGCTGGCCTTCTGTTCGAAAGCCTTCATGGCCTGGGACGCGCCCTGATCACCGACAGCCTGTTTGCGCGCGAGCGCCTCGGCTCCACCGGCCTCGGCCACGGCGTTGCGATTCCGCATGGCCGCATCAAGGGCCTCAAGGCGCCGATGGCCGCGGTGTTCCAGCTGGCGAACCCGATCGGTTTCGATGCCCCGGACGAGCAGCCCGTCGGCCTCCTGATCTTCCTGCTGGTCCCCGAAGCGGCCACGCAGAAGCACCTCGAAATCCTCTCGGAAATCGCCGAACTGCTGAGCGACGCCGGCCTGCGCGAGCAGATCAAGTCCAGCACCGACGCCGCCGCCCTGCACGGCCTGATCGCCGGCTGGCAGTCCACGCAAGTCGCCTGAGCGCATGCGTCGGCGCGCGTGGCTGCTGATAAGCTGCGCGGCACCCCTGTCACTCATCACTCCAATGACGGCGCCGAGCGCCGTCTCCTGAACGCATGAAGCCGACCGTCATCAGCGCCGATGCCATGTTCGAGGAGTTCCGCGGGTCGCTCCGCTGGGAATGGCTCGCAGGGCTCGGCGCTTCAGAGCGCCAGTTCGACCCCGAAGTCATCAGCCGCGCCCAGTCGGCCGCCGACCTGGTCGGCTACCTCAACTACATCCACCCGTACCGCGTGCAGATCCTGGGCGCCCGCGAGGTCGCCTACCTCACGCGCGGCAGCCCCGAAGACTGCGCACGGCGCATCGCCCGCATCGTGACGCTGGAGCCGCCGATGCTGGTGCTGGCCGACGGCCAGGCCGCGCCCGACGAGCTGCTGTCGATCTGCGAGCGCGCCCAGCTGCCGCTCTTTGCCACGCGCGAGTCGTCGGCCTTCGTGATCGACCTGCTGCGCGCCTACCTGTCCAAGCACTTCGCCGAGCGCACCTCGATGCACGGCGTGTTCATGGACATCCTGGGCATGGGCGTGATGATCACGGGCGAGTCGGGGCTCGGGAAAAGCGAGCTCGGCCTCGAACTGATCTCGCGCGGCAACGGCCTGGTGGCCGACGACGCGGTCGATCTGTACCGCATCAACCAGAACACCATCGAAGGGCGCTGCCCCGACCTGCTGCTCAACCTGCTGGAAGTGCGCGGCATTGGCCTCCTGGACATCCGCGCGATCTTCGGCGAGACGGCGGTGCGCCGGAAGATGCGCCTGAAGCTCATCGTGCACCTGGTGCGGCGCGACAGCTTCGAGCGCGACTACGAGCGCATGCCCTCGGCGCCGCTCACGCAGGACGTGCTGGGCATTCCGGTGCGCAAGGTCATCATCCAGGTGGTGGCGGGGCGAAACATCGCCGTGCTGGTCGAGGCGGCCGTGCGCAATTCGATCCTGCAGCTGCGCGGCATCGACACCTATGCCGATTTCGTGGCGCGCCACCACAAGGCGATGGAAAACGGCCGCGACAGCGACTGAGGCCGGCTTTTCGGCTGCTCAGCGCTTCTTTACACAGTCGCCGCAGAGGCCGTAGAGCGACATGGCGTGGTCCTGCAGGATCCAGCCCTTGTCCTTGGAGATCATCTGCTGGCGGCGCTCGATCTCGGCGTCGTAGAACTCCTCGACCTTGCCGCAGGAGGTGCAGATCAGGTGGTCGTGGTGCGTGCCTTCGTTGAGCTCGTAGACCGCCTTGCCGCTCTCGAAGTGGCTGCGCTCCAGGATGCCGGCCTGCTCGAACTGCGTCAGCACGCGGTACACCGTGGCCAATCCGATGTCGGAGTGTTCGTTGAGCAGGACGCGAAACACGTCTTCGGCCGTCATGTGCCGCTGGCTGCCGGTCTGGAAGATTTCCAGGATCTTCAGGCGTGGCAAGGTGGCCTTGAGGCCGGTGTTCTTGAGTTCGTCGATATTGGCCATGATGGTTCCTGCACCCTGTGCGCGGTCAGGTCCTGAAAAGGTCAGCCGCTACAATGACCGATCATATCGCTACCCCCTTTTCCTCCCATGCATGCCATTCTCCAACGCCGTCCCTGGCTGCTGGTTGCTGCCGTTGCCGCGACGCTCTGCCTCGGTGCCTGCAGCGGTTTCAGCGATCGCACGCGTGGCGCGCTGTCCGCGGTCACGCCCTACAAGGTCGAAGTGGTGCAGGGCAACTTCGTGTCGAAGGAACAGGTCGCGGCGCTCAAGCCCGGCATGTCCCGCCAGCAGGTGCGTGAAATCCTCGGTACTTCGCTGCTGAACGATGTCTTCCACGCCAACCGCTGGGACTACGTCTTCACCATCCGCCGCCAGGGCGTCGATCCGCAGGAGCGCCGCCTGACGGTTTACTTCAACGGCGAGTTGATGGACCGCTTCGAAGGCGACCAGATGCCCAGCGAAGAAGAATTCGTCGCCACGCTCGACACCCGCAAGAAATCCGGCAAGGTGCCCCAGCTCGAGGCCACCGAAGACGAGCTCAAGAAATTCGCGCCGGCCAAGGACGAGAAAGCCGACGCCGCCGCATCGGCCTCCGTGCCTCCGCTGCCGGCGGCTTACCCTCCGCTCGAAGCTGCGCGCTGAGCGCAACAGGAGCGGGCGGCGCCCGCCGAGTCAGGCGGCGTCCGTCCGGTGCCCTTCTTGGTTCCAGTGGCCTGCGGGCCATCTTGAAGACTGAATCCGCGTGACCGAACCTACCTCCTCTTCCTCCCTCTCCGCCACCCCCGCGCTGCGCCGCATCGCCATCGCCGGCGCTTCGGGCCGCATGGGCCACATGCTAATCGAGGCCGTGCGCAATGCGCCCGACTGCCGGCTGGCCGGCGCGCTCGACATCGCCGGCAGCGAGGCCATCGGCGCCGACGCCGCGGCCTTCCTGGGCTTCACGAGCGGCGTGCCCATCGTGGCCGACCTGCGCACGGGCCTCCAGGATGCGCAGGTGCTCATCGACTTCACCCGCCCCGAAGGCACGCTTGCGCACCTGGCGGTCTGCCGCGAACTCGGCGTGCAGGCGGTCATCGGCACCACGGGCTTCAGCGATGCGCAGAAGGCCGAGATCGCCGAGATCGCGAAAGACGTGGCCATCATGCTGGCGCCGAACATGAGCGTGGGCGTCAACGTCACCTTCAAGCTGCTCGAAATGGCTGCCAAGGCGATGTCGACCGGCTACGACATCGAGATCATCGAAGCCCACCACCGTCACAAGGTCGATGCGCCCTCGGGCACCGCGCTCAAGATGGGCGAAGTCATCGCCGACGCGCTGGGCCGCGACCTGAAGGACTGCGCCGTCTATGCCCGCGAAGGCATCACCGGCGAACGCGATCCTTCGACCATCGGCTTCTCGGCCATCCGCGGCGGCGACATCGTGGGCGACCACACCGTGCTGTTCGCCGGCATCGGCGAGCGCATCGAGATCACGCACAAGTCCTCCAGCCGCGTGACCTACGCGCAGGGCGCGCTGCGTGCGGTGCGCTTCCTGGCCGACCAGAAGTCCGGCCTGTTCGACATGTACGACGTGCTGGGCCTGCGCTGAGGACACCCCGATGAGCGTCCTCGAACTGCTGACCCATGGCGACGGCGTCAGCCGTTCGGTGGCGGCGCTGCTGCTGGCGATGTCGATCGCGAGCTGGGTCGTGATCCTCTGGAAGGCGTGGCTCCTGCGCGGCGGCACGCGTGACGTGCTGCGCAGCATCGCGGCGTTCTGGCAGTCGGCCACGCTTACCGATGCCGAGCAGAAGCTCAAGGCATTCGACCGCGCTTCGCTGGTGCTGCCGGCGGTTGTCGCCATCAAGGACGCGGCAGCCTTCAACGTCAACGGAACGCTCGGCGCCACGGGCGACCGCAACCAGCGCCTCACGCGGGCCCTGCGCGATGCGTTGCACGCTGCATTGCGGCGCTTGCAGGCTGGCCAGATTCTTCTTGCAACGGTCGGCGCCACGGCCCCTTTCGTCGGCCTGCTGGGCACGGTCTGGGGCATCTACGGCGCGCTGACGGGCATCGCGGGCCAGACCGGCGGCTTCACCATCGACAAGGTGGCCGGCCCCGTCGGCGAGGCGCTCGTCATGACCGCCTTCGGCTTGGCGGTCGCCATTCCGGCCGTGCTGGCCTACAACGTGTTCGGCCGCGTCATCGGCCGCATCGAAGCCGAGCTCGAGGGCTTCGCGCACGACCTGCTCGGCAGCTTCGGCGACGCACCGGCACCCGCCGCGCCGCCGCCCGCACGGCCGATGCCGGTCTGAAGGCGCGCACGCCATGGCCTTCGGTCGCTCTTCGCTAGGCAGCAGCGCCACCGGCGGCGGGCGCGCCATGGGGGCCGGCGGACAGCGGCCGCTCTCGGACATCAACGTCACGCCGCTGGTCGACGTGATGCTGGTGCTGCTGGTGATCTTCATCATCACGGCGCCGCTGATGGCCAGCTCGATCAAGCTCGACCTGCCGCAGACCGATGCGGGCCAGCCCAACGACACGCCCAAATTTGTCAGCCTCTCGGTCGATGCCTCGGGCAAGGTCTTCCTGAACGACAAACCCGTGACCGATGAAGAGCTGGCAACCCAGCTCGAGAAGGCGGCCGCGGACAGCAAGGACACCGAAGTGCAATTGCGCGCCGACCAGACCGTGCCTTACGGCAAGATGGTGGCGCTGATGGGGATTGCGAACAAGGCGGGGTTGAGCCGTATCGGGTTCGTGACAGAGGCCGAAGCGGCTCTCCAAAAGCCGCGCTGATCCCGTCTTGCTCCTTCCCCTCCCGGGGGAAGGTTGGGATGGGGGCAAGCGGCGTTCGACAAGCCGCGCCGATTGATGCGCCGCCGTGCCCCCACCCCACCCTCCCCCGGGAGGGGAGGGAGAAATACCGAACGAAACCTCAGCCCAGCACCACGGGCTTCGTGTGCCAGATCTCGTGCGCGTACTGCGCAATCGTGCGGTCCGACGAAAACGCCCCCATCCCCGCCACATTGAGAATCGCCATCCGCGTCCACGCATCCGAATCGCGGTACAGCGCGTCGACCTCGGCCTGCTTCGCGACATAGCTCGCGTAGTCGGCCAGCAGCAGATAGTGGTCGCCCCAGTTCACCAGCGCGTCGTAGATGCCCTGGTAGCGCGAGGGCTCGCCCGGCGAGAACGCGCCGTCGCGGATCGCGTCGAGCACGCGCTTGAGTTCCGCGTTGTCTTCGTAGACCTCGCGCGGCTGGTAGCCGCGGGCACGGATGTCGGCCACCTCCGGCGTCGTGTTGCCGAAAATGAAGATGTTCTCCGGCCCCACGTTCTCGCGCATCTCCACATTGGCGCCATCCAGCGTGCCGATGGTGAGCGCGCCGTTGAGCGCGAACTTCATGTTGCCGGTGCCCGAGGCTTCCGTGCCCGCGGTCGAAATCTGCTCCGACAGGTCGGCCGCCGGCATGATGATCTCGGCCAGGCTCACGCTGTAGTTCGGCAGGAACACCACCTTCAGCAGCTTGCCCACGCGCGCATCGGCATTGACGGTGGCGGCCACGTCGTTGATGAGCCGGATCACCAGCTTGGCCATCACGTACGCCGACGCCGCCTTGCCCGCGAACACGACCACGCGCGGCACGATGTCGATGGGCGTGCCGGCTGCCTGCGCGTCCAGGATGCGGTGGTAGCGCGCCACCACGTGCAGCACATTGAGCAGCTGCCGCTTGTATTCGTGGATGCGCTTGACCTGCACGTCGAACATCGCGTCGGTGTCCAGGTCGATCTTCAGGTGCTCCCCGACCCAGTTGGCCAGCCTCAGCTTGTTCTCGCGCTTGGCGTGGCGGAAGGCGCGCACGAAGGCGGGCTGTGCCGCCATGGGCTTGAGTGCTTCGAGCTGCGACAGGTCGCGCCGCCAGCCCTTGCCGATGCGCTGGTCGAGCAGCGCCGCCAACGGCGGGTTGGCCTGCGCCAGCCAGCGGCGCGGCGTGACGCCGTTGGTCTTGTTGTTGAAGCGCTCGGGAAAGATCTTGTCGAAGTCGGCAAAGATCGATTGCTTCATGAGCTCCGAATGCAGGCCCGAGACCCCGTTGATCGAGTGGCTCGCCAGCACCGCCACGTACGCCATGCGCACGCGACGCTCGCCCGCCTCGTCCACCAGCGAGAGCCGGCGCATCAGCTCCACGTCATTGCCGACTTTCTGCGCCACGGTGGCGAGGAACTTCGCGTTCATGTCGTAGATGATCTGCAGGTGCCGCGGCAGGATGCGCCCGAGCATCTCCACCGGCCAGGTCTCCAGCGCCTCGTGCATCAGCGTGTGGTTGGTGTAGCTGAACACCTTCTGCGTGTGCGCCCAGGCCTCGTCCCACGCCAGGCCATGCTCGTCGAGCAGGAGGCGCATGAGCTCGGGCACCGCGAGCACCGGGTGCGTGTCGTTCAGGTGGATGCTGACCTTGTCCGCCAGCTGGTCGAAGCTCTTGTGGCTGCGCAGGTAACGGCGCAGCAGGTCCTGCACGCTGGCGCTGCAGAAGAAGTATTCCTGGTGCAGCCGCAGCTCGCGGCCCGAGGGCGTGGAGTCGTCGGGGTAGAGCACGCGCGAGACGTTCTCCGACTGGTTCTTGCTCTCCACCGCGCCCATGTAGTTGCCGCGGTTGAAGGCCGAGAGGTCGATCTCCTCGGTGGCGCGCGCCGACCACAGCCGCAGCGTGTTCGTGGCCTGCGTGCCGTAGCCGGGAATGATGGTGTCGTAGGCCACGGCCAGCACGTCGTGCGTGTCGACCCAGTCGGCCGCGCCATAGGGTGCGTTCAGGCCCTCGCGCTTTTGCACATGGCCGCCGAAGCACACGCGGTAGTTCACCTCGGGCCGCTGGAACTCCCAGGGATTGCCGCGCGTGAGCCAGTAGTCGGGTGTTTCCACCTGCTGCCCGTCGACGATGCGCTGGCGGAACATGCCGTATTCGTAGCGGATGCCGTAGCCCATGCCCGGCACGCCGAGCGTGGCCATCGAGTCGAGAAAGCAGGCCGCGAGCCGGCCGAGGCCGCCGTTGCCCAGCGCCGCGTCGGGCTCGCGCTCGGCCAGCGCCGACATGTCGACGCCGAAGTCGGCCAGGGCGTCGCGCACCGTGTCGTAGAGGTCGACCGCGAGCAGCGCGTTGGTGAAGGTGCGCCCGATCAGGAACTCCATCGAGAGGTAGTAGACGCGCTTCAGGTCCTGCGCATAGTTGGCGCGCGTGGTCATCATCCAGCGCTCGACCAACTGGTCGCGCACGGCCTGCGAGGTGGCATTGAGCCAGTCATCCTGGCTGGCGGCGACCGGGTCCTTGCCGACCGCGTAGATCAGCTTGTTGGCCACGGCGCGCTTGAAGGCCGCGACGTCGCGGTCGGGGTGGTCGTAGGCGAAGTCTTTGATCGTCATGGTGGGTGTTTCGGTGTGGGTGGTGTTGTGTTGGCCGTGCAAGGGTCAGGGGGTGCCCAAGGCTTGCCGGTAAACGTCGATGTACTGCGCGGCGGCGGTGGCCCAGTCGGCCGGCCGCCGCATCGCATGGCCGCGCACGCGGCGCCAGTCGGGCGCGCGGTCATAGAGCGCGAAGGCGCGGCGCAGGGCCCGTTCGTAGTCGGCGCCGTCGAAGCGGTCGAACACGAAGCCGGTGGCCTCGCCGCTCGCCATGTCTTCCAGCGTGCTGTCGACCACCGTGTCGGCCAGCCCGCCCACGCGGCGCACCAACGGCAGGCTGCCGTATTTCAGGCCGTACATCTGCGTGAGGCCGCAGGGCTCGAAGAGCGATGGCACCAGCGTCACGTCGCCCGCGCCGAAGAGCTGGTGCGCGAGCGCCTCGTTGTAGCCGATGGTGACGCTGACCGACTCCGGCGCCGCGGCCGCGCGCTGGCGGAAGGCCTCTTCGAGCCAGGCCTCGCCGCTGCCCAGTAGCGCGAGTTGTCCGCCCTGGGCCAGCAGCGCGTTCAGGCCGCCCAGCACCAGGTGCAGGCCCTTCTGCTCGGTGAGCCGGCTCACCAGGATGAAAAGCGGCGCGTCCGGCCGTTCAGCCAGCCCGAGCTGATGCTGCAGCACCGCCTTGCAGCGGGCCTTGCCCGCCATGTGACGACCTTCGGGCGTGTGATAGCCCTGCACCAGCGCGGCGTCGGAGGCCGGGTTCCAGACCTTGTCGTCCACCGCGTTGAGGATGCCGGTGAGCACACCGCTGCGCTGGCGCAGCAGGCCGTCCAGGCCGCAGCCCTGCTCGGGCGTCTGGATTTCGAGCGCGTAGGTCGGGCTCACCGTGGTGAGCTGGTCGGCGAAGTACAGGCCGGCCTTCATGTAAGAGACCTGGCCGTGGTATTCGAGCCCGTTCATGTGGAAGGCGGGGCCCGGCAGACCCAGGTCGGTGAAATTCCAGGGCGCGAAGATACCCTGATAGGCCAGGTTGTGCACCGTGAAAACAGTGCCCACTCGCGGTTGGCCGGCCCGCCGTGCAAAGGCGATGTAGGCGGGCGCCAGCGCCGCATGCCAGTCGTGCGCATGCACGACCTCGGGCTGCCATGCCGGGTCCAGCCCCTGTGCGAGTTGCGCCGCAGCCCAGCCGAGCAGCGCGAAGCGCCGGTGGTTGTCGGCGTACGGCTGGCGCGCCGTGTCTTCGTAGGGATTGCCGGGCCGGTCGTAGAGGGCCGGCGCATCGATCACGTAGGCGGAAATGGGAGGCGCGCCGTCGATGGCGATGTGTCCGGCACGCAGGCCGAAGCGCTCGCCCCAGGGCGCCGTGAAATCGGCCACCGGCGCGAGATCGCGCACCCCGGCCACGATGGCCGGAAAGCCCGGCAGCAGCACCCGCGCGTCCTCCCCCTCGGCCATGAGCGCCAGGGGCAGGGCGCCGGCGATGTCCGCCAGGCCGCCGGTCTTGAGGAGGGGGAATAGTTCGGCGCTGACCTGGAGGATTCGCATCGTTCGTGGCGGCGGCGTCAGGCCGTCAATCGCTTGAGCATCTCGCGGGTGACCAGCACCACGCCGGTCTCGGTGCGCTCGAAGCGGGCGGCGTCGGCGGCGGCGTCTTCGCCGATCACCATGTCGTCGGGAATCACACAGCCGCGGTCGATCACCACCTTGCTGAGCCGGGCGCCGCGGCCCACTTCCACGTCGGGCAGAAGCACGGCCTCGTTGATCTCGCAGAAGGAATGGATGCGCACGCCCGAGAACAGCACCGAGCTGCTCACCTTGGAGCCCGAGACGATGCAGCCGCCCGAGACGATGGTGTTGACCGTCATGCCGTGCTGCCCGTGGCGGTCGAGCACGAACTTGGCCGGGGGCAGCTGCCGCTGGTAGGTCCAGATGGGCCAGTCGGTGTCATAGATGTCGAGCTCCGGGGTGATCGAGGCCAGGTCGAGGTTGGCTGCCCAGAATGCATCAATCGTGCCCACGTCGCGCCAGTAGGCCTTGGCATCGGGCCCGCGCGAAGCCCGCGTGACGCAGGACATCCCGAAGGGATGCGCCAGCGCCCGGCCCTGCGCCACGGCGCGCGGGATGATGTCCTTGCCGAAATCGTGGCTCGAATCGGGGTTGGCGGCGTCTTCCTCGAGCAGTTGGTAGAGGTAGGCGGAGTCGAACACGTAGATGCCCATGCTGGCCAGCGCCACGTCGGGGTGGCCGGGCATGGCGGGCGGATCGGCCGGCTTTTCGAGAAAGGCGGTGATCTGGCGGCCGTCGTCGATGGCCATCACGCCGAAGGCGGTGGCCTCCATGCGCGGCACCTCGATGCAGCCGACGGTGCAGCCCAGGCCGCGCTCGGCATGGTCCTTCACCATGATCGAGTAGTCCATCTTGTAGATGTGGTCGCCGGCCAGCACCACCACGTAGTCGTGCTTGGTGGAGCGGGTCTGGATGATGTCCAGGTTCTGGAACACCGCATCGGCCGTGCCGCGGTACCAGTGCTCGTCGCCCACGCGCTGCTGCGCGGGCAGCACGTCGACCATCTCGTTGAGTTCGGCCCGCAGGAAGCTCCAGCCGCGCTGCAGGTGGCGCATGAGCGAATGCGACTTGTACTGCGTGACCACCGCCATGCGCCGGATGCCGGAATTGAGGCAGTTCGACAGCGCGAAATCGATGATGCGGAACTTGCCGCCGAAGTACACGGCCGGCTTGGCCCGCCGGTCGGTCAGCTGCTTGAGGCGGGAGCCTCGGCCGCCGGCCAGCACCAGGGCGATGGTGCGGCGGACCAGTTGGTGGGCCTGCAGGGGTTCCTGCGTGGTGAGCTTGTTGTCCATCCTGTGTCTCCGTTCGTTCGTTCGTTCGTTCGTTGGAATGCGTCGTCAGAGTTTCTGCAGCGAGGCTAGCACCGCGCTGCGCCCATGGCTTCTACGTTCTTGCAACCCGGATGCTCGAAAAATGCACCTCCGCCGCATCGCCGAGCGCCTGTGGTGAGGCGTCGTGGTCCTGCGCGGGATCGGTCGAGAGACAGTGGCGCCAGTCTCCCGGAGGCAGCGTGAAATTCACCGCCTGTGCGCCGGCATTGACCAGCACCAGCCATGCGCCCGCGTCCTCCCTCGCCGCGCTGTTGTCGAAGAGGATTGCAAGGGCTGTGCCCGCATGCCAGTCGTCCGGCGTCATCGGCTGGCCGTCGGGACGCAGCCAGCGGATGGCGGCTGCGCCTTCGGGCGGATCGGCCGGCCACCAGCGCGTGCTGCGCAGCACCGGCGCTTCGCGGCGCAAGGCCGCCAGGCGCGCGACGAAATCGCTCGTGCGCGTCATGTCGCCGGCGGGATCGGTTGCGCCGATCCATGCGAGCCAGGTGGTCTCGTTGTCCTGGCAGTAGGCGTTGTTGTTGCCCTGCTGGCTGTGGCCCAACTCGTCGCCGGCCAGCAGCATCGGCGTGCCCTGCGAGAGCAGCAGCACCGCGAGCAGCGCGCGCTGCAGGCGGCTTCGCTTTGCCAGCACGCCAGCGTCGTCGCTCGGACCTTCGACGCCGCAGTTGTTGCTCAGGTTGTGCGCGTGGCCGTCACGGTTGTTCTCCCCGTTGGCCAAGTTGTGCCGCTCTTCGTAGCTCACCAAGTCGCGCAGCGTGAAACCATCGTGCGCGGTGATGAAGTTGACGCTCGCCACCGGCGCGCGGCCGTGGTGGGCGAACTGCGTGCTCGAGGCTGTGAGGCGGTGCGCGAAATCGCCGAGACCGGCCGCACCGTCGCGCCCTTGCCGCAGCCAGAGGCCGCGTTGCGTGTCGCGGTAGCGGTCGTTCCATTCGAGCCAGCCGGGTGGGAACTCGCCGAGCCGGTAGCCACCGGGGCCGATGTCCCACGGCTCGGCGATCAGCAGCGTGCGCGAGAGCACCGGGTCCTGCGCGATGGCCGCGAAGAAGGGCGCGCGCGGATCGAAACCCGTCTGTGCGTTGCGCCCCAGCACCGGCGCGAGGTCGAAGCGGAAGCCATCGACGCCGAACTCGCAGGCCCAGTGGCGCAGGCTGTCCATCACCAGCTGCAGCACGCGGGGCTCGCCGAGGTTCAGGCAGTTGCCGGTGCCGGTCCAGTTTTCGTAGAGCGCGCGGTCGTCTTCGCGCAGGTGGTAGTACAGGGCGTTGTCGATGCCGCGCATCGAAAGCGTGGGGCCGAGCTCGTCGCTCTCGGCGCTGTGGTTGTAGACCACGTCGATCACCAGCTCCATGTCGCGCGCATGCACCGCATCGGCCATCGCGCGGAACTCGCTCGCGGGTGTGGTGCCGGGGCGGCCGCTCCAGTAGCGCGCCTCGGGTGCGAACCAGCCGATCGTGTTGTAGCCCCAGTAGTTGGCCAGGCCCATGGCGAGCAGGCGTTGCTCGTCGGCGCGGTGCTGCACGGGCATCAGGCTCAGGGTGGTGACGCCCAGGCGCTGAAGGTGGTCGAGCACGGCGGGCTCGGCCAGGCCGGCGTAGGTGCCGCGCAGTGCGGCGGGGACGCCGGGGTGCAATTGGGTTTGGCCGCGGACGTGCAGTTCGTAGAGGACGCGGTCGCTGGATGCGATGCAGGCGTGGCCGGGCGATGTTCGGGCACTCGTGCTCGCCGTCACTCTTGCTTTGAGCGCGACGGCGCCGTTGTCTCGCTCGTCGCGTTGGTCGGGGTTCGCTGGGTTGTGGCCGAGGAACAGGTCGCTGCCGTCGTAGCGGCCGACGACCTCGCGTGCATACGGGTCGAGCAGCAGCTTGGCGGGATTGAAGCGTTGGCCGTCTTGTGGTGCCCACGGGCCGTGGACGCGGTAGCCGTAGACCAGGCCTTCGCGGCCGGCCGGGAGGAGGCCGTGCCAGACGCCATCGGTACACGCAGGCAGGCGGAGGCGTTGCTGCTCGTTTTGCCCGGTGCTGTCGAAGAGGCAGAGTTCTACGGAGTCTGCGCTGGGGGCCGCTATTGCGAAGTTGACGCCTTGGGGTGTCGGGGTTGCGCCCAAGGGGTATGGAATGCCCGGGCTCAGCATTTCTTTGGGCCCTGGATTGGTTTGGTTACCGAGGCCGGGTCTCGCCCCGGCGGGCGACCTACTTTTCTTTGCTTCGCCAAAGAAAAGTAGGCAAAAGAAAGGCGACCCCACTGTCTGCGACCC
>NZ_JARXVG010000009.1 GCF_029892485.1 Variovorax boronicumulans
AAAACACAAAGGCCGCTTACATCGCCGAGACCAAGCACAGCTTACGCACGAGAGAGGCGGCTGCCGAGCTTAAGCGCCAGCAAGGCACGCAGGACCTGGCCAAAGCCGGTCAGCGTGAGCGGCTGACCACGCTCAAAGCGCCAGTGGCAGGCACGGTGCAGCAACTGGCTATGCACACCGAGGGCGGCGTGGTCACTGAAGCTCAGCCGCTGATGGTGATCGTGCCCGACGGCGCGCAGGTAACGGCCGAGGTGACGCTCGACAACAAGGACATTGGCTTCGTCAACACCAGTCAGGAAGCCACGATCAAGCTGGAGACGTTTCCGTACACGCGCTACGGCACGGTGAATGCCACGGTGAAGACCGTGACAGCGGATGCGGTGAATGACGAGAAGCGTGGGGCGATCTTTCCGGTGGTGCTGAACCTGGGCACGACCACCATCGATGTGGATGGCAGGCCGATCAATCTGTCCCCTGGGATGAATTTGACGGCGGAGATCAAGACAGGCAAGCGGCGGATTATTGAATTCCTGCTCAGTCCAGTTCAGCGAACAACGAGTGAAAGCTTGCGTGAAAGATAAAGCCTAGGGTTATTGCGAAAGTGAACATCTTCATTTTTTATTTGATTAATTGAAATACTAGATGAGACCTCTTTGTATTTTTGTATGAAATGGATTTGGTGCCAAAACGAAATGTAATCATGAGCTGTAATGAGACACTTAATTTTAGAAGCCAGCACGGGATTTTAAATATGAATAGCTATCGAAAAACTGCCGAAATATTTTTCCTAGGATTTTTAGGGCTGATGTGTTCAGGGTGTGCATTTACCGTGCACGAACTGACGGTAGAGAAATCTCCGCCGTTGAAAGTCCAGACGACCGCAGAGCTTCTTTCTGCACTGAGTGAAGGCTTTGATGCGGGAGTTCTTGGGGATTCTGCGTTTTATCGTCGGAGAATCGGTTATGAATTCTCAAAATTTCCAAAAAATAGAAATGATCCCGCTGAGTTTGGTTATGGCACTGGCGAGGCAATAAAAATGGATGCGGGTGAATTCAATGGATTGCTGGCTGTATTGGCCAAGAGAGAGATAGATGAAAAAAGAAAGATTATTAATATAGAATTCCCGACGCCTGGTTGTTTAAAGCAATGGGAAGTTGAAAGAATATTCATACGACAATTTGACAATGTTCTGGAGACTGTTTTGTTTGGCATTCGCCCATTCGATTGGCCGCGTAAATACAAAATCTCCGCCAAATACAAAAATTCAGAGCAGTCGATTATTCTCAATATTGGCGAAAAAAGCCACTGCCTGCAGTCTGTCGAAATAAGTGAAATTTTTAACTAAGGGAGATCCAGATGACAGTCGCTGTAAATATGAAAATGGCTAATGGAAAATCATTCTTTCAAACAGAAGATGGCGTGACGCAATCTGCCGCCAAATGGACCGAGCTTCACATGCAGATCATCAATGCGTCACCTGCACTGGTTGAAAAGTACGAAGCGGCCGCTGCGGCCAACACGCCATATATTATTTCAAAAAAGAATGGGATATTTTTTGACTCCAATCCTGAAAAATCAGGGATGTATGTTTCTCAAAATTATTTTCAAACGGGCGCGCCCGAAGTAGTTTTCGCCAATTCGTTGTACATCGCAGTAGAAGGTGGTCATGAAGCGCAACACGCTGAGGACAGTCGAAATCCTTCCATTGGTCTCCCCCAGATAGAAAATTACAAAAATCCTGGTGACTACAGCATGGCCCGGGGAGTTATTGAAGGCCGTGCCGTCGCTTTTGAAGCTCTAGTTGATGCCCAGTTGCAAGGGAAAAAGTTTTCTGTTAACGGAAAAAATTTGACCGTGGATCCGATCTCATTTTCTGTTGGTGGAGATTCATCCCTAGATTATCTGCTGGCCGAAATTTATGCAAATTCCAATTTTACCGATGCGCAAAAATTTGAGAGAGCGGCTTTAGGAGCGAGAGATAGCTATTTGGAGAAAATGCCATCTACCGGTGCAGGTGGGATTTCGTATTTTGAACAAAATATGAGAGCATTCGCAGAAGCTTGGAGTGGACTGAAGGGAGGTGAAATTTCCAATGTCGCGCAAGATGACAATGGATATTGGACGGTCACCGCAAGCAATCAGGATCGATCTATCACAAGAAATTATGATCCGCGGACCATTGCTGGCAGCGGAGCCCCTGGGCCTCGACTCAATTCCGAAACCGTGACTTCAAATCTTGATGGTGGTGCGACATTGATGAGCAGCATCAACCACGACACCAAAAAGGAGGTAATTCAGGTATTCGATGCCGATGACAATTTGATAAGGCGCACCGAAATAGTCCCCGTGGGGACGGGAGGACGCATCTCAACGATCAGCACCTACTTGCCAGGTACATCACAGCCAGACCAAGTCACAGTCCAGCAGGTCGATGCCAACGGCGCTGTCGTGGCGGTTCCTCTAGTCAACGGCACCGAAGTCAACGCAGTCAGCCTAAGCACAATTACCACCGCACCAGCTCCCAGCAGGACGCCCACGCCCGACGGCACCAGCCTGGGGCCGAGTGCGACCAACAACAACCTGGTTTCTCTGGCAGCTATAGCGTTGGCATTGCCAAGAATTTCTGGAACGTCAACACTGCCACCGGCAATCAGGCAATGATTGGCTACGCGATCACTGACGGTCTTCGCCCAGGCAATAGCAACTTCGGCCTGAACATCAACGCGTCCAGTGGCCTAGGGCTTCCGATTGCCCGCACCGGCGCCATCGGCAATACCGATCCAGTCGCAGGACCGGTCGACTACGGCCTCTTCGGCAGCAGCCTGAACAACGCCTCCAGTTTCAATTTCAACCTCCTCCCCGCCGATCCACTGGTGCTGGACCTGAACGGCGATGGCGTCAAGCTCACCGACTACGGCACATCCCCCGTCCTCTTCGACGCAGACAACGACGGCGGCTCGCTGGAGCAAACCGGTTGGGTCAGTGCGCAGGACGGCATCGTCGTGCATGACCTCAATGGTGACGGCAAGATCAACAACATCCGCGAGACGCTGAGCGAGTACTACAACGGCGTGGCAGGCTCCAACGGCGTTGCCGGCACCAAGCCGTATGCGAACGGCTTCGCGGCGCTCAAGAGCCTCGACAGCAACGGCGACAACCAGTTCACTGCGAAAGATGCGGCCTGGAACAACCTGCGTGTGTGGGTCGATGCCAACCACGATGGCAAGACCGACGCGGGCGAACTCAAGACCTTTGCCAGCCTGGGCATCTCGGCCATCAGCCTGGCTACGGTCGCGCAAAGCGGCGAGGTGCGCGACGGCAACGAAGTCCTGGCCCGGGGTACTTTCACGCAGAACGGCGTCAGCAGGGAAGCCATTGCAGCCAACTTCCTCGCCAACCCTGCCGGCAGCACCGTCACACAAGACAACGGTGGCGTCACTGTTGTCACCGAGAACGCGGCCGGTGGCGCGGGCGCGACGACTGCCTATGTGTCGAAGAACATCAATGCCGCCATCAATGAGACGCTCAATGCGGCTTCTCTCAAGGTGCGCAACCTGACGGGCGGTGCAGGCGGCGATGTCCTGACGGGCGACGCAAGCAACAACTGGCTGGCTGGCGGCACGGGTGCCGACACTCTTCTCGGCGGCGCTGGGGACGACGTGTTGCTGTTCGATGCGGCAGACAAACGCGTGGACGGTGGCGACGGCTTCGACATTGCCCAGGCAGTGGGAGCCCAGGGCGTCTCGCTCAACTTGAGCCAGAGCAACATCGAGATGGCTGTCGGCGGCATCGGAAACGATGTCTTCGTGGGAGGTGGCCACTCCACCGTGGTTGTACGCGGCGGCGCAGGGGACGACGTGGTCATCGGCGGAGCCGCCAATGACGTACTGTCCGGCGAGGATGGCGACGACACCCTGGATGGTGGTGCAGGCAACGATCTGATTCGCGGTCATCGCGGGGGCGACCAATTGCTTGGCGGCGCTGGTGATGACGTGCTCGATGGCGGCTTGGAGGACGACAACCTGAGTGGCGGCGCAGGCAACGACGTGCTCATTGGTGGACGGGGTGATGACAACCTGAACGGCGGCGACGGTATCGATGTTGCCCAATACGCCGGAAGCTACGCCGACTACCGCATCACCAAGCTCGACAGTGCGAACGGAAGCGCCCGCTATCGTGTGGTCGATACCCGCAGTGGCCAGGAGGGCGCAGACACACTGACCGGCATCGAGAAGCTCAGCTTCGCCGATGTCAGCCGCGTTGACCTGGGCATTGGCAGCCCGCTGCCGGTCAAGGATGTTCTGACCGTCAATTCGACGGGACAGGCATTGAGCCGAACCGCTGCGCACCTGCTGTCCAAAAACCAACTGCTGCTCAACGACCGTGATTGGGACAGCAACATCGACCAGCTCAAGATCACCGAGGTTCTGGATGCCAAGGGTGGCACTGTCGCGCTCACGGCCAGCGGCGATGTGCTTTTCACACCCGACGCGAGCAATACCGGAACGATGGGCTTCAAGTACAAGGTGAAAGACGCCCAAGGCAATTTCACCGAGGTGAGCAACAGTGCTACCGGCCAGACGGAACCGATGAAGGCGGCCGTCTACCTGAGAACCGGCGACCTGCCGAGTGACCCGCTGGCGGTGGAGCAGTGGTACCTGAGCGATGTCAATGTCTTGCCCGTATGGAAGGACTACACGGGCAAGGGCGTCAAGATCGGCCAGTTCGAGCCAGGCGGCGCGTTCAGCGCGGGGCCCGAGGTGTTCGACTACCGTCATGCCGATCTTCAGCCCAATGCGGACAAGGCTTGGCTCAACACGCTGGACGCGAATGGCAGAAACGACACGCCACAAACCTTCAGCAGCCACGCCACGATGGTGGCCGGCGTCATGGTCGCGGCTCGCAATGGCGAGGGCGGGGTTGGTGTGGCTTACAACGCGACGCTTGCGGGGCACTACATCCAGGGCGAAGGTCTGGAAGTCGGCAAGCTTGGCCAGGAAATCACCAACGCGCTGGCCAAATTCAAGAACTTCGACGTGGTCAACAACTCGTGGGGCGCGTCCTCGAGCTTCGGGCTGAACGTGGTGCCAACAGGCGCCCTCGAGACCGGAATTCTTGAGGCCGTTTCGCGTGGCCGAAACGGGCTGGGCACGGCCATCGTGATGGCGGGCGGCAACGACCGCGCAACGGGGGCCAATACCAACTACAACACACTCACTGCCAATCGAGCCGTGATCGTTGCGGGAAGCATCAATGCCCCGGGCGATCTGGGCACCCTGGAACTGGGGAGCAAGCCTTTCAGCAATCCGGGCGCGTCCATTCTGGTGTCGGCACCCGGTAGCAATATCGATTCGACCAGTCGTGAACTCATTGCGGACAACGGCTCGACCTTTGGAAGCAACTACGGCACGAGCCAAGGCACCAGCTTCGCTGCCCCAATCGTGTCAGGGGTCGTTGCCCTGATGCTCGAGGCAAACCCCGCACTGGGCTACCGCGACATCCAGGCCATCCTGGCGATGACGGCCACGAAGGTGAACGATCCCAACGGAACCGACTGGGTCACGAACGGCGCGAAGACCTGGAATGGTGGGGGCATGCATGTCAGCCACGACTATGGTTTTGGCAAGGTCGATGCGCGCGCGGCGGTGCGAATGGCCGAAACCTGGACCGAACAGAACACTTATGCCAACGAGTTCGTCACGACTGCGTCCAGCGGCGTTCTGAGCGAGGCGATTCCCGATGGCACCGGCATGGTGACGCGCACGCTCGCCATGGGGGCGGGCGTGGAAGTCGAGAGCGCGCAAGTCACGCTCGAACTGGACCATCAGCGCTGGGGTGACCTGATCATCAAACTGATCTCGCCCGGGGGAACCGAGAGCATTCTGGTCAACCGGCCCGACAAGGCGCCGGGTAGCGCCGCCACCGATGTGGGCAACCCGTCGTCGGGTTCATTGAGCTTCAGCTTCAATACCACTCATGTGCTCGGAGAGCAAAGCGCGGGCAATTGGACACTGCAAGTCATCGATGCAGCAACAGGGAAAGCTGGAACGCTCAAGAGTTGGAAGCTGGATTTGTACGGCAAGAAGGCCGACACCAACGATGTGTACGTCTACACCGATGAGTTCGGCGGTAAAGACCGGTTCATCGGCAGCACCCGAATACCCGATGTTCAGTTGCCCAGCACATTGATGGACAGCAACGGCGGAACGGACACCATCAACGCCAGTGCGGTGACAGGGAACAGCACGATCAACCTGCTCAATGGCAGCACCAGCACGATTGCAGGAAGATCGCTGAATAGCATGATCGGCGACATCGAGGTCGCGATTGGCGGCGATGGCAACGATGCCTTGACAGGGAACGGCCTGAACAACGTGTTGGTGGGTGGTCGCGGAGCGGACGTCGTCAGCGGGGGCGGCGGCAACGACACGCTGGACGGTGGCAGGGGCAACGACGTACTCACGGGTGGAGAAGGCAGCGATCTTTTTGTCATCACAAGGACGCCGGAGCCCAAGATGTGATTGTCGATTTCGGAACCGGTAACAACGCAGCGGCTCCTGAAACCATTGCATTGGTGGGCTTTGGCAAGCTGAATTTCGCCTCGCTCGCTCGCACCCAGGTGGGGGCAGACGTCCGATTGGACCTAGGAGATGGTCAAAGCGTTTTGGTGCGCAATCGCCTGGTGGCCCAACTTGGTTCGGCGCAGCTGCAGTTCTTCGCGTCTCAGGCCGCGCTGCAGGCATGGCAGCAGGCTGGCCAGGGCTTGTCCAGCGGTACCAGCAGCAATACCGTGCCCGAAGGCACGGCGGGCGATGATCTGCTGATCGGAGGTGATGGCAACGACACCTTGCTGGGCAACGCAGGCAACGACAGGCTGTTGGGCGGTGCAGGCGTGGACACGCTGGATGGCGGGGCTGGAGACGACGTCTTGGTACTGGACGGCGATCAAGGTCGAATTTCGTACTCGACGGGGCTGCCTGGTGAGGGCGTGCGGACGGGCGGAGTTGGCGCAGATCGCTTTGTGGTCGCACCTGATGGCGGTGGTTCGCCGTCAATGGGCTTCTTCAGCAACGACATTGGCACCAGCAATCTGATTTCGGACTTTGAGTTGACGGTAGACAAGATCGACCTGAGCCAGTTTGCCTGGATCAAGGATTTCAGTCAGCTCAAGATCAACAAGGCGCTGAACATCAACGGCAAGTTCATCACGCGCGTCCTGGCCCAGACGCCGGAAGGGGCGACGGTCTCGGTCGGACTTTCTGCCATCGAACCGACGGCTTTGAATGCCGCTCACTTCATCTTCGCAGGCAATGCGGGCGCGACACCCTTGCCGGTGTCGAAGGTGAGTGCAGTCACGGTGGCCGGCGCAGCGCCTCTGGGGATCACCACTCCGGTGGCTGCCAGTGCGGTGCAACCTTTGCCTATCGTGGGCACTGGCAACAACGATGTGCTGACGGGGGATGCAGGCGCCAATACGATCAACGGAATGGCAGGCGCGGACAGCATGATTGGGCGCACCGGCGACGACACCTATATCGTCGACAACGCCGGCGACAAGGTCAACGAATTGCCTGGCGGAGGCTATGACACGGTGCAATCCAGCGTAAGTTATCAGTTGGCAGACGACGTGGAGGCACTGCTGCTCGCTGGAGCCGCGAATCTCAATGCCACTGGCAACGGACAACGCAACCGCCTGGTCGGAAACGCAGGCAACAACCGCTTGGATGGAGGTGCGGAGGCCGACAGCATGGCGGGTGGAGCGGGCAACGATACCTATGTCGTGGACAACCAGTTGGATACGCTCCTCGAAGACATCAATGCCGGAATTGACACGGTCCATTCGTCCGTTTCGTGGACGCTCGGCAGCAATCTGGAGAACCTTACTCTGACCGGTGTGCAGGACCTCAATGCGACCGGCAATGAGCTAGCGAATGTCTTGACAGGCAACGCCGGCAACAACATCCTGGATGGGGCGCAGGGAGCGGACGCAATGGCAGGCGGCGCAGGCAACGATACCTACTACATCGACTCGGCCGCCGACAGCGTGACGGAGGCTGCGAACGCGGGGCTCGATACGCTCCATGCCAGCGTCAACGTGACTCTCAGTGCCAATGTCGAAAACGCGGTTCTGTTCGGTGCTGCTATTTCGGCCACCGGCAACGCACTGGACAACACGCTGATTGGCAACAGCCTGGCCAATGTGCTGTTGGGCGGGGACGGCAACGACACCTTGGATGGCGGCACAGGCGCAGATGCAATGAATGGCGGCGCGGGTGACGATGTCTACTTCGTTGACAACGCGGGAGACACCATCACCGAACTCGCCGCCGGGGGACGGGATACGGTCGTCACCGAAGTGACGATCGATCTAACGACGCTGGGTGCGGGTCAACTTGAAGATGCCGTGCTCGCTGGCACAGCCAACCTGAATCTCACCGGCAACGCATTGGACAACGTATTGACGGGTAATTCCGGCAACAACACGCTTAACGGCGGTGCCGGCAACGACACGCTGATTGGGGGCCAAGGGGCTGACACGATGATTGGCGGGGCCGGGAATGACACGTATGAAGTAGACAGCGCATTGGATGTAGTCACCGAACTGGCAGCCGGCGGCATCGATACGGTCAACACGTCGGTCGCTGTGAACCTTGGCACGTTGGGCAGCGGTCAGGTGGAGAACGCATCGCTGACGGGCATCGCCGACCTGAACCTGACTGGCAATGCCTTGGTCAACACGTTGACGGGCAACAACGCCGCCAATGTTCTCGATGGCGGTGCCGGTGCGGACATCTTGACTGGAGGGGCGGGCAACGACACTTATGTGGTCGATGTCGCGGGCGATGTGGTCACCGAGCAAGCCAACGAGGGCACAGACCTCGTTCAGAGCCTCATCAGCTACACGCTGGGAGCCAATGTCGAAAATCTGACTCTGACAGGCACTGCAGCCATCAACGGCACAGGCAATGAGTTGAACAACGTGCTGACAGGCAATGCCGCCAACAACACACTAATCGGCGGCGCCGGCAATGACACTCTCAATGGTGCAGCCGGCGTGGACACGATGACCGGAGGCGCTGGCAGCGACTTCTATTACGTGGACAACGCCGCCGACGTCGTGACCGAGTTGGTCAACGAAGGCATCGACACGGTGGCCACCAACATCAGCTACACGTTGGGCGCGAACGTCGAGAACCTGACCATCAACACCGCGGCAGCGGTGAACGGCACGGGCAACACGTTGAACAATGTCATCAGCATTGGTGCGGGCGACAACGTCGTGAACGGCCGGGAGGGCATCGATACCGCCTCGTACCGCCTCGCAACTTCGGCTGTGACCGTGAGCCTGGCAGTCACGACGGCGCAGGCCACGGGCGGCTCCGGCAGCGATACGCTGCTCAACATCGAGAACCTCACGGGCAGCGCCTACAACGACAAGCTGACCGGCGACGCCACGGCCAATGTGCTCGATGGCGGGGCAGGAGCAGACACCCTGATCGGCGGCGCGGGCAACGACACTTATGTGGTCGATGCCGCCGGCGACGTGGTTACCGAACTGGCCAACGAGGGCACGGACCTTGTTCAGAGTGCGATCACCTACACGCTCGGAGCCGATGTCGAGAACCTGGCTTTGACCGGCGCAGCTGCGGTCAACGGCACGGGCAATGCGTTGAGCAACGTGCTCACCGGCAATGCAGCAAACAACACGCTGAGCGGCGCTGCGGGCGACGACACGCTCAACGGCGGCGCAGGGGTGGACACCTTGATCGGCGGCACAGGCAACGACACGTACTACGTCGACAACGCAGGTGACGTGGTGACGGAACTCGCAGGCGAGGGCACCGACCGGGTATTGGCCACCGTCAGCTACACGCTGGGCGCCAATGCGGAAAACCTGATCATCAACACCACGGCCGCAGTGAATGCCACGGGCAATGCCTTGGCCAACGTCCTGTACGCAGGCGCGGGTAACAATGTGATCGATGGCGCAGAAGGAGCGGATGCGCTGTCCTATGTGTATGCAGCGACCAGCGTGACGGTGAGCCTAGCTAGCACGGTGGCCCAGGTGACCGGCGGCTCAGGCACCGACACGATTCTGAATATCGAGAATCTCGTCGGCAGCAACTACAACGACACGCTCACCGGCAACGCGACGGCGAACGTCCTCAATGGCGGCACCGGTGCAGACGCGATGATCGGCGCAGCAGGTAACGACACCTACTACATCGACAACGCCGGGGACGTCATCACCGAGCTGGCGAACGAAGGTACCGATTTCGCCTATACCTACGTCAACTACACACTTGCCGCCAATGTCGAGAGTGGCAGCATCGCGGCGACGACAGCAACGGATCTCACAGGCAACGCACTGGCCAACACGCTCTTTGCGGGCAGCGGCAACAATGTGCTCAATGGCATGGATGGAATCGACACGGTCTCCTACGTCAACGTGACGTCGGGCGTGACGGCGAACCTGGGTGTTACAACAGCCCAGGCTACCGGTGGCTCCGGCAGCGACACGCTGCTCAACATCGAGAACCTCACGGGCAGTGCCTTCAATGACACCCTCACCGGCGATGCGGGGGCCAATGTCCTGAGCGGCGGCGCAGGTGACGACACGCTGCAGGGCGCCGCGGGCAACGACATGCTGGATGGTGCGGCAGGGGCTGACGCGATGTCGGGTGGAATTGGCGACGACGTCTACAACGTGGACAACAGCGCCGACGTTGTGACCGAACTGACTAACGAGGGCGCCGACACCGTGCGCGCCACCATCAGCTACACGCTGGGTGCCAATGCGGAGAACCTGCTGATCAACACCACGGCTGCGGTCAACGCCACGGGCAATGCGTTGAACAATGTCTTGACAATTGGCGCTGGAAACAACGTGGTCAATGGCTTGGGCGGTGTCGACACAGCCTCCTACAGCTATGCCACTTCGGCAGTGACCGTGAACCTCGCGATCACGACCGCACAGGCGACCGGTGGCTCCGGCAGCGACACGCTGCTGGGGGTCGAGAATCTCATTGGCAGTGCCTTCAACGACACTCTGACAGGTAACACCGCAAGCAATGTGCTGGATGGTGGTGCCGGCAACGACACGCTGATTGGTGGCGCGGGAACTGATACGCTGACGGGCGGTGCAGGCAACGATATCTACCGGCTGGATCGAGGTTTTGGCCGCGATACGGTCGTGGAGAATGACGCAACCGCGGGCAATGCCGATGTGGCGCTTTTTGGCGCCGACATTGCTGCTGAGCAGTTGTGGTTCCGACAAGTGGGCAACGACCTGGAGGTCAGCGTGATTGGCGGCTCGGACCAATTTCTGATCGATGACTGGTATCTGGGCAGCCAGTATCGCGTCGAGCAGTTCAAGACCAACGGTGGCAAGTCCTTGCTGGACAGCCAGGTGCAGAACCTCGTGCAGGCGATGGCCGCCTTCTCGCCACCGTCGGCCGGGCAGACGACCTTGCCGTCAAACTACCAGACCAGCCTGGCGCCAACGCTGGCCGCCAGTTGGCAGTGAAAGGCAGGCGACTCGCACGCGCCTGACCTTGCGGTGCGGCTCTGCCATGTCGCCTGTCGCGCGACATGGCATTGCCGTCACGGCAACGACATATATCCCCGCAATGATCCGGCGCTCGCTGCAAACCAACACCAAGACTGGCGCGAGCGAATACGGACCTACAGAAGCACAACGGGGGATCTCCAATGCAATCACTTTCTTTCTCCAGGACAACCCTGGCGGCTTGCGCATGCGCGCTCATGAGCGCGTGCGGCGGCGGCGGGGGAGGCGGCCTGTCGTTCCCGCCGCTGGCACCGGTGCCCGCACCCGCACCACCACCCGCGCCCGCACCACCGCCCGTGCAGCAAGCGCCTTCCGCCCTCGTCATCGGTCATCGCGGCGAGCCGGCCCTGCGACCCGAGCACACGCTGGCCTCGTACCAGCAGGCCATCGACGACGGCGCCGACTTCATCGAACCCGACCTCGTGCCGACCAAGGACGGCGAACTGGTCGCCCGTCACGAGAATGCCATCGCCATCGTCGATGCCAACGCAACGTGCTCGAGGCCACCACCAACGTGGCCGAAGTTCCGAAGTTCGCCAGCCGCAAGGCCACCAAGGTGATCGACGGCCGCTCGGTCACCGGCTGGTTCACCGAGGACTTCACGCTGGCCGAGCTCCGCGAGCTGAGGGCCCGCGAGCGCATTCCGAAGCAGCGCCCCGCCAACGTGTCGTACAACGACCAGTTCCTGGTGCCCACGCTCGAGGAGGTGATCCAGCTGGCCAAGTCGCAGTCCGAGGCCAAGGGCCGCACGATCGGCATTTATCCGGAAACCAAGCACCCGACCTACTTCCGCTCCATCGGCCTGCCGCTGGAGAACAAGCTGCTCGACACGCTGCAGAAGCATGGCCTGAACAAGGCCGAGGCGCCGGTGTTCGTGCAGTCCTTCGAGACGGGCAACCTGAAGGACGTGCGCCTGAAGAGCACGGTGAAGATCGTCCAGCTCATCGGCGGCTCGGGTGCGCCCTATGACCTGGTGGCGCTGGGCGACAAGCGCACCTACGCCGACCTCGTGACGCCCGCCGGCCTGGCCGAGATTGCGACCTATGCGCAGGGCATCGGCCCGGACAAGTCGCGCGTGATTCCGGTGGCCGACGGCAAGCTCGCCACGCCGACCACACTGGTGAAGGACGCGCACGATAAGAAGCTGCTGGTCCACATCTATACGATCCGGCCCGAGAACGGCTTCCTGCCGGACAGCCTGAAGAAGGAGCCGAAGGCCGATCCGGTCGTGCTCGGTGACACTGCGGCGGAGATCAAGGCTTTTCTCGACGCGGGCGTCGATGGCCTTTTTGCCGACAGTTCCGCGACGGCGGTGCCGGTGGTGAAGGCCTACAGCGCGGCGAAGCGCTAAAGCTCGCAGCGGCGCGGGCGGCGGTGCCGCCCGCGCGCTGATCACTCGCTCGTCGCTCAGGGTGGGCAGGGGCGTGCCAGTGCGGCGTTCGGACGCGTCAGCTTGCTCGTGCCGCTTTCATCTAGCGCGCTCAGCGGCCGCGTGAACGTGCATCCGTAGGTAGGCGCCGCCACCGTCGCGGCCGTGACCACGTCGTCGCCCGCCGGCTTCACGCCGTCGCGCTCCCACTTGATCATGGCGTCGAAGGCCTCGACCTGCTCGGTGACGGTGAAGTCGCAATGCGTGATCCCGCGAACCGCGCGCTGCACCAGCCAGCCGCTGTTGCCCTTGGCAGCCACGCGCTTGTTGTAGATCTGTTCCATGCTGAAGGGCACGTACAGGTCGCCCAGCGTGTGCAGCGTGACGACCGGGATCTTGAACTCGCCGTTGGCCTTGGGAATCCAGCGCAGCCCGTCGGTGCGCAGGCGGTTGGCGTCGGTGGCCGCGGTGAGCTTGATCACCGCACCGTTCAGCGCCGTCGAGCCCGGCACGTCGCCATCGATGGTGTAGGTGAAGCGGTTGGTGTCCAGGGTGTTCTTGTTCAGGATGCCTGTGACGGTGCCGTCGCTGCCGAACACGCCCCACACGGCGGCGAAGGAGCCGCCTGATTTGAAGCCCAGGTCGAACATCGGGCGTTCGCCCCCCGTCAGGTTCTTCACTACCGTGGCGTACTTGGCGCCGGTCGGCGTGGTGGTGATGTCGGGCGGTAACGTCGTGAAGTTGGAGAACAGCGTGCCGCCGACCTGCATCGCGATGTCCGACCAGTTGGGTGTCGGGTACTTCGGCAGGCCCGCCAGCGCCTGCGCCGTGACCTGCGCGCCGGCGAAGTAGTCGAACAGTTCCGTGTCGCCGACCACGCCGCACATGGGCACGGCGCCGTTGTACTTCACCTTGTGGTTGGCGGTCGCGAAGGCCTCGTCCTCGATCGCCGCCGCGGTGATGTGCCCGCCCATCGAATGGCCGGTGATGTAGATCTTCGACGGCGCGGCCAGATCGCGGCCGTTGGCCTTGGCGATCTTGTTGAACTCCAGCGCCAGCGCGTTGGTGTCTTCCACCCCTACGCGCACGTCGTAGAAGTTCTTGCTGTAGCTCGATGCGGCCCAGGCGTAGCCGTTCTGGATCAGGAAGCGGCGGATCGACGGGTCACTCACCGACAGCACGTTGGTTTCGCCGGCATAGCCGTGTGCATACATCACGAGCTTGCCGTTCCAGGCGGCCGGCACTTCGACGTGGTATTGGGCGCCGCCCAGCATGCCGGCCCAGCGGCTGGTGGTGGCGTTGTCGATCGCGTCGCTGGCGTCGGCCTTGAGCGCTGCGAACGTGGTGGCCGAGGGGTCGGCGGGCGCGAAGGAATTGCGGGTGTCCTGCACGCGCGTTTCCTCGGGGGCTGGCGGCGGTGCGGGTGGAGGCGGCGCTGGGGGCGCGGGCGCCGGAGCCGGCGGCAGCGGCGTGAAGGCAAAACCGTTTCCACCGCCACCACCGCCGCAGGATGCGACGGCGAGGCTGGCTGCGAGGGCAAGGAGTGTCAGGCGCGCGGAATGCATGGGTTGTCTCTCTCCGTTTTTATGGATTCTTGGTTGGGAAGATCACCGGTGCAGCGACACGCGGGTCGCCATGAAGAACGACCGTGCTATTTCACTGACCGGCGGCGCAGCGTAGGGGCGATGCCGGGCGCATCGGCCCGGGCTTTCCCGTAGCTGCTATCTCCTGCGCGACACCGGCATGGAACCCCGGGGAGAGATCAGCCCTTGCGGCGGGTGACGACCACCGTGGCGTCCAGGCCCTCATACGCCTCGGCGTCCCCATACCAGCTGCCCGAGATCGGCGCGGCCTGTGCCGGGTCGCGCGTGACGCCCACGCGGATGAGTTGTCCACTGCCCATCAGGTTGTTGGTCGGATCGAACGCCAGCCAGCCGATGCCCGGCAGGTACGCCTGCAGCCAGGCATGCGTGGTGCCGGCGCCCGTCATCGATTCGCCCGGGGACTGCGCGGCGCGGTCGAGCGCGGCGTCGTAGAGGTAGCCCGAGACGAAGCGGGTGGCGATGCCCAGGCGCCGCGCGGCTTCCATCATCAGCAGCGCGTAGTCGCGGCAACTGCCGCTGCCCAGCGCCAGCGTGGCCAGCGGCGTTTGCGTGCCTTCCTCGTCGCGCGCCTTGTATTCGAGGCTCTGCCCGATGTGCGCGTTCATGCGCGTGAGCACTTCGCGCGTGTTGTTGGGCTTGTCGCTGTGCAGGAACTGATGCGCCCAGCGGATCAGCGTGCCACTGGCATCGTCTTCGTGGTGCGGGCGCAGGTAGTGCTCCAGGTCCAGGCGCTCCTGCACCGAGTAGGCGAAGGGCAGGAACTCGGCGGCCGGGTCGAGCGCGAGCTGGTCTTGCTGGGCCGGCACATGCTCGATGGTGAACGAGCACACGATGCGCAGCTCGGTCGCTTCTCCCATCGGCTGCACCAGCGCGACGGAGTTGGAATGCGGGTCTTGAATGAGCCGCGTGAAGGCCTGGGGGCTCACCTGCAGGTCGGTGGCGAGCACCCGCAGGTCGTGGCTGTCGCGGGGCCGGAACATCACCCGGTGCAAACCGAAGGTGACCGGCTTGTTGTAGCGGTAGATGGTGGTGTGTGTGATGTCGTACTGGATGGCCATGCGGCATTTTCACGCGTTCGCGGGGTGCGCAGGGGCCTGTTCTTGTGGGCGGATGCCGCAGAATCGGCGCCCGCTCGCGCTTCGAGCGAGCTTTCAAGGGGATTCCGGCCACCATGTACTCCGCCACCTTCATCTTCGCCAAGAAGCAGTTCGACGACGAATTCCATCGCCTCGACCAGACCATCGCCGCGGCCGCGAAATCGCTGCCCGGCTACCTGGGTGAAGAGACCTGGGAGAACACGGGCAACGGGCTGGTGTCGAACGTCTACTACTGGGACTCGCTCGACAGCCTGCAGGCGCTGATCCGCCATCCGGCGCACCAGGAGGCCAAGGCGGCGCAGGCGAACTGGCTGGACGGCTACAAGGTGGTGATCTCCGAAGTGGTGCGCACCTACGGGGACAGCCGGATCGACCACCTGCTGGCGCCGTCGCCACCCGGCGCGACGCTCTCCTAGAGCCGCTGAGTCCCGAGCGCCTTCGCCAGCGTGGCCGGCAACGGCAGAGGCTCGCCATGCCACTGCGCGGCCAGCAGTTCGGCGCACAGGGCCGCGAAGCTGAGGCCGCGCGAGCCCAATGCGGTGCAGGCCCAGAGTCCGCCCGCAGGTTCTTCGTCCAACGGGCCAACCAGCGGCCGCCGGTCGCCCGAGGCGCAGCGCACACCGACCCAGGTGTTGACCTCGCCGCGCTCGAAGGCCGGCGCCAATGCGGCGGCGGCAGCGGGATGCAGCCGGGTGAGGCGTTCACGGTTCGAGGCGTTGTCGTCGGTGTTCGGGGCGAGGTCGGTGCTGTCGCGGTCGAAGGTGGCGCCTGCGAGCCAGAGCAGGGCGCCTTCGGCATCGGGCACGTGGGCGATCAGGTGGCCGTCGCCGTTGAGCGGCGTGGCCGGAAGGGCGCGGTCGTTGGCGTGGCCCCACGCGACCTGGCCGCGCACCGGCTGCAGCGGCAGGCCCGGAGCGAAGCGGCCTGATTCGAAGCCTACGGCGACGACCACGCGGTCTGCTGCGATCAGCAATTGATCCGCTGCATCGAACAACTGCCAGCCGCCGGCGTTTCGCGCTGCTCGCGCCACCGAGGCATTGCCGCGGAATTCGACACCCGGCTGACGCAGCCAGGCCTCGATCAACCGCGATGGGCGTACCCAGCCGGCACGGGCGTGCCAGATCGCAGGCGCGTCGGCAGGCAGGCCGGCTGCAGCCAGTTGATCGGAACTCGCAGGCCAGGATTCGTTCGGGCCGCTGTCGTTCCAGCCGGCAGGCACGCGCGTATCGCCTTCGGGCCGTCGTTCCAGCACGCCGCTGGCGCGCCAGTCGCGGCCTTCTTCCAGCAGTCGTTCCAGTTCGAGCCAGGTGGCACGGATGCCCGCTCGCGTGAGGCGCGAGAGCAGGGCGTCGTCAGGCGACACATGGGGCGCCAGCACGCCGACCGGCAGGCCCGACGCGCCCGAGGCAGGACGCGAGGCCGCATCGAGCACCGTCACCCGCCACCCGCGCCGCGCGAGGCTCGCAGCCACAGCCGCACCCGCGAGCCCGGCGCCGATCACGGCACAGCGCCCCGGTGCCTCGATCCGCGCGGGCGCTGGCCCGCGTCTTCGCACCGTCCAGGCCGGCGCGAAGGCGCCGCCGAGGCAGTCGCAGTTGGGCGGCAGGCCTTGGCGCATTTCGAGCTGGAAGCCGTTCTGCAAGAGCGCATCCCGCACCGCACGTGCGCAGGTCCAGGTGGCGAAGCCTGTGCCTTGGCGGGCGAATCGCGACACCGCCTTCAGCGTGTCGGGCGACCACATCACGGGGTTCTGCTGCGGGGTGAAGCCATCGAGAAAAAGGCTGTCGGCCTCGAAGCGCTGGGCGCGCAGCATGGCCTGCACGTCGCCGATGCACAGCGTGAGCAGGACGCGGCCCTCGTCGAACGCGAGCCGGTGAAAGCCCGGCAGCAGCCCGTGCCACTGCCCGACCAGCTCCTGGGCGAGCGACGCCAGTTCCGGATACGCCTCGGCAGCCTGCAAGAGATCGCCGGCCCCGACCGGATGTGCCTCGACCGAGACGAAGTGCAGCAGCCGCGGCCGGTTCGCATCCGAACGCCACGCCTGCCAGGTTGTCAGGAAATTGAGGCCCAGCCCGAAGCCGGTTTCGAGAATCCGCCATTGCGGCTGCCGGGCCCAGGCTTGCGGCAGGCCGCAACCGCCCAGGAACACATGGCGAGCCTGCGCCAGTGCCCCGGTTTCGGTGTGATAGAGGTCGTCGAAGCGTTCGCTGCGAGGGACGCCGTCGGCGCGCCAGGCCACTGGCTCAGCGGTCACGGCGAGGTGGGAGTCAGGCGGCGGGTGGGGGAACGTAGCCTTGCGCCACGTCGGCGCCTTCGCCGAAGAAATGCTTTTCCATCTGCCGCGCCAGGTACTGGCGGGCGCGCAGATCGGCCAGGTTCAGCCGGTTTTCATTGACCAACATGGTCTGCTGCTTGAGCCAGGCGGCCCAGGCTTCCTTGCTGACGTTTTCCCACAGGCGTTTGCCCAGGTCGCCGGGATAGGGCGGGAAGTCGAGCCCTTCGGCCTCTTTGCCGAGCTTGATGCACTGAACCATGCGAGCCATTTTTTGCCTCTTGGGTGGGGTAAGCGTGTCGCTTAGTTGATTTAGCTATTTAGAACTGAAAACTTGGTCGTTCCAGTTTCTATATGTCGTATTGAGAATACGCAGCTTCATTGATATGCCTTTTTAGAGCAAGACACCATGAGCCTTCGCCGCGACTTTATCAAGCTTTCCCTGGGTGCCGGCGTGGCCGGTGCCATGGCCCTCTCGGCGTTGCCGACGTTTGCTCAGGGCGCCGCCGCCGCCAAGGGGCCCGTGACGCTCCTGAACGTGTCCTACGACCCGACCCGCGAGCTCTACGTGGACTACAACCAGGCCTTCGCCAAGTACTGGAAGGGCAAGACCGGCCAGGACGTCACGGTCAAGCAGTCGCACGGCGGCTCGGGCAAGCAGGCCCGCTCGATCATCGACGGCATCGACGCCGACGTGGCCACGCTGGCGCTCGGCGGCGACGTCGATGCGCTCGTCACGCACGGCGGCCTGGTCAAGGCCGACTGGCAAAAGCGCCTGCCGCACAACTCTGCGCCCTACACCTCGACCATCGTGTTCCTGGTGAAGAAGGGCAACCCCAAGGGCCTGAAGGACTGGGACGACCTCATCAAGCCCGGCGTGCAGGTGATCACCCCCAACCCCAAGACCTCGGGCGGCGCCCGCTGGAACTACCTGGCCGCATGGGAATTCGCCAAGCGCAAGTACGGCAGCGACGCCAAGGCCAAGGAATACATCGGCAACCTGTTCAAGAACGTGCCCGTGCTGGACACCGGCGCGCGCGGCTCCACCATCACCTTCGTGCAACGCGGCGTGGGCGACGTGTTGCTGGCTTGGGAAAACGAAGCCTTCCTGGCGCTGAAGGAATTCGGCCCCGAGAAGTTCGAGATCGTCGTGCCCTCCATCTCCATCCTGGCCGAGCCCAGTGTGGCGGTGGTCGACAAGGTCGTGGACAAGAAGGGCACCCGTGCCGTGGCTGAGGAATACCTGAAGTACCTGTACTCCGATGAAGGCCAGGACATCGCAGGCCGCAACTTCTACCGTCCGACCTCCGAGAAGGCCAAGGCCAAGTACGACAAGCAGTTCCCCAAGCTCACGCTGGTGACCATCGACCAGGCCTTCGGCGGCTGGGCGAAGGCGGACAAGGAGCACTTTGCCGACGGTGCTTCGTTCGACCAGATCTACACGACCAAGCAGAAGTAAGCCGCGCTGCCGAGCCGGTTTTCAGGGCGCCCGTTCTGCGAGCGCCGTGACCCGGCACGCTCCGAATTTCCGAAGAAAACCGAAAGCCTCCTGTGTCCGTTCTCCTGATTGCCGGCAGCCCCTCGGCCCCGTCCCGCTCCACCGCCTTGCTCGAGGCCGTGGGCGAGCGGCTGGCCAAACGCAATGCCCGCATCGAGCGGCTCTCGATCCGCGATTTGCCCGCAGAGGCGCTGCTGCTGGCCGAATGGACCCATCCGGCCATCGAGTGCGCCATCGCCCAAGTGGCGGCGGCGCGCGTGATCGTCGTCGCCACGCCGGTCTACAAGGCGGCCTACAGCGGCGTGCTGAAAGTGTTTCTGGACCTGCTCGCGCAGAACGCGCTCAAGGGCAAGACGGTGCTGCCGCTGGCCACCGGCGGCAGCCCCCATCACATGCTCGCGCTCGACTACGCGCTGCGGCCCGTGCTGCAGTCGCTGGCGGCGCGCCACATCCTGCCGGGCGTCTACGCCAGCGATTCGCAGATCGCGCTGACGCCCGAGAACGCCTACCAGGTGCACAACGACCTGGCCGAGCGCCTGAACGAGGCCGTCGAGGTGCTCGCGACCGAAGGCCTGAAGCTGCCCGCAACCCACGGTTTCGAACCGGTGCCTTTCTCCCGCGTGCGATGTAGCGTCTGACGGCCGGGCTCGCCGTCGAGCCCGGGTCCACCAGACCATCCCCGTCCCCGCTTTTCAAAGCCGCCTGTGTGCGGCCAGGGGACAGCTTTGCCCCAAGTTTTTGCACCAAGGAATCCCGCATGAACCCCGTTGCCACCGAAGACGCCGTGACCGACTCGCCGCCGCGCCCCATCTGGCGTGCGCTGGGCGACCTTGTCGTCAGCACCATCGTGGTCAGCGCCGTCGCGTTGATCGTGAGCTTCATTTCCGCCGCGTGAACGCACGGCGCTTCAACACCTGTCCACAGCCATGACCCGAATTTCCATTCCCCGCCGCCGCCTGATCCAGGGCGCCGCAGCCGCCATCGCCTTGCCTTCGTTCGCCGCTCTGGCACAGGCGCCCGCGCGCCAGTTCCGCATCGGCAACCAGAAGGGCACGCTCAACATCCTGAAGGGCCGCGGCACGCTGGAGAAGCGACTCGCGCCGCTGGGCGTTGCGGTCAAATGGAACGAGTTCACCGCAGGGCCGGTGCAGCTCGAAGCGCTGAACGTCGGCTCGATCGATTTCGGCGATGTCGGCGAAGCGCCGCCCATCTTCGCGCAGGCCGCGGGCGCACCGCTGGCCTACGTGGCGGCCACGCAGCATCGCCCGCAGGCCGAGGCGGTGCTGGTGCCCAAGGGCTCGGCCGTCAAGACCGTGGCCGACTTGAGGGGCAAGAAGATCGCGCTCAACAAGGGCTCGAACGTCCACTACTTCATCGTCAAGCTGTTCGAGAAGCACGGCCTGTCGTATGCCGACCTGAACCTGGCCTACCTGCCGCCGGCCGATGCGCGCGCCGCGTTCGAGAAGGGCTCGGTCGATGCCTGGGTGATCTGGGACCCCTTCCTGGCCGCTGCCGAGAAGTCGCTCGACGCGCGCATCCTGGCCGACGCCACCGGCGTGGTGGGCAACCGCGCCTACTACTTCTCGTCGCTCGACTACGTGGCGAAGAACGCCGACGTGATCGCCATCGCGGTCGAAGAGATCAACAAGGTCGAAGCCTGGGGCTCCGCGAACAAGGGCGACCTGGCTGCCGAACTGGCCGCTTTGTGGGGCCTGCCCAAGCCGGTGGCCGATGTCACCACGGCCCGGACGCCCTACGGCATCACCCCGATCACCAGGGCCATCCTGGCCGAGCAGCAAAAGATCGCCGACACCTTCTTCGAACTGAAGCTGATCCCGAAAAAGATCAATGTGCTCGAAGCCGCCGGCGCGGGAGTCGCGTGATGCAAATCTTCTGGTTCCTCCCCACGCACGGCGACAGCCGCTACCTCGGCACCAGCGAGGGCGCTCGCCCCATCGACCTGGCCTACCTGCAGCAGATCGCCGGCGCGGCCGACAACCTCGGCTACGAAGGCGTGCTGATTCCCACCGGCCGCTCGTGCGAAGACCCGTGGGTGATCGCCTCCAGCCTGATCGGCTCGACCAAGAATCTCAAGTTCCTGGTGGCCGTGCGCCCGGGGCTGCACCAGCCCAGCCTGGCCGCGCGCATGGCCGCGACCTTCGACCGGCTCTCGGGCGGACGCCTGCTGGTCAACTTGGTGACGGGTGGCGACCAGTCCGAGCTCGAAGGCGACGGCGTCTACTTGGACCACGCCTCGCGCTATGAACAATCGGCCGAATTCATCCGCATCTGGCGCGAGATCCTCACGCGCAGCCATGACGGCCAAAGCTATGACTTCGAAGGCAAGCACCTGAGCGTGAAGGGCGCCAAGCTGCTGTATCCGCCGGTGCAGACGCCGTACCCGCCCGTGTGGTTCGGTGGCTCGTCGGCCGCCGCGCACGACCTCGCGGCAGAGCAGGTCGATGCGTACCTGACGTGGGGCGAGCCGCCCGCCGAAGTCGCCAAGAAGATCGCCGACGTGCGCGCCCGCGCCGAGAAGCAGGGCCGCCGCGTCGAGTTCGGCATTCGCCTGCACGTGATCGTGCGCGAGACCGAAGACGCCGCCTGGAAAGCCGCCGAAGAACTCATCAGCCGCGTGGACGACGACACCGTCATCCGCGCCCAGGCTGCCTTCGCGCGCATGGATTCCGAAGGCCAGCGCCGCATGGCCGCGCTGCATGCGGGTGGCGCGAAGCGCTCGCGCGCCGAGCTGGAGATTTCGCCGAACCTCTGGGCCGGCGTGGGCCTGGTGCGCGGCGGTGCGGGCACGGCGCTCGTGGGGGACGCGAAGACCGTTGCCGCGCGCATCGAGGAGTACGCGGCGCTCGGCCTCGACAAATTCATTCTCTCGGGCTACCCGCACCTCGAAGAGGCCTACCGCTTCGCCGAGCTGGTGTTCCCGCTGCTCTCGCGCAAGGCGCAGGCGCGGCTGGCCGGTGGTTCGCTGAGCGGGCCGTTCGGCGAGGTCGTCGCCAATCTGGATGCGCCGTCGCGCCTCGTCTCGCAAAGCTGAACAAGGATTCCCCATGACCGAACAAGTGCAGGAGCTCCCGGTGGCGTCGACCGACGCAGGCGCCGGCAAGGCGTTCAAGGCCTTCGGCCTCAACGTTGCGGGCCGCCTCGTTCCCTGGCTCGTGCCGGTGGGACTCATCGTGTTCTGGCAGATCGCCTCGTCGCTCGGCTGGCTGTCGACGCGCGTGCTGCCGGCGCCGGTCGACGTGGTCAAGGCCGCATGGTCGCTCACGGTGTCCGGCGAGCTCTGGACGCATGTGAAGGTCAGCGCGGGCCGCGCGCTCGCGGGCCTGGCCATCGGCGGCGGCGCCGGGCTCGCGCTGGGCCTGCTCACGGGCTCGGTGAAGTTCGCCGAGACGCTGCTCGACTCGACCATCCAGATGGTGCGCAACATCCCCGCGCTCGCGCTGATTCCGCTCGTCATCCTGTGGTTCGGCATCGATGAATCGGCCAAGCTGTTCCTGATCTCGGTGTCGGTGTTCTTCCCGATCTACCTGAACACCTTTCACGGCATCCGCAACGTCGATCCGCAGCTCATCGAGATGGGCCGCACCTACGGCCTCACGCGCTGGCAGCTGTACCGCGAGGTGATCCTGCCGGGCGCGTTGTCCTCGATTCTGGTGGGCCTGCGTTTTTCGCTGGGCCTCATGTGGGTGATCCTGATCGTGGCCGAGACCATCTCGGCGCAGGCCGGTATCGGGTATCTGACGATGAACGCCCGCGAGTTCCTGCAGACCGACATCGTGCTCGTGGGCATCCTGCTGTATGCGCTGCTCGGCAAGCTGGCCGACCTGTTCGCGCGCGGCCTGGAGCAGTGGTGGCTGCGCTGGCACCCGGGCTACCAGAAGAAGCCGAAATGAGGGCAGGGCAGATGAACCAATCCATTTCCCGCCGCACAGCCATCGCCACGCTGGGTGCGCTCGGCGCCAGTGCCGTGTGGGCACAGGGCGTTGCTCCGCGACCTGTCACTGTGCGCTTCGGCTACCAGAAGTCCTCGACGCTCACGGCCTTGCTCAAGGCCCAGGGCACGCTCGAAAAGCAGTTCGCGCCGCTCAACGCCACGCTGAGCTGGCACGAGTTCACCAGCGGCCTGCCGCTGCTCGAAGCGCTGAACCTGGACAACCTGGACATCAGCGCCGACGTCGCCGACACGGTGCCCGTGTTCGCGCAGGCGGCCGGTGCCGAGCTGACCTTCATCGCACAAGAAGCGCCGTCGCCCGCGGCGCAGGCCATCGTCGTGAAGGAAGACTCGCCGCTCAAGACCGTGGCCGATCTGAAGGGCAAGAAGGTCGGCTTCGCGAAAGCAGCCGGCGCGCACTACCTGCTGATCGCCGCACTGGAGAAGGCGGGGCTCTCGTTCAAGGACATCGAGCCCGCCTACCTCACGCCGGCCGACGGACGTGCGGCTTTCGAGAAGGGCGCGATCGACGCGTGGGTGGTGTGGGACCCGTTCCTTGCCGCCGCCCAGCGCCAGTCGAAGGTGCGCGTGCTGGCCGATGGCGCCGGCATCGCGTCGTACCAGCGCTATTACCTCGCGAGCACCAAGTTCGCGAAGGCGCGGCCCGATGTGCTGCGTGTGATCTATGCCGAACTCGAGAAGACCGGCAAGTGGGTCAAGCAGAACCCCAAGGAAGCCGCCGCGCTGCTGTCGCCCGTGTGGGGCCTGGACGCCGCCACCATCGAACAGGCCAACAGTCGCCGCAGCTACGCGGTGCGGCCGGTCGTGGCCGAAGGCCTCGTCGAGCAGCAGCGCATTGCCGATGCGTTCTTCGGCGAAAAGTTGCTGCCTCGAAAACTCAATGCGCTCGACGTCGCGCTGTTCAAACCCGGAGCCTGAAGCCATGAGTGCTGTTCTCAAAGACATCCAACCCCAAACCATCGCAGGCGGTGTGCGCCTCGAAGCGCGCGGCCTGCACAAGCGCTACGGCACGCGCGACGTGCTGCGCAACACCAAGCTCACCATCGAGCCGGGCCAGTTCATCGCCATCGTGGGGCGCAGCGGCTGCGGCAAGAGCACGCTGCTTCGGCTGATCGCCGGCCTCGAAGAAGCCACATCCGGCGGCCTCTACACCGATGGCAAGGCCGTGAACGGACTGCACGACGACACCCGCATCATGTTCCAGGAGGCGCGCCTCCTGCCCTGGCGCCGCGTGCTCGACAACGTGACGCTGGGCCTGTCGAACGACGCCAAGCCGCGCGGCAAGGAAGTGCTCGCGCAGGTGGGCCTGGCCGATCGCGAGAACGAATGGCCGGCGCGCCTGTCGGGCGGACAGCGGCAGCGCGTGTCGTTGGCACGTGCGTTGGTGCATCACCCGCGCCTGCTGCTGCTCGACGAGCCACTCGGCGCGCTTGATGCGCTCACCCGCATCGAGATGCACCGGCTCATCGAGAACCTCTGGCAGCGCCACCGCTTCACCGCCTTGCTGGTGACGCACGACGTGCAGGAAGCCGTGGCCCTGGCGGACCGCGTGATCCTGATCGAAGACGGCCGCATCGCGCTGGACGAAAACATCGCGCTCGCCCGCCCGCGCTCGCAGGGCGACCCGGCCTTCGCGGCCATCGAAAAACGCATCCTCGACAGGGTGCTGCAAAAGCCCGAAGAGGTGGACAGCAGCGCCGACGCCAGCTGGCTTGGAACTCCCGCGCACGCACTGCGCTGGGCGATCTGAGTCTTCCTTCTTCTTTTCCCGAAAGGCAGTCCCCATGTCGCAGAACTGGAAATTCGAAACCCTGTCGGTCCATGCCGGCTACTCGCCCGAGCCGACCACGCGCGCCGTCGCGCCCCCGATCTACCAGACGGTGGCCTACGCCTTCGACAGCGCGCAGCACGGCGCGGACCTGTTCGACCTGAAGGTGCCGGGCAACATCTACACCCGCATCAACAACCCGACGCAGGACGTGCTGGAGCAGCGCGTGGCCGCGCTCGAAGGCGGCATCGCAGCACTCGCGCTGGCCTCGGGCCAGGCGGCCGTGACCTATGCGATCCAGACCATCGCGGAGGCCGGCGACAACATCATCAGCAGCACGGCGCTCTACGGCGGCACCTACAACCTCTTTGCGCACACGCTGCCGCAGTTCGGCATCACCACGCGCTTTGCGGACCACCGCGATCCGAGCAGCTTCGAGAAGCTCTTCGACGAGAAGACCAAGGCGGTGTTCGTCGAGTCGCTGGGCAATCCGGCCGGCAACGTGACCGACATCGCGGCCATCGCCGAGATCGCGCACCGCCACGGCGTGCCGCTGATCGTGGACAACACCGTGCCTTCGCCGTACCTGAGCCGGCCCATCGAGCACGGCGCGGACATCGTGGTGCACTCGCTCACCAAGTACCTGGGCGGCCACGGCACCAGCATCGGCGGCGCCATCGTCGATTCGGGCAAGTTCCCGTGGGCCGAGCACAAGCAGCGCTTCAAGCGCCTGAACGAGCCCGACGTCAGCTACCACGGCGTGGTCTACACCGAGGCGCTGGGCCCGGCTGCCTACATCGGCCGCGCGCGCGTGGTGCCGCTGCGCAATACCGGCGCGGCCATTTCGCCATTCAACGCCTTCCTGATCCTGCAGGGCATCGAGACGCTGGCGCTGCGCATGGACCGCATCAGCAGCAATGCGCTCAAGGTGGCGCAGCACCTGAAGACGCACAAGGCCGTGAACTGGGTCAACTACGCGGCGCTCGAAGACCACCCCGACCATGCGCTGGCGCAGAAGTACTTCGGCGGCAAGTCCAGCGGCGTGCTGACCTTCGGCATCGGCAGCGGCCGTGAAGGCGGCGCGAAATTCCTCGATGCGCTCAAGCTCTTCACGCGCCTGGTGAACATCGGCGACGTGCGCTCGCTGGCCACGCACCCGGCCTCGACCACGCACCGGCAGTTGTCGCCCGAAGAGTTGGCCAGGGCCGGCGTGACGGAAGACACCGTGCGCCTGTCGGTCGGCATCGAGCACATCGACGACCTGATCGCCGATCTCGACGTGGCGCTCGCGGCCGCGTCCTGACCGCTTCGATGAACGGAAAACCATGACAACACTCAACGCCATCCCCGAAGCGGCGCTCGACCAGCTGTTCCGCAAGGCGCGCACCGTGCACGCCTTCAAGCCGGTGCCCGTGACCGACGAACTGATCCACCAGCTCTACGACCTCGTGAAGTGGGGCCCGACCGCCTACAACGCGCAGCCCGCGCGCTATGTGTTCGTGCGCAGCGAAGAGGCCAAGGCGAAGCTCAAGCCCGCGGTCTCGTCCGGCAACACGGCGCAGACTTTGGCTGCCGGCGTGACGGTGATCGTGGCGCACGACACGCGCTTCTACGAGCACCTGCCCACGCAGTTCCCGGCCTACGACGCCAAGCCCTTCTTCGAGAAGAGCGCCGAGGCCGCAGAGGCCACGGGCTTTCGCAACAGCAGCCTGCAGGGCGCCTACCTGATCCTGGCGGCGCGTTCGCTCGGCCTGGACGCGGGGCCGCAGTCGGGCTTCAACGCGGGCCTGGTCGACAAGGCCTTCTTTCCCGATGGCCGCTACCGCGCCAACTTTCTCGTGAACCTTGGCGTGGCCGATCACGCCGGCACCTTCGAGCGCGGGCCCCGGCTCGCGTTCGACGACGTGGCGCAGATCGTCTGATCTCGTCGTCCTCCCATCCTTTACTTCTTCAACCTGAAAGAGAAACCATCATGTCCATCCAAGCCATCAACGTACGCAACCAGTTCAAGGGCAAGGTCCGCGAAATCATCCGCGGCGACGTCGTCTCCGAAGTCGATGTCGAAACCGCCTGGGGCATCGTGACCTCGGTCATCACCACGCGCTCGATCGACGAGCTGCAGCTGAAGGTCGGCTCCGACGTGGTCGCGCTCGTGAAGTCGACCGAAGTTTCGATCGCGAAGCTCTGAGCTGGCTTCTGCGGCACTGCCCGCCAATGAGCCGCTCGGTGTCCATCGGACCCCGAGCGGCTTTTTTCTGGGTGCTGTTTCGTTCGATTCGATCTCTCGCCTGGAGCAAAGTCACGGAATCGAAGAAGCGCCGTTTGAGTTAACTATTGATAGAGATTGTTGATTTTTTTCTCACCCAGAATCCCTCCCTTGTTGTCGAGGGATGGGACGTTGGGTGAACAAGAAAATCGTGACCGGGGAGGGTGTCTCCTCAACAAGCAGTGGTCGTCTCGTGATCTGGGTGCTGATGCTTCTCCCGCTGATGGGCATCGGGATGCTGGTCTTTGTTCACCTCGATGACATTCGCCGCTGGCGCTGGGACTCGGTCGAGCACTGGATGCTGTTGGCATCCGTCGTCTTCGTGGTGGCGTCGCATGTGCTGATGCTGGTCCTGCTGTGCACAAGGCCCAAGAACAAAAGTAGCTGCGACGAGAACCGGACGGGCTGAGCCTCTTGTTCACTGCAGCTTGGGCAGGAACGAAGTTTCCATGTGATAGCGCTTCGGATTGCTCCGGTCGATGTAGACCGGGATCCATTCCGGCACGTAGTCGGTCGGGTCGAACCAGAGGTTGGCGCTGCGGAACAGGTGCAGGGTGTGGGTCGATGTGTCGTGCCACCTGGCGACGATGCGGTAGGGGTGCTCGCCGTTCACCTCGATGCTGCCGTTGACCTCGACCGACTGGAACTCGGCCTCGACGAGCTGGCCGTTTTGCCGCAGGTCGGCTTCCTTCTGCGCGCTCCATTGGCCGAACGCGATGATGCCGCCGCCGATGCCCGCGAAGATCAAGCCCATGATCGTGAGGGCCAGCTTGGCCTCGGGGTCCACGAAGATCGCACCGACCAGGAGCAGGAGCCCGATGGCCAGGAAGAGCCATTTGATGAGGGTGATGACTTTGTGATCCATGGCGCCACTGTGCCTCTGTTTGGCGCAGGTCGATATAGCCAACATGGCTTAGTCGAATGGGGCATGAGGAACTGCGAACAGCTTCCTTCCGGCCCGGGAAGTCGCCTCACAGAATCTTTGGAATCAACCCCAAAGAGGACCTTCGATGAGCGCTGTTCTTTCTTCCCCCGCCGTTGCACAAGACAACGAGCTCGACATCGTCCGGCAGGCCGGCCACATCGGCGCCGAGGTGCGCGGCGTGCGGCTCTCGGGCGAACTGCAGCCGGAGGTGTTCCGGTCCATCAAGGCGGCGCTGCTCAAGCACAAGGTGCTGTTCTTCCGCGGACAGCAGCACCTGGACGACGCGCAGCAGCAGGCCTTCGGCCGCCTCTGGGGCGAACTGGTGCCGCACCCGACCGTGCCCTCGAAGGACGGCACGAAGCTGCTGGAACTCGACTCGCGCCACGGCGGCCGAGCCAACTCGTGGCACACCGACGTCACCTTCGAAGTGGCCTATCCGCAGGTGTCGATCCTGCGTGCGGTCGTGATCCCGCCCTATGGCGGCGATACCGTCTGGGCCAACACCGTGGCCGCCTACGAAAGCCTCTCCGAAGACCTGAAGGCGCTGGCCGACCGGCTGCGCGCGGTGCATGGCAACGACTACGACTACGCCGCCTCGCGACAGCCGGCGGACCTCGCCGATGAAGGCGTCAAGCGCTACAAGGAGGTGTTCACCCGCCGCCTGCTCGAAGCCGAGCACCCGGTGGTGCGCGTGCACCCGGAGACCGGCGAGCGCAGCCTCGTGCTGGGTCACTTCGTGAAACGGCTGGTCGGCCATTCGACTTATGACTCCGGCCATCTGCTGAGCGTGCTGCAAAGCCATGTGCACCGCCTGGAGAACACGGTGCGCTGGCGCTGGACGCAGGGTGACGTGGCGATCTGGGACAACCGGGCCACGCAGCACTACGCGATCAACGACTACGGGGACCAGCACCGGGTGGTGCGCCGGGTCACGATCGCGGGCGACGTGCCCTATGGGGTGGACGGTGCCAAGAGCGTGGACCTGACCGCGCCGGCCGTGCGCGCGGCGGAGGCGACGGCCGCCTGAATACCCGCGCTATACAACGTCCGGTTGTTAGGAATCGACTTTTCAGTCGTTGGAGGTTCTGGAGGACGCTCCTAAAGTGGTGGTTATCGCCATCAAGGCGAATTCCAACGCACAACAGGAGCCGCACAGCATGTCAGTGGAAGTTGAAGAACTCGTCTTGCCCGAATCCCTGGAACAAGCGCGCGCCAAGGCCGCCGAAAGCAATCTGCCCTATGCCGGCGGCGTGACGCCGACGGTGGCCTGGGATCTGGTGCAGAAAGGCCAGGCCGTGCTGGTCGACGTGCGCTCGGGCGAGGAACGCAAGTTCGTCGGCCGTGTGCCCGAGAGCCTTCACGTGGCCTGGGCCACGGGCACCGCGCTCACGCGCAACCCGCGCTTCGTTCGCGAGCTCGAAGCCAAGCTCGCGAAAGAGGGTGGCAAGGATGCCGTGGCGCTGCTGCTGTGCCGCAGCGGCAAGCGCTCCGCACTGGCCGCCGAGGCTGCCGCGAAGGCAGGATTCACCAACGTCTTCAACGTGCTCGAAGGCTTCGAGGGCGAGATCGATGCGCAGCAGCACCGCGGTGGTGCGGACGGCTGGCGCTTCCATCAATTGCCCTGGGTGCAGGACTGACCGACGCCTCTCGCACAAGACCCACAAGAAGTTCAAGGGGGAAAAACAGATGGCCCATTTCGAGGTAAGCGACATCGTGCGCGCGCTGCACGGCGTGCGCGACGACTGGCGCGATTCACAGCGGCGCTCGCGAGAGCCCGGTGCGCGCGAGTTTCCGTCGCGCGATGCGCTCACGCAGATCGTCGAGTCGCTCAAGGGCGCGCTCTTTCCGATGCGGCTCGGCCCGCCGGACCTGCGCCACGAGAGCGAGGACTTCTACGTCGGCCACACGCTCGACGCCGCCTTGCAGGCGCTGCTGGTGCAGGCACGGCTGGAACTCAATTTCAATGCGCGTCTGCAGCCGCGTCCCGCCAGCGAGATCGACGACGCGGCCACCGAAGCGGTGCGCCAGTTCGCGAACGCGCTGCCTGGCCTGCGCCGCCTGCTCGACAGCGACGTGCTCGCCGCCTACCAGGGCGACCCGGCTGCGCGCAGCGTCGACGAAGTGCTGCTGTGCTATCCCGGTGTGCTCGCGATGATCCATCACCGCCTCGCGCACCAGCTCTACAAGCTCGATCTGCCGCTGCTCGCGCGCATCGTGGCCGAGCTGGCGCATGGGCAGACCGGCATCGACATCCACCCCGGCGCGCAGATCGACGCGGGCTTCTTCATCGACCACGGCACGGGCGTGGTGATCGGCGAAACGGCTGTCATCGGCAAGCGCGTGCGGCTCTACCAGGCCGTGACGCTGGGCGCCAAGCGCTTTCCCACCGACACCGAAGGCAACCTGCAGAAGGGCCTGCCGCGGCATCCGGTGGTCGAAGACGACGTGGTCATCTATGCGGGCGCGACCATCCTCGGCCGTGTCACCTTGGGCAAGGGCGCGGTGATCGGCGGCAACGTGTGGATCACCGACGACGTGAAGCCGGGTGCGAGCGTGACCCAGGCCAGTTTGCAGAATGCACCGAAAGCGAGCGCACCATGAAGGCCTTTGTCGAAGATTTCGGTGTCACCGTGCGTCAGCTGCGCGAGGCGAATGGTTGGTCCCAGGAGCAGCTGGCCGAGCGTTCGGACCTCAATCGCTCGTATGTCGGCGAGGTCGAACGCGGCCGGGTGATCCCGTCGATCGTCACCGCGCAGAAGCTCGCGACGGCGCTGGGCATCAACATCGTCAACCTGCTCGCACGCTGCGAACAGCTGGAGCAATCGCGTCTCGCCAGGCGGATCAACTTGGCGGCTATAGCCTGTTGAGGGGAAACCCTTGGCCGCCTGACACTGGCGACCAATTTCTTACCTCTCCACGGAGCTTCAATACATGAGCGCAACAGTCGGTGGTACCACCGCCCTTGGCGACAACGCCGCACGCCAGCTGGCCAATGCCACCAAGACAGTCCCCCAACTCGAGACCATCAGCCCGCGTTGGCTGACGCATCTCCTGCAATGGGTGCCGGTGGAGGCGGGCATCTACCGCGTCAACAAGGTCAAGAACCCCGAGTCGATCAAGGTCACCTGCACCTCGCGCGAAGAAGAAAACCAGCTGCCGCGCACCTTCGTCGACTACGAAGAAAACCCGCGCGAGCACTACCTCAATGCGGTGAGCACCGTGCTCGACGTGCACACGCGCATCTCCGACCTCTACAGCAGCCCGCACGACCAGATCAAGGAGCAGCTGCGTCTCACGATCGAAACGATCAAGGAGAACCAGGAGAGCGAGCTCATCAACAACCCCGACTACGGCCTGCTGGCGCAAGTGAGCGAAGAGCAGCGCATCTTCCCGCTGACCGGCGCGCCCACGCCCGATGACCTGGACGAGCTGCTGACCAAGGTGTGGAAGGAACCAGCGTTCTTTCTCACCCACCCGCTGGCCATCGCCGCCTTCGGGCGCGAAGCCACGCGCCGCGGCACGCCGCCGCCGACGGTGAGCCTCTTCGGTTCGCAGTTCATCACCGGGCGCGGCATTCCGCTGATTCCGTCGAACAAGGTGCCTGTGGCCGACGGCAAGAGCAAGATCCTGCTGCTGCGCGTTGGCGACAAGCGCCAGGGCGTGGTGGGGCTGTTCCAGCCGGGCCTCTCGGGCGAGCAGAGCCCGGGGCTGTCGGTGCGCTTCATGGGCATCAACAACCACGCGATCGCGTCGTACCTGATCTCGCTGTATTGCTCGCTGGCGGTGCTGACCACCGATGCGCTGGCGGTGCTCGACGACGTCGAGATCGGCAAGTACCACGACTATCCCGACACCTACAAGTAAGCCGCGGTGAGTACCCCAACGATTCCGGGCGAGGCGCCGTTCGATCCGGCCATCCTGGCGCGCATGGCGAGTGCCATGTTCGCCGCGCTGCCGGGCACGCCACCGACCTCGTTGCCGGGCGTGGCGAGCGGGCTGGTGCCGGGCGCGCAGTTCCCCGCCAACATCGCGCCGCCGGGCTCGCCGCTGGTGAGCCCCGCCGGCTTCGGGCCCAGCGTGCCGGGCACGCCGATTCCGCAAGGGCAGATTCCGGGCGCCAACGTGTTGCCGGCATCGCCGACCCAATTGCCTTCGCTGGCCAACCGTGCGCCGGCACTGCTGCCGCATGCGGTGGCGGGCAATGGCGTGCCGGACAACTTGTTGTCCGTGGCGCCAGCCTTCGAGCCGCGTTCGGGTGGCACGGTGCTGGGTGTGCCACAGCAGGCCGGTGCGCCGGTTGGACCGCAAGCCGGGGCGTCTTCGCCGTTCTACTTTCTGAACAACAGTTACGGGCACCCGACGGCGGGGGCAGCCTCTGCCATCTCCGCGCCTGCGCAGGTCTTGCCCCCTCTCCCGCTTGCGGGAGAAGGCTGGGGTGAGGGCAGGGGCGCTCAATCATTTGCTGGCGTTTCCTCGCCGCAGCCCCTCACCCCAACCCTCTCCCCAGAGGGGCGAGGGAGCCAATCCCCGGTGCAAGGGAGTGACAAGCCGCAGTTCTACTTCGTCGATGCGGTGCGCTTGCCCAACGGCTTCGTCACGCCGGCCAAGCCCCATCCGCACGGTACGGCCCGCGACCCCGAAGCCGTGCCGCTCGCCGGCTCCGGCCAGCATCCGCCGTTCGACGTCAATGCCGTACGCCGCGACTTCCCGATCCTGCAGGAGCGCGTCAACGGCAAGCAGCTCGTGTGGTTCGACAACGCGGCCACCACGCACAAGCCGCAGTCGGTCATCGACCGCATCGCGTACTTCTACGAACACGAGAACTCGAACATCCATCGTGCGGCGCATGAGCTCGCTGCGCGCGCGACCGATGCCTACGAAGGTGCCCGCGAGCGCGTGCGCAAGTTCATCAACGCACCCGAAGTCGAAGAAGTGATCTTCGTGCGCGGTACCACCGAGGCCATCAACCTCGTGGCCAAGAGCTGGGGCGGGCAGCACGTGGGCGAGGGCGACGAGATCATCGTCTCGAACCTGGAGCACCACGCCAACATCGTGCCGTGGCAACAGCTCGCTGCCGCCAAGGGCGCGAAGCTGCGCGTGATCCCGGTGGACGACTCGGGCCAGGTGCTGCTCGACGAATACCGCAAGCTGCTCAACGACCGCACGAAGATCGTTGCCGTCACGCAGGTTTCGAACGCGCTGGGCACCGTGGTGCCGGTGAAGGAGATCGTCGAGCTCGCGCACCGTGCTGGCGCCAAGGCGCTGGTCGACGGCGCGCAGTCGGTCTCGCACATGCGCGTCGACGTGCAGGACATCGGTGCCGACTTTTTCGTCTTCTCCGGCCACAAGGTGTTCGGCCCGACCGGCATCGGCGTGGTCTGGGGCAAGCGCGAAGTGCTCGAAGACATGCCGCCCTGGCAGGGCGGCGGCAACATGATTGCCGACGTGACCTTCGAGAAGACCGTGTTCCAGCCGATCCCGAACAAGTTCGAGGCCGGCACCGGCAACATCGCCGATGCGGTGGGCCTGGGCGCGGCGATCGACTACGTGAACAAGGTCGGTATCGAGAACATCGCGCGCTATGAGCACGAGCTGCTCGTGTACGGCATGCAGAAGCTCGGCGCGATCCCGGGCGTGCGGCTGATCGGCACGGCGGCCGACAAGGCGAGCGTGATGTCCTTCGTGCTCGACGGCTACAGCACCGAAGAGGTGGGCCATGCGCTGAATGACGAAGGCATCGCGGTGCGCACGGGCCACCACTGTGCGCAGCCGATCCTGCGGCGCTTCGGCGTGGAGACAACGGTGCGGCCTTCGCTCGCGTTCTACAACACATTCGACGAGGTGGACCGGTTGGTGACGGTGGTGCGGCGTCTGGCAGGGCAGCGGCGCGCGGGCTGAGGCGGATCAGGGCTTCGGCGCCTGCCCGAGGTGCTGGCTGAAGAAGGCGAGCACCCCGGCGTTCATCTTGTCGTGGAATGCCACGCGGTCGAAGCCCGGTGCGTCGCTGCAGATATCGGGCCATTCGCTGGCCTGCGCCGTGGAGCAGGGCGCCAGAAAGGCGAAGTGCGCGGAGCCGGGCTGCACCCGGAAGTCGGGCGGTGACGGGAGGCTGCGCCTGACAGCCTCCACGTCGCGGGGCAGCACGCCGTCGCCGCCGCGCTCCGAAGCCCAGAGCAGGATCGGGATCGTCACGTTCTTCAGGCGCTCGGCATCGAACACCATGCCGAGCGGGTCGGCGATCACGGCCGCACGGATGCGGGTGTCGCGGGTCAGCGGCGCAGCGAGCAACTCGCGAAATCGTTGACGCATTTGCCCACATGCCGCGCCTTCCGGCGCCGAAGCGCAAGGTGACGAAGGCAGGGTTGGCAGTCGCTTGAAATCCGGACGGCCGCCGGCGAGTGCGAGACCCGTGTAGCCGCCCCTGGAGAAACCGAAGAAGCCGATCTGTCCTGCGGCCAGCCTGTCATGCGCGGGCCATTGCGCGAGCATGTAGTCGATCAACCGCTTGATGTCCGTGGTTCGCGTCGCGAGTGCAGAGAGCTTGTCGTCCGGCCCGCCGCGCAGCTGGAAGTTGTCGCTCGAATGGTTGATGGCCGCGACCACGAAGCCCGCATCGGCCAGCACTTGCGCCGTGTCGTGGTGGCCCAGAAAGGAGCCGCCGTATCCGTGCGACAGCACGATCAACGGCAAGGGGCCGCCCGCTGGGATCGGGCAGTCCCGCACGCCGGAAAGCGCGTAATGGCCGAGCCTGATTTCTCCGGCCGGTGCGGCACAGGGCGTCCACACCGCGCCGCGCAGCGCCGGGCCTTGCGCATCGGCCGGTGTCTCGAAGGTGCTGAAGCCCGCGGCCTGTGCGAATGTGGCAAGGAGACAGAAGGCGGTGGCGACCAGAAAGCGAAGCAAAGGCATGGCGAATCCTGCGTGAGGTCGAAAGTCAATCTGCTGGCCGGATGGGAATCAGCAGGTCGGTGCGCAAGGCAGCCGGCGCAACCTGGCGTGGCGAATTCAGGTAGTGCTCCAACGTGGGACGGTCGTCCGGCTCGTAGCCGCTGCCGGGGAGCCACTGCGCGTAGAGCGCGTGCACGGCGGCGTTGATGCGGCTGTACGGACCCGCAAGGCAATGCACGGCGTAGAGGCCGCCGGGGATGTCGAGCATCTCGAGTTCCGCGTCGTCCGCGGGCCAGGGGTCGGGCGAGGCCGCCGCGGCGTAGTACCTGAATTCGGACGGCACTTCCGGGTCGTGACTGGAGATGCCCAGCCAGTCCGAGATGGTGCGTGTGCCGGCATGCGCACGCAGTCGGCGGTGGGTATGGGGAATGGTGGAGAAAGGCCCGCGATGGCGCAGCGCATGCACGGGTTGTGCGAGGCGCTCGACGATGCGCACGGGCGCGGGCGCATCGCCGTCCTTGCCTTGGCGTGCGGGACCGGCGGCCAGGATCGCCTCGCGCATCTGCTGCTGAAATTCACGCGGCGACTGGCCGGTGAACTGCCCGAAGGCGCGCGTGAAGGCCTGGGGGCTCTCGTAGCCCACCGCCAGCCCCACCTGCGTGATGCTGCGGCCGCCCAGGGTCAGCAATCGCGTGGCGAGTGCCAGCCGCACGCGGCGCACCGTGGTCGCAACTGTCTCGCCCGCGATGCCGTGGTAGATGCGGTGGAAGTGAAAGGGCGAGAAATGCGCCAGCCTCGCCAGGTCGTCGAGGCGGTGCTCCGCCATCGGATCGGCCACGATGGCTGCGACGACGCGCGCCACGCGCTCCCTGTAGTCCTGCTCTGCGCACCGGGTCTTCATAGCCGCCAGTGTGCAGCGGGCCGGCCGTTGCCGCTTAGCAGGCCTTGCGCAAATCGCTGGCTTGTTGCTCCGCCAAGGTTTGCGGCGATTCTTAATAAAAACTTCTACATTTAAATCATGGGAATTGCGCACCTCTGGATAAATTTCACAGATCAATTGCCTGCTTTTTTGATTTAACTATTGGTAGAAACTGTGCGTCGCACAGCTTCGCGCCAGCCTCCAGAATCGCCCCTATTCCAGAAAGCATAGGGAGTGCGGAGTGGGCAAGAAGACGGTAGGTGTCGGACATTTTCTCTTGAGCATTGCGCTGGGTTCCGCCGGGCAAATGATGTCGTTCGGGGGGCAATAGACCGCAATGGCAATCTCCCGGCGAGCGCTGTTCGGCAAGCTCAATCTCACCCTGTTTCGCGGCATCGAATCCGCAACGGCTTTTGCCAAATTGAGGGGAAATCCATATGTCGAATTGACGCACTGGATTCACCAGCTCTGGCAAATCAACGACAGCGATCTGCATCGCATTTGCCGCCACTACCAAGTTGACGTGCAAGCCGTCGACAAAGACCTGGCTCTGGCGCTGTCGGCATTGCCTTCGGGCGCCACCTCGCTCAGTGATTTCTCCCATCATGTCGAAGCGGCCATCGAGCGTGCATGGATCCTGTCCAGTCTCGAATTCGGCGATCGCTGTGTACGCAGCGCCTGGCTCCTGACGGCGTTGGTGCAAACGCCCGAACTGCAACGCGTACTCCTGGGCCTGTCTCCCGAATTCCGAAGGCTTCCTGCAGAGCGAATGAGAGATGTCATCGCCGGGCTCATCGCAGGTTCACCCGAAGACAAGGAGGGGCCGCACGACGGCTCCGGCATGCCGTCGGCAACGCCGGGCGAAGCGAGCGGTGCAATCGTCGATTCGCCGGATGGCAAATCTGCCTTGGCCCGCTACTGCACCGATCTGACGGAGCGCGCACGCAGCGGCCAGATCGACCCCGTGATCGGCCGCGAACATGAAATCCGCACGATGGTCGACATCCTGCTGCGGCGGCGACAGAACAACCCCTTGTTGACAGGGGAGGCCGGCGTGGGCAAGACGGCGGTGGTCGAAGGGCTCGCGCTTGCCATTGCCACGGGAGAGGTTCCGCCATCGCTGCGCGATGCCCGCCTGCTCAGCCTCGATGTGGGTGCGCTGCTCGCGGGTGCCAGCATGCGCGGAGAGTTCGAGTCCCGCTTGAAGTCGCTGCTCGAAGAGGCAAGCCGTTCTAGCCAACCGGTCATTCTCTTCATCGACGAGGTGCATACCTTGGTCGGCGCCGGTGGCCAGGCCGGTACTGGAGATGCGGCCAATCTGCTCAAGCCCGCGCTTGCGCGCGGCACCTTGCGCACTGTAGGCGCGACCACCTGGAGCGAATACAAGCGCCATATCGAGAAGGATCCTGCGTTGACCCGGCGCTTCCAGACGCTGCAGGTCGCGGAGCCCGAGGAGGCTTCGGCGATCGAGATGGTGCGCGGTCTGGTCGCCACCTTTGCCGAGCATCACGGCGTTACCGTGCTGGACGAGGCGGTGCGGGCGGCGGTGACGCTGTCCCATCGCTATATCCCGTCGCGCCAGCTGCCGGACAAGGCCATCAGCCTGCTCGACACCGCGTGCGCGCGTGTCGCCATGTCGCTGCACACGCCGCCTGCCGTGGTCGATCAGTTGCGTCGGCGGATCGCAGCCCTCGATGTGGAACTCGCCTTGTTGGCTCAGGAGGGCGAAATCTCGCGAGGCAGCGAGACCCGATCGGAGCGCATCGAAACCGCGAATGCCCGACTGGCTGCCGCCGAACATGAACTCTCGACACACGAAGCCCGGTGGCAAGAAGAGCTCGCAATGGTTCGGCAGATCCACGCGCTGAGAACAAAGAGGAGGGGGGAGGAGGAGAGCGGCGCCGAGGGCGAATGGCCCTCGGCGCGGTTGCGGGTCCAGGAAGAAGAGCTCCTCGCGCGGCAACAGGACGTGCCGATGGTCTTTTCCCAGGTCGACGAGTCCGTGGTCGCGGCCATCGTTGCAGATTGGACGGGCATCCCCGTTGGTCGCATGGTGCAGGACGAAGTCGCGGCAGTCTTCAGGCTTGAATCCATGCTCGGCGAACGCGTGATCGGCCAGGGCCACGCCCTCGCCGCGATTTCGGAGCGCATCCGCACGTCGCGGGCGCAGCTGACTGACCCGAACAAGCCGATCGGCGTCTTCCTTCTGGTTGGTCCCTCGGGTGTCGGCAAGACGGAGACCGCGCTGGCACTGGCGGATGCGATGTATGGCGGTGAACAGAATCTCATCACCATCAACATGAGCGAGTTCCAGGAGCCGCACACCGTCTCGACGCTGAAGGGCTCGCCGCCGGGCTACGTCGGCTACGGAGAAGGCGGGGTCCTGACGGAGGCCGTGCGCCGACGACCCTACAGCGTGATCCTCCTCGACGAAGTGGAAAAGGCGCATCCGGATGTGCACGAGGTCTTCTACCAGGTGTTCGACAAGGGCTGGATGGAAGACGGCGAAGGCCGCCAGATCGATTTCAGGAACACCACCATCCTGTTGACGAGCAATGCCGGTGCGGAACTTGTCCAGAGCCTGTGCGAGGACGCCACGTCGCCGCCCGATGTCGAAACCTTGCGTGAAGCGCTGCAGCCTGTTCTTCGCCAGGTTTTCCCGGCCGCATTCCTGGGACGCCTGTCCGTTGTGCCCTATCTCCCATTGGAAGAGAAGACGCTGGGCAACATCGTCGCGCTGCACCTGGACCGGGTGGTCCAGCGCATGAAAAAGCAGCACGGCATCGAATTGCACTACGCCGATGGTTTGGTGGCCGAAATCGTCGAGCGATGCGGCACCCATGAAACCGGTGCGCGCCGTCTGATCGGTTTCATCGAGCAGAACCTGCTGCCCGTCCTGTCGCGGCACTGGCTGGGCGCCTTGCAGGAAAAGCGGGTGATCGCCCGGATATCGGTCGACGCAAGGTCGCGTGGCAAAGCGGGGCCGGACCTGCAAGGAGGAGACGCCGTCATCTGCCATACCGAATACGTCTGACTCTTGAAATCGCAGTGTTTCCAAGGGCTCTATTTCTTAGTTTTCATCAGGGAGTTTTCATGACAAGCAACAACAGCAGCCAGAAGTTCATTGCCCGCAACAGGGCGCCACGCGTACAGATCGAATACGACGTGGAAATCTACGGCTCGGAAAAAAAGATCGAGCTGCCTTTCGTCATGGGTGTTCTGGCCGATCTTTCCGGCAAGCCCGCGCAAGCGCTGCCGCCGGTGATCGACCGCAAGTTCCTCGACATCGACATCGACAATTTCGACGAACGCATGAAGGCGATCCAGCCCCGCGTGGCCTTTGCCGTGCCCAACACACTGTCGGGCCAGGGGCAGCTCATGGTCGACATCACCTTCGAAAGCATTGAGGACTTTTCCCCGGCTGCCGTTGCTCGCAAGGTCGAGCCGCTCAACCGGCTGCTCGAGGCACGCACCCAGCTCGCCAACCTGCAGACATACATGGATGGCAAGGCGGGCGCGGAAGGCCTGGTCAACAAGCTGCTGCAAGACCCCGCCCTCATGAAGTCGCTGGCGCAGGCGCCCAAGCCTCGTGCAGGGGAGCTCAACGCATCGGCCGCCGACTCGGCGGCGTGAGACCCGTCTCAAGGAAATTCACATGAACATCGCAAGCGATTCCGTACTCGATGCGCCCTTGGCGACGCAGTACACCAACCCTTCCGACTTTGCATCCTTGCTGGACAGGGAATTCAAGCCCAAGACCGAGGCGGCCCGGGATGCCGTCGAGGCGGCCGTGCGCACCTTGGCCGAGCAGGCGCTCGTCAATGCCGCGACCATGACCGATGACGCCTACAGCAGCATCGAAGCGATCATCGCGGAGATCGACCGCAAGCTGTCGGAACAGATCAACCTCGTGCTGCACACGGACGAGTTCCAGAAGGTGGAGTCGGCATGGCGCGGCATGCATCATCTGGTCTACAACACTGAAACGGACGAGAAGCTCAAGATCCGTTTCATGGATGTGTCCAAGGACGAAGTGCGCCGCACGCTTCGCCGCCACAAGGGCATAGCCTGGGACCAGAGTCCGATCTTCAAGCGTATCTACGAAGAAGAGTACGGCCAGCTCGGCGGCGAACCCTACGGTTGTCTCGTGGCGGATTACTACTTCGACCACACGCCGCCCGATGTCGAACTGCTGAGCGCCATTGCCAAGATCTCGGCCGCATCGCACGCACCGTTCATCGCGGGCTCGGCACCGTCGCTGCTTGGCATGGAGTCGTGGCAGGAACTTGCGAACCCCCGCGATCTCGCGAAGATCACCTCGAACCTCGAGCACGCGCCCTGGAATTCGCTGCGCAACACCGAGGATTCGCGCTACGTGGGACTTGCGATGCCGCGCTTTCTTTCGCGCTTGCCTTACGGCGCAAAAACCAACCCGGTCGACGAGTTCGATTTCGAAGAGGAAACCGAAGGCGCCGACCACCGGAACTACGTCTGGAGCAACGCGGCGTATGCCATGGCTGTGAACATCAACCGCAGCTTCAAGCTCTACGGCTGGTGCACGATGATCCGTGGCGTGGAGTCGGGTGGCACGGTGGAGAACCTCCCGTGCCACACCTTCCCGACAGACGACGGCGGCTTCGACATGAAGTGCCCGACCGAGATCGCCATTTCGGACCGCCGCGAAGCCGAACTTGCCAAGGCGGGCCTGATTCCGCTCGTGCATCGCAAGAACACCGATCACGCGGCCTTCATCGGCGCGCAATCGGTGCAGAAACCGCAGGAGTACATGGACCCCGATGCGACGGCCAATGCCAACCTGTCGGCCCGCCTGCCGTACCTGTTCGCCAGCACCCGCTTTGCGCATTACCTCAAGTGCATCGTGCGCGACAAGATCGGCTCCTTCAAGGAGCGCGAGGACATGCAGCGCTGGCTCAACGAATGGATCATGCATTACGTCGATGCCGATCCCGCCAATTCGTCGCAGGAAACCAAGGCGCGCAGGCCGCTCGCAGCTGCCGAGGTCGTGGTCGAAGACATCGAAGGCAATCCCGGCTACTACAGCGCGAAGTTCTTCCTGCGCCCGCACTTTCAGCTCGAAGGACTGACCGTTTCGCTGCGCCTCGTCGCGAAGTTGCCGTCCCTCAAGGAAGCGGCCTGAACGGCCTGGCTTCCAACCGTCCGGAATCGTTCGATGAAGTGGCGCGAAGACGCCACCCGCAAAGTCGTTCGAGGCGCCGAAGAGCGCCAGAGCATCCAGTCAAACATTGAAAACCAAGTTTCAGGGAGTTTTTATGGCGCAAGACATTTTTCTGAAGATCAACGGCATCGAAGGTGAATCCCAGGATTCCGATCACAAGAACGAGATCGAGGTGCTGGCATTCAACTGGAAGGCCTTCCAGGAGTCCACCATGCACGCAGGCTCGGGCGGTGGTGCCGGCAAGGCCACGGTCGAGGACCTGGAGTTCGAGCACTACGTCGATCGCTCCAGCCCCAACCTGATGAAGTACTGCCTGACAGGCAAGCACGTTCAGGAGGCGAAGCTCACCATTCGCAAGGCCGGTGGCAATCCGCTGGAGTACCTCAAGCTCACGTTTTCGGACGTGATCATCACCGCCATCCAGCCCTTCGGTTCGAACTCCGACGAGATGCGCGTCAGGGAGCGCGTGCGCCTGTCGTTCTCGAAGATCAAGCAGGAGTACTCGGTGCAGAACGCCCAGGGCGGCAGCGGCGGAGCGGTCACGGCCGGCTACGACATCAAGGGCAACAAGGAGTCCTGAGAGTCACGACTGGCTCTTGAGCCAACTCAGGCCTCGGCTTCGAGCGGCGCAGCACGTTGGAGCGTGCCGCGCCGCCCCTGGTCGATCCTGTCGATGGATCGCATCACTTCCTATTCACCATGCTCTTCAATGTGCCTTGTGCCTGGCGAATCGCTTCGCAGCGACGGTTTTTCGTAATTTTGTTTTCGCCGCTCGCCGTGACACTCACGTTGGCCATGGCGCGGCCTTCGCACGCCCAGTTCTCCTACCCGCGAGAGCAGACCAGGCTCGATATCACGATCACGGCAGAGGCTGGCGTCAACCCCGACGACAAGGGCAGGGCGGCACCCATCCTGGTGCGCCTCTATGAACTCAAGTCGGAAGGATCTTTCGAAGCCGCCGACTATTTCTCGCTCTCCAGCAACGACAAGGCCTGATCGGCACCGACCTGCTCGTGCGAGACGAATTCATCCTGCGGCCCGGCGATGTCAAGACCATTCGCCGCAAGTCACATCCCGACCTCGCGGCCATCGGTGTCGTCGCTGGCTACCGCGATCTCGCGCAAGCCCATTGGCGCGTGGTGCAAAAGATCGACCCCGCACCGGAAGTCGCCTGGTATCGCTCGGTCCTGCCGGCAAACAAGGTCAGGCTGCGGATCGACCTTCAAGCCAAGGGCATCCAGCTCATCCCCCTCAAATAAGCCTGCGACCTGCACGCACAAAGATCGAATTCATGAGTTGGTACAACAAAGTCGCCTGGAGCGAAGGGCTCTTCCTGCGCCCGCAGCTGTTCCAGCAGCAGGAGCGCTACCTCGAACACCTCGCGCACAAGCGCGCGGCCTCGCTCAGCCCGTTCTATTGGGGCTTCAGCCACTACAGCATCGATGCAGAGTCGCTGTCTCTGGGCAAGCTTGTACTTGCCAGCGCCGCGGGCATCTTTTCAGACGGCACGCCCTTCGATGCACCTGGTCAGACGCTGCCGCCTGCGCCGCTCACCATCCAGCCGGAGCATCTGGAACAGGTCATTCATCTGGCCGTGCCGATTCGCACGCCCAACGGCGAGGAAACGACTTTCGACGATGCCCTGGCCGCCGCGGCATCGCTGGCACGCTTCTCGGTCTTCGATACCGAGTTGCGCGATGCCAATTCCATCGGGCAAGGGCCGAAGACGGTGCAGCTCTCGCGCCTGCGCCTGCGCCTGCTTCCGCAACGGGAGCTCACGGACGCCTGGATCGGCCTTCCGCTCGCCAGGGTGACGGTGCTGCGTTCCGACGGGAGCATTGCCATCGATCCCTATCTGATTCCGCCCGTCGCCGGCTATGGCGCGAGCCCGCTGCTGACCGATTGGGTGACGAACCTGCACGGCCTGTGCCGCCTCCGCGCCCAGACGCTCGCGGCGCGCCTCAGCGGCAACGACGGAAAGTCGGGCGAGTCGGCCGAAGTGTCCGACTTCCTGCTGCTGCAGATTCTCAATCGCTTCGAGCCCTTGTTCCAGCATTGGCTGCGCGTGCGGGAGACCTCGCCGGAAGCGCTCTACACCGCGTTGACTACCTTCAGCGGGGAACTCGCCACGTTCGTGCGTGCCAGCACGCGCCGTCCGATCGAGCACCCGGCCTACCAGCACATCGACCCCTGCCTGTCCTTCAGGGCGCTGATGGCCGATGTGCAGGCCTTGCTCAACGATGTGCTGGTACGCAGCGCGCAGAGCATTCCTCTGGCCAGTCGCTCCAACGGTGTGCGCGTGGCGAGCGTCGAGCCGTCCGAATTGCAGGGCTTTTCCAGCCTGGTGTTCGCTGTGGCTGCCCATACGCCGCCCGATCAGTTGGCCAGCCAGTTTCCGGCGCGCTGCAAGGTCGGCCCGAGCGATCGGCTCGCCGAGCTCATCCGTTCGCACTTGCCCGGTATCCCGCTGCAGACCTTGCCGGTGCCACCGCGCCAGATTCCGTTCAACGCGGGCTTTGTCTACTTCCAGATCGATTCGCGCGGGCCGCTCTGGGAGCACATGGTCAAGCATGGGGGCCTCGCGCTGCATGTGGCGGGCGAGTTCCCGGGCCTGCGTCTTGAACTGTGGGGCGTGCGAGAGAAATGAAGCCTTTCCTCAACGATCCCGTGCTGGACCGGGAAGAACCCGTTGGCGCTCCAGAAGACGCTGATGCATCCGATGGCCCGCAGCCGAACGACCTGCCGGGGGGCGTGCCTCTCGCGCCGGAGTTGCCGATGCAGGTGCGCCTGGCTGCGGTCACCGCGGCCCGCAATCCCTTGCTCGAAGCGGCCCAGCCTCTGCTGCGCGCGCTCGCCGACATGCCGGCGACGCTCGGCCATGAGGGGGTGACGATCCTGCAGCAGCTGCTCGAGCGCGAGGTGGCGAGCTTCCAGTCGCTTTGCAGCAGCGCGCAGGTCAGGCACGAGCATGTGATCGCTGCGAGCTATTCCCTGTGCACCGCACTCGATGAATCCGCCAACAGCACGGAGTGGGGCGGCGGCAAGAACGGCGAAGCCGGCATCTGGGCTTCACAGCAGCTGGCCGCGAAATTCCATGGCGACACGAAGGGCGGCGACAAGTTCTTCCTGTTGGTGGGGCGGCTGGCTGCCAGCCCCCAGGAGCACATCGATCTGCTCGAGCTGATGTACCAGATTTTGGGTCTCGGTTTCGAGGGCCGTTTCAGCACGGCGACCAACGGACGCCGGCAGCTGGAGACGGTTCGTCACCGGCTTTTCACGCTGCTCGGAACCGCGCGCGGCGACGTACCGCACGATCTCTCCCCGCACTGGAAGGGCGTGGGCGGTGGCACGTTCCGTCTGCTGCGCAGTGTTCCGGTGTGGGTGACGGCCTCGCTGCTGGCGCTGGTCTTGGCAGGCCTCTTCGCCTGGTACAAGTACCGGCTGTTGCAGCAGAGTGCCGATGTGGAAGAACGTATCGCGGCCATTGGCCGGATGCGCCCGCCCCCCGCACCTCCAGCGCCTCCGGTCAAGCCGATGCGCCTGAAGGAGTTGCTGGCGCCCGAGATCGCGCGCGGCACCGTGAGCGTGGAAGAAGACGAGCACCGCAGCGCGGTCACTTTCAGGGGCGACGACATGTTCGTTCCGGGCCAGGCGCGCCTGAACGCCAGGATTCTTCCGGTCCTGGACAAGGTGGCGAACGAGATCAACCAGGTGTCGGGCTCCGTCCAGGTCACTGGCCACTCCGACAACCGGCCGATCAGGACCCGCGAGTTTCCCGACAACCAGGTCTTGAGCGAGAAGCGCGCCGAAGCAGTGACCGCCGTGCTGCTGGGCAAGGGCGTGGTGGCGTCGCGCATCCGTACGGAAGGGCGCGGCGACACGATGCCGATGGTCGACAGCGCCACGGCCGCCGGCCGAGCCAGGAATCGCCGCGTCGACATCGTCGTCACCCAGGGCAACGGCAGTGCGGCCGCATCGCCCGCCGCACCGTCGACGGCGCGCTAGAAGCGGACCGGGAGTCACACATGCAATATCTCAAACAGTTCCTGGCATTTCTTTTTTCCCGGCAGATGCTGGCCTTCCTGGCCATGGTGCTGCTGGCACTGGCGATCTGGTTCATCGGTCCCTTGCTTGCCGTGGATGGGCTGCGTCCGCTCGCGTCGGTCGGCGTCCGCGTGGCTTTCATCGTGCTGCTGCTGGTGCTTGGCATCCTCTGGCTTGTTTCGGGTCCGTACAGCCTGGTCGGGGTGGCCGCGCTGTGCCTGCTGCTTTGGCAGGCGGGGCCCTTGCTGGACATCGGCGCTGCAAAGCCGCTGGCATCGGCCGGGGCGCGGGTGGCGATCATCGGCGCGATCCTGTTGTTGTATGCGCTGTATTGGCTATACCGCTTCTGGCAGGCGCTGCGCAACAACGAGGACCTGCTTGCAAAGCTGCTGAGTTTCGGAAAAGACGCGGGCAAGGATGAAACGGGCAAGGAGGAGATCAAGACGGTCACCGCCGCAGTCAACCGCGGCCTGGCACAACTCAAGGGCTTGCGCGGCCATGGCGGGTTGCGTCGCCTGTTCGAAGGCAATCGCTATCTGTACGAATTGCCCTGGTACATGATCATCGGCAGCTCCGGTGCAGGAAAAACCACGGCGCTGCTCAACGCAGGGTTGCAATTTCCGCTCGCACGCCAGATGGGCAATGCATCGAAGCGCCGGGTGTTCGAGTCGCAAGGCGGTACCTTGCATTGCGACTGGTGGTTTGCCAACGAGGCGGTGTTGATCGACACGGCGGGCCGCTACACCACCCAGGAGAGCAACCCCGTGACCGATCCGGTCGAGTGGCGCGGTTTTCTTGGCTTGCTGCGCAAGCACCGCACGCGTGCGCCGCTCAATGGCGTGATCGTTGCGCTCGATGCGGGCGAACTGCTGACCATGACCGAGATGGAGCGTGCCGATCATGCAAGCATGGTGCGCGACCGCCTGACCGATCTGCGTCAGGAGTTGGGAATTCGCTTCCCTGTGTACGTGGTCATCACGAAGATGGATCTGTTGCGAGGGTTCAGCGAGTACTTTCAATCGCTCACCAGCGAAGGGCGCATGCAGGCCTGGGGCTTCACGCTGCCCTTCCACGGCATGAAAAATGCACGAGCGACCGTGCAGGTCCGCGAGGCCTTGCGCACGCAGGTGGAGGCGGAGCTCGCATTGCTCAAGGACCGGCTCGCCGACGGATTGCGCGCGCGGCTGAACGAAGAATTCGACGTGGAGCGACGCAAGCGCATGTACGCGCTGCCGCAGGAGCTGGCCGGTTTGGCAGGGCCGCTGGTGCCGATGCTGGACGAGATATTTCTCGTCTCCCGTTTCGACAGCACCCAACTGCACGACACCCTGCGCGGCGTGTTCTTTACAAGTGGTGCGCAAGCCCATGCGGAGCTGCCCGCCGACCCCGGTACGCTGATCCAGCGACTGCAGCGCAGCCTCGGCTTGTCGCCATCCCCGAACCCGCAGGCCGCCGGCAGGGCGTCCGAACGGGGGCAGCAAGGGTTCTTTCTCCAGGATTTGCTGACCAAGGTCATCATCCCCGAAGCCCATCTGGTGAGGCCCAATCTGCGCTGGGAATTTCGTTTCCGGCTGCTGCGCCTGATGGGGCATGCCCTGGCGGTGATCATCTTCGTGTGGCTGGCAGGCGCCCTGGCCGTGAGCTTCGGCAACAACCGCCAGTACCTGGACACCGTCGGCCAGCGCACCGACCTGCTCGCCAGTCAGGTGCGTGCATTGCTCGGCAACTTCAAGCCGGCCGGCGTGCCGGATGTGCTCAGCGGCGCCCGCGAGTTGCCCGGCTATTCGGGGCTCGATATCGACAACCCGCCAGGCAGCTTTCTCTACGGCCTGTACAGCGTGCCACCAGTGCTTGCGGCGACCGGCGAAACCTACGCCCGATTGCAGGACCACACCTTGCTGCCGACCATCCTGCAGCGCATGGAGGCCGTGCTGGCGCAGAGCATGAAGGACGGGGATGCCAAGACCGCCTACGAAACCTTGCGCGTCTACAAGCTCCTGCACGACAAGGACAGATACCTGAAAGGAGGCGCCCGGGACGTCCGGAACTGGGTGCTCAAGGACTGGGAGCGCGCCGACACTGCCGCTGCTTTCGACGGGCGGGCTTCGATGGTGGGCCATGCAACGGCACTTTTTTCCGGTGAGCGCCCGGTGCAGTCGGCATCGCTGCCCAACGAGGTGCTCGTGCGTGCGGTGCAGGACTTCCTGAACAGCAACACCTCGACGCAACGCGTCTACGAGCGCGCCAAGGCGGCGATGCTGCAGGAAGCGCCACAGGAGTTCACATTGGTCCGGGCGGTCGGGCCGCAGGCCGGAACAGTGTTTTCTCGCGCTGGCGGCCTGCCTCTCGAGAAGGGAGTGCCGGGCCTTTTCACCTATGACGGCTACCACGACTTGTTCAGCAAGCGCCTGCCGGAGTTCGTCGGGCAAGCCATCGATGACGATGGCTGGGTCATGGGGCGCAATGCCACGGGGGCGCTCGATGCCGCCGCCCGCAAATTGCAGATCGATCCATTCCTTGACGACGTCCGCCGCCAATACCTGAACGAATACGCGCAGCACTGGGAGGCGTTTCTCGAATCGATCCGCACGGTCGGAGGCGGCGAAACCAGTGGCACCAGCCTGGGATTCGACCTGAGCGTGTTGCGGCAGTTTGCCGCGCCGGATTCGCCGCTGGCACGGCTGGCGCGCGCGGCGGCCCGCGAGACCACGTTGTCTCGTCCGCTGGTGGTGCGAGTCCAGGAAGAAAAGGGCTTTCTCGACAAGGCTTCCGATGAGCTGAGCAAGCAGACCAGTGCGATCGGCAGGAATCTCGGCATTCGCGCCGAGGAGCGGCTCGAAAAACAGATCGTCGACAACCGCTTTGCAGCGCTGCGCGAGGTGGTGACCGGTCAGCCGGACATCGGTGCCGCAAACGTCGGTGCTCCCGGCGTCAAACCCGGGCTCGAGAGCATCTCGGGCCTCGTCAACGAGTTCTACACGCTGCTCGTCGTGGCCGATACGGCGCTGGCGGCGGGCAGTCTGCCGCCCGGGGGCGCCGACGTCGGTGCGCGGCTGAAGCTGGAAGCCGGAAAGCTCCCGGCGCCCTTTCGGGAGGTGTTGACCGCGTTGGCCACGAGCGGCGGCGACAAGGTGGTGCTCGGGTCGACCGACATCCTGCGCAACCAGGCCCAGCAACAGCTCGACCGCATCATGGGCCTGATGGCGATGCAGGTCAGCGAGCCGTGCAAGCGCGGCGTGGAGGGACGCTATCCACTGGCTGCGGTGGCGCAGGACGCATCCATCGAAGACTTCACGCTGGTCTTCGCCGCAAGCGGTGCCGCGGACGAGTTCTTCAACAAGTACCTGGCGTCGTATGTGGATACCAGCGTGCGCCCATGGCGCTACAAAGACCCGAGTGTGGCCAACGTCATGGCCGGCGCAGAAAGCGCTGGCGGCGCGGCGCCAGCGGCCGCAACCACGGGGCCGACATTGCTTGGCGAGCTGCTCAAGCTGTTGGCCCGAAGCGGACCGAACCTCGATGCCTTCTATCGCGCGCAGCAGATCCGCGACCTGTTCTTCAGGGACGCCGGCGGCAAGAAGCTGGCCTGGAAGATGGACCTGCGGGTGCTCGAGCTCGAGCCCAGCATCACCGACCTGATCATCGACATCGACGGGCAGGGCCAGCGCTACATCCATGGTCCGGTGCAGGCGTTCACCGTCCACTGGCCGGGGCCGCGCGGCGGGGCGATGGCGGAGATCACGGCCAATCCACGTGTCTCGGGTCCGACCTCGACCCTCCTGGCCAATGGGCCGTGGGCGCTGTTCCGGTTGCTGGAAAAGGGCCGCATCGTGAACACGGCGACGCCAGGGCGGTTGAGCGTCGAGTACTCGTTCGACGGTCGCAAGGCGCTGATCGACATCAATTCCGGCAGCCAGCCCAACCCGCTCAACAGCGAAGTGCTCAAGGGCTTCCGTTGCCCAGGGCGCGCGGCCTGACCTCCCATGCTTGCAAGATTGATCAACTCCTGGCGCATTTCTCCCCCGGCGATCTGGGGCAAATTGCCGGCTCAGGCAGATTTCGCGCGCAGCGGCGTGCGACAAGGGGAGGCGGAGGCGTGGACGCAGTGGCTCGCGCAGCAATGCATCAACACGGACATCGGCATGACGGCCAGGGCGGTCTTGGTGCCGGCCGCTTTCGCCCTGCCGCCCGGCACCTTGTCGTTCGCGCGGCAGCGGTTTGTACTGGGCGTGATTTCGCCATCCGTCGACAAGGCGGGGCGCTCTCATCCCTTGGTGATCTATCAGCAGGAGCCTCCGCGCCGGGCCATACGGCATTTCGAAGCGCAACTTCGTCAGCCGCTCGATTGGCAGTTCTGGCTTGCGCGCGCTGTCGCGCGCCATGCCCGCACGAGCCGCGGCGACATTGCGGCTTTGGAGAACACGGTGCATGCGCTGTGGGCGGAAAGTTGCACGCTCGAGAAAGACTTCTCCGTACAACGCGTTCGCTGGATGCAGGCCCTGCTCGATCAACGGACAGGGCTCCCACACGATGACGATCCTGCTGCCGCACTGCATGGCGTTCGCCATCTTCCCTGGGCCGATTGGCCGCACCGCCTGCAAGGCGCACGAGCCGAAAGCGCCTTCTGGCAACAGGATGCCAACGGGCGATTCATCGGTGCGGCCAACACGCTGCAAAAGTTGTGGAGCATCTCGCCATGAACGCCGGCAATCCTCACACCGGGAGCGCCCAGGTGTTCCCCTTGGTTCTTCGCCTCACCCACAGCGGCGGCGAAGCGCGACACGGAACCCTGCTGATTCCGCCGACCGGCGCGAGCATGGCCGATGCCTTCCAACTGTGTGCCGAGCGCCAGGATGGTGGGGAGTGGTCCGTCGCCAACCTGTGCCACATCGCTTGGCGCGATGAAGCTGGGGAATGGCAGTTGCGCAATGGCAGCTACACGCTCATGTGCGCGTGCAACGGCAAACGGGTCCGGGGAGGCACGGTGGTGCCGGTCGCCGCGGGCGATACGCTCGAACTGGGGTTGCAGCGCTTCGTGCTGGAGCAAGGGGAAGAAAGATCGCCCGAACGGGTGCATGCGGTCATCGATAAGCAGGAGCGCCCGTCGGCTGTGCCCGAAGACACGGGTGTCAAACCCGCGTTGCCGCATGTCTTCGAACTGCGCGAACTGGATGGCTGCAGCACCGACAACGGCCGGCAAATCGATCCCCTCGGCGACCCGTTCGGCGTGCTCGACATCGCCGGCGCAAGGTCTCGCCCTGTCACGGACACGCTGGCTGAATTGCTCGGCGAAAGATCGCGCCCCGAAGCGCGGACCACGCCGTCCGCCGGGCCGCCGCTCGGTGTTGAGCCGACCGGTGCCCTGTTGGGCGAATTGCATGAAGAATTCGTGCGTGTGGTCCAGGACCCCGACCAGCTCTCGGGTCGCACCGATTGGGACGGCTTCGTGGTTTTCGGCGCCGAGGCCGCTCCTACGCTGGAGGAACTGAGCAGGCAGGCCGAGACCTATCCTTTGCTGCGCGACATCCTGCAGCCGCGCGAAGGCGTCGACCAGATCATCGAAGAGTTCGATTCGCTTGCGACATCGGGACTCCTCGATGCGGAACACCCGCAAGATGTGCTTGGCCTGTTCGCGCCGGAACTGGCTCGCGACGCCAAGGTTCCTTTGCCCGGCCTGACGCGACGCGAACACCACGATCTTTCGCCGGACAGCCATGTCCGGATCGGTTCGATGCGTACTGGAGATGGCGGCGGTGATGGCAAAGAGGAGGGTGTTTCGTGAGGGGCTCCCCCACCAAACCCGCGCTGAAGGAAATGCTCATGCGATTGCGCGAGGCCCCCTGGGAGTTCGGCTTCTTCGCCTTGCTGAGGCGCATCGGCGCCGCTGGCTCGCCCCAGCCCCCGATCGGGCTCGCGAGCCGCCCGCAGCAGGAGTCTTTCCGGTTGGGGCAGGCAGCCGCGTTGATCTTTGCGCCGCGCGAAATCGCCGGAGCCGTGTTGCCGGGCGAGTCGCAACCGGCCGTGCCAGGGGCGCCGCCTCCGCGCTCGGGAAACAATCCGGCCCTCCCCATGGTCCGTGTGTACGGCCTGGGCCTGCTGGGGCCCAACGGGCCGCTACCGCTGCACTACACGGAACTGGTGCGGGAGCGCACCGAGAACCACAACGACAGCACGCTGGCGGATTTTCTGGATTTGTTCCACCACCGTTACCTGACGCACATGTACCGCGCATGGGCGCAAAGCCAGGCTGCGGCGGGACTGGATCGCCCTGGAGATGAAGTATTCAGCCGCTACGTCGCGCGCCTCACGGGACACGATCCGTTGGAAATCCGCGATTCGGCATTGCCCGCGCATGCCCGCCTTGCGGCCTCGACGCATCTGGCGCGCGAAGCCCGCAACCCCGACGGATTGGCTGCCACGCTGGCCCGTTTCTTCGCGGTGCCGGTCCAACTCCAGGAGTTCGTGCTGCACTGGATCCGCATCGACGACGAAGACCAGAGCCACCTGGGTCAGGCACGCGCTTCCAGCGTCATGGGTATCGGGGCGATCGCGGGAGAGGTCGTGGCCGACCGGCAAAACAAGTTCCGGCTGGTGATCGGGCCGTTGACGCTCGACCAGTACCTGCGCTTTACCCCCAATGGGCAGGATCTCCCGCTGCTCGTCGAGTGGGTGCGGGGCTTCGTCGGCCACGAATTTGTCTGGGAGGTCGAGCTGCGCGTGCGCAACGACAGCACGCCGCCCGCCCGGCTCGACGATTCGGAAAAGCTCGGATGGTCCACATGGCTCGGCGGCTCGGAAGGCCACGCGGTGCATGCGGTCGACTTCACCGTGGGGATGGTGTTCGAGCCAAAGCAGTACATCGGTTCGCGCCATCGCGGCGATGCCCACGTCGTTCACTGATTTTTTCCACCCGACATCGATGACCTACGTTGCCAAACCTCCCCTGACGGCCGCCGAACTCGAACCCTTGAGCGTCAACGATCCTTGCGGCCCGAGCCTCGAATACGACGCGGAATACGCGGTGCTGCTCTCGCGCATGACACCGCGTGGTGACGCCCAATACGGACAGTTTGTCGGAATGCCCGAAGCGCCGAGCTGGGCCGAGATCGAGCGCGATTGCCGCCGCCTGCTGCTGCGGACCCGGGACATCAACCTGTTCGTCTGGCTGTGCCGGGCGCGCGTGCGGGTGGCGCAGGCCGCCGGGCTCGCGCAGTCGTTGGCCGCCCTGTCCGCTGTATTGGAGCGCTGGCCCGACGCGGTGCATCCGCAGCTCGTGGTCGAAGGAGAGCGCGATCCGGCCGTGCGAGCCAACGCCCTGGCGGCATTGGCTGATCCCGAAGGATTGCTGGGCGACGTGCGCGAGATCCTCGTTGCGGCCAATGCCGCGAGGCATCTGACGGTGCGCGAAATCGAGCGTGCGTGGTCGGTGCCGCGTCCGCCTGACGCGCCGAGTCCCGAATCCGTCGCCCAGCAACTCGCCCAATTGCGTCTTGCGGCGAACGGGGATGCCGATGCACCGGTGAACCTGTTGGCACAGGCGTCGCAGGCGGCGGTGCGGATCGCCGACTGGGCGGAACGCCACCTTGGCCAGGACGCGCCCGCGCTCCAAGCGCTGGTCGATCTCCTGCAGCCCTTCGACGACATCGAAGCTGTTCCGGACGCCCGGAAAGTCGGCGCTCGGGAAAGCGCCGAGCATCCCGGTGTTGGGGGCCGTGCGCCGCGCGACGAAGTCCTTCAGGCCATCCGCAACGCACGCGAGTGGTTCGAAAACCACGAGCCCAGCAGCCCGGTCGCGGTTTTGTTGAAGCAGGCCGAGCGCATGGTCGGCAAGCGTTTTGCGCAGGTGGCCGATGCCATTCCGCTCGATCTGTTGCAGAAATGGGACTCCGCGGGGGAGCATGCTTGATGGGCAGTGAGATGCACATCGGCTCCCTGGTCGCCTGCGTCGCGTCGGGAATACTCGGGGCGGGGCTCGGCGCCTGGATCTTCTCGCAGACGGTTCGCGCGCAATTGGAGGCACAGCGACAGGCCTTCGAGCTCGCCAGGGAGAAAGCCCAGCGGGACTTGCAACAGACCTTGTTGTGCGTGCCGCAGTGGGTCCAGCGGGCGGCCCGGACCGAACTGGAGCTTCTCGGGCGGCAGCATGCGGGGCGTCACGAGGCGTTGCTGCGCGAGCAGCAACGCTGGCAGGCGGAGCAGGACGAGCGGAGACAGGCCGAATGGCGCGCGTTGAGGCTCGAGCCTGTGGGCGCCAAGCTGCCGCCGGCGCCGCAACCGGACGGCAACCGGGGCGCAAAACCGACACCTGCACCGTCCCCGGCTCCTGCCCGTCCGCCCGGGTCGATGGTTATGCGCCCGCCGCCGCCTGCGCCTGTCGAAAGCCCGGAACTGCCCGAGTCTGAGCTCAGCGACGAGGAGATCGACGCGTTGCCGCCCGATCTGCCGCCGCCCCTCCGGCCGCGGAGCAAAAAAATGTCTGCGCCAGGCAAGCCGGTTCTTCGCAGCATCTGAGCAAATCTGCGACTCTCAGGTTTATTTTGCCGCCGTGTTGTCGGACGCGGCGCAAGCCCCTTGATTTGTCGAATACGCGCCACCAAGTCTTCTGGCGGCGGCACGGTGCTTGCACGCTCTATAGAATCTTTTTCATGGCAACGAGAATTCCCAAGACTCCCCCCACCCCTCCGGCCCAAAAACCGGCCGGGGATGACGGAGATTCGGTCGTTCTGGAGCGCCGGCCGCAGAAAACTGCGCCGCCCCAGATGTACCAGGTGGTCATGCTGAATGATGACTACACCCCCATGGAGTTCGTGATCGTGGTCCTGCAGGAATATTTCAGCAAGGACCGCGAAACCGCGACGCAGATCATGTTGAAGATCCACCTCGATGGCCGCGGCGTCTGTGGGGTTTATTCCCGCGACATGGCAGCCACTAAAGTGAATCAGGTCATGGAGGCGGCGCAGCAGGCTGGGCACCCGCTGCAATGTGTCAGTGAACCAGTTGCGTGAACCTGTTGAATTGCGCAAGCTCCAACCCATCTGAGAACTTATTTACAGCAAGGCAAAAGGAAATCACATGATTGCCCAAGAACTGGAAGTCAGCTTGCACATGGCCTTCGTCGAGGCCCGGCAGCAGCGCCACGAGTTCATCACCGTGGAGCATCTGCTGCTCGCTTTGCTGGACAACCCGAGCGCCGCAGAGGTTCTGCGCGCCTGCTCGGCCAACGTCGACGACCTTCGGGCGTCGCTCACCAACTTCATCAAGGACAACACGCCGCAAGTGGCGGGTACCGACGATGTAGACACCCAGCCCACGCTGGGTTTCCAGCGCGTGATCCAGCGCGCCATCATGCATGTGCAGTCCACCGGCAACGGCAAGAAGGAAGTCACCGGCGCCAACGTGCTGGTCGCGATCTTCGGTGAGAAGGACTCGCACGCGGTCTACTACCTGCACCAGCAGGGCGTGACCCGCCTGGACGTGGTCAATTTCATTGCCCACGGCATCAAGAAGAGCGATCCGCCAGAAGCCGTCAAGGGCAGCAGCGAAGCGCCTCAAGGTGAAGGCGAAGAGGGCGGCGGCGAACGCAACGAGAAGGCATCGCCGCTCGAGCAGTTCACGCAAAACCTCAACCAGCTCGCCAAGGACGGCAAGATCGATCCGCTGATCGGCCGCGAATACGAGGTCGAGCGCGTCATCCAGATCCTGTGCCGCCGGCGCAAGAACAACCCGCTGCTCGTGGGCGAGGCGGGCGTCGGCAAGACCGCGATCGCGGAAGGCCTGGCATGGCGCATCACCCAGGGCGACGTGCCCGAGATCCTCGCCGAGGCGCAGGTCTACTCGCTCGACATGGGCGCATTGCTGGCCGGCACCAAGTACCGCGGCGATTTCGAACAACGCCTGAAGGGCGTGCTCAAGTCGCTGAAGGACAAGCCGAACGCCGTGCTCTTCATCGACGAAATCCACACGCTGATCGGTGCAGGTGCAGCCTCGGGCGGCACGCTCGACGCGTCGAACCTGCTCAAGCCCGCGCTCTCGAGCGGCCAGCTCAAGTGCATCGGCGCGACCACGTTCACCGAGTACCGCGGCATCTTCGAGAAGGACGCGGCCCTGTCGCGTCGTTTCCAGAAGGTCGACGTGGTCGAGCCGACGGTGCAGGAAACCGTCGACATCCTGAAGGGCCTGAAGTCGCGCTTCGAGGAACACCATGGCGTGAAGTACGCGGTAGCCGCCCTCCAGGCCGCCGCCGAGCTGAGCGCCAAGTACATCAATGACCGTCACCTGCCCGACAAGGCCATCGACGTCATCGATGAAGCCGGTGCCGCCCAGCGCATCCTGCCGCCGAGCAAGCGCAAGAAGACCATCAGCAAGACCGAGGTCGAGGAAATCGTCGCGAAGATCGCGCGCATTCCCCCGGCCAACGTCAGCAACGACGACCGCAGCAAGCTGCAGACGATCGAGCGCGACCTCAAGAGCGTGGTGTTCGGCCAGGACAAGGCACTCGAAGTGCTGGCCTCCGCAGTCAAGATGGCGCGTTCGGGCCTGGGCAAGGGCGACAAGCCGATCGGCTCGTTCCTGTTCTCCGGTCCCACGGGCGTCGGCAAGACCGAAGCGGCCAAGCAACTTGCCTACATCATGGGCATCGAGCTGATCCGCTTCGACATGTCGGAGTACATGGAGCGTCACGCGGTGAGCCGCCTGATCGGCGCGCCTCCGGGCTATGTCGGTTTCGACCAGGGCGGTCTGCTGACCGAAGCCGTCACGAAGAAGCCGCATTCGGTGCTGCTGCTCGACGAAATCGAGAAGGCGCATCCGGACATCTTCAACGTGCTGCTGCAGGTCATGGACCATGGCACGCTGACCGACAACAACGGGCGCAAGGCCGACTTCCGCAACGTCATCGTCATCATGACGACGAACGCGGGCGCCGAGACCATGAACAAGGCGACCATCGGCTTCACCAACCCGCGTCAGGCGGGCGACGAAATGGGCGACATCAAGCGCCTGTTCTCGCCCGAGTTCCGCAACCGGCTGGATGCCATCGTCAACTTCAAGGCGCTCGATGAAAACGTCATCCTGCGCGTGGTCGACAAGTTCCTGCTGCAACTCGAAACGCAGCTGGCCGAGAAGAAGGTCGAAGTCACCTTCAGCGACAAGCTGCGCAAGCACCTGGCGAAGAAGGGCTTCGATCCGCTGATGGGCGCGCGTCCGATGCAGCGCCTGATCCAGGACACGATCCGTCGTGCACTGGCCGATGAACTGCTGTTCGGCCGCCTGACCGATGGTGGGCGCCTCGAAGTCGACCTCGACGACAAGGACGAAGTGCTGCTGGACATCCAGCCGTTGCCCAAGAAAGAGGGCAAGTCCAAGCCGGAAGCGGAAGAAGCCGCAACCGGTTGAGAAAACCGGGCATTCCGCGGCCGATGAGGCTGCGGAACCGCCTCCAAAGGCCGGTAGCATCGCGCTACCGGCCTTTTTCTTTGGGCCACTGAAACCCATCCACCCGCCTCCGTCACCTTGATCCTTCCCGTCCTCAGCCCCGAATGGAAAACCGGCCTCTCCCTCGCGTGGAGTGGCTACATCGCCGTGCTGTCGATCTGGATCGTGATGCAGAAGCGCGCGCCGGTGTCCACGATGAGCTGGATCCTCTCGCTGGCGCTGCTGCCGTTTGCAGGCTTCGTCGTTTATTACTTCCTCGGGCCGCAGCGACTGCGCAAGCAACGCATCAAGCGGCTGCGCAGCCGCGCCGGGGCCTCGTCGCAGGCCGACCTGGCCCGGCTGCGCGACGCGGCGCAGAACGCGCCACCGGCGCTGCAGCAGATGGCGCGGCTGGGTACCGCGGCCTGCGGGCTTCCGGTGTCGAGCGCATCCGATGTGGAACTGCTCTCGGGCGGCGCGCGCACCTTCGATTCGATCTTCGAGGCCGTGCGCACGGCAAAAGATCACATCCATCTCGAGTACTACATCTTCGAGCCCGACAAGATCGGCACCGCGCTGCGCGACCTCTTGGCCGAGCGCGCGAAAGAGGGCGTCGTCGTACGCCTGCTGCTCGATGCGCTGGGCTCCAAGCGCATCGGCCGCAAGTTCATGGCGCCGCTGCATGAGGCCGGCGTGAAGGTCGCGCTGTTCCATGACACCAAGATCGGCCGGCGCCTGCGCCCGGTGACCAACTACCGCACCCACCGCAAGATCGTGGTGTGCGACGGCCGCGTGGGCTTCACGGGCGGCGTGAACATCACCGACGAGGAAGACAAGCGCACCAACCCCGATGCGTACCACGATGTGCACCTGCGCATCGAGGGCAGCGCGGTGCGCTGGCTGCAGACCACCTTTCTCGAAGACTGGACCTATGCCACCGGCGAAGACCCGCGCGGCATGGACGACACGATGGCCGCCATGCTGCCGCAACTCGAAGCCGGCGACATTCCCGTGCAGATCGTGACCAGCGGCCCGGACAACGCGCTCGAAGCCATCCACCGCATGCACGTCGAGGCGATCCATTCGGCCACGCACCGCGCCTGGCTCACCACGCCGTACTTCGTGCCGGGCGAGCCCGCGTTGATGGCACTGACGAGCGCTGCATTGCGGGGTGTAGACGTGCGCCTGCTCGTGCCGCGCCGCAGCGATTCGGCCATCGTGAGTGCCGCCGCGCGTTCGTACTTCGACGAGCTGATCGCCGCAGGCGTGAAGGTCTGGGAATACAAGGCGCGGATGCTGCACTCCAAGACCTTGGTGGTCGATGACCATTGCGCGATGATCGGCACCGCGAATTTCGACAACCGCAGCTTCCGGCTCAACTTCGAGGTCTGCGCGGTGGTCTACGGCCCCGCGCTGGCCCGGCCGCTGGCGGCGCAGTTCGAGACCGACCTGCACAGTTCCGGGGCGGTGCGCGCCAACCGGCCACAGAATTTCTGGCGTCGCCTCGGCGATTCCATTGCGCGCTTGTTTTCACCCTTGCTCTGAATGAACCACACCTTTCTCTGGCACGACTACGAAACCTTCGGCGCGGTGCCGCGCCGCGACCGGCCCTCGCAGTTCGCCGCCATCCGCACCGATGCCGAGCTGAACGAAGTCGGCGAGCCGCTGATGATCTATTGCAAGCCCGCGCCGGACTACCTGCCCAGCCCCGAGGCCTGCCTGATCACCGGCATCACGCCGCAGGTGTGCCTGGAGCGCGGCATTCCCGAGCACGACTTTGCCGCACAGATCGAGCGCGCGTTCTCGCAGCCCGGCACCATCGGCGTGGGCTACAACACCATCCGCTTCGACGATGAAGTCACGCGCTTCTTGTTCTGGCGCAACCTGATCGACCCATACGCGCGCGAGTGGCAGAACGACTGCGGCCGCTGGGACCTGCTCGACGTGGTGCGCCTCACTTACGCGCTGCGTCCCGATGGCATCGAGTGGCCGAAGAAGGAAGACGGCAAGCCCAGCTTCAAGCTCGAAGACCTGGCGCGTGCCAACGGCCTGCTGCACGAGTCGGCGCACGATGCGCTCTCCGACGTGCGCGCGACCATCGCGCTGGCCCGGCTGATCCGCGACAGGCAACCGAAGCTGTTCGACTTCGCTTTCGGCCTGCACAGGAAGGATCGCGTCGCGAGCGAGCTCGGCCTGCCCGCGATGCGCGAAACCGCCAAGCCCTTCCTGCACGTCTCGGGCATGTTCCCGGTCGAACGCGGCTGCCTTGCTGTGATGTGGCCGCTGGCGAGCCATCCGACCAACAAGAACGAGCTGCTTGCCTGGGACCTTGCTCATGACCCAAGCGAGCTGCGCGACCTCGATGTCGAGACGCTGCGCCTGCGGCTCTTCACCCGCACGGCCGATCTGCCCGAAGGCGTGGTGCGCCTGCCGGTGAAGGGCATCCACCTCAACAAGTCGCCGATGGTGGTGGGCAACCTGCGCACGCTCGCGCCGCCGATGGCCGAGCGCTGGGGCGTCGACCTCGACACCGCGATGCGCCACGCCGCCATCGCGCGCGACCTGCCCGACATGAGCGCGATCTGGTCGCAGGTGTATGCGCGGCCGAAGGAGGCCACGCCCGATGTGGACGAAGACCTCTACGGCGGCTTCGTCGGCAACGCCGACCGCCGGCGCCTGAATCAGTTGCGCGGACTCTCGGCCGGCGAACTCGCCAAGGACCGCACCGGCTTCGACGATGGCCGCCTCGAAGAAATCGTGTTCCGCTACCGCGCGCGCAACTGGCCCGAATCGCTGGCGCCCGAGGAGACCGAACGCTGGGAGGCGCTGCGCGTGGCGCGCCTGTTCCATGGCGAGGGCGGGGTGCGCACCATCGAGCAGCTGTTCAGCGAAGTCGATGCGCTGTCCGAAACGGCGGACGAACGCGGCGAGGAGATCCTCGGCGCGCTCTACGAATACGCGGAAGCCATCGCGCCCGAGGCCTGAACGTTCATGGCACACGCTGCTCCCCGTGTCCGTTCGATGCTGGTCGCGCTCATGCTGACCGCGCTCGCGGCCTGCAGCGCTTGCCTTCCGTGCCAACGGCTGGCGGAACCTGCGGCACCGGCTTCGATGCCTTCGAGCGCGATACGCTCTTCTTCGGCCGCGCCATCCCCGCCGGCGGTCAGGTATCGGATGCGCAGTGGGCCAGCTTTCTCGACACCACCGTGACCCCCGCGTTCCCGCAAGGCCTCACGGTGCTCGACGCCGTCGGCCAATGGCGTGGCGCCTCGGGCGGCGTGGTGCGTGAACCCTCGAAGCTCGTCGTTCTGCTGCATCCGCGCAATGCGAAGGACGACGCGGCCATCGCCAAGATCATCGACACGTACCGCAAGAATTTCGGCCAGGAGGCTGTGCTGCAGGAAAGGCAATCGGTCTGTGTCCGCTTCTGAAGAAAGCTCCATGAAGGACCACAACATTGTGCGCCGCCTGACAGCCGCGGATGCCGAGCCGCAGGCCATTGCGCTCGATGGCGCGCTGCTGCCCAAGGTGCACATGTGGTGCGACCTCGAGAATGGCGGATCGGCTTGCGCTACTCGGTCGGCTGCGCCGGCAGCCCGCTGAGGTCTTGCGACCAGCCGAGCGCTGACCGGCACCACTGCTGGCGGCGCGGCGGCAACCGGTCGCGCTCCGCCATGCTGCCGATGCGCAGCGAGTAGGTGGGTGGCGGGTCGATGTCGGGGCTCGAAGCAATCGGCGTTCCGCAGTTCTCGCAGAAGCTCTGGCGGCGGCGCGTTCCGCTCTCGGCCGTCTTGACATAGACCTTGGGCTGGCCGGTCAGCAGGTGGAAGCTCTCGGCCGGCACCGGCGCCGAGACACGATAGGCCGTGCCCGAGAGGACCTGGCAATCGGCGCAGTTGCAAAGGCTGACCTTGTCGGGATCGACTTCGGCCTCGTAGGTGATCCGGCCGCAATGGCAGGCGCCGTGGACTTTCATGTCGGGTCTCTCCAGGAATCGTTCATCGGGTTCGCACCATCATTTCGCCCCGTTCATCATGGGCTCAAGCCTTGGGAATCATCCAACTGCTCGAGGGCGCCCGACCCGGCAGGTGCAGCGCTGCCGTGGCGGCCGGCGTTTCCGCCAGCAGCTGGCCCTTGCGAAAGACCTTGAGCCGCGTCGCCCGCAGCCGGATCGCTTCGACGGGATCACGCGCCTGCAGCAGCACGAAGCTCGCGTCGCAGCCGGGCTCTATGCCGTAGCGCTCCAGGTGCATCACGCGCGCGGCGTTCGTCGTCACCGCCTCGAAGCACTGGCGGATGCCGGCCTGGCTCGTCATCTGCGCGACGTGCAGGCCCATGTGCGCCACTTCGAGCATGTCGCCCGAGCCCATGCCGTACCAGGGGTCCATCACGCAGTCGTGGCCGAAGGCGACGTTCACGCCGGCCGCCACCAGTTCGGGCACGCGCGTCATGCCGCGGCGCTTCGGATACGTGTCGTGGCGGCCCTGCAGCGTGATGTTGATGAGCGGGTTTGCGATGACGGCCACGCCGCTTTGCGCGATGAGCGGCAGCAGCTTGCTCACGTAGTAGTTGTCCATCGAATGCATCGAGGTGCAGTGCGAGCCGGTGACGCGGCCCTGCAGGCCCAGTCGCTGCGCCTCGAAAGCGAGCGTCTCGATGTGGCGCGAGAGCGGGTCGTCGGACTCGTCGCAGTGCATGTCCACCAGCTTGCCGCGCTCGGCGGCCAGCTCGCACAGCAGCTTCACGCTGGCAGCGCCGTCGGCCATGGTGCGCTCGAAATGCGGAATGCCGCCGACCACGTCCACGCCCTTGTCGAGCGCGCGCGTGAGGTTCTCGACGCCGCCTTGGGAGCGCAGCACGCCGTCCTGCGGAAAGGCGACCAGCTGCAGGTCGATGTAGGGCGCGACCTGGCGCTTGACCTCGAGCAGCGCATCGACGGCGAGCAGGCTCGCATCGCTGGTGTCCACGTGCGTGCGGATGGCCAGCAGGCCCTTGGCCACAGCCCAATCGCAATAAGCCAGTGCGCGCTCGATCAGCGCATCGGCAGTGAGCAGCGGCTTGAGCTCGCCCCACAGCGCAATGCCTTCGAGCAGCGTGCCGCTCTCGTTGACGCGCGGCAGGCCGTAGCTCAGCGTGGCGTCCATGTGGAAGTGCGGGTCGACGAAGTGAGGGGCGAGCAGCAGGCCCTCTGCGTCCAGCTTCTCGTGCGCCGGGGCGTCCAGGCCTTCGGTGACCTCGGCGATGAGGCCGTCCTGCACGGCGATCGACATGCCGGTGCGGCCGTCGGGGAGGGTGGCGTTGGTGACCAGAAGATTCAACATCGGAGGATCTGCGTGGGTGTGTATTCGGAGAGCGAGAGGGCTCTAATTTTCAGCTCAGAAATCTTTACGCCCGGGAGACAAAACGCAAGAACATGCTACCTATCCTCGGATGCTTTGGTACCCCTTGTTTATCACTTCATGCGAATTGACGGCAATCCGGTAGCGCTGCAAAGACCGCGGGGTTCCGGATCATGCGTCATCTGGTTGACGGGCCTGTCGGGCGCGGGCAAGTCCACCATCGCCAGCAGCCTGCGCGAGCGCGCAATGGCACAGGGCATGCCGGTGGCCATCCTCGACGGCGACGACGTTCGGCGCGGCTTGAGCCAGGGCCTGGGGTTCGGCCATGCGGACCGCCGCGAGAACATCCGGCGGATGGCCGAAGTCGCCCGCCTGCTGAGCGACCAGGGGCTGGTGGTCATCGTTGCGGCCGTGTCTCCGATGCGGGAGCAGCGCGCGATGGCGCGCAAAATCATCGGCACGGCCTTTCGCGAAGTCCATGTGCGCGCCTCCCTGGCCGTTTGCGAGCAGCGCGACGTCAAGGGCCTGTATGCGCGTGCGCGCCGCGGCGAGGTTGCCAAGTTCACCGGTATCTCGGACATCTACGAGCCGCCGCTCCAGCCCGACCTGGTCATCGACACCTCGAGCTGCGAAGTCGCCCAGGCCGCAAGCAGCCTGATGTCCGCCTTCGGCACATGGAGCCTGCGCGACGGGAGAAGATGAAGAACCATTTGCTCATAGCGGGGACGGGCCGCGCAGGCACCACATTCCTGGTGCAGTACCTGGCCGCATGCGGCCTGGACACCCAGCTCGCCCACCAACAGCGCCCTGGCTACGATGAGGACGCCAATGCGGGCCTGGAAGACCTGCTCGTGGGCAATGCCGATGCGCCCTACGTGGTCAAGTCGCCCTGGCTGTACGAGTTCGCGGAACGCCTGCTGGCTGACCCCGAGACCGTGGTGGACGCGGTCGTCATTCCCATGCGAAGCATCGTCGAAGCTGCGACCAGCCGCACGGTCAACGAGCTGCGCGCGCGGCATGGCAACGCAGCGCTGCCCGACGATTGCACGCGATGGGAGACCTGGGCGGCAACGCCGGGTGGCATCGTCTATTCGCTCAATCCGATCGACCAGGCAAGGCTTCTCGCGCTGGGGTTTCATGAGCTCCTGCATGCGCTCGTGAGGCGGAACATTCCGGTCGTGCTGCTCGATTTTCCGCGGTTCATCGAGGATCCGGACTATCTCTACGAGGCCTTGCGCCCGACCCTCGGCGACAGGCTCGATCGCACCTCGGCCTTGCGGGCGCACGTGCGGACGGCCGAGCCGTCGAAGGTGCGCATCGGCAAGGAGCTGGCGGCCGATGGCGCGCCGGGCCGTGGCGTCGATCCCGGTGCAAGGCTGGCGGGCATTGAATTCCCGAGCCATGCAACGCTCGACAGGACCGCATTGAAGCGGGCGCTCGACAAGACGGCCATACGCAACGCGCAACTCGAAGAACACCTCGCCGCGATGCAGGCATCGCGTTCATGGCGCATCACGGCACCGCTGCGCGGAATGACGCGGCTGATGCAGAGGTTGCGGCGAGCGGCGACGCCTTCGGTTCCATAGAAGCGGTCGGAACCGCAGCAGCGGGCCGTGCTTCAACGCGTGCGTTGCGCCCTGTAGCGGTATTGCCCCGCCGCAGGCCCGACCTCGATCGTCACGCGCCGCAGCTTGTCGTCATGCCCGGATGCCGCCTTCGCCGTCACCACGATGCCGCGCGGCGTGGCGCGGCAGGTGATGTCGGTGAGTGCGACCTCGGCGTGGTCGTTGTCGAGTTCGGCGATGGCGACCGTGTGCTCGGCATGCAGGCCGCCGTTGGCATCGCGCCCCATCCACTGCACATAGAGGAACGACTGCGCGTACTGGTCGGCATGGACCACGCGGTAGGTGCCTTGGTGATCTTTCCCCCAGGTGCCGCACAGCTGTACCCAGCTGACCGAATCGGGCGTCTTGAAGGTGTCGTAGCTGTAGTCGCTGCCCAGCGCATTCGCGCCGGTGCTGCCGAGCGCGAGCATCGTGGCGAGCAGGGTGGCAGCGGTGGTCTTCATCATCTCAACGTTCCCCTTTGCGATATGGCTTCATCAGCGCCTGCGGATAACTGGCCTTGCGCGCCACCAGCACCAGCGCGAGGATCGACAGCAGGTACGGCAGCATCAGGTAGAGCTGGTAGGGCAGCACGGCGTCGCCCGATTGTTGCAGCCGCAGTTGCAGCGCGTCGAAGAAGGCGAACAGCAGCGCGCCCAGCAGGGCCTTGCCGGGCCGCCACGAGGCGAACACCACCAGCGCCACGCAGATCCAGCCGCGGCCGTTCACCATGTTGAAGAAGAAGGCGTTGAAAGCCGAGAGCGTGAGGAACGAGCCCGCCATGCCCATCAGCGCCGAGCCCGCGACGATCGCCCCGGTGCGCGTGGCCGCGACCGACACGCCCTGGCTCTCGGCCGCCTGCGGGTTCTCGCCGACCATGCGCAGCGCGAGCCCGAGCGGCGTGCGGTACAGCACCCAACCGACCGCGGGCACGAGCAAGAGCGCGAACAGCGTGAGCGCGGTCTGTGCGTTGAGGATGGGCACGGGCAGCCAGTCCATCGGCGCAAAGGGTGTGATGGTCGGGGGCGTGTTCACCTTCGGAAAGCTCACGCGGTAGCCGAAGTAGCTGAGCGACGTCGCGAGCAGCGTGATGCCGAGGCCGGAGACATGCTGCGAGAGCGCAAGTCCCACGGTAAGAAAGGCATGCAGCAGCCCGAACACCATGCCCGTGAGTGCCGCCACGCCGACGCTGACCCACAGCGGCGCCCCGGCGTACACCGCGAGCCATCCGGTGAAGGCGCCCGCGACCATGATCCCTTCGATGCCGAGGTTGAGCACGCCCGCGCGTTCGCACAGCAGCACGCCAAGCGTGCCGAGGATGAGCGGCGTGGCGATGCGCAGCACCGCAACCCAGAAGGCGGGGTTGGAAAGAATGTCCAGCAGGTCCGTCATGGCGAATTTCTCCCTCCCCTCCCGGGGGAGGGTTGGGGTGGGGGCAAGCGGCGCTCGCATTGGAGTCCGATGCCCCCATCCCGGCCTTCCCCCGGGAGGGGAAGGAGCAAGACCGGGGAGAGGCGTGCCGTCATTTGAGTCGCACCCGGTACTGCGTCAGCAGCGTTGCCACCAGCACCGCGATCAGCGAGGCCGCGACGATCACGTCGGCGATGTAGGTCGGCACGCCCACCGCGCGGCTCATGGTGTCGGCGCCGACCAGCACGCCGGCCACGAACACGCCCGCAGCGATCACGCCCAGCGGGTGCAGGCCGGCCAGCATCGCGATCACGATGCCGGTGTAGCCATAGCCCGGCGACATGTCGAGCGTGACGTAGCTGGTGCGGCCCGCCACCTCGATGGCACCGGCCAGCCCGGCCAGCGCGCCCGAGAGCAGCGCCACCATCACCACGGTGCGCGTGACCGGCACGCCGGCGAACGCGGCGGCGCGTGCATTGGCGCCGACCGCGCGGATGTCGAAACCCAGCACCGTGTACTTGAAGATCGCCCACACGATCACCGCGAGCGACACCGCCCAGAGCAGCCCGGTGTGCACGCGCGTCTGGGCGATGAGCTTGCCGAGTTCTAGGTCTGGCTGCAGCGACACGCTCTGCGGCCAGCCCATGGCGGTCGGGTCTTTCATCGGCCCGTCGAGCAGGGCCGAGACGCCGAGCAGCACGATGAAGTTGATCAAGAGCGTGGTCACCACCTCGTCGACGCCGAGCTTGTTCTTCATGAGCGCCGGGCCGAGCAGCAGCAGGGCGCCGGCCACGGCGGCGGCCAGCATCATCAGCGGGAACAGCACCCACGGCGAGAGTTCGAAGCCCGTGCCGCCATGCATGCCGCCCACGGCCACGGCAGCGAGGGCGCCGGCGAACAGTTGCCCCTCCGCGCCGATATTGAAGAGCCGCGCCTTGAAGGCGACCGTCGCGGCCAGTCCGGTGAGGATCAGGGGGATCGCGCGCGTGAGCGTTTCGCTCCATGCGAACACAGAGCCGAAGCCGCCCTGCAGCAGCAGCGCGTAGGTGCGGCCGACCGGCGCGCCGGCCCACAGCACGAGCAATGCGCTCACGACCATGGTGAAGACGACGGCGCCGATGGGCGCCAGCACCAGTGCGGCGCGCGAGGTTTCGTGGCGTCGTTCGAGCCGCATCATGGCGCGCCTTTCGTGGTGGCGCCAGCCATCGCCAGCCCGATGGCTTCGCGCGTCCAGGCCGCGACCGGGCGCGCTTCGCCGAGATGGCCGCCATGCATCACGGCCACGCGGTCGCCAAGGGTGAGCACTTCGTCGAGATCGTCGGAAATCACCAGCACCGCCGCGCCGGCATCGCGCGCGGCGATGAGTTGCTGCTGCACATAGGCGACCGCGCCGATGTCCAGGCCCCACGTCGGCTGGTGCGCGACGATCAGGCGCGGCGCGCGGTTCGGGTACTTCTTGTTGTCGCTGCCTTTGGTTTCTTCCGCCTGCTCGGGCGCGAGCAGGGCGCGCCCCAGGATCAGTTTCTGCATGTTCCCACCGGAGAGCGAGCGGGCCGGTGCCATGAGCCCGGCGCCGCGCACGTCGAATGCCTTTTCGATGCGCCGGGCATGCAGCCGCGCGGCAGCACGCCGCACGAACACGGACCAGCGCGAGAACACCGGGCTGCGCAGCCGCTCCGACACTGCGTTCTCCCACACCGGCAGGTCGCCCACCACGCCGACCGCATGCCGGTCTTCGGGAATGCGCGCCACGCCGCGCTGCACCAGCCGGGCAGGCGAGGGTGGCAATGCGCGGCCCATCAATTGGGCCGTACCGGAGACGGCGCGGCGCGTGCCGCACAGCAATTCGGCCAGCGCCACCTGCCCGTTGCCCGAAACGCCCGCGATGGCGGTGATTTCACCGGCGCGCAGCGTGAGCGACACCTCGCGCAGCCGGTCCTGCCCACCGCCCTTGGCGGACGCGGTGCTCACATGGTCAAGCACGCAGACCGCGTCGCCCACTGTCTTGGCGGGCCGTCGCTGCGGCGCTTCGACCGCATGCCCGACCATCCACAGCGCGAGCTGCGCCTGCGTGGTGTCGGCCGTGCGCGCCTCGGCCACGAGCTTGCCGCCGCGCAGCACGGCGACGCGGTGCGACACGCGCAGCACTTCGCCCAGCTTGTGGCTGATGAAGATCACCGACAGGCCCTGCGCCACCATCTGCGCGAGCGTGGCGAAAAGCGCCTCGCTTTCCTGCGGCGTGAGCACGGCGGTCGGCTCGTCGAGGATCAGGATGCGCGCGCCGCGGTACAGCGCCTTGAGGATTTCCACGCGCTGGCGTTCGCCGACCGAGAGGCTGCCGATCTTCGCGTCGGGCTGTACCGGCAGGCCGAAGCGCTGTGCGACTTCGAGCAGCCGCGCGAGGGCTGCGGCGCGGCGCGACACCGGGCGCCACAGCGGCTCGGTCCCCATCATCACGTTGTCCAGCACGCTGAGGTTGTCGGCCAACGTGAAGTGCTGGTGCACCATGCCCACGCCCGCGGCGAGTGCGGCCTTGGGGTTGCCGGGCGGCAGCGGCGCGCCGAACGCCTCGATGCTGCCTTCGTCGGCGACGTAGTGGCCGAACAGGATCGACATCAGCGTCGACTTGCCCGCACCGTTCTCGCCGAGCAGCGCGAGCACTTCGCCGGCCTTCAGGTCGAGGGAGATGGCGTCGTTCGCGACGAGGGTGCCGAAGCGCTTGGTGATGCCCTGGAGGCGGAGGACGGTCGCGTGGGTCATGAAGGTCTTGCTCCTTCCCCTTCCGGGGGAAGGCTGGGATGGGGGCAAGCGGCGCCCGCAACACCACCGTGATCGATCGAGGGCCGCGGGCCCCCACCCCAACCCTCACCCGGAAGGGGAGGGAGAAAAACCAGCATCACTTCCACGCAGCCAGGAACGCCAGCATGACCTTGGCCGAGTTGTCGGCCGCGATGCCCATGAAGGTGCCCATCTCGTTCTCGCCGTCGCCGCCGCCCGCGAGGTCGCTGAGCGAGCGGAAGGCGATGTACGGCACGCCGTTGCTGTAGGCCACCATGCCCACGGCGGCGGTTTCCATGTCGAGCACGTTGGCCTGGAAGGTCTTGAAGGTGTATTCGCGGAAGGCCTTGTTGTCCATGAAGGCCTGGCCCGAGACGCCGTTGCCACCGATCACCAACTGGGGCTTGCGCGCGAGGCACTTGCCGGCGCTGCAGTTCGCCAGGTCGACGGTGCGGATGCTGCGGGCCGTCTCGAGCATCTTCGGATCGACCTCGAACCAGAACTTGCGCTCGATCTCCGGCCTGGCGGCCGAGCGGACCTCGACCGGACGCGGATGCACCATCCCGAAGTTGGGGAAGGTGGCGTCCTTGATGAAGGGCGGCGCGGTGTACTTGCCGGGCGCGGTTTCGCGCGCCATCAGCACCTCGAGGTACTGGCCCCATTGCGCGGGCACCGTCACGTCGCCGACGTGCAGCGACGGGTTCACGCCGCCCGCGATGCCGCTGAACACGATGCCGGCGACGCGAAAACGGTTGAGCACGAGCTGCGTGTTCATCGTCGCATTCGTCATGCTGATGCCCGAGAGGAACAGCACGACCGGCTTGCCTTCGAGCGTGCCGGTGGTGAACTCGACGCCGTTCACGCTGTGCTTCGCAGGCCCCTGCAGGCGCGCGAGCAGCAGCTTGAGCTCGGGCTCGAAAGCGGAGATCACCGCGATGCGCGGGGTGTCGTCCAGCCGGGTGCTGCTGTTGATGCTGACGCCGGTGCCCTTGTAGACACCGACGCAGCCCGCGAGCAGCACGCCGAGCACGGCGGCAAGAAGGGGGGCGCGGAGGCGCCGCAGAAAAGAGGTGTGGGTCATGAGTTGGGCGGTAGTTGAGGACGGTGCGCGGCGTCGGGTGCGGCAATCCACGCCTGCAGCGCCGCCACGCGCGGATGCCTGGGCGCGAGGCCGACGAAGGTCGTGTAGGCCGCAAGTGCCTTGGGGTCGTTGCCGGCCTGCAGGTGCGCATCGCCCAGGTTCAGGTAGGCGAGGGCGCGGCTGCCGTCCATGTCGATCGCCTGCTCGAACCAGCGCGCGGCCTCGGTCGGCTTGCCGCGCTTGAAGTACACGAAGCCCAGGTTGTTGGCCGCGAGCGCAAAGCGCGGCTGCAGCTTCAGCGCCTCGGTGAACGCGGCTTCGGCCTCGTCGTAGCGGCGCTCGCGGTACAACTGCAGGCCGCGGTCATTGGCGCGCTGGGCGGCCACGCGCGGTGCCAGCGGTGCCGCGGCCGGCATGGTCAGCTTGGCGTCGGTGCCGTCCAGGTTCTTCACCACCACTTCGACGGCAGCGGCCGCGCCGGGCTTGGGCGCCGCGGCGGCATGAACGGCCTGCTCGTTGGCCTCGTCGATGCGCTTGTTGACCCGGCTGGCGGCGGCATCGAGCTGCACGCTGTCGCCGCTGAGGCCTTCGCGCTCGACGGGCAGCGCGAACACGAATTCGCCGCCCTCCGAACCCGGCAGGCTGCCGAATGCCGGCGTCTGCCGCGCGATGGCCGAGACCGCAGGCGCCACATAGGCCGCGAGCTCGGTGCCGGTGATCACGCCGTCGCCGTTGAGGTCGGCCTTGCCCGACAGCGCCTGCAGCATCGTCCAGGTAAAGACCGAATGGCCGCCCGGGCCGTCGTCGGCCACCTGCTGGTCGGCGCCGCCGGCGGTGATCATCTGGCGGCCGATGCGGCGCGCGTTGTCGGTCAGGAAGTTCCTGCTGCCCTGCGGTGCACCGCCGCGCGTGAGGCCCAGGCCCGAGTAGCAGGCGTCCACCATGAACAGCACGTGCTTGGCCGACAGCGCCTCGGCCACCTCCTGCAGCTGCGGCATCGAGATGGCGTCGGCCGGCAGGTTGTCGAGCGCCGCATCGACCGGGACGATGTAGCCCACGTCGCGTCCGCTCGCGAGCTTGCGGGTGCTGCCGTGGCCGGCAAAGAACACCAGCACGCGGTCGTCGCGCTTCACGCGCTTGCCGTCGGTCAGCTTCTCGTTGAGCGTGCGCAGGATGTTGGCGCGCGTGGCCTCGCCGTCGTAGAGCGCCGTGACGTTCTCGGGCTTGAAGCCGAAGCGCGTGACCAGCATCTGCTCCATGGCCTTGGCGTCGAGCACCGCATGGTGCAGGCCGGGCCACTGGGCGTACTTGTCGATGCCGATCACCAGCGCGTGGCTCTCGCGGTAGAGCGTGTCGCCAGCGGCGGCAACGCCGTCGTCGGGTGGCAGCCGCTTGGGCGCATTGACGACGAACTTGCCGTCGCGCCAGGTGGCGAAGCGATAGCCGTCTGCCACCAGCTGGTCGAGTACCGTGGGCAGCGCCTGCACGGTGCGGCCCTGGATGTCGTGGAACAGGATCACGCCGCGCTTGGCCTTGTCGACCTCGGCCAGCACGCGGTCGGCGATCGACTTGGGCACCGGGTCGGCCCAGTCCATGGAGTCGACGGTCCAGAGCATCGAGCGCAGCTTGAGCGCTTCGACCGTGCTGAGCTTGTCTTCGTTGCGCGCGCCGTAGGGAAAGCGGAACAGCGTCGATTGCGTGCGGCCGGTAGCGTCGAGCAGCGCCTCGGTTTCGGTGGCCTCGTTGCGAACCGCGTCGTCGCTCATCTTGGCCATCATGCTGTGGCTGAAGCTGTGGTTGGCCAGCACATGGCCCGCGGCCAGCACGCGCTTTGCCACCGCGCCGTTGGCGCCGAGCTGGGCCTTGCCCTGTGCATCGAGCTTGCCGAGGTTCTGGCCGAGCTCGAAGAAGATGGCCGGCGCGTCGTAGCGCTTCAATATGTCGAGGATTTCGTCGGTGTGCCTGGCGTGCGGGCCGTCGTCGAAGGTCAGCACCACGGTTTTCGGGGGCAGCGAGGTACCGAAGATCTCGCGTGCGTCGCCGCCTTCCTTGTCCTTGGCACTGCCCGCGGGCTGGGTGTAGGGAACGATGGCGCCGAAGTCCTTGAGGATCTGTTCTCGCGAATACAGGCCCTGGAGCTTGGCCACGTAGTCGGCCCACTTCTCGCGCTTGGGTTCGATGCCGCGTTGCGCGAAGCGGCCGAACACGTCCTTGAGTTCGCGGTCGTAGGCCTGCTCGATTTCGGCAAGCACGGCCAGATCTTCGCTCGCGCGGCGGCCCAGCTTGAGCCCGGACAGCGACTGCGCCCGGCCATAGCGCGTGCTCAATTCGCCGAGGAATTCCTTGAACGCGAGGCGGTCGGCGTCGAACCAGCTCGGCTCGCTTTCGATGCGGTCCAGGAGCGCATTCAAGGCCGGCACCGTGGCAGGGTCGGTGGCCTCGCCGGCCTGGGCGATCAGCGCGCGCTGGCGCTCCTGCATGTCATGAAACAGCAACTGCCCGACCGCGCTGACGGCGCGCTTCTCGGCGGCGCCGAGTGCGCGCTCGCCGGTCATCAGCACGATCATCTGCCGGTGCGCAGCGAGCAGGGCGTCGGCACGCTCCTGCAACGCGGCCGGGATGCCGACCGGTGCCGCGACTGCGGACGCAGCGGGCGCCGAGGCTGCCGCGGCGGGTGCAGAGGCTGCCGCAGCGGGGGGCGCAGCAGCTTCTGCGGGCGCCGCCACGCTCGCCGAGTCCGGTTGGCATGCTGCGAGCCCGAGCACCAGCGCTGCAACGGCGAAACCATGGCTTGCGCTTCGCCATCGCGCGAGATTCACATGCATCCGGGGTTGCCTACTTCGCGGTGGATTTGGGCTGGCCGTCATCCACCTTCACGGTGAACTTGCCCGAGAGAATGTCGGCCTGCCTGGCCTTCACCTTCGCGACGATGTCGGCCGGCACCTTCTTCTCGAACGTGCCGAGCGGCGCGAGCTCCGAGCCCTTGTGCTTCATCTGCGAATAGACGCCGTAGTCTTCCGCCGCGAACTTGCCTTCCTTCACGAGCTTGATCGCGCGGTCGGCCGAAGGCTCGAAGTTCCACAGGGCCGAGGCGACCACCGTGTCGGGGTACTGGCTCTGCGTGTCGATCACGTTGCCGATGGCGAGCTTGCCCTTTTCCTTGGCCGCATCCGAGACGCCGAAGCGCTCGGCGTACATCACGTCTGCGCCCTTGTCGATCATCGCGAAGGCCGCTTCCTTGGCCTTGGGCGGATCGAACCAGCTGTTGATGAAGCTCACGCTGAACTCGACCTTCGGGTTCGTTTCCTTCGCGCCGGCCATGAATGCGTTCATCAGACGGTTGACCTCGGGAATCGGGAAGCCGCCGACCATGCCGATGCGGTTGCTCTTGGTCATTCCACCGGCCACCATGCCGCTCAGGTAAGCCGGCTCCTGGATGTAGTTGTCGAACACGCTGAAGTTGGGCGCCTGGGGCTTGAGCGACGAGCCCATCAGGAAGGCGACCTTGGGAAAATCCTTCGCGACCTTGCGCGCTGCCGCTTCCACGCCGAACACCTCGCCCAGGATCAACTGGTTGCCGCCCGTGGCGTACTCGCGCATCACGCGTTCGTAGTCGGCGTTGCTCACGTTCTCGGTGGCCTTGTATTCGATCTCGCCGCGCGCCTCGGCGGCCTTGAGCGCCTTGTGGATGCGACCCACCCATTGCTGTTCGAAGGGCACGGTGTACACCGCCGCCACCTTGAGCTTGGCCTGCGCAAGCGCGATGCCCGGCGCGCCGGCCGCAAGTGCTGCGGCGATGGCGACGGAACGAATGATCAACTGACGGCGTGCTGTCACGGTGCTTCTCCTCGAGGTATGGAAATCTTCTTGTCGCTGCCCGAGGGTCAGCGTGTGCTGGCCGCCGGGGCCTTACTTCGTGCCGAAGATGCGGTCGCCCGCGTCGCCGAGGCCCGGCAGGATGTAGCCGTGGCTGTTCAACTCGCGGTCGATTGCGGCGGTGTAGATCGGTACATCGGGGTGCGCCTTCTGCATCGTCGCCACGCCTTCGGGGCAGGTCAGCAGGCACACGAACTTGATCGACTTCGGGTTCAGCTCCTTCAGGCGCTCGACCGCGGCAACGGCCGAGTTGCCGGTGGCCAGCATCGGATCGACCACGATCACGTCGCGGTTCTCCATCTCGCCGGGCATCTTGAAGTAGTACTCGACGGCCGTGAGTGTCTTGGGGTCGCGGTACAGGCCGATGTGGCCGACGCGGGCGCCGGGCACCACGGTCAGCATGCCGTCCAGGATGCCGGTGCCGGCGCGCAGGATGGACACCAGCACCAGCTTCTTGCCGTCGATGACCTTGGCCTGCATGGTCTCCAGCGGGGTTTCGACCTCGATGTCCTGCATCGGCATGTCGCGCGTGACCTCGTAGGCCATGAGCATGCTGATTTCATTGAGGAGCCGGCGAAAGCTGTTGGTGGACGCATCCTTGCGGCGCATCAGCGTGAGCTTGTGCTGGACGAGGGGGTGGTTGACGAGGTGGACGTTGCTCATTGGAATTTTTTCTGGCGTTGCCGAAGTGAACCCGGGAGTCTAAAAGACGGTGCCGTCGCTCTCGATCAGAAGTGGTGGCGCTCCATCACGCAAGCGTTGTGCCAGCGCCCGCCCCGCCGCCCAGGTACCGCCTTCGAGCACGCAGGCCAGGGGCAGCTCTTCCTCGGTGCGGTCGAGCACCTTGCGCACGCGTGGCGCCACCTCGTCGAGCAGCGCCACGGTGAGCGCACGCCATTCGACGATGAACTCGTCACCGGCCTTCCAGCGGCGGGTGAGGAAGGCGGCATCTTTCGGCACGATCACGCCGCTGTCGATCAAGAGGCCGCCGTTGCGGTACTCGGGCAGGGCGGTGAGCGCGTCGAGGTGGCGCACCTTCACGCCGGCCCATTCGAAGGGTTCGAGCAGCGAGTAGGTGAGCCACTGCGATAGCTTGTGAAAGGGCATCCAGCCGTTGGTGAGACCGGGACCGCGTACCGCGCTGTGGCGCCAGCAGTCGCCCAAGGCCAGCGCGGGGTCGCCCGAGCCGATGCCGCCAGCGTTGTCGCTGCCGTCGATGGCGATGCTGTCCACCGCATTGGCCGAGGGCCAGATGCGCGAGAGCGTCTCCAGCAGCAGCGAGAGGATCTGGTGCGCGGTGATCTCCGCCGTGGGCGGCGCGGCCGGGCCCAAGGGGCCGATCAGCGCATCGAACAGGCCGCCCGGCCGGCCGTCGTCGCCGAAGTATTCGGGCTGCTCTGTCATCGCCTCGCCGAGCCGGCGCAGCAGCGTGGCGCGGCCTGAAAGGCCCACCAGCGGATTGACGTCGCTGACCTGGAAGGCGTCGCCGAGCCGGTCGGTCACCAGTCCCTTGAGCCCGGCCGCGTCGACCTGCAGCGGATGGTCGGGGTTGGACGAGAAGAGTCCGCTCGTGAAGGCATGGAAGCTCGCAATGCCCAGGCCTTCCGAACGCGTGTAGCGCTCGCCGGTGGCCGGCTCGGTGTAGTGCCAATCGGGGCCGGCGCCAGCGTCGAGGAGCACGCTCACCAATACAAGGTCGATGTGCGCGCGGGCGCGCTGCCGGGCGTCGATGCCTTTGCCGAGCAGCTGATCGAGTTGCTTCAGGCGATCGACGCCGCCGGCCTCGAAGTGGCGCCAGCGGCTGTGGTACGGGATCGTGTCCCACGGATAGCGCTCGCGCGTGACCTCGGCCACCGTGCGCGCCGCATCTTCGAGCGCGTCGTCGCTGCCGATGCGGAACCACTGCGATTCGCCGCGGCGCGCGCGCGCCAGCAGGGCAGCCGCACGTTCGCGGATGGCGGCGGTGGTGCGCAGCAGCGAGGCTGCGGCGGCCGGGTGGGCCGTGTCCACGGCGAATTCGATGGATGGGTCGACGGCGGTGGCACCGCCCGGCGTCCTGGAAAGCTTGTCGTCGTTGTTGCTGCTGCTCATTCGCTCAGTCCCCGGCCCTTGGCCTTCTTGAGTTCCTCGGCGTCCGGCACCGGGCCGGGCGTGAAGTAGCCGGCGGCCATCTTGGCGTCCATCTCGACGCGGGCGTCCGCCGGGATCAGTTCATCGGGAATGTTCACGCGCTCGCCGATCTCGATGCCCGAGCCGGTGATCGCGTCGAACTTCATGTTGCTCATCGACACGAGCCGATGGATCTTCTTGATGCCCAGCCAGTGGAAGACGTCGGGCATCAGCTCCTGGAAGCGCATGTCCTGCACGCCGGCCACGCATTCGGTGCGCGCGAAGTACTGGTCGGCCGTGTCGCCCCCCACTTGCCGCTTGCGGGCGTTGTAGACGAGGAACTTGGTCACTTCGCCGAGCGCGCGGCCTTCCTTGCGCGAGTAGGCGATGAGCCCCACGCCGCCGCGTTGCGCGCCCTGGATGCATTCCTCGATCGCGTGCGTGAGGTAGGGGCGGCAGGTACAGATGTCGGAGCCGAACACGTCCGAGCCGTTGCACTCATCGTGGATGCGCGCGGTGAGCTCCACCTCGGGGTTGGCCAAGTCGCGCGGGTTGCCGAAGATGTAGAGCGTCTGCCCGCCGATGGGCGGCAGGAACACCTCCAGGTCGGAGCGCGTGACGAGCTCGGGATACATGCCGCCCGTCTCCTCGAAGAGCGTGCGGCGCAGGTCGGTTTCGGAGCAGCCGAAGCGGCGCGCAACCTCGGGGAGATACCACACGGGTTCGATGGCCGCCTTGGTCACCATCGCGGCGCCGCCCGCCGTGAGGAAGTGGCCGTCGGCCTTCAGGCGCCCGCTTTGCAGCGCCTCGATCACCTCGGGCAGTATCACGTGGGCCTTGGTGATCGCGATGGTCGGACGGATGTCGTAGCCCGCGGCCAACTCGGTGGAGAACGCATCGGCCACCAGCGCCCCCCAGGGGTCGAGCGAGACGATGCGGCCCGGCTCGCCCCACTGCGGATAGGGGCCGATCACATCGGTGGGCGACGTGTTGGTGAGGTCGGCCTTGTGCTCGCGCTTCAAGGCGCCGGACGCCACCGCGAGCGCGCGGTACACGCTGTACGAGCCGCTGTGCGTGCCGATGACGTTGCGGTGCGCGCGTTTGGTTGTGGTGCCGACCACGGGGCCGCGCTCGGTGGCGGTGGCCGCGCCCCACTGGATCGGCAGTGCGCCGAAGCCGCCGGCATGCGAGGTCAGGCGGATGTGGCCGGTCGAGGAGGAAGGGTGCAGCGGAGGGAAAGGCTGGAGAGGCGAAAGCGGCGTGGTGCCAGCCGGCAGTGCGGAAGGGATCTCGGTGCTATCTACGGACATTGCAGGCCCTCAAAAAATGCAATGTACCGATCACGCGTGCGGCTGGCAAGCCGGGGCGGACCATGCCCCGCGTTCGTCGAACGGCGCGTGGTGCTCAGGCCGGCGAGGAGCGCAGGCCGTAGGTCTTGCCGCCGACGAACAGGTATTCGGCGCGCAGCACGGCCTCGCCTTTCTCGCCGGTGAAGGTGAAGCCGAGCACACCCACCTGGGTGCCTGGCTTGATCTCTTCGACGCCCCAGGCCTGCAGGCGCGTGAGGGGCGCGAGCTCGACCTGCCATTTACGGTCGCGCCGTGTCGGCAGTTGCGCCTTGGCCAGGAGCGCCGGGCCGTCGACCGATGTGGTCTGTCTGGGCAACGCGCGTTGCTTCAGGTCGGCGGGCAGCGTCGGGTTGTCGGGCAGCTCGAGCTCCAGTTCGCCGTGCGGGTTGCGCCACAGGACCTTGGTCGCGCGTCCCTCCAGGTACAGCGGGCGTTCCTGGTCGAAGCTGCTCCATCCATGGTGGGCCCAGGCGGGCAATGCGAGGCTCGTCGAGGCGGCAACGAAAAGGCGTCTTTGCATCATCCCGGTCTCCTTCGGTTCAGAAAGTTCAGAGGTAAGCGATCCAGCGCCCGCAGATGATGACAGCGAGCCAAAACCCCAAGGAGAGAAGGCATTGCATCCTGGCGAACCGGTCCAGGGCCGCGACGCCGCTGCGAAAGTGAAAGAGCGCCGCGTTGGCGCCGGCCAGCGCGATCAGGAGCATCTTGATGCGAAAGGCGGTGTTGGCCAGCAGTTCGTCGGGCTGGCCGGAGAACATCGTGAGCCCGGTGACCGCGCATAGGCCGAAGCCGGCCAGGGCGGGACGCAGCGTCATGCGTGCCAGCATCGGCGCGGGCAGCTCGCGGCCCATGCCCAGGGCGCGCAGCGCGAACACAAAAAGCCCGCCGAACAGCAGCGCGATGCCGACGATGTGCGCCACCTCCAGCGCCGGATAGGCCCAAGGGTGGGAGACGAGTCCGCTGAACATCGGCGCAGCTTAGCCCAAGGTACGGGCGAAGGGATTGCGGGCGCACGCACCTTCCGTGGCACGGCACAATCCAACGCACTATTTTTCGACCCGGCTGTAACCAGCCAGCCCGATGGCACGAACCCCTATAAGCAGCAGGATGCAGATGGGCGACGCGGAAGCGGCGCTGCGGAGCCTGTTCCTTCGGGGCCTCGATGGCGATGCGAACGCCTACCGCGAATTCCTGCAGAAACTCAGCGCGCACCTGCGCGCCTTTCTGGGCAAGCGCCTCTTTGGCTGGCCCGATGAAGTGGAAGACCTTGTCCAGGAATGCCTGCTCGCCATGCACAACCAGCGCCACACCTACCAGAGCGACCAGCCGCTGACGGCCTGGGTGCATGCGATTGCGCGCTACAAGATGATCGACCTCCTGCGCGCCAAGTCGGTCCGCGAAGACCTGCATGACCCGCTGGACGACGACCTCGCGGTGTTCGCCGATTCGGCCACCGAGGCCAGCGACGCAAGGCGCGACCTGGGCGGCCTGCTCCAGACGCTGCCCGAGCGCCAGCGCCTGCCGATCGTGCACGTGAAGATCGAAGGTCTCTCGGTGGCCGAAACCGCGAGCCTGACGGGCATGTCGGAGTCGGCGGTGAAGGTCGGCATCCACCGCGGGCTCAAGGCGCTGGCTGCGCGCTTCGGCCACGACTGGAGTGCCTCAGCATGAAGACCGACGATCTGGTCGCGATGCTGGCGAACGGCCCTGTGGCTGCGTCGCGCCATACGACGAGCCGGCGGCTCTGGCTGGCGATGCTGGTCGGCGTGCCGCTGTCGTTCGCCATCCTGTTCGCCGAGTACGGGCTGCGGCGCGACCTGGTGCAGGCCATGTTCTGGCCGATGTTCTGGGTCAAGGTGTTGTTTCCGCTGTGCATCGCCGCTGCCGGCTTCCTGATGGTGCAGCGGCTCGCGCGACCGGGCGTCGCGGTGCGGCGTGCATGGGCCGGCGCGGTGCTGCCGGTGCTCGGGGTCTGGGCGTTGGCCGTCGTTGCCTGGTTCAACATGCCGGCCGAGGACCAGATACCGTCGCTCATGGGGCAGTCGTGGCGCATCTGCGCGCTCAGCATCGGGCTGATGGCGCTGCCGGTTTTTGCGGCCACGCTGGTGGCGCTCAAGGGACTCGCGCCCACGCGGCCTGCGCTGGCGGGCGCCGCGGCGGGTGCGCTCGCGGGCGGTGTCGGCGCTGCGGTCTATGCGCTGCACTGCATGGAGCTCACCGCGCCGTTCCTGGCGGTCTGGTACGTGAGCGGGATCGCCGTGCCGGTGCTGGTGGGCGCCGCGCTGGGGCCGCGGCTGCTGCGCTGGTAGGCGCTGCGCTTCAGCGCTTCTTGCTGCCGAAGATCCCGCCGAGCACGCCGCGCAGGATTTCCTTGCCCACCGAGGTGCCCATGGTGCGCACCGCCGACTTGGCCATGGTCTGCACCAGGCCGTCGCGCTTGCCGCCGCGCGGGCCGGTGCTGCCGAAGATCATGTCGTTGAGCATGCCGCCCATCCCGGAGCCGGCTTCCTCGGTGCCGGCCTTGCCGGCCGGCGTCTTGGCCGCAGGCGCATCGGGCGCGGACTCGGCGCGGCCCTTGAGTTTTTCGTACGCCGATTCGCGGTCCACCGTCTTCTCGTATACGCCGGCGACGAGCGAGTTGGCAATCAATGCCTTGCGCTGGTCGGGCGTGATCGGGCCGAGCTGGCTGCCTGGCGGCAGCACGAACACGCGCTCGGTCACGCTCGGGCGGCCCTTTTCGTCGAGGAAGCTCACGAGCGCCTCGCCCACCGCCAGTTCGGTGATGGCAGTCTCGATGTCGAGGCCTGGCTTTTGGCGCATGGTGCTGGCGGCGGCCTTCACGGCCTTCTGGTCGCGCGGGGTGAAGGCGCGCAGCGCGTGCTGCACGCGGTTGCCCAGCTGGGCCAGCACCGAATCGGGAATGTCCAGCGGGTTCTGGGTGACGAAATAAACGCCCACGCCCTTGGAGCGCACCAGGCGCACCACCAGCTCGATGCGCTCCACCAGCGCCTTGGGCGCTTCGTTGAAGAGCAGGTGGGCCTCGTCGAAGAAAAAGGCCAGCTTGGGCTGGTCGGGGTCGCCGATTTCGGGCAACTGCTCGAACAGCTCCGACAACATCCAGAGCAGGAAGGTCGCGTACAGGCGCGGCGAGTTCATCAGCTTGTCGGCGGCCAGCACGTTGACTACGCCTTTGCCGCCCACGGTCTGCATGAAGTCGGCGATGTTGAGCATCGGCTCGCCGAAGAACTTGTCGCCGCCCTGGGTCTCGATCTGCAGCAGGCCGCGCTGGATGGCGCCCACGCTGGCCGCGCTGATGTTGCCGTACTCGGTGGTGAACTGGCTGGCGTTCTCGCCCACGTACTGCAGCATGGCGCGCAGGTCCTTCAGGTCGAGCAGCAGCATGCCGTTGTCGTCGGCGATCTTGAACACCAGGTTCAGCACGCCGGCCTGGGTTTCGTTCACGTCGAGCATGCGGCCCAGCAGCAGCGGGCCCATGTCGGACACGGTGGCCCGCACCGGGTGGCCCTGTTCGCCGAACACGTCCCACAGCGTGACGGGGCAGGCGGAGGGCTCGGGCACGTCGATGCCGCGTTCCTTCAGCGTGGCGGCCAGCTTGTCGCTGACGGCGCCTTTCTGGCTGATGCCGGTCAGGTCGCCCTTGACGTCGGCCATGAACACCGGCACGCCGATGCTGGAGAGCTTCTCGGCGATGGTCTGCAGGGTGACGGTCTTGCCGGTGCCGGTCGCGCCGGTGATGAGGCCATGGCGGTTGGCGAGGCTCGGGAGGAGAGCGCACTCGATGCTGTCGTGGCGGGCGATCAGAAGGGGGTCTGCCATGGAGGGCTCCGGTCGTATCGAAGCGGGTAGTCTAGGGCCTGTCCACCCTGTGCAAGGGGGTCGCGAAGCTCGTCACAGCCTGCCCCTCAAGGCGCGTGACGCCGTGCGTGCGTCCGCACGCACAAGGAGCGCAACGCCGAGGGGCGGGCTGTGACGAGCTTCCCTCCGGGTTGCTTTGCAAAGGGGCCGTCTGCGGCGTTGCCCGCGCTTGCAAGGCGCCGGCCTTGCAGCGCCCGGGCGCCTTGCAGCCAGCCCCTTTGCAAAGCAACGCGACCCCCTTGCACAGGGTGAACAGGCCCCAAGCAGCACTCCTATAATCCACGGCCGCACGATAGGTTCAGGAAAAAGTTTTCAGGAGGTTTTTTTGTCATCGACTGCTCAGCCCCCCATTCCCGCCACTGGCGATGCGTCAGAACAGTCGCCGATCGAAAAAGAACTCGCCGTACTGCTAGTGAACGCCCTCAATCTGGAGGTTGCGCCTGAGGACATCGTCCCCACCGATCCGCTGTACGGCGAAGGTTTGGGCCTGGACTCCATCGACATCCTCGAAGTCGCGCTCGAAGTCTCGCGGCGCTACGGCTTCCAGCTGCGTTCGGACGACGAACGCAACCAGCAGATCTTCCAGTCGCTGCGCACGCTCGCGACCCACGTCGCCCAGCATCGCGCCTCTCCCTGAACCCCATGTCACGATGGCGAATAGCACTCCTGCTGATGGTGGGAGTGGCCTATGCCGGCCTTTCCCACTGGATGACCTTGTTCCACGCCACCGAGCCGTGGGCGGTCGTGGTGCTGCTCGGCCCGCTGTGGCTTGCGGCCATGGGTTTCGCCGCCAGCTGGTTCGGCCGCTGGGGCTTTGCCGCCGCAATGGCATTGGGCATCGGCGGCTTTGCGCTCGTCTTCCTGGGTGAAGCGGGCGATCCGAACCGTCTCTATGTGCTGCAGCACGTGGGCATCAACGGCGCGTTGTGCGGCTGGTTCGGCTCCACATTGCGCGGCCGCGGGCTGCCGCTGATCGCGCAGTTCGCGCAGCGCGTGCATCCGCTCAAGGGGCACATGCTGTCCTACACGACGCATCTCACGCAAGTCTGGACCGTGTATTTCGCGGTGGTGGTCGTCTCGTCGATCGTGGTCTACCTGACGATGCCGTTCTCGGCCTGGTCGCTGCTGGCCAATGTGCTGTCGCCGGTGTCGGTGGCCCTGCTGTTCGTGGGCGAGCACCTGGTTCGCTACAGGCTGCACCCCGAGTTCGAGCGCACGCGCCTGGTCGATGCGGTGCGCGCTTTCTACGGCACCTCGACGATCGACAACGGCGCCGGCCCCCGGTGACACAGGCGCAGCCCGCGTGACGACAGACAACCCCCTCCTGCCCCTGCTCGCGGACCGTGACCCCGACGCCCCCCTGGCCTGGCGTGCCGGCGTGCCCGTGAGCACCCGCCAGTTCCTGGCCGACGTGGCCCGCTTCGCGCCGGTGCTGCCGGCCGACGGCCCTGCGGTCAACCTTTGCGTCGACCGCTACGCCTTCGCCGTCAGCCTCGGCGCGGCGCTGGTGCGCGGCCATGCGAGCCTCTTGCCGCCCGACGCGCGGCCCGACACGCTGGCACGCCTGGTCGAGAGCCACGGCACCCGCCTTTTCGCGCTCACCGACGACACCAAGCTCCAGACGCCCGGCATGCAGCGCGTGCTGATCGAAGACCGCTCCAGCCTCGAAGGCGACGCCAGCGCGGCCGTGCCCGCGTTCGACGGTGCGATGCACGCAGCCAGCCTGCTCACCTCGGGCTCCACCGGCGCGCCGCAGCCGCATGCCAAGGCGTGGCGCACGCTGGTGGGCGACGTGGCCGTTGCGGTCGAGCGGCTCTGCCGCGTGCTTGAACGCCCCACGCTCAAAGGACTGACGCTGGTGGCGACCGTGCCGGTGCAACACAGCTACGGCCTCGAATCGTCGGTGCTGCTTGCCATGCTGGGCGGTGCGATGTTCGAGAGCGGACGGCCATTTTTCCCGGCCGACGTGGCACAGACGCTGGCCTCGGTGCCGCGCCCGCGCGCGCTGGTGACCACGCCGTTCCATCTCAAGACGCTGCTGCTGTCGGGCATCGAACTGCCGCCGGTGGACCTGATCCTCTCGGCCACCGCGCCGCTGTCGCCGCAGCTCGCGCTGCAGGCGGAGCAGGCCATGGGCGCGGTGCTGCTCGAGATCTACGGCAGCACCGAGTCGGGCCAAGTCGCCACGCGCCGCACGACCGAGAGCGAAATCTGGGAAAACTTCGGCCAGATCCGCGTGCATGCGGAGCCGGGCGAGGGCGACGGGCCCGAGCGCTTCATCTTCGAGGGTGACTTCCTGCCCGAGCCCACACCCATGGCCGACGTGCTCGAACTGCTCGATGACCGGCGCTTTCGCCTGTTCGGCCGCGCGAACGACCTGATCCACGTGGCCGGCCGGCGCAGTTCGCTCGCGCACCTGAACTACCACCTGAACAGCATTCCCGGCGTCGACGACGGCGCTTTCTGGCTGCCCGACGAGGTGGCCGACGGCGTGGTGCGGCCGATAGCCTTCGTGGTGGCGCCCGCGCTGACGGCGGGCGCGATCATCGCCGCGCTGCGCCAGCGGCTGGAGCCGGTGTTCGTGCCGCGCCGCGTGGTGCAGGTGAAGTCTTTTCCGCGCGAAGGCACCGGCAAGCTCACCGTGCGGGCGCTGCGCGAGTTCGCGCTGGCGCAGCTCGCGGAAGACGACACGCCAGTGCAGATCGCACATACGGTGCCCGTCGACCATCCTTCTTTCGCCGGCCATTTCCCCGGCCAGCCGCTGTTGCCCGGTGCGCTGGTGCTGGCAGAGGTCATGGAAGCCATCCAGCGCGTGCCGGCGCTCGTCGCGCGGCTCGGCGCGACGCCGACGCTCGCGGCCGCCAAGTTCCTGGCGCCCGTGCGGCCCGGCACCACGCTCTCCATCGAGCTGCAGCCGGAGGCCGGAACGGGCCGCGGCGTGCGCTTCGACGTGCGTTGCGACGGCGTGGTGGCTGTCACCGGCCGCTGGACTGCTGTGCAAGAGTCTGTGTGATGAAGCACACAGACGCCGAAACGCGCGCCGTCAACGCGGCGGCCCGGACTGCACAGACCACGCAGAAGGGCGGCTGGACCCAGGCGCCCGAGCGCAGCAACATGCTCGCGCTGCGCTTCATCTGCTTCATGGCCCTGGTGTGCGGGCGCCACGTCACGCGGCTGCTGCTGCCGCCGATCAGCCTGTATTTCCTCTTGTTCGCGCCCGCGCCTCGCCGTCAGATCAAGCGCTACCTGTTCCGGGCCATCGGCCCGCACGCGGGATGGATCGACGGCTATCGGCTGCTGCACGCGTTCTCCTCGACGGTGCTCGACCGGGTGTACTTCCTGCGCGGGCGCATGGACCTCTTCAAGCTGACGATCGAAGGCAACGTGCCGCTCGAGACCGAAGCGAACGAAGGGCGGGGCGCGTTCATGCTCGGCGCCCACGTGGGCAGCTTCGAGGTCATGGGCGCCTGCAAGCACCGCACGCGACAGCACGATCTGCGTCTTGCGATGCTGATGTATCCGGACAACGCGCAGCGCATCACCGCCATCCTCAACGCCATCGCGCTGCCAGAAATGCGGCCCCACGTCATCGCGCTGGGCCGGCCGCACTCGATGCTTGCGCTGCGCGACTGGCTCGACAGCGGAGGGCTGGGCGGCATGCTGGCCGACCGCACCCTGCCGGGCAGCGAGGACCAGCCCTCGCACCACCGCGGCAACAACATCGTGCTGCCGTTCCTCGGTCAGCCCGCCACCTTCAACGACGGGCCGTTCCGGCTCGCCGCGCTGTTGCGCCGCAAGGTGTTCTTCATGGCCGGCCTCTATGGGGGCGGTGCCCGCTACGATATCCGGTTCGATCCGCTGGCCGACTTCACCGAGCCGGCGGCCGACGCCGCGGACCGCGAGCGGCGCATCCGTGCCGCCGTCGAGGCCTACGTCGCACGCCTGGAGGCGCTGTGCCGCGCTTATCCGTACAACTGGTTCAACTTTCATGATTTCTGGCTCGAAGATGCGGCTTGACCGACTTTGCAGGGTGTTCTTGTTGGCGCTGGCTTTCTGCGCCGCGCCGGCGTGGGCGTTCGACCTGCCCGAGCTGATGGGCCTCCTGGCCAAGCAGAAGAGCGGCGAAGCCCGCTTCACCGAACAACGCTTCGTGCACGGCCTGGAAGGCCCGCTCGATGCGAGCGGCACGCTGAGCTTCGATGCACCCGACAAGCTGGTGCGCCGCACGCTGTCGCCGCGCATCGAGACCATGGCCGTGGACGGCAACACGCTCACGCTGTCGCGCGGCGGCCGCAACCGCACGCTGGCGCTGGACAGCATGCCCGAGCTGCTCGGCCTGGTGGAAGCCATGCGCGGCACGCTCAGCGGCGACGGCGCGACGCTGCAGCGCTACTTCAAGAGCACGGTGACGGGCGCACCGGCCAAATGGACGCTCGACCTCACGCCGATGGACAGCCGGCTCGCCGCGCAGGTGCGCAGCATCCGCATCAGCGGCCGCACGAGCGACGTGCTGGGGCTGGAGATGGAGTTCGTCGGCGGTGACCGCTCGGTCATGAACATCTCGCCGAACGCGCCCGCATCCACCAACGCGGCCCCGTCCGGCGCGGCCGGACGCACCACACCGTGACTGCGGTAACGGCGCCGCAGGCGGGCGGCCCGCCGAGCTGGCGGCGCAGGGCGGCCGTGCTGCTGGCGTGGTTGCTGGTGCTGGTGTGCGGCGCGGTGGTCATCGCGCGCACGCAGATCGGCGCCGATCTCTCGGCGTTCCTGCCCAAGAGCCCGGACCTGCGCCAGCGCGTGCTGATCGAGCAGCTGCAAAGCGGCGTTGCCTCGCGCACGCTGATGCTGGGCATCGAAGGCGGCAGCGCCGAGCAGCGTGCCGCGGTGTCGCGTGCCACGGCCAGGACCATGCGCGAGAGCCAGCTCTTCGACCTGATCCAGAACGGCGACGTCGGCGACTGGAGCGAGGCCGGCGCCTGGGTGCTCCAGCACCGCTACCAGCTCTCGCCGGGCGTCACGCCCGCCCAGTTCACCGCCGAGGGCCTGCGCGACGCGATCAACGAAACGCTGTCGATGCTCGGCACGCCGGCCGGCAACGTGATCAAGCCCTTGCTCGACCGCGACCCGACCGGCGAGACCCAACGCATCGCCATGGAACTGGTGCCCGCGAGCTCGCCGCGCAGCGAAGACGGCGTGTGGATGTCGCGCACCGCGCCGCGCGCGCTGATGATCGCCACCACGCGCGCAGCCGGCAGCGACCTCGACGCGCAGGCCGTGGCTATCGCGAAGGTGCACGCGGCCTTCGAAGCCGCCACCCGCGACATGGGCGAGGCGAAGCCGAAGCTGCTGCTGAGCGGCCCGCCGGTGTTCTCGGTGATGAGCCGCGACAAGATCAAGACCGAAGCCATCCACCTGGCGATCGTCGGCGGCATCGTGATGGGCGTGCTGCTGCTGCTGGCCTTTGCGTCGCCGCGCGCGCTGCTCATCGCCTTCCTGCCGGTGGCGACGGGCGTGGTGATCGGCACCGCGAGCGTGAGCCTGGTGTTCGGCTCGGTGCACGGCCTCACGCTGGGGTTTGGCAGCACGCTGATCGGCGAGACGGTGGACTACGCCATCTATTACCTGATCCAGGCGCGCGGCGCGACCGTGGCCGGCACCGGCTGGCAGCGCTGGCGCGACCTGAACTGGCCCACCGTGCGGCTCGGCTTGCTGACCTCGGTGTGCGGCTTCGCGGCGCTGGTGTTCTCGGGCTTTCCCGGGCTTGCGCAACTGGGCGTGTTCTCCATCGCCGGCCTGGTCGCCGCCGCGCTCGCCACGCGCCATGTGCTGCCGATGCTCGCACCCGATGGTGCGACCGGCATGGGCATGCGCAGGTACATGGCGCAGGTCGCCGGCATGCTGGTGCGCGGCCTGCCGCGCCTGCGCTGGCCGCTCGCCGCGCTCGGCGTGGCTGCCCTCGGGCTGGTGCTGTGGCAGGGCGGGCACCTATGGCGCGCCGACCTGGGCGCGATGAGCCCGGTGCCCAAGTCGGCCCAGCAACTCGACGAGACGCTGCGCAGTGACATCGGTGCGAGCGACGGCGGCGTGCTGGTGGTGGCCTACGGCAACGACGAGCAAGCCGCATTGCGCAACACCGAAGCGGCCGCCGCCAAGCTCGATGCGCTGGCCGACTCGGGCGAACTCATCGGCTACGAGGCCGTCACGCGTGTGCTGCCCAGTGCGGCCACGCAGTCGGCGCGTATCGCGAGCCTGCCTGACGCTGCAACCCTGCAAGCCAGCCTGGCCGAGGCCACGAAGGGCCTGCCGCTGCCGGCCTCGCGGCTGGCGCCGTTCCTGGCCGATGTCGAGGCGGCGCGCAAGCTCGCGCCGGTGCAGCGCGCCGACTTGACCGACGGGCCGCTCGGTTCCGTGCTGAACACGCTGATGTACCAGCGCCCGGGCGGCGGATGGGCGACGCTGCTCGTGCTGCACCCCGGCCCGAAATTCGACCAGGCCCGGCTCGAAGCCGCGCTGGCGGGCGCGACCGACGTGCAGGTGGTCGACGTTGGCCGCGAACTCGCGAGCCTGTATCAGCGTTATCTGCACGAGGCCTTCGTGCAGGTGCTGCTCGGCGCGCTGGCGGTGGTGGTGCTGCTGGGCATCTACCTGCGGTCGTGGCGCCGGCTGCTGGCCGTCTGCCAGCCGCTGGTGTTCGCGGTGATGCTCACGCTGGGCGGCATGGCGCTCGCGCAGGCGGCGCTCGGCATCCTGCACCTGGTGGGGCTGCTGCTGATCGTGGCGGTGGGCTCGAACTACGCGCTGTTCTTCGACCAGCTGCGCACCACGGGGCGGGCGGACGAAGACACGCTGGCTTCGTTGATGCTGGCCAACCTGACGACGGTGGTCTCGTTCGGCCTGATTGCGATATCGGACATCCCGGCTTTGTCTTCGATCGGTCGCGTGGTCGCGCCCGGAGCGCTGCTGGCGCTGCTGCTGTCGGCGGCATTCGCCCGGCACGTGGCACCGCCGCCCGCGTCGCCCGCCCAGCGCACCTGATGGGAAAATCCGCCGCCATGTCTTCCGCAACCGCCCCCACCGAATCCTGGCCCTGGCCGCCGGCCATGCGCGCCAGCGCGGCCTGGCATGTGGCGGCCCTCGGCGCGGGCGTGCTGGTGCCGGGCGCGTGGCCGTGGGCCATCGGCGCGATCGTGCTCAATCACGCGCTGATCACCGGCGCCGGGCTCACGCCGCGCAGCAACCTGCTGGGCCCCAACGTCACGCGGCTGCCCGAGGCGGCGGCCGCCCGTCGCGAAGTGGCGATCACCATCGACGACGGACCGGAGCCCGAAGTCACACCCCGCGTGCTCGACCTGCTGGACGCGCACGGCCAGCGCGCCACCTTCTTCTGCATCGCTGAGCGTGTGCTGGCACACCCGGAACTGTCGCGCGAGATCGTGGCGCGCGGCCACAGCATCCAGAACCACACGGCGCAGCATCGGCACAACTTCTCGTTCCTCGGGCCGCGCGGCTTCGCGAGCGAGATCGCGCGGGCGCAGGACATCCTGACCGAGGTCACCGGCCAGCGCCCGACCTGTTTCCGCGCGCCCGCCGGGCTGCGCAATCCGTTTCTCGAACCCGTGTTGCACCGCCTGGGCCTCTCGCTCGTGAGCTGGACGCGGCGCGGTTTCGACACGCGCGAAGGCGACCCCGCCAAGGTGATGGCGCGCCTCGCCCGCAACCTGCAGGCCCGCGACATCCTGTTGCTGCACGACGGCAACGCCGCGCGCACCGCCGAAGGACAACCCGTTTTGCTGGAGGTATTGCCCTTGTTGCTCGAACGCCTGCGCGCCGATGGATTGCGCGCCGTGACCCTGTCCGAAGGGATGAAGCCGTGAGCGCCGTGATGTCGTCGCCGTCGACAGACAACGCATGGCGCGAGTTGCACGAAGCCGCGACCGTTCCCTACAAGAAGGGCGGCACTTTCGCCTGGCAGTTCGCACGCGGCAAGCTGGGGCGCGATCCGGTGTTTCGCGGCCTGCTCGAACGCGGGCTGATCGGTTCGGAGCATCGGCGCGTGGTCGACATCGGGTGCGGGCAGGGTCTCTTCGTGAGCCTGCTGGCGTCGATGAGCACGATGCAGAAGCAGGGGCGCTGGCCCGCTTCATGGCCGGCCACGCCGGCGGCTGCGGACTACACCGGCATCGAACTGATGCCCAAGGACGTGGCGCGCGCCGAGGCGTCGGTCGGCCATCTGCAGCCGACGCCGCGCCTGGTGTGCGCCGACATGTGCTCGGCGGCCTTGCCCGATTGCGACCTGGTCGTGATCCTCGACGTGCTGCACTACGTGGACCTCACGGCACAAGAGGGCGTGCTGACGCGGGTGCGCGATGCGCTCCGGCGCGGCGGCAACCCGAAGGCCCGCCTGCTGCTGCGCGTGGGCGATGCATCGAGCCGGCGCGGTTTCGCGATCAGCCAGTGGGTCGACCACACGGTGACGCGCATCCGCGGCCACAAGGTCTCGCCGACCTGGGGCCGTCCGCTCGCCGAATGGATGGCGCTGCTGCAGCGCCTGGGTTTTCGCGTGCAGAGCATTCCGATGAGCGAAGGCACGCCCTTCGCCAATGTGCTGCTGGTGGCCGACCTGGAGGCCACTGCTTGACGGCGCCGCAAACGCTCGACCGCGCAGGCATTGCGCAGCGTATTCCGCATAGCGGCGGCATGTGCCTGCTGGAGCGGCTCGAGAGCTGGGATGCGGAGGTGATCCGCTGCAGCACGACGACCCACAGGCTTGCGGACAACCCGCTGCGCACGGCCGGCGGATTGCTGGCCCCGAACCTCATCGAATACGCGGCGCAGGCCATGGCGCTTCACGGCGGATTGCTGGCTGCCGAGGGCAGCAGGCCGTCGGCCGGCTTTCTGGCGAGCGCACGCAATGTGCGGCTGGCCGTCGCGCGGCTCGACAACATCGAAGGGGCGTTGCACGTGCAGGCCCGGCGCCTGTCGGGCGACGAGCGGCAGGTCCTCTATGAATTCGCGGTGAACGCCGAAGACGGCCGCGCGTTGGCCGAGGGCCGGGCCGTGGTGGTCCTGAACACGCCGCTGGCAACAGAAAGCACCGCATCATGAGTCTCGAAGGAAAACGCGCACTGATCACGGGCGCCAGCGGCGCACTCGGTGCGGCCATGGCCGAACGGTTTGCGCGGGATGGCGCGACAGTGCTGCTGCATGCCAATTCGCGGCCCGAAGCGGTCGAGCAATTGGCAGCTTCGATCACGGCGGCAGGCGGCAGGGCGGAATGCCATGTGTTCGACCTGCGCAGCGACGAGGCCTCGGCCGCCGCGTGCGCGCGCATCCTGGAAGGCGGGGCGGTCCAGATCCTCGTCAACAACGCCGGCGTGCATGACGACGCGGTGCTGCCGGGCATGCGCGCCGATCAGTGGCACAAGGTGATCGACGTGTCGCTCAACGGCTTCTTCCGTGTGACGCAGCCTTTGTTGCTGCCGATGATGCGCACGCGCTGGGGGCGCATCCTGAACATCTCGTCGGTGTCCGCGATCACGGGCAACCGGGGGCAGGTCAACTACGCCGCGGCCAAGGGCGCGCTCAACAGTGCGACCAAGGCGCTGTCGCTCGAAGTGGCGTCGCGCGGCGTCACGGTCAATGCGATTGCGCCGGGGATCATCGCTTCGCCGATGGCGGATGCGGTGTTCGATCCGGCCGTCATCAACCAGATGGTGCCGGTGAAGCGGGCGGGAACGCCGCAGGAAGTGGCCGCGCTGGCGTCGTTCCTGGCCAGCGATGAAGCGGCCTATATCACCGGGCAGGTGATCTCGATCAATGGCGGGATGATCTGAGGCCGCTGCCGGGCGTTACAGCGGCAGCGTGTCGAACGCGGCGTAAGCCGTAGCCAGCCAAGACTTCACGCGCTGGCGTTCCAGCAGGCCCAGCGCATGCGCGCCTTCGCGATCGTTCACGGCTTTCCAGAAGCTCGTGTTCTGCGCATCGATCTTCCGCATGCTGGCTTCGTGCAGACGCGGCAATGCAATGACCCGCGCGCCGTTCGCATTCGCCTTGGAGAGCGACTGCGAGGCCAGCAGCATCCCGAAGTCGCTGCCACGGCCGTAGTTCTGCACCACGATGTAGTTGGGCCGGTTGCCGAAGGTGTCGATCAGCGTGCCGAGCAGGTCGGTGGAGTCCTTGCCATCGTCCAGCACATGCCAGAAATTGACGGTCACGCCGATCTCGGCGAAGACGTCGAACAGGTCCGACTCCTTGATCCAGCGCGACAGCGGCGCCAGCGTCTGGGCCGCGAGGTCGACGATCACGCTTTGCTTCGGATTGCTTTCGAAGCCGTTCACGACCGTGTCGAGGCCTTCGTAGCTGTCGACCACGACGGGCGAGGCAAAGCCTTCGTAGAAGCGGGTGAACGAGCTGTGCGAGCGGTCGGTGTCGAAGCCGGTGAAAGGGCGACTGCGGTCGATGAAGTACTGCGCCAGGACGCGCGCCGTGACCGACTTGCCGACACCGCCTTTTTCGCCGCCGATGAAATTGATGGAGCTCATGAGTTGCTGCTGCCTCGAATAGGTTGAGGGGTGAAAGGCCGGATCATTCTAGGGGCCGTGTTTTTCTGGTTGCCTATTTGCCGCGCTTGGCCATGCCTTGTAGCAAGGGGTGTGCCTGCAAGCGCTGCTGCAGCCGCTTTTTCCATGGCGCGGGCAGCGTCGAGGCGTCGATCATCCCGGGCCAGAGGCTGCGCGCAAGCCGTGCGGTGTCGGCGACCACACGCCGCACCAGCGGTTCGTGCAGGCCGGTCGAGAAGCAGAAGGCGCGCACGTTGGCGGGCGTGAAGAGGGCGGTGCGCCGGGGGGCTGCGGCGTTCGTCGGAAGGAGGGGAAGCGCATGGCCGTCGACGCCCTGGATCGCTGCGTACGCGACGATGTCGTAGGCCGGCGCGAGCCGCGGCGCGATGCCGTCGGCATACAGCACGCCGAAGTTCTTCAGGTGGGCATCGGGGTTGCCGAGCAGGTCGTTCACCGCGAGGCGCCGCACGAGTTCGAGCACCGCTTCTTCGCCCAAGGAGGGGAAGGCCCGCATCGCGAGCGCCATGTCCAGGTAGCTTGCGCTGTACTTGTGCATCGGATCGACGGCGAGCACCTGCGCGAAGTCCTCGAAGTGGATGCGGCGCGCGCCGTCGCGGTCGAAGCGCGTGACGGCCAGGAATTCGGGCTCGTCGGGCAGCGCATAGCTGTGTTCGGCACTGATGGCAGAGAGCGGTGCCAGTTCGGCATCGCACACCTCGACGCCCGCGGCGCGCGCCATTTGCAGCGACAGCATCTCGAGCTGCGGCATGTGCGGCCGGCCGGCCACGGGCAGCTTGGCGATCACGCGGGTGCTCGCGCCGGCCCGCGTGCGCGCCACGTAGCGACCGCCCTGGCGGCGCAGGCCCAGCTTGGGCTGCACGCCGGACACCGAGATGCCCTGGGGCATTGGCAACTCGACCACCGACATCTCGAGCGCATCCTGGTCTTGCGTGATGAGCCGCTGCAGCGTGCCGCGGTCCACCGACACCGGCTTGGCGCTAATTGCGCCGGGCAGGTCGCCCCCGCAGGCCGCGAGCAGCTCGAAGTGGTCGGTCTCGCGGCAGCCGCGCAACTGCGCGATGTGGCTGCGCAGCACGCCCTCGGGCAGCAGGTTCTGGAAGAAGCGCGGGAGCTGTCCACCCTGGGCGTTGAAGAGCGGGTTCTTCACGTCGCTCCAGAGCGCCGCCTGCGTGGCGGGATCGCTCGCCACCATCGAGAGAGACAGCACCTCCGCCGGAGGCGCGGCGATCAGCTCGGGCTCCGCCACGAAGCGGCACAGGTCGGCGTACTGGAAGAGCTTGCCGAAGCGCCGCGTGCCGAGTGAGATCTCGAGGATCTTGACGTTCATGGCGAGCGGCGCTTGTTGTTGGTGTAGGGCGGCGGGGCCGGAGCCTGCGCGACCGCATGGCCCACGCGGGTGGCGACGGGGCGGTAGCCGGGATCGGTGGCCGCGGTTTCGCCGAAACCCTTGGGCGCCAGTTGCAGTTCGAGCCCGAGCGCATCGACCAGCGCGAGCAACGAAGACATCTGTGGATTGCCTTGGAAGCTCAAGGCATTGCGCACCGAGCGTTCTGTGAGCCCAGAACGCAGCGCAATCTCGGCGGTCGAGAGGCCCGCCGCGTCGCGCCGCGCGGCCAGGGTGGTAATGAGCTCCTGTTTGTTCACGGAAATATATTACCGTAAATGTCGTTCGGGGAAACATATTTCCCCAACCATCAATGCTGTTCAGAAGGTTATTTCGGCAGCAGCGTGAAAAAGGGCATGACCACGCCCATGACCCAGTTCTGCCCGAAATCGAGTGCCGTGCGGCGGTATTTCTCGTCGGCCTGCGCAGCCAGCAGATCGAGCCGGGCCACCACTTTCGACAGTTCTCGGTCTGCCACGAGGTTGCGGCCGCGCTCGCTGACCTCGGTGGCCAGCAGCAGCGGCTGGCCGTCGGGGCCGGTCTTGGAGGAGATCAGCCAGAGCGAGATCTCGAAGTTGCGTGCGGCCCGGTAGCTGTTCTCGGCATCGACGCCGTCGATCATGGTCTGCTCCCAGGTGCCGCCGTTGGCCTGCTTGAGCATCGAGGCCCAGCCGACCACCAGCGCCGCGACGCGGTCGCTCTGGTAGGCCTGCGGTCCGGTCTCGAACGCCAGCCGGATCGCGTCGATGCCGGTGGCGCCGCGCAGTTCGGCGAGGTCGGGGCCTTTCAGCACCGCGTCCCAGGCGCGCTGGATGGCCTCGTCCATGCTGGCTGCCGACTTGCGCCATTCCCGCGGGTTGCGCCGGTAGAGGGTGGTCTGGACCCGCCGGATCGACTGCAGGTTGTCGCGCAGCGAAAGGTTCGCGATGCGGTTGGCGCCGGACTGCAACCATTCCTGGTTGGCATAGGGCTCGGCACGCTCGGTCGACCGACTCGCCGCGCAGCCCGCCAAGCCAAGCAAGGAGGCAACGCCGGCCAGAAGGCAGGTGCGTCGCGCGGCAAGGGGTAAAACAGGAGAAACACTCATGCCCTGACGTTATCATCCACGGCTGGGGCGGCGGCTCGCTTCAAGCTGCGGGCCCGTGCAATTTTTCTTACAAATCAATACCTTGGCGTTAACGTCAAGGCAGGCCGACAAGTCGTGCGTCTCAATTCCATCAAGCTCTCGGGCTTCAAGTCGTTCGCCGAACCCACCAACTTCCTGCTGCCGGGCCAACTGGTCGGCGTAGTCGGGCCCAACGGTTGCGGCAAGTCGAACATCATGGATGCGGTGCGCTGGGTGCTTGGCGAGTCCCGCGCCTCCGAACTGCGCGGCGAGTCGATGCAGGACGTGATCTTCAACGGCACGACCACCCGCAAGCAGGCCAGCCGTTCGAGCGTCGAACTGGTGTTCGACAACGCCGACCACCGCGCCGGCGGCCAGTGGAACCAGTTCGGCGAAATCGCGGTGCGGCGCGTGCTCACGCGCGACGGCACCAGCAGCTACTACATCAACAACCAGCCGGTGCGCCGCCGCGACGTGCAGGACGTGTTCCTGGGCACTGGCCTCGGGCCCCGTGCCTACGCCATCATCGGCCAGGGCACGATCAGCCGGATCATCGAGTCCAAGCCCGAGGAACTGCGCCTGTTCCTCGAGGAAGCCGCCGGCGTCTCCAAGTACAAGGAGCGCCGCCGCGAGACCGAGAACCGCCTGGGCGACACGCGCGAGAACCTCACGCGCGTCGAAGACATCCTGCGCGAACTCAACGCCAACCTCGAGAAGCTCGAGAAGCAGGCCGAGGTGGCCGCGCGCTACAACACGCTGCAGGGCGACGCCACCAAGAAGCAGCACCAGCTGTGGTTCCTGAAGCGCAGCGAGAGCGATGCCGACCAGGCCAAGATCAAGTCCGATTCCGAAAAGGCGATCAACGACCTCGAATCGCGCACCGCAGACCTGCGCCGCATCGAAGCCGAACTCGAGACCGTGCGCCAGGCCCACTACGCGGCCGGAGACCAGGTCAACCAGGCGCAGGGCAAGCTTTACGAGGCCAGTGCCGAAGTGGGCCGGCTCGAAGGCGAGATCCGTTTCGTGGTCGAAGGCCGCCAGCGCGTCGCGCAGCGGCTGGTGCAACTGCGCGAGCAGATGGGCCAGTGGGGCACACGCCGCGAAGAGGCCGAGACCGAGATCGAGACGCTGGCCGGAAGGGGTGTCGACGCCGAAGAGCAGGCGATCCTCCTGGCCGCCCAGCTCGAAGAACACGACGCGCGCATGCCCGAGCTCGAAGAAGCCGTGCAGCGCGCCCAGAACGAAGCCAACACCCAGCGCACGACCGTGTCGCAGGTGCAGCAGCAGATCCAGGTGCTGGCCGCCGACCAGCGCAACATCGAAGACCAGAGCCGCCAGCTCACGCAGCGCAGCGAACGCCTGCGCGCCGATCAGAACGCGCTGGCCGCACCCGACGAGGCCCGCCTGCTCGACATGCAGGAGCAATTGGCCGCCGCGCAGGAAACCGCCAGCGAAGCCGAGGCCCGTTTGCACGAGCTGCAGGAGGCCGTGCCGCAATTGGACGACGACCGCCGCGCCAAGCAGCAGGCCGTCAACACCGAAGGCGCGCGCCATGCCGAGTTCTCGGCGCGGCTCGAAGCGTTGCGCGCGCTGCAGGAAAAGGTCAAGACCGACGGCAAGCTGGCCCCCTGGCTCGCCAAGCACGGGCTGGACGGTCTGCAGGGTCTGTGGAGCCGCATCCACATCGAGCAGGGCTGGGAAAGCGCGCTCGAAGCTGCCCTCCGCGAGCGTCTGGGCGCGCTCGAAGTCAGCCGGCTCGACATGGTCCGCGCCTTCGGCAACGACGCGCCGCCGGCCAAGCTGGCGTTCTACAGCCCGCCATCGGCCGGTGCGCCGCAGGGCGTGGCGACGCTGCCGCGTCTGTCGAGCCTTCTGCGACTGAATGATGCCGGCCAGCAAGCCTTGCTGAACGACTGGCTCCATGGCTGCTACACCGCCTCCAGCTTCGAAGAAGCGCTGGCGCAGCGCGCCACGCTGCAGCCGGGCGAAGTCATCTATGTGCAGAGCGGCCATGCCGTGTCCTCGCACAGCGTCAACTTCTACGCGCCCGATTCCGAGCAGGCCGGCCTTTTGGCCCGCCAGCAGGAAATGGAAAACCTGGAGCGCCAGCTCCGCGCCCAGACGCTCATCAACGAAGAGGCACGCACCGCGCTAATCCGCGCCGAAGCCGCTTATGGCGATGCCGCACAGCGCCTTGTGACCGCGCGCCGTGAAGCAGCCGACACCCAGTCGCGCGCACACGAACTGCAGGTCGAGACCCTGCGCATGACCCAGCTCGCCGAGCAGACGCGTGCGCGCAGCCAGCAACTGGCTTCCGATCTCGGCGAAGTCGATGCGCAGCTCGAAGAACTGCAGGAAAAGCGCATCGCCGCCGAAGGCCGCTTCGAAGAACTCGACATGCAACTGGCCGACAGCCAGGAGCGTCACGCGCAGCTCGACGAGCGCGTGATCGAAGCCGGCCGCGCGCTGAATGCCAGCCGCGAGCAGCACCGCAGCCTCGAACGCCAGGCGCAGGAGGCCACCTTCTCGCAGCGCACGCTCGAAGCCCGCCGCGCCGAACTGAATCGTGCGATCGAGACTGCATCGCAGCAGATCGTGGCGCTCACCGACGAAGACGAGCGCGCCCGCGCCGAGCTGGGCCGGCTCTCCGATGCCGCCGCACAAGCCGGCCTGCAGGATGCGCTGTCACTCAAGCTCGAACGCGAAACCGCGCTCGGCGCATCGCGCAGCCAGTACGACGACCTCACGCTCAAGCTGCGCGCTAGCGACGAGCGCCGCCTGCAGCTGGAGCGCGAGCTCGATCCGCTGCGCCAGCGCATCACCGAATTCCAGCTGAAGGAACAGGCCGCGCGCCTGGGTGTAGAGCAGTACCAGCAACTGCTGGAAGATGCCGGCGCCGACCTCGAAGCCATCGCGCAATCCATCGAGACCGACAAGGTGCGCCTCACGGGCCTGCAGAGCGAAATCGACCGCCTCAACCGCGAAGTGGTCGCGCTCGGTGCAGTGAACCTGGCAGCGCTCGACGAACTCGCGATCGCGAGCGAGCGCAAGACCTTCCTCGATGCCCAGTCGGCCGACCTGAACGAGGCCATCGGCACGCTCGAGGACGCCATCCGCAAGATCGACGCCGAAACGCGCGACCTGCTCGGCGGCACCTTCAAGATCGTCAACGAGCACTTCAGCCGCATGTTCCCCGAGCTCTTCGGCGGCGGCAATGCGCGGCTGGTGATGACGGGCGACGAAATCCTCGATGCCGGCGTGCAGGTGCTCGCGCAGCCGCCCGGCAAGAAGAACCAGACCATCCACCTGCTCTCGGGCGGCGAGAAGGCGCTCACGGCCATTGCGCTGGTGTTTGCGATCTTCCAGCTCAATCCGGCGCCTTTCTGTTTGCTGGACGAAGTGGACGCGCCTCTGGACGATGCCAACACCGAGCGCTATGCCAAACTCGTGACCGCCATGAGCCGCGAAACCCAGTTCCTTTTCATCAGCCACAACAAGATCGCCATGGAAATGGCCGAGCAGTTGATCGGCGTCACGATGCAGGAGCAGGGCGTTTCGCGTATCGTCGCGGTGGACATGGAAGCCGCGGCCTCCATGGTCGAGGCCGCTTAGGTCGAGCGGCGCGCATGAGCAATCTCACTCTCGCACTCTCCATTCTTGGGGGCCTCGTTCTCGCGGCCGTCGTCGGCTACGAAACCTTCATGTCGCGCCGCAACGCGCCACGCCAGCCGGACGCGGTAGATGTGGCGCAGGCCGACATGGAGCGTTCGATGGACTCGGGCGACGGCGTGGAGCCGATGCTGCACGTCGATCCGAACCAGCTCTCGGCGCAGGACCGCCACGAGCCGCTGTTCGACCCCGACCTGCCGGCGCCCAGTGGTGTTCCGGTCGCCACCGGCGAGCGGCGCGGCGGGCTCGATCCGCTGATCGACGTGATCGCCCCGGTGTCGCTGGACGGCCTCGCCTCGGGCGACGCCGCCATCGCGGCCATGCCGCCGACCCGGCGCGCGGGCAGCAAGCCGGTCGCCATCGAAGGCCTCAATGAGCACACGGGCCAATGGGAGCCTCCGGTGGCCGGCCAGCGCTACAGCGCGTTCCAGGTCGGCGTGCAGCTGGCCAACCGCACGGGCGCGCTCAACGAGATCGAATACTCCGAGTTCGTGGTCAAGGCGCAGGCCTTTGCCGATGCGGTCAACGGCTCGCCGGAGTTTCCCGAGATGCTCGACGAAGTGGCCCGCGCCCGCGAGCTCGATCAGTTCGCGAGCGCGCACGATGCGCAACTGGGCTTCGTGTTGCGCGCGCTGCATGCGGCGTGGAGCCCGGGCTATGTGCAGCAGAACGCCGCGCGGCTCGGCTTCGTGGCCGGCATCATTCCGGGACGCATGGTGCTGCCGACCGGGGAGATCGGGTTGCCGCCGATCTTGGGGCTGGCGTTCGATACCCAGGCCGCACTGGCCGACGACCCTGCGCAATCGGCCATCCGCGAACTCAGCCTGAGCCTGGACGTGCCACAGGTGGACCGCGCCGAAGAGCCGTTCCGCCGCATGCGCGAAGCCGCTGCCACGCTCGCGCGTGAGATGGACGGCGTCGTGACCGACAGCGACGGACAGCTGCTGCGCGACGAGACGATGGACGTCATCGGCAACGACCTCGAGCAGCTTTACGACACGCTCGACGCGCGCGATCTGGCGGCCGGTTCACCCTTGGCCCGCCGCCTCTTCAGCTGATCCGATTTTTTCGGGAGACACCCACATGACGACGCGCGACGAAGCGGCACGCGAAGCCGCCGCACTGAGCGAACAGCTCCACAAGCACGCCCACCTCTACTACGTGCTCGACGCGCCCGCGCTGCCCGACGCCGAGTACGACAAGCTGTTCCAGCGCCTGCAAGCGCTGGAGGCGGAGTTTCCCGAGCTGCGGACCCCCGATTCGCCGACGCAGCGCGTGGGCGGCAAGGTGCTCGACGGCTTCACCAAAGTACGCCACAAGGTGCCGATGCTGTCGATCCGCACCGAGACCGACATCACGCCGGCCGGCGCGAGCGCCTTCGATGCGCGCGTGCGCAAGGAACTGGGCCTCGCCGAAGACGGGCCGCAGGTCTCGTATGTGTGCGAACTCAAGTTCGACGGTCTTGCCATGAACCTGCGCTACGAGAACGGCGTGCTGGTGCAGGCCGCAACGCGCGGCGACGGAGAAGTCGGCGAAGAGGTCACGCAGAACATCCGCACGGTGCGCGAGATTCCGCTGCGCCTGGCCGGCAAGGCGCCGCCCGTGGTCGAGGTGCGTGGCGAGGTCTACATGAAGCGCGCCGATTTCGATGCGCTCAACGAGCGTCAGCGCGAGAAGATCGCGGCCGGCCAGAAGAACGAGAAGGTGTTCGTCAACCCGCGCAATGCGGCGGCCGGCGCGGTGCGCCAGCTCGATCCGGCGATTGCCGCGGCGCGGCCGCTGAGCTTCTTTGCATACGGACTTGGCGAGGTCACGCCCGCCGCGGAGGGCGGGCCGGATTGCCCGACGCAGTTCGATTGGCTGCAGCAGTTCCATGCCTGGGGTTTTCCCGTGGCCACGCAGACCGCGCGGGCGACCGGTGCCATCGAGCTGATCGCGTTCCACGAGAACATCGGCCGCCAGCGCGATGCCTTGCCCTATGACATCGACGGCGTGGTCTACAAAGTCGACAGCGTCGAGCTGCAGCGGCAGCTGGGTTTCGTCTCGCGCGAGCCGCGCTGGGCCGTGGCCCACAAGTACCCCGCGCAGGAGCAATTGACCGAGGTGCTGGGCATCGAGATCCAGGTCGGTCGCACGGGCAAGCTCACGCCGGTCGCCAAGCTGGCGCCCGTGTTCGTCGGCGGCGTGACGGTGACCAATGCCACGCTGCACAACGAGGACGAGGCGCGGCGCAAGGACGTTCGCGTGGGCGACACGGTCATCGTGCGGCGCGCGGGCGACGTGATTCCCGAAGTGGTCGGGGTGGTGCCCGAGAGCCTTGCGAAGCCGGAGGGCGAACGCGGCCCGGTGTTCACCATGCCGCACCAGTGTCCCGTGTGCGGCTCCGATGCCGTGCGCGAAGAGGAAGAGGTCGACTACCGCTGCACAGGCGGCCTGTTCTGCGCAGCGCAGCGCAAGGAAGCCATCCTGCACTTCGCGGCGCGGCGCGCGGTCGACGTCGATGGCCTGGGCGACAAGCTGGTCGAGCAGTTGGTGGATGCCAACCTCATCCGCACCTTGCCCGATCTCTACAAGCTCGGATTCACCACGCTCGCGGGCCTGGACCGCATGGCGGAGAAGTCGGCCAAGAACCTCGTCGATGCGCTCGAGGCCTCCAAGAAAACCACGCTGCCGCGCTTTCTGTTCGGCCTGGGCATCCGGCACGTGGGCGAAAGCACGGCGAAGGACCTGGCCAAGCATTTCGGCAAGCTGGACGCCATCATGGACGCGACCGAAGAACAACTGCTCGAGGTCAACGACGTGGGCCCCGTGGTGGCGCAAAGCCTGCGCACCTTCTTCGACCAGCCGCACAACCGCGAGGTCGTCGAGCAGTTACGCGCCTGCGGGCTGAACTGGGAAGAGGGCGAGCCCGCAGCCCGCGCGCCCAAGCCTTTGGCGGGCCTGACCTTCGTGATCACCGGTACCCTTCCTACGCTGGGCCGCGACGAGGCGAAGGATAAATTGGAGGCAGCCGGTGCAAAGGTCGCCGGCTCCGTCAGCAAGAAGACCCATTACCTCGTGGCCGGCGAAGACGCCGGCAGCAAGCTCGACAAGGCCCGGGAAATCGGAGTGGCCGTGATCGACGAGGCGCGCATGCTGGAGATTCTCGAGAACGGCGTCAAGGAGTGAGGTTCGGCGGGGCCGCCTCTTTACCGGCCGTTACGTGACTTCATCGCAGCGCAGTCAACAGGGTCTACAACCTGACGTTGAAAGAAGACTGAAGGCCAACAAGGAGCCCCTCATGCAGAAAATTCGCGTTCTTGGTGCCAGCATTGCCCTCGGTGGCGTTGCGCTGCTGACAGGCTGCGTGGCAGTCCCGGGCGATCCGTATTACTCGGGGGGCTACTCCGGTGGTTACTCGGAGCCGTACTACTCCGAGCCGTCGCCTGTGGTCGTCGCGCCAGCGCCGGTCTACATCCAGGGCGGGGGCTATTACGAGCGTGGCCGCTATTACGACCGTCGCCCGTATTACGGCCGTCCTGGCTATCCGGCCGTGCGTCCAGGCTACCCCGCGGTGCGGCCGGGCTATCCCGCTGCACGCCCGCCGGGCGCTGGCTGGGGCGGTGGTGGTGCACGCCCGCCTTCCGCCGGTGGCGGCGTTCCTGGCATCACGCCTTCGCAGCCGCAGCAGATGCCTCAAGGCCGGGCGCGGCTGTGGACCTCGCCAGACTCGAAGAACTCGAACCAGGCCCCTCCGTGATCCCGGCGTGAGGCTGTCGCGATAATCGCGCGATGGCCATTCGCGAAATACTCAAGATGGGCGACCCCCGGCTGCTGCGCATCGCGCAGCCGGTCGCCGCTTTCGACACCGACGAGCTGCACCTCCTGGTGCGCGACATGTTCGAGACCATGCATGCGGTCAACGGCGCCGGCCTCGCGGCACCGCAGATCGGCGTGGACCAGCAACTCGTGATCTTCGGCACCGACATCGTCAACCCCCGCTACCCCGACGCGCCGCCGGTGCCCCGCACCGTGCTGCTGAACCCCGTCATCACGCCCATCGGCGAGGACGAGGAAGAGGGCTGGGAAGGGTGTCTTTCGGTGCCGGGCCTGCGCGGCGTGGTGCCGCGCTTCGCCAACATCCGCTATACCGGCTTCGATCCGTACGGCGATCCGATCGATCGGGTGGCCAGCGGGTTTCATGCGCGTGTGGTGCAGCATGAAGTCGATCATCTGCTGGGCAAGCTGTACCCGATGCGGGTGCGCGATTTCTCGCGCTTCGGCTACACCGAGGTCTTGTTTCCGGGCCTCGATGCGGCCGACGACGACTGATCCGAACCCGGCCGTTACTTGTTGCTCAGGCCGAAGCGGCCGCCGCCCGTGAAAGCCAGAGAGATCGCCGCGAACAGGAACATGCCCTGCAGTTCCAGCGCCCAGCCGCCCTGGCCGTTCAATGCGCCGAGGTCCTTGCGGTGCACCAGCCAGATCGCCACCAGCATGTTGATCGCCACGACCACCGCCGCCGGCCGCGTGAACAGGCCGACGATGAGCAGCACCGGCGCCAGGATTTCACCGACATAGACCGCATAGGCCAGGAAGGCCGGCAGGCCGTGCGAGGCGAGCATGCCGCCGATGCCATCGACACCCTTGGTGACCTTGGCCACGCCGTGCAGCAGGATGAGGATGCCCAGCGCGAGGCGCAGAACGAGCTTGCCGGTGTCGTCGGACTTGAACATTGTGTGGTTCCTGTTCGGGAGAGTTGATAAAGGGCCGTATGGTATTGCGGTATCGCAGCGCGACCGGGCATATGCATCCAACAGACTGTTCTTTGGCGTCCCGCGGCGGCGGCCCGTACACTGGCTTTTGTTGAATGTTGAGGAGAACACACCCATGAAGAACCGATTTCGCCCGGCGCTGATCGCCGCCGCATCCCTGGTCGCTCTCGCCACCGCCGCGCCAGCCTTCGCAGGCAAGACGCTCGACGCGGTCAAGCAGCGCGGCACCGTCAAGTGCGGCGTGACCAACGGGGTCGCGGGCTTCTCCGCACCGGACACCCAGGGCAACTGGTCGGGCCTGGATGTAGACACCTGCCGCGCCATTGCCGCGGCCGTGCTCGGCGATGCGAAGAAGGTCGATTTCGTGCCCCTCAATTCGCAGCAGCGCTTCTCGGCCCTGCAGGCCGGCGAAATCGACATCCTCGCGCGCAACACCACCTGGACGCTTACCCGCGACGCCTCGCTCGGCTTCAACTTCACCACCATCACCTACTACGACGGCCAGGGCTTCCTGGTCCCCAAGAAGCTCAAGGTGACCAGCGCCAAGCAGCTCAAGAACGCCACCATCTGCACGCAGTCGGGCACCACCAACGAGAAGAACGTCTCCGACTACTTCCGTGCGCAGAACATCCCCGTGAAGACCGTCGTCTTCGAGAGCTTCGAGGCCTCGTTCAAGGCCTTCTTCTCGGGCCGCTGCCAGGCCTTCACCACCGACGCATCGGCGCTGGCGGGCCTGCGCAACAAGGAAGCGCCGAACCCCGACGACTACGTCATCCTGCCCGAGCTGATCTCCAAGGAGCCGCTCGCGCCGCTGGTGCGCCGCGGCGACGACGAATGGTTCGCCATTGCCAAGTGGGTGCCCAACGCGCTCATCGAAGCCGAGGAAGCCGGCGTCACGCAGGCCAACGCCGACGAGCTCAAGGCCAACAGCAAGGACCCTGCGCAGCAGCGCCTGGTCGGCACGGGTGAAGACCTCGGCAAGCTGCTGGGCCTCGACAAGGACTGGTCGTTCCGCGCCATCAAGGCTGTAGGCAACTACGGCGAGGTGTTCGAGCGCAACGTCGGGCCGAAGTCGGTGCTCAAGCTGCCGCGCGGTTCGAACAACCTCTGGAACAAGGGCGGCCTGATCTACGCACCACCGGTTCGATGAGCCGGGGGGCCTCGCGCCGCGGCGCCTGGCTGGCCTGGGTCGTCCAGGCGCTGCTGGTGCTGGCCGTCGTGGCCGGCGCCGTCTGGGTGGTGCTCCACGCGCTCGACGTGCTGCGCGCGCGCGGCGTGCGCTCCGGCTTCGACTTTCTCACCGAGCCCGCGGGCTTCTCGATCAGCGAGGGCTGGCTCGATTTCGACGCCAGCCAGCCGTTCTGGCGCGCCTTCCTCGCGGGGCTGATCAACACGGTGCGGGCGGCGGTGCCCGCGGCGATTTTCTCGGTCGTGCTCGGCACCCTGATCGGCATCGGCCGGCTTGCGCCCCATGTGCTTTTGCGCGGCATCTGCACCGCATATGTCGAACTGCTGCGCAACGTGCCGCTGCTCGTGCAACTGCTGATGCTGGCCTTCGCGATGGCCAATCTGCTGCCCGACCCGACCGAGCCCGTGCGGCTGCTGCCGGGCGTGTGGCTCAGCAAGGGCGGGCTCAGCGTGCCGTGGCCCGTGGCGGGCGAGGGCGGTTGGTGGCCTACGCATTTCGAATGGCCCGAGCGCGGGGATTTCAGTGTGAGTGGCGGCGCGGCGCTGAGTCCCGAGTACGTGACCATCGTCGCGGGCCTGACCTTCTATTCCGCCTCGTTCGTCGCGGAGATCGTGCGCGCTGGCATTCTCTCGGTCTCGCAGGGGCAGGTGCTGGCGGGGCAGGCGCTGGGGCTGTCGTCGGTGCAGCAGCTGCGCATCGTGATCCTGCCGCAGGCGCTGCGGGTGATCGTGCCTTCGCTCACCAACCAGATGCTGAGCCTCGTCAAGAATTCGTCCCTGGCCGTGGCCGTCGGTTATCCGGAACTGGTGTCGGTCGCCAACACCACCATCGGCTCGAACGGCCGGGCCTTCGAGTGCATCGCGATCATCATGGCGGTGTACCTGCTGATGTCGCTCGTGATCTCCTTCGGCATGAACCGCTACAACGCGCGCGTGGCTTTGCGGGGCTGGCGATGAGAAACGTCGCGCAAGGCCCGATTGCATGGCGCAGCGAACTCTGGGGTTCGCCCTGGCGTGCGCTCGCGACGGTGGCGCTGATCGCGCTTCTCGCCTGGGTCGGCTATCACATCGTCGACTGGGCCGTGGTGCACGCGGTGTTCCGCCCCGATGCAGAAGCCTGCCGCACGGTGCAGCACGGCGCCTGCTGGGGCGTGGTGGCCGAGAAGTGGCGGCCGATGCTGTTCGGCCGCTTTCCGTATGAAGAGCAATGGCGCCCGGCCATCGCGGTGGTCGTGCTGTCTGCCGTCACCATGCTGAGCGCCTGGCCGCGCAGCTGGCGCTGGTGGCTGGTGCCGCTGTGGCTCGTTGCACTGCTGCTGTTCGTGCTGCTGATGCGCGGCGGCGTCATGGGCTTGAGTCATGTGCCGACGAGCCGCTGGGGTGGCCTGCCGCTGACCATCGGGCTCGCGGTCGTGGGACTGGCGCTGGCCTTTCCGCTCGCGCTGCTGCTCGCGCTGGGCCGTCGCTCGGGCTGGCCGGTGGTGCGCACGCTGAGTGCGAGCTACATCGAGCTGGTGCGCGGCGTGCCGCTGATCTCGGTGCTGTTCATGGCGTCGTTCCTGCTGCCACTGTTGTGGCCGGCGGGCTGGCAGCCGGACGTGCTGGTGCGGGTGCTTGCGGGCCTCACGTTGTTCGTCGCGGCCTATCTTGCCGAGATCATCCGCGGCGGCCTGCAGGCCGTGCCGCGCGGGCAGACCGAGGTGGCGATGGCACTGGGCTTCGGGCGCTGGCCGGTGCAGCGCGACATCGTGCTGCCGCAGGCCCTGCGCCTCGTCGTGCCCGCGCTGACCAACAGCGTGGTCGGCACGCTGAAGGACACCTCGCTGGTCACCGTCGTGGGCCTTTTCGAGCTGACCGGTGCGCTGGGCCTCGCGCTCGGCGGCGACCCGGTCTGGCGGCCGTTCTACCTCGAGGGGTATCTCTTCATCGCCGCCGTGTACTGGGTGCTGTGCTTCGGGCTCTCGCGCTACAGCGTGTGGCTGGAGCGCAGGCTGGCGAGTGCGCCGACCTGAGCCGCATCAGGCGGACTGTCGTCCTGCAGTCCGAGCGCGACCGCCTTGGGCTGCGGCGCCTTCGTCACGAGGCTCACGGCAACGACGACCGCGGCATTGATGGCCATCGCGATCAAGCCGGCCTCCCACTGCGGCACCGTCGCGGCCCAGAACTTCGCCGCGAAAGGCGCCAGCAGCGCGACGAAGCCGGCCACGAGCCCGGCCAGCACGCCGATGGCGCTAGTACGCCGCCACAGGAAGCCCAGGAACACGCCGGGCGCGAGCATGCCGATGGCCGAATATGCATCGAGCAGGATCTTCACCAGCGAGCCTTTCTGGCTCACCGACAGCCACACGGCGATCGCTGCAAAAACCACCAGCGAGCCGCGCGACAGTGCCAGTGAAGCGTGCTCGCTCAGGCCGCTCCTGAATGGCCGCACCACGTTGCGCGTGAAGATCGACCCGGCCGTCAGCAGCAGCAGCGACCCGGGCGCCAGCGCCAGCAGAAAGCCAGTGCCCGCCAGCAGCCCGACCGTCCACGCCGGATAGCGGTCGGACACGAACTGCAGCAGCGCCGCGTTCAGATTGCCGCCCGGCGGCTGCGTCTGCGCCAGCAACGCCGCAAAGCCCAGCAGGATGATGAAGAAATAAGCCAGCGAATACAGCGGCTGCCAGATCGCGTTGCGCCGGATCGCCGTCGCGCTGTGCGCCGTGTACGACATCTGGAACAGGTGCGGGAACACCCAGTTCCCCAGCGCGATGTTGATGGCCGAGGTCATGAGCCAGATCGCGGTGGTCGGCGAGGTGGCGTCCAGCCCCGGGAACTTGCCGATGCCCGGGTGCTTCGCCTCCGCCATCGAGAACAGGTCGAGCAGCGAGGCCGCGCCCACCTTGCTCGCCACGGTGACGCTCAGCAGCACCACCACGACCACCATCAGCACGTCCTTCACGCCCGCGGCGAAGGCGGCGGAACGCACGCCCGCGACGAAGACGAACGCGATCATCAGAACCCCTGCGCCGATGGTCGCGGCTTCGCTCGTGATGCTGTTGCCCAGCGTGAGCTGCACGATCAACCCGAGGCTCACAAGCTGGATCTGCACGTAGACAACGAGCGATGCGATACCGACCACGCCGGTCAGCACGCCCAGCCAGGGCGCCTCGTAGCGCGCGGCGAAGAAGTCGGATTGCGTGAGCAGCTTGCCGATGCGCCCCGCGCGCCAGATCCGCGGCATCAGCCAATAGCCGACCGCGTAGCTCATCGAGACCGAGCAGAACGCGAGATACGCCGGCGCGCCCAGGGCCCAGGCGTAGCCCGAGATGCCGAGCACCGCGAAGGTCGTGTAGACCTCGCCCGCGTTCATGAACCAGAAGATCAGCGTGCCGAGGCTGCGCCCGCCGACGGCCCAGTCGCCGAAGTTGTTGGCGCGGCGTGTGCGGCGGCCGTAGGCGATGGCGCCCGCCACGGTCGCGAGCAGGATGGCCAGGACGATGGCGAGCTTCATGGTGCGCCGTCCTCGTGGGTCTTCAGGCTGTGGGCGAGGAAGGCAGCTTCCTCTGCTTCCACTCCGGCTTTGGCATCGAGGCGGAACACGATCGCGATGACGACGCTGGTCAGCACGATGCCCGCCATCTGCCAGAACATGGGGAAGGGCAGTCCGAATGGGGTGAGCGCGACGTCGTTCACGGCGGGCGCGAGGCAGGCCTGCCAGATGAACGGAAAGACCAGCAGCCAGCGGTGTCCGAGGCGTCGCCGGGTGGGAGGTGTGGGGGGATGCGGGTCGGCCATCTCGATGCTCCTATAAAGTATTACTGCACGATCTGGCCGCGGAGTGTGCAGAGAAAATGCACAAAGCACAAGTAGGTTCGGCGGCAATATTCGCTTGAAATGCTGGAGGAATTGCAGAGAACTCTAGCGCTTGACGTGCACCAGAACCGTACATACCATCCCGGTCGTTGTGCTGTGTGAATGCACAAACAAGAAGCAAAGGAAGACCCAGCCCATGATCGGCGACCGACTGAAGGAATTGCGAACGGCCCGCGGCCTGTCCCTGCGCGAACTGGCCGCGCAGGCGGGCGTCTCCGCGACGCTGCTGAGCCAGATCGAGCGTGCCGTCACCGATCCCAGCCTGGAAACCCTGCGCCGGCTCGCCGGTGTGTTCGGCGAATCGGTGTCCTCGCTGTTCTCGGAGCCGACGCCGCCCACGGTCTGGATCAGCCGCCCGAACCAGCGCGTGATGCTCACCGCGCCCAAGGGCCAAGTGGCCTACGAGCGCCTGACCGCCGGTGCGGGACAGCTCGAGGTGCTGCGCGCCGTGCTCAAGCCGGGCCAGATGTCCGCCGACGAGCCGCGCGGCCACGAATCGGCCGAATGCGTCTACGTCGTCGCGGGCGCGCTGGTGGCGCAGGTCGCGGGCGTCGACTACGCGGTGAAAGCCGGCGAGAGCATTTCCTTCGACGCGCGGCTGCCGCACCGCTACCTGAACGCCTCGACCGCGGCGACCGAAATCATCCTGTCCGTCACCCCACCGAACCCCTGAACCATGACCCGCACGACAACGGCTGACGACGGCACCTTCACGCTCTACGACCTGCGCGTCGAAGTGGTCGCGCCCGAAGGCGCGAAGCTCTATTGCAACGCCAAGGTCGGCGACTACTTCGAGCTGCGCGGCGAGATGCTGCACCTGCCCGAGGGGCAGGGCTTCTCGATCTATTCGCTGGGCGCCTTGCTGCCGCTGCTCGCGGCCAAGCAGCGCCCCACAGACGCCAACGACTGGATGAGCACCGACGCCGAGGTGGCGTGCCCCGATCCGCATTGCCCCTCGCGCTTTCGCATCACGCGCACCGCGACGCGCGTTTTCCGCCACGCCGACACCACGGCCGTGGTCCACCCATCGAAGACAAACCCATGAGCCAACCGCAACGCATCGACCTCGCGCCGAACTATTCGATTTCCCGCCTGCTGAAGGGCGGCTGGCAACTGGCCGGCGGGCACGGCGGCATCGACTGCGCCACGGCCATCGCCGACATGGCCGCCTACTACGAAGCCGGCATCACCACCTTCGATTGCGCCGACATCTACACCGGCGTGGAGGAGCTGATCGGCGACTTCCGGCGCGAGCACATCGCTCGCCACGGCAGCGACAGCCTTGCGCGACTGCGCGTGCACACCAAGTTCGTGCCCGACCTCGCGACGCTCGCGCAGATCGACAAGCGCCAGGTCGAGCAGACCATCGATCGGTCGCTGCAGCGCCTGGGCGTCGAGCGGCTCGACCTCGTGCAGTTCCATTGGTGGGACTACGGCGTGCCGCGCTACGTGGAAGTGGCGCACTGGCTGCAGGAGCTGCAGCGCGTCGGCAAGATCGAGCTGCTGGGCGGCACCAATTTCGACACCGCGCGGGTGCGCGAACTGGTCGATGCCGATGTGCCGCTGCGCAGCATGCAGGTGCAGTACTCGCTGCTCGACCAGCGGCCGCAGCCGACGCTCGCGCCGTACTGCGCGGCGTCGGGCATCCAGCTGCTGTGCTACGGCAGCGTGGCCGGCGGGTTTCTTTCGGAGCGCTGGCTCGGTGCGAGCGAACCTCAGGAGCCGTTCGAGAACCGTTCGCTGGTCAAGTACAAGCTCGTCATCGATGACTTCGGCGGATGGGACCTGTTCCAGCAATTGCTGCTGCAGCTGCAGAAGGTGGCGCAGCGGCACGACACCTCGATTGCCACGGTCGCGATGCGCTGGGTGCTGCAGCAACCGCAGGTGGCGGGCGTGATCGTCGGCGTGCGGCGCGGCGACCATCTGGCGGACCACCTGAAGGTGCTGTCACTGCAGCTCGATGCCGAGGACATCGCCACGCTCGATACGGTGCTGACGCAGCGCCAACCGCCGAGCGGTGATGTGTATTCGGTCGAGCGCGACATCGAAGGCCGCCACGGCCGCGTGATGAAGTACGACCTCAACAAAGAGCCGCATTGAGCCCTGCGATTCAGGGCTTGGAACGCGGCACCAGTTCGGGATAGCCGGTTGCTGGATCGTGCTCGCGGGCGAAGTGCCATTCGGGCAGCCACGCGATCAGGATTTCGGCCGTGGTGCGCACGGTGCAGCCCGGCGCAACATGGCCGCCGCGAACCTGGCCCGCGCCATCCGACACGCTGATGTGCAGATGAGAGCCATCCGGCGAAAGCGAGCCGGACAGCGTGAGGATTTCAAGATCGCCTTCGAGCACAGCAGCGCTTTCCACACCGGCATACCGGATGCGCGCGCCGCGGAGGCTGCCGATGCCGGAGACCACGAAGGCCGCTTCGATACCACGTTGCTTCAGCGCCGCATCGAGCGCGGCGCGCAGATCGTCGCCCGGGTTCAGGCGCAGCGCGTGGGCTTCCATGCCGGCAGCCCTGGCTTCAGCTCGACAGCGCCTTGTCCACCAACTGCTGCGCCTCTTCGAGGATGCGCGCAAGGTGCTCCGCCCCCTTGAAGCTCTCGCCGTAGACCTTGTAGATGTTCTCCGTGCCCGAGGGCCGCGCCGCGAACCAGCCGTTGGCGGTGACGACCTTCACGCCGCCGATGGCCGCGCCGTTGCCGGGCGCATGGCTTAACACGGCTTCGATCTTGTCGCCCGCCAGTTCGGTCGAGCTCACCTGCTGCGGTGACAGGTTCGACAGCTTCTTCTTCTGCTCGACAGTGGCCGCTGCATCCACGCGGTCGGACACCGGCTGTCCCAGCGCCTGCGTCAACTCCGCATAGCGCTCGCCCGGGTCTCGTCCGGTGCACGCGGCGATCTCGGCCGAGAGCAGGGCGGGCACCATGCCGTCCTTGTCCGTGGTCCATGCGGAGCCGTCGTGGCGCAGGAAGGTCGCACCCGCGCTTTCTTCGCCGCCGAAGCCGAGCGATCCATCCACAAGCCCATCGACGAACCACTTGAAGCCCACCGGCACTTCGTAGAGCTTGCGGCCGAGCCGGGCAGTGACGCGGTCGATCATCTGGCTGCTCACCACCGTCTTGCCGACAGCCGCACCCGCGGGCCATTGCGGACGGTGCGTGTAGAGGTAGTCGATCATCACCGCAAGGTAGCTGTTCGGCTGCATCAGGCCCGCGCTGCGCGTGACCACGCCGTGGCGGTCGTGGTCGGTGTCGCAGGCGAAGGCGATGCCGAAGCGGTCCTTCAGCGCGATCAGCTTGTGCATCGCGTCGGGCGAGGACGGGTCCATCCGGATGCGGCCGTCCCAGTCGAGCGACATGAAGCGGAAGGTCGGATCGACCTCCTGGTTCAGCACCGTGAGGCGCTGGAGCTTGTAGCGCTCGGCGATGGCCGGCCAGTAGTGCACCCCGGCACCGCCTAGCGGATCGACGCCGAGGTCGATCTGCACGCCGCGGATCGCATCCATGTCGAGCACCTGCGCGAGGTCTTCGACGTAGGTGTTCAGGTAGTCGTGCCGGTGCGTGGTCGAAGCCTTCAGGGCCTGCGCGAGCGGCATGCGCTTCACGCCTTCGAGCTTGTTCGCCAGCATCTTGTTGGCGGCGGCTTCGACGGCGGAGGTGATGTCGGTGCCGGCAGGGCCGCCGTTGGGCGGGTTGTACTTGAAGCCGCCGCTCTCGGGCGGGTTGTGCGAGGGCGTGATGACGATGCCGTCGGCCAGCCCCGTGGTGCGTCCGCGGTTGTAGACCAGGATCGCATGCGACACGGCGGGCGTCGGCGTGTATTCGTCGTCCTTCGAGAGCATCAGCTCGACGCCGTTGGCCGCCAGCACTTCGACCGCGCTGCTGAAGGCGGGCGTGGAAAGCGCGTGCGTGTCGATGCCGAGGAACAGCGGGCCGTCGATGCCTTTCTGCTTGCGGTAGTCGCAGATCGCCTGGCTGATCGCCAGCACATGCCATTCGTTGAACGCATCGTCGAACGACGAGCCGCGATGGCCCGAGGTGCCGAAGGCCACGCGCTGCGCAGGCACGGATGGGTCGGGCCGGCCCGTGTAGTACGCCGAGATCAGGCGCGGCACGTTCACCAGCAATTCGAGGGGGGCAGGTTTGCCTGCGAGGGGATTGGTTTTTTGACTCATTTCTTGGGTGCCCAGTCGTCGATTTGAATGAGGTCGCCGATCCGTTCGATCGTGATGTCGGCGGGCGCGTAGGCGGCAATGGCCTGCGCATCGAGCGCGTAGTGGCCTTGCCGCACGAAGACGGTGGTGAGCTTCGCTCCCCAGATCGCCTTCATGGCGGAGAGCAGGCGCAGCTTGTCGTCCACCATCACGTAGTGCGCGGCGGGGTGGCACTCCTCGATGGTGTCGAGCATCTGCTCCTTGTGCACATAGATCAGCACACGGCCTTCGACCGCGTCCCACAGGCCCGAGCGCTGCACCTTGCGTGGCTGGAACACCACATCGCCGTCGGACAGGATCACCGTGGGGCCGTGGCGCCGAAGATGCGTCAGTGCATCGAGCGCGCCCGGATAAAGGCGGTCGGTGAAGGGATAGTCGATGAGAAAGCTGGACATCAGCAGCAGCCGCGAATCGCTCATGCCGCGCCTGCTTTCCTCGGCCCGGTAGCGCTGCAGCGCGCCGAGGTAGTCGACGTAGCCGAGCTCGCTGCGCAGCGTCTCGAAGGCGGTCCAGTAGCGGCTGGCGCTCTCGGTGCCGAAGGCTTCGTCGAGGTGGGCGCGCAGGTCGCCGACGACGCGGTCGTTGTCGAGCAGGGTGTTGTCGACGTCGACCAGGAAAACGGTGTCGGGGTGCTGTGTCATGAAGGGTGCGCCCATCGGGCCGGAGCTGCATGCATCGCTTTCAGCATACGCCATCGAAAAGGCGGGACCGGTACGCATCGCGAATTAGTTGATGCTTTGGGTTCGGCTGGCTTACCCTGTGCGCGGCACGTCGTTTTTGGCGAATAAGCTTCAGCCCAGTCTCAAGGAGCAAAAAAGTATGCGCATGAAGAATGGTCGAAGCTGGCTTTGCCTGTCGACGCTGGCCCTGGTGCTGGCGGGCTGCGCGGCCCCACCCAAGGACAGGCCGCTGACCTCCGAGGTGCCCGAGCCGCCGAGCTTCGCGCCGCCGCCCGAAAGCTGCCAGGCCGCGGCCGCCCGCTTCGGGCTCGGGTTGCAGGCGAGCCAGTCGCTGCTGCAGGAGATGCTGCAACGTGCGGGCGCCAAGACGGGCCGCACGGTGCCGGCGACAGAAACGGCGAGCCCGGCGCAAGACCCCAGCCGGCTCAACCTGCAGGTCGACCCCACCGGCCGCATCGTCGGTGTCTATTGCGGCTAGGGGCCGATCCAGAGAACGGCAACGGCCTGCGATCTTCCGGAGTTCAAACTTTTGCCGAACAAGCGCTCACACGGTTCCACCTCGCCCGAAGAAGAGCTGAAACGCCTTCCCGCCGACGAGGTGCTGTCGCCGCTCATTGCGGACTGGGCGCGTGCGGGCAAGCGCCTGGCGCTGGTCTGCGACATCGACCTGGATCGCTTCGGCGAGCTCAACCAGCGCTTGGGCATGGCCGGCGGCAATGCCGCGCTGGTCGAAGCAGCCGGGCGGATCAAGGCGCAGCTGCCGCGCGAGTCGCTGGTGGCGCGCATCGGCGGCGACGAGTTCGCGGCCGTGTTCGCCGGCCTGGGGCCGCCGCAATGCCACGAGGTGCTCGAGCGCATCCTCGTGGCGCTGGCCGAACCCTGGGAGTGGCGGGGCCAGACCGCGAGCCTCGCCGGAAGCCTCGGCGCCCGGCTGCTGGACAGCACCGGCCCGGCGCCCGAGGCCGCCTTGCGCGACGCGCAGCACGCGGCCTTCTTCGCCAAGCGCGCGGCCGATGGCAAGGTGCATTACTTCGATGCGCCGAAGGCCCACGCCGACGCACAGGTCGTGCGCGAGCGCCAGCGCATCCAGGAAGGCCTGGCGCAGGGCGAGTTCTTCCTGTGCTACCAACCCAAGGTCGACATGCGCCGCGGCGTCGTGGTGGGCGCCGAGGCGCTCATCCGCTGGCGGCACCCGGAGCGCGGATTGCTGCAGCCGATTCATTTCGTGCCGCTGCTCGAGGACGACGTGCTGGCCGAGCAGGTCGGCCAATGGGTCATCGGCACTGCGCTGCGGCAGCTGTACGACTGGCGCGCCGTGGGCCTGCGCATGTCGGTCAGCGTCAACGTGAGTCCGCTGCACATGATGCGCCACGACTTCGTCGAGCGGCTCGAGGAGCAACTGGTGCAGTACCCCAAGCTCGGCGCCGGCGCGCTGGAGCTCGAGATCCTGGAGACCACCGCGATCAGCCAGTTCGCCACCGTGGCCCGTTTCGTGGACGCCTGCCGGACGCTGGGCGTGGCGGTGGCCATCGACGACTTCGGCACCGGCTATTCCTCGCTCACCTACCTGCGCCAGCTGCCGGTGTCGTCGGTCAAGATCGACCAATCGTTCATCCGGGGCATGCTCGACAGCGCGGCGGACCGGGCGATCGTCCAGGGCATCCTGCTGCTCCTGCAGGCGCTCGGGCGCACCGCCGTGGCCGAGGGCGTCGAAACGCTGCAGCACGGCGAGGCGCTGCTAGCCATGGGCTGCACCCTGGCCCAGGGCTACGGTATCGCCAAGCCGCTGCCGGCCGACCAGATGAAGCGCTGGGTCGCCGGGTTCGAGCGCGCACCCCCTTGGGGGCGCGGCGATGCGGAAGAAGATTCGCCGTCCGCGCCGATCGAACCGACCCCGCAGCCCTAGCCCCGTTCAGAGCAGCGGCGTGTAAGGCGAGACCAGCGGGCGCAGCGTGGTGCCGGCGGGCACGCCCAGCGTGCTCGCGCCATCGAACACGTAGCGCAGGTACAGGCCGCCCGTCAGCTGGCGGTAGTTCTGCGCGTTGTTCAGTCCGATCGAGCCGCCCAGGAACATCTTGGGCGCAAGCTGGTACTCGAGGATCGCGGCCAGGTTGTAGGCCAGGCCGGTCTTCGAGGTCTGGGGGTACATGCCGGTGAAGGGCGCGCTGCTCAGCCCCAGGGAGGCGGCGTAGGCTGCCGCGCTTCCCGCATCCCGCGCACGCCCGCTGTCGGTCGGGAAGTAGGGCGACTCCTTCTGGGTGAAGGACTGCACACCCAGCGAGGCATTCAGGCGCCACGACAGGCGGTCGCTGCGGCCGCTCCAGTCGACCGGGAACGCCACGCTCACGAAGCTCTGCGGGCTGAAGTAGCCGCCTTGTCCGAAGGTGTAGTAGCTCAGGTTCTTGTCGTAGCCCATCAGGCCCAGGTTCATGCCCAGGGTGAGCTTGGAACTGGGGCTGCTGATGAGGTGCAGGTAGGCGCCGCCGCCGGTCTCGAAGCGGCTGTTGCTCGCGACGTTCTTGCCCGTGATGCCATGCAGCGCCGCATAGCCGTAGACGCCGTAGGTGCCGTCGTCGTAGCCCAGGTCGCCGCGCACGCCGGTGGCGACCACGCCGCCCCAGCGCTCGTTGGTGCGCTGGTCCTTTGCGCCGGCGAACGACAGCAGGCTGTCGGTGACCGCGCGGCGCGACACGTCGACCTTGGCGTTCCACGAATCGCCGAACGAGCCCGCATATGACACGTTGCCGATCACGTTGGTCTCCGGAAAACCGAGCGGCGTGGTGCCGATGCTCGCGCCGAAGTTCTTGCCTTCGTAGCCCACGCTCAGCCCGACGCCGGACGCGTTCTGCTGGCCCGCGCTGGTGCTGTTCTGCAGGCCGGTGATGGCCGCGCCCGGGCCGCCGCCGAAGCGGCTGCCCGTGGGGTAGTCGGCGGACGGCGTTCCGGCATCGAGCACCGTGGGCGTGACGCCCACGACGATCTTGCCTTCGCCGACCGGGAAACGCGCCTCGATGGGAATCTGGAAATCCGACAGCTGGCTGAGCCCCGCTTCGCCCGCGCTGTTGCGGTAGACGGTGCCGGCGGTCAGGCTGATCGAGCGCTGCGCCTGCAGCTCGCGCAATTCGGCGGCCACCGGATCGGTGGGGGCTGCGGTGCGCAGCGGCGCGTTCCAGCCTGAGCCGCCCGTGCCGGGAACCGGCAGCGGCGCGATGCCGCCGGCCTGGCCGTACGGGTAGCTTTGCGGATAGGCCTGCTGTGGATAGGCCTGCGGTGCCTGCGCATACACAGGCGCGACCGGCTGCATGCCCGCCACGGGATAAGGCTGCACCGGCGCCGCGATGTAGGCCGAAGCCTGCGGCGTATTGCGCGCGGCAGCGGCCGTGCGCGACGAGGCGGCAGAAGACGCCGTGCGCCGGCCTTTGCTGCCAGCCGCGGCGGGCGGCGTGCCGGCGTTCCACGGGAGCGCGCCCGGCGGATAGGCTGCCGGCACCGCGCCCGCGACGGGATAGGCCGGGTTCGTCGGATACGCAGGCGGTGCCGCGGGATAGGTCGGCGGATAGGCCGGTGCAGCCGCGTACGCCACAGGCTGCATGCGCGCCTGCGCGAACGGATTGCCTCCCGCGGCGGGGTAGCCAGCAGGTCCCGGCGTACCGGGTGCGCCGCCCGTCATCCCTGCGAACGGGTTGGCCGGTGGCAGGCCGCCCTGCACCGCGCCGGGCGCGAAGCCGGTCGCGACGCGGCTGTCGGTCTCCACGGCGGCGCGCAGGTACTGCTCGGCCTTGCGGCTGTCGCCGGCATTGCGATAGACGCGGCCCGCGGCGGCCAGCACGCGCGACTGGTCGGGCGCCTGCTTCAGGGCGGCCATCACGTAGTTCTCGGCCTCGCTGTGCTGGCGCAGCGCGCTGGCGCTGGCGGCCGCGGCCAGCAGGGTGTCGAGGTCGGCGGGGTTGCGTTGCAGCACGCGCTGGTAGAGCGCAAGCGCCTGGGTTTCGTCGCGTGCGGCGGAGTACAGGCGCGCGAGCGCGGCCATCGCCCGCGGATCGTCGGGCCGCTCGGCCAGCACGGGGGCCATGGCGTTGTAGGCGGCCTCGAGGTTGCCGGCCTCGCGCAAGGCATCGGTCTGGCGCAGCGCGAAGGCGATGCGCAGGCTGTCGAAATCGCTGCGCTGCGCGGCGGTCATGCCGGCGGGCTGCAGCTGGCGCAGCACCGCGGAGAGCTCCACGTCCTGCTTCGTCTTGAGCAGCACCGACGCATAGAGCAGCCGGTCGCCGATGCCCGGGTTCGGGCTGCGCGCGAGCAACTGCCGGCTCATGGCGAGCGCACGCGGCGCATCGCCGATTTCCGCATACGCCCCGGCGAGCTGGCCCCAGAGTTCGGTCGGCATGTCGCTGCTGAGGGCCGCCTCGGCCTGGCCGAGCACCTGGCGCGCCGCGTCCACCTGGCCCTGGCGCGCGAGCGCCTGCGCACGCTGCGCCTGCGACAGCGCCCAGAGCCTGCGCTGCAGCGCCGCCATGTCGCGCGTCCTGGACGCCGCGGGAATCCGCTCCAGGTACTGGATGCCGCCAGCCGCGTCGCCGGTTTCGGAGGCGAGCAGCGCGCTCGCGTAGAGCGCATCGGGCATGTCGGGCTGCGACATCAGGAGGCCCTCCATCACGCCGCGCGCTTCGGCCGTGAGGCCCTGGCGGCGGTAGATGTTGGCGAGGTCCAGCCGTACCCAGGGGCTGTCAGGCGCGGCGAGCATCGCGTCTTCGAGCGTGCGCTGCGCGCCGGGGGCATCGCCGGCATCGGCCTGCTGGCGAGCCTTGGCGCGCGCCTGCTCGACCTGGATGTCGCGCAGGCCGCCGAGCTGGCTGGCCTGCTCGGGCGTGAGCTGGCGGGCCAGCGCCATCGCCTCGTCGGCGCGGCCCTGCCGGCCGTACACGGCAATGAGGCCGCGCAGCGCCTGCGTGTCCGAAGGCTTGCTCTCGAGCACGCGCTTGTAGCCTTGTTCGGCCTGCGGCAGTTCGCCGGCCGCGGCGCGCAGGTCCGCCAGCGCGACCTGGCCGACGCTCTCGCGCGAATCGATGCGTACCGCGCGTTCGAGCAGCGCTTGCGCGCCGCGAGCGTCGTTCTTCTCGCGCGCGGTGCGCGCCTGGCCGACGAGGTTCCAGTAGGTGGCGCTTTGCAGCGCCGAATTCCATTTGCTGCCGCCCGAGCCGCGCGCGGCACGCTCCAGCAGCTCCTGCGCTTCGCCGAAGCGCTCCTGGCGCAGCCGCACCAGGCCCAGGCCGCCCAGGGCCTCGGGGTCGTCGGCCTTGGTGCGCAGTGCCTGCTGGAAGCGTTGCTCGGCGGTGGCCGGGTCGCCGCGGTCCAGCGCCTTGAAGCCTTCGCCCAGCGGCACCCCCGGCGAGGCGGCGGCGGTCGCCTTGCCGGTGGTCAGCGTCTCCAGGCGTGCCGATACCGCGGCGTCGTTCGGGTTGCTGGCCAGGTAGTCCTGGTAGAGCGGGATGTCTGCCGCGCGCGCGTCCAGCCAGATCAGCGCCTGGCGCCAGCTCGCGCGCGCGGCCGTACCCACGGTGGGCTGCTTGGTCAGCTCCACCAGGCTGCGGATGCCTTCGCGCCGCGTGGGTTCGCTGTAGGTGCGCAGCTGCGCAAGGGCGAGCCTGTAGCTCGCGTTGTCGGGATGCTCCTTCACCAGCTGCTCGATGCCCTTGCGGGCCTCGTCCGCGCCTTGCGGCGTGCTGCTCAGCACCTGGTAGTACTCCAGCGCCAGCGCTTCCGGCGGCGGGCGGTTGTCGAACTGGCTGCGGTAGAGCTCCACTGCCTCTGCGCTGCGTCCCGCGCGCGCCGCCGCGCGTGCCCGCTGCAGCGTGCTGCCCTGGCCGGGTTGCTGCGCCTGTTGCGTGAGACGGGCGATGCGGCTGTCGTTGGGATGCGCGGCGCGCAGCCGCGAAATCCAGCTGCGTGCGGGCTCGGCATTGCCGCGCGACAGCTCGACCTGCGCCATGCCGTACATCGCATCGGCCGACTGCGGATCGACGCGCAGCAACTTGCGCCAGCTTTCTTCCGCAAGGTCCGCGCGGCCCTGCGTCTGCCAATAGTTGCCCTGCTCGACGAGCGCGGCGCCGGCATCCGCCTGCGCCCGCGCGGGGCTGCTCGCGCAGACGGCCGCGAGCAGGCCCAGGCAGGCCATCCATTGCGCGGCGGGAATGCGTCCCGGGCCGCGGCGCAGCCAGGGTGGACACAGCGGCGTCATGCCGTTCGGGTGGATCGACATAGCAGTCTCCATGAGGGTTGCAACTGGCCGTTGCGATCGAATTCGTAGCGGCCGTCCAGCCAGGCCTGTCCGAAGATCGACAGGACCTGCTCGTAGTACGGGAGCGGCGCGGCGGGCGCCGCTGGGGACGATGTCTCGGCGCGCCCGCCCGGCAACCGGGCCGACTCGGCGGCCAGGGCATCGGGCAGCGCCTGCGCCTTCAGGTACGGCAGCAGTGCGCCGGCGAAGCCCGCGGGGCCCATGCCGCGCCCCGTGCCGGTGGCGGTGTCCACCGATTCGGGCATCGGATGGCGTTCCGCGAGCAACTGGCGCGGGCCGTTCAGGCGCTGCAGCAAGGCCTTGTGATCCGGGTCCCCGGCCGACAGCATCCCGGCCCAGAGATAGACGCGGATGGCGTCGTAGCTGCCCACGGCGCCTTTCTCCGGATCGGCGACGAAGGCGTTGGCGGTCTGCGACCACGCACACCAGTCGGGCGCGAAGCCCTTGGGCGCGACGGCGGCCATCAGGCGCAGGGTGTTGTCCGCCACTTCGCGCCACGGTCCGCGCGGATCGGCCTGCTGGAAGTAGCGCAGCAGCTGCAGCGGCATGTAGCTCGGGTTGAGGCGCCAGACCGGACCGCTGGCCACAGACGCGGGCCACGGCAGCAGCATGCGGCCGAGCCCGGGCAGCGCCACCACTTCGTCGCGCACCACCAGCGCCAGCAGGCTGCGGCCGAGCCTGGCGTAGCGCGGCTCGTTCCAGAGCCGGCCGGCCTCCATGAGCGCATAGGCAATCCACAGGTCGGCATCGGAGGCCGCATTCGCATCGAGCACGCCCCAGCCGCCCTCGGGCTTCTTGCCCCATTGCCAGGCCGGCAGGTGGCTGGCCAGGCTGCCCTGCGCGAGGTTGGCTTCGGTCCAGGCGAGCACGCGCGCGAAGGTCGCCTTGTCGTCGTGGACCAGCGCGAAGAAGAGGCTGTACGACTGGCCTTCGGAGGTCGATTGCTGCTGCGGCGTGTTGAAGTCGATCACGCGGCCGTCGCGCTGGATGTGGCGCGACGCGAACGCCGCCCAGTCGGACGCGGGATGGCAGGGCGCCGCTGGCGGTGCTGCGGACGCCGTGCGGGACCCGGCCCAGCCCAGCACGGCGGCCGTGAGCAGCGGCCGCCTGCCGATGGTTGGCGGGGACGAGGGGGGTGCGGGGCGTGGCATGGCGGTCGATGCGTTCAACGCAGGCGGCGCCGGGCGCGCAGCTGCAGGCTCGCGAAAGCCACCGCGGCGCCGAGCAGGGCCAGCGCCACCACCAGCCCGGCCAGCAGCAGCGGGCTGCGCGACAGGTTCCACTGCAGCCAGGCCATCGGCGGCAGGCGGCCCACGTAGTAGACGTCTTCGCCCAGCACGCTGTGCACCTGGGTGTCGCGCACGATCGCCATGCTGCCCTGGATGCGCTTGAGCAGGTCGGGCGTCATCAGCGCGTTCAGCAGGGCCTCCTTGGAGGCCGGGTTGGTGACGGCCGCGATCACGCTGCGCCCGCTGCGCAGCGGCGACTCGAAGCCCGCCAGCACCGCGTCGCGCCCGTCGTCGCTCACGGCGATCTGCATCGCGCCCGGCAAGTCTTCGCGCTTGCGCGCGCCGATGACGAAGTCGACCGCGTTGTCGAGCCAGCTGTTGAGCCTGATCTGCGGCGAAGTGCCGTTGCGCTGCAGCGGCATCTTCGCGGCCCATTGCGCGAAGAGCGGCTGGTTCTGCAGGTTGCCGATCACCAGCAGGTCCTTGTCGGCCCACTGCGAGACGTCCGCCGAGCGGCCGACCTTCACGCGCAGCGCGGGGTAGCCGGTGGCGCGGCCGATCTGGCCGAGCAGGCCCAGGTAGGTCTCGGTGTCGGCGGCCTCGGGCTGGTCGGGCAGGACGACCGCGGTTTCCGAGAGGTCGGCCATGCGCGAGAACGGAAAGCCGCCATTGGCATAGGCCGCGAGCTCGGGCATCGCGATGTAGTGCGGGAAGCCCGACACGTCGATGGTGGAGGTCGGGTCGATCGAGCCGCGCACGTTGTCCAGCAGCGGCAGGCAGCGCCCGCCCGAAGGCTCGAAGTAGTAGTGCATGCGCAGCTGGCTGCGCGGGCCCAGGGCCAGCGGCGGCAGCATGACCTGCCTGTTTTCGGCCACCGTGCCGTCGGGCATCACCTTGACGGCCAGCGGGTTCCACCAGCGGTCCCCGGCGGGGTTGGCCGAGCGCAGCGGCAACGCGCCGATGAAGTTGTCGTCGACGTTCACGTTGAGCGTCGACTGGTCGGGCCGCACCCGCGGCGTGTAGCGGTACTGCAGGTCCAGCGGGATGCCGCGGCTGCGCCAGGTGAAGAGGTCAGGCGGCAGTTGCAGGTTCACCCGCACCACGTCGGGCGTGTAGCCCGAGACCGTCAGGTCGGCGGCCGTGGCGAGCTCGCCCAGTTGGAGCGGCCTGTCGCTGGGCACCCAGCGCGGCGCGTCGTAGGGCTTGCGCGGCGCGGGCTCCTGGAAGGCGGTGACGCTGCTGCGATCGCCCGAGAACGCGCGGCTGTTCAGGGTCAGCGCCGCCGCGGCGGTGCGCAGTTCGGCCGGATCGCGCCCCATCACCAGCAGCAGCTTGGAAGCCGGGTCCTGCGGGTGGTCGACCACCGCCAGGGCCGGGCCCTGGATGGCCGGCAGCACGAGGTTCGGTATCTGGGTGTCGGGCAGCACGAACACCACGGCATGGCCAGCGGGCAGTTCGCCGCGCGTCACCGGGAAGGTGGCGCCGCGGTAGTCGGCCAGCGCGCCGAACCACGACGAGACGATGCCGGCCGCCTCGAGCAGCGGCGGCGACTCGGCGCCGCCGAACACGAAGGGGATGCGCGCGCGCCGCACGTCGCGGCGGTCGAAGAAAGGCTGCGGCAGCGTGGCCAGGTCGTTGGTGAGCTTGAGCGGCGACACGTTCAGCCTGAGCGTGCTCGAGGCGTCGATGCGTGCCCAGAGGCTGGTGTGGACCGGGTCTTCGCACTCGCGCGTGTAGTGCCCGACCAACTCGATGTTGATGCGGTTGAACTCGGTGATCAGCCGCCGGTCGATCGCGATGTCCTGCGTCTGCGGCTTGCCGGCCTCGGCGCGGTTCACCGGCAGCGTGGCGACCAGCACGTCGTTCACCGTGACCTTCAGGTGCGAGAGCTCCGGAATGAGCGAGGGTGAGTACGCGTAGTTCAGCTTGAGCGACGCGGCGGTGACCAGCTCGTCCGCGCGCACGTTGAACGGAATGCCGATGGTGCCGCTGATGCCGCGCAGTTGGACCGCATAGTCGATGCCCAGCTGCGTGAGGTTGAGCTCGCGGACCGCACCGCCGGGTGCGGCGGCCGCGGCCACCGGGGTGGCCGGACGCGCCTGGGGCTGGACTTGGGGCTGCGCCCACGCGCCGCCCGTTGCCGCGGCGGCCAGGGCAAACGCCAGCACGGTGGCTCCGCGGTACGGCGCCGGGCGCGGGTGGGCCGCCACACGGCCGGGCGCTTGCAGGGAGGTCGTCACACGGGTTCCTTCGCTTCGACGGGCGGCTTCGACGACGAAACCGCGGAGGGGCGCAGCCTGGAGGTGGCAGCGCGGTAATAGTGGGCAAACATGTTGCGAAAGCCGGTCCCGCTGATGCCCACGATGTGGCCCAGCACCCGGTGGATGCCTTGCCGCGGATGGTTGCCCCAGCGCGCGGCCCAGATGTCGGCGCGCGCCGTCGTGCATTGCACCAGGGCGCGCTCCTGGACAAGGCTCATCGGCGCGAAGTGAAGGCCGACGTGCCGTCCCTTGCTGAAGCGCACGGTGGTGGCAAAGCGCGACTCGGCTTCACCGCGGTAGAGCGCGACCACGACGTTCGCGTCCTGCGCGAGCTGCATGTCGGCCGGCAGCTCCACGCCCAGCCCGCCGGCGGAGAAGTCGGACGTGGTGCAGCGCACCGAATGCCCGTCCGCGAAGTACAGGGTGGCCGGCACCTGCAGCGCCACGCGGGGCGCGCCGCGCACCTGGCGCGACTCGTTGGCGGCCGCCACGCAGGCGCCCAGGATCATCAGGTTGTAGAAGGTCCACGCCAGGTTGAGCCACACGGTGGCGATGTTCTGCGGATCGACCCAGGTCAGCCGCCACAGGCCCGCGCCCACGCCCAGGAAGTTCAGCAGCAGCAGCACCAGGCTGGGCTTGGCGATCAGGGTGTCGAAGAACTCCTCGCGCACCAGGCCGCCCTTGGCCGTCACGTTGAAGCTGCCCAGCTTGGGATTGATGAGCGCCACCAGCGTGGGCCGGAAGATGTACCAGGCCAGCACCGCCTCGTAGACCTCGTTCCACAGCAGGTAGCGAAAACGTCCCTGGATGCGGCTGTTGGTGAGGTTCGCATGCAGGATGTGCGGCAGCGCGAACGCGAAGATCATCGAGGCCGAGGCGTGGATCACGCTCGCGCCGAAGAACAGGTAGGCCAGCGGCGCGGTCAGGTAGATCAGGCGCGGGAGGCCATACAGGAAGTGCAGCATCGCATTCAGGTAGCACAGTCGCTGCGCCCAGTGCAGCCCGCGTCCGAAGAGCGGGTTGTCGATGCGGAAGATCTGCGCCATGCCGCGCGCCCAGCGGATGCGCTGGCCCACGTGGCTCGAGAGGCTCTCGGTGGCCAGGCCCGCCGCCTGGGGCAGCGCCAGGTAGGCGGTGTTGTAGCCGCGGCGATGCATCTTGAGGGCGGTGTGCGCGTCTTCGGTCACGGTTTCCACCGCGACGCCGCCGACTTCCTCGACGATGGTGCGCCGGAGCACGGCGCAGGAACCGCAGAAGAAGGTGGCATTCCACAGGTCGTTGCCGTCCTGGATGAGCCCGTAGAACAGCTCGCCTTCGTTGGGCACGGTGCCGAAGGTGTCCAGGTTGCGCTCGAACGGATCGGGCGAGAAGAAGTAGTGGGGCAGCTGCACCATGCCCAGCTTCGGATCGCGCCCGAACCAGCCCATGGCGATCTGCATGAACGAGCGGGTGGGGATGTGGTCGCAATCGAAGATCGCGACGAACTCCGCGGAGGTGTTCTTCAGCGCCGCGTTGATGTTGCCGGCCTTGGCATGGCGGTTGTTGTCGCGCGTGACGTGGGTAACGCCGACCTCTTCGCAGAACACGCGAAATTCCTCGCGCCGGCCGTCGTCCAGCACGAAGATCTTGATCTTGTCGCGCGGCCAGTCGATCGACTGGGCCGCCAGCACCGTGGGCCGCACCACCGAGATCGGCTCGTTGTAGGTGGGAATGAAGAGGTCGATGGTCGGCCACAGCGCCGTGTCTTCCGGCAGCGGCACCGGCTTGCGCTCCAGCGGCCAGGCGGTCTGCACATAGCCCAGCAGCAGCACCACGAAGGCGTACAGCTCGGCCATCAGCAGGCCCACGCCCAGCACCAGGTCCAGCGGGTTGTCCATGAACATCGTCTCGGTCACGCGCCAGTAGGCATAGCGCGAGGACACGACGACCGACAGGAAGATCATCACCAGCCCGGCAAAACGGCCCCGGAAGCGGTTCGTCACCAGCGCCGCGGCGAAGATGCCGATCGACAGCACCAGCTGCTGCTCGAAGGTCATCGGCGCGATGATCAGCGCGGGCAGCGTGACCAGCGCAACGACCCAGCCCACGAAGCGCACCGGCCACAGGCGCAGGAAGCCGGGTGCTTCGCTGGGCACGTACCCGGTGTCGCCTGTATGGCCGGTGTTGCGTTTCATTGTGTCGTTTCCTGGCGCTGCGGCGGGGCGTGCGCGGGTGGGTGGGTAACAAGGCGGGCGAGCAATCGGTCGGCGCACACCGCGATGTCCTCGGCCGCCTTGCTCAGCGGTGCGTAGCGCCGCACGGGGAGGGCCGAGGCGAGCGCCTCCGACACTGAGGCATCCAGGTGCAGCACGCCCAGCAGCTCCGGCTGCAGGCGCGCGCGCAGCATGGCGAAGACGTCGTGGTTCAGCCGCTGGCCGGGGTCGACCTGGTTGATCACGTAGGCGCTGCCGCGGTAGTCGGCGCGGGGGCGGCAGTACTTGTCCACCATGCGCTCGACGATCGGCAGCGTGGCGAACGAACCGGCGTCGGCCAGCACCGCGACCACGCACAGGTGCGCCGCGCGCAGCGCCTGCTGCAGGTAGACCGTGGGGCCGGGCGGGGTGTCGATGATCACCACCGTGTCTTGCGGCAGCGCGAAGCGTGCGAGCGTGTCGCCCAGCCAGCCGGGGTGGCGCGCGAGATCGTGCTCGAAACCGATCTGCCGCTCGTCATCCACCGTGCCGAAAGGCAGCAGCACCACGCCGCCGTGCGCCGGACGCATCGCCTGCGCCCAGGGCAACTGGCCGGACGCCGCGGCCAGCAGGCCCTCTTCGCAGGCGCCCGGATCGTTCGCCAGGTGGAAGCGCAGCGCGTTCTGCGGGTCGAGGTCGATGGCCAGTACCTGGAACCCGCGCTCGGCCAGTGCCGTGCTCAGGTTCGCTGCAACGGTCGTCTTGCCGACACCACCCTTCGAGGAAATGACAGGAATGACGAGCATCGTCACGTCGGCCGACGCCAGCGTGACATGGGACCTGCGGGCGGCGCGTGGCGCTGGGGATCGGCCAGTCGGGCAAAAAGAGCTTGAAGTTCGCTGGTCGCGCGGCCAGGTGCCGGGGCGTGAACGGGGGCGTGATTGAACGGTGCCGCGGCGGACGAGGGCGGCGGGGTGGGCGCGACGGGGGCAGCCGGGAGAACCGGGGCTGCGGAAAGTGCCGGCGCAGCCACCGGTGTGCGATCGATAGGGCCGCCCGACAGCAGCGGCCAGTTGTTCACGGCCTGTGCCTCGGCCTCCGGCGCATCGAATTCCTTGTAGTTGTGTGCGTCGCCGCCGAACTTGCGGAACAGGCCGGCAACATCTTCCGCGGAGCGGTCGTTCTGGCTCATGGCGAGGTCCTGCCCAGGCGCAACTCGACGACCGGGCCCGCCGGTTCATCGCCGCCGAGCGCTTTCACGCGCAGGGAGGAGGGCATCTGCTGGGCATCGAACCACGCCTGATAGACACCTTCGAAGAAGCCGCTGGTCCAGCCGGTCGCGTCAGGGCCGAAGGCCATCGCGATGGGGCTGCAGGCATGGGTGATGACAACGCAGTCGGCCTCTTCGCGCAGGCTGCTGAAGCCCCAGTCGATGCCGTCCCAGCGCGCATTGAACTGCGACTGCAGGTCATCGAGCGTCTCGCATGTGGCCACGGGCAAGGCGTCGGCCACGCGCTGGCCGATGCGAAAGAAGAGCTGATGCAGGTCTTCAGGCGGCAGGCCGGCGCTCAACTCGGCTGCCATGCCACGGTTGAATGCCAACCACTGCGCGCTGCAGGCGCGACGTTCGTAATGCTGAGGAACGGTCTCTGCGATGTCCATGTTGGGGCATTGTGTTGGAGCAACTAACGATTGGCAACGTGTGTGAACTTTGTTTCACATTCGCAATCGGTTGTCGCTCCATACGAAGGAACGGCCGCACTGGATTCGGGAAACGCAGGATTTATTTGACGGCCAGTTGCCGGGCCGTGTGGACCATGTCTCGGCCGGCACCGCGGATGGTCGTGGTGCCAGTCTGGCTGCTGTGCGTCAGGCGTGCGAGGCGCGCTCCCGCGTCAGGGCCCGGCGCGCACGCTTCGTTTCGTACATGGCGGCGTCCGCCTGCCGAAGGGCATCGCGGATCGACGTGACGCGGGGATCGACGGCGACCGCGCCCACGCTGGGGCCGCCATAGTCGATGACCAGCTGGGACAGCCTGAACTCGCCCGCGGCGCCGGCCATGACGCGCTGCGCGAGCGCCTGCGCCGCGGCTGCGCGCAGATCGTCGGGCGCATCCTGCGCGGGGCCGGGCCCGATCACCACGAATTCGTCGCCACCGAGCCGCGCGAGCATGTCGCTCGCGCGCAACGTGGCCTGGAGCCTCTCCGCCATGGCGAGCAGGAATTCGTCGCCGACCTCGTGGCCGTGCGCGTCGTTGATCTGCTTGAAGTCGTCCAGGTCGATGAAACCGACCAGGACGCAGGTGCCGTCTCGCTCGCCCTGGGAGAGCATGCGGCCGAGCGCCTCTTCGAGCGAGCGGCGATTCGGCAAGCCGGTGAGCATGTCGGTCGCGGCATGGCTCGCCAGTTCGGTGTTGGCCTTGGCCAGGCGCTCGAAAAGCAGCTCGCGCTCCACGTGCTGCCCGATGAGCTTGGCAAACAGGCCCAGCACGTTCGCCGCATTGGGCGGCAGCGGCACCTGCTCGGCGCTGGCCGCGCACAGCGTGCCGTAGAGGCCGGTGCTGTCGGTGCGGACCGGCATGCTCACATAGGTCTGGATGCCCAGGTCGCGGGCCGCGGCCGAGTCGCCCCAGCACTGGGCAACGTCGCCGGTGTAGAAGCGGCCTTCGTCGAGGGCGCGCTTGCAGAGGGTGTCGTCCCAGGGCACGCAAAGTCCTTCGGGAATCTGCATCTGCCGGGCATTGCGCGCATACATCACATGCTGCAGGCCCTTGTCGACGTCGATCATCGTGAGATAGGTCGACTCCAGCCCGCTCACCGCCTCGAGCATCTCGAGCATCGGCCGCGTCAGGTCTTCGAGCGTCCTGGCGGAAGAAACGGAGTCGGAGAGCCGGAGAAGCAAGGGATCCATGAAGCAATTCTGAAGGTGGAGATGCAGAAAATGAATCTTTCGTTTGCAACAACTCATGCAAACGCCCGACGCCGAGCCCGCTGGGCCTGGCTCAGGCCAGCGCGTCCATCAAGTCCTTTTCGATCGCCAGCTGCGTCTTCTGGCCCTGGAGCTCGGGGCCGCTGATCAGGAAGGTGTCTTCCACGCGCTCGCCCAGGGTCGTGACCTTGGCGAGCTGCAGGTTGAGGTGATGGCGTGCGAGCACCCGGGCCACTGAATACAGGAGGCCTGCGCGGTCGCTCGCCGAGATGTTGAGCAGCCACCGCTGCGCCTTGTCGTCGGGCAAGAGGCTGATGCGCGGCTTGATCGGAAAACTCCGCACCCGGCGCGACACCCGGCCCATGCTGGGTGGGGGCAGGGCGCCGGCTTCGGTGAGCGTCTGCGCCAGGCCCGACTCCACCATGCTGATCAGGTCGCGGTAATGGTCGGGCAGGAAGGTGGTCACGACCTGGAAGGTGTCCAGCGCATAGCCGTTGCTCGTGGTGTGCACCTTGGCATCCAGGATGCTGAACGACGACTGGTCGAAGTAGCCGCAGATGCGCGCGAACAGGTCGGGCTGGTCGGGCGTGTAGACCACCACCTGCAGGCCTTCGCCCACAGGCGACAGGTGCGCGCGCACGATGGGCGGGGCCTTCGGATCGACGGGCACTTTGGCAGGCGGGACGAAGCGCGAGAGCTGCTTGGCGTGCCAGGCGATCTCGGTGGCGTCGTGGCGCATGAAGTAGCCGACGTCCAGCGTGTCCCACAGCGCCTTGTGCGCCTCGAAGCGCTGCGCGTGCAGGGCCAGCTGCACCAGCGCCTCGCGCTTGCGCGATTCGACTTCGGCGTCGGGGTCGGGCATGCGGCCGCCCAGGGCGCGCAGCGTGTAGCGGTACAGGTCTTCGAGCAGCTTGCCTTTCCATGCATTCCATACGCGCGGCGAGGTGCCCCGGATGTCGGCAATGGTCAGGAGGTACAGGGCCGTGAGGTAGCGCTCGTTGCCCACGCGCCTGGCGAAGGCGCCGATCACCTCGGGGTCGCTCAGGTCCTGCTTCTGCGCCACCTGGCTCATCACTAGGTGCTCGGCCACGAGGAATTCGATGAGCCTGGAGTCTTCGCGCGCAATGCCGTGCTGCTTGCAGAAGCGCTGCACGTCGCGCGCGCCCAGCGTGGAATGGTCGCCGCCGCGGCCCTTGGCGATGTCGTGGAAGAGGGCCGCCACGTACAGGATCCAGGGCTTGTCCCAGCCCGCCGCGAGCTGCGAGCAGAACGGGTATTCGTGCGCATGCTCGGCAATGAAGAAGCGCCGCACGTTGCGCAGCACCATCAGGATGTGCTGGTCCACCGTGTACACGTGGAACAGGTCATGCTGCATCTGTCCCACGATGCTGCGGAACACGCGCAGGTACCGGCCCAGCACCGAAGTCTGGTTCATCAGCCGGAAGGCATGCGTGATGCCATAGGGCTGCTGAAGGATCCGCATGAAGGTCTGGTGGTTGACCGGATCGTTGCGGAACTTGCTGTCCATCACGTGGCGCGCGTTGTAGAGCGCCCGCAGCGTGCGTGCCGACAGGCCCTTCACGCCGATGGTCTTCTGGTACAGCAGGAAGGTCTCGAGCACCGCATGCGGCTCGCGCTCGTAGAGGTCGTCGCTCGCGATCTCGATGAGGCCGGCGCGCTCGTAGAAGCGCTCGTTGATCGGCGTGTGCTGCTCGTCGCTCGGCTGAAGGCGCTCGGAGATGTTGAGCAGCAGGATCTGGTTGAGCTGCGACACGGCCTTGGCGGCCCAGTAGTAGCGGCGCATCAACGCTTCGCTGGACTTGCGCTGCGATTCGCTCTCGTAGCCGAAGCTCGCGGCCACGGCGGTCTGCAGGTCGAACACCAGCCGGTCTTCGCGCCGGTTGGCAATCACGTGCAGCCGGGCGCGAATGAGCGAGAGCAGCGCCTCGTTGCGCTTGATCTGCTGCGCCTCGAAGGAGGTGGCCAGGCCGTTCTTGGCCAGGTCGTCCCAGCGGCTGCCGTAGCCGGCGGCCTTGGTCATCCAGAGGATGGTCTGCAGGTCGCGCAGGCCCCCCGGCGATTCCTTGCAGTTGGGTTCGAGCGCGTAGGGCGTGTTGTCGAACTTCTGGTGGCGGTGCCGCATTTCCTGCGACTTGGCCACGAAGAAGGCCTGCGGATCGATGGCGCGCACGAAGCGGCGGCGAAAGGCGGTGAAGAGCTTCTTGTCGCCGGCGATCAGGCGGGCTTCGAGCAGCGAGGTCTGGACGGTGACGTCCTTCTCGGCCTCGGCCAGGCACTCTTCGACGGTGCGCACGCTGGAGCCGATTTCGAGCCCGGCGTCCCAGCAATGGCCGATGAAGGCTTCGATTCGAGCCGGATCGATCTCGCTGGCATGGCCTTCGGGCGGCAGCAGCAGCAGCACGTCGACGTCGGAATACGGGAACAGCTCGCCGCGCCCGAAGCCGCCCACGGCCACCAGCGTCAGCGATTCACCGAAATCGGCGTCCCTCCACAGGGAGCACAGCGTCTGGTCGGCCAGCGCCGAGAGCTGGCGCAGCACCGTGTGCACGCTGCGTGTGGGGGCGCGCGCAAAGCGCAGGGTGTCGAAGAGGGCGAGCTTCTTCGCGCGATAGGCTTCGCGCAGCGTCGCCACGTCGATCTTGGCTGCTTCGATCACGGCCGGGCGCCTCGGCGCTTCAGGTTTTGGTCGAGGTGACGAAGGCGGGCGGCGGGGGGCTGCCTTCGGAGAGCGTCAGCACCTCGTAGCCGGTTTCGGTGACCAGCACCGTGTGCTCCCACTGGGCCGACAGCGAATGGTCGCGCGTGACGATGGTCCAGCCGTCGTACTGGCCGCCCTTGAAGTCTTCCTTCACGTCGCGCTTGCCGGCGTTGATCATCGGCTCGATGGTGAAGATCATGCCGGGCTTGAGCTCTTCCATGGTGCCCGGGCGGCCGTAGTGCAGCACCTGGGGTTCTTCGTGAAAGCGCTGGCCCACGCCGTGGCCGCAGAACTCGCGCACCACCGAAAAGCCCTGGCCCTCGGCGAATTTCTGGATCGCATGGCCCACGTCGCCCAGATGCCCACCCGGGCGCACCTGCAGGATGCCGTGCCACATGGCCTCGTAGGTGACGCTGCACAGCCGCTTGGCGGCGATGGAGGCATCGCCGATCACGAACATGCGGCTGTTGTCGCCGAACCAGCCGTCCTTGATGACGGTGACGTCGACATTCATGATGTCGCCCTTCTTCAGGGGCTTGTCGTTGGGAATGCCGTGGCACACCACGTGGTTGACCGAGGTACAGAGCGACTTCGGGAAAGGGACGCTGCTGGCGCCCATGTAGCCCACCGTGGCCGAGGTGGTGCCCTGCTTGACCATGTATTCGGCGGCAAGCCGGTCCACGTCGTTGGTCGTGATGCCGGGCTTGATGAAGGGCGTGAGGTAGTCCAGCACCTCGGAGCCGAGGCGGCAGGCGACGCGCATGGCTTCGATGCCTGCAGCGTCTTTGTAGGTAATGCTCATGCCCGGAATTATCCCATCGCAGAACGAACCTGCCCCCAACGCGGGACACTTCGTGTTCCCGCTGCCCCCCCGAGGGGGGCGGGCCACTTGGGGCGGCCCGGCGTTGGCCTAAAATCCCGGGTTAACGCGGATGGCCCCAGTCAGCGACCCTCCGCCCTCGATTCCTTGATTCCCAACGCGGCCCCCGAGGCCCCCATCGACCGTGACGCAGCCCGCACCTCAAGCCCTTCCCGTCGTAACTCTTTTCGAGGGCGGCAGCGCGCTCAGCGATTTCCGCGCCCGGCAGTTGCTGCCGAAGCTGCAGGCCATCGAGCCGCGCATCGAGGGCATTTCGGCCCGTTTCGTCCATCTGGTGGTCACCGATGCCGCGCTCGATGCGGCCGAGCATGACCGCTTCGCCGCGCTGCTGACCTACGGCGAGCCCTTCGAGGCGCCGGCCAAGGCGGGCACCTCGGTGGTCGTCACGCCGCGCCTGGGCACCGTGTCGCCCTGGGCGTCCAAGGCGACCGACATCGCCCACAACTGCGGCCTGGCGCTGCGCCGCGTCGAGCGCGTCACGCAATATCACCTGAAGCTCAAGTCGCCGCTGATCGGCAAGGCGCCCGTCATCGAGGGCGACACGCTCGCCGCCGTGGCCGGCCCGCTGCACGACCGCATGACCGAATCGGTGCTCGCCACAGTCGCGCAGGCCGCCAGCCTGTTCAGCGAACTGCCGGCCCAGCCAATGGCGCAGGTCGATGTGCAAACCGGCGGCCGCGAGGCCCTGGTGGCCGCCAACACCGGCTTTGGCCTGGCGCTGGCCGAGGACGAGATCGACTACCTCGTCGAAGCCTTCACGCGCCTCGGCCGAAACCCCAGCGACGTCGAACTGATGATGTTCGCGCAGGCCAACAGCGAGCACTGCCGCCACAAGATCTTCAACGCCCAGTTCACCATCGACGGCAAGGCGCAGCCGCAAAGCCTGTTCTCGATGATCCGCCACACCGAAAAGCAGAACCCGCAGCACACGGTGATCGCCTATGCGGACAACGCTTCGGTGATGGAAGGCGCGACCATCGAGCGCTTCATTCCAGCCAGCGGTTCGCAGAGCTATCAAAAAAATAGCGCCCTGAGCCATGTGCTGATGAAGGTCGAGACGCACAACCACCCGACCGCGATTTCGCCGTTCCCCGGCGCCTCGACCGGCGCGGGCGGCGAGATCCGCGACGAAGGCGCCACCGGCCGCGGCTCCAAGCCCAAGGCGGGGCTGACGGGCTTCACGGTCTCCAAGCTCTGGCCGGAAGACGGCCACTACGGCAAGCCCGAGCACATCGCGAGCCCGCTGCAGATCATGACCGAGGGCCCGCTGGGCGGCGCCGCGTTCAACAATGAATTCGGCCGGCCCAACCTGCTGGGCTACTTCCGCGAATACGAGCAGACCGTCTCGAGCGACCTCGACACCGTGCAGCGCGGCTATCACAAGCCCATCATGATCGCGGGCGGCCTCGGCAGCATCGATGCCACCCAGACCAAGAAGATCCAGTTCCCGGCCGGTTCGCTGCTGATCCAGCTCGGCGGCCCCGGCATGCGCATCGGCATGGGCGGCAGCGCAGCCAGCTCGATGGCCACCGGCGCCAACGCGGCCGAGCTCGACTTCGACTCGGTGCAGCGCGGCAACCCCGAAATCGAGCGCCGCGCGCAGGAGGTCATCAATCACTGCTGGCAGCAGGGCGCCAACAACCCGATCCTCGCGATCCACGACGTGGGCGCGGGCGGCCTGAGCAATGCCTTCCCCGAGCTGACCAACGACGCTGGCCGGGGCGCGCGCTTCGACCTGCGCGCCGTGCCGCTCGAGGAATCGGGCATGGCGCCCAAGGAAATCTGGTGCAACGAGAGCCAGGAGCGCTACGTGCTGGCCATTGCGCCAGAGTCGCTCGAACAGTTCAAGGCCTTCTGCGAGCGCGAGCGCTGCCCGTTCTCGGTGGTCGGCGTGGCGACCGAAGAGCGGCAACTGCTGGTGGCCGATGAAGGCGCGGCCGTGCAGCCCGTCGACATGCCCATGGACGTGCTGCTCGGGAAGCCGCCCAAGATGCACCGCGACGTGAAGACCGTCGCCCGCACGTTCAAGCCGCTCGATCTCACGGGCGTCGATCTGCAGAAGGCCGCCATCGACGTGCTCGCGCATCCGACGGTTGCCTCCAAGCGCTTCCTCATCACCATCGGCGACCGCACCGTGGGCGGCATGAGCCACCGCGACCAGATGGTCGGCCCGTGGCAGGTGCCCGTGGCCGATTGCGCCGTGACACTGGCCGACTACAAGGGCTTCGCGGGCGAGGCCATGAGCATGGGCGAGCGCACGCCGCTGGCCGCGCTCGACGCGCCGGCCTCGGGCCGCATGGCCGTGGCCGAGGCCATCACCAACCTGCTGGCCGCGCCGATCGAGCTCTCGCGCGTCAAGCTGTCGGCCAACTGGATGGCTGCCTGCGGCGAACCCGGCGAAGACGCCGCGCTGTACGAAACCGTCAAGGCCGTGGGTCTGGAACTGTGTCCGGCGCTGGGCGTGTCGATTCCGGTCGGCAAGGATTCGCTGTCGATGCGCACGCAGTGGAAGGATGGCGACGAGGCCAAGAAGGTCACCTCGCCGGTCAGCCTGATCGTGACCGCCTTCGCGTCGCTGGCCGACGTGCGTGGCACGCTCACGCCGCAGCTCGATGCAGAAGAAGCCGACACCACGCTCGTGCTGATCGACCTGGGTCGTGGCCAGCACCGCATGGCCGGCAGCATCCTCTCGCAGACGCTCGGCCAGAGCGGCGACACCGTGCCCGACCTCGACGACCCGGCGCAGCTCGTTGCGCTGGTCAATGCGGTGAACGCAATGCGCGCCGACGGCAAGATCCTCGCAATGCACGACCGCAGCGATGGTGGCCTGTTCGCCACCGCTTGCGAAATGGCCTTTGCCGGCCACGTCGGCGTGGCGCTCAACGTCGACATGCTGGTCACCGAAGGCGACGGCATCTCCGACAGCCGCATGGAAACCGGCGACGCCAAGAATTGGGCGCAGCAGGTCAGCGCGCGGCGCGAAGAACTCACGCTCAAGGCGCTGTTCAACGAAGAGCTCGGCATGGTGCTGCAAGTGCGCACCGCCGAGCGCAACGACGTGATGCAGGTGCTGCGCGCCCACGGCCTCAGCGCGCACAGCCATTTCGTCGGCAAGACGCGGCCCGTGAGCTCGACCATGGACGCGGGCAAGGGCAAGCTCGAAGTCTGGCGCGATGCCAAGTCGGTGTTCAGCGCGTCGCTGCACGACCTGCACCAGGTGTGGGACTCGGTCAGCTGGAAGATCGCCCGCGAGCGAGACAACCCGGCCTGCGCCGATGCCGAGCACGCCGCGGCCGGCGAGCCTTCGGACCCCGGCATGCATGTGTTCCTGCCGAACGCACAGCCTGCAGCGCCTGCCATCCTGCAGTCGCGCCCGAAGGTCGCGATCCTGCGGGAGCAAGGCGTGAACTCGCATGTCGAAATGGCCTATGCGTTCACCGAAGCGGGCTTCGAGGCCTACGACGTGCACATGACCGACCTGCAGACGGGCAGGGCGGACCTCGCCAACTTCAAGGGCGTGGTCGCCTGCGGCGGATTCAGCTACGGCGACACGCTGGGCGCCGGCATCGGCTGGGCGCGCAGCATCACCTTCAACCCCAAGCTGGCCGAGCAGTTCAAGGCCTTCTTCGGCCGTGGAGACACCTTCGGCCTCGGCGTGTGCAACGGTTGCCAGATGTTCGCCGAACTGGCCGACATCATCCCCGGCGCCGAAGCCTGGCCGCGCTTCACCACCAACCAGAGCGAGCGCTTCGAGGCGCGCCTGTCGATGGTCGAGGTGCTCGAATCGCCGAGCCTCTTCTTCGCCGGCATGGCCGGCAGCCGCCTGCCGATCGCGGTGGCGCACGGCGAGGGCTACGCGAACTTCAAGCACCGCGGCGATGCGGCCAAGGCCATTGCGGCGATGCGTTTCGTCGACAACCACGGCAATGCGACCGAGCAGTACCCGTTCAATCCGAACGGCAGCGCCGGCGGCCTGACCTCGGTGACCACGCCCGACGGCCGCTTTACGGCCGTGATGCCGCACCCGGAGCGCGTGTTCCGCAACATCCAGATGAGCTGGACGCCGGGCGACCGGAGCGAACTCAGCCCCTGGATGCAGATCTGGCGCAACGCGCGCAAGTGGGTGGGTTGATCGCCTGAAAGGCTGCCGCGGCAGCCCCATGAAAAAACGGCCCGCAGGCCGTTTTTTCATGGGGGGAGAAAAGCCCGAGGCTTACTCGACCTTGGCCTTCGCGCGCAATTCTTCCTGGTACTTCTGCAGGCGTTGCTGCTGCAGCTGTTGCGTGACCTGCGGCTTCACTTCTTCCAGCTTCGGCAGTTGGGCCTGGCGGATGTCGTCCACGCGGATGATGTGATAACCGAACTGCGTCTTGACGGGCGCCGGGGTGGTTTCGCCCTTCTTGAGCTTGATCATCGCTTCCGAGAACTCGGGCACGAAGCTCGCGGGGTTGGCCCAGTCGAGGTCGCCGCCGTTGGCGCCCGATCCCGGGTCCTTGCTCTGCTTCTTGGCGATGTCTTCGAACTTGGCGCCCTTCTTCAGGTCGGCCATGATCTTCTTGGCCTGGTCTTCGGTCTCCACCAGGATGTGACGGGCCTTGTATTCCTTGCCGCCGTTGGCCGCGACGAACTTGTCGTACTCGGCCTTCACGTCGGCGTCCGAGACCGGGTTGGTCTTGCGGTAGTTGTCGAACAGCGCGCGGATCAGGATGGCCTGGCGGGCGAGTTCGAGCTGGTTCTTGTAGTCCTCGTTGGCGTCCAGGCCTTGCTTCTGCGCTTCCTGCATGAACACTTCGCGCGCCACGATTTCTTCGCGCAACTGGCTTTGCATCTCGGGGGTGACCGGACGGCCTGCGGCGGCGAGTTGCTGCGCCAGGACGTCCATGCGAGCCTTGGGCACCGGCTTGCCGTTCACGATGGCTGCGTTCTGCGCCAGAGCCGCCATGGGAATGGCACCGATCAGCGCTGCGGCCGCTACGGCCTGCAAGATGTGTTTTTTCATGGAATGAATATCAGGCTGGAGAGGAAATGCGCGTGTAGGAAAAGGCGCGTGAAAGAAAGCGGAGAGAGGCGAACAAAAGGGGGAAGGAAAGGGTCCCGGGGCATCGCGTGAAGACCGCGTGCAACCGATTGGACGACTCAGAGCACCTCGATGGCGATGGCGTGCAGACCCTGTGCGATAAAAACCTGGAGGGCATCATACACAAGCCGATGCCGCGCCACGCGGGGCTTCCCGTCGAACTTCGGGGAGGCGATGCGGACCCGGAAATGGGTGCCGTAGCCCTCCGCATTGGCGCCCGCGTGGCCGGCGTGCGCGGCGCTTTCGTCGATCACCTCCAACTGCGTGGGGAACAGCGCTTCGCGCAGCGCGCTCTCGAGCGCGGCGACAGTCGGCAGGGGAATGGTCGTGCTCGTCATGCGGTTGGCTTGTCTTCTTTCAGGTGCGGCGCGATGTACAGGCCCTGCGCCACCAGGAAGACGATCGGGAACACATAGCCCCAGAGCTTGAAGTTGACCCAGGCCTCGGTGGTGAAGTACGCCGCCACGTAGCCGTTGATGAGCGCCATGAAGAGGCAATAGCCGATCCACGCGACATTCAGCCGGCCCCAGATGCGCTCGGGCAGCTCGAGTTGCGAGCCCAGCAGCATCTTCAGGAAGTTCTTCTTCAGCGCCCAGAGCGCCACAGCCAGCGCAATCGCCATCGCGCCGTAGAGCACGGTGGGCTTCCACTTGATGAAGCGGTCGTCGTGCAGCACCAGCGTGAGCGTGCCGAAGAGAAGGATCAGCACCAGCGTGGCCTTCTGCATCGCCTGGAGCTTGCGCTCCATCGCATAGATGATGGCCATCTGCACCACGGTGGCGGCCATCAGCACGCCGGTGGCGGTGTAGATGTCGGCGAGCTTGTAGGCGCCGAAGAACAGCAGGATCGGGAAGAAGTCGAGGATCAGTTTCATTTTTTCTGGAAGTCGAGCGACGCCGAATTCATGCAGTAGCGCAGGCCCGTTTCGGTGGGGCCGTCGGGGAAAACGTGGCCGAGGTGTGCGCCGCAATTGGCACAGACATTCTCGGTGCGCACCATGCCATGCGAGCGGTCGACGATGTTCCGGATGGCGCCGGGCACCGCTTCTTCGGAGAAGCTGGGCCAGCCGCAGCCGGCGTCGAACTTGGTGCCCGATTCGAACAGCTTCGCACCGCAGCACACGCAGTGGTAGGTGCCGTCGTCCCAATGCGCTTCGTACTTGCCGGTGAAGGGACGCTCGGTGGCGGCGTGGCGGGTCACCTCGAAGGCGGCGGGTTCGGCGCCTTTTTCAGCGAGCAGGGCCTTCCATTCGGCGTCGGTTTTTTCAACAGGAGTGGTCATGATGAGCAGCTGATTTCAATCGTCGAGGCCCAGTCGGGCGGGAAGCCGGCGTAAGCGTCGGCGCCGGGATGTTCTTCAAATGGGGTTTGGAGCAGCGCAAGCAAGGTTGCCACACCCGAGTGGTCCTTTTGCTGACTTGCTTCGATGGCTTGCTGTCCGAGGTGGTTCCGCAGCACGAACTTCGGGTTCGTCCTGAGCATCAGGTCGGCAGCCTGTGCGCGCCCAGCCGTCGCATGGCGCTCCGAAAAGGCTGTCAGCCAGGCATCGAAAGCCGCGCGGTCGAGGAACAGGTCGCGCACCGGCTCTGCATTGCCGTCGGCCATGTACTGCGAAAGGCGGCGCCAGAAGATCGTGTAGTCGACCTTGCCGGCAGCCAGCAGCTTGAGTACGCCCTCGATCAATGCGCGGTCGCCATCGGCCGTGTCAGCCAGGCCGAGCTTGGCGCGCATGCGGGCCTCGAATGCGTCCGGGAACACCGTCTTGTACGACTCCAGCGCGGCGACGGCGACTTCCTGGTCGCCGATCAGCGGCAGCAGCGCCTGCGCCAGGCAGAAAAGGTTCCAGTACGCCACGTTCGGCTGCTGGTTGAAGGCATAGCGTCCGCTGGTGTCGCTGTGGTTGCAGATATGGCGCGGATCGAAGCCATCGAGGAACTGGAATGGCCCGTAGTCGATGGTGAGCCCGAGGATGCTCATGTTGTCGGTGTTCATCACCCCGTGGCAGAAGCCCACGGCCTGCCATTGGGCGAGCAGGGCGGCGGTGCGTTCGCTCACGGCTTCCAGAAACGCGGCGTACGCGTTGCCGTTGAAGCGGTCGGTGGTGCGGCAGGCCGGGTAATAGCGGTCGATGACGTAGTCGGCCAAGGCGCGCAACTCGTCTTCTCGCTGGTTGGCCGCGAAGTGCTCGAAGTGGCCGAAGCGGAGGAAGCTCGGCGCCACGCGGGTCACGACCGCGGCGCTCTCGGGTTCTTCGCGGAACACGCGGGCGTCCGAGCCGGTCACGCAGAGCGCGCGGGTGGTCGGGATGCCGAGGCCGTGCATGGCTTCGCTGCAGAGGAATTCGCGGATGCTGGAGCGCAGCACCGCGCGGCCGTCGCCGCCGCGTGAGTAGGGCGTGCGCCCCGCGCCCTTGAATTGCACGTCGAGTCCGCCGTCGGTTTCGCCGAGCATGATCGCCCGGCCATCGCCGAGCTGGCCGGCCCACACGCCGAACTGGTGGCCGCTGTAGACCGTGGCGAAGGGGTTGGTGCCGGCTACAGGCAGGCTGCCGGTCAGCGCCGCGAGCGTGGTGTCCGATTGCCGCCAGTCGGGCGGCAAGCCCAGGTCGCGGGCGACCGATTCGCTGTGGCCGACCCAGTACGGGTCGGGCAGGGGCGTCGGCCGCAGGTGGGTCAGAAAGGCGGGGCCGAGTGCCGCGAAACCGGGTTTCCAGCGCAATCCCAGGTCCGCGACGTCCGTGTCTTCAGCAAGCAGGCTCATGCCCGGATTGTCCGGCACCGGGCGTAACCCCTTGCCGAGCGGGCCATCGCGGCCCCTGGACGCTCAGTGGGCCAGCGCCGGCGCGTCCCAGGTTCCCCAGATCCGCGCCCGGTACTGCGCGGGCGGCAGGCCGAACCAGCGCTTGCAGGCCCGGAAGAAGTTGCTGCTGTCGACGAAGCCGAGCATGTCCGCCACGTCGGTGAGCGTGTGGCGGTCTTCGGCCAGGTACTGCTGCGCGAGTTCCCGGCGGGTGCGGTCGAGCAGCGACTGGAACGACATCGACTCCTCCTGCAGCCGCCGCTGCAGCGTGCGCTCCGCGAGGCCCAGGCCCGCGGCCACGTCCTGCCGGCGCGGCTCGCCATGCGGCAGGCGGCGCGCGATTTCGGCGCACACCAGGGTGCTGGTGGTGGTCTGCCCGAGCAGGTTCAACTGGTCGTCGAGCAGGTGCTCCTGCATCTCGCCCAGCACGGGGTGGTGGGTGGGCAGCGGCATGGCCATGTCGGCGGCCGACAGCAAGAGGCGATTGGCGGGCGCGTTGTAGCGGATCGGGCAACCGAAGGCCTCCCGGTGCAGCCGGTCGTCGGTCGGGGGCGGGTAGACGAACTCCATGGCCAGCGGCTGCAGCTCGCGCCGGGTGAGCCACTGGCACTGCATGAACACGGTCAGGAGCGCGTATTCGACGCGCTGGCGCGGGATCGGCAGGCTGCCGCCGGTGTGTTCCATCACCATCCAGCAGCCGCGTGCCTCGGGCTGCATCGAGAAGGCGGTGGCGTCCGAGATCACCGCCATGTAGCGCGTGAGCCGGGTGAGCGCCGCGCCCAGGTCGGCGCTGCACGACATGGCGTGACCGACCGTGCCCAGTTTGCTGTGGGTGGCGGCCAGGTCGCGGTGCAGGCCCAGCGTGGGCTTGCCGGCGCGGGCCACGGCCAGTTGCCAGAGCACGGAGATCTCGTCGACCGGCACGCGCGCGTTCTGGCGGTGCAGGGAGTCGGGGTCGAAGCCGGCTTCACGCAGCAGCGAGGGCACGTCCAGCCCCTCGGCCTCGAACATCGAGAGCACACCTTCGAGCCAAGCGGCCGAGCTGGTCCGCAGTTCCGGCTGCTGGGTGCAGCCCGGCCGGCGTTGCGGCCGGCGCTGTGCATGCGGCATGGAGGCTCCTGAAGTCATTGAATTGGCTCGCTTGCGATAGCGGGTGAAACGCGGTCCGTTCCTAGAATTTTTGAGCGGGTCCGGCCGGCCGGAGTATGGCCACCGGACACCGATGCAGGAATTCCGATTAACCCGGTGTGGAGACAAACAATGAATACAGCAGAGACAACGGAAGATCAGGGCGCAACCCGGCCCACGGGAGCGGTGGCGCGAGCGATGGCGGTCGCGGCCTGCGTCGCGCTCTCGGCCTGCGGCGGCGGCTCGGACTCCGGTTTTTCCTTCACGCCGATCGCCCCCGTGACGTCGCCGCCACCAGCCCCGCCACCCGCCGCCGATGGCCCGATGGTGCGCCAGACCACCGCCGGCAAGATCGAAGGTGTGGACGACAGCGCCGGGACCGGCACCTGGTCCTGGAAGGGGGTTCCGTTCGCCCAGGCGCCGGTCGGCCCGCTGCGCTGGGCGCCGCCCGCCGATCCCAAGCCCTGGGAGGGCGTGCGCGCCGCGAGCCGGTTCGGCCGCAGTTGCGCCCAGGGCGGGCGCTATTTCAGCCCGGCACCCGGCGACGCACCCTTCGGCCTCGGCAACCGCGAGGGCTTCGGCAAGCCGGTGGGCGACGAGGACTGCCTCACGCTCAACATCTGGCGCCCGGCCGGCGACACCGCCAAGCTGCCGGTGATCGTCTACATCTACGGTGGCAGCAACATCTCGGGCTACACGGCCGATCCGGGCTATGACGGTGCCCAGCTTGCGAAGCGCGGCAACGCTGTGGTCGTGACGATCAACTACCGCCTGGGCGTGCTCGGCTGGCTCGACCTGCCGCAGCTGAAGACCGGCGAAGCGAAGAACGACTCGGGCAACTTCGCGCTGCTCGACCAGATGCAGGCCCTGAAGTTCGTCCAGGCCAACATCGGCGCCTTCGGTGGCGACGCGGGCAACGTCACGGTGATGGGGCAGTCGGCGGGCGCGGTCAACACCTGGGGGCTGGTCGTCTCTAGCGCATCGGCCGGCCTGCTGCACAAGGCGGCGCCGCTGAGCGGCGGCATGGCCTTCGCCTCGCGCGCCACCGCCCAGACCTATTCGAAGGCGCTGCTCAACGCGATCGCCATCGCCGAGGGCAAAGCCACCGACACCCCCTCGGCCAGCGCCTGGGTGGCTTCCCAGACCGATGCGCAGATCGCGACCTACCTGCGCGGCCTGCCGGCGGACCGATTGCTGACCATCGTGCTCGCGAATCCGCAGCTGGGCAACGCGCCCGCGCCGATCGAGGACGGCACCATCCTGCCGGTGAACTCGCGCGCAGAGGTTGATGCCGGCCGGTTCAACAAGGTACCCATGCTGATCGGCAACACGCGCGACGAAGGCACGCTGTTCGCCAACCTGTTCGGGACCTTCACGGGGCAGGGCCTGGGTTTCAAGCCCACTGACTACGAGCGCTTCGGTCTGCAGTACAACTTCAACCCCGACGCAGCCGTGACGCTCACCGAGGCCGACCTGATCAATGCACCCTACCTGCCGGTAGACAAGCCGTTGAACGGCTGGAAGGCGGCCTCGGATTTCGCCACCGACGCGATCTTCCTCAACGGCCTGCCTGCGCAGATCGACTCGGTGGCCAAGTACCTGCCGACCAAGACCTGGTACTACCGCTTCGACTGGAGCCAGCAGGTGGCGCCGTTCAACACCGTCTACGGCGCCACGCACGGGCTGGACACGGCGTTCATGTTCCACAACTTCGGCACCAGCATCTTCTCGTTCTCCTTTGGCGAGGCGAATCGGCCGGGGCGCGAGGCGCTGTCGGACGCGATGGTGGGCAGCCTGTCCGCGTTCGCGCGCACCGGCAATCCCAACCATTCGGGCCTGGGCGTGACCTGGCCCACCTGGCCGCGCAAGCTTGTGCTCGACGCCAGCAAGACGCAATTGCAGAACAGCGCGCCTTGAACCCAGCATGCGCCGGCGGCGCCGGCTGTCGTCTTGACGACAGTTCGGTGCCCGGAGACTGCGGGTTTCTGTCATTGTGCGAACGCACATAAATTGCGTGAATCGCCGTAGTCCGAGAAACACTGAATTCTGTTGAAACAAGGAGCCTGTAGATGCTGGGTTTGATGCAAGACCAACCGCTTTTGATCTCGTCGCTGATCGAGTTCGTCGAGCGCCACAACGGCGACGGCGAGATCGTCTCGCGCCGTGTCGAAGGCGACATTCACCGCACCACATGGGGCGGCATCGCATCGCGTGCCCGGCAGGTGGCCAATGCGCTCGATGGCGAGCAGCTGCTCTTCAGCGACCGCATCGCCACGCTGGCCTGGAACGGCTACCGCCACCTGGAGCTGTACTACGGCGTGAGCGGCAGCGGCCGCGTGCTGCACACCATCAACCCGCGCCTGCATCCCGACCAGATCGCCTGGATCGCCAACCACGCCGAAGACCAGATCCTGTGCTTCGACCTCACCTTCCTGCCGCTCGTGCAGGCGGTGCACGCCAAGTGCCCCACGATCCGGAAATGGATTGCACTGTGTGATGCCGACAAGCTGCCGGCCGACAGCGGCATCCCCAACCTCGTGAGCTACGAAAGCTGGATGGGCGCGCAGCCCAACAGCTACGACTGGCCCACCTTCGACGAGAACTCGGCCTCGAGCATGTGCTACACGAGCGGCACCACGGGCAACCCGAAGGCCGCGCTCTACAGCCACCGCTCGACCATGCTGCACGCCTACGCCGCGGCCCTGCCCGACGTGATGCGCCTCTCGGCGCAAGACTCGGTGCTGCCGGTGGTGCCTATGTTCCACGTCAACGCCTGGGGCATTCCGTATTCGGCGGCGCTCGTGGGCTGCAAGCTCGTATTCCCCGGCCCGGCACTCGATGGCAAGTCGGTGTTCGAGCTGATCGAGTTCGAAGGCGTGACCTTCGCGGCCGGCGTACCCACCGTCTGGCAGATGATGCTGGGCCACATGCAGGCCGGTGACCTGAAGTTCAGCAAGCTCAACCGCACCGTCATCGGCGGCTCGGCCTGCCCGCCGGCCATGATCAAGGCGTTCCAGGAGAAGTTCAACGTCGAGGTGCTGCATGCCTGGGGCATGACCGAGATGAGCCCGCTGGGCACCCTGTGCACGCTCAAGAACAAGCACCTGTCGCTGCCGCCCGACGCGCAGCTGCAGATCCGCATGAAGCAGGGCCGCGCGATCTTCGGCGTCGACATGAAGATCGTCGACGGCGACGGCAACGAACTGCCCTGGGACGGCAAGGCCTACGGCGACCTGCTGGTCAAGGGCCCGTGGATCGTGAAGGAGTACTTCAAGGGCGAGGGCGGCGATCCGCTGATCCCTGATGCGCAGGGCCGCGGCTGGTTCCCCACCGGCGACGTCGCCACCATCGACGCCGAGGGCTATTTGCAGATCACCGACCGCAGCAAGGACGTGATCAAGTCCGGCGGCGAATGGATCAGCTCCATCGAGATCGAGAACATTGCCGTCGCACACCCGGCCGTGGCCATGGCCGCCTGCATCGGCGTATTCCATCCGAAGTGGGACGAACGGCCGATCATCGCGGTGGTGAAGAAGCCCAACGCCGAAGTCTCGCGCGAGGAACTGCTCAAGTTCTACGAAGGCAAGACCGCCAAATGGCAGATTCCCGATGACGTGGTCTTTGTCGAAGCCATTCCGATCGGCGCCACCGGAAAGATCCTGAAGACCCGGCTGCGCGAACTGCTCAAGGACTACAAGCTGTCGACGCTCTGAACACGCGGGACCGCCCGCCCGCACTGTCGCGCAGGCGATAGGAAGGCCACTTCGGCGGGCTTCCTTCCGGGCATTCCCTGTGCGTGGAAAAAAGGGGCACTTGTACGCTGGCATCCCGCTTCATACCGCCTTTCATCCAGGAGACTCTTCATGCAATTTGCCCTCAAGTCAGTCGCTGCCTGTGCCATGTTGGTGAGCGTGACCGCCGCCTTTGCCCAGAAGGGCGAGACGGTCAAGATCGCCTGGCTCGATCCGCTGTCGGGCCTGATGGCCGCGGTGGGCACCAACCAGCTCAAGACCACGCAGTTCCTGGCCGAGGAGTTCAACAAGAAGAATGCGTCGGGCGTGAAGTTCGAGATCATCGCCATCGACAACAAGCTCAGCCCGCAGGAAACCACCGCCGCGCTGCGCTCGGCGCAGGACCAGGGCGCGCGATACATCACCCAGGGCAACGGCTCGGGCCCGGCGCTGGCGATCATCGACGCCATCGAGAAGAACAATGCGCGCAATCCAGGCAAGGAACTGCTCTACCTGAACTATGCGGCGGTGGACCCGGACCTCACCAACAGCAAGTGCAGCTACTGGCACTTTCGCCTCGACGCCGACACCTCCATGAAGATGGAGGCGCTGACCACCTGGATGAAGGACCAGGCCGACATCAAGAAGGTCTACATCCTCGGGCAGAACTACGCGCACGGCGTGCAGGTGTCGAAGTTCGCCAAGGAAGACCTGAAGATCAAGCGCCCCGACATCCAGATCGTGGGCGACGACCTGCATCCGCTCGCGCAGGTGCGCGACTTCGCGCCGTACGTCGCCAAGATCAAGGCCTCGGGCGCAGACACCGTCATCACCGGCAACTGGGGCTCCGACCTGTCGCTGCTCATCAAGGCGGCGAACGACTCGGGCCTGGACGTCAAGTTCCTGACCTACTACGCGCCGGGCGCCGGCACGCCCACGGCCATGGGCGCCACCTCGGCCGGCAAGGTCTACACCGTGGCCTATGCCCACTACAACATGGGCGGCGAGATCCAGAAGCTGCTGGCCGGCTACAAGAAGAAGATGAACGACGACCTGACGCAGTCGTCGATCTATCACACCTTCGCATTGCTCGATGCGGCCTTCGTGCAGACCAAGTCGACCGATCCCGTGAAGGTCGCGGCCGCACTCGAAGGCATGAAGATCAAGAGCTTCAACGGCGAGGTCGAGATGCGCAAGGCCGACCACCAGCTGCAGCAGGGCCTCTACATCTCGCGCTGGGAGAAGGCCAGCGCCAAGTACCCGTACGACGCCGAGAACACCGGCTACACGAACGTCCCCGTGAAGTACTACGAGTCGTATGTGGCGAGCACGCCCACGACCTGCCAGATGAAGCGCCCCTGAGGGCCTTTGTGAACGCATTTCCTACTCGGCGGTAGCAAGGCTCTACCGGCGGGTAGCAATTGGAGAAATGCGCTGTCGCCTGCGCGATAGAAACGGGCCTTCGCGGCCACCCCCTTACGGGCATTCCCTGAGGGGAGGGGCTGGGAACGCTTGTACGCTCGTGCAAGGCTTTTTGATTCGGTTTGACCAGGAGATATAGATCGTGAAGTTCGCTCTGAAAATCGCTACCGCAGCCATCCTTGCCGCGAGTGCCTCCGGCGCTCTGGCCCAGAAGGGTGAAACCGTCAAGATCGCATGGCTGGACCCGCTCTCGGGCCTCATGGCCGCGGTGGGCACGAACCAGCTCAAGACCTTCCAGTTCCTGGCCGAAGAATTCAACAAGAAGAACGTGGCCGGCGTGAAGTTCGAAGTCATCGGGATCGACAACAAGCTCAGCCCCCAGGAAACCACCAGCGCACTGCGCTCGGCCATGGACCAGGGCGCGCGCTACGTGGTGCAGGGCAACGGCTCGGGCCCGGCGCTCGCCATCATCGATGCGCTGGAAAAGCACAACGCCCGCAACCCGGGCAAGGAAGTGCTCTACATCAACTACGCAGCGGTCGATCCCGACCTCACCAACAGCAAGTGCAGCTACTGGCACTTCCGCCTCGATGCCGACACCTCCATGAAGATGGAGGCGCTCACCACCTTCATGAAGGACCAGACCGACATCAAGAAGGTCTACCTCATCAACCAGAACTACTCGCACGGCCAGCAGGTCTCCAAGTACGCCAAGGACAACCTGAAGAGCAAGCGCCCCGACGTCGAGATCGTCGGCGACGACCTGCATCCGCTGGCCCAGGTGCGCGACTTCGCGCCGTACATCGCCAAGATCAAGGCCTCGGGCGCCGACACGGTCATCACCGGCAACTGGGGCTCCGACCTCGCGCTGCTCATCAAGTCGGCCAACGATGCGGGCCTGAACGTCAAGTTCTACACCTACTACGCCGTGACCAACGGCACCCCGACCGCCATGGGCGCAGCCTCGGACGGCAAGGTCTACCAGGTGGGCTACAGCCACTACAACGCGCCGGGACCGGTGCAGCCGCTGATGGGCGAGTTCAAGAAGCGCTTCAACGACGACATGTACACCACCGATATCTACACGGTGTATGCCATGCTGAGCGAAGCGTTCGCGCGCACCAAGTCGACCGAGCCGGTGAAGGTCGCGGCCGCGATGGAAGGCATGAAGTTCAAGAGCTTCAACGGCGACGTCGAAATGCGCAAGGCCGACCACCAGCTGCAGCAGGGCTTGTGGATCACGCGCTGGCAGAAGGCCGACGCCAAGAACCCGTACAGCCCGGAAAACACCGGCTACACGCTGGCCCCGGTGAAGTACTACGAGCCCTACGTCTCGAGCACCCCGACGACGTGCCAGATGAAGCGACCCGGCGCCGCGGCTTCCTGATCTGTCGCCTAGCTGGTCGAGGCCCGACTTCAACACTCGGGCCTCTTTCTTTTTCACGCATCCGAAAGACCGATGAACGTCGAATTCTTCGTCATCTCGCTGCTCAACGGCGTCAGCTACGGCTTGCTGTTGTTCATGCTGAGCTCTGGCCTTACGCTGATCTTCAGCATGATGGGCGTGCTCAACTTCGCGCACGCCAGCTTCTACATGCTCGGCGCCTACATTGCGTACACGCTGTCGAACATCATCGGCTTCTGGCCGGCGCTGTTCATCGCGCCGCTGCTGGTGGGCCTGCTGGGTGCCGCGTTCGAGCGCTACAGCCTGCGCCGGGTCCACAAGTTCGGCCACGTGCCCGAACTGCTGGTGACCTTCGGCCTGTCGTACCTCATCCTCGAGCTCGTGCAGTTGGCATGGGGCCGCTCGACCGTGCCTTACGGCCTGCCGACGCAACTGCAGGGCCCGCTGTTCTCGCTGTACGGCACGCAGTTTCCGAAATCGCGCTCCTTCATCATGCTGGTGGCGGTGCTGATGCTCATCTCGGTGTGGCTGCTGCTCACGCGCACCCGCATCGGCCTGGTGATCCAGGCGGCGCTCAAGCACCCCGACATGGTCGAGGCGCTGGGCCACAACGTGCCGCGCGTGTTCATGCTGGTGTTCGGCGGCGGCGCCGCGCTCGCGGGCCTCGCGGGCGTGGTCGGCGGCAACACCTATGTCACCGAGCCCGCGATGGCGGCCTCGGTCGGCTCGATCATCTTCGTGGTGGTTGTGGTCGGCGGCATGGGCTCGCTGGCCGGTGCGTTCCTCGCGTCGCTGCTGATCGGCATCATCCAGACCTTCGCGGTCGCCATGGACCAATCGCTGGCCACGGGCCTGCGCGCCATCGGCATGACGGTGACCGACCAGACCTTCGGCTACGAGCTCCTCAAGCTCACGATCTCGCAGGTTGCGCCGATCCTTCCGTACCTGTTCCTGGTGCTGATCCTCATCTTCCGGCCCAAGGGTCTTCTGGGCACGCGAGAGGACTGACACCATGACCACAGCAACCACACAGTACTACCGCTTCAAGCCCTGGAACATCGGGCGCTACCTGATCTGGACGCTCTTCGCGGTCGTGCTGATCATTTCGCCGCTGCTGTTCAAGAGCAGCCTGGCACTCACGATGCTCTCGCAGATGGGCTACCTCATCATCATCTGCCTGAGCTACAACATCCTCCTGGGGCAGGGCGGCATGCTGAGCTTCGGCCATGCGGTGTACGTCGGGCTCGGCTCGTTCCTGGCGATCCATGCGATGAACATGGGCGCCAAGGGCGGCATGCAGATTCCACTGGTGCTCATTCCGCTGGTGGGCGGCCTGGCCGGCATGTTCTTCGCAATCTTGCTGGGCTTTGTGACCACCAAGAAGTCGGGCACCACCTTCGCGATGATCACGATGGGCATCGGCGAACTGGTGGCCTCGATGGCGCTGATGTTCCCGAGCTTCTTCGGCGGCGAGGGCGGCATCACCACCGACCGCGTGTACGGCCCGACTTTCTTCGGCTTCAACTTCGGTTCGCAGATCCAGGTGTACTACCTGATCGCCGCGTACTGCTTCGTCTGCACCGCGCTCATGTATGCCTTCACCGGCACGCCGCTCGGCCGCATGCTGAATGCGGTGCGCGACAACCCGGAGCGCGTGGAGTTCATCGGCTACAACACGCAGCGCGTGCGCTACTTCGCGTTCATCATCGCGGGCTTTTTCGCCGGCATCGGCGGTGGCCTGGCCTCGATCAACTTCGAGATCGTGAACGCCGCCGACAGCTTGAACGCCATCCGCTCGGGCGGCTACCTGCTGTTCACCTTCCTGGGTGGCGCGGTGTTCTTCTTCGGGCCGATCATCGGCGCGGTGCTGCTGGTGTTCGCATCGATCCTGCTGTCGGAACTGTCGAAGGCCTGGCAGCTGTACTTCGGCCTGGTGTTCGTGTTCATGGTGATGTTCGCCCCCGGCGGCATCGCGAGCCTGATCATGATGAACCTGCGCGTGGCCAAGTTCGGCAAGTTCGACCGCTTCTGGTGGTTGTACCTCGCGCTCGCGGTAGCGCTGGTTCCGGTCGTCGTCGGCGCGGCTGCGCTGATCGAGATGATCTATCACATCCAGCTGAATGCGGCGATGGGCCCGACGCTGAACTTCTTCGGTGTGGCGCTCGATACCGCGGGTGTCGGCAGCTGGCTGGGCGCAGCGGTGATCCTGGCCATCGGCCTGGGCGCGCTGGAAGTGGCACGGCGCCGCTTCGTGCGCGTCTGGGGCCATGCGCAAGAAGAAATCGAAGCAGAAATCAAACGTCGGGAGGCGGCGTAATGAGCGCGCAACACGCACTGGAACTGAAGGCGCTGCGCAAGAACTTCGGCAAGACCGAGATCATTCGCGGCGTGGACCTGGCGGTGAACGCCGGCGAACGCGTGGCCATCATCGGCCCGAACGGGGCGGGCAAGTCGACGCTGTTCAACCTGATCAGCGGTCGCCTCACGCCCACCAGCGGCGAGGTGCTGCTGAACGGCGAGCGCATCGACGGCAAGAAGCCCTACGAGATCAACCGGCTGGGGCTCTCGCGCAGCTTCCAGATCACGAACATCTTCCCGAAGCTGAGCGTGTTCGAGAACCTGCGCTGCGGGGTGCTGTGGAGCCTGGGCTACAAGTACACGTTCCTGCGCTTTCTCTCGAACCTGGACGACGCGAATGCGCGCACCGAGGAGCTCATCAAGCAGATCGGCCTGGAGCGCAAGCGCGACGTGCATGCGGTGAACCTCACCTATGCCGAGCAGCGCGCACTGGAAATCGGCGTGACGATCGCGGGCGGTGCGGGCGTGATCCTGCTGGACGAGCCCACGGCCGGCATGAGCAAGACCGAGACCTCGCACTTCATCTCGCTCATCAAGCAGGTGACGGTCGGCAAGACGCTGCTGACGGTGGAGCACGACATGGGCGTGGTCTTCGGCCTCGCCGACAAGATCGCGGTGGTGGTGTATGGCGAGGTGATCGCCTTCGACACGCCCGCCGCCGTTCGCGCCAATGCGCGGGTTCAAGAGGCGTATCTGGGTTCGTCGGTCGCCGACGCGCAAGGGGCGGGACACTGACATGCTGAAGCTTCACGACATCCACGCCTACTACGGCAAGAGCCATGTGCTGCATGGCGTTTCCTTCGACGTCGGCCCCGGCGAGATCGTCGCGCTGCTGGGCCGCAACGGCTCGGGTCGCTCGACCACTGCCAAGGCCATCATGGGTCTGGTGCATGCCGAGGGCACGCTGCGCTGGAAGGACCAGGACATCCTGCGCAAGAAGGCTTACGAAATCGCCCACCTGGGCATCGGCTACGTGCCCGAGAACCGCGACATCTTCCCCAAGCTCACGGTGCACCAGAACCTGCTCTTGGGGCAGAAGGGCACGGGCAAAGGCAGCCGCTGGCAGTTCGACGACATGTACAACATGTTCCCGCGCCTGAAGGAGCGCCAGCACACCGAAGCGGGCGTGCTCTCGGGCGGCGAGCAGCAGATGCTCACGCTGTGCCGCACGCTGATGGGCGACCCCGACCTGATCATCATCGACGAGCCGACCGAAGGCCTTGCGCCCAAGATCGTCGAGCTGGTGGGGCAGTACCTGCGCACGCTCAAGGACAAGGGCATCTCGGTGCTGCTGATCGAGCAGAAGCTCACCATCGCGATGCAGATCTCCGACCGTGCGCTCGTCATGGGCCACGGCAGCATTGTGTTCGACGGCACGCCCGACAGCCTGCGCGCCGATGCCACCACTCGCAAAGAGTGGCTGGAGGTTTAGCAAACCCCCAGGCTTCGCGCACTTCGTGTCGCTAGGCCAACCCCCTTGCAGGGGGCAACACCAGCGGCCCGGCAAAGCCGGTTCCGCGGTGTTCCCCCAAAAGTCCCGCCCTCCGCACGAAGGGCTTGTCGCTACAGCGACTGCATGCCATTGTTGCGTCGCGACAAAAGCCTAGAATCCCTCGAAAAAGAACACTCGTGCTTTTTCTTCTTTTTCTTCACACACCAAGGAACGCAGCATGACGGCTGAATACAAAGTGCTCGGCGATGTCGCCGTGATCACACTGACCAACCCTCCGGTCAACGGTCTCGGTTTCTCGACCCGCATCGGCATCACCGATGGCTTGGCCAAGGCCAATGCCGACGACGCCGTCAGGGCCATCGTCATCACCGGCGCCGGCAAGGCGTTCTCCGGCGGTGCGGACATCAAGGAATTCGGCACGCCCAAGGCGCTGCAAGAGCCCAACCTGCTGAGCGTGATCCTCACGCTCGAAGCCTCTCCCAAGCCCATCGTTGCAGCCATCCACTCCGTGTGCATGGGCGGCGGCCTCGAGCTGGCGCTCGGCTGCCACTACCGCGTGGCAGCACCCGGCACCAGCATCGCGCTGCCCGAAGTCAAGCTCGGCCTCATTCCAGGCGCTGGCGGCACGCAGCGCCTGCCGCGCGTGATCGGCGTGGAAACCGCCCTCAACATGATCGTGAGCGGCGAGCCGGTGAAGAGCGAACTGCTCGCGAGCCTGCCGGGCCAGAAGCTGTTCGACAAGCTGGCCGCATCGGCCGAATCGGTGTTCGACGAAGCCGTGGCCTTCGCCAAGAGCGTGGCTGGCAAGACAGGCGAGGCGCTGCCGCTGGTGCGCAACCTGCCGTGCAAGCACCCGCAAGGCGACGCCTACTTCCAGTTCACCAAGAACATGGTGGGCGGCATGTCCAAGAACTACCCGGCGCCGCTGATGTGCATCGACGCCGTGCAGGCCGCGACGAAGATGAAGTTTGACCAAGGCATGGCCGAGGAGCGCCGCATCTTCACCGCGCTGATGTTCACGCCCGAATCGCTGGCACTGCGCCACCTGTTCATGGCCGAGCGCGCAGCTTCGAAGATTCCCGATGTGGCTGACGACACCCCCAAGCGCGAAATCAAGGCCGTGGGCGTGATCGGCGCCGGCACCATGGGCGGCGGCATCTCGATGAATTTCCTGAACGCGGGCATCCCCGTGAAGATTCTCGAGATGAAGCAGGAGGCGCTCGACCGCGGCATTGCCACCATCAAGAAGAACTACGAAGCCCAGGTCAAGAAGGGCAAGCTCAAGCAGGACAAGTACGAGCAACGCATGGCGCTGCTGAGCACCACGCTGAGCTACGACGACCTGAAGGATGCCGACCTCATCATCGAAGCGGTGTTCGAGGAAATCGGCGTCAAGGAAAAGGTCTTCAAGGAACTCGACCGCGTGGCCAAGAAGGGCGCGATCCTGGCCTCCAACACCTCGACGCTGGACGTCGACAAGATCGCCTCGTTCACCGACCGTCCGCAGGACGTGGTCGGCATGCACTTCTTCAGCCCGGCCAACGTGATGAAGCTGCTCGAAGTGGTGCGCGGCAAGGCCACCGCCAAGGACGTGCTCGCCACGGTCATGGCCATCGGCAAGAAGATCAAGAAGACCTCGGTGGTCTCGGGCGTGTGCGACGGCTTCATCGGCAACCGCATGATCGAGCAGTACTCGCGTCAGGCCGGCTTCCTGCTCGACGAAGGCGCGACGCCGCAGCAGGTGGACAAGGCCGTCGAGAAGTTCGGCTTTGCCATGGGCCCGTTCCGCATGGGCGACCTGGCCGGCAACGACATCGGCTGGGCGATTCGCAAGCGCCGCGCCACCGAACGCGCCGACATGAAGTACAGCCGCACGGCCGACAAGCTCTGCGAACTGGGCCGCTTCGGCCAGAAGACCGGGGCAGGGTGGTACGACTACCAGGCCGGCAAGCGCGATGCGATTCCCTCGGAACTCGTCAACAAGATGATCGAGGACCACCGCAAGGAACTGGGCATCACGCCGCGCAAGATCTCCGACGAAGAGATCGTGCAACGCCTGGTGTACGCCCTCGTCAACGAAGGCGCGCATATCCTGGAAGACGGCATTGCCTCGAAGTCCGGCGACATCGACATGGTGTACCTCACGGGCTACGGTTTCCCGATCTGGCGCGGCGGCCCGATGCACTACGCATCGCAGGTGGGCCTCTACAACGTGGCCGAGTCGATGAAGCGCTTTGCGAAGAACCCGCGCGACGACGCCGAGTTCTGGCAGCCGGCGCCGCTGATCCAGAAGCTGGTGGCCGAAGGCAAGTCCTTCAGCTGAGACTGATCCGGGAGTCCTGACCGCCTATGTTGAAACGCATCTTCCTCGGGCTGCTGCTGGCAATCCTGTTGCTGGTGGCCGCCGTGGCGGTCAAGACCTGGACCACGCCATCGCAGCAACTGGCGGTGGCGCCCGCACCCAAGCTGGACATCGACCTGCAGGCAGCCGCCAAGCGGCTTTCCACGGCGATCACGTTCCGCACGGTGTCGGGCCTCGATGACCCCGCCGCCAACGCGGCCGAGTTCGACAAGCTGCACGCCTACCTCGAACAGCAGTACCCGAAGGTCCACGCCACCCTCAAGAAGGAAGTGGTGGGCAACAAGGCGCTGCTCTACACATGGACCGGCACCGACCCGTCGGCCAAGCCCATCGCGTTGATGGCGCACCAGGACATGGTGCCCATCGCCCCCGGCACCGAGAAGGCCTGGACGGTCGACCCCTTCGCGGGCGAGATCAAGGACGGCTTCGTCTGGGGCCGCGGCACGCTCGACAACAAGAGCAATCTTTTCGCGCAGATGGAAGCCATCGAGCTGCTCATCGGCGCCGGCTTCAAGCCGAAGCAGACCGTCTACCTCGTGATGGGCGACGACGAAGAGGTGAGCGGCCTGCGCGGTGCGCTGCCCATCGCCGAATTGCTCAAGTCGCGCAATGTGCGCCTCGACTGGGTGCTCGACGAAGGCCTGCTGGTGCTCGACGGCGTGCTGCCTGGCCTGTCCAAGCCCGCGGCGCTGATTGGCCTGGCCGAGAAGGGCTACGGCACCTTCTTTCTTTCGCTCGACACCGCCCCCGGCCATTCGTCGATGCCACCGCAGCACAGCGCCATCGGCAGCATGAGCGCCGCGCTCGCGCGGCTCGAAGCCAACCCGATGCCCGGTGGCATCAAAGGCGTGGCGGGCCAGATGTTCGGCGCGCTCGCACCCGAGATGAGCGGCGTCAACCGCGTGATGCTCTCCAACCTGTGGCTCACCGAGCCGCTGGTGCGCGGCCAGCTCGAGAAGAGCCCGAGCAGCAACGCGATGCTGCGCACGACCACCGCGCTCACCATCGTGCGCGCCGGCAACAAGGACAACGTGCTGCCCGGCCGCGCCGAGGCTGCGGTCAACTTCCGCATCCTGCCGGGCGACTCGATCGACAGCGTCGAGGCCCACCTGCGCAAGGCTTTGGCCAACGATGACATCAAGATCAAGCGGTATCCGGGCAACTCCGAGCCGTCGCCCGTGTCACCGACCGACAGCACAGGCTATCGGGCGATCCAGCAGGCCGTGCGCCAGACCTTTCCGGACGCCGTCGTGGCCCCGGGCCTGATGACCGCCGCCACCGATTCGCGCCACTTCAGCCTCGTGAGCGACGCCGTCTTCCGCTTCTCGCCGTTCCGCGTCAAGGGCGAAGACCTCGCGCGCTTTCACGGCAACAACGAACGCCTGGCCATCTCCAACTACGGCGAGATGATCGGCTTCTATCACCAGCTCCTGAGCAACACCAACGCTGCTCCGGCGCAATGACGACCAACCCTCTTTTCCCCTTCCATCTTCAAAGGACCTCACCATGACCAGCGCCGTCATTGTTTCCACCGCCCGCACGCCGCTCGCGAAGAGCTGGAAGGGTGCCTTCAACATGACGCACGGCGCCACGCTCGGCGGCCATGCCGTTCAGCACGCCATTTCGCGGGCCGGCATCGAAGCCGCCGAAGTCGATGACGTCATCATGGGTTGCGCCACGCCCGAAGGCGCCACCGGCTCCAACATCGCGCGCCAGATCGCGCTGCGCGCCGGCTGCCCGGTCACCACCTCGGGCATGACGATCAATCGCTTCTGCTCCTCGGGCCTGCAGACCATCGCCACCGCCGCGCAACGCATCATCGCGGGCGAAGGCGACGTGTACGTGGCCGGCGGCGTCGAGAGCATTTCGTGCGTGCAGAACGAAGCCAACAAGCACATGCTGGCCGACCCGTGGCTCGTGAAGCACAAGCCCGAGATCTACTGGAACATGCTGCAGACGGCCGAGCAGGTCGCCAAGCGCTACAACATCGGCCGCGACGCCATGGACGAGTACGGCGCAGCGAGCCAGCAGAAGGCCACCGCCGCGCTCGAAGCCGGCCGCTTCAAGGAAGAAATCGCCCCCATCACCGTGCTGGCCGGCGTGGCCGACCCGGTGCTGGGCCTGCGCACCAAGGAAGTGACGATCGAGAACGACGAAGGCATCCGCCCCGGCACCACCAAGGAAGGCATCAGCGGCATCCGCTCGGCCATGCCCGGCGGCCTGATTTCGGCCGGCAATGCCAGCCAGTTCTCCGACGGCGGTGGCGCCTGCGTGGTGGTCGACGAGAAGTACGCGCAGCAAAAGGGCCTCAAGCCCCTCGGCCGCTTCCTCGGCTTTGCCGTGGCCGGCTGCGAGCCCGACGAGATGGGCATCGGCCCCGTCTTCGCGATTCCCAAGGTGCTCAAGCGCCTGGGCCTCACGGTCAACGACATCGACCTGTGGGAACTGAACGAAGCCTTCGCGGTGCAGGTGATTTACTGCCGCGACAAGCTGGGCATCCCGGCCGACCGCCTCAACGTGGACGGCGGCGCCATCGCCGTGGGCCACCCCTACGGCGTGAGCGGCCAGCGCCTGACAGGCCACGCACTCATCGAAGGCAAGCGCCGCGGCGCGAAGAAGGTGCTGGTCACCATGTGCATCGGCGGCGGCATGGGTGCTGCGGGCGTGTTCGAGGTTCTCTGACTCTCCCCCAGCCTGCGGCGCACTGCGTGTCGCCTTTGCCAACCCCCTTCCGGGGGCAACACCAGCAGCCCGGCTGAGCCGGTTCCGCGGTGTTCCACGAACGGGCCCGGCTTCGCCGGCCGACGAGCGCTGCCGGTGGAGATCGGCAGCCTCACCATCAAGACCCAATCATGAGCCTGCGTCCCACCCTCGACTTCCTTCTCTACGACTGGCTCGATGCCGAGTCGCTCAACCAGAGCAGGCGTTTCGCCGACCATTCACGCGAAACCTTCGATGCTGTGCTCGACACCTGCGAGCGCATCGCGCGCGAGAAGTACGCGCCGTTCAACCGCACGGTCGATACGCAGGAGCCGCACTTCGACGGCGAGAAAGTCATCCTGCCGAAGGCCACGCACGACGCGCACAAGGCCTTCGTCGAGTCGGGAATGATGAGCGCCGCGCAGGACTACGACATCGGCGGCATGCAGCTGCCCTACACGCTCTCGGCCGCGGCCAACAGCTTCTTCGCGATGGCCTCGGTGAGCATTGGCTCCAACATGCTTACCAGCGGCAACGCCAACCTGCTGATGGTGCATGGCACCGAGATGCAGAAAGAGGTGTTCGCGAAGAACGAGTTCTCGGGCCGCTGGGCGGGCACCATGTGCCTGTCGGAGCCGCAGGCAGGCTCGTCGCTGAGCGACGTGGCCACGCGGGCCGTGCCCGATGGCGCGGACTATCAAAACGATCCGCTGGGTCCGCGTTATCGCCTCACCGGCAACAAGATGTGGATCTCGTCCGGCGACCATGAGCTGACCGAGAACATCGTGCACATCGTGCTCGCCAAGATCCCCGACGAGAACGGCAAGCTGGTGCCGGGCACGCGCGGCATTTCGCTCTTTATCGTGCCCAAGCGGATGGTCAACACCAAGGGCGAACTGACCGGCGAGCGCAACGACGTGGCGCTCGCGGGCCTGAACCACAAGCTGGGCTGGCGCGGCACGACCAACACGCTGCTGAACTTCGGTGAGGGCAAGTACCCGGTCGATGGCAAGGCGGGCGCCGTGGGCTACCTCGTCGGCGCGCCCGGCAAGGGCCTGCACTGCATGTTCCACATGATGAACGAGGCCCGCATCGGCGTGGGCACGGCTGCGACCATGCTCGGCATGGCGGGTTACTACGCCTCGCTGGACTACGCGAAGAGCCGCCCACAGGGCCGCCTAGTGAAGAAGCCCGAGGCGGGTGCAGGCAGCCAGGTGGCAAAGGACTCGGCCAGCCCGCAGGTGCGCATCATCGAACACGCCGACGTGCGCCGCATGCTGCTCGCGCAGAAGTCGTATTGCGAAGGCGCGCTGGCGCTGGAGCTGTACTGCGCCCGGCTGGTCGACACGCAGAAGACCGGCGACGCGCAGGCCGCCGACGACGCGCGCCTGCTGCTGGAAGTGCTCACGCCCATCGCCAAGAGCTGGCCCAGCGAGTGGTGCCTCGAGGCCAATTCGCTCGCGATCCAGGTGTACGGTGGCTACGGCTACACGCGCGACTTTCCGGTGGAGCAGTACTGGCGCGACAACCGCCTGAACATGATCCACGAGGGCACGCACGGCATCCAGGCGGCCGACCTGCTGGGCCGCAAGGTGCTGATGGAAAAGGGCCGCGGCATGCAGCTGCTGGCCGGCCGCATCACCGAGACCATCGCCCGCACGTCCAAGGTGCCAGCGCTCGTGGCGCATGCCAAGGCGCTGGGGGCCGCGCTGCAGCGCATCGGCAGCGCGACCGAAGCGGCCTGGTCCACCGGCGACCCGGCCGACGCCCTCGCCAACGCCGTGCCGTACATGCAGGCCTTCGGCCACACGGTGCTCGCCTGGCTCTGGCTGGACGTGGCGCGGCGGGCGCTCGAGATCGACGCAGACAAGGCGAGGGCGGTAACAGCTGGCAAGATCGGCGCCACGGACTACTTCTTCCACTACGAGCTGCCCAAAATCGGTGCCTGGCTCAACGTGGTCGAGAGCCGCGACCCCACCTGTACCGCTTTGCCCGAGGACGCTTTCTGACAATGGCCAACGCCGCTCCCAACACTCCCACCCCCGTCAACCCCCCGAAGCCGCACGCCCGGCTCGAGAAGTGGATCTGGATCCTGATCTACGGCGGCCTGTTCCTGGTGATCCTGGGCATCGCCACGGGCCGCACCGACGCTACGCTGGGCTGGTCGATGGCCGCGCCCGGCGGCGTGGTCGCGCTGGTGGGCGTGGTGCTCATCTACGTGCGCTCGCGCCTGAACGACAAGAAATAGGCAGAAGGCCAGACCATGCTCAAGCACATCGTGATGTGGAAGTTCAAGGAGCACGCCGAGGGCGCCGACAAGGCGACCAACCTGCTGAAGGCCAAGGCGCTGCTCGATGCCTGCGCGAAGCTCTCGCCCGGCACGCACCGTTTCGAGGTGGCCATTGCCCAGCCCGGGTTGGAGGCCACCTACGACCTGGTGCTGTACTCGGAATTCACCGATGCCGCCGCGCTCGCAGCCTATGCGGACCATCCGCAGCACGTGGCGCTCAAGCCCTTCATCGGTGCCGTGCGTGAAGCCCGCCAGTGCATGGATTACGAGATCTGACCACCCCCTCACAGAACACCGGAGACAACCCATGACCGCCCGCACCACCCAGCAACTCTTCGACCTCACCGGCAAGACCGCCCTCATCACCGGCGGCTCGCGCGGCCTGGGCCTGCAGATGGCCCATGCGCTCGGCGAAGCGGGCGCCAGGATCATGCTGAGCTCGCGCAAGGCCGACGACCTGGAGCAGGCCGCCGCCGAACTGCAGGCGGCCGGCATCGACGCGCGCTGGATCGCCGCCGATTGCTCGAAGGAAGAAGACACCCGCCGCCTGGCCGACGAGACGCTGCAGCGCATGGGCGCGGTCGACATCCTGATCAACAACGCCGGCGCGAGCTGGGGTTCGCCCGCCGAGAGCCACCCGGTCGAAGCGTGGGACAAGGTGATGAACCTCAACGTGCGCGGCTATTTCATCCTGTCGCAGCAGATCGCCAACGGCTACATGATCCCCAAGAAGACGGGCCGCATCATCAACATCGCCTCGGTCGCCGGCCTGAACGGCAATCCGCCCGAGATGCAGACGCTGGCCTACAACACCTCCAAGACGGCGGTGATCGGCTTCACGCGCACGCTGGCGGCCGAATGGGGCAAGTACAACATCACGGTGAACGCGATCTGCCCCGGCTTCTTCATGACGAAGATGGCCGCCGGCCTGATCAAGTCGTTGGGCGAAGAAAAAATGGCTGCCAAGGCGCCGCTCGGCCGCCTGGGCGACGACGAAGACCTGAAGGGCCTGACGCTGCTCTACGCGAGCGATGCCGGCAAGCACATCACCGGCCAGTGGCTGGCGGTGGACGGCGGCGTGAGCGTTGTCCTCGGCGCGGCATAGAAACTGGATTCCATGACCATCGATTCCAACGACATCAACATCCGCTCCTACACGAGCCAGATTCCGTTTGCGCGCCACCTGGGCTTCGAGCTCACGAAGTTCGAGGGCGGCGAGTCCGAGATCGTCTACACCGCCAAGCCCGAGCACCTGAACACCTTCGACGTGACGCACGGCGGCGCCTGCATGACGCTGCTGGACATCACGATGGCGGCCGCCGCGCGCAGCGTGGCGCCCGAGACGGGCGTGGTCACCATCGAGATGAAGACCAGCTTCATGCAGCCTTCGGTCGGCCCGCTGCATGCGCGCGGCACGCTCATTCACCGCACCGCGACGCTGGCCTTCACCGAAGCGAAGATCTACGACGAGCAGGAGCGCGTGTGCGCCCATGCCACCGGCACCTTCAAGTACGTGAAGCGCCGCCTGCCCACGGGCCCGGCCAGCGCGAACGAGATGCGGCCGCCTTCCACCGACTGAACGAATTCCCAGGAGATACACATGCCCACGAACAAACAGATCCATCTCGACAACCGCCCCGATGGCGAAGCCACGGCGAGCAACTTCAAGCTGGTGACCGTCGAGACGCCCGCGCTCGCCGACAACCAGGTGCTGGTGCGCCACCACTACATGAGCCTCGATCCGTACATGCGCGGCCGCATGAACGATTCGAAGAGCTACACCGCCAACCAGCCCGTGGGCCAGGTGTTCCAGGGCGGCACGGTCGGCGAAGTGGTCGAGAGCAAGCACCCGAAGTTCGCCGTTGGCGACAAGGTGGTCGGCTTCGGCGGCTGGCAGGAATACAGCGTGGTCGATGCCTCGCAGCCCGGCTCGCTGAAGAAGGTCGACACCACGCATGTGCCGCTGTCGCACTACCTCGGCGCTGTCGGCATGCCGGGCGTCACGGCCTGGTACGGCCTGGTGAAGATCATTGCGCCCAAGGCCGGCGAAACCGTGGTCATCACGGCCGCGAGTGGTGCGGTCGGCAGTGCCTTCGGTGCGCTGGCCAAGGCGCGTGGCCTTCGCGTGGTGGGTATTGCCGGCGGCCCGGACAAGTGCAAGTACGTGACCGACGAACTGGGCTTCGACGCCTGCATCGACTACAAGCAGCACCCCGACGTCAAGAGCATGAGCGCCGCACTGAAGGAAGCCTGCCCGGACGGCATCGACGGCTACTTCGAGAACGTCGGCGGCTACATCTTCGATGCGGTGCTGCTGCGCTGCAACGCCTTCGCCCGCGTGGCGCTGTGCGGAATGATCGCTGGCTACGACGGCCAGCCGTTGCCGCTCGCGAACCCTGCGCTGATCCTCATCAACCGCCTGAAGATCGAGGGCTTCATCGTCAGCGAGCATATGGAAGTGTGGCCCGAGGCGCTGACCGAACTCGGCACGCTGGTGGGCACGGGCAAGCTCAAGCCGCGTGAATCGGTGGCGCAGGGCATCGAATCCGCCCCTGAAGCCTTCCTGGGTTTGCTCAAGGGCAAGAATTTCGGCAAGCAGCTGGTCAAGCTGATCTGAATGCACTGAAACGCACGGCAAGAAGGCCGGTCGTGCGCACCGCAGTGCAGAGCACGGAGGTATTCGAATGAATTCGACGCACGAGGTGTTCAACCAGCCCGCGCCGCTGGCGGACTACAACCTCTTCGAAACCAACCGGCCGCTGCGCGATGCGTTGAAGTTCAATGCGCCGCAGCTGCAGGTGGCGCCGTTGCAGGAACTGGGCGTGACCATCGGCTCGGCCGAGATGCAGACGCATGCGCGCCTGGCCAACATCCACACGCCCGAGCTGCACACGCACGATCGCTTTGGACGGCGCATCGACGAGGTGGAGTTTCATCCGAGCTATCACGTGCTCATGTCGGCTGCGGTGGGCGCGGGCCTGCACGGCACGCCTTGGGCCGGCACCTCCGCCTCGCCGCATGTGCTGCGCGCGGCCGGCTTCATGCTCTTCACCGAGCTGGAGCCGTCGATGCTGTGCCCGATCTCGATGAGCTACGCGGTCACGCCCGCGCTACGCGGCAATGCGGCCGTGTACGCCGACTGGGGCCCGAAGCTCACGAGCCTCTGGTACGACCCGGCGCTCAAGTCTTTCAAGGACAAGCCCGGCGTGACCATGGGCATGGGCATGACCGAGAAGCAGGGCGGCTCTGACGTGCGCGCCAACACGACGAAGGCCGTGCGCGATGGCAGCGATGCCTGGGGCGAGCGCTATGCGATCACCGGCCACAAGTGGTTTTTCTCGGCGCCGATGTGCGATGCCTTCCTGGTGCTAGCGCAGGCCGAGGCCGGACTGAGCTGCTTCTTCCTGCCGCGCGTGCTGCCCGATGGAACGCGCAACGCCATCCACATCCAGCGCCTGAAGGACAAGATGGGCAACAAGGCCAACGCGAGTTCGGAGGTCGAGTTCCACGGCGCCAGCGCCTGGCTCGTGGGCGAGGAGGGGCGCGGCATTCCGCAGATCCTCGAGATGGGCACGATGACCCGGCTCGACTGTGCGCTGGGCACCAGCGGCCTGATGCGGCAGGCGCTCGGCATCGCCATCAATCACGCATCGCAGCGCAACGCTTTCGGCAAGCCGCTGATCGAGCAGCCGCTCATGAAAAACGTGCTGGCCGACCTCGCGCTCGAGAGCGAAGCCTCGACCGCGCTGGCGATTCGCCTGGCCCGTGCCTTCGACCATCCCGACGACGAACATGAGCGCCTGATGGCGCGCCTGCTCACGCCGGTCGCCAAGTTCTGGATCTGCAAGCGCGGCAGCCACTTCGCGCAGGAAGCGATGGAGTGCCTGGGCGGCAACGGCTATGTGGAAGAGGGCGGCGAAGGCGTCATGGCGCGCATCTACCGCGAGATGCCGCTCAACTCGATCTGGGAGGGGGCCGGCAACATCATGGCGCTCGACCTGCTGCGGGGCCTGCGCAAGGGCGACGCGGTGGCGGCGCTCTCTAAGGAACTGGCGCCCGCGCGCGGCCAGCACGCCGCGCTCGACCACATGGCCGACGCGCTGCCGGCGCGCATCGAGGCGATGGCCTCCGAGGTGGAGGCGCGTCGTCTAGCACAGGACGTCGCGCTCGCCGTGCAGGCTTCGCTGCTTGCACAGACCGCACCGGCCGCGGTGGTCGGCGCGTTCTGCGCATCGCGCCTGGGCGGCGACTGGGGCAATGCCTTCGGCACGCTGGGCGCGGGCACCGATTTCGATTCGATCATCCAGCGGGCCCAGCCGCGCTGACCACACAAGAACACCCCACAGGAAAAACGAACCATGGCCGACCTGATCCTCCACCACTACACCACCTCGCCGTTCTCGGAAAAGGTGCGGCTGATCCTCGGCGCCAAGAAGCTGCCGTGGAAGTCGGTCTTCATCCCGCCGATCATGCCCAAGCCCGATGTGGAACTGCTCACCGGCGGCTACCGCAAGACGCCGTTCCTGCAGATCGGTGCCGACATGTACTGCGACAGCGCGCTCATCGCCGACGTGCTGGAGCATCTGCAGCCCGAGCCCACGCTGTACCCCGAGCCCGAGAAGGGCCTGTCGCGCATCCTCGCGCAGTGGGCCGACACCACGCTGTTCTGGGCCGCGATGGCCTGGAACCTGCAGCCCAGGGGCGCGGCCGAGGTGTTCGCCAAGGCGCCGCCCGAAGCCGCCAAGGCCTTCGGCGAAGACCGCGGCAAGATGAGCGCCGGCAACATGACGCGCCTGCGCCCGGCCGATGCCACCAGCGCCTACAAGTCGTACCTCCGGCGACTGTCGGACATGCTCGACGACAGGCACTACCTGCTCGGCGAGGTGCCTAGCATCAGCGACTTCGCGGCCTATCACCCGCTCTGGTACACGCGCCGCATCGAGTCGGTCCGCACCATCCTCGACCTCACGCCCGCGGTGGTCGACTGGATGGACCGCATGGCCGCCATCGGCCATGGCGCGCCCGAGAAATTCACGTCGGACGAGGCCATCGCCGTGGCCAAGGCCGCGACGCCGCACACGGTTCTGACCGACAGCACCTTTCAGGACGACCACGGCATCCCGCTCGGCAGCGCGGTGACGATTCGCGCCGAGAGCTTCGGCCTGGAGGAAACGACGGGCACGCTGGTGGCTGCCACGCGCACGCACTACACGCTGGAACGCAGCGGCGAGCGCATCGGCACGGTGCATGTGCACTTCCCGCGCATCGGCTACGTGCTGAAAAAAGCGGAAGCCTGAAACGTACGCAGCCGGGGCACCTTCGTGACTGCGCGGCGGCGCGTTCCGTATTTCAATAGCGCCTCCAACCTCTCAGCCTCAGAGACATTCAACGCAAGAAGGACACCGGCAAATGATTCAGGACTTCAAGGGCAAGACCGCCGTTCTCACCGGCGCGGGCTCGGGCTTCGGCCTCGAGTGCGCGCGCATCGGCGCCGCACGCGGCATGAACCTCGTGCTGGTCGACGTGCAGCAGGACGCGCTGGACAAGGCCGCGGCCGAAATGGAAGCCGCCGGCGTGCAGGTGCTGGCCCGCAAGGTTGATGTGTCCGATGCCGCGCAAATGGAGGCGCTGGCCGCCGCCGTGAAGGAGCGCTTCGGTGCGCCGCATTTCGTGTTCAACAACGCCGGCGTGGGCGCGGGCGGACTGGTGTGGGAGAACACGGTGTCCGACTGGGAATGGGTGCTGGGCGTGGACCTCTGGGGTGTGATCCATGGCGTGCGCCTGTTCACGCCGATGATGCTCGAAGCCGCCGCCAAAGACCCGGCCTACCGCGGCCACATCACCAACACCGCCAGCATGGCGGGCCTGCTCACGCCGCCCAACATGGGCATCTACAACGCCGCCAAGGCCGCGGTCGTGAGCCTCACCGAGACGCTCTATCAAGACCTGACGCTGGTCACCGACCAGATCGGCGCGAGCCTCTTGTGCCCGTACTTCGTGCCCACCGGCATCACGAGCAGCGAGCGCAACCGCCCGAATGCGCCCAAGGACACCGAGCTCACCAAGAGCCAGCTGATCGGCCAGGCCATGAGCAACAAGGCGGTGAGCAGCGGCAAAATCACCGCGGCCGAAGTCGCTGCGAAGGTGTTCGACGCCATCAGCGACAACCAGTTCTACGTGTTCAGCCACCCCAAGGCATTGGGCAATGTGCGCGCCCGCATGGAGAACATCGTGGCGGTCGTGAACCCGGCCGACCCGTTCCTCGAGCGGCCGGAGATCGGCCAGAAGCTGCGCGAGCAGCTTCGCGCCTAGTTGTAGCTGACCGTCACCATCGCGGCCGCGACGCGGCCCGCGGACGGCCGCTGTTGCGCCGCGATGGACAACGTGCCGCCGTCCAGTCCGATCGCCTGCGCTTGCGCCGAATCGACGTGATGCCGTCGACCCCGGGCGTCGGTGAACATGGTGCGCAGGGGCAGGGCGCCGAGCCCATCGACGCGGACGCTGGCGCTGGGCCGGTCCACGTATTGCCGCAAGAAGGAGAGTTCGGCGACGGGGCCTCCACCGCGTGTGCCGTGGGCCACCGTTGGCGCCGGTGCCGGCACGCGCGCCGCGATGCGCATCTCGTAGGGGGCAGCGACGATCTCACCCGTGAAATGAATGGTGCCGTCGGCAGCGTGCGCATCGATCGATGCCATGCAGGTGGACAGCAATGCCAGCGCGGCGAGTCCGCGCGAGTCGTGGTGCTTCATCTTGATCCTCTCCCAGAAGAGTACTTCCAGCTGCTGTTTATTGTTGTTCTGATTCGATGAAATCACGTTCCATCTGCGAGCGCAAGCTGCAAAGCACCTATGCGGCGGCCTGCGATTCGATCCATTGCCAGACGGCGCGGATCGCAGGCTCGTTCTCTCGCCCGCTTGCGGTTGCTAGGAAATAGCTCCCCGTATCGAGCGCTGGCCCGAAGGGCTGCACCAGGGCGCCGCTGCGCAACTCCTCGGCCGCGAGCGTGAGGCTCAGCAGCGCGACGCCATGGCCCGCCAGCGCGGCGAGCATTGCGTGCGTCTCGTCCGAAAACGACAGGCCCGCTGCCTTGGCAGACCGGCCGCGCGGCTGCGCGATACCTGCTTCACGAAACCATCGCGACCACAACGCCGGCGCGAGCGCCTGCGGCTGCCAGTCGCAGTGGATCAGCTGGTGCTTCGGCAGATCGCCCGCGCGGCGCAGGCCCAGCATCGGGCTGCACAAGGGCGCATAGCGCTCGGCCATCAGTTCGCCGGCCACCAGCCCCGGCCAGTTGCCGCTGCCCGAGCGCACCGCGATGTCCGCATCGCCGCGCGCCAGGTCGACCACCGTGTCGCCCGCATGCAGCCGCAACTCGATGCCGGGGCAGGCCTTGCGGAAGGCTGCCATGCGCGGCAGCACCCAGCGCGCCGCGAAGGCCGTGTTGGTCGTGAGCGTGACCGACCGCGAAGCCGTGGGCCGGCGCAGCCTGTCGACGCCCGCTTCGAGTGCATCGAAGCCCAGGCGCAGGTCGTCGAAGAGCCGCTGGCCCGCGGGCGTCAGCGCGAGCTGCCGCGTGAGCCGGCGAAACAGCGGCTGGCCCAGTGTGTCTTCGAGCGCGCGCACCTGGTGGCTGATGGCCGAGGGCGTGACCGAGAGCTCGACCGCCGCGCGCTGGAAGCTCAGGTGCGCGGCCGCCGCCTCGAAGGCCCGCAACGAGAGCAGGGGAGGCAGGCGGCGCGGCTGGCGAATGGATGAGCCAATCTCTTGCATGACGGGAGAAATGATCGTTTGTGAAGACCCACGGCTGTCCATAGATTCAGGGCCTGTGCGGTCATTCTGACAGCGCAACACAGCGTAGATCAACTCATCCATCGAAGAACCGACGACATGACACTCAACCTGCTTCACATCGACGCCAGCGCCCGCCCGGGCATCTCGGGCTCCGACCCTCACGGCTCGCACACGCGGCGGCTCTCGGCACGCTTCGTCGAACGCTGGCGCAAGGCGCGGCCCGACGACCTCATCGACTACCTCGACGTCGGCCGGCACGCGCCCGCCTATGTCGACAGCCGCTGGATCCACGCCGCCTTCACCGCGCCGGCCGACCGCGAAGCCTGGATGGCCGACGTGCTCGCCGAAAGCGACCGCCTCGTCGACCAGCTCGTCGCGGCCGACCTGATCGTGGTCGGACTGCCGATGTACAACTTCAGCGTGCCCGCGCAGTTCAAGGCGTACATCGACAACATCGTGCGCGTGGGCCGCACCTTCGGTTTCGACCGCGCGCGCGGCGCGGTGCCGTACTGGCCGATGCTCGCCGACGCCGGCAAGCGCATGGTGCTGCTGGGCGCGCGCGGCGACCACGGCTACGACCCGGGCGGGCGCATCGCGCACCTGAACCACACGGAGGCTTCGGTGCGCTCGGTGTTCGGCTACATCGGCATCACCGATGTGCATGAGGCGGCCGTCGAGTGCGACGAGTTCGGCGGCGAGCAGCTTGTGCAATCGATGCGAAAGGCCGAGGCTGCGGTCGATCGCCTTGCCGACGAACTCGGCGGTACGACAGCCAGGTAGATGATGAAGCCGATCCGGACGCGAGCCTGCGATGCAAACCCCTGGACCGATCTATCCGGCGATGCCGTTCCGGGCCGAAGCCGGCTGCAGCGCATCGAGCGCGGAGAGCCTGCGGTAATCGCCGGGCATCACCGCATAGGTGCCAAGGAAGGTCTTGTGCAGGTGGCTCTGGTCGGCGAAGCCGGCCGCATGCGCTGCATAGGTCACGCGCGAGCCACCCGCGATCAGGTCGCGTGCGTATTCGATGCGGTGGCCGACCAGCATCTCGTGCGGCGTGAATCCCAGCGCGCCCCGAAAACGCCGCTGCAGGTGCACCGGATGCAGGCCCGCGGCCTCGGCAAGGCTGTCGAGCGTCATGCGTTGCTGGAAGCCGGAGGCGATGAGCTCATAGAGCCGGTTCATGCGCGCATCGCCGCTGTCGATTGCGCGCGGGGGAGGGGGCTGCAGGGGAATCCACTGCGCGAGGCGCTGGCGCAGCAGGGCGCGACCGGCGGCCACATCTTCTTCGTTGCCGATGCGCGAGGATTCGTGCAGCAGCCGGTGGCACTGGAGGAATTCAAGCGCGGCCGAGGGATCGAGAAAAACAGCGATGCCCGAAGCGTCTTCCACGCGGGCCGGGGAGAAGCTTGCGTTGGCCGCGCTGATGCAGCGGGCGACGGCGGAGCTGCAATACATCGCGTCTTCGCGCCATGGCGCGCTGCGCGCCTGCACAGAATGCCAGACCTGCGGCGCAATGCGCACAAGCGTGCCCGGTGGCACGACCGTCACGCCGTTGCCGCTGCGCACATGCAATTCGGTGTCGGACACCGAGAGCGTGAATCCGACGTGCCGATGCGGCCGGATCTCGCGATGCAGCAGCCGGTTGGCGGTGAACTGAAGACCGGCGAGGTCGACGTCTCGCCAATAGCGAGTGGCGGCCAGGATTTCCATCGGACGCGGGACTCCTCGATGTTGTCGTTCTGCTGAGGGAACGCGCGCAGCATGCCAGCGCAACCTGCGGCTGTGAAGCACTCATTTCACGTGCATTGATGCACGTGCCGCATCGGTCATGCGAAGGTATTCATTGCCGTGCAGGATGCGATGCCGCGGCCCGCGCTCACTGGCGCAGACCCCACAAGCGGCTGTCGGAAGTTAAGAATCTACAAGGCGGCACCCGCACCCTTTGGTACTTTGCCCTCACGCTGCGGCGTCTGCAGGCACGCGGCATTTCAAACAGGCATTCCATGATTCTCGATACCTTGTTGCAACGCGTCGCGGCGTCATCGCTGTCGCACGCGCGGGATCACGACACCGACGCGGCCGCGCCTTTGGGCGACCCGCCCGCGCTGCCGGCCGGCGGCCCGTTTCCGCAGCTCTACGCGGAAGATCAGCTGTACCTGCCGCCATCGGCGGACCGGCGTGCGGAGGGTGCGCCGAGCATCGTCGGCGAGCTGCTGGACGCCGGCAGCCCGGAGGAGCGCCGCCGTCTCGTCCAGGGGATGCTGAACGCCCTGGGCTTCGACTGGCTCGGCTACGGAACCATCGCCTTCCTGCGCGGGCGCTGGTGGCCGCTGAGCTTCTTCACCGCGCACGCAAACCCCGAATGGGTGCAGCGCTACTTCTCGCACCGCCTCTACGAGATGGACCCGCGCCAGCAGGGCGTGCCGGCGTCCAGCCTGCCGATGGTGTGGGATGTGGAGCAGGTCGAGTCGTCGCCGCTGCCCACAGCAGCCACCACGGCGAGCGAGGACGCGGCGGGCCGGCGGCAACGCTTTGTCGACGACCTGCACGCGAGCGGCATCCGCAGCGGGTTGATCTTTCGCCTGGCTTCGCCCACGCACGTGAACCAGTCCACCGTCATCAGCCTGCAATCGAGTGAGCGGGGCCGCCGCTGGATCACCGACGACGTGGTCGGACAGGCCTTGACCCTGGGCCTGAGCCTGCATGAATACCTGTCGCGTCATTCGCGCATGCCGGGCGAGACCGGCGGGCCGCGCATGGAGATCTCGACGACGCAGCAGCACATCCTGCAGCACCTGCTGCAGGGCCGCAGCGACAAGGAAATCGCCAACCGGCTCGACCTGTCGGCCCATACCGTGGACTACCACATGCGGCAACTGCGCCGACGCTTCGCGGCGCGCAACCGGGTGCAGCTGGTGAACGCAGTGCAGCAAGGCGACAGCGACTTCGGCGTGCTGCGCGAGATATAGCGGGCATCGGCGCGGGCCGCCTGCTGACACCACGCTGTCAGGAGCGTCGGCCCAAGATCTGGCTGTCTGCCTGCCTTGCAGTGCGAAGGATCATGATGGCCTCGGACCCGTTGATGCAGCGTTTCCCCAGTTCCGCAACCGCCCGGTTGTTCGGGCAGCGCATCCTTGAATTCGACACCACGAAGGGCTGGGTACGGATGAGCTTCGTCGCGACCGAAGACTTCCTGAATCCCGCGGGCTCTGTGCAGGGCGGCATCCTCGGCGCGATGCTCGACGACACCATGGGGCCTGCGCTGTGGCTCATGAACGGCGCGGGCGCGTTCTCGGCCACGATCGATCTCAACGTGTCGTTTCTGGCGGCTGCTTCACCCGGGCTCTTGTACGCGGAGGGCAGGGTCGTGCAGCTTGGCAAGACCATCTCGTTCCTGGAAGCGCATCTGAGCGATGCGCAAGGGCGGATGGTGGCGCGTTCGACGGCGAGTGCGCGAATGATCCGGCCGCTGGCCGCGGAGCCTTCGCTCACGCCGCCTTGATGTGCGGCAGCGCCAGGAAGCGCGAGAACTCAGGCCCGTACCGAGGCGCAATCGGCCACGGGCCGGCCGGTTTCGCGCCGGTCGAGCGAGCGGCTCCAGAACGCGATGGCCAGGCCCACGAGCGTGAGCAGTGCGGCCACCCAGCCCAGTGCGCGCAGGCCGGGCCCGTGGTCGATCACCATGCCGCCGACCCACGCACCGAGTGCGTTGCCGAGATTGAAGGCTGCGATGTTGAGGCTCGACGCGAGGTTCTGGCCGGCGCCCGAGGCCTTCTCCAGCACCCGCAGCTGCATCGGCGCCACGGTCGCGAACGAGGCCACGCCGAGCAGCCCGACGAAGACCACCGCGGTGAACGGCGTGCCGATGGTGAACTGCATCGCGCCGAGCACGATGGCCAGCGCCACCAGCGTGCCGAGCACGGCCGCCATCGGCGCGCGATCGGCCAGCTTGCCGCCGAGGATGTTGCCGACGGCCAGGCCGCCGCCGAACACCAGCAGGATCGGCGACACGGCCGATTCCGAGAGCCCGGTGATCTGCGTCAGCAGCGGCTGGATGTAGGTGAACACCACGAACACGCCGGCAAAGCCCAGCACCGTCATCGCCAGGCCCAGCAGCACCTGCGGGCGGGCCAGCACGGCCAGCTCTTCGCGCAGCGGTGCGGGCCTGGTTTCGCCCTTCACGCGGGGCACGAACACGGCGAGCACGACGAGGGCCAGCACGCCGATCAGCGTCACCGCCCAGAAGGCCGAGCGCCAGCCGAACTGCAGGCCCAGCCAGGCGCCGGCCGGCACGCCCAGCAGCGTGGCGGCGGTGAGGCCGGTGAACATGATCGCGATGGCCGAGGCGCGGCGCTCGGGCGCGACGAGCCCGGTGGCCACCACCGAGCCGACGCCGAAGAAGGTGCCGTGCGCGAGCGAGGTGACGACGCGCGCAGCCATCAGCATCTCGTAGTTGGGCGCCAGCGCACAGGCCAGGTTGCCGAGCGTGAAGATCGCCATCAGCGCGAGCAGCACGGTCTTGCGCGGAAGCTTCCGGGTGGCGATGGTGAGCACGGGCGCGCCGACCGCAACGCCGAGCGCGTAGCCCGAAATCAGCAGGCCGGCCATGGTGATGGAGACATGAAGGTCCGTCGACACCTGCATCAGCAGGCCCATGATGACGAACTCGGTGGTGCCGATCCCGAAGGCACCGGCGGTGAGGGCAAGTAGAGCGATTGGCATGATGCCCTGTACTGTGCGGACATTCGCAGCCTGTGACTAGAATGCCGCCGCTACATGCAGTTGTGATTTGAAGTCACAGAAATAGGAAATCCATGCCGCGCATCGACGTCAACCGCTCCGGTGAAATGGAAGCCTTCGTGCAGGTGGTCGAATCCGGCGGTTTCTCCGCGGCGGCGCGCCTCCTGGACATGACGCCTTCTGCCATCAGCAAGCTGGTGGCGCGGCTCGAACTGCGGCTGGGCATCCAGCTCGTGCATCGCTCAACCCGAAAGCTGCAGCTCACGCCCGAAGGTCTGCATTTCTACGAGCGCAGCACGCGCGTGCTGGCCGACATGGACGAAGCCGAGCGCTGCGCCGCCGCCGGTGCGGCGCCGCGCGGGCGGGTGAGCATCAACGCCAGCGTGTCGTTCGGCCATCACATGCTGGTTCCGCTGGTGCCGCGCTTGCTCGAGATGCATCCGCAAATCACGTTGGACATCGCGCTCACCGACCGCATCGTCGACCTGATGGACGAGCGCGCGGACATCGCGATCCGCTGGGGCCAGCTGCCATCGTCCGAACTGGTGGCGCGGCGCCTGGGTGAAACGAGCCAGGCCATCGTGGCCTCGCCCGGTTACTTGGCGAAGTACGGCACGCCGCGCACGCCGCAGGAACTGGAGGCGCACAACCGGCTCGGGTGGACCTTCCGGCGCAACACGCCCGACTGGCCGTTGCGCGTGGACGGCCGGACGATCGCGATGCCGGTGGCCGGCCCGGTGCGCGCAAGCGACGGAGAGACGCTGCGGCAACTGGCCATCGCGGGCGCGGGCGTGGCGCGGCTGTCGCTGTATCACATCCAGCACGACATCGATGCCGGACGGCTGGTGCCGGTGCTCGAGGAGTTCAACCCGGGCGAGATCGAGCCGATCCACGCGGTGTACATCGGCAAGGCCGGCACGCTGCCCGCGCGGGTGCGTGCGGTGCTCGACTTCCTGGTGGCGTGCTCGGGCGTGGGAGACGGGCGCTACACGCGCAAGCGAACGGCGCCGATGCCGGCGAACTCGGCCGTCACCTGATCGCCGCGGCGGCAGGGCAGCACGCCGACCCAGGAGCCGGTGGTGACGACTGTGCCGGCGCGCGCGGTCTGGCCATGGCGTGTGATGTGGCGCAGCCAGATCGGCAAAAGCCACGCCGGGTCCGCGAGCGGATGGGTGCCTTCGCGAACGACGACTTCGCCGTCGCCGATGCGCGTTTCGCAGCGTTGCGAGGCCCAGTCGATGGCGACGTAGGGTTGCCATTCGCCGAGCACGAGCGCGCCGTGCACTTGCGAGTCGGCAAGGCGAAGCAGGGCGGGCGTGGAAGCCAGGTCTTGCCAGCGCGAATCGACGATCTCGATGGAGACGGCCATCGCGTCGATGAGCGCAGCCGCGTTGTCGTGGTCCAGCTTCGCGGCTTGTTCGGGCGTCACGTCCTGGCCGAGCCGCAGCGCGACCTCCGATTCGATGCCGGGCGTGTGGAACACCAGGTCGTCGAAATTCGCCGGGCTCTGACGCACGCCAGAAGGGGGAAGCGGTGCGTGCGTGAGCGTCACGCTGCGCGAGCCGCCGCCGGATTTCCAGTGGCCTGCAACGGCGCCGTCGTCACCGAACCAGTCGAGTGCCGCGGCCACGGCGTCCTGCACTTCGTAAGCCTGGCCGGCGTCCTGCAACGCATCGGTCCAGGGGGCGGCGTCGAGGGTGCGGTTGCTGCGGCGTGCGGCGATCAGGGCATCGGCGAGGGCGGTCATGGATGGGTTCATCCGGCGATTCTGTCAGTTGCGAGGCGGCACATCAGGTTTCCACGTGCACGTTGCCGTCCTTCACCACCTTCGCCCACTTGGCAATTTCAGTGCTGATGAACTGCTTGAACTTGTCCTGCGAACCGCCGCCGTCTTCCGCACCGTAGGTGTCCATGCGCTCCTGCACATCGGGCATTGCAAGCACCGTGTTCACATCGCGATTCACTTTCTGCGCAATTGCGGCCGGCAGCTTGCCCGGGCCGACCAGCCCGTACCACGTGGTGGCCTCGAAGCCTGCGAAGCCTTGCTCCTGCATCGTCGGCACGTTCGGGTGACCCTTGGCGCGCTTGGTGCGCGTTTGGGCGACAGCAATCACTCGGCCGTTCTTCACGTGCGGCGTGGCGGCCGTCATGGTCTCGAAGCTGTACTGGATCTGTCCCCCCATCAGGTCGGCGAGCAACGGGCCGCTGCCCTTGTACGGCACGTGCAGCGCATCGACGCCGCCTTGCAGCTTGAACATTTCCAGCGCCAGATGCTGCGCAGAACCCGCGCCGGCCGAGCCGAAGCTCACGGTGCCGGGCGCGGCCTTGCAGGCGGCGACGATGTCCTTCACCGTGAGCCCCTTCTGCGACGGGCCGGCGATCAGCAGGTTGGGCGTGACGCCCACCAGCACGATCGGCACGAAGTCGCGCTCCACGTTGTAGCGCAGCTTGGGCTGCAGGCTGGGCGCGAGTGCGTGGCTGTTGATGTGCGCCATCAGCAGCGTGCTGCCGTCGCTGGGCTGCTGGGCCACGTAGTCGGCCGCGAGCACGCCGGCAACGCCGCCCTTGTTCTCGACGATGACCTGCTGGCCCCACATGATCGTGAGCTTCTGCGCGACCACGCGCGCGAGCGCATCGGTGCCGCCGCCCGGTGGAAAGCCCACCACGATGCGAACCGGCCCCGAGGGCCACTCCTGCGCGAAGAGCCGGGGCACGCCCAGCGTGGCGGCCGCGGCGCCTGCGGCCTGGATGAGGGAACGTCTTTGCATCATCTTTGTCTCCGTGGTGTTGGGGGTCCGATGCGTGCCGGCCTGTTGACAGGTCCGGCAAGGTAGGGGCCGCCGCATCGTTCGAGCGATGCGTTGCGGACGGTGTGTCGCAGGTCTATGCGGCTTTCTGCAAGCCGACCGGCGCCGCCGCGTGATTCGCGAAATGGTCCATCGCCGCCTGCACGCCGCTGCCCGCGAGCTTGATGCCCGAGAGCTTCATGCCCATCTCGACGCCCGCGACCATGGCCACGAGCGTCAGGTCGTTGCTGTCGCCCAGGTGCCCCATGCGGAACATGCGGCCCTTGAGCTTGCCAAGGCCCGTGCCGAGCGAGAGGTCGAAGCGCTGGTGGATCAAGCGGCGCAGTGCGTCGGCATCGATGCCTTCGGGCGTGATCACGCCGGTGAGCACGGGCGAATACACGGCCGGGTCGGCGCACTGGATCGGCAGGCCCCAGGCGTTGACCGCCGCACGCACGCCGGCGGCCCAGCGCTGGTGGCGCGCGAACACGTTGTCCAGCCCTTCGCCGAGGATCATGTCGAGCGATTCCGACAGGCCGTACAGCAGGTTCGTGTTGGGCGTATAGGGCCAGTAGCCGTCCTTGTTCATCTCGACGATTTCGTCCCAGGCCCAGAAGGCGCGCGGAAGCTTTGCGGTCTTCGAGACTTCGAGCGCGCGCGGCGAGAGCGCGTTGAAGCTGATGCCGGGCGGCAGCATCAGGCCCTTCTGCGAGCCGCTGATGGTGACGTCCACGCCCCATTCGTCATGCCGGAAATCCGCGCTCGCGAGGCCCGAGATGCTGTCGACCATCAAGAGAGCAGGGTGGCCGGCTGCATCGATGGCCTTGCGTACCGAGGCGATGTCGGAGGTGACGCCAGTGGAGGTCTCGTTGTGCACCACGCACACGGCCTTGATCTTCTTCTCGGTGTCCTTGCGCAGGCGCGCCTCGATGAGTTCGGCCTGCACGCCGCGGCGCCAGCTCGGCGCATTGGGCAAGTGTTCGTCGGTGCCGGCCACGGCCAGGAATTCGGTCGAGAGGCCCAGGCGCGTGGCCATCTTCTGCCAGAGCGAGGCGAAGTGGCCGGTCTCGTACATGAGCACGTGGTCGCCCGGGCTCAACGTGTTGGCGAGCGCGGCCTCCCAGGCGCCGGTGCCTGACGCGGGGTAGATGGCAACCGGATGCTTCGTCTTGAAGATCTGCTTGATGCCGCCTAGCACCTTCAAACCCAGCGTGCCGAACTCGGGCCCGCGATGGTCGATGGTGGGGAGGCTCATGGCCCGCAGGATGCGGTCGGGCACCGGGCTCGGGCCGGGAATCTGGAGGAAATGGCGGCCGGTGGGGTGGATGTCGAGTTGCAGCATGGACTGTCCTTTCACTTTCAGTTTTGCATTCAAAATGCATTTATGTTCGATGGTTTACCCTTAATCCATGGGGTTGTGAGCCCCATTTTTTGCATTCAAAATGCACTCAAAGGGAACACCCATGACCGCCGAAATCATCGAAATCTCCAGGCTCGCCCTCCATGACCAAGTCGCTGCGCGCCTTCGCACCATGCTGGTCGAAGGGCACATCGCACCCGGCGCCAAGCTCAACGAGCGCGAGCTGTGCCTGCAACTGCGCGTGTCGCGCACGCCGCTGCGCGAAGCCATCAAGCTGCTCGCGGCCGAGGGGCTGGTCGACCTGTTGCCGAATCGCGGCGCTGTAGCGGTGAAGCTCACCGAGGCCAACGTGCTTGACACCTTCGAGGTGCTGGCGATGCTCGAAGGCATGTCGGGCGAGCTGGCCGCCAAGCGCATCACCGACGAAGAACTGGCCGAGGTGCGCGCGCTGCACTACGAAATGCTGGCCTGCTTTTCGCGGCGCGATCTCTCGGGCTACTACCGGCTGAACGCGCGCATCCATACGGCCATCAACGAGGCCGCGGGCAATCCGGTGCTCGCGAGCACCTACCGCTCGATCAATGCGCGCGTGCAGTCGTTGCGCTTTCGCACGAACCAGAACGAGACAAAGTGGAAGCACGCGGTCGACGAGCACGAACAGATGATCCAGGCGCTGGCCGCACGCGATGCGCCGGCGATGCGCAAGGTTCTCATCGCGCACGTGCTGCGCAAGCGCGACACGGTGCTGGAGCTCCTGCGGGCCGGCGAAATCTATCCACAAGCCAACAAAGCGAGCTGAACGCCACGCCATGCGCATAGATCCCGCCAGCCACATGCAGCCAGCCGGAACCGTTCTTCCGCCCAATGACACCTGCGAGCTGCTCGCGCGCCGGCTGCGTGCCGAGACGCAAGGCAAGGTGCTGTTCGACGACGGCTCGCGCGGGCGCTACGCCACCGACGCGTCGATCTACCAGATCACGCCGGTCGGCGCCTTCGTGCCGACCAACGACAGCGACATCGCCACAGCCATCGACATCGCACGCGACCTGAAGGTGCCCGTGCTGGCGCGCGGCGGTGGTACCAGCCAATGCGGACAGACCACGGGCGCCGCGCTGGTCATCGACAACAGCAAGCATTTCCGGCGCGTGCTCGACGTGAACGTGGAGGAGGGCACTGCGACCGTCGAGCCCGGCCTCGTGCTCGATCACCTGAACGCGAAGCTCAAGCCGCTCGGGCTCTGGTACCCGGTCGATGTGTCGACGAGCGCGCAGGCCACGCTGGGCGGCATGGCGGGCAACAACTCCTGCGGCTCGCGCTCCATCGCCTACGGGAACATGGTGCACAACGTGCTGGGCGCGAGCGCGTGGCTGTCGAGCGGCGAGCTGGTCGACTTCGGCCCGACGAGCACGCTCGGCGTAGGCGCAGCCGGCATCGCGCAGTTCGTGCGCAGCCTCGCGCGGCAGCATCGCGATGCGATGGCGGAGAACTGGCCCAAGGTGATGCGCCGCGTGGCCGGCTACAACCTCGACATCTTCGACAACCAGAGCGAGAAGCCGTACACGGCCGATGGCAGCGTGAACCTCGCGCATCTGCTGATCGGTTCGGAAGGCACGCTCGCCTATACGAAGAGCCTGAAGCTCAAGCTCGCGCCGCTGCCGCGCGCGAAGGTGCTGGGCATCGTGAACTTCCCGACCTTCCATGCGGCCATGGATGCAGCGCAGCACATCGTGAAGCTCGGGCCCACGGCGGTGGAGCTGGTCGATCGCACGATGATCGAGCTGAGCCTCGCGAACCCGGCTTTCAAGCCGACCGTGGAGACTGCGCTGATCGGCAAGCCTGCGGCCATCCTGCTGGTCGAGTTCTCGGGCGCCGACAAGGCCGCGCTGCTGCCGCAGCTGAAACAGCTCGTCGAACTGATGGGCGACCTGGGCCTTCCGGGCAGCGTGGTCCAGATGCCCGACGACGCACGCCAGAAGAACCTGTGGGAAGTGCGCAAGGCCGGCCTCAACATCATGATGAGCCTCAAGGGCGACGGTAAACCCGTGAGCTTCATCGAGGACTGCGCGGTGCCGCTCGAACACCTGGCCGAATACACGGATGCGCTGACCGAGGTGTTCGCGAGACACGGCAGCCGCGGCACCTGGTACGCGCACGCCTCGGTCGGCACGCTGCACGTGCGGCCGATCCTCGACATGCGCGCCGACGGCGCCACGAAGATGCGCGCCATCGCCGAAGAAGCCAGCGCGCTGGTGCGCAAGTACAAGGGCGCGTTCAGCGGCGAGCATGGCGACGGCCTGTGCCGCGGCGAGTGGATCGAATGGCAGTTCGGCCCGGCCATCAACGAGGCCTTTCGCGCGATCAAGAAGAAGCTCGACCCGATCGACCTGTTCAACCCCGGCAAGATCATCGACCCGCCGCGCATGGACGACGGCTCGCTGTTCCGCTTCGCGCCGCCGACCGCGCCCAAGCCTTACCGCCGCATCGAACTCAAGCCGGTGCTCGACTGGTCGTCCTGGAACGTCAACGCCGACCCCGTGACCGAGGTGGCCACCGCACCCGGCACCGGCGGCGACAGCACCGGCGGCCTCGCCAAGGCCGTGGAGATGTGCAACAACAACGGCCACTGCCGCAAGTTCGATGCAGGCACCATGTGCCCGAGCTACCGCGTGACGCGCGACGAGCAGCATCTCACGCGTGGTCGCGCCAACACGCTGCGCCTCGCGCTCTCGGGTCAGCTCGGCGCCGACGCCTTCACCAGCGAGGCCATGCACGAGACCATGGACCTGTGCGTCGGCTGCAAGGGCTGCAAACGCGATTGCCCCACGGGCGTGGACATGGCGAAGATGAAGATCGAGTTTCTCGACCACTACAAGAAGCGCCATGGCCACACGCTGAAAGACAAACTCGTGGCCTACATGCCCGACTACGCGCACAGGGCGAGCCGCATGCCGTGGCTGCTGAACCTGCGCAACAGCGTGCCGGGTGCGGCGTGGCTCGGCGAAAAGCTGCTGGGTTTCTCCGCGAAGCGCTCGCTGCCCGAGTGGCGCAGCGACACCTTCTGGCGCGCGAAGGGCAACGAGCCCGGATTGTTCGCCGACCAGGCCTCGGTGCTGTCGGTGGCGGCGCGGGGCGGCAAGGCGGCGGTGCTCTTCGTCGACACCTTCAACGGCACCTTCGAGAGCGAGAACGCCTTTGCGGCGGCGCGCGTGCTCGAAGCGGCCGGGTATGTGCTGCACACCGTCGAGAAAAGCGGCGGCCACCATTGCTGCGGCCGGACTTTCCTGGCCAGCGGCATGGTGGACGAAGCCAAGGTGCGCGCCGAGGCGCTGATCGATGCGCTGCTGCCGCTCGCCCAGGCCGGCATCCCCATCGTCGGCCTGGAGCCTTCGTGCCTGCTCACGCTGCGCGACGAGACGCTGGTGATGGGCTTCGGCGACAAGGCGCAGATCGTGGCGAAGCAGGCGCTGCTGTTCGAGGAATTCATCGCACGCGAAATCAAGGCAGCCCGGTTCAAACTGGCGCTCAAGCCGTCCACGACACCGATCCTCCTGCACGGCCATTGCCATCAGAAGGCCTTCGGCGCGGTGAGCCCGATTCTGGAAGTGCTCAAGCTGATTCCCGGTGCCGAGCCCGAGCTGATCGAGAGCTCCTGCTGCGGCATGGCCGGCAGCTTCGGCTACGAGGCGAGCCACTTCGACGTCTCGATGCAGATGGCCGAGGCGAGCCTGTTGCCCGCGATCCGCGCGAAGCCCGATGCGGTGGTGGTGGCCGATGGCACCAGCTGCCGCCACCAGATCGGCGACGGCGCGCAGCGCGAGGCGGTGCATGTGGCCGTGTTGCTGGCGCGGCACCTGATTCCGGCGAGGCGGTAAACCGCCCGGCTGGCGGGCAGGATCGCGCAGGCTGCCGCAGAATGGGCGCCCCAGATCCGATGTCCTCCGCGCTCACTTCTTCCTCCCTCCGCGCGCAGCCCACGCTGCGGCTTGCGTTCGCGCTGTCGATGGGCGCGGCAGTCTCGCTCGGCATCACCCGCTTTGCCTACGCGCTGTTGTTGCCGCCGATGCGCGACGACCTCGGCTGGAGCTACGCGCTGGCCGGCGGCATGAACACCGCCAACGCGGTCGGCTACCTCGTGGGTGCGCTGGTCACGCCGACGCTGATGCGGCGCTTCGGCGTGGCGCGGCTCCTGATCGTCGGCGCCGTGCTGGCCAGCGTGTTCATGGCGGGCAGCGGCTTCGTGACCGATGCGCCGGCCTTGCTGCTGCAGCGCTTGCTGGCCGGCGTGGCCAGTGCCTGGGTGTTCGTGGCGGGCGGGTTGCTGGCTGCGCGGCTCGGCGAAGCGGACGCACGAACCGGCGGGGCCGCGCGCGGCGGGCTGCTGCTGGGCATCTACTACGGCGGCACCGGCTTCGGCATTTTGTTGTCGGCGTTGCTCGTGCCGCAGGTGCTGCGCTGGGCGTCAGATGTGCCGCACGGATGGACCTGGGCGTGGTGGGCGCTTGCGCTTGCGAGTGCCGCTGCGACCTGCCTGCTGGCCTGGGCCGCACGCGCAATGCCCGATCCGCCGGCCGCGGCAACACCGTCTGCCGTCAGTGCGATGCAGTCCGAGGCCGAGGCCGCGGCGCTGCGTCAATTCGGCTGGGCGCTCGCGGGTTACGCGCTCTTCGGCATGGGCTACATCGGCTACATGACCTTCGTGATCGCGCTGCTGTGGGAGCAGGGCGCCAGCGCCGGCTTCGTCACCTTGTTCTATGCCTTGCTGGGCATCGCTTGCGTGGCCTCGTCGCGCCTGTGGGCCGGGCTGCTCGACCGCTACCGCGGCGGCCAGCCGCAGGCGCTGCTGAACGGGCTGCTCGGCGTGGCCACGTTGCTGCCGGTGCTGAGCCCCTCGGCGCCGGTGGCGTTGGCCTCGGGCGTGCTGTTCGGCGGCGTGTTCCTGTCGGTGGTGGCCTCGACTACCGCGCTGGTGCGCCACAACCTGCCGCCGGCACGCTGGGCGCAGGGCATCAGCCTGTTCACCATCGTCTTCGCGCTCGGGCAGATCGTCGGGCCGACGGTGACGGGCTGGATTTCGGATGGCCCGGGCGGCCTCGCGCGCGGGTTGGTGGCCTCGGCGATCGCGCTGTGGATCGCGGCGGTGCTGGCGTCGCGCCAGCATGCGTTGAAGGAGATTGGATGACGGGACAAGACGACAACGGCTTCGCACTGTTCGAGACCTCGATCGGCATGTGCGCCCTGGCCTGGGGACCGCTCGGACTGGTCGGCGTGCAACTGCCCGCCGACGAGGGCGGCCCGGCCACGCGGGCGCGCATGCGGCACCGCTTTCCGGACCTGCAGGAAGGGCCACCGAACGACATGGCGCAGCGCGCCATCGCCGCCATCCAGGGCCTGTTGCAGGGCGTGCACGACGACCTGAGCCACATCGTGCTCGACATGCGCGGCGTGTCGGAGTTTCACCAGCGGATCTACGCCATCGCGCGAAGCATTCCGCCGGGGCAGACGCGCACCTACGGCGAGATTGCGGAGGAGCTCGGTGACAAGGGCCTGTCGCGTGCCGTGGGCCAGGCGATGGGGCACAACCCCTTCGCACCCGTGGTGCCTTGCCATCGCGTGCTCGCGGCGGGCAACAAGCCCGGAGGGTTCTCGGCTGGCGGTGGCGCGCTGACCAAGCTGCGCATGCTGGGCATCGAGGACGCGCGGCCGAACGGGATGGCGTCGCTGTTCTGAGGCCTCTCGTTCAGAGGCCTGCGAGCCGTTGTCTCATCGACGCGATCCGGGCTTCGCTGCCGGGGCAATCGCCGCCAACACGAAATCGATGAACGCCCGCACCTTCGCCGCCGGCAGATGCCGCGACGGGTACAGCGCATAGAGCGGGAATCGCTCGTCGGGCCAGTCGGGAAACAGGTCGATGAACTCGCCGCTGTCGAGCTGCGACTGGATGCCCACCGCCTTGATCTGTGCCACGCCGACACCCGCGAGCGCGGTGGCGAGGATGGTGCCGGCATCGGTCAGCAGCAGCCGGCCGGTGGTCGGCACCTTGACCAGCTTGCGGCCGCGCTGGAACTCCCATGCGTAAGGCTGCCCCGTGACCGGGTTGCGCACCTGGATGCATGCGTGGTTCACCAGGTCCGCCGGCTTTGCAGGGCGGCCGTGCCGCTTCAGGTAGCCCGGCGTTGCGACGGTGACGATGCGCGTGTCCATGAGCTTGCGCGCCACCAGCGACGACGAAGGCGGCTCGCCGAAACGCACCGCGATGTCGAAGCCCTCGGCCACCAGGTCGCCGAGCTGGTCGCGTGCGACGAGCTCGAGCGAGAGCTCCGGGTGCAGTTCGAGAAAACGCGGGATGTGCGGTGCCAGCAGCAGGCGCGAGGTGAAGGCATCGGTGTTGACACGCAAGCGCCCGCGTACCGCACCGGATGAGCCCGAAGCGATCGTCACCGCGTCTTCGATGCCCAGCACCAGCGGATTGACGTTGGCGTAGAGCAGCCGTCCTTCGTCGGTGAGGTTGAGCGAGCGCGTGGTGCGGTCGAACAGGCGCACGCCGATGCGTGCCTCCAGCCGTGCAATGGCGCGGCTGACGCCCGAGGGGGTGAGGCCGAGGGCAGTGGCTGCGCTCGCGAAGCTGCCGCCTTCGACGACTGCGGCGAGCACGCCCACGTTGGAGAGAAGCCGTCCATCGAGCGCCATGTGTTCATTCGTGATCAGGTGTCATGAATGATATGCCACCAGGTCGCTTTACTCAAAGGCGGGCGCTTTCTACATTCGTTCCATCGCATTCACTCATTCACTGGAACAAAGGTAAATCTCATGTACGCAATCACCGGTATCACCGGCAATGTCGGCGACGCCGTCGCGCGCAGCTTGCTGGCGCAAGGCCATCCCGTTCGCGCGGTGGTCCGCGATGCGGCCAAGGGCAAGGCCTGGGTCGACCTAGGCTGCGAAATCGCCATCGCAGAAATGGAAGACGCCCAGGCGCTGACGCACGCGTTCACGGGCGCTCGAGGCGTCTTCGTGCTGCCGCCGCCGAACTTCGACCCCACGCCCGGGTTTCCGGAGGCAAAGGCCGTCATCACTGCAGTGAGCCGGGCGCTTGTTGTGGCGCGGCCGGCTCGCGTGATCTGCCTTTCGACCGTCGGCGCGCAAGCCGCCCAGTCGAACCTGCTGAGCCAGCGCACCTTGATGGAAGAAGCGTTGGCGGCATTGCCGCTGCCGGTCTCGTTCCTGCGGCCTGCATGGTTTCTCGACAACGTGAGCTGGGACATTCCGCAAGCGCGGGAGCGGGGCGTGCTCTCCAGCTTCCTGCAGCCGCTCGACAGGGCCGTGCCCATGGTCGCCGCGGCGGATGTGGGACGGGTTGCTGCGGAGTTGATGGTGCAGGTGGGCGCTGTCGAACGCATCGTCGAGCTCGAAGGTCCCGAGCGTGTGAGCCCGAATTCGATCGCTGCGGCACTCGCAGAGGTTCTGGGCCGCGCGGTTCAGGCCGAAGCGGTGCCGCGCGAAACCTGGGGTGCACTCTTTCGCGCGCAGGGTGCGAGAGACCCGATGCCGCGCATCCAGATGCTCGACGGCTTCAATGAAGGATGGATCACCTTCGAAGGCGGCGATTCGACCGTGCGCAAGGGCAAGCTCGGGCTGGTGGAGGTCATCCGCTCGCTGGCGGGCTGAGCGGCGAGAGCATCTCCTCGAACCACGCCGCCACATGCCGTGCCTCGGGCGCCGCATCGGGCGCAAGCCCGTAGTAGTAGCGGTCGAGCGTCATGCGCAGCGCAGGCAGCGGCGATTGCAGCCGCCCCGAAGCCAGGTCGTGCGACACCAGCGATGTCGGCGCGAGCGCGATGCCGAGGCCATCGACCGCGGCCTGCAGCACGAAATGCAGGTGATCGAACTGCAAGCGGCCCGCTGGCTTGGTGCGCGGTGCGCCGACCTGTTTCTTCCACGCGTCCCAGTCGTCCTTGCGCGTCTTCGCCGACAACTGAACGTGCGACGACAGCGCGCGCAGGTCCGCGAGCGGATGGGCCTTGAACAGGGCCGGCGCACCGACGACGAGCACCTCGTCTTCGAGAAAGGGATGCACGGCGATGGAGGAGGGCCAGCCTTCGAGCCCGCGGCGCACGGCGATGTCGAAACTGCCCGCTGCCTGCTCGGGCATCACCGTGCTGGTGACCACCTGCGGTTCGATGTCGGGATGGCGCTCGACGAACGAGGGCAGCCGTGGAATCAGCCAGCGCACCGCGAACGAAGGCCGCACGTTGATCCGCACTGCGCGGGCCGGGCCTTGCGCCTGCAGCGCCTGTGCGGCCGCATTGATCTGCGCCAGCGCCGGTCCCGCCTCGGCAAAGAACTGCTGGCCTTCCGCAGTCAGCGTGACCTGGCGGATGCGGCGCTCGAAGAGTGCGACGCCCAGGCATTCTTCGAGGCTCTTGATCTGCCGGCTCACCGCACTGTGCGTGACATGAAGCTCCTGCGCCGCGCGCGTGAAGCTCTGGTGGCGCGCCGCAGCGACGAAGGCGCGCACGGCATTGAGGGGCGGTTCTCGGAGCGGCATGTGTGCAATTTTCTCACGCATGAGGGGCGTTAATCTCGTTTGTCAGCCTGCGGTGCCGCGGCGCACCATGCGGTCTCGATGTCTTCCATGCCCCCCCCGCCAACGCCCCGCGCCACCGACCTGGACTCCCGCCACGCGGCCATCGCGCTCGGGCTTTCGCTGCCGGCCGACGTCGTTCTCTACCTGCTGCTGCCGATGTACGCCGGGCAGTTCGGCGTGTCGCTGGCCGAAGTCGGCATGCTGCTCGCGGCCAACCGGCTGGTGCGCATCGCGGGGTACCGCTGGGTTGCGCGCTTCTATGCGCGCAACGGCGACCGGCCGACCTGCACCATCGCCGTCGTGGCCGCCGCCGTCTGCGGCGTGGGCTACGCGACGCTCTCGGGTTTCTGGGCGCTGCTGCCGCTGCGGCTGATGTGGGGGCTGTGCTTCGCGGCGCTCAATCTTTCCACGCAGGCGCTGGCCACGGCCGACCCGATCGGCGCGGCGCGCCGCAACGGGCGGTCGCGTGCCTTCATCGCGATGGGGCCGGTGCTGGCGCTGCCGCTGGGCGCGGTAATGGCGCACTGGGTCGGGCCGCGCGCGATCTTCGGCGTTCTTGCGGTGTTCTCGCTGCTGGCGGTGTTCGCGACACGGCGGCTGCCGGCGGCACCGCATCGCGTGGAGAGGCCGGCGCGTCGCTTCAAGCGGCCCGACAGCCTCGACGGCTGGTCGTTCATGGAAGGGCTGGCGCTCGACGGGCTCTTCATCGTCGGCCTGTCCTATCTCGGCAAGGACCTGCTGCCGGGCAGCGCGGTGATCGTGGCCGGCCTGCTGCTGGCGTTGCGCTACCTCGCGGAGATCTTCCTGAGCCCGGTCGGCGGACACCTGGCGGAACGCTTCGGTGCCGAGCGCCTGCTGGTGAGTCTTTCGCTCATGACGGCCATCGCGCTCGTGGGTTTCGGCTTCGGCTGGCTCTGGAGCTGCGCCGCGCTGATCGTGGTGCTGCGCGCGTTGCAGTTGCCCTTGCTGCCGCCCATCGTGGCGCGCCGCACGCCGGGGCCCGAACGCGTGCATGCGCTGGCCGCGCGCTCGGTGTGGCGCGACATCGGCGCCGGCACCGGGCCGCTCATCGCGGGGCTGCTGCTGCCGGTCGCGTCGCCGCCGTGGGTCTACGGCATTGCCGCATTGCTGCTGGCGGGCATGGCGCTGGCCTGCGGCCGGAATCCATCGCACCATCCGACATCCCACACGCAGGAGCGAACTTCAAGATGACGACTTCCCATGCCATCGACACCGTGGCCCGGCTCGAAGCCCTGTTCGGCCAGCCCGGCGAAGCCTCGCTCAGGAAGGAGGTGCCGTACCTGCATCCGAGCTACCAAGCGCTGATTGCCGCATCGCCGTTCGCGGTGCTCGCGACGACCGGCCCCGAGGGGCTGGATGCATCGCCGCGCGGCGATGCGCCGGGTTTCGTGGCGGTGCAGGACGAGAAGACGCTGCTGCTGCCCGAGCGCCGCGGCAACAACCGCCTCGACAGCCTGCGCAACATCGTGACCGATCCGCGCGTGGCCTTGCTCTTCCTGATTCCCGGCGTCGGCGAAACGCTGCGCGTGAACGGAAGAGGGCGCATCACCGTCGATCCGGGCGTCATGGCGCGCTTTGCCGTGGAAGGCAAGCTACCGCAATGCGTGATCGAAATCCAGGTGGAGACGGTCTACTTCCAATGCGCCCGCGCGATCCAGCGCTCGAAGCTCTGGGCACCAATGGCTGCGGACGCAAAGCGCGAAGTGCCGACGGCCGGGGCCATTCTTTCTGCGCTGACCAATGCGGCGTTCGACGGCGCGGCATACGACCGGGAACTGCCGGCGAGGCAGCAGGCAACTTTGTACTGAGGACCATTGTGTTTCCAAGGTTCAGCAACATGTCACGCAAAGCAACCGCCAGGGGTGGCAGGGCCTTCCAGGGAGGGGTGGCAGTGTAGACTGCCAGGTTTTTCCAATTGGCGGTAATGGTGCAAGTGTCAAGGCGCACAGGCTTCACCGGCTCGGCGCTGATTCGCTTGCTCGCTCGACTGACCGACATCGAAGTCCCCGAGCCCAGACAGGCTTTCGCGGATCGATTGAGCCAATGGCTCGGCTGGACCGATGCCATCTCCCTGTCTGCGGCGCTGAACGGCGGCGTGGCGCCAGCGTCTTCCGGCGTGCGTTCGGCCGGCAATCCCGAAGAACGCGAATGCAACCGCGTGCGCGCCGCGCTGGCCAGCGCCATCGCGCAAGACATGCAAGGCGCCGCACGGGACGCCACGGCCGACTTTGCGGCCTGTCGCCGGCGCTACCACGCCAGGCAGCAGGCGATGCAGTCGAGCATCGGCCCCTTGCGGGGGCGCATGCGGTCGACGCTGGCAACGCGTTCGCCGGACATGGCACGGCTCGCGGCGGTGGATGTGGTCATGGAGCAGGTGCTGGGTGCACAGGAGCATCGATTGCTGGCGACCGTGCCCGCGATGCTCGAGAAGCACTTCGAGCGGCTGCGGCAGGCCGATACAGATACCGAGGGCGAGCCCGGCGCGTGGCTGGGCGTGTTCCGCAAGGACATGAACGACGTGCTGCTCGCCGAGATGGAAATCCGATTTCAACCGGTCGAAGGGCTGCTCGAAGCCCTTCGCGCAAGGTAACCAGAGTTTCATGACCCAACTTCTTCATCGCATCGTCTTCGTCGTCGGCCTGGCCGTCGTTTGCTGGGTCGGCATCGGATACATCGGCTCGAACCCGCTGGCGCTGGCGATCACCGTGCTCATCGGCGCGTTCTACGTGGTGGGCGCGCTGGAGCTGCACCGCTTCGGACAGGCGACGACCACGCTGACAAGGGCCGTCACCGACATGCCCGCGCCGCCGACCAGCCTGGGCGAATGGCTCGACAAGCTGCATCCTTCATTGCGCAACGCGGTGCGCCTGCGCATCGAGGGCGAGCGCGTCGGCCTGCCCGGCCCGGGCCTCGCTCCGTACCTCGCGGGCCTGCTCGTGCTGCTGGGCATGCTGGGCACCTTCCTCGGCATGGTGGTCACGCTGAACGGCACGGGCACGGCGCTTGAAGGCGCGTCGGACCTGCAGGCCATGCGCGCCTCGCTGGCCGCGCCGGTCAAGGGCCTGGGCGTGGCCTTCGGCACCTCGCTCGCGGGCGTGGCAACCTCGGCGACGCTCGGTCTTCTCTCGGCCCTGAGCCGGCGCGACCGGCTGCAGGCCGCGCAGCTGCTCGACACGCGGATCGCGACCACCTTGCGCGTTTTCTCGCTGGCGCATCAGCGCGAGGAGTCCTTCAAGCTGCTGCAGCGCCAGGGCGAGGCGATGCCCGCCCTGGTCGACCGGCTGCAACTGATGATGGCGACGATGGAGCGCCACAGCCAGGCGCTGAACGAGCGCCTGATTTCCAGCCAGGACAGCTTCCACGGCAAGGCCGAGGCCGCGTATGCGGGCCTGGCGTCTTCCGTCGGCCAGTCGCTCAAAGATGGCCTCGCCGACAGCGCCCGCATCGCCGGCGCGACGATCCAGCCGGTGGTCGAAGCCACCATGGCCGGCATCGCCCGCGAGACCGCCTCGCTGCACCACACCATCGAACAGAGCGTGCAACGGCAGCTCGACGGACTCTCCACCCGCTTCGAGGCCAGCACCACCACCGTGGCCGACATCTGGAAGACCGCGCTCACTGGCCAGCAACGCACGAGCGAAGCGCAAGCCAAGGATTTGCGCGCCACGCTCGACCAGTTCGCGCAGACCTTCGAGCAGCGTTCGGCTTCGCTGGTGGACGGTGTCGCCACGCGCCTTGAAACCACGGTCGAGCGCATGTCGGACAACTGGCGCAGTGCGCTCGCACAGCATGAGCGCGCGAGCGAAACCCTCTCGGGCGACACGCACCGCGCGCTGACCGCAGCAGCCGCCACCTTCGAGCAGCATTCGGCATCGCTGCTCGGCACCGTGGGCCAGGCGCACGCCGACCTGCAGGCCGAGATGGCTTCGCGCGACCAGCAACGCCTGTCCGCCTGGACCCAGGCGCTCGAAGCGATGGCCGTGTCGCTCCAGCAAGAGTGGCAGCAGGCGGGCGCGCGCAGCGAGAACCAGCAGCAGGAAATCTGCACGACGCTGGCGCAGACCGCCAAAGACATTTCCGCCCAGAGCGAAGCGCATGCGAAGAGCACCATCGCCGAGATCGGTCAGCTGATGCAGGCCGCCTCCGAGGCGCCCCGCGCCGCCGCCGAGGTGATCGCCGAGCTGCGCCAGAAGCTCTCGGACAGCATGGCGCGCGACAACGCGATGCTCGACGAGCGCAGCCGCATCCTCGGAACACTTGAAACGCTGCTCGATGCCGTGAACCACGCATCGACCGAACAGCGCTCGGCCATCGATGCGCTCGTGGCCACGTCGGCCGACCTGCTGGACCGCGTCGGCACGCGCTTCACCGACAAGGTCGACACCGAAACCGGAAAGATGGCCGACGTGGCCGCGCAGATCACCGGCAGCGCCGTCGAAGTGGCGAGCCTGGGCGAGGCCTTCGGTTTCGCGGTGAAGCTGTTCACCGAATCGAACGACAAGATGAGCGCGCACCTGCAGCGCATCGAAAGCGCGCTGGGCAAATCGATGGTGCGCAGCGACGAGCAACTGGCCTACTACGTGGCGCAAGCCCGCGAGGTCATCGACCTGAGCATCTCGTCGCAGAAGCAGATCGTCGAAGACCTGCAGCAGCTCGCTGCGCAACGCGATCACCGCGCAACAGCGGGCAGCGAAGCGTGATGACCGAGGACATCGACGCCGGCACCGAGGCCTCGGTGCCGGTATGGGCCGTCTTCGGCGACCTGATGTCGGGTTTGCTGGGCGCCTTCGTGCTGATCCTGGTGTGCGTGATCGGCATGCAGCTCGAACTCGCGACCAAGCTCGAGGCCGAGGTCAAGCAGCGCAAGGTCGAGGCCGAGCGGCTGCAGACGCTCGAGCAGGCACTGGCCGGGCCGCTCGCGGCGGGCCGGGTGACGCTGAACAACGGGCGCATCGGCATCAGCGGCAGCGTGCTGTTCGCGTTGAACTCCGCGGAATTGCAGCCCGAAGGCCGGCAGTTGCTCAAGAGCCTGGCGGCACCGCTGACCGCGTACCTCCAGGCCCGCGACGAGATGCTGATGGTGAGCGGCTTCACCGACGACCGGCAGGTGCGCGGCGGCAACCGCCAGTTCGCGGACAACTGGGAGCTGTCGGCCCAGCGCGCCTTGACGGTGACGCGCACGCTGATCGAGGAGGGCATTCCGTCGTCGTCGGTCTTTGCTGCGGCGTTCGGTGCCGAGCAGGCGGTTGCGTCGAATGCCGATGCCGACGGGCGATCGAAAAACCGGCGCGTGGAGATGGCGCCCACGCCGAAGCGTTCGGACCTGAAGACAAAGCCTCGTGAGTAGCGACGAAGCCAACGGTGTCGACGCGACGCTCGACGCATGGCGCGAGCGCGGGGCACATCGCCTCGACCCGGTCCGTTTTCATTTCATCGAGACGCTGGCCAGGCGCGCCGCAGACCACGGCGGGGATGCGCGGCGCATGCTGGACGAGCGGGTGGCCGCACTGCTTGCGGCTTATGGCGAGGAATTCGAAAGCGCGCCAGACACGGCAACTGCTGCTGTCAGGCAGTCCGTACGCGGGCCGCTCGCGGAGCTGACCGACCACTTGGCGAAGCACGCTTCGTCCGATCGGATGGACCCGGCGACCAACGAGCTGAAGATGCTCCAGTTCTTCCGGAGCACCTGGTCGAAGCTGAGCGCCGAACGCCGCCTCACGCAATCGCTGGCCAGGCTACCGCAGAACGCCGGCCCGCTCAACTCGCACAACCTCGTGCACCAATCGCTCACGCTGATGCGCGAGCTGTCGCCCGAGTACCTCAACAAATTCGTGTCGTATGTCGACGCCTTGCTGTGGGTCGACCAGGCGAATGCCGGCAATGCGCCGTCGGGTGCGGATGCGCCGCGCGCCGAAAGCGGCAAGAAGACGGGGCGCAGCAAGTCCGGCTGACGCTTCCAGCCAGCGCGCCGTCTGATCAGGCCTGCCCCTGCGCCGCCTGCTCCGCCCGCGCATCGTGCCCGATGATCAGCACCAGCACGAACCCCAGCGCCGACAGCAGCGCAAGGAAGAGCACCGCGTAGAAGTCGTTGCCCATGCGGTCCTTCAGCGCGCCGAAGATCGTCGGACCGATGTAGCCGCCGAGGTTGCCGATGGAGTTGATCCACGCAATGCCCGCTGCAGCCGCGGTGCCGCTCAGGATGGCGGTGGGCAGCGTCCAGAACATCGGCAGCGCGCTGAAGATGCCGAACGCGGCGAGCGTCACGGCCGCCATCTTGGGAATGGGCGCGCTGGTTTGCGCGGCCACCACCAGGCCCACGACGATGCACGCGAGCGGGATCAAGAGGAACCACTTGCGCTCCTTCTTCGCGTCGGAGGCACGGGTCCAGAACACCATCGCGATGGCGCCGATCAGGTACGGAAAGGCGTTGATGAAGCCGATCTCCACGTTGCCCAGGCCGCCGAAGCCCTTGATGATCTGCGGCAGGAAAAAGCTCAGGCCATACAGCGGCACGGTGATGCCCATGTAGACGAAACCGAGGCCGATCACGCGCGGGTTCAGCAGCGCCTGCTTCCATGAAATGGTGTGCAGCGCCTCGCGGCTGCGGCGCTCGCCGTCGAGCGTGTTTTGCAGCCAGTCGCGCTCTTCGTTGGAGAGCCACTTGGCATCCTTGGGACCGTCGGGCAGGTAGAACAGGATGAAGAAGGTCAGGATCAGCGAGGGAATCGCCTCGAGGATGAAGAGCCACTGCCAGCCGTGCATGCCGCCCACGCCATCCATGTTGAGGATGAAGCCCGAGATGGGCGAGCCGATCACCGTGGAGATCGGGATCGCGAACATGAACCAGCCCACGATGCGCGCGCGGTACGCCGCCGGAAACCACAGCGTGATGTAGAAGATCACGCCCGGAAAGAAGCCGGCCTCGGCAATGCCGAGCAGAAAGCGCACGACGTTGAAGCTGGTCGAGCCGCCCACCCAGGCCTGGGCCGCGGAAAGAATGCCCCAGCTGAACATGATGCGGGCGATCCAGCGGCGCGCACCGAAGCGCTCCAGCGCCATGTTGCTCGGCACCTCGAAGAGGAAATACGCAAGGAAGAAGATGCCGGCCGCGCTGCCGAACACGGCGGCGGTGAAGCCCAGGTCCTTGGACATCGCGGCACCGGCAAAGCCGAGGTTCACGCGGTCGAGGTAGGCGATGAAGTAGCTGATCATCAAGAGCGGCAAGAGCCGCCAGCTGATCTTCGAGATGGTTCTTTGTTCGATGGGGTTCACGGTGTGTCTCCTGTTATGTGAAGGTTTTTGTGGAGCCTGTCCGGTGACAGGTGGTGGGGGTCAGGACGCCTGATCTTCTTCTTTTTGCTGTGCCCTCATGATCTGGTGGCGTTGCCAGTAGTGGCCGACGGCGCCTCGGAAGTTGTCTTTCTGCTTGCCGAGGCCCGCTACCTTGACCTTGGTGGTGCGCGCGCCCAGCACGCCCTTGTCGTGGTGCGTGACGATCAGCGTGTCGCCGAAGCTGCCGTCCTTGTAGGTGAGGCCCTTCACCTCGTCCCACGCGATCGTCGAGCCGCCGTCCGCGCTCGGATGCAGGCCGGTGTAGTCGACCACGATGCGCTCGCCGCCCTTCAATGCGAACTCGAGCGGCGGAAAGTGGCGCAGCACGACGATGCGTTCTTCTTCGTTGGCCGGTTCGTAGCGGTAGGCCAGGCTCAGTTCGTGGTTCTGGACGAAGCGCTGCTCGTACTCGCTCCACAGGCGTTGCTCGATGGCCGGGGCGGTCTCGATCTCGTCGGCCCAGGTGGCCTGCGGTGCGGTTGCGACGATGGCGCCGTACACGCTCTCGGGCACATGGTGATCGACGTTGCGCATGCGTTCGAGCAGCGGCGGATGGCTGTCGTAGGGGTGGGGCACGTCGGCCGTCTTCATCGTCTCGATGAACGCCTCGGAGCTGGCGTAAGGCGGCAGCCCGTCGGCCACGAAGCGGGCGATGCCCAAAGCGCCGTCGTGCTGGCGGTTCTGCGCGAAGAGCTTCTGCTCGACGTCGTTGCGGTAGCTCGCGTAGGCCGAGATCTTGATCAGCGACTGCACGATGGCGCTCGGCGCCGTGAGACTCGCGGACACGCGGTCGGCCTTGTATTCGCGCTCGCGGCTGTCGCGTGCGAGGGCGAACTCGAAGATCATGCGGTACAGGCGCAGCAGGTAGTGCGCCACGATGGTGAGACCGCCGCTGCGCATCTGCCAGGTGTACTGGTCGAATTGCCGCAACTTGGGGCCCAGCGCCGCGCTGCTGCGGGTATCGCCGCCGCCCAGGTGGGCCAGCTCGTGCGCCAGCACCGCATCGGCCTCGGACTGGTCGAGCACGCGCAGGAGCGGAAGGCTCACGAACAGCGTGCGGCCGTTCAGGGTGCGTCCGCCGACTTCGATGGGCGCTTCAGTCACGAAAAAGTTGGTGTCGATGCCCGCGACGATCTGGTCGGGCGGCGCGGTCTTCACGCGGCCCGCGAGCTGGCGGATGCGCTCCCACAGTCGCGGCGCATCGGCCTGTGCGATGAGCTCGCCATCGATCGCGTTCACTGACGGCAGCTTCTTGAACAGCGTGTAGACCGCATAGAACACGGCCGCAGCGGCCGCGACGCCGGCAATGATGATCAGCTTGACGTAGTAGCTGTGCCAGAAGAAGGCGGTGAGCCAGAACGAGAGCCACACCAGCATCGCGCTCTGCAGCACGACCTCGACGGCACTGGACACCGTCATGAGCCGCCAACCCGCGACGAAGCTCGCATAGCGCAGGCCCCGGTTGGCGAAGGCCAGCGCGCCGAGCACCAGCGCCGCTGCGAGCAGTGCTGCGCCCAGCGCCAGCGTCCAGAGGGCAGCGCGGTCGGCCCAGTGGAACTGCCACTGCATCGAGTAGGGGCTGCACACCTTGTCATGGAAATTCTTGTCTTCCGGTGCGGTGGCGTCGCAGGCCTTGGAGAGCGGATGGCTGCGATAGAACGCGGTGGCCTCGGCCTTGTCGTCGGCGGAGAGACGGGCATCGGAAGTGATGCGTTTTTCAACCGCCTGCAGGAACTCGGCGTCCTGCGAGCGCAGTGCGTACTCGGTGAAGACCAGCGTCGCCGCCGGTATGGCAAAGAGCGACACGAGGGTCAGGAGAAACACGCGAAAAAGATCGGCGTGGATCGTTCGGGCGAAGGCCATGGATAACTCCTCCTGGATGGCAGATGCTGTGAATTGTTGTGGAAGCGGTCCGGGAAGCCGATAGCGTAGCCGCCGAGCGCGTCGCTGTGAAATTTCGTGGCGCGTCAAGCGCATGCGACCGCCGACCAGCCAGCAAATAAGGTTATCGCTTTTGCATCGTTCCACGGCTTGGAACGCAGGTATAGCCTTCGGCCTCACCTATGCCTACAGCCTCTGCATCCACCCCCGATTCCTCTTTCAACCCGGCTCCGTCGCCGGTGGCCTGGATCGCCGGTGTCGGCGCCAGCGCCGGCCTGGGCGCGGCGCTTGCACGGCGCTTCGCGGCCGAGGGATTCCTCGTCGCACTGACCGGCCGCACCCCGTCGCAACTCGCCGCGGTGGCCGCTGAAATCGAAGCCGCCGGCGGGCGGGCCCAGGTGTTCGCGGGTGACGTGGCGAGCGAGGCCGAGATCCACGGCATCGCGCAACGCGTGCAGGCATTGGGCCCGCTGTCGGTGGCGATCTTCAATGCGGCGAGCGCGGTGCGTGCGCCGACGCTGGAGATCTCTGTCGACCAGTTCACGCAGGCCTGGCGCACCAGCGCGCTGGGCGGTTTCATCTTTGCGAAAGAGGCCTTGCAGGGCCTGCTGGCCAACGGCTTCGAGGCCACTGCACCCAGGGCGCGCGGCAGCCTGCTGTTCACCGGCGCCACCGCGGCCCTGCGCGGCAAGCCGCCGTTCGCCGCCTTCGCGGCGGCCAAGGCCAGCCTGCGGTCGTTGAGCCAGAGCCTGGCGCGGGAGTTCGGACCGCAGGGCATCCACGTGGCCCACGTGGTGATCGATGGCGGCATTGACGGCGAGCGCCTGCGCAGCAACGCGCCCCAGCGCGTGGCGCAGGCCGGCGACGACGGCCTGCTGCAGCTCGATGCCATCGCAGAAAACTACTGGCAGCTGCATGTGCAGCACCGCAGCGCATGGACGCAGGAACTCGACCTGCGTCCGTTCAAGGAACCCTTCTGAGGAGTCATGCCGCATGGGCAACGCATCGAATGGCCAACTGGTGGCCGGCACGCTTTCCTCGGTGGAGGCGGAGCTCAACTACCTGAAGGCGGGGCAGGGCAGGCCGGTGAGCTACACCTTCGAGCCGCCGCCCGGCGTGCCCTGGGTAACCGGCGAACTGGAGCCGCGCCGCGTGGCCATCCGCGATGGCCGCCCGCTCGTGGCGCTGCGCGAACTCTCGCTGGACCGCAGCGGCTTCACGCAGATCTCGCACCGCAGCGTGGTGGCCGACTTCTCGCACGACGCGACCATCCGCGATATCTACTACCGCGAGGCCGAGGCGCTGCTGCGCGACGTGACGGGCGCCGAGAAGATCGTCGTCTTCGATCACACGCTGCGCGACAGCGCGCAGGGCTCGCGCCGCACCGCCGAATTGCGCGAGCCGGTGCGGCGCGTGCACAACGACCAGACCTTCGTCTCCGCACCGCGCCGCGTGCGTGACCACCTGCCGCCCGACGAAGCCGAAGAGCGCCTGAAACACCGTTTCGCCATCGTCAACCTGTGGCGCCCGCTGGCCACGGTGGAGCGCCTGCCGCTCGCGCTGTGCGATGCGCGCTCCATCGCGTTCGAGGACATGGTGCCGAGCGACCTTGTGTATCCCGACAAGGTGGGCGAGACCTACTCCTTCACCTGGAACCCCAAGCACCAGTGGTACTGGTTCCCGAGGCTGCGGCCCGACGAGGCGCTGCTGCTGAAGATCTACGACTCGCGCGACGACGGCACCGCGCGCTTCACCGCACACACCGCGTTCGAAGACCCGACCGGCGCGCCCGAAGCGCCGCCGCGCCGCAGCATCGAGTTGCGCGCGCTGGTGTTCTGGCCGGCCGAATGACGCCATGAGCACAAGCAAGCAGCTGCGGCTGGGCGCCTTCATGCGCCCGGTCAGCATCCACACCGGCGCCTGGCGTTACCCCGGCGCATGGCGGGATGCCAACTTCAACTTCGCGCATTTGAAGCAACTGGCGCAGACGCTGGAGCGCGGCCGCTTCGACGCTTTCTTCATGGCCGATCACCTGGCCGTGCTCAACATGCCTATCGAGGCGCTGCAGCGCAGCCACACGGTGACGTCGTTCGAGCCATTCACGCTGCTGTCGGCGCTGGCGCAGCACACGAAGCACATCGGGCTGGTGGCGACCGCATCGACCACCTTCGACGAACCGTTCCACATCGCACGGCGCTTCGCCTCGCTCGACCATCTGAGTGAGGGCCGCGCGGGCTGGAACATCGTGACCACCTCCAACCCCGACGCGGCGCTGAACTTCGGCCGCGACGACCACATGGAACATGACGAGCGCTATGCCCGCGCCCGCGAGTTCTACGACGTGGTCACCGGCCTGTGGGACAGCTGGGCCGACGACGCCTTCGAGCGCGATGCCGAAAGCGGCCGTTTCTTCGACCCCGCGAAGCTGCATGTGCTCGACCACAAGGGCAAGTACCTCTCGGTGCGCGGGCCGCTGCACATCGCGCGGCCGGTGCAGGGCTGGCCGCTGATCGTGCAGGCGGGCGCGTCGGAAGCAGGGCGGCAGCTTGCGGCGGAAACGGCCGAGGCGATCTTCGCGGCGCCGGGCACGCTGGCCGCGGCACAAAGCTTCTATGCCGACATCAAGGGCCGCATGCGCAAGCTCGGGCGCGAGCCGGACCACCTCAAGATCCTGCCCGCGGCCTTCGTGGTGGTCGGCGACACGGTCGAAGAGGCCCGCGCCATCCGCGCGAAGCTCGACAGCCTGGTGCACTACGACAGCGCCATCGCCTCGCTCTCGATCCAGCTCGGCCACGACGCCTCGAAGTTCGACCCCGATGCACCTCTGCCCGACGTGCCCGAGACCAATGCCAGCCAGAGCAGCCGCGCCCGGGTGATCGAGCTGGCCCGCAGCGAGAACCTCACGGTGCGACAACTGGCTCAACGCCTGGGCGGCTACGGCGGCCTGGCCTTCGTGGGCACGGCGCAGACCATCGCCGACGAGATGCAGGAGTGGCTCGAGACCGAGGGCTCCGACGGCTTCAACGTGATGTTCCCCTGGCTGCCGGGCGGGCTGGACGCCTTCGTCGACAAGGTGGTGCCCGAGCTGCAGCGCCGCGGCATCTTCCGGCGTGAATACGAAGGTCGCACCCTGCGCGAGAACCTTGGTTTGCCTCGCCCTGCCAACCGATTCTTTTCCCCGGATTAGCAACGGACCCGGGCCCGCAGGCAACCGACCCCACGCCTGCATCGATTGGCGCGCTTGACGACAATCGGATCAATGCGTTCTTCCCCCTTCTTCAAGATGGCCCTCTTGCTGGGCCTGCTCTCGGCCATCGGGCCCTTCGCCATCGACATGTACCTGCCCGCGCTGCCCGCCATCGGGCAGAGCTTGCGCGCCGACATCGGCGCGGTGCAGATGAGCCTCACGGCGTTCTTTCTTTCGCTCGGCGCGGGCCAGCTGCTCTACGGGCCGATCTCCGACATGGTCGGGCGCAAGCCGCCGCTGTATGCCGGGCTGGTGCTCTTCGCATTGGCCAGCGTGGGCTGCGCACTGGCCACCGACATCCAGACGCTGATCGCGCTGCGCTTCATCCAGGGCCTGGGCGCCGCGGCCGGCATGGCGATTCCGCGCGCCATCGTGCGCGACCTGCACACCGGCACCGATGCGGCGCGGCTGATGTCGCTGCTGATGCTGGTGTTCAGCGTGTCGCCGATCCTTGCGCCGCTCGCGGGCAGCGCGGTGATCGCGGTGGCGGGCTGGCGCGGCGTGTTCTGGGCAGTGACCATCGCCGCGGTGGCGGGCCTCGCGATGATGGTCAAGCTGCTCGACGAAACCCGGCCCGCCTCCGAGCGCGTCGAAAGCAGCCTGGGCAGCGCGCTTTCGGCCTATTGGCTGCTGCTGCGCGACTGGCATTACCTCGGGCTGGTGTTCATCGGCAGCTTCGCGATGGCGGGCTTCTTCACCTACCTGGCCAATTCGTCGTTCGTGATGATCGACCACTACGGTCTCTCGCCCGCGCTGTACAGCGTGGCTTTCGGTGTGAACGCAGCGGCCTTCATCGGCGCCTCGCAGTTCACCGGCTCGCTCGGCGAGCGATACGGGCTGGTCAATCTCGTGAAGTTCGGCGTGGCGTGCTGCGGCGTTGCCATGGTCGGGATGTTCGTCTACTTTGCGATGGGCGGCGACAGCATCTGGGTGCTCATCGTTCTGTACTTCATCGCCTCGGGCTTCATGGGCCTCGTGATCCCGACGACCGGCGTGCTGGCGCTCGAAATGCACGGCGCCATCGCAGGCACCGCCTCGGCGCTGCTGGGCACGCTGCAGATGCTGACGGGCGCACTGGCGATGGCGGTGGTGGGCTTCTTCACCGATGGCCGGCCGCTGCCGATGGTGGCCGGCATGGCCTGCGGTGCGCTGATTGCGGGCGTGCTGACCTGGCTCACGCTGGGCCGCGTGCGTTCCGAACCCACACGAAGGACGCAGGAAGCGTGAGTTCGATACACCCGGGCGCCGCACTGGCGAGCGCCGAAGACAACACCCTCAAGCCCATCGACGGCCTGGCCTCGCCCGCACGCGGCTGGGCCATGCTGGTCATCATCCTCGGGCTGATCGTGGCGGTGCTGGACGGCACCATCGTCAACCTCGCACTGCCGGGCATCGCGCGCGAACTGCAGGCCAGCCCCTCGCAGGCGATCTGGGTGGTCAACGCCTACCAGATCGCCACGCTGGTGATGCTGCTGCCGCTGGCTTCGCTGGGCGACCTCGTGGGCTACCGGCGCGTGTACCTGGTGGGCATGGCGGTGTTCGCGCTGTCGTCGCTGGCGGCCACTTTCGCCAATTCGCTCGGCACGCTGATTGCGGCGCGCGCCTTCCAGGGACTGGGCGCGGCGGGGATCATGAGCGTCAACGCGGCGCTGGTGCGGCTGGTGTATCCCTCGTCGCAACTGGGCAAGGGGATGGCGATCAACTCGCTGGTGGTCGCCACGTCTTCAGTGGCCGGGCCTTCGGTGGCGGCGGCGATTCTCTCGGTGGCCTCGTGGCCCTGGCTCTTCGCGATCAACGTGCCGCTGGGCATCGTCACCTTCGCGCTCGGCATGAAGGCGTTGCCGTTCAACCGCGTGGCACCGGCGGCCGGGCTCCGGTTCTCGCCCGTCGACGTGACGCTCAACGTGCTGATGTTCTCGCTGGTGTTCCTGGGCGTCGACAGGCTGGGCGTGCGTGAAGGCGGCGTGGACGGCGGCGGCGGTCACTGGTCCGCCTGGGCCATCCTGCTGGCCGGGCTGGCGGTGGGCTTCGTCTACCTCCGGCGCCAGCGCACGCAGGCAGTGCCGCTTTTCCCCATCGACCTGCTGCGCATTCCCGTGTTCGCGCTGTCCATGGGCACCTCGGTGGCCGCGTTCTGCGCGCAGATGCTGGCCTACATCGCGCTGCCGTTCCTGCTGCTCGATGTGTACGGCCGCAGCCACATCGAGGCGGGCCTGCTCATCACGGCGTGGCCGCTGGCCATCGTGGTGATGGCGCCCATCGCGGGGAAGCTGATCGGCAAGTATCCGGACGGGTTGCTCGGCGGCATTGGCCTCGGCCTGTTGGCCACCGGCCTCGCGCTGCTGGCCGCGCTGCCGGCGCACCCGGGCAATGCCGACATCGCCTGGCGCATGGCGCTGTGCGGCCTGGGCTTCGGGCTCTTCCAGTCGCCCAACAACCACACCATCGTCAGCTCCCCGCCCGCGCACCGAAGCGGTGCGGCCAGCGGCATGCTGGGCACGGCGCGGCTCACGGGCCAGACCTTGGGCGCGGTCGTTCTGGCAGGGGTGTTCGGCGTCTGGAGCCCGCACGGCGGACACGGCCCGGTGGTGGCGCTGGTGCTGGCTGCCTGTTGCGCGGCAGTGGCGGCAGTCTTCAGCAGTCTGCGGCTGAAGACGACAAATCCGCACCACTGAATAGGGTAGGGTACGGCCCCATGAAGGAAGTACCTGACACCGTGGTCTGCCCGGGTTGCGACGCGGTCTACGCCCGCACACCCCTGCAGCCGCGCGACGTGGCCCGCTGCCCGCGCTGCGGCACCGAGCTGGACAGGCACACCGGCTCGCAGCAGCAGCGCATCCTGCCGCTGACGGTGACGAGCCTGATCATGTTCGCCATCGCCAACCTGTTTCCCATCGTCGAGATCGAGCTTCGCGGCCTGACCAGCCAGACCACGCTGGCCGGCGCGGTGGTGGTGCTGGGGGCGGAGGGCATGTCGTTGGTGGCGCTGCTGGTGCTGGCCACGACCATTCTTTTTCCGCTGCTGCAGCTGTGCATCCTGGCCTACCTGCTGATTCCGCTGCGCCGCGAGCACCGGCCGCTGGGCTTCGCGATCCTGGTGCGCATGATGCAGTCGCTGCGCCCGTGGGGAATGATCGAGGTGTTCCTGCTCGGCGTGCTGGTGGCCATCGTCAAGCTTTCCAGCATGGCGACCGTCGTGCCGGGGCCCGCGCTCTGGGCCTTCATGGCGCTCACGGTCACGCTGACGGCGGTGCTGTCGTTCAACCCGGGCGCGTTCTGGGAAATGACTTTCCGCGCCGCGGGCGACGAAGAGAAGGAGGCTTCCGCATGAAGCTCTTTCCTCGTTCCTTTCCCTTTCGCAGGCCGCGCGAAGCGCAGCCGCCCGCCGAAGAGGCTGCGCACGACCCCGACGCACCCGTCGCCACCGCCGCGTCGCTCGGCCTCCTGGCCTGCCCGCACTGCGCAGCCGTCTGGCAGGGCGCCGAGGAGGGCGACGCCTGCGGCCGCTGCGGCACCCACCTGCATACACGCAAGCCGCAGAGCCTCACGCGCACCTGGGCCTTCCTGATCGCGGCCTGCATCATGTACATCCCGGCCAACATGCTGCCGGTGATGATCACCCGCACGCTGTTCGGCGCGCAGTACGACACCATCCTGAGCGGGGTGATCTATTTCTGGGTGTCGGGTGCGTACGGGCTGGCCGCCATCGTCTTCATCGCGAGCTTCCTGGTGCCCCTCTTCAAGCTGGCGGTACTTTTCGTGCTTGTGGTGATGGCCCAGCGCGCCAGCACCTGGCGGCAGCACGAGCGGGCGAAGCTCTATCACATCATCGAGATCATCGGCCGCTGGTCGATGCTCGATGTGTTCGTGGTGTCGCTGCTGACCGGGCTGGTGCAGATCCAGGGCTTCGCGGTCATCACTGCGGGCGTGGGCATCGCGGCCTTCGGTTCGGTGGTGGTGCTGACCATGCTGGCCTCGCTGAGCTTCGATCCGAAGCTCACCTGGGACAGCAAGGAAGCGCAGGCGGTGCAAGAGAGTTTCGAGAACAGGGAAGAACAAGCAGCATGAGTGAAGAAGATCCGCAACCGCAAGACAAACCGGCGCCGTCCGCGCCACCATTGCCCAAACCCCAGGTCAAGCGCCGCCGCGAGTGGCTGCCCTCGCTGATCTGGCTGATTCCCATCGTGGCAGCGCTGGTCGGCGTGACGCTGGTGGCGCGCATCCTGCTGGAGCGCGGCCCCGAGATCGTGCTCACCTTCAAGACCGCCGAAGGCCTGGAGGCCGGCAAGACCGCCGTGAAATACAAGGACGTGCAGATCGGCCTCGTGCAGAGCCTGCGCCTGGCGCGCGACCGCTCGCATGTGCGCGTGCTGGTGCAGCTCAACAAGGACGCCGAGAGCTTCACCTCCGACGATTCGCGCTTCTGGGTGGTGCGGCCGCGCCTCGATACGTCCGGCATCTCGGGCCTGGGCACCTTGCTCTCGGGCGCCTACATCGGCGCCGACGCCGGTGTGTCGAAGGAAACCGCCGGCGAATTCAAGGGCCTGGAGGCGCCGCCCATCGTCACGCGCGACGACTCGGGGCAGCAGTTCTTGCTGCGCGCCACCGACATCGGTTCGCTCGACGTGGGCTCGCCGGTGTACTTCCGCCGCATCAAGGTCGGCCAGCTCGCCGCCTACGAACTCGACGGCGACGGCCGCGGCGTCACACTGCGCGTGTTCGTCAACGCGCCCTACGACAAGTTCGTGGGCGTCAACACGCGCTTCTGGCAAGCCAGCGGCATCGATGCGCAACTGAGCGCCAGCGGCTTCACGCTGCGCACGCAGTCGCTCGCGACCATCCTCCTGGGCGGCATCGCCTTCCAGGCACCCGACGACGCCATGGGCCCGCTGGCCAAGGAGAACACCGCCTTCCTGCTCGCACAGGACGAAGCCACGGCCATGAAGGAGCCCGACGGCCCCTCGCAGACGCTGCTGATGTACTTCAACCAGTCGCTGCGCGGCTTGGTGCCCGGCGCGGCGGTCGATTTCCGCGGCGTGGTGATCGGCGAGGTCAAGTCGATCGGCGTGGAGTTCGACCGCGCCGAGCGCGAGTTCCGCATGCCGGTGCTGGTGCAGATCTACCCCGACCGCCTGCGCCGCCGCGAGACCGGGCAGCCGCAGGGCACCGAGTCGCGCGCCACGCAGCAGGAGCGCCTGCGCTTCCTGGCCGAGAAGGGGCTGCGCGCCCAGTTGCGCAACGGCAACCTGCTGACCGGCTCGGTCTACGTCGCGCTCGATTTCTTCCCGAAGGCGCCGCCCGCGAAGATCGACCTCACGAAGAGCCCGATCGAGCTGCCCACCATGGCCAACAGCCTGGACGAGATCCAGTCGCAGGTGCAGGAAATCGCGAGCAAGCTCAACAAGGTGCCCTACGAGCAGATCGCGGCCGACCTGCGCACCACGCTCGCCACGCTCAACAAGACGCTCACCAGCGCCGAGCAGACTGTCACGCGCATCAACAACGACGTGACGCCCGAGCTGGCCGCGGCCATGAAGGACGTGCGCAAGACCGTGAACACGGCCGAGCGCACGCTGGCCGACGATTCGCCGCTGCAACAGGACATGCGCCAGACGCTGCGGGAGCTGACCCGCGCCGCGGGCTCGGTGCGCGTGCTGACCGACTACCTGGAACGCCATCCCGAGTCGCTGCTGCGCGGCAAACCGGACGACAAGAAATGATGAAGAAACCTGCATTCGGAAAACCCGCGCTGATCGTCGGCGCTGCCTTGATGGCGCTGGCCGGTTGCGCGAGCAAGCCCGACAGCTACTACACACTCGCCAGCCCGGTCGCGGCCGCCGATGCGGCGCCGTCGACATTGGGCAGCCCTGCGCCGCTCTACATCGAACTCGCACCGGTGGCGGTGCCCGAGCGCTTCGCGCGGCCCCAGATGGTGGTGCGGCAGCCCGGCGGCAGCGTGCAGGTCGAGGTGCTGGAGCAGCACCGCTGGGCCTCGTCGTTCGAGAACGAGCTGCGCGATGCGCTGTCCAGCAACATCTCGAGCCGGCTCGGCGCGCTGGACGTGACCAAGGGCGGACGGCAGAGCTCGCAGCCGGTCTGGCGCGTCGCCGTGCAGCTGCGGCAGTTCGATGCGGTCGATGGCGGCCGGGTCGACGCAAGCTTCAGCTGGACGCTGCGCCGCTCCGACGAGGCGCGCACGGTGGTGTGCCAGCTCGACGTCGGCGAAGCGGTCGGCGGCGGCATGGACGCGGTGGCGCAGGGCGCGCAGCGGGTGACGGCGGCGGCGGCCGCGGCCATTGCGCGCAGTCTGGGCGCGGCGCGGGCGAACCCGGCTTCCACGGCATGTGCGCTCTGATTCTTTGTCTTTCTCCCTCCCCTCCCGGGGGAGGGCGGGGGTGGGGGCGCGCGGCCCTTGATCAGACGCTGCGAATCTGCAAGTGCCGCTTGCCCCCATCCCAACCTTCCCCCGGGAGGGGAAGGAGCAAGACCGAAACCCGATAGATCGGAGACCCCATGGCACAGATCGGCAAGGCGCCCTGCGACGACACGCTGATCCTGCATGGCGCCCGGGCCGGGGAGAGTGCCTGCCCCGAGGCCTCGAAGCCCTGGGTGCTGGCCGCGGCCATCGTGGGCTCGAGCATGGCCTTCATCGACGGCACGGTGGTCAACGTCGCGCTGCCGGCGATCCAGGCCGACCTGCACGCCACGGCTTTCCAGGCGCAATGGGTAGTCGAGTCCTATGCCTTGCTGCTGGCGGCGCTGCTGCTGGTGGGCGGCGCGCTCGGCGACCACTTCGGCCGGCGCCGCATCTTCGCCATTGGCGTCGCCATCTTCGCGGTCTCTTCGGTGGCCTGCGGGCTGGCCGCCAATGTGCAGCAACTCATCGCCGCACGCGCGGTGCAGGGCATCGGCGGGGCCTTGCTGGTGCCCGGCAGCCTGGCGCTGATCAGCGCGGCGTTTCCCGAGAAGGAGCGCGGCAAGGCCATCGGCACCTGGTCGGGCTTCAGCGGCATCACGGCGGCCGTGGGGCCGGTGCTCGGCGGCTTCCTGGTCGATCACTTCTCGTGGACCTGGGCCTTTCTCATCAACGTGCCGATGGCGCTGCTGGTGCTGTGGATCACGTGGCGGCACGTGCCCGAAAGCCGCGGTGCTTCGGCCGGCGGCGGGCTGGACTTCTGGGGCGCGTTGCTCGCCACGGCCGGGCTCGGCGGCGTGGTCTACGCCTTCATCGAGGCGCCCACGCAAGGATGGAATTCGCCCGCCGTGCTGGCGGCCCTGGCCATCGGCATCGTGGGGAGCGCGGGTTTCATCGCGGCGGAGCGCAAGGCGCGCACGCCGATGCTGCCCCTGGGCCTGCTGCGCATCGGCAATTTCAGCGGCGCGAACCTGCTGACCCTGCTGCTCTACGCGGCGCTGGGCGGCGGGCTGTATTTCTTTCCGCTCAACCTGATCCAGGTGCAGGGCTACTCGGCCACGGTGGCGGGCGCGGCGCTGCTGCCGTTCATCTTCATCATGTTCGCGCTCTCGGGCTGGGCCGGGCAACTGGTCGATCGCTTCGGCCCGCGCCTGCCGCTGGTCATCGGGCCGGCCATCGCGGCGGTGGGGTTCGCGCTGCTCGCGGTGCCGGGCGCAGGCGCGAGCTACTGGACCGGCTTCCTGCCCGCGGTCGTGGTGCTGGGCTTCGGCATGACGGTGACGGTGGCGCCGCTCACCACCACCGTCATGAACGCGGTCGGGCCGGACCTCGCGGGGGTCGCGTCGGGCGTCAACAACGCGGTGTCGCGTGCGGCCGCGGTGCTGGCAATCGCGGTGTTCGGCGCGGTCATGGCCTGGGCCTTCGATGCCGCGCTGGCCGATGGTCTGCGCAGCATGGGCGCATCGGCGGAGGTGTCGGCGTTTCTCGAGGGCGAGCGCAGCAAGCTCGCTGGCGCGGCGATGCCGCCGGGCGTCGATGCGGCCACGGCCGCTTCCGTCAAGCGCGTGGTGGCCGAATCGTTCGTGGCGGGCTTCCGCTGGGTGATGCTGCTGAGTGCAGGGCTGGCCGCGCTGAGTGCGTTGAGCGCCTGGCTGATGATCTCGTCGGATCGGGCACCGCGAGCATGAGTCGATGACACGCGCCCCGAATTACGGCGCCGGCCAGTCCGACAAAAGCAGATCGAGCTCCGCCCACAGCGGATCGCATTGCCCCGCCCGGAAGGCAGCCGCCCTGAAGGTCGGGTGCTCCCCGCGATAGGTGTCCCAAAGCTGCCGATGCCCATCGGCCACGCAGGCCCGCACATTGGCAAGCCGGTCCGCCGCCTTGACCACGAGCGCGAGTTCTTCATCGCCCGTCACCAGGGCCATCGCCGCATAGGTCCTGGCCTTGCGCTCCTTGCGGTTGGCGCCCGGCGCATCGGTCAACAGCGACACGCAACGGGCCACGAGGTCGCCGAAGCGCGCCTGCACGTCCGGCACCGTGGCATCGGTGTCTTCCACCACGTCGTGCAGGTAGCCGACGACCCGCGCCTTTTCTCCATAGGGCTGGAGCAGGGCGACCACCGCGTCCAGGTGATGCACGTAGGGATGCGGGCCGTACTTCTGGTCGCCGTGCATTGCGATGGCGTAGTTGCGTGCGGCTTCGGGTGTCGATAAGGTCATTGGGCATCCGTCCGTTGGGTTTTCCATTCTGCCTTTGCGGGCATCCTGCACCCGGGCGAAAGACCGGGTCCGGCCGATGTCGAAGCGCCCGGCCATTTTGTTCGTTTACCCTCGCGGTCCCGGAGCTCGTGCCGGCGTTCCCCGCCCGGATGCCGATGCGCAGGGGTTGTGACGATGAAAACAGGAAGGATTCCGTGAGCAGAATCACCGATGTGGCCCGGAAGGCCGGGGTGTCGACCAGCACCGTGTCGAACGTGCTGAACGGACGCAGCGAACGCATGGCCGCCGAGACGCTGGCCCGCGTCGAAGCTGCGATCCGGGACCTCAAGTACCGGCCCAACACCTCCGCGCGGCAGCTCAAGACGGGCCACACGCCCTTGCTGGGCCTACTGGTGCCGTCGATGGCCAATCCGATGTACGGCTTCATCGCGCGCGAGGTCGAGGCGGCGGCACAGGGGCGCTACGGGTTTCGCATCATGATCGGCAACACCTACCGCGATGCGGAGAAGGAACGGCACTTCTTCGAAGACCTGATGGCGCACGGCGTTCGCGGCGTGATCATCATCTCGTCGATGGTCGATGAGCAGCACGTGGAAGCCGCCGCCCGGCGTGGGCTGGTGGCGGTGAGCTACGACCGGCGCGCCACGCCGGGGGTGCCCTCCGTCATCGACCATGTGACGGTCGACAACTTCGAGTCTGTGCGCATCGCCACCTCGCATCTGGTCGAACAGGGCCACCGGCGGCTGGCTTTCGTCACGCCCTCCGGCCGCACGATGAGCCGGAACGAGAAGATCAGGGGTTTTCTGGCCGCAGCGAAGAGCGCGGGCCTGGAAGGCAGCGCGCAGGTCATCGAGAGCCTGCCGCTGGACGAGTACGGCGATTCGATGATGAGCGAGCTGGGCCGCATGCAGGCCCGCCTGCTCGCGAAAGCGACCGATCGTCCCACGGGCGTGATCGGCGTGAACGACCTGCTGGCCTTCGGACTGATGGCGGGGTTTCGCGACGCGGGGCTTTCGGTGCCGGAGGACGTGTCGGTCGTCGGGATCGACAACGTGTTTCTCTCCACGCTCATGCACCCCGCGTTGACCTCGGTGCGCGTGCCGGTGCCCGAGATGGCGCAGGTGATGGTCGAGCGGGTGATGAGCCGGCTGGCAGATCCGTCGTTGCCGACGCAGGAGTCTGTCTTTGCGCCCACGCTGGTGGCGCGCGATTCGGTGGTGCCGCCGCGCGCTTCATGACCACGGTTTTCGTCAGCCATCCGCAGAGCAGGCTCGCCCACTATTTCGGCGATCGCGCCACGGCCGCGCTGCGGGCCATTGCGCAGGTGCGCTTCAACCCGACGGACAACGAACTCTCTTCTGTTGAACTGGCCGCGCTGGCGCAGGGCTGCGATGCGATCGTGTCCTACCGGCAGACGGCGGGCGACGAAGCGCTATTCGCCGGCCTGCCCGATCTGAAGGCGTTCGTGCGTTGCGCCATCGACATCCGCAACATCGACGTGGCCGCGGCCAGCCGGCACGGCGTGCTGGTGACGCAGGCGAGCGCGGGGTTCGTCGCGGCGGTGTCGGAGTGGATCGTGGGCGCGATGATCGACCTGGCGCGGCACATCAGCGTATCGACGGCGCTGTACCAGGCGGGCCGACCGGCAGTGCCGGCGATGGGCCGCGAGCTGCGCGGCAGCACGCTGGGGGTGATCGGCTACGGGCAGATCGGCCGCTATCTGTGCGACGTGGCGCTGGCGCTGGGGATGCGCATCGTGGTGCACGACCCGTATGCCTCGACCGGGCGCGCGGAGTTGGCGCAGGTCGGCCTCGATGCGCTGCTGGCGCAGTCGGACTTCGTCGCCTGCCTGGCACCGGCCCATGAAGCGAACGAGAACCTGATGAACGCCGCCGCCTTTGCCGCGATGCAGCCGCATGCCTTCTTCATCAATGCCTCGCGCGGCAACCTCGTGGACGAGGACGCGCTCCTCGCCGCGCTAGACGCCGGCACCATCGCCGGCTGTGCGCTCGATGTGGGCCGCGCGTCCGACCAGATGCCGTCGCCGCACGTGGCCGCGCATCCGCGCGTGATCGCCACGCCGCACATCGGCGGTCTCACGCCGCCGGCCGTGGAGCACCAGGCGATGGAGACGGTCGCGCAGCTGGGCGAGATCTTCCGGGGGCGGGTGCCCAAGGGCGCAGTCAATGCGCCGGATGCTTTCCGCTGGCAGAAGGCTTTCGGCTGATCTTCCAGTCGACGCGCTTCATGGCGACGAGGGTAGCCGGCGCCGATCCCCCCGGGCGGCAGGCGGAATGCCTACCCCTCCGAGAACTCGGCTTGACACGGTTTATTCAGGATTGATACTGAACTCCCCGGTTCAAGGAAACGCTTCATGCAAAGAATTACCCCGTGCCTCTGGTTCGACGGCGACGGAGAAGAGGTGCTGAGCTTCTACACCGGCATCTTCCCGAACTCCCGCGTGCTCGACCGGCTGCACTGGCCGGCCAACGGCCCGGGCCCGAAGGACGGCAGCCTGCTGACGGCGACCTTCCAACTCGACGGGCAGGAATTCATGGTGCTCAACGGCGGCCCCGACTACAAGTTCACGCCGGCCATCTCGATGTCGGTGAGCTGCGAGACGCAGGCCGAGGTCGATTACTACTGGGACAAGCTGCTCGAAGGCGGCGGCCAGCCGTCGAAATGCGGCTGGCTCACCGACCGCTTCGGCGTCTCCTGGCAGGTCGCGCCCACGGCCATGGTCCGCATGTTCCAGGACAAGGACCCCGAGAAGGCCGGCCGTGCGATGCGCGCCATGATGGAGATGACCAAGCTCGACCTGGCCACCGTGCAGAAGGCCTACGAGGGCCGCTGACCCTCGCCTGGTTCGGCGCCGTTCACACCAGCTTGTGGATGGACTTCCTACGCCACACCAGCTGGTAGTACGCAGTCTGCAGCAGCAGCATCGCGCCGAAGGTCACGGGGTAGGCGATCCAGATCCCGTCGAGCCCGATGCGGTGGCTCATGACCCAGGCCACCGGCACTTCCACACCCAGGATGCAGACGATGGAGATCAGCGTGGGCACCAGGACCGAGCCGCTGGCGCGCATGATCCCCGAGATGGCCGCGGCCATGCCGAAGATCACCAGGCTCCACAGCATGATGTGCAGCAGCGTCTGCGCGATCTCGATCACCGGTGCGCTGGTGATGAAGAAGCCCATGAGCGGCCGCGAGAACAGGTAGCCCAGCAGCACGAGGCCGCCAGTCAGCAGGAGGTTCATCATCAGCGCCGTTTTCGCGATGGCGCCGAGCCGGTCGGCGCGGCCCGCGCCGATGGCCTGCGCGCCGAGGATCGACGCGGTGATGGCAATGGAGATCGCCGGGAACTGCACATACGCGACCACCTGGTTCACCGCTCCGTAGGCCGCCGTGGCGTTGGAGCCGTAGCTGTTGACCATCGACAGCAGCACCACCTCGGCCAGCGCCACCACGATCATCTGCACGCCCGTGGGCACGCCGATGCGCAGCACCGCCTTCAGGAGCTGCGGCTGGATGCGCAGGTAGCGGAAGAACTCGGCATCGGGCGCCAGCGGGCTCTTGCGCTGGCGCAGGCGAAAGCCCAGCCAGGTGGTCGCCACCGCGAACGACAGCACCGAGGCCCATGCGCCGCTCGCCACGCCCAGCTGCGGCAAGCCGCCCCAGCCGCGGATGAGCGCGGGCGTGACCACCAGGCCGATCAACGTGGAGATCACCAGCGTGAGCAGCGGCGTGACGGTGTCGCCCACGCCGCGCAGCATGGCGGTGGCCAGCAGGAACACGAACACGCCGGGCATCGCGATCAGCATGATGCGGGCGTAGCGCGTGGAGTCGGCCAGCACGTCGGGCGGCGTGCCCAGCGCGGCCAGCATCGGCGTGGTGAAGGCGCCGCCGAACACCGCGATCACCAGGCCCATCAGCACGCCGACGGTGAGCGTGGTGCCGGCCACGGCCTTGGCCTTGGCGGCATCGCGGGCGCCCCAGGCCTGGCCGATCAGCACCGAGGCGCCGGCGCCCAGGCCGATGATGAAGGCAATGAAGAAGAACATCACCGGAAAGAAGCTGGACACCGCCGCCAATGCGCCCACGCCGAGCATCTGCCCCACGTAGACGTTGTTGAGCGTGCCCGAGAGCGACTGCAGGATGTTGCTCAGCAGCATCGGCGCGAGGAAGAAGAGAAAGACCTTCCACAGCGGACGCGCCGCGCCCACGGGTGCCACGGGCACGCCCTTCATGCCGCTCGGGCCGCCCTGGCTGGTCGTGGGGCTCTCTGGGGTTGCTCTCATGCGGGGGTGCTCCAGCCGGCGGCTGACAGTTTTTGAAGATGGGTGCGCAGGTCCGCGGGCCAGGCGTCGATGAGGCCCTCGAAGCGGTTGCGCTCGCCGGCGAACAGCGCGCGCGTGGCTTCCTCGAAGCCGGGCAGGGCGCCGGCGATCGCGGTCATGAAGCGGTAGGTGGCTTCGCGCGAAGCACGCACGGCGTCGCGGTCGGCGTTCACGCGGCTGGCTTCCTGCACCAGCCGCCTGAGCGCAACCGATGCGCCGCCGGGCTGGCGGTTGAGCCAGTCCCAATGGCGCGGCAGCAGGGTGACTTCGCGCGCGACCACGCCCAGCTTGGGCCGGCCCACGCCGCGCGGCGCGTCGTCATGGGCCTCGGTGGCGGCCACGTGCGGCACGACGCCGGCCCGGTTGTGCACATCGAAGTCCAGCGACTCGCCGGTCTGCTCGTCGAACACGAGATAGGGCGTGTCGTCCTTGCGCTCGCGCAGTTGGGCGAGCACGTCGGCCGTGCTGCCTTGGGCAATGCGCTTGAAGCCGGCGAAAACAATGAGGTTGATGGGTGACGTATCGGATGCCATGTCGAATCGTTTGTTCTTTCTTCCGGTCCCGTTCGAAACGAGGTGGGTAATCTACCCGTTGAGCGGCTCGGACGTTCGGTGAGTGTGCGGCGTGCGGGCCAGGCAAAACGCAAGGAGCGCGGCGTGGAGGGGCGGCAGGCTTTCCGGCGCCAGCGATTCCACCGCATCGGCGCAGATCGCCTCGACCGTCGTGACCGCAGCTTGCATCAGTTTCCGGCCGCCGGGGCGGATGGTTGCGTGACGGCGCCTGTCTTCGTCCGCGCCGGCCGTGCGTTCGGCCAGTCCCGTTTTCTCGAGCAGGACCATTTTGCGAAGCAGCGCCGACATCGGCAATCCCAGGCCGTGCGAAAGCCCAGCCATCGCCATGCGGCCGCCTTCGGCATGCAGCAGCAGATGGAGCAGCCTGAAGTCTTCGTAGTCCAGCCCATGGAAGGCGCCCAGGTCTTCCTGGAGCTTCAGGTTCAGGCTGGCATGGGCGCGGCTGATGGCGAGGCAGAAATCCAAAGCATCGGCGGTCATGGCGTGTTGTAGCCCTTGTCGCCGTTGCACTGGAGTTCTTCGCGCCAGAGTTCGAGCAGCTTCCCGAGCTCGGCGGCGCGGTCGAAGGCCGGGTCGTCGCGTTCCTTGACGCGGTCGATCACCTCGAAGCTGAAGTGCCCGGCGCCGTGGGCGATCCAGTCGTGCAACAGCGCCTTGTTGCGGTGCGAGCGCAGGCCGAGTTCGAAGCGGGCCCGGTTCATCGCGCCCTCGACGTCCAGACTGCCGGCCACGTAGACGCGGCCGTCGAGCGTGTTGCGGATGACGAAGACGCCGGCGGGGCGCACCGTTTCCTTGTATTTCCTGACGAGGTCGCGCCGCGTCTCTTGAGGCATGTTCATGCCGCTCATATTACCCGGGTGAAATTGAAAACACAATATAACCCGGGTAAAAAGAATGGATCAGCCTTCCCGCAAACGCTTCCAACCACGGTGGATGCCACGGTTGAACACCCGCACCACCCGCCACGGCCGGCTCTGGCGAACGAGGTTCAACACCTGGTCCTTCCAGGCTTTCCAGCGCGGATACCAGCGGGCGAACAAGGGAATGCGCATCAGCGGGCCTTCGACCAGCTGGAAGATCCGCGCCACGATGGCCGTGCCCGCCAGCTTGGCGAGCAGCAGCACGGCCACGCCTGTCGCGGCATGGCCGTGGGCGAAGAGAAAGAGCGCCAGCATCTTCACCGGCAACAGCAGCAGCACCGGCACGAAGAAAGCCAGCAGGGCCCCCCAGGGCGGCAGGCTGCGCAGGCGTTCTTCCAGGCGTGCCCAGAAGGGAAGACGAGACAGCCGCCCCACCAGGGCCGCCAGCGGCTCCCACCCCCACTCCTCGAAGAGCAGGAAGGGAACGACGAGCGCCGTGGCCACTGCGCGGAGCAGGGAGCGCACGGCGCGCGGAATGCGCATGCGGGATGTCATGCGCAAAGGGTACGGCATCGCGCGGCCGGGTGGTCCGGCCGCGCTGCCGCCTGCAGCGCAGGCAGCGCCGTGCTACTTCCGGGCGGGCCGGAAGAACAGGTACTCGCCGCGACCCAGTTCGGGCGTGACCTCGTAGCCCGAGCACACGTCGCTGCCGCACTGGATCACGACGACGCGCGGCCAGATGGTCGCCGACGTCGGATAGCCGGGCAGGTACTGCGGCACGTGCCAGACACCCAGGTCGCCGACAGGCTCGGCGTTGTCGGTGCCGCTGGCGTTCTGCAGGCCGCTGCCGAAGGTCACCCGCTCGATGCGCAGGTTGGGAACGACAGGGCCGGCGGAGGCGGTGGCCACGCAACAAGCCGCGATCCAGAGGAATACGGTCTTGGTCATCATGGGCTCCACGCGGTCATTGCGAAATGGCCGCAGCCTGCGGTGCCGACGCGATCTCGCCGAGGGGCTCGCTGTCGGGGACGCTGGCAAGCTCGACCGGCATCGCCACCGCGGCCTGGTACTGCTCTTCCTGCGCCTGCTGCGCGGGCTGCACCGCGGCGACCGGTTGCGGCGCGGGTGCCGCCTGGACGACGGGCGCCTGCGGCAACGGCAGCGGTGCCGGCGCGGGTGCTGCCACGGGTACGGCAGCAGGCGGGGGCAGCGATGCCATCGGCGGTGCAAGTGCCACTGCGGGCTGCGGCTGCGCCTGCTCCACCGCTACCGCCTGCACCGGCGGCGCCATCGCGGCAACCGGTTGTCCGATCACCTGCGCGGCGGCGTTCGCCGGCGACGCATACGGCCCGAATGCACTCACGCGCTCCGCGGCGGTCATGGATTGCGGGCACTTCGTGCCGGTCATCTCCAGCGCTGCCATCGCCGCCGAATCCATGCAGTCCATGGCGAGCGAGGCTGCCTTCATGCCCTTGTTCCAGAGCTCGCGGCTCATCTTCAGGCGCTTGCAATGCTCGTCCGTCCAGGTGGTCCCGAAACTGATGCCGACGCCCGGACCGTTCGCACTGGCGCTCGTGCTGCCCATGCAGGTGTCGTTGCTGGTCGTCAGGTTGGGTCCGTTGACCGACGGCACGTTCTTGATCGTGTAGCTGCCCCGGTAGTCCACGGTGTTGGTCGTGGCGCCGGTGTTGTTGATGTTCTGGTTGCTGTTCAGCGTCGAGCGGGTGGTGGTGTCCGCCGGCGTGTTGCTGTTGAAGTTCACGGCCTGGGTGTTGCCCTGCGCCGATGTGGTGGCCGAGCTCGATGACTGGTTGTTGGCGCCGCCCGCCGTCTGCGCAAAAGCGCCGCCCGCGGACAAACCCATCAAGGTCAGGACAATCAGTTTTTTCATGTTCTCACTCCTTTGAAAGCGGAGGAGGGGGCGTGCCCCTCCTCATTTGCGGGTCCGGCAACCGTTGCATGCCCCGTTCAGGGAGCCGATGCGACTGCGCCAGCGCCAGCCGTGCCGCCGGTGCCGCCGCCGTTGCTGATGCCGCCCGCATTGCCGATCGCGAAGTTGGTCACGCCGAAGGAGCCGCCGGCCGAGCCTGCCGTTGCCGATGTGGTCGTGCCGTTGACGAAGCCGTTGATCGCGCCCGACGAGGCGTTGTAGCCCGACGTCGTGCCCGAGGTGCGCGTCACCACGGCCAGACCGCCGCCAGGACCTGCTGCCGTTGCTGCGGTGTTGTTGGTGCTGGAATTCGCGGTGCCGCCTGCAGCGCCGCTGACTGCGTTCGGGCCGCCTGCAGCGTAGTTGGCGCTGGAGCTCGCACCTGCGTTGGCCGATGCGTTGGCACCGCCGAGCGCAACGCCGTTGCCGGTCGTCGCAGCGACGCTGGTCACGCGGCCCTGGGTCGTTGCCGAGCCGCTGGCCGTTGCACCACCGACACGCAGGCCCGGAACGCTGATTGCGCCGCCTGCCGCTGCGGCGTTGGCCGAGGAACTGGAAGTCGCTGCGTTGTAGCTCAGTGCGCTGCCGGTGCCGGAGCTCGCTGCCACCGACCCGGCCGCGCTGGAAGAACCCGTGTTCGTGCTGGTGACGGCAAGGGCGGTGGTGCTTGTCGCCGAGGCCACGCCTGCAAGCAGGACCACGGCTGCCGTGATGAGAGTCTTCTTCATGATGATGCTTCCTCGATAGTGTTGAAACGATCCGATTGCCGGCGGAATCCGGCCATCAGCCAACGGTCAGCGAGCGCGGATTGGATGTTTCCGTTGCGACCGGGATGCAGTTTCAGCGTCGAGGAAGAATCCAAAAATGCCCTGTGATGGGTAATGTGAGGCTATGGCGAAAGCTAGGGGGTAGCGCCTCTCCGGCACCCTGCCGAAAGCCTTGTTTCCGCATGACGGCGCTTGCTACATCTACTTCTTTAGTACACATTAGCCTGGGATTGCAACAAGACGAAACCAAAGTAATCAAAAAATCGACCAAAGAAAATTTGAGTAGAAATGAATTAACTTTTGCTAACGAACTCGCGGTAGTTTGTAGTTTGTGTCACTAGGGGATAGGAATGGAAAATGAACTTGACGTTTCGTTGACCGACATGGGTGGCAGCGCCAGAGGTTTTTCGAACCCTGGCCAGTTCGGCGGGCTGCTCGCGCCCTCTGCCGACACACTTCCCTGGCCTGATTACCTGACGGGGCAACAGACCAAGCCGGTGCGCGTCGTGCTGGTGGACGACGACCCCTTCGTGAGACGCGTCATCGCCCAGGAGTTGCTGGGCGACCTGCGCATCCAGCTCGAAGGGCAGGCAGGCAGCCTGCGCGAAGGGCGGCGCCTCTTGATGCAGCATGAATTCGATGTGCTCATGGTCGACATCCGACTCGGTGACGGCAGCGGTTTCGAGCTGATCGAGGAAGCCAAGAAACACCGCAGCGCCGCCGAGATCATCGTCATCTCGGCGATCGAGGACGAACCCCAGGTGCTGCACGCCTTCGAGCTCGGCGCCTCGGGCTTCCTGGTGAAGAACGCATGGTTCCAGAGCTATGCGCAGGCGGTGCTGCAGGTGGTCAACGGAGGCGCCGCCATCACCCCGCGGCTGGCCCGCCGCCTGCTCGTGCACCTGGACCACCAGCGCACCAACCAGAGCCCGGTGCGCCCGCCCGAGACCAAGGCGGCGCTCTCCGCACGGGAGCGTGAAGTGTTGCGACTTGTAGCCACGGGATATGTGACCGAAGAAATCGCATTGCAGCTCACCATCAGCGCGCAGACCGTGAATGCCCATGTGAAGAACATCTACCGCAAGCTGCATGCGCACACCCGCGCGCAGGCGGTGAGCTTCGCCTCGCACCGGGGGCTGCTCTGACACCGCTTCAACGGTGTGCAACGCGCCGGTCCGTTCATGCTGTCCTCGGTGCTCGCGTTCCCGCACTACCTGGAAGACCAGTTCGTGTGGCTCTCCGTCGCCGCATGGGCCGCGCTGCTCGCCTGGCTGTGGCCCCGCGCCTCGCGACGCCGGATGGTGCTGTGGACCGCGCTGGCCTGCGCGCTGCATTTCACGCCGCTGGCCGCGCAGGTGCTGCGCGCCACCACGGTGCTGACTGTGGAGGGCGGTGACATCCCGGTGGCCTTCTGGGCGCTGCAGGGCGTCAACGTGGCGGTGTTCGGCATGATCGTCGGCATCTGGTATCTCTCGCGCCGCCGCGCCGCGCGCTACCGGCAGGTGCAGGCGGTGCTGGCCGAGCGGCGCCGCATTGCCAGCGACCTGCACGACGGCGTCGGCTCCCGGCTGATGGCGCTCCTGGCCAGCCAGGACCCGCGATCGGCCGAGCCGAGCGAGTTGTCGATGGCGCTGCAGGCCTGCCTGCTGGAACTGCAGATGACCGTGGACTCGCTCGACGACGAGCCCTCGGCCACCATCGCCGAGCGGCTGGCCCATCTGCGCTACCGGCTGCGGCCAGCCTTCGACCAGCTGGGCATCGACCTCGTGTGGAACGTGCACGAGGTGCCGCTCTCGCATGCCATCTCCGCCGAAACCGCGATGCAGGTCTGCCGTATCGCGCAGGAAGCCTTGTCCAACGCGCTGCGCCATTCCCATGCGAGCTGCGTCGAGGTCCGCTTCGGCCCGCTGGGGCGATCGCACGGGCTCATCCTCGAAGTGCAGGACGACGGCCACGGCCTCGATGCCTCGGCCCGCATGCCGCTCGAGCAGATGGGCAAGGGGCTTCGCAGCATGCGTGCGCGCGCCGATGCGCTGCACGGCGAACTGGCCCTCATGGACGCGGTGCCGCACGGGCTGTGCATCCGCCTCGTGCTGTCCGACCAGGCGCTGGCCGCCTCCGCGCCCGAAACCGAGAGCAGCCTGTAACACGCCTGCGGCACTGGCCGCCGGCACCCGCCCGCGCCTATGGCAAACTCCCGCGCTTTGCCAGGGATGCGCTCAAGACATGCAGAAAATCATTCGCCAGCTCGCCACTGAGATCAAGGTCGGCGAGCACCAGGTGAAGTCCGCCGTCGAACTGCTCGACGAAGGCGCCACGGTTCCGTTCATCGCCCGTTACCGCAAGGAAGTGACCGGCGGCCTCGACGACATCCAGCTGCGCGAACTCGAAGCCCGTCTTTCCTACCTGCGCGAACTCGAAGACCGCCGCGTGGCGGTGCTCAAGGCCATCGATGAGCAGGGCAAGCTCACCCCCCAGCTCCGCGCCGCGATCGAATTCGCGCCCACCAAGCAGGAGCTGGAAGACCTGTACCTGCCGTTCAAGCAGAAGCGCCGCACCAAGGGCCAGATCGCCCGCGAATTCGGCATCGAGCCGCTCGCCGACAAGCTGCTGGCCGACCCGACGCTGGACCCGGCCGTCGAAGCGAAGGCCTTCCTGCAGCCCGCCACCACGCTGGACGACGGCAAGCCGGGCCCCGATTTCTCCACCGTGCCGCTCGTGCTCGACGGTGTGCGCGACATCCTTTCGGAGCGCTGGGCCGAAGACGCCGTGCTGGTGCAGCGCCTGCGCGAATGGCTCTGGGCCGAGGGCTTGCTCAAGTCCAGCCTCATGGCCGGCAAGGACGAGAACAACGCCGACATCGCCAAGTTCCGCGACTACTTCGAGTACGACGAGCCCATCGGCCGCGTGCCCTCGCACCGCGCGCTGGCCGTGTTCCGCGGCCGCGCGCTCGACATCCTCGATGCCAAGCTGGTGCTGCCGGTGGAGCCCGAGCCGGGCAAGCCCAGCATCGCCGAAGGCAAGATCGCGCTGCACCTGGGCTGGAGCCATGCCGGCCGCCCCGCCGACGACCTTCTGCGCAAGTGCGTGGCCTGGACCTGGCGCGTGAAGCTCGCGCTCTCCACCGAGCGCGACCTCTTCACGCGCCTCCGCGAAGAGGCCGAGAAGGTCGCGATCAAGGTGTTCGCCGACAACCTGCGCGACCTGCTGCTGGCCGCGCCCGCCGGCCCGCGCGTCGTGATGGGCCTGGACCCCGGCATCCGCACCGGCGTGAAGGTGGCCGTGGTCGATTCGACCGGCAAGCTGGTCGAGACCGCCACGGTGTTCCCGCACGAACCGCGCAAGGACTGGGAAGGCTCGCTCCATACGCTGGGCAAGCTGTGCGCCAAGCACGGCGTGAACCTCATCGCCATCGGCAACGGCACCGCCAGCCGCGAGACCGACAAGCTGGCCGCCGACCTCATCAAGCTGCTGGCCAAGATGGCCGCGCAGGCCGGCGCACCCGAGATGACGGTCGACAAGGTCGTGGTCAGCGAAGCCGGCGCCTCCGTGTATTCCGCCAGCGAATTCGCCTCGCAGGAAATGCCCGACGTGGACGTGAGCCTGCGCGGCGCCGCCTCCATCGCGCGCCGCCTGCAGGACCCGCTGGCCGAACTCGTGAAGATCGATCCCAAGAGCATCGGCGTGGGCCAGTACCAGCACGACGTGAACCAGAGCGAACTCGCGCGCACCCTGCAGGCCGTGGTCGAAGACTGCGTGAACTCGGTGGGCGTGGACCTCAACACCGCGAGCGTGCCGCTCCTGAGCCGCGTGTCCGGCCTCTCGGGCAGCGTGGCCAAGGCCGTGGTGCGCTGGCGTGAATCGAACGGCGCGTTCTCCACCCGCAAGCAGTTGCTCGACGTCACCGGCTTCGGCCCCAAGGCCTTCGAGCAGAGCGCGGGTTTCCTGCGCATCCGCGGCGGCGCCGACCCGCTGGACATCACTGGCGTGCACCCCGAAACCTATCCGCTGGTCGAGCAGATCATCGTGAAGACCGGCAAGCCGATCGCCGAGCTGATGGGCCGCGCCGAAATGCTCAAGACCCTGAAGCCCGAACTCTTCGCCAATGAGAAGTTCGGCGTCATCACGGTCAAGGACATCCTGGGCGAACTCGAGAAGCCCGGCCGCGACCCGCGTCCCGACTTCAAGGTGGCGCGCTTCAACGATGGCGTGGACGACATCAAGGACCTGGTCGAAGGAATGATCCTCGAAGGCACCGTGAGCAACGTCGCCCAGTTCGGCGCCTTCGTCGACCTGGGCGTGCACCAGGACGGCCTGGTGCACGTGAGCCAGCTGAGCCACAAGTTCGTGAACGATGCGCGCGAGGTCGTGAAGACCGGCGACATCGTCAAGGTCAAGGTGATGGAAGTGGACGTGGCGCGCAAGCGCATCGGCCTGTCGATGAAGCTGGATGCGGCGCCCGCGCGCCGCGACGGGCCGCGCGACAACCGCTTTGAAGGCGCCGGGCGCGGCAATCAGCAGCAGCCGCGCCGCGACAACGCGCCGCAGCCCGCGGGGCAGATGGCCAGCGCGTTCGCCAAACTGCAGGGGTTGCGCAAGTAAACCGCGCTGCACGTTTCTTGCTGACCCACCCGGCATGAAAGCCCTGCGCATCTACGCCGGCCCCGCGGCCCGCAAGCACATCCAGCAGAACGGCCTGCGTCCTGAGGACGTGCGCACCATCCCCGGCGCGGCGGGCGGTCCCAAGGGCCTGATCCTCGGGCCGCTCGATCGCTTCATCTTCGGCCGCTGGCTCACGCAGTCGAGCCAGCCGGTGCATCTGGTGGGCGCATCGATCGGCGCCTGGCGGCTCGCGACGGCCTGCCTGCACGACCCCGGGGCCGCCTTCCAGCGCTTCGAGCACGACTACGTGCGCCAGCAGTTCGAGGTGCCGCCGGGGCAGAAGCGGCTGACTCCGCGCCAGCTCAGCGAGCGCTTTGCCCAGAGCCTGGTCGACTTCTACGGCGGGCGCATCGGCGAGGTGCTGAACCATTCGCGCTACCGCCTGCATGTGGTGACTTCGCGCGGGCGCCACATCCTCGGGCGCGAGGGCAGGGCGCGCACGCCCGTCGGCTACCTCGGTGCTTTCGCGTCCAACAGCGTCTACCGCAAGAGCCTGGGCGCGTGGCTGGAACGCTGCGTGTTCTCCACGCCCGGCGCGGCGCTGCCTTTCGGCACGCAGGACTTGCGCACCCGCCAGCACGCGCTGAGCGAAGCCAACTTCAACCTGGTGCTGCAGGCCTCGTGCTCGATCCCGTTCCTGCTCGCCGCGGTGCACGACATCCCGGGCGCGCCGCGCGGTGCGTACTGGGACGGCGGCATCACCGATTACCACCTGCACCTGGACTACCGGACTGCCCACGACGAGGCCGACGAAGGCATCGTGCTGTACCCGCACTTCCAGCGCGCGGTGGTGCCGGGCTGGCTCGACAAGGGGCTGCGCTGGCGCCACAGGTCCACGGGTTTCCTGGACCGCATGGTGGTGCTCGCACCCGATCCGGAATGGGTGAAGTCGCTGCCCAACGGCAAGCTGCCTGATCGCAAGGACTTCATCCATTTCCAGAACGACCCGCAGGCCCGCGTCACGGCCTGGGGCAAGGCCACGCGCGAGGCGCAGCGGTTGTCGGACGAGTTCGAAGGCTGGCTCGTGAACGGGCGCACGCCCGACGTCCTGCCTCTCTGAGCGGGCGAGGGCGTTTGCCGCCGGGGCAAACCCTGACGGGCGTTGCAGGTGGTGCTTCGAGAATGGACCGATCCATTCAGAAGCAACAAAGAAAGAGACAAGCCCTCATGCCGCCTTCCACGCTGACACGCCGCCGATTCACGCTCGCCGCCGCCGCGAGCAGCCTCGCCGTTCCGTCCTTCGCGCAGACCGCGTGGCCGAGCAAGCCGATCCGCATCGTCGTGCCCTACACGCCGGGCGGCTTCACCGACCAGATGGCGCGGCTCGTGCAGATCGGCCTGCAGACGCGGCTGGGCCAGCCCGTGCTCATCGACAACAAGCCCGGCGCCAACAGCCTGATCGGCGTCGACGCCATCGCCAAGGCGCCACCCGACGGCAGCACCTTCGGCGTCGTCATCGCTGCGTATGCGGCCAACACGACGCTGTACCCCAAGCTGCCCTACGACCCGCAAAAGGACCTGGCGGGCGTTTCGCTGATGGGCGTCTCGCCCTTGCTGGCCGCGGTGAACATCGATGCGCCATTCAAGACCGCACGCCAGCTCATCGACTACGCGCGCGCCAACCCCGGCAAGGTGAGCTTCGGCTCCTCGGGCAACGGCTCGGCCGCGCACCTGACGACGGAGCTGTGGAAGTCGCTCACGCAGACCTACATGATCCACATCCCGTACCGCGGTGCCGTGCCCGCGCTGACGGACCTGATGGGCGGTCAGATTCAGCTGTTCTTCGATGCGCCCACCGGACTCATCAACCAGGCCAAGGCCGGCAAGGTGCGGTTGATCGGGGTTGCGGGCGACAAGCGCCTGCCGGCCACGCCCGATGTGCCGACCTTCATCGAGCAGGGCTTCGCGGGTTTCACCGGCAGCACCTGGGCCGGCATGCTCGCACCGGCCGGCACGCCGCGCGACATCGTCAGGCGCATGTCGGAAGAGGTGGCGCGGATCATCCGAAGCGACGAGACGCGCGCCAAGCTCGATGCGATGGGCACGATTCCGGCGGGCAGCACGCCGGAGGAATTCGATGCGTTCATCACGGCGGAGACGGCCAAGTGGGGGAAGGTCATCCGCACGGCGGGGGTGAAGGCGGAATAGCGGCGCCCCTGAAGTGCGGGCAAAACACCCTACATTGCCCGGATGAAAAACTCCGCCTTCGAACACAACATGCGGCCCTGCCTGTACTTCGTTGCCGCCGCGGCCCTGGGTGCCTGCGCCGCACCGGCCTTCGCGGCCGGTCTCGATTGCAGCCGTGCTGCCACCCGTACCGAGAAAGCGATCTGCGCCGACGAGAACCTGCGCAAGCTCGACGTCCAGCTGTCCACCGTCTACGGCCGGCTGGCCTCCGCTCAGCCCGCGCAACGCGGTGCACTGCGGCGCGCACAGATGGACTGGCTCAAGACCCGCGACCGCTGCGGCGCCGACACAGGCTGCATCGCAACACGGCATGAAGAACGGCTGACAGCGCTTCAAACACAGCTGCGCTACGTCAATGCCTACAAGCCCGACGACGTGGACCGCGAGGCGCTCGAAGAGCTGCACCAGGCCGTGGAAGCGATGCGCAAGACCGATGCGGAGTTTCCGCTCGAGAAAGTCATCGACGCGTTGAGCATCAAGACGGGAACGACCTCGTTCTCCAACACGCGCGATGACAACCGATCGGGCGAGGATGCGCATTTCCCCACCATCCAGCCCAAGGGCGTGACAGCCGACGAATGGCGCGCGCTAAGCGCGTCGGGGATCGAAGGCGGCGGCGAAAACGGCGTCGGATCCTATACCTTGATGGACATCGACGGCGACGGTCAACGCGACCTGGTGATCGACTCCTACGTGGGTGGCACCGGGCTCTTCAACGAAATCAGCGTGCTTCGCCGCAAGGGCGCGAAGTTCGGGGGCGTCGGTGCGCCGGCCCCGGCGGGCCAGGCCGATGACAGCGGCGCGTCGACCCTCTACATGACCAACGGCCGCGGCAGCAACCAGCAAGGCGAATGGATTCGCCTGCGCGGGCGCGTCTATGCGGCTTACCGGAATAGTCAGTACGGCGTGGACAACGTCTATCTGCTGAGGCCGCTGACGATCGTCGGCGACGTCCCGATACTGACGGTGCGCTACCGCTATCGGCTCTCGATCCCCAAGGTCCAGAAAAACGAGGAGAAGCGGACTTCGACCACGCTGGACAACGCCTTGCATGCGGCGCTGACGCATGCACTCGGTCTGATCGACACCCGCGCGGCGCGCGATGCAGGCTCCGTGGACAAGCCGCTGTGTCCGGTCCCCGAAGGCACCAGCGACGACGACCGCAGCAACTACACCAGCTACGGCCCCGGCCACTACAGCTACGAGATCGTGGGAGACGTTCCCGTCCGCGTCGGGCAGCAGTGCTACATCGGACGGCTGGTGGACTGGTTCGGCGGCTATTCGGCAAAAAACAAACTGTTCGCGTCGTTCTCGATGCGCAAGCCCGCCGATTCCGCCAGTGAGCAGACCTACACCGTTCAGGGCGTGCGATCCGTTGTTGGAACTGCCGCATCGATTTCGAAATTCGACATCGGCAATTGATCGAAGCCGTCGCACATCAGGCGCAGAGCCTGCGACGGCCCTGGCCCTACATCGACGCTTCGAGCATCGCCTTGTAATCGTCGCGCGAAGCCAGCCGCGGATTGGTCTTGTGGCAGTGGTCGGCCATCGCGCCGTCGATGATCTTCTCGAACAGCGCCGGCGTGACGCCCACTTCAGCCAGGCCCTTGGGCAGGCCGAGGCGCGCATTCATGTCGCGGATCGCATCGCCCAGATCGCCGGCCGAATCGAGGTGCATGGCCTGCGCCATGCGCTGCAGGCGCTGTTCCTTCTGTACCGACTCGGCACCCGCGTTGAAGTGGATCACCGCGGGCAGGAAGAGGGCGTTGAGCGTGCCGTGGTGCAGGCGCGGATCGACGCCGCCGAGGCTGTGGCTGAGCGAATGCACGCAGCCCAGGCCCTTCTGGAAGGCCATCGCGCCTTGCATCGATGCGCTCATGAGATTGAGGCGTGCCTCGCGGTCGCTGCCGTCCTTGGTGGCGCGCTCGATGTGCAGCCAGGCGCGCTCCAGGCCGTCCAGGCCGATGCCGTCGGCCGGCGGATTGAATGCGGCCGACATGAAGGTTTCCATGCAGTGCGCAATGGCATCCATGCCGGTGGCGGCCGTCAGTTTGGGCGGCAGGCCCAGCGTGAGCTCGGGGTCGCAGATCGCGGCCTTGGGCATCAGGAACCAGCTGTGGAAGCCGAGCTTGCGGTGGTCGTCGACGATGACGATCGCGCCGCGCGCCACTTCGCTGCCGGTGCCGCTGGTGGTGGGCACCGCGATGAGCGGCACCGCGCGGTCGGTGATCTTCGGCGAGCCGCCTTCGATGGTGGCGTAGGTCTTGAGCGGGCCTTCGTGCGTGGCGGCGATGGCCACGCCCTTGGCGCAGTCGATGGCCGAGCCGCCGCCCACGGCGATGAGGCCGTCGCAGCGGCCGCTGCGGTAGAGCTCGACGGCCGCGCGCACGGCGGCTTCCGTGGGGTTGGAAGGCGTCTGGTCGAACACCGAGACCTCCAGGTCTGCGATGGCATCGAGCGCCTTCTGCAGCACGCCGGCCGCGCGCACGCCCGCGTCGGTCACGATCAGCGGACGGTGGATGCCGATGCGCGCGCACTCGCTGGACAGCAGCTTGATCGCGCCGAATTCGAACTGGATCTGGGTGAGGTATTGGATGAGGGCCATGGGACGTGGGTGGGGTGCCTGAATGCGTGGGGCAGTACGATTGCCGACCACCCGAATCTAACAACAGGGGGCAGTCTTGCAAATGAACAAAACCCTTGTCGCTGTCGCACTCGGCACATGACTACCCACCCTTCGATGAGCCTCCCCCCACACCCGCTGACTGCGAAGATGGCCAGCGTGGTCGAGCGCATGGCGCGCGCCGGCCATCCGACGCTCGACCAGCTTTCGCCCGCCGAAGCCAAGGCCTCTTACGAAAAAGGTGCCGGCGTGCTCGAAGTGCCCAAGCCCGAGCTGGCGCGCATCGAGGACTTCAGCATTCCCGCGCGCGACGGCTACGCGATTCCCGCACGGCTCTATGCGCCCTCGACGGCGGTGCTGCCGGCGCTGATGTACTTTCACGGCGGCGGCTTTACGGTGGGCAACATCCGCACGCACGACACGCTGTGCCGCGTGCTGAGCCACAAGAGCGGCTGCGCGGTGGTGTCGGTGGACTACCGGCTGGCGCCCGCGTTCAAGTTTCCGACCGCATCGAACGATGCATGGGACGCCTTCGCGTTCCTCGCGCATGAGGGCGGACGCATCGGCATCGACATCACGCGCCTCGCGGTGGGCGGCGACAGCGCCGGCGGCACGCTGGCTGCCGTGTGCGCCATCCTCGCGCGCGATGCGGGCCTGCCGCTCGCGCTGCAGATGCTGATCTATCCCGGCATGACGGCGCACCAGGACACGGCCTCGCACCGGCGCTTCGAGCACGGCCCGCTGCTGACGAAGGCGATGATCGATTTCTTCTTCGCACAGTACGTCCGCACGCCGGCCGACCGCGACGACTGGCGCTTTGCGCCGCTGCTGGCCGACGACGTCGACGGCGTGGCGCCCGCGTGGATCGGCCTGGCCGAATGCGACCCGGTGGTGGACGAAGGCATCGCCTACGCCGACAAGCTGCGCGCCGCGGGCGTGCAGGTCGACCTGGAGATCTACCGCGGCGTGATCCACGAATTCATCAAGATGGGCCGGGCATTGCCCGAAGCGCTGCAGGCGCAGAACGACGCGGCCCGGGCACTCAAGGAAGCATTGACACCATGACAGAGACGGCAGCAAACCGGCGCGAAGACTTCCGCTTTTTCCACCGCCTGCGCGTGCGCTGGGCCGAGGTGGACATGCAGAAGATCGTCTTCAACGCGCACTACCTGATGTACTTCGACACCGCCATCGCCGACTACTGGCGTGCGATGGCGCTGCCGTACGAAGAGGCGATGCATGCGCTGGGCGGCGACCTATACGTGCGCAAGGCGACGATCGACTTTCGCGCCTCGGCGCGCATGGACGACGTGATCGACGTGGGCATGAAGTGCGCGCGCATCGGCAATTCGTCGATCGTGTTCGAGGGCGCGCTGTTCCGGCAGGACCAGTACCTGGTCGGCTGCGAGCTGGTCTATGTGTTCGCGGACCCGGCCACGCAGACCTCGAAGCCGGTGCCCGCGGCGTTGCGCGAAGTGCTCATGGGCTTCGAGGCCGGCGAGCCGATGCGCACCGTGGAGACGGGTGGCTGGGATGCGCTCGGCGAAGGCGCCAGCGCCCTGCGGCGCGCGGTGTTCATCGAGGAGCAGAACATTCCCAAGGAGCTGGAGTGGGATGAACACGACGCCGTGGTGCTGCACGCCGTGGCCCGCAATCGCATCGGGCAGGTCATTGCGACCGGCCGGCTGCTGCATGCGGAAGATGGTGTCTCCCACATCGGCCGCATGGCGGTGCATCGCACGCTGCGCAGCGGCGGGCATGGCGCGGCCGTGATGCAGGCGCTGGAAGAAGCGGCCCGGGCGCGCGGGGACCGCGAAGTCGCGCTCAATGCGCAGCGCAGCGCCGAGCGGTTCTATGCGCGGCTCGGCTATGCGGTGCACGGCGAGCCGTTCGAAGAGGCCGGCATCCCGCACGTCGAGATGCGCCGGTCGCTGCGCTGAACCCTTTCGCTCAGTAGCGAGCGGGCGGGTCCGGCACGTAGCCGGGGTCCGAGCCCGGGAATGGCGATGGGCCGGCCGGACGCGGCCAGCGCGGCGTGGGCGGCACCGGGATCACGCCCGCGGCGATGAGGTTCTCGCGGCTGTCGTAGCGAATGCGGACCACTTCATCGGGCGTCGACTGGGCGCGCTCGAAGTTCGTCTTGCCGACGTAGGAGGTTTCGCGCCGGCCGTGGGCCGTGCCCAGGCTCGGGGCCGGGGCCTGCCGGCGTGCCAGGCTGCCGGCGGGGGCCTCGGCCGAAGCAGCAGCCTCGGCGGGCGCCGACTTGGCCCGGGCATCGCCCATCGAAGACGACTCGCTGCGCAGTTTGCCGTCACGGCTGCTGTACTCGTCGCGAGACGGGGAGGGCGCGACCGACGGCGGGGGCGGCGCCGGAATGTTCTCGCGGAACATCGCGACACCGATCACGCCCACGTCGTCCGGGCGGCCGGTTCGGCTCGCATAGGAGTTGCCGGCGGCAGCGAACTCGAAGGCGGCGATCTGCGAATCGCTCTTGCGCCAGCCGGTGATGTCGCTGAACTCGCGCGCGCCGAACACATAGCCGGTCTGCCCAATGCCCGCGGTTTCGCCGGTGACGACGTTGACGCCGTCCACCGACATCACGGCCATGAGGCGTTCGCCCATCGCATTGCGCGCCCGGATGGCATAGCGCGCGCCGGGGCGGCCGGCCACCCAGTATTCGCCGCGGTGCCGGTAGATCGGCAGCTCGGCGCCGCTCGTGCGGTCGACGATGGCGATCTGCATGAGCGAGCCGATGCGGCTCGAGGTGGTGGGCGGGGCGAAAGGCCGGGCCGGGCTTTCGGCGCAAGCCGACAGGCCAGTGGTGAGGGCGGTCAGGGCCAGGACGGTGGAAAAAACTCTGCGCTTCATGGTGCTCTTCCTTGCCAGGAGTGGATCGATGCAGGCTTCTACGGCGCAGCATCGACGGCGGGGTTAAGCGACGCGCAAAAAAATGGCGCCATCTTTTTCGATGGCGCCGAACGCCCCTCGGATCGGGGCGTTGGGGGAAGAAAGATCAGATGTCTTCGAGCAGCGGATAGGGGAGCGGCTCGACCGACAGTGCCGGGCCGCCGGCCGAGCCGGCATGCAGGCCGCCGGCTTCGAGCGCCGAGATCTGCATCGAGACCAGCGCCGACCAGCCGCCACCGGGCACCTGCGCCGCCTGGGCCACGGTGCCGACGGGCTGTCCGCCATCGCCGGCAGCGAACACTTCCTGTCCCACCGCCACGGCCGCATCGGCCTGCATGAGGTAGGTGCGCCGCTTGAGCGTGCCGCGGAACTGGCTGCGCGCCACGATCTCCTGGCCGGGGTAGCAGCCCTTCTTGAAGTTCACGCCGCCCACCGACTCGTAGTTGATCATCTGCGGCACGAAGGCTTCGATGATCGGCGTCGTCACGGTCACGATGCCGCTGCGGACTTCGCTCCATTGCCAGAGTTCGGGGTCAAGCTTGGGGCCGGCTGGCGCAGCATGGCCCGCGGGGGCGATCCAGAGCGCGCGCGGCACGCCATCGGCCGGGTAGAGCGACACCACGCTGATGTCGTCCCCGATGGCCGTGCGCTTGCCGGGCGGCGTGGCCGCATCCAGGCCGTTGGCGGTGAGCGCGGTGCCGGCCAGGCCGTGCAGCGCGAACTGCTCGGTGGCGTCGGTCAGCTTGACCTTGGCGCGCAGCACATACATCGACAGGCGCTTGAGCGTCGCGGCGAGGATGTCGCGGCTGCACACCAGCAGGATCAGCTCGGGCTGCGGCCGGAGGCCGATGAAGCTCGCAATCACGCGGCCCTTGGCGGTGCAGAGCGCGGCGAGCCGGGCTTCGGTGGCGCCGAGGAGGGAGAAATCCTGCGTCAGCTGCCCGTGCAGGAAGCTGGCGGCGTCGGGGCCTTCGGCGCGAATCACGCCGAGGTGGGAGAGGGTGGCTACCCCGTTGAGAACGACTGTGGTCATCGCTGAATTATCATGGCCGTGCCTGTTCCTTCCGGGCGTCAGGGACTCCTTCCCTTTTCCTCCTCTATCCACTGCTTCCCATCGGATTCGTGCGCAGCTTCTTTCTTACGCTCTTCCTGCTCGCCGCCCTGATCGCGCTCGCGCTCGGCGCCGGCGGACTCTGGTGGGTGCACCAGCCGCTCAAGATGTCGGCGCCGAGTGCCGATCTCTCCATCGAGCCCGGCACCACGCCGCGCGGCATTGCCCAGGCGGTGGCCAATGCCGGCGTCGATGTGCAGCCGCAACTGCTCTACCTGTGGTTCCGCGTCTCGGGGCAAGACCGCCAGATGCGCGCCGGCAGCTACGAGCTGGAGCGCGGCGTCACGCCGAAGCTGCTGCTCAACAGCCTGGTGCGCGGCGAAGAAGCCACCCGCAGCCTGGTGCTGGTCGAGGGCTGGAACATGCGGCAGGTGCGCGCCGCGCTGGGCAAGGCCGAGCAGCTCAAGCCCGAGAGCGTGGGCATGACCGACGAGGCGCTGATGGCCAAGCTGGGCAAGCCCGGCGTCCACCCCGAAGGCCGCTTCTTTCCAGACACCTACACCTACTCGAAGGGCTCGACCGACATCGCCCTGCTGCAGCGCGCGATGCGCGCCATGGACAAGAAGCTCGAAGCCGCCTGGGCGGCGCGGGCGGCCGATTTGCCGCTCAAATCGGCCGATGAGGCGCTGATTCTGGCCAGCATTGTCGAAAAGGAGACAGGAAAGGTGAACGACCGCGCCGAGATCGCCGCAGTCTTTACCAACCGCCTGCGCATCGGCATGCCGCTGCAGACCGACCCGACGGTGATCTACGGCCTCGGTGCCACCTTCGACGGCAACCTGCGCAAGAAAGACCTGCAGACCGACACCCCCTGGAACACCTATACCCGCGGCGGCCTGCCGCCCACGCCGATCGCGATGCCGGGCAAGGCGGCGCTGCTGGCCGCTGTGCAGCCGGCGCAGAGCAAGTCGCTGTACTTCGTTTCGCGCGGCGACGGCACCAGCCAGTTCAGCAGCTCGCTCGACGACCACAACCGCGCGGTCAACCGCTACCAGCGCGGCGGTGGTACCCCCCAACCCAAGGCAACGCAATGAGCGCCGCGCCGGGCCGCCTCAAGCAAGCTTGCACCGCAGCCGAAGGCGGAGGTCATTTTCTATGAGCGACGGTCTGTTTCTGACGCTGGAAGGCATCGATGGCGCGGGCAAGTCGAGCCACCTCGATGCGATGGAGGCGCTCTTCGAGGCGCAGGGCCGCACCGTGGTGCGCACGCGCGAGCCCGGCGGCACGCCGCTGGCGGAAACGCTGCGGGGGCTGATCCTGGAGCAGCCGATGGACCCGCTGACCGAATCGCTGCTGGTGTTCGCGGCGCGGCGCGACCACATCGTGCAGGTCATCGAGCCGGCACTGGCGCGCGGTGACCTGGTGCTGTGCGACCGCTTCACCGACGCGACCTTCGCCTACCAGGGCGCGGGGCGCGGCTTCGATGCCGCCGTGCTCTCGACGCTGGAACAGTGGGCGCAAGGGGGCAGGGCGCAGGGACTGTTGCAACCGCACATCACGCTGTGGTTCGACTTGGCGCCCGAGATTGCGGCGCAGCGGCTGGCCGGTGCGCGTGTGCCCGACAAGTTCGAGGCTCAGCCGGTCGAGTTCTTCCGCCGCGTGGCGCAAGGCTATGCAGACCGCGCCGCCGCCGACGCGCAACGCTTCGTTCGCATCGACGCCAGCCAGGCCCGCGACCAGGTCTGGCAGCAGATCGAAACGGCGCTGGTGGCGCGCGGCGTACTGGCACCTCAAAGCGGAGTTGCGCGATGAGCGTGCCGACCCTTACGCCCTGGCTGCGGCAGCCGCTGGCCGAACTGCTGCGCCAGCGCGGCCATGCCTGGCTGCTGCAAGGCCCCTCGGGCATCGGCCAGTACGAACTGGCTTTGGCGCTCGCAGCCGCCTGGCTGTGCGAGCAGCCGGTGGAAGAGGGCGGTGCCGCCTGCGGCCACTGCCCCAGCTGCCACGCCATCGAGGTCCGCACCCACGCCGACCTGTGCGTGCTGATGCCCGAGGTCGCCATGCAGGAACTCGGCTGGCCGCTCGATGAAAAGGCACAGGCCGACATCGACGACAAGAAGCGCAAGGCGAGCCGCGAGATCCGCGTCGAGGCGATGCGCGATGCGGTCGGCTTTGCGCAGCGCACCAGTGCGCGCGGGCGCGGCAAGGTGGTGCTGGTCTATCCGGCCGAGCGCATGAACACCATCACCGCCAACGCGTTGCTCAAGACCCTCGAGGAGCCGGTCGGCGACGTGCGCTTCGTGCTTGCCAGCGAAGCCGCTTGGCAGTTGCTCCCCACCATTCGCAGCCGCTGCCTGGGCTTCACGCTGCCGTGGCCCGAAACGGCCGAGGCCGAAACCTGGCTCGTCGCGCAGGATGTGCCGGCCGCCGATGCGGCCGCCCTGTTGCGTGCCGCCGGCGGCCGGCCCAGCGATGCCTTGCGGCTCGCTCGCTCCGGCCAATCGCCCAAGGCGTGGTCGCTGTTTCCCAAGGCCATTTCGCGCGGCGATGTCGGGGCCCTGTCGGACCATGCGCCCGCCCAGGCCGTTGGCGCGCTGCAGAAGCTTTGCCACGATCTGATGGCCGTCGGCAACGGCGCCGAGCCACGTTTCTTCGAGGCGGCCGACCTGCCGGCAGCGCCGTCGCGGCTGGCCCTGGCGCGCTGGTCGAAGTCGCTCGCGAATGCCGCGAGAACCGCCGAACATCCGTTCAATGCAGGTCTCATGCTCGAAGCGCTTGTGAGCGAAGCGCGAAGCACCCTAAACTCAGCCGCTCGCCGCCCATGAACCAACCCGTCGCCCCCGCCGCCGCTGCGTCCGCAGCCTCCACGCCCGCCAGGCCGAGCGTCATCCAGCTCGCCATCAAGGAGAAGGGCGCGCTTTATGCGGCGTACATCCCGCTCTTTGCCGAGGGCGGCATCTTCATTCCGACCACGCGCGAATACCGGCTGGGCGACGACGTCTATGTGCTGTTGACGCTGCCTGAAGACCCGCAGCGCTATCCGGTGGCTGGCAAGGTTGCGTGGATCACCCCGGCACGTGCGGCCGGCAACCGGGCGCCCGGCGTGGGCATCCGGTTTCCCTCGGACGAAAAATCGCGCCAGCTGAAGGCGCGCATCGAGGCGGCCCTCGGCGGCTCGATGGCTTCGGACCGCCCTACCCAAACCATCTGAGTCTTCTGCCGTCCCGGTGACGCGGAACTCCGTGCACGGTGCCACCTCCCACGAGCGACGGGTGCAGGTGCACCGGCTCCACTCTATTTCCGATGTTCACAGATTCCCATTGCCACCTGACCTTCCCTGAGTTCGCGGACCAGATGCCGCAGATCCGCGCCGCCATGGCCGCGGCCAAGGTCGATCGGGCCCTGTGCATCTGCACCAAGCTCGAGGAGTTCGACGACGTGCAGGCGCTGGCCGCCAGCTACGACAACTTCTGGGCCAGCGTGGGCGTGCACCCTGACAACGAGGACATCGCCGAGCCCAGCGTCGAAGACCTGGTGCGGCTTTCGGCCCGTCCCCGCGTGGTGGCCATCGGCGAAACCGGCCTGGACTACTACCAGATGGAAGAGCGCAAGGGCGGCCGCAGCATCGCCGACATGGAGTGGCAGCGCGACCGCTTCCGCGTGCACATTCGCGCGGCGCAGCAGACCCGCAAGCCGCTCATCATCCACACCCGCGAGGCTTCGGCGGACACGCTGGCAATCCTGAAGGAGGAGGGCGAGGATGGCTCTGGCGGCGCGGCAGGTGGCGTGTTCCATTGCTTCACCGAAACCGCCGAGGTGGCGCGCGCGGCGCTCGACCTGGGGTTCTACATCTCGTTCTCGGGCATCCTGACTTTCAAGAAGGCGCAGGACCTGCGCGACGTGGCCGCCTTTGTGCCGCTGGACCGCATGCTGATCGAGACGGACAGCCCCTACCTAGCGCCCGTGCCGTACCGCGGCAAGACCAACAACCCGTCGTACGTGCCCTATGTGGCGCAGCAGATCGCCGAACTGCGAAAGGTACCCGTAGAGGCCATCGCCAAGGCCACGAGCGACAACTTCGAAATCCTGTTCAGGGACGCAAAATCATGAAAAACTACTTCAAGAAGTCGTTGTATCTGCTTGTCATGGCTGCATCTTTTGCGGCGCATGCCGGATCGTTCGAAGACTTCTTCCGCGCCGTTCGCGGTGACAACGCCAGCGGCGTGCGCACCTTGCTCAATCGCGGTTTCGATCCCAACACGCTCGACGAACACGGCCAGACCGGGCTGATGATCGCCCTGCGCGAGCCGTCGCCCAAGGTCATCCAGGTGCTGCTCGAATCCCCGCAGCTCAACGTGGACCTGGCCAATGCCAAGGACGAAACCCCGCTGATGCTGGCCGCCATCAAGGGCCAGCAGGACCTGGTCACCCAATTGCTCAAGCGTGATGCCGCCGTCAACAAGACCGGCTGGACGCCGCTGCATTACGCCGCCACCAGCGGCCAGCTGACGATCATGAAGGTGCTGCTCGACAATTACGCCTTCATCGATGCGCAGTCGCCCAACGGCACCACGCCGCTGATGATGGCCGCCATGTACGGCTCTGGCGAAGCCGTGAAACTGCTGCTGGCCGAAGGCGCCGACACGACGATGAAAAATCAGTTGGGCATGACGGCGGTCGATTTTGCGAACAAGGCGAATCGCGCGGAGGCCGCGGAGCTGATCACGGCAGCGATGAATGCAAAGACCAGTCCGAAAGCGCCTCCGAAGGACGGTAAGTGATGAGATTGGGCCGCGTTGTGTTTGCGCTGGGCTTGACGACTTTCATGCTCGATGCCGCGGCTCAGCACGCGGTCTACAAGTGCATCCAGGGCGGCAAGATCGCGTATTCGAACGAGCCGTGCCCTGACGCCAAGAAGGTGGAGATCAGGCAGACCAGGGGAGTGAATTACGAAGGCAGGGGATCCGGAGATTCGCCCAGGCGCTGAGGGCTGAATCCATCGCTTGCAGGCGCGGAGAACATCAAGAAAAGGACGCCTGCGCACTCATGCGAGACTCTGTGAAGAAGGAGAAACAGAGATGAATACGTTCCTATTCATGGCCGTTTTGTTCGCCGCCGGGGTGATAGTGTTCCTGGTGGTGGCCAAGAAAAGGTCCGAACAGAGCCCCAGTGGCTTCGTCGACAAGCCCAAGGCCCGGTCGCCGCTCAGCGCGCGCGAGCAGGCGATGTACAACAGGCTCGTGCAGACACTCCCGGACCTCGTGGTGCTTCCACAGGTCAGTTTCGGCGCATTGCTCACGGCCCGCACGCGCGCGGCGCGCAGCACCTTCAGCCGCAGGATCGCCGACTTCGTCGTGTGCGACCGCTCGTTCAAGGTCGTGGCCGTGGTCGAGCTTGGCGACAAGAACCAGAAAGACAAGGCGCGGCGCGATCGGGACCGTGACGCCATGCTGATCGAAGCCGGATACCGTGTGTTGCGATATCAGCGTGTGCCGGACATCGGGCGTGTGGAGGCGGATTTCGATCCATCGTTGGCTTCTGTCAGTCCGCAGGGTTCCTGAGGGGGCGTGGCGAGACTCTAGGAAAGGCGGTATTCGTTGGTGCATCTAAAGAACACAATGTGTGTTATGTTAAATACCATATCCATTACTCCGTTCGCGATGCGCTACCCGTCCATGTTCTGAAGCCGGTGCTCAAAGCTTCGCCACCTGCGCCAAGCACCGGTCCAGGGATGCACTACTCCTTCTGCGTCATCCGGTCGGAGTAAACACATGGTCTTGCTTCAGCGACACGAACCAGGAAAGTAGTCATTCGGCAACGGGAGCAGCCACGCGATCCAGCGCCTCGACTGCATCCGCCGGCAACGCCAGCTTCCCGGCGGCCAGGTTCTCGCGCAGGTGCCCGACCGACGAGGTGCCTGGAATCAGCAGGATGTTGGGCGAGCGTCGCAGCAGCCAGGCCAGTGCCACCTGCATCGGTGTGGCGCCCAGGCGTTGTGCAACGTCGGAGAGCCCTGAGGACTGCAGCGGGGTGAAGCCGCCGAGCGGGAAAAAAGGAACGTATGGAATGCCGTCGCGCGCCAGGTCGTCGATCAGCGCGTCGTCGTTGCGATGCACGAGGTTGTACTGGTTCTGAACGCAGGCGATGCGGCAGATGCGGCGCCCTTCCGCGACCTGGGCGGGTGTGACGTTGCTCAGGCCGATGTGGCGCACAAGGCCCTGGCGCTGCAGCTCGGCCAATGCCGCGAGCGGCGCCTCGATCGAGCCCTCGACCGGGCCATGCACATCGAACATGATGCGCAGGTTCACCACGTCCAGAACGTCCAGCCCGAGGTTGCGCAGGTTGTCGTGTACCGCCTGGGCCAGTTCCTCTGGAGAGAACGCCGGCAGCCAGCCGCCCGTGTCGGAGCGGCGCGCCCCGATCTTCGTGACGATGACGAGGTCCTTCGCATAGGGCGCGAGAGCCTCGCGGATGATCTGGTTGGTGATGTGCGGCCCGTAGAAGTCGCTGGTGTCGATGTGATCGACGCCGCTGGCGACTGCTTCGCGCAGCACGGCCAGAGCCGCCTCGCGGTCTTTCGGCGGGCCGAACACGCCGGGGCCGGCGAGCTGCATGGCGCCGTAGCCGAGCCGTTGAACCGCGCGGTCGCCGAGGGTGAAAGCGCTGGGAGTCTGCGTGGTGGACATGATGTTTTCCTGGGAGCTGAAGGGATGAACGAGGTGGTGAAGCCCAGTCTAGGCAGCCCGCCTCTGTTTGATAAGTCGCCATAATCGGCACGGGCTGTGCAGGATTCAGAACAATGAAGGTCGACCTCGGGGATCTCAACGCTTTCGTGGCGGTGGCAGGCGCGAAGGGCTTTCGCGACGCGCGCGTCTGAGCGGCGCCAGTGCATCGGGCTTGAGCGAGGCGGTGCGCCGGCTCGAAGCTCAACTCGGCGTACGGTTGCTCCACCGCACGACGCGCAGCGTGCGGCCAACGGAAGCGGGAGAACGCCTGCTCGAGCGGCTGAGGCCCGCGCTCACCGAGGTCGAGGCGGCGCTCGACGTGGTGAACGGCTTTCGCGACCGGCCAGCCGGCACGCTCAAGCTCAACGTTCCGATCAGCGCCGCGCGCCTCGTGCTGCCATCGATCGTGCCGCCCTTTCTTGCCGCTTATCCGGACATCTCTCTTGAAGTGATTGCGGAGGACGGCTTCGTCGATGTGCTGGCGGCCGGTTGCGACGCCGGCATCCGCTATGACGAGCGGCTCGAGCAGGACATGGTGGCCGTGCCGATCGGCCAGCGCTTGCAGCGCTTTGCTGCAGCGGCCGCTCCGTCCTACCTCGATCGCCATGGCCGGCCGGAGCATCCGCGCGATCTGCTTGGCCACAACTGTTTGCGCGGCCGTTTCGCCAGTGGGTCGATGCCGCCGTGGGAGTTCGAGCGCGACGGCGAAACCTTGCGCATCGACGTGACCGGTCAACTGACCGTGCGGATCGGCGCAGCGGCAGAACTCTCGGTCGATGCGGCGATAGCCGGCGCCGGCGTGGTCTACCTGTTCGAAGACTGGCTGCGGCCTCACCTTGACAGCGGTGCGCTCGAACCCATCCTCGAGCCCTGGTGGCCGCGTTTCTCCGGCCCCTTCCTCTACTACCCCGGCCGCCGATTGCTGCCGGCGCCGTTAAGAGCTTTCGTGGATTTCATACAAAGGGCGTCCTAGCTGCGCTGCAGGCGCCCTGCCCTCCGAATCCCGAGCCTGCACCGTCGCACCGTCCCAACCTGTGGGGTCAATGGCGCCCGCGTTGCGCCGCCGCAATCCCTGTCGTAGCCTGCACTTCCCGTGGCCCTGCACTCGTTTCACCCCTCCGTCGCCCAGTGGTTCCTTCGGACTTTTCCCAGCCCCACCTCGGCCCAGTCCGAGGCGTGGCCGGCAATACGTGCCGGGCGCGACACGCTCGTGGCGGCGCCCACCGGTTCGGGCAAGACACTCACGGCCTTCCTGGCGGCCCTGGACGACCTGGTCCATCGGGGACTCGAGCCCGCAGGCTTGCCCGATGAAACCGCCGTGGTCTACGTCTCGCCGCTAAAGGCGCTCTCCAATGACATCCGCCTGAACCTCGAGGCACCGCTCGCGGGCATTCGCGGCGAGCTCGCGGCGCTCGGGCTGCCCGACGTCGACATCCGCACCGCCGTGCGCACCGGCGACACGCCGCAGCGCGAACGCCAGCAGAGCCTTCGCCGGCCGCCGCACATCCTGGTGACCACGCCGGAGTCGCTGTACGTCCTGCTCGGCTCGGCGTCGGGCCGCCAGATGCTGTCCACCGTGCGCAGCGTGATCGTCGACGAGATCCATGCCATTGCCGCGAGCAAGCGCGGCAGCCACCTGGCGCTGTCGCTGGAGCGGCTGCAGGACCTGTGCATGGCACAAGGCGGCGCGCGGCCGGTGCGCATCGGCCTGTCGGCCACGCAGAAGCCCATCGACGAGGTCGCGCGCTTTCTCGTCGGCGCGGGCGCGCTTGGCCCCGACGGCATGGCCGACTGCGCCATCGTCGACATCGGCTATGCCAAGCAGCGCGACCTGGCACTCGAACTGCCGCCGACGCCGCTGGAAGCAGTGATGTCGGGCGACCAGTGGATACAGGTCTATGCGCGCGTGGCCGAACTGGTGTGGCTGCACAAGACCACGCTGGTGTTCGTCAACACGCGCCGAATGGCCGAGCGCGCGGCGCGGCACCTGGGCGACATCCTCGGCAAGGAAGCCGTGGCCGCGCACCACGGCAGCCTGTCCAAAGAGACGCGGCTCGACGCCGAGCAGCGCCTCAAGCGCGGCGACCTGAAGGTGCTGGTGGCCACGGCATCGCTCGAACTGGGCCTGGACATCGGCGACGTCGACCTGGTGTGCCAGCTCGGCTCGCCGCGCGCCATCGCTACCTTCCTGCAGCGCGCGGGGCGCTCGGGTCACGCCGTGGGCGGGGTACCGAAGGCGCGGCTTTTTCCGCAGTCGCGCGACGAACTGGTGGAGTGCGCCGCCCTGCTCGATTGCATCCGCCGGGGCGAGCTCGACGCGCTGCGCGTGCTGCCTGCACCGCTGGACGTGCTGGCGCAGCAGATCGTGGCCGAGACCGCCTGCCGCGAGTGGAACGAGGACGATCTCTTCGCGCTGGTGCGCCGCGCCTGGCCCTATGCGAGCCTCACGCACAAGCGCTTCATGGACGTGGTCCGCATGGTGTCCGAAGGCTTCACCACGCGGCAGGGCCAGCGCGCCGGCTACGTGCACCGCGACGCAGTGAACCACCTGCTGCGCGAACGCAAGGGCGCCCGCATGACGGCACTGACCTCCGGCGGCACCATCCCCGAGACCGGTGACTACACGGTCGTGCTGGAACCGCAGGCCGACAAGATCGGCACGGTCAACGAAGACTTCGCGGTCGAGAGCCTGGCGGGCGACGTGTTCCAGCTCGGCAACACCAGCTACCGCATCCTGAAGATCGAGCCGGGCCGCGTGCGCGTGGAAGATGCGCACGGCGCCGCGCCCAACATTCCGTTCTGGCTCGGCGAGGCGCCGGGGCGCAGCGACGAGCTGTCGTTCGGCGTGTCGCGCCTGCGTGAGGAAGTGGCGCTGGCATTGGAAGCGGGCGGCCGCGACGAAGCGATGAAACTGCTGGTGCACGCCATCGGTCTGGACGACGAGGCCGCGCGCCAGATCGTCGAGCATCTCGCCCATGCGTTCGCGGTACTCGGTGCGCTCCCGACGCAACGCACGCTGGTGATGGAGCGCTTCTTCGACGCCTCCGGCGGCATGCAGCTGGTGATCCACTCGCCGTTCGGCAGCCGGCTCAATCGCGCATGGGGCCTGGCGCTGCGCAAGCGCTTTTGCCGCACCTTCAACTTCGAACTGCAGGCCGCGGCGACGGAGGATGCGATCGTGCTTTCGCTGTCGACCAGCCACAGCTTTCCGCTCGACGAAGTCGCGCGCTACCTGCACTCGGCCTCGGCGCTGCACGTGCTGGTGCAGGCGCTGCTGGACGCGCCGCTGTTCGGCGTGCGGTGGCGCTGGAACGCAACCACCGCGCTGGCGCTGCCGCGCTTCAGCGGCGGCCGCAAGGTAGCGCCGCAGTTGCAGCGCATGCGCTCCGAAGACCTGCTCGCGGCCGTGTTTCCCGACCAGGTCGCGTGCGCGGAAAACATCGTCGGAGAGCGCGAGATTCCCGAGCACCCGCTGGTCGCGCAGACGCTGGACGACTGTCTGCACGATGCGATGGACGCCGATGGCTGGCTCGCGCTGCTGCGGCGCATGGAATCGGGCGAGGTGCGCATGCTGGCGCGCGATCTGCCGGCCCCCTCGCCGCTCGCGATGGAAGCGTTGAACGCGCGTCCCTATGCATTCCTGGACGATGCGCCGCTGGAAGAACGCCGCACGCAGGCCGTGCAGAACCGCCGCTATACCGAACCCGAAAGCGCCGACGAGATCGGCCAGCTCGATCCGGACGCCATCGCCAGCGTGCGCGAAGAAGCCTGGCCGCAGCCGCGCAGCGCCGACGAGATGCACGAGGCGCTGGGCATGCTCGGCGCCTTGAGCGACGACGAAGTGAAGCAACAGGCGGACTGGAAGAAGTGGCTGGCCGCGCTCGCCAAGGCCGGCCGCGTGACGCGCCTGCTGCTCGAAGGCAAGGGCCGCACCGCGCGCGGCCTGTGGGTGACGGCCGAGCGCCTGCACCTGCTGCAGGCCGTGGCGCCCGATGCGCCGATGCAGCCCGCCATCGAAGCCCCCGCCGACGCCGAGCAGCCGGCCGACCGCGACGCAGCGCTGCGCGAACTGCTGCGTTCACGCCTCGGCGGGCTCGGCCCCGTCACCGTGGTGCAGCTGGCGGCGCCGCTGTTCCTTCCGCCCGCCGACGTCGAAGCCGCCCTCCTCGCGCTACAGACCGAAGGCAGCGTGCTGCAGGGCCGCTTCACGCCCGGCACCGCAGAGCTCGAATGGTGTGAGCGCCATCTGCTGGCACGCGTTCACCGCTACACGCTCAAGCGCCTGCGCCGCGAGATCGAACCGGTCGAGCCGCGCGACTTCGTGCGCTTTCTCTTCCAGTGGCAGCACATCGGCGAGAGCTCGCGTGTGCGTGGGCCGGAGGCACTGTCGGGCATCCTGTCGCAGCTCGAAGGCTACGAGGCGCCCGCGCCGCTCTGGGAAGCCGAGTTGCTGCCCGCGCGCGTGGCCGACTACGCCGGCGCCTGGCTCGACGACCTCTGCACCGCGGGACGCGTGCTGTGGACCCGGTTGCGTCCCGCCGCCACCGAGGGCCGCAAGGGTGCGGGCAACCTCTCGCTGCGCGCCACGCCGTTGGTGCTGCTGCCGCGCCGCAGCGCGGCGTTGTGGACCAGCCTGGCGCCTGCCCCGGTGGACGACGACACGCTGGGCTCGCGCGCCGTGCGCGTGGCCGCGCACCTGGCGCAGCACGGCGCCTGCTTCTTCGATGAGATCGCATCGGGCACGCGGCTGCTGCCGGTTGAGATCGAAGAGGCGCTCACCGAATTGGTCGCCAAGGGCCGCGCGCGCTGCGACAGCTACGCGGGCCTGCGCGCCCTCCTGGTGCCGGCGTCCAAGCGCGCCTCGGCGGACACGCGGCGCCGGCGGCGCACGCCGCTGTTCGGCATCGAGGACGCGGGCCGCTGGACGCTGGTGCGGCCGCCCGCCGCCGCCGAAGCAATGGCCGCCAGCTCCGGCGAAGCGATCGAACAGGTCGTGCACGTGCTGCTGCGCCGCTACGGCGTCGTCTGCTGGCGCCTGCTCGAGCGCGAGGCCGCATGGCTGCCGCCCTGGCGCGACCTGGTGCGCGTGTGCCGGCGGCTGGAGGCGCGTGGGGAGATCCGCGGCGGCCGCTTCATCGCTGGCGTGTCGGGCGAGCAGTTCGCGTTGCCCGAAGCGGTCGCGTCGATGCGGCAGGTGCGTCGGCAGCCGGGCGACGGCGCGCTGATCGCGCTCGCGGCCAGCGATCCGGCCAACATGCTGGGCACCCTCATGAACGGACCCAAGGTGCCGCGCGTTGCGGGCTCGCGCGTGCTGTACCGCGACGGCGTGCCGGTCGCGACCAGCGTGGCGGGAGAAATCACGTTGCTGGCCGCGCTCGACACGGCGCAGACGCAGGCCGCGAGGCGTGCGCTCTCGCTGGAGCCGTCGCTGCACGTCTTCGAACTCGTCGCACAGCCCTCCGCTTGAGGCCGAGCTGAAGAACAGGTTCGGCGACACGCTCAGGCGGCGGCCCTGGCTGCGCGCGCGACCTTCGACGCCAAGGACAGATCGGCGAGCCACGCCTTCCACGCGGCGGCCTTCTGTTCGGGATCTCCCCGCAGCAGCGCGGACGGATGCAGCGTCACCAACACCTTGCGCCCTGCCGCATCTTCATGCCATCTCCCGCGCTCGCTCATCACTGCCACATGGCGTCCGAGCAGCGAGCGTGCCGCAACGGCACCCAGCGCGATCAGCGCCTCGGGCTCGACCAGGGAAATTTCACTCTCCAGCCAGTGACGGCAGGCATCCGCCTCACGCTGCGCGGGTGTCTTGTGGATGCGGCGCTTCCCGCGCAACTCGTATTTGAAATGCTTCACCGCATTGGTCACGTACAGCTTGTCGCGCGACCATCCCAGTTCCGCCACGGCGCGGTCGAACAGCCGTCCGGCCGGCCCGACAAAGGGTCGGCCCGCCAGGTCTTCCTTGTCGCCCGGCTGCTCCCCGACCACCATCAGCCGCGCATGCACAGGCCCTTCGCCGAACACCGACTGCGTCGCGTTTTCGCCCAGCGGGCATTCACGGCAAGCGTTTGTCGCCTCGCCGAGTTCCTGCAGGGCGACAAGGGGCTTCAGGCCGCGGCCATGCGCCGACATTCCAACTCGCACTGCTTGCAGGCCTCGGCGCAGCGTTGGCAGTGGTCCATGTCGTGTGTGAGGCATTCGTCGCCGCAGAGCCTGCAGACGTCGGCGCACAGCGCGCATACGAGGCCGGCGTTCTCGCTGTTTCGCGCCATGACGCCTGCGGCAACAGTGCAGATCGCCGCGCAGTCCAGATCGAGCGCAATGCATCGCGCCATGGCGTTCGACCCTTCGCTGGCGCATGCCGCGGCGCAGCGGTTGCAGGCGGTGGCGCAGGCATTGCAGAGCGCGATGCACCGCGAGAAGTCGGGCGGTCCGGTCATGGTCGGGCGCCTCGCCGGGACTGGATCTGGTTGCCTCCGCCTACGTGGCTCTCCCGATCGTGCCGGCTCTCGGGCGTGCGGCGCGGCTCGTTGCGCGGGGTGGGTTCCTGATGGCCAGCCTTGTTGTGCTCCGAGGGCTTGGGGGCATCACGTTCGTCGGCGTCGTTGTCGGTATCACGCGGATTGGGTGTCGTCATTGCTGCTCCTTGGCCAGGTTGAAAATTGACTTTCTCGTCCTGAAGGAGGGCCTGGACTGTGGGAATAGACCTATGCCGGGCGTCGTCCATCGCTCGCGGATGGCATGACGCAGCATCCGTCGACATCGCCTCGGGCAGGCTTGCGCGCTGCTACGCCTTCTTGGCCCAGGCGCTGCACCACCCTTTCGCATTGACCTGCTTGCCGGCAAACAGCGCGCAATTGCCCTGCGCATCCGCCGGCTTGGACTGCCACAGCGCGCAGCCATTGCACAGCTGGGCGTTGTCGTGCTTGGGAAACTTCTTCGCGTCGACCTTCGCCGAATCGGCGGCGTAGCTCAAGGCCACGGCTTGCGGGTCTTTTTCATCGAGCCTGGCCTGGGCCATCGAGCGGGTGGCGGACAAGGCCGTGCCCGTCGCGGCGAGCGTGATCATGAAGGTGCGGCGGCTGGTGTTCATCGTGGATCTTTCGTTGTGTGTGAGAGCAAGACCGGACTGTCCGGCGCGTTGCCGCGCTCGTTCAGGCCCCCGAGCACGAGAACGCCCGTGGCGAGCAGGGTGACGATGCTGAAACCCAGGAACTGGAGCGTTCCTTTCAACATGATGTTCATGGCGCGGCCTCGGTGTGGGGTTGTGAATCCATCGTTCTGGAATGCCGGGATGGCTTGCGGTCATTCTTGAACGCTGGGCAGCGCGCGGCCTTGCGCAAGATCAAACGGCGGGAGCGTTGCGCGGCGCGAACCACGCAAGCCGCGGCCTCACGGTGTCAAGGCCGCGCGCTTCGACACGCGCGGAGGAATCGGGATGTAGCTCCTGTTCGCGCCGCGCATGACCAGCAGCGCCACGGTGTCGCTCTCCGGAATGGTGCGGATCGCCGCATCGAAATCGGCCAGGCCGGCCACACGCACGTCGTTGACGGCGACCAGCGCGTCGCCGTAGCGCAGCCCTGCCCGCTGCGCCGACCCCGAGACGCCCTGCACATAGAGGCCGGGGTCCTGCAGGCTGATGCCGAGCACGCCCTTGCGTTCCGCGAGCTCGAGTCCGAAGCGGAGCTCTTGCGTGTCGGCGCGCGCAACGAGCTTCGGCGCGATGTCCGGCGCGCTCTGGGCCACGCCCACCTGCACCGTCAACGGCGCCCTGTGGCGCCAGATGCGCAGGGCCAGCCGGCTGCCCTGGGTGGCGCTGGCCACGCGCTCCTGGATTTCGGCATAGGGCATCGCCGCAGCAGCGGCACCGACCGCCAGGACCACATCGCCACTGCGAAGCCCCGCGGCCTCGGCCGGACTGTCCGCATCGACGCGCACCACCAGCGCGCCCGATGCGGCCTCCAGGCCGAATGCCTGCGCCAGCTCGGCCGTGAGCGGCTGGGTGCGCGCGCCGATGTGGCCGCGCGTCACCCGCCCGGTGGCGCGAAGCTCGTCCGCCACCCGCATCGCGGTGTCGATGGGCAGGCTGAACGACACGCCGAAGTACCCGCCGCTGGCGGAATAGATCATCGAGTTCATGCCCACCACGTTCCCGTGCTCGTCGAACAGCGGGCCGCCCGAGTTGCCAGGATTGAGCGCGACATCGGTCTGGATCAGCGGCACCCCGTTGCCGCCTGGCATGTAGCGCGGATTGGCGCTCACCACGCCGGCCGTCACGCTGCGCTCGAAGCCGAACGGCGCGCCCATTGCCGCGACCCATTCGCCCGGACAAAGCTCGCTGCTGTGGCCGACGGTCACCACCGGCAGGTTGGACGCCGCAATGCGCAGCAGCGCGACGTCGGTGCGGCGGTCGATGCCCACCACCTCGGCGTCGAAGCGACGCTGGTCCGCCGTGGCGATGGAGATCGCCTGTGCCCCCGTCACCGCATGCGCGCTGGTCAGGATGTAGCCGTCGCGATGCACGACGAACCCCGACGCAAAGCCGCGCCCCCCGCCCTGCCCCAAGCGCGTCGAAGGCTGCATGTCGCCTGCGACTGGCCAGTCGTTGCCCGCCCCCGCGACGGTGATGCTCACCACCGCTGGCGCCTGCCGGGCGGCCGCTGCCACGAAGTCGGCGCCCTGCGAGGCCGAGGCCGGACGGTCCAGGCACGAGCGCGTCTGCGACCAGGCGCCCATGCCGGACGCCATCGCGAGTGCGCCCACGACGGCGGCGATCGTCCTTCGCGCCAGGATGTGGTTGTTCATTCAGCGCACCAGCAGCACCGGCACCGTGCAGGCGGCCAGCACCTTGGTGGCGACCGACCCCAGCACCAGATTCGCCAAGGTACCGTGACCATGCGATCCCATGACGAGGAGATCGAATTTGCCTGCTTGCGCGAACGCTGCGATCTCGGTGGCCGGATGGCCGATGCGATGTTCGAAGCGTGCCTGGATGTCGTGGCCAGCGAACCATGCGCGAACAGGTTCCAGCACCATGCGCGCGTCGTCCTCGTAGTAGCCGTGCACAAGGTCCGGCCCCGCAAAGGCTGCGGCGCGGTGGGGCACCGGCATCACCGCATGGAAGGCCGTGAATGCATGGCCCGCGTTCGCCCATTCCTTGTGGGAGAGCAGGTAGGACAGCATGCGATTCGTGTAGTCGCTGCCATCGACGGCAAGCAGGATTTTCATGATGGCTCCTTGGGCGGGGACGCTCCCCCGGTGAACGAATGGTCGTTGTGCGGCCTCTGGTTCACCTTGCGCCACATCAAGAAAACCAGGGGTGTGCGGCCTGGCTTGTGCAACAGCAGGCTCAGAGCGCCGGCCCCAGTCCAATGGGCGCAGGCACGAGATTCACGATGCGCGTGAAGAGCGCGTTGTATTCGAGGTCGGGTACATGCCCGGTCATCGGGTCGCGGTTCTGGGCGAAGGCTTCGTCCAGATCGAGCCAGTCGTCCTCGGTCAGCACGCGCTCGGCCAGCGGCAGGATCTCGCGCTCTTCCAGCGCCATGTGGTTCAGGTAGAAATCGACGTACTCGGCAACCGTCCTCTCGAAGAGTTCGCGCCGCGATTCACCCAGCATCTCGAACGCGAGCAGCGCGTGCTCGACGTCGCGGATCCTGCGCTCGCCGCGGGCGTGGTCGCTGTCCAGCTTGTCCAGCAGGTCCCGCGAGATGGGCGTCCTGGCGCGCAGCTTGGGAAACAGCAGTTCGGTCTCCTTGCGGTGGTGGCGCTTCTCGGGAAACTCGTCCACGTAGAAGAGCATGGCGCGCAGTGTCGCGAAGTCGGGCAAGGTGCCCTTCTTGCGGTGCTGCTCGAGCAGCATGACGATGGAGCGGAGGATGGCCGCGAGCGCAGCGTGCTCCTGGCGAATGATGCGAACGGTGGCGTGGGTCATGAATGTCTTCCTGTGCATGCCCGAAGGGTTGCGCTTTTGTGTGTGCGCAGGCTTGCTCCAGATCAAACCCTGGCAATCGGCAGGCTTCGCACTTGATCGAAATCAACTCTCGCTGCGTACCCGTGCGGATACTGGAACACCCCCTTCAACGCCACGGAGTCGTGCCATGTACCAGCGAATTCTTGTTCCCATCGACGGCAGTTCCACGTCCAGCCGCGGGCTGGAGGAAGCCATTCAGTTGGCGAAGCTGACGGGCGGGCGCCTGCGCCTCGCGCACGTCATCGACGAGTTGTCGTTCGCCCTCTCCATGGACGCCTACGCAGGCCTTGCCGGCAACTGGCTCGAAGAGTTGCGCGGCAATGCAGCGAAGCTGCTGGAGGCCGCGCGGGCCAAGGCAGCCGAGGCCGACGTCCAGGCCGACACCGTGCTGCTCGATCGCTTCAAGGGCACGGTGCACGAGCAGATCGCCGCGGAAGCCGAGGCCTCAAAGGCCGACCTGATCGTGATCGGCACCCACGGCCGCCGCGGCATCGGCCGCTGGGTGATGGGCAGCAGTGCGGAACACATCCTGCGCACCGCGCCCGTGCCGGTGTTGCTGGTGCGCGCACCCGAAAGCGCCAGGAACGAGCACGAGCGCTTCACGCTGCCGGGCGGGGAACTCGCCAGCCAGTGAGGCTTCGGAAGCCCGGGGCCGCGATGCGCGGGCGATCCGGGCGATGTCCACAGGGTCTGCCTCCAGACCGCTGTGCCTTTCTGTCGATCCTTCTCCAGCGGCCGCTGGCTGGCGGGCTCAGCCGTCCAGCGGCATGCCACCGCCCAGACGGCGGATCCACAGGTCCGTGAACTCGCGCTGCACGGCGCCGGTTGCGCGCTGCCAGCTGGTCAGCATTTCCCATTGCTGGCGCTGCACCAGGAACATGCGCCTGACGGCGTCCATCTGCCAATCCAGGGCGAATTGAAGGCAACCGGTGCCCAGGGGTGCCGGATGCATCGGGGTGGGCGAAAAAGAATCGTCGGGCATGAGGGGTATCTCCGGGAATGTAAGGATCGATCCTAGGCACGCGTCGCCGGGACGGCTTGATGCACATCAAGCCACGCGCGGTTGCCGGTCTGTTGTGGGACTGCACGGTTCACCGGCCTTGATACAGCTGCCGGCGTTCCGGCAGCCGTGCAATCAGTGCCCGTTTGCGCCATGCGCCCCGATGCCGGTCTCCGAGCGCACCTGCTGCGCGATGAAGCCGCCGCGGTCGACCTGGGCCCGGGCGCTGCGGTCCAGCACCGAGAACAGCCAGATGCCCGCGAACGCGATGCTCATCGAGAACAGGCAAGGCGAGGTGTACGGAAACGGCGCCGAGCCCGCCGGGTAGCCGAAGGTGGCTTCCCATACCGAAGGCGAAAGCACCGTCAACCCCACCGAAGACACCAGCCCGAGGAAGCCGCCGATCACCGCGCCGCGCGTGGTGCAGCCCTTCCAGAGCACCGACATGAAGAGCACCGGGAAGTTGGCCGAAGCCGCGATCGCAAACGCCAGCGACACCATGAAGGCGATGTTCTGCTTCTCGAATACGATGCCCAGCACCACCGCCAGCGCACCGAGCGCCAGCGTTGTGATCTTGGACACGCGCAGCTCGGCCGCGCTGCCCGCATCGCCCTTCTTGATGACGGTGGCATACAGGTCGTGCGAGACGGCCGACGCGCCCGACAACGTGAGGCCCGCCACCACCGCGAGGATGGTCGCGAAGGCCACCGCCGAGATGAAGCCCAGGAACACGTTGCCGCCCACCGCATTGGCCAGGTGGATCGCCGCCATGTTGCCGCCGCCCTTGAGCACGCCCTTGGCGTCGAGGAAGTCGGGGTTCGTCAGCACGAAGGTGATGGCGCCGAAGCCGATGATGAAGGTCAGCAGGTAGAAGTAGCCGATCCAGCCCGTGGCCCACATGACCGACTTGCGCGCCTCCTTGGCGCTGGGCACGGTAAAGAAGCGCATCAGGATGTGCGGGAGCCCGGCCGTGCCGAACATCAGCGCCATGCCGAAGGAAATGGCCGAGATCGGGTCCTTCACGAAGTTGCCCGGGCCCATGATCGACTGCCCGATGCTCGCGGCCATCTGCGCCGTCTTGCCGTCCTTGAGTGCCAGGTCGGTCTTGACCTTGACCGCGCCCGCGAACATGGCCTCGGGGCTGAAGCCGAAGTGCCACAGCACCGAGACGGCCATGAAGCTCGCGCCGCCCAGCAGCAGGCCGGCCTTGATGATCTGAACCCAGGTGGTCGCGGTCATGCCGCCGAAGAGCACATAGACCATCATGAGCGAGCCCACGATGACCACCGCGATCCAGTATTCGAGGCCGAACAGCAGCTTGATCAGCTGCCCCGCCCCCACCATCTGCGCGATCAGGTAGAACGCCACCACCACCAGCGTGCCTGAGGCCGCGAAGATGCGCACCGGCGCCTGCTTGAAGCGGAAGGCCGCCACGTCGGCGAAGGTGAACTTGCCGAGGTTGCGCAGCCGCTCGGCCATGAGGAAGGTGATGACCGGCCAGCCCACGAGAAAGCCGATCGAATAGATCAGCCCGTCGTAGCCCGTGGCCATCACCGCAGCCGAGATGCCCAGGAACGATGCCGCCGACATGTAGTCGCCCGCAATGGCAAGCCCGTTCTGGAAGCCCGTGATGCCGCCGCCGGCCGTGTAGAAGTCGGATGCCGAGCGGGTACGCGCCGCTGCCCACTTGGTGATGAAGAGCGTGCCCACCACGAACAGCGAGAACATGCCGATCGCGGTCCAGTTGGTGGGCTGGCGCTGGAGCTGGCCCAGGTCCGCGCCCGCAGCGAGTGCAGCTGCCGAGGCAGCGCCCAGCGCAAGAAAGAGGACAACGGATCGCATGCGCAAGAGACCGGCGTTCATGGCTTGCCCACCTTCTGCACGGCCTTCACCACGGCGTCGGAGAGGGTGTCGAACTCCGCATTCGCGCGGCGCACGTAGTAGCCCGTGATCGCGATGGTGAAAAGGATCACGCCGAAGCCCACCGGCATGCCCAGCGTCATGACGCCGTCGCCGATGCGCCGCGCGAGGAACTCCTTGTCGAAGGCCACCAGCAGCACGAAGCCGTAGTACACGACGAGCATGCACACGGCCAGCGTCCAGCCGAAGCGGTCGCGTCGGCGCCTGAGCTGCTTGTATTGCGGATGCGCGGCAATGCGCGCGACCAGATCGTCTTGCATGGAGTCTCCTGATGGGGGTATCGAACGGGTTCGACCGGATTAGGAACGGCCCCACCGCGCAGAAGCTTGCGCTGGCGCAAGGTTTTCTTCATCGCTGTCGGCAAGATCGCATCACCCTCACGAAAGACACGAGACATGAACGCACCCGACTTCCCATCTCGCCTTCCGGTCTACGCCCCGCCGGAGGCACTCGTCCGCACCGCCCACATCGCCGGCCGTGCCGCCTACGACGCCCTCGTGGCCGAAGCCGAGGCCGACTACGAGGGCTACTGGGCCCGTCTGGCGCGCGAATTCGTCGGCTGGAAAACGCCGTTCACGAAGGTGCTCGACAGCAGCGATGCCCCCTACCACCGCTGGTTCGAGGACGGCACCCTCAACGTGTCGTGGAACTGCCTGGACCGCCAGGTGGCCGCCGGCAAGGGCGACAAGGTGGCCATCGTCTTCGAGTCGGACGACGGCAAGGTCACCCGCACCACCTACGCCCAGCTGCTCGCGCAGACCTGCCGCATGGCCAACGCGCTGAAGGCGCGCGGCGTGAAGAAAGGCGACCGCGTGGTCATCTACATGCCGATGTCGGTCGAAGGCGTGGTGGCCATGCAGGCCTGCGCGCGATTGGGGGCGATTCACTCGGTGGTGTTCGGCGGTTTCTCCGCGCATGCGCTGCGCGACCGCATCGCGGACACCGGCGCCCAAGTGGTCATCACGGCAGACCAGCAGGTGCGCGCGGGCAAGCAGTTGCCGCTGAAGGCGATGGTCGACGAGGCGCTCGCGCTGGGCGGCTGCGAGGCGGTGACATCGGTGATCGTCTATCGCCGCACCGGCGCAGCCATTGCCTGGACACCGCGCGACCTGTGGATGCACGAGATCACCGAGGCGCAGAAAGACAGCTGCGAACCCGAATGGGTGGGCGCCGAGCATCCGCTCTTCCTGCTCTACACCTCGGGCTCCACCGGCAAGCCCAAGGGCGTGCAGCACAGCAGCGGCGGCTACCTGCTGCACGCGGCGCTGAGCACGAAGTGGACCTTCGACATCCATGACGACGATGTGTTCTGGTGCACCGCCGACATCGGCTGGGTCACCGGCCACACCTACATCGCCTACGGGCCGCTGGCCATCGGCGCGACCGAGGTGGTGTTCGAGGGCGTCCCCACCTTCCCCGACGCCGGGCGCTTCTGGCAGATGATCGAGCAGCATCAGGTCACGGTGTTCTATACCGCGCCCACGGCGATCCGCTCGCTCATCAAGGCGGCCGAAGGCAACTCGGCCATCCACCCCGACCGCTACGACCTGCGCAGCCTGCGCGTGCTGGGCTCGGTCGGCGAACCGATCAATCCGGCCGCTTGGGAGTGGTATCGCAAGCACGTGGGCGGCGGCCGCTGCCCGGTGCTCGACACCTGGTGGCAGACCGAGACCGGTGGCCACATGATCACGCCGCTGCCGGGCGCCACCGACCTGGTGCCGGGCTCCTGCACCCTGCCCTTCCCCGGCATTGCCGCGGCCATCGTCGACGAGACCGGCAACGACCTGCCCAACGGCGAGAGCGGCCTGCTGGTCATCAAGAAGCCCTGGCCGAGCATGATCCGCGCGGTCTGGGGCGACGACGCGCGCTACCGTTCGAGCTACTACCCGCCGGAGCTGCGCGGCTGCTACCTGGCGGGCGACGGCGCGGCGCGCGATGCGGCCACGGGCTACTTCACCATCGGCGGGCGCATCGACGACGTGCTGAACGTCAGCGGCCACCGCATGGGCACGATGGAGATCGAATCGGCGCTCGTGGCCTGCACGGCGCTGGTGGCCGAGGCCGCGGTGGTGGGCCGGCCCGACGAGACCACGGGCGAGGCGATCTGCGCGTTCGTGGTGCTCAAGCAGCCACGCCCCGAGGGCGCGGAAGCGGTTCGCCTGGCGGCCGAGCTGCGCGCCTGGATCGGCAAGGAAATCGGCCCCATCGCCAAGCCCAAGGAGATCCGCTTCGCCGACAACCTGCCCAAGACGCGCAGCGGAAAGATCATGCGCCGCCTGCTGCGCTCGGTGGCCAAGGGCGAGGCGATCACGCAGGACGTGTCGACGCTGGAGAACCCGGCGATCCTCGATCAGTTGACCGAGGCGCACTGAACCGGAACCCGTCCTGTTGAAACCCCTCCCCTAGCTCCAGAAAGAAAAACCATGAATCCGGACATCCAGCTCAGACACGATGTCTTCGCCCAACTCAACTGGGACCCGGCCGTCAACGCCTGCGACGTCGACGTGCAGGTGAAGAACGGCGTGGCGACCTTGCGCGGCGAGGTGGCCGACGAGGCCCAGCGCGAGGCCGCGGAACGCGCCGCGCGCCGCACCGACGGCCTGGCCACCCTGTTGAACAGGCTCATCGTCCGGCCGGCCCGGGCGAACGAATCTCGCGACCTCGACGTCCAGCGCTCATTCGCGTGAACAGGGTGGCGTCTGCGCCGGCTGCATTCGCTTGCGCGAGAGAACCATTTGATACAGATCAAGGTTCGTGCAGCGATGCATCGGAAGAATCGGATCTCCAACACCACCCAGGAGTCCGATCTTGGATACGACGCCACTCCAGCAGTCCCCACTGACCCGCGGCGCACCGCGATGGCTTGCAAAGATCGAAAGTGCTCACCTGAAGCCTGTCGATCGAACATCGGCGAATCCGTGGCCAGGCTTTCTGGCCGGCCAGGCGGAGAAGCCGGTCCGGGTGTTGCTGATCGACGAGGACGGCAATGCACGGCGCTCGATCGCCCATGAGTTGCTCGCCGACGCGCGCGTGTGCGTGGCCGGCGAGGCGGGCAATCTGCCGGAAGCGCGGCGCCTGCTGGCACAAGGCGAATTCGACGTGCTCATCCTCGACATCCGGCTCGGTGGCGGCAAGGGATTCGACCTGATCGACGTCGCCAGGCAGCACTGCAGTTCAGCCGAGGTCATCGTGCATTCGACGCTGGACGACGAGGTTCATGTCCGCCGTGCGTTCGCCGCGGGCGCATCGGGGTACCTGGACAAGAACTCCTGGTTCCAGAATTTCACGCAGGCCGTGTTGCAGGTCGTCAACGGCGGCGCCGCCGTCTCGCCCAATGTCACCCGGCACCTGCTCAGCCGGCTGGGGCCGGTCGCTCCCTGGCAACCGGCCGACGACGGCCCGCTCCGCAGGAAGCTTTCGGTGCGGGAGCGGGAAGTGCTGCTGCTCGTGGCCAAGGGCCACCTTACCCAGGACATCGCCCACCAGCTGTCCATCAGCGCACAGACCGTGTGCTCGCACATGAAGAACATCTGCCGCAAGCTGCAGGTGCACACACGTGCGCACGCGGTGACCATGGCCACCAGCCTGGGCTTGCTATAGCCATGCCTTCGTCACCGGCTTGATCGCCATCAACCCCCGCGCGTGCCCGCATGCCCATACTGCAACGTCCACCCCCGAAAGCAGTCACTACATGCCCTCCTCTCCCGACGACCTCACGCTGCTCGATGCCTGGTGGCGCGCCGCCAACTACCTCTCGGCGGGACAGATCTACCTGATGGGCAACCCTTTGCTGCACGAGAAACTTACGCTTTCGCACATCAAGCCGCGGCTGCTGGGGCACTGGGGCACGACGCCGGGCCTGAACTTCATCTACGCGCACATGAATCGCGCCATCAACGCACGCGATCTCGATGCGATCTTCATCGCGGGCCCCGGCCATGGCGGGCCGGGCGTGGTGGCCAACACCTATCTCGAAGGCACCTACAGCGAGGTGTACCCGGCCATCGGCCAGGACGCCGAAGGCCTGCAGCGGCTGTTCACGCAGTTCTCGTTTCCCGGCGGCATTCCGAGCCACGTCGCGCCGGAAACGCCCGGCTCCATCCACGAAGGCGGCGAGCTGGGCTATTCGCTGCTGCATGCCTACGGCGCGGTGTTCGACAACCCGTCGCTGCTGGCCTGCTGCGTGATCGGCGACGGCGAAGCCGAGACCGGAGCGCTCGCGGCGAGCTGGCATTCCAACAAGTTCCTGAACCCCGCGCGCGACGGCGCGGTGCTGCCGATCCTGCATCTGAACGGCTACAAGATCGCCGGCCCCACCGTGCTGGCGCGCATCGAGGAAGAAGAACTCACGCAGCTGCTGCGCGGCTACGGCCACGAGCCGTATTTCGTGGTGGGCGACGAGCCCATGGCCATGCACACGCAGATGGCGGCCGTGATGGACACCGCGCTCGACAGCATCCGCGCCATCCAGGCGAACGCCCGCAAGAACGGCTTTCACACCCGGCCGCGCTGGCCGATGATCGTGCTGCGCTCCCCCAAGGGCTGGACCGGGCCGCGCGAGGTGGACGGCCTGCAGATCGAGGGCACCTTCCGTGCGCACCAGGTGCCGCTCGCGGATTTCGCCAGGAAACCGGGCCACGTCGAACTGCTCGAACAATGGCTGCGCAGCTACCGTCCTGAAACGCTGTTCGATGCGCGCGGCGCCCTGCGTCCCGAGATCGCGGCGCTCTCACCTCAAGGCCGGCGCCGCATGAGCGCCAACCCGCATGCCAACGGCGGGTTGCTGCTCAAAGACCTGGCGATGCCGCCCTTTCGCGCACACGCCGTGCCCGTGACAGCACCCGGTGCGATCGATGCCGAGGCCACGCGCGTGGCGGGCGAGTTCCTGCGCGAAGTGATGCGCGCCAGTGCGCAAGACCGCAACTTCCGGGTGATGGGCCCGGACGAGACCGCGTCGAACCGCCTGGGCGCCCTGTTCGAGGTGACAGGGCGCGCAACGACAGCCCAGGTCTGGCCCGGCGACGACCACCTCTCGCCCGATGGCCGGGTGATGGAAGTGCTGAGCGAGCATCTGTGCCAGGGTTGGCTCGAAGGCTATCTGCTGACCGGCCGGCATGGCTTCTTCTCGTGCTACGAGGCCTTCATCCACATCATCGATTCGATGTTCAACCAGCACGCCAAGTGGCTCAAGGTGGCGCGCGGCATCGGCTGGCGTCGGCCGATCGCCTCGTTGAACTACCTGCTCACGAGCCACGTCTGGCGGCAGGACCACAACGGTTTCAGCCACCAGGACCCGGGCTTTCTGGATCACGTGGTGAACAAGAAGGCCGAGGTCGTTCGCGTGTACCTGCCGCCGGACGCCAACACCCTGCTGTCGGTGGTGGACCATTGCCTGCGCAGCCGCAACTACGTGAACGTCATCGTGGCCGGCAAGCAGCCCGCGCCCCAATGGCTGGACATCGAGGCCGCCACGCGCCACTGCACCACGGGCCTGGGCATCTGGGACTGGGCCAGCAACGACGAAGGCGACACGCCCGACGTGGTGATGGCCTGTGCGGGCGACGTGCCCACGCTGGAGACGATGGCGGCCGTCCACCTGCTGCGCGAGCACGTACCGGCAATGAAAGTGCGGGTGGTGAACGTGGTCGACCTGATGGCGCTGCAGTCGCCCGAGGCGCACCCTCATGGCCTCTCGGATGCCGATTTCGACGCCATCTTCACGACCGACAGGCCGGTGATCTTCGCGTTCCACGGCTACCCGGCGCTCATCCACCGGCTCATCTACAAGCGGCGCAACCACCCGGGCTTCCACGTCCACGGCTACTGCGAGGAAGGCACCACCACCACGCCCTTCGACATGACGGTGCTCAACCGCCTCGACCGCTTCCACCTGGCCGCCGATGCCATCGCGCGCGTGCCGCGCCTGGGCGACAGCACAGGCCACGTGCAGCAGCACCTGCGCGACAAGCTGCTGGAGCACCGCGCCTACATCACCCGCCACGGCCAGGACATGCCGGAGATCGAAAACTGGCGCTGGACGCGATAGCCGTCGGCAAGGCCGCGAGAAGCACCGCAGCCGAAGCTTGCGTGCTACCCTGACCTGGATCCAGGATGTTGACAACATTCGTGCTCCATATCCTTGCCCACGCATGAAACCTGCCTCTCACATCGCGGTTCTCGACGACGAGGTCGATATCACGCTGCTGCTGGCCAACTACCTGCAGGGCCACGGCTTTCGCGTCACCCAGGTGCACAACGGCCGGGCCCTCATGACGCTGATGGAGTCCGATCCCGCCGACCTCGTGCTGCTCGACCTGGGCCTTCCCGGTGAAGACGGCTTCTCGATCGCGCGGCGGATGCGCGAGAGCTGGCGCTGCGGCCTCGTCATCGTCACCGGCCGGGGCGATGCGGTGGACAAGGTGGTGGGCCTGGAGGTGGGTGCCGACGACTACGTGACCAAGCCCTTCGACCTGCGCGAACTGGTCGCTCGCGTGAAGGCGGTGCTGAGGCGGCTGACGCCCGAGCCGCCTCTCTCCGCGGCGCCCGCGGCACCTGCCGCAGCCTCCGCGGACAAGCTGCGTTTCGCCGGCTGGCAACTCGACACCGCCGCGCGCAGCCTCAGGAATCCGCAAGGCGAGGAAGTGACCCTGACTGGTGGCGAGTTCGACCTGCTGCAGGCCTTCGCCCGCCACCCCGGCCGCGTGCTGTCGCGCGACTTCCTGCTGGAGCAGACACGCGGACGCGAAGCCGCGCCCTTCGACCGCACGATCGACGTGCAGGTCGGACGCCTGCGCAAGAAGATCGAGGCAGATGCGGACGACCCGCAGCTCATCAAGTCGGTGCGAGGCGCCGGCTACATCCTGACCCCACCGGTCTCCCATGGTTGACGCCGCGGACAACCCGCCCTTCCTGCCCGACATACCCATCCAGGGGTTGCCCTCGGGCATCGAGGAAGGCAGCGTCTTCCGCTCGCTCTTCATCGCCTACCCGGATTCGCTGCTGCTGGTGGACCAGTCGGGCAGCATCATGATGGCGAACCCTTCGGCCGCCGCGCTGCTGGGCTACTCGGTGGGCGAACTGGTGGGCCTGAACGTCGACGTGATGGTGCCCGACAGCATTCGCCCGCGCCATGCCTCGTACCGCGAAGCCTACGGCCGCGCGCCCCGCGCTCGCCCCATGGGCACGCACATGGAGCTGGCGGCCAAGCGCAAGGACGGCAGCGAGGTCATGGTCGAGATCGCGCTCAGCCCGCTGCAGAGCCATGGGCTGCCTTTCGTGGTGGCGGCCATCCGCGACATCGGTGCCTACCCGCGCGTCAAGCAGGCGCTGCAACGCGCCCGCTACAGCGAGCACCTGGCGCAACTGGGCCGCCTCGCGGTGGACACGCGCGACCTGCAGGTCGTGCTCCAGCACGTGCCGGAAATCATCACCACCGCCCTGCAGGTCGAGGTTGCCGTGGTGTGGCTGCTCGATGGCAACCGCCTCGAATTCAAGGTGGCCAGCGGCGTCGGCCTGCTTGCCGGCGAGGAAATAGGAGCGCGCGTTGCCAACCGGCCGGATACGCCGCCCGGCTTCGTGTTCGCCCAGGGGCGTCCGGTGGTGGTGCCCGACTACCGCCTGGAGCATCGCTTCGAGGTGCCCCGGGCGTATCTGGAAACCGGCCTGGTGAGCGCGCTGGCCGTGCCGCTGAGCGACCGTGGGCGCGTGATCGGCATGCTGTCGGTGCGCTCCAAGGAATCCAGGCGCTTCGGCGACGAGGAGGTTCGCTTTCTCGAATCGCTGTCCAACCTGCTGGCCACCAGCCTGCAGCGCGTGCAGACCGAAGAGGCGCTGAGCCATGCGCAGCGCCTGGAGAGCGTCGGCCAGCTCACGGGTGGCATCGCGCACGACTTCAACAACCTGCTGACCGTCATCCAGGGCAACCTCCAGGTGCTCGAAGAGTTGCCCGCGCTTGCACAGGACGCTCATGCGCAGCAGCTGGTGAGCGCTGCCACGCGCGCCACGCGGCGCGGTGCCGAACTGACCGGCAAGCTGCTGGCGTTCTCGCGGCGGCAGATGCTGCAGCCCAGCGCCGTCGACACGCGGGCGCTGCTGCATTCGCTGGCCGACATGCTGCGCCGCACGCTGGACCAGCGCATCCGCATCGAGATCGATACCGCGCCGGGCTGTCCGCCCGTGACCGCCGACCCGGGACAACTGGAGTCCGCGCTGCTCAACATCGCGATCAACGCGCGCGATGCCATGCCCGAGGGCGGCGCGCTTCGCTTTCGCACCGAGCTGTGCGGTGCGCTGCCGGCAGCCCTGCGCAGCGACCGCAACGACCCGAACAGCGATGCCGCCGCGCGCTTCGTCGCCATCTCCATCGCCGACAGCGGCACGGGCATGTCCGAAGACGTGAAGGAGCGCGCCTTCGAGCCCTTCTTCACCACCAAGGAAGCGGGCCGCGGCACGGGCCTCGGCCTGAGCACTGTGTATGGATTCGCCAACCAGTCCCGCGGCGCCGTCGCGATCGACAGCAAGCCGGGCCATGGCACCACGGTGACGCTCTACCTGCCGTACCACGAAGATGCCCGCCCGTCGGCCGCCATGGAAGAGCCCGCCGACGAAACGATTCCGCCCGGACTTCTTGTCATGCTGGTGGAAGACGACGCGGAGGTCCGCAAGATGGTGGAGACCTTTCTCGCGACGCTGGGCTGCGAGGTGGTCGCGGTTGCCACGGCCGAGCAGGCGCTCTCCACGCTGGACGAAGGCGTCGGGCCCGTCGACCTGCTGCTCAGCGACATCGCCCTGGGTGCCGGCATTCGCGGCACGCGGCTGGCGGCCGAGGTGCAGCGGCGGTTTCCGCAAATGGCGGTGCTGCTGATGTCGGGCTTCTCGTCGGAACTGCTGGATGCCGACCGCGAGGTGCCGCAGAACTGGGAGCTGCTGCGCAAGCCCTACTCGCGATCCGAACTGGCGCAGGCCATGGCGAAGGTGCTGGCCAACCGCGACTGAAATTGCGCGGGACGGGGCCGCCTTACTGGAGCATGGCGGGTGCACGCACCATGGCAGGCGCCAGCGCGGGGGCCAGGCAACGCTGCACGAATGCCGCGAGCGCGCCCACATCGGGGATCTGCACATCGCGCCGCCCCTTCGTCGCGAACCCGATGACCTTGTCGCGCGCCAGCCGCGAGAGCGCGCGGCTCACGCTTTCGAGCGTCATGCCCAGGTAGTTGCCGATCTCGGCGCGCGTCATGCGCAGCGTGATCTCGTCGGTGCGCATGCCGCGCTCGGCCAGCGACTCGGCCCAATGGCGCAGGAACTCGGCCACGCGCGCATCGGCGGGCAGCGTGCAGACGGACATCAGCGAGTCCCGGTCATGCGAGATCTCGAGGCTCATGGCGGTGTGCAGGACCTGCAGCAAGGCGGGGTGCGCCGCACAGGCGGCCAGCAGGGCGTCGTACGACACCGCCCAGATCTCGCCGGTGTCCATGGCCACCGCATCGCACGAGTAGCGGCTGCCCGCGATGCCGTCGAAGCCGAGCCAGTCGCCGCGGAACTTCAGGCCCGCCACCTGCTCGCGCCCATCGGCCGAGAGATTCACGATCTTGAAGAAGCCCGAATTCAGGATGTAGAGGTTGCCGAAGCGCTCGCCGGCCTGGTAGATCACGTCGCCCGTATGCACCACACGGCGCTGCGGCTTGAGCTTCTCGCACAGGAGCTTCAGCGTGTCGGCCGTTTGCCGGCCCGCGCACTCGCTGCCGATGGGTGGCAGGACCGGTGCGGTCTTCGTGAGGGTGGCGGTGTTGAGCATCTGGAATCCTCGGGTGGTCTGTCGCGTGTCGATGGATGGATGCTAGGAAGCCACCGGCAATGCAATGACAACGGCCGGAATCGGTGGGTAACGCTCGGTGAATGCAGTGTGTCCGGCGTGTATCGACGACCTGTGGCGCGCAGCAAGCCATGGGGCCATGGGCCCGCGCCTTGACCTGCATCAAATCCGGGAGCGCCGCTGTCCCTAACCTCGGCAGGTCACATACCGACCATTGCCATGCCCCTCCCTCAAAAGATCCGTGCCCCGGAGCCCGTGCCGCAGCTCTCGCCGCTGAAGGTGACGAGCCTGCTGTGCCGTGCGCGGCTGCTCCAGCACGCCGCGCTGGAGGGGAACACGCCCCGGCTGCTGCGCGGCAAGAACCTGGGGCTGCTGTGCGACACGCCGCCCGACGAAGCGCAGGCACTGTTTCTGCGCGCCGCCGAGGAACTGGGCGCACGTGTGGCCGTCATGCGCTCGGGCATGTCGCTGCTGGATGCGCCGCAGGAGGTGCAGCACACCGCCCGCATGCTCGGCCGTCTCTACGACGCGGTGGAATGCCAGGGGCTGGACCCAGGGTTGGTGCTGTGCATCGGCCAGCACGCCGGGATCCCCGTCTTCGACGGCGCCGCAACGAAAGGCCATTCCGCGGACCGCCTGGCCGAATTGCTCGGCGACCGGACCCCGCTGGCGGACAACCGGCGCTTCGTGCTCCAGGCGCTGCTGCTCGAAGCCATCGCCTGAACTCATCGCCTGCAATGCGTGCACCTGCCGCATGCGCGGTTGATACAGCGCAAGTCGCCCGGGGCATGCGGTTTCTACAGTGAAAGCCACGGTCGCCGCCGGTTTCGCGCGGCGGCCGCCCGCCTCCATTCGTTCACTGCAAGGAATCACCCATGAAGACCGATACCCAACTGCGCAACGATGTCCAGGCCGAACTCAACTGGGCGCCCGAGGTCAAGGCCTCCGAGGTGGGCGTGATCGCCAAGGACGGTGTGGTCACCCTCACCGGCCATCTCGCCAGCCACGCGGAGAAGTACGCCGTCGAGCGCGCCGCACAGCGCGTGCACGGCGTCAAGGCGCTGGCCGTGGAACTGACCGTGAAGCTTCCTTTCGACAACCAGCGCACCGACGCCGACATCGCCCTGGCGGCCGAGCGCGCACTCGCGTGGAACGTGCTCGTGCCCGACGACAAGGTCCACCCCATGATCGAAAAAGGCTGGCTCTCGCTGAACGGCGAAGTCGAGTGGGATTACCAGCGCAGCGCCGCCGAGAACGCCGTGCGCGACCTGATGGGCGTGACCGGCGTGTCTAACCTGGTGAAGGTCAAGCCGAAGGTGAGCCCCGCCGACGTCGAGAAGAAGATTCACGAAGCGCTTTCGCGCCAGGCCGAGCGCGAAGCCAACCGGCTCGCCATCACGGTCAACGGCTCGCAGGTCACCTTGCGCGGCACGGTCAACTCCTGGACCGAGCGCGATGCGGTGCAAGGCGCCGCATGGGCCACGCCGGGCGTCTCGGTGGTGGTGAACGACCTGCTCGTGGACGCCTGAGGAGCAGCTCGCCGCGCTGGACACCGGTGGCGGTGCCGGCGCATCGGGGGCCTCAGTGCGACATCAGCACCGGCAGCGTCATCCACTGCAGGATCGACAGCGTCGCGCCGCCCAGCACCCATTCGCGTGCCCGGCTGTGGCCATAGCAGCCCATCACCAGCAGGTCCGAACCCAGGTCTGCGGCGAAGGACAGCAGCTTGTTGCCGACGTCATCGTCCTTGTTGCCGCCGGCGTGCGGCGTGATGTTCTGAACGCCTTGCATCCGCAGGTAGTCCTGCAGGCGCTCGAGCGATGCCTCCGCGTCTTCGCCGTAGGCCACGGCATGCACCCGGGGCGCCTTGCGCAACCACGGCAGCGCGGCGGTCACGGCGCGCGCGGACTCGCGTGTTTCCTTCCATGCCACCAGCACGTTGCGGCCGATGGGACCGACCGGCCCTGCATAGGGCAGCACGAGCGCGGGACGGCCGCTTTGCACCAGCGTGCTGGCCAGGAAATCGCCGGGGAGCTCACCGTCCATCGGATCGTTCCGGTCGCGCTGGCCCAGGATCATCAGGTCGGCGTAGAGCGCGCGCCGCGCGAATCCCCACGGGCCGTCGCTCTCGGGTTCCGCCCAGTGCATGCGCTGCGAGCCCGCGCTGTGCGCCGCGAAGGTGGCTTGCATCCTGTCGTGCGCGGCCTTGTCGATCTCCTGCATGATCGCCACGGCCTCGGCCGCAGCCTCGATGGAAAACGGATAGCGCATGAGCGCGGACAGGGTGCACGGCAGGCCGGCCACCTCGGCATCGAAGGTCTCCGCGAGCTGGCGGGCCAACTGGATGCGCTCCACCGTACGGGCCGAACCGTCGAGGTGAAGCAGGATGGATTTGGGGGTCAGCATGAGGGCTCCTTGGACTGGCGGAATGCGATGCGCCCACCTTAGGCCCGCGCATCCGACGCGGCCTTGCGCTGGATCAACCGCCCGAAAGCTGCGGGCATGGTGCGGAAACTCGCACAGGTCCCCGCCTGGCTCAGCCGCACCAGGCATCGATCTGGCGGACGAGGTCCGACCACACCGCCTGCGCCGCAACGCCCGCCAGCAGCACGCCGGCCAGCCGCGCGCCCCATGCCTGGTGAGCACCGCCAACCCAGCGAAGCCGCTGCCAGAGCCAGGGGCCGAGCACCAACGAAGCGCCGCTGCCGAGCGCGAACAACGCCATCAACATCGCGCCCTGCAGCGGGCCATTGCCCAGGCTGGCCATCATCAGCGCCGAATAGAGCAGCCCGCACGGCAGCGCCACCCACAGCAAGCCGGTGGCCAGCACGCCCAGCCATGTGCGGCCTGCGAGCGGGCGAAGACGCGATTCGAGGCCGCGGCCGATGCGCTGGGCCCACAGCGGCTGCCGCCCCGTGGCGGCGAGCATCGCGCCCCAGGCGAACACGAAGACGTGCATCAGCACCCACAGCGGCCGCAACGCGGCGACATGGGTGCTGGCCTGGGCCAGGCTTTCGACGCTCGCGGCAGCGATCGCACCTGCCACTGCATAGCTTGCGATTCGGCCCAAATGAAAAGCGGCCGGCGCGGTCATCGCCGGCATGGCGCCCTGCCCCGCCGGGACGGTGGACCTCAGCGGCACGATCCGTATCACCGCCGCCGATGCCGCGCCGCACATCGCCACGCAATGCGGCCCGCCCGCAAGGCCCATCAGGAGCGCAGCACCGGCGAGCGCGAGCTGCATGGTCAGACCACCCGCGAGAAGCGCGCGCGGTGCGCGCGGCAATACCGGTCGAACACCATCGCGACAGCACGCACCAGGAACCACCCTTGTTCGGTAACCACGAGGTCGTGGTCGCTCAACCGCGCCAGGCCCTGGGCCACCAGCGGGCCGAGCGCGGCGAACTCGGTGGCGAAGTAACGGCGGAAGTCGACCGCGTAGGCCTCGCCCATCGCGTTGAAGTCGACGCGGCCGCGGCACATGAGCGCCATGATCACCGCGCGCCGCAGCAGGTCGTCGCGCGAGAGCGCCAGCCCGCGCACCACGGGCAGTCGGCCCTGGTCGAGCAGGTCGTAGTACTCGTCGAGCGTCTTGGCGTTCTGGCTGTAGGTGGCGCCCACGCGGCCGATGCCGGACACACCCAGCGCAACGAGATCGCCCTCGGGCCGCACGCCGTAGCCCTGGAAGTCGCGGTGCAGCCGCCCTTCTCTTTTCGCAATCGCGAGGGGGTCGCCGGGCAACGCGAAGTGGTCCATGCCGATGTAGACATAGCCCGCCTCGGTGAGCTCCGAGATGGCGGCACCGAGCATGCGCACCCGCGCGGCCGCATCGGGCAGCTCGTCGGCCGCGATGCGCCGCTGCGGCTTGAAGCGCTCAGGCAGGTGCGCATAGGCATACAGCGCGATGCGGTCGGGCCGCAGGTCGCGGATCTGCGCCAGCGTGCGCCCGAAGGACGCGTCGTTCTGGCGCGGCAATCCGTAGATGAGATCGACGTTGATCGACTCGAAACCGAGCGCGCGGGCCGCGTCCATGAGCGCGAAGACCTGCGACGCGGGCTGGATGCGGTGCACCGCCTGCTGCACCCCGGGGTCGAAGTCCTGCACGCCGAAGCTCAGGCGGTTGAAGCCCAGCGCGGCCAGGTTGGCCAGGCGCTGCGCATCGACCGTGCGCGGATCGATCTCGATGGAGCGCTCGCCGCCCGGCACGAACGCGAACGAGCGGTGCAGCAACGCCATGAGTTCGCCCAGTTCCGCGTCATCGAGGAACGTGGGCGAGCCGCCGCCCAGGTGCAGTTGGGCGACGGTGGCGCTGCGCCCCAGCTGCGCGACCTGGAACTCCACCTCGCGCGCGAGATAGGCCAGGTACTGCCGGCCGCGCTCGCGGTGGCGCGTGACGATCTTGTTGCACGCGCAGTAGTAGCAGAGCGATTCGCAGAACGGTATATGGACGTAGAGCGACAGCGGCGGCGCCCCGGCGGCCGCTTCGCGCCGGACGCGCAGCGCCTGCGTGTAGTCGTCGGCACCGAAGGCGTCGATGAAGCGGTCGGCCGTGGGATAGGAGGTGTAGCGCGGGCCGGGAACATCGAACTCGCGCAGCAGTTCGAGGGGCAGTACGGCCTGTGCCGAGGCAGGAGCAGGAGCGGGAGCAGGAGCGAAAGCGGGATGGTTCATGGCGGGGGCGTCCGCAAGGAAGCGTCGCGGCGTTCGACCTCGGGCCTCGCGGCCAGCAGCACCGTGCAGGCGCTCGAAGCCGCGGCCATCAGCCAGAAGACGAAGAAGGCCGTCGTGTAGGCACCCTGGCGCGACATGTGCAGCGCATCGGCGCCGCAGTACACGCTGACCGGATCGACGAGCGCGAACACCAGCATCTCCATCGCGCAGGCCACCAGGAAAGACGGCCACAGCACGCCGACGATCTGGCGCAGTCCGGTCACGGCGCCGCCTTTCGTTCGGGCAGCGGCACATCGCCCGCAGGGGTGGCCGCGTGATTGCGGCCGGCCAGCGCAGGCAGCAGCTTCCTGGCGGCCAGGGTCTTGTTGATCTCGACGCCTTCGCGGTAGTAGTCCTCGGACACCAGCGCATCGGGGCTGCGCCAGGCCAGCCAGAAGGTCACGAAGCTCGCAACCACCACCACGGCGGGCCCGCCGATCACCATCCAGAGCAGCGGATGGCGCCACCAGGCATCCATCGGCTTGTCGTTCGTCGTTGCAGCATTCATCTCGACCTTTCAGCGCGGCACCAGGAAGGCCGCTTTTTCAGACACCTGCGCGCCGCCGCCCTCTTCGCGAATGGCGAAATGCACCGTGTGCGAGCCGGCCGGCACGGCGCCGTAGGGCACCTGCAAGCGCACAGCGACCCAGCGCGACTGGGCGGCATCGACCTCCACCACCTCCTCCGGCGACACGCTCAGGCCGTCCAGCCCGTCGGCGGTGATGCGGTAGTGCTGCGGCTTCTCGGTGGCATTCATGATCTGCAGGCGGTAGACGTTCTCCAGCCGACCGCCCTCGGCGATGCGGGCCAGCGAAGCGCGGTCACGCACCACGTCGACCTTGAACGGGGTGCGCACGACCAGGCTGGCCAGCAGGCCCGCTACCAGCAGCGCAAGCACGCCGGTGTAGACCAGCACGCGCGGCCGCAGCACGCGGCGCGACCAGCCAGCCTCGGTGCCGTTCTGCGTGTCGTAGCGGATCAGCCCGGGCGGGTAGGCCATCTTCTGCATCACGGTATCGCAGGCATCCACGCACAGGCCGCAGCCGATGCACTCGTACTGCAGGCCCTGGCGGATGTCGATGCCGGTCGGGCACACCTGCACGCACAGGCCGCAATCGATGCAGTCGCCCAGCGCGAGCGTGCGCGGATCGGGCCCCTTGCGGCGCGGCGCGCGCGGCTCGCCGCGCTGCGGGTCGTAGGTGACGATGAGCGTGTCGCGGTCGAACATGGCGCTCTGGAAGCGCGCATAGGGGCACATGTACTTGCAGACCTGCTCGCGCATGAAGCCGGCATTGCCGTAGGTGGCAAAGCCGTAGAAGAACACCCAGAACACTTCCCAGGAGCCCATTTGCGTCTGCAGGAAGGCCATGCCCAGTTCGCGCACCGGCGTGAAGTAGCCCACGAAGCTGAAGCCGGTCCACATCGCGATGCCGATCCACACGAGGTGCTTGAACCACTTCTTCACCAGCTTCTCGAGCGACATCGGTTCGGCGTCCAGCCGCATGCGTGCGGTGCGGTTGCCTTCGATCTTGTGCTCCACCCACATGAAGATCTCGGTGTAGACGGTCTGCGGGCATGCATAGCCGCACCACAGCCTGCCTGCCACAGCGGTGAACAGGAAGAGCGCCAGCGCGCTCACCACCAGCAAGCCCGAGAGATAGATCAGGTCCTGCGGATACAGCACCAGGCCGAAGATGTAGAAGCGGCGCGCGGCCAGGTCGAACAGCACCATCTGCCGGCCGCCCCACTCGGCCCACGGCAGCCCGTAGAAGACCAGCTGGGTGAGAAAGACCATGGCCCAGCGCCAGCGCGCGAACATGCCGCGCACCGTGCGGGGGTAGATCTTCTGCGTGGCCTCGTACAGGCCGATCTCCTCGCTGCCCGCGCTGACGATGGGAATGATCTTGCGGGTCATGGCGCGGCGCCGTCAGGGCGTGGCCGCGGGCGTGGCCGGGCTGTTGGAGAAACCCCAGACGTACGACGCCAGCATGCGGATCTGCGCCTCGGTGAGGCGGCCTTCCTGCGGAGGCATCTCGCTGTGCTTGCCCGCGTTGATCATCTGGACGATGGCGGCCTCGCCATAGCCGTGCAGCCAGACCTTGTCGCTGAGGTTCGGTGCCCCGAGGGCCTGGTTGCCGACCCCGCCGACGCCGTGGCAGGCCGTGCAGGTGGTGAACTTCGACTTTCCGAGGCCGGCGCGCACCGAGTCGTGCGGCTCGCCCGAGAGGCTCAGCACGTAGTTGGCCACGTTCTTCACGTCGTCCGTCGTGCCGACCGCCGCGGCCATGGGCGGCATCACGCCGATGCGGCCCTTGGTGATGGTCTCCACGATCTTCTCGGGCGTGCCGCCGTGCAGCCAGTCCTTGTCGGTGAGGTTGGGAAAGCCCTTGCTGCCGCGCGCATCGGAGCCGTGGCACTGGGAGCAGTTGTTCATGAACAGGCGCTCGCCGATGGCCCTGGCCTGGGGGTCGCCCGCGACCTCTTCCACCGGCATGGCGGCGTACTTCGCATAGACGGGCGCGAGCTCCTGCGTGGCCTTGGCGACATCGGCTTCGTACTCGCCGCGCGAGCTCCAGTCCGACTGCCCCTTGAAGCTGCCCAGGCCGGGGAACACGACCAGGTAACCCAGCCCGAAAACGATGGTCAGCACGAACAGCCCGACCCACCACATCGGCAGCGGGTTGTTGGCTTCGCGCAGGTCCTCGTCCCACACGTGGCCGGTGGTGTTGTCGGCACTCGATGCCACGCGCTTGCGCGCCGTGAGCCAGAGCAGCACCGCGCAGGCCAGGATGCTGGCCAGCGAGACGATCGCCACGTAGTCCGACCAGAAATGATGGATGAAATCGCTCATCGTGGTTCTCCCTTCAGTCCTGTTCGAACGGCAGGCGGGCGGCTTCCTGGAAGTCTTCCGCGTTGCGGCGCGAATACGCCCAGGCGACGATGCCGATGAAGACGACGAAGCAGGCAACGGTGGCCGCAACGCGCAAGGTGGTGATGTCGATCATTTCTTCGTCCTCCCTACTTGAGCGCCAGGCCCAGCGATTGCAGGTAGGCCACGGTGGCCTCCATCTCGGTCTTGCCGCTCACGGCTTCGGTGGCGCCGGCGATTTCCTCGTCGGTGTAGGGCACGCCGACCCGGCGCAGCGCGCGCAGGTGGGAGGGCATGGCCTCGGCATCGACGAGGGTCTTGTCCAGCCATGTGTAGGCCGGCATGTTCGACTCGGGCACCAGGTCGCGCGGGTTGTTCAGGTGGATGCGGTGCCACTCGTCGCTGTACTTGCCGCCCACGCGATGCAGGTCGGGGCCGGTGCGCTTGCTGCCCCACTGGAACGGATGGTCGTAGACGAACTCGCCGGCCACCGAGTAGTGGCCGTAGCGCAGCGTCTCCGAGCGGAAGGGCCGGATCATCTGCGAGTGGCAGTTGTAGCAACCCTCGCGCAGGTAGATGTCGCGGCCGGCCAGCTGCAGCGGCGTGAGCGGCTTGACGCCGGTCACCGCCTCGGTGGTCGATTTCTGGAAGAAGAGCGGAACGATTTCCACCAGGCCGCCGATGGCCACCACCACGAGGATCAGCACGATCATCAGCAGGTTGTTGGTCTCGATCTTCTCGTGGGTGAAGCCGGTGGGCTTGTTCAGTTTCGGGTTCATGGGGCGTCCTCAGGCGGGGTTCATGGCGGGGACAGGAATCCGGGCGCGCACCGAGGAGCCGGAGATGACGGTCATCCAGACATTCCAGGCCATCACCAGCATTCCCGACAGATAGAGGAGCCCGCCGATCAGGCGCACCAGGTAGAACGGGAAGGTGGCCTTCACGCTCTCCACGAAGGTGTAGGTGAGCGTGCCGTCGGGGTTGATCGCGCGCCACATCAGGCCCTGCATCACGCCCGCGATCCACATGGCCGCGATGTAGAGAACGATGCCGATGGTGGCCATCCAGAAGTGCGCCTCGATGGCCTTCACGCTGTACATCTCGGTGCGGCCGTACATGCGCGGAATCAGGTAGTAGAGCGAGCCCATGGTGATGAAGCCCACCCAGCCGAGCGCGCCGGCATGCACGTGGCCGATGGTCCAGTCGGTGTAGTGGCTCAGGGCGTTGACGGTCTTGATGGACATCATCGGCCCCTCGAAGGTCGCCATGCCGTAGAACGACAGCGCCACGATCAGGAAGCGCAGGATCGGGTCGGTGCGCAGCTTGTGCCAGGCGCCCGAGAGCGTCATGACGCCGTTGATCATTCCGCCCCAGCTCGGCGCCAGCAGGATCAGCGAGAACACCATGCCCAGCGACTGGGTCCAGTCCGGTAGCGCGGTGTAGTGCAGGTGGTGCGGACCCGCCCACATGTAGGTGAAGATCAGCGCCCAGAAATGGACGATGGACAGCCGATACGAATACACCGGGCGGCCCGCCTGCTTGGGGATGTAGTAGTACATCATTCCCAGGAAGCCCGCGGTGAGGAAGAAGCCGACCGCGTTATGGCCGTACCACCACTGCACCATCGCGTCCTGCACGCCGGCGTAGGCCGAGTAGCTCTTCATCCAGCCCGCGGGAATCGCGGCACTGTTGACGATGTGCAGGAGCGCCACCGCGATGATGAAAGAGCCGAAGAACCAGTTCGCCACGTAGATGTGGCGTACCTTGCGGATGCCGATGGTGCCGAAGAACACGATGGCATAGGACACCCAGACGACTGCGATCAGGATGTCGATGGGCCACTCGAGCTCGGCGTACTCCTTGCCGCTGGTGTAGCCCATCGGCAGGCTGATGGCGGCCGCCACGATCACGAGTTGCCAGCCCCAGAACACGAACGACGCGAGCTTCGGCGCGAACAGCGGAACCTGGCAGGTGCGCTGCACCACGTGAAAGCTCGTGGCCATCAGCGCGCAGCCGCCGAACGCGAAGATGACCGCGTTGGTGTGCAGCGGCCGCAGCCGCCCGTAGCTGAGCCATGGAATGCCGAGGTTGAGTTCGGGGAACGTCAGCTGCGAGGCGATGATCACCCCGACCAGCATGCCGACCACGCCCCAGACCACGGACATGAGCGCGAACTGCCGCACGACGGTGTCGTCGTAGGCCGCGGCGGGAGGGTTCGGTTGTTGCATCGTCGTGCCCTTGAATGAGTTGAGGGCAGTTTCGATGCGGCCCTTCCCTCGGGGGTTGATGCAAATCAATCGCCGCGCAGGATGCGGTCGCCTTCGGCGTCGATGTCTTCGAACTGGCCGCGCTCGATGGCCCAGCAGAGCCCGCCGAGGATGGCGAGGACCAGCATCACCGACAGCGGAATGAGCAGGAAGAGGATGTCCATCAGCGGCCTGCCTTGCTGCCGGCAACGGCAACGCCCAGCCGTGCCGCGTTGAGAACCACCACGAGCGAGCTCGCCGCCATGCCCAGGCCCGCAAGCCACGCCGGCAGCCAGCCCGCGACGGCGAGCGGCACGCACAGCGCGTTGTAGCCGGCCGACCAGAACAGGTTCTGCCGCACCACGCGCAGCGTCTTGCGGGCCTGCGCGATGGCCTCCGGAATGCTTGCGAGCCTGTCGCCCGGCACGACGAAATCGGCGCGCGCACGCGACAGCGGCACGGAGCGGCCGAAGGCGAACGAGGCGTTCGCGCGTGCCAGCGAGGGGCCGTCGTTGAGCCCGTCGCCCACCATCGCGATCTGGCGGCCCTCGGCCTGCAGGCGCCAGAGCACGGCCAGCTTGTCTTCGGGCGTGCAGCCGCCCTCTGCGAAGTCGATGCCGGCGCGCGCGCCGATCTCCTTGGCGGCGCTGTCGCGGTCGCCCGAGAGCAGCCGCACCGTCAGGCCCTGTGCACGCAATGCGGCCACCGCGGCAGCGGCGTCGGGGCGGAGTTCTTCGGCCAGCACGAAGCTGGCGACCCATCCCTGGTCGTCGGAAAGATGGACCTGTGCCGTGTCGACATCCAGCGGCTTCACGTTGCAGAAGGTCGATGAGCCCAGGCGCGTGCGCCTGTCTGTCCGAGCGCTCGCACGTGGACGATGCATCGAACCCTCGAGCCCAAGCCCGGCCGTCTCGGTGGTCCGTTCCACGGTCCAGTCGGGCATTGCGCGGAACTGCGCTTGCCATGCATTCACCAGCGCCCGCGCCACGGGATGGATCGATTGCGCCGCGAGCGCCGCGGCCATCTCGAGCGCATCGCCGGGCCGCAGGCCCTGCCGGCAATAGACGCGCTCGAGGCGCGGAATGTCGCCGGTCAGCGTGCCGGTCTTGTCGAACACCACCGTGTCGACCGATGCCAGCGCCTCCAGCGCCTGCAGGTTCGATGTCAGCACACCGCCGCGCGCCAGGGCGCCGGCACTCGCGAGCATCGCGGCCGGCGTCGCGAGCGAGAGCGCACAGGGGCAGGTCACGATGAGCACCGCCACCGCAACCATCAGCGCCTTGCCCGGGTCGGCATGCCACCAGAACATCGCCGCCAGCGCCGCCGATGCGAGCACCGCGACGAGAAACGGCCGCGCCACCCGGTCGGCCAGCAGCGCGAGGCGCGGCTTGCGCGAGGCGGCGCTTTCCATCAGCCGCACGATCTGCGCGAAGCGCGTGCCCTCGCCCACCGATTCGATGCGCACCTGCACCACAGCGGAGAGGTTGTGGCTGCCGGCCAGCACGCGGCTGCCGCAGGGGCGCGGCACGGGGCGGGATTCGCCGGTCAGCAGGGCCTCGTCGGCGCTGGTGTCGCCTTCCGTCACCATGCCGTCGGCCGGAAAGGCCTCGCCCGGGCGCACGCGCACCACTTCGCCGACGGCGAGCCGCCGCACGGCCACGCGGGTCCAGCTGCCATCGGGTGCGAGGCGGTCGATGCTGTCGGGCAGCCGGTTCATCAGCGCCTCGAGGGCGCCCGCGGTGCGGTCGCGCAGGCGTGCCTCGAACCAGCGGCCGGTCAACAGGAAGAAGACGAACATGGCCAGCGAGTCGAAATAGACCTCGTGGCCGAGCGGCCCGCCCGCATCGAAGGTGGCGGCGCTGCTGACCGCGAAGGTCACGAGCACGCCCAGGGCGACCGGCAGGTCCATGCCGATGCGCCCCGCGCGCAGGTCGCGCCACGCGCTGCGAAAGAAGGGACCGCAGGAGAACAGCACCACCGGCAGCGTGAGCACCCAGGAGGCCCAGCGCAGCAGCTGCGCGGCATCGGCCGTCATGTCGCCGGGCCGGGCGATGTAGGCCGGGTAGGCGTACATCATCACCTGCATCATGCAGAAGCCCGAGACCAGCCAGCGCCACAGCGCCATGCGCAGATCTCGCGACCGCTGCGCGCGCGCGAACTGGCTGCCGGCGGGAAGCAGCGGGTAGCCGGCAGCGGCCGAAGCCTCGAACCAGCGCGAAGGCCGCGTGGCCGCGGGCGACCACACCACGCGCGCCCGCTGGCTCCCCGCATTCACCTGCGCTTCGATCACGCCGGGCACCTTGCACAGCGCGGCTTCCACGGTGAGGGCACAGGCGGCGCAATGCATGCCCTGCACCACGACCTGCGAGGTCCACGGACCGGTGCCCGCATCGCCCCCGGCCGCCCGGCCGAACTCCGGCCATTCGGCCGGATCGTCGAGCACCTGCCAGCGCTCGTCGGCGGCCGGTGCGGACGAGGGTTGCGAAGAAACAGGGGAAAGCGAGGCGAGCGCAGCTTGCATCGAAGCGAGGCTAAGGGCCGCCCTCGCCCTGCCCTTTGATCTGCATCAACGTCCGGGGCCGCGGCCTGCCTAAGCTCTTCGCACACCTTCCAGGAGAAGCTTCATGTTCAAACGCATCCTCGTCGCCACTGACGGTTCCACGCTCTCCAAAAAAGCCGTCACCAGCGCGATCGCGCTGGCCGCCCAGAACGATGCCGACCTGGTGGCCCTCAACGTGATCCCGCGCTATCCGCGCAGCTACTTCGAGGGCTCGATGACCTTTTCGCCGGAAGACATCGGCCGCGTCGAGAAGCAGTGGGCAGAGAAAGCACAGGCGATGCTCGACACCGTGAGCGCACGCGCCAGGGAGAGCGGCGTGCGGATCAAGACGGCCACAGCCAACTCGGACCTCGTGGCGGAATCGATCATCTCGGCGGCCCGGAAGCACAAGAGCGACCTGATCGTGATGGCATCGCACGGGCGCAAGGGCATCAAGCGGCTGCTGCTGGGGAGCGAGACGCAGCACGTGCTGGCGCATTCGACGCTGCCGGTGCTGGTGCTTCGGTAACGACGCTCCCGGTGGGCTAGGCCGCGAAGCCGGGCGGGAGCCCAAAAGCGCCACTTCGCTCTGCAGTGGCAGAAAACCATCCTGACGCCATCCATATGGATGGTGGTAGGATGCCACATGCCATCCAAATCCCCGCCGTCACCCGTCATCGCCAAGACCCCGGAGTCCGAGAAGATCACCGTCAACATGGGCTTCGTCGATCTGGGGCACATCGACCTGCTCGTGGCGGAGGGCTTCTATTCGAATCGCACGGACTTCATCCGCACGGCTGTTCGCACGCATCTGGCCTCCCATGCCGACGTGCTGCGCCAGGCGGCGTCGCGCAAGATGCTGGTGCTGGGGCTCCAGAGCTTCTCGGCGGCAGACCTGGAGGCCGTGCGTGCCGCGGGCCAGACGCTCCAGATCCGCGTGCTGGGTCTTGCAGTCATTGCGCCCGACGTCAGCGCAGCGCTCGCGCGGGCCACCATCGACTCGCTCACCGTGCTCGGCGCGCTTCATGCGTCGCCAGAGGTCAAGGCTGCGCTGGCAGGGCGCATCCGATGACTCGCCAACCCACCGATCCACCGTTTACCCGGGCCATCACATCCATGAATCCACTTTTCGCGGGCCTCATGAAGGAGGCTGCCCACCTCACGCGCAACGGTCGCCTGTCCGAGGCCACCGACGCGATCCAGCGCGCCTTGCGCGGCGGGGTCGAGCCACCGCCGGCATCGCCTGTCGCATCGAAGCCGACGCTGGCCGAAACAGACGTGATCGACGTCGAGACGCGGGTGATCGAGACCGAGCCAGACACACACGAAACACCCGTGACGCCCGAGGCCCCCTCCCCGCGCGAACCGGCCACCACCGCCCAATGGACCAAGGGCAGCTTCGCGCACCAGGGCCGGTCCATCGACTACATGCTCTTCGTGCCGGCGGAAGTGCCCGGGCAGCCCGTGGCACCGCGACCGCTGGTCGTGATGCTCCACGGTTGTACCCAGGGTGCGGCGGACTTCGCGGCGGGCACGCGCATGAACGAGCACGCGCGCGAACATGGGGCCATCGTGCTCTACCCCGAACAGGCGCAGCGGGCCCACGGCCAGAAATGCTGGAACTGGTTCAAGTCCCAGCACCAGCAGCGCGGCCGGGGCGAACCGGGCTTGCTGGCCGCCCTCACCCAGCACGTCGTGGAGCAGCAGCAGGCGGATCGTCGCCGTGTCTATGTGGCCGGCCTGTCGGCAGGCGGGGCGATGGCGGACGTCCTGGGCCATTGCTATCCCGATATCTACGCCGCGATTGGCGTGCACTCGGGGCTTCCGCACGGCGCCGCGCACGACATGATGTCGGCGCTGAGCGTCATGAAAACCGGGGCGTCGCCTGCGCGTCCCGATGCGGACGCGACCTTGCGGCCCACCATCGTTTTTCATGGCGATGCGGACACGACCGTCCATGCAAGCAACGGGCTGGCCGTCCTGGCGGGTGCGGCCCCGGGAGAGGTCTCCGAAGGTCGATCTCCGTCGGGGCGTCGCTTCACGCGAACGCTCTATCCCGCATCCGCCGCCCGTGGCGATGCCGAGCACTGGCGTCTTCACGCCGCAGGCCATGCCTGGTCGGGCGGCAGCGCGCAAGGCAGCTATACACAGCCCGACGGCGTCGATGCCAGCCGCGAGATGCTCCGGTTCTTCCTGGCCCATCGGCTGGACGACGCCGCGCAAGGATGAGCCGGGACACCGCCCTGCTTTTCCGATGTCGTCCGACAGCCACGCACGGCCGGCGGTGCGATGGTTCGGCCCTCACATTTCCGGAGGAAGCCTATGCCGATGGATTTTCTCGCCAGCATCGAAGAGGCCTCGTTCCCTCTGGCGGTGCGCGATGAAGCCGACATTCATTGCGCGGCCGTCCTTCATGCGGCGCAGCTCGTCGAGGCCATGCTGCCGCCGGCCCGGAGCGAACCGGGGTCGCGCGTTGCCATCATCCTCAGGATCACGCCGCTCGGCCGCGCCAGGTTGAACTCGAGCGCGCCGGCAGGCGAGCGACGACGCGCGATGTCCCAGGTCGAGACGCCCTCCTGAAACCGCCGTTTCGCTCGCTGCAGCATCTGGAGGAAAGAGGAACCGATGGCCAAGGGCGACGCGCTTTCGACCTACAAGTCCAAACGAAACTTCGCGGTGACGGCGGAGCCGGCCGAAGGCGGCCGGCCGAGCCCGCATGCGCTCACGTTCGTGGTGCAGAAACACGCGGCATCGCGGCTGCACTACGACTTCCGGCTCGAGCTCGACGGGGTGATGGTCTCGTGGGCAGTGCCCAAGGGGCCCAGCTTCGACCCGAAGGAAAAGCGCATGGCCATCCACGTGGAAGACCATCCGATTTCCTATTCCTCCTTCGAAGGCACGATCCCGCCGAAGCAGTACGGCGCGGGCACCGTCATCGTCTGGGACAACGGCACGTGGGAGCCGGTCGGCGATCCGCGTGCGGGCCTGGCCGCCGGCAAGCTGGTGTTCCGGCTGCATGGACAGAAGCTCCAGGGCCTGTGGGAGCTGGTCAATATCGCCAAGGGCGGCGAGCGGCAGGAGCCATGGCTCCTGTTCAAGAAGAAGGACGAGCACGCGCGCGCGCACGCCGACTACGACGTGGTCACCGCCCTGCCCGACAGCGTGATCGCCAAGCCGATCGCCGCGCCCCCTCCCCGTGTTCCTGCTCCCGCAAGGAAGTCCAGGCCGCTCGGCGCCGGCCGCAAGACGGCGCTGCCGGCCGAGATCAAGCCGCAACTCGCGACCTTGGCGGCGGGCGTCCCCTCCGTCGGCGAGTGGCTCTATGAAATCAAGTTCGACGGCTATCGGCTGATGGCACGGCTCGACAAGGGCAAGGTCGCGCTGATGACGCGCGGCGGCCACGACTGGGCGGCGAAGATGCCGGCGCTGGCCGCCGAACTCGGCAAGCTCGGCCTTCGCGCTTCCTTCCTGGACGGGGAAATCGTGGTGCTGGGCCCCAGCGGCGCGCCGGATTTCAACGCCTTGCAGAACGCCTTCGAGCGCAGCCGGGGCGCCGAGCGCATCGTCTTCTTCGTGTTCGATGCGCCCTTCTTCGAAGGCCACGACCTCCGGCAGGTGCCGCTGCGGGAGCGGCGGGAACTGCTCAAGGAGTTTTTCGCCAGCAAGGCCAGCGAGCATGTGAGGTTCAGCGCCGACTTCGAAGCCGACCCGGCCTCGCTCCTGCGCTCCGCCTGCCAGATGCAGATGGAAGGCGTGATCGCCAAGCGCGCCGACGCGCCCTACGTCTCCCGCCGCAGCGAGACCTGGCTGAAGCTCAAGTGCAAGCTGCGCCAGGAGTTCGTCATCTGCGGATACACCGACCGCACCGACGAGAGCGACCAGGTCGGCAGCCTGCTCCTGGGCATCCACGATGCATCCGGAAAACTGGCTTCGGTGGGCAGCGTAGGCACGGGCTGGAATGCGGAAGAAGCGCGCGAAATCAAGCAGAAGCTGTTGCCGCTCGAGGCTCCGAGCCCGCCTTTCTCGAAGGGCGCTTCGAAGCCGGGCCGGTGGTCCAGGCGCAGGGCGGCCAGCGAGCACTGGGTGAAACCGCAGCTCCTGGCCGAAGTGAGCTTTGCGGCATGGACGCCCGACGACCAGATACGCCACGCCTCCTTCATCGGGCTGCGCGACGACAAGCCCGCGAAGGTCATCGTGCGAGAGCGGCCCAAGGCGGTCGGTGCGCCAACGTCCGCGGCAAACACCAGGAAGGCGGCGGCAGCCTCCGCGCCGGGCGCATCGATCAAGGTGACCCACGGCGACAGGGTCATCGATGCCGCCACGGGCGTCACCAAGCTGGACCTGGTGCGCTACTACGACTCCATCGCCGAATTCATCCTGCCGCACCTGAAGGGCCGCCCCTGCTCCCTGGTGCGCGGCCCCACGGGCGTGACCGGCGAGCTGTTCTTCCAGAAGCACGGCGAGAAGATCGGCATTCCCGGCATCACCGAACTGCCCGAAAGCCTGTGGCCGAACCATGCGTCCCTGCTCGAGATCGGCAACGCCAGGGCGCTCGCCGGCGCGGCGCAGATGAACGTGATCGAGTTCCATACCTGGAACTCGTCGGCCCGGAACATCGACAAGCCCGACCGGATGATCTTCGACCTCGACCCCGGGGAAGGCACGGGCTGGGAGCAGGTCCAGGAAGCGGCCACGCTGGTGCGCGCGATGCTCGAAGCCATCGGCCTGCAGGCCTGGCTCAAGACCAGCGGCGGCAAGGGCCTGCACGTGGTGGTGCCGCTGGCGCCGCGGTACGACTACGACACCGTCAAGGGGTTTTCGCAGGCCATCGTCCAGCATCTGGCACGGACCATTCCTTCGCGCTTCGTGGCCAGGAGCGGGCCGGCCAACCGCGTGGGGAAGCTGTTCGTGGACTACCTGCGCAACGGCCATGGCGCGACGACGGCCGCCGCCTTCTCCGCACGCGCGAGGCCGGGGCTGGGCGTCTCGATGCCGATCGCATGGGACGACCTGGCCTCCATCCAGAGCGGATCGCAATGGAACGTCCGGACAGCGCGCGAATACCTGTCCTTCCAGACCGTGGACCCGTGGGCCGGCTACTGGAAGAAACGCCAGGGGCTGGCCGAGCCGATGAAGCGGCTGGGGTACAGGAAATAGCCGGTGGCATCCCACGGCCAGCCCGCCGACGCGCTCGCAGGAACTCCATGAAGTCCTTCTCGCGGCGCTGGCCGACGCACTGCCTGAACGCCCGCGCACATCTTCTGCGCCAGGAGCAATTTCAGCCATGGACCGTCTGTTCGCATCGTTCGCCAACAAGATTGCGCATATTGCAGGAAGCCCCTTCACCTTCCTGGTGTGCGTGGCCGTCGTCATCGCCTGGGCGGTGGCGGGGCCCTTCTTCGGCTTCTCTGAAACCTGGCAGCTGGTCATCAACACCGGCACCACCATCGTCACTTTCCTCATGGTGTTCCTGATTCAGAACACGCAGAACCGCGATGGCGTCGCGCTGCAGACGAAGCTGGACGAATTGATCCGCTCCTCGAACGCGCAGAACGAATTCATGGGCATCGAGAAGCTCACCGACCGGGAACTGATCGCGCTTCACGAGCGCTGCGAGGCCGCGGCGAAGACCAGCCACGCCACGCTCGAACGGACCCGCGCCGAGCGCCGCAGGCGCGGGCACGGGACCGACGATGCGGACAAGGGCAAGGACAAGGACTGACAACGCCCGAGGCGGACGGGACAAGGTTCGGCCAGGGGCCAGATCAGGGAATCAGATTCAGGGCCGCCTCCCGGGCGGTTCGTTGACATGCATGGAGCGAGCGACATGGATCCTAAACAACACCGCAAGCAAGGCGCCCTCGGCCGCCGTCTGATGTGGACCCTGCTGGCGGCCATCGCGGTCGCCGTCGTCATGGTGCTGTTCTTCTACGGCATCAGGGAACCCGAGAAGGGACCGGGCAACCTTCCACCGAGCGGCGGCTCGGCGCCCCACTCGGCAGCGCCCGCGCCGCGCTTTGCATCCCTTCCACACGACGGCGCATTCGGGCGCACCTTGGCGGCGCTGGACTACAAGAGGCTGTGAGCGGGCCACTAGATTCGTGGCGCCGTGCACAGACACCCTTGAAAGAAACCGATGGCCGAAACACCCGCCCCTTCTGCGTTCGTTGCCTGGATGGCAGCGGAAACTGCCGCCTACACGGCCATCCATCAACTCCACCAGCGCACGCAAGGCGGATGCCTTGAGATTCCGAGCCAGCGCATCGAGCAGATCGCCAGGCTTCGCAAGGAGGCCGACCTTCGCTTCGCCGGCCTGTGGGGCGCATTGGGCGCCGCAACGCCGCAAGCCGGCGCGGTTGCCACGGCGCAGCCAAGGCGCGGACGGCATCGGAACTTCGAGCTTCGCTCGCGGCCGGCCGCCGAGCCACGCGACAATCTCGGCATGGCCTGACGCGTGTTCCGCGCTCGGCTTGGGAAGCGTTCTAAGCCCCGAACACCCGCGCCAGTTCATACGGCGGCACCACCTCCAGTTGCGCGTAAGTACAGGCAGCCGGTGGCTTGTCCTGCCGCCAGCGCATGAAGGTCGTGCCATGCCGAAAGCGGTTGCCTTGCAGGTGGTCGTACTTCACCTCGCACACCCGCTCTGTGCGCAGCGGCTCCCACGAGAGGTCCTTGCCGGAACTCCAGCGGCTCCGGGCGCCGGGCATGCGGTGCGTGTCGTCGTTCGATTCGCTGGCCCAGTCCATCCACGGGTGGCCCTCCATCGCGCGCTTGCGCAGCGGCGCCAGTTCCGCGGCCAGCTTCTGTCGCGCCTCCATGCCGAACGACGAGGTCATGCCGACGTGCTGCAGCAGCCCTGCATCGTCGTAGAGCCCGAGCAACAGCGAGCCGATGGCGTCCGGCCCGCCTTCGACGGTGCTCTTGTGCCACCGGAAGCCCGCCACCACGCAGTCCGCCGTGCGCACGTGCTTCACCTTGAACATCGCCCGCTTGCCGGGCTGGTACGGGCCCTCGGCCGGCTTGACCATCACGCCATCGAGACCCGCGCCTTCGAAGTGCTGCAGCCAGCGCTGGGCCAGGGTGTGGTCCGTGGTCATCGGCGTCAGGCGCAACGGCGGTTCGGCACCGCTGAGCAGGGCTTCGAGCAACAGGCGGCGCTCGGCCTGCGGCCGCGCCATGCAATCGCGGCCATCGAGCCGCAGGATGTCGAAGGCAACGAATGCGGCCGGCGTCTCCGCAGCGAGCCGCGCGACCCGCGAGGCGGCGGGATGCACGCGCTGCTGCAACGCGTCGAAGTCCAGGCCCGACGGCGTGGCGATGACGATCTCGCCATCGAGCACGCACCCTTTGGGCAGGCATTCGGCGAATGCCGCATGCAGGTCGGGAAAGTAGCGGTCCAGCGGCTTCTCGTCGCGGCTCTGGATTCGCACGCCGGCCTCGTCGTGGAACGCGATGGCGCGAAAGCCGTCCCACTTCGGCTCGAAGAGGAAGTCGCCTTCGCCGGGCAGGCGCTCGGCCACCTTGGCCAGCATCGGCAGGATCGTGCGGGGCTTTGTCATCGCCCAAGAAGATGCGTTGTCCGACGCGCGCCGGGCCGGCGAAGGCCGGAAGATTCCGCCATCATTCTTCCCGTCCCCCTGGCCTCGCGCCATCCTCACTGCCCGACATGAAGATCGCCACATTCAACGTCAACGGCATCAACAGCCGGCTCGATCGCCTGCTCGAATGGCTCGCGGAGTCCAGGCCCGACGTGGCGTGCCTGCAGGAACTCAAGTCGCCCGACGCCAACCTGCCGCTCGATGCCATCCGGCATGCCGGCTACGGCGTGGTCGCGCACGGGCAGCGCGCCTGGAACGGCGTGGCCATTCTTGCGCGCGGCCGCGAGCCCATCGAAACCGGGCGCGGCCTGCCGGGCATGGAAGAGGACACGCAAAGCCGCTATCTCGAAGCAGTCGTCGACGGCATCGTGGTGGGCTGTCTCTACCTGCCCAACGGCAATCCGCAGCCCGGACCGAAGTTCGACTACAAGCTGCAGTGGTTCGACGCCTTCAACAAGCATGCGAAGAAGCTCTTTGCGAGCGGCATGCCGGTGGTGCTGGCGGGCGACTACAACGTCGTGCCCACCGATGCCGACATCTACAACCCGGCGTCGTGGCGCGAAGATGCGCTGCTGCAACCCGAAAGCCGGGCGGCCTTCGCGCAGCTGCTCGCGCAAGGCTGGACCGATGCGATCCGTGCCTGCCATCCCGAGCGTGCGCCCTTCACCTTCTGGACCTACTGGCGCAATCGCTATCCGCGCGATGCCGGGCTTCGCATCGACCACCTGATGCTGAACGCCGAACTCGCACCCATGCTGCGCAGTGCCGGCGTGGACCGCGACGTGCGCGGGCGCACCGGGGCCAGCGACCACGCGCCCGCCTGGGTCGAACTTGACGTTCCGAAGACCCGGCGAAGCTGACGGTGGTGCATGCATGTGGCGCCCCCGGCCTTGCGGCCAAGCGGCGTTGTCCGACACCTGCGCGCGGCAAAACCCACTAACTTCACGCCACAGCGGTGCCTTGCCGCCCAGGCTTCCAAGACGAGATCGAGAAAATGGCCGATGGCAGCGCCCCAGTCCACACCAACGAAACGGCCCCCGATCTGAGCGCGCCCCTGAACCTGGGATTGATCACCGATGCCGACTACCGGCTGATGATCGAATCCATCACCGACTACGCGATCTTCTTCCTGGACCCCAGCGGCATCGTGCTCAGCTGGAACCCCGGCGCAAGGCAGCTGCAGGGCTACGAACCCCACGAGGTGATCGGGCGCCACTTCTCGATCTTCTACCCCCCCGAACTGCTCAAGAAGAACTGGCCGCAGCATGAACTCGAAGTCGCCGCGAAGACGGGGCGCTTCGAGGAAGAAGGCTGGCGACTGCGCAAGGACGGCCTGCGCTTCTGGTCCAGCGTGGTCATCACCCGGCTCACCGGCCCGGACGGCAAGCTGCGCGGCTTCTCCAAGATCACCCGCGACCTGTCGGGCCGCCAGAAGCAGGACGAGCTGCTGCGTGCCAGCGAGGAGCGCTTCCGGCTGATCGTCGATGGCGTGAAGGACTATGCGATCTTCATGCTCGACCCCGGCGGCTACATCGTGAGCTGGAACACCGGCGCGAAGGCCAACAAGGGCTACGAGGCGAACGAGATCATCGGCAAGCACTTCTCGGTGTTCTATCCACCCGAGGTGGCCGCCACGGGCTTCCCCGACACCGAACTGCGCGTCGCGCGCGAGGTCGGCCGCTTCGAGGACGAAGGCTGGCGCGTGCGCAAGGACGGCAGCCGCTTCTGGGCCAGCGTGATCATCACCGCCCTCTTCGACGAAACGGGCCGCCACCGCGGGTTCGCGAAGGTCACGCGCGACCTCACGGAGCGCCGGCGCATCTCCACCCTCGAGGACGAGGGCCGCCGCATCACGACCTTCCTGGCCATGCTCGGCCATGAGCTGCGCAACCCGCTGACGCCGATTTCCAACGCGGTGGCGATCATGGAGCGGCTGGGGCCCGCGGCCGACGCGGCAACGCTGGCGCGGATGAGCAGCATCATCGGCCGGCAGCTCAAGCAGATCACGCGGCTGGTGGACGACCTGCTGGATGTCGGGCGCATCACGAACGGCAAGATCCACCTCGAATCCAAGCCGGTGAAGCTTTCCGACGTGATCGACGAATCGCTGGAAGTGGTGAAGCCCTCGGCCGATGCCCGGCGCCATGCGCTGGTTTTCGACGGCACGGGCCACGAGCCGTGGATCACCGGCGATCGCGCCCGCATGATCCAGGTGGTCTGCAACCTGCTGAGCAACGCCATCAAGTTCACGCCCGAAGGCGGCCGCATCGAGGTGGCGCTGCGGGAGGTCGGCGGCAGCGCCGAGATCAGCGTGCGCGACAACGGCCCGGGCATCGCGCCCCCTTCCCTGCCGCACATCTTCACGCTGTTCGCACAGGGGGAGCAGGAGATCTCGCGGCCGCAGGGCGGGCTTGGGCTGGGCCTGACGCTCGTGCAGCAGCTGGTGACGCTGCACGGCGGCGAGGTCAGCGCGTTCAGCAAGGGCACGCCGGGCGATGGCGCCGAATTCGTCATCCGCCTGCCCCGCGCCGCGGCACCGCTGGAGAAGAAAAAGGCCGATGCCGCCGAGACGCGAAAGATGGTCCTGGTGGTCGACGACAACCTCGATGCGGCAGAGACGATGTGCCTCCTGGTCCAGAGCCTGGGCTACGCGACCCGCACGGCGAGTGACGGACCTTCGGCGCTGGAGGCGATCAAGGTCGAGCAGCCCGACCTCGTGCTGCTGGACATCGGACTGCCGGGCTTCAGCGGCGTCGAGGTGGCGCAGCGGGTCCGGCGCGAAGTGGCGCATCCGCCGCCGCTGGTTGCCGTCACGGGCTATGGCCAGGCTTCCGACCGGGACGCGAGCATGGCCGCCGGGTTCTACGCGCACCTGACCAAGCCGGTCGATGCGCAGCATCTCGAGGGCCTGCTCCTGCGCCTGTTGGGGCGGCCTGAACTGCCGGCCGCTATTCCTGCGCCACGAAGCTGAAACGGGCCTGCATCGGCCCGGACTCCGGGAGCACGTAGACCACGCCCTTGCGCTGCCCGAGCGCGGGCCGGATGTGGGTGTCATAGAAGCTCGCCGGCACATTGATGCAGCCGTACGAGATGCGGTTGTCGTCCACGCCGGGCGTGGCCAGCCGCTGGAGGCGCCGCTCGGCCTTGTTGTTCGCGCGCACGCGGTGCATGGAGACGGCGGCGTCGTAGTCGATCCACACGATGTCTTCGCCCTGCAGGTTGCGGCCAGGCTCGCTCGCAAAGCGGCCCGCGGGCGTGGTGCGTTCGTCGGGCCTGATCTCGGACATCTTGCGTTCGCCGATGCCGGGCACGGAGTCGTCGCCGTGCGCCAGGCCGAGCAGCACTGGCGCATCGCCCAAGGGCCGGCCGGCGGCATCGAAGACGAAGACGCGGGCCTTTTTCTTGTCGACCACGGCGAAGGCCCCGCCCTGGTTGTCGCCCGAGGCAACGGCCGCTTTCGCGAGCCTCGACGCGTCGGACTCTGCGGCCGCGGCTGCGGTCGAGGCCGCTGCAAGAACGCAGGCCGCGAGCACCGCGGACCCCAGGCCCGCGATGCTCACCCGAGGTTGCGGGCAGTGCTGCATGCCGTCAGTTGCGGTCTGCACGGGCCTGGCGCATGGGAGCCGGCTCGGTGGCCATGGTCGAGCTGCTGCTGCCGCTGCTGCTCGTGCCTTGCGAACCCTGCGCCATGGGTGCGGCGGTGGAGCCCGATGGCGAGGTGTTCTGCGGCGTGGTGCCGGTGGTGCCCATCGGGCCGCCCGAGGGGTTTTGCTGGCCCGCCGCGGTGGCGGGATTCGGCGGGGTGGTGGTGGGCGGATTGCCTTGTGCGAATGCGATGCCGGCCGTGCCGAGCGCGAGGGCTGCAATCAAGCTGGAAGTGCGGTTCATGGGGAGTCTCCTTGGGGTTGCGCCGGGCGGATGCCCGACGAATCCAAAGCTAGAGACTCGCCCATTGCGGCAGGTCGGTGGAATGCGCGGCTCGATGTAGGAATCACGCGGTGCCCACGGCCAGTGCCGCCCACGGCATGTGGCGCAAGGCCTCGGACAGGCGCACGGTGCCTGCATCGGCGGCCACCGATTCGCCGGTCAGCAGGTTGTCGAGCGCCGCCGCACCAAGCCCTTCGGGCAGGCGCACCGTCGTGCCGTTCCAGCGGGCCGCATCCGGCAGGGATGGCGTGGCATCGTCGTCCGCACCGTGCGCCGCGAGGCCCACGAACAGCCGTCCCGCAAGAATCACCAGCACCTGGTCCCCGTGCCGGCGCGCAAACGCCACCACGTGCCGCTGCATCGGTCCTTCGACCACGAGCGGCTCGTAGCTGCCTTCGCGGAACAGCGCAGGGTGCGCGCGCCGCAGCGACAGCAGCCGCCAGATGAGCCAGAGCTTCGCGCGGCCGTCGTGCGGCGAGGCGGCCAGCGCGTGCACGCGCGCCGCGAGGTCCTGCGCACTGGCCATCGCCTGCAGCGCATCGAGATGCCCCTGGCGCAGCGCGTAGTCCACCGGCCGGCGGTTGTCCGGATCGACCAGGCTCAGTTCGACGAGCTCGCTGCCTTGGTAGAGATCCGGCACGCCGGGCGAGCCGTACTTCAGAAGCGTGAGCGTGAGGCTGTTCCAGGCGCCGAACCAGGCGAGCCGGTCGGCCAGCCGCTGGATGTCGGGCAGGCAGGCGTCCTGCTTCGGGTCCGCCAGCAGCTCGCGCACGAAGCCCTCGAGCGCGGCTTCGTAGTCGGCATCGGGATGCGACCAGCGCGTGCGCAGCTTGGCCTCGCGCGCGGCCTTCTGCATGTACTGCCAGATGCGGTCGCTGAAGGCCGGCGCGGTGCCGGCATCGAGCCCGCCCAGGGGCAGGCTGCCGAGCAGCGTCTGGTAGAGCAGGTACTCGTCGGTGCGCGAGGGCGCCTCGCCGGTCGCAAGCTTCTTGCGCGCGCCACGGCACAGGGCGTGCCATCGGGTCAGCGCCCTCACCCATTCGTCGGGCATCTCGGAGAGCACGTCGATGCGGTTGCGCACGTCTTCGGAGCGCTTGTTGTCGTGCGTCGAGGTCGCCAGCATCGTGTGCGGCCAGCGCAGCGCGCGGTCGGCGCTCAGCGCATGGAAGGCCTCGACCTCGATGCCGAACTGGTCCGGCTCGCCGCCCACCTCGTTGAGCGAGCTGAGCGGAAAGTAGCGGTAGAACGCCGTGTCTTCCACGCCCTTGGCCGCCACCGGCGCGCTGAACTGCTGGAAGCGCACCGCGAAGCGGCGCACCCTTTCGCCGAGCCCGGCCGGCGCCGAGGCAACGGCCTCGCCGCGCAGTGCGCTGCGCACGAAATCGAAGATCGAGCGGTCGGCATCGCCGCTCTGGCGCGCGGCTTCGTCGACGGCCTCGTCGATGAAGTGGATGTCCTGCGCCGAGGGCGCCTCGACGATGTAGGTCCGGTACACCGACATGCACGCGGCGACATCGGCCAACGCGCGGCGCAGCGCATTGAGCGTGTAGTCGCGCGTGCTGCGATCGGCCCGCGCGATGCGCAGCAGCTCGGTGGACAGCACGTTCAGTTCCGACGAGAGCGCATTGCGCATCACCTCGCGCCGGCCGGCACGGCAGACCGAGACGAAGTCCTCCATCTCGCCCGTGAAGCGCTGCCATGCGTGCACCACGCCCGCCTCGGCGGCGGTGTCGACCAGCACCCCGTTGGCCACGTTCGCGAAGCGGTAGCCGGTGGTGCCGTGCACATGCCAGCTTTCCGGCACTTCCTCATGGCCGCCCGCGATCTTCTCCGCGACCACATACAGCGGCCGGGCGGGCCGGCCCTGTGCATCGTGCGTAGGCAGCACCAGGCCGGCGCGGCGTGCGTAGCCTTCCTGGAGCTTGCGGAAATAGTCGGCCGGGTCGTACAGCCCGTCGGGATGGTCGATGCGCAGCCCGTCCACGACGCCCGAGGCCGCCAGGTCCAGCGCGAACGACTGCGTGGCCTCGAACACCTCGTCGCGCTCCATGCGCACCGCCGCGAGGTCGTTGATGTCGAAGAAGCGCCGGTAATTGATTTCGTCCGCCGCCACCCGCCAGTGCGCGAGCCGGTAGGCCTGCAGCTCGATGAGCCGGTGCAGCGCATCGCGGGCCTCGGGCGAGGCGAGGTTCAGTTCCGCCACCGAGGCCACGAGCGCCTGCGCGACAGCGGGATGGCGCTGTGCAAGCCGCGCGAGCCGGGCCTTGAGCAGCTCCTTGTCGCGCACACGCTCCGCTTGCGCCTGCGGATCGCTCGTTTCTCGCGGCGGCAAGTGCCCAAACGCGGTCGAAAGGCTCGCGAGCCGCGCCGCCGCCGCCGCGTCGCCGAGCCGCGCGAGCGCCCGCTCCAGCACGACCGGATAGCTCTCGGGCGCGAGCGGAAACCGGTGGTCGTAGTAGCCGACGGCGAAGCTCCCGGTGGCGTCCTCGAAGCGCAGCACCAGCTCGCCGTTGTCCAGCGCCTCGCCGTAATGCACGCCCAGCACGGGCAGCAGCACCTTGCCGGTCAGTTCGACGTTGAGCGGATGCCAGTCGATGTCGAAGTGCTGCGCGAAGAGCGACGCGGGGCCATTCTCCAGCACGTCCATCCACCAGGCGTTGTCGGCGCCGAACACGCCCATGTGGTTGGGCACCATGTCCAGCAACTGGCCGAGGCCGTTGGCCTTCAGCGCCGCGACGAAGCGCGCGAAGCCCTCCTCGCCGCCGAGCTCGGGGTTCACTTCGGCATGCGCCACCACGTCGTAGCCGTGCATGCTGCCCGGGCGCGCCCGCTGGATCGGCGAGCAGTACACATGGCTCACGCCGAGCTTCGCGAGGTAGGGCAGCACGCGGATCGCGTCGTCGAAGCCGAAGTCCTTGTGGAACTGCAGCCGGTAGGTGGCGCGCGGCACGCGGGTCTGCAGGTCCGGCGATGCACTCCCTTCGGCCAGCTCGATCCGGCGCGGCCGGGCCGCACGCAGGGCCTCGCCCAGCGCCCGCATGCGCTCGCCCGCGGCCAGGGCCGCCACCGGCTCGGGCAGCTTGCGCCGCCAGTTCGGGTGCTCGTCCACCGTGCCCGGCAGGTTGGCTTGCGGCACCACGCCGGCCACGTCCTCCAGCTGCACCATCATCAGCGCCGAGGGCGCGGCCGCCAGGAAAGCGTGCGCCGCCTCCACGATGCGCACGGACGGCAGCGCGAGCCCGGCCGCCTCGGCAACCTCCTCGCGCGACACCAGTCCGGCCTGCTGCAGGGCCTGCATCAGCTCGATGCGTTCCTGCGCCCGGTCCATCAGCTGCTTGTCGAAGACCGCGAGGTCGGGGAACAGGTCCAGCGCGAGCCGGCCCCGCAGGTCCTCTGCCGTCCACCAGCCCGCGAAGGTCGCAAGGTCGTGCGTGCTGATCGCGACCAGCGCGGCCTGCGGATAGCTGTCGGGCGGGCTGAAACGCCCGTCGTGCCCCTTCTCGAAATACAGCAGCCGGTACGACAGCACGTCGGCCTTCGCCAGCGCATCGCGCACCGCATCCTCGACCGTTCCGAGGTCTTCGCCCACGACCATGCAGCGGTGCCGGTGGCTCTCGATCGCCACGATCGCCAGCATCTCGTCGAGCGGGTAGTAGACATACGCGCCCTCGCGTGCGCTGCGGCCCTCCGGAATCCAGAACAGGCGCATCAGCCCCATCACGTGGTCGATGCGCAGCGCACCCGCGCCGCGCATGCCGGCGCGCAGTGTCTCGATGAAGAAGCGGTAGCCGTCGGCGCGCAGGCGGTCCGGCCGCAGCGGCGGCAGGCCCCAGCCCTGGCCGGCGGGGTTGAACTCGTCGGGCGGCGCGCCGACGCTGGCGCCTTCGGCAAACACCTGCTGCGCCCCCCAGGTGTCGGAGCCGGCGCGATCGACCGACACGGCCAGGTCCACGTAGAGGCCCACGCCCATGCCCAGCGCCTCGCAGCGCGCCGCAGCGCGCATCAACTGGCGGTGGGCCAGCCACTGGAGGTACTGGTGGAACTGCACGCGCTGCGCATGCGCCACCGCGAAGGCGGTCACCTCGGCGGAGTACGGATCGCGGCAGGCGGCCGGCCAGGCGTGCCAGTCCCAGGCTCCCGCAGCACCGCCCTCGGTCGCGAGGAAGTGCGCCTGCAGGGTTTCGAACAGCGCGTGCTGGCGCAGCGCCTCGCCGCGCTCCGCCACGAAGGCCAGGAACGCCCTGCCCGCCTCGCTCGGCGCGCCCTCGGTGGGCAGATGCCGCGCGCAGAAGTCGGCGAACAGCAAGCCGAGCACTTCGAATTTCGCCGCGGCCACGCCGGCGTAGTCGACCAGCGGCGTTGCGCGCAATGCGGCGAGCCGCGCCTGGAAGTCCGGCGAATGCACTCGCTCGCGGGCCGGCGCGCAGTCCGCAAAGCCGTCGACCGCTTCCACGTCGATGTAGAGCACGTTCAGCTGCTGGCGGGATGACGGGCTGTACGGGCTCGCGTTCGACGGCGTGCTCGCGAACAGCGCATGCAGCGGGTTCAGGCCGATGATGTCGGCGCCCTGCGCCGCCATGCGCACCGCGAGGTCTTCGAGATCGCTGAAATCGCCGATGCCCCAGTTCCGCGGCGAGCGCAGGCTGTACAGCTGCACCGCCGTGCCCCAGACCCGCCCGCCGTCGCGCACGGCCGGCGGCCGGTAGCAGCGGCCGGGCGTTGCCAGCACGAGGGTCTCGCCGCGCAGGCCTTCGATGCGCAGGCGGTGATAGCCGGCCTGGCGCGCCAGCGGCACCCGGAGGACGCGTTCGCTGAACGAAACGCCGTCGATGTGGGTGCGGCCGGCTTCGGGCGCTGTTTCGACATCGCCCTCGCCTTCCACTTCGCGCCCCTGCTCGTCGCTCAGTCGCCAGCGCAGGCGCCCTGTGGAGGCCGGCAAGCGCAGCGCCACCGTCCACGCAGGACTGCCAGCCTGCACCACTTGCACCGGCGGCAGCGCCTCTGCCCAGCGCGCGCGGCGCGCGTCTTCGAGCACACGGCCCGCATCGGCGGGGTCGCCCAAGCGCACGCCGAACTCGGCCAGCAGCGCGACCAGGCTCTGCACGGAGGCTTCGCGCCGCCCGCCGAACGCATCGAAATACCCGGTGGCAATGCCGAAGTGCTCGCAAAGCCACCCGAGGTCACCGCTGACCGGCTCCTGTCTTGACTCATCCAGCATGCACGGCCTCCAGCGTCACGTGCACCGCGCCGCGCGCCAGTTGCTGCGCGCCTTCATGGCCGGGCACAGGGCTCGCGCCATCGCTGTAGATCGGCTCGCCGGGCGGCATCTCGACGCCTTGCGCCGGCCGCGCCCCGAAGTGGGCCAGCATGTGCAGCCGCAGCGGCGGCGCTCCATCGGCCGGGGGCCCCAGGTCCCATTGGACGCGGAGCGTGTCGTTCTCGCACTCGTACCTGCCCGCGCCGGCCATGCCCGCAAGGTGCGGAACGATGCGGCTGTGGCGCAGCGAGAGCAGCTGCTGCACTTCGCTGAGCTGCGAAAAATGCGCGCGCGTGCCGCGCTCGCGCCAGCGCAGCTTCGAGGCGAGAAAGGTCGCTTCGGCATTCGGGTCCGGAATGCGCGCGCGGGCGGCTTCGTCCTTGAAGGCCGCGAACCCGCCGAACTCGGAGCGCCGGCCTTCGGACACGGCCGTTGCCAGCTCGGGCCCGAAGTCGCAGAAATACTGGAACGGCGTGGAGGCCGCGAACTCGTCGCCCATGAACAGCATCGGCACATGCGGCGACAGCAGCAGGCAGGCCATCGCCGCCCGCACCAGCACCGGATCGCCCAGCGCATGGATGCGCTCGCCGAACGCGCGGTTGCCGACCTGGTCGTGCGTCTGCAGGAACGACACGAAGGCCTGCGGCGGCAGCTCGGTGCTCGGCTCGCCGCGCCGCTCGCCGTGGCGGAAGGCCGACGGCTGCCCCTGGTAGATGAAGCCCTCCGCCAGCGCGAGCGCGAAGCGCCCCACGGGGTCGTCGGCATAGTCGGCGTAGTAGCCGTCGCGCTCGCCGGTGGCGAACACATGCACCGCGTGGTGCAGGTCGTCGTTCCATTGCGCGGTGCCGGCCATGGGCAGGCCGCGGCCGTCGCGCACCAGCATCGAGGCCTGGTTGGTCTCGTTCTCCAGCACCAGGTGCACATGGCGTTCGCGCGCCGGGCCGGCGTCGATCGCCTCGCGGATCTCGCGCACGATGTGCGGCCTGGTCTCGTCGTGGATGGCGTGGATCGCATCCATGCGCATGCCGTCGAAGCGGAACTCCTCGATCCAGTAGAGCGCGTTGTGGATGAAGAAGTCGCGCACCGTGCGCGAACCCGGGCCGTCGAAGTTGATCGCCGCGCCCCAGGGCGTCTGGTGCCCCGGGTTGAAGAACTCGGGGCAGTAGGCGTGCAGGTAGTTGCCCTCCGGCCCGAAGTGGTTGTAGACCACGTCCACCAGCACCATCAACCCGAGCGAATGGGCGGTGTCCACCAGCGCCTTGAGTTCGTCGGGCGTGCCGTACGAAGCATCGGGCGCGAAATGCAGCACGCCGTCGTAGCCCCAGTTGCGCCGCCCCGGAAAGTCCGCGAGCGGCATGAGCTCGATGGCGGTGATGCCGAGCTCGGCCAGGTCGCCCAGGCGCTCGCGCGCGGCGTTGAAACTGCCTTCCTCGGTGAAGGTGCCGATGTGCAGCTCGTAGACCACCGCCTCTTCCCACGGCCGGCCGCGCCAGGCGTCGTCGGTCCATGCGAAGTGTTCGGGGTCCGTCACCACGCTCGGGCCGTGCACGTCGTCGGGGTTGAAGCGCGAGGCCGGGTCGGGCACGCGGGTGCCGTCGGGCAGGCGGTAGGCATAGCTGTCGCCATGGCCCGCGCCCGGCACGGTCAGGCGGTGCCAGCCTTGCGCATCGCGCGTCATCGGGAGCGACGAAGGCTGGCCGCCCGCTGGGGTGTGCTCCAGCACGACGGCTTCCATGGAGGGCGCCCAGAGCGCGAAGTCCACGGCGCCCGTTTGCGAGGTGGCGCCGAAGGGCATGCGATGTACTCGGTTGCTCATTGGCGGTGCGTTCATGGTGTTGCTCCTTCCCCTTCCGGGGGAAGGTTGGGATGGGGGCACGCGGCCTTTGTTGCCGCGCGGCGTTGGAGGCCGCATGCCCCCACCCCGGCCCTCCCCCGGGAGGGGAGGGAGAAAGACAGATCACCGCTCATGGCCGAACGTCCGGCCGGCTCATCACCACGAGCGAGCGGCATTGCAGCGGATAGGTCGGCTCGCCCCAGGCGGGCGCAAGCGACGCGGCGTCCTCTGTGGTGGGCGGCGGTGAATTGCTTGCGGTGTCCACCAGCAGGCGCCAGGCGCCATGCGGCATCGGCGGCAGCGTGAAGGCGATCTCGTCGTGGTGGGCGTTCATGAGCACCAGGAAATCGTCGTCGTGCTGCACCTCGCCGCGCGGTCCGCGGTCGGCGATGCCGCCGCCGGGGATGTACATCGCGATGCAGCGGGCGTTGGCGTCGTTCCAGTCCTCGGGGCGCATCTCCTGGCCGTCGGGCTTGAGCCAGTAGACGTCCGTCACGGTCTCGCCTTCGGCCGGCTTTCCCGCGAAGAAGGTGCGGCGCCGGAACGAGGGATGCGCGCGGCGAAGCGCGATCACGCGCTCCACGAAGGTCGAGAGCGCGAGGCGCTCGGGCGTGGGCGTCCAGTCGAGCCAGCCGAGCGCGTTGTCCTGGCAGTAGACGTTGTTGTTGCCCTGCTGCGTGTGGCCGCGCTCGTCGCCAGCGAGCAGCATCGGCACGCCCTGCGACAGCAGCAGCGTGGCGAGCAGGTTGCGCTTCTGGCGTTCGCGCAGCGTCACCACCTCGGGGTCGTCGGTCGGCCCCTCGACGCCGCAGTTCCACGACACGTTGTGGCTGTTGCCGTCGCGGTTGTCCTCGCCGTTGGCCTCGTTGTGCTTGTCGTTGTACGAGACCAGGTCGTGCAGCGTGAAGCCGTCGTGCGCGGTGATGAAGTTGATGCTGGCGCTGGGCCGCTTGCCCGACCAGCCGTACAGGTCTTCGGAGCCGGTGACGCGCTTGGCCACTTCGCCGATGAGCCCGCCGTCGCCCTTCCAGAAGCCGCGCAGGCCGTCGCGGTACTGGTCGTTCCACTCGGCCCAGCCGAGCGGGAAGTTGCCCACCTGGTAGCCGCCGTGGCCCAGGTCCCAGGGCTCGGCGATGAGCTTCACCTTGTTGAGCGTCGGGTCCTGCCGGATCGCATCGAAGAAGCCGCCGAGGTTCTCGACCTTGCCCGATTCGCGCGCGAGCGCCGAGGCCAGGTCGAAGCGGAAGCCGTCCACATGCATCTCCTCGGCCCAGTAGCGCAGCGAGTCCATCACCAGCTGCAGCGCATGCGGATGCTCCAGGTTCACCGTGTTGCCGCAGCCGGTGAAGTCGTCGTAGTAGCGCCGGTTGTCCGAATTGATGATGTAGTACGAGGCGTTGTCCACCCCGCGCATCGACAGCGTCGGCCCGAGCTGGTTGCCTTCGCAGGTGTGGTTGTAGACCACGTCCAGGATCACCTCGATGCCCGCGGAGTGCAGCGTCTTGACCATGGTCTTGAACTCCTTCACCTTGCCCGAGGCGCTGTAGCGCATCTCGGGGGCGAAGTAGCCGAAGGTGTTGTAGCCCCAGTAGTTCTGCAGGCCCTTCTCGGCCAGATGACGGTCGTTCAGGAAGCTGTGCACCGGCAGCAGCTCGACCGTGGTCACGCCCAGGCGCTTGAGGTAATCGACCACGGGCGCGCAGCCCAGGCCGGCGTAGGTGCCGCGCAGTTCGGTCGGCACGTCCGGGTGCGTCATGGTGAAGCCACGCACGTGCATCTCGTAGATCACCATGTCCTGCCACGGCACCGACGGGCGGCGGTCGTCGCCCCAGGTGAAGGCGGTCTCCAGCACGCGGCCCTTGGGCATCAGCGGCGCGCTGTCGCGGCGGTCGAAGGAGAGGTCTTCGCGCTTGCTGCCGACCGTGTAGCCGTAGAGCGCATCGCCCCAGCGCAGGTCGCCCACCAGGTCCTTGGCATACGGGTCGAGCAGCAGCTTGTGGGCGTTGAAGCGGTGGCCCTCCTCGGGCTTGTAGGGGCCGTGCACACGGTAGCCGTAGGCCAGGCCCGGGCGCGCCTCGGGCAGGTAACAGTGCCACACGCCGTCGGTGCGCTCGCGCAGCGGAATGCGCTGCAGCTCATGGCGGCCGCGCTCGTCGAACAGGCACAGCTCGACCTTGGTGGCGTGCTGCGAAAACAGGGCGAAGTTCACGCCCTCCCCGTCCCAGGTGGCGCCTCGCGGATAAGGCCGTCCGGGCCAGACGGCGGTGATCGTCGGATTGGTTTTTCGTGTCATTCAGGATGTCGGTGTTTCGGTCGTTCGTGCAGTCGTTCGTTCAGTCATTTGTTCATCGTTCGTCAGCGCGGCGGCCGGTCGTTGTCGAACCGCGTGGGGGTGCCGACCGGCGCGATCCCGGGCGTCGGCGCCTTGCTGTCCTTGATCTGCCGGGGCCACCAGCGCTCGATCTGCGCCTTCGCCCAGTCCTTGCCGGCGAGACCGAATGCCAGGGCCAACGCAAAAACCACGCCCGCGAGGATCACGAGGAAACTCTCGCGCACGATGTCGCCCCCGACCTTGATCTGGTCGAGCGCGATCAGGATCACGAAGGCCATCACCGCGTACTGGGCGACCTTGCCGAAGAGCACCGCGTCATGCACCTTCACGCCGCGGAAGTAGCTGGCCACCGCCTCGCCCACGAAGCGCGCGAAATAGGAGCCGAAGGCCAGCACCAGCAGCGCCACGAACACGTTGGGCACGAACCAGACGATGCGGCCCAGGAGGTCGGCGATATAGCTCAGCCCCATGCCGTTGAAAGCGATGAGCAGCGAGGCCAGGATCACCAGCCAGTAGGTGAGGATGCCGAACAGGCTGCTCGTGTCGCCGGCCAGGCCGCCCTGGCGAAGGAAGTTGTCCAGCCCGGCGCGCTCGGTGAGCACGTTGAAGTTGATGGCGCGCAGCGCCTTGGTGACCGCGAAGCGCGCCGCCTTGGCGACGAGCCAGCCGGCAACGACGACCACCAGCCCGATCAGGAGGCGCGGAATGAAGGCGCCGACCTGGTAGAGGATGGCGCGCAGCGGCTCCAGGTGAATGCCGAAATTTTCCATGGTGCGTGATTCCTCGATGACGTGTCTGTCGTGTCTGTCGTGTCTGGCGTGCGGGTCAGGTGCGGGCCGGCTGGATCAGCGCGAGCACGCCGTGCAGCGGTACTTGCGCCCAGTCGGTGCGGTTGTTGAGCTCGTAGCGCAATTCGTACAGCGCCTTGTCGAGCTCGAACAGCGCGAGCAGTTCGGTGTCGATGGCTTCGCCGTAGCCGGCCAGGAAGGCGTCGCGCGTCGCCTGCTCCCAGGCAATGGCCGGCGCGGCGAGGCGCTCTGCCTCCTCGGTGCTCTGCGCCACCCGGCGCAGCGCCGACCAGCGCGCGTAGTTGAACGAGCGCAGCATGCCGGCCACGTCGCGCAGCGGCGAGCCCTTGGTGCGGCGCTCCTCGAAGCTGCGCGCGGGCTCGCCTTCGAAGTCGATGATGACGAAGTCGTTGTCCTTCACCAGCACCTGCCCCAGGTGGTAGTCGCCGTGGTAGCGGCTCTTGATGCCCACGCCCTCCACCGGCCGGCGTCCCGCGATGCCGGCGTGCAGCGCATCCGCCGCGGCGAGCAGCGTGCGCGCATCGGACTGCGCGGCGGCCGGCAGCAGCTCGATGCGGTCGCGCAGCAGCGCGAGCGTGGCGGTGGCGTCGTCGGTCGCATGCGTCTTGAACGCGGCGAAGTCGGTGGCGGCGAGCGGTTCGGGGTCGAAGCCCGCGGCACCGGTGCGGGTGGCGAGCGCGCGGTGCAGTTCGGCAGTGCGCTGGCCCAGCGTGGCCATGAGCGCGAGGAAGCCGCCGTGCACGTCGGCCATCTCCGGCGTGCTGCCGTCGGTGGTGGCCACGTCGCGGAGGAAGCGCTCCAGGTAGCCGAGCGTGTAGTCCCAGCCGTCGCCCTGGTTGGCGACATAGCGCTGCACCATCGCGAGCGTCATGGTGCGGCCGTCGTTCGTCATGTATTCGAGTGCGCCGAGCACCGGCACGCAGTGCGGATAGCGCGCCACCTCGGTGAGGAAGCGGCCCATCTCCAGCTCGGGGTTGATGCCTTCGCGCACATGGCGATAACCCTTGAGGAACAGCGTTTCGTCCAGCGTCACCACCGTGTTGCTGCTCACGCCGCTGGGCCGGCCCACGGGCAGCGCGTCGAGGTCGACCGCGAGCTCGGCAAAGGCCGCCGTGGGCTTGAAGACCAGCTTGCCGTTCGCCGTCGGCAGCTCGGCGCCCTTGCCGATGGTGCGCACCAGCTCGCGGCAGAAAGCCTCGTCGTAGAACGCATCGCCCATCAGGCCGACCTGCGCCTGCTGGCGGACCTTGGCCAGCGCGGCCTGCGCCACGCCGGCCATGCGCTCCTCGTCGCGCTCTTCCCACGCCAGCGCGAGCGGCATGAAGTAAGTGGCGCCGCCGGGCGGGCCGTCAAGGGCGAGAACGGGCAAGAGCCAGCTCTGCCCGTTCGCCTCCCACACGGCATGGTCGACCAGCCGCGCGCGCTGGATGGTCGTGCCCTTGGAGGCATACCAGCGCTGGATCTCGATGTGGCGCGGCAGCGTCTCGGTCTCGAACTGTGTGCGCATGCGCTCGGACATGCCGATGCGCCACGGCATCACGCGTTCGCGGAAGAAGCTGGTCCAGCCGTCGAACAGCACCAGCGTGGGCCACTCCTGCAACGCCACGCCCTCTTGGTGCCAGCTCGGCGCATCGGCCTCGGCAGTGAGCTTGAACCAGTAGAAGCCGTGCGAGGACAGCGTGAGCAGGTACGGCAGCTCGCCGATCGGCGGAAACGGCGCCCGGCCCAGCATCTCGATCGGCACGAAGCCCTTGAACTCCGACAGGTCGAGCTCCACCGGCTGCGCGGCGCGCGAGAGATTGAACACCGTGAGGATCACGTCGCCTTCGTACTCGCTCAGGTAGGCCAGGATCTTGCGGTTGCCAGGCTTCAGGAAGCGCCGCTTGCCCCGGCCGAAGGCATGGCTGGTCTTGCGCACGGCGAGCATGCGCTTGGTCCAGTTGAGCAGCGAACTGCTGTCGCGCGCCTGCGTCTCCACGTTGAGGGCTTCGTAGCCGAACATCGGGTCCATGATCGGCTGCAGGTACAGCCGCTGCGGATCGGCCCGCGAGAAGCCGGCGTTGCGGTCGGGGCTCCACTGCATGGGCGTGCGCACGCCGTTGCGGTCGCCCACGAACACGTTGTCGCCCATGCCGATCTCGTCGCCGTAATAGATGATCGGCGAGCCCGGCATCGACAGCAGCATGCCGTTCATGAGCTTCACGCGGTCCAGGTCGTTCTCCATCAGCGGCGCCAGGCGCCGGCGGATGCCCAGGTTGATGCGCGCGCGCATGTCGGCGGCATACATGGTGTACATGTAGTCGCGCTCCTTGCTGGTCACCATCTCGAGCGTGAGCTCGTCGTGGTTGCGCAGGAAGATGGCCCACTGGCAGCCTTCGGGAATGTCGGGCGTCTGCGCCATGATTTCCACGATCGGATGGCGGTCTTCCTGCGCGATGGCCATGTACATGCGCGGCATCAGCGGGAAGTGGTAAGCCATGTGGCACTCGTCGCCGTCGCCGAAATATTCGCGCACGTCCTCGGGCCACATGTTGGCTTCCGCGAGCAGGAAGCGGTTCTTGTATTGCGCATCGATGGCTGCGCGCAGCCGCTTGATCACCGCATGCGTCTCGGGCAGGTTCTCGTTGCTGGTGCCGTCGCGCTCCACCAGGTAGGGAATGGCGTCCAGGCGAAAACCGTCCACGCCCATGTCGAGCCAGAAGCGCATCGTCTTGAAGATGGCCTCCAGCACCGCCGGGTTGTCGAAGTTCAGGTCGGGCTGGTGGCTGAAGAAGCGGTGCCAGTAGTACTGCTTGGCCACCGGGTCCCAGGTCCAGTTGGAGGTCTCGGTGTCGGTGAAGATGATCCGCGTGCCCTGGTAGATCTGGTCGGTGTCGCTCCACACGTAGAAGTCGCGCTCGGGCGATCCGGGCGGCGCCAGGCGCGCGGCCTTGAACCACGGGTGCTCGCCCGAGGTGTGGTTGATGACCAGCTCGGTGATGACGCGCAGGCCCCGCTTGTGCGCCTCGGCCAGCATCTCGCGGAAGTCGTCCAGCGTGCCGTACTGCGGATGCACGTCCTCGTACCCGGAGATGTCGTAGCCGTCGTCCCGCAGCGGCGACGGATAGAACGGCATCAGCCAGATGGTGTTGACGCCCAGCTCCTTCACATAGTCGAGCTTGGCGGTCACGCCCTTGAAGTCGCCCATGCCGTCGTTGTTGGAGTCGAAGAACGCCTTGACGTTGAGCTGGTAGATCACCGCGTCGCGGTACCAGAGCGGATCGTCGCTGTTGTCGATTTCGACCGTTTCGAGCGCGATATGGGAGACGGGTGCATTCATGGGCAGATCGCCTTCCTAGAGAAAATAGTCGAAGTCGCGTTCGTCGCCGTGGCGGCGGCGCACCACGAAGATGTGTGCGGGTGCGCTGTGCGGATCGAGGCGCACGTAGTGCCAGTCGCCCTGCCAGGTGAAGCGCTGGTTGCTCAGCAGGTCGTGCATCTGGAACGCCTGGCCGTTCTTCACGCCGATGCTCGCGGGCTCCAGCCCGATCCAGCCCGACTGCACGTTGTGCGGATCGAGGTTGACCACGGTGACGACGATGTTGTCGCCGCCCGGCGAGGCCTTGGCATAGGCCAGCAGCTGGTCGTTTTCCACATGCAGGAAGCGCAGGCCGCGGTCCCACTGCAGCGCCGGGTTCTCGCGGCGGATGCGGTTCACCCGCGCGATGAAGGGCGCCAGGCTTTCGGGGTCGTCGTGGTTCCAGTGGCGCAGCTGGTACTTCTCGGAGTTCAGGTATTCCTCGCTGCCCGCGCCGCGCGGCAGGTGCTCGCGCAGCTCGTAGGCCGGCCCGTAGATGCCGTAGTTGGCCGCCAGCGTGGCCGCCAGCACCAGCCGCGACATGAACACCGCGCTTTCTCCGCCCTGCAGTTGCTCGTGCAGGATGTCCGGCGTGTTGGGCCAGGCATTGGGGCGGAAGTAGTCGATGCCCGGCGCGGTCGAGAGTTCGGTGAAGTATTCCTGCAGCTCCGCCTTGGTGTTGCGCCAGGTGAAGTAGGTGTAGCTTTGCGAGAAGCCCAGCTTCGCGAGCCGGTGCATCACCTTCGGCCGCGTGAACGCCTCGGCCAGGAAGATCGTGTCGGGATGCTCGCGCTTGATCTCGCCGATGACCCACTCCCAGAACGGGAAGGCCTTGGTGTGCGGGTTGTCGACGCGGAAGATGCGCACGCCCTGCCCGATCCAGTGGTCGAACACGCTCTTGAGTTCGGCCCACAGGCCGCGCCAGTCCTCGCACTCGAAGTTGAACGGATAGATGTCCTGGTACTTCTTGGGCGGGTTTTCGGCGTACTGCACGGTGCCGTCGGGGCGCCAGCGGAACCAGTCCGGATGCGCCTTCACGTAGGGATGGTCGGGCGCGCACTGGAAGGCGATGTCCAGCGCGATCTCCAGGCCGTGCTCGGCCGCCCGCGCGAGCAGATGGCGAAAGTCTTCCTCGGTGCCTAGCGCCGGCAGGATCGACTTGTGTCCGCCCTCCGCCGCGCCGATGGCCCAGGGGCTGCCCACGTCTTCGGGGCCGGCTTCGAGCGCATTGTTCGGGCCCTTGCGCTGCAGGCGGCCGACCGGATGGATGGGCGGGAAGTACAGCACGTCGAAGCCCATCGCGGCGATGCCGGGCAGGCGCGCTTCCACATCCCTGAAGGTGCCGTGCACGCCGGGCTCGGTGCCGGCCGAACGCGGAAAGAGTTCGTACCAGGTGCTGAAGCGGGCCCGCTCGCGGTCCGCGAACAGCGGCAGCTCGACCGGATGGCGCACTGCATGCCGGCGATCGGGATGGCGGCGCACCAGTTCGGCGTATTCGTCGTCGAGCGCCAGCGCCTTCAGCGATGTCATGTCGGCGCCCGGGTTGGCGGCCGTCGCATCGAGCTCGGTGGCCCAACGCTGCAGCCCGACCCGGTCGCTGCCCTCGGCGCGGGCGGCCGCGGCGGCGATTTCGAGCGCACCGACCTGCGCGGCGATGCGCACGTCCTGCGGGTCCACGCGGCGGGTCATCTCGTGGCGCCACGATTCGAACGGATCGACCCAGGCCACGACGGTGTAGACATAGCGGCCCACCGACGGCGGCGAGAACGCGGCCTCCCACACATCGTTGCCGAGCGGCTTCATCGGCACTTCGCGAAAGTCCTTCTGGTCGTGCCCGCGCCAGCACAGCTGCACGCGAAGCACGTCGTGCCCGTCGGTGAAGCAATGCGCGCGCACCGCGACGCGTTCGCCGGCGACGCACTTGACGGCGAAGCGGCCGTTGTCCACGTTGGGCAGCACCGCATCGATGACGGCGCGCGAGGCGCCGTGCTCGAAGCCGATGCCCGCATCGTTGCCGCCCGCGGCCGCCGGCGTCTTGGTCGAGAAAATGTTCTTCATCAGGGACGGTGCTCCAGGATCAGGGTCGAAAGCGGCGGCAAGGTGAGGCAAACGGAGTGCCTGCGGCCATGCGAGCGCACGGGCGCCGCTTCGACGCCTCCCAAATTGCCCCAACCCGCGCCGCCGAATTCGGCGGCGTCGGTGTTGATCACTTCATGCCAGCGGCCGCCCAGCGGCACGCCCATCAGGTAGTTGGTGCGCGGCACCGGCGTCATGTTGCTCACCACGAGCAGCGGCGGGCTGCCGTCGGCGGCCTTGCGCAGGAAGGCGAACACGCTCTGTTCGGCATCGTCCGCCGCGATCCACTCGAACCCGGACGACGAGAAGTCGACCTGGTGCAGCGCGGGCGCGGCGCGGTACACGCGGTTGAGCTGCGCCACCAGGCGCTGCACGCCGCCGTGCCCTTCCTGATCGCAGACCCACCATTCGAGCTCGCCGTCGTGCGTCCATTCGCGGCGCTGGCCGAACTCGCCGCCCATGAAGAGCAGCTTCTTGCCCGGATGCGCCCACATGAAGCCGAACAGCGCCCGCAGGTTCGCGAACTGCTGCCAGGGGTCGCCCGGCATCTTGTTGATGAGCGAACCCTTGCCGTGCACCACTTCGTCGTGGGAGAGCGGCAGCACGAAGTTCTCGTGGAAGGCATACACCAGCGAGAAGGTCAGCTTGTGGTGGTGGTACTTCCGGTTGACCGGGTCCTCTTTCATGTAGGCCAGCGTGTCGTGCATCCAGCCCATGTTCCATTTCTCGCCGAAGCCCAGGCCGTCCATGTCGGTCGGGCGCGAGACGCGCGGCCAGGCGGTCGATTCCTCGGCCACGGTGACCGTGTCGGGATGCTCGCGGTAGACCGCGCGGTTCAGCGTCTGCAGGAAGTCGATGGCCTCCAGGTTCTCGCGGCCGCCATGGCGGTTGGGAATCCATTCGCCGTGCTTGCGCGCGTAGTCGAGGTAGAGCATCGACGCGACCGCATCCACCCGCAGGCCGTCCAGGTGATACAGGTTCAGCCAGAAGAGCCCCGACGACACCAGGAAGCTGCGCACCTCCGGCCGGCCGTAGTTGAAGATGCTGGAGCTCCACTCGGGGTGGAAGCCCTGGCGCGGATCGGCATGCTCGTACAGGTGCGTGCCGTCGAAGTAGCCCAGGCCGTGCTCGTCGGTCGGGAAGTGCGAAGGCACCCAGTCGAGCAGCACGCCGATGCCCTGCTGGTGCAGGTGGTCGACCAGGTACATGAAATCCTGCGGCGAGCCGAAGCGCGAGGTGGGCGCGAAGTAGCCGGTGGTCTGGTAGCCCCACGAGCCGTAGAACGGATGCTCGGTCACCGGCATGAGCTCCACGTGCGTGAAGCCCATCTTCGTCACGTAGTCGGCCAGCTGGTGCGCGATTTCGCGGTAGCCGAGGAACTGGCCGTCCCTGCGGCGCCAGGAGCCCAGGTGGACTTCGTACACCGACTGCGGCGCATCGAGCGCATTGCGCGGCCCGCGGTTGGCCATCCATTCCGCATCGCCCCATTCGTACGAAAGCTCGCAGATGCGGGAGGCGGTGGCGGGCGGCGGCTCCGCGCAGAAGGCGACCGGGTCGGCCTTGTCGACGGTGTAGCCGCCGTGGCGCGAGCGGATGCGGTATTTGTAGGCCTGGCCGACGGCGGCATGGGCCACATGCCCTTGCCAGATGCCCGTGCCGTCGGAACTGGGCGTGAGCGGGTCGGCATCGCCCGACCAGTAGTTCCAGTCGCCCACCACCGACACCGACTCGGCATTGGGCGCCCACACCGCGAAATGGGCGCCGCCCTCTTCGCGGGGATGGCAGCCCAGCACGTCGTACAGGCGGGAGTGGGTTCCCTCTCGAAACAGATAAGCGTCTCGCTCGCTCTGGAGTGAATGATTCAGCGGCACGGCGTTCCTTGGATTGGGGGCCAGCGGAGCGGCTGTTCAAGGAACGACTGCGGCTCCCGCTTGGCTTGCACCCAATCTGCCGGAGCGGACGGCTCTGCCGCTAAGGCTTGCGCCGCCTCGCCGTGTCGGAGAGTTGCCCGTTGCCCGCGAGGCCGCGCTGCACGGGCGGCGAGCGCCCCATTCAGGGGCCTGCCTCAGGCGCTCATCGCGGCCGCTTCCTCGCGATGGCGCATTACCGGCTGGACACTGCGGCGAACGGAAAAGTCATCCAGCGTGAGCGTGATCGGGCGGCCCGGCTGGGCCCGGTACCGTGCAATGGCGACCGGCCCGATGGTGTCGAAATGCTTCTTGCAAGCGTCCAGCAGGCTGTGCCCGATTTCGCGCACGCCGAACTTGTCGTGCAGGGTTTCCTCGGAAATCTGACCCACCACGCGCACGCCGCCGGGCCCGTCAGGGTAGACCGCAAAGCGCACCGTCGCGGTGTCGAAACAATAGATGCCTTCGAAGTCCATGCCTGTCTCCTTATATCTTTCGAATAGTTCAAACTTCATTGGTCGAGGTGCTGCAAAGCACGTCGATCAGTGAACGGGTTGACTCGCCACCGCGCAGCC
>NZ_JARXVG010000010.1 GCF_029892485.1 Variovorax boronicumulans
TTCAGGTCGATGGCCGCATCGGGGCTCAGCAGGTCGACCTCGAACTCGAACAGCTGCGACAAGCCCTCGGTGCCGCGCATCGAGCGAAACTTCAGTTGCTCTTCGCCCAAGGGGGTGTGAGCCTTCACGACTCTGCTGGTCATGCTGGGTCTCCTTGCTCTGGTGTCACTCGGCAAACTCGTAGTGGAAGTCGTCTCCAGCGGCAGAGAGCCTCACGCCCTTGAGCTTGCGCGCACTGACGGTGGCGCCGATGACTTCCTCGCTCAATCGGGGCAGGATGGTGTGCGTGAGGATCGCATCGATCATCCGGCCGCCCGACTCTATGGCGGTACAGCGGCGCGCCACGAGTTCGACGGCGCTGTCGTTGTAATCCAAAGCAATCCCGTGGTTCGCCGCGAGCCGCGCCGCGATGCGGTCGAGCTGCAGACGGATGATGCGATGCAACGCATCGGCCTGCAACGGGTAATAAGGCACTACAACCAGGCGCCCGAGCAGCGCGGGCGCGAACACCTTGAGCAGCGGTTCGCGCAGCGCCGCAGCCAGCGGCTCGGGGTCGGGGCGCAGGGTCGGGTCTTCGCACAGCTGCATGACCAGGTCGGTGCCGACGTTGGAGGTCATGATGATCACGGTGTTGCGAAAGTCGATGTGGCGGCCTTCGCCGTCTTCCATCCAGCCCTTGTCGAACACCTGGAAAAAGATCTCGTGCACATCGGTGTGCGCCTTCTCGATCTCGTCGAGCAGCACCACGCTGTAGGGCCGGCGGCGCACGGCCTCGGTGAGCACGCCGCCTTCGCCATAACCCACGTAGCCGGGCGGCGCGCCCTTGAGCGTGGAGACGGTGTGCGACTCCTGGAACTCGCTCATGTTGATGGTCACGAGGTTCTGCTCGCCGCCGTACAACGCCTCTGAAAGTGCCAACGCGGTCTCGGTCTTGCCGACACCTGAAGGGCCGCACAGGAGGAACACGCCCACGGGCTTGTTGGGGTTGTCCAGCCGCGCGCGCGCGGTGCGGATGCGCCGCGAGATGGTCTCCAGCGCATCGGGCTGGGCCACCACGCGGGCCGAGAGAATCTCGCCCAGGCGCAGCACCGACTGCGCATCGTCGCGCACCATGCGGCCGATGGGAATGCCGGTCCAGTCGGCCACCACGGTGGCGATGGCCTGCGCATCGACGGCCGCGAGGATGAGCGGCGATTCGCCCTGCAGCTGCACGAGCTTGTCCTGCGCTTCGTCGAGCTCGGCGCGAATTTCTTCGGGCGTGCGTTCGGGTTCGGCGGGCTCGGCAGATTCGGCAAGGGCCTGCGGTGCTTCACCGACCGGATCGGCGTCCTCTTCGGTTGCAACTTCGGCCTCGGCTTCAGCCTGCACCGGCACCGCCGCGGGCGACAGCAGCTTGCGCAGCGCCACGATGCGCTCGACCAGCGCGCTCTCTTCCAGCCGCCGCTGCTCCAGCAGATCGAGTTCGGCCTGCGCGGCGGCCACCTGGGCCGCGATGTCTTCGACGCGCTGGTGCTCGCCCACGCCGATCGCCGCCTCGCGCCCCGCGATACCCGACTCGATGCCCAGCACCTCGATGCGCCGCTGCAGGTCTTCCAGCGCGGCCGGCAGCGCATGCTGGCTCAGCGCCACGCGCGCGCATGCCGTGTCGAGCAGGCTCACCGCCTTGTCGGGCAACTGCCGCGCGGGAATGTAGCGGTGCGACAGGCTCACGGCCGCTTCGAGCGCGGCATCGAGGATGAGCACGCCGTGGTGCTTCTCCAGCTCCGCCGAGATGCCGCGCAGCATGATCACCGCCTTGGGCTCGGTGGGTTCGTGCACCTGGATCGTCTGGAAGCGCCGCGTGAGCGCCGGGTCTTTCTCGATGTACTTCTTGTACTCCGACCACGTCGTCGCGCCGATGGTGCGCAGCCGCCCGCGCGCGAGTGCGGGCTTCAACAAGTTGGCCGCATCGCCGGTGCCGGCGGTGCCGCCCGCGCCGACCAGCGTGTGCACTTCGTCGACGAAGAGCACGATGGGCTTGGGGCTCTTCTCGACCTCGTCGATCACCTGGCGCAGCCGCTGTTCGAACTCGCCCTTCACGCCCGCGCCGGCCTGCAGCAGCGTGGGGTCCAGCACCCACAGCGACACGTCCTTGAGCGAAGGCGGCACATCGCCCGAGGCCAGCCGCGAAGCGAGGCCCTCCACCACCGCAGTCTTGCCAACGCCGGCCTCGCCGGTGAGCAGCGGATTGTTCTGGCGGCGGCGCATCAGGATGTCGATGATCTGGCGGATCTCCTCGTCGCGGCCATACACCGGATCGAGCTCGCCCGCACGCGCCTTGGCCGTGAGGTCGCTCGCGTACTTCGCGAGCGCCGAGCCGCCGGCCGGTGCGCCATCGCCCTGGTGCTGCACGGCCGTCGCACCGCCGCCCGGGCCCGCGTCCGGCGCGGCGTCGTAGTCGTCTTCCGGTGAGCCTTCGGTCCATGCGGAGAGCTGTGCGATCAGCACGTCGGGCACGATCTTGTCGAACTCGCGCGAGATGCCCGAGAGCACCTGGCGCAGCCCCGGCGTCTTGACGATGCCGGCCAGCAGATACGCGCCGCGGATCGAGGTGGCCTCGAAGCGCAGGCTCGCATACACCCAGGCGCGTTCGACGGCGTTGTCCACGTGCTCGGAGATGTCGCTGATCGACGTCGCGCCATGCGGCAGGCGGTCGAGCGCGCGCACGAGGTCCTGCTCCACCGCATCCAGGTTGAGCCCCGCGCGCCTGACGATGCGCAGCATGTCGCTGTCCTGCAACTGCAGGATCTGGTGCAGCCAGTGCACCAGCTCGACATAGGCATTGCCGCGCAGCTTGGCGAAGGCGGTGGCTGTTTCCAATGCCTTGTAGAGCATCGGGTTCAGCTTGGAGAAAAGAGAGACGCGGCGGATGTCGGTCATAGGGCCATGGAAGATGCGGACTTGGCAGGCCCATCGGCCGCCGACGCGTTGCGGGGATACAGCGCCTCGGGCTCGAACAGCATGTCGCCGGCGTCGGTGTCCGACAGGCGCGTGCCGACCCAGCTGCCCCAGCCAAGGCGCTGGTCGCTGCCCAGTTGCATGCCGCGCGCCTCCTCTTTCCTGAGCACGAGCCGCAGCTCCCAGGCGAACTCGATGCCGACGTACTGCCGCACCCAGTCGACCACTTGCTGCAGCCGCCGGCTGCCCGGCAGGAATTCGCGGAATTGCTGCTGCGACAGCGGCCCGAGCTCGAGGCGGAACTTGCTCTGCGCATCGCGCACCGCCAGGCCGATGGTCGCGCCGGCGCCGAGCTGGTGGTTGCGTCCGAAGAGACCGAGCCGGCTCACCTGGCGCTCGTCGATCATCACCCAGTCGCTCACGAATTCCTCGATGCGCACGGGCACGTCGAAGTACAGCCGCAGGATCTGGATCAGCCCCTCGGGGTTGCGCGTCTGGCGCACGAGGTGGCCCGCCATGAAGGTGCGCGCATGGTCGGCGATGCGGTCGCGCTCTTTCAGGCCCGGCTGCCCCATGTTCATGAGGCTCGCCACGTAGTCGACGAAGCGGTGGCCGTCGGGGCGGTCCAGGCTGTTGACCGACTGCGCATCGGCCCATGCGCGATAGAACAGCAGGATCAGCCGATGATGGAACAGGTCGGCGAAGGCGCTGAGTGTGTGGTCGTTGTGGTGGCGCTTGCGTTCACGCGCGTACTCGGTCAGGTGCAGCGGCAACGGACCGTTGGGGCCGAACAGGCCGAAGCCGTAGATCGAGATGCGCGGCGGCCCGTCGCCATCGACATCGACGCCCGACACGTTCGATGGCGCGAAGGCCATCGAGGGCTCCTGCCCGAGGCGCAGCGGCTCGTCCGAAGGGCGGGGTGCGCGGCCCAGCAAGGGATGGTTGCCTTGAGCATCGAGCCTGCGCAGCAGCATGAACAGGTCGTGCTCGAAAGGCTGGTCGACCAGGCCTGCCCACAGCGCGGGATCTGCCAGCAGCGCATCGCGCCGGCCCGTCGCTGCAATCGCCGGCGTCTCGTGGCCGGTGGGTTCATCGAAGGAATGCACCTCGAACACGTCCTCGCCCTCGGCCTGCGCGGCCTGCTGCATTCCGTCGGAGAAGCCGGCTGCGCTCATACGGCGGGGCGGCGTCCGACCCGAGGGGTCCAGCGCGCGATTTCGCCACGCTGCAGGCTGGAGAGCGCGAACTCGGTGAAGGCGTTGAGCGAGACGTGGCGGCTGAAGAACTGTTCCAGCACCGCGCCGAAAAGGTACGGGCTCGCACCGGAGAACGCGACCTCGTCGATCTTGAGCGCCACCTCCACGCCGCGTCCGAAGACGATGGGCCCCGGCTCGGGCAGGCGGCGGAACACCGGCGCGAGCGCCATCGACCGCACGCCCTGGATCTGGCGGCGCACGGCGGGGTCGGCGAGGTTGCCGTAGAGGTCGAGCATCTCGCGCAGCGCTGCGGCGCCCTGCGCGGCATCGACGTCGGTCAGGCTCAGGTAGTTGAGGCCCAGGTGGCTGATGAGGCGCCAGGTGAGCGCGCCCTCGGCCAGCGCCGGGTAGGGCCGCGACGGGCCGCGCAGGATGCGGATCGAACGCACGGGCGCAGAGATGCGCAGCGTGAAGTCCGACTCGAGCCCCGTGGGCAGCAGCAGCGGCAGGTCGCGGTTGGTGCACAGCGCATCGAGCGTGATGTGCCGCAGGCTGTGCGGAAAGGGCGCGTCGTGCTGGTCGACCAGCGACACGTAGACCTCGCTGCCGGTGTAGCTGGTGCGCGTGCCCTGCGCGCGTGCGCGGTCGGACACCAGGCGCGGTTCGCGGCGCAGCGAGAAGTAGGCGCCGAAGTCGCCGTCGTCGGTCGCGAACGAGCCCAGGAAGGGGCGGAACTCGCGCTCTTCCGAGCCGTTGGCCATGTGGCCGGTGACGCGCTCGACGGTGAAGATCTCGAAGTCGCGCGGGCGCGTGCGGTCGATCACCGCATGGTGCTCGTGCTGGCCCGGGCCGACCGGAATGCGGTCGCTGCGGCGCGGCACGAGGTTGATGATGGGCGTGCAGAAGAGCGAGAAATGCTTGGCATCGACCAGGCGCTCCAGGTCGGCGTCGGCGCGGTCCAGCAGGATCACGATTTCCATCGTGTTGCCGCTCATGGCCGCGGCCGCGGCGCGCAGGTTCTTCACGCTGAAGAACAGGTAGCGTTCGGGAAACGCGAAGTACTCGTGCAGCAGCCGGTAGCCCTGGAACGAGCGCGCGTCGTAGGGCAGCAGCGCCTGGTCGGGGTCGAAGCCTTCGTGGCGGATGGCCTCGTCGCCCAGCGGCACGATGCGCGAGGCCCCGTCTTGGGCACCCGGGCCGCTGCGGCACACGGTGCCCACGCTGTGGTGCGCCACCAGTTCGAGCACGCGCAGCGCATGCAGCTCGGCGCCGGAGAGAAAGAACTCCAGCCGGTCGAGCGGCATGTCGGAAAACAGGGCGCCGCCCACCGCTTCGAGCTTGATGGTGATCGCGCTCTTGGCCTGCCGCGCCACCATCGGCATCGCATGGCCGATCTCCGCGGGCACCGGGCCGATGCCGGCCTCAGCGATCCTGATGGGCCACAACGTGACGGCGTGGCCGGTGCGGAACTCGCAGGCCGTCTGCTCGCCCTTGATCATGCGGCCGCGCAGGATGGTGTGGCGCGGCAGTTCGTAGCCCGCCTTGAGCGAACCTTCGTTGAGGTTGCCGTCGATCTGCACCACCGCCATCGCGGGCAACGGCGCGAGGAAGTTGGGGTACACCACCTCCAACAGGCGCTGCGAGAAGCGCGGGAACTCCGCATCCATCTTGAGCTGGATGCGCGCCGTGAGAAAGCTGAAGCCTTCGAGCAGGCGCTCCACGTAGGGGTCGCTGACCTCGATGCCGCGCATGCCCAGGCGGCCTGCGATCTTGGGATAGCGCTGCGCGAACTCGGCCCCGAGCTCGTGCATGTAGGTGAGCTCGCGGTTGTAGTAGTCGAGAAGGCGCGCGTCCATCAGAGCCCTCCCGTCGGCCGCAGGATCATGTGGCCGCTTTCCAGATCGAGCTCCGAGCGCAGGATGAATTCGATGGGGTACGGCACCGACCACAGCGTGCCGCGGATCTCCAGCGCGAGCAGATTGTGGTGTTCGAGGTCGGTCGCATCGGTCACGCAGCGCACGTCGATGCTGTCCTTCATGATGCGCGGCTCGAAGTCGATGATCGAGGCGCGGATGGCGGCCTCGACGTCCGCGAAGTCCACCTCCGACATGCGACCGCCGGCCCAGCCGCGCACGCCGTAGTTGACGACCGAGCGCCGCGCGCGCGGCATGGCGTTGATGCCGTGCTCGGCGCCGAAATTGGTGGTGTTGAGCAGCCACTGCAGATCGCGCAGCACCGAGTCGCGCAGGAGCTTGCCGCTCATGAGGAAGCTGCCCGCGCGCTCCTGCCGGCTCTGCGGCTGCTTGTCGGTCAGGCGATCGAGCAGCACGGGCTGCAGGCGGTCGCGTGCGACGCTTTCCTGCGGATCGCCGTCGGCATCCATGGCCGCGCGGCTGGCGGGCAGCGTGGTGCTCACGGCGCCGCCTCTTCCACGTCGAATTCGACGAGCCGCACATCGAGCAGCGAATGGTCGCCGGCCTCGCTGATGAGCGTGCGCTGGCCGACGCCCGCGTACTGCTCTTCGCCGGCCAGCGGCAGCCAGTCGGTGCGGCGGCCCAGCGTGGTTTCGTCGTCGAGCCCGTCGAGCTTGCCCGGGTAGCGCACCGGCACCAGGCCGTTGAGCCCGCGGCCGTCGCGCAGCACGATCTCGGCCGGCGCCCACAGCAGGTCGACCAGGTGCTGAGGGCGCTTGAACTTGAGGCGGCGCACCGCATGCAGCGGCAGCCACGCATAGCCCGAAGGCGTGAGCAGTTCCAGCACGGCGCCGATACGCACATCGCCGTCGCAGAGCCAGGCGAATCCGGCGGTCTCGACCGGCTCGCCGTCGAGGGCCTGCGCGGCGCGCGAATCGGAGCGGTCGACAACGCTCAGCGTGCCTTGCAACGCGGGCGCGTCCTGCCGCGCCGCTTCGCGCAATGCAGCCGCTTCGTCAGCCTGTTCGGGCGGCAGCGCCACCGCGGCGATCAGCCCGTCGATCCAGCCGGCCTGGCCGGCAACGACGGCCGGCGCGCGGCCGCCATTCCAGAATTCGGTGCGGTGGCGCTCGGCCGCCAGCGCCATCGCGCAGGTGGCGCTCGCCGGCGCGAAAGAGGGATCGATCTTCGCGGCGAGCTTGAGTTGGTCTTCAGCCCGTTGCCATTCGCCGCGCAGCGCGAGGAAGTGGCACAGGGCAAGGCGCAGGCTGGCGTTCTGGGGGCTCGCGCGGATCTGCCGCTGCACCCATTCGGTGTGCTCGGCCACGGAGCGCTCGCCCAGCACTGCAAACCCATCTCCCATGAAGCTTCCTCATTGACTGGCTCGCGCACGACGCGTGCGTCGTGCGGTGGTGATCGATCCTCGGCCGGAAGGCGGGCCTTCTGTGCATCGGCGCGCGAGTTGCTCGCGCGGCCCGCCTCCGGCATGACGGCAACAGGAAGGCTCAGCCCTCCTTGTTTTCCTTGAGGTTCCAGGCCAGCACCGTCTCGGCGCCCTTGCCGCCCTTGTCGGTCTGCTCCCAGTACTGCTGCTTGACCTTGGCGGCCTGGAATGCGAACTGCACCAGCACCGCGTCGCCGCCCTGCTCGGCCGTGTACTGCACCGAGGTGACCAGCACTTCCTCGAGCGTGACGCGCGTGTATTCGATCTGCGTGCCGCCGGCCTTGCACAGCGACACCTCGACCTTGCTCAGGTGCTTGCCGCTTGCGCAGTTCTTCAAGATGGAAGGCGCCGCCTTGTCGATGCGCGCGAGCACCTGCAGGTCGTTGAAGCTCGCCTTGCCCACACCGCCGCCGCCGCCGCTGACCATGTTTCCAGGCTGCGTTGCACCCCACGCGAACGACTTGATATCGCTCCAGTCCTTGTGGTTCGAGTCCTTGGATTCGCCGTTCGCGCCCTCGACGCGCATGAACATGTCTACTGCCATGATTAACCCCCAAAGTTATTTGCGCCCTCGTGGAGCACCGTTGATTTAGCTGCTGTCCTTCTTGTTGGACGGCAGCTTCGAAACCAGCCGCAGGGAAACCGTCAGCCCTTCGAGCTGATAGTGCGGCCGGAGAAAAAACTTGGCGGCGTAGTAGCCGGGGTTGTCCTCGATGGCTTCCACCTGGACCTCCGCCGCCGCCAGCGGCTTCATTGCCTTCGTGTCCTGCGACGACGTGCCGGGGCTGCCGTCCACGTAGTTCATGATCCAGTCGTTGAGCCAGCGCTCCATGTCCTCGCGCTCCCGGAACGAACCGATCTTGTCCCGCACGATGCACTTGAGGTAGTGCGCGAAACGGCAGCATGCGAACAGGTACGGCAGGCGCGCCGCAAGGTTCGCGTTGGCCGTGGCGTCGGCGTCGTAGTACTCGGCCGGCTGCTGCAGCGACTGCGCGCCGATGAAGGCCGCGAAGTCGGAGTTCTTGCGGTGCACCAGCGGCATGAAGCCGTTCTTGGCGAGCTCGGCCTCGCGCCGGTCGCTGATGGCGATCTCGGTGGGGCACTTCATGTCCACGCCGCCGTCGTCGGTGGGGAAGGTGTGGGTGGGCAGGTTCTCCACCGCGCCGCCCGATTCCACGCCGCGGATCGAGGTGCACCAGCCGTACTGCTTGAACGAACGGTTGATGTTCACGCCCATCGCATAGGCCGAGTTGGCCCAGGTGTAGCGGGTGTGCGCGGCCGAATCGGTTTCTTCCTCGAACTCGAATTCGTCGACCGGGTTGGTGCGCGCGCCATACGGCAGGCGCGCCAGGAAGCGGGGCATGGCCAGGCCGATGTAGCGCGCGTCTTCCGATTCGCGCAACGAACGCCATGCGGTGTGCTCGGTGTTCTGGAAGATCTTGGTGAGGTCGCGCGGGTTCGACAGCTCCTGCCACGAATCCATCTGCATCACGGTGGGCGATGCGCCGGCGATGAAGGGGCAATGCGCGGCCGCGGCGATCTTGGCCATCTCGCCGAGCATCTCGACATCGGGCGGGCTGTGGTCGAAGTGGAAGTCGCCGATCAGCGCGCCGAAGGGCTCGCCACCGAACTGGCCGTACTCGGCCTCGTAGACCTTCTTGAACAGCGGGCTCTGGTCCCAGCCGATGCCCTTGTGGCGCTTGAGCGAACGCGCCACTTCGCGCTTGGAGGCGCACATCACGCGGATCTTGAGCTGCTCGTCGGTCTCGGTGTTGTTCACCAGGTAGTGCAGGCCGCGCCATGCGCCTTCGAGTTGCTGGAAGTCCTCGTGGTGCAGGATCTGGTTGATCTGCTCGGAGAGCTTGCGGTCGATCTCGGTGATGATGCCCTGAACAGTGCGATAGGCATCGTTGGAGATGGTGACCGTGCTCTCCAGCGCCTGCACGGCGAGCGTCTTGACGGCGTTCTGCACCGCCTCGCGCGCCTGCTCGGTCTTGGGTTTGAACTCGCGCTGCAGGAGGTCGGAGAACTCGTTCGGCGCGAGCGCCTCGATCGTGGTGGCCTGCGCGCGCGCTGTCTGTTTCGGTGCGGTGCTCATGGGTGGAGATCCTGTCGGCTTGCTGTGCGTTGTCTGGCTTTGCGCTTACTCGGGAGAACCGCCGGGCGCATGGCCCGCTTTTTCATTCGCCGCATCGACCGCCTTGGCTACCGCGGTGTTGGGCGCGGAGGCGAGCGACTTGAGCAGCGCAGGGTTCTGCAGCGCCTGCGCGATCAGTTGCTCGGCGCCGTTCTTGCCGTCCATGTACGAGAGCAGGTTCGACAGTTCGGTGCGTGCCGCGAGCAGTTGCTGCAGCGCACCCACCTGGCCCGCGATGCGCGCGGGCGAGAAGTCGTCCATGGTGTCGAAGGTGATGTCGACATTCATCTGGCCCTCGCCCGTGAGCGTGTTGGGCACCTGGAACGCCACGCGCGGCTTGATGGCCTTCATGCGGTCGTCGAAGTTGTCGATGTCCACTTCCATGAAATCGCGCTCGGCCAGATCGGGCATCGGGTCCATCTGCTTGCCCGCGAGGTCGGCGATCACGCCCATCACGAAGGGCAGCTGGATCTTGCGTTCGCTGCCGTAGATCTCGACGTCGTACTCGATCTGCACACGCGGTGCCCGGTTCCGCGCGATGAACTTCTGACCACTGTTTCTGACACGGTTGTCTGCCATAAGCTTCCTCTTGAAACTGAACGCATGGGTCGGACCTGGCTGTCTGTCCTGCTGGCTTCGGGCACCCGGCATCGGCGGCGATGGCCGCCTATTCCGGGGAGGCCCCGCCGTTCAACGGCCGTCCGGCCAGGCTCTCTATCTTTTGCAATCCCTCGGGCACAAGCTCTTCGATGATCTGGAAGAAGTTGAGGTCCAGGAGTCTTTGCGCTCGCCGTATCAGCATGGGCGCCGGATGACTGGGCTCCGTGCGTTCCATGTACTGGCAAGCCTTCTCCAACAGCACCTGCACATCATCGCGACTGGATATTTCAATCTCTTTAATACCGGGTGCGCGTAGGCCTGCGCCGCCACTTGCAGTGCCTGCGGCCACGGCCTGCGCGCTCGAAAAAGGCTGCGCAGCGCCTTGTGCATTCACGTCGCTTACCTGCGGAAGGCTTGCCACCGGATCGGGCCGTGCCTGCTCGGGCAGCAACTGCATCACGGTGCGAAGCGAGCGTTCGAGCCGGGAGAAATCCGGTGCCCAGCTCTGTCCCAGTGCGCGCTCGGAGGTCTCGCGAATGCGCTGTAGCAGTTCCAGTGCAGCGCGCAGGGCCAGCACCGCGGGCGTCGCCTTTTCGTGCGCGCGTCGTGCCGCTTCGCGCAACCGGCCGATACCGCCGGGGTAGTCGATCTGGTCGGCCTTGCTCGAATCGAGCAGGGCCTCGACCTGCCGCAGGCTCACCGACGAGCCACCATCGTCGAGCAGGCGCGCATCGCGCACGCTGCGTCCGAGCCCCTCGGTCTCGGCCAGCGCAGCCAGCGCGTTCATGCGCGGCAGCGGGTCTTCGAAACCATCGGCAACGACGCGCGGGTGCACGTCGTTCCAGAATTTCTGCAGCACCACATCGACCAGCCGGAGGCCGTCGACATAACCGGGGAGGCCGCGCGTCTCGGTCCATGCCAGGGTGAGCGGAACCAGCACCCGCAGGTCGCGCGTGCGTTCGCACAACTGCCTGGCGATGCGCTCCACGCGAGCCCAGTCGGGAGGTTCGGCCGGAATGATCGTTGCACCGAACTGTTGTTCCCGCTTACCCGTTGTCGCCTGTTGCAACGCCATGAAATCGGGGTCGTACTCCAGATCCTCACCGCACGGAAGCGGGCCTTCGACAGGCGACTGCAACAAATCGATCTCACTCTGCAACAACCGGCCCCCCTTGAATTAACCATCGTCAACACTTGTTATCTTGAGGGGAACAGGAGGCATGGTCAACCGCAACCGGATGCAACGCAGAGCGATGAAATCCAAAGAAGTACATCTTCTTTTAAACATCACACAGAAGGCTTACAACAAACTGCATGCAAAGGGCACGCGGCCGACAGCAAGGTGATGCCCGAGGCCAGCTGCAAGCGTGTCGCAAGGACTTCGCACGTTGCGTTACAGAGGTTGCGACAACGGTCACGTCATGCATATGACATACCGAATTTCTAGACTGGCCCCGAAGGCTTGCAATCGCAAAAAGCTCCAAAAGGGTCAGGGAAATTCCGAATGACGCGCACCGTCCAGGTTCACACCGCACTCAGTGCAGAGCAGCTCAAATTCCGCGCCATGCGCGGGCACGAGGGCCTCTCGCAACTGTTCGAGTTCGAGGTGGACATGGTCAGCACGAGCTTCAGCCTGGACCTGAAGACGCTGCTGGGTACCTCGCTCACCATCGAACTGCAGGACGGCGGCGCACCGCGTTTTCTCAACGGGACCGTGGTGCGCTTCGAACTCGTGGGCCGAGCCAACGAAACCGGCCGCCACTACATCTACCGTGCACTGGTTCAGCCCTGGCTCTGGTACCTCACGCGCACCACCGACTGCCGCATCTTCCAGAACAAGAGCGTGCCCGAGGTGCTCGACGACGTGTTGGGCAAATACGGCTTCCAGTTCGAGAAGCGCCTCACCGGCAGCTACCGCCCGTGGGAATACTGCGTGCAGTACCAGGAGAGCGACTTCGCCTTCGTGAGCCGCCTCATGGAGCACGAAGGCATCGCCTATCACTTCGAGCACAGCAACGGCGCGCACCTGCTGGTGCTGGCCGACGACGCCGGCGGCTACGGCAGCCTGCCGGGCCACGCCACCATTCCCTACCGTCCACGCGACCGCGTGGTCAACGTGATGGAGCCGTGCATCGACCGCTGGCGCATCTCCGAGCAGATCACCTCGGGCCGCGTGATGCTGGACGACTTCGACTTCAGGAAGTCGCGCGCCTCGCTGCAAAGCGTGCAGCAGGACCCCAAGGGCCATGAGCATTCCACCTACGAAGTCTATGAATGGCTGGGCGGCTACAGCGAGCACGGGCAGGGTGACGCGTACGCCAAGGTCCGCCTGCAGGAGCTGCAGTGCGCGCACGAGCTGGCCTCGGGACACACCAATGTGCTGGGCATGGCGCCGGGCTACCTGTTCGAGATGACGCACTGCCCGCGCGAAGCCGACAACCGCGAGTACCTCGTCACCGAGACGCGCTACGACCTGCAGGAGCCCGAGTACTCGAGCGGCGGCAGCGCGGAATCGGTGTGCGAGTTCGACTTCACGGTGCTGCCCTCCACCGTCGCCTACCGCCCCGCGCGCAAGACGCCCAAGCCGCGCACCAACGGCCCGCAGACCGCCACCGTCGTCGGCCCCGAAGAGATCTGGACCGACCGCTTTGGCCGCGTGAAGCTGCAGTTCCGCTGGGACCGCTACGGCCAGTCCGACGAGAACAGCTCCTGCTGGGTGCGCGTGTCCAGCAACTGGGCCGGCGCGAACTACGGCACCATGCACATGCCGCGCGTGGGCCAGGAAGTGATCGTCGATTTCATCGGCGGCGAACCCGACCGCCCCATCATCACCGGCCGCGTCTACAACAGCGACCAGATGCCGCCCTGGGAGCTGCCCGCCAACGCGACGGCCAGCGGCATCCTCACGCGATCGAGCACCGGCGGCGCGGCCAACCAGGCCAACATGCTGCGCTTCGAGGACAAGAGCGGTGCGGAGCAGATCCTGCTGCATGCCGAGCGCAACCTCGACGTGGAGGTGGAGGCCGACGAGACCCACACCACCGGCGGCACCCGCACCACCCTCATCAAGGGCCACGAGTCGGCCACCTACCGGAGCGGCGAAACGCGCGACATCACCGCGGGCGCGAAGGAAACCATCACCGGCGGCGACACGCGCAGCGTGACCGGCGGCTTCGGCGAGACCATCGGCGGCGGCGTGAACCAGACGATCTCGGGCGGCAAGACGCGCATGCTCAGCGGCGGGCTGAACGACACCATCAGCGGCGGCGTCAGGCTCGCCATCAGCGGCGGTTTCAACGGCACCATCGACGGGCAGGAGATCCGCTTCGTGAGCGCGGGCCGCAACGACACGATCAACACCTCGAACACGGTGCAGGTCAACGGCCCCTCGACCACCACGGTCACCGGCCCGACGGTGCACACCTCGCCGGACGTGACCTTCAACACCACCAACCACATCCACAACACGACGCAGCACGTCATCAACACGACGACCTACAACACGACGTCGACCACCTACAACAACCTGACGGTCAACTACACCAACAACTCCGCCACCTACATCAACAATTACGCCAAGAGCAGCGACTGGCGCCTGTTCCGCGCGGGCGGGGTGGGCTTTCGCATCAGCCTGGTGGGCATTTCGTTCGATGTGTGGGGCGCGCGCCTGCAGTACTACGCCGGGCTCAATGCGCAGATCGCGACCGTGAAGATCGACACGGCCGTCTTCTCTTTGAAGAACAAGCCGCTCGAAGTCAGCGCCAAGGGCCTGGCCATCGCGAACAAGGGCATGCTCATCGCCACCGGCGGCCTGGCCGCGAAGTTCAAGGTGCTGACCCTTGTGGTTTGAAACCCTGCTCTGGATCGTGTTCGCCGTCGTGATGAGCGCGGTGATCGTGACGGCCGTGTCGGTGGCGATCGTCGCCTCGCGCGAGAACCGCATCTATTCGGCCGAAGAGAAAACCTGGAAGCGCCTCGCGCAGCACGGCATTCCGGCGGAGGCCATCGTCGAATCGGTCAAGCGCTCCGAGCACGAACTCACGCGCGGCGGCTCGCAGGGACAGACGGTGCTGGCGGTCGAGATGTCGCTGAAAGTGTTCGACGGCGCGGGCGGCTCCAGCCCGGCCGTCGTGCGCACGCTGGTCGACGAAGCCCTGCTGCCGCAGTTCTGCATCGCGGGCACGCGGGTGCACCTGCTGCGCGATCCCGACGATGCATCCAGGCTGGCCATCGACCGCACGCGCACGCCGCTCGAAATCGCGCGCGCCGCGGGTTGATCCAGGCCGCACCGTGAAGACCGTCAAACCCCTGCGCCTGAGCATCATCACGCGCCCGTTCCTGCGCGCCGGCCACCAGCGGCTGGGCGTGACGGCCATGGGCATGGTCGCCATGGACGAAACGCCCGTGCTGCTGCCCGAGCCCGAGTTCTGGAAAGCCGTCTCCAACGAACTGGGCCCCACCGGCGTACTCGACCTCGGAATGCCCAAGGCCTGCGCCGAATTCCTCGCGACCGGCCATGCCTACACGCACCACCAGAAAGAAAAGACCGCCTGCGCCGTCGCGCTGAACGTCGGCGCGCTGAGCCGGCAGCTGGTGGTCTTCGGCGATCGCTTCTGGCTCGACGGCCGCGCGACCGCGCCACAGCCCTTCGAATCGATGCGCCTGGACTGGACGCGCGCCTTCGGCGGCCCCGCCTTTGCCGACAACCCGCTGGGCATCGGCCATGCGCCCGAACTGGTGAACGGACTGCTGGTGCGGCGGCTGCCCAACGTGGAGCATCCGCACCGCCGCATCGGTCATCCCTCTCGCCAGCCTGAGGCCGCTTGCTTCGGCGCGATGGACGTGAGCTGGCCCAGCCGCATGCGCCTGATCGGCAAGCACTACGACGCGCACTGGCGCGAGAACCTTTTTCCGGGCTTTTCGGAAGACATGGACTGGCACCTCTTCAACGCCGCATCGCCCGAGCAGCGCTGGCCGGGTCACGACCGCATTGCGGGCGGCACGCCGTACGAGGTGTGGAACATGCACCCCAACCTGCCGGTGCAGCGCGGCAGGTTGCCGGACTGGCGGGCGCGCGCCTTCATCGGACGCAAGACCGCCTCGGGCCAGGCCGAGCCCGAGCGATTCGAAGAGGTGCCGCTGCGGCTCACCACCACATGGTTCTTTCCGCACCTGGCGCAGATCGCGTTGATCTGGCACGGCGAGACCGCCATCGCCGAGGACGACGCGGCCGATGTCACGCACGTGATGCCCGCGATCGAGTCCGCCGCAGAGCCCGCGCACCCGCTCGAACACTACTTCGCGATCCTGCAGCGCCGCTGCGATCCCGAGACCGGCGGCCTCTACATGTTCCGCGACGACGAGCTGCTGCCCGCCGAAGCCATCGGCCCGTGGGTCGACCAGATGGAAGAGGAAGAGTCCGTGCTCGTGCGCAACATGCGCGAACGCGGCAACGCGCTGCGGCAAGACCTCACGCAGCAGGCCCTGGCCGCCGGCCACAAGCCGCGCCACTTCAAGGAACGCGCGCTGCCCGAGCCCTTCACGAAGATGCCCAAGCTCAACGAGCTGCCCGAGTTCATCCAGCGCACCAAGGTCTACGAGCGCGAACAACAACAGAAGCTCGACGCCGCGCGCCAAGAACTCGCGCAGATCGCCGAGGCCAACGCGGTGGAATCGCGCAAGGTGGGGTTCGACAGCGGCGCGCTCGTGGCCGATGCGAACCGCAGCCAGGCCAAGGGCCCGCCCACCTTCGATGCCAGGGCTTTGATGCAGGGCATGCTGGGCATCGCCCCGGCCACGCGCACCGCGCCCATGTCGCCGGCCCAGGAGGCGGACCTTGCGAAGACCGCCGAAATCGGCCGTCGCGGCCTGATCGACATGTACCGGCTCGGCGCGCAGCACCAGTCCGCTGCCGATGCGATGACCACCGAGCGCGCCGGTGAGACGCGCGCGCGTGTGCAGGCGCTCATGGCCACCACGCGCGACCTTTCGGGCATGGACCTGACGGGCGCCGACCTCTCGCACATGGACCTGCGCGGCGCGCGCCTGCAACGCACGCTGCTCGAAAGCGCGGATCTCTCGGGCGCACGGCTCGACGATGCCGACGCGACCGAAGCCGTGCTGGTCCGCGCGCGGCTGGCAGGCGCGTCGCTCGCCGGCTGCGTGCTGCACCGCGCCAACCTGAGCCTTGCGCACTGCGCGCACACCTCGTTCGCGCAGGCGCATTTCGATGAAACGACGATCGAGAAAACCCGCTTCGACGACTGCGATTTCTCGGACGCACGCCTCACGCACCTGAACCTCTTCGGCATGCACTTCCAGAACTGCCGCTTCGACCGCGCGCACTTCGACTACGTGACGCTGCTCGAACAGAGCCGGCTGCAGGACTGCAGCTTTCGCGCGGCGAGCCTGCACAAGTTCGGCCTGATCTCCTGCGTGGTCGAGCGGCTGGATTTTTCGCAGGCGAATCTCGAGGCCTGCGCCTGGGTCCACACCGTCGGCGACCACGGCATCGCCTTCACCGCTGCCACGCTGAAGACCACCTGCTTCGTCGGCACGAGCAGCCTGCGAACCATCGACCTGCAGGACGCCACGCTCATCCAGTGCAGCCTGCGCGACATGGTGCTCGACGGCGCGCGCCTGTCCCGCGCCACGCTGGACACCTGCGACTTCTCGGGCTGCAGCCTCGTGGGCGCGGACCTGGGCCTTGTGGATGCGCCCGAAAGCCTTTTCATCCGCGCCGACCTGACCCGTGCGTCGCTGCGCGGCGCCAACCTCATGAACGCAAGCCTCCAGAAAGCGACGCTCGCCGGCGTCGACCTGCGCGACGCCAACCTCTTTCGCGCCGATGTGTCGCAGGCGCTGATCGACACCGTCACCGAAACCCGCGGCGCCTACATCGAACAGGCCAAGACCGTCCCCCGGCGCGCGGCGGAACCGGCGCGATGACGCCGGACGCGTTGGCGCAGAAGGTTCGCGGCGGCGAGTTCATCAAGGGCCAGGATTTCAAGGGCATGCGCCTCGACCACCTCGACCTGCGCGGCGGCACCTTCGGCGAATGCGACTTCTCGCAGGCGAGCCTCGAAGGCGCGCAACTGGCCGAATCGATGTTCGACACCTGCCGCTTCGACGGCGCGCGGCTGGAGGCCGCCGACCTGCAGCGCGCGGCCTTCCACAAGTGCAGCCTGTCGCAGGCGAGCCTGCGGGGTGCAACGATGACGCGCGTGGCCTTCAGCGAGTCGACCCTGCAGGGCGCCGACTTCGGCGCGGCACGCCTGGACCTCGCAGCCTTTCACAAGAGCACGCTCGGTGCGGCGCGCTTCGACTGCGCCGACCTCACCAAGACGGTGTTCGGCGAATCGACACTGGACGGAGCGCACTTCGACGACGTGCGGCTCGACACCACCGTCTACTACCGCGCCGGGCTGCGCGGCGCGAGCTTCAAGGGCGCGAGCTTTCACAACGTGATCTTCAGCGAGGCCGACCTGGCGGGGCAGGATTTTTCGGCGCAGCAGTTCCACCTCTGTCAGTTCATCGACGCGGACCTTGCAGGCTGCAACTTCGACCGTGCGCGCCTCACGCAATGCAACTTCAAGGGCGCGAAGCTCGAACGCGCGGTGCTCACCGGCGTGCATGCGCCGCAGTGCCTGTTTCCGGAAGCGGACCTGCGCGGCGCCGACTGCCGCGGCGGACACTTCGCGCAGAGCATCTGGGTCGATGCGACGCTGGCCGACGCCGACCTGTCGGACACGCAGCTCGTGCAATGCGTGTTCCACCGCGCCCGCTGCAACGGCGCTTCGTTCGCGCGCAGCCAGCTGGTCTACGCGGACTTCTCTTACGCCGACCTCGGCGGCGCCGACATGCGCGGCGCCACCTTCCAGCGCACGCAACTGCATCGCGCCATCGAAACCGGCACGCGCTGGAGCGACCGCCTCGGCGTGCTCGACAGCGACCCCGCACTGTTCGAGGCCGAGCGCTTCTCGGCCGCCCGTGCCAGCCGTCCGCAACGCGCAGGCCGCGACACCTTCGGCCGGCCCTTGCCGCCCGACACCGAGGACATTGCCCCATGACCCACCGCGCCATCCGCGAACCCGCCCTGGCCCCGGCCGGCACCGCTGCCGGCGACGACTTGCGCTCCCCCGACATGCAGGCGTTGCTGCGCAAGCCGCTGCCCTCTTCCGCGACCGCCGTCGTCCCGTGGACGGGCAGCGCGCTGGGCACCGTGCTGCAACCGCTGGCGGACGGCGGCTTTCTCATCGCGCCGCAAGACGGCGGCGCCCCCTGGCATTGCCCGCGCGCCGCAAGTTGCCTGCTGCAACCGGGCACGGGCGACACCGTGCTGGTGGCCGGGCCGCATCGCGACCACCTCTACCTGATCGCGGTCGTCACGCAGGCGGATGCGAGCCAGTCGCACATCGTCGCCGATGGCGACCTCACCATCAGTTCGCGCCACGGACGCATCGCACTGGATGCACCCACGCTGACGCTGCAGGCGCAGAAGGCGCGCCTGGACATCGCCGACATGGACTACCGCGGCGCCGAAGTGCGCGTGACCGCGCTGGTCGCACGCTTCGTGGGCCGCACGCTGGAGACGGTGCTCGACCGGCTGAGCGTGCTCACGCGGTCGAGCTTTCGCCTGACCGAAGAGGTCGAGCAGGTTCGCGCGGGCCAGATCGACATGCAGGCGAGCGAAACGCTGCGGCTGCATGCGAAGAACACCCTTGTCACCAGCAAGGCGCTGGTCAAGGTCGACGCCGAACAGATCCACATGGGCTGACCGCCGCCACTCACCGACCACGGAACCGAAGGAGCCTTTGCCATGTTTGCCAATGCACAGATGATGGGCGTGGACCTCGCCTTTCCGGACGTCTGCAAGACGCCGCCGGCGCTGCCCATTCCCTACCCCAACTTCGCGCTCGGGCCGACGGCCATTCCCAACGCCTGGAACATCCTCTACGGCGGCACGCCCGCCCACAACATGGCGACGATCACGCCGATCACCAACGGCGACAACGCGGGCGTGCTGATGGGCGTGGTGTCGCAGACGGTGATGGGCCCCTCGCGCCATGTCACCGGCGCCTTCACCGTGCTGCTGAAAGGCACGCCCTGCACCCGCATGACCAGCCTTGCGGTGCAGAACCGCTGCAACATCGTCGGCATGCGGATCGTGCCGAGCCAGTTCAAGGTGCTGGTGCTGGCCGCCTGAGGCTCCCTGGCCGCGCGCGGCCCCGGTCGGTCGGTGCGCCCTGCCCTGACGGCGCATCGGCGCGCTCGCTGTGCAGCTCGTGCCAGCCGTGCTCGGCTGATCGAGGACAGGGGCAACCGCGGCCATGTGGGGGTTGCGGTAGCGAGATATGAATCCGCCTCGCTCAACGGCCGTACTTCCGGACGCTCAACTCGCCGTCGCTTTCCAGCATCACCAAGCGGACTTCGGACAGGTCGGTGACACCCTTCTCCCTGAGCTTGGACATCAACTCCTCCACCGTGATCAGCTCGCGGCGCAGCGCTCTGTGAACGATGCGTCCGTGTTTCACCAGCGGCTCTGCCGGGGGTTCGAGAAAGCGCGAAACGGTCGGCGAGTGGTAGCTGGCCCAGTCGATCAGGTAGTTCCATCCCACCAGCGTCGAGATCAGCACCAATCCGTCCGTGACCGTCTTGTATTCGCCCTGCATGGCATTGCTGGAGGCGTCCGCGATCAGCACGACGAACAGCAGGTCCGCCACGCCCAGCGACCCGACGTCGCGCCGCAAGAGGAAACGAAAGACGAGCAGCAGGAACCAGTAGATCAAAGTCCCCCTGAGCACCATGTGCCAGGGAGGCATCTCCATGCGAAAAAGCTCTGACAGTGAATCCATGCACAGCCTCGATTTTTCTCTCCACCCAGGCTCCCAGCCTGCGTCGCACACGGGCAGCAGGCTGTAGGCCAGCTTGACCAATGCGCGCAGGAAGCCTTCGACCTCCGGCAGCCTTGTCGGACGACGCCGCAAGATGTGCCGGCGCCCCTCTGCACCGACATCACCGATGGAAAAATGTTGCCCATGGCATACCGCCCATTCAGCTCGTCCGGCATGCTCGCCGCCGAAAACGCAGCGGGCCACAGCGCGCACCGGCCAGGTGTTGCCAGGGGCGGCCGTTGAGCGTGTTCGCCCACATACAGATCGGCGTGAAAGACCTCGCGAGGATGTGCGCGTTCTACGACGTCGTGCTCGCGCACTTCGGGCTCAGACGGGCTGTCGAACTTTCGCAAGTCGGTCCGGCGGGGGTGTACTGGCAGCGTCCCGGGCAACGCTGGCCGCAATTCGTCATTGGCGCGCCGGTCAACGGCGAAGCACCTTCTTGCGGCAATGGCAGCCAGGTGAGTTTTCTCGCGGCATCGCGATCCGTGGTCGATGCCGCCTGGGCGACGGCCTTGGCGCACGGCGCGTCGGACCAGGGCGCGCCCGGCCTCAGGCTACGGTATGCGCCCGATTTCTATGCGGCCTATTGCCTCGATCCCGAGGGGCACAAGCTCTGCTTCGTTCATACGACCGTCGCCACGCCGGTCCACGATCCCGTCATGCCGGGCCCTTCGCCGGCGGTTTCGTGATCGTCGCACCTGCGCGGCTCAACCGGCGCCTGGGACCGGCAAGCGCCGCAGCCCGCCACGGCTGAACGAACACTGCGACGTTCAGGTCAGGACATGTTCGGCTGGCCGTTGGAGGCCATGAGACCGCCGTCCACCGGCAGCGCGACGCCATTGACGAAGCTCGCGTCATCGCTCGCGAGGAAGGCCACCACCGCGGCGATCTCCGCCGGGTCCGCGCCGCGGCCGAGCGGAATACGCTCCCGGAACCTGGCCATCAGTTTTCTGTCTGCCTTCATGTCTTCCGTCATCGGCGTGAAAGTGAGGCTTGGGCACACCGCGTTCACCCGCACGCCGTCGCGGCCATGGTCCAGCGCCAGCGCCTTCGTGAAGTTCACGATGGCGCCTTTCGAAGCGTTGTAGAACCCCATGCCCCAGTCGCCACCGAGGCCCGATACCGAGCCGGTGTTGACGATGCAACCCTTGCTCTCGATCAGGTGCGGCATCGCGGCGCGGCAGCCGTGGAACACGCCACCGGCATTGATGGCCATGATCCTGTCCCAGCCGTCGAGCGGCGCTTCGGTGACGGTGCCTTCCACGGCAATGCCCGCGTTGTTGAAAAGCACGTGCAACGCGCCGAAGCGCCGGATGGTGGCTGCCACCAGCGCCTGCACCTGCTTGTAGCGCGACACGTCGGTCACCTTGACCAGCGTGCGCTCGGGCGGAAGATCGCGAGCCACCTCGTCGAGCTTGGCCTTGGTGTCGCCGGCCAGCACCACGCAGGCGCCCTCGCTCGAAAAGCGGCGCGCCGTTGCTTCTCCAATGCCGGAACCGGCCCCGGTGACGATGACGACGCGGTCTGTGAAACGTTGCATGGCGATCTCCTGGCAAAGCGCGGGCCCGATCCCGGGCCCGCTGGTCATGCGGATGGTCGAGCTTTACTTCAGAAACCCTTTGGACAGTCACCACCCGCTGGTCCGCCATTTCTCCGCGGATGCCGGGCCACCGTATGTGGGAAGAGACCGAAGGGTCGGTCAGACATCGGGCAATCAGGAGGCGGAGACCACCGTACCGCTGCCGCTTTCTTCGCCAGATCCGCTGGCCTGCGACCAAGACGCGAAACGCTCCTACACCGGCAGCGAAAGTGCAGGTGAAAAACATCGTTTTCATCAACGCAAGGAGCAACACATGACCCAGCCCGCACCAGCCACCCCACCGCCCCCCTTCTCGACGCCCGCGCAGCAGCCTCCTGGGCTGGAGAGCCGAATGGACCCACCGCCCGACTTCGGGGAGAACTCGTACGTCGGCAGCGGGAAGCTGCAGGGCAAGTGCGCGCTCATCACAGGCGGCGACAGCGGTATCGGGCGCGCCGTGGCGCTCGCGTTCGCCCGCGAGGGCGCCGACGTGTTGATCTCGTATCTCGCCGAGGAAGAGAGCGACGCGCAGGTCACCAAGCAATGGATCGAACGCGCCGGCCGCGCCTGCGTGGCCGTGCCCGGCGACATTCGGGACGAGAGTCACTGCAACAGGCTTGTGGACGCCGCCATCGAACGCTTCGGAAAGCTCGACATCCTGGTCAACAACGCAGCCTTCCAGATGAGCCACAAGTCGCTCGACGAAATTTCCGCCGAAGAGTTCGACCAGACTTTCCGCACCAACGTCTACGCCAACTTTTTTCTCAGCAAAGCCGCAGCGCGGCACATGAAGCCCGGCAGCGCGATCATCAGCACGGCCTCGGTGAACGCAGACAAGCCCAACGCCACGCTGGTGGCGTACGCGGCGACCAAAGGCGCCATCCAGAACCTGTCGGGGGGCATGGCGCAATTGCTGGCCGAGAAGGGCATTCGCGTGAACTGCGTCGCGCCGGGGCCTTTCTGGACACCGCTGATCCCCTCGACCATGCCGCCGGAGCAGGTGAAAAAATTCGGCATGCAAACCCCGATGAAGCGGCCCGGGCAACCTGCCGAACTGCAGGCGGTGTACGTGCTGCTTGCGTCGGACCAGGCGAGCTACATCTCGGGCGCGACCATTCCCGTCACCGGCGGGGTTCCGTTCATCTAGCGGCGATTTTTCATCGCGGCAGTCAGGGCCGCGTGCCTATCTGCCGCCGCCGCAAGGCAACACGTGCAGCACCACGCCTGGCGTGTCGAGCGGGTGCATCAGCACGTTGCCGTGCGTGGAGTCGGTGACGAACAATGTGGACCGATCCGGGCCACCGAACGCGACGTTGGTGATCGAGGCACCGGCTGGACCGCGCAGCACCATGACCGGTTCTGCGCGCGGGTTGAGCACCCAGACATAGCCCAGGCCCGGATTGGCGACCAGCAGCCGTCCCTGCATGTCGACCGCGAGCCCGTCGGGGCCGCTCGGTCCGTAGGACGTGAAGAACTGGCTCACCTTGGCGACGCTCCCGTCAGCCAGCAGCGGCACGCGCCAGACGCAATTGCCCCGCGTCACGGCAAGGTAGAGGACCTTGCCGTCGGCGGAAAGGGCCACGCCGTTCGGGCTGGGCACGTTGGACAGCAGCAGGTCGAGCTGGCCGCTCGGCCGCAGGCGATAGAGCCGGCCCGATGGATCGTGAAGCCCGGTCTGTCCCTGGTCCGTGAAGTAGATGTTGCCCTGCGCGTCGAGCACAAGGTCGTTCACGCCCTTGAAGCTCTCGGTGTTGCGCCGCTGCAGGTGCGGCGTGACACGTCCGGTCTGCACATCGACCCGCATCAGGCCGTTCTTGTAGTCGGTGACGAGCAGGGTGTGCGCGTCGATGAACTTCATGCCGTTCGGTTCGCCGTCGTACTCGGCGACCTGCGTCCATGCGCCTGCCGGATCGATTCGGAAGGTCCGGCCGAAGGGTATGTCGCAGACGTAGAGGTTGCCCGCGGCGTCGAACACGGGCCCTTCAAGAAAGGAGTCGGTCGGCATGCCGCCGCGGTTGGCATCGGCCCAGACACTGCGCTCGTGCCTTCGGAACGACTCGGGCATCGTGGTGAAGGTCTGCAGTTCCAGCACCTGGGGCGCTTGAAGAAGGTACATGTCAGTCTCCTGGACGGATGGTGCCGCAGCGGTGGATGTTCGCGGCGTCAGGTGGCCGATGCGGCCGCGAACCCGTAGAGCATCGCGGGGTTGTCCACGAGGATGCGGTCGCGCACCGCGGTACTGTCGCACCAGGCAGCGAGAACGTCGGCCAGATCGGCGTCGTTGACGGTGTCCGGTGCTTCGGTGGTGTGGGGCCAGTCGCTGCCCCACACCAGGCGCTCGGGCGCCGCGGCGACCAGTGCACGCCCGAGGTCGAAGGCATCGCGGTAGGCGGGCGCCCCGTCGCGCGATCGCATGTACACGCCCGACAGCTTCATCCATGTGTTGCCGCCGTCCAGCAGTCGACGCGCGACCGCATAGGCCTCGCCATCGATGCCTTCGGCCGGGTCGATGCGCGCCATGTGATCGATGACCAGCGGCACCGGGAGTCTTGCGAGCACGGGGGCAAGCGCCACCAGCTGCTCCGGCTGCACGAAGACCTGTATGTGCCAACCCAGCCGGACCACCTTGCGTGCCAGGGTGGTCAGCATCTCCGGCGTGGTGGTGCCCCAGGATTGCGGCGTGACGAAGTTCACGCGCAGGCCGCAGACGCGCTGCGCCGCGAGCGCGTCGAGCGCGCTGTCGGCCACCTGGTGGCCGACCACTGCCACGCCGCGCGCCCGCTCGCCCAGTTGCGCGAGCGCGTCGAGCGTGCACGCGTTGTCCGTGCCGTAGGTCGAGGGATTGACCACGACCGTGCGCGAGGTGCCGAGCCGCTGCTGCAACCGGCGGTAGGCCGCCACCTCGGCGCGAGGCGGCTGGCGCTTCCAGTGCGGCGACGGCGCAAACCGCGGGTCGAAGATGTGCATGTGGCTGTCGCAGGCATCGCGGGGCAGCGCACATGCAGGGCGGTTGGTTCCTGCCGAATGAGGGACCGGCTGCGCGTCCGGCATGGTGTTCATCGGTGCCTTCAGTCGAGCTTGATGTTGCCTTTGCGGATGACCTCCGCCCATTTCGCATCTTCCTTTTTCAGGAAATCGGCGAATTCGGCCGGCGTCGAGCCCACCGGTTGCACGCCGACGTCCACGAAGCGGCGCTTCACCTCCTCTTCCTTCAACACCTCGATCACCGCCTTGTGGAGCTTGTCGGCAATGGGGGCTGGCGTACCGGCGGGCACCAGCAGGCCGTTCCACTCGTAGGCCTCGTAGCCGGGCGCCACGGTTTCGCCAAGGGTCGGGACCTCCGGTAGGCGCGGCGAGCGCTGTGGCGACGACACCGCCAGCGCGCGCAATTTGCCGGACGACACCAGCGGGTACGAGGCGGCGATGGTGCTGAACATGAAGTCGACCTGGCCACCCATGACATCGACGATGGCGGGGCCGCCGCTCTTGTAGCCGACGTGGACCATGTCCAGGCCGAGCCGCTGGCGCAACAGTTCTGCCGCGAGGCGCTGCACGGTGCCGCCGCCACCGGAGGCGTAGTTCATCTTGCCGGGCTCGGCCCTGGCTTTGTCCACGAGGTCCTTGATGGTCCTGACCGGCGACTCCGCGCGCACGATCACGATGTTGGGCGCCAGCGCGACGAGCGCCAGAGGCTGCAACGCATTGCCGGCGTACGGCATGCGAGGAAAGAGGTGCGGATTGATCGAATAGGGCGTCGCGTCGTAGAGCACCGTGTAGCCGTCGGGCGCGGCCTTGGCGGCAAAGCCGGCGCCGATGGTGCCGCTGGCGCCGGGCCGGTTGTCGACGATCACGCTGGTGCCCAGCTTCACGCCGACGCGAACCGCGAGCACACGTGCCAGGGCATCGGCCGAACCGCCCGGCGCGTACGGAACGACGAGGGTGATGGGGCGCTCGGGATAGGCCGCGTGGGCGGCGTGGGCGAACACGGCGGCGCACGCGCACGCGGCGAGCAGGCCCTTGATGAAATTCTTCATGATGGCTTCGGTGTGGGGTTCAGCTGCGGGAATCGAACAGCGCGTTCATTCGGTCTTGAGGTCGAGCGAGCGGGCCAGCTCGCCGTACAGCTTGACCTCGCGCGCCAGCTGCGCCCCGAGGGCATCGCCGCAGGTGTTCTGCGCCTCCATGCCGAGCGAGCGCAATTTGTCTTGCGTTGCAGGTGCCTGTGCGAACTCGGTGGCGACACGGCGCAAGGCGGCCATCACCTCCGGCGGTGTCTTCGCGGGCGCCAGCAGGCCGTACCACGCATCGGCCGCATAGCCCTTGACGCCCAGTTCGTCGAAGGTCGGCACGTTCGGCAGCAGCGCCGAGCGCTTGGGCGACGCCACGGCCAGTGCGGTCAGCTTGCCGGACTGCACCTGGGCGAGCACCGAGCCCAAGGTCGCAAAGGAGCTGTCGACCTGGCCGCCCATGAGGTCGGTCGTCGCCTGCGCCGCACCTTTGTAGGGGATGTGGTTCATCGACGTGCCCGTCAATTGCGTGAAGTGCGCGCTCGCGAAATGTCCGGAACTGCCGGAGCCCGGCGTTGCATACGTGCGCTTGCCGGGCTCGGCCTTGACGGCCTGCAGGAAGGCCGCGAAGGATTTGAGCGGCATCGACGGTCCCACCACCAGCACCGTGGGACTCACGGCGAGCGAACACACCGGCGCGAACGAGCGCACGGCATCGAACTTGACCCGCTGGCTGTAGAGCGCGGGAATCATGGTGTGGTTGGTCGCGCCCAGCAGCAGCGTGTAGCCGTCGGCAGGGGCCGCCGCGACGGCCTCGGCCGCAAGGATCGTGTTCGCGCCGGGTTTGTTGTCCACGATGAACGGCTGGCCCAGCGCACGCGATGCGTGATCGGCGAAGGCACGCGCCACCACGTCGGTGGGACCGCCTGCTGAGAAACCCACGAGCACGCGCACGGGCTTGGCGGGCCACGTCTGTGCCTGCGCCGGCGCCGCAAGGGCGGCCATCAACCCGAGCGCGGCCGCCGCGCAGCGAAGGCTTTCGCTTGTCTTCATTCCTGTCTCCTTTTCATGAGTGCCGGCGGCAATGCCTCAGGCAGTTGCCGTCCGGCGCGAGAGCACCTGCAACAGGTTCCTTGCCGCGCCCACGCCCATGTTCACGTAGGCATCGCCGGTCACGCCGCCGATGTGGGGGCTCAGCACGATGTTCTTCTCGCCCTGGAACGGATGGCCGGGCGTCATCGGCTCGACCGCGAAGCTGTCCAGTCCGGCCATGGCAACCTGGCCCGAGTGCAGCGCAGCCAGCAGCGCGTCTTCTTCGATGAGGCCGCCTCGCGCCGTGTTGATGACGATCACGCCGCGCCTGCATTGCGCCAGTGTGCGGGCATTGAGCAGCCCACGGTTGTCATCGGTCAGCGGACAGTGCAGCGACACCGCATCGGACTCGGCCCACAGCGTTGCCAGGTCGGCGGGCTTCACATGGGCGGGAAGGTCCTTGGCGAAGGGATCGTGGCCAAGCACACGCATGCCCAGCGCGTCCGCCATGCGCGCAAAGCGCAGGCCGATCGCACCGAGCCCGACGAGGCCGATCGTGCGGCCACCGAGTTCCAGGCTCTTGTGCGTCGCCTTGTCCCAGTGGCCGGCGTGCATGCGGGCATCGAGGGCCACCACCGATTTGGCGCAGGCCAGCAGCAAGGCGAGCGCCTGCTCGGCCACTGCCGCGGCATTGGCGCCCGCGGCCGCCACGACCTCGATGCCGCGCGCCTGTGCCGCTGCCTTGTCGATCGTGTCGGTTCCGCTGCCGTGCTTGGAGATCACTTTCAGCGACGGTGCCGCGTCCATCACGGCGGCGCCCACCTTGCCATAGCGCACGATGATGGCCACGGGGTCGTGCGCCCGGCACAGGGCGATCAGGTCGTCCTCGTTCGGCGTCTTGCCGGCGTACACGACGTCGTAGCCTTCGAGCAGGGCGAGCGCCTGCGGCGCCAGGTCGGCGCCCGTGACGAGGATGGCTCTCACAGCGTCTCGCCTTCTTTCAGCACGCCTGCGGTGCGCAGGGCGGCGTCCAGCCACTTGGCCGCGGTGTCGCCTTGCGCGATGGCGGCAATGCGCGCGGCTTCGTCGCGTACCTTCCTGGCCGCCAGCGGCAGCAGCGATTCGATCTTCTCGCGCTCGACCACGACCACGCCGTCGCCGTCGCCGATCACGAAGTCGCCGGAGCGCACCGTCACGCCGCCGACGGACACCGGGTGTCCGATGCGCCCGCCGATGTTCTTGGTCGGCCCGTTCGGGTTGGTGCCCACGCTGAAGACCGGGAAGTCCATCTCGTCGATCTCGAGGCTGTCGCGGCACGCGCCGTCCATCACCACGCCGGCAATGCCGAGCTTCTTGCAGGCCGTCATCATGATGGTGCCCATGAGGGCCGAGCTCCGGTCGCCCTTGCCGTCGATCACGAGCACATCGCCGGGCCTTGCCATCGCCATGGCCGCATGGATCATCAGGTTGTCGCCGGGGCGTACTTCCACCGTGATGGCCGGGCCTGCCAGCTTCATGCGGGGGCGCAGCGCCTTGATGCGCCCGTCCAGCGCGCCGCGTCGCCCGGCCACGTCGGCGAGGATGGCCGGCTGGAACCCGGCGGCTTGCGCCACGATGTTCGCGGGCACGCGCTCGAAGTCGCGAATGATGTCGGGAAGGTTCGAAGACATGGAGGTACTTTCAGGAGGGAGATGAATGGGGTTCAGTTCGGCTCGACGCCGGCGTCCTTGCCATGCCAGGGGTCAGTCCATCTTGGCGCCGGAGGACTTCACGATCGCGCCCCAGCGCACGCCGTCGGTGCGGATCAGCGAGGCGAACTTCTCCGGCGGGCCGGTCATCACTTCCGCGCCCTGCGCGGCAAGCTTCTTCTGCACGTCGGTCGTCGCCAGCGCTTTGTTGAACGCCGCATTCAGTTTCGCGATAGCGTCCTTCGGCATGGCGGCGGGACCGGCAACGCCGAACCACGTCACGGCCTCGAAGTCCTTGTAGCCCGACTCGGACATCGTGGGCACGTCGGGCAGGTCGCGGTTGCGCTGCAGCGAGGTCACCGCCAGCGCGCGCAACTGGCCGCTCTTGATCTGGGCGATCAGTGTCGGCACCGACGAGACGTACATCTGGATCTGCCCGCCGACGAGGTCGGTCAGGCCCTGCGAGGCGCCCTTGTAGGGAACGTGCGTGAACTGCACGCCCGCGGCTTTCTGGAACTGCTCGGTGGCGAGGTGGGCCACGGTGCCGTTGCCCGAGCTCGCATAGTTGAGTGCAGTCGGTCTGGCCTTGGCGGCGGCGACCACGTCCGAGAGTTTCTTGTAGGGCGACGCGGCGGACACCACCACGACCAGAGGCGCCGAGGCGACGAGGCCCACTGCCGCCAGATCCTTCGCCGGGTCGTAGGGCAGCTTCGCGTAGAGCGACGGGTTGATCGCCAGGTTGCTGGTCTGGCCCAGCACCAGCGTGTAGCCATCGGGATTGGCCTTCGCCGCCGCATCGACGCCGATGTTTCCGCCGGAGCCCGGCTTGTTGTCGATGACGATGGTCCAGCCCTCGGAGGTCGCGACCTTGTTCGCGACCTCGCGGGCAATGATGTCCGTGCCGCCGCCCGGCGGAAAAGGCACCACGAGGCGGATGGGACGTGAGGGATAGGCCTGCGCCAGTGCCACGCCGCCAGCGAACAGGAGGGCGGCGCCTAGGGCTGCACGGCGAGAAATGGAGCTGTTGCTCGAGGTACGCATTGGTTTGTCTCCGGCTCGTTGGATGAGTGCCTGGCAGCGGTGCGCCTGGGCATGCCGCGACTTTAGATTTGCGTTCCACTCCATACAATGGTGGTCCATCTTGTGCAACATGGACCATTGGGTGAAACGAAATGACCACCGCGAAAAGCACCAGGGCAGTGAAGCCGAAGCGATCGGCCGAAGTCGTCGAGGCGCCGCGCGAGGCCGACCTTGAAGCCACCGGCGGCGTCACGGCGGTGACCCGCGCCCTGCAATTGCTGGACACGTTCGGCATGCAGGACGAGCGGCTTTCGCTGGCCGAACTCACGCGCCGCAGCGGCATGCACAAGACCACCATCCTCCGTCTGCTTCGCACGCTGGCACTGTCCGGCTATGTGGTGCAGCGCGACGATGGCGAATGGCGGCTGGGCCCCGCGGCGGGCTGGCTCGGTGCGCGTTACCAGGCCAGCTTCGACGCCAACAACGTGGTGGAACCGATGCTCCTCGCGCTATCGCAGGCCACGGGCGAGAGTGCGGCGTTCTACGTGCGCGAAGGCAATTCGCGCACCTGCCTGGCGCGCGTGGAAGGGCCGCAACCGATTCGCCACCACGCGCGCATGGGCGCGATGCTCCCCCTGGAGCTGGGGTCCCCGGGACGAGTGATCCTTGCGTTCTCGGGGGAACCGGGAAAGCTTTACGAGGACATCCGCAAGAAGGGCTACCACTTCTCCATCGGTGAACGCGAGAAGAACGTGGCGACGGTGTCGGCGCCGGTCTTCGGCCTGCGCTGGGCCCTGCTCGGCTCGGTGTGCATTTCCGGGCCATCGGATCGCCTGCCCAAGGCCAGGCTCATCGGTCACGCCAGGACGATCATGAAAGCGGCGAACGAGTTGTCGTATGCACTGGCCGGTCGCCCCACAGCGCAGACGCCGGCAGTCGTTTCCACGTGGCATCCGTAGATCGGCCTGTTACTCGCGCTGAAATACCAATTCGCGCATCAGTCCAGCTTGACGTTGGCCTGCCTGACCGGCCGTGAAATCACCGAGCAGCCCACCCTCTTCCTGCGCGTGGCCGAGTCGCAGGTGACGCACGGCGGCGACATCATGCTGCCGCCCGAATCGGGCAAGCTCGACTACGAAGGTGAGATCGCCATCGTCATCGGCCGGGGCGGACGGCGCATCGCCGAAGCCGACGCGTGGAACCACATCGCCGGCTACGCCTGCTACAACGACGGCAGCCTCCGCGACTGGCAGACTGCCACCCCGCAGTGGACCGCAGGCAAGAACTTCTGGCGCACCGGCGGCTTCGGGCCGTGGCTGGTCACGCGCGACGAGATCGCCGACAACCAGGTCATGACGCTGGTCACGCGCCTGAACGGCCGGGAGATGCAACGCACCACCACCGACAAGCCGCTTCACAGCATTCCCCGGCAGATTGCGCACGTCTCGGCCTTCATGCCGCTGGCCGCGGGCGATGTGATCGTCACCGGCACGCCCGGCAGCGTGGGTGCCAAGCGCATGCCGCCTGTGTGGATGAAGGCGGGGGACGTCGTCGAAGTGGAGGTCGACGCGATTGGCGTGTTGCGCAATGGCGTTTTTGCGGAGTGACGCCAGGGGAAAGCATTCCGAGAGATCGGCGAGACCGAGGCTCCGCACGGCGGACAAGGCGAGCCAACCGCCTCGTCGTCCGCCAACCCTTCATCCATTCACGCCAAACCCTAGCCTGCGCGCGAAGCTGCCAGCTCAGGCGCGCTGGCCTTCACCGAGAGCTCTGCCGCGAAGGCAGCACCGGCCGGAATGCCCGCTTCCAGCGAACACCACGCTGCTTTCGCTTTGCCTACCTCCAGCGAACACCACGCCGCTGAAGGTTCGCCCACCTCCAGCGAACACCACGCCGCTGAAGGTTCGCCCACCTCGAGCGAACACCACGCTGCTGACGCTTTGCCTGCCTCGAGCGAACACCATGTCGCTGCGGGTCTGGCCGACTCAAGCGAGCACCATGCAGCCGCATCCCTGGCAGGCTTGTTTTGAGACGCAGGCGTCGGCTCGCCGAATTCCTCGACGGACAAGCGCTGCATCTCCAGGAAGGCCGTCTGCAGCGCCTTGGCGTCTTCCTCGCCGCGCAGGCCGAGGTACGGAAAGTGGTGCAAAAAATGGCCGAAAGTGGTTTCGCAATCGGCAGCGTACTTTCTCGTGTCGAGGATGTGCATGTGCCAGAAGCGGTCGACGTCCTGCTCGGGAGCGAGCGTCAGGTCGGGGTGCCTGGCGTGCAGTATCAAGTAGCGCTTGTAGGCCACCTCCATCTGGTCCGCGTAGCCTGCCGACCAACCGTAGCCGTCCTCTTTGCGGCAGGCCTTGAACTTGATCGGCGTGAGGTCGAGCGCCTCGATGGCGGCGATCGTCTGCTCTTGTGTCCTGCATTGGGTCGAATGAATCATGAATGCTCCTGTGAAGTTGCTGGAAGGTCCGGGCAACGCGCCCGGTGACGATTGCTTCGAAGGCTCGGCCGTCAGGCCGCCACCGGTGGAGCAAATTGGTTGGGCAGGTGATGCGCCATGAAATTGCGCGCCTCGTCGGCAGGCATGGGCTTGCACAGCCAATAGCCCTGGACCTCGTCGCAACCGCGGCTGCGCAAGTAATCGAGCTGGGCTGCGGTCTCTACACCCTCGGCCACCACCTTCATTCGCAACCCATGGGCCAGGGTGATGATGCCGTCGATGAGTGCCCGTGCGTCGGCGTCTTGCGTCAGGTTGTTGACGAAGGAACGGTCGATCTTGATCGTCGACAGCGGGAAGTTCTTCAAGTACGAGAGCGAGGAATAGCCCGTTCCGAAATCGTCGAGGGCGAGCCCGACACCCATGTCTCGAATCATCCAGAGCAATTTCGCCGCATGCTCGGGGTCCGCCATCACCGCGCCTTCGGTGATTTCCAACTCCAGCAGCGACGGCTCCATGCCAGAGGCTTCCAGCACAGCACGTATGTCGGCGATGAGCGTGCGGCTTTCGAATTGGCGCGGCGACAGATTGACGCTCACCAGCACTTCCGGCAAACCGTATTTCTGCCACGAACGCGAATCGGCACAGGCCCTCTCCAGCGCCCACTTGCCCATGGATACGATCAAGCCGATCTCTTCGGCGATCGGAATGAACTGCACCGGCGGAATCATTCCCAGGACCGGATGGTGCCAGCGCATCAGCGCCTCGACACCGACGATGCGCTGGGTCTGCAGATTCATCTTCGGCTGGTAGTGCATCTCCAGCTCCCCGCGCTCCAGGGCATGGTGCAGCGCACCTTCCAGCATCAGATGTTCGGTACTCTGCGCATTCATCTTCGCTGCGTAGAACCGGTAGGTGTTGCGGCCTCTTTCCTTGGCGCGGTACATCGCCGTGTCGGCATTTTTCAGGAGCGCTTCGGCATCGCCGCCGTTCTCCGGATAGACGCTCACGCCGACGCTGGCGCTGACGTGCAGTTCGCGCCCTTCGATGACGAAAGGCTCGGCGCAACAAGCCAGCACCTTTTCGGCGAGCACCACGGCATCGTTCGGGCTGGACAGGTCCTCCAGCAGCAGCACGAACTCATCGCCGCCAAAACGCGCCACGACATCGGCATCGCGCAGCAGCGCCGTAAGGCGCTCGCCGCACACCTTGATCATCTCGTCGCCCACACCGTGGCCCAGCGTATCGTTGATGTGCTTGAAGCGATCCAGGTCGACGAACATCACCGCGAACTGCTTCTGATGGCGGTCGCTGCGCTTGATGGCAAGGGCAAGCGCCTGTTGCAGCGCGGCGCGATTGAGCAAGCCGGTCAATTCGTCGTGGCTGGCCATGAAACGAAGACTCCCCTCGGCCAGCTTGCGTTGCTCGTACTGGGCGATCTGCAAGGCGATCACACGCAGCGACTCCAGGGTCTCTGCGTCGACAACGTACAGATTGGAGCCGAAAAGTTCCAGGGCCGTGGGCGCAACGGTGGCGACCATCGGCACGATGAGGCCGACGGTCAGCCCGGCCTCGCGGGCCATCGCTTCGCGCGTGAAATGGCTCGGAGCCGCCAGCGTGTCGATTCGCACGACGCTGCCGATCCCCCAGGCGTGGCCCAGCGAACCTTCGCCGGACCGGTAGGCGAGCGACCGGCTGGCATCGACGAATTGCCGCACCGCCGGGTCGTTGTCGGCATGCCAGGCCACGGTGCAACGAGCCAGGCCGTCGTCGCCGACGCTCCACAACGCGCCGCAATCCCAGCGCAGGTCGGTGCATACCGCCTCGAGCGCCAGCGCAATCACCGTCTCGGCCCTGCCGTCGCCGGCGAGCAGCCGGGCGATCCTGTACTCGAGCTTCTGGCGCAAGGCATCCTTGCGCGGCCGTGTGGCATCGCGCACGGTGCCGCGCACCGATCTCTTGCCTTCGTCTTCGGCCGACTGCGCGATGACGTGGAGCCAGCGTTCGGTGCCATCCGGCAGGCACAGACGGTGCTCGAATTCGCTGCGTTCCGTGGACTGGGAGACCAGCGCGATCTGCTGTTCGATTGCAAAACGCTCTGCGGCCGGAACACGCGGGAGCAGCGTGGCCAAGTCCAGAGGGAAGGGATCGGCCTCGAGGCCCATGATGCGCCGGGCTTCTTCCGAGCATTGCAAGGTTCCGGTTTCGAGGTCGAGGATCCAGCTCCCCAGGCTTGCCAGGTGCTGGGCCTCCTCCAGCTGCCGTTCGCTGGTGCGCAGGTGGCTGGTCATCTCGGTCGCCAGGACCTGGGCCCGGCTGCGTGCGGTGGTCAACGAAAAGACGATGCCGGCAAGCAGCATGCTGGTGGCCAGGCCACCGAGGACGACGAGCCAGGGGATGGCCTTGTCGAGCGGGCTGAAGACCTGGTTTTCGTCTTGACCGACTTCCACAAGCCAGGAGTGGCCGCCCAACTCGAAGCCGAGCATGCGCTCGAGGCTGCGCGCCGTTGCAACAGCGGGCTTCGCCGCGGCCGCGCTGTCGAACAGCAATTGCCGCTCGCCGAACGATGTCGGCGTTACAAACCTGGTCTCGATGCGTGTCCCGATCGCTCCCTGACCCGGCCCGGCATCGATCAAGCGCAACCGGAACGTCCTCGCGGTATCGCCATCGACCACATCGCTCAACATCCCTGCAACGCTGAAGCCCGCGCCAACCGAACCGACATAGGCACTGCGCCGCTGCTCGAGCGTATCGAGCGGTTGTCCTGGGCGATAGACCGGCAGCCGCATCGCCAATCCGATGTCGGACTCGCGACCCGCGATGCGGACCTTGCGGCCGGATGTGACGAGCCCGCCGGTGTCGCGCCCCTGCTCGAGCGCGTCTCCTCTGTCTGGCATCGCGCCCAGGTCATTGCCGAGCAGCCTCTCGTTGCCGGCCTGCGGCTCGATGTAGATCAGTGGGTAGTACGTGTCCCGCTCGCCGGGGGGCTTGATGGCGAAGCCGGAGGCAACACCAGCGTCGAGGCTGGCATCACCGCGGACCTGCGCCTCGAAGGCCTGCTTGTCGTTGGCCGCGATCCGCGGCGCGTAGCTGAAGGCCTGGAAACCGGGGTAGGCGCTCGCCAGGTTCAGCCCTGCAACATAGTCCCTGAAATCGTTTCGCGTCACGGTCTCGGAGGCGTTGAATCGCGCTCGCAGGCCGACCAGGAGAGCGGTGTAGTCGTCGAAGCGGGCTTCGACCTTGCGTGCCAGGTCGAAGGCGGACGCGTCGAAGCGCGCTTGGGCACTGCGCCCGATCGCCTGATGGGCCGAAACGCTGAGTGCGATCGACAGCGCCGTGCCGACCACGAAAATTACCAGCGGCAAGCGAATCCTGGTCCAGGCAGGCAATGACATTGGATTTGATCCTGTCGCTGAGACAGGCCGGTCGGCTCTGTGCGCACCAGTACGGCACGGCAGAGAACACAGCATGTTGCATCGTTGGCGCAATGTATATAGCCGGTGCGAAAGCGTCACGTGATTTGTCTCGCGAGCGTCAGGCATGGGCCGGACGATTTGCTCAATTCGAGTGCTTAAGTGTTAATTCTAAAAAGAGAAGCCCTGTGTAGAGGACTGTGGACGATGTTGCGCGCCGCGGCACGGGTCGGCTTGAGATGGATCAAGCGCGGGTTCAGCCTGTCGGTGCATGCGGTCCTGCCGATGGCCTGCGCAATCACGTTGCGTGAGAGCTTTTGAATTCGGTCTGATCGCCAACCGGCACAGATCGCGCACCGCAGACGAGCCATATCAGAGCAAGCCCCGGGAAGTCGCATAGCTCACCGCCTGGGCACGTGTATGCGCATGGAGCTTGCGATAGATGTTCTTCACATGCACGCTGACGGTCTGCACGCTTATCGTCAGCTGCGAGGCGATCTCGCCCGTCACATGGCCGGTGGCAACCAACTGCAGGACTTCGCGCTCCCGTTGCGAGAGCGCGGCTTTCGTTTCGATCGGCTGGACAGGGTCCGGCCGCGGGCGTCGATGGTCGAGATGCAGAAGGAGACGACGCGCGATGCGAGGGGTGATCGCCGCGCCGCCGTTTACCACATGCAGCACCGCCTGGGCGTAGCTCTGCAACCAGGCATTTTTCAAAAGGAAGCCCGAAGCGCCCAATTGGAAGGCGTGCAGCACCTCGGTTTCATCCTCGACGGCCGAGATGACGATGACCTCGGCGCCGCTGTAGCGCTTTTTGGCCTCGTGGACCAGATCGAATCCGCTCCCGTCCCCCAGCCGGCTGTCGACAAGGAGAACGTCGAAGTCGTGCGCCATGATCAGGCGCCGCCCTTCGCGCAGGCTGCCGGCCTGCCCCTCCAACTGAATGCGCAAGTCACCAAGCAACTCCTGCGCGATGACGCGCCGCACGAAGGGATCGTCGTCCACGAGCAGAACCTTCACGGCCCTTGGCTGCTCCCCGTCGAAAAATCCCGGGGGCGGCGGTGTGTTGGCCGACAGCGCCGAGAGCCCGCCGATCTGCGCCGGAGCAGTGCAGTTGCCGAGGCGGCTCGGCCGTGGAGAGTCGTATTCCCTGTCCATTTTTTCTCCTCAAGAACCGCTACGCGCTCGAGCGGAAACCGTGATGGGGTACCCAGACGTCAAGGCGCGCGATACGAATTCCAGGGTTCGGCCGGCGCGCCCGCAGGGTACCCTTTCACGAAATCGAGACTGACTCAGCCGTAACGCAAAAGATGTAATAAATGGGATTGTTTCCTGGGAGTTCGGAAGAGCTCTTTGTGGGATTGCGGTAGCCGACAGGTTGAGTCCGTCGATCCATGGAGTGACCGCTTTTGCGCCTTCCCGAACTTGTCATTCGGAAGCCCTTGCCCGACCCAATCGAAGGCGATGGCCGAATGCAGCAGCGGTTCTGCCGTCTCGATCTCCGCTGCACGATTGAATGCGATGCCCGCGCGTACGAGGTAGTTCATCGCCTGAGTGCGCTTGGACTGATTCGCACGATGTTCGTGTCCGCCCGCTCGGCTGCAGGACAGAAAAGCAAGGCGGCCTCAGCGTGAAGCTGTCGGTCTTGCCGACGATGCGCGCGGCCGTCGATATCAAATGCCGAGAAAGGCGTGTTGGCTTTCTCCTGGGCCGCTGGCGGAGAGTGTGAGATTCGAACTCACGGACGCTTTCACGTCGGCAGTTTTCAAGACTGCTGGTTTAAACCGCTCACCCAACTCTCCGGAACCGTCGATTTTATGCCGACGGCGATGCTTCAATCCTCGTCCGGCAGAAACAGCGTCTGCAGATCGCTCAGAAAGTCCAGCCCGCGCTCGGTCGGCCATACGCGGAACAGGTCGCGCGCCACGAGCCCCTTGCGCTCGGCCTCTTCAAGCCCGCGCTGGATCGACGTCATCGCGAGCCCCGTGCGCTCGCTGAACTGCGGCAACGTGAAGCCCGCCTTCAATCGCAGCGTATTGAGCATGAATTCGAAGGGCAGGTCCGCCAACGACACCTCGTCGCTCTGCGACACGGCCGCGCCGGCACGCGCGTTCTCCATGTACAGGCGCGGCTCGCGATAGCGCACCTGTCGCACGATGCGGTGCGCAAAGCTCAGCTTGCTGTGCGCTCCGGCGCCGATGCCGAGGTAGTCGCCGAACTGCCAGTAGTTGAGGTTGTGCGCGCACTGATGCCCGTCGGCCGCATAGGCCGACACCTCGTAGCGCGACATGCCGCGCTCGCCTGTCCGCTCGGTGATGCGGTCGAGCATCGCGTAGGCAATGTCGTCTTCGGGCAGCGTCGGCGGAAATTTCGCGAACCAGGTGTTGGGCTCGATGGTGAGGTGATAGACCGAGATGTGCGGCGGCGCGAGCGCGAGGGCCTGCGACAGGTCGGCCTCCAGGTGCTCGAGCGTCTGGCCGGGCAGCGCGTACATCAGGTCGAGGTTGAAGGTGTCGAAGGCACTCGAGGCCTCTTCCACCGCGGCGATGGCCTGTGCGCGGTCGTGCACGCGTCCCAGCGCCGTCAGGTGCTCGTCGTTGAAGCTCTGCACGCCGACCGACAGGCGCGTGACGCCGGCTGAACGGTAGGCCCGGAATCGGTTGCGCTCGAAGGTGCCAGGGTTGGCTTCGAGCGTGATCTCGCAATCGGGCGCGAGCTTCAGGCGTGCACGCACGTCGCCGAGCAACCGGTCGATGGCCTGTGGCGAGAACAGGCTGGGCGTGCCGCCGCCGATGAAGATGGTGTGGACGGTGCGGCCCCAGATCAGCGGCAGCGCGGCATCGAGGTCGGCCACGAGCGCATCGATGTACGCCGCCTCGGGGATGCCCTCCGCATCGGCCGCGCTCGTGGCGCGCCATTCGTGCGAGTTGAAGTCACAGTACGGGCACTTGCGCAGGCACCACGGCAAATGGATGTAGAGCGACAGCGGCGGCAGCGCCGAAAGCTGCAGCGGGCCGGGGCGCATCCAGTGCAGCACGTCGTTGGCTTGCGGCGCGCCCGTGGGCTGCGCCGGCTGGATCGGGAAGACGGTGGCCATCGGCGACCTGCTACAGCCAGCGTTCGCGCATCAGCGCGAGCATCGCCTGCGCCGCGCGGCCGCGGTGGCTGTTGGCGTTCTTGACCTCGGGCGTGAGCTGCGCAAAGGTCTTGCCGAAGGCGGGCAGGACCATCACCGGGTCGAACCCGAAGCCGTTGTCGCCGATGGGTGCGAGCGCGATCTCGCCGACCACGCGCCCGACGGCGATGAGCGGCTCGGGGTCGTCGTGGCTGCGCAGCGCGACCAGCGTGCTGACCAGCGCAGCGCGGCGATTGACCACGCCATCGAGCTGTTCGAGCAGCGCTTTCACGTTGTTGGCATCGCCCTTGGCGTAGCCGAATTGCGTGGCGTAGTAAGCCGTGTCGACGCCCGGCAGGCCGCCGAAGGCATCGACGCACAGGCCCGCGTCGTCGGCGATGGCCGGCAGGCCGGTGGCGGCGCTGGCGTGGCGTGCCTTGGTGAGTGCGTTCTCGACGAAGGTGCGGAAGGGTTCTTCAGCCTCGCCCACGCCCAGCGCCGATTGCGGCACCAGGGTGACGGACAACGCCGCGAACAGTTGCTGGAGTTCGGCGAGCTTGCCTGCGTTGTTGGAGGCCAGGACCAGTTTCATGGATCAGTTCGAGAGCAGTGCCTGCTTCTGCAGCGTCACGAGCTCGCCGATTCCCTTCTCGGCCAGGCCGAGCAGGAGGTTCATTTCTTCGCGCGTGAACGCCACGCCTTCGGCCGTGCCCTGCACTTCGACGAAGTGGCCGGCGCCGGTCATGACGACGTTCATGTCGGTGTCGCAGCTCGAGTCCTCGGTGTATTCGAGGTCCAGCAGCGGCGTGCCGCCGACGATGCCCACCGAGATGGCGGCCACGTGGCCCTTGATCGGCGAGGCTTTGAGGGTGCCGGCGGCCAAGAGCTTGTTGACCGCGTCTTGTGCAGCGACGAAGGCGCCGGTGATGGCCGCGGTGCGGGTGCCTCCATCGGCCTGCAGCACGTCGCAGTCGAGGTGGATGGTGCGTTCGCCGAGCGCCGCCAGGTCGAACACGGCGCGCATCGAGCGGCCGATGAGGCGCTGGATTTCCTGCGTGCGGCCGGTCTGCTTGCCCTTGGCGGCCTCTCGGCTGCTGCGGGTGTGGGTGGCGCGCGGCAGCATGCCGTATTCGGCCGTCACCCAGCCTTCGCCGCTGCCCTTCTTGTGCGGGGGCACGCGCTCTTCGACCGAGGCGGTGCACAGCACGCGGGTCTGGCCGAACTCGATGAGCACCGAGCCCTCGGCGTGGATGGTGAAACCGCGGGTCATGCGCACCGGGCGCAGCTGGTCGGCGGCACGGCCGCCGCTTCGTGTGAAAGCAGTCATTGTTGGAAGCTCGAAAAGGAAAAGGGGAACGCGCGCCGGCTCAGGTTTTTCGCGCGGCAGAGCGGCGGATGGCTTCGTTGATCTCGGCGATGGAGCGCTCGATGGCGTCTTCGTCCATGTCCTCGATCTCGCCATCCGACGGCATGCCGGCCTGGATGGTCGAGGCGAACACGCCGTCGTCGATGGTTTCGGTGGAGATGCCGCGGTCTTCACCGGGCGTCTCGGACATCTCCCACTCGAGCGCGATGAGTGTCACGTTGTCGCTGTGGGCGCCGCCCTTGCGCAACGCCATCTCGGCGAGGTCGGGGGCCGCGTCGGACACCGGCTTGCCGGAGGAAAGCGTGTGCACGATGAGCGCATCGTCGAGCACGCCCCATACGCCGTCGGAGCACAGCATGATGCGGTCGCCGCGCTGGAGCTGCATCGGCGGCGAAATGTCGAACAGCGGCGTGGTCGGCGAGCCAAGGCAGGTCAGCAGCAGGTTGCGGTTGACCGGCATGTCGGAGCCGTGGGGCTTCGGTCGCTCGGCATGCGAATGGTCGCGCGTGCGGGTCAGCAGGCGGCCGTCGCGCACGACGTACAGGCGCGAATCGCCGCAGTGCATCCAGGTGGCGCTCGTGCCCTGCAGCAGCGCTGCGACGACGGTGGTGCGGGGCGTGTCGAGCATGGCCTTGTGGCTCGCGTATCGCATGATCTGCTGGTGCGCGGCCATGGCCGATTCGGCCAGGAAGCCCTTCACGTCTTTCACGGTCGGTCGGGCCTCGCGCTGGTAGAGCGCGGCAATGGTCTGCAGGGCCAGTTGGGCCGCGACCTCGCCTTCCGGGTGACCGCCCATGCCGTCGGCCAGCACGAACAACCCGGACTCCCGCGTGTAGCAATAGCCCATGCGGTCTTCGTTCTTGAGACGTCCGCCCTTGCGGCTGACCTGGAAGACAGAGAATTTCATGACGTCAAGCGGGGCGCGTGGTGGGGGCCGCAGCCCGGGGCAGGCTCTTCTTGTCGAAGGAGCGGATGTTGTCGATCGACAGCCGCACCTTCTCGCCGACTGTGAGCTTGGTGTAGCGGCGCTCGCCTTCGCGGCTCAGTTCCTTCTGCAGCGCGAAGACCGACTGGGGGCGCGAAAGCGGATCGAGCGACATGCACCACTCGACCACCTCGATGAGGTTGTCGGAGTACACGCCGCGAAGGCGCGAGAGCGACAGGCTCAGGCGGTCTTTCTCGATGCGGCGGGGCGCGTCGTTGGGCGGGTAGCCCTGCATGCAGGCGTAGATGCAGGCGCCGATGGCGTAGATGTCGGTCCAGGGCCCCATCGACGAATCGCGGCGGTACATCTCGGGGGCGGCGAAGCCCGGCGTGTACATGGGACGGATGAAGATGCCTTCCTTGCTGAGCACTTCGCGCGCGGCGCCGAAGTCGATCAGCACGGCGCGGTCGTCGTCGGTGACGAAGATGTTGGCCGGCTTGATGTCCAGGTGCAGCATCTTGTACTGATGGACGATGCGCAGGCCGCGCAGGATCTCGTCGAAGAGCGAGCGGATGGTCGACTCGCGAAAGACCTTCTGGCGCTTGAGATCCCGGGCGGTGACCACGAAATCCTGCAGGGTCGCGCCCTCCAGGTAGTTCATGACCATGTAGACGGTCTCGTTCTCGCGGAAGAAATTGAGCACGCTGACCACCGAGGCATGCGAGATCTGCGCGAGGGACCGGCCTTCTTCGAAAAAGCTCTTCAACCCCAGCCGGTAGAGGGACAGTTTTTCGGGCGGCACCTGCGGATGCAGCTCGCCGGGGCCACGGGTGGCCAGCGAAGAAGGCAGGTATTCCTTGATGGCCACCTGCTGTCCGTTGGGGTCGATGGCGAGATAGACAACGCCAAAACCACCCGCCGAAAGCCGGCGAACAACACGGTAACCACCAATGGCCGTATCGGGCAACAGGGGCGAAGGCTTGACCTTTGACATAATCCGGGAGTTTCGCCCGAAGGCGATGGTGCGGCAAGCGAACGCTGTACCGACGCCTCGGTGCATGCAAGCAAAACCACAGTGAGGCGCAATGCCAGTTTACAGCATGACCGGCTATGCCAGCGGCCAGAATGGGTCCGCAGGCAGCCACTCCGAAGCCGAAGCACGGCCTTCCGCCGCAGGCCGACTCGGGGTAGAAATCCGCTCGGTCAACAGCCGCTTCCTCGACCTCACCTTCAAGTTGCCGGAGGAGCTGCGCCAGCATGAGACGGCGCTGCGCGAGTTGCTCACGGGCAAGCTCAAGCGCGGCAAGGTCGAAGTCAGAGCCGCGATCGAGAACACCGCCCAGGCGGGCGTCGTCGAACCCTCCGTCAAGCTGCTCCAGCGGCTCAACGGGGTGCAGGACGGCATCAAGGCCTGGCTGCCCGGGGCCCGCGAACTGAGCGTGGCCGACGTGATCCGCCTCGCCGGCGGCGATGGCGCCACCCGCGGCGACTGGGGCCCCGACCTGCTCGAAGTGGCCGGCAAGGCACTTGAGGCGCTGATGTCGGCACGCCAGCGCGAAGGCGCCCGGCTCGCCAAGATGCTCGAGGCCCACCTGGCCCAGTTGCGCACCCTGGTGCTGCAGGCCGGCCCGCTGGTGCCCCAGCTGGTCGAACAGCAGCGCAACCGCTTCCTGGAACGCTGGCAGGAAGCCATGGGCCTGACCGCAGGCACGGGCGGCACGCTGCCCGAAGCCGCGCAGGACCGGGCACTGACCGAAGCGACGGCGTTCGCCATCCGCATCGACGTGGCGGAAGAGCTCACCCGGCTGAACTCGCACCTCGACGAGATCGAGCGCCTCCTCAAGAAGGGCGGAGAGATCGGCAAGCGGCTCGACTTCCTGATCCAGGAGCTGCACCGCGAGGCCAACACCCTGGGCTCCAAGTCGGCAGCCCTCGAGCTCACGCGCATCGGCGTGGACATGAAGGTCCTGATCGAGCAGATGCGCGAGCAGGTCCAGAACATCGAATGACGGCGAGCGAAAGAATGGACTACCCCGGCAACATCTTCGTGGTCGCCGCGCCCAGCGGGGCGGGCAAATCGAGCCTGGTCAAGGCGCTCATGGAGCTCGACTCGGCGGTTCAGCCGTCGGTGTCGCACACCACGCGGCCGCCGCGCGGGCAGGAAAAGCACGGCCGCGAGTACTTTTTTGCCTCGCCTCCCGAATTCGACGCCCTGATCGCAGCCGACGGCTTCGTGGAATGGGCCCATGTGCATGGCCACCGGTACGGCACATCCAAGAAGGCCATCGAGGAGCGGATCGCCCAGGGGGCGGACGTGATCCTCGAGATCGACTTCCAGGGCGCGCTCCAGATCCGAAAGACCTTCGCCAACGCGGTGATGATCTTCATCCTGCCGCCCAGCTGGGAAGAACTGCGGTCGCGGCTCGAGCGGCGCGGCGAAGACAGCGCCTCGGTCATCGAATTGCGGCTGAAAAACGCCGCAGAAGAGATGGCCAGGGCCGGGGAATTCGACTTCGTTATAATCAACGAGTTATTTGAGCGGGCGCTTTTTGATCTCAAGGCGATTGTCCACGCTCAGCGGCTTCGGTATTCCGCACAGCGCCGTGCACGTGCCGACACCTTTGCCGCACTGAACATCCCCTGATCTCCTGCTCACCGACCGAAAGATACTCATCATGGCCCGCATCACCGTCGAAGACTGTCTGCTTCAGATCCCGAACCGCTTCCAGCTCGTGCTGGCCGCCACGTACCGTGCGCGCATGCTGAGCCAGGGCCATGCGCCCAAAATCGAGAGCAAGAACAAGCCCGCCGTCACGGCCCTGCGCGAAATCGCGGAAGGCAAGATCGGCATCGAAATGCTCAAGAAGGTGCCGGGCTGATCTGACGCAGCCCTGCAACGAAAAGGCACCGCCAAGCGGTGCTTTTTTTATGTCTGGACGCGCCCATGGAACGGTCACGCTAAAGTGGTAGCCATGAGTGCGGTTGCCAAACATCAGTCCCAAGCCCCCACGGGCGTGCCGAAGCCGAGCCCGGCGGCACTGAATGCGGCTGCCGCAAGCTTCGCAGCATTGACGGCGCGCCTCGACTATCTGGGCCCGGAAGACACCGAACTGGTTCGCCGCGCCTACCGCTTCGCCGACGAGGCCCACCTGGGCCAGTTGCGCAACAGCGGCGAGCCGTACATCACCCATCCCATCGCCGTGGCTGCGCAATGCGCCGAGTGGAAGCTCGATGCCCAGGCGCTGATGGCGGCCCTGCTGCACGACGCCATCGAAGACTGCGGGGTCACCAAGCCCGAGCTGATCGAGCGCTTCGGCGCCCCGGTGGCCGAACTGGTCGACGGGCTCACCAAGCTCGACAAGCTGCAGTTCAACACCCGCGAAGAAAACCAGGCCGAATCCTTCCGCAAGATGCTGCTGGCCATGGCGCGCGATGTGCGCGTCATTCTGGTCAAGCTGGCCGACCGCACGCACAACATGCGCACGTTGGCCGACGCGCCGCGCGAGAAATGGGCCCGCATCTCGCGCGAAACGCTAGAGATCTACGCGCCCATCGCGCACCGGCTCGGCCTGAACCAGACCTACCGCGAGCTGCAGGAGTTGTCGTTCCGGCACCTCAAGCCCTGGCGCTACGCCACGCTGTCGAAAGCCGTGGCCAAGGCGCGCGGGCGACGCCGCGACCTGATCCAGAAGGTGCAGAAAGAGGTCGAAGGCGCCTTCTCGTCGGCCGGCATGTCACTGCGCATCGCAGGGCGCGAGAAAACGCTCTATTCCATCTACCGCAAGATGGAAGACAAACACCTGAGCTTCGCCCAGGTGACCGACATCTACGGCTTCCGCCTGATCGTGCCGAACGTGATCGCCTGCTACACCGGCCTTGGCATCCTTCACCAGATGTACAAGCCGCTGCCCGGCAAGTTCAAGGACCACATCGCAATCGCCAAGCTCAACGGCTACCAGTCGCTGCACACCACGCTGGTGGGCCCGGCCGGCGTGAGCGTCGAGTTCCAGTTGCGCACCGAGGCGATGCACGTGGTCGCCGAATCCGGCGTGGCGGCGCACTGGCTCTACAAGGCCGCCGAGCCGAATGCGGCAAGCAACGACCGGCTGGGCACCAAGTGGCTGCAGTCGCTGCTCGACATCCAGGACGAAACGCGCGATGCCGCCGAATTCTGGGACCACGTCAAGGTCGACCTCTTTCCCGACGCGGTCTACGTCTTCACGCCCAAGAGCCAGATCATGGCGCTGCCGCGCGGCGCCACCGTGGTCGACTTCGCCTACGCCATCCACAGCAACATCGGCGACCACACCTCGGCCGCGCGCATCAACGGCGACCAGGTGCCGCTGCGCACCGAACTCAAGAACGGCGACGTGGTCGAGGTGATCACCGCGCCGGTGTCGACGCCCAATCCGGCCTGGCTCGGGTTCGTGCGAACCGGCCGGGCGCGCTCGAAGATCCGGCACTACCTGAAGACCCTGGCCCACGCCGAATCCGAGGGGCTCGGCGAAAAGCTGCTCGCGCAGGCCCTGCGCGCCGAAGGCCTCGGCAGGCTGCCCGAGGAAGACGAAGAACACCAGGCGATGTGGGAGAAGCTGTTGCGCTTCACCGGCAACCGCAACCGCTCCGAGCTGCTGACCGACATCGGCCTCGGCAAGCGCATCGCGAGCATCGTCGCCAAGCGGCTCATGGCGCTGCTGTCCGAACTCGGCGAGCGCCCCGACGCGCTGCTGCTGAGCCGCGAGCGCTTCATCACGCACGAGACCGTGTCGCAGGGCGCGGTCACGCTCGACGGCAGCGAAAACTCGTCGGTGCGCTTTGCGCTGTGCTGCCGCCCCATTCCGGGCGACCAGATCGTCGGATACCTCGGGCATGGCGAAGGCCTGGTGGTGCACACCGAGGACTGCGGCGTCGGCCAGCGGCTGCGCCACAAGGACAGCGAACGCTTCTTCGCGGTCGAGTGGGCGGACGAACCGACGCGCGCCTTCGAGACCGGCGTCGTGATCACCGTGCGCAACGACAAGGGCGTGCTGGCGCGCGTGGCCGCCACGCTGGCGGATGCCGAAGCCGACATCACGCACGTGGAAATGGCCGACGAGACCCCTCAGGACTCGACCGACCTGCGCTTCGTGATCGCGGTGCGCGATCGCGCGCATCTGGACGCCGTGCTGCGCGTGGCGCGGCGGACCGCCTCGGTGCTCACTGCAGCACGGACCGTTCCGGCATCTTGAATCGAAGGCCCGTCGATCAGTCCGGCGCCGAGCGCGGCGCCGGGTAACTCACCGACAGGATCTCCACCTCGTGCGCCCCGCCGGGCGTGACCAGCTTCACCACATCGCCTTCGCGCGACTTGAGCAAGGCCCGCGCGATCGGTGAAATCCAGCTGACCTGCGACCGGGCGCTGTCCGCCTCATCGATGCCGAGGACCGTGATGCTGCGTTCGTCGCCCGTTTCATCGGCATAGCGAACGGTGGCCCCGAAGAAGACCTGGTCGCTGCCATGGTGCACCGATGGGTCGGTGACCTCTGCGATCTCGAGGCGCTTGGTGAGAAAGCGGATGCGCCGGTCGATCTCGCGCAGACGCTTCTTGCCGTAGAGATAGTCGCCATTTTCCGAGCGGTCGCCGTTCTTGGCGGCCCAGTGCACGGCCTCGACCACCTTCGGGCGCTCTTCGTCCATCAGCTGCAGCAACTCGTCGCGCAGCCGTGCATAACCCGCTGGCGTGATGTAGTTCTTGCTGCCGGCCGGCAGCGCAGGCGCGGCGCCGTCGGCGCCATCGTCATCCGCGTCGTTGTCGGTTTCCTTGGTGAATGCCTTGTTCAACGAAGTAGCCTTTGAATAGAAGTAGCGGCGGCCCGTGCCGCATCAACCGAGGTCGGAGCGCTTGCAGTCGAAGCTCATGCCTGGCTCCACGCTCCGCAGGGCGGGCACCTTGTTGACGAAGACCACGCCCGCCCTCACCAATTGCCAATCGCCGGATTTGAACAGCTTGAAGAGGCTCAGGACCTCTTCTCCAGCCGCGGGAATGGCGTTGAAGAGATAGACGGGCTCGCCGGAGGAAGTCCCCTCCATGCTCACCAGTTCGGCGCGCATCTTGCCCATGGTTTCGGTGTCTTTGGTCCGCGAGCGCACGATGTCCATGTTGACGGTGCGCGAGTGTTCGTCGATCGCGATCCTGCGGATCCAGTTGAAGGCGCCGGCCGCGTTGCCCGGGCTTGGCACGCATGCGATGGTTCCCGCGGCTGCCGAACCCGCCGTCGACAGCAGCAAGAGCAGTTGGCATGTGCGTCGCAACGTTCGGATGTTCATGGTCGCCCTGCTTCGTTTGACTTGAACGAACTTTAGCGCCCAGGCGCTCGAACCGCATCGGTCACTCCGGCATGTGCCCAGGTTCGTGTCACCCAAAAGAAAATGGCCTAGAAGGGATGAACCTTCTAGGCCATTGAGAGAGTGGTGCGGCTGGCAGGAATTGAACCCACGACCCCTTGGTTCGTAGCCAAGTACTCTATCCAACTGAGCTACAGCCGCACAGCTTGCGATTATAGCATGCGCTTTTTGACGTTCCGGACCTGCACGGTCGAAAGTTGAAGATGGGGTGGTCGAACGAGTGGCACGCTCGAAGCGCGGCGCCACTCATGCGCCGCCTGCCCGCGCGAACTCCACCGGCAGTTCCTTGAATTGCTTCTTGACGGCCGCAGCGGGCGCGCCGCCCACCACAATCCGCGCGAAGGCCTGCAGCGGGCTGAAGAACGCAGGCCTCAGCGTGCCCAGCTTGCTCTCGTCGACAACGAGAAAACTCTCCGACGCGCTGCGGATGGCCGCCTGCTTCACCGGCACCTCATGAAAGTTGGAACAGCTCGCGCCGCGCGCAACGTCCAGCCCGCCGGCCGAGATGAAGGCCTTGTTCACGCCCAGCTTGTCGAGGTACTGCAGCCCTTCGTCCGAAAAGAAAGTGGCCGATGACGGGTGATACAGCCCGCCCATCAACATCAGCTGTGTGTTCGGTCGCCGGCTCAGCACCGCCGCGATGTTCGTGGAATAACACACCACGCTCAACGGCATCTCGGGCGGTAGCGCCTCCGCGAAGTGGACCATCGTGGTCCCGCAGTCGATGAACAGGCTGTCGTGCGGCTGTACCCACTCGGCCGCGCGCTCGCAGGCCAAGCGCTTGTTGGCGGCGTGCTGGTCGCTGGCCTCGTCGAGCGAGTAGCGCTCGGCGCCCGGCAGCGTGGTCGCCAGCACGTAACCGCCGAGCACCGAGAGCGGCGATTCGGCCGACGACAGGTCGCGGCGGATGGTCATCTCGGTCACGTCGAGCCGCTGGGCCGCCTGCTTGATGGGCAGCGGGCCGCCGGCCTCGACGAGTTCCTGCATCTTCGCCAGGCGCACGGCCCGGGCCTCGGCTCCTGCGGTCTTTCGCATGTTCGGTTTCCTCTGATCCAAGCACGCGAGTATCGGTCATCGCGGGTTTTCAAATGTTATTTCAAAAACATCTTGCCTGATTAAATGTTGTTGCTCTAACATTCGCACCAACACGCCGCCGGCCCTGCACGACGACACGCTCGACGAACGACACCACCGCTGCGCCGCCGCGCGACGCAGCACCGGAGACACACAAGACATGCCCTTTGCCTGCCCGCCGCACATGCGGCCTCTGCGCGCCACGGCGCCCATCACGCCATGACATCCACCTCCCTCGTTCGCAGCAGCGGCGCCGTGCGCTCGCGGCCGGCGCCGCCCGCCAGTGCCGTCGCAGCGCTCACCCCAGCGGCCCCAGCGGCCCCAGCGGCCCCAGCGGCCACGGCCGCTTCCACCGAAGAACCAGCGCAGCCGTACGCCACCGCGCGCAACACCGCGCAACCCTTCGATACCGGCTGGTTCGAAGGCATCCGTATCAACCTCTCGGCCGCCGAACGCCGCGTGGCCACGCTGCCAGGGCGCCGCTCCGTCAAGAAGGATGCGCAGGCCGGCTGGCTGCTCAAGGCCATCACCTGCATCGACCTGACCACGCTCAACGGCGACGACACGGCCGAGCGCGTGCGCCGGCTTTGCGCCAAGGCGGTCACGCCCGTGCGCCCCGACCTGCTGGCCGCGCTGGGCTTTGCCGACCGCAGGCTGCACACGGGCGCAGTGTGCGTGTACCACCGCTTCGTGTCGACCGCGGTCGAGGCGCTCGCGGGCACCGGCATCCCGGTGGCCGCAGTGTCCACGGGCTTTCCGGCGGGGCTGATTCCGCACGAGCTCAAGCTCAAGGAAATCGAAGCCTCGGTGCGCGACGGCGCGGCGGAGATCGACATCGTCATCACGCGCGAGCACGTGCTCACCGGGCAGTGGCAGAAGCTCTACGACGAGATGCGCGACTTCCGCAGTGCGGCCGGCGACGCGCACGTCAAGGCCATCCTTGCCACGGGCGAACTGAAGACGCTGCGCAACGTGGCCAAGGCCTCGATGGTCTGCATGATGGCCGGCGCGGATTTCATCAAGACCTCCACCGGCAAGGAAGGCGTGAACGCCACGCCGCTGGTCACGCTGGTGATGCTGCGCATGATCCGCCAGTACGAAGCCCGCACCGGCTTTCGCGTGGGCTACAAGCCCGCCGGTGGCGTCTCCACCGCCAAGACCGCGCTCGACTACCAGGTGCTCATGAAGGAAGAGCTGGGCCGCGCCTGGCTCGAACCCGACCTGTTCCGCATCGGCGCCTCCACGCTGCTGGCCGACATCGAGCGCCAGCTGGAGCACCACGTCACGGGCCGCTACTCGGCCTTCAACCGCCACCCGATCGGATGACCCGATGAGCAGCAGCCAGAACAACAACAGCAGCGTCGCACGCTATTTCGACACCATGGACTACGGCCCCGCGCCAGAGAGCGACACCGACGCGCGCCAATGGCTCGCGCGCCATGCCGAGGGCTTCGGCCACTTCATCCACGGGCGCTTCACCGCCGCATCGGCCGGCACGCAATTCGACACCGCCGAGCCCGCCACCGGCCAGCGCCTGGCCGGCATCGCACAAGGTTCCGCGCAGGACGTGGACGCGGCCGTTGCTGCGGCGCGCGCCGCGCAGCCCGGCTGGCTCGCGCTCGGCGGCCACGGCCGCGCACGCCATCTCTACGCCCTGGCGCGCATGGTGCAGCGCCATGCACGCCTGCTCGCGGTGGTCGAGGCGCTGGACAACGGCAAGCCCATCCGCGAGACACGCGACCTGGACGTGCCGCTGGTGGCGCGCCACTTCTATCACCACGCCGGCTGGGCGCAGCTGCAGGAACGCGAGTTCGCCGACCAGGTGCCGCTGGGCGTCGTCGGCCAGATCATTCCGTGGAACTTCCCGCTGCTGATGCTCGCGTGGAAGATCGCGCCCGCGCTCGCCCTGGGCAACACGGTGGTGCTCAAGCCCGCCGAGCTCACGCCGCTGAGCGCGCTGCTCTTCGCCGAACTGGCTGCAGAGGCCGGCCTGCCGCCGGGCGTGCTGAACGTGGTGACCGGGGACGGCGCCACGGGCGCGGCACTGGTCGCACACGAGGGCGTCGACAAGATCGCCTTCACCGGCTCGACCGACGTGGGCCGCCTCATCCGTGAAGCCACCGCCGGCTCGGGCAAGTCGCTCACGCTGGAGCTGGGCGGCAAGTCGCCCTTCATCGTGTTCGACGATGCGGACATCGACGCGGCCGTCGAAGGCGTGGTCGATGCCATCTGGTTCAACCAGGGCCAGGTGTGCTGCGCCGGTTCGCGGCTGCTGCTGCAGGAAGGCATTGCGGCCGACTTCATCGAGCGCCTGAAGCGCCGCATGCAGAGCCTGCGCGTGGGTTCGCCGCTGGACAAGGCGATCGACATGGGCAGCCTGATCGATCCCACCCAGCTCGAGCGCGTGCGCACGCTTGTGGCGACCGGTGTGCGCGAAGGCGCGAGCTGCCATCAGGCACCGGGCGCGCTGCCGCCGGGCGGCAGCTTCTTCCCGCCGACGCTCCTGACCAACGTGCATCCCGCATCCACCGTGGCAACCGAGGAGATCTTCGGCCCGGTGCTGGTGACGATGACCTTCCGCACGCCCGACGAAGCCGTCGCGCTGGCCAACAACACGCGCTACGGCCTGGCCGCGAGCGTGTGGAGCGAGACCATCGGGCTGGCGCTGGGCATCGCGCCGCAACTGCAGGCCGGCGTGGTGTGGGTCAACGCGACCAACCTGTTCGATGCGGGCGTGGGCTTCGGCGGCTACCGCGAATCGGGCTACGGCCGCGAAGGTGGGCGCGAGGGCTGCTACGAATATCTGAAGCCGCGCGCCTGGGCGGAGCGCAAGCCGCGTACCGCGGCTGTCGCGCTGGAGGCCGCGAACGAAGCGCCCCGGACGCAACCCAGGCCTTCGACCACGCTGCCGGCCATCGACCGCACGGCCAAGCTGTTCGTCGGCGGCAAGCAGGTGCGCCCGGACGGCGAGCTCTCGCACCCGGTGTTCGCGGCGAGCGGTCAGCGCGTTGGCGAGGTCGGCACGGGCAACCGCAAGGACATCCGCAACGCCGTCGCGGCCGCGCGCTCGGCAGCGGGCTGGTCGAGCGCCACACCGCACCGCCGCGCACAGGCGCTGTACTACCTCGCGGAAAACCTCGCGGCCCGTGCCGACGAATTCGCCGGCCGCATCGCCAGCCTGACCGGCGTGGGCGCACGCGCAGCGCAGTCGGAGGTCGATGCCTCGGTGAGCCGCCTGTTCGCCTACGGCGCCTGGGCCGACAAGTACGAAGGCACGGTGCATGTGCCGCCCCTGCGCGGCGTGGCACTGGCCACCGTCGAGGCCATCGGCGTGGTCGGTGTGGTGTGCCCCGACGAGGCGCCGCTGCTGTCCTTCGTGAGCCTGTTCGCGCCGCTCATGGCCATGGGCAACCGCACGGTGATCGTACCGAGCGAGAAGCATCCGCTGGTGGCCACCGACTTCTACCAGGTGCTCGAAACCTCCGACCTGCCGGCCGGCGTGATCAACCTGGTGACCGGCCCCGCGGCCAGCCTTGTGCAGACGCTCGCCGAGCACGACGACGTCGATGCGCTCTGGGTCTTCGGCGCGAAGGCGCTCTCGCGCAACGCCGAGCGCCTGTCGGTGGGCAACCTCAAGCGCACGCTGGTCGACCACGGCCTGGCCACCGACTGGTACGACGGCGCCTCGGCCGAAGGCGCGTTGTTCCTGCGGCATGCCACGCAGGTCAAGAACATCTGGATTCCCTATGGCGAATGAGCGCCTGGCGTCCAACGGAGCCATGAAAACCAAGGGAAATCCCCGAATAGCAAACGTTTGCGCAAACGTTTTCTTTCTCTAAGATACGTCGAAAGAACGACAAGTCCTTCACGGAGACAAACATGCTGAAGTCCATCCATCCGCTGCTCAATGCGGACGTGCTTTACGCCCTGCGCGCCATGGGCCATGGCGACGAACTGGTGCTGTGCGACGCCAACTTCCCGGCCGATTCGGTCGCACGTCAGACCACCCTGGGCCGGCTGCTGCGCATCGACGGCGTGGGCACCACCGAGGCGGCACGCGCCATTCTTTCGGTGCTGCCGCTGGACAACGCGGTGGACGATCCCGCACGGCGCATGGAGATCATGGGCGAGCCGAACGAGATTCCGCCGGTGCAGCAGGAGATGCAGCGCGAGATCGATGCTGCCGAGGGGCGCACCCGCCCGCTGGGCTCCATCGAGCGCTTCGCCTTCTACGAGGCCGCGCGCCGCGCCTACTGCGTGATCGCCACGGGCGAGCGCCGTTTCTACGGCTGCTTCATCTTCAAGAAGGGCGTCCTCGCACCCGAGGCCTGATCGCATGACCGCCATCCCTGTCTCTTCACAGCAGCGCGGCGTCGCCGTGCTCGGCATCTTCGTGGCCGACCTCGCATTCCGCGCGGCCCAGCTTCCCGGCGTCGGCCAGACCATCGCGGGCTCGGGCTTCGCCATGGGTCCCGGCGGCAAGGGCTCGAACCAGGCCGTGGCGGCAGCGCGCGCAGGCGCGGGGGTCACGTTCATCTCCAAGCTCGGTCAGGACGCCTTCGCCGCCAACGCGCTCGCGCTCTGGGCCGAGGAAGGCATCACGCCGCGCACCCCGCAGGTGGCAGACCACCCAACCGGCGCGGCCTTCATCTACGTGCACGAGGTCACGGGCGCCAACGCGATCATCGTGGTGCCGGGCGCCGCAGCCTTCATCGGCACGGCCGACGTGGACGCGGCAGCCGACGCCATCCGCGGTGCGCGCGTGTTCGTCACGCAGCTGGAGCAGCCCGCGGCCGCCGCACAACGCGGCCTGGAACTGGCGCGCGCCGCCGGCACGGTGACGGTGTTCAACCCCGCGCCCGCCCTGCCCTTCGACGATGCGCTGTACGCGCTGTGCGACTACATCACGCCCAACGAGCACGAGGCCGCCGCACTGAGCGGCATGGCGGTGGAAACCATCGACGACGCGCGCCGCGCGGGCGACTTCTTCCTGGCCAAGGGCGTGGGCTGTGCGCTCATCACGCTCGGCGACAAGGGCGCGCTGCTGCACAGCGCGAGCGGCTCGGTGCACATCCCCGTGTTCAATGCCGGTGCCGTGAAGGAAACGACCGGCGCGGGCGACGCCTTCAACGGCGGCTTCGCGGCGGCACTGGCCGAAGGCGCCTCGCCGCTGGAAGCCGCGCGCTTCGGCTCGGCGGTGGCCGCCATCTCGGTCACGCGCGCCGGGACAGCGCCCTCGATGCCCACGCGTGCCGAGGTCGATGCGCTGATGAACCGCGCCCACTGAAAGAGCCCGCCATGACCTCCAGGTTTTCAGACCGCGAACTCAACTTCCTGGTCGCCATCAATGTCGTGATCCTCGTGGTCGCGACGGTGCTGTCCAAGGGCGACTTCCTCGACGTCTACAACTTCCAGTCGATGGGCGGCCAGCTGCCCGAGCTCGGCCTCTTGGCCATGGGCGTGGCGCTGTCGATGATCTCGGGCAACGGCGGCATCGACCTGTCGGGCGTGGCGCTGGCCAACCTGGCCGGGGTGGTTGCCGCCACGGTGGCGCCGATGCTCGCGGCGCCCGATGCCTCGCCCTGGATCTACACGGCGTGGTTCGCCGTGATCGCGCTGGCGGTGGGCCTGGCGGGCGGGCTGCTCAACGGGCTGCTGATCGCCCGCGCCGGCCTCACGCCCATTCTTTGCACGCTGGGCACGCAGTTGCTCTACACCGGCTTCGCCGTGGTGCTCACCGGCGGCTCCAGCCTGCGCGTGGGCGATGCCGAACCGCTCTCGGCCATCGGCAACGAGATGGTGCTGGGCGTGCCGATTCCGTTCGTCATCTTCGTGGCGATGCTGCTGGGCGTGGGCTGGCTGCTCAAGCAAAGCCCGTTCGGCATCCGCCTCTTCCTCTTGGGCACCAACGCCAAGGCGGCGCGCTACACGGGCATTTCGCAGAACCGCATGCTGGTGGCCACCTATGCGCTGTGCGGCGTGCTCGCCGCAGTGGCGGGCGTGATCATCGCGGCCCGCACGGCGAGCGTGAAGTCCGACTACGGCAACTCCTACCTGCTCATCGCCATCCTCATCACGGTGATGGCGGGCGTGCGGCCGCAGGGCGGCTACGGGCGCATGACCTGCCTGTTCTTCTCGGCCGTGGCGCTGCAGCTCTTGTCCAGCACCTTCAACCTGCTGGGCATTTCGAATTTCTTCCGCGATTGCGCCTGGGGACTGCTGCTGCTGTTCTTCCTGGCATCGGCACGGCTGAGCCTGGCCGACCTGCGCAGCTTCGTTTCAATTACGCGCTCCAGCGCACCGCCGCACCAGTCCCCTCCTGGCGCGACGCAAAGAACCACCGAGGGCTAGGAGACAAAAGACATGCTGAAGAAAACAAAGATCGCCTGCACCGTGCTGGCACTGGGCACCGTGGCCTTCGCCTCCGCGCTGCATGCGCAGGGCAAGCCGCAGGACATCGTCACCGTGGTGAAGATCACCGGCATCAGCTGGTTCAACCGCATGGAAGTGGGCGTGAAGGAATTCGGCGCCAGCACCCCCGGCGTGGCCACGCGCCAGATCGGCCCGGCCCAGTCGGACGCCGCGCAGCAGCAGCGCCTGATCGAAGACCTGGTGGCCAAGAAGGTCGACGCCATCGCCGTGGTCTCGATGGACCCGCCCACGCTGGAGCCGGTGCTCAAGCGCGCAATGGAACGCGGCATCAAGGTCGTGACGCACGAGGCCGACAACCAGAAGAACACCATGGTCGACATCGAGGCCTTCGACAACACGGCCTACGGCGCGCGCATCAACGAACGCCTGGCCGCCTGCATGGGCCAGCAGGGCAAGTGGACCTCGCTGGTCGGCTCGCTGGGCAGCCAGTCGCAGGTGCAGTGGGCCGACGGCGGCGCCACCAACGCGAAGAAGTACCCCAAGATGCAGCTGGTCGACGCCAAGAACGAGTCGCTCAACGACGCCGAAAAGGCCTACGGCAAGGCCAAGGAAATGCTGCGCAAGCACCCCGACCTGAAGGGCTTCCAGGGCTCGTCGTCGCTCGACGTGCTGGGCATCGGCCGTGCGGTGGAAGAAGCCGGCCTGCAGGGCAAGGTCTGCGTGTACGGCACGGGCCTGCCGAGCGAAGCGGCCAAGTTCCTCGAATCGGGCGCGGTCGGTGGCATCGCCTTCTGGGACCCGAAGGATGCCGGCATCGTCATGAACAAGGCGGCCAAGATGCTGCTGGACGGCAAGACCATCACCGACGGCACCGACATGGGCGTGCAGGGCTACAACAAGGTCTCGGTGAAGAAGGGTCCGGGCGTCGGCATCATCGTCACGGGCCAGGCCTGGGTCGAGGTCGACAAGCAGAACTACAAGAAGTACGCCTTCTGATCTTCCGGACCTCTTGAGCGTATGACCCTTACCGCGCCTTCCACGCAAGCCCCGGTGCCCGGCACCGGGCGCCGTGTCTTCCTCGAAGTGCAGGACGTGCACAAGCGCTTCGCGGGCGTGCACGCGCTGCGCGGCATCGACCTCACGATCGAGGCCGGCGAGATCTACCACCTGCTCGGCGAGAACGGCTGCGGCAAGAGCACGCTCATCAAGATCATCTCGGGCGCGCAGCCGCCGAGCCAGGGGCGCATCGTGATCGATGGCCATCCGCACGAATCGCTGTCGCCGCTGGAAGCGCTCACGCTGGGCATCGAGACGGTCTACCAAGACCTGTCGCTGCTGCCGAACATGAGCGTGGCCGAGAACGTCGCGCTCAGCGAGCAGCTGGTCGCCACCGGCGGCAGGCTCGCGCGGCGCTTCGATCGCAAGGCGGTGGCCGCCACGGCCGTGCGCGCGCTCGAAACAGTGAAGCTGCCGACCGACGCGGCCTTCCTCGCGCGCCGGGTCGACGAGCTGCCCATCGCCACGCGGCAGCTGGTGGCCATTGCACGCGCGGTGGCGACGCGCGCGCGCATGGTCATCATGGACGAGCCCACCACCTCGCTCACGCAGAAGGAAGTCGACAACCTCGTGCACGTGGTCGAGCACCTGCGCGCGCAGGGCGTGGCCGTGCTGTTCGTGAGCCACAAGCTCGACGAATGCATGGCCATGGGCGGCCAGGCCATCGTCTTTCGTGACGGCACGAAGGTCGCACAGGGGCCGATCCGCGATTTCACCAAGGCCGAGCTCGCGCACTGGATGACCGGCAAGCAGCTCGACGGCGCGCGCTACCGCCACCGCACGCACGGCGGCGACACGCTGCTGAAGGTCGAGGCGCTCGGTCGCGGCGCGCAGTTCAGCGATGTGAACTTCACGCTGCACAAGGGCGAGATCCTGGGCATCACCGGGCTGCTCGACTCGGGCCGCAACGAACTGGCGCTGGCCCTGGCCGGCGTGCAGGCCGCCGACCGCGGGCGCATCGCGCTCGACGGCCGGCAGGTCACGCTGAAGACGCCGAGCGACGGCATTCGCCAGGGCATCGGCTACGTGCCGGAAGACCGGCTGAGCGAGGGCCTGTTTCTCGACAAGCCGATCCGCGACAACATCGTCACGGCCGTGCTCGGCCGCCTGCGCGGGCGCTTCGGCGCGCTCGACGGCAAGCAGTGCCAGGCACTGGCCGAACGCACGGTGAGCGAGTTGCAGATCGCCACGCCCGATGTCGACCGGCCGGTGCAATCGCTCTCGGGCGGCAACCAGCAGCGCGTGCTCATCGGCCGCTGGCTCGCCATCGACCCGCGCGTGCTGATCCTCCACGGCCCCACCGTGGGCGTGGACGTGGGCTCCAAGGACACCATCTACCGCATCGTGCAGCGGCTGGCCGAGCAGGGCCTGGGCGTGATCCTGGTGAGCGACGACCTGCAGGAGCTGCTGCAGAACTGCGACCGCATCCTGCTGATGCGCAAGGGCCGCATCGCCAACGACTTCGACGCGCAGGGCCTGGCCGAGAGCGAGCTCTACCACGCGCTGGTTTCCGACACCCCTTCTCCCGCATTCTCATGACGGCTTCCACCATGCAAGCGCATTCCACGACGCCGCCGACCCCGGTTGCGCAAGCGGCCCCCAAGGCACCGGCCTCCTGGCGCGGCTGGCTCGCGCAGCGCCCCTCGGTCTTCACGCTCGCGCTGATCGTGCTGGTGTGCCTGGCGGTCGGCGCCATCAACCCGGGCTTCTTCCAGCTGCCGGTGCTGTTCGACATCGTGCGGGCCTGCACGGTGCTCGGGCTCTTTGCGCTGGGCGTGCTGATCGTGCTGGCCGCCGGCGGCATAGACGTGTCGTTCGCGGCCATCGCCGCGCTCACGATGTACAGCATCACCAAGCTGGTGCTGAACTACTTTCCCGAGGCGCCCATCGCCTTGCTGCTGGCCGCGGGCGCCGTGAGCGGCGCGGTGCTGGGCGTGTTCAACGGCCTCCTGGTGCACTGGCTCAAGGCCCCGTCGCTGATCGTGACCATCGGCACGCAGTACCTCTACCGCGGCATCCTGCTGACGTTCGTGGGCACCGTGTTCTTCATGAACGTGCCCGCGCCGATGGACGCGTTCGGCAAGCTCGCGCTCTGGCGCTTCGACACCGCGCAGGGCCTGCACGTGGTGCTGCCCGCCACGGTGCTGGTGCTGGCCGGCGCGGCGGTGCTGACGTGGTGGCTGCTGAACCGCACGCTCATCGGCCGCGCGGTGTACGCCATCGGCGGCAGCCTCGCGATTGCCGAGCGGCTGGGCTACAACCTGCGCACGGTGCACATCTTCGTGTTCGCGTACGCGGGCTTCCTGTCGGGGCTGGCGGGCATCGTGCACGTCTCGAGCACGCGGCTGGCGAACCCCTTCGACCTGGTGGGCAACGAGCTGGACGTGATCGCCGCCGTGATCCTGGGCGGCGCGCGCATCACCGGCGGCAGCGGCACCGTGGGCGGCACGCTGCTGGGCGTGGTGCTGGTCACGCTGATCAACAACGTGCTGATCCTGGCCGGCGTGCCGAGCACCTGGCAGAAGGTGATCATCGGGGCGTTCATCCTGGTGGCCGGGGCCTGCTTCGCCATGCGCAAGCAGGGCTGAGCATCGCGCCGGGCCGGCCGGCCCGGCAATCGCTTCAGTCGGCCACCGCGCCCGACTTCTTCACCAGCTCGGCCCAGCGCGGAATTTCCCTGGCCATGAAGTCGCGCAGTTCTTCCGGCGTGCTGCCGACGATCTCCATCGCCAGTTGGTCCGAGAGCCTGGCCCGCACATCGGGCTGCTTGAGCGCCTTCACGATCTCGGCATTGAGGCGCTGCACGATCGGTTGAGGGGTGCCCTTGGGCGCATACACCGCCTGCCACGACGACATCTCGAAACCGGGAATGCCGGACTCGATCATGGTCGGCAGATCGGGCACCAGCGCGATGCGCTTGCCGGTGGTCACGGCCAGCAGCTTGAGCTTGCCGCTCTTGACCATCGGCAATGCGGCCGTCACCTGGTCGAACATGAAAGGCACCTGCCCCGCGGCCACGTCGGTCAGTGCGGGCGGCGTGCCCTTGTACGGCACATGGGTGAGCTTCACGCCGATGAGTTCGGCGAACATCTCGCCGGCCAGGTGGGTGGAGGTGCCGGCGCCGGAGGAAGCGAAGATGCGCTTGCTCTCGTCCTTCTTCAGCAGCGCCACCAGTTCGGCCACCGAGTTCACGCCGAGCTGGCTGTTGACGATGAGCACGTTGGGCAGGCGCGCGACCAGCGAGACGGGCTCGAAGTCCTTCATCGGGTCGTAGGGCAGCTTCTTGTAGAGGCTGGCGTTGATGGCGTGCGTGCTGATGGTCCCGCCGAAGAGCGTGTAGCCGTCCGGCGCGGCCCTTGCCACGTAGGCGGCACCGATGCCGCCGGCCTGCCCGGGCTTGTTGTCGACCACCACCGACTGCTTGAGGCTCTCGCCCAGCTTCTGGGCCAGCGTGCGGCCCACGATGTCGGTGGAGCCGCCCGGGGTGAAGGGCACCACATAGACGATGGGCTTGGCGGCGGGCCATTCCGGAGCCTGGGCCGATGCAAGCGCTGGGGCGAGCGCGGCCGAAAGCAGCGCCGCGGCGAGGCAGATGAAACGCATGTCTTGTCTCCGTGGATTCTTGTGGATGGGCTCAGCGGCCCCTGGCCTGGCGCCACGTGGCGAAGTCGCTGCGGCTGCGCTCGTCGGTGGGCGGATACAGGCCGAGGATGGAACGGCCCTCGAGCACCATGTCCTGCACGAAATCCTCGAAGACGGTCATCTCCGTCGCTTCGGCCGCGACTTCGTCGGCCATGTGGGCCGGGATGACGATCACGCCCTCGGCATCGCCCACGACCACGTCGCCTGGGAACACGGGCGCATCGCCGCAGCCGATCGGCACGTTGATGTCGATGGCCTGGTGCAGCGTGAGATTGGTCGGCGCGCTGGCGCGGTGGTGGTAGGCCGCGAAGCCGAGCTTCGCGATGTCGGGACTGTCGCGAAAGCCACCGTCGGTCACCACGCCGGCCACGCCGCGCTTCATGAGCCGCGTGACCAGGATGCCGCCGGCCGATGCGGCGCGCGCGTCCTTGCGGCTGTCGATCACCAGCACGGCGCCCTCGGGGCACTCCTCCACCGCCTTGCGCTGCGGATGGCCGCGATCAAGGAAGACGCTGATCGGGTTCAGGTCTTCGCGCGCCGGCATGTAGCGCAGCGTGAAGGCCTCGCCCACCATGTTGGGCAGGCCGGGGTTGAGCGGCCGCACGTCCTGGATGAACTGGTTGCGCAGGCCGCGCTTGAACAGGGCCGTGCACAGGGTGGCGGTGCTCACCTTCATGAGCTGCTCGCGGGTGGCGGGATTCACGTGATGTCTCCGTTCTCGGTCGAATTGATGGGGGATGAAAGGCGGATCAGAAGATGTCGGGCTCCGGCACCGGCTTGCCGAAGGTGGTCTCCAGGAAGTCGAAGTCGCAGCCCTCGTTGGCCTGCAGGATGTGACGGCCGAACATCCATCCGTAGCCGCGCTCGTAGCGCGGCGGTGGCGGCGTCCACAGGGCCTTGCGGCGGGCGAGTTCCTCGTCGTCGATCTCCAGATGGATGCGCCGCGCGGGCACGTCCACGGTGATGCGGTCGCCGGTCTTCACCAGCGCGAGCGGCCCGCCGATGGCGGCCTCGGGCGAGCAGTGCAGCAGGCAGCCGCCGTAGCTCGTGCCGCTCATGCGGGCGTCGGACAGGCGCAGCATGTCTTTCACGCCCTGCTTGAGCAGCTTGGTCGGAATCGGCAACATGCCCCACTCGGGCATGCCGGCGCCGCGCGGGCCGGCGTTGCGCAGCACCAGGATGTCGTCGCCCGTCACGTCGAGCTCGGGGTCTTCCACCGCCTTCTTGAGCGCGGGATAGTCGTCGAACACCAGCGCACGGCCGCTGTGCCGCAGCAGGTGCGGCGCACAGGCGCTGGGCTTGATCACCACGCCGTCGGGCGCCAGGTTGCCGCGCAGCACGGCCAGGGCGCCTTCGGCGTAGATGGGATTGGCAAGCGGCCGGATCACGTCGTCGTTGTAGACCTCGGCGCCTTCGATGTTCTCGCCGAGCGTGCGGCCGTTGACGGTGCGCGCATCGACCTGCAGATGGCCGCGGATGCGCTCCAGCATCGCGGGCAGTCCGCCGGCGTAGAAGAAGTCCTCCATCAGGTAGGCGTCGCCGCTGGGCCGGATGTTGGCGATCACGGGCACGCGGCGGCTGAAGGCGTCGAAGTCGTCCAGGCTCACCGCATGGCCGGCGCGGCGCGACATCGCGATCAGGTGCACGACGGCATTGGTGCTGCAGCCCATGGCCATCGCGCAGGCGATGCCGTTCTCGAAGCTGGCGCGCGTGAGCAGCCTGGCAGGTGCGAGGTCTTCCCACACCATTTCGACGATGCGGCGGCCGCAGTCGGCGCTCATGCGGATGTGGTTGGCGTCCGCGGCCGGAATGCTGGAGGCGCCGGGCAGTGTCAGGCCCACCGCCTCGGCAATGCCCATCATGGTGGCCGCCGTGCCCATGGTCATGCAGGTGCCCTGGCTGCGCGCAATGCCGGCCTCCATCTCGGCCCAGGCCTGCTCGCCGAGCCGGCCGGCGCGGCGCTCGTCCCAGTACTTGAAGGCATCGGAGCCGGAGCCCAGCACCTTGCCCTTCCAGTTGCCGCGCAGCATGGGGCCGGCGGGCAGGTAGATGAAGGGAACGCCCATGCTGATCGCGCCCATCACGAGGCCGGGCGTGGTCTTGTCGCAGCCGCCCATCAGCACCGCGCCGTCGATGGGGTGGCTGCGCAGCAGCTCTTCCGTTTCCATCGCGAGGAAGTTGCGATAGAGCATCGTGGTGGGCTTGACCATGCTCTCCGAGAGCGAGATCGCCGGCAGCTCCAGCGGGAAGCCGCCCGCCTGCAGGACGCCGCGCTTGACGTCGTCCACCCGTTGCTTGAAGTGCGAGTGGCACTGGTTGGCATCGCTCCAGGTGTTGACGATGGCGATCACCGGCTTGCCCATCCAGTCGGCATGGCTGTAGCCCATCTGCAGCACGCGCGAGCGATGGCCGAAGGAGCGGAAGTCATCGGGCGCAAACCAGCGGGCGCTGCGCAGGGATTCGTAGGTGCGTTTCATCAGGGGGGACTCCAGGATGCGCACCGTGCGTGCGCCCTTGCCGGGGGCAATTTGGCAATTAAAACACTAGTATATTAGTGCGTCAATGACACAATCGCCCGCGATGAGTGCCGCCCCCAAGATCCGAATCGACCGCACCCGCCTTGCCGCGCCGCAAGTGCTGGAGAGGCTGCGCGAGGCCATCCTGTCGATCGAACTCGTTCCGGGGACCGTGCTCGTGCGGCAGGAGCTGGCCGACCGCTTCGGGGTGAGCCAGACGCCGGTGCGCGAGGCGCTTCTGCGATTGAGCGAGGAAGGGCTGGTGGACGTGTACCCGCAGCACGCGACGCTGGTCAGCCGCATCGACATTGCCGCGGCGCGCGAGGCGCACTTCCTGCGCCGCTCCATCGAACTGGAACTCGTGCACCAGCTGGCGCAGCAAGACTCACAAGGATTGGTCGCGCAGCTGAAGGCCATCATCGCCCAGCAGGCAGCGCTGTCGGCGGGACAACGCTATGGCGATTTCGTCGAGGCCGATCGCGTCTTCCATCGGCTGATGTACGAAGCCGGCGACGTGCTCGGCCTGTGGGACCTCGTGGGCCGAGTGTCGGGCCACGTCGACCGGCTGCGCCGCCTGCACCTGCCCACTGCCGGCAAGACCGAGGCGATCCTGCGCGACCACCGCGCCATCGTCCGCGCCATCGAGGCACAGGATCCGGCGGCCGCCCAGGCGGCGCTTCGCAAGCACCTGTCGGGAACGCTCAGCGCGGTGAACGAGATCTGCAAGCAGCACCCCGACTACGTGCTGGTCTGAAACCGGGGGGGAAGCGCGGCCGAAAAAAAACGGCCCGAAGGCCGTTGGATCATTCCGCAGCGCGTGCTGCGCAAGAGATCACTTCTTCTTGGCTGGCGCCTTCTTGGCAACCGGCTTCGCGGCAGGCTTCGCAGCCGGCTTCGCGCTCACCGCCTTGTCGGCCTTGCGCTTGGCCGCCTTGGGATCGACGGCCGCCTTGAATGCCGCGCCCGGGACGAACTTCGGAACCTTCTGTGCGGCGATCTTGATCTTCGTGCCAGCTTGCGGGTTGAAGCCCGTGCGCGCGGCCCGGGCAACCTGCTTGAAGGTGCCGAAGCCCACCAACTGGACGGGATCGCCCTTCTTCACGGCAGCAACGATCGTGCTGGTCACCGTCTCGAGGATTCGAGCAGCTTCTGCTTTGCTGACGGCGTGCTCGCCGGAGATTTTTTCGACAAGTTCGATGCGGTTCACTCAGTAATTCCTTGATCTGAAAAGAGTCTTTTCCTTATGGCCCGACGACCGACCAGGGGCGGCCGTGGGCGCTGGAGTGTAGCTTCACGCCAATGGGCAGTGCCCCCGTCGATGCGCGTCGGTGCTTCAGGCGTCACAATGGAAGCGTCGAGGGGCCCCGGCAACGAGGCCCGGGCTCTCGATATCCCCCACCCTGCGGCCCTGGCGCGATCCGCGCCGACGATCGCCTGTTCTCCCGCAGTCCTTCCCGCTTCATCGCGCATGCGCCCCGCGGCCCCTCCCTTGCCAGCAACCACACGGTTCGAGAAAGCCTTCTTCATGAATCTGCAGCAACGTCACAGCATCCATGCAGCCGGAAGCGGTCCCGCGACCCTTTTCTTCGCCCATGGATTCGGGTGCGACCAGAACATGTGGCGCCTGCTCGAACCCGAATACCGCAAGCGCTACAAGACCGTGGTCTTCGATCTCGTCGGCAGCGGCAGCTCGGACCTGTCGGCCTTCGATCCCGACAAGTACGCAACGCTCGACGGCCATGCCCAGGACGTGGCCGAGATCGTGGCGGCGTACAGGGAAGGCCCGGCCGTGTTCGTCGGACATTCGGTGAGCGCCATGATCGGCGTCCTCGCGGACCTGGCCCATCCAGGCGCCGTCGCGGCGCACGCCATGGTGGGACCGTCGCCCTGCTACATCAACGACGGCGACTACATCGGCGGTTTCGAGCGCGCCGACATCGACTCGCTGCTGCAAACCCTGGAGAGCAATTACCTCGGGTGGTCGAGCACGATGGCGCCGGCCATCATGGGCGCGCCCGACCAACCCGAGCTCGGCGTCGAGCTGACCAACAGCTTCTGCCGCACCGACCCGGAGATCGCGAAACATTTCGCGCGCGTGACCTTCCTGTCGGACCACCGGTCCGCGATTGCGAAGCTGCAGACGCCGTCGCTCATTCTCCAGTGCGACGAAGACCTGATCGCTCCGGTCGCGGTCGGCGAATACATGCACAAGGTGATGCCGAACAGCATGCTCCGGATCATCGAGAACGTCGGGCATTGCCCGCATCTGAGCCGGCCCGGCGCCAGCACCGATGCGATCGATTCCTTCCTCTTGCAGCACGGGCTCTAGGCCATCGTGTCCACGCCCGAGACCGACCGCGAAGAGCTCCTCGACGCAGCACCCTGCGGGCTGATGCAGACGGATGCGAAGGGTGTCTTCCTTCGCGTGAACAAGCCGTTCTGCGTGTGGTTGGGCTATGCCAGGGAAGAACTGGTCGGCAAGAAGCGGCTCCAGGATCTGCTGACCATGGGCGCGCGCATCTTTCACCAGACGCACTGGACGCCGCTGCTGGAGATGCAGGGTTCGATCTCCGAACTGAAGCTCGACGTGAGGCATCGGGATGGAAGCGCGGTGCCGATGGTGCTGAACGTCGTTCGCCATGGGCATGGCCCGAACCACACCCAGGAAGTGGCCGCGTTCGTTGCGCGCGACCGGGACAAGTACGAGCAGGAGCTGCTGCTGTCCCGAAAGAAGCTCGAGGCGCATGTTGCGGTCGTGGAACGCCTCCAGGTCGAGACGAAGGACCGGGCTCTGTTCGCCGAGCAGATGATCGGCATCGTGAGCCACGACCTGCGCAATCCGCTGTCCGCGGTGAACACCGGCATCCAGCTGCTTTTTCGCCATGCACCGACGGACAACCAGGCACGCGTGCTGTCGCGAATGGCGCAATCGGTGGACCGCGCGAACCGGCTCGTCTCCGACCTGCTGGACTTCACAGTCGCTCGCGTGGGAAAGGGCATCGCTATCAACGCCCGGCCCGTCGATCTGCACGAAGTCGTGGCGCAGAGCCTGGCCGAGCTTGCGCTGTCGTTTCCCGGACGAACGCTGCGCCATGAAACGCAGGGCCATGGGGAGTGCAGCGTCGATCCGGACCGGCTGTCGCAGCTCGTGGGCAACCTGGTGGCAAACGCCGTGGCCTATGGCGATGTGGCCAGGGATGTCACCGTAACGACGTCGGTGCTGGATCGGGGCATCGAGATCGCCGTGCACAACTGGGGACCGGCCATTCCCGCCGATCTGCTCTCGACCCTGTTCCAGCCCATGGTGCGCGGGACGGTTGCCAGCACCGGCCGAAGCGTCGGCCTCGGCCTCTTCATCATCATGGAAATTGCCAAGGCCCATGGCGGCACGGTGACGGTGGATTCGAGCGACCTCTCAGGCACCACTTTCTCGGCATCGCTCCCCGCGCCAGACGCGAACCCGAAAGCACCCTCCTAGGACAAGGCGCACCATCCGAAGAACTGATCGAGTTCCGTCGATTTGTCGAAGATCGCATCGGCACCCAGTGCCAGGCTTCGGCGCCGCATCTCGTCGGAAGGGTAGTTCGTCAACACCACCACGCGCTGATGCGCGGAGCGCCCCTGGCAAGCCCGCAGGACCGTCAGGCCGGAGCCCTCACGCAGGAAAAGATCGACCACGGCCAGCTGCCACGTGTCGTCGAGTTTTTCAAGAATGGCAATGGCCTCGCTCGCCGTCTCCGCAGTGGCCACGACATCGGCATCGGCAAGCTCTTCCAGTGCCGGAATCAGGTTGTCCCTGATGGTCTTGCTGTCTTCGACAAGGATGGTTGTCAGCGGCATGGCGATGCGCGGAGGCGCTGTTCTTCAGTGTTGTATCGAGTTGCAGACCGCGTAGTCACCATTTATACGGGGCTGTCGCGCAATGCCTGTAGGCCATAAGCGCAACTTGTCCGAGGCGTGTTGATTTTTGAATAGCATCCGAATTGTTGCCAGCTACAAGGAATGTCATGCAAAAGCAGACACGGTCTTCGAGCGCGAAGAATGCGACCGGCCTGGCCAAGGCCCTGAAGGAGAACAAGCAGGCGACAAAGGCTGTCCAGGCTGCTGCGGACGAACTGGCCGTCGTGCACACGGTTCTGGACATGAAAGTGCCCAAGGACGCGCTGTCGCCCGATGCGCATCGGGCGGTGCAACAGACGAGCCAACTCGAAAAGCAGCTCACGGCCTCCAGCAAGAAGCTGGAGAAAGTGAATGAGTCGCTGGAAAGCGCATTGCCCAAGGACGGAGACTGAGCCAGCGCCGGCTTCGACAAGGCAAAGGGCTCCGCCTCTCAGACCCGACGGTGCGTGGCCAGGCGATCGAGCAGTTCGAAAAGGAGCGCCCGTTCCCCCGGGCTCAGGTGCGAGAGCAGCTCGCTCTCCATGCCTGTCGCCACGGCTTCTGCCTTGCGCACCAGTTCGCGGCCGCTGCGGGTGAGCCGGACGTTGGCCGAGCGCCGGTCCACTTCGCTGCGGCTTCGGCCGAGAAGGCCGCGCTCTTCGAGCCGGTCGAGCGTGACCGTGAGGTAGGGCACCGAAACGCTGAGCGTCTTGGCCAACTGCTTGGGCGTCGCATCCGGGTTGGCGTCCAGCAGCACCAGCAGCGAGTACTCGACGGGCCGCAGGCTGAAAGTCTCGCCGACATGCTTGCGGTACAGGTTCGCGGTCGGGATCGTGGCCTGCGCCAGGCTGTAGCCGAGCAGGCACCGCAAGCGCTCGTCCTGGAGGCCGCCACGCACGGGGTGAGGGGCAGGCTCAGGCGAGGGATTGGGGGTGCGGGCCGTCATGCAGGCCGGCAGTGTAGCTGCCGGCCTGCATGCGGCGCGCGGCGTACGACCGGCACATGGCCGCCGCGCGCCGCCGTGGATCAGTTGGTGCAGACGAACTTGTCCGGGTCGTTCTGCTCCGCACGCGCGGACGGCGTGGTGCCGGTGTCGCCCACGAACTTCGCGTACTGCGGGTAGGGGCACAACGGCCTCACCCGCGTGGCCGCGCCGGCGGGCAGCATCGACGCCCAGGCCGCGGTGTCGGCATTCGCTGCGCGCGAGCTCGCGATCAGGCGGTCCGGCGCCTTGCCTTTCTCCACCCAATCGACCGCCGCACTGAACACCGGGAAGCTGTCGGTGGCGGGCCCGCCCGAGCAGTGGTTCATGCCGGGAACGCCGAACAGGCGCACGAAATCCTTCACCGTGCCGTTGGCTGCGTTTCCGGACAATGAATCCACCCACTTGGCCGTGTAGTTGAAGGAGAAGACAGGGTCGCTGGTGCCGTGGTAGAGGATCAGCTTGCCGCCCTTGGCCTTGAACCTCGACATGTCGCTCGAGTGCGTACCCATGAAGCTGTATGCCGACTCGGTGTAGAGCATGTCCGTGGCCATGATCCTGGCTGCATCGGCGTTCCAGTCGAAGTTCAGCTGGTACTGCACCAGCGCGTTCGCGCTCGACAGGCCCTGCGTCGGCGGCGTCGTGAAGATCAGCGGGCCCGCGCCGCCGCCGAGGGTCACGTTGATCGCGGTGTTGGTGCCGGTGGTGGCCGGTTGCCCGGTCTTCCAGGCCAGCCAGCCGCCGGCGCCGATGCCGGCATCCCAGGGCCAGTCGGCGTAGAGGGCATCGCCCGCGCCGTTCTTCGGGCCGCGCATGACCTTCTGCATCGCGCTCACTTGCGCGGGCGCAAGGCAGTTGGGCGCGCCCGGCGCACCCGCCGCGCCGCAGGCCAGGGTGCTCACATCGAAGGTGCAGGACTTGTTGATCATGCCGTCGACCAGCCCATCGTCGGCATCGCACTTGGCGAGGATGGCCGTTCGCATGGTGCTCCATTGCGGCCCGGTCAGCGCCGCATTGAGCAACGGCGTCGTGCCCGCGCCGGCGCCGGTGGTTTCGAAGAAGCCCTGCGCTGCGGCAGCGGCGGCGAACTGCTGCGTGTCCCACGCTTCCGCGAGCCAGGCCTTGGGCAGGTCGGAGCCCGGGTCGCCGGCGACGACGCCGTCGAACTCGTCGCCGAAGCGCTGCGACACCATCATGGCTTCGCGCCCGCCTTCGGAGCAGCCCATGAAATAGGCGTAGTCCTGCTTCTTGCCGTAGTAGCGCGCGAGCAGCTGGTTGGCCAGTTGCTTGGTCTGGCCGATGGCGTTGTAGCCGAAGTCCACGCGCGCCTGGGGATCGAGGCCGAAGGCCGCCGTGCCCGCATTGTTGGGATCGAAGTTGGTCGCGTTGCTGTGGCCGCTGTCGTTGGACACCGTGGCATAGCCCGCGAGCAGCGGCTGCACCGCCTCTCCGGCGGTGATGGTGCCGGTCGTGTCGGGAATGGAGCCATCGCTGCCGCCGCCGCCGCTGAAGAACATGCGGCCGTTCCACGAGGTCGGCAGGTTGATCTGGAAGGCGATCGCATAGGTGGACTGCGCATCGGTCTGGCCGCTGGCCTTGAAGCCCTGGCGTCCGCCATTGATGGTGCCGGTGACCGCGCAATAACTCTGCGCATTGCCGCTCGCATCGGTCGCGGTCGTCCTGGCAATCTTGGTCGAGGTGATGCTCACGGTCCGGCCGGTGGCCGACAGTGCGGCCGAAAGACCTGCCACGGCCGCGCAGCCGCCGGCCTCGTCGGGGGTGTTGATCAGTCCTGTCGGTGCAGGGGCCGGTGCCGGTGCGGGTGCCGGTGCGGGGGGCGGCGTGATCACCGGGAAGCCGCTGAAGCCCCCGCCGCCGCTTCCACCGCCGCAACCGCCAACCGCGATTGCGGCCACCACGCTCGCCCACAAGGCGTTCCGTGTCTTGCGTTCCATAGATATCTCCATTTGTTAATTAATCTTCGGAGGCGCTGGATGTCGACCCATGAAACTTTCAGAGAGGCGGATGTGTCGGCATGCACAAAGCGCCGCTCAGAATAGTTATCCAACTTAACTAAAAACATGGTGGATACCCGCATCCGCCGGCAAGCGCCCTGCGGAGAGTCGGCGACACGCTCACGCAGATGCTGCTGCGTAGCGATGCCTGATCGACGCGGAGGCGAGACCGCGAATCTCCGACCATTCAGTTACGGATATCGCAAATTGATGATGTGAAATAACAGTCCGCGTGGACAATAGCGGGGAACATCAGAGCAGCCGAAGGCCGAAGAGCCTGGCAGAGGAGCGTCTCGGAAATGTCCTCAACCCTGGATCCCATGTCCCAACTGTTTTTCGCCTTCACAGGCCGCTCCGATCGCTCGGGGCACCTGGTCCGGCCCGCATCGCCGCAGCGCTTCCCACGCCTCCCTGCACTGTCGATACCTCGCGGCGAAACCGCAGGGCGACAGCCATGAGCGGCACTTTCACGGAGCGCCTGAAGGAACTCACGGCGGACATCAACCGGGGGTGGCAGGCCGACCTCGCCCGCCGCTGCGGGGTGACGCGCGCGGCAATCACCAACTGGCTATCGGGCCGGAACAGGGGGATCGAGTCGACCCACCTGTTCACCATCGCCGATTACTTCCGGGTCAATGCCCGATGGCTGGCCACCGGTGCCGGGCCCAAGTGGGCCGAGATGCCGATGCACCTGACGAAGAAGGTGCACCCCACCGTGGGCGAAGTGCTGGTCAAGCTGGAAGAAATGGCCGCGCGGCCCAAGAAGGTGAGCGATGCCGAACGGATCGAGCTCTACGTCTGGCTGGCCGGCGAAAGACTGAACTTCCAGGAAGCGCCGGAGCCGGAACCCGCCAATTCCGCTGACTCCGCCGATTGAAGGCCCGGCCTCTCAGTCCACCTTCACGCTGAACAGCACCGCCCCCGTGCCACCCGGCGCGAGCGAACCGGTGAACGACCAGCGCAGCCCGCCGGTGCCGCCCGCCGACTGGGAGGCGGTGCAAAGCACCGCAGGCGCGGGCGCCGCATTGGCCGGCGTGTTCTTGCTGCAGGCGGTCAGCGAGGCGGGCGTGGTGCCGGCCTGCGCGGCCACGAAGCTGGTGTACTGGGGCGTCGTGTCGTTGACCGTCATGCCCGAGATCGGCGAGGTTCCGTTGTTGGTGTAGGTGACGCGGTACTCCAGCGTCTCGCCCGACTTGGCCTGGTTGTTCACGCCGAAGCCCGCGCCCTGCGTGACGTTGCGCACTTCCTTCCTGAGCTCCAGCGCGCTGTTCGAGACGGTCGTGGTGTCCAGCACCGTGTAGCTCGCACTCAGCGCGGGGCCGGCGTTGGTGAAGTCGAAGCTGGCCTGCACCGTGCTCTGGTTGTTGTTGCCGTTGGCCGCGTTGGCGGGAATGAACTCCTGCATCACGATGCAGACGTTCTGCCCCGCCACCACCGTGAGCGGTGCCGACGGCGGATACAGCAGCGCGGCACCGGGCTGCTGCGCGCCGGTGCAGCCGGTGTCGGCAAAGATCTTTCCGTTCCAGCCGCTCACGGCCGGCGAATCGACCGAGCTGGAGATGCCGAAGCGCACCGTGCCGCCGGTCCGCGCGATGAAGGTGTGGGCATAGCTGACGGTGCTGCCCGGCATGCCGCTCTTGGCGCCATCGGCCGCGAAGGTGTTGCGGTCCACGTCGCCGAAATTCAGGCCCGCATGGCCCGTGCCGTTCCAGGTGAAGGCGATGCGGTCGGGCGTGCCGGTGCGCGTATAGGTGTAGCTCGTGCCGCCGCTCGCCACCGCCGAGCCCGAGGGCAGCGCCACGCTGCCGAACGAGGCGCCGGTCGACAGGCGCGAAGCGGTGTTGGTCTCTTCCACGCACAGCGGTGCGTTCGCGGCGGTGGCGAAGGGCACGGCGAGCGCGTAGTTGCCGGCGCCGTCGGTGGTGGCTGTCGACAGCACCGTGGCGCCGCAGTTGGTCAGCCGCACGCCCACGCCGGCGATGCCGCCTTCGGTGCCGTTGACCAGGCCGTCGTTCGCCACGCCCGAGCCCGTGCCGTTGTCGAGGAACACGCGGCCCGTCACGCTGAAGCCGAAGCTGTTGACGAAGGTACAGGTGATGTTGGCGCCGGCCACCATGTTGGCCGCGGGAACGGTGAGCTCGTTGCCCACCAGCGTGCCGAAGGTCACGGTGGGCGTGGCGCTGGCCGCGTCCAGGCAACTCGCGCTGACCGGGTTGGCGGGCCAGCCGGTGGGCACGCTTTCCGTGATCTTCGCCAGCTGGCCGGCCGTGCCGGTCAGGTTGGCCGCGCCGCTGGCGGTGCCGGCACCGGTCACGGTGATGCTGTCGGTCGAGGCCGAGAGCCCGCTGAGCGCAAAGCCGAACAGGTTGGTGCCGCTGCCGCCGGTGGTGGTCTTCACGATCCGCAGCCGGGGGAACGGCGGCGTGAAAGTGTTGGTGAAGGTGCAGGCGATGTTGCTGCCCGCCACAGTGGCGGCCGCATCGAGCGTCACCTTGCGGTTGGGCAGGTCGGGCGTGGCGGTGCCGCCCGCGCCCAGGCCCGTGCAGCTCACGCCGGTGAGCGCGTAGTTGGCGGGCAGCGGGTCTTCGGTGATGGTGGTGGCCACGCCGGGCGCGGTCAGCGTCTGGATCGCACCCGCGACGGCGGTGCCGGCGGTGACGGTGGTGATCGTCTGCGCCGCCAGGCCGTTGCTGCCGGTGAAGCCGAAGGGGCCGGCGCCGCCGTTGCTCACCTTGCTGACCGTCACCGTGGCCGAGGCCGCATTGGTGAAGGTGCACACCAGCGGCCTGCCGTACTGCACGCTGGCCGCGGGAATCGTGTAGGTGCGCGCATCGGTGCCGCTGCCCAGGCTGCCGACGGGCGTGCCGGCATCGGTGCAGGTCGCGCCTGCCAGGTTCCAGCCCGGCACCGCCGGCTCGGCGATGGTGATCGCGGCGCCCTGGGTCGTGGCCGAGAAAGGCTGCGTGCCGGCCGTCGCCGTGTTGCCGTCCACCTGCACCGCCGTCCCCGCGGCCACGGTGCTGACCACGCCGTTGGTCTGGGTGGTGTTGCTCAGCGTGAAGTTGAAGGGGCCGCCGGCGCCGCCGGTGGTGGTCTTCGACAGCACCACGGTCGGCGGCGTGCAGACTGCGGTGGTGGTCGCCTGCGCCAGGAAGCCTTCGGCGTTCGCCCCGCTCTTGATGTGCACCACCACCGTGTTGCTGCCCACGCGCCAGTTGCTCGAGAGCGTCGCGCTCGCCTGCTGGCCCGCCTGGTAGCCGCGGAAGTTGTAGGGATCGCCGCCGCCCTGCGGCACGCCGGGCACGGTCTGCAGCACGCCGTTGACGAACACTTCCGCCACCGAGTTGTCGGAATAGAAGTCCAGCTTCAGCGAGAAGGTCGCCGGGTTGACCGAGGCCGCCATGTTGAAGGTGAAGCGGTGGTAGACGTCGACGTTGCCCGCGTGGTTGGGGTTGTAGTTCGAATTCCAGTTGGCGTTGCCGAAGGGTGAATTGATCCACGCGCCCGGGGCCTTGTTGCCCACGTAGGCGCGCTGCCACGAGGCCACGGTGCCGGGCCCGCCGCTGGTGGCGCCTTCGCCCGATTCCCACACCGTGTCGCGGCCGCTGCTCAGCGGCGGGCCGTTGATGCCGTTGTAGGCGGTGTTGAAGATGGCGGCGTTCGAGAGGCAGCTCACCGTCGGCGGAATCGGTGGCGACGTGGTGCCGGTGTCGCCGGTGTTGGTGAAGGTGCAGACCAGGTCGGTGCCCGGCGCCGTGGCCGCGGCATTGAGCGTGAGCGTGCGGCCCGAGAGCGTGGCGGTGCCATTGGTCGGCAGGCCGGTGCAGGAGGCGGCGGTCAGCGTGTAGCCCGCGGGCGGCACGCCCTCGGTGATGGTGGTGGCCGTGTTCGCGGCGGTGAGCGTCTGCGTCGGCGCGCTGGCGGCCGTGCCGGCCGCGGTGGTGGCAATGCTCTGGGCTGCGAGTCCGTTGCTGCCGGTGAAGTCGAAGCTGCCGATGCCGTTGAGCGAGATCTTGCGGATCGTCACCGTCGGCAGCGCCAGGAACCTGTAGGCCTGCGGGCTCGGCAGGTAGCTGTTGCCGCTGGCCGTGAAGCTGCCGCCCAGTGCCACACCACCCACTGTGACCGCGGTGCTGCTGTAGGTGGCCGCCAAGGTGCTCGTTGCCGTCACCTGGCAGAGGCTCGCGGCGGTGGTGGTGCAGCTGCCTGCCGCGCCCACGGCGCCGCCGTTGAAGGCCACACCGGGCGTCGCGCCGAAGCTCACGATCACGCCGGCACCGACCAGGTTGCCGCCCGCATCGCGCACGAAGGCCTGCAGCACGTCCTGCGCCGTGCCGTTGGCCAGCTGGCCGTCGGTGACGACGCGCAGGCCCGATTGCGCGGCGCTCGCCGCGCCGACCACGAAGCTGTAGGCCGCCGGGCTCGCGCCATAGCTCTGGCCGCCCGCGGTGAAGACGCCGGTCAGCACGCCGGCCGGGATGCTGACCGCGCTGCTCTTGGCCCCGGCCACGGTGCTGGTCGCGGTGACCTGGCACAGGCCGTTGGCGGCGGTGGTGCAAGTGCCGGCCGCGCCGACCGCGCCGCCGTTGAAGGCCACGTTGGCGGTGGCGCCGAAGGTCACCACCGTGCCGGCCACCGGGTTGTCGGCCGCGTCGCGCACGATGGCTTCGAGCACGTCCTGCGCACTGCCGTTGGCCACCTGGTTGTCGGTGACGGTGCGTTCGCCCGAACGCGCCAGGACGGCGGCGCCGGCCACCACGGTGGTGGCGGCGCTGGCGCAGCTCACCGTGGCGTCGGAGGTGCAGGCCGCGCCCGGTGCCGTGGCCGGGGTTCCGGTGCCGGCCACGTTGCTGTTCGCATAGTTGGTGAGCACCGTGCCCGCGGCCACCAGCGGCGCCGTCGCATTGAGCGTGAAGCTGCGCACACCGCCGTTGGCGGGAATGCCGGCGGCCGGCAGCGTCATCGTGCAGGTCAGTGCAGCGCCGGCGGCGCTCGGGAGCGTGCCGCAGCTCACGGAGGTGACGCCGGTGCCCGCGGCCACCGAGGTGGCGACCACGCCCGGCGGAAGCTGCTCGCGCACGACCATCGACGTGCCGGTGGTTGCGGGGCTGCCGTTGGCGAGGCTCAGGACGTAGGCGATGGCTGCGCCCGGCGCCACGGTCGCCGGGGCCGTCTTGCTCAGCGCGACCGACAGCGGCGCGTTGAACTGGATCACCACCAGGCCGTTGCCGCCGCTGGCATCGCCACCACCGCCGGTGCCGATGCCAGCCGTGTAGTGGGTGTCGCTCGTGGTGGCCGCCGCACCGCCGGTATTGTTGGAGAGCGAGATCGATCCCGCCGCCGACGTCGCACCGGTGACGCCCCCCGTGTAGCCGGAGCCCCCGCCGCCCATGCCGTTGGGCGAACTGCCCTGGCACAGGCCGCCGCCGCCGCCGAAGTAGCCGCCACCGCCACCGCCGCCGCCTTCGTTCTGGTTCTCGTTGGTGGAGCCGCCGTTGCCGCCCTGCAGCGCGGCGCCGGCCGTCGGCGCGCCGAGGTTGCAGGTGCCGCCCGAACCGGCCGCGCCGCCACCCGCCTGGGTGCCGGGCCGCCCGCTGGCGGTCACGCCGTCGTCGGCTCCGCTCGTGCCCCCGCCGCCGCCGCCGGCGGGCGTGCCCACGTCAGCCCCTGGCGACGAGCCACCGCCGCCGCCGGCGATGAGCCGCGCGTTGCCCTGGGTGTAGCTCGTGGTTGCGAACACGCCTGACAGGCCGCCGCCGCTCGAACCGATGGCCGTGGCCTGCGAGGTGCCGCCCGCACCGCCACCGCCGTAGGTCGTCGAGGTGTCGTTGACGCCGCCGCCCTCGCCCACGCGAACGCCCAGCGCGGTGCCGGCCGTCACCGTCAGCGTGCCGGAGGCAAACCCGCCGCCGCCGCCGCCGCGCTGCGTGGGGAAGTAGCTGCTGTTGGGTCCGCCGCCGCCCGCGCCCCAGGCCTTGATGAACACCGAGCTCACGCCGGTCGGCACAGTGAAGCTCTGGTCGCCGCCGGAGTAGGTCACCGTCACGCAAGTGTTGTAGCCCGATTGCGGCGTGCAGGTGCCCTGCCCGGCCAGCGACGGCGCCGATGCCAGCAGCGCCAGCAGTGCCAGCCATGCGAACAGCACAGGCAGCACGCACCTGCGCAGGACGCTCGAAAAGAGGGTGTGAGTCATCTGTCCTGCCATGGCGGCCGAATCATTTCTTGTCATGGGCGGGCCGCCGGGTTTGCAGTGGCAGCGCCGGCCGAGGGGAAGCCGAGCCCCGTCTCGTCGAACTTGAAGCGCAGGCGGATGTACGCGCCCTTGCTGGTGTACTCGTTGGCCGTGAGGTCGCGGTCCTTGAGGCCGACGACGTTGTAGCCCGCCGAGACCCACAGGTTCGCCATGACCTGGTAGCCCACTTCGACGCCCAGCGTCTTCTGCAGCGCGCCGCCCTTGCCGTACAGCACGCCGGCCTGGATGCCGAAGTCCCAGTCCTTGTCGATGTCCTGCGTGTAGCGCGCCTGCAGCAGGTGGGCCCAGTAGGTGCTCTTGAGCAGGCCGTCGTCGGCGCGCGACCACTTGGCCGCATAGCGTCCGTTGATCACGGTGCCGGGCCGCGGGTTGTAGTTGAGGTGGGCCGAGACGATGTCGGCGCTGGTGCTGCCGGGCAGGCTGGCGTTGCCCGAACCCGAACCGAAGACGCTCGCGCCGTCGAGCGCGCCGGTCGAGCTGCCCGTGCCCTCCACCCGCTCCGAACGGCGCTCGTAGCGCATCAGCGCATTCCAGGTGTCGGTATCGACCGGGCGATAGGCCAGCCCGACCTGGTGGCGCGCGAGGTGGTGCGCGTTGCCCGCGTTGGTGCCCTGCCCTTCGCTGTCGCTCATCACGCTGCGCGCGAGCATGCTCCAGGAGCGGTCGATCTTGTAGCCGAAGCCGGCGCTGAAGAGGCGCGTGTTCGCATCGTCGCCGCGCCGGCCTTCGAGCACGCCGCTCGCCTTGATGCGCTCGGTGCTGTACTCGACGCCGCCGGTGATGGCGGTGGACTGGCCCAGGCCGGTCGCGCTCGAGTAGCCGGTGCCGGTGTTGCCGCTGTTGGCCAGGCCGCCGAGCTGGCGCGTGTGCTCGATGCCGCCGGTCAGGCGCCACTGGTCGTTGAGCTTGAAGGTGTTGCGCACGCCGGTGGCCGCCTGCGCAGCGCGGCCGTCGATGCTGTCGGCCAGGCGGTACTCGCTGTACACGCGGCCGCCTTCCATGTAGCTGCTCTCGATGCCCAGGATGCCGACGTTGTTCGATCCGGTGGTGCCCAGTTCGTCCTGGCCGTAGAGGCTGGAAACCAGCTCGTAGCGGCCGTAGATGCGCGTCTTGTCGCTCACGGCGTAGTTGCCGCCGATGGCCAGCACGTGGCGGTCGGACTTGTGGATGTCCTGCTCGCCCTCGACGAACACATTGGCCTGCGGCAGGCCCGGCACCTGGGCCGAGATGCGCGCGCGCACGGTCGTCAGGTCTTCGGCATTCGCATTGGCGGTGGCCGCGGCGCCCAGCGCGGTGACGTTGCCGGCACCCACGCCGCTGCCCAGGTTGCCGCTGTAGGTGGAGATCTGGCCGTAGTCGAAGCCCGAGCTGGTGCCCAGGCCCGCACCGCTCTGGCCGTGGCGCAGGCCCACTTCGGCAACCAGCTGTTCGCCGAGCTTCTTCTGCACGCTGGCGGTGAAGCCGCGGCGGGTGCCGCCGAGCAGCGCGTCCTGGCTGAAGAGCGCCTCGCCGCGCACCGCGGTGCTGGCATCGACGCGGTACTCGGCGCGCGCCGAAGCCTCGGCGCGGCCGGCGGAGAAGCTCGCGCCGGGGTTGTCGAAGCCGGTGCTGGTCTTGCTGGCCAACGCCACCACGGCGAGGTCTTCAGTCTGGTGGCGCAGCTCCACGCGGCCGCCGCTGCCCTTGCCGTTCTTGTCGGACTCGGTGCGCACCCATTCGCCGGCCATGGTGGTGTTGTCGCCCACGCGCGCGATGGCGGTGAGCGCGCCGAGCTTGCGGCGGTTCTCGGGGTTCTCGTCGGTGCTCACGACCACGCCCAGCTGCAGGTTGTCGGTGACCTTCACCTGCACGTCGGTGCCGGCCACGGTGAACTTGGGGCCGCCCGCGTCCACCTCGTAGGTCACGCGGATCGACTGCGGATTGAGGTTCGCATCGACCGAGGAGATCGCATGCGTGAACAGGATGCGGCGGGTGAGCGGCTCGATGGTGTAGTCCACGAAGCGCGCCACCGTCGTGCGCTGCAGCACCAGGTTGGGCTGGTTGCGGTCGCGCACCACCACCTCGACCTGTTCGCTGTTGTCCACGAACTCGCCGCCCGTGGCGCTCAGGTAGTACGGGCCCGAGGTGCCGACCGCGCGGAACTCTTCCACCTGCTGCGTCTGCGCGGTGCGCGAGAAGAAGCTGGTGGCGCGCACGTTGCCGTCGTCGTAGACATGCTTGAGGCCCGTGAGCGCGCGGTTGTTCTGGCTCAGGTTGCGCACCTCGGTGCTGCTGGCGGTGGTGAAGTCGCCGTACAGCAGGTAGGAGCGGTTTTTGTCGATGCGCACATAGAGCTTCTGCGTGCTTTGCGCGTCGAAGCCCTTGACCGACGAATCGCCGTACACGGGATAGAACTCGTCGGGGCGGATGTCGCGGAACAGGCGGTCGTCGCGCGTCTTGTTCGAGTCGTAGGCGGCGGTGAGCAGGTACTCGCCCTTGACGGTGCCCTTGAAGAAGAAGGCGGTGCGGGCGGCGGCCCGGCGGTTCTTGTTGCTCTCGTCGGCCAGGCCGGTGAGCTCGGCCTCGAAGGCGGCGCCGGCAGGCATCGCGCCCAGCGGCACGCCGCCGCGCTTCGTCAGGTCGAGCACGCCTTCGACGATGCCCACGCCGATCATCGGCCGCATCTCGGGCAGCAGGGCCAGGCGCACTTCCTTCACGAAGCTGCCGGCCGTCACGCGCAGGCGCGCATCGCCGGGCTCGCCGGGCGGCAGCAGGCGGAACTCCGCCGTGCCGCCTTCCATGAAGACCTGGGTGCCCGGCTCGGCGGGGTTCAGGTCTTCGTCGAGCCAGCGGCCGCGGTCGGTCTCCAGCGTGAGCTGGGTGCGCGCGGTCACGGGCACGCCGGCGGCATCGGTCAGGCGCACCTTCACGATGACGGGTGTGCGCAGGTCCGCCTGCGCCGACGGGGGCAGCTCGATCTGGATGGCGCCCAGCTTGTCGGGCGCGACCACGGTGATCTGCTGCGCGGTGCCGCGTGCATTGCCGAAGGGGTCCACGCCGTCGAGTTGAAGGCGGTTGGCGCCGGGCTGCAGCACCACGCCGATGTATTCCCATGCGCCGAGCTTCTTCGCATCGAGCTGGGTCTTCTTGCCGACGCGGCGCTCCTCGATGGCTTTGCCGTTGACCGTCAGGCGCAGCGCAAGGCCCGCCTCGCCCTTGACGCGCACATTGACCGACTGGGCCGGCAGCGTGTCGCCGTCCTTCAGGTCGATGAAGCCCAGGGCGTTGCCTTCGATCTGCGGCAGCAGCGCTTCGAGCTCGATGGGGCTGGGCGCGGCCTGAGGCAGCAGGGGGGTGGCGCGCGGCTCCAGCATCTGGGTGCTGGTGTTGACCGGGCGGCTCGCGAAGGCGCCCACGCCGGTCGCGCCGCCGCCGGTGGCCGAGGCGCCCTGTGCATTGGTGGGCAGGCCGTTCAATGCGGAGAACAGGCTGCCCGCGGGCGTGGGCGCCGGTGCGGCGCTGGCGCCGAGCGTGCCGCTCAGGGTGCTCGATGCGCCGTTGACGAAGCTGCTCGCATTGGAAGGCGCCACGGGCATCGCGATCAGCGGTGCCGAGCTGGCGATCGTGGAGCCGGTGCTGCCGCTTACAAGGGCCTGGCCGCTGGCGGGCAGCGAGCGCACATCGCCCACCGGCACGATCCTGCCTTCGGGGTCCAGCCGCATGCGCACCTGCGCCTCGGCCTCGGTGTCGGGAATGGCGGCGATGGCCGCGCGGCGCGCGATCACGTCCTTCATCACCTCGGGTGCGTCGCAGTTGCCCACGATGAAGTTGGCCTTGTGGAACTCGCCCTTCTTCAGGTCGACGAAGCGGCTTTCGGGGCGGCCGGCGTTGCGGTGGTCGAGCACCTCCAGCTGCGCGCCCCGGGGCAGCGTGGTCTGGTCGACGCGCAGCACATGGGTGACGGGCTTCAGGCCGTAGAGGCTCCACTTGCCCTCCACGTCGGTGATGACGTGGGTGCCGTCTTCCATGTAGAGGCGCACGCCAGGCACGCCGATCTCGTCGTCGCCCTCCTGCCGGCCGTCGCGCTTGCAGTCCATGTAGACCTTGCCGAACAGGAAGGCGTCGTCGGAGAACACGCCGCCGGTTACGCGCACCGTCCAGTTGGCCAGGTTCGACTGCATCGGGCCCGAGTTCGCACGGGCGCGGTTGACCGCGTCGCCGTTGGTGGGCGCGCCCACGCCGATGCGCACGCGATAGCGCACCGTGGCCGACTGGTCCACGCCCAGCTTCAGCGCCGGATAGTCGAACACCAGTTGCGGGCCCGCGCCGCCGGCCGGGTTGACGGCGGCCGAACCGTTCAGGCGCACGCTGTTCGCCACATAGGCAAAGCCCGGCGGCAGGGTGTCGGCCAGGCGCACGCCGGTGACCGGAAACCCCGTCTTGTTGGTGACGACCAGCGCGTAGTCCATGAAGTCGCCGAACTCGACCTGGCGCTTGCTGCCTTCCTTGCGCAGCACCAGCCCGAGCACATTGCCCGGATCGAGCGGGATGTGGTTGTGCACCACGTCGCAGGCTGCGCCCGATGCATCGAAGCCCGAGCTGACCGAGAAGTAATGGGTGGTCGGTTCCGCGCCCTGCGGCGGCGCGGCATTGGGCACGACGGCGCCGCAGCGGCCGAAGCTGCCGGCCGTGGCCGGGATGAGCTGCGACGGCGCCACATAACCGCTGCCGGCCGGCGGCACCACGCCGATCGCATAGGTGCACGAGCCGGTGACCGGCGGCGACTGCATGTAGAACTGGTAGGCGCCGTCGGCACCGGTGACCATCGAGACGCTGCCGTTGGCATTCACCGTGTACAGGCCCGACGAGCCGCCATACAGCTGGTCCGCGGTGATCGGCGTGACCGCCCCGCTGCTGCACGACTGGCGCGTGAAGGTGACGACCGCGCCGGCCACGGGCTCGCGCGTGACGGCGTTGTAGACCACGCCCTGCGGATCGACCAGCAGCGACTGCACCGAGCTCGCACTCGCCACCACCAGCATGGCCGGCGTGACGTTGACGGTGTTCTGGTCGAAGGCCGCGGCCCAGCCCTTGTTGGTGATCGCCATGCGGCCGCCGACGGCTGCGGGCTTCTGCGTGATGCGCACGGTGAACGACAGCTCTTCGCTCTGGCCCGGCGCGAGCGCCCGGCTGCCGTCGGTCAGGCTCAGCACGGCCTCGGTCGGCAGCCTGAAGGGGTCGCTGCTCGCGAGGGCTTCGCGGTCGCAGCTGGCGCGGCCGGTGAAGCCGCCCGCGGCATTGAGCACGCCGTTGCGCGCCTTCGGCGGACCGGTCAGTTCCCAGGCGGCCACGAGGCCGTCGGACTTGTCCATGTCGAAGGTGCAGTTCAGGTTGTCGATGAGGCGCAGGTTCGGCGCTGCGGCAACGCCGGTGTTGGTCACCTTGAGGTGGTAGTCGAGCTCGTACACGCCCTGCGACACGCGGCGCGGTGCCGAGGCCGTCTTGACCAGCGAGAGCGTGGGCAGCTGCGTGGAGACCGGCGTGGGCGAGCTGTCGTTGTTCGGATTGCCGTCGCCGTCGGCGTCGGGGTTGCTGCCGTTGACCGAGTCGTCGAAAGCCACGGGCGTGCCGCCCGGCGTGAGCGCGCCCTGCGCGCGCGCGGTGTTGTAGAGCGTGGCGGCGCGGCCGCCGACATTGAAGCGCACGTCGAAGCGCACGGTGACCTGCGCACCCACCGGCAGCACCGCCCCGGGCGCCAGCAGGTTCTGCGCACTGGCGGTGCCGTTGAATGCGCTGTCGACGGCGGCCACGGTGCCGCTCACGCCGTTGCCCTGGTTGCTCGCGATGACCAGCGTGCCCGGCACGATCGTGTACTGGTTCGCAGCCGGCACCGCCGCCGTCGTGAAGCTGCCGAACTGCGTGGTGCCGCCGCCCTCCATCACGTCGGTCGCCTGCACGCCGTAGAGCCACATGGCGCCGTAGTTGCGCACGTTGACGCTGAAGCTCACGGTGGCGGTGCCGTCGAGCTGGCCGTCGGTGCCGTGGTTCATGCGCGGCGTGGAAGCCGCCTTGGCCACGCCGATGCGCGTCTGGCTCGAGGTGATGACCACGGTGTTCGATGGCGACACCGCCGGCGACACGCCGTCGTTGTAGTAGCCCTGCGCGGTGTTGCGGATGTCGCCGGCCTGGTCGGCGGCGACCTGCACCGCGAACTGCATCGCGATCGACGCATTGCGCGCCAGCGCGGTCGGTATGCCGATGGCCACTTCGACAGCCGAGGCGTCGTCCACGGTGCGGTAGCTGAACTCCGCATCGTTCGGCAGCCGGAACAGCCGCACCGCGCCGGCCGCCGTGCTCTGCAGGCTGCCTGCGATGTAGCGCGTGCCCGTGGGCACGAAGTCGCGCACCAGCAGCAGGGCGGTGGCGGTGCCGTTCACCAGCACCGGCGTGCCGGTGGGCGCGGCGGTGCTGCCGGGGGCCGCGTCGCGCGCGCCGATGTTGGTGCCCGACACCGTGAAGTCGATGCGCGTGCTGCCCGGAACCACGATGCCCGGATAGCTCGCGGACTTGGTGAGGGCGAGCACCGCCAGGTCGCCCGCGGTGACGGTGTCGCGGTTGACCGCGCCGAGGTTCTGCAGCGCGGTGGTGGCGCTGAGCGCCACGCAGGCACTGCCGGTGGCCGCGGTGGGAACGGTGCCCTGCACCAGCAGCGAGGCGGTTTCGCCGGGCTGCAGCGCGATCGCGCCGCCGACACCCAGCGGCAGCACCGGGTCGGCCGCATCGACCACGCCGTTGTTGTTGGTGTCGCGCACCACGCGAAGCGCCGAGAGATCGAGCGTATCGGCCGGACAGCCCGCGCCGTTGTTGACCAGGCCGATGGTGTAGCTCGACGGCACGTTGCCGGCGTTGGTGAGCAAGTGGCTCAGCGTGACGACGGAGGCCGGCGGACGGTTGACCGACTGGTCGTGCGTGAGCACCAGCGCCTCCACCGGCAGCACGCTGGCGACGACGCTGTTGGAGCTGGCCGTCTCGGTCTGCGCGAGACCGGCCGGCACGTAGGTGGCGGTGGCAACGTTGCGCAGCACGGCGCCGCCGGGCGGGGGCGCGGCGTAGGCTGCGGTTCCGGCGAGCGTGCAGCACAGAGCCGCCACCGCCGCGACGGCAGCGGCGATGCCGCCTCGCCATCGCTGCGAGCGGATGCTCAGGTACGCCAGAAGAAATTGCACGCCACGAACCTTCCGTTGGCCCGCGCGCGGCGCGGGCCGTCAAAACTCAAAGAACTTTTTCCTCTGCCGCCTGCAGGGACAGGCGCGGTTGCGTGCTGCTTTGTTGGAAGCGGCAAGGGAAAAAGACGAAGCGAGCCGATGCGGCAGCGCCTCGCGAAAGCCGGCGGACCGCTAGGTCCGCCGGCGACTCAAACCCTTGTCGTTACTGGTTGATCTTCACGGCGAAGGTCAACGTGGCCGTGCCGCTCGGGGCCACGGAATTGCTGGCGCTGCCGCAGCTCACCGCGGTGGCGGTCTGCGCGTAGACGAGTGCCGTGCCGGACACGCCGGTCGAGGTGCACTGCGTTGCAGCCGTAGGTTGCGTGGCGCTCAGCGAGGTGTACGCAGGCACTGCATCGTTGATCGCGATGTTGGTGACTGGCGAGGTGCCCTCGTTGGTGGCAACGACCTTGTAGACGATGCACTGGCCTGGCTTGAGCGACAGCGGAGCTGCCGCGAATGCGCCGTCTGCCACGCCATCGCAGGTGATGTCAGCTGCCTGCGTCTTGAGAACGCGGATCTGGCCGGTGATCACGGTGCTGATGTCGGTGGCCGACGGTGCGCCGCAGCCGCCGGTGAAGGTCGCCGTCACGGTCGTGGTGTCGGTCGCGCCGGCGCTGGCACCGCCCGGTGCGAACACACGCACCAGCAGCTTCTGCGATGCGCCCACGGCCAGCGGGCCGGCTTGCGGGCCGGTCACCAGCGTGTCGCCGGCGTCGATCTGGCCGTCACCGTTGACGTCCAGGTAGATCGCGGTGGTCCAGCCGAGCGTGGCGTCGGCCGACGGCACGATGGCCGTCAGCGTGTACGCACCGCAGCTCTGGTTGCCGGTGTTGGTCAGCGTGTGCGGATACACCACGGTGCCGCCCGGTGCGAGCTGGCCGCTGTTGTTCGGCGTGAGCGTGGCGCTCGACACCGGTGCGGTGGTCACGGTCACGGCGTCGGTCTTCGTGTCGGACACGATCACACCGGTCGAAGCGATGGCGGTGGACTGCACCTGGAAGTAGACCTTCTGTGCGGTCACGGGCGACTGCGTGGCAGGCGGCGTCACGCAGGCAGCAACCTGCCCTTGTGCGCCGGCATTGACGGCCACGCTGGTGATCGCTGCCGATGCACAGGTGCCGCCCGAAGCCACGAACTTCACCGTCCAGCCGGTCGGCAGGGTGCCGGGGAAGCTGGTCGACTGGCTGGCTGCCAGGTTGTAGGTGTTGTTCACCGAGTCGTTGTTCTTGACGAACAGCGCGAACACGGTGCCGGTGCCGGCAGCCGTAGCGTTGGTCGTGGTGGGCAGCGGGCTCGGGCCGGGGCCCAGGTCGCCGTCAGCCACTGAACCCGTGCCGGTACCGGCGGCCGAGTTGGTCAGGTCGACCAGCGAACCGACGACGATGGTCACGCGGTCGAGCGTGGCATCGATCTTGGTCGTGTCGCCTGCGGAGCGACCCGTCACCGTGGCCGCGAACGGACCGGCGCCCACTGCCGTGGCGGAAGGCACATTGGCCTGCACCACGATGTTGACGCTGCCGCCAGCCGCGATCGGGCCGGTGTCGGGCACGCCGTCGCCGGTGGTGTCCAGCAGCGGCGTGACGCCGTCGGCCGCGAACAGCACGAAGGTCGTGCCGGCCGGGAAGGTACCAGCCGCCACCGTGAGGTTCACGGTGTCGGTGCCGGTGCCCGCATTGAACACCGTCTGCGGGAACTTGACGCTGCCGCCGGCCACGACCGAAGGACGCGTGGTCAGGTCGGCTGCGGTGCCGTTGGGCGTGCCGGGCGTCGTGTCAGCGGCGGTGGCAGCGGTCGACGGGTTGGTACCCACCGCGATGCTGTAGCTCGCCACGACCGTGTAGGCCGACGGGTTGGTGCTCGAGCCGAGCGTGCCGATGGCCGCTGCCGAGGCTGCAGGCGAATCCGCCGGATTGAACTGGCCCACGTTGGTGGTGGTGGACGTGCCAATCGCAGCGTTGGTGTTCACCAGCACCACGAAGCTCACGGTCTGCGTCACGTTCTGGCCCAGCGAGGCGACCACGGTGTTCAGCGTGTTGCCGGTCACCTGGAAGTCGATGCCCGCCGGATCGCCGGCTGCGCCGTCGCCCAGTGCCGTGCCGGGCGCGCTGCTCCACACCGCGGAACCCGCGACGTAGGTCATGCCGCTTGGCAGCGTGTCGGACATCGCGAACTTGCCTGCGGCGCCGCCCGTGTTGTTGAACGTGAGCGTGTAGACCGTGTATTGGCAGGTCGCGCTGGAAGCGAGGCCGGCCGACCAGGTCGTGGCGCATGCCGCCGTCGAACGCGGACCACCGCTGGTCGCGGTCGGCCAGGCGCCATTGCCCGGAGCGGCCACGGACGGAATGCCGATCGACTTGCTGACGTTGAACGCCGCTGCCGTCGTCAGCTTGATCTCGTCCTTGTCGGCTGCCGAGGTGTTGGGCGCCGTGTACAGCGCCGGGGTGCCTGGTGTGGCGGTGAGCGTTGCCGTGTCGAAAGCGCCGGTGGCGCTGGCGGCCGTACCGGGGATCGTGTAGGCCACGACGAAACGGAACACGCCGTTGTTGCCCGGCACGGTCTGCGCGGGCACGCTGCAGACGCCCGCGGCTGCGGCCGTGCACAGTGGGGTGGTGCCGTCGGGCACGCCGTCGCCGTTGGCGTCGGGGTAGACCTCGACCTTGGAGAACTTGTCGGTGTCGGCGTCGACCGTCAGCGTGAACGTGTCGGAGCCGTTGCCGGTGTTGGTCAGCGTGTGCGGTGCATAGACGATGGAACCCGCCGCGCCGATCTTGGTGTTGACGATGGTCGTCGTGACCGAGCTGACCGAGTCGAGCGTGAACGATCCCACCTGCTGGACCGTGGTCTGGACCAGGTTGGAAGTGGCCAGCTGGGTGGTGCCGGCCGCGTCGGAATAAGTGGCTGAAGCCTGGTTACCGATGACGGTATTGGCAGGCGGTGCCGCGGCCAGTGCGGCTGAACTTCCGAACAGGAAGCCCAGCGTCAAGGCTGCGGCGCCGGCCCAGGACACGGTCGGCTTGAAGCCGATGCCGCGCCGGGTTGGCAGGGTGGAAATCACGTGGTTTCTCCTCGGGTTGTCAAAAGGCGGAACATGAAAAAACCCGCATGCCGTGTTTCGTCGGTCGAAATCGCGGCAGTCGGGTTGCACTCGAAAAATTCAGGCGGCGCGGTGAAGGAAGACCGGCCGGATCAGCGTTGTGCCGTCGCCGGCGGCGCTTGCGGCGTTGCCGCAGAGACCTGCGGTGCGACCGGCACGACCGTCTCGACCTTGGCGCGCACGCTCACGGCGGTGCTGCCGTTGGCGGGCAGCTGGCCCAGCGTCCAGCGCAGCGACCGGTACTCGGCATAGGGCACCGGTTCGGTCTTGTTGCCGGCTGCCTTGCGCACGAGCGGCTCGGGGCCGAACACGGCGTCCTTCGTGGCGGCCTGAACGAGGTTCGCGCCCGGCTTGGCGCTGCGCGGCTGGTATTCCAGACCCTCCGGAATCGGAAGGTTCGCCACCAGGCCGGTGACCGGCTTGCCGGTGTTGTTGGTGTAGACGGCCCGGTATTCGACGATGTCGCCGGGCTTGACCGCGCTGGCGTCGACCAGTTGCTCCCTGCCCTGCGCGTCCTTCACCACCTTGGACTGGGTGAGGACGACGGCAACGGCCTTCTTCTGGCCGGCCTCGAGGGTGGGCGCGGACTGGGCCGCGGCAGTGCTGGTGAAACCGGCGAGCCCGGCGAGCAGGAACGCACACGCTCCCAGGCTGGATAGATGGCGAAGGGACAGGATTTGAGTCAGTTTTTTAATGGACATGGTTGCTCCAGATTCAAGACACACAGGGGTCCACCTCCGGCTCGGGCCGGTGATGAATTGAGCGGCTCGGGCCGCGGGAGAAAGCACCGGCGTTGCAACACCGGTATTTGGAAGAGCGATCGGCGCCCTTTTTCGAAAGGGCGCGATCCTCGGGACTGCCGCGATTTCTCTGTCGCTGTCAGCCGGGTCTCAGACTGTTAACTCTTATTTTTCTAGGTTACCAATTGTGTAATAAATGAGTGATTTGGTATCAATCAGTTGCGACAACCCGCCATTCGGAACGACAGTCCCGATTTCGACAACCATCTGCTGCAACGGCCTTTTCCCTCGAAAGCAGCCGCTTGCGGACGACGAAGTCCCGCCGCAAGCGGAAAGCAAGATGCAGAGGAGGAGGAGGGTCAGACCCGGTTCGGCCGTGCGCGGCCGAGGGTCCGATATGTATCAAGCCTGATTGAAGATATGCAAAACGTAATCCACAAAAGCCTTGATCTTTGGAGACTGACGGCGCGACGGCAAATAGACCAGATTGATTTCCTGCGGATTCAATTTGACCAATGGCAGCACTTGCGCCAAGACGCCGCCGTCGATATGCAATTCGGCCAGCGACAAAGGAAGCAATCCAATTCCCCTGCCCGACAAAGCCAATTTCAAAAGCATTTCCAGATCGTCCGACTGGAATACGCTCCCCGCATTGACCCGATGGGGTCGGCCCGAAATCGGAAGGCTGACTTCCTTCTTGCGCCCTTCGGCTTCGCTGACCAGGAAGGCATGCGAAGCGAGGTCCGACACGGCCTCGATGGCGGGGTGCCGCGCCAGATAGGCCGGCGCGGCGCACAGCACCATCGGCTCGTTCTTCAGATGGCGCGCCACCATCTCGTCGCAGCCCTCGCGGCCGCGCCGGATGGCCACGTCGGCCTCGTCGCGGAACAGGTCGGCGCGGTCGTTTCCAGTTTCGACCACGACTTCGAGCTGCGGGTAGGCAGACATGAATTCGGACAAGTGCCCCGCCAGCAGTTCCCTGCCGTAGTAGTGAGGGACCGCTACGCGAAGCCGCCCCACCACCGTTCCGCCCCCTGAAGAGAGGCTGAGCATGACGTCGTCCAGGATCGAGAGCACATGCTGGGCCGCCACCAGGAATTCGCGCCCCTCCTCCGTGAGTGCGAAGCGCGTGGCGCCGCGATGCAGCAGTTGATGGCCGACCGTCGCTTCCAGCCGCTGGAGCTGGCGCGACGCGGAGGCCTTGGGGACATTCAGCGCATCGGCTGCCGATGTCAGTCCGCCAAGCTGGGCGGCCTTCGTGAATAGCCGCACGTCGGACAAAGAAAAGTCTCTCATTTCCAGCTCAGCGAGGTCCGTTTTCCAATTCCCCGAACATTCCTGCAGGCTTGAACAGCTGTGTTGCAACGCAGGGCCAAATGCATCTGGCGCCATCCGCAAGAAACATTGGTTCACATTCTCAGCTGCAATAGTCCAATCTTGTTAATATTTGTCACGGACTCTGGGTGAGGAAATCGGAAGAATTTCACCTTTTTTCCAGAATTCGCCTCCAATATCTACAAAGTGCGGGAACGGACCCGTCGGACATCGACGCCACCGGAAGTCGGCAGGGGCGCGAGAAGGCATGGCAACGCGCTGGACTCGACATTGGTCAAGGCCCGATTCCTGAAGCGGGTGGCGACGAGCGCGAGAGTGGGGGTCGCCTCATCGAGGCGAACAGCATCAAGGTCGACTGACCAACCGACCTTCGTGGCTGAAGGCCGCCGCCTGAACCCAGGCGATTCGGTGACGCAAAAGAAAAAGGGTCAGGACGCGTTGACGTCCTGACCCTTATGAGTGGTGCGGCTGGCAGGAATTGAACCCACGACCCCTTGGTTCGTAGCCAAGTACTCTATCCAACTGAGCTACAGCCGCGAAGCTCGCCATTCTAACCCTCGTCCGGACCGGAGCCCGGCACCGGCCTGCTCTCCTGATACTTCTCCCACAGGTAGAGGCCCGGCATGGCCACGAGGTGGGCAACGGCCGCGAGCATCCCGGCCGCGAACAACGCGACGGCGACCATCGGGAACGCAGCGACTTCAAACACCGCACGAACATGCTTCATCATTTTTCCGAGGATGACATGGCCGCTGCGGTCATGCGAGCAAAATGAAGTTCCGGGCTCATCGCCGTCGATCGAGCGCGCGGCGACCCAGCCACGTGATCTCTTCCACTCTTGCCTGGGCGTTCATCGGATCCGTACTGACGATGACGGCCTTGACGTAGCCGACCGCCAACAGCATTTCGACGCAGGCAACGGCAGGCGTGCCCTCGACCACCAGGGGAAGCTGCTGCACCTGAATCGAGCGGAGGAAATCCGACGGATTCACCATCGCCTCCATGGTCGATGCGCCCGGGCCGCGCCATCGGGCCCGACAAGGTTCTGACGGAGGGTTGGTCTGTCATGGGTTGGCATCGCTCGTTGCATGCTGGCCTTGTTAAATTGCCAGCAAATTTCGCTCTGCGGCGCAACACCAGCGATCCGTCAATGGCGACAGCGGCTGCCAGCCGTTCTCCTACATGGAGCCCCCTCCATGGCAACCGGAAGGCTCGACATGCCTCGCGCGCGGGCTTCGTCGGGAGCATGCCGCCATTACTGGCGCACGCTCCCGATACGCCGCTCAGGCAACTTCGACCTTGATCTTCCGCGGCTTGGCGTGCTCGGCTTTGGGAATCCGAAGCTTCAACACGCCCTGCGCCAGCTCGGCCGAAACCTTCTCGGTGTCGAGCTCCTTGCTGAGCGTGAACACGCGGCGGAAACGTCCGAGCCCCACCTCGGTGTGGCTGGTCTTCAATCCATCGGGGACCGCCAGGCCCGACTCGGCTTCGATGGTCAGGGTCTCCGCCTCGACCTGAAGGTTCAGGTTGTCCCGCGAGACGCCGGGCAGATCGGCGAACAGCGTGATGCCTCCCGCGTCTTCGACCACATCGACAGGCGGCGTCAACGCAGCAGCGCTGCCATAGCGTGGCCCCTTCTGTCTGGCGTCGGTGCTTTCCGGCGCGCCCGGCGAGCGGGTCTGAATGTCGTTGCTCATGGTGTTCATCTCCTTGATTGATCTCAATGGATGGAAATGCGGCGAGGCTGGGCCGATGCGCGGCGGCGGACGGTGATGCGCAGCACACCGTCGCGCAGCCTGGCGTCGACCGCTTCAGGATCGGCATCCTCGGGCAGCGTGAGCATCCGGCGGAACGGGCCGTCGAAGCGCTCGTTGATGTGCACGGCGGCCTTCGCATCCGCCGCGGGCAGCACGCTCTTGCGCTCGCCTGCAATGGTCATGAGGCCGCGCTCGAGGTTGACCTCCAGCGTGGCCGGATCGACCCCGGGGGCAAACGCATAGATCTCCACTGCCTCCGGCGTCACGCCGACATTCAGTGCGGGAAATCCGTTGCTGCCGAAACCGCGGATCGTCGGCGCCAGGTCGAACGCCTGCTGCATGTCCCGCTGCAGGCGATCCATCTCTGCAAGCATGTCGCGTGGGAAAAAAGATCGGTACATCGCTGAACCTCCAGATCTGGAAATGAAGGAAAAGAAATGGGCCGAGGCCCCTTACTGAGGCAGGCTGTGCGTGCCGGCCGAATGCGGCGAGCCGCTGGCGGCAGTGGAACGGCGCCATGCGGTGATCCGGGGCAGGCGATTTCGCCAGCGTGGCGGGCGTGACTCCGGATAGCTGAATTGAGCCAGTTCCTCGCGTCCCTTCTGGGTGATGGCCAGTACCTGCGCGGCCGTGGGCGAGCCGGACAACGACAACGGGCTCGAAGGCGAGGGCACGAGGGCCACGACGAGCCCGGCGGCCCGCAACACCCGGACCTGATCGATGTCCTCGGTGCGATAGAAGGTGACAGGCAGGCGAGAGCCGGCGATTTGCTTGAGCAAGTTCATGGTCATTTCAATACCTCCTTTTCGGTTGACCAATTTCCGACGGAAGAGAAGATAGGAGACCTCTTGCCCGATTTCAAGGGGGAGATTTTTTCGAAGAGCGACCTCGATCGCCGGGCTCCGCGAGCGCAAAAAAGCCCGGCCACATGGCCGGGCTGAGGTTTACAGCAAGCCTGCGAGGTAGACCGCAGGAGCCGGGAATTTATAGCGGCGCCTTGGCCGCCGGATGTCGGACAAATTCGACTTTTGCCGAGCCTGCTCTCGCGGCAGATTCCTGTACTAACCCTGCGTTGCCGATGCGCAGCCCAGCGGCATGGCAAGGGTGCGCAGGCCGGCGCCGCCTCACCGATAGGCGTCGCACAGCGCCAGGTACTCGTCGCCCGAAATCTCCAGCGCCGTGGCGCGGCGCAGCACGCGCGCCTGCGGCTTGGGCAGGTCGGTCCTGATCTGGATCTGCTTGCCGATGGGAATGCCCATGTAGTTCTGGTTCACCCAGATGTTCTCGACGATGTTGTTCCACGGCAGCAGCATGCCGTTCTCGAGGGTCAGGCCTTGGTGGCCGATCACGAACGCGGGCTTGTCGATGTTGCGCAGCGTGTTGAAGCACTTGAACGCAAGCCACGCCGTGAGCAGCGCAAAGCCGGCGGCGATGAGGATGCCGCTGTTCTTGTCCTGCGCGCGGATGCACAGAACCGCGAGCACCACCGTCACCACTGCCCACAGCGCAGTGCCCGCGATGAGGCGGGAGCGGGAATAGAACACGGGGCGGTCCTGGCGGGTCTTCTCTTGCTGGGCGGCGGAGCTGTAGATTTCCATTTGTCTGATTCGCTGTGAACTTGCGTTGCGTGGTTGAAAAAAGCGGCGAGAAAAGCTCAGTGGGCAGGCAGGCGCTGCATCAGGCAGGCCATCAGTGCGGGCTCGTTGTCGAGCTTCGAGCGGTCGATCTTTCGGGACTTGCCATGGGCGACGATGACCAGGTGCTCGTCGACCTCCATGCCGTCCTCGTCGGACTGTGTGCGGATGGTGTCGATGCTCGACCACGCGATCAGCTGCCCCTTGTGCACCAGGCCATCGGCCTGCATGCCGAGCGCGCCGAACTTCACCGTCTCGCCGGCGTGCAGGCGGCGCTCGACCTCGTGCGCCATGGCGTCGCCGACGGCCTCTTCCACCTCGGCGAGCAACACATCCGATGCGTCCCACAGGTTCAGGCGCAGGCGCAGCGTCTTGCCGTCCCGGCTGCCGAGCAGCACCTGGTTGCGGTTATGGCGGTGGCGAAAGCGCGTGACGTCCGCGAAAGCCAGCGTGCGGTCGCCAAGCTGCAGGCCTTGCGCGCCCACGGTCAGCCGCCCCGGCGCGCGAAGCCATGCGAAGAAGTCGCTGCCCTGCCAGCCGATCAGATAGATCGCGGCAGGAACGGCCAGAAAGAGAACGACGATCGCGCCTCTGTGGTGAATGAAGTCCGGCGTGATGAGATACGGCAGGATGTAGACCTTCGCCGGCACCAGCATCATTGCGCAGAAGACATAGAGGGCGGCAAGACCGCCGAGCACGCAATAGAAGGAATGGCGGGGAAAGATTCTGGCGTGGCTCATGGAAAGTGTCGGGCCCGATGCCAAGACAACGGGCCGTGCAGGCAAAGAAAAACTACCCGGGCACCATACCAGCGCAGTGCAACTTTCAAGGGGCCTGGCGCATCGGTCGGTGTCTCATTCTGCGAATGAAAATTCGATCTGCGCGAGTGGCTAGACAGAAAGATTTAGTTTTCTTTCTTGCACGGTTGCAGCGCCAGCACCGGCACCGCGCAGCGATCACAGCGGCGATGGCAGCAAAGGCGAACGCTCGAACTTGCGCAGCTTCCCGATGAACGCATCGATGTCGTCGAAGGCACGTGCGTTGTCGATGCCAGAAGCCCCGAAATCGTCAACCACCAGGAGCGACGGATCACCCTCGCGACGAAAGTCCAGCAAGACCAGCGCCTCGCGCCTGGCATTCAACACCACCAGCTTGTCTGCCTCTGCAATCGACTCATGCCAGGGCTTTTCCCCAGGCGAAAAGTCGATGCGCCGCGAAAGCTCGGCCAGCGTCACGGCATATTCCATCGGCGCCAGTTCCTCGAAAGGCTCGAACTCTACGTCCGGGCCATCCATCAGAAATCGGTAGGCAACATCGCCACCGTTCTTGGCTCTCCACAATTGCTTGATCACTTCAGGCAGCTTCGCGCCGATCCGCGCTTCCGTCTCGTTGATCAATGCGTCGTCCGCCATGGCCTTCGGATGCCAGCCATCGTCTCTCCCCTTCGCCATGTTGACGAAAGGATGGTTGGCGTCGCCCCAGAACGCGGTCGCGCGACCGTCCCTGGGCAAGTCTCCCAGCGGCTTGCTGCGAAAGAGCTCGCGATCGAAGGGGCGGGGCTTTTCTTCTTTGGGCCGTCGCAACGCCTGGAAGAAAGCATCGAATGTCTCGAACGCGATGCCGGCGGCATCGCCGCTCTTGTCGAAATCGACGATGGAAACCCGGGGCTCACCAGGCCGGGAGTAGTCGAGCAGCGTCATGTCGCCATAGCGCGACTGCAGCACCAGCAGTGTGTCGGCATGGGCGGGGATGTCGTCCGGATCGTCGGTGAAGTCCTCGTAATGGGCGCGCACCGTGCGAAGGTCTTTCAACGGGCTGAGGCTGGAGTAATCGATGCTGAAGGCCCCGCGCCAGTCGTCGTAGACAGGACCCGGGCCCGTCTTCAACGGCACATAGAGTGCACCCACATAGCCACCGTCGAGCATGCGGTAGAGCGCACGCAAGCTCTCCGGCAGTGGGAAACCCAGTCGCTTTTCGGCAGCGGCGATTTCCAGTTCGCTGGCCGCCAGCGCTGGCTTCGCGACGCGTTTGCCGCGACCCTCCATCGCCTCGCGCAAAGGATCGGGCCGCCAGTATCCAGGTGACTTGAAGAAGGTCTCCGGCGTCAGCGGCCTCGGATCCATGTCGAGCTCCACCTCGTCGGTCGGGTGCGCCGCCTGATCGGCGACAGGTGCCGCCCAGGCATCCCGAGTTCCCATCGCGTTCCCCTCCAGTTTGATGATGGCGAGGGAGAAGGCCAGGCCGACCAGAAACACGAGGCCGACGGCAAGAACGTCTGCTGCGCCCAAGGCGGCGATCGGCGCAGGTGCGACCAGGCTCGCCAGTCCCCGCCCGATCAGGTAGAAAACATAGCCGAGACCCAGTTGGATGGGCAATGCCACCAGCACGCCGAGGCCGATGGATTTCAATCCACCGGCGCGCCAGGCCATTTGCCACTGGCGAAACTTTCCCAGTGCATAGAGCAGGGTCAGCGCGGGTGTTGCCAGCACGACGATCCAGGGTGAGCGGCCAAGATACCCCGCTCCCACCAGCGACACCACGACCGTCATTGCCGCGACGATGCGCAATGCGCGAGCGACCTTGCTGCTCATCCGGGCCCCTTTTGCTTCTTGGATCAAGCCATCCTATCCGCAGGGGCCAGAGCTGCCCCCGGTCTCGCGCAGTGGCGGTGCGCGGTCGGCACACAGAAGCAAAAAGCCCGCTACCTTGTGGATAGCGGGCTTTTCTGATGGGACTTGGTAGGCCGTGATGGGCTTGAACCATCGACCAACGGATTATGAGTCCGCTGCTCTAACCAACTGAGCTAACGGCCCACTGGGTCGCGATTCTATTCGCCGCCGCAGCCTACTTGCGGTGGCTCAGCGCATTGCTGACCAGCCGCGAGGTGATGTCGACGATCTGGATCATGCGTTCGTAAGGCATGCGGGTCGGCCCGATCACGCCCAGGGTGCCGACCACCTGCCCGTCGACCTCGTAGTTGGCGCTGACGATGGAGAGCTCTTCGAAAGGCACGACCTGGCTTTCGCCGCCGATGAAGATGCGCACGCCCTCGGCCTTGCTCGACACGTCGAGCAGGCGCATCAGCTGGGCCTTCTGCTCGAAGAGCTCGAAGGCGCGGCGCAGTTGGCCCATGTCGCTGGAGAAATCGGTCACGGCCAGCAGGTTGCGCTCGCCGGAGATCACGACGTCGTCTTCCTGCGCCTCGGTCAGCACTTCGGAGCTCACCTGGACTGCCGCCTGCATGAGCGCGGCAATCTCGCCGCGCAGCTTCTCGACCTCGGACTGGAGGCGGTCGCGCACCTGCTCGATGGTCAGGCCGGCGTAGTGCGCATTGATGTAGTTGGAGGCTTCGACCAGTTGCGATTGCGAATAGTCGGCCTCGGGGAAGATCACCCGGTTCTGCACGTCGCCATCGGGCGAGACGATGATCACGAGCAGCCGGTTCTCGGACAGGCGCAGGAATTCGATCTGCTTGAACACCGAGGCGCGGCGCGGCGCCATCACCACGCCAACGAACTGCGACAGGTTCGACAGGATGTTCGCCGCATTGGCAATCACCTTCTGCGGCTGGTCGGGCGGCAGGCTCGGCGTGTTCATCTGCTCGCGCTGCGCGGTCAGCATGGTGTCGACGAAGAGGCGGTAGCCGCGATGGGTCGGGATGCGGCCGGCCGAGGTGTGCGGGCTGGCAATGAGCCCCAGCGCCTCGAGATCGGACATGACATTGCGGATGGTCGCGGGCGACAGATCCAGCCCCGAGGAACGCGACAGCGTGCGTGACCCGACGGGTTGCCCGTCGGCGATGTAGCGCTCGACGAGCGTCTTGAGCAGCAACTTGGCACGGTCATCCAGCATTGCAAGATTTTAGTGTTGTAATTTGTGAGATATGACCTCTCGCTTCCGTCACGTCGCCCTGATCGGCAAATACCAGGCTTCCGGCGCGAGAGCGCAGGCGGATGCACGCGATGGTGTCATGGAGACCATCGGCACCTTTCTGGAATCGCAGGGTTGCAAGGTCTTCGTCGAGCGCTCGACCTGCGAGGAGGAGGACGCCGGCGCCCCCGCCCACGCGCGCTACGAAGCCCTGTCGGTCGAGGAAATCGGCCAGCGCTGCGACCTCGGCCTGGTGGTCGGCGGCGACGGCACCATGCTCGGCATCGGCCGGCAGCTCGCCAGCTACGGCATTCCGCTGATCGGCATCAACCGCGGCCGGCTTGGCTTCATCACCGACATCCCGCTCGACAACTACCAGGCCACGCTGATCCCCATGCTGGCCGGCGAATACGAAGAAGACCACCGCAGCCTGATGCATGCACAGGTCATGCGCGACGGCGCCTGCGTGTTCGACGCCCTCGCCATGAACGACGTGGTGGTCAACCGCGGCGCCACCTCGGGCATGGTCGAGCTGCGCGTCTCGGTGGGCAGCCATTTCGTGGCCAACCAACGCGCCGACGGCCTGATCATCGCCACGCCCACCGGATCGACCGCCTATGCGCTGTCGGCCGGCGGGCCCCTGCTTCATCCGGCGGTGCCGGGCTGGGTGCTGGTGCCGATCGCGCCGCACACGCTCTCGAACCGCCCGGTGCTGCTGCCCGACGCCGACGAGATCGTGATCGAGCTGGTCGGCGGGCGCGACGCCAGCGCCAATTTCGACATGCAGTCGCTGGCCTCGCTTGCGATCGGCGATCGCGTGGTGGTGCGCCGCTCCGACTTCCGGGTGCGCTTCCTGCATCCGCGCGGCTGGAGCTATTTCGACACACTGCGCAAGAAACTTCATTGGAACGAAGGGGGCTCCTGACATGGCGCTGCGACGCATCGCACTGCGCGACTTCGTGATCGTGCGATCACTCGAACTGGACCTGTCCGGCGGCTTCACGGTGCTGACCGGCGAGACGGGCGCGGGCAAATCCATCCTCATCGATGCGCTGCAGCTGGCGCTGGGCAACCGGGCCGATGCCGGCGCGGTGCGCGAAGGCGCCGAGCGCCTGGACGTGAGCGCCGAATTCGATGCCGACCCGGCCCTGGACGCCTGGCTCGACGAAGGCGGCTTCGAAGCCGGTGATGCGCTGCTGCTGCGCCGCACGGTCGACCTGCAGGGCCGCAGCCGCGGCTGGATCAACGGCAGCCCGGCCACCGCCACGCAGCTGCGGGAACTGGGCGACCGCCTGCTCGACATCCACGGCCAGCACGCCTGGCAGAGCCTGACCCGTCCCGAGGCCGTGCGCGGCCTGCTGGACGCCTACGCGGGCGTGCGCACCGATGCGCTCGACGCCGCCTGGCAAGGCTGGCGGCAGGCGCTGTCCGCCCTGGAACACGCACGCTCGGCGCAAGACTCGCTGCAGCGCGAGCGCGAGCGGCTGCAATGGCAGATCTCCGAGGTCGCCAAGCTCGCGCCGGGCGCCGACGAATGGGAAGAGCTGTCGACCAACCATTCGCGCATCTCCAACGCCCAGGCGCTGATCGACGCGGCGCAGGGCGCCAGCCAGGCGCTCGAGGACGACGACAACGGCGCCCTCGCCGCGCTTTCGCGTGCGGCCACGCTGCTGAAGGACTGCGAGCACATCGAGCCCGAATTCCGCTCGCTGGGCGAGGTGCTGGCCTCCTGCGTGGCACAGGCCTCGGACGCGGCACACACGCTGCACGGCTACCTGCGCAACGCCGAGGCCGATCCACAAAGCCTTGCCGAACTCGACGAGCGCATGGGCCTGTGGATGTCGCTCGCGCGCCGCTACAAGCGCACGCCCGGCGAGCTGCCCGCGCTGCTGGCGGGCTGGCAGGCCGAGCTGCAGGCGCTCGATGCGCAAAGCGACCTCGAAGGCCTGGAACGCGCCGAACAGAACGCGCAGCAGGCCTACCTGAAAGAAGCCAAGGCGCTCGGCAAGGCCCGCAAGCAGGCGGCCCCGCGCCTCGCGCAGGCCGTCACGCAAGCCATGCAGGGCCTGGGCATGCAGGGCGGCCGCTTCGAGGTCGAGCTGCAGCCGCTGGCGCAGCCCGGCCGCGCGGGCCTGGAAGACATCGCTTTCCTCGTGGCCGGCCACACCGGCAGCACCCCGCGCGCGATCGGCAAGGTGGCCTCGGGCGGCGAGCTGTCGCGCATCGCGCTGGCCATCGCCGTGACGACCAGCCAGCTCGGCGCCGCGCAGACGCTGATCTTCGACGAGGTCGATGCCGGCGTCGGCGGTGCCGTGGCGGAAACCGTGGGCCGCCTCATGAAGCAGCTCGGCCGCGACCGGCAGGTGCTGGCCGTGACCCATCTGCCGCAAGTGGCCGCCTGCGCCGACCATCACCTCGTGGTGGCCAAGCGCCAGACGACCGGCACCGGCAAGGGCGGCCCGCGCACCGAGAGCGGCGTGTCGCGGCTCGACGAAGACAACCGCGCCAACGAGATCGCCCGCATGCTGGGCGGCGAGAAGGTCTCGCAGACCTCCCTTGCCCATGCCCGCGAGATGCTCGGCCACAAGACTTCGGCGGCCACGCCATGAGCGCAGCGCCGGACCGCCCCAAGCAAGCGAACGCCCTCTTGGGGGGCGGCGCTTACACGTCAGTGAAGCGGCTGGGGGCACCATGAACCTTGACCTGGTGCTCATCACCGGCATGTCGGGCTCAGGCAAGTCCGTGGCGCTGCATGCGCTGGAAGACGCCGGCTACTACTGCGTCGACAACCTGCCGCCCGAACTGCTGACCTCGTTCATCGCGCTGCAGCACGAACAGCAGGCCACCCGCGTGGCCATCGCGATGGACGTGCGCAGCGGCGTGTCGCTGCCAATCGTTCCGCAGCAGCTCGAAGCGCTGCGCCGCGACGGCGTGTCGCTGCGTTCGCTGTTCCTCGATGCGACCACCGATGCGCTGCTGCGCCGCTATTCGGAAACCCGCCGCCGCCATCCGCTCTCACGCCAGGAAAGCCGTATTGATGTGCCCGAACAGCATCGCGTGCTGATGCAGGCGATCGAACTCGAACGCGAGTTGCTGGCCGACCTGCGCGACGGCGCCGATGTGATCGACACCAGCCTGATCCGGCCCGCGCAGCTGCAGAGCTACATCAAGTCGCTGATCTCGGCGCCGCGCAGTGCGCTCACACTGGTGTTCGAGTCGTTCGCCTTCAAGCGTGGCGTGCCGCTCGATGCGGACTATGTATTCGATGTGCGCATGCTGCCCAACCCGCACTACGTGCCTGCGCTGCGCCAGCTCACGGGCCGCGACACGCCGGTGATCGAGTGGCTGCGCGCGCATGAAGACGTGGCGCGCATGTACGACGACATCGAGCAGTTTCTTTCGCACTGGCTCGACGCGCTGGCACGCGACCACCGCAGCTACGTGACGGTGGCCATCGGCTGCACCGGCGGGCAGCACCGCTCGGTGTTCCTCGTCGAGCAGCTGGCGCACACCTTCGGCGCCCGCTGGGGTGCGCTCAAGCGGCATCGCGAACTCGACGCGAGCTGAGCCGGTCAGGCGGCGCTGCCGTTCTCCAGCAGCTTGCGCACCGGCGCGGGCAGTCCCAGTCGGCCCCACTCTTCGGTTTCGACCCAGCGTGCGACATCGCCCTGGGGCTGCACGCCTTCCAGCAGCACCGGGTGCAGGTGCAGGTCCTTGTGGGTCAGCACATGGACGAAGGGCGGAAGGTCTTGTGCGCCGGGCTGTTCGGCGGATGGCAGCGCCGCAAGCAGCTCGTCGCGGCTGTCGAACACCGGCAGGCAATAGAGACCGGCCCAGATGCCCTTGGCCGGCCGCCTCTCCAGCCAGACACGCCCTTGCGCATCGCGCGCCAGCAGCACCCACAGCGATTGCGCACTGCGCTTGAGCTTGCGGGTCTTGACGGGATAGCGCTCCGGCGATCCTTCGCGCAAGGCCACGCAGCTCTTGTTGACGGGGCAGATCATGCAGCTTGGCTTGCGCGGCAGGCAGACGGTGGCGCCGAGGTCCATCACCCCCTGCGTGTAGCTCGCGATCGCTTCACGCTCTTCGGCGGGAGGAAGGAGTTGCGTCGCCTGATCCCACAGCGCGCGCTCCTGCGCAGACGAAGACATGTCGCCGCCGAAACCGAGCACGCGCGTCAGCACGCGCTTCACGTTGCCATCGAGGATCGCCACGCGCTCGCCGAAGCAGAACGCCGCAATCGCCGCAGCGGTGGAACGCCCGATTCCCGGCAAGGTCACGAGCTCCACCGCGGTGTGCGGAAACTCTCCGCCGAACCGCTCGACGACCTCCTGCGCGCAGCGGTGCATGTTGCGCGCGCGGCTGTAGTAGCCGAGGCCGCTCCAGAGCCCGAAGACTTCGTCCTCGGTGCCCGCGGCCAGCGCCTTCACGTCGGGAAAGCGTTCGAGAAAGCGCGCGAAGTAGCCGAGCACCGTCGACACCTGCGTCTGCTGGAGCATCACCTCCGACAGCCAGACGCGGTACGGGTCACGGGTGTTCTGCCACGGCAGCTCGCTGCGCCCGTGGCTGCGCTGCCAGCTGACGATCTGCGCGGCGAAATCCGGCGGCATCTGCTGCGAACCCGTTGCCGCCGCACAAGCGGAACGCTCAGGCCGCACGCAACTCGCTGACGGCGGCCACGGCCTGCGGCTTGCCCTGCTGCGTGATCAGCGAAGTGAATTCACGCAGGCGGGCGTGCAGCTCGGCCAGATTGGTTTCCTGCGCGGCCAGTTCGAGCAGCCGTTCGTCGAGGTTGCCCGCCGCGCTCTGGATGCGCTCGATCGCCTCGATGCGCTTGCTGAAGTTGCGGCGGCGCTCCTTGAGCTGCGCATCGATCTGCGCGCTCGCGCCCTTGCTCCAGCGCTCGACCTCGGTCATCGCGGCTTCGTTGACCAGGCGCAGGCGGCTGGCCAACGCGCGAACCAGCTTGTCGCAGAAATCGGCCTGCGCGAGCTTCAGCAGGTTGCCCACGCCCAGGTAATGGATGTGGCTGCGCTCGATCTGGCTGAGTTCCTGCTCGAAGCCGGTGAGGTCGGGTTCGGCAGGCGCCTGCAGGGTGAAGCCCTGCTCGGCGTTGAGCTGGCGGAAGGTGGCGTGCAGCATCGACTGGATCTCGGCCGTCGTCGCCTGCACTTCGCGCAGGTTGTTGCGCAGCGAATCGAAGGTCTCGCCGTACACCTTGCGCACGTTGAGCTTGATGCCGGGGCGCTTGAGCGCGGCCGACAGCCGCACCATGTCGGCCTTGAGCGCGGTGCGGCCCAGCACGGCATACACCTCGCGCAGCAGCTTGCCTTGCACCGAGCGCAGCGCCAGGATGCGGGTGTTGCTGCCTTCGAACTCGGCATGTTCCTGGTCGATGCGCGAGCGCATGTGGCGGATCACCGAGACGTTCTTGCCGCGCAGCCCCTGCAGCTCGAGCGCTTGCTCGGACAGGTCGCGCTGGCGCACTTTCAGGATGCGTTCGGCCTCGGTGCGCAGCGCGGTCATGCCCGCATCGACGGCCAGGCGAAGCATGGTCTCGCGCTTGCCGAGCACGCCTTCGCCCAGCAGGGCTTCGAGTGCGGGCAGGCGGCTCGCTTCGAGCAGGCGGGGGTCGTGCTGGATCTTGGCCTGCAGGCCCTTCTGCGCGGACACCGGCAGCACCTGCGCGAGCGGCACTTCGAGCAGCCGGGCCGCGCTGTCGCGCTGGCGCTCGATCTGCGCCTCGATCTGCGCATGGGTGCTCAGCGAGTCCCACATCGTGTCGATCTTGTTGAGCACGACGAAGCGCGTGTCGCCGCCTTCGTCCTCGGTGATCAGGTGTTCGCGCCAGATCGACAGGTCGGAACGGGTCACGCCCGTCTCGGCGCCCAGGATGAAGACCACGGCATGCGCCTGCGGGATCAGGCTCACCGTCAGCTCGGGCTCGGCGCCGATCGCGTTCAGGCCGGGGGTGTCGAGAATCACCAGCCCCTGCTCGAGCAAGGGGTGCGGCATGTTCAGCACGGCATGGCGCCAGCGCGGGATTTCGACGCGGCCTTCGGCGTCCTGCACGGGGTTGTCGTCGGGCGTCTCAGGGTTCCAGAAGCCGAGCGCGCGGGCCTCGTCCTTGCTCACCCAGCGGACTTCGGCCACCTTGCCCATCGCCTGGGCCAACTGCTCGGCGTTGCCGACCTCGATCGGGATCTCGGTCCAGCGGGTCGATTTCTCGCGCCAGTGGGTCAGCGAATGCGGCTCCAGGCGGGTTTCGATCGGCAGCAGCCGCAGCTTGGGCGCGATGGCGGGGTCGTAGCCCAGCTCGGTCGGGCACATCGTGGTCCGCCCCGCGCTCGCGGGCATGATGCGGCGCCCGTAGTCGGCAAAGAAGATCGCATTGATCAGCTCCGACTTGCCGCGTGAGAACTCGGCCACGAACGCGACCATCACCTTGCTGGTGCGGATCTGCAGTTCGAGCCCCCGCAAGCGCTCGGCCACGGCCTGGTCGAGCAGCTCGTTCTCGGTCAGCCAGCGGGACAGCCACTGCAGCCGGTGGGCGAAGTTGCTTCGCCACGCACCGTGCTGATCGAGTTGTTGGTTGAAAGAGCGGCTCAAGGGAAATATGTAAGAAAGAGCTTACAAATATAGCATCGCAAACAGCGCAGCGGTTGTTTGCAGGGTATTCAATCGCAAGCCAAGCCCGCTACTTCTGACAATTGGGGCAAAAATAAGTGGAGCGCTGCCCCTGTCGCACCTGCCGGATCGGCGTTGCACAAACCCGACACGGCTCGCCGGCCCGGCCATAAACGGTGGCTTCGAGCTGGAAATAGCCGTTCTGCCCGTCCACGTTGGAGAAGTCGCGCAGGGTGCTGCCGCCCTTTTCGACCGCCCGAGCCAGTATTTCGCGCACCGCCGCATGGAGCCTGGCCGCCCGCGGCCGGCTGATGCGCGCGGCCGACAGCGTCGGGCGGATGCCTGCCTGGAACAGCGCCTCGGACGCATAGATGTTGCCCACCCCCACCACCACGTCGCCCGCCAGCAGCACCTGCTTGACCGCCGTCTTGCGCTTGCGCAGGCCCGCGTGGAAGGCATCGAGGTCGAAGGCATCCCCCAGCGGCTCCATGCCCAGGCCGCCGAGCAGCTTGATGGCCCAGGGCGCGGCCTCGTCGTCCACGTAGACCACGGCGCCGAAGCGGCGTGGATCGTTCAGTCTCAAGGTGCCGCGGTCTGTGACGAGGTCGAAGTGATCGTGCGTGCCGGGCGGCGGCAGCGCCGCGTCGAAGCGCAGGCTGCCCGACATGCCCAGGTGCAGCAGCAGCAGGCCCCGGTCCAGGTCGATCAGCAGGTACTTGCCGCGCCGCCGCACCTCGCGCACGTGCCGCCCGACCAATGCCTCGGGCAACACCATCAGAGCCCAGCGCAACGGTTTTCCGATGCGCACGGCATCGATGCGCGCGCCGGCGATGCGGTCGGCAAAACCGCGGCGGGTGACTTCGACTTCGGGTAGCTCAGGCATGAAAGTAAAACTCCGGCGAAGACGAAGCCCCACGCGTCGCTCATTCAAAAGCCTCGATTATCATGATTCGATGATTCCATCGCCCCGCCGACACCGCCTTGCGGCGGCCGCGTCTCTCGTGCTGCTGGCTTGCGCGGCCCACGCGCAAACCTCCGATCCCGCCGCCCCCAACAGCCCGGCGCCCATCATCGAGCGCAATGCGCCGCCGAGGCCCGCCGTCCGGCCCCGGGCCGCCGCCCCGAAGCCCGCGAGCGAACCCGCGCCGCAGCCGTCGGCGCTGACCGCCGACCTGTTCTACGAAATCCTGATGGGCGAGATGACCGCCCGTTCGGGCGACCCTGGCTCCGGCTATGCGCTGGTGCTCGACGCGGCCCGCCGGCTGCGCGACGGAAAGCTGTTCCAGCGGGCGGTCGAGATCGCGCTGCAGTCGCGCTCCGGCGACGCCGCGCTGGCGGCAGCCCGCGCATGGCAGGAATCCCTGCCCACGTCGCGCGATGCACGGCGCATCGAACTGCAGATCCTGATCGCGTTGAACCGCATCGGCGAGACGGTCGAGCCGCTGCGCGCCGAAGTGGCAGCCACCTCACAGATCGAGCGTCCGCTGCTGATGGCGGTGATTGCGCGCAACTACTCGCGCGCCACTGACAAGAAGCTGGCCGCTTCGGTGGTCGAGCGGGCGCTGGTCGATGAGCTCAAGAGCCCGACCACCGGCGGCTTGGCCTGGGCCACCGTGGGCCGGCTGCGCCTCAATGCCGGGGACAACGCTGGCGCCCTGGAGGCCGCGCGCAAGGGCCAGGAAATCGATCCGGCTTCCGACGCCCCGCCCGCGCTGGCGCTCGAGCTGGTCGACCCCAACCAGCCGCTGGCCGAGCCGATCGTCACACGCTACCTCGCCACCAACACCAAGGCCACGCCCGACCTGCGCATCGCCTATTCGCGCGTGCTGGTCGAGAACCGCCGCTTCGCCGATGCCCAGGCCCAGCTGCAGGCGCTCACCGCCTCGCGGCCCGAACTCGCGGAGCCCTGGCTGCTGCTCGGCAGCCTGCAGATGCAGGCCAAGCAGGACAGCGCGGCGGAGACGTCCCTCAAGCGCTACATCGAACTCTCCTCCAGCCAGAACAACAAGGACGCCGACGCGGCCGATCGCAAACGCGGCGTGACGCAGGCCTACCTCGCCCTGTCGCAACTGGCGGAACGGCGCAAGGACCTCCCCGGCGCGGAACGCTGGCTCTCGCGCATCGACAGCACCGAGGACCTGACCATCGCCCAGACCCGCCGCGCAGGCCTGCTGGCACGCCAGGGCAAGCTGCCCCAGGCCCGCGAAGTCATCCGCGCCCTGCCGGAGCGCACGGCCGACGACAAGAAGCAGAAATTCCTCGCCGAAGTGCAACTGCTGCGCGACGCCAAGCAATACCAGGCCGCCTACGACATGCTGGCACAGGCTTCCACGGCCGCGCCCGATGACGGCGACCTGGTCTACGACCAGGCGATGGTGGCCGAGAAGCTGAACCGCCTCGACGACATGGAGCGACTGCTGCGCCGGCTGATCCAGCTCAAGCCAGAGAGCCAGAACGCCTACAACGCCCTGGGCTACTCGTTCGCGGATCGCAAAATCCGGCTCGACGAAGCCCGCACGCTGATCCGCAAGGCCGTGCAGCTGGCACCGGAAGACCCGTTCATCGCTGACAGCCTGGGCTGGGTCGAGTTCCGGCTCGGCAACACGGCCGAGGCGATCCGCATCCTCGAAGCGGCTTACAAGACCCGGCCCGATCCCGAGATCGGCGCGCACTTCGGCGAAGTGCTGTGGAGTACCGGCCAGAAAGATCGCGCAGTGACGATCTGGAAAGAGGCGCTGCTGAGCGACGCGGAAAACGAGACGCTGCAGGAAACGCTCAAGCGCCTGCGCGTCAAGCCGTGACCGTGCTCGTCTCCGGACCGCAAGCCGGCCGCCGTGCGTTTCTGTCGGCGGGCGGGGCAACTCTTCTTTCGATAGCAGGCTGCGCCCAGCTGACAGGTGGCTCTTCCACGCCGCGGAGCTCGGACAGCTGGAGCGGCCGGATGTCGCTGCGCATCGACAGCGAGCCGGTCCAAACCTTCGCCGCGCTCTTCGAGCTGCGCGGCTCGGCCGATACGGGCGACCTCACGCTGACGACGCCAATCGGCAGCACCCTGGCCCAGTTGCACTGGGCGCCGGGCGAGGCCCTGCTGAAGAACGGCAGCGAGACCCGCCGCTACGACTCGGTCGATGCGCTGATCGAAGCCGCGACCGGTGCGGCGATCCCGGTCGGCGCGCTGTTCGGCTGGCTCGCCGGGCGCAACGAAAGCGTGCCCGGCTGGCGCCCCGACCTGGGCCAGCTCGCGAACGGGCGCCTCCAGGCCACCCGCGAATCCCCGAGCCCCCGGGCGGACCTGCGCATCGTGTTCGAGCGGTCATGAAGGCCCTCTACGACCTTCCCGCACCGGCCAAGCTCAACCTGTTCCTGCATATCACCGGCCGGCGCGACGACGGGTACCACCTGCTGCAGTCGGTCTTCATGCTGATCGACTGGTGCGACACGCTGCACGTCGAGCTGCGGCGCGACGGCCAGCTGACCCGCGAAGACCTGACCACCGAACTGCCTCCCGACGACCTGATCCTGCGCGCGGCCCGGGCGCTCCAGGTGCACGCGGCGCCAGGCTTGGGCGCACATATCGGCGTCGCGAAGCATGTCCCGGCGCAGGCGGGCATGGGCGGCGGTTCATCGGACGCCGCCACGTGCCTGCTGGCACTCAACCGCCTGTGGAACCTGAACCTGCCGTTGTCACGGCTCACGCAAATCGGACTGAAACTGGGCGCCGACGTGCCCTTCTTCCTCGGCGGACACCACGCATGGGTCGAGGGCATCGGCGAGGAAATCACGCCCGTCACCCTGCCGTCGGCACGGTTCGCCGTGGTCAAGCCCACCGAAGGATTGGATACCCGCCTAATTTTTTCTGCGGATGACCTTGAACGCTCAACTCCTGTTGCTATAATCTCGGGCTTTGCTGCAGATAGCGAACAGCTTGAAGCCCGGAACCTAGATAACAAGGTTTTCGACTTCGGCCACAACGACCTGCAGCCGGTTGCCCAGCGACTTTGCCCCGCGGTCACCGATGCCATCGAATGGCTCGGCGCCCAAGGATTGAAGGCCCGGATGACCGGCTCCGGAAGTTCGGTGTTCGCAAAATTGCCGCAAGGGCCGCATGAAGCGGAACTGGTCGAAGCCCCCGCGGGCTGGCAGGTTCGTCAATGCAGCAACCTGGCTGTTCATCCTCTGGTAGGTTGGGCAGCCTGAAAATGGTCAGATCGTTTTTGCGGTCCGACGCGACATATATCGGTTGATGGTGCAAACCATCGACCCGTGTAGGGGAGTCGCCAAGCTGGTTAAGGCACTGGATTTTGATTCCAGCATGCAAAGGTTCGAATCCTTTCTCCCCTGCCAAACCTATTGAAACTGCGGGCTAACCCCCGCAGTACCTTTGAAACTGCGGCCCGATGGCCGCAGTGTTTCTTCTGCAGCACACCCGCTGCAATAATCGGCGGCCCACCAGCCGCCACGACTCAAAACCTTTTGGCGGCTTCCTCAAAGCCAATTTCGCACTGCCGGGACGCGCTCATGCAGGCTAATCACCCTGACTTCATGGTTTTCACCGGCAACGCCAATCCTGGCCTCGCCGCAGAAATCGCGCACAACCTCGGCACCTCGCTGGGCGCCGCACGCGTCGGCCGCTTCTCCGATGGAGAAGTCACTGTCGAAATCAACCAGAACGTCCGTGCACGCGACGTGTTCGTGGTGCAGCCCACCTGCGCACCGACCAACGAAAACCTGATGGAACTGCTGATCATGGTCGACGCGCTCAAGCGCGCCTCGGCCGAGCGGATCAGCGCCGTGATTCCCTACTTCGGCTACGCCCGCCAGGACCGCCGCCCGCGTTCGAGCCGCGTGCCGATCTCGGCCAAGGTGGTGGCCAACCTGCTGGAAACCGTCGGCGTCGAGCGCGTGCTCACGATGGACCTGCACGCCGACCAGATCCAGGGCTTCTTCGACATCCCGGTCGACAACATCTACGCCTCGCCGGTCCTCTTGGGCGATCTGCGTGCCAAGAACTACGAAGACCTGATCGTGGTCTCGCCCGACGTCGGCGGCGTGGTGCGTGCCCGTGCGCTGGCCAAGCAACTGAACTGCGACCTCGCCATCATCGACAAGCGCCGCCCGAAGGCGAACGTCAGCGAAGTCATGAACGTGATCGGCGAGATCGACGGCCGCAACTGCGTGATCATGGACGACATGATCGACACGGCCGGCACGCTGGTCAAAGCGGCCGAAGTGCTGAAAGAGCGCGGTGCCAAGAGCGTCTACGCCTACTGCACGCACCCGATCTTCTCGGGCCCGGCCATCGAGCGCATCACCAAGGGCTCGGCCCTCGATGAAGTGGTCGTGACCAACACCATTCCTCTTTCCGATGCGGCCCTCGCATGCGGAAAGGTCCGCCAGCTCTCCGTGGCACCGCTGATCGCCGAAACGATCCAGCGCATTGCCAAGGGCGAGTCGGTGATGAGTTTGTTCTCGGACCAGGACAACCTGTTCTGACCTGAGAGCCAAAGAGCGGGCTTCCTTCCGGAAGCCTTTTTGAACCGGAGTCGCACTGGTCGCGGTGGACTCTCACAGGAGCCAGTTATGAAATTCGTCGCTTTTGAGCGCGCCAAGCAGGGTACGGGTGCGAGCCGCCGTCTCCGCGTTTCGGGCAAGACGCCCGGTATCGTCTATGGTGGTGAAGGCCTGCAGCCCCAGCTGATCGAAATCGATCACAACGCGCTGTGGCACGCCCTCAAGAAGGAAGCCTTCCACTCGTCGATCCTCGAAATGGAACTCGGCGGCGCCACCAGCAAAGTGCTGCTGCGCGACGTGCAGTACCACCCGTTCCGCCAGCTGGTGCAACACATCGACTTCCAGCGCGTGGATGCCAAGACCCGCCTGCACATGAAGGTGCCGCTCCACTTCAAGGGTGAAGAAGAGTCCGAAGCCGTCAAGACCGCGCACAACCTGGTGAACCACGTGATCACCGAGCTGGAAATCAGCTGCCTGCCGTCCGACCTGCCCGAGTTCATCGAAGTGGACCTCTCCGGTCTCACGAAGAACGCCACGCTGCACGTCAACGACATCAAGCTGCCCAAGGGCGTGAAGTTCGTGAGCCACGGCAAGACGAACCCCGTGATCGTGTCGGCCGTGCCGCCGCTGGTCGCCGAAGAGCCGGCACCTGCCGCCGAAGGCGCAGCTGCCGAAGGCGCCGCACCGGCTGCCGGTGGCAAGCCTGCCGCCAAGACGGCCAAGCCCGCCGCGAAGAAGTAATTCTTCCCGTCCCCTGCAAAAGGCCCGCCTCGTGCGGGCCTTTTGCTTTGGGGGCGGCGAGATAATTCCCGCCATGATCAAGCTGTTCGTCGGCCTCGGAAACCCGGGCCCTGAGTACGAAGCCACGCGCCACAACGCCGGCTTCTGGTGGATCGACGCCCTCGCGCGCGACTGGAAACTCAACCTCGTGCCCGAGCGCGGCTACCACGGCCTCGCGGCGCGCGCCAGCATCGGCGGCCAGAGCATCTGGCTGCTGGAGCCGCAGACCTTCATGAACCTTTCGGGCAAATCGGTGGCCGCGCTCGCGCGCTTCTTCAAGATCGCGCCGGACGAAATCCTCGTCGTCCACGACGAGCTCGACGTGGTGCCCGGCCAAGCCAAGCTCAAGTTCGGCGGCAGCCATGCGGGCCACAACGGCCTGCGCGACATCCACGCGCAGCTGGGCACCGGCGACTACTGGCGACTTCGCCTGGGCATCGGGCACCCCGGCGTGAAGTCGGAGGTCGTCAACTGGGTGCTCAAGAAACCGCTCAAGGAGCAACGCGAAGCCATCGACGATGCGATCGTCCGCACGCTGCACGCCACGCCGGCGCTCATCGCCGGCGAGATGGAGAAAGCGACCTTGCTGATTCACACGAGCAAACCGCCCCGGCCCAAACCGCCGCGGCGGGAGCCCGGCGACGGGGGCACGCCTGCCGCCACCTAGCCGGCAACCGGAGCGCAGGAGGGAGAGGAATAAAAATGAAGGCGAGAAGAAGAGAAAAGAGGGTGGGGAAATTCGGACTGGCTGTATTTTTAATAGCGGCCTGCGCGTATTCCAACGGCGTGGCGGCCCAGGATTCCGCAAAGACCTGGCGATGCGGCAGCACCTACTCGGACCGCCCCTGCGAGGGCGGCAAGACGGTGAAGGTGGACGATCCCCGCAGCGATGCGGACCGCCGGGCCGCCGAAGCCGGTGCGCGGAACAACAGCAAGCAGGCCGAGCAGATGGAGCGCTCTCGCCTGTCGCAGGAAAAAGCGGCCTACGACCGCGATCGCCAAGCGGCCCGTGAAGCAAGGAGCGCCGCAATGGCAGAGCGGCGCATGGCCTTGGCGGAGCAACAGGCCCGGGAACGCGCCACAAAGGCAGCCGGCGACCCGCGCAAGTCCACCATGAGCTTCAGCAGTGGAGCAGGTGGCAAATCGGCCGGCGATGCGCCAGCGAAGAAAAAGAAGCGGAAGCCCCGCGACTCAGACGCCGGCTGACGGCGAAACCGCCGTCACCTTGATCGCCGTGAGGCGCTGGTACTTCTGCATCAGCGTCTCGCGGCTTTCCACATGCTCGGGGTTCAGCGGGATGCAGGCCACCGGGCAGATCTGCACGCACTGCGGCTCGTCGAAGTGGCCGACGCATTCGGTGCACTTGTGCGGATCGATCTCGTAGTACTCCGCGCCCATGTAGATCGCATCGTTCGGGCACTCGGGCTCGCAGACATCGCAGTTGATGCATTCGTCGGTGATCATGAGGGCCATCCCCCGATTATCGACGGACCGGGCGGCCGGGCCATCTTGTGAATGACAAAGGCCACATTCACGGCACACTTGTTGCAGTAGTCAGTTATGCTGCGCCCCGCCCCATGAGCCTGTTTCTATTCAAGCGCCTCGCCACGTTGATCGGCACGTTGATCGGCGCTTCGGTCATCGTCTTCCTCGTCCTGGAGATCCTGCCCGGCAACGCCGCGCAGATGCTCATGGGCCCCGACGCGTCGCCCGACGCCGTCGCCGCCCTGGCCGCCAAGTTGGGCCTCGACCAGCCCGCCTGGACGCGCTACTGGCACTGGATCGGAGGTCTCCTCACCGGCAATCTCGGCGACAGCTACGCCTACAGCTCGCCGGTGCTCGACCTGATCCTCGAACGCCTCGCGCTCACCGTGCCGCTCGCGCTGCTGGCGATGGCCTTTACCGTGGTCATCGCGCTGCTGGTGGGCGTGACCGCCGCTGCTCGCCATAACAAGCTGGGCGACGTGGGCCTCATGGGCATGGCGCAGGTCGGCATCGCGATCCCGAATTTCTGGTTCGCGATCATGCTGATCCTGGTGTTCTCGGTGCAGTTGCAGTGGTTCTCGGCCGGTGGCTTCGAGGGTTGGGGCGAGGGCATCTTCGCGGGGCTCAAGTCGCTGCTGCTGCCGGCGCTGTCGCTGGCGGTGGTGCAGGCGGCGATCCTCGCGCGCATCACGCGTTCGGCCGTGCTCGAGGTGATGCGCGAGGACTTCGTTCGCACCGCACGCGCCAAGGGCGTGTCGCAGCGCATGGTGCTGTGGACCCACGTGCTGCGCAACGCGATGATCCCGGTCATCACCGTGATGGGCATGCAGTTTTCCGAGCTCTTGGCTGGCACCATCGTCGTGGAGAACGTTTTCTATCTGCCTGGTCTGGGCCGGCTCATCTTCCAGGCCATCAGCAACCGCGACCTGATCGTGGTGCGCAACTGCGTGATGCTGCTCGCGGCGCTCGTGGTCATCGTGAACTTCGTGGTCGACGTGCTCTATGCCGTGATCGACCCGCGCATCAAGGCGAGCGACATATGAGCACCGTCGTCGCTCCAAGCGCAGCCGCGCTCACCGTGCCGGGCTTCTGGCGCCGCGCGCTGCAGCACCGCAGCTTCGTGATCGGCGGCGTGCTCACGCTGCTGCTCCTGCTGGCCGCCGCCCTCTCGCTCGTCTGGACGCCCTGGTCGCCCTACGAAATGGACATGGCCAACAAGCTCAAGCCCCCGACGGGCTCGCACTGGCTGGGCACCGACACCTACGGGCGCGACGTGGCCTCGCTGCTGCTGGTGGGCGCACGCGCTTCCATCCTGGTGGGCGTGATCGCGGTCGGCATCGGCCTCGTGGTCGGCACCGCGCTCGGACTGCTCGCCGCGGCGAAGCGCGGCTGGGTCGAGGAAGCCATCATGCGGCTCACCGACTTCTCGCTCGCCTTCCCCGCCATCCTCTCGGCGATCATGATGACGGCCGTGTTCGGCGCCGGCATCGTCAACGCCATCGTCGCCATCGGCATCTACAACATCCCGACCTTCGCGCGCATCACGCGTGCATCGGCCAATGCGATCTGGTCGCGTGAATACATCGCCGCCGCGCGCGCCTGTGGCAAGGGGCCGTTCTCGATCACGATGCAGCACGTGCTGCCCAACATCTCGGCCGTGCTGATCGTGCAGATCACCATCCGCTTCGCCATCGCGATCCTCGCCGAAGCCGCCCTCTCCTACCTCGGCCTCGGCACGCAGCCGCCGCAGCCGTCGTGGGGCCGCATGCTGAGCGAAGCGCAAACGATGACGTTCCAGTCGCCCCTGCTCGCCGTGTTCCCCGGCATGGCCATCGCGATGGCGGTGCTGGGCCTGAACCTGCTGGGCGACGGCCTGCGCGACCTGCTCGACCCGCGCCTTGCGCGCGCAAGGTAAAGCGACATGCCCCTTCTCCAAGTCAAGGACCTGCACATCGAACTGCAGACGCAGCGCGGCCCCGCCGAGGCCGTGCGCGGCATTTCCTTCTCGCTGGAGCGCGGCGAAACGCTGGGCATCGTGGGCGAATCGGGCTGCGGCAAGTCGATCACCGTGATGTCGCTCATGGGCCTCCTGCCATCGAACGCGAAGGTCACCGGCAGCATCCGCTTCGACGACACCGAGCTCGTCGGCCGCGACGAAAAGGACATGTGCCAGATCCGCGGCAACCGCATCGGCATGATCTTCCAGGAGCCGATGACGGCGCTAAACCCGGTGCACACCATCGTGCGCCAGGTCGGCGAGCCGCTGCGGCTGCACCGCGGGCTCTCGAAGGCCGAAGCGCGCAAGGAAGTGCTGGCGCTGCTCGAACGCGTGGGCATTCCGGATGCGGCCTCGCGGCTCGATGCCTATCCGCACCAGTTCTCGGGCGGCCAGCGCCAGCGCATCGGCATCGCCATGGCGCTGGCCTGCGGCCCCGACCTGCTGATTGCCGACGAGCCGACCACAGCGCTCGACGTCACGATCCAGAAGCAGATCCTCGAGCTCATCCAGAGCCTGGTGGAAGAGCGCGGCATGGCGTTGATCCTGATCTCGCACGACCTCGGCGTGATCGCGCAGACCGTCTCGAAGATGCTGGTGATGTACGGCGGCAGCGTGGTCGAGAGCGGCCCGACCGAAGCCGTGTTCGCGCGCCGCGCCCATCCCTACACGCAGGGCCTGTTCGCCGCCCGCCCGGCACTCGGTGCGCCGCGCGGCGTGCGCCTGGCCACCATCCGCGGCAGCGTGCCCGAACTGGTCGACCTGCCGAGGGGCTGTCCGTTCGCTGGCCGCTGCAGCTACACGATCGACGCCTGCCAGACGACGCGGCCGCCGGCCACGATGCTGCCGCAGGACCACGCGGTGCGCTGCATCCGGCTGGAAGAAATCGCGACGCAGGTCGCCGTTGCCTCATGAGTGAATCCGCCCTCGCCCAGCCACTGCTGGAGGTGACCGACCTCGTGCGCCACTACGACCTGCCGCGCGAAAAACTCTTTGCACCGCCGCCGACCGTCAAGGCACTCAACGGCGTGAGCTTCAAGGTCGAAGCCGGCCGCAGCCTTGGCATCGTCGGCGAATCGGGTTCGGGCAAGTCGACCATCGCGCGCCTCGTGATGGCGCTCGACACGCCGACTTCGGGCAGCGTGAAGCTGCTCGGGCGCGACCTGCACACGCTGCCCAGGAGCGAACTGCGCACTGCACGACGCGATTTCCAGATGGTCTTTCAGGACCCGTACGGCTCACTCGATCCGCGCCAGACCGTCGCGCGCATCGTCGCCGAGCCGCTCGAAGCATTGGCAGAAGCATCGCGCAAGGAACAGCGCGAGCGTGCCGCCGAATCGCTCGCTGCCGTCGGCCTGCGTACCACCGACATGGACAAGTACCCGCACGAGTTCTCTGGCGGTCAGCGCCAACGCATCGCCATCGCACGTGCGCTCATCACACGTCCCAAGCTCATCGTCGCCGACGAACCCGTCAGCGCGCTCGATGTGTCCGTGCAGGCCCAGGTGCTCAACCTCATGCAGGACCTGCAACAGCAGTTCGGCGTGAGCTACCTGCTCATCAGCCACGACCTTGCAGTGGTCAACCACCTGTGCGACGACGTGTGCGTGGTGTGGAAGGGCCTGATCGTCGAACGGGGCCCGCCCGGCGAGCTGTTCCGCAACGCGCAGCACCCGTACACGCGCACGCTGCTCGACGCGGTGCCGCGCACGCCCACCGGCGGCACGCTGCTCGCTGCCTGACACCGAAGCGTCGCCGGCGCTTCGTAGGATGAGTGGGTCATAAGCATCTGGTTGCGCGGAGGTACCCGTCTCGCGGATGATGCTTGCCCCTTCCCGAGGTCACCGAGGACACAGCTTCATGCTCAAACGACGCACCCTGCTCGCCACCGGCGCCGCAGCCCTGACACCGCTCGCGCTGCCGCTCGACGCTTTCGCGCAAAGGAAGAAAGACGCGCTGGTGATCGGCCTCACGCTGGAGCCCACGGGGCTGGATCCGACTGCCAAGGCCGGCGCGGAGATTTCCGAGGTGGTGCTCTACAACATCTTCGAAACGCTCACCAAGATCAACTCCGACGGCAGCGTCACGCCGCTGCTCGCCGACAGCTGGGACATCTCGCCCGACCTGAAGACCTACACCTTCAAGCTCAAGCGCGGCGTGAAGTTCCAGAACGGCGAGCCCTTCAGCGCGAACACCGTGAAGTTCTCGTTCGACCGCGCGGCCGCGGCCAACAGCACCAACAAGGACAAGCGCACCTTCGCCAACATCGCCACGCAGGTGGTCGACGAGCACACCGTGGTGCTGATCAACAAGGAGATCGAGCCCGACCTGCTGTTCCTGCTCGGGCAGGCATCGGCCATTGTGGTGGAGCCGAAGACGGTGGAAACCAACGCCACCAAGCCGGTCGGCACCGGCCCCTACCGCCTGGACAACTGGGCCAAGGGCTCGACCATCGTGCTCGCCAAGTGGGACGGCTATCGCCACGCCGATGCCGTGCAGATCCGCAAGGTGAGCTTCCGCTTCATCTCGGAGCCGGCCGCGCAGACCACCGCGCTGCTCTCGGGCGACGTGGACCTGTTCCCGCATGCCTCGGTGTCGCGCAGCCTTCCGCAGTTCCAGAACGACAAGCGCTTCCAGGTGGTGTTCAACGCCTCGCGTGGCAAGACCATCCTGGCGATCAACAACAAGCGCAAGCCGCTGGACGACGTGCGCGTGCGCCGCGCGATCTCCGTGGCCATTGACCGCAAGGCCGTCATCGAAGCAGCGGTGGACGGCCGCGGCATTCCGATCGGCAGCCACTACGTGCCGGGCGCGCCAGGCTACATCGACACCACGGGCATCAACGCCTACGACGTGGAGAAGGCGAAGAAGCTCCTGGCCGAGGCCGGCGTGAAGACGCCGCTCGAACTCGATCTCGTGCTGCCGCCCCCGCCGTATGCGCGGCAGGGCGGCGAGCTCATCGCCGCGCAGCTCGCCAAGGTGGGCATCGTCGCGAAGATCCAGAACGTGGAGTGGGCGCAGTGGATGAGCGGCACCTACGGCAACAAGAACTACGACCTGTCGCTCATCCTGCACGTGGAGCCCTTCGACCTCGTGAACTACACCAAGCCCGAGTACTACTGGGGCTACCAGTCGGCGAAGTTCAACGAGGTGTTCGACAAGGCGCGGAATGCGCCGCGCGCGGCGGACCGGGCGCGATATCTGGGCGATGCACAGCGGCTGCTGGCCGAGGACGCGGCCAACGTGTTCCTGTTCCAGCCGCAGTTCATCACCGTGGCGTCGCGCAACCTGCGCGGACTCTGGAAGGACACGCCGATCTTCGTGAACGACATCGCCGCCCTGTACTGGGCCTAGCGCAAGCGCTTTCGCGGGCCCCGGCATCCGGGTACGTCCCGAGGAAAAACCGCTTCCGGGGCCCGTCGCCAGCCTGTCTGCTGCGAGAGAATGATCCGCTGCGCACGTGGCATCTTTCGTGCTGCATGCCTTGTCTTTCGCGGCGCTGCGCCTCCCTTCGGGGCAAGGCAGGCGCCCAAGCAGTCATTCGACCCCTGGCCGTTTTCCGGAGATACCCAAGTATGTTGAACCGTCGCACCCTCCTCACCACCGCCGGCGCCACCGTCGCACTGGCCACCCCGCTGGCCGGCATGGCCCAAGGGCGGAAGGACGCCATCGTGATCGGCATGGCGCTCGAACCGCCGGGCTTGGACCCGACGGCCGGCGCCGCCGCCGCGATCGCCGAGATCGTGCAGTACAACATCCTGGAAACGCTCACCAAGATCAACGCCGACGGCAGCGTCACGCCGCTCCTGGCCGAGAGCTGGGAGATTTCGCCCGACCTGAAGACCTACACCTTCAAGCTCCGGCGCGGCGTGAAGTTCCAGAACGGCGAGCCCTTCAACGCGGCCGCGGTCAAGTTCTCGTTCGACCGCGCCGGCGGCGAGAAGAGCACCAACAAGGACAAGCGCACCTTCGCCAACCTCACCACGCAAGCGGTGGACGACTACACCGTGGTCGTCATCAACAAGGAGATCGACCCCGACCTGCCCTTCGTTCTGGGCCAGGCCACGGCCGTGATCGTGGAGCCCAAGAGCGCCGAGGGCAACGCCACCAAGCCGGTCGGCACCGGCCCGTACAAGCTCGACGCCTGGGCCAAGGGCTCCTCGCTCACGCTGAGCAAGTGGGAGGGCTTCCGCAGCCCCGCCACCGCCAAGATCAACAAGGTGACCTTCCGCTTCATCGCCGACACCGCCGCGCAAGCCGCCGCGCTGATGGCGGGCGACGTGGACGTGTTCACCCGCATCGGCACCCGCGTGGTGCCGCAGTTCAAGGCGAACCCGCAGTTCCAGGTGATCCTGGCGGGCTCCCGCGCCAAGACCATCCTCTCGATCAACAACCAGAAGAAGCCGCTGGACGACGTGCGCGTGCGCCGCGCCATCCTCGCGGCCATCGACCGCAAGGCCGTGATCGAAGGTGCCGCCGACGGCCTGGGCGTGGCCATCGGCAGCCACTACGTGCCGGGCGCGGCGGGCTTCGTCGACACCACGGGCGTCAACCCCTTCGACATCGAGAAGGCCAAGAAGCTGCTCGCCGAAGCCGGCGTGAAGACGCCGCTCGAACTCAAGATGACGCTGCCGCCGCCGCCGTACGCGCGCCAGGGCGGCGAGGTGATCGTGGCCCAGCTCGCCAAGATCGGCATCGTGGTGAAGGTGCAGAACGTCGAGTGGGCGCAGTGGCTCAGCGGCACCTACGGCAACAAGGACTACGACCTGTCGATCATTTCGCACGTGGAGCCCTTCGACCTCGGCAACTACGCCAAGTCGGACTACTACTGGGGCTACCAGTCGAAGGCCTTCAACACGCTGTTCGACAAGATCAAGTCCACCGCCAATGCCGCCGAGCGCAACAAGCTGCTGGGCGATGCGCAGAAGATGCTGGCCACCGACGCGGCCAACGGCTTCCTGTACCAGCCGCAGTTCCCGACGATCGCCAAGAAGAACGTCAAGGGCCTCTGGAAGGAGAACCCGATCTTCGTGAACGACCTGTCCGCACTCTCGTGGGGATGAGCGGAACCGTGTCCGATGCCCCTTCGTTGAGCGACCTGTCGGCACAGGAACTCTCGGCCGCGTACCGCGACAAGCGTCTCTCGCCGGTCGAGGTCACGCAAGCCGTGATCGCGCAGATCGAGCGCTGGGAGCCGCACCTGCAGGCGACCTGGCTCTTCCGTCCCGAGGCCGCGCTCGAACAGGCGCGCGCTTCGGAAGCGCGCTGGCAGCGCGGCGATGCGCTCGGCCCGCTCGACGGCGTGCCGGCCACCATCAAGGAAAACATCGCCACGCGCGGTGACCCGATGCCCGCCGGCACGGCCGCCGTCGACCTGAAGCCCGCTGCCGCCGACGCACCACCGGCCGCGCGCCTGAAGGAAGCCGGCGCGGTGATCGTGAGCAAGACGACCATGCCGGACTACGGCATGTTGTCGTCGGGCCTCTCGAGCTTTCACACGCTCGCACGCAACCCGTGGGACCTGAGCAGGACACCTGGCGGCTCCAGCGCCGGTGCTGGCGCAGCAGCCGCGGCCGGCTATGGCCCGCTGCACCTGGGCACCGACATCGGCGGGTCGCTGCGGCTGCCCGCGAGCTGGTGCGGCATCTTCACGCTCAAGCCGAGTCTGGGCCGCATTCCGATCGATCCACCCTACATGGGCCGCGCCGCAGGGCCGATGACCCGCACCGTCGGCGATGCCGCGCTGATGATGCAGGCGCTCTCCAGGCCCGATGCGCGCGACAGCATGAGCCTGCCGGCGCAGGACATCGACTGGGCCGCCTTCGACGTATCGCCCGACCATCTGCGCGGGCTGCGCATCGGGCTGCTGCTCGATGCAGGCTGCGGCCTCGCGGTCGAGCCGGAGATCCAGACGGCCGTCGAACACGCCGCGCGCCTTTTCGAGAAGGCTGGCGCGATCGTCGAACCGATGCAGCCCTTCATGTCGCAAGCCATGCTCGACGGCATGGACCACCTGTGGCGCATGCGCTCGCTGGTGGACATGAAGGCCCTGCGCCCCGACCAGCGCGCCAAGGTGCTGCCCTACATCCGCGAATGGGCCGAGAGCGCCGCCGAATTCAGCGGCGAGCATGTGTTCCGCAGCTTCAGCCAGTTCCATGCAACGCGCGTGGCGGCGGTGCAGGCCTGCGCTCGCTTCGACTATGTGATCTCGCCCGTGTCGCCCAACATGCCCGCGGCTGCCGAGGCCCCTTCGCCGACCAACGACCCGCTGCGGGCGCTGGAGCACATCGGCTTCACGGTGCCGTTCAACATGTCGGAGCAACCGGCGTCGTCGGTGAACTGCGGTTATTCAGCGGGCGGCTTGCCTATCGGACTGCAGATTGCCGGACACCGGTTCGACGATCTCGGCGTGCTGCGCGTATCGCGTGCGTTCGAGCAGATTCGCGAGTTGCAGCGGCCTTGGCCTGTGGTGCCTCAGGTCGCCGCGTAGCGCCCCGGCTTGTGGTTGATCCACAAGAAAAGCCCCATCACCGCTGCGGCCAGCACCGACCACCCCACACGCTGCGGTGAAATCACGAACAGCGCGAGCAGCACCACCGTGCAGTCGATGCCGATCTGCACCTTGCCGGCGGGCCAGCCGCGCTTTTCCTGCAAGTACAGCGTCAGCACCGTCGCGCCGCCGAGGCTGGCGCGGTGGCGCGCGAGGAACAGGCAGCCCGTGCCCAGCAGCAAGCCTCCGAGCACCGCCGCAAAAGCCGGATGGAGTGAATCGATCGACAGGTAGCGCGGCGCCCAATCGGTCATCACCGAAAGCAAAGCGATCGCCGAGAAGGTCTTGAGCGTGAAGGCCCGGCCCATGTGCCGCCACGCGAACCAATAGAACGGCAGGTTCACCAGGAAGAACAACTTGCCGAAGCTCACGCCGGTCGCGTAGTGCAGGATGAACGCGATGCCCGCCGTGCCGCCCGTGAGCAGGCCCGCCTGGCCGAACAGCATCATGGCGATGGCGACGAACAGGGTGCCCGAAAAGATCGCCTGGGCGTCATCGAAACGGGAATGGCGCAGCAGATCCGGCAGATTGGTGGGTTGTGGCGCGTCCATGGCGGGAGCGATGCAAATCCCGCGCCACCCCGGCAGCTTCACACCAAGTGGGTGGCCAGCATCTCGCGGGCGCGGGTCACGAACGCCGTCTCGCCCCGGCGCCCGGGCAGGAACTGGAACGCCACCCGGGGCAACGCCGGCAGGCCGTGCGGCGGCGCCAGCCGGGTCACGCCTTCGCACACCGCGGATTCGTTCAGGCAAGCGACCCCCAGCCCCGCGGCCAGCGCCGACTGCAACCCGGCCACGCCCGACGCCACGTGAGCAAGCACATACGGCACACGCCGCCGCCGGAGCAGCGCCACGGTGAACTGGTGCAGCGAGCAGGTGTCCGGCAGCGCCAGCAGCCGCACCGGTTCGCCCCGCGCCACCCGCAGGCCGGTGGCGCCCAGCCACGCAAGCGATTCGCGCCGGATCAGCGAGGCCTTGGCGCCCTGTGCCGAGGATGACGACGAGGCACCCGCGATATCCATCGCCAGGCCGACGTCGAAGTCGCCGTGCGCATAGGCGGCCCGCAGCGCGTCGCTCTTCAGGATGCTCACGTTCAGGCGCACCTGCGGATAGCTTTCGCCCAGGCGCCCCAGCAGTTGCGTGAGATCGCCGGGACGAAAGTAGTCGGTCACGGCCAGCCGCAGCTCGCCCTGCAGCGTTTCGCCGTGCAGGTCACGAAACGCCTCGTCGCTGAGCGCGAGGATGCGCCGCGCATACGCCAGCAGCCGCGTGCCCGCCTCGGTGGGCGCGACACCGGCCTTGCTGCGCGTGAGCAGCGACTGCCCCGCCCGCTCCTCGAGCTTGCGCATCTGCTCGCTGACGGACGACTGCGAGAGAAACACGCGGGGCGCGGCGGCCGTGAGGCTGCCCGCGTCGATCACCGCGGCCAGGGTGCGAAGTTGTTCGAGGTCGAAGGTCTGCATGGCTCTATCCATCCGTTTAACCGATGGATTCCATCATATCTTCCCGCTTTTCCGATGACCATCGGAATCCCACAATCACCCCATCGTTCATTCATTCACAGGAGTCCACCATGCCCCACATCGTTGTCCACCTCTCCGGCGAGCCCGACGCGGCCCTCACCCGCAAGACCGTCGACGCCGTCGCCGAACTCACGCAGAGCGTGCTCGGCAAGCAGTTGCCGGTGATCGCCATCACCGTGCAGTACATCGCCGCCGACGCCTGGTTCATCGGCGGCCAGACGCTGGCGTCGCTGGGCAAGTCGGCCTTTCACCTGGACATCAGCATCACCGACGAGACCAACACCAAGGCCGAGAAGGCGCGCTACCTGCGCGAGGTGCATGCAGCCATGGCGAAGATCCGGTCCGACCTGCACGAGGTGTCGTACATCCACGTGATCGACGCGCGCGGCGCAGCCTACGGCTACGGCGGAAAGACCCAGGAGTACCGCCACCAGCAGGCCGGGGTTTGAAGGCTTTCCAGGGGCATGGCACCATGACGCCATGCCCTCCGGAAATCCGCATGCCGCCGACAGCCTCGGCAATCCACTCACCCTGGACGACCCCTCCAGGCTCGCGCTGGTCGACGACTTCGTCATGGGCTTCATCTCGACCGAAGCGCGCGCCGTCAATCTCATCGCGCTGGCCGACACCGATGCGAGCCCCATCGTGCAGGCGTACTGCGCGACGCTGCACCTGTTTGCCGAATCGCGCGAGGCCGTCGCCAATGCGCGGCCGTTTCTTGCCAAGGCGCGCGCGGGCGCTTCGCGCGCCACGCCGCGCGAGCAGCGCTACATCGCAGCCATCGAGGCATGGGCCGATGGCGACATCGCCCACGCCATCGCGCTGCATGCGGAGCAGGCGCGCGAGTTTCCGCGCGACCTCGTCTCGGTGAAGCTCGGCCAGTACCACTGCTTCAACACCGGCGACTGCCCCGGCATGCTGCGGCTCGCGCTCGCGGTGCTGCCATCGGCGGCCGATATGCCCTACGTGCACGGCATGGCGGCCTTCGGCTACGAGCAGTGCCACCTGATGCGCGAGGCCGAGACCAGCGCGCGCCGTGCCATTGCCATGTGCCGCAAGGAGCCGTGGGCGCACCATGCGCTCGCGCACGTGATGCTCACCGAAGGCCGGCTTGCCGAGGGGCTCGCGTTCATGGAGAGCGTGAGCGACACCTGGACCGGCCTGAACTCCTTCATGGTCACGCACAACTGGTGGCACGTGGCGCTGTTCCTCATCGACCTGGGCCGCGACGCCGAGGCGCTCACGGTGTACGACGAGCATGCGTGGGGCGTGGCCAAGGACTACTCGCAGGACCAGATCGGCGCGGTGTCGCTGCTCGCGCGACTGGAGCTCGCGGGCATCGACGTGGGTGCGCGCTGGGACGACGTGGCCGGCTACTTGCTGCAGCGCCAAGCTGACCATGTGCTGCCCTTTCTCGACCTGCAATACCTCTATGGGCTCGCGCGCGCCGGGCGGCCCGAGGCCGATGCGCTGCTGCGCAACATCGAGGCCTTCGCGCCCGATGCACCGCCTTCGACACGCGCCGCATGGCAGCGCGTCTGCGTGCCGGCCGCGCAGGGGCTCGTGGCGCATGCGCGCGGCGATTTCGCTGGCGCCATCGACGGGTTGGGCGTGGCGCTACCACGCATGATCGAGATCGGTGGCAGCCATGCGCAGCGCGACCTGTTCGAGCAGGTGTACCTCGATGCGCTGGTGCGCAGGGGCAGCGAATCGACGCTCGCAGCGGCGCAGGGCATCCTGCAGCAGCAGCTCAATGGGCAGCCCGAGTCGCTGAGGCTGCGGCGGCAGACGGGAGCCGTTTATGCACGGCTCGGCCTCGGGCAACTCGCCGCGAGCCCGCCCTTGCACGGCTGATTGCGAAGGCCGCAGCCATGCCTTCCCGTCATGGGAGGTGGTGCAAAAGGAATTAACGGCGGCGCGGATGCGACTCCTAAACTGGGCGCTCCACTCCGACACGATTCCTCACCCCCCCATGCAGAAATCCCTCGTCATGCTGGCCGTGCTCGCGGCCCTCGCTCCGCTCCCACCCGCACTTCACGCCGCCACCGACAGCCCTGTCGAGCTCGATCTGCTGCTGCGCGGCGGCACCGTCTACACAGGCGATGCCGACACGCCGGTCGTGGGTGACGTCGGCATCGTGGGCGACCGCATCGTCTTCGCGGGCAAGGCCGCACCCGCGCAGTTCAGGGCGCGGCGCGTCATCGATGCGAAGGGCATGATCGTCGCACCAGGCTTCATCGATGCGCACACGCACGCCGACACCGACCTGCATTCCACCGATGCGCACAAGCGCCTGAACATTCCGTTCCTCACACAGGGCGTGACCACCGCAGTGATCGGCAACGACGGCTTCGGTGGCTTCGACATCGCGTCGCAGGCGCAGCGCCTGCGCGCCACGCCGGTGGGCACCAACGTCGCGATGTACGTGGGTTTCGGGCCGGTGCGCATCGACCAGCTCGGCGAGGCCAACCGCGCGCCGACGCCCGCGCAGCTGGAGGCCATGAAGCAGCATGTGAGCCGCGCGATGTGCGAAGGCGCGCTGGGCCTCTCGACCGGCCTCTTCTATCCGCCGCAGAACTTCTCGAAGACCGAGGAGGTCATCGAACTTGCGAAGGTCGCCGCCCGGCACGGAGGCCTCTACGACAGCCACATACGCGACGAGTCGATGTACAACATCGGCCTGAGGGGTGCGATCGACGAGGTGATCCGCATCGGCCACGAGGCGCACCTGCCGGTGCACGTGGCACACATCAAGGCGCTGGGTGTGGATGTACAGGGCCAGAGCAGCGACATCATCCGCCGCATCGAGAAGGAACGCGCCGCGGGTCTGGACATCACGGCCGACCACTATCCCTGGACGGCTTCGAGCACGCGCTTTTCCGCCGCGCTGGTGCCGCCGTGGGCGGTCGACGGCGGCCGCGCGGCGATGCTGCAGCGCTTCGACGAAGCGGCCGTGCAGGAGCGCCTTCGCACCGGCATGCGCGAGAACCTGCGCCTGCGCGGCGGGCCGGACACCATCCTGTTTTCCGCCGGCAGCACCAAGTACGTCGGCAAGACGCTGGCCGATGTGGCCAAGGGCGCGAACGCCGATCCGGTGGACGCTGCCATCGCGGTGCTGCGCGACGGCGACCTGATGATCGCCTCGTTCAACCAGAGCGACGACGACGTGCGGGCGTTCATGAAGCGGCCGTGGGTCATGACCTCATCCGATTCGTCGCAGGGCCATCCGCGCGCCTACGGCACCTTCGCGCGCAAGTACGACCAGTACGTGGTGAAGGAGCGCACGATTTCGATGGGGCAGTTCATCCGCAGCAGCTCTTCCCTCACGGCCGACACGCTGAGCCTGCAGCAGCGCGGACACCTGCGCCCCGGCTACTACGCCGACGTCGTGGTGTTCGACCCGGCGCGCTATGCGGCGAAGGCCACGTACACGCAGCCGACCCTGCTATCGGTAGGCGTGGTCACGGTGCTGGTGAACGGCCGGCTCGCGGTCGATGGCGGCAAGCCCACGGGCGTGGGGGCCGGGGTGCCGCTGCTGCGCGTGCCGAAGGCGGGCAGCTGCGGCTGAAGAGAAGAGGTGGGCCTCAGCCCTTGCTCTTGAGATGCCGCGTCTGGTCGTACGTCGGCTGCGGGGGCAGGTCGGCGAGGTGGCGCGTGTCGGCCCATTCGACGATCTCGATCGCATCGGGCGCCGCCGGATCGGCGATGCGGATGCGGTTGAAGCCGGCATTGGGAATGTCGCTCTGGCGCGGTCCGCTCAGGCTCTGCCCCCTGGCGGTGCGCCACACCATGTCGAGCACGCCGCCATGGGTGACGACGATCAGGTGTTGCCCCTTGTGTGCGGTGGCGATGGTGCCGAGCGCCGCAATGATGCGCGCATGGAATTCGCGTGCCGTCTCGCCCTCGGGCATCGCGTGGTCTTCGCGGAACTCCAGCCATTCTTCCCAGGCGCGCGGATGCAGGGTCTGGATCTCGTCGGAGCGCATGCCTTCGACGATGCCGAAGTATTGCTCCCGCAATCCGGCCGAAGTGACCACCGGCAGCGACAGCTGCAGCGCCGCCGGGGCCGCCGTCTGCTGGGCGCGCATGAGATCGCTGCTGATCAGGTGCTGTGCCGGCTCGCCCGCCAGGCGCAGGCCGATGCGGCGCGCCTGTTCATGGCCGATGTCGTTGAGCGGCACATCCGCATGCCCCTGGAAGCGCAACTCGCGGTTCCAGGCGGTTTCGCCGTGACGGATCAGGATGATGTCGGTGGTGTTGTCGGGTTTGGGCGTTGGCATTGCCGCCCATTTTCCACCGCGCGGGTGACGCTCAGGCTTTTGCCGCCGCGAGTTGTTGCACAACTGCCACCGCTTCGCCTGCAAAGCCAAGGCCGACGCGCGCGGGCGACGGCGTGAGCAGCGCCAGCACCCAGGCGATGACAAAGCCGCCGACGATGGCGCAGACCACCACCACCGCGGTGTACGCAATAGCCTTGTCGACCGGGCACTTCATCAGCACCGGCAGGCCCAGGTACAGCAGGTAGATGCCGTAGAGCGCAGCCACAGCGCCCAGTACCGACAGCGAGGGCAGCAGGCTGAAGATGCCGCCCACGAAGGCCGCGGTGCTCGAATAGGCCGAGAGCTTGAGCGCGCTGACCTGGCTCTTGCTGCCTTCGAAGGTCGGCGCCATCGCATCGATGATCAGAGCAAGCACGAACACCATGACCAGCGACAGCACGTAGCCCACGATCATGTTGGCGAGCCCGGAGACGATGGGCACGCGGAAGTTCACGCCGAATGCACCGAGACCCACGACCGACAGGCCGATGAAGCTCGCCACCGCCGGAATGAGCGCAAGGATCATCACGTAGTTCTTGTAGAGCGAAGCGGCATCGGCCGGCTCCGCATCGATCACGGGCCATGTGGCCTTGGGGCGAAGCAGGATGTCCTGCACACGTTGAACCAGGTTCATTTGTTGTCCTCGACATGAAGCTCGAATGCGCGCGCGGGGTGCGTCGCGCAGCGCCGGAAAGTATGTAGCGCAAGCCCCGCAATGGCTGCTGGCCATGAAGCCTATGCCGTTACCTATACCCGTACCTATGCCGTTATGCCGGCTTGCCGCCATCGCGCAGAATCGCCCCATGCCCCACCTCGTTCTACTGCCCGGCCTCGCCTGCGACGAGCGCCTCTGGGAGGCCCAGCGGCCTGCCCTTCCCTCCGCCTTCGATGCCCGCGTGAGCGACGTCCAGAGGCGCAACGACACCATCGAAGCCATGGCCGCGGCCGTGCTGCGCGAGCATGCGGGGCCATTGGTGCTCTGCGGCGCGTCGATGGGCGGCATGGTCGCCATGGAAGCGGCCCGCCAGGCGCCCGAACGCATCGCCGGGCTCGCCCTGCTCGGCACCAGCGCGCGGCCCGAAACGCCCGAGATGTTCACGTTGCGCGAAGGCGCCATCGAACTCTTCGAACGCGGCGAGGCGCGCGACGTGATCGAGGCGAATGTCTATTTCGCCTTTCATCCCACGCAGGCCGACGACCCGGCGCTGGTGCAGCGCTATCTGGACATCGTGCTGGATGCCGGCACGGCCCAGCTCATCGCCCAGAACCGCGCGGTGATGCGGCGCCCTGACGCGCGCACTCACCTCGCTTCGCTGCGCGCGCCGGTGCTGCTGATGTGCGGCGACGACGACAAGCTCGCGCCGCCCGAGCACACGCGCGAGATGGCGGCACTGCTGCCGCAGGCCGAGGTGGTGTGGGTGCCGCAGTGCGGCCACATGCTGACGATGGAAAAGCCTGAATTCGTCAACGCGGCGTTGAACGCCTGGCTGGCGAAGACGTTTCCGTCGGCCTGAAGAAGCTCGGTGCCTCAGTGCAGCTGGCCGCCGGTCTCGGCCACGTCCTGCTGCACCGTGAGCGCAGTGGCGACTGCGATGCGCAGCGCCTCGGTCATCGTGGCCAGCGACATGCTCGGCGCACCCGGAAAACGCGCCGCCTGCTCAGGCAGGTACGGAATGTGGATGAACCCACCGCGCAAGCCCGGCACCGGGTGCGTCGCGATGCGGTGCATCAGCCCGTAGAAGATGTGGTTGCACACGAAGGTGCCCGCGCTGTTCGACACGGAAGACGGAATGCCCGCGGCGCGCAGGTCGCGCACCATGGCCTTGATCGGCAGCGTCGAGAAATACGCGGCCGGGGCACCAGGCACCACCGGCAGGTCGATCGGCTGGTGACCCGCGTTGTCGGCGATGCGCCCGTCGTCGATGTTGATGGCGATGCGCTCGGGCGTGATCTCCGAGCGGCCGCCGGCCTGGCCGACGCAGAGCACCAGTTGCGGCTTCAGCTCGTCGATAGCGCTTGTCAGCGCATCGATGGCGTCGCCGAAAACGCATGGCACTTGCCGGGCGTGCACCGTGGCACGGCCGACCTTCCAGCCGTCGAGTGCGCGCACCGCTTCCCATGAGGGGTTGATGGCTTCGCGGTCGAACGGGTCGAAACCGGTCAGCAGAACGCTCGCAGCTTGCGCTTGTGCCTTGGCCATGCCGCGCTCAGGCCGTTGCGCGGACGGCGATGCCCTCGGCCTGCAGCCGCTCGCGGATGCGGCGCGCAAAGGCCAGCGCATGCGCGCCGTCGCCGTGCAGGCACACGGTCTGCGCGTTGACGGCCACGGTGCTGCCGTCGATGGCGGTCACCTGGTGGTCACGCACCAGCGAGAGGGTCTGCGCGATCGATTGCTCCTCGCTCTCGATCAGCGCACCGGGTTGGCTGCGGGGCACGAGGCTTCCGTCGGGCATGTAGCCGCGGTCGGCGAACACTTCTTCCACGGGCGTGAGGCCGGCGCGGCGCGCGGCGTCGATCATGTTGCTGCCCGCGAGGCCGAAGAACCTGAGCGAGGGGTCGAAGCGGCGCACCGCCTCGCAGAGTGCATCGGCGAGTTCGGGCTCCTTCACCGCCTGGTTGTAGAGCTGGCCGTGCGCCTTCACGTGCGAAAGCTTTCCACCCTCGGCCTTGACGATCGCGGCGAGCGCGCCGACCTGGTAGAGCACGTTCGAGACGATCTCGTCGGGCGGCAAATGCATGGTGCTGCGGCCGAAGTTCTCGCGGTCGGGAAAGCTGGGGTGTGCGCCGATGGCCACGCCGTGTTCGATGGCCCACCGCACGCACTGGTGCATGGTCTTGGCATCGCCCGCGTGCCAGCCGCAGGCAATGTTGGCGGAACTCACGAGGCCGAGCAGTGCTTCGTCGCTGCCGGCGCCTTCGCCGAGGTCGGCATTGAGGTCGATGTGCATGGGGAGGGTCCTTCTTCTTCCGCCGCCCACTGGCGGGTTCTTCGCACAGTCTATGCCGTGCCCGGCCAGCCTGCCACGGCCAGCCCTTGCGCCACCTGCGCCAGGTAGCGCTGCTGATCGGCCCATGCGGCGAGCGCCTCTGCCATGTCGACCTGCACGAGGCGCAGCTTGCCGTTGAGCGGCGCCTGCGCGAGCTTCCACAGGTCGGCGCGGATCACCACGCCGATGCGCGGATAGCCGCCTGTCGTCTGCGCATCCCCCATCAGGATGATCGGCTGGCCCGAGGGCGGCACCTGGATCGTGCCGGGGATCACGCCCGACGAGAGCATGTCGCCCGCGCGCTTGCGCTTGAGTTCGGTGCCCGCGAGCCGGCTGCCCATGCGGTTGCTCTGCGAAGTGATGCGCCAGCGCTCGCCCCACAGCACCTCGCGCGCGGCCAGGGTGAACTGCTCGAACTCGGGACCGGGCAGCACGCGCAGTGCGATCGCGCCATCGGCTTCTTCAGCGCCCCAGCCGGGTCCGCGCAGGCCGAAGGGTTTGCGGGCGCGTTGCGCGGCGTCGAGCCGCGAGGCGCCTAGGGGCAGCTTGTCGCCCTTGCGCAGGGCGCGGCCTTCGTGGCCGCCGAAGCCGGCCTTGAGGTCGGTGCTGCGCGAGCCGAGCACGGGCGCCACGGCGATGCCGCCCGCGACGCCGAGCCAGCTGCGAAGGCCTGCTTTCTTCGCACCGGCTGCATTGGCGCCCATGAGCTTGAGGACCTGGCCCGCAGCCACCGGCACGCTCCAGCAGGGCCAGAGAGGCACGCCGTCGAGCTGCGCGCCGAAGTCGTCACCGCCGAGCGCGATGCGCGTGTCGGTTTCGAAGCGCAATTCGCAACCACCCATCGTGAGTTCGAGCCCCGCGGCGCCATCGGAATTGCCGACCAGCCGGTTCGCGAGCGTGAGCGCCAGCACGTCGAGCGCGCCGCCGGGGCAGATGCCCAGCTGGCGATGGCCGTGCCGCCCCAGGTCCTGCACCGAGGCCAGCAGGCCGGGCTTCTGGACGACGATCATGTCTGCACGCTCTCGACGACGAAGCGCACGCGGTCGCCCGGGCGCAGCAGGGTGGGCGATTCGGCCGCCGGGTCGAACATCTCGAGCGAAGTGCGGCCGATGAGCTGCCAGCCGCCCGGCGACACCAGCGGATAGATGCCGGTCTGCTCGCCGCCGATGCCGACCGAGCGCGCGGGCACGGCGGTGCGCGGCTCCGCGCGGCGGGGCGTGGCGAGTTCGGGTGCGAGGCCGCCCATGAAAGCGAAACCCGGGAGGAAGCCGAGCAGGTACACCACGTACTCGCCCGCGCTGTGGCGCCGCACCACCTCGGCCGGCGTGAGGCCGGTGTGCGCCGCGACGTCGCCGAGATCGGGGCCGTGTTCGCCGCCATAGGCGACGGGAATCTCGACCAACCGCCCTTCGATTGCCTTGGCCGAAAGCTTCGGCCAGACCTGGAGCACCTGCGCCGTGAGCGCATCGAGTTCGATCGCGGTCGGATCGAAAGTCAGCGTGAGGTTGTTCATGCCGGGCAGCACTTCGCCGACGCCGGGCCATTCGCGCGCTTGCGCGGCCAGCGCCCAGATGCGTTGCTGCTGCACCAGCGTGGCCGGTGCCGGCAGCTCGCACAGGAGCGCTGCATCCCCGAGCAGATGCAGACGGGGTGGCGGCGAACCGCTCATCGCGGGTTATTCACGGCCGAGGCTGCGCACTTTCGCCGCGAGCATGTGCTCGACGTTGGGCGAGACGAACTTGTTGACCTCGCCGCCGAGCATGGCGATCTCGCGCACGAAGGTGCTGGAGATGAACTGGTACTTGTCGCTGGGCGTGAGGAACACGGTCTCGACATCGGGCATCAGCGAGCGGTTCATGCCCGCGAGCTGGAATTCGTAGTCGAAGTCGGTCACCGCGCGCAGGCCCCGCACCATGGCCTTGCCGCCGCGCGCCACCACGAAGTCGCGCAGGAGCCCCGAGAAGCTCTCGACGGTGACCTGGTCGCTGTAGGGCTTGACGGCTTCGCGCGCCATGTCCATGCGTTCTTGCAGGTTGAACAGCGCCTTCTTGTGGTGGCCCGCCGCGACGGCGACGATCACCTTGGAAAAAAGCTGGGTGGCGCGACGCACCACATCCTCGTGGCCGAGGGTGATGGGGTCGAATGTGCCGGGGTAAACCGCGATGACGTTGCTGGCCATGGTTTCTTCTTCCTCATGCTGCCGGTGCGGCTTGTTCGGCGGATTATGCAGTTGCGTCCGAGGCCAGACGCAACAGGTGGGCATGCACGGCGCCCGCCTTGAGGTAACGAAAGCTTGCGAGGCCGAGGGCGGCGAGCTCCTCGGCGGTCCACGGGCGAGGAGCCTCGAGGTAGACCACGCCACCGGGGCGCAGCGCGCGCGCAGCGGCGCGCAGGGCGGGTTCGTAGAGCGCGGTGCTCTCGAAGGGCGGGTCGAGGAAGACGGCATGCAGGCTCGCGGCCGTGGTGCGCTCGAGCGCCGTGAGGCCGTTGCCGCGCTCGATGCGCACTGCCTCGGCCGACAACTTGGTCTTCGCGGCCTGGAGCTGCGCGACCAGCGCGGCATCCTGCTCGCACAACAGCACGTTCGCCGCACCGCGCGAGGCGGCTTCCAGGCCCAGCGCGCCGGTGCCCGCGAACGCATCGACGCAATGCCAGCCCGGCAAGTCGCCGCCACCCGCCCCGGCGAGGCTCGCGAGCCAGTTGAACAGCGTCTCGCGGACGCGGTCGGGCGTGGGACGCAGGCCCGGCTTGTCGGCCACCGCGAGGCGGGTTCGCTTCCATTGGCCGCCGATGATGCGGACCTCGTTGGGGCGCACGGCACGTGCGGGGCGCTTGGCGGGCGGACGGGGAGCTGCTGTGGCTTTCTTCTGGGGCATGCGGCGAGCTTAACGCCCGTTGCACCCGGCCGAGGCTCAGGCGCCGGTCAGCGCGCGCCGCGCCAGCATGGCGGCCAGCACGAGCATGGTGACGCCGATCAGCGCATCGAGCATCTGCCATGCGCGCGGCCGCGCAAACACCGGCGCGAGCAGCCGTGCGCCGAAGCCCAGCGCGCTGAACCACAGTGCGCTCGCCATCGAGGCGCCCACGACGAACCAGACCTTGAGCGACCCCGCGTACTGCGCGCCCGCGCTGCCCACGAGCAGCACCGTGTCGAGGTAGACATGCGGGTTCAGCAGCGTGAAGCCCGCCGCCTGGGCTACCACGGCCACGCGCGAAAGCGAGGCGCCCTGCTGCGACGCTGCCTGCAACGCGCCGGGTTGCCGCGACCGCCACAGCGCCCGCAGGCCGTAGCCGCAAAGGAATGCCGCGCCCAGCCCCGCAAGCGCCGTTGCCAGCATCGGCCGCCCGTTCAGCGCCTGCGCCATGCCGGCAACGCCCGCACCGATCAGCACCGCATCGCCGGCCGCGCAGAACAGCACCACGGCGCTCACATGCTCGCGCCGCAGGCCCTGGCGCAGCACATAGGCGTTCTGGGCGCCGATGGCGACGATGAGCACCAGGCTCATGAAGAATCCGTTGAGGAAGGCGGTGGTGGCGAATTCGGCAGGCATGGGTGAGAGCTTGCCGCGCGCTGCGGATTAACTCAAACTAAACCTCCTAAATCGAATTCAGTTTTACTTAATTCACATGCTCGACTACGCCGCCCTGCACGCCCTGGCCGCCGTCGTGCGCGAAGGCAGCTTCGAGCGCGCTGCGCGCGCCTTGAACGTCACGCCCTCTGCCGTCTCGCAGCGTGTGAAGCTGCTCGAGGAGCGCACGGGCGGCGCGCTGCTGGTGCGGGGCCAGCCCTGCGTTGCCACGGAGGCCGGCCTGCAACTGTGCCGCCACATGGAACGCGTGGGCATGCTGGAACATGAGCTGCGCGACGCCCTGCCCGCTCTCGGCATGGGCGGCAATGGCGAGGCGGGCGAGCGGGTCACCGTGCGCGTGGCCGTCAACGCCGACAGCCTGGCGACATGGTTCATGGCCGCGGCCGCCAGCTTCTGCACGCAGGAAGAAGCCGCGCTCCTCGACCTCACGGTGGACGACCAGGACCACACGGCCGAGCGCCTGCGCACCGGCGCCGTGCTCGCGGCGGTGACCGCGCTGGCCCAGCCGGTGGCCGGCTGCAACAGCGAGGCGCTGGGCACGATGCACTACGTGGCGGCCGCGAGCCCCGAGTTCGTGCAGCGGCATTTCGCCAGGGGCGTGGGCGCGCGAACGCTGGCGAGCGCGCCGAGCCTGGTGTTCGACCGCAAGGACCGCCTGCAGGCGCGCTGGGTACGCCGCATCTGTCACCGCAACGTCGAGACGCCACGGCACTGGATTCCGTCGCCGAACGCTTTTGTGGAGGCCGCATGCGCGGGCATGGGCTGGGGCATGCATCCGGCCAGCATGGTGGCCGATGCGATCCGAGCAGGCGCGCTGGTGGAACTGGTGCCCGGATCGACGCTGCCGGTGCCGCTCTACTGGCAGCAGGCGCGCGCCGCGCCGCAATTGCTCAAGCGGCTCGGCACGGCGGTGCGTGCGGCCGCGACGAGCGGCCCGCACGCGCTGTCCTAGCGACCGCCTACTTGCCGCCCACCACCACCGTCACCATCCGCTCCGGCTGCAGCTTGCGCGCAAACGCCGCCTTGACGTCGGCCGCGGTGACCGCGTTCATGCGTGTGGTCCAGGTATCGAGGTAGTCCAGCGGCAGGTCGTGCCAGGCGATGTTGGCGACGTTGCCGATCAGCTTGCGGTTGCTGTCCAGCAGCAGCGGAAAGCCGCCGATCAGGTTGTCCTTCGCGGCCTTGAGTTCGCTCTCGGTCGGCCCTTCGGCCACGAACTTCGCGAGCACTTCGCGCGAGACCTTGATCGCTTCTTCCGCCTGGTCGGGCCGGGTCTGGAACCCGATGCGGAACGCGCCCGCGTCGAGCCCCGGCGCGAAGCCGCTGTAGACGCTGTAGGTCAGCCCGCGCTTCTCGCGCACCTCGTTGGTCAGGCGCGAGACGAAACCGCCGCCGCCCAGCACGTAGTTGCCGAGGTTGAGCGCGAAGTGGTCGGGGTCCTTGCGCGGGTAGCCGGGCTGGCCGATGAAGACATGGGCCTGGGCGGAGTCGAAGGGAATGCGCTCGTCCTTCGGCGCCGTCAGCGCGGCCACCGGCGCGATGGTCGGCAGCGGCGTGCAGGCGTCGTTGGCGGGCAGGCGCGAGAGCAGCGTGGTCGCCACGGATTCGGCCTCGGCCCGCGTCACCGCGCCCACGATGCTGAGCTTGGCGCGGCACGGCACGATGAGCTGCTGGTAGCGCTGGCGCATGGTGGCGGTGTCGATGCGCGCCAGCGTTTCCTCGGTGACTTCCTGCCCGTAGGGATGCACGCCGTACACGTCCTGGCCGAACGCGCGGCCCGCGATGGTCGCGGGCTTGGTGTTGGCCTCCTTGATGGCGGCGTTGATGCGTTCGCGCTCGCGCAGCCACACGTCGTCGGGGAACGAAGGCTCGCCGATCTCGCGCGAGGCGAGCGCCACGGCCTTGCCCAGCAGTGCCGGGTCGGAGAGCGTGCGCAGCAAGTAGCTCATGCGGTCGGTGCCCGCGCTCACGTCGAAGCTCGCGCCCAGGTCGGCCCAGGCTTCGCCCAGGGCGTTCTGGTCGAGCGCGGGTTCGCCGCTCTTGCCGGCGCGCACGCCCTTCTCGACCATCGCCGAGGTCACGCTCGCCAGGCCGGCCTGCGGCGCCGGGTCGCGCCGGCTGCCGGCGTCGAAGTCGACCTGCACGTCGACGATGGGCAACGCGTTGGTCGCGACGAGGTAGATCTTGGCGCCATTGGCAAGCGTCCAGTGCTGGATAGGCAGTGCGGCCTGGGCGCTGCCAAGGCCGAAAACGGCGGTGCCTGCGAACACGGCGCGCAGCGCCAGTTTCTTGAGAGTCATCATGGTTCCGGGTCTTTCAGCGCAGCTCGCCTGCGGGCGCCGCGAAGCCACGGCCGCGGGGCTTGGCTTCGAGCGGCAAGGGACGCAGCGTGGCCACCGTGAGCTGGTCGTCGCCGAAGTACTTGGCGGCCACGGCCTGCACCTGCGCCGCCGTGACGGCCTGCAGCCGGGCGACGATGCGCTCGCTCGCGTCCAGCGGCAGGCCCTGGATCCAGTTGCTGCCGAGTTCGCGGGCCTGCGCCATCACCGAATCGCGCTTGTAGGTCTCGCTGGCCACCCACTGGGTCTTGACGCGGGCCAGTTCGGCTTCGCCTACGCCTTCTTTCGCCACGCGCGCCACCTGGGCGCGCAGCGCGGCTTCGACCGCCTCGGCGCTCTTGCCGTGGGCGGGCACGCCGTCGAGCACGAAGAGCTGCGGACCGCGGCCGATGAAACCCGAATAGGCGCCGGCGGAATCGGCCACCCGGTCCGGGCCCTGGGTGAGCGCGCGATCGAGCCGCGCACCGGCATAGCCGTCGAGCACGGCCGAGAGCACCACCAATGCCCACGAGTCGCTGTTCGTGTCGTCGATGTTCGCGATCTGCGGCACGCGGAAGGCGAGCGACACATAGGCCTGCTCGGCGGGCGCCTTGAATTCGATGCGGCGGATGCCGCGCTGCGCCGGTTCGATGCGCGGCTTGCGCGGGGGAACGGCGCCTGCGGGGATGCGGCCGTAGTATTTCTCGGCCAGCGCGCGGACCTGTGCGATGTCGACGTCGCCGGCCACCACGAGCACCGCGTTGGCCGGCATGTACCAGCGCTTGAAGAATGCGCGCGCGTCGTCGGGCGTCATCGCATCGAGGTCGCTCATCCAGCCGACCACCGGGCGGTGATAGGGCGAGGCGGTGAAGACGGCGGCGTTCTGCTGTTCGCCGAGCAGCGCGCGCGGCTGGTCTTCGGTGCGCAGGCGCCGCTCTTCCTTGACGACCTCGATCTCGCGCTTGAACTCGTCGTCGGGCCACTGGTTGTTGGCGAAGCGGTCGGATTCGAGCTTCATCACCTGCTCGAGGCTGCCGACTGGAATCTGCTGGTAGTAGCCGGTGTAGTCGCGGGTGGTGAAGGCGTTTTCCTGGCCGCCCAACTGCGCCACGCGGCGCGAGAACTCGCCGGGCTTGATGTCCTTCGTGCCCTTGAACATCATGTGTTCGAGCGCATGTGCGACGCCGGAAGTGCCGTCGACCTCGTCCATGGAGCCGACGCGGACCCAGACCATCTGCACCGCGGTCGGTGCGCGCCGGTCTGGCTGGACGATCAGCGTCATGCCGTTCGCGAGGGTGAATTGCTGGGGGCCCGGTGCGGCCGCGGTGGCGGCCGAAGATGCAGCGGGAGCCGGTGTGGACTGGGCCTGCGCAGGCATGGCCCAGGACGCCGAAAGCGCCACCGCCAGCACCGCACCAGACGCAGCACTGCGTGGCGAGAGGTGTTTCATAGAATGGGTCGGATTGTAAAAAGCTCCTGATGTTCAGTTTCTTCAAGAAAAAACCGCCTGCCGAAACCCCAGTCGCGCCGGCGCCTCCCCCGCCCGTTGCACCTGCGCCCGCTGCCGAGCCCGCACCTGCGCGCTCGGTGTTCTCGCCTTCGAGCTGGTTCGGCGGAAAGCCCGCGGCCGAAGAGGCGCCGCCTGCACCGGTCGAAGCGCCCGCGGTGGTCGTGGCCCCTGCGCCGGTTGCGCCGCCGGTACCCGCTCCGGTCCCGATTCCATCGCCCGCGCCGGTTGCAACCCCGGCCCCTGCGCCGGCTCCGGCTCCGGTTCCGCCTCCTGCTCCCGCTCCCGTCCCGGCGCCTGTCGTCACCGAAACGGCTGCGGCCACCGAACGCAAAGGCTGGTTCGACAAGCTCAAGACCGGCCTGCGCAAGACCGGCACCGGCATCCAGGCCGTGTTCGTCAACGCGCAGATCGACGACGCGCTGTATGAAGAGCTCGAATCCGCCCTGCTGATGGCCGACACCGGCGTCAGGGCCACCGAATACCTGCTCGACGACCTGAAGATTCGCGTCAAGCGCCAGATGGCCACCAACGCGGCGCAGGTCAAGCTGCTGCTGGCCGATGCCATCACCGACCTGCTCAAGCCGCTCGAGAAACCGCTGGTCATCGGCCAGTTCACGCCCACCGTGATCATGGTGGCCGGCGTCAACGGCGCGGGCAAGACCACCTCCATCGGCAAGCTCACCAAGCACCTGGCCACCGAGGGCGCCTCGGTGCTGCTGGCCGCGGCCGACACCTTCCGGGCGGCGGCGCGCGAGCAGCTGCTGGTCTGGGCCGACCGCAACACGGTCGAGATCGTGAGCAACGAGGGCGGCGACCCCTCGGCCGTGAGCTTCGATGCGGTGAATGCCGGCAAGGCGCGCGGCAAGGACGTGGTGCTGGTCGACACGGCCGGCCGCCTGCCGACGCAGCTGCACCTGATGGACGAGCTCAAGAAGATCAAGCGCGTGGTCACCAAGGCCGATGCCACCGCGCCGCACGAAGTGCTGCTGGTGATCGACGGCAACACCGGGCAGAACGCGCTCGCGCAGGTCAAGGCCTTCGACGAGACGCTGGGCCTCACGGGCCTGATCGTGACCAAGCTGGACGGCACGGCCAAGGGCGGCGTGCTGTGCGCCATTGCACGCGAGCGGCCGATTCCGGTCTACTTCATCGGCGTGGGGGAGAAGCTCGAAGACCTGGAGACCTTCAACGCGCGCGAATTCGCGCAGGCGCTTCTGGGCTGAGCTCGGCCAAAGCCTGCCAAACCCGGGCAAAAAAAAGCGGCCCCCGCTTGCGCCGGGGCCGCTTCTCCACTTTTCTTCTTCTCTCCCTTCCCCCTGGTTCTGGCTCCGCACCGCCCTTAGGCTGCGTCGGAATGCGGTGAAGATATTCGGCGGGGCGAATGCTCACCAGTGCCGAAAGTCATGGCATTCGATCTTTACGCCAGCGATCGGCGTTTAATTACTACCTATGTTTTCAGGCGTCGACCGCTGACGGCCGGGCCACCGGCTTCGGAGCAGCCAGGTCGGCCATCGCCTGGAGCAACGCGGCCGCCGCGACCGGCTTGAACAGCACCGGCACCCGCGACTCCCGCACACGTTGAAGGCGGGCGGGCGAGGTCTCTCCGGTGATCAGCAGCAACGGGATTTCGGCGCTGCCCTCGCCCGGCCCCTGGCTCAGGCGCAGGCCGGCATCGAGGCCGTCGACGCCATCGGCCAGGCGGTAGTCGCACAGCAGCAGATCGAACGGGCGCCCTTCTCCGTGCGCCTTTTGCAGGGCCGCGGCGGCGCCGGCCTCATCGGCCACGGCGTGCGCATCGATCGAATGGGAGCGCAGCAGGCCCGTCATGGCTTCACGGATCTCCAACTCGTCGTCCAGCAGCAGCACGCGCCCAGGCAGCAGCGGCGCAAACGTGCGCCGCTGCGCCTGCGCCTCACCGGCGTCGGTTGGAAAAGAAGGAAACAGCCCACCTGCCTGCGCACGGGCAGTTGGCAGCACGACGCGAAAGTGGGTGCCCCGACCCGGCCGCGAATGCATCTGCACCGGATGGCCGAGCAGCCGCGACAGCCGCTGCACGATCGACAGGCCGATGCCCAGGCCCCGGGAGCGGTCGCGGCCGGGATTGTTGACCTGATAGAACTCTTCGAAGATGCGGCCCGACTGCTCGGGGGCGATGCCGATGCCGGTGTCGCGCACCTCGACCCACACCGCATCGCCGCGCTCCCGCGCCATCACCGTCACGCCGCCGCGGGCGGTGTACTTGAGCGCGTTGTCCATCAGGTTGGACAGCATGCGGTGCAGCAGTTGCGGATCGCTGTGCACCCACAGGCCGCTGGCGCGCACGCGCAGTTGCAGCTGCTTCTGCTCGGCGCGGGCTGAGAAGGTGTGGTTGAGCGGCAGGAAGAGCGCGTCCAGTTGCACCGGCTGCGCCGTCGGCGTGATCACGCCCGCATCGAGCCGCGAGACGTCCAGCATGGTGTCCAGCGATGCGCCCAGCGCGTTCACCGCGCGCATCAGGCGCTCGGCGTTGCGGCCTTCGGGACGGTCGCGCAGCTCGTTCTCGAGCGCGGCGCCGAAGAGCGCGATGGCGTGCAGCGGCTGCCGCAGGTCGTGGCTGGCGGTGCCGAGGAAGCGGGTTTTTTCTTCGCTCGCGCGCTCGGTGGCGGCGATTTGCTCGCCCAGGCGGGCGGCCAGCGCTTCGTTCTCGAAGCGCAGCATGAGGGATTCGGTCAGCAGCTTGTGCTGGCCGATGCCCGCGCGCAAGGTCAGCAGCAAGTAGGCCGCGCCGGCAGCCGCCAGGAAAAGATGCAGCCCATCGCGCTGCCATGCCAGTGCGGTGATCAGGCCCAGCGACATCGGGAGCGTGTAGCCGAAGAGCGCCGACTTCAGCGGCCAGAGCGACTGCGCCGCGCGGGCGCAGCTGCCGACGATCACCGCCATCAGCAGCGAGGTCATCGGCAGGTTGTCGTACGGCACGATCAGCCAGGGCACCACCGCCGTGATCATGCTGACCAGCGTGACCATGCGGGAGATCTTGCGCGCCCAGTACGCGCTTTCTCGCGCGGGCCGCAGCGGCGTCCAGCGCGGCGTGAAGAAGACGTAGATGTCGGCGATCACCAGGCCGCCGATCCAGAACAGCAGGCTCAGGTTGCGCAGCTGCGAATAGATGATGCAGCCGAACACCACCACGAACGCCATGTGGGTCAGCGTCGAGACGATGTAGGTGTCGTAGACCGAGGCGACGTGCTCGCGCAGGACCCGCTGGCCCAGGGTGTGGTCGGCAGGCAGATCGCTGGACGCCACGGCCGGCACAAATGCTCAGTGCAGCGTGCTGATCAACTGGGCGCGCGAGCGCATGCCGAACAGCAGCAGGATGGTCGAGACGTGGTTCTTCACCGTGCCCTCGCTCAGGTTGGCGAGCTGGGCGATTTCCTTGTTCGCCTTGCCCTCGAGCACCCACTGCAGCACCTGCATCTGGCGCGGCGTGAGCTCCTGCCAGGCGCTGGCGTGGGCGAACCCGGCGTAGCCGGTGAGCGCCTTCGGCGCGGCCGGCGGCGGAATGTCGGCCGCATCGGGGTCGAGCAGGCCGCAGGCGCGGATGAAGCTCACCACCTCTTTCAGGTCGGCCGACTTGGGCAGGAAGGCGCTGGCACCCAGGGCGAGCACGCCTTGCGCCAGCGTGCTGTTGCCGGTGCCGGAGAGCACCACGATGCGCGCCGCCGGAAAGCGCAGCCGGAACTCGGCCAGGCCGCTCAGGCCGTGGGTGTCGGGCAGCGCGAGGTCCAGCAGCACGAGGCCGATGGCGGCCTGGTGGGTTTCGTAGAGCGCGAGGGCGTCGGCGACGTTGCCGGCCTCGAAGACCTCGATGCGCGCGCCGGACGAACTGGCCTGCGCCTGCACCAGCGCACAGACCCCCAGGCGGAGCAGGTCATGGTCGTCCACGACCAGAATCGCGGTCGGCGCGCGAACCGGGAGGCCCGCCCCCGCGGTCACAGGCGGAGGCGTGGAAGAAGAATCGAAGGGAGCCACGCGTTTGATCTTAGCTGCGCAACGCGCTCGCGACAGTGCCCTAAGTCATGGCACGGCCCGCCCAGCGGCGCGGAATTGCTACTTTTTCAGTAGCACCCATCGCACTTGCCATCGCCAGCGGCTCTGGGCACCATCGAAGTTTCGCCGCACCGAACGGCTCCTTTGGAGACTCACCACGATGAATAGCGCCGCCGCCCCGATGGCCGCGAGCGACCGCAAGGTCGACCGGCTGCTCGCGCACTATGAGGAAAGCCACCGCAATCCGACCAACGAGCTGATCCACTACATCGCCATTCCCGCGATCATGCTGAGCATCGTCGGGCTGCTTTTTGCGATTCATCCGTGGGTGGCTTATGTTTTCGTGGCCGCGAGCCTCGTCTACTACGCGCTGCTGCGCGCACCGGCCTTCCTACTGACGATGCTCGTGCTCACCGCGCTCGCCCTGGCGCTGGTGCATGCGATGGGTGGGCTTGTTTTGCCGGTTTCGGCCGCCATCTTCGTGGTGGCCTGGATATTCCAGTTCGTGGGACACAGGATCGAGGGCAAGAAACCTTCGTTCTTCGAAGACATCCAATATCTCTGGGTCGGCCCGCTGTTCGTCCTGTCGAAGCTGTTCCTGAAGCTGGGGGTCCGCTGGTAGCCTTTGGCTATCGAAGCGATAGCGACTCAAGGGGAACCCTTGCCTTAGCACTCCCTCCAACCGAGTGCTAATATGGCCAATACAAAGGAGTTTCCCCTGATGACAACGCTGTCTGGAGTCTCTGCCAACCAGCTGGCCGTCGCCAATCCATGGTCGATGGTCCCCCCGCTGGGCAACCTGGATGCATACATTTCGGCCGCCAACCGCCTGCCGCTGCTCACGCTCGAAGAAGAGCAGGGCTTCGCTCGCAAGCTGCGCGACCAGAACGACCTCGACGCTGCCGGCGCGCTGATCCTGTCGCACCTGCGCCTCGTGGTTTCCATTTCCCGCCAATACCTGGGTTACGGGCTGCCGCACGGCGACCTGATCCAGGAAGGCAACGTCGGCCTCATGAAGGCCGTGAAGCGCTTCGACCCCGACCAGGGTGTGCGGCTGGTGAGCTACGCCATGCACTGGATCAAGGCCGAGATTCACGAGTACATCCTGAAGAACTGGCGCATGGTCAAGGTCGCGACGACCAAGGCCCAGCGCAAGCTGTTCTTCAACCTGCGCTCGATGAAGCAGGGCTTCAAGGCCGACTCGGCGGCGTCCGACAACGGCACGCACCGCGAAACGCTCAGCCCCGACGAGGTGTCGCAGATGGCGATGCGGCTGAACGTCAAGCCCGAGGAAGTGCTCGAGATGGAAACCCGCCTGTCGGGCGGCGACGTGCTGCTCGATCCGGGTCCGTCCGATGACGGCGACGAAGCCTTCGGCCCCATCGCCTATCTGGCCGACGCCACGCAGGAACCGACCGCCCTGCTCGAATCGCAGCAGCGCGACCGCCTGTCGAGCGACGGTATCGCGACCGCGCTCGAAGCGCTGGACGACCGCAGCCGCCGCATCGTGGAAGAGCGCTGGCTCAAGGTGAACGACGACGGCTCGGGCGGCATGACGCTGCACGACCTGGCTGCGGTGTACGGCGTGAGCGCCGAGCGCATTCGCCAGATCGAAGTCGCTGCGATGAAGAAGATGAAGAAGGCTCTGGCGGACTACGCGTAAGCCTGTCTCCATCCATGAAAAAAACCCGGCTCTGCCGGGTTTTTTCATGGGCCTTTGGAGAGCGTCCGCAAGGCCCGTTTCGCGATGTACCGCGTCGCGTCGGTGTCCGATTGCGCGACCCACCGTTTGCACAGCTTTTCGACCCACTCCGCCTGTGTCTTGCTTGCATCGTTGAGCCAGTTCGCGACCGAGTTCTGCACATAGCGGCTGCCGTCCGCGCGCAGCGGCTCGATCAGCGGCAAGGCACGCCAGGGCTCGGCCTTGAGCGCCTCGATCTGCGCGCACCACACGCCCCGCGGCCGCGTGAGTTCGCTGGCGAAGCGGCGGATGTTCGGATCCGCATCAAACACCCACGCCTGCAGCAACTCGAGCGCCTCGTCCAGCGAAGCAATGACCGCGTCGCGCACCGCCATCCAGGCGATCTCGCGCACGCCGAAATGCGGATCGGCGGCGAAGCGGCGCACCGCCTCGAGTTGCGCCGGCAAGGGCAGCTCCGAGAGCGTGACCCACTGCGCCGCCCAGCAGCGCGCCACGTCGCTCGCATGCGTGGCCAGCCGGTGCGCGACGGCATCGCGCTCGGCGTGAAGCGCCGTCAGGTCATAGAGCGCGCGGGCGATGTGGGTGTGGCGTTGCATCGGCTTGAAGGCGCCGAGCATGGCGATGGTGTCGACCAGCCGCTCGCTCGTTGCATCGAGCCCGACATGTCCCGCCACGCTGCGCGCCAGTTGCGGCAGTTCGAGCGCCATGAACTCGTTGAGATTGACGGTTTCGAGCAGCCCGTCGTTGAGGGCGCGCAGCACCTCAGGTGGAATGAGCGCGATGCGGAAGGCGCCCTTGCGAGACTTCAGGTGATCGAGCGAGGCAACAACGACACCGGCGTCGTCCATGACCGGACGTCCTCAGGAACCGAGCAGCGTCTTCAGGTCCGACACCATCGACGGCACGCCCGCGCCGTAACGCGCATAAAGCCGCAGCCGGCCCTGCGGGTCGTAGATGAAGCTCGCGGCCGAGTGGTCCATCGAATAGCTGGTGGGCGTCTTGCCGTCGACCTTCTTGTAGTAGACCTTGAAGTCCTTCGCAGTCGCGGTGAGTTCGTCGGGCGTCGGGATCAGCGCGACGAAGCTCGGGTCGAACGCGCCCATGTAGGCCTTCATCACCTCGGGCGTGTCGCGCGCCGGATCGACGGTGACGAACAGCACCTGCAGCTTGTCGCCGTCCTTGCCCAGTTGCTGCTTGACCTGCGCCATCTCGGTCATCGTGGTCGGGCAGACGTCGGGGCACTGCGCATAGCCGAAGAACAGCACGACCGCCTTGCCCTTGAAGTCGGCCATGGTGCGGACCTTGCCGTCGGCGTCCTTCAGTGAGAAGTCCTTGGCGTAGTCGGCGCCCGTGATGTCGACCGCATTGAAGCTCTGCTTGGTCTCGCTGCACGCCGCGAGACCCACGCCCAGCGCCGCCATGGCCATGCTGCCGGCGATCAATTGGAGAGCGTTGCGCTTGTTCATGGGAGCGGGGGTATTCAATTCAATGGAGGTAGTGATCGACGAGCAGCGCCAGGAACAGCACGCTCAGGTGGATCAGCGAAAACCGGAAGGTCTTGCGCGCGAGCGTGTCGGAATAATTGCGCCAGAGCGCAAAGGCGTACCCCGTGAAGCCGATGCTCACGGCCACGGCGACCGCCAGGTACAGCCAGCCGCTCATGCCGTAGATGAAGGGCATCAGGCAGGCCGCGAAAAGAATGAAGGTGTAGAGCAGCACCTGCAGCCGCGTGAACTCGTTGCCGTGCGTGACCGGCAGCATCGGCAGCCCCGCCTTGCGGTAGTCTTCGACGCGGTAGAGCGCCAGCGCCCAGAAGTGCGGCGGCGTCCACAGGAAGATGATGAGAAAGAGGATCAGCGCTTCGGGGCCTACGTCGCCCGTCATCGCGGCCCAGCCCAGCACCGGCGGCATCGCGCCCGAGGCGCCGCCGATCACGATGTTCTGCGGCGTCAGCGGCTTCAGGATCACGGTGTAGATCACCGCATAGCCGACGAAGGTGGCGAAGGTCAGCCACATGGTGAGCGGGTTGACCGTGAACCACAGCAACGCCGAACCCGCCGCGCACAGCAGCGCAGAGAACACCAGCGCCTGCAGGTCGCTGAGCTGCCCGCGTGCGGTGGGACGCCAGGCGGTACGCTTCATCTTGGCGTCGATGCCCTTCTCGACCAGGCAGTTGAACGCCGCCGCCGCGCCGGCCACCAGCCAGATGCCGATACAGGCGAGCACGGCGCGCTGCAGGTCGAACCACGAGGGCAGCCCGGGCACGGCCAGCACCATGCCGATCAGCGCGCAGAACACGATCAGCTGCACCACGCGCGGCTTGGTCAGCGCGTAGAACTGGCGCAGCACGTTGGCAGTGCTGGTGTGCTGAACAGGGATCGGGGTGCTCACGCGGGGGCTTTCTTCGAGGTGGAGGTCGTGGAGGTACCGCGTGCATTGTCGTCGGCACGCACCGTGGCGGTCGCGGCGGCTTCACGGCGGCTTTCGCACAGCGCCCAGGTCAGCACCACGGCAAGTGCCGCGGCGCCGCCGGTGTGGAGCACGGCAGCGGCCAGCGGCCAGCCGAGCAGCACGTTGCCGAGGCCGGTGGCGAGCTGCAGCAATGCGAGGCCGGCCAGCCAATAGGCTTGCGGGCGCAGCGCGTCGCTGCGGCGCAGGCGCCAGGCGAGCACGCCCAGTGCGACGAACACGGCGTACGCCATCAACCGGTGCGCGTAGTGGATCGCCGTGAGTGCCGAGAAATCGAGCGGCTGGCCGTCGCCGGTCACGCCGAGGTGGCGCCAGATCTCGAAGCCCTGCGCGAAATTCATCGGCGGCCACCAACTGCCCTGGCAGCTCGGGAACTGGGTGCAGGCGAGCACCGCGTAGTTGGTGCTGACCCAGCCGCCGAGGGCGATCTGCAGCACGAGCAAGACGGTGGTTGCGATCAGGCCGTTGCGCAGGGCCGGCGACACGGGCGTCGGCAAGCGGTCTGCAGCAACCTGCCGATAGCGAACCGCCTGGATGCACAGAAGCGCAAGCAGCACGATGGCGCCGAGCAGGTGCAGCGTGACGATCGCGGGAAAGAGCTTCCAGGTGACGGTCATCGCGCCGAAGGCGCCCTGCAGGCACACCCAGACCAATGTCGCAGCGGGCCACCATGCGCTGAGCGTGGCGTGGTCGCCGTCCGCCGGTGCTGCGGGCTTGCGCAGCTGGCGCCGCCGCACGATCCAGGTCGCGCCCGCCAGCGTCAGGATCAGCACGCCCACGCCGGTCGCCAGGTAGCGATGGACCATCTCCACCCACGCCTTGCTGTGCGTCACCGGCCCGGTCGGCTGGGCCGACTGCGCCATTGCGATCTCGTGCCGCGCGCCGACCGGGCTGGCGTTGCCGTAGCAGCCGGGCCAGTCGGGGCAGCCGAGGCCCGAATCGGTCAGGCGGGTGAAGGCACCGAACAGCGTCAGATCGAAGGTGAGGAACAGCGTGAGCACCGTCAGCGCATGCAGCCGCCGCGCCGGGCCGTGCCCCGCATTGCGGCGCCACACCCAGACCAGGGGCCCGAGCGCGATCAGCACGCCGGCCGCCATCAGCCAGGCGATCGGCGTGAGGTCGTACAGGGAACTCGTGTCCGTCATGGGCAGGTCAGCGGCCGGGTTCGTCCCACGAGGAGGAGGCGCGCAGCAGGCGATCGAGGTCGCGCTTGGCGCGGCTCGCGCCGGCGGCGTCCATGCGTGCGGGGAAACGCATCATCCAGTTGCCCATCGGGTCGACCACATAGAGGTGCTCGGCGAGGTTGTGGCCCGAAACAGGCGAAAGCCACTTGGCCAACTGGTCGGCCGGCACGCGCAGCACCGTCGCGCCATGCAGGCCGTTGTTCAGGCGCTCGGGGATGGGCGCGGCATCGCTCACGAGCCAGACACGGTCCATGCGGTCCTTCTCGCGGCCGAGGCTCTCGCGCAGTTGCCGCTGCAGGTAGAGCTGCTGCTCGCACAGCGCATCGCAGGCCGCATCGGCCACCGCCACCAGCAGCCACTGGCCCTTGAGCGTGGCGACGTCGACCGGCGCGCCATTGCGGTCAGTGGCGGTCAGCCTGGGCAGTTCGCGCTGCGGGTTGATCAGCTCGCCGTAGACGCTGCGGCCTTCGGGACGGATCACGTAATAGGTGAAGTACGACGCGATGACCGGCGCCGCGCACATGAGCAGCACCGCGATCATCTTCCAGCGCCCGACGACCGTGCGCCGACCCTCGGCGCCGTCGAGCGCCTGGTTGGGCGACGGCATCGAATGCACCGTCAGGCCCAGCGGTTCGTCAGAGGCGGCGTTCATCGCGTGCGCGGTGCCGCGAGCGGCGGAAGGGGGTGATGAATTGGAACCAGACATAGAGGATGACGACGAGGGCCGAAAGGCCGAACCACTGGAATGCGTAACCGTAGTGCCTCTCCAGGCCCAGCGCCGGGGCCGGCCAGTCGCGTTGCAGGCCCTCGGAGGCCGGCCCGGTCTGCTGCAGCGACACATCGGTTCGCAGCGGCAGCTTGGTCTCGGCACGGAACGCCTCCAGGTCGAGATTTTGCCGGATGGACGAAGACCCCTCGGCGGCCGGTGCCGGCGCAGCGGCGGAACCCGCTGGAGCGGACGCGGCGGCCGCCGGCGTGCCGAGCTCGAGCAGATGGCTCGGCGGCGGCTCGATCAGGCCGGTGACCTCGACGATGCCGGCGGGCGTCTCGACCGCTCCCAACTTCGTGCGGTCGACGAAATTGCGCTGCACCCAGCCGCGCTGGATCATGACCGCCTGCTCGGTGCCTTCGAGGGCGAAGGGCGTCAGCACATAGAAGCCGGGCACGCCGTGCATCTGGCGGTTGTCCAGGTAGACCGTCTGCGGCGTGAGCCAGAGGCCTCGCAGGCGCACCGGGCGATGCAGCGAATCGGTCGCGCTCGGGAGCGCCAGGAACTCGGACTGGTCGAGCGCGGGCTTCTGCTTCTGGGCGTCGATGCTGGCTTGCAGTGCCTCTTTCTGCGCGGCGCGCGAGAGCTGCCAACGGCCCAGGGAGACTGTGGCGGCCAGTGTCAGCACTGTGGCGATGGTGAGGAGCAAAAAGCGGCCACTCCGGCGGGGCGCGGCGGTGTTCAGGGGTGCGGGGGTCACTGGAGAGGACGGGGCGTGCGGCCGATAATGCGGGTCATGAAATATTTCGTCGCCCTGGTCTTCGTGGGCATCTTCGCGAGCCTCGCCTTTGCGCTGTACTTCATGCTGAAGGACGGTCGCAACGGGCGCGCCAAGAGCGGCGGCATGGCGCGCGCGCTCACCTTTCGGATCGGCCTGTCGGTGTTTTTGTTCCTCTGCATGCTGCTCGCCTGGAAACTCGGCTACATCCAGCCCACCGGGCTCCCGCTCGGCAAGTAGATGGTGCTCGTTCCACGAGAACCATGAAAAAGGCGCCTTGCGGCGCCTTTTTTCTGGAGTGACGCGAGGTTCTTCGCTCAAAGCCAGTAAACCAGCATGTAGAGGCCCAGCCACACCACGTCCACGAAGTGCCAGTACCAGGCCGCGCCTTCGAAGCCGAAATGGCGCTCGGGCGTGAAGTGGCCCTTCTGCAGGCGCAGCGTGATGAACAGCAGCATCAGCATGCCGATGAACACATGCAGGCCGTGGAAGCCGGTCAGCATGAAGAAGGTCGAGCCGTAGGTGCCTGAGCTGAGCTTCAGGTTCAGTTCGGTGTACAGGTGGTGGTACTCGTAGCCCTGCACGCCCAGGAAGACGATGCCCAGCAGCACGGTGAGCCACATGAAGCGGATGGTCTGCGCACGATGGCCGGCACGCAGCGCGTGGTGGGCGATGGTGAGCGTCACGCCCGAGCTGAGCAGCAGCGCAGTGTTGATGGTGGGCAGCCAGAACGGGCCCACGGTCTGGAACGGCTCGACGATGCCGGCCGGCGAAGCGGTTGCACCGGCGGCCACGCTGGGCCACACGGCCTTGAAGTCGGGCCAGAGGATCGCGTTGTCCAGGCTGCCGAGCGCCGGCAGCGAGTGGGTGCGGGCCCACCACAGCGCGGTGAAGAAGGCGCCGAAGAACATCACTTCGGAGAAGATGAACCAGCTCATGCTCCAGCGGAACGAGAGGTCGACCTTGTGGCCGTACTGGCCGCCTTCGCTCTCGCCGATGGCGGCGCGGAACCACACGAAGAGCGTGCCGAGCCAGCCGAGCATGCCGGCCGCCAGCGACCAGGCGCCCCACTCATGGCCATTGATCCATTGCGCCGCACCGAGGATCACGAAGAACAGGCCGGTCGCGGCCATGACCGGATAGGCCGATGGTCCGGGTACGAAGTAGTAGGGCGTGGTGCCGTGGGTGGTTGAACTCATATCAGCTCCTGGCTTTCTTTCTTCTCGCGATTCAATGGATTCTGGTTGTCGTGGGTTTCGTCAGGCCGTGGCAACCACATGCCGCACCAGCAGCACCAGCCCGACGACGAAGACGATCACTGCGGCGAACGCCACCGCAATGATGTGCAACGGAGTCAGCTTGCCCAGGTCTTCCTGGTAGGCGCTGTTCTTGCGGACGCCGAAGAACGACCAGCCGACCGCCTTGATGGTGTCCCACAGCGTGGCCTTCTTGCCGGTCGAACTCACGAGCGCGGCTCATTGGCGGGGCTCGTGACTGCGGCCACCGGCGCCGCCGGCGTCTTGCCGCCCACCTCGAAGAAGGTGTACGACAGGGTGATGGTCTTCACGTCCTTGGAAATCTTGGGGTCGATCACGAACGCGACCGGCCACTGCTTCTTCTCGCCCGGATCGAGCGTGTACTGGTTGAAGCAGAAGCACTCGAGCTTGTTGAAATACGGCGCAGCCTGTTGCGGCGCATAGCTCGGAATGGCTTGCGCGGCCATGCGGCGGTTCTGCACATTCTGGAACTCGTACATCACCGTGTTGAGCTGGCCCGGGTGCACCTCGATCGTCCGCTCCGCGGGCTTGAAGTCCCAGAGGCCGCCGCGCACGTTGGAATCGAACTCGACCTTGATCGTGCGGGTCATGTCGACCTGCGTGTTGTCGGGTACGCGCACGTTCTTGCCACCGCTTGCGCCGCCCGGCACCTCGAGCTCGGAGAGCGCGAGGATGTTGATGCCGGTCATCTCGCAGATCGCGCGGTACATCGGCACCAGCGCATAGCCGAAGGCGAACATGCCGCAGGTCACGACCGCGAGCTTGCCGACCATGCGGACATTGGCGCGGCGAATGCGTTGGCCCAGGCTCATGATGGTGTTGCTCGCGTCCGGTGGGCGGTCAGCGACCGCTGAAGAAGACCATGCGCACGATGAAGCCGATGAAGAAGATCACCGCGATGGAGGCCAGCGTGAGCCCCATGCGACGGTTGTTCTTTCTTTGCTCGGGCGTCGTCATCGTCGTGCGGTCGATCAACCGATCACCTTGGTGGCGGTCGCGTCGAGCTTGGGCGGGGTCTCGAAGGTGTGGAACGGCGCCGGCGAGGGCACTTCCCACTCCAGGCCTTCAGCGGCTTCCCACGGCTTCTGCGAAGCCTTCTCGCCCTTGCCGCGCATGGTCGGCAGCACGATGAAGAGGAAGAAATACACCTGCGCGAAACCGAAGAAGAAGGCACCGACCGACGCGAGCGCGTTGAAGTCGGCGAACTGCATCGGGTAGTCGGCATAGCGTCGCGGCATGCCGGCCAGGCCCAGGAAGTGCATCGGGAAGAAGGTCACGTTGAACGAGATCAGCGACCACCAGAAGTGCACCTTGCCGCGCGTTTCGTTGTACATCACGCCGGTCCACTTGGGCACCCAGTAGTAGAAGCCGGAGAACATGGCGAACAGCGAGCCGGCCACGAGCACGTAGTGGAAGTGGGCCACCACGTAATACGTGTCTTGCAGCTGCGTGTCGATGGGCGCGACCGCGAGGATCAGGCCCGTGAAGCCGCCCATCGTGAACACGAAGATGAAGCCGACCGCGAACAGCATGGGCGTCTCGAAGGTCATCGAGCCCTGCCACATCGTGGCGATCCAGTTGAAGATCTTCACGGCCGTGGGCACCGCGATCAGCATCGTGGCGTACATGAAGAACAGCTGGCCGGTGAGCGGCATGCCGGTCGTGAACATGTGGTGGGCCCACACGATGAACGACAGGATGGCGATCGACGAGGTGGCATACACCATCGAGGCGTAGCCGAAGAGCTTCTTGCGGGCGAAGGCCGGCACCACCTGGCTGATGATGCCGAAGGCCGGCAAGATCATGATGTAGACCTCGGGGTGGCCGAAGAACCAGAAGATGTGCTGGTACATCACCGGGTCGCCGCCGCCGGCGGGGTTGAAGAAGCTGGTGCCGAAGTGGCGGTCGGTCAGCGTCATCGTGATGGCGCCTGCGAGCACGGGCATCACGGCGATCAGCAGGTAGGCGGTGATGAGCCAGGTCCAGCAGAACATCGGCATCTTCATCAGCGTCATGCCGGGGGCGCGCATGTTGAGGATGGTCACGATGATGTTGATCGAGCCCATGATCGACGAGGCGCCCATGATGTGCATCGCGAAGATGCCGGCGTCCATCGAGGGGCCCATCTGCAGCGTGAGGGGGGCGTAGAGCGTCCAACCCGCGGCCGGCGCGCCGCCGGGCATGAAGAATGAACCCACCAGCATCAGCGCCGCGGGAATCAGCAGCCAGAAGCTGAAGTTGTTCATGCGGGCGAACGCCATGTCGGAGGCGCCCACCTGCAGCGGGATCATCCAGTTCGCGAAGCCCACGAAGGCCGGCATGATGGCGCCGAACACCATGATCAGCCCGTGCATGGTGGTGAACTGGTTGAAGAGTTCGGGGTTCACCAGTTGCAGGCCGGGCTGGAACAGCTCGGCGCGGATCAGCAGTGCGAGCACGCCGCCCACCATCAGCATCGTGAAGCTGAACAGCAGGTAGAGCGTGCCGATGTCCTTGTGGTTGGTCGCGAAGACCCAGCGGCGCCAGCCGGTGGGCGCCGCGTGATGCTCGTCGTGGCCGTCGTGTGCGTGGTCGCCGTGGGCGTGACCGTGGGGGTCGAGGACTGCACTCATTTCGTTGTTCCTTGCAATTTCTTCTTCGCGGGGCGCTGCTGCTGCCGTATCACTTGCCGCGCAGGGCCAGCACTTCGGCCGGCTGCACCAGCTGGCCCGTCTTGTTCGACCAGCTGTTCTTGGTGTACGTGGCCACTGCCGCGAGGTCGGTGTCGCTCAGTTGTTTCCAGGAAGGCATCGCGCCGTTGTTCTGGCCATTGAGCAGCACCGTGAGCTGCACCTTGTGGTCGGCATCGGTCACCTTGGGCGAGCCGTCCAGCGGCTTGATCGGGCCCGCGCCCTTGCCGTTCGCCTGGTGGCAGGCGGCGCAGTTGGCGGCGTAGACCTTCTCGCCGCGCACCAGCATTTCGGGCAGTGCCCAGACCTTGGTCGGGTCGTCCAGCTTGGCGGCGGCTTCCTTGCGCTTGGCGGCCACCCAGGTCGTGTAGTCGGCCGACGAGACCACCTTCACGTGGATCGGCATGTAGGCGTGTTCCTTGCCGCACAGTTCCTGGCACTGGCCGTAGTAGTCGCCCACGGTCTCGGCGCGGAACCAGGTGTCGCGCACGAAGCCGGGAATCGCGTCTTGCTTGAGGCCCAGTTGCGGCACCGCGAACGCGTGGATCACGTCGTTGGCGGTGGTGATGATGCGGACCTTCTTGTTGACCGGCACCACCAGCGGGTTGTCGACCTTGAGCAGGTAGTCGTCGGGCATCACGCCCTTGGCGCCGGCGTCGGACATCGCGCGCTGCGAACTGTCGAGCGTGGAGATGAAGGCCAGGCCCTCGCCTTCGCCGTTCAGGTAGTCGTAGCCCCACTTCCACTGGTAGCCGGTGGTCTTGATCGTGAGGTCGGCGTTGGTGGTGTCCTTCTGGGCCACCAGCACCTTGGTGGCGGGCAGCGCCATCACGATCACGATGAGGAAGGGAACGATGGTCCAGATGACCTCGACCACCACCGATTCATGGAAATTGGCCGCCTTGTGGCCCACCGACTTGCGGTGCTTCCAGATCGAATAGAACATGACCGCGAACACGGCGACGAAGATGACCGTGCACAGAATCATCATGATCGTGTGGAGCAGATGCTGCTCCTGCGCGATCTTGGTCACGCCGACCGGAAGATTCAACTGGCGAACCGAAGGGCCGCCGGGCAGGTCGTTGACTGCGTGCGCCGCGCTGCTGAAAGCCGCGCCGGCCGCCAGCAACAGATTCGCCGGCCTGTACTTGTTGCGCCAAATGCTCTTCATCGTGTTCACGTTTCTTCAATTTTTTCGACAAACCCAACCGTGCAGCGCTGCGCAAGCCGCTTCAAGCGCCACGCAACGCCATGCGAATCTCGCGCGCCAGTGCCGCACGCAACTCCGGGCGTACATAGCGCCCCACCCTGACCGATCGACCCTGTCCCGAGACCTCGATCAGCGAGCGATCGCTGGTCTGCGGTTCGATCCGCACCTGGTGCGGAAGAAATTCCGTGCGTTCGTAGCGCCCACCGTCCTCGAGCTCCACGACCAGCCGTCCACCCTGCAATGCGATCCGTTCTCCATCGGTCGCATGCCGCGCGTACAGCATGAAGGCAAAACCCACCGCAGCCAGTTCGAGCCAGGCGAATGGCAGCACCAGCGGCGCACCGTGCAGCCAGAACACCGTTCCTATACCGAGCGATACCACGCACAGCGACGCATAGAGCCAGCCCAGCTGGCTCGGCGTTACCGAGCAGTTCCGCTTCAGGAACCAGTGGATGCTCTGGCCTGAAACGGTGGCAAAACGAAACACGGAATTCGACACGGGCGAGTTCAGCAAATCGGTGCGTCGATGGTCGCCAAACCCTTCGTACGCCCTCGTACAAACGGGATCCGACAGGCCCTCGATCGCGGGACAATACCCGCGAGTTTCACGCAACGGCGGATTGTAGCGGGTAGATAACGGCGCTCGCAGGCCCTGTGGGACGCCTACGGGTCACTACTACTAGGCAATCAGGCGCCTGGCCGACCTCGTTGCAGCATCGAGCGCATCTCGCGCAGCGACACCGCGCTTTCGGCCGACAGCGACACGCGCGGCGCGGGCTTGAAAGCGTGGCCGTAGATCACCTCGAAGGTCAGCGCGATGTGGCCATTGCCACCCTCAGCTGGCGCCAGTTCGGGCAGCGCGCCCTTCAGCGCCTTGTGCCAGGTCTTGCCGCGCAGCGCAGGGAAACGCCCAGGGTGCAGGTTGCGCCCCAACGTGCGCAACTCGGCCAGCGCCGCCTCGGGCGTGGCCCAGGTCAGCACGATGCGCTCCATGTCCATCACCGGCTCGGCGAAGCCGGCGTGCACCAGCATGTCGCCCCAGTCGTGCATGTCGGTGTACTCGTGGCCCGCGGCGGGCCAGCCGAGCCGGGCATGCAGCGCGCGCAGTTCGCGCACCGTGTCGGGGCCCAGGCACGAGAACATCAGGAAGCCGTCGGTCGCGACCAGCTTGTGCCATTGCGAGATCAGCGCCTCGGGGTCGGCGGCCATGTGCAGCGACATGTTGGCCCAGAGCAGGTCGACGCCGTCTTCGGGCGGCGCGTCGAAGCGGGCCTTGCTGCCCTGCCAGCGGCGCGCGCTCCACCAGGGCGCGGCCAGCGCCTCGCCGGTCTTGCCGGCCAGAGCGGCTTCGGGCTCGATCACATGGGAGGCGGCGTCGCGGTAACGGCGGGCCACGAGCTCATGCGCCTCGAGGCCGCCGCGCAGCGGCGCCCAGTCGGCCCAGGTGCGGGGCTGCGCCTTGATCCATTGCAGCCGGTCTTCCATGCGGCGGCCGATTTCCTCGTGCAGCCACGGCGAGCCCTCGGCGGGCGCCAGCCGGCGCCAGCGTGCGGCCGCCGTGGGGTCGATGGTCGGCGGTCTTCTTGCGGGGTCGGTGGCCATGGGGCCGTGAGTATATTGAGCCCATGCTCAGCCACCGTCCCCTGAGGCCTTTCACCTCACTTCTTGCAGGCCTCGCACGGCTGCCCAGCCAGTGCGAGGTCTGCCGCGCCTGGCCCTCGCAGCCGGTGTGCGACCCTTGCGTTGCGCGATTCGCTCCGCCGACCGCCCGCTGCGGCGGCTGCGCCCTGCCGGTGCCCGAAGGCGTGGCCCGGTGCGGCGACTGCGTGCTGCACCCGCCGCCGCTGGACGCCTGCCTTGCGGCCTGCACCTATGCATGGCCCTGGCCCGATGCCATCGCCCGGTTCAAGTTTCGCGGCGATGCCGGCTGGGCCACCCCGCTCGCCACGCTGCTGCGCAGCGCGCCCTGGGTGGAGCCGGCACTGGAGCAATGCGACATCGTGCTGCCCATGCCGCTCGCGCCCGAGCGGCTGCGCGAGCGCGGCTTCAACCAGTCGCTCGAACTCGCGCGCCGCATGGCGCCGGCCAAGACCGACGCAAGACTGCTGCTGCGCACCCGCGAGACTCCGGCGCAAAGCGGCCTCGCGCGCGCCGAGCGCCTGCGCAACCTGCGCGGGGCCTTCGCCGTGGAGCCGCTGCGGGCGGACAAGGTGCGGGGAAAGCGCATCGTGCTGGTCGACGACGTGATGACCAGCGGCGCCTCGCTGTTCGCGGCAGCCGAAACGCTCCGGCTGGCCGGCGCCGAACACATCACCGCGGTCGTTCTGGCCCGCACCGACCCGCCGCGCTGACCCCGGCGCAAGCCCGCCGACAATCGGCGCATGTTCCATATCGTCCTGGTCCACCCCGAAATTCCGCCGAACACCGGCAACGTGATCCGGCTCGCGGCCAACACCGGCTGCACGCTGCACCTGGTCGAGCCGCTCGGCTTTTCGATGGACGACCGCCTGTTGCGCCGCGCCGGGCTCGACTATCACGAGTACGCCGAGGTGAAGCGCCATGCCGACTGGCAGGCGCTGGTCGATGCGGAAAGCCCCGCCGCCGACCGGATGTTCGCCCTTACCACCCGCGGCACGCGCGCCGTGCACGACGTGCGCTTCCAGCCGGGCGACTGGCTGGTGTTCGGCTCCGAGACCAGCGGCCTGCCGCCCGCGGTGCGCGATGGCTTCGCCGAGCCCCAGCGCCTGCGGCTGCCGATGCGCGAAGGGCAGCGCAGCCTGAATCTCTCGAATGCGGTGGCGGTGACGGTGTTCGAGGCCTGGCGGCAGAACGGCTTCGGCTGACGGCCCGACCGGCTCACACAAAGAAACAAAGTAGCACCCCCTGCCGGCGGCAAGAGCGCATCCGGTCGGCCGCGCGCGGCGTATTGAAAGACATGCCGGCTCGAATGCAATCCATGCAGCCGGACCGGCATCGAGTCCCTCAACGTCTTGCCCCAAGGAGTTCCATCATGAATGCCAAGTCGATTGCCATCGCGACCTTCGCCACGCTCGCCCTCAGCACCGCCGCCCAGGCCTTCCAGGGCGAACAGAACCCGCTGCCGCCCGCACCGTTCCAGTCGACGCTGTCGCGTGCGCAGGTGCAGGCCGACGCGCGCCAGCCGATGAAAATCAGCAACGGCGGCACGGGCGCGCTTCAGGCACGGGACGGCAGCACCGACCGGGGCACCGTGCGCCAAAGCGCATTGAGCATCACGCGCCAGGGCGCCGCCACCTACGGCGAAGTGACCGACCGCCGGATGTAAGAAGAGAAAGCCGCTGCCTCAGCGGTAGCGGCGCGCCACCGACTCGGCCACGCACGCCGGCTTGGCGGCGCCTTCGAGCTCGATGGTGGTTTCCCAGGTCATCTGGAAGCCATCGTCGGCAATCGGCTCCGAGCTCAGCAGCTTCATGCGCGCGCGCAGCCGCTTGCCCACCGGCACCGGCGACATGAAGCGCACCCGGTTCATGCCGTAGTTCACGCCCATGCGCGACTCGACCACATCGATCGCCGCCTCGAAGAATTTCGGCAGCAGCGACAAGGTCAGGAAGCCATGCGCAATCGGTCCGCCGAAGGGGCCGGCCTTGGCCCGCTCGACATCGACATGGATCCACTGGTGGTCGCCCGTCGCCTCGGCGAACTGGTTGACCTGCTCCTGCGTGACGGTGATCCAGTCGCTCACGGCGACTTCCTGGCCGACGCAGGCGCAGAGATCCTGAAGGGTCTGGAATGTCTTTTTGGTCATGCGGGGCATTCTGGTGCCGGGGGTGCCGGCGCGGCTGTCGGCATCGCGACAACCGGGATCAGGGAAAACCGGGGGGAAGCCCTCAGGCGTCGAGCCATTCGCAAATGGGCTGCCACTGGTCGAGATCGCGCTGCACGCGGCCCGGCGCGATGTCGAACAGCGTGAGCCCGCGCGCCGCAAGCTGCACGTAGTTCTGCGTGTCGCGCAGTTCACCCAGCACCGGCACGCCGAGCCCCGCGATGAATTCGTGCAGCCGGTCGGCCGCCAGGGTGCGCGCGTTCACGCGCATGCCCACTAGGCCGATCTTCGTCTTGTCGGCCTTGCGCTGCTCCAGCAGCCGGTCGAGGAAATCGCGCGTGGCGTAGATGTCGAAGATGCTCGGCTGCAGCGGCACGATCACCCGGTCGGCCAGCGCCAGCACCTCCTTGAAGCGCCAGCCATGCAGGCCGGCGGGCGTGTCGAGCACCGCGTGCGTGGTGCCGCGCGGAGGGCGCACCACGGTGCTGTCGCCGGAGGCTTCCCAGGTGGAGATCGGCCGGGCCATAGGCGGGCGCAGGCCCAGCCAGAGCCGCGAGGACTGCTGGCGATCCACGTCGCCCAGCATCACGGCATGGCCGCGGCTCGCAAAGTAACCCGCGATGTTGGTCGCGATCGTCGACTTGCCAACGCCACCCTTGGGGTTGGCAACCAGAACCACGGGCATGAAGTTCTCCTCCGGAGATTGGACGGCCTCCATGGTAGTGGCTGGTCGATTTCGAGTGCCGCAGGGCGCTGGACTGCGATATGTTCGCGGCATGACGACAACAACATCCCCGGGAAATCCCACCGACGACAGTGGCGGCATCTATGTGATCGCAGCCCATCCGCACTGGCGCGACTCGCGCGTCAACCGCCGCATGCTCGCCGCCGCACGCGCCGTGCCAGGGGTGGAGGTCTGCGACCTCTACGGCAGCTATCCCGACTTCGCCATCGACGTCGAGACCGAGCAGGCCCGGCTCGCGAAGGCCCGCCTGGTCGTGCTGGTGCACCCGATTCAGTGGTATTCGATGCCGGCGCTGCAGAAGCTCTGGCTCGACGACGTGCTCACCTACGGCTGGGCCTACGGCCCCGGCGGCACGGCTTTGCAGGGCAAGGACTTCTGGCTGGTCGCCACCACCGGCAGCCCGGAGCCCAGCTACCACCCCCAGAGCTACCACCGCTATTTCTTCGACGCCTTCCTGCCGCCCTACGAGCAAACCGCCGCGCTCTGCGGCATGCGCTTTCTGCCGCCGCTCGTCTTCTACGGGGCGCGCAGCGCCGACGAAGCAGAGGTGACGGCGCATGTCGACACCTACGCCCAGCGGCTGGGCAGTTATCCCGACTGGTCCGAGATCGAGGAGATCGATGCCTGCGTGGCCTGCCCCGTGCCCGAAGCCGACCGTCCGGCCGAATCCGACGACATGGGCAAGGTGGTGGCCAGCACCTTCCATGCCGCGATGACCAGCGGCCTCGCCTCCATGTCCGCTGCCAACGAAAGCAACAGCAACCACGAAGGCACGGCCTGAGCATGGAACACGCACCTGCCTGGCTGACCAGCAGCCTCATCTATCTGGGCGCCGCCGTGCTGGTGGTGCCGCTGTCGAAATTCCTCGGGCTCGGCTCGATCATCGGCTACCTCGTGGCCGGCATCGCCATCGGCCCGTGGGGGCTGGGCCTCGTCTCCAGCGTGGAGGACGTGCTGCATTTCGCCGAGTTCGGCGTGGTGCTGATGCTGTTCCTCGTGGGCCTGGAGCTCGAACCCAAGCGCCTGTGGAACCTGCGCCGGCCGATCTTCGGCTGGGGCGCGGCGCAGGTGCTGAGCTGCGCCGCGGTGCTCTTCGCCGCGGGCTGCGCGGTCGGCGCCGAATGGCGCGTCTCGCTGGTCGCAGCGCTGGGGCTGGCGCTCTCGTCCACGGCGATCGCGCTGCAGGTGTTCGGCGAGCGCAACCTGCTCAAGACGCCGAGCGGCCAGGCCGGCTTCTCGATCCTGCTGTTCCAGGACGTGGCGGCCATTCCGATCCTCGCGCTGCTGCCGCTCCTGGCGGGCGCCACCGCCGCCGAGCAATCGCTCAGCGGCCTGGACCGCGCGCTGGAAGCGTTGAAGATCGTCGGCGTGATCGCCGGGATCATCCTCGGCGGCCGCCTCTTGCTGCGCCCCATCCTGCGCTGGATCGCCCGCAGCAACACGCCCGAGATCTTCACCGCCGCCGCGCTGCTGCTGGTGGTGGCCATCGCGGCGCTGATGCAGGTGGTCGGCCTGTCGATGGCGCTGGGCGCCTTCCTCGCCGGCGTGCTGCTCGCGGAAAGCGAATACCGGCGCGAACTCGAAACCGACATCGAGCCCTTCAAGGGCCTTTTGCTCGGCCTGTTCTTCATCGCCGTGGGCATGTCGATCAACTTCGGCGTGCTGATCGCGAGCCCCTGGCTCATGGCCGCGCTGGTGGTCGGCTTCATGGTCATCAAGCTGGTCGTGATCTACGCACTCGCCAAGGCGATGGGGCTGGCCTACCAGGAGCGGCCTGTGTTCACGCTGCTGCTCGCGCAGGGCGGCGAATTCGCGTTCGTGGTGTTCCAGGCCGCGGGGCCGGACGTGCTGCCGCCGGAGATCACGTCGCTGCTGATCGGTGCGGTGGCGCTGTCGATGCTGCTGTCGCCGCTGCTGCTGGTGCTGCTCGACAAGTTCGTGCTGCCGCGCTACAGCCGTTCCGGGGGCCCGCAGCTGGAAGAAATTTCCGAGCAGCAAGATGCGAAAGTGCTGATCTGCGGATTCGGCCGCTACGGCCAGATCGTCGGCCGCATGCTGATGTCGCAGGGCCTGCGCGTGACGGTGCTGGACCACGATGCCGACACCGTCGAGGGCCTGCGCCAGTTCGGCTTTCGCGTGTTCTACGGCGACGCGACGCGGCTCGATCTGCTGCGCACCGCGGGCGCCGGATCGGCAAAGGCCATCGTGGTGGCGGTGGACGACATCGAACAGTCGCTCGAGATCGTCGACCTCGTGACCGAGAACTTCCCGCAGGCCCGCATCATCGCGCGGGCCCGCAACGTGACCCATCTTTTCCAGCTGCGCGACCGCGGCGTGAAGGACATCGAACGCGAGGTGTTCGAGTCGTCGCTGCGCAGCGCCCGCTCCACGCTCGAGGCGCTGGGATGGCCGGCGCACGAGGCGCGCGAATCGACCATGCGGTTCCGCACGCGGAATATCAAGTTGAGCGACGAGATCTACCCGCACTACAAGGACCGCGCCAAACTGATCGCGGCCAACAAGGAAGGCCGCCAGCAGTTCGAGGAACAGATGGCGCGCGAGCGCGAGGAGCGGCAGCGGCGCTCGGGGCGCGACTGGGACCGGATCGACGAGAAGGAAGAGGCGGACTCGTAGCGCGCCTCCCTTCTTCCCTTCGTCAGCCTTCCAGCTTCAGCAGCCTGACCGCGTTGCCCTTCAGGATGCCGGGCATCACCTCCGGCTTGAACCCCGCCGCCTCGAAGTCCTTCATCCAGCGGTCGGGCGTGATCAGCGGGTAGTCGCTGCCGAACAGGATGCGGTCCTTGAGCAGCGTGTTCGCGTACTGCACCAGCTGCTTCGGAAAGTACTTCGGGCTCCAGCCCGACAGGTCGATCCACACATTGGGCTTGTGCGTGGCCACGCTCAGCGCCTCGTCCTGCCAGGGGAAGCTGGGGTGTGCCATGACGATCTGCATGTCGGGAAAGTCGATGGCGACGTCGTCGAGGTGCATCGGGTTGCTGTACTCCAGCCTGAGGCCCCCGCCGCAGCGCATGCCCGAGCCGATGCCGCTGTGGCCGGTGTGGAAGATGGCCGGCAGGCCGTACTCGGCGATCACCTCGTAGATCGGCCAGGCCATCCTGTCGTAGGGGTGGTAGCCCTGCACCGTCGGATGGAACTTGAAGCCCTTCACGCCGTGCTCCTCGATGAGCCGGCGCGCCTCGCGCGCGCCCATCTTTCCCTTGTGCGGATCGACGCTGCCGAAGGCAATCATCATGTCGCTGTTGTTTTTCGCGTGCTCGGCGATTTCCTCGTTCGGGATGCGGCGGCGGCCCATGTTCGATTCGGCATCGACCATGAACATCACCAGCCCGATCTTTCTTTCACGGTAATAGGCCACGCTCTCGGCGATGGTCGGGCGGCCGCTCGAGCCGAAGTACTTGTCGGCGGCGCGGTCGTACTCCTCGCCGTAGTTGTCGAACGGGTTCCAGCAACTCACTTCGGCGTGGGTGTGGATGTCGATGGCAATCAGGTTCTTGTGGTCCATGTCTTTGTCTCCAGTACGGGTAAGTCCCTAGGATTCCGGGCTCTCAAATGCCTTGAATTGATTATTTCTCATAACCATAATCGAACGCAACCCCAAAACACATCATGACCAATCCTGACCTCCAACTCGACATTCGCGACGACGTTGCCATCGTCCGCCTCGCGCGCGGCGCCAAACGCAATGCGCTGTCGGACGGCTTGATCCTCGCGTTGCGCGACACCTTCGAGAAACTGCCCTCCAGCGTACGCGCCGCGGTGCTCGATGGCGAGGGCCCGCACTTCTGTGCCGGCCTCGACCTGAGCGAACTGAAAGAGCGCGATGCCGGCCAGGGCATGCAGCACTCGCGCCTGTGGCATGCCGCGCTCGACCTCATCCAGCACGGCCCGGTGCCGGTGGTCGCGGCGCTGCACGGCGCGGTGGTCGGCGGCGGTCTCGAGCTGGCGAGCGCCTGCCACATCCGCGTGGCCGACCGCTCCACCTTCTATGCGCTGCCCGAAGGGTCGCGCGGCATCTTCGTGGGCGGCGGCGGCTCGGTGCGCATTCCCAAGCTGATCGGCGTGGCCCGCATGACCGACATGATGATGACCGGCCGCGTCTACAACGCAGAAGACGGCGAGCGCGCCAACTTCGCGCAGTACCTGGTCGACGAGGGCGCGGCCTTCGACAAGGCCCTGGAGCTTGCCAAGCGCATCGCCACCAACGCGCCGCTCACCAACTACGCGCTCATGCACGCGCTGCCGCGCATCGCCGAGCAATCGGCCGACCACGGCTTCTTCACCGAGGCGCTGATGTCCGGCATCGTGCAGGCCGCGCCCGAGGCGAAGGCGCGCGTGCGCGATTTCCTCGAAGGCCGCGGCGCCAAGGTGAGCAAGGGATGAGCGCCGCACGGCCGCCCGAAGGCGCTCGCCCCCTCCCTTGGGAGGGGGTATGCGAAGCCACGCAGTGGCGCAGCATGGGGGAGACTTCCAAATGACCTCCGTCCGATACCGCCCGCTCGCCTTCGGCGTGACCCGCGCGGTGCTGCGCGACGGCGCGCCAGGCATCCGCTACCTGCAGGCCGAGACGCAGCTCGAGGCCTACCGCGAGCGCATGACGGACCGCCTCGCACACTGGGCCGAACACGCGCCCGAACGCACCTTCATCGCCCGCCGCGAGCGGTTGGCCGACGGCAGCACCGGCGACTGGCTGCGCGTGAGCTATGCGCAGGCACTGGAGGAAGCGCGCGGCATCGGACAGGCATTGCTCGACCGCGGCCTGAGCCCGGAGCGTCCGGTCGCGATCCTCAGCGAGAACGGCATCGAGCATGCGCTGCTCGCCCTGGGCTGCCTCTATGCCGGCGTGCCCTACTGCCCCGTCTCGCCGCCCTACTCGCTCGTGAGCCAGGACTTCGAGAAGCTGCGCCACGTGCTGGACACGCTCACGCCGGGCCTCGTGTTCGCCGCCGATGCGGAACGCTACGGCCGCGCCATCGAAGCCGCCGTGCCGGCCGGCACCGAGGTCGTGCTCGCCAGCGGCCATATTCCGGGCCGCGCCACCACCCGTTTCGACGTGCTCGCTTCCACGCCCGCCACGCCCGCCATCGACGCCGCGATGCGCGCGACCGGCCCCGACACCATCACCAAGTTCCTCTTCACCTCGGGCTCGACCAAGATGCCCAAGGCGGTGATCAACACACACCGCATGTGGTGCGCCAACCAGCAGCAGCTGCGCCAGTCGATCCCCGCGCTGGGCGACGAGCCGCCGGTGCTCGTCGACTGGCTCCCCTGGAACCACACCTTCGGCGGCAACCACAACGTGGGCATCGTGCTGGACAACGGCGGCACGCTCTACATCGACGACGGCAAGCCCACGCCCACGGGCATGGCCGAGACGCTGCGCAACCTGCGCGAGATCGCGCCCACCATCTACTTCAATGTGCCGACCGGCTTCGAAGCGATCGCCAACGCGATGGAGAGCGATGCGGTGCTGCGCCGCAACCTGCTGTCGCGCGTGAAGATGTTCTTCTACTCGGGCGCGGCGCTCTCGCAGCCGATCTGGGACAGCCTGCACAAGACGCAGGAGGCCGAGGTCGGCGAGCGCATCGTGATGGGCACGGGCCTCGGCATGACCGAGTCGGGCCCGTTCGCGCTCTACGTCACTGGCCCCGAAGTGAAGTCCGGCGACGTCGGCCTCCCGGCGGCCGGCATCGAGCTCAAGCTGATCGAGGTCGACGGCAAGACCGAGGTGCGCTACCGCGGCCCCAACATCACGCCCGGCTACTGGCGCGCCCCCGACGCCACGGCCGAGGCCTTCGACGAAGAGGGCTTCTTCTCGACCGGCGATGCGGTGAAATGGATCGACGACGAGAACATCCACCGCGGCCTGCGCTTCGACGGCCGCATTGCCGAAGACTTCAAGCTCGCCACCGGCACCTTCGTGAGCGTGGGCCCGCTGCGCGCGAAGATCATCGCGGCCGGCGCGCCGTATGTGCAGGACGCGGTGCTGACCGGCATCAACCTGAAGGAAGTCGGCGCGCTGATTTTCCCGACGCAGAAGGTGCGGCAGCTTGCCGGCCTCCCCGCAGACGCCACGATGCAGCAGGTGCTCGAAAGCGCGCCGGTGCAGGCGCACTTCCAGCAGGTGGCCAACGACCTGGCCGCCATGGGCACCGGCAGCGCCAACCGCATCGCACGGCTGCACCTGATGGCCGAGCCGCCCTCCATCGACAAGGGCGAAGTGACCGACAAGGGCTCGATCAACCAGCGCGCCGTGCTCAAGCACCGCGCCGCGCTGGCCGATGCGATGCACGACGGCACGCTGCCTTTCACCCTCGTGCCCCGCTAGACATTCCAGGAGACAACACACCATGAAGATCGAAGGACAAGCCGCCCTCGTCACCGGCGGCGCATCGGGCCTGGGCGAAGCCACCGCGCGCGAACTCGCCCGCCTGGGCGCCAAGGTCGCCGTGCTGGACCGCAACGCCGAGCTCGCAGAAAAGGTCGCCGCGGAAATCGGCGGCGTCGCGTGCACCTGCGACATCACCGACACCGACAGCGTGAACGCGGCGCTCGACAAGGCCGCCGCAGCCCATGGCCCCGCGCGCATTCTGATGAACGTGGCCGGCATCGGCAGCGCCAAGCGCATCGTGGGCAAGGACGGCAACCCGGCGCCGCTCGAAGACTTCGTGCGCGTGGTCAACATCAACCTCATCGGCGGCTACAACATGGCGCGCCTCTTCGCCGCGCGCTGCGCCAAGCTCGAAGCGCTCGACAACGGCGAGAAGGGCGTGATGCTCTTCACCGCCTCGGTCGCCGCCTTCGACGGCCAGGTGGGCCAGCAGGCCTACAGCGCCTCGAAGGGCGGCCTCGTCGGCATGACGCTGCCGATGGCGCGCGACCTCGCGCAGCACGCCATCCGCGTGTGCACCGTCGCGCCCGGCCTCTTCGCCACGCCGCTGCTGCTGGAGCTGCCCGAGGCCGTGCAGCACTCGCTGGCCGCCTCGATCCCGTTCCCGCCACGCCTGGGAAAGCCCTCGGAGTTTGCAGAGCTGGCCTGCCATATCGTCACCAACGGCCACCTCAACGGCGAAGTCATTCGCCTGGACGGCGCGCTGCGCATGGCACCGCGCTGAGCCACTCCGCCTTTCCGCGTTCCCGCTTCGCTTCATAACGTACCAGGAGACATCGATGACCTTCAAGAAAACCACCCTCGCCGCCGTGCTGGCGCTCATCGTCGGCATCGCCCATGCCGACATCACCATCGGCGTGGTGCAGCCGCTCACCGGCCCGGCCTCGGGCCTGGGCATTCCGGTGAAGAACGGCATCGCCATCTGGCCCAAGACCATCGCGGGCGAAACGCTCAAGGTGGTGGTGCTCGACGACGCCACCGACCCAACCACCGGCGTGAAGGATGCGCAGCGCCTGGTCACCGAAGACAAGGCCGACGTCATCATCGGCTCCAGCGCCACGCCGGTCGCCATTCCCATGGCCGACGTGACCGCCGAATCCGGCACGCCGCAGATCGCGACCTCGCCCGCGGGCCTGCCGCCCGGCAAGGACAAGTGGTTCTTCCGCCTGCCCCAGTCCAACGACGTGATGGCCTTCGCCCTGGTCGCGCACATGAAGAAGCAGAACGTCAAGACGGTCGGCTTCCTCGGCTACACCGACGCCTACGGCGAGCTGTGGCTCAAGGCCCTGACAAACGAAGCCGCCAAGAACGGCATCAAGATCGTCGCGACCGAGCGCTTCGCGCGCTCCGACACCAGCGTGACCGGCCAGGTGCTCAAGCTCACCTCGGCCAACCCCGATGCGATCCTGATCGTGGCCTCGGGCAGCGGCGCCGGCATGCCGCAGAAGGCGGTGATGGAGCGCGGCTTCAAGGGCAAGGTCTACCAGACGCACGCCGCCGCCACGCAGGACCTGATGCGCACCGCCGGCAAGGACGCCGAGGGTACCTTCGTGGTGTCGGGCCCCGCCACCGTGGCCGAGCAGCTGCCCGACAGCCATCCGTCGAAGGCGGCGGCCGTGGCCTTCGTGCAGGGCTACGAGAAGGTCTACGGCCCGGGTTCGCGCAACCAGTTCGCCGGCCACTCGGCCGACGCGCTCACGGTGCTCGAGAAGGCCGTGCCGGTCGCGCTCAAGAAGGCCAAGCCCGGAACGCCGGAGTTCCGCGCCGCGCTGCGCGATGCGCTCGAATCCATGGGCCGCACGGTGATCGCGCACGGGGTGCTCAACTGGACGGCGCAGGACCACTGGGGCTACACGACCGAGACCGGCGTGATGCTCAAGGTGGTGAACGGCGCGTTCAAGGTCGAGCAGTAATCTCCAGTCGCAGCTGCACCACGCCATGGACCTTTCAATCGCCAGCATCCTGACGCTGGACGGACTCACCAATGGCGCGATCTATGCCCTGCTGGGCATGGGCATCGTGCTCGTCTTCACGGTGACCCGCGTCATCTTCATCCCGCAGGGCGAATTCGTGGCGTACGGCGCGCTGACGCTGGCGATCTTCCAGACCGGCAAGACGCCGGGCACGGTGTGGCTGCTGCTCATCCTGGCCGGCGTTGCCGCGCTGATGGACCTGGCGACCGTCTGGCGCCACAGCGGCAGCGCGGCGAGCGGCCTGAAGGCAGCCCTGCGCACGTTCGCGGCGCCGGCGGTCATCTGCGCGGTCTCGGCCTGGGCCGGGCCGCGCAACCTGCCGATCGGCGTGCAGGCGCTGCTCACGGTGTTCATCGTCACGGCCTTCGGGCCGCTGGTGTACCGCGTGGCCTACCAGTCGCTGGCGGGCGCGAGCTCGCTGGTGCTGCTGATCGTCTCGGTCGGCGTGCACTTCGCGATGACCGGGCTGGGCCTGCTGTTCTTCGGCGCGGAGGGCTTTCGCAACCCGCCGTTCTGGGACGAACGCATGGCGCTCGGGCCGCTCAACGTGAGCGGGCAGGCGCTGATCATCTTCGGCGTATCGGCCGCGCTGATCGTGCTGCTCTACCTCTTCTTCGAGCGCAGCCTGTACGGCAAGGCGCTGCGCGCAACGGCCGTGAACCGGCTGGGCGCGCGGCTCATGGGCATCTCCACGCAGGCCGCGGGGCAGCTCACGTTCGCGATGGCGGCGCTGATCGGTGCGCTCTCGGGGCTGCTGATCGGCCCGACCACCACCGTGTTCTACGACTCGGGTTTTCTCATCGGCCTGAAGGGTTTCGTGGCAGCCGTGATCGGCGGACTCGCCAGCTACCCGGGCGCGCTGCTCGGCGCACTGGCCGTGGGCGTGATCGAGGCCTTCGGTTCGTTCTGGGCGAGCTCCTTCAAGGAAGTGATCGTGTTCACCATCATCCTGCCGGTGCTGCTGTGGCGGTCGCTGCGCAGCGGGCATTCGGACGAGGAGCATTGATGAACACCGGTTCTCCTGCCGATCGCTCTCCGGGTCATCCAGGGCGCACTCGCACCGACGGGGCACCTTGCTCCGCGAACGTCCCCCGCCCTTCGGGCTCCTCCTTGATTTCGCTGCGCAAGGCACCCCATCGGCGCGAGCGTTGCAAGCCGCGGTGGTCGATCGCTCGATCACCGGCGGCGTGCCGCAGTGCGAAGAGCACCGGGTGCTCCACGCAGCGAAATCAAGGAGGAGCCGAAGGCGGGGGACATTCGCGGAGGGGAGTACCCGGTGTTCTTCGCACCCGCCCTGAACAGCAACGACAAGAACACAAGCAACCGGCGAACCAATGCGCCCTGGACCACTGACATGGAAGCGCTACTGAACCCTGCTTCGACCCAAGCGCCCGACAAGAGCCTGCTGCGCACCTGGGGCCCGCTCGCGCTGGTCCTGGTGCTGATCGCGCTGCCGTTCCTGCCGCTGCCCGACTTCTGGATCATCCAGCTCAACTACATCGGCATCTACACGCTGCCGGTGCTGGGCCTGGTGCTGCTCACCGGCGTGGGCGGCCTCACTTCCTTCGGACAGGCGGCGTTCGTGGGCATCGGGGCGTACACCACCGCCTACCTCACGGTGAACACCGGGCTGTCGCCCTGGGTCACGCTGTTCGTCGGCCTGGCGCTCACCGGCCTGAGCGCCGCGATCATCGGCGCGATCACGCTGCGCATGTCGGGCCACTACCTGCCGCTGGCCACCATCGCGTGGGCGCTGTCGCTCTACTACCTCATGGGCAACCTCGATGCGCTGGGCAAGTACGACGGCATCCTGGGCGTGAAGGGCCTGTCGCTGTTCGGCTTCGAGTTCGGCCAGCAGCGGCTGTTCTACGGCGTGGTGTGGGCCTTTGCGGTTCTTGCGGCGCTCGCGGTGATCCGGCTGCTCGATTCGCGCAGCGGCCGCGCCATCCGTTCGCTCGCGGGCGGCTCGCAAATGGCCGAGGCCATGGGCGTGAACACCCTGCGCTTCAAGATCGGCATCTTCGTGCTCGCGGCCATGCTCGCCTCGATCTCGGGCTGGCTGTTCGCGCACTTCCAGCGCACGGTGAACCCCTCGCCCTTCGGCCTGAAGATGGGCATCGAGTACCTCTTCATGGCGGTGCTCGGCGGCGCGGCCCATGTGTGGGGCGCCATTGCCGGCGCGGGCGTCGTCAAGCTGCTGGAAGACCAGCTGCAGGTGCTGCTGCCCAGGCTCATCGGCACGGCCGGCAGCTACGAGCTGATCGTGTTCGGGATCATGATCGTGCTGGTGCTCAAGTACCTGCCCGAGGGGCTCTGGGCCTTCGTCGATCGCCGCCTGCCGCGGCCGCGCCGCAGCGTCGACTGGCAAGGTGCCAAGGACCTGCCCGCGCGCGCCAAGCCGGCCGCCGGCGAGGTGGTGCTCGACGTGCAGGCCATCCGCAAGACCTTCGGCGGGCTGGTGGCGGTGAACGACATCAGCTTCCAGACGCGCGCCGGCCAGATCGTCGGCCTGATCGGGCCGAACGGCGCGGGCAAGTCGACCACCTTCAACCTCGTGACCGGCGTGCTCGGCCTCTCGGGCGGCGCGGTGCGCTTCCGGGGCGAAGCCATCGGCGGTCTGGGCGCGCGGCAGATCGCGCAGCGCGGCATGTCGCGCACCTTCCAGCACGTGAAGATGGTGGCCGACATGACGGTGCTGGAGAACGTCGCGCTGGGCGCGCACCTGCGCGGCCGCAAGGGCGCCATTGCAGCCATGCTGCGCATCGACCGCGCCGAGGAACGCGCGCTGTTCCGCGAGGCCGAGCGCCAGCTGCAGCGCGTGGGCATGGGCGAGCACCTGCACGAGATCGCGGGCAACCTCGCGATGGGCCAGCAGCGCCTGCTCGAAATTGCGCGCGCGCTGTGCGCCGACCCCGCCCTGCTGCTGCTCGACGAACCCGCGGCGGGCCTGCGCCACAAGGAAAAGGAAGCGCTGGGCCAGGTGCTGCGGCAGCTGCGCGGCGAAGGCATGAGCATTCTTCTGGTCGAACACGACATGGGCCTGGTGATGGACATCTGCGACCACATCGTGGTGATGGAATTCGGCACGCACCTGATGGAGGGCACGCCCGCCGAGGTGCAGGCCAGCGACAAGGTGCGCGCCGCGTACTTGGGCACGGAGCATTGACATGACGACACCCCCCTTGCTCCGCATCCGCGACCTGCACGCCGGCTACGGCCGCGCCGAAGTGCTGCACGGCATCGACCTGGAGGCCGGCCAGGGCAGCGTGGTCACCGTGATCGGCCCGAACGGCGCCGGCAAATCCACCCTGCTCAATGCGCTGATGGGCGTGCTGCCAGCCAAGGGCGTCATCGAGTTCAAGGGCCAGCCGATCTCGGCGCTGTCGCTCGAGGAACGCGTGATGCTCGGCATTGCGCTGGTGCCCGAGAAGCGCGAGCTCTTCGGCACCATGCCGGTCGAAGACAACCTCGTGCTCGGCGCATTCCGCCAGGTGCGCCTGCGCAACAAGCAATGGCGCGACCGCATCGACGAGGTCTACACGCTGTTTCCGCGCCTGAAGGAGCGCCGGGCGCAGCTGGCCGGCACGCTGTCGGGCGGCGAACGGCAGATGCTGGCGGTGGGCCGCGCGCTGATGTCGCGCCCCACGCTGCTGATGCTCGACGAGCCCAGCCTCGGCCTCGCGCCGCTGGTGGTGCAGGAGATCTTCCGCACCGTCGATGCATTGCGCGCCACCGGCGTGACCATCCTGCTGGTGGAGCAGAACGCGCGCGCCGCGCTCGAGGTGGCCGACCACGGCTATGTGCTCGAAATGGGTAGCGTGAGCCTCGAAGGCGAGGCGAAGAAGCTGGCGGTGGACTCGCGCGTGATCGACACCTACCTCGGTGCGGCGCGCAAGACCGCCTGAAGACAAGAGCGCCGCGACATCCGCGGCAAGGAGACGACATGACCCGACAGCCTCACCTTCACCTCGGCCTGCGCGCGGCCGCGCTCGGCGCCGCCGGCCTGCTCGCGGCGTGCGCCGGTCGTGCCCCTACACCGAATGCGCCGCATGCACCGCTGGGCGCCGCGCGTCCGGGCACGCTGCAGGCCTGCGCCGACCTGGCCGTCCGCGCCGCGCTGCCGGGCACCGTCTACACCGCCGTCACCGAGGTGCCCGCGGGCACCGTTACGGTCGGCAATGCCGCCATGGCCGCGCCCGCGCATTGCCTGGTGCAGGGCCGCATGAACGAACGCACCAGCCCCGTCGACCAGCAGCGCTATGCCATCGGCTTCGAGATGCGGCTGCCCGTTGCATGGAACGGCCGCTTCTTCTATCAGGCCAACGGCGGGCTCGACGGCGCGGTCGTTCCGGCCCTCGGCGGCATCGGCGGCGGCGGTCCGCGCAGCAGCGCGCTGCAGATGGGCTTTGCCGTCATCAGTTCCGACGCCGGCCACCCGGGCGCGATGGGCCCGCGCTTCGGGCTCGACCCGCAAGCGCGGCTGGACTACGGCTACAACGCCGTCGCGCAGCTCACGCCGATGGCCAAGAACCTGATCGCCAAGGCCTACGGCCGCGGGCCCGACCGCGCCTACATCGGCGGCTGCTCCAACGGCGGGCGGCATGCGATGGTGGCCGCGGTGCGCTCGGCGCAGCAGTACGACGGCGTCCTCGCGGGCGACCCCGGCTTCAACCTGCCGAAGGCGGCGGTCGCGCAGCTCTACGGCGCGCAGCAGTACGCGGCCGTGGCCAGCACGAAGACGCCGGACGGCCAGCCCGACCTGCAGAGCGCCTTCACGCCGGTCGAGATGAAGCTGGTGGCCGACAAGGTGCTCGAGCGTTGCGATGCGCTGGACGGCCTGGCCGACGGCATCGTCTCGAACGTGCAGGCGTGCCGCATGAAGTTCGACATCCAGGTCGCGGTGCCCACCTGCACGCCGGGCACGCGCGACGGCATGTGCCTGAGCGCACCGCAGAAGAATGCGCTCGCCAACGTATTCAAGGGCGCACGCAACAGCGCGGGCCAGCCCATCTACAGCAGCTTCCCGTTCGATGCGGGTGTGAGCGGCGCCAACTGGCGCGAGTGGAAGTTCGCGAGCCCCGCCACACGCGACGCAGGTGCGGTGGCCTTCATCTTCAGCACCCCGCCACTGGCCGACAGGCCGCAGGGCATGCCCTTCGCGCTGGGCTTCGACATGGACCGCGATGCACCGCGCATTGCCGCCACCGACGGCGTGTTCCGCGAGTCGGCGCTGTCGTTCATGACGCCGCCAGCCGCCGCCGACCTGGCCGCGCTGCGCGACAAGGGCGGCCGCATGATCGTCTACCACGGCACCAGCGACCCGGTGTTCTCGTCCGACGACACCGCCGCCTGGTACGAGCGCGTGCAGGCCGCGAACGGCGGCGATGCCTCTTCGTTCGCACGCTACTTCCCGGTACCCGGCATGAACCACTGCGCGGGCGGCCCGGCCACGGACCAGTTTGACATGCTGAGCGCGCTGGTCGATTGGGTCGAGCAGGGCAAGGCGCCTGCATCGGTCGCCGCTGCCGCGCGCGGCGCCGGCACTCCGGTGCCGAACGCCGAAGTGCCGGCCGGCTGGTCGGCGCAACGCACGCGGCCGCTGTGCCCCTATCCGCAAGTCGCCGTCTACACCGGCGGCGACACCGAGCGCGCGAGCAGTTTCGTGTGCAAGGCCTCCTGATTCCGAACCCGAGCCTCCGATGGATTACCAGCCCCGCCCCGACGATGTTCGCTTCCTCCTGAACACCGTGCTCGGCGCGCCCGCGCGCCTGCAGGCGCTCGCGCCTTTCGCGGAGGTCGATGAGGCGCTGCAGTCGCAGGTGCTCGAAGAAGCGGCGCGCTTCGTCGGCGAGGTGGTGGCGCCGATCAACCGCCAGGGCGACGAGGTCGGCTGCCGTTTCGACAATGGCGAAGTCGTCTCGCCGCCGGGGTTTCGCGCGGCCTACCAGGCCTTCGTCGATGGCGGCTGGCCCGCGCTCTCGGCCGCGACGGAAGACGGCGGCCAGGGCCTGCCCTCGGTGCTCGAAGCCGTGCTCTACGAATGGCTCAGCGCCGCGAACCACGGACTCACCATGGCGCCGGGTTTGCTGCACGGCGCCTACGCCTGCCTCAAGCACCACGGCAGCGACGAACTCAAGAGCCGCTATCTGCAGAAGATCGCGACCGGCGAATGGCTCGCGACCATGTGCCTGACCGAAGCGCATGCAGGCAGCGACCTCGGCCAGGTGCGCACGCGCGCCGTGCCGCAGGCCGACGGAAGCTTCCGGGTGAGCGGCAGCAAGATCTTCATCTCGGGCGGCGAGCACGACCTGACGCCGAACATCGTGCACCTGGTGCTGTGCCGCCTGCCCGATGCGCCCGCAGGGCCCAAGGGCCTGTCGCTGGTGCTCGTGCCCAAGCTGCTGCCCGATGGCGCGCGCAACGCAGTGCACTGCGAGCGCATCGAGGAAAAGATGGGCCTGCACGGCAGCCCCACGTGCTCGATGCGCTTCGACGAGGCCACCGGCTGGCTGGTCGGCGAGGCCGGCCGTGGCCTGGCCGCGATGTTCGTGATGATGAATTCGGCGCGCCTGCACGTGGCGCTGCAAGGCATCGGCCTGCTCGACGCCGCCTGGCAGAAGGCCGACGCCTATGCGGCCGAGCGCCGCCAGATGCGCGCGCCCGGCGCCGTGCCCGCCAGCCGCGGCAACGAGCCGGCCGACCTGATTGCCGAGCATCCCGCCATCCGCCGCATCCTCGACACGCAGCGCGCCTGGATCGACGGCGCGCGCACCCTCGCCTACCGCAGCGCGCTGATGCTCGACGTGGCCGCGCACGACGCCGACCCCAAGGCCCGCGAGCGCGCGCAGCGCTGGTGCTCGCTGGTCACGCCGGTGCTCAAGGCCGCCTGCACGCACCAGGCTTTTCACGGCGCGAGCGAGTGCCTGCAGGTGTTCGGCGGCCACGGCTATGTGCGCGAATGGGGCATCGAGCAGGTGGTGCGCGATGCGCGCGTGACGATGATCTACGAGGGCACCAACGAGATCCAGGCCATCGACCTGCTGGTGCGCAAGGTGCTGCCCGATGGCGGCGCGGCCATGTCGGCCGTGCTGCTCGAACTGCGCGACACGCTCGATGCCTCCCGCGAGGCCGATGCCGACGTGCAGCGCCGGCTCGCCCAGCTGCGCTACCTGGGCACGACCATCGCCATGTCCGCGCATGCGAACCCGGTGCTGCCGTACGAGGTGGCCGACGACTACCTGCGGGTGGTGATGCTCACGATGATGGCCTGGGCCTGGGCGCGCATCGAGGCCAGCGGCGGCACCGGCGACGCCGGCAGGGCGCGCGCGGCCGCGGCCTTCCGCCGCTGGGTGCTGCCCGAGTTCGATATGCGCCTGGGCATCGTCAAGCGCGCCTGTGAAGGCGTGGCCCTTTCGCATGCGGCGGCCGATGGCATCGCGCGGTAGGTCCACGGCACCGCCACGGGCGGTTACGCTCGGGGGCATGCCTGCTCCCGCGAAAAAAACCTCCTCGAAAAGCGAGCCCGCCGCATCCTCGTCGGGCCGCTCGGACCGGCTCGATGCCCGCGTGCTCGAAACCCTGGTCGGCTACAACGCCCGCCGCGCCTGGCTGATGATCAGCGGCGTCTTCGCGGAGCGCATGGCGCCCTACGGGCTCAAGCAAATCGATTTCTCGGTGCTCTCGCTGCTGGCGCACAACCCGGGTGCCACCTCGCGGCAGCTGTGCAACACGCTGGACATCCTGCCGCCCAACCTCGTGAGCCTGGTGGCCACATTGGACAGCCGGGGGCTCATCGAGCGCCGGCCGCATCCGCACGACGGGCGCGCGGTCGGGCTGCATCTCACCTCCGACGGGGAAGCGCTGGTGCGGGAGGCCGAACAGACCGTGGTGCAATTGGAGGCCGATGCAAGCGCCAATCTCACGGCGCGCGAGCGCGAGACGCTGATCAAGCTGCTGCAGAAGATCTATCTCTGACTTTCCGGGGCGCTACAGGCCCCGCTCCACCATGTCGCACAGCCGCTGCCCCAGCGCATGGGTGGCCTCCGCATCGAGCGCGCGCAGCGGCCCCTGGATGATGAGCAGCGCCAGCCCGTGTACCGCCGACCACGCGAGGTATTCGGCATTCGGGCGCCGCGCCGCATCGAGCACGCCGGCGTCCACCAGCCGGTCGAGCGCCGCGCCCAGCAGCTGGAACGGGCCCATGCCGCTCGCACCTGCGGCCGCGGGGCCCATCTGGCCCTCGCCTTCCTCGGTGATCACGAACGCCGTTCGAAATAGGCCCGGCTCGGCCTGCGCGAAACGCAGGTAGGCCGTGCCGATGGCGCGCACCTGCGCGCGGGCGAAATCCACGGGCGGCTGGTCGAAATGCAGCACGGCCAGTTCAGACTCCATGGCCTTGGCCGCGGCCGAGAGCGCCGCCTCGCGCACCGCCAGCAGCAGCTCGTGCCGACTGGCGAAGTGCCGATAGGCCGCATTCGGCACCACGCCCGCGCGCCGCGTGGCCTCGCGCAGCACCACCGCATCGGGACCGCCATCGCGCGCCAGTTCGACGCCCGCTTCCAGCAGCGCGCGGCGCAGGTCGCCGTGGCGGTAGGTGGTGCGTGCGGCCGGCAGGCCTTCGGGGACGTTGTTCAACTTCATCGCAATTCCATGTGGACACTGTCCATTATCCCTGCTATTCTTTGTGGACGGTGTACACAAAGTAGTTCCATCGTATTCGCGCAGAAGCCAATGCGCATCCTTGAAACCTCGAAACCTCTCCAGCGAAAAGGAATTGCCATGAAAGTCCAGTCCTACCTGTTCTTCGAAGGCCGTTGCGACGAAGCGATCGCTTTCTACAAGAAGGCTGTCGGCGCCGAAGTCGTCCAGCTCATGCGCTACAGCGATGCGCCCGCCCATGCCTCCATGGAAAAAGGCGAAGGCTGCGCCGGTGCCATGCCCAGCCCCGACAAGGTGATGCACGCCCTGGTCCGCATCGGCGAAACCGAGCTGATGTTCTCCGACGGCCACTGCTCGGGCCAGGCGGAGTTCAAGGGGATCATGCTGTCGCTCACCGTCGCCAATGACGCCGATGCCCGCAGGTGCTTCGACGCGCTCGCCGATGGCGGCCAGGTGATGCAACCGCTGATACCCACCTTCTTCACGTCCAGCTTCGGCATGCTCGCCGACCGCTTCGGCGTGGGCTGGCTGCTGGTGGTCGACGCCGGCAAGTGATCACGACGCCGGCCTGCCCTGTCCCTGCCCCAAGGAATCCCTTCACATGTTCAAGAAAATCGTCCTCGCCATCCTCGCGCTGATCGCGATCGTGCTCATCTACGCAGCCACCCGGCCCGACACCTTCCGCGTGGAGCGCACCGCGCGCATCGCTGCGCCGGCCGAGAAGATCTTTCCGTTGATCAACGACTTCCACCGCTGGAGCGAGTGGTCGCCCTACGAGAAGCTGGACCCGGCCATGAAGCGCAGCTTCGGCGGCGCACCGGCCGGCCAGGGCGCCACCTACGCCTGGGAGGGCAACGACAAGGCGGGCGCGGGCAAGATGGAAATTGCCGAGTCCACACCGTCCTCGAAGGTCGGGATCAAGCTGGATTTCATCAAGCCCTTCGAAGGCCACAACATCGCCGAGTTCACGCTGCAGCCGCAGGGCGACGCCACGCAGGTCACCTGGGCCATGTCCGGCCCGAGCCCCTACATCGCCAAGCTCATGGGCATCTTCTTCAACATGGACCAGATGATCGGCAAGGACTTCGAAGCAGGCCTTGCCAACCTCAAGACGGCCACCGAAAAGTAACCAATCCAAAGGAAACCACCATGTCCCCCATCCACGCCTACCTCACCTTCGACGGCAACGCACAGGAAGCCATGCGCTTCTATGAAAAGACCCTCGGCGGCACCATCCAGATGATGATGACCATCGGCGAAGCGCCCGACACCGAGCAGATGCCCGCCGACGTCAAGAAGCGGATCATGCATGCCTCGCTCGCCTACGGCGACGGCATGCTCATGGCCTCCGACACCATGCCCGGCCAGACCTACGAAGGCATGAAGGGCTTCGGCGTCGCGCTCACCCTCGAGACCGTCGCCGAGGCGCGCCGCGTGTTCGATGCCTTCGCAGAAGGCGGCACCGTCTCCATGCCCTTCGAGAAGACCTTCTGGGTCGAAGGCTTCGGGATGGTGACCGACCGCTTCGGCACGCCCTGGCTCATCAACGGTGGCAAGCCGCTCGTTTAAAGAAAGCGCCTTCTCGGCGATTTGAAGGAATTCCCTCCCATGACCGACACACTCGACAACCGGAAGCGCTGGCTCGCATTGATGGTGCTCTGCCTCGGCGTCCTGATGATCGTGCTCGACACCACGATCGTGAACGTGGCATTGCCCTCGATCCGCACCGACCTCGGCTTCACCGAGACGTCGCTGGTCTGGGTGGTGAATGCCTACATGCTGACCTTCGGCGGCTTCCTGCTGCTGGGCGGCCGGCTCGGCGACCTGTATGGCCACCGCAAGCTCTTCCTGATCGGCCTGGTGCTGTTCACCCTCGCCTCGCTGGCCTGCGGCATCGCCAACTCGCAGGGCGTGCTGGTCGCGGCGCGCGCCGTGCAGGGGCTGGGCGGCGCGGTGGTCTCGGCCGTCTCGCTCTCGCTGATCATGAATCTGTTCACCGAACCGGCCGACCGCGCCAAGGCGATGGGCGTCTATGGCTTCGTCTGCGCGGGCGGCGGCAGCATCGGCGTGCTGCTGGGCGGGCTGCTCACGAGCTCGCTGAGCTGGCACTGGATCTTCCTGGTCAACCTGCCGATCGGCGTGGCGGTGTATGCGCTCTGCGTGGCACTGCTGCCCAATGCGCGCGGACAGGCGCACGGCGAGAAGCTCGACGTCGCCGGCGCGGTCACCGTCACGCTGTCGCTGATGCTCGCGGTCTACGGCGTGGTCAACGGCAACGAAGCGGGCTGGGGTTCCACGCAGACGCTGGGCCTGCTCGGCGCGGCCGTGGTGCTGCTGGCGACCTTCATCGCCATCGAGGCGCGCGTGCAGCATCCGCTGATGCCGCTGGGCCTCTTTCGCCTGCGCAGCGTGTCGGTCGCCAATGTGGTGGGTGTGCTGTGGGCCGCGGCGATGTTCGCGTGGTTCTTCATCTCGGCGCTCTACATGCAGCTGGTGCTGAACTACACGCCGATGCAGATCGGCCTCGCGTTCCTGCCGGCCAACATCATCATGGCGGTGTTCTCGCTCGGCCTCTCGGCCAGGCTGGTGATGCGCTTCGGCATCCGCAAGCCGCTCGCGGTCGGGCTCTGGCTCGCGGCCATCGGCCTGGCGCTCTTTGCGCGTGCGCCGGTCAACGGCAGCTTCGTCGTCGACGTGCTGCCCGGGATGATGCTGCTCGGCCTGGGCGCGGGCATGGCGTTCAACCCGGTGCTGCTGGCGGCCATGAGCGAGGTCGATCCGGCCGATTCGGGCCTTGCATCGGGTGTGGTCAACACCGCTTTCATGATGGGCGGCGCACTCGGCCTGGCCGTGCTGGCCAGCGCCGCGGCGGCGCGCACCGGGTCCATGGCCGCAGCGGGCGCGCAACTGCCCCTGGCGCTCACCGGTGGCTACAACCTTGCGTTTCTTGTCGGCGCCGTGTTCGCGGCGCTGGCGGGTTCGATCGGGGCCTTGCTGCTTCGCACCGCACCACCGGCGCAAATGCAGAACAACGAAGAGGCGGCAGCGCCCCGCGGGACGGTGAGCGAATCGGCGCCGTGAGAACGACGCCATGCAGCCGCCGCTGTTTTTTCTTCAACGGTTCTATCTTTCATTCAGGAGATCACCCATGGCTCGCTATGTAGACGGTTTCATCGTTGCCATTCCCACCCACAACGTCGAGGCGTACCGCAAGCTCGCGCGCAAGGCCGGCAAGGTCTGGATGGAGTACGGCGCGCTCGAATACGTGGAGTGCATTGCCGACGACGTGAAGCCCGGCAAGCTCACTTCGTTTCCGCAGAGCGTGAAGCTCAAGGCCGACGAGACGGTGGCCTTCTCGTGGATCGTCTACAAGTCGCGCAAGCACCGCGACACGGTGAACAAGAAGGTCATGGCCGATCCGCGCATCGCGGCCATGGACCCGAAGACCATGCCGTTCGACGCGAAGCGGATGATCTTCGGTGGCTTCAAGAGCATCGTCGAGCTCTGATCCGGGGCGCCGGGCTCAGGCGAAGAATCCGTCGTAGACCAGCTTGAGCCCGGTCAGCAGCATCCCCAGGTACACGAAGCGATAGAACCACGTCGCGTCGATGCGCCTCGCAATGCGAATGCCGACCCACACGCCGAGCGGCGCGAGCGGCATCAACGCCACCGAGGTGGCCAGCGTGCGAAAGTCGATGAGGCCGAGCCACGCGTAGGGAATCCACTTGCTGAGATTCACCACGAAGAAAAAGTAGGCCATCGTCGCCGTGAACACCACCGGCTTGAGCCTGAGCGGAATCACATAGGCATTGACCGGCGGACCGCCCGCATGCGCGATGAAGCTCGTGAAGCCCGACACCACCGTGAGCACCGCGCCCACGCCGCGCGAGGGCAGCGGATCGTCGGGCTTCGGCGGAAACACCAGCCGCTGCGCGAGGAACAGCAGCGTGAACACGCCGACGATGCCCGCCACCGTGTGCGCCGACAGCACGCGGAACAGCAGCGTGCCGACCACCGTGCCGATCAGCCCGAACGGAATCAGGAACTTCAGCAGCGACCGGTCGAAGTCGCGCCGGAATGCGGCGAGCCCCAGCACATCCATCAGCAGCAACAGCGGCATGAGGATCGCGGCGGCCTGAGGCACCGTGACCGCCAGCGCCATCAGCGGCACCGCGAGCGAACCGAAGCCGGCGCCGAAGCCGCTCTTGCTGATGCCCAGCAGCAGCACGGCGGGGACGGCGACCGCATAGAAATGCGGGTCGGTGATGAGAGGGAAGGCCATGGGAGGTGACGGAGGACGCAGAAAAAAGCCTGCCGTCGGGGGCAGGCTTTGCGAGCGTAGCAGGCCCGGGACCGACGCTTCAGGCCGGCTGCTTCGACGGATCGAGCGGGTTCAGCACGAAGTCGAAATCCAGCCGCCAGCGGCCGTCGCCTTGCTGCTTCCACGGCGCGACCAGCGACTGGCGCACCGCGAACACCGCGTCGGAGTCGAGCCACTTGTCGCCTTCGCGGAACACGTGGGTGATGAGGTTTTCGTAGCCCGGCGCCTCGATCTTGAAATGCAGGTGCGCGGGCCGCCACGGATGGCGTTTGGTCGCACGCAGCAGGTCGCCCACGGGGCCGTCGACCGGGATCGGGTAGGCCTCGGCCAGCACGCTCCTGAAATGCAGCGAGCCGTCGGCCGCTGTGCGCAGGCGCCCGCGGTTCTCGGCGTGGTCGAGCTCCGCCTTCTGCACGTCGTAGTGGCCGCCTTCGTCAGCCTGCCACACATCGACGACCGCGTTGACCACCGGCTCGCCGTCGAGTCCGCGCACGGTGGCGTACACGTCGCAGGGCGCGCCCGCGGCGCCGTTGGCCACGTCGTCGCCGTGCGCGTACTCGGGCGCGCCTTCGAAGTAGAACGGGCCGAACACGGTGGCTTCGGTGCAGCCGGCGGGCTTGTCGTTGTTCATCGCGATCGTGAGCATCGACAGGCCCAGCACGTCCGACAGCAGGATGAACTCCTGGCGCTTGTCGTCGCATTTCTGGCCGGTGGCGGTGAGGTACTGGACGCCCTGGAACCATTCGGCTTCGGTGAGCTTCACCTCGCGCGCGAAGGCGTGCAGGTGCTGCACGAGGCTGGTCATGATCTCGTGCAGGCGCGGATCGGGCGTGTCGGCGAATCGCGCGAGCACGGCCTGGGTGATGTTGTCCTGGTTGAGGTTGCGCATCGTGGCTGTCTCCTTGTCTGGCCTTCGCGGGTCGGTGGTGTCTGTCTCTGGGGTGCTGCGGACTGTAGGCCGCGGGCTGCGCACCCGGAAGCGCCGCGGCGCAAATGATTTTTCCGCCCAGCGGAACGGTCGCGGCGTCGGGGATCCGGTTTCGCCGCGGAACGCGGTTGGCGTTCCGGCCTGAAAGCGTTTCGCGTTACGTAACGAATCGCGAAAGCAGCGCGGTTCGTCTCCTCGGTCTGCTGGGTGCGGCACGAGAAATCCCTTTGAAATCAACGAGATAGTCCGCTTTCGGCATTGCGGTGAAAACCCTGTGCGACGGCGGCACGCATGTTGCGCTTTGGGGTGACTTATTCCACGAGGAGGTTGCCATGATCACCAACACCCAAGCGCCCGTCGGCTCGCTTCCGGTCTTTGCCGACAACAGCGCGGCCCCCGTGGTCCTGGCCCAGGCCAGCGTCACGCCGGTCGCTCCCATGGGGGCGGCCGCGACAGCGGCATCCGCCGCTCCTGCCGCTCCTGCGAGCCTCGGCTCGCTGTCCAACGCCACGCCCGGCACGGTCGTCATGCGCGACGGCGTGCGGATTCCGGTGGACGGCAGCCAGAGCCTGATGGCCGGCGACCGCGTGATCGTTCCCGACGGCGGCCATGCCAATGTGCTGTTCCCCGGTTCGGCGGCCAACAAGGCGCCGCTGTCCGGCGTCTTCGCCGGCGGCACCGACGCCACCATCGGCTCGACCAAGCTGCCCGGCGGCCTGGAGCAGGTGAATGTGGACGTGGCCGCGGGCAACCTGGAGGTCACGCCGGCCGACAGCGATGCCGACGCCGCCGCCGTGGCCGTGACCAAGAAGGCCGCGGGCGGCAGCGGCATCGGACTGGGCGAATTCGCGCTCGGCGCACTCGGCGCTGTTGCGCTCGGTGCCGCGCTGAGCGGCGGTGGCGGCGGCGACGGCAGCACGCCCCTGCTCTTTGCCGGCATCGGTGACAGCGACGCGGACGCCGATGCGGATGCCGACGCGGACGCGGATGCCGACGGAGATGCAGATGCAGATGCCGATGCGGACGCGGACGCCGATGCCGACTCGGATTCGGATTCCGATTCGGATGCCGACTCCGACGCAGACTCCGATGCGGACGCCGACTCCGATGCCGATGCAGACCACCTGCTCGACCCCGGCGACAGCCTCGCCGGCCATCTGCTCGGCGCCCTGGACAACGCCCTCGGCCTGGGCGGCGACAGCGGCACTCACCCCCTTTCCGGTTCCTCGGGCACGCTGGGATCGCTGTTGCCTGTGGCCGACGGCCTCACGGACCTGGTGGACGACGTGCTCTCGCCGATCGCGGGCAACGAATTCAGGCCCAACGATCCGAACCAGTTCGATCCGGTCGACAACGCGGTGGACGACCTGGTCGTCGACATCGGCGGCGTGCTGACCCCCGTGGTCGACGGACTGCTGGGTGACGGCCTGACGGACGCGCTCGTCGCCTCGCTGATCGGCCAGGTCGATTACCTGACCGATGCGCTGGACAACATCCTCGAGAACGTGCTCGGCAGCGAAGGCCTGCTCGGCGGCGTGACCACCGGCCTGGGCATCGATGGCCTCGTGGACGGGTTGATCGGCGACGACGGCGTGGTCGGCCAGGTGCTCGAGGGCCTGCTGGGCGAAGAAGGCCTGCTGGGTGGGCTGCTCGGCGAAGAGGGCTTGGTCGGGCAGTTGCTGGGTGACGATGGTTTGCTGGGTGGCTTGCTCGGCGAGGACGGACTGCTGGGCGGTGTGCTCGGCAGTGAAGGCGGGCTCCTCGGTGGCGTGCTGGGTGATGACGGCCTACTGGGCGGTCTGCTCGGTGGCGAAGGCGGGCTCCTCGGTGGCGTGCTGGGTGACGACGGCCTGCTGGGTGGTCTGCTCGGCGGCGAGGGCGGGCTCCTCGGTGGCGTGCTGGGTGACGACGGCCTGCTGGGTGGTCTGCTCGGTGGCGAAGGCGGGCTCCTCGGTGGCGTGCTGGGTGACGACGGCCTGCTGGGTGGCGTGCTCGGTGGCGAGGGCGGCCTGCTCGGTGGCGTTCTTGGAGACGATGGCCTGGTGGGCGGCCTGCTGGGCGAAGACGGAGTCCTGGGCGGCGTGCTCGGCGGTGACGGCTCACTCGCGGGCCTGCTCGGCAGCGAAGGCCTCACCGGTGGCCTGCTCGGCGAGGGCGGGCTCGTGGACAGCCTGCTCGGCCCCGATGGCGCAGTCGGCAACCTGCTGAGCGATGGGCCGCTGGGCGGCGTGCTCGGCGGTGAAGGCGGGCTTCTCGGCGGCCTGCTGGGCGACGACGGACTCCTGGGTGGTGTGCTCGGCGGTGACGGCGGTCTCCTGGGCGGCGTGCTCGGCGGCGACGGTGGTCTCCTTGCCGGCGTGATCGGTGAAAACGGCATCGTCGGCGGCCTGCTGGGCGGCGACGGCGGTCTCCTCGGCGGTGTGCTCGGTGAAGACGGCATCGTCGGCGGCCTCTTGGGCGGCGACGGTGGTCTCCTCGGCGGCGTGCTCGGCGACAACGGCATCGTCGGCGGCCTCCTGGGCGGCGACGGTGGCCTCCTCGGCGGTGTGCTCGGTGAAGACGGCATCGTCGGCGGCCTCCTGGGCGGCGACGGTGGTCTCCTCGGCGGGGTGCTCGGCGACAACGGCATCGTCGGCGGCCTCCTGGGCGGCGACGGCGGTCTCCTCGGCGGCGTGCTCGGCGAAGACGGCATCGTCGGCGGCCTCCTGGGTGGCGACGGCGGCCTCCTCGGCGGCGTGCTCGGCGAAGACGGCATCGTCGGTGGCCTCCTGGGCGGCGACGGTGGCCTCCTCGGCAGCGTCCTTGGCCAGGACGGCCTCGTGGGCAACCTGCTCGGCGGACTGCTGGGCGGCAACGGCCCGGCCGCCAACATCCTCGAGCCGGTCTCGGCGGTGGTCAGCGTGGCCGATGCCGTCGAGCCGATCGCGTCCAGCGCGACCCACGCGGCGACCGGTGTCGCGGCGCCCGTGACCGACATCCTGGCCGGTGCAGGCTCGGCGGTGGCACCCGTGGTCGCCACTGTCGAACACACGGTCGCCCCGCTGGTGACCGAGGTCGTGACGCCGATCACCAGCCTGCTCGACCACGGCACCGGCAATGCGCAGTCGCCGGTGACGAACATCCTGCACGGCCTGCTGGGCTGAGATCCGGCCGCGCGGCCGGCACGAGGCAAAGAGGGACCGTCGCCGGTCCCTCTTTTTTTGCGCCTGCGCTCCGGGCACGCGCTATCGCGGCGCAGTGGATGGCCTCCTAAAATCCACCGCTCGGTAACGCCCGGGGCCACGGTCAATTCCCCGGAACCAGCCGCCACCCAAGACAAGCCTCCCGGAGACACCCGCCATGGACCGCTGGACCGAAATCGCACTGCTCGTGCAGATCGCCGATGCCGGCAGCCTGAGCCGTGCGGCCGAGGCGCTGGGCCTCTCGAACGCCGCCGCGAGCCGCCACCTGAGTGCACTCGAAGCCCGGCTCGGCGCGCGGCTGGTGGAGCGCAATACGCGGCGCCTCTACCTCACCGACACCGGCCGCGAGTTCTGCGCGCGCGCCAAGACCATCCTGGCCGACCTGGCCGATGCAGAGTCGACGGTGAACGCCACCGCGCTCAATCCGACTGGCGTGCTGCGCATCACCGCCTCGCTGTCGTTCTCGATCCATCACATCGCGCCGCTCCTGCGCGACTACACGCAGCGCTATCCGGGCGTGACGGTGCACGTGGAGGCGGCCAACCGCTACTTCGACCTGATCGACAACAACATCGACGTGGCGATCCGCACGCGCGAATTCGAGCCCGATTCGAACGTCACGATCCGCCGGCTCGGCGAGACGCGGCGCATCCTCGCGGCGTCGCCCCGCTACTTCGCGCATCACGGCTTTCCGAAGACGCTGGACGAGCTCAAGCAGCACAAGCTGCTGATCTACACCCACGCCAACAGCCCGAACGAGCTGCGCTTCACGCGCAAGGGCGAGACGCACACGGTGTCCGTCAACGGCCTGCTCGAATCGAACGACGGCCAGGTGCTGCGCGCCGCCGCACTCGACGGCATGGGCATCCTGGTGCAGCCGACCTACATCGTCCATGAAGACATCGTGGCCGGCCGCCTCGTGCCCACGCTGGACGACTGGGACCTGCCGCACCTGACGATCAACCTGGCGTACCCGAGCCGCAAGCATCTGTCGGCGAAGGTGCGCAGCTTCATCGATTTCATGGCGGCGCATTTCCAGAAAATGGACTACGAGCGCAAGTGGACCAGCCACTTCGGCGCCCACTGACCGAGCCTTTCACCAAAAGATGTGCGTAAACGCACATCCTGCTTTCCGGCAGCTCCGCACACTGGAACCGCAACCGCCGCATTCCGTGGCGGACCCTTCCTTTTTCAAGTTCGCAAGGATCTGCCATGAACACCGTAGCCGCCAATACCTCGCGTGCGTCGCTCACACCGTCGTCGCTCGCCTCGCCCTCCCCCGCCTCGCTGGACGATGCCGGCAAGCTGCTGCTGCGCGTGACCATCGGCGTGCTCGTGCTGCTGCACGGCATCTTCAAGCTGTCGGCCGGCGTCGGCTTCATCGGCGGCATGCTGGCCAAGGCGGGCCTGCCGGGCGGGCTGGCCTATCTCGTGTATGTCGGTGAAATCGTGGCGCCGCTGCTGCTGCTCGCCGGCTTCTGGACCCGCGCCGCCGCCGGGGTGATCGTCATCAACATGATCGTGGCCCTCGGCCTCGTGCACATGGCCGACCTGTTCGCACTGACCAAGCAGGGCGGCTGGGCGCTGGAACTGCAGGGCCTGTACCTGTTCGGCGCGCTGACCGTGGTGCTGCTGGGCGCGGGCCGCTTCAGCGTCGGCGGGACGAACGGACGCTGGAACTGATCCGCCGGTTCAGCCGGCGTCGCCACGCACCTGCGAGACCATGAGCTCGAGGCGGGCGGCGTCGGCCACTAACAGCGCCTTGCCGTCCTTGCGCAACACGCCGCTGCGCACCAGCACATTGAGTTCGCGCGTGACTTGCTCGCGGTTCGTGCTGATCTGGCTGGCCAGCTCCGCATGCTTGGGGGCGGGCTCCAGCCGGGACTCGTTGCCCTCGATGCCGGCGGCGCGCGCCAGGCGCAGCAGCTCGGCATGCAGCCGGTTCTGCACGCCGAGCGTGCTCAGGTCGATCACGCGTTCGGAGAGTTGCCGCACCAGCGATGCCAGCCGCTGCATCACCCGCTCGGCCACCAACGGCTCGTCGCGCAAGAGGGCCATGAAGGCGGGGCGGTCGAGGCTGGCGACCACGCTGGGCTCCAGCGTGACCACGTCGGCGGAACGCGGGCCGCCGTCGATGGCGGCGATGTCGCCGAAGTACTGGCCGGCCTCGGCATCGCGGAAGGTGACCTGCCGGCCGTTGGCCGAATAGGTCGTCACCCGCACCCGGCCCGAGACCAGCAGGAACACCTCGCCCTGCTGTTCGGCGCGCAGGAGCAGCGGCTTGCCCGCCTCCACGCTGTGCCACAGGCACTGCTGGGCGAGCAGGTCCAGGCGCTGGTCGGAGAGGCCTTCGAGCAGCGCGATCTGGCGCAGCGCGAGGCTGGAGCGGGGAGTGGATGCTGGTGTGGCCATGCCGGTCGGTAGGGGCGCGCGCATTATGCTCGGGTGCCGCTTCGAACCCGTTCATGGACAGACGTTCCCCTCCCCAGCCTTTTCCCCTGAAACCGCCGACACGGCGCAATCTGCGTTGGGTGAGCGGGCTGGTGCTGATGGGCTACGTGACGCTGCACCTGCTGAACCATTCGCTGGGCATCTATTCCTTTGCGCTGGCCGAGAGCGTGCTGCGCGGCGCGCAGAAGTTCTGGCACAGCCTGCCGGGGACGGTGCTGCTCTATGGCGCCGCCCTCACGCACCTGGCGCTGGCCGTCGTCGCCCTGTGGGAGCGGCGCACGCTGCGCATGCCACCGCTGGAGGCCCTGCGCGTGGTGCTGGGCTTTGCGCTGCCGCTGCTCATCGCCACCCATCTGACGGCGATACGCGGCGCCTACGAGGCCTACGGCATCGACGGCTCCTACGTGCGCGTGGTCTGGGGTCTCTGGAGCCTGCCGGGTGCGGCCGCCCAGTTCAGCCTGATGCTCGCGGCCTGGACCCACGGCTGCCTCGGCCTGCACTTCGCGCTGCGAGCACAGCCGCTGTACCGGCGCTTGTCTTCCCTGCTGCTGGCGATGGCGGTAGTGCTCCCGTTCACGGCGGCGATGGGGTTCATCTCGATCGGGCGCGAGTTCCAGTGGACCGGCGTGCCGACCGTGCCGGTGCCGACGCCCGCGCAAGGGCTGGCGTTGAACGAAGCCGAACAGAGCCTCAAGTGGCTGTATGTGCTGGCGCTGCTGGCACTGCTCTCGGCACGCTGGGGACGCAACTGGTTTGCGCGCCTTTCGCGCCAGCCGTCCATCGCGCTGCGCTACCCCGACCGCACGGTGCAGGTGCCGCGCGGCTGGAGCGTGCTGGAAGCGAGCCGCTCGCACGGCATCGCGCATGTGTCGATCTGCGGCGGCCGCGCGCGCTGCTCCACCTGCCGTGTGCGTGTGATCGGCGCGGCCGGGCACATCGGCGAGCCGGGCCGCGACGAGCAGCGCACGCTCGAACGCGTGCGCGCGCCGGCCGACGTACGGCTGGCCTGCCAGCTGCGCCCGCATGGCGACATCGAAGTCACGCCGCTCTTTGCACCGCTGCCCAACGCGGGCCGGCCCGCGCCGGTCGGCAGCTTCGGGCGCGAGCGCGACGTGGCGATCCTCTTCGTCGACCTCAGGCGCTGGTCGGGGCTCTCGGAGCGGCAGTGGCCCTTCGATCTCGCCTATGTGCTCGACCGCTACTTCGCCACCGTCGGCGCGGCCGTGCGCGAGAGCGGTGGCGTGCCCAACCAGTTCATCGGCGACAGCGTGATGGCGATCTTCGGACTCGAGACCGACCTGCCCACCGCATGCCGGCAGGCACTGCATGCGACCACGCTGATCGCCCAGCGCATGGACACATGGAGCGAAGGTTTCGAGGCGCAGTTCGGGCAGCGCCTGGAGTTCGGCATGGGCCTGCATGCGGGGCGCGCGGCGGTCGGTGAAGTGGGCTACCTGGAGACCACCACCTTCACCGCCATCGGCGAAGTGGTGAACACCGCAAGCCGCCTGCAGGACCACTCGAAGACGGCCGCGTCGCGCCTGGTCGTCTCGCTGTTCGCGGCACAACAGGCCGGCGTTGCGGATGCGATGGGAGCACCCGAAGCGCTCGCCGTGCGCGGCCGCTCCGAGCCGCTCGAAGTGCTGTATCCGCAGCCCGCAGCCTTGTCCCTGTAGTTGGCGAAAGCGGTGCGCAAACGCACAGCGCGAACCACGATGCGGTTTCACACTGCATCCCGTGGCAACGACGAATGTCCGCCGTCCACACCGTCATCCGAAGGGACACATCATGAAAACCAGCCAACTCATCGCTCTTTCCGCCGCAGCGCTCGCCATGCTGGGTGCTGCAGGCGCGCACGCCGAAGCCTATGAAGGCGTGCACGCGATCACCTCGGCCGCAGCCCGTGCCGACGTGCAGGCGCAAGCCGTGGCCACCGCACGCAGCGGCAACATCTATTCGGACGCCGCCGCCGAAGGCGTGGCCGTCGCCAATTCCACGCGCGAGCGCAGCAGCGTGCGCGAAGAAGCCGTCGCCACCGCGCACGACCCGCTGCAAAGCCTGGACAAGCGCGCGTTCTATCGCGACCAGGTGCCGTCGGCCTACAAGAAGCCCACGGTGTCGTTCACCCGCCAGGCCGGCCTGTAAGAACACGCTCCCTCGGCCCTGTCAGGGCCGCGCACCTTCCCACGCGTTCTGCAGCAAGGCACGAATCGCATCGCGCTCCAGGGGGCGCGGATTGGGGTACTGGTTCTGGAGCGCATGCGCGCAGGCCAGGTCCAGGTCCGACTCCTTCATGCCGATGTCGCGCAGCGCGACCGACGCGCCGTTGTCGCGCGCGAGGTCGAACACGGCCTGCGCCGCATTGCCTGCACCGAGTGCTTTCGCGATGCGCGCCATGGCTTCGGGCGCCGCCGCGGCGTTGTAAGCCAGCGCATGCGGCAGCACGATGGTGTGCGTCTCCGCATGCGGCAGGTTGAAGCTGCCACCCAGCGTGTGGCACAGCTTGTGGTGCAGCGCCATGCCGACATTGCCGAGCACGGTGCCGCAGAGCCAGGCGCCGTAGAGCGCATCGCTGCGCGCGACCGGGTCCTGCGCCGATGCGCGGATCGCCGGCAATGCGCGGCCCAGCGCGGCGATGCCTTCGTGCGCCATCAGGTCCATGACCGGATTCGCGTCGCTCGCGTACAGGCCTTCGGCCGCATGCGCGATGGCGTTGATGCCGCTGGTCACGCTCATGCCCACGGGCAGGCTCAGCGAAAGCTCGGGGTCGTAGATCACGGTGCGCGGCAGCACACGCCAGTCCTTGCCGGTCTTCTTCATGCCGGCCTCGGTGATGCCGTAGATCGGCGTCATCTCGGAGCCCGCGTAGGTGGTCGGGATCGCGAGGATCGGCAGGCCGGAATCGAGCGCGATGGCCTTGCCCAGCCCCGTGGTCGAACCGCCGCCGATGGCCACGGCGCATTCCGCACCCAGGCGCTGCGCCACATCCCGCGCTTCGCGCGCGGTTTCGATGGGCACGTGCATCACGGCGCGGTCGAACACGCCGGCCGCGCGCGCACCCAGCATGTCGGCGATGCGCTCGGCCTGCGGGCGCTGCTCGGGCGTGGAGAGCACCAGCGCGCGCCGCGCGCCGATCGCATCGATCTCGCGCGCCAGGTGCTGGAGCGAGCCCGCACCGAAGACCACGCGCTGGGGAACGCTGTTGTAGACGAAGGATTGGACAGGCATCGCTCGATCTTTCCTGAAAGGGTTCGGGCGAGTGTCCGCGCGCTCCCCGGACGGTTCAACCGCGCGAGCGGAAAGGAGTTTTCCGCTCGGCATGGGGATGTCGATGGCTCTCGATGGCACCGACGCCGCTCGCCTGAGCGAGCAGGCGCCTTCATTCCATCAGGCCGGCGAGACCTGCACCGTCGAGGCCGCGCGGCTCTCGGCGATCGTGAAGCGCACCGGCAGGAAGCGCTCGATCACCGCGCAGTTGGTGCGCGTGTGCTCCGTCACTTCGCTGCAGGTGAACGCGGCGGGCCTGCGCCCCTGCCACACGGCGAGGGCCAGCAGCAGTGCAAGCTGATCGGCCAGGTGCGGTCCGACGGCCGCCTCGCTCTTCTGGAATGCGCGCAATTCTTTCACCAGACCGTGCGCCACCTGCTCGGCGCTGAGCGTCTTCTCGCCGAAGGTCGTGAACACCTCGGTGACGTGTTCATAGGCCAGCGTGGCGATCAGCGCATTGCCCGGGCCTTCGTTCTGACGCACTGCACCAAGGCGCAATTGCTCGCCGGACCAGCCCATCGCGCCGCCCAGCGTATCGAGCTCGCGCGTCGATACATGGCGCGGCAGGCCCGGTGCCAGGCATTCCGCATGGGCCGATTGCTGCGCGCCGCGCGCCATCAGGTCGAAAGGCTGCAATGCGCCCGCGGCCGGCACGATGGTCGCTTCGACCTCACCACCGCCCGCCGGATAGAAGCCACAGCGGCGCAGCGTCAATTGCAGGTCAGCGCCGAGGCGTCGCACCAGCGGCGTGAAGGCGCGCTCCAGGAAATGGAAGGGCGGCGCCATCGGGTTGTGCGTGCCGCCGCTCAGGTGCACCGTGCTTCGCGCACCAGCGAGCAGCAGCGGCGGCAGCACGGTCTGCAACACCAGCATGCAACTGCCCGCGCTGGCGATGGCGAAGCGGTAGTCGCCTGCGCGCACCGGGCCCGGGGTGAAGCGCAGCGATTGCGAACCGAGCTCCGCACCTTCGACCTGCGCGCCGCTGATTTCGGCCGCGGCCTTCACGCACGCGAGGTGCTGGCGCATCAGGCCCGGCTTGGCGCGGCCTGCGCGAATCTTCTCGATGGCGAGGGGTTGACCCGTCACCACCGACAGCGCGAGGCTGGTGCGCAGGATCTGTCCGCCGCCCTCGCCTTGGGAACCGTCCAGTTCGATCATGCGCGGCCTCCTTCCTGCGCAGCTCCGTCGAAGCGCAGGACCGTCTCGCAAAGAAACGCGTCGAGCCCCGCCTCACCGGCCTGCGGCAGCGACGTGATCGGCACCGCAGCGTTGGCCGCCAGTTCGGCTTCGATGAACGCGTGGATGCCGGGCCAGCGCGGGCTGGTCGCGGCTTCGCCGGCGCGCATCTTCACTTCGAGCAGTGCGTTGATCTCGTCGACCAGCGCGGCATCGCGCACGACGTCGAGCGTACGCTGCGCCAATTCGGCAAAACGCATCGGCGGCACGCCGGGCTGCGTGCGGATCCAGCGCGCGGCCAGCAGCGGGCGCAGCACGTAGAGGTATTTCTTGTAGCGCACCTCGTCGGCTTGCAGGTGCTCGCGGAAGTTCTTCTTCGCCATCGAGCTGTAGTGATGCCACGCGCGCGCGTTGGAGAACACCGCTTCCGAGAGCGCGCGAAAACGCGGCATCGCGACCGCATCGTCGCGGTAGACGACGGGCGAGCGCAGCCACTCGAGCAGCGTCGGGTTCGATTCGCGCATCAGGCCCAGCGCCTTGCGCAGGTCCCAGCCGTTGATGTCCAGGTCGCCGCTGATCGGCACCTCGATCACATCGCGCTGCGGCGTCACCGTGAGGTACCACGGCAGGCGGTTCACGTAGATGAAGCGCACGTCATAGTCGCTGTCGGGCGAGGCAAAGCCCCAGCCGCGGCTGCCGGATTCGCAGGCGAAGAGGACGGTGACGTCGTGGCGCTGCTCGATGGCGCGCAGGTTGGCCATGATCTCCTCGCGCATGGCGGGGGCTATGGGGTGGGCGGAGCGGAGGAACTCCTTCTGTTCTTCTTGCTTCATGGCTCGAAATTCTCGTTCTTGTCTGTCGTTTTCTTTCGCCGGCACAACGCGGCGGCCAGCTCAGTCGGTCTGGCTGGCCATCGCCGCGGCCAGGATGCGCCGGCGCGGGTTCCACACCGTGAAGCACCAGATGCCCCACCACTCCTTGCCGTCATCGAAATAGTTGCTCCACTTGCTGCGTTCCGGTTCGCGCTCCGGGTCGCCGACCCAATCGAGCACGACGATGTCTTCACCCGACAGCAGTCCAGTGCATTGGCAAAAACGCGAAAACAGCTGCGCGCAATCGGCCGCGTCCGCGACACGCAGCAAGTGAGGCGGATGGCCGAAGGCCTCGCAGAACCATTCGAACCACGAGACCTCCTCGGGGTCGCGCTTAGAGTCCACGTAGTACTGCGGCGCGAAGCTGTCGGCGCGGACCACCGCCGATGCTTCGAGCGGCGTGGCTCGCGCGGCATCGACATCGGTATCGAACGCGAAACCGGCGACGAATACCGAGGCGAGCGAAGGATCGCGTGCGATCGCTTCCCGGCGGTAGCGTTGGGCGCCCGCCTCGATGTCGTCGCACAGCAGGCGCAGCACCGCACGATGATGCGCTTCGCCGACGTCATCGACATCCGCGGCGACACCACATACGGCAAACTCGAACCCCGAGCCGAGGCGCCGCAACGTTTCGCGCAACGCAACCACTTCGGCCTCCTTGTCCGATGAAAGCGACGTCACCTCATGCGAACGCGCGTTCATGCGGCCTCCAGAAAAAAGTAACGCGCCCACGCTCGCGCATCTCGGTCGGGCGCATGCATCTGCGCCCCGCTGCGAGGGACGTGCCCGGGGAAATTCGCGTCTATTTCGGCGCGGCGTTGCTTGTTGCTTCTCATGGTCTTGTCCTCCATTGATCGGCCGGGCATATGCCGACGGCCTTTGTCTAACCTTTGACGCAAACCACCTGCTTGAGCGTGTAAACCACCTCCACCAGGTCCTGCTGCGCCGCCATCACCGCGTCGATGTCCTTGTAGGCCATCGGAATTTCGTCGATCACGTCGGCGTCCTTGCGGCATTCCACGCCTTCGGTTGCGGCGATCTGGTCGGCGACGGTGTAGAGCTTCTTGGCCTTGATACGGCTCATCTTTCGACCGGCGCCGTGGCTGCAGCTCATGAAGCTTTCGGGGTTGCCCTTTCCGCGCACGATGTAGCTCTTGGCACCCATGCTGCCGGGGATGATCCCGAGTTCGCCAAGCTTGGCACTCACCGCGCCCTTGCGGGTGACGAACACGTCTTCGCCGAAGTGCGTCTCGCGGCTCACGTAGTTGTGGTGGCAGTTCACCGCTTCCACGTGCGCCTCGAAAGGCTTGGTGATCACCTTGCGCGCGGCGGCGACCACGCGCTGCATCATCACTTCGCGGTTCGCACGCGCGAACTTCTGGGCCCAGCCCACCGCGCGCACGTAGTCGCCGAAGTACTGGGCGCCTTCCTCGAAGTACGCCAGGTCCTGGTCGGGCAGGTTGCGCTGGTGCAGCTCGGCGTCCTTCTTAGCAAGCTCGATGAAGTGCGTGCCGATGGCGTTGCCCACGCCGCGCGAACCCGAGTGCAGCATGAACCACACAGCCCCCGCTTCGTCGAGGCACACCTCGATGAAGTGGTTGCCGGTGCCCAGCGTTCCCAGGTGCTTGTGGTTGTTGGTGTTCTTGATGCGCGGGTAGTCCTCGCAGATTGCATCGAACTCATCCACCAGTTGGGCCCAGGCCGCATCAGTTTCGTCGGGCGGCGTTTCCCACGAGCCCTTGTCGCGGCCCATGCGCTTGGGGTTGCTTCCGTGCGGCACGGCCTTCTCGATCGCCGAACGCAGCGGGCCCAGGTTGTCGGGCAGGTCGCGCGCGTTGAGCGTGGTCTTGCAAGCCATCATTCCGCAGCCGATGTCCACACCGACGGCGGCGGGAATGATGGCCTTGAAGGTCGGGATCACCGAGCCCACGGTCGCGCCGATGCCGTAGTGCACGTCGGGCATGGCCGCGATGTGCTTGAACACGATGGGCAGGCGGGCGGCGTTCTCGAGCTGCTTTTGCGCTTCGTCTTCGACCGGGACGCCGTTGGTCCACATCTTCACGGGGACGCCGTTGGCCACTTCATGCAGTTTGTAGTTCTGTTTCATTTCTTTTCTCTCCGAATGTCTATCTCTTTGTTCGTTTTCTACTTCCAGGAAGCCCACGGCCACTTCTTGAATGCCGCGATGAGTCCTTCGTACGTGCGGAGCGGGAAATCGTGCTCCACCCAAAGCTCGCGGTACTTCGCAAGCCCCAATTCCACATAGATGCGCTCCAGGATCGCATGGATGTTGCGCACCAGGTCCACGCGCTGGAAGGTTCCGCGGTCGAGCACCTGGTAGTTGTCCATGGCCGTCATTTCCCAGCTGGCCCAATCGCGATAGCCGCGCAGCTCGAAGGCCAGTTCGTCCTTCTCGCCCGTCACCACCAGATGAACCTCGCCGGGCTCGTCCATGAAGACCGCAGAGGCGTGCTGTGCGCCCTTCACCAGATCGAGCCCCATGCGAGCGAGGTCGCCCAGCGAATCGTGCAGGTACGACACCGCGAAGGCCATGGGCCCCGCATCGGCACGAAAACTCAACGTGGCCCAGCCGGTGCCGCTCAGCACGTAGCCGATCCGTTCCTGGGTGCGATCTTCTTCCAACATATCTTCTTTCTTCTGTTCAACGACAACGAAAAAGGAGGTGACGAGAAACGGTGGGTTGTGAACTGAGCTATCTGCCGAAACAGACCGGGACTCGGACCCGGGACCTTCATGGCCAAGACCATGACGCTCTTACCTGTAAACCCACCTGCATTCACCTCAAAACAAAAAAAGCAGCGACAAGAATCGACGAAACGTTTTCGTGCTCTGACCGCTGAGCTACGGTCTTTCGACCGGCGGGATTCGAACCCGCGACCCCGAGCGTTGGAGGCTGTAGTTCCGTCAGCATTCGCTGCAAAAAACAGTGCGACAAGGATGGCAAGACGTAGACCACGCCGGAGAACCGGCGCCGGGAGTCGAACCCTGGTCAAACCCTGGTCAAACCCTGGTCAAACCAGATGTAGTCCTGCCTGCATTCGCACAACAACTTGCACCCCCGTTCGGCGACAAACATTCGGTGCGAGGAAGAACATGGTTGGATGTACTCGCATCTGCATTCGCCGAACGACGACGTTCAATTTCTTCGGATCGGGCACCGCGGGCCAAGGCCCACGGCACCCTCTCTCTTTTCTCTCAGATCGAAGTCTCTTCGATCACACCCACCCAGTGGTCGGCGCCCAGGCCACCCGCGGCATACACCGCCAGCAGCTTGAACACTTCGTCGCTGAAGCCGCCGATGTTCAGCACATCGTCGCGCTCCTGCGCCTGGGTGGTCGCGTACGGCTGGATGTCGATGCACACCATCCGCGCCTTCGGGTTGCGCTGCTTGAACGCCTCCCACTCCTGCATGGTCGCGGTACCGCGGCCACGTGCGCGGTCGGCCCACGATTCGTTGTCCGACACCAGCACCACCAGATCGGCTTGCGCCTTCTCCTTGTTCAGCAGCGCCAGCGGCGCGCTGCACGAGGTACCGCCGCCACCCACCGCCGCCAGCTTGGCCGCGTTGGTCATCACCGAATCGCGGGGATTCAGCTTGAGCGACACCACCTTCGTCTCGAAGGGCAGCACACGCGCATCCGCATTGCGGCGCAGCACGGCGGCGGCCACCAGCGCGGCCACGTCGATGCAGCGCACCGCCGAGGTCGCAGAACCGCGGTGGCCCGTCACCGGCGAGCTCATCGAGCCCGACACGTCGGGGCAGACCACCACGCGGCCCTCTAACACCGGCACGTTGGCCAGCGCGAGTTCCATCGCGTCCTGCAGCGCTTCCTTCACCACGTGCGGCACCTCGGCGCCGGTTGCGGTGAAGGCCGCCATCAGCTGGTACGGCAGCACGCGCGCCTTGGCCACGGCCTGCGGGTCACGCAGCTTGGCAGCCACTGCATCGGCGAGGCCCGGCAGTTCGAACACGCCGTGGCGCGCAAAGGTGTTCAGGTTCTGACGCACCATCTGCCACGAACCACGCTGCGCGATCTGCGCCCAGGCCTGGGTGTCCAGCTCCAGCGCGGACAGCATCTGGAACGGCACGTCCGGCACCTCGAGCGAACGGTCTCGCTTGAAGCGCTCGAAAGCCTGCGTCACCGGAGGCAGGGCCTCCAGCGCATACGGACGATCGATCAGCCATGCGAACCACGCGGCGCGCCAGGCTTCGACGGGCTTGGGGTGAACCATCTTCACCACGTCGGCCAGCGAAGGCGCGTTGCCCACCGAGGCGTTCAGCAGTTGCGCCTCGGTCGCTTCGAGCAGCCATTGCTGCACGAGCTTCTTCGGACGCGTACCGAGCGACTTGCGGCCCACGGCACCCGAACGCAGCATCTGCACGAAGTTGCGCAGCATCTTGCCGTTGTCCACCACGCGGGAGAACACCTTGGCGAGCAGCGACACGTCGCGCACCGCCAGCGTCGCGGCCAGCAGCGCCGGCATGTCCTTCATGTGGCCGGCACGGCGTGCGTACACGGCGGTCTTGGCAACGAACACCGGATCGACTTCGCGGGTGCAGGGCCAGCACGGCGTCGAGCTGGTCCTGCGCCTGTGCGTAGAAGGTGTTGTTCAGGCAACCGGTTGCGGCGAGTTGCGCCAGCTGGTGCTTGGGCGACAGCGCGTAAGCCACGCCACCCGCTTCGTTGAGCGCGGTGGCCGAAGGCTGCAGGGCGCCACGGCGGGTCTGGAAGAGTTGAAGGTTGGCCATGTGACTTCTCCTTGTGAGGTTCTTTTTGTTCGTTCGATTTCTTGGATGTGTGATCCTTATCGCAACGGGTGTGCCAGCTCTGGGTCGTTTGCCGAATAAATCTCGCAACCTGTTGATTTGATTGAATCTTTTCCTACTTATCGCCTAGAAAATTGATGTCCAAGAGAGACGTCATCCGATACTTCTTATAATTTTGGCTAGCCTTTTATCCAATCAATGAAGAAAAAATCCATCATCGTCATCGGCTTCCTCGGCACCCAGCTCGATGCCGGCCAGGGCGCAGGCCGCTGGAACAAGTGGCGTCCCACCGTCTCGCTCGCGCAGCACGAGGACATGGTCGTCTCGCGCATGGAACTGCTCTACACGCTGCGCCACAAGGCGCTGGCCGAAGTGGTCAAGGCCGACATCGCCACCGTATCGCCCGAGACCACCGTCAACCTCGTGCCGCTCGACCTCGAAGACCCATGGGATTTCGGCGAGGTCTACACGCGCCTGTACGACTGGGCGCGCGCCTACGCGTTCGACACCGAGCGCGAGCAGTACTGGACGCACATCACCACCGGCACGCACGTCGCGCAGATCTGCATGTTCCTGCTGTCCGAATCTCGCGTGGTGCCGGGCGTGCTCGCGCAGACCTCGCCACCGAAGAAGCAGCGCGAGGGCGAAGCCGGCACCTGCACGCTGATCGACCTGGACCTCTCGCGCTACGACGTGATCGCGCGGCGCTTCGATGCGGAGCAGCGCGATGCGGTGGCGTTCCTCAAGAGCGGCATCGCCACGCGCAACGCGCGCTTCAATGCGCTCATCGACGAGATCGAGCGCGTCGCCGTGCGCTCACGCGCGCCGATATTGCTGGTCGGGCCGACCGGCGCAGGCAAGTCGTTCCTGGCGCGGCGCATGTTCGAGCTGAAGCAGGCGCGGCACCAGATGACCGGGCCGTTCGTGGAAGTGAACTGCGCCACGCTGCGCGGCGACGGTGCGGCTTCCACCTTGTTCGGGCACAAGAAGGGCTCCTTCACCGGCGCCGCGAGCGATCGCGCCGGGCTGCTGCGTACCGCGAACCAGGGCGCGTTGTTCCTCGACGAGATCGGCGAACTCGGGCCCGACGAGCAGGCCATGCTGCTCAAGGCCATCGAGGAGAAGCGCTTTTTTCCCGTGGGCGCGGACAAGGAAGTGGAAAGCGACTTCCAGCTGATCGCCGGCACCAACCGCGACCTGCGTAGCGACGTGGCCGAAGGGCGGTTCCGCGAAGACCTGTTCGCGCGGATCAACCTCTGGACGTACGACCTGCCGGGCCTCGCGCAGCGGCCCGAGGACATCGAGCCGAACGTCGACCACCTGCTGGCCATTCACGCGGCCGAGAACCATCGCGTCGTGCGCTTCAATGCCGAGGCGCGCGCAGGCTACCTGCGGTTCGCGCAGAGCGGCGAGGCGATCTGGAGCGGCAACTTCCGCGACCTCTCGGCGAGCGTGACGCGGCTGGCCACGCTGGCGGACGGCGGGCGCATTCCGGTCGCACTGGTCGAGGCAGAGATCGCGCGGCTGCGCTGGCTGTGGAAACACGGCGGGCCGACGGCGACGCTCAGCGGCGATGTGGATCTGGATGCGTTGCTGGGCAAAGAGCGAGCGGCTGCGCTGGACCTGTTCGACCGGCTGCAACTCGACGCCGTGGTTCGCGTGTGCAAGCAGGCGCGCAGCCTCTCCGATGCGGGGCGCCAGCTCTTCCAGGCATCGCGCGCACAACGCAGCGTGGTGAACGATGCGGACCGCCTCCGCAAGTACCTCGCGAAGCACGGGCTCGACTGGAACCAGTTGGGCCACTGATAGATTCGACGGTCCGCAAACCGGGACACCCAAGGGAGATGAATCGATGAAGAGCATGCGCGGAATCAAAGGCGCCTTGTGGGCCGCAGGCGTGGCGCTGGTGTTCGCCACGGGGGCGCAGGCGGGCGGTGTGCTGCGCCCGGGCCTGTACGAAGGCCTGATGCTGGCGGTCGATGGCGGCGGTGCCGTGAGCGGCAGCTTTGCGCAGCAAGACAGTTGCGCCTTCCGGATCGCGGGCCGCGCCAGCGCCAAGGGCGTGGCCGAGGTCCGCACGGTCAGCGAAGGTTCCGCGCCAGCCATCGAAGGGAGGCTGTCCGCCGGCACCGACAGCGTCAGCCTTGCCCTGCCGGGCGGACAGCAGTTGCCGGGCTGCGGCAACGTGCTGCCACCCTTGATCGACAAAGGCCTGGACCTCGACCTCACGCACAAGGGCACATGGACCCGCCTGGTCAGCGTGGTCGCCGACAGGACGGCACTGCGCAAGTCGCCCGGCGAGGCGGGGCGCGCCTACGTCGTTCGCGGCGATGTGCTGGGCGTCGTGTCCGGGAAGGCAGACCTGCTCGAAGTCGACTTCGTGAGCGCGCAGGGCCGCGTGATGCGCGGCTGGATCGCCGCGAAGGACGCGAAGGCGATCGGCGCGCCGTAGCCCCGACGGGTTGCCGCGCTATCCTCCGCGCCGATGGCCATCTCCGCATTCGCAGTGAAAGTCCCGGCAGCCGAACCGCTCGCGGAAGACCTGCGCCGCCGGTACGACGCGACAGTGGCGCTGGACAAGATCGGACGAATCCCCACAACGGCCTAACTTGCCCCATGCGCAACGTCCTCTTCATCTGCAGCCGAAACCAATGGCGCAGCCCCACCGCCGAGCAACTCTGGCGCCGCCATCCGCTGATCGCGGCGCGCTCCGCAGGCACCAGCCCGAATGCGCGGCACCGCGTTTCCATCGACGACATCGAATGGGCCGACGTCATCCTCGTGATGGAAGAAAAGCACAAGTCGCGGCTGGTGGCCGAATTCACACGGATGCTGGAAGGCAAGCCGATCCACGTGCTCGACATCCCCGACGAATACAAATACATGGACCCCGAACTCGTCGAAGAACTCCAGCGCTCGGTCGGGTCCATCCTCGAAATCGATTGACCCCATGACCGAGATCTACATCAGCACCGACGTCGAATCCGACGGCCCCATCCCCGGCCCGAACTCGATGCTCAGCTTCGGCTCGGCCGCCTACACGGCCGACAAGCAGCTCCTCTCCACCTTCAGCGCCAACCTGCACACCCTGCCCGGCGCCGAGGCCGATCCCAAGACCGCCGCCTGGTGGAAGACCCAGCCGGAGGCCTGGGCCGCGTGCCGCACCGACCTGCAGGACCCGGCGCGCGCCATGAAGAACTACGTGGCCTGGCTCAAGGGCCTGCCCGCGCGGCCGGTGTTCGTGGCCTACCCGGCGGGCTTCGACTTCCTGTTCGTCTACTGGTACCTGATGCGCTTCGCTGGCGAGAGCCCGTTCAGCCATTCGGCGCTCGACGTCAAGTCGTTCGCAATGGCGATGCTCAGGCTCGACTACCGCGACAGCACCAAGCGCGCCATGCCCAAGCGCTGGTTCGACAAGCTGCCGCACACGCACATCGCGCTCGACGATGCGATCGAGCAAGGTGCCCTCTTCTGCAACATGCTCGCGGAAAACCGCCGCGCCCCGGGTCCGCAATGACGAACACCGTCCGCCGATGGATGAAGCTGGCGCTGTGCGCCGTGCCGCTCTTCCTCGGCGGCTGCGTGCAGTCGATGTTCTATTACCCCGACCGCGTGCGCTACGAAACGCCCGACGCGCTGGGCCTGCGCTACGAGAGCGTGCAGTTCAAAAGCGCAGACGGCACGCGCCTCACCGGCTGGTTCATTCCCGCCGTGGGCCGGCAGAACCCGAAGGAAGCCAAGGGCACTGTGGTTCATTTCCACGGCAATGCGCAGAACATGTCGACGCACTGGCGCTTCGTGGCGTGGCTGCCGCGGCAGGACTACAACGTGTTCGTGTTCGACTACCGCGGCTACGGCGAGTCCGAAGGCGTGCCCGAACCGAAGGGCGTGTTCGAAGACTCCAGCGCCGCGCTGAACTACGTGCGCTCGCGCGGCGATGTCGATGCACAGCGCCTCTTCGTCTTCGGGCAGAGCCTGGGTGGTACCAATGCCATCGCCGTCGTCGGCTCGGGCAACCGGGCCGGTGTGAAGGCTGCGGCGATCGAATCGACCTTCTACTCGTACACGTCGATCGCCAACGACAAGCTCTCCAGCGCGGGCCTGCTGGTGAGCGACGACTACGCGGCATCGAAATACGTGGCGGCCATCTCGCCGATTCCGCTGCTGCTGATCCACGGCACGGCCGATGGCGTGATTCCGCATGCGCATTCGCAGCGGCTCTTCGCCGATGCGCGCGAGCCCAAGCGGCTGATCGAGGTGCCCGGCGCCGGCCATCTCGAACCGATGGCGGCAGCGCGATTCGGCACCACCTACCAGCAGGCGCTGACGGACTTCTTCGACACCGCGATGCGTTCGCCCCCACCATGAAGCACTTCGACGAAGCCGCCACCCGCGCGCCCCTGGGTTTCAAGAAGCTGGTGCCTGCCCTCCGCGCGGCTTTCTCGGCCGAGGCACGGGTGCCGCCGCGTCATGTGCACAGCATCGAGGCCGCAGGTGCGGACAAGGGCACCGTGCTCATCATGCCGGCGTGGAGCGATGCGGGCTTTCTCGGCATCAAGACCATCAACATCTTTCCCGGCAACGGCGCGCGCGGCCTGCCCGGGCTGCATGCGACCTATGTGCTGTACGACGCACATACCGGCGTGCCGCTGGCAATGATGGACGGCAATGAGATCACCGCGCGCCGCACCGCCGCGGCTTCGGCACTCGGCGCTTCGTTCCTCGCACGCGAGGATGCGCGCCGCCTTCTGCTGCTGGGCACCGGCCGCATCGCCCGCATGCTGCCGGCCGCGCATGCGAGCGTGCGTCCCATCGACGAAGTGGCGGTATGGAACCACCGGCCCGAGGGCGCCGAAGCGCTGGCCGCGCAGTTGCGCACCGAAGGCTGGAACGCGCGGGCGGCCACGGACCTGGAAGCGGCCGTGCGCCACGCAGACATCGTCAGCTGCGCCACGCTGGCCTCCGCCCCGCTGGTGCGCGGCGAATGGCTCGCACCGGGCTCGCACCTGGACCTGATCGGCAGCTTCACGCCCGCGATGCGCGAGGCCGATGTGCAGTGCTTCGTGGGTGCGCGCACCTTCATCGACACGAACGAAGCGCTGCAGAAATCGGGCGACCTGCTCGATGCGATCGCGGCCGGCACGCTGCGCGCGCAAGAGGTTCAAGGCACGCTCGCCGAGTTATGCCGCGGGCAACGCCCCGGCCGCACGGGCAGCGAAGAGCGCACCGTGTTCAAGGCCGTCGGCAGCGCGCTCGAAGACCTGGCCGCCGCCACGCTCGTGTGGCAGCACGCGGCCTCAGAAGTTTCAGGGTAAGTCCCGATCGTGCGGCGGGGCGGGCAACCCAAATGCGGGCCATGCGCAAGGGAAACTCCAGGGAACGAACAATCGCCGCCGGGCAGCCGGCCGATCCGTTCATGGCACGAAACTTGAAAGCAGCCCCTGCAACCCGGCGTTGGACGACAGGCGCATACGTCATACGGCTGATAGCGCCCGACGCCGAGTAGCACTAATCTGCTAATGCGATGAAATCAGAGAGGCAACCGCATGCTCACCATCCTTCAGAAAGCCAACATCCTCAGCAAGGTGGGGTTCGACGTACCGGCGCGACCGGACGACGATCTCTCGACCAATGCCGTGACAGGATCGGCCGCCAAACCCGAAGGCATTTCCCAGAAGGCGCACGACTGGGCCAAGGCCATCGAGACCCTGTACGTTGCCTATGTGGCGGCCCGCGCCGCCAAGAGCCTGCGAGATTCCGAGGAAGTGCGGCAGAACGCGATGCTGCAGAAGCTTTCTTCCAAGGCGTACGCCTGAAGCATCGGCCCCGGTTCCCCGCATCGCTCCGCGGGCGATGCATGAGCGCCGTCGCTACCGGCTGACGCTCACGGGCAGTGGCGCGGCAACTGCCCGCCCTGCTCGCCCACCTGTTTACTTGCCTTGCGCCGACTGCAGCACCGAGTTCTGCAGGGTCGAGACGACCTTGCTGTTCACGCGCGAGCCGCTGGTCACGTTCTGATCGGGCGCGGCGGCGGTGGCCATGGCTTCCTGGTAGACCTGGGCCGGATCGCGTTGCGCCGTGAACGGGTCCGGCCCGCGCGAGCCGCGCGTCACGTTCTGGTTCGGTGCGTGGGCGGTGTCCACGGCCTGCTTGTACATGGCGTCTGCATCGGCCGTGGAAACGAACGGGTCCGCACCGCGCGAGCCGCGGGTGACGTTCTGGTTCGGTGCATGGGCGGCGGCGATGGCTTCGGCTTCGACGGCTTCGCGCGTGCGGCCGGCGGACTGCTGGGCTTGCGCGGAAGTAACGGCGAGCACCGCGAATGCGGCGGCGAGGGCGAGTTGCGAGGTCTTCATGATTGGGTTCTTTGCGAGTGTTGGAGGGGCCGGCCCGCGGATGCGGGAAAACCCTGAGCAAGTTTCGCGCGGGCAAAAGGCATCTGCGTGACGGCCCCAGCCGGCGATGGGGTTGCTGATACCGGAGGCAACGCGCCGCGCACGCTTCTGGTACGGAAGATCTCGCACCAGCTCGCGCCCGGACTCCCATGCAAGGTTCACCGCGCACGATGCATGACAATCCGGCGCCGCATCTTCAATACGTGACACCTCATGGAATCGCCACTCGGAACCGTCATCGTCTACGCGCGGGACATGCAGAAATCCGCGGCCTTCTATGCCCGGCATTTCGGCTTTGTCACCACCGGCGAAGTCATCGAAGGCCTGATCGAACTGACGCATCCGGACGGCGGGGCGGGCATCCTCATCCATCAGGCCGGCAAGTCGGTGAAGCTCGGACAAGTGGGCGTGAAGCTGAGCTTCCATGTGAAGGACGTCGCCGCGTTCGCCGCGCAGGCGGCGCTTAAAGGCCTCGTGTTCGGCGCGGTGCACGAAGCCAACGGGTACGCATTCGCCAATGCCAAGGACCCCGACAAGAATTCGATCAGCATCTCGAGCAGGGCACACCGGCGCCCTGCGGCTTGAAGGGCAGCCGCCTCGTCCGGGGATTTCCGGCCCGCCATGCTGACCCGCAACAGGCGCCCTGTCCCACACCCAGCATGCGGCCAGCGTCCAACATGCATTCATGACCGACCCACGCAATGTCGCGCACGACAAAAAAGTGCAGCAGGAAAAGAAACACCACGGCGAAGAAATCGCCCCCGGCGCCATCCACGCGCCGCAGCCTGGCCAGAAACCCGCCTTGAAACATGAGGAACCGGCGGCGCCCGACAGCGACCCTTCTGGTTCCAACTGATCCTTCCACCTCGAGAGCCCCGTTGACGGGGCTTTTTTCTTGCCGGCGCCGCCACCCGCTCAATAGATGGAAGCCCCCTTGCCTTGCCACAGGACATCGACGCCCAATCCGCAGGGTGCATCACGCATGCCGGGAACCTCCAGATGTCCGCTGCCATGTTCGCCGCCCTGTTCTTCACCGTGGCGCTCCTCGTCACCACGGCCTACTTCATCATGGGCTCGATCCCGCTGCTGGTGCTCAAGCACGACACGCCGCTCGATGCGCGCTTCGTGCGCGGCTTCTTCAACCTCTACTACGTCGGTGCATTCATCACGGCCAGCGCAACGGCGATCAGCTTCGCGTTCGCGGGGCGCCTTGGCATTGCCGCGGGTGCGGCGGCACTGGCGATGATGGCTGTGGTGCTGCGCAAGAAGGTCATTCCCAAGATGGACGCGCTCGGAGAGCAGATCAAGTCCAACTACATGGAGGCGATTCCGGGGTTCCGCAAAACGCACATCACCGCCATCCTGATCAACCTCGCTCAACTCGTGGTGATCGTGTGGACGCTCATTGCGGTGAGCCGGCAGTAGCAACGGCAGCGCCTCGCCGCAGCACCACCGACACTCCGGCCGCGCGCGCCCTCAGCTGGCCGCAGCCGCCGTCCACGTCCTGCCCGGCCGAATCGCGCAGCTTCGTCAGGATGCCGCGTTCGTGCAGCGTGCGGGCGATCTGCTTGCAGTGCTCCCACGACGGACGGCTGAACGACACGCCATCCACCGCGTTGAACGGAATCATGTTCAGCACGCCGTACTTGCCCGAGAGCAGCCTGACGAGGCCGTCGATCTCGTCCTGCCCGTCGTTGATGCCTTCGAGCAGCGCCCACTGGTACTGGATCGGGTAGCCGGTCGCGCGCGCATAGCGCTCGCCCGCATCGACCAGCTCCTCGGGCGTCATGTTCGGCGCGCGCGGCAGCAGCGTCTTGCGCAACTCGGCCTTCGTCGTGTGCAGCGAGAGCGCCAGCGCAGGCCTCACCCGTTCCCGGTGCAACCGCTCGAACGCGCGCGGATCGCCCACGGTGGAGAACACCAGGTTCTTGTGGCCGATGTTGCCCACCGTGCCGAGCAGTTCGATGGCCTCCATCACGTTGTCCAGGTTGTGGGCCGGCTCGCCCATGCCCATGAACACCACCTTGCGCACCGGCCGGCGCGTGCGCGCGAGCGCGACCTGCGCAACGATCTCGGCGCTGCCCACCTGGCGCAGCAACCCGTCGCGCCCGGTCATGCAGAACTGGCACCCGACCGCGCAGCCGACCTGCGACGACACGCACAGGCCATCGCGCGGCAGCAGCACGCTCTCGACCGTCTGGCCGTCCGCCAGGGCGACGAGCAGCCGCTCCGAACCATCGGCGCCAGGATGCACCGTGTGGATGCGCGCCAGCCCCGCCAGCTCGGCCTCGATGGCCGGCAGCGCCTCCATCAGCGACGATGGAAAGAAACTGTGCGGCAGGCGCCGGCCGCTGTCGCGCGGCAGCGCGTGAGACCACAGCCGCAGGATGCGCTGCTCGTGGCTGGGGCCCGCGCCGGCTTCGCGGAGGCGTTGTTTCAGTTCGTGGATTCGCATGCGCGGAGGGAGGGAATGGGACGCCGGCCGCATCGACGGCCCGCCCCCTATTGTCGCCACCCCTCGATCCGGCGGCTCAACGGGATTGTTTGAAGCCGAACACCTCTTCCCAAGGCGCCTGCGCACCGCTGCGCTCCCACGCCGAGCCCACGGGACTCTCGGTGATGGCGGCCAGCGACGGGTCCATCTTGAGAAAGGAATTCAGCGGGCAGATCTTCGGCGGGTTGTTGTCGAGCATCTCCTGGCTCTCCTTGCCGCTCAGGAAGATCCAGCCCGAGTCGTGCGGGTTGTTCGGCTTGACCCGGTAGGCAAAACCCACGGGCAGGCGGTTCGGTCCCATGACCTGGTCCGACGCCAGCACCAGCGGCGCAAAGGCGGTGAACTTGGCGTTGCCCGGCTCTTTCTCTTTCTTGAACGGCCACATGTCGATTCCCCTTCGGCTCAGTGTTTGTTCCCTTTGACCCGATCGATCAGCTTGCGCGCAAACCGCCCCAGCGTCATCGGCCCCAGCCGGTGGCTCAGCCGCGCCCGCTGCGCCTCGGGCATCTGGGTGCCGAAGCGCCGCAGCGTGTCCCTGATCGTCGTGTACTCCTGCTCGTGCTGACCCAGCAGGCCGTACGCCTCGGCAAGCCATTCGCTCGCGTTGACGACGCGCTCGCGCAGCTGCGCATCGGTGCTGTCGTCGAAACGGGCGATGAGCGTCTGGTAGACCTCGGCGCGCCCCGCCTGGTCGCCTTGCTGGCCGAGCACGCTCGCCTGGTCGAGCATCGCCCTGGCCACCCAGACCTGCAACGCGACGTCCTTCGCATCGCCCTCCGTGCGGATGAGCTGCGCGTAGCTTTCCAGCGCGGCGTCGATGTTGCCGGCCTGTTTGTGGGTCAGGCCCTGGCAGTAGATCGCGCGCGCCACGCGCCGGCGCAGATCGATCACGTTGGAGCCGGCCCAGCGCGCGATGATGTCGCTGTACACCGCCTGCTCTTCCTCATGCCGCCCGAGCTTGTCGAGCGCCGTGCTCTTGTAGCCCAGGCACAGCGCCACGTGCTCCTGGATCGACATCGACAGCTCTTCGCCGTAGCGCGCGTCCATCTCTTCTGCGCACGCGATCACGCCTTCGAGCTGGCCCAGTTGCTGGAGCATGTAGGTCTTGTTGGTCAGCGCACGCGAGCACTGGTTGCGCAGCTCGGGGTGGCTGGCTTCGATGTGCTCGGCCAGCACCTGGTCGGTCAGCGCGATGCCTTCGCGCTGCTGGCCGGCTTCGCCCAGCTCGTAGCCGCGGGTGATGGTGGCGCGAATCTCGTCGAGCTTTTCGACGGGCAGGTCCGGAAAGTCGCCGCCGAAATCCGCGCCTGAGAGCTTGTCGAGCGTGACGAGGCAGGCCTGGCGGCTCGCGGCCGCCTTCGACAAGGTATCGCGCATGTCCTCCGAGGTGATGTTGCGAAAGCGCGCGACGAGCTGGTCGTACACCACCAGCGCCTCCGCCGGGCGGTCCACCAGCTTGAACAGCAGGTAGCCCTTGTTGAGCAGGGCGCTCGCCACGATCTGCAGAACCTGCTCGTCGCTCTCGTCGGCCGTGAGCGCGAGCAGGCGGTCGTAGGCCGCGATCGCTTCTTCGAAGGCCTCGGCCTCGCGCAGTTCGTGTGCGCTGGAATACATCGCATCGATCACTTGCCTGCGCAGATCCGGCACCGCGTCGCGTCCGAAATCCGCAGCCAGCGCGTTCAGCATCGGCGCCTGCACATCGGCCGGCTCATTGCGCAGGGCCATGATCTGCAGGCGCGCGTGGACGGCCTCCTCGCGCAGCGCCTGGCTCGCGCTCGCATCGACGCCCGACGCGGCCGCCTGGTACAGCGCGATCGCCTCGTCGTTGCGCCCGGCGCCGCGCAGCACGCTGGCACCGGCCATGGCGGCGCGCGTTGCAGTCAGGATCAACTCGGGGTCGGTCTCGCCGGTGTGCTTGCCGAAGCGCGCGTGCACCGCATCGAACTGGGCGGCGGCGTCGTCCGAATGGTCCAGGTCGCGCAGCGCCTGGCCGCGCGCCACGCCGGCGCGCGCCACCCAGCGCCGCACCGGTGTGAGCGTCGATTGACCGAAGCGCGCCTCCAGTGCGTCGCAGGCGGGCAGCACGTCTTCGGGCTCCTCCGCGTCGTAGGCGGTGCGGCACATCACCTCGGCCATCAACTCCTCGATGTCTTCGCCGGTGTGATGGCCGAAACGCGCGATGAGCGCGGCGCGTACCGCCGGCACTTCGTCGTCGCGGTCCAGGCGATACAGCACATGCGTCTTCAGCGCCATCGCGCGGCAGGCGCGCAGCGCGACACCGGGCAGTTCGTCGGCCAGGTGCGCGGCCAGCACGTCTTCGCAGGCGGCCAGTGCCAGTGCGTGTTCGCCGGCGTCGTCGAGCATGTCGGCGCGCAGGAACCCGGCGCGCGCATGCACTTCGCGCAGCGCCTCGCGCGGGTCGACCCTGTAGGCGGCCAGCACTTCTTCGAGCATGGGGATGGCCTCTTCGACGCGCCGGCCGGCCTGGGCCAGGCGGATGGCCTGGGTGATGCGCGATTGGCCGACCCAGCCGGCCACGGAGGGCTCGGGCGCATGGGCCAGGTCGCGCCAGGCGGCATCGAAGGCTTCTCGCGATTCGGTGGGGTACTCCAGGTCGGCCAGCAGCTCGCCGCGCCAGATGCGGGCGCGCGCAACGGTCTCGCGCGTGGCCTCGGGCGCATCGCCGGCGTAGCGGCGCACGATGTCTTCGCAGCTGCGCACCATGTCCACCTTGGCGAACGCGCCGCCGAGGGAGCCGGCCACCACGGCGCGCTGGAAGGCGGCGCGGGCCACCCACGCGCGCACTTCAGGGGTGCTCGCATCGCCGAAGCGGCGTTCGACTTCTTCGTAGGCCTCGACCTCGCGCCTGGCCTCGCCGAGGACCCGCCATGCACTGCCCTTGGCGTTGAACGCCTGCGCGATCCAGAGTGCGCGGCCCGCGGGCGCGGCATCGGCATGCGCAATCAATGCATCGCAGAGTTCCACGCGCTCGCCATGCCGGCCGAGCTCGGCGAGCGCCTCGCCCTTGCGCAGCCAGGCTTCGTAGAGATGCTCTTCGAGCAGGGGGTCATTGGCAGCGTGCAGGCGGTCGATGACCTGCTCGGCTTGCGCGATGCGGGCCAGCGCCGCGGCTTCGACTGCGTTCGGGGTCAATCCGGATTCCTCCCTTGCGTGCCGTGGGGCACGCTGTGCGCCTGCCTGGTGCAGGCAGGGGCACTTTAAAGGAAGGCGGAATCGAAACCGGGACGGGACGGGGCTCGGGGGCGGCCCGCGCCGTCACTCAATCACCAGCGCACCTTGAACCCCACGCTCGCATTCACCCCGCTCTTGACGCGCGCATCGCCGCTCGAGCTCCACTGCTTGCCCAGCTCCGCGTACACGCCCACGTTCTCGCTCACCTGCAGCGTGGCGCCCGCCGCCAGCTCGGTGCTGGTGCCACCGGTGCGCGTGGCGATGTCCGCGTAGCCGGCCGGGCCGATGAAGCGGGTGACATCGGTGCCGCGGCTGCCGCGGTACACGTTGGCGCGCACATAGGGCTGCAGCAGCCCGGCGCCGGTGGCGATCTGGCCCTTCACACGCACGCCGGCGCGCACCAGCGTGCCGTTGTGGCTGTCCTGCTGCACGAGGGCGCCGGGGATGCCCACGTCGCCGAGGTTCACGCGCTGGTGCACCAGCTGCAGCTGCGGCTCGATGGCCCAGTTCTCCGCGATCGCGAACGACTGCCCCACCTCGACCGACGCCAGCACGCTGTTGCCCTTGCCGCCGCCGGAAACGCCCAGCGCGGGCGAGGCGGTGTAGCGGTGGCGCCCGGCCTGCAGCACGCCATCGACATACAGGCCGCCTTCGTTCTTCCAGGTCGCATAGGCGCCCAGGTATTCGCTCTTCTGGTCGTTGGTGCCGACCGCGAGGTTCGCCAGGCCGCTGGCGAAACCGTTCACGCGCATGTTGCCGTCGAGCTGGCCGACGTACACGCCCACGCGCCAGTTGGGGTCGGCCCACAGGTCGGTGCCGGCCTGGAAGCCCGTGAGGCGTCCCTTGCTCGTCGGGCTCACGGTCCCGCCCTGCGAGATGGTGCGATCGGTGCTGATGATGCGGCCCCAGGCCTGGCGGTAGCCCTGCACCGGCGTGGCCGTGTTGGCCCCCGGGGACAGGTCGTCGCCCGTGCGCTGGTGCATGTTGCCGAGCATCGCGAGGCTGGACTGGCGCAGCTGCTCGGGCAGCGCCGCGTACAGCGGCACTTCGGCGCGGTAGGTGGGCACGAGCGCGCCGCCAGTGCCGCCTGCGCCGCCGGTTCCCGTGCCGCCGCCGGGTGGCGCAACCGCCGCGGCGGTGGAGCGCAGGTACCAGTTCTCGCCCGCGCCGGTGGCGTCGGCGGCGTACAGCCGGTATTCATAAGCCCCGGCATCCACATGCGCGCCGGCCAGCGCGAACGCGCTCCTGGTCGTCTGCGCGGTGGTGGTCGCGCCGTTGATCGCGCTGATCACCTCGATGCCGTTGCCCGTGGTGAGCGCGCCCAGGCCGCCCAGGTTGGTGACCTGCACATTCGTCGTGCCACTGGCGACGGCGGTGACGCCGCTCAGGATGAGCCGGTCGCTCGCGCTCGCGCTGCCGCCCAGCGAAGTGCCCAGGCGCAGCGTGCCGCCGTTGCCCACCCAGGGGCCGTTGACCGTCAGCGTGGTGCCGGGCACCGTGCCCACCAGCGACACCGTGCCGCTGTTGGCCATCGACGCGATGGCCTGGCTGTTGCCCGCCAGGTCCAGCGTGGCACCCGGGGCCACGGTGAAGGCGCTGGCGGCGCTGAGGATGTTGGCCGCGCCGGCACGCAGGGTACCCACCGCCACATTGGTACCGCCTGCGTGGGTGTCGGCGCCGCCCAGCGTGAGCACGCCCGCGCCGATCTTCACCAGATCGCTGGCGCCGGAGATCGCGCCCGTCCACGCCAGGTCATGCCCGTTGGTATCGATGGTGCCCGTGCCGCCGAGCAGCAGCGCGTTGTTGACCGCGAGGCCGCCCGCGCCGGCAATCACGCTGGCGGTCGCGCCCGTGCCGATGGCAATGGCGCCCGTCATCGACGAGCCCGCGTTCAGCGTGAGCCTGTTGGCGCCGCCGGTGAACTCGACCGCCGCGGCGCGCGTGACACCGTCGCCGCCCAGCCCGCCCGAGATGCTTGCGCTGTTGACGATCGCAAGGCCCGCGCCCGTCACGCCCGCGCCGCCCACGCCGTTGGCGCCGCTCGGGCCTCCGTTGCTGTTGGCCCCGCCGACGCCGCCCGCCCCGCCGGTGATGGCACCGGTGTTGGTGATGGTCGCGCCCGCGCCGGTCGATGCGAGGCCCGCCCCGCCATCCCCGCCGCTGCCCGGCGAACCGGTGCCACCCACGCCACCGCCCGATGCGCCGCCGGCGCCCCCGGCGCCGCCCGCGATCGAGCCGGTGTTGCTGACCGAGACGGCCACGCCCGCCAGCGTCGCGCCGATGCCCCCTGCGCCGCCACCGCCGCCCGAGGCGTTGGCACGCGAGCCCGCCAGTTCGGCCCCGCCTGCGCCGCCCGCCCCGCCCGCGATGGCGCCGGTGTTGGTGAAGCTGAGCCCCGGGTTCGTCGCGTTCAGGAAGAACCCGCCGCCCCCGCTACCGCCACCGCCGCCCTGCGAGAACGCGTTGCCGCCCTGCCCGCCCGCGCCGCCCGTGGACGACCCCGTGGCCGTGTAGTTGCCGAGCGGCCCGCTCAGGATCGCGCCGTACCCGCCAGCGCCGCCGCCCCCGGCCGCCCAGTACCCGTTGCCGCCCGCACCACCGACGCCGCCGGTGTAGCTGTCGGATGAGCTGGTGACGTTGTTCGCGACCGACGCCCCCTGAAAGCCCCCGCCGCCGCCACCGCCGTAACCGTCGCCAACGCCCGGCCCACCGGTCTGCGCCTGGCCCGCGCCACCCGCGTCACCCTGGAACGCACCCGGGCCGGCGGGCGTGCTCGCAGCACCCGCCGCACCGCCGATGCCAGGCGTTGCGGCGCCGAAGCTGCCGATGCTGGCACTGCCCCCCGCCGTGACCCCGCCCGGCGTCGACGACCCGCCGGCACCGCCCGATGCGCCGAGCGTGGTGTCGTTGATCGCGCCGCTGCCCCCGATGCCGTTGCTGCCACCGGCGCCCCCATTCAGCGACGTGTCGCCCACAGGCTGCCCGCCCGCGCCGCCCGCTGCCAGCACGGCCAGCGGCACCGCACAGACCAGCAGCGCCGCCGCAGCCGCGGCCACCGCGCGCACGCCGCCTCCGCTGGACGCAGAAGAAGAGCGCGCGGTGCCGCGCGAGATTTCCGGCGCGGCGATCCAGGTGCCGAGCGCGGGATTCCAAAGGGTCCGGAAGATTTTGTTCATGGCTTCAACGTGTTTTTGCGGTCATTGATCGGGCCTGGCGCCCGAATACAGCAGCAATTGCTTGCTCCTCCTCCGCACGCCGTTAATTACTCACTTCAAGCCAAAAATGTAAGGACGCGTAGCGGTTGCGCATATACCCGGGCGGGAGTACCCCAAATGGGCCGGACTTTTGCGGGGCGGTACCGCTTTGCTTCTTGTGACGGCTCGTTGGGGATGGGGTACCTATCGGAGGCGTCAGGAAGTAACAAATGCTTTTTTGGCCTTGGGGTCAGTGGCGCTTGGGAAGAGGCCGGCGTCGCTCCGCGGCGGAAAGGAACCGAGAGAAGGACATGCAAGACGAGGCCGAGGAGAAGGTCTCGTCCTGCTTCCGCAGTTGGAGATCTTTAGAACTGGCGGGTATCGATCAAGCCAACTGGCGCTTGATAGCCTTGAGCGCATTGACCCGCGCGGCGTCGTTGTGAACGTCAGCCGTTTCAAGTGCCTGGAGCCAGGCGAGCGACTCAGGCGTAGCGGCACCTCGGATAGCGCACAGGCACAGGCTTGCGAGAAATGGCTTGGACGCCCTGTCGTAGGCCTTCAACCCCATCCGTCTCAGCCGGTCCTGCAGCAAAGCATCGATCAGCACGCCACCCTTGAAACTCAGCAGTTGGTTCAGTGCAGACAGGGCCTGCCAATCGGCATGTGTCACATCAGGCGACCGCCAATCGGCGGACTCGCAAAACTCCGTCAATGCCCGGACGCTCTCGACAGTCTTTACGTGTGCAAGAACGGCAATCGCGAATGTTGCAAGCTCACGGTCCGACAGCTGGGCTTGAAGTGCTGCGACACCGCCGCGCCCGTAAGCCGCGCAAACCTGAGCCCATCGTGCAAAAGGCGCCACGCGCGTCCCGTCTTCGAGCAGCCCATTGGCCAGCCATCCATGCTGCGCGCAAAGGCGATCGATTTCGTCTGCTCCGGCAGCCCCCTGCATGAGCGCGAACCGGATCATGTCCTCGACGTTCATGGAGCCGCCATAGGCCGAGGGGGCCGTACCTTTGGCTACCTTTCGGGCGAGTACGTTGAAGTTCATCTCTTATGGGCGGGCTGGCGCCGCAAAAACGAAAGCGGCCCCGGCAACTTTAGCGGGGGCCGCATAGCGATCAACGCGGGCTACCCCGCAACCCGATCAATCCAACGAAACATTCGCCTTCTTGATCACATCCCCAAACCGCTGCGTCTCGCTCGCCACAAACTGATCAAACTGCGGCCGAGTCGTCGGGAACGGCTCATACCCGAAGCTCTTGAACTTCTCCAGCACGTCGGGTTCCGCCAGCCCCTTCTCGATGTCGCGCTTGATCTTCTCCGTCACTGATGCGGGCAGGCCCTTGGGCACCGCGATCGCGTTCCAGCCGATCACCTCGAAGCCCTTCGGACCGCCCGATTCGGCCACGGTCGGCACGTCGGGGAATCCGGCGTTGCGCTGGGGCGCGGCCACGGCCAGGAAGCGCAGCTTGTTCGCGCGCTGCAGCGGGCCTGCTGTGGCGCTGCTGCCCAGCGCAAAGGCCAGCTCGCCCGTGGCGACCGAGGTGTAGAGCTGCGTGGTTTCCTTGTAGATGATGTGTTCCATCTGCGTGCCGGTGGCCGACTCGAAGAGTTCGGAGCCCAGGTGCACCGGGTTGCCGACGGACCACGAGCCGTAGTCGAGCTTGCCGGGGTTGGCCTTGGCGTCGGCGATCAGGTCGCCCACGGTCTTGTACTTGCTGTTGGTGGCAACGGTGAAGAAGAAGTAGGTCTTGAAGAGCGGCAGCAGCGTGTCGAAGTCCTTGGCGCTGTCGTAGGGCAGCTTCTTGAAGAGCGCGGGGTACGCGGCCAGGTGCACGTTGTCGAGCACGATGATGTCGTGGCCGTCCTTGGCGCCGCGCTTGAAGGCGTCGATGGCGATGAAGCCGTTGCCGCCCGGGCGGTTCTCGACCACCACCGGCTGGCCCCAGGCGCGCGAGAGCTTGTCGGCCACGAGGCGGGCCACGCCGTCCGGACCGCCGCCGACCGGGAACGGCGTGATGATGCGCACCGGCTTGGTGGGGAAGGCGGGTGCCGGTTGCTGTTGCTGCGCCGATGCGGCCGTGGGCAGCAGGCCGGCGGTGGCCAGTGCGAGTGCTGCCACTGCGATGCTGCGGCGCGTGGCCTTGGTGGTCGTCGTGTTCTTCATTCTCTTCTGATCCTCTTGGTTAAAAAAATGCCATCGGGCCGCTGTGTGCGCGGCTTCCGATGGCTTGGGTTTCTGCTTCTGGTTGTTGTGCTGAGCTGTGCTGTGTTGTGTTGTGGTCAGACGCGTTCGAGGATCAGCGCAATGCCCTGCCCCACGCCGATGCACATGGTGCACAGCGCATAGCGGCCGCCGCCCTTGTGCAGCTGGTTCACCGCGGTGGTGGCAAGGCGTGCGCCGCTGGCGCCGAGCGGGTGGCCGAGCGCGATGGCGCCGCCGTTGATGTTCACGCGCGCGTCGTCGTCCTTCAGGCCCAGCAGGCGCAGCACGGCGAGGCCTTGGGCCGCGAAGGCTTCATTGAGTTCGATGACGTCGATCTGGTCGATGGTGAGGCCGGTGAGCGCCAGCACCTTCTGCGTGGCGGGCGCGGGGCCGATGCCCATCACGCGCGGCGCAACGCCGGCGGTGGCCATGCCGACCACGCGAGCGCGCGGCGTGAGGCCGTGCTTCGCGGCACTGGCTTCGTCGGCCAGCAGCAGCGCGCAGGCGCCGTCGTTCACGCCGCTGGCATTGCCCGCGGTCACGGTGCCGTCGGGGCGCACGACACCCTTGAGCTTGGCGAGGGATTCGAGGCTGGTCTCGCGCGGGTGCTCATCCTTGTTGACGATGATCGCGTCGCCCTTTTTCTGGGGCACGCTCACGGGCACGATCTCAGCGTCGAAGAAGCCGGACTTCTGCGAGGCCACGGCGCGCAGCTGCGAGTTGAGCGCCATCAGGTCTTGCGCTTCGCGCTCGATCTTGTAGTCGGTGGCGACGTTCTCGGCCGTCTCGGGCATCGAGTCGACGCCGTACTGCGCCTTCATGAGCTTGTTGACGAAGCGCCAGCCGATGGTGGTGTCGTACACCGCGTTGTTGCGGCTGAAAGCGCTCTCGGCCTTGGGCATGACGAAGGGAGCGCGGCTCATGCTCTCGACGCCGCCGGCGATCATCAAACCGGCTTCGCCTGCGCGGATGGCGCGCGCTGCGGTGCCGACCGCATCGAGGCCCGAACCGCACAGGCGGTTGATGGTGCCGCCGCCGATTTCGAGCGGCAGGCCCGCGAGCAGCGCCGACATGCGCGCGACATTGCGGTTGTCTTCGCCGGCCTGGTTGGCGCAGCCGTAGAGCACGTCGCTCACGGCCTGCCAGTCGACGTTCTTGTTGCGTTCCATCAGCGCCTTGAGCGGCACGGCGCCCAGGTCGTCGGTGCGCACGCTGCTGAGCGAGCCGCCGTAGCGGCCGAAGGGGGTGCGAACGGCGTCGCAGATGAAGGCTTGGTTGGTCATGTGCTTTGTCTCTTGATTGCTTGGGTGGTTTTACGCAGCGATCGGCAAGCCGACCAGCTTCTCGAGTTCTTCGCGGGTGAGGCCCTCGACGAGGTCGACGAGCTTCAAACCCTCTGGCGTGCATTCGAGCGTGGCGAGGTCGGAGTACACGCGCTTGACGCAGCCGATGCCGGTGAGCGGATAGGTGCACTCTTTCACCAGCTTGCTCGCACCCTGCTTGGTGAGCAGATCCATCATCACCCAGGTCTGCTTGGCGCCGATGGCCAGGTCCATCGCGCCGCCGACGGCGGGAATGGCGTCTTTTTCGCCGGTGTGCCAGTTGGCGAGGTCGCCGGTGGCCGACACCTGGAACGCGCCGAGCACGCAGATGTCGAGGTGGCCGCCGCGCATCATCGCGAAGCTGTCGGCATGGTGGAAGAACGAGCCGCCCGGCAGCAGCGTGACGGGCTGCTTGCCGGCGTTGATGAGGTCGTAGTCTTCCTCGCCGGCCTCGGGCGCGGGGCCCATGCCGAGGATGCCGTTCTCGCTCTGCAGGATGACTTCACGGCCCTGCGGCAAGTGGTTGGCCACGAGCGTGGGCTGGCCGATGCCGAGGTTGACGACGGCGCCGTCGAAGATGTCCTGCGCGACGCGGGCTGCGAGCTGGTCCTTGGTGCGACGTGTGTATGCCATGTTCATGCTGCCTTCTTGAAACCGCCGGCTTGTGTCGCCACGCGTTCGATGCGCACCACCTGGTGCACGAAGATGCCCGGGGTCACGACGGTCTCGGGGTCCAGGGTGCCTAGCTCGGCGATGTCGTGCACGGTGGCGATGGTTTTCTTCGAGGCCATGGCCATCACCGGGCCGAAGTTGCGCGCGGCCTTGCGGTAGACCAGGTTGCCCCAGCGGTCGCCGCGCTCGGCCTTGATGAGCGCCACGTCGCCGTGGATGGGGTACTCCAGCACGTACTGCTTGCCGTCGATCTCGCGGGTTTCGCGGTTGCCTGCGAGCTGCGTGCCGTAGCCGGTCGGGCAGAAGAAGGCGCCGATGCCGGCGCCCGCGGCGCGGATGCGCTCGGCCAGGTTGCCCTGGGGCACCAGTTCGAGTTCGAGCTTGCCGCTGCGGTAGAGCCCGTCGAACACCTGGCTGTCGGCCTGGCGCGGAAAGCTGCAGATGATCTTGCGCACGCGGCCGGCCTTGAGCAGCGCGGCCAGACCGGTCTCGCCGTTGCCGGCGTTGTTGTTAACGACGGTGAGGTCCTTGGCGCCCTGCTCGACGAGGCCGTCGATGAGTTCGCCGGGAATGCCGGCGGTGCCGAAGCCGCCGATGAGAACCGTGGCGCCGTCCTGGATGCCTTCGAGGGCATCGGCGACCGAGCGCGCGATCTTGTTGATCATGAAGCTTGTCTCCGGGTGGAAAAAAGGGGTGACTCGAAATGTTCGTATACAGAACATTTGTTCGTATAATGAATTCTAAAGACGATCGCGCACCATGGCAACCCAGACGAATCCCTCCGAAACTCCCGCCCCCGGCGACAGCTATGTGCAGTCGTTCGCACGCGGCCTGCAGGTGATTCGCTCGTTCAGCGAGAGCGCGCCGCGGCAAACGCTGAGCGAAGTCGCCGCAGGCAGCGGCCTCACGCGGGCGGGCGCGCGGCGCATCCTGCTCACGCTGCAGACGCTGGGCTATGTGGTGACCGACGGCAAGCTCTTCACGCTCACGCCCCGCATCCTCGACCTGGGCTTTGCGTACCTCTCGTCGATGCCGATCTGGAACCGCGCCGAGCCAGTGATGGAGGCGCTGGTGCAGCAGGTGCAGGAGTCGTGCTCGGCCGCGGTGCTCGATGCGACCGACATCGTTTATGTGCTGCGCGTGCCGACCAAGAAAATCATGCACATCAGCCTGGGCGTGGGCTCGCGGCTGCCGGCCTACTGCACCTCGCTGGGCCGGCTGCTGCTGGCCGATCTTGAAGACGACGAGGTGCGCGCGCGGCTCGAGGCCTCGAACCTCGAGGCGCTCACCAAGCACACGGTGACCGACATCGATGCGCTCATGGCCAAGGTCGCGCAGGCGCGCAAGCAGCAGTGGTGCCTGGTGAACCAGGAGCTCGAAGAGGGCCTCATCTCCGTGGCGGCGCCCATCGTCAACCGGCAGGGGCGCATGGTGGCGGCGCTCAACATCAGCGGGCAGGCGAATCGCACGAGCGCGAAGGTGATGCAGGAGACGATGCTGCCGGCGCTGATCGATGCGGCGAAGCAGGTGTCGCGCTTGCTTTAGCGAGTCACCGGGGGCCATTAGGATCGGGCGTGCCATGACCGATCCTTACGTCACCACCAGAGGAAATCAGCACCGATGATCGAGTTCTTTCACACCAAGGAGCGCCTTCGTTTTCTGTTGTTCGTGGGCGCCATTGCGACGCCGATCCTGCTCGTCGCCATATGGTTCGTGAGCAGCATGGAGGCGTCGTCCGCCGCCAAGGGCGAGCCCAATGACAAAGGCGGCCTGCACTACCGCATCCAGGAAAAGAGCGGCGCGAAGGCACTGCCGCCCGCGCTGGCCGCGTTGCTCCCGGTGCCGCCGAACACGGCGATGACCGACGTGAGTGTCGACACCGACGGCGCAGGCCGCGTGACGAGCGCGGCCATCAAGGCCTTCAGCACCGACGACTTCAAGACCGTCGCGGCCTTCCACCGCCCCACGCTCGCGCCCGTGACCACCGACAGCGCGGGCTCGCTCGAAGGTGTGCGCGATGGCTACGAGATTCGCATCTCGCACGAGAAGACCTTCTTCGACAACGACCCGTACAAGGACCGCACGAAGATCGAATACACCGTCAATCCCGCGAAGAAGCCGTAGCGCCGGGCTGAGCGCGCACGGCTTGCGCAGCGTGGGGACCAACGGCCAGCCCCGGCGCTGCGGTGCAGGCCTGCTTTTTGCGTCCCGCAGCGGGGCGGCCGGCCACCCATGCGGGAAAGCCCGGAGCCGGGCCGTTGCGGGCACGCCGAAAGACTGTCATCACGGTTTCGGAAGGTTACCTGCCCCACTTACAATGCCTGCCGCATCTCCCATCCCCTACGAGGTCTTGTCCGCAATGCCCAAGAGCCCCCGGCCTCGCGCCCGCTTTCCCTTCTCTTCCACCGTGCGCGCACTGCTGCTGGCCGTTGCCGCCTCTGGCGCAGCACTGCCGGCACTGGCCGCGATCGAGCATGAGGACGTCGACCGCCTCATGCAGGCCGGCAAGCTCGACGAGGCCATGGCGAAGGCCGATGCGTTCCTGAAGGACAAGCCGCGCGACCCGCAGATGCGCTTTCTCAAGGGCGTGATCCAGCTGGACACCGGCAAGCGCGCCGAAGCCATCGCCGCCTTCACCCAGCTCACGCAGGACGCGCCCGAGCTGCCCGAGCCGTACAACAACCTCGCGGTGATCTACGCGAGCCAGAACCAGTTCGACAAGGCGCGCGGCGCGCTGGAAAGCGCGATTCGCACCAACCCCAGCTACGCCACCGCCCAGGAAAACCTCGGCGACGTGTACGCCAGATTGGCCAGCCAGGCCTACAGCAAGGCGCTGCAACTGGACCAGAACAACACCGCGGTGCAGCCCAAGCTGGCCGTGATCCGCACCCTCTTCACGCCGACGCCGCCGGGCGCCAAGCCCACGGCGCTGGTCGCCTCGGCCGCGCCGGAACGGCCCGCGCCTGCAGCCAAGGCGCCGCCGGCACCGGTACCTGCACCGGCGCCCACCCCCGCTCCCGCACCGGCCGCCAAGGTGGCCGCTGCACCCGCGCCCGTCGCCGCCCCGGCCAAGGCGCCTGAAGCCGCGCCGACGCCTGCACCGGCACCTGCCGCCGCACCGGCCTCCACCGCCGAGATCGAATCCGTGGTCCGCGGCTGGGCCTCGGCCTGGGCCGGCCAGGACATGGAGCGCTACCTGGCCGCCTACGGCCCCGACTTCGTCCCCGGCGGCGGCCAGAGCCGCAAGGCCTGGGAAGAAGACCGCCGTGCACGCATCGTCGGCAAGTCGAGCATCAGCGTGAACATCGAGAACCTCGTGATCAAGGTCGACGGTCAGAACGCCACGGCCAAGTTCCGCCAGATCTACCGCGCGGACAGCCTCAACATCTCGAGCCGGAAGACGCTGGACCTGCAGCGCTCGGGCAACCAATGGCACATTCGCAAGGAAAGCGTCGGCGGCTAGTGACAGACATCGTCCGGCGCGGCCGGCTAAAGAATCCTCCGTTCCCGCGCCGCGGGAACCTGCTCGCAGCGCTGATGACCGCATCGGCGCTGATGCTGGCGGCACCCGGCGGTGCCCTCGCATCGAACAAGACGGGCAGCGCAAAGACCAGCAGCGGCGCCAAGGCCACCAAGGCAGGCAAGGCCGACAAGGCAGCCAGGGGCCCCAGCAGCCGTGCTTCCGCCAGGGAAGCCAGGGCCGGCGCCGGCAAGGCCGTCCAGGCCAAGGGCAAGAAGGCCGCCCCGCCGGAAATCCGGACCGCCGCTGCTGCCACCACCAGGCCCGCCCGCAAGGCCGCGCCCGGCGCCTCCATCCAGGAAGCCAGCAGCGCCGAAGCCCGCCTGATCTCCGTGTATGAACTGTTCGGCCGCGGCCAGGCCCGCCCCGCGCTGGCCAAGGCCCGCGACCTGGTGCGGGACTATCCGAACTTCCAGCTCGCGCAGCTCGTCTACGGCGACCTGCTCGCGGCGCAGGTGCCGCCCACGAACGCCTTCCCCGACAACGCCGGCATCGCGCGCCTGCGCGGCAACCCGGCCATGGCCGAGTTGCACGAGGAGTCGCGGCGGCGCCTGCAGGCCCTGCGCGAACGGCCGCCTGCGGGCACGGTGCCCTCGCAGTTCCTGTCGCTCTCCACGCGCAGCCGCTACGCCATAGCGGTGGACGCCTCGCGTTCGCGCCTGTACCTGCTGGAGAACTCCGACAAGGGATTGAAGCTGGTGGCCGACTACTACATTTCGGTCGGCAAGTCGGGCACCGACAAGCTCGCCGAAGGCGATGCGCGCACCCCGCTGGGCGTGTACTACATCACCAGCAGCCTGGACCCCAGGTCGCTCAAAGACTTCTACGGCGCGGGCGCCCTGCCCATCAACTACCCCAACCCGTACGACGTGCGGCGCGGCCGCACCGGCGGCGGCATCTGGCTGCACGGCACCCCGCCCCAGCAGTTCGCGCGGGCGCCGCTCGCGAGCGACGGCTGCGTGGTCATGGCCAACCCCGACCTGAAGCAACTGCTGCGCAAGGTGCAGATCGGCGCCACGCCGGTGGTCACCGCCCGCAGCCTGCAATGGATCTCGCCACCGCAGGCAGAAAAAGAAGCCCAGACATTTACCAGCGCAATTACCGCCTGGAAAGATACGCGGGCGAGCGGAAATGAAGCGCAATTGAAGAAATTCTATTTGCCGGATTTCCAGCGCAGCGCGAAGAAATCGACCGAGGGAATTTCGGTCGCCCATGACGAAGTGGAATATGCGCAAGGCAAGCGCGTCCAGTTCAAGGACATGTCGTACCTGCACTGGCGCGACGGCGACGACACCATGATCGCCACCTTCGGAGAAGTCTTCGAAGGCGAAAAGAGCGGGCGCACCCGGCGCCAGTACTGGCTGCGCCAAGGCAGCGAGTGGAAGCTCTTTCACGAAGAAATCCTGGGCTGAGGCCCCATTCGAGGCCGGTTTGAGGCCCTGTCGGCGACGGGGTCACCCCCTCAATCCGTGATTTTTTGCGCAGCCAAAGCACCTATTTTGGGTGTTACAACTCGGCTTCCGCGACCCCGTGCTACGTAACACGTAACGCCTCTGTTCCCGTAACACCCCCCTTCCGCGCGTTCCCGCGACCGTAACGTTACCTCCCATCTTCATGGGAGTTTCGACACGGTTTACAGAGGGAAAAATGCTTCTCCACATTGTTAACAAACCTGACCAGGGACACCTGGGCCCAGGTGGCAGGAGGCTGGCCGCCATCCTGCTACGTACTTCTCCAATATCACACCAAAGGCCTCACTCCCTCGGGTTTGCCTTGTTGATACACGGAGTTACGCTGTATAACATCCACCTTGCCAGTCGCTGTTAACACTTCCTGAAAGGGCACGAAATGCTTAATTCAATTACTCGATTTATTGAGGACGAGGAAGGCGCCACCGCAATTGAATACGGAATCATTGCGGGCCTGATTTCAATTGCCATCGTCGGGGTTCTTTCTGGAAGCGATGGCCTTGGCACCAAGCTTTCCAGCCTCTTCACCTATATCGCCGGCAAAGTCACCACTCCCGCCAGTTAGTGCGGCTGCATCACACCGCCTCCACATCAGTTCCCGCCAACACTTCTGAAAGGCTCATCATGACCAACTCAATTACCCGTTTCATCCGCGACGAAGAAGGCGCCACCGCCATCGAGTACGGAATCATTGCCGGGCTCATCTCCATCGCCATCGTTGGCGTTCTGTCGGGTTCTGGCGGTTTGGGCCAGAAGCTGGCCGGCGTGTTCACCTACATCTCGGGCAAGCTGACGATCCCGACGTCCTGAGCGCATCCAACGATGCGATCGGTGTGCCTCATCTGGTTGTTGTTCGTCGCCGTCTATGACTTCCGTCAACGTCGCGTTCCCAACTGGCTCGTGCTTGCCGGCGCCGCACTGGCGCTGGCTGCACTCGCCCTCGAGATGCAGCCCTTCGACATCGGCTGGACCACCGCATTCACAGCCGCCGCAGTCGCCTTTGGCGTACTCCTGCTCCTGTACGCCGTCGGCTTCATGGGAGCGGGCGACGTGAAATTCGCTGCCGCACTCGGACTCTGGGTGGGCCTGTCGGCCCTGCTGCCGATCTGGATCGTGGGCAGCATCCTGGCCGGTGTGCACAGCACCCTCTTTCTCGCACTGCAGCGCTGGCCCGTGTTTCCACGGCTCTCGCTGATGCTGCTCGGCCGCACACACGCTGCGGCCATCGACAACGGCAACGCTGCGCCCAAGCGCAGGCGCCTCGTCGTTCCCTACGCGGCCTATCTCGCACTGGCCACAGCGGCATGGATGGTCTGGGGGCGACAGAGTTAGCAGTTGCCTGCCTCTGTCACCGCAGGCCCTTCATCCCTCCATTTCCATGATCGCTTGCCACCCCTTCTTCATTCGCCGCTCATGATCAACCTCACCAAAATCCTCGCCGCCATCCTGGTGCTCCTGGCCATCGCGCTCGGGGTCTACGCCTGGATGCTGAGCCGGCAGGCGCCCGCACCCGCCGTGGCGGCCACCGGCGCTGCGACAGGCCCCGTCAAGGCTCGCGAGGTGCTCGTCTATCCGGTCGTGGTGGCTGCCAAGGCGCTGCCTGCGGGCGAGGCGATTCCCGCCGACGCACTGCGTGTGGAACGCCTGACGATCAACCCGGCCGGCGCTTTCCAGGACGTGGCTGTGGCCGCTGGCCGCGTGCCGGTGCTGGACCTCGCCGAGGGCACGCCCCTGATGGAAAACCAGCTCGTCTCGGGCCTCGCACTGCGCATCGCGGAAGGCGAGCGTGCCGTCGGCATCAAGGCCGACGAAATCATGGGCGTCGGCAACAAGATCCAGCCCGGCGACTTCGTCGATGTCTTCATCATGCTCAAGTCGGACGGCAAGGACGTGGACCGCAGCCAGGCCCGGCTTCTTCTCGCCCGCAAGCGCGTGCTGGCCTTCGGGAATGCGTCGGTCGACGGCTTGCCGTCCAAGTCCCCCGACAAGGCCGCTGCGCAGCAAGCCCAACGCAACGAAATGGCCCGCACCGCCGTGCTAGCCGTTCCCATCGACGAGGTGAACCGGCTGACCATCGGCGACGCCAGCGGTCGCCTGATGCTCGCGCTGCGCAACCCGACGGACATGGCGCAGCCCGATCCCAAGCTCTTCGCCGAACTGCCCACCGCGCTGCAGCCGCCGCAATCCAAGACCGGTGAACCGCGCCGCGCCCCGCTCGAAGGACTCGACCGCGCACAAGCCGGCCTGACCGCCGCCGACCTCGTCACCGGCGGCAAGGGCCCGAGCGTGCGGCCGCCGGTCGCCGAAGTGCGCGCCGTCGCCAGCAGCCCACGCGCGGCCAGCACCGGCACGCGCGGCGGCCTGCAGGTCGAGGTGATTCGCGGCGAACGCAGCGAAACCGTGAACTACTGAACTTGAACCGCCAGCCGACACCCGCCCTCCAGGAAAAACACATGCCTTACATGCTTCGCGAGCAGTCGACCGATGCCAACCCCGGCCCGCAGAAGGCCCCATCGCAGCTGCTGCGTTCGTCCTTCGTCGCGCTGTGCGCATTGGCACAGGCCGTGTGGCCGGTGGCGTCCACGGCCGCCGACGCACAGGCACAGCCGGCGCGCCCGCAGCAGCAGCAGCAATTTCAGTTGCCGCGCCCGCTGATCCTGAGTGCCGGCACGCAGCAGGAGTTGCTGATCGACAAGGGCATCGACCGGATGGCGATTGGCGACGAGAGCGTCGCCAACGTCACCATCACACGCAAGACGCCCAATTCGCCGGCGGCGCGGTTGATCGTGACGGGCAAGGCCGCGGGCCGCACCTCGCTGATGGTCTGGGAAAAAGGCAACGCCGCCGCGACCACGTACACGATCGAAGTGCGGCGCCGTTCTTCCACGGTTGCCGGCTCCATGGACAGCATGACGGCGCACCAGCTGGCACGCAGCACGGCGCTCGCCAGCGCCGGCGAAAAGACGGAACTGATCGACCGCTCGGTCGTGAACGTGCGCAGCAGCACGGTGCAGGTCGAAGTGAAGATCGTGGAGTTCAACCGCAGCGTGCTCAAGCAGGCGGGCCTGAACCTCTTCAGCACGCGCCCCAATTCGAATGGGTTCAGCTTCGGGGTGTTCGCGCCTTCGTCGCTGCAGACCGCCACGTTCAACACCAACGGCCAGATCAACTACGAGTACAACAGCCCGCTGGCGCAAGCCTTCAGCCTGCTCTTCAATTTCAGCAAGGCCGGCCTCGGCTTGGACGTCGGCTTCCTCGAGGGCAATGGCATGGCCCGCGTGCTCGCAGAACCCACGCTGGTGGCGCTGTCGGGCCAGAGCGCCAGCTTTCTGGCCGGCGGTGAACTGCCGATTCCCGTGCCGCAAGGCCTGGGCACCACCAGCATCGAATACAAGCCCTTCGGCATCGGCCTGACGCTGACGCCCACGGTGCTGTCGAACGATCGCATCGTGCTCAAGGTCGCACCCGAAGCCAGCGACCTCGACTACACCAACGCGCTGAGCCTCAACGGTGTCGCAGTGCCGGCAATCACCACGCGCCGCGCCGACACCACGGTGGAACTGGGCGACGGCGAGAGCTTCATCATCGGCGGGCTCGTGAGCCGCAGCACCACGTCGAATGCGGACAAGGTGCCGCTGCTGGGAGATCTGCCGATCCTGGGCGCCTTCTTCAGCAAGAACAACTACAAGATGAACGAAAAGGAATTGGTGATCCTGGTCACGCCGCACCTGGTCAAGCCCATTGCGAAGGGCACGGACCTGGCACCGTATCTGCCCGGTTCGGCCGAGCAGCGCGACGGCGCGGTGTGGCGCTCGTACTTCCTGGGCGGGGCGGCAGATACCGCAGTTCCCGGCTTCTCCCGCTGAAATGGATGAGCCGGACACCCATGTATCGCAGGCAAGCCCGATGAACGCCCCACGCGACAGCATCCCCGAAACAGGCAGCGAAACCTATCTGTTTGCGTCGAGCAATGGCAGTCACATCACCTGGTTGACCGACGCCCTGGGCACGCTGGGCTCCGTCGTTGTCCTGGCCCCGGACACGAAATCGCTCGACGAGCGCATCGCACTCCTCGGGCCCGTGGCGGTGTTCATCGATTTTTCGCCCGAGCAGAGCGTGATGGCCACCCAACTCCATCAGCGCCTCAAACGCGATTGGCCGACGCTGCCCGTGCTGGCCACCGGCAACTCTGCAGAGCCCGCAGCCATGCTCTCCGCCCTGCGTGCGGGCGTGGACGACTTCATCGACATGGCCGCAGCCTCCGCGGAAGCCGTGACCACCCTGCGCGCCCTGCTCGATCGCCGCGGAACCCTGCAGGGCGGCACCCGTGGCAGCACGCTCGCACTGCTCGGCGCGCGTGCCGGTCTTGGCGTGACAACGCTGGCCACAAGCCTGGCCCTCGCTCTGAACGATCAGCTCGTCCAGGCCCCGGCGCGCCCCCCGGGGCGCAGCGTCCGGCAGGGCGTGGCGCTGCTCGACCTGGGCCTGCCGGCGCGCGACGGTCTCCTTTATCTCGACACGCAAAGCGGCTTCAGCTTCGTCGACGGTGTGCGCAACCTGCGCCGGCTCGACCAGACCTTGCTGCACACCGCGCTCGCGCATCACAGCAGCGGCGTTGCCATCCTGCCGCTGCCTGCCAGCCTCGCGCAAGTGCGCGAGATCTCGCATGCAGATTCCGTCACGCTGATCAAGCGCCTGGCCGACTTCTTCGATTTCCAGATTGCCGACCTCGGCGGCTTCTCGACCATCGACTTCATGGCGCAGACGGTGCGCGAAGCGCAGCAGGTGTGGGTGGTATGCGACCAAAGCATCGGCGGCATCGTGTCGACCGCCAACATGCTCAAGGAACTGCGGGCACGCGGCGTCGAAATCGAGCGCCTGGCCTTGGTGGTCAACAAGTTCGACGGCCATGTGGGCCTGTCGGCCAAGGACATTGCCGAACGGCTCGAACTGCCGCTGCGGCACGTCCTGCCCTCGCGCAGCGCGCAGCTGCTGGCGGCAGCGAGCCGCGGCGAGATGCTGGTGCGCACCGCACGCGGCGACCCCTACGCGCAGGCCGTGACCGGCATCGCCCGGAGCCTGCATCAGGAATACATCTCCGCAACGGGACAACCCCCGGCCAAGGATCCACGCTGGGTTGCGCTCATGTCGCAGCTCACTGGCTTCTGGAAGAGTTCACACGAAGGTTGAACCCATGTCTACCGATATCGAATTTGCCGACGACGACCAGACGTTCATCAACTCGCAGCAGTTCCAGGACATCAAGAGCTGGACGCACGACCATCTGCTGAGCCGCATCGAAGAGCTGGGCGCGGAGTTCGGCCGCTGGTCGCGTGCGTCGATCCAGCAGTTCGTCGAACTGGAGGTCGACAGCTTCGTGCGCCTTCGCCGCGTGCCGATCAACGACCGCGAGATGCAGCTCATCTCGGACGCGTTGACGAAGGAGCTTGCGGGCTTCGGGCCGCTGGAAGACCTGCTCAACGACCCGGCCGTCGAAGACATCCTGATCAACGGCTACCAGAACGTGTACGTCTCGCGCCACGGCATGCTGGAGCGCGAGACGGTGCGCTTCGCCGACGCGGAGCATGTGATGCGCATCGTGCGGCGCATCCTCGCGCCGCTGGGGCGCCGGCTGGACGAATCCAACCCGATGGTCGATGCGCGCCTGCCGGACGGTGGCCGCATCAACGTGATCATCGAGCCGCTGGCCATCGATGGGCTTTCGGTCTCGATCCGCAAGTTCCGCAAGGAACCCCTCACGCCCGCCGATCTGGTGAAGCTCGGCACCTTCGATGCGGGCATGGCGCAGCTGCTCGAAATTGCGGTACGTGCGCGCTGCAACATCCTCGTGAGCGGCGGCACCAGCTCGGGCAAGACGTCCCTGCTCAATGCGCTGGCGAGCTTCATCCCCGGGCGCGAGCGCGTGATCACCATCGAGGACACGGCAGAACTGTCGCTGGGCACCAGCCACGTCGTGCGGCTGGAAAGCCGCCCGGGTGGCTTCGACGGGACGGGCGTCATCTCCATTCGCGACCTGCTGCGCAACAGCCTGCGCATGCGCCCCGACCGGATCATCGTGGGCGAGGTGCGCGGCGCCGAAGTGATCGAGATGATGCAGGCCATGAACACCGGCCATGAAGGCTCGATGGGCACCATCCACGCGAGTTCGCCGCGCGAATGCCTTTATCGCCTGGAAATGCTGGCGGGCTTTGCGGGCTACCAGGGCAGCGAAGTGAGCCTGCGCCGGCAGATTGCCAACGCCATCGATTTCATCGTGCAGATCGGGCGCCTCTCGGGCGGCCAGCGGCGCATCATTTCGCTGAGCGAAGTCACCGGCGTCAACGACAACATCGTCGCGATGCAGGAGCTGTACCGCTACGAGCCGATCGTCTCGCCCGATGGCGAAGAGCGCGACCGCTGGGTGTCGCTGGGCATTGCGCCGCATTCGCCGAAGATCACGCGCTTCCGCCAATCGATGGCGCGTGCGGCACAGGGGGACAACCGTGCGTGAAGGCCTGCTCATCGTGGCATGCATCGCGCTGCTGATGGCAGCAGCGGGGCTGTTGCTGTGGCAATGGGCGAAGAGGCGGCAGGTGCGCCAGGCCACGGACCGGCACCTGAGTCAGCAGATTCTTGCCACCGGCGCGGCCACGACGATACCGATGCCCGTGCGGGATCTTCCGGGAGAAAGCGCGACCACCCCCCTGACGACCGATCCTTGGCTGGAATCGGAAGCGGCGACCGCAGCTGCGGTTCCCGCCAGTTTGCTTGAGCGAGCCCTTCCAGGGTGGCTGGTGGGCGTGATCGAGCCGCGCACCGTGGTGCTCTCGCTGCTCGCCATCGTCGGGCTCTGCGTGCTGGTCGGCGTGCTGGCGGGATGGCTGGCCGCACTGGCTGTACTGTTCCTTCTGCTGCTCGTCGCGAGCTTCGTGCTGTGGTGGCGGCTGCAAAAGGCTCGCCGCAAGCTGGTGAGCCAGTTGCCCCCTTACATCGACGCAATGGTGCGCCTGATCACCATCGGCAACTCCACGCAAGCAGCCTTCCAGCTGGCGATTCCGACCACGCAGGAACCGCTGCGCGGCCATCTGGAACGCTCGGCCACACTGGTGCGCGCGGGCGTGGACCTGGACCGTGCGCTGCACCAGACGGCGACCCACGTGCGCGTGGAGGAAATGTTCCTGCTGGCCTCGATCCTGGGCCTGGGCGTGCGCTACGGCGGCCGTGCCGACCTGCTGCTGGAGCGCGTAGGCAACTTCATGCGCGACCGCGAGCAGGCCGAGCAGGAGCTCAACGCCATGTCGGCGGAGACGCGCCTCTCGGCATGGATCCTCGGCCTCCTGCCCGTGGGCGTGGGCGCCTTCCTGATCTTCACCAATCCCAGCTACTTCATGGGCATGTGGAATGACGGCACGGGCCGCATCCTGATCTTCTCTTCCGTCGGCCTGCAACTGACGGGTGCGGCGCTTCTTTACCGCCTTGCGAAGCTGGCATGACGTTCACCTCCAATCAACTCGCGATCTTCAGCCTCGTGCTACTGGCATTGGGTCTGGTGATAGGTGCTGGTGCGCTGATTGCCACCGAGTTCCGCCGCACACGCAGCGGCCAGGTCATCGGCCGCGCCATCCGGCAGGCCTCGCTCGCGCCCGATGCCCTCAAGTCGCCCGTGGGATCGGACGAAGAAACCGAAGCGGCATTCCGCCCCGAGCTCGACCTGCCGTTCCATTGGCTCAATTCGCGACTGGGCCGGGCACTGGTCGCGGACGAAGACCGCAACCTCATCGATCAGTGCGGCCTGCCTTCCAAGCGCGCGCAGCTGATCTTTCTGGTGACGCGGATCACGCTTGCGCTGCTGCTTCCGCTGCTGGCCTACGTGCTGTGGAGCGGCGGGCACGAGCAAGGCACTGTCGTCGTAGTGCTGACGGCCGCGGCCGCCATCGGGTTCATGGCGCCCAAGTGGGTGCTCGGCCGGATTGCCGCCGCGAGGCGCGAGCGCGCCGCCAGCGAGCTTCCGCTCTTCATCGACCTCCTTCGGCTGCTGCAAGGCGTGGGCCTGAGCCTGGACCAGAGCCTGCAGATCATGGCGACCGACTTCCGGCACGTGCTGCATGTGCTGGGCTACGAACTGAGCATCGCCAACGCCCAGTACAGCCAGGGACGCACCCGCGAGCACTCGCTGCATCGCCTGGCCACGCTGCACAAGAATGAAAACCTCCGGGGCCTGGTTTCGCTGCTGGTGCAAGTCGATCGGCACGGCGGCGCGGTGCAGGAGCCGCTTCGCGTGTTCAGCGACCGCCTGCGCGAAAGCCGGCGCTCGGAGATGAAGGAACGTATCGGCAAGATCACGGTGAAGATGACCGGCGTCATGGTGACCACACTGCTGCCGGCGTTGGTCATCGTCACGGCGGGGCCGGGTTTCATCGCGATATTCCGTTCACTGGGAGCCATCAGCAAATGAAAACACTCGCCTTTTCCGAGCGTTCGCGCCTTGTCGGGCACCTGCTGGTTTGCACCACTACCGCGATGGCAGCCCTTGCCATCACGGGGTGCAGCCTCCTCAAGGAGCAAAGTGGCTACGCAATGACGGCCGATGCGCAGCAGCGGGCGTCCGCCGAACTCGCGGCCGAAACCAAGGCCGGCGCCAACATCGATTCCAAGGCCACCTACCTGAAGCTCGTCGAGAAGATGCAAAAGGAAGGCCTCTGGTTCGCATCGCTGGCGCACATCGATGCGCTCGAGCAGCGCTGGGGCGTGGCGCCCGAATCCACCCGCATGCGCGCCGACGCACTGCGCCAGACCGGTCAGGCCGCCTTGAGCGAGGATGCCTACAAGCGCCTGATCGGCACGCCGCTCGAAAGCGCCGCCTACCGCGGCCTGGGCCTGCTGGCCGGCGCACGCGGCAGCTATGCCGAATCGGTGCAACTGCTCAAGCAGGCGCAGCGCCAGACGCCGACCGATGCCTTGCTGCTCAGCGACCTGGGCTACGCCAGCCTGCGCGCGGGCCAGATCGCCGAGGCGCGGCTGCCGCTGATGCAGGCGCTGCAACTGAGCCCCAACAACCCCCAGGCCCAGGCCAACCTTGCGCTGTACCTCGAAGCCACTGGCCAGAGCGACCAGGCGAACAGGCTGATGGAGTCCAACCGCATGCCCGACGCGACCCGCGCGGCCGTGCGGGATGCCGCGCGTCAGTTGCGCGCAGGCGGAGGTGCGCCACTCGCGACGAGCACAGCGCTGCCCCCACTCTCTGCAAGCGCCGCACCTGAAAGCGCAAGCCCCGTGCGCGACGAAGTGGCAACGCTTCCCCTGATGCTCAAGGCGTCACGCTGGTCCGGCAACGGCGGCCTGCGCACAGCGAGCCAGATGAATCCATCCGCCACGGAAGCCGCCGTGTCCCTGTCTCCCAACTCGACCTCACGAGGTACTCCATGAGAAAAGAACACGCCACCCGCCTCGCTGCAATGTCGTCCATGTTCGGGCTGGTCACTGTGCTGTTGGCGGCTGCCCCCGCGGCGTTCGCACAAGACGTCAAACCCGTCGCCGCCCCGGTGGCTCCCGCAAGCGCCCAAGTGCCGGTCCCCGCCAGCACCGAAGGCCAGACCCAGATCGCAGAAGACGCGGAACCCGTTTACGAACGGCTGCAGGTGGGCGATGCCACACAAGGCCTGCTCGCCTGGCAGCGCGGCGGCGAGATCGCGTCCCCCACGCCGCGGCCTATTGCTGGCGAGGTCGCGAACCGCAGCTATGAGCGTTATCTCAAAAGTTTTGAATTTCCGATTCCGGAACGCATGAGTTCGATCGTCAAGTCGGGCTCGGGCGGCGGCACGACCAAGTAACTGCGCAACTCCCCACTTGCGCACGCCAAAGGATCATCATGAGAACACCCTGCCTTCGCACAAGAGCGCACACCCAGCGCGGTGTGTACGCGGTCGAGTTCGCCATGGTGTTCCTGATCTTCTTCTCGCTGCTCTACGGGATCATCACGTACGGCATCTTGTTCGCGTTCCGGCTCGGACTGCAGAATGCCGCCGAAGACGGCGCGCGCGCCGCGCTGCGCTACCAGTCCACCTTCGCGCAGCGCGCCACCCAGGCGAAGACCATCGCAACGCAGAGCAGCAGCTGGATGCCCGTCGTGGTAGCGCCCACTGTCAGCGCGACCGTCTGCGGGGTGGTCACCAACAACTGCGGCACACCCACCTGCGGGACCGCTTGGAACGATCGCTGCCAGATGGTGGTGACCGTCACCACCACCAACATGCAGCAGCTGCTGCCGCCCTTCCCGAGCTTCGCGATACCGAACCAGATCGTCGGCAAGGCCAGCATGCTGCTGGACGGGAGAGCACCATGAACACCCTGCGTGCTGGCAGCCAGCGGACGGGCATGCGGGGCCTGCAGCGCGGCGTGGCCGCCATCGAGTTCGCACTGGTGTTCGTGGTTCTGTTCAGCGTGGTCTACGCGGTTGCGACCTTCGGCGCCGTGCTCTACACGCAGCAGGCCTTGACCCGCGCTGCAGAAGAAGGCGCACGGGCCGTGGGTCTGCTCACCACACCCGCACCTACCGCTGGCGACACGCGGATAAAGGATGCGGTGTACGACGCCCTGGCCAACTCGCTGGTGGTGCCTGTCTCCGCCAATGCCAATGTGGCAAGCCGGCGCAGCTGGATCGTTTCGCAGGTCAGCGTGGACGTCACCTCGGGCGCGCCGAGCAGCCCCGGCGCCTATGTCAGCTACATGGTCACGGTGACCTATCCCTACAGCGCCAACCGCTTGCTGCCCTCGATGCTGGTGCTCGACACCAGCCGCTGGATGCCCGATCAACTGCGCAGCCGCGCCAGCGCAGCGCGCTGGTCGTCCTGAGGGCCGTGCCATGAAAGCCCCTATTTCCACACACTCCCGCCGGCCGAACCGAGCAACACTTGCCTCGCCAAACCGTACCCGCGGTTCGATCATCATCAATACGGCCATTGCACTGAGCCTGATCGTCATCACGTTGATCGGCACCCAGATCGGCTTTCTGTACTACATGAAGCGCGAGTTCCAGAAGACGGCGGATCTGGCCGCGTTGGCGGGCGCACAAGGATTGGGAACGAACAATTGCGCGGCAGCAACGGCCGCAGCCATCGCGAATGCGGCGCAGAACCTGCCGGGCGGACTTCCGCCCGTTGCTGCCGACAGCATCGTGTGCGGTCGATGGGATCCGGCGTTGAAACCCACCGCGCCTCATTTCGGCGCGCCCGATGCAGGACAGAAATTCAATGCGGTACGCGTCACCATAAGCAGGACTCCCGCGCTCCTGCTCCCCGGAATTTCCGGCAGCCCGGCACAACAGATCACCGCGGACGCCGTTGCAATTCAACAGTCTCCACGCGCGAATCTGACCATTCGCTCCACGCTGGTGACAGTGGACTCGACAAAATCGCCGTTGCTCAATGCGGTAGTCGGCGGAATGCTGGGCGGCAGTCTCAATGTCGATGCCGTGGGCTGGAATGGGCTGATCAACACGAACCTTCAGTTGTTGACCTACATCGACCAACTGGGGGTCAACCTGGGCATCGGCGTCGGCAAATACGACCAAGTGCTGGGCACGAGCGTGTCGGTCGGCACGCTGATCCAGGCCATGGTCGACGCTCTGCAGCAGGGCGGGAACACGGCGCAGGTGGTGATCGATGCCCTCAACCTGATCAAGCTCACGGCCAATGCAGCCTCTGCACAGCCTCTGCTCAAGCTCGGTGATCTGCTCGGCGTGCAAACCGGCTCCGATGCGGCCGGGCTGACCACCGACATCCAGCTTTTCCAATTACTCCAAGGCGTGGTGCAGGCTGCGAATGGTAAGAACGGCTTGGTCGTCACAGCGACACTGCCTCTTGCGGGCCTGGCTTCGGTGACAACGAACGTGAAGGTCATCGAGCCGCCGCAGCTCTCGGCCACCGGAGACCCCAGGCTGGCCAAACTCAATCCGACCGGGCCCGACAAAATCTATGTACGCACAGCTCAGGTCCGTGCGTTGATCTCGATTGATCTTCCAGTACTGAATGGCATCACCGATCTCGTTAATGCAGTGAACGCAGCCCTCGCGCCCGTCACGGATCTGCTGAACAATCTGTTGAGTTTGAATCTCCTCGCCTTGCTGCAGAACATCTTGGGGTGCCCCGTCGGCTGTACACGCAACAACGTCACTGACATCAGGATTCTTCCTGCGCCAGTACGGCTGGACATCAGTTTGGACGCAGGCGGCGGTGCGTCGATGGTGACGGACTACAGCTGCGTGGCAAGTGCGACATCCCTTACGACCCAGACCACGACATCGGTGGCCACCCTGCGTATTGGCAGTCTCGGCGCGACAGCTGCCATCGCAAAAGCAAATGCTTTTTCGTCGAGTGCGCTACCTACCGTCAGTCCGGTGCCCGTCATAGACATCGGGTCTCAAACCTGCCATTTCGGGCTACTGGGCCTCTTCGGCAGTTGCGATGCAGCGACACGCAAGCCCTTTTACGGTGGCGGCCTCGGACTGAAGGCCGATGTCCCCGTGGCCGCCTCCACGCAGTCCCAGTTCTTCGCGAATCCCCCTACGCTGGATCAAGCTCCCGCCTACCTGGCCATTGCGACACAGAACATTGTCGATAGCCTGAGCAATACGCTGAAGGCTCTCAACCTCCTGATCGTGATTCCACCAACGGCACTAGGCGGTGGCTTGTCGAACGTTCTCTCGGGCCTGACAGGTGCCTTGAGCGGTGTCATCAACATCTTGATCGGCGTCATCTCGGGCGTGCTCTCGCCGTTGCTCGACCCCCTTCTCAACACCTTGCTGAGCAATGTGCTCGGCGCGAACCTGGCCCAGACGGAAGTCGGTGGCCGGCTGAGCTGCTCGAGTGGTGCCGAGCTCGTTTATTGATTGCGCATTTTTCTACATGAGTTCCCCCGCCCATTTCGACGAACTCGACCTCTTTGTCTGGGAAGGCAAAGCCGACATCCTCGACCGCATTGCGCGGTGCATGGCGAGCTTCGACGTGGAAGTCACCCGGGCCGACGGGTTGCCGCCTCCGCAGCAGGAGCGCGGCGTGGCGATGCGTCCTTCCGTCGCGATCATCAGCGTCACCGTCATCGACAGCGGCGGCCTTGCGCATGCCACCGAGTTCCTGCAAGGCATGCCGGTGATCTGGGTCGCCGCGGGTTCGCGCGAGCGCGACTCGCGGACCTATCCGCCCGAGTACCTGCATGTGCTGCCCTACGACTTCACCTGCGCCGAGCTGCGCACGCTGGTCGCGAAGCTGGTGCGGCAGCTGCGTGCGCGCGATATCGCGCCGCAGGCGCCCGATGTGCTGGTGGCGCATTCCGAGGCAATGAAGGCGCTGCTTGCCGAAGTGGGCGCCTTTGCCGATTGCAACCATCCGGTGCTGGTGCGCGGTGAAACGGGCGTGGGCAAGGAGCGCATCGCGCAGCAGCTGCATCTGGGGCATCAGTCGTACAGCAAGGGCGCGTTCGTGGCGGTGAACTGCGGCGCGATTCCCGACGGGCTGTTCGAATCGCTGTTCTTCGGCCACACCAAGGGCTCGTTCACCGGCGCCGTGCATGCGCACCGCGGCTACTTCGAGCAGGCCACTGGGGGCACGCTGTTCCTCGACGAAATCGGCGATCTGCCGCGCTACCAGCAGGTGAAGCTGCTGCGCGTGCTGGAAGACAACGCGGTCACGCGGCTGGGGGCGACTTCGCCGGTGCGGGTGGACTTCCGGCTGGTGGCGGCGACCAACCGCAACCTGCGCGAGATGGTGGCGAGCGGCGAGTTCCGCGCCGACCTGTTCTACCGGCTCGCGGTGATCGAGCTGCATGTGCCCAGCCTCGAAGAGCGCGGCGAGATCGACAAGATCGCGATCTTCAAGGCGCTGCTGGGCAACGTGCTCGGCGACGAACTCGAGACGCTGGGCGAAACGCCGCACTGGCTCAGCGATGCCGTGGCCGAAACCTATTTCCCCGGCAATGTGCGGCAGCTGCGCAACCTCGCGGAGCGCGTGGGCGTGATCGCGCGGCAGCTGCGCGGCTGGGACCAGAACCTGATCCAGCGCGCCATCGCGCTCACGCGGGGCACGCCGACGCCGGCGATGTCGGCGGAGAGACATGGCAGCGGCGGCACCAACGGCAGCGGTGTTGCGCTCGACAGCAACGGCGACCGCAAGGGCTGGAACAGCAGCGAGCGCAACCGCATCATCGCGGCGCTGGAGATCAACGACTGGAAGCGCCAGGACACCGCGCAGCACCTGGGCATCAGCCGCAAGGTGCTGTGGGAAAAGATGCGCAAGTACCAGATCCTCGACGGCGAACCCGGCATACCTGAAGACACTTAGGCTCGCCGAGGGCGGGGCCTTGTCCTTCGACAAGCTCAGGACGAACGGGAGGGGCGATTCAAGACGAACGGCGGGGAGGCCTCAGCGTTCCGCAATCCGCGGCGAGCGGCGCAGCGGCGGGTTCGCCAACGCGGCCGCTGCCGAGCGCTCGACGACCGGCTCGTTCGGGCAGGCCGCATTGCTCGAAATGCACAGCTGCGAGAGCAGGCCGTCCTCGGTGATCACGGAACGGTTGGGCGGGCCGAACATGCGGTCGATCCAGCTGTTGGTGGCGTCGGGTTCGATGCGCAGTTCTCCGGTGGTGCGCGCAAGGCGCAACTCGGAGATGCGCAGATCGAACACACCGTCGACGTAGTCGAACAGCAGCGTGTAGTAGTCCAGCTGCGCATCGAGCACCTTCGGCAGGGTCTCGCGGCCGAACTCCATGAGGCGGCGGCGGCCGCGGAAGGCCTGGCCCGAGGTGCTGACGGCTTCCATGAGCTGCTTCTCGCGCTCGCGTCCCGACACGGTGCGCGCCCATGACGCCGAGGTGAGCTCGAACAGGTTGTTCTTCACGCCTTCGAGCTTGGCTTCCTGGTTGGCGACTTCGGCGAGTGCGCCCTTCAGGCGCAGCTGCCGGTCGAAGCCGTTGCCGAAGTTCCAGTTGAGTTCGAAGGCCGCGCGCGTGGGGTCCTGGGGCGACACGCCGCGCGGGTCCTTGCTCTTGACGACCACGGCATCGACCGTCGGGTACAGGCTCGCGTCCTGCTGGTCGACAAGGGCGCGGGCACGGTCGATGCGGCCTTGCGCTTCGGCGATCTCGGTGCTGCGCGCCTCGGCGCGGCGCAGTGCCTCGTCCTGCGAAGCGATGCGCCACTGCTGCGGCGCCGCGAGCACGGGCAGCGACTCGGTGTTGGGCGAGAACTTGAAGTAGTTGCGGAACTTCGCGAGCGCCTCGTCGCGCTGGGCCTCGAAGTCGGATTCGCGCGCGGCCACCAGGGCGCGGCGCGAGGCGGCCATGTTCAGGTCGTTGTCGCCGGAGACGCCAAGCGCGACACGGCGGGCTTCGGCCTTCGAGAGTTCGGCCACCACTTCGGTGGCCTTGTGCGCGATCTGCTTCTTCAGGTCGAAGCGCTGCACCTGCAGGTAGGCGGTGAGCGCGTCCAGCACCACCTTCTGCGAGGTGGTGATGACGGCTTCGTCGTCGGCCTTGTTGCCGGCCTCGGCGGCGCGCTGCGCGGCGTTCATGGCGCCGCCGTCGATCAGGCTCACGCGCGCTTCGGCGGTGAGCACGGTGTAGCTCTGGGTCTTGGCGTTGTCCGCGCCGCTGTTGTAGTTGCCCGACGAGGTGCCGAGCTTGAAGCGCGGGTAGCGCGCCTGCTTGGCGGCCTCGACGCTGTAGCTGCTGGTGTTGGCGGCCGCCTGGGCCGTCTGCACCTCGGGGTATTCCTGCGAGAGCGCGACCAGCGCCTGCTTCACGCGCTGGGCGTAGCTCGCGGCGCCGATGGAGGGCGTAGAGAGGCGGCGCGCGAGCGAGAGCGTGGGGGGCGGTGCATCCGCCTCCTGCGCCAGGGCGGTGGGCGGGAGCGCGAAGCTGGCACACAGTGCTGCGCACAGCACCCCGGTGCCCGTGCGGCGCCGGCCTGTAGCGGTGCGGTACTTCATGGCTCGCGGAAGGCTTCGCGCCGCAACTTGAGCACTGGGCGGAGGATGTACCAGATGAACGGATCGGTCCCCACGCGCAGATCGACTTCGGCCTCCATGCCGGCGGTGACGCGGTTCTCCTCGCGTCCCACATGCGACTGCGACATGCTGATCAGCATGCGGTAGTAAGGCGCCCCCTGCGAGATGGCCGCGTCGCGGTCGGCGTCGGCCGCCACCAGCGTGACCTTGCCTTCGACGGCGCCGTAGCGCAGGTAGTCGTAGGCGGTGATCTTCACGCGGGCCGACTGGCCCATTTCCACGAAGCCGCGGTCGTTGGGATTGAGCCGGGCCTCGACCATGATCTCGTCCTTGTCGGGCACCACTTCGAGAATCGACTCGCCGGGCTTCACCACCCAGCCCGGGCTGGAGTTGCGCAGGCCCTTGACGATGCCGTCCGAGGGCGCCTTCACCACGGTGCGCGAACGCTGGGTGCGGGCGCGCGCAAGGTCTTCGCTCAGGCTGGCGAACTGGCGCTCGACGGTGGCCAGCTCGTCCGATGCGCGGCGGCGGTAGCGACCTTCGGCCTCGGCCATCTTGGCCTGTGATTCGGTGATGGCGGCGTTGGCCGAAATCACGCCCTGGCGCGCCACGGCGAGTTCGCTGCGCACGCCCTCGGCCTGGCGGCGCTTCTCGAGCACCTCGACCTGGCCGACCAGTTTCTCGCTGAGCAGCTGCTCGGAGATCTCGAGCTCCTTCTGCATCAGCACCAGCCGGTCGCTCAGGCCCTTGACCTTGGCCTGCTGCTCCAGCTGCTTGCTGCGCGCCTGCTCCAGGCCCGAGACCGCGCCGGCCATCACGCCGCGCTGCTCGAGCGAACGCGCCTGGTAGGCACCGAGCTCGCCTTCGAACACGCTCTCGTCGATGTCGGTGGCGAAGGACTGGCGGCTGAGCGGCTGGCCGCGGCTCTCGGCCATGAGGCGCACGCGGGTGGCCTGCGTGGCCGCGTAGCGCGCGTTGAGTTCCTCGAAGTTCAGGCCGCTGCCGCCCAGGTCGATCTCGACCAGCGACTGGCCCTGCCTGACCTTCTCGCCTTCCTTCACCAGCACGGCGCTGACGATGCCGCCTTCCAGATGCTGGATGGACTTGACGCGGTCCGAAGGGATCACGCGGCCCGGCGCGACGACCACGGTTTCCATCGGGAAGCCCAGCCCGACCAGGGCCAGCACGCCGACGAGGCCGCCGATGATCCACTGGCGCCGCCGCCCCTGCGGCGAGGTCCGCGCCGCGCGTTTCTGGTCTTCGTCCTGGAGTATCTGCGGCAGGTCTGATTTCAAGTTCACGGTCCCCAATCACTCGTCATGAGTCAAGCAGGCAGCATCACGCCATGGAGCGGGAAGCCGCGGCCCCCGCGCTGTCTTCGTCGCCCACGGCCACCAGCGGCTTCTTCACGCCGAAGAGCTTGGGCACCATGACCGCGGCGGTGCCGACTTCGACATCGCCCTGGCCCGTCACGTGGTAGACCGCCGTGGCCGCCGAGACGATGCGCAGCGAGTGCGTGACCACCACCACGGTGCGCACCTTGGCCACCGCCAGCAGCGTGGCGAGCAGGTTGCGCTCGCTCTGGAAGTCGAGGTCGTTGCTGGGCTCGTCGAGCACCAGCACCGAGGGCTTGCGCAAAAAGCTCATGGCCAGCGCGAGCTTGCGGCGTTCGCCCACCGAGACGCCGGTGCCGCCCTCGCCCACCATGGTGCGGTAGCCGTCGGGCGTGCGGGAGATGAAGTCGTGCGCGCCCGAGAGCTTGCAGGCCGAGACGATCTGCTCGTCGCTCTGGCCCGGTGCCGCGCGGCGCATGGTGTCGATCAGCGTGCCGCCGAACCAGTAGACCTCCTGCGAGAGGTAGCTGATCCAGCGGGAGAGTTCTTCGCGGCCGAACTGCGACAGGTCGTACTCGCCGATGCTGATGATGCCGCGCGTGGGCGCGTAGAGGCCCGAGATGAGCTTGACCATCGTCGACTTGCCCGCGCCGTTGCGTCCGACGATCACATGCAGCCCGCCCGGGCCTATGTCCAGGTCGACGCCTTCCAGCACCGGCTGCTGCGCGGTCTCGGTGAAGCTGAAGCTCACGTCCTTGAGCGTGATGCGGCCCAGCGGCTGGGGCAGCGTCATGCCCGTGGGGGGCTTCTCGACCGGCTCGCGCAGCACGGTCTCCAGGCGCTTGGCGGCTTCCTTCGCGGTGGCCAGCGAACGCCAGTTCGACACCAGCCCGGCCACCGGCTGCAGCGCCTTGAGCGCGAGCATGTTGGAGGCCACGAGTCCGCCCACCGTCATCCACTGTTCCATCACCGAGATGGCGCCCACCGTCACCACGACCACCGAGAACACGGTGAGCAGCACCGTGGTGCCGTCGCGCGCGGTTTCGATCTGGCCGTTCTTGCTGAAGCTTTCGCTGAGCCAGGCGTTGTACGTCTGGCGCCACATGTCGCTGATGGGGCCGTCATTGGCCTGCGTCTTGAGGGTTTCGCGCGCGTTGCAGATCTCGGAGGTCATGCGATCGAGGCCGCGGCCGCGCTGCACTTCCTCGACGCGGCCGGCGCGCACCTCGTCGGCCCACCACCAGGCCAGGAACGACATGATCGCGAGGAACGCGGCCACCACCGGCAGCACCGGCAACGCGACGATGCCGATCACCACGAGCGCGAAGACGGCCATCGGCAGGTCGAAGATCGATTGCGCGAGGCCGCCCGTGACGGTGCCGCGCACCGAGCCCACGTCGCGGAAGTACTGCTGCCACACCGAGGCCGGCCGCGCTTCGAGCGCGCGCAGCGGGCGCGCCAGCATCGATTGCAGCAACGCACCCGAGACACCGTGGTCGATGATCGCGCCAGCGTTGCGCAGCATGCGCGAGCGCCGCGTGCGCAGCCAGAACTCGATGCACAGGAAAAAGAGGATGCCGCTGACCAGCGCGGCGAGCGTCGAGGTGCCGCTGCGCGACAGCACGCGGTCATACACCTGCAGCAGGAAGATGGAAGGCAGCAGCCCGAACAGGCTGATGGGCAGCGAGCGCCAGGCCGCGCTCTTCACCAGCGGATAGGCCGCGCGAAACGCCGCGTTGAGTGCGCCCGCGTAAGGACTCGCACCCGGCTCGTCCGGCGTTTCGGCAACCAGCTGGCTGGGCAAGAGAAACTTGATCATGAGAGAAGGCCGATCCGTCGTGCAATGACGCCTGCACCATTATCAACTGTTACCCAGCTGTAACAAGGCAAAAATTCACTCCCCATGCGCCTCAGCAACGGGGTGCACGCCCCTTCATCGGATCGACCTGTTTCTCATGCTTCGCATCGCGCGTGGCGATGAACGCGGCGGTCGTGCAATCGACCTGCCGGTCCACCGTCGCTTCCCCCCTGACCGCGGGCAAACCCTCGGCCAGCACCAGCGCGATGTTCGCGCACAACAGCATGCACAGCACCCACGCGAACAACAGCTGTACCCAGCCCATCCACCAGCGTCGCGGCGCCTCCACGTCGCGTTCGTAGGGCATGTGAATCAATGTGTTCCATCTCATGGCAATGCTTTCAAAACCCGGGCGAGCCGGGAGAGGCCGACACCTGCGGAACTCTTGGCCAGCACCCAGTCGCCCGGTTGCAGCAGACCGCCCAAGGCGGTCGACAGGTCCGACACATCCACGAACCAATGTGAACGGACCTTGGTACGGATGCGCGCGTGCAGCGCCCGCATGAGCGGACCGCACAACAGCACCCGGTCAGGCTGCGACGCCAGCAACTCTTCCTCCAGATCGAGGTGATGGCGTTGCGCCGCGGGGCCCAGCTCCTGCATGTCGCCAAGGATGGCGACACGTCGCGCAGGTTCGCAGGGAGCTTGTGACAGCAATTCAAGCGCCGCCCGCATCGAGCTCGGGTTGGCGTCATAGGTTTCATCGATCAGCTTGAAGCTTCCGCCGCCGATGTGAATGGTGTGCAGCGCACCGCGTCCGCCCGGCGGCTCGAAGTGCGCGAAGGGCTCGACGGCCGCGGCCAGCGGCAGGCGCAGCGCCTGCAGCGCACCGAGCGCGGCGACGGCGCTCGCGCCCATGTGGCGGCCCGGTGCATTGAGCCGCAATTGAAAGGGCTCGCCCGCCACCTGCGCCTGCACCTCGCCGTGGTCGAAGGCCAGCAGGCGCACGTCGGCGTCCTCGTGCTCGCCGTAGGTCACGATCTGCAGCTGGTGCGCCATCGCGGCTTCGACAAAGATCGGGAACTCGGGCATGTCGCGGTTGAGCACCACGTTGTCGCCGGCGGCCATGCCCTGGAAGATCCGGCTGTCCATGCGCGCGGCGGCTTCGGAGGGGCCGCGGTGTTTCTGCGATGCGGCCGAGAGCCCGGTCACCACCACCAGCGAAGGCCGCACCAGCTGCGACGAGGCCGGCATGTGCGAGGTGCCCATCTCCAGCACCCAGTAGGCCGCATGCCGCGGCATGCAGGTGAGGTTCCATGCGATGCCGGAAGGCAGGCTGATGTTGCCTTCGGGCTGGCCGACCTCGCCCCACACCGTGAGTGCCCCGGCCATCATGGCAGCCACGGTGCTGCTGCCGGTGCCGTGGCCCAGCACGCCGCAGACGCGGCCGGTGAACTCGGTGCGCGCATGCTCGCCCAGCTGCAGCACGGCCTGCAGCACGTTCGGCACCTTGAGCACCGGCACGCGCTTGTCCAGGTGCGGCTTGGGGTCGGTGCACAGCACGGCCGCGGCGGGTTGCAGCACGCCCTTGAGCGTGACGGCGGCCAGCGGCGTCTTCGACGGCCGCGTCTGGTTCTCGAACACCACGCGGCCCTTGCGCATGAAGGAGCGCTGCGTCACGCCGCTGGCGCGCCAGCCGTCTTCGGGGCGCACCACCCATTCGCCGCTGGTCACGCGCGCCATCTCGCTCGCGGTCCAGGCGGCGCCGTCGTCCCTGGGGCTGCCGAGTGCGCTGCTCGCGCCCAGCGGCACGCGGCGCTCGAGCAGGAAGCGGTGGTACGACGCGAAGCCCGAGACGTACTGCTCGACATCGTCGATGCGCACGCGGAACGCATGGTGGCGGATGAAGAAGGAGCCGACGACGGTGGACGGCCGGCGGAAGTACATCGCCACCTCCGGCCAGAAGAAGCCGTTGAGCAGGTAGTGGGCGCGGTAGTCGAGTGCGCGGTAGAACTTCTCGGTGTCCAGCTCGTCGAGCAGGTGCCGCATCGCGGGCATGCCCTCCAGGCGCTGGAGCATCTGCTGCGCGGCCAGCATGAGGCCGAGCAGCGTCGGGAAAGTGGTCTTGCGGTCGAGCACGAAGTCGAGGTAACCCGCGACGTTCTGCAGCCCGAAGCGGAAGTACTTCTCCTGCGGGCTCCAGTGCGTGAGTTCGTTGACGCAGCAGCTCAACCAGTGGTCGTGCGCCTGCCAGTGCTGGCTCGCGATGAAGTGATCGAAGGCCTTCTCCACCGTGGCCAGCCAGCGCGCATCGCGCGTGAGGCCATAGAGGCGCATGAGCCCGTAGGCCGCCTCGCCGTCGTAGTAGATGACGCGCGAAGCCTGCTTCAGCGCCAGGTCGGTGGCGTGCAGCACGTGGTTGAAACGGCCGGTGGCCGGGTCCTGCAGCGACACGATGCCCAACGCCAGCTTTTCCAGCAGCGGCAGCCAGCGGCGCGTGTCCATGAGCTCGCAGTACTTCACCAGCGCGAGCACGCAGGCGGCGTTGCCGCCGAGCTTGATCTCGCCGCCGGTGTCCACGAGGAAGGCCACCTCGCGGCCGTCGGCGAGCTGGTAGTCGCGGATCAGCCATTTGGTGAGATGGTCGAGCGACCGGTCGATGGCCGAGCGCAGGGTTTCGTCGCGCGTGATCTCCCATGCTTCGAGCATGGCGTGGATCGCGCTCGCATGGCGCATCGCGTCGTAGGTCGGAATGCGGCGGTCGAAGCACGGGAAGTAGCCGTACACGAAGAGCCCGTCGCTCTGCACCTGGCGCGCGAGGTAGGCCGAGCCGCTGCGCACCAGGTCCAGCGCCGACTGCGGGTTCAGCGCCGGCAGCTGGCGCCGCCCCGCATCGAGCCCCGTGCCGATGAGCTTGTGCACCACGCCGTCGGGCTGGCAGAACACGCCCACGGTCGCGAGCAGGTAGACCGGGTGGTCCGTCGGCATGTCCAGCGCGAGCGTGCGCCGGAACCGCGCCTGGCCGTAGGCCTCGAAGTTGCGCGGGTTCATCACCGCATGCGCAATGGTCGAGTCGCCGGCGAGCATCGCGTTGGCGTTGAGCTCCTGCTCGGTGAAGGCGATCTCGAAGTCCTTGTCGAAGGCCAGGCCCAGGCGGAAGTAGTTGCGCTTGACGGCGGTCAGCTGGGTCTTGAACTGCGCCCAGTCCATCGGGCTCGCGCCCTCGACCCAGTCGATGCGCAGCCACGGCGAGACCACGCCGTGGTCGCGCACCCAGTCCTCGACGAGGTCGGCGCCTTCGCGCCATGCGGTCTCGAACTCGGCCGCGCGCGCATGCACGACATGCGCACGCTGCGACCCGTCGCTCACCGAGAAGAACAGCGTGAACGCGGGGTATGGCGCCGGCAACGCCGCGCACACCGAAGCGAGGCGTTCGTGGCAGGCATGGAGCTGGTCTGAAAAGGACATCATTCGGCCCCGATCGAGTGCGGGAGACCGGTCGCGTCCGTCATCTGCTCTCGCTTGGACGGAATCGCTGACCGGAGACTGTTGCCTTCGACGTCATCGCTTGAGCTCCGGCTTCAGCGGTAGCTGAACTCGGCGCGGCGATTGAGCTGGTAGCCCTCCTCGGTGGTTTCGGCAGACGCGGGCTTTTCGGTGCCCCAGCTGATGGCCTCGACGCGTTCGGCCGGCACGCCCAGTTGCGTGAGCGCCCGTTGCACCGACTCCGACCGGCGCTGCCCCAGCGCGAGGTTGTATTCGCGGCCGCCGCGCGAGTCGGTGTGGCCTTCGATGACCACGCGGCTCGACGGACGGTTCTTCAGGAAGCTCGCATGCGCTTCCACGATCCGCTGGTCCTGCGTGCGGATGTTGTATTTGTCGAAGTCGAAGTAGACGATCTTCGGCACGCCAGCCGGCCCGTTCTGCACCACGGCCGGGGGTGGGGGTTCCACCTTGGCGACCGCGGCCGTGGCCTTGTTCGAGTAGTAGTAGTTCGCGTCGTCGCGTCCCGTCTTCGGGGCCACGCAGGCGGCAAGGCTTGCCGCCAGCGCAACGATGGTCAATGTCTGATAGCTGCTCTTCATACCAATCCTTTCGCGGGGCAGGCCGGTGGTGGCCTGCCCCAGTGCTGTCGCTCTTCCTCTCCTCCTCCAGCCCTTGTTCTTGATCAGCCCAGCAGGCCGTGCAGGACGTTCGTCACAGGCGTCAGCGTGTGGTCCACCAGACTGGTGATCGGGGTCACGACCTCGGTCACCAGCGGGGTGACTGCGTGGTCGACGGTGTTCACCACCGTGTCGACCACCGGAGCCACCGTGCCCGTTGCGCCGGCCAGGATGTCGGTCACCGGTGCGAGTGCGCCGGAAGCGGTACCCGTCACGGTCGAGGCGATCGGCGCGACGGTGTCCGTCAGGCCGCTTGCCACGCCGGAGATCGGCTCCAGAATGTTGGCGACCGGACCGTCGCTGCCCAGCACGCCGCCGAGCAGGCCACCCACCAGGCCGTCCTGGCCCAGCAGGCTGCCGACCAAGCCGTCGTTGCCAAGCAGGTTGCCCACGAGGCCGTCTTCGCCCAACAGACCACCAACCAGGCCGTCGTTGCCGAGGACGCCGCCGAGCAGGCCGCCGTCGCCACCGAGGACGCCGCCCAGGACACCGCCGTCACCCAGCACGCCGCCGTCACCGCCGAGGACACCGCCCAGGACACCGCCGTCACCCAGCACGCCGCCGAGCAGGCCACCGTCACCGCCGAGGACGCCGCCCAGGAGGCCGTCGTCACCCAGCACGCCGCCGAGCAAGCCGCCGTCGCCACCGAGGACACCGCCCAGGAGGCCGTCGTCACCGAGGATGCCGCCGAGCAAACCACCGTCACCGCCAAGGACACCGCCCAGGAGGCCGTCGTCACCCAGCACGCCGCCGAGCAAACCGCCGTCGCCGCCGAGGACACCGCCCAGAAGGCCATCGTCACCCAGCACGCCGCCGAGCAAACCACCGTCACCGCCGAGGACACCGCCCAGGAGGCCGTCGTCACCCAGGATGCCGCCGAGCAGGCCACCGTCGCCGCCGAGGACGCCGCCCAAGAGGCCGCCGTCACCGCCGAGCAAGCCGCCCAGCAGGCCGTCATCACCCAGCACGCCGCCGAGCAAGCCACCGTCGCCACCGAGGACGCCGCCCAGAAGACCGCCGTCACCGCCGAGCAAGCCGCCCAGCAGGCCGTCGTCACCCAGCACGCCGCCGAGCAAACCACCGTCGCCGCCGAGGACGCCGCCCAGCAGGCCGTCATCACCCAGCACGCCGCCGAGCAGGTTCGCCACGCCGTCGGTGAGGAAGTCCACTTGCGTGTCGACCGCGTTCAGCAGCGCTCCCGTCGTGCCGGCACCGAGCAACTGGTCGGCCAGCGGGCTGATGAGGCCGCTCACACCGTCCGTCACCTGATCCACCACGCCGTCGACCGGGTCGAGGACGTTGGGGTTGTTCGGCGTGAAGACCGAGCCGAAGACCGGGGCCAGCAGGCCGTCGACCACGTCGGTGACGTTGTCCGTGAGGCCGACCACCGGGGTCAGCAGGTCGCCCAGGCCCAGGTCGCCGAGCACACCGTTGTTCAGACCGCTGACGATGCCGCCCACGATGCCGTCGGTCGGATCGAGCAGGGCCGGGCCGCCAGGCGTGCCCGGGTTGCCGCCGATGCCGCCCAGGACGCCGCCGAGCAGACCGCCCAGCAGGCCGTCGTCACCCAGCAGGCCACCGACGATGCCGTCTTCGCCGAGCAGGCCGCCAGCCAGGCCATCGGGGCCGAGCAGGCCGCCGACGATGCCGTCGCCACCGAGCAGGCCGCCGGCCAGACCGTCGTCGCCCAGGAGGCCACCGACCAGGCCGTCGTCGCCGAGCAGGCCGCCCACGAGGCCGTCGCCGCCGAGCAGACCGCCGACCAGGCCGTCGTCACCCAGCACGCCACCCAGCAAGCCGTCTTCGCCGAGCAGGCCGCCGACGATGCCTTCGTCACCCAGCAGACCGCCGAGGACACCGTCGTCGCCGAGCACGCCGCCAAGCAGGCCGTCGTTGCCGAGCAGGCCGCCCAGGAGGCCGTCTTCACCGAGCAGGCCACCCACCAGACCGTCGTCGCCGAGCAGACCGCCCAGCAGGCCGTCGTCACCCAGGACGCCGCCGAGCAGGCCGCCGTCGCCACCAAGCACGCCACCCAGCAGGCCGCCTTCACCCAGCAGACCGCCCAGGAGGCCGTCTTCACCGAGCAGGCCGCCCAACAGGCCGTCGGTGCCGAGCAGGCCACCGGCCAGACCGTCTTCACCCAGCAGGTTGCTGAGCGCGCCGTCGTCGCCGAGCAGGCCGCCGAGCAGGCCGTCGTCGCCCAGCAGGCCGCCCAGGCCGCTGCCGTCGCCGAGCAGGCTGCCCAGCAGGCCGTCCGCACCGAGCACACCGCCGAGGACGCCACCGAGCGCGCCGTCGTCGCCGAGCAGGCCGCCGAGGAGGCCGTCATCGCCCAGCACGTTGCCGAGCAGGCCGCCCAGGGCGCTGTCGTCGCCGATCAGGCCACCGAGGAGGCCGTCGTCGCCCAGCAGGCCGCCGACCAGGCCATCTTCACCGAGCAGGCCGCCGATGAGGCCGCTGTCGCCCAGCAGACCATCGAGCAGGCCGCCGACCACACCGTCTTCACCCAGCAGGCCGTCGAGGCCGAGGCCGCCGGTCAGGCCGCCCAGCGGGCCGTCACCGCCGAGCAGGTTGTGCAGGCCGTCTGTCACGTAGTCGACCTGGCCCAGGAGCTGGTCGAAGATCGCGTCGGTCACACCGGCGCCTAGGAGGCCGTCCACGACCGGGGTCAGCGTTCCGCCGAGCGGGTCGGTGATGCTGCCCACGAGGTTGTCGACCGGATCGAACTCGTTGGGGTCGTTCGGCGTGAATTCGGAACCGAGCAGCGGGGCCAGCACGCTGTCGACGACGTCGGTCACGCCATCGACCAGCGGAGCCACCGGGGCCAGGGCGCCGCCCAGGCCGAGGGTGTCGTCGATGGCGTCGACCACGTCGTGGACGATGCCGTCGGTCGGGTCGAGCAGGTGGTCTGCGTCTGCATCTGCGTCGGCATCAGCGTCTGCGTCGGCATCAGCGTCTGCGTCGGCATCAGCGTCTGCGTCTGCGTCGGCATCAGCGTCTGCGTCTGCGTCGGCATCTGCGTCAGCATCTGCGTCAGCGTCGGCATCGGCATCGGCATCGGCATCGGCGTCTGCATCAGCATCAGCATCGGCATCGGCATCGGCATCGGCATCGGCATCGGCATCGGCATCGGCATCGGCATCGGCATCGGCATCGGCATCGGCGTCTGCATCGGCATCGGCATCGGCATCTGCATCTGCATCAGCATCAGCATCAGCATCAGCATCAGCATCAGCGTCTGCATCGGCGTCTGCATCGGCATCACCGTCCGCATCTGCATCGGCATCTGCATCAGAGTCAGCATCCGCATCGGAGTCCGTCGGGTTCGTGGGAACCGTCGGCGTGGTCGGGTTGCCCGTGCCCACCAGCAGCGGGAATCCGCTGTCGCTGCCGCCGCCACCGCCGCTCAATGCAGCACCCAGTGCCGCGGCGCCCAGTGCACCCAGCGCGAATTCGCCCAGGCCGATGCCGCTGCCGCCCGCGAGCTTCTTGGTCACGGCCAGTGCGGCTGCGTCTGCATCGCTGTCGGGCGGGGTGACCTGCAGGTCACCCGAGGCCACATCCACATTCACTTGTTCGAGGCCGCCGGGCAGCTTGGTCGAGCCGATGGTCGCATCGGTGCCGCCGGTGAAGACGCCGGCCAGCGGCGCCTTGTTGGAAGCCGAGCCGGGGAACAGGACGTTGGCATGTCCGTCCTGCGGAACGATCACGCGGTCGCCTGCGATCAGGGTCTGGTTGCCGTCCACCGGGATGCGGACACCGTCGCGCATCACGGCAGTGCCGGGCGTAGCATTGGACAATGTGCCGATGCTGGCCGGCCCGGACGGGGCGACGGAAGCAGCCGAACTCGCCATGGCAGGACTGCCTAGCGGAGTGACGGTGGCTTGGGCGAGAACCACAGGAGCTGCGCTGGTTGCGGCAAGTCCTTCGGTCGAATTGGTCGATGCTTGTTGAGCGTTCATGGCAGCCTCTGTGACAAAAGATGCATGTACAGGGGCAACTTGCGTGCCGCTTTTTGCAAGACGTGCCAACGAGGCCTTGCCATCGCTTCAAGTCATTGATTTCTATGAAGAAAATTTTGAAAAACGCCGTCGCGGCCGCACATCGAAACAGCGCGCAACGAGGTCAATTCGCGATTCGTTACGTAACGATGTAACGCCCCGTACCCGGAACGCCGCGCGTGTTCCGGGTGTTGCGAAAGCCGGTTCGCGATGGCCTTTTCCAACCACCGTCTCCACACGCCTCCCACACACTTTTCTTCTTTCTCTATCTATATATGTTCAATCCCTCCCAGGAAGACGTGCGCCGCTTTTTCTGCGACGTGTATGCCAAGCACCGTCAGGGCCTGCCGATGGAAGCGCTCGAGACCATCGCCGCCGGCTGGATCGACGAGCACCCCGAGTACCACGAGGACCTGGCCGATGCCGATGCCGCGGTGGCGCGCGTGTACGACGGATCGAGCGGCCGCGAGAACCCGTTCCTTCATTTGTCGATGCATCTGTCGATCAGCGAGCAATGCTCCATCGACCAGCCGCGCGGCATTCGCCAGGCCGTCGAGCTGCTGGCGGCGCGCCGCGGCTCGCTGCTGCATGCGCATCACGAGGCGATGGATTGCCTCGGGCAGATGATGTGGGAGAGCCAGCGCGCGGGGCGCGCGCCGGACGGCGAAGGCTACGTGGCGTGCGTGCAGCGACGCGCCACGAAATAGGCTCGCCCCCAGGCTTCGCGCACTTCGTGTCGCTTCTCCTACCCCCTACCGGGGGCAACACCTGTGGCCCGGCAAAGCCGGTTCCGCGGTGTTTCACGAAGGGGCCTGGGCCTTTCTTTGAGATCGCGCGGGCAAGCCGCCCTGCTGCTTCGCGCCTTCGCGCAGCAACGCGGCCATCGCAACGCGCAGCGACGAAGCCTCGGCATCGCTGCGAAGCAGCAGGCCGACAGGCTCTTCGGTTCCGGTGGTGTCGATGCGCAGGCGCACGAGCCTGCCTTCCGCGAGTTCGCCGCGCGCCGCACCCAGCGGCGTGATCCAGACCGCATCCGACACCGCCACGAGCGCGCGCGCCACGCCCACGTCGAGCGTCTGCAGCGCATGGCTCGGCAACACCAAGCCGCGCGCCGACAGGAAGCTCTCGGTGTTGTGGCGCGGGATCGTGCCCTCGCCGTACACCACCAGCGGATAGTCGAGCACCGCCTGCACCGGCGCCGGCTTGAGCGCGAGCGGATGGCCGGCGCGCACGGCGAACACCAGCGGCTCGGTGTACAGCAGCTCGAAGCTCAGGCCGCCCATCAGGCGCGGATCGCTCATGCGGCCGACCACCAGATCGAGCTCGCCGGCGCGCAGCTCGTCGAGCAGCACCGCGTTGGCGGCGCTCTTCACCGCGATCTGTGCGGCGGGCCAGTGGTCCCGCAGCCGCGCCAGTGCCGGCGGCAGCAGCGCCGGTGCCACGCTGGGCAGCGCGCCGATGCGCAGGCGCTCGATGCGGCCGCCGGCCGTCGGCGCCACCGCCTCGGCGCTGGCGTCAAGCGCCTCGAGCACGCGCAGTGCGTGCGCGAGCAGCTGCTCGCCAACCGGGGTGAGCCCCTGCACGCCACGGCGGCCGGCCTGGCTGCGGTCGACCAGGCGCGTGCCGACGATGGTTTCGAGCTCCGACAGCGTCTTCGACACCGCCGGCTGGCTCAGCGCCAGCCGCGAGGCCGCGCGCGCCAGGTGGCGCTCCTGCGCCACGGCGACGAAGGTGCGCAGATGCCGCAACTGGACGTTGCGCACGAAATCCTGGCGAAGGTCGGCGGGCTTGTTCAATGACTGCTGGTTATGGAAACTGGATCAATCTTCAATTTACATCATCGAACGGTGCTTCTAAAGTGGCGGCTCGAGAATTGGTCCCACGACCGGAGACAACGCACATGCCGACCCCCACCAAGGGCAACCTTCCCACGCTCACCCCGCGCGACTGGGAAGCCCATCCCGCCTACATCTACCCCGGCTACAAGTCCACGGTGAAGCGCGGCCCGCAGAAGCCGCTGATTCCGCTGAAGGCCTCGCTGGGCGAGTTGCAGCAGCCGGTGTACGGCCACGACAGCATCGGCGAGTTCGACCACGACCTCACCCGCAACGCCCGCCGCAACGGCGAGCCGCTGGGCGAACGCATGATCCTCACCGGCCAGGTGCTCGACGAGCGCCGCCGTCCGGTGGCCAACACGCTGGTCGAACTCTGGCAGGCCAACGCGGCCGGACGCTACGTGCACAAGGTCGACCAGCACGATGCGCCGCTGGACCCCAACTTCCTCGGCGCAGGCCGGTGCCTCACCGACAGCGAAGGCCGCTACCGCTTCCTGACCATCAAGCCCGGCGCCTATCCGTGGGGCAACCATCCGAACGCCTGGCGCCCGCAGCACATCCACCTGTCGCTGTTCGGCCAGAGCTTTGCGAGCCGCCTGGTCACGCAGATGTACTTCCCCGGCGACCCGCTGATGCAGTACGACCCGATGATCACCGGCACCCCCGAGCGCTACCGCAACCGGCTGATTGCCGACTTCAGCCTCGACATCACCCAGGAGGGCTACGCGCTGGGCTACCAGTTCGACATCGTCCTGCGCGGCGCCGACGAGACGCCGTTCGAGAACCGCTGAAAGGATTCCCCATGCCATTGATGACCGCACAGGAAGCCGACTTCGGCCAGACCCCCTCCCAGACCGTGGGCCCCTACTTCGCCTACGGCCTCACCGCCACGCAGTACGGCTACGACTTCGACCAGCCCTTCGACGCCGTGCTGGCGCTCGACGGTGCCACCGGCCAGCGCATCCGCCTCGAAGGCCGGGTGATCGACGGCGACGGCAACCCGATCGGCGATGCGCTGGTCGAGATCAGCCAGGCCGACGGCGAAGGCCGCTACCCGCAGACGCCCGAAGAAGCGCGCGCGCTGGGCTTTCGCGCCTTCGGCCGCGTGGGCACCGGCACCGATGCGCAGAACCGCTTCGTGTTCCACACCGTCAAGCCCGGCGCCGAATCGCCCGGCGAGGCACCGCACATCAATGTGATCGTGCTGATGCGCGGCCTGCTGCTGCATGCGTACACGCGCGTGTACTTCGGCGACGAGGCCGAGGCCAACGCGAAGGACGCGGTGCTTCAGAGCGTGCCGGCCGAGCGCCGCCACACGCTGATTGCCGAGCGCGTGGAGCAAGGCGGCGCGGTGAGCTACCGCTTCGACATCCGCATGCAGGGCGCGGACGAGACGGCGTTCTTCGACGTCTGATCTGGGCTCAGGGAAATCCCGGCCATAAAAAAACCCGCATCGCGCGGGTTTTTTTATGGAGAAGCGCGGAGCGCCTACTGTGCCGCGTGATGAATGCGCGACTCGGGCACCGTCTTCAGTTCGCCGGGCACCGAGCTGATGTAGCTGGCCAGCGTCTTGAGCTCGGCGTTGGTGAACTTCTTGGGTTCGACCTGGCCGGCCATCACCGCGTTCGAGCGGCCGAGGTGGACATTGTTCTTGACGCGGTACGACTTCAGCGCCACGAAGAGGTAGTCGGCATGCTGGCCGGCCAGCTTGGGCACGGTGCCGTCGTTCGGGGTGTTGAAGTTGGCGCCGTGGCACTTGGTGCAGCTGTTGTCGGGGCCGTTGCGGCCGACCAGCGCGGTGATGTTCTCGGGCATGGCTTTGGCCAATGCGGCGGGCGGCGCATCGCCTTCCTTCACGCCCAACTGGCTGTAATACGCGGCCACGTCGGCGATGTCCTGCTCGGAGAGCGAATCGGCAATGGCGCGCATGGTGGGGTGCTTGCGGTCGCCGCCCTTGTACGCGGTGAGCGCGGAGACGATGTAGGTGGCGCTCTGGCCAGCGATCATCGGCACCTTGTGGATCTCGGGGAAGCTGGCCTGGTAGCCGATGATGCCGTGGCAGCCCACGCACATCTGAACCTTCTTGGCTCCGTCCTGGGCCTTGCCAGTGACTTGCTGGGCTTGTGCCGAGAGCGTCACGCAAGCGACAGCAAGGGCAAACATCGTGGTCAACAACTTGTTCATTTTGCGCGCACAATCTCGTGGAGCTACAGTTTTTCGAATCAACATTCGATTATATGCAGGGGTCTTCCGGAACCCTGTGCAGGCCAACCCTGAGGCTGCACGACGCGCATCGAGTGTGTTCTTTTCTCCACCCTGCCTTTCCACTTCGCTTGCGTTCACTCATGAAATTCAAGGGCTCAGACAACTACGTCGCCACTCAGGACCTGATGCTGGCGGTCAACGCCGCCATCACGCTCAAGCGCCCGCTGCTCGTCAAGGGCGAGCCCGGCACGGGCAAGACCATGCTGGCCGAGGAAGTGGCGCAATCGCTGGGGCTGCCGCTCCTGCAGTGGCACATCAAGTCGACCACCAAGGCGCAGCAGGGCCTGTATGAATACGACGCGGTGAGCCGCCTGCGCGACTCGCAACTGTCCGACGTCGACGGCGGCGAGCGCGTCAAGGACATCCAGAACTACATCGTCAAGGGCGTGCTCTGGCAGGCCTTCACGGCCGACGAGCCGGTGGCCCTTCTCATCGACGAGATCGACAAGGCCGACATCGAATTCCCGAACGACCTGCTGCGCGAAATCGACCGCATGGAGTTCTACTGCTACGAGACGCGCGAACTCATCCGCGCCAAGCACCGGCCGGTGGTGTTCATCACATCCAACAACGAGAAGGAGCTGCCCGATGCGTTCCTGCGCCGCTGCTTCTTCCACTACATCAAGTTCCCCGATGCCGAGACGATGAAGCACATCGTCGCCGTGCACTTCCCGGGCCTCAAGCAAGAGCTGCTCACGGCCGCGATGAAGACCTTCTACGACGTGCGCAACCTGCCCGGCCTCAAGAAGAAGCCCTCGACCTCCGAGTTGCTCGACTGGCTCAAGCTGCTGGTGGCCGAAGACATCCCCCTCGAAGCCCTGCAGAGCAAGGACGACAAGGTCGCCGTGCCGCCGCTGGTGGGCGCGCTGCTCAAGAACGAGCAGGACGTGACGCTCTTCGAGAAGCTGGTCTTCATGCAGCGCAACAACCGATGAGCGAATCGCCGCGGCCGCATCCGACGAGCCAGCTGCTCAAGCTGGGCGTGGCCCAGGCGGTGATGTTCGTCATCGGTGCGCTGCTCGGCCGCTGGGTCGGGCTGCTGCTGGGGCTCGACGCCTTCGGCGCCGCGGGCTACGGCAACAAGGAAATCTTCGGCATCCTGCTGATCGGCCTGGGCGGCGGTGGCGGGGTGCAGATCGCGCGCGCCTGGTATGTGCGCAAGTACGGCAATCCGAGAAGCTGAAATTCAGGGGTGTGTGAGATGGCGTTTGTCGAACCTGTCACGTTGAAGGCCCGCGACATCGCGCTGGTGCCGCTGGCGCTGGCCCACGAAGAGGGCCTGCGCGCCGCGGCCGCCGACGGCGAGCTCTGGAAGCTGCGCGTCACCTCCGTGCCCGAGCCCGAGAACACCCGCGCCTACATCGAGACCGCGCTGAAAACGGCCGATCGCTTCGCCTTCGCGGTGACCGAAGCCGCCACCGGCACGGTGCTCGGCAGCACCAGCTTCCACGACATCCTGCCCGGCGTGAAGCGCGTCGAAATTGGCTACACCTGGTACGCCGCGCGCTGCCAGCGCACCCACGTCAACACCACCTGCAAGCTGCTGATGCTCACGCATGCGTTCGATACGCTCGGCTGCAACGTGGTGGGCTGGCGCACCGACAACTTCAACTTCGCCTCGCAGCGCGCCATCGAGCGGCTGGGCGCGAAGAAAGACGGCGTGATTCGCGGCCATGCGATGCGCCGCGACGGCACCATCCGCGACACCGTCATGTACAGCCTGCGCGCGGGCGAATGGCCTGAGGTGAAGGCCCAGCTGCTCTACCTGCTCGACAAGCCGCGCGACTGAACCACAAGGAGCGACCTCCATGCTCATCGATTTCTTCTACACCCTGCGCTCAGCCAAGCTGCCGGTGTCCGTCAAGGAATACCTCACGCTGCTCGAAGCACTGCAGGCCGACGTGGTGGGGCCCAACTCCGACGGCGCCTACGGCCTCGACGACTTCTACTACCTCTCGCGCACCGCGCTCGTGAAGGACGAGAAGCACTACGACAAATTCGACCGCGCCTTCGCCGCCTACTTCAAGGGCGTGGAGATGCTCACCGACTTCACCAAGGAAGTGCCGCTCGACTGGCTCAAGAAGACGCTGGAGCGCGAGTTCACCGCCGAAGAAAAAGCCAAGATCGAGAAGATGGGCTGGGACGAGCTCATGGACACGCTCAAGAAGCGCTTCGAGGAGCAGAAGGAGCGCCACGAGGGCGGCAGCAAATGGATCGGCACCGGCGGCACCTCGCCCTTCGGCAACGGCGGCTACAACCCCCAGGGCATCCGCATCGGCGGCGCTGGCAAGAACAAGAGCGCCGTGAAGGTGTGGGACCAGCGCGCCTACAAGGACTACGACGACAGCCAGGAGCTGGGCACGCGCAACATCAAGGTGGCGCTGCGGCGCCTGCGCAAGTTCGCGCGCGAAGGCCACGAGGAAGAGCTGGACTTGGACAACACCATCCAGTCGACCGCGGCCAATGCCGGCTACCTCGACATCAAGATGCGGCCCGAGCGCCACAACAACGTCAAGGTGCTGCTGCTGATGGACGTGGGCGGCACGATGGACGAGCACATCCAGCGCGTCGAGGAGCTGTTCTCGGCCGTGAAGACCGAGTTCAAGCACCTGGAGTTCTATTACTTCCACAACTGCGTCTACGACTTCATGTGGAAGAACAACAAGCGCCGCTTCTCCGAGAAGTTCGCGACCTGGGACATCCTGCGCAAGTACAACAAGGACTACAAGCTCATCTTCGTCGGCGACGCGACCATGAGCCCCTACGAGATCCTGCAGCCCGGCGGCAGCGTCGAATACAACAACGAGGAAGCCGGCGCCGAGTGGATCCAGCGCCTGACGCACACCTTCCCCAAGTTCGCGTGGATCAATCCCGAGCCCCAGGGCGTGTGGCAGTACCGGCAAAGCATCGCGGTGATGCAGCAGCTGATGTCCAACCGCATGTACCCGCTCACGCTGCGCGGACTTGAAGACGCGATGCGCATGCTGTCCAAGTAGCGCGCAGGCACAGCGACAGCGCCACCTGTATCCGGAAGCTTCAGAGACCGGCAGGTCTTGCTGTCAGAATTCGCCCATGGTCAGGGTGGTTTCCGTTTTTTCGCCGGCGTGGTGGCCGGCTTTGCTTTTTTGTGGCGTCCTTCTTTTGCAAGGCTGCAGCTTGCTGCCGAAAAAAGAAAGCAGCGAAGGCAAGCCTGTCGCCGGCCTCGTGCGCAGCGGTGATGCCGACAGCACCCCCGCCAAGGACGACAAGGACGAGAAAAAAGCCGACAAGCGCGACGCTTTCACCGTCGACGTGCGCGGGCCTGAAGCCGTTCGCGACTACCTCACGCTTCATCTGGAAATCCAGCGCTATCGCGAGCTCGACGACCTTGGCGCAACGGAAATCTCCCGCCTCATGGTCGCGGCCGAAGCCAATGCCCGCGAACTCCTCGGCACCCTCGGCTACTTCACCCCCACGCTGACGCTCGAACTCAATGAGACGCCCGGGAGCGCCAAGGCGCCGCGCGAGATCGTCATCACCGTCGCGCCCGGCGAGCCCACCAAGGTGAGCAACGTGCAGATCAGTTACGCCGGCGCCATTGCCGACGACACGGCCGCCGAAGCGCAGCGCGATTCGATCCGCACCGGCTGGGCCCTGCGCGCGGGCCTGCCCTTCACCCAGCAGGCCTGGGACGACGCCAAGACCACCGCGCTGCGCAGCCTCACGGCCAAGCGCTTCCCCACCGGCAACATCGAAGTGAGCCGCGCCGAAGTCGATGCCGACCGCAGCGAGGCGCGCCTGAGCGTCACCTACCAGTCGGGCCCCGCCTACAAGTTCGGCCCGCTCATGCTGCACGGCCTTCAGCGCTACGACCCCGACGGCGCGCGCCGCATCGCGCGCCTGCCCACCGGCACCGACTACGACCAGCAGAAGCTGCTCGACGCGCAGCAGCGCCTGGCCAGCAGCGGTTACTACGACTCGGTGTTCCTCACGCTCGACACGGAGAGCGGCAACCCGCTGGCCGCACCCGTCATCGCGCAACTGCGCGAAGCGCCGCTGCAGAAGGTGGTGCTGGGGGCAGGATTCACCACCGACAACGGCCCGCGCCTGTCCATCGACCACATCCACAACCAGGTCCCGCTGCTGGGCTGGCGGGCGGTCTCGCGGCTCTCGGCGGACAACGACGTCAAGTCGCTGGGCACCGAGTGGAACGCGATCCCCAACGACAACGGCTGGCGCTGGTTCACCGGCGCCGAGCTCAAGCGCGAGGAAGCGGGCAGCTACATCGTCGACAGCGGCCGGGTGCGCGGCGGGCGCAACAAATCGAGCGACCACATCGACCGCAGCTACTTCCTGCAGTACGACTACGCACAGAACCGTGGCACCGATGCGCCGCCCTCGGCCTCGGCGGTCACCGCCAACTGGGGCTGGACCGGGCGCTATTTCGACAACAACGCCGCGCCCACGCGCGGCTACGCGCTGGCGCTCGAACTCGGGGCGGGCTACACGCTCAGCGGGCAGCAGACGCCGTTCACCCGCACCTATGCGCGCTGGCTCGGCGTGGTGCCCCTCGGCTCGGCCGAAGACACCGAGACCCGTGCGCGCCGCAGCCGCCTGCAGCTGCGCCTGGAGGCCGGCGCGGTGTCGGCGAAGGACTCCGCCCAGATCCCGTCCACGCTGATGTTCCTGACCGGCGGCGACACCACCGTGCGCGGCTACAGCTACAAGCAGATCGGCACCGTGCGCGCCGATGGCCAGACCGTCTCTGGCCGCTACCTCGGCGTGGCAAGCGTCGAATGGCAGCGGCCCTTCGTCTACAACAACAAGCTCACCGAATGGGAGAGCGTGGTGTTCGTCGATGCCGGCGCCGTGGCCGACAAGCCCGGCGAACTCAAGCCCAAGGTGGGCGTGGGCGTGGGCGCGCGCTGGCGCAGCCCGGTCGGGCCGGTGCAGGCCGATCTCGCCTACGGCGTGGACACGAAGAAATTCCGCCTGCACTTGCGCCTCGGTTTCACCTTCTGACCCCGCAGCTTTCGATGTCGAACGAAGAAGCCGTTCCCACCCCCGTGCCTTCCGCGCCCCTCGCGGTCAAACGCTCGCGCGCGCGCCGTGCGATGCGCGCGCTGGCGTGGACCGTCGCGGGCCTGTTCCTTGCCGTGCTGCTGCTCGGTGCGAGCGCATGGTGGTGGCTGGGCTCCGACAAGTCGCTCGCTTTCGCGCTGGCACAGGCAGCGCAGCGATTGCCCGCGGGCCAGACGCTCGAGAGCCGCGACGTGACCGGATCGCTGCGCACCGGCGGGCACATCGGCTGGCTCAAGTACCAGAGCGAGAGCATCGCCGTCGAGGTGAACGACGCCACCATCGGTTGGCAGTTCGCGCCCCTCTTCCAGCGCAAGGTACAGCTCGGCGAGGTGCACGCGAAGCAGGTGTTGATCGAAAAGCGCGGCCCAGCGAACGAGGAGCCCGCCAAGCCGCTCGAACAGCTGGTGCTGCCGGTCGACGTGGACGTGCCCTTCCGCATCGACGAGGTGCGCTGGGCCGGGCCGCCCGTGCTGCAGGCGACGAACCTCACCGGCAGCTACGCTTACAAGAACGCCGAACACGCGCTCGAAGTGAAGGGCGTCGACATCGCCGACGGCCACTACAGCGCGCGCGTCAAGCTGCAGGGCCCCGCGCCGATGGCGATCGATGCGGCGCTCGACGGCCGCGTGAAGGCGCCGCTGGCCGAAGACCGCAACATCGACGTGATCGCACAGGCCACCGTGAAGGGCACGCTCGCCGGCACCGCGGCGCGATTGCAGGTCGCCGCCGAACTCAAGCCCGCCGAAGAAAACGCCGATGCACCGATGGAAGCGAAGCTGCAGGCGCAGATCGCGCCGTGGCTGCCGCAGCCGGTGATCGAGGCCAAGGCCGACCTGCGAAATGTCGATGCATCGAGCCTGTGGCCCGGCGCACCGGAGACGCAGCTCACCGGCACCGTCTCGGTCGAACCCGATGCGGATGCGGGGCCGTCCGCATGGAAGGCCTCGGCCGACATCCGCAACGCCCTGCCTGGTCCGTGGGACAAGGCGAAGCTGCCAGTCGAACAGGTACAGGGCCGTATCGGCTTCGACGGCACCCACTGGACCATCCCCGAAGCCACGGTGCGCGCCGGCGGCGGCCGCATCGACGCAGAAGGCCGCTGGAGCCCCGCGCCCGCGCCCTGGCAGATCCGCGCGACGGTGCGCAGCGTGCGGCCCGGCGCGCTGCACAGCGAGCTGGCCGGCGCGCCCGTCAGCGGCCAGGTCACGGCGCAGCAGCGCGAAGACGCCATCACCTTCGATGCCGCGCTCAAGGCCGAAGGCGGCGCGGGCAGCAAGTCGCTCCCCGGCTTCGCGCTCGACCGCGCGCTGGCGCAGGGCCAGTGGAAAGACCAGGTGCTCGACCTGCGCACGCTGCGCATCGAAGCCCAGCGCGCGAGCGTCGACGGCAAGCTGCAGGTGCGCGTGGCCGAGCAGGCCGCGAGCGGCAAGCTGAACCTCGTGCTGCCCGGCGGCGGCGCGCAACTCGAAGGCCGCATCGCGCCGAACACGGGTGCAGGCGACATCAAGGCACGCATCGAAGATGCAGACGCGCTGCAGCGCTGGGTCGAAGGCCTGCCCGGTCTTTCGGGCGTGTTCGCGGGCGCAACGGCCAAGGGCTCGGCCCGGCTCGATGCGAGCTGGCAAGGCGGCTGGCAGACCATCCAGCGCCGGATCGAGAACGCGAATGCGCCTGCGCAGCGCGGCATTGCCGAGCCCACACTCAAGGCCGCGCTCACCGTGCCACGCCTGGACCTCAACCTGCCGGCCGCGCAGCCGGGCGGCACCGCCACCGCGGTGCAGTTGCGCGAGCTGCAGGCCGACCTCGCCGGCAGCCTCGCGCAGGCCGCGCTCACGCTGAAAGGCGAAGCCACCACCGGCACCCAGAAGATCACGATCGACACCCGCGCCAGCGGCGGCATCGCCGGCACCAACCAGTGGCGCGCCGCCCTCGCCAGCCTGCGGCTGCAGGCACAGGACAGCGCCCGCCCCGGCAACCCGTGGATCGTGGAGCTGAGCCGCGAAGTCACCGCCACCATCCGCGCGGGCGGAAGCCCCGCCCGCCTGGACGTCGAAGCCTCCGCCGCCTCCGCCACGCTGCGCGGTCCCGTGCCCGGCACCGTGCGCATCGACTGGCAGCCGCTGCGCTTCAGCCAGAGCGGCGCGGCACCCAACAAGGTGTTCCGCGTGCAATCGAAGGGCCAGATGCAGGGCCTGCCGATGGCCTGGGCCGGCGCCTTCGGCGCGAGCTCCACGCTCAGCGACCTGGGCATCAGCGGCGACCTGATGTTCGACGGCGATTGGGACATCGACGCCGGCGACACGCTGCGCGCCAAGGCCCGCATCGCGCGCCAGAGCGGCGACATCCGCGTGCTGGCCGGCGAGGCCGCGCTGGTCACCCGCATCACCAGCACCGGGACCGGCACCGCGAGCGAGCGCACGATGAATTCCGCCTCCGCGGGCGGTGCGGAAGCCCCCAGCACACCGGCAGGCCTGCGCCAGGCCGAACTGCGGCTCGATGCCGAAGGCGACGCGGTGCGCGCCACCCTCGCCTGGGACAGCGAACGCGCCGGCAAGATCAACGCCGACGTCGGCACGCGCGTGACGCAGCGCGCCGGCGGCTGGCAGTGGGCGCCCGATGCGCCGCTGGCCGGCAGCATCAAGGCCGCGCTGCCCAACCTGGGCGTGTGGTCGATGCTCGCGCCGCCGGGTTGGCGCATCGCCGGCACGCTGGACGCCAACGCCGCGCTCTCGGGCAACCGCGCCGCGCCGCGCTGGAACGGCACGCTGGGCGCCGACAAGCTCGCGCTGCGCGCGCCGGTCGAAGGGCTGGACCTGCGCGACGGGCGCCTGCGCGCCACACTGACCGGCGAGCGCGTCGAGATCAACGAGTTCTCCCTCAAGGGCGGCACCGGCAGCTCGGCGCGCATCGGCGGCCAGAGCGGCAACCGCAGCACCGCGGCGAGCGAGGCGAACAACGACGGCGGATCGCTCACCGCGCGCGGCGACATGAGCTGGGGAAGCGCACCGGGCACCTCCACGCCGAGCATCCGCATGGCCCTGCAAGGCGAGTTGCGCGCGCTGCGCGTGCTGGTGCGCACCGACCGGCAGGTCACGCTCTCGGGCGACCTGCAGGCGCGCCTGGACAACGGCCAGTTCACCGTGCGCGGCAAGCTCAGGACCGACCGCGCCGTCATCATCCTGCCCGACGAAACGGCGCCCAGCCTGGGCAGCGACGTGGTCGTGCGCTCCGCCGCCAGGGACCGCGAGGCGGCCGAAGCCGCCAAGGCCGAATCGGCACGCGTCGATGCGCAGGCCGCCAAGCCGCAGACCGCGAAGCCGCCCGACATCGTCGTCAACTTCGACCTGGGCGACGACTTCGCGGTGCAGGGTCGCGGCATCACGACGCGGCTCGAAGGCGAGCTGGAGATCCGCAGCACCAAGCTCAATGCGCCGCCGCGCATCACCGGCGAAGTGAAGACCGTGAAGGGCCAGTACCGCGCCTACGGCCAGCAGCTGGACGTTGAAACCGGCGTGGCGCGCTTCAACGGCCCCTTCGACAACCCGCAGCTGGACATCCTCGCGATCCGCCCGAACATCTCGCAGCGCGCGGGCGTGCAGATCTCGGGCAGCGCGCAGTCGCCGCGCGTGAAGCTCTACTCCGAGCCGGCGCTCTCCGATGCGGAGACGCTGTCGTGGGTGATCCTCGGCCGCGCCTCGGCCACCAGCGGCGGCGAATCGGCGCTGCTGCAGCAGGCCGCGCTGGCGGTGCTGGGCAAGATCGGCAAGGGCGGCAGCGGCGGCAGCCTCGCGAGCCGCTTCGGGCTCGATGAGCTCGGCTTCAAGGGCCCGGGCAGCGGGGGCGACCTGCGCGAGTCGGCGGTGACGCTGGGCAAGCGGCTGTCGAAGGATTTCTACATCACCTACGAGCGCAGCCTGGGCGGCACCTTCGGCACGATCTTCATCTTCTACGACCTCACGCAGCGCCTCACGCTGCGCGGACAGGCCGGCCAGAAAAGCGGGCTCGACCTGATCTACACGGTGAAGTACGACTGAGCCCGAACGGAGTTCCAAAAGCAAGGGACTTCGATCTTGACCCGGCCGAATGCGGAGTTAACAATTCATCGACGCCTTCACCGAGGAGCGACGATGAAAAACGATGGAGACAAGGGCCGCCACAGCCCGGTGCACGACCGCCAGATGCACGACATGCCGACGTCCTCGCGGATCGCGCTCGTGCGCAGCGTGCTGCATGTGGTGATCGCGGCCGTGGCGCTCCTGGCAATCGCCACGTCGATCCCGCACTGGGGCGGCGACAACTTTCCCGTGCTGAGCTTGGTGATCTACGTCGCGGGCATGGTGTTCATCGCGATGCCGCTGTGCCTGTGCTACGAGGCGCTGCTCAAGTCGTACAGCGAGCAGCAACAGCAGCGCCAGCAGATGAGCCGCACGTCTGCCGCCGTCTGACCCTCGCGTCGCGTGAACAGGCCCTAGCCCGCGTCGCCGCCGCCCTGCGGAAACTGCTCCTTCCTGTCGGCAGGCTCGGGCGCCCCGCCCGGCAGCAGGTTCGCGCGGTGGCTGCGCACCGCCGACGCCACGATCGGCATCAGGTGCGTCGCGCCGCCCGCCTCGAGCGCGCGGATCAGCTGCAGCCGCATGCTCGGCGCCCAGAACGACTTCAGGTGCGCCGCGATCGCGTCCGTCGCCATGGTCGCGTTGTCGGGCGACTGGGCCTGGAAGAAGCTGCCGATCTGGTTGGCCATCTTGACCAGTTGCGCCGTCGGATCGTGGTCGTGCATGCACTGCCTTTGAAGAGATGAAGTTGCCGGTCGCTCGCGTCAATGCGCGCGGCTTCCGGTCGATGTGAAATCCCGACCGGCCGTCGTCACGCGCTCCGGGTGGCTGTAGACCGACAGGTCGTCCTTGCGCGCGAAGCCAACCAGCGTGAGCCGTGCGCGTTCCGCCGTGGCGACCGCGAACGAAGTCGGCGCCGATACAGCGGCCAGCAGCGGCACCCCCGCCATCGCGGTCTTCTGCACCATCTCGAAACTGGCGCGGCTGGTGACGGCGATGAAGCCGGCCGACGCATCGACGTCGTTGCTCGCGAGCGCGCCGATCAGCTTGTCGAGCGCGTTGTGGCGGCCCACGTCCTCGCGCAGCCACATCACCTCGCCCACGGCCGAACACCATGCCGCCGCGTGCACCGCGCCGGTGGCCTGCTGCAGCGTCTGCAGCGACTGGAACTGCGACATCGCACGCGCGATGGCCTGGCGATCCAGCGCCACGGCGTCGCCGAGCACGGGCAGTTCGCGCGACACATGCGCCAGGCTCTCGGTGCCGCACAGGCCGCAGCCGGTGCGGCCCGCGATCGTGCGGCGCCGCTGCTTCAAGCGCGTGAACGCGGCGCTCGACACCTGCAGCCGCACCGTGATGCCCAGGTCCGAAGGTGCGATCTCCACTGAATAGAGTTCGTGCGGCGCATCGAGGATGCCTTCGCTCAGCGAGAAGCCGAGCGCGAAGTCTTCCAGGTCCAGCGGCGTCGCGAGCATCACCGCATGCGAGATGCCGTTGAACTCCAGCGCCACGGGCACTTCCTCGGCTACCCAGTCCTGCACCGCGTAGGCCTCGCCGCCGCGCACGCCGTGCACGGGCAGCAGCAGCGCGCCTTCGCAGAAGGTGTCGGCGCCTTCGGCGGCCGGCAGGGTAGCGATGTTCATGCGCGTTCCTGTCTGCTGTCTACTTGGCCGGAACCGTCTCGTTGCGCTTTTCGGGCAGCGCGCCGGCGGTCGCCAGATCGATCTGCGTCTTGTTGAAGCGGCTGTACTCCTGCTGCCAGGTCGAGGGCTGCATCACCGGCATCACCTGCACCGCTGTCACCTTGTACTCGGGGCAGTTGGTGGCCCAGTCGGAGTTGTCGGTGGTGATGACGTTGGCGCCCGACTCGGGGAAGTGGAAGGTCGTGTAGACCACGCCCGGCTGCATGCGCTCGGACACCGTGGCGCGCAGCACCGTCTCGCCCGCGCGGCTCTGGATGCCGACCCAGTCGTCGTCCTTCACGCCGCGCTCCTCGGCGTCGTGCGGATGGATCTCCAGCCGGTCTTCGCCGTGCCACAGGTTGTTGTCGGTGCGGCGCGTCTGCGCGCCCACGTTGTACTGCGAGAGGATGCGCCCGGTGGTCAAGAGCAGCGGGAACTTGCGCGTGACCTTCTCGTCGGTCGCCACGTACTGCGTGACGATGAAGCGGCCCTTGCCGCGCACGAAGGTGTCGATGTGCATCGTCGGCGTGCCATCGGGCGCTTCGTCGTTGCAGGGCCACTGGATGCTGCCGAGTTCATCGAGGCGCTTGTAGCTCACGCCGTGGAAGGTCGGCGTCAGCGAGGCGATCTCGGCCATGACGTCCTCGGGGCTCTTGTAGTCCATCGGGTAGCCCAGCGCCTGCGCGAGCTTCACCGTGATCTCCCAGTCGGCCAGGCCCGCCTTCGGCGGCATCACCTTGCGCACGCGCGAGATGCGCCGCTCGGCATTGGTGAAGGTGCCGTCCTTCTCGAGGAACGACGAGCCCGGCAGGAACACGTGGGCGTACTTGGCGGTTTCGTTGAGGAACATGTCCTGCACCACCACGCACTCCATCGCCATCATGGCCGCGGCCACGTGCTGCGTGTTGGGGTCCGACTGCACGATGTCCTCGCCTTCGCAATACAGGCCCTTGAAGCCGCCGCCGATCGCGGAATCGAACATGTTGGGAATGCGCAGGCCGGGCTCCGGATCGATGGTCACGCCCCAGGCCGCTTCGAACGAGGCGCGCGTGGTGCTGTCCGACACATGGCGGTAGCCTGGCAGCTCGTGCGGGAACGAGCCCATGTCGCACGCGCCCTGCACATTGTTCTGGCCGCGCAGCGGGTTCACGCCCACGCCTTCGCGGCCGACGTTGCCGGTGGCCATCGCGAGGTTGGCGATGCCCATCACGGTGGTGGAGCCCTGGCTGTGCTCGGTCACGCCCAGGCCGTAAAAGATGGCGCCGTTGGCAGCGCTCGCAAACAGGCGTGCGGCGGCACGCATCTCGGCGGCCGGCACGCCGGTGGCCTTCTCGGTGGCTTCCGGCGATTGCTCGGGCTGCGCGACGAAATCTCTCCAGGCGGCGAACGAAGCGGTGTCGCAGCGCTCAGCGATGAAGGCATCGGCCGTAAGCCCTTCGGTCACGATCACGTGCGCGAGCGCGGTGACCACGGCCACGTTGGTGCCGGGCTTCAACTGGAGGTGGTGCGAGGCCTTCACGTGCGGCGACTTCACGATGTCGATGCGGCGCGGATCGATCACGATCAGCTTGGCGCCTTCACGCAGGCGCTTCTTCATGCGCGAGGCGAACACCGGGTGGCCGTCGGTCGGGTTGGCGCCGATCACCATGATCACGTCGGCCTTCTCCACCGACTTGAAGGTCTGCGTGCCGGCCGATTCGCCCAGCGTCTGCTTCAGGCCATAGCCCGTGGGCGAGTGGCACACGCGTGCGCAGGTGTCGACGTTGTTGTTGCCGAAGGCCGCGCGCACCAGCTTCTGCACGAGATAGGTTTCTTCGTTGGTGCAGCGTGAGGAGGTGATGCCGCCGATGGAGTCCTTGCCGTACTTGGCCTGCAGGCGCTTGAACTCGCCGGCGGCGTAGTCGAGCGCGGTGTCCCAGCTCACTTCCTGCCACGGATCGCTGATGTTCTTGCGGATCATCGGCTTGAGCATGCGGTCCTGGTGGGTCGCGTAGCCCCAGGCGAAGCGGCCCTTCACGCACGAATGGCCTTCGTTGGCCTTGCCGTCTTTCCACGGCGTCATGCGCACGACCTCGTTGCCCTTCATCTCGGCCTTGAAGGCGCAGCCGACGCCGCAGTAGGCGCAGGTGGTGATGATGCTGTGCTCGGGCTGGCCGAGCCAGATCACCGATTTTTCTTGCAAGGTGGCGGTGGGGCAGGCTTCGACGCAGGCGCCGCAGCTCACGCATTCCGATTCCATGAACGCTTCGTCCTGCCCCGGCGACACGCGCGACTCGAAGCCGCGGCCACTGATGGTCAGCGCGAAGGTGCCCTGCGTTTCCTCGCAGGCACGCACGCAGCGGTTGCAGACGATGCACTTGGAAGGGTCGTAGGTGAAGTACGGGTTCGACTCGTCCTTCTGGTCCTTCAGGTGGTTGGCGCCGTCGAAGCCGTAGCGCACGTTGCGCAGGCCCGTGACGCCCGCCATGTCCTGCAGCTCGCAGTTGCCGTTGGCCGAGCAGGTGAGGCAATCGAGCGGATGGTCGGAGATGTACAACTCCATCACTCCCTTGCGCAGGTCCTGCAGCTTGGGCGTTTGCGTGCGCACCTTCATGCCCGCTTCGGCGGGCGTGGTGCACGAGGCTGGAAAGCCCTTGCGGCCTTCGATCTCGACGAGGCAAAGGCGACACGAGCCGAAGGGCTCCAGGCTGTCGGTGGCGCAGAGCTTGGGCACGTTGATGCCGGCATCCACGGCCGCGCGCATGAGCGAGGTACCCGCGGGGACGGTGACTTCGTTGCCGTCGATTTCCAGCGTGACCTCGCGCGTCGATTCACGCTTGGGGGTGCCGTAGTCGATTTCTTTCAGATGGTCCAACATGTCTTTTTCTTTCTCTGTGCGGCTTAGCTGACCGGTCTTGCCGGTGGGCTTGTGGTCGGTTGGCTCTTGTTCAGAGCGCTGCTGTTCGGGGCGTGTGCACAGGCCACCGGGTACTCCCCTCCGCGAATGTCCCCCGGCCTGCGGCCTCCTCCTTGATTTCGCTGCGGGGAGCACCCGATGCCCTGTGCACCTGGACGCGCTGCCGGTGCGTGGCCTATCAACTGCTGCTCTGAACACGAGCGTGCCGATGGGGTGCCTTGCGCAGCGAAATCAAGGAGGAGCCGAAGGCGGGGGACATTCGCGGAGCAAGGCACCCCGTCGGCGCGATCGCGCCCTGAATGCCCCCGACCACGCCGAATGAAACAGCGAGCGCGCATTTCAGGCAGCCTTGCGATCAGGCACCACAAGACCGAAGTCCTCCGGAAAATGATCGAGCGCGGACAGCACCGGGAACGGCGTCATGCCCCCCATGGCGCACAGCGAACCGTGGACCATGGTGTTGCACAGGTCGCGCAGCAGGATGACGTGCTCCACGCGCTTGTTGTCCGCGCGGATCTTGTCGATCACCTCCACGCCGCGGGTCGAGCCGATGCGGCACGGCGTGCACTTGCCGCACGACTCGATGGCGCAGAACTCCATCGCATAGCGCGCAAGCTTCGAGAGGTCGGCCGTGTCGTCGTGCACCACGATGCCGCCGTGGCCCACGGTGCCGCCCACGGCCGCGTAGGCCTCGTAGTCCAGCGGCAGGTCCCATTGCGATTCGGGCAGGTAGGCACCGAGCGGTCCGCCCACCTGCACCGCCTTGATCGACCGGCCCGATGCGGAGCCGCCGCCGTAGTCGTACAGCAACTCGCGCAGCGTCACGCCAAAGGCCTTCTCGACCAGACCGCCGTGCTTGATGTTGCCGGCCAGCTGCATCGGCAGCGTGCCGCGCGAACGGCCGACGCCGAAGTCGCGGTAGTGCTCGGCGCCGCGCGCGAGGATCAGCGGCACGCTCGCAAGCGTGATCACGTTGTTGATGAGCGTCGGCTGCCCGAAGAGACCCGTGATGGCCGGCAGCGGCGGCTTGGCGCGCACGATGCCGCGCTTGCCTTCCAGGCTTTCGAGCAGTGCAGTTTCTTCGCCGCACACATACGAGCCCGCGCCCTTGCGCACCTCGAGCCAGAAGGCCTGGCCCGAACCGAGGATGTTGTCGCCGAGGAAGCCCGCGGCTTCTGCCGCACCGATCGCCTCGTTCATCGTCGCGATGGCGTGCGGGTATTCGGAGCGGATGTAGACATAGCCCTTGGTCGCGCCGGTGGCGATGCCCGCGATGGTCATGCCCTCGATGAGCATGAGCGGGTCGCCCTCCATCGTCATGCGGTCGGAGAAGGTGCCCGAGTCGCCTTCGTCGGCATTGCAGACGATGTACTTCTGCGCGGCCGGCGTGGCCATTACCGTCTTCCACTTGATGCCGGCCGGGAACGCCGCGCCGCCGCGGCCGCGCAGGCCCGAGTCGAGCACCTGCTGCACCACTTCTTCGGGCTTCAGGCCGAGCGCGCGGCGCAGGCCCGCATAGCCTTCATGCGCTTCGTAGTCGGCAACCGACACGGGATCGGTGATGCCCATGCGCGCGAAGGTCAGGCGCTCCTGCTTCTTCAGATAGGGGATCTCCTCGGTCAGGCCGAGCGACAGCGGATGTGTCTGCGCGCCTTCGGCGAAGCCGGCATCGAAGAGATCCGCCACGTCGTCGATGGTCACGGGGCCGTAGGCCACGCGGCCGGCCGGCGTGCTCACCTCGACCATCGGCTCCAGCCAGAACAGGCCGCGCGAGCCGTTGCGCACCATGCCGAAAGGGATGCCCCGCACCGCAGCTTCCTGCGCGATGCGTTCGGCCACGCGTTCCGCGCCCACTGCCAGTGCGGCCGAATCGCGCGGCACATAGATGGTGATACCGCTCATGCGCAGCCTCCGTAGTGCGCAACCAGCGCATCGAACGAACGCGGCGTCATGCGCGCGTGCGGTTCTTCGTTGATCGTCATCGCGGGCGACGAGGCGCACAGGCCCAGGCAGAAGGCCGGCTCCAGCGTGAAGTTGCCGTTCTTCGAATGGCCATGCGCGCTGCAGCCCAGGCGCAACTCCGCGTGGGCCAGCAGCGCATCCGCGCCCATGGCCTGGCAGGCTTCGGCCCGGCAGATCTGGATCACGTGGCGCGCCGCGGGTGCGGAGCGGAAGTGGTGGTAGTAGGTGATGACGCCGTGCACTTCGGCGCGCGAGAGGTTCACGCCCTCGGCGATCGTGGTCACGGTGTGCGGCGGGATGTAGCCCAGCGTGTCCTGCACGTCGTGAAGGATCGGAAGCAGAGCTCCCGGTTCCTCGGCGCGTTGCAGCAGCACCTGGCGAACCGCGGCCAGTTCATCGGATTCGCTCATCGTGGCGTGTCGTCCCACTTCGTTCATGCGGCGCTCCTTGCCGGGTTTTTATTCATCGTTGCCTTGCATCCCGGCTCGGGGGGCGTACCAGGAAAACCGTGCGGTTTCCCGCTCTGGAGGCACTGTCGGGGAATACGCGGGCAATGGCCTTGACTCAGGTCAATTTCCCCGAAACAAGGGGCCGGGCACCACCGGCCTTGCCCAGTCCCTGCAAGCTCATCGAGGACGTGGCGGGCCGATGTGCAGCGCTCGCGCGCTTCGCGCATCGGCCATTGGTGACGAAGAACGAGGATGGAATCAGGACGAGAGACGGCTCTGCTCGATGTGCTTGCGGCGCATCGGACGCAACACGAACCACGCCAGCAGCGCAGCGATGGCATTGACCGCGCTCGCGACGATGAACACCGCATGCCAGCTGCCGGTGGATGCGGCGAGCACGCTGGAGAGCGGCACCAGCAGCGAGGCGGTGCCCTTCGCGGTGTAGAGCATGCCGGCGTTCGAGGCGGCGTACTTGGAGCCGAAGGTGTCGGCGCAGGTCGAGGGGAACAGGCTGTAGATCTCGCCCCAGGCGAAGAACACCATGCCGGTCAGCAGCACGAAAAGGATCGGGTTGTGGCCGTAGTGGTAGAGGGCCAGGATGCCGACCGACTCGAGCGCGAAGGCGATGAACATCGTCTGCTCGCGGCCGATCTTGTCGGAGACCCAGCCGAAGAAGGGCCGCGTCAATCCGTTGAGCACGCGGTCGATGGCCAGCGCGAAGGTCAACGCGGGCAGCACGATGCCCATGATGTTGACCGGCACGTCCATGATCTTGAAGTCTTGCGCAATGGGTGCGAGCTGCGCGGTGGCCATGAGGCCGCCGGCCGCCACCATCACGAACATCGCGTACATCACCCAGAAGATGGGCGAGCGCAGTACCTCCGAGGGTGCGTAGTCGCGGCTGGACTGCTGCACGTTGCGGCTGTTCGACGCCTTCGCATGATCGGGTGCGCGGGTCAGAAGCCAGGCCAGGGCAAAGACGATGACGCCCTGGCCGATCCCAAAATACAGGAACGCCTGTTCGTAGCCGCTGTTCTTGATCATCACGGAGATGGGGATGATCGTGAGCGCAGAGCCGGCACCGAAGCCTGCGGCGGTCATGCCCGCTGCAAGGCCGCGGCGATCGGGGAACCACTTGAGCGCATTGCCGACGCAGGTGCCGTACACCGCGCCTGCACCGATGCCGCCAACGGCCGCTGCAAAGTAGAGCATGGGCAACGAGGCAGCGAAGGAATTAAGCACCCAGCCGAGGCCGCAGAGCACGCCGCCCACGAGCACCACGGGGCGCGGGCCGAAGCGGTCGACGAGGTAGCCCTCGATGGGCACGAGCCAGGTCTCGGTGAGCACGAAGATGGTGAAGGCCACCTGGATGGCGGCGCGGCTCCAGCCGTGCTTTTCAGCGATGGGGTTGACGAAGAGGGTCCAGCCGTACTGGAGGTTCGCGATCATCGCCATGCAGACGATGCCGATCAGCAACTGTCCCCATCGGTACGCCTCGGATTTCTGGGCGGTGACACCGTGGGTGGAATCCGATGGTGGATACATCGCAGGGCTGGAGCCCGCGATCGTGGTTGTTGGCCGAGTCATGGCGTTGTCCTTAATGTTTTGATGAGTCCGACGGTCTCGGGAAAAACGACGCAATCAGTCGAGTGAAAAAATAGAAATGAATCACTTGTTTTTGCGCGTGGATGACTGTCGGACGGCACGACTCAAAAACTCTTGACCGCAGTCAAGTTCACACGAATCGCGAGCTGTTGGGACCCCCGTGATATCCCTAGCAATCGAACATCTGCAATGCAGGTTTTTGTGCTGCTGTTCAGGGCGCGATCGCGGCGACGGTGGGCTCTGTTTCGCGAATGTCCCCCGGCCTGCGGCCTCCTCCTTGATTTCGCGAAACAGAGCCCACCATCACCGCGATCTCTTCATGGCAGTCGTTGATCGGCTGCACACCAGCAGCGCGTCCAGGTGCACAGGGCATCGGGTGCTCCCCGCAGCGAAATCAAGGAGGGGCCCGAAGGGCGGGGGACATTCGCGGAGGGGAGCACCCGGTGGCCTGTGCACACGCCCTGAACAAAGGCCCCGAATACGGGCTTGCAACCCCCATCCATCGGGAGAAAAATTGACCTAGGTCAAGAAACGCGAAATGAGCGTTTGCGATCGTCTAGGGTAAACCCTAAAATTGCGGGTAATCCCTTCAGTCTTTTTGATTCAACTTTCCAGGAGCATTTTCATGAGCAACACAACCCTCGATTCCCGCGCGATCCGCAATGCATCGCCGGCCACCGCCACCAACGACGATGCGCTGCGCGACCTGGTCGCCGCGATGCCCATCGTGATCATGTACAAGGCCGCTCGCGCCGCACTCGTGCAACACCGCAAGAGCATCCGCAGCGCACTGACCAACTGATTGATCGTGCCCCGCCCCAAAGACAAAGAGCGCTTCATGCGCTCTTTTGTTTTTTCAGGGCTGTAGTTGCAGCGGTTTGAACGGCACGATCTGCGAGATCAGCGATGCGCCGTCGCTCAGCAGAAAGTCCTTGAAGGCCTGCGCCACCGGCGGCAGGCGCTTGGTGCGACGGTGCACCACGTACCAGTTGAGCATCAACGGAAAACCTTCCACGTCGAGCACGCAGAGGCTGCCGGCCTTCAGCTCCTGGCTGATGGTGTGCGCAGAGACAAAGCTCACGCCCATGCCCGCGATCACCGCCTGCTTGATCGTCTCGGTGCTGCGGATCTCCATCGCAATGTTGATGTGCTCCAGTTCGCGGCCGAAGCCGTCTTCCATCGAGTGCCAGGTGTCCGATGCCCTCTCGCGCACCACGAACGGCTCGCGCATCAGGCGCTTCAGTGGAACGCGTGGCACACCGACGAGCGGATGCGTCGGTGGCGCGACGATCACATAAGGGTGCGGCGCAAAGGCCTGGTTCAAGGTGTCCAGATCAGTGGGCGGCCGCACCATGATCGCGAGGTCGGTGAGGTTGTCCGCGATGTGGGTGAGCAGGCCTTCACGGTTGTGCACGGTGAAGTTCAGCGTCACGCCGCGATGGCGGCTCGCGAACTCCACCAGCAGGCGCGGAAAGAAGTAGTCGCCCGCGCTGATGACACCGACGTTGAGCTTGCCGCCCGAGACGCCCTTGAACTGCATCATCGCGTTCTCGGCCGCCTCGAACTGCTGGATGATCGCGCGGCTGATCTGCAGCAGCTCGGCGCCCGCGGGCGTGAGGAAGATCTTCTTTCCGAACTGCTCGAAAAGCACGTTGCCTGCGTGCTCCTCGAGCTTGGCGACCTGGGTGGAGACTGCGGGTTGCGTGAGGTGAAGCTCCTCGGCTGCGCGCGAAAAACTCAAGAGCCGCGCGACGGCCTCGAAGACCTTCAGCTGGCGCAGGGTTGCATGCTTCATCGGTGGGGAAAACGGGGCTGCATCACCCCGGTATCCGCGCCACATGCAACAGGTTCGTCGTGCCCGACAAGCCGAACGGCAGGCCCGCCACCACCACCACATCGTCTCCCGCTTTCGCGAAGCCTTCGGCCTGCGCGGTGCGGCAGGCGCATTCGATCATCTCGGCCACATCGTGCACATCGTCCACGAGCGCGGCATGCACGCCCCAGACCATCGCCATGCGGCGCGCGGCCGCCACATCGGGCGTGAGGCTCAGGATCGGCACCGCGGGCCGCTCGCGCGCGGCCCGCAAGCTGGTGAAGCCCGAGGAGGTGTAGGTCACGGTGGCCGCCGGCGCGAGCAGCGCGGCCACCTGGCGCATCGAGGCGCACACCGCATCGGCCGTGGTCGACAGCGGTACATCGTGCGTGGCGTCGATGCCGGTGCGGTACGACGGGTCGGCCTCCACACGCGCGACGATGCGGTCCATCATGCCGACCGCTTCGAGCGGGTACTTGCCGGAGGCCGATTCGGCCGAGAGCATCACCGCATCGACACCGTCGTAGATGGCAGTGGCCACGTCGGACACTTCGGCGCGCGTGGGCACGGGCGCGGCGATCATCGATTCGAGCATCTGCGTGGCCACCACCACCGGCTTGCCGTGCTGGCGGCAGGCGCGCACGATGCGGCGCTGAAGCTCGGGCACCTGCTCGGGCGGCAGCTCCACGCCGAGGTCGCCGCGCGCGACCATGATGCCGTCGGCCAGCGCGACGATGCCGTCCAGGTGCTCGATGGCTGCGGGCTTCTCCAGCTTGGCCATGATCCAGGCGCGCTTGCCGATGATCTCGCGGGCTTCGGTGATGTCCTCGGGTCGCTGCACGAACGAGAGCGCCACCCAGTCCACGCCCATCGAGAGGCCGAAGTCCAGGTCGTCGCGGTCCTTCGGCGTGAGCGGCGAGATCGGCAGCAGCACGCTCGGCACGTTCACGCCCTTGCGATCCGAGATCGGCCCGCCGACGATGACGGTGGTCTCCGCGAAGTCGGCGCCGTGGCTCTCCACGCGCAGGCGGAGCTTTCCGTCGTCGAGCAAAAGATCCGTGCCGGCCTGCAGCGCCGCGAAGATTTCGGGATGCGGCAGCGGCGCGCGGCGGTAGTCGCCGTTGGTCTTCGTGTCCATGTCGAGGCGAAAGCGCTTGCCCGCTTCCAGCTGCGCGCGTCCGCCCTCGAAGGTGCCCAGCCGCAGCTTCGGCCCCTGCAGGTCGAGCAGCACGCCGATGGGTCGGCCGAACTCCTTCTCGAGCCGGCGAATCGCCTCCAGCCGGCGCGCATGGTCGTGCTGTGAGCCGTGGCTGAAGTTCAGCCGGAACACATCCACGCCACGCTCGAACAGCGCGCGAATGGCTTGCTCGTCGGGCGTAGCCGGGCCGAGCGTGGCGACGATCTTTGCGCTGCGTGTGCGTCTCATGGTGTGTCGTGCTTTCTTGTCATGCCATCTCGCGAAGCCGGACTTGGCCGCGCTGGTCTTCCATCGTGCGCGCCAACAGCTTGACCAGCGTGTACACAGTGTCGATGTGCGGCGTCGATGTATCGGTGAGCCGCGCCAGTTCGACCACCGCACCCACCAGCGCATCGATCTCCGGCGCGCGGCCGGCCTCGACGTCCTGCAGCATCGAGGTCTTGTGCTTGCCGACCTTCTCGGCGCCGGCGATGCGTTTTTCCAGCGTCACGCGAAACTCGATGCCCAGCTTGTGCGCCACGGCCTGGGCCTCGCGCATCATCGCGGCGGCCAAGTCGCGCGACGGCGGGTACTGGCAGATGTCGACCAGCGTCGAATGCGAGAGGCTGCTGATCGGGTTGAAGGTGAGGTTGCCCCACAGCTTGAGCCAGATCTCCGAGCGGATGTTGTCGAGCACGGGCGCCTTGAAGCCCGCGCCGGTAAAACAGGCCGAGACGCGGTTCACTCGCTCGCTCGACGAGCCGCCGAGCTCGCCGACCGGAAAGCGATCGCCCTCGATGTGCTTCACCACGCCCGGCGCGATGAGCTCGGACGCGGGATACACCACGCACCCGATCACCCGCTCGGCCGGCACCTTCGCGCTCACCAGCCCCGTCGGGTCGACGCTGCGCACCAGCGTGCCCGCGAGCGCGCCGCCGTGGTTGTGGAAGTACCAGTACGGAATGCCGTTCTGCATCGTCACGACCATCGTCTCGGGGCCGAAGAGCTTGGGCACGTCGTTCGCCACGGCCTCGACCTGGTGCGCCTTCATGGCGAGGATGACGATGTCCTGCGGGCCGGCCTCGTCATAGCTGTCGGTGGCCTTCACGTTGCGCGCGACCTGCTCTTCGCCCTCGGCCGAGACCAGCTTGAAGCCGTTCGCCTTGATGGCCGCAAGGTTCGCGCCGCGCACGATGAACGTCACGTCCTCCCCGGCCAGCGCGAGTTTCGCGCCCACCAGGCCGCCGATGGCGCCTGCTCCGATGACTGCAATCTTCATGTCGATCCCCAGTAGTTTTGAATGCGTTGCACGAGGCCGGGCGGTGCCGTCAACCGAAGCGGTTGGAAAGCTTGCCGATGCCTTCGATGCCGATCTCGACCTGGCTGCCCGGCTTCATCGAGCCGACGCCCACCGAGGTGCCGCACAGGATCACGTCGCCGGGGTTCAGCGTCATGTCCTGCGAGATCAGGCTGACCAGCTGCCGCACGGAAAAGCGCATGTCGCTGATCGGGTAGTTCTGGCGCTCCTCGCCGTTGAGCACGGTGGTCACGACGAGCGTTGCGGGATCGAGGCCCGTGGCCACCACGGGTCCCATGGGGCAGAAGGTGTCGAAGCCCTTGGCGCGCACCCATTGGGCGAAGGATGCATCGCGGTTCAGGATGTCGGCCACCGTCACGTCGTTGGCGCAGGTGTAGCCGAACACATGGTCCAGCGCATCGGCCTCGGCCACGGCGGTGGCGGTCTTGCCGATGACGATGCCCAGCTCGCCCTCGAACACCACCTTGCCCTCGCACAGGGGCTTCCTGATCGCATCGCCATGCGCCGCGAAGGAATTGGGCGCCTTCAGCAAGTACAGCGGCTCCGCGGGCACCGGCAGGCTCAGCTTGGCGCCGAGCGCATGGAAGTTGTTCCACAGCGCGATCACCTTCGTGGGCTCGCTGGGCGTGAGCAGCTTCAGGCCCGCGAGCACGAACACCCGGCCCGTGGGCTCGGAGCGGCCGTACATGTCGCCCTGGTGCTCGTGCACGGCATCGCCCTCGACGGTGCCGAAGGTGGCCTTGCCGGCATCTTCGAAACGGACCCACTGCTGTTGCTGCTGTTTCATTTGTTGTGTGCTTTCTTGAAATCTGCGAAACCGTTCCACGAGCGTCCGATGGATCGGATCGATCAGTCGAACGGGAGGTAGTCGGGAATGACGAGCGACGCGAGCAGCTTCCCCATCTCCGCCGGATTGCTCGTCACATGGATGCCGCATTCCTTCATCACCGCGAGCTTTTCCTGCGCGGTGCCGCGCCCGCCCGAGACGATGGCGCCCGCGTGGCCCATGCGCTTGCCGGGCGGCGCGGTGGCACCTGCGATGAAGCCGACCACGGGCTTGCGCATGTGGTCCTTGATCCAGCGCGCGCAGATCTCTTCTTCGTTGCCGCCGATCTCGCCGACCATGATCACGGCGTCGGTGCGCGGGTCGTCGTTGAACATCTTGAGCACGTCGATGTGCTTCAACCCACCGACCGGATCGCCGCCGATGCCCACCACCGTCGATTGCCCGATGCCGAAGCGCGCCAATTGACTCGCCGCTTCGTAGGTCAGCGTGCCCGAGCGTGACACCACGCCGATGCGCCCGCGCTGGTGGATGTGGCCCGGCATGATCCCGATCTTGATTTCGTCGGGCGTGATGAGTCCCGGGCAGTTCGGCCCGAGCAGCAAGGTCTTGCTGCCCTCCATGCGATGGCGCGTGCGGATCATGTCGCGCACCGGAATGCCTTCGGTGATGCAGATGACCAGCTCCATGCCCGCATCGACCGCTTCGTCGATCGCAGCGGCCGCGAACGGCGGCGGCACGTAGATCACCGACACGGTGGCGCCTGTCTCGGCCTTCGCATCCTTCACCTTGCCGAAGACCGGAATGCCGTCGAAGGACTTGCCCGCCTTGTTCGGGTTCACGCCCGCGACGAAGCACTTCTGGCCGTTGCCGTAGTCGCGGCACATCGCGGTGTGGAACTGGCCGGTCTTGCCGGTGATGCCTTGCGTGATGACGCGGGTGTTCTTGTTGATGAGGATCGACATTTCAGTTCTTGTCCTCGGCTTGTTTTGCAGGGCGTCGGTTCAGGGCGCGTGCACAGGCCACCGGGTACTCCCCTCCGCGAATGTCCCCCGGGCTTCGCCCTCCTCCTTGATTTCGCTGCGGGGAGCACCCGATGCCCTGTGCACCTGGACACGCTGCCGGTTTGCGGCCGATCAACCAGTGCTCTGAACACGAGCGCGCCGATGGGGTGCCTTGCGCAGCGAAATCAAGGAGGAGCCGAAGGCGGGGGACATTCGCGGAGCAAGGTACCCCGTCGGCGCGATCGCGCCCTGAATGCACAACGCGACGAATCAGAGAGCAAGTCTTCATCACGCCCCTCGCCGAGCAGCAGCCACCACCAGCTCAGCCGCATCCGCCATGTCATCCGCCGTGATGACCTTCAGCCCCGACTGCGCAAGGATGGTCTTGCCCAGGCTCTCGTTCGTGCCCTTCATGCGCACCACCAGTGGCCCCGAGAGCTCGACTTCGCGCGCCGCGGCGACGATGCCCCGCGCGATCACGTCGCACTTCATGATCCCGCCGAAGATGTTGACCAGGATCGCGCGCAGATTCGGGTTGCGCAGCATCAGCTTGAAGGCCTGCGTCACTTTCTCGGCCGTCGCGCCACCGCCCACGTCGAGAAAGTTGGCGGGCGAGCCGCCGTAGAGTTGGATCACGTCCATCGTCGCCATCGCCAAGCCCGCGCCGTTGACCAGGCAGCCGATGTCGCCATCGAGCGCGATGTACGACAGGCCGGACTGCGAGGCCTCGACCTCCGCCGGGTCTTCTTCGTCGAGGTCGCGCATCGCGGCGATCTCGGGCTGGCGGTAGAGCGCGTTCGCATCGAAGTTGAACTTGGCGTCGAGCGCGATCACACGGCCGTCGCGCGTCACCACCAGCGGATTGATTTCGGCGAGCGATGCATCGCTCGCGTCGAACGCCTGGTAGAGGTTCTGCATCAGCGTGCGCGCCTGCATCACCGACTTGCCCGAGAGACCGATGTTCCGCGCCACGATGTCGGCTTCGCTGCCCTTCAGACCCGTGGCAGGATCGATGAGCACCTTGTGGATCTTGCCGGGCGTGCGCGCCGCCACTTCTTCGATGTCCATGCCGCCTTCGCTGGACGCCATCAGTGCGACGCGGCCCGATTCGCGGTCGACCACCAGGGCGAGGTAGAGCTCCTTGTCGACCTCGATGCCCTCCTCCACCAAGAGGCGCTTCACCACGCGGCCTTCGGGGCCGGTCTGGTGGGTCTTCAGGGTCATGCCGAGCATCTGGCTCGCGTGCCGGCGCACTTCGTCGACCGACCACGCGAGCTTCACGCCGCCGCCCTTGCCGCGGCCACCCGCGTGGATCTGCGCCTTCACCACCCATGCCCTGCCGCCCAGTCGGGTGGCGGCATCTGCCGCTTCGTCGGCCGATGCGCAGGCGAATCCACGGGGCGTGGTGACGCCGTATTTGCGCAATACGTCCTTGCCCTGGTATTCGTGGATATTCATGGCAATTGCTTCAGGCGCCCAATTCAGCGCCGCGGCTTTCGGCCCAATTGAAATAACGCCGGCTTCCGAGGCCTTCGCTCAATTCGCGCTGCTGGTGCACTTCTTTTTTCTGCTCGATCACCTCCGCCAGCGATCTGGCGTCGTAGGCGCGCAGCAAATGCGGCTGGTGCGTGCTCAGGTAATGGCACACGCGCTCTGGGCCGTCCTGGCTCTGGCGCAGCAATTGGCAATAGGTTTCGCGGTCCCAGTGCCAGCGCAGGCCCAGTTCGTAGAAGGCTGCGTTGTAGGCGTTGCGCTCCGTCTCGGAGCTCCAGTATTGAATGGGTGCGTCATCGATCATCATGAAATTTCTCCTGGAAATTGAATGCCGGGCGACAAATGGGTGGCGGGTCGGCATGATCAAAATGTAGATTCGATGATCGATAAATAATAGTTAAACTATTTTATTGAATGCATTTGCCATGCGTTATATGTGAATTGGCAAAAAAGAGCGCAGCCATCCATTGCAAATGGCTTTCGCCAATTTGCAAAAATTACCTAGGCAAGCCGCCTTAATACGAATTACGGCCTATTCCAGAAACACCGCGGAACCGGCTTTGCCGGGCCGCTGGTGTTGCCCCCGGAAGGGGGTTGGCGAAGCGACACGAAGTGCGCGAAGCCTGGGGGTGAGCTTCATATGACGCGCTCGGTGCGCAGCATGGCAATTTCGTCCACGCCATAGCCCAATTGCCGGAGCACCTCCTCGGTGTGCTCGCCCAGCAAGGGCGCCCGTGTCACCTCGGTCCGGCTGTCGGACATCTTGATGGGGTTGCCCACGGTCAGGTACTTGCCGCGCGTCGGGTGGTCCACCTCGACGATGGTGCCGGTCTCGCGCAGCGATTCGTCGGCGGCGATTTCCTTCATCGAAAGAATCGGGCCGCACGGAATGTCGAACTCGTTGAGGATGTCCATGGCCTCGAACTTGGTCTTGGTCATGGTCCATTGCTCGATGCGCGCGAAGATGGGCTTCAGGTGCAAGAGGCGCGCGGCCGGCGTGGCGTAGGCCTCGTCGGTAATCCAGCCCTCTTCGCCGATCACCTTGCAGACGGCCGGCCACACCGCGCCCTGCGTGATGAAGTAGATGTACGCGTTCGGGTCGGTCTCCCAGCCCTTGCACTTGAGGATGGAGCCCGGCTGCCCGCCGCCCGATGCGTTGCCCGCGCGCGGCACCGCGTCGCCGAACTTGCCGTCGGGGTACTGCGGGTACTCGTGCATGGTGCCGGTGCGCTCCAGGCGCTGCTGGTCGCGCATCTTCACGCGGCACAGGTTGAGAACGGCGTCCTGCATCGGCGCGAGCACCTGCTGGCCGCGCCCGGTGCTGTTGCGCTGGTAGAGCGCGGCGACGATGCCCAGCGCCAGGTGCAGCCCGGTGCCGCTGTCGCCGATCTGCGCGCCGGTGACCACGGGGGGGCCGTCCTCGAAGCCGGTGGTCGATGCGGCGCCGCCGGCGCATTGCGCGACGTTCTCGTAGACCTTGCAGTGCTCGTACTTGCCCGGGCCGAAGCCCTTGACCGAGGCGACGATCATCCGCGGGTTGAGCTTCTGGATGTGCGCCCAGGTGATGCCCATGCGGTCGAGTGCGCCGGGTGCGAAGTTCTCCACCAGCACGTCGCAGGTCTTGATCAGCGTGTCGAGAACCTGCTTGCCCTTGGGGTTCTTGGTGTCCAGCGTGATCGAGCGCTTGTTGTGGTTCAGCATCGTGAAGTAGAGGCTGTCCACGTCGGGAATGTCGCGCAGTTGCCCGCGCGTGGCGTCGCCTTCACCGGCGCGTTCCACCTTGATCACGTCGGCGCCGAACCAGGCCAGCAGCTGGGTGCAGGTGGGGCCGGACTGCACGTGGGTGAAGTCGAGAATGCGAACGCCGTCGAGTGCCTTGCTCATCGTGTGTCTCCTGTCTTATTTGTTCGTCGCGGCTTCAACTTCTACCAGACGGGCGCGCAATTTGCGCTCCTCCGCGAAGCGGGCGGTCTCGTCGCGCACGATGGCGACGATGCCTGAAACCTTTTGATCCTGGGCGAACAGCATGGAGACCGTGAAGGCGATGGAAATGGTGTGCCCGTCCTTGTGCAGGGCGGGCACGCGCAGCACGTCGGCACCGTATTTGGTGACCGCCGTTTCCATCGTCTTGTTGTAGCCATCCCAATGCCGCTGGCGTTGTCGCATGGGGATGATGATGTCCAGCGACTGCCCGAGCGCTTCGGCTTCGGTAAAGCCGAAGATGCGCTCGGCAGCCTTGTTCCACAGCGTGATCGCACCCTTGGCATCGCAGACCATGATGGCGTCGCCGGCTCCGGCGACGAGTTGCTCGAAATCGATGGTCGATGAGGACAAGGTGTGCTCCCGCTTTTTTCTCTACGACGGCCTCAGACGGCCTTGGCTTCGCGAAGGTTGTCGATCTGGGCCTTCGAATAGCCCAGCTCGGCCAGCACTTCCTCGGTGTGCTCGCCCAGGAGCGGCGAGCCGGTGATTTCGGGCTTGAGGTCCGAGAACTTGATCGGGCTGCCCACGGTGAAGTAGCTGCCGCGCTCCTTGTGCTGCACTTCGACGATCGAGCCGCTGGCGCGCAGCGATTCGTCGTTCAGCAGTTCCTTCATCGTCAGCACCGGCGCGCACGGAATGTCGAACTTGCGCAGGATGTCGACCGCCTCGAACTTGGTCTTGTTGGCCAGCCAGCCTTCGATGGTCGCGAAGATGTCGGTGATGTGCGGCTGGCGCGCCTTGGCGGTCACGTAGTCGGGGTCGGTCTTCCACTCCGGCTTGCCGATGGCATCGCAGATCGGCGCCCAGGCGTGGCCCTGCACGGTGAAGTAGATGTAGGCGTTCGGGTCTGTCTCCCAGCCCTTGCACTTGAGCACCCAGCCCGGCTGGCCGCCGCCGCCGGCATTGCCGCCGCGCGGCACGACGTCGCTGAACGTGCCGTGCGGGTACTGCGGGTATTCCTCGAGGTAGCCGAGGCGATCGAGGCGCTGCTGGTCGCGCATCTTCACGCGGCAGAGGTTGAGCACCGCGTCCTGCATCGAGCAGGCCACGCGCTGGCCCTTGCCGGTCTGCTCGCGGCCGATGATGGCCGTGAGGATGCCGATGGCCAGGTGCATGCCGGTGTTGCTGTCGCCCAGCGCCGCAGCGCTCACGGTCGGCGGGCCGTCCCAGAAGCCGGTGGTCGATGCGGCGCCGCCGGCGCACTGCGCGACGTTCTCATACACCTTCAGGTCTTCGTAGTGGTGGCCGTCGCTGAAGCCCTTGACCGAGGCGACGATCATCTTGGGGTTCAGCTCCTGAATGCGCTCCCAGGTGAAGCCCATGCGGTCGAGCGCGCCGGGGCCGAAGTTCTCCACCAGCACGTCCGACTCCTTGATGAGCTTTTCCAGCACCAGCTTGCCTTCGGGCTGCTTGGTGTCCAGCGTGAGCGAGCGCTTGTTGCTGTTGAGCATGGTGAAGTAGAGCGCATCCACATCGGGAATGTCGCGCAGCTGCGAGCGCGTGACGTCGCCGGAGCCCGGGCGCTCGACCTTGATGACGTCGGCACCGAACCAGGCCAGCATTTGCGTGCAGGCCGGGCCCGCTTGCACGTGCGTGAAGTCGATGATCTTGATGCCGTTGAGGGGTTTGTTGTCGCTCATGTGATATCTCCTGGATGCTGAAAATTGGAATTACTTCTTCTTCGCCGTGCTGGGGTTCAGGCTCGTGATGCGCCCGCTCTCCGTGCCCGCGGTCTCGTCGATGACGGCGTTGATGAGCGTGGGGCGGCGCGAGGCGACGGCCTCGGCAAGGGCCTTCTGCAGCTCGTCGGCGGTGGTGGCATTGACGCCCACGCCGCCGAAGGCTTCCATCAGCTTGTCGTAGCGCGCGTTCTTCACGAACACGGTGGGTGCCACGTCGGCGGTGCCGCTCGCATTCACGTCGGTGCCGCGGTACACGCCGTTGTTGTTGAACACGACGATGCAGATCGGCAGGTTGTAGCGGCAGATGGTTTCCACCTCCATGCCGCTGAAGCCGAAGGCACTGTCGCCCTCGATGGCGATCACCGGCTTGTCGGTGACCACGGCGGCGGCCACGGCAAAGCCCATGCCGATGCCCATGATTCCCCAGGTGCCCACGTCGAGGCGCTTGCGCGGCTCGTACATGTCCACGATGCTGCGCGCGAAGTCCAGCGTGTTGGCGCCTTCGTTCACCACGATGGCGTCGGGCCGTGCCTTCACCTGGTCGCGGATCACGCTGAGCGCGCTGTGGAAGTTCATCGGCGACGGACGCGCGGCGAGCGTGGCGGCCATCTTCGAGAGGTTCTTGTCCTTGCGCTCGGCGATGGCGCCGGTCCATTCGGTCGGCGGCTTGGCCCACTTGGCATCGATGCCGCCCAGCAGCGCGGCCACGCAGGAGCCGATGTCGCCGATCACCGGCGCGGCGATGGCCACGTTGCTGTCGATCTCGGTCGGTGCGATGTCGATCTGGATGAACTGCTTGGCGCCCTTCTCCTGGCCCCAGGTCTTTCCCTTGCCATGCGAGAGCAGCCAGTTCAGGCGCGCGCCGATGAGCAGCACCACGTCGGCTTCCTGCAGCACATAGGAGCGAGCCGCGGCGGCCGATTGCACATGCGTGTCGGGCAGGAGGCCCTTGGCCATCGACATCGGGAGGTAGGGAATACCCGTTTTCTCGACCAGCGCGCGGATGTCGGCATCGGCCTGCGCGTAGGCGGCACCCTTGCCCAGCAGGATGAGCGGCTTCTTCGCACTCTTGAGCAGGTCGAGTGCGCGGTTGACGGCATCGGGCGCGGGGATCTGGCGCGGCGCCGGATCGACCACCTTGATGAGCGATGCCTTGCCCTTGGCCGCGTCCATGGTCTGCGCGAAGAGCTTGGCCGGCAGGTCCAGGTACACGCCGCCGGGGCGGCCCGAGAGTGCCGAGCGGATGGCGCGGGCGATGCCCACGCCGATGTCTTCGGCATGCAACACGCGGAAGGCGGCCTTGCAGAGAGGCTTGGCGATGGCCAGCTGGTCCATCTCTTCGTAGTCGCCCTGCTGCAGGTCGACGATTTCGCGTTCGCTCGATCCGCTGATGAGGATCATCGGGAAGCAATTGGTGGTGGCGTTGGCCAGCGCCGTGAGGCCGTTCAGGAAGCCGGGGGCCGATACCGTGAGGCAGATGCCGGGCTTCTGCGTGAGGAAGCCGGCGGCGGCCGCGGCGTTGCCCGCATGCTGCTCGTGGCGGAACGAGATGACCCGGAGGCCTTCGGCCTGCGCCATGCGCGTCAGGTCGGTGATCGGGATGCCGGGGAGGCCGAAGATGGTGTCGATGTCGTTCAGCTTCAGCGCGTCGATGACGAGGTGGAAGCCGTCGATCGTTTCCGGCGCCGCCGCGTCGTCCGCGACTGGTTTGAGAACTCGCACAACCGCATCGCCATCGGCCCGGTTCGTGGGCTTGAGGGCGTCGTCCAGGGTGGTGGATGCCTCTTTGTCCGTTCTTACTGAAGACATGTCTCTCCTTCTGCTTTGGTGAATGGCCGAGGCCCGAGCCGGGACTATGATTCGGGGGCATGCTTTCGAACGTTGACCTCGGTCAACTTTCCGGAAAACGGCACCGGCCAGATGAACCAGAAGTTGTTGTTGCGAATTCGAGCAAGACGGGACCCATGACGTTGTTGGAAAACCACCCGGAAAAAAACATCATTCGCGCGCAGCTGCGGCAGAACGTCCTGCTCAAGGACCTGGGCGAGAGTGACCGCACCGAACTGGAAGCCCACCTCGTGATCGTGGACGGCAACAAGGGCGACTTCCTGCTGCACCAGGGCGTGCGCGAGATGGAGCAGTACTTCATCCTCGACGGCATCCTCAAGCGGGTCGTGAGCAACCCGGAGGGCAAGGAAATGATCCTGCGCTTCGCCGACGAGCACGACATGGAAACCAGCTATGCGGCACTGCGGCTGGGCACGCCGACGCCCTACGGCATCGTGTGCGTCACCAAGGCCCGCGTGGCGAGCCTGCCGCTGAAGGAATGGATCACCTTTCTCGACCGGCACCCCGAGACCAAGGAGCTGTTCGAGTACCTGGTGATGAAGGGGATGAGCGAGATCATGGCGCACACGATCACGCTGCATCTGCTGGATGCGCCGGGGCGGGTGCACCGGTTCATGCGCAAGCACCCGGAGCTGGAAGACCGGATTCCGAGCAAGGAACTGGCTTCGTATCTGAATCTCTCGGCGGAAACCCTTAGTCGGCTTAGGAAGCGCGGAAAAATCTAGGCGCGGCTTTGGGACTTTCTCCCTCCCCCGCTGGGGGAGGGTTGGGGTGGGGGCAAGCGGCGCCTCAACTTGAAGCCGCGCTTGAATGAAGGCCGTCGTGGGGGGGGGGGGGGGGGGGGGGGGGGGGGGGGGGGGGGGGGGGGGGGGGGGGGGGGGGGGGGGGGGGGGGGGGGGGGGGGGGGGGGGGGGGGGGG
>NZ_JARXVG010000011.1 GCF_029892485.1 Variovorax boronicumulans
TTCCTCCTTAGAGGCTTGTCCAACACCTGCCCTCAGGCCGTTGTCGTGCGCGGGCTCGTGTTGTTGCACGGGCAGGTGTCGGACAACCCTTAACCCAAGCCGCCGTCCAGCACGCACGAATTTCCGTGTATCAGCCGTGGCCCACCCCTGCCCCATTGAAGCGTCGTGGATGCAAACTACTTCCGTGCCAACGATGAGCCTGTTGTCCAAGCCTTTGAAATCTCACGCTGACGTCGGCGGGCAGGCCGCTAATCCTCGGGACCCCCATGACATCGCATAAAGCGCTCATTCGGAAAGGGGGGATCTCGCCGCCCGCGTGATCGGCATTTATTCTGTGGGTTCTCGATGAGCGCAGCAGCTGCACGAGCTCGCGGTCCTGCGCAGAGCGCGCAAGGACGCTCCTTGGCGTGCTGCCCGAGACCTGTGGCGACGTAAGTCGCGCTTGCCGGGTTCAGCATCTTGGCGCTGTTCGCGCCCGCCGAAACATCGACGTTCAACCCAGCTATTCGGCCCTGATGTCGGGCGACGGAATCGTGGGCACCCCCTGCGAGACGGCGGCACTGTTCTGGGCCACCATCGCGCGCCGGTAAGCAGACCGCGCCTGCAGGCGCTCCCAGTAGGCGCGAACCGAAGGCGTGAACTGCTGGTCGAGGCCGAGATGCTGAGCCAGCAGCAGCGCGTAGCCGACCGAAACATCGGCGGCGGTGAAACGGTCCGCACAAGGGAACTCCTGCTCCGCCAAGAGAGGTTCCAGCGTGCGCAACCTCGCGAGGAACCACTTGCCGTAGTCATGGGCCACCTGGGGCTGGCGCCGTTCGCCCGTTTCGAAGTGCAGATAGCGCAGCACCAGCGTCTGCGGGAACGTCAAGGTCGCTTCGCCGAAATGCAGGTAATTCAGGTAGGCGCCGAAGGCCGGCTCATCGACGCCGACATCGAGTTTTCCCGGTGAGAAGCGCGCCGCCAGGTACTGGCAGATGGCAGACGACTCCGTCATGCGGACAGCCCCGTCGAACATGGCCGGCACGGTTCCCAGGGGATTGATCTCCAAGTATGACCGGGCAAGCGCGCGAGGCGGGAACGGCATCATCTTCAGGTCGTACGGAATCCCGATCTCCTCGAGCATCCACAAGGGACGAAACGAACGTGCGCTCACGCAATGGTGCAAAGTAATCATGGCTTCAGTGCTCGGTGATAGCGGACGTCGACCCGCTTCTTACAACGTCGGCGATGAGGTCGCCCATGCGCGTCGTTCCAACCAGCCGGGTGCTGCTGCATTGGATGTCCGCGGTACGGTAGCCCTGGCCGAGCACCGAGCGTATCGCAGCCTCGATAGCGGCGGACAGGTCGGGCCGGCGCGCGGAGTGGCGCAGCAGAAGCCCCATGGCCCGGATGCAGGCAATCGGATTCGCGACATCCTGCCCGGCAATGTCGAGCGCGGTTCCATGGCCTGCCTCGAACATGCCCTTGGCGCCCTCCCCCAGCATCGCCGACGCCGACAACGCGATCGACCCTGTCAGGACCGACGCCGCGTCGCTCAGGAGATCGCCAAAGAGGTTGCCCGCCAGGATGACGTCGAAGGAAGCGGGACGTCCGATGAGCTGCATCAGCGCGCTGTCGGCGTACAGGTGCGTGAGCTCCACGTCGGGGTACTGCGCCGCCAGCTCGCTCACCACCGACCGCCAGAGGCCCGATGTTTCCAACACATTGGCCTTGTCCACGCTGGCGAGTTTTCCTCGCCTTGCGCGTGCCATGTCGAAAGCGATGCGCGCGATGCGGCGCACCTCTTCTTCCGCGTACCGCATTGTGTCGAAGCCTTCCCGCTGACCCTCGAAATCCCCATCCGGCGCGCTTCGCTGGCCGCGCGGCAGCCCGGTGTAGACGTCTCCGTTCAGCTCTCGCACCACCAGCAGGTCGGTGCCGGCGACACGTTCGGCGCGCAATGGCGAGAGCCGCGCCAGATCCGGCGGAACGATGACCTCCTTGAGGCAGGCAAAGAGCCCGAGTTCGCGCCGCAGGTCGAGCAATGCACGTTCCGGCCGCAACGCACGCTCCAGGTGATCGAACCGTGGATCGCCCACGGTCCCGAAAAGGACCGCGTCGGCGCGTTGCACCAATGCAAGCGTCTCGTCCGGCAAAGGACTGCCATGCGATTCGAAGGCGACACCGCCCACGGCGCCATCTTCCACTTCCGCGTGAAACCCGAGAGGTTTCAGGGCCTCCAGCACTTTCCGCGCCTGCGCAATGATTTCCGGTCCGATGCCCTCGCCCGGCAGCGCCGCGATCCTGAATGCAGGCATGCCCTCAATCCAAAGTGGCGCCGGACTGCTTCACCAGCTTCTGATGCTTCGCCAACTCGGACTGGAAGAAGGCTGGCGCAAGCTCAGGTCCCGTGTTCAGGACCGTGAGGCCCTGACCGGCGATGACGTTTCTTACTTCCGGCGATACCAGGGCCTCTTGCACCGCCGCGGCATAGCTGTCGACCACGGGTTTGGGCAAACCGGCCGGACCGATCAAGGCGATCCAGGCGTCGAAGCTGTACTTGGGCACGCCCGACTCCATCATCGTCGGCACGTCGGGCAAGGCCGCGGAGCGCGCCGGCGTCGACACCGCCAATGCGCGCAGCGCCCCGGCCTTGATCTGGGGGGCGACCTGCGAGATCGAAACAAACGCGAGCTGCACCTGCCCACCCATCAGGTCCGTGACGAGCGGTCCGGTGCCGCGATAGGGCACGTGCTTCATGTCGATGCCGGTCTCGCTCACCATCAGCTCCCCCGCCAGGTGGAGCACGCTCCCGTTGCCGGCGGACCCGTAGTTGAGCTTGCCGGGATTGGCCTTCGCATAGGCCAGCAGCTCCTTCACGCTCTTCACCGGAAGCGCGTTGTTCACCACCAGCACGACCGGCACCGTGGCCAGTACCGCGATGGGCGTGATGTCCTTCATGCTGTCGTAGGGAATCGTCTTGTAGATGCCTGGATTGATGACGTGGTTGGACGACACCATGCCGAGCGTGAGCCCATCCTTGGGTGCCTTCACGATCTGTGCGGTGCCCGGAATTCCCCCGGCGCCGACGACGTTCTCCACCACGATCGGATGGCCCGTAGCGCGTCCGAAGGCCGGCGCGACCGCGCGGGCGACCGCATCGACCGTCGAGCCGGCGGCCAGGGGCACGACGATCCGTATCGGCCGGTCGGCGTTTGAGGATTGCGCCGCGGCGAGCCATGACGTCGCGAGCAACACTGCCGCAAATGAAAGGGAAATGGCTTTCCGTCGAGAATGTGCACGCATGGGTTTGTCTCTCTAGCTTTGCTGGAATTCATGGATGGCGCGCCTGGAGCTCGGCGAACGAAACGAGTTCGCCCGCGATCGCGCTGGCCGCCACCGTGGGCGGGCTGGCGAGCCAGACCTTTCCGGGTCCGCCCCGGCCGGGGAAGTTGCGGTTGATGGCACTCACGGTGACCTGGTCGGCCCGCACCGAGCCGCCCGGTCCGCAGTTGCCGCAAGCGCCGCAGGAGGGCTGGAGCATGCGCGCGCCCACGCGTTCGAACGCATCCATGTACCCGACTGCAATGCAGTGGTCGCGCACCGCGGTGGTCCCGAACTGGAGATACAGCGCTACCCCGGGAGCGACCTTGAGCCCACGGTCCGCCGCCCAACTGAGCACCGCGTGGTAGTGGTCGAAGTCTTCGCGCTTGCCGGCCGTGCACGAGCCACCGTAGGCGATGTCGATGCGCACCCGCTCGCCGACCACCGCCAGCGGTAGGCCGTTGCCGGGATCGCCCGGTGCGGCGACCATGGGGGAAAGCTGCGTGCAGTCGACATGGAGCGTTCTGGCGTAAGGCGCGCCGTCGTCGCTGTGCATCCACGGCTCGACTTCGAAATCGATGCCGCGGCGCTCGCGCAGGAAGCGCGCGGTCTCCGCATCGGGAGCGACCAAGCCGGTGAAGCCGCCGAGTTCCGCCGTCATGTTGGTGAGCGTGGCGCGCTCGTCGGTGGTCATGCACCGCACCACTTCGCCCGTGAACTCGAACACCTTGCCGACCCCGCCGCCCTCGCGCACGAAGGGCAGCGCCAGCAGATTCAGCACGACGTCTTTGGCGGTCACGCCAGCGGCAAGCGAGCCATCGAGCACAATCTTCAGGGACTGCGGCACCGTCAGCCGGACCGCCCCCGTCATGAAGGCATTCGCCATGTCCGTGGTTCCGACGCCGAAGGCCACGCAACCGAGCGCGCCGCTGTGGGGCGTGTGTGAATCTGTGCCCACCACCAGTTGGCCCGGCAGCGCATAGTGTTCCGCCACCATGGCGTGCGAGATGCCGGCCGCGTGGGTGCCGTCGTCCTTGGCGGCCTGTTCCTCCGTCAGCGTGCGGTGCGAGCGCAGTTCATAGGCGGCAGCGAATTCGCGCTGCGCTTCGACCATGCGATGCACATTCGGCACCAGGCCGCCGCGCACGTGTGCGGGGCTCTCCTCGACATAGGACGTGTGGTCTTCGAAGACGACGATGGAATCGGCGTCGTGCAGCACGAGCGGGCGGCCGAAGGCCGTATGCAGCATGTGTGCGGCCATGCCTGTGTAGTACTCGTGAATGAAACGAAGGTCGGCGCGTACGAAGGCACCATCGCCCGGTGCGGGACGCGCCTGCGTCAGTTCGGTGGCGAGCGCGTGGCGCTCCACGATCTTCTCGAACAGCGTGCGCGGACGCACGTCCTGCGCGTCGGGCGGCACGGTGATGTCGCGCATGAATCGCTGGCCGAAGCGCAGCAGCCCGCCACTCTTGAGGATCGCCGCGGCCAGCGCGTCGCGACCGGCCACCAGGTCCTCGACCGGAATCGCCTCGCCCGCCTGGATGCGTGCGATCAGGCCAAAGTCGGTCGAGGTGAACAAGCCGATGTTGTCGGCGTTCTGCCGGTACAGGCGCTCAAAGCTTTCGGCGATGACCAGCCGCACGCCGGCCGCCTTCTCGGCGGTCGGGCTGTGCTCGCGCGACGAGCCCTTGCCATAGCGCCTGCCCGCGACCACGACCTCGATGCCCGAATCGCGGATGGCATCGGTGCCGATGGGGAATGCCTCGCCCGCCTTAACGCCGGTGTAGGGGTAGCGCCCCAACTTTTCGTCGTAGTGCGTGAGGATCGGAAGCGGCGTGATCTCGTCCGTCGAAATATCATCACGCAACGGCAACGCGTCGGTGAGTTCGAGGCACTCTCCCTTCAAGCTCAGTTCGACCCTGCGTGCGGAGCAGCTCAGGAAGAGGATGCGCGGGTCGAACCGGATGCTTTCGGCGCCGGGAGCGGCTGGCGTGGGGGCTGGCATGCCCGGATCTTGGCGGGGCAAGGCGGCACCATAAAGCGCTCGCTCGGCACAGGGGGTCTCGCTAGCCGCGAGATCGGTGATTACCCTTGCAGGCTCTCGATGAGCGCCGCAACTGCGCGAGGCTGCGGCGTCTTGCGCAGGGCGTAGATGTTCAGGACGCGGTCGGCCCACGCTTCCGCCAGCGGGCGTCTGGCAAAGCGGTCGGCTCCCGCATAAGCCGTCACGGCACTTCGAGGCACCACCGCGATGCCCAGGCCCGCCTCCACCATGCGGCAGACGGCATCGAAACTGCTGACCGTCACCTTCGGATTGAAACGCCTGCCCAATGCCGCAGCGCGTTCGTTCAGGGACCGGTCCATCGCGCCGCCCTGATGAATGCCCACCAAAGGAAATTCGAGCGCACGCGCGAACCTGACGCTCTGCAAGTCCGCCAGCTCGTGGCCCGAGGGCAGAACCACGAGCAAGGGGTCGGAGGCGAAGTGCCAGGCATCCATGCCCGTCGGCACCGCGACGTCGGCGCCTACGCCGACATCGGCCCGGTCGTCCAGACAAGCGCGCAGCACGTCGCGCGTGTCCTGCTCATGCAAGGCGACCTCCACGCCAGGGTATGCCTGCATGAAGCAGTGCAGGCGCTCGGGCAGAAACCCGATGACGGAGGACATGTTGGCATGAAGGCGCACCCTACCTCGCACTTCGCCGCCTTCGCTCTGCACTTCGCGCAACAAGGCTTGCAGTTCGTCGTCGAGACGTTCGCCTCGCGCCAGCACCAGTCGGCCCGCCTCGGTCAGTGCGATGCCGCGCGGCGAACGCACGAGCAGCGGCGTTCCGAATGCATGCTCCAGATCCGCGATCCTGCGACTTAATGCAGAAGGTGCGATGTTCTCCGCGACCGCGGCGCGCACGATGGAGCCAGCGCGAGCCGCCGCCACGAACAACTTGATGCTGTAGGAATCGATTCGACGGTTCACGGGCTTCATCGCTTGGTGGATAGCAAGTGTGGCACAAGGGCTTGTCGCGCGGCCTCCCGTACTTCGACCATCGTGCGGCGCATCAATGCGGACGCAGGCCTGTCGGTGCTGCTAGTTGAGCAGAACGCCGTCGCTGCGTTGAGCATCGCGCAACGGGCCTATGTGCTGGAGAACGGACGCGTGGTCATGGCAGGCAGTGCCGAATCACTCTCCAGCAACTCGGACGTGCAGGAGTTCTATCTGGGCGGCGCGAGCGGGCAGCAGAAGGACTACCACACCATCAAGCATTACCGGCGTCGCAAGCGCTGGCTCACGTGAGACTTGAATCGCCGATGGACTGACGCCAGCGTTAATGGAATGGACGCCTCTCCCCGTACCCGACAGCCGAAGCGAAGAGCTGCTGGATGTTGACCTCAGCACTAGGAAATGTCTGATCAAGTCGTAAATTGGCCCGATGACGAGTACGTGATGTCCCGCTGCGCTCGCAGGCTCGTCGCACCGGGCATCCCACGCGTTTGAGAGCCTCTGTGGCCCCTTCACGCGGCCTGCGGACGCACCTGTCCCATCATCGCAATCAGCTTCCTTCTGACCATCCACAGGTTCGACAGCGCGAACAACGTGATCACATGCGCGGTGTTCTTGGTCAAGCCTTTGAACCTCACTTTCGCCAGGCCGAACTGCCGCTTGATCACCCGGAACGGATGCTCCACCTTTGCCCGGATGCTGGCCTTCTGGTATTCCTGCTTGCGTGCTCTGGCCTTGGCTCGGCCCTCCGGCATCTTCGCCATGTCGCTGGGCCTGCCGGCGATGTGCCACTGCACATCTCGCTTCACCCGGCTCTGTGCCCCGCGATAGCCCGAGTCCGCCCACACCGCATCCTCTTTGCCGTGCAGCAGGTCGCCCACCTGTTCCACATCTGCCTCGTTGGCTGCGGTAGTCGTCACCGTGTGCACCAGCCCTGAGTCCGCATCCACGCCGATGTGCGCCTTCATCCCGAAGTGCCACTGGTTGCCCTTCTTCGTCTGGTGCATCTCAGGGTCTCGCTCGCCGCTCGCGTTCTTCGTGGAACTGGGTGCCGCGATGATGGTGGCGTCCACGATGGAGCCTCTCTTCAGAAGCAGGCCTTTCCTGGCCAGGTGGGCGTTGACCTGCTTGAAGATGTCCTCGGCCAGATCGCTGGCTTCCAGCAGATGGCGGAAGTTCAGGATCGTCGTCTCGTCGGGAATCGACTCCATTCCCAGGCCCGCAAACGTGCGCAGCGAGGTGATCTCGTATAGAGCTTCCTCCATCGCCGGGTCGCTCAACGCGAACCAGTTCTGCATCAAGTGCACGCGAAGCATTGCTTCCAGCGGATAGGGCCGACGTCCGCGGCCTGCCACCGGGTAGTGCGGTTCGATGACTTTGAGCAGTGCCTTCCAAGGCACTACCAGCTCCATCTCGGCAAGGAAGACTTCCCGACGTGTCCTCTTCCTCTTGCCTGCATGCTCGGCATCCGAAAAACTGATCTGGCTCATCGTCTACGCTCCTTCAGCATGCGTGATCAACGTTCTGAGCGGCCATCCGTGGACTTGATCAGATGTTCCCTAGGTGAATCAATAATTTATGCAATAACTTTGATCCGTACACAGATTACGCGGATCAAAGTTGATGCTCTCAGAGTCATTTTTGATCAAAGTCATTGGGGGTGCGGATAAAAACTTGGACTGGTTTTATGCTGCAAGTCCAAGGCTCACCCGGTATTCGATAGGGCTGAGAGAGCCAAGAGAGATCTTGATCCGCTTGTCGTTGTACCAGCGGATGTACGAGTCGACCGCTTCGATGAATTGCTCAATGGTGGCGTTCTTCCAGTCCCGAGGATAAAAAAGCTCGTTCTTCAGCCGACCGAAGAAGCCTTCGCAAGCTGCGTTGTCAGGTGAGCATGCCTTGCGAGACATCGAGCGGGTGAACTTCGCGTCGCTCATTCTTGATAGCCAACCTGGCCAGCGGTAGTGGCCGCCCCGATCGGAGTGAACCACAGGCCGGTCAGTAGTTTTGGCCACTGTCTCGATGGCTGCATCCAGCATCGTGTTGACCAACTCAGCGTCCGGACTGGTCCCAATGGTCCAGCTGACGACCATTCCATCGAAGCAGTCGATGATGGGCGAGAGGTACACCTTGCCAGCCGGAATTTGGAACTCCGTGATGTCCGTGAGCCATTTCTCATTGGGGACCGCGGCCCGGAAGTCGCGGTTGATGAGGTTCTCGGGCGCTGGACTGATCTCGCCGAGGTATGACGCATACCTGCGCTTCCTGGGTCTTGGAACAATCAGGCTTTCCTGTTTCATCAACCGCTGCACGACCTTCTCGGAGATCGCGACGTCCTGCCTGGTGAGCGAAGCTTGCAGTCTGCGGTAGCCATAGCAACGGTGGTTCGACTCAAAGATGTCGGTGATGGATTGCCGCACCTCCAGGTACTTGTCGCCCACCGCTGCACGGGCCCGATGGTAGAAGTACGAACTACGCGCGAGATCCAACTGTGCAAGGAGCTCTAGCAGGCCATAGTGCTCCCTGAGGGCGTCAATCAGCAGTGTCTTCTCCCGGTTGGACAGGAGCTGCAGGTCGACGCCCAGGCCTTTTTTTAACAGTTCGTTGGCCTTGTTCAAGAGGTCCTGCTCGAGGCGCAGTTGCCTGACTTCGCGGCGCAGCGACTCAACCTGGCGCTCGAGCTCGTCGCGCTCTTGCGACGACGGTGTTTGATTGGTGCGTTTCATGGATGCGGGGGCCTCACGTCCCAGAAGTTGGTTCTTCCAGTTGTACAGCGTTGGCCGGCACACGCCGAACTTGTCGGCTACAGCCTGGGCACTTTCCTCGCGCGTGCAAAGCTCCATGACTCCCGCTTGCATCAGCTTCCCGGAATGCCTTCGTCGACCCACACTGCCAACGACGGCCCTTCTGGCCTCAGGAAGGGCCTCGCGAATCCAGGCGGTTAGCGTCCCCCTGCAGGGGTAGCCCAGTGCTCTCATGGTGGCAGCGATGCAGCGATCGTGAGCGACGTAATGCTCGATAGCTGCCGCCTTTTGCTCCTGCGAGAACTTGGGTCGTCGGCCCGCATAGCCCGCCGGCAAGTCGAGCTTCAGCTGGTATTCGTTGTACCAGCCCTTCAATGAATTCTTTGTTGGAAAACCGAGCTGACGGATAGTGGGTCTGACGCGTTTGCCCAGCTTGATGTAGAGCTCAACGGCTCGAATCCGATCTTCGTATGAATACATGAACTACCTTCTGGTAGTCCAAGTTTTCGTCCGCACCCCCATTGAACCTACGATCTAGCATCAGTTTTACAGCCAGCCTGAATCATCTTTGAGAGGCTATTGGCGCGTACGTTGCGGCTGAGCCGGGATGTCGTCTGGAGGATCGTATTTGGCCGTTGAAAAACTCTGGTCGGCTGGTCGGGCGAGTGCCACGGGCCGGTGCGTTCAGATCGGCCGCACATCAGGTATGCGCTCTTGAGCGTTGTCGACATCTCGAAAGCCTGCAGTCTTGGCCGTGTCGTAGGCTCTTCGCTCAGGGCGCGGTCTGGGCAATCTAGTCTTTCGTCAAGTCTCCTTTGCTCGGCTCGCTGGCGTTTTGGAGCGCTCACAGCGCCAGTAAAACCTTGCCACTCAGTAGCTTATTAAGTTTTGAGATTAAAAGTACTCATATTTCCCAGCCAATTGGGCGCTAATAATAAAGTCTTAAACGATGTATTGATTGCTTATTTTTCTTCTCGCGGATACATTTTGCCTTAATAAATGAGGGCGTGATATGAAATATAGGGCGGGGAGCGAGCATTCCGGTTTTTGGCGCAACATCGGGCTGCCAGCAGTTTATTTTCTATGCTTATTTATAAGCATTGCGATGTACGTCGCGCCGGCCCGCGCGGTGTATCCCTCCAAGCTGACGAATTTTAGATACGAGCTTGGAAGCAGAATGACAGGGGCCTATAGCACGGAGGAGGCTGCTTGCAAAGCCATACGTCCTCTTTTTACGAACCCAGATGGATTGTGGGTGAGTTGGGAGGCTGTCTTTGGTGGGCCTGCTTTGTGCTACATCTCGGCCTATCAGGCAGATGGATTCAATGGAGTTTTTTATGCCTTCAATTACGCGGATCGCGTTTGTGGGGATGGGGCGGAGTTAACGAATCCTTATACCTGCAAGTGCAATATTGGCTATGTTGAATTAAATGGCAAATGTGTTCTACCCAGCTCTGATCCGGCTGAAAAGCCTGATGAAATGTGTATGGCGCCGAGCGGTGGCAAGGAAGCAGGCAATCCCATTCTGCCTGCAACACGAGAAAAAATTCAAAATGAATTTGACATTGCTGGCAGCGGCGCAAATCCAATAAATTTCGTTAGAACTTTTCGCAGTGGCGGTACGAAGTATCAAGATGGTATGGGTGAGCGATGGACTCATAATCTTTCAGTCAAATTGCTCGATATTCCTCCAACAATGAGTCCTGAGGGAACCTCGGAGACAAGTCCGCGGACTATTCGAATAATGGGCGGCGGGTACGATGCCAAATTTTACCGGGTGGATAGCATTTGGATACCGGAAAATGGATTGGATATATTGAATTCTGGTAATGGAGGGGGGTGGACTTACCTTAAAGGGTCAAGCGGTTCAATCTTGAATTTTGATGCCTCAGGGAACTTGCAAACTGTTGTAAAAAGAAACGGCTGGGTGACGTCATATCAATATAATTCTGACGGATTGCCTGTGCAGATTGGAAGCTCCCTGGGCAATACGATAAATCTATTTTATAATTTGACAAAACAATTAATAAAATCCACTTCCTCTGATGGAAAGTTTGTGGATTATGAATATGATGGAAGCGGGCGATTAACCGCGGCTGTATATTCGCTCGGGGTTAACAAAAATTACGTATACGAAGCGGCTTCTTTTCCGCAATTTCTAACCGGGGTAATTGATGAGTCGGGAGGGCGTTTCGCGACCTTTACCTATGATTCCCAGGGTCGTGCAACACGCACTGAGCATGCGGGATCTAGCAATATATTTAGCGTGTCTTATACGTGGGAGGCATATGCCGAAGTCACCGATCCTCTTGGTACGACGCGCAACTATGGGTACGATATTAAAAAAGGCACTCTAGAAGTCATCAATAGTTCCAAAGTATCGGGAACGTATGCGGCGGATGCTAAATCCCGTGTGCTAGATGCAAATGGACTCGCCATCTCCGAGACCGACTTTCAAGGCTCGATCACTGCGACATCTTGGGATGTTGTTCGCCGCCTGCCGACCACTGTGGTCTACGCTTCAGGCACGCCTGAAGCCCGGACAGTGACCATCCAATGGCATTCGACCTTCGCATTGCCGGTGCTTGTCACGGAAGCCGGCCGCACCACCGCCTACACCTATGACGCTGTTGGCAATGTGCTGACCAAGACAGTCACCGATACCGTGACCAGTAAGGCCCGGCTCTGGCAATGGACCTACAACGCCCAGCAGCTTGTTGCCACGGCCACCGAGCCCAACGGTGCTGTGACGAGCTACACCTACGACACCCGAGGCAACGTCCTCACATCGACCAACGCGCTGGGCCACGTCACCAGTTACGGCTACGACATCGCCAACCGCGTCGTCAGTTCGACTGGCCCCAACGGCCTCGCCACCACCTACACCTACGATCTGCGTGACCGCCCGCTGACCCAAACCATCGGCGGCCAGACCACCACGCTCACCTACAAGCCCTACGGCACCGTGGAGACCATCACGCTGCCCACCGGCCTCGTGCTGACCTACAGCTACGACGCGGCCCACCGCCTCACAGGTTGGAGCAACAACCGCGGCGAATCCGGCACCTACACCCTCGATGGCATGGGCAACCGCACCGCCGAACAGATCAAGGACAGCGCTGGCAACGTGGCGTGGAACACGGCGCGCATCATCAACAACATCAACCGGCTCAGTGCCAAGACCGAAGGCCCGAACCAGACCAGTTCCTTCGGCTATGACGCCAATGGCGAACTGATCACCGCGACCAATGGCCTAAACCAAAGCACCCAGTACAGCCTCGACCGCCTGCGCCGCGTCAAGGCTGTGACCGATGCGGCCTACGCGACCGCCACGCTCAAGTACAACGCCCTCGACGCCGTCACCGAAGTTAAGGACTTCAAGGGCGTGATCACCGGCTATACCCGCGACGCCCAAGGCAATGCGACGGCCGAGAGCAGTGCTGATACGGGTAGCGCAAGTACCCAGTACGACAACCTGGGGCTGCCCAGCCAGATCACCGATGCCCTCGGCCAGGCAACGACGATCACGCGCGATGCCTTGGGCCGTCCCACCAGCCTGGTCTTCGCCGACGGCAAGACCACCACGCTGCGCTACGACCTCACGACCAACAGCAAGGGGTATCTCTCGGAGATCATCGACCGCAGCGGAACCACCGAGTACACCCGCGATGCCTTCGGCCGCGTGACCTTGAAGAAGCAGACCCTGGCCAACGGCAGCGTGCAGCAGGTCAGCTACAGCTACAACGCGAACGGCACATTGGCCAGCATCGGCTACCCCAACGGCGGCGGACTGCTCACCCACAGCTACGACGGCACCGGCCGCCTCACGGGCCTGAGCCTGAACGGCACGCCACTCGTCACCAACGTCGCATGGAACCCGCTGGGCCAGCCCACTGCCTGGACCTGGGCCTTCACGAGCCCGAGCCTTGCGGCCTCTCGTGCCTACGACACCGCAGGACGCCTGACTACCACCGAGTTCAGCAGCTACGGCTATGACGCCGCCGGCCGCATCACCAGCCTGACGCAGAACCTCTACCAGCCCGGCGATGCCGACCCCACGCACAGCACCATCGGCAGCGGCAACGTCAGCTGGGCCGTCGCCTACAACAGCTTGGGCCGAATCACCGGCTTCAACGCCACCGGCAACACCGCTGGCTTCGGCTACGACGCCAACGGCAACCGCTCGAGCAGCACACGCGTTTTAAGCGGCCTGAGCACCAGCCGCACCTACACGGTGGGCGCCACGAGCAACCGCCTGGCGGGCTTCACCCAGAGCATCAACAGCGCGAGTAACACCAGCGTCACCTACGGCTACAACGCCAACGGCGACCTGCTGAGCGATGGCCTGCGCAGCTACACCTACGACGCCGAAGGGCGTCTGGCGGCAGCGACGACCGGCGCCACCGACGTCAGCCCGACCACGCGCTACGCACACAACGCGCTGGGCCAGCGGGTCTTCAAGACCGAGCCGCTGTACCCGCCCAGCCAGGGCGACGAGGCCGATCCGGGCTTCATGGCGAGCCTGATCGCGTTCTTCACCAAGCTCTGGAGTCCGGCGACGACGCAGGCCGAGCAATTGGGCTATGCGTATGTCTACGACGAGCAGGGCACGCTGATCGCGGAGGTGGGCAGCGGGGGCACGAACAGTGCGGGCCAGGCGCAGTACATCTACCTGCCCACGGCCAACGGGCCGATGCCGGTTGCGGCGGTGATCGATGGCGCCACGTATGCGGCGCACAGCGATCACCTGAACACGCCGCGCAAGCTCACGAACGCGGACGGGCAAGCGGTCTGGCAGTGGAGCTACAGCGCGTTCGGAGAGGACAAGCCGACGGTGGCGAAGAACCGGTTTGCGAATCTGGAGACGATGCCGAATCCGGGGACGACGGGCATCTCGGAGGTGAAGTTCAACCTGAGGTATCCGGGGCAGTATGCGGATGGGGAGTCGGGGTTGTTCTACAACTATTTCAGGAGCTATGACGCGAAGACGGGAAGGTATAGCCAGCCGGATCCGATTCGGCTCGACGGTGGGTGGAATCGATTTGGCTATGTGTCGTCAAATCCACTACGTTTTACTGATCCGCTGGGCTTGACGACTACTGTTGTCATTAACACCAACGGTATTGGTCACGCCGGTGTGCAGGTGGGCTCTGGAAGCAATGCTGTTCTTTATGACCCGGGCGGGAGTTTTCGCGACGATATCAAAGGATCGGGAGATGCGCTCTATGGCCGCGATGCAAATTTGGATAAGTTCATTAAATACCAAAAGGAAGATGGCCGAAACGTCGACGTCATCACCTACGATACAACTCCTGAAGAAGAGGAAGCAATTAAAAATCGCATCGAGGATCAAGGAGGCTGCATACCTTTCTCTTGTGCACTTTGCACCGGTAGCGTTTTGCAAGGAATCGGCCCCTTCAAGGATTTAGGTTGGACGCCAACCCCAGGCTCGCTGGGTCGGGCGCTAAGACCGAGATCCCCCACCCCCTTTGTCCCGGGCCCGGGTCAGCTATGGCGCTGAACTGCAAACCTCCTCTTTTGACTGGCGTGGTTCACACCATATCTTCCGCGCTGGTATTTACCTTGATGTGGGAAACAATTGGAAGGCGACTAGGCAGCCATCGGGGAGATTTTTTCCTAGGATATACATTGATATCCCTTCTTCTCCTGGTGCCTACGCTGTTTCTGTGGGGTCGTCGTTTGCTCATTGCATGGGCTGCCTTCATTCCTTACATCGCAGCGACGCTGAGCTATGTGGTTTTGACAGTGGTCTGGCTCCAAAGTCGCGAAACTTATCCAAAAGGGGTTGATATTTTTGGTGCACTTGGGATTTCGCTGGTCATCCCCTTCTTGGCGATCTGGGGACCCTTTGTGTCGGGACTCAATATCGTGGGGCTTTGGTGTTTTTTAGGATCAAAAAAAATCAGCGCCTAATACGTATGAAACGGCGCTTAATTGCGTAAGTTAGTGCGTGTGGATTTTCGGGGTTAGTTGATTCAATTTCCATCAAGTGCTGATCGAAACGTCTTTCCGTCGTTGTTCATCAGGTGGGCTGACTGCTGTCTGCGGATCAAGATCTCACTGGGCTCTTTCAGCCCATCGAATACCGAGAGAGTCTTGGACTTACGGCGTAAAGCCAGTCCAATTTTTTATCCACACCCGCACGGAATGCGAGGCATGCGGCAACGAACACCATGGTGGTCAACAAGGAGTCCGGAACGGGCTACCGATGCCTCTGCGAGAACGAGGACGGGGATGACTTGCCCGCTAGTTGCTCGTGCTGCGGTCTGCGTCTGACAGCCGGGGATCTTGAAGCCTGGCACGGCAATGACACTGGTGTTGAGTACCGTTGCTACTACTGCTTTGGGCGCCATGCCGCCGATCGCGACCGAGACTGAAGGATGAGTTGGCTCACCCGATCTAAAGACCGCTGACGACCGCGTCTAAATAAGCGCGATGCTGTGCGACTGCGTCAGGGCGTCAAACGCCTCGCGTAGCTGGGGCAATGGCGTGGGGGCCAGGCCGGGGAACAAACGGACATGTGGCTGCGCTCGATCGAAGAAGACGATAGCCGGGCGCCCCGGGGACAGGCGTGACGCGTACACGATGCCGTCCGGCTTATCCGCGTGCTCATAGAGAGCCCTGGCTAACGGCTGAGTCCCGTCGTACTGGCCCAAACCCACCCCTGCATCAAGGCCCATTTTCCGAATACCCACGCCGTGGAGATCAACGAGCCTCAGCTTGAGAAGGTCAACCGCAATGACCGTAAGGCTCCTCGAGTCGTGAATTGCCTGTGAGACTTCGTAGCGTCCATTGGCCGCATGAAAAGTGCCCTCACGTAGCAAGGTCTCCGAATAGCAGGTTTCGAAATCGGCTGCGCAGTAGAGCGTCGTAAAAATCTTCTGGGAATCATCAAACCTGCCCGCTCCCGTCGCTCGAAAGCTTGGTTCAGAGGCCGCAAAGGCGGTGGAGCAAATGCGCAGAAGGATTGAATCTGTCGGGGTCGCCCAAGACAGAGAATTCGGTAGCTGGACCGGCACGGGCTCAGGCCATTTCCGCAGCGTAGCTGATCGCAGCGGACATGACGCTGGCGTCGCCAGCTCTGAGGCAATCCAACGGACTGCGCCCATCCAAAAGCGGGTTGGCCTGGGTGAAGAACAGGTACTGGGCCCAGGAGTCCAGATCCTTCAGGATACGGAGAAGCTCAGGCATTGACTGAGCAACACGTTCTTCCCACTGCCACTCAGGGTAGCGAAATGAACGCCCACCATTGGTTAGGCCGAGCAAAAGGCCATCCTTGCGGCGAGTGTTCACCGTTTCACGGGTGACGCCAAGCATCTTCCCAACGCGTTCGGAGGACAGCATATGGTTGAATAGCCTTGTCCTCGCCTCCGCGCCACGAGTGACTGCAGCGTCATAGCCTGGTTCGGCATTGTGAGAAGGGGAAGGAGTTCCCCGGGCCTCAGCGCCAAGTGCAAGCTGTTGCGTGGCTGCGGCCAGCATGATCTTCTCCGCGGCAAGCTCGCGCGCAATGGCAAGCTTGGCGTCGATGCGCTGGCGCAGCGCCTTGATGTGGGGAACCGAATCCAGGTCCTTGCTGGCCAGCACGCCGAGCACGTCGCTCGCGATGTCGTCGGCTGCCGCTTCAATGTTGTTGGATGCGCTGGCCACCACTTCAGCAGAAAGTCGAGCCTGAAGTTCGATGTGTTGAGTGGCTTTTGCCACTTCTGCCGATATGTGAGCCTGAAGACCTTCAATGACCTCGTGCAATGCAATGTTCGTCTTTTCAACGCGCTTCCTGGCGACAAAAGGACTTGAAGTTTTTTTGCCCGGGTGCTTCTTGCCCATCCAAGAAGGCGAAGGATCAACAGTCGATTGGGTGATCGCAATCACGAGGTCCCGGAAGGGCTCAGTTAAGTGCTCAAAGCCGCCTCCCACTCCCCAAGGGTCGTGACCCGCAAGATGAAGGATACGTGTGTAGTACTTGCTAGGATCACCCAAACCGTGTTTCACAGACAGCGCTTCGGGGGCGACGTTGGCCCACTCTCCAACATTTTTCAACTCGTCTGGTAGGACGAGGAAATGCCTTCCCCCGGCGCGAATCTCTAGAGTGCCAGGCCGATAAGGGTGCGGCAGGTGCTCCAAGGCTTCGGGAGGAATCGGGTGTGCGGCGGGTGGAGTTCTTGAAAAAACCATACCGTCTATGGTACGCCGTCTCGTCAAGTTCGTCAGGCTCGTCAGCACGACGACCCCTCAGCTTCGGTCTAGTCGTCGTTCCTAGAAGGGCATTCGCCATAACAAGCAGCCGCCCTCGACAAATACCTGAATCAGAAACGCCGCGAAAGCGAATGACCCTTCCGGCCGACCTGCGGACCCAACAGCGCGAACGCCTGCGATCGCGATGCAAAGGGCCGAACGCAAGCTGGCCAGCCTGATGCCGGACCCGGGGGGCCCGCGCCCGCTGGACACGTAAAAGGGGCCCGCCCAAAGGTAAATCGAGGCGCTGCTCGTATTCGCGGTGCAAGCCTTTTAGGGCATTCTTGGTTGGGTACCCAGTTGCCGGGTGGCCGCCCTGACGCATTGGCCGAGCTTGATGTACAGCTCGACCGCTCGAATCCTGTCTTCGTACGAATACATGAACTGCCTCCTGATAGTCCAAGTATTTAGGGATCGACGTCGCCCGAATGCGGCGCCTGCGGCAGGGATTGATCTGGCGCAGTTTGTGGAATAACGTACGTGCGCTGGATGTCCCGGCTCATCAAGGAGTGCTCCTCTTCACTATCCAAAAAACAGTGCCCCCGCCCGACGGCTACAACAGCTGGCTCCACTATGCCGTCGAGTGTTTCAGCGCGCGAGCCCCCTGGCTCAAAAGTCACTGGAATAACTACTTCGACGAAAACGCGGTCGAGCTTGATCGGCAGGAAATCTGCAAATCAGCCCGGCTGGAGTTCTACGCCTTGAGAGAGGCTGCGGCAACTCGTCTCTCCAGATGAATTCGAGACTGCTGCGCTCAATTCCCGCCCATAGCTGCGCAGGCAGCCTCGCCTGGCGTGAGGGGTGCAAACCGGGTGGCGCGCGTTCGTGAACACCCTTTCGATCTTTGCAGGCCTCGATGCAAACGGGCAGATTCGTTTCGTGGGCGATGTGGCGCGTGGCGCCGAATGCGGCTGTTGCTGTGTGGCATGCGGGGCACCGCTGGTCGCGCGGCGCGGCGACGTGCGGGCTTGGCATTTTGCTCATGAAGCCAGCCAGGAGCGACCTGACTGCTTCACGGGGGCAGTGAATTTGTTGCGGCGCTTGGCTGTCGAGCGGTTGAAGGCACAAGGTCTTCCTCCAATGCCGGCCTACAGGGCCTCGGTGACGGCGCGGCCGCCGCTGCCACCGCTTCATGAAATGCTCGAATGGCATCCGGGCGACGGCGTAGTCGAACACTGGGAAAGCCGCTTGCTGCAGAGCGCCTTTGTGGCGCTACTGCGGCTTCACTCCGGCACAGGCGTGCGCGTCTTCGTGGAAATCAGCGGCGCGTCCAACGCGTCGCTGGTGCCCGCGACGAGTGACGAAGGTGTTCTCCTTCTGACGCTCCCACTGCCGTCAAGCAGCGAGGACCTGAAAGACTTGGGCGCTGCGGTCCGCCACATCGACGTCAACATCCAGTCGCGCTGGATCCGGCTGCCTGATGCCAACGCCAAGATCATCGAAGTGCGTGAACGGCTTGAAGACCGAGCTAGGACAGTTCGCGACGAAGCCGAGGCGTTGCGGCGACGTGGCAGCTTGCCGACGCCAGGGCTGCGCGCCGCTTCCCCACCGCCATACCCCTCCTCCGTCCCTGCCTCTTCGCCGTCGGCTCCGCCGCTGACGGAACTGGACGACTCGCCCTGGAGCGCCTGGAGAAAGCCAAGGAGCGCATTCATGTGCTACGGCCTGGCCGACGGCACCGCGTGGATACTCTTCACGCACCACGATGGCCGTCGTGTCATGGCGGCCTGGCCGCTTAACGAAGGCTGGGACGAGTCAATGCCCGCACGGATTGGGGTGCCCGATCTGAACTTGGGCGTCTATGTTCTCGAAGACCAGTTGAAGGCCATGATCTATCTGGGCGAGATGCGGCCCCGGGTTCGAAGCGCAAGCAACTGGTCGGAGCTCCTTGCCATCGAGTGGCTGCATCGCCCCTGAGCCGGGCGGCTGAGACCTGAGAGAGTGCAGTGGCCACGGTCCTGACGCAACTTCGGGATGCTGCGACCACGGTAGCAGACGCTGAGTCGACAGCCGATCCTCAAGATCCAGGTCGGCGACTTACAGCTCGGGGGCAAACGGCGACGGGTGGATGGTTATGCCGGAGGCCCGCGACCTGTTCGGCAGCCTGCGCCTCAAGATCGTCCGGCAGCAAGGCAACACCAGCGAAGGCCGGAGCTTCGGACTAGACCCTCTAGAGCTATCGAGAGGCACCCGGCTTCCGCAGGAGCGAGAACCGTTGGCAAGGCGCACTCGGCGAGAATCACTGACGTTCACCGCTGAGGACTTCACGTGGCCCGACTGTTCTTCTCCTACTCACACGACGACGAAAGCTACCGCGACCAGCTAGAGAAGCATTTGTCCATGCTCAAGAACCAGAAGCTGATCGACTCTTGGCATGACCGGCGGATCGAGGCGGGATCTTCAATCGACGGCTTGATCGAAGCCGAGCTGGACCGGGCGGACATCATCCTGCTGCTGATCAGTGCGAGCTTCCTGGCGTCTACGTATTGCTACTCCAAGGAAATGGCGCGAGCGATCGAGCGGCACAACCTCGGTGAAGCCGTGGTCATCCCCGTCATCGTTCGGCCCTGTGACTGGCACCCTGCGCCCTTTGGCGGATTGCTGGCCGCTCCGCGGGACGGCAAGGCGATCTCGACTTGGCCGAACTACGACGAAGCCTACGCGGACGTGGCGCGACAGGTGCGCACAGTCGCCGAACGTCTTGCCGGCGGAAAGACGGCGCCGGCGCTCAGCGCTGGTGCCGGAACCGCTAGCCAGGCTGGCTCCGCATCCCCCGGGGCTGCGTCGGCGGCGAGCCCTTGGGAACCCCGCTCGAGCAATCTGGCGCTTCGCAAGGAATTCAGCGACCTAGACAAGGACGCTTTCCTGCAAGACTCCTTCAGCTACGTGCGTCGCTTCTTCAAGGCCTCCATGGAGGAACTGGAGAAGCGGAACAAGGACATCAAGGCCGTTTTCGGAGAGATCGACGCCCAGACGTTCAACGCGATGCTCTACAAGCACGGCAAGAAGGTGGCCGAATGTTCGGTGCACTGTGGTGGCAACGGCTTTTCGCGCGCGAGCATCGCCTTCTCGTTCGATGCCTCCTCACGCGGTAACAGCATGAATGAATCGCTTTCGGTGGATGCGGATAACCAGATCATGTATCTGCGATCCATGGGCATGTTCTCCGGTGGGGACCGCGCCTCGAAGCTCTCGCAGGAGGGTGGCGCGGAGCTGCTCTGGGAAATGTTCATCGAGCGCCTCCAGTAGCGTCGCCGATCTGTCTTGGGATCTACCGAGAAAGAAAAATGGTGGCTTGGGGCTGGATCCCACCGCCCCCTCGCTGGTTGGCCGCTTCGGGCCGGTTCGAAAGGAGAATCAGGTACCAGCGTATTGCGCATCCTCTTGAAAAAACCAAGCCGCGATCTGCTCGCGGCTGCGGCATTGTGAACGCCGAAGATCAGTACCGCTCAGCTTGATCTCGGAAGGCCCGTCGACCGCAGCGTCGACAAATCGGCTCGAAGCGTCCTCATACACGATGCATCCAAGCCATGCATTGAAATCTATCGGTACTTATGGCGGTATTTTTTTCTTCCAGCCCAAAGAATCCAATCCTCATGCGGATTTTTGACATACCTGCGATTCCTGTCGAACACCACGAGATCACATCAAGTCGTCTCGGGTCATCCCAGAACCCGCCGCCTCAGGTTCTCCACCCCGTTGTTGTCCGCCGGCAAGCTCCCGTCATCAAGATCGCGCGTCGGCGCAGTAGGCTGGTCGTCCAGATGCTCGGCGGATATGCGGCGTCGGCTTTCGCCCCTGGCTGAGCGGCACGATCTGCGACGCACTTCTGGTGCCGACGCCGGGCGTCCTGGCGTTCGAGGTCATGCGGTCTTGCCGTGTGAGAGGCTCGACGGAGTCCGACAGCGAGGCCCGCGCTGCCATGCGCTTTGGTTTCGAGCACCTGAAGCTCGTCCTGGAACCTGGCGGTGCGACCGCTCTGGCGGCCGCGATGTTTCGTCGCTTTCCAACGGGTTCTTCCGGCGTGCTGGCAATTCTCTCGGGCGGCAACGTGGATGCGGAAGTCTTCGAACGGAGCATCGGCCACCCGGACCTGCCTTGGCGGTCAGCTTGAGCGCATCGATCGCGCGATTCTGCCGCCCGCTCTTGCAGTACAGCTCGCCAAGGTTTCGCTAGGCAATGCCGTAGCCGGGGGCGACGCGAGTTGCCGCCCGGGTCTCGTGCGCCGAGTGAACCACGCAGCTCATCACTACCTGGCTCCTCGGTGCGACCGGCAGCCCCGCCGCGCAGACATGGTAGTTCCAGGCACCAGCGTTATCACGGTCCTGACCACACCAGCGCGACGTCACAGAAGAACCTGCGGCGGATCTGTCTTCCCGAGGAAAAAAATCCTGTCCATACGGACAGGTTCAATGTAATCGTCCAGCAGTTCTCGACATCATCCAGAACGGGATCCGCGACACGTCGCAGGAAAGATTCGATGCGGCGCCCGCAAAGACATCGCCTGATCGCCAATGAGCGCGTGCCTCTTCTGAACTATTGAAGGACTGCAAATGTTAGAAACCAAGACCGCAATCGTGACGGGTGCCAGTCGTGGAATTGGGCATGCCACCGCTCAACGCTTTCGGGATCTGGGATGGCGAGTGATCACGGTGTCCCGCACGCCTCCGCCCGACGCGTGTCCGTGGAGCCAAGGGGGCAACACCCACATCTCGCTGGACCTTTCCGATCTGCAGCAGATTCTCAAGACGGTGGAGGCGCTGCGGCCCCTGTTGGGAGGCGCCAAGCTGCACGCGCTGATCAACAATGCCGGCATCTCGCCAAAGGGCCCAGGGGGCACCCGCGTCAACTCCCTCACGACCGACCTGGACGTGTGGCAGTCGATGTACAACACCAACTTCTATGCGCCGTTGGTGTTGACTCGCGGATTCGCACAAGAACTGTCCAATGCGGGCGGCGCCGTGGTCAACCTGTGCTCGATCGCGGGCAGCCGCGTGCACCCCTTCGCCGGCTCGGCTTACGCAACGTCCAAGTCGGCCTTGGCCGCATTGACCCGAGAGATGGCGAACGACATGGCCCCCCTCAATGTGCGGGTGAATGCCATTGCACCGGGCGAGATCGACACAGACATTCTGTCGCCGGGAACCACGGAGATCGTCGAGAACGACATTCCGATGCGGCGCCTCGGCACCGTGGAAGAAGTGGCGGACCTGATCGAATTCCTCTGCAGCGAGAAGGCGTCCTATATCACTGGGACGGAAATCCCGATCGACGGCGGTCAACGCATCTGAAATGGGTGTGCGCCGCTACCCGGCCCCTCTCCGGCGCGCTCGAAACTTTTCTCGCAAGCCTGGCTTGAGGCGAATCAGATCCTCCCCATCCCACTGAAGGCAGATCCACTTGCAAGCCTCCGCCGACATCGCCGCACTGCGCGCGCCGTGCGCATTGGACGATCTCCTTCTCGATCGTGTCTGGCGCTGCATGCGCGCATGCAGTGCCATGACCACACGTGTAGTCGAAGGAGGCTTCGGCATCACGCATCGCGAGTGGGGAATGATCGGCATGCTCGCGCAGGTCGGAGAGCTTGGTTCATCGGAACTCGCCGAGCGCATGCTGCTGGATCGGGTGCGCACGTCGCGCGGCCTCCGCAGCCTTTTCGAAAAACGGCTAATCGAGAGACGCCACGACGCGGACGATCGCCGCAGGGTCCATGTGCAGCTGAGCGCGGCGGGCCGAGCGCTTTTCGACGAGCTGTTTCCTCGCATCGCTCGCCTGAACATCGATCTTCTCGATGGGCTCGACGAAGCGCATCACGAACTCTTTCTCTCTTGTCTGCACCGGCTCGAATTGCGAGCTCGCGAGTTGAACGCGAATGGCCTCGTGCCCGAGAAGGCCGACCGTCGTTCGGGCGGCACGCGCCATCGCTGGCCGCGGGGCATCGCCTTTCCGGTGAGCCTGGCCGAGCAAAGCGCTCCGGCGTTGGTGGCTGCTCGTGCCGGCAGACCCCAGCACAACGATACGAACCGGGGGCACCCAGCCTCAACCGCCGCTTCGCCGACCTCGCGCTGACCTGGTCAGTGCCCCCAGTCAGAGGGCCGTTCGCTGTCGGGCGGCCAGCAAGGCATCGATGGGGACCTCGGTCGTGTCCTTCACCGTCTTCACGCAGATGTAGGTGAAGTGCTTTTCGACGCCGACTTCAGCATTGAACATGCGCTCCGAAATTGCATGCAGATGCGCAATGTCGGTGGAGATGACCCGGATCAAGTAGTCGAAGTCGCCGCTGATCAGGCTGCAAGTCAGCATCTCGGGTTGCTTGAGGACGTACTTCTCGAACCGCATGAAATCCTGCGCATGGTGGCTCTTGAGCGTGACCTCCATGTAGGTGTAGAGATGCGGAATGAGCTTCTCGAGATTGAGAACCGCGCGATAAGCGGTCACAAGCTTTCCCTTCTCGAGCCGGCGAACCCTTTCAAGGCATGGACTGGCGGAGAGGCCTATTCGCTCGGCCAGCATCACGTTCGTCAGTCGAGCGTCCTGCTGAATGATTGCGAGGATCTGCAGGTCGATGCGATCCAGCTTGAGCTGCCTGGATGCTGCTTCATCTGCCATCTTGATCTGCCTTCGTGGAGTGTCCAGCAGATTCTGCCGCAGAGACGGCATGCGCCCTACAGGATTCGCCGCAGACAGCCAATTTCCGTAGCCTTTTCTGGTTATTCCGCTGGATGATTGCATCGCCGGGGCATAGAAACGACTGCGAAGGCTTCTTGTCCGATTGGGCGATGGAGCCGGGGTGGCGCGAGAGAAGAATCAGATCAACCACGAGAGAGAAATACTCATGTCCGTCATTGCCACCTTCGATCAAGTCTGCAAGTCCTACGACGGTTTGTCCCAGGTCGTCGATCGTCTCGATCTTGCAGTGCAGGAAGGCGAGTTCCTGTCGCTGCTCGGCCCCTCCGGATCAGGCAAGACGACAACCCTGATGATGCTGGCCGGCTTTGAGACGCCGACCAGCGGGGACATCCGCCTGGCGGGTCGATCGCTGCGCGCGGTACCCGCATACAAGCGGGACATCGGCATGGTGTTCCAGAACTATGCGCTCTTTCCCCACATGACCGTTGGCGAGAACGTCGCGTTTCCATTGCAGGTCCGCGGCATCGGACGCGATGAGCAGGCACGCCGGGTAAAGCTCGCGCTGGACATGGTGCAGCTGTCGCATGCGGCGCAACGATTGCCAGCGCAGCTGTCCGGAGGCCAGCAGCAGCGCGTCGCCGTTGCACGGGCGCTGGTGTTCGAGCCCAAGCTGGTGTTGATGGATGAACCGCTCGGTGCACTTGACAAGAATCTGCGCGAACAAATGCAGTTCGAGATTCGGCAACTGCACCGGCGCCTCGGCGTGACCATGGTGTACGTGACGCACGACCAGGCAGAGGCGCTGACCATGTCGGACCGCATCGCGGTATTTCACCAGGGAAAGATCCAGCAACTGTGCGGACCGCGCGAGATGTACGAGCAGCCGTCCAGTGCCTTCGTCGCAACATTTGTCGGCGAGAGCAATCGGTTGTCGGGCACGGTCGAAGCGCTGGTGGACGGCGTCGCCGTTCTGCGCACCGACGGTGGCTCGCTCCTGCAGGCTGTGGCGGGCGATGGCGTGCGTGTCGGTGGCAACGGCGTATTCACGCTTCGCCCGGAACGCGCCGAGTTGTCCGCATCCAGGACCGCAGAGGGCGTGGGCGTGGCCGCGACGCTCGAGGAGGCCATCTTCGTTGGCGACAAGATGCGTGCACGCCTTCGCACCAGCGACGGCCACGAAATGATCGCCTGCCGCAGTCCCGATCAGTTCGACACGCTGCCCACGCCGGGCTCAAGCCTCTGCGTCACATGGCGCATCGAACACGCCCGTATCTTCGTCGCACCCTGAGGTGCTCTTCTTGCCCGCCCGTAGTTCAACTCCACAGATAGAGGAATCGCTCATGTCCATCTTCCGCTCAGCCACATTGCTGCTCGTTGCGACGCTCAGCGCCGCAGGCGTTGCGACCAATGCCTGGTCCCAGGGCCGTCCACTCACCGTCGTGTCGTGGGGAGGCGCGTACCAGGACGCGCAACGCGAGGTGTACTTCAAGCCCTTCACTGCCAAGACCGGCGTCAAGCTGGTCGATGAATCGTGGGACGGCGGCATCGGCGTGCTGCGCGCCAAGCTCCAGGGCGGTGCGAACAACTGGGACCTGGTGCAGGTCGAATCCGAGGAACTGCAACTGGGTTGCGAGGAAGGCCTCTTCGAGAAGATCGACTGGGCCAAGCTCGGCGGGCGCGATGCCTACATGCCGGAGGCCGCGAACGATTGCGGCGTCGGGGCCATCCTCTACAACTTCGTGCTGGCTTACGACGGCGACAAGTTCAAGGGCGCCGGGCCGCAGTCGTGGGCGGACTTCTTCGATCTCCAGAAGTTTCCGGGCAAGCGCAGCCTGCGCAAGGGCGCAAAGACCAACCTCGAGTTCGCGCTGATCGCAGACGGCGTGAAGCCGGCGGACATCTACCAGGTTCTGTCGACGCCGGCAGGCGTGGACCGCGCATTCAAGAAGCTCGACACCATCAAGAGCAGCATCGTCTGGTGGGAGAAGGGTGCGCAACCGCCGCAACTGCTGGCCTCGGGCGAAGTGGCGATGGTGTCGGCCTACAACGGCCGCATTGCCGCGGCCAACAAGACCGACAAGAAGAACTTCCGGATCACCTGGAAGAACAGCCTCTACACCATCGACTCGTGGGCCATCATGAAGGGATCGCCGAACAAGGCGCAGGCCGAGCAGTACCTTGTCTTCGCCGGAACGCCCTCGGTGCAGAAGGACCTCCCTCCCCTCATTCCCTACGGCGTCACCAACAAACGCAGCACCGAGCTGGTCGCCAAGTCCGTTCTGCCGGACCTCCCGACGAACCCGGAATACATGGCGAGCGCCCTGCTCATCAGCGACAAGTTCTGGCTCGAGAACCTCGACCGCCTGACGCAGCGCTTCAATAGCTGGGTGTCCAAGTGACCGCAGACGGCGCGACCTGTCCGACGGCCTCCAGGGGTCTGAAGAGCGATCTGCGACGGGCTTCTCGCCGTCATCGCACGAAGGCCCTGCTCCTGATCGCGCCGCTCGCACTGTTTCTCTTGCTCACGTTCCTCGTGCCTATCGGCGCCCTGCTGAGCCGATCCGTCGTGGACACCGAAGTGGCCGAGATCCTGCCGACCGTGTCGGCGCGGCTGCAGTCGTGGAACGGGAGCGCGTTGCCGGACGATGCGGTGTTCGCCGCCTTGGCAACCGACGTGCGCGCTGCGCGCAGCGCCGGCCGGCTCGCGTCGGCCGCCACGCGCCTGAACTACGACGTGAACGGATTCCGTTCGCTGATGTTCTCCACGGCACGGCGCCTGCCGGACGGGCCATTGGAGCCCAGTGCGCGCGAAGTGCTTGTCGGCATCGATCCGAAATGGGGCGAGCTCGATACCTGGGGAGCCCTGGCGCGTGCCAAAGGTCCTGCGACTTCGCTGTTCGTTCTCGGCGCACTCGACCTGCGTTCCTCGCCGGGCGGCGGCGTCGAAGCGATGCCATCGGACCAGGCGGTCTTCGTGCCGATCCTTTGGCGAACCTTGTCGATTGCGGGTGGCGTCACGTTGGCGTGCCTGCTGCTCGGCTATCCGCTGGCGTACCTGCTGGCCAGCCTGCCTGAACGCAAGGCGAACCTGCTGATGATCTGCGTGCTGCTGCCTTTCTGGGTATCGCTGCTCGTGCGAACCACTGCCTGGGTCGTCCTGTTGCAGAACGAGGGCGTCGTGAACACGGCCCTGCTCCAGTTCCACCTCATCAACGAGCCGCTCGCGATGCTCTACACCCGCTTTGCGGTCTACGCGGCGATGGTGCATGTGCTCCTGCCGTTCGTCGTGCTGCCGCTCTATGCCGTGATGAAGAGCATTCCGCCGTCGCACATGCGGGCTGCCGGATCCCTGGGCGCGACGCCCTGGACGGCGTTTCGCCGCGTCTACCTGCCGCAGACACTGCCGGGCGTGGGCGCCGGCGGCCTGATGGTGTTCATTCAGGCGTTGGGCTACTACATCACGCCGGCGCTGGTCGGCGGTGCCGGGGACCAGATGATCAGCTACTTCATTGCCTTCTACGCGACCAAGACGATCAACTGGGGCATGGCTGCGGCGCTGTCTCTGCTGCTGCTCATGGCGACCACCGTTCTCTACACGGCCTACGCGCGCCTTGTGGGCGTCGACAGGATGAAGGCGGCATGAACCCCAACGCTTCCCCCCTCCAGCGAAGCTGCCGCGTCTTGTTGTGGGTGTACTCGATCGCAGTGCTTGCCTTCTTGATGGCACCCATCCTGGTCATCATGCCGTTGTCGTTTTCCAGCGGCTCCTTTTTCTACTACCCCCTGCCTGGATTTTCATTGCGCTGGTACGAAGATTTCTTCACCTCCGGCAATTGGCTGCCCACGCTGAAGAACAGCCTGCTCGTGGGTGTCAGTGCGACAGTGCTGGCGACCGTTCTGGGTACCTTGGCTGCCTTCGGCTTCTGGCGGACCCAGTTCCGCGGACGGGCCTTCGTCTTCGCGCTCCTGCTCTCTCCGATGGTCGTGCCGGTCATCATCGTGGCGGTGGGCATGTACTTCGCCTTTGCGCGCGTGGGCCTGGCCAACAGCCTCATCGGCCTGACGCTCGCACATGCGGCCCTCGGCGTACCTTTCGTGCTGGTCAGCGTCAGTGCTTCGCTGGCCGGATTCGATGTCAACCTGCTGCGGGCTGCCGCGAATCTGGGCGCATCGCCGCTGCGCGCGTTCTTTCGCGTGGCCTTGCCCATGTTGGCGCCGGGCATCTTCTCCGGCGCGCTGTTCGCCTTTGCCATCTCCTTCGACGAAGTCGTGGTGGCGATGCTGCTGACGGGACCGGACCAACGCACGCTGCCGCGCCAGATGTTCGCCGGCATCAACGACAACATCAGCCTGACCATCACGGCAGCCGCAACGCTGCTGATCGGCCTGGCCGTTCTTTTGCTGCTCACCCTGGAGTGGCTGCGGCGGCGCAGCGCACGACTGCGCGGAGTGACGGCATGAGGGCCTTCTCAACTCACATGGAATTCCATCAGCATGCATAGTTTGTCGAACATCGGCGATGCGTTCACGCTGCCGGCCCCGGCAATTGACGTGGAGACCGCGCAGCGGCTCGTTCGCGATCACTACGGCATCAGCGGTGTCGTACAACGGTTGACCGGCGAACGCGACCAGAACTTCCGCATCAGGTCCCCGCAGGGACACGATTACCTGTTGAAGATTTCGCACCCGGCGGAAGACCGGTCCATGACCGAATTCCAGACCCAGGCATTGCTGCACATCATGCGCACGGACCCGACGCTGCCGGTTCCTCATGTGATCGAGACCCGCGACGGCGAATCCGAGAAATTCCTCGCCATCGACGGGCATGCACCTCGCATCGTGCGGCTGCTGTCGTACCTGCAGGGCGATCTGCTGCCGATGGTTCCGCGCAGCTCGGCACTGCGCCAGCATATGGCTGCGACACTGGCCCGACTCGCGATCGCACTTCGTGGATTTTTCCATCCGGCCGCGGGACATGACCTGCCCTGGGACCTCAAGCATGCCGGCGATCTGAGAGATCTGTTGGCACACATCCCGGACATGAGGCAGCGCAGCCTGGCCGAACGGTTCCTGGACGGTTTCGAGAAGCACGCCAGACCGCAGCTTGCACGGCTCCGGGCACAGGTCGTGCACAACGATCTCAATGACTACAACGTGCTGGTGGATCCGGCACGACATGACCGCGTGGCCGGCATCCTCGACTTCGGCGACATGGTGCACACCGCACTGATCAACGACCTGGCGATCGCCAGTTCGTACCAATTGACGGACAGTTCCGATCCGCTCGGCGCGGTGGCCGAATTCGTCGCGGCCTACCACGCGGTGCTGCCACTGGAGCCCATGGAGATCGACGTGCTCTTCGACCTCATGGCGACGCGGCTGGTATCGGTCGTGGCCATCGGCGGATGGCGTGCACAGCAGCATCCGGAGAACCGCGACTACATCCTGCGCAACAACGCGAAGTCCTGGGCTCGCCTGGAGCGTTGCGGTGCCCTTCCGAGAGAACAAGCGCGTCAAACGCTGCGCCGCGCTTGCAACATGGAATGACGAAATGACGATTGCAGAAATCTCCGAATCCGCCGAAGACACTCGTACCGAAGAGGCCCTGCTCGAACGCAGGCGGCGCCTGCTTGGGCCCGCGTATCGGCTGTTCTATGACAAGCCTGTGCATCTGGTCCGGGGAGAAGGCGTTTGGCTGTACGACGCGCACGGCACGCCCTACCTCGACGCCTACAACAACGTCGCCTGCGTGGGGCACTGCCACCCCGAGGTCGTCGCCGCGCTGGCACGGCAGGCGGCCCAGCTGAACACGCATACGCGCTACCTGCACGAAAGCGTTGTCGACTACGCCGAACGTCTGCTCGCTTCTTTCCCGGTGGAGCTCGCGCATGTGATGTTCACCTGCAGCGGAAGCGAGGCCAACGATCTGGCCTTGAGAGTGGCGAGGGCCTGCACTGGCGGCTCCGGCATCGTCGTCACCCGGTTCGCGTACCACGGCGTCACCAGTGCGCTGGCCGAACTGTCGCCTTCATTGGGGGCTCATGCGCCGCTTGGGAGCCATGTACGCACCGTGCCCATGCCGGTAGGGCAAGGAACAGAAGTCGGTCGGGACTTCGCGTCGCACGTCAGCAGCGCGATCGAGGACATGCGCAAGGCTGGCATTCAGCCAGCAGCGCTGCTGCTGGACACGGCCTTCTCCAGCGACGGGGTTTACACAGATCCAGCCGGCTTTGTGGCAGAGGCGGTCGCGGCCATGCGCGCTGCGGGCGGTGTCTTCATCGCCGACGAGGTTCAGGCCGGGTTCGGGCGCATGGGGTCGCACATGTGGGGCTTCCAGCGCCATGGGGTGATCCCCGACATGGTGACACTCGGCAAGCCCATGGGGAATGGCCATCCCATGGCCGGCATGGTCTGCCGCTCGCAGCTGCTGCGCGAATTCGGCGAGCGCTGCCGGTACTTCAATACGTTCGGCGGCAACCCCGTTTCGGCCAATGTCGGCATGGCGGTCCTGGATGTGATCGAGCGGGAAGGCCTGCAAGAGAATGCCGGACGCGTCGGACGCCATCTCAAGAAAGGTCTCGCCCGGCTCGCCGAACGGCACGAACTCATTGGCGACGTACGCGGCGAGGGATTGTTCGTCGGCATCGAACTCGTGCGCGACAGGGCCTCCAGGACGCCGGCCTCCACCGAAACGGCAAGGATCGTCAACGCCATGCGCGAGCGCGGCGTGTTGATCGGGGCTGCAGGAATTGCAGGCAATGTGCTCAAGGTGCGACCGCCTTTGCCGTTCTCCGAAGCTCACGCGGATATTCTTCTTTCGACCTTGGACGAGGTGCTTGCCAAAGGCGTTTTGGATTGACGCAATTCGCTCAGGGGGTATCGCACACCAATCGGTGCTCTGTTCAGGATGCGCAAGCCCCGACCGTGGCCGCAACTGCGAGCAGGTGTAGCTCGCCGCTGAGCCGATGTCGCCACTCGTGTAGAAGATTTTCTCGGAGCGCCAGCGCAAGTCCCGCGGGCACCAGCAGCGACTGCTCTGCCGGGACGGCGTGGACTTACCCCACAGCGACCGCCTTCGGCGTATTCCTGAAACTGATCGCCATCCGGTTGTAGGCATTCATGAGCCCGATCGCGATGGTCAGGTCCACCAGCTCGCGCTCCTCGAAGACAGCACGCGCCGCCTCGTACGCCTCATCGGGCACAGCCGTCTCTGCCACGCGCGTCACCGATTCCGCCCACGCCAGCGCAGCACGCTCCCGCGCATCGAAGAGCGCCCCCGCCTCCCTCCACGCCTGCAGCAGTGCGAGCTTGTCGATGGCCTGCCCTTTCTTCAGCAGGTCGCGCGTGTGCATGTCCAGGCAGTACGCGCAGTTGTTGATCTGCGAGACACGCAAGTACACGAGGTCGACCAAGACCGGCGACAGGCCGCTCTGCGCGATGTAGCCGTACACGGTGCCCAAGGCCTTGATGCCGGCCGGGGCGATCTGGTTGTAGTCGAGGCGTTTGCTCATGGTCGTGCTCTTGGAGGTCGGATAGGTCAGTGGAGTCAGTGGGTGGGGGTGGTGAGCGCCGTGTCGTCGGTGTCCACCACGAACACGGCCAGCAGCTTCGCGGGCCGTGTCTTGCTCGCGTTGCGGCTCACGGAGTGTTTCGCGCCGGGCGGCTCGTAGAAGCTCTGGCCTGCGCGCAGGACTTGCCGGGGGCCATCGTTCACCTGCGATTCGATGGCACCCGAGACCACGTAGCCATAGATGAACGCCGACTTCGCGTGCTCGTGGGCCGGCGATGCGCCGCCCGGCGGATAGTCGACCACCACGGCGACCAGCGACTTGCCGGGGATGTTGGGAATCGCCTGCTCGAGTGCGGGCGTGACGCGTTCCGCCGATGCATGCGCACTGGCCGCGATGGGCGCGAGGGCGCCGATGGCGCCGGTAACTCCGATGGCGCCGGCCGCCACAGCGGCGGCGAGCCATGAGGTGTTCTTCATGGGTGATCTCCTTGGTGAAACGGGCGAAAGGCTCAGGCCGCAAAGCCCAGAAGCCGGGCGAAGTCCTGCACGCGCTCGCGCGGCATCCTTGTCTGGTTGACCTCGGCCTCCGGGTCGCCGTAGCCCATCGACATGCCGAAGGCGGTCACCTCGTCCGGCGACATGTGCAGGTGCGCCGCGATCGGCTCATGGAACTGCGCGAACGCGACCTGCGGGCAGGTGTCTGCGTCTTCCAGAATTTCTTCGACGAGCTCGCGGGGCAGCGGCTCGGCCCTGAAGGCACGGGTTGCGCGGCGCGAGCGCACGACGGTGGCAACGCATCCTGCAATCGCCTCTTGCGACCATTGGGTGGCTTCAGGCGCTGGGGCGAGAGCCTCGGTTGTCATCGTCTCGTCTCCTGCAAATTGGACTGGAGGCGATCATGGGCACGGCTTCGAATGAATGGAACTGATGGTTCTGCAGTTCCATATTGCACGGCGTTCAAGGGCCGTCTTCCGGTGCGCAGCGAGCCCTTCGCAAGGACATTGCACGCCGTGCACTTTCCTTTTGCAGAACCATCAGTTCCCTTCGATCCGCGGTTCGCCGAGCATTGCAATTTGGCCCGGCGATGATGTGGAACCGCTTTCGAACGGCACGTCATCCACTTGCACTGCACAAGATCATGGATCCTCGTCTGATCGTTCTGGCCCTCGGCATGTTTGCCATGGGCACCGACAACTTCGTCGTTGCCGGCATCCTGCCCAGCGTGGCTTCTTCGCTCGGCACTTCGGTCAGCCTGGCCGGGCAGATGGTGGCCGTGTATGCGCTCTCGTTCGCCATCCTCGCGCCGGTGATGGCCGCGGTAGGCGGCGGCTGGCCGCGCAAGCCGATGCTCGTCGTCGCGCTCGGCATCTTCGTGGTGGGCAATGCCATCACCGCGATGGCCACCGACCTGAACACCGTGCTGCTCAGCCGCGCGCTGGCGGGGCTGGGCGCGGCGATGTTCTCGCCGACGGCGCTCGGAGTCGCGTCTGCCATCGCACCGCCGGAGCGAAGGGGCCATGCGCTGTCGATCGTGACCGCGGGCCTTGCCGGGGCCACGGCGCTCGGCTCGCCGCTGGGCACCTTCATCGGCGGACTCGGCGGCTGGCGGATGACGCTGTGGTTCGTTGCGCTGCTAGGGCTCATTGCGATGCTGGCCGTGTGGTGGCTGCTGAACGCGGTGCGCCCGCCCGAGCGCATCACGCTGCGCGAACGCTTTGCACCGGTTGGCGATATGCGCGTGGCGCTGGCGCTGTTGACCAACGTGTTCGCGAACGGCGGCTTGCTGATGGTCTACACCTACGCGGGCCTCGTGCTCGACCGGGCAACGGGCGGCAACGAGCAGGCCCTTGCGACGGTGCTGCTGGTGTGGGGTGTGTGCGCCACCGTGGGCAACCTGTTCGCCGGCCGGCTGGTGGACCGCTTCGGCAGCCGCAGCGTGATGAACGCGTCCCTGGCCGTCGCCATCGCCGTGTTCTGTGCGCTGCCGCGGGCTTCGGCGTCGATGGCGGGCACCGTGGTCTCGCTGGCCCTGTGGGGCTTCTGCGGCTGGGCGGTGATCGTGCCGCAGCAGCACCGGCTGGTGAAGATCGCACCCCAGGTCGCACCGCTGTTGCTGGCGCTGAACAACACGGCCACCTACGGCGGCCTCGCCTGCTCGAGCATGCTGGGCGGGCTGGTGCTGCTGTTCATCGACAGGCACTACCTGAGCCTGATCGGCGCCGCGATGATCCTGGCGGCCCTGGTGCTCGCCGAGGCCACGCACGCTGTCATCGTTCGCAGAGGCGCGCGGTTGCAGAGAGGATGAGCCCGTCGGCGCGGCCCGCCGATTCATTCATGCGGATCAGGCATCGTCCGCTCTTCGATCCAGTGCGTCCCTTCGCCGAAGACCTCGTTGCCCACCTCGGCCATGATTTCCAGGTCACGGCGCAGCGCGGCCGTCTCGGGCCTCCAGCTGGCGGCCGCCTGGATCTGGTGCTTGAGGTGGCTGACATCGAGCGACCAGCCCAGGCGAATCTGCTTCATGGCCTCCATCATTGAGCAACGCGCGCTGCCGGGCAAATTCGGGCATGCCCCTTCAATGGGGCGGGAAGAGCGTTCCGAACCTGGAACTGCCGGCGTTTCGCAGTGACATTTGGGTACGGTACTTCACCGAAGCGATGTGAGCGGCTTCGTGCGGCCGGGCGTTGGACACCGCATCAGGGCAGTTTTTCGCCCGCTTCAGGAGATGAAATGTCTATTCCCCGAACCGTTCTCAAGCTGGCCATTGCAGGCGCTGTCGCCGCAGGTGCCTTGTTCGCCGGCGCATCGGCCAATGCAGAGACCCGCTGGTCCGTTGGCGTCAACCTGCCCGGCGTGGTGATCGGCCAGCCCGCACCGGTCTACTACGAGCCAGCGCCCGTTTACTCACGGCCGGCCCCGACCTACTACCAGCCCCCGGCGCCCGTGTATTCGGCCCCCGCGCCCGTCTATTACGAGCCGGGCTCACGCTGGGAAGAGCGTCGTGCAGAGCGTTGGGAAGAACGCCGTGCGGAGCGCCGCGAATGGCGCCGCCGGCAGTGGGAGCGCGAGCAGCATCGCCGCTATTACGAAGACCGCGACTGATCTTCCCCCCGGTATCGGGAGAACTATCTTCGGATTGACCGAGGGCAGGTGAAGGCGCATCCTTCGCGCGGAGCACATCCGTTCGAAAAAAGGAAGCAGACATGCCGACCGGTCCTCGCCTTCAGAGCAGTCGCGCCTTCCTCCGCCAAAGCAACATCGTTGCCTTGATCGCCGTGCTGGCTTCGCTGGGTTCGTGGCTCGTCTTCTGGTTTGGAGAATGAGCTGTGCCGGCAGTGCGCGGGGCTGATCGAAGGCGCCCGCGCCCTGGCGCCGCGGCCGGCTTGTAGGCAGACGCCCACGCGCACGATTTGCCTTCTCCCGCATGCACCGGCCCGACACGCGGCCAATGTAGAGGCCTTCTTACCTCACGGAGACCTCGATCATGAAAAGCATCATCCTTTGGCTCTGCGGTGTGCCGCTCATCGTGATCATCGGTCTGAAGATCTTCGGCATCCTCTGAGCCCACGCCGCTTCCTGATTCCCGCTTCCTCCTCACGGCGCATTCTTGCGTCGTTCAAGCGCCCCTTGCGGGGCGCTTTTTTTTGAAAGCGTCAGTGCGTCTCGCGGCGCAGCTGCTGCACGTCTTCATGCAGCGACTGCGCCCAGGTGCGGCGCTCGCGGCCGTGCGAGTCCTGCGGCTCACCGAAGCGCACGATGGCCAGCAGCGGCGGCGCGCGCAGCGTGTTCCACAGCGAGGCGAGCAGGCTGTCGTCGTCGATGTAGCGCGGCGCCTGGCTGGTCTCGCCGGTGGCGGCATCGGCAAAGCGCAGCGCGGCGGGCAGCACGGGGGCGCCCGAGGAAATGGCGGCCTGCAGCAGGTTGGCGTGGAAGGGCAGCAGCCCGCGGCCATCGCTCGTGGTGCCCTCGGGGAACACGCCGATCATGTCGCCCTCGCGCAGCGCCTCGGTCATGTGGTGCACCACGCGCAGCGCATCGCGGCGGCGTTCGCGCTCGATGTAGAGCGAGCCCGCGCCGGTGGAGAGCGTGCCGATCAGCGGCCAGTGCTTGACGCCCGACTTCGACACGAAGCGCACATGGCGCGCCGCATGGATGGCGGTGATGTCGAGCCACGAGAGGTGGTTGCTGATGATCAGCACCGGCCCTTGGGTCGGCGCCGTGCCCTGCACCTTGAGCGTGATGCCCATGATCTCTAGCATGCGGCGTGACCATTCCTGCACGCGCGCGTTGCGGTCGGCCTGCGACATCTTCGGAAAGGCGAAGCGGATCGTCCACCAGCCGCCCAGCGCATGCCCCACCGCGTGCAGCAAGCGCCAGCAGGCCTTCAGCGAATGAACCATGGGCGCGCGTTCTCTTTCTTCTTTATCCGTGGACGACGCGGCCCGCCACCAGCGTGTGGCGCGCGCGGCCCTGCACCGGATAGCCGCCGAACGGCGTGTGCTTGCCCTGGCTCTTGAGCGCGTCGGGCTCCACCTGCCATTCGAGCGTGGGGTCGAAGATGCAGAGGTCGGCCACGCCGCCTTCGGTGAGGCGGCCGATGCCCGTTTGCGCATCCGCCGCGGTCAGCAGGCGGGCCGGCGCGGAGGTGATGACCTCGATGGCACGCGCAAGCCCCGCGCCGCTGCGCTCGCCCCATTGCAGCGCGAGCGGCAGCAGCAGCTCGAGCCCGGTGGCGCCGGGTTCGGCTTCGGCAAAGGGCAGCGTCTTGGCATCGGCCTCGACGGGCGTGTGGTCGGACACCAAGGCATCGATGGTGCCGTCGGCCAGGCCGGCCGAGAGCGCGGCGCGGTCTCCCTGCTGGCGCAGCGGCGGGTTCAGGCGCGCGCGGCTGTCGAAGTAGCCGATGTCGGTGTCGGCCAGGTGCAGCGAGTTGATGCTGACGTCGCAGGTCAGCGGCAGCCCCAGCGCCTTGGCTTCGCGCACGAGCGCCACGCCGCGCGCGCTGGAGATGCGGCACAGGTGCACGCGGGCGCCGGTGCTCTTCATCAATTCGACGATGGTGAAGATGGCGATGGTCTCGGCCGACACGGGCACGCCCGAGAGGCCCAGCCGCGTGGCGAGCGGGCCGCTGGCGGCCACGCCCTTGCCAAGGTCGCGGTCCTGCGGACGCAGCCACACGGTGTAGCCGAAGGTGCTCGCATAGAGCAGCGCGCGCTGCAGCACCTGCGTGTCGGCGAGCGGCACGTCGGCCTGGCTGAAGCCGATGCAACCGGCCTCGGTGAGCTCGGCCATCTCGGTGAGCACGCCGCCCGCCAGGCTGCGCGTGAGCGCGCCGAGCGGAAAGAGGCGCGCGCGCTGCAGCTTCTCGGCGCGAAACTTGAGCATCTCGACCAGGCCGGGCTCGTCGAGCACGGGGTCGGTGTCGGGCGGGCACACGAGGCTGGTCACGCCGCCCGCGATGGCCGCGGCCATTTCGCTCTCCAGCATGCCTTCGTGTTCGTAGCCCGGTTCGCGCAGGCGCGCGGCGAGGTCGACGAGACCGGGGGCGACGATGCAGCCCGTGGCGTCGATGGTGCGATCGGCCTTGAAGCCAGCGGGCACGTTGCCGATGCCGGCGATCTTGCCGTCGGCGATGGCGATGTCGGTCTTCCTGTCGGTGCCCGAGGCGGGATCGACGACGCGGCCGTTGGTGATGAGGATGTTCATGCGTCTGTACTTCCGGTGGCCGTCAGGGCCTTTTCGGGGAACACCGTGGAACCGGCTTCGCCGGGCCACTGGTGTTGCCCCCGGTAGGGGGTTGGCGAAGCGACACGAAGTGCGCGAAGACTGGGGGCGAGCAACATGTCTATGCTTCGTTTCCTGCCACGATGCTCATGACGGCCATGCGGACCGCGATGCCGAAAGTGACCTGTGGAAGGATCACGCTCTGCCTGCCATCGACCACTGCGGAGTCGATCTCCACGCCGCGGTTGATCGGCCCCGGGTGCATCACGATGGCATCCGACTTCGCCAATTGCAGCTTCTCGGGCGTGAGCCCGTAGGTCTTGAAGAACTCCTGCGACGAGGGCAGCAGCGCGCCGCTCATGCGCTCGTTCTGCAGCCGCAGCATGATGATCACGTCGCAGTCCTTGATGCCTTCTTCGAGCGTGTGGCACACGCGCACGCCCATGCCGGCCATGTCGGTGGGCACCAGCGTCTTGGGGCCGACCACGCGCACTTCGGCGCAGCCCAGCGTGGTGAGCGCGTGGATGTCGGAGCGCGCCACGCGCGAATGCAGCACGTCGCCGACGATGGCGACCGTGAGGTTCGCGAAGTCTTTCTTGTAGTGACGGATCGTGTACATGTCGAGCAGCCCCTGGGTGGGGTGCGCGTGGCGGCCGTCGCCGGCGTTCACCACGTGCACGTGGGGTGCCACGTGCTGCGCGATCAGGTACGGCGCGCCCGACTCGCTGTGGCGCACCACGAACAGGTCGGCGGCCATGGCGCTCAGGTTGGCGATGGTGTCCAGCAGCGATTCGCCCTTGGTGGCTGAGGAGCGCGCGATGTCCAGGTTGATGACGTCGGCACTGAGGCGCTTGGCCGCGATCTCGAAGGTGGTGCGGGTGCGGGTGCTGTTCTCGAAGAACAGGTTGAACACGCTCTTGCCGCGCAAGAGCGGCACCTTCTTCACCTCGCGGTCGCTCACGCTGGTGAAGTTGGCGGCGGTGTCCAGGATGTGCGTGACGATGTCCTTTGGCAGGCCCTCGATCGACAGCAGGTGGATGAGCTCGCCGTTCTTGTTGAGCTGCGGATTTCGCTTGTAGAGCATCAGCGGTTTTCCTCCACCTTGAGGCTGAAGGCGCCGTCGTCGGCGCGAGCCAGGGCCAGCAGTTGCGTGTCGGGCAGCGTGAACTTCGCGGCCGCGAAATCGGCGGCCACCGGCAGCTCGCGCCCACCGCGGTCGACCAGCACGGCCAGGCGCACGCAGGCGGGGCGGCCGAAGTCGAACAGCTCGTTGAGCACCGCGCGAATGGTGCGGCCGGTGTAGAGCACGTCGTCCAGCAGCAGCACGTCGGTGCCGTTCACGTCGAAAGGCAGCGAGGTCTGCGCGCTCGCCGAGAGGCCCCGGCGTGCGAAGTCGTCGCGGTGCATGGCCGACGAAATGATGCCGGGCGCGCCGGCCAGGCCCAGGTCTTTCTGCAGCCGCTCGACCAGCCAGGCGCCGCCGGAGGTGATGCCGACCAGTTTGGTTTCAGGGCGCAGCAGCGCCTTCACACCGGCCAGAAGGCCTGTGTAGAGCGCTTCGGCATCAGGGATTGAACTCACGAGAGACTCCTCAAAAATTGCTCCAGGATGATGCAGGCGGAGGCGGCATCGGCATCTTTTGCACCGGACGACAGCGCCTCGGTGGTGCTGTAGCGCTCGTCCACCTCGAACACCTGAAGGTTGAACCGGCCCCGCAACTGGCGCGCGAACTTCTGCGCGCGGCGGGTGTTCTCGTGGGGGGCGCCGTCGGGGTGATACGGCACGCCGATTACCAGCGCGTCGGGCTGCCATTCCTTGATGCGCGCCTCGACCTGCGCGAAGCGGGCATCGCCCTCGGCCTTGATGGTGGCTTGCGGGGTGGCGCTTTGAAGCAGCCGGTTGCCGCTGGCCACGCCGGTGCGCTTCAGGCCGAAATCGAAGGCCAGGAAGGTCTGGAAATGGGAGGGGACGGGAACGGGAACGGAAGAGTCGGCGGGAGCGGAAGCGTCTGGCATGACGGCGCTCACGCGTGGCCGGCGTCTGGCGACAGCTTCCAGGCCTCCAGGCCCAGCAGCAGCAGCGCCTTGTCGTAGCGCTGCTCGATCGGGGTGTCGAAGATCACGGCCGGGTCGGCCAGCACGGTGAGCCAGCTGTTCTCGGCCAGTTCGGACTCGAGCTGGCCTTCGCCCCAGGCCGAGTAGCCCAGCGAGACCAGCACCTTGCGCGGGCCCGCACCGGTGGCCAGGGCCTCCAGCACGTCTTTCGAGGTGGTCATTTCGAGTCCGCCGGGGATGGTCATGGTCGAGGCGTAGACCGACTCCTCGGGCTTCTCGGCATGGGTGAAGACGGGCTCGTGCAGCACGAAGCCGCGCTCGGTCTGCACCGGGCCGCCCTGGAAGACGGGGGACTCGCCCAGTTCGGGGCGGCTCAGGTGGAGCTCGATCTTCTCGAACAGCACCTTGAGGTTGATGTCGCTGGGTTTGTTGATCACCAGGCCGAGCGCGCCGCGCTCGCTGTGTTCGCAGAGGTACACGACGCTGCGGTTGAAAGTTTTGTCTTCCATCCCGGGCATCGCTATCAAAAAGTGATGCGTGAGGTTCATCGGGGCAGAATCGGCAGCCATATGCCACCTATTTTACTGGCCGTCGACAAGACCTATCCCAAGGGACTCATGTGGTTCCGCCGCGACCTCCGGGTGGACGACAACGCCGCGCTCTACCGGGCGCTTCGGGCCTGCCGCCAGGTGGTCTGCGTTTTCGTGTTCGACAAGGCGATCCTGGACCCGCTGCCGGCCATCGACCGGCGGGTCGAATTCATCCGCGAATCGCTGCTGGAGCTGCAGACGGAACTGGGTGCGCTGAGCGGCGGGCTGATCGTGCGGCACTCCCACGCGGTGCAGGAAATCCCCGCGCTGGCCAGCGACCTGGGCGTGCAGGCCGTGTTCGCCAACCGCGACGACGAGCCCGATGCGCTGGAGCGCGACGCCAAGGTGCTCGGCGCGCTGGCCAATGCGGGCATCGCCTTCCACACCTACAAGGACTCGACCGTCTTCGACCGCGACGAGGTCATGACCAAGACCGGCCAGCCCTACACGGTGTTCACGCCGTACAAGCGGGCATGGCTGGCGAAGGTGGATTCGTTCTTCCTCAAGCCGTATCCGGTGCGCAGCCACGCCGAGGCGCTGGCGCCGCCGCCGCAGGCCTACCGGGAGCCGATGCCGTCGCTGGGCGAACTCGGCTTCGAGAAGAGCAACCTGTCCACGCTGGAGATCCCGACCGGCTCGCTCGGCGCCGGCGTGCTGTTCGAGGACTTCTTCGAGCGCATCGACCGCTACGACGAGGCGCGCAACTTCCCCGCCGTGCGCGGCCCCAGCTACATGGGCGTGCACCTGCGCTTCGGCACGGTGTCGATCCGGCAGGTGGCGAGCGTGGCGCACCAGCTCTCGCTGCAGGGCAATGCGGGCGCGGCGACGTGGCTGAGCGAGCTGATCTGGCGCGACTTCTACTTCCAGATCCTCATGCACTTCCCGCATGTGCACACGAACGGCGAATCGAAGAGCTTCCGCCCCGAGTACGACAAGATCCAGTGGCACCACGGCAAGCATGCCGACCAGCTCTTCGACGCCTGGTGCGAAGGCCGCACCGGCTATCCGCTGGTCGATGCGGCCATGCTGCAGATCAACCAGAGCGGCTACATGCACAACCGGCTGCGCATGGTGGTGGCGAGCTTTCTCTGCAAGGACCTGGGCCTGGACTGGCGCCGCGGCGAGGCCTACTTCGCGCTGCACCTGAACGATTTCGAACTGGCCTCCAACAACGGCGGCTGGCAGTGGGCCAGCTCCAGCGGCTGCGATGCGCAGCCCTACTTCCGCATCTTCAACCCGGTGACGCAGAGCGAGCGCTTCGACCCCGAGGGCAAGTTCATCCGCCGCTACCTGCCGCAGCTGGCAGGCCTGTCGAACGCGGCGATCCATGCGCCTTGGACGGCGTCGCCGGTGGAGCTGGAGGCCGCAGGCATCAAGCTCGGCGAGACCTATCCGCACCCCGTGGTGGACCATGCCGAGGCGCGCGAGAAGACGCTGCAGCGCTACGGCGTGGCGCGGGCCAAGGCGCTGCAGAAATGAAAAAGGCCCCGAGGGGCCTTTTTGCTGGATGCACGCCGGAGCGCTTCAGGCGGCGGCTGCCAATGTTGGCTCGCTGGTGTACGCACGGACCAGGCGCAGCAGTTCCTCTTCCGAGTAGGGCTTGCCCAGGTAGTGGTTCACGCCCAGCGTGCGTGCGTAGTCGCGGTGCTTCTCGGCGATGCGCGAGGTGATCATGATGATCGGCAGCTCGGCCAATGCGGCGTCGGCGCGGATGTTGCGGGCCAGGTCGAAGCCGTCCATGCGCGGCATTTCGATGTCCGACAGCACCACCGACGGACGCTCCTGCTGCAGCCGTTCGAGCGCCTGCAGGCCGTCGGCCGCGAGCGACACGCGATAGCCTTCGCGCTGCAGCAGGCGCTGCGTGACGCGGCGCACGGTGATGGAGTCGTCCACCACCAGCACCAGCGGCACCAGCGGCGCCACGGGGGCCAGCACCGGCAGCGGCGTCTGCGGCGCGTCGTTGCCGGCCGTGGTCCCGGCAGCGTTCGATGCCGGCACCACGAGCGCAGCGGCCTGGCGCTGGCGCGCCTGTTCGCCGTGCACCGCGGCCAGCGCGACCGGGTTGTAGATCAGCGCCACCGCACCCGAAGCCAGCACCGAGATGCCGGCAAGACCCGGCAGCCGCACGAGCTGCGGGCCGAGGTTCTTCACCACGACTTCCTGGTTGCCCAGCACTTCGTCCACGTGCAGCGCGACGCGCTGTGCCGCGCTTCGCACGATCACGAGGGTGTTGTTCTTCGCACCGGCATGCGCGCTGCGCGTAGAGGCCTGCAGCAGCGCGCCGGCCCAGTAGAACGGCACCTGTTCGGCGCCGAACGGATGGCTGGCGTGCAGGTAAGCGGCCTCCAGGTCGGTACCGCTCACGCGCTGCACCAGTTCCACCAGGTTCGACGGCACGCCGATCGACACATCGCCGGCACGCAGCATCACCACGTGCGTCACCGCGGTGGTCAGCGGCAGCACCAGCTTGAAGGTGGTGCCCTGGCCCGGGGTGCTGTGCGTTTCGATGCGGCCGCCGAGCGCCGCGATCTGCGCGCGCACCACGTCCATGCCGATGCCGCGTCCGGACAGCTCGGAGACCTGTCCGGCCGTCGAGAAGCCGGGCTTGAAGATCAGCTCGGTGGCTTCTTCTGGCGTGAGTTCCTTGTCGTCGGCCAGGAGGCCGAGGGCGCGGGCGCGCTCGGCGATGCGCTTCTGGTCGAGGCCGGCGCCGTCGTCGCGGAAGCTCACCGAGACGTCGTTGCCTTCATGGTGCAGGTCGATGACGATGAGGCCGCTGGCGTCCTTGCCGGCCTCCTCGCGCACCGCGGCGTCTTCGATGCCGTGCGCCACGCAGTTGCGCAGCAAGTGTTCGAAGGCGGGCGTCATCCGGTCGAGCACGCCACGGTCCATTTCGATGGAGCCGCCGACGATGTCCAGGCGCACCTGCTTGCCGGTGTCTTTCGACGCCTGGCGCACCACGCGGTAGAGGCGGTCGGAGATGCCTTCGAACTCCACCATGCGCGTGCGCAGCAGGCCGCGCTGCAGTTCACGGGTCTGGCGTGCCTGCACGCTCAGGTCGTCTTCCGTCGCCTGCACCGTCTTTTGCAGCGTGCGCTGCACGGTGGCCACGTCGTTCACCGACTCGGCCATCATGCGGGTGAGTTCCTGCACGCGGGTGAAGCGGTCGAATTCCAGCGGGTCGAAGCTCTGCTGCGAGTCCTTGGCTTGCGCCAAGCGCGACTGCATCTGGCTTTCGGCCTGCACCTCGATGTCGCGCAGTTGCTGGCGCAGGCGGTCCAGGTTGCCCGTGAGGTCGGACAGCGAGCCGCGCAGCTGGCCGAGTTCGGCTTCCAGGCGCGAGCGCGTGATGATGACCTCGCCGGTCTGCGCGACCAGGCGGTCGAGCAGCTGGGTGCGGATGCGAACGGCCTGGCTCGACGCGGCGCGCAGCGGGGCGAGCAGCGCAGGCGCCGGGCGCGGCTGCAGCATCGTGAGAGCCGGCTGGGAGGCGGCATCGGCTTCGCCCGGCTCGACGGGCGCGGCGTCCTCGTCGTTCGCGGGGACGCCGACATCGGCTGCCGCCACCTGGGCCACGGAAGCCGCGTTCGCGGTGGCCGCGGCCACCAGCTGGGCCATTTCGACCTGGGTGGCGTCATCGGCCGCGCGCAGCGCGTCGAAGGTGGCCTGCAGGGTGTCCAGACGGACCAGCAGCTTTTCGATGTCGGCCCGCTCTGCGCCCTGGGAACCCAGGATTTCGATCTCGGACTCCATGCGGTGCGCGCGTTCGCCCAGGCGCATGGCGCCGGCCAGGCGCGCACTGCCCTTGAGCGTGTGCAGCGTGCGCAGCACGGAGGCGCGCGGCGCGCTGTCGTCGGGGTGGTGCGACCACTGGCGAAGCGCTTCGCCCAGCTGGGGCAGCAGGTCGGCGGCCTCTTCCTCGAAGATCGGGAACAGGTCGACGTCGACCGCATCGGCCAGGTCGATGGCGTCTTCGGAATCGTCCAGCGCCACGTCGGCCATGCCGTCGTTGGACACGATTTGCTGGAACGGCCGGACTTCGCTGCGCACGGCGGCTTCGAGCGGCATGGGTGCCGCCGCGATGTCGCGCAGTGCCTGCAGCGTGCCTTCGGCCGGATCGCGCAGGAACCCCACGGCGAACTGGTGCAGCAGGCGGCGCAGCTCGTCGGCCGCGGCAACCAGCACCACGCCCTGTTCACGCGTGCCGCTGCCCTGCATCTGCAGGTGCTGCAGCGCCGATTCGAGCAGGCGCGCCATGCCCGAGAGGCTGTGGAAGCCGACGGTGGCGGAGCTGCCGGCCAGCGAATGCGCGAGCGCAACGGTCGAGTCGGGCAGGCGTTCGTGCGATTCCAGCGCCCATTCGCCCACGTCGGTGGCCAGTTGCCTGGACCATTCGTCGGCTTCGTTGAGGTAGACGTTGTAGAGCGCGATGCCGATGCGCAGCGGGCCGATCACCTTGACCTGGTCTTCGGCGCTGGAGGCGGTGGCGTCCTCTTCGACGACCTCCACGGCTTCCACAATTTCCACGGACTCCACCACTTCCACAGTTTCCTGTGCGGCGACGGGCTCCGGCGTTTCTTCTTCGGCGGCGACGACCTCCGGTTCGGCAGGCGTCTCGACGGGCACGGCGACGGCCGCCACGGGTTCGACCTCGGCTTCCGGCTCCGGCTCGGACGCCAGTTCCAATTCCAGTTCGGGCAGCGCGGCCGGCTCTTCCAGCGGAGGCAGGGCCATGTCGTTGGCCTTGGGCTCGTTCGCGGGAACGGGCAGCGGGTCCAGGTCCCAGGCGAAGTCCGGCAGGGGAGCGGCTGTCGGCACGGTGGCCTCGATGACCTCCTCGGCCGCGGGCTGCGCGGCGACAGGCGCTGGGGACTCCACGGGGGCCTGCGTCTTGGCGGGCGCCAGGAAATCGAAGTCGTCGACGCTGGACAGTGCCTCCAGCGGCGCGGGCGACGTGGGCTGCTTCGTCTCGAAATCGATGAAGTCGGTGGACGTGAAATCGTCGTCCGCATCGGCGGACCCTGGCTTCTGCGGCTCGTCGAAGGCGGGCAGCTCGGGCAGCGGCTCGGGTACGGCCTGCACCGGCGCGACCGGTGTGTCCGGCAGGAACGACAGGTCGGGCAGCGGCGGCAGCTCGGGTTCGGCGGCGATGTGGCGGGCGGCCACGGCCAGTTGCCCGGCGTCGGCCACGCGCACCGGCGGCGGCACGGGCTCGCCGGCCATCAGCGCATCGGCCACCCGGCTGAACGGGCCGGCCTGCCAGGTGTGGGATTCGCCCGAGGCGATGGCTTCGACCCACTGGCCGAAGTCGCGCAGCGTGCGTTCGGTGGCGGACAGCATCTCCGGCGTGGCGGGACGCTGGTCGGCCAGCCAGGTGTTGAGCACCTGCTCGAGCGACCAGGCGGCATCGCCGAAGTCGGTGAGGCCGACCATGCGCGAGCTGCCCTTGAGCGTGTGGAACGCGCGGCGCAGGATGGTGAGCTCTTCGGTGTCGTCCGGGTGGCTGCCCAGTTCGGTGATGGCGGCCAGGCCGTTGTGCACCACCTCGCGGGCTTCGTCCAGGAAGATGTTCTGGAGATCGTCTTCCTCGAGCTCGGTGACTTCGGTGTCGGGCAGCGCGCCCGGACCAGTGATCTTGGAAGTCCAGCTCTCGGCCTTGCGGCTGAATTCCTCGAGCGGCGTCGGCTTGGTCTTCCTGGCCGGCGTGGCGAGTGCGGCGAGCTTCGAGGCGATCTGGGCGTCGACCTCCTCGATGCTGAGCACAGGCTCGGCCACGGGTGCCGCGACTTCGCCTTCGGGGGCGCTGTCCGTGGCCTGGCGGCCCATCAGCGGCTTGAGTTCGCCGGCTTCGGTGTCGAACACGAACAGGCGCTTGGCCAGCGCAGGCTGGTAGCCCAGCATGTCGATGAGGAAACCCAGCGCGCCGAGGTTGTTGCCCAGCGCATCGAAGCCGGCCATTTCCTCGGCCGGCGAGGCGCTGACCAGCATGGCCTCGACGTCGTCGCGCATGCGCTGCACGGTGAGCGCGGCCTGTTCGAGGCCGAGCACGGAGAACACGCCGCGCATCTGCATGAGCTGGGTCGGCACGGTGCGCAGCAGGCCCTTTTCGGCGGGGCGGCGGAAGTACTGGTCGAGCGATTTCTCGAGCTCGCTCAGGTGGCTGCGCAGCTCGTCGACCACGGTGCCCATGGTCTGGCGATCGCTCACGCGGCGGTACAGGTCTTCCATCCACGGCTCGAGCGGCTCGGAATGGCCGCCCGCGCGCACGCGTTCGATGCGGCCTGCCAGCTGCAGGGTGCGGGAGGTGAGCTGCGGATCGCTCGGATCGAGGTCTTCGAGCGCGGCTTCCAGGTACAGCACCGAGGTGGCGACTTCCATCGCCAGTTCGGTGTCGGGCGGCTGGCCCGACCTGACGGAGGCCTCGACGGCATGCGTCAGCGCCTGGACCATCGGCAGGCTCGGCGGATGCAGCTTCTGCAGCGATTCGCCCAGCTGGGCGAAGGTGTCGGCCACCTGGCGCGTGCGGGTGATGTCGCCGCCCGAGAGGGCCGACCACATTTCCTTGGCGGTCTCGATGCGCTTGCGGGCCTGCGTGAGCACCAGCGGATCGAAGCGGCCGAACTGCTCGACGGTGTAGTCGATGTGCTGCTCGTGGGCCACGCCCCAGGCGCTGCGCACGGTGCGCAGCGTGGCGGCTTCGTCGCGGGCGGTGGGCACGGCCTGCGCGCAGAAGAACAGCAGGTCCTGGCCCAGGCGATCGGAGACCACGCTGTCGCCGCGCGCCAGGGTGGCGTATTGCAGCAGCACGCGCGTGGCGGCGCGCTTGACGTACGAGTCGGCGGGAATCAGGCCGAGCGACAGGGCCTCGAAGAAGCCCGCGGCCAGGGTCCAGAAGCTGGCGACGCGGGGCAGCAGCGCGCCGCGTCCGAGCCCCAGGCACAGGCCCTGCAGGCGCTGTGCGGCCTGCATGTCGCCGGCCTTGACCAGTTGCAGCACCTCGCGGTCGAGCCGCGAGCGCACGGAAGGGTCATAGGCGACAGCAGCCTGCGTGAGCGCAGGCTTGACCTCGACCCAGCGCCAGGCGGTGCTCCAGAGATCGGCCGGATGGACGCGTTCGTTGCCGCCCAGTTCCAGCACGTCGCGGTATTGCGGGAACAGCGCGACCGACGACACGGCCTTGCCGGCCAGCAGTGCGCTGAGGAAATCGGTGACGGCGAAGCCGGCACGCTCGATCTTCAGGACGGCGCTGTCGGTGCAGCGCTGCGGTTCGGCAATGAAGCCCTGCACCGCGAATTCGATGGCGCCGAGCACCAGCGCGGGCGAGGAATGCCCCACCATCTGCAGCGCGCCGACGGCCTGGTGCAGTTGCTGGCGAGCCATTTGCAGCGGCCCGCTCTCGGGCTCGGTTGCATTGCCCACGTCGCGCACATAGCGCCGCAACGACTTGCCCACACCATCGAGGGATTTCTGGATTTCTCCCAGCACCCAGGCCAGCGGCCCGAGGTCTTCGGTGGCCGGCATGTTGCCGGCGATGGGGGCCGTGGCAGGGTTTTGAATCGACACGTTGGTTGCTCGCCGTTCTTGATCTATCAGTTTTTCAATGGGCGCCACGCGCCCTGAATACATTCAGCCGTCGCAGCCACTTCGAGGGACACCGCGGAACCGGTTTTGCCGGGCCGCTGGTGTCGCCCCCGGAAGGGGGCTGCCGAAGCGACATGAAGTGCGCGAAGGCTGGGGGAGAGCTTCATCAGGCAATCTTGAAACGGGCGACAGAGCGGCGCAGTTCTTCCGCCATCTGCGACAGTTCGCGCACCTGCTGGGCCGTGGTACGCGTACCTTCTCCGGTCTGCTCGGTCACCGCGAAAATGTGCTGGATGTTGGCTGCCACCACGTTGGCCGAATCGGCTTCGCGGGAGGCGGACTGCGAAATCTGCTCGATCAGCTCGGCAAGGCGGCGCGACACGCGGTCAATCTCGGTCAGCGCGGTACCCGCGTTGTCAGACAGCTTGGCCCCTTCGACCACACCCTGCGTGGAACGCTCCATGGCGCCCACCGCATCCTGCGTGTCGGTCTGAATCGCCTTCACCAGTGCCGAAATCTGGCGCGTGGCGTCTGCGGAGCGTTCGGCCAGTCGCTGAACTTCTTCCGCCACCACCGAGAAGCCCCGGCCGGCTTCACCGGCCGATGCCGCCTGAATGGCGGCGTTCAGCGCCAGCACGTTCGTCTGTTCGGTAATGTCCGAGATCAGCTCGGTGATTTCGCCAATTTCCTGCGACGACTCGCCCAGGCGCTTGATCCGCTTGGAGGTTTCCTGGATCTGGTCGCGGATGGAGTTCATGCCGCCGATGGCGTTCTGCACGGCCTGCAGGCCCGACGATGCGGCTTGCAGCGACTGGCGCGCCACCGTGGCGGACTCTTGCGCTTGCGAGGACACGCCGTTGATTCGCTCGGCCATGGTCAGCACCGACTGGCCGGTTTCGCGAATCTCGCGCAGCTGTTCGGTCGAGGCGGCAAGCAGTTCGGTCGAGGTGTTTTCCACCTGCGACGTCGTCTGCGCCACGCGGGTGGCCGTGTTCTGCACGTTGCCCACCAGCAGGCGCAGTTCTTCCACCGTGTAGTTCACCGAGTCGGCGATGGCGCCGGTGATGTCCTCGGTCACGGTCGCTTCCTGCGTCAGGTCGCCTTCGGCCACTGTCTGCAGTTCGTTCATCAGCCGAAGAATGGCGGCCTGGTTGGCGTTGTTGATGCGGCCGGCTTCTTCCGAAGTCTGCTCGGCAGCCAGACGTTCGCGTTCGGCGTTGGCGGCACGTTCGCGGCCTTCGCGCACCTGCACGAAACCGATGGCGCCGGCCAGCGCCAGGGCGGCCAGCGACAGCACGAACAGCAGCACGATCGTTCCGGCGCCCAGGCCCGTGCGGGCCGAGAGCTTGTCCTGCAGGTCGCCGAGCGACTTACGCAGCGGCTCGCTGTCGGTCAGGATGGATGCCTGCGCTTCGCGCGCTGCCACCAGACCCTGCAGGTTGCCCAGAATGGCGGAGGCCTGCGTGCGCATCTGCTCGTAGGTCTTCAGGATGGCTTCGAGCTGCTGGCGCGTCTGCGGGTCCTTCGAGCCCGGGAAACGCTGCTGCGCATTGCCGTCGAGCAGCCCGCGGGTGGTTTCCTGGAAGGTGTTCAGGTCTTTGCCCAGCAGGAACACGGCGTCGGGGTTCACACCCTCGACCGTGAAGAATTCGTTGGTCGACTTGCCGATGCGCTGCGTCAGCATCACGAGCTGGCCGGCGGCGGAAATCTCGGGCAGCGTGGCGTTCTGCTGCATCTTCAGCGAAGCGACGGTTTCCGTCATTTCGAGCAGCGTGGACGACTGCTGGTTGATGTCGCGCAAGGCGGTACCCACCTGGGTCAGGATCTGGCGCTGGGCCAGCACGGCCTTCGCGCTGGTGTCGGCACGGGTGACCAGAGGATTGATCTTGGTCATCTCCTCGTCGTACTGGTTGCCCACGCGTTCGAGCCGCAGGGAATCGTCGCCGTTGGTGAGGCCCGCGACGCGACGCGAGAGGTCGTCGGCGCTGTCCTTCACTTCGACGAACGCCGAAGCGCTGCCGACGAGGGCCTGGGAGATCGACTTGGCCAGGCGCTGCGACTGCATCAGCGACTGGCCGGTGGCCGCCACCTGTTGCGCCAGGCGTTCCGAGCGAAGAATCGCGGAGCCGGCCACCAGGAGCAGCAGCAGCACCACGACCGCCAGCATGATCGCCAGGATCCGCTGCTGCTTCGCGGGGTTGGAGCCGGCGCGGCCGGCGGCCGGGACGGCGTCGAGGGCCGCCTGGTCGAGCGCTTCGGGCGTCTCGCCGCCGACATCGGCGAAGCCGCTGGGCGCAGCCGCGATGGGGGAAGACAGGGAGGCGCTGTCGCTCTTCCTGGTCAGGCGCACGGTTTTTTCGTCCGGAACCTGAACCGTATCGACATCGTCGAGCGATATCGAACCGGAGCCGTCGACGCGGGCCTTGTCGTTCCCATTCACGGGGAGAAATTTCTTGAACTTGTCGGCGATCGAGCTCACGGTCGGTCCTTCAGGTGGTTGCCAGTACTTCGTGCCGAGGCACTACGCACCAATACTCAAAAACTGGGGTTGCTGCGAAAGCGCTTGCAGGTTGACTTCCTGCCAGCGCTCTCCTGCTGCGTCGGTGTACAGATGCCCGTGCCACGCAGGTGCTTCTGCGCCCGGAGCCTCCGAGGCCGTGAAGGCCTCCGCGCCCCGCAACCCCGCCAGTCGGTCGACCAGCAATGCGCAGTTGACTTCGAGCAGCTCGTTGAATGCAACGAGCCGCGATTGCATGCGCGCCGCCTCGGTGGCGGGCTGTGCGCCAAGCCCGCCCGCGGCGAAGCCCGACAGCTGGACGACGCCGTAGAGGCCGCCGCGCAGGTTGGCGACGCCGAGGAACCACGGCTCCGTGTAGGGCACGGGCTGTGGCGGCGTCCAGGGAAAGATTTCGCCGGCATGTCCCAGCGGAAAGAGGTACTTGCCCTCGCCGGCCTCGACGGCCAGCCACGTCGCGGCCACGCCGGTCGTGCGCGCAGCCTGCAGACGGCTTGCAAGCCGGGACTGGAAGGCTCTCAGTGCGTCGCGATTCGCCATGGACTCAACCGGCTCCTGCTCAGGCGAGCGCGCTGATCTTGGACATCAGATCCGCCGCATTGACCGGCTTCACGATGTAGTCGCGTGCGCCCTGGCGCATGCCCCAGACACGATCGGTTTCCTGGTTCTTGCTGGTGCACAGGATGATCGGGATGGCCGCGTACTTCGGGTCGCGGGCGATGGCGCGCGTGAGCTGGAAGCCGTTCTGGCCGGGCATGACGACGTCCATGAGGATCAGGTCGGGCTGCTCTTCTTCCAGGCGGCGCATCGCGTCGTCGGCGTTTTCGGCCGTCTTCACGGCAAAGCCGTTCTTCTGGAGGAGGTCGGTCAGGAACACCAATTCAGTCTTGGAGTCGTCGACGACGAGGATTTTTCGAATAGGCATTACTGCACTTCCTGTTGAACGATGCCAAACTGCTGCACGGCCTGCAGCAACTGGTCTTTGGTGAATGGCTTGGTCAGGTAGTCTTGCGATCCGACCATGCGGCCGCGGGCCTTGTCGAATACACCGTCTTTCGACGACAGCATGACGACCGGAACCTTGGAGAAATGCGCGTTGCGCTTGATGATGGCGCAGGTCTGGTAGCCGTCGAGACGCGGCATGAGGATGTCGCAGAAAATCAGGTGGGGCTTGTGGTCGTTAACCTTGGAGAGCGCATCGAAACCGTCTTCCGCCAGAAGAACCTCGTGCCCACCCTGCTTCAGAAAAATCTCGGCACTGCGCCGGATGGTGTTGCTGTCATCGATGACCAGCACCTTGTAACCTGATCCATTCGGGCCCATTGCAAACGCTCCTGCTCATGAGACTTGGATGCCCGCCGCGCCGTACATCGACGCAGATCGCGTAGCCCTATGCCAATCTTCAGATTTCAACCATTTCGAAGTCTTCCTTGCGTGCACCGCACTCAGGACAGGTCCAGTTCATCGGAACATCGGCCCAGGCCGTGCCTGCCGCGATCCCGTCTTCCGGAACACCCACCGCTTCGTCATAGATCCACCCACAAATCAGGCACATCCAAGTTTTCGTATTCATCGGAGCTTAAAGTCCTTGTTCATTAAATGCAACGAGTGTATCTATGCGTATCTCACTGGCGGGGCCTAAACGTCGCGCCCATGCCACCATCCAGCGGATTCCGCCCGGCGTATGACCATCTACTTACATTCCGCAGACAGCCCACGCAAACCGGGCGATCTTAACGACCCCTCGCAGGACGAAGAATCGATCGCCGAGCGCGACCTCAATCCGCCCTGCGTGCTGGTGTTCAATGCGAGCGATCCGAGCGGCGCGGGCGGCCTGGGTGCCGATGCCCTCGCCATGGCGTCGGTGGGCGCACACATTCTGCCGGTTGTCACAGGGGCCTACGCCCGCGACACGGCCGAAATCTTCGACCATTTCGCCTTCGACGAGGAGGCCATCGCCGAGCAGGCGCGGGCCATCCTGGAGGACGTGGAAGTCCAGCTGATCAAGGTGGGTTTCGTGGGCACGCCCGATGCCCTGAGCACGATCGCCGAGACCGCCTCCGACTACCCCGAAGTGCCCGTGGTGGCCTACATGCCCAACCTTTCCTGGTGGGACGAGAACCAGATCGAGGCCTATCTGGACGCGTTTCGCGAGCTCGTTTTGCCCCAGACGACGGTGTTGGTTGGAAACCACAGTACGCTGTGGCGATGGCTGCTTCCGGACTGGAGCGGCGAGCGTCCGCCCGGTGCGCGCGACATCGCCAAGGCCGCCGGCGAGTTCGGCGTGCCCTACACGCTGGTGACCGGCATGGTGCTGCCCGACCAGTTCATCGACAACGTGCTGGCCTCGCCGCAGTCGGTCCTCGTCAACGAGAAGTACGAGCGGCTCGAAGCCGTCTTCGCCGGCGCGGGCGACACGCTCTCGGCCGCGCTGGCCGCCCTGCTCGCGAGCGGCACCGACCTGGTGGCCGCGACGAGCGAAGCCCTCGCCTACATGGACCGGTGCCTGGACGCGGGTTTCCGCCCCGGCATGGGCCATGTGCTGCCCGACCGCCTGTTCTGGGCCGAACCCGAGGACGACGACGAAGACGACGACCCCGACGCCCCCCAGGACTTTGCCCTCCCCCCTCACGACACCCGACACTGAAATGTTGCTCGCCCCCAGGCTGCCCGCACTTCGTGTCGGTTCGCCAACCCCCTACCAGGGGCGGGCCGGCCGCTTCGGGCGGCCGTGCGCGGCGGCCCTTCCCTGAAAACCCTCCCTTCGCTGCAATGCCTACCACTGACAAAAACGACATTCTTTTCGAGCGCGCCCGCGCCGTGATCCCCGGCGGCGTGAACTCGCCCGTGCGCGCCTTCAAGGCCGTCGGCGGCACGCCGCGCTTCATCCAGCGTGCCGAAGGCGCCTATTTCTGGGACGCCAACGGCAAGCGCTACATCGACTACATCGGCTCCTGGGGTCCGATGATCCTGGGCCATGGCCATCCCGCCGTCGTCGAGGCGGTGCAGAAGGCCGTGCTCGAAGGCTTCTCCTACGGCGCGCCGACCGAGCGCGAGATCGAACTGGCCGAGGCGATCCTCGCGCTGGTGCCCTCCATGGAAATGGTGCGGCTCGTGAGCTCCGGCACCGAGGCCGCGATGAGCGCCCTGCGCCTGGCGCGCGGCGCCACCGGCCGCAAGAGCATCATCAAGTTCGAGGGCTGCTACCACGGCCATGCCGACGCGCTGCTCGTGAAGGCGGGCTCGGGCCTCGCCACCTTCGGCAACCCGACCTCGGCCGGCGTGCCGCCCGAGGTGGTGCAGCACACGATCGTGCTCGAGTACAACAACCTGCAGCAACTCGTAGAGGCCTTCTCGCTGCATGGCAACGACATCGCCTGCCTGATGATCGAGGCCATCGCCGGCAACATGAACTTCGTGCGCGCCACGCCCGAATTCGCCCAGCGCTGCCGCGACCTGTGCACGCAGCACGGCGCGCTCCTGATCTTCGACGAGGTGATGACCGGCTTTCGCGTGGGACTGCACGGCGCGCAGGGCGTGCTGGGCATCAAGCCCGACCTTACGGTGCTGGGCAAGGTCATCGGTGGCGGCATGCCGCTGGCGGCCTTCGGCGGCCCGCGCGCGATCATGGAACAACTCGCGCCGCAGGGGCCGGTCTATCAGGCAGGCACGCTCTCGGGCAACCCGGTGGCCACGGCTTGTGGCTTGGCCACGCTCAAGGAGATCGCCAAGCCCGGTTTCTACGAAGCGCTCGGCAAGAAGACGCGCTCGTTGGTCGACGGCCTGAAGGCCGCGGCAGCCGCCGAGGGCCGGCCCTTCAATGCCGACAGCGAAGGCGGCATGTTCGGCTTTTTCCTCATGAAGGACCTGCCGCAAAACTATGCCACCGTGATGACAACCGACAACGCCAAGTTCAATGCGTTGTTTCACGGTTTGCTCGATCGCGGCGTGTATATTGCCCCCGCGCTTTACGAAGCAGGCTTCGTGAGCGCAGCGCACGGGGAGGAAGACATCGCAGCCACCATAGAAGCGGCACGAGAGATTTTCCGAACGCCCTAGTCCATGAACGCCCTGCGCCTGCTGCCGGTATCGAGTGTTGCTCTTGCTCTTCTTCTACCCGGCCTGGCGCAAGCGCAGTCCTCGTTCGATCCGAAGAACATCTGGGTCAATCCGGGCTTCTATTCGGCGCACTTCGACAGCGGCAAAGGCCTGGAAAATTCCAACTTCGGCCTGGGCTTCGAGTACCCGCTGAGCGACACCTACCGCGTCACTGCGGGTGCGTTCCACAACAGCGACCGGCGCCAGTCGCACTACATCGGGCTGTACGTGCTGCCCTTCGAGTTCTACGGCGTGAAGTTCGGCGCGGTGGTGGGCGGCTTCGACGGCTACCCCAACTACCGCAACGGCAACTGGTTCCCGGCGATCCTTCCGACGGCCGCCATCGAAGGCAAGAACTGGGGCCTGAACATCGCCTACGTGCCGACGATCAAGAACCGCCTCTACGGCGCGATCACCTTCCAGCTCAAATACCGGTTCGGTACCCACGAATAAGCAGGCCCCGAACCGCGCTTCCGTTCAATGACGGAAGTGGCGCACGCCCGAGAGCACCATCACCACGCCGCGCTCGTCGGCCGCATCGATCACTTCCTGGTCGCGCATCGAACCGCCCGGCTGGATGACGCAGCTCGCGCCCGCATCCACCACCACATCGAGGCCGTCGCGGAACGGGAAGAAGGCATCGCTCGCCACTGCCGTGTCTTTCAGCGACAGGCCCGCGTGCTCGGCCTTGATGCTCGCGATGCGGGCCGAGTCGAGGCGGCTCATCTGGCCCGCGCCGACGCCCATGGTCATGCCGTTGGCGCAGAACACGATGGCGTTGCTCTTGACGTACTTCGCGACCTTCCAGGCGAACAGCAGGTCCTGCAGTTGCTGCGGCGTGGGTTGCTTCTTGCTCACCACCTTGAGGTCGCTGGCGGCGAGTTCATGGTTGTCGGCTGTCTGGATCAACAGGCCCGAGCCGACGCGCTTGACGTCCATCGCGTTGCGGCCGTTGTCCCAGTCGGTGGCACCGCCCTTGGGCAACGCAATTTCGAGCACGCGCACGTTGAGCTTGGCCTTCGTGGCCTGGAACACTTCGAGCGCCTCGGGCGTGTAGCCCGGTGCCATCAGCACCTCGACAAACTGCTTCGCGATCTCTTGCGCGGTGGCGCCGTCGACCGGGCGGTTGAACGCGATGATGCCGCCGAAAGCCGAGGTCGGATCGGTCTTGAAGGCCTTGGCGTAGGCCTCGTTCGCATCCTTGCCCACGGCCACGCCGCAGGGGTTGGCGTGCTTGACGATCACGCAGGCCGGCACGTCGAAGCTCTTGACGCATTCCCATGCCGCGTCTGCATCGGCGATGTTGTTGTAGCTGAGCTCCTTGCCCTGCAGCTGTTTCGCGGACACGAGCGAGCCGGGCGCCGGATAGAGGTCGCGGTAGAACGCGGCCTGCTGGTGCGGGTTCTCGCCATAGCGCAGGTCCTGCACTTTCACGAATCGGCCGTTGCTTTGCGCGGGGAACATCGAACGCGTGGGCGCGGGCTGGCCGATGCTGGCGTCGAAGTCGATGGCCGAGAGGTAGTCGCTGATCGCGCCGTCGTAGTCGGCAATGCGGTTGAACGCTGCCACCGAGAACGCGAACCTGGTCTTGTCGCTGAGCTTGCCGGCTGCCTTGAGCTCGGCGAGCGCCACGGGGTACTGGGCGGCGTCGGTGAGCACGCCCACGTCTTTCCAGTTCTTGGCCGCGCTGCGCACCATGGCCGGGCCGCCGATGTCGATGTTCTCGATCGCGTCCTCGAGCGTGCAACCGGCCTTGGCCACGGTCGATTCGAAGGGGTAGAGGTTGACGATCAACAGGTCGATGGTGTCGATGCCGTGTTCCTTGATCGCCGCCACGTGCGCCGGCAGGTCGCGCCGCGCGAGCAGGCCACCGTGGATCTTGGGATGCAGCGTCTTCACGCGACCGTCGAGCATTTCGGGAAAGCCGGTGTGGTCGGCGACCTCGGTCACCGGAAGGCCGGCGTCGGCCAGCAGCTTGGCGGTGCCGCCGGTGGACAGCAGCTTGATGCCCAGCGCATGCAGCGCCTGTGCGAATTCGAGGATGCCGGTCTTGTCGGAAACGGAGATGAGTGCGGTCTGAGCCATGGGTATGCCGTGAAGTTATTTCAAAAGTTTGTGCTCGACCAATTTCTTGCGGAGCGTGTTTCGGTTCAGTCCGAGCCATTGCGCGGCCTTGGACTGGTTGCCTTCTGCGCGCGTCATCACGACGTCGAGCAGGGGCTTCTCGACCACGCGCACGAGCATCTCGTACATGCCGTCGGGTTCGGTGCCGCGCAGATCGCGAAAGTAGCTGTCCAGACTGGTGCGCACGCAGTCCTCGATGTGTTTCTTGCTCATTGCCTGTTCTCTTCTCCTCAATCGACGGCGCAAGCCGCCTCCTCTTCACCGGACAGGTCTTCGGCCGCCTGGTGTGCGGGCATGCGGTCCATCCGGTCCGCAAGCCCGTCGAAATAGTCGCAGACCGCGCGAAGCTGTTCCGCGCAGTCCTCGATGGTGTTCATCCGGCCGCGGAACGCTTCGCCGTCGGGCAGCGTACGCACATACCAGCCGATGTGCTTGCGCGCGGTGCGCACGCCGCTGAAGTCGCCGTAGAGCGCGTAGTGCTCCACCAGATGATCGAGCAGCAGGCGGCGCACCTCGGCGACCAGCGGCGGTGCGAGGTAGGTGCCGGTCTCCAGGAAATGCGCGATCTCGCGAAAGATCCAGGGCCGGCCCTGCGCGGCGCGGCCGATCATCACCGCATCGGCACCGGTGGCCGCGAGCACGTCGCGCGCCTTCTCGGGCGAGGTTATGTCGCCGTTGGCCACCACCGGCACGCGCACCGCGGCCTTGACGGCGGCAATGGTGTCGTACTCGGCGTGGCCCTTGTAGCCTTGCTCGCGCGTGCGGCCATGCACGGTGAGCATCTGCACGCCGGCCGATTCGAAATCGCGCGCGAGCTTCACTGCGTTGCGGTTGTCTTCGCTCCAGCCGGTGCGCATCTTGAGCGTGACCGGCACGTTGTGCGGTTGCGCCGCATCGACCACGGCCTGCACGATTTCAAGTGCCAGCGGCTCGTCGCGCATCAGCGCCGAGCCGGCCCACTTGTTGCAGACCTTCTTGGCCGGGCAGCCCATGTTGATGTCGATGATCTGCGCGCCGCGCTCGATGTTGTAGACCGTGGCCTCGGCCATCATGGCCGCATCGGTGCCGGCGATCTGCACCGCAATGGGGCCCGGCTCGCCGTCGTGATTCGCGCGGCGCGATGTCTTGAGCGTGCCCCAGAGTTCCTTGCGCGAAGTGACCATCTCGCTGACCGCATAACCCGCACCGAGTTCGCGGCACAGCATGCGGAAGGGCCGGTCCGTCACGCCGGCCATGGGCGCGACGAACAGGCGGTTTTCCAGCGTGTGGTTGCCGATCTGCAAGGTCATTTGGAGGGGAGCGGTGCGCGTTCGGCTGCTGAAAAATGAGGCACGATTGTAGCCACCTGCGATTTCGGCGACTGAAACGATTTGCGCCTTCGGCACACGCGTAAACACCAGTACACGGCGGGGCTTTCTCCGACGCTGGCGCGATGCCGGCGCTGCCTATACTCCGCCGACCTTATGCAAGCCTGGCTCGACTCCCTCATGGCACTGCTGGCGCTGCCGCAGTACGGTCTCTCGACGCTGTTCGTGGCCGCCTTCGTCTCCGCCACGCTGCTGCCGGTGGGCTCCGAGCCCATCCTGTTCGGCCTGCTCAGGCTCAACCCCGAGATGTTCTGGCCGGCTATCGCGGTCGCGACGGTAGGCAACACCCTGGGCGGCGCGGTCGACTGGTGGATGGGCTACGGCGCGCACAAGGTCGCTGACAAATACTCGCACTCGAAACACCACGTGCGCGTGCTCGGGTGGCTAGAACGCCTCGGGCCGAAGGCCTGTCTCCTGAGCTGGCTCCCGCTGGTGGGCGATCCGCTGTGCGCGGTCGCAGGCTGGCTCAAGCTGCCGTTCTGGCCGTGTCTCGGCTACATGGCCATCGGAAAATTCTTGCGCTACGTCTGCATGACCGTGGCGCTGATCTACATCTTCCCGGCCTGACGGTAACCCTCAGCTCAACAGGCCGTAGGGGCCACCGCGTTCGAGCGCCCGCTTGTACGCAGGCCGCGCGTGGATGCGCTCCAGGTACGCCATGAGCTTCGGCCGCTTCGCATCGAGGCCGCCGCGCGCCTGCGAGGCTTCGACCACGAAGCTCATCTGGATGTCCGCGCCCGTGAATTCATCGCCGGCGAACCACTCGCTCTTGCCCAGTTCGGACTCCATGTAGTTCAGGTGGCTCGCGATGTTCGGATTGATGAACGCCGACTTCGCCTTGGCCGCAATCGCCTTGGCCACCGGCTTCGCGAAGAAGGGCATCTTGGTCGTCTCGATCCGGTCGAACACCAGCTTGAGCAGGAGCGGCGACATGGCCGTGCCTTCGGCGAAATGCAGCCAGTAGCGGTAGCGCAGCGCCTCCGGCGTGCCGGCCGTGGGCGCGAGGCGGCCGCGGCCGTAGCGCTCGATCACCGTCTCGATCACCGCGCCCGACTCCGCGAGCGTGAGGCCGTCGTCCGTCGTCACCACGGGCGACTTGCCAAGCGGGTGAATGGCTTTGAGCGAAGCGGGCGCCAACATGGTTTGCGGGTCGCGCTGGTACTGAACGATCTCGTAAGGCAGTTCGAGTTCTTCGAGCAGCCAGAGCACGCGCTGCGAGCGCGAATTGTTGAGGTGATGGACGGTGAGCATGGTGGCTGGGCCTTGTGGAGACATCGGGGCGCGCGCAGTCTAACAACAGGGCTTTGGCATCCTGCGACACAGGGCTCCGGCCTACGGCGAGCCGGTGCGCCGCTTCCTAGAGTCATTCGGATGAAGAAACTCCTTGGGCCCTGGAAGCAACTTGCAGCCGGCCTCTGGCTCGGCGCCCTGGCCTGCCACGCGTGGGCGCTGCAACCGGAGGAAGTCTTTCGCAAGGCGTCGCCCGCGGTCTGGACCGTCAAGGGCGACCAGGGCAACAACAAGACTTCTGTCGGCAGCGCGGTCGCCGTGACGCCCGCCGCGCTGGCCACGGCCTGCCATGTGGTGAACGGCGCCATGTCGGCCACCGTGACGCAGGGCCAGGCCACCATCAAGATCAAGAGCATCCTGCGCGATCCCGATCCGTCGCGCGACCTGTGCGTGCTGATGACGGAAACGCCGCTGCAGTTGCCCGCCGTGCCGATCGCACCAGTCGAGAGCCTGCGCGTCGGCCAGCGCGTGTTCGCCATCGGCAGCCCGCAGGGACTCGAACTCAGCTTGAGCGAGGGCCTGATCTCCGCGTTGCGGCCCCGGTCGCAAGGCCAGCTGCCGATCATCCAGACCTCCGCGCCGGCGTCCTCGGGTTCGAGTGGCGGCGGGCTGTTCGACGAGGAAGGCCGGCTGGTCGGCGTCACCGACCGCGTGGCGCCCGGCGGCGCGAACCTCGGCTTTGCCTATCCCGCGCAATGGGTGATGGAACTGCCGCAGCGCGTGATCGCGGAGATGGCCAAGTGGCGCAATCTGCTCAAGAACGTCGGCGTGGCACTCGATGCCAGCGGAGAACCCGCGTCCTCGGGCCATGCAGACCTGGCCGACGAAGCCGGCCTGCCGGTCGTCGGCGCAGACCCCGCGCAGATACGCGCCGCGTACCGCCAGTTTCTGCTGCAGGCGCGCCCGCGAGCGTTCCTGATCACGAGCGACAACAAGTTCGGCACGGCCACCAACTCGGCGGCGCTGACCGAGCACCTCAAGGGATGCGCGGAGCGCAAGGTGGTGTGTGCCGCGTATGCGGTGGACAACACGGTGGTGTGGGGCAAGCAGCAAGCTGCGAAGTAGTCCAGGCTCCGGGGCCTATTCGCGAGACACCGCGGAACCGGCTCCGCCGGGCCGCCGGTGTCGCCCCCGGTAGGGGGGTGGAGAAGCGACACGAAGTGCGCGAAGCCTGGGGGCGAGCCGATTTACGAACTGAACAGGAAGTTCATCACGTCGCCATCCTTCACGACGTATTCCTTGCCTTCCGACCGCATCTTCCCCGCGTCCTTCGCGCCTTGTTCGCCCTTGAAGGCGATGTAGTCGTCGAACGCGATGGTCTGGGCGCGGATGTAGCCCTTCTCGAAATCGCCGTGGATCACGCCGGCCGCCTGCGGGCCGGTGTCGCCGATGTGGATGGTCCAGGCGCGCACTTCCTTCACGCCGGCGGTGAAGTAGGTTTGCAGACCGAGGAGCTTGAAGGCCGCGCGGATCAGGCGGTTCAGGCCCGGCTCGTCCTGGCCGATTTCGGCGAGGAACATCTTCTTGTCTTCGTCGTCCATCTCGGCCAGGTCGGCTTCGATCTTGGCGCAGATGGCGACCACGGGCGCGCCCTGCCTGGCCGCGTATTCGCGCAGGCGGTCCAGGTACGGGTTGTTCTCGAAGCCGTCTTCGGCCACGTTGCCGACGAACATCGCGGGCTTGGCGGTGATGAGCGTGAAGCTCTTGACCAGCGGTTGCTCTTCCTTGGTGAACTCCAGCGCGCGCACCGGGATGTTCTCGTTCAGCGAGGCCTGGCAGCGTTCGAGCAGGCCGACCAGCTTTTGCGCTTCCTTGTCGCCCGAGCGCGCGACCTTGGTGTGGCGGTGCAGCGCCTTCTCGACCGTGGCCAGGTCGGCCAGGCAGAGCTCGGTCTGGATCACTTCGATGTCGGAGATCGGGTCGACCTTGCCGGCCACGTGGATCACGTTGTCGTCGTCGAAGCAGCGCACCACGTTCACCGTGGCGTCGGTTTCGCGGATGTGCGCAAGAAACTTGTTGCCCAGGCCTTCGCCGGTGCTGGCGCCGGCCACGAGGCCGGCGATGTCGACGAATTCGACGATGGCGGGCACCACGCGCTCGGGCTTCACGATCTCGCTCAACTGGGCCAGGCGCGGATCGGGCACTTCCACCACGCCCACGTTGGGCTCGATGGTGCAGAACGGATAGTTCTCCGCTGCGATGCCGGCCTTGGTCAATGCATTGAAAAGGGTGGATTTACCGACGTTGGGCAGGCCGACGATGCCGCATTGCAAACTCATGGGAGGTCCTCTTGGGTAACCGGGCATTTTAGGCGACCATGTCTCGATGCCCGCGCTGCAGGTCTTGGGCCTCTTCCTCACCAATCGGAACCTCAGGGTTAAACCGGATTAGCAAACGTTTGCGCAAACGTTTTCGTTGGTTAATATCGACACCCCCGGCACAGACCGGCGTACCGCTCAACCACCCCAGGAGACACACCATGAAGTTCACCCGCCGCACCCTGCAAAGCGCCGCCGCGCTCACCCTGCTGGGCGCCATCGCCGCCACGCCCGCCTTCGCACAGGACAAGCCCAAGGTCGCGCTGGTCATGAAGTCGCTGGCCAACGAGTTCTTCCGCACCATGGAAGACGGCGCCAAGGCACACAACAAGGCCAACGCGGCCAAGTACACGCTGGTGGCCAACGGCATCAAGGACGAGACCGACACTTCCGCCCAAATCAAGATGGTCGAGCAGATGGTGGCGCAGAAGATCAACGCGCTGGTCATTGCACCGGCCGATTCGAAGGCGCTGGTGCCGGTGATCAAGGCGGCCATCGACAAGGGCATCCTGGTGGTCAACATCGACAACCAGCTCGACGCCGCCGCGCTGAAGGAAAAGGGCATCCTGGTGCCCTTCGTCGGCCCCGACAACCGCGCCGGCGCCAAGCTGGTGGGCGATGCGCTGGCCAAGGAGCTGAAGGCCGGCGACAAGGTCGGCATCATCGAAGGCGTCTCCACCACCTTCAATGCGCAGCAGCGCACCCTCGGCTACCAGGACGCCATGAAGGCCGCCAACGTGACGGTGGTGGGCGTGCAGTCCGGCCAGTGGGAAATCGACAAGGGCAACACGGTGGCCGCCGGCATGATGCGCGAGCACCCCGACCTGAAGGCGCTGCTCGCCGGCAACGACAGCATGGCGCTGGGCGCAGTGGCTGCCGTCAAGGCCGCGGGCAAGACCGGCAAGGTGCTGGTGGTGGGCTACGACAACATCGGCGCCATCAAGCCGATGCTGAAAGACGGCCGCGTGCTCGCCACCGCCGACCAGTTCGCCGCCAAGCAGGCCGTGTTCGGCATCGAGACCGCGCTGAAGGCCATCGCCGACAAGAAGAAGCAGTCGGAGATGCCCGCCGAAGTGAAGACCGACGTGGTGCTGGTCACCAAAGACTCCAAGTAAATGTTGCTCGCCCCCAGGCTTCGCGCACTTCGTGTCGCGCGCGCCTTCCCCCTACCGGGGGCAACACCTGAGGCCCGGCGAAGCCGGTTCCTCGGTGTTTCTGGAATGAATGAGGTTGCCATCGATGGCTGATAACGATCGCAATACGCCGGTGCTCTCGCTGAGCGCGCTCGGCAAGGACTACGCGGCGCCGGTGCTCGACGACGTCTCGATCGTGCTGAACGCCGGGGAAGTGCTCGCCCTCACGGGTGAGAACGGCGCCGGCAAGAGCACGCTGTCCAAGATCGTCTGCGGCCTGGTGCAGCCCACGCGCGGCCAGATGCTGCTGGACGGCAAGCCGTTCCAGCCCGGCTCGCGCCGCGATGCCGAGCGCCTGGGCGTGCGCATGGTGATGCAGGAGCTGGGGCTGGTCACCACGCTGTCGGTGGCAGAGAACCTGCTGCTCGACCGCCTGCCCAACAAGACCGGCTGGATCCGCAAGGCCAAATTGCACGAGCTGGCCGCGCGCCAGCTCGCCAAGATCGGCATGGAGAACATCGATCCGGCCACGCCCGTCGCGCGGCTGGGCATCGGCCAGCAGCAGATGGTGGAGATCGCGCGCAACCTGCAGGACGACACGCGCGTGCTGGTGCTCGACGAGCCCACCGCGATGCTCACGCCGCGCGAGACCTCGCACCTCTTCGAGCAGATCGAGCTGCTGAAGGCGCGCGGCGTGGCGATTGTTTATGTCTCGCACCGCCTCGAGGAACTGCAGCGCATTGCCGACCGCGTGGCGGTGCTGCGCGACGGCCGGCTGGTGGACGTGCGCGCCATGGCCGGCGTGCGCGAATCCGAACTGGTGCAGCGCATGGTCGGCCGCGCGGTGCACGAGCATGAAGGGCGTGGGCGCCGCACGGCCGGCCCCGTGCTGCTGAGCGCGCGCGGCATCGGCCGCGCCGAGGTGGTGCGCGACGTCGACCTCGATCTGCGCGCAGGCGAAATCATGGGCCTCGCCGGCCTGGTCGGCTCGGGCCGGACCGAACTGGTGCGCCTGTTGTTCGGCGCCGACCGCGCGGACCGCGGAGAAATTTCTCTCTACGACGCCAAGACCGGTGCAGAGCCCACACAGCACGTTCGCAAGGGCTGGCGCTCGCCGATGCAGGCGATCCGCGCCGGCATCGGGCTGGTCACCGAAGACCGCAAGTCGCAGGGCCTGCTGCTCACGCAGTCGATCCGCGTCAACGCCACGCTGAGCGACCTGGGCGCGATCTCGCACGCCGGCTGGCTGCAGCGCGCCAAGGAACGCAGCATTGCGCGGCAACTGGTGGAGTTACTGCGCATCCGCTCGCGCAGCATCGAACAACCTGTTGCCACGCTCAGCGGCGGCAACCAGCAGAAGGTGGTGTTCGCACGCTGGCTGCACCGCGAATGCAAGGTGCTGCTGCTCGATGAACCCACGCGCGGCGTGGACGTCGGTGCGCGCGCCGACCTGTACGCCGAGCTCGACCGCATGACCGATGCCGGCAAGGCGCTGCTGATGGTGTCGAGCGACCTGCGCGAGCTGATGGCCATGTGCGACCGCATCGGCGTGATGAGCGCCGGCCGCCTGGTCGCGGTGTTCGAGCGCGGCGAGTGGAGCGAACAATCGCTGCTCGCCGCCGCCTTCAGCGACGCGACAGGACGCGCCGCCCCATCCACCTCTTCTCTTCCCGATTCGAACCCGGCCCAACCGGCCACCGCCGAGACACCATGAACGCAGCCGCAGCCCCGACTTCCAACCCGCGCACCTCCGCACTGAAGGGCCAGCTGGGCACCTACCTCGGCCTCACGGTCGTGCTGGTGGGCATGGTCGCGCTCTTCGGTTCGATGAGCGAATACTTCCTCACGCGCGACACCTTCATCTCGATCGCCAATGAAATCCCCGCGCTCGCAGTGATGGCGGTGGGCATGACCTTCGTGCTGATCATCGCGGGCATCGATCTGTCGGTCGGCTCGGTGCTCGCGCTCAGCGCGGCAGTGACCGCTGCCGCCATCCTCGAATGGAAGCTCTCGGTGCCGCTGGCCGCGGCGCTGGGCCTGGCCACCGGCCTCATCTGCGGCACGGTGACCGGCGCGGTGTCGGTCGCCTGGCGGTTGCCCAGCTTCATCGTCTCGCTGGGCATGCTCGAAGCGGTGCGCGGCGGCGCCTACCTCGTGACCGACTCGCGCACGCAGTACGTGGGCGATGCGATTTCGGGCCTGGCCGCGCCGTGGATCGGCGGCATCTCCGCCGCCTTCGTGCTTGCGGTGGTGCTGGTGGTCATCGGCCAGATGGTGCTCACGCGCACCGTGTTCGGGCGGCACGTGGTGGGCATCGGCACCAATGAAGAGGCGATGCGCCTGGCGGGTGTGGACCCGCGGCCGATCCGCATCATCGTGTTCGCCGTCACCGGTCTCCTGGCCGGGCTCGCGGGCCTGATGCAATCGGCGCGCCTCGAAGCGGCCGACCCGAATGCGGGCGTCGGCATCGAGCTGCAGGTGATCGCGGCCGTGGTCATCGGCGGCACCAGCCTCATGGGCGGGCGCGGTTCGGTGGTCAACACCTTCTTCGGTGTGCTCATCATCGCGGTGCTCGAAGCCGGGCTCGCGCAGGTGGGCGCGAGCGAGCCGAGCAAGCGCATCATCACCGGGGCGGTGATCGTGGTTGCAGTGATCATCGACACCTTGCGCCAGCGCCGCGCCGATCGTCGACTGGCCTGACGCTCCAAGAACCAACGAGGAAAGCCATGGCCACCATCAAGGACGTCGCGCTACGCGCGGGAGTCTCCGTCACCACCGTCTCGCACGTGGTCAACGACACGCGCCATGTGAGCGCCAAGGGCCGTGAGCGCGTCGAGCTCGCCATCCGCGAACTGGGCTACGTGCCCAACGCGATGGCGCGCAGCTTGAAGAGCAACACCACCTCGACGCTCGGGATGCTGATTCCGAACAGCTCGAACCCCTACTTCGCCGAGATCGTGCGCATCGTGGAAGACCGGTGCTTCGGTGCCGGCTACACGCTGGTGCTGTGCAACACCGACGACGAGCCCCGCCGCCAGAGCGTGTACCTGCAGGTGCTGGCCGAGCGCCGCATCGACGGTCTGATCGTGGTGTCGACGGGCGGCGACGATTCGCTCGTCACGCAATTGCAGGGCCTGCGCATTCCCACGGTGCTGGTCGACCGCGAGATCGCCGACCCGAACTGCGACCTGGTGGAAACCGCGCACATGCAGGGCGGCCTGCTCGCGGTGCGGCACCTGCTGTCGCTCGGCCACAGGCGCATTGCCTGCATCGGCGGACCGGTGAGCGTGATGCCCAGCGAGCAGCGCATCGAAGGCTGGCGCATGGCGCTGGCCGAGAACGGCGCCGTGCCCAATGCGGACGCGCTGCTGTGGCGCGGCGGCTTCACCAGCCAGGGCGGCTATGAAGCGATGCACGCCATCCTGCGCACCGAGCAGCCGCCTTCGGCCGTGTTCGTCTGCAACGACCTGATGGCCATCGGCGCGCTGCGCGCCGCGCATGAAAGCGGCGTGCGCGTGCCCGACGAGCTCTCGATCGTCGGCTTCGACGACATCGAACTCTCGGCCTACACCAGCCCGCCGCTCACCACCGTGGCGCAGCCCAAGGAGCGCATCGGCGCGCTGGCAGTCGACATGCTGCTGGAGCGCGTGGGCGGCAAGCGGCGCGATGCGCGCAAGGTGGTGCTGCAGCCCGAGCTGCGCGTGCGCGCCTCGACCGCGCGCCATGCGAGCTTCAAGGAAGCCGCCGCGCCCGTACCTTCTTCTTCGGCACCCGCCTCCGGTGCGGCGCCTTCAACGGAAAACCGAAAGTCCCGCACCCCGTGAGTTCGAAGCCTTCTTCCCGCAGCCCCGATCCGTCGGCACCGCGCATCGTGGTGCTCGGCAGCCTCAACATGGACCTGGTGCTGCGCGTCCCCCATGCGCCGGCCGCGGGCGAAACCCTGACCGGCCATTCGATCGCCACCATCCCCGGCGGCAAGGGCGCCAACCAGGCGGTGAGCTGCGCGCGCGAAGGCGCCCAGGTGCGCATGATCGGCTGCGTGGGCGGCGACGCCCACGGCCAGGCGCTGCGCGAATCGCTGGAGCGCGACGGCATCGACACCGCGGCACTGCGCACGGTCGACGGCGAGCCCACGGGCACCGCACTGATCCTGGTGGAAGACGGCGGGCAAAACCGCATCGTGATCATTCCCGGCGCCAACGCGCGCGTCGAAATCGACGAAGCGGCGCTGCGCGAGCAGCTGCAGGGCGCGGCCTTCCTGGTGACGCAGTTCGAGACGCCGATGGACCAGGTCGCGCGCGCCATCTCGGTGGCGCACGAAGCGGGCTGCAAGGTGCTGCTCAACCCCTCGCCGGTGCAGGCGATCGCCGAGCCGCTGTGGTCGCGCATCGACACGCTGGTCGTCAACGAGATCGAAGCGCAGACGCTCTGCGGCCAATCGGCCGACAGCCCGGAAGAAGCCGCGCTGGCCGGCAAGGCGCTGCGCGCCAAGGGCATCGCACGCGTGGTCGTCACGCTCGGTTCGCGCGGCGCGGTGGCCATCGACGCCGACGGTGCGCGCCACCATCCCGCGCCGACGGTGCAGGCGGTCGACACCACCGCCGCGGGCGACACCTTCCTCGGCGCGCTCGCCGTGGCGCTGGGTGAAGGCCAATCGTTCGACGAAGCCGTGCGCCTGGGCATCCGCGCCGCGGCGCTGTGCATCCAGCAGCCCGGCGCCCAACCTTCCATTCCGCAGTGCGCCGCCGTGCTGCAAAGCCCCCTGCCTCCCGACTGGATCACGCTGTGAAACGCTCTCCCCTGCTGCATGCCGAACTCTCGCAAGTGATTGCCGCGCTGGGGCATGGCGACATGGTGGTCATCGGCGATGCGGGCCTGCCGATTCCCGATGGCCCGAAGCGCATCGACCTCGCGCTCACACCCGGCATTCCGCGCGTTGCGGACGTGCTGAAAGTCGTGCTGTCGGAGATGCAGGTGGAGCGCGCGCTGCTGGCACGTGAGGCCATCGAGCATCTGCCCACCGGCACGCTGCCCACATGGTGCGAAGGCCAACTGGCCGTCGTGCCGGAGACGATCTCGCACGAGGAACTCAAGCGCCTGAGCGCGCGCGCCAAGGCGGTGATCCGCACCGGCGAATGCACGCCGTACGCGAACATCATTCTCTGTTCGGGCGTGACCTTCTGAGCTACTCGAAGCGGTAGTTCGCGCCCACGGCCTGGCCGACCTTGAGCGTGTATTCGACGCCCTGCACCACGATGCAGTTCATGCCGAAGGTGATGCCTCCATCGACGCGCGCATCCGCGCGGTAGGTGCGCAGCATGTTGCCGACCTCGGGGCTGCTGACGGCGGTCGCCGGATCGATGTCGGGGATGGGGCAGCGCGTGCAGGGCTTGACCGGCTTGAGCTCGGCCTCGCCTTCGGCTGTGGTGACATGCAGCGCGTCGACGCGGTCCTCGTCATGCGCCTCGATGCCGGCCAGCACGATGTTGGGCCGGAAGCGCTCGATGCCGACCGCCTCGTGCCCCGCCGCCGCGAGCCGCTCGTTGAGTTCCGCCAGCGATCCTTCGCTCGCCACCAGCAGCGGATAGCCGTCGGCGAACTGGTTCAGCGCCTCGACGCCGTCGGTCCACTTGAGGCTCGACAGGCGCTTGTGCTCGGGATCGAAGCGCACCAGCCGCAGGGTCTGCGGCTTGCCCGGCTCGGAGAGGAAATCGCTGAACCACTGGGCGGCGACATCGCCCATGTCGTAGGCGGCCACTTCGTCTTTCCACACCCGCACGCGCACCGGCTTCTCGACCCGGTCGAAGGCTAGGTGCAGGGCCAGCATGCCGGGGGCGCGCAGCACCACTTCCATGTGCTTCATCTGCGGCTTGATGAGCGCCATGCGCGGAATCTGGCGCTGGGTGACGAACTCGCCGTTGGCATCGACCACCATCCAGGCCCGGTCGAACTCGAGGCCGGTTTCGGTCAGCAGCATTTCATCGAGTTCGACACCGGCACACGATTTGACGGGGTAGACGAACAGGCGCGCGATAGTAGCTTCGAGGTCGAAAACAGGCTGCGGCACGGTGGGGGTTCCTTGGATCCTTGGAAAGCGAGCGCGATTGTCCCGCATCGGCGCCCCCGGCTTGGCATTCCGGCACGAATGGCGTTAAAACCGCGCCTTACGCCTTTGTCCACATTCCTTGGAGACGCATCCGCATGGCAGAAGACCTGAGCGAACAGCAGATTCCGATGACCGGGCAGGTCCTGATGCCCACGGGCCTCGCGGCGCTGGTGCGGATTCCGATTCCCGGCACCAACCTGTGCATCGAGCTGGACCCGCGCGGCTGGGTGCCCAAGGGTGGCTCGACCTCGACGCTGTTCTTCCAGGACATCAAGGGCAAGAAGCACCTGCGGCTGGACTATGGCTTCAACGTCAAGACCAACTCGGTGAACTACCACTGGAACGCCAACAACGCCACCGGGCATTTCGGTTACGGCGACCATCAGGTCGCGGGCGCGGCGGGCAAGTACGTCTACCAGGCGGCCAAATATTTCAAGTGGGGCGGACGCATCATCGGCGTGGTAGGCATGTCGCTGGATGCGGTCTCCATCGTGCAGTCGGACCGGCCCATGCGCCGTGCCACCGAGGTGGTGTCGGCCTGGGCGCTGGCACGCGTCGGCTGCGTGGCGGTGGGTGAATACGGCGCGGGTGCGGGCGTGGCTGGCGGGCCCTACGGCATCGCGGCGGGCGGCATCGGCGGCTGCCTGATCGGCGGCATCGCAGGCTACTGGGCGGGCGAGAAGATGGCGCAGGCCGCCTTCATCGTCTACGACTGGGCCGACGAGACGGTCTTCACGCCGCTGCTGCGTGCGGCCGAGTTCGAGGTCAACGCCTTCATGAAAGAGTTGGGAACGCCGCGATGGTAGGCCGCATCGGGCTGCACACGGTGCGCGCCAGCCTGCCGCCGGCCCTGGAGCTCGGGCAGCTGGGCGTGGGCCAGTCGATGCTGCTGGTGCAGATCGACGATGCGGACGACGACGCGCTCGATGCGCTGCACCTGGCCATCGCCGAGGCCTTCGTGGCGCTGGGCCGCGTCACCTTCCTGGAAGACGTGGAGCGGCCCACGCTCGGCACGCTGTGGCGCAAGTTGTGGAGCCCGGGGCATCACCGCAGCGATGGCGCCGAATGGACGCCCGAGGAACACGGCACGCGGCACCGCCGCATCGTGCTGCGCAGCGCGTTCGGCGCAGCGGGCGCCGTGGGCGCGGCGCCGGTGGAGCTGGGGCTGACTTCGACAACGAGGCCCGAGGTTGCGCTGCGGCTGTTCGAGTTCTCGGGATGGTTCCAGGGCGCGCAGCTGGTGCTGCTGTCGGCAGCGGCCGCGCCCGGGGTGGACGACCGCTTCATCTGCACGCTGGCGGCGGAGAAGAACTGGTCGGTGCTGGATGCGCTGCCAGCCGAGGACCAGATCTCGGCCGCGGCCTTTCCGGGCGTGGACGGCGCGCTGATGGGCGTCATCGCGCTCGGGAACACCGATGCGCAAGCCATCGCCGACGCGCTCACCGGGCGCTTCACCGCGTACGGCCTGCCCTGGCAGGTGCATCCGCCGGCCGAAACGCTGTCACGCTACGGCCATGCGCTGACCCAGGGCGCCTGACGCATTGCCCCTCGCCGGGCCGGGGCGGGAACGGGCGCACAACGCAACTCCTACAATCGTCCGATGGCCCTCCCCCCAGAAGTTTGCATTCGCGGCGCCGGCATCGTCGGCCGCACGCTGGCCCTGCTGCTCGCACGCGAGCGCGTGCGCGTGGCGCTGGTGGTGCCGCCGGCCACGCAGGGCAAGCAGGACATCCGCGCCTACGCGCTCAACACCGCCTCCCGCACCCTCCTCGAATCGCTGCGCGCCTGGCCCGATGCCGCCCACGCCACGCCGGTGCGCGAGATGCTGGTGCATGGCGACGAAGGCGGCCGCGTGCAGTTCAGCGCGATGCGCCAGAAAGTCGACGCGCTGGCATGGATCGTCGATGTGCCCGCGCTCGAGCAGCAACTGGCCGACGCCGTGCGCTTCCAGCCCCAGATCGAGGTCGTGGCCGAGCCCGTGCCTGCACCGCTCACGGTGGTCTGCGAAGGCAAGGCCAGCGCCACGCGCGAGGCGCTCGGCGTGAGCTACGAAGTCACGCGCTATCCGCAGCATGCGGTGGCGGCGCGGCTTGAGGCCGAGCAGTCGCACGACGGCATCGCGCGCCAGTGGTTCAACGACAAGGGCGAAGTGCTCGCACTGCTGCCGCTGGGCGGCACGCATGGCAAGACGGTCGCGCTGGTGTGGTCCGTCGACCAGCTGCGCGCCCCTGCCCTGCTCGCGCAGGGCGACGACGAATTCAACACCGCGGTGACCGAAGCCAGCCATGCCGCGCTCGGTGCGCTCAAGCTTGCGAGCGAGCGCGCGGCCTGGCCGCTTGCGCGCGCCATCGCCGACCGCTGGACCGGTGCGATGCCCGGGCAGGCGAACCAGTCATGGGCACTCGCGGGCGACGCCGCCCACACGGTGCACCCGCTCGCGGGCCAGGGACTGAACCTCGGCCTGGCCGATGCGGCCGCGCTGGCCGAGGTGATCAAGACCCGCGACTACTGGCGCAGCGTGGGCGATCCGCGACTCCTGCGCCGCTACGAGCGCGCCCGCCGCGCCGACGTGCTGCAGATGAGCCTGGCGACCGACGGCCTGCAGCAACTTTTCTCGCACAACCTGGGCCCGCTTCCTGCGTTGCGCAACTGGGGCATGCGCGGCTTCGACCGCACGCGCCTCGTCAAGCACTGGATCACCGCGCAAGCCATGGGCTTGAAGGCATGACGCCACATATTCGAATCGAACGGACTTCCCCGATGACTCTCGCACGCAACCTTCTTCTCGCCGCCTGCACGCTGGGCGCGGTCCTGACCGCCACCGCCGGCGAAGCCGAGATCCGCAAGAACCTGCCCACGCACATTCCGCAGTTCCCGGCCATCGACGAGGTGACGAAATCGCCGGTCAACGGCCTCTACGAGGTGCGGGTGAACGGCTCGCAGATCTTCTACACCGACGAGCAGGGCAGCTACCTGATCCAGGGCAACCTGATCGACGTGAAGACGCGCCGCAACCTGACCGAAGAGCGCATCGAGAAGTTGAGCGAGGTCGCCTTCGACAAGCTGCCGCTGAAGGACTCGATCAAGATCGTGCGCGGCAACGGCAAGCGCAAGCTGGCGGTGTTCGAAGACCCGAACTGCGGCTACTGCAAGCGCTTCGAAAAAGACATGAAGACGGTCGACAACGTCACCGTCTACCTGTTCCTCTACCCGGTGCTCGGCGCCGATTCGACGATCAAGTCGCGCGACATCTGGTGCAGCAAGGACAAGGGCAAGGCCTGGGGCGACTGGATGGAAGCCGGCACCAAGCCCGCCACCGCGGCAGGCAGCTGCGACGTGGCAGCGCTGCAGCGCAACGTCGAGTTCGGCCGCAAGTACAACATCACCGGCACGCCCACGCTGATCTTCAGCAACGGCACGCGCACGCCAGGCGCCATTCCCGCAGAGCAGGTCGAGAAGCAACTCGCCGCTTCCGCCAGCTGATGGCGACGAAGACCGTGTCCCGGCGCGCCGCTGCCGCGCCCGCTGCCGGCGTGCGCTACCGCATCGAATGTGCGGACCTGCATGCGCATCTCTTCGCCGTCACGCTGACCATCGACGCGCCCGCCGCGCTGCAGCGCGTGACGCTGCCGGTGTGGATTCCGGGCAGCTACCTCGTGCGCGAGTTCGCCAAGAACCTGCAGGGCCTGCGCGCCACGCAGGGGCGCCGCAAACCCACGCTCACGCAGGTCGACAAATGCAGCTGGCTGGTCGACTGCGCCCCGGGCCAGCCGCTGGTGCTGCACTACCAGGTCTGCGCCTACGACAACTCGGTGCGCACCGCCTGGCTCGACGCCGAGCGCGGCTTCTTCAACGGCACCAGCCTGTGCCTGCGCGTCGAAGGACAGACCGATGCGCCGCATGCGCTCGAAATCGTCGCGCCCGCATCGCCGGCTGACGGCACCGCGTGGTCATGCGCCACGGCGCTCGTGCCCTCCAAGGTCGACAGGCAGGGCTTCGGCAGCTACCAGGCCAGCGGCTACGACGAGCTGGCCGACAGCCCCGTCGAGATGGGCGCCTTCTGGAGCGCAGCGTTCGACGCCTGCGGCGTGCCGCACCGCTTCGTGATCGCGGGTGCCGCGGCCTCGTTCGACGGCGACCGGCTCATTGCCGACACCAAGGCCATCTGCGAAGCCGAGATGCGTTTCTGGCACGGCGACAAGGCCGGCAAGCGCGGCGGGCCGAAGCTGCCGATCGACCGCTACGTCTTCATGCTCAATGCGGTGGACGACGGCTACGGCGGGCTGGAGCATCGCCATTCCACGGCGCTCATCTGCAACCGCCGCGACCTGCCCCAGCGCGGTGAAAAGAAGAAGCAGCCCGAGGGCTACACCACGCTGATGGGCCTCATCAGCCACGAGTACTTCCACACCTGGAACGTCAAGCGGATGCGCCCGGCGGAGTTCGCCCACTACGACTACAGCCGCGAGAACTACACGCAGCTCCTGTGGTTCTTCGAGGGCTTCACCAGCTACTACGACGACCTGCTGCTGCGCCGCGCCGGCCGCATCGACGACGCGGCCTACCTGCGGCTGCTCAACAAGACCATCAACCAGGTGCAGCAGACGCCGGGCCGGCTCGTGCAGCCTGTCGCCGACGCGAGCTTCGACGCCTGGGTCAAGTACTACCGCCAGGACGAGCAGACGCCCAACAGCACGGTGAGCTACTACACCAAGGGCGCACTGGTGGCGCTGTGCTTCGACCTCACGCTGCGCCTCGAAGGCAAGGGCACGCTCGACGACGTGATGCGCCACCTGTGGACGCACAGCAGCGGCGGGCCGATCAGCGAAGCGGACATCGCGGCCGCGCTCGAAGCCGTGAGCGGCCGCTCGTATGCCCAGGAACTCGCGCGCTGGGTGCATTCGACCGAGGAGCTTCCGCTCTCCCAACTGCTGCGCGCCCATGGCGTGGCGACGCTCGAAGATCCGTCGCAGCAGGCGCAGGTGCTCGGCCTGCGCGTGGCCGAAGCCAGCGGCAGCGTGCAGGTGAAGGTGGTGCTGCGCGGCGGTGCGGCTGAAAAGGCCGGCTTCTCCGCCAACGACGAGTGGCTCGGCATCGAGCTGCCCGCCGTCGGCAAGAAGGGACAGCAGCGGCCGGCGCAGGCCTGGCGCATCGCCAAGCTCGACGACCTCGCGCTGTACCTGGGCGATGCGACGAAATTCACGGCCATCGTCGCGCGCGATCGGAAGTTGTTGCGGTTGCCGCTCACGCTGCCGGCCGGCGTGACCACCTGGCGCCTCTTCACGCACGACGCCGCGAAGGTCACCGGCTGGTTGGCCGGCTAATCGGCTTTTTCGGTCACCGCGGGCTGCTGCCGGACGAACAGCATCGGCTGCGGCTCGCCCACCAGCACACAGGGCTTGCCGGTACGCCGGCAATGGTCCTGCACGCGCCAGTAGGCACCGTGGCTCACGCAACCGGTCTGGCAGATCACGAGGTCGGCGGCGCGCAGGCCCGCTTCGAGCGCGGGGTCGTCGGCATCGTCGCCGCCGTCGTGATGCAGGTATCGCCCGCCGGCGATTTCAACCAACTGGCGGGCGAGCGAGGGCGCCACTTCTTCGCGGCCTACGCACAGCACGGCTTTTTCGCGCAGGTCGGAAGGCGCCTCCGACACGGGCGACATCTCATGGCGCCGGCTGGCCGGCGACAGCAGGGCGTTCAGACGCTTGGGCAGCGCACCGCCCCCGGCCGCGCGCGCCGCGAGCTCTTCGCGCACTATCGCAATCGCCGAATCGCGCGCCACCAGCGCGCCGCGCAGGCGCACGATCTGCGCCTCGAGCCGCTCGACCAGCGCGGCCTGTTCGGCCAGCAGGCGCGAGCAGCGCTCCTGCACCCGGGCATACGCCAGCAGCAACACGGCATGTTCTTGCATCGGGAACTCCATGCGGCCATTCTAGATGAGAGCAATTCTCAATTGGAAGGCCATGAGGCGTCAGCAGGCAAGAAGCCTTGCTCGGTATAGTGGCCCGAGCGAATTTTTCCCACCTCTCCCGGAGACAACATGAGCTACGAAAACATCGAAGTGCGGACCGAAGCAGGCAAGGTCGGCATCATCACCCTCAACCGCCCCAAGGCCCTGAATGCGCTCAACGACGCGCTGATGACCGAGCTGGGCCAGGCGCTCAAGGCCTTCGATGCGGACGAGGCCATCGGCTGCATCATCCTCACCGGCAGCGAGCGCGCCTTCGCGGCCGGCGCCGACATCGCGGCGATGGCCAAGTACAGCTTCATCGACACCTACAAGGGCGACTACATCACCCGCAACTGGGAAACCATCCGCACGATCCGCAAGCCCGTGATCGGCGCGGTCGCCGGCTTTGCGCTGGGCGGAGGCTGCGAGCTCGCGATGATGTGCGACTTCATCATCGCGGCCGACACCGCCAAGTTCGGCCAGCCCGAAATCAAGATCGGCGTGATCCCCGGCGCCGGCGGCACGCAGCGCCTGCCGCGCGCGGTGGGCAAGAGCAAGGCGATGGACATGGTGCTCACCGCCCGCATGATGGACGCCGCCGAAGCCGAGCGCGCCGGCCTCGTGAGCCGCGTGGTGCCTTACGAAAAGCTGGCCGACGAGGCGCTGGGCGCGGCGCTCATCATCTGCGGCTTCTCGCAGATCTCGGTGATGGCAGCCAAGGAATCGGTCAACCGCGCCTTCGAGAGCGGCCTGAGCGATGGCGTGATGTTCGAGCGCCGGCTGTTCCACGCGCTGTTCGCCACGGCAGACCAGAAGGAAGGCATGGACGCTTTCCTGAACAAGCGTCCGCCGGATTTCAAGAACGCCTGAGGGCGTTGTGTTGTGTGGGTGCGGCGCGTGATCAGCGCGTCAGCAGCGCCCGCAACGCGGCGAGCGCCTGCGGCGGCGGCGCGCCGACCGTTGCGGTGCCGCCGGGCTGCGGCGTCCAGCGCACCTGGTCGCCTGCGATCTCGAGCAGGGCGATCGACGTGCCGCCCTGGTAGAGCGACAGGCGCGCCTCGACCGGCGCAGCCAGCGGCGCATCGGCCGCCGTGGCCGACCGGGCCACGGTGTTCACCAGCGCCGCCAGCCCCTCGAGGTCGCCGCGTGCGTGGCGCACGCCCAGGCCTGCGCGCGTGAGGTCGAAGGACGTCCAGCGGTCCAACGCGGAGAACGCCGAGGCGCCGGCTGACGGTCTGGCGGCCTTCGCCGCCGCGGCGCGCGGCGGCGCGGTATCGCGCACAGCGCCGGAGGCATCGGCATTCGGACTGCCCGCCGGCGCGACGGGTGCGGCGGCGATCGGGGGGGCGCTTCTTTCAGGCTCGGCAATGGGCGTGGGCGCCATCGACGGTGCAGGCGCCTCGGCGTAGGTACTGCGCCGCTCCTTCACGCTTTCTTCCTGCGCGCTATCGCTCTTTTGACGCGTGCGCGCGGACGATCCGGCAGTGCCAGCGGCTTCCGCCGCGGGTGCCAGCGGAGGCGCCGGCGCAACGATGGCGGGCGATGGTGGAACGGGCGCCGCGGGTACTTGCGCGGCGGCTGGCGCGGGAGGCGCTGCCTTCGTATCCGGCGCGGGCGTGGCCTGTTTGCGAAGAGGCGCCGGTGCCGGTGTGGACCCGCGGGCGATGTCGGCCGTGGCGCGGTCCGGCGCCTCCCTGGCTGCATCGCGTGCGGGTGCAGCCGGTGCTTGCTGCGCGGCGATGGCCGGACTGGGTGCCTGTGGCGTCGGCGCAGCAGCAGGCGCTGGTGCCGGCGCGCCCGCAACCTTCGCCTCGCCATCGAGCCTCGCATCGGGGATCGGCTCGCGGTGCCACAACACGGTCACGAAAGTGGCCACGAGCACGGTGGCGAAGGCCGCATTCCAAGGCATGCGCGCTTGCGTGTCGCCGCCTCCGAACAGCCGGCGCCACCAGGGCGCGGCGCTCGCGTTGTTGGCGGCGGATGCCGGCGCAGAGACGGACGCCGCAGCCAGGTTGTGCGCCATCTTGCGGATCGCGTCGCGCGTGCGCGGATCGGGCGTTGCCTCGCGATCGGGCGCGTTGTCGAGCGCGCGGCGCAGCGCCGGGTCGCGCAGGTCGCCGTCGCCGGGGAGATGGGTGCCGTTGCTCATGCGCGCTGCTCCAGCACCGACAGGTAACGTTCCATGCAGCCGCGCAGCTTCTGCAGCCCGTAGCGCAGGCGGCTGCGCACCGTCTCGAAACCGATCTCCAGGCTCGCTGCCAGGGCCTCGACGGTGAGGCCGTCTTCATGGTGCAGCAGGAACGCGGCACGCTGGTCGGCGGGCAATTCATCGAGGCACGCCAGCAGGCGCCGGCCGGCCGCGCGCCAGAACGCAAGCTCTTCGGCAGATGGGTGAGCGGCCGCATCGACGGCGCCTCGCACGCCGCGGTCGAGCGTGGGCACGGCATCGCCGTCGTCGTCCGGATGCGCATCGAGCGTCACCTCGCGTCCGCTCACGCGCAGGCGGTCCATCGCAAGGTTGTGGGCGATCGTGAAAGCCCAGGTGCGCCACGCGGCGCCCTGCGGCGAGAAGCTCTCGCGCGCCGAGATGATCCGCACCCAGGTGTCCTGGAACACCTCGTCGGCCTGCGCCGCGAGCCGCGCGCCCAGGAGCCGCTTGACGAAGCGGAACAGCCCACCCTCGTGGCGCGCATAGAGCACGTCGAACGCGGCGGCGTCACCATGGGCGTAGGCCAGCATCAACTGATCGTCGGGCATGGCGTCGCGCTCGGTGGCGGCTTTGGCGGAAGGGGCGCGTGGGAGCGCAGACATCGGCGGATTTTCACCTGAGCTTGTACGGGCGACGGACAGCATCGGGGTTCGCGCCCACGAAATCGTGCGGCCGGTGGCGGAAAAATGGGGGAGCTTCCGGCGGGTGGTTGAAGTCGCCCCGCGGACTGGGCTATAATTTTGGGCTCAGCGCAAAACGCTGAACGGCTCTTTAGCTCAGTCGGTTAGAGCGATGGAATCATAATCCACAGGTCCGCGGTTCGAATCCGTGAAGAGCCACCAACACTGCTGAAGCGGTTCTCCGCTAAAGTCAAAAGCCCTAGGTAGATCAACTACTTAGGGCTTTTTTTCGTTTGGTCTTGCAGAAGATTTCCGCCCCATGAGCCTGCCTCGGCAACCCGAACCTGAGATCCCCGGCGCCCGCTCACGCGGCACGGTGCTCGAAGTCTTCCTCGCATTCCTCAAGCTCGGCCTGACGTCCTTCGGCGGACCGGTCGCCCACCTCGGCTACTTCCGCGCGGAGTTCGTCGAGCGCCGAGGATGGCTGGACGACAAGAGCTACTCCGACCTCGTGGCGCTGTGCCAGTTTCTGCCCGGGCCCGCGAGCAGCCAGGTCGGTATTGCGCTGGGGCTGGGCCGCGCGGGCTGGGGCGGCGCGATGGCGGCGTGGATCGGCTTCACGCTCCCTTCGGCGGCGGCGCTCATCCTCTTTGCGGCCGGGGTCATGCAGTGGACGGCGCTCTCGCAGTCGGGCGCCATCCATGGCCTGAAGGTGGTCGCGGTCGCCGTCGTCGCGCAGGCGGTCTGGGGCATGGCCAAGTCGCTGTGCCCCGATCGCCTGCGTGCAGGCGTCGCCATTGCCGCGGCCCTTTTGGTGCTCGCCGTTCCCTCGGCGGTCGAACAGATCGCGGCCATCGTCGTCGGCGGCCTCGTGGGGCGTTGGGCGCTGGAACTCGGCCGCCCTCCCGCGGCGCAGCACCGCGACTACGGCGTGAGCAAAGCAACCGGCGCTGTGCTGCTGGGGCTGTTCGTTGTCCTGCTCGCAGCGTTGCCGTTGCTGGCTGCGGCGATGCACTCACCCGCGTTGTCTGTAGCCGCGAGGTTCTATCAGGCCGGCGCGCTGGTCTTCGGCGGCGGGCATGTGGTGCTGCCCTTGCTGCAAGCCGGCGTGGTGCCCAGCGGCCTGGTCTCGAACGACGTCTTCCTGGCGGGCTACGGCGCCGCCCAGGCGGTGCCGGGCCCTCTGTTCACGTTTGCGGCCTTCCTCGGCGCCGTCATGCCCGGCCCGTTTGGTGGATGGCTGGGCGGCCTGGCGTTGCTGCTGGCCATCTTCCTTCCGGCCGCGTTGCTCGTGATCGGCGCGCTTCCTTTCTGGGAGGTCCTGCGCCAGCGCGACGGCGTCCAGCGCGCGATGGCCGGCGTCAATGCGGCGGTCGTCGGCGTGCTGCTGGCGGCGCTCTACGACCCGGTGTGGACTAGCGCCATTCATTCGCCCGCCGATTTCGGACTGGCCCTGGCCGCATTCGGCCTGCTCGTCTACGGGCGACTTTCGCCGGTGCTGGTCGTTGCGCTGGCCGCCATCGCCGGATGGCTGCTCGCCCTCTGACGCCGCGGCCTGAACGACCGCACGGTGCTTGCTACCCGCTGATCTCCGGCTCGACCAGCCTCGCCAGGTTGCGCAGCGACTCCTGCCAGCCCAGATAGCAGGATTCCAGGGGGATCACATCGGGCAGCCCTTCCTGCACGATGCTCAGTTCGGTGCCGACCGAAACCTGCTTCAAGGTGACCGTCACCTGGATTTTCCCGGGCAGGTTGGGATCGTCGAAAACATCGGTGTAGCGCAGCCGCTCGTTCGGCACGAGCTCGATGTATTCGCCGCTGAACGAGTGGCTCTGGCCCGTGGTGAAGTTCGTGAACGACATCCTGTACTTGCCACCCACCCTGGCGTCCATTTCGTGGACCTTGCCCGTGAAGCCATTGGGCGGCAGCCACCGTGCCTTGGCATCGGCATCGAGGAATGCGCGATAGACCTTTTCGGGCTTTGCAGCCAGGACGCGATGCAATCTGACCGTGTTGGTGCTCATGGGTTTTCCTTTAGAAGCCGCGAGCCTACGAACATCCGCCCTGCATCACAAGGACCGAGAAACCGTAGATGCTGCCAATCGTTTGCGCGCGCCGAACTTGCGGTGTCACCGTAGTGCCATCTGTATCTCTTCGTACAGAGGCTTACTCCTTCCGCCTACAGGCAGCCGCGCGAGGACATGAAGAATCCCGCTCATGCTCGAAATGGAAAACCCGGATCCGCACGCCTTGGCAGCCCAAGCGGCCGAGTGGCGGCGGCGCGCGCTTCGAGGCGATCGCAACGCGCGGGGCATCGCCCACGCGCTCGAAGTCGAAGTACGCAGGCTGCGCGGCGGCGCCCCTGCGGCGATCCATGATCTGGACACCCGACCGCTGGCCGACTGGCAATCCGTGCGGCCCTGGTGGAAGCCTTGGTAGCCGCCGTCGCGGCTTACTCGGCTTCCAACCGTTCGGCGACTTCCTGCTTGCCGAGCTCTCGTGCAGCAGCGAGCTTCTGAAGTTGCGCTGCGCGCGGCCGGGCCTTGCCCTGCTCCCAGTGGTAGATCGTCTGGCCCGACACACCGACCAGCTTCCCGTAAGACGCAGCCGAAATACCCAACTTGCTGCGATGCGCAGCCAGCCGGCCCGCGCTGAATCTGCGCTTGGGTCCCGACTCGCCCGCCTCTTCCGACTCGTCGGCAGGTGCACGCCGTGTGGCAGCCCCCTTGGTGGCGCGCCGCAATTCCTTCTCCAGCGCACTCACTTGCCGGCGCAGTGCGGCAATCGAGGCGCGATGGTTCGCGGAGGCCTTTTTGAGAATGTCGATCTCCGCGCGCACTTCTTTCCTTGCAACGCGTGAGATTTCGGCTTTGAGGATGGATGCAATATTTGGCATGCCTACATTGTGACCACATCGTCAACAGTTGCGACCGCGAGTAGTTGTGGCCGGCCACCCACCGCCCGCGACGTTATGAGTCCGCAGAATGCAAAAGGGGTTGGCGTGAAACCGAACTTCGCATAGGGCCGATGCACGTCGCCGATAATCCGCGCCAATGCCCACGCCCCTCCACGCCGCACCGAACAGGCACGCAGCCCCTGCGCGTTTGCCACGTCCCGGCGTGCCGCTGATCCGCTGGGCGCTGCTGTGGTTCGCGCTGTCGCTTGGCGCGGCCATCGCCTCGCCGATGGTGCATCCGCTGTCGATGGAACTGGTCTGCTCGGCCAGCGGTTCGGTGAAGGCCATCGTGCACACGGACGATGGCGCGCACGAGTTGGGCGCCGGTCACCTCGACTGCCCCCTGTGCGTGCTCGGCGGTGCGCCGCCCGCGGCGCCCGCCGTTTCGCTGCCAGCCGTCGTGCCCGCCGTCCACGCGGCCGCGCCGGTCGCGCACGCGCACATCGCCACCGTCACCGCGGCGCCGCCTCCGGCGCGCGGGCCTCCCGCTCTCTGCTGATTCGCTTCCGGTTCCTGCGCATGTGATGCCACCTCGATGGTGGTTTTCTCATCGCGCGTTCCCGCCATTCATGCGTTCGCATTCGCGCGAACGCCAGAGAGCTTTCATGCACACGCCACGACCTCATCGACCTCTTTCACGCCGACACCTTCTCATCGCCGGCGGCAGCGTTGCCGCGCTGTCGCTCGCCGCTTGCGACAAGGTACTGCCCGCGCGCTTCAACGGCATCGACATCACCGGCGCCAACTACGCGCAGGACTTCCGCCTCACCGACCCCGAGGGCCGCGAGCGCACCGTGGCCGATTTCAATGGCAAGGCCGTGATGCTGTTCTTCGGCTTCACGCAATGCCCCGACGTCTGCCCCACCGCGCTGCTGCGCGCCGCCGAGATCCGCCACATGCTAGGCGCCGACGGCGAGCGCCTGCAGGTGATCTTCGTCACCGTCGATCCGGAGCGCGACACGCCCGTGGTCCTGAAGGCCTACACGAACGCCTTCGATCCGAGCTTCATCGGGCTCTACGGCGACCTGCAGAGAACCAGCGAGACGGCCAAGGCCTTCAAGGCCTACTACAAGAAGGTGCCCACCGGTTCTTCGTACACGATGGACCATTCGGCCTTCAGCTATGTGTACGACCCGTACGGAAAAATCCGGCTGGTGCTGCGCCACGAACAGGGTGGGCCGGAATGCGCCGAAGACCTGCGCAGGATTCTCAAGACGACCGCCTGAACTTCAGTTCAACCCGATCCATTCATATCCAAGGAGATTTTTCTCATGACGAACATGACCCCCATCGCCCGCATCCTCGCCCTCTCCGCTGCTTCGTTTCTCGTGGCCACCGCGCACGCGCAAGTCACCGTCAAGGAGGCGTGGGTCCGCGCCACCGTGCCGCAGCAACAGGCCACCGGCGCGTTCATGCAGCTCAACGCTTCAAAGGACACGAAGCTCATCTCGGCCAGCTCGCCCGTCACGCCGGTCGTCGAAGTGCACGAGATGGCCATGCAGGACGGCGTGATGCGCATGCGGCAGGTGCCCTCGGTCGTGCTGCCCGCGGGCAAGACGGTCGAGCTCAAGCCCGGCGGCTATCACGTGATGCTGCTGGACCTCAAGCAGCAGGTGAAGGAAGGCGACACCGTGCCGCTCACGCTGGTGTTCGAAGGCCAGGACGGCAAGCGCGAAACGCTGGAGGTGAAGGCGCCGGTGCGCGCGCTCAACAGCGCGGCCAAGCCCGCAGCCGCGCACGGCGAGCACAAGCACTGAGCGACGTCGCGATCGATCGATCGACTGAATGAGCGTTCGATCGCTGCGCACGAACGGCCGGCGATGTTACCCAAGACCGCCGTGTAGCGCGCAAGAAATCTGCTGAGGATTTCCCCCTAAGCCGGTCGCGAACCCACCGGTTCGCGTAGCCCGGGTTCCCTGGCTGCTCATTCAACAGGCAACGTGGTGGGAAGGCCCGTCAATGCTCGCTTTGAAGCCCGCCCTCCTCCGGCAACCCACAGAGTTGTCCACAGAAAAAACGAACAAGTCATCAAACTGACTTCGCAGCGACATATCCCTTGAACATTTCCCGCAGCTTCGTTTTCAGCAGCTTGCCGGTGGCTGTATGCGGCAGGCTGTCGACGAAAGCCACGTCCTCGGGCAGCCACCACTTCGCCACGCGCGTCGAAAGAAAAGTGAGCAGTTCCTCGCCCGTGACCTCCACGCCCGCGCGCTTCACCACGATGAGCAAGGGCCTCTCTTGCCACTTCGGATGTGCGATGCCGATCACCGCAGCCTCGGCCACGGCCGGGTGCGCGCTCGCGGCGTTCTCCAGGTCGATGGACGAGATCCACTCGCCGCCCGACTTGATGACGTCCTTCGCGCGGTCGACCAGCTGCACATAGCCGTCTTCGTCGATGGTGGCGACATCGCCGGTCGGAAAAAATCCTTCGGCATCGAGCACGCTGCCGCCCTCGCCCTTGAAGTAGCCGCTCGCGATCCACGGCCCGCGCACATGCAGGTGGCCGAAGGCCTTGCCGTCGTGCGGCAGGCGCTGGCCGTCCTCGCCGACGATCTTGATCTCCACACCCCACACGCCGCGGCCCTGCTTCATCTTCACCGTGGTCTGCTCCTCCTTCGATAGCGCGCGGTGCTTGGGCAGCAGGTTGCCGATCACGCCGATGGGGCTGGTCTCGGTCATGCCCCAGCCTTGCACGAAGTCGGCATCGAAGTCGCGCTCGAAGCGTTCGATCATGGCGCGCGGCGTGGCCGCGCCGCCCACGCCGATGCGCTTCAGGCCAATGGCATGCGTGTCGATCTCGGGGTGCGCATCGAAGTACTGGAACAGCATCAGCCAGATAGTCGGCACGGCTTGCGAGAAGCCGACTTTTTCGTCGCGCATCAGCTCGTACAGGCTCTGTGGGTCCATGTGCGGGCCGGGCATCACCAGCTTCATGCCGGTCATCGCGGCCGCATACGGCATGCCCCACGCGTTGGCGTGGAACATCGGCACCGCGAGCAGCAGCGTCATCTGCGAGTTGACGCCGAAGGTGTCGGGCGCGCACTCCATCAGCGAATGCAGCACGGTGGAGCGGTGCGAATACAGCACGCCCTTGGGGTTGCCCGTGGTGCCCGAGGTGTAGCAGAGCGACGAGGCGGTGCGCTCGTCGAACTCGGGCCAGGTGTAGTGCTCGCTCTGCGCGCCGATGAGTTCGTCGTAGCACAGCAGGTTGGGCACATCGATGGCGGGCATGTGCGCGCGGTCGGTCATCGCGATAAAGGCGCGCACGGTCTTCAATTGCGGCGCGAGCTTCTCGACCAGCGGCGCGAAGCTGGTGTCGAAGAACAGCACCTTGTCTTCCGCATGGTTGACGATGTAGTCGATCTGCTCCGGAAAGAGCCGCGGGTTCACCGTGTGCAGCACCGCGCCCGAACCCGAGACGCCGTAGTACAGCGCGAGGTGGCGATACGTGTTCCATGCGAGCGTGCCCACGCGGTCGCCGGGCTCGATGCCCAGCACCTTCATCGCGTTGGCCACCTGCTTCGAACGGCGCTGCACCTCCCCATAGTTGGTGCGATGAACCGGCCCCTCCACCGTGCGCCCGACGATCTCGGCGTGCGGGTGGAAGGTGGCCGCATGGTCGATCAGCGAAGAGATCAACAGCGGGCGGTCTTGCATCAATCCGAACATGTTCTTGTCTCCTGTGCGCCGGGGGAATCTCATGCAGCGGCCGGCTGCATCGTAGGCAGGGGCTCATGCACGCCACATCGTCGGAACGGACGATTGAGCACCCCGGGGTTGTCCCTAGCATCGGCCTCATCCAAGATGAACGCATCCCGCCCTGTTCCCGAATGAAAGCCAAAGCATGAACGTGTACGAAGCCGTTGCGAGCCGTCGATCGGTGCGCGAATTTTTGAGCACGCCCGTGGCGCCCGACGTCATACGCCGCGTGCTGCAGCAAGCCTTGCGCGCGCCATCGGGCGGCAACCTGCAGCCCTGGCACCTGCACGTGGTGGGCGGCGAGCGGCTCGATGAACTCAAGGCCCTCATGCGCACCCGCGTGCAGGAAATGCCGACCGGCGAAGGCACCGAGTACGACATCTACCCGCGCGAGCTCGTCGCACCGTACCGCGACCGCCGCTTCGCGGTCGGCGAGGCGATGTATGCGCGCCTGGGCATTCCGCGCGAAGACAAGGCCGCGCGGCGCGAATGGTTCGCGCGCAACTACCAGTTCTTCGGCGCGCCGCTCGCGCTGTTCTGCACGGTCGACCGCCGCATGGGTCCGCCGCAGTGGTCCGACCTCGGCATGGTGCTGCAGAACGTCATGCTGCTGCTGCGCGCCGAAGGGCTCGACAGTTGCCCGCAGGAATGCTGGGCGATCTATCCGCAGACCATCGGCCGTTTCATCGAACTGCCGCCCGAGCGGATGCTGTTCACGGGCATGGCCATCGGGTACGCGGACCGGAGCAAGCCGCTCGATGCGCTGGTGACCGAGCGCGCACCGCTGGGCGAAGTGGCCGAATTCATCGGCATCTGATCGACAGGACATCGGCAGAGGGAACGAATCCTGCTTGATTCGAGAAACCAAGAAACTCCCCTCATGCTCATCGCCCAGATCTCCGACCCCCATGTCCGCCCCGCCGGCCAGCTGTACCAAGGTGTGGTCGATTCGAACCGGATGCTCGAAGAGGCCATTGCGCACCTGCACGCGCTCGATCGGCGACCCGACCTGGTGCTGCTGACGGGCGACCTCGTCGATGAAGGCCGCCCCGAGGAATACGCGGAAGCCCGCCGTCTGCTCGCAAGGCTCTCGATTCCCTACCTCGTCATTCCCGGCAACCACGACCATCGCGAGAACTTCCGCACCGCCTTCGCGGACCATGCCTACTTGCCAGCCGCGGGCGCGCTGCACTACTGCATCGACACGCACCCGGTGCGCATCGTCGCGCTCGACTCGTGCATTTCCGGCCTGCACCATGGACACCTCGACGCCGAGGGTCTCGCATGGCTGGAGCGCACGCTCGAAGCCGACCGCGAGAAGCCGACGCTGTTGATGCTGCACCACCCGCCTTTCACCAGCGGCATTCCGTACATGGACAGCTACCGGTACATCGACACCGCGCCGCTCGAAGCCATCGTGCGAAGCGTCGGCAACATCGAGCTGGTGCTCTGCGGGCATGTGCACCGCACGATGCTCAGGCGCTGGGCGGGCACCGTCGTCTGTTCGTGTCCGAGCAGCACGACCGAGATCGCGCTGCAGCTCGCGCCCGATGCGGCGCCCGCGTCTTACCTGGGGCGACCGGGTTGCATGCTGCATCTGTGGGACGAGGCGCAAGGCATGGTGAGCCATGTGAGCCACATCGGGAAGCTGGACGGGCCGTATCCGTTTGCGTGACACTGCCGCTCACGACTTCGCGCACTTGATCGTGCTCGCGAGCGGTGCCCGCATCAGGTAGAGGCGATCCGCTCGATCTACCCCGGGGACGAGGCATGACCCTGCGGCAGAATCCGCGCACCATGGGCTTCAGCATCTACTACACCGCCAAGCGAGCCACGCCACTGACCCCCGACGAGGCCCAGCGCATCGACACGATCGTGCAATCGTCCGCCGAGATCGAGGGCTACGCCCACAAAGGCAAAGGCCTCAACTGGGAAAGCTTCACGCTCTACGAGGCATCCCGACTCACCGGTGAAGATGTGCTGTCAGGCGCGACAGCGCTCCCCGACAACAAGCCCTTCGCCATGCACAAGGGCGCACGCCATTGGGTCGATTGCCTCAACCGAATCCGTCGCGAAGTGCTCGCCGATGCGACGTGGAGCGTGCAGATCGAAGACGACGCGCTGCTGTGGGACGACAAGCACGGCTGGCACGACAAGGCATCGGATGGGCTCGCGTCGCTGTGGCTCGGCTGCTTGCTGAGCTCGCCGTTCCGGTTGTTTTCCCGAAGCGCGTGAGCCCATGAACAACGCCGCCGATTTCCACACGCAAGAAGACGATGTGTTCGGCCGCGTCGCCGGACGCTACGACCTTCTGTCGGACCTCTTCAGCTTCGGCATTCATCGGCTGTGGAAGCGACGGGTGGCAGCGCTCATCACGCAAGAGCCGTGGACCGATCTCCTGGACGTCGCGGCGGGCACGGGCGACGTCGTCCTGAAGGTGGCGCAGCGCAAAGGCCTGCAGTCAGGCCAGAAGATCGTCGCCACAGACATCAGCCCGCAGATGCTCGCGATCGCGCGCCGTCGCGCCACGCAGCTGAAGGTGCCGGTCGAGTTCCGGGTGCTCGATGCACACGCGATGCCGGACATCGCGGACAACAGCGTCGATCTCTACTCCATCTCGCTGGGCCTCAAGATCTGCGAGCGCAAGCTGGCGCTGCGCGAAGCACTCCGCGTGCTGAAGCCGGGCGGCCGCTTCATCGCACTGGAAGCATCGAACATCTCCGTGCGCTGGCTTCACCGCGCCTACCTCGGCTACATGGCCGTGTGCATGCCCGTCATCGGATGGGCGGCAACCGGCGGCGATGCCTCGGCCTACCGCTACCTGCTCAAGGGCATCCAGGATTTCCCTACGGCCGAAGGGCTCGCCGCCGAACTCCAGGACATGGGGTTCGCGGACGTCGCGTTCGAACGGCTGTCGCTCGGCATCGTGGCGATCCATATCGCGCGCAAGCCGCTCGAGCCGCGCCCCTGACTGCTACCTTCGGCATCGCCAGGCGATACTTTTTGCCTTTGCGCAGGGGACGGCCAGATTGCGCCGTTACAGTCGCCGCGCCCGATTTTTCTGCATTGAAGAATCTCCCGGGCCCCCTCCGCCCCCGATCCCGCGCCGACCGTTCGACGCTTCGGGCGAACGCGAACGCAGACACCTGAATCTCCCCCCATGTCGCTGGTCAAGAAAGCAATCGAAGAACACAAGGCCGCGATCGCCGCGCGTGCCGCCAGCAAGGCCGCCGCCGCCATCAACACGCAGGTCGCGCGCGAAGCATTTCTCTCGGAGTTCAAGACACGGGTCGAAGCGGGCGTGAGGCCGCTGCTCGACGCCTTCGTCGCGGACCTCGTCGCCTCGCGGCACGATGCGCTCGTCGACGACGACCTCGCCGACCCGTACAAGCCCTACATCTCGGTGCGCTTCTCGCCGCTCGCCGGCGTGAGGCTGGCGGACCTGGCTTGGCGGGAGTCGGTCTTCACGCTGCGTGCCTTCGCGGCGACCCGGCAGGTGCACCACGTGTCTTCCTACGACCAGCGCTCGGGCGAACACGGCGTCACGCACGAGGCGCTGGGCATCGAGTCGGTGAATCCGTCGCGGGTCGAGCGGGGCTTCGAGGAATGCCTGCGGGCCGCGCTGAAGGCCTGGCAGGCCTGAGAAGGTGTGAACGAACGGACCCGCCCTCAGAGCCGTTCGATGATCGTCACGTTCGCCATGCCCCCGCCCTCGCACATCGTCTGCAGCCCATAGCGCTTGCCGCGCTGCGCGAGCGCGTGGACCAGCGTGGTCATCAGCTTGGTGCCCGAGGCGCCCAGCGGATGGCCCAGCGCGATCGCGCCGCCGTTCACGTTCAGGCGATCGGGGTCCGCGCCCAGTGCCTGCAGCCACGCCAGCGGCACCGGCGCGAAGGCTTCGTTGACCTCGTACAGGTCGATGTCCTCGATCTTCATGCCGGCCTTCTTCAAGGCGCGCTGCGTGGCGGGCAGCGGCGCCTCCAGCATGATCACCGGGTCGTGCCCCATCACGCTCATGTGGTGGATGCGCGCGAGCGGCTCCACGCCCAGCGCCTTGAGCCCGCGCTCGTTGACCACCATCACGCCGCTTGCGCCGTCGCAGATCTGGCTCGCGGTGGCCGCGGTGCAGCGGCCGCCTTCGGCGATCAGCTTCACGCCCGCGATGCTCTCCAGCGTGGCGTCGTAGCGGATGCCTTCGTCGCTGGTGTGCATGTCGCCCGGCTCGGTGCCGTCGTTCAGGCGCGCGGCCACGGGCACGATCTCGGCATCGAACAGGCCCGCCTTCGTCGCCGCGATGGCGTTGCGGTGGCTGCGCAGCGCGTAGGCATCGAGTTCGGCTTTCTCGAGGCCGTAGTTCTTGGCGATCATCTCGGCGCCGGTGAACTGGCTGAACTGGATGTCGGGGTAGCGCTTCTGCATCAGCGGGCTCACGTAGAAGCCCAGGCCGTTCTTCATCGGCAGGATGTTCGGCGTGCCCATGGGCACGCGCGTCATGCTCTCGACGCCGGCGGCGATCACGATGTCCATGCTGCCCGACATCACGGCCTGCGCCGCGAAATGCAGCGCCTGCTGCGACGAGCCGCACTGCCGGTCGACCGAGGTGGCCGGCACCGACTCGGGCAGCTGCGAGGCCAGCACCGCATTGCGCGCGATGTTCGAGGCCTGCTCGCCGACCTGGCCGACGCAGCCCATGATGACATCCTCGACCAGCGCGGGATCGATCTCGGTGCGCGCTACCAGCGCATCGAGCACCTGAGCGGCGAGGTCGGCGGGGTGCCAGCCGGACAGGCGGCCGTTGCGGCGGCCGCCTGCGGTGCGGGCGGCGGCGACGATATAGGCTTCGGGCATTCGGGTCTCCAGTTGTTGGTTTGCGAAAAGATTGTCTTACCGCGGCGCCATGCGAATGGCACCGTCCAGCCGCACGCTCTCGCCGTTGAAGTAGCCGTTGGTGATCATCAGCTCGGCCAGCGTCGCGTACTCCGCCGGATTGCCGAGGCGCTTGGGAAACGGCACCGACGCCGCCAGCGCCGCCTTCACGTTGTCGGGCGCACCCTGCAGCAGCGGCGTGTCGAAGATGCCCGGCAGGATCGTGTTCACGCGGATGCCCTCGCTCATCAGGTCGCGCGCAATGGGCAGCGTCATGCCGACGATGCCGGCCTTCGACGCGGTGTAGGCCGCCTGCCCCATCTGCCCGTCCTGCGCCGCCACCGAGGCGGTGTTGACGATGGCGCCGCGCTCGCCGTCCTGCAGCATGTCGAGCGTGAGCATGCCGGCCGCCGACTTGGCGATGCAGCGGAAGGTGCCCACGAGGTTGATCTGGATGATGCGGTCGAAGTTGGCGAGCGGAAAGTGCTTGATCTCGCCCGTGGACTTGTCGCGGCTCGCGGTCTTCACCGCGTTGCCGGTGCCCGCGCAGTTGACCAGCACCCGCTCCTGTCCGTGCGTGGCGCGGGCCTTGGCGAAGGCCGCGTCGACCTGCTCTTCGGAGGTGACGTCAACCTTGCAGAACACGCCGCCCAGTTCCCTGGCGAGCGCTTCGCCTTGTTCCGCGTTGAGGTCGAACAGCGCGACCTTCACGCCGTGGCTGGCCAGGCGGCGCGCGGTGGCGGCGCCCAGGCCCGAGGCGCCGCCGGTGACGACGGCGGAAATACTGGCATCGAGTTGCATCTTGGCTTGTCTCCGGAAGGTTGTTCGAAAACCAGTTTAGGCAGCAGAATCAACCGCCGGAATCGTCGGAAGCGACGGAATTTCAAGGCGCTCACTCCCCCGTTTGCGATGCCTTCCCCTGCTTCTCCACCGCCCTCTCCCCGGATTCTTGAAACAAAGCTGAACCCGCCGGCGTTCGTGGTCACGCAGGTGCCGCGCACCACCATCGGCGAAGAGGTTGCCGCGGCCGGCGTCAAGCTGGTGCTGGTGCGTGCCCCCGCCGGCTTCGGCAAGACCACGGCGATGGCGCAGATCCGCGAGCGCATGGAGGCGCAAGGCACCGCCACCGCCTGGCTCACGCTGGACCGCGCCGACAACGACGTCTCGCGCTTTCTCAATTGCCTGGCCGAGGCCGCTCAGCGCCTGGGCGTGGAAGAGCCCCGCACCAACGGCCCCTTCGACGCCGTCGCTGCGCTGGCCGCGCACGACGCGCCCTTCACCCTATTCCTGGACGACTTCGAGGTGGTGCAGGAGCCCGCGGTGCTGGGCCTCGTGCGCGAGATCATCGAGCAGCTGCCGCGCCGCGGGCAGATCGTGATCGGCTCGCGCAGCCTGCCCGACCTGGGCCTCGGGCGGCTGCGCGCGCGCGGCCAGCTGATGGAGATCGACACCGACCGCCTGCGCTTCACGCTGGAAGAAACCAGCGCCTTCTTTGGCCTCCGGCAGGCCCATGCCTCACAGGCCTCAAGCTTGCAGACGCTGACGGCCGACCTGCTCTCGCAACTGCACCGCAAAACCGAAGGCTGGGTGGCCGCCATCTGGCTCGCGTCGATGGCGCTGGAGCGGCATGGCACCGACACCGGTTTTGTCGAACGCTTCTCGGGCTCCGACCGCGCGGTGGCCGAGTACCTGGCAGAAGACGTGCTCGCGCACCAGCCCAGGGAGATTCGCGACTTCCTGCTGCGCACCAGCATCCTGCGGCAGCTCGATGCCTCGGTGTGCCAGGCGCTCAACCCGCGCATCGACTGCGCGGCCATCCTGGAGCGGCTGGCCGCGGCCAATCTTTTCCTGACGCCCGTGAGCGGTGACGGCCGCGCGTGGCGCTATCACAGCCTGTTCACCGACTTCCTGCGCGCGCAGCTGGCACGCGAGCAACCCGGCGAGATCGAGCGGCTGCACCTGGCGGCCTCGGGCTGGTACGAATCGCAGGACCGGCCCGTGCCCGCCATCGACCACGCCATCGAAGGCGGCGACCATCCGCATGCGCTGACGCTGCTCGACAGCTACGCGGGGCAGTTTCTCGAACAGGGCCGCATGCGCATGCTCGCGCGCTGGTTCTCGGCCATTCCGGAACACCAGCTGCGCGCGCACCCGTTTCTGCAGCCCATCGCGCTGTGGGCCACCTGCTTCACGCACGGGCCGTGGGAGGCGATGCAGATGCTGGAGCAATCGGGCTGCATCGACAGCGCGATCCCTGAGGTGCAGGCGAGCGCGCACGCGCTGGTGCCGCTGTTGCTGGCCATGCAGGACAAGCACGACGAAGCGTACGAAGCGGGCCGCGCCAGCCTGGCACGCATGCCCACCGGGCTGGCCTTTGCCGACAGCGTGCTGCTCAACGCCATGGCCAACATCCTGGCCGTGCGCGGCGACCAGCGCGAGGCGCAGCGGCTGCTCGATGCCGCGCGGCGGGAACAAGGCAACAGCACCTTCAACCGCATGTACACCGAGTCGCTGGCGGGGCTGTTCGACCTGCATGAAGGCCGGCTGCGCCAGGCGACCGCGCGACTGCGCATGGCGGTCGATACGACGCATGCCGTGTCCTACAACCACAGCCACGGCAACGCGTGGGCCGGCGTGCTGTATGCCGGCGTGGTGTACGAGTCGAACCAGTTGCCGCAGGCGGATCACCTCCTGAACGTGTACCTGCCGCTCGCGCGCGACGTGGGGCTGCCGGACCACATGATCCTGAGCCACGTGATGCGCTCGCGCATCGCGTTCCATGCGGGCGACATCGACGCGGCCGTCCAGGCGCTGACCGAACTCGAATACCTCGGGCACCACCGGCAACTGCCGCGCGTGGTGGCCGGCGCGAAGCTGGAGCGCTCGCGCATGCTGTTGCTGCAGGGCAACGGACCCGCGTCACGCGATGAGTTGCTGCGCGCCGACGAGCCCGGGCAATGGGAGCGCGAGCGCCGCCAGCGGCTGCCCGCCCATGACCTCGACTACCTTGCGCTGGCGAAGGCGCGCTGGGAAATCGCGTTCGGCGATGCGCGCGCCGCGCTGGCGGTGCTCGATGCCGAGCTCCACGCGGCCGTCGCATCGGCGCGCAACCGCCGCGCGCTCAAGCTGCGCCTGCTGCGCGCGATGGCGCTGCAACGCGCGGGCGACATGGCCGCCGCGATCGACGAAATCGGCGCCGTGCTGCAGACCGCGAGCCAGGAAGGCTTCATGCGGCTGATCCTCGACGAGGGGCCGGCTGTTGGCATGCTGGTGCAGCGCTTTGCGAATGCTGCGGTGCAAGAAACTGCGGCTTCCCCTTCGACGCGCGGCGATCCGATCCTTGCGGACTATCTGCAGCGGTTGCTGCAGGCGATGGGGCCGATGTCGGCGGTCGATGCGGAGACGGTGCCGGCCGGCGATGGAATCAAGGAGCCGCTGACGCGCAAGGAGATCCGGGTGCTGCAGTTGCTGGCGGAGGGCTATTCGAACAATGCGATGGCCGAGAAATTGTTCGTGTCGGACAGCACGGTGCGCACGCACCTGCGGAACATCAACATGAAGCTGGATGCGAAGAGCCGGACGCAGGCGGTGGCGATTGCGCGGAGGGTGGGGGTGATTCGGTAATCAGCTGCCCGCACGCCATTACCCTGAATTTCATGGCGGACGCATAGCGTTTTTCTTGCTGTTTTTTCTCAGTTCACACTGACGAAATCGCCACCGCCGAGCTACCCTTCTTACGCGCGGCGTTATGCGGTTTTCGCAATAAAGGCAACTATCCGACCGAAAACCTCGAATACCACGGTCATTAATAATAGTATGCCGGCTTGCTTCGTCACGGCAGCAATCGAAATGCGATTTTTGCTCAAGCAATATCCACGATATGCGAACACCACAATTGGAGAGGTTATAAAAAATGCAACACCTATCCAATACCACAAAGGAATCCGGCAGTGATCTGCCTCCCAGCAACCATTGAGGTATCTACCAGGAAATATTCCCTCCATATTTATTCGGCCCGCAATCGAAATGGCGATGCAGACAGATATCAATCCGCAAAGTCCAAATAGCACAGCATATATAGCTCTTTTCATTTTACTTCCCAGAATAAAATCTCCCTGGAATTAGAAAAATCCGAAAGATCGAAAAGCCAAGAGCTACTGAATCCAAGGGTGAATCGGTAAAAACTCGCCCAGCCTGGAGTCAACCTCGATTTGTTCCATAAATCCACGTGATCGCCCGTTGCCGTTTTCTCACCTTTTCGCAACCAGTAGTCTTTGAAAAAGATTATTCCGGTTCGACCTTTTATTTTGTCCTGCCAATCCTTACCCGTTACGTTTTCGGGCTTCCTCGGTAAGCCACAAAGAGGCTGCAGCGCAAGCCATCCCGCAAGCTCTTGAGCGCGGATTGCCAGTTTTTCGCCTCCCACATTCACGGTCGCTCCCTTGAAGGATTTCATTTTCCCGCCGGCGCCGAGGATGGCCACGCTGACCTTGATGGCACATTGGTCTTCGTACCCTTTTGGCGGCTCACCGGTTTTCGGATCGACATAGGGCGCCTCGTCCGGATAGCTTGCCCATAAATCGGCAAACCTTATCGCCGGCACTTGGACGGTACATATTGACCCATCGAGCAGATTGGTCTGGACATTGAATTCTTGTTTGAGGGCAGAACTCATGCCTGTTCCTCTTCCATTCTTGCCAATGCCTCGTCGCCCCAATAAATCTTATAGGTGTCTGCAAATTCCGTGAAAATTCTTGGCAGATGGCCGTCCTCGTCGACTCGGCCGCTGTATTTTCTCCCATCGGAAACTTCGATGTAATAGGGCAAGCCAGCGATCAACTCGTGACTCAGCCTTACCCTTTCGTCGTATCGAAACTCCGCAATATTTCGCATTGCCATCGCGGCCGCCATGGTGTTCGCTGGCGCAGACTTGGCAATCAACACGGCTCCACAGCCGATAACGTCTCCGTTTCGCGGTCAGCGATGCCCCAATCGGTGATTGTGTCGTCACCAGTGACGATCGGGAAGACGTGCGGCCGGCACCGGGGACAAGTCACCATATCGCCCACGCGGGCGTTTGCCTTTCCATCGGCCTTCGTCATATGCCCTGAGGCACCTACTACAACACCACCATGAGAAGTCATATCTCCCTGATAGATCGTGCCACGAAGTGTTCCGTCTTTTTCATTTGTGCTCCGCCCAATATCGCTCATATTGCTCCTGTAGTGCCGGTTCAAAATATGCATGAAGCTTCGCTCGGATTTGCAAATGTCAGCGGTTCCTAGAATGAAATTCCTGGTCGCTCATCATCCGATGCTTGCCGAGCAATTTTTAGCGTACGTCATTAGGGCAGAAGGGCGCCAAATGATCTGGACGATTCGTGATATGTCACCGGCCATGGCAAAAAAACAGACGGCAACCTCGGCCAAGAAATAATTGGCCTTCTTCATTGTTTAATGAAAATTCGAGCGCAACGACGCTGAGGCTGCGAGGCACGCCAAGCTGCTATTGCAGCCTGTCCAACCTTCAAAAAAAGCATGGATCGGGTGGTGACGCTACGCACGTTGGATGCGCCCCCTTGCTCTACCGCCGCTCCATCACGGCCTCGAACCCCTCGGACTACGGAAATCGGTGATACCGCCACCATTCCGCATTTCATAGCATCCCTGTCAGAACAGCACAGGCGTACGTCGAGCAATGCCCAGAGGTATCCCCAACCCCGCCGCCATGTACGGCATCGCCCCTCGCCCCTGGGGCTACGAGGTCTCGCTCGTGCGTAACGGCACCCGCTATTACAAGCAGTTCGGCAAGGCGAGCTACGGCGGCATTGAACAGGCCCTGGTCCAGGCGCAGGACTGGCGCGATGCCGTGGTGCGCAACGTGCCGCCGGTGGCGCGGCGCACGCGGGCCGAAAAGCTCCGGGCCAACAACACCACGGGCGTTTCAGGCGTCTTCTGCCAGGTCGCCTCCGGCGGCCGGGTGCGGGCGTGGGTCGCCAAGACCTACATCGGGCAGGACGAGATTCTTCGCACCGATTTCCCGGTCGATTCCACGGGCAACGCGGCACTGGCCCTCGCCATCCAGGAGCGCGAGAAGCAGCTCGCCCGCATGTCGGGCCTGGCGCGGCTGCATCCGGCCGAAGAGGCGATCCGCCAGGGCATGACGGTGCAGCCGCCGGGCCCGCGCGCCATCAAGCGCTCCAAGTCCGAGATCACCCGCTGCACCAACTCCAGCGGCGTGAGCGGGGTGCAGTTCAAGATGCCCAATGCGGGCCATCCCGGCTACTGGCTGGCAACGACGTTCACCGCAGGCAAGGGCAGCGTGTGCAAGGCCTTCTCGGTCAAGGAGCACGGCCACGACATGGCCAAGAGCCTCGCCATTGCCGAACGCGCGCGCCAGCTCGCGCAGAAGCTCAAGGATGCCGAGCAGCAACAGTTGCAGCCGCAACCACAGCAACAAAAGCAGTCGCCGCCAGAACTCTCCTTCCAGCACAGGGCCGGCGGCCAGACGGCCCGGCCATGAGGAACCTCAAGCCCCTCCATCAGCTGCTGCGGGTAGCTTCCCATCTGCTCGACCAGGCCGCCACGGAGGTGCACGAGGCGCAGCTGGAGCCGACCTCCGAGAACATCGAGGGCATCGGCCGCGCGCTGCTCGAGGTGATGGAAGTGCAGCGCAGGATCTTCGCGATACGGCCCGAGCTGCGGCCCAAGACGCTCGCCGCGTCCGACCGCGAGGCCGACGCCAACAAGCTCTTCACCCAGTTCATGCTCGAGGCGCTGGAGCTGGAAGACACGGGCAACACCGTGGGCGCGGTGGAGCGCTACACGCGGTTCATCGGCATCTCGCCCTCGTACCACCACCGCGAGATCGCACGCGCCGAGATCCGCCGGCTGACCTGAGCGCGGCATCGGCAGCGGCGCTGCCTCAGAGCGCCCGCGAAATCACCTCTTTCATGATCTCGTTGGTGCCGCCGTAGATGCGCTGCACCCGCGCGTCGGCATACATGCGCGCGACCATGTATTCGCTCATGTAGCCGTAGCCGCCGAAGAGCTGCAGGCATTCGTCCATCACGCGGCCCTGCGCTTCGGTGCCCCAGAGCTTGGCCATGGAGGCGGTGGCGGTGTCGAGCCGGCCGGCCACGAGGTCTTCGACGCAGCGGTCGATGAAGGCGCGGCCCACCTTGATCTGGGTGGCGATCTCGGCAAGCTTGAACTTGGTGTTCTGGAACTCGGCGATCGGCTTGCCGAAGGCCTTGCGGTCGCGCACGTAGTCGAGCGTCGCCTGGTAGGCGCCTTCCATGGCCGCGAGCGCGCTCACGCCGATGATGGTGCGTTCATACGGCAGGTCGCTCATCAACTGGAAGAAGCCCTGGCCCTCCTGGCCGCCGAGCAGCGCATCGGTGGGCACGCGCACGTCGTCGAAGAAGAGCTCGGAAGTGTCCTGCGCCTTCATGCCGATCTTGTCGAGCACGCGGCCGACGCGGAACCCCTTGCAGCCCTCGGTCTCGACGATGAGGATCGAGGTGCCCTTGGCGCCCTGCGCAGGGTCGGTCTTGCACACCACCAGCACCAGGCCGGCGAGGTAGCCGTTGGTGATGAAGGTCTTCGACCCGTTGATGAGGTAGCCGCCGTCCTTTTTCTCGGCGCGGGTGCGCACGCCCTGCAGGTCGGAACCGGCGCCGGGCTCGGTCATGGCGATGGCGCCGACCAGCTCGCCGCTCGCCATGCGGGGCAGATAGCGCTGCTTCTGTTCCTCGGTGCCGTGGTTGAAGACGTAGTGCGCCACGATGGCGTGCACCGAGGTGGCCATGCCGGTCAGGCCGCGGCGCGACATCTCTTCGTACACCACCGCCTCGTGGCGGAAGTCGCCGCCGGCGCCGCCGTAGTCGTCGGGAATGTCGGCGCACAGCAGGCCGAGCGCGCCGGCCTTGCGCCAGACCTCGTGGCCCACGTGGCCGCGCTTGCGGGCTTCTTCGTCGTGCGGGAGCACTTCGGTTTCGACGAAGCGCACCACGTTGTCACGATAGAGATCCAGGTCTTCGTCGCTCCAGGAGCGGCTGAAATCGATGGGCATTGGCGTTGTCCTTTGCAGTTCTGAAAATGTCGCCGGTCAGCCGACGCGGCGCGTCCTGCCGGCCCAGAAGGGCTCGCGCAACTGGAATTTCTGCAGCTTGCCCGCGGCCGAGAGCGGCAGCGCATCGCGAAACTCCACGCTGCGCGGGCACTTGTAGGTGGCGATCTGTTCGCGGCAGTGCGCAATGACGGCCTCGGCCTCCAGCGCCATGCCTTCGCGCCGCACGATCACAGCATGCACGCGCTCGCCCCACTTGTCGTCGGGCACGCCGATCACGGCGCACATCAGCACCTGCGGCAGCTGGGCGATGGCGTTCTCGACCTCGGCCGAATACACGTTCTCGCCGCCGCTCACGATCATGTCCTTCATGCGGTCCACCACGTAGACAAAGCCGTGCGCGTCCATGAAGCCGCCGTCGCCGGTGTGCATCCAGCCGCCTCGCAGCGCAGCCTCGGTTTCCTGCGGCTTGTTCCAGTAGCCCTTCATCACCATCGGCCCGCGCGCGACGATCTCGCCGACCTGGCCGAGGGGCAGTTCGTTGTCGTCGCCATCGACGATGCGGACTTCCGCGATGGCAATGGGCGTGCCGGCCGAGCGCAGCAGGCGCTCGCGGTCGGGCCCGGGCTGGTGGCAGTGCGGGGGCAGCGCAGTGACCACGGGCGAGAGCTCCGTCATGCCGTAGACCTGCGCGAACGCGGTGCGCGGAAAGGCGCGCATGGCCTGGTCGAGCAGCGCCGCGTCGATGGGCGCCGCGCCGTAGGACAGCAGCCGCAGGTGCGAGAGGTCGAACTCCGCGAAGCGCGGATGCTCGATCACGCGCTTGATCATGGTCGGCACCAGGAACATCTCGGTGATGCGCGCCGACTGCAGGGTCTGCAGCACCGCAAGCTCATCGAACATCGGCACCACGTGAATGGGCACCAGCCGCTGCAGGCTCTGCAGCGCGATGCCGCAGCCGGCGATGTGGAACATGGGCGCCGCGACGATGGCCACCGCATCCTGCGTGTCGCGCGGCAATGCGGCGACGGTGCCGAGCGCGTTGATGTACATGCTCCCGTGCGTGAGCATCACGCCCTTGGGCTGGCCGGTGGTACCGCCGGTGTACATGACGGCGGCGAGTTCGTCGGCGCTGTGCGGCGCGTCGTCGATGGGCTCGGCTTCGGCGAGCAGCGCCTCGTAGCCGGCCATGCCTTCGGGCACCACGCCGTCGCCGCAATAGACCACGGTGCGCGGCGAGGTGGAGAGCTGACGCAGCGCGGGCGCCATCGGGGCGAAGAGATCGTCGACCAGCAGGATGCGGGTGTCGCAATCGTCCAGCGAATACGCGACCTCCTTCGGGTTCCAGCGGATGTTGACGGGGTTGATGACCCCGCCGCCCCACCAGGTGCCGAAGAAGTACTCGACGAAGCGGTGCGAGTTGAGGCTCATCATGCCGACGCGGTCGCCGCTCTGCATCCCGAGTTTCTGCAGCACGGCGCCCAGCCGCGCGACGCGGTCGGCGAGTTGGCCGAAGTCCAGGCGCTGGCTGCCGCAGACCACGGCGGTGGCGCGGGCCTTCTCGCGGCGGCCCTTGTGCAGGAGCTGGGTGAGGAACATGGGTATCGTCTCCCTGTTTTTTCAGCTGACCGTGACGGGCACTGTCGTCGCTGCCCATCGGCGCAGCATCGCTTCGCCGTCGTCCTTCGCAATGGCGGGCGGCATCACGGGCGCGGTGCGGCTGAAGCGCGGCGCGGGCGCGGGCTGCACGACGCCGCCGACGTTCGCGAAGGTGCCGCGCGCCACGTTGTGCGGATGTTCGGGCGCCTCGTCCCAGTCGAGCACGGGCGCGAAGCAGGCGTCGCTGCCTTCGAGCAGCACGCACCATTCGTCGCGCGTGCGGGTGCGGAACAGGTCGGCCATGCGCAGCTTGAGCAGCGGCCAGCGGTCGGCGTCCATCTGCGCATCGAAGGCGGTGTCGTCGGCGATGCCGCAGCGCTCGCGCAGCAGCGCATAGAACTGCGGCTCGATGGCGCCCACGGCCACGTACTTGCCGTCGGCGCAGGCGTAGGTGTCGTAGAAGTGCGCGCCGCCGTCGAGCATGTTCTCGCCGCGCTGGTTGCTCCACATGCCGGCCGACTTGAAGCCGTACATCATCGAAGACAGGAGCGCCGCGCCGTCGGTCATCGCCGCATCGACCACCTGCCCCAGGCCCGAGCCCTTGGCTTCGTGCAGCGCGGCGAGGATGCCGAAGGCCAGCAGCATCGCGCCGCCGCCGAAGTCGCCCACGTAGTTGAGCGGCGGCACCGGCGGCTCGCCCGCGCGGCCGATGGCGTGCAGCGCGCCGCTGATGGCGATGTAGTTGATGTCGTGGCCCGCCGCGTGCGAGAGCGGGCCGTGCTGGCCCCAGCCGGTCATGCGGCCGTAGACCAGGCGCGGGTTGCGCGCATGGCATTCGGCGGGGCCCAGGCCCAGCCGCTCCATCACGCCGGGGCGGAAGCCCTCGATGAGCACGTCGGCCTTGGCGATGGCGTCGAGCACGGACGACGCCGCGCCTTCCGCGCGCAGATCGATCTGCAGCGTGCTGCGGCCCCGCGCGAGGATGTCGTGGGGCGCGGTGCGCGTGCCGGGGCGCTCGATGCGAATCACCTCCGCGCCCATGTCGGCGAAGAGCATCGCGCAGAACGGGCCGGGGCCGATGCCCGCCATCTCGATCACCCGAAGGCCTTGCAATGGACCTGCCATGGTCTGTCTCCTGTATGTGGAGGCATCTTGGCCCGGGGGCGGCGGGGGTGCATCGTCCAAAGCGACGAATGCGCCTGTTATCTCCTTCTCTGTCTCCTTCTATATGGAGGCGCGCAATTTCGCCACGCGGCGCAGATGCCAAGCGGGCGGCCCGAACTGGCCTTCGATGAGCGTGGCGCGGCGCACGTAGTGGCCGATGGCCAACTCCTCGGTCATGCCCATGCCGCCGTGCAGCTGCACTGCGCCCTGCCCCACGGCCTTGCAGGCCTTGGCGGCGGCCACCTTGGCGGACGAGACCGCGCGAGCGCGTTCGTCATCGCTCGCGGCGTCGACGATTTCGCCGACGCTCGCGGTGAGCGCCGCGGCCTGCTCCAGCGCCATGTGCATGTCGGCCAGGCGATGCTGCAGCACCTGGAAGCTGGAGATCGGCACGCCGAACTGCTTGCGCTGGCGCACGTAGTCAAGCGTGTCGCGCAGCAGGCGGCGCATGACGCCGACCGATTCGGCGCAGATGGCGAGCGTGGCCTCGTCGAGCGCGCGTTCGATCTGCGGCAGCGCGCCGCCTTCGGTGCCGAGCAGGGATTCGGCGGGCAGCCGCACGTTGTCGAAGGCAATGTCGGCCGCGCGGTTGCCGTCGCGCGTCGGGTAGGCGCGCAGGCGCAGGCCGGGCGTGTCTTTAGGCACTACGAGCAGCGACAGGCCCTGGCCGCTGCGCGCCGAGACGATGAAGTGGCTGGCCCACGGCGCAGCCTGCACCACGGCCTTGAGGCCATCGAGCCGGAAGCCGTCGCCCTCGCGCACCAGCTGCGCCTGCACGTCGGTGCGCTCGTGGCGGCTTTGCGGCTCGCTGTGCGCGAAGGCCAGCACGGCCAGCCCCGCGACGATGCGCGCGAGCAGCGTATCGGTCTGTGCGCCGGGATGGCGCTGCAGCAGGCCGGCGCCGATCACCATCGTCGAGAGATAGGGCTCGGCCGCGAGCGCGCCGCCCAGTGTTTCCATCAGCGCGAGGTGCGCGGCCATGCCCAGGCCCAGGCCACCTTGCGATTCGGGCAGTGCGGCGCCCAGCAGATCGAGTTCGCGCGAGAGGCCCTGCCAGAACGGCGGCGGCGCATCGTCGGCCTTCGCGAGCGCATGCAGGCGCTGTTCGAAGCCGTGGTGGTCGTCGAGGTAGCGCGCGAGGCTGTCGCGCAGCATCGCGAGGGTGTCGTCGGTTTCGGTAGTGAGTGTGCTCATGACAAGGACCTCAGCGGGCCAGCAGGTGGGCCGCGACGATGTTGCGCTGCACCTCGTTGGAGCCGGCGTAGATGGAGGCGGCGCGGTCGTTGAGGTAGGCCGACATCGAGAACACGGCCTCCTCCGGGATCGGCAGTTCGCCCTGCAGCCCGTCGTCCAGCGGCAGGTTGACCGCAGCGTAGTGGCCGGCGATCTCGACGCCGAGTTCGGTCAGCCGCTGGCGCAGCTCGGAGCCGAGCACCTTGCCCATCGAGGGGCGGATGCCGAGCGGCTCTCCGCGGGCCTGCGCACGCAGCGATTGCAGCTCGGTGGCCTCAAGCGCGTCGATGGCGCATTCGGCTTCGGCCAGGCGCAGGGCCAGGTCGTCGGCCTCTTGCGCATCGGTGATCGCATCCGCCGCCGCGTGCAGCCGGCGCAGGCGCGCGCGCAGCATCGGCGTCCACGCGCCGCCGCGCTCGTGCTGCAGCAGGTATTTCGCGATGGTCCAGCCCTGGTTCTCTTCGCCGATGAGTCCCTCGGCGGGCACGCGCACATCGTCGAAGAACACCTGGTTCAGCTCGTGATCGCCCGAGATGCTGATGATCGGCCGGATGGTGATGCCCGGTGCCGGGATGTCGAAGCACAGAAAGCTGATGCCCTGCTGCGGCTTGCCGCCCGAGGCGGTGCGCACCAGGCAGAACATGCGGTTGGCGTACTGCGCGTGGGTGGTCCAGATCTTGGTGCCGTTGATGACGTAGTGGTCGCCATCGCGCACGGCCTTGCATTGCAGCGAGGCCAGATCGGAGCCCGACTGCGGCTCCGAGTAGCCCTGGCACCAGTAGTCCTCACCCGAGCGGATGCCCGGCAGCCACGCGCGCTTCTGCGCCTCGGTGCCGAAGGCGACGATCACCGGCGCGACCATGCCCGGCCCCATGGGCGCGCGCTGCGGCGCGTCGGCCGCGGCCAGCTCGGCTGCGAAAAGGTAGTGCTGCATCGGCGTCCAGCCCGTGCCGCCGTGCTCGACGGGCCAGTGCGGCACGCTCCAGCCGCGCTTGGCCAGGATGCGGTGCCAGCCGTTGCCTTCGGCGTAGTCGCTGAAGATGCCCGAGCAGCGCCGGCCGGCGGCGCGGAGTTCGGGTGTCAGCTCGCGCGAGAGGAAGTCGCGAACCTCGTTCTGGAATGCCGATTCGGCTGCGCTGAGTGTCCAGGCCATGATGGGGTCCCGTTGGAGTGCAGCGGCGAGTGTGCACCCGCGGGGCGTGGCGGTGGCATCGTCGGATCGGACGAACCCTCACCGGTTTCGGTAGTTCGTTCGCACACCCGGGATAGCCCTCTGCGGCGACGTGGGGCAGCCGCGCAGAATCGGCGTCCGGGAGTTGTTCTGTGCGCCAGAGAATGCGCTGCACTCAATGGAGAGCACCATGCCCGCCACCACCACACCCGGTTTCTCGCACGCCAGCGTCGAGCGGCTGTGCGACTACGAATTGCCCGATCCGCCGGCCCCGTCTCTTTCACCCATCGCCCACGACCCCGGGAAGCTCGCGCTGAACTGGTGGCTGTGGATGGATGAGATGAACAAGAGCATGTGGCGCCACTACGATGTGTGGCGGCAGCAGTTCGACCACGCGACCCGGAAGGAGCCAACGCGCGGCGGTTGATGGACCGGCCGACGTTCAGCGAAAAAGATCTGCCGCTGTATCGGCCATCCCGCCGGGCGGCAAAGGCGCCCACAGCAGGCGTTCTATCGCAATCCAGTGCGTTGCGGGCACCGCATCGCCCCGGCACGAGCGCACGGTTTCACACAGGGTATGACGAATCTCATCGAGTACGCGCTTGCCGTTGCCGGCTGTGCGGTACATACCTTCAAACCCGAGCGCGATGACGACGAGCTGAAGCTCCAGCAGGTCGATGTGCTCGGCCGGATTCTTCAGTACGTTTGCCATGATCCTGAAGACGTTCTCGCCACCTTTGCCATCGCCGTGAAACCGGATCGCCAACAACCGATCTGCCCAGATGTGCCCGTCGTCGGCCGGTTCCTTCGTTTGAGCGGACAAGCCCGCGGCTTCGTCCAGTGCGGTGCACAGCGTGTAGCTCGCGCCGGTGATGTACTCGTGGCGGATCCGGGCATCGCTGCAGACGGACTGGAACGTGCCGACTTGATGCGCAAGATCACCATGCAAGGCATTGCCCCGTGCGGCATCGAGTTGCCGAGGCATGCGGGCAAGCGCAAGCAGCAGCGGCCGCGCGGCCTCGATCAGAGGGACGCGGGCCGCCTGGACGGCAACAAGGCGGTCAGGCTGCGGAGATTGGCGCGCGAGGGTTTGCGGGCTCATCAGCAGAGGCCGGGGCGGGGGATTGGGAGCGGTGGCTGCGGCAAGGCGCCGGGCAAGTTGCTCGAAATGGTTGTGAGCGGTGCGCGTGAACTCTTCGCGAAGAGGCATGGGATTCTTCAGCCTCCTGGTGTGGGAAAGCGTCGGCCCTTGCGCTACGGTCTGGGCGTCGAGCGTGCCCGGGATTTTCTTGATCCATTGTTGATTTTTGCTTTGATGGTGTTGATTGCTCGGGCGCGACCGATCAGTCAATCTCTACGCGCCTGGGCTTCAGCCAGCGCCTCCGCCGTGCCGAACTGCGTGAGGAACTCGATTTCATCCGCCTTGCTCAACCGGCCCTGCGCCCGGTACACCAACGCCGTCATCACGGCGCCCGTTTGCACAGGTCGGTCTTCGGGCTCGCCCATGCCGCTGTCGCTCTGCCACTCCTTGGGAAAGCGCGGCCAACTGCATGTGATCTGGCTGCTCATGTGAAAGAAGGTTTCCATGAAGCCGGGCCTGCACTCCAGCCGGTACTGGCGGCGGCTGGGTAGGCCGCAGTAGGTGGTGTAGTCAGGATGCAGGTAACGCGCGATGCCCTTGAAGTTGGCGGGTGCGTCAGCGGGAATGCGATCGACGGTGGGACCTGTTTCCATGTACTGGCGGATGTACTCCCACAGATGGGCTGCGCCGCTGGGGCCTGTGACGGCGGGGCCTGCGAACAGGCAGTCTTCGCCTCGGGCCGTGGGGTCGTCGGCGTCGAAGGGAGGGTGGTAGAGAGCCAGCATCGCAACGTCCTGCTTGTCCCAGTAGTTGGTGCTTTGGGGATCGAACAGTGCGACCAGTCGATCCCAATCGAACACCGCGTTGCCACCGCAGTACTGGGGACGCAGCACATACACCTTGCGTGTGATCCGATTGAAGCGGATGCGGCCTCGTGCGGAAGTGAAGAAGCAGGTGCGCATGCCCATCTTGCAGAACCACATGTAGATGAGGAAGGCGGAGGCTAGAGCCAGGGGAAGCAGAAGAAGCCAGCCAAAAACAAGATAAGGCCAATCATCGGCTCCATAGGCTATGGTCGGCCAAAAGAAGATGATCTCTGCAAAGAGTAGCGGATGCACCGCAAATCCGTACCACCCCCAAATGACTAGCAGCGCTGGACAGATCACATAGAGATTCCCGATGCCCGCGCGCCACTGCAAACTCCACCCTGGATTGCACAGCTCCAGATAGGCCTCGTTCTGCGCGTAGGCGCTGCCATTGGGCATCGTGATGCCCCTAGCACCAGAGCGATTGGTCGGCCATTGCTTTTGTCCATCCAGATTGATGTGTGCACGACTTTTTGCCACGGCCGATCTGTGTAGGCGGGCATAGCCCTCTTCGCGAATAAACATGATGGATGTGTCAAGCAGGTTGCAGGTCACGCTTGGCATTGGCCAGCTCTTGCAGCGTATCCCGCAAGTTATCGTGTACCGGTTTCTGGCCTTTGCGTTTCTTGTTAAGGGGAATGTCGCGTAGCCAAGTGATCCACTTGTCCTCGCTCAAGAGAAGCACGAAGATCGTGCCGCCGATACCCAACACGGCTCCCACCAAGCCCAAGATCGCTGCAGTGATGCCCCACGCAGCCGCACCGGCTCCGATGCCTGCCGCGAAGATGGCTGCGCCAGCGCTCCCAATCGTGAAGATGGCTCCAAAAGCGCTTGCCGCTTGCGCAATTGCCAACCCTCTTTGCCCGCGCAGACCGGACTTCCACGCATCCATCCCATCCAGCACCACCGAAAACATAGCCGCCGGCCCCAGAAACTTGAATGCCGTCACCCGCAGGCTCTTGAGATGCAGCGCGTTGATGCTGTCCAGTCCTTCACTGTGCGCCGCGTACTTGTAGACGTCATACCCTTTCACCCCATTGAAGATAGTTGCTTCATACGCCTTGGCGCGCCAGTCATACAGACTGCCGACGCCTTGCAGCAACTGGCCTGCAAGGTCGAAGGCACTGCGCGCATCGAGCTTGGCCTCCAGCTGGTTGCCCTTGATGATGGCGGCGCCCAGATCCATCAGCGCGCCCAGCATCGCGGCACGCGTGCCGGGGGCCGCACCGCGTGCGCGCTCCAGCGCCGCGGCCTTGCCAGCGCGGGTGGCCGGGTCGGCAATGGACTCCAGCTTTTTGGCCCGCAACGCGATGCGCTTGGCGTTCTCTGCAACGTCGGTCTGCAACTGCGCCACAGCTTTGTGTACCGTGCTGCCCATGGTGCTCATGCCGGCCAGGGCCAGGTGCTGCACCATGCGCGCTTCCAGTTGCGATGCTTTCAAGCCGCCGATGCCAGTCGCGGCGCGCACCGAGAGCAGGGAGAACACATGACCCACCCACGCCGCCTTTCGCAGCATTGCGGGTGCATCTGCCTTGTTCGCTTCTTCGATGAAGCCCAGTGCCTTGTCGCCCAAGGCCAGGCGCCCGGCAACCAATTTGAGGCTGGTTGCCAGCGTGTCGGCCATAGCGGTTTCGGGATCTGGCGCGGGTATCGATGGACCAGGCAACTTGCCGTTCTCCAGGTTCTTGTAGGCAGCCTGAAGGGTGGCGCTGTTGAAGCACATCACGCGCGACAGCAGGCTGCCGCCCCACGGATTCATTGCCAACAGTGCCTGCCGGCCAGCTTCATGCGTTTCCAGGCCGGACAGGCACTGCGCGAGATGCAGGCTCGATGCGGCACCGCCGCCGGGCTTGTTGATCTTTCCATCCTGATTGCTGAAGCGGCCCAGGGCAGAGAGCAGCGTACTGCTGAGCACCCATTTGTTCTGATCGCGGCCCAGCGCTGCCACTTTGTCTTGCGCTTGCCCCTGCCGGAATTTTTGCTCCTGCAGGATGTCGCGTGCCGCAGCCTGATCGAACCATTGGTTGCAAGCGAGCTGAATGGCCGACTGGGCGTTGCCGAGTTCGCGATGGTGGTTGGCCGCGCGCGCTGCGCTCCGAAGTGCGCTTTCCTTGGCGGCTTCCTGGGGATCGCGCGGCAGCGGCGCATGGATGCGTGCCGACTCCGCATAGCCTCGGTCAACGCGCGCGACCGCGCCTTGTTGTGCGAGCGCGATCAGGCCCTGCGCCCCGACCGCCGTCTGGAACACCCATTCGTTGCTCACGTCCTTGTGATGCCCTGTGGCACTCGATGCCTGCCAGTGGCTGTAGATGGTTTGCGCCTCGGCCTGCAGGTGCCCCAGTTCCTGCGCAATACCAATGGCGTCTTCGCACGCGACGATGGCACCACTGTTGTCGGCCAGGAGTTTGGTGATTTTTTGCAGGCGCTTGCCGTGGGCACCCGCGTAGTCGGGTTGCCTGATGGTGACGGTCTCCGTGGTCGGATATGCCCCGGCATAGTCGCCCATTGGGGTGTAGGAGGGGGTGTCCACAGTCCTGGTCTCTTCATGGTCGCCCCACCCGCGCTCCACTGCATTGCCGCCCATCAGGCCGTACAACTGGGGATCCAACGCGTTGCGAACGGCTTCGTCCTTCAGCGCCTTGAATTCGGCCACGTTCCAGCCACCTGCGTCTGGAGTGGGCACAGCGGTGTCGGGCGCGGCCTTTCGGCCGTTGATCCAGCTGGCCACGTCGAAACTCTGCGTGTACTTGTCGAGGTCCTTGTCGATGACACTGTTCAAGTGGTCGGGGTCCACCGGGTCGGGGTGGAACAGATAGTTCAGCTTCGTGACATCTCCAGCACCCTTGATCCACACAAGGCTTCTGTTGGCCCCCCAATCCTGCGGACTGCATGCGGCAAGGCCTTCGGCTTCGTTCGGGTGATCGACATCGAATCGGGTCAGGTAGCCATGCGAATGCACTGCGTAGCCGAACCAGGCGGGGCGCCGGCAGTTGGTTTCGATGCGGATGTACAAGTAGCCAGCGCGCAGCATGCGCACGTTGTACTGGGCTGTCTGGAGCGCCACGCCGCCTGGCTGGCTCCTGAAGTTGCCGCCGGGCTTGAGCTTTTCCAGCGCCGCCGCGCCTCTCTCGGTGCAACTGTAGGCGGCAGCGTAGCGCGTGAACAGAATCGGCACTCCGCTTTGGGCGCATTGATCACAGGGGTTCTTGCAAGCCATGGCTTATCTTTTCTGAGGCTGAATGGTCTCGTTCAGAAGCATCGAAAAACTGGCGTCGGGCCTATCGCGCAGCTGGTCTTCGATCCGGTTCAAAGTCGGTGCGAGGTGCGGCAGGCTCCAGTCCATGGCGCGCGCCGGGCCTTCCTTGGGGGCGTGCATCCAGGTGATCCAGACATAGTCTTCGAGGTCGATGTTTTTCAGGTTCATGCGCGCGGCATCGGCCAGCATTTGCTGCAAGCTTTCCGGATCGGGCTGGGCGTCGGGCGGTACGTCGTGCTTGGCATAGCTGCGCCAGATCGAGTTGGCGTCCGGCGAGATGCCCGAGAGGAACCACTGCGCTTCGTCGAGCAGATCGCGCGGCGATCCACCCGCCTGCGCTCCGCAGGGAAGCACCGGCGCTTTGGCACGGAACCATTGGGCAGGCTCGGGCCTGTCGCGCAAGGGGCCCCAGGGTTGCATGAGCGACCACCATTGCGTGACCGGCCCGAGCCACCGGCTTTGCTGCAGGGGACTCAGCGCAGGCCAGACCCGCTGCATGACGCGCGGGTCGTGGTAGCGAAACAGCACGCTGTCTTCACTGCCCGGCGGTCGTTGATCGCCCAGGCCAACCCAATGCCGGACGATTTTCTGCTCCGATTCCGGGCTGATGACCACGCCGCAGAAGTCCTGCTTGGTGACGCGTTCGTTCGCCCGCTGGGAAGCGACCTCCAGACAATGCGCCAACCATGCGCGCACGTCTCGAATCTTGAGTCCGGGGATGGAGACAACCAACTCTTCGGGCAACTCCAGCAGGCACGGTGCACGCTCTTCGCGATACTCGAAGTAACTGTCGGGCACGTTGATGCGGTCGCGCGCCCATTTCGGAAACTGTTCACACAGCTCTCGTGCCAGAGGATTGCCATCCCAGCGGTTGAATACCAGGTAGGCCCGCTGGGGGAGCGCCTCCTTCTCGCGCTTGCGTGCGTCTGCGGACTCCCTGGACGGAAGCACGGTCAACGCATTCCAGCCTTGGATGAGCGCATTGAGCAATTCTTCGCCATTGGCAGCTCGACCTTCGGCCCCAACGCCGTCGATCATCGGCGCGACACCGAGTTGCCACCCTTGTCAGCGGCCATTTCCTTGGTGCCGCAGGCTTCGCCGTTCAACTTTTCGGGCGCTTTGGAATCGGCCGGAGCATAGCCATGGATTGCCGCATGGTTGGTGTACTTGCCGGCCGTCTCCTTGGGAATGCTGCCGGCGCTGTATTCGCCGTCGAGCCCGCTCACGCAAGTCACGGCGTGCCCGATGAAGCCGTCCAGGTTGTAATCAGCTGCGCCGCTTGCGCCGAGGTTCAGCGCATTGGGGGTCCTGAGGATGATTTCATATTCGAAGAGGCCGTTGACACCTTCCCGGCCGGCAAGCCGCACTGGCACCAGTGCGGGTAGCCCCAGGCTTGTAGGGATGGCGGTGCTGATGACGGAGAGAGTTTGGGGCACGAGCGACAGGCTTGATGGATGGCAATCCAAAAAGTCTGGGGCACACACAAGCCGCACATTCGCAAACAATAGTCAAACGACTACCACCACGGCGATGGGAGACGCAAGAACGCAAAAATTCACGGCTTCGAAGCCAGAACTCCCATCAATTGGCCCGTGCCGACTTCAATCCTCGAATATGGCGAGCAGCAACGTCAAGGCATCACCGCACCGCCGCGAGCAATCGGCCGCGATTCAGACCGCAACGACTTCCCGTGCCATCCCCTTCGACGCCACCGGCATGTGCTCGGCCCAATCGATGATCTCCAGCGTGCCGTCCGCATGCTCGGCGAGCGCCGTCAGGCTTTCGACCCAGTCGCCATCGTTGCAGTAGAGGATGCCGTCGATGTCGCGCATCTCTGCGTGGTGGATGTGGCCGCACACCACGCCCTGCGCGCCGCGTTTGCGGGCCTCGCGTGCCACCGCGTTCTCGAAATCGCCCACGTAGCTCACCGCGCGCTTGACCTTGCCCTTGAGGTACTTGGACAGCGACCAGTACGGCAGCCCCATGCGCGCGCGCAGCGAGTTGAGATGGCGGTTCAGCTTGAGCGTGAATTCGTAGAGCGAGTCGCCCACGTAGGCGAGCCACTTGGCGCACTGGATCACGCCGTCGAACAGGTCGCCGTGGATGATCCAGAGCTTGCGGCCGTCGGCCGTCTCGTGGATCCATTCGTCGGCCACGTCGATGCCGCCGAAGTTGTGATGGAGGTACTTGCGGGCGAACTCGTCGTGGTTGCCCGGGATGAAGATCACGCGCGTGCCCTTGCGCGCCTTGCGCAGCAGCTTCTGGATCACGTCGTTGTGCGCCTGCGGCCAGTACCAGTGGCGCTTGAGCTGCCAGCCGTCGATGATGTCGCCGACCAGGAACAGCGTCTCGCACTCGGTGTGCTTCAGAAAGTCGAGCAGGGCGCGGGCCTGGCAGCCGGGCGTGCCCAGGTGCAGGTCGGAGATCCAGAGCGTGCGGAACTGAAGCGGTGGACGCTGGCGATCGTCGTCCTCCGGCTCAGAAGTCCCGGTCGTCGTGTCGCGCCATGCGCGAAGGAAAGCGTCGTCGCGTTGCATGGACGGGTAGGCTCCCATCCGCGCATGACGCCGCGATGGCACACCCGTGACATCCCGGTGACGCGTGGCCCAGGGCCTGTTGATGCTATTTCCGGCGTCGCGAAGGTATGCCAGGGCGGACCAGTCAAGGCGCGCGACGCCGCGTGTGCATATGCACACGCAAGGAGCGCAACGCAGACTGGGCTGCCCTGGCATACCTTCCCGCAGGGTTGGCTGTCCAAGGGGCCGTCTGCGGCGTTGCCCGCGCTTGCAAGGCAAAGCCTTGCTGCGCTTGGGCGCCTTGCAGCCAGCCCCTTGGACAGCCAACGCGGCGCCGGAAATAGCATCAACAGGCCCGGCAACGCCACAATCGCGCGATGCGACCTGGCCAGATCATCGTTCTTGCGACCCCCGTGTTCTTTCTTCTGATCGCGATCGAGTTCGCGGTGGGCCGCGTGCGCGCGCGCCGTGGCACCGGGCAGGACACCTACCGGCTGGCCGATGCGGTCAACAGCATCGGGCTGGGCATGCTGAGCCAGATCAGCGCGGTGCTCACGGGGCTGCTGCGCATCGGCATATACACGGCCGTGTATTCGGCGGTGGCGCTCTTTCCGCAGGACGCGGCGCGCGACTTCTGGACGACCTGGTACGGCTGGCTGCTGGCACTGGTGTTCTACGACTTCTGCTACTACTGGCTGCATCGCATGGGCCACGAGTCGGCGGTGCTGTGGGCGGCGCATGTGGTGCACCACCAGAGCCAGCACTACAACCTGTCGACCGCGCTGCGGCAGACGTCGAGCGGGGCGCTGCTGGGCTGGATCTTCTATCTGCCAATGGCGGTGGCCGGCGTGCCGCCGCTGGTGTTCGTCGTGGTGGCGCTCGTCGATTTGCTCTACCAGTTCTGGGTGCACACCGAGCAGGTGGGCAAGCTCGGCTGGTTCGACCGCTGGTTCTGCTCGCCGTCGAACCACCGGGTGCACCACGCGGTGAACGACACGTATCTGGACCGCAATTACGGCGGCATCCTGATTGTGTGGGACCGCATGTTCGGCACCTTCCGCGAGGAGGACGAGCGCTGCGTCTACGGCACGCGCGGCGAATTGAAGAGTTGGGACCCGCTGTGGGCGAATGCCGAGGTGTACTGGGGGCTGGCCAAGGATTCGTGGCACGCGCGCAGCTGGGCCGACAAGCTGCGCGTGTGGCTCAAGCCGCCCGGCTGGCGGCCGGCCGATGTGGCGGCGCGGTTTCCGAAGCCGGCGTTCGACATCGCGAAAGTGACGCGCTACGAGCCTGTGGTCAGCCGCGGAGTGCAGTGGTTCGCTGGCATTCAGTTCCTGCTGATGCTGGGCGGCGTGGCCTTCTTTCTCTGGTTCTCCGATGGCATGCCGCTGCAGCGCTCCGCCGTCTGGCTGGCCGGGTTGACGGCGAGCCTGTGGGCCATCGGTGCCGTGCTGCAGGGGCGCATTTCCGTCACCGAGGTGCTGCTGGTCGAGACGGCCGCGCTGGCCGCCGCAAGCGCGGCGCTGGGCACCGACTGGCTGCACCACATCTGCAAGCCGCTGGCGCTGTCGATCGCCATCGTCTTTGCGGCGCGGCGTGCAATGGCGTCTGGTGCAGTCACGCGATTCGACGGGCTGCTGCTCGCGGGGCTGGTCGCCTCGCTGGCGGGCGACGTGCTGCTGATGGGCTCGGCCAAGCTGTTCGTGCCGGGGCTCGTTTGCTTTTTGCTCGCGCACCTGGCGTACATCGCGCTGTTCCGCATCGGCGTGGGCATGTTCCCGCGGCGCGGGGTGCTGGCGACAACGCTGCTGATCGGCGCGGGCATGTACGCGTTTCTCTGGCAAGGCGGGCTGCCGCCGGCGCTGCGGATTCCTGTCGGGGTCTATGTCGTGGTGATCGCGTGCATGGCAGCGCAGGCCATCGGGCGTGCGGCGGTGCTGCGCGAAGCCGACCCGTCAGCGGTATGGGTGGCGGTGGGCGCGTGCTTCTTCATGCTGAGCGATTCGCTGCTGGCAATCAACCGTTTTGTCGCGCCGCTGCCGCTGGCGCAGTTGTGGGTGCTGGCGGCTTACTACGCGGCGCAGATTCTGATCGTGCGGCACGTTCGCAGGCCGGGCGCTTAAGGCCGCAGTTGCCCCCACGAGCGGCCGGGTGCCGCCGGCCTGCTTCGATCACGGAACTTGCGTCCATTGAAGAAAAGTCGGCTTCGTGAATTACGCCCAAGCGCGGGCGGCCATCCGCTCTCCACAATGCCCCACCAAAAACAGTCCTGGGAGGGAAAAGTGGAAAGAAAAATCATCGTGGTGGGCGATCCGCCCGCGCCCGGAGGCCGGGTGCTGCCCTACGGCGGGCCCACCGCCGAAATTCATGGTCATCAGGTCGCGCTCATCGGAGGACGCGCGTACTGTGAGGGATGCCGCAGCGTCGGCATCATCGCAAAGGCAGGCGGGCCGCGGCGCATGCAATGCCTTGGAGAGGTGGCATTGGAGGGCGACGTGGTGGTTTGTCACTGCCCGATTCCTCCTGCGCTCGTGGCCACGTTGCAGCAATCGGCGAACTTCGACGACGGCATGACCAACGCAGTTGGAGCGTTCAGAGCCAGCGCGATCCCATTGCAGGGATGGTTCTCTGGAGATACCGCAGCCGTTGCAGCGAGCAAGAAGCTGGTCGATGCGGCAGTGCGCCATCCACCCGAGGCCGAGCAGACGGAAAACATCTGCCCGAACATGACCAACAAGGAGTTCGCGATCAAGGTCTTGGGGCTGCGAGACCTCGCCGTTGATCTGGTCGAAAAACGCGTCAAGGACCTGGCGGCGTGGGGAAAGCCTGAACGAGAGCGCGTGACCAAGTGGTTCGGCCAGAACGACGAAGATTTGCGACAGCACCTGGACAAGGGCCTGAAGGCATGCATCCGTGTATTGAAGGGACTGACAGAAGCGAACTTCGTACGCTACTCAGAGCAAGCGATGCGAAATGTCGGCTGCATCCCTTCTGGCAACATCGGTCTCCTTGCCGCCGAAGTGTGCAAACCCGACCTCAAGACGCGCACGATCGGAATAGGGCTTCCGTTTTGCGAACTTCCCGATGTTTCCTACAGAATCGACTCGAAGCTGGCCACCATCCTCCATGAGGTGACTCACTTTGACGACGTGTTTTCGTCGAACGATACGGTCTACCAGATGACGCAGAGCCTGAAGCTGATGGCATCCAATCCCAGCGCGGCAAGGGTCAACGCGGACAGCATCGTGGGGTTCGTTCTATATATGCCGACTAGACCTCTTTTCTTCGTTCTGAGCGTCCTGATCGGGTCGGGCATCGGCAATGCCGCGCAAGCATGCAAGCCACCATTGATGATCATGCTGGCCTTTGATGAGGGCTCTGCGACCTTGGGCCGAGATCAGATCGTTCTGCTGGCCAACAAGCTGGATCACTTCCGGCGCCTGTACCCGCACCTGGAGGCTGCAGATATCGAGGGCGTTGCACGCGAGACCACTCCCGATGCGAAGCAGTTGGCACAACGCCGGGCCCTGGAAGCGGCGCGCGCAGTCCGCGTTCTTTTCGATGGAGCGAAGTTGCACGTCTCATCGAATGTCTATCCGCCCACGTGGTCGACCCTCGACGGCAACTACGCAGGCATCAACATGGCGCCGCCCATGAAAGACATACCCGACTGCATGCCGGTGCCGATTCCCGGTGTCAAGCACTGAAGGCGCGAAGCCTCATCGCCCTCTTTGCGCAGCGGGAGGCGGTGAAAACCTAATCCGCGCAGCGCTGGATTTCCACCGTCGAGTGGCGAATCTCCTCGTGCATCGAGAAGCAGGCGCGCACCTCGTCGGCGGTGAGCGTCGGTGAATGAGTCACCACCGTGAGCGCACAGGCATAGGCATCGCGCCCCACGCGCCAGACGTGCAGGTCGGCCACGCGGGTTTCCGAACCGGCCAGCGTGGTCTCCACCCCTTCGCGGATCTCTTCGGTGACCGGGTGGTCCATCTCGCGGTCGAGCAGCACCTTGCCGGTTTCCTTCAGCAGGCCCCGGGCCCAGCTGGCGACCAGCACCGCGCCGACGATTCCCATGGCCGGGTCGAGCCACGCCCAGCCGTAGAACCAGCCGCCGAGCAATGCCGCGATGGCGAGCACCGAGGTGGCGGCGTCGGCCAAAACGTGCATGTAGGCGGAGCGCAGATTCAGGTCATGGCCGTGTTCATGCGAATGACCGTGATCATGCCCGTGGTGGTGATGCCCATGGTCGTGGTGCGTGCCGCCCAGCAGCCGCGCGCAGACCAGGTTGACCACCAGCCCCAGCACCGCCACCGAAATCGCCTCGGGGTAGTGGATCGCCGAAGGCGACCACAGCCGCTCCAGCGAGCCCACCACCATCAGCGCCGCCACGCCGAGCAGCAGCAGCGCGCTCGCGAAGCCGCCGAGCACTTCGATCTTCCAGGTGCCGAATGCGAAGCGCGGGTCGCGTGCATAGCGGCGCGCGGCCGCATAGGCAAAGGCGCTGAGGCCGATGGCCAGCGCATGCGAGCTCATGTGCCAGCCGTCGGCCAGCAGCGCCATCGAGTTGAACCACCAGCCGGCGCCGATCTCGATCACCATCATCGCGGCGGTGATCCACATCACGAGGCGCGTGCTGCGCTCGGCGGCGGCATTGCCGGCGCCGAACTGGTGGTCGTGCTGCCAGGCGCTCAGGTCATGGGTGTGCATGGGTCTTCAGACTCCGAAAAGATCCTGTCCGTCGGAACGGCTGGAGGGCGGCGTCACGCCCAGGTGGCGGTAGGCCGCCAGCGTGGCGATGCGCCCGCGCGGCGTGCGCTGCAGGTAGCCCTGCTGAATGAGGTAGGGCTCGATCACGTCCTCGATGGTGTCGCGCTCCTCGCCGATGCTGGCCGCGACGTTGTCAAGGCCCACCGGGCCGCCGTCGAAGCGGTGGATCACGGCTTCGAGCAGCTTCCTGTCCATCAGGTCGAAGCCCTGCGGATCGACGTCGAGCATGGCGAGCGCCTTGTGCGCGATTTCCTCGGTGATGCGGCCATCGCCCTTGACCTCGGCGTAGTCGCGCACGCGGCGCAGCAGGCGGTTGGCGATACGCGGCGTGCCGCGCGAGCGGCGGGCGATCTCGAAGCCGCCGGTGGCGTCGGTTTCCACCTTGAGCAGGCGGGCGCTGCGGGTCACGATCAGCGCGAGCTCTTCGGGCGTGTAAAACTCCAGCCGCGCCACGATGCCGAAGCGGTCGCGCAGCGGGTTGGTCAGCATGCCGGCGCGGGTGGTGGCGCCCACCAGGGTGAAGGGCTGCAGGTCGAGCTTGATGCTGCGCGCCGCGGGGCCCTCGCCGATCATGATGTCGATCTGGTAGTCCTCCAGCGCGGGGTAGAGGATTTCCTCGACGACAGGGCTCAGGCGATGGATCTCGTCGATGAAGAGCACATCGTTGGGCTCGAGGTTGGTCAGCAGCGCCGCGAGGTCCTTGGGCTTCTCGAGCACCGGGCCCGAGGTCTGGCGCAGGTTGACGCCCAGCTCGGCCGCGATGATGTGCGACAGCGTGGTCTTGCCGAGGCCGGGCGGGCCGAACAGCAGCACGTGGTCGAGCGCTTCCTTGCGCTTGCGCGCCGCGCCGATGAAGATTTCGAGCTGCTCGCGCACCTTGGCCTGGCCGACGTATTCGTCGAGCAGCTTGGGGCGAAGGGCCCGTTCGATGGCCTCCTCGTTAGGCGAAGCGGGGGCGGCAGACACCACGCGTTGGGGGGCGGGTGCGAAATCGTCGGTCTGGATCGTCATTTGGTAGGTTTTCAAGGGAGTTTAGTACCTGCCTTCGCTGGCAGAATGCTTCGGCCATATAACGAACGAGGGAAGGCAGCACGTGTCGATCTACGAATTGAAGCCGCGTTTCCAGGCGCTGCTGCGGCCGCTGGTGGTCCGCCTGCATGCCATGGGCGTCACGGCCAACCAGGTCACGCTGGCGGCGTGCGTCGTCTCGGTCGTGCTCGGGCTTTGGCTTTTCTTCGCGGCCCCCTCGCTCGCGGCCTTCGGGCTCATTCCGGCATGGATGTTCCTGCGCATGGCCTTCAACGCCATCGACGGCATGCTGGCGCGCGAGCACCACCAGCAGAGCAAGCTGGGCGCCTTCCTCAACGAACTGACCGACGTGGTCTCCGACGCCGCGCTCTACCTGCCCTTTGCGCTGGTGGCGCCCTTCAGCCCGTTCTGGGTCGGCACGGTGATCGTGCTGGCCGGGCTGAGCGAATTCGCCGGCGCACTGGGTCCCACGGTGGGCGCCTCGCGCCGCTACGACGGGCCGCTGGGCAAGAGCGACCGAGCCTTCGTGTTCGGCGCGCTCGGCCTGTACGTGGCGCTGGGCTGGCCGCTGCCGGGCTGGACGGCGTGGCTGATGCCGCTGCTGGCGGCGCTCGTGGCCTGGACCACCGTCAACCGCATTCGCCGCGCATTGGCAGAAGCCGATGCTGCCGGCCACTGAACACATACAAAGATCGACAGGGATTCAATGACAGACATCACTCCACGCATTGCCGAAGAGCTTCACTTCCAGACGCACGACGGCGAATCGCTTTTCTACCGCCACTGGCCGGCCACGGGCGCCGTGCGCCGCGGCGCCATCGTGCTGTTCCACCGCGGCCATGAGCACGGTGCGCGCATGGCGCACTTGGTCGACGAGCTGAACCTGCCCGACTTCGACTTCTTCGCCTGGGACGCGCGCGGCCACGGCCGCTCGCCCGGGCAGCGCGGCTACAGCCCGAGCTTCGGCACCTCGGTGCGCGACGTGCAGACCTTCGTCCACCACATCGGCTCGGCGCACGGCGTGGCCGAGCAGGACATCCACGTGGTCGCGCAGAGCGTGGGCGCGGTGCTCATCGCCACCTGGGCGCACGACTACGCCCCCAAGGTGCGCGGCCTCACGCTGGCCTCGCCCGCCTTCAAGGTGAAGCTCTACGTGCCCTTCGCGCGCGCCGGGCTCGGGCTGATGCACAAGCTGCGCGGCCTGTTCTTCGTCAACAGCTACGTGAAGGCGAAGCTCCTCACGCACGACCCCGAGCGCATCGCGAGCTACGAGAGCGATCCGCTGATCTCGCGGCCGATCGCGGTCAACATCCTGCTGGGCCTGTACGAAGCGGCCGACCGCGTGGTGGCCGATGCCAACGCGATCACGCTGCCGGTGCAACTGCTCATTTCGGGCGCCGACTGGGTGGTGCACCACAAGCCGCAGCACCAGTTCTTCGAGCGGCTGGGCAGCGCGGTCAAGACCAAGACCGAACTGCCGGGCTTCTTCCATGACACCCTGGGCGAGAAGGACCGCGCGCCGGCCGTGGCGCAAATCCGCGAATTCATCCTGCAGCGCTTCGATGCGCCGGCCGTGCCGGTCGACCGCACCGCCGCGCACCTGAGCGGCGACACGGCCGACGAGTCGCGCGCGCTGGCCGAGCCGCTCTCTCCTCTGTCGCCGCGCGGCGCCTACTGGGCCATGACGCGCGCGGGCCTGCGCATCGGCGGCAAGCTCTCCAGCGGTATCGCGCTCGGCCACAAGACCGGTTTCGATTCGGGCAGCACGCTCGACTACGTCTACCGCAACCACCCCGAAGGCAAGGGGCCGCTGGGCCGCAACATCGACAACACCTACCTCAACTCGATCGGCTGGCGCGGCATTCGCCAGCGCAAGATCCACGTCGAGGAGCTGCTGCGCATCGCAATGGAGCGGCTGGCCGAAATGCACCGCGAGGTGCGGGTGATGGACATCGCCGCCGGCCATGGCCGCTATGTGCTCGACGCGGTGCTCGCGAGCCCGGTCAAGGCCAGCTCGATCCTGCTGCGCGACTACAGCGACATCAACGTGCGCGACGGCCGCGCGCTCATCGCCGAGAAGGGCCTGCAGGACACCGCGCAGTTCGTGCAGGCCGATGCCTTCGACCGCATCAGCCTGGCCACGGTGACGCCGCGGCCCACGCTGGCGGTGGTGTCGGGCCTGTACGAACTCTTTCCCGACAACGAGATGGTGCAGCGCTCGCTCGCGGGCGTAGGCGATGCGGTGGAAGACCGAGGCTACCTCGTCTACACCGGGCAGCCGTGGCATCCGCAGCTGGAGATGATCGCGCGCGCACTCACCAGCCACCGCCAGGGCGAAGCCTGGGTGATGCGCCGCCGCACGCAGGTCGAGATGGACCAGCTGGTGGAAGAAGCGGGCTTCCGCAAGATCGACCAGCGGGTCGATGAGTGGGGGATCTTCACGGTCTCTTTGGCGGTGCGCACAGGCCGATGAAAGCCTGGTTCGAACAGCGCCCCTGGAAGCGCGCAGCCGCATGGCTCGTGTTCCTCGGGCCGCTGTTCTATGCGACCTACGGCTTCGCCAACTGGTGGGCCACCATGCGCGCGAACGTGCCTTCGATGGCCTTCGACTGGGAACGGCAGATCCCGTTCTGGCCGTGGACGATCTTTCCGTACTGGACGATCAACGTGTTCTACGCGCTGTCGCTGTTCCTGGCGCGCAGCAAGCACACGCTGGACCGGCATGCGCTGCGGCTGGTCACAGCGACCTTGATAGCCTGCACCTGCTTCATCGTCTGGCCGCTGCACTTCAGTTTCGGGCAGCCGCCGGTCGATGGCGCGCCGGCATTCCTCTTCAACGCGCTGCGCGGCTTCGACCAGCCGTTCAACCAGGCGCCCTCGCTGCACATCGCGCTGGCCGTGATCCTGTGGGACTGGTACCGGCAATTCATTCGCCCGCTGTGGGCACGGCTGGTGCTGCATGTGTGGGCGTTCGCGATCTGCGCCTCGGTGCTCACGACGTGGCAGCACCACTTCATCGACATTCCGACCGGCGCACTGCTCGGTCTGGTGTGCGTGTGGCTGTGGCCGCTGGAGCGGGTGGTGTCGATGCGGCGCGCCTGGCAGGTCACGCGCGATGCACAGCGCTGGAAGCTCGCGGGGTTCTATGCGGTGGGTGCGGTGCTGTTTCTCGCCGCTGCCTTGTACGGCGGCGGCGTGTGGCTGTGGCTCGCATGGCCGGCCGCGTCGCTCGCCTTCGTGGCGCTCAACTACATCGGCTTCGGCGCACGCGGCTTCCAGATGGACGGACGTGGGCGCATGGGCTGGGCTGCGCGCTGGATGCTCGCGCCCTACCGGTTCGGCGCCACGATCAACGCCTGGCTCTGGACGCGCAAGCTGCCCGCCTCGGTCGAGGTGGTGCCCGGCTTGCGGCTCGGCCGACGACCCACGCACGCCGAATGGCTCGCGGCCGGCAAGCCGCGCCTCGTGAGCCTGTGCGCCGAACTGCAGATACCGGTCGGTGTGCCGCATGCGCGCTGCGTGCCGCTGCTCGACCTGACGGTGCCGCCGACAGTGCGGCTGCAGCGCGCGGCCGTAGTCATCGAAGGCCAGCGACGCGACGCGGACGGCGCGCCGGTGTGGGTCTGCTGCGCGCTCGGCTTTTCGCGCAGCGCAGCGGCGGCGATCGCCTGGCTGGGCCGCTACGGCTCGGCCGGCGACCTGGCGCAATCCGAAGACACGGTGCGCCGCGCACGGCCGCAGATCGTGCTGCGCCCCGCATGGCGGGTTTCGCTCGCGCCCTTGAAGAGCCTGGACGTCGTACGCAAGGTGCCGCCCCATGACTGACAACGACCGCGCCACCTGCGCCGCGCTCGCCGGCCTGCTGCGCGCCTTCACGGTGCTGGCGATCTGGGGTTTTGCGCTGACGTGCATCGCGGCGCTGGTGCTCGCGCTCACGCTGCGTTCGCTCCCGACCACGCCCATCATGGGCTTCGGCGCGGTCATGATCCTCGGCGTGCTCGAGCGCTATTTCGCCTTCCGGCTGCGGCTGGACCAGACGCTGTTCGACGAGCTGGCGCGCGGCACCATCGCCTCGCTCGATGCACTCGACCGCGCGCTGGACCGCCTGGGCCTTCGCAGCGCGCCCGCATCGCACACGCCCCGCCCGCTCGACGACCGCGTGCAGGGCACCCGCCAGCTCATGCAGCGCCATGCCATCGTGGTCGCCTGCCAGAGCGCCATGTTCCTTCTTGCCTTGATGACACAGGATTTCTCTTGACCGACGACAACAAGAACAACGACAAGCCCAAGCCGGAGAGCACGGTGCTGCGCCGCGCGCTCGCCATCGTCGCGGGCAAGCTCATCATCGGCGCGGCGGGCCTGCTGACCGGCGTGCGCGCCATCTGGAGCGGCACCACGCCCAAGGCCGAGCAAACGCTCTACTTCGCCAACCACACGAGCCACGGCGACTTCGTGCTGCTGTGGGCGACGCTGCCGCCCGACCTGCGCGCCCTCACCCGGCCGGTGGCGGGGCAGGACTACTGGATGGCCTCGAAGGTGCGCCAGTTCATTGGCGCCGACGTGTTCAACGCGCTCATGATCCGCCGCGACGGCTCGGGCCAGGGCGACAACCCGGTCGAGCAGATGAAAGAGGCGCTGGAAGGCGGCGACTCGCTCATCATGTTCCCCGAAGGCACGCGCAACACCGGCGACGAGATCCTGCTGCCGCTCAAGAGTGGCCTCTTCCATCTGGCGCGCGCCTGCCCCAGCGTGCGGCTGGTGCCGGTGTGGATCGAGAACCTCAAGCGCGTGCTGCCCAAGGGCACGCTGGTGCCGATTCCGCTGGCCTGCACGGTGCGCTTCGGCACGCCGATCGTGCTGGCAGAGGGTGAAGACAAGAACACATTCATCGCCCGCGCACGCTCGGCGATGCTCGACCTGCGCCCCGAATACGACCGCAACGACAAGGCCGAAGGCGCCGCATCATGATCGAACTGTCTCCCTTCGCGTGGACCACGCTCAAGCTCTTCGGCGGCGTCTTCGGCGTGCTGGTGCTGGCCTCGGCCATCGGCGCGCTGCTCAAGTGGCGCGTGGCGCACGGCCAGCCGCATTCGGTGATCGACAACCTCAACTCGCGCGTCAACGCGTGGTGGGTGATGGTGGCGGTGATCGGCCTGGCCTTCGCCTTCGGCAAGGGCGGCGTGATCGTGCTGTTCTACCTGATCTCGTTCTATGCGCTGCGCGAGTTCATCAGCCTGGCCTACACGCGGCGCGGTGACCATGCGGCGATCGCGCTCGCGTTCTTCGTCGCGCTGCCGGGGCAGTACTTCCTGATCTGGATCGAGTGGTACGGGCTCTATTCGATCTTCATCCCGGTCTACGCCTTCCTGATCCTGCCGATCCTCGCTGCCGTGGGCGGCGACACGCAGCGCTTCCTGGAGCGCACCTCGAAGATCCAGTGGGGCCTGATGGTGTGCGTGTTCTGCATCAGCCACGTGCCCGCGCTGCTCACGCTGCAGATACCGGGCTTCGAGGGCCGCAACCTGCTGCTGATCGCGTTCCTGGTGATCGTGGTGCAGGGCAGCGACGTGCTGCAGTACGTGTGGGGCAAGCTCTTCGGCAAGCGCAAGGTCGCGCCCGAGCTCTCGCCCTCCAAGACCTGGGAAGGCCTGATCGGCGGCGTGGCGAGCGCCACCGCGCTGGGCGCGGCGCTCTACTGGGCGACGCCGTTCAACCCTTGGCAGGCGGCGCTGATGGCTTTCATGATCTGCTTCATGGGCTTCTTCGGCGGCCTGGTGATGTCGGCCATCAAGCGCGACCGCGGCGTGAAGGATTGGGGCTCGATGATCGAGGGCCACGGCGGCATGCTCGACCGGCTGGACTCGGTGATCTTCGCAGCGCCGATCTACTTTCACGCAGTGCGCTATTGGTGGGTGCCGTGAGCACGGCGGCTGCCAAGAAAACTGCCAAACCTGCCGCGAAAGCGGAGCGCATCGTCGACGACACGCCGATGGAATGCGCCAACGCCGCAGCATTGAAGCGCTGGTACAAAAGCCACCATGCCACCCATGCAGGCGTGTGGCTGCGCATCGCGAAGAAGGCCAGCGGCATCGCCTCCATCGACCACCCCGAGGCGCTCGAGATCGCGCTGTGCTTCGGCTGGATCGACGGGCGGCGCAAGAGTGACAAGAGCAACGGCGAACAGTATTTCCTGCAGCGCTTCACACCACGCACCGCGCGCAGCACCTGGTCGAAGATCAATCGCGACAAGGCGCTGAAACTGATCGACGAAGAGCGCATGCAGCCGGCCGGACTGGCCGAGGTGGAACGCGCGAAGGCCGACGGGCGCTGGGATGCGGCCTACGACGCCGCGAGCGTGGCGACCGCACCGCCCGACCTGCAGGCCGCGCTCGATGCGAACAAGAAGGCCGCGAAGTTCTTCGCCACGCTGGACGCGCGCAATCGCTATGCGGTGCTGTTCCGTACGCAGGGCGCGAAGAAGCCCGAGACGCGCGCCAGGCGCATTGCGCAGTTCGTCGAGATGCTCGCCAAGGGCGAGAAGATCCACCCTTGAGGCGAAGGCGGTCCTAGTCTTCGTCCATCGCCCGTGAGCGGCCGAGCCAGAACCCCAGGATCAGGCCGACCGTGCCGAAGCCGATGGCGCCCCAGAGGCTCAGGAAATTGAAGACGTTGTAGCGGCCCGGCTGCTGCGCCAGCTCGCTCGCCAGCTCCGGGTCGACCAGCCCGCCCAGGCTTCGCGCGGCAGCGAAGTCGAAAGCCGCATCGCCCAGGAAGCCCACTGCCAGCAGAATCGGCAGCACGGTCAGGAACGGGAACCATGCGCCGCGCACCTTGCGCCACTCCAGCAGGTAGGCCGCCACCAGCAGCACCGCCCCCGCGCCGATGAGGCCGAGCACGACGGGCCGCCGGGCCAGCGGCAGCAGCCAGGGCCAGATCCACTGCAGCGGATAAAGCGGCCACTCGGCCTGCGGCGCGATGCCGCCCGGCCGCGCGAAGGCCGGCCAACCCAGCGCGAGCGTGGCGCGGCCCACCAGCGCAGACGCACAGGCCACGGCCGCGACGCCCAGGCAGCCGATGCGCAGCCATGACGAGCGAGGCTCGGGGAAGACATGCGGCGGCATGACGGTCTGGGTGTAGCTGCCACGGCTCCAGCGCCTGGTGACCACGACGGCCTGCGGCTGCGGCGGTGTCAGTTCGCCGCGGACCAGCCAGTCGATCGCAAGGATCGCCAGTGCGAACGCCATCGCGGCGGTGAGCCATGCGCACGCGCCCGGCATGTCGATGAAGCCGGCCGGCGTCATCATCGGCAGGTTGCCGTAGACGACGCCCGCGCATCCGTAGGCCAGGAGAATCGGCACGCAGCCGATCAGGGCCGCGCGCATGAGCAGCAAGTCGCTGTGAACCGACTCGTGCCGCAACGCCTCCACACGCGACCACGCGCCGCGCAGGCTCACTTGGCCAGGGCCTTCAGAGCCAGCTTGATCCCTTCGCTCACCGTCGCATCCTTGGGCAGCGCCTTGAGCGCGAGCGCGGCTTCCTTGTCGCTGTACCCCAGCGCGACCAGCGCCTGCAGGATGTCGGCCTGCGCGTCGGACGCCGCATGCGCGGGCAGTCCGATGTCGGCGCCCAGCTTGCCCTTGAGTTCCAGCAGCAGCCGCTCGGCGGTCTTCTTGCCGATGCCGGGGATCTTCACGAGCCGGCCGAGTTCCTGTGTCGTGATTGCCTGCGACAACTCGCCCACGCTCATGCCCGAGAGCAGCCCGAGCGCAGTGCGCGGGCCCACGCCTGTGATCTTGATGAGCTGGCGGAAAGCCGCACGCTCCTCGGCGGTGCCGAAACCGTAGAGAATCTGCGCGTCCTCGCGCACCACGAAGTGCGTGAGCAGCGAAACGCGCTCCCCGGTGCCGGGCAGGTTGTAGAACGTGCTCATCGGCACATCGACCTCGTAACCGACGCCGTTGCAGTCCACCACCACTTGCGGTGGGTTGCGCTCGGCAAGTACGCCGGTGAGTTTGCCTATCATTGGCCCACCCCCGTTGCTTGCTCACTTCGTGTAGCCGCCTCCCCCCTCAAGGGGGCAACATCGGCGGCCCGGCGAAGCCGGTTCCGCGGTGTTCCCCGCTTTGGTTTGCGTTTTTTCGAGCATGGCTGGTCTTGCATAGGGCTGCCAAATAGATGGAAATGGATACCGCGTGATTCTGCGACACACCTTTACCCCACCGAACAACTCGCGCCTCGGACACCTGTGCGGCCCTCTGGACGCGCACCTGCGCCGCATCGAGGAAGCGCTGGGCGTGAAGATCGCGCACCGCCACGAGCAGTTCAAGGTCGATGGCCCCAAGGCCCCGGCGCAGCGTGCGATGGACGTGCTGCAGGCGCTCTACGAAATCGCCCAGCGCCCGATCGACCCCGCCGTGGTGCAGCTCACGCTGGCCGGCGACGGCTCGATGAGCGACGAGGACGCGGCCATGCTCGTCACCCGCCGCGCCGACCTGCGCGCGCGCACGCCGACACAGGCGCTGTACCTGGACAACATCGCCAAGCACGACATCACCTTCGGCATCGGCCCGGCCGGCACTGGCAAGACCTACCTCGCGGTGGCCTGCGCGGTCGACGCGCTGGAGCGCGCGGCGGTGCAGCGCATCGTGCTCACGCGGCCGGCCGTGGAAGCGGGCGAGCGGCTCGGCTTTCTGCCGGGCGACCTGACGCAGAAGGTCGATCCGTACCTGCGCCCGCTGTACGACGCGCTCTATGACCTCATGGGCTACGAGAAGGTGCAGAAGGCCTTCGAGCGCAATGCGCTGGAGATCGCGCCGCTGGCCTTCATGCGCGGTCGCACGCTGAACAACGCGTTCGTGATCCTCGACGAGGCGCAGAACACCTCGGTCGAGCAGATGAAGATGTTCCTCACGCGCATCGGCTTCGGCGCGAAGGCGGTGGTGACGGGCGACGTGAGCCAGATCGACCTGCCCAAGCAGCAGCTCAGCGGCCTGATCGACGCCGAGCGCGTGCTCAGGCGCGTGAGCGGCATCGCGATCACGCACTTCACGAGCGCCGACGTGGTGCGGCATCCGCTGGTGGCGAAGATCGTCGATGCCTACGACGGGCAGCGCAAACGCAGCGGCACGCACTGAGATGGCGCTGCCGGCACTTTCTCTCTCGCTGCAGTTCGGGCGCTTCAAGGGCGTGGAGCGGCACCGCATCGCGCTCCCGCGCCACAGCGTCGCACGCTGCATCCGCCATGCGCTGGACATCGACGGCGAGATCACGGTGCGCATCGTCGATGCCGACGAGGGCCAGCGCCTGAACCGCGAGTTCCGCGGCAAGGACTACGCGACCAACGTGCTGACCTTCGACTATGCGCAGAGCCCGGTCGCGATGGCCGACCTGGTGCTGTGCGCCCCGGTGGTCGCGCGCGAGGCGACGGAACAGAGCAAGACGCTGGCCGCGCACTACGCGCACCTGCTGGTGCACGGCACGCTGCATGCGCAGGGCTGGGACCACGAGACCAGCGAAGCCGACGCCGACGAGATGGAGGCGTACGAAATCCAGATCCTCGCCGAGCTGGGCATACGCAATCCGTACGGCACGTAGCTGCCGCTACGCCGACATCTGCAGAGGGATCGTGACCGGCCCGTCGTTGAGCAGGTGCACCTGCATGTCGGCGCCGAACTCGCCGGTCGCCACCACCGGATGCGCGGCGCGCGCCTGTGCCACGAAGTACTCGTAGAGCCGCCGGCCCTCGTCGGGCGAAGCGGCCTGCGTGAAGCTGGGGCGGTTGCCGCCGCTCACATCGGCCGCCAGCGTGAACTGGCTCACCACCAGCAGCCCGCCACCGATGTCCTGCACGCTGCGGTTCATCTTGCCAGCGTCGTCCGAGAAGATGCGCAGCTTCAGGATCTTGGCAAGCATGCGGTCGGCGAGCGCATCGACGTCGCCGCGTTCCGCGCACAAGAGGATCAACAGGCCGGCATCGATGGTGCCGACGGTCTGGCCTGCAATGTCGACGCGTGCGTTCGCAACGCGCTGGAGGATGGCTTTCATGGCTGTTCGGTCTGTGTGGCGCGCGCTTCCATGGTCAGTGGCAGCAGTTGGATGGTGACGCGCAGGCCGGGCACGGCGTCCATCAGGGCCAGCTCCAGTTCGTCGCGCATGGCGGCGGCGTGCTGCAGGGTCCATTCGCCGGGCACATGCATGTGCAGGTCGGCAAAGCGGCGCTGGCCGGCGCGTCGCGTGACCATGTCGTCGAAGCGAAGCCCCGTGCCTGCGGGCAGGCGCGCGGCGAAGGCATCGAGCGTGGCCTGCACGGTGGCGAGCGTCTCGGGGTCGAGGGCTTCGTCCATGAGGCCCTGCGACGAGCGCCACACCAGCTTGACGCCCTCGCGCACGATGTTGAGCGCCACGCCAATGGCCAGCAGCGGATCGAGCCAGAGCCAGCCGCTGAAATGCACCGCGACGATGCCGACCACGACGGCGGCGGAGGTCCACACGTCGGTCATCAGGTGGCGGCCGTCGGCCTCCAGCGCGATGGAGCGATGCAGGCGCGCCGCACGGAACAGCACCACCGCCAGCGCCGCATTGAGGCCCGAGCTGAACACCGACAGCGCCAGGCCCCAGCCCAGTTGCTCCAGCGGCTCGGGCGACAGCAGCCTCTGCACCGACACCCACAGGATCGCCACCGCGGCGCCGACGATCAGGATGCCCTCGAAGCCGGAGGAGAAGTACTCGGCCTTGTGATGGCCGTAGGGATGGTCGTCGTCGGCCGGACGCTCGGCGATGGTCACCATTGCCAACGCAAACATGGCACTGGCAAGATTGACGAACGACTCCATGGCGTCGGAGATCAGGCCCATCGAATTCGTCATGTACCCTGCGAGCCCCTTGAGCACGATGGTGACAAGGGCAACGGCCACGGAAATGCGCAGGAGCGCCTTGGGAGTGAGCGTCATGGGCGGGGTAGAAGGCTTATAGGCAAAAGACGACGGAAAAAGCGGCAAAAGGCCGCAAGATGGCGCTGAATTATCTGAGCAGTGTCCATGTGTAACGCCTTCGGCCTAATATTTGTGACTATTGCGAAACAGTGTTCGCCGACAACTCGGAACAATGAAAAACTTCTTGAACATTCTGGGTGGCCTCACCCTGCTGGGCGCCACCATGATGGCCCAGGCCCAAGTCCAGACGCCGCCCGCAGCCGCGCCAGCCGCTCCGGTTGCCGAGTTGCAGGCCGGTTTCGTGAAGTCGGTGCGCGGCAACGTGCAACTGCTCAGCGCCGCAGGCACCTCGCGCACCGCCGCCGCAGGCGATGCGCTGAGTTCCGTGGACCGCATCGTGACCGGCCCCGACTCCTCGGCCGCAGTGGTCCTGCGCGATGACACGACCCTGATCGTCGGTCCTTCGTCGCGCATGGACCTGAAGGAATTCCACTTCGATTCCACCACCCGCGACGGCGGCCTCCTGATTTCGCTGTTGCGCGGCTCGATGCGCATGATCACCGGCCTCATCGGCAAGACGAACCCCGACGCCGTGCGGGTCGAGACGCAAACAGCCACCATCGGCATTCGCGGCACCGACTTCATCGTTCAAACCGACGGAAAGCCATGATGACGACGACCTTGTCGCGCCGCCCGCTCCTTCTCGCATCCGCACTGATCACCGCGTTCCTCGCGGCCTGCTCGACGCCGGGCACCCGGGTGGTATTGCTGCCGCAGGCCGACGGGAAGCCTTCAGCCGTCGTGGTGCGCGTCAAGGATGGGGAAGAAGTCCTTTCGAAACCTTACCAGCGTGCAACGGCAGCGGTAGGCGCCAGCGGGGCGCCGGTGGTCGATCAGGCCGATGCAGCCAAGGTCCAGGCGGAAAACAAGCCCCTGTTCGACCTGCGCCCGCCCCCGCCACAGCGCTACACGGTGTTTTTCGAGGTCGGCGGTACCACGCTGACCCCGGCGTCGCAGCAGATCATGACCGAGGCGCTGGCCGCGGCGTTGGCGCGCAGCGGCGGCGACATCGTGGTGACCGGCCATACCGACACCAAGGGCACCGGCGAATCGAATGACCAGTTGTCGCGCCGCCGGGCGCAGGAAGTGGTCCAGTTGTTCGTCGAGCGGCAATTTCCGGCCAACCGCGTCGAGGCCGTGGGCCGCGGCGAGCGCGACCTGGCCGTGCCGACCGCCGACGAGGTGGACGAGCCACGCAACCGGCGCGTCACCATCGAAGTCCGCTGAACGCGGCAGTTCAGCTCAGCGTCACGCGCGCGAATTTGCGCTTGCCGACCTGCACCACGTAGCTGCCCGCGGGCAGCTTCAGCCCCTTGTCGCTGATCACGACCGAATCGACGCGCACGCCGCCGCCGTCGATCAGGCGATTGCCATCCCCGGCTGAAGACGCCAGGTTGGCCTGCTTGAGCAGTTGGCCGATGCCCAGCGGCGCGCCGCCCAGCGATACCTCGGGAATCTCGTCCGGCACGCCGCCCTTGCTGCGGTTGATGAAGTCCCGCTCCGCGGTCTCGGCAGCCGCCGCGCTGTGGAAACGCGTAGTGATCTCCTTGGCCAGCGCGACCTTCGCGTCCTTCGGATTGCGGCCGCCGGCGATTTCGGCCTTCAGGACCTCGATCTGCTCCAGCGACTGGAAGCTCAAGAGCGTGTACCAGCGCCACATCAGGTCGTCGGAAATCGACAGCACCTTGGCAAACATGGTGTTGGCGTCCTCGCTGATGCCGATGTAGTTGTTCTTGCTCTTGGACATCTTCTCGACGCCGTCGAGCCCTTCCAGCAGCGGCATAGTAAGTATGCACTGCGGTTCCTGGCCATACTCCTGCTGGAGATGGCGGCCGACGAGCAAATTGAACTTCTGGTCGGTGCCACCCAGTTCGAGGTCGCTCTTGAGCGCCACAGAGTCGTAGCCCTGCATCAGCGGGTAGAGGAATTCGTGCACCGAAATCGACTGGCCGGCCTTGAAGCGCTTGCTGAAGTCGTCCCGCTCCATCATCCGGGCGACCGTGTACTTGGCGGCCAGCTGGATCATTCCGCGGGCACCCAGGGGGTCGCTCCATTCGGAGTTGTAGCGAATCTCGGTCTTCTCGGGGTCCAGCACCAGGCTGGCCTGCTTGTAGTAAGTCTGGGCGTTGGCCTCGATCTGCTCCCGGGTGAGCGGCGGTCGGGTGTTGTTGCGGCCCGAAGGGTCGCCGATCGTGCTGGTGAAGTCGCCGATCAGGAAGATCACCCGGTGCCCCAGGTCCTGGAGCTGGCGCATCTTGTTGAGCACCACGGTGTGGCCGATATGGATATCCGGGGCGGTCGGATCGAGCCCCAGCTTGATGCGCAGCGGCGTTCCGGTCGCCTCGGAGCGCTGGAGCTTGCGCACCCACTCGTCCTGCGGCAGCAGCTCGTCAGCCCCACGGAGGGATATTTCGAGCGCACGTCCTACACTATTTGAGAGGCTGGTGGATGTAACAGATTCGGCGTTCATGGGCTTTTTTGGCTGACTTTTGGATGGCCGAAGCTATACTGGCCCGACTTTTCAAGCGCCGGATTCTAAGCGGCGCTTTTTTCCGCACCGTCTCCTGCCGCCCTGAACGCACTGGGCCTTGCAGTACGGATTTGCAGAACCTGAGCTGGAATTCAAAGATTGATCAACGGCATTCTTGCCGCCGAGGAGCTTCTCGCTTCTCGCGTGGCCTATACGTTCCGAACCTACCCCAAGCAGATCACCGCCGTCATCGCGGCGGCCCTGCTGAGCGCCGGCACCCTCGCGGTGGCCTCGCTGGGCCCTGACGCTTCCGACCTTCCGGTCCACCAGATCCTCGAAGCCACCGCGCCCGTCTCTTTTGCAGACCAGAGCGCGTCGCTCGAGAACTTCAGCTTCACGCTGTTTCGCACCGACATCACCCGTTCGAGCGACACGGCCGAAGCCCTGTTGAAGCGACTGGGCATTTCCGATCCCGCGGCCACGGCCTTCGTGCGCGGCAGCGGCGAAGCCCGCAATGCGCTGTTCGCCCGCGCCGGCCGCACCATCACGGCCGAGGCCACGCAGGAAAACCAGCTCCAGAAGCTCAGCGCCCGCTGGATTCCCGACGGCGACGGCGGCTTCAAGCGCTTCGTCATCGAGCGCACCCCGGTCGGCTTCGTCGCCCTCACCGAACGCGATTCGCTGACGCCGGGCACCCGCCTGGCCAGCGGCACCATCCGCACCTCGCTGTTCGCCGCCACCGACGACGCACGCATTCCCGACGCCGTGGCGAGCCAGCTGGCCGACATCTTTGCAGGCGACGTCGACGTGCGCGCGCTGCGCAAGGGCGACCGCTTCGCCGTGGTCTACGAGACCTTCGAAGCCGACGGCCAGGCGCTGCGCAGCGGCCGCGTGCTCTCGGCCGAGTTCGAGAACAACGGCAAGATCCACCAGGCCGTCTGGTTCCAGCCCCCGGGCGCGGGCCAGAAGGGCAGCTACTACCGCCCGAACGGCGACAGCCTGCGCAAGGCCTACCTGGCGACGCCGGTCGAGTTCTCTCGCGTGTCCAGCGGTTTCGCGATGCGCATGCATCCGATCCTGAACAGCTGGCGCCAGCACAACGGCATCGACTACGCAGCGCCCACCGGCACCTCGGTGCGCACGGTCGGCGACGGCACGGTCGATTTCGCGGGCACGCAGAGCGGCTACGGCAACATCGTCATCATCAATCACCGCAACAACCAGCAGACGGCCTATGCGCACCTGAGCCGCATCGACGTCAAGGCCGGCCAGAGCGTGAGCCAGGGCCAGGCGATCGGCGCCGTGGGCTCCACGGGCTGGGCCACCGGTCCGCACCTGCACTTCGAATTCCGCGTGGGCGGCGTCTACCAGGACCCGGCTTCCATTGCGCAGGAAGGCGGCGCCCCCATCACCGCGGCCCTGCGCCCGGCCTTCGAGCGGATGGCCATCGGCGCCCGCGCCGAGCTGGCGGCAGCCTTCTCCGTCATCCAGGCCAGCGCGGACTGAATGCCCGCAGCCGCAGCCCTCTCTTGACCTGATCCGGAGATGGCTGCCGAACTTTTCATCGGCCTGATGTCGGGCACCTCGCTCGACGGCGTCGACGGCGTGCTTGCCGATTTCTCCAGCGGGCGCATCGCGGTGAAGGCCTACGCCACCGCCGAGTTTCCCGTGGCCCTGCGCGCGGAGCTCATGGCGCTCAACACCCCCGGCGACAACGAACTGCATCGCGCGGCCCTGGCCGGCAACGGACTCGCCCGCGCCTATGCCGGCGTGGTGCATCAATTGCTGGCCGACAGCGGCATCGCCGCCGGAGCGGTCACCGCCATCGGTGCGCACGGACAGACGGTGCGCCACCGGCCGCTGGAGTTCGACGACGTCGGCTACACCCTGCAGATCAACAACCCCTCGCTGCTGGCCGAGCTGACCGGCATCGACGTGGTCGGCGACTTCCGAAGCCGCGATCTCGCCGCCGGCGGCCAGGGCGCGCCGCTGGTGCCGGCGTTCCACCGCGCCCTGTTCGCGCGCGCCGACGAAACCGTCGCGGTGCTGAACATCGGCGGCATTTCGAACCTGAGCCTGCTTCCGGCCACCAATGCGCCCGACGGCGCCATCGTGCTCGGCTTCGACTGCGGGCCCGGCAACGCATTGATGGACCACTGGTGCCAGACCTACCAGGGCCAGCCCTTCGACCGCGGCGGCCAATGGGCGGCCAGCGGCCAGGTGCTGCCCCAGCTGCTCGCGCAATTGCAGGCCGAAGCTTATTTCGCCAAGGCGCCGCCGAAAAGCACGGGCCGCGATCTGTTCAATCCGACCTGGCTGGCCTCGCACCTCGGCACCACGGCCATGGCACCGGCCGACGTGCAGGCCACGCTGACGGAGTTGACGGCCAGCGCCTGTGCCGCAGATCTCGTCAACTACGGAAAAGACAGCAAGCTGCTGATCGTCTGCGGCGGTGGCGCGCTGAACGACCATCTGCTCGCACGCCTTCGCGCGCTGCTTCCCGGCGTGCAGGTGGTGGCATCGACCGACCAAAGCCTTCCGCCGCAGCAGGTCGAGGCCGCGGCGTTCGCCTGGCTTGCGCGCAGTACGGTCCGGCGCGAGGCGGGCAACCTGGCCAGCGTGACCGGGGCGCGTGGCGCACGCGTGCTGGGCGCCATCTACCCGGCCTGAAGGCCCTTCCGAGCCTCAACCCTGGCCGGAGACCTCCGGGTGGGCGGGCTGGGCCGCCCGGACCTCCGCAGGAAGATGCCAGAAGATCAGCGCAGATGCCACCGTGATCAGGCCCATGCTCGCAAAAGTGGCCTGAAAGGCGTCGAGCGTCTGGACTGCCGTCTCGGCGCCGAAGATCCCGTTGTAGCCCGCCAGTACGGCACCCGCGGCGGCCACGCCCAGGCTCATTGCCAGCATCTGCACCATCGACAGCAGGCTGTTGCCGCTGCTGGCCATGCTGCCGTCCAGGTCCTTGAGCGTGATCGTGTTCATCGCGGTGAACTGCAGGGAATTGACCGCACCGAAGGCCAGCAGCTGCAGCACATGCAGGGCCATGGGCTGCCCGGGCGCCGTCAGGCCGAAGCTCGCCATCGTGCAGCCCACCAGCACCGTGTTGACCACCAGCACCTTGCGGTAGCCGTGGCGGGTGATCAGCGGCGTGGCAAAGCGCTTCATGGCCATGCCTGCCAGGGCGATCGGCAGCATCATCAGGCCCGCCTGCACCGGCGAATAGCCCATCGACACCTGCAGCAGCAAGGGCACGAGAAAAGGCATGCAGCTGCTGCCAAGGCGCGAGAACAGGTTGCCGATCAATCCGATGCTGAGCGTCGGCACGCTGAACAGCGAAGGCGCGAAAAGGGGCTCCGGCGTGCGCGCGGCGCGCAGCCAGTAGGCCACCACGCTGGCAAAGCCGAAGATCAGCACCACCATCACGCTGCCTTGGCGCAGGCCGAGTTCGGACACGCCATCGAGCGCCAGCGAGATCGCCACCATGCCGAAGGCCAGCATCGCGTAGCCCACGCTGTCGAAGCGTTTCTGGATGGCGCCACGCAGGTCCGGCATGTACTTGAGCGTGGCGATGCAGCCCGCCAGCCCCACCGGCACGTTGATCAGGAAGATCCAATGCCAGGAGGCGTACTGCACCAGCCAGCCGCCCAGCGTGGGGCCCAGCAAGGGGCCTATGAGCCCCGGGATCGCGACGAAGCTCATCGCCTGCAGGAATTCGCCGCGCGGCACCGTGCGCAGCAGCGCCAGCCGTCCCACAGGCAGCAGCAGCGCGCCGCCCAGCCCCTGCACCACCCGCGCGGCCACCAGTTGGCCCAGCCCCTGCGACAGCGCGCAAAGCACCGAACCGGCGGCGAACAGCACGATCGCCGAGAAAAAGATGCGCCGCGTGCCGAAGCGGTCTGCGATCCAGCCCGAGGCCGGGATCAGCATCGCCATCGTGAGCGCATAGGCCACCACCACCGACTGCATGCGCAGCGGGCTCACCTTCAGGCTCGCGGCCATGGCCGGCAGCGCGGTGTTGATGATGGTGGCGTCCAGCGTCTGCATGAAGAAGCCGACGGCCACGAGCCACAGCAGGCTCTTGCGGGAAGGATCGACGGCGGTGGCGGCTTCGGACGTCATGAAAGAAGAGGAAGGAGAGCGAAAATTGACGGGCAGCAAAAAGCCGCCCTGAGGCGGCTTTGTCGAAGGGGCCTTGTCAGAGGCATCCGGGTATCACGCCGAGAAGCTCGATCCGCAGCCGCAGGTGCTGGTGGCGTTCGGGTTCTTGATCACGAACTGGGCGCCCTGGAGGTCTTCCTTGTAGTCGATCTCGGCACCGACCAGGTACTGGTAGCTCATGGCATCGATCAGCAGCGACACACCATTCTTGGTCATGGTGGTGTCGTCTTCGTTGGTGATTTCATCGAAGGTGAAACCGTACTGGAAGCCGGAGCAACCGCCGCCCTGCACGAACACGCGCAGCTTCAGCTCGGGATTGCCTTCTTCGGCGATCAGGTCGGCCACCTTGGCTGCCGCGCTGTCGGTGAAGACGATCGGTTCGGGCATCTGGGTCTGGATGTTTTCGGCTACGGCGCTCATGAGAGATAACTCCTTGGGGGTGGCCGAACATTGCGGCCAAGGGAACGAATGCTACTGCAATGCCGCATTTCAGGCAGGCTGACTGTGGCGTGCACCCCAACGCAAGTGGGGTCGGATGCCGCATCCGCCAAGTACTGGCAACGAAAAAGCCGCCCGAAGGCGGCTTTGGGTTCGCAAGGAACAGGATCAGCGCTTGCTGAACTGCTTGCGACGACGGGCGGAGTGCAGACCGACCTTCTTACGCTCGACTTCACGCGCATCGCGCGTCACGAAGCCGGCTTGGCTCAGCACGGGCTTGAGCGTTGCGTCGTAGTCGATAAGGGCACGGGTGATGCCGTGGCGCGTTGCGCCGGCTTGACCCGATTCGCCGCCACCGTTCACGTTGACCATCACATCGAAAGCTTCGAGGTTGTTGGTCAGCGCCAGGGGCTGCTTGGCAATCATGATCGAGGTTTCGCGGCCGAAGAACTCTTGGATGTCCTTGCCGTTGACCGTGATCTTGCCGGTGCCTTTTTTCAGAAACACGCGGGCGACGCTGGATTTGCGACGGCCGGTGCCATTGTTCCATTCACCAATCATTCTCAAGGCTCCTTACAGTTCCAGCACTTTGGGCTGTTGGGCGGTATGCGGGTGCTCTGCGCCACCGTAGACCTTGAGTTTCTTGATCATCGCGTAGCCAAGCGGACCCTTGGGCAGCATGCCCTTGACGGCCTTTTCCAGGGCACGGCCCGGGAACTTGGATTGCATGTCGCGGAAGTTGGTGGCACTGATGCCGCCCGGGTAGCCCGAGTGACGGTAGTACACCTTGTCGATCGACTTGGCGCCGGTGACGCGCAGTTGCGCGGCGTTGATGATGACGATGAAGTCACCGGTATCGACGTGAGGCGTGTAAATGGCCTTGTGTTTGCCGCGCAAACGGAGAGCAACTTCGCTGGCTACTCGTCCGAGGACCTTGTCGGTCGCGTCAATCACAAACCACTCGTGCGTCACGTCAGCGGGCTTGGCGCTGAACGTTTTGGTCATGAGTTTTTCTCTTGAAAAGAGGGTTTGGCGAGCCCTTTTCCACGGTCGGCGTTCCTCTGATGGGAATCTCTTAGGTGGGGTTTCATTCGCCCCGCAAGACGGGTCGGATGCCTTCGCCGCGGGGCCACAAAAACGCTGCGAAGCCCGCGATTATATGAAGAATTGGACGATCTGGCCAATTTCCACCGTCGCCGGGCTTCGCGCGGGCCTGCCGCTGCGGTTCAGCGCGCCGGCGCGGCCACCGGGCTGGCCACGGCAACCCCGGTGTCGATCTTGCGAACCAGCGTGCCGGTGTCCAGGCTTTCGTCGCGGTGGCCGCTTCGGTCGTACAGGCGGTCTTCGCCGATGACCATCTGGATCCAGGTCGGGTACGTGTAGGCGGTGCCGGCGCTGTCGTCGACCGCCGCGCCGATCACGCCACCAGCCAGGACGAAATTGCCCAGGAAACCGATGTTGGGACGCGAGATCGCCTGGCCGGTAGCCACGCCTTGCCCGTCGACAGAACACTGGATCACGAGGTCGGCCCGCGAACGACGCACGCCGATGACACGGCCCGAGCGCATCTTCACCTTGGCCTTGTCGTTGACGGCCCTGCATCGCGCATCGGGGATGATCTCCCCCTTCTGCGACATGACGTCGACGCGCATCGGCTGATCGAGCCCCTGGCTGACTGCCGCGCAGCCTCCCAGGATCGACAAAATTCCCATCGTGGCCGCGAGGCCCCAAAATCGCCAGTTCAACGGACTCATTCTGTTTTCCCCTCGTTTTGTAATTTGATGTTACCGCAGCCTCGCTGGAGAGGCTGTTGCGCATCTGCCACCTATCCCGGAATCCCTCATGTTCAGTTACCGCCACGCCTTCCATGCCGGCAACCACGCCGACGTGCTCAAGCACACGGTGCTGATTGCCACGCTCGACCATCTGCTTGAAAAAGAGGCAGCCCTCACGGTCGTAGACACCCACGCCGGCGCCGGCCTGTACCGGCTCGATGGCGACTACGCCGACACCAGCGGCGAAGCGGCAGACGGCATCCTGCGGCTGCTCGCGCCCAAAAAAGAAACCGCTGCACCCGCGCCCGCTGCAAAGTCGGCCGCCAAGAAGGTGGCGCCCGAAACCGAAGCCCCCTTGGCCGATGCGATCGCGCGCTACCTCGGCGTGATCGCCGACTTCAACCCCAAGGGCGGCGCCCGCGTCTACCCCGGCTCGCCGTTCATCGTGCAGCACCTGCTGCGCGACCACGACAAGCTCAAGCTGTTCGAACTGCACCCGACTGACGCCCGCACGCTCGACGCCAACATCGCCCAGCTCGAAGCCGGCCGCCAGATCGCCGTGCTGCGCGAAGACGGCTTCGGCAGCGCCACCAAGTTCCTGCCGCCGCCGTCCCGCCGCGCGCTGGTGCTGATGGACCCCAGCTACGAGATCAAGAGCGACTACGGCCGCGTGCTCGACTTCGCGGCCGAGGCGCTCAAGCGCTTTGCCACGGGCACCTACGCCATCTGGTATCCGATCATTCCGCGGCCCGAGGCGCATGACCTGCCGCGCCGGCTCAAGACCATGGCGACCAAGGCCGGCAAGCCCTGGCTGCATGCCACGCTGACGGTTAAGTCGAGCAAGCTGACGGCCACGCCAGCCGGCGAGACCAAGCGGCCGGGCCTTCCGGCCAGCGGCATGTTCCTGATCAACCCGCCTTACACCTTGAAGCCGCTGCTCGCGGCCGCGCTGCCGCAACTGGCCGAGAAGCTGGCTCAGGACCGGCACGCCACCTTCTCGCTCGACAGCGGCGGCTGACCAGGCCCTTCAGCGGCGACGGCGCGGCGGCACGATCACCTTGCGCCGCTGCGGCACCGCAGCCTTGGCGCGATCGGCGCCCGGCGTCACCGGCGCCGCGGCCTCGCCCGGCTCCACGTCGACACCGGCGCAGCGCATGCCCCCGGGGCCGACGACCGACAGCGCCACCTGCTTGATCCCGAGCCCGATCAGGCCGATGCGGTCGGCCGCGGCCCGGCTCAGGTCGATCACGCGGCCTTGCGCATAGGGTCCGCGGTCGTTGATGCGCACCAGCACCTCGCTGCCGTTGACCAGGCTGCGCACGCAGACGCGCGTTCCGAACGGCAGGGTCTTGTGGGCGGCCGTCAGGGCCGACATGTCGAAGCGCTCGCCGCTCGCCGTCTTGCGCTGGTGGAACTGGATGCCGTACCACGACGCCCCGCCGCGCTCGAAGATCTCGCGCGGGCCGTCGTCGCCGGGCACGCCGTCGTCCGGCGTCAGTTCGCCGGTGCCGGACACCGCGAGGTCATAGCGCACCGATGGCACGCTCGACCGCGCCGAAGTGCCCGCCGGAACGGCGAGCCCCGGCGTCAGCGGCTGCAGGCGCGAGCCCGCAGCCGCACCCGGATCGGCACCGCCGCCTTCGGTCGCGGGCGGCATGGCGCAGCCCGCGAGCACGCAGGTGGCTGCGAGGAGCGCGAGGCGAAGCCCCGCGCGCAGCGCCGACCCTGCCGTGCGCCCTCTCAATCGAGGCGCTCCAGCACAGCCAGCGTCGCCGCCGACTGGTTCATCGTGTAGAAGTGGATCGCGGGCGCGCCGCCGTCGCGCAGCCGCGCGCAGAGGTCGGTCACCACGTCCAGGCCGAAGGCCTTGATCGATGCGGTGTCGTCGCCGAAGCCCTGCAGGCGCAGGCGGATCCAGCGCGGGATCTCGGCCCCACAGGCGTCCGAAAAGCGCATCAGCTGCGTCGAGCTCGTGATGGGCATGATGCCCGGCACGATCGGCGTGTCGATGCCGAGCTTGCGCACGTCGTCGACGAAACGGAAGTAGGCCTCGGGGCTGAAGAAATACTGCGTGATGGCCGAATCGGCCCCAGCCTTCACCTTGGCGGCAAAAGCCTGCAGGTCGGCCTCGGGCGAGCGTGCCTGCGGATGCACTTCGGGGTAGCAGGCCACCTCGATGTGGAAGTCGTTGCCCGTTTCCTCGCGGATGAAGGCCACCAGATCGCTTGCGTAGTGGAACTCCCCGCCGATGCCGTAGCCGCTCGGCAGGTCGCCGCGCAAGGCCACGAGGCGCTTGACGCCCATCGCCTTCAGTTCAGCCAATTGCTCGCGCACCGTGGCGCGCGTGGCGCCGATGCACGAGAAATGACTGGCGGCATCGACGCCCTCGTTCAGGATCTCCTGCACCGCACCGAAGGTACCCTGGTGCGTGGAACCACCGGCCCCGTAGGTGACCGAGCAGAACTGGGGCTTGCGCACATACAGCTGCTGGCGCACCGCACGCAGCTTGACCGCGCCTTCGGGCGTCTTGGTCGGGAAGAATTCGAAACTCAGCGGAAGGCGCACCTGCGTCTCCTTAGGAACCGTCGCCGGCCTTGGCAGCGCGAACGGCGTGAATGAAAAACTCGCGGTTGCCGTCGCCCCCGGCGATCGGGCTGTCGAACCATCGCAGCACGTGCAACTCGAGCGCCGCGCACGCATCGCGCAGGCGCTTCTCGACGATCTCGTACATCGCCGCGTCGCGCACGATGCCGCCCTTGCCGACCTGGCCCGGCTGCAGTTCGAACTGCGGCTTGACCAGCATCAGCAGCTGGCCGTCGTCGGCCAGGAACTCGACGACCGCCGGCAGCACCAGCGTCAGCGAGATGAAGGACAGGTCGCCGACGATCAGATCGAAGCGCAGGTCGAAAGGCGCGTCGCCTTCTTCCTGCAGATTGTCGGGCGACAGCGCCCGCGCATTGACACCTTCGATGGCGACCACGCGCTCGTCCTCGCGCAACTTCGCATGCAGTTGGCCATGGCCGACATCGACGCCCACGACCTTCGTCGCGCCGCGTTGCAGCAGGCAATCGGTGAAGCCGCCGGTCGACTGGCCAACATCGAGGCACAGCTTGCCGGCGGGGTCCACACCGCTCACCGCCAGTGCGCCTTCGAGCTTGAGCCCGCCGCGCGAGACATAGCGCGCCTCGGCCGCATCGTCGAGTTCGAGCTCGGCGGACTCGGGCACTTCGTCCTTGTTCTTGACGACCGAGCGCCATGCGTCGCTCGTGCCCGCATCGCGCCAGCGCATGCCGCCGGCGATCAGCCGCACGGCCTGCGAACGCGACGCGGCGAGGCCGCGTTCCACCAACAGTTGATCGGCGCGCATGGACGCTTTAGTAGCGGTACGTGTCCGGCTTGTACGGGCCGTTCTTGCTCACGCCGATGTAGGCGGCCTGGGCGTCGGTCAGCTCGGTCAGCATGGCGCCGACCTTCTTCAGGTGCAGGCGCGCGACCTTTTCGTCGAGGTGCTTGGGCAGCACGTAGACCTTGCCGGCCTGGTAGGCGTCGGGCTTGGTGAAGAGCTCGATCTGCGCGATGGTCTGGTTCGCGAACGACGAGGACATCACGAAGCTCGGGTGGCCCGTGCCGCAGCCCAGGTTCACCAGGCGGCCCTTGGCCAGCAGGATGATCTTCTTGCCGTCCGGGAAGGTGATGTGGTCGACCTGCGGCTTGATTTCTTCCCACTCGTACTTCTCGATCGAAGCGACGTCGATCTCGTTGTCGAAGTGGCCGATGTTGCAGACGATGGCCTGGTCCTTCATCTTGGCCATGGTGTCGTGCGTGATGACGTCCTTGTTGCCGGTGGTCGTCACGAAGATGTCGGCCTTGTCGGCGGCGTATTCCATCGTCACGACCTTGTAGCCTTCCATCGCGGCCTGCAGGGCATTGATCGGGTCGATTTCGGTCACCCACACCTGGGCGCTGAGGGCGCGCAGTGCCTGGGCCGAGCCCTTGCCCACGTCACCGTAGCCGGCCACGCAGGCCACCTTGCCGGCGATCATCACGTCGGTCGCGCGCTTGATGCCGTCCACCAGCGATTCGCGGCAGCCGTACAGGTTGTCGAACTTGCTCTTGGTGACCGAGTCGTTCACGTTGATGGCGCGGAACAGCAGCGTGCCCTTGGCGCTCATCTCGTTCAGGCGGTGCACGCCGGTGGTGGTTTCTTCGGTCACGCCGATGATCTCGGCGGACTTGCGGGTGTACCAGGTCGAATCGACGGCCAGCTTGGCCTTGATCGCGGCGAAGAGGATGCGTTCTTCCTCGCTGCCCGGATTGGCCAGGACGCTCTGGTCCTTCTCGGCGCGCTGGCCCAGGTGCATCAGCAGCGTGGCGTCGCCGCCGTCGTCCAGGATCATGTTCGGGCCTTCGCCCTTCGAACCCTTGGGACCGAAGTCGAAGATGGCGTGGGTGTAGTCCCAGTAGTCCTTGAGCGACTCGCCCTTGATCGCGAACACCGGCGTGCCCGAAGCGGCAATGGCGGCGGCGGCGTGGTCCTGCGTCGAGAAGATGTTGCACGAGGCCCAGCGCACGGTCGCGCCCAGGGCTTGCAGCGTCTCGATCAGCACGGCCGTCTGGATGGTCATGTGCAGCGAGCCCGTGATGCGCGCGCCCTTGAGCGGCTGCGCCTTCGAGAACTCTTCGCGAATGGCCATCAGGCCGGGCATTTCGGTTTCCGCGATGCGGATTTCCTTGCGGCCCCAGGCGGCAAGGGACAGGTCGGCGATTGCCTGGTCGGCGGTGGAAACGGGCGTGGGCTTGAGAACAGCGCTCATGAGAACTCCAAAACTGGTTTGAAAGATGCCACTGCGTACGGGGAAAAAACTCACCGCGAGAACAGCGGGTGAGCGTGGTTGCGATGTGGTCCGAGCCTCACGCCTGACGGCGCTGCAACGCTCCTCGGAACGGCGGATTGTAGACGGGGTGTCCGGGCGAGCAAACCGCTGGGGTATCCCGCATGGCGGGAAGCACGTTTCATTTTCGAGGCGTACATTGATCCGCACTCCAACACCAAGACCTTCTTCATGCTCTCCAGAATCCCCTCGACCCTGCTGGCCTCGGCCGCCCTTCTTGCCGCCATGGCCGCGCCGGTCATCGCCTCTGCGCAGGCCGCATCCGAACAAGTCCGCATCCGCGGCACCATCGTGCGCGTCGATGCCAGCACCCTTGTCGTGCAGGACCGCGGCGGCGAGGTCGTCAGCCTTGCACGACCGGCCGACATGCAGCTGTCGGAGGTCTACCGCATCAAGCTCGCCGACATCAAGCAGGGCAGCTTCATCGGCACCGCGGCCATGCCGCAGGCCGACGGCACGCAGAAGGCGCTCGAAGTCGTGGTGTTCCCCGAAGCCGCGCGCGGCACCGGCGAAGGCCACCGCCCGTGGGACCTGATGCCGCAGAGCACCATGACCAATGCCACCGTCGCCGACCTGGCCGCGGCGCCGAAGTCGGTGCGCGGCGGGCAGCAGCTGCGCCTGACCTACAAGGGCGGCGAGAAGACCGTCATCGTGCCGCCCGACGTGCCGGTCGTGACCTTCCGTCCCGGCACCGAGTCGTTGCTGGTGCCGGGCGCCAAGGTGCTGGTCAATGCACAGGAAAAGAACGGCACGCCCACGGCGCTGCGCGTGACGGCCGGGCGCGACGGCTTCGCGCCGCCGATGTAGGCGATGTAAGGCAAGTCACCCAAGGGAAATCCCGCAGGCATTTTTGTCGCCGCGGGTTCCTTGGCCGTGCCGGTGCGGCGTATCGTGGCGAGGGACTTTTGCCGTCCGGCCGGTCCTCGTTTGCCATTCACCCGTTCACCCGACACAGGAGATACCGCACCATGGCCACTGCCAAGAAAGCCGCCGCCAAGAAGACCACTGCCAGCAGTAGCGGCAGCACCAAGGCGGCGGGCCCCAGCGCCGCCGACATGCTCAACCCGATGAAGAACCTCAAGGGCATGACCGACCGCTTGCAGGAACTCAACCTGACCGGCGGCGCGGGCAAGCTGCTCGAGAGCGGCCGCAAGGACCTGCAGGCGTTGATGCAGGCCAACGAAAAGTCCTACCAGGGCCTGCAGACCGTGGTGCAGCGGCAGACCGAAATGATCAAGAGCGCCATTGCCGAATGGCAGACGGCCGCCAAGGAAATGCCCGGCAATGACGCCAAGGCCAACCTCGCCAAGCTCGACGAGCTCGGCCGCCAATCGTTCCAGCGCGCCATCGACGACATCAAGGAGCTGGCCAATCTCGCGGCCAAGTCGCAGGCCGATGCCTTCGACGTGGTGCGCCAGCGCATCCAGTCCAACGTGGACGAAGTGACCAAGATGCTGCAGCGCAAGTAGGCGGAAAAGAACGCGCGCAATGACCACCGTCCCACATCCCATCGAGCGGCGCAGGCCCGTCAACGGCGTTGAAATCGCGTGGGACAGCTTCGGCGATCCCGCCGCGCCGCCGCTCATCCTGATCATGGGCCTCGGCGCCCAGATGGTGGCCTGGGACAACGCGTTCTGCGCCCGCCTGGCCGAAGCCGGCGGGCACCGCGTGATCCGCTTCGACAACCGCGACATCGGCCATTCGACGCACCTGTCGCACCTGGGCGTCCCCGACATCCAGGCGTTGATGCTGCAGGCCATGGCGGGCAAGCCGCTCGCGGTGCCCTACACCTTGTGCGACATGGCCAACGATTGCATCGGCCTGCTCGACGCGCTCGACATCGACCGCGCGCACATCGTGGGCGCCTCGATGGGCGGTGCCATCGGGCAAGAGATGGCCATCCATCATCCTGAGCGCATGCGCTCCTTCACCAGCATCATGTCGACCACCGGCAACCCGGCGCTCCCGCCGCCCACGCCCGAGGCGATGGCGGTGCTGTTCTCGCCGACGCCGCTGACCTTCGACGCCTACCTGCCGCACTACAGGAAGGTCTGGCGCGTGCTGCGCGGCCCCGACTTTCCGCTCGACGAGGCACGCGATACCGAACGCGCGCAGCTCACCTTCCTGCGCGGGCTCAACCCGGGCGGCGTGGCGCGCCAGCTGGCGGCGATCCTCGCTTCAGGCAACCGCAAGCCCGCGCTGCGCGATGTGCGCGTGCCCACGCTGGTGATCCACGGCGATGCCGATCCGCTGGTGCCGGTAGCCTGTGGCGTGGACGTGGCCGATGCGATCGCCGGCGCGCAGCTGCTGCGCATTCCGCGCATGGGCCATGCGCTGCCGATCTCGATGTGGCCGCAGATCATCGATGCCATCGCCGCGCACACCGGGCAGCTTCGCGACCATTGATCGACCATTGACGACGGGGCTTCAGTCCATGAACAAGTTCTCTCCCCTCGACCCGATGGCCATGTGGCGCGAGCTCACGGCCCAATGGGAAAAGAGCACCAACGAATTCGCCAACGAGACCATGGCCTCGGACCCGTTCCGCCAGGGCATGCACGGCGGCATGAACGCATCGCTCACCGCGCAGAAGGGGTTGGGCGACCTGATGGCGCGCTACCTCACGATGCTGAACCTGCCCACGCGCGCCGACATCCAGGCACTGGGCGAGCAACTGCAAAGCATCGACGATCACCTGGCGAACATCAGCCGCGCCATGGAAAGCGGACGCACTCCAGCTGCATCTTCAGCCGCCCCTGCGCCGCCCCAGCCGCGCCGCACGAAGAAGCCCCCGCAGGCTGAGGCAGCCGCTCCGGCTCCTGCCGCCCCGAAGCGCACCGCCGGAAAGCGCGCACGATGAATGCCATCGCCGATGCACTGGCCCTGCCCGACATCGGCGCGGAGATCGAGCGCGCGATCCAGCGCAACCTCAAGGGCCTCGAGTTCCTGACCTCGGCCGCGCCCGCCATGGGACAGACGGCCAGGGACGAAATCCACCGCCGCGGCACGCTGAGCCTGTACCACTACCGCCCGCTGGTCGACGAGATCTACCGCGTGCCGCTCCTGATCGTCATGGCGACCACGAACCGCGGCTACATCCTGGACCTCGCGCCGGGCCAGAGCATGGTCGAGCACCTGCTGCTGAAGGGCTACGACGTCTACATGGTGGACTGGAACGCGCCGCGTCCCCAGGAAAAGCAGCTGCGCATCGAGGATTACGTGCTCGACTTCATCCCGATTCGCTGCGGCGCGTGCAGGAGCGCTCCGGAGAGGAAGACGTCACGCTCCTCGGCTACTGCATGGGCGGCGTGCTCTCCACGCTGTATGCGGCGCTGCACCCCGACGGGCCGGTGAAGAACCTCGCGCTCTTCACCACGCCTGTCGATTTCAGCCGCATGAAGCTCTTCCATGCGTGGTCGGATCGCCGCTACTTCGACGTCGACCGGCTCATCGACACCGTGGGCAACGTGCCGCCCGAGATGCTGTTCGCCTCGTTCGACATGCTGCGCCCCGCGGGCCGCAGCGCGGGCGTGGTGCAGCTCTGGGACAACATGGCCAACGACGAGTTCGTCAAGTCGTACCGCATGTTCGACCGCTGGGGCGCCGAGATGCTGCCGCTGGCCGGCGAGTACTTCCGCCAGACCGTGAAGGATCTGATGTGGGACAACAAGCTCTTCAGGGGTGAACTGGTCCTGGGCGGCCGCAAGGTGCTGCTCAAGAACATCAGGGTGCCGGTGCTGCATGCGCTCGCGCAGCACGACCACATCGTTCCGTACGAAGCGGGCCAGCCGCTCATCGCCGGCATCGGCTCGGCCGACAAGGAAGAAGTGGTGCTCAAGGGCGGCCATGTGAGCCTGGCCGCGGGCGCCAACGCGGTGCGCCGGCTCTGGCCCAAACTCGACGACTGGCTTGGAGTGCGCTCGACATGACCATCACCGTTGCATCTTCTTCCCGCGCCTATCCGCGCACCGTGGCGAACGGCGACGGCAACATCGAGTTGCGCCTGATGACCGCTTACGACGCGGCCGCGGTGCTGGCTTTCGCGCAGGCGCTGCCGGCGCACGACCTGCTCTTCCTGCCGCGCGACATCACCGAGCCCAAGGTGATGGGCGCCTGGGTCCGCGCCATCGAGCGCGGCGACATCGACAGCGTGCTCGCGCTGCGCGAGGGCGCGGTGCTCGGCTGCGCGGCGGTGATCCGCGACCCGCATTCCTGGTCGGGCCACGTGGCCGAGCTGCGCGTGCTGGTGGCGCCCGCGCTGCGTGGCAGCGGGCTGGGACAGCAGCTCGCGCAGGAAGGCTGCGCGCTGGCGGTCGAACGCGGGCAGGAAAAAATCGTGGCGCAGATGACGGTCGACCAGCGCGGCGCCATCGCCGTGTTCCAGGCCCTGGGCTTCCGGCCCGAGGCGCTCTTGAGCAAGCATGTGAAGGACCGGCAAGGCCAGTCCCACGACCTCGTGGTGCTGAGCAACGACGTGGCGCAGTTCGAGGCGCAGATGCGGGCGTATGGAGTGGCGGAGGCGTTTTAGGCCCCCGGATGCGCCTTGGCGGGGCGGCCTTCTAAAATCGGGCCATTCCCCCGCAGATTGCCCATCTTGTCTTTTGTCTCAGAAACCCGCCGCCGCCGCACCTTCGCGATCATTTCCCACCCTGACGCCGGCAAGACCACGCTGACCGAAAAGCTGCTGCTTTTCTCCGGCGCGATCCAGATTGCCGGCTCGGTGAAGGCGCGCAAGGCCTCGCGCCATGCCACCTCCGACTGGATGGAAATCGAGAAGCAGCGCGGCATCTCGGTGGCCTCGTCGGTCATGCAGATGCTGTACCGCGACCACGTGATCAACCTGCTCGACACGCCCGGCCACAAGGACTTCTCGGAAGACACCTACCGCGTGCTCACCGCCGTCGACTCGGCGTTGATGGTGATCGACGCGGCCAACGGCGTGGAAGCGCAGACGCGCCGGCTCATCGAGGTCTGCCGCCAGCGCGACACGCCCATCATCACCTTCGTCAACAAGATGGACCGGGAAGTGCGCGAGCCGCTGGACATCCTGGACGAGGTGGAGCGCGAACTCGGCATGCCCTGCGTTCCGATGACCTGGCCGGTCGGCCAGGGCAAGAGCTTCCGCGGCATCATGAACCTGCGCACGCAGACGATGACGGTGTTCGAGTCGGGCAGCGAACGGCTGCCGCACGACTTCGAGACCATCGCCCTCACGGAACGCGACGTGCTCACCAAGCGCTTCGGCGCCGATTTCGAATCCGCCATGGACAGCATGGAGCTGGCCACCGGCGCCTCCCCCACCTGGGACCGCGAGGCCTTCCTGGCCGGCAAGCAGACGCCCGTGTTCTTCGGCTCCGGCGTGAACAACTTCGGCGTGATGGAAGTGCTCGACGCGCTGGTCGACCTCGCGCCCTCGCCGCAGTCGCGCACCAGCACCACGATGGTCAACCGCCAGCCGGTGGTCAAGGAGATCCAGCCCGAGGACAAGGATTTCGCGGGCGTGGTCTTCAAGGTGCAGGCCAACATGGACGCCAACCACCGCGACCGCATCGCCTTCGTGCGCATGGCCTCGGGCAAGTACACGCCGGGCATGAAGCTCAAGGTGCAGCGCACCTCGAAGGAGCTGCGCCCCACCAGCGTGGTGACCTTCATGAGCCAGCGCCGCGAAGCCGTCGAGGAAGCCTATGCGGGCGACATCGTGGGCTTCACCACCCACGGCGGCGTGCAGTTGGGCGACACCATCACCGACGGCGCGAGCCTGCAGTTCACCGGGCTGCCCTTCTTCGCGCCCGAGCTGTTCATGACGGTCATCTTGAAGAATCCGCTGCGCACCAAGCAGCTGCAGCAGGGCCTGGCCCAGCTCGGCGAAGAGGGTGCGATCCAGGTGTTCCGCCCTGAAGTCGGTGGGCCGATGCTCTTGGGTGCCGTGGGGCAACTGCAGTTCGAAGTGGTGCAACACCGCTTGAAGGCCGAGTACGACGCCGACGTGCGGCTCGAAGGCTGCCAGTACACGGGCGCGCGCTGGATCACCGCCGACACGCCGGCCGAGCTGCGCGAGTTCGTCAACGCGTATCCGGTGCGCATGGCCAAGGACGCGGCCGATACGCTGGCCTTCCTGTGTACCTCGCCGTATGACGTGCGGCTGGCGCAGGAGCGGTTTCCGAAGATCCACTTCCATCCGCTGCGGGAGCACGCGGGGCTGGCGCTGCAGAGCGCGGGCTGATCAGGACGGGCTAGCTGCCTGTCGAGGCGTAGTGGCGCAGCCCGAAGCGCCACGCGCCAAACGCCGCCGCGAGGAACACGAAGCCCGCGAGCGGCGACACGATGCCCACCCAACCGGGCGCCCCCAGCGGGTCGGCTTTGCCCAGGATCGCCAGCGCCGGGTAATAGGCCACGCAGGCCAGCGGCACCACGAAGGTCAGCACCCGGCGGAACCATCGCGCATACAGCGCCAGCGGGTATTGCGCCGCCTGCACGCCGCCGTAGGTGAGCACGTTGGCGATCTCCAGGCTCTCGACGGTCCAGAACGATAGCGTGCCCTGCAGCACCAGGATGCCGAGAAACAGCGCAACGCCGCCGGCCAATGCGAACAGCGCGATGGCCACCGCGGCGGGCGTCCACACGATGCCCGCCTGCTGCGTGGCGAAGACCATCACCGCCAGGCCCTGCAGCAGGCGCCCCATTCGGCTGATGCGGAAGTCGTTGCCCATCAGCTGCAGCGCCAGCGGACGCGGACGCAGCAGCAGCCGGTCGAAGGCGCCGGTGCGCAGGAACTCGGTGCCGAGCACGTCGAAGCCCCGGCCCAAGGCATCGGCCAGCGCGAACATGCAGTTGACCAGGCCGTAGAACAACGCCACCTCGCCGATGCGCCAGCCCTGCACGTCGCCGAAGCGGTGGAACAGGGCCCAGACCGCGACGATCTCGATGCCGGTCCCGAGGAACTGGCCGACGGTCAGCATCAGCGCCGAGGCGGGATAGCGCGCCTGGCCGCCGATGGATGCGCGCACGAGTCGGAAGAAAAGAGGAAGCGACCCCATCTCGGTCAGCCCCCCTGGATCTGAAGGCTACGCATCGTGCGGCCCATCGCAAGGCGTCCCGCCGCGACCAGCACGACGATCCAGAAGCACTGCAGCCCCAGCGCGGTCACGGCATGCCAGCCGCCCAGCTGCCCGAAGTACAGCCGCGCCGGAATGTCCATCAGCCCGGCCAATGGCTGGATCAGCAGCGCCGTCTGCCAGGCGTCCGGCAACAGCCCGAGCGGCAGCAGGTTGCCCGAAAGCACGATGACCACGGGCGTCGCCACCGCGCTGATGCCGCGCTCGTTGAGCGCAGCGGTGGCGGCCACGTTGAGCAGCATCACCATCGATGCCGACAGAAGCAGCGCCAGCATCGTGGACAAGAGAAATGCGAGCCCCGCGGCCCCACTCGCAGGCAACTGCCAGGCCCATTCGCCCAGCCCCATCAACGGCAGCGCGACCGCCGCGAACGCCGCCATCAACGCCATGCGCGGCAGCACGCGCGCGGCGATCCATCCGGCGCTGCGCGCGAACCACAGCCCGTAGGCGTCCACGGGGCGCAGCCGGTCGTAGGCGACGGCGCCGGTGCGCACGGCCTGCGCCACTTCGGGGTCGCCCAGCCAGGGCATCAGCACGAGCAGCCCCTGGGCGAGCCAGGTGTAGGTGATGGCCTGTGCGAGCGACATCGTCGAACTCGCGCCCGCGATGGCCGTCCCGCCATAGAAGGCCGCGAACACCATCACCTTGATGCCGCCCCACCAGCACTGCGTGGCGAAGCCGGCGAGTGCGGCGGTGCGGTACTGCAGCATCTGCAAAAAGCGCGAGGCAAAGGCCGCGACGTAGGGGCGCGCGAGGGTTCGCAGCTGCATCACGCCTCGGCCGCGCCGTGCATGGCGTAGAAGCGCGCGATCACGGCCTCGATCGCCATGCCTTCGAGGCGGATGTCTTCCACCGCATGTTCGGCCGCAATGCGCGCGATCAGGGCCGGCGCGGTGGTCACCGCCGGATCGAAGTCGAGCACCAGGGTCTGTCCGGTGCGCGCATGCACGGTGGCGCCTGGCACCTGCGTGGGCAAGGCGGCGTCCTGCGCGAAATCGACGATCAGCCGGCGCTCGGCCATCACCTGCGCGCGCAGTGCCTCGACCGGGCTGTCGGCCAGCACGCGGCCGTGGCCGATGACGATCACGCGCTGGGCCAGCGCCTCGATGTCGTGCATGTCGTGCGTGGTCAGCAGCACCGTGGTGCCGCGCTCGCGGTTGGCGCGGCGCACGAAGTCGCGCACCGCGAGCTTGGAGGGTGCGTCGAGGCCGATGGTCGGCTCGTCGAGGAAGAGGATGTCGGGCTCGTGCAGCAGCGCCGCCGCGATTTCGGCGCGCATGCGCTGGCCCAGCGAGAGCTGGCGCACCGGCTGGTCGAGCACGCGCTCCAGATGTAGCAGCGCGACCAGCTCGTCGCGCGTCTTGCGATAGCGCTGCGGGTCGACGCGGTAGATGTCGCGCAGCAGGTCGAAGCCGTCGCCCACGGGCAGGTCCCACCACAGCTGCGTGCGCTGGCCGAAGACCACGCCGATGCGCCCCACATGCCGCTCGCGGTCGGCGAAGGGGTCGCGGCCGTCGATCTCCACGCGCCCGCCGTCGGGCCGCAGGATGCCCGCGAGGATCTTGATGGTGGTCGACTTGCCCGCGCCGTTCGGCCCGATGAAGCCGAGCAGTTCGCCCCGCTGCAGTTCGAAGGACACACCGGACAGCGCCTGTACCGTGCGGTGCCGGCGCTGCACGAGGCCGCGCAGCGCACCCATCACGCCGGGGTCGCGCTCGGAAATCCGGTAGGTCTTGAGGAGTTGGTCGACGAGGATGTGGGGCATGGAAGGCGCGCGCCGGCGGGGAGGGCGCGACGGGGGCGGGATGCTACACGAAAGCGCCGGTACGATCCCAGGCTCTCCAGAGACTCATCGCCAATGACGCTTTCGCCGCCCCTGCCCGCCTCGCCCACCCATTTGCTGCCGCTCGACCGCTGGGCGGCACCGGTGCGCAGCGCGCTCACCGGCGTGTTCACGGACATCGACGACACGCTCACCACCGACGGCGCGATCACGGCCGATGCGCTGCAGGCGCTCGGCGACCTGAAGGCGGCCGGCTTCGCCATCGTGGCGATCACGGGCCGGCCGGTGGGCTGGAGCCTGCCCTTCGTCAACAGCTGGCCGGTCGATGCGATCGTGGCGGAGAACGGCGCGGTGGCGCTGCTGCCGACGGCCGACGGCCAGGTCGAAAAGCGCTACCAGCAGGATGCGCCCACGCGCGCCGCCAACTTCGCGCGCATGCAGGCGGTGCTGGCGCGCATCGAGCGCGAGATTCCGGGTGCGCAACGCGCCACGGATTCGGCGGGGCGCGAGACCGACATCGCCATCGACCACAGCGAGTTCGTGCAGCTGAGCGAGGAGACCATCGCGCACGTCGTCGCGCTGATGCGCAGCGAGGGCATGCACGCCACGGTGAGCAGCATCCACATCAACGGCTGGTACGGCGACAACGACAAGCTCGAGGGCGCGCGCTGGATCGTGCGCGAGCTGTGGAGCCGCACGCTGGACGACGAGCTCGACCGCTGGGCCTACGTGGGCGATTCCACCAACGACCAGCTGATGTTCCGCACCTTCGCGAGCAGCATCGGCGTGGCGAACGTGGCGCGCTTCGTGCCGCAGCTGGAGCACCTGCCGCGCTATGTGACAGCGGGCGAGCGCGGCGTGGGTTTCGCCGAGGCGGCGCGCGCGATGCTCTCGGTGCGCACTCCTACTCGCTGACCGGCAGGCGGCGCAACACTGTCCACTGGCGCCAGATGCCGAAGGCGGCAATCAGCAGCAGCACGGTGGCATAGCCTTCCACCGTGTTCAGCAGGCCGAGCGGCTTCACCAGGAAGCCTGCCAGCATCGCCGGCAGGCTGAACGCAAGATAGCAGACCACGAAGATGGCGGCGAACAGCTCGCCGCGCTCGTGCGAGTCGGCGAGCGGTGCCAGCGTCTGCACCAGCGCCGAGAACGCGCCGCCGAAACCCAGGCCTGCGACCGCGGTGCCGACGAAGAACAGCGCGAGCGACTTCGTTGCCAGCGACGCCAGCAGCAACACGAGGCCGACCGCGATGCTCGCCGTGCCGAAGACGACGGTCCGGGGTGCGGAGACACGGCCGAGCAGCGTCGGCGCGAGCGCACCGAAGCCTGAGAGCACCGCCACCGTGAGGCCGTTGACCACGCCGTTGTCGATGTGGAACACATGCAGCATCAAAGACGGTGCCAGCGAAAGGTACAGGCCGCCCAACGCCCACACCGCGATGAACACCGGCAGGCCGCGCACGAAATCGGCCCGGGCCCGCGCGGGAATCGACACCCGCGGCACCAGCGAGGCCAGCGCACCGGGGCGCGGCGTGACGGTCTCCGGTATCCACAGCATCACGGCGGCGCCGACTGCGAACACCACAGCCAGCACGCCGAACACCAGCATCACGGGCTGGGCGGTGAACTTCACCGCCATGCCGGTCAGCAATGCGCCCACGGCGAGCCCCGCAAGGGGCGACACGCTGGTGATCATCGCGCCCAGGCGCTTGCGCGATGCCGGCGCCGACTCGACCACCGCCGCGCTCAGCGCGCCGCTCGCGATGCCCGTGGCCACGCCCTGCACGACACGCGCGCCGATCAGCCCGGCGATGTCCTCTGCCAGCACGAAAAGCCCCATCGCCACCGCCTGCAGCACCAGCGCCCCCAGCACCACCGGGCGGCGGCCGATGTGGTCCGACAACGAGCCGGCCACCAGCAGCGAGATCAGCAACGCAATCGCATAGACCGCGAACGCCACCGTGAGCATCGACGCCGAAAAATCCCAGGCGTGCTGGAACACCACGAACAGCGGCGTGGGTGCGGCGGCCGCGAAGAAAAAGGCGAAGAGCACCGCGGCCAGCAATGGAAAACCGACCGCCGCCGGCAGGCGCCAAGGCTTGGAACGGGTGGCGATGTCGGCGGTGGCAACGGCGAGTTCAGGGCAGGAGGAAGGCATATTTGATCCTTAACGCAACTTCTTTAGCTTTTGTGATTCTAGACCTGTAGATTCACTAAAGCAAATAACTTTGCGTTAAAGTCCTCGCATGAACGATGTTGTCCTTCCCAACAAGCGTCCCGGCGGCCGCAGCGCCCAAGTGCAAGCGTTGGTGCGCACCGCCCTCGAACAACTGGTGGCCGAAGAGGGGCGCGAACGCGTCACCGTGCCGGCCGTGGCCGAACGCGCAGGCGTCAGCGCCTCCAGCATCTACCGGCGCTGGGGCGACCTGTCGGGTCTGCTGGCCGAGACGGCAACGCACCGGCTGGACCCCAACCGGCCGCTCCCCAATACAGGCTCGCTGCGCCAGGACCTGACGTCGTGGGCGCAGGAACTCATCACCCACCTCGCACAGCCATGCAGCAAGTCGTTGCTGAAAGCCGCGGCCGCGCTGGCCAACGACGGTGCGGACACCGACTGCCTGCGCAACCGACGCAAGGAGGCGCTGACGATGGTCGAGCAGGCACACGCCCGCGGCGAGCATGCGCCAGAGGCGCAGCAGGTGATCGATCACCTGATTGCGCCGATCGTGTTCCGGCTGGTGTTCGGGGCCGAGCCGGTGAAGCCGGAGTTGGCGGAGCGGTTGGTGGGGGAGTTGTTTGCCATCGCCGACAAGGCTAATTAATGCGCCTTAATAGCTCGACAAAGCCCGTTGGACATGTCGATCGACTCGACACATCATCCGGACATGTTTAAAAAACCAGTCCAAATCGACATGTTGTGCGGTCATGTCGATGACATCGACATGGCAGTCACTTCACCAGCTCGGCAAAAAGTGCATCGTTGATGTAGTACTTTTCGCGTCCGCGCTTGCTTTCACGCAAGACGCCGAGCTTGGCCAGCGCCTGAAGGTAGCCTGAGGCCGTTTGCCGCTTGGCAATCCCAGCGTCCACCAGGAACTGGATCTTGGTGTACGGGTGCCGGAAGATCACCTCGATCAAGTCCTTGCTGTAGACGCCAGGCGCCTCGCGCTGCACGCGTTCACGAACCTGTTCCATCAGGTCGCGGATCCGGTTGACTTGATCGAAGGTCTGCTGAGCAGTGCTTTCGACAGCACGCAGCATGAACAGCAGCCAGTTTTCCCAGTCCTGCGATTCCGTCACGCGACGCAGCCCGTCGTAGTAGTCCGCCTTGTTCGCGATGATGTAGCGCGACAAGAACAGCACGGGAATGTCCAGCAGCCCCTTGTCGACCAGGAAGAGCAGATTCAGGATGCGGCCCGTGCGCCCATTTCCATCAGGAAAAGGGTGGATCGCCTCGAACTGGTAGTGCATCACCGCCATCTTCAGCAGCGGGTCCAGATCGTCTTCGGCGTGGATGAATTTCTCGAGATTCGCCAGCTTGTTGCGAATGACGGCCTCGCCGACCGGTGGCGTGTAGACCACCTCGCCGCGTCCGTTCTTCAAGGCGGTGCCGGGGACGGCCCGCACATCGAATTCGATCTGCTTGATGCGCTGGGCGATTTCAATGAACAGGTTGGTCGCCAGTGGGCGCGTCTTCAGCGCATCGAAGCCGTGATAGAGCGCCTCGCGGTAGCGCAAGACCTCCTTGGTCTGCACATCGGTGTTGCCATCGGCATCGGCATCGGCCCGGTAGAGCTCGTCATTGGTCGTGACGATGTTCTCGATTTCCGAAGACAACCGCGCCTCCTGCAGCACGACGCTACTGATCAGCACCGCCTGGTTCGGAATCTGCGCGGCCAGCCCCCGCAAATTGGCCAGCACGCGGTTGGCACCGATCGCCTGCTTGAGCACCACCTTGCTTTCGAGTTCGAAAGCGGGCGGCAGCAGAGGAAGGTCATTGAATGGCCGGTTTCGGTCGAACTTCATTTAGCGCCGCCGAAGGCGGACATGTATAGAAAACGCCGATTTTTATACATGCCTCACTGAACATGTTTAAAAAATTGCATTTTTTAAACATTGACCGTGCGCTATTGACGGATCAAGAGCCCTTCGCCAACCCCAGCTTCTCGATCACCACCTTCTCCTTCACCACCGTGTCCTGCGCGAACTTGGTGTACGTCGCCGAGCTCATGTAGTTCGGCAGCATGTCGTAGCGCCCGAGCGAGGCCACGTAGCTCGGCTCTTCCATCGCCTGCTTGAACGCGTCGTGCAGCTTCTTCACCACCTCGGGCGACGTGCCCTTCGGCGCACCGATGCCGAAGGGTGAGTTCTGCACCAGGTCGTAGCCCAGCTCCTTGAGCGTCGGCGCATCGGGGAACTTGGCCAGGCGCTTCTCGCCCCAGGTGTTCAGCACGCGCAGCTTGCCGGCCTCGACCTGCGGCGCGAAGCCGGTGCTGTCGGCGGCGGCCATCAGCTGGCCGCTGACCACCGCGAGCATCAGGTCGGCGCTGCCCTTGTAGGGCACGTGCTGCAGCTCGATGCCGGCCTTCTGCGCAATGATTTCGGTGGTGAGGTGCGGGCTCGTCAGGTTGCCGGTGGAGCCGTAGGTGAGCTTGCCGGGGTTGGCCTTGGCGTAGGCGACGAAGTCGGCCCAGGTCTTGAACGGGCTGTTGGCCGGCACCACGATGCCGAAGGCATAGCCGGTGACGTTCAGCACATAGGTGATGTCCTTGAGCGGGTCCCAGTTGATCTTGGTGGTGTAGCCAAGGCGGAACACGCCCAGCGGAATCTGCGCGACGGTGTAGCCGTCGGGCTGCGCGGTCTGCAGCGCCTGCGCGGGCAGGGTGCCGCCGGCGCCGGGCTTGTTGTCGATGATCACGGGCTGGCCGAGGATCTTGCTCGCGTTGTCGGCGAGCTGGCGCATCGTGATGTCGGTCGGGCCGCCCGCGGGGAATGCGATGACCAGCTTGATCGGCTTGTTCGGAAAGGCCTGGGCAAGCGCCGCCAGCGGAGAAGCGAAGCCGCACGCGGCGAGCGTGGCGGCACAGAGAAGGGAACGGCGGGACATGGCGGGGCTCCTGAAAACTTGAACAACCGCGGATTGGGCCTTGCCCCGTCCGATGCGGCAATCGGGGCTCACCCGACTGCTGTCGCCGACGTTCCTCAGCCGGCTGTCTGGCTGAAACCTTCGAGCACGTTCACCGTGTTGACGCCCACTTCGGCCACCGCATAGCCGCCTTCGAACACGAACACCGTGGGTAACCCTGCGCGCGCGAGGTCTTCTCCCATGCGCAGGTAGTCGTCGCTTTTCAGCTTGAAGCCGGAGATGGGGTCGCCCTCGAAGGTGTCGACGCCGAGCGAGACCACGAGGGCGCCGGCCTTCACCTTCGCGATGCCGTCGAGCGCTGCCTTGAGCGCCGCACGCCATGCGGTGAAGTCGGTGCCACGCGGCAGCGGCAGGTTGTGATTGAAGCCCTCGCCTTGTCCGGCGCCGCGCTCGTCGGCGTGGCCCAGGTAGTAGGGGTAATCGGTGAACGGATCGCCGTGCAGGCTGGCGAAGTGCACATCGCTGCGCTCGTAGAAGATGGCCTGCGTGCCATTGCCGTGGTGGTAGTCCACGTCGAGCACCGCAACGCGCTCGACGCCCACGTCGCGCAGCGCCTGGGCAGCCACCGCGGCGTTGTTGATGAAGCAGTAGCCGCCGAAGAAATCCGCTCCCGCATGGTGGCCTGGCGGACGCGTGAGCGCGAAGGCCGCGCGCTGGCCGCCGAGCACGCGCTGCGTCGCAGTCCACGCGCATGCGGCGCCCTGCCGCGCGGCGGCCCAGCTGCCGGCCGTGAGCGGCGTGCCCGCATCGAAGGAGAACAGCCCCAGGCGCGCCGGAAAGCTCTGCGGCAGCACATCGGAGCGCATGCCGCGGGTGGGCCAGTACGAAGGGAGCGCGTCGCGCGATGCATTGGCCGGATCGAGCGCCACCCACTCGTCCCAAGCGCCGGCGATGAAGTCCAGGTAGCGCGGCGCATGCACCTTCGCGAGCAGCGCATCGTCGAGCGCATCGGGCGCCTGCAGCGGGCCGAGGCCGCGGCGCTCCAGCTCATGCTTCACATGGTCGACGCGGGCCGGCACCTCGAAGCAAGGCACCAGCTCGCCACGGAACATTTCGACTTTGCCCTGGTGCAGTGCGTGCTGGTCGTTGTAGATGGTGAGCATGAAGAAGAGGAAAAACAGGGTCGGCGTTGCGGATGCCGCCGATCATGCCGCACGCCGCAGCACCGCCCGGCGCCTGCCGGACGCGGTGAGCCCGAACAGGTCCTTCGGGTCGTCGAGCTCCGGCACCAGCGCGATCTTCTGGCCGATGCCGCGCTCGATGGCGAGCTGGTGGATATAGCGCAGCGCGGTGTAGTCCTCCAGTGCGAAGCCGACCGAATCGAACAGCGTGACCTGCCCGGCGGTCTCGCGCCCGGACACTTCGCCGAGCAGCACCTTCCACAGTTCGTACACCGGGAAATCGGCCGACAGTTGCTGGATCTCGCCCTCGACGCGGGTCTGCGCCTCGTACTCCACGAACACGCGCGCGCGGCGCAGCACGTCGGGGTGCAGCTCGGTCTTGCCGGGCGAATCGCCGCCGACCGCGTTGATGTGCATGCCCGGCTCGATCATCTCGGGCGTGAGCACGGTCGCGTGGCCCTGGTGGGCGGTGACGGTGGTGACGATGTCCGCACCGCGCACCGCCTCGGCGACCGAGCGGGCGCGCACGATCTCCAGCGGCGTGCAGGCCGAGAGATGCCGCACCAGCTTGTCGGTGGCGTGCGGATCGGTGTCGAACACGCGCACTTCCTCGATGCCCAGCAGCGCGTGGAAGGCCAGCGCCTGGAACTCGCTCTGCGAGCCGTTGCCGATCAAGGCGAGGCTGCGCGAATCGGGCCGCGCCAGGGCCTTGGCCGCCATCGCCGAGGTGGCGGCCGTGCGCAGCGCGGTGGTGAGCGTGAGTTCGGACAGCAGCACCGGATAGCCCGTGTCGACCTCTGCCAGCACGCCGAAGGCCATGACGGTCGGCAGCCCCACCGAGGTGTTGTGCGGATGGCCGTTGACGTACTTGAAGGCGTAGGCGCCGTCGTCGGCCACCGGCATCAGCTCGATCACGCCGAGGTGCGAATGGCTCGCGACGCGCGCCTTCTTGTCGAACTCGCGCCAGCGCAGGAAGTCGTCGCGCAGCGCGTCGGCCAGCGCCTCGAGGAATTGCGGAATGCCGGTTTCATCCACCAGGCGAACCAGGCTGTGAACATCGATGAAGCGGGTCATGGCACGGCTCCTTGCGTAGCCCGGCACGGCGCTTCATCCCCTCGCATGTTTGCTCCACCATGGCTGATTCAGGATGCGCCTGCGCCAAGGGTTCAGGCCATTGTGCGCCTGCTTGCGCGCCCTGTCAGTCGTACCTGCGCGCTTCCTCGATGCTGCGCTCCAGAAAGCGCCAGAGGCGCTCGTCTTCGCTGAAGGCCACGTTGAAGCGCAGCCAGCCGGTGGGCCGCGGGTTGACCAGGAACAGCTGGCCCGGGCCGAGCATGATGCCCTCCGTCGCGGCGCGCTTGGAGAGCTCGGCGCTGTCGGCAATGTCCGGGTGCCGGGCCCACAAATACATGCCGGCCGCGGCTTCATGGAAGAGCTCGAAGCCCAGCCCGTTCAGCTTTCTCGCAACGCCGCCCTGTGCCTGCGCCAGGCGGTCGCGCAGGGCCTTGAGATGCTTGCGCCAGCGGCCATCGGTCACGGTGCTGAAGGCCAGGCGCTCGGTGATGTCGGACGAGGTGAGCCCCGAAATCATCTTGAGCTGCGCGAGTTCTTCGAGCAGTTCCTGCTGCGCCACGACATAGCCCACGCGGATGTTCGGCGAGATGGTCTTGGAGTAGCTGCCCACGTAGACCACGCGGCGCAGTTGGCCCAGGCTTGCCAGCGAGGGCCGCATCGACGCATCCATCTCGGCATAGATGTCGTTCTCGACCAGCGTGAAACCGTGCGCCTGCGCGAGCTGGAGCAGTTGCACCAGCTGCGGCAGCGAGGCCATCGAGCAGGTCGGGCTCTGCAGCCGGGGCTGGGTGAAGAAGGCCTTGGGCCGGTGCACCGCGAGCAGCGCCTCGAGCGCGGGCATGTCGTAGCCCGTGGGGATGCGCGGCACGCCGATGATCTCCACGCCCAGGAAGCGCAGCATGAACATCAGGTTCGGATAGCCCGGGTCGTCCACCAGCACCGAATCGCCCGGCTTGAGCAGGCGGCGCGCGACCAGGTCCAGCGCCTGGCTCGATCCCTGGGTCAGCAGGACCTGGCCGGCCTCCACCACGATCTGCTGCTCCGACAGCGCCTCGGCCGTCGCCATGCGCAGCGCCATGTGGCCGAAGGGCAGGCCGTAGCCGCCGATGTCGGCGCCCTCGGAGGCCAGGTGGCGCAGGCTGCGGCGCATGCCGTCCTCGAACAGCCAGTCGTGCGGCAGCCAGCCACAGCCGGGCTTGAGCGGAAGGTTGCGGTTCTCGAAGATCTGCTGCAGGTACCAGCGGGCATCGAAGCGGGGGTCCGGCCGCGGCGCGCTGGCCGCACCGGCGGCGCTTTCTTCGCTGCGCCGCTTGACGAAGAAACCCGCATTGGCGCGCGACACCAGAAGGCCCTGCGCCACCAGCCGGTCGTAGGCCTCGACCACCGTGAAGACACTCACGCCATGCGCCGCGGCAAAGGCGCGGATCGACGGCAGCTTGGTGTCGGCCTTGAGCTTCTGGGCGCCGATCAGTCCGCGCAGCCCTTCCACGATCTGGCTCACCAGCGGCGTCGGCTGTTCGGGGCGAAGAATGAGCATCGGGGGGTGTCTGCGGCCGTGCGGCCCGCACCATATTGAGGAAAGTATGTACAGGATACAAGACCAGTACAGTCTCCCCGGCGATCACTTCCGGTGTACATGGCCGGATCGATTCGCGCGACCTAGAGTGCCGGCATTCCTTCTTCTGCGATGCACAGGCCCCCATGAAACGCGAATCCCACCTCAGCAATGCCGCCCTCATGGCACGCCGCACCGCGGCCGTCGCCCGCGGGGTCGGGCAGGCCCACGAAATCTTCGTCAGCCGGGCCGCCAACGCCGAGCTGTGGGACGTGGAGGGCCGCCGCTACATCGATTTCGCCGGCGGCATCGCGGTGCTCAACACCGGCCATTGCCACCCGGAGATCAGCGCCGCGGTCAAGGCGCAGGTCGACCTCTACTCCCACACCTGCTTCCAGGTGGTGGCCTACGAGCCCTATGTGGAGCTGGCCGAGCGCCTGAACGCGCTGGCGCCGGGCAACTTCGCGAAGAAGTCGATCTTCCTGAGCACCGGCGCCGAGGCGGTCGAGAACGCGGTCAAGATCGCCCGCGCCCACACCCGGCGCCCCGGCATCATCGCCTTCAACGGCGGCTACCACGGCCGCACGATGATGACGCTGGGCCTGACCGGCAAGGTGGCCCCCTACAAGATCGGCTTCGGCCCCTTTCCGGGCGAGGTGTTCCATGCGCTGTACCCGAATGCGCTGCACGGCGTGAGCGTGGACGATGCGCTGCATTCGGTCGAGCTGCTGTTCAAGAACGACATCGAGCCCGAACGCGTGGCCGCCTTCATCCTGGAGCCGGTGCAGGGCGAGGGCGGCTTCTACGTGGCGCCCAACGACTTCGTCGAGGGCCTGCGCGCGCTGGCCGACCGCCACGGCATCCTGATCATTGCCGACGAGGTGCAGACCGGCGCGGGCCGCACCGGCACCTGGTTCGCCAGCGAGCAGTGGCCCGTGGCGCCGGACCTGATCACCACCGCCAAGTCGATGGCGGGCGGCTTCCCGATCTCGGGCGTGGTCGGCCGCGCCGAGGTGATGGACGCGCCCGCGCCCGGCGGCCTGGGCGGCACCTACGCCGGTAGCCCCATCGGCTGCGCCGCGGCGCTCGCGGTGCTCAAGGTGTTCGACGAAGAACAGCTGCTGGCCCGCAGCCGTGCCATGGGCGAGCGGCTCACCGCCGGCCTGCGCCGCATCGCGGCCGACGTGCCGGCCATCGGCGATGTGCGGGGGCTGGGCGCCATGGTGGCCATCGAGCTGTTCGAAGAAGGCGACACCGCGCGGCCCGATGCCGCACTGACCCGGAAGGTGGTCGCGGAGGCGGCGCGGCGCGGGTTAATCCTGCTGTCTTGCGGCACCTACGGCAATGTAATTCGCGTGCTGGTGCCGCTGACGGCATCCGACTTGCTTGTGGACGAAGGCCTGGCGCTTCTCGCGGACAGCTTCGCCGCGCTGCGCTGATCGAACGATCCTTTCCTGAAATCCTTCATGACCGCAGAACCCTTGGTGCGCTTCCAGCGCGTCCAGAAGACCTACGACGGCGAACACCTGGTGGTGCGCCAGCTCGACCTGGACATTCACCGCGGCGAGTTCCTGAGCCTGCTCGGGCCTTCGGGCTCAGGCAAGACCACCACGCTGATGATGCTGGCGGGCTTCGAGTCGCCGACCTCGGGCGACATCTTGCTCGACGGCAAGCAGATCACCGGCGTGCCGCCGCACAAGCGCAACTTCGGCATGGTGTTCCAGAACTACGCGCTGTTTCCGCATCTGAGCGTCGGCCAGAACGTGGCCTACCCGCTCACGGTGCGCAAGGTGCCCAAGGCCGAACAGCAAACTCGGGTGCAGCGCGCGCTCGACATGGTCCAGCTGCGCGGCATGACCGACCGCCTGCCCGGCCAGCTCTCGGGCGGCCAGCAGCAGCGCGTGGCGCTGGCGCGCGCGCTGGTGTTCGAGCCTCAGCTCGTGCTGATGGACGAGCCGCTCGGCGCGCTCGACAAGCAGCTGCGCGAGCACATGCAGATCGAGCTCAAGGACCTGCACCGCCAGCTGGGCGTGACCTTCGTCTACGTGACGCACGACCAGGGCGAGGCGCTCACCATGAGCGACCGCGTCGCGGTGTTCAACGAAGGCGTGATCCAGCAGCTGGACACGGTGGACGGCCTGTACGAAAAGCCGGCCAACCGCTTCGTGGCCGGCTTCGTCGGCGACAACACCGTGCTCAAGGGCCAGCTGGCCCGTGGCGGCGAGCACGCCGGGATGACGCTGCCCGACGGCCGCGTGCTGCAGGGGCTCAACGTCGGTGGCGCGGCAGCGGGTGCGGCCGTCGAGGCCTGCATCCGCCCCGAGCGGGTGGTGCTGCACCGCAGCCCGGCCGCACAGGACGCACCCGGCGCCAACATGCTGGCCGCCCGGGTGTCGCGCGTCATCTACTTCGGCGACCACCTGCGGCTGCTGTGCGGCGTTGGCGACGGCCAGGCCGAAGCCACCGTGAAGCTGCCGCTGGACGGCCTCGATGGCGCCGCCGCGCCGCAGGCCGGCGAAGCGGTGGTGCTCGAATTTCCGATGGCGCATGTGCGCATCTATGCCCCCTGAACCCGGCCCCGTTGTTCTCTCCGTTCCCCGCTTTCCTTTCATCACCCAGAAAGAATTCCCCATGAAAAAGACCCTCCTCGCCTGCACCGTCGCCGCCAGCTTCGCGCTGCCGGCCCTCGCCCAGCAGCAGCTCACCGTGGTCAACTTCGGCGGCGCCAACGCCAATGCCCAGAAGAAGGCCTACTACGAGCCCTACGAGAAGGCCGGCACCAAGATCATCCCGGTCGAATACAACGGCGAGCAGGCCAAGATCAAGGCCATGGTCGAGACCAAGAAGGTCACCTGGGACGTGGTCGAGGTCGAGTCGCCCGATGCGGCGCGCGGCTGCGACGAGGGCCTGTTCGAGAAGCTCGACTATTCGAAGATCGGCAACAAGGCCGACTTCCTCCCCGCCGCCGTCACCGACTGCGGCGTCGGCCTGTTCGTGTGGTCCACCGTCATGGCCTACAACGGCGAGAAGCTCAAGACCGCGCCCAGCAGCTGGGCCGATTTCTGGGACGTGAAGAAGATCCCCGGCAAGCGCGGCATGCGCAAGGGCGCGCGCTACAACCTGGAGTTCGCGCTCATGGCCGACGGCGTGAAGCCGGCCGATGTCTACAAGGTGCTCGCCACCAAGGACGGCGCCGATCGCGCCTTCAAGAAGCTCACCGAACTCAAGCCCAACATCCAGTGGTGGGAAGCCGGTGCGCAACCGCCGCAGTTCCTGGTGGCCGGCGACGTGGTGCTGACCACCGTGTACAACGGCCGCATCGACGCGGCCAACCGCGAAGGCCGCGACCTCAAGATCTACTGGCCCGGCGGCATCTACGACCTCGACTACCTCGTGATCCCGAAGGGCGCGCCGAACAAGGAAGCCTCGCTCAAGTACATCCAGTTCGCGATGCAGCCGGCCAACCAGTCGGTCTACGCGCAGAACATCGCCTACGGCCCCACCAACACCAAGGCGCTGGCTGCGCTCAGTCCCAAGGTGCTGGCCGACCTGCCGACCTCGGCGGCCAATGCCAAGGAGGCCCTGCAGTTCAACGTCGGCTTCTGGGCCGACCAGGGCGAGGCGCTGGAGAAGCGCTTCGCATCCTGGGCCACGCAGTAACGAGCGGGCGCGAAAGAGGCCATGCACGCGGCAACGTCTGTTTCCCTCGGTTCGGCGGAGGCACCGCCCGGCGAGCTGCGCCGTGCGCTGGCGCGCGCCGACGCCCGTCGCAAGTGGCGCGCCTTCGCGCTCACGGTGCCGCTGCTGGTGTTTTTGCTGCTCACGCTGCTGGTGCCCATCGTGGCGCTGCTGCAGCGCGCGGTCGAGAACCCCGAGGTGGCCAACGCGCTGCCGCGCACCGTGCGCGCGCTCGACGGCTGGAACCGCAAGGAGGCGCCCGCGCCGGCGGCCTATGCCGCCATCGCGGCCGACCTCGGCCAGCTGCCGGACAGCTCCGACGCGGGCGCCCTGGCGCGCCGCCTCAACACCGAGATCGCGGGCGCCCGTTCGCTGGTGATGGGCACCTTCCGCGCGCTGCCGATCGCCGGCACGCCCGAAGAGGTCAAGGCGCGCATGCTGGAGATCGATCCACGCTGGGGCGAAGCGCCGTTCTGGCAGGCGATTGCCAAGAACGGCTCGCGCTGGACGCCCGACTACCTGCTCGCCTCCGTCGACCTGCGGCGCGACGTGGCCGGCGAGGTGGAGCGCATGCCCCCCGACCAGCGCGCGTTCTCCGGCATCCTGCTGCGCACCTTCCAGATCAGCGCCGTGGTCACCTTCTTCTGCCTGCTGCTGGCCTATCCGCTGGCCTGGTGGCTGTCGACGCTGCCGGCGCGCAAGGCCAACGTGCTGATGATCCTGGTGCTGGTGCCGTTCTGGACCTCCATCCTGGTGCGCGTGGCGGCGTGGATCGTGCTGCTGCAATCCGAGGGGCTGGTCAACCGCGGCCTCATGGGCATCGGCCTCGTCGACCATCCGCTGGCGCTGCTGTTCAACCGCACCGGCGTGATCATCGCGATGGTGCACATCCTGCTGCCCTTCATGATCCTGCCGCTCTACAGCGTGATGAAGAGCGTGCCGCCCACCTACCTGCGCGCAGCCGTCTCGCTGGGCAGTTCGCCGCTGGCGGCGTTCTTCCGCGTGTATGTGCCGCAGACCTATCCGGGCATCGGCGCGGGTGCGCTGCTGGTGTTCATCCTGGCCATCGGCTACTACGTGACGCCGGCGCTCCTGGGCGGCGCGGACGACCAGATGCTGAGCTACTACATCGCGCGCTACACCAACGTGGAAATCAACTGGGGCATGGCCTGCGCGCTGGGCACCGTGCTGCTGGTCGCCACGCTGCTGCTGTATGCCGTGTACCGCCGCATCGGCAAGGCCGAGCTGAGCCTCGGCTGAACCGCACGAAAGACACACGCATGTTCAAGCTCCCTCACTTTCCGGCCTACGCCACCTTCGCCGACAAGCTCGGCTGGTGGGCGGTGCGCGCGGGCTGCATCGCGGTGCTGGCCTTTCTGCTGGCGCCCATCCTGGTGGTGATTCCGCTGTCGTTCTCCGACAGCTCGTTCCTGGCCTACCCGATCCCCGGCTGGTCGCTGCGCTGGTATCGCAACCTCTTCGAGTCGCCCGAGTGGGCGCGGGCGGCGCGCAACAGCTTCATCGTTGCGCCGGCCGCCACGGTGCTGGCCACCGTGCTGGGCACGCTGGCGGCGGTGGGCCTGTCGCGCACCAGCTTCGCCTTCAAGGGCCTCTTGATGAGCGTGCTGATCTCGCCGATGGTGGTGCCCATCGTGGTGGTGGGCGTTGCCACGTACCTCTACTTCGCGCCCATTGGCCTCGCCGACACCTACTTCGGGCTGATCGTGGTGCATGCGGCGCTGGGCGCGCCCTTCGTGCTGACCACGGTGCTCGCCACGCTGGCGGGCTTCAACCAGAACCTGGTGCGCGCATCGCTGAGCCTGGGCGAAACACCGTTCAGGACCTTCATGCGCATCACGCTGCCGGTGATCGCGCCGGGCGTGATCTCGGGGGCGCTGTTCGCCTTTGCCACTTCGTTCGACGAGGTGGTGGTCACGCTGTTCCTCGCGGGGCCCGACCAGGTCACGCTGCCGCGCCAGATGTTCACCGGCATCCGCGAGAACATCTCACCCACCATCGCCGCCGTGGCGACGCTGCTGATCATCTTCACCACCACGCTGCTGCTGGCGCTCGAATGGCTGCGCGGCCGGCGGCGCTGAAGCTCTCTGCGATGCCGACCAACACCACCCCGAACCAGCCGCTCGGCGGCAACACGATGCCGCGCTTCGCCGGCCCCGGCACGATGATGCGGCTGCCCACAGCCACCTCCCCCGAGGGGCTGGATGCGGCATTCATCGGCGTGCCGCTGGACATCGGCACCTCCAACCGGCCGGGCGCGCGCTTCGGACCGCGCCAGATCCGCGCCGAATCGGCATTGCTGCGCCCCTACAACATGGCCACCGGCGCGGCGCCCTTCGACAAGCTGAACGTGGCCGACCTGGGCGACGTGCCCATCAACACCTATTCGCTCGAGAAATCGATGGCCATCGTCTCGGCCTTCTACGACACGGTGCTGGCCGCCGGCTGCGCACCGCTGACGCTGGGCGGCGACCACACCATCGCGCTGCCGATCCTGCGCGCGGTGGCGCGAAAGCACGGCCCGGTCGCGCTGGTGCATGTCGATGCGCATGCGGACGTGAACGACGACATGTTCGGCGAGCGCATCGCGCACGGCACGCCGTTCCGGCGCGCGGTCGAGGAAGGCTTGCTGGCCTGCGACAAGGTCTGGCAGATCGGCCTGCGCGGCACCGGCTATGCGGCGGACGATTTCGACTGGCCGCGCGCACAGGGCTTTACCGTGGTGCAGGCGCACGAGGTCTGGTACCAGTCGCTCGCGCCGCTGATGGCACAGGTGCGCGAGCGCATCGGGCCCACGCATCCGGTCTACATCAGCTTCGACATCGACGGCATCGATCCCTCGTTCGCCGGCGGCACCGGCACGCCCGAGATCGGCGGGCTCACCGTGCCGCAGGCGCTGGAGATCGTGCGCGGCTGCCGCGGCCTGAACGTGGTGGGCGCCGACCTGGTGGAGGTCAGTCCGCCGTACGACACGAGCGGAAACACTGCGCTGCTCGGGGCCAATCTGCTCTACGAGATGCTGTGCGTGCTTCCCGGTGTACCTTTTCGCTGACCCTGCCATCCGTTCCTTCAGAGACAACACGACACCATGGACACCAAGACTTCTCCCCTCGCCCTCCTGAACGACCCCAGCCTGCTCAAGACCGATGCGCTGATTGCCGGCGAATGGATCGCGGGCGCCAGCCGCTTCGACGTGAACGACCCGGCCACCGGCAAGAAGCTGGCCGACGTGGCCAACCTTGCGCGCGCCGATGCCGCCGAGGCCATTGCCGCCGCCAACAAGGCGCTGGCCGCCTGGCGCGGCAAGACCGGCAAGGAGCGCAGCATCGTGCTGCGCAAGTGGTTCGACCTGCTGATCGCCAACACCGAGGACCTGGGCCGCCTGATGACCGCCGAGCAGGGCAAGCCCTTTGCGGAGGCCAAGGGCGAGGTCGTCTACGGCGCGAGCTTCGTCGAATGGTTTGCCGAAGAGGCCAAGCGCGTGAACGGCGAGGTGCTGCCGCAGTTCGACAACAACCGCCGCCTGCTGGTGATGAAACAGGCCATCGGCGTCTGCGCGGCGATCACGCCGTGGAATTTTCCGCTCGCGATGATCACCCGCAAGGTGGCGCCGGCGCTGGCCGCGGGCTGCACGGTGATCATCAAGCCGGCCGAGCTCACGCCGCTGACCGCGCTGGCCGCGGCGGAACTGGCGGTGCGCGCCGGCATTCCGGCGGGCGTGCTGAACGTGCTCACGGCCGACAGCCAGAACAGCATCGCGATCGGCAAGGAACTGTGCGAGAGCGACGTCGTTCGCCACCTGAGCTTCACCGGCTCCACCGAAGTGGGCCGCATCCTCATGAGCCAGTGCGCGCCGACGGTCAAGAAGCTGTCGCTGGAACTGGGCGGCAACGCGCCTTTCCTGGTGTTCGACGATGCCGACGTGGACTCGGCCGTCGAAGGCGCCATGGCGAGCAAGTACCGCAACGCCGGCCAGACCTGCGTGTGCGCGAACCGGCTGTATGTGCAGGATGGCATCTACGACGCCTTCGTCGAGAAATTCGCGGCCAAGGTCAAGGCGCTCAAGGTCGGCAACGGCTTCGACGAGGGCGTGGTGCAGGGCCCGCTGATCGAGGAAGCGGCCATCGACAAGGTGCAGCGCCATGTCGCCGACGCCATCGCCAAGGGCGGCAGGGTGCTGGCGGGCGGCCACAAGATGCAGGGCCAGTTCTTCGAGCCAACCGTGGTCGCCGAAGCCACCGCCGACATGCTGTGCGCACGCGAAGAAACCTTCGGACCGTTCGCGCCGGTGTTCCGCTTCAAGACCGAACAGGACGGCATCGACGCGGCGAACAACACCGAGTTCGGCCTGGCGAGCTACTTCTACACGCGCGACGTGGGCCGGATCTTCCGCGTGGCGGAAGCGCTGGAATACGGCATGGTCGGCATCAACGCGGGCGTGATCGCCACCGAGCACGTGCCCTTCGGCGGCGTGAAGCAGTCAGGCCTGGGGCGCGAAGGCTCGCACCACGGCATGGACGACTACGTGGAGATCAAGTACCTCTGCCTGGGCGACATCCAGAAGTAGGCAGCGAAGGAAAAAGGGCGGGGACAGGTCCCCGCCCCGCCCGCTATCTCGCCAGCACCGGCCTGAGCGCCACGCCGGTGTGCGTGCCCAGCCGCACCACCTCTTCCGGCGGCGCCGCGGCCACGATGCGCCCACCGGCGTTGCCGCCTTCGGGCCCGAGGTCGATGATCCAGTCGGCTTCGGCGATCACGTCCAGGTCGTGCTCGATCACCACCACGCTGTGGCCGCCGTTCACCAGCCGGTGCAGCACGTGGATCAGCTTCTCTACGTCGGCCATGTGCAGGCCCACGGTCGGCTCGTCGAGCACGTACAGCGTGTGCGGCGCCTTCTGGCCGCGGCGGGTGATGTCGTCGCGCACCTTGCTCAGCTCGGTCACCAGCTTGATGCGCTGCGCCTCGCCGCCAGAGAGCGTGGGCGAGGGCTGGCCCAGCGTGAGGTAGCCCAGCCCCACGTCCTTCAGCAGCTGCAGCGGATGCGCGATGTTGGGCATGCTCGCGAAGAACTCGACGGCCTCGTCCACCTCCATCTTCAGCACGTCGCCAATGCTCTTGCCGCGCCAGCTCACGGCCAGCGTCTCGGGATTGAAGCGCGCGCCGTGGCAGACCTCGCAAGGCACCTTCACATCGGGCAGGAAGCTCATCTCGATGGTGCGCACGCCCGCGCCCTCGCAGCCCGGGCAGCGGCCTTCGCCGGTGTTGAAGCTGAAGCGCGCCGGGCCGTAGCCGCGCGCCTTGGCTTCGAGCGTGTCGGCAAAGAGCTTGCGGATGGTGTCCCAGAAGCCGATGTAGGTGGCCGGGCAGCTGCGCGGCGTCTTGCCGATGGGGGTCTGGTCGACTTCGAGCACGCGGTCGATGGTCTCGTAGCCCTCGACCTTGCTGCAGCCGGACCAGGCCGCGCGTTTGCCCGCGGCATCGGCATCACGGCCCGCCTTGGTCATGCGCTGGATCACGATGCCCTGCACGCTGGCCAGCAGCACGTCGCGCGCCAGCGTCGACTTGCCCGAGCCGCTGACGCCGGTGACCACCACGAGGCGGTGCAGCGGCAGCGTGGCGGTCAGGTCCTGCAGATTGTGCAGGTCGGCGCCATGCACCGTGAGCCAGTTGCCGCTGTCTTCGGCCTTCGGATCGGGCGAGGGAATCAGCCGCCGCGCCTGCAGCGGATGCCGGATGGCATCGCGCAGGTACCGGCCCGTCTGCGAATCGCTCGCCTTCTCGATGTCCGCCACCGAGCCTTCAGCCACCAGCCGCCCGCCGCGCTTGCCCGCACTCGGACCGATGTCGATGATGTGGTCGGCGCGGCGGATGGTGTCTTCGTCGTGCTCCACCACCACCAGCGTGTTGCCCTTGTCGCCGAGCTTGTGCAGCGCGTTCAGCAGGATCTGGTTGTCGCGCGCATGCAGGCCGATGGTCGGCTCGTCGAGCACGTAGCACACGCCCTGCAGGTTGCTGCCCAGCTGCGCGGCCAGGCGGATGCGCTGCGCTTCGCCGCCGGAGAGCGTGGGTGCGCCGCGGTCGAGCGTGAGATACCCCAGGCCCACCTCTTCGAGGAATTCGAGGCGGCTCTTGATCTCGGGCACCAGGTCGCGCGCGATCTCGGCTTCGCGGCCGGTGAGCACCAGCCCTTCGAACCACTGGCGCACCTCGGTCACGCTCATGCGCGCCAGCGCGGTGATGCCGATGCCGCCCGAGCCGTCGGCCGCGGTGCCGAAGCCCACGGCGCGGGCCGTGGCGTTCAGGCGCGTGCCTTCGCAGGTCGGGCACGCCGTGTCGGCCAGGTCTTCGACCTCGGGTTCGGCGAAGGTCTGTTCGCGGCCCTTGTTGTCGTCGTCGCGGATCGAGTCGTCGAAGACCTTGCGCTGGTCCTTGCTGAGCTTGACGCCCGTGCCCACGCAGTCGGGGCACCAGCCGTGCTTGCTGTTGTAGCTGAAGAGGCGCGGGTCGAGCTCGGCATAACTGGTGCTGCAGATCGGGCAGGCGCGCAGCGTGGAGAACACGTTGACGCGGCCGATGCCCGCGGCCGAGACGCCGGCCATCATCGCGGCCTTGAGGCCGTCGAGATGGCTCAGCACATGGACCACGCCCTTGCCGTGCTCCAGCGCGCGGGTCAATGCCTCGCGCAATTCGGTTTCCTTCGATGGCAGCACGTCGAGGCTGGCCACGGGCAGCTCGATGCTGTGCTCCTTGAAGCGGTCGATACGCGGGAAGCCGGTGGTCGGCAGGAAATCGCCGTCCACGCGCAGGTGCGTGAAGCCGCGCGGCCGTGCCCAGTCGGCCAGTTCGGTGTACACGCCTTTGCGGTTGCTCACCAGCGGCGCGAGCAGGCCGATGTGCTGGCCCTTGAAGTTGCGCATCAGCTGCGCGGCGATGCTGTCGGGCGTCTGCGGCTGCACGGCCGCGCCGTCGTGGATGCAGTGCTGGATGCCCAGCTTCACATACAGGAGGCGCAGGAAGTGCCACACCTCGGTGGTGGTGCCCACCGTGCTCTTGCGGCCGCCGCGCGAGAGGCGCTGTTCGATGGCCACGGTCGGCGGAATGCCGTAGACGGCATCGACTTCAGGGCGCCCCGCCGGCTGCACGATGCTGCGCGCATAGGCGTTGAGCGATTCGAGGTAGCGCCGCTGCCCTTCGTTGAACAGGATGTCGAAGGCCAGCGTCGACTTGCCCGAGCCGCTCACGCCCGTCACCACGCTGAACTTGCCGCGCGGAATGTTCACGCTGAGGTTCTTCAGGTTGTGCTCGCGCGCGTTGACGATCTCGATGGCGTTGCTGCCGGGTGCCGTCTTCGCGTTGGCGATGTAGCGGCGCGCCGCGCGCTCGGCCACCTTGTAGGCCTCGGGGCCGATGGCGAGTTCGTAGTCGGCCAGCGCCGCGCCGGTGAGCGAGGCGCGGTTCTCGCGCAGTTGCTCGGGCGTGCCTTCGGCCACCACCATGCCGCCGCCCTCGCCGCCTTCGGGGCCGAGGTCGATGCACCAGTCGCTGGCGCGGATCACGTCGAGGTTGTGCTCGATGACGATCAGCGAATGGCCGGCATCGAGCAACTTGCGCAGCGCGCGCATCAGCCGCGCGATGTCGTCGAAGTGCAGGCCCGTGGTCGGTTCGTCGAACAGGAACAGCGTGCCCTTGCGGGCGACCGACTGCTTGCTCGCCGTTGCGCTCTTCGCGGCTTCGGCGAGGAAACCTGCGAGCTTGAGACGCTGCGCTTCGCCACCCGAGAGCGTGGGCACGGGCTGGCCGAGCTTGACGTAGTCGAGCCCCACATCGGAAATCGGCTGCAGCACGCGCAGCACGTCGCGGTCGGCCTCGAACACCACGGCCGCTTCGGCCACGGTGAGGTCGAGCACGTCAGCCACGTTGTAGTTCTTGCCCTTGCGCTCCACGCGCACTTCGAGGATCTCGGGGCGGTAGCGCTTGCCGTCGCAGTCGGGGCAGCGCAGGTACACGTCCGACAGGAACTGCATCTCGACGTGCTCGAAGCCCGAGCCGCCGCAGGTCGGGCAGCGCCCGTCGCCGGAGTTGAAGCTGAACTTGCTCGCGGTGTAGCCGCGCTGGCGCGACAAGGCCGCAGTGGCGAAGATTTCGCGGATGGCGTCCCATGCGCCCACGTAGCTCGCGGGGTTGGAGCGCGCGGTCTTGCCGATGGGCGACTGGTCGACGAAGACCACATCGCCCAGGTGATCGGCGCCCAGCAGGCGGTCGTGTGCGCCCGGCGTTTCCGTGGCCTTGCCGAAGTGGCGCATGAGCGCGGGCGCCAGCACGTCCTGAATCAGCGTGGACTTGCCCGAGCCGCTCACGCCGGTGACGCACACCAGCCGCGCGAGCGGGAATTCGACCGTCACGTTCTGCAGGTTGTGCTCGCGCGCGCCTTCCAGGATGAGCCGGTGCGTGTTCTCGCTCACCAGCCGCTTGAAGCCCATGCCGATCTTCTTGCGGCCGCCCAGATACTGGCCGGTGAGCGTGTCGGCGTCGCGCAGCTGGTCGGTGGTGCCGTCGAACACGATCTGTCCGCCGCGGATGCCGGGGCCGGGGCCCATGTCGATCACGCGGTCGGCCGCGAGCATCACGGCCGGGTCGTGCTCGACCACCACCAGCGTGTTGCCCGCATCGCGCAGGCGCAGCATGGCCTCGGTGATGCGGTTCATGTCGCGCGGGTGCAGGCCGATGCTGGGCTCGTCGAGCACGAAGAGCGTGTTGACCAGCGAGGTGCCGAGCGCGGTCGTGAGGTTGATGCGCTGCACTTCGCCGCCCGAGAGCGTGCGGCTCTGGCGGTCGAGCGTGAGGTAGCCGATGCCGACGTCGTGCAGGTAGCGCAGGCGGGTGGTGATTTCTTCGAAAAGAAGTTTCAGCGCCTGGGTTTCGCCCTCACCCCTGCCCTCTCCCGCAAGCGGGAGGGGGAGTGAATCGGGCCCCGCCTGGCTCCCTCTCCCGCTTGCGGGAGAGGGTTGGGGTGAGGGCTGCTGCCTGTCGAAGAACCGCCGCAGCCGCTCGATCGGCAACAACATCAGGTCATGCAGACAAAGCCCGGGCAAGGCTTCGAGTTGCGCCCGCGTCCACTTCACGCCGGTCGGCATGAAGCGCTTCGCGGGCGGCAGCACCGCATCCGCATCTTCCTTGCTGCCGATGCGCCAGATCAGGCTGTCGAGCTTGAGCCGCGCACCGCTGCAGGTCGGGCACTGCGTGTAGCTGCGGTACTTGGACAAGAGCACGCGGATGTGCATCTTGTAGGCCTTGCTCTCCAGGTAGCCGAAGAAGCGGCGCACGCCATACCACTGCTTGTTCCAGTTGCCGTCCTTGTAGTTGGGCGTGCCCTCGATCACCCAGTGCTTCTGCTCGTCGGTGAGCTTGTTCCAGGGCGTGTCGCGCGGAATGCCTGCGGCCTCGGCGTGGCGCATGAGGTCGTCCTGCGCCTCTTTCCACGCGGGGGTCTGGATGGTCTTGATCGCGCCCGCGCGCAGCGTGAGCTTGTCGTTCGGGATCACGAGGCCCAGGTCGACGCCGATCACGCGGCCGAAGCCACGGCAGGTGTCGCAGGCGCCGACGGCCGAGTTGAACGAGAACATCGACGGGATCGGGTCGGTGTAGCGGATGTCGCTCTCGGGGCAGTGCAGGCCGGTGGAGAACTTCCAGACCTCCGTCGGCGCGTTTTCTTCGGCGCCGGTTGCGTGCACGGTGACGCGCCCGCTGCCGCGCTTGAGCGCCATTTCGATGGCTTCCACCACGCGCGAACGCTCGGCGCTCGAGATCCGGAAGCGATCAGCCACTACGTCGAGCACCTTGCGCGGGCCGGTGGGCGTGGCCACTTCGCGCTCCGACTGCACGCGCGTGAAGCCGCTGGCCGACAGCCACTGCGTCACTTCTTCAGCCGACGTGCCCGCCGGCAGTTCGACCGGAAAGGTGACGACCAGCCGTGGATCGCCCGCCGCACCCGCGCGCTCGGCGATCTGCGCATAGATGCTGTCGGGCGAATCGTGGCGCACCGGCAGCGCGGTCTCGCGGTCGAAGAGCTGCGCCGCGCGGGCGTAGAGCAGCTTCAGGTGGTCGTTCAGCTCGGTCATCGTGCCGACCGTGGAACGCGAGGAGCGCACCGGGTTGGTCTGGTCGATGGCGATGGCGGGCGGCACGCCCTCCACCTTGTCGACGGCCGGCTTGTCCATGCGGTCCAGGAACTGGCGCGCATAGGCGGAGAAGGTCTCCACATACCGCCGCTGGCCTTCGGCGTAGAGGGTGTCGAACACGAGACTGGATTTGCCCGAGCCGCTGGGCCCGGTGACCACGGTCATCTCGCCTGTGCGGATGTCGAGGTCGAGGTTCTGGAGGTTGTGCTGGCGCGCGCCGCGAATCCGGATGGAGCCCTGTGTCATGAGTGCCTTGGGGGGTGGGGCAAACATTCTAGGGAGTGGTCCATGACGCATTCGTGCACTGCATCACAAGGTACGTGCCAGCGCAGGGGTTTGTCCGGATTCAGATTTGGACACCTTTGATAACAAATACCACATTTGTTTTCAACTGCATCCATGAACATCCCTCGAAAGGCTTCTTCCATGACGAAGACCCGCGCGCTTTGCACTGCCGCCCTGCTGGCGTGGACCGCGATGGGCGCGTCGGCCCAGATCCTCATCGGCCAGACCACCGGCATGACCGGCTCGGTCGCCGCGAGCGTGAACGAGACCATCGGCGGGGCCCAGCTGGTGATCGACGCGGCCAATGCCCAGGGCGGCATCCACGGCGAGAAGATCGAGGTGATCCGCATGGACGACGGCTTCGACGTGAAGCGCGCCAGCGACAACGCCCGCACGCTGATCGAGGACAGGAAGGTGGTGGCGCTCTTCATGAGCCGCGGCACGCCGCACTCGCAGGCCATCATCCCGTGGCTCGACAAGAACGAAGTGGCGCTGATCGGCCCTTCCACCGGTGCCATGGTGCTGCACAAGCCGCTGCAAAAGCATGTGTTCAATGTGCGCGCCACCTACCAGCGCGAGGCAGAAAAAGCGGTGCAGCACCTGCTGACCATCGGCCTCACCCGCATCGCGGTGGTCTACGTGACCGATTCGTTCGGCAAGGACGCGCTCGAAGGCGCGATGACCGGCTTCACCAAGGGCAAGGCCACGCCGACGGTGACCATTCCCGCCGACCGCGACAAGCCCGACTACGCAGCCATCGTGCCGGCCATCAAGGACGCCAACGCGCAGGCGGTGCTGTGGATCGGCTCGGGCATCGCCGTGGTCGACGGCATCAAGGCGCTGCGCGCGTCGGGCTCGGCGGCGCAGGTGGTCACGCTGTCGAACAACGCGTCGTCGGGCTTCATCAAGCAGTTGGGCGATGCAAGCAAGGGCGTCATCGTGACGCAGGTGTTCCCGAACGAGCGCTCGCTCGGCCAGCCGATGGTGAAGGAAGCGCTCGCGCTGGCCAAGGCCAAGGGGCAGGCGGAACTCTCGCCGGCCGCGCTCGAGGGCTTCGCCTCGGCCAAGGTGCTGGTCGAGGCGCTGCGCCGCGCGGGCCCCAGACCCAGCCGGGCCAAGGTGCTGGCGGCGCTGGAAAGCATCCGCAGCTATGACCTCGGCGGCGGGCTGGAGGTGAGCTACACGCCGCAGGACCACAGCGGCATCGACTTCGCGGACCTGGCGATCATCAGCGAGGGGCGGTTCAAGCGCTGAGCCGCGCCCTTCCGGAATCTCTTCTCCACGGCCCGCGGCACTCCCGCGGGCCGTTGCTTTTGGCAATCTGCAAACAATGGTTTGACAGGGTTTGCACGAGCAAGAAACTGTCACTCAAAGCAACACATTACACATCTTCTGACATGGGCCGTCCGGCTCGCGGAAAGGCTTTGTTCAATGAAGACGATGTTCGCGTCCTGCGCCGCCGCGCTCCTCCTGGCAGCGGGGGCTCCCGGGGCGTCGGCCCAGATCCTGATCGGCCAGTCGGCCGACCTTTCGGGCCCGGTGGCGGCCAGCGTGAAGGAAACGATCCTCGGCTCGCAACTGCTGATCGACCAGGTCAACGCACAGGGCGGCATCCATGGCGAGCAGATCGAGGTGATCCGGCTGGACGACGGCCTCGATGCCAAGCGTTCGCTCGAAAACACCCGCATCCTGATCGAGGACAGGAAGGTCCTCGCGCTGCTGCTGAACCGCGGCACGCCCAACACCATCGCGGTGATCCCGCTGCTCGACAAGTACGGCGTGGCGCTGGTCGGCCCCTCGACCGGGGCGATGGCGCTGCACAAGCCCCTGCAGAAGAACATCTTCAACGTGCGCTCGACCTACCAGCGCGAGGCCGAGAAGGCGGTGCAGCACCTGAACACCACCGGCATCCAGCGGATCGCGGTGGTCCAGGCCGATGACTCCTTCGGCAAGGACGCGATGGAGGGCGCGAACAAGGGCTTCGAGAAGGCGAACCTGAAGCCGGTGGTGCTGGCGCTGGCCGACCGCAACAAGCCCGATTTCGCGAGCATCGTGCCCCAGCTCACCAAGGCCAACGCACAGGCGGTTCTGTGGATCGGCTCGGGCACCGCGGTGACCGATGGCGTGAAGGCGCTGCGGGCCGCGGGCTCGGCGGCGCAGATCATCACGCTGTCGAACAACGCCGCCTCCGGCTTCATCAAGGAACTGGGTTCAGCGAGCGCGGGCGTGATCGTCACGCAGGTGCTGCCCTACGAGCGCTCGTTCGGCCATCCGCTGATCAAGGAAGCGCTGGCGCTTGCCAAGGCCAGGGGCCAGAACGACCTGTCGCCCGCGCTGCTCGAAGGCTTCGTCGCCACCAAGGTGCTGGTGGAAGCGCTGCGCCGCACGGGCCCCAAGCCCACGCGCGCGAAGCTCATCGCCACGCTCAACAGCTTCCAGTACGACATCGGCGGCGGGCTCGATGTGAGCTACTCGCCGACGGACCACTCGGGCATCGACTACGTCGACCTGTCGATCGTGAGCGAAGGACGCTTCAAGCGCTGATCGCGCCCTCGCCGTCCTGCTTGGTTGCCTACCTGGGCGCCGCGGCAGGCGCTGGCTCGTGCGTGGTGTCGCCGCCATGCTTCTCGCCCGACATGTCGATCTTGTCGCCGGCTTTCGAAATCACGTACAGGGCAATGGCGGCAAAGATGACGAAGCCGACGGCGAGTTTCCACATGGGTGCTGTCTCCTGGAGGGGATGAGTGAGGATGGCGGGGGTTCAAGAAAAGGGCCTCATGCCGTTGGATGGCATGAAGCCCCTTTGTTGAACGGAGGGCCGCTTCCGCAGCCCTCCTCTCGCACATGCAAATGTGTGCGATGCGTGCGATCAGTCGTTCGCGTAGATGTCCACGTCCTTCGTCTCGCGGATGAACAGCGTGCCGATCACCAGCGTGATGCCCGCGATGATGATCGGGTACCAGAGGCCGTTGTACATGTTGCCGGTGGAGGCCACGATGGCGAAGGCGGTGGTCGGCAGCAGGCCGCCGAACCAGCCGTTGCCGATGTGGTACGGCAGGCTCATCGAGGTGTAGCGGATGCGGGTGGGGAACATCTCGACCAGCATCGCGGCGATCGGGCCGTAGACCATGGTCACCAGCAGCACCAGCCAGAACAGCAGCAGCACCGTGAGCACCTTGTTGATCTTCGCGGGGTCGGCCTTGGCCGGGTAGCCTGCGATCTTCAGGTCTTCGGCCACGCCCTTCTTGAACGCGGCGATTTCCTTGGCCGAGCCTTCGTCGAACTTGAGGTTCACGACGTTGCCGACAGGCGCCTCGACACTCTTGTCGCCGATCTTCACGACGGCCTTCGAACCCGGCGCGCCGGCCACGTTCTCATAGCTCACCGAGTTCTGCACGAGGTAGCGCTTGGCGATGTCGCACGAGCTCTTGAAGTCGATCTCGCGGGCCACCGGGTTGCCCTGGAACGAGCACGAGGCCGGGTCGGCCGTCACCGTGACGCCGGCCGTGGCCTGCGCACGGGCGAGGTCGGGATTGGCGGCTTCGGTCAGCATCTTGAAGACCGGGAAGTAGGTGACCACGGCCAGCAGACAGCCGGCCATGATGATCGGCTTGCGGCCGATCTTGTCCGACAGCGTGCCGAAGATCACGAAGAACGGCGTGCCCAGCAGCAGCGCCGCGGCGATCATCAGGTTGGCCGTGGTCGCATCGACCTTCAGCTGTGCCGTCAGGAAGAAGAGCGCATAGAACTGGCCCGAATACCAGACCACGGCCTGCCCGGCAGTGAGGCCGACCAGCGCAAGAATGACGATCTTCAGGTTCTTCCACTCGCCGAACGATTCGGACAGCGGCGCCTTCGAGGTCTTGCCCTCGGCCTTCATCTTCTGGAAGGCCGGCGACTCCGACAGCGACAGGCGAATCCACACCGAGATGCCCAGCAGCAGGATCGACACCAGGAACGGCACGCGCCAGCCCCAGTCGTTGAAGACCGCTTCGCCCAGGCCTTCGCGCACGCCCAGGATCACCAGCAGGCTCAGGAACAGGCCCAGCGTGGCCGTGGTCTGGATCCACGAGGTGTACGCACCGCGCTTGCCGTGCGGCGAGTGCTCGGCCACATAGGTGGCTGCACCGCCGTACTCGCCGCCGAGCGCCAGGCCCTGCAGCATGCGCAGCGCGATCAGGATCACCGGCGCCGCGACGCCGATGGTCGCGTAGCTGGGCAGCAGGCCGACGATGAAGGTCGACAGGCCCATGATCAGGATCGTGACCAGGAAGGTGTACTTGCGCCCGATCATGTCGCCCAGGCGGCCGAACACGATGGCGCCGAACGGACGCACCAGGAAACCGGCCGCAAACGCCAGCAGCGCGAAGATGAAGGCGGCACCCGCATCCAGGCCGCTGAAGAACTGCTTGGCGATGATCGCCGCGAGCGAACCGTAGAGATAGAAGTCGTACCACTCGAACACGGTGCCGAGCGAGGAGGCGAAGATGACTTTCTTCTCCTCCGAGGACATGGGCCGGGGGGCCGGGTGCGGCACTCCCCGTGAATCTAGTGTGGCGGCCATTGCGTCGTCTCCTGTGTGTTTGCGTTCATGCGGCGCCCGATATTCGGGACCGTGAGGCATTCTTGGAGGCGTGACTGACCCGAGACTTGCGCGAAACTGAACCGATGCTTACGGATTAAGGTGAAACCCGCGGTGCGCGTTTCAGCTTGTAAGAAATCGAAACCCTCCGCGGGTTTGTCCTCACACGCTATTTGCTGCGCAGCAAGGAGGGGCGCTGGTCTGCGCCGGCCCATTGCGGACCGTCGAACCACGCATCGCCCGACAGGTACGAGCGCAGCATCGCGAGGCCGTCGAAGCCCCAGACGAGGCGCCCGTCGACCACATAGGCGGGCGTGCCGAACACGCCGAGCGCGAGCGCTTCGTCGGTGTTGCGCTTGAGCAGTGCCTTGCTCTCTTCGCTGCCCGCTTCGCGCTTCGGCCCCAGCTGCGCAGTGAGCGCGGCGAGCCGCGTGGCATCGCCGGCTTCTTCGCCGCCGCGCCACACGTTGCGAAAGATGGTCTCGGCCGCGAGCCGGCTGATGCTGCCGTCGTCGCTCGTCGACACCGCCAACCGCAGGTGCGGCAGCGGGTTGTAGGGGTGCGAGGCCGGCATCTCGATCTGGATGCCGTTGGAGTGCCCGAGCCACAGCACATGCCGATAGGTCCAGCTGCGCTTGGACGGAATCTCGGCCGGCCCGAGCTGGCCATGCTGCTTGAGCAGCGCGCCGAGCAGCACCGGCTTGTAGGCCACGCTGTAGCTCAGCCCCTCGAGCGCCTCTGGCAGGTGCTCGAACGCGAGGTGCGCGTAAGGCGAGATGAAGTCGAGATAGAAATCGATGTGCTTCATGCGTCGTGGTCTCCGGAGGGTTCGGGGATGCGCCAGATGCCGGCCCGGGCGCGCAACTCGATCGCGCGCCAGACGTGGCGCCGCGCGTCGTCTTCCATCTTGCTCCACCCCGCGATCTCCGGAATGGTGCGCAGGCACCCTTCGCAGAAGCCGCTCAGGCGGTCCATTCGGCACACCGAGGTGCAGGGGGAAGGCACGTCTTCGGCCAGTTCCCGCACGGCCACGGCGCGCGTGGCCAGCGTCTCGGCTTCCGCGAAGTTCAAACCACGTCCGCCACCGGCGCGCCGGTGAGCGTTTCGAGGTCTTGCGGCCTGAGCTGGAACACCGCATGCGGATGGCCTGCCGCAGCCCAGATCTCCTCGAAACGGAACAGCTCGCGGTCGATCAGCACCACCGGCTTGGTCGCATGCCCCACCGGCGAAACCCCGCCGATGGTGAAGCCGGTGCGCGCCTTCACGAACTCGGCGTCGGCGCGGCCGGTCTTGCCGACGAGCGCATCGACCTTCTTCTCGTCCACGCGCTTGTCGCCCGAGGTGATGACCAGCACCGCCACGTCGTCGCTCTTGCGGCGGAAGATGATGCTCTTGGCGATCTGCCCGACCGCGATGCCCAGCGCATCGGCCGCCTGCTGCGCGGTGCGGCAGGCGTCGTCGAGCATGCGCGGGGAATGGGGATGGCCGGCGTCCTGCAGCACGCGGGAGACGCGCTGGACGCCTTCGGGGAGGGAGTGGAGTTCAGAGCCGCACATGGATTCGAATCTACAAGAAGAAGAACGCGCGCCCTCAGGCGTTGCGCTTGAACATGAACAGGAACGCGCCCATCGCCATCAGCACACCGCCGAAGACGCGGTTCTGCGCGCGCCGGGCGCGCACGCTGCGCAGCACGCCCTGCAGCCGCGCGGCCAGCCAGGCGTAGCCGTGCATCACGGTCACGTCGACCATCACCGTCGTGGCCAGCAGCACCAGCAGCTGCAGCCACAGCGGACGCGTCGGCTGGATGAACTGCGGCAGCACGGCGGCCATGAAGACGATGCCCTTGGGGTTGGTCACGTTGGTGAGAAAGCCGCGCAGCACGCGCTGGCGTGCGGAGAGATCGGGCTCGCTCGTGGCTTGCGCCGCGTCGCCCTCGGCTTTTGCGACGGGTGCCCGCCACTGGCGCCACCCCAGCCACAGCAGGTAGCACGCACCGACCACCTTGATCACCGTGAACGCGGTGGCAGAGGCGGTAAGCACCGCGCCCACGCCGAGCCCCGCCACCAGCAGGATCACGGCCAGCCCCAGTTGCAGTCCGACGATGGTCGCCGTGGTGCGCCGCACGCCGTAGCTCAGGCCATGGCTCATGCTGAGCACCGCGCCCGAACCGGGCGAAACCGCGATGACGCAACTGGCCACCAGAAATGCAAGCCAGACATGCAGGTCCACGAAAACTCCTGTGCGTGTGTGTTGTTGCTTCAGCCAGCGCGCTTGGTGCGGATGGCCTTCGATGCGCGCGAGTTCGGCTCGCGCCCCAGCGCCTCGCTGATGTAGACGCCCGCGTCGATCAGCTTGTCCAGGTCGATGCCGGTCTCGATGCCCATGCCGTGCAGCATGTAGACCACGTCCTCGGTCGCGACATTGCCCGTCGCGCCCTTGGCATACGGACAACCGCCGAGGCCGGCCGAGGACGACTGGAAGTTCCACACGCCCAATTCGAGCGCCGCCAGCGTGTTGACCAGCGCCTGCCCGTAGGTGTCGTGGAAGTGGCCGGAAATGGCGGCCACATCGAAGTGCGCCAGCGTGGCCTCCATGGCCGCCTGCACCTTGCGCGGCGTGCCCACGCCGATGGTGTCGGCCACGTCCACGCGCTGGACGCCGATGCCCTTCATCAGCTGCGCGAGGTAACCCACCTTGGCCGGCGCGATCTCGCCTTCATAAGGGCAACCGACCGTGCACGACATCGCGCCGCGCACACGGATGCCCTTCTCGAGCGCGGCTGCCACCACGGGCGCGAAGCGCTCGATGCTCTCGGCGATCGAGCAGTTGATGTTCTTCTGGCTGAAGGCCTCGCTCGCGGCGCCGAACACCACGATCTCGTCGGGCCATTCCGCGCGCGGCGCGGCGATGGCGGCTTCGAAGCCCTTCATGTTGGGCGTGAGCACCGAGTAGAGAACGCCCGGCTTGCGCGTGATGCCGTGCATCACCTCGGCGTTGTCGGCCATCTGCGGCACCCACTTGGGCGAGACGAAGCTGGTGACCTCGATTTCCTTGAGCCCCGCATCCTGCAGGCGGTGCACGAGGCCGATCTTGATTTCGGCCGAGACGGGCTGCTTCTCGTTCTGCAGGCCGTCGCGCGGGCCGACGTCGACGAGCTGGACGCGGGTGGGGAGTTTCATGGGATGTCTCTTGTGTCGCGGGAGGATGGAAAGCCGCCTTCGATTGTCGGACACCTGGGAACACCCTGCCTGGTACACAAGTTCCGGAAGGTAGCAATGCGCGCCAGCGGGGTTGCAAATGGCGCCAGGCGCATCCCGGCGTCAGTAACCGCGCACGGGATCGACGATGCCGTTGATCGGCAGCCCCTCTTCCATCGCGCGGATCTTTCCGGCGATCTGGATGATGGATTCCTCGCGCAGCGTGCGCGCCGAGCCGTGCGGCGTCACGGTGATCTTCGGGTGGCGCCAGAAGGCGTGGTCGGCCGGCAGCGGCTCGACCTGGAACACGTCGAGCGTCGCGCCCGCGAGTTCGCCGGCGTCGAGCATCGGGATGAGGTCGTCTTCGACCAGATGCCCGCCGCGCGCGATGCTGATGAGATAGCCCTCTGGCCTCAGCTTGCCCAGCGTCTTGCGGTTCAGGATGCCGCGCGTGGCCTCGGTCAGCGGCAGCAGGTTGACCAGCACGCGCGTGGACGAAAGGAATTCATCGAACTGCGCCTCGCCGCTGAACACCTGCACGCCATCGATGGCCTTGGGGGAGCGGCTCCAGCCCAGCACCGGGAACTCGAACTGCGCCACGGCCTTGGCCACACGTTCGCCCAGCACGCCGAGCCCCATGATCCCGACCGGAAAATCGCGCCGCAGCTTCGGCTTGCGGTAGCTCCACTTGCCTTCGCGTGCATCCGCCTCGTACACGTCGAACTCGCGGAAATGGCGGATGAGCGTGTGGCACACGTACTCGGCCATCTGCACCGACATGCCCGCATCGTCGAGCCGCACGATGCGCGTGTGCGCCGGCACCTTGAGCTTGAGCAGCGCATCGACGCCCGCGCCGATGTTGAAGATGCCGCGCAACTGCGGCTGCTGGTCGATGAATTCCTGCGGCGGCGCCCACACCACGGCATGGTCGGCCTGCGGCGCGCCGGGCTTCCAGGCTTCGATGACGGCATCGGGGAGTTCGGCCTTGAGGCCCTCGATCCAGGGGTCTGGGCGGTTGTCGGTGAGGTAGACGGTGATTCGCATGGGGACGGATCTTAGTGAGGCCGCTGACGCGGCGCAGCCGGATGGCTATGCTCGAACGCCTCTCGCACCTCACCTCATCCCACCAGGAGACCCCATGATCAAAGTCAGCGTGATGTATCCCTATGCGGCCGATGCCCGCTTCGACCATGCCTACTACCGCGACAAGCACATGCCCCTGCTGAAGTCCCTCATGGGCGATGCCTGCCTCTCGTACACCATCGACAAGGGCCTGGCCGGCGGCGCCCCCGGAACGCCGCCCACGTACGTCGGCATGTGCCACGTGTTCTGCGAATCGGTCGAAGCCTTCCAGGGCGCCTTCAGTCCGCATGCCAAGGAGATCCTGGGCGACGTCAGGAACTACACCGACATCGCACCGGTGATGCAGATCAGCGAAGTGGTGGTGGGCTGATCGCTCACCGCCCCTCGCTCACGCCGCCTTCGCGCGGCGACGACGCCACATCACGCGCACCAGCCACGCGAGCGGCAACCCCACCAGCAACAGCCACGGCAACACCGCCGCCAGGAAAGTGATGAGCACGCCCACGCTCTCCGCCAGCACCGAGCCGGCTTCGCGCAGCGCACGCATCATCGGGTTGTAGCTGCCGCCGCCCTGCGACAACGTGCGCGTCGGCATGAACTGGATCTGGATGTGCTGCTTGCTCGTCTGTTGCTCCAGCACCTTGCGCTGCGTGGCGATGGCATCGAGTTCGGCCTGCGTATCCGACAGCGTGCGCTGGATCGCCAGCAGGTCGGCCATGGTGCGCTTGGTAACCGTGTCGCGCAGCATCAGCCGCAGGCTGTCACGGAACTCGACACGGTTCTTGATACGCGCCTCCACGTCGATCACCTCGGCGGTCTTGTCTTCGCTGGTGGTGTTCTGCGACACCACCTTGGCCACGCCCGCGAGGCCGCTGAGCAGCTTGTCGACGTCGGCCGGCGCCACGCGCATCTCGAGCATCGCGTTGCCGGGCTGCTGCGGCGTCTCGCGCAGCAGGGAAGACGACAGCAGCTCGCACTGCAGCCTGCCGCAGAGGTCGCGCACCTTGCCCCAGGCATCGGCGAGTTGCTCGGGCGGCACCTCGACGTTCAGGTCCTGCCGCACCGCGAGATAGCGCTGCAGCGGCGCCTGCTGGGACTGGCCCGCGTCGGCGGCGGCTTGTTCGACCTGCGGCGCGGCGAGCGACTGCTCCCTCTTCATCGCCATGCCGCCCGCAAAACCCGAAGGCGCCGACATGGGGGCAGGCGGCGGTGCGGCGTCGAGCGAAGCGACCTCGCCGCGCTTGCAACCGGCCAGCACGAGCGCGGCTGCCAGTGTCAGCATTGCAACGCCCGTACGGCGACGGGCGAGACGGGGCGAAACGAAGAGCGTGCGATGCGTCATGAAAGATCCCTTGAAGTGATGACTACCGCAGCTGATACGGGCGAGAACCCGCAACGGGGTTAAACCGTCGCCGTGGCCATTCGCAACAATTCGTCGCCCTCGGCCACCTGCTCGCCGGGCGAGAACATCAGTTCCTCGACCGTGCCATCGGCGGGCGCTGCGATGGTGTGTTCCATCTTCATGGCCTCCATCACCGCCAGCGGCTGGCCGCGGCTGACCTTGTCGCCGGCCTTGACCGCAAAGGACACGACCTTGCCGGGCATCGGCGCGGTGAGGCGGCCGCCTTCGGCCTGCGTGTCGCCCGCATGGGCAAGGCGGTCGATGGCGGTGATCTTCGTGGCGCCCTTCGCGGCAAACACGTGGGCCGTGGCGCCGTCCAGGTGCACGTCGAGCGTCTGGCGCGAGCCGGCGAACTCGACCTCGAACTCGCCCGTCGGGAACTGGCCGATGACCAGCGGCCCGGCCGTGCCGCCGGCTTCGAGCCAGAGGCCGCCGTCGCGCTTGTAGGTCAGCACGGCCGTCTGATCGCCGCCGCGGAACTCGAAGTCGAAATGGCGGCGGTATTCGCCGAGCGCGCGCCAGCCGTCGCGGCGGGCAAAGGGATCGGGCATCTTCGCGGGCCACTCGGTGATCAACGTGCGCGTGATCGCGGCGGCGGCCGCGACCGGCAGGCCCAGCGCCTCGCGGTCGAACAGCACGGCGCGCTCGCGCTCGATCAGCGCGGTGTCCAGATTCGCCTTCGAGAACGATTCGGTCGCGAGAATGCCTCGCAGGAACTGCACGTTGGTCGCCACGCCCACGATCTGCACCTGCGCGAGCGCCGCATCGAGCCGGGCCAGCGCCTCGGCGCGCGTGCTGCCGTGCACGATGAGCTTGGCGATCATCGAGTCGTAGAAAGGCGAGATCTCGCCGCCCTCGCGCACGCCGTCGTCGATGCGCACCCGGCTGCGCTGGAACGCGGTCGCCTGCGGCTTGCGGTACACGCGCAGCGTGCCGGTGGCGGGCAGGAAGTTGTTGTCGGGGTTCTCGGCGCAGATGCGCGCTTCGATGGCGTGGCCGTGGATCTGCAGGTCCGCCTGCCTGGCGGGCAGCGCTTCGCCCGAAGCCACGCGCAATTGCCATTCGACAAGGTCGAGGCCGGTGATCGCTTCGGTCACCGGGTGCTCCACCTGAAGGCGCGTGTTCATCTCCATGAAGAAGAAGTTCATCTCGCCGCCTTCTCGCTGCTCGACGATGAATTCGACCGTACCTGCGCCGACGTAGCTCACGGCACGCGCGGCCGCCACGGCCGCATCGCCCATCTGCTTGCGCATCGCCTCGGTCATTCCGGGCGCGGGCGCTTCCTCGAGCACCTTTTGATGGCGGCGCTGCACCGAGCAGTCGCGCTCGAACAAGTAGACGTAGTTGCCCTGCGTGTCGCCGAACACCTGGATCTCGATGTGGCGCGGGCGCTGCACGTACTTCTCGATCAGCACCGCGTCGTCGCCGAAGCTGTTGATGGCTTCGCGCTTGCACGAAGCGAGCGCCGCCTCGAAGTCCGCGGCCTTATCGACCGCGCGCATGCCCTTGCCGCCGCCGCCCGCGCTCGCCTTGATGAGCACCGGGTAGCCGATGCGATCAGCCTCGCGCTGCAGCAGCGCCGGGTCCTGGTCGTGGCCGTGGTAGCCGGGGACCAGCGGCACGCCGGCCTTTTCCATCAACTGCTTGGACTCGGCCTTCAGGCCCATCGCCTTGATCGCCGAGGGCGGCGGGCCGATGAAGACCAGCCCCGCGTCAGCACAGGCCTGCGCGAACTCTTCGTTCTCGCTCAGGAAGCCGTAGCCGGGGTGCACCGCTTCGGCGCCCGTGGCCTTGGCGGCTTCGAGGATCCGCTCCCAGCGCAGGTAGCTTTCCTTGGGTGCGCTGCCACCGATGTGCACCGACTCGTCGCAGGCGCGCACATGGTTGGCATGCGCGTCGGCATCGGAATACACGGCGACCGTGCGGATGGCCATGCGGCGCGCAGTTGCAGCAACACGGCAGGCGATCTCGCCACGGTTGGCGATAAGGATCTTTTTAAACATTCGGAGTGTCTCCCGGAGGATTCTTTTTCAGTTGAAACGCAGGCACGACGCCCGGATCGGGCCGCCCGCTGAAGATGCGGGCCACGCGGCTGAACAGCGCGCGCAGAAAACGCCAGCTCTTGCGGATGAGCCACACGCTGAGCACCAGCACGAGGACGAACAGCACGAGAAAGACGAGCGGATGCGCCACCGCAAGCCACAGCCCGGCCGGCACCATCGTGTCTTCGACCAGCGAAGCGCCCACGTTGGAAAACGGCTCGGGCGAGGTGTTGATGGCCGCGCGCGTCGTGGCCTTGGCCGCATGCGCTGTGGCCGCGAAGCTGCCGCCGAGCAGCGCGGCCACGATGGCCATCACGCCATGGTCCGCACCGAACACGCTGGCCGCGAGCGCCGCGCCGGCGGGAATGCGGATCGCGGTGTGCACCACGTCCCAGAGCGAATCGAGGCCGGGAATCTTGTCGGCGAAGAACTCGATGAACACCATGAAGCCGCTGGCCGCCATCACCACGGGGTGCGCCAGCAGTTGCAGCCCGCTCGGCAGCGGCACCCAGCCAAAGTAGCCGACGATGCCGGTCAGCAGCACCACGAGATACAGGCGCACGCCGCTGGCCCAGCCGATGGCGGCGGACAGGGCGAGCAGTTGGGGCATGTCGAGCGCGTCCATGGTGTGTCCTTTGCTTGCAGGTCAGCCGGCGAGCCAGGAGGGCTTGCGTTTCTGCAGGAACGCCTGCACGCCTTCGCGGCCTTCGTCGCTCGCGCGGATGTCGGCGATGCCTTCGACGGTCTTTGCGATGAGCGCGTCGTCGATCTCGCGGCCGTCCACGTCGGCGATCAGTTGCTTGCAGGCGCGCACGGCAGCCGGGCTCGCGCCGGTCAGTGCCTTCAGCAGTTCATCGACCTTGGCATCGAGCGCATCGGCGGCCACCACTTCATGCACGAAGCCGATGCGGTGCGCCTCGGCGGCGGTGAAGCGCTCGGCCGTGAGGAAGTAGCGCTGCGAGGCGCGCGTGCCCATCGCACGCAGCACGTAGGGACTGATGGTCGCAGGCACGAGGCCGATCTTGACTTCGCTGAGGCAATACCACGCGGTGTCCACGCTCACGGCCATGTCGCAGGCCGCGACCAGCCCCATGCCGCCCGCATACACATCGCCCTGCACGCGCGCGATGGTGGGCTTGGGGCACTCGGCGATGGTGCGCAGCATGGCTGCCAGCTTGCCCGCATCGGCGATGTTCTCGCCCCGCGTGTAGTCGGCCATGCGGCGCATCCAGTTGAGGTTCGCGCCGGCGCAGAAGGCCGGGCCGTTCGCGCCGAGCACGATGGCTTTCACCTGCGGCGCGGCGCCGGCTTGGGTGAAAGCCTGCGTCAGCTCGGCGATGACCACGTCGTCGAAGGCATTGCGCGCGTCGGGCTGGTCGAGCCAGATGCGGGCGATGGGGCCGTCGATCCGGAGATCGAGTTTTTCGAAATCGCTCATGGGGTGCGTGCGTCCTGCCGGACTCTGGAGAGTTGATTGACACGACCGATGCGTTGGTGCGGGTCGGCCTGCCACACGACGCGATCGTCCACGGCGTAGAGCCAGCAGGTCTTTCCTTCCCGCTCACAGGTGTTCAGGACATCGGCCATTGCCGCGCTGCCTGAGGCAAAGGCTGCACTGCCGTCGGCCGCGATCGCGAAGGCGCGTGGCATGGGCAAGGCGAGGAACCGCAGATAGCGATCCTTGCTTTTCTCGCGCACGGGCACCGGGGAGGGATCGTTGACGTCGGCGAAGTGGCTGTCTGTCGGCAACCTGTAGAGGCTGACAGCAGGGCCTGGGGCCGCCGCAGTCCGCTCGGCCGCGGCGGCCTTCGGCTTCTGATAGACCACGGTGTAATCGACCGCGTAGACGGTGCACTCGCCCTGGTGGCGCTCGGTGCAATATTCCATCGCCCGCTGCGTGGGATCCGAGGGCCGGCTGATGTCGCGCGGCACCAGGCCGTCGGCCCAGTGGACCCAGGTACTGCCGCCAGACTGCCGCAGGACAAGGGTCCGCGGCGGCTTGTTCTGCAGGAACTTCTGATATGCCGCACGGCCCTCCGCGTCCAGCCCCGGAACGGCATCGATGTCGTCGACCGCAGCGCTTGCCGCCGCCGCTGCGCCGGCATCACCCCCCGCCACGCCTCGCAGGTGCACTTCGGCGCTGCCGGTGCCCGCATGGCATTCATAGGCATTGGGCGTCGACAGCACGGCACCGTCGTAAAAACTCTCGACCTGCGTCACCGTGTGCACGCCGCGCGCCCGTGCCGCCTCGACCAGCGCCACCAGCGTATTGCGCAACGCCTCGCGGCATGTTTCCTCGTCGCTGCGGATCACCGGGCGCCCGTCGGCATAGCGCTGCGTGCCCGAGTAAGGCCGCGCATAGCTCTGCGCCGTCAGCATCTGCGCCTGCGGCGCCTTGGCCTGCGGCACGACTGCGAAGCGGAGCTGCACGTCGTTGCCGATCGCATCGCGCGTCGCCGGCTGCTGCATCACCGGAAAGATGGGCAACACCAGCCGCGTGTCGCGTGCGAACGCGGGCATGGCCAATGCCGCCAGGCAGGCAGAAAGCACAAAAAAGCTGACTCTCGACTGACTCGTACCGAAGGATTTCGAGACCATGGGATTACTTCCTGTTCGAAGCCGGCGAATGCCGACTTACATGCGGAAGATACCGAACTTCGGCTCTGGAATGGGCGCATTTCGCGCAGCCGCAAGGCCCAGCGCAAGCACGCGGCGCGTGTCGGCCGGATCGATGATTCCGTCGTCCCACAACCGCGCAGTCGCGTAGTAGGGATGGCCCTGGTCTTCGTACTGTTGGCGGATCGGCGCCTTGAAGGCTTCTTCCTCGTCCTTGCTCCAGCTGCCGCCCTTCAACTCGATGCCGTCGCGCTTCACCGTGGCCAGCACGCTCGCGGCCTGCTCGCCGCCCATCACGCTGATGCGCGCGTTGGGCCACATCCAGAGAAAACGCGGGCTGTACGCGCGGCCGCACATGCCGTAGTTGCCGGCGCCGAAGCTGCCGCCGATGATGATGGTGAACTTGGGCACGTTGGCGGTGGCCACGGCCGTCACCATCTTCGCGCCGTGGCGCGCGATGCCTTCGTTCTCGTACTTGCGGCCCACCATGAAGCCAGTGATGTTCTGCAGGAACACCAGCGGTATCTTGCGGTGGCAGCACAGCTCGATGAAATGCGCACCTTTCTGCGCCGACTCGCTGAACAGGATGCCGTTGTTGGCGATGATGCCGACGGGCATGCCCTCGATCTCCGCGAAGCCGCAGACCAGCGTGGCGCCGAAGCGGGCCTTGAACTCGTGGAACTCGCTGCCGTCGACGATGCGCGCGATGATCTCGCGCACGTCGAAAGGCTTGCGGGTGTCGGTGGGGATCACGCCGTAGAGTTCTTCGCGCGGAAACGCGGGCGCGTTCACTGCCGGATGTGCGGCCGGCTGTTGCACTGCAGCCTTCGCATTGAGATTCGCAACGGCCGAACGCGCGAGCGCCAGCGCATGCAGGTCGTTCTGCGCGAGGTGATCGACCACGCCCGACAGCCGCGTGTGCACGTCGCCGCCGCCCAGGTCTTCGGCCGTCACGACCTCGCCGGTGGCAGCCTTCACGAGCGGCGGGCCGCCCAGGAAGATCGTGCCCTGGTTCTTCACGATGATCGATTCGTCGCTCATCGCCGGCACGTACGCACCGCCTGCCGTGCACGAGCCCATGACCACCGCGATCTGCGGAATGCCCTGGGCGCTCATGTTGGCCTGGTTGTAGAAGATGCGGCCGAAGTGGTCGCGGTCGGGGAACACCTCATCCTGGTTCGGCAGGTTCGCGCCGCCCGAGTCGACCAAGTAGATGCAGGGCAGGCGGTTCTGTTCGGCGATCTCCTGCGCGCGCAGGTGCTTCTTCACCGTCATCGGGTAGTAGGTGCCGCCCTTCACCGTCGCGTCGTTGCAGACGATCATGCAGTCCACACCGTTCACGCGACCGATGCCGGTGATGATGCCGGCGCCGGGCGCCGACTCCGCGCCCTTGGCATCGAGGTACATCGCATGCGCAGCGAGCGGCGCAATCTCCAGGAACGGCGTGCCCGGGTCGAGCAGCTCGGCCACGCGGTCGCGCGGCAGCAGCTTGCCGCGGCCCGTGTGCTTGGCGCGCGCGGCCTCGCCGCCGCCCTGCTCCACTTTGGCGAACTGCGCGTGCAGATCGTCGACCAGTGCGCGCATGGCTGCTGCATTGCCCTGGAAGTCCGCAGAGCGGGCATTGAGTTTGGTTTCGAGTTTGCTCATGCTGTCTTTTCTTGCGTGAGACCGAGTTGCTCGGTCATGGCATCGCGGATCTTGAATTTCTGGATCTTGCCGGTCACCGTCATCGGAAATCCGGTGACGAACTGGATGTACTTCGGCACCTTGTAGTGCGCGATCTGGCCCTTGCAGAAGTCGCGGATCTCGGTGTCGGTCGCGCTCTGGCCGGGCTTGACGATGATCCAGGCGCACAGCTCTTCGCCGTATTTCCTGTCGGGCAGGCCGACCACCTGCACGTCCTGCACTTTCGGGTGGCGGTACAGGAACTCCTCGATCTCGCGCGGGTAGATGTTCTCGCCGCCGCGGATCACCAGGTCCTTGATGCGGCCGACGATGTTGACGTAGCCCTCGGCGTCCATCGTGGCGAGGTCGCCGGTGTGCATCCAGTGCTCGGCGTCGATGGCTTCGCGTGTCTTCGGCTCGTCTTCCCAGTAGCCGTGCATCACCGAATAGCCGCGGGTGCAGAGTTCGCCCGACTTGCCCACGGGCATGACGGCGCCGGTCTCCGGATCGATGATCTTCACTTCGATGTGCGGCTGCACAGTGCCGACGGTGGCCACGCGCTTGCCCAGCGGCGTGTCGGTGCTGCTCTGGCAGCTCACCGGGCTGGTCTCCGTCATGCCGTAGGCGATGGTGATTTCGCCCAGGTGCATCTGGTGGACCACACGCTTCATCACCTCGATCGGGCACGGCGAGCCGGCCATGATGCCGGTGCGCAGCGTGGAGAGATCGAACTCCTTGAAGCGCGGATGGTCCAGCTCGGCAATGAACATCGTGGGCACGCCATGCAGGCCGGTGCACTTCTCGGCCTGCACGGTCTCCAGCACGGTGAGTGGATCGAAACCGTCGTTCGGATACACGATCGCCGAGCCGTGCGTGAGGCAGGCCAGGTTGCCGAGCACCATGCCGAAGCAGTGGTACAGCGGCACCGGAATGCAGAGCTTGTCGATGGGCGAGAGCTTCATGCACTCGCCGATGAAGAAGCCGTTGTTCAGGATGTTGCGGTGCGTGAGCGTCGCGCCCTTCGGGAAACCCGTGGTGCCGCTGGTGAACTGGATGTTGATGCGGTCGGTGGCGTTCAGCGTCTTCTGCACCGTCGCCACGCGCGGGTCGTTCGCGTTGCCGCTTGCGAGCAGCTGGCTGAAACGCTGCATGCCCGGCTCTTCCACATCGGCAGCGGCCTTGCCGTCGATCCAGAAGGTGTGCTGCAGCTGCGGCAGGCGCTTGGAGCCCAGTTCCCGCAGCATGCCGAGATAGTCGCTGGTCTTGAACTGCGCCATCGTCACCAGCACCTTGCAGCCGACCTTGTTGAGCGCGTACTCGAGCTCGGAGGTGCGATAGGCCGGGTTGATGTTGACGAGGATCAGGCCGACCTTGGCGGTGGCGATCTGCATCAGCACCCAGGGCGCGTTGTTGTGCGACCAGATGCCGACGCGGTCGCCGGGGGCGAGGCCGAGGTTCAACAGGGCGCTTGCGAGCCTGTTCGATTCGGTCTGCAGCTCGCGGTAGGTGAAGCGCTGGCCTTCGTGGCGGCTGATGAGGGCTTCGCGGTCGGGTTGCCTAGCGACCATGTCGTCGAAGAAATCGCCGATGGTCTGCTCGATCAGCGAGACGTCGGTGGCGCCTTTTCCGTAGCTCTGGGTCAACGCAGCAGTCATGCTCATGTTCCTTGTCTCCTTGTCTTGCTCCTTCCCCTTCCGGGGGAAGGTTGGGATGGGGGCAAGCGGCGTTTGTCAGGCGCTGTGCTTCATCGATTGCCGCGAGCCCCCACCCCTGCCCTCCCCCGGAAGGGGAGGGAGAAAAGCAGCTTACGCAGTTTCCGCGAACAGCTCGCGCCCGATCAGCATCCGGCGAATCTCGCTCGTGCCCGCGCCAATCTCATACAGCTTCGCATCGCGCCACAGCCGCTCCACCGGAAAGTCCTTCGTGTACCCGACGCCGCCCAGCGCCTGGATCGCCTCGCCGGCCATCCATGTCGCCTTCTCGGCCGAGTAAAGAATGGCGCCGGCTGCATCCTTGCGAAAGGTGCGCGCATGGTCGTTGCGGTCGCAGGCCTTGCCCACCGCATACACGTAGGCACGCGTGGCCTGCCACGTCGAGTACATGTCCGCCAGCTTGCCCTGCATGAGCTGGAACTCGCCGATGCTCTGGCCGAACTGCTTGCGCTCGTGCACGAAGGGCAGCACCGCATCCATGCACGCGGCCATGATGCCCAGCGGGCCGCCCGAGAGCACTGCGCGCTCATAGTCCAGACCACTCATCAGCACCTTGGCGCCCGTGCCTTCGCCGCCGAGCACGTTCTCTTCGGGCACTTCGCAGTTGTCGAAGAACAGCGGGTAGGTGTTGGAGCCGCGCATGCCCAGCTTGTCGAGCTTGGTGCCGGCCGAGAAGCCCTTGAAGTTCTTCTCGACGATGAAAGCTGTCATGCCGCGCGCGCCCATCTCAGGCTCGGTCTTGGCGTAGATGACCAGCGTGTCGGCGTCTCCGCCGTTGGTGATCCACATCTTGCCGCCGTTGAGCACGTAGTAGCCGTTCTTCTTCTCGGCCTTGAGCTTCATGCTCACAACGTCGGAGCCGGCGTTGGGCTCGCTCATGGCCAGTGCGCCGACGTGCTCGCCGCTCACCAGCTTGGGCAGGTACTTCTTCTTCTGCGCATCGCTGCCGTTGCGGTGGATCTGGTTCACGCACAGGTTGGAGTGCGCGCCATACGACAGGCCCACCGAGGCCGAGGCGCGCGAGACTTCTTCCATGGCCACGATGTGCGCCAGGTAGCCCAGCTCGGTGCCGCCGAATTCTTCCTTCACCGTCATGCCGTGCAGGCCGAGCTCGCCCAGTTTCTGCCAGAGGTCGTGCGGGAACAGGTTGTCGCGGTCGATGTCGGCGGCGCGCGGGGCGATTTCATTCGCGGCGAAGTCCTGGATGGCGCTGCGCAGCGAGTCGATGTCCTCGCCCAGGTCGAAGTTCAGGCCGGGATCGTGCATGTGTCTTGTCTCCTCTGAGGTGTCGGCGCGCAGGGCTGCCCACGCGGAATGGCGCTTGGAAGAAACGCAGCTTACGCCTCGCCGCGCCGCAATTGGCGCCACAATGGTTGCAAATTGCGCCACGACTTCACCGCCCGAACATGACCTCGCCCGCCTTCCTGAAGCCCGCCCGCGCCGTCACCCCCATGGCCTTCGTGAGAGCCATCGCGAAGGGCTACGAGCGCTACGGCATGGACCCCGCCGAGGCCCTGAAGTCGGCACAGATCACGCCGCGCGAACTGGCCCGGCCAGGCGCGCGGGTGACGGCGGCGCAGTTCGAGGCACTGTCGGAACACGCCATGCAGGAACTGGACGACGAGGCCCTCGGCTGGTTCTCGCGGCGCCTGCCCTGGGGCAGCTACGGCATGCTGTGCCGCGCCTCGCTGACCTCGCCCGACCTGGGCGTGGCCATCAAGCGCTGGTGTCGCCATCACCGCCTGCTGACGGAAGACATCGGCCTCGCGCTCGAAGTGGCCGGCGGCGTGGCCACGCTGCGCATCACCGAGAACCGCCCGCTGGACGAGGCCTTCCGCGAGTTCTGCCTGGTCACCAGCCTGCGCTTCATGCACGGCTACATGTGCTGGGCCATCGATTCGCGCATCTCGCTGCGCAACGCCACCTTTCCGTTTGCGGCGCCGCCCCACCGCGACGCCTACGCGCCGATGTTCACGCCGGAAGTGCGTTTCGACGCCGCGCAGGCCACCCTCAGCTTCGACGAGCGCTATCTCGCCCTGCCGCTGCAGCGCGACGAGCGCGCGCTGCGCACCATGCTCAAGCGCGCGCTGCCGCTCACCATCCTGCAATACCGCCGCGACCGGCTGCTGGGCCAGCGCGTGCGCGAACTGCTGCGCTCGCGCGCGGCGGAGGCCAGCACTGCCGAGGCGCTGGCGGGGCTGTTGAACGTGTCAGGGCGGACGCTGCACCGGCAGCTGCACGAGGAAGGCACTTCGCTGCAGACGCTGAAGAACGAAGTGCGCCACGAACTGGCGGTGGAGCAATTGCGCCGCACCAACCGCCCGATCAAGCAGGTGGCGCTGGCGGTGGGCTTTCGCAACGAGAAGAGCTTTTCACGCGCGTTCCTGCAATGGACCGGGCATGCGCCGCGGGACTTCCGGGCGCAGGGGCTCTAACAGCGAAGGCTCAAGCGCATCAGCCCGGCTGCGCGATCTTCGCCAGCGCGTCGGCGATGGACTGGCTGTCTTCCGGCCGCACGAGCTTGGCGACTTCCTTGCCATCGCGCATGAACACCAGCGTGGGCCAGAGCCGCACGTTGAACGAGCGACCAAGCGGACGGCCGCTGCCGTCTTCGACCTTGATGCGCGGGATGTCCGGGTATTGCGCGAAGGCTTCGGCAATGTTCGGTTGCGCGGCCTTGCAGATGCCGCACCAGTTGGTGCCGAACTCGACCACGGCGGGGCCCGTGCGCGCGTCGATCTCGGCGCGGTCGGGTTGTTCTGTCTTGTATTCGGAGGTCATGGGCTGTGGTTCCTGTATTCCTGCGACTTGGAATCGATGCCGTTCATTCCACCAGAAACTCAGGCCGCCTGCAGGCGATAACCCGATAGCAACGCAGGCAGTTCGGTCATGTCGCTGAACACCTTCACCGCGCCCACGCTCAGCAACGGCCCGGGGCCGCTGTGACCCGATTCGCCCGTGCTGTAGCCGAACACCGTCGCACCCGCAGCCACGCCGGCCATCGCGCCGGTGACCGTGTCCTCGACGACGGCGCAGCGCTTGGGGTCGACGCCGAGCGCTTCGGCGGCGGCGAGGTACACGTCCGGATGCGGCTTGGAGCGCGGCATTTCGTGGCCGCTGAAGATGCGACCTTCGAAGCAGTCAAGCAGGCCGACCTTGGCCAGCTGCAGCTCGACCTTGTGACGGTCGGCGCCCGAGGCGCAGGCGATGCGGCCCTTGAGCATCGTGTGGATCCGGCGGATGGCCGCGGGGGCGTTGGGGATTGCGGTGAGGTCGCGTTCGAGTGCTTCGTTGCGGCGGGCCCTGAAGAGCTTGAGCCACTCGTCGGTGATCTTCACGCCGGTCTTGGCTTCGATCAGCGGGGCTTCGTCCTTCACGGCCTTGCCTGTGAAGGTGTTCATCGACTCTTGGGTGGTGAGGTGCCAGCCGAGCTCGCCGAGCATCTCGGCGAGCACACGGTTGGTGATGGGTTCTGAGTCGACGAGGACGCCGTCGCAGTCGAAGAGGACGGCGGCGAAAGGAAATGGGGTCATTGCGCTGGAGGGATTCGGGGGAGTCCCCATGGTAGCAACGCCCCCCCGTCGCACTCAGGACACGGAACGTATCGGTATGTAGATCTCGCCGCCGCCCGCCATGAACTCCCTGGACTTTTCCTCCATTCCTTCGGCCATGGCTTCGGCCTCAGCCACGCCCTTCTTCGCAGCGTATTCCCGCACTTCCTGCGTGATCTTCATAGAGCAGAACTTCGGCCCACACATCGAACAGAAGTGCGCCACCTTGCTCGAATCCTTGGGCAGCGTCTCGTCATGAAATTCGCGCGCGGTGTCGGGGTCCAGGCCCAGGTTGAACTGGTCCTGCCACCGAAACTCAAATCGCGCCTTGCTCAACGCATCGTCCCGCGACCGAGCCCCCGGATGCCCCTTCGCAACGTCCGCAGCATGCGCCGCGATCTTGTAAGCAATGATCCCTTGCTTCACATCATCGCGATCGGGCAACCCGAGGTGTTCCTTCGGCGTCACGTAGCAAAGCATCGCAGTGCCAGCCCACCCGATCATCGCGGCCCCGATGGCACTGGAAATGTGGTCGTACCCCGGCGCAATGTCGATCGTCAGCGGCCCGAGCGTATAGAACGGCGCCTCGTGGCAGTGCTTGATCTGCTCGTCCATGTTGGCCTGGATCATGTGCATCGGCACATGCCCCGGCCCTTCGATCATGGTCTGCACGTCGTGCTTCCACGCGACCTGCGTGAGCTCGCCCAGCGTACGCAGCTCGGCGAACTGCGCCTCGTCGTTGGCATCGGCACCCGAGCCCGGACGCAGGCCGTCGCCCAGCGAAAAGCTCACGTCGTACGCCTTCATGATGTCGCAGATGTCCTCGAAGCGCTCGTACAGAAAGCTCTCCTTGTGGTGCGCGATGCACCACTTGGCCATGATCGAGCCGCCGCGCGAGACGATGCCCGTCATGCGGTCGGCCGTGAGGTGAATGAACGGCAGCCGCACGCCGGCGTGGATGGTGAAGTAGTCGATGCCCTGCTCGGCCTGCTCGATCAACGTGTCGCGGAAGATCTCCCAGGTGAGGTCTTCGGCCACGCCGCCCACCTTCTCCAGCGCCTGGTAAATCGGCACCGTGCCAATGGGCACCGGCGAGTTGCGCACGATCCAGTCGCGCGTGGTGTGGATGTTCTTGCCGGTGGACAGGTCCATCACGTTGTCGGCGCCCCAACGGATCGCCCACACCAGCTTCTCGACCTCTTCCTCGATGCTCGAGGTGACGGCTGAGTTGCCGATGTTGGCGTTGATCTTCACCTTGAAGTTGCGGCCGATGGCCATCGGCTCCACTTCAGGATGGTTGATGTTGGCCGGAATGATCGCGCGGCCGCGTGCCACCTCGTCGCGCACGAACTCGGGCGTGATGATGCGCGGAATGCTCGCGCCCATCGGGTTGCCGGCCACGCGCTTCGCACGCTCCTCGTTGGCGAGGTATTCGGCCATCCATTCGCGCTTGCCGTTCTCGCGCAGGGCCACGTATTCCATCTCGGGCGTGACGATGCCGCGGCGTGCGTAGTGCATCTGCGTAACGTTGGCGCCCGACTTCGCGCGGCGCGGCGTACGCTGCAGGGCCGAAGCGGCGGCGCGCAGTTCGGCCAGCCGCAGGGCGTCATGGTCGTGGGCGTGCTTCAGGCCCTCGTCCAGCGCCTGGTGCGAGCGGCCTTCATAACTTTCGGTGTCATTGCGCTCGGCAATCCACGCATCGCGCACGCCGGGCAGGCCGCGGCGCACGTCGATGTCGACCTTGGCATCGGTGTACGGGCCCGAGGTGTCGTAGAGCGACACCGTCTCGCCGTTGGTCAGCAGCACGTCGCGCACCGGCACGTTCAGGTCGGGCCGGCTGCCCGGGATCAGGCACTTGTGCGATGCGGGAAAGGGCTCGCGCGTGAGCGAAAGCAAAGAGGTGAACTTGTCGGGGGCATTCATGCGGGGGCACTCCTTGTTGAGGGAAAGGGTGCTCCGCAATCGCTCGGTGGACTTGGGGCCGTCACGGAAGGTGGGTGACGGGACCTGGGTCAGGGAGTGCAGCTCTTCTTACGCCGGTATGACCCGGATCAAGTTCGCGGGTCGGCAGCTTTGCCATCTCAGCACACCACGTGTGTGCACCCCGGAGCGGGGCTGATTGTGCGAGCCCCGGCCGGGCGCGTCAACCCGCGTCAGGCCACGGGGTGCTGCAGATCACCTTCCAGGTAGTACCAGCGTTCGCCCTCGCGCACGAAGCGGCTGCGCTCGTGCAGGCGGGTGGCGGTGCCCGTGCTGCTGCGCTGGCGGGCGACGAACTCGACCTCGGCGTGGTCGGCATCGAGCACCGAGCGCGAGCGGATGTCCAGCCCCAGCCACTTGACGCCAGGCTCGAATTCGATGGAGGCCGGCCGCTTGGACGCGTGCCAGGTCGCCAGCAGGTACTCGGCGCGCTGCAGCACGAAGGCCGAATAGCGCGAGCGCATCAGCGATTCGGCGTCGGGGGCGGGCGTGTTCTCGAAATCGTCGAGATAGCGGCCACAGCACAGGGCGTAGCCGATGGGCTTGTCGCGGCGGTCGGTGCGGCCGCAGGGGCAAGGTCCGGTGGTGGGGTCGATGGCGCTCATGAAGACCGCTATTGGAACACCTCGGGGCGATCCCTCCGATGGGGCAACCCCGGAGCCGGGCCGAGCAGCTTGCGGCCATGTCGTCCTGCAGCCTCGCGCGCGCGGGCTCGCACCCGGGACATCCACCCTTGGCGCGCCGCTTGCTAGACGCTAGCCTTACCCCGGAACACGACAACAAGAGCGAGGCAGCGATGTACCTGACAGGCTCCGAACAGCAGGCGCTGCGCGGCGTTTTCACGCTGCTGGCGCAAGAGCGCGGCGAAAGCGACGTCCGCGAACGCCTGGGCTGGGCGTTGCTCGACCTGCTGCATGCGGACCAGTTCGCCTCCTTCGTGTGGAACGCCGAGAGCGGCGGCTTCGACGGCCGCGTGGCGCTCAACATGGACCCCGCCAACCTCGACCGCTACGGCGAATGGCACCAGCACCACGACCCGATCACCTTCGTGCTGCAGTCGCACCGCCGCGCCACGCGCGTGACCGACGTGATGCCGCAACGCGAGCTGATGCGCACGGAATTCTTTACCGATTTCCTCTCCCGCGACGGCCTGCACTGGGGCATGAACCTGCATGCCTTCGAGGGCCAGCGCGCGCTGGGCGACCTGCGCATCTGGCGGCGCAAGGGGCGCGGCGATTTCGGGGACCACGAAAAGGCGCTGCTCGACCTGATCGAGCCCGCGTTCATCGGCGCGCTGCAGCGTGCGCAGCGTACGGCGGCCGCGGTGCCGATGCCTGCCGAGACTGCATGGAATTCCCTGAGCGCACGCGAGCAGGAAGTCGCACGCGCCGTGTGCGAAGGCCTGACCGACAAGGAGATCGCGCGGTGCATGGCGGTGAGCGTGCCAACGGTGCGCACCTACCTGCGGCGCATCTTCGACAAGCTCGGCATCGAGCGCCGGTCGGCGCTGGCCGGCCTCGCCATGCGCTGACGCAGATTCACGATCCAGAACCACAGCCGTTCGGGCTGAGCTTGTCGAAGCCTTGCGCGGCGCTTCGACAAGCTCAGCGTGAACGCTCTTTTATTTTTCAAGCGCCATTCGGCACGACGCGGCGGAAGCGCCCTACTTCGTGGGTGCCGGCAAACGTCCCAGCACGCCTTCCACCGCCATGCCTACAGCAAGCAGCTTGCGGTCGCTGCCTGCCGGACCGTCGAGCTCCAGCCCGATCGGCAGCCCACTTGTCGCACCCAGACCCGAAGGCAACTGCACGCCCGGAATGCCGGCGTTGCTGCCAGGGTCGGTGTTCTGGATCAGCGCGCCGAAATTCTCGGGGCTGCTGGCCTCGGGCGCGGCAGCCAACGCCACGCGTGGCACGGTCGGGAACACGAGCGCATCGAGCTTGTTCTTCGCGAAGGTGTCGCGGTAGAGCTTCTGCAACGCAGGGCGTGCGACGCGCATCGCGTTGTCGTAGGCGGGCTTCGCATCGACCGAGCCGTTCGGCGCGGGGAGCTTGCGCGGGATCACGAAGGCCTCGAAGGTGCCCTTGACGTCGGGGCTCGCGATGCCGGCCGTGAGTTGCGTGATGTCAATGCCGGCGCGGTACTTCGCGAGGTAGGCCACCATGTCGTCGTGCGCCTCGTAGAGCGCGACCGGGAAGCCGATGGCGCCGTTGAGCTCCATGAGCTTGGGCATCTCCACATCCACCAGCGTGACGCCGGCAGCGCGCAGCTTGGCAAGCGCGGCATCGGTGGCGGCACGCGTGTCCGCATCGAGGTTTGCATGGAAGGCCGGCACCACGCCGAGCCGCACGCGCTTCAGGTCAGCAGGCTTCAACGGCGCGCCGCCCGCGATCACGCGGTCGATCAGCGCGACATCGGCCATCGACTGCGCCATCGGGCCCGCGGTGTCACGGGTGTGCGAGATCGGCGCGATGCCCTGCTGCGAGTAGCGCCCCATGCTCGGACGCAGCGACGCGCAGCCATTGAACGCACAGGGAATGCGCACCGAGCCGCCCGTGTCCGTGCCCAGCGCCGCCGGCGCCATGCGCGCACCGAGCGCCGCGCCGTTGCCCGACGACGATCCGCCCGCGATGCGGCTCGCGTCGTAGGCGTTGCGCACGCCGACCTCGGGGCCGGTCTGGAATGCGGGGTTGTAGCCCGTGACGCCGAAGGCCAGCTCGTGCATGTTCGTCTTGCCGAGGATGACGGCACCGGCGGCGCGCAGCTTCGCGACCACCGGCGCATCGGCCGCGGGCACGAAGCCCTTGAGCGCGGGCGAACCGGCCGTGGCGGGCAGGCCCTGCACCTGGATGTTGTCCTTGATGACCACCGGCAGGCCGGCCAGCGGCTTGCAAGTGCCGCCGCGCTTTCGCTGTGCATCGGCGGCGCGTGCGGCCTTCAGCGCGCCGGGCTCGTCGAGTGTGATGAAGGCGTTGAGGTTCGCCTTCGCCCTGGCCTGCGCGAGGTAGGCCGAGACCAGCTGTTCGCTGGTCACCGTGCCGGCGCAGAGTTGCTGCACGGCTTCGCTTGCGGTCAGCGTGGCGATGTCGACAGCGGCGAGCTGCGCCTGGGCGGATGCACCGAGGCACAACAGCGCCGCAGCGAAGGAAACGGGTTTGAAGATGGACATGGCAAAGACCTCCGACGAAGAGATCGCCATGCTGCGCCGCATGCGCCGTCCTGTCTGTCATCGAAACCGATGACACCGAATGAAGGCACTACTGGAACATCACCCACTCGGGCCGCATGTTGAAACGCACCGGCAGGATGCTTACGCCCAGCCCGCTCGTCACGTACATGCGCTTGCCCTTGTGTGCAATCCAACCGTAAGCCCACTCGCGCGGCGCACGGCCGGGCACCACCAGCGCGCCGTAGCCAGGCACGCTGATCTGTCCGCCATGCGTGTGCGAAGCAACCACCAGCCCCTGCGTGCGGGGCATGGTCGCGAAGCTGAAGGGGTCGTGCATCATGACCAGTGTGCCGGCGCCCTTGGGCACGCCGGCCAGCGCCTTGTCGGGTTCCGAGTGGCCGGTCGAGTCGTCCCCGATTCCGACGACCCAGATGTCATGCCCCGGCAAGCGCACCGAAGCGTTTTCCAGCACGTGGATGCCGTGCGCGGACAAGGCCTTGGCGGTGCGCGCTCCGTCGTGCCACCAGTCATGGTTGCCGAGCACTGCGTACACGCCCTGGGGCGCCTTCAGGCGACCGAGCACGGCAGCCATGTCCTCGATGGAAAACGCCTCGTCGTCGCCCGAACCCGCGAGGAAGTCGCCGGGCAGCAGGATCACGTCGGGCTGCGCTGCGTTGATCTTGTCGACGATGCGCGCGGCGCGGTCCGCGCTGGTGACCCGCCACAGGGAGCGCGTGGTGAGGTGCCAGTCGCCGGCCATCGCCACCTTGAGGCCGGCCGGCGCCTGCCACTGCGGTGAACTCAATGGTTCGAGGCGCGCCGCGACCCAGCGCGGCTCGATGACGACCGTCCACACAGCCAGCGCCAGGAGCAACGCCGCCGTGGCGATGCGGATCACCGGCAGCCGGCGGCGCGAGACGCTCACGCCAGCGCGCGCTGGATCAGCAGTTTCTGGATGTCCGACGTGCCTTCATAGATCTGGCACACCCGCACGTCGCGGTAGATGCGTTCGAGCGGAAAGTCATTCACGTAGCCATAGCCGCCCAGAGTCTGGATGGCAGCGCTGCACACACGCTCGGCCATCTCGCTCGCGAAGAGCTTGGCCATGGCGGCTTCCTTCAGGCACGGCAGGCCCGCATCGCGCAGGCTCGCGGCATGCCAGATGAGTTGGCGTGCCGCTTCGATCTGCGTCGCACATTCGGCAAGGCGAAAGCCCACCGCCTGCTGGTCGAAGATCGAGCCGCCGAAGGCCTGGCGCTCCTTGGCGTAGGCCAGCGCCACGTCGAACGCGCTGCGCGCCATGCCCACGCTCTGCGCGGCGATGCCGATGCGGCCGCCTTCGAGCGCGCCCAGCGCAATCTTGTAGCCCTCGCCTTCGGCACCGATGAGGTTTTCCGCGGGGATGCGGCAGCCGTCGAAGTTGATCTGCGCGGTGTCGCTGCTGTGCTGGCCGAGCTTGTCTTCCAGGCGGGCGACGCCGTAGCCGGGAGCGTCGGTGGGCACGATGAAGGCGCTCATGCCGCGCTTGCCCGCGCCCTTGTCGGTCACCGCGATGACGATGGCGACCTGCCCGTTCTTGCCGCTGGTGATGAACTGCTTCACGCCGTCGATCACGTAGCCGTCGCCGTCCTTGCGCGCGGTGGTGCGCAGGCTCGATGCATCGCTGCCCGCCTGCGGCTCGGTGAGACAGAAGGCGCCGAGCATCTGGCCCTGCGCGAGCGGCTCGAGCCATTTCTTCTTCTGCTGCGCGTTGCCGTAGCGCATGAGGATCGCGTTGACCGGGCAGTTGGTCACGCTGATCGCGGTGCTGGTGCCACCGTCGCCGGCCGCGATTTCTTCCAGCACCAGCGCGAGCGTGAGGTAGTCCAGGCCCGCGCCGCCGTGCTCCTCGGGCACGCAGATGCCGTAGGCGCCCAGCGCCGCGAGGCCCTGGTGCGCTTCCTTCGGGAAGCTGTGTTCGCGGTCCCACTTGGGGGCGTTGGGCCAGAGTTCGGCTTGCGAGAAATCGCGCACCGCGTCGCGGATGGCTTCCTGGTCGGCACTGAGCAGCATGGCTGAGTCTCCTGTCTTTTTTCTTTGTGCTTACTTGCCCGCGCCCAGATCCATGACCAGGCGTGCTGCCATGTACAGGCGGCGCGGAATCGCGCTGATGTCCACGTACTCGGCCTTGTCGCTGTGATAACCGAAGCCCGGCAGACCCAGGCTTTCGATCACCGGCTTGCCCGAGAGCGCCGCATAGGCCGCATCGGTGCCGCCGCCTGTGCGCTCTTCCACGCCGAGGGTGCCGCCGGCTTCCTTGTAGAAGGCCACGGCCTTGTCGACCAGCTTCTTGCCGCCTTCGCCCGCATTGAAGGCCGGACGGCCGCGTGTGACCAGCACCTTGACGTCGGCTTCAGGCAGCTTCTTCTGCTGCGCCTTTTCTTCGAGCGTCTTCATCGCGGCTTCGAAGTCTTCGTTGCGCGCATAGCGCACGTCGGCATTCAGCGTGGCGCTCGCGGGGATGATGTTCGACACGTTGCCGGCCTTGGCGATGGTCCAGTTGAAGCGCAGGTGCTTCGCCTTGTCGTCGATGCTCATCGTGCGCAGCACCAGGTCGGACGCCTCGACCAGCGCGTTCACGCCCAGCTCGGGCGCGGCGCCCGCATGCGAGGCCTTGCCTGTGATGTTGACCTGCACGTAGGCGATGCCCGAGGTGCCGAGCGAGAGCTTCTCGTCGCCCGCACCGGTGGGCTCGAACGAGAGCACGTAGTCGGCGAGCTTGGCTTCTTCCTGGATCAGGTCGCGCGAGCCGAAGGAACCCTTCTCTTCGTCGGTGTTGAAGAGCACGGTGATGGTGCCGTAGTCGCGCACGCCGTAGTCCTTCAAGAGCTTGAGCGTGTGCAGGATGACCGCGTTGCCGCCCTTGTCGTCGGCGATGCCGGGACCGTAGGCCTTGTCGCCCTCGACCTTGAACGGCGCCTTCGCGAGCGTGCCCTTCAGGTACACGGTGTCCATGTGCGACATCAGCAGCAGGTTCTTGCCGCCACGGCCCTTGAGCTTGCCGATGATGTTGTCGCCGACCACGATGCCGGCCGACTTGCTGCGCGTGACGGTGAAGCCCAGGTTCTTGAGTTCGCCTTCGAGGTAATTGCCGGCAGCCGCAATGCCTTCGGCGTCGCCCGTGCCGGTCTCGATGTTGACGAGTTTCTCCAGCGTTTTGATCACGGCGGGCTGCTCGTCGGTGGCGGCCTGGAACAGCACGTTGTCGCGCTTTTGCGCCCAGCTGGCGGCAGGCGCCAGGAAGGCGGTCGCCATCAAGGCGGCAACGACGGTACGGTGGATGGATGGGTACATTGAAATTTCCTGCTTACAACAATTCGAGGGCCACGGCAGTGCCTTCGCCGCCGCCGATGCACAGCGTGGCCACGCCGCGCTTCTTGCCGCGCGCCTTCAGCGCATGGATCAGCGTGACCATGATGCGTGCGCCGCTCGCGCCGATCGGATGGCCCAGCGCGCAGGCACCGCCGTTCACGTTGACGATGTCGTGCGACACGTCGAGCTCATGCATCAGCGCCATCGGCACCACGGCGAAAGCTTCGTTCACTTCCCAGAGGTCCACGTCCTTCACGGTCCAGCCGGTCTTCTTGAACAGCTTGGCGACCGCACCGACCGGTGCGGTCGAGAACCACTCGGGCTCCTGCGCATGCGTGGCGTGGCCGACGAGGCGGGCGATGGGCTTGGCGCCGATCTTCTTCGCATGCGACTCGGTCATCATGACCAGCGCGGCGGCGCCGTCGTTGATCGACGAGCTCGATGCGGCGGTGATGGTGCCGTCCTCTTTCTTGAACGCGGGCTTGAGCGTGGGGATCTTGTCGAGCTTGACCTTGCCCGGGCCTTCGTCGATGGAGATCACGGTGTCGCCGCCGCGGCCCTTCACGGTGACGGGGGTGATCTCTTCCTTGAACGCACCCGACTCGGTCGCGGCCTTGGCGCGCTGCACGCTCGCGATGGCGAAGGCGTCCTGCTGCTCGCGGGTGAACTTGTACTTCGCGGCGCAGTCTTCGCCGAAGGTGCCCATCGAGCGTCCCGGCTGGTAGGCGTCTTCCAGGCCGTCGAGCATCATGTGGTCATAGATCTTGTCGTGGCCCATGCGGTAGCCGCCGCGGCCCTTGAGCATGAGGTAAGGCGCGTTGGTCATGCTCTCCATGCCGCCCGCGACGATCACGTCGTGCGTGCCGGCCAGCAGCAGGTCGTGCGCGAGCATCGCGGCCTTCATGGCCGAGCCGCACATCTTGCTGAGCGTGACCGCGCCCGCGCTGTCGGGCAGGCCGCCCTTGTAGGCCGCCTGGCGCGCCGGGGCCTGGCCCTGGCCGGCCATGAGGCAGTTGCCGAACAGCACTTCGCCCACGCTCTCGGGCGCGATGCCGGCGCGCTCGACGGCGGCCTTGATGGCCGCGCCGCCGAGGTCGTGCGCGGAGAGGGAAGCAAAGTCGCCTTGAAAGCCGCCCATGGGGGTGCGGGCGGCGCCGACGATGACGATGGATTCGGACATGGTGGTCTCCTTCTTGAATGTGAATATGAAAGTGAAACGGTCGACTGCGGCCGTGGCCGCAGCCGGTCAAAAATGGGTCGCATGCCCCTCGTGCTGGAAGCGCTGCGATTCTTCGTACGGGAACACATCGAGCATCTGCCCCGCCTGGATGCGTTCCTTGTGGTGCTGCCAGAAGGCAGCGTCGAGCAGGTCGGCGTGGTGCGCCATGAAGGCGGCGCGCACGTCGCTGTTGCCGAGCAGGAAGGGCTCGAAGGTTTCGGGGAACACGTCCTTCGGGCCTACCGAGTACCAGACCTCGCCGCTCATCTCGTCCTCTTCGTTGCGCGGCTCGGGGACCTTGCGGAACTTGCAGTCGGTGACGTATTCGATCTCGTCGTAGTCGTAGAACACCACCTTGCCGCCGCGCGTGACGCCGAAGTTCTTCCACAGCATGTCGCCGGGGAAGATGTTGGCGGCGACCATGTCCTTGATGGCGTTGCCGTACTCGACCACCGCATGCTCCAGCTGCTCCTTCGCGCGCTTGGCATGCGCCGGGCTCTCGGGGTCGGCCAGCGTGTCGAAGGCTTCCTGCAGGTAGATGTTCAGCGGGATCATGCGGCGCTCGATGTAGACGTGCTTGACCACGACCTCCATCTCCCCGTTGCCGTCGCGGTCGCCGATTTCGAGCTGGCTGGGCGCGAACTTCTGGATCTCCTCGATCAGCCCGGGCTCGAAGCGGTCGAGCGGAAAACCCACGTCGCTGTACTCCAGCGTGTCGGCCATGCGGCCCACGCGGTCGTGCTGCTTCACGAGCATGTACTTGCCCTTGATCTGCTCGCGCGTGGTGTCCTTCTGCGGCGGATAGAAGTCCTTGATGACCTTGAAGACGAACGGGAACGAGGGCAGGTCGAACACCAGCATGACCATGCCCTTGATGCCGGGCGCGATGCGAAAGCGGTCGCTCGAATAGTTCAGGTGCGAGAGAAAGTCGCGGTAGAAAAGCGTCTTGCCCTGCTTGGCAAGGCCGAGCGCGTTGTAGATTTCGGCGCGCGGCTTGCGCGGCATGAGCGAACGCAAAAACTGCACCCAGGCCGAGGGCACTTCCATGTCGACCATGAAGTAGGCGCGCGCAAAGCTGAAGAGCATCTGCAGGTCGTCTTCGCCGAAGAGCGCCGCATCGATGTAGAACTTGCCGGTGCTGTCGTGCAGGATCGGCAGCGAGAACGGGATCTCGGTGAAGCCGTTCATGATCTTCCCGACCACGTACGCGCCCTTGTTGCGAAAGAAAAGGCCCGAGAGCACCTGCAGCTGGAAGTTGGCGCGCAGCTTGACCTGGTGAAAACGGTTCAGGATGACGTGCGCCACCCGCTCGGCATCGCGCCGCTTGTTCGCATAGCTGCCCTGCAACGCGAAGTCGTCGAGCATCTGCTCGATGGTGTCGGCCAGCGTGTCGTGCGCGGGGTAATACGGGCGGTAGGTCGGCGCGCCGCGCGGCTCGATGTACTCGGTGCTGATCGCGGGGCGAACGAAGATGAAGTCGTTCTGGAAGTACGCGCGGTGCAGGATCTTGGTGGTCACCGAGTTGAAGAAACTCTCAGCCAGCTCGGGCTGGTGGTGGTCCACCAAGAGGCCGATGAAGTGCAGCTTGACCTGGTGCCACACCTCCATCGGCTGGTCGCCGGCCTTGAATTCTTTCTCGAGCCGGGCCACGGCCTCGTTCACGCGCAGGTCGTAGAACTCGATGCGCTCGCGCTGCGCCCGCTGCTGGCCGTGCCAGTCGGCGGTCTCGAAACGGTGCTTGGCGCGCGCCGACTCGGCGCGGAACAACCGGTAGTGCCGGTTGAACCCATCGATCATCGCCTTGGCGATGTCGTAGGCCAGCGGTGAATCGAGGCGCTGCGGGAACATAAGCCCGGTCGGGTTACTTCGCCGAGCCTTCGGTGCCGTCGGCGCCCGCCTGCGCGGAGGGCGAGGACAGCGCCGCCGCGCCCGCCGGCTTGCTCCATTTGTAGCGGATGCGCTGCACCGCGGCCTTGTACGCCGCATCCAGCGGCTTGGCGCCGTCGACGCTCAGGCCCAGGTCCTGCAAGAGGCCGTCGTGCACGCCGAAGGTCCAGCCGTGGATCAGCACCTTCTGGCCGCGCGCCCAGGCATCGACCATCACCGTGCTCACGGCCACGTTGACCACCTGCTCGGCCACGTTGAGTTCGCACAACGCATCGACGCGCACTTCTTCGGGCAGGCTCTCGATCATCACGCTGTGGCGGTCGCGCACGTCCTGGATGTGGCGGATCCAGTTGTCGGCCAGGCCGATGCGCTTGCCGCTGAGCGCAGCCTTCACGCCCGCGCAGCCGTAGTGGCCCACCACCATGATGTGCTCGACCTTCAGGTGCTCGACCGCGAACTGGATCGCCGAGAGCGCGTTCAGGTCGGAGTGCACCACGATGTTGGCGACGTTGCGGTGCACGAACACTTCACCCGGTTCCAGGCCGGTGATCTGGTTGGCGGGCACGCGGCTGTCGGAGCAGCCGATCCACATGTAGCGCGGCGTCTGCTGCTTCACCAGGCTGGTGAAGAAGCCAGGACGGTCGCGTTCCATCTGTGCGGACCAGGCACGGTTGTGGGCGAAGAGGTCGTCGAGGTTGTTGTCGGACATAGGTCGTGATTGTCGGTGAGTCGTGATCGGGGCGGGCCTCAGGCGGACCTGGCGGCCTTTCGGGCTTTCTCGGCCTTCGCCAGCGTGGCGCGGCCCTTTTTCTCGTGTTCGCGCACTTCCGCGATGTTGGCCTGCAGCTCGGCCAGCTGCGCTTCGAGCTGCTCCCGGTGCGCGCCCAGCACCCCGAGGAACTTCTGCAGCTGCGGCACGGTGTCGCGCGGGCTGTCGTACATGTCGAGGATGTCCTTGGCCTCCGTCAGGCTCAGGCCCAGGCGCTTGGCGCGCAGCGTGAGCGTGAGCCGCGCCCGGTCGCGCGCGGTGTACACGCGCTGCAGGCCGGCGCGCTCGGGCGTGAGCAGGCCCATGTCCTCGTAGAAGCGGATCGCCCGCGTCGTGAGGTCGAATTCCTTCGCGAGCTGGCTGATGGTGAAGGTTTGCGCGGACATGGGGGCGAGAAGGGTTTCGGGCACGTCGGGAGGGGCGTTACGGGGGCGACAGCAGGCTTTGGCCGCGCTCCCTACAATGGAGCCACCTACACATGACGTTTACGTAAACGTCAATCTTACATGAACCTCCTCGAACGCGAACTCCACTACACCCTGGGCGACACCCTGCCCGGGCCCGGCGAAGCCCTGGAAGTCGCGCCCGGCGTGCGCTGGATCCGCATGCGGCTGCCCTTCGCGCTGGACCACATCAACCTCTGGCTGTTGCGCGACACGATCGACGGCGTGGAAGGCTGGACCGTCGTCGACTGCTGCATCTCGCACGACGAGGCGCGCGCGCAGTGGGAGCAGATCTTCGAAACACAGTTGCAGGGCCTGCCCATCCTGCGCGTGATCGTCACTCACATGCACCCCGACCACATCGGCCTGGCCGATTGGCTCTGCCAGCGCTGGAACGTGCCGCTGTGGATCAGCGCCACTGACTACCACGTGGCCCGCGTGCTGAGCACCGCCGGCGACACGCTGGCGGGCGGCGATGCGGCGGCGGACTTCTTCGCCTCGCACGGCATGAGCGACCCGGTGGGCATCGCCAAGATCCGCGCGCGCACCAACTACTACGCGAACATGGTGCCCTCGGTGCCCGACCGGTACGTGCGCATGATGGACGGCGACATCGTCACCATCGGCGGCCACGACTGGCGCTGCATCAGCGGCTACGGCCATGCGCCCGAGCACATCGCGCTGTACTGCGATGAGCAGAAGCTGCTCCTGGGTGGCGACATGATGCTGCCGCGCATCTCGACCAACGTGAGCGTGCATGCGGGCGAGCCGGAGGCCAATTCGCTGCGGCTCTTCCTGGACAGCATCGACAAGTTCAAGGCGCTGCCTGCCGACACGGTGGGCCTGCCCTCGCATGGCAAGCCGTTCACCGGCATCCACCGCCGCGTCGACCAACTGCAGGAGCATCACCGCGACCGGCTGGCCGAACTGCTCGAAGCCTGCACCGCGCGCGCTCTCACGGCGGCCGAGGGCCTGCCGATCCTCTTCAAGCGCGAGCTCGACCTGCACCAGATCACCTTCGCGATGGGCGAGACAGTGGCGCACCTGCACCTCCTGTGGTTCTCGGGCCAGGTGAAGCGCGAGCTGGGCAAGGACGGCGTCTACCGCTTCGGCGCCCGGAGCGCATCCGCCTAGGCATTTAGACTCGCCGGATGGACACACTGGCCGAGCTGCGCGCGGGTCGGCTGGCAGGCGCCACCAGGCTCGATCTCTCGTGCGGACTCACCGAGTTCCCGCGCGAGATCTTCGGCCTTGCCGATTCGCTCCAAACACTGAACCTCTCCGGCAATGCGCTCGACGCGTTGCCCGATGACCTGGGCCGCCTGCACAAGCTGCGGGTGCTGTTCTGCTCGGACAACCGGTTCACGACGCTGCCCGAATCCATCGGCCAGTGCAGCAACCTGGACATCGTCGGCCTCAAGGCCAACCGCATCGCCTTCGTGCCGGCAGGCGCTTTGCCGGCCTCGCTTCGCTGGTTGATCCTGACCGACAACCAGATCGAGGAACTGCCCGACACGCTGGGCCTTTGCACGCGGATGCAGAAGCTCATGCTTGCGGGCAACCGGCTGGCTCGATTGCCCGATTCAACGGCCGCGTGCCGGCAACTCGAAATGCTGCGCATCTCTGCCAACCGCTTCAACGCCCTGCCCGATTGGCTGTTTTCGCTGCCGCGCCTCTCGTGGCTTGCGGGGGGAGGCAACTCCTTCGACACACAGGCTGAAGACGCGGCCATCACTGCGCAGTCGGTACCGCATGTCGATTGGGGCGACCTCACGCTCGGCAAGAAGCTCGGCGAAGGCGCATCGGGCGTGATCCATCAGGCGACGCTGGGGCCGTCGCAGCAGGCAGTGGCCGTGAAGCTCTTCAAGGGCGCGGTCACGAGCGACGGCTGGCCTCACAGCGAAATGGCCGCCAGCATCGCGGCCGGCGCACACCCCACGCTGATCGCCGCGCAAAGCCGCATCGACGGCCACCCCGATGGCACCGAAGGCCTGGTGATGGCGCTCGTGCCGCCGTCCTTCCGTACGCTCGCGGGACCGCCGAGCCTCGCATCGTGCACACGCGATGTCTATGCGGACGATGCGCAATGGACCGCGGACGTAGCCCTGCGCATCGCACGCGACATCGCCTCCGCCATGCAGCACCTGCATGCGCGCGGCATCCTCCACGGCGATCTCTACGCGCACAACACCCTGTGGAACGCGCAAGGCAGCGGCCGGCTCGGCGACTTCGGCGCGGGCTGGATGATCGGCTCGCTCGATGCGAGCCAGGCCTTGGCCTTGCAGCGCCTGGAGGTGCGCGCCTTCGGCTGCCTGCTCGAAGAACTGCTCGAACGCTGCAGCGATGCGCCGCCCGCCGCCGTATCCGCATTGAAGGACCGCTGCATGCATCCCGACGTGTCCGCGCGCCCCTCCTTTGCCGAAGCCCTCTCGGTGCTGCAAAAGGAAGCCGCGCAATGACCACCCACCGGCTGCCGCTGCCCACCCGCGACGGCGTCGGCCCGAGCTGTGTCGGCCTGCCCCACGGCCCTTGGCCGACCATCGCCGAGTTCCTCATCGAGCGCTTTCCGGCGATCACGCGCGACGCGTGGCTCGAACGCATCGTGGCGGGCGACGTGATCGACGAGCACCGCACCCCCGTCACCATCGAGCGCCGCTACGAATCGCCGCTGCGCGTCTACTACTACCGCACGCTCGACGGCGAAGTGCACATCCCCTTCGAGGAGCAGGTGCTGTTTCAGGACGACCAGCTCGTCGTGGCCGACAAGCCCCCGTTCCTCCCCGTCACACCCACCGGCAAGTACCTGCAGGAAAGCCTGCTCGTGCGGCTCAAGCGCAAGCTCCAGATCGACGACCTCGTGCCGCTGCACCGCATCGACCGCAGCACTTCGGGCCTCGTGCTCTTCTCGGTGCGGCGCGAGACGCGCGGCGCCTACCAGCAGATGTTTCCAGAGCGGCGCATCGCCAAGCATTACGAGGCGGTGGTGCCGTGGCAGGAGGGCGTCTCGTCGGTGCCCGACATCTACCGCAGCCGCCTCGTGGACGACGAGCACTTCATGCGCATGCGGGAAGAGCCGGGCGAGCCCAACTCCGCGACCCGCATCGAGGTGCAAGAGGTGCAGAGCGGCCGCGCGCTGCTTCGACTCTCGCCCGTCACCGGCCGCAAGCACCAGCTGCGCGTGCATTGCCTCGCGCTCGGCATGCCCATCGAGAACGATCCGATCTACCCCGTGCTGCTGCCCGAAAACACCGACGACTTCGACAAGCCCCTTCAACTGCTCGCCAAGTCGGTCGCGTTCCAGGATCCGATCACCGGTGACCTGCGCAGCTTCACCAGCCCCCGGAGCCTGTCGCTGGCACCAAGGTGACGCGGCGCGGGCAGGCTCCGCACTAAGCTCGTTTCCTGAAATCTTTCATTCAGGAGACACCTGCACCATGGACACCACCCAACTCTTCTCGCTGAAGGGCCGCACCGCCCTGATCACCGGCGGCTCGCGCGGCATCGGCCGCATGATCGCCGAGGGCTACCTGGCCCAGGGCGCGCGCGTGTACATCTCGGCACGCAAGGCCGCCGCTTGCGACCAGACCGCCAAGGAGCTCTCGGCCTTCGGGCACTGCGTCTCGCTGCCGGCGGACGTGTCCACGGTCGAAGGCGCGCAGGCGCTGGTCGCCGCCTATGCGAAGCACGAAGGCTCGCTCGACATCCTCGTCAACAACGCCGGTGCCGCCTGGGGCGCGCCGTATGCCGAGTTCCCCGAGAGCGGCTGGGACAAGGTGGTCGACCTGAACCTGAAGACGCCCTTCTTCCTCACGCAGGCGCTCACGCCGATGCTCAAGAAGGCCGCGACCGATCACCTCTCGAAGGTGATCAACATCGCCTCGATCGATGGCATCTCGGTGAACCCGCAGGAAACGTATTCGTATGCGGCCAGCAAGGCCGGACTGATCCAGCTCACGCGCCGCATGGCGCTGCGCCTGGCGCAAGACCGCATCGTGGTGAGCGCCATCGCGCCCGGCGCGTTCGCCTCGGACATGAACAAGGACGCGCGCGACCACGGCGACGAGGTCAAGGGCCGGATTCCCGCGGGTCGCATCGGCACGCCCGAAGACATGGCCGGCGCCGCGATCTACCTCGCCTCGCGCGCGGGCGACTATGTGATGGGCTCCACGCTCGTCGTCGACGGGGGCGTGACGCACGCGCGCTGAGCGCCTGAAGCACCCAGCGCGGCGGCTACCTCAGTGGTTGTCGCGCGGCACGCCGAAGGTGGCGTGGATCTTTTGGTACTTCACCGCGGGCTTGAGCACCATGCCCTCGGAAAGCTCGTCCACCACCGCGCGCTGAATCTCCTGCCACGGCGTCTGGCTCGGCGGGTACGGATAGCCGCCGGCGGCTTCGAGCTTCTGGCGGCGCTGGGCCAGTTCTTCGTCGGACACCAGCATGTTCGCCGTGCGCTTCTTCAGGTCGATGCGCACGCGATCACCGGTCTTCAGCAACGCCAGCGCACCGCCGGTCGCGGCCTCGGGCGACGCGTTCAGGATCGACGGCGAGCCCGAGGTACCCGACTGCCGTCCATCGCCGATGCAAGGCAGCGCGGTGACGCCCTTCTTCAGCAGGTACGCCGGCGCGCGCATGTTCACGACCTCGGCCGCACCGGGGTAGCCCACCGGCCCGACACCACGCATGAACAGGATGTTGTGCGCATCGATCTTCATCTTCGGATCGTCGATGCGGCGGTGGTAGTCCTCGGGTCCGTCGAACACCACGGCCGTGCCTTCGAAGGCCATCGGGTCGGCGGGGTTCTCGAGGTAGCGGGAGTGGAACTCCGGCGTGATCACGCTGGTCTTCATGATCGCGGAGTCGAAGAGGTTGCCGCTGAAATCGAGGAAGCCCGCGTTCTTCATCATCGGCTTGGCGTACGGGAAGATCACCTTCCGGTCTTCGGTGAAGCGGCCTTCGCAGTTCTCGATGATGCTCTTGCCGTTGGCGGTGAGCGCTGGCTGGATCTTGCCCTTGGCGATCAGTTCGGCCACCACCGCGGGCACGCCGCCCGCGCGGTAGTAGTCCTCGCCCAGGTATTCGCCCGCAGGCTGCAGGTTGACCAGCAGCGGGATCTTGTAGCCGTGCTTCTCCCAGTCGCCCGTGGTCAACGGCACGCCGATGTGGCGCGCGATCGCGTTCAGGTGGATGGGCGCGTTGGTCGAGCCGCCGATCGCCGAGTTCACGACGATGGCGTTCTCGAACGCGGCGCGCGTGAGGATGTCCGAGGGCTTCAGGTTCTCGCGCACCATCTCGACGATGCGCTTGCCGGTGAGGTAGGCCATTTCCTGGCGGTCGCGGTACGGCGCGGGAATCGCGGCGCTGCCGGGCAACGTCATGCCGAGCGCCTCGGTCAACGAGTTCATCGTGGAGGCCGTGCCCATGGTGTTGCAATGGCCGGTCGATGGGGCGGACGAGGCCACGAGCTTCAGGAAGCCGGTCTCGTCGATCTCGCCCGCAGCCAGCAGCTCGCGCGCCTTCCAGACGATGGTGCCCGAGCCCGTGCGCTCGCCCTTGTACCAGCCGTTGAGCATCGGCCCGGAGTTCAGTGCGATGGCCGGAATGTCGACCGTGGCGGCGGCCATCAGCTGCGCAGGCGTGGTCTTGTCGCAGCCCGTGGTCAGCACCACGCCGTCGAGCGGGTAGCCGTAGAGGATCTCGACCAGCGAGAGGTACTGCAGGTTGCGGTCGAGCGAGGCGGTCGGCCGCTTGCAGGTCTCCTGGATCGGATGGATCGGGAATTCGAAGGCGATGCCGCCCGCATCGCGGATGCCCTCGCGCACGCGCTCGGCCAGCACCAGGTGATGGCGGTTGCATGGCGCGATGTCGGAGCCCGTCTGCGCAATGCCGATGATCGGCCGGCCCGACTGCAGCTCTTCGAGGCCGAGCCCGAAGTTCATCGTGCGCTCGAGGTAGAGCGCCGTCATGTCGGTGTTGGCGGGATTGTTGAACCATTCCTGCGAGCGCAGCTTGAGCGCGCCAGCGGATTTCTTCGCGGTGCCCTTGGCCTTGGATGTGGACGTGGACGCGGGGCTTTTCTTCTTGCTCATCAGGACATTCCCTTCAGTGTTTCTGCCGCATTCGGAAGCGCGGCGCAATCGGCGATGTATTGGCGAATGATGTCTGCGAAATTCTCGTGCGGATGCAAGCCCAGCCGCGCGGCACGCTCGGCCGTGGCACCGGTGGGCCAGTTGGCCACGATGCCGGCGATGCGCTCGTCACGCTCGAAGCGCACCAGCGCGCGCACCTTGGGGCCGGCCACCTCCTCGAGCGCATCGAGCATGTCGCTCACGCGCACGTTGAGCGCCGGCAGGTTGAGCGCGGCGCGCCCGCCGAAGGCCTCCCGGCTGGCTTCGTAGACGGCGATGAGGCCATCGACCGTGCGCGCCGGCGAGGTCATCGGGTGCGACACATCGGGCGACACCGGGCAGATCGACTCCACGCCCGCCAGCGGCTCGCGGATGATGCCGCTGAAGAACGATGAAGCGGCGCCGTTGGGGCGGCCCGGGCGCACGGTGACGGTCATCAGCCGCGCGGCGCGGCCGTCGATGTAGCCCTTGCGGGTGTAGTCGGAGATGAGGTGCTCGCACACCAGCTTCTGCGTGCCGTAGGAGGTCTGCGGCAGCGGCAGCGTGTCGTCGGCCACGAGCTTGGGCAGCGGCACCGAGGGGTCGGGCCCGAACACCGCGACCGAGCTGGAGAACACCAGCCGCGTCACCTTGCCGCCCGCGCCGACGTTGGCGCCGACATTGGTGCGTAAGGCATCGAGCAACGCGCGCGTGCTGTCGAGGTTGGAGCGCAGGCCCAGTTCGAAGTCGGCCTCGCATTCGCCCGACACGGCCGAGGCAAGATGAAACACGCCGTCGAAGGCTTCCGTCCTCAGCGCCTCGGTCTGCGCGAGCAGCGGGCCGATGCGGGCCTCGACGCGCGCATCGGCCAGCAGGTAGGCCGGCGGCGGCGCGATGTCGGTCAGCACCAGCCGCTCGATGCGCTGGCCGTCCAGCGTGCCGCGTGCGAGCAGCGCACGCGCAAGTCGGGAGCCGACGAAGCCGCCGCCTCCGGTGATCAACAGTTTCATGGGGTGTCCCTTTGGGTCCTCTTGGTAGTGCCGGTTGTGCGTTTCTCGGGATTGGCCGGCGCGGCGGTGCGCAGGGCCCGCGCCGCCGCGCGACGGCGCTGTCCGGTAATGACGCCGCCTTCGACGAGCCGCTGCTCGCCGCGGATCAGATGCTGCGTGGCGTGATGCCGCGCAGCCACGGGATCGCGCGCCGCGATGGCCTCGACGATGGCGCGATGCTCGTTCTGCACCGCTTCCATGAAGTCGAGCCGGCGCGCCTCGTTGCCGCGCGTGATGCGCATGCCTTCGCGCAGGTACTGCTCGAGAAAGCCGAGCAGCAAACGGAATTGCGGATTGCCGGTGGCCTCGCCGATCACGCGGTGGAAGGCCAGGTCTTCGGCCACGCCGTCCTGCCCTGCCGCGGCGGCCGTGTCGATGGCCTTGAGCGCGCGCCGCAGCGCCGCGATCTGGCTGCGCGTTGCGCGCTTGGCAGCGAGCGCGGCGATCTCGCCCTCGAGCACGCGGCGCACCTCGACCACATCGACCACCGCCTGCACCGACTCCAGCACGGTCGGGTCGAAAGCCAGTGGACGATTGAGCGGCGCCTGCGCCACGAAACAGCCCAGGCCCTGCCGCGAAGTGACCAGCGCCTGCGACTTGAGTTGATGCACCGCCTCGCGCACCACCGTGCGCGAGACGCCATGCGAAGCCGCGAGTTGCTGTTCGGTGGGAAGGCGATCGCCGGGCCGCAGCGCGCCCGATTCGATCTGCGCCGCCAGCCGGGATGCGAGGCGGTCGGACAGGCGATCCGTGACCAGGAGAAAGGGTTCTGAGAGGGCGGAAGCCTGCACGACTGCGGGAAAGTGGAGCGCTGTTATCGGGTCATCATACAAGTCAACCGGGATTTTCTCGTACCGGTTTGCCCTGATACCGGTTTCAAAAACGAGTGCCGATACTGCGCGGGCTGCGATGCGGAGGTCTCCGTGCCGCTTGCGCCCCTTCCCGCGATTTGTCAGGACTCCTTGCATGGCCAGTGTCACGATTCAGGCGGTCAAGAAGCGATTCGGCGAAGTCGCCATCCTTCACGGGGTGGACATCGACATTGCCGACGGTTCGTTCACGGTGCTGGTGGGCCCATCGGGCTGCGGCAAGTCGACCTTGCTGCGCATGATCGCGGGGCTGGAGGAAATTCACGGCGGCGAGATCCGCATCGGCGATCGCCGCGTGAACGACCTGCCGCCCAAGGAGCGGGACATCGCGATGGTGTTCCAGAACTACGCGCTCTATCCGCACATGACGGTGCGCGACAACATGGCCTTCGCCCTCTCGCTCGCGAAGATGGACAAGTCCACCATCGACAGCAAGGTGCAGCGCGCGGCCGAAATTCTTGCGCTCAAACCGCTGCTGGAGCGCTATCCGCGCCAGCTCTCGGGCGGCCAGCGCCAGCGCGTGGCGATGGGCCGCGCGATCGTGCGCGATCCGCAGGTCTTCCTGTTCGACGAGCCGCTGTCCAACCTCGACGCCAAGCTGCGCGTGGCGATGCGCAGCGAGATCAAGGAGCTGCACCAGCGCCTGAAGACCACCTCGATCTACGTCACGCACGACCAGATCGAAGCCATGACCATGGGCGACAAGATCGTGGTGATGCGCGACGGCCGCATCGAGCAGACCGGCAGCCCGCTGGACCTGTACGACCATCCGGCCAACCAGTTCGTCGCGGGCTTCATCGGCTCGCCGGCGATGAACTTCCTGCCCGGCACGCTGCGGCGAGCGGGCGGCGCGGCGCATGTGGAACTGCCCGACGGCACGCGGCTGGATGCGCCCATTCACGCAGGCGGCACCGATGGCCAGCCGGTGGTGTACGGCACGCGACCCGAGCACCTGACGCTGGGCGACAGCGGTGGCATCCCCTCGCGCGTGGTCGTGATGGAGCCGACCGGCATGGACACCTTCGTCGCGTGCCGCCACGAAGGCGCCGAGCTCTCGGCCGTGTTCCGCGAGCGCTACGACTTCGCGCCCGGCAGCACCATTCATCTCTTGCCCGATCTCGCGCGCGCCCACCTGTTCGACGCCGAAAGCGGCCTGCGCCTGGCCGCCTGATTTTTCGCCTTGTCTTTGGTTCACACCGGTCCGTTTACAACGAAGGAGACAGCTCATGAGTGATTTCAATCGCCGCAGGTTTCTCGAGAGTTCGGCCGGCGTTGCCGCCGCCGCGACTGTCGGCACGGGCAGCGCCCTGTTCGCCCCATTCGCGCAGGCGCAGAACCTGACCTTCAAGCCCGAGAAAGGCGCCAAGCTGCGCGTGCTGCGATGGAGCCGCTTCGTGCAAGGCGACATCGATGCCTACATGGCCAACGTCAAGAAATTCACCGAGGCCACGGGCGTCGAAGTGCGTGTGGACAACGAAGGCTGGGAAGACGTGCGCCCCAAGGCCGCGGTGGCCGCCAACACCGGCGCGGGCCCCGACATCATTTTGTCGACCAACGACGACGCCAACCTCTACCCCGACAAGCTGCTCGACGTGACGGACTTGGCCGAATACCTCGGCAAGAAATACGGCGGCTGGTATCCCGCGGGCGAAGCCTTCATGCGCCCCGACGGCAAGAAGTGGCTGGGCCTGCCGCTGGGCGCCTCGGGCTCGCTCATCGTGTACCGCGAGAGCATGGTCAAGGCCGCGGGCTTCGCGACCTTCCCCAAGACCACCGACGACTTCCTCAAGCTCTACAAGGCGCTCAAGGAAAAGGGCACGCCCGGCGGCATGGCACTGGGCAACGCGACGGGCGACAGCACCTGGTGCAACTGGCTCATCTGGTCGCACGGCGGCAAGCTGGTCGACAAGTCGAACAAGGTGGTGATCGACAGCCCCGAAACGCTCAAGGCGCTGGAGTACGCCAAGGAGCTGTATGCCAACTTCATTCCCGGCACGCTCTCGTGGCTGGACCCGAACAACAACAAGGCCTTTCTCGACGGGCAGATCAGCGTCACCAACAACGGCATCTCGATCTACTACGCGGCCAAGAATTCGGCCGACCCCAAGGTCAAGGAAATGGCCGCGGACATCAACCACGCGGTGTTCCCCATCGGCCCGGTGGGCGTGCCGACGGAGTCGCACCTGTTCTTCAACCAGATGGTCATGAAGTACACGAAATTCCCGCAGGCGGCCAAGGAGTTCCTGCGCTTCATGATGGAGAAGGAGCAGTTCGATCCCTGGCTGCAGGGCGGCGGCGGCTACGTGGCGCAGCCCCTGCGCTTCTACGAGAACAGCGCGATCTGGTCCTCGGACCCGAAGAACCTGCCGTACCGCGATTCGGTGAAGAACCTGCGCCCGGGCGGCTACGACGGCAAGCTGGGCTACGCCTCGGCCGGCGCGGCGGCGGACTTCATCATTCCGAACATGGTGGCCGAGGCGGCCAGCGGATCGAAGACGCCCAAGGAAGCGGCCGAGCGCGCGCAGAAGCGTGCCGAACGGTACTACAAGGTCTGATCTCTTCCAACTCCTGAAGCAGCCCGCCCATGTCACTTCTCGCCAGGTTCCAGAACAGCCGCAACGCGCTTGGCCTGGCGTTCATGCTCCCGGCGGCGGTGCTGCTGCTTCTGTTCCTGACCTATCCGCTGGGGCTGGGCACCTACCTCGGCTTCACCGATGCCAAGGTGGGCCGCTCAGGCGAGTGGATCGGCCTGGAGAACTACGAGTACCTGTGGGGCGACGCGGTGACGCGGCTCGCCCTCTTCAACACGCTCTTCTACACGGCGGTGGCGAGCGTGTTCAAGTTCTTCCTGGGCCTGTGGCTCGCGATCCTCCTGAACCGCAACATCCGCTTCAAGACCTTCTTCCGCGCGGTGATCCTGCTGCCCTACATCGTGCCCACAGCGCTCTCGGCAATCGCGTTCTGGTGGATCTACGACTCGCAGTTCTCCATCATCAGCTGGGCGCTGATGCGCATGGGGCTGATCGACCAGTACATCGACTTCCTCGGCTCGCCGTGGAATGCGCGCATCGCGGTGATCATCGCCAACGTGTGGCGCGGCGTGCCCTTCGTGGCGATCACGCTGCTGGCGGGGTTGCAGACGATCTCGCCCTCTTACTACGAAGCCTCCGCCATCGACGGCGCGACGCCCTGGCAGCAGTTCCGCCACGTCACGATGCCGCTGCTCACGCCGATCATCGCGGTGGTCATGACCTTCTCGGTGCTGTTCACCTTCACCGACTTCCAGCTGATCTACGTCATCACCCGCGGCGGCCCGCTGAATGCGACGCACCTGATGGCCACGCTGTCGTTCCAGCGCGCGATTTCGGGCGGTGCGCTCGGCGAAGGCGCGGCCATTGCGATCGCGATGGTGCCGTTCCTGCTGGCCTGCGTGATGTTCAGCTTCTTCGGCCTGCAGCGGCGCGCATGGCAACAAGGCGGTGCCGACAAATGAGGACACTTCAATGAGCAATGCGGGCCAGGTCGACACCGTCGGCATGAGCTACCTCGACACGATCCCGCGCAAGGCGGTGACCGTGTACCTCCCGCTCGTGGTCTTCCTCATCGTGCTGCTGTTCCCGTTCTACTGGATGGCCATCACCTCGGTGAAGCCCGATGCCGAACTGCTGTCGCGCGAAGGCAATCCGTTCTGGGTGATCAACCCGACGCTCTCGCATTTCTACAAGCTGCTGTTCGAAACCTCGTACCCGCAGTGGTTGTGGAACACGGTGCTGGTGTCGGTGGTGTCCACCTTCGTGTCGCTCGCGGCCTCGGTGTTCGCGGCGTATGCGATCGAGCGGCTGCGTTTCAAGGGATCGAAGCACGTCGGGCTCTCGATCTTTCTCGCGTACATGGTGCCGCCGTCGATCCTGTTCATTCCGCTCGCGAACGTGGTGTTCAACCTCGGGCTCTTCGACACGCGCTGGGCGCTGATCCTCACCTATCCGACCTTCCTCATTCCCTTCTGCACGTGGCTGCTGATGGGCTACTTCCGCTCGATCCCGGCCGAGCTCGAAGAATGCGCGCTCATCGACGGCGCGAGCCGCTGGCAGATCCTGGTGAAGATCGTGCTGCCACTCGCGGTGCCCGGGCTCATCTCGGCGGGCATCTTCGCGTTCACGCTGTCGTGGAACGAGTTCATCTACGCGCTCACCTTCATCTCGTCGTCGGAGGTGAAGACGCTGCCGGTCGGCGTGGTGACCGAGCTGGTGCAGGGCGACGTGTACCAGTGGGGGCCGCTCATGGCCGGCGCGCTGCTGGGCTCGCTGCCGGTGGCGTTCATCTACTCGTTCTTCGTCGAGTACTACGTCTCGGGGATGACCGGGTCGGTCAAGGAATAGCGCGTCGCCCCTACGGGTTCGCAATCAAAGCGAGAACAAGGCGCGAAGCCGCAGACAGTGCTGACGCACGGCAAGGCGAAGCAACGCGGTTATCGCTTTGATTGCGAGCCCGTATCAGTTCCAGCGCGGAACGGCTTCGTCCTTGAGCTGCCGGCGCAGCACGTCGTAGTCGGGCACCACGCTCTCGACGGTTTCCCAGAAGCGGTGCGAGTGGTCCATCACGCGCAGGTGGGCCAGTTCGTGCGCGACGACGTAGTCGATCACCGGCAGGCGAAAGTGAATCAGGCGCCAGTTCAGGCGCAGCGACCCGTCCGCGCTCGCGCTGCCCCATCGCGTGGCCGCGTTCGACAGCGACAGCTTCTGCCAGCGCACACCCAGCAGCGGCGCGAAATGGTCGAGCCGCTCGATGAAGAGCTTGCGCGCCTGCCGCATGAGCCAGGCCTGCGCGGCATCGCGGATCTGCGAGGGCTCGGCGTTCTGCGCGACAGCCAGCCGCAGGATGCGCGGACCATCGGCGCGCTCCGCCTCATCGAGCGTGCCGCCAATGCTCGCAAAGCCGTGCTTCGGATCGAGCCGGATCACCACCGGCTCGCCCATGAACGGAAACCCGGCGCCGTCTTTCCACTCGATGCGCGTGGCTTCGACGCGCGCGTGGCGCTGCTGGGTTTCCTGCAGCTTGCGCAGGATCCAGTCGGCCTTCTCGCGCACCGCGGCATCGACATCGCGCAGCGCAACCCAGCGCGGCGCGCGCACCGACAGCCCATCGGCACCGACCAGGAAGCCGATGGTCTTGCGCTTGCCGCGCTTGAATTCGTAGGCCACGCGTGCGGAGCCCAGCACCACTTCGCGCGTGGCCTGCGGATGGATGAAGCTCGCGAGCGTCAGCGTGTCGCGCAGCGGGATCGCTGGCAATGCGGGGCCGGTGTCACTGGCCTCATCGGGCGCTGGCGGGGTGAAGGGCAAAGGCGTCGCGGCGGGCGGCGTCGCCTTGCGGACTTTCTTCGGGCGCGGCGCTGGCGACTCGGGCTTGGCGAACTCGCTGCCCAGCCCCTCGAACAGGTCCATGGTGAACTGCAACAGTCCCTGCATGGGGCGTTCTTCTTTCTAGCGGTAGGCCTCGGGGTCGAGCCGGCGCATCTCCGATTCGATCCACGCTTCGACCTCGCGCATCAGCTCGTCGGGCTTGCGGCCCACGCTCGAGATGGCCGGTCCGATCGACACATCGACCACGCCCGGACGCTTGATGAACGCCTTGCGCGGCCAGACCTTGGCCGAGGTGACGGCAATCGGAATGACCGGCACGCCGGTCTCGCAGGCCAGGCGCGTGCCGCCGCTCTTGTAGGTGCCCTTCTGGCCGCGCGGAATGCGCGTGCCTTCGGGGAACATGATGATCCAGATGCCCTGCGCGAGGAGCTTCCGGCCCTGGTTCACCACCTTGTTGAAGGCCTGCGCGCGCTGGCTGCGGTCGATGTGGATCATGTCCAGCCGCGCCATCGCCCAGCCGAAGAAGGGCACGTAGATCAGCTCCTTCTTGAACACGTAGGCCAGCGGGTGCGGCATCAGCGTGGGCATGAGGAAGGTCTCGAGCGTGGACTGGTGCTTGACCAGCAACACCGCGCCGGCGAGCTTGTCGGTGGGCAGGTTCTCCATGCCGGTCACGCGCGTCTTGATGCCCAGCAGCACGCGCGCGCCGCCGATGGCCCAGCTGAGCCATTGCTCGGCCATCCAGTACAGCGGAATGCCGCGCTTCCAGATCGAACTGACGCACATGATGATGCCCCACGGCACCACGGTGACCAGCATCCAGAGTGCGTGGAGAACGGAACGGATGAACGCCATCAGACAGCTACCTGCAGTGCAGCCCGCGCTTCGCGCGCGAGCAGAAAGTCGACAAAAGCGGCGAGGTTCTCGTGAACCATCGTGTTCGCCGGATATTCGGGAGGCAGCGGATCCACGCCGATGCAGGCCGCGCCCATGCCCGTGAGCAAAAGGTGCGGCTCGCAGCCGGCGGCCGCGCCCGCCTGCAGGTCGCGCAGGCTGTCGCCCGCGGTCGGCACGCCCTTGAGGTCGATGCCGTAGCGGTCGCCGATCTGCAGGAACAGGCCCGGCTTCGGCTTGCGGCATTCGCAGTCTTCGTCAGGGCTGTGCGGGCAATAGAACACCGCATCGACCTTGCCGCCCACGGCCGCGAGCATCTTGTGCATTTTGGCGTGCATGGCGTTGAGCGAGGCCATGTCGAAGAGACCCCGGCCGAGGCCCGACTGGTTCGACGCGACCACCACGTGCCAGCCCGCATGGTTCAGCCGCGCCACGGCCTCGAGCGCACCAGGCAGCGGCGTCCACTCGATGTCGCTCTTGACGAAGTCTTCGCGGTGCACGTTGATCGTGCCGTTGCGGTCGAGGATGACGAGTTTCATGGCGAGGCCACCGGTGGAGGAGTCGTCGAAGAGGTCAGACGGCCAGCCGCTCGAGCTGCGCCACGCGATTCATCGCGGTATGCAGCGACATCAGCAGCCCCAGCCGGTTGAGCCGCAGGTCGGCCTGCTCGGCATTGACCATCACGCCGTCGAAGAAGGCATCGACCGGCTCGCGCAGCGCGGCCAGCGTCTGCAGCGAGGCGGTGTAGTCGCCGGCTTCGAACTGTGCGTTGGCGGCGGGCACGACCTGCGCCATGGCGGCGTGCAGCGCCTTCTCGGCGGGCTCCTTCAGCAGCAACTCACTGACATGCGCGTCGGCTTCGGGCGCCTTCTTCAGGATGTTGCCGATGCGCTTGTTGGCCGCGGCCAGCGCGGCGGCGGCGGGCAGTGCGGCGAAGGCGCGCACGGCGGCCAGCAGCTTGGGCACTTCGCCCAGGCGCTGCGGCAGCGGGGCCAGCACGGCTTCCACTTCCTGCGCGCTCGCACCCTGCTCGCGCAGGCTGCCGGCGAGGCGGTCGAGGATGAAATCGCGCAACTCGACCGTCGCCTTGCTGCTGTCGAAACCGGCGATGTCCTTGAACTGCGCGGCGGCGTCCTGCAGCAGGGCGTCGAGCCCCAGCGCGAGGTCTTTCTCGATCAGCATGCGGATCACGCCCAACGCATGCCGACGCAGCGCGAACGGATCGCGATCACCGGTGGGCAGGTTGCCGATGCCGAACATGCCGACCAGCGTCTCGAGCTTGTCGGCCAGCGCGACCACGAGGCCCACGTTGTTGCGCGGCAGTTCGTCGCCGGCAAAGCGCGGCTTGTAGTGGTCTTCGATCGCATCGGCCACCGCGGCATCGAGGCCGTCGTGCAGCGCGTAGTAGCGGCCCATCGTGCCTTGCAGCTCGGGGAACTCGCCGACCATGTCGGTCACCAGATCGGCCTTGGCCAGTTGCGCGGCCTGCGTCGCCTGCGCGGCGACCTTCGCATCGCCCAGCTTCTCTGCAATGCCACGCGCGATGTGCATCACGCGCTGCACGCGTTCGCCCTGCGTGCCGAGCTTGTTGTGATAGACCACCTTGCCCAGCGACTCGACGCGCGAGGCCAGCGATTTCTTGCGGTCCTGGTCGAAGAAGAACTTGGCGTCGGCCAGGCGCGGGCGCACCACGCGCTCGTTGCCTTCGATGACCGCGCTCGCGTCGTCGGGGCTGATGTTGCTGACGACCAGGAACCTGTTGGTGAGCTTGCTGGATGCATCGAGCAGCGGAAAGTACTTCTGGTTGGCCTTCATCGTGAGGATGAGGCACTCCTGCGGCACTTCGAGGAACTCGCGTTCGAAGCTGCAGACCAGCACGTTGGGGCGTTCGACCAGCGCGGTCACTTCATCGAGCAGCGCGTCGTCGTGGATCGGCACCGAGCCGCCGCCGACCTTGACGGCCGCAGCCGCCAACTGGCGCGCGATTTCGGCGCGGCGCGCCTCGAAGCTCGCGATGACGGCGCCATCGTCCTGCAGTTGCAGCGCGTAGCTGTTGGCATCGCGCAGCACGACCGGATCGACCGCGGCCTCGAAGCGATGGCCGTGCGTCTCGCGGCCGGCCTTCAGGCCCAGCGCCTCGATGGGCACCACGGTGTCGCCATGCAGCGCGACCAAGCCGTGCGCGGGGCGCACGAAGCTCACGCTGCTCCAGCCGGGCAGCTCGCAGCCGCTTTCGAGCTGGTAGCTCATCACCTTGGGAATCGGCAGCTTGGCGATGGCTTCGGCCAGCGCCTTCTGCAGGCCCTCGGCCAGCGTCGCGCCCTTGGCGGTGCTTTCGTAGAAGAGCGCTTCGGCCTTGCCGTCCATCGCGCGCTTCAAGCCCGGCACGGCCGAGGCGTCGGCACCGAGCGCGCCCAGGCGCTTGAGCAGCGCGGGCGTGGGCTGGCCAGAAGCGTCGAGCCCCACGGCCACGGGCATGAGCTTTTGCGACACGGCCTTGTCGGCGGCGCGCTCGGCCACGTGCGTGAGGTGCGCGGCGAGGCGGCGCGGCGAGGCGTAGGCGGTGAGCACCGAGCCGGCTTCGGCCAGGCCTTGGGCCACGAGCTGCTCGCGCAGCACGTTCGAGAAAGCGTCGCCAAGCTTCTTCAGCGCCTTCGGCGGCAGCTCTTCGACAAACAGTTCGACCAGCAGGGAGTTCTTGTTGTTCATGGGGATCGTCATCGCTCAGGCAGCTTTCTTCGGGGGCATCTGCGCAACCCATTCCCGCGGCGCCATCGGGAAGCCCAGGCGCTCGCGGCTGTCGTAGTAGCTCTGCGCCACGCTGCGCGCGAGGTTGCGGATGCGGCCGATATAGGCCGCGCGCTCGGTCACGCTGATCGCGCCGCGCGCATCGAGCAGGTTGAAGCTGTGCGCGGCTTTCAGCACCTGCTCGTAGGCCGGCAGCGCGAGCTGCTCGGTCATGAGGTGCTTGGCCTGCTTCTCGTGCGCGTTGAAGGCGGTGAAGAGAAATTCGGCGTCGCTGTGCTCGAAGTTGTAGGCCGACTGTTCGACTTCGTTCTGGTGATAGACGTCGCCGTAGGTCACGCCCGGCGCCCATTCCAGTTCGTAGATGCTTTCCTTCTGCTGCAGGTACATCGCGAGGCGTTCAAGCCCGTAGGTGATCTCGCCGGTGATCGGCTTGCAGTCGATGCCGCCGACCTGCTGGAAGTAGGTGAACTGCGTCACTTCCATGCCGTTGAGCCAGACCTCCCAGCCCAGGCCCCAGGCGCCGAGCGTGGGGTTCTCCCAGTCGTCTTCGACGAAGCGGATGTCGTTCTTCTTCAGGTCGAAGCCCAGGGCTTCGAGGCTGCCCAGGTAGAGCTCCAGGATGTTGCTGGGCGCCGGCTTCAGCACGACCTGGTACTGGTAGTAATGCTGCAGGCGGTTGGGGTTCTCGCCGTAGCGGCCGTCCTTGGGGCGGCGGCTGGGCTGCACGTAGGCGGCTTTCCAGGGCTCTGGGCCGAGGGCCCGCAGGAAGGTGGCGGTGTGCGAAGTGCCCGCGCCGACCTCCATGTCGTACGGTTGCAGCAGCGCGCAGCCTTGGTCGGCCCAGTACGACTGCAATTTGAGAATGATTTGCTGGAAGGTCAACATGAAGCTGGCCGGTGTGGACCGGGCATTGGACGGTAGCGCGGCGATGCGCCGCGAAAGCGGACGATTTTACGGGCGGAGGGCAACTCTCCCACAGCCGGGCGGGATGCCGGCCGCTCGCGCCGGCCGGGCCGGTGTGCGACAACCGTGGGCCGGCCGCACGCAGCAGCCCCTCGCACGGTCCTCCGCGGCCTCGCCTTTCCCAGCCCTACACACATGCAACCGCCCCACATCGGCCCGAATGCCCCGTTCTTCATCGTGCTCAATGCCGGCTCCGGCAGCGAGAGCGCCGCCGAGGCCCGCCGCGTCATCGAGGAGGGCTTTGCCGCGGACGGCCGCAGGCACCGCATCTTCCTGGTCGACGGCCCCGGCCGGTTGCAGGCCCTGGCGCGCGAAGCCGTCGAGCGCGCCCGCGCCGTGGGCGGCGTGGTGGTGGCCGCGGGCGGCGACGGCACCATCAACGCGGTGGCACAGGCCACGCTGGGCAGCGGCTGCGCCTTCGGGGTGCTGCCGCAGGGCACCTTCAACTATTTCAGCCGCACCCACGGCATTCCGCGCGACACGGCCGAGGCGATGCAGGTGCTGCTGAGCGAACAACCGCGGGCGGTGCAGGTGGGGCTGGTCAACGACCGGGTGTTTCTCGTGAACGCCAGCATGGGCCTGTACGCCGAACTGCTGGAAGAGCGCGAGACCTACAAGGCGCGCTACGGCCGCAGCCGCTGGATCGCGTTCTTCGCGGGCCTCCTGACGGTGATGCGCGGCCGCCACCGCCACTGGAACCTGCGCATGGCCTGGCGCGGGCAGGAAAAGGACATCCGCACGCCGACGCTCTTCGTGGGCAACAACCCGCTGCAACTGCTGCAGGTGGGCATCGAGCATGCCGATGCACCGGAGCAAGGGCAGCTGGCGGCCATCGCGCTCAAGCCGGTGGGCGTGCTGGCCATGCCCGGCCTGCTGGTGCGCGGCGCGCTCGGCAAGCTGGGCAACGCAGACCAGGTGCTGAGCTTCCCCTTCGAATCGATGACGGTGAAGGCCGGCCGCCTGCGTGCGCCGCGCCGCGTGAAGGTGGCGACCGATGGCGAGATCGCCTGGACCGAGATGCCGCTCCTGTTTCGCGTATCGCCCGAGCCGCTGTGGCTGGTGCGGCCCGACGTCGCGCCCGAGCTGGAGGCGGCCAAGCAATGAGCGCCTGCCTGCTGCAGATCTCCGACCCGCATTTCGGCACCGAGCAGCCCGAGGTGCTGCAGGCGCTCGAGCGGTTCGCACAGGCGCTGGCGCCGCAGGTGGTGGTGCTGTCGGGCGACATCACGCAGCGCGCCACGCGCGTGCAGTTCGCGGCGGCGCGCGCCTTCGTCGACCGGCTCGCGGCGCCCGCGAAGCTCGTCGTTCCGGGCAATCACGACATTCCGCTGTTCCAGCTCGCGGCACGCTGCTTCTCGCCCTACGGCCGGTACAAGGAGGCCTTCGGCGACGACCTGGAGCCAGTGTTCGAGTCCGACGAATGGCTGGTCGTCACCGTGAACACCACGCGCTGGTACCGGCACGAAGACGGCGTGGTGTCGCCCGCGCAGGTCGAGCGGGTGGCGGCGCGCCTCGCGGCAGCGGCGCCCTCGCAGCTGCGCGTGGTGGTCACGCATCAGCCCGTGATGGTCACGCGGCAGGAAGACATGTCGAACCGGCTGCACGGACGCGAGCGGGCCGTGGCGCGCTGGTCGGAGGCGGGTGTGGACCTGATCCTGGGCGGCCACATCCACCTGCCCTATGTGCGCTCGCTGCACGACGCCTTCTCGGGCTGCAAGCGCACCGCGTTCGCTGTGCAGGCGGGCACGGCGGTGTCGCATCGCGTGCGCGCCGGCTTTCCGAATTCGGTGAACGTGGTGCGGCTGGACATGGCCGACGGAACGCGCGCCTGCCGCGTGGAACGCTGGGACTACGCAGCCGCCGGCAAAGCCTTCGAGTGCGCCAAAGTATTCCCGCTTTCGCTTGCCAGCGGCACGGCGCTCCCTTAGGGTGCGGCCGCATGTCGTTGGAAGCTCCCCCTCTTGTTCTCCTCGCCCAGCAACTCGGCGCCCATGCGCTCGGCTGGTTTTTCTCTGTCTGGACCGCATCGGTGCTCGGCGCCGGCGCCATCTGCTGGACGCTGCAGCGCCGCCACTTCAGGGCCCGCGATGCCGAGGAGCCCAGCGAGCCGCGCATTGCGCTCGGGCTTGCGGCGGGTTTCCTGCTGATCCTCGCGGCGGCGAGCGTGTTCGCCTGGATCGCCTCGAACCTCTCCGACGGGCATTCGATGGGCCAGGCCGACCAAGCGCTGGCCGATGCCATCGGCACCCATGTGCCGTGGGCGGCGCTGGTCGCGTTCAGCTGGCTCACGCACCTGGGCGACTTCGCCTTTCTTGCGCCGGTGTGCCTGGTCGTCGCCGCCCTGCTGTGGCGCCATGCGCACCGGGGCCTTGCGCTGGGCTGGGTGCTCGCGCTCGGCGGCATCGTGGTGCTGAACCCCGCGCTCAAGCACATCTTCGAGCGGGCCCGGCCGGTGCACGACCACGGGCTGGCCTTCGAGACGAGCTTCAGCTTCCCGAGCGGCCACAGCGCGGGCGCGATCGTGAGCTATGGAATGCTGCTGTACCTGGCGTTGCGCACGCTGCCGGCGCGCTGGCATGTGCCGGCGGCCATGGCGGCCATGGCGGCCATCCTGACCATCGCCTGCAGCCGCATCTTTCTGCAGGTGCACTTTGCAAGCGATGTGGCGGCCGGCCTCTTGACCGGCTTCGCCTGGCTGCTCGTGTGCGTGAGCAGCCTGGAATACGCGCGGCACCGCAAGCGCCGCGCCGCGCGCTGATCGGGGATCAATATTCCCAGAAGATCCGCTGCAGGTCTTTGGTGTTGTTGGTCTTGGTGAGAGCCACCATCGCCAGGATGCGCGCCTTCTGCGGGCGCAGGTCGTGCGCCACCACCCAGTCGTACTTGTCGTCGGGCTGCTCGGCATTGCGGATCACGAAGCCGTCAGGCACGCGCGAGCTGCGGATCACGATCACGCCGTCGGTGCGTGCCTTCTGCAGGTTCGGAACGATCCGGTCGGCCACCGAGCCATTGCCCGTGCCGCCGTGGATCAGCGCCTTGGCGCCGCTCCTGGCGATCGCGTCGATGGCCACCGACGACACGCCTTCGTAGCCCATGGCGATCTCGACCGGCGGCAGCGCGTTGATGCTGTCGATGTCGAACTCGGAGTTCATGGTGTGGCGCTTGACCGGCGCGCGGAACCAGTAGTTCTTGCCCTCGACGATCATGCCCAGCGGACCCCATTGGCTGGAGAAGGCGCTGGTCTTGATGTTGACGTTCTTGCTCACGTCGCGGCCGCTGTCGATGTTGTCGCCCATCGTCACCAGCACGCCCTTGCCCACGGCGTCCTTGCTGCCCGCCACGTTGACCGCGTCGTACAGGTTGAGCGCGCCGTCGGCCGAGAGGGCCGTGCCCGGACGCATCGAGCCGACCACCACGATCGGCTTGTTGGTGTGCACGGTGAGCGTGAGGAAGTAGGCGGTTTCTTCCAGCGTGTCAGTGCCATGGGTGATGACGATGCCGTCCACGTCCGACTGCTTCGATAGCGCCGAGACGCGCTTGGCCAGCGTCAGCAGGTTGTCGTTGGTGAGGCTTTCCGATGCGACCTGGAACACCTGCTCGCCGCGCACGTTGGCGACCTTGGCGAGTTCGGGCAGGCCGGCGATGAGCTTGTCGACGCCGACCTTGGCGGCCGCGTAGGTGGCGCTGTTGACGGCCGAGGCGCCGGCGCCGGCGATGGTGCCGCCGGTGGCGAGGATCACCACATTCGGCAGCGCCTGCTGGGCCTGCGCGATGGCGCTGGCTGCAAGCAGGGCGGCGCCCGCGGCGAAGGCCCGGAAACGGGGAGAAAGGTACATGGAAGACTCCTTGGTCTGAGGTGAATGTCTGGAAGCGGCGAGGAAGATACATGAACCATGCCCGCATGCGCTGCCTCGCCATGCAGGCACTGCATGTGGCCATGCCTTCGGCATGGCGTGGCGCCATGCGCCAAGGATTACCATCGGCCGGGCGCCACGCCGCCGCCCTCCCAGCTGACCCCGCATGACCTCCGACACCGCCGCCCTGCCCCCCGCCACCGCCCAGGAAATGCCCGCCCCCGACGGCCCGCTGTCGCGCGCCCGCCCGGGGCGCGAGCGCATCATGGCCGCCATCCGCACAGCGGCGGTGGCCGAGTTCAGCCTGCATGGGCTCAAGGGCACCTCGACCCAGGCCATTGCCGCGCGCGCCGGCCTCACCAAGCCCCAGCTGCACTACTACATCGCCGGCAAGGAGGAGCTCTACGAAGAGCTGCTGATGCAGGTGCTGCACGCCTGGAAGGTGGTGTTCTCGTTCGAGGACGCGAGCGACCCGGCCACCGTGCTGGGCGACTACATCCGCAAGAAGCTGGACCACGCCATCGACAGCCCCGAGATGTCGCGCATCTTCACCCGCGAGATCCTCGACGGCGGCCGCAACCTCGACCGCTACTGGCCCAATGCCCGCGCCTGGACGCAGAAGAAGGTGGACATCATCAACGGCTGGATCGCGCGCGGGCAGATGCGCCCGCTCGATGCGCGCATCCTGCTGATGCACATCTGGGCCATGACCCAGAGCTACGCCGACTACGCGATCCAGACGCGCGTGATGCTCGGCCTGCCGCCCGATGCGCCCATCGACCGCGAGCCGATCGCGCGCGAGCTGGTGGCCTTCGTGCTGGGCGGCTGCGGCATCAAGGCGACGCCCTGACTTCCCAGGCCCGGCCCGTCGGGTCGGCCATCGCGAGCCGCACCATCTCGATGAAGCGGCGCAGCCGCGCCGGCTGGAAGCGCGCGGGCGAATAGGTCAGGTACACCGGCAGCGGCGCCGCATGCCATTGCGGCACCAGCTGCACCAGCCGGCCGGCGGCGATGTCGTCGTTCATGAGCCAGGCCGAGCCGATGCAGGCGCCGAGCCCCATGACGGCCGCGCTGTGCAGCGCATACAGGCTGTCGGTGCTCATGCGCGGACGGATCGGCACGCGCGCGACTTCGCCGGTCGGCCGGTGCGTGAGCTGCACCTCGTTGCGGTAGAAGGTGCGCAGCGCGAGCCAGGGCAGTTCGGCCAGTTCCGATGCATGCGCAGGCGGCGGGTGCCCTTGCAGCACCGACGGCGCAGCGACCACCACGCGCGGCACCTCCGAGAGCTTGATCGCGATGGCCATGGTGTCGGTCACTTCACCGACGTGGATCGCGCAATCGACCCCCTCGGCGATGAAGTCGGGCCGGCGGTCGTGCAGCAGCCATTCGACCGACACCCGCGGATAGGCACGCAGGTAGTCGGCCAGCGGCCCGACCAGCAGCAGTTGCCCCAGCGCATGCGGCGCCACCACGCGCAGCGTGCCTTCGGGCTCGTCGCCCACGCCGCGAAGGTCGGCCTCGAAGGCGCGCCAGCTGGCGATCAGTTCCCTGGCGCCCTCGTAGCAACGCTCGCCGTCTTCGGTGAGCTTCATGGCATGCGTGGAGCGGCGCAGCAGCCGCACGCCGAGCGAGCGCTCCAGCGCCTGCAGCCGGCGGCTCACCGTGGGCTGGGTCGCACCCATCCGCACCGCGGCGGCCGAGAGGCTGCCGGCCTCGACGATATGGACGAAGGTCTGCATCAACTCGATGCGGTCGGCGGCGGGTGGATTCGGCATGGCCTGGCTCTTTATGCGTACTGCGTATGGGCATTGTGCGATCTGCGGGACTACCAAGCCAGCCTGCACAGGCGCACATTTCAACCCTCGCTTGAAAACTCAGGGTTATCACCATGTCTTCCATTCAAACAATGCATGCCCACGAAGGCGCAGCGCCGGACAGCCCCGCGCTGCCGACCTCGCTGGTCCTGCTGCTGGCCACCGCCGCGGGCCTGGCGGTGGCGTCGCTCTACTACGCGCAGCCGATGCTCGGCGTGCTGGGCGCCGACATCGGCGCTTCCACCGGCGCGGTCGGCTTCATTCCGACGCTGACGCAGCTGGGCTACGCGCTCGGCATCCTGCTGCTGGCGCCGCTGGGCGACCGCTTCGACCGGCGCCGCATCGTGCTGATCAAGGCAGCCGCCCTGTGCGCCGCGCTGCTGGTGGCCGGCGCGGCACCGTCTATCGGCGTGCTGCTCGCCGCCAGCCTGGCCATCGGGCTTGCGGCCACGATGGCGCAGGACATCGTGCCCGCCGCCGCCACGCTCGCGCCCGAAGCCTCGCGCGGCAAGACCGTCGGCACAGTGATGACGGGGCTGCTGCTGGGCATCCTGCTGTCCCGGGTGGTGAGCGGCTTCGTGGCCGAGCACTTCGGCTGGCGCGCGATGTTCATCGCGGCGGCGGCCAGCATCGCGCTCATCGGCGCGGCCGCATGGCGCGGGCTGCCGCGCTTCCGGCCGACCACGCACCTGGCCTATGGCGCGCTGCTCGGTTCGCTGGGCACGCTGTGGTCGCGCCATGGCGCGCTGCGCCGCGCCGCCCTGGCGCAGGCGCTGCTGGCAGTGGGCTTCAGCGCGTTCTGGTCGACGCTGGCGGTGATGCTGCACGGCGAGCCCTTCCACCTGGGCAGCGCGGCGGCGGGTGCCTTCGGGTTGGCTGGCGCAGCGGGGGCGCTCGCAGCGCCACTGGCTGGGCGCCTCGCCGACCGGCGCGGGCCGCAGTTGGTGACGCGCCTGGGCGCCGGGCTGGCGGTGCTGTCGTTCGCAGCCATGGGGCTCGCGCCGCTGATGCTGCCGCACGCCCAGCTCTGGCTGCTGGCGCTCGCGGCCGTCGGCTTCGACCTGGGACTGCAGGCCACGCTGATCGCGCACCAGACCATCGTCTACGGCATCGAGCCCGGTGCGCGCAGCCGGCTCAACGCGGTGCTGTTCACCAGCATGTTCATCGGCATGGCGGCAGGCTCGGCGCTGGGCGCGCTGGCGCTCGCGCAGTGGGGATGGGCCGGCGTGACCTGGCTGGCCACCGGCACGGCGATGGCGGCACTGGCGGTGCGGCTGCTGCCGGCGCCGCGCAGGGCCTGACGACTCGCGCCTGAAGCCTGGGCCGCCAGCCCCCTTCCGGTGCATCCGGACTGGCACGTCGCTTGCATAACCTGACCACTTGCTCTGATTAAGCGGTCAAACACACCATGCGCGTGCTCGTCGTCTATTGCCATCCGGTCGAAACCAGCTTCCATGCGGCCCTGCACCAGGAAGTGCTGAAGAACCTGCGCGCGGCCGGCCACGAGGTGGACGACTGCGACCTGTACGCCGAAGGGTTCGATCCGGTGCTGTCGCGCGAGGAGCGGCTGGGCTACCACGACGTGCCGGCCAACCAGTTGCCGCTCAAGCCCTACGTGGAGCGGCTGCAGTGGGCCGAGGGCATCGTGTTCTGTTTTCCGACCTGGTGCTTCGGGCTGCCGGCGATGCTCAAGGGCTACTTCGACCGGCTCTTCATGCCGGGCGTGGCCTTCGACATCAGCGACCCGGCCAACGTGAAGCCGATGCTCACGCACATCAAGCGCATCAGCGCCGTCGTCACGTACGGCCGTCCGCGCTGGGTGGCCATGTACATGGGCGACCCGCCGCGAAAGATCGTCACGCGCTACATGAAGCGGCTGACGGGCCACGGCGCCAAGGTGGACTACCACGCCCACTACCACATGAACGTGGCAACCGAGCCCCAGCTCAAGCGCTTCATGGCGCGGGTCGGCCAGGCGATGGCGCGCTTCGCATGAACGCGCCCACCGTGCTCGACAACGCGCGCCTGCCGCGCTGGCTGCTGCCCTCCGACTGGCCGGAGCGCGACGGCGTGCCGGTGCTGGCGCGCATCGCGCTCGACGCGGGCCGCGTTCAATCGGTGCAGTCGGCCGACAAGGCCGAGCCCGTCCCCGAAAGCTGGGACCTCGCGGGCACCCTCGTGCTCCCCGGCTTCGTCGACGCCCACACGCACCTCGACAAGGCGTTCACGCTCCCCCGCATGAAGCATGTGCAGCCGGGCCTGCTCGGCGCCATCGACGCGATGCTCGCCGACCGCGTGCACTGGAGCCCCGCCGATGTGCGCGAGCGCGCCGCGCGCGGCCTGCAGTGGGCCTGGGAATGCGGCACCACGCATGTGCGCACGCACGTCGACTGGTGGGAGCCCGATGCGGTGCCGCTCGCCTGGCCGGTGCTGGCCGAGCTCGCAGAGGAATGGGCCGGCAAGGTGCGGCTGGAGCAGGTGAGCCTCATCAAGCTGCCGCTGTTCGAAGACGCGGCACAGGCGCTGCGCCTCGCGAAGCAGGTCAAGGCCACTGGGCCGCACGCGCTGCTCGGCGGCTTCGTGCATTCGACCAACTGGAGCGAGAACGCACTGCGCAACCTGCTGAATGCGGCGCAGGCCTGCGACCTCGACATCGACCTGCACGTCGATGAGGAACTCAACGCTTCGGCGGTCGGCCTCAAGACCACCGCGCGCCTGCTGCGCGAGATCGGCTTCGAAGGCCGCGTGGTCTGCGGCCACATCTGCGCGCTCGCGGCGCAGCCTGAATCGCAGGCCTTCGCCACGCTCGATGCGGTGGCGCGCGCACCGATCACCGTGGTCTCGCTGCCCGCGACCAACCTGCTGCTGCAGGACGCGGTGACGGGCCGCACGCCGCGCCTGCGCGGCATCACGCTCGTAAAGGAAATTCGCGAGCGCGGCATTCCGCTGCTGTTCGCGAGCGACAACGTGCAGGACCCGTTCTGCCGCCTCGGCAGCTTCGACCCGGTCGAAGCGCTGGGCACGGCCGCGCTCGTTGCGCAACTCGACGAACCGTTCGACAACTGGTCCCAGGCGCTGTGCCGCAGCGACTGGCTGCAGCGCGCGCCCGCCACGACGGCGCCCACGCTGGTCGGCGCGAAAGCCGACCTGGTGCTGTTCACGCAGGCCGACCGCCATGGCTGGCCCTCGCGCACCGCCACCCGCGTGGTGCTGCGCGACGGCCGCGTGACGCACGGCGATGCGACACCCTTCTCTCCCAAGTAAAGAACACGCAAGGACTCCCATGCTCCACGGCTACATCCCGCCCCACCGCTTCCTGCCCTACCTGAGCTGGACCGAAATCGCCGCGCTGCCCGACCGCGAGAACACCGTCATCGTGCTGCCCTGCGGTGCCATCGAGCAGCACGGGCCACACCTGCCGTGCTCAGTCGATAGCGTGATCGCCTCGGGCGTGATGGGCAAGGCGCTCGAGAAGCTGCCCGCCGAAGTGCGCGCCTTCGCGCTGCCCACCATCACCTACGGCAAGTCGGAAGAGCACCTGCACTTTCCGGGCACGATGACGCTGACCGGCACCACGCTGCTCTCGACCGTGACCGAGATCGGCGAATCGGTCTACCGCGCGGGTTTTCGCAAGCTGCTGTTCGCCAACGGCCACGGCGGCCAGCCGCAGGTGCTGGAGATGGCGGCGCGCGAACTGCGGCTGCGGCACGGCGACTACGTGGTGGTGCCGCACGGCGTGTCGCGCCTGCCGAATGCGTCGAGCAAGCAGATCAGCGACCAGGAAAAGCGCCTGTCGATGCACGCTGGCCATTCCGAGACCGCGCTGATGCTCGCGCTCGCGCCCGACACGGTGCACATGGAGCGTGCGGCGGCCAACTTTCCGCCGCCCTTCCCGATCAAGCTGCTGTCGGCCGATGGCCGCCCGGCCTGCGCATGGACCGCGCGCGACTTCGGCCCGAGCGGCGTGATCGGCGATCCGACCAGCGCCACGCGCGAACAGGGCATCGAGATCCTGGAGACGCTCTCGGACAGCTGGGTGCAGGCGCTGACCGAGTTGCATGCGCTGCGCTGGGTGGTGCGCGAGGAGCCCACATGGGAGCGCGGCCATCAGCAAGGTTTCATCCAGCAAAGCTACGAGCCCGCCTGAGGCGCGCTCCTTGCATCGGCTTCATTCTTCTTTTTCATCCAGCCTTCGAGAGGTCCCCACCATGCGTTCCTTCGCTCTTTCCCTGGCCGGCGCCGCCGCGCTGTCGCTCCTCACGGCCGTCGCACCCGCACAGGCCCAGGACAAGTTCACCTACATGACCAACTGGTACGCGCAGGCCGAGCACGGCGGCTTCTACCAAGCGCTGGCGCAGGGCATCTACAAGAAGTACGGCCTGGACGTCACCATCAAGATGGGCGGCCCGCAGGTCAACATCACGCAAATGATGGCGGCCGGCCAGGCCGACTGCATCATGGGTTCGAGCGACATCCAGATGATGCAGGTGCGCGAAGGCGGCGTGCCGGTGGTCAACGTCGCGGCCTTCTTCCAGAAGGACCCGCAGGTGCTGATCGCGCACGACGACGTGAAGAAGTTCGAAGACCTGAAAGGCAAGACGCTCCTGATCGGCGCGCAGGCCAACCGCGGCTACTGGCCGTGGCTGAAGGCCAAGTTCGGCCTCGTCGACGAACAGACGCGCCCCTACACCTTCAACATCCAGCCCTTCGTGGCGGACAAGAACACCGCGCAGCAGGGCTACCTGACCTCCGAGCCCTACGCGATTCAAAAGGCCGGCGTGAAGAGCACGGTGCTGATGTTCAGCGACCACGGTTTCCCCGCCTACGCGACCACGGTGTCGTGCATGGAGAAGACGGTGAAGGACCGCAGCAAGCAGGTCGCCGCGTTCGTGAAGGCCTCGGCCGAGGGCTGGAAGAGCTACCTCGCCGACCCGGCGCCCGCCAACGCGCTCATCAAGAAGGACAACCCCAACATGACCGACGACCAGTTGGCCTACAGCGTGGCCAAGCTCAAGGAGATGGGCATGGTCACCGGCGGCGACGCGGCCAAGTTGGGCATCGGCGTGATGACGGATGCACGCTCGAAGGCGAGCTACGACTTTCTCGTGAGCGCGAAATTGCTAGATCCCGCGAAGGTCGAATTGGCGAAGACCTACACGACGGAATTCGTGAAAGACGCCAAGGTCCTGCCCTGAACTTCCGCGCCCCATGAACCGCATCGAACCTCACACCCTCGCCCCACCGACCGCGCCCGCCGTGCCCGCGGTGGAAGTGCTCTCGGCCGAGAAGACCTACCCCAACGGCACGCAGGCGCTGCTGCCGGTGGACCTGTCGATCGCCGAGGGCGAGTTCGTCACGCTGCTGGGCCCCTCGGGCTGCGGCAAGAGCACGCTGCTGAAGATGGTGGCGGGCATGCTGGAGCCGAGCGACGGACGGCTGCTGGTGTGGCGCAAGCCCGTGAGCCAGTTGCACGACAGCGCGCGGCGCATGTCCTTCGTGTTCCAGTCGCCCACGCTGATGCCGTGGGCCAGCGTGCAGACCAACGTGCGGCTGCCGCTGGACCTGGCCGGCGTGCCGCGCAAGGAGGCCGATGCGCGGGTGATGGAATCGCTCGCGCTTGTGGGGCTGGAGAAGTTCGCCGGCGCGCTGCCGCGTGCGCTTTCGGGCGGCATGCAGATGCGGGTGTCGATTGCGCGCGGACTGGTCACGCAGCCCGACCTGCTGCTGATGGACGAACCCTTCGGCGCACTCGACGAGATCACGCGCCACAAGCTCGATGCCGACCTGCTCGAGCTCTGGCGCAAGAAGAAGCTCACGGTGATCTTCGTGACGCACTCGATCCATGAGGCGGTGTTCCTGTCGAGCCGCGTGGTGATGATGGCCGCGCGGCCGGGGCGCGTGGTGGAGCAGTTCCAGATCGACGAGCCGTATCCGCGCCATGCCGACTTCATGGTGACGCCCGAGTTCGCTCGCTACGCCAAGCGCCTGCAGGACAGCCTGCTGCGCGCGAGTCAGGGCGACGAGGAGCACGCGCGATGAAGCAGCGCACGCCCCTCTTGAACCAGCCGCGCGTGCAGCGCGTGCTGTACCCGGTGCTGATCGGCGTCGTGCTGGTCGCACTCTGGCAATGGATGGTGGTGGCGATGGAGCTGCCGCCTTACCTCGTGCCCTCGCCGTATCTGATGATGCAGACGCTGGTGACCGACTGGGTGCCGCTGGGCAACGCGCTGCTGGTCACGCTCAAGATCACGGTGCTGTCATTCGCGCTGGCGACGGTGGCGGGCGTGCTGATCTCGTTCCTCTTCGTGCAGAGCAAGCGCATCGAGACTGCCCTCTTCCCGTATGCGGTGCTGCTGCAGGTGACGCCCATCGTGGCGGTGGCGCCGCTGATCATCATCTGGGTGAAGAACCCGGTGGCCGCGATGACGGTGTGCGCGGCGCTGGTGGCGCTGTTCCCGATCATCAGCAACACCACGCTGGGGTTGCGCAGCATCGACCCCGACCTGCAGAGCTACTTCAAGCTGAACCGCGCGACGCGCTGGCAGCAGCTGGTGCGGCTGCGCATTCCGAGCGCGCTGCCGTACTTCTTCGGGGGCCTGCGCATCTCCAGCGGCCTGGCGCTGATCGGCGCGGTGGTGGCGGAGTTCGTTGCGGGCACCGGCGGCTCGGGCGCGGGGCTGGCGTACCAGATCCTGCAGGCGGGCTTCCAGCTGAACATTCCGCGCATGTTCGCGGCCCTGCTGCTGATCTCGCTGACCGGCGTGGCGCTCTTCGTGCTGATGGCCTGGCTCACCAAGGTGGCGCTGGGCTCGTGGCATGCGAGCGAACTTTCCCAAGACTGACATTGCAGACATTCACGACGACCATGAACGCTCCCGTTTCCGCCATCGAGCAATTGCTGCTCGAACTGCCCGACCTCGACTGGATCACCGACGAAGGGCGCGTCACGCGGCTCTCGCAGGATTTCTCGTGGTTCAGCCCCGTGCTGAACCGCCAGCTGAAAGACAAACGCGCTGATGTGGTCGTGCGCCCGCGCAGCGAGGACGAGATCCGCGCCGTGGTGGGTGCGTGCGCGCGGCGCGGCGTGCCGATCGTCATCCGCGGCAGCGGCACCGGCAACTACGGCCAGACCACGCCGCTCGCGGGTGGCGTGGTGCTCGACATGACGGGCTACAACGCATGCCTCTGGGTGCAGCCCGGCGTGGCGCGCGCGCAGGCCGGCATCCGGCTCGGCGAACTGGAGAAGCAGACCAAGCCCACGGGGCAGGAGATGCGCTGCGTGCCGTCGACCTACCGCAGCGCGACGCTCGGCGGCCTGTTCGGCGGCGGCTTCGGCGGCGTGGGCTCGATCAACTACGGGCCGCTGGGCGCGCCCGGGAATGTGCTCGGCATCCGCGCGATGACCATCGAGGCGGAGCCGCAGGTGGTCGAGCTGCGTGGTGCCGAGGCGATGCGCATGCATCACCTGTGGGGCACCAACGGGCTCGTGCTGGAGCTGGAGATCGCATTGGCGCCCGCGCATCCGTGGCTCGAAACGCTGGTGACTTTCGACGACTTCGAGAACGCGTTGCACTTCGCCGACAAGCTCGCGAACGGGCCGGGCATCGTGAAGCGCGAGATCGCTTTTTTTGCAGCGCCCATCTCCGATCACCTCGCGCAGCTCGCGGCGCATCTGCCCAAGGGATGCCACACGGTGCTGTCGCTGGTGGCGGAATCGTGCGAGCCGGCCCTGCTGCAACTGGTCGAGGCGCACGGCGGCACCGTGGGTTATCGCAAGACCGCGGCCGAAGTGCAGAAGAGCAACCGCACGCTGATGGAATTCACCTGGAACCACACGACGCTGCATGCGCTGAAAGTGGACCCGACGCTCACCTACCTGCAGAGCGGGTTCATCCCCGGCAAGCACGTCGAGCAGATCATCGAGATGGAAAAGCTGCTGGGCGGCGAGGTGATGATGCACATCGAGTTCATCCGCAATGTCGCCGGGCTCATGACCTGCAGCGGGCTTCAGCTGGTGCGCTTCAGCACCGAGGAGCGGTTGGCCGAGATCATCGACATCCACCGCGCGCACAACGTGCACATCAACAACCCGCACGTGAACATCGTGGAAGACGGCAAGGCCGGCGGAGCGCTGCCGCCCGAGGTCATCGCGGTGAAGAAACGCTTCGATCCGATGGGCCTGCTGAACCCGGGCAAGCTGCGCGACTGGCCGGTGCAGCCGGCGGCCTGAGCTCGCTCAGCGTCGGCGCCGGCTCATCGCGAAGGCGATGCCGACGATGGCGAGCATTGCGATCCACAGCGGCCACAGGCCGAACGGCGCCACCCAGCGCGCATAAGGCGTGAGCCCGGTGCGGCCTTCGACCGTGGCTTCGAGCACGCCGCGCGTGAGGCGGGGCAACTGGTGCGTCACGCGGCCTTCGGCGTCGATGACGACGGTGGCGCCGGTGTTCGTGGCGCGCACCATCGGCCGCGCGAATTCGAGCGCGCGCATGCGCGAGATCGCCAGGTGCTCGTCGATGGCGACCGAGTCGCCGAACCACGCGATGTTGCTCACGTTCAGCATGACGGTGGGCGCGGTCGCCTCGTCGCGGAAGTTCGCACCGATCTCGTCGCCGAACAAGTCTTCGTAGCAGATGTTCGGCGCGATGCGCTGGCCCTGCCAGACGAACGGCGCCTGCGCGAGGCCGCCGCGCTGGAAGTCGCCGAGCGGGATGTTCATCATCTGGATGAACCAGCGAAAGCCCGGCGGAATGAATTCGCCGAAGGGCACGAGGTGGTGCTTGCTGTACTGGTACGGCTCTGTGGCGCCGGGCTGGAAGCCGAGCACCGCATTGCTGTAGCCGCCGCGCCCGCCTAGCGGCAGGCCGACGATGGCCGCCTGCGTGCCGTTGCTGTAGCGCGCCTGGATCGCTTCGAGGTAACCGGCGGGCAACTGCTGGGGCAGCAGGGGCACGGCGGTTTCGGGCGTGACAACGAGCGAGGCCTTGGCATCGCGCAGTTGCTCGCCGTACCAGCGCAGGGCGGTTTCGATGCCGCCGCCGGGGATGAATTTCTCGTCCTGCGGGATGTTGCCTTGCAGCAGGGCGACCTGGAGGCTGCCGCTGCTGGCGCCGCGCAGCGACGGCGCGAGGTGCGGGAAGCCGAACACCAGCGCGATCAGCACCAGTCCCGACACGATCTCGGCGCGGCGCGCGACCGAGCCCAGCGCGATGAGCCCCATCACGAGCGCTGCAACGGCACCGATGCCGTAGACGCCGATCCACGGCGCCCACGCAGCGAGCGGACCCTCCACATGCGCATAGCCGCCCGCGCCCCAAGGGAAGCCGGTGAACCAGCTGCCGCGCACGAGTTCGGCGAGCGTCCAGAGCGCCGCGAAGACCAGCGCCCCCGTCACGCGCCCCTTCGGACCGCGCACCACGAACCATGCGGACGCCACGGCGTAATAGAGCCCCAGTGCCGCCGCCAGCGCGAGCACGGCAATGGCGGCCAGCGGTGCAGGCAGCCCGCCGTAGGTGTGCATCGAAATGAACAGCCACCAGAAGCTGCCGGTGAGCCAGGTGGTCGAGAAGAGCCAGGCGTGAAGCCCGGCGCGGCGCCAGCCGGCGCGCTCTGCGCGGAGGCTGTCGAGCAGCCACACCAGCGCGCCAATCGAGAGAAGCTGAAGCCACCACAGCGGCCTTCCGTCGAGTGGCCAGGCGATCGACAGCGCCTGCGCCAGTCCGGCCAAGCCGAATCCGAGCAGCCGAAGCCAAGCCATCACTGGAGAAGCAGGCGAGATGCGCGCCGTCGCCGCTGCGGGCAGCGGCATCAGTCGGCCGCGTCGCCGCCGCGTGCCGGCGACACCTTGAACCAGCGCACCGCGCCGCCCTTGGTGTGCAGCACCACGAAGTCGAAGCCGCCCATCGCATGGTGCTCGCCGCGCTTGGGCACGTGGCCCATCTCGTGGGCGATCAGGCCGCCGATGGTGTCGAAGTCTTCGCTCAGCTGTTCTTCGTCGAAGGTGATGCCGAAGGCTTCGGCCACGCGCTCGATGGGCGTGTCGCCCGAGACGCGGTAGGTGTGATCGGCCAGGCCGAAGATGTCGCCCTCGTCCTCGGCGATGTCGAACTCGTCCTCGATCTCGCCGACGATCTGCTCGAGCACGTCCTCGATGGTGATGAGGCCGGCCACGCGGCCGAACTCGTCGATCACGATGGCCAGGTGGTTGCGGTTGCCGCGGAACTCGCGCAAGAGGTCGTTCAGGCCCTTGCTCTCGGGCACGAAGGTGGCCGGGCGCAGCAATGCGCGGATGTTCAGGCCCGGCGCGCGCTGCAGCTTGAGCAGGTCTTTCGCGAGCAGGATGCCGATGATGTTTTCTTTTTCACCCTCGTACACCGGGAAGCGCGAGTGCGCGGTGTCGATGATGAGGTGCAGGAGCGCGTCGAAGGGCGCGTCGATGTTCACCAGGTCCATGCGCGGCGCGGCGACCATCACGTCGCCGGCGGTCATGTCGGCCATGCGCAGCACGCCTTCGAGCATCACGCGCGACTCGGCGCCGATCACCTCGTTGTCCTCGGCGTCTGCCAGGGTTTCGATCAGCTCGTCGCGCGAGTCGGGACCGGGGTGGATGAATTCGGCAAGCTTTTGGAGGAAGCCGCGCTTGTCTTCCCGTTCTACGGGTGCGCGTTCAGGGTGAGGTTCGGCCACTGCGGGAGGGCGGAGTTGAGGAGGGGCAAGGATAACGGATTGCGTGTGACACGCTCTACCGCACGGCCTTCGGAGCGCCTCAGGGGGCGGATTTGCTCCGCGCGTCTCTCATGCCGCTGCGCACTTCCTGCAGGCTCGCGAGGAAGGTCCAGAACTGCTTGGCGCGGCTCTTCAGGGCGAAGTCGACGGCTGCGTAGTGTTCCAGCGAGATCTGGCTCATGCGGCTGTCGAAAGTGGCGATGGGCAGCTGCAAATGCGCTTCGGCCTCCGCACCGCTGCGCACCACGGTCGCGCCAGCGTTGCGGGCGATCTTGAGCATGGCGGCGTTTTCGCTCAGCGCATGGATGAAGAGCATGCCCACGCCCTCATTGCGGGCGACGACCACGGCACGCTCGAACAGGCGTGCGCCGTAGCCGCGGCCGCGGGCGTGCGCGGAGACCGAAACGCCGAATTCGGCGCAATCGCTGTGCTGGTCGCCGGGCGCGAAGGCCAGATGGGACATCGCAATCAGCTCGAGGCGGCGGTTGTAGATGCCGAACATCTCGTCGCGCTCGAAATCCAGGCTGTCGACATAGCGCTGGACCTGCTCGTCGGCTGCGGCGTAGCCGAAGCGCAAGTACCGGTCGTGGGGGGTCAGCGCCAGCAGGTGCTGCGCGATGCGCTCCCGCTCGCGCGGCCCGATCGAGCGGATCGGCACCATGACGGGCTGGGGCGAAGAGACAGCGCGTGGCTGGGTCTCAACCATCGGCGCTTTCAGGAAAGAGCCGAGGCCTAGAGACGCTTTGAGGAGGGTCTTGGCGGTAAGCATGGCTCGAATGTAAGGGTTTTCCCTTAATCATCAAGCCGACAGGGACACTCCAGGACACATTCGTGACCCAGTTCCAGGGCGCGTGGCGCCCGAGCAACCACTCTGTGGTTAAACAGGCACAGCTGTTGTGGCCTTGACACGGTCCAGCACGAAGCTGGTCTTGCAGTCTTCCACGCTGGGGTGCTTGAGCAGGGTGTCCATGATGAAACGGCTGTAGTGCGCCATGTCGGCCACCACGACGCGCAGCAGGTAGTCCATGTCGCCTGTCAGGGCCGCGCACTCCACCACCTCGGGCCATGTCTGCACGCTGGCGCGGAACAGGTCCATCGGATTGCGCTTGTGGCTCTCGGTGTGCTTTTCGAGCCGCACGTTGAGGTAGGCGGTCAGGCCCAGGCCGATCACCTCGGGGCGCACGAGGGCGACGTAGCGGTCGATCACCCCGCTTTCTTCCAGGCGCTTGACCCGCCGCAGCACCGCGCTGGGCGACAGGCTGACCTGCTCTGCGAGCTGGTCGTAAGTTGCGCGCCCGTCTGCTTGCAGCGTGCGCAGAATGAGCCTATCAATCTTGTCGAGTGCTTCCATGTCGCCATTTTTGCAGTTTTACTGCGCATTTGCCATCAAAGGCGCCCGACAACGCTGAAAACCTGAGCGGCATCCAACCTACATTGCAGCACTGGCCGATTTCGCCCTATTCATTCCTTCAAATCCCACCTTCCGGAGACCGCACATGAGCCAAGCCGACGCACCCGCCTTCACCCCTTGGGACAACCCCATGGGCACCGACGGCTTCGAATTCATCGAATACGCGGCACCGGACCCGGTCGCGATGGGCAAGGTCTTCGAGCGCATGGGCTTCACGGCCGTGGCCAAGCACCGCCACAAGAACGTGCTGCTGTACCGCCAGGGCACGATCAACTTCATTCTGAATGCCGAGCCCGATTCCTTCGCGCAGCGCTTTGCGCGCGAGCACGGCCCGAGCGTCTGCGCCATCGCCTTCCGCGTGCAGGACGCCAAGCAGGCCTACGAGCGCGCCACCGCGCTGGGCGCTTGGGGCTTCGCCGACAAGGCCGGCCCGGGCGAACTGAACATCCCCGCCATCAAGGGCGTGGGCGACAGCCTGATCTATCTGGTCGACCGCTGGCCCGGCAAGAACGGCGCGCAACCGGGTGATATCGGCAACATCGGCTTCTACGACGTCGACTTCGAGGCGCTGCCGGGCGTGTCGCCGCAGCAGGCGCTGTCGCCGGTGGGCAATGGCCTCACCTACGTCGACCACCTGACGCACAACGTGTACCGCGGCCGCATGAACGTGTGGGCCGGCTTCTACGAGAAGCTCTTCAACTTCCGCGAGATCAAGTACTTCGACATCGAAGGCCAGGTGACCGGCGTGAAGAGCAAGGCCATGACCAGCCCCTGCGGCAAGATCCGCATCCCGATCAACGAAGAGGGCAAGGAGCAGGCCGGCCAGATCCAGGAGTACCTGGACATGTACAAGGGCGAAGGCATCCAGCACATCGCGATGGGCTCGGACAACCTGTACGACACCGTCGATGCAATGCGTGCCAAGGGCGTCGTGCTTCTCGACACCATCGACACGTACTACGAACTGGTCGACAAGCGCATTCCGGAGCACGGCGAAAGCGTGGCCGAACTGAAGAAGCGCAAGATCCTGATCGACGGCAAGAAGGACGCGCTGCTGCTGCAGATCTTCAGCGAGAACCAGCTGGGCCCGATCTTCTTCGAGTTCATCCAGCGCAAGGGCGACGACGGCTTCGGCAACGGCAACTTCAAGGCGCTGTTCGAGAGCATCGAGCTCGACCAGATGCGCCGTGGCGTGCTGAGCGCCGCAAAATAACGGCCTCTTTCATCCCTTCATTTGCCCAGGAGTCCGCATGCGCAGCAGCACGTCTTCGATCGGTTTGACCTTCATCGCGGCGGCTGCCGCCGTTCTCTCGGGTTGCGCGATGGCGCCGGCGGCAACGCCGGTGGCCGCTTCGCACCTGGATGCGGTGCAGAAAGCCGCGGTGCTGCGCATCTGCACCCCGGGCGACTACAAGCCCTTCAGCTTCCAGAAGACCGATGCCTCGTTCGAAGGCATCGATGTCGACCTCATGACGGGCTTCAGCGCGAGCCTTGGCGCCAAGCCCGAGTGGGTCAAGACGACCTGGGCCAACCTGCTGCCCGATCTTGCCGCCGGCAAGTGCGACATCGCGGTGGGTGGCGTGTCGGTCACCACCGACCGGCAGAAGCGCGCCTTCTTCAGCACGCCCTACATGGTCAACGGCAAGACGCCGATCGCGCGCTGCGCCGACGTGGCCAAGTACCAGAGCGTGGCGGCGATCGATCAGCCGAGCACCCGCGTGATCTTCAATCCGGGCGGCAGCAACGAACGCTTCGCCCGTGCCAACTTCAAGCAGGCCAAGCTCACGCTGCACGGCGAGAACGTGACGATCTTCGATGAGATCCTCGCCAACCGCGCCGACGTGTTCGTGACCGAAGCGGCCGAGGCCATCACGCAGCAGAAGCTCAAGCCGGGCCTGTGCGCGGTGAATCCCGACAAGCCGCTGCAGTACGGCGAAATGGCCTGGATGCTGCCGCGCGACGACGTGGCCTTCAAGTCGTACGTCGACCAGTGGCTGCACCTGCAGCAGGCCGGCGGCGACTTCCAGCGCACGATGGACCGCTGGCTCAAATAACCAGAGAAACACAACCCCCATGGACACCCCTGCCGCCGCCGCTGTTGTCACTCCCGCCGTCTATGGCGCATCCGATCGCCCGCCGCGCGGCGACTACTCGCGCGGCGGCATGGTGCATGCCGACTACACCTGCCCGCAGGATTGGGCCAGCTACACGGCGGCCGATCACGACACCTACAAGCGGCTCTACGAGCGGCAGGCAGCGCAGTTGCCGGGCCTGGCCTGCGATGCGTTCATCAACGCGCTGCCGTCGCTCGGCGTGAAGGACCGCATCCCGCGCTTCGAGGAAATCAACGAGCGGCTGCACAAGGCCACGGGCTGGGAAATCGTTGCGGTGCCCGGGCTCATTCCGGAGCTGCCTTTCTTCACGCTGCTCGCGAACCGCAAGTTCCCGGTGACGGACTGGATCCGCAAGCCCGAGGAGTTCAACTACATCGTCGAGCCCGATGTGTTCCACGACCTCTTCGGCCATGTGCCGATGCTGTTCGACCCGACCTTTGCCGACTATGTGCAGCGCTATGGTGCCGGCGGCATCAAGGCGCACGAGCTGGGCGCGGGCGAGAAGCTCTCGCGGCTGTACTGGTACACGGTGGAGTTCGGCCTGATTCGCCAGACCGAAGGCCTGCGCGCCTACGGCGCCGGCATCCTCAGCTCGGTGGGCGAGTTGAAGCACGCGGTGCTCAGCGACGAACCGCGGCGCCTGCCGCTCGATCTGCTGCGCGCCATGCGCACGCGCTACAAGATCGACACCTACCAGGCCAACTACTTCGTGATCGAGAGCTTCGCGCAGCTCTTCGACCTCACGGCGCCCGACTTCACGCCGATCTACGACGCGCTGAAGGTGGAGGCCGACATCGAAGCCGGCGTGCTGCTGCCGGGCGAGACCGGCAAGGCCTGATCGCGCCTCATCTATCGCCTGCGCGACAGCGCATGCAGGCACCCTAGGACAAGCCCGCTGGCGGCTGGGAGTCACTGGCTCCCACAATCCGCGCCAAAGGAGCTTGCATGCAGACATCCGCGCGACAAAACTATCCGGCCGGGGTACCTCAGGAAATCGATCCCGAGCAATACCGGTCCCTGCCCCACATGTTCGAGGAGGCGTTCAGTCGCTACAAGAACCGGCCGTTCTCGGTCTGCATGGAGCGCTGGATGACCTACAGCGAACTCGACGTGCTCTCCAAGGCATTGGGCGCCTGGCTGCAGTCGAAGGGCCTCGAGCCTGGTGCGCGGGTGGCGATCATGCTGCCCAACATTCCGCAGTTCGCGGTCACGATGTGCGGCGTGCTGCGCGCTGGTTACACCTGCGTGAACGTGAATCCGCTCTACACCGCACGCGAGCTGGAGCACCAACTCAAGGACTCGGGCGCGACGGCGATCGTCATCCTCGAGAACTTCGCCTCGACGCTGGAGCAGGTGATCGAGCGCACGCCGGTCAAGCATGTGGTGATGACTTCGATGGGCGATCTGCTCGGTGGACTCTATGGCGCCTGGATCACGATTGCCGTGCGCCACCTGGCCAAGATGGTGCCGCCGTACAAGCTGCCGCTGAACGACGGGCGTACGGTGACGCCGTTCACACAGGCGATTTCCGAAGGACGCGGACGCACGCTGGCGGCCGATCAAAGCACGCTCGATTCGATTGCCTTCCTGCAGTACACCGGCGGCACGACCGGTTTGTCGAAGGGCGCGGTGCTGACCCATCGCAACATCGCGGCGGCGACGCTGCAGGCCGAGGCCTGGTTCACGCCGGCGCTGGCCCGTGCCGGCGACTTGGCAAAGGTCAACAGCATCGCGGCCCTTCCGCTGTATCACATTTTCGCGCTGACGCTCTGCCTGCTGGTGATTCGCCAGGGCTCGCACATGACGCTGATCCCGAACCCGCGCGACTTCGACAAGTTCATCGCGGTGCTGAAGAAGCGGCCGTTCCATATGCTGCCGGCGGTGAACACGCTGTTCAACGCGCTGCTGATGCATCCGGAGTTCAAGACGATCGACTTCTCGACGCTCTTCGTCTCGCAGGCTGGTGGCATGGCCGCGTCGGAAGGCACCGCGCGCAAGTGGTTCGAGGCGACGGGCTGCCCGATGATCGAAGGCTGGGGTATGAGCGAGACCTGCGCGATCGGCACGAACAATCCGGTGTCGAACACGGAGTTCACCGGCACCATCGGTCTGCCGCTGCCGAGCATCGAGATCGCGATCAAGGACGACGAGGGCAACTCGATGCCTGTCGGACAGTCGGGCGAGCTCTGTATCAAGGGCCCCAATGTGATGACGGGCTACTACAACCAGCCGGCCGAGACCGCCGCCGCGTTCACCGCCGATGGCTTCATGCGGACGGGCGATATCGCCGTGATGCAGGAAGATGGCTACAGCCGTATCGTCGACCGCAAGAAGGACATGATCCTGGTGAGTGGCTTCAACGTGTTCCCGAACGAGCTGGAGAACGTGATTTCGCTGTGCCCCGGGGTTGTCGAATGCGCGGCGGTGGGCGTGCCCGACGAGAAGCAGGGCGAGGCGATCAAGGTTTTCGTGGTGCGCAGGGACCCTAACCTGACCGAGGACGCGGTGCTGCAGTACTGCAATGGGCAGCTCACGGGCTATAAGCGGCCCAAGCACATCGAGTTTCGCGATTCCTTGCCGAAGACCAATGTCGGGAAGATTCTGCGGCGCGAGCTTCGCACCAGCGCGAGCGCCTGAATGAGCAACGCCACGGCGGGCGCCGGGTTGCTGGCGAATGTCGTTGTGTTCGAGCGGGGGTGGCTATCGTCGAACAACATCCTGTTTGTTGGGACAGACGGGACCGCGCTGGTCGACACCGGCTATGCGACGCACGCCGAGCAGACATTGGCATTGATCGAAGCGGCGTTGGGCGCCCGGACGCTCGACCGCGTGCTGAATACGCATTTGCACAGTGACCATTGCGGTGGGAACGCCGCGCTGCAGCAGCGTTATCCGGCACTTCGAACGGATATTCCCCCTGGGGAAGCGGCGCTGGTGGAGCACTGGGACGAGAGCGGCTTGAGTTTTCTTGCAACGGGGCAGACTTGTCCTCGTTTTCGGTTCACCGGACTGCTGCAACCTGGAACGGAATGCCTGCTTGGCGACAGTGCATGGGAAGTCCACAGTGCGCCTGGTCACGATCCCCACTCGATCATCCTGTTCGATCCGGCTTCGCGGACGCTGATTTCCGCAGACGCGCTGTGGGAGAACGGTTTTGGGATCGCATTTCCCGAACTGGCGGGCGAGCCGTCTTTCGGTGAAGTGGCCGCGACACTGAATCAGATCGAGAAGCTGGCACCCCTGCAGGTGATTCCTGGCCACGGTCGTGTGTTCAATGAAGTCGGTAACGCCTTGATCACCGCGCGCCGCCGTCTCGATGGACTGCAGCGCGATCCGGTGAAGCACGCCCGGCATGCGATCAAGGTGCTGATGAAGTTCAAGCTGCTGGAAATGCAGTACATCGCCCTCGAGGATTGGTCGAAATGGCTGCGAGCTACACCGTATCTGGACGCTATTCGTCTTCGTTTCTTTGCAGGAGAAGAATTGAATCAGCTGACCGAGGATATCCTGGCCGAATTGGTAGCCGTGGGTGCGGCGGAGATGGACGCTTGGGGTATTCGAAATACCTGAACCCCATCCGCTCGAAGTAGAAGAAGCACGTCATCCAAGGTGCACGCGCTTTTCAACTTTTCGATATTTGGGATTACAAAACATTGGTGCAAAGCAAAAAAACCCCAGTCAATGTTGACTGGGGTTTTCTGGGCTGTAAGAGCCTGACGATGACCTACTTTCACACGGGAACCCGCACTATCAT
>NZ_JARXVG010000012.1 GCF_029892485.1 Variovorax boronicumulans
ACTGTCGATGTTGCTCGTGGCGGTGCTCAGCCCACTGGAGGTAGACGTCGACAGGCTGCTCACGTTGCTGTTGGTCGTGCTCAAGCCCGTGGACAGGCTTGAGATGCCGCTGGCTGCCGTGCTCAGACCGCTCGACGCAGAGGTCGACAAACTGGAGATGCCGCTGGCGGCAGTGCTCAAACCACTGGAAGTCGAAGTCGACAGACTGTCGATGCTGCTCGTCGCGGTGCTCAGGCCGGACGACGTCGAAGTCGACAAGCTGCTGATACTGCTGGCCGACGTGCTCAGACCAGAGGAGGTAGACGTCGAAAGGCTGCTGATGCCGCTCGACGTAGATGTCGACAAGCTGCCGATGCTGCTCGTGGCAGTGCTCAGACCGGACGACGTGGAAGTCGACAGGCTACTCACGTTGCTGTTGGTCGTGCTCAGTCCCGTGGAGAGGCTTGCGATACCGCTGGTCGCCGTGCTCAAACCGGAGGAGGTCGAAGTCGACAGGCTATCGATGCTGCTCGTAGCGGTGCTCAGGCCACTCGAGGTGGACGTCGACAGGCTGCTCACGTTGCTGTTGGTCGTGCTCAGGCCCGTGGAGAGGCTTGCGATACCGCTGGTCGCCGTGCTCAAACCAGAGGAGGTCGAAGTCGACAGGCTGCTGATGCTGCTGGTCGCCGTACTCAGCCCCGACGACGTGGACGTGGACAGGCTGTCAACGCTGCTGCTGACTGTGCTCAGGCCGCTGGACAATGAGGCGGTGACGGTTTTCAGCTGCAAGACATTGACTGCATCCTGGTCTGCACTGCCCGGAGCCACGCCCGTGATCTGGCGATTGCCCACATTCACTTCGCCTGCCGAACTTTGCTTGCTGGCCAGGCCGAAAGCGAGGTAGTTGGCCAAGGCGCCCACGTTGGCGGCGGACCCTGCCCCCAGGGCCACGCTGTTGGGCATGTTGGTCACCGCGCCCCTGCCGATGGCAACGCTGTCATTGCCGTTCGAGATAGCCCCCTGTCCGATCGCCACGCTGTCCGTGCCGAGTGCCTGACTGTCGGCCCCCGTGCTGTTGGCATGGAAATACTTGGTGCCCTTGTCGTTGATGGTGTTGACGGTTGTGCTCAGGGCGCCCAGATTGCTGTCGGTCGTGCTCAGACCCGTCGACAGGCTGCCAATGCCGCTGGTCGCAGTGCTCAAGCCGCTCGATGTGGAGGTCGACAGGCTGCTGATGCCGCTCGAGGTAGATGTCGACAGGCTAGCGACGCTGCTCGTCGCGGTGCTCAAACCAGAAGACGTCGAAGCCGACAAGCTGCTGATGCTGCTGGTCGCCGTACTCAGACCAGAGGAAGTCGAGGTCGACAGGCTGCCAATACTGCTCGTCGCAGTGCTCAGCCCACTCGACGTCGAAGTCGACAGACTCGCGATGCTGGTCGAAAGGCTGGTGTTGCTGGTGCTCAGCTGCGCCACGGTCACCGCGTCCTGCTGCGCGGCGCCATCGGCCAGGTTGGTGATGCGTCGCGTTGGCGTGGCACCGGATGCCCCCACCGAGACTTCAGACGCCGGAACTGCCGTGCCGGTCATGTACCCGGTACCGGTCGGCGAAGTCGCGGCGGTGGTCGAGCCTGAACCCAGCGCCACCGAGTTGTCGGTCCGCACCAGCGCTCCGGCGCCCAGGGCGATGGCATTCACCCCGGCACCCTGGGCGCCCTGCCCCATCGCGATGGCACCCGACTGGGTGGCATTGGCGTTGGAGCCCAAGGCGACCGCACTGGTATTGCTGGCGTTGGCCTGGTCGCCCAGTGCGATGCTGCGCAAGCCCGATGCCTTGCTCTGGTTGCCCACGGCCACCGCGGCGAAATTCGAGGCAACGTTGCCGACACCCAGCGCCAGCGAATTGCCGCCGCTGGCATTGGCACCGTTGCCCAATGCGGAGCTCGACCCGCCAGTGGCCCTGGCGGTGACGCCGACCGCCGTGTCCTGTGTTCCCGATGCCAACGCGCCGTTGCCGAGGGCCGTCGCGTCGGTGTTGGCGGCATTGGCGTTGACGCCAATCGCCGTGCTGGTTCCAACGCTCGCTTTCGCGCCATTGCCGATGGCGGTGATGCCGCTGCCGCTGCCGGAGGCATTGGCCCCTTCACCGATGGCGAGGCCGAAGATGCTGTTGACGACCGCACCGCGTCCGACCGCGATGCCCGAGATGGCCGCCGCGGCCACCGAAGACTGCCCGCCGATCGCGATCGAGTCGGCCGCTGCCGCCGACGCCCCGCCAACGGCGTTCGTCCCAAGCGCCGTGGCCCCGGCGCCGGAAGCATTCGTCGTCCGGCCTATGGCCGAGGAGAAGTCGCCGCTGGAATTGGCTCCAGTGCCAATGGAAACGCTGCGATCCCCGCCGGCGATGGAGTTGGTGCCGAGCGCCAGGGCATTTGCCCCGATGGCAGTAGCGGAATAGCCGAACGCAGCAGATGTCGCGCCTTTCGCCGTCGCAATCGTGCCGAATGCGGCGGAGCCCCTTCCCGTGGCGTTGGCGCTGTTGCCGAAGGCCGCGGAAGGCGCCAAGCCAGATGAGTCACCTACGGCCAGTGCATTCGTACCAAAGGCCATGTCGTTGCCGAAGGCGGCATTGGCGTTGCTGCCGAAAGCCGTCGCACCGCCACCGTTGGCCCTGGCACCCACACCGACAGCCGCCGCGTTGGTGCCACTGGCCAAACTGTTCAGCCCGAAAGCCATCGCCCCCGAGCCCCTGGTGGCGTTGGCGTTCTGGCCAATGGCAACACCCGACGGCGACGCGGCCGTCACGATGGATTCGGCACCGATGGCAACCGAATTGGCACCCAGCGATTGAGCGCCTCGAACATTGTTTGCGCCAATGGCAACAGAGCCGTCACCCGACGCCAGCGTGACGTCGGCAGGACGGGTGACCGTGGTCGAGCCGATCGCCGTCGAATTATTCCCAGTTGCCAGCGCAGCGCTACCGATTGCCGTTGTAAACGAATTGCTCGCTGCCGCCCCTTGCCCGAGGGCCATGCTCGCAGCTCCCGACGCATTGGCGTTGAGGCCTAACGCAAATGCATTGGTCCCCGAGGCATTGGCGAGCTGCCCGATGGCCACCGCCCCTCCGGCCGAGGCATTGGCTCCGGTGCCGAGCGCCACCGAGTTGTTACCTTGCGCCGAAGTTCGAGTACCGTCCGTAGCGACTCCGCCAATCGCAACCCCTCCATTGGTGGCAACGGCCGATGTTGTGGTAGTTACGTCGAGAGGATTCGCGCCGATTGCAATGCTATTGCTTCCTGAAGCGGTGCCCCCGCCTCTAGAGTACTGAGCATGGACCGCATTGCTCCCCGCCAACCCGCCGGCCATCAAGACCAGCGCCATTGCCGCGTGCGTCACGACTCCAATGCGCCCTGAAGATGCTTCACGTGCGGCGGCCGCTACCACCGTGCTCCGGCTCTTCGAAGGTTTCCCCCGTGCCGAGGTGATTTCAGATGCAGCCACCCAAGCGCCAAGCGCTTCGTTCCATAGGCTACGGTGTGACTTATTCATGTGATTCGGACTCGGTTGACGACGGGTGGAGGAGGGTTACGCTGCGGGGCCCTCGATTGGCTCGCCGCATTGAGCGGACGTGGAACGCCAAAACTTGAAATCGTCTTGCAATGTACTTGGATGTTTACATTCACACGCCAAAACGCCGGCCATAAACTCGTTGATCCATGAGCTAGTTCACAGAAGGTAGCAATTGGCTTACGAAGGGCCGTGGAGGGTGTGGTGCCCAGTCAACAGGCGTCCATCGCGCAACCTAGAATCGCGGCCGCCCCGGAAAAGGGGCTTTCCGCGGTGTTGGCAAATTCATGGAGGACGGCGTTGAAACATTTCTGGACTCGATGGATGGCTGCCGGCGCAATCGCCATGGCAGCTTGCGGCGTTGCAGCACAGGGCACCGAATCTGCAGATGCCCTTGTCAACGCGGCGCTCACTGCAGTTGCACAAATCGAGAGCGGGCGTGCCGGAGACCTCTGGGACGAGGCCGCACCCTTTGTCAAGGAGCGCTTTCCCAAAGACCGCTTCGCAAAGGACATGACGCGTTCGCGCGAGTCGTTCGGAGCCGTCGCTCAACGAACCTGGGCCGGCATCACCCGGATCCGCCAATTGGACGCTTCGGCGGACACGCCGGCCGGCCTCTATGCCAATGTCGATCTCTCGACGAAGCTGGCAGACGGGCGCACGGTGTTCGAACTGGTGAGCTTCCGACAGGAGGGCAGCATCTGGCGCCTGACCGGTTACATCCCCCGCCAGAAGCAGGATCAATAGCCTGAAATGACGGCCGCGATGCCCAAAACCAGCCAGCTCCGCATTGGCATCACCATCGGCCTCCACCACGAGGCCGAGACCCTCTGGAACAACGGCATCAAGCAAAACGCCGTGTTCCTGGCCGAAGCGCTCAAGCACTGCCCGAGCGTCGCCTCGGTCGTGCTGGTCAACACCACGGCCACCCCCATCACCCCCGCCCTGCCCTGGGACCAGTCGCGCTGGCCCACCGTGACCTTCGAGTCGGCCAAGGACAGCGTCGACGTATTGATCGAGCTCGGCGGCCAGATCGACGGCGCCCAGACCGACTACCTGAAGCAGCGCGGCGCGCGGCTCGTGTCGTACTGCTGCGGCTTCGAGTACGTGCACGCGATGGAGTCGATGCTGTTCAACAAGCCCCTCTGGGGCCGGAACCTGTACATCAACCAGCGCTACGACGACATCTGGATGGTTCCGCAGGTCGCCAACATCAGCCAGCCGTACTTCGAGGTGCTTCGCCGCACCGAGGCACGCCCCGTGCCTTTCGTCTGGAGCCCGGTGTTCCTCGACGAACGCACCCGCACCCTGCCCGAGGCCGGCGTGTACCAGCCGCGCAGCGGGCCGCGCCGGCTCAGCGTGATGGAGCCGAACATCAACGTCGTGAAGTTCTGCCTCTATCCGATCCTGATTGCCGAGCTGTCCTACCGCGCACGGCCCGAGGCCATTGCGCTGCTGCAGGTCACCAATGCCGAGCGGATGGCCAAGGAGAACATGGAGTTCATCACGTTGATGAACCAGCTCGACCTGGTCCGCCAGCACAAGGCGGTGTTCCTGGGCCGGCATGAAACGCCCGTGTTCCTCGCGCAGAACACCGACATCGTGGTCTCCCACCAGTGGGAGAACCCGCTCAACTATTTCTACCTCGAGACCTGCTGGCAGGGCTATCCGCTGGTGCACAACGCGCACCTCTGCGCGGACCTGGGCTACTACTACCAGGGTAACGACGTGGCCGCCGGCAGTGCCCGCGTGCTCGAAGCCGTCGACACCCACGACGCGCAGGCGGCTGCATACCGCGAGCGCCAGCGGGGACTGATCGATCGCTACCTTCCCGGCAACGCAGCGGCCACCGACGTCTACAACAACCTGCTGCTCGGCCTGATGCAGCGCCCCGCCCGATGAACGGAACCCTTCATGCTTGACCCCTCCGAACTCCGGCAGTTTTTCCCGGTGATCGTGTCACCCAGCCACGACGGCAAGTTCTTCCAGAACTACGTGACCTCGCTGTTGAACTTCGCCATCGAGTCGGAACGCGCCGGCATGCGCATGCAGGTGCTGTTCCACCAGGGCGAGAGCCTGGTGACGCGCGCCCGGAACAACTGCGTGGCCCAGTTCCTGGCCAACCCCGAGTGGACGCACCTGTTCTGGATCGACGCCGACATCGGCTTCTCGGCACAGGCCGCGTTCCGGCTGCTGCTGTCGGGCTACGACATCGCGGCCGGCGTCTATCCGCTCAAGCGCGAGAACTGGCCCGCCGAGGGCGTTCCCGCGGGCACGACGCAGCAGCAGTTCGAAGCCACCTTCACCCGCTACACGGTCAATGCGAAGGCGTCCGAGGTCACCTCGCAGGTCGAGCTCGAAGTGCAGCCCGACGGCTTCATGAAGATGACCGAGGCGCCGACAGGCTTCATGGTGATCAGGCGCGCCGTGTTCGAGCGCCTCATGGCGAGCTATCCCGACCTGAACTACGTGCCCGACAGCATCGGCGAGGCCGACCGGGGCCTGCACTACCGTTTCTTCGACGTGATGGTCGACCCGGAAACGCGCCGCTACCTGTCCGAAGACTACGGCTTCTGCCGGCTGTGGTCGGGGCTGGGCGAGTCGATCTACATCGATGCGAACTCCAACCTGAGCCACCAGGGCGCCAAGATGTACCGCGGCGATTTCGCCAACTCGCTGTTGACCTCGCTGCCGCACGCCGTGGGCGGCCCGGCCGGCGCCGCGATGGTGCTCAAGGGCCAGGAACACCTGAAGCCCAACGTGCCGGGATAAACCAAAGCAGCGCCCACGAAAAAGCCCCGTCGAACGGGGCTTTTTCAATTCGCGAACCTGAAGAAGATCAGGCCGCCGCCGTCTCCGCCACCTTGTAGTCGTCGATCTTGTCGAAGTTCAGGTATTGGTAGATCTGCGCGCCGGAGGCATCGAGCACGCCCGTCGCGGCCATGTACTCCTCGCGCGTCGGGATGCGGCCCAGGCGCGAGCAGATCGCAGCCAGTTCGGCCGAGCCGAGGTACACATTCGTGTTCTTGCCCAGGCGGTTGGGGAAGTTGCGGGTGCTGGTCGACATCACCGTCGCGCCTTCGCGCACCTGCGCCTGGTTGCCCATGCACAGCGAGCAGCCCGGCATTTCGGTGCGGGCGCCGGCATTGCCGAACACGCCGTAGTGGCCTTCTTCGGTGAGCTGCTGCGCATCCATCTTGGTCGGCGGCGCGATCCACAGCTTGACCGGGATGTCGCGCTTGCCTTCGAGCAGCTTCGATGCGGCGCGGAAGTGGCCGATGTTGGTCATGCACGAACCGATGAACACTTCGTCGATCACGGCACCGGCCACGTCGCTCAGTGTCTTCACGTCGTCGGGGTCGTTCGGGCAGGCCACGATGGGTTCGTGGATCTCGGCCAGGTCGATCTCGATGACGGCGGCGTAGTCGGCGTCGGCATCGCCCTTGAGCAGTTGCGGGTCTGCCAGCCAGGCTTCCTGGGCGGCGATGCGGCGTGCGAGCGTGCGGGCGTCGGCGTAGCCTTCGGCAATCATCCACTTCATCAGCGTGATGTTGCTGTTGATGTACTCCTGGATCGGTTCCTTGTTCAGGTGCACCGTGCAGCCGGCGGCCGAGCGTTCGGCCGAGGCGTCGCTCAGTTCGAAGGCTTGTTCGACCTTCAGGTCGGGCAGACCTTCGATTTCGAGGATGCGGCCCGAGAAGATGTTCTTCTTGCCCTGCTTGGCCACGGTCAGCAGGCCCGCCTTGATGGCGTACAGCGGAATCGCGTTGACCAGGTCACGCAGCGTGACGCCCGGCTGCATCTTGCCCTTGAAGCGCACCAGCACCGATTCGGGCATGTCCAGCGGCATCACGCCGGTGGCGGCCGCGAAAGCCACGAGGCCGGAGCCCGCGGGGAAGCTGATGCCGATGGGGAAGCGGGTGTGGCTGTCGCCGCCGGTGCCCACGGTGTCGGGCGTCAGCAGGCGGTTGAGCCAGGAATGGATCACGCCGTCGCCCGGACGCAGCGAGACGCCGCCGCGGTTGGCCATGAACTCGGGGAGTTCGTGGTGCATCTTGACGTCGACCTTCTTCGGGTACGCCGCCGTGTGGCAGAACGACTGCATCACGAGGTCGGCCGAGAAGCCCAGGCAGGCCAGGTCCTTGAGCTCGTCGCGCGTCATCGGGCCGGTGGTGTCCTGCGAGCCGACCGAGGTCATCTTGGGTTCGCAGTACGTGCCCGGGCGCACGCCCGTGCCTTCGGGCAGGCCGCAGGCGCGGCCGACCATCTTCTGCGCGAGCGAGTAGCCCTTCTTGGTGTCGACCGGGCTGGTCGGCAGGCGGAACAGCGTGGAGACCGGCAGGCCCAGCGCTTCGCGCGCCTTGGCCGTGAGGCCGCGGCCGATGATCAGCGGAATGCGGCCGCCGGCGCGCACTTCGTCGAACAGCACGTCGCTCTTGACCTGGAATTCGGCGATGACCTTGCCGTCCTTCAGCGCCTTGCCTTCATAGGGGCGCAGCTCGACCACGTCGCCCATGTTCATCTGCGTCACGTCGAGCTCGATCGGCAGTGCGCCCGAGTCTTCCATCGTGTTGTAGAAGATCGGCGCGATCTTGCCGCCGAGGCAGACGCCGCCGAAGCGCTTGTTCGGCACGAAGGGAATGTCTTCGCCGGTGAACCACAGCACCGAGTTGGTGGCGCTCTTGCGCGACGAACCCGTGCCGACCACGTCGCCGGCATAGGCCACGAGGTGGCCGCGGGCGCGCAGGTCTTCGATGAACTTCACCGGGCCGCGCTTGCCGTCTTCTTCGGGAACGATGCCGGGACGTGCGTTCTTGTGCATCGCCAGGGCGTGCATCGGGATGTCGGGACGCGTCGTCGCATCGGGTGCGGGCGACAGGTCGTCGGTGTTGATTTCGCCAGCCACCTTGAAGATGCTGACGGTGATGCTCTCGGGCACTTCGGGGCGGCTGGTGAACCACTCGGCATCGGCCCAGCTCTGCAGCACGCCCTTGGCGTTGGCGTTGCCCTTGTCGGCCTTTTCCTTGACGTCGTGGAACTGGTCGAACATCAACAGGGTTTTCTTCAGGCCCTCGGCCGCCACCGCGCCGACTTCGGCGTCGTCCAGCAGGTCGATCATGGGGCTGATGTTGTAGCCGCCGAGCATGGTGCCGAGCAATTCGGTGGCGCGTGCGCGCGACAGGAATTCGCTCTTTTCGGTGCCGTGGGCCACGGCCGCGAGGTAGCTCGCCTTGACCTTGGCGGCGTCGTCGACGCCGGCGGGCACGCGATAGGTGAGCAGGTCCAGCAGAAAGGCACCGTCCTTGGCATTCGCGCTCTTGAGGAGTTCGATCGCTTCAGAGGTCTGCTTCGCGCTCAGGGGCAGCGGCGGGATACCGAGCGCGGCGCGTTCGGCAACATGGTCAACGTAGGCTTGCAACATCTTTTTTTCTCCGGAAACTGGTCTGACGGGCGAGCGAGGCGGCCCCTGCGGTCAAGCAAGAGCCGCGCCGCACCCCGTGTTCGGTACGCTTACTTCGAGCCGTCCGCACCTTCGAAAAGGGCCTTCGGCGGGTTCTTCTTCATTTCGGCGGCAAACGCGACTTGCGCGTCGGTCTGGCATTCGTCGGCAATGCGCAGGCCCGCCTTCTGGTTCATCAGCATCGACTTGTTGCCCAGCTGGAGCCACATGGCGCCGGCACGCGGGTCTTCCAGGCGGATGGCGCCCGTGCGGCTTTCGACCGGGTGCATGCGGAACTTCTGGCCCTTGGTGGTGATGTTGAAGAAGCCGGGCTTCTTCTCGTCGGGCGTCACGGTCACGTCGGCGCCGAGTTCGCACTGGGCCTTGCCGATGGACACGCGCTGGGCGACAGCCAGATCGGCGTCGGTGAGCACGATGTTGGTTTCGTCAGCGATCGGCGTGACTTCCTCGACAGCCTTGGCGGCCTTGCGGGTGACCTGGCGCTTGGGCGGCGCCTTCTTGGCTTCGGTGGACTTGGCGGCCGGCTTGGCGGGCGCCGCCGTCTGTGCCATGGCACCGAACGGCAGAGCCAGGGCCAGTGCGGCGATCAGGGCAATTTTCTTCATGTGTGGGTTTCCTTGAGGCTGGGTTCGAAGGTTTCGTTTCAGGAGGCCGCGAATGCAAACCAGGCTTTCGCCTCGGGAGGCAACGCGCGCCCTGTTGCGTGGGCGCGCGTCAGAACCTGCCAGAAGTGGCGGTAGCTCGCGCGGTCGTGCAATGTGCCATCAATTTGTGTCGGCGCCCAATCCGCAGCTGCGGCTTTTGCAATGATTTGTGTAGCAACCTGGATCTGCGCCTCGTCGGGCGCAAAGGCCTCGAGGATGGGGCGGATCTGGTTCGGATGGATGCTCCACATGCGCGTGTAGCCGAATTCGGTGGCTGCCTTGCGGGCCGCGACGCGCATCGCGTCGGTGTTGTTGAACTCGGTCACCACGCAGTGCGAGGGCACCTTGCCATAGGCGTGCGCCGCCGAGGCGATGGCCAGCTTGGCGCGTACCACCAGCGGGTGGGTGAACTGCCCGGCCGCGCCCATGCCGTCGGCGGGAATGGCACCGGCATGCGCCGACACGAAATCCATGAGGCCGAAGCTCAGCGACTGCACGCGCGGGTGCGCGGCGATCTCGAAGGCGTTGTGCACTGCCAGGGGCGATTCGATCAGCACGTGCAGCGGCAGCGCATCGGCATCGGCCGCTTCGAGCGCTGCGACAGCCTGCAACACATCGGCCAGCGATTCGACCTTGGGCACCATCAGGTGGCTCAGGCGCTGGCCGGCTCGTCCGGCGATGGTGATCACGTCGCCGGCAAAGGCCGGATGGTCGACCGGGTGCACGCGCACGCCGACGCGCATGCCCGGCTTGGCCACGAGCGCCAGTTCGGTGACGAGCGCGGCATGCTCAGCCTCACCGCCCACCGGGGCACCGTCTTCGCAATCGAGGGTGACGTCGAACACGCAGGCGCCGAACTCCTCGGCCATCTCGGCTTGGAGCGCGAGGCTCTTCTTCATGCGCGCCTCGACGCCGCTGTAGTGGTCGCACACGGGCAATGTCACCGCGCCGGCCTGCGCGCCGAGCAGCACTTCACCTGGGTGGACCGTTTTCGTCATGCTTTTTTTTGCGCCACGATGAACATGCGCGGGAACGCCAGCAGCCGCTTGCCGTCGGTGCGCGCCGGATAGGCCTCGTTCACGCGGCCTTCGTATTCGGCCAGATAGCTCGCCTGCAGGTCGGGCGGCAACCGGTCGACGAAGGGCTTCAGGCCCGTGCCGCGCACCCATTCGACGATGGATGCCGCGTCGGCCATGCGGTGCTGATAGATCGTGTGCCAGACGTCGACGTTGGCCGCCTGCGGCGCCAGCAGGTCGTAGTAGCCGCCGAGCGGCAGCAGCTGGGTGCGCAGCCGGTCGGCATCGCCGATGGGCTCGGCCCAGGGCGCTTCGGCGGCCAGCGCGCGCATCAGGCGGTGCGTGGGTTCCTGCCGGTTGTCGGGCATCTGGACGGCGAGCACGCCGCCCGGGGCCAGCGCGTCGAACAGGCGGGGGATCAGCGTTTCGTGATCCGGCACCCATTGCAGGGACGCATTGGCGTAGATGAGGTCGGGCGCTTGGTCTTGCGGCGCCCAGGTCGCGATGTCGCTCAACTGGAAGCGCGCATTGGGCAGGCGCTCGCGCGCACTGACCAGCATGGCTTCGGAGTTGTCGGTTCCCAGGGCCTCTGCCTTCGGAAACCGGTTGACCAGCAGCTCGGTGGAGTTGCCCGGCCCGCAACCGAGGTCGACCACGCGGTCGGCTTCGGCCAGGGGCACCCGCGCCAGGAGTTCCTGTGCGGGGCGGGTGCGCTCGTCCTCGTAGCGACGGTAGAGCGTGGGGTTCCAGTCGAGCATGCCGGGCGGGCCTTGGCTTTACAGCAGGTGGGCCACGCCGGCGCGTTCGCCTTCGAGTTCTTCGAGGGTCTTGTTGATGCGTTCCTGGCTGAATGCATCGATCTCCAGGCCTTCGACCAGCTTGTACTCACCGTTTTCGCAGGTGACCGGGAAGCCGAACATCACGTCCTTCGGAATGCCGTACTGGCCGTCCGACGGAATGCCCATGGTGACCCACTTGCCGTTGGTGCCCAGGGCCCAATCGCGCATGTGGTCGATGGCGGCGTTGGCGGCCGAAGCAGCCGACGACAGGCCGCGGGCCTCGATGATGGCCGCACCGCGCTTGCCGACGGTCGGCAGGAAGGTGTTGGCGTTCCATTCCTGGTCGTTGATCAGCTTGGCAACGCTTTCGCCGTTGACGGTGGCGAAGCGGTAGTCGGCGTACATCGTGGGCGAGTGGTTGCCCCAGACGGTGAGCTTCTCGATGTCGGCCACGGCCTTGCCGGTCTTGGCGGCGATCTGGCTGGCGGCGCGGTTGTGGTCCAGGCGCAGCATGGCGGTGAAGTTCTTGCGCGGCAGGTCCGGTGCGCTCTTCATGGCGATGTAGGCGTTGGTGTTGGCGGGGTTGCCGACCACGAGCACCTTGACGTTGCGGCTGGCGACGGCGTTGAGGGCCTTGCCTTGCGCCGTGAAGATGGCGCCGTTGACGGCCAGCAGCTCGGCACGTTCCATGCCGGGACCGCGGGGACGCGAACCGACCAGCAGGGCGTAGTCGGCGTCCTTGAAGGCGGTCATCGGGTCGCCGTGGGCTTCCATGCCGGCCAGCAGCGGGAAGGCGCAGTCGTCCAGTTCCATCATCACGCCCTTGAGCGCCTTCTGGGCCTTCTCGTCGGGGATTTCAAGCAGTTGCAGGATGACCGGCTGGTCTTTGCCGAGCATTTCGCCGGAAGCGATACGGAACAACAGGGCGTAACCGATTTGACCGGCGGCACCGGTGACGGCAACGCGGACGGGCTTTTTGCTCATGGGAAGACTCCAGAAGGTGATGAAACGGTGTCGGCGCTCTCGTGGGGCGCCAAGGTCCGACGGGGGAAACAGTGTCCCGCGGCGCGAGACCGGCCCGCATTTTAAGCCGATTCAATGAGCCTCGTCTTATGTCTTATATAAGATATCCTCGGGGGCCCCGCCACGGCGCACCCACCGCTGCCATGAACACCCCCACCGCCCTCGACGAGCCCGCGACGCCGTCTTTCAGTCCGCTCTACCAGCAGATCAAGACATTGATCCTGCAGAGCCTGCAGGCGGGCGAGTGGAAACCGGGTGAGCCAATCCCGAGCGAGATGGACCTGGCCGTGCGCTATCGCGTGAGCCAGGGCACGGTGCGCAAGGCCATCGACGAGCTCTCGGCCGAAAACCTGGTGGTGCGGCGCCAGGGCAAAGGCACCTTCGTCGCCACGCATGCCGAGCAGCATGTGCAGTACCGCTTCCTCAAGCTGGTGCCCGATGCCGGCGATCCGAACACCGAAGGCCCCGCGGACCGCACCATCGTCGATTGCAAGCGCCTGCGCGCGTCGGCCGACGTGGCCCGGGCGCTCGGCCTTCGCACCGGCGACGCCGTGCTGCAGGTGCGCCGCGTGCTCGCCTACGCGGGGGTGCCGACCATCCTCGAAGACCTCTGGCTGCCCGGCACGCCCTTCAAGGGACTCACGGCCGAACGGCTTCGCGCCTGGCCCGGGCCGATGTATTCGCTCTTCGAAACCGAGTTCGGCGTTCGCATGGTGCGCGCCGAAGAAAAGATCCGCGCGGTGCTGCCCGACGCGGAGCAGGCCCTGCTGCTCGATGTGACGCGGCAGATGCCGCTGCTGAGCGTGGAGCGCGTGGCCCACACGTACCACGACATGCCGATGGAACTGCGCCGCGGCCTCTATCGCACCGACACGCACCACTATCGCAACCAGCTGGGCTGACAGCGCATCGACATGGAACATCGATTCAATCGCCTTGCATCGCCCGCACCCCGGGCGCAACATGCTCCGAACTCAATAGCAACCCACTGCCGCAGTGCGCCGACTCGGGCAAGTCCGATGCGCGATGGTGCATTGCAATAGAATTTTGCGTTGTTTGCATTTCCGCAGAAGAAACAAAAGCGTTCGCTCTCAGAACAAGCCAACAAGCCAACAAGTCACAAAGCCACGAAAGCATCCCCTCAATGACAGAGCTTGCAACTCCCCCCCGGCCGCCGCGTCGCGAATTCCGAAACATCAATGCGTTCACCGATCTCAGGACCTACCGCCTGCCGCCCGCCGGCATCGTGTCGATCCTGCACCGCGTCAGCGGCGTGATCATGTTCCTGCTGCTGCCGTTCATCATCTGGATGTTCGACACGTCGCTGTCATCTGATTATTCGTTCGCCAAATTCAAGGCCGCGTTCAACACCGGCATCGGCTTTGCTCCGGGATGGTTCTTCAAGCTCGTGGCGCTGGCCCTGATCTGGGCCTACCTGCACCACTTCATCGCTGGCTTGCGCCACCTCTGGATGGACGTGAGCCACGCAGCGGTAACCAAGGAATTCGGCCACACCTCGGCCGTCGTCACGCTGGCCCTGAGCGTCCTGCTCACCTTGGTGCTCGCCGCCAAGCTGTTCGGTTTTTACTGAGAAGGAGCCCCCATGTCTGTGAATTACGGCTCCAAGCGCATCGTCGTCGGCGCTCATTACGGTTTGCGCGACTGGCTCAGCCAGCGCATCACGGGCGGCCTGATGGCGCTCTTCACGGTCATCCTGCTCGCACAGCTGATCTTCTCGCGCGGCCCCATCGGCTACGACCTCTGGGCCGGCATCTTCGCCGCGCAGTGGATGAAGGTGCTGACCTTCTCGGTCATCGTCGCCCTGCTCTATCACGTGTGGGTCGGCATGCGCGACGTGTGGATGGACTACGTCCAGCCCGTCGGCATCCGTCTCGTGCTGCAAATTTTCACCATCGTCTGGCTTGTCGGTTGTGCGGGTTGGGCCATTCAAGTGCTTTGGAAGATCTGACCTGACATCCCCACCATGACCTATACAAAAGAACAAATCACCAAGCGCAAGTTCGACGTCGTGATCGTCGGCGCCGGCGGCTCCGGCATGCGCGCATCGCTGCAATTGGCACGCGCCGGCCTCAACGTGGCCGTGCTCTCCAAGGTGTTCCCCACGCGTTCGCACACGGTCGCTGCACAAGGCGGCGTGGGCGCATCGCTGGGCAACATGAGCGAGGACAACTGGCACTACCACTTCTACGACACGATCAAGGGTTCCGACTGGCTCGGCGACCAGGACGCGATCGAGTTCATGTGCCGCGAAGCACCGAAGGTCGTGTACGAGCTCGAACACTTCGGCATGCCCTTCGACCGCAACCCCGACGGCACGATCTACCAGCGTCCGTTCGGCGGCCACACGGCCAACTACGGCGAGAAGCCCGTGCAGCGCGCCTGCGCCGCGGCCGACCGCACCGGCCACGCGATGCTGCACACGCTCTATCAAAAGAACGTCGAAGCCCGCACCCAGTTCTTCGTCGAATGGATGGCACTCGACCTCATCCGCGACGATGAAGGCGATGTGGTCGGCGTGACCGCGCTCGAAATGGAAACCGGCGACCTGCACATCCTGCAGGCCAAGACCGTGCTGCTGGCCACCGGCGGCGCGGGCCGCATTTTCCAGGCCTCGACCAATGCCTTCATCAACACCGGCGACGGCCTGGGCATGGCGGCGCGTTCGGGCATTCCGCTGCAGGACATGGAGTTCTGGCAGTTCCACCCGACCGGCGTGGCCGGCGCGGGCGTGCTGCTGACCGAAGGCTGCCGCGGCGAAGGCGCCATCCTGCTGAACAGCAACGGCGAACGTTTCATGGAGCGCTATGCGCCCACGCTGAAGGACCTGGCACCGCGCGACTTCGTCTCGCGCTCCATGGACCAGGAAATCAAGGAAGGCCGAGGCTGCGGTCCCAACAAGGACTACGTGCTGCTCAAGCTCGACCACCTGGGCGCCGACACCATCCACAAGCGCCTGCCCTCGGTGTACGAGATCGGCGTCAACTTCGCCAATGTCGACATCACCAAGGAACCGATTCCCGTGGTGCCGACCATCCACTACCAGATGGGCGGCATCCCGACCAACATCAACGGCCAGGTCGTCATCCAGAAGGGCGAGGACAACAGCGCCGTGGTGAACGGCCTCTACGCGGTGGGCGAATGCTCCTGCGTGAGCGTGCACGGCGCGAACCGCCTGGGCACCAACTCGCTGCTCGACCTGCTGGTGTTCGGCCGCGCGGCCGGCAACCATATCGTCGAATTCAACGACAAGCTGAAGGAACACAAGGACCTGCCCAAGGATGCGGCCGACCGCACGCTGGAGCGCCTGAACCGCCTCGAATCGACCACCACCGGCGAATACGCGCAGGACGTGGCCGGCGAGATCCGCGCCGTCATGCAGCAGCATGCCGCGGTGTTCCGCAAGCAGGCCTCGATGGACGAAGGCGTGGTCAAGATCGCCGCCGTGCGCGAGCGCGTCAACGCGATCGGCCTGAAGGACAAGTCCAAGGTGTTCAACACCGCCCGCATCGAAGCGCTGGAAGTCGACAACCTGATCGAAGTGGCGCAGGCCACGATGGTCTCGGCGGCCGCCCGCAAGGAATGCCGCGGCGCCCACACGGTGGAAGACTACGAGCGTCCCGCGGACGACCCGGTCGCGCCGCTCGGCCGCGACGACGCCAACTGGATGAAGCACACGCTCTGGTACAGCCAGGACAACCGCCTCTCGTACAAGCCCGTCAAGATGCAGCCGCTCACCGTGGCCTCGGTTCCGCCGAAGGTTCGCACGTTCTAAGTCACGGCTCACAGCCAGCCCATATAAGCATTCACAAGGTCACCACGATGAAGCGCACATTCCAGATCTACCGCTACGACCCGGACAAGGACGCCAAGCCCTACATGCAGACCATCGAGATCGAACTCGACGGCCACGAACGCATGCTGCTGGACGCCCTGATGAAGCTCAAGGCGCAAGACCCCACCCTGTCGTTCCGCCGCTCGTGCCGCGAAGGCGTCTGCGGCTCCGACGCGATGAACATCAACGGCAAGAACGGCCTCGCCTGCCTGACCAACATGCTCACGCTCAAGGGCACGATCGTGTTGAAGCCGCTGCCGGGCCTGCCCGTCATTCGCGACCTGATCGTGGACATGACGCAGTTCTTCAAGCAGTACAACTCGATCAAGCCGTACCTGCAGAACGACAACGTGCCGCCCGAGAAGGAGCGCCTGCAGTCCCCCGAAGAGCGCGAAGAGCTCAACGGCCTGTACGAGTGCATCCTGTGCGCGAGCTGCTCCACCAGCTGCCCGAGTTTCTGGTGGAACCCCGACAAGTTCGTGGGCCCGGCCGGCCTGCTGCAGGCCTACCGCTTCATCGCCGACAGCCGCGACGAAGCCACCGCCGAGCGCCTGGACAACCTGGAAGACCCGTACCGCCTGTTCCGCTGCCACACGATCATGAACTGCGTGGACGTGTGCCCGAAGAACCTGAACCCCACCAAGGCCATCGGCAAGATCAAGGAATTGATGGTGCGCCGCGCCATCTGATCCTTCTTCTTCGAGAAATCACCCCATGCAAACCGCCGACGAACTCCAGCAGCCGCTCAGCGAACGTGCGCTGAGCAAGCTGAAATGGCGTTGCCGGCGCGGCCTGCTCGAGAACGACCTGTTCATCGCCCGCTTCTTCGAGCGGCACGAATCCCACATGACCAACGGTCAGGCGGGAGCGATGGAGACATTGATGGACCTGTCGGACAACGACCTCCTCGACCTTTTGCTGCGCAGGAAGGAGCCCGAGCCCGAATGGGCCGGTGCCGAGGTGGTCGCATTGCTGCATCTGATGCGCACCGACGGCGCCCAGCGCCCTGCAATCTCTCCTTCGTCCTGAATCCTCCTTTTGAAAGTAAATCGAAATGAAAGCATCCGATACCAAGGCCACGCTGTCGTTCAGCAACGGCGGCGACAGCGTCGAACTGCCGATCTACAAGGGCACCGTCGGTCCCGATGTGATCGACATCCGCAAGCTGTACGCACAGACCGGCATGTTCACCTATGACCCGGGCTTCATGTCGACCGCCGCCTGCCAGTCGGCCATCACGTACATCGATGGCGACAAGGGCGAGCTGCTGTACCGCGGCTACCCGATCGAGCAGCTCGCGACCAACTGCGACTTCCTGGAAACCTGCCACCTGCTGCTGTACGGCGAACTGCCCGACGCACCCAAGAAGGCCAATTTCACCAAGCTCGTGACGAACCACACGATGGTGAACGAGCAGATGCAGTTCTTCCTGCGCGGCTTCCGCCGCGATGCCCATCCGATGGCCATCATGACCGGCCTGGTGGGCGCGCTGTCGGCCTTCTATCACGACAGCACGGACATCAACAATCCCGAGCACCGCGAGATCGCCGCGATCCGCCTGATCGCGAAGATGCCCACGCTCGTGGCCATGGCCTACAAGTACACGATCGGCCAGCCGTACATGTACCCGAAGAACGACCTGAGCTATGCCGGCAACTTCCTGCACATGATGTTTGCCACGCCGTGCGAGGAGTACAAGGTGAACCCGGTGCTCGAGCGCGCGCTCGACCGCATCTTCATCCTGCACGCAGACCACGAGCAGAACGCATCCACCTCCACCGTGCGCCTGTGCGGCTCGTCGGGCACCAACCCCTTCGCGGCGATTGCAGCCGGCGTGGCCTGCCTCTGGGGCCCGGCCCACGGCGGCGCCAACGAAGCGGCGCTCAACATGCTGTACGACATCCAGCGCGAAGGCGGCGTGGAAAAGATCGGCGAGTTCATCAAGAAGGTCAAGGACAAGAACTCGAACGTCAAGCTCATGGGCTTTGGCCACCGCGTGTACAAGAACTACGACCCGCGCGCCAAGCTGATGCAGGAAACCTGCAACGAAGTGCTGACCGAGCTGGGCCTGGAACAGGACCCGCTGTTCAAGCTGGCCAAGGAACTGGAAAAGATCGCCCTCGAAGACGAATACTTCGTCTCGCGCAAGCTCTACCCGAACGTGGACTTCTACTCGGGCATCGTGCAGCGCGCCATCGGCATCCCGGTGCCGCTGTTCACCGCGATCTTTGCGCTGGCCCGCACGGTCGGCTGGATCGCCCAGCTGAACGAAATGATCGGCGACCCCGAGTACAAGATCGGCCGCCCGCGCCAGCTGTTCGAAGGTTCGCCCAAGCGCGATGTGAAGCCGATTTCGGCACGCTGACCGACTGGCGAAAACCTCGCCCCCCTCAAAAGCTGCCTTCGGGCAGCTTTTTTATTGCCCGATCGGCATGCCCCTCTTCGCAGGTTGGCAGCAAGGCCATCTCAGATGACGATGGCAATGGGGTTAAAACGGCGAGAAAATAGCCAACTCATCGCCAAACGCGATGTCCAAGCCCCATGAGCACCTCCGAACGCAACTTTGCCCGCCGCATCGACCTTACGTCGTTGCAGTTGTTCGTGGCCGTGTGCGAGCTCGGCAGCATCGGGCGCGCGGCGGAGCGCGAATTCATCGCGGCCTCGGCGATCAGCAAGCGGCTGTCGGACCTCGAAGCCACGCTGGGCACCACCCTGCTATACCGCCATGCGCGCGGCGTCGACCTCACGCCCGCGGGCGAAAGCCTCCTGCACCACGCCCGCTCGGTGCTCTACAGCCTCGAAAAGATGCAGGGCGAACTCAGCGAATACGCCGACGGCGTGCGCGGCCATGTGCGGGTGCACGCCAACATCTCGGCCATCGTGCAATTCCTGCCCGAGGACCTGGGCGTGTTCACGCGGGCGCATGAAGCCATCAAGATCGACCTCGAGGAGCACCTGAGCAGCGAAGTGATCCGCGCGGTGCAGGAAGGCGCGGCCGACCTCGGCGTGTGCCATGTGGCGGGCGGCGCGGGGGAGCTGCAGAGCCTGCCGTACCGGCACGACCGCCTCGCGCTGATCGTGCCCACGGGGCACGCACTGGCGTCGCGCGGCGCCGTCGACTTCATCGATTCACTCGACTTCGACCACGTCGGCCTGCACACCAACAGCTCGATCTATGTGGCGATGCACGAAGCGGCGCTGGCCGCCGGGCGCAGCGTCAAGCTGCGCATCCACGTCACCGGCCTGGATGCCATGTGCCGGATGATCGAAAACGGCCTGGGCATCGGCGTGATGCCGCAGCGCGCCTTCGAACTCATGCAGAACGGCATCGGCCGTGGCCTCGTGAGCGTGACGCTCAACGACGCCTGGGCGGCGCGCGAGATCCGCCTGGTGGCGCGCGACTTCTCCACCCTGCCGGTGGCGGCGCGCTCGCTGGTGAACCACTTGCACGCGGCGGCCGATTCGTCGGGCGCCGTCGAAGAACTCGCGGCCCGGGCCGCATAGACAGACAATCCATTTCCCCACGAAAGAAGAGACCGACATGGCACGCACGCTCTACGACAAGATCTGGGACGAACACGTCGTCCACACCGAGGAAGACGGCACCGCGATCCTCTACATCGACCGCCACCTGGTGCACGAGGTCACCAGCCCGCAGGCCTTCGAAGGGCTGCGCGAAGCCGGCCGCAAGCTGTGGCGCATCAGCTCGGTCGTCGCCACGGCCGACCACAACACGCCGACCACCGGCTGGGAGCGCGGCTACGAAGGCATCGCCGACCCGACCAGCAAGGAGCAGGTCACGACGCTGGACAAGAACATCGCCGAATTCGGCGCCGCCGCGTTCTTTCCATTCCTGAGCAAGCGCCAGGGCATCGTGCACGTGATCGGCCCCGAGTCGGGCGCCACGCTGCCGGGCATGACGGTCGTCTGCGGCGACTCGCACACCTCCACGCACGGCGCGTTCGGCGCGCTGGCGCACGGCATCGGCACCAGCGAGGTCGAGCACGTCATGGCCACGCAGACGCTGCTGGGCAAGAAGGCCAAGAACATGCTCGTGAAGGTCGAAGGCAAGCTGCCTTTGGGCTGCACCGCCAAGGACATCGTGCTGGCCATCATCGGCAAGATCGGCACCGCCGGCGGCACGGGCTACACCATCGAGTTCGCGGGCTCCGCCATTCGCGACCTGAGCATGGAAGGCCGCATGACGGTGTGCAACATGGCCATCGAGGCCGGCGCGCGCGCGGGGCTGGTCGCGGTCGACGAAAAGACCATCAGCTACATCAAGGGCCGCCCGCTCGCGCCCAGCGGCGTGGAATGGGACCAGGCCGCGGCCTACTGGCGCACGCTGCAGTCCGATCCCGGCGCGGCCTTCGACGCTGTGGTCGAGCTCGACGCCGCGCAGATCCCGCCGCAGGTCACCTGGGGCACCTCGCCAGAAATGGTGGTCGACATCAACGGCCGCGTGCCCGATCCCGACAAGGAAAAAGACGCCAACAAGCGCGGCGCCATCGAGCGCGCGCTGGTCTACATGGGCCTGGAGCCGAACAAGGCGATGAACGACATCTTCGTCGACAAGGTGTTCATCGGCTCGTGCACCAACAGCCGCATCGAGGACATGCGCGAAGCCGCTGCCATCGTGAAGAAGCTCGGCCAGAAGGTCGCGAAGAACGTGAAGCTCGCGATGGTCGTGCCCGGCTCGGGCGTGGTGAAGGAGCAGGCCGAGCGCGAAGGGCTCGACCTGATCTTCAAGGCCGCGGGCTTCGAATGGCGCGAGCCCGGCTGCTCGATGTGCCTCGCGATGAACGCCGACCGGCTGGAGCCGGGCGAGCGTTGCGCATCGACCTCGAACCGCAACTTCGAAGGCCGCCAGGGCGCGGGTGGCCGCACCCACCTCGTGAGCCCGGCCATGGCCGCCGCGGCAGCCGTGCACGGCCACTTCGTCGACGTCCGTACGTTCGCCTGAACCCAGAGAGATCCACATGCAGAAATTCACCGTGCACAAGGGCCTCGTGGCCCCCATGGACCGCGAGAACGTCGACACCGACGCGATCATTCCCAAGCAGTTCCTCAAGTCGATCAAGAAGACCGGCTTCGGCGTGAACCTGTTCGACGAATGGCGCTACCTGGACGCCGGCTTCCCGGGCCAGGACCCGGCCAGCCGCAAGCCGAACCCCGACTTCGTGCTGAACCAGCCGCGCTATGCGGGCGCTTCGGTGCTGCTGGCGCGCAAGAACTTCGGCTGCGGCTCGTCGCGCGAACACGCGCCGTGGGCGCTGGACCAGTACGGCTTTCGCGCGATCATCGCGCCGAGCTATGCGGACATCTTCTTCAACAACAGCTTCAAGAATGGGCTGTTGCCGATCGTGCTGTCCGAGACGCAAGTCGCGCAGCTGTTCGACGAGGCGCTGGCCTTCCCGGGCTACACGCTGACCATCGACCTGGAGCGCCAAGTGGTCGTGAAGCCGGACGGCGGCGAGCTCGCGTTCGACGTGCAGGCCTTCCGCAAGTACTGCCTGATCAACGGGCTGGACGACATCGGCCTCACGCTGCGCCACAAGGACAAGATCAAGGCCTTCGAGACCGAGCGCCTGGCGCAGAAGCCCTGGCTCGCGCACACGATGATCTCGTGATCGCCCGCATCATTTCCGTATTCAAACCTCAGACCAATTTATGAAAATCGCAGTTCTCCCGGGTGACGGCATCGGCACCGAAATCGTGGCGGAAGCCGTCAAGGTGCTCGACGTGCTCGACCTGAAGTTCGAGATGGAGTCGGCGCTGGTCGGCGGCGCGGCCTACGAGGCGCACGGCCACCCCCTGCCCGAAGCCACCCTCAAGCTCGCCAAGGAATCCGACGCGGTGCTGTTCGGCGCGGTCGGCGACTGGAAGTACGACAAGCTCGACCGGCCGCTGCGCCCCGAGCAGGCGATCCTGGGGCTGCGCAAGAACCTGGGCCTTTTCGCGAATTTCCGCCCGGCGATCTGCTACGAGCAGCTGGTGGATGCCTCGAGCCTGAAGCCCGAGCTGATCGCCGGCCTGGACATCCTCATCATTCGCGAGCTGACGGGCGACATCTACTTTGGCCAGCCGCGCGGCCGCCGCACCGCGGTGGACGGGCACTTCCCCGGCGCCGAAGAAGCCTTCGACACGATGCGCTACTCGCGCCCCGAGGTCGAGCGCATCGCCCGCGTCGCCTTCGAGGCCGCGCGCAAGCGCAGCAAGCGCGTGACCAGCGTGGACAAGGCCAACGTGCTGGAGACCTTCCAGTTCTGGAAGGACATCGTGACCGAGGTCGGCAAGGAGTACCCGGACGTCGAACTCGATCACATGTACGTCGACAACGCCGCCATGCAGCTCGTGAAGGCACCCAAGAAGTTCGACGTGGTGGTCACCGGCAACATGTTCGGCGACATCCTTTCGGACGAGGCCGCGATGCTCACCGGCTCGATCGGCATGCTGCCCTCGGCATCGCTCAATTCGAGCAACCAGGGCCTGTACGAGCCGAGCCACGGCAGCGCGCCAGACATTGCCGGCAAAGGGGTTGCCAATCCTTTGGCTACAATCCTGTCCGCTGCCATGATGCTCCGCTTTTCACTCAACCAACCCGAAGCTGCCGACCGTATCGAGTCGGCGGTCAAGGACGTGCTCGCTTCCGGGCTGCGCACGGGTGACATCTGGTCAGAAGGTACGAAGCGCGTCGGCACCCGCGAAATGGGCGACGCGGTCGTTGCAGCAATCACCAAAAAGACGATTACCGGCTAACCGCAGCCCGCTTCGTCACGCCCCTCCCCGGCTCGACGAGTCGGGGGCAAGAAAAGACAACTTTTTTCTTTTTCATAAGGGCAAACTGAAATGGCGAACGCATCTCAACCTCTGGTCGGCCTCGTAGGCTGGCGCGGCATGGTCGGCTCGGTCCTGATGGACCGCATGCAGGCCGAAGGCGACTTCGGCCTCATCGAACCGGTCTTCTTCTCGACCTCCAACGCCGGCGGCAAGGCCCCGGCGATGGCCAGGAACGAAACCGCGCTGAAGGATGCGAACGACATCGACGCCCTGAAGAAGTGCGACATCGTCATCACCTGCCAGGGCGGCGACTACACCAGCGAAGTCTTCCCCAAGCTGCGCGCCGCCGGCTGGACCGGCCACTGGATCGACGCCGCCTCCACCCTGCGCATGCAGGACGACGCGGTCATCGTGCTGGACCCGGTCAACCTGCCTGTGATCCAGAACGCGCTCACCAACGGCGGCAAGAACTGGATCGGCGGCAACTGCACCGTGAGCTGCATGCTCATGGGCGTGGGCGCCCTCTACAAGGCGGGCCTGGTCGAGTGGATGACCAGCATGACCTACCAGGCAGCCTCGGGCGGCGGCGCGCAGCACATGCGCGAGCTGCTGACCCAGTTCGGCACCCTCAATACCGAAGTGCGCGCCCTGCTGGACGATCCCAAGTCGGCCATCCTCGAAATCGACCGCAAGGTGCTGCACAAGCAGCAGAACCTGAGCGCCGCCGAAACCGCGAACTTCGGCGCCCCGCTCGGCGGGTCGCTGATCCCCTGGATCGACAAGGACCTGGGCGACGGCATGTCCAAGGAAGAATGGAAGGCCGGCGCCGAGACCAACAAGATCCTCGGCCAGGGCGCGGGCTTCGGCACCGCTGCCGTGCCGGTCGACGGTTTCTGCGTGCGCATCGGCGCCATGCGCTGCCACAGCCAGGCGCTGACCTTCAAGCTCAAGAAGGACGTGCCCCTGGCCGACATCGAAGCGATGATCGCCGCGGACAACCCGTGGGCCAGCGTGGTGCCGAACACCCGCGAAGCCACCCTGAAGGACCTGACGCCGGTGGCCGTGACGGGCACCATGAACATCCCGGTCGGCCGTATCCGCAAGCTGGCAATGGGCCCCGAATACGTCGGCGCCTTCACCATCGGCGACCAGCTGCTGTGGGGTGCCGCGGAGCCGCTGCGCCGCATGCTGCGCATCCTGCTTGAAGCCTGATGCGGGTTGCTCAGGCCCTTGAAACCGCTTTTGTTGCCATTTTGCAACGAAAAGTGTGTTCGTAAGTATGCGCGCACTGGGTAGAAGAGGCGCATTGCCTTGTCAGTCCGGGGTGATGGTGCTAACGTCCTCTTACAAATTCTGGGCCTGAGCCGCCCCCTATCAGCATGACAAGACATCTGTTGCCCGCGGCCCGCCCATCGGCCGTTCGCCCCTCCCCATCGTCCAGCGGCTGGCGCCTCTCCATCCTGGGTGCGGCAGCCGCCGTGGCCTTGGGAATGGCCAGCACCGACGCCAGCGCTTTCACACTGGGACAGCTGAAGGTGCAATCGGCACTGGGCGAACCGCTGCGGGCCGAGATCGACGTGACCGAAATCGCCGCTGCCGAAGCGGACGGCCTGAAGATCAACATCGCCACCGCCGAAGCCTTCAAGAATGCGGGCGTGCCCTACAACTCGGCATTGAGCGACGTCAAGGCGACGCTGCAACGCCGTGCGGGCGGCCAGTACGTGGTGCGCCTGAGCGGCAGCCGCCCCATGAGCGACCCGTTCATCGATCTGCTGCTCGAAGCCAACGGCTCCTCGGGCCGCGTCGTTCGCGACTACACCGTCCTGCTCGATCCGCCGGTCGCGCGCCAGTCGGCAGCCAGCACGCCGATCGCCCCCGTGGCGCCCCAGATCAGCACACCGGTCGAGCGCCCCGCCGTCACGGCGGCCCGCGCGCGCCGTGAGCGGGCCGCGGCCGCCGCAACTGCCGCGCCGCCGGTCGCCTCGGCTCCGACGCCGGCAGCTCCCGCTGCTGCGCCCGCAGCGGCACCGACCGCCCCCCGCGCCAGCGGTGGTGGCGAGCAGGTCACCGTGCAGCGTGGCGATACCGCCAGCAAGATCGCTGGCGCCTACAAGCCGGCCGACGTGTCGCTCGACCAGATGCTGGTCGCCCTGCTGCTCGCCAACCCCGACGCGTTCATTGGCGGCAACATCAACCGCATGAAGGCCGGTGCGGTGCTCGATCTGCCGGGTTCCGCCGAAGCCAATGCCGTCCCTGCCGCGGAAGCGCGCCGTACGGTCACCGCGCAAAGCCGCGATTTCGGCAACTATCGCCAGCGCCTCGCAGAGAACGCGCCGACGTCGAACGTTGCCGCCGCCAGCCGCAAGGCTTCGGGCAAGCTGCAAGCGAACGTCGAAGACCGCAACGCGGCTGCCAGCGCACCCGACAAGCTCACGATCTCGCAGGGCAGTGCCTCCACCCGCGCGGCCGACGAAAAGGTCGCGCAAACCCGCCAGGCGCAGGAAAACAGCAACCGCGTGGCGGAGCTGTCCAAGAACATCAACGAGCTGAACAAGCTCAAGGCCGGCGCAGGCTCGTCGGCGCCCGCCGCAGCTGCGGCACCGGCACCTGCCGCCCCGGGCATCCCCGTTCCGACGCCCTCCACCGGTGCCACGACCGCGCCCCCGGTTGCCGCAAGTCCTGCACCTGCAGCAGTGGCGCCCGCAGCTGCTCCTGCAGTTGCGCCTGCGCCCGCTCCCGCGGTTGCAGCCGCTGCGCCGGCCGCGCCGACGCCCGAAGCGACGGCCACTCCTGCAGCGCCTGCCGGAACCGATCCCACGCTCGCACCCTCGGCCGCCGCAGTTCCCGCTGCCGCCGCCAGCGCCGCAGTGGCAGCGACTGCACCGGCTGCCGCCGCGAAACCGGTGGTCAAGGCCGCACCGCCCGCGCCGCCGCCGGAACGCGGCTTCTTCGAAGAGCTGCTCGACAACCCGCTGATGTTGGCGGGCGCCGCGCTGATCGCGCTGCTGGTCGGCTTCCTGCTGTACCGCGTGCTGGGCCGTCGGCGCGAGGAAATGAGCGAAAGCGTGTTCCTCGAAAGCCGCATCCCGAAAGACTCGTTCTTCGGCGCCAGCGGCGGCGAATCGGTCGACACCAAGCACCGCGGCGACTCCAGCGTGTCGTCACTGTCGTACTCGCCGAGCCAGCTCGATGCGGGCGATGTCGACCCCGTTGCCGAAGCCGATGTGTACCTGGCCTACGGTCGCGACCTGCAAGCCGAGGAAATCCTGCGTGAAGCGCTCCGCCTGAACCCGGACCGCACCGCCATCCATCTCAAGCTGCTTGAGATCCACGCCAAGCGCCGCGATGTGCGGGCCTACGAAGGCCTGGCCACCGAAGTGCACAAGCTGACCGGCGGCGCGGGGTCCGACTGGAACCGCGTGGTCGACATGGGCAAGGACCTCGACCCGGGCAACCCGCTGTACGAATCGGGCGCACCCCGCAGTGCGAGCCAGGCCGAAACGGCTGCTTTCGCGGGAGCCCTGGCCTCCGCCGTCAAGGCACCGGTCGCCGCAGTGCCGACACCCGTTGCACCGCCGCCGATCGCCTCGGCGCCGCCGGCCTTCATGCCCTCGGTCGCTCCGCTGGACTTCGACCTGGACCTGAGCCAGCCGATCGCACCGGCCCCGAGCCATTCCCCGGTCGGCGCGAGCCTGCCGAAGTCGGCCTATACGCCCGCTCCGACGACGGCACGCCCCGCAGCGCCGCTGTCGAACGGCCACGCCGCAGCGCCCGTCGACCTCGAGAACGATTTCGACACGGCTCCCGGCGCCCTGGCGCCCCATACCCTGCCGTCGGGCCTGGGGGACACGGAGCACAACACGCGTCCGGCCATGCTGCGCAACGCGCTGCCTGCCGACTCGGGCTTCATCGAGTTCGACATGAGCGCATTGGCGGGCCTGCCGGTCCGCTCCAACGGCGCGCCCGAATCTGCACGCGCTGCCAGCGCACTCGACGACGAAGGCGAAGACAGCCCGCACGCCGTCAAGCTGTCGCTCGCACGTGAACTGCAGGCCATCGGCGACGTCGAAGGCGCCCGCTCGCTGGTCGAGGAAGTCGAAGCCGAAAGCGCTGGCGACCTCAAGTCGCAAGCCAAGCAACTGCTCGCGGAACTGCGCTGAGCCATTGCTGTTCCCGTTCCTGAATTCGTGAGGCTGGCGCTCGGCATCCGCTACAACGGCCAGGCGTACGAGGGCTGGCAGAGCCAGCGCTCGGGCCGCACGGTGCAGGACAAGCTCGAAGCGGCCCTCGCGAAGTTCGCCGCCGACCCATCCGGCCGCATCGGCACGCTGTGCGCCGGCCGCACCGATGCCGGCGTGCACGCGCTGATGCAGGTGGTGCACTTCGACACCGAGGTCGAGCGCGAAGCCTTCTCCTGGATGCGCGGCACCAACCGCTTCCTGCCCGACGACATCGCTGTGCAGTGGGCCCAGCCGGTGCCCGACGAGTTCCATTGCCGAGCCAGCGCCCTCGCGCGCCGCTACCTCTACGTTCTGTCGCAATCGCCGGTGCGGCCGAGCCTCGATGCCGGCCGCGTCGGCTGGTCGATGCATCCGCTCGACGGCGATGCGATGCGAAAAGCCGCCGCCGTGCTCATCGGCACGCATGACTTCAGCTCGTTCCGCGCCTCGGCCTGCCAGGCCAGGTCGCCCGTGAAGAACCTGCGCCGCATCGAGATCACGCGGGTCGGCGAAGGCGAGCGCTGCCGCTGGCATTTCGAGTTCGAAGCCGATGCCTTCCTGCACCACATGATCCGCAACCTCATGGGCTGCCTCGTGCGCATCGGCCGCGGCGACGAGCGCCCCGAGTGGATCGCCGAGGTGCTCGAGGCGCGCAGCCGCAAGGTCGCGGCGCCCACGTTCTCGGCGGACGGCCTGTACTTCCTCGGCCCGTTGTACGACGCCAAGTGGGGTCTGCCGGCCGAAGCCACGCTGCAGGCCGGCGGCGCTCCTTATGATGGCCCGCCATGACGTCATCGCTTCCCCGCACCCGCATCAAGATCTGTGGCCTCACGCGCGAGGCCGACGTGGATGCCGCGGTCGAAGCCGGTGTCGATGCCGTCGGTTTCGTGCTTTACGCCAAAAGCCCTCGCGCCGTCACGGCTGAACGTGCCGCCGAACTCGCCTCGCGACTGCCTCCTTTCATCACGCCGGTGCTCCTTTTCGTGAACGAGGATGCTCCCAAAGTCATAGCATCGCTCGCCCGCGTGAAGGGCGCCATCGCACAGTTCCACGGCGAAGAAACGCCCGGACAGTGCGAGGAAGCCACCGGCCCGGGACGCTTTCGCTATATGCGCGCCGCCCGGATTCCGCTGGGGGCTGCCGGGGCCGGCTTCGACCTCGTAAAATACACGTCCGATTACTCCCACGCCCAGGCCATCCTGCTCGACGCGCATGTCGAAGGTTATGGCGGTGGCGGCAAGGCTTTCGATTGGTCACTTCTTCCACCCGTCGTCGACGCTCACCTCGTCTTGAGTGGTGGGCTCACACCTGCAAACGTGAGCGATGGCATTCGCATCCTGCGGACGCGCTGCAAGACGCTGTCCGTTGATGTGAGCTCGGGCGTCGAAATCGACGGCCCCGGGAACAAGGGCTTGAAGGACGCCGGAAAGATCCGGCAATTCGTCGCAGCCGTCAGAGCGGCAGACGCCTCGTCCTTCTCCAGTTAGCCGCCGCACCCGATCGTTTCGGGCTGCGGCCCAACGATCGAGAAACATGCAAAGCAATTTCCAGGATTACCAGCAACCCGATGCCACCGGCCACTTCGGCAACTACGGCGGCACCTTCGCGAGCGAAACGCTCACCCACGCCATCAACGAACTGCGCGACGCGTACGCCAGGTTCAAGGACGACCCGGCGTTCCTCGCTGAATTCCACTACGAGCTCAAGCACTTCGTCGGCCGGCCCTCGCCGATCTATCACGCCGCGCGCACCAGCCGCGAGATGGGCGGCGCGCAGATCTACCTCAAACGCGAAGACCTCAACCACACCGGCGCGCACAAGATCAACAACGTGATCGGCCAGGCGATGCTCGCGCGCCGCATGGGCAAGCCCCGCGTGATCGCCGAGACCGGCGCCGGCCAGCACGGCGTGGCCACGGCCACCATCTGCGCGCGCTACGGCCTCGAATGCGTGGTCTACATGGGCAGCCAGGACGTGAAGCGCCAGAGCCCCAACGTCTACCGCATGAACCTGCTCGGCGCGACCGTGGTGCCCGTCGAATCTGGCAGCAAGACGCTGAAGGACGCGCTCAACGAGGCGATGCGCGACTGGGTCACCAACGTGGAAAACACCTTCTACATCATCGGCACCGTGGCCGGCCCGCACCCCTATCCGACGATGGTGCGCGACTTCCAGAGCGTGATCGGCACCGAGTGCATCGACCAGATGCCCGCCATGCTCGCGGCCGACGGCATCACCGGCGAGGCCGAGGGCAGGCAGCCCGACGTGGTGGTCGCCTGCGTGGGCGGCGGCAGCAATGCGATCGGCATCTTCCATCCCTACATTCCGTTCGCCAACACCCGGCTCATCGGCGTGGAAGCGGCGGGCGAAGGCCTGGACAGCGGCAAGCACGCGGCCTCGATCCTGCGCGGCAGCCCCGGCGTGTTGCACGGAAACCGCACCTACCTGCTGCAGAGCGAAGACGGCCAGATCACCGAGACCCACAGCATCAGCGCCGGCCTCGACTACCCGGGCGTGGGCCCCGAGCATGCGTACCTGGCCGATATCGGCCGCGCCGAGTACGTCGGCATCACCGACGTCGAGGCGCTCGAAGCCTTCCACTACCTGTGTCGAACGGAGGGCATCATCCCCGCGCTCGAATCCAGTCACGCCGTGGCCTATGCGCTGAAGCTCGCGAAGACCATGCGCCCCGACCAGTCGATCCTGGTGAACCTCTCGGGCCGCGGCGACAAGGACATCGGCACCGTGGCCGACCTGTCGGGCGTCGATTTCTACGACCGCCCCTCGATGCGCGGCCTGAGCGTGAAGGGAGGCAAGTGATGAGCCGCATTGCCGCCACCTTCAAGGCGCTTCAATCGCAGGGCCGCAAGGCGCTGATTCCCTACGTCACCGCCGGCTTCCCCTTCGCCGACATCACGCCCGAGCTGATGCACGGCATGGTCGAGGCGGGCGCGGATGTGATCGAGCTGGGCGTGCCTTTCTCCGACCCGATGGCCGACGGCCCCGTGATCCAGAAGGCCGGCGAGGCCGCACTGGCACTGGGCGTCGGCATGAAGCAGGTGCTCGCCATCGTCGCCGCATTCCGCCAGAAGAATGCGACCACGCCGGTGGTGCTGATGGGTTATGCGAACCCGGTCGAGCGCTATGACCTCGTGCACGGCAAGCAAGCCTTCATTCGCGATGCGTCGGCGGCAGGCGTCGACGGCCTGCTGGTGGTCGACTACCCACCGGAAGAGTGCGAGGCCTTTGCCGCCGACTTGAAGGCCGCGAACATCGACCTGATCTTCCTGCTGGCCCCCACGAGCACCGACGAGCGCATGGCGCAGGTCGCGCGCATCGCGAGCGGCTACGTCTACTACGTGTCGCTCAAGGGCGTGACCGGCGCGGGCCACCTGGACACCGAGGCGGTCGGCCAGATGATCCCGCGCATCCGCCAGCACGTGAGCATCCCGGTCGGCGTGGGCTTCGGCATCCGCGACGCGCGCACGGCGCAGGCGGTCGGCTCGGCGGCGGACGCCGTCGTGATCGGCACCAGGATCATCCAGCTGATCGACGGGCAACCGCGCGAGAAGGTGGTGCCCGCGGTGCGCGAATTCCTCGCCGGCATCCGCGAGGCGCTGGACGCCCTGCCGGCGGCTACCCCCAAGAATGCGGCTGGCCGATAATCTGGCCTGCCCTCACCCCAGCCCCTCTCCCCCAAGGAGAGGGGAGCTAATTCCGGAGTCCTATGAGCTGGCTTGAAAAACTGCTACCCGCCAAGATCGCACAAACCGACCCTGCCGAGCGCCGCCAGGTGCCCGAAGGCCTGTGGATCAAATGCCCGGCCTGCGAGACGGTGCTCTACAAGACCGACCTGGAACACAACCAGAACGTCTGCCCGAGCTGCAGCCACCACCACCGCATCGGCGCCCGCGCGCGCCTCGATGCTTTCCTGGATGCCGAAGGCCGCTACGAAGTCGGCCAGGAAGTGCTCCCGGTCGACGCCCTGAAGTTCAAGGACAGCCGCAAGTACCCCGAGCGGCTCAAGGAAGCGCTGGAGAACACCGGCGAGACCGACGCGCTGGTCGTCATCGGCGGCTCGGTCCACAGCATCAACGTGGTCGTGGCCTGCTTCGAGTTCGAATTCATGGGCGGCAGCATGGGCAGCGTGGTCGGCGAGCGCTTCGTGCGCGGCGTCGAGACCGCCATCGAGCAGAAGGTGCCCTTCATCTGCTTCACCGCCACCGGCGGGGCGCGCATGCAGGAAGGCTTGCTCTCGCTCATGCAGATGGCCAAGACCAACGCCGCGCTCACGCGCCTGGCGAAGAAGGGCCTGCCCTACATCAGCGTGCTGACCGACCCGACCATGGGTGGGGTGAGCGCCGGCTTCGCGTTCGTGGGCGACGTGGTCATTGCGGAACCCAAGGCGCTGATCGGTTTTGCCGGCCCGCGCGTGATCGAGTCGACCGTGCGCGTGACGCTGCCTGAAGGCTTCCAGCGCGCCGAGTTCCTGCAGACCAAGGGCGCGATCGATTTCATCAGCGACCGGCGCGAGTTGCGGAAAACCATCGCCAGCACGCTCGCGATGCTGCTGCGCCAGCCGGCCGACGCGGTGAGCTGAACGACACAGGCCAAAGCTAAAGGGCCCGGGTGCAATGCACCCGGGCCCTTTTTTTGTCTGCTGCGACTCAGAAAGTCAGTTGGTAGGCAAACACCAGCAGATTGCTCAGCACGATCGCAATCACCTGCAACACCACGATGGCCGCGAGGGGCGACAGGTCCACGCCGCCGATCAGCGGGATGAAGCGGCGGAATGGCCGCACCAGCGGTTCGGCCAGGCGGGAAATCAGGTCGAGCAGCATCGGCGAGGCGCCCGGCACCCACGACAGCACGGCGTAGACCACCAGAAGCGCGGTCAGCCCCGAGATCGCGAGCTGCAGCAATCCCACAAGCGACACCAGCGGCAAGGTGGCGATGCGGCCCAGGTTGCCGATCAGCAGCCACAGCAGCAGGAACTTCAGCAACACCAGCAGCCAGGCCGCGATCAGGCTCGCCAGGTCCCAGCGCTTGACCGAAGGCACGATGCGGCGCAGCGGCAGCACGATCCAGTCGGTGATCGCGAACACGAAGCGCCCGAGCGGATTGCCGAACGGCACCCGGTGGTACTGCATGTAGAGGCGCAGCAGGCAGGCGCCGCCGAGAAGGCCGACGATCACGTCGAGAAGGAACGAAGGAATCTGGTAGAGCATGGGGCGCGGTCGTGAGCGGAATGCGATGATAGCCATGCAAGGTTTTTCGATGACGACACAGCCCCTTCTGCATTCACTGCCATTGTTCCCGCTCGGTACGGTCCTGTTCCCGGACGGCGTGCTTCCCCTGCGTATTTTCGAGGTACGTTATCTCGACATGATCGGCAAGTGCCGCAAGGCCGACGTGCCCTTCGGCGTGGTCAGCCTCACGAGCGGCAGCGAGGTGCGCAAGGCCGGCGCCGATGCGGAAAGCTTCGCCGCCATCGGCACGCTCGCCGTCATCCGCGAATTCGATTCGCCGCAGAGCGGCCTGCTCCAGATCGAATGCGTCGGCACCCAGCGCTTTCGGGTTCGCAGCACCGAGCTCCAGAAATACGGCCTCTGGGTCGCCGAAGTCGAAGCGGTGATCGAAGACGTCGCGCTCGACATCCCCGACGACCTCCAGCACACCGCCACCGCGCTGCGGCGTCTGGTCGACACGCTCGAAGAACGCCGCCGCGCGCAGGGCCCCGAGACCGTGCGGCTGCCCATCGGCGAGCCCTACCGCTTCAACGACTGCGGCTGGGTGGCCAACCGCTGGTGCGAGCTGGTGCCGATGCAGCTCGAACTGCGGCAACGTCTGATGGAGCTCGACAGCCCGCTGATGCGGCTCGAACTGGTCAGCGATCTGTTGGAGCGCGCAGGCATCGCTGAATAGTCAGCTACTTTTTTCATAGCGTATTGCGCAGGATTGACGGGCGCTGCCGGGCCGTTTCGCTGGGACCCGATCGGCTAAAATCCCCGGCTCGCGCACGCTCCTGTTGCGCCTCACCTGCCTCTCATGTCCGATCACCTGACACCTTCCATCCCCACGCCCGCCGCTGCCCCGGCCGCCGCGCCTGCCGTCGACGACAACCAGCTCATCGCCGAACGCCGCGAAAAGCTCAAGCTGCTGCGCACCGCGCAGACCGAAGGCAAGGGCGTGGCGTTCCCCAACGATTTCAAGCCGGGCCATCGTGCAGCGGCGCTCGTCGAAGCGCACGGCGCCACCGAGGCCGAGGCGCTCGAGGGACAAGCGGTCGCAGTGAGCATTGCGGGCCGCATGATGCTCAAGCGCGTGATGGGCAAGGCCAGCTTCGCGACCGTGCAGGACGCCACGAGCCGCATCCAGCTGTACGTGACGCGCGATGCAGTCGGCGAAGAAGCGTATGCCGAATTCAAGCGTTGGGACCTGGGCGACATCGTGGGCGCCGAAGGCACGCTGATGAAGACCAAGACCGGCGAACTCTCGGTCAAGGTGACCAGGCTGCGCCTGCTCACCAAGAGCCTGCGTCCGCTGCCCGACAAGTTCCACGGCATGGCCGACCAGGAACAGAAGTACCGCCAGCGCTATGTCGACCTGATCACCGACGAGTCGGCCCGCGTGCGATTCACCGCACGCAGCAAGGCCGTGAGCGCCCTGCGCGAATTCATGGTCACCAACGACTTCCTCGAAGTCGAGACGCCCATGCTGCACCCCATTCCGGGCGGCGCGAACGCCAAGCCCTTCAAGACGCACCACAACGCGCTCGACCAGGAGATGTTCCTGCGCATCGCGCCCGAGCTTTACCTCAAGCGCCTGATCGTCGGCGGCTTCGAGCGCGTGTTCGAAATCAACCGGAGCTACCGCAACGAGGGCATCTCGGTGCGGCACAACCCCGAGTTCACGATGATGGAGTTCTACGCGGCCTACTGGAACTACCGCGACCTGATGGACTTCACCGAGACGCTGATCCGCACCATCGCCGACAAGGCCGTGGGCACGCAGCAGCTCACGTACGGAGGCAAGCCCGTCGACCTGACCCAGCCCTTCGAGCGCCTGACGATCCGCGAGGCCATCCTGAAGTACGCCGACGCCGGCGATGGCGTAGACGACACCGCCTGGCTCATCAACGCCCTGCGCAAGATCGGGTTGAACGAAGAGAAGGACAAGCTCTCGCAGCGCAGCCTCGCGAGCCTGCAGGTGATGTACTTCGAAGAGACCGTGGAAGAGAAGCTCTGGCAGCCGACCTTCATCATGGAGCACCCGACCGAGATCTCGCCGCTGGCACGCGCCAACGACGAGCGCCCCGAGGTCACCGAGCGCTTCGAGCTCTACATCACGGGCCGCGAGTTCGGCAACGGCTTCAGCGAGCTGAACGACGCCGAAGACCAGGCCGCGCGCTTCAACGCGCAGGTCGCCGCCAAGGACAGCGGCGACGACGAGGCCATGTTCTACGACCACGACTTCGTGCGCGCCCTCGAGTACGGCATGCCGCCCACCGGCGGCTGCGGCATCGGCATCGACCGGCTGATGATGCTGCTGACCGATTCGCCGAGCATCCGCGACGTGATCCTGTTCCCGGCGCTGCGCAGGGAGTCTTGAGCGTGCCCTCACCGTCGTCGCTGCCGACGATCGGCATCGACTTCGGCACCTCCAATTCCGCCGTGGCCTGCCGGGTCGACGGCGTGGCCCGCCTGCTGCCCATCGAAGGCACGGCCACCACGCTGCCCACGGCGATCTTCTTCAACGCCGAAGATCGCACGACCCATTTCGGCCGCGAGGCCGTCGCCCTGTATCTCTCGGGCATCGAGGGCCGCCTGATGCGATCGCTCAAGAGCCTGCTCGGCAGCGCGCTGATGCAGGAGAAAACGGCGGTCTACGACGGGCTCGTGAGCTTCGAGGACATCATCGCGCGCTTTCTGCGCGAGCTGGCGGTGCGCGCCGGCCGCGAGCTCGGCCGCATACCCGAGCAGGTCGTGATCGGGCGGCCCGTTCACTTCGTGGACGACGATTCGAAGCGCGACGACCGCGCCGAAGAGAGCCTGCGCCATGCCGCCCGTGCGGCGGGTTTTCGCGACGTCGCTTTCCAGCTCGAACCGATCGCAGCCGCCTTCGACTACGAGCAACGCATCACGAGGGAATCGCTGGTGCTCATCGTCGACATCGGCGGCGGCACCTCTGACTTCACTGTCGTGCGCGTGGGCCCCGACCGTGCCACGCGAATCGACCGCAGCGACGACGTGCTGGCCACCAGCGGGGTGCACATCGGCGGCACGGACTTCGACCAGCGCCTGAACCTCGACCGCGTGATGCCGCAGTTCGGCTTTCGCCACCACGGCCCGCAGGGCCGCGAGGTGCCGAGCAAGGTGTTCTTCGAGCTGTCGTCGTGGCACCTGATCAATTGGCTCTACGCCGCAAAGGCGATGCGACAGGCCAGGGAGCTGCGCACCAGCTATGCCGACACGCAGCTTCACGACCGCCTGATGACCGTGCTGGAAGAGCGCCACGGGCATCGCATTGCGAGCGAAGTCGAACAGGCCAAGATCCAGAGTTCGGTGACTGACGCCGACGTCGCCATCGACCTGTCCTGCGCCGAGCCTGGCCTCACAGCCTCGCTTTCGCCTGCCGACATGGCGCAGCAACTGGCCGCGCAGCTGGAGAACGTGATCGCGTGCGCACACGCCTGTGTGAAACGTGCGGGCCTGCGCAGCGGAGACCTCGACGCGATCTACCTGACCGGCGGCTCGTCCGCGCTGCGTCCCTTCCAGCATGCCTTGCGCAAGAGCTTTGCCGGCGTGCCGCTCGTCGAGGGCGATCTGTTCGGCGGCGTGGCAACCGGCCTGGCCTTCGACGCGCGCACACGGTGAAGTACCTGGCGGGCTATCCGGCCTCCCTGCAGGCCCAGGTCGCCGAGTTGATGGCCGCGGACAAGCTCGGCGCGCTGCTCTGTCAACGCTACCCGCAGCCGTCGCACGACGTGCAGACCGACCATGCGCTGTACGTGTATGTGAACGAACTCAAGGGTGAGTACATGCGCAAGGCCGGCCCGTTGTCCAAGGTGATGTTCGACAGCAAGCTGCATGTGATCCGCAACGCACTGGGCACGCACACCACGGTCTCGCGCGTCCAGGGCGGCAAGCTCAAGGCCAAGCGGGAGATCCGGGTGGCCAGCCTGTTCAAGGAAGTGCCCCTCGACCTGCTGCGCATGATCGTCGTGCACGAGTTGGCGCACATGAAGGAGCGGGACCATGACAAGGCGTTCTACGCGTTGTGCACGTACATGGCGCCGGATTACCCACGGCTCGAGCTGGACCTGCGCCTGTACCTGACGCACCTGGATTCAGGTGGAGCGCGGTTCTGGGCACCGAAGGGCCGCTCCTGATCACGGCGCCGATACATTCAAGGCAGACACGGAAGAACTGGTGGCTATGCTGTGGGCCGGCGAAATTTTCGGCCGGGCTCGCCCCGGCACCTTGCATGCCCTGCCAAGGGCCCTTGGAGCGTGAGCATTCGATGAGCCACAAATTGCACCTGACCTCCGTCGGCGACCCGCAAATGGTCGGGGAGATCGTTGAAGGGTTCCGGCTGGGATTGTGCGAGCTGGGTTACGACGTTTCGTGGAAGTACGCCCAGATCGATGCGTCCCGGGTCAACATCATCATGTTCGGGGCCGCGTCGCTTCAGTGGAACGCCATCGCCCATCTGGCGCCCAACTGCATCGTCGTGAACATCGAGCAGCTCGTGGAGGGTGGAAACGCTTTCAATCCGACCTACCTCGAAGTTCTGCGCAACAGCTACGTTTGGGAGTACAGCGAGCTGAACTTCAGAAGGTATGCGGAGTTGGAGATTTCGCATGCCAGCCTCGTTCCGCTCGGGCATCAGGCCGGGGCCATTCTGGTTCCGCCGGAACCCGAGATCCCTCCCGTGGAGGACATCGACGTGCTTTTCTTCGGGAGCCTGAATACGCGGCGGCATCGCCTCCTCGATGAATTGCGCGCGCGAGGTTTGCAGCTCGTGGCGCATCATTCGATTCCCGCCGAAGAAAGATCTGCGCTCCTGCTGCGAAGCAAGCTGATGCTCAACGTGAGCTATCTCGACACCACGCGGACGGTGGAGCTTCCGCGGCTGGCCGTCGGCTTCGTTGCCAGGAAAGCCATCCTGACGGAAATCTACGACGACAGTGAATTGCGCGCCGAATTGCGGCAAGGCCTTTTCTGTGCTCCCTATGAAGAACTGGCCGACACCGCGGTGCGGCTGATTTCCGAGCCCGCGGCGCGACGCGAACGCGCCGACCTGGGGCACCGCCTGTTCACCGCGAAGTCGCAGGCCTCTTTCATCCAGCCGGCGCTGGAACAGTTCTTTGCGTGGCGCGACAACCAGGTCGCTCGCTGACTGATCGATTGATTCAGCGAAAGAAGTCGGCCAACTCGCGTGCGAGCGTCTCGAGCCCTTCCTGCGACATGTCTTCGATGGCCAACGAGGCCCGGAGGTTTTCGGTACCGCGAATTCCTTCGATGTGCGCAGCGCGCGAACTGGAATCGTGGTGCAGGTGAACCAGCGGCGTATGGAAAGAATGCCAGCGCAGGCCGAGCCGCCCGGCGCGACGCAGCAGTTCATCGTCCTCGCCGCCCCATCCTTCGAGCCTCGAGTTGTAGCCGCCGACCCGGATGTATTCCTGCTTCCTGAACAACACGATGCCCCCGTTGGCGCTCGCATACATCTCGTTCGCATCAGTCGGCAGTGACTCGTTGTAGATGGAGGTGAAGCGCTCGTAGTCGGGCACCTCCATGAAGCTCTGCTTGAGCGCACCGGACACGTTGATGACGTTCCAGTAGGGGCAGAGCACATCGCTGTTCTGGCCATCGAGCAATGCATCGACGCATTGCCGCAGGATCACCGGCCGCGCCAGCGAATCGGCATCGTGGAAACAGATGACGGGACTGCGAGACAAGCGCACGCCGACGTTGTAGAGCATCGACTTGGGAAACGGGCCATCGTGCGGAATGAAGACGTGCCGGATCTTCGGGTCCTTCAGCCGTTGCCAGTCGAAGCTCGGCGTGGCCGCGGCTTCCATCAACCACAACCGGTAGTCGGAGTAGGTGTACGCAAGATGCGCCAAAACGGCGTACAGGTTTTCTCGCCGCTCCTCATTGGCTTCCCGGTACGACACGATGATGTCGATGTCGCGCAGAGAGGTTTTTTCGATATCCGCCATAGCTCGTGAGTTCTTGCGCGGGGCCCCGTCAGAATCAAAAAGGCCGGAACAGCGTCACGTTGTTCTCGTCCAGCGGCTCCTTGTAGCGCGTGTCCCGGAGGGTCAATTTGACGGGCAACCGCTTCTCTTCGGAATAGTGATTGAAGATCCCTGCCGCGTTCGCGGCATCGACGACCTCGGCCAGTCCCGGACCGGCCCAGTTGTCGTGACCCCTCAGCAGATAGAAATGCATCAGGCCGCATTGCTGGTGCGCCCAGTAGTCGTGCCAGCCAAAGGAATCGGGTCGCCACAAAGAGTTGTGGCCCTCGAAGAACACCGCCCGGCTCATCGGCATGCATTCGGGCGTCGAGATGATGATGTAGCGCGAGCGGTAGTTGAGGAATTCCAGCAGGTCCCGCCCTTGCGAGTGGAGCATGTGCTCGATGACGTCTCCCAGGATGACGACGTCATAGAGGTCGCCGCCGCGCTCGTAGAGCTTGTCGGCGGTGATGGGAAGAATATGGTGATACCCCACTTCGCGCAGTTGGGGGAATGCGGCATCGTCGCATTCAAGTGCCGTCAGTTCGCACTCCGGCACGATGTTCTTGAGCAGGGCTCCGTACTTGCCCCCACCGGCCCCGATGTCCAGGATGCGCTTGGGATTGATCGTCTTGACCACTTGCTGCGTCAAGGCATCGAAGGTCGGCCAGGAGTAACCAATGTGTGCCATGGAAGAGGTGCCGTCAGTTGTGTGCAAACCGCCCGGATTCGCCGGGTTTCTAGATCGCCTGCAATCGTCGCTGCGCGTCGCGGTATCCGTGCGATGCGACGATCGCCGGCCAATCGGTTGCCACTTCGCTCGGCAGCAGCGCCCGTCGCCGCTTCTCGCTGTCGGCGTCGGGCAACCAGCGCCTCGCCGCCTTCGCCGCGTCGAAGTCCGCGAGCAACCCGTCGAGCGATTGCCCATCGCCCATGCTCTGGTTGCACAGCAACGCCAGATCGCAACCAGCCTCGAGTGCCGCCAATGCAGCGTCGGCGTAGCTGAGCAGCTTGCCGTCGATGTAGCGCCCGGCTTCCATGCTCAGGTCATCGCTGAAAACAGCGCCGTTGAACGCCAGCCGTCCGCGCAGGATGTCCGTCAGCCATTTCGACGAAAACCCCGCCGGTCGCTTGTCGACCTTCGGATAGATCACATGCGCCGGCATCACCGCCGCAAGCGAACCAGCCAGCCAGCCGTACGGCCGCGCATCGTCTTCGAGGATCGCCTTGAGGCTGCGCCTGTCGACCGGAATCTCGACATGCGAATCCGCCTTCACGAACCCATGCCCGGGAAAGTGCTTGCCGCAGTTGCGCATCCCCATCTGCAACATGCCGTGCATCACGCTCTTGGCCAGCAGCGCCACCACGCGCGGGTCGCGGTGGAAGCTGCGGTCGCCGATCACGCTGCTGCCGCCGTAGTCCAGGTCGAGCACCGGCGCGAAGCTGAAGTCCACGCCGCAGGCACGCAATTCGCCGGCAAGCACCTGCCCCGCTGCCGTTGCAACCTGCGTGGCGCGCATGGCGTCTTCCATCCACAGCTCGCCCAGCGAACGCATCGACGGCAGCCGTGTGAACCCATCCGTGCGAAAGCGCTGCACGCGCCCACCTTCGTGGTCGACGCAGATCAGCATGTCGGGCCGGATCGCCTTGATCTCGGCATTCAGCGCGGTCATCTGCGCGCGGTCCTGCCAGTTGCGGGTGAAATGGATCACGCCGCCCACCAGCGGATTGGCCAGGCGCCGGCGGTCGGCGTCGTTGAGTTCGGTGCCCGCCACATCGATGATGAGCGGCGCGTGGGTGTGGCTGCCTGTCGTCAGGGTCATGCGTCGTTCTTGCTGTCTTTGTGTTCCACCACGACGAAACTCGCGGCGTATTCGGTTTCGTCGGTCACCGTGACATGGGCGGTGAGGCCCTTGGCCTCGAACCAGTCCTTGAGCTCGCCGTGCAGCACGATGACGGGCTTGCCGCTGCGCAGGTTGGCGATCTCGCACGAGCGCCAGGTCATCGGCATCCGCATGCCGAGGCCAATGGCCTTGCTGAATGCTTCCTTGGCGGAAAACCGGGTGGCGAGGTAGCTCAGGCCCCGCTTGGGCCAGCGCGCGCTGCGGGCTTGCCAGACCGTGAATTCGGCGTCGCTCAGCACCTTGCGGGCGAAGCGCTCGCCCTGGCGCTCGAAGGTCGCGGCGATGCGGCGCAGGTCGCAGATGTCGGTGCCGATGCCGTAGATCATGCAGGCCGTGCCTGTTGCGCCTCGGTGATGCAGCGCAGGTACTCGCGCGTCGTGGCGGTGTAGCCGAGTTCGAGTGCATCGGCGACGAAGGCGTGGCCGATCGAGACCTCGTGGACGCCGCGAACGGCGCTCAGGAATGCGGTGAGGTTGTCGCGGCTCAGGTCGTGGCCGGCATTGACGCCAAGGCCCGCAGCCTGGGCCGCCCGCGCCGATTCGACATAGCGCGCGAGCACGGCCGCCTCGTCGGCGGTGCCGCGCGATGCGGCATAGCCTTCGGTATAGAGCTCGACGCGGTCCGCGCCCACGGCCTTGACCGCCGCCATCATCTCGGGGATCGGGTCCATGAACAGGCTGACGCGCACGCCCAGGGCCTTGGCTTCAGCGATCAGCGGGCGCAGACGCTCGGCGTCGTCGGGAAAGCTCCAGCCGTGGTCGCTGGTCGACTGGGATTCGCTGTCGGGCACGAAGGTCGCTTGGTGCGGACGCAGCTCGCGCACGAAGTCCATGAGGTTGTGGAAGGGGTTGCCTTCGATGTTAAACTCGATGCCGGGCCAGTCCTTGGCGAGCAGTGCAGAAAGGTCGCTCACGTCGTGCGCGCGGATGTGGCGCGCGTCGGGCCGGGGGTGGACGGTGATGCCCTGGGCGCCGGCGGCCAGGCAGGCATTGGCGGCAGTCAGCACGCTCGGAATGCCCAGATGGCGCGTGTTGCGGACCAAGGCCACCTTGTTGAGGTTGACCGAGAGGGAGGTAGTGCCGGCGTTGCCTGAAGTGCTCATAGTGCTTGCAGATCTCTCATCATTTGCCGCGTGCGCAGCGTGGACACGCCGCAATGGTAGTTGAGCAAGGCGCGCAACTGGTTTCGCAGGGCGCTGTTGCTGCCGGCGCTCATGGTGGCGATTTCGCGCAAGGTCGCGGTGAAGGGGGCGCGGTCGTCGAGCACGGATTGCAGGGCCTGCCAGTCGCCGCCGGCCAGCCCGGCCTCCCCGTCCGCCGCCGAACGAAGTCCCGCCTCGGGCACGAGGCTGTAGCGCACGGCAGCGTCGAGCGGCTCCAGGGTCAGCGTCTGCACGTCGAGCGAGGGCAGCAGGCCGACCTCGCGCAGCAGGATCAGCTCGAAAGCTCGCAGCGCGGCAGCCTGGGTCGCTGCCTGCGCGCCGACGTGATCGCCAGCCAGCACCTGCACCACGCCGGCATAGGCATCGAACAGCGCCTCGTGCGCGTCGTCCCGCGCCAGGAGACGCAGCAGCAGTTCGTTGACGTAATAGCCCGAAAGCAGGGCTTCACCGGTCGGCATGACATGGCCGCCCATCCATTCGGCGCCCTTGAGCGTGCGGATCTCGGCGTCGCCGCCGTAGTTGAGCTGCAGGGGCTGCAATGGCAGCAGCACCGGACGAAAGTTGGAACTCGGCCGCTTCGCCCCCTTGGCCACCAGCGCGATGCGCCCGTGGTGCCGGGTGAAGACCTCCAGGATCAGGCTCGACTCGCTCCAGTCGTAGCGATGGAGCACGTACGCCGGTTCATGCGAAACGCGGTGGGCAGCGGCCACTTCATTCGTAGCCGAACGACCGGACCCGGGCTTCGTCGTCGGCCCAGCCGGAACGCACCTTGACCCACAGTTCGAGGAACACCTTGGCATCGGCCAGCTTCTCGAGCTCGACGCGCGTTTCCATGCCGATGCGCTTGATGCGCTCGCCCTTGTCGCCGATCACCATGGCCTTGTGGCCGTCGCGCTCGACCACGATGGTGGCGGCGATGCGCAGCAGGCGCTTCTGGCCCTTTTTCTGGGGCGGCTCTTCCTCGAACTTGTCGATGATGACGGTCGAGGTGTAGGGCAGTTCGTCGCCGGTCAGGCGGAACAGTTTTTCTCGCACCAGCTCGCCGGCCAGGAATTTCTCGCTGCGGTCGGTGAGTTCGTCTTCGGCGTAGAACCAGGGCTGCTCCGGCAGGTATTTCTCGCAGATGCCGAAGAGGCGCTCGACGTCCTTGGCGTTCTTGGCCGACATCGGCACGAACTCGGCGAAGGCGTGCTTGGCCTGCATGGTCTGCAGCCAGGGGGCGATGTCGCCGCGGCGGTGCACGTTGTCCAGCTTGTTGGCCAGCAGCACGGTCGGAATGCCCTTGCCCAGCAGCTTGAGCACCCGCTCGTCGGCGGGCGTGAAGCTGCCGGCCTCGACCACGAACAGGATCAGGTCCACATCGCCCACCGCGCCCTGCACGGTCTTGTTGAGCGACTTGTTCAGCGCGTTGGCATGCAGGGTCTGGAAGCCCGGCGTGTCGACGAACACGAACTGCGTCGCACCCAGCGTGCGCATGCCGGTGATGCGGTGGCGCGTGGTCTGTGCCTTGCGCGAGGTGATGCTGATCTTCTGGCCGACCAGCGCATTGAGGAGGGTCGACTTGCCCACATTGGGCTTGCCGACGATGGCGATGAGGCCACAGTGTTGGGGTCCGCTTGCCGCCGTGTCGCCTGGGGCGTCTTCGGGGGCAGCTTCTGGATGGATAGCGTCGTTCATTGTGATTTCACGCAGCACCGCGTGCCTTGAGCCGGATCAGCATGGCGGCCGCGGCGGCCTGCTCGCCGGCGCGGCGCGAGCCGCCGATGCCGCGTTCGCGAAGGCCCAACTCGGGCACCTCGCACTCGACATCGAAAGTCTGTTTGTGCGCTGCACCCAGCGTCGCGGCCACGCGATACATCGGCAGCTTCATTTTGTGGCCCTGCAGCCATTCCTGCAATTCGGTCTTGGGGTCCTTGGCCGCCGCTTCCATGCGGGGATTGATCTCGACCGATTCGTAGAGCCGGCGCACCAGCGCCTCGGCGGCCGAAAAGCCGGCGTCGAGGTAGACCGCACCGATCAGCGCTTCGAGCGCGTCGGCCAGGATCGAGGGCCGGCTCGGGCCGCCCGAACGGGCCTCGCCTTCGCCCAGGCGCAGCAGCGGCGACAGCTGGAGTTCGAGCGCCAGGCGGTGCAGGGTGTCCTGCTTGACCAGGTTGGCCCGCACGCGCGACAGATCACCTTCGGGCAAGGCCGAGAGCCGGGTGTACAGCAGGTGCGATACCGCCAGGTTGAGCACTGAGTCCCCGAGGAACTCGAGGCGCTCGTTGTGGTCGGCCGAGAAGCTGCGGTGCGTGAGCGCGAGCTGGAGCAGCCGCGTGTCGGAGAACGAATGCTTGAGGCGCGCCTGCAGCGCGACGAGGCTGCCGTCCACCTTTTTCAGCGCCGCGTTCAGCGGGTCTCGCCCTTGTACTTGAGCGTCAGGTAGGCCGGGCCGAACAGGGGGATCTCGCGCTCGTAGGCGTACGAGACCACGACCTTGTCGCCGACCTTCTTGATGTCGAGGTCCTTGCCGCTGACCGACTTGAAGTCGTCGATGGCCTGGGCGCGATCGAAAATGGCGCGCACTTCGGGCACGGTTGCGCCTTCCTTGGCCTTGTTGGCGGCCTTGTCGATGGCTTGCCATTCGATCAGCGTCGGGATGACCTGTGCGACGACAACGCCCAGGCAACCCAGTACCACTGCGACGAACAGCAGACCGATGAAAGAGATGCCGCGCTGGTGCGCGGCCCTGCTGCGGATGGACCCGTTAGCTCTCATGCCCTCTTACCCCTCGAACAGTGTTGAATGACTGCTTGTTTATTGAAATGGACCGATGCGACCAAAATCGCCAAAATTCATCCAGACGAAGAACGCCCTGCCCACGATGTTCTTGTCCGGCACGAAGCCCCAGAAGCGGGAGTCCGCCGAATTATCGCGGTTGTCGCCCATCATGAAATACTGGCCGGCAGGCACCTTGCACACCACGCCTTCGACCGAGTAGCGGCAGTTTTCGCGGAACGGGAAGTCGCTGGCGCCCGGCACGAAGGAAGGCGCGCCTTCGTCGTTCAGGATCTTGTGCTGCTTGCCGTTGAGGTTCTCGTCGAACTGCTTGAGCAGGCGCATCGATTCGCTGTCGAGGTAGTCGGGCGCCGCATCCTTGGACACCGGCTGGCCGTTGATCGTGAGCTTCTTGTTCAGGTAGGCCACCTCGTCGCCCGGGATGCCGACCACGCGCTTGATGTAATCCATGCTCGGCTTGGGCGGATAGCGAAACACCACCACGTCGCCACGCGCGAGCGGCGTGCCCTCGGTGATCTTGGCGTTGATGACCGGAAGGCGCAGGCCGTAGGTGAACTTGTTGACCAGGATCAGGTCGCCGGTCAGCAGCGTGGGCATCATCGAACCCGACGGGATCTTGAAGGGCTCGTAGAGAAACGACCGCAGCAGGAACACCACCAGGATCACAGGGAACAGGCCCGCCGTCCAGTCCAGCCACCAGGGCTGCATCAGCAGGCGCTCGCTGGCCTTGGTGTCGGCGGTGTCGACCTGGGTGATGCCCTGGCCGGCCAGCCGCGCATTGCGCTCGGCCATCGAGGCTTCGAGCCGGGCGGCAGCCGCTTCGCGTTTCGGCAGGAAATAGAAACGCTCGGCCAGCCAGTAGAGACCGGTGACCACCGTGGCCACGAACAGCAGCAATGCGAAGTTGCCTTCGATCGCGCCGAAATACCAGGCGCCGACATAGCTGGCGAACGCCGCAAGGACCAGGGAAGTGATGAGTGCCATTTTTTGATCAGTCTTCGACTTGCAGAATCGCCAGGAAGGCCTCTTGCGGAACCTCGACGGAACCGATCTGCTTCATTCTTTTCTTGCCCGCCTTCTGCTTCTCGAGCAGCTTCTTCTTGCGGGTGATGTCGCCGCCGTAGCACTTGGCCAGCACGTTCTTGCGGAGGGCCTTGATTGTCTCACGCGCAATGATGTTGACCCCGATGGCAGCCTGGATCGCAACGTCGAACATCTGGCGCGAAATGATCTCGCGCATCTTCGAGACCACCGCCCGGCCGCGGTACTGCGACTGGGTGCGGTGCACGATGATGGACAGCGCATCGACCTTCTCGCCGTTCAGCAGGATGTCGACCTTGACCACGTCCGAGGCGCGGTACTCCTTGAACTCGTAGTCCATGGAGGCATAGCCCCGGCTGACCGATTTGAGCTTGTCGAAGAAGTCCAGCACGATCTCGCCGAGCGGCATCTCGTAGGTCAGCATGACCTGGCGGCCGTGGTAGGCCATGTTCATCTGCACGCCGCGCTTCTGGTTGGCCAGCGTCATGACAGCGCCCACGTATTCCTGCGGCATGTAGAGATGCACGGTCACGATCGGCTCGCGGATCTCGCTCATCTTGCCGACGTCGGGCATCTTGGACGGGTTCTCCACCATGATGACTTCGCCGTCGTTGCGCACCACCTGGTAAACCACGCTCGGCGCGGTCGTGATCAGGTCCTGGTCGAACTCGCGCTCCAGCCGCTCCTGCACGATTTCCATGTGCAGCAGGCCGAGGAAGCCGCAGCGGAAACCGAAGCCCAGCGCCTGGCTCACCTCGGGCTCGTAGCGCAGCGACGAATCGTTGAGCTTGAGCTTCTCGAGCGCGTCGCGCAGCGAGTCGTACTCGCTCGCTTCGGTCGGGTAGAGGCCGGCAAACACCTGCGGCTGGATTTCCTTGAAGCCCGGCAGCGCCTCGGTGGCGGTGGCGGCCGCACCACCTGTGCCCGCCTTGATCAGCGTGACGGTGTCACCGACCTTGGCGGCCTGCAATTCCTTGATGCCCGCGATGATGAAGCCCACCTCGCCCGCCTCGAGCGAAGCGCGCGGTTCGGTGGCCGGCGTGAAGACGCCGATGTTGTCGGCGTTGTACATGGCGCCGGACGCCATCATCTTGATGCGCTCGCCTTTCACCAGTCGGCCGTCGACAACGCGCACCAGCATGACGACGCCGACGTAGGCGTCGAACCAGCTGTCAACGATCATCGCGCGCAACGGCCCGTCGGGATTGCCGCGCGGCGCCGGCATCTTGTGCACGATGGCTTCGAGGATCTCGTCGATGCCCAGGCCCGTCTTGGCGGAGCACGGAATCGCATCGGTCGCGTCGATGCCGATCACGTCTTCGATTTCGGTGCGCGCGTTGTCGGGATCGGCGTTCGGCAAATCCATCTTGTTGAGCACCGGCACCACTTCGACGCCGAGGTCGAGCGCGGTGTAGCAGTTGGCCACCGTCTGCGCTTCGACGCCTTGCGATGCATCGACGACAAGCAGCGCGCCTTCGCATGCGGACAGCGAGCGGCTCACTTCATAAGAGAAGTCGACATGGCCCGGCGTGTCGATCAGATTGAGGTTGTAGACCTGTCCATCGAGTGCCTTGTAGTGCAGCGCAGCGGTCTGCGCCTTGATGGTTATCCCACGCTCTTTTTCGATGTCCATCGAGTCGAGCACCTGCGCTTCCATCTCGCGTTCTGCGAGGCCGCCGCAACGCTGGATCAAACGGTCTGCGAGCGTCGACTTGCCGTGATCGATGTGCGCAATGATCGAAAAATTTCTGATGTGATTCATCAACGGGAACGCTTAAGTACTTGAATTGGCTCGTGCCCAGCGGTGAGCGGGCAAGAAAAAAGGGCGCGTCTTCTGGAGACGCGCCCTGAACCAACAAGCAATGGCAACTGCAGTAGTTGGAACTTCATTGTAGGCAAAAAGGGAGGCACGTACATCCGGGAACAGGGTCCAAAGGGCTCGTTGCGGGTCCACAACATCAAAGATACAAACAGGTTATCCACAGGATCGGTGGAGCACTCACTGAACAACTTGTGGGCGATCTGTGGAGCACCGGTGGACTGCTGTCTGACATCTCGCATCGTGAAGGTCGTTGCACTCCTTATGCGCTGACCGGCCGCTGCAAGTGCTCTATTCTACCGAAAACCGTCCTTAGCCTCTCAGAAAGTTAGTGGCTGCAAACCAAAATCAGGACTTTTGGAGTCTCAGATTTTTTTAGGGATCCACGCCCGAACGTCGTAAACACCTCAAAAAAATGGCCCCAAACCCGACTGCGGGGTGGGGCCACTTGACGGCGGCGCCGGATCAGCGTGTGGGGCGGATCAAAGCGTACTGCGCCCAATCGCCACGCCGGAACAACACGCTGAGCGCCTTGTTCTTGTCGGCCTTGGCGAGCGCCGACTCGAACTCGCGGGTGTTGGCCACCTCGATGTTGCCCACGGCCAGGATGATGTCGCCTTCGCGAAGGCCGGCACGCGCAGCAGCTTCGCTGGCCGTGTCGACCTTCACGCCGCCCTTGAGCTTGAGCTCCTTCTTCTGCGCATCGTTGAGATCGCTGACAGCAAGACCGAGCGACTTGGCCGCCGCGGAGGCCGATGGCTTCGGTGCCGGTTCGTCACGATCGGAGGCACGCTTGGCTGGCTTGTCGGGCTCGATCTCGGCAATGGTCACGCTCAGGTCGCGCGAACTGCCGCGACGGGACACCGTGAGCGTGCTCTTCGTGCCCGGCTTGGTGTTGCCCACGAGGCGCGGCAGATCGCTCGGCTTCTCGATGGGCTTGCCGTCGAACTTGGTGATGACGTCACCCGGCTCCACACCGGCCTTCTCGCCGGGCGAGCCGGCTTCGACGCCGCGCACCAGCGCGCCCTGCGCCTTGCTCAGGCCGATGGCTTCGGCCACGTCCTTCGTGACCTGGTCGATCTGCACGCCGATGCGGCCGCGGGAAACACGCCCCGTGGTGCGCAGCTGTTCGCTCACGCGGATCGCCTCGTCGATCGGGATCGAGAACGAGATGCCCATGAAGCCACCCGAGCGCGAGTAGATCTGGCTGTTGATGCCAACCACTTCGCCGCGCATGTTGATCAGCGGACCGCCCGAGTTGCCGGGGTTGATGGCCACGTCGGTCTGGATGAACGGCAGGTATTCGCCGGTGTCGCGCTGCTTGGCGCTCACGATGCCGGCCGTGACGGTGTTCTCCAGGCCGAAGGGCGAGCCGATGGCCATCACCCATTCGCCAACGCGCAGCTTGGAGATGTCGCCCACCTTCACCGCGGGCAGGCCGGTGGCTTCGATCTTGACGACCGCGACGTCGGTGCGCTTGTCGGCGCCGACGATCTTGGCCTTGAACTCGCGCTTGTCGGGCAGCGTGACCAGCACCTCGGAGGCGTCTTCCACCACGTGCGCATTGGTCATGACGTACCCGTCGGCCGTCAGGATGAAGCCGGAGCCGACACCGCGCGGGCGCTCCTCTTCCTGGGGCTGCTGCGGCCTGTTGGGGCGCGGCCCCTGGCGCGGCGTGCCCGGCGCGGGCTGCCCGAAGAAGCGACGGAAGAATTCCTGCATTTCCTCGTCCATCTCGCCGTTGCCGGTGCCGCGTTGCGCGACCTTCTCGACGGTGCGGATGTTGACGACGGAGGGACCGACTTGGTCGACCAGGTCGGTGAAGTCGGGCAGCGTGCGCGTTTGCGCGTGGACGGGCTCCACGGGAAGGAAGGTGGCTCCGGCTGTCAATGCGAGCGCGAAAGCCAGCACACCGGAACGAAGCTTGTGTCCCTCGACTTTGAACATCATCGGTTTTCTTTCAAAAGAACAGAGAGCGGCTAAACAACAGAAGCTATGAGTTGGCGCTGCGCGCTTGGTTCAGCGCCATCTGCGCTTGAATGGCTTGTCAGCGTGTGCGTGCAAGGCTTTGGGCAAATGCATTGAGCGTCTGCGGCGGCACCTCGCCCACCGCGGTCAGCCACCAGTCGCTCGCGGGTTCGGGCAACCGCCGGCGGATCGCATTGGTGGCGCCGATGGTCAGCATGCCGTCGCGCGGCGCACGGGCGGCATCGTAGCGCTCGATGAAAAGCGACACCGAGGCCAAGCCATCCGAAAAAGTCCACTGGACCGTTGCCGCATCCTGCTTCGACTTGTCGCCACCAGCGGTCGGCCGGCGGAAGAAGCTGCGGGGCTTGAAGCCCGCCACGGGCGCGCTGAGTGTCCAGCCTTCGTCCTGTGCCGTGGTGCGCTCGAGCTCCAGCTTCTCGATGCGGTAGCCCGAGGTGTTGGTCATCATCTGCGCCAGCGCCTGCGCTTTCACGGGCGCATCGAGCTGCAGTTCGGAGAATGCCGATTGCTCCACCACCCGCGATTCGCTGTCGATGGTCTGCAGCTTCACCACCAGGCCCGAGCGGCGCTCGCTCCAGATGCGGTAGCCGAAGCGCAGGCCGTCGTGCGGCACCAACTGAACCACGTCGGCATCGAAGCCGGCCACGCGGTCCTTGCCGATCGCGCGCACGTCGTAGAAGTCGCCGATCGACGAATCGGTCTTGTCCGGCAGGTTGGGGAAGAGGTCGAGGTTCTCGCGCTTTTCGACCTTCACGACCTTCGCCTCGGGCAGGAAAGTCATGACATTGCGATTGCGCCGGAAGGTCGAGCGCGGCGGGCCTGAGAGAGCCTCGATGCGCTCGATCTGATGATCGCCGTCGCGCACATGCCAGATGCGCGCGCTCGACAGGTCGCCGCCGGGCGCCGACACCACGAAGGTGCCCACATAGTTGCGTTGCCGCGCGCCAGTGTGCATGCGCTGCAGCCAGTCGGCCACGCTCATCGCCGGTGGCTCGTCCGTCTGCGCCGCAGCCGCACCCTTGGCGGTCGCCGGGCCGGAGCGGTTTTGTGCGGTGGCAACCTGCGCGAAGCAGAAGGCTGCAAACACAAGCACGAACGCGCGTGCGGAGATCGGCATCTGAACGGTCATTGCGGGCGGTTACGGACGCGCCTCAGCGCGTAGGTCCCTCGAAGGTGGCGTTGCGCAGGAAACCGGAAGGCATTTGCGAAGCACCGCCAGCCTGCTGGTGCGCTTCGAGCAATTGATCGAGACGCGGATCGCGCAGCATGACCTGCGGATTGCCGTTGCCGACCATCACGCGGGTCGGCGTCAACGTGGCACCGGCCGGCTGCTGGCTGCCGATAGCCGCTGCCGCCAGGACCGAATTCGTCGCAGGTTGTTGCTGGGCCGCAATCTGCGCGCCAGCTTGCGAACCAGCGGTGCCACTGCCGATGAGCGTCCAGCTGATGGCGGCCACGGCCACCATCGAAGCGGCGCCCGCCACCAGTTTCCAGCGGAAGACCGGCTCGTTGGCCGCATCGACCCTGCGCTGAATCTGGATCGCTGCAGGCGCGGCCGCTGGCACCAGCGCCGGCATCGCAATCACGGGTTCGGCGGCGAGTCGTTGCTGGAAACGCGCGAGGAACGCCGAGCTGTCGCTGCACGTCGAATGAGAGCCCGAACGCAACACGTCGCCCACCACGTGGTAGGTGTGCCAGGCTGCGCGCGAATCGCCCTCGGTGCAGACCGCATCGATCGCCTGCGCGAACGCCTCGCCCTGCAAATGACCATCCGCAAGTGCGGACACCTGTTCACGAACCGTCATCGTCTGATTCATTTCATTCACCTGCTTACTTACCAACGCTTGCCGGACTGGTTGTCCAGAAGCGGTTTGACCCTGGCCGAAATGGCTTCGCGCGCCCGGAAAATACGTGAGCGCACCGTGCCGATAGGGCAATCCATGACCTCGGCAATTTCTTCGTAACTCATTCCCTCGATCTCGCGCAGCGTGACTGCCTGGCGCAACTCGGCTGGGAGCGCTTCCATGGCTGCCTCGACGGCACTGGCGATTTCGTTCGCTGCCATGACCGATTCGGGGGTTTCGTCGCTGATTGGTTCGTTTCCGGGACGGTAAGTTTCATCGTCGTCGTCAGAAGACGGCCGCAGCGCGCTTTCGGAGATGGTCGGATCGCGCTTCATGTCCACCAGCGCCTTCTTGGCGGTGTTGACCGCGATCCGGTAGAGCCAGGTGTAGAACTGCGCCTCGCCGCGGAACTGGTGCAGCGCGCGGTAGGCGCGGATGAAGGTTTCCTGGGCGATGTCCTCGACCAGGTCGACATCGCGCACCATGCGGCCGATCAGCCGCTCGATGCGGCGCTGGTACTTGATGACCAAGAGCTCGAAAGCCTTCTGGTCCCCCGCGACCGTGCGCTGGACCAGCTGGAAATCGACCTCGCCCGGGCGCGGCGCCTCGGGCGGCGCGTCGGTCAGGCCGGAATCCGGTGGCACTGGCGGGGGAGAAGTTGTCATCGACGGGATTTCAGGGCGCGTCGGCGGGGGCCGTCGCGCGCCACGGATCGCCGGCAGACTCAGCGGCGGGCGCGCGTGCATACACCGCGCGGCGCACATCGCGCCAGCGCTCGGGCATGGAGCTCTGCTCGAGCCAGACCCAGCGCGCAGCGCGGCCCGGCTCCGAGCGCCTGACCAGCATCAGCGATTGGAAATCGAGCGCAACCGTGGCCCGCGCCGCGCGAACGCCACGGGTCGGATCAGCCCCCGTCAGGGACCAATGAAGCCCGTCGAAGTGCAGCGTGGCAGCGCCTTCGCGCCGCAAGCCGAAGCCCGCGGCAATGCCAGAGAACACGACGCTGAGGACCAGCAGCAGCTGGCGCCATCCAGCGCTATCGAAGAGATAGCAGGATGCGCCCGCGCAGCAAGCGCCCAAGGTCCAGAGAACAACAAGAATCCGGGTAGCACCGCGTGAGCGCCCCACCGGATAGGTCACCGACGGCGCGCTGTGCATGGGAGAGCAATGCTCAAGCGCGCTTGAACACCAGCGTGCCGTTGGTGCCGCCGAAGCCGAAGTTGTTCTTGACCGCGACATCGATCTTCAGATCGCGCGCCTCGTTGGCGCAGTAGTCGAGATCGCACTCCGGATCCTGGTTGAAGATGTTGATGGTCGGCGGGCTCTTCTGCTCGTGCAGCGCAAGCACCGTGAACACCGATTCGATGCCGCCCGCGCCGCCCAGCAAGTGGCCGGTCATGGACTTGGTCGAATTCACGACGAGCTTCTTCGCGTGATCGCCGAAGGCGAGCTTGACCGCGTTGGTCTCGTTGAGGTCGCCGATCTGCGTCGAGGTGCCGTGCGCGTTCAGGTACTGGACCTGGTCGGCATTGACCCCTGCATTGGCCAGCGCCATCGCCATCGAACGGCGGGGGCCGTCGACGTCGGGCGCGGTCATGTGGTACGCGTCGCCGGTCAGGCCGAAGCCCGCGACTTCCGCGTAGATCTTGGCGCCGCGCGCCTTGGCATGCTCGTACTCCTCGAGCACCAGCACGCCTGCGCCCTCGCCCAGCACGAAGCCGTCGCGATCCTTGTCCCACGGGCGCGAGGCCGTGGCGGGATCGTCGTTGCGCGTGCTCAGCGCGCGCGGCGCGGTGAAGCCACCGATGCCGAGCGGCGAAATGGTCGACTCGGCGCCGCCGGCGATCATGACGTCGGCATCGCCGTACTCGATCATGCGTGCCGACGTGCCGATGGCATGCAGGCCCGTGGTGCAGGCGGTCACGACGGCGATGTTCGGGCCCTTGAAGCCGTACTTGATCGACACGTGGCCCGAGATCATGTTGATGATCGACGCCGGCACGAAGAACGGCGAGATGCGGCGCGGGCCGCGACTCGCGTACTCGCCATGCGTCTGTTCGATCATCGGCAGACCGCCGATGCCCGAGCCGATGTTGCAGCCGATGCGAACGGCCTCTTCATAGGACAGCGCTTCGCCGGTCGGCAGTCCGCTGTCTTGCACCGCCTGGATGGCGGCGGCAAGCCCCAGATGAATGAAGCGGTCCATGTGACGCGCTTCTTTCTCCGAGATGTATTTGGTGATGTCGAAACCCTTCACCTCACCGGCGAACTTGCAGGCGAAGGCGCTTGCATCGAACGCGGTGATGTTCGCAATACCCGACTTCCCGGCCAACAAGTTGGCCCAGGATTCAGTTGCGGTGTTTCCGACAGGAGCGATGCAACCGAGTCCGGTCACGACGACGCGGCGTTTGGTCATGCCGGCAAACCTTTCTGGAAGCGCTGAACAGTTGCTGGTCGGCGCGTGCGGTTCAGGAAAAAGCCGCCGGCCGCAGTCGCAGTGTCAGCTGGCCAATCAGGCCTTTTGATTCTTGGTGGCGTAGTCGACGGCGTTTTGCACCGTGGTGATCTTCTCGGCATCTTCATCGGGGATCTCGATGCCGAACTCGTCTTCGAGTGCCATCACGAGTTCGACCGTGTCGAGCGAGTCAGCGCCGAGGTCGGCCACGAAAGCCTTTTCATTCGTCACTTGGGACTCTTCCACGCCGAGTTGCTCGGCGATGATTTTCTTGACACGTGCTTCGATATCGCTCATTTGGTTCCCTCTGAGGGTTGTAGGTAATCGGTGGATTTTAGCCGGGCGGATTGTGGCATTTGCCGCACCCCCGGTACGGGAAAGATTGCGCCTTGCGGCTACATGTGCATGCCGCCATTCACATGCAACTCCTGCCCGGTCACGTAGGACGCCTGGGGCGATGCGAGGTACGCCACCGCATGCGCGATGTCGGCCGGCTTGCCCAGATGTCCCAGCGGAATCTGCTGCAGAAGTGCTTGTTGCTGCGCCTCGGGGAGGCTCGCCGTCATGTCGGTTTCGATGAAGCCCGGCGCGACGCAGTTGACGGTGATGTTGCGGCTGCCCAGTTCGCGGGCCAGGGCGCGGGTCATGCCCGCGACGCCGGCCTTGGCGGCGGCGTAGTTGGCTTGGCCGGCATTGCCGGAGGCGCCCACCACGCTCGTGATGCTGATGATGCGGCCGTAGCGCTGCTTCATCATCGGGCGGATCACAGCGCGCGAGAGGCGGAACACGGCCTTGAGATTGGTGTCGAGCACCGCATCCCAGTCGTCGTCCTTCATGCGCATGGCGAGTGTGTCGCGCGTGATGCCGGCGTTGTTGACCAGCACGTGGATCGCGCCGTAGGCCTGGACGATCTCGTCGATCAGCGCCTCGACGGCGGCGGCGTCATTCACGTTGAGTGCACGGCCACGGCCATCGAACGCGCTCAGTGCCGAAGTGATCTTCGCCGCGCTGTCTTCGGTGGTGCCGGTGCCGACGACCTTCAGGCCACGCTGCGCCAACTCGAGCGCAATCGCTGCGCCGATGCCGCGCGACGCGCCGGTGACCAGGGCGACTTGCCCTTCGAATTTGGGAATGCTCATATAAAAAGTATCGGGGCCTTGCGCCGTTCAGCCGGCGAGCGATTGTCGGGTGTCTGCGAGCGTCGCCGGGTCGTACACCGACGCGGCTTCCAGATCGGGGGCGATGCGCTTGACCATGCCGGCCAGCACCTTGCCGGGCCCGCACTCGATGATGGCGGCTACACCGCGCAGTTTCAAGGCCTGCACGCTCTCGACCCAGCGAACCGGGCCGGCGGCTTGGCGCACCAGGGCGTCGCGGATGCGGTCTGCGTCGGTCTCGACGGCCACGTCGATGTTGTTCAGCACCGGAATCTGCGGCGCAGCGAGCGTGAGGGTGGCGAGCTTTTCGCGCAGCGCCTCGGCGGCGGGCTTCATCAGGCTCGAATGGAAAGGCGCCGAAACGGGCAGCAGCAGCGCGCGCTTGGCGCCATTGGCCTTGAGCAGCTCGCAGGCCTTGTCGACCGCGGCCTTGCTGCCGGCGATCACGGTCTGCGCCGGATCGTTGAAGTTCACGGCTTCGACGATTTCGGCGCTGCCTGCGCCGAAGGAGGCCGTCGCTTCCGCGCAGCCTGCCACGACCTTGCCGGACTCCATGCCCAGCACGGCAGCCATGGCGCCGACACCGACAGGCACAGCCTGCTGCATGGCCTGCGCACGAAAACGCACCAGCGGCGCGGCCTGCGCCAGCGTCAGCACGCCGGAAGCCACCAGCGCCGAGTACTCGCCCAGCGAATGGCCGGCCACGACGGAAGGCGTTGCACCGCCTTCGGACAGCCAGGCGCGCCAGGCCGCGACACCGGCGACCAGCATCACGGGCTGCGTGTTGGTGGTGAGCGCCAGATCTTCCTTGGGGCCGTTCTTGATCAGCGCTCCGATGTCTTCGCCCAGCGCTTCGGAAGCCTCGCGCAGCGTTTCGGCCACGGCCGGATGGTCGCCCCAGGCGTCGAGCATGCCGACAGCCTGCGAGCCCTGACCCGGAAAAACAAAAGCAAAGGATTTCATTGTTCTATGCGTCATATCGCATCGCAGCCCCGGCAGGACTGCAACACGCTACAGATTCAATAGCACGGCGCCCCAGGTGAAACCGCCGCCCACACCTTCGAGCATGAGGGTTTCGCCCTTCTTCACCTTGCCGGACCGCACCGCTTCGTCGAGCGCCAGCGGGATCGAGGCGGCCGATGTGTTGCCGTGCTCGTTGACGGTGACGATCAGTTTCTCGCGCGGCAGCTTCAGCTTCTTGGCCGTGCCTTCCATGATGCGGATGTTGGCTTGGTGCGGAATCAGCCAGTCGATATCGGCCTCGGTCTTGCCGGCCTTGGTCAGCGCGGCGCGCGCGGCCTCTTCGAGCACCCGGACTGCCAGCTTGAACACGGCCTGGCCATCCATGTGCAGCAGCGGCGTGCCCAGCACGTTGCCGCCGGACACATGACCCGGCACGCACAGGATGCCGACGTGCTTGCCGTCCGCGTGAAGGTCGCTCGACAGGATGCCGGGCTCGTCGCTGGCCTCGAGCACCACGGCGCCCGCGCCGTCGCCGAACAGCACGCAGGTGGTGCGGTCATTGAAATCGAGGATGCGGGAGAACACTTCGGCGCCGATCACCAGCGCACAGCGCGCGGTGCCGGTGCGGATCATGGCGTCGGCCACGGTCAGCGCATAAACGAAGCCGCTGCAGACAGCCTGGACGTCGAATGCCGGGCAACCGGCAATGCCGAGCTTGTTCTGCAAGATGGCAGCCGACGACGGAAACACCATGTCGGGCGTCGAGGTCGCGACGATGATCAGGTCGACGTCGCTGGCCTTGCGGCCCGCCGCTTCGAGTGCGTGCTTCGCGGCCTCGAGGCCGAGGTCGCTGCTGCCGACATCCGGCGCGGCAAAGTGGCGCGCATGGATGCCGGTGCGTTCGACGATCCACTGATCGGAGGTTTCGATGCCGCGCAACGCCAATTCCTTGGCGAGATCGTCATTGGTCACGCGGCGCGGGGGCAGATAGCTGCCGGTGCCGGTGATACGTGAAAAAGGGGTCATCAAACGTGGAGGGCTGTCGCGTCGACCGGCACCGCCGGTTCCTGCCGCGCGAGCAAAGGCGCGGCGTGGGCGATACGGGCCCGCACGCGATCGAGCAGGTTGTTGCGAGCGGCATCATAAGCGCGATCCAGCGCATGGCCGAAAGCCACTTCGTCGGCCGAGCCATGGCTCTTGAAAACCAGGCCGCGCAGTCCCAGCAAGGCAGCTCCGTTGTATCGACGGTGGTCTAGGCGGCTTTTGAACGCTTTTAGAACCGGATAAGCAACAATTGCTGCAATCTTTGTGAAGATGCTTCGAGAAAATTCAACGCGAATGAAGTCGCCGATCATCGAAGCAACGCCCTCGCTGGCCTTCAGCGCCACATTTCCGACGAAACCGTCGCAGACGACGATGTCGGTGGTGCCCTTGAAAATATCGTTGCCTTCCACGTTGCCGTAGAAGTTTAGATCCTTGGAGTTCGCCGCCGTACGCAGCAATTGGCTTGCTTTTTTGATCGTTTCGCTGCCCTTGATGGCTTCTTCGCCAATATTGAGCAGGCCGACTGTAGGCGCCTCGTTGCCGGTCAGCGCCGAGACCAGTGCCGAGCCGAGCACGGCGAACTGAAGCAGGTCCTCGGCGTCGCAATCGACGTTGGCACCCAAGTCGAGAACGGTTGTCGCGCCGCCCTTGGCATTCGGGAGTTGCGGGGCGATCGCGGGGCGGTCGATGCCGTCGAGCGTCTTGAGCAGGTAGCGCGCAATCGCCATCAAGGCGCCGGTGTTGCCGGCTGAAATGGCCGCCTGGGCGGCACCATCCTTGACCTGCTGGATCGCGACGCGCATCGAAGAGTCCTTCTTCTTGCGCAGCGCGATTTCAATGGGATCGTCCATGCCCACCACTTCGCTGGCAGCAACGATGCGGGCGCGTGGATGCGCGGCGAAGCCCGCCAGCGCGGCCGGCGCACCGACCAGCAACAACGAGGCCTCGCTGTGCCGCTCGAGAAACGCGCGGCAGGCCGCAAGCGTGACGCGCGGCCCATGGTCGCCTCCCATGCAATCCACGGCGAGCGTGATTGCAGAAGGCGCAGCGGTGAATGCGGGAGAAGAAGACGTAGCCATCAAAACAAAGGCCCGACGCTACAGGAAAAGTAGCTTCGGGCCTTGGCCTTGGGATGCGAAATCAGGCTTCGGACTTGTTCTTGAGCACCTGACGGCCACGGTAGAAACCGTTCGGGCTGATGTGGTGGCGCAGGTGCGTTTCGCCAGTGGTCGGCTCCACGGCGATGCCGGGCACGACCAGTGCGTTGTGTGAACGGTGCATGCCGCGCTTGGAAGGCGACTTCTTGTTTTGCTGGACGGCCATGATGGCTCCTGGACTGTTAGGTGAGTGACTGGATACGGGCTCAAGCGGTGGCGATACAAAAAAGTGCGCGGCATGTATGGAATGCCCTTGTCTGTATCGCTGCTCACGGCGGCGCGCGCGAAGCCCATGATTATAGCCCAGCCGCCGGGAAAGGGCTACTTGCCCTCTTCCGGCTTGCGCGAACGCAACGCTCCGAGCACCGCGAAGGGGTTCGGCTTGGCTTCCTCGGCGGCTTGGAAGTCATCGTCGCTGGACGACAACTGGACAGGCACCGGACAGACGTCGTGGACCGGCATGACGGGAATTTCCATCAGGAGTTCGTCCTCGATCAGGGTATGCAGGTCGAAATCCCGGCTGACGACCAGCAGGTCTTCCTCGGATTCGTCGTCCTCTGACTCCGCCGTGGCCTCGTCGGCGACGAAACGGAACCAGCGGTCCACCACCAGTTCCGTCTCGACAGGCGCCAGGCAGCGCTGGCACGTCAGCGGAACGACTGCTTCGGCTTCCAGGTGCAGCCAGGGCGCGGCCTTGCCGTCGGCGCCCGGGCGCTCCTCGCCGGTGGCTTCCCAGTGGACGACAGCATTGGCGGCGGGATCCGCCAGTTCGGCGACAAGGCGCACGTAATCAGGGACCGGATCGTCCGCATTCAGGGTTGCGGCTGCGGCGGCAAAGCCGGCCACGTCGAGCCGTTCGGGTGCAAATTCTCTCTTCATCCGCGCCAGTCTAGCGCGCCGGCCGCTTCACCGGCATGGTGCGAGCCAGAAGGTTTTTGCGCAGCTCACGCACAATCGTCCTCATGCAACGCCCCGTGATCCTCGCCTCGACCTCGCGCTACCGCCGCGAACTGATGAACCGCCTGCGCCTGCCCTTCGATGTGCACGCCCCGGAAGTGGATGAAACCGCACTGGACGGCGAAACGCCCCGCGCCCTCGCCGAACGCCTCGCGCTGGAAAAGGCCAACGCCGTCGCCGCCCGCTTTCCCGAAGCGGTGGTCATCGGCTCCGACCAGGTGGCCGACCTCGCCGGCGAAGCGCTCGGCAAGCCCGGCGACCATGCCCGCGCCACCGCTCAATTGCGCCGGATGCGTGGCCAGACGCTGATCTTCCAGACCGCCGTCGCCGTCGTCTGCCACGCCACCGGCTTCGTGCAACGCGACCTGGCGCCGGTCCGCGTTGTGTTCCGCGAGTTCAGCGACGCCGCCATCGAGAGTTATCTTCAAGCCGAGCAGCCCTACGACTGCGCCGGCAGCGCCAAGAGCGAAGGCCTCGGCATCGCCCTCCTGAACGCCATCGACAGCGACGACCCGACCGCGCTGGTCGGCCTTCCGCTGATCCGCACCTGCCAGATGTTGCGCGCTGCGGGGGTCGAACTCCTGTGACCCACGGCAAGCTCTACCTCGTTCCCGCGCCGCTCGATTTCGGCTGCGACGTCCAGGCTCCGCTGCAGGACGCCCTGCCGCTCGGCACCCTGCAGGTGGCCGCCGGCATCACGCACTGGATCTGCGAGAACGCGAAATCCGCCCGCGCGTACCTCAAGCGCATCGATGCCGTCGCGCCACTGGCCGCTCCGCTGCAAGCGCAGGACATCCAGGAACTTCCGCGCGAAGTGCACAAGAAAGGCGATCACGCCGGCCAGTTCGATGCCCGGCCGATGCTGGCCGCCGCGCTCGAGGGCCACGACATCGGCCTGCTGAGCGAAGCCGGCATGCCGGCGGTGGCCGACCCCGGCTCCTCGGTGGCGCGCGCCGCGCACGACCTGGGGATTACCGTGGTGCCGCTGACCGGTCCGGTCTCGCTGCTGCTGGCCCTGGCCGCGAGCGGCCTGAACGGCCAGAACTTCGCCTTCGTCGGCTATCTGCCGCAGGACGCGGGCGAGCGCCAGACGCGCATCCGCGAACTCGAAGCGATCGCCCTCAAGACCGGTCAGACGCAGCTCTTCATCGAAACGCCCTACCGCAATGCTGCGCTGCTGCAGGCGCTGGTTCAGACGATGCACCAGAACACCCGCCTCGCCGTCGCACGCGGCCTGACCCTGGCAACGTCCCACGTTCGCAGCGAGACCGTGAAATCCTGGCGCGCCAAGCCGCAGATCGCAACCGACGAACGCCTGCCCGCGGTGTTCGCAATCGGGCGCTGACGATGGTGGTGGTGACCGCCGGCACGCGCTGGGCCTCGCGCGCGCAGTTCTTCTCTTCCGGCTTCATCTTCGCGACCTGGGGCGTGCACGTGCCCACGGTCAAGGCGCACTACGGCCTCGATGAAGCCCAGCTCGGGCTGGCCCTGCTCGCCGCAGGCGCCGGCGCGATGTTCGGCCTGACCAGCGCGGGCCGCTGGATCGGCCGCCACGGTCCGCGACGGATCGCCGCCCTCTCCGGCTGCGTCTATGCGCTGCTGCTGGCCGGGCTGATCGCCATGCCGGGCTACTTCGCGCTGATGGGCCTGCTGGCCGCGTTCGGCCTCGTCACCAGCGTGTTCGACGTGGCCATCAACACCGAAGCGGCGCAGCTCGAAATGCAAAGCGGCACGCCGCTGATGAGCGGCATGCACGGCATGTTCAGCCTGGGCGGCATGGCCGGCGCCGCGAGCGGCAGTGCGGTGCTTGCGGCGGGAATGGGTGCACAGACGCACCTGCTGCTCGTTGCCGCGGCGATGGTGCTGCTCGTCGCACTGTCCTCGACGCGCATGCTGCCCAAGGTGGCCGCCGCGAGCGGCACGGCTGGCGCCGACCACAGCTTCCGGCTGCCCCGTGGCCCCCTCGCAGTGCTTGGCATTCTGGCGGCGCTGGGCCTGATCGCCGAGGGTGCGATCTACGACTGGAGCGTTCTCTATATGCAGCAGGAGCTGGGCAGTCCGCAGAAGCAGGCCGCGCTCGCCTATGCAGCCTTCTCCGCAGCCATGGCGGCCGCGCGTTTCGGCGGCGACGCGATGCGCGCCCGTTTCACCCCGGTGGCCTTGCTGCGCGGCAGCGGCGTGCTGGCGGCCGCCGCAATGACGCTGGTGCTGCTGACCGACCTGCCCTGGCTCGCCCTGGTCGGCTTCGCAGGCGTCGGCGTCGGTTTTGCGAACGTGGTGCCGATCCTGTTCGGCGCCTCGGCCCGCGTGCCGGGCGTCGAGCCCGCCAGCGGCATCGCGTCGGTATCGGCCGTGGCCTATCTCGGATTCATGGCCGGACCCGCGGTGATCGGCCTGCTGGCGCGGGCCAGTTCGCTGACCGCCGCGCTCTATGTGGTGGTGATCTTTGCCGCGGCGCTGGCCGCCTCGGCCCGCTTCACGCGCAGCGAAGCGGGCTGAAGATCGAAGGTTTGATCTGCTTCAGCGCAGTGCGGGTGTCGCCACCTGCAGCGAGCGCACCGAGGCTTCGCCCATGGCAGCGCCGAACTTCTTGGCCAGCTTTTCTGCCACGTTGTCGCGGCGGGTGTAGTCGATGACTTCTTCGGCCTTGATCACCTCGCGCGCCACGAAATCGACGTTGCCGAGCTGGTCGGCCAAGCCGTATTCGACTGCCTGCTCGCCGCTCCAGAAGAGGCCGCTGAACAGGCCCGGGGTGTCGAGCTTCAGGCGATCGCCGCGGCCGGTCTTCACCACGTTGATGAACTGCGCGTGGATCTGGTTGAGCATTGTCTGGGCGTGCGCGCGCTGCGTATCGCTCATCGGGCTGAACGGATCGAGGAAGCCCTTGTTCTCGCCGGCCGTGAGCAGGCGGCGCTCGACGCCAACCTTGTCCATCACGCCAGTGAAACCGAAGCCGTCCATCAGCACGCCGATGCTGCCGACGATGCTGGCCTTGTCCACGAAGATCTTGTCGGCGCCGGCCGCAATGTAATAAGCCGCCGAAGCGCAGGTCTCCTCGACCACCGCGTAGACCGGCTTCTTGTGCTTGGCCTTCAGGCGCTTGATCTCGTCGTTGATGATGCCGGCCTGCACCGGGCTGCCGCCCGGCGAGTTGATCAGCAGCACCACGCCCTTGGCGCCATCGTCCTCGAAGGCCGTTTTCATGGCGGCCACGACGAACTCGGCGCTGGCGTCCCCGCCTGCAGCGATCTCGCCCTTGATCTCGACGACGGCCGTGTGGGCCGTGGTCTTGGCGGTGCTCGGCGTGCCGCGCGAGAGCGCGAACCAGGCCAGGAAGATGAAGAACGCGAGCCATGCCAGCCGCACGAAGGTCTTCCAGCGGCGTGTGGCCTTCTGTTCGCCGAGCGCGGCAAAGGCGAGTTTTTCGAGCGTTGCGCGCTCCCATCCGGGGCGCTGTGTAGGGTCTTGGGCCATGTTCTTTGGGGTGTCTTGCCGAGGCGTCAGAGGGGCTGCCGGCTCAAACGGATCGAAACCCTCGGGGTCCCTGCGAGTCGGGTCGGTCATGTGGTCAGAAGGAGAGAGGTTGGAGGTTCCAGTCAGTATGCCAGTGCACCACGCCGTCGCGTTCGCTCAGGGCGATCTTCACGAGGCCGCCGCGGCAAGGGCCGCCGGCGCATTCGCCGGTGTCGGGCGCGTAGACCGCGCCGTGGGTGGCGCACAACAGCCACTGGCCGGTGTCGTCGAAGAAGCGGTCGGGCTGGAAGTCCATTTCCATCGCCACGTGGCTGCACCGGTTGAGGTACGCATGCGGCTGGCCCTCGAAGCGCACCGCGAAGGCGCGGCAGGTTTCGCCGCCGTGGACCACGTCGAAAGGTACGGCCCGGCCGCCTTCCACGAGATCCGAGACATTGCACAGCGGGATGCGCTCTTCGCTCATGGGGCCTTCTTCAGGCGTTGTCGAGCAGCCACGCTTCCAGCGCGGCCACCGAATCGGCGACGAACAGCGGCTTGAATTCGTCGAAGCTCGCCGGCTCGTGGGCACCGTAGCTCACGCCGACGCTGGCACAGCCGGCGTTCGTTGCCAGTTGCAGGTCGTGCGTGGTGTCGCCGATCATCAGCGTGCGCCCGGCGGGCACGTCGAGTTCTTCCATCAGCTCCAGCAGCATGCGCGGATGCGGCTTGCCGAAGGTTTCGTCGGCGGTGCGCGAGCCATCAAAGCGGTCGCGCAGCGCCACCGACTTCAGCGCCTCGTTCAACCCCCGGCGCGACTTGCCGGTGGCCACGGCCAGCTTGTGCCCACGCGCGCGCAGGGCATCGAGCATCTGCAGCACGCCGTCGAAGAGCACGAGGTCGTCCTGGTGCTGCAGATAGTGGTAGCGGTAGCGTGCGCCGAGTTCGGCGTACTTTTCCTTCGGCACATCGGGCGCCGCACGTGCGAGCGCTTCCGCGAGCCCGAGGCCGATCACCCAGGCGGCGTCGTTCTCGGTGGGCTTGGCGCCGCCGACGTCGATCACCGCGGCCTGGATGCAGCGCACGATCAGGCGGGTGGAGTCGTAGAGCGTGCCGTCCCAGTCGAAGGCGATCAGGTCGAAGCGGGGAGGTCTGGCAAGGGAATCAGTCATGGGCCGTGGGAGTAGGGTGTTGGGCCAGCGCCTGCAGCGCGGGTGGCGGCATCAGCGTGCGCAGTTCGGGCGGCAGGTCGGCCTGCAGTGCGATGCGCTCGCCGCCCGCCGGGTGGTTGAACTGCAGCCGCCATGCGTGAAGAAACATGCGCTTCAAGCCGAGTTTCTGCAACGCGCGCTGGCGCTCGAAGTCGCCGTATTTGTCGTCGCCCGCAATCGGGTGCCCGGCCGAGGCCAGGTGCACGCGGATCTGGTGGGTGCGCCCGGTCTTGATCGTCACCGCCAGCAATGTCAGCGGTGCGGCATCGCCCGGCAGCTTGAGGCGCGCGAGCACGCGAACGAGCGTGATGGCGCGCATCGCGTCCGGATGGTCCTTGGCGACCACGCGCACCCGGCGTTCGCCGGCGCTGGAGCCATCAGGCACGAGGTACTTGGCCAGCGGTGCATCGAGCACCTTCTTGTTGACGGGCCAGTCGCCTTCGACCAGCGCGAGATACGTCTTGCCGGTTTCGCGCTCGCGGAACTGGTCCTGCAACGCGACCAGTGCACTGCGCTTCTTGGCGACCAGCAGGATGCCGGAGGTTTCGCGGTCCAGCCGGTGGACCAGTTCCAGGAACTTGGCGCCCGGACGCGCGGTGCGCAATTGCTCGATCACGCCGAAGCTCACGCCGCTGCCGCCATGCACCGCCACGCCCGCGGGTTTGTCGATGGCCAGTACCGCATCGTCTTCGAGCAGCACCGGGAATTCGCGGGCCGGTGCGGGTGACGTGGCGCCCTCTTCCGCGCGGGGCGAAATTCGCACCGGGGGCAGCCTGAGCACGTCGCCCACCTCGATGCGGGTTTCGGCCTGCACGCGCCCCTTGTTGATGCGCACCTCGCCCGACCGGATGATCCGGTAGACATGCGTCTTGGGCACGCCTTTCAGATGGCGGAAAAGAAAATTGTCGAGCCGCTGCCCCGCGGACTCCGCGTCGACGGTGATGAATTTGATGGCCGCATGCGCGCCTGCCTCGGCCCCGGCATTTCGATCTGCGGGATTTGGAGCGGTCTCGGGGCTTTGCTTCGCACCTATAATGTTTTTCACCAGCGCGGTCGTGTAAGTGCTTGATTAGACAGAAGTTTAGAGCACTGACGACCATGCTGTGAGGTCGATGCCGCTTTGGCGCCGAGCTGCAAACCCCGCGCAATTGCGCAAAGTGGCAGGCCCGGCACCCAAGTCAAGCCGACACCCACGAAACACCGATACGGAATACCCAGCCTGCAGCTTCCAAGCTGCCGGCGGATCGAAGCGAGTCCTTTGTTGTGTTGATGCTGCTGATTCAAATATGCCTTCGCTGGCCGTCCTGGCTTCTGCCAGCGGCCTCCGGCATGAAGTCATCCGCAGCGCGCGCCACCCTTGCGCAACCGGCTGTCAAAAAGATAGCCACTCAACACCGAATCTGGCTCGCGCCCATCCACGCGCCCCCACCCCGGCTGTCTTCTTGAGCTGACGCTCAAGAGGCCTGCTCGCGCCTGGCGCGGCAGTCACAGCATCCGGGGCCAAGCGGCAATTCCCTGGTTTCGCGGGCGTCGTCCGTGCATCGTTGGCTCGTCATGAGCCGGTAAACGATACATATAAGGACAACGCATCATGAAGCGGATGCTGATCAATGCCACGCAAGCCGAAGAACGGCGCCTGGCCATCGTCGACGGGCAAAAGCTCCTCGACTACGAAATCGAGATCGAAGGGCGCGAACAGCGCAAGGGCAACATCTACAAGGCGGTCGTCACGCGCGTCGAGCCCAGCCTCGAAGCCTGTTTCGTCGACTACGGCGAAGATCGCCACGGCTTCCTGCCGTTCAAGGAAATCTCCAAGCAGTACTTCGCCGAAGGCGTGTCGGCCAGCCAGGCCCGCATCCAGGACGCGATCCGCGAAGGCCAGGAACTCACCGTCCAGGTCGAAAAGGAAGAACGCGGCAACAAGGGCGCGGCCCTCACCACCTTCATCTCGCTGGCCGGCCGCTATGTCGTGCTGATGCCCAACAACCCCCGCGGCGGTGGCGTTTCGCGCCGCATCGAGGGCGAAGACCGCGCCGACCTCAAGGAGGCGATGGACCAGCTCGAGTACCCCAAGGGCATGAGCATCATCGCGCGCACCGCCGGCATCGGCCGCTCCGCGCCTGAACTCCAGTGGGACCTGAACTACCTGCTCAAGCTCTGGGCCGCCATCGACGGCGCAGGCAAGGGCGGCAAGGGCGCCTTCCTGATCTACCAGGAATCGTCGCTCGTGATCCGCGCGATTCGTGATTACTTCAATCACGACATCGGCGACATCCTGATCGACACCGACGACATCTACGACCAGGCGCAGCAGTTCATGGCGCACGTCATGCCCGAGCATGCCGCCCGTGTGAAGCGCTACCGCGACGATGCGGCCCTGTTCAGCCGCTTCCAGATCGAGCACCAGATCGAATCGGCCTACGCCCGCACCGTGCAACTGCCTTCGGGCGGCGCCATCGTGATCGACCACACCGAGGCACTGGTCTCGGTCGACGTGAACTCGGCCCGCGCCATCAAGGGCGGCGACATCGAAGAAACCGCCACCCGCACCAACCTGGAAGCCGCCGACGAAGTGGCCCGCCAGATGCGCCTGCGCGACCTGGGCGGCCTGATCGTCATCGACTTCATCGACATGGACGAGTCGAAGAACCGCCGCGAAGTCGAAAGCCGCCTGCGCGATGCGCTGCGCCAAGACCGCGCCCGCGTGCAGTTCGGCTCGATCAGCAAGTTCGGCCTGATGGAAATGAGCCGCCAGCGACTGAAGCCGGCGCTCAGCGAAGGTTCGTCGATCCCCTGCCCCCGTTGCGGCGGCTCGGGCCACATCCGCGACACCGAATCCAGCGCTCTGCAGATCCTGCGCATCATTCAGGAAGAGTGCCTGAAGGACAACACGGCCGCCGTGCACGTCCAGGTGCCGGTCGAAGTGGCGTCGTTCCTCTTGAACGAAAAGCGCCCCGAGATCGCCAAGATCGAACTCAAGCAGCGCGTCACCGTGCTGATGGTGCCCAACAAGACGCTGGAGACGCCGAACTACAAGCTCGAGCGCCTGAAGCACGACGATCCGCGTCTCGACCACATCGAAGCCAGCTACAAGATGGCCGACGAGATCGAAGATCCGACCGCCGTCACCCGCCGCTCGCAGGAGCCGACCAACAAGCAGACGCCGGTCATCAAGGGCGTGCTGCCCGATGCACCCGCGCCGGTCGTTCCGCCCAAGCCCGAAGCGGTGCGCGCGCCTGTCGCCGCCGCACCCGCACCGGTTGCCCCACCCGTCGTGAGCGCACCGGTTCCGGCACAGAGCGGCTTCTTCGGCTGGATCAAGAGCCTGTTCGGCGGTTCGCCGGCCGAGGCGAAGGCGCCTGCGCCGGCCGCAATTCCCGTCGAGGCACCGAAGCCCCGCCGCGATGGCCGTCCCGGCCGCGATGGCGAAGCACGCGGCGGCGCACGTGATGGCGAACAGCGCCGTGGCGGCCGCGGCGGCGAAGGCCGCAGCGAAGCGCGAGGCGAAGGCGGCGAACGCCGTGGTGGTGGTCGCGACGGTGAACGCCGTGGCGGCCGCGGTGGCGAGCGCCGCGAAGGTGGTGGTGAACGCCGCGAAGGCCGTGAGGGCCGCAGCAGCGAACTGCGCAACGACGCAGCCGCAGGCGGCCAGCCGCGAGAACAACGCGAGCCGCGCGAACAGCGTGAACCCCGTGAAGCACGCGCCCCGCGCGACGGCGAGCAACGCCGTGGCGGCCGTGGCGAGCGCCGCGAAGGCGAAGGCCGCAATGCACCGGCCGAGGCGCTGGTCGATGGCAACGTCAACCTCGAAGCCCAGCAGGCAGCACCCGGCGCCGACGAAAGCAACGCAGCGGAACGCGCACCCCGCGCCCGTGGCGAGCGTCGTGAACGCGGCGAGCGTAGCGAACGCGGTGAACGTAACGACCGCGGTGGCGAACGCAATGGCGATGCTCAACCGCGCGGCGAAGCCGTCGCCGGTGAAGGCGCACCGCAAGGCGAACGCCCGCCCCGCAACGGCCGCGACGAACAGCGCGCGCCGCGTGGCGATCGCAATGATCGCAACGACGGCCGCCGCGAGCGCCGCAACGATGCACCGCCCGCCGCCAACGAAGGCGAAGCGCGCGTGGCCGAAGTGGCATCCGCCGATGGCGAACAAGGCAGCGACAACGCCAGCAACGACCAAGCACCGCGCCGCGAGGGCCGAGAAGGTGAAGAGCGCCGTGGCCGTTCGCGTGACCGCTACGGCCGCGACCGCCGCGAACGCGGTCCGCGTGACGAGAGCGAAGCTGGTGCACCGGTCGTCGAAGGCGCCGTCGCAGCTGCGGTGGAAGCCACCGGCGAATCGTACGAAGCGCCGGTCGCCCACCAGCAACCGCTGCCGCTGGCATCGGAAGCCGTCGCCGAGCGTGAAGTCGTCGCAGCCCCCGAAGTGCGCGAACCCGCACCGCAGCAGCAGCCGCGCTTCGAGCGTCCTGCAGCGGCGCCCGCACCGGTCGCAGCGCCCATCATGGTCGAGAGCCCCAAGGCAGCAGCGCCCGCCGGCAACGGCCGCGCCCTGCCGAAGGTGCAGTCCTTCGAACTGCCGCTGAACGAACTCGCGCAGATCGCCGAGAGCTCGGGCCTGCAGTGGGTCAACTCGGATGCCGACCGCATCGCGCAGGCGCGCGCTGCCATCGCCGCCGAGCCGAAGCCGGTGCACGTGCCGCGCGAACGCCCGCCGGCGATCGTGCTCGACGAAGGCCCGCTGGTGCTGGTCGAAACCCGCCGCGACCTGGGTTCGATGTCGCTGCCGTTCGAAAAGACGGCTGCCGACGCGCAGCAGCAAAACACGCACTGACCGAAACAAGCTCGGTCAACAAGAAACGGCGCCTCTGGCGCCGTTTTTTTATGCCTGCGCGCCGCCCGGCAGGTCGGGCATCTCCAGGATCATCCGGCCGAAGCGGCAGGCGCACGGCGTCTTGCCGCTCTCGCTCCAGATCAGCGCGAACTCGACGCTCGGCAGCGGCGGCAGGCCGTAGCGGCCGTCGACGATCTTCATGCCCGGCTCGACCTCTTCGCGCGTGAGCACCGTCACCGCGAGCCCCGCGAGCACGGCCGCGCGAATGCCTTGCGGGCTGGCCGAAGTGAAGACCACGTGCCAGTCGATCGCCGTGAGATCGAGCGCCGATCCGGCCACCTGCCGGTTGACGCAGGGCTTGGGAAAGAAGGCCAGCGGCAGCGATGCGCCCTTGGGCGCCTCGAAGGTTTCGGCCGCGGCCCAGACCAGCTGCGTGCGCCGCAGGCACGTGCCCTCCGCCACGTTGGGCGGCGACATCACCACCGCAAGATCGAGCTCGCCGGACCGAATCGCCGCGCGCAGGTCGGCGTGCATGCTCACGCAGACCTCCATCCGCACCGCGGGAAATGCCCGCGCGAACTGCGACAGCAACGGCGGCAGGCGATCGCCCATGAAGTTGTCCGGCACGCCGAAGCGCACCACGCCCGTGATCGGCGAGGGCTGGAAGCGCCGGGTCATCGCGTCGAGCGTGTCGAGGATCTGCTGTGCATAGCGCAGGAAGTCCTCGCCGTCTTCCGTCACGGTGAGGCGGCGCGTCGTGCGGTGCAGAAGCTGCCGGCCCACCTGCTCCTCGAGCTTGCGGATCTGGTGGCTGACGGCGGACTGTGTCAGGTGCAGCCGCTCGGCCGCTCGCGTGAAGCCACCGGTTTCCTTGACGGCCACGAAGGCGCGCAGAAGCGTGGGGTCAAAGTCCATGGGTCGGCAATAAATGATGATTTGAAATGAATCTCAGCAAATTAAATCATTTTCATCATGAGGATGCTTTCCCCAGAATCGCCCGGACCTGATTTTCGAAAGCCTTTCGATGCCTCTCTCCCATCCCGGCAAGAACCGCATTGCCCTCTGCGCAGTCTGCCTCGTTGCCTTGATGTTCGGCCTGGAAATCTCCAGCGTCCCGGTGATCCTGCCCACGCTCGAGAAAGTCCTGCACGGCGACTTCGAGGACATGCAATGGATCATGAACGCCTACACCATTGCCTGCACCACGGTGTTGATGGCCGCCGGCACGCTGGCCGACCGCTACGGCCGCAAGCGCATCCTCGTCGTCGGCATCGTCCTGTTCGGCATCACCTCGCTGGTCTGCGGTATCGCGCAAGACGCACCGGTGCTGATCGCGACCCGCTTCCTGCAGGGTCTGAGCGGCGGCGTGATGCTGATCTGCCAACTCGCGGTGCTGTCGCACCAGTTCCAGGAGGGGCCGGAGCGCAGCAAGGCCTTCGCGATCTGGGGCGTGGTCTTCGGCATGGGGCTGGGTTTCGGGCCGATCATCGGCGGCGCCATCGCGGCGCTGGCGAGCTGGGAATGGGTTTTCCTGGTGCATGTGCCGCTGAGCATTCTGGCGCTGGCGCTCGTGCCGGGCAGCATCGAGGAGTCACGCGATCCGCATGCAAAGCGCCTCGACCTGCCGGGCATCGTCACGCTGTCGCTGGCGGTGTTCGGGCTCACATGGTTCATCACGCAGGGGCCGGACCTCGGCTTCACGAACCCGCTCGCGCTCGGCATCCTCGCCGCCTCGGCCGCGAGCTTCGCGGTGTTCCTGTGGGTCGAGAAGATCAACCCGCATCCGATGTTCGATTTCTCGGTCTTCCGCATCCGCAATTTCTCGGGCGCGATCCTCGGCTCCATCGGCATGAACTTCAGCTTCTGGCCGTTCATGATCTACCTGCCGATCTACTTCCAGAGCGGCCTGGGCTACGACGCCGTCACCGCCGGCTCGGCCCTGCTGGCCTACACGCTGCCCACGCTGCTGATGCCGCCGCTGGCCGAGCGCCTCTCGCTGCGCTGGCGGCCGGGCGTGGTCATTCCGCTGGGCATGTTCGTGATCGGCGTGGGCTTCTTCGCGATGCGCTACGGCAGCGGCGCGGCCCATGCGAGCTGGCTGACGATGCTGCCCGGCTGCCTGCTGGCCGGCATCGGCCTCGGCCTGACCAACACGCCCGTGACGAACACCACGACCGGCTCGGTGCCCAGCAACCGCGCGGGCATGGCATCGGGCATCGACATGAGCGCGCGGCTGATCACGTTGGCGGTCAATATCGCGCTGATGGGGTTCATCCTGCTCGGGGGCATCTTTTCGTCGCTGAGGAATGCCCTGCCCGCGTCGTTTGACGCGCAGCAACTGCGCCCGCTCGCGGAGAAGATCGCGGCCGGCAACTTCGCCTCGCTCGCACAGGGCTTTCCGGACCTCGCGCAGTTCGATCCGTCCGGTGCGATCGTCCATGCGGCGCTGCTGCACGGCTTCGAGCTGGTGATGCTCTATGGCGGCATCGGCATCTGGGTGCTGGCGGCGATCAGCTTCGTGATCTTCGGCAGCCGCAGGCCGTCGGTGCAGGCTTCGGGTGCGTGCCCCTGAATGCCGGACAGGATCAGTTGCTGGGCGCCTGCGCCGCGCGCTTCCAGGCGGCGGCGGCCTGCTCGGCGTCCTCGCGCGCTTCGGCCAGCTCGGCCAATGCGAGCCAGGCACGGCGATAGAGCTCGGTGTCCTGCAGGCCGAGCCCGGCCTGCGTGAGCAGTTGCTGCGCCTTGCCCCAGAGCTGGCGTTTCATGCAGGCCATGCCGGCGAGGTATTGCAGGTTCGCATCGCGCGGGTTGTTGCGCTGTGCGCTTTCGATGCGGGCCAGCCAGTCGGCATCGACCGAGTCGAGCCCCGCTTCGAGCGCGCGCGCCAGCTTCACGTGCAATGCATCGCCCAGGCCGCGCGGGCTCGCGACCATGCGCTCCCAGGCCGGCAACAGCCAGCCGCGCGCCAACGCCAGGTCGCCATGCAGCACGACCATGCGTTGCGCGCCGTGGATTGCCACTTCTGGCATTTCCCGTTCGTTGGCATCGAGTTCGGACCAGGCGCGCATCAGCTGTGCCGGGTCGTGTGCGCCCGTCAGCAGTTCGGTCGCCAGGCCGCGCACGATGCTCTGGGCCGCCGCGTCGGAGAAGGCCCGGTGCTTGGCCAGCAGGCGGGCGGTTTCGAGGGCTTCGAGCGTGCGCCGATCCTGGCGCGCCGCCTTCAGGCGAAGTCGCAGGGCCAGCGTGCGCCGCTGTGCGCCCTGCGGCAGTTCTTCGAGGCGGGCGAGCGCCGCAGCGGCATCGCGGTCTTCGAGCGCCCAGCGGGCCGCGCGCAATTGCACGCCTTCGCGCGTCTCGGGGCTCGCGAGCACTGTGCGGTCGACGCTCTCGTTGAGCGCCTGCTGCAGATGCGCATCGCGCGCGGGCCTGTCCTGCAAGGACTGCGCGCTCTCGGCCGCCAATAGGTGCGAAAGCACGCGCACCTGCTGCGCCTGCGGCAGGCTCGCACCGAGCGCGGCCAGTGTCTTTTCCTGCACGAGCGCAGCCTGCGCCGCCTTGCGCGCACGCGAGAAGCGGCCGGCGATCAGCTGCACCATCGCATCGAGCAATGCGGCGTGCAAGGTGCGTTCCTTCTGCTGGAGGCGCCACTGGCGCGCCTGTGTCGGCAACGAGAACAAGGCCGCCAGCGCGCGCAGCGCAACGTGCAGCAGCACGAAGGTCGCCAGCAGGATCACGAGCACGAGGTTCAGCGACAGGTCGACGCGCCAGGGCGGCCAGAACACCGTGATCGTGCCCCGGTTGTTGCCTGCAAAAAGAGCCACTGCCGCGGCGACGGCGAACAGCGCGAGGAGCCAGATTGCAGCGCGCATGTCAGCGACCGCCGCCGGGCCGCCCCAAGGCGGGTCGAGCCTCCCCCTCGGGGGGTGGCGAATTACACGGAGCGAAGCGAGTGAAAAGCCGGGGGGTCATGGTCATCGCCCTGCGGCCGCGGTGGCCAATGCGGCGAGCGTGTCGTCGACGCGAGCCGGCTCGGTGGTCTTCACCTGCGCCTGAAGCTGTTGCAACAGCGTGGCCGCAGCCTGCGTGCGGCGCGAAGCGGGATCGAAGTAGCGATTGAGCGACGCGCCCACCTGGGCCAGCTCGGTGCGCGTGGCATCGACCTGGCGCGACAGCAGCGAGAGGCGTGCATTGAGCAGCTTGAGCTTCAGGTTCTCGCGCAGGAAGTAGGTTTGCTCGGGCGCCAGCAGGATGGCCTCGGGGCTCTGGATGCGGCCGACGCGCACCAGCGAGCGGGCCTCGCCGCGCACCGTGAGCAGCGCACGGCGCCACCAGGGCGCATCGGCCGGAATCGGTTCGGGCTGCCAGGCGTTGACGCCCGTGCCGCGCACTGCCACCGCATTGATCGCGGGCAGGTCGTCCACGTTGCGCATCAGCTCGTCGAGCTTCTGCAGCGCTTCGGCGCTGTCGACGCTGGAGTTGCTGCGCAGGCGGTCGGCATCGCGCTGCATGGCGCGCTGCAACGGTGCGAGCCGCGGCTGCGCGGCGCGCGAGATACGCAAGTCGCCGGCCTTCAGCGCAGCCAGCAGGGGTTCGACGTTGCCGGTGACCTGGGCCTGCTGCAGCGCGAGGCGCACGGCCGACTCGATGTCGACCACGAGGTTTTCATCGCGCGAACGCGAGAGGCTCTGCATCAGCTCCTCGAGCTGAGAGCGCTGCAGCGCGACTTCAGCCACGCGGGTTTCGATGAGTGCCACGCGGGCCGCGGCGTCGCGCACCGTGTCACTGGCCTGGCGCGCGAGCGTGCGCGCTTCCATCGACTGCGCGGTGGCATCGGCGCTCTGGCGTGCCAGTTGCTCCTTCATGCCGCTGACCTTGTTCCACAGTGCAATGGTCATCACCAATGCGAGCAGCGCCACGAGAGTGAGGAGGCCCAAGCCGATGCGGGACAGGAGAGTCGCCGCGGCGGCCATCGCGGCGGGCGTCTGGTGCGGCGCCAGCGTGGCGGGCACCGGCGCCGTTGCGGCAGCGGGAGAAGAGGGAGAAATGTCGTCTGACGGGGACGCGGCGCTCATGCCAACGATTCTATCGACGCGATCAACGCATCCCGCAGAGGTGTGCAGACACGCAACGCACCAAAACCCGCGGCTCGCGCGGCCTCGCCGATGCGTGCGTGCGTGGCCACCGCGCTCGCGGCGTGCCAGGCGGTGCCGGGCATCGCGCGCTGGAGATTGGCGATCGCCTCGGAGCTGCTGAAGAGCCAGATCGCGCGGCCTTGCGCGCCATCGATGGCGAGTTGATGTTGTCCGACATCGAACAACGGCGGTAGGCGGCGGTAGGCCACCACGGTGTCGCGTTCGCCGCCAGCAGCGTCGATCTCGTTGGCGAGCCAGTCGCGGCCGGTGGGGTTCCCGGCTTCATCGCCGCCCCGCACGATCAGCACGCGCACGCCGGTCGCCACTTGGGCCTGCACGCGCTCCCACAGCGCTTCCGAATCGAAGCGCGTGGCGTCGGGCGGCGGCGCGTCGATGGCTTCGGGCAGAACGCCGGCACGCAACAAGGCACGCGTCGTGCCGGGTCCGGTGGCCCAGAAGCGGCGGCCGGCCATTGCTTCGCCGGACGAAGCCAAATCCCGGTGCCCGAAGAAGTGCTCGACTGCCGCAGCGCTGACGAACATCAGCGCTGCGTAGTCTTCGAGCCGCCGCCAGGCCGCGCGCAGCGGCTCGGCATCGAGGGCCGGCTCGATGACGATCAACGGCAGCGCCACCGCATCGAGGCCGACGGCACGCAGGTCGGCGACCCATTGCACGGCCTCGCGCGCGGGCCGCGTGACGATGACGGGCCGCGCACTCATCGGACGACCACGGATCTCAGTGGGCGCCCGCGTCGCGCAGCAGCGCAGCGGCGTGTTCGCCGAGTCGGTTGGCCTGCGCGAAGTCGCCCGCTTCGGCCTGCGCCTGGACACGCACGAGCGGCGCGTTGCCTTCGGGGTCGCCCCAGGCGACATCGATGCGCAAGGCGCCGTCGGCCTGCCAGCGGGCGTGGGCGGCGAGCGGCATCGAGCAGCTGCCGCCCATCGCGCGGCTCACTGCGCGCTCGGCGGCGGTCGAAAGCCAATCGCCCTGGTGGGCGAGCGGTGCGAGCAGTTCGATGAGGTCGGTGCGATCGGCGCGCACCTCGATGCCCAATGCGCCCTGCCCTGCGGCGGGCAGCATGTCGTCGGGTTCGAAGGCGACGCGGATGCGGTCTTCGAGGCCGAGGCGCTTCAAGCCCGCGGCGGCCAGGATGATCGCGTCGTACTGGCCTTCGTCGAGCTTGCGCAGGCGCGTGTCGAGGTTGCCGCGGAGCGGTTCGATGCGCACGTCGGGCCGCCTGGCCTTGAGCAGCACCACACGGCGGAGGCTCGAGGTGCCGACCACCGCGCCGTGCGGCAATTCGTCGAGCGAGGCATAGCGGGGAGAGACCAGTGCGTCGCGCGGGTCCTCGCGCTCCAGCACGCAGGCGAGGACGAAGCCTTCGGGCAGGTCCATCGGCACATCCTTGAGCGAATGCACCGCGATGTCGGCGCGACCGTCTTCGATCGCCGCTTCGAGTTCCTTCACGAAGAGGCCCTTGCCGCCGACCTTGCTCAGGCTCTTGTCGAGGATCTGGTCACCCCGGGTGGTCATGCCCAGCAGGCTGACCGTGTGGCCCCGTTCTTGCAAAAGCGCTCGCACGTGTTCGGCCTGCCAAAGGGCCAACCGGCTTTCGCGCGTCGCGATCACGATATTGCTCAAGATCGCTCCCAAAAAGTACATGTTTCCAGACCGCCGGAATGCTAGCATGTTGCGCCGCAGCAACGCAGGCGGCGCGTCCATTCAAGTCCCCAGGAACAACATCGAATGAAAGCCAGCAAGACCCCTGCTCCCCCCAAGCGCCGCCAGGCCGAAGACCAGCCACTGATCGACGACATCCGGCTGTTGGGCCGGATCCTCGGCGATGTGATCCGGGAGCAGGAAGGTGACGAAACCTATGCGCTGGTGGAGAAGATTCGCACCCTGTCCGTGGCCTTCCGCCGCGACGCCGACCATGCGGCCGACCGCGCGCTCAAAAACCTGCTCAAGGGCCTGAGCGCCGCCGAAACGGTGCGCGTGATCCGCGCCTTCACCTACTTCAGCCACCTGGCCAACCTCGCGGAAGACCGCCACCAGATCCGCCGCCGCACCGAGGCCGATCGCGAAGGCGTGCTGGCCGACGGCGACCTGCAGACCGCCCTCGCCCGCATCCGCAAGGCGGGCGTGAAGCCCGACGAAATCGTTGCCTCGCTGGCCCACAGCTACGTCTCGCCCGTGCTCACCGCGCACCCGACAGAAGTGCAGCGCAAGAGCATCCTGGACGCCGAGCGCGCCATCGCCTTGCTGCTCACCACGCGCGACGAGATCAAGCTGCGCCAGAACGCCTACGCGGGCGGAAAAGATGCGCTCTCGCCCATCGAATTGGCCGAGAACGAAACGCAGATGCGCACGCGCGTCACGCAGATCTGGCAGACGCGCCTGCTGCGCTTTTCCAAGCTCACCGTGGCCGATGAGATCGAGAACGCGCTGAGCTACTACGAAGCCACGTTCCTGCGCGAGATTCCGCGCGTCTATGCCGACCTCGAGAAGGCACTGGTCCAGGGCGGCCAGATCCCTTCGGTCGCGCCGTTCCTGCGCATGGGCCAATGGATCGGCGGCGACCGCGACGGCAACCCCAATGTCACCGCCGAGACGCTCGAATACGCGCTCGGCCGCCAGTGCGAGCTGGCGCTGCGCCACTACCTCACCGAAGTGCACTACCTGGGCGGCGAGCTCTCGCTCTCGGCCACGCTGGTCGATGTGTCGGTCGAGATGCAGGCGCTGGCCGAAAGCTCGCCCGACACCAGCGAGCATCGCAAGGACGAGCCCTACCGCCGCGCGCTCACCGGCGTGTATTCGCGCCTGGCAGCCACGCTGCGCGAACTCACCGGCGGCGAGGCTGCGCGCCATGCCGTCGCGCCGCAGAACCCGTACGCGAAGGCCGAGGAATTCCTCGCCGACCTGCGCACCGTGGAAGAGTCGCTGGCCGAAAAGCATGGCAGCGTGCTCGCGGCGCAGCGGCTGCGGCCGCTGATCCGCGCGGTGGAGGTGTTCGGCTTCCACCTCGCCACGGTCGATCTGCGCCAGAGCTCGGACAAGCACGAGGCGGTGATCGCCGAACTGCTCGCCACCGCACGCATCGAGCCGTCGTACGCGTCGCTCGCCGAAGAGGCCAAGCAGACACTGCTGCTCAAGCTGCTCGACGATGCCCGCCCCTTGCGCGTGCCCGACGCCGACTACTCGCCGCTCGCGAAAAGCGAGTTGGCCATCTTCGCCGCCGCCCGCACTGCGCGTGCGCGCTACGGCGCCGCGGCCATTCGCCACTACATCATCAGCCACACCGAAACGGTGAGCGACCTGCTCGAGGCGCTGCTGCTGCAGAAGGAAGTGGGCCTGCTGCGCGGCGCGATGGCGACCAACGCGGTGTGCGACCTGATCGTGGTGCCGCTGTTCGAAACCATCGAAGACCTGCGCAACGCCGCACCCATCGTGCGCGCCTTCTATGCGCTGCCGAACATCCAGGCGCTCATCGAGCGCTCGGGCGGCGAGCAGGACGTGATGCTGGGCTACAGCGACAGCAACAAGGATGGCGGCATCTTCACCAGCAACTGGGAGCTGTACCGCGCGGGCATCGCGCTGGTGTCGCTGTTCGACGAGCTCAACAAGAAGAAGGCCAACCCCATTCGCCTGCGCATGTTCCACGGCCGTGGCGGCACGGTGGGACGCGGCGGCGGCCCGAGCTACCAGGCGATCCTCGCGCAGCCGCCCGGCACGGTGCGCGGCCAGATCCGCCTCACGGAGCAGGGCGAAGTCATCGGCTCCAAGTACGCCAACCGCGAGATCGGCCGGCGCAACCTCGAGACGCTGGTGGCCGCCACGCTCGAAGCCACGCTGCTGCCGCAGGGCAAGTCGGCGCCCGCCACTTTCCTCTCGGCCGCGGGCGAACTCTCGACCGCCAGCATGGCCGCGTACCGCAAGCTGGTGTACGAAACGCCCGGCTTCGGCGACTACTTCTTCGGCTCCACGCCGATCCGCGAGATCGCCGAACTCAACATCGGCTCGCGCCCCGCTTCGCGCAATCCGAGCCACAAGATCGACGACCTGCGCGCGGTGCCGTGGAGCTTCAGCTGGGGCCAGTGCCGCCTCACGATTCCGGGCTGGTTCGGCTTCGGGTCGGGGGTCGAACAGTTCCTCGCGGCTGCGGGCAATGCCGCGGGCAAGAAGGAACGCCAAGCGCTGCTGCAACGCATGTATGAACAGTGGCCGTTCTTCCGCACGCTGCTGTCGAACATGGACATGGTGCTCGCCAAGAGCGACCTCGCCCTCGCCTCGCGCTACGCCGAGTTGGTGACCGACCGCAAGCTGCGCCAGAAGGTGTTCTCGATGATCGATGCCGAATGGCACCGCACCTCGGATGCGCTCACGCTCATCACCGGCGCGAAGCAGCGGCTCGAAGGCAATGCGGAGATGCAGCGTTCGGTGCGGCATCGCTTTCCGTACATCGACCCGCTGCATCACCTGCAGGTCGAGCTGATGCGGCGTTATCGCGCGGGCGATGGCGGTGAGCGGTTGCAGCGCGGCATCCATATTTCCATCAATGGCGTCGCTGCGGGCTTGCGCAACACCGGTTGATTTTTAGGCTTCGAGCACCAAAGACAGAGGGCGCCTTGTGCGCCCTCTCCTACATCCACAGTCGGCAATGAGGAACCCGTAAGGTCATTTAAAAGAGTACGGTCGGACACGTTCACAGTTCTCGCAATCGCGCGGCAGCTCGAAGTCGTTTCACAGGAGCCCGTTGCAATGTCAGTCCCGCAGTCCCTTACCCATTCGCAAGTCGATTTCGTCAGCGACGACTTCGAAGCCCTGGCTTCCCACATGCGCCATTGCGCGCGTGCCCACGGGCGATGGTTCTCGGTGCGAAGCCACATGCAACGTGTGCGCGCACTCGCTGCGGGCCGCATTGTCACGATGGCCTGCATGGCCGTGGTTCTCGCCATCGGTCTCTTCGCGATCGCTTGAGCGCCGCAGCCGTCGTCGACCGCCTCCAGGGGCTCAGTCACTACGCCCGGACTCTTCTCCTGGGTCCTCATGACCCCGTAGCCCTTCCGATCCGCGCCGAACTCTTCGGCGCCCAACGTTTCGAGCAGCACGGCCACAGCCTCGCGCGTGCGCAGGTGGTGAAAGAAGACCGTCGCCGCGCCGGCGAAGGCGCGCCGTTTTTTCCGCGCGTTGACGAAAACCTCGAGTCGCTGCGCGCCGCATTCGACTACATCGCGCGGATCTCGCAGAGCGGGCGCTATGTGTCGCCGGCGGCCGAGTGGCTGCTCGACAACTTCCACCTCGTGGAGGCGCAGCTCCAGCAGATCCACGACGGCGTGCCGCGCAGCTACTACGCGCGCCTGCCCAAGCTGGCGACGCCGCCGCTCGCGGGCCTGCCGCGCGTGTACGGCATTGCGTGGGCCTATGTGGCGCACACCGACAGCGTGCTCAACAAGACGCTGTTCACCGCCTTCCTCAACGCCTACCAGGACATCGACGAACTCACGCTCGGCGAACTCTGGGCGCTGCCCACCACCTTGCGCGTGGTGCTGCTCGAAAACCTGCGCCGCGTGGCCGAGAGCATTGCCGAGAACAAGGTCGCGCGCGAGATCGCGCATGCGGCCTGGGATGCGGCGCCGGATCTTTCTGCACATGACCTCGACGTGCTCTACCGCGCGCTGCAAAGCCACGGCCTGCAGGACAACTACCTCACGCAGCTCTGGCAGCGCCTGCCGGTCGAGCATGGCGAGAACATGCCCGCGCTGGTGCGCTGGACCGAGCAGCACTGCCCCAGCGGCCCCGCGCTGATCAACGACGCGCAGAACGCGCAGGCGGCCGCCAATCTCACGGTCGGCAACATCATCACCACGCTGCGCATGATCGGCCAGGTCGAGTGGAGCGACCTGATCGAGCCGGTGAGCCGGTCGCTGCGCGTGCTGCGCGAGTTGCCCAGCTTCGCGAGCGAAAGCGAACTCACCCGCCAGCAGATCACGCATGCGATGGAACGGGTAGCGCGCGACACCGAGCAGCCCGAGCGCGAAGTGGCCGAGGCCGTCGTGCGCATGGCGGCGAGCGCGCCGGCCGACGACGCCGCGGCCGAGACCGACCGTGCCGACGGCACCGCCGGCTACTACCTCTTCGGTCAGGGCCGCGCGGCCCTGATCGCTGCGTTGCAATCCGGTGGGAAGACAGGCCGCCCATCGCGCACCGGGGCCACATGCAGCCATCGCAACTGGCGCCTGCCTGCCTACCTGCTGTCCGTCGCCGTGGGCGCGGCCTTGCTGCTCGCGGTCGTGGCGCACGGCCTGCCGCACCGCGGCGACTGGGTCACCGTGGCCGCGCTCTTCCTGCTCGCATGGCCGCTCTCCGAAGCCTTGCTCGCGCTGGCGCAGCGGATCATGGCGGAGTCGGTGCGCGTGCAGGCACTGCCACGCCTGGATTTCGCGGGCGGCATTCCCGAGCGGCACCGCACGCTCGTCGTCATTCCCACGCTGCTGACCTCCGCCGCGAGCAACGCGCAGCTCGCGCACCGCCTCGAACTGCACTGGCTCGCCAACCGCGAGCAGCACGCGCAGTTCGCGCTGCTGACCGACTGGGCCGACGCGCCGCAAGCCTCGCTGCCCGCAGACGCGCCGCTGCTCGAAGACGCCATCGAACGCATCGCCGCGCTCAACGCGAAGTACCCCGCACCAGACGGCACGGCACAGCGCTTCCTGGTGCTGCACCGCCCGCGCACCTGGAGCGACACCGAAGAACGCTGGATGGGCTGGGAGCGCAAGCGCGGCAAGCTCGAGATGCTGGTGCACCTGCTGGCGACCGGCAATACCAGCGATATCGGCGGCTTCCTGCCGCTCGCGCCGGGCCAGCAACTGGCTGCGGGCCGGACGCCCTATGTGCTGACGCTCGACAGCGACACGGGCCTTCCGCCCGGCGCGCTGCGCGACCTGGTGTCGATCGCAGCGCACCCGCTCAACGCGCCCGAGGTCGACGCAGAAAGCCGCCGCGTCGTCGCGGGCTTCGGCATCCTGCAGCCGCGCATCGTGACGCCCTTTCCGATGCGCAACGAGCGCTCGCCCTTCCACTGGATGTTCGCCGGACAGTGCGGGCTCGACCCCTACGGCAGCGGTGCCTCCGACATCTACCAGGACGTGTTCGGCAGCGGCTCCTTCACCGGCAAGGGCCTCTTGAACGTGCGTGCGGTGCACGCCACGCTGGACGGCCGCCTTCCCGACAGCGCGGTGCTGAGCCACGACCTGCTCGAAGGCACGGTCGCGCGCTGCGCAATGGTGAGCGACGTGGTGCTGGTCGAAGACCATCCGCATCACGCCGGCGTGGCCGCCTCGCGCGTGCACCGCTGGGTGCGCGGCGACTGGCAATTGCTGCCGCTGATGTGGCGCGCCCGGCGCTTCGGCATCGACGCGCTGGGCCTCTGGAAGATGGGCGACAACCTGCGGCGCTCGCAGGTGGTGCCGGCGTCCTTCGCGCTGCTGGTGCTGGTGATCTTCACGCAGGCGATGCCGCTCGGCTGGGCGCTGGCCGCAGTCGGCTCGGCCCTCGTGCTCGGTCCCTTGCTCGGCGCGCTCGCCGGGCTGGTGCCGACGCGCCGTGCCATCGAACTGCGCCACTTTTTCGACGTGGGCGCGGTCGAGTTGCTGCGCGCCCTGGCCAGCGCGGCATGGCAGTTCGTGCAACTCGCGGCGCAGACGCGGCTGCTGCTCGATGCGGCGTTTCTCGCGACCTGGCGACTCGTTGTCAGCCGCAAGCACTTGCTGCAATGGACCACGGCCGCCCAGGCGCAGGCCCAGTCCAGCCAGCAGTTGCTGCCATTCCTTCGCAGTGGCGCCATCGGCACCCTGATCTGCCTGGCGCTCGCGGTGGCGGCGCACTGGAGCGCGTACCCGGTGATCGGCCCGCTGCTGTTCGTCCTTTGGGCGCTGGCGCCTGTGGCGGCATGGTGGAGCAGCCGCGTCAATGCCGAAGTGCCCGATCCGCTGAGTGCCCAGCAGCGCAGCTACCTCGAAAACCTCGCGCATGACACCTGGCTGTTCTTCGAGCATGTGGTCGGCCCCGATGACAACCACCTGCAGCCCGACAACCTGCAGCTGGAGCCGCAGCCCACCATCGCCCATCGCACCTCGCCGACCAACATCGGCATGTACCTGCTGGCGGCGTGTTGCGCGCGCGAGTTCCGCTGGATCGACACGGCGGCACTGCTCGCCCGCATCACCGCCACGCTAGACACCGTGGACCGCATGCAGAAGCACCAGGGCCATCTTTTCAACTGGTACGACACGCAGACCCTGAAGCCGCTGCCGCCGGACTATGTCTCCAGCGTGGACAGCGGCAACTTCGCGGGCCACCTCGTGGCGGTGGCGCAGGCCTGCCGCACCTTTTCGGCGGAGGGCTGCGAGACCCACGAGGCGCCCGCACTCGAAGCCCTCGCGCAACGCTGCGACGCGCTGCACGCCGGCATGGATTTCAGCGGCCTCTACGACGCCAAGCGCCACCTGTTCCACATCGGCCTGCGCGTCGAGGAGAACGTGCTCGACGCGAGCTACTACGACCTGCTGGCTTCCGAGTCGCGCCTCCTGAGCTTCCTGGCGATTGCCAAGGGCGATGTGCCGCGCCGCCACTGGATGGCGCTGGGCCGGCCGTTCCTGCTCGTGGGTTTCGAGCCCAGCCTCAAATCGTGGTCGGGCTCGATGTTCGAGTACCTGATGCCGGCGCTCGTGATGTCCGAGCCCGAAGACGGCCTGCTGCAGGTGGCCAACACCGCGGCCATCGCCGAGCAGCAGGCCTTCGGCCGCGCGCAGAACCTGCCGTGGGGCGTTTCGGAATCGGCCTACTTCGCGCAGGACCACTCGCTCGCCTACCAGTACTCGCCCTTCGGCGTGCCGCGCCTCGCGCTGCGCCGCACGCCGCCCACCGACCGCGTGATCGCGCCCTATGCGAGCGCGATGGCCGCGGTGCTGGCACCGGCCGCTGCGGTGGCCAATCTCGAACGGCTCGAATCGCTGGGCGCGCGCGGCGAGTTCGGCTTTCACGACGCGGTGGACTTCACCGCGTCGCGCCAGGCCGAGGGCCAGGACTACACCGTGGTGCGCAACTTCATGGCGCACCACCAGGGCATGTCGCTGGTGGCGTTGTGCAACGTGCTGCGGGGCGACGCACCGCGCCGCTGGTTCGGCAGCGCGGCGCTGGTGCAGGCGCACGAATCGCTGCTGCACGAGCGCACGCCGCGGCAGATCATCGGCAGCGCCGATCCGCGCACGCCGCCCGAACCCAGCCAGACCGAGCTGGCGCCGTTGTTCCAGCCGCGCCTGGTCGATCCGATGGCAGCCGGTTTCCAGCCCACGCACCTGCTGTCGAACGGCCGCTACACGGTCGCGCTGCGCGCCAACGGCGCGGGCGTGAGCCGCTGGCGCTCGTTCAACGTGACGCGCTGGCGCGACGACCCGCTGCGCGACAGCCACGGCACCTTCTTCTACATCCGTGATGAAGGACAGGAAGGCCAGCGCCAGCTCACCTCGCTCACCGCGCTGCCCGCACCTGGCGCCGACTGGCTCTACCGCACCCGCTTCCTGGCCGACCAGGTGCAGTTCGATGCGGCCGGCCCCGGCCTGCAGGTGCGCACCACGGTGCTCATCAGCCCCGAGGACGACACCGAGCTGCGCAACATCACGCTGCACAACTCGGGTGAGGAAACGCGCACGCTCGAACTAATCTCGTACTTCGAGCCGGTGCTCTCGAATCCCAAGGCCGACGAGGCGCATCCGGCCTTCGCCAACCTGTTCGTCGAGTCGCGCTGGGAACCCGCGTGGCGCGCGCTGCTGCTGTCGCGCAAGGCCCGGCTGCATGGCGATGCGGTGGTGGCGGCCGCGCACTTCGTTGCCTCGGTCGATGCCAATGTGCTGTCCATCGACTGCATGACCGACCGGCGCGCCTTCATCGGCCGCAACCGCTCGCTCGCGAGCCCCGCGCTCGATCCGCAACCGCTGGGCGCCAACGGCAAGCCGGTGAACGGCCTGGACCCGATCGCGTGCCTGCGCGTGCGCCTGTCGATCGCGCCGGGCGCCACCGCGCGCCTGAGCTTCGCGACCGCCGCCGACGAAAGCATCGAGGCGCTGATGCCCAGCATCGACCGCTACATGCAGCCGATGCATGTGGAGCGCGCCACGCGCATGGCCGCCACGCTGGCGCAGGTGCGCCTTCGCGACCTGAGCATCGCGCCCGCGCAGAACCTGGCGCTGCAGGACCTCACGACCATCCTCACCTACACCACGCCGCGCGTGATGAAGGACCGGGGGCTCATCGACCTGCGGCAGATCTGGCGCTTCGGCATCTCGGGCGACAAGCCCATCGTGCTGGTCTACATCCATTCGATGAACGGCATGGGGCTCATCAACACGCTCTTGCGCGCGCAGCCGTGGTGGGGCTTCGGCGGCGTGGCCTGCGACCTGGTGGTGCTCAACAGCGAGCCCAACTCCTACCTGATGCCGCTGCAGCGCGAGATCGAGACCCTGCGCACCCGCGTGCAGCAGCAGACCCAGAACAGCTTTCCGCGCAACGACACGGCCGGCTTCTACCTGTTGCGCGACCACGAGGTGGCGCCGTCGGAAAAGGCTGCACTCTCCAGCCTCGCGCGCGTGGTGTTCACGGCGGACGGACGCGCCCTCGAAGTGCAGGTGGCCGCGTTGCACGAAGCGCGCAGCCCGACGATCGCCGACGACAGCAGCGCGCCGGTGCCGCAGCGCACGCCGCTCCTGATGCGCTCGGCCGCGGCCCAGTCGACCCAGCCCGCGACCATGCCGATGACGGCGCCCACCGGCCGCTTCGATGCAGAGAGCGGCGAGTTCCGCTTCGACGTCGACATGGACAACCGCACGCCGCGCCCCTGGGTCAACGTGATCGCCAACGCCAACTTCGGCTTCCAGGTGTCCGAGTGGGGCACGGGCTTCACCTGGGCCGGCAACAGCCGCATGCACCAGGTCACGCCGTGGTCGAACGACCCGGTGCAGGACCCGGCCTTCGAGCACTACCTGCTGCAGGACCTTTCCACGCGCGAGCTGCTGCCGCTCACGCCGGCCGGCCAGGGCGCCAGCGGCTCCGAAGACGTTCGCCACCGCGTGCGGCACGGGCAGGGCTACTCGGTCTTCGAATGCCGGCTGCGCAACCTGACGCTCAGGACCACCTTCTTCGCGGACCGGGACGATGCCGTCAAGCTGGTGCAGGTGCGCGTGCATAACGAGGGCGCGAACCAGCGGCGCCTGCGCGCGCTCGGCATGGTCGAGTGGCAGATGGGTGCGGCACGCGGCGAGCGGCGCACGGTGCATTGCTGGAAGCCGGAAGACCAACCCGCGGTGTTCGGCCAGCAGCGCGAATCGGGCGGCGGCTTCGGCGGGAGCACGGCTTTCCTGCTGCTCGCGGGATTGCCGGGCGCGACACAGTGGACCTGCGACCGCAACGAGTTCTTCGCGGGCCACGGCATCGTCGAAGTGCCCGAAACGCTCGCGCGGCGCGCGGGCAGCGGCCTCGATGCCTGCGCGGCCATCGCCGGCGAGTTCGTCGTCGGCGCCGGCGAGACCGCGGAATTCACCTTCGTGCTGGGCCATGCCGACACCGCAGATGCCGCGCTGGACCTGGCGCACCGCTGGCGGCAGCGCGACATCCCTGAAGCACTGGCTCAGGTGCGCGGCTTCTGGGACGAACTGCTCGGCCGCCTCGCGGTGCGCACGCCCGATCCGCTCTTCGATGCGATGGTCAACCGCTGGCTCATCTACCAGACGCTGGCCTGCCGGCTCTGGTCGAAGGCCGGCTTCTACCAGGCGGGCGGCGCCTTCGGTTTCCGCGACCAGCTGCAGGACGCGATGGCTTTCGCGCTCACCGATCCGGCGCGGCTGCGCGATCAGATCCTCGTCAACGCCGCGCGCCAGTTCCCCGAGGGCGACGTGCAGCACTGGTGGCACATGCCCGGCGGCGCCGGCGTGCGCACGCATTTCTCGGACGACCTGCTGTGGCTGCCGTTCGCGACGGCGCACTATGTCGAAGTGACCGGCGATGCCTCGCTGCTCGACCAGGTGGTCGGCTTCATCGAAGGCCCCGCGATTCCCGACGGTGCCGAAGACGCCTACTACGCACCGCAGAACAACGGCCGCACGGCCACCGTGTTCGACCACGGCGCGCGCGCCATCGATCGCAGCCTCAAGACCGGCGTGCACGGCCTGCCGCTGATGGGCACGGGCGACTGGAACGACGGCATGAACCGCGTCGGCCACGAAGGCCGCGGCGAATCGGTGTGGCTCGCGTGGTTCCTGTGCAGCGTGGTGGAGCACTACGCGCCCATCGCCGAGGCGCGCGGCGAACACCAGCGCGCGGCGCGCTGGACCGAAGCGCGCCGAGGCTGGATCGCCGCGCTGCACGACGCAGGCTGGGACGGCGAATGGTTCCGCCGCGCCTTCTTCGACAACGGCGCGCCGCTGGGCTCGTCGGCGAACGACGAATGCCGCATCGACCTGATCGCGCAGGCGTGGTCGGTGCTCTCGGGCGCATCGGACGAAGCGCACACCGGCCCGGCGATGGCCGCCGTGAAGAAGCACCTGCACGACGAGCCGGCGGGCCTGCTGCGCCTGTTGACGCCGCCCTTTGCGCACTCGACCAACAACCCGGGCTACATCCAGGCCTACCCGCAGGGCGTGCGCGAGAACGGCGGACAGTATTCGCACGGCGCGGTGTGGGCGCTGATGGCGCAGGCGCTGCAGGGCGACCATGAAGCCGCGTGGCAGAGCTTCGAGGGGCTGAGCCCGGCGCACCGCGCCACGCATCCGGAGCGCGGACCGGCCTACGAGCTGGAGCCCTACGTGATGGCGGGCGACATCTACGGCGCCGCGCCGTATGTGGGCCGGGGCGGCTGGAGCTGGTACACCGGCTCGGCCGCATGGCTGCACCGCGCCTCCGTCGAAACGCTGCTGGGGCTGAGCGTGAAGGGCAGGCAGCTCTCGCTGACGCCGCACGTGCCCGCGCACTGGCCGGGCTTCGAGATCGCATTGCGGCTCGGCGGGCGCAGCCTCACGCTGCAATGGGGCGCACCCGAGGTGGCCGCCACGCCCACGCACCATGTGGCCGTGGGCGAATGGATCGACTGGCAGGCGCTGCCGGCGAACGCCGTGCTGCGCGTCGGTTAAGGTCCGCGGGCCGATTCCACACGCACGCCCATGACCAAGATCCAGTTCCGCCGCAAGCTCATCGTCATCATCCTGCTGTGCGTGGCGGTCACGGGCGCGGTGGTGCGGCACTATGCGGAGCGCGGCACGACCACCCGCGACATCGCCACGCTGCTGATGGTGCTGTGGGTGCCGATCATCGGCAACGTGATCGCGTGGCTCATCGGCAAGCTGCCGCGCCGCGCACCACCGCCCGAACCCGTGACCTTCGATGCGCTGGGTGCGTTCACGCCGCATCTGCTGGCCGACATCACGTTGCGCCCGCCGGCACTGCCAGTTCACGACGTGCCGCTCGGCGCCGGGGAATACCGCTGCGCGCTGGTGATCGACAACGAAGGTTTTTCCGCGCGGTGGTTCGTGCCGCCGGGCGACGCGCTGGAGCGCGGCAAGGCGCATCCGCTCGACATCGAGTTCCTGACGCCGGAGCTCGCCAGGCCCCGCTTTGCGCAAGGTGCGGACTTTCGTGTGCTGGTCGGCGATTCGTTCATTGCCGACGGCCGGGTCGTGCAGTTCAGATAGCGGAGCGTGGTGGCGACAGCCACCATTGCGAAGCCTCCCGCCGCCACGGGGTTGCAAAAAGGGGCGATTGTTCGCCCACGGGAAACTGACTACTGCCCCGAGGCCCCTTGGTCTCGCGGGCGTCCGCTTCCACACTTCCTGGACTCCCGCAACAAGCATCGGCACGCGCTTCGCCGATGCGCTCCAGGACCCCTCTTCATGATGAATGCACCCAGCAGCAATCCCTGCATCGACGACCTGTCGTCGTCGCCCGGGCAGGTCGCGACGACCCGCTCCGCCTGGCTCGCCGTCGGCTCCATTGCCGTCGGCACCTTCGCGATGGTCTCGACCGAGTTCATGCCCATCGGCCTTCTCACCGACATCGCGCGCGGCCTGAACGTCTCCGACGGCACGGCCGGCCTGATGGTCACCATGCCCGGCGTGCTCGCCGCCTTCGCCGGGCCGGCGCTGATCGTCGCCTCGGGCAAGCTGGATCGGCGCACCGTGCTGATCGCGCTCACCACCTTGCTGATCGCCTCGAACCTGCTCGCAGCCTTTGCGCCCAACTTCGCCACGATGCTCGTCGCGCGCCTGCTGCTCGGCCTGTGCGTGGGCGGCTTCTGGACCTTCGCACCCGCGGCCGCCACGCAGTTGGTGCCCGACGCCTCGAAGGCGCGCGCCATGTCGCTGGTGCTGGCCGGCGTGTCGGCCGCCACCGTGCTCGGCGTGCCCGCGGGTTCGTTCCTCGGCACGCTGTTCGGCTGGCGCGCTTCGTTCGCGGTGACCGGCGCGCTCGCCGCGGTGGTGCTGCTGGTTCAGCTGTGGCTGCTGCCTGCGATTCCGCCGGTGCGCGCCATCGGCGCCCGCGACCTGCTGACGCCGCTCACGCGCCGCATGGCGCAGGTCGGGCTGCTTGCGGTGCTGTTCTTCATCGCCGGCCATTTCGCGGCCTACACGTACCTCAAGCCGCTGCTGCAGCAGGTGTTCGGCCTGGAACCCAACGCGGTGTCGACGCTGCTGCTGGTCTACGGCGCGGTCGGCTTCATCGGCACCTTCGTCGGTGGCAGCCTGGTGGCGCGCAGCGTGCGCGGCACCACCTTGCTGGCGGCGCTGATGCTCGCGACGGCGCTGCTGCTGTCCACGATGATCGGCAGCGGCTTCGTGCCCGGCGCGGTGGTGGTCTTCATCTGGGGCGTGGCCTTCGGCCTGATCCCGGTGGCGCTCACCGGCTGGATGATGGAAGCCGTGCCCGATGCCCCCGAAGCCGGCCAGGCGCTGCTCGTGAGCGGCTTCCAGGTCGCGATCGCCTCCGGTGCGCTCATCGGCGGGCTGACGGTCGACAACTTCGGCATCTCCAGCGCGATGGTGCTCAGCGGCGTGCTGGTGCTGATCGCCGCGCTGATCGTCGGGACGCTGGGCCGCGCGCGCGGCGGCGCGCCGCTGGCGGCCATTCCGGAATAACGAAACTGGCGCCCCCGCACGGACCCGCCTGGCCGGGCCCGTGCATCCCGCGGTGAAGCGCGCGTTGCCCGCGCACATCGCCGGGAGGCCGTCGAACGCAGCATCTACCGAGCCATGCGTTGCTCGGGGTGCCGTGGCAGGGCAGGCAGCCCGCGTCAAGCTGCCTGCGCCGGTGCGCTGCAAGCGCACGGATTCGCGAGCGCGATGCGATCGTCGCCGCCATTCCATCTCCAAATGCATTGATCGAAATTCGAACAACCGAAATCGATTGCAAAACAAATGCAGTGATCCAGACAAATTATTGACAATTGATTTTGAAATGCAATCAATTGAACATCCGCGACGGCCGAGTGCGGCAAATTGCACAAAGGAAAATAAAAACCAATAGCCAAAATTGGTTGTTAATAAATGTCTTATTTGTCGAGAAGTATTTCACGCGCCTCAGAAGCTGCGCACTTTTAGACTCGCCGTTCTCGAATTCGAGAGCAAGGTCAATAAAACAAAAACCGCCGAATCCACAAGGCGGTTTTGCTGCAGCTTCTCTCGTATGGCATGTCCATCGAACCGTGGCGCTCGCTGCGAAGACAGCCTGAAATCACTGAAAAATCTCATGAACAAGACATATCGCTCCATCTGGAATGAATCGCTGGGCGCCTGGGTTGCGGTCGGCGAGTTGGAAAAAAGCAAGGGCAAGGCAAGCAAGAGCGGCCGTGCCGGGAACCCTCTGCGATACAGCTCGCTGGCGGCTGCTGTGGCTTTTGCTTTTGGCGGGGCGGCCCCGGCAGCCAATGCGCAGATAACCTGCACAGCCTCCAACCCGATCGTGAATTGCCAACCGGCGGCGGGCGCCACGGACGGTTTTGGTTTTACGTTCACCGCGAATGCCGACGCGTCCGGAACTGGCAAGTTGCTCAGCTTGCGTGGCGGCGGTGCCGGGGGCGTTGTTCGCAACTACTTCGTCGGCAACTCCGACGTAGCCAACACTTCGAACGTCACGCTGGGCGACGCGGACGCCACGGACTCCACCACGACGATCCTCGCCAACCACTTCCAGGTAGGCAACAGCGCGACCACGGCGTCCGGCGCCAACAGTTCTGCCATCGGCATCGATGCCCGGGCAAGCGCTTCGGACACCATCGCAATCGGCAGCCAGGCGAATGCCTATGGAACCCGAGCCGTTGTGATCGGCACGGGCGCTCGCGCCAACACCTTTGGCACGGCGATCGGTACCTATGCCAACGCCTACGGGCCCAGTTCCGCCGCCTTCGGGCATTCGGCAAGCGCGGAGGGACTGAACTCGACGGCCGTAGGCTTCCAGAGCAATGCCGCAGGCGTCTCGAGCACGGCTTTTGGGGAAAGGGCGAATGCGAGCGGCGGCTTCTCGCTGGCCACCGGCAACGCCGCGAATGCCCAAGGGTATGCGAGCATAGCCATCGGCGCGAGCGCGAGTGCCAGCCAGCACTTGGGTACCGCCATCGGTAACTGGGCCAACGCGAACGGCCATTCGGCGACTGCCATAGGCGCAACCGCGCATGCACTTGGCGACAACAGCCTGGCGATCGGCCTGTTCTCCGTCGCCAACAGCACGGGTGGCGTCGCCATCGGCAATGACGCCAACGCCGTGGCGGCCAATGCGGTGGCCATCGGCACCAGCGCACTGGCCACCGGCGCCGACTCGATCGCCATCGGCGGGGAGTCTTCGGTGAGCGCGACGGCCACCTCGGGTGTCGCGGTCGGACGCGGTGCGGTCGTCAACAGCATCTTCGGCCTCGCCATCGGTGAAGGGGCCAATGCCTCCGGCAGCGGCAGCGGCATCACCGCCATCGGCAATGGCGCGAAAGCAAGCGTTGGAACCAGCACGGCGATTGGCGTCAACGCCAATGCGGCCAACACCGACGCGACGGCGCTCGGCAACGGCGCGTTGGCATCGGGAACACAGGACACGGCGGTCGGCGTCACCGCCAGGGCCACTGGCGGGTCGAGCTCCGCATTGGGCAACGGTGCCAATGCCAGCGGCGGCAATTCGCTGGCGCTGGGTGTCGGCAACGTCGCCTCGAATTTCGCCGCGGTGGCTGTGGGCAACCAGAGCAAGGCATCGGGCTTGCGCAGCATCGCACTGGGCGACCAGGCCAACGCCAGCGCTTCCCATGCGACGGCCATCGGCGCCGGCGCCAATGCCACCCGGTCGGATGCCGTCGCAATCGGCAACGCCAGCAATGCGGCCGGGCAATCTGCCATCGCAATGGGCGTGGGCTCCAGCGCGGCCTATGCCGGCAGCGTTGCCATCGGCTCGGGCAGCACGACAAGCGCTTCGGCTTCCACGGCCACAGGCTTCATCACCGGCGCGACCGCACCGGCCTCCGAGGTGTCGGTGGGCTCGTCTTCGGCGCGGCGCCGCATCACGAACGTGGCCGACGGCGCCGCGCTGCAGGATGCCGTGACGGTGGCCCAGCTGAGCACGGGGTTGAGCACGACCGCCAGCACCATCGGCAGCTTGTCGACGTCCACATCGACGGGCCTGAGCACGGTCTCCAGCGGAATCGGCAGCTTGTCGACGGGCCTGGCCAACTCGGTTCAGTACGACGACGCGAGTCACACCAGGATCACGCTGGGCGGCGTGGGCGCGAAGGCTTCGGTGACGATCACCAACCTTGCTGCGGGTGTGAACCCCACCGACGCGGTGAACTATGGCCAGCTGACATCGCTCTCGACAAGCGTTTCCAGCGGCATCTCCAGCCTGTCCACGGGCTTGAGCGCGACCCACAGCAGCGTGAGCAGCCTGTCGACCTCGACGTCATCGGGTCTGAGCACCGCCACAAGCGGTATCGCGAGCCTCTCGACCGGCCTGAGCTCGACCAACAGCAGCGTGAGCAGCCTGTCGGCTTCAACGTCGTCTGGCCTGAGCACGGCCACCAGCAGCATCGGCAGCCTCTCCACTTCGGCGTCGTCGGGCCTGAGCACGGCCCACAGCAGCGTGAGCAGCCTGTCGACTTCCACCTCGTCCGGCCTGAGCACGGCGACCAGCAGCCTCTCGAGCCTCTCCTCGGGTTTGAGCGCAATCAGCAGCAGCGTGAGCAGCCTCTCTACGTCCACGTCGAGTGGTCTGAGCACAGTGACGAGCAAGGTCTACAGCCTGTCGACCTCGACGTCCTCGGGTCTGAGCACCGCGACAAGCAGCATCTCCAGCCTGTCCACCGCCCTGAGCACAACCAACAGCACGGTCAGCGGCCTGTCGACAGGCATCAGCAGCTCCACCAGCGGCATCTCCAGCCTGTCCGCCGGCCTGAGTTCAGCGACCAGCAGTGTGGGCAGCCTGTCGACTTCCACGTCCTCGGGTCTGAGCACCGCGACGGTCGGCATCGGCAGCCTGTCCACCGGGTTGAGCACCACCAACCTGAATGTCGGCAGCCTGAGCACGGCGGTCGACACCATCTACAACGACGGCACAAAGTACTTCAGCAACAATTCGACGGCGGCGGGCCCCAGGGCCTCCGGCCAGGACGCCGTGGCGATCGGGCCGCAGTCGCTGGCCAGCGGCGCCAACTCCTTTGCGGCCGGCAACGGCGCGAAGGCGATGGCCGACGGAGCGGTGGCGGTCGGCTTCGGCGCGCAGGCCACGGGGGCCAACGCGATTGCCATCGGCACCGGTTCATTGGCCGCAAACGCGCAGGCCATCGGCGTGGATTCCCGCGCCGCCCGCGGCGGCGTGGCGTTCGGCGACGACGCCGACGCCGGCGGCACGGCGATGAGCCATGCGCAGGACATTTCCCATGGCACGGCCATCGGCTTCGGCGCGGTGGTGACGCAGAGCGGCGGCGTGGCGCTGGGTGCGAACTCGGTCGCCTCGACGGCAGCCGGCACGGCGGGGTACATCCCCGGCGGCGCGTCGGCACAAGAGCAGGCCGCCGTCCGGGCGACCACCAGCACGCAGGCCGCCGTGTCGGTCGGCGACGCAGCCAACGGCCAGTTCCGCCAGATCACGGGAGTGGCGGCCGGCACGGCAGACAGCGACGCTGCCAACGTGGCGCAGTTGAGGGCCAGCGCCAGCGCGGTGGCCGCGGGCAGCGTCCAGTACGCCACCCACCCCGACGGCTCGGTCGACTACAACCAGGTCACGCTGGGCAACGGCCAGGCGCCGAACGGCACGCGCGTCTCGAACGTGGCGCCGGGCATCGCGCCCACCGACGCGGTCAACGTGGGCCAGTTGAGGGCCGCGCAGAGCCAGCTGCAGGGCCAGATCGGTGCCACCCAGCGCATTGCGTACTCCGGCATCGCGATGGCCACTGCCATGAGCGCCCTGCCGCAGGCCATGACGCCGGGCAAGACGCTGATGTCCGTGGGCGTGGGCAACTACTCGGGCTACGGCGCGTTCGCCATCGGCTTCTCGTCGCGGTCGGACAACGGCAAGTGGGTCTACAAGGTCAATGGCGGCTACAGCGGCACCAGGCTCAACATCGGCGTCGGCGTCGGCTATGAATTCGATTGACGGCCGTTCGCAGCCGGAACAAGGCGGCCCCTGGAATGGCCTGCCGTCCCGCAGCGGACCCCGGCTCGGCGCAAGCGTTCCGAAGATCCGCCGGTGCGGGACGGAAGCTCGCCTAGCGGTGCGCTTTTCCGGCCGCGACGATTGCATCGAGCACCGCGCGCAAGGCCTTGTTGACCGGCTTGTCGCGCCGCACGACCAGGGCCAGCGTGCGGTGCATGCGTGGGACCAGGCGGCTGGTCCTCAGATCGGGATGAGCGCCTCGGCCCGTCATCGCCATGTGCGGCACGATGCCGTAGCCCAGTCCCGCGGCCACCATCTCCTTCATCGCTTCGACGCTGCCCAGTTCCATCACGGGCTGCGGCTGCAGGCCTGCGGCGGCGAACCAGCGGTCGACCAGCTTGCGCGTGTTGGCCGCAGGCTCGAACAGCACCAGCGGCAGGGCGCCCAGTTCGGCAGGCGTCACCCGCGCCTTCAGCAGTGCGAGGTCGCTGGGGCCGATGGCGACGAACTCGTCGTCGAGCACCGGCACAACGCTCAATGAACGGCCCGCGGCCGGCAGCGTGACCAGCGCAAGGTCGATGCTGTTTTCCTCGACCTTGCGCACATGGTCTTCGGTGTTGCCGGTGCTCACCACGATGCCGAGCGCCGGGAATTGCTCCCGCAGCGCGCGCAGCACGGCCGGCAGGAAATGCAGGCAGGCCGTGGCGCCGGTGCCCAGCCGCACGCGGCCCGTTACGCCGCTGGCGTGGCCGGCCAGGGCATCGAAGGCGTTGTCCACCGCGGTCTCGATGTGGTGCGCATGGCGCAGCAGCTCCAATCCGGCCGGCGTGGCCCGCGCGCGCTTGCCCACGCGCTCGATCAACCGCACCGCGAGCCTGCGCTCCAACTGGCGAACCTGCAGGCTGATGGCTGGCTGCGTGAGTCCGAGCCGGTCGGCCGCGGCCGAGAAGCTCCCGGTTTCGATCACCAGGCCGAAGGACTTGAGCTGGTCGAGGTTGAGCGTCTTTTCCAAAGTATTCCTCATGCTTTGCATAGGCTGCCCAAGCTTCACTTATTGATGAACAATCGTCAAGATTCGGGCATGCCCTCACCGACCCTTCCTCCTCCGGTTTCCGCCACCGTCGAAATCCACGATGCCGAGCCGCACCACATGGCTTCGGTGCTGGCCATCTACAGCCACTATGTGCAGCACGACCTGTGCTCGTTCGAAGAAGAAGTGCCCACCGTCGAGCAGATGCAGGCGCGCCGCACCGAGGTGCTGCGCCGCGGCCTTCCCTACCTTGTCGCGCTGAAGAACGGCGAGGTGGTCGGCTATGCCTACGCGAGCCCCTACCGCGCCCGCTCCGCCTACCGCCACACGGTGGAAGACTCGATCTATGTCGCGCAAGGCATGCACGGCCACGGCATCGGTCGCGCGCTGTTGCAGGCGGTGATCGCGCGCTGCACCGAGAGCGGCTTCACGCAGATGGTGGCGGTGGTCGGCAACAGCGCCAATGCCGGCTCGCAGCGCCTGCACGAAAGCCTCGGCTTCGAGATGGTGGGTGTGCTGCGCAACGTCGGCTTCAAGTTCGGGCGGTGGGTCGACACCGTGCTGATGCAGCGTGCACTGCGCTGAGCCTGCGCCCGGCCCGGCTTGGCTCGCATGGCTGTGCGAGGCATTCAAGTTCTTGTTTGCCACCGGAAGGCCATCCCCCGTCTAATACGGCCCATGGCCAAGAGACGAAGCCTCAAATCAGACACCTGCCCGATGGCGCGCTCGCTCGACATCGTCGGCGACCAATGGTCGCTGCTCATCATCCGCGATGCGTTCGACGGCATGAAGCGCTTCGGCGAATTCCAGCAGAGCCTGGGCGTGGCGAAGAACATCCTCGCGGACCGGCTCAAGAACCTCGTGCAGGAAGGCGTGCTGGCACTGGCGCCCGCCTCCGACGGCACGATGTACCAGGAGTACGTTCTCACGCCCAAGGGCAACGGCCTTTTTCCGGTGGTGGTGGGCCTGCGGCACTGGGGCGAGCAGCACCTCTACGCCAAGGGCGAGGCGCACTCTGTATTGGTCGAGCGGGACAGCGGCAAGCCGGTGCGCAGGCTCGACCTGCGCACCCACGACGGCAAGCCGCTCGACCCTGCCGGCACCTTCGTGAAGAAGCTGCCCCTGAAGGCGGCGCGCGGCAAGGCGCCGCCGCGCTGAGCGGCCCTACTCTCCGAGCAGCTCGCCGATGGGCTGCAGGTCTTCCACCCGGTCGCAGATCGACTTGATCACCATCGTGATCGGAATGCCCAGCAGCAGCCCCCAGATGCCCCAGAGCCAGCCCCAGAAGATCACGCCCACGAACACCGCGACCGGGTTCATGCGGCTGGTGCGGCTGGTGAGCCAGGGCATCAGCAGGTTGCCGATGATGGTGTGGATCGCCAGCGACACGCCGCCCACCAGGATGCCCATCTGCAGGCTGTTGAACTGCAGGAAGGCCACCAGCCCCGCGGCCACCAGCACGATCACCGAGCCGATGTAGGGAATGAGGTTGGTCACGGCGGCGATGATTCCCCAGACGGCCGCGTTCTCCATGCCCATCAGCCAGAACGCGAGGCCGGTCGTCACGCCCACGACCACGCTGACCAATATCTGCACCAGCAGGTAGCGCTCGATGTTGCGGGTGATGTCGTCCAGCACATGCACCGTGACCTTCTTCTTCTGCAGACTCGGTCCGGTGATCTTGATGAGCTTGCGCCGGAAGGTGTCGCCCGAGCACAGCGCAAAGTAGGTGAGGAAGGCCACCAGCGTGAACTGACCCAGCGCGCTCAGGAGGCCCACCGTGCCGCTGAGCAGGTAGTCGCGCACGTTGAAGCCGGGCCGCTCGATGATGACGCGGGCCACGCCGCGCCGCGAGGCGACACGCGCGGAGTTCTCCTCGGCCGCTTTCTCCAGCTGGGCGGCGGCCTGCTGCACGCTTTCGAGCGGCGTGGCGCTGGCGCCCTTGTCGCGGCGCATGGCCTGCCCGAGCTTCTGCGCGGCGACCGGCAGCGAATCGACCAGCTGCGATGCGTTGCCCGAGAGCGAATAACCCGTCCAACCGATGCCGCCGAACAGGCCCACGAGGATGAGCGCCGCGCCGATCCAGCGCGGCAGGTGCCAGCGGTGGAGCATCTCGACCACGGGCGACAACGCATAGGTGAGCAGGAGGCTCAGCATCAGCGGGATGAACACCGCCTGGCCCCATTGCAGCGCGAAGACGCTGGCCAGCACGGCGAGCACGACGAGCGAGGCGCTGCGCACATCCACCGGCATGTGCAGCAGCAGGCGGCGGCGCTGGGCGGCGGCGGGCGTTTCCGCAGGAGCAGGCGCGGGGGAAGGCGGTGTGGGCGTTTGCGGCGCTTGAGGAGGTGCTTCCGCGGCCGGAGGTTCGGGTGCGGGCTCCGGTGCTTGCGCGATCGCGGGTTTGTCGGGGGGAGTGTTCTTCTCTTCGGTCATCGCGCCTCCTTGAGCACTTCGCGCACTGCGGCCAATTGGCGGCGCGACACCGCGACGGGTTCGGGAATCGCATCGAGCCTGAGGGCCCAGCCTTCCGCGTCTTCGCCGTCGTCGTATTTCTCGAGCGCCCGGATGGCCGAGCGGGCCACCAGCGCGTTGCGATGCACCCGCAGGAAGCGGTTCGGATAGCGCTCCTCGAATTCGTTGAGCGAGCCATCGAGGATGTGGCTGCGCGTGGCGGTGCGCACGGTGAGGTACTTGTATTCGGACTTCAGGTAGAGCACCTCGGACAGCGGCACGCGCTCTGCGCGGCCGCGGTCCTGGATCAGCACGGTCTCCGGCACCGCCGGGGCCGCCGCCTGCATCGCGCGGCGCTCCTTCAGGAAGCGCTCGGCCTTCTGCAGCGCCTGCTGCAGCCGCTCGGCGCGCACTGGCTTGGTCAGGTAGTCGACCGCATCGAGCTCGAAAGCCGTGACCGCGTGCGTCGCATGCGCCGTCACGAACACCACGGCCGGCGCATCGGGCCGGCTGCGCAGCGCGCGCGCCACCTCGATGCCATCGACGCCGGGCATGTGCACGTCGAGCAGCACCAGGTCCAGCGCCATCGTGCCCAGGTGCTCCAGCGCCTCGGCGCCCTGCGAAGCCTCGGCCACCACCTCGGCGCCGGGCGCGCTGCAGTCGCGCAGCAGGGTGCGCATGCGGGAACGCGCCAGGGCTTCGTCGTCGACGATCAGGGTCTTGAGGCTCATGATGATTCGGCGGGGATGGCGATGCGCACCCGGTAGTTTTTCTGGTCCATGCCGGCGCTGAACTGCATCTGCATGTCGTGCAACAGGCGCAGCCGGTCGCGCACATTGGCCAGCGCGATGCCGTGGCCGCGCGGCAGCGGCTCGTCGGCCCAGCGCAGCGGCGGCAGGCTGTTGACCACCTCGATCACCACCATGCTGCCGCGCCGCTCGGTGCGGATGCGCAGCTTGGCGCCTTCGGGGCTGGGCTCCACGCCGTGCTTGATGGCGTTCTCGACCAGCGGCTGCAGCAGCAGCGGCGGCAGGCGCGCATTGCTGGCGGCGGCATCGAGGTCCCAGCGGATGCGCAGCCGGTCGCCGAAGCGCACCTGCTCGATGGCCAGGTAGCGCTCGGCCAGCGCGATCTCGTCGGCCAGCGTGCCCGATTCGCCGGGGTCCGCCAGCGCCTGGCGAAACAGCTCGGCCAGGTCTTCGAGCATGGTCTCGGCCTTGGCGGGCTCCTCGCGCACCAGCGCGATGGCGCTGTTGAGCGTGTTGAAGAGAAAGTGGGGGCGGATGCGCGACTGCAGTTCCTCGAGCCGGGCCGTGGTGGCGGCGGGGGTCTGGCCGCGGGCGCGCAGGGCCATCGCCGTCATCACCAGGCCGGCGAACAGCGCCCCGGCCAATGCACTGGCAAGCCACGGCGCGCTCGCAAGCACGCCGGTCAGTCGCAAGAGGCCGCAGCCGTACAGGGAGGCCAGCGCGCCCAGCACGGCACCGGCCGCGTACTGCCATTGACGCGGCAGGCGCCGCAGCTGCTTCTTGAGTCCGCAGGCCGTGACGAGCCACAGCAGGGTGGCAGGCAAGGCGCCGCCAGTGACCGTGGCGGTCTGCACCAGCCACTCGCCCGGCGTACCCGCCACGAACAGCGCGGCCACGGCCACCACCGCCTCGACGAACACCACGGTGCGCAGCACCACGCCGATCTGGCAGGCATCGAACAGCGACGGCCCGCCGCGCAGAGGCGCACGGGCCCTCTCCGACGGCGTCGGGGGCGTGGAGCCAGAGGTGGCCGATAAAATCGCCGGGTTGCGCATCGCGGACATCACAGTTACATCGGGTGACCAACCCATTATTGCCTCCTGGACGGCTCCCATGACCCAAAACCAACTCGACAAGAAATCCGAAGCCTGGTCGGCCCTTTTCTCCGAACCGATGAGCGACCTGGTGAAGCGCTACACCTCCAGCGTCTTCTTCGACAAGCGCCTGTGGCAAGCCGACATCGAAGGCTCCCTCGCCCATGCCGGCATGCTCGCCGCCCAGGGCATCATCCAGAAGCAGGACCACGCCGAAATCGAACGTGGGATGGCGCAGATCCGCAGCGAGATCGAATCGGGCGCCTTCGAGTGGAAGCTCGACCTGGAAGACGTGCACCTGAACATCGAGGCGCGCCTGACCCAGCTCGTGGGCGATGCCGGCAAGCGCCTGCACACCGGCCGCAGCCGCAACGACCAGGTCGCCACCGACGTTCGCCTGTGGCTGCGCGGCGAGATCGACCTCATCGGCGACCTGCTCACCGAACTGCAGAAGGCGCTGGTGGACATCGCCGAGAAGAACGTCGAGGTGATCCTCCCCGGCTTCACCCACCTGCAGGTGGCCCAGCCGGTGAGCTTCGGCCACCACATGCTGGCCTACGTGGAAATGTTCAGCCGCGATGCCGAGCGCATGGGCGAGGTGCGCAGGCGCGTCAACCGCCTGCCGCTGGGCGCCGCCGCCCTCGCCGGCACCAGCTACCCGCTGGACCGCGAACTGGTCGCCAGAACATTGAACATGGACGGCGTCTGCCAGAACAGCCTGGACGCCGTGAGCGACCGCGACTTTGCGATCGAATTCACCGCCGCGGCGAGCCTCTGCATGGTGCACATCAGCCGCATGAGCGAAGAGCTCATCCTGTGGATGAGCCAGAACTTCGGCTTCATCCAGATCGCCGACCGCTTCACGACCGGCTCGTCGATCATGCCGCAGAAGAAGAACCCCGACGTGCCCGAACTGGCCCGCGGCAAGACCGGCCGCGTGGTCGGCCACCTGATGGCGCTCATCACGCTCATGAAGGGGCAGCCCCTGGCCTACAACAAGGACAACCAGGAAGACAAGGAGCCGCTGTTCGACACCGTCGACACGCTCAAGGACACCCTGCGCATCTTTGCCGAGATGATCGGCGGCATCACCGTGAAGCCCGAGGCGATGGAAGCCGCGGCGCTGCGCGGCTACGCCACCGCCACCGACCTGGCCGACTACCTGGTGAAGAAGGGCCTGCCCTTCCGCGACGCGCACGAGACCGTGGCGCATGCCGTGAAGGCAGCGACGTCGCACAAGGTCGACCTGGCCGAACTGCCGCTGTCGGTGCTGCAGCAGTTCAACCCGAACATCGAGAAGGACGTGTACGACGTGCTGAGCCTGCGCGGCTCGCTCAACGCGCGAAACATCCTCGGCGGTACGGCGCCCGCGCAGGTCAAGGCGCAGATCGCGCGCCACCGCAAGCGGCTCGGCTGAGCGCGGCACGGCAAAAACCACCGGCCGCCGCACCGTGTTCTACGCCATCCCGCTCGAAAACAAACCGAGCTGGCGCAACCCACCGTGGCTGACGGTGCTGCTGATCCTGGTGAACATGATCGTGTGGTGGGGGCCGCAGCGCAGCGAAGAAAGCGCGCGCGAACGCGCCGCCCACTACTACACGAAGAGCGTGCTGCCCGAGCTGGAGCTGCCGCCCTTCGTGGACTGGATCGCCAAGACCGACGCCAAGCGCGGCAAGCTGGGCAAACGCATGCTCCAGGCCAAGGCCTATGCAGAGTTGCTCGAAGGTCTGCAGCACGACAAGGCCTTCCTGCAGAAGCTGAAGGCCGATGAAATCATCACGCCCACCCATCCGCAGTACGCCGAGTGGAAGCGCGACCGCCAGCAGTACGAGTCGATGCTGCCCGCCCCTTTCACCGAGCGCTGGGCGCAGGACTACGGCAAGGACGCCGGATCGAAGCCCTGGACGCTGGTCACCGCCGCCTTCCTGCATGGCAGCACCGGCCACCTGCTGGGCAACATGCTGTTCCTCTTCCTGTTCGGCGCTTCGGTCGAGCTGGCACTGGGGCGCACCACCTACCTCACGTTCTATTTGCTGGGCGCCATCGGCGCCTCGGCGCTGGCCGCCTGGGCCTATGCGGGCAAAGGCACCTACGGGCTGGGCGCCTCGGGGGCGATCTCCGCGCTGATGGGCATGTACGCCGTGATGTACCGGCTGCGGCGCATCCGCTTTTTCTACCAGCTGTTCTTCTATTTCAACTACGTCACCGCGCCGGCCTTGCTGCTGCTGCCGGCATGGATCGTCAACGAGCTGATGCAGCACTGGCTGGGCGGCCAGGGCGTCGCCTACATGGCCCACCTGGGGGGCCTGCTCACGGGCGCCGTGCTGATGGCCGGGGCGATGCTGCTGGGCCGCGTCAAGACGCCCGAGACGGTGAAGTCGGAGATGGCGAACGACGACGACCGCTTCGATGCGCACGTGGCCACCGCCCGCCGGCTGGGCACCGCGATGAAGTTCGAGCAGGCCTCGGCCGAATGGCGCGCCGCCGCAGCGCTGCGGCCCAACGACACCGACACCCTGCGCGCCTGGTTCAACACCGCGCGCCTGCAGCCCGCGAGCGAAGACTTCCACCAGGCCGCGCGCCGCATCTTTCGCCTGCCGGCCACCGACCCCGAGACGATCGCGCTGCAGCACGCCAGCTACCGCTCCTATCTTGACCAAGCCAAGCCGGGCCTGCGCCTGAAGCCCGACGACATGGCCCGGCTCGCGCGCCGCTTCGCGCGCATCCGAGAGTTCGCCGATGCCGACATGCTGTGCCGCATCCTGCTGAAGACCGCGCCCGACCACCCCGCGCTGGCCGACACGCTCTCGGTGTGCGCCAACGGCCTGCTGCATGCCGGCGAGCGCGAGAAGGCCATCGGCCTGCTCCCGCATCTGCTGCGGCTGGCGCCGAACGACATGGTCACGCGCGCATTGCAGCGCGCCTGAGGCGTCTTCTCCCGGCCGTCAGGCGGAGGCGGCGGGCGACGGCCGCAGCAGCCAGCGCACTTCCTGCGTCTGCTCGCTGTCGGGGTAGCGCGACTCCATCGTGGCGAGGATGGGCTGCGCCATGTCGGCGCGGCCCAGGCCCTGAATCAGCGCGCGGGCCGCGAGTTCGTAGGCCTGCGGAATCGCCTCGTTCCCGCGGAAGCGCCGGTCGAAGCCCGACAGCAGCGCGAGCGTGGCATGCGCATCGCCGTTGCGCCATTCGGCCCGCGCCATCGCGATCACCAGGGGTGCATCGTCGAGTGCGAAGGTCTTGTCTTTCTCGCGGCAGGACTTGAAGACCTTGAGCGCTTCGGACGACAGGTCGCGCCGCATCAAGAGCGGAATGAAGCGCCTGGCCTGGTCGAGCATCGTGCTCTGCCTGTCCGGCATCATCGACAGCACGCGGTGGTAGCGGCGCTGCGCGGCCAGGTCGTCGATGGCTGCGGTGCGCTGCGCCTCGTAGGCGGTGCCCAGCGCGGCGCCCAGGTCGCCTTCGGTGATGAACTGCGCCACCTCGGCATCGATGCGCTGCGCGGCGATCTGTGCGGGCGTGCGGCGGTCCACCGGCATGCCATCGCCCACACCGCCGCCGGGTGCCACGTCGATGCCGAAGGCGTCGTGGTGCTGGTACATCACGTACCCCAGCAGGCTCGCCATCACCCAGCCGAAGTAGATGAACGCGAAATTGACGATCGGCAGGATGATGCGGCCGTCGAACATCGGCAGCACCATCGAGATGGCGATCTGCGCGCCCGTGCTCAGCAGGAACAGGAAGAAGCACAGCAGCGCGTACGGCCAGCCGATGGTGCGGATCGCATCCATCACATGGCCCGGGTTCATCGCCTGCCAGAAGCTGCCCGACTGCACCAGCACGAGCACCGCGGCCGGGAAAGTGAAGGACATGACGAACAGCGCCACGGTGCCCAGCACCGGCTGGTACCAGGCGAGCCAGCCGATCAGCAACCCCTGCACCAGCGAGATGGCGAAGAGCTTCCATGGCAGGTAGGTCCACTCGTCGCTCGATTCGCGCCCGAAGTCGGCCGACTGCCAGATGCCGCGCGCGCCCAGCGCGGTGATCTTGAAGCCGTAGCGGCTGGCGGCCAGCATGATGCCGATCTCGATGACGACGAAGGCCAGCGCATCGGGCAGGAAGAAGATCGCCTCGAAGAGCAGGCTGCAGAACGACAGCACCAGCGCATAGGCCAGCGGCCGCAGCTGGAACGGGAAGGCGAAGAAGCTGTTGAGGCGGTGCCAGAACGGCGGCGGGGGTGGCAGCGAATCCTGGACGATCATGACGGCTCCTGTCCTTGTTGTTGTCTATTTGCGGAAGAACTCGCTCTGGCTCATGGCGCCGCGGCCGCCCAGGCGCACCACCGTGGCCTCGTCGGCATGCACGAGGCGCACCTGGCCGAGCTCGCGCTCCAGGCGCTGGGTGAAGCTGGTCTTGAACTGGAGGATCGAATCGCCCATCTTGAGCACGTTGGTGCCCTGGACGGTCGCGCTCCTGCGGTCGGACGCGAGCTCGACGCTGTCGATGTGATAGTCGTATTCCACGGAGAGGATGCTGCCGGCCTGGTCGCCGATGGCACGCAGCTTCTCGAAGGTCCTGTGCTGGGCTTCGCAGGCTTCGTCGCGGTTGTGCGTGGTTTCAACCGTCTTGCCCATCATCGTGGTCTTGCTCTCGATGACGGCCTTGCGGCTGAGCTGCTTGCACAGCTTGTCGGCGTCGTTGGCCGAAATGGCGCGCGCTTCCTTCTGGTAGTAGTCGCGCACCATCGGCTCGTCGAGCTTGCGGCCGCCGACAAGGAAGTACCACGCGCCCACGCAGAGCACGATGACGATCGCAATTTGCTTCATTCCGCCTCCCGCGTTGCGCGGCCTCGCTCCGATTTTGCGGGGCAGTATACGTTAACGAATGTTTCCAAAACCGGGGTTGGCTGGGGTTCCGGAGAGCTGTTGTTTGAATCCGGCGCCCCGGCGGGGCCGTACCTTGTCCATGCCCACCGATGCCCGACAATCCGCCGATGACAGCACCCAGCCCCGACGCCGAACTGATGGCGCTGATCGATCGCATCGGCCATCGCGACGAAGCCGCCCTGCGCCAGCTCTACGACCGCACCGCACCCAAGCTCATGGGTCTGGCGATGCGCGTGGTCCGGCAGCGCGAATGGGCCGAGGATGTCTTGCAGGAGGCTTTTCTGACGGTCTGGCGCGTGGCCGGCGACTACCGAGCCTCGCTGAGCCCACCGCTGGCCTGGCTGGGGCTGATCGTTCGCAGCCGGGCGCTCGACCTCCTGCGCCGCCGCACTGCCGACCGCGCCCAGCTCACGCAGGAGTTCGACGAACTGATGGCCGACACCCTCGAATCCGATGCGCCCAACCCCGCAGACACCGCCGATGCGAGCGAACAGGCCTGGGCGCTGCACCAGTGCCTGAGCCAGCTCGAGGGCCGCCAGCGCGAGGTTGTCAGCCTGGCCTACCTGCGCGAAATGAGCCACGGCGAGCTGGCCGAGCAGCTCAAGCTGCCGCTCGGCACGGTCAAGACCTGGATCCGGCGCGGGCTGGAAAAACTGCGCGTCTGCATGGCTCGCTTTGCATGACGGCGGAGAAAGCAGCTTTCTTATGAACCTCACCGCCCATCCCGAACTGCTCGAAATGCTGGCCGCAAGCCATGCGCTCGGCACCCTGCGCGGCGGTGCACGCCGCCGTTTCGAGACCCTGGCGCGCGAGCAGGCGCCGGTGCGCGCCGCGGCGCTGGTCTGGCAGGGCCGGCTCGCGAGCATGACCGAGCTGCAGAGCCCGATCGTTCCCGACGCCGCCGTCTGGACCCGCATCCGCAACATCATCGATGCCGAGAAGGCGCAGTACGCCGTCGAACGGCAGCGCGATGCGGCCAACGCGCGGGATGCCGCCAGGCCGCAGGGCGGGTGGCTCGGCAGCCTGGCGCTCTGGCGCGGCGCCACGGCCGCGGGCGCGCTGGCCACCGTGCTGGCGGTGGTGGTCGGCCTCAACCTGCGCGACCAGTTGAACAATGCGCCGGCCGTGCAGTACGTGGCCGTGCTGTCCGACGACCAGGCCGCCGCCTCGATGCTGGTGACCTTCGACCCGAAGAAGAAGCAACTGGTGCTGCAGCGCGTGGGCAGCTACAGCGAAGGCACCGACAAGTCGCTGCAGCTCTGGGCGCTGCCGCCCGGCGGCGCACCGCGCTCGCTGGGCGTGCTCGACAGCGCACCGGCGCTGCGGCTGGCTGCGTCAGAATCCGATGTGCACCAGGTGCCGACCCTGGCCGTTACCCTGGAAGCCAAGGGCGGCGTGCCACCGGGCAGCGGCCCGAAGGGCCCCGTCGTGTTCAAGGGCGCCCTGATCGAAAAAACAATCTGACCCGCTTTCTGCCATTCCGATGCCCTCGATGAAATCCGCGCTGGCCGCGGCCGCGCTGCTGATGGCTGCGCTCGCCGCCCACGCCCAGACCGCCTCGGCCGCCTTCCCCTACGAGGCGGACGGCGCCACCGCCGCCGACGCCTCTTCCGCCTACCTGGCCGCCAAGGCGCGCTGGCACAACGAGCTCGCGGCTTTCGCCCGGGCCGACCAGGAGCACCTGCCGCCCCCGGGCGGCGTCGTGTTCGTGGGCAGTTCCACCGTGCGCATGTGGACCCGCCTCGCGCAGGACTTTTCCCGCGTGCCCGGCGGCGTGGTCAATCGCGGTTTCGGCGGCTCGACGCTGGCCGACTGCAGCCTCTTCGCCCGCGACCTGGTGGTGCGCTACAAGCCCCGGCAGGTGGTGGTGTACGCCGGCGACAACGACCTGGCCGAGGGCCGCACGCCGCTGCAGGTGCTCGACAGCTTCGCGCGCTTTGCCAACACGGTGCGCGCCGAGCTGCCGGACACGCGCATCAGCTTCGTCTCGGTCAAGCCCAGCCCCTCGCGCGAGCAGCTGATGCCGCAGATCCGCGAGACCAACCACGTGATCTCGGCCTACCTGAACCTGCTGCCCAACAGCGAGTTCATCGACATCTACACGCCGATGCTCGGTGCCGACGGCCGGCCGCGGATGGAGCTGTTCCGCGGGGACAGGCTGCACATGACGGATGCGGGCTACCGCCTGTGGCAATCCGTGATCGCGTCGCACCTGCCGGGTGCCGACGCACCCGCAACGCCCGCCCCCAGCCTGCCCTGAACCAGCCTCAGAAGGTGTGAAGAAACCGTAGCGAGCGGTTCGAGCTTGCACCGAGGACCGGAACCGTACTCTGTACGGTGAGGACCGCAGGTGCGAGATCGGACCGCGCAGTAGGTTTATTCACACCTTCTCAGGCGGGCGCCGGCCCCGACGGCACGTCATCCGCCGGCGGCGGCACATCAGCACCGCGCGTGAACCGCGCCACGAAGTACATCCCCGCGAACACCACCAGCAGCAGGAGCCCGTCGCCCCACCAGGGCCGCGCGGTCTGGCTGTCGCCGTAGAAGGCCAGCACCAGCAGCACCGCCACCAGGTGCGCGCAGAACACCGGCAGCGACGCCGAGCCCATCGCCTCCAGCCAGTGCAGCCGCGGAATGCGGCGCATCAGCCAGGGCCCGAAGCGCACCGCCAGGATGCCCAGCGCCAGGAGGTTCACCAGCCGCAGCGGCCCGAGCTGCCACTTGTCGAACAGCAGGTTCATCTCCACGTCGCCGCCGAACGGCGCCTGGCCATTGATGCCGGTGTGGCGCCAGTAGAACCCGTAGATCGCGATGGCGGCCGCCAGCACCAGCAGCCACCACGGAAAGCGCAGCGGCCGCGCCTCGGGCCCGTTGCGGGTGGCGCCGATGCACAGGCCCGCGAACCAGAGGAACTGCCAGGCATAGGTGTTGAAGGCGCCCATCTCGTGGAACGGCACCGGAATGCCCAGGTAGTGCACGGCCAGCCCGTAGATCCATTCGCTGACGCCGAACTGCGCCGCTGCCCACACGGCAACGCTGGCCAGCATCACCAGCGTCCAGCCGTGGCGCATGGCGAAAGCCAGCACCCAGGGGCTCATGAGCATGAAGAAGATGTACATCGGCAGGATGTCCAGCAGCGCCGGCTCGTAGATCAGCAGCAGCCCGAACAGGAAGCCGTCGCGCGGCTCCGCCAGGTAGTACGAGACCAGGTTCTTCACCGCCGGCTGGTCGATGTGCAGCCCGAGCGCCGCGATCACCGTGAACAGGAACAGCAGGATCGCCGCCTGGCACAGGTAGACCTTGACCACGCGCCGCCAGAACGCGATGCGCATCGAATCCACCCCGCGGACATAGCCGATGCGGCTGTAGACCAGCCCCGCCACGAAGGCCGACAGCAGCACGAAGCCCTCGGCGGCCGAGACGAAGCCGAAAGGCTGGCCCAGCGGATCGGTCAGGCGGGTCGGAAGATGGGTGACGGTCATCAGCACGAGCATCAGCCCGCGCAAGGCGTCTATTTCCCAGTAGCGTTTCATCGGTCGGCGGCGAGGTCTTGGTGGCGGTCTGCGCGGCGCACGCACGACGGGGTGGATTGTAAGAAGCCCGACGTAAACCTCGTGTGAACCGGGCCGGAGGCACGAACGACATATGACGGTTGGCACTGACGTTTTGAAGCACAAATAGGCTACGCTGCGCGCTGCCCCCAAGGAGGAGATTCCGTGACCCGTTTCGTTCCCTCATTGCTCCTGGCCGCGAGCACGCTGCTGGCCGCCCCGAGCTTTGCACTCCAGATCACCAGCCTGACCCCGCAAGGCGAGGTGGCGCGCGTGCGCCAGATCGTTGCCAAGTTCGACCAGGCCGCCGTCAATTTCGGTGATCCGAAGGCGCCCGCGCCGCTCTCGGTGAGCTGCACCGATGCGCAGGCCGGCAAGGGCACCGGCCGCTGGACCGACGCAAAAGCCTGGGTCTACGACTTCGAGAACGACCTGCCGCCCGGCGTGCGCTGCACCGTCACCCGCATCCCCACCTTCAAGCCCAGCGCGGGCGGCGAGCTGACCGGCCCTGAGCGCTACCAGTTCAACAGCGGCGGCCCGTTCGTTCGCAGCTTCATGCCGGGCACCTACGCCCGCATCGACGAGCAGCAGATGTTCGTGCTCGAACTCAACGGCGCGGCCACGCTGGAGAGCGTGCGCCAGAACGTCTGGTGCTCGGCCGACGGCGTGGGCGAGCGCATTCCGGTCAAGCTGCTCGACGGCGAGCAGCGCGCGGGCGTGCTCAAGGCCTTCAGCCGCGACAAGGCGGCCGAGAAGGACCCGCTGCGCTTCATCACGATGCAGTGCAACCGCACGCTGACGCCGGGCGCCAAGGTGCAGGTGGTCTACGGCAAGGGCGTGGCCACGCCCTCGGGCGTTGCCAACAACGTCGAGCGCCGGCTCGACTACCAGGTGCGCGAGCCCTTCGCCATTTCGTTCACCTGCGAGCGCGAGAACGCGCAGTCCGCGTGCCTGCCGCTGCGCCCGATGCAGCTGAGCTTCAACGCACCGGTCACGCGCAAGCTGGCCTCGCAGATCGAACTCAAGGGCGACGGCAAGACGATCAAGGCCAAGCTCGACAACGACGGTGGCACGCAGAGCGACGACGACGTGGTCAGCAACGTGAGCTTCGGCCCGCCGCTGGCCGAGAGCACGCAGTACAGCATCGAGCTGCCTTCCAAGTTCGAGGACGCCTCGGGCCGCCCGCTGGCCACGCCCGCCACCTTTCCGCTGAAGGTGGCGACCGGCGCGATGCCGCCGCTGGCCAAGTTCGCCGCCTCGCCCTTCGGCGTGATCGAGCGGCTGGCAGAGCCCGACACCCCGGCCATGATGCCGGTGACCGTGCGCCGCGTGGAGCCGCAGCTGATGGTGCAGGCCCTCACGCCCGGCAAGGTGAGCGACATGAACCCGAAGACCGACGCGGAAATCATCGCGTGGTTCCGCAAGGTGCGCCGCTACGACAGCTACACCGTCTCGCGCGAACAGGCGCGCAAGGACGTGAAGGGCGCGCTGCCGCCCGTCATCGACAAGGACGACCGCACCAGCCTGCAGACCCGCATGCTGTCGCTGCTGGCGGGCCAGCCGGGCGTGAAGGCACTCGACATGCCCAAGGCCGAAGGCGGCGACCCGCGCCCCTTCGAAGTCATCGGCATCCCGCTGACGCCGGGCTTCCATGTGCTGGAAATCGCCTCGCAGAAACTGGGCGAAGCCCTGCTCGACGAGCGCTACCCCGCCGGCCGCACGATGTACGTGCGCACCACCGCGCTCGCCACCAACCTCGCGGTGCACTTCAAGCTGGGCCGCGAGAACTCGATGGCCTGGGTCACCACCCTGGACAAGGGCAAGGTCGTCGCGGGCGCCGAAGTGCGCGTCTCCAGCTGCGACGGCAAGGCCGTGGCCACCGGCACCACCGACGCCAACGGCATCGTCACGCTGCAGGGCGTGTCGCCGCAGGCACCCAGCTGCAACGGCCCGAACGAATACGACAGCGGCGCCTGGTTCGTGAGCGCCCGCGCCAAGGACGACAAGGGCGTCGAAGACCTCGCCGTCACCTTCAGCGACTGGCAGCGCGGCATCGAGCCCTGGCGCTTCAACGTGCCCACCAACCTGCAGCCCGAGCCCGACCGCATCGCCCACACCATCTTCGACCGCACGCTGCTGCGCGCTGGCGAGACGGTGTCGATGAAGCACCTGATCCGCACGCAGACCAGCAAGGGCTTTGGCCTGCCGGAAAACCGGCCCGACACGCTCGTCATCACGCACACCGGCAGCGGCCAGCGCTTCACCCAGCCGCTGAACTGGCGCAAGACCGCCACCGGCGGCCTGAGCGCCGAGAACACCTTCCCCATTCCGCCCGCCGCCAAGCTCGGCGCGTACGAGGTGATGCTGCGCACCGGCGGCGGCAAGGACGCCAACGGCGACAGTGAAGAAGGCGACGGCGACGAAGGCGGCGGCAGCCGCAGCTTCAGCACCGGCACGTTCCGCGTCGAGGAATTCCGCCTGCCCGTGCTCGAAGGCCGCATCGCGCCGACCGAGAAGAAACCGCTGGTGGCCGCAACGAGCGTGCCCACCGACGTGCAGATCAACTATGTAGCCGGCGGCGGCGCCGCCAACCTGCCGGTGCGCGTGTCGGCCATGGTGCGAGGCAAGAGCCTGAGCTTCCCGGACTACGACGCCTTCAGCTTCAACCCGCCGCGCGTCGAACAGGGCGAAGGCACGCAGGCCGCTGTCGCGGCCGACACCGCGGGCGGCGAGGAAGACATCAACAGCGCCAGCGACACCCGCGTGATCGCCGACAAGCTGCCGCTCACGCTGAACAAAGACGGCGCCGGCAAGGTCACCATCGACAAAGTACCGAAGGTGAAGGCCGCGCGCGAGCTGCTGCTCGAAGCCACCTACGCCGACCCGAACGGCGAGGTGCAGACCATCCGCAGCACGCAGACGCTGTGGCCGGCCTCCGTCATTGCCGGCATCAAGACCGAGGGCTGGGTCTCCACCAGCCAGAAGCTCAAGTTCCAGGCGCTCGCGCTCGACCTCACGGGCAAGCCCCAGGCCGGCGTGACGCTCAACGTGCGCGCCGTGGCCCGCATCACCACCACCAGCCGCAAGCGCATGGTGGGCGGCTTCTACACCTACGACAACAAGACGGAGACCAAGGACATCGGCACTGTCTGCAGCGGCAAGAGCGATTCGCGCGGTTTGCTGTTGTGCGAATCGGAGCTGAAGGAAGCCGGCGAAGTGGAACTCATCGCCAGCGCCACCGACGGCGACGGCCGCGACAGCAAGGCCGTGAGCTCCGTCTACGTGACCAAGCAGGGCGAACTCTGGTTCGGCGGCGAGGACAACGACCGCATCGACGTGTTGCCCGAGAAGAAGAGCTACCAGCCCGGCGAGGTCGCCAAGTTCCAGGTGCGCAGCCCCTTCCGTTTCGCGACCGCGCTGGTCTCGGTGGAACGCGAAGGCATCATCGAAACCCACGTCGTGCAGCTCGACGGCAAGGACCCGACGGTCACCCTGCAGGTCAAGGCCGACTGGGGCCCGAACGCGTACATCAGCGTGCTCGCGCTGCGCGGCCGCCTGCGCGAAGTGCCGTGGTACAGCTTCTTCACCTGGGGGTTCAAGGCGCCGCGCGAGTGGTGGACCGCCTTCTGGTACGAGGGCAAGGAATATGTCGCGCCCACCGCGATGGTCGACCTGAGCAAGCCCGCCTATCGCCTCGGCATGGCCGAGATCCGCGTGGGAACGCGCGCCCACCAGCTGGACGTGACCGTCACCAGCGACAAGCCCAGCTACCCGATCCGCAGCAAGGCGCAGGTCACCATCACCGCCAAGCTGCCCGACGGCAAGCCGGCCGCCGGCGCCGAAGTGGCGCTCGCCGCGGTCGACCAGGCCCTGCTGGAACTCATGCCCAACGACAGCTGGAACCTGCTCAACGCGATGCTGCAACGCCGCAGCTGGGGCGTGAGCACCTCCACCGCACAGATGGAAATCGTCGGCCGGCGCCACTACGGGCGCAAGGCCGTGCCCGCGGGCGGCGGCGGCGGCAAGGGCCAGACGCGCGAGCTGCTAGACACCCTGCTCGTGTGGAACCCGAAGGTGGTGCTCGATGCCAACGGCCAGGCCGTGGTGACCGTGCCGCTGAACGACGCGCTGACCACCTTCAAAATCGTGGCCGTCGCCGATTCGGGCACCAGCCTCTTCGGCACCGGGCAGGCCAGCATCCAGGCCACGCAGGACCTGCAGATCATCAGCGGCCTGCCGCCGCTGGTGCGCGAGGACGACCAGTTCCGCGCCCAGATCACGCTGCGCAACACCACGCAGAAACCGATGAAGGTCGAGGCCACGCCGCGCGCCACGCTGCTCACGCTGGAGACGCAGACCGTGGACATCCCGGCCGGCGAAGCGCGTGAAGTCGCATGGACCGTGACCGCGCCCGCGCAGCTCGCGCAGACGCGCGCCGAAGCCATCCTGTGGGAGATCGAGGCGAAGGACACCCTCGGCGGTGCGCGCGACGCGCTCAAGGTGCGCCAGCGCATCGTGCCCTCGGTGCCATTGACCGTGCAGCAAGCGACGCTGGTGCAGGTCGACGGACCTTTCACGCTCGACGTGGCCCCGCCCGCCGACGCCCTCCCCGGCCGCGGCGGCCTCAAGCTCTCTCTGCAACCCAAGCTCGCCGAAGGCCTGCCGGGCGTGCGCGACTGGTTCGCGAACTACCCCTTCATCTGCCTCGAACAGAAGACCAGCAAATCGGTCGGCCTGCGCGACGCGAAGATGTGGCAGGGCGTGCTGGCGACGTTGCCGACCTACCTCGACAGCGACGGCCTCGCCAACTACTTCCCGCCGCGCGACGGCGAAGCCAACCGCGGCAGCGACATCCTCACCTCGTACCTGCTCGCAGCGACGAACGAGGCCGCGCAGCTCAACCCCGCCTTCGCGCTCGCCGACGACGTGCGCGCGCCGATGGAGTCGGGCCTGATCGCTTTTGTCGAGGGCCGCATCACGCGCGAGTTCTGGAGCCCGCGCAAGGACCTGGACGTGCGCAAGCTCGCCGCGCTCGAAGCGCTCTCGCGCTACGGCAAGGCCAAGGGGAGCATGGTCGGCAGCATCACCATCGCGCCGAACCAGTGGCCCACCAGCGCGGTGATCGACTGGCTCAACATCCTCAAGCGCGTGAACGATGTGCCGCAGCGCCAGCAGCGGCTGGACGAGGCCAACAACGTGCTGAAGGCGCGCCTGTCGTACCAGGGCACCAAGCTCATCTTCAGCACCGAGCAGGACGATTACTGGTGGTGGCTGATGACCAACGGCGACGTGAACACCGCCCGCCTGCTGCTCAGCGTGATGGACGACCCGAGCTGGAAGGACGACATCGGCAAGCTCGCCAACGGCTTCATCGGCCGCCAGCAGAACGGTGCCTGGCACACCACCACCGCCAACCTGTGGGGCGGGCTCGCGCTGGAGAAATTCAGCAAGGTGTTCGAGAGCACGCCGGTGGCCGGCGTCACGGCCGCCACGCTGGGCGCGGTGAAGGCGCAGGTCGACTGGAGCCGTGTGGAACGCGTGAAGACCAGCGACGCGGCCGGCGCACCGAACCAGACCACCTTCTTCGGCGCACCCGCATCGCCGGGCAACCTGAAGAACAACACGATGTTCCTGCCGTGGGCTGCCTCCCCCTCGGGCGCCCCGGTACGCGACACGCTGTTGGTGACGCAGCAAGGCACCGGCAAGCCGTGGCTCACGCTGCAGTCCATTGCCGCCGTGCAGCTGAAGGCGCCGTTCGCGGCCGGCTATGCGATCAAGAAGACCATCACCCCGGTCGAGCAGGCCACCGCGGGCAAGTACACCCGCGGCGACGTGCTGCGCGTGACCCTCGAGGTGAACGCCAGCGCCGACATGACCTGGGTGGTGATCAGCGATCCGATCCCGGGCGGTGCAACCATCCTGGGCGGGGGCCTCGGCCGCGATTCGCAGATCGCCACGCAGGGCGAGAAGAAGTCGGGCGCGGGTTCGCCGGCCTTCGAGGAACGCAGCTTCGAGGCCTTCCGCAGCTACTACGAGTACCTGCCCAAGGGCGTGGTGAAAATGGAATACACCGTGCGCCTGAACAACGTCGGCGACTTCGCGCTGCCGCCCAGCCGCGTCGAGGCGATGTACGCGCCCGAGATGTTCGGCGAGACGCCGAATGCGCGGGTGAAGGTGGAGGCGGCGAAATAACTCGGCCACCGGGGAACGGTGAAGGGCGGGCCGTCATCCCGCCTTCACCGGTTCCCGTCACCATCGCAGCGAAGCAACCAACCAACAACCTGGAGCACCCCATGGGTCTGGCCATTTGCGTCGGCATCCTCGCCGACCTGATCGAAAACGATCCCGAGAGCGCCGAGCGGTTCGATGAAGACTTCGCGGCCGTGAACCGCAAGCTCGCCGAGGCGGGCCTGCCGCCGCACGTGGAGCCTCGCACACTGCCGCCACTCGATTCGCGCGCACCGATCGACGGCCTGCCCTACTCGTTCATCCACTACCTGCGCCGCGCCTACGCGCACCGCGTGACGACGTCCGGATGGATGGCAACGCCGCTGCCGGAAGACACCGACCCCACGGAAGACGAGACGCTCGAAGACGTGGCCAGCACCTTCGAAAGCCACCTGCTCTGCCACTCCGACGCGGAAGGCTTCTACCTGCCGGTCGACTTCGAGGAGGTGATCTTTGCCGGGGAAGACGACACCGACCTGCCGGGCGGCATGCTCGGCTCCTCGTACCGGTTGCTCGAAGAACTGGTGCTGGTTGCGCCGGCCCTGGGCATCGCGCTCACGGACGGCCAGCTGTCGGACGAGGAAGCGGCCCGGCTGGCCGACGGCATGGGCGACGACGAAGGCCTCTACCGGGAAATCGAGTCGTGGCTGCTGCTGTACGAATCGGCGCGCTTGAGCATTGCGCACAAGACGGCGATTGTTTTCACCTGAGCCGATGACAGCGATGCGCGCGCTCGCCGTGGCCGGGTTTCTGGCGTTTCTCCATTTCGGAGCGGTGGCTCAGCCAGTTCTTGTCGGAGAGTGGAAGTCCGACGTCGATCGCACGATGCGATTCAACAAGGAACGCGCAAAGCTCGACGACAAGAAGGTGGCGTTTCTTTCCGAGTTGATGGGAAGGATGACTCTCACATTCACCAAGAACTCGATTGCCTACGACATGCCCGATGCAAACATGCGTCTCGGCGGTGGTCCGGTGCAACGATTTCAAGGCTTCAAGGAGACGCACCCTTACATCCGACTCGGGCACACGCGCAACACCGTGGCTGTGAAATCCAAGGCAGCGGTCGTCGGCAATGAAGCGATCACCGTCTACAACTTTGAGGATGCAAACACCATGTGGGTATATGTCGGGTGCGCGGACACGGGCTTCCCGGACGAACATCTTCGTGAGTATTTCGTTCGCACCCACTGAGCCTCCTTTTGGTACCGATGCCACGCCACCTCGCCACCGTCACCCTCCTCGTCCACGACTACGACGAAGCCATCCGCTTCTTCACCGGGGCGCTGCGCTTCGAACTCGTCGAAGACACGCCGCTCGGCCCGGGCAAGCGCTGGGTGGTGGTGGCACCGTCGCGCAGCGCCGGTGCCACGCTGCTGCTCGCCAAGGCCGCGAACGACGAGCAGCAGGCGGCGGTCGGCAACCAGGCCGGTGGCCGCGTCTTCCTGTTCCTGCACACGCAGGACTTCGCCGCCGACCACGCGCACATGAAGGCCCACGGCGTTCGCTTTCTCGAAGAGCCGAGGCATGAGCCGCACGGCACGGTCGCTGTCTTCCAGGATCTCTGCGGCAACAAATGGGACCTGCTCCAACCCGCCTAGGTCCCGTCGAAAGCGCCCGAATACATACCGGGGCAACACCCGACGCGGGCGCGGGCCTACACTCCCGCCTCCGGTCATCACCCTGCGTTCATACCTAGGAGAACCCATGAACACCCTGGAAATCGCCAACAAGCTCGTGGCGCTGTGCAAGGAAGGGAAATTCGAGGAGGCCCAGGTGCTGTATGCACCCGAGGCCGTCAGCGTCGAGGCCGGCGGCCCGCCGGGCCAGTCGCGCGAAGCGGTGGGTCTTGCGGCCATCAAGGCCAAGGGCGAATGGTGGGTCGCCAACCACGAGGTGCATTCCATGCAGGTCGCGGGCCCGTGGCCGCATGACGACCGCTTCATCGTCGGCTTCAAGTTCGACGTGACCATGAAGCCCACCAAGCAACGCTTCACGATGGAAGAAATGGCGCTCTACACCGTCAAGGACGGCAAGATCGTGCGCGAGGAATTCTTCTACACGATGGGCTGAAGACGATGGACGGCGGGAATGTTGCTGCGGCGCCGCTCGAATGGCGCCACACGCTCGAAGCGCTCGACTGGAACGAACTCTCCCGTCTCTACGAGATCGCCCCGCTGGGCCACAAGAAACCGGCCGACCTGCAGGCCGTGTTCTCCAACAGCCTGTTCAAGTGCCTGGTCTATGAAGAGGGCCGGCTGGTCGGCGCCGGCCGCGCGCTGGCCGACGGCCTCGACTGCTCCTACATCTGCGACGTGGCGGTGCATCCGGACCATCAGGGCATGGGCCTTGGCAAGGCGATCGTCGCGAAGCTCGTCGAGCTCTCGCGCGGGCACCGCAAGATCATCCTGTATGCGGTGGCGGGCAAGGAGCCCTTCTACAAGAAGCTGGGTTTCAAGCGCATGCGCACCGCGATGGCGATCTTCGGCAACGAGCAGCAGGCGCGCGAGCGCGGGCTGATCGACGACAGCTGAACCACCCAAGCAGCGCGGGCCGATGGCGTGACAGCCGTTACGCCCGTGACAAAGCGCAGGACCGCCTGCGTTGTGAAAGGCCAGCGTGCGCCAGATGATCCGCAGCTTCCATCACACGCAGCACACGACATGCCCCTGCTTCCACCGCCTTTCACGACCCGCACGCCCGGCGCCCGCCGCACCTTCCTCGCCCAGACCGGCTGCGGCCTGCTCGCCGCACTCGGCGCCGCGCGCTTCGCCGATGCGGCCACGCCCGTCGCGCACGTCGAGGAGCGGCCCGATCTCGCCACCCACTTCAAGGATGTCGGCGTACGCGGAACCTGGGTGGTGCTCGACAGCGCCACCTCGAAGCTCACCGTGGTCGACCGCCGCCGCGCCGAGAAGCGCTACAGCCCCGCATCGACCTTCAAGATTCCCAACAGCCTGATCGCGCTGGAGACGGGCGCGGTGAAGGACATCGACGAAATCCTCCCCTACGGCGGCGGCACCTACAAGCGCAAGGAATGGGAGCGCGACATGAACCTGCGCGACGCGATCCGCGTCTCGCACCTGCCGATCTACCGCGAGGTGGCGCGCCGCATCGGCCTCGCGCGCATGAACGAGTGGATCGCGAAGCTGCACTACGGCAACGAGACCCTGGGCACCGAGGTCGACCAGTTCTGGGTCAACAACAAGCTGCAGATTTCCGCCGCCGAGCAGGTGCGCTTTTTGATGCGGCTCGCGCAGCGCAGCCTGCCGATGTCGATGCAAACGCAGGACATGGTCCACGAGATCACGCTGCTGGAGAAGACGCCCACCCACGCCCTGCACGGCAAGACCGGCTGGTACGAAACGCCGGGCTTCTCGCTCGGCTGGTGGGTCGGCTGGGTTGCGCAGGCCAACGGCAGTGTGCAGAGCTTTGCGCTGAACATCGACATGCACGGCGAGGCCGACGTGGCCAAGCGCATCCCGCTCGGGCGCAAGCTGCTCGCGCAGATGGGCCTGCTTCCAGTCTAGGAACGCTCATCGCAGGGCGCGTTGCGGGCAAAATGCCCCGCAGGTGCCCTCATGAATACAAGATTTGTCGAAGCCTTCCTCTGGGCCGCGCGGCTGGGCAGTTTTCGCGCGGCGAGCGACCGGCTCCACATCACGCAGGCGGCCGTGTCCAACCGCGTGGCCTCGCTGGAAGAAGACATCGGCGCGCGCCTCTTCGAACGCGACGCGCGCGAACTGCGGCTCACGCCGGTGGGCGTGCGGCTCATGGACTACGGCGAGCGGCTGCTCGAGCTGCGCCGCGAAATCGTCTCGCTCGGCCGCCCGCGCGGCGACATCCTCGGGCTGGTGCGCATCGGCGCCATCGAAACGGTGGTCCACACCTGGCTGCTGGGCTTTCTGACCAACCTGCGCTCCACCTACCCCGGCATCGAAGTTCAGCTCACGTCCGAGACCACGCTCGCGCTGCACCGGGGCCTGCGCGAAGGCGCGCTCGACATCGCGCTGCAGACCGACCACATCGCGGGCGCCGGCATCGTGAGCACGCCGTGCCTGCCGATGCCGATGGGCTGGGTCGGCCCGCCCGGCGCGGAGCCCGTGCAAACCGTCGACCAGCTGCTGCGCCAGCCCGTGCTCACCATGAGCCCCGGCTCGCAGCCGCACGAGGCGCTCAAGAACCTGTTTCGCGCGGCGGGCATTCCGCTCGGCAAGGTGCACTGCGTGAGCTCGATCTCGGCGCTCGCGCGGCTGGTAAAGGCGGGCTTCGGCAATGCGCTGGTGCCGCTGCCGCCCTGCTACGAATACGTGGCCATCGGCGATGTGCGGATCATCGAGTGCGATGCGCTCATCTCGCCGCAGCGCATCGTGGTGAGCCATCTGGAAGCGGCCGACTCCGACGCCATCCGGCTCGTGGCCGAACTGGCCTGCAGGGCCTCCGACCAGTTCACGACCTCGGCGATCGCACCAACCTGGAGCGCGACCTCAGAGGGTTAACCCTCAAAACAGCGCATCCGGCCCCGAAAAGGGGCCAGTAATTCTTGTGGCTGTCGCCCAGAAAAACTCGTTTGTGACAGTCCGACCCCGCGACGGAAGATCGCGCCTTCATTTTTCGAAGGCCCGCCTCCTCTTCCGCCGCCATGAACACACCTGACTCTTCTTCCCCTTCAGCCAACGCGAACGGCATGCTCTTCGTCGCCTCCGACGTGGAGCCGGCCGACGAGGCCGACTTCAACCGCTGGTACGACAGGGAGCATGTGGAAGAGCGCGTGCGCATCCCCGGCTTCCTCTCGGGCGCGCGCTATTTCTCGCTCGAAGGCGGACGCAAGTACCTGGGGCTGTACCGCACCGAATCGCTGGCCGTGTTCGGCTCGCCGGGCTACCGCGCCGCGTTCGAGAAGCAGACGCCGTGGTCCATCGCCAACCTCGACCGCATGCGCCAGCCGATCCGCCGCGTGTGCGCCGTGCGTGCGGTGACGGGCTTCGGCAGTGGCAGCCACGCGATCGTGCTGCCGCTCGCGGTTGCCGGCGACATCGAGGCACTGATCGCGCGCGCCGCCGTGGCCGGCCGCCAGCTCGCGGAGCAGGCAGGCTTCGTGCAGTCGTACCTGCTCGCACCCGACACCACGCTTAGCACGCCGCTGCCGCGCGAATCCACCGAAGGCCGCGTGCTGCAGCCGATGCTGGTCGTCGAGACCAGCAGCGCCAACGCAGCGCGCGCCGCTCGCACCGCGGCAGCCGCCGCGCTCGACGTCGACCCGGCCACCGGCTGGCTGCTCGCGCTCGGCTGGAAGCTGAGCGCGGCCGAGCTGAACTGACCACGCCTCTCCTCTTTCCATCTCTCCATTGAACAAGGGCATTTCCATGACCGAACACGTTCTCACCGCCCCGGCCACCGCCGCGGCACCGCCCAAGATGGGCCGGCTCGCAATGGCCAGCTCCATCGGCACCACGCTGGAGTGGTATGACTTCACCGTCTACAACATCATGGCCGCGCTGGTCTTCAACGCGGTGTTCTTCCCGTCCTTCGATCCGCTCACGGGCACCATCCTCGCCTTCTCGACCTACGCGGTCGGCTACATCTCGCGGCCGCTGGGCGGCGTGGTGTTCGGGCACCTGGGCGACCGGCTCGGCCGGCGCTTCGTGCTGGTGGCCACGCTGGTCATCATGGGTGTTTCCACCGGCCTGATGGGCCTGCTGCCGACCTATGCCACGTGGGGCATCTGGGCGCCCGTGGCACTGGTGGCACTGCGCTTCGTGCAAGGCGTGGCGCTCGGCGGCGAATGGGCCGGCGCGGTGCTGTTGTCGATGGAGCACGGCAAGTCGAACGAGCGCGGCCGCAACGCCTCGTTCACGCAGGTCGGCCCGTCGTGCGGCACGCTGATCGGCACCGGCTTCATCGCCATCGTGTCGGCCTGGCTGAGCCCGGAAGAATTCCAGGCCTGGGGCTGGCGCCTGCCGCTGATCTCCAGCGTCGCGCTGGTGCTGTTCGGCCTGTGGCTGCGCCGCGGCGTGGACGAGACGCCCGTGTTCCTGGAGATGGAACAGAAGAAGGCCACCGCCAAGACGCCCATCAAGGAGGTGTTCACGCAGCACTGGCGCAGCCTGCTGGTGGCCGGTGGCTCGCGCATCGGCTCCGACGTGCTGTACGCGCTGGTCGTGGTGTTCACGCTGACCTACGTGACCACGGTGCTGCACCTGTCGCGTCCGCTGGCGCTCACCGCCACGATGATCGGCGCGGCCTGCAACGCGATTGCGGTGCCGTGGTTCGGCAGCCTGTCCGACCGCATCGGCCGTCGTCCGGTCTACATGGCCGGCGCGCTGCTGGGCATGGCGTGGGCCTTCGTGTTCTTCGTGCTGATGGACAGCGCACACCCGGTCGCCATCTGTGCGGCAGTGGTGGTCGGCCTGCTGATCCACGCCATGATGTACGGCCCGCAGGCCGCCTTCGTGACCGAGCAGTTCCCGGGCCGCGTGCGCTATGCCGGCTCGTCGCTGGCCTACACGCTGGCCGGCATCCTCGGCGGCGGCTTCGCGCCGCTGATCATCGCGAGCCTTTTCAAGTCATGGGGCAGCACATTGGCCGTATCGCTGTACGTGACCTGCGCGCTGTGCGTCACGCTGATCGCCCTCTTCGTTGCGCGCGAAACCGCCAAGAAACCCCTGGAAGCCTGAGACCGACATGCATCTGCGTTTTGCCTGCGAAACCGTGAGCGCCGACAGCGCCCGCGCCATCGAACTGCGTTCCGTCGAACCCACCGCGCTGGTGGTGGCCGGATGGACCGGCCGCGACGTCGCGGCCATCGAACACCACATCGAGGAGCTGGCCGCCATCGGCGTGCCGCGCCCTTCGAGCGTGCCGCTGTACTACCGGGTGGCCGCACAGCTGCTGACCCAGTCGAGCGCCATCGAAGCCCTGGGCGACCAGAGCTCCGGCGAGGCCGAACCCGTGTTCTTCTTCTCGCAAGGCGAGTGGTGGCTGAGCGTGGCCTCGGACCACACCGACCGCCAGGTCGAGAGCTACTCGGTCGCCGTCTCCAAGCAGATGTGCGCCAAGCCCGTGGCCCAGGTGGCCTGGCGATGGCGCGACCTGGAGACGCACCAGGACGAGATCGAGCTGCACTCGCGCATCTTCGAGGACGGCCGCTGGGTGGACTACCAGCGCGGCACGCTCGCATCGATCCGGCCGCTGGCCGCGCTGCGCGACGGCATGCCCGGCACGAGCGCCGCGCCCGAGGGCCTGTTCATGACCTGCGGCACGCTGGGCGCGCTGCCCAATGCGAAAGGCGAAGGCATCCGTCCCGCCGCGCAGATGGAGATCGAGCTGCGCGACCCGCGCCTGCAGCGGCGCATCGTGCATCGCTACGCGGTGGCCGCACTGCCGGTGGTGGCGTGATGCGCGGCACCGGCAACCTCACCATCGCCGCGCTGCGCGAACGCATTGCGCGCGGCGAGCTGTCGCACGAAGCGCTGATCCAGCAGGTGCTCGAAGCGGCCGCGCTGCCGTCGGCGCAGCATGTGTTCACGAAGACCTACGCCGATGCGGCGCTCGCGGCAGCGCGTCATGCGGACGCGGCGCAGAAGGCCGGCGTGCAACTCGGCGCGCTCGCGGGCCTGCCCGTGTCGGTCAAAGACCTGTACGACATCGCGGGCGAAACCACGATGGCCGGCTCCGCCGTCTGCGAAGGCGAGCCATCGGCCACGCGCGACGCTGTGGCCGTGGCGCGGCTGCGCACGCAGGGCGTGGCCATCGTCGGCAAGACCAACATGACGGAATTCGCGTTCTCGGGCGTGGGCATCAACCCGCACTACGGCACGCCGCACAACCCGGCCGATGCGGGCACACCGCGCATTCCGGGTGGCTCGTCGTCGGGCGCAGCCGTGTCGGTGGCGCTCGGCCTTGCGGTCGCGGGGCTGGGCTCGGACACGGGCGGCTCGATCCGCATTCCGGCCGCGCTCTGCGGGCTCGTGGGTTTCAAGAGCACGCAGTCGCGCGTGCCGCGCACGGGCGCCTTCGAGCTCGCGCGTTCGCTGGACACCGTCTGCGCGATGGCGCGCAGCGTCGAAGACTGCCTGGTCGCCGATGCGGCCATTGCCGATGCACCGCTGGTGGTGCGCCGGCGTCCGCTCCAGGGCCTGCGCCTCGCGGTGCCGCGCACGCTGATGTTCGACGGCATCGAGCCCGCGGTCGCGCGCGCCTTCGAGCGTTCGGTGCAGGCGCTGTCGGCGGCGGGTGCGCAGGTGGTCGACATCACGCTGGCCGAGCTGGCGGAGATCGCGTCGATCAATGCGCCCGGCGGCTTCTCGCCGGTGGAAGCATCGGCGGTTCATCGCGAGCGCTTCGCCGCAAAGCGCGAGGGTTTCGACGCGCGCGTGGCCGCCCGCATCGCGCTCGGCACCGAGGTGCGCGCGGCCGACTACATCGTCATGCAGGACCGCCGCCGCGACTGGATCGGCCGTGTCGAACATGCGCTCGAAGGCTTCGATGCGCTCATCTGCCCGACCGTGCCGATCGTGGCGCCGCCGATCGCATCGCTGGCCGAGGACGCGGCCTTCTTCCAGGCCAACGGCCTCTTGCTGCGCAACACCTTTGCGATCAATTTCCTCGACGGGTGCGCGTTCAGCCTGCCGTGCCATGCACCGGACGAACTGCCGGTGGGGCTGATGCTCTCGTCGGTGCGCGGCGACGACGCACGGCTCGCGGCCGCGGCGCTGGCGATGGAGCCCGTGCTGCGCCTGGCCTGATCGGACGAGGCCGAGCCGGGGGCGGCCCCGGTTCGGCTATCGTCTTGCGATGCCGCTTTCGCAACCTACCCTCACTGGCGCGCGCATTCTTCCGCGCCCCTTGCTCGCGTCCGAAGCGAGGCTTCACACATGACGCATTCCGTCGTCGCCACCGAAGAGCGCCACTTCGAGAGCCTGCACCAGGCACTCGACATCGTGGCGCGCGAAAAGAAGTACCTTGCACAGACACAGGCGCCACCGCTGGAGCAATCGATCGCCTTCTATCGCAACGTGCTCGCCAAGGGCTTCCCGCATTTCGTGGCGGTCGATGGCAACGGCAAGGTCGTGGGCTGGTGCGATGTGTCGCCGGTCTTCGGAAACTCGCGGGCCCACATCGGCATCCTGGGCATCGCGCTGCTGCCCGAGGCGCGCGGCCGCGGACTGGGCGCACAGTTGCTGCAGGCCGCCATCGACAAGTCATGGTCGTGCGGTCTCACCCGCATCGAACTGGCAGTCCGCGCGGACAACGTCAACGCCAAGGCACTGTACGAGCGGCTGGGCTTCGAGCACGAAGGCCTCGCGCGCCGCGCCAGCCTGATCGACGGCATCTACCACGATGCCTTCAGGATGGCCCTGCTTCGCTAGACTGGGATATCCACTGCAATCGGAGAGCCCCGCTCATGTGCAGAAGCATCAAGACCCTCTACAACTTCGAGCCCCCCGCCACCGAGCAGGAGATCCGCGCCGCCGCGCTGCAGTTCGTGCGCAAGCTCAGTGGTTTCAGCGTGCCGTCGAAGGCCAACGAAGAAGCTTTCGAGCGCGCGGTCGACGAGGTGGCCGCGACCGCGGCGCGCCTGATCGACTCGCTCGTCACCACGGCCGAGCCGAAGGACCGCGCCGTCGAGGCCGAGCGCGCCAAGGCCCGTTCGGCCGCCCGGTTCGGCACCACGCCTGCCTGAAAAAGCCCTGGCCGACGCGGGCCGGCACGCGTTTGATATCGTGTTTGCGTGTTGCCAGATGCAACCGACAAGCACATGAAAAAGACCTACACCGGCGGCTGCCACTGCGGCGCCGTGCGATTCGAAGCCGACATCGACCTGAGCCTGGGCACCCTGCGGTGCAACTGCGCGATCTGCACCCAGACGCGCTTCTGGCCAGCCATCGTCGCGACCGATGCCTTCCGCCTGCTCGAAGGCGAATCCGAACTCAGCGACCAGATGCTGGACACCCGCAACAGCCACTACATCGTGTGCCGGCACTGCAGCGTGCGCTCCTTCGGCATGGGCCATTCGCCCGAGACCGGTGCGAGTGCCTACGGCGTGAACGTGACCTGCCTGGACGACGTGGAACTGGACGACCTCGCGAACTCGCCGATCAGCTACGTGGACGGGCACCGCGGCACCTGGCACGTTGCGCGCACGGCTATCGACACCTGATGGCCTCCTGGTCACGGTCGTGAAGACGTTGCATGCGGTGTTCGCGGTGTTCGCGGTGTTCGCGGGCTTCGCGCGCAAGCTGCTCTTGTCGCCCGCGCGCGCAGCGGCGCTTCAATCTCACGGGGGGGTCGCTGCTGAGCGCAGCGGACATCTGGGCGCCGACGGCGCGTCGGCCGGGATAAGGAAGGAAAGAGGCGCATCCGGGGCGCCCATGTAAAAAAGGCCGCGAAGCTCAAAGCTTCGCGGCCTTTTTTACGGTCAGCGGTTCGGGTTGTTCGGCGCGCGGTCGTAGCGGTTGGGGATGCCGTCGCCATCGCGGTCGCGGTCGGCACGGTTCGGTATGCCGTCGCGATCGCGGTCGCGCTGGGCGCGCGGCGGCGGATTGTTGTCGTACGGTGCGACCACGCAACCGGCCAGGGCGGCCGATGCGGCGAGCACGATCGTCAGTGTCTTGATCATCATGATGTGTTCTCCTTGGAGTGGTTATGGAACCGGCTCGCCCTCCAGCGAGCCGGTATGGCATTGAAGGCCACGCCGGTACGCCTTGGGTTTCTGCATCGAAGCCGTTGCGTGAAGTTCGTTACCGGATGTGGAATCTGCTGTCACTCTGGGCCGAAGCGCCCGCCCGGGCAAGGCGGCAAGCCGCCCGTTCCGGAGTAGGCGTGAATCCCGTGGTGCATCGCAGAGAATGCGGGGCCGACCGTCCTCAACCCCCTCGCCTTCGATGCAGCTGCCTGTGCTTTTCACGCCCTCCCGCCGGGCCCTCGCCGTGGCGGTGCTTGCCGCGGCCTGCGCGCACCCGGCCTGGGCGCTCGTCACCTTCGACGAAGTGAAGCGCGATTTCCGCTCCTCCGACACCGCAGTGCTCGACCGCAACGGCGAGCTGCTGCAGCGCGTGCGCACCGATGCCACGGTGCGGCGCGGCCAGTGGATCGCGCTGGCGGACGTGTCGCCGGCGCTGCGCACGGCCATGGTGCTGAGCGAGGACCGCCGCTTCTACGAACACAGCGGGATCGACTGGCGCGCGGTGTCGTCCGCCGCCTGGGGGAACCTCTGGAACACGCGCACCCGGGGCGCATCGACCATCACGATGCAGCTCTCCGGCCTGCTGGACGACGAGCTGCGCCGCGCGTCGGGCGGCCGCAGCTTCACCCAGAAGATCGGCCAGACCGTGGCCGCCGCGCAACTGGAGCGCAGCTGGCGCAAGGACCAGATCCTGGAGGCCTATCTCAACACCGTGCCGTTCCGCGGCGAGATCGTGGGCATCGATGCGCTCTCGCGCACGCTGTTCAGCAAGGCGCCCAGCGGCCTCGATGCACGCGAGGCGGCCGTGGCCTCGGCGCTGGTGCGCGCGCCCAATGCCAAGCCCGCGCTCGTCGCGCAGCGCGCCTGCGAGGTGTTGCGCGCGATGGAGCCCGAGCAAAAAGTCGATTGCGACGCGATCGACATGTTCACCAGCGCGGCTGTGCAGCGGCGCGCCTTCGATGCCAATGAAGGCATTGCGCCGCATGCCGCGCGGCGGGTGCTGCGCGAGATGCGGGATGCGGCAAGCGCCGCTCCGGCCGCCCCGCCGAAGGGCAAGGAAAACAGCGTCCGCACCACCCTGCGCGCACCGCTGCAGCGCTTTGCGCTCGACTCCCTGCAGCGCCACCTGCGCGAACTGCGCGACCGGCATGTGGAAGACGGCGCGCTCGTGGTGCTCGACAACGCCAGCGGCGAGGTGCTCGCGTGGGTCGGCTCTTCCGGCCCCTTGAGCCAGGCGGCCGAGGTCGATGGCGTGACCGCGCTGCGCCAGCCGGGCTCCACGCTCAAGCCGCTGCTCTACGGCCAGGCGCTTGCCGAGAAGCGGATCACCGCGGCCTCGCTGATCGAAGATTCGTCGGCGCAGATCAGCACCGCGAGCGGCCTCTACATTCCGCAGAACTACGACCGCCGGTTCAAGGGCCCCGTCTCCGCGCGTACGGCGCTGGCCGCATCGCTGAACGTGCCGGCGGTGCGCACGCTGGTGATGGTGTCGCCCGAGTCGTTCGCACGCAGCCTGCGTGCGGCCGGCCTGCCGCTGCGCGAAAGCGGCGACTACTACGGCTACAGCCTCGCGCTCGGCAGCGCCGAGGTGTCGCTGCTGTCGCTCGCCAACGCCTACCGCATGGTGGCCAACGGCGGGCGCTACGGAACGACGACGATGACCGCGCAGCCGCCGGCATCTCCCGCCGACAAGGCGAAGGCCGCGGCCGTTGCGCCACTGCTCGACCCGCGCGCCGCCTTCATCGTCGGCGACATCCTCTCCGACCCGAACGCGCGCACCCGCACCTTCGGCCTGGACAGCATCCTCTCCACCCGCTTCTGGACCGCGGTGAAGACCGGCACCAGCAAGGACATGCGCGACAACTGGGCCGTGGGCTGGTCGCAGCGCTACACGGTGGGCGTGTGGGTCGGCAACGCGAGCGGCGCCTCGATGTGGGACGTGAGCGGCACCAGCGGCGCGGCGCCCGTGTGGGCCGAGGTGATGCGCTTCCTGCACGCGCGCGAACCCAGCCGCGCGCCCGCGCCGCCCGCCGGCCTCGTCGAGGCGCGCGTCGAATTCGGCCCGGCCGCCGACGGCAACGCCATCGAGGCGGCGCGCAGCGAGTGGTTCCTGCAGGGCACCGAGCAGCCGCTCTTCGCGCTGGACACCGGCATGGCGACCGATGCCTTCGCCGCGCGCATCACCGCCCCTTCGGACGGCACCATCATCGCGCTGGACCCCGACATTCCGCCGCTGCGCCAGCGCGTGCGCTTCGAGTCGGAAGGGCGCGGCGTGCAGTGGCGCATCGACGGCAAGCCCTTTGCGCGGGGCAACAGCGCGCAATGGCTGCCCTGGCCGGGGCGCCATGTGATCGAACTGGTGGATGCCTCCGGGAAGGTGGTCGATCAGCGCAAGCTCGAAGTGCGCGGCGCGGGCGTGGTGACGAAGAGCGCGCGCCGATAAGCATGCACGGCGCCACGACAACAAAAATCGCAACTGGAGGGCCGATTCCGATGCTGTGTCGCAAGGGGCCGAAGACAGCCTGGCCATGGCTGCAGTTGTGGATGGGGCTTTTGTTCATCGCCATGCTGACTTGGCATGGCGGCGCACAGGCCAGGCCTGTCCCAGTGCCCGCGATGGACTCGCGCGTGGTCGATCTCACGAAGACGCTGGGCGCGCGCGAGGCCGACGCGCTTCGCGGCGACATCCGTGGCCTCGAGCAGAACACGCAGGCCCAACTCGCGGTGCTGATCGTGCCGACCACGGGCGAGGACTCCATCGAGCACTACGCCACCCGCGTTTTCGCCGAGTGGCAGCTCGGCCGGGAGGGCGAAGACGACGGCGTGCTGCTGCTGGTGGCGCTGAAAGACCGCAAGATGCGCATCGAAGTCGGCACGGGCCTGGAGGGCAGGATCACCGACATCCAGGCCTCCCGCATCATCGACCAGCAGATGAAGCCGCGCTTTCGCGACAACGACTACGCCGGCGGCATTCAGGCGGCCGTGCAGTCGCTGTCGGAGCTGATCGATGCGCCCACGGCGATGCTGCCGATCGAATCCGAAGCGCCCGCGCCGGAGGAAGAGAAGCAACACCCGCTCGCGGCGTTCATGCAGCCTCTCGAAGACATGCAGGTGAACTGGGCCGTGCTCGGCGCGATGCTCTGGACGCTGGCCATCGGCATCTGGTACGGGCGCAGCGCGCCCACCGACGGGGCCGGGCCGCGCGTGGTGGTGCGCGGCACGGGCAAGCGGGTCCGCAAGGCGCGCCGCGCCGCCGAACGCGAAGCCGCGGTGGGCTCAGCGTTGTGGGCCGACCTGCAGACGCAGGAAACGCCGCCCCGCAAGCGGCCAGGCCGGCTCACGGTGCTGGGACTGGTGGTCGCCGGCCAGGCGGCGGCGGCGCTGGCGGTGATGAATCTCGCACTGCCGCTCTTTCTCCTCACGCCCACCGGCCTGGTGTACGGCGTCGGCTACCTGTCGGGCCGGTTCAAGGGCGCACGCCGGTTCTTCATCGGCCTGGCGGTGGTGATCGCGGGCCTGGTCGCCCTCGGCGTCTACCTCGGCGCGGACCGCTTCTTCTGGGGCCTGCTCTGGGCCATGTGCGGCGGCGTCGCGCTGCTGTTCACGAGCCTCATCGTCATCGGCAACCGGAAGAGCTGGCAGCGCAGCCAGCTGGGCTTCTTCATCCGGTGGGTCATCGTGCTCGGCATCCTCGGCTTCATGCTGATGGAGACGAACCCGGGCCCGGTGCCCGACGAGAGCTGGATCCCCGCCGCGCTGGCGACCTTCCTTGCGCTGCTGTTCGCCTTCCTGCCGTTCGAGGGCGGCGGCGGGGGTGGCGATGACAACGACGGCAGCGACAGCGGATGGAGCAGCAGCAGTTCTTCAAGCAGCAGCAGTTCGTCGGACAGCTCGTCCTCTTCGTCTTCTGACAGCGGCGAGGGCGGCTCCAGCAGCGGCGGCGGGGCATCGGGCAGCTGGTAACAGGGTACCCACCCGGTCAAACGCCAGCTATCCACCGCCCTGCGAGTGCCTTAGGATGGCCCCGCCTCCCACTCCCACGGCCTCCTCATGGATTCATTGACCGCACTCTGGGGTGACTTCCTCGTCTTCGCGGGCGTCATCTTCGGCATCCTGCGGAAAGTGCCCGACGTCTTCTGGGCCGCCCTGATCGCGGCGGCACTGGCCTTGTGGGGCGTGAAAGTGGCCAACCGGGACAACGCCCGGCACTTCATGCGCCAGCTGCGGCACGACAAGGACGAGAAGGCCGCCCAGCGGCTGGCGGACCTGCGCCGCGACGTGTACCTGCACGCGATCGACCAGTTCGTGCACGCCAGCTCCTACCTGAGTTCGCTGCCGATCGCGGACCTGAACAAGTCCGACGCCGCGCAGCCGCTGCAGGGCTTCTTCGCGGCGGCCGCCAAGCTGCAGATGGTGTCGGAAGCCAAGACCTCCGCGCTGGTGTCCGACCTCATCGGCACCTTCAGCGCGCTGCATTTCAAGCTGATCGGCGCGGCCCAGCCGATCCAGCAGGTGCTCAGCGAGATCGACTTCTACACCACGCTCTGCGAAGGCGCGGTGGCCGAGCAGAAGCGTGCGCTCTCGGCCATCGACCAGTTCGTTCCGTCCGGCAACGCCGAAAGCGACGAGGCCAGGCGCCGCGCGCTCGACCTCGCGCTCGACACGCAGACCAAGTTCCTGCGCGACCACAGCGAGATGCGCCAGGCGCTGCACGTCGAGCGGCATGCGCTGCACGGGGAGTTCGTCAAGAGCCTGATGCTGGGGCTGCAGGCGATCAACACGAAGATGCAGCCGATCATGGTCGCGATCCGGCGCGAGCTGAACATCGACAACCAGATCGATGTCTATGCGGACGCCGTGTCCGAGCAGCAGGACCGCGTGGCGGGCGCCGTCGCCGAGCTGATGGCGCAACTGGACGATCCGAGGCAGGCGCCGCCGCGGACGAAGCCCGCCAGTCTCGAGAACCGCTGACCTCGGGGAGGGCCGAAGGGCGAAGAGCCCATGAGGCCGACTGCGACTTTGCGCGGCTGCCAGAATTCATCCAATGATTCAATGAATAGGCACTCACCAGACATGCTGGCCCAAGCCCCCCGAACCTCCCTGGCGGATGCCGCCGCCGACAGTATCCGCAACGAAATCTCCGCAGGCCGCTGGGCCATCGGCGCGCGCATTCCCATCGAACCGCAGCTCGCCCAACTGCTGGGCGTGAGCCGCGGCACGGTGCGCGAAGCGGTGAAAACGCTGGTCTCGCGCGGGCTGCTCGAAGTGCGGCAGGGCTCGGGTACCTATGTGCGCTCGGGCTACGACCCTTCGGCCAGCCTGCAGAAGATGCGCCTGGCCAGCCTGCGCGACCAGTTCGAGGTGCGACGCGCGCTCGAGGTCGAGGCCGTCCGGCTCGCCGCGGTGCGCCACACCGCCCGCGACCTGCGCCGCCTTCACACCCTGCTGGACAAGCGCGGCGTGCCCGATGCGGCCGACGGCGGCGCAGGTTTCATCGAACGCGACCTGGCCTTCCACCTGGCCATCGTCGACATCTCGGGCAACCTCGCGCTGGCCGAGACCTGCCGCTTCATCACCGGCTACATCAAGGAAACCATCGCGAGCAGCATGGGCACCAGCCTGCCCGAGCCCGACGAGGCCGCGCACCGTTCCATCGTCGAAGCCATCGCGACCCGCGACCCCGATCGCGCCGCCACTGCCGTGCGCGACTTCATGGCACCGATGCTCAACACGCTGGCGCTGGGGACGGCATGAGCGCAATTCCTTTTCAGGCGCAGGCCGGCGCCATCCATCGCAATCCGCAGACAGCGACCGGCACCGCCGAGGAACTGCTGATCGACGCCGAAGTCGACAGCCAGCCGCCGCCGCGCCCTACCCCCACACCCAGCCTCGCCCGCCGCATCCTGCTCGGCGCGAGCGTGGTGCTGATCGCGTTCAACCTGCGGCCGGTGTTCGCCAGCCTCTCGGTGGTGCTGCCCGAGATCATCCAGGCCACCGGTCTCTCGGCCACGGCCGCGAGCCTGTTGACCACGCTGCCGATCCTGTGCCTGGGCGTGTTCGCGCCGCTCGCGCCCTGGCTGGGCCGGCGCTTCGGCACCGAACGCACGCTGCTGGGGTGCATGGTGCTGATCCTGGTGGGCACGGTGCTGCGCGGCACGGGCAACATCCCGCTGCTGTTCCTGGCCTCGGCCATCGCGGGCAGCGGCATCGCGGTGTCGAACGTGCTGCTGTCGGGCCTGGTGAAGCGCGACTTCGCCAGGCAGGCGGCGCTGATGATGGGGCTCTACACGATGGCTGTTTGCGGTGGCGCCGCAAGCGCCGCGGGGCTCACCGTGCCGCTCGAACATGCACTGGGCGGCGGCTGGACCTACGCCCTCGCCATGTGGGCCGTGCCGGCCCTTTTGGTCACGCTGCTCTGGGCGCCGCAGGCGTTGCCGCTCAAGCCGGTGGCGAGCGAGTCGGGCTTCACGGTGCAGGGCCTCTGGCGCGACAAGCTGGCATGGCAGGTTACGCTCTTCATGGGGCTGCAGTCCGCCCTCGCCTACATCGTGATGGGCTGGCTCGCGCCGATCCTGCGCGAGCGCGGGCTGGGCGGCGAGACGGCCGGCTACGTGGTGTCGCTGTCGGTCATGACGCAGGTGGTGACCTGCCTCGTGGTGCCGGCGCTGGCCGTGAAGCTGCGCAACCAGCGGGGGCTGGGCGTGGTGCTGTCGCTGCTGACGGTATGCGCGATGCTGGCCATGCTGTTCGCTCCGCTTGGCGCCGTGTGGCTCTGGGCCGTGATGCTGGGCATCGCGCAGGGCGGCACCTTCGCGCTCGCGCTCACGATGATCGTGCTGCGCTCGCGCGATTCGCACATCGCCGCGCATCTCTCGGGCATGGCGCAGGGCGTGGGCTACACGGTGGCCGCCTGCGGGCCGCTGCTGGCGGGGCTGCTGCACGGGTGGACGGGCAGCTTCCGCGCCTCGGCGTGGCTTTTCGTCGGGCTGGGCATCGCGCTGGTGATCGCGGGGCTGGGCGCGGGGCGCACGCTGTACGTGGGCGCGGTGACGGTGCCGAAACACTGAGCTGGCGACGGCAGCCGATGAGGTACAACCTCGCCTCGTGAACACCACCCCCTCGCACTCCCCCATCCTCCGCCTTCAGGACGTAGGCTTCGCCTACCCCGACCAGCCGGCCATCGCCGCCGGCTGGAACGCATCCGTCGGCCCCGGCATCACCCTGCTGTACGGCGACACCGGCGCCGGCAAATCGGCGCTGCTCCAGGTGATCGCGGGCGTGCTGCCGGCGACCCGAGGCCAATTGACGGTCGAAGGCACGAGCCTCCGCGCCTCGCCCGAGGCCTACCGCCGCAACGTGTTCTTCGTCGACCCGGCCACCGACCGCTTCGACCAAGTCACCGCGCGGGCCTGCACCGCAACCCTCCGCGAGGGCGATGCGCACTTCGATGAAGCCCTCTGGCAGGCCCTGGTCGAGGGCTTTTCCCTGCCCCCGCACATCGACAAGCCGATGTACATGCTCTCCACCGGCTCCAGGCGCAAGGTCTGGCTGGCCGCCGCCCTCGCCTCGGGGCGCCCGCTGGTGCTGCTGGACGAGCCCACGGCCGCGCTGGACGCCGGCTCGGTCCGCTGCCTCTGGGGCGCCCTGGCCGAACTGGCGAAGCAGCCCGGGCGGGCCTTCATCGTCGCCAGCGCCGCGCGGATCGACGAGGTGCCGCTGGCCGCCACCATCGAGCTGCCCCTGCATTGACAGAGCCTCTCGCGGGGAGATAACCCCGCCAGGTGTCCAGACGGGTCGCCGCCCGGCGACAATCGCGGATTCCGGCGGCCAGATCCCGCCGGAAGTTCCCGCCACCCCGACCCCCTCAGCTTTACGGAAGCAAGCGCATGAGCACGAAGCAACCCACCATCGTCTACACCCTCACCGACGAGGCGCCCCTGCTGGCGACCTACGCCTTCCTGCCCATCGTGCGCGCCTTCACGGCCCCGGCCGGCATCAACGTCACGACGAGCGATATTTCCGTGGCGGCCCGCGTCCTGGGCGAATTCCCCGAATTCCTGAGCGACGCGCAGAAGGTGCCCGACAACCTGGCCGAACTGGGCAAGCTCACGCTCAAGCCCGAGGCCAACATCATCAAGCTGCCCAACATCAGCGCCTCGGTGTCCCAGCTCAAGTCGGCCATCAAGGAACTGCAGGGCAAGGGCTACAAGATCCCCGACTATCCCGAGAACCCGACCACCGACGAGGACAAGGACATCCGCGCGCGCTACAACAAGTGCACCGGCAGCGCGGTGAACCCGGTGCTGCGCGAGGGCAACTCCGACCGCCGCGCCCCCAAGGCGGTGAAGGAATACGCCCGCAAGAACCCGCACAGCATGGCCGACTGGAGCCAGGCCTCGCGCTCGCACGTCTCGCACATGCACGGCGGCGACTTCTATCACGGCGAAAAGTCCATGACCCTGGACCGCGCGCGCAACGTCAAGATGGAGCTGATCACCAAGAGCGGCAAGACCATCGTGCTCAAGCCCAAGATCGCGCTGCTGGACCGCGAGGTCATCGACTCCATGTTCATGAGCAAGAAGGCGCTGCTGGCCTTCTATGAAAAGGAGATCGAGGACGCGCACAAGACCGGCGTCATGTTCTCGCTGCACGTGAAGGCCACCATGATGAAGGTCTCGCACCCCATCGTGTTCGGCCACTGCGTGAAGATCTTCTACAAGGAAGCCTTCGAGAAACACGGCAAGCTGTTCGACGAGCTGGGCATCAACGTCAACAACGGCATGGTCGATCTGTACAACAAGATCGCCACGCTGCCCCAGAGCACGCAGGACGAGATCAAGCGCGACCTGCACGCCTGCCACGAGCACCGCCCCGAGCTGGCCATGGTCGACTCGGCCAAGGGCATCACCAACTTCCATTCGCCCAACGACGTGATCGTGGACGCATCGATGCCCGCGATGATCCGCAATGGCGGCAAGATGTGGGGCGCCGACGGCCGCCTGAAGGACGTCAAGGCCGTGATGCCCGAATCGACCTTCGCCCGCATCTACCAGGAGATCATCAACTTCTGCAAATGGCACGGCGCGTTCGATCCCAAGACCATGGGCACGGTGCCCAACGTGGGCCTGATGGCCCAGAAGGCCGAAGAGTACGGCTCGCACGACAAGACCTTCGAGATCCCCGAAGACGGCGTTGCCAACATCACCGACCTGGACACCGGCGAAGTGCTGATGAGCGAAGACGTGGAACAGGGCGACATCTGGCGCATGTGCCAGGTCAAGGACGCGGCGATCCGCGACTGGGTGAAGCTGGCCGTCACGCGTGCCCGCAACTCCGGCATGCCGGTGGTGTTCTGGCTGGACGCCTACCGCCCGCACGAAGCGCAGCTGATCACCAAGGTCAAGATGTACCTGCACGAGCACAACACCTCGGGCCTGGACATCCAGATCATGAGCCAGGTGCGCGCCATGCGCTACACGCTCGAGCGCGTCGTGCGCGGCCTGGACACCATCAGCGCCACCGGCAACATCCTGCGCGACTACCTCACCGACCTGTTCCCCATCATGGAGCTGGGCACCTCGGCCAAGATGCTGTCCATCGTGCCGCTGATGGCCGGCGGCGGCCTGTACGAGACCGGCGCGGGCGGCTCGGCCCCCAAGCACGTGCAGCAGCTGGTCGAAGAGAACCACCTGCGCTGGGACTCGCTGGGCGAATTCCTCGCACTGGCCGTGAGCCTGGAAGACCTGGGCATCAAGACCGGCAACGCGCAGGCCAAGATCCTGGCCAAGACGCTCGACGCCGCCACCGGCAAGCTGCTGGACAACAACAAGAATCCGTCGCCCAAGACCGGCCAGCTCGACAACCGCGGTAGCCAGTTCTATCTGGCCATGTACTGGGCACAGGAACTGGCCGCGCAGACCGACGACACGGCGCTGCAATCCAAGTTCAAGAAGCTGGCCGAGACGCTGAGCACCAACGAAAAGAAGATCGTCGACGAACTCGCGGCCGTGCAGGGCAAGCCTGCGGACATCGGCGGCTACTACCTCGCCGACCCGGTCAAGTTCGAAGCGGTGATGCGCCCGAGCGCGACGCTGAACGCGGTGCTGGCATCGGCGCAAGCCTGACGAAACCGGCAGCGTCTGCGCTTCATTGCTGAAGCCTGATGCATGCCTCGACAACGGCCTGCCGCACACGCGGCAGGCCGTTGGCGCTTGTGGGCCGCAGTCGATGTCACGGGGCTAGACTGTTCGCCCGTCAATCACGCTGCGAAAGGCAGGCCATTCATGAAACTCTGGTTGATTCCCTTCGCCTTTGCCGCAGTTGCCGGCGCGGCCCACGCCGCCGAGAGCTGCGAGGTGCTGCGCGCACAGATCGAAGCAAAGATCGGCGCGGCAGGTGTCACGCGGTTTGCGGTGCTCGTCGTCGATGCCAACGCACCAGCGGCCGGACAGGTCGTGGGCAGTTGCGAGCTGGGCACCCGGAAGATCGTCTATCAGCGTGAGGGCGACGTGTCGGCCCCTGCCGCGGTTCCGGCGCCAGCCCGCTCGCCCGAAGACGACGACATCCTGACGGAATGCAAGGACGGCACGGTGTCCGTCGGCGGCGACTGCAGGCGCTGACAACTCAAGGGGCTCGACGATGGCTGACAGGATCCTGGTGTTCTATGGCTCGTACCGCTCTGACCGCATGGGCGTGCGGCTCGCGGACTACATCGTCGCGGGCCTCCGCGCGCGAGGCGCAGACGCGGAGCTGATCGACGCGAAGGCCGTCGACCTGCCGATGCTCGACCGCATGTACAAGGAATATCCCAAAGGCACGGCGCCTGCGGCAATGGAAGCGCTGGCGGAGAAGATCCGCACGGCGGACGCTTTCATCTTCGTGACCGGCGAATACAACTGGGGCCCGCAGCCCGGCTTGAAGAACCTGACGGACCACTTTCTCGAGGAGTGGTTCTGGCGGCCGGCCGCCGTCGCGAGCTATTCGGCGGGGCGCTTCTCGGGCGTCCGGTCGGGGACAGCCTGGCATTCGATCCTGTCGGAGATGGGAATGGTGGTGGTGTCGAGCACGCTGGCGGTGGGACCGATTTCGCAGACGCTGGATGCGGATGGAAAGCCGATCGGCAGCGCAGGGGAATCGCTGGCGCGAGCCTTCCCCCGGTTCGCCGACGACCTGGCCTGGTGGACCGAGGCTGCGCGCGAGCAGCGGGCGCGCAAGGCGCCGCCTTACTGACGCCGGGCGGCGAGCACTTCGGCCATCTTCCGCAACGCTGCTTCCGGCGTCGGCTCGATGTGGATCGAGCAAGCCAGCATGAGGTTCAGCGGCTGGCCGAAGTCTTCGACGGCGATGCCGGTCTCGCTCTCGCGAAGGACACCGCCCGCGTCATGCGTGCATTTCAGCGCGATGCGGGCACGGTCGGCATAGCTGCCCTCGGGTACGCCATAGGCCACGACGGGAATCCCCAGCGCCACCGCGGCACCGACCTCGAACACCGTGCCCGAATCCGGCTCCAGCCCCCTGAAGGACGAAAGGTTTGCCACGACGCCGTCTGCGCCGCGAAGGCGCTGCATGTTGGCTTCGTAGATCCGCTTTTCCAACGCATCGGGTGTCGGCTCTTCTTCGCCATCGGCGGGCAGCAGCGCCGCCAGGCCCATGGCCTCGCACGCGAGCTTGAGCCGCACGAAATGGTCCCTGGCATCCGGACGAAAGACATCGGGGCCCGCGAGGTAGATCCGGGGGCGCGTCGGGATTTCGGGGGTCTGGTCCATCGCAGCAGCTTCGCCGATTTCCGGGCGCAGCTCAATATGCGACGAAGAACTGCATCGCCGTTTTTCTTACTGCGGCGGTGGCAGCGGACGCGACCACAACCACCCCAGCACGACAGCCATACACCCGATGGCCAGCACCGCCATCCACGCGCGATGGGCCGTGTACGACACGATGACCGCGCACGCAGCCATGGTGATGGTCGCGCTCCACTTCGCACGGCGGCTCACGGTGCGGCCGTTCTCCCAGTTGCGCAGCAGCGGGCCGAAGATTCGGTGATTGCGCAGCCAGGCATGCAGGCGCGGCGAGCTGCGCGCGGCCGCCCATGCGGCCATCAGGATGAACACGGTCGTCGGCATGCCGGGCAGCACCACGCCGATGAGCCCGAGGACGAGGCACAGCACCGCGAAGCAGTGCAGCAGCACGCGTGCAAGCAGGGACAGGGGCTTGGGACCAGGGTTCAACGCAATATTCTCTGGAGGGATCGGACGGCGGCAATGGTGGACCGGACGGTGCCTTCGCCAGTGTCCATTCTTCACCAGCTTGCGGCCGACGTGCCAGCGAACGGATGCCGCGAGAAACAGGCAAGAACGCCGCGGGAGCGCGGGGCCCTTACAGTCACGCGAATCAACGAAAGGTCCCCATGCCCCGCCCCGTCCTCGAAGAAGCCCGCATCCACCCCGCCATCCGCACCAAGGTGGCCGAGAGCCGCCAGGCCATCGTCCGCGAAGTCATGGCTGCGGTCGCATCCAACGATGTGGTCGTGGTCGGCATGGGCATCAATCCGCATCCGAAGAAGGCGCGCAAGGCGCTCGACGCGATCCAGCAGCCGCACAAGTACCTCGAATACGGCAACTACCTGAGCCAATGGCGCGACCGCAATGCGCTCAAGATGTGGACCGGGTGGCCTACGTTTCCGATGGTGTTCGTGAAGGGCACGTTGGTCGGGGGTGCTTCGGATTTGCAGAAGCTCATCGACGGTGGCGAATTGAAGGGCCTTATCGGCTGACCGGTTGCCGCCGGACCGCTCTTCACTTTCGCAGAATCAGGCAAGAACCCCGTTCGATCCGGATACCGCTTCCAGCCCCATCCACGCGAGACTTCTCCCCATGCCCGGCGCACCCTTCGCGCCATGGTCCACCCACCAGCACGAGGAGTTTCACATGAGCGCAATCCAGGAAAAAGTCGTCCTCATCACCGGCGCGAGCAGCGGTATCGGCGAAGCCACCGCGCGGCTGCTGGCACGGCGTGGGGCCAGCGTGGTGCTCGGTGCGCGGCGCACCGACAGGCTCGAAGCCCTCGCCGCAGAGATCAATGCCACGGGCGGCGCGGCGAGCTTCCAGCATCTCGACGTGACGCACCGGCCCAGCGTGGAGGCCTTCGCCGAGTTCGCCTTCGACACGCATGGGCAGATCGATGTGCTGGTCAACGCGGCGGGTGTGATGCCGATGTCCCCGCTGTGGAACCGCAAGATCGAAGAGTGGGAGCTCATGATCGACGTGAACCTGCGCGGCGTGCTGCTCGGCATTGCGGCCGTGCTGCCGACGATGCAGTTGCAGGGATGGGGCCACATCGTGAACGTGGCGCCGGTGGCGATGCGGGGCGTGTCGCCGGAGTCGGCCGTCTATCACGGCACGCAGTACGCGGTGAACGCGATCTCCGAAGGACTGCGGCAGGAGCACGAGGGCCGGCTGCACGTCACGGTGGTGAGCCCCGACGTGAGCGGGCTTTCCGATCCGCTGTCGGAGCGCATCGCCGCGAGCTACAGCTTCGAGCGCATGCTCACGCGGCGGCGTCTTGCGGTGCCGGCCGACGGTGTCGCGCGGTCCATCGCCGGGGCGATCGAGGGGTACGGCATCACCGCGCCGATGCGGTCTGGCGCACATTCCCGGCCGGCCGAGCACGCGTGGTGATCGACGACAGACAGCGGCCGCGTCAGTAGGTCTTGTACGGCAGGAACTTGCCCGACAACACCACGTTGACGCGGTCACCCTTCGGGTCGGGCTGGCGCTGGATGTCCATGCTGAAGTCGATCGCGCTCATGATGCCGTCGCCGAACTCCTCGTGGATCAGCTCTTTGATGGTGGTGCCGTACACGCTCACGATCTCGTACCAGCGGTAGATCAGGGGATCGGTCGGCACAGGCGTGGGCAGCGAGCCTTTGTAGGGCACGACCTGGAGCCACTTCTGCTCTTCCACGGTGAGCCCGAAGATCTTGCCGATGATCTTGGCCTGCTTGTCGTCGAGCGTCATCTGGCCGAGGCAGGCTGCGGTGGTCCACTCCTTCGACTGGCCGACCTTCTTGGCCACGTCGGCCCACTGGATGCCCTTGGACACCTTCACGGTGATGATCTTTTCAGTGACGTCGTTGCGGTTCATGCGGCGGGTTCCTGGGTGTGAAAGGGATGTGGCGGGACAAGCAACAGACATGCCCAGTTGACTTGCTCCCTCCCCTTCCGGGGGAGGGCTGGGGTGGGGGCACGCGGCCTCCAAAAAAGCATTGCGCCTGCTCGAAGGCCTGCCCCCATCCCAACCTTCCCCCAGAGGGGGAAGGAGCAAGACCGGTCAGCGCTCCCAGCGGAACTTGCGCTCCGACTCCGCAATGGGCTGGTCGTTGATGCTTGCGTAGCGCTTCTGCATCAGGCCGTTCTCGGCGAATTCCCAGTTCTCGTTGCCATGGCTGCGGAACCACTGGCCCGCGGCGTCGTGCCATTCGTACTCGAAGCGCACCGCGATGCGGTTGTCCATGAAAGCCCAGAGCGTCTTCTTCAAACGGTAGTCGTGCTCGCGTTCCCACTTGCGGGTGAAGAACTCCACCACCTGCTCGCGGCCGTTGATGAAGTCTGCGCGGTTGCGCCATTCGGTGTCGGGCGTGTAGGCCAGGCTCACGCGAACAGGGTCGCGGGTGTTCCAGGCGTCTTCGGCGGCCTGGACCTTTTTGGTCGCGGTCTCGAGGGTGAAGGGCGGCAGCGGCGGGCGGGATTCCATGAGGGACTTTCGTTGCGTTGAAGGAGTGGCGAAGGCCCGCAATGTGCCACGAGTAGACAGACCTGTCTACATGCCTACAATCGCCGCATGGACATCTCCGCATTGCCCGCGCGCGAGCGCATCCTCGTCACCTCGCACGACCTTTTCTACCGCGATGGCATCCGCGCCACAGGCATCGACCGCGTGATCGCCGCATCGGGCGTCACCAAGGTCACCTTCTACCGGCACTTCCCCTCGAAGGACGACCTGGTGCGCGAGTTTCTCGACCACCGCCACACGCGGTGGATGGCGTGGTTCGTCGATGCGCTGGGCCGGCGCGGCGCGCACGAGCGCGCGGGTGATGCCGGCGCCCTGCTGTTGTTGGCCGACGTGATGGCCGAGTGGTTTGCCGACCCGGTGTTTCGTGGCTGCGCGTTCATCAACGCGACGGCCGAAGTGGGCGGCAGCGTCGAAGGCGCGCTGGAGCGCTCGCGCGCGCACAAGCGCGAGATGGTCGAGGTGATCGCGGGCCTACTGCCTTCGCAACTGCCCGCACGCATGGCGCTCGCGCAGGCCGCGAGCATCGGCGTCGACGGCGCCATCGTCAAGGCCCAGATGGGCGATGCCGCCGTGGCGCGCGAAGCCACGGGCGATCTGCGACGGCTGCTGGAGGCGCTGGTGGCCTCCTCCGGAGAAGCTACTTCACGACCATCAGCGTGAACGGCCACACGTAGGCCTGCAGCGTCACGTAGAAGCCGACGAGGCACGCCAGCGCGATGGAGTGGAAGAACACGTAGCGCAGGATCTCGCCTTCGTGGTTGAACCAGCGCGTGGCGGTGGAGGCGACCACGATCGACTGCGCATCGATCATCTTGCCCATCACGCCGCCCGAGCTGTTGGCCGCGCCCATGAGGTTGGGGCTCAGGCCCAGCTGGTCGGCCGCCACCTTCTGCATGCCGCCGAAGAGCACGTTCGATGCGGTGTCGGACCCCGTGAGCGCCACGCCCAGCCAGCCCATCAGCGTGCCGAAGAATGGATAGAACATGCCGGTGTTCGCGAAGGCCAGGCCCAGCGTGGTGTCCAGCCCCGAGTAGCGCGTGAGCGTGCCGAGCGCGAGCATCAGCATGATGGTGAGCAGCGAGAACTTCACCAGCCACAGCGTGCGGCCGTAGGCGGCAACGAGCTGGACCGGGTTGTACTTCATGATCAGCCCGCCCACGAGCGCCGCGGCCAGGATGCCGGTGCCCGTGGCAGAGAGCAGCAGCAGCTGGTACACGGCGCCCTCCTTCGTCGGCTTGGGCACCACGGGCGCCACCTTCTCGATCATGTTGTTCAGCCCGTCGATCGGAAAGCTGGGCGCGAAGATGCCGTTGAGCCAGGTCTTGACCACCGGCAGGCCCCAGATGAACACGAACACGGTGAGGATGATCCACGGCGTCCAGGCGCGGATCACGTCGGCGCGCGGGTGCTTCGTCGGCAAGACCACGGGGCCGGCCTCGCCGCCGTCTTTCTCGTGGCCCTTGAGCGACACGGAGGTCCAGATGGTCTTGGGCTTCCACACGCGCAGGAACAGCACCAGCGAGGTCATCGACACCAGCGCCGCGATGATGTCCACCAGCTCGGGGCCGATGTAGTTGGACACCAGGAACTGCGGAATCGCGAAGGACAGGCCCGTCACCAGGATGGCGGGCCACACCTCCATCATTCCCTTGCGCCCCGAGAAGGCCCAGATGAGCCAGAACGGCACCAGCAGCGAGAAGAAAGGCAACTGCCGCCCGATCATCGCGGTGACCGCCATGAGGTCGTAGCCGTGCACCTTGGCCAGCGTGATGACCGGCGTGCCGAGCGCACCGAAGGCCACCGGCGCCGTGTTGGCGATCAGCGAGAGGCCCGAGGCCGCCAGCGGCGAGAAGCCCAGGCCGATGAGGATCGCGGCCGTCACCGCCACCGGCGTGCCGAAGCCCGCCGCACCCTCGAAGAAGGCACCGAATGCGAACGCGATCAACAGCAGTTGCAGGCGCCGGTCTTCGGTGATGCCGGCAATGGAGTCCTGCAGGATCTTGAAGCTGCCGTTCTGCTCGGTGAGCTGCTGCAGGAAGATGATGTTCAGCACGATCCAGCCGATAGGCAGGAGGCCGGTGATGCCGCCCAGGAAGGCCGCCTTGCCCGCCATGTCGGCCGGCATGCCGAAGGCGAAGACCGCGATGACCACCGCACTCAGCAGGCCGAGCCCCGCCGCGTAGTGCGCCTTCACATGCAGGAGCCCGAGGCTCACGAGCATGACCACCACCGGTATCGCGGCCAGTGCCGTCGATACCACCATATTGCCGAACGGGTTGTAGACCTGTTGCCAGACCATGCGCTTGTCTCCTCTTTGTTGGAATCTTTTTGAGTCGGCAACACGAGACGATGCGAAGTCCGCCGCGAGCGACCGGGAGCGTTTCGCTAACATCCTACCCCGCTCTCCTCGGCAACAACAGATGGTTTCCTCCATGCGACTTCCCTCGACACAGGGCCTGCAGGCCTTCGAGGCGGTTGCACGGCTGCGCAGCGTGAACCTCGCGGCCGAGGAGCTCAGCGTGACGCCCAGCGCGGTGAGCCACCGCATCCGGCAGCTCGAAACTCAACTCGAACTCAAGCTCTTCGCCGGCAACGATTTCGGCCTGAGCGCCGACGGCGTGGCCTACCTCGCCCGCGTGCGCGAAGCCATTGCCGCTCTGCAGCAGGTGCCCGGCCGCGAGCCCGAATCGCAGGTGCGCAGGCTGCGCGTGGCGGTGACGCCCACGTTCTCCCGCCAGATGCTGCTGCCGCGTCTCGCACGGTTTCGCGATGCCTATCCGAACATCGAACTGATGCTGCAGGTGACCATGCCGGTGCGCAACATGACGGCCGAAGAGGCCGACCTGGAGCTGCGCTTCGGCACCGGGCCTTTTCACGACCGCGAGTTCTGCCAGCTGCTGGCCGACGACGTGGCGCCCGCCTGCAGCCCGGCGTACCTGCAGCGCCACGGCCCGTTCGACGGCTTTGCGACCGATGCCGAGGTCTCGCGTGTGCAACTGCTGCGCACGCCGCTCGAATCGTGGCGCACCTGGTTCAAGGCCTGCGGCATCGGCCTGCCCGAGCCGGCCACGGGCCACCAGTTCAACGACCTGGGCCTGGCGCTCGATGCGGCGGCCGAAGACTTCGGCGTGGTGCTCATGCACCTGAAGCTGGGCAGCGCCTGGCTGGAGAACGGGCGCCTCGTGCGGCTCTCGGCAGAGAGCGTGCCCTCGCCCAACGCCTACTTCCTGTGCTGGCGGCCGGGGGCGATGGAGCGCTGGGAGTGCGCGACCTTCGTCGAGTGGCTGCGGCAGGCGCTGCGGGACTGACTGAATTCTTTTCAGGTCCGGCCTGGGTATTTTTCAGATCGGGGTCCGTCTCGGGCACCACACTCGGCCCGCGGCGGGGCCTGCCCATAATGCCGCTCACGCGAAACGAACAACAGAGACTACCCAGGAGACTGCCCCGTGGCCGACCTTTCCAAGATCACCAACATCGAAGACCTGCGGGTGATCGCCAAGCGGCGGGTGCCGAAGATGTTCTACGACTACGCCGACTCCGGCGCCTGGACCGAGGGCACCTACCGCGCCAACGAGAGCGACTTTCAAAAGATCAAGCTGCGCCAGCGCGTGGCCGTGAACATGGAGGGCCGCTCCACCCGCACCACCATGGTCGGCCAGGAGGTGGCCATGCCCGTGGCCATCGCGCCCACCGGCCTCACCGGCATGCAGCACGCCGACGGCGAGATCCTCGGCGCCCGCGCGGCCAAGGCTTTCGGCGTTCCGTTCACGCTCTCGACCATGAGCATCTGCTCGCTCGAGGACATCGCCGAGAACACCGACCGCCATCCCTTCTGGTTCCAGCTCTACGTGATGAAGGACCGCGACTTCATCGAGCGCCTGATCGAACGCGCCAAGGCCGCCAACGTGACGGCGCTGCAGCTCACGCTGGACCTGCAGATCCTCGGCCAGCGCCACAAGGACATCAAGAACGGCCTGACCGCGCCGCCCAAGCCCACGATCAAGAACCTCATCAACCTCGCGACCAAGCCGCGCTGGTGCATGGGCATGCTGGGCACCAAGCGCCGCACCTTCGGCAACATCGCGGGCCACGCCAAGGGCGTGAAGGACCTGTCGTCGCTCTCGTCGTGGACCGCCGAGCAGTTCGATCCCGCGCTGAGCTGGGCCGACGTGGAATGGATCAAGAAGCTCTGGGGCGGCAAGCTCATCCTCAAGGGCATCATGGACGTGGAAGATGCGCGCCTTGCAGCCAGCAGCGGCGCCGATGCGCTCATCGTGTCGAACCACGGCGGCCGTCAGCTCGACGGCGCGCCCTCCTCCATCGCGGCGCTGCCGGCCATCGTCGAGGCCGTGGGCAGCGAGATCGAGGTGTGGATGGACGGCGGCATCCGCAGCGGGCAGGACGTGCTCAAGGCCCGCGCGCTCGGCGCCCGCGGCACGATGATCGGCCGCAGCTTTCTCTACGGCCTGGGCGCCCACGGGCAGGAGGGCGTGACGCGCGCGCTGCAGATCATCCACAAGGAACTGGACATCACCATGGCCTTCTGCGGCCACACGCAGATCGACACCGTCGATTCGAGCATCCTGCTGCCGGGCACCTTCTAAGGCACTCCCCAAGGCCCTTCCGGGGGTAGGCAGATGCGGTTCCTACTGACACGAGCCTTCCCGGTGCGGGGGCAAAATATCGTGGCAACAACAACATAGCCGCCCTGCATGGCGGCAAAGCCACCATGAGCGCAGTCACGCCCACTCAAGGAGGCCAAACGGCCTCTTCGTCTTCTCCACCGCACTACACCGCCGAAGAGAAACGGCACCGCATCTTCGCCATCATGGCGGCCTCGTCGGGCAACCTGGTCGAGTGGTTCGACTTCTACGTGTATGCGTTCTCGGCGCTGTATTTCGCGCCGGCGTTCTTCCCCAAGTCGGACCCCACCGCGCAGCTGCTCAACACCGCTGGCGTGTTCGCGGCCGGCTTCCTCATGCGGCCCATCGGCGGCTGGCTCTTCGGCCGCGTGGCCGACAAGCTCGGACGCAAGACCTCGATGCTGATCTCGGTGACGATGATGTGCGCGGGCTCGCTGGTCATCGCCTGCCTGCCGACCTATGCACAGATCGGTGCCTGGGCGCCGTTCCTGCTGCTGGTGTGCCGGCTGTTCCAGGGCCTGTCGGTGGGTGGCGAATATGGCACCACGGCCACCTACATGAGCGAGGTGGCGCTGCGTGGCCAGCGCGGTTTCTTCTCGTCGTTCCAGTACGTCACGCTGATCGGCGGACAGCTGCTTGCGGTGCTCGTCATCGTGGTGCTCGAGCAGTTGCTGACGGAGGCCGAACTCAAGTCATGGGGCTGGCGCATTCCCTTCGTGATCGGCGCCGTCGCCGCCGTGGTCGCACTGCTGCTGCGCCGCACGCTGCATGAAACGCAGAGCGCCGAAGCCAAGGCCAACAAGGAAGCCGGCAGCATGGCCGGGCTCTTCAAGCACCACACGCCGGCGTTCCTCACGGTGTTGGGCTACACGGCCGGCGGCTCGCTGATCTTCTACACCTTCACCACCTACATGCAGAAGTACCTGGTGAACACGGTGCATCTGCCGATCAAGACCGCGAGCTATGTGATGACCGGCGCGCTGTTCGTCTACATGTGCATGCAGCCGGTGTTCGGCGCGCTGTCGGACCGCATCGGGCGACGGACCAACATGCTGCTGTTCGGTGGACTTGGTGCGCTCGCCACCGTGCCGATCCTGACGGCACTGCAATACACGACGAGCCCCGTGCTGGCCTTCGTGCTGATCATCGCGGCGCTGGCGATCGTGAGCTTCTACACCTCGATCAGCGGGATCGTGAAGGCCGAGATGTTTCCACCGGAAGTGCGGGCCCTGGGTGTTGGCCTGGCCTACGCCGTGGCCAACGCGATCTTCGGTGGGTCGGCTGAATACGTGGCGCTGGGGCTCAAGTCACTTGGCCATGAGTCGGCGTTCTTCTGGTACGTGAGCGGGATGATGGTGATTGCGTTCCTCGTCAGCTTGCGCCTTCCAAGACAGGCGAGCTACCTGCATCACGATCATTGACGGGTGGGGCGTCTCTGGAGGCTCTCCATGTAGACGCGGAACATGTCGGCCATCGAGTCCGCCCAGGCCTCGATCTGGGCGTCGGTTCGAGGGCTTTCTGAAAACTCTTTCCTTACCGCGCTGAGCGTCGCCACGATGAGGTCGCCCGCCATGGCACGCGTGGCATCGAAAGCCGCTGGCAGGGCCTCTGCCATGAACACGCGAACGATTTCCTCGCCGTCGGCGCGCACTTCCTGTGCCTCGGGTGCATCGCGATAGAACGGCGCGGCGTCACCCGGCGCCGTTCGTACCTCTGCTTCCTCGCACTCTGAGCGAATGAAGGCATGCGTGAGCATGCGCAGGCGCTCCAGCGCGGAGCCGCTGCGTGTCCCCGAGGATGCCGCGCATCATTTCCGTGGTCTGCCGCCATTCGTCGCTCTGCAGGCGGAACGATGTGGTTGGGCTGAGGCTGTAGTGCGAGCCGGGATCGAATCTAGAAGCAGAAGATCCGATCCATGGCCACCCACTTCTCCCCTTCAGGCGTCCAAGGCGTAGGCGCCTGAAACTTCCACATCAACTCCTCCCACGCCCGAATCTTCGGATCGCCCCGCGTCGCAGCCGCCATCGCCTCCGCGTCATACCGCGCATCGTCCGTCTCCATCAGCATCACCATGCGCGTGCCGAGCCTATAGATCTCCATCCCCGTCACGCCATGCGCATGCAGGTGCGCGCGCACCTCGGGCCAGATGTTGCGGTGATGCGCCTCGTACTCCGCGATCAGCGCCGGGTCGTCTTTCAGGTCGAGGGCAAGGCAGTGGCGCATGGGTCGTTCAATCCAGAATCGTTGAGAGAAAAGATCAGGTCAACGCCCGATCCAGGTGCGTATACCCGCCGTCCACGAACACCCACTGCCCCGTCGTGTGCGAAGACGCCTTGTCGGAAAGCAGGAACACCACGGCGTTCGCAATCTCCTGCGATGTCGTCATCCGCCGTCCCAACGGGATCTTGTCGGTGATGGTGGCGAGCTTGCGGTCGGGCTCGTCGAAGGCTGAGATCCAGCGCTGGTACAGCGGCGTCATCACCTCGGCAGGAATCACCGCATTGACGCGCACGCCGTCCTCCAGCAACGAAGCGGCCCATTCGCGCGTCAGCGACAGCTGCGCGCCCTTGGCCGCCGTGTAGCCGCTGGTGTTGCCCTGCCCGGTCACCGCGGTCTTCGACGAGATGTTGACGATGGCGCCCCGGCTGGCCTTCAGATGGGGCAAGCTGAAATGCGCCATCACATAGCAATGCACGAGGTTGCGTTCGAGCGATGCGACGAAAGCCTCGCGCCCTGCTTCGAGCCCCACGCTGTCGTTCACCCCCGCGTTGTTGACCAGCCCGTCGATGCGCCCGAACTCCGCGACGGTGCTTTCGATGGCCTTGGCGCAAGCCGCCTCTTCCATCAGTTCAACCTGGAGAAACCGCGCCTGCGGCTGCAGCCCGCGCAGCTCTTCCTCGAACGCGGCATCCAGCGGGTTCTTGCCGCAGATCACCGGCACGGCCCCTTCACGCGCGAGCGTGAGCGAGATGGCCGCGCCGATGCCGCTGCCGCCACCGGTGACGAGCACGACCTTGTCCTTCAAATCGAGATCCATGACTGCGCGATGCCTTTCCTTGTCTCTTCTTCCATCTACCCGCGAAAGCGATAACGCTCGAGCGACTCGGGCTTCATCGTGATCGAGAAGCCCGCCCCCGTAGGCGGCATGTACGCCGCATCGCGGATCTCGCAAGGCTCCACGAAGTGCTCGTGCAGGTGGTCCACATACTCGATCACCCGGCCTTCGCGCGTGCCCGAGATGCAGAGGTAATCGATCATCGACAGATGCTGCACGTACTCGCACAGCCCCACGCCTCCCGCGTGCGGGCACACGGGCAGCTTGTACTTCGCGGCCATCAGCATCACCGCGAGGATCTCGTTCACACCGCCGAGCCGGCATGAGTCGATCTGCACCACGTCGATGGCGCCGCGCATGATGAACTGCTTGAACATGATGCGGTTCTGGCACATCTCGCCCGTGGCCACCTTCACCACCGGTGCAATGCCTTCGCGGATCTTGCGGTGGCCTTCCACGTCGTCGGGGCTCGTGGGTTCCTCGATGAACCAGGGCTTGGCGAATGCAAGCTGCCGCACCCAGTCGATGGCCTGGTCGACCTCCCACACCTGGTTGGCATCGATCATCAGATGGCGATCGGGCCCGAGCACCTCGCGCGCCACTCTCAGGCGGCGGATGTCGTCCTGCAGGTCGCGCCCCACCTTGAGCTTGATGTGGTTGAAGCCCGCATCGACCGCCTCCTGCGCCAGGTGCCGCAGCTTCTCGTCGGAGTAGCCAAGCCAGCCGGCCGAGGTGGTGTAGCAGGGGTAGCCCTCGGCCTGCAGCGTCGCGACACGCTCGGCCTTGCCTACGGCGGCATCGCGCAGCAACACCGACGCCTCTTCGGGCGTGATGCAGTCGGTGATGTAGCGAAAGTCGATGCAGCGCACCAGTTCCTCGGGGCTCATGTCCGCCACCAATTGCCACACCGGCTTGCCTTCGGACTTGGCCCACAGGTCCCACATCGCATTGACCACCGCGCCGGTCGCCAGGTGGATCGCACCCTTGTCGGGCCCGATCCAGCGCAGCTGGCTGTCGGAGGTGATGTGCCGCCAGAAGCGGCCCATGTCCTCGGCCACCCACTGCAGGTCGAGCCCGACGACCAGATGACGCATCGCCTCGATGGCCGCGCAGCAGATCTCGTTGCCGCGGCCGATGGTGAAGGTCAGGCCGTGGCCTTCGAGCCCCGGCTGGTCGGTCTCCAGCACGACGTACGCCGCGGAGTAGTCCGGGTCGGGGTTCATCGCGTCGGAGCCGTCGAGCTGCTGCGAGGTGGGAAAGCGCACGTCCAGTACGCGCATGGATCGAACGATGGTCATGAACAGGCTCTTCGGCGAAAGGGATCAGTCGTACAGAACAGCGGCGATCTTCGGATCGGCGATGTTGGTCTTGTCGTACCAGAAGAAGCCCGTGTCCACGATCTTGGGCAGCTTCTCGCCCTTGATCGCCTTGACCGCCATCTCCACGGTCTTGTAGCCCATGCCCACCGGGTTCTGCGTGATCGCGCCGGCCATGCTGCCGTCGAGGATCGCGTTCTTCTGCTGCTTGCCGGAGTCGTAGCCGATGATCACGACCTTGCCGTTGCGCTTCATCTCCTTCACGCCGTTGACCACGCCGATGGCGGAGCCCTCGTTGGCGCCGAAGATGCCCTTGAGGTTCGGCGAGGCCTGCAATATCGACTTGGTGATCTCGGTCGACTTCAGCTGGTCGCCGCCGCCGTACTGCACGCTCACGATCTTGATGTTCGGGTAGGTCGACTTGATGCGGTTCACGAACCCATCGCGCCGGTCCACGCCCGTGCGGCTGGTCTGGTCGTGCACCACCAGCGCGACCTCGCCCGACTTGCCGATCAGCTCGGCCATCTTGTCGGCGGCGAGTGCGGCAGCCGCCTTGTTGTCGGTCGTGGTGGTGGTCGCGGGAATGTCGCTATCCACGCCGGAGTCGAACGCGACCACCGGGATCTTCGCGGCCTGCGCCTTCTTCAGGAGCGGAATGGCGGCTTGGCTATCAAGTGCAGCAAAGCCGATGGCCTGCGGCTTTTTGGCCAGCGCGGCGGAGAGCATGTCGATCTGCTTGTCGATCATCGCCTCCGACTCGGGGCCTTCGAAGGTGACCTTGACCTTCAGGTCTTTCGCAGCCTGTTCGGCGCCCGATTTCACGGCCTGCCAGAACTGATGCTGGAAGCCCTTGGACACGAGCGGAATGTAGATCTCCTGCGCCTGCTGCGCCTGCGCGAAGCCCGACAGGCCGATGAGGGCCGCGCCGAGTGCGGTGGTGACTGCTCTTCGTTGAATCATGCAAAAGTCTCCTGTGGTTGTAGAAATGGGAATTCGAATCAGTGCTTGCTGTTGCTGCGGCGGCGCAGGATGTCCGCGTACACCGCCAGGATGATGATCACGCCCGTGATCACCGTCTGCCACTCCTGCGCGACCGAAAGGATGCGCAGGCCGTTGGTCAGCACGCTCATGATGAAGGCGCCGATGATCGTGCCGACGATGGTGCCGGTGCCTCCGCTGAGCGAGGTGCCGCCAATGACCACCGCCGCGATCGCATCGAGCTCGTAGCCCTGCCCGAGCGCCGGCTGCGCGGAGTTCAGGCGCGAGGCGATGAGCAAGCCCGCGATGCCGCAGATGCCGCCGCTCACCGTGTAGACCACGACCTTCCAGAAATCGGTGTTCACGCCCGAGAGGCGCACCGCCTCCTCGTTGCTGCCGAGCGCAAAGGTGTAGCGCCCGAGGATGGTCCGGTTGAGCAGGATGCTCGCGGCCACCGCGACCAGGAACAGGATGAGCACTGCGTTCGGAATCGGCAGCGAGGGCACGAGGTCGCCGATCAGCGAATCCTGCGAGATGGCGGTGAAGCCCGGCGTGTCGTTGAAGTAGATCGGCTTGGTGCCCGAGATCACCAGCGACAGGCCCTTGAGCAGCATCATCATGCCCAGCGTGGCGATGAACGGCGGGACCTTGAGCTTGGCGATCAGCACGCCCGATACGAAGCCGGCCAGCGCGCCGAAGAAGATCGCGGCCGCGATGCCCAGCGCCAGCGGCATGCCCATGTAGGTGAGCACCACGCCGGCCATGACGGCGCAGAAGGTCATGAGCGTGCCCACCGACAGGTCGATGCCCGCCGTGATGATGACGAAGGTGCAGGCGATGGCCAGCACGCCGTTCACCGCGGTCGACTGCAGGATGCTCACGAGGTTGTCGGTCTGCAGGAACTGGGGCGAGGCGAAGCTGAAGAACACCATCAGCGCGATGAGGCTGGCGAAGGCCAGCAGCTTCTGCCGCGTGGCGGGCCGGAACAGCCGCGCCTTCAGCGAGAAACCGGGTGTGGCGGCGGCGGTGGTGGCAGTGGGGGTGGTCAAGGCGTGGTCTCCAATCGTCAAGCGGTGGCTGCAGCTTCGCGCCGGGTGGCGAGCTGCATGATCTTTTCCTGCGAGGCTTCGCGCCCCGCGAGTTCGCCGGTGATGCGGCCTTCGCACATCACCAGCACGCGGTGGCTCACGCGCAATATCTCGGGCAGTTCCGAAGAGATGATCACGATGGCCTTGCCCTCCGCGGCCAGTTCGTTGAGGAGGCGGTAGATCTCGGCCTTGGCGCCCACGTCGATGCCGCGCGTGGGTTCGTCGAAGAAGAGCACGCTGCAGTCGCGCAGCAGCCACTTGGCGATGACGATCTTCTGCTGGTTGCCGCCCGAGAGCAGTCGCACCTGCTGGCGCACCGAGGGCGTCTTGATGTTGAGCTGCTTCACATAGCGCACCCCGGCCGCCTCGATGGCGGCCTGGTCGATGAAGACGCCCATCGACAAAAACTTCTTCATGCTCGGCAGCGCGATGTTGGTTTCCACGTCCATGCCGGTCGCCAGGCCGAAGTGCTTGCGGTCTTCGGAGAGGTAGCCGATACCGTGCGACACGGCATCTTCGGGCGACCTGATCGACACCTTCTTGCCGCGCACGCGCACCTCGCCCGCATCGATGGGGTCGGCACCGAACACGGCACGCGCGAGCTCGGTGCGGCCCGCGCCCATGAGCCCCGCAAAGCCCAGGATCTCGCCCCTGCGCAGCACGAAGCTCGCATCGCGCACCATCGAGCCGCGCGTGATGCCGCGGGCCTCCAGCACGATCTCGTTGCCCGCGGTGTCGGGAAAATCGTTCTCCACTTCGGTAAGCTGGCGGCCCACCATCATGGCGATGAGCGTGTTCATCGGCGTGTCGGCCATCGACACGGTGGCGATGTACTGGCCGTCGCGCATCACGGTCACGCGGTCGGCGATGCGCTTGAGTTCATCCATCTTGTGCGAGATGTAGACGATGGCCACGCCCTGCGACCGGAGCTGTCCGATGATGCGGAACAGGTCGGCCACCTCCTCGTTGTTGAGCGCGGCGGTGGGCTCGTCCATGATGAGCACGCGCGAATCGAACGAGAGCGCCTTGGCGATCTCCACCATCTGCTGCTTGGCCACCGTGAGTTCGCCAACCGGCGTGTGCGGATCGAGCCGCAGGTTCATGCGGTCGAAGATGCGCTGCGCTTCCACACGCATCGCGTCCTCGTCGATGAAGAAGCCGAAGCGCCCGCGCGGCTCCCGGCCGATGAAGATGTTCTGCGCGGCGCTCAGGTGGTTCATCAGGTTCAGCTCCTGATGGATGATCCCGATGCCCAGCGCCTGCGCGGCGCGCGGGCTCGCGATGTCCACCGGCTGGCCGTCGATCAGCACGTCGCCTGAGTCCTTGCTGTAGACGCCGGCCAGCACTTTCATGAGCGTGGACTTGCCCGCGCCGTTCTCGCCCATGAGCGCATGCACCTCGCCGGGCAGCAGATCGAACTGCGCCCTGTCGAGCGCGCGCACGCCGGCAAAGGATTTGCACAGGTCGCGGATGGTGACGATGGATGGCATGGCGCGTTCAGTTCGTTGGAAGGCCATAGAAGCGTTGCGCGGTGCCGCGCCAGAGCTGCGACTGCTCGCCGGCCGACAGGCCGCCGATGCAGGCTTCGCTGACCGCGATCCATCCCGCGTAGTCGCCCGCCAGCGTGAGCACCGGCCAGTCGCTGCCCCACATGAGGCGCGCGGGGCCGAAGCTTTCGAGCAGCTGATCCCACACCGGGCGCACGGCGCGCACCGCCACATCGACGTCATGGTGCGCAGCCTGCGGCGCCTCGCCCCAGAGGCCGGAGAACTTGCAGTGCACCTGCGGCAGCGCGGCGATCTCGGCCATCTGCCTGCGCCAGGTCGCGAAGGCCTCGCCATCGTGTGCGCCGACCGGCGGCTTCGCGGCGTGGTCGATCACCACGGGCAGCTGCGGCCATTCCTTGAGAAAGCGCACCAACGATGAAAGATGCCGCGGCTTGACCAGGGCATCGAAGCGCAAACCCAGCCGCACCAGCGCCTGGATGGCCTCGGGGCGAGGCATGCGCGCGATCCAGTCGTCGTCGGGCAGGTCTTGCAGCATCGGCCGCACGCCCTTGAACCTGGGGTTCCGTGCCATGCGTTCGAGCGAAGCCACGGCATCGGGAGCGCTCAGGTCGACCCAGCCGACCACGCCGCCCACCACGTCGTGTGCGGTGGCCAGTTCGAGCATGAAATCCGTTTCGGCTTCCGAGTCGGCGGCTTGCACAAGCACCGTTCGCTCGACGCCATGCGCTTGCAGAAGGGGGGCGAGATGCTCGGGGAGGAAGTCGCGCACCAGCGGCGCAAGAGCGGGCACGTCGGCACGCAGCCACGCGTAGTCGCCGCGTGCGGGTCGCCAGAAATGCTGATGCGAGTCGATGCGCTGTGTCATTCTGCTTGGCACCCTTCGTCTCTCGTCAGATGGTAACGCCGCCATCGACGAGCACCACCTGGCCGGTGACGAAGCGCGACTCGTCGCTCAGCAGGTACACGACCTGCGGCGCGATGTCTTCCGCCACCGCGAGGCGGCCCATCGGTTGGCGTGCGATGAAGTCGCGCTCGGCCTGCGCCGGGTCGGGCGCGGCGGCGATGCGCTCGCGCAGCGAAGGCGTGTCCACCGTGCCGGGGCACAGCGCATTGCAGCGCAGCCCTTGCTGCACGTGGTCTGCCGCGAGGGCCTTGGTCATGCCGATCACCGCGGCCTTGGAAGCACCGTAGGCAAAGCGGTTGGGAAAGCCCTTGACCGACGAAGCCATTGACGCCATGTTGACGATCGATGTGCCGCCGCCTTCGCGCCTCTTCGCCTTGTCGAGCATGCCCGGCAGGAAAGCGCGCACCATGCGGTACATGCTCTTGACGTTGAGGTCGAAGCTGAAGTCCCACGCGGCCTCGTCGCAATCGAGCACGCTGCCGTGGTGTACGTAGCCCGCGCAGTTGAAGAGGCCGTCGAGCGCCGGCAGTTCGGCCGCCAGCGCGGCGATGGCCTCCGCGCTGCGCACGTCGAGCACCGCCGTCCGGATGCCGGTGGATGCATGCGCCAGCTTGTCGAGAAGCGCGGCGTTGATGTCGGTCGCGATCACCTGCGCGCCTTCGCGCGCGCAAGCCAGCGCGGTGGCACGGCCGATGCCCTGCGCCGCCGCGGTGACGAGGATCGTCTTGTTCCGGAGTCTGCTGGAGGTGGTCATTCGAATTCGATGAAAGGCGGCGGCGCCGGACTGGCCTCAGAACGTATGGCTCATGCCGAAGTACGTGCCCGATTGCTTGCCACCCGCAGCCGGGTTGTTGTTGGTCGCTTCCACCGAGAAGTTGGCATTCGCGCTGTTGAAGACCTTGCCCACCGATGCATAGAGCAGCGTGCGCTTGGACAGCGCGTAGTTCGCGCCCAGCATGTACAGGTTGGCGCTGCCGGCGTCGCGGTTCTGCGTGACGCGGAACATCGATCCGATCAGCGTCAGCCAGGGCGTGACCTTGTAGTTGGCGCCGACCCAGTAGTGGTTGGCCTTGCTCGGTGCGTTGAGCGGCGCATCGGGCGCCGACAGGCGCTGGTAGCCCGCGAACATCTTCAGGTCGTCCCAGAGCGTGGCGGTGCCGCCGAGCGTGAGTTCCTTGGAGGTGTTGAAGAGGTCGGTGTACTTGCCGTCCTTGTCGCGCGCCACGTCGTAGATGGCGCGCAGCTCGAACGCGGGCGCGATGTACGACATCGAGATGCCGTCCTTGCGCAGCTTGGTGAAGCCGTCGGTCTGCTCGCCCAGTCCAGTCTGCACGGTGGCGCTGAAGCCGCCCCAGGTCGGCGTCGTGTACTCGATGCCGTTGTCATTGCCTTGCCAGTTGCGCCCGCGCACCAGCGTCGCGGTGCCGATGAACTGCTGGCCCGTGGGGTCGAGGAACCACACATCGTTGGAGATCGCCAGGTTCTTGCCCAGCACCAGCTTGCCCCAGTAGTCCTGCAGGCCGACGTAGGAGCGCCGGTTGAGCAGCAGGTCGGCGCCATTGGGCTTGGCCGCAGGCAGGTCGAAGCCGCCTTCGAGCACGAACAGGGCGGTCAGGCCACCGCCGAGGTCTTCGGTGCCTTTCACGCCGAGCATGCTGGTGCCCCATTGGTTGCCGGCGTGGCGCCACAGATGGCCGCGGCCCTTGCCCTCGTCGTTGGCAATGTTGTTCTGGTAGTCGGCACCCGCGACCGCGCGGCCGTAGAGGGTCACGCTGCTCTGGGCCTGGGCACTCGCAACACCGAAGCCAAGGCAGGCGCACAAGGCGCTCGCCGCGGCGATGGTCCGGCGGTTCTTCATCGTCATCTTCTTGTCTCCTGCTGTTTTCTGAATGGGGACTGCCAAGCGGAACAGGCCTTTGCGCATGGCTGCATTTTTGGCCTTACCAGTTTGGTATGACCACTTTGCCACATGAGTTAATTGGCCTTACCAGAACAAACCCTTTGCGGGTTTTCCCGAGCAAAAGCAGGCGCGATAAGCGAAAAGTAGGCGTTTGAAAGTGTCAAACTGGCATGACCAGATAGCCTCCGCCCCCGCACCGATCCATGCAGCCCCCCGCCAAACCCACCGACACCCGCCGGCTCTACCAACAGATCGCGGACCAGATCCGGGCTTTCATCCGCGACGGCAACCTGCCCGCCGGCGCGCGGCTGCCACCGGAGCGGGAGCTGGCCTTGCAGTTGGGGGTGTCGCGGCCCTCACTGCGCGAAGCGCTGATCGCCCTGGAGATCGACGGACGCATCGAGATACGGATGGGTTCGGGCGTTTATGTCTGCGCGTCGCCGGACGCCTCGGAGCGCGCAACGCCGGCTGTGGGCGAAAGCCCTTCAGAAATGATGCAGGCGCGCGCGATGCTCGAAGGCTCGGTGGTCACGCTGGCCTCGGCCCGCGTCACGCCGCAGCATCTGGAGCGCGTGAAGGCAACGCTGGAAAGCATGCGACAGGACGGCCTCAACGGCCGCACGCAGACCGAGAACGACCGGCGCTTTCACCTCGCCATCGCGGAGATGACGGGCAACTCGGTGCTCGTGCGCCTGGTGGGGGAACTGTTCGATGGGCGGCACAGCCCGATCCTCTCGCGCATGAGCGCGCGCACCGAGAATTCGCACGCCTGGAAGGCCGCATTCGTGGAGCACGAGGTGATCTACCGCGCGCTGGAGGCGCGGGACCCGCAGGCGGCGGTGGCGGCGATGTTGCATCACCTGCATGCCTCGCATGCGCGGTGGACTGAAGAATCGACGTCGCCGGCCGCGGACTGACCGGGTCGCGCTCCGGCCAGGCCAAAAATATTCAGGGCTCGCGCGTCGGCACGCGGCTCTCGAGCGCGGGCGGTTGCCACTCTGGCTTGATGTGGCAGCCGTTCTTGCCGTCGGTGTCGTAGCGCGGCGCGAGCGATGCGCAGCGTTGCGCCAGGCTCTGAGGCGTGGGCTTCTCGCCCTTGTCGATCCAGTCCATCAGCGCGCCGAAGAGCGCGGGGTATTCCGAATCACTCAGGTAGCTGTGCTCGCGCTCGGCGCTGAAGCTCTGCACCAGGTTGCCGCCTGTGCCGGCCGCCTCGCGGATGCGGCGGTAGGAATTCTCGAGCTCGACGAAGGCGGTCGGATCGTCGATGGCATGGAGGCCCACCGTGGGCAGCGAGGTGCGGCCGGTCGGCTGGCTGTCGGCCGCCAATGCGCCCTTGGCCTGCGGGTCGGCCGCGTAGCGCAGCACGCCGGCGTTGAGCGCCGCATCGTAGGCCGAGCCGCTGTAGACCACGCCGATGTTGCCGAAGGGGTTGCGGCCGCCGAGGCGCTTCTGCACCAGGTCCTGGAACAGCCAGGTCGCCCAGTTCAGGTGGCCGACGAGCGAGCGCTCCTGGATCTTCACGACCGAGAGGATGGTCTTCAGGCGCGCGGACTGTTCGGGCGTGCGCTGCGCGGCGGGCATGCCGACGCCGGTGCAGGCTTTCACGCGTTCCGCCAGCTCGCCGCGCGTGAGCTTCGAGTCCATCGGAAGGCCCATCCACAGCGGGTACTGCGGCTCGTCGGGCCGCGGATGGTTGCGACAGACGTACTGGTAGACCACGCGCAGGTCGAGCCGGAAGTCGTAGGCGCTGTTGCCGCCGCCGAGCACGCCGCTGGTGAGCAGAAGGCCGTCATACGGGCTCTTCGCATCGCCGGGCGGCGCATAGAGTTCGGCCGCCTTCGCCGCCACGCCTGCGCCGTAGCTTTGGCCGTGCAGCAGCGTGCGCTTGGGCTGGCCGAAGTGGCGCACGAAGATCTGGCGGAGGCGCTCGGTGTCTTCGGCGGCCATGGTCACGCCGTAGCCGCCGCGTCGGTAGGTGGAGCCAGCCCACGCATAGCCGGCCTTCACGGTGACGGCCCAGCGCTTCAGGTCTTCCTCGCTGCGCGCGAGCTTGGGCGGGCCGGTCTCGGGGCCGCCGTGGGCGTGCATCACGAGCACGCGGTTCCAGTCTTTAGGGATCGCGATCCAGTAGAGCGCGCCCGTGCTGTCTTCACCTGTGTAGCAGCGCGCAGCGTCGGGGATGGGGGCTGGACAGGTCGCGGGCTTGGGCGCGCTCGGGGCCGCGTGCGCGGACAGCAGCGGTGCCGTGCCGAGCAGAGCGAATGCGGCGAGTTGGGACAGTTGCTTTTTCAATGGCGTACTCCGAGTTCCAGCGCGGCGTTCGTTCCATCGGTGGTGACGAAACCAAGGACACCGCTGTTGAATATGAAATTGCCCGGCCGGCCCGCATCGGCCTGCACCACGCCGGGCACCGGCGTGTCGTAGCTCAATGATGCCGCTGCACCGCCGAGGTTGAAGCCGCTGCCCGCCACCGTCGCCTCGCGGCTCTCGCCCTTCGCGCTGGCCATCGCGTAGCTGCCGTCGGCTGCCCCCGACATCAGGCTTTGCTGCAGGCCGAAGATGCGCAGCCCCGCGGTGGCGGCCGAGTCGCGCACCAGGTGCAGCGGCACCGCGGCACCGTTGACCAGCCCGATCACCATCGAGCCGCTGAGCGTGCCGCCGGTGGTGACGGCGCCGCCGGTCGGCGAGGTGGTGCGCACGTCGAAGGCGCCGCGCGTGGTGTTGTAGGTGATGTAGCCCTTCTCGGTTTCGGCGCAGTTGGCGTCGTAGACCATGAAGCTGCCAGCGCTGCCCGCCGCGCTGCGGCAGTACTGGAAGGTGCCCGCGTTGCGCAGCCGCACCGCGCCGGCGTAGGCCGCTGCGGTGCCCGTGCCCTGCTGCACGCCCACCGTGTTGAAGATGTTCGCCACCGGATTGAAGACTGCCGGCGAGGCCGTGTTCTCGAAGGTGTTCTGGAACGCCACCAAGGGCGAGAAGCCGCCGCCGCTAGGCGCGTTCACGCCGCCCAGCAGCACGCCGCCCGGCGCGAAGCTGAAGACCGCGCCGCCCTCCCCGCTCGTGTAGCTGCAACTGCCTTGCGCCACCAGCGAGCCGGTGCGCACCGTGCCGGCGGAGCGCTGCAGGCTCGCATCGATGGTCACGGTGTAGGCCATCGTGGCCGGGTCCATCCGTACGCTGAGCTCCTCGCCGAAGCTGTCGCCGCCCTTGTAGGTGGTGACAGCTGCAGGCAAGTTCGGGCACGCCAAGGGGTCGCCGACCTCGGTCACGCAGCTGTAGTTGACGGCCGCATCCAGGCTGCCTGCGCCGCGGTACTTGGGCCACGAGGGAAACAGGCACAGCGGGCGCGTGCGGCCATAGCTGCCGGCCACGGCATCCACCGCCACCCCGGTGGCGGGCGCGAGACCGCCTTCGACCCAACCTTCCAGCGCTGCGAGCGAATCCCAGTTGGGAATGAAGCTGCCGGTGCCGTGGCCCATGCCGGGCACGGTGTAGAAGCGCACGTTCTGGTCGACCGCCGACTGCCCGACCGTGGCGATGAGTTGCTTGTAGTAGTCGATGGTCGAGTTCGGGCTGATCACCTCGTCCGCCAGGCCGTGCAGCATGATGAGCCGCCCGCCGCGCGCGAAGAAGGGCGCGAGGTTCGAGTTGGTCGCATCGGTGAGGTTGGAGACCTCGGTCACCCGCGCGGTGTAGGTGCCCGGGTCCAGCGGGTCGAAGCTCAGCGCGTCGAAGCCCGCGATGCGCGTGACGAAGTACTTCACCCACTGGTCGCCGGTGACGTACATGTTGGCGTCGGCCGAGGTGGCCGGATTCGCCGGCACCGGCCGCGTGCCGAGGTCGCGCGTGGTGTACGGGCCGGCGACGAGTGCGCCTTCGAGGATGTTGTAGCCGCCGGCGCGCTTGATGCCATTGGCGAGCGCGTAGGTCGTGAAGTCGAGCGGCGATTCGATGGTGCGCACAGTGGCGAGTTGCGCGTCCGAGAGGCAGGTGTTGCCCGTGTCCACGCCACCGGAGCAGCGCAGCGAGGCCAGTATCTGCGTGTTCAGCAGGCGGCAGCTTTCCACGTTGCTCACGATGTTGTCGGCCGCGCCGTCCAGCTTGTCGCAGGCCTGCATCGCGGCCTTCTGCACCAGCAGCGTCTTGGCCACGTTCATCCAGCCCGCCCCGTTGTTGTTGTACAGCGCCCGCCCCACCGCCACATTCGACAGCCGCGTGCCGGTGTAGTTGAGCGCGGGCTCGTTGGCGATCACGCCGTCGTAGTCCTCGGGCCAGCGCTGGATGTAGCTGAGCGCATCGCGCCCGCCGGTCGAAGTGCCGAGGAAGTAGGCGTGCTTGGGCTTCGCGGCGTAGCGGGCGAACACCAGTGCCTGCGCCACGTCGCGCGTCTTCTTGAGCGACTGGCCGCCGTAGTTGGCCAGTTGCTCGTCGTTGGCCGCGAACCTGCCGTCGGTGATGCTGCTCGACTGGTGGCCCGAGTCATCGCCGTAGGTGGCATAGCCCAGCGAGAGCGGCGCGGGCTTGCCGACAGGGCCGAAGCGGATGACCTCGGTGCCGTCGATCAGCACGCCGTCGAAGCCGCCGCCGCCGAAGTGGATGGTCTTCTGGTTCCACTTCTCGGGCAGGTTGACCGCGAAGTTGATGAGTTGCGAGGCCGGGTCCACCGGCTGGATGGTGCCGCGCACGCGGCAGTAGTCGCCCAGCTGGTTGCCGGCGTCGGTCGCGGCCACCGGCGTGGCGCTGGTGACGGTGGCACCTTGCGTGGGCAGGCTGATCAGCGAGGCGGGCAGGCTCTTGCCCGCGAGGTCCGCGCAGGCCACGACCGGCACCACGGGCGGGGGCGGTGGGTTGTCTGGCGGGCCGCCGTCGACCGGCGGGTTGTTCGGCACGATCGGGAAGAAGCCGGCGCCGCCTCCTCCTCCGCCCCCGCAAGCGACCAGAACGAGTGAAACCAGCGAAATACCGATCGCGGGGCCGAACGAACGGCGGACACGACGGGCGACGTCAATCATCGAAAGAGTCGGGTGGGGGCGCGGTGTGCGCATGGTCTTGTCTCCAGCATGCGGCCTCGGTGAACCGCTTTTTTGAATGGGCGGCCGGACGATAGATTCGAGGTGACTTAGGGTCAAATAAAATAAAGAGGCCTTCTCAATACTTTAAAAATATGGAGATACCCATGGAGATGAGGCCGCTTCGCTATTTCGTGGCCGTCGCCGAGACCGGCCACATGACACGCGCCGCCGAGCGGCTGGGCATCCAGCAGCCGCCGCTCAGCCTCGCGATCAAGTCGCTGGAACGCGAACTGGGCGTGCAGCTCTTCAGGCGCCACCCGCGCGGCGTGGCGCTCACCGATGCGGGGCGCCTCTTCCAGGTGGAAGCGCTGCGCATGCTGCAGGACATGGAGGCCATGAAGCAGCGCATGGCACGCGTGGCCAATGGCGAGGTTGGCACGCTCGCGGTGGGCTTCACCAGCTCGGCCGCGGCGCATCGCTTCGTGCCCGAGGCGCTGCGCGCGTTCCGCCGCGAACACCCGGGCGTGGAACTGCAACTGCGCGAGAACAACGCCGCCGAGCTGACCGATGCGCTGGCCGCCGGCCGGCTGCACTGCGGCTTGCTGCGCGTGCCGGTGGCGCGGCCCGACGGCCTGCTGTTCGAGACGCTGCTGCGCGAGCCGGTACTGGTGGCGATGCCGAGCGATCACCGCTTTGCCCTCGCGCGCAGCAAGGCCTCGCGCCCGCTGCCGCTCGCGCGGCTGTGCGAGGAAGGCATCATCCTCGTGCGCCGTCCGGGCGCGCCGGGCCTCTATGCCGAACTGCTGGCGCTGTGCCATGCCAAGGGCCTGCGCCCGCGCGTGGTGGCCGAGGTGGACCGCATGATGACCAACCTGAACCTCGTGGCCGCGGGTGTCGGCCTGTCGGTGGTGCCGGCCTCGATGACCGGCGTGCACGCGCATGCCATCGCCTACACGCGCCTGGCCGATGGCGGCCAGCTCGACGCGCCGCTCACGCTGGTGTCGCGCGTGGAAGAGGACAACCTGCCCGCGCAGCACTTCGCCGCGCTGCTGCGCAGGCATGCGAGCGAGCACCCCGGGTCATGAGCGTTGCCTTGCTGCACCGTCGCCATTTCGTGCGCAGTACGGGCATCGCGCTGGCCGCTGCCTGCGGCATGCCGCACCTGCTGCACGCCGCGCCATCCTCATCGCCTTGGCCGAACCGCCCCGTGCGCCTGATCGTGGTCTATCCACCGGGCGGCGTGAGCGACGGCATGGCCCGCGTGCTGGCCGACCCGCTCTCGCAGGCGCTGGGCGTGCCGGTGCTCATCGAGAACCGCGCCGGCGCGGGCGGCAGCATCGGCATGGATGCGCTCGCGCGCGCCACGCCCGACGGCTGCACCCTCGCCTTCTCCGCCATCAGCCCGCTCACGCTGCACCCGCTGATCGCGCGCGTGCCCTACGACCCGCTGCGCGCCTTCGCGCCGGTGGCGAGCGTGATGCGCACGCCCGTGCTCGTGGTCGGCACACCGGCTTTCACGGGACACGGCTTCGCCGACCTGATCGCGCGCGCCCACAGCCAGCCCGGCGCGGTGCGCTGGGCCACCTCGGGCGTGGCCACCATCGGCCACCTGGTGCTCGCGCAGGTGCGCATGCAAAGCCGCACCGACATCACGCACATCCCGTATGCGGGCGGCGGCCCACAACTCAACGATGCGCTCAGCGGGCAGTTCGAGGTGCTGTCGACCAACGTCGCGGCGCAACAGTTGCAGTACATCGAGGGCGGACGGTTCCAGGCGCTGGCGGTGGGGGCGCCGGCGCGCATCGAGGCGCTGCCGGCGGTGCCGACGTTTGCGGAGTTGGGGTACGAGCGGGCGAATCGCGATTCGCTCTTCGGGATCTTCGCGCCGGTACGCACGCCCGCGGCGGTAGTGCAGCGGCTCAACGCGGAGATCAACCGCGTGCTGCGCAGCGATACGGTGAGGACGCGGCTGCGGGAGGCGTACAACCTGCCGGCCGGGGGGAGCATCGAGGAATTTGCGCATGAGATTGCCGTTGATCGGCGGCGCAATCGGGCGCTGGTGGCGGGGGATCGGGGGCAGTTTGACTGAGCGGTTGTGCGGCGATCTGACGCCGGCAATTGATATTTTTAATCGCCCGACCGAAATATTGCGGTACTCGCGACATCTTCGCCCTCATCTCTCGCAAGATTTTAATCATATTAATGGGCGTCTTTGGGCCTTCCATCTGAAAAATTCAGGCGCCATCGCTTCTTAATTAAAATTAACGCTGACGCCATCGCTAGAAATCACTTTCAATCGAAGAAAACTTGAGGAAAAATATTTGCGTGTCGTATTTTCTATTTTTCCTTGAAAAACTGCAAAACTCCGGAGGACTAAAATCTCCGTCAGCAATAAATTTTTCCAAAAGGAATTTTGCATATTCAAGCGCCTCATCCGACATGCAAAGGATCAATTTTTTTCCCTGTATCTCGAGTTGGTTATTATTTTCCCGCCTTATCTCAATTTTCGCTGCATCGACTGCAGCCCCCAAGTATTGCAAACAATCAATTGAAATTCGATCATTTCTCCGATTCAAAAAACTGGAGACGACGCTCAAGAATATCGCCGCCCCTTCTCGATCAAATCTGATCGTCAGTTCATCTTTGCTAAATGGCCCGAAATTGAAAATTATCATGGGCGTCTCAAAGGGATGTGTACGTTTTTGTCAGCAAGCTTTTTCCGCAAGACTTGTTGATCCCAACTTATGCATCCCTTCAACGGCGGCCAACTAGAGGGATGCCAGTCTGCCACTTCCAGGCGCCATGATCAAATATCTCAAATTCCCAACAAAATTCTTGTTTTTATTTTGGCTTTGTTTTTTGAGCGTAATCAAAGGCAATCTCTCGAATTTCCAAATCATCACTCATTGCACAACGGCGAATCAGAGAATCAAAAAGAGAAGGTGAAATTAATTTATACAAGTCAAGAAGCGCCGAGTACTCTTCATGACTGCCATTTTTCAAAATCGGGTCCGCTACTTTTTCTATATTCAACAAAACCCATTCACGGGGCAGGCCAAGAATTAAATCCCTGCTCGCCTCTGTAAAGCCATGCACATAGCTTGCATACGCAACAATATCCGGAAATATATTTTTTCTCTCCTCGATTGAAAGATCTTTTGCCTTTTCGAATGCAATTTCCCTTGAAATCCCCGGGCTTCCAAATCTAAATTCCTCCGCCACATCAATTGACTGTTTTGCAACTTCTCGGAGCTTGAAGTACTGAGCCTTCGCATTGGAGAATTGCGCGTACGCCTCATCCAATTCTTTCCATTGATCAAAGTTTGAAACGGTCATTTTTTCTTTCCCCCAGGAGTCCATGGAAGGGTTTGATATTTTTTCACAAATTCCTCCGCAGGCATTCGTTTTATCGGGCAAATCGTATGATGCGTCTCTCCGTGTGCGCCCCCAACATCCTTACCATCGGCTTCGATACCAAGACCATCCGGCATATTGGTTCCCGCCGGAATTTGATGATAGGTCCCACTGATTGGACTCTTTTGAGGATTTCCATAGGTAGAAGCACCTTGTGTACGAGTCGGTCCAACCATTCCTTCGGCATCTGCTGCTAGGTCCGGTTTTTGTCCTGGTTTTAAGTTGTACCCTGCAATTCGAGGCGCCCGCGGTTGTGTTGCATTCCCAAAGGCATGAAGATCTGTTGGACAGACCTCCGTCAATCCCAATGGGTCAATCCAATTAATTGGATTTGGCGCGTATTGCAGTAAATTGATCCCGCCAGCCAGTCTGATCGGATCCTTGGATACAAACCGTCCCACCACCGGGTCGTAATACCTGAACCGGTTGTAGTACAGCCCCGTCTCCTCGTCCAGATACTGCCCCTGGAACCGGATCGGATTCTTCAGCCCCGCCTTCCTGGCCGCCTCGCTGATCGTGAGCCTGGCCTCACCCCACGCCTTGTAGTTCGCCTCCCACGCAATGTTGCCGCCCTCATCGGTCAGCTCCATTGGCGTTCCGAGGTGGTCACACTGGTAGTAGTGAATGCTCTCCAGTGGCGCTGGCGGCTCCCCGTCCTGCCCCAGCCCCGGCTCGTACATCCCGTTGTACAGCGGGTCCCGGTTCAGGTCGTAGTTGCCTTGTGCATCGGTGTACGCGCTTGTCGCACTTGCCGGCCGCCTCAGGAAGCTTTGCGTGATTCGCCCTCGCGCGCTGGCCTGCAACACCGGCACGAAGCTGTCGGGCTCGAATACGTAATGCACCGTCCGGTTGCGTGCCGAGTCCGACTCCCAGGCCATCTGGTCCCCATCCCAACCGAAGAGCACCATGCCCAGGCCACGCGCCTGCATCTGGCGCCGGTACTCGGCGGCGTGGTACTGGCTGCCGTCCATCGAACTGGTGATGACGATCGGCTCGCTGCGCTTGGCAATGCGCCGACCCATCGGGTCGTACAGGAATGACGTGCGCGTGTCCTGCGTGCGCGCCTCGGAGAGGCGGCCCAACGCGTCCCAGGCGAAGCGCGTGCGCTGGCCTTGGTGCAGCCGCTCGACCATGTTGCCCCGACGGTCGTACTTGAAGTGCGTGCCGGCGTAGTCCTTCACCAGGTTGTTCAGGATGGCCGGGATGTTGTGGACCGTCCCGGCCTCCCGGGCCTCTGGCGCCATCGGGTCCAGGATGTTGCTGGCCGGATCGAAGGCGAAGGTCTCGGTGCCCAGTCGGCTCCGGGCTTGCAGCAAACGACCGACGGGGTCGTAGCGGTAGCTCAGGCTGCCTCGGCGGCTGTCGCCGATGTCGGTGAGTTGGCCGGCGCGGTCGTAGCTGTACTTGCGCTGGATGCCCAACGCGCCGGCGTTCGGGGCAGAAGGAGAGGGGCCGCCCCGGCTCTGGCCCAGTCTCTCCACGCGGCTGAGCACCTGGGCCTGCAAGCGCCCTGCGGGGTCGTACTGCTGCGCCTGGGCCACCTCGTTGGCCTGTATCCGCCTGACCTCCCGATGCAGGTCGTCGCGCTCGATCTGCAGGGCCTCCGTGTCGTCGAGCATCAGGCCGTGCACGTGGCCTGCGCCATAAGTGAGCCAGGTGGTGGTGTGGCCGTCGGGGCGCGTGGTCCGGATGCGGTTGCCCAACTCGTCGTAGCGGTGCTGCCAGACGGCCGTCAGCGGCTGGCTGCTCGGCCTGCCTTGTTCGTCGATCAGGTAATGATGGTGCTCGGTCCTCACATTGCCGACGGCATCCGGGAACCACTGCAAGTGGATGCTGGCATTCCTCGCATCGATGAGCTGCCCGTTGCCGTCGTAGGCATAGCTGTCGGTCTGGATGCTCTGCGGATCCAAGGAGCGTCCGAGGGGGCGACCGTCCGGGTCCCTGGGCTCGATGTACATCCCTGCCGTGCGTCTCGTCAGGCGCCCTGTGGGATCGAAGTCGAACTGGGTGACCGCATCGCCTTCAGTGACCTGGCGCAGCACGCCGGTCGCCGGGGTGTAGCCGTACACGGTCCTGCTGCCGTCGAACTGCACTTCGGACAGCAGCTTGCCCAGCGGGTCGTAGCTGAAGCTGTGCGTGCGGCCGTTTTCGTTACGCAGCGCCACCAGCCGCCCCCGGCGATCCCACTGGTAGTCGATGGTGTGGCGATTGGCGTCGGTGCGCTGGGCAATGAGGCCCACGGCGTTGTATTCGTAGCGGGTTTCGCGCTGCAAGGCATCGCGGTGCGAGAGCAGGCGGCCTTCGGCATCGTGCGCCAACTGCTCCTGGGTGCCGTCGGGATTGACGATGCGCGTCAGCTGGCCGCGCTCGTAGTGGTACTGGGTCGTCTCGCCAGCCGAATTCGTTGCCTCGAGCAGGCGCCCGCGGTCGTCGTAGGTCCAGCGCGAGGTCTTGCCCGAGCAGTCGGTGTAGGCCGTCAACTGGCCCGCATCGTCATATGCCAGTTGCTTCTTGCCGCCCCTGGCATCGGTGATCTCCACGGGCAGGCCGTGCGCGTTGTAGGCGTATTCGGTCTTGTGGCCCAGCGGATCGATCTCCTCGATGAGGTTCACGCCCTCGTAGGTTCGCCTCCAGGCGTGGCCTTCGGCATCGCGGATGCCGGTGAGGTTGTCCATCTCGTCATGGGCGAAGTGCACCGTGCTGTGGTCGCCACGCGTGTGGCTCACGAGGTTGCTGTGCGCGTCGTAGGTGTAGTGATCGCTGCTGCCGTCGGCATGCAGATGTCGCGTGATGTTCTTTAGCGCATCGCGGAAGAACCATTCTTCATGCGCATAGAGCATGCCGTCCGCACCGCGAACTTCCGGATGAACGATGCGGTAGGTGTAGCCCAGGTAATCGAAGTAGTAGCGGGTCTGCGCCCCCAGCGCATCGATGACGGTGGCCAGACGGACGTGGTTGTTCCAGACGATGGTGGTGTCGAAGCTGCCGTCGTCGGCGTACTCGCGATAGGCCCTGGCCCGGGCGCTGTTGCCCGCATGCAGATCCACTGCGCTGCCATCTTCGTGCTCCCATTGAAGATGAATACCCCGGCCCGTGCGGTCCGCGTATCTGGAGATCAGGTGGGTGCTGGCCGTCTCGCCTGCGGCCCGGTATTCGTAGCGCCAGCTTTGCTGGTTCTCATCCTGGGCAGCGATGAGGTCGCTGCTGCCATCGGCCAGCGCCCGATAGGTGTAGGCGGCAAGTTGACGCATGGCCCGTCCGTCCTGCACGAGCCACAGGCTCTGGATGCGGCCCTGGGCGTCGATGGCGGTGCTCACATGGACCTGGCCGCTGACGATGTCCGAGAGTTGCCCGCCTTCGTGGCGGTAGGCCAACTCGGTGGTCTGGCCGGTGCGCGTGCGCTGGCTTGCGAGACGGTAGTGCACGACCTTGCTCCTTGCGCGTCCTCGGCCCCCGTGCATGAACCGGGGTGCGAGCTCGAAGGTCTCGATGTAGTCTCGCCCGTGGCTCAAGACGAGCAGGCCGCCATGGCCTCGTCCGAGGGTGAGGTCTTCAATGGCGTTGTGGTGCGTCTGGCCCGTGCGGCCATCCTCGGGCTCCGCCAGCTTTGGAAAGCGATGCTCGCGGCCATCGGCAGCGAAGTAGCTCAGGCTTCCGTCCGCGGCCTGATCGATGCGGGTGGTGTAGGCGCTGGTCCATCGGGCGCCAAGGCAGGCGCTGGTGCCCGCATGGCCGGACTCAGCCTGCGAATGGTCGTAGGCCGCCAGGCGCGAGTGGTATGTGCGGCTCCAGACGATGGGCATGTGGCCCGGCAACGCAAAGTCGGTATGAACGAACGTCTCGCTGCCGGTTGCGAAGCTGATGGAGTTGTTCGTTTGAGCACGGGTCGCGCAGTTCTTGCAGGGGTTGGCATTGCTCACCCCCTTCACGCGCTCCCGCGCTCAGCCTGTCCAACTCTGCATTCGTCTTCTTCCGATCATGCTTCGCGGTTGCTGTCGGATTGACGGTGGAACCTCCCGCCTTGCCCTTGGCGCGATAACGCAAAACAGCATCCTTGAGCCGCAGGAGGAGCCAGGCGATGGACATGTCGACGCCCGCGTCGCCCAATCTTTCGATCTTCGTTTTCGCATCTGCGGCCAAGCTGTCCAATGAGCCGGCATAGGCGTTCATCAGCTTCGCGGCCTTCTCGCCAGCATCGGTGTGACGCATCACCAGGCCAGCCCCGGCATTGACAGTCACCTTGGCGCCGTGTGCAGCCTTCTCGCCCACATAGCTGGCACCGTCCTCGACTCCCTCCTTGATGTCACCGGAAATTCCCTTGATGGCGCCCCAGACACCGCTCTCGTAGGTGGTCTCCGGATCGCGTTTGGGAGGCTCCGCGGGCGCCGGCCTGCTGGTATCGAAGGGCGTGCCCGATGCAAGCTTGCGCAAGACCTTGCTCAACCCAGAGAGCAGGTCGTGCGCCATGGTGGCGGCCGACTTCAGTATGTCTTTGAGCTTGGTGCTGGCCTCATCCACGAACTTTTCGAGTTCGCCGGCCAGCGTCGCATTGAGGTGGTCCACAAGCATCACCACGAGCGCATCGCTGAGTCCGTGACCGGCGGTACGGAGCTTGCTTCGCACCAGATGCAGTGCGGGTCGCAGGCTGGTCCGCGCCGCGGCCATGGTCGGGGGCAACGGAATGATGCCGATCAGGTTGATGCCGAAGCTGACCCAGTTGAGGGCCTTCTCCCCGACGTTCGCAGCCTTGTTCTCGACGAGGATGACGATGTCGCACACCGCATCAATGGCCGCCAGGATGTTGCCGAGGATCGGAACGGCGCTGGCGACGGTCACGACCCTGTCCAGCGTGACATGACCGTTGCTGATCTTTATCAGCCAGTCGTTGACGGCCTTCTTGGCGACCGATAGCTCGGCCGGATCGATCTGGTCGAGCGGCTTGACGACCACCTCCCTCTCGTTTGCCTTCTGCTCTCTCTCTGCTTGCGATATCTCGGCCATGCCGGAACTCCCTGAGCCACCTGGCCCTTGCTGTTTTTTTGACGTACGGACAGGCGCTGCGCACGCCTGTGGTTTCAGACCGTGGTGTGAGGCAACAACACGCCTGGCGGCAATCGCGCCGCGGCCTTGCCGGCGATGTGGCCCATCGCGCTGCTTGCGACAGATGCCGCAGCGGACTTGGCGATGCCGTCGAGGTGGCCGCCAATGGCTGTGCTGGCGGCCTGACTCATGAGGCCGGCAAGCGTGTCGTTTGCAGGAACAGTGACCGCGTTCGCGTCGCTGTCGGTTGTCTTGGGCGGCCACGTCGGTTTGCCGAAATAGCTGGCGCGATCCCATGGATTGCGCGGGTCCTCTCCCAGCTCGATGCGCGCCCCGCCCGGCGCCAGCCCCGAGACGGCTGCAAAGCCCTTGTCGTCCAGCGTGCCGGTCCTGACCTGCCCGGCCGAGTCGATGACCTTGTAGCCCGCGCCCTTCAAGCCGTGGTTGTTGGCATAGCGGTGCGTGAGCTCGAGTTGCCCCTTGCCCGGCTTCAAGCCATCCGGCAGGCCCGGCCGGCTGGCACTGCCGGGGCCGACCATGCTGTGCACGCTCGCATGCTGGACATGCGGGCCGGTGGTGCCGCTCTCGATGCGGCCGCCCTTGTAGCCGGCGTAGCTGCCGCCGCCACTGATCACCAACTCCGTCCTGGCTTCGATCCTGATCTTGTCGGCCCGGATCGTGATCTCGTCCTTGGCCAGCAGGTTGATGCAGGTCTTCAACGCCTGGATGTCGATGTCGGCCTGGGCCGCAACGACCTTGATGCCCTTCTGCGCCGCAAAGAGCTTGATGGCCTGCAGCGCTACGCCCAGGAGGCTGTCGCCGCTGGTGATGCTGGTGTGCTTGCCGCTGGTGATGGCCGTGTGCTCCACGCTGGCGATGTGCGTGCTGAACTGGCTGGTGGTCTCGATGCCCGCCGGACTGGCCAGAACCAGGTGCGGCTGGGCCAGCTCGGGGAAGCACCCGGCTTCGACATCGGCGGCGCCTTCGCCCTGGACCGCATCGTTCTGCGCCTTCAGGGACTTGGCGACCTCGGCCTGGTCGTTGCCTTCCTGCGCCTTGTTCTTCTGCGCCTCCTGCGCCCCTGCGTCATGCAGATCGCGCGCCTCGACCAGGCGCTGGCGGGTCTCGCCGCTGTCGAGCAGATGCGCGCGGGCATTGGGGCGCGCCTCGGTGGTGATGAGCAGGCCTTGTGTTGCCCGGATGGCGCCGTGCGCATCGGTACGCAATTCAAAACCTTCGCCACGTGCATCCTGGCGACCGGCGTTGCCGTCGATGCGCGTGACGTGGCCAAGACTCAATGAGCTGCTCTGGTGATCGCTCTTGAGCTGCGCCTGGATCTTCCGGTCGGTGTCGTCCAGGATCAGATGGTTGGAGCGGCCGCCCGGACTGTTGCCACCGTCCTTGGCAAGTTCGCGGCTGCGAAAGCCCGACAACGCGGCCTGACCGGGAAGACTCCAGGGCGGCAGGTTCATCTGGTTGTGCACCCGGCCGGTGCAGATGGGCAGGTCCGGATCGCCGCCGATGAAATCGACGATCACTTCCTGGCCGATACGTGGCACATGCACGCCACCGAGCTGGTTGCCTGCCCACGGCGAACTCACGCGCAGCCAGCAGGTGGAATGCTGGTTCTTCTGGCCGAGCCGGTCCCAGGGGAACTGGACCTTGATGCGGCCCAGTTCGTCCGTCCACAGGTTCTCGCCCTCGGGGCCGACAACCAGCGCGACCTGGGGGCCTTGCGTGTGCGGCTTGTGCCGCGACAGCTGAGGACGAAGCGGCTCGGTGATGGGGTGGGCCGTGAAGTCGACTTCGACACGCCACTGCTGCTTGCGGTGCACTGCAGCCTCTGGGCCCTGGCTCTCCTGCGCCACGTTCTCGATGAGGAACTGGCTGTCGAGAACGAGGTACTGGATATTGGCCGCTTCGCGGGGATGCTTCTGCAATTGAAAGGTGAAGCCAGGGACCATGCCGCGCAGACTCCCGCTGGCCTTGGCGCGCGCGCCGTGAGTGCGCAGTGCCTGCATGCGCAGCAGCGCAATGCGATCCCCTTCTGCAAGAGGTTCGTTGGTACCTGCACCGGCGCGAGGTTGCACGTAGTGGCTGCCAGCCTGGCTGTCGTGCCACTGGTAGACCTCCTGATCGGCCTGCCCGGTCGGGCGGGGATCGGCGCGCTTGACGCTCAGGTCGGCCTTGGGGCGGGTGTAGTCGTAGTCGCGGCTGGCGTAGCGTCCGCTGGTGAGCTGGTGGTGGGGAACGAAGCTGCTGATGTATTCGGCATCGACCTTCCAGCCGGGTGCGCGGTACTCGACCTCCCGGTACGCAGCGCTGTCCATGGGCGCGTGCGCGCCCATGTTGTCGGTGAGCACGAGGCGGTGCTTGCCTTCGCTGTGCGAAAAGTGAAAGTTCAGGCCCCACTCCTGGCACAGGCGCTCGAAGAACGCGAAGTCGCTCTCGTTGAATTGCGTCTGGAAATCCCGGGGCGGGTAGGTCTCGCTCAGATGCTTGTCGACGGGGAAGGCATAGTCCCCAAGCAGTTCATCCAGGATCTGGACGACGGTCTTGTTCTGGTAGATCTTGCAGTCGGTGGTCAGCGTGCCCAGGTGCAGCCAGGGACGCAGGGTGAGCCTGTACTGGACGTGGCGGCCTTCCTCGCCCCAGAGCTGGGCTTCGGTGATGAGGGCGTTGATCTGCCGCTCACCGGCGCCGTCCAGTTCGATTCGGCAGCTGATCTCGCGGCCGATGAAGCTGTCCAGATCGATGTTCGCTGCGGCGCCGAAGCTGAAATTGAGCGCATCGGGGGTCTTGAGCAGCAGCTCGTATTCGAACAGGCTGTTGACGCCCTCGCGGCCCGAAAGCCGCACCGGCTCCAGTGAATCGGGAACGGCGGCGCTGGCAACGGCAAGGGTTCGAGACATCGGCTGGACCTCGGGTGAACGACGGTCCGGCAGTCTCTGGCAGCTGGAACTGCACCGTTGCAAACAATGGTCAACCAGGGCTCAAGCGTGCAACGGGCTCAGCGAGGTGTGAAAAATTTGGGGCGCCGGGCTCAACAACGCCCGGCTCCAGCGCGATGCGTGACTCGCTGCTGCGCACCCGGTGGCACTGCGAATGGCAGGCGTCTGGCCCAAGGAAGGGTGCGCCGCGGCACCTCTATCCGCTACCGCCTGGGTTGCTAGCTTTCGGCAACCCAGAGCCGCGGATAGTCGCTCACGAAACCATCCTGCGTGACCTTCAACACCGCCTCGTAGTCGAAGCGCTTCGCCACATAGCCGTACTCGTTTTCGCTGCGGCGCTCGTAGCGCTGCATCAATTCGCTCAGCACGCCGCCGCCATCGACGTCCACCCACGCGGCCGGCGCGTCGGCCGACTCGCCCAGCGAGAGATTGAGCCGCCGCAGTTGCAGCAGGTTGGTCGCGGGCGTGAACCCCAGGTCGAGGTCCACGCAGTGCGACAGGTCGGGCACGGCCTCGTCGTTGAGCTTCCAGTGGCCATGCGCATCGCGCGCGATCGACAGCTCGATGGCCGAGTCGCCGAGCCAGCCGCGCACCATGCCCCACTGCGTGTGCCAGTGCAGGTCGCAGCGCACGCGGTAGTGCAGCTGGGCGATGCGGCCGTCCTCCTGCCGGAACACCGCGGCGCCGTCGAGTTGCCAGGCCGAGGCATTGCGTTCGAGCCGGCATGCGTCGTGGCCCGGCGCATCGAGCCTGCGCCAGAGGATGGAGGCGACGGTTTGCATGGCGCGGATGATGGCACCGGCATGCTGCGGTGCGCAAGCCCGGCCATCGGGCGCCGCAGGTGGCGGTCAGGTTCAGGGGCTACGGTCGGCGAGGCATGACGCCACCGGCAGAACCCACTGAAGCGCCCCACCCGCCGCCCACGCTGCGCGTGCTCGACCTGATCGACCGCGCCGCGATGCCGCTGGCCATTGCCATCGCGCTGCTGCTCTTCGTGCAATGGCCGCTGCGCGACCTGGTGGCTTCGGGCCACGGGCCGACACAGGCCAACGACCTCGCGCAATGGCTGTTCTCGCTCTACGTTGCTGTGGCGCTGCGGCATGCGGGGCGCCGGGGCGCGCACCTCGTGGCACGGCCCGACCTGGCCGACGGCAGCACGGGCCGTTTCGCGCGGCTGCGTCGCATGGGCGCGGGGCTGTGCGTGCTGCCGTGGGCGCTGTTCCTGATCGTGACGGCCGCGGTGCCGGTGGGGCGCTCGGTGCTGGCGCTGGAGCTGTTTCCCGACACCTTCAACGCGGGCTATTTCATGATCAAGGTCGCGCTGCTTTTGCTCGCCGTGCTGCTGGCGGTGCAGAGCGCGCTCGACCTGTGGCGCGAGTGCCGGGCCACGTAGATGGGCTGGCTCGGACTCGCCCTGCTCGCGCTGGCCCTGGCGCTGATGATGACCACCGGCTGGTCCACCTATGCCGTGCTGCTGGGCGTGTGCACGATCGGCGCCCTCATCGGCCTGGCGCTCGGCGCTTTCGACACGGCCCTGCTGCAGAACCTCCCGTGGCGCATCGTCGGCCTGCTGGAGCACGACCTCCTGCAGGCACTGGCGCTCTATGCGCTGGTGGGCGCGCTGCTCAACCGGCTGGCGCTGGCCGAGCACCTGTACAACGGCCTGCGAAAGGCGCTGATGCACATCGTGCCGCGCGCCGCGCCGGAGCTGGCCAGCATGGTGCTCGGCCTGATGCTCGCGCCGATGAACGGCTCGGTCGGCGCCAGCCTGCTCACGCTGGCACGCACTGCGGGCAAGGGCTGGGCACACGAGCAACTGCCCGCCGCGCAACGCACCGCGCTCGTGGCCGTGACCAGCACGCTGGGCGTGATCGTGCCGCCCTCGCTCGTGTTGCTTTTGCTCGGCGATGCAATGCTGCGGGCCCACACCGAGGGCGTGAACATGGCGCGCGAGCTGGCCCTGTCCGCCGGCACCACGTCTGCCGGTGCAGCCAATCGCATCGTCAACACGCAGGACATCCTGCAGGCCGCACTGGTACCTGCGGCAGCGCTCACGGTCGGCTGGCTCGTGATCGCATGGCTTGGGACGCGGCGCAAGCCGCAGCCATCACCGCATGTGGAGCGGGAGGCCATGAGCCGCCGCGAGTTGTGGACGCTGCTGACCGTGCCGCTGGTGATAGCCACGCTGCTGGTGCTGGTCACGCTCGGCAAGGTGCGCGCGGTCGAAGGCGCGGCCTCCGCCTGCGTGATGCTGCTCGGCTGGGGGCTCGCGTCGCGCCAGCTCACGCGCCCGGTGCTGTGGCAGGTGCTCGACGACGCGATGGCGCTCACCGGCGCGCTGTATGCGCTGCTGGTGGCGGCCACCACTTTCTCGCTGCTGCTGCGCGGCTTCGGCACCGACGGGCTGGTCGCGCGGCTGATGCTGTCGCTGCAGGGCCATCCGATGCTCGGCCTGATGGCAGTGCTCGCGGTGCTGCTGGCCTTCGCCTTCGTGCTCGACGCCTTCGAGCTGATCTTTTTGATCGTGCCCATCGTGATGCCGCCCGTGCTCGCGCAGCTCGACGATGCGGCCTGGATCGCCACGCTGACGCTGCTGGTGCTGCAGGCGGGCTTCCTGCTGCCGCCCTTCGGCTATGCGCTGGTGCTCGCGCGCGGGCAGGTCGCGCCGCGTCCGCCGGTGGCGGCTGTTGCACGCGCACTGGCCCCCTACCTGGCCATGCTCGTGGCCGTGACCGCGCTGGTGATGGCGCTCCCGGCCACCACGCGCTGGCTGCGCACCTCGCCCACCACGCTCGCGCCCGACAAGCCGATGAGCGAAGAAGCGCTGGACCGGTTGATGCGCGAAATGGCCCCGCCCGATACGAGCGACACCACGCCCGCGCCCGAAGAAAAATAGCCGCAGGCCGTGTCGCACAATGCGCGGCATATGACGAAGCTCCCCACCGCAATCGCGCTGCTGCTTTGCGCTCTCTCCTTCAACGCCAGCCACGCAGCGGCCACGCTGAAAGACGGCGACATCATCTTCCACACCTCCCGCTCGGCCCAGAGCGTGGCCGTGCAGCGCGCCACCGGCTCCCGCTACAGCCACATGGGCATCGTGCTGCTGCGGGACGGCAAGCCCTACGTGTTCGAAGCGGTCGCTACCGTGCGCTACACGCCGCTCGCGCAATGGACTGCGCGCGGCAACGGCGGGCACTACGTGGCCAAGCGCCTGCGCGATGCCGACACGCTGCTGACACCCGCCGCCGTGGCCCGCCTGCATGCCCGCACCGCCGACTTCGCTGGCCGCCCCTACGACCTGACCTTCGAATGGTCGGACGGGCGCATCTACTGTTCGGAACTCGTGTGGAAGCTCTATCAACGCGCGCTGGGCGTGCGCATCGGCGAGCTGCAGAAGATCCGCGCGTTCAACCTCGCCGACCCGGCCGTGCGCGCCAAGATGCGCGAGCGCTACGGCGACAAGGTGCCGATGGACGAACCGGTGATCTCGCCGGTGGCGATGTTCGATTCGCCCTTGCTTGTGACCGTCGAAAACCGCTGAACCGGTGCCCCTCGGCGGGCGCAACCCTTCCGGCCGCGAGACAATCGTTTCCGTGAGTTCCCCGCCCCCTTCTATAGGCCCCATCCGCCGCATCGCCCACCTCGACATGGACGCCTTCTATGCGTCGGTCGAGCTGCTGCGCTATCCGCAGCTCAAGGGCCTGCCCGTGGTGATCGGCGGCGGGCGCCGCAGCGTCGACGAAGCCATCCGCAACCTGCCCGAGGGCGGCACGCTGGCCGACATTCCGGTCGAGGCCTTCCCGCGGCTGAAGGACTACGCGGGCCGCGGCGTGATCACCACCGCCACCTACCCCGCGCGCCAGTTCGGCATCGGCTCGGCCATGGGCCTCATGAAGGCCGCCAAGTTGTGCCCGCAGGCGCTGATCCTGCCGGTCGATTTCGACGAATACCGGCGCTTCTCGCGCGCCTTCAAGCAGGTGATCCTGGACATCGCACCGCTCATGGAAGACCGCGGCGTCGACGAGGTGTACATCGACTTCACCGACGTGCCCGGCGGCCAGCGCGACGGCGGGCGCTCGCTCGCGCGGCTGATCCAGAAATCCATCCTCGATGCCACCGGCCTCACCTGCTCGATCGGCGTGGCGCCCAACAAGCTCATCGCCAAGATGGCGAGCGAGTTCAACAAGCCCAACGGCATTTCCGTCGTCTACGAAGGCGACCTGGAAAGCCGCATCTGGCCGCTGCCGTGCCGCAAGGTGAACGGCATCGGCCCCAAGGCCGACGAGAAGTTGAAGCGCTTCGGCATCGAGACGGTGGGCCAGCTCGCGGCGCGCGATCGCGACTGGCTGATGCAGAACTTCGGCAAGGCCACCGGCGCCTGGATGCACGAGGTGTCCTGGGGCCGCGACGACCGGCCGGTGGTGACCGAGAGCGAACCCGTCTCGATGAGCCGCGAGACCACCTTCGACCGCGACCTGCACGCGGTGCGTGACCGCGCCGAGCTGGGCGCGATCTTCACGCACCTGTGCGAGAAGCTGGCCGAAGACCTGCAGCGCAAGGGCTACGTGGGCAAGACCATCGGCATCAAGCTGCGCTACGACGACTTCAGGATCGCCACGCGCGACCAGACCATCGACCGCTTCACCGACGACGGCAAGACCATCCGGCAGGTCGGCGGGCAGTGCCTCAAGCGCGTGCCGCTGGAGCGGCCGCTGCGCCTGCTGGGCGTGCGCGTGGGCGCGCTGGCAAAGGCGGGCAGCGCCGAGGCGCTGGCGCCCACCGGCGCGGCCCGCTCGGCCACGGAGCCGGCCGCGACCACCGCGTCGCTGTTCTGACCCGATGATCGAACGCTGGCTCCGGCGCATCGCCTTCACGCTGCTGGGGCTGGTGCTTGGGGCGGCTCTGTATGTGGCCGTGGCCTGTGCGCTGATGTTCTGGCCGGCAAATGCGAAACCGCCGGCCGACTTGCCCGCCGTGCAGGCCTGGGTGCTGAGCAACGGCGTGCACACCGACCTCGTGTTTCCGATCCGCTCGGCCACCGTCGATTGGCAACAGCTCTTTCCACTCGCCGACTTCAAGGCGGTGCCGCCCGATGCCGAGTTCATCGCCATCGGCTGGGGCGACCGCGAGTTCTACCTTCACACGCCCACCTGGGCCGACCTCACCGCCCGGCGCGCCTTCGGCGCGCTCGCGGGCGGCAACCGGGCGCTGATGCATGTGAGCTACCTGCAGCGCGCGCAACTGCGGCGTGGCGCCTACAAACTGCCGCTCTCGCAAGCGCAGTACGCGCAACTCGCCGACCATGTGCGCGCCTCGCTGCCTTCAGGCCGCGCCACGCCGATTGCCGGCGCGCACTACAGCAACGACGACGCCTTCTACGAAGCCGAAGGCGGCTACAACCTCTTCGAGACCTGCAACACCTGGACAGGCAGGGGCCTGCGGCATGCGGGCGTCACCGCGAGCCGCTGGACGCCGTTCGACTTCAACGTGGTGTGGCACCTGCAACCCGCAACGCCCTGAAGCTTGCCGGCGTCAGTCCAGCCCGTCGAAATCCGCATCGTCGGGGCCGATGTGCGCGGGCGAGCGCCAGCCCGCATCGCGCATCGAGCGCGCCACCTGGTGCTCCACGCCCATCAGCACCGCGAACAGCGCCATGCGCACCGGGATGCCGTTGTCGGTCTGCCGGAAGATCGCCAGCCGCGGGTCGTGGTTGAGGTCGATGCTCAGGTCGTTCGCATCAGGGCGCCCATCGCGCGGCAGCGGATGCATGAGGATGGTGTCGGGCTTGCAGAGCGCGTCCACCAGCGCCTTGCGGATCTGGAACTCGGGCGTGTAGCCCTCGATCTCCTCGCCCGCGAAGCGTTCCTTCTGGATGCGGGTGGCATAGACCACGTCCGCGCCGCGCAGGCCCTCTTCGAGCGACTGGGTCTGCTCGATCACATGGCCATTGCGCGCCACCAGGTCCAGCAGGTAGGCCGGCATCTCCAGCGACGGCGGCGCGATCAGCGTGAACTTGAGCCCGCGGTAGAGCGACAGCAGCCGGATCAGCGAGTGCACCGTGCGGCCGTACTTCAGGTCGCCGACCATCGCCACATGCGTGCCATCGACCAGCTTGCCCATGCGCGAGAACTCGCGCTGGATGGTGTACAGGTCGAGGACGGCCTGGCTCGGATGCTCGCCCGGCCCGTCGCCGGCATTGATGACCGGGATGTTGGTGGCCCGCGCGAACTCGGCCACCGAGCCCTGCTCCGGGTGGCGCACCACCAGCGCATCGACGTAGCCGCTCATCACGCGGCTGGTGTCATAGATCGACTCGCCCTTGGCCATCGACGAGAAGGTGAACCCTGTGGTGTCGCACACCGTGCCGCCCAGCCGGCAGAAAGCCGCGCCGAAGCTCACGCGGGTGCGGGTGCTGGCCTCGAAGAAGAGGCTGCCGAGCACCGCGCCTTCGAGCACGCGTGTGACCTTCTGGCGCCGCGCGATGGGCTGCATGACGTCGGCGACCTGGAACAGGGCCTCGAGGCTGTCGCGATCGAACTGCGCGACCGACAGCAGGTGCGGCCGTCCTTCGGCCGCGATGCGCTGCCCGAGCGGGCGGTCGTCCGCGCCAGCGGTGGCCTGCGCCTCGCGCTGGAGGATTTCGGCGACGAACTTGCCCACCATTTCCGGCATGGCGCGCGACTCGCCGGAGTCGGCCGGCAGCAGCCAGGTGTCGAGTGCCCGGCGGCGGATGCCCAAGCGCTCGGAGAACGCGTCGCGGGTGAGATTGAGGCGGCGCATGGCGTCGCGCAGGATGTCTTGTTGTTGGCTCATGGGCCGAGAATATACGCTATGCGTTCAAATTTCCCTTTTGAATTTGCTCATTGCGTATATTTTTGCCTCGAAGACAGTCGGTCGCAGTCAGGGCTTCGGCACGCCGCCCTGCCACTGCGGCCAGTTCGCCACGATGTGATCGACCACGCGCGTGCCCACGAGCGCAATGTTCTCCACCGTCTCTGCAAAGCCGCCCGCCGTTTCGCCCGGTGCCGGGTCCAGGTGCTGCAGCGTGCTTTCCTTCGGGTTGCCCTGGTCGAAGTTGACCGCGCCGCGCAAGCTCATCACGCGGTCGGTGCCATGGGTGCGCTTGATTACCAGGGTGATGGCGGCGGCCTCCATCTCGGTGATGACGTAGTCGTCCGCGCCGTAGAGCTTCGCGATGTACTGCGCCTGCTTCGACATGCCCGGACCGTGGAAGAAGGTATCGCCGGTCATGTGGGTGCCCGTGCCGACGAAGGGCGCGCGGCGCGCCGCGGCGTCGGGGTAGCGCAGGCGGTACTTGCGGGCCGACTCCGAATCCTTCAGCGGCGTGTCGGCCGAGAGCTTCATGGCCCAGCCGACGAGATCAGGGTTGAGCTTGAAGCGGCGGTAGTCCTCATAGCCCTTGCGCGGCATGAAGGTCGGCTCGCCGGCCTTGTTCTCCTCGGGCGCCCAGCGGTGGCCGAGGTCGTAGTCCACGAGCCAGGTGGCCCAGCTCACTTCGCCGATGGTGCCGCGCGCGGGCGGCGTGCCGGCCACGCCCGAGATCACGTAGTAGGCCTGCGAGAAATCGAACTGCGGGTTCAGCAGGATGGCCTGCATCGACGACGACGAATTCACCTTGCCCATGCCGAGCACCGCGCCGCACACGCCGTCGGCGTTGCAATACACGGGTTGCAGCGCACCCGGCACGGCCATGGGCTTGGCGCCCTTCCAGTAACGCTCGTACCAGTGCTGGAACTCGCCGGCGCGGTCGCCGGTGTTCTGGCCGATCTCGAACATGGCGGCGACGAACACCTTGACCTTGATGGGCGCTACCGATGCAGTCGACGCATTCGGTAGCGGCGAAGTGGACGCACAGGCCGTGGCGAGCAGCGCCGCGGCGCACAACGCCGACCAGCGGGCGGCGGCACGGGACAGTAAAGACCGATGAGAAGACATGATTTCGTGCGGAGATAAGTGGAAGAGAGAAGGCGCCAACAGCTTGCGGCGTCCTACACCGCAAGATTCTCGGCGCTGGCACAAGCGTATGCATCTTCCAGACGCAAACCCCATGCCGGCCTCCACCTCGCCCATCGCCAAGCCACCCGCCAAGGTGCCCTCGAAACCCACGCCCATCGCCAACGGCCTGGTCTATGTGAATCCCGACATGCCCGGCATCTCGCGCCTGAAGCACGGCGAGCGCTTCCGCTACCGCGACGCCAAGGGCCGCTGGCTGCGCGACGTGGACGAGCTCTCCCGCATCCGCATGCTCGCCATTCCGCCGGCCTACACGCAGGTGTGGATCTGCCCGCTGCCCAACGGCCACCTGCAGGCCACCGGCATCGACGCGCGCGGGCGCAAGCAATACCGCTATCACTCCGACTGGCGTGTGATGAAGGATGAAACCAAGTTCGAGCGGATGGAGGCCTTCGCGCGCGCGCTGCCGCGCATTCGCGCCCGGGTGGCGCGCGACCTGGAACCGGAAAAGGGACAAAAGGTGCCCGGCCGCCGCCAGGTGCTGGCCGCGCTGGTGCGCCTGCTCGACACCACGCTGCTGCGCGTGGGCAACGAGGCGTACGCGAGCACCAACGGCTCCTTCGGCCTCACCACCCTGCGCAACCGGCACGCGGCCGTGCAGGGCACCGCGCTGCGGCTGCACTTCAAGGGCAAGAGCGGCGTGATGCACGAAGCGAAGCTCGAGGACCCGCGCGTGGCGAAGGTGGTGCGCCAGTGCCAGCAGCTGCCGGGCCAGGCGCTCTTCCAGTACGCCGACGAAGAGGGCGAGCTGCGCGGCGTTTCGTCCACCGACGTCAACGACTACATCGCCGAAGCCGCCGGATCAGCCGACGACGCGCAGGCCGAACGCTTCACCGCCAAGGACTTCCGCACCTGGCATGGCACCGTGCAGGCGCTGGAACTCACCCGGCTGGCCTGCGAGCCGGGCCGTACCGCTGTCGACGGGAGCCGCTACAGCGCCAAGGACATCCTCGCGGCCGTGGCCAGGCAGTTGGGCAACACGCCGGCTGTCTGCAAGAAGGCTTACGTGCACCCTGCGGTGCTGGCGCTGGGCAGCGCACTCGCGAACGACGACGAAGACGCGGCCAGCGCACTGTTCGAGAAGATCGCAGGCCGCGGCACGGCCAAGCCCTCGCGCGGCTTGTACGCGGCCGAGCGGCGGCTGATCGCGTTCCTGCGGACGCACCGGCAGGCGCAGGCGCGCGAACGACGCGTCGCAGGGCGGCAGGCCAACCGGCAGGCCAACGCACCGCGCGCCGGCACGCGGCGTGGATCTCAGCCGGTCGCGAGTGCGAAGCGCACGCTGTCGCCTTCCAGCGCCACGGCGTAGCCCATGTCTTCGGCCAGGTTCTGGAGCGCGACGGCATCGATCGCCAGCGCACGCGGCGCGCGGTGCGCATCCAGCACCGGGTTCACGCCTTCCGCTTCGCGCGGCAGGGCGACCAGGCGCAGCGCATCGGCGCCATCCGGCTCGATGCGGATCGTGCCGGCTTCGGCCCCGCCATCGTTCAGATAGCCCAGCGCACCCAGGAACAGGTAGCGCAGTGCCGCCGCCGCGGGCCAGCGGGGTTCTTCTTCCAGCGGATCGAGCGAGGCATCGACATCGAGCATCACGCCGTGCAGGTCGAAGGCCGCGCGCATCAGGCCCACGCATTGCGCGACGAGTGCGCTGCGGGTGATGCCGTCGTCGGCGGTGGCCAGTTCCCAGTCGCGCAGCGAGCGGATGGCTTCCACCAGCTCCGACACCTGGTTGTCGATGAGGGCCACCCGCTCTTCGCAGGCAGCGGGGTCGATGGGATTGGCTGCCACCTGGCGCTTGAGCATAAGGAGCGCCATGCGCACCACCGAAACGGGGGCCGCCATGTCGTGGCGCAAGGCGGGCAAGGCGCGCGTGAGGAGTTCATGGCGCACGCCGGCGGCGATCCAGCTGCGCGCTCCGGGCGATGACTTCATTGCGCTGCAACCCAGGTGGGGATGCAGCCCTTGTGGCAGGGGGCGGCAGAAGACACGATCACGGGGAAAATCCTGTAGCGAAGAACAAGGCAAGAAGTATCGTGCCCGCCTTCGCGCCCCGATGTAGGAGCCTGCCTACGGCCTCGCCCCCCGAGGCTCAGGGTTTTCCGAGGTAGGTGCGGATGTCCTTGACCTCCACGCCGGCGGCAGCGACGGCCGAGCGCAATTGCTGCTCGGTCACGCCCAGCGTCTGCGTCCAGTAGCGGACCTCGTGGGACTCGTTGACGTTGATGCGGGCTGCATCCTGCGGCCCGCGCTTGCTCAGATCATCGGCCATGGTGTGGTTCCTGTGCTGTGGTGGTTTGTTGCGAACCACCACGATGCAGCGCCCGCTAGCGAGGGGCTGGAGGACGGCAGCGCACCTCCTTGCAGGATAAGTCCGAGGGCTCCCTCGAGGACTTCTTCAGGGCTGCCGGGCCCGCGCCTGCAGTTCCCGCTTGAGGAGCTTGCCGTTGACGGTGGTGGGCATGGCGTCGATCACCTCGATGCGGGCCGGCCGCTTATAGGGCGACAGGTGCTCGGCCAGATGCGCGCGCAGCGCGGCCTCGTCGAGCGAGGCGCCGGGCTTCATCTCGGCGAAGGCGACGATCTGCTCGTTGCCGTCGGCCTCCGGCACGCCGACCACGGCGCACAGGTGCACGCCGTCGAAGCGGCCGATCACCGCCTCGATCTCGGCCGGGTACACGTTGAAGCCCGAACGGATGATCATTTCCTTCAGCCGCCCCACCACGAAGAGCGCACCGTCGTCGCCGAAGCGCCCGAGGTCGCCGGTGGCGTACCAGCCGCCGGGGCGCATCACCTGCGCAGTCGCGGCGGCATCGCGGAAGTAGCCGAGCATGAGGCCGGGCCCGCGCAGCCAGATCTCGCCCGTCTCACCCGCCGGCACGTCGCGGCCATCGCTGCCCACGATGCGCGCCTCGCCGCCCTCGACCGCATGGCCGGCCGCCGTGTCCGCACGCGGCGCTTCGACCCGCGTGAGGAACACCGAGCCCGCGTACTCCGACAGGCCGTAGCCATAGTGCAGCGGCTGGCCGAACAGGCGCTCGACGCGCTGCTTGAGCCCGAGGTCCAGCGGCGCGGAGCCGGTGTAGACGTAGCGCAGCTGCGGAAAGCGCGGCGCCACGCGCTCGGCCTCGATGTGCGCCAGCAGCCGCGCATACATCGTGGGCGGCCCCAGCAGGTTCGACACCTGTTCGTTGGCGAGCGCGTCCAGCACATCGGCCGGCGAGAAACTGCCGCGCAGCACCAGCGATGCGCCGCCCGTGAGCGCGGCCATCAGCACCGTGCCGATGCCGAAGATGTGCGTCATCGGCAGGAAGGCGTAGACGCGATCGCGCCCGCCGAGCGAACGCACCGCTGCCGACACGCGCCCGAAATGCAGCAGCCCCCGGTGCGACACCATCACGCCCTTCGGCGTGCCCGAGGTGCCGGAAGTGAAGATGATCGCGGCCGTGTCGGCCAGCGCCGCGTCGGGCTCCGGCCGCGCTTCGGCACGTGCAGCGGCGTACATCACGCCCGGCAGCCGGCCAGGCGCTGCCGCCGCGCGCTCCGCATGCACCCGTGCGGCCGCCGACGAGCCGGCCGTGAAGCAACACAGCCGCGCATCCGCACGCTCGACGATGGCCGCGATCTCGCCCGGCGACATGCGCGCATTCACGCCGCACGACCACGCACCGACGCGGCTGCATGCCATCAGCAGCGCGATGTGGGGGGCGCAGTTCTCGGCGACGAGCACCACGCGGTCGGTCGGGCGCACGCCGGCGTCCAGCAGGTCTTGCGTGGCCGTGTCGGCCATCGCCTGCAGCGCCGCGTAGGTAGTGGTGCCGTCGGGTTCGAAAAGGAAGACCCTGTCCGGCGTGCGGATCGCGCGTTCTTCCAGCAGGCTGTGAATGCGGTGCATCGGCTATTCCGCCTCGATGCCCTTGGACGCCGTCGCCCAGAGCTTGCGGTCGGACTGCCCCTTGGTCGCCAGCAGCTCGGCCCCGCCCGACCACACGTCGTAGCCCTGCTCGCGCAGGCGGCTCGCGATGTCCTCGCGCGCCAGCATCTTGTACGCCGCCGCATTGATGCGCGCGACCAGCGCCGGGTCCATGCGCGCCGGACCGTAGAGGCCGAACCAGCCGCCCACGTCGTAGTCGGCCACGCCCGATTCGATCATCGTCGGCACGTCGGGCAGCATGCGGTTGCGCTGCCGCGAGGTGACGGCCAGCGCGCGCAGGCGCCCCGACTGGATGAAGGGCCGCGAGGTCGCGATGATGTCGAACATCATCGGCACCGTGCCCGCCATCACGTCGGCAAGCGCGGGCGCGCTGCCCTTGTAGGGCACGTGCGTGAGCTGCACGCCGGTCACTTTCTCCAGCAGCGCGCCGCACAGGTGGTTGGAGGCGCCGATGCCCGCCGATCCGTAGAACAGCTTGCCCGGCTGCGCCTTCGCATAGGCCAGTAGCTCGGCGACGTTGCGCACCGGCAGGTCCTTGTTGACCACGAGGACGTTGGTGTAGTCCACCAGCGGTGCGATGGGCGTGAGATCCTTCATCGGGTCGAAGGGCATCTTGCGCTGCACGTTCGGGTTGATGGTGATGGTCGGGCTCGCGCCGAAGAAGAGCATGGCGCCGTCGGGCGCTGCCTTGGCGACGACATCGCCGCCGAGCGAGCCGCTCGCGCCGGGGCGGTTGTCCACGATCACCTGCGTGCCGAGCTCCTGGCCCAGCGCAGGCGCGAGCAGGCGCGCGGCGCCGTCGACCGGCCCGCCGGCGGAATAACCGACGACGAGCTTGATGAGCGATGGCAGCGGCTGCTGCTGTTGCGCGAAGACGCGCGCGGGCAGCATGGACAGCAATGCGCTGCCCGCCAGCGCGGCCACGGCATGGCGCCGGGTGAGTTCTAGGGATTCCATGAGCGTTGTCTCCTGATGTGTATTTCTTTTGGCGCTCGCACCATTCAGGCCGGCAAGTCCAGAACTTGCCGCGCGAGGATGTTGCGCTGTATCTCATTGGTGCCGCCGTAGATCATTGCGGCCGTCGAGCCGATGAGCGGAGACAGCACATTGAAGGTCTGCCCGTCGAGCACCTGGTCCCCCGCGACCGCGCCCTGCTCTTCGCCGGCCTCGACCAGCAGCGCACCGATGCGGTGGTAGGTCTCGCTCGCCCAGATCTTCAGCAGCGACACCGATGCGGGCAGCGGCTTGCCCGCGCGCACGATGTTGGCGAAGCTGGTGTAGGCGGCGGTCAGGTCGGCCACGTCGAGCCGGAGTGCCGCGAAGCGCTGCGCGAACACGGGCTCCGCGAACAGTCGCCGCGCCTCTGCGAGCCGCGCAAGCTGGCCCAGCGCGTACTGCGACTGCTTGGGGCTGCCGAGGAAGATGCGCTCGAAACCCAGCAGCGCCTTCGCGATCGTCCAGCCGCCATGCAGCTTGCCCACAAGGTTCTCGGCCGGCACGCGAACGTTGTCGAAGAACACCTCGCAGAATTCGGGCTCGCCGGCCAGCGTGTGGATCGGCCGCACCGTGACGCCCGGCGTGCGCAGGTCGCACAGGAGGAAGCTGATGCCCTCTTGCTTCCGCGCGTCCTTGTCGGTGCGCACGAGCATGAAGATGTGGTTGGCGTCCTGCGCGAGCGTGGTCCAGATCTTCTGGCCGTTGACGATGAAGTGATCGCCCTCCGCATCGCGCCCCGCGATGGCCTCGGTGCGCAGGCCCGCGAGGTCGGAGCCGGCAACGGGCTCCGAATAGCCCTGGCACCACACGTTCTCGCCACTCAGGATGCGCGGCAGAAAGCGCTGCTGCTGCTCCGGCGTGCCGTGCTGGATGAGCAGCGGCCCGATCATCACGATGCCCTGGTCGGGCGCGCGCGCCACGCCGTATTGCTCCAGTTCCTCGATCCACGCGATGAGCTTGTCGGCCGGCAGGCCCATGCCGCCATGCGCCTCGGGCCAGGCCGGGGCGATCCAGCCCTGCGCGGACAGCGTGAGATACCAGTCGCGCATCTCGCTCCATCGCGCGCGGTGCGAGAGATAGCGCAGTTCCTGCGGATAGCGCTGCTGCAGGAAGCCGCGCACCATGCGGCGGAACTCGGCCTCGGGCATGGCGGACCAGTCGGCGGTGCGGGGGAATTCACCGGTCCATGCGGTGGTGCCTGTCGTTGCTTCGCTTTCGCCTGCGAGCAAGCCATGTCGATGCTGATGCGCAGTGACGTTGCCCAGCCACGCCGAGAGGCACAGCACGCGCTTGTAGAACAGGCTCAGGTCGCATTCCTGCGTGTAGCCGATGGCACCGTGCAATTGCACGGAGGTGCGCGAGGCCTGCAGCGCGGCCGCCGTGCAGCGCGCGTTGGCTCGGCTCGCCTCGGCTTCGAGCCTCTCCGTGGAAATCTCTTGCGCGGCCAGCGCGATCACTTCGTTCAGCGTCGCATGCGCCAGCTCCAGGTGGATGAACATGTCGACGCAGCGGTGCTGCAGGGCCTGGAAGCTGCCGATGGGCTTTCCGAACTGCGAGCGGGTGCGCAGGTAGGCCAGCGTCTGGGCGAGCATCGCCTGCCCTGCGCCCAGCAGTTCGGCCGCCTGCAGGATCTGGCCGGCCGCGAGCGCACCGCGCAGCGCGTCCTGCGCGGCGGGCCCTTCGGCCAGCACCGCATCGGGCGGCAACACGACCTGTTCGAAGCGCAGGCTCGACGCCTGCCCGCCATCGACCAGGGGCACCACGGTTTCGCTCACGCCTTCGGTGCCGCGCGGCACCCAGAGGATCACCGCATCGTCATCGCCGCGCGCCGACACCAGCCAGCCGCTGGCGGCCGCACCGGGCAGCACCATGAGTTTTTCGCCCTGCAGCAGCACGTTGCCGGCGCGCCTTTCGCAACCGCAGGCAAGCGGCACTGCACTCAGATCACCGGCGCTCTCCTGCCACGCCAGTGCGGGCAGGCTGCGGCCTGCGATCAGGTCAGAGAGCAATACACGAGCGGCGGCCGTATCCAGGCGCGCCAGCAGCAACGCGCTGAGGCCGGCCACGGCCAGCAGCGGCTCGGGCGCCGCATGCTCGCCAGCGGCGCGAAGGATTTCTGCAGCGCCATCGAGTTCCAGCCCGAGGCCGCCCGCGGATTCGGGTGCCAGCATGCCCGTCCAGCCCAGCTCCGCGAGCGCGCTCCAGCCCTGCGCTTCGCGGGCATCGGGCTGCTCCAGCAACGCACGCCGCCTTTGCGTGGCGCGGCTGCGCACGAAGTAGTCGAGCGCCGCTTCGCGCATTGCCGAGAGTGATTCGATGTCCATGGCCGCAGCGTGGCAGAAGACCGCGGCGGGCGGCATTTGCATTTGCCGAAGGGAGGGTTTCGCAATCACGGAGCCACCTCGCGCGAGACAGGACTAGTCTAGGCACATGACCAAGATCAAGAAATCCCTGCACACCGAGCTGGGCCACAGCACCCCCGACAGGATCACCGTGCGCGGGCGCGACCTGCCCTCGGAAATTCTCGGCCACCTGAACCTCGGCGACATGGCCTTCCTGGAGCTCACGGGGCGCATTCCGACGCCGCAGGAGTCCATCACCTTCAATGCCATCGTCGTGACGCTGGTCGAGCATGGCGTGACGCCGAGCGCGCTGGCTGCACGCCTTACCTACGCAGGCGCACCCGAAGCGTTGCAGGCGGCAGTGGCCGCGGGCCTGTGCGGTCTGGGCACGGTGTTCGTCGGCAGCACCGAAGGCGCCGCGAAGATGCTGTACGAGGCCATTCCCTTCGGCGAGAAGCCGAACCGTCCCCTCGCCGACATCGCGAAGGACATCGTGGCCGACCACCGTGCGCGCAAGCAGATCGTGCCCGGCCTGGGCCATCCGCTGCACAAGCCCATCGATCCGCGCACGCCGCGCCTGTTCCAGATCGCGGCGGAAAACGGCCTCTCCACCCACTATGTCGCGCTGATGCAGGCGGTGCAGGGCGAAGCCGAGCGCGTCTCGGGCAAGTCGCTGCCGATCAATGCCACCGGCGCCATCGGCGCGATCGCCGCCGAGTTCGGGTTCCCCTGGAAGATCATCCGCGGCATCGGCGTGATGGCGCGCGCCATCGGCCTGGTGGGCCACATCCTGGAGGAGATCGACGACCCGATGGCCATCGAGATCTGGCAACGCGTAGAGAAGGAAGCCGGCGGCCCCCGCCAGGATTGAACGACGATGAACAACGCCAACGACTCCCAGTTCCCTGACATCCGCGACGCGGTGCGCGACCTGTGCGCGCAGTTCCCCAACGAGTACTTCCGCAAGATCGACGAGGCCCGCGGCTACCCCGCCGAATTCGTCGATGCGCTCACCAAGGCCGGCTGGATGGCAGCGCTGATTCCGCAGGAGTACGGCGGCTCGGGCCTGGGCCTCACCGAAGCCTCGGTGATCATGGAAGAGATCAACCGCTGCGGCGGCAACTCCGGCGCCTGCCACGGCCAGATGTACAACATGGGCACGCTGCTGCGCCATGGCAGCGAAGCGCAGAAGCGAGAGTACCTGCCGCGCATCGCCACCGGCGAGCTGCGTCTGCAGTCGATGGGCGTGACCGAGCCCAGCACGGGCACCGACACCACCAAGATCAAGACCACCGCGGTGAAGAAGGGCGACCGCTACGTCATCAACGGCCAGAAGGTGTGGATCTCGCGCATCCAGCACTCGGACCTGATGATCCTGCTCGCGCGCACCACGCCGCTCGCGGATGTGAAGAAGAAATCCGAGGGCATGTCGATCTTCATCGTCGATTTGCGCGAGGCCATCGGGAAGGGCATGACGGTGCGGCCGATCCTCAACATGGTCAACCACGAGACTAACGAACTGTTCTTCGAGAACCTCGAGATCCCGGCCGAGAACCTGATCGGCGTGGAAGGCCAGGGCTTCAAGTACATCCTGGACGGCCTCAACGCCGAGCGCACGCTGATCGCGGCCGAATGCATCGGCGATGGCTACTGGTTCATCGACAAGGTGACGGCGTACACGAAGGAGCGCGTCGTCTTCGGCCGGCCCATCGGCCAGAACCAGGGCGTGCAGTTCCCGATTGCCGAGGCGTTCATCGAGATCGAAGCAGCCAACCTCATGCGCTACGAAGCCTGCCGCCTGTTCGATGCGCACCAGCCCTGCGGCGCGCAGGCCAACATGGCGAAGTACCTCGCGGCCAAGGCGAGCTGGGAGGCGGCCAATGCGTGCCTTCAGTTCCACGGCGGCTTCGGCTTCGCCTGCGAATACGACATCGAACGCAAGTTCCGCGAGACGCGGCTCTACCAGGTCGCGCCGATCTCGACCAATCTCATCCTGAGCTACGTGGCCGAACACATGCTCGGCCTTCCACGCTCGTTCTGAAGGGACCCGCCCTCATGACCGATTCGAACCACCCCAGCAAGGTGCTCGCCTCCTTCGCCGCCGACCTGAAGTTCGCGGCCATTCCCGCCCCCGTGCTGCGCCGCACCGAAGACCTGATCCTCGACTGGCTGGGCTCGGTGCTCGCGGCCCGCACCGCGCGACCGATACGCAGCATCGAGCGCTTCGCGCAGATGATGGGGCCCGCCGATGGGCCGAGTGAAATACTGACTTCGCGCTGCACCAGCTCGCCGCTGTTCGCCACGCTTGTGAATGCCGCGGCCTCGCACTTTGTGGAACAAGACGATGTGCACAACGGCTCGGTGTTTCATCCGGCGGCCGTGGTCATCGCGCCCGCACTTGCTGTGGCGCAGAGCATCGGCGCGAGCGGCGCGCAACTGCTGACCGCCGTGGTTGCCGGCTACGAGGTCGGCATCCGTGTCGGCGAGTTCCTGGGGCGCTCGCACTACAAGACTTTCCACACTACCGCGACGGCGGGCACGATCGCGGCCGCTGCGGCAGTCGGCCGTCTGCTCGACCTCACGCCGCAACAGATGCTGCACGCCTTCGGTTCGGCCGGAACGCAATCGGCCGGTGTGTGGGAGTTCCTGCGCGATGCGGCCGATTCCAAGCAGCTGCATTGCGCGCACGCCGCGGCGAGTGGCTTGATGTCGGCCTACCTCGCACAGGATGGCTTCACCGGTGCGGCAAAAATCCTCGAAGGCGCGCAGGGCCTGGGCGTCGGCATGTCGAGCGACGCCGATCCGGCGAAGCTCACTGACGGTCTCGGCACTCGCTGGGCTCTGGCGGAAACCTCCTTCAAGTACCACGCTTCCTGCCGCCATACCCACCCCGCCGCGGACGCGCTGCTGGATGTGATGACGAAGAACAAGCTCAAGCACAGCGACATTGCCAGCGTGACCACGCATGTGCACCAGGGCGCCATCGACGTGCTGGGCCGAGTGGCTGTGCCCGCGACGGTGCACCAGGGCAAGTTCTCGATGGGCACGGTGCTCGGCCTGATCGCAGTGCACGGCCGCGCAGGCCTGGGCGAATTCGACCGCGACTTTCTAGCCCCCGAGGTCGCCGGCTTCCGCGACAAGGTGACGATGCAACTCGACACCGAAGTCGACACCGCCTACCCCGCCCGCTGGATCGGCAAGGTCAGCGTCGAGACCGCCGACGGCCGCACGCTGCAGGGCCGCGTCGACGAGCCCAAGGGCGACCCCGGGAACACCCTGAGCCGCGAGGAAATCGAAGACAAGATGCAGCGCCTCGCGCACTACGGCGAAGGCGCCACCACAGAAGAAGCCAACGCCATGTGCCAACGCATCTGGCAACTCGCCACCACACCCCAAGTGGGCCGCTGGCTCCCCTGACGACAGCTTCAAAACCCAAACGAGCCCGGTCTGCGGTGCGGCGCAGCCGGCCCCTCTGCGCCGCCGAGGAGCGCAGCGTTTCGCGGATCAGGGCTTGCAGCTGTTTGAGCCGAAGGCGAGTTCTGCAAGACCCCGCGAAACGCGAGCACCGCAGGGAAGCCCGAAGGGCCGGCACAGTGGGGCCGGCTGCGCCGCACCGCAGACCGGGCGGCACCCCGAACAAGGCCCTGAACAGCAGCGCCTAAGGTGCGACGAGATGATCGAACAACTCGCGCGCAGAAGCCGGCAACTGATCCCGACTGCGAGCAATGAGCTTGAGCGCCCGCTCCGCCCACGCATCACTGAGCGCAACAGTAGAGATCCGCATCGCCATTGAAAGCCGCTGCGCAGAAGAAGCCGGCAACACACCGACCCCCACACCCGCTTCGATCATCAGGCAGATCGCTTCGAAGCTGCTGACTTGGATGCGCGGATTGAAACCCCGCCCCGCCAGCTCCGCGCGGCGTTGCAAGAACCGATGGATGGCGCTGCCATGGTGCAGCCCCACATGCTGCTCATCGAGCGTGTCGGCAAAAGCCACCGATGGCGCGCCCGCCAGGTGATGCGCCTTCGGCACCACCAGCACCAGCTGGTTGCTGCCGAACGCGCGCGCATCGAAATCGCCCGTGTGCACGTCGCCTGCGAGGATGCCGATGTCGGCCTCGCCATCGGCCACCGCGCGCACGATTTCCTCGCTCAGGTACTCGCGCAGATCCACCTGCACGGCCGGGTGCTGCGTCAGAAAACCCGCGAGCTTCTGCGGCAGGTATTCGGTGATCGACGTGGTGTTGGCGAACACCCGCACATGGCCCTTGATGCCCTTGCCGAAGTCCTGCATGTCGCAGCGCAGGTGCTCCATCTGCTGCATCACGCGCTTGGCGTGATAGAGCACCGCCTGCCCCGCGGCCGTGAGGCTCACGCCCTGCGCACTGCGGTGCAGCAGCTTGCCGCCCACGGCCTCTTCCATCTGCTTGATGCGCGTGGAGGCGGCAGCCAGCGAGATGCACGCCTTCTCCGCGCCGCGCGTGAGGCTGCGCGCATCCGCCACGTAGACGAACAGTTTCAGGTCGAACAGGTCGAAATGCAGGTTCACCGGGCGGGCATGAAGGGAGCGGGAGGAAGGTGCATTGTCCGGCGAACGGCGCCGCCCGCATCCGCTTGCGGGTTTGTCCTCATGCCCTCAAACCGGGTCCCAGCTGAACACGTCCGCCGAGCGGTCCAGCGGGTAGAAGCTCGCGCGCATCGCAGGCATGGCGTGCTCGGCAATGCTCTGCGGCGTCCAGCCTTCGGAGCGATGCACCGAGCGCACCGGCCGCGGCTGGCTGATGAGCGAGATCTCGTTGTTGCGCACCGAGAAGATCTGCCCGTTGACCGCGCTCGCCGCATCGCTCGCCAGGTACACCGCGAGCGGCGCGACCTTGGCCGGCGTCATCTGCTTGATCTTGTCGACGCGGGCGCGCTGCTCGTCGGTGTCGGTGGGAATCGCGCCGATCATGCGGCTCCACGCGAAGGGCGCGATGCAGTTGGAGCGCACGTTGAACTTCAGCATGTCGAGCGCGATGGACTTCGACAGCGCCACGATGCCCAGCTTGGCCGCCGCGTAGTTGGCCTGCCCGAAGTTGCCAATGAGGCCCGAGGTCGAGGTCATGTGCACCATCGCGCCGGCGTTCTGCTCCTTGAAGTGCGTCGCGGCCGCGCGGCTCACGTAGTAGGCGCCGTAGAGGTGCACCTTGAGCACCGCGTCCCATTCGTCTACCGACATCTTGTGGAAGAAGCGATCGCGCAGGATGCCGGCGTTGTTGACCACTGCATCGATGCGGCCGAAGCTTTCGACGGCGCATTCGACGATGCGCGCGGCGCTTGCGGCGTCGGCCACGCTGTCGGTGTTGGGCACGGCCTCGCCGCCCGCGGCGCGGATCTCGTCTACCACCTGTTGCGCAGGGCCGGCACTGCCACCGCCGCCATCGAGCGCGGCACCGATGTCATTGACCACCACTCTTGCGCCGTTCTTGGCCATGGCCAGCGCGATGTCGCGCCCGATGCCACCGCCCGCGCCGGTGACGACGACCGCTTTTCCTTCAACCATGTTTGTCTCTGCTCCGGAGGTTCGACCGCAGGCTCGCGGGCCAACTCAGAATGCCACAGCGGGCACGCAGCGAGTTTCTGATTTCCGAAGAGGGGCTTCGCCCCCGCTGTGCCTACTGCCGTGCGGTACGGATGTTCGCCGGCAGCGCCTGCGGCCAACTCGTGCGGAACGGATTGATATCGAGCCCGCCGCGCCGCGTGTACCGCGCATACACCGCCAGCTTGGTCGGTTTGCAGCGGCTCCAGATGTCCGTGAACATCCGCTCCGCGCAGGGCTCGTGGAACTCGTTGTGGTTGCGAAAGCTCACGATGTACGCGAGCAGCCCGGCCTGGTCGATGGGCGGGCCGCTGTAACGGATCTGCACGCTGCCCCAGTCGGGCTGGCCGGTGACGAGGCAGTTGCTTTTCAGAAGCCGGCTGGTGAGGGTTTCGTTCACATGCACCTGCGTGGTGTCGCTCGACAGAAGCTCGGGCGCGGGCTGGTAGTGCGTGCACTCGATGTCGAGCCGGTCGAGGTCGAGGCCGTCGATCTCGTGCACCGGCTCGCGGTCGAACAGGTCTGGCGTGAGCAGCTTCACGCCGATGCCGGCCGACTGGTCGCTGCCGCGCCAGGCAGCTTCGGCCAGGTCGGTGCGCAGGTGCTCGCGCACGGCGTCGATGCTCGCGAAGGTGCTGTTGTTGAAACTGTTGAGGTACAGCTTGAACGACTTGCTTTCGATGATGTTGGGCGTTTCGCAGGGGATGGTGAAGTGCGCAATGGCCAGCTGCGGCTTGCCGCGCGGGTTGAGCCAGCTCACCTCGAAGGCGGTCCAGAGGTCGGCGCCGAAGAACGGCAGCGCATCGCTCCGGATGCCCATGGCCTCGCGCTGCGTGGCGCGGGCGATGGGGAAGAGCAGCGAAGGGTCGTATCTGTCGGCGTAGGCCGAGGCGCGGCCCAACTGCGATTGCTCGGGGGTGTTGGGGTTGTCGGGGTGGTTGTCGAGGCTCATGGCGTCTTGTCCTTGGCGTCCACCGCATGGGCGAACGGGGCGATGTGGTTGGCGAGGATGGTGCAGACCTCGGGCGGCAGGTCGTGGCCCATGCCGGGAACGGAAATGAAGGTCGAACCGGGGATGCGCGCAGCCGAATCCTTGCCGCAGGCGATGGGCACGAGCGCATCGGCTTCGCCGTGCAGCACCAGCGTCGGGCGCCGGATGCGCGCGAGCACCTGGGGGCGGTCGTCGTCGGCGCCGATGGCGAGCATCTGCCGCATCAGCCCGGCCGGATGGTAGGCACGGCGCATGCTGAAGACGAGGCGCTCGGCCAGTTCTTCGTCGGTCTGCGGATAGGCCGGGCTCTGGATCAGCCGCAGCAACCGGATGCTGTGCGCGACGAGCTCTGCCTCGCCCTTGCCGAGCGGCCGGCGCATGAGCATGGCCGCCACTTCGCGGCGCGGGCCGGGCAGGCCGCGCGCGCCGCTCGAACTCATGATGCTCACGAGACTGGCCGTGCGCTCCGGCGCCGTGGCGGCCAGGCGCTGCGCGATCATGCCGCCCATCGAGGCGCCGACGATGTGCGCCTTGGCGATGCCCAACGCATCCAGCACGCCGATCGAATCGTGCGTCATGTCCTGCAGCGTGTACGCCGAGCGCACCTTCAGGCCGAGCCGGTGGCGGATGGTTTCCCACACGATGTTGCCGACGCCCGCATGGTCGAAGCCCTGGCTGAGGCCGATGTCGCGGTTGTCGTGGCGCACCACGCGAAAGCCCGCGTCGACCAACTGCTGCACGAAGGCGGCGGGCCATGCGACCAGCTGCATGCCGAGGCCCATGATGAGCAGGATGACGGGGCGCCCTTCGCCTCCGGTGTCGTCGACTTCGATCTGCAGCCCGTTGGCGGTGACTTTCATCGGTTCCCCGTCGTTACTTGAATTCGCGCTCGCGCAGCCACTTGGTGGCGACCCACTTCTCACCCGCGAGCACCGGCGCGCCGCCATGCAGCGTCCGGGTGACCGGGTCGGGGCGGTCGTAGCTGAAGAAGACGCCAGTGCCGCGCACGGGCGCGACTTCGAGCCCCACATCGGGGAAGGTGGTGGCGCCGCCCTGCTCGGGCTCCTGCAGGTACATCACCAGCGTGGCCACGCGCTGGCCGCCGCGCTTGAGGATGGTGGGCGTGCCGGACTCGTGGGGGTCGAAGTAGTCGTAGTGGGGGCGGTACTGCGCGCCGGGCGCGTAGCGCAGGATCTGCAGGCCTTCGCCGTATTCGAGCGGCCAGCGCAGCAGCGTGGCCAGGCGTTGTTCCAGCCGCGCGACGATTTCGTTCTCTCCGCGCTCGAAGAACATGCCGTCGCTGGTGCGATCGACGTTGAGCACCTCGCCGCCGGTGCGCGTTTCCACGGTGAGCGAGCGCGCGAGCCGCACGCGCGCCGCGGCGATCAGCCCCTCGCATTCCTCACCCGACAGCAGGTTGCCGAAGACGATGACGCGCGGATGCCGCATCGTCTGCAGCACCTGGATGCGACGGTCACCGGCGTCGATGTAGAGCGGCGCGCCCTCGAGATCGGGACCCGGCATCTCGGTGCGCGCCGGCGCCAGCGCCACCTCGACATTGGGGAAGCCGGCCTCCAGCTGGGCCAGCGCCACGTCGGTGGCCGAATCTTGCCAGCCGGCCGCGCGCATCGACGCACGCAGCGCAGGCACCGAATGACCGGCCGCCAGCTGGGCAACCAGCCATTCGCGCAACTCCGGACTGATCGGTTGGGACATCAGACTTTTCTCCTGAACACCAGCCTTTCGGCGGTTGAGACCTCTGGGTCGAAACCATAGCCTTCAAGGTCGAATTTTTCCAGCGCCTTGGGCGTGGCCGCCTTGTGTAGCACGGCCCAGCGCGCGAGCAGGCCGCGGGCGCGCTTGGCGAAGAAGCTCACGATCTTGTACTTGTCGCCCTTCCACTCCTGGAACACGCATTCGACCACGCGCGCCTTGAGCACCTTCTGGTCGACCGACTTGAAGTATTCCTGCGAGGCCACGTTGACGACCACCGGCGTGCGATCAGCCGCGAGGCGCTCGTTCAGGTGCTCGGCAATGCGCGAGCCCCAGAAGGCATACAGGTCCTTGCCGTGGCGGTTGGCCAGTTGGGTGCCCATTTCGAGTCGGTAGGGCTGCAGGCGGTCGAGCGGCCGCAGGATGCCGTAGAGGCCGCTGAGGATGCAGACGTGGTCCTGCGCCCAGGCGAGCTGCGCGGGCGTGAGGCTGCGGGCATCGAGCCCGCCGTAGACGTCGCCGTCGAATGCAAAGGCGGCTTGGCGGGCGTTCTTCGCGGTGCTCTTGGCGGACCAGGCCTCGTAGCGGGCCGCGTTGAGGGCGGAGAGCTTGTCCGAGAGGTGCATGAGCTCGGAGATCTCGAGGGGCGATTTATCGCGCAGCAGCTTGATCAGCTCGGTCGAGGGGCCGCGCGGGGCTTCGAAATGGGGTTGGGTGGCAGGGACTTCGGGGGGAACCGGGGTGTCGTAGTCGAGTGACTTTGCGGGGGAAAGCAGGAAGAGCATCCCGGAATTATGAGTGGCGCCTGTGTCACCGAGTCGCCCCGGTAAAATCGTGGGCTGTCCCACCTGTTCCCCACGGCCGCCCCCGAAGGCGCCGTTCTGCACTTCCCATGAGCGAACCCATCACCCCTGCCGCCCAACCTGGACTGGAGAGCCTGTCCAAATCGTTCGAACCCGCCGCCATCGAGGCGCACTGGGGCCCCGAATGGGAAAAGCGCGGCTACGCGAAGGCCGGCTACCGCGGCACGCAGCAGCCCAAGGAAGGCGCCGAGTCGTTCGCGATCCAGCTGCCGCCGCCGAACGTGACCGGCACGCTGCACATGGGCCATGCGTTCAACCAGACGATCATGGACAGCCTCACGCGCTACCACCGCATGAAGGGCGACAACACGCTGTGGCTGCCGGGCACCGACCACGCCGGCATCGCCACGCAGATCGTGGTGGAGCGCCAGCTGCAGGAGCAGAAGGTCAGCCGCCATGACCTGGGCCGCAAGAACTTCGTGGCGCGTGTGTGGGAATGGAAAGAGAAGTCGGGCAACACCATCACCCAGCAGATGCGCCGCATGGGCGACACGGTCGATTGGAGCCGCGAGTACTTCACGATGGACGAGGACCTCTCGGCGGTCGTGACGCAGACCTTCGTGAAGCTCTACGAAGAGGGCCTCATCTACCGCGGCAAGCGCCTGGGCAACTGGGACCCGGTGCTCAAGACCTCGGTGAGCGACCTCGAGGTCGAGAGCGAGGAAGAAGACGGCTCGCTCTGGCACATCGCCTACCCGCTGGAAGACGGCAGCGGCAGGCTGACCGTGGCCACCACCCGGCCCGAAACCATGCTCGGCGACACGGCCGTGATGGTCCACCCGGAAGACGAGCGCTACAGGCACCTGATCGGCCAGCGCGTGAAGCTGCCGCTGGTGGACCGGCTGATCCCGATCATCGCGGACGACTACGTCGACAAGGCATTCGGCACCGGCGTGGTCAAGGTCACGCCAGCCCACGACTACAACGACTATGCGGTCGGCCAGCGCCACAAGCTCGATGTGATCGGCATCCTCACGCTGGACGCGACCATCAACGACAACGCACCCGAGAAGTACCGCGGCATGGACCGCTTCGTGGCACGCAAGGCCATCGTGGCCGACCTGGACGCGCTGGGCCTGCTCGTCGAGGTGAAGAAGCACAAGCTGATGGTGCCGCGCTGCGCGCGCTCGGGCGCCATCGTCGAGCCGATGCTCACCGACCAGTGGTACGTGGCCATGACGCGCCCGGGCGCGGACGGCCAATCGATCGCGCAGAAAGCCATCGACGTGGTGAAGTCGGGCGAGGTTCGCTTCGTGCCCGAGAACTGGGTCAACACCTACAACCACTGGATGGAGAACATCCAGGACTGGACGATCTCGCGGCAGCTCTGGTGGGGCCACCAGATTCCGGCCTGGTACGACGAGGAAGGCAATGTGTACGTGGCCGAGAGCGAGGCGGATGCCCAGGCCAAGGCGCCCGGCAAGACACTCACTCGCGACGAGGACGTGCTCGACACCTGGTACTCGGCGGCGCTGGTGCCCTTCTCTTCGCTCGGCTGGCCCGAAAAGACACAGGACCTCGACCTGTACCTGCCCTCGCAGGTGCTCGTGACGGGCTACGACATCATCTTCTTCTGGGTCGCCCGGATGATCATGATGACCAAGCACTTCACCGGCAAGGTGCCGTTCAAGGACGTGTACATCCACGGCCTGGTGCGCGATTCGCAGGGCAAGAAGATGAGCAAGTCCGAAGGCAACGTGCTCGACCCGGTCGACCTGATCGATGGCATCCAGCTGCCCGAACTGCTGGACAAGCGCACGCAAGGCCTTCGCAAGCCCGAGACGGCGCCTGCGGTGCGCAAGAACACGCAGAAGGAATTTCCGGAGGGCATTCCGGCCTTCGGCGCGGATGCGCTGCGCTTCACCTTCGCGTCGCTGGCCTCGCTCGGCCGCAGCATCAACTTCGACTCGAAGCGCTGCGAGGGCTATCGCAACTTCTGCAACAAGCTGTGGAACGCCACGCGCTTCGTGCTGATGAACTGCGAAGGCCAGGACTGCGGCCTCATGGAGCACACGAAGGAAGAGTGCAAGGTCGGCGGCCCGGCCCATGGCTACCTGAAGTTCAGCCGCGCGGACTACTGGATCGTCTCGCAGCTGCAGCGCGTGGAAGCCGAGGTGGCCAAGGGCTTCGAGGAGTATCGGCTCGACAACGTGGCCAACGCGATCTACCAGTTCGCGTGGGACGAGTTCTGCGACTGGTACCTGGAAATCGCCAAGGTGCAGATCCAGACCGGCGACGAATCGCAGAAGCGCGCCACGCGCCGCACGCTGATCCGCACGCTCGAGACGCTGCTGCGCCTGGCGCATCCGGTGATTCCGTTCATCACGGAAGAGCTGTGGCAGAAGGTGTCGAAGGTGGCGGGCCGCGAGGGCGAGTCGATCATGATCGCCGCGTATCCGAAGAGCCAGCCCGAGAAGATCGACGAGGCGGCCGAGGCGCATGTGGCGCGGCTGAAGGCGCTGGTGGATGCATGCCGCACGCTGCGTGGCGAGATGAACGTGTCGCCCGCCACGCGCCTGCCGCTCTACGCGGTGGCCGACGATGCCGAAGGCGCGGCGTTCCTGCGCGAATCGGCACCGGTGCTGCAGGCGCTCGCCAAGCTCAAGGAAGTGAAGGTCTTCGACGACGAGGCTTCGTGGCAAGCCGCGGCCGAGGCGGCACCCGTTGCAGTGGTGGGCGCGGCGCGCCTGTGCCTGCACATGGAGATCGACAAGGCGGCCGAAAAGCTTCGCATCGGCAAGGAGATCGCGCGCATCGAAGGCGAGATCGCAAAGGTGCACGCCAAACTCGGTAACGAAGCGTTCGTCGCGAAAGCGCCTCCGGCGGTGATCGAGCAAGAACGTAAACGTCTGACTGACTTTTCGGCCACTCTGGAGCGGCTTCGCGACCAACTTGTACGCCTAGGCTGACAGACGCAGGGCATCGAAGGCGTTTAGGATTCCGGGAGCGGCTTCGTGCCGTCCCCGCATCCGGAATTTCCCTACCCCTTTCAGAAAGACGCTGAACTGCCCATGTCCACTTCCTCGACACGCATCCGCAAGGCCGTATTTCCTGTTGCAGGCTTCGGCACCCGCTTTCTGCCGGCCACCAAGGCACAGCCCAAGGAAATGCTGCCGGTGGTCGACAAGCCGCTGATCCAGTACGCCGTCGAGGAAGCCTATGCCGCGGGCATCCGCGACATGATTTTTGTGACTGGCCGCAACAAGCGTGCGATCGAAGATCACTACGACACCGCCTACGAACTCGAAAGCCAGCTCGAAGCCAGCGGCAAGGATGCGCTGCTGAAGATTGCGCGTTCTGTGATGCCCGACGACATGACCTGCTCGTACGTGCGCCAGCCGCGCATGCTGGGCCTGGGCCACGCCGTGCTGTGCGCCGAGCACCTGGTCGGCAACGAGCCTTTCGCCGTGCTGCTCGCCGACGACTTGATGGTCGGCCCCGAGGGCGGCGAGCCGGTGCTCGCGCAGATGACGTCGGCTTTCGCGCGCCTGGGCGGCTCGCTGCTGGCGGTGCAGGAAGTGCCGCTCGCGCACGTCAAGCGCTACGGCATCGTGGCTGGCGAACAGATCGAGGAAGGCCTGGTGAAAGTCAACCGCATGGTCGAGAAGCCCAAGCCTGAAGATGCGCCCTCGCGCCTGGGCGTGGCGGGCCGCTACATCCTCACGCCGGGCGTGTTCGACGAGATCCGCAACCAGCCCAAGGGCGCGGGCGGCGAGATCCAGCTGACCGACGGCATCGCGGCGCTGATGAAGAAGGAATCGGTCTACGCATACGCCTACAAGGGCATCCGCTACGACTGCGGCAGCAAGGAAGGCTTCCTGCAGGCCACGGTGGAACTGGCGCTGGCGCACCCCGAAGTGGGCGACGAATTCCGCGAATACCTCAAGAGCCTGAAGCTCTGAGACGCGCCGGGAAGCACCAAAGCAAAAGGGGCCGCTGGGCCCCTTTGCTTTTGCGCTCGAGTAGTCGTTAGCGCCGCTTCAACACATGGATGAAATCGGTGTCGACGGTCTGCTGCTCCATGAGTTCGTTGCCGGTCTGGCGCGCGAAGGCCTGGAAGTCGCGCACCGATCCGGGGTCGGTCGACACCACCTTGAGCAGTTGCCCGCTCGCCATGTCGTTGAGCGACTTCTTCGCCTTGAGGATGGGCAGCGGGCAGTTCAGCCCGCGGGTGTCGATTTCGCGATCAACTTCCACGCTGGGGCTCCTCGGGCGGCAGGTTCAGGCCGCGGCGGCGTTCTTCGTTCTCGGCGGCGGTGAAGAACACGGGTTCGTGGCCCCGCGTGCGCAACCAGTCGGCCAGTGCGTAGCCCGTGCCCGCGGGCCAGCAGCGAAGGTCCGGCAGGTCGTAGAGGCGGTAGTCCACCAGCTCGGGCGAGAGCTTCACCTCGCCGTCGGCCACCACATGGTAGGCGATGATGATCTGGTTCATGCGCTGGAAGTCGTAGGCACCCACGAGCTTCGTGGCGCTCACATCGAGGTTGGTTTCTTCCTTCACCTCGCGTGCGATGCCTTCCTCGGGCGTCTCGCCGGCTTCCATGAACCCGGTGATCAGCGCGAACATCTTGCCGGGCCAGGCCGCATTGCGCGCCAGCAGCACCTGGCCGCGGTACTCGACGATGGCCGCGAGCACGGGCGTGGGATTGTTCCAGTGCGTGTGGCCGCAGTTCGGGCAACGCAGGCGCTCCTTGGGACCGCCGTCTTCCATCAACGCGATCCATTCCAGCGGCGTGGCGCAGACCTGGCAAAACTTGGGGTGGGGCATGGGGCTGCTCTTTTTATGGCGTGCAGCGCCCGTTGATCGGGGCTGCAGCGGGGTCTATTGATTTATGCGGGAAAGACGCCGGTCGACAAATAGCGATCGCCGCGGTCGCACACCACGAACACGATGGTGGCGTTCTCGACCTTCTTGGCGACTTCGAGCGCCGCCCACAACGCGCCGGCCGCGGAGATGCCGCCGAAGATGCCCTCTTCGCGCGCGAGGCGTCGGCACATTTCCTCGGCGTCGTCCTGGCTCACGTTGATTTCTTCGTCGACGCGGCTCGGGTCGTAGATCTTCGGCAGGTACTCGGTGGGCCACTTGCGGATGCCGGGAATGCGCGAGCCCTCGGCCGGCTGGGCGCCGATGATGCGCACCGCAGGGTTCTTTTCCTTCAGGAAACGAGAGACGCCAGTGATGGTGCCGGTGGTGCCCATGGCACTCACGAAGTGCGTGATCTTGCCCTTGGTGTCGGCCCAGATCTCGGGACCGGTGGTCTCGTAGTGGATGCGCGGGTTGTCGGGGTTGGCGAACTGGTCTAGCACCCGGCCCTTGCCTTGGCCAACCATCTGCTCGGCGAGGTCACGGGCGTATTCCATGCCGCCGCTCTTGGGGGTGAGCACCAGTTCGGCGCCGAAGGCCTTCATGGTCTGGGCGCGTTCGACGGAGAGGTCCTCCGGCATGATCAGCACCATGCGGTAGCCCTTGATGGCCGCAGCCATCGCGAGCGCGATGCCGGTGTTGCCCGAGGTGGCTTCGATCAGGGTGTCACCGGGCTTGATTTCGCCGCGTTCCTCGGCGCGCTTGATCATCGAGAGGGCCGGCCGGTCTTTGACAGATCCCGCGGGGTTGTTGCCTTCGAGCTTGCCGAGGATCACGTTTCCGCGCTTGGCATTTTCGGCTGCATCGATGCGTTGCAGAGCGACCAGGGGGGTCTTGCCAATGGCGTCTTCGATCGTCGGATAATTCATGGCAGCCACTGTGCCATAATTTTGGGCTTCGTTCAGAACCCTGCCCGGGTGGTGAAATTGGTAGACGCAGGGGACTCAAAATCCCCCACCGAAAGGTGTGCCGGTTCGATTCCGGCCCCGGGCACCATCGATACCGTGCTGTCGATATGGCAAAAGGGCTTCCCCGTACCTCCTCGGGAGGCACACTGATCGCCATGCGAAATCGCTCGCGCCGCACAGTGCGCACCCTCTCCCCTCTTCTCTGGCTGGCCCTGGCCATCGGCGCCAGCTCCGCCGTCGCCGCACCCGATTGCACCGTCGCCCTCTGGGGCGATTCGATCCTCTACGGCGGCTTCGGCGCGTCGACGACGAACCGCATCAAGGAGCCGCCGGCGGTCGCGCTCAAGCGCATCCGCCCCGCCTGGACGATTGCCGACTACAGCATGCCGGGCGACAGCGCCCACAGGCGCCTGCCGAGTTTCGTGCTGCAACCGATGCCGGCACGCGTGGTGGTGCTGCAGTACGGCATCAACGACGCCGGCAACCGCTATCCCTACCAACCCGCGCTGCGCGCGATGGTCGACTACGCCAAGGCCGCGGGCAAGACGCCGATCATCACCGGCCTCTCGCAGGTCAGGGCCGGCCGCATGCCGCTGCGCGACGAATACGACACCATCGCGCGGCGCGTGGCCAGCGAGGAAGGCGCATTGTTCGCCGACTGGGGCGCCGTGCGCTTCGATCCTGCCGACATGGCGGACGACATCCATCCCCTGCAGCCGTACAGCACGCGACTCGTCGAGCGGCTGGCGCTGGCGCTCGACGAAGTCGCGCCCGAATGTGCGGAGCCTGCCAGGCAGGGTTAGACCAGCGAACCGGTCACCTCGGTCGCGGTGACGACGAAGCGCATGGCGCCCTCAGGCGTCGGCGCGCAGGCCGGTGTGCACCGTCGGATGTGCAAGCCGCACGCGCAGCTCGCGCTTGAGCCGCGTGTTGTCGAGCCGGCGCGATTCGCCCATGAAGCTCAGCAGTTGCAGCGGCAACTGGCGCTGCGCCTCTTCGCGCGCCACGCGCGGCGGGCGCGGCATGCCGTAGAGATCGGCCGCCAGATCGACGTAGTCGCCCATGCGCAGCTCGGTGTCGTCCGAGGCATGGACGATGCGCTGCGGCCGGCCGCGGAACAGCGATGCAATGCAGGCCCGCGCCAGGTCGTCTGCATGGATGTGGCTGGTGTAAACGTCGTCCTCCCGCCGCAGCACCGGCGTGCCGCGCTGCAGGCGGCCTCGCGGTGTGCCGTTCTCGCGATCCGGCGCGTAGATACCGGGAATGCGCAGGATGCTCGCGCGCACGCCGGCGCTGCGGCCCAGCCAGCGCACGGCGCGCTCGGCGTCCACTCGGCGATGGGAGCGTGGCGTGTCGGGCTGCACGGCGCGTGTTTCGCTCACGCGGGCGCCGCCGCAATCACCGTACACGCCGCTGGTCGAGCCATAGACGAGGGTTGAGGGCACCGAGCGCAACCTCAGTGCGCGTGCCAGCGCCGTGGTGCGCTGGTCGCGCCACCAGGCGGTGCCGCCATCTCGCGCGGGCGGCGCCAGATGCAGCACCCGCGTCGCGATGCCCGCCAGCCGGCGCAGCGTGGCCGGATCGTCCAGGTTGCCCACCAGCGGGCGGATACCGGCCTTGCGCAGCGCGGCGACCCGCTCGGCCGAGGACGTGAGCGCCACCAGCTGCATGCGGCCGCGCAGGTCGCGCGCCACCCGCTGGCCGACGTCGCCGCAACCGACGATCAGGAGGCGCTCGCGCCGGAACCGCGCCGGCAGCGCGCCGGAGGGGCTATTGATTGAAGGCAAAATCCTGTTCCCTTTCCGTTTCAGACCCAGGCTGAAAAACAAGCCGAAGAATACAGATGACTGCTGCACCGCCGCACGAAGCCGGCTTTTCCATCACCGTCGAACCCAGCGGGCGCCATTTCGTGGTTCACGGCGACGAAACCATCCTCGCAGCCGGCATCCGTCAAGGCATCGGCCTGCCCTATGGCTGCAAGGACGGCGCCTGCGGCTCCTGCAAGTGCAAGAAGCTCTCGGGCGAGGTCACCCTCGGTCCCCATCAGAGCAAGGCCCTGAGCGCCGAGGAGCAGCTCGCAGGCTACGTGCTGACCTGCTGCGCCCACGCCACCAGCGACGTGGTGCTCGAATCCCGCCAGGTCACCGAGGCCGGGGCGCTGCCGATCCGCAAGATGCCGGTGCGCGTGCTGGCCCTCACGCGGCAATCGCACGACGTGATGATGCTGCGCCTGCAGCTTCCGGCGGGCGAGCCGCTGCAGTTCCATGCGGGCCAGTACGTGGAGTTCATCCTGCGCGACGGCGCACGGCGCAGCTATTCGATGGCCAATGCGCCGCACACGCTGGCCCAGCCGGGCACGGGCATCGAGTTGCACCTGAGGCACCTGCCGGGAGGCAAGTTCACCGACCACGTGTTCGGCGTCATGAAGGAAAAGGAAATCCTGCGCATCGAAGGCCCCTTCGGCAGCTTCTTCCTGCGCGAGGACTCCGACAAGCCGATGATCCTGCTGGCCTCGGGCACGGGCTTCGCGCCGATCAAGGCGCTGCTGGAGCACATGAAGTTCAAGGGCATCGAGCGGCCCGCCACGCTCTACTGGGGCGGCCGCCGCCCGGAAGACCTGTACATGGACGAATGGGTGCGCGGCCAGTTGGCCCAGATGCCGAACCTGCGCTACGTGCCCGTGATCTCCAATGCCACGCCCGACGACAACTGGACCGGCCGCACCGGCTTCGTCCACCAGGCGGTGCTGGAAGACTTCGCCGACCTCTCGGGCCACCAGGTCTATGCCTGCGGCGCGCCCATCGTGGTCGACTCGGCCAAGCGCGACTATGTGGCGCTGGCAGGCCTGCCCGAAGACGAATTCTTTGCCGACGCCTTCACCACAGAGGCCGACAAGGCGCTGCCCTGATTTTTTCCTCAGAGACAAAGAAGAATGAAAACGAGACGCTTCCTCCTCACCCTGCTCGCAGGCGCCGCAACCCTCGCCGCGGGACACGCCACGGCCCAGCAGCAGCGTCCCATCCGCCTCGTCGTGCCCTACGCCGCTGGCGGCCCGATCGACGTCACCGCGCGCATGCTGGCCGAGCGCGTCAAGGACGTGCTGGGCCCGGTCATCATCGACAACAAGCCGGGTGCGGGTGGCAACATCGGCGCCGACATCGTGGCCAAGGCGCCGCCGGACGGCCTCACCATCGGCATCGCCGCCACCGCCACCAATGCGGTCAACCCCTGGCTCTATAGCAAGATCCCGTTCAACGCCGCGACCGATTTCGCGCCGATCACGCAGATGGTCCGCGTGCCCAACGTGCTGGTGATGAACGCCGAGACGGCCAAGCGCCTGAATATCAACTCGGTGGCCGACCTGATCCGCTATGCCAAGGCCAACCCCGCCAAGCTCAACTACGGCAGCGGCGGCAACGGCAGCGCCGGGCACCTGGCGGGCGAGCTGTTCAAAAAGGAAGCGGGCATCTTCGCACTGCACATTCCGTACAACGGCGGCAACCCGGCGCAGCTGGCGCTGATCTCGGGGCAGGTCGATTTCAACTTCGACAACCTCGCGACCGCGGCGCCGAACATCCGCTCGGGCAAGCTGAAGGCAATTGCGGTGACGACGCTGGAGCGCAGCGCCTCGCTGCCCGAGGTGCCGACAGTGGCAACCACGCTCAAGGGCTTCTCGATCGATACGTGGTGGGGCCTGGTCGCGCCGGCGGGCACGCCGCACGACGTGGTCGTGAAGCTGAACCAGGCCTTCGTCGCCGCGCTGAACGCGCCGGAAACGAAGACCCGTTTTGCATCGCTGCTGGCCGAGCCGGTGGGCAATTCGTCGGAACAGTTCGGCGCTTTCATGAAGACCGAACTCGCAAAATACGAGAAGGTGGTCAAGGCCACCGGCGCAAAGGTCGACTGATACGAAACCGTTCGGGCTGAGCCTGTCGAAGCCTCGCGCGGCGCTTCGACAAGCTCAGCGTGAACGGATTGATCGGCCCGAGCGCAACGCTGTCAACGCGGCCGCCAGGGGCCGCCGCTTATTCGCCCAGATACGCCGCGCGAACTCGCGGGTCGCGCAGCAGCTCCTTGGCGTCGCCGTCCATCGTGATGAGCCCGGACTCCATCACGTAGCCACGGTCGGCCAGTTGCAGTGCGCGGTTGGCGTTCTGCTCCACCAGCAGGATCGTGACGCCCTGCGCGGCCACGGTCTGCACCACCTCGAAGATCTTGTCGCACATGATCGGCGACAGGCCCATGGTGGGTTCATCGAGCAGCAGCACCTTGGGGCGCGCCATCAGCGCGCGGCCCATGGCGAGCATCTGCTGCTCGCCGCCCGACATCGTGCCGGCCAGCTGGTCCTTGCGCTCGCGCAGGCGCGGGAAGGTGACGAACACGCGCTCCATGTCGCTCGCGATGCCAGCCTTGTCGTTGCGGATGTAGGCGCCGATCTGCAGGTTCTCGGTGATCGTCATGCGCGTGAAGACGCCGCGGCCTTCGGGCACCATCACGAGGCCTTCGCCCACCAGGTCCCAGGCGCCGCGGCCCTTGATGCTGCGGCCGAGGAATTCGATGTTGCCCGCGCCCGCAGGCAGCGTGCCGGTGATCGCCTTCATGGTGGTGGTCTTGCCGGCGCCGTTGGAGCCGATCAGCGAGACCAGCTCGCCCTCGCGCACCTCGAAATCCACGCCCTTGACGGCCTGGATGCCGCCGTAGCCGACCTTCAGGCCGCTGACCTTGAGCAGCGTCTTGCCGGCCGCCTTTGCCTGCACCGCGGTGGCGCGGGTTTCTTCTTCGCTCGTCATCGTTGCTGTGCTCATTTCAATGGCCCCCCGTTCCGAGGTAAGCCTCGATCACTTTTTCGTTCTTCTGCACGTCGGCCGGCGTGCCCTCGGCAATCTGCTTGCCGTAGTCGAGCACGGTCACGCGATCGCACAGGCCCATGATGAGCTTGACGTCGTGCTCGATAATCAGGATCGTGCGGTCGTCCTTGCGGATGCGGTCGATCAGTTCGCGCAGCAGCACCTTTTCGGTCGAGTTCATGCCGGCGGCCGGCTCGTCGAGGGCAATGAGTTGCGGGTCGGTGGCCAGCGCGCGCGCGATTTCGAGGCGGCGCTGGTCGCCGTAGCTCAGCGTACGCGCCTTGTAGTCGGCGAACTTGCCGATGCCCACGTAGTCGAGCAGCTCGTGCGCGCGGTCGGCAATGGCTTTTTCCTCGGCCTTGAAGCTGCTGGTGCGCAGCATTGCGCCGAACACACCCGAATGGGTGCGGATGTGGCGCCCGACCATCACGTTCTCCAGCGCCGTCATTTCGGCGAAGAGGCGGATGTTCTGGAAGGTGCGCGCGATACCGGCCTTGGCCACTTCGTGCACCGCCGTTGGCTGGTAGGGCTTGCCGGCCAGCTCGAAGGTGCCGCTGTCGGGCGTGTAGAGCCCGGTGATCACGTTGAAGAAGGTGGTCTTGCCGGCGCCGTTCGGGCCGATCAGGCCGTAGACCTGTCCGCGCTTGATGGTGATGCCGACATCGGAGAGGGCCTGCAGCCCGCCGAAGCGCTTGGAGATGCCGCGAACGTCGAGGATGGTGTCTGTGGTGGTCGTCATGTCTTGTTCTCCTTGGCTCACGGATTGATCGACATGGGACGCTCGGCACCGCCAGGCAACTCATCGGCGGGCGAATCGATGCCCGGTGCGTGGGTCTGCAGCGAGCCAGGCGCGACGGCGGCATGGGTCGGGTCGACGGGAACGCCGCCCTTCTTCGTCAGCGTCTTGCCATGCTCGGGCGAGGGCCAGAGGCCGCGCGGCCGCACCAGCATGATGATGATCATCGCGAGCGCAATGAAGAGCTGGCGCAGGATGGACGCATCCAGGCGCCCGTCGGTCAGCGACTGCAGCGGGCCGGCCACGTAGCGCAGCACTTCGGGCAATGCCGCCAGCAGCACCGCGCCGAGGATGACGCCGGGCAGGTGCCCGATGCCGCCCAGCACCACCATGGCCACGATCATCACCGACTCCATCAGGCTGAAGGACTCGGGCGACACGAAGCCCTGGAAGGCCGCGAACATCGCGCCGGAGACGCCGCCGAAGCTCGCGCCCATGCCGAAGGCCAGCAGCTTCATGTTGCGGGTGTTGATGCCCATCGCCTTGGCGGCGATTTCGTCTTCACGGATGGCCATCCAGGCGCGGCCGATGCGCGAGACCTGCAGGCGGTGCGAAATGATGATGGTGGCGATCACCAAGGCCAGGAACAGGTAGTAGTACAGCGACACCGAGGAGATGGTGAAGCCGTCGAACTTCCAGGCCTTGCCGAGGTCCAGGCCCCAGAACTTGATCGAGTCGATCGCGGTGATGCCCTTGGGACCGTTGGTGATGTTCACCGGCTGGTCCAGGTTGTTCAGGAACACGCGGATGATTTCGCCGAAGCCGAGCGTGACGATCGCAAGGTAGTCGCCGCGCAGCTTGAGCGTGGGCGCGCCCAGCATCACGCCGAGCACGCCGGCCACCACGAGCGCAAGCGGAATCACGATGAGCAGCGAGGTATGCAGCCCGTTCGGGAACATGGCCTTGAACCACGGGAAGGTCTCGGTCAGGTGCGACGAGCCCATGAGCGCGAAGAGGTAGGCGCCCACCGCGAAGAAGGCGACGTAGCCCAGGTCGAGCAGGCCCGCGTAGCCCACCACGATGTTGAGGCCCAGGGCCAGCAGCACGTAGAGCAAGGCGATGTCGGCGATGCGCACCCAGGCGTTGCCCTGCATCTGCAGCAGCAGGGGCAGCGCAAGCACCGCGATGGCGCCGATGACGTAGAGAGCGAGGTTTTTGCTGTTCTTCATGTCTCGCTCCTTAGGCACGGTCTGCCACGCGTTCGCCGAGCAGGCCCGACGGTCGCAGGGTGAGCATGACGATCAGCACGATGAACGCGAAGATGTCGCTGTAGTTGCTGCCCAGCACGCCACCCGTGAGGGTGCCGATGTAGCCGGAGCCGATGGCCTCGATGAGACCCAGAAGGATGCCGCCGACCACTGCACCGGCGAGGTTGCCGATGCCGCCGAAGACCGCTGCGGTGAAGGCCTTCAGGCCGGGCAGGAAGCCCATCGCGTGTTGCGCGATGCCGTAGTTGGAGGCATACATCACACCGGCGATGGCCGCGAGCACGGCGCCGATGATGAAGGTGGCCGAGATGACCATGTCGGGTCGGATGCCCATGAGCGCGGCGACGCGCGGGTTCTCCGCGGTGGCGCGCATGGCGCGCCCGAGCTTGGTGTAGTTGACCAGCCACATCAGCACCACGAGCGAGAACGCGGTGACGGAGAGGATCATGACCTGCGTGGGCGAGATCACGGCGCCGCCCACGTGGATGGGGTCGGTCGGCAGCAGGTTGGGGTAGGCCTTGTTGGTCGGCTTCCAGATGATCATGGCCAGCGTCTGCAGCAGGATCGACATGCCGATGGCCGTGATGAGCGGCGCGAGCTTGGGGCTGTTGCGCAGCGGCCGGTAGGCCACTTTCTCGATCACGAAATTGAGCGTCGCCGCGACGATGCAGGCAATGATCAATGCAATGAGAAGGATCAGCCAGCCCGGCGTGTTGGGCATGCCGTCCTTCATGAGGCCGATGATGGTCCAGCTTGTGAGAGCCCCCACCATCAGCACTTCTCCGTGCGCAAAGTTGATGAGGTTGATGATGCCGTACACCATGGTGTAGCCCAAGGCTATCAAGGCATACATGCTGCCGAGAACCAGACCGTTGATGATCTGCTGCAGCAATATTTCCATAACGCGATTTCCTATGTGTTGCACCGTTGCGGGGTGCCATTCACCCACCGTGGCACCGGTTTGGCGCCCTTGGCTTGACAAGCAAAAAACCAGCCAACATGTGTCGCTGGCAGATTTGTGGGCGGGATTGTAAGCACGCGCCAGCGCTGATTCGGTGCGCAGCGACCGGGGTTTACCCGCTCACGCCATGCTGTATGGGCGTAAGTTCATGCGCGGCGTGCGCATGGCGTGCAGGCGAGTATCAGCCGCCCTTTTCAGCGTTCAGCCGGCGCAGTTCGCGCAGCTTTTCCGCGATGCGGATCTCCAGACCGCGCTCCACCGGCTCGTAGAAGACCTGGCCTTCCAGGCCTTCGGGAAGGTAGTTCTCGCCCGCGGCGAAGCCGCCCGCCTCGTCGTGCGCATAGCGGTAGCCTTTGCCGTAGTCGAGCTCCTTCATGAGCTTGGTGGGCGCATTGCGCAGGTGCATGGGCACCGGTCGCGTGCTGTCCTTCTTGATGAGGGCGCGCACCGCGTTGTAGGCCTTGTAGACCGCGTTCGACTTGGGCGCGATCGCGAGGTACACGACGCATTCGGCCAGCGCGAGTTCGCCCTCGGGCGTGCCCAGGCGCTCGTAGACCTCCGCCGCATCGAGCGCCAGGCGCAGCGCGCGCGGATCGGCCAGGCCGATGTCCTCGCTCGCCATGCGCACAAGGCGGCGCGCCATGTAGCGCGGGTCGGCACCGCCGTCGAGCATGCGCACGAACCAGTAGAGCGCCGCATCGGGATCGCTGCCGCGTACCGATTTGTGCAGCGCGCTGATGGTGTCGTAGAACTGCTCGCCGCCCTTGTCGTAGCGCCGCATGCGCTCGCCGAGCACGCGCAGCAGCCATTCGTCGCCGATGCTTTCGAGCTTCTCGGCGTGGGCCGCGACGGCCAGCGTCTCGAGCGTGTTGAGCAGGCGGCGCGCGTCGCCGTCGGCATAGGCCACAAGACGGTCGATGGCCGCGCCGTCGATGGCCGGGACCGCCTGGATCGACTGCGCCTTGGCGACGATCTGCTTGAGATCGCTCTCCGTGAGCGGCTGCAGCACGTACACCGCAGCCCGCGACAGCAAGGCCGAGTTGACCTCGAACGAGGGGTTTTCGGTGGTCGCGCCGATGAAGGTGAAAAGCCCCGACTCCACGTGCGGCAGGAAGGCGTCCTGCTGGCTCTTGTTGAAGCGGTGCACCTCGTCGACGAAGACGATGGTGCGCCGCTGCTCCAGGCCGTCGCGTGCGGCCGTGGCACGCTCGACGGCCTCGCGGATGTCCTTCACGCCGCCCAACACCGCGCTGATGCTCAGGAACTGTGCATCGAAGGCATCGGCCATCAGCCGCGCGATGGTGGTCTTGCCGGTGCCCGGTGGCCCCCAGAGGATGCAGGAATGCGGCTGCCCCGATTCGAAGGCGATGCGCAGCGACATGCCCGGGCCGAGCAGGTGCTGCTGGCCGATCACTTCGCCGAGCGTCTTCGGGCGAAGGCGCTCGGCAAGGGGTTGGTGGGAACTGGTGGCCAAACCTTGGGGTGGTTACTGCTTGACGACGTCGGCGCCGGGGGGCGCCTTGAAATCGAACGTGCTGGCCGACAGAGACGGATTCACTTCGACCTTGCTGAACTTGAGCACCGAGCGCTGGCCGAAGCTGTCGAGGATTTCGAGGGCTGCGAGGGCGTCGCCCTGGAAGCCGACCAGCACGCTTTGCAGTTGGCCATCCTTGTTCTTCGGGGTGGCCTTGATCCACTCGAGGCCGTCGCGTTCGGGCGCGGCTTCGAGCGTGAAATCAGCCTGCAGCGCGCGCAGATCGGGCGCTGCGGCAATCAGCGCCGCCGGCGTCGAGCCCAATGCCTGCGCCTGGGCCCGCTGCGTGACCTGGTTCAGGTCGGCGTCGTAGAGCCACAGCGTCTTGCCGTCGGCCACGATGCTCTGGGCAAAAGGCTTGCGGTAGTCGAACTTGAATTTGCCGGGACGCTGGAATTCGAAGGTGCCGGTCGAGGTCTTGACGCGGCCGGGCTGGCCTTCGCGCGAAGGCGCGGTCACAGTCTGGGTGAATTCGGCGCGGCCGGATTTGACCGTTTTCACAAAGGTCTCGAGGCTTTCAAGGCCTCCAGCCCAAGCATTGGCGGAGCAGAGAAGACCAATCAGTAACCAATGGCGGATTTTCAATTTGGATTCCTCGAAAAAGCTCGGAAAAGCTCGGAAAAGCTATTGCACAGAGCATCGACCCTAACTGCCGCGAATTGCGGCAGGTGTAGGTCTTCATGAAGATTTGCAATGCTCGCGAGCGCTTCTGCAAATTGCCTTTCAGCACGTAACCGGAATTGCGAGCCGCTGCCGTGCCAATCAATTATTCGGTGCGCGCCGGCACCAGGATTTCGCGCTGGCCGCTGCCGCTCATTGCGCTGACCAGGCCAGCCTTTTCCATGTCTTCGACAAGGCGCGCGGCGCGGTTGTAGCCGATCTTCAAATGGCGCTGCACCAGCGAGATGCTGGCCTTGCGGTTCTTGAGAACGACCTCGACCGCCTGGTCGTACATCGGGTCCTTCTCGGCATCGCCGCCGCCCAGCAGGTCGCCGTCTCCGTCCCCATCGACCGTGCCGCCTTCGAGCACGCCCTCGATGTAGTCGGGCTCGCCCTGGCTCTTGAGGTAGGCCACCACGCGGTGCACTTCCTCATCGCTCACGAAGGCGCCGTGCACGCGGATCGGCAGGCCGCTGCCGCTGGCCATGTAGAGCATGTCGCCCATGCCCAGCAGCGCCTCGGCGCCCATCTGGTCGAGGATGGTGCGGCTGTCGATCTTGGAGCCCACCGAGAACGCGATGCGCGTGGGAATGTTGGCCTTGATGAGGCCGGTGATCACGTCCACGCTGGGCCGCTGCGTGGCGAGGATCAGGTGGATGCCGGCGGCGCGCGCCTTCTGCGCGAGGCGGGCAATGAGCTCTTCGATCTTCTTGCCCACCACCATCATCAGGTCGGCCAGCTCGTCGATCACAACCACGATGTGCGGCTCGCGCTTGAGCGGCTCCGGATCGTCGGGCGTGAGGCTGAAGGGGTTGTAGATGAACTCCTCGCGCGCCTTGGCTTCGTCGATCTTGGTGTTATATCCGGCCAGATTGCGCACGCCGAGCTTGCTCATGAGCTTGTAGCGGCGCTCCATCTCGGCCACGCACCAGTTCAGGCCGTGCGCGGCCTGGCGCATGTCGGTGACCACGGGCGCCAGCAGATGCGGAATGCCTTCGTAGACAGACATTTCGAGCATCTTCGGGTCGATCATCAAGAGCCGCACATCGCGTGCCTCGGCCTTGTAGAGCAGCGACAGGATCATCGCGTTAATACCCACCGACTTGCCCGACCCGGTGGTACCGGCCACCAGCACGTGCGGCATCTTCGCGAGGTCGGCCACCACGGGGTTGCCGATGATGTCCTTGCCCAGGCCCATGGTGAGCATGGACTTGCCTTCGTTGTAGATCTGCGAGCCGAGGATTTCGCTGAGCTTGATCGACTGGCGCTTGGCGTTCGGCAGTTCGAGCGCCATGTAGTTCTTGCCCGGGATGGTCTCGACCACGCGGATCGACACCAGCGAGAGCGAACGCGCGAGGTCCTTGGCCAGGCCCAGGATCTGCGAGCCCTTGACGCCGGTGGCGGGCTCGATTTCGTAGCGCGTGATCACCGGGCCCGGCGAAGCAAGCACCACGCGCACTTCGACGCCGAAGTCCTTGAGCTTCTTCTCGATCATGCGCGAGGTCATCTCGAGCGTGTCGGCGGAGACGGTTTCCTGGCGCACCAGCGCCGCATCGAGCAGGTCGACCTGCGGCAGCTTGCTGTCGGGCAACTCCTTGAAGAGCGGCTTCTGGCGCTCCTTGACGACGCGATCGCTCTTGGGCACCTCGTTCATCGCGGGCTCGATCTGCACCGGCGGCGACGGCGGCCGGCGCTTGGGGCGCGGCTCGATGAGGATCTCTTCGTCGTCGGGGAAATCGGTCGTCATGGACGGCTCGCCGCCCTTGCTGCCCAAGTCGCCGCGCGTGAAAGAGGGCTCGTCGGCTTCGGCGCGCTCGCGGGCGGCTTGCTTGCCCATGGCGATGTCGGCGGCCATTTCGCGCTTTTCGCGGCGCGACTCGAAGAGCGAATAGGCCCGGGCACCGATGCGCTCGGCAATCAGGCTCCACGAGAAACGGAAGACCAGCGCCGAGCCGATCACGCCGCCGGCGATGGCGACCAGCGCCGAGCCGGTGAAGCCCATCCAGCGGACGCTGGCCGGTCCCACGAGATAACCCAGCGCACCGCCACCCGAACCCGGCAGATGCGATTCGAGCCGGTACAGGCGCGACCACTCGAGCATGGCGCTGGCGCACAGCAGCAGGACGAGGCCGAACCAGAACGCCAGGCGGCTGCGATTGAAGCGTCCGCGAGGAGGTTGCTCGGCCGGGGCGGCTTCGCCGCCACGCAGCCAGTCGGCCAGCGAAGAAAGCCAGGCGCGCAAACCCGCCGCTAGGCACCACCAGACAGAATAGCCGGCCGCGTAGTAGCTGCCATCGGCCAGCCAGGCGCCGATGCGGCCGCCCCAGTTCTTGACGTCGCCTCCGGTGCCCGAAGTCGACCAGGCGGCATCGGAAGGCGTGAAGCTCAGCATGGCGAGCAGCCAGAAGAGCAGTGCCGCAAATCCTGCGATCAGCGTGATCTCGTGGGCGAAGCGCATGGCGCGCACACGCACGGGTTGCCCATCGGCGGCAGAAGAAGATTGAAGCGTATTGAGCGAATAGGTCATGAAAAGCACGGCACCCGGCCCTGAAAATCGGGGGCCGGACGCCCGAACACTACAACAAAAGGCCGGAGCCGCCTGTGGCGCCCGGCCCGAAGGCTCAAGTGAGCGTCAGGAGCCGTTCCTTGACGATCATCGACCCGTCGTCGAGGGTCTGAACGAAACCGCGCTCTTCCAGGTCCTTCATCACGCGGCTCACCATCTCGCGCGAGGCGCCGACCATCTTTGCCAGGTCCTGGCGGGAAATCTTGTCGCGCACCTTGAGGTTGCCGGCGCCGTCATCCACGGCGAACTCGAGCAGCGAGCGCGCCACGCGGCCGTAGACATCCATCAGCGCCAGCGACTCGATCTTGCGGTCGGCGTGACGCAGGCGCTGCACCAGGCCGCGCATGATGTTGTAGGCCATCGAGGAGTTTTCGGGCAGGCAGCGTGCAAACGCATCGCGGCCCAGCATGAGGACGTCGCACTGGATCTCGGTGCGCACCGTGGCCGAATGCGGCTCGTCGTCGATCAGGCTCATTTCGCCGAGGTAGTCGCCGGGGTGCAGCGTCGCCAGGATGACCTCGCGGCCCCGGCTGTCGGCACTGGTCACGCGGGCGCGCCCGGTGAGGATGATGTAGAGCGCATCGGACTTCTTGCCCTGCTCCACGACGACTTCACCACGCTTGAAGCGCTTTTTGATGATCGCATCCGCAATGCTTGCGGACTGCGTGGCTGTCAACGACGCGAACAAAGGAACGCGCCGAAGCAATTCAAGGTTGGACAGCATCGACATTTATCAATCCCTGATACATCGCGCGGAGTTTGTCCAAAAGGCAAGCCAATGGATTACTACAATCGCGCGCATTGAAAACACCGTGCACCCGGTGTTGAACCGGGCGGTGATACTCCGCATATATCGCTACCACCCTGAAAATGTACACGCTGAAGCAGCGCATATCCTAGGTTTTCTACTCATGTCCGCTACCCAACACGCCAAGGTTTTGATTCTCGGCTCCGGCCCTGCCGGCTATACCGCAGCGGTCTACGCAGCCCGTGCAAACCTCCAGCCTTTGCTCATCACTGGCATTGCCCAGGGCGGGCAATTGATGACCACCACCGAAGTCGACAACTGGCCAGCCGACGTGCATGGCGTGCAGGGGCCGGAGCTGATGCAGCGTTTTCTCGAACACGCCGAACGCTTCAAGACGCAGATCGTTTTCGACCACATCAACAAGGTCGACCTGAGCAAGCGCCCCTTCACCCTGACCGGCGACAGTGGCACCTACACCTGCGATTCGCTGATCATTGCGACGGGCGCTTCTGCCAAATACCTGGGCCTTGATTCCGAAGAGAAGTTCATGGGCCGCGGCGTCTCCGCATGCGCAACCTGCGACGGCTTCTTCTATCGCGAGCAGGAGGTCTGCGTGATCGGCGGCGGCAACACGGCCGTCGAAGAAGCGCTGTACCTGGCCAACATCGCGAACAAGGTCACGCTGGTGCATCGCCGCGACAAATTCCGCGCTGAGCCGATCCTGATCGACAAGGTCAAGGAGAAGGTTGCCGAAGGCAAGATCGTGCTGAAGCTGCACAACGAACTCGACGAGGTGCTCGGCGACGGCACGGGCGTGACGGGCATCCGCATCAAGAACACGCAGACCGGCGAGACCGAGCAGATCGACCTCAAGGGCTGCTTCATTGCCATCGGGCACCACCCGAACACCGACATCTTCCAGGGCCAACTGGAAATGAAGGACAACTACATCCTGACCCGTTCCGGCCTGCAGGGCTTTGCAACGATGACCAGCATCCCCGGCGTCTTCGCCGCCGGCGATGTGCAGGACAACGTGTACCGCCAAGCCATTACCAGCGCCGGTACGGGTTGCATGGCCGCGCTGGATGCCCAGCGCTTCCTGGAGCAGGACGGCACGCTCTAAGCCGGCTGCGGCCCAAAAGGGCTATAATCCGAGGCTTTGCCGAAACAGGGCCCTCTCAGGGGGCGCCTGATATTCAGGCAAACCGGGGTACCGCCACCCGTTTCTGGCGAGGTCAAGCTGCAAAACACCTGCAATCATCACGATTGCGCCGGTGCCAGCTGTTCAAGAAAGAGTGTCCACATGGCACGCGTATGCGACGTAACGGGCAAAGGCCCGATGGTCGGAAACAACGTTTCCCACGCCAACAACAAAACCAAGCGCCGGTTCCTGCCGAACCTGCAATACCGCCGTTTCTGGGTCGAGACTGAAAACCGCTGGGTTCGCCTGCGCGTTTCGAGCGCTGCACTGCGCCTGATCGACAAGAACGGTATCGACGCCGTGCTCGCAGACCTGCGCGCACGCGGCCAAGCTTAAGGAGCTGAATCATGGCAACGAGCAAAGGCGGACGCGAAAAGATCAAGCTGGAATCCACCGCGGGTACCGGCCACTTCTACACGACCAGCAAGAACAAGAAGACGATGCCTGAAAAGATGTCGATCATGAAGTTCGACCCGAAGGCGCGCAAGCACGTCGAATACAAGGAAATCAAGCTGAAGTAATTCGGCCCTGGTTTCCCAACGAAAACCCGCTGCTTACCCAGCGGGTTTTTTGTTGCCCGGCGTTCTTGGAGCTCAGAAATCAGGCATAAAAAAACCGGCCATCTGGCCGGTTTTCCGGAAGCGAGGTGGACTCGCCTTGATTCGCTCAGGCGCGAGCCGCACGCAGACGCTTCGAGAACTCGCGCAAGCCGGCAATGCCACTGGCTTCTGCACGGTGGCACCAGGCCGCCAGATCGGCCGCCAGTTGCTCGCGCGACTGCGAAGTGTTCAGCCAGAGCTGGCGCAGTTCTTCGCGCATCGTCACCATCTTGTCCAGCACCGGGTGGGCGGCACGCGCCTGCACAAGATGCGTGCGGGCCGATGCAGGCACCTTGTCGTCGTCACGGTGCAGCCAGCGCTTGGCAGCCTTGAGCACCGAGATGTCGGCGCCCCTGGTCTTCAGCAGCGCCAGCTCTTCACTGGTTGCACGACGCATTTCACGGGCATAGCCGGCCATGACTTCGTAGCGGTTGGCAATGACGGCTTCGAGCGTCTTCTCGTTGGCCACAGGCTGGATGTCGCCCATCTGCATCTTCGGCGGCACCTTCTTGACCTTGGCCCAGCCGATGGCCTGCATCGCCTGGATGTAGAGCCAGCCGATGTCGAATTCGTACTTCTTGACCGAGAACTTGGCCGACGTCGGGTAGGTATGGTGGTTGTTGTGCAGCTCTTCGCCGCCGATGATCAGGCCCCAGGGCATGATGTTGCGGCTGGCATCGGGTGCCTCGAAGTTGCGGTAACCCCAGTAGTGGCCGATGCCGTTGATGATGCCAGCGGCGGTGATCGGAATCCAGAGCATCTGGACAGCCCACACGGCCATGCCCAGCGTGCCGAACAGCGCCAGGTTGATCACCAGCATCAGCCCCACGCCTTGCCAGCTGTAGCGCGAATACAGGTTGCGTTCGATCCAGTCATCGGGCGTGCCGTGGCCGTAGCGATCGATCGTGTCCTTGTTCTTCGACTCCTTGCGGTAGAGCTCCGCGCCGCGCCAGAACACTTCGTCGATGCCCTTGACCTGCGGACTGTGCGGGTCTTCCTGGGTTTCGCACTTGGCGTGGTGCTTGCGGTGAATGGCAACCCATTCCTTGGTCACCATGCCGGTGCCTAGCCACAGCCACAAGCGGAAGAAATGCGAAGGGATCGGACCCAGATCCATGGCCCGGTGCGTTTGCGTGCGGTGCAGGAAAATCGTGACCGCAGCAATCGTGATGTGTGTGGTGACAAGCGTGTACAGCACGACTTGCCACCATGCGATGTCCCACAAGCCGTGTCCGAGCCATTGGATGGCCGCGTTGAAAACGACCGAGTCAGGAAGCAACATTGAGTCAGGTACTCCATAGCCACACGAAGGTGCAGCCTTAAGCTAACCGGCGATTTTAAGGCGACAGGGTCAAAACGAGGCCGTTTACCCTTCAAGAAAAGCGCTGATTAACCCTACTTTGGAGTCCGGCCTCTATTTGCGGTTCCACACCGCCGCAAAGAAACCATCTGTCGAATGACGGTGCGGCCACAGGCGTAAATAGCGCTTGCCGTCTGTCCCACCGGCGCAAAGCGCCTCGAACCCCTCCACTTTGAGACCTTGCAGCAGTTCCGCAGCGTCCTGGGGCTCGAAATCGGGGTTGGCGGCACCGAAAGCCTCGGCAATGGCCTCGTTTTCTTCCGGCAGCACGCTGCAGGTGGCGTAAACCAGCCGGCCGCCCGATTTCACGAGCCTGGCCGCACTTTGCAGGATCGCGGCCTGCTTGACCGTCAACTCCTCCACCGATTTGGGCGACTGCCGCCACTTCAGGTCCGGATTGCGCCGCAGCGTTCCGAGCCCCGAGCAGGGCGCGTCGACCAGCACCCGGTCGATCTTGCCCGCGAGCCGCTTGATACGGTCGTCCCGCTCATGCGCAATCGCGGCCGGATGAACGTTCGACAGCTTGCTGCGCGCCAGCCGTGGCTTGAGCGCGTCGAGCCGGTGTGCCGAGGTGTCGAAGGCGTAAAGACGACCGGTATTCCGCATCGTGGCGCCGATGGCCAGGGTCTTGCCACCCGCGCCGGCACAGAAATCGACCACCATCTCGCCGCGCTTGGCGTCCAGCAGCAGCGCGAGCAGTTGGGAGCCCTCGTCCTGCACCTCGACGGCGCCGCGGGCGAACGCGTCCAGCTTGGTCAACGCCGGCTTGCCTTCGATGCGCAAGCCCCAGGGCGAGAACGGCGTCACTTCAGATTTGATAGCAGCTTTCGCAAGCTCCGCCTTCACCTCCGCCCGCTTGTCGGTCAGCGCATTGACACGCAGATCGAGCGGCGCGGGCTGCTGCAGGCTTTCGACCAGCGGCCAGAATCCGTCGCCGAGTTGCGCCTTGAGCGGCGCGACCAGCCATTCCGGCAGATTGTGGCGATGGCGCTCCAGCAGGTCGTCCGGCTTCACGGCATCGCAGTTGTCGAGCCAGCGCTTCTCGGTGTCGTTGAGCGCGCTCTTCAGGAAGTCGCGGGGACCGTGGAAGCCGAGGATCGCCATGCGGCGCTCCTTCGACCCGCTGCCCGAAGGCGAGAGATGGTCGAACAAAAGCTTCTTGCGCAGGACGGTGTAGACGGTCTCGGCCAGCGTGGCGCGCTCGCGCGGGCCGAACTCGCGGTGGTCGCGAAAGAAGCGGGAAACGACCTGGTCGGCCGGGTGATCGAATTTCAGGACAAGGCCCACCAGATCGGCGGTGGCCTCCAACAGGGCTTTGGGGTGCATCCCCCGATTGTCTCAGGCGCCCGCCGGGCTAGGCCTCGCGCGTCCAGACCGCCCCGAAAGCATGCTGCTCTATATCCGCCAGCGTCGGCGAATGGCCGGCCCACAGCACCAGCGTCGCGCCCGGCAGGGTCAGCGTCTGCTCAAGCTGGCGGCACAGCTGCCAGCGGTCGTCGTCGTCGAGCGCCGGCAGTTCGACGAACACGATGTAGGCTCGCCGCCACGGGAATTCGCGCAGGTTCTTGCGCACCAGCCAGGCCCGCGACATGGGGAGGCAGCGAACAAAATCCGCCCTCAACTCGCCCAGTTCATGGTCGTTCAGGTCATGCTGCCCGATCTGGCTGAAGACCGGCGTCCCGGTGATTTCCTCCCAAGCGCGCGCCTCGGCCTCCTCCGCCTCCTTGAGGCGGCCGCGCCACAGCTTCAGCGCCTCCTCGTCGTGCGCCCCGGCATAGGCGTCTTCCAGCGAAGAAACGGCACTCCTGGCGGCCCACCAGCGGCTGGCGGCCCCGGACTGATGCAGCCGCTCGAGCACCGCGAGCCGGGCGGCGCGGTCGTTCTCGGGCAGCATCTGGACCAAGCCCCGCAGCGCACCAGGATGCTCCGGCGCGATGCAGAGCGCGCTTTCGTAGCGCAGACGCACCGGCGCGGCCGGATCGAGCCGGCGCTCCGAATCGGCCCACTCCACCATCTCGTCGGGCGTGTTGCGCTCGCCACGCGCGGCGAGTACCGCGATGCGCTCGCGGATGCGCGAGCGGTGCGCATGGTGCTGCTTCCAGTCGCCGGCGTGGGCGCGGCGCCACTGGTTGTCGAAATGGCCGATCCACGCCGCGCTGTCGGCCAGCAGGTCGAGCGCCGGCCGCTCCGACCAGGGCGGCACAGCCGCCTTCTGGCCCAGCGCCTCCAGCCGGTCGCGCAGCACCGGATGGGTGTCGTCAAGGTCGCTCACCCGGCGCATCGCCTCGCGCAGCGCCTGGCGGGCGAAATCGTCGCTCGGCGGCAATTGGGCGAGCTTGCGCAGGGCTGCGAACGGCCCGGGGGGTTGCGGCTCCAGTTCGGCGCGCGCCCAGTGCGAGGGCCAGAACTCGTTGGCATACCAGTCGCCCTTGATCGCGATCTCGGTCAGCGCGGCCGCAGCCACCGTCGTGCCGAGCAGCCGGCCCGAAATGCGGTCGGCCTCGTATTCGTCCTGCCGGGCCAGCGCGAAGGTCCTGGCCGCGAAGCGCGGGAAGTACCAGCGAAAGAAGGCCTGCGAGAACAGCGCCATCACGCCTTCGTCGCGCTGCAGGCTCGCGTCCAGCTTCAGCCAGGACAGCCGCGTGCGGTAGATCCAGGCGCTCAACTTGCCGTGATTGCCGCGCAGATGGCCGTACTCGTGCGCCAGCACCGACAGCAGCCGCTGCCGGTCCAGCATCATCAGGAGCGGCAGGCCGATGTTGAGGGAATTGACCGCGCCGCCGAACAGGCCGAAGCGCGGCACCTGGCGGATGCTGGCGTTGAAGTCGTCGTCGAGGTAGACGCGGTGGACCGGCGGACCCTTGATCTTTCCGCGGATGCGGTCCAGTGCCTCGAAGAGCGCCGGCGCGTCGGTGCGGGACAGCTCCTTGCCCTCCGGCTCGTCGAAGCGCACCCAGAGTGCGCGCACCGTGGCCCAGAGCAGCCCCAGCGCAAAGACCAGCAGCCAGCCGCGCGACACGCTGAAGCGTTCGCGCCCCAGCGATGAAACCACCCAGGCGATGATGCCCACCGAGAGTCCGAGGCAGCCGAGCACCCAGAGGTAGCCTAGCGCGGCAAACGCCGCGACGCCGCGCCGGTAGCGCGCGCTGTTCTCGGCACTGGCATGCTCGCTCAGTCGAACCAGGTGAACAAAATCCGCGCGATCCATTCGACTCCCGTCAAATCAAGCACCGACCGTTTTTGAAGAAAGAAGCTCCCGTTGAACGATGACGACCTGCCACCCCTGATCGAAACGCCTCCAGGCCGCTACCGCCACTACAAGGGCGGCGAATACGAAGTCCTGGGCACCGTGCGCCACAGCGAAACCCTGGAGCCCATGACGCTGTACCGCGCGCTTTACGGGGCCCAAGGCCTCTGGGTCCGCCCCGCCGCGATGTTCGGCGAAACGATCGAGATCGACGGCGCGATGCGGCGCAGGTTCACGCCGATCTAGCCGGGCCGGCGGGGCACGGGTCAACCGCAGCCGACATCGGTCACACGGTTGCGTGCATCGACATGAAGGTTGAGCCGCGCGCCGTTGAGTTCCATCGTGACGGCCTCGCCCGGCTTGCGCAGACGGACGGTCCCCGCACCGGACCGGACCCGGGCCGCGGCTTCGAGCTGCGGCGTCAGCGGCTGCCCGACGGCAAACCTGGCGCCGTCCGCATTGCATTGGTAGACAGGCTCCGACCGCGCGGTGCTCGCTGGAGCCTGGGCAGGCGCAGATGCCGGTGCCGACGCCGCACAGCCCGCCACGAGGGCGGCTCCAGCGACGGTCAGCAGCAGGGATAGGGTTTTCTTCCTCACTTCGTACTCCCGAAAACCCGCCAATATAAACAAAATTAACGAATGTGACTTGATGTATCTGACAGCCATCCGGCAATGGCGCGTGGATACAACTGATGTTCCTGCGCCAGCACCCTGCCCGCCAGCGTGGCGGCGGTGTCGTCGGGCAGCACGGGCACCACCGCCTGCGCGAGGATCGGCCCGTGGTCGAGTTCGGTGGTCACCTGGTGCACGGTCACGCCGGCCACCTTGCAACCTGCATCGATGGCACGCTGGTGGGTATGAAGCCCCGGAAAAGCCGGCAGCAGCGAGGGATGGATGTTCACCAGCCGGCCCGCATAGCGCTCCACGAAGCCCGGCGTCAGGATGCGCATGAACCCCGCCAGCACCACCAGCGCCGGCGAATAGGCGTCGACGACTTTCGCCAGCGCCTCGTCGAAGGCCTCGCGCGTCGGAAACTCCCTGTGCGGAACGACTTCGGTGGCAATGCCGTGCGACCTGGCAAGTTCAAGCCCGCCGGCTTCCGCCTTGTTGCTCACGACAGCCGCGATGCGCGCGCCAAAGCGCTCGGCCCAGCGGTCGCGCTCGGCGGCACGCACGATGGCGGCCATGTTGGAGCCGCCGCCGGAAATCAGGATCACGATGTTCTTCATGGGAGGGCGGGATTATCCGTGGACGGCTTGTCGCCGCGCGGACACCGGATCGCAGCACGACCGTGCTAAAACTCGGCGTTCCGGAGACACACCGCGTCTGCGGTGAACCGATCAACACAGCGAGGCACGCATGGATTTGAGCTTCACACCCGAAGAACAGAAGTTCCGCGAAGAGATTCGCGCATGGGTCAAGGAAAACCTCCCCCAGGAGATTTCGCACAAGGTGCACAACGCGCTCGAACTCACGCGCGACGACCTGCAGAGCTGGGCCAAGATCCTGGGCAAGAAGGGCTGGCTGGGCTACGGATGGCCCACCGAATTCGGCGGCCCGGGCTGGACAGCCATCCAGCGCCACCTCTTCGAGGAAGAAACCGCCCTCGCCGGCGCGCCCCGCATCATTCCCTTCGGCCCCGTGATGGTCGCCCCGGTGATCATGGCCTTCGGCAACGCAGAGCAGCAAAAGCGCTTTCTCCCCGGCATCGCCAGCGGCGAAGTCTGGTGGAGCCAGGGCTACAGTGAACCGGGCTCGGGCTCCGACCTGGCTTCCGTCAAGACCAAGGCCGAGCGCAAGGGCGACAAGTACATCGTCAACGGTCAGAAGACCTGGACCACGCTCGGCCAATATGGCGACTGGATGTTCAACCTCGTGCGCACCAGCAACGAAGGCAAGCCGCAGACCGGCATCAGCTTCCTGCTGCTCGACATGAAATCGCCCGGCGTCACCGTGCGCCCGATCAAGCTGCTCGATGGCGGCCATGAAGTGAATGAAGTGTTCTTCGACAACGTCGAAGTGCCCGCCGAGAACCTCATCGGCGAAGAGAACAAGGGCTGGACCTACGCCAAGCACCTGCTCTCGCACGAACGCACCAACATCGCCGACGTGAACCGCGCCAAGCGCGAGCTCGAGCGCCTCAAGCGCATCGCCAGGAGCGAAGGCGTCTACGACGACCAGCGCTTCCGCGACGAGATCGCCAAGCTCGAAGTCGACATCGTCGCCCTCGAAATGATGGTGCTGCGCGTGCTCTCGGCCGCCACCTCGGGCAAGAACTCGCTGGACGTCGCGGGCCTGCTCAAGATCCGCGGCAGCGAGATCCAGCAGCGCTACAGCGAACTGATGATGCTGGCCGGCGGCCCCTACTCGCTGCCGCTGATCCGCGAAGCCATGGAAGCCGGCTGGCAGGGCAACTTCCCGGGCGGCAACCCGGCGCTCGCGCCGCTGACATCGACCTTCTTCAACATGCGCAAGACCACCATCTATGGCGGTTCGAACGAAGTACAGCGCAACATCGTCGCCCAGACGGTGCTGGGCTGAGGAGACAAGAACATGGATTTCAATTTCACCGACGACCAGGAACAGCTGCGCGACGCCGTTCGCAAGTGGGTCGACAAGGGCTATGACTTCGAGCGCCGCCGCGGCATCGAGGCCAAGGGCGGCTTCTCGCGCGAGGCGTGGGACGAACTGGCCGAACTCGGCCTGGGCGGCCTCTACATCGCCGAAGACGACGGCGGCCTGGGCATGGGCCCGGTGGCCGGCATGGTCGTGATGGAAGAACTGGGCCGCGGCATCGTGCTGGAGCCCTTCGCGCAGACGCTGATCGCCGGCGCCGTGCTCAGTGGCTATGCCGACGCAGGCACCAAGGACAACTGGCTGCCGCGCATTGCGGGCGGCCAGGCCATCGTGGTACTGGCCTACCAGGAGCGTAAGGCGCGGTATCGCCTGGACGTGTGCGACGCCCATGCCGCGAAGTCCGGCGACGGCTATTCCCTGACCGGCGCCAAGAGCGTGGTGCCCGTGGGCGACGAAGCCGATGCGTACCTCGTTCCGGCCAAGGTCGACGGCAAGATCGCCCTCTTCCTGGTCGAGCGCAGCGCCAGCGGCGTGGAAGCCCGCGGCTACGGCACGCAGGACGGCGGCCGCGCGGCCGAGGTCGTGTTCGACAAGGCCGATGCCACGCTGGTCACGGCCGATGGCCTGGCCGCGCTGGAATACGCGGTCGACGTCGGCATTGCCGCCACCTGCGCCGAAGCCGTCGGCGTGATGGACAAGACCGTCGCCCTCACCGTCGACTACATGAACCAGCGCAAGCAATTCGGCGTGACCATCTCTACCTTTCAGGCGCTGCGTCACCGCGTCGCCGACATGAAGATGCAGCTGGAACTCGCACGCTCGATGAGCTACTACGCGACGCTCAAGCTCAACGCCCCGGCCGAGGAACGACGCCAGGCGCTGGCGCGCGCCAAGTACCAGCTGGGCACGTCGATGCGCTACGTGGCCGCGAACTCGGTGCAGCTGCATGGCGGCATCGGGGTGACTGACGAATACATCGGCAGCCATTACTTCCGCAAGCTCACGCAGCTGGAGCTGACCTTCGGCGACACCTTGCACCACCTGGGCGAAGTGTCGGCCCGGATGCAGGACACCGCCGGCGTCTTCGCCTGACAGTCTTTTTCTCATAGCATCCAACGCCCGCCCGCCTCGCGCCGGTGGGCGTTTTCACTTGGAACCCAGCCAGGAACGAAACATGCAATCACGCCGCACCATCCTTGCCATGGCCATTTCAGGGCTCGCATCCACCGCCATGCTGACCGCCTGCGCTACAGCCCCAACGCCCTCCTACACCGAACGACCGCCGATCGTCTTCATGCACGGCAACGGCGATTCGGCGGCGCTGTGGCAGACCACGATCTGGCGCTTCGAGTCGAACGGCTGGCCGCGCGACCGGCTCTTTGCGGTCGACCAGCCGAACCCGGTGGCCCGCGACGACGATGCCGTGGCCCAGCCCGGTCGCAGTTCCACGACCGACTCGGCCGTCTTCCTGAAGGCCGAGGTCGACAAGGTGCTCAAAGCCACGGGCGCGAGCAAGGTGGTGCTGATCGGCAACTCGCGCGGCGGCAACACCATCCGCAACTACGTGCAGAACGGCGGCGGCGCGGCCGTGGTGAGCCATGTGGTGCTGGGCGGCAATCCGGCGCACGGCATCTGGGCGGTGAAAGGCTTCCGCGAGAACAACGAGTTCTCGGGCCTCTCGGGCTTCATGCAGCAACTCAATACGCCCAAGGGTGCGAACGGCGACGAGGTCACGCCCGGCGTGAAGTGGCTCACGCTGCGCTCGGACAACAACGACAAGTACGCGCAGCCCGACGGCGTCTGGATCGGCGCACCCGGGAAGCCGACGAACATCGGCCCCGACGGGCCGGCGCTCAAGGGCGCGACGAACGTCGTGCTGCCGCGCGTCGATCACCGCGAGACCTCGTTCTCGCCCGCCGCGTTTGCCGCGACATGGCAGTTCCTGACCGGCGCGGCGCCGCGCAGCACGGCAGTGGCGGCCGAAGCGAACGTGGTGCTCGACGGCCGCGCGATCGGTGCGGAAAACCTTTCGCTGAACGGCGGACAACTGCGCATCTACGCCGTCGATCCAACCACGGGCGTGCGGCGCGGCGATGCGGTGCACAGCAAGAACATCGGTGCCGATGGCCGATGGGGTCCGTTCAATGCACGCGGCGACACGGCGTACGAGTTCGTGCTGAGTGCGAGCGGCTACGGCACCACGCACATCTACCGCAGCCCGTTCCCGCGCAGCAGCAGCGTCGTGCACCTGCGCCCAGAGCGGCTCACCCCGGCCGATGGCAGTGCCAACGTGGTCGTGGTGTTCACACGTCCGCGCGGGTACTTCGATGCAGAGCGCGACACCATGCGCTTCGACGGCCAAAGCCCGCCGGCTGGCGTGCCACCAAAGGGCTCGGGCGTATCGAGCTCCAGGTTGCGCATCGCCGCGAGCGAACCGCAGCGCGCGGTCACCGGGGAGTTCAACGGCGAGCGCATCACCGGACTGACATGGCCGGCGGTGAAGGAGCATGTGACCGTGCTCGAACTGACCTATTGAGGATCGCCGGCATGAACGACACGGCCTCCCCTTTCGTGCGGACGGCGCGAGATGCGCGCGGCGTGGTCACGCTGACGCTGACCCGCCCGGCTTCCTGCAACGCCCTGTCGGAGGGCATGCTCGGTGCGCTGGAGGAGGCGCTCGGCGACATCGCCGCCGACGAGACCGTTCGCGCAGTCGTCATCGCGGCCGAGGGCAAGGCTTTCTGCGCGGGGCATGACCTCAAGGAAATGCGCGCGGAACCGTCGCTCGGCTACTACCAGCAGCTCTTCGAGCGCTGCGGCGCGATGATGCTGTCGATCCAGCGGCTGCCCGTGCCGGTGATCGCTCGCGTGCACGGCATCGCGACCGCCGCAGGCTGCCAGCTGGTCGCGGTGTGCGACCTGGCCGTGGCGTCGAGCGAGGCGCGCTTTGCGGTCAGCGGCGTCAATGTGGGGCTGTTCTGTGCCACCCCGAGCGTCACGCTGTCGCGCAACCTCGGCCGCAAGGAAGCCTTCGAGATGCTGGTGACCGGCGAATTCATCAGCGCGCAGGAAGCGCGCGAGAAGGGGCTGGTCAACCGGGTGGCGGCGCCGGCCGAACTCGACGCCACGGTCGAAGCGCTGGTCGCCAGCATCGTTGCCAAGCCCCGCACGGCGCTGGCGCTCGGCAAGGCACTCTTCTATCGTCAGCTGGAAACCGGCATCGAAGCCGCGCTGGCCGACGCCAGCCAGACCATGGCCTGCAACATGATGGACGAGAGCGCGCTCGAAGGCGTTCAGGCCTTCATCGAAAAGCGGCTGCCGGACTGGAAGCGCTGAAGAAGCTAGGTGTCGTGCAGCCGCGAGCTCTGCGGCAGGTGCGCCATCAGGAATTCCATCTGGTCCGCCAGGATGCGGCGGTTTCGCAGAATGAAATCTTCCCAGAGGCTGGGCACGTAGGGCGCATACAAGAGCGGCATGTTTGCCTGCTCGGGCGTTCGGCTGCTCTTGCGGTGGTTGCACGGCTTGCAGGCCGTGACCACGTTCATCCAGGTGTCGATGCCCTTCTGGGCGAAGGGAATGATGTGCTCGCGCGTGAGCTCGTCTTCGTGGAAATGCCCGCCGCAATAGGCGCAAACATTGCGGTCTCGCGAGAACAGCTTGCTGTTGGTGAGCCCCGGACGCTGGGTGAAGGGATTGATGCGCGGCACGCCCTTGGTGCCGATGATGCTGTTGATCGCAATCTGCGACTGCTCGCCCGTGACGGCGTTGTGCCCGCCGCGAAACACCGCCACCTGCGCGCCCACTTCCCAGCGAACTTCGTCCGCCGCGTAGTGAATCACCGCCTGTTCGAGCGATATCCATGACTGGGGCAGCCCTTGGGCCGACAGCTTCAAGACCTTCACACACGCCTCCTCAAGAAAGTGAGAGAACACGGAAAGACCAGGGACACGGAGTGCATCGGAGACCCACGCCAGGCAACGCACTGCGTCACAATATACCGGCTTTGTGACAAAACGGCCTGATTCGCCCATTCGACGGGCGCAAGGCGCTATCAAAAAGATACTCACCGATGCAGGTTTTTCGCGGTTTCCGGCACCCAGGCGTAGCCCCTGCCTGCGCCCTCACCATTGGGAATTTCGACGGCGTGCACCGTGGCCACCAGGCCATGCTCGCGCTGTTGCAGACCGAGGCTCGCCAGCGCGGGCTGCCGAGTTGCGTGCTGACTTTCGAGCCGCACCCGCGCGACTATTTCGCTGCGCTGACCAAAAAGCCCGACCTTGCGCCGGCCCGCATCGGCACCCTGCGCGACAAACTCAGCGAACTCGCAGCCTGCGGCGTGGCGCAGACCATCGTGCTGCCCTTCGACGGCCGGCTGGCTTCCCAATCGCCCGAGGAATTCATCCAGGACGTGCTGGTCGACGGCCTGGGCGCACGCTATGTGCTGGTGGGCGACGACTTCCGCTTCGGCGCCAAGCGGGCCGGCGACTACGCCATGCTCGATGCAGCCGGCGACACGCGCGGCTTCGACGTGGCGCGCATGAACAGCTATGAAATATCGGACCCCCACGCGCGGCTTCGCCCCGCTGCCCCCCGAGGGGGTGCGCCCGTCTTGGGGCGGCCCGGCGACGGGCACGGCCTGCGCGTTTCCAGTTCCGCGGTGCGCGAGGCGCTGGCCGAGGGCCGCATGGCCGATGCCCAGACGCTGCTCGGCCGGCCCTACACGATCTCGGGCCACGTGGTCCACGGCCGCAAGCTCGGCCGCGCGCTGGGTGCCTCGGCGCCGGGGCTGGACGATGGCTTTCGCACCCTCAACCTGCGCTTCAAGCACTGGAAACCGGCCGCAAGCGGCATCTTCGCGGTGCTGGTCCACGGCTTGGCCGACAAGCCGCTGCCCGGCGTGGCCAACCTGGGCGTGCGCCCCTCGCTGGACGCCAACGACGTCAATGGCGGCCGGGTGCTGCTGGAGACGCATTGCCTGGAGTGGCCCTCGCATCTGGGGTCCGAAGGGGCCTACGGTAAAATCGTCCGCGTGGAACTCCTGCACAAACTGCACGACGAATTGCGCTACACCAGCCTCGAGGCCCTGACTGCGGGCATCGCCAAGGATGGGCGCGACGCACGTGCGTTCTTTGCATCGACCCACGCCCAACACCACGCGGAAGTCCACCGCCAGACCACGCGCGACCGAATTTAGCCCTGCACGCCCCGTGCTGCCGCCCTTCGACAAGCTCAGGGCGAACGGCTATATCTTCCGCACCGACCGCTCAATGCAGTTCGGGCTGAGCCTGTCGAAGCCCCCTCTGTTTCGCACCCCAACATGTCTGACGCTGCTTCCCCCACCAATTACCGTTCCACGCTGAACCTGCCCGACACCCCCTTCCCGATGCGCGGCGACCTGCCCAAGCGCGAACCGGGCTGGGTGAAGGAATGGAACGACGAAGGCCGCTACCACCGCCTCCGCGACGCCCGCCACGGCGCGCCCAAGTTCATCCTGCACGACGGCCCCCCGTACGCCAACGGCCAGATCCACATGGGCCACGCGGTGAACAAGATCCTGAAGGACATGATCACCAAGGCGCGCCAGCTCGAAGGCTTCGACGCGCTCTACGTGCCCGGCTGGGACTGCCACGGCCTGCCGATCGAGAACGCCATCGAAAAGCAGTTCGGCCGCAACCTCAGCCGCGACGAGATGCAGGCCAAGAGCCGCGCCTACGCCACCGAGCAGATCGCGCAGCAGATGCTCGACTTCCAGCGCCTGGGCGTGCTGGGCGAATGGGACCATCCCTACAAGACCATGGACTTCGCCAACGAAGCCGGCGAGCTGCGCGCGTTCAAGCGCGTGATCGAGCGCGGCTTCGTCTACCGGGGCCTCAAGCCCGTGTACTGGTGCTTCGACTGCGGCTCGTCGCTGGCCGAGTTCGAAATCGAATACGCCGACAAGAAGAGCCAGACCATCGACGTGGCCTTCAAGGCGCACGAGCGCGAGAAGGTGCTCAAGGCCTTCGGCACCGATCACACGATCCTCGGCGACATCTTCGCCGTGATCTGGACCACCACCGCGTGGACGATCCCCGCCAACCAGGCGATCAACCTCAACCCCGAGATCGAGTACTCGCTGGTCGACACCGAGCGCGGCCTCCTGATCCTGGCCAACTCGCTGGTCGAGATGTGCATGACGCGCTATGCGCTCGACGGCAAGGTGCTGGCCACGGTGAAGGGCGAGGCGCTCGGCGGGCTCGAATTCGAGCATCCGCTGTACGACGTCAAGGACGAGAACGGCAACCAGGGCTACAAGCGCCTGTCGCCCGTGTACCTGGCCGACTACGCCACCGCCACCGACGGCACGGGTCTCGTGCACTCCTCGCCCGCCTACGGCGTGGACGACTTCAACTCCTGCATCGCCCACGGCGTGGCGTACGACGACATCCTGAACCCGGTGCAGGGCAACGGCAGCTACGCGCCCGACTTCCCGCTGTTCGGCGGCCAGAACATCTGGAAGGCCGTGCCGGTGATCATCGCCGCGCTGCGCGACGCCGGCCGCCTGCTGACCACCGAGACCATCACCCACAGCTACCCGCACTGCTGGCGCCACAAGACGCCGGTGATCTACCGCGCGGCGGCCCAGTGGTTCGTTCGCATGGACGAAGGCGAAGGCGTGTTCACCAAGGACAAGGCGCCCAAGACGCTGCGCCAGACCGCGCTCGACGCGATCGAGCAAACGACCTTCTATCCGGAGAACGGCAAGGCGCGCCTGCACGACATGATCGCCGGGCGGCCCGACTGGTGCATCAGCCGCCAGCGCAGCTGGGGCGTGCCGATCCCGTTCTTCCTGCACAAGGATTCGGGCGAGCTGCATCCGCGCACCATGGAAATCCTCGACCAGGCCGCCGACATCGTCGAGAAGGGCGGCATCGAGGCCTGGAGCCGTGTCACCGCCGAGGAAATCCTGGGCACCGAAGACGCACCCAGCTATACGAAGAGCACCGACATCCTGGAGGTGTGGTTCGACTCGGGCTCGACCTTCTATCACGTGCTGCGCGGCACGCACCCGAACGTGCACCACGAGACCGGCCCCGAAGCCGACCTGTACCTCGAAGGCCATGACCAGCATCGTGGATGGTTCCATTCGTCGCTGCTGATCGCCTGCGCGCTGGAAGACCGCGCGCCCTACCGCGGCCTGCTCACGCACGGCTTCACCGTGGATGCCAAGGGCATCAAGATGAGCAAGTCGCTCAAGAACGGCATCGATCCGCAAGAGATCAGCAGCAAGCTGGGCGCGGAAATCATCCGCCTCTGGGTGGCTGCGAGCGACTATTCGGGCGACATCGCGGGCGACGACAAGATCCTCGCGCGCGTGGTGGACTCGTACCGCCGCATCCGGAACACGCTACGCTTCTTGATGGCGAACACCAGCGACTTCGACATCCAGAAGGATGCGGTGCCGCTCGACCAGCTGTTCGAGATCGACCGCTACGCGCTGGCGCGCGCCTCGCAGTTCCAGGCCGAGATCCTCGCGCACTACAAGGTGTACGAGTTCCATCCGGTGGTGTCCAAGCTGCAGATCTACTGCTCGGAAGACCTGGGCGGCTTCTACCTCGACATCCTGAAGGACCGTCTCTACACGACCGCCCCGGGCTCGCTCGCGCGCCGCAGTGCGCAGACGGCGCTCTGGCACATCTCGCAAGCCATGCTGCGCTGGATGGCGCCGTTCCTGAGCTTCACCGCCGAGGAAGCGTGGAAATTCGTGAGCACCGGCAAGCCGGGCGAATCGATCTTCGCGGAGACGTACTGCAAGTTCGACGCGCCCGATGAAGCATTGCTCGGCAAGTGGAGCCGCATCCGCGAGATCCGCGATGTGGTCAACAAGGACATCGAAGCCGTGCGTGCCGAAGGCAAGGTCGGCTCATCGCTGCTGGCCGACCTGCAACTGAGCGCACCGGCCGACGACTTCGCGCTCCTGAGCACGCTGGGCGACGACCTGAAGTTCGTCTTCATCACCTCGGCCATCACGCTGGCTGCGGGCGAAACGCTGGTGACCACCGTGGCGCCGAGCACCGCGCAGAAGTGCGAGCGCTGCTGGCACTACCGCGAGGACGTGGGCCACGACCCGGCGCATCCGACGATCTGCGGCCGTTGCACGAGCAACCTGTTCGGCGCCGGCGAATCCCGGAGCTTTGCCTGATGGCCACGACACGTTCCCCACGCTCCGCATCGGCATCGCGTTCGCGCGGCGGCAGCCTGGGCATCTGGCCCTGGCTCGGGCTGGCGGTGATCATCGTGATCATCGACCAGTTCACCAAGACGCTGATCCTGGGCTACTACAAGCTCGGCGACGCGACCTACGTGACGAGCTTCTTCAACGTCGTGCGGGCGCACAACACGGGGGCTGCTTTCTCGTTCCTGGCCGACCATTCGGGGTGGCAGCGCTGGTTCTTCACGGCGATCGGCGTGGCGGCTGCGGTGTTCATCGTGTGGATGCTGAGGTCGCACGCGGGGCAGAAGCTCTTTTCGTTCGCGATGGCCTGCATCCTGGGCGGCGCCATCGGCAACGTGGTCGACCGGATGATGCACGGCTATGTCGTGGACTTCCTGAGCTTTCACGCGGGCAACTGGTATTTCCCGGCGTTCAATGCGGCGGACAGTGCGATCACGCTTGGGGCTATCTGCCTGATCTTGGATGAGATTCGGCGGGTTCGTCGGGGGAAGTAGCGCTTCTTTTTGAAGGGCGTCCGGTACTCGGTGCGGCGCAGCCAGCCCCACTGTGCCGGCCCTTCGGGCTTCCCTGCGGTGCTCGCATTTCGCGGGGTCTCGCAGAACTCGCTTCGCTCAAACAGCTGCGAGCCCTGATCCGCGAAACGCTGCGCTCCTCGGCGGCACAGAGGGGCTGGCTGCGCCGCACCGAGTACTGGGCGCTTGTCGTGAGGTTGAGGCCGTCTGCCCTCACCCCTGCCCTCTCCCAGAGGGAGAGGGAGCAAGACCCAAAGCGGGCTCCAAAAAAGAGGTGATCGACAACCGCGCTCACTGCGGCGATGGGTGCTGTGCCCTTGGGCGGCCGTTGAGGCACCGCCGAGCAGCGCAGCGACGGGCGGATCAGGGCTCGCCGCTGTTTGAGCGGAACGCAGTGGAGCGAGTTCGGCGAGACCCCGCCCGTCGTGAGCAGCGCAGGGAAGCCCGAAGGGCCGGTGACGTCGGCCGCCCAAGGGCACAGCACCCACCGCCGCAACCCCCCGCTACAAGCGGCCGCGCAATGCAGCCCTCCAAAAAGTGCAAGGGGTTTTCCCGCTTTCAAGCGATGTCATAACAAAGTCATACTGCCGCGATCCAATGTAATCGATTACATGAACGCCGCACGATGAGCATCCAAGCCGTAGCCGCCAAAGCCAAGGTCTCCGTGGCCACCGTGTCGCGGGCCTTCAATTTCCCCGACAAGGTCACGCCCGCCACGCGCGAATTGGTGGAGCGCGTGGCGCGCGAACTGCACTACGTGCCCAACGCCAGCGCACGCACCTTGCGCACCCAGCGCAGCCGCACGCTGGGCGTCGTGCTGCCCACGCTGCTGAACCCGACCTTCGCCGAATGCCTGCAGGGCATCGCGCGTGCGGCCATCGCCGGGGGCTACGCGATCCTTCCCGTCACCACGGGCTACCGGCTCGACGAGGAAGAGCGTGCGGTCCAGTTGCTGCTCGCCGGCAATGTCGACGGGCTGATCCTCGTGGTTTCCAACCCTTCCACCTCGAAGGCGCTCGCGCGGCTGCGCAGCACCGGCACGCCTTATGTGCTCGCGTACAACCGCCACGCGGATCATCCCTGCGTCACCGTCGACAGCGAAGCCGCCGTGGCCGACGCGGTGGCGCGCCTCGTGCTGCTCGGCCATCGCCGCATCGCGATGGTCAGCGGCACGCTGGCCGCATCCGACCGCGCGCAGCAGCGCTATCGCGGCTATCAAAAAGGGATGGCGGATGCGGGGCTCAAGGCCCCTTCGCTGATCGAAGTGCCCTTCGTCGAAAGCACCGTCGACGCGCTCGCCAGCGTGCTGCAGGCCGGCAACCGCCCCACCGCGCTCGTCTGCTCCAACGACCTGCTCGCCATCCGCAGCATTCGCGCCGCGCACCTGGGCGGCCTCTCGGTGCCCGACGACCTCAGCGTGATCGGCTTCGACGGCATCGCGCTCGGCGAAGACCTGACGCCGGCCCTCACCACCATCGCACAGCCCAACAGCGACATCGGCCGCCACAGCGTCGAGTTGCTGGTCCAGGCGATGGCCGGCGGCACCACGCTGCAGGCCGACGCAAGCCTGCTGCTGCCCCACATCTTCCGCGACGGCGAGTCGTGCGCATCCGCGTGCGACGTCGCCACCGATTGATCACCGTCACCACTCCCATCCATCCAAGGAGCTTCTTCATGTCACTCCGCATCTCCCGCATGGCCCGCCTCGGGCTGATCGCCGCCACCTTCGTTGCCGCCGGCAGCGTCATGGCCCAGACCGCCATTTGCTACAACTGCCCCACCGAGTGGGCCGACTGGGGCACGCAGCTCAGGGCCATCAAGGCCAGGACGGGCGTCACCGTGCCGGCCGACAACAAGAACTCGGGCCAGTCGCTCGCGCAGCTCGTCGCCGAGAAGGCGAGCCCTGTGGCCGACGTCACCTACCTCGGTGTGACCTTCGCGGTGCAAGCCGCGAAGGACGGCGTGGTCGAGCCCTACAAGCCGGCCGCGTGGAAAGACATTCCCGACGGCCTCAAGGACCCGGTCGGCAACTGGTTCACCATCCATTCGGGCACGCTCGGTTTCATGGTCAACGTCGATGCGCTCAAGGGCAAGCCGGTTCCCAAGTCGTGGGCCGACCTGCTCAAACCCGAATACAAGGGCCTGATCGGCTACCTGGACCCCGCCTCGGCCTTCGTCGGCTATGTGGGCGCGGTGGCGGTCAACCAGGCGCGCGGCGGCACGCTGGACAACTTCACGCCGGGCATCGACTACTTCAAGGCGCTGCAGAAGAACGAGCCCATCGTGCCGAAGCAAACGTCGTATGCGCGCGTGCTGTCGGGCGAAATCGCGATCCTGCTGGACTACGACTTCAACGCCTACCGCGCCAAGTACAAGGACAAGGCCAACGTCGCCTTCGTCATCCCGAGCGAAGGCACGCTGGTCGTGCCCTACGTGATGAGCCTGGTCGCCAAGGCGCCGCATGCGGCCGACGCGAAGAAGGTGCTCGACTTCACGCTGTCCGACGAAGGCCAGGCGATCTGGGCCAAGGCCTACCTGCGGCCGGTGCGCGCCAACGCGATGCCCAAGGAAATCGAGGCGCAGTTCCTGCCGGCGAGCGAATACGCGCGCGCCAAGAGCGTGGACTACGCGCGCATGGCCGAAGCGCAGCGCGCGTTTTCCGATCGCTACCTCAAAGAGGTGCGCTGAGCGCTGAGTCCACGAGATGAAGCCCGCCAACGCCTGGAACCCACGCTGGCGCCTCATCGCCTGCGTGGCACCCGCAGCCGCCTTCTTCACAGCCTTCTGGCTGCTGCCGGTGGTGCGCCTTCTCGCGCTCCCGGCGGACAAAGGCTGGGCCACCTACTTCGCGGTGCTGACCGACGCGCGCTACCTGCAGAGCATGGCCAACACCGTGGCGCTGTCGGTGGCGGTGACGCTGGCCACGCTGGTGCTGGGCGCGGCGGTGGGCATCTACCTGGCACGGCATGCCTTCATCGGCAAGCGCGTGCTGCTGTCGCTGCTTACGCTGCCGCTGTCGTTTCCGGGCGTGATCATCGGCTTCTTCGTGATCCTGCTGGGCGGGCGGCAAGGGCTGGTGGCCGACGTGAGCGACAGCCTGATCGGCGAGCGCATCACCTTCGCGTACGGCCTGCTCGGTCTCTTCCTCGCATATCTGTATTTCTCGTTGCCGCGTGCCATCGCCACCTATACCGCGGCGGCCGAGGCGATGAACGTGCAGCTTGAAGAAGCCGCGCGTTCGCTCGGTGCCTCGCGCCTGCGCGTCGCGCGCGACGTGTGGATGCCCGAACTCGCGCCCACCACGCTGGCCTGCGGTGCGATCCTGTTCGCCACCTCGATGGGCGCCTTCGGCACGGCCTTCACGCTGGCCAGCAAGTTCGAGGTGATACCGATCACCATCTACAACGAGTTCACCAACTACGCCAACTTCGCGCTCGCCGCGTCGCTGTCGATCTCGCTGGGCATCGTGACCTGGCTGGTGCTGTTCGTCGCGCGGCGTTTCGGGGCCAACCCCGTGGCGCGCTGAAAGGGAATCCGAATGCGCACGACATCGCAAGCTAGGGCGCCCTTCCTCCTGGCCATCACCGTGCTCGTGAGCCTCTTCATGATCGCGCCGATGCTGCTCTCGGTGATGGCGGGGCTGGTCAACAACTACAGCGCAGGCCTCAAGAGCGGGCTCACGCTGCGCTGGCTCGGCGAGGTGTGGGAGAACTACGGCGGCACCGTCGGCTGGTCGATCGCGCTGGCCGTCGCCTGCGTGATCGGCACCGTGCTGCTGGGCGTGCCCTGTGCCTATGCGCTGGCGCGCAGCCGCTCGCGGGCCGCGCGCATCTTCGAGGAGCTGCTGACGCTGCCCGTCGCCGTGCCGGGCCTTGCGACGGCGCTCGCACTGATCCTCGCCTACGGCCAGCTCACCGCCTTCCGCACGAGCTTCGCCTTCATCCTCGTGGGTCACATGATCTTCACGCTGCCCTTCATGGTGCGCACCGTGAGCTCGGCCTTCCAGCGCGACGACCTGCTCGCGCTCGAGGAAGCCGCGCGTTCGCTGGGCGCGAACTTCCGCCAGCGCTTCATGGGCATCCTCGTGCCTGCCGTGTTCCCTGCCATCGTGGCCGGCAGCCTGATGGTGTTCACGCTCTCGGTGGGCGAATTCAACCTCACCTGGATGCTGCACACGCCGCTCACCCGCACGCTGCCCGTGGGTCTGGCCGATAGCTATGCCTCGATGCGCATCGAGATCGGCTCGGCCTACACGCTGGTGTTCTTCGCCGTCATTCTTCCGGTGCTGTGGGGCCTGCAGTACCTTGCCAACCTGATGCAGAAACGCCATGGAACTTGAACGCATTCCCATCGACATCGCGAACTGCGCGAAGACCTACGCCGACGGCACGCGCGGCCTGCAGCCGACGAACCTGCACGTGGAGCCCGGCGAAGTGCTCGCGCTGCTCGGCCCCTCGGGCTGCGGCAAGACCACGCTGCTGCGGCTGATCGCCGGGCTGGAAGCGCCCGACGCGGGCAGCCGCATCGTGTTCGGCGACCAGGACGTGACCGATCGCCCGGTCGAGCACCGCGGCGTGGGCATGGTGTTCCAGAGCTACGCGCTCTTTCCGCAGATGACGGTGGCGGCCAACATCGGCTATGGCCTGCGCATCCGCGGCGTGTCAGCCGATGAAGAGAAACGCGCCGTGGGCGAACTGGTCGATCTCGTGCGCCTCGGCGGGCTGGAAAACAAGCGCCCCGCCGAACTCTCCGGCGGCCAGCGCCAGCGCGTGGCCCTGGCGCGCGCCGTGGCCGTGCGCCCGCGCGTGCTGCTGCTCGACGAGCCGCTGGCCGCGCTGGACGCCAAGCTCAAGGAATCATTGCGCGACGAGCTCGCCGAACTGCTGCGCCGCCTGCACATCACCGCCATCCACGTCACGCACGACCAGCAGGAGGCACTCGCCATCGCCGACCGCCTCGCCGTGATGCGCGCCGGCCGCATCGTGCAGGTGGGCCGCGGCGAAGACCTGTACCGCGCGCCCGCCCATCCCTTCGTCGCGGAGTTCCTCGGCCGGGTCAACCGGCTGGAGCGCGCGCCCGAGGCCATCGCGCAAGGCGTTGTCCGACTCGGCGGAAGCACCCTGCCTTGCCCGCCCGCCTGGCAGAGCCATGCAGTGTTGCTGGTGCGACCCGAAGATGTCGAAGTGAGCGCGCCCCGGCCCGACTGGGGCACCGCCACCGTCGAGCGCCGCACCTTCCTCGGCGACCGTGTGCAGCTTCAGCTGCGCGTGCAGGACCAGCCCCTGCTGACGGCCGATGTGGGGCGCGACACGCCCTTCGGTCCGGGCGATCCGGTCGGCCTTCGCGTCCACCCCGACCGCCTGATGACGTCGCAGGAAACCAGCGCATGACGACACCCACGAACGCAGACACCTTCCTGGTCCAGCTGACCGACCTTCACATCCGCGAGCCGGGCCGGCTGGCCTATGGCCGCATCGACACCGCGCCGTATCTACAGCAGGCGGTGCAGTCGGTGCTCGCGCTGCCGCAGCAACCCGATGCGGTGGTGATCACCGGTGACCTGACCGACTTCGGCCGCGCCGCCGAGTACGAACACCTGGCACGCCTGCTGGCGCCGCTGGCGATGCCGGTCTACCTGCTGCCCGGCAACCACGACGACCGCGACCAGTTGCGCAAGAGCTTCCCCGGCCACGCTCATTACCTCGGCACGGGCGACGACACGGCCGGCTTCATCCAGTATTCGGTGCGCGTCGGCGGCCTGCGCCTGCTGACGCTAGACACCTGCGTGCCGGGCGAGAGCCATGGCACGTTGTGCGAGAAGCGCTTGGGCTGGCTCGAAGCCCAGCTCGACGCATGCCACGGCGAGCCGGTCGTGGTCGCGATGCACCATCCGCCGTTCACGACGCTGATCGGCCACATGGACGAGATCGGGCTGCTGCAAGGCGCCGATGCGCTCGAGGCATTGATCGCTCGCTACAAGAACGTCGAGCGCGTGATCTGCGGCCACCTGCACCGCGCCATCGACGTGCGCTTCGGCGGCACGATCGCCTCGACCTCGCCGGCCCCCGCGCATCAGGTCTGCCTCGATCTGGCGCCCGACGCGCCCTCTGCCTGGACGCTGGAGCCGCCCGGTTTCCGCGTGCATGCATGGTCTGCGCGCAGCGGCCGCGTCGTCACCCATCTGGCGGCTTCCGGCCGCTTCGAAGGCCCTTTCCCCTTCCACGACAACGGAGCGTTGATCGACTGAATCCCTACTTGTGGAAAATGGGGGTCAAAACGAACCAAAACGAAAAGGACAGAACCCTACACCCATGAAGCATCTCCTGAATCTGCTCGCGGCAGTCGCACTGCTGGTGTGGGGCACCCATCTGGTTCGCACCGGCGTGTTGCGCGTGTTCGGCGCCAACCTGCGCAAGATCCTCGTGCAGAGCATGCGCAACCGCTTCACGGCCGCCCTCTCGGGCATCGGCGTGACGGCGCTGGTGCAGTCGAGCACTGCCACCTCGCTCATGACCTCGTCCTTCGTCGGGCAGGGCCTGGTCACGCTGCCGGCCGCGCTGGCGGTGATGCGGGGGGCCGACGTGGGCACGGCGCTGATCTCGGTGCTGTTCTCGGCGGACCTCTCATGGCTTTCGCCGATGTTCATCTTCGTGGGGGTGGTGCTGTTCATCACGCGCTCGGCCACCGTGGCGGGTCGCGTGGGGCGGGTGCTGATCGGCCTGGGGCTGATGCTGCTGGCGCTGCAGCTGGTGGTGGAAGCGACCGAGCCCCTGTTCTCGTCGCCCGCCGTGCGCGCGCTGCTCGCCTCGATCAACAGCGACGTGCTGCTGGAGATCACCATCGGCGCGGTGCTGGCCATCGTGGCCTATTCGAGCCTGGCGGTGGTGCTGCTGGTCGCGGCCATGGCCACATCGAACGTGGTGCCGCTGGATGTGGCGCTCGGTCTGGTGCTCGGCGCCAACCTGGGCAGCGGCCTGCTCGCGGTGCTGACCACGGCCAAGTCGGCGGTGTCGGTGCGGCAGGTGACGGTCGGCAACCTGCTCTTCAAGGCGCTGGGCGTGGCGATCGTCGCGCCTTTCGTCGGCCTGTGGATTCGCTACGTGCAGCCCGAGTTGCCGAACCAGACGCACGGCGTGGTGCTGTTCCACCTGGCCTTCAACGTCATCATCAGCGTCGGCTTCATCGGCCTCACGCAATGGGTCGCCAAGCTGGTGACGCGCATGCTGCCCACACCGCAGGCCTCCAGCACCAGCCGTCCGCATCACCTGGACCCCTCGGCGCTGTCGACGCCCTCGCTCGCGATCTCGAACGCCGCGCGCGAGGCGCTGCACCAGGCCGACATCGTGGAGACCATGCTGATCGGCGTGCTCGACGTGATCCGCAACAACGACACGCGGCTGTCGCAGGAGCTGCGGCAGCTGGACGACACGGTGGACGAGCTGTACTCGGCCATCAAGTACTACATGACGCGCATCTCGCGCGAGGCGCTGGGCGAAGAGGAGAGCCGGCGCTGGACGGACATCATCAGCTTCACGATCAACATGGAGCAGATCGGCGACATCATCGAGCGGGTGATCATCGATGTGGAAGACAAGAAGATCAAACCGCAGCGCAATTTCTCGGAGGCCGGGATGGCGGAGATCGTCGAGCTGCACGGGCGGCTGGTTGCCAACCTGCGGTTGAGCATGAGCGTGTTTTTGAACGGGAATGTTCGGGATGCGCAGAAGCTTCTGGAGGAGAAGGCTCGGTTTCGGGATCTGGAGAGAGCCTATGCGACGACTCATCTGGATCGGTTGTCGGATCGGACGACTCTCAGTATCGAGACGAGTTCGCTGCATATCGATCTGATCAGCGATTTGAAGCGGATCAATTCGCATATTTGTTCTATTGCTTATCCGATTCTGGAGTCGGCTGGGGCGTTGGCACCTAGCCGGTTGCGGGAATCTCGGCTTGGGAAGATTGAGAGTTAGTTTTTTTTAGGGCGGAGGCCGGGTCTCGGCCCGGCGGCCGACTTACTTTCTTTTGCTTCGCCAAAAGAAAGTAAGCAAAGAAAAGGCGACCCTGCTGTCTGCGTCCCTACGCTTCGCTTCGGGCAACCTGCGGTGCTCACGTTTCGCGGGGTCTCGCCCAAACTC
>NZ_JARXVG010000013.1 GCF_029892485.1 Variovorax boronicumulans
TGATCATCCTGAACGCCATCGCTCGCACCAAGTCGCCTTGGAGCAATGAGCTCGCAGGGATAGTTTGAGTTAGTCATTCAAGATGGTTGCTGTCTGTGTGGCGCAGGGATTGAGCATGCGCAGCCGCCCGGCCGCCGATGGAATTGCGCGCATGTTCTCGTAGGACCCGGCCTACAGACGTGCGGCTTCGCTACGCTGGGCTTTTGGACACCGGCTTCGTGATCGTCGCGTTGGCCTTCGCGCCCAGCGTCATCTCGGTGATCCACGACACCAGCAGCGTGCCGTAGGCCTGGCGCGACTCCAGCTTGGAAAGCGCATGGTCCGCGCCCGACAGCACGCGGTAGGTGACCGAGCGCACGCGCTTGAATGCGGCCAGGTAGTTCTCGAGCACCGGGTGCGGCACCGTCTGGTCGTCTTCCGACTCGACGATCAGCACGTCGCCGGCGAAGGCCGCGCAGGCGGCGAGCGCGCGGTTGTCCTTGGGCCCGACCAGCGAGCGGCGGTAGGCGACGAGGTCGCTGCGGCTGAGCTTGCCCTTGGGGGTGTCCCACTCGCGGTCGCGGTAGAGCGCCGGCGCGCGCAGCGCCAGCCATCGCACCGGCCGCATCGCGGTCACCAGCGCCGCCAGATAGCCGCCGTAGCTGCTGCCGACGATGGCGATGGACGCCGGATCGACCGTCGGATGGCCGACCAGCGCATCGTAGGCGGCGAGCACGTCGCGCAGGTTGTCCTCGCGCGTCACATCCATCCGCTGCGCGGCATGCCGGGCATGGCCGCGCAGGTCGAAGGTCAGGCAGACGCAACCCAGCGCCGCGATCTCCTGCGCCCGCTTCAGGTATTGCTCCTGGCTGCCGTCCCAGCCGTGCACCAGAAGCACGCCGGGCATCATCGTCGAGGCGGCGAAAAGGGTCCCTTCGATGTGCTGCCCGTCCACGGGAATATCGATGGCGCTATGGCGAGTCGGCATGGGTGCTGAGCAAGGTGTATTTGGCGAGCGGCCCGACCTGCGGGTCGACGCCCTGGTAAGAAACGATGGCCTCCGCGGGCACCGGCGCGGGGCCGTACACCTCGAAGGTCGAGGCGCGGACGCGGTCGCGCGCGGGGTCCGCCTGGAACGATTCGAGCGCGGCGATTTCGGCACCGGTGGCACCGCCCACCCGCCACGACTGCTCCAGCACGCCCGAGCGCCATGCGCCGCCGCGGCCGGTACCTTGCGCCACATCGTAGTTCGTGCGCGAGGCGAAGAAGCCCGGGTAGCAGTCGATCACCGCGCGGTGGTAGCGCCGCGCCTGGTCGATGGCCTGGCGCAGCGGCGGCGCGAGGCCGGAACTGGCAAGCAGCGCCTCGAAGTCACCGCGCACCAGCGTGAGGTCGGAGCCGCCGTAGACCTCTTCGCCCGCGTTGTCGCGCGTCAGCCGCTGCTGGCCGTAGTAGCTCACGAGCATGCGCTCCACGATGACCTGCCCGACGCTGTAGGTGACGGGGCGCTCCAGGTTTTCTTCGAGCACGAGGCCGTGGCTGGCGATGTCGGATTCGTCCATCGCATCGATGCAGCGGTCGAGCGCATCGGCGTCGCGCGCGACCACCTGGCCTCGGCCACCGGTCGCGGTCACCGGCTTGATGCGCACCACCCCCGCGCCGAGCATCGTCCGTCCCGCGCTGCGCGCCTCGTCGCGCGAAAAGCACGAGAAGCCCTCGAGCGCCGAACCGGCGATCTCGGTGGCGAAGCGCGGGCACCATCCCGCCGGCCGCGGCGCATCGGGGCCGGCCACCGGATGGGTGATGGCCTTGGTGGCGATGAACGCATGCGGAACCACCCCGCCGAACAGGTCGTGCACGCTGGCGATGCCCATGGCCTGCGCGAGACCGGCGTCGGTCACCGTGTTGCTGGGCACGAAGTACGGCGCCGCGGCGTAAGGCTGCTGCGCGTCGTAGTCGCCGGCGTAGGCGCAACCCGTGAGTGTCGCGAGCCGCCGCGCGAAATTGGCGCGGGTGGCGTGCTCATGCGCGCTGCAGTAGGCCTGCGGGTCGAGGTTCCACGTCACCAGGCTGCGCCCGGGCGGCGGCTGCGGAGGCGCCGTCGATGCGGCGGGCCGGGAACGAAGGGCCGTTTTCATGGCGGTAAGGGTCGGTGGTGCCGCGCCGGTCAACGCCGATGCGGCTCGCCCTCTTTCTTGCCCTCGTCCTTGCCTTTTTCCGCCGAAGGCAGCTTCACCTTGGTGACGGTGACGGACACGGGGTCGCTCGCGGGAAAGGACTCTTCCACCCCGCTGTCCAGCGCCTCCTCGCTGGCAGGCTGCTCCACGGGCTTTTCGTGTTCAGCCGGCTTGCCGTGGTTCTCCGACGTGGGAAAGGGAAATGGCTTCTGCTCTTTCTGTTCCGTGGTCATGGTGCCCTCCTGGCAATGTGGGCCCTTCCTCGAAAGAGGAAGGTGCTCGACCATGGTGGTCCGGTTCGTGATGCGCGCGGTCGGAAGGCGCTGCGCCTGCGCGTGGGAACAGTCCCGCGCGGCGGCCCCGGCGGCACAGCTACGCAGCGAAGCTTGTCACGACGAATGCGACCGACGCCACCGCCATCGCGGCCGTCGCCGCCCAGCCCAACACGCGCCACCGCAGCGGCAACCGCAGGTCGCCCATGAGCCTGCGGCTTCCGGCCGCGAGCATCACACCGACCATGATGGGCACCGACATGAGCGAATTGATCACCGCCGCCCACACCAGTGCTTTCATGGGGTCGATGCCGATCATGCTGATGCCCATGGCGCACACCATGGCCGCGGCCAGGATCGCGTAGAACGCCGGTGCTGCGCCGACGGGTTTCTCCAAGCCCCGGCGCACCTTCAGGAATTCGGCGCACGCGTACGCGGCGGAGCCGGCGAGCACCGGCAGGGCCAGCAGCCCCGTGCCCAGGATGCCGAGTGCGAACAGCATGAAGGCCGCGTCGCCCGCGACCGGCCGCAGCGCCTCGGCCGCCTGCGCGGTCGATTCGACATCCGTCTGGCCGCCCGCATGCAGCGTGGCGGCCGCGGCCACGATCATGAAGAACGCGATGGCGTTGGAAAAGCCCATGCCCAGCCAGGTGTCGAAGCGCAGCCTCCGCAGTTGCGCGGGCGCCTGGCGCGGCGCCTTGTTGAGCGGCTGGTCCTTGTCGACGCGCTCGATCTCCTCGACTTCCTGCGCGGCCTGCCAGAAAAAAAGATACGGGCTGATGGTCGTCCCGAGGATCGCGACAACCATCTTCACTGTCTCGGCATTCCAGGTCACGCGCGGGAGCAGCGCGCCCGAAAGCGCCGCCTTCCAGTCCACGTGCGCGACCATGGCCACGCCGACATAGGCAAGCAGCGAAAGCGTCAGCCACTTCAGGATGCGCACGTAGCGCCGATAAGGCAGCCAGGCCTGCAGCCCGAGCGAGACCGCGCCGAAGCCCAGCGCGTACAGCGCCTCCGGCCCGCCGATCGCCAGCCGCGTGACCTCCGCCATCGCGCCCAGGTCGGCCGCAAGATTGACGATGTTGGCGACCAGCAGCAGCATCACCGCAGCCGCCACCACCGGCCGCGGCCAGAGCGTGGCGAAGGCCGAGGTCAGCCCGCGCCCGGTGGTCCGCCCTATGCGTGCGCTCGCGAGCTGGATGCCGACCATCAGCGGGTAGGTCACCAGCAGCGTCCAGCCCAGCCCGTAGCCGAACTTGGCGCCAGCCTGGGTGTACGTGGCGATGCCGCTGGGGTCGTCGTCGGCCGCGCCAGTGATCAGGCCCGGGCCGAGCTTGCGCCAGAAGCTCTGCCTGTCTTCGGGCGGCGCCGCCGATTGCGCCTCGGCGGGCGGGCCCAGGCCCTCGACACCTCTCACCGCCGGCGGGTTTTCCACGGCGCCTACACCCGCGGCGGATCGGTGTCGCGCGCCGGATGGCGATGCATGCCCACCGCGGCGATGAAGTCGGTCGCGGCGGTGTCGGCATGCGCCGCGTCCGCGAGGATCAGGCCCGGGTCATCCGAACCGTCGGGCAGGCTCATCGGAATGCCGGCCTCGGTCAGCAACGCCTGCGACGCGCCGAGTGCGAGGATCGTCTTGCAGTGGCGGTACTGGTCCTTCACGAATTCCATCGAGTGGCCGTCGGCGGCAAGCGCCTCCACGGCGGCGAGGCCGTCGGGCAGCACCAGCGCATCGAAGAGGAAACCGGGGCTGTTCTCCATGCTGGCGTCGGCCTCGAGCTTCTCGCCGCCCGCCGCGGTGTAGGTGCCCAGGCGCGGGCCGACCAGCCGCGGGACCGCGCCTGCCTGTACCAGCGCCGTGACCAGCTTGCTGATGGACGCGCCCTCCACCCCGTCGGCCACGAGGATCGCGATCTTGCGCGTGCGGATGCCGCCGTCGCCCGGACGGGCCATCAGCGAGAGCGCGGGCGATTGGTCGACCTCGGGCGCGGCCGGCGTTTCCAGCGCCCTGGGCAGCGGTGCGGGCAGTTCCATGCCCAGTCCTTGCGCCACCTTGGCCGCGAGATCCGGTGATGCGTTCAGCAGGCTTGCCACCACGCGCTGCCGCACGGCCGGCACCGTCACCTTCGACAGCTCGAAGCGAAAAGCGGCGGCGATGTGCGCCTGCTCCGCGGGCGTCTGGCTCTCGTAGAAGAGCGTGGCCTGCGTGTAGTGGTCGGCGAATTTCTCGGGCTTGACGCGCACCTTGTCGCTGCTTTCCCTGGCATCGAGCCGCCGCGCGACGCTCGTGAAACCTTGCGCCGCGCCGGCCTGGAATGGGCAGCCGCCACCGAGCGAATTGGGTTCGTAGGCCGCGCGCCCGCGATGGATCGCCTGGCGGTGCATGCCGTCGCGCTGGTTGTTGTGCACCGGCGCAATGGGCGCGTTGATCGGCAGCTCGTGGAAATTCGGCCCGCCCAGGCGCGTGATCTGCGTATCGACGTAGGAGTGGATGCGCCCGGCCAGCAGCGGATCGTTGGTGAAGTCGATGCCCGGCACCACGTGCGCCGTGCAGAACGCGACCTGCTCGGTCTCGGCGAAGAAGTTGTCGGGATTGCGGTTCAGCACCATGCGCCCGACGATGCGAACCGGCACCAGCTCCTCGGGCACGATCTTGGTGGCGTCGAGGATGTCGAAGCTGAACTGCTCGGCCTGCTCTTCCGTGAATATCTGCAGGCCCAGCTCCCACTCGGGGTACTCGCCCGCGTCGATGGCTTCCCAGAGATCGCGGCGGTGGTAGTCGGGGTCGGCGCCGGAGATCTTCACCGCCTCGTCCCACACCAGCGAATGCGTGCCCAGTTTCGGCTGCCAGTGGAACTTGACCAGCACCGATTCGCCCTCCTCGTTCACCAGCCGGAAGGTGTGCACGCCGAAGCCCTGCATCATCCGGTAGCTGCGCGGAATGGCGCGGTCGCTCATCTGCCACATCAGCATGTGGGTGGATTCGGGCATGAGCGAGACGAAGTCCCAGAAGGTGTCGTGCGCCGACGCGGCCTGCGGCATCGCATGGTGCGGCTCGGGCTTCACGGCATGCACGAGGTCGGGGAACTGCATCGCGTCCTGGATGAAGAACACCGGCATGTTGTTGCCGACCAGGTCCCAGTTGCCCTCGTCGGTATAGAACTTCACCGCGAAGCCGCGCACGTCGCGCGCCGTGTCCTTGGAGCCGCGCTCGCCCGCCACCGTCGAGAAGCGCACGAACACCGGCGTCACCTTGCCGGCTTCGCGGAACGGCGCGGCCCGGGTGTATTCGGTGAGCGGCTCGTAGCACTCGAAGAAGCCGTGTGCGCCGGAACCCCGCGCGTGGACGATGCGCTCGGGAATGCGCTCATGGTCGAAGTGCGTGATCTTCTCGCGCAGGATGAAGTCTTCGAGCAGCACCGGGCCGCGCGCGCCTGCCTTCAGCGAGTTCTGGTTGTCGGCAATGGGCACGCCCTGGTTGGTGGTCAGCCGCTGGCCGCCCGAATCCACGCGCACCCGGTCCAGCGTGCCGATGGTGGCATTCGTGCCTTCGGGCGCGACCGAGCCGGTCTTGTCGGAGACATTCGATTCCGAGGGCGTGCTGCCGGTAGGCAGTCGCGAGGCAGGCTTGGCGCTCAGCCCGACCGGGGCCACCGGCGTGTGCTCCAGCGGCTTGTTGGTGTTGGCGGGCATCGCCGCGGCGAGGGCCTGTGTGTCGATCGCCTTCTGCGCGGGAATGTCTCCTTTGCCTGCCGCAGGCGGCGCCGGGTGGGCGGGGCCGCTGTCGGTGTTGCGTGCCGCGGAGCGGGCGGCGTCGAGCGCGGCAGAAGGTGCCGTGCCCGCTCGGGGTGGTTTGGCCATGTCTTTTGTCGTCCGGTTGGGTTGGAAGAAGCCTCCAACCTAGTGCGGCAATTCAGGTGTTCTTGTAGGACGCTGCAGCAAAGCGCGTATCGCCGCCTTCGCCCATGCCGGTGGCCACGCCCAGCCGCGCGGCGAGGTTGGCCGCGTCGTAGGGCGCATGCACCTTGCTGTCGTTGTCGAAGTAGCAGAACACGTCGCGCGCGCCGCGCCGCGCCGGATCGGGCGAAGCCAGTTTCGCGTCGGAAGGCTGCCGGCCGCGGCGCCAGGCCTCGATGCGCGCGGCCCAGCGATCGAGCGCGGCATCGCCGTAGCCGCTGGCATACAGCTCCTTGTCGCCATGCAGGCGCAGGTAGACAAAATCGGCGGTCAGGTCTTCGAGCAGCGGCCAGCGCCCGGCGGTGTCGGCCACCACAAGCGCCACCTCGTGCCGGCGCAGCAAGGCGATGAACTCCGGATCGATGAAGCTGCTGTGGCGCGCCTCCAGCGCGTGGCGAATGCGCAGCCCGCGCGCCGCCTTTACCAAGGCGCGGCCTTCCAGCCGCTCGTCGTGCGCGCGTGCAAGGGCGCCCACCGAGCGCGCGTCGCGCGGCAGCAGCGAGAAAAAGGCATCCAGCCGCTCGGGGTCGTAGCGCATGCGCGGCGGCAGCTGCCAGAGCACCGGCCCCATCTTGTGCCCCAGCGCGAGCACGCCCGATGCGAAGAAATTGGCGAGCGCCTGCCGCACGTCCTTGAGCTGGAGCATGTGCGTGATGTAGCGCGAGCCCTTCACGGCGAACACGAAGTCCTCGGGCGTCTCGTCGTGCCAGTGCCGGTACGACTCGGGCCGTTGCAGGGAATAGAAGGAGCCGTTGATCTCGATGGTCGGCAGCATCCGCGAGGCGAATTCGAGCTCGCGGCGCTGCGCGAGGCCGGCGGGATAGAAGCGCCCGCGCCACGGCGCATAGCGCCAACCCGAAATGCCGATGCGCAAAGTGCGCCCTGCCCTGGCCGCGTTGCTCCGGCTTGAGGTCATTGCCCTCGCCTCGCATGCGGCGCCGTCCCACGCGCGCGCCGCCCGGCCGCGGCAAACATCGGCGCCATGTCATCCAACCCCACACAGATCAGCGCGCGCATCGTCGCGCCCGTCGAGTTCCGCGCCGGCGACGGCCCGTTGCTGGAGATTCGCGAAGGCGAATGCCAGATCATCGTGGAAGGCGACAGCGCGGTGCTCACCTGGACCGAGGAAGGCCAGCCACTCACGGCGGCCATCCCGAAGATCGAGTTCGATCGCTTCATCGCGTCCGGCGCGATCGTTCTCGGCAATTCCTGAGCGGCCACCGCTGCCGGCTTACCTGCCGGGCCTGGCATTCGCATCGCCCGGCGGCGGGGCCGTCGTGGGCACGCTCGGCTGTGCCTGCGACTGAGACTGCTCCTGCGGATTGCGCCGGGTCAGCCCGCCGGTGGCGGAGCCGCCGCCAGGGCGCTGCGTGCGCCCGCGCATCTCGGTCGGCCCCTTCGATTCGTCCAGCGGCTCGGAGCGGCCGGTGTCCACGGTCCTTGCGGGATTGGCGGGCTTCTTCTCGGAATTCCCCTGCATGCTGGGCGCGGCCGAGCCCTTCGGATTGCCGCTGGGCTGCGCATGCACCTGCGGCGCCGCAGCCGCCGCGACCAGGCCGGCCGCGAAGAAGGACCAAAGGAACACGCGGGACGCAAAGGATGCGGGTTTCGTCATCGGAATCTCTCCTTGGGAAGTTCGACGATCTGTCACGGTCGGCCCTTTCCGTCGGAAGGATCGCTCGGTGCGTTGGAGTCCGAGAGCTGTTCGGCCGGGGGCCCGAGCTTTCCGCTGTCGCCGCCTGCGGCGTGCGTGGTGCCGCCGTCGCGCTTCTTGCCGCGGCCCGAATAGATCTCGTCGTCGTCGAAATCCAGCGGCGCGTTGCCGGAGGTGCCGCCGCGTTCGAGCTTGCCGCGCGTTGGCGGGTTGTCGTCGTGGGGGCCGATCGGGTCCATGCCCGAGGGGGTGGTGGTTGCCATGGTTTTTCCTTCGAAGAATGGGAAAAGAAGGCCCATGTTTTTGCGTGCGCCGTGCTGCCTGTGTCGGAACGGCGGGACATGCCCTGTAGGTGCAACGCCACCGATCGCCGCAAGCGCGCATGTTCGTGGCGGACGGTGGAGCGTGGCCGTGCAGGACAAGGGCGCGACATGCATGCGCCGCCCCGGAATCGCTGCGCGCTGTGGCATTGTTCGCGCTGCCGCCAGTGGTGCGGCTCACTACGCCTCAAGGAGCAGCCCCATCATGATCAAGATCGGCATCGTCGACGACCACGCGGTCGTTCGCTCAGGCCTCAAGGCTTTCTTCTCCACCTTCGTGGATTTCCGGGTCGTCGGCGAAGCCGCCAGCGGCCGCGAAGCCATCGACATGGTCCGCACCACCGACATGGACGTGCTGGTCATGGACCTGTCCATGCCCGGCCAGAGCGGCATCGACGCACTCGCCATGGTTCGTGCCAAGGCGCCGCAGCTGGGCGTGCTCATCCTGAGCGGCTATCCGGAGGAGCACTACGCGGTCAACCTGATCCGCCAGGGCGCATCGGGCTACCTGAACAAGGAATGCGCGCCGGAGGAAATCGCCAACGCGATCCGCACCGTGGCGCTGGGGCGCCGCTACATCTCCGCCTCGGTGGCCGAGCTGCTTGCGGGCCAGCTGGAGCGCAAGGACAGCGAGCCGCCGCACAAGCATCTGTCGGAGCGCGAGTTCCAGGTGTTCCTGAAGCTGGCCAAGGGCGAATCGGTGGGCAGCATCGGCGAGGCGCTCTCGCTCTCGGTGAAGACGATCAGCACGTACCGCACCCGGCTCATGGAGAAGATGAATCTCTCCACGAACAGCGACCTCACCTACTACGCGATCAAGACGCAGCTGATCGATTGAGCGCGCGGCGTCTCCAGGGCGGTTGGACGTGAGGCACGGCAGGACGCTCAAGGCGGTCGTCTGGACATTCCTGCTGACCGTCGCGGCCACGCTGCTGGTGGTCAATCTCGGCGGCAGCGAGAAGAAGCTCGACGAGCAGATCCGCCGCGAATATTCGCTGCACGACGCGCAATACCAGCGCGTGCTGGGCGTGATGCTCGGCCCGCCGATTGCCGGCGGCAACCGCTTCGAGGCGCTCTACAACGGCGACCGCATCTTCCCCTCGATGCTCGAGGCGATCCGGGGCGCGAAGCAAAGCATCACCTTCGAGACCTACATCTACTGGTCCGGCGACATCGGCCGGGCCTTTGCCGATGCGCTGTCCGAGCGTGCGCGGGCCGGCGTGCCGGTGCACGTGCTGCTCGACTGGGTAGGCAGTGCCAAGGTGGACGACGACTTCGTCAAGGAGATGGAATCGGCCGGCGTGCGGATCCGGCGCTTCCACAAGCCCAGCTGGTACGACATCGGCCGCATGAACAACCGTACGCACCGGAAGCTCCTGGTGGTGGACGGGCGCATCGGCTTCACCGGCGGCGTCGGCATCGCCCCCGAATGGACCGGCCATGCACAGGACCCGCAGCACTGGCGCGACTCGCACTACAAGGTCGAAGGGCCGGCGGTGGCGCAGATGCAGGCGGTGTTCATGGACAACTGGATCAAGGTGTCGGGCGAGGTGCTGCACGGCGAGCGCTACTTTCCCCACCTTCCGGCCGTGGGCGACGGCCGCGCGCAGGTGTTCAGCAGCTCGCCCTCGGGCGGCAGCGAGAGCATGCACCTGATGTATTTGCTGTCGATTGCCGCGGCCACGAAAACCATCGACCTCTCGAGCGCGTATTTCGTGCCCGACGACCTGACCGTGGGAGCGCTGGTGGCGGCCATGCGGCGCGGCGTGCGGCTGCGCATCATCACGCCGGGCCCGATCATCGATTCGCAGACGGTGCGCGGCGCATCGCGCGCCAGCTGGGGCCCGTTGCTCGAGGCCGGTGCGGAAATCAGCGAATACCAGCCGACGATGTTCCACTGCAAGGTGTTCATGGTCGACGGGCTCTTGGTGTCGGTGGGCTCGACGAATTTCGACAACCGCTCGTTCCGGCTGAATGACGAAGCCAACCTCAATATCTACGACGAGGCGTTCGCGGCCGCGGAGACGGTGCAGTTCGAAGCCGATCTCGCACAGTCGAAACGCATCACATTCGAAGACTGGAAGAACCGCCCCTTGCACGAGAAGGCGATGGAGCACCTGGCTTCGGTGCTCTCGGTTCAACTCTGAAACGAAAAAAACCACGGCCCGAAGGCCGCGGTTTTCTTTGCGAGTCGAGCCTCGCGGCCTTTGCAGGTCAGCTGCGTGCCTTGGCCTCGCGTGCGGCATTGCGCAGGTCGCGGATCTGGTCATGGTTGCGTTGCGCGCCTTGCGCCTGCGTCTGCAGGATCTGGCGCACGCCCGCGGGCAGCGACTGCTTCAGGGCCTTGCGATAGCGCGCCACGGCCGCGTCTTCACCGCGCTCGCATTCCTCGAGGATCGACAGTTCGCTGTTCGCACCCAGGGCACCCTTCACGTGCACCCAGCCACGATGCATCGCACCGGTGGTGGTGCCGCCTTCCGCAGGCTTGCCGCCGTAGGTGAGGACGAGTTCCACCAGCTGGCTCGCGGCCGCCTGGCACTGCGCAGCGCGCGAGGCGAAAACCTCCTTCAGCCGACCAGCTTCCACCTCTTCGGCGCAGGTGCGGAAGCCGTATTCGCCGTCGCGGGTGTTTTCGAGCAGGTCGTTCAGCACATCCACGACTTCTTCGTTCGACAGCGGCTCACCTTCCGGAATGGCCGTGTCTTCCTCGCGGAAATACAGGCGGTCGGCGCGCTCCCATGCGGCATGCGAGGCCGGGCGGGCGCGCTCCCAATCCAGCGACGAGGTGCCGCGGCGCGCTTCCCATTCGCGGGCGAGCGAAGGCTCGACCGAGGCGAATTCGTCGACCGCGGCATTGCGGCTCGACCAGCCCAGCTCGTAGGCCGGCCCATAGTCGTCGTAGGTGCGGCCGGTCTCGTAATAGGGCTCGCGCTCGTAGGCGGTTTCCCAGTAGCTGCGCTCGGCGGTCGGGTTCACGCGCTCGGCCACGGCCTTGCCGCCGAGCCCGCCGATCACCGCGCCGGCGACCAGGCCAGCCGCCGCGCCCACGGGGCCGCCAACGGCACCGACGGCCGCACCTGCCACGGCGCCACCGGTGGCACCCACGCCGGTGCCTACGGGATGGGCGCCGGGCGCGCCGGAGATGGGATCGCGATTGAGATCGTCAGGATGAAGGGGGTTCTGGTCTCTTGCCATGAGGGCTCCTTGAAAAGGGTGGAAATTGAATCGACAGACTTCATCCTGGGGGCCCGGAAACGCACGGCCGTGGGGCTTCGGCGCGGCTGCATGTAGGCGCAGTCGGGCTTGGCGCGGGTCAGTTTCCCGCCTCTGTCCAGCGCGCCAGGTAGGGCGCGGTCCGGCTCCCCGCGGCCTTCGCCACGGCCTGCGGCGTGCCGCTCGCCACGATGCGCCCGCCCTCCTCGCCCGCGCCCGGCCCCATGTCGATCACCCAGTCGCAGGCGGAGACCAGCCGCATCTCGTGCTCGACGACGATCACGGTGTTGCCGGCATCGACCAGGCCGCCCAGCTGCGCCATCAGCTTGTCCACGTCGGACGGATGCAGCCCGGTGGTCGGCTCGTCCAGCACATACAGCGCATCGCCGCGCTGCGAGCGCTGCAGCTCGGTCGCCAGCTTGATGCGCTGCGCCTCCCCGCCCGACAGCTCGGTGGCCGGCTGCCCCAGCCGCAGGTAACCCAGGCCGATGGCCGCGAGCAGCCGCAACGGCCGCTCGATGGCGCGATCGTCCGCGAAGAAGGCATGCGCCTCCTCCACCGTCATGGCCAGCACGTCGGCGATGGTGCGGTCGCGCAGCGTGACCTTCAGCGTCTGCTCGTTGAAGCGCGATCCGTGGCAGGTGGGGCACGGCGCATACACGCTGGGCATGAACAGCAGCTCGACGCTCACGAAGCCCTCGCCCTCGCAGGTCGGGCACCGGCCCTTCGCCACGTTGAACGAGAACCGGCCGGCATCGAAGCGGCGCGCGCGGGCCGCCTTGGTGTCGGCGAACAGCTTGCGCACATGGTCGAAAAGGCCCGTGTAGGTGGCCAGGTTGGAGCGCGGTGTGCGGCCGATGGGCTTCTGGTCCACGCGCACCAGCCGGCGGATGCGGTCCATGCCACCGGCGATGTGCCCGCCGGTGCGGCCCGCGAGACTGGGCTCCGCGTCGGGCTCGTCGTCGGGCGGCGGCGCCTCGTGGCCCAGGTGCGCGGCCACCAGCTCGACCAGCGCCTGGCTCACCAGGGTGGATTTGCCCGAGCCGGAGACACCGGTCACCGCTGTCATCACCCCGAGCGGAAACGCCACCGAGAGGCCTTGCAGGTTGTTCCGCGTCACGTCTTCCAGCTTCAGCCATGCGGCCGGTGCGCGAACGGGCCGCGAAGATGCCGTGTGCGGTGCAAACAGATACCGCGCGGTGTGCGACGCCTTCACGTGGCGCAGTCCCTCTGGCGGGCCGCTGTAGAGAACCAGGCCGCCCTTCTCGCCCGCATCGGGCCCCACGTCCACCAGCCAGTCGGCGCGCCGCATCAGGTCCAGGTCGTGTTCCACCACGAACAGCGAATTGCCCGAGCGCTTGAGCGTGTCGAGCGCCACGACCAGCGCCTCGCCGTCCGCCGGATGCAGCCCCGCCGAGGGCTCGTCGAGCACGTAGACGACGCCAAAGAGGTTCGAGCGGATCTGCGTCGCGAGCCGCAGGCGCTGGAGCTCGCCCGGCGACAACGTCGGCGTGCTGCGGTCGAGCGAGAGATAGCCCAGGCCCAGGTCGTTCAGCACCGTGACGCGCTCCAGCAGGTCGTGCGCAATGCGCTGCGCGGCGATGCGCTTCTCGGCCGATTGATTGGGCGTGCGGCGCACGTCGGGCGCCGCCGCGTGCGCGCCGCCTTTTTCGCGCAAGGCGCTGCGTGTGCTGCCGCCGCCCGATGACGCCGGCGCCTCCCCCGCCGCCACCGGCCGCAGCACCTGCGCGAACTGCGCCAGCGGCATGCGCGAGATCTCGCCGATGTCGTGCCCCGCAAAGCGCACCGACAAGGCCTCGGGCTTGAGCCGCTTGCCCTTGCAGGCCGGGCAGTCGCCGCCCACCATGAAGCGCGCGACGCGGTTCTTCATGAGCGCGCTCTGCGTGGTCGCGAAGGTGTGCAGCACGTACTTGCGCGCGCCGATGAAGGTGCCCTGGTAGCTCGGCTCCATCTTGCTGCGCACCGCCGCGCGCGTTTCGGCGGGCGTGAAGCCGGCGTACACGGGAACCGTGGGCTGCTCTTCGGTGAAGAGGATCCAGTCGCGCGTCTTCTTCGGCAGGTCGCGCCAGGGTTTGTCGACGTCGATGCCCATGGTGACGAGGATGTCGCGCAGGTTCTGGCCGTGCCATGCAGGCGGCCACGAGGCGACGGCGCGCTCGCGGATGCTGAGCGTGTCGTCCGGCACCATGGAGCGCTCGGTCACCTCGAAGATGCGGCCGAGGCCATGGCATGTCGGGCATGCGCCCTGCGGCGTGTTGGGAGAAAAGTCTTCCGCATAGAGCATCGGCTGGCGCGGCGGATAGTCGCCGGCCCGCGAATAGAGCATGCGCAGCAGGCTCGACAGCGTGGTGACGCTGCCCACCGACGAGCGCGTGCTCGGCGTGCCGCGCTGCTGCTGCAGGGCCACGGCGGGCGGCAGGCCGTCGATGGCATCGACCGCAGGCACGCCCACCTGGTCGATCAGCCGGCGCGCATACGGCGCGACCGATTCGAAATAGCGCCGCTGCGCCTCGGCATACAGCGTGCCGAAGGCCAGCGACGACTTCCCTGAGCCGGAGATGCCACTGAACACCACCAGTGCGTCGCGCGGGATGTCGACATCGACGTTGCGAAGGTTGTGTTCGCGTGCGCCGCGAACGCGCACGAAGTGGTCGATGTCGTGGGCGGAAGTGCTGGTGGGCTTGCTGGTGGGCTTGCTGGTGGGTTTGCGGGCAGCTTTGCGCGCCATGGTTTCTTCTTTCTGTGCGTACACGCGGGGAGCCTGCAGATTACGACGAGCCCACGCTGTGAGAACCGGGCCACCCCGGACGTCGGACTCCTGCGCGCGGCATCCCATACGATCCATGCCATGACGACCCCCGACGCCGATTCGCTCGCGCTGATCGACGCCTGCTCGCAGGCCTCGCTCGCGCTCCTGGAAAGCAACCTCACGCCGCACGGCATCCTGGCCGCGAGCCGCACCGAGGCGGCCGTGGCGCGGCGCTACACGCGCATCTTCGGGCGCGACGCCGCGATCTGCGTGATGGCCATGTGCGGCAGCGGCGTGCCCGCGCTGGAGCAAGGGGCCGTCGCGAGCCTCGATGCCCTCGCGGCGCAGCAGGCGGCCAACGGGCAGATCCCCAAGTACGTCGACCCCGAGGGCCAGGATGCGGACTTCTGGTACCTGGGCTGCATCGACGCGACGCTGTGGTGGCTGATCGCGGTGGACCATGTGCGCCGGCATGGCGGCGTGGGCCCGACCCGCTGGGAAGACGGCGTGGCCCGCGCGATCGGCTGGCTGCTCGCGCAGGAGCACCAGCACTTCCGGCTGCTGCAGCAGAACGAGGCGAGCGACTGGGCCGACATCATGCCGCGCTCGGGCTACGTGCTGTACAGCAATGCGCTCTGGTACGACGTCAAGCGCCGCTTCGCGCTGGACCATGCCGAGGAAACGCGACACCACTTCAACCACATGTTCAATCCGTTCCAGCGCGACCTGCCCGAATACCACCGGGCGCGGCTGCTGCGGCACTACGCGCGGCGCGGGCGGCGCGATCCGGCGCTGTACCTGAGCTTCGTCAACTTCGCGTTCGTCGGCAACGAGGGCGACGTATTCGGCAACGTGCTGGCGATACAGGCCGGCCTGACCGAACCCGAGATGGCCGGCCGCATCGTCGACACCATCGCCAGGTCGCATGCGGCCGATCCGTATCCGGTGCGGGTCGTCCTGCATCCGCTGTCGCGCCAGCACGAACTGTGGCGGCCCTACATGGGGCGCCACCAGCAGAACGATGTGCACCAGTACCACAACGGCGGCATCTGGCCTTTCGTGGGCGGCTTCTGGGTGATGGCGCTGGCCAGGGCGGGACAGGACGAACTCGCCCGGGCCGAGCTCGCGCGGCTCGCGCAGGTGAACGCACTCGGCGACTGGCGCTTCACCGAGTGGTTCCACGGCCGCACGCTGGCGCCGATGGGCATGGCCGGCCAGAGCTGGAATGCGGCGACTTTCCTGCTCGCCCGTCGCGCCCTCGAGGGCCGCGCGGACGCCTGGTAGCGCCCAAGGCTCAGCTCGCGAGCGCTTCCACCCGCAGCGTCGTCACCGCACCGGCCACCGCCGGGTTCGCCTGCAGCGCGTGCACGGCCAGGTCGATCGCGCCTTGCGTCGCCGGGCCCGTCAGCACCAGCACCTGCGGTCCCGCTTCCGGCCGCTCCGCTGCCAGCACCAGCTGCCGCACCGGCAGCCGCTGCGCCGCCAGCAAGGCCGCAACCGCTTCGACCTGGCTCGCCGCATGCACAGGCACTCGCAGGTAGTGCGCGGTGCACACCGCGGCGCGCGGAAGCGCCGGCAGTTCGTTCATCGCATGCGCGTGAAAGCCCAGGTGCGGCACGCGTTGCGCGGCCTGGGTGCCGTCGAGCCGAGTCACGTCGACGAGGTCGGCGATCACGGCCGATGCCGTCTGCTCCGACCCGGCGCCCGCGCCGTAATACATCGTCACGCCCGAGGCGTCGCCCTTGACCATGACCGCGTTCATCGACCCGTTCACATGCGCCATCAGATGCGCGGCGGGCACCAGCGCGGGCTGCACGCGCAGTTCGACGCCCTCTTCACGCCGGCGCGCGATGCCCAGCAGCTTGATGCGATAGCCCAGCTGTTCGGCGCAGGCGACGTCCACGCCTTGCAGCGCGGTGATGCCCTCCACCTGCACATCGGCAAAGCGCACCGGCGTGCCGAACGCGTTGGCGGCGAGCAGCGTCAGCTTGTGCGCGGCGTCTATGCCCTCGATGTCGAAGGCCGGGTCGGCCTCGGCGTAGCCCAGGGCCTGCGCCTCCGCCAGCGCGGCGGCGAAGTCCAGGCCTTCGTCGCGCATCTTGCTCAGGATGAAGTTGGTGGTGCCGTTGATGATGCCCGCCACCCATTCGATGCGGTTGGCCACCAGCCCTTCGCGCAGGGCCTTGATGATGGGAATGCTGACCGCCACCGCGCCTTCGTACGCCACGGCCACGCCGTGTTGGCGGGCGGCGGCGAAGATCTCGGCACCGTGCTCCGCCAGCAGCGCCTTGTTGGCCGTGACCACGTGCTTGCCGTGTGCGATGGCCGCCAGCACCCAGTCGCGCGCCGGGCCGGTGCCGCCGGCCACTTCCACCAGCACATCGACATCGGGGTGCGTGGCGACGTGCATCGGGTCATCGGTCAGCGCAACGCGGTCGCCCACGATGCCGGCCGCCCGCGGCAGGTTGCGCGCCGCGACCATCACCACCTCGATACCGCGGCCTGCCCGGCCCACAATCTCGGCCTGGTTGCGGGCCAGCACGCGGAAGGTGCCCGAGCCCACGGTGCCGATGCCGATCATGCCCACGCGCAGCGGGCGCATGGCCACGGGAACACCGTGAAGGGGCTGAAGGGACAGGACTGGATCGCGGTACATGAGGCTTCTCCGAACGAACAAACAAACAAAAAACCCAGCTGCCAGAGCTGGGTTTCATTCGTTCGGGGAGAAGAGCGATTCACCAGGTGGCTGCCGGAACGGCCACCTGCGCGTGCTCAGGTGGCCGCGGTGGTAATGGAGGTAATCATTCGTGCACCCATTGCCTGCGGGAGAGCAGGCGGCATCATCCGGCCCATGCGGGCGGCGGCGGATGCGGTGTGGAGTGGGAGGCACGACATGGAGGCCGGAGTGTACAGGAGCCATGCGGCCACTGGCACAGGCCCCGGCGATAGGTGCAAACTTGGCGCATGGACAAGCACTTCCTGACCCCGCTCTTCGCACCCGCCTCCGCCGTGGCCTTCGTCGGCAACGCCAGCGACCCCGGCGGCCAGACCGCCTCGGGCCGCGTGCTGCGCGAGGCCTTCCGCGCCGACCGCTTCGACGGCACGCTGCGTTTCCTGGACGTGCGCACCAAGGGCACGCTCGAGGAACTCGCGCAGACGCATGCCGACCTCGCCCTCATCGCGCTCGCGCCGCAGGACGTGGCCGCCGCCCTGGAGATCGCCGGCCGCATCGGCTGCAGCGCGGCGGTGGTCATCTCCAGCGGCATCGCCGCCGAACAGGCGGCCCAGTGGCGCAAGATCGCGCGCCGCGAAGGCGTGCACCTGCTCGGGCCGAATTCGCTGGGCTTCCAGCGCCCGCTGCTGCATCTGAATGCCAGCGTCGCAGGGCCCTTGGCGAAGGCCGGGCCGCTCGCGCTGGTGTCGCAATCGGGCGCGCTCACCGCCTCGATGCTCGACTGGGCGCGGCAGAACGGCGTGGGGTTTTCCAGCGTGGTGTCGCTCGGTCCGCACACCTCGGTCGACATTCCGCAGGTGCTCGACTTCCTTGCCAACGACCAGGCCACGCACAGCATCATCGTGTACCTCGAAGGCATCTCGGACGCGCGCCGTTTCATGAGCGCGCTGCGTTCGGCTTCACATGCCAAGCCGGTGGTGGTGCTCAAGGCCGGCCGCAAGCCCGCCGGCAACGCGGCCGCGCAGACGCACAGCGCCGCCATCGTGGGCAGCGACGACGTGTTCGATGCCGCCCTGCGCCGCGCGGGCGCAGTGCGGGTGCGCTCCTTCGTCGAACTGTTCTCGGCTGCCAAGTGCCTGGCCTCGCGCTACCGCCCGGTGGGCAAGCGGCTCGCGGTGGTCACAAACGGCGGCGGGCCCGGTGTGCTAGCGGCCGACTGGATCAACGAGATCGGCTTGGATCTCGGCAAGCTTTCCACGCCCGCGCAGAAGCTGCTGCATCCCGCGCTGCCGCCGCTTGCGACGCTGACGGACCTGATCGATCTTTCCGAAGACGCCACCCCGGCGCACTACCGGGCCGCAATCGACGCCGCGTCGGCCGACAGCCAGATCGATGGCGTGCTGGCCATCTTCTCTCCCAAGGCGGGATCGGATGCCGCCGCCACGGCCCACGCCCTGGCCGACATTCCGCGCCCGATGAACAAGCCGCTGCTCGCCTGCTGGATGGGCGACTCGTCGGTGGGCAATGCGCGCAATGTGCTGGCCGAGGCGACGATTCCGAGCTTTCGCACGCCCGAGGCGGCCGTGGGCGCGTTCGGCAACATCGCGGCCTTCTATCAGAACCAGCAGTTGCTGCAGCAGACGCCGCCGCCGCTCTCGGCGCTCGCCAAGCCCGACATCGAAGGCGCCCGCCTCATCATCGAAAGCGTGCTCGCCGAGCGGCGCAAGGTGCTCACGGAGATGGAGTCGAAGTCGCTGCTGTCGTGCTTCCACATCCCGATCACCCGCACGCTGCTCGCACGCAGCGCCAACGAGGCCATGATGATCGCGACGCAGCTGGGCTTTCCGGTGGCGCTGAAGATCGATTCGCCCGACATCAGCCACAAGTCCGAGGTCGAGGGCGTGGCGCTCAATGTGCTCAACGGCACCGGCGCGCGCGACACCTACGTCGAGATGATGGAGCGCGTGGCACGCCTCGCGCCCGAGGCGCGCATCAACGGCGTGACCGTGCAGAAGATGGTGAAGGCGCGGCGCGGCCGCGAGATCTACGTCGGACTGGTGACCGACGAGCCCTTCGGCCCGGTCATCGTCTTCGGCGCGGGCGGCACCATGATCGAGCTCATGAACGACCGCGCGATGGAGCTGCCGCCGCTCAACCAGTTCCTCGCGCACCGGCTCATCGAGCGCTCGCGCGTGGCCGAAACGCTGGGCGAATGGCGCGGTGCCCATCCGGTGAACATGGAAGCGCTCGAAGACGTGCTGCTGCGCGTGTCGGAGATGGTGTGCGAGTTGCCCGAGCTGCGCGAGATGGACATCAATCCCATCATCGTGGATGAGCACGGCGCGGTGTCGGTCGATGCGCGCATCGTGGTGGACAGCAGCCCGCAGGCGGTGGCGGGCCATGTGGGCAGCGGCTACCAGCACCTGGCCATCATGCCGTACCCCGCGCGCTACCGGCGCGAATGGCCGCTGCCCGGCACGGGCGGCGACATCTACACCGTGCGGCCGGTGCATCCGAACGATGCGCAGATGCTGCAGGCGCTGGTGCAGGGCCTGTCGCCCGAGAGCCGCTGGTTCCGTTTCGTCTCGCGCTTCCACGAGCTGCCGCCTTCGATGCTGTCGCGCTTCACGCTGATCGACTACGACCGCGAGATGGCGCTGGTGGCCGTGGTGATGGAGCGCAGCAATGCGCCCGACGGCACCATTCTCGACAGCGAGCGCATCGTGGGCGTGTCGCGCTACGTCACCAACCCCGACCAGACCAGCTGCGAGTTCTCGCTGGTGGTGGCCGACGAGTTCAGCGGCAAGGGCATCGGCTCGCGCCTGCTCGAAAGCATCATCGACGTGGCGCGCGACCGGGGCCTCGCGGAAGTCGACGGGCTCGTGCTTGCGAACAACCCCGACATGCTGAAGCTGGTGCGGCGACTGGGCTTCAGCGTGAAGTCGTTTCCCGAGGATCCGGATTTCAAGCTGGTGACCTACCAGTTGTAGGCCGGGGTGCTGTCGGGGGACGATCCAGGGCCCTGGCCGTGGGTCCGGACCGGTCTGGGGCAGGCCTATGCTTGGCGCCCTTTGCCGTCCCGTGCCCTCTCCATGATCCGAACGCTCCTGTGTTTCTCGGGCCGCCTCCTGGCCTCGCTGGCGGTGCTGCTCTCGGCTGCATGGGCGTGCGCCGCCCTTTGGTACCAGTTGCCGGCCGCGCCGGCCCTCAAGATCGCGGCGGGCGTGCTCTGGGCCGGCTTCGGCCTCGCGGCGATGGTGCTGCTGTGGCGCGGCCGGTCCGCACGCGCCCTGCTTTCGTATGCCTTGGGCTTCGCCATGGTGCTGGCCTGGTGGGGCACGATCCAGCCTTCGCAGGATCGCGTCTGGGCCGACGACGTGGCGCGGCAACTCGTTGCTCGCGTCGACGGGAACATGGTGACGATGGACAACGTGCGCAACTTCGAATGGCGCAGCGACACCGATTACACGCCGCGCTGGGAAACGCGCCGCTACGACCTGGACCGCCTTCGCTCGGTCGACGTGGCGCTCTCCTACTGGAGCGGCCCGGCCATCGCCCACACGCTCGTGTCCTTCGGCTTCGACGACGGCCAATTCGTCACCTTCTCCATCGAGATCCGCAAGGAGCGCGGCGAGAGCTTCTCGTCCATCGGCGGCTTCTTCAGGCAGTTCGAGATGAGCCTTGTCGCAGCCGACGAGCACGACATATTGCGGGTGCGCACCAATGTGCGCGGTGAAGACGTCTACATGTACCGCGTGCGGCTGCCGCAGTCCGAGATGCGCTCGCTGTTCGTCGGCTACCTCGGCGAAGGCGCTGCGCTGGTGCGCGCGCCGAGCTTCTACAACACGATCACCGCCAACTGCACGACCATCGTCTACGCGCTTGCCAGGCATGTGGTGCCGGGGCTTCCGATGGACTGGCGACTGCTGGCCTCGGGCTACCTGCCCGAGTACCTGCACGACGTCGGCGCGCTGACGCCGCGCCTTGGCATGGAAGAACTGCGATCGGCCGGACGCATCACCGAGCGTGCGCGTGCGTTCGACAGCAACCCCGGCAACGAAAAATTCTCGCAAGCCATCCGGCACGAATTGCCGGGCGTCGAAATGGCGGTCGATGCCGGAGCCAGGCCATGAAGCTTTCGCGCGCCCTCGCGCTGCTGGCCGCAGGTGAGCGATGCGATCGGCCCGTTGCGCGCGCCGCAAACCTGATTCCGGCGTGCGTTAATTGCGCCCCATGGACAACTTGCAAGCATTGCAGTCGCTCGGCATCACGCTGCCGAGCCCGGCCTACATCTTCGGCGCCGTGCTGTTCGGCCTTGCGGGCATCGCGGCGTACAGGTACGGCAAGCGCTCCGGCCGCAAGCGAAGCAAGTGGCTCGGCGTGGCGCTGATGTTCTATCCCTACGCGGTTCCGTGGACTTGGCTGCTCTACGTCGTCGGCATCGCGCTGTGCGCGGGCGTCTTCATCGATCGCGATTGAGCCTGGCGTGGCCAAAAAAAACGAGCCCGAAGGCTCGTCAAAAGTCGTCCGTCGAATTGGGAAGCAACCCGACTCCGACTCACCTCGAACTCATCCGGTCCGCTCTCTACCCCGCCTCTAATGCTTCTTCGGGCGCTGCCGCTGCCGCAACGGGCGCATGCCATCCCAGCGCCGGCGCGATGCGGCGCGCGAGGTCGTCCAGGATCTGTTCGTACTCTTCGCTCGCGAAGTTGTAGGGCAGCTCCACGCGCAGCTCGCTCACCTGCGGCAGCACCGGGTCCTTGCGAAGCCGCTCCAGGATCTCGTCGGAGGTGCCCACCAGATCCGTCGCGAAGAGCGTGCGCCGCTCGCCCTGCGGCGTGAGCGTGCGCTCGACCCGCCCCGCCGCGAACTCGCGGTAGCGCCTTCGCGTGGCCGCATCGGCGCCATCGAGCGGCACTATCACGCGGCCCAGCGCCACCCTGCCCGCGCGCGGCCCGGCCTCGCTCGCGCGATAGCGTTCGATGAGGGCCGACTGCGCCTGCAGGAAATCGTCCGTGTGCTCGCCCGACAGCACGTTGCCCAAGAGCAGGTTGAATCCGTTGCGTCCCGCCCACTCGGCTGAGCGCAGCGAACCCCCGCCGTACCAGAGCCGGTCGATGAGCCCCGGCGCATAGGGCTGCACGCGCGGACGCACGCGCCCGCCGGCCGACTCGACGAAGGTGTCGTCGTCGCCGATCAGCACGTCTTCGAGGTTGGCCCTGAGGCGCGCCACGCGCTTGTGCGTGAAGTCGATAGTGTTCGGCGCCGCATCGTAGAAGCGGCTGCCCAGCAGCGCGCCGTGCGGCGGCACGCCCGCGCTCAGGCCGACCTGAAGCCGGCCGCGCGAGAGCACGTCGACGGTGGCCAGGTCTTCGGCGAGGCGGAACGGGTTCTCGTAGCCCATCTGGATCACCGCGGCGCCCAGCTCGATGCGGCGCGTGCGCTGCGTCGCGGCCGCCAGGATGGTCGTGGCCGAGGACACGCCGCGCTCCAGGTGCCGCTGCCGCACCCAGGCGCTGTCGAAGCCGCGCCGCTCGCCGAACTCGAAGAGCGCCAGCGCCGCTTCAAGGCCGGCCAGCGGATTCGCCTCGGCGTAGTTGCCTGGCGTGAGAAAACCGATGTGATGGATGGCCACGGTGTTGCCCTCCTTCTTCAGAACTTGGGCAGGCCGGGTGGATTGATCTCGGACCTGGGCAGCGCCTCTTCCGTGAGGCTCCAGCGCGCGAGCGCCTTGCCGTAGGTGCCGGTGCGGATGAGATGGTTGGCCGCAACGCTCAGCGCCGTGGCCAGGCCGCTGCCCTTGCGCGTGGCAATCGCCACGTCGGACTTCAGCGGCCAACCGGCATTCACCGTGCCGACCAAACGCAGTTGCCCGTTCTTCGCCGCCTCGTAGGCCTGCGGCGCGTTGGGATTGAAGTTGGCATCGACGCGTTTCGTGGTCACTGCCAGCCAACGGGTCACGTCGTCGTCGAAGTACTGGATCGCGATCGGCTTCAGGCCCGCGGCCACGTTCTGCCGGTCCCATTCGAGCAGGATGCGCTCCTGGTTGGTGCCGGCGCCGGTCGTGAGCTTCAGGCCCGCCACGTCCTTCGGCTCCTTGATGGACTTGATGGCGCTGTCGGTGCGCACGTAGAAGCCGTGCAGGCCGAGGCGGTAGGTGGAGAAGTCGAACTTTTCCTTGCGCTGCTCGGTCACGCCCACATTGGAGATCACCGCGTCGTACTTGCCCGAGGCCAGTCCCAGTGGCCAGTCGGCCCATGCAACGGGCTGCAGTTCGAGCTTCAAGCCCAGCGATTCGGCGATGAGATGGGCGAAGTCGGGGTCGAAGCCGACGACGGTTTTTGCATCGGTGGCGTAGGTGGAAATGGGCGGTGCGAACGGCGAGATCGCGATGGTCAGCACGCCCTCTTTCACGAACTTGAAGCCCGGTGGAATGGCGGCGACCGCCTCGGCGTCCTTGCTCGTGTGCAGGCGGCCCTTCTGTTCGGGGCTGAAGTCGAACTTGTCGGCCGCGTGTGCCGTCGTCATGGCGATCAGACCGAAGGCGACCAATGCGCGAGCTTTGCTTCTGAGAGACATTCGCTCGCCTCAGTTCTTCGGCAAACCGGGTGGGTTGGTGCGTGCCACCTCGATCGCCTCGGAGCTCAGGTTCCAGCGCGACAAGGCTTTCGCGTAGTTGCCGTTCTTGATCTGAGCATTCAGCGCCACCGTGATGGCCTCGGCGATGCCCGAGCCCTTGCGAGAGGTGACTGCGATCTCGGCATTCAGCGGCCAGCCGCCGGAGAACAGGCCCGCGAGCCGGGTCTTGCCGTCGCGCGCTTCATAGGCTGCGATGGCGTTGGGGCCGACGTACGCATCGGCGCGACCCGATTGGATGGCCAGGCGCTGCACCACATCGTCGTCGTAGTACTGGATCTCCACCGGCTTGAGACCCGCTGCGACGTTCTGCTTGTTCCAGCGCAGGATGATCTGTTCCTGGTTGGTGCTGGCCTGCACGATGATGCGCAGCCCCGCGATGTCCTTGGGTTCCTTGATGGGGCCCAGCTTGCTGTCGGACTTCACGTAGATGCCCAACTGGTCATTGCGGTAGGTGGAGAAATCGAACTTCTCCTTGCGCTCCTCGGTCACGGTCACGTTGGACACCACCACGTCGAACTTGCCCGACTGCAGGCCCAGCGGCCAGTCGGCCCAGGCGGTGGACACAAGTTCGAGCTTGCGTCCGAGACTGTCGGCCACCAGTTGTGCGATGTCGGGTGCGTTGCCCACAGGCGTCTTGGTGTCCGTTGCATAGGCCGCGAACGGCAGGCGGCCGGTGGTGGTGCCGACGACGAGAACGCCCTCCTTCTGGAACTTGAAATCCTTGGCGAGCCTGACGGCCTCGTCCAGCTTCTGCGCTCGCGGCCGGCCTGCCTGCTCCGGGCTCAGGTCGGTGGTGGGCTGCGCCGAGGCCGCCAGCGGCAGCAGCATGGCGGCGCCCAGGAGCGCGGAAAGGAGGTTCTTGCGATGGATCATGGGGAGGACTTCAGTCAGGGAAAAGAGAATCAGAGAACCTTGGCCAGGAACTCGGCCGTGCGCGGATGCGAGGGCGCGTTGAACACCTTGTCGGGCGTGCCGGTCTCGAGAATGCGGCCCTGTTCCATGAAGACGATGGTGTCGGCCACCTCGCGGGCAAAGCCGATCTCGTGCGTCACGATGACCAGCGTGGTGCCCGAGCGCGCGAGCTCCTTGATGACGGCCAGCACTTCGCCCACCAATTCGGGGTCGAGCGCGGAAGTGGGCTCGTCGAAAAGCAGCACCTTGGGCTTGAGCGCGAGCGCACGGGCAATGGCCACGCGCTGCTGCTGGCCGCCCGAGAGCTGGCGCGGATAGGCATGCGTCTTGTCGGCGAGGCCCACGCGCACCAGCAGCTCCGAAGCCAGCGCCTCGGCGTCCGCCCGCGCGAGGCCGCGCACCGACACCGGCGCCTCGACGATGTTCTCCAGCACCGTGAGATGCGGGAACAGGTTGAAGTTCTGGAACACCATGCCGACGTCGACACGGCGCCTGAGGATGTCTTTTTCGTGCAGCTCGTACAGCGTGTCTTCGTCGCGCCGGTAGCCGATGAGTTCGCCGTCGATCGCGATGAAGCCTTCGTCCACGCGCTCCAGGTGGTTGATGGAGCGCAGCAGCGTCGACTTGCCCGAGCCTGACTGGCCCAGGATCACCGTCACGCTGCCCTGCGGCACGGCGAGCGTCACGTCGTCGAGCACCTTGAGTGCGCCGAAGCTCTTCGAGACACCATGGATCGTGACCTCGCCGCCCAGCGTGAGCGGATCGGTCCAGCGCGGCACCAGCACCGGTGCGGGCGGCGCAGACACCACCGGCTCTGCAGCTACGGGGGCCTTCGCACGCCACAGCCCGCGCGCCATGCCGGCCAGCCGCGAGCGCGGCGGATTGCGCAGCGCACCGCGCGAGAAATGCCGCTCGATGTAGTGCTGCGCGACCGACAGCACCGTGAGGATCACCAGGTACCACACCGTGGCCACCATCAGCAGAGGAATCACTTCCAGGTTGCGCCGGTAGATGATCTGGATGGTGTAGAACAGCTCGGGCAGCGCGAGGATGTAGAGGTTCGACGTGCCCTTGGCCAGGCCGATGATGTCGTTGAACGCCGTCGGCAAAATGGTTCGCATCGCCTGCGGCAGCACGATGCGAAAGGCCTGGCGCTTGCGCGAAAGGCCCAGCGCCGCAGCCGCTTCCAGCTGCCCCTGCTCCACCGACAGGATGCCGCCGCGCACGATCTCCGAGGCAAAGGCCGCTTGGTTCAGCGTGAGGCCCAGCAGCGCCGCGATGAACGGGCTGATCAGTTGCGTGGTCGGGTACGAGAAGAAGGTGATGTCGGTGCCCGGAATGCCCAGCGCCACCGTCTCGTAGAGGTAGCCGAGGTTGTTGATGATCAACAGCAGCACGATGATCGGCACCGAGCGGAAGAGCCAGGTGAACACCCACGACAACCGCGCCAGCAGCGGCGAGCGCGAGACGCGCGCAAGCGCCAGCCCGGTGCCCAGCACGAAGCCGAAGACCGCGCCCAGCGCCGTCAGGAGCAATGTGCGGCCGAGCCCTGCGAGCACTGGCTCGGAGAAAAACCATTCGGCGAAAACGCCCCACCCCCAGCGCGGATTGGTCAGCACCGAGTGCAGCACGATGCCGATGAGCAGCACTGCGAACACGGTGCCCACCGTGCGGGCCGGGTACTTCGCGGGCACCACGCGGAAGTGCGAGTAGTCGCCCTTCGCAGGTGCGACCTGCAGTGGCGCTGAAGGCTCGGGCCGGGCCGCAGGACGAACCGGTGCCGGATTACGTGGCTCGGGGCCGACGTCCAGGATGGTGGTGGTGTTCATCGCTGCACCGCCTCGCTCAACACCTCGGTGGCTCGGGCCTGATGGCGCAGCGTCACCAGGTATTTCTCGAATGGCAGCTTGCGCGGCGCCTCGGGGTCCGCCACTTCTTCGAACAGTGCGGTGTAGCCATGGCCGCGGTACAGGCCCACAGCCTCGGGCTGACGAAAGCCCGTCGTGAGATAGATGCGCTCGTAGCCCTGGCGCCGCACCTGCGCCTCCAGCTCCAGCAGCACCTTGCTTGCGAGGCCCTGCCGACGCAGATCGGTGCGCGTCCACACGCGCTTGAGCTCGGCGGTGCGCTCGTCATGCCGCATGAAGGCGCCGCCGCCGATGGCGATGCCGTCGCGCAGCAGCAGCACGAAGTTGCCGTGCGGCGGTGCGAACACCTCGGGCGGATAGCGGTCCATCTCGCGCGGCGCGCCGGGCTCGCGCAGCACGTCGCCGTAGCGGCTGTCGTATTCGAAGGTCAGGCCTTCGACCAGCGGCTGGGCGCGCGGGTCGAGCGGCGTGGTGTAGACGAACTGTTCGCTCATCACGCAGCCTTTCGCGCGGCAACCGTGCCGTCTTCCGATGCATGGCGGCTCGCCTTGCGCGGCAGGCCGAGGTGGTCGCGCAAGGTCTGGCCGGGCAGCTCGCGCTGGTAGCGGCCCCGTGCCTCCAGCACGGGAATCACGAACTCGATGAAGTCGTCCAGCCCTTGCCCCAGCACCGGAAAGCCGAGGATGAAGCCGTCGGCCGCGCCCTCATCCACCCAGCGGATGATTTCGTCGGCAATGCGCTCGCCCGTGCCCACGAACTGCGTGCGCGGCGTGGCGACTTCGAGCGCCACTTCGCGCAGCGTCTGGCCGCCGACCTTCGCCTTGGCCTTGATGCGGTCGGTGGTCGAGCGGAAGCTGTTGCGGCCGATCTCGCCCAGTTCGGGGAAAGCCTCGTCCAGCGGGTACTGGCTGAAATCGTGGTGGTCGAAGAAACGGCCCAGGTAGGCCAGGGCTTCCTCGATGGTGAGCAGTTCGCGAATGGCTCGGTACTTGGCCTCGGCCTCTTCCTCGGTGGCCGCGACGACCGGGCCGATGCCGGGAAAGATCTTCACGTCGTCGGCCTGCCGGCCCTGTGCCACCGCGCTGGCCTTGACCTGTTTCAGGAAGGCACGCGTTTCCTCGATCGAGGGCGAATGGGTGAACACCGCATCCGCGTACTTGCCCGCGAGGCCCACGCCCGCATCCGACGAGCCGGCCTGGAAGATCACGGGTTGGCCCTGCGGCGAACGCTGAATGTTTAGCGGCCCCGCCACCTGGAAGAAACGCCCCTTGTGGTCCAGCGTGTGCAGCTTCTCGCGGTCGAAGAACTGGCCGGTCTCGCGGTTGCGGGTGAAGGCGTCTTCGTCCCAGCTGTCCCACAGGCCCTGCGTCACCGCGAGGTATTCGTCCGCGATCTCGTAGCGCAGCGCGTGCTCGGGGTGGTTGCGGCTGTAGTTCTTCGCGCTGCCTTCCAGCGGCGTGGTCACCACGTTCCAGCCCGCGCGCCCGCCGCTGATCAGGTCGAGCGAGGCGAACTGGCGCGCCACGGTGAACGGATCGCTGTACGAGCTGGAGACCGTGCCCGCGAGGCCGATCTTCGAAGCGACGGTCGCGAGCGCCGACAGGATCGAAATCGGCTCGAAGCGGTTGAGGAAATGCGGGATCGACTTCTCGTTGATGTAGAGCCCGTCCGCCACGAAGGCGAAGGCGATGCCGGCGTCCTCGGCCTTCTTCGCGGTGCGCACGTAGAAGTCGAGGTTGACGCTGGCATCGGCCGGACCGCCCGGATGCTTCCACGAATTCATGTGGCTGCCGGCACCTTGCAGCATGACGCCGAACTTGATGTTTCTCATCGCGACTCGTTCTTCTAGAGGTGGAAAAGGGAAACGGTGAAGGCGTTCAGGCCAGCGCGGGTTCGCGCGCCTGGGCCAGCAGCTCGACGGCGGTGGCGCGCTCGGCGAAACCGGCCACGGGGATGTCGATGACGAACTCCTCGATGCCATAGCGCTCGCTCAGCGCATCGAGTTCATCGCGCACTTCGTCGGCGGTGCCTGCGATCACATGCGGGCGCCGCTCCTCGGTGCGGTACTCGGTCACGCCGGCCTGCCGTGCGAACTCGGCGGCGGCTTCGAGGCTCCCGAGGTTCACGCTCTGGCCGCTGGGCAGGTGCACCTTGAAGCTGCGCAGCGCGCCGACGAGTTCCGCGGCCTTCTCATGCGTCTCGGCCGCGAAGGCGAAGAGCGCGAGCAAGGGTGCGCGACCAGTGGCCGAGCGATAAGCCTCGATGGATTGCCCGATGTTCACCGGGTCACCGTTGAAATGACCCGCGTACACGAACTCCCATCCGAGGCGCGCCGCAAGAAGCGCGCTTTCAGGCGTGCCGCCGAGCAGCACGCGTTGCGGCAATTTAGGCGGATTCGGCGTGGCGACCGCGCCGGCCAGTGCGTGGTCTGCAGCAACGCCGTCGTGCAAGAAGGCATCGAGCTCGGCGAGGCGGACCGCGAAGTCTTCTTTTTTCTTCTCCGGATCGTGCAGCCACTGCAGTGCCTTGCTGGTCAGCGGCAGGCCACCGGGCGCCTTGCCGACGCCCAGATCTACGCGGCCCGGTGCCAGCGATGCGAGCACGCGAAAGGTCTCGGCGACCTTGAACGGGCTGTAGTGCTGAAGCATGACGCCGCCGGTGCCGATGCGGATGCGCGAGGTCCTGGCGAGCAGGTGCGAGGCCAGCACCTCGGGCGCCGAGCCCGCATAGCCGCGGTTGCCGTGATGCTCCGCGAGCCAGTAGCGCTTGTAGCCCAGACGCTCGGCGCTCTGCGCCAGTGCGATCGTGTGCTGGAACGCCTGGGCGGCGTCGGCGCCTTCGGGAATCAGGCTCTTGTCGAGCAGGGACAGCGAATAGGGCACGGTGTTCGGCAAAGATGCCTTTGAAAAGAATTGCTGCGAATTCTCTTGGGCATCGTGCGCACCGCTTGCGCTGATTTCCTATATCGATATCTGCATATTGTTCAGCCGCGCGCTGCGGCCAGGATGCGCTGCGCCGCATCGCCCGCGCCGAGGATGGCCGTGTCGATGACCAGGCGATCGGTGGTCCACGGCGCGTAGTCGTGCCGCAGCACCCACGCCCAATCGGGCAGCGCATGGCCTGGAATGTCGGCCTCGCGTGACTCCACACGCCGCCGATGTTCTTCCGCATCCGAGCAGACGATCTCGACCTCCAGCAAGGGCGACGAGGTGCTCGCCGCAACCGCGCGCCACGCCTCGCGCGTCACAGGCAACGGGTTGACGCAGTCGGCCACCACAGTCATGCCGAGCGCGAGATTGGAGCGGGCCAGCGCATAAGCGACGACATAGCCCGCGGGTCCGACCTCCCCGGCCAGCACCTTCGCCGACACCAGCGCCTGCTCGATGGCATCGATGCGCAGACAGACAGCCGAGAGCCGCGCCGCGAGTTCGCGCGCGACCGTGGTCTTGCCCGAACCGGGCAAGCCTGAAAGAACGATCAGCATCTCACCATGAGTGCGGCAGCAAGGCCAGGGCCGTTGCCGCGTGAAAGCGCCGCATGGCGCGGATGGGCACATAGCCGTGCGGTGCACGACGCGACACTTCGTGTGGCGACGACGGCGCGATGCGCCACGCTGCGGTGGTCAGCGCAAGAACATGGCGGGCCTGGGCCGCCGGGGAAACATAAGGACTGCGCTGTGGCATTGAAGGACTTCCGATGAACGCTGCGGCGATTCTGCGCAAGCGCAGCGCTTTCTCAAAGAAGGATTGCGAGTTACATGATGCAGAAAATTCCATCCCGCCACCACGTGCCATGACTACGATGTCCCCACATCCATTCACAAGGAGCCCAGCCATGTCGAACCACGTCTACAAATCCCTCGAGCTGACCGGCTCGTCACCCGTCGGCATCGAGGATGCGGTGCAAACCGCCATCGCCAAGGCGCACGAGACGGTACGCAACATCCAGTGGTTCACCGTCACCGAGACGCGCGGCCATGTGGTGGACGGCAAGGTCGCGCATTGGCAGGTGACGGTGAAGATCGGGTTCACGCTGGAGTAGTCGCTGCAGCGAAGGCCGTCGTCACGCGAAATCGGTCGACGGTTTTTCCCAGAGATTCACGCCGCCTTCCACGGCGTACTTGTCGATCTCCGAGAGCTCTTCCGCACTCAATGGCTCGTGGCGCAGTGCTGCGACGTTGTCGACGATCTGCTCGGGCCGGCTCGCGCCGATCAACGCCGAACTGACGCGTGGATCGCGCAGCGTCCACGTCAGCGCGAGCTGCGCGAGGCTCTGTCCGCGGCGCCTGGCAATCTCGTTGAGCGCGCGTGCGCGTTCCACGTTCTCGTCCGACAGGTGCTCCTGCTTGAGCGAGCCGCCGCCGGGCCGGTTGATGCGCGCATCGGCCGGAATGCCCTGGAGGTACTTGTCGGTGAGCAGCCCTTGCGCCAGCGGCGTGAAGGCGATCACGCCCGCGCCGAGTTCGTCGGTGGCATCGAGCAGGTCTTTCTCGATCCAGCGGTTGAACAGGTTGTAGGCCGGCTGGTGGATGAGCAGCGGCACCTTCCACTCGCGCAGCAGTGCGGCGATCTCGCGCGTCTTGCCGGCCGAGTAAGAAGAAATGCCGATGTAGAGCGCCTTGCCCTGCTGCACGGCCTGCGCCAGCGCGGAGGCAGTTTCTTCCAGCGGCGTGTGCGGATCGAAACGGTGCGAATAGAAGATGTCGACGTAGTCGAGACCCAGGCGCTGGAGGCTCTGGTCGAGACTCGCAAGAACGTATTTACGGGAGCCGCCGCCCTGGCCGTAAGGGCCGGGCCACATGTCCCAGCCGGCCTTGCTGGAGATGATGAGTTCGTCGCGGTAGGCCTTGAAGTCTTCGCGCAGCAGGCGCCCGAAGTTGGTCTCTGCGCTGCCGTACGGCGGGCCGTAGTTGTTGGCCAGGTCGAAGTGGTTGATGCCCAGGTCGAAGGCCGTGCGCAACAGCTTGCGTTGCACATCGATGGGCGTGCTGTCGCCGAAGTTGTGCCACAGGCCGAGCGAGATCGCCGGCAGCACGAGCCCGCTGCGCCCGACGCGGCGGTAAGGGATGGCGTCGTAGCGTTCGGGGGCGGCAAGGTAGGTCATGGAATGCGGAAATTAGTGGAAGGGAAGCGACATGATGCCCGCGCGTTTGCGCATATGCATGCGCGGTTTTCTTCGTTGGCGATGCGCGCAGGGCTTTCTAGCATGGTCGTTTTCCCACCAGCCCCACCGCTCCCGTGCCGGAGCGCGCCGCCATGCCCATCGAGACGCCCTCCTCCATTCCTTCGCGCCGCGTGGCGCTCAAGACCCTCGCCTCGCTGACCGCCATCGGCGGCCTGGCGCTCGCGGGCTGCTCGCGCGAAGACAGCGGCAAGGCCGCCGCGGCCAGCGGCCCGGCCGTGGTGAAGAAGACCGGCGAGAAGGTGGCCTTCAAGTACCCCAACAACCCGTCCTTCGACCTCATCTACCTGGCCGACGAACTGGGGTACTTCGAGGGCACCAACACCCGCCCCGAGTACGTCGGCAAGATTGCCGCGCCGCAGATCATTCCGCTCGTGGGCACGGGCGAGATCGACTTCGGCAGCCGCATGGTGCCGCTGGTGATCTCGGCCATCGCCTCGGGCGCCGACCTCAAGGTGGTCGCCGCGGGCGGCAAGACGCTGCAGGAAGCGCCGCACATGAAATACTTCGTCCGCAAGGACTCGGGCATCCGCAACCCGAAGGACCTCGAAGGCAAGACCATCGGCTTCAACAGCTTCGGCGCCTGCGCCGAGTTCGTGACCAAGAAGTACCTGCGCCAGCACGACGTGGACGTGAACAAGATCAACTTCGTCGTCATCCCCGACGAACAGGCCGAGCAGACGCTGGTCACAGGCAACACCGACCTCGCGATCATCCACGCGCCTTTCTCGGGCCGGGCCGACAACGCCGAGTCGCTGGTGCGCCTGTGGAGCGACTTCGACCTGGACGGAGGCCTCGGCGGCATGGCGCCCTACAGCGCGCACGGCCAGTTCATCCGCCAGCATCCCGAGGCGGTGCGCGATGTGGTCGCGGCGCTCGCCAAGGCCGGCAACTGGGTCAACGCGAACACCGAAGAGGCGCGCAAGCTGGTGGCCAAGCGCATCAACATGGACCTGAAGAACGTCGACCGCTACGCCTATGTCGACGACCTGGTGGTGACCGAGCCGCCGATCCAGTACTACATCGACATCCTGCAGTCCGAGGGCAAGCTCGCCGCGGGCAAGGTGGCGGTGAAGGACATCTACACCAACGAGTTCAACCCCTTCGCGCAGCAGGCCGCGAAGTCCTGACCCGCTGCCCGCCATGAGCATCAAGATCTCGGCCCGCGACGTGCGGATGGACTACGCGGCACGCGGCGCGAGCGAACGCGTGCGGGTGCTCGAAGGCTTCGACCTCGACGTGCGCGACGGAGAATTCCTCTCGGTGCTCGGCCCTTCGGGCTGCGGCAAGTCGACTTTTCTCGGCATCCTGGCCGGGCTCACCGAGCGCACGGGCGGCCGCATCGCCATCAACGGCCAGCCGCTTGCGGGCATCAACCGCAACCAGGGCGTGGTGTTCCAGGGCTACGCGCTCTTTCCGTGGCTCTCGGTGCTCGACAACATCGCGGTGGGCCTGGAGATACGTGGCATCGGCAAGACCGAGCGCCGCCGCATCGCGCACGAATACCTCGAACTCGTCGGCCTGCACGGCTTTGCCGACCGCTATCCGCACGAGATCTCGGGCGGCATGAAGCAGCGCGTGGCCATCGCGCGCTCGCTCGCCTACAAGCCCGACGTGCTGCTGATGGACGAGCCGTTCGCCGCGCTCGATGCGCAGACGCGCGAGATCCTGCAGGGCGAGTTGCTGCGCATCTGGGAGCAGTACCGCAAGACGATTGTGTTCATCACGCACAGCCTCGAAGAGGCGGTGTATCTGTCGGACCGGGTGGCGGTGATGACGCAGCGGCCCGGGCGCATCAAGGACATCATCGACATCCCGCTCGCGCGGCCGCGTTCCGCGGAGATTCGCCACTCGGCCGAGTTCGCGGCGCTGCGACAGCGGGCTTGGGAGGTGTTGAAAGACGAAGTGCAAGTGGGCTTGCGGCCCCGGTCGCTCGAAGGAGTCGTGTCATGAGCATCGCCTCTTGCTCCCTCTCCCCTCGGGGAGAGGGCTGGGGTGAGGGCAACGGCCTTCGCACAAGCACCGCTCGAACCATCGCTGTCGGCCCTCACCCCGCCCCTCTCCCCAAGGGGAGAGGGAGAAACATCCGAGCGGCGAGCGGCTTCCTCAAAACAGAGGTTGTTCGATGAGTGCCGTACTCGACGCCCCTGCGACCCGTTCCCCCAGCCGCTTGCTCAAATTCGCCCGCAGCTTCGCCCGCGTGGCCGAACGCGGCATCGGCATAGTCATCTTCCTGGCCCTGTGGGAAGCCCTGCCCCGCCTGGGCATCGTGAGCGACGCCTACCTGAGCCCGCCCTCCGCCGTGGTCGCGAGCATCGCCCAGCTCATCGACACTGGCCAGCTCTGGAAGCACCTGGCCGCGAGCCTGCAGCGTTCGCTGTGGGGCCTGCTGCTTGCAAGCTTCTTCGGCGTGGTGCTGGGTCTCTTGATCGGCAGTTCGAAGCGTCTCGCGGCCATCGTCGATCCGGTGCTGCAGCTCTTTCGCCAGACCTCGGCCTTCGCGCTGTTCCCGGTGTTCATCCTGTTCCTGGGGATCGGCGAACTCTCGAAGGTGGCGATCATTTTCTGGGCCTCGTTCTGGCCGGTGCTGCTGAGCACGGTGAGCGGCGTGAAGCAGGTCGACCGCCTGCTCGTCAACTCGGCGCTGTCGATGGGCGCTTCGCAGCGCTTCATCTTCTTCAAGGTGGTGCTGCCGGCCTCGCTGCCGTCGATCTTCACGGGCGTGCGGCTCGCGGGTGCGTACAGCATCACCGCGCTCGTGGCGGCCGAGATGATCGGCGCGCATTCGGGCCTGGGCTTTCTCACGCTCAATTCGCAGGAGACCTTCCAGATCCCGACGATGTACGCCGGCATCCTGCTGCTGGCCGTGCTCGGGTTGCTGCTCAACTACCTGCTCGCCTTGCTGGAGCGTCGGCTGCTGCGCTGGCGCAAGGGGCTGAGCCTCGATGACTGAACGCAGGCTCTTGCTGGCTGGCGCTGCACTCGCCGCGGCCATGGCGCTCGCGGGCATCGGCGGCGCTCGGGCCTTTGCAACGCCCTCACTGTCGAGCCTGCCGAAGGGGCCGGTGCTCGCGCACGCCATCGAGCGCGGCAAGCTCATCGTCGGTGTGCGCCGCTATCCGCGCCCTGCCCCGCCCGAGGCGCCGACACCGCCCGAGCCCGATGCCTTCGACGCCACGCTCGCGCGGCAGTTGGCGGCATCGCTCGGCATCCCTTTGGAACTGGTCGGCCTCGATCCCGCCGTGCAAGAAGCGGCGCTGCGCGAAGGCCGCGTGGACCTGCTGGTCGCCGGCGTGCCTGCTTCATCCGCCGCACAGGACATCGCATCTGCACCCGGCAGCTACGACACCGGCCGCGGCCTCGTGGTCGCGCTGCGCCGCGGCAAGGTGCAGGACGAAGCCGCGCTGCGCGGCGCATCGGTCTGCGTGGGCGAAGGCTCGGGCTATGCCGGTGCGGTGTCGCAACGCTACGGCGCGCAGCCGCGCAGCTACCCGTCATCGGTGCATGCGGCATCGGCCTTCATGGCCGGCGAATGCGCGGCGCTGGCCGAGGACGGCGAGGTGCTGGAGCGGCTCATGCAGAACAACAAAGAGTGGCGCTTCTACAAGCCGCTGGCGAGCGACGTGCGCCTGCCATCCGATGCCGCGATTCGCCTGGCCGATGGCGATGCGGCCTCGCGCGACTACCTGGCGGCGGCCCTGCGCCAATGGCGTTCGGACGGCACGCTGGCCAAGGCGAGAGATGCGCGTGCGGGTAATTTGCAGTTCGAGATCACGCTGCTGAAGGATGGGTTCGTCTGCCATTCCTAAGTTGACGACCGTCGGTATGAGCCTCCGCGCGGCGGCAGAATGGCCACCATGGATGAACTCATCGGACTCCTCTTCGCCATCCTGCTCTGGCGCATCGCGCTTGCCGCGTTTTTCGGCTTCGCGGTCGGCATGGCAGCCGCGCAGATCTTCCCCGGGTTCGGCGCAGGCGCCGTCGCGACGGTCACCTTGCTCGCGCTGTTCGGGGGGGTCATGTGGCACGCATCGGCGATTGCGTCGGCCGCGCCGGCGGATGCCCCCAAGGCCGAGCAGCAGCCGATATCGCGTCCCATCGCTTTTCTGGGCATCGCGCTCGTCGGTCTTCTGGTCGGCAGCGTGTATGACTATCTGCTCTCGTCAGGTCCGATCGCGCTCTCGGTCCTGATCGTCTCGTCGATCGTGCTGGTCTGCGTGGGTGGAGCAATCACGAAAACGCCCGTCTACCTCACGGACCTGCTGTTCATGGTGGCCGCCCTCGTCACTGGCTTCGTGACGCCTTGGGCCATTGTCACGCTTCTGAGTTGACCCTTGCCACACCTCCCGATGAACACCATCCACATCGTTCCGCCCACCGACGAAGAACTCCGTTCCGGCGAACTCGGCCGCAAGCTTCGGCACTTCAACTACGGCGTCGTCGGCGAGTACCCCGAGCAAAAATACGTCCGCCTGAACGCCAAGGACGACAGCGGCCGCCTGCTCGGCGGGCTTCGCGGTTTCGTCTTTCTCTACTGGTTCACCGTGGATGTGCTCTTCGTCGAGGAAGACGCACGCGGCGCGGGCCTCGACAGCCGCCTGCTCGCGGAAGGCGAACGCCAGGCCATGGCCCTGGGTGCGAAACACGCGAAGCTGGACACCTTCGAGTGGCAGGCCCGGCCCTTCTACCTGAAGCAGGGGTACGAGGAGTACGGCCGCATCGACGACTACGCAGCCGGCTTCTACCTCGCGCACATGAAGAAAGCCCTGACAGCAGGCTGAACCAGCGCCCGCCTACTTCTGCGTGGGCTTCATGTCCTTGACCGCTTGGCTCTCGAGCCCTTCCCTGGGCAGCAGCAGCGCCAGCGCCACCACGCCCAGGCTCACGACCAGCATCATCAGGAACGTGAGATGCAGCGAGTTGCCAAGGGCAAGGCGAATGGCCGCGTCGCCCGCGATGGAGCCGTGCGTGCCCTGCAGCAGGAGCCGCAGCTGGTCGTCGGTGAATATCATGCTGCCGTCGCCGCGCGTGAGCCCGAAGTTGAAGACCGCGCCGAAGAATGCCGCGCCCAGCGCGCTCCCGAGGTTGCGCGAGAACACGTTCGAGGCCGTGGCAATGCCGCGCTGCGAGAGCTCCACGCCCTCCTGGATCAGGATCAGCGAGCTCAGGCTCATCACCCCCATGCCTAGGCCGATGACGAACGAACCGATGGCGGGCAGCACCGGCGAACTGCCGGCACCGAGCAATGCGAAGGTTGACGTGCCCACCGGAATCAGCGCCGCGCCGACGACCACCATGCGCCACAACCCGATGCGGTGAAAGGTGCGCGAGGTCAGCGTCGCGCCGATGGGCCAGCCCAGCATCACCATCGTGAGCGTAAGGCCGGCCGTGACCGACGAGCGCTCCAGCACCACCTGCACGTACATCGGCAGGAAGGTCGTGATGCCGATCAGCACCATGCCTGCGAGCATCGCCGCGCCGTTGACGGTCGCGATCATCCGCGCGCCCCAGAGCTTGAGCGACACCATCGGGTCGGCCGCGCGGCGCTCCTGCGCGATGAACAACGCGAGCGTGACGACGAAGAGCCCGGCCCATGCCAGCGCAACGCCGGTGTTGCCCACGCCGAATTCGGTCAGCGCGATCATCAGCGCCGCGATGCCGACGGTGAACAGCACCGCGCCCACCATGTCGATGGACGAGCGGCGCACCGTCGGCGCCTCGTGCAGGAAGAACCAGAAGCCCGCCGCGGCGGCCAGCCCGATGGGCACGTTGACCCAGAAGATCCAGGCCCATGACAGCTTCTGCACGATGAGCGCGCCGATCATCGGCCCCACCACCGCCGACACCGCCCACACGCTTGCAAGGTAGCCCTGCACCTTGCCGCGTTCGCGCACCGGATAGAGGTCGCCCACGATGGTGAGCGCCACCGGCTGGATCGCGCCCGCGCCGATGCCCTGGATGAGCCGGAAGCAGATCATGGCCGGCATGGACCACGAGAAGCCGGCCAGCACCGAGCCGACGACGAAGATCGCAATGCCCACGAACATGATCGGCTTGCGCCCGTACAGGTCGGAGAGCTTGCCGAACACCACCGTCATCGCGGTCTGCGCGAGCAGGAACGAGGCGAAGACCCAGCTGTAGAGATGCAGCCCGCCGAGCTCGGAGGCGATCTGCGGCATGACGGTGGAGACGATGGTGGCTTCGATGGCGACCATCGCCATGGAGGCCATGATCGAGGCGATGACCAGGGGGCGGTTTGTTGTTTGGGTACTGACGCTCATGAGGTTCTTCGCGGGCCGGGCGAGCTGCTCCGGGCGAAGTGTCCGGTGAGCGCCGAGGTGGTGTGAGGCCGCGAGCCCGTGATGCTATCGGGCCGAGCGAATCCGTGCTGGCACAGGCTCTCCTCTGTCTTGTTCACCTGCTTGCGCGGCCTGGCGATGTCGCTTTGCCGCCAAGCCGAGGTGGCGGCGCCTGAAGTATCAAGCTGCGTTCAACGCCGAAGTGCCGCCGTAGATGTACCGCCGCGACCACGGCAGCGTCTTCGCCGCCCTGCCCGCCTTGCGCCCCACGATCTGGTAGATCGCCACATCGTCGTTCTCGAACGCATAGGCGCAGCCCGCAAGGTACACGCGCCAGATGCGGAATTTCTCCTCGTCGACCATCGCATGCAGCTTCTCGCTGTTGGCCTCGTAGCTGTCGCTCCAGGAGCGCAGCGTCTGCGCATAGTGGCGGCGCAGGTTTTCCACGTCGAAGGCCTCGAGCCCGCCCTGCTGCATGGCCTGTAGCGCAAGGCTGATGTGCGGCAGTTCGCCGTTGGGGAACACGTAGCGGTCGATGAAGTCGCCGCCGCCGTACGAGACGCCGCCGCCCTCGGGGTCGGACGAGGTGATGCCGTGGTTCATGATCACGCCGTCGTCGGCCAGCAGCTCGCGCACGCGCTTGAAGTACGCGGGCAGGTTCTTGCGGCCCACGTGCTCGAACATGCCCACGCTGGTGATGCGGTCGAACTCGCCGGTCACGTCGCGGTAGTCCTGCAGGCGGATCTCGATGCGGTCTTCGAGGCCCGCGGCCTTCACGCGCTCCGTGGCCAGGTCGAACTGGTTCTGCGAGAGCGTGACGCCCACGCAGCGCGCACCGAACTTCTGCGCCGCGCGAATCACCAAGGCGCCCCAGCCGCAGCCGATGTCCAGCAGCGTCTGGCCCGGCCGAAGGTCGATCTTGGTGAGGATGTGGTCGATCTTCTTCAACTGCGCGGTGGCGAGGTCTTCGTCGCCGTTCTCGAAGTAGGCGCACGAATAGACCATGTTCGGGTCCAGCCACAGTTGGTAGAACGCGTTGGAAACGTCGTAGTGGTACTGGATGGATTTCTTGTCCGACGACTTCGTGTGCGCGAAGTAGCGCGCCATGTTCTGCAGCGCCCCGCCCTGCTTGTCGATCGAGGCCTTGGCGAGGCCGTAGGCGATGTCGATGACGTCGCTGAGCTTGCCCTCGATGTCGATCTTGCTCTTGACGTAGGCCTCGCCCAGGTTGTCGAGCGTGGGCTGCAGCATCAGCGACAGCGCGGCGGGCGACTTGACGTGCAGCGTGACCGAAGGTCCGCTGAAGTTGCCGAAGTCATAGGACTGGCCGTCCCACAGCGTCAGCCGCGCCGGCAGGTTGGCGCGGTCACGAACGGCGGCGCTCCACTGCGCCAGCTTTTTTTCCCAAAGCATGCATCTCTCCGTGTTGTCTGGTTTTCCCGGCGCCTGTGCGCGGGGGGTGCTGCAGCGAGCAAAACAATAACGAAAAAATTTGAAACCTGCATGGCTGCGACGACGCAGGAAATTGCAGAAAGTGCTACAAGGCGGCGCCGTCTTTCGAGGGCACCCTATCGGCCTGCGGTGCCTCGGTTGCCTCGATGAAGATGCGCTTGATCGTCGGGAAACGCGCACGCACCTGCGACTCGATGGCCGCGACGGCATCGGCCGCCTCGCCCGTGGAAATGTCGTCCTTGAAGTTCACATCGACGATCACCAGCGCCTCGTCGGCACCGATGTACATCGACAGCACATGCCCCACCTCCTCGACGCTGGCCTGCGCCATCGCGATCTCGCGGATGGCGCGCGCCGTCTCGGGACGGATGCCCTCGCCGATCAGCAGGCCCCGCGCCTGCGCGATGAGCAGCACCGCCACGCCCGCCAGCAGCACGCCGATCACCACCGAGGCCACACCGTCGAGCACGGGCATGTTCAGCGCATGGCCGAAATAGATGCCCAGCGCGGCCACCAGAAGACCCACGAGCGCGGCGGAATCCTCGGCCAGCACGGTGTAGGTGGTCGGGTCCTTGCTGCGGTCCAGCGCCTGCCAGAACGGCGTGCCCTTGGCCTGTGCGCGGAACTGCTTGAGCGCAACGAGGAAGCTCGCGCCCTCGAACACGAAGGCGGCCGCAAGCACGACGTAGTTCCATGTCGGATCGCGCATCGGCTCGGGCGCGCGGATGTGCTGGATACCCTCGTAGAGCGACACGCCGCCGCCCAGCCCGAAGATCAGCACCCCCACGATCAGGCTCCAGAAATAGAGCTCCTTGCCGTGGCCGAAGGGATGCTCCGGCGTCGCGGGCCGCTTGCTGAGCTTCAGGCCCACGAGCAGCAGCACGCCGTTGAAGGTATCGACCGCCGAGTGGATGCCCTCGGACAGCATCGCCGAGCTGCCGGTGATGCCCGCCACGATGAACTTGGTGACGGCGATCGCGACGTTGGCCGCAATGGCGCCGTAGATAGCGACTTTCGACTCAGCCATTCGGCTCAGGCCGCTTCCATCGACGCCGCCGCCATCGCATCGTTGCCCGCCTCGGAGAGCCAGCGCTGCTTGTCGCGCAGCGGCGGCGCGCCGAACATGCGGCCGTATTCGCGCGCGAACTGCGAGGGGCTTTCGTAGCCCACGCTGTGCGCCGCGCTCGCCACGTCGGTGCCGGTCATGAGCATCTGGCGGCGCGCCTCCTGAAGGCGCAACTGCTTCTGGTATTGCAGCGGGCTCATCGCGGTCACGGCCTTGAAGTGGTGGTGGAACGACGACACGCTCATGTGCACCGCGCGCGCCATGTCTTCCACCCGCAGCGACTGCGCATAGTTCACGCGCAGCGCACTGATGGCCTTGGCGATGCGCTGGGTGTGGCTGTCCTGCAGCGCGATCTGGCGCAGGCGCGCGCCCTCGCCGTTCACCAGCAGGCGGTACATGATCTCGCGCTTGATGAGCGGCGCCATGATCGGCACGTCTTCCGGCGTCTCGAGCAGCCGCAGCAAGCGCAGCACCGGCTCCAGCACCGGCATGGCGATGCGGTTGACGTACATGCCGCGCGAGGAGGCGGGCACGTTGGCCTTGGCGGGCAGCTTCTCGTCGCCGATGAGCTCGCCGATCTCGTCGAGCGCCAGTTCGAGCCGCACGCCGAGGTAGGGCTCGTTGTCGCTCGTCAGGCGCACCTGGCCGCACACCGGCAGGTCGACCGAGGTCACCAGGTAGTGCATAGGGTCGTACACATAGATGTCGTCGCCCATGATGATCCGCTTGGAGCCCTGCGCTATGAGCCCGAGCGCGGGCGTGGCAAAGGCGTGCTTGGGGCCGTCGGGCTTGCTGATGCAGAACACCTGCAGGCCGGCCACCGGTGTGTCCACCGTGCCGTCGCGCCCGCCGGTGATGCGGTTGATGAGCGCCACCAGTTCCTTCCTGGCTTCGTCGAGTTCGGGCTCCAGCGGCATCGGCTGGGCAAGGGCTGCAGCGATTTCGGGTGTTTCGTCGGACATGTTCAGAGCCTTGTCGCGGTGGGGATCACGGTGGCACGCACCGTGGAGGATCGGGTGGGCCGCAGCTTAGCGCCGCTCCCATGAAACTGCACGCCTTCGGAAAGAGGTCTGGAGAAATAGGCAAAGACTTTGCAGAAACGCGCTCGCCGCGCCCGAGGCCCCGGGCGGATACTTTTGGCCGACGCCCCTCCAACGAACGCAAAGGAATCCCTTCATGCAGTACCGCAAATTCGGCCGCACCGGCCTCCTGGTTTCCGAACTCTGCCTCGGCACGATGACCTTCGGCGGCGCCTCGGGCATCTGGAGCCATATCGGCGACCTCCAGCAGAACGAGGCCGAAGGCCTCGTCGGCCGGGCCATCGACGCCGGCATCAACTTCATCGACACGGCCGATGTGTACTCCGAAGGCCTGTCGGAAATCATCACCGGCCAGGCGCTGAAGAACCTGAAGGTGCCGCGCGACAGCGTGGTGGTGGCCACCAAGGTGCTCGGCGAAACCGGCAGCAAGGGCCCGAACTCCAGCGGCGCCTCGCGCTTTCACATCATGGATGGCGTCAAGGCGAGCCTGAAGCGCCTGCAGCTGGACCACATCGACCTCTACCAGATCCACGGCTTCGACCCGCTCACGCCCATCGAGGAAACCGTGCATGCGCTGGACAACCTCGTGCAGCAGGGCCATGTGCGCTACGTGGGCGTGTCGAACTGGGCAGCTTGGCAGATCGCCAAGGCGCTGGGCATCGCAGAGCGCGACCGGCTTGCGCGCTTCGAGTCGCTGCAGGCGTACTACACCATCGCCGGGCGCGACCTCGAACGCGAGCTGGTGCCGATGCTGCGCAGCGAAAACGTCGGCCTGATGGTCTGGAGCCCGTTGGCCGGCGGCCTCCTGAGCGGCAAGTTCGACCGCCACACCGAGGCCGAAAAGGGCACCCGCCGCGCCACTTTCGACTTTCCGCCGGTGAACCGCGACCGCGCCTACGACTGCATCGAGGCGATGCGCGAGGTGGCCGAGGCGCGCAAGGTGTCGGTCGCGCAAATCGCGCTGGCCTGGCTGCTGCATCAGCCGGTGGTGACCAGCGTGATCATCGGCGCCAAGCGCGTCGACCAGCTGGACGACAACATCGCCGCCACCGCCATCGAGCTCTCGGCCGACGAGCTGGCCACGCTCGACAAGGCGAGTACGCTGCCGGCCGAGTACCCGGGCTGGATGCTGGAGCGCCAGCGCGTCAACCGCGACAAGCACCTGGCCTGATCGCGTTCAGGCCAACGCCAGCGCGGCCGAGCGGCGCGCGGCGTGGGCCGCGGTCGCGCGCAACGCGCGCAGATCGAGGTGCTGCGCCGCGCTCGCGGCGTCGGGGCGGTCCAGGTGCGGCACCACGCCGAGCAAGGGCGCGCCAAGGCGGCTGCGCAGCGTCTGCAGATTGGCCTCCGGCGCCAGCATCCCTGGCTCGATGAGGCTCGCGACCCAGCCCGCCAGCACCAGGCCCCGCGCGCGGATGGCCTCTGCGGTCAGGACCGCATGGTTCAGGCAGCCGAGCCGCAGTCCCACCACGAGGATCACCGGCAGGCCCAGCGCCACGGCGAGATCGGCGCTGTCGAGGTCGTCGCAAAACGGCACGCAGAACCCGCCCACGCCTTCGACCACCACCGCGTCGGCGCGCCGCGACAACGCCGCGAAGGCCGAAAGCAGCGGCGGCAGTTCGATGCGCACGCCCTCTTCCCGCGCTGCGAGATGCGGGGACATCGGTGCGCGCAGCAGGTACGGGCAGCGCAAGGCCAGCGGCGCATCGACATTGCCGGCCTGGCGCAACTGCTCGACATCTTCGTTCCGCCACGCACCGTCGACCCGATCCAGGCCCGCGGCCACCGGCTTCATGCCGACCGCGCGCAGCCCCGATGCGGCCAGCAGGCGCAGCATCGCGCTGCTGGCCAGCGTCTTGCCGACGCCCGTGTCCGTGCCCGTGACAAACCAGCGGCGCTGCGTCATGCGGCCTCCTTCCAAGGCTGCGCCAGCGCGTCGCCCAGTGCATCGACCAGACGCGCCACGTCGGCGTCGCTGTGACTGGCCGAGAGCGCGATCCGCAGTCGCGCGGTGCCAGCAGGCACGGTCGGCGGGCGGATCGCCCCGACACGCAGGCCCCGGGCATCGAGCTGCGCCATCGTCTGCATCGCGCGCGCGTTGCCGCCGACGATCAGCGGCTGGATCGCGGTGGGCGAATCGGGCAGCCAGGCGCTGCCATCCGGCGGAAGGATCGCCTCGAGGCCCCGTCGCAGTTGGGCGATGCGCGCCTTCAGCTGCGCACGGCGCTCGTCGCCCTCCTCGCCTTCGATCAGCCGGAGGCTCGCGAGCAATGCATGCGCGATGGCCGGCGGTGCGGCCGTGGTGAAGATGTAGGGCCGCGCCCGCTGCACGAGGTAATCGATGACGGTGCGGTGCGCCGCCACGAACGCGCCCGACACCCCGGCGGCCTTGCCCAGCGTGCCGATGAGCACCAGCCGCTCCGAGCGCAGTGCCATCGCCTGCAGCACGCCCCGGCCCGTGGCGCCCAGCACGCCGAAGCCGTGGGCGTCGTCCAGCACCAGCCATGCATCGTGGCGCTCCGCGAGCGCGAGCAACTCGGCCACCGGTGCGATGTTGCCGTCCATGCTGAAGACCGCATCGCTCACGATCAGCTTGACCGGCGCATCGCAGGCACCGAGCTGCGCATCGAGCGCGGCCACGTCGCAATGCGGATAGCGCTCGACCCGCGCCTTGGCCAGCCGCGCGCCGTCGATCAGCGAGGCGTGGTTGAGCGACTCGGAAAAGATCACCGCCTCCGCACCGCCCAGCGCCGACAGCACAGCGAGGTTGGCCATGTAGCCCGTGCAGAAGAAGAGACTCCGCGCCTCGGGAATGAATGGCGCCATCCAGTCGGCCAGCCGTTCTTCGAGTTCGGCATGCGCGCGCGAATGGCCGAGGATCAGGTGCGAGCCGCCGCTGCCCGTGCCGTAGCGCACCGCGCCTTCGGCCAGCGCGGCCGCCAGCGCGGGATGCGCGGCCAGGCCGAGGTAGTCGTTGCTGCTGAAGCCGAGCATGGTGCGCGGCGCGCTCGCACCGGCCAGCGTCAGCGATTGCACAGGCGCGCAGGCCGTCTCTGCGATCTGCCGGCGGCGGCGCAGCGACTCGGCATCGAGCGCGCCGATCTCGTCCTGCAGGCGTTCAAGCAAGCGCAGCATCGCGGGCTCCTTCGGCGCGGCCGTGAACGGCCACCGCCTGCAGCGTGGCCAGCGTGCCATCGACCAGCAGGTCGATCTCGTCGTCGCCGATCGCATAGGGCGGCATGAGGTAGACGGTCGCGCCGATGGGGCGCATCAGTAGTCCGTTCGCCCTTGCCGCGAGGTGAAAGCGTTCGGCAAAGCGCGCGCCCGGTTCGCGCACGTCGAAGGCCGTGATCATTCCGCGCTGGCGCAGGTGATCGACGGGCGCGCCGCGGAGCCCTTCGCGCAAACTGTCGATCAGCCGCTTGGCGCGGCTGCGGTTCCGCCGCAATGCATCTTCGCGCTCGAACAGGTCGAGCGTTGCCAGTGCGGCGCGGCAGGCCAGCGCATTGCCGGTGTAGGAATGCGAATGCAGGAAGCTGCGCGTCACGTCGTCGTCCACGAAACCTTGGTAGATGGCATCGCGCGTCATCACGAGCGCGAGCGGCAGGTAGCCGCCGCTGATGCCTTTGGAAAGGCACAGGAAATCGGGCCAGATGCCGGCCTGCTCGCACGCGAAGAAACTGCCGGTGCGCCCGCAACCCACCGCAATTTCGTCGGCGATGAGGTGCACCTCGTAGCGGTCGCACAGCGCGCGCACCAGGCGCAGGTAGTCGGTGTCGTGCATTGCCATGCCGGTGGCGCATTGCACCAGCGGCTCGACGATCACGGCGGCGATGGACGCGTGCCGCTCGGCCAGCGAGGCTTCGAGTTCCGCCGCGGCACGCCGCGCCACGCCGAACGCATCTTCGCCAGGCTGTGCGGCCCGGGCGTCGGGCGATGCGACGAGGTGCGCGTTCGCGAGCAGCGGTGCGTAGGCGTCGCGGAACACCGGCACGTCGGTCACATGCAGCGCGCCCAGCGTCTCGCCGTGGTAACCCTGCCGCAGTGCGACGAAGTTCTGCTTGCCGCCGCGGCCCGCGTTGCGCCATGCGTGGAAGCTCATCTTCAGCGCGATCTCCACGGCCGAGGCGCCATCGGAGGCATAGAAGCAATGGCCCAGTGCATACCCCGTGAGCGCAGAAAGCCGCTCGGCCAGTTCCACAGCCGGCGCGTGCGTGCAGCCGGCGAGCATCACATGCGAAAGCCTGTCGAGCTGGTCCTTCAGCGCGGCGTTGATGGCCGGATGCGCATGCCCGAAGAGATTGACCCACCACGAACTCGTCGCATCGAGATAGCGGCGGCCATCATGGTCGTAAAGCCAGACACCTTCGCCCCGCGCGATCGGCAACGGCGGCACCGCTTCAAGCCGGATGCTCTGCGTGCACGGATGCCACACATGGCGGCAGCTGCGCTGCTGCCAGGCTGTGTTTTTCGACGGTGCGAGCGTCGAGGGAGAAGCAATCGTTGGCGGCATCCGCGCGTTCCTTTGAGGGGCAAGGCGCGGGATCGTATCGACGCAAATTCGTTGCGGCAAACCGCAAAGGCGGGTGCGGAATGACCTGCACTTGCGCGACGTTGGCTGGCATAGGCCACCCGTTCAGGCAAAGCTCGCGCAACGTGGCCCCTTCGCGCGCTCGAGGCGCTACACCGGGGCCATGCAAGTTGTCTTGACGACGCCAAAGATAGTTGCGAAATGTCGCGTTCCCGCAGCTGGCGCTCTCATTTCGCTGCAATCGGACAGGCCGATGGCCGATCTCAACTCTTCCTGACCAACGCCGAGATGTAGTCGTTCAGCGAGGTGGCTCCGCGCTGCGGTTTTTCCGGCTCGTCCTTGTTCTTCAGCGTGGCGCGCGTCATGGCGGCATACGACTTTGCGGCGGCCTCGGAGAACCCCAGCGACTGGAAGGCCTGCTCCCACTGCTCGGGCGGGGTCACCACCACTTCCACAGGCTGCCCCAGCGCCTCTGCAAAGGCCCGCGCCACATCGCCCGGCGAGTAGCGCTCGGGCCCCTCGACATAGTGCGGCCCCGAGGCCTCGGCCGCGCCCAGCATCAGCCGCGCGGCAAACTCCCCGAGGTCGTGCGGCGCCACCATCGGCAGCTTGAAATCGGGCGGGTACATGCTGTGCAGCTGGCCGTCCTCGCGTGCAGTCTTCAGCGAGGCATCCCAGTTGCTCATGTAGTAGGCCGCGCGGATGGCGCTCACCGGGCCCGCATCGGTTTCCCGCAGCGCCTGCTCCATGTCGTACAGCACGCCGAGGTCGCCGATGCCGTCGCCGGGCTGGGCGCCGTAGGTCGATTCGCAGACGATCTTCTCGAGCTTGCAGCCCTCGAGCGCGGCGACGATGGCGGCCAGGCTCTTGCGCTCCTGTGCGACCGTGTCGATCGACGGAAGCGCGGGCGGGTTGAGTGCGAAGAGCCGGTGGCCGCCCGCCATCACGCGGTGCAGCTCGGCCACGTCGAACACGTCCACCTCGGCCACATGGGCGCCCTTGGTCTTCAGCGCCTCGGCCTTGCGCGCTTCGCGGGTGACCACGGTAACCGGCTCGTTGCGCGCAAGCAGGGCTTGCGCGAGCGCCGAGCCGACATGGCCCGTCGCCCCCAGGATGATGTGCATGGTGTTGCCTCTTGCCTATCCGCGCTTTTCGGCGTTGCGCTTGCGCGTGGCGGCGGCTTTCTTCGCCGATGCCGAGCGCTCCTCGGCGGTGCGCGATGCCGCGGCCGCCCCGCCCTTGTGTCCGCCCTTGCGCGAAGGCGCATGGCTCTCGGCCTTGCCACGCCCCGAGCCGCTCTTCTTGCCGCCGCCGGTCTCGGCATTCACGGTGGCCCAGGCGCGGCGCTCGGCCTCGCCCTTGCCGACGCCGCGGTGCTCGTAGCCTTCCTCGATGTGCTCGGCCTTGCGTTTCTGCTTGTCCGTGTAGGACGACTTGTCGCCTTTTGGCATGTAGCTGCTCCTTCGGTTGATGAAGATGCCCTTCATGGTGGGCGCGCGATTCGCGCCGCGGGTAAGAGGACGGGCGCGATGCGCGTCAGTCTTGTCTGTCGCGAGTCGGCGCAGGCACTCGGCTGCCAACGCCGCGGCTTGCGGCTACAGCGGGTTGAGCCCCGGTTCGGATGTCTTCGCGAGCGACGCGACCATCGCAAGGATGGTGTCGCCGAAACCGCCGCGTGCGCGGGCGTCGGTGCGGGCGCTGGTCGTCACGCGCGGTCCCGCGCTCCAGGCGATGCGCGCACCGGCGGCCTGCAACGCCTCGACCAGCGCCACGTCTTCGCTGGACGCCAGCGGCTGGAAACCGCCCACGCGGCAGTAGGCCTCGGTCGACACGCCCAGGTTGGCCCCGTGGATGTGGCGGTGGCCGTCGGCATCCACGTAGTGGCGCTCGAAATGCGCCTGCACCGCGCTGCCTTCCAGGCCGTACACGCCCCAGTCTTCCACGCCGATCGAGCCGCAGACGGCATCGGCGTTCTCGGCCAGTTGCTTGACCAGCCACTCGGGCGAGACGAGCGTGTCGGCGTCGGTGAAGGCGAGCCAGCGCGCGCCGGCCTCGATCAACAGCCGGGCGCCGCTGGCTCGCGCAATGCCGACGTTGCGGGCATCGAGCGCAAGCCGGGTCACCGGGTACTGCGCCACGACGGCGTCGGTCGAATCGCTGCAGCTGTCGAGCACCACCGCCACGCCCACCGGCTCACCGAGCAGCGCCGGATGTTCGGCGGCGCGCAGCACCGCCTGGAGCGCGGCGGCGATGCGCTCGCCCTCGTTGTGCGCGGGAATGACGATGCCGATCACCGGATGCCCTCCCGCTCGGCCACCGAACGGCCGTCGCGCGCCCAGACCTGCAGCACGAAGTCGTCCTCCTCGTGCAGGGCCAGGCGTGCCAGGCCGAGCGCGGCCAGTGCGCCGTGCACTTCCTTCGTGGAGAGGCTGCGTTGCGCGAAGTCGGGCCGCCAGTCGCAGGCCACCAGGGTGCCGTCGGCTTCCAGCGTTTCTTCACAGCAGGCGGCCAGGCGCTGCATGTCGTGGCGGTCGAGAAAGTAGCCCACCTCGCTCAGCACGATGAGATCGAAGCGGCCGGCATCGCGCGGCCAGTCGGTTGGGAGCACGTGCTGGACGACGCGCACATTGGCGCGCCCTTGGGTGCGCCTGCGTGCAAGCTCCACGGCATGCGCCGAGAAATCGCTCGCCAGCAGATAGTCGCAGCGGTGCGACAGCGCCAACGTGAGTTCGCCGATTCCGCATCCCGGCTCGTACACCCGCCGGTAGCGCGCCTGCGGCAACGCCGCGAGCAGCAGCGCCCGCTTGCGCGCTTCGTACCAGCGCTGGCGCAGTGCGTACGGGTCTTCGCTCGTCGAATAGAGCGCATCGAAATAAGGCCGATGGTCGTGGGTCTGGCTCACAGGAAGATCACCTCGAAGGGACGCGCCGCGCGCTGGACGGTGGTGGCGCGCAGCACAGGGCCGGAGCCGGTCGATGCATCACGCCGCAATTGACTGGTGAACGCCCTGACGGCCGCGCATTTGCGCTCCAGGGCCTGGTCGCTGAGCGGAAGGCGGAAGGCGTGCTGCCAGGGCATGCGCACGTCGCCGGGGCGCGCCCAGTGCCAGCCCCACACAGGCACTTCCGCGAGCCGCGCCCCGGTGCCCGCGGCGGCCATCGCGCAGGCCTCGCCGGTCGCTTCGTGGTCGGGATGGCCGTCGCGGCGCCAGGTGGTGAACACCACGTCGCCCGGCCGGAGCAGCGACACCAGCCGCGCCGCGAGCACGGCGCGCAACGCCTTCAGGCCACCGTCTGGCAGGCCGAGGCGGATCGGCTCGATGGCCAGGCCCAGGCACTGCAGCGCCTTCAGGCTCTCCCGCGGCCGGGCGCGCGCGAGCCGTTCGACGGGCCATTCGGTCGAACCCCGGTGGCTGGCCGTGCCGTCGGTGACCGCAATCACCTCGACGGGCCGGCCGCACGCGGCCAGTTGCGCGAGCAGGCCACCGACCGAGAGCACCTCGTCGTCCGGATGCGGCGCGACGACGACGGCGCGGGCGTTTTCCGGCACCAGTTCGTGCGGCGCGATCGCGGGCAGCCGGGCGAGGCCCGGCCAGCCGCGCCATTCGGCTTCGGTGGTGCCCTCGCCCCGGATGGCGCGCTGCGCTACAGCGTCCATGACGAGGGCTCCTCTTTCTCGGTCGCGGCGAACTCGCCGAGGGCGGCAAGGTCGCGCTCGGCGTGGCTCTGGCGCAGGAAGACCGGCAGGTCCGCCATCGCACGGGCGAAGCGCGGATCGCGGCACAGCGGGCCGGCACCGACCGCGCGGCCGGCGTGGTGCATCACCTCGACGGCCGCCTGCTCGGCGGCGAGCCGGGCGCGCAAGGCGATGCGCTGTGCGTTGTCCTGCGGATGGCGGTCGATCCAGGCGGCGGCTTCACGCAGCTGGGCGGCTGCCGCAGTCAATGCAACGTCGATGGCACCGAGGTGCGTGAGACGATGGGCGTCCGGTTTGGGCCCCTTGCGCTGCTGCACCGCGCGCGCGATGCCGAGCGCGCCGCCGAACCAGCAGGCCGCGATGCCCGCGCCGCCTTGCCAGAAGCCGGCGCGCTTCACGTAGTCGCCGGGCTCGCCGATCTGCACGGCTATCGCACGGTTGAAGCGGACGTCGACGCTGCCGCTCGCAGCCATGCCAACGGCATGCCAGCCGTTTTCGGTCACCCAGACGGTGGGCTGCGCCATGGCAACGGCGGCGAGGCACGGCTCGCCGGCCGCGTTCCAGCAGCTGACGACGGCGTGGGACACCGTCGCGGCGCCCGAGCACCAGGCCTTGGTGCCGGTCAGGCGGACGTGGCCGCCCTCTTCGGCATCGAGCACGACGCGCGCATCGGGCGGCTCGGCGCACCATGTTCCCCACGATGCGCCTGCCGGGGTGTCGGGTGTGCCGCCGAGTTCAGCCAGGATGGCGAGCGCATCGGTGTGGCCTTCGAACAGCTTCACCAGCGACAGGTCATGCGCCGCCACTTCGGCGAGCACGCGCCAGCGCGCCAGGGTCTGGCCCGCGCCGGGTCGAGGCAACACATCGATGCCAGCATCCACCAGATAGCTCAGTGCCAAGTCGCAGCCATGGCGAAGCTGCAGTTGCCGCAGGGCGTCGTCGGGAGCGGGTTCGAACATGGGCGTGTGGCTGAAGGACGAAGAAAAAGAACTTCGACCCAAGGTAGGCAAGCCACGCAACGCGAATCGTCGGTGGGCAGCTTTCGCCTGTGTAGGAGGACCCGAGCAACGCGGCCGGTGCCCACTGCCGACAGCCCCACCGCCGAGAGCGAACAGCGGTCAACGACGCGTAGGCGCCCCTCAGTTTCCGCTGCCGCCTTCGTGCAAACGCCCCAGGCCCAGCTTCTCCATCGCCTCGTGCGCCTCGACCACCATCAACGCCACTTCCGCCACCGTGACCCGCAGCGTGGTGGCGCGCGTGCGCATGTGCTCATAGGCCTTGGCCTCGGTCAGCGACTGTGTCTCGGCCAGCATGCGAACGGCTTTCTCGATCTGCCGGCGCGACTTGATCGTCTCTTCGAGCTTGCTGACCTTGCTCTGCAGCCGCTCCTGGTAGCCGCGCGACGAACGCGCCAGCACCAGCGTGCTCAGCACGCCCGACGAACGGAACGGCCGGGTCAGCACGCCGTGCGCGCTGGTGTCGAGCAGCAGCTTCAGCGTGGTCGGGCTCTCGTAGTCGGACAGCGCGATCAGCGTCGCCTCCACCGCGCTGGCGCACCAACTGGTGCTGTCCTGCAGTTCCTGCGAGACCTGGAAGAAGATCACGTCGCACCCGGTGGGCGGCGCAGGGGGAAAGGGCCAGATGATCTTGAGCCGGCAGCCGATGCGCTTGAGCTGGTCGAGAAGGATGTCGCGGTCCTCGCCGGGCGGATACACCACCGCGACGCAGATGCTGCGCAGGTCATCGTAGAGGCGACGCAAACTGCTCATTGCGTCAGCTCAGCCAAAACTCGGAAAAACCGAAGGTCGACAAGTAGGGGTCGGGCTTGACCGGGCCCGCCCCTTCCCACAGCAGGTCGAACTGTCCGTCGCTGCGGCACACGCCGATGCGGGGCGTGAGGAAGGTGTGGTTGTTCTCGGCATCGATGGAGAGCGGCCCCTCGGGCGACTCGAAGCGCACCGAGCGTACGGCGTTGACGAGCTTGCGCGTGTCCAGGCTACCGCTGCGCTCCAGCGCCCGGGCGAACAGGTGGACCTGGCTGTAGGCCGCCTCGGACCACATGCTGGTGGGCCTGTCGCCATAGCGCTTGCGCCACAGCGCGCTGAAGCGGTCGTTGCATTCGTTCTTCAGCGAACTGAAGTACGTGGCCGAGGTGATGTGTCCCGCGCAGGCCTCGGCGCCGGTCATGCGGACCTCTTCCTCCACCATCGACAGGCTGGCGATGGGCATGCGCTGCGGATCGAGCCCGTGCTCGCGGTAGATCTGGTACAGGCGCCGGGCCGACTGGCCGACGATGGTGCAGAAGATGACGTCGGGCTGCGCATCGGCAATGTCGCGCATGACGTCCTGCAGTTGCGTCTCGGAAGCCTCCAGCGGCACATAGACCTCGTCGAGGATTTCGCCGCCGTGCTGCTCGACCATCTCGCGCATCACGCGGTTCGACTCGCGCGGAAAGATGTAGTCGGCGCCGATCAGGAAGAAGCGCCGCCCACGGTTCTTCAGCAGGTAGGCCGCAAGCTGCACGCTGTTCTGGTTGGGCACCGCACCGGTGTAGATGACGTTGGCCGAATATTCGAAGCCTTCGTAGAACGAGCAATACCAGAGAAGCGCGTTGTTGCGCTCGATCACCGGCAGCACCGCCTTGCGGCTCGAAGAGCGCGAGCAGCCGAAGATCACGTTGACCTCGTCCTCCAGCAGCAGCCGGGTCGCGAGCCGCCGGTATTCGTCGGCATCGCCCTTGGGGTCGTAGGCCACCGGCAGCAGCGGACGGTCGAGCACGCCGCCGAGGCCGTTGATTTCCTCGATGGCCAGCGCGGTCCCGAAGAAGTGCTCCGACTCGGTCACACCGGTCGCGCCCGAGCGCGAATGCAGCACGCCGATGCGCCAGCCGTCTTCGGCGGGGGCGGGTTTGTCAGTGGTCATCGGCTTTCTCCATCGTCATTCAGGAAGGCACCAGCAGAATCCGTGCCTTCGCGTCCCAAGTCAGACACGCAGGTGGTCGAAAACGGACGCCGCGGCGCCCGGGGCCTTCGCATTTCCCTCGTCTACCAGTTCGCCCTGCTTGAGCACCACGTAGCGGTCGGCCACCTGGAGCGCGAACGGCACGTTCTGCTCCACGATCAGCATCGCAGTGCCGCGCCGGGCGCGTTCGTCTAGCAGCGCGCGGGCCAGCCGGTCGATGACCGAGGGTTGCAGCCCTTCGGTGATCTCGTCCAGCAGGATCATCGCGGGCCGCATCATCAGCGCACGGGCGAGCAGCAGCATTTTCTGCTCGCCGCCCGAGAGCGTGCCGGCGTCCTGCTTCAGCCGGGTCTTGAAGACCGGGAACAGCGGCTCGATGTCCGCAAAACGCTCGTCGAACACCGACTCCTTCGCAAGGCCGAGCCGCAGGTTGTCGCGGATGCTCAGGTCGGCGAACAGCGCCTGCTCCTGCGCCGCATAGGCGATGCCCTGGCGCGCGATGCGGTGCGGCGGCTGCCGCGTGATGTCCTGCCCGTTCAGGTGGACGTGTCCGCCCTTCTTGGGCAGGTAGCCCATCACGGTCTTGAGCAGCGTGCTCTTGCCCATGCCGTTCTTGCCCAGGAGGGCCACGGCCTCGCCGGCCGCAACGTCCAGCGACAGTCCGCGCAGCACCACGGAAGCTCCGTAGCCGCTGCTTAGACCTTCCAGCCGCAATGCCTGGTGGCTCTTCTCGCTCATGCGGCCTCCTGCGGTGCGTGCGTGCTGCCGGCGTAGATGGTCTTCACCAGCGGCGAATTCACCACCTCCTCGAAGCTGCCCTGCATCACGATGGTTCCCTGGTGCAGCACCACGATGCGGGTGGCGATCTGTTCGACGAAATCGAGGTCGTGTTCCACCAGCAGGCAGCACAGGCCATGCCGGTGTGCGAGCGACGCCAGCACTTCGCCGATCTGCGAACGCTCGGTCTTGGTGAGGCCCGCGGTCGGTTCGTCGAGCAGCACGATGCGCGGCTCCAGCGTCAGCACCATCGCGAGCTCGAGCGCCTGCTGTTCGCCGTGCGAGAGGTCGCGTGCGACGGTGCCCAGCTTGGCGTCGAGCCCGGTGGTGCGCACCACGTCGAGCGCATAGGCCGGCAGACGCAGCGCGGCATCCTGCCGCACCAGCGAGGGCTTCTCGAGCAAGGTGCCTGCGATGCGAAGGCACTGCGCCACCGTGAGCGACTCGAAGATGTTGGCGTTCTGGAACTTGCGCCCCAGCCCGAAGCGCACGCAGGCCTCGGGCGGCAGGTCGCGGATGTCGTGGCCGCAGAGCTTCACGGAGCCGGCACTTCGCTCGGCCCCATCGCTCATGCAGCGCATCAGCGTGGTCTTGCCCGCGCCGTTCGGCCCGATCAGCCCGACCAGTTCGCCGGCCCGCGCTTCCAGGTCGATGCCTTGCAGCACCTTGAGCGCGCCGTAATGCTTCGCCACCTGCTGCATGTGCAGGGCCGGCTCGGTTGCCTCTGCCGCCACGCTCCTGGCCTTGCGCACTTCGAGCACCGGCAGGCGCGCGGCGATGCGGCCGAGGCCGAAGGGCTTGAGCAGCAGCGGCACCAGCCCCTGCGGCAGCAGCACGATGACCAACACGAAGGCCACGCCGACGATCAGCTGCCACGCGAACGGCATGCTGCCGCTGAGATACGCCGTGGCCACGTTGATCAGCACCGCACCGATCAGCGGTCCCCAGAGCGTGCCCCGCCCGCCCAGCGCGACCCAGATGATCAGCTCGGTGCCCAGCGCGAACCCGGTGAGTTCGGGCGCCACCACGCCGCTGAACGCGCCGTACCCGAAGCCTGCGATGCCCGCGACCATCGCCATGACGGTCAGCAGCACGATCTTGACCATCGCGGTCGGAATGCCGAGGTAGGTGCAGCGCGATTCGTTGTCGCGAATGGCGGCCAGCACCCGCCCGGCGTCGCTGCGCACCAGCAGCCAGCCCAGGAGGCCGAACAGCACGAGCATGCCGCCGGCCACCCAGTACCAGGCCTCGATCGAGAGGTCGAAGCTCTCGTAGCCGGTCAGGCCCGAGCTGGATCCCGTCCACTGGCCGCCCGACAACAGCAGTTGCGTGAGCACGATGGGCAGCACCAGCGAGATGACCGTCGCGAAGAACGGCGAGGCGCCCCGGTAGAACGACAGCCAGCCCACCAGTGCCCCGACCGCCGCGCTGACGGCGATGGCGGCGCCCAGCGCCAGCAAGGCCGTCGAGACGCTGAAACCGCTGTGCGTGAACACCAGGCCCGCCGCATAAGCGCCGATGCCGAAGAAAGCCGATTGGCCGAAGCTCAGGTAGCCCGTGTAGCCCCACAGCACATCGACCGTGATCGCGGCGATGGCAAAGAAGAAGGCCTTGACAAGGATGTTGAGCAGGTAGGTGTCGAACACCCAGGGGCCGGCCACGATCAGCAGCAGGCCGATGCCGCCCAGCACCGAAAGCCCGCGGCCCGAGCGCAGCGTGGCGCGCAGTGAGGTTGGCGCCGTGGCAGCCATTGCCATGTTCTCAGCCACGGGCGAACCCCTTCGGGCGGATGCGCAGCGTGACCGCCGCGAGCACCGCGATGGTCAAGCCGCCGAGTACGGGGTTGGCATACGTGCTCACCAGCACCTGGCAGGCCCCGAACACCAAGCAGGTCAGCAGCAGGCTCGGCATCGAATGCCCCGACACCATGACCAGCATGAAGGCGCTCACCAGCCAGGGCAGCCCCATGTTCGGATCGACGCTGGACAGCGGCGTGATCATCGCGCCCGCCAGCGTGCCCAGCCCCGCGCCCAGGCTGAAGGTGATGAAGCGCACGCGGCCCGCGTGAATGCCCAAGCCGCTGGCCAGCTCCTCGTTCATGATCACCGCGCGCGTGCGGATGCCGAAGCGCGTGCCGTTCAGCAGCGCGGTGAGCAGCAGGCACAGCGCGGTGGCGATGGGCACCAGCAGCAGGCGGTAGGCCGAGTAGTCCACGCCGCCGAGCGACCAGGTGCCCGCGAGCGGCGCGTCGACGAACTGCACCTCGCGGCCGAACGCCATCACGATCGACTGCCCGATGACGATGCCCAGCCCCCAGGTCGCGAGGATGGCGTCGAGCGGACGCTTGTAGAGCGGCTTCACGATCAGCCATTCCACCGCCATGCCCGCCACGATGCCGACCGCCAGCGCCAGGGGCCAGCTCAGCCACGGATCGAGCTTGAGCTGGGTCACCACGTAGCTCGCATAGCCGCCCAGCGTGAGCAGCGCGCCGTGGGCGAAATTGACGATCTTCATGACCCCGAAGATCATCATCAGCCCGGCGGTGACGATGAAGAGCATCGCGGCGGTCGTGAGCAAATCCAGCAACAGCACCATGTGGAGGCCTTTGTCTGCGACGTTGTTTCTGCGACGTTATTTCAGGTTCGGGCACTGCGCGCCGGGATCGACGCTCGCGAAGGTTTCGAGGATCTTGATCGATCCGTCGGCCTGCACCTGCCCCAGGCGCATCGACAGCGGCGTGTGGCGGCTCTTGTTCATCGACACCGCGCCGCGCGGGCCGGTGAACGACACCTCGCCGAGCGCCTTGACCACCTTGGCCGCATCGGTCGAGCCGGCCTTTTCAACGGCGGCCTTGTAGAGGAAGAAGGCCTCGTATTGCGGCTCCGACAACTCGTTGGGCGTCTTCAGGTCGGCGCCGAACTTCTTCTTCATCGCATCGAGAAACTTCTTGTTCTCGGGGATGTCGATGCCCGTCAGGTAGGAGGCCGACATGTACATGCCGCTGGCCACATCGCCCATGGTCTTTGCGGTGCCCTCGTCGATCGCGAGGTTGCCGTAGGGCAGCGTGAGGCCCGCGCCCTTGAGCTGCTTGGCCAGCGACACGTTGGGCGCGCCGCCCGCGGTGGCGCTGACGAGCGCGTCGGGCTTGGCGGCGCGCAGCTTGGAGATCACCGAGGTCCAGTCGCTGCCGTCGATCGGCAGGTATTCCTCGCCCACCACCTTGCCGCCCTTCTGCTCGATGTACTTGCGGGTGAAGTCGAGCATGCCGCGGCCGAAGGCGTAGTCATTGCCGACCAGGAAGAAGGTCTTGGCGCCCTTGCTCTTGAGGAAGTAGTCGACCACCGGCGCGACCTGCTGCTCGGGCACCCAGCCGTTCACGTACATCCAGTTGTTGCACGAGCGCCCCTCGTAGAACGAGGTGTAGATGTAGGGCACCTTGCCCTTGCTCACCACCGGCAGCGCCGCATTGCGCGCCGCGCTGTTCTCCATTGCGATGATGGCGGCCACCTTCTTCTGGAACACCAGCGTGTCGAAGGCCTTCTGCGCGCCGACGGCGCCGGAGGCGTCGTCCACGATCTCCAGTTCGACCTTGCGGCCGAGGATGCCGCCGGCGGCATTGATCTCGTCGACGGCCAGTTGCGACGACTGCACCGCAGCCGGTGCCACGACGCTGTTGGCGCCCGACAGGCCGACCGCCACGCCGATGCGAAGAGGGTCGGCGGCCTGGGCGTTGGCGGCCAGCAAAGCGGCCGCGGTCATGGCGCCGAGGCGCAGGAGGGATGTGATCTTCATGTTCAAGGTCCTCTCGAAGTTCGATGGAAAAGTGTGTGAGTGGGTGACAGCGAAAAAAACAGGGACTCAGTGCCGCGGAAGCGGCCAGCCGGTGCCCAGCATCGGGTCGTAGATGTCGTCGCGGCGGTCGCGCAGCACGTCGTTGAACGCGTTCAGGTGGCGCGCCTGGCGCGATGCCTTGAGGTTGATGCGGGCATAGAGGATTTCCTCGCGATCGTGCGAGGCGGGCCCCGCCAGCGGCCAGCCCTGCGCGCCCACGATCACGCTCTGCCCGACGAAGGGCTGGCCGCGCTCGGTGCCCGTGCGGTTGGCGCAGACGATGTTCATGCCGTTGCTGTGGGCGCTGGCCATTGCCAGCGTGGTGGCCATGGCCGGACGGTCCGCGGGCTGCTGGGGCATGGGCACCCAGTTGGTCGGCATGCAGACGATGTCGACGCCCTGCATCGCGAGCAGGCGATAGGCCTCGGGGAACCAGCCGTCGTAGCAGATCATCACGCCAAGCCGGCCGAGCTCGGTATGGAACACCGGCAGCCCCTTGTTCCCCGGCTCGAAGAACAGGTGTTCGTCGCCCCAGAGGTGCAGCTTGCGGTAGGTGCCGAGCCAGCCGCGCGGGCCGAGCACCGCGGCCGCGTTGTAGAGACGGTCGTCCTCGCGCTCGGCGATGCCCGCGACCACGTGCACCTTGCAGCGCCGGGCCGCATCGGCCCAGGCCTGCGTGCTCGGACCGTCGGGCACCGGCTCGGCCAGCGCGAAGGCCTCGGCGCGGCTCGCGAACACGTAGCCGCTGTTGGCCAGTTCGGGCAGGACCACGATCGATGCGCCCTGCGCGGCCGCCTCTTCGATCAATTGCACCGACCGCGCCACATTGGCGGCCGTGTGGCCCACGTGCGGCTCCATCTGCACACTGGCCACGACGAGGTCCGGAAAACCCAGGCCATCTTCTTCCTGCACTGTCATTCAAGCTCCAAAAAGCAAAAAGCCCTCGACCCCGCTTGCGCGTTGTTCGAGGGCTTTCATAGCCGGTATGTGAAGCAGCGATGTTGCTGCCCGACATGCACTCAATGGCGAGTGCTGTCGTGGGGTCGGAGATTAGAAGAAGGTATTCGCGGTGTCAATTGGAATTTTTGCGGCGCGTGGACAGCGTCCGCAGCGTGATCGAGTAGCGCAAGGCTTCGGTCGGCGCAATGGCGTGCTGCCAGGCCCAGCGCGCCGGGCCGCGCAAGAGATAGATCGAGCGCGGCTCGATCAGGAACTGCACGTTGCCAGCGTCGGAAGTCGATGCGCCTTGCGGACGGTAGGGCCTGAACTGCATCACCGCATCGCCCTGCAGCGAGATGCCCACGATGTCCTCGAAGTCCGGCACATCGCGGTGCCAGCCGAGCGGCGTGCCGGGCTGGTACTCGGCGATCAGCATGTGGGTGAGCTCCTCCGGCGCGATGCCGAGCCACGCGGCCGCCCTCGCCCGCAGCGGGTGCAGCGCCTCGGGCAGCAGCGCGCCGGGCTTGAGGCGGTTCGTGTCGAAGTCGTAGCTGCCGCCAAAGCCGATGCCGCGGCGGCGCGCGGTGTATTCCTTGTAGCGCATCTCCTTGAGCGGCAGGGCCTGGACGATGCGCAGCAGCCCGGCCTCTTCTTCCGCCGACAGAAACTCGCGCTCGTAACGCAGCCCTTCGATGGCGGACGTGGGTGCTTCGCCGAACAGGTCGTCCTGCCCCGCGTGCTCGAGGCGCCTAGCGGAGCGCATCGCCGCCCCCTGCCACCTGCACATGCCACCAGCGCGGCAGCAGCTCCCGGATCTCGGCGCGCGCGAAGCGGTCGTCCAGCAGATGCAGCACGCCGCGGTCTTCCTCGGTGCGGATCACGCGCCCGGCCGCCTGCACCACCTTCTGCAGGCCCGGATAGAGGTACGTGTACTCGTAGCCCTTGCCGAAGCGCGACTGCATGCGCTCGCGCGTGATCTCGTTGAGCGCGTTGTACTGCGGCAGGCCCAGGCTCGCGACGAAGGCGCCGACGAGGCGGCTGCCGGGGAGGTCGATGCCCTCGCCGAACGCGCCGCCGAGCACCGCGAAGCCGATGCCCCGGCCGCCCTCTTCGAAGCGCGCGATGAAGCCATGGCGATCGGCTTCGAGCATGCCGCGCGTCTGCGTCCACACGGGCACCCCGGGGTGCTGCGCCGCAAAGGCCGCGCGGGCGTTCTCCAGGTACTCGAAGCTGCTGAAGAAGGCCAGGTAGTTGCCGGGCATGCGTTCGAACTGGGCGCCGATGATCTCCGTCACGTTGCCCAGCGATCCGGCGCGGTCGCGAAAGCGCGTGGAGATGTTGGTTGCCACCTCCACGCGCAGTTGCTGGCTGCTGAATGGCGAGGCCACGTCGAGCAGCGCGGTGTCCAGCGGCAGGCCGAGCGCGTCGCGGTAAAACGCGAACGGCGAGAGCGTGCCCGAGAAGCAGGTGACCGAGACCGCATCGGCGAACCGGCCTTCGAGGAACGGCGCGGGCACGAGGTTGCGGATGGCCAGGGTGCGGTCCTGCTGCGTGATGCCGAGCGTGCGCTCGAACACCGAGTGGTCGCCGAACACCTCGGCGAGTCGGGCGAAGTGCAGCGCATCGAAGAAGAAGCGCTGCAGCGGCCCCTGCGCGGCCTCGGGCTTGGCCGCGAAGTACTCGGCCATGGCCGTGTTGGCCGCCTGCAGCGCGCGCACGAAGCGCTCGGGTATCTCGTCGGCGGTTTCGTAGTTCTCGTTCTGCGACTGCTGCACGGTGTCCCACTCGCGAAAGAGCCGTGCGAGCGGGCCGCGCACCGGTGCGGGCGCGATGCGGTGCGCCTCCTCGAGCGCCCCGCCTTCGAGCTGCGCGGTGTACATGCCGCGCGCCCGCTCCAGCAGGTTGTGGGCTTCGTCCACGAGCACCGCGACGCGCCAGCCGGCGTCCTTCATGGTGGCGAAGAGGAAGGCGCTGCCATCGAAGTAATAGTTGTAGTCGCCCACGAGCACGTCGCTCCAGTGCGCCATTTCCTGCGCGAGGAAATAGGGGCACACCGTGTGCTGCAGCGCGACCCGCCGCAGCGCCTGCCGGTCGAGCCAGCCGGCCTCCGTGGCTTCGATGCGGGCGGCGGGCAGGCGGTCGTAGAAGCCCTTGGCGAGCGGGCACGAGTCGCCGTTGCAGGCACGGTCGGGGTATTCGCATACTTTCTCGCGCGCCGCGAGTTCGAGCACGCGCGGCTGGGCGCCGTCCCCCACCCCGGCCGCTTTACAGCCTTTGCCCAGCACCCGCAGCGCATCGAGCGCCACCGGTCGACCCGAGGTCTTGGCGGTGAGGAAGAACACCTTGTCGAGCTTCCCCGCCGCGCGGGCCTTGAGCAGCGGGAAGATGGTCGCCAGCGTCTTGCCAATGCCCGTTGGCGCCTGCGCCATGAGGCAGCGCCCGCCGGCCGCCGCGCGGTAGACGGCTTCGGCCAGTTCGCGCTGGCCGGCGCGGAAGGACTGGTGCGGGAATGCGAGTTTCGCCAGCGTCCGGTCGAGCGCGCCGTGGTGGTCGGCCTCCTGCTGCGCCCATGCGGCGTAGCGGTCGCACAGCGACTCGAAGTGCTCGCGCAGCGCGTCCCAGGTGTGGCGTTCCTCGAGCACGGTTTCTTCGCCGGTGGCGAGGTCGAGGTAGACCAGTGCCACGGTCATCTGCGCATGTCCGTGCTGCTCGCACAGCATCCAGCCGTAGGTGCGGGCCTGCGCCCAGTGCAGCGCGCGATGGTTGGTGCGGATGGCGTCGAAATCGCCGCGGAAGGTCTTGATTTCTTCCACGCGGGGTTCGCCGGGCTCGTAGCCGTCGGCACGTCCGCGAACCTGCAGCGCGCCGTGCCGGGATTCGAGCGACACCTCGCTCTGGTAGCTGGCGCCCCGCCGGCCCTGCACCAGCGCATGGCCGGCCATGCCTTCGAGCGCGCTGGGCGCGGGCACGAAGCGCAGGTCGAGGTCGCCCGCCTTCGCGCCGAACGCGCAAAGCGCCTTGACGGAAACGACATATGCAGCAGGGGCCGAATCTGGCGGGGTGGAGGGAGCCGGGGCCATCTCTCTCGATCACTGGATGAAATCACAGTATACGAGCGATGCAAGTGTTAACGTTCCGCATCAACGAACCTCTCGGGGCCTTCTCCGACAGGACGACCCTCCTTTTTCGGCAAAACTCGACAAGTTTTGCTTACAAATGTGCCGATGAAAACTCCCGCCGCCATTGATCCCGACGACTTCGACCGCCTGCTGAGCCGCAATCTCAAGCTTCCGCTGCTCGGAGGGCTCCTCGGCGCCGTGGTGTTCGTCGGGCTCATCCTGTTCCTGCTCTCGACCATCAGCTGGGTGGAGCACACCGACCGCGTCACCCGTTCGGCCAGCGAGCTGCAGCGCCGCAACATCGACATGGAGACCGGCCTGCGCGGCTTCCTGCTGACCGGCGAGGAGAGCTTTCTCGAGCCCTACCAGAGCGCCCTGCCGCGGCTGAAACCCGACACCGATGCGCTGCGCAAGCTCGTATCGGACAACCAGCAGCAGGTGGAGCGCGTCGACCGCATCGCCGGCCTGCAAGACGCCTGGAACGAATTCGCCCGCGACATGATTGCGGCCCGCCGCGCCGGAGGCGACATCCAGGCCACGGTGCGCCTGGGCCGCGGCAAGCGGCTGACGGACGACATGCGCGCCGAATACACCGCGTTCATGGACACCGAGCAGGCCCTGCGCTTCCAGCGCAACAACGACGCCAACCGCACCAGCTGGTGGACGGTGGGCATCTTCCTGCTGTTCACGCTGACGCTGACCGGGCTCATCACCTATTTCGGCCGCCGCCAGCTGGTGCGGTTGTCGGACAGCTACGACGTGGTGCTCAGCGAGCAGGCCGAGCACGCCGAGCGGCTGGCCGAGGAAGCCTGGCTGCGCACCGCGCAGACCGAGCTGGTGGGCGAACTGGTCGGCGAGCTGAGCGCGCCGGACATGGGCCGCAAGATCCTGGCCTTCTTCTCGCGGCACCTGGGCACCTCCGTCGGCGCGATGTACGTGCGCGAGCGCCACGGCCCGCTGCGCCGGGCCGCGAGCTACGGCTTCTCGGCCGATGCAGAGGCTTCGCCGCAGGTCTTCTCGCCCACCCAGAGCCTGGTGGGCCAGGCCGCCGCCGAGCGGCGCCGGATGCTGATCGACCCGATCGACGCCAGCTACCTCAAGGTGAACTCGGGCCTGGGCGAGATGGCCCCCAAGACCGTGCTGCTGATGCCGGTGATGAGCGACGGCATCGTCAACGGCGTGGTCGAGCTGGGCCTCCCCGGCGCGCCCGACGAGCGCGCGAGCCAGCTGCTCGACGTGGTGTGCGACGACATAGGCACCTCGCTGGCCGCGGCGCGCTACCGCGAGCAGCTGCAGGAAGTGCTGGCCGAAACGCAGCAGCTCAACGAAGAACTGCAGGTGCAGCAGGAAGAGCTGCGCACCGCCAACGAAGAGCTCGAGGAGCAGTCGCGGGCCCTGCGCGCCTCGCAGGCCATGCTGGAGAACCAGCAGGCCGAGCTGGAGCAGACCAACAGCCAGCTCTCCGAGCGCACCGAGGCGCTGGACCAGCGCAACACGGCCCTGCGCCGCGTGCAGCGCGACCTGGAAGACCGCGCCGACGAGCTGCAGCGCGCGAGCCGCTACAAGTCGGAGTTCCTCGCGAACATGTCGCACGAGCTGCGCACGCCGCTCAACAGCGCGCTCATCCTGGCCAAGCTGCTGGGCGACAACCCGCAGGGCAACCTCACGCTGGAGCAGGTGAAGTTCGCCGAGTCGATCTACTCGTCGGGCAACGACCTGCTGGTGCTGATCAACGACATCCTGGACATCGCCAAGGTCGAGGCGGGCAAGCTCGAGGTAGTGCCCGAGGACGTGGCGATCAGCCGGCTCGCGCAGAGCCTGGAGAGCACCTTCAGCCCGCTCGCGATGCAAAAGAGCCTGAGCTTCCGGCTCGAGGTGCAGCCCGGCGCGCCGGCCTCGCTGGTCACCGACCGGCAGCGGGTCGAGCAGATCCTCAAGAACCTGCTGTCGAACGCCCTCAAGTTCACCGACAAGGGCGAGGTGGCGCTGGTGGTCTCTGCCACGGCGGATGGCGGCGCGGCCTTTGCGGTGTCGGACTCGGGCATCGGCATCGACCCGCAACAGCACGAACTGATCTTCGAGGCCTTTCGCCAGGCCGACGGCACCACCAGCCGACGCTACGGCGGCACGGGCCTGGGTCTGTCGATTTCGCGCGACCTCACGCACCTCCTGGGCGGCACGCTCACCGTGCAGAGCGAGCCCGGCAAGGGCAGCACCTTCATCCTGCAGCTGCCGGCCCTGGCACCGCAGGCATCGGCGCAGCAATCGGCGGCGCCCAGGAACCTGCCGACCTATGCGCCGGTCAACCGGAGCCCCGCCGCGGTGTCCGCCCCCATGCCGCAGGCGCCCACGCCGCCGACCGCCGTGCCGGCGCCGCAGTTCGCCGACGACCGCGCGATCCCGCGCGACCAGGTGCGCCGCGTGCTGGTGATCGAGGACGAGCCGCAGTTCGCGCACATCCTCTACGACCTGGCACACGAGCTGGGCTACCGGTGCCTGGTGGCGCACGGCGCGGCCGACGGCTTCGAGCTGGCCACGCAGTTCGTGCCCGACGCGATCCTGCTGGACATGCGCCTGCCCGACAGCACCGGCCTGGACGTGCTGCAGAAGCTCAAGGATTCGCCGCACACGCGCCACATCCCGATCCACGTGGTCTCGGCCGCCGACAACGCACAGGCCGCGGCACTGCACATGGGCGCCATCGGCTTCGCGCTGAAGCCGGCCACCCGCGACGAGCTCATGAAGGTCTTCGGCCGGCTCGAAGACAAGCTCACGCAGAAGGTCAAGGTCGTGCTGCTGGTGGAAGACGACGAACTGCAGCGCGAAGCCGTGATCAAGCTGATCGGCGACGACGACATCGAGATCGTCGCCGTCGGCTCCGGCGAGGAGGCGCTGGAGCTGCTGCGCACCCGCGTGTTCGACTGCATGATCACCGACCTGCGGCTGCCCGACATGCAGGGCAGCGAGCTGCTCAAGGCCATGGCGGCGGAAGAGATCGTGTCGTTCCCGCCGGTCATCGTCTACACCGGGCGCAACCTCACGCGCGACGAGGAGACTGAGCTTCAGCGCTACTCGCGCTCGATCATCATCAAGGGCGCCCGCTCGCCCGAGCGGCTGCTCGACGAGGTGACGCTCTTCCTGCACAAGGTGGAGGCCTCGCTCTCCACCGAACGCCAGGGCATGCTCAAGACGGTGCGCGGGCGCGACCGCATCTTCGAGGGCCGCACCATCCTCCTGGTGGACGACGACGTGCGCAACATCTTCGCGCTGACGAGTGCGCTGGAGCAGCGCGGCGCGGCGGTGGAAATCGGCCGCAACGGCCGCGAGGCGCTCGAGAAACTGGACCAGGTGCGCGAGATCGACCTGGTGCTGATGGACGTGATGATGCCGGAGATGGACGGCCTGGAAGCCACGCGCCGCCTGCGCGCCGACCCGCGCTTCGAGAAGATGCCGGTGATCGCCATCACCGCCAAGGCCATGAAGGACGACCGCGACCAGTGCCTGGCCGCAGGCGCCAACGACTACCTGGCCAAGCCGGTCGACCTGGAGCGGCTGTTCTCGCTGCTGCGGGTGTGGATGCCCAGGATGGAGCGCCTGTGACAGAAAAATCGTCCTCGCCCCCACCCTCGCCGCTTCAGCCGCTCAGCGACACCGAGATCGAGCTGCGCCTCCTGATGGAGGCCATCTATCTCAAGTACAGCTACGACTTCCGCAACTACACCACCGCCTCGCAGAAGCGCCGCGTGCTCTATGCGCTGGAGCAGCTCGGGCTCCCGAGCATTTCGGCGCTGCAGGACAGGGTGCTGCGCGATGCGGGGCTCTTCGGGCGGCTGCTGCAGTTCCTGACGATTCCGGTAAGCGAGATGTTCCGCGACCCGGCCTACTTTCTTGCGCTGCGCGAGCACGTGGTGCCGATCCTGCACACCTACCCGTCGGTGAAGGTGTGGGTGGCGGGCTGCAGCACGGGCGAGGAGGTGTTCTCGCTCGCCATCCTGCTGCGCGAAGAGGGCCTGCTCGACCGCACGCAGATCTACGCCACCGACATCAACCCGGCCTCGCTGGAGAAGGCGCGCCAGGGCATCTTTCCGCTGGAGGCCATTCGCGGCTACACCGCCAACTACCAGCGCGCGGGCGGGCGCAGTTCGTTTTCGGACTACTACACCGCCGCCTACGACGCGGCCCGCTTCGACGCCTCGCTCTGCGCCGACGTGATCTTCGCGGACCACAGCCTGGCGACCGACAGCGTGTTCGCCGAGACGCAGCTGGTGTCGTGCCGCAACGTGCTCATCTACTTCAACCGGCTGCTGCAGGACCGCGCGCTCGGGCTCTTTCACGAGTCGCTGTCGCACCGCGGCTTCCTGGGCCTCGGGTCGAAGGAAAGCATCGATTTCTCGGGCTACGCGGACCGCTTCGCGCCGCACGCCCGCGCCGAGCGCATCTATCGCAAGGCGACATGACGACGCTGCCTCGCCCCTACACCCGCAAGCGCGTGGACGCCATCATGCTCGGCGCCTCGGCCGGCGGCATCGATGCGCTGCTGGTGCTGCTGGGCGGCCTGCCCGCGAGCTGGCGCCTGCCGATGGCGGTGGTGCTGCACCTGCCCGAGAGCCACGACAGCCACCTGGCCGCGATCTTCGCGCAACGCCTGCCCATCCCCGTGCAGGAGGCTGGCGACAAGATGCCGCTGGCGGCCGGCAGCCTCTATTTCGCGCCGCCCGGCTACCACCTGTCGATCGAGCGCGAGCGTTGTTTCTCGCTCAGCTGCGAGCCGCCGGTGCTGTTCTCGCGGCCGTCCATCGACGTGCTGATGGCCTCGGCCGCCGACGCCTACGGCCCCACGGTGGCCGGCTTTCTCCTGACCGGCGCCAACGACGACGGCGCCGAAGGCCTCTACCGCATCCACCTGGCCGGCGGGCTCACCGCCGTGCAGGACCCCAAAGAAGCCCTGATTCCCATCATGCCCAACGCCGCCATCGCGCGACACGCTCCCGACCACGTACTGCCCCTGCGCGAACTTCGCGCTCTGCTCCTGCAACTGGAGGCCGCCCATGCCCATTGACGTCCAAAGCAAGCTGCTGATCGTCGATGACCTGCCGGAGAACCTGCTGGCGCTCGAGGCGCTGATCCGCGCACCGGACCGCATGGTGTATCGCGCCGGTTCGGCCGAGGCGGCGCTCTCGCTGCTGCTGGAGCATGAATTCGCGCTCGCCATCGTCGACGTGCAGATGCCCGGCATGAACGGCTTCGAACTGGCCGAGATGATGCGCGGCACCGAGCGCACCCGGCACATCCCGATCATCTTCGTGAGCGCGGCCGGGCGCGAGCTGAATTACGCCTTCCAGGGCTACGAGAGCGGCGCGGTCGATTTCCTGCACAAGCCGCTGGACCCGCACGCGGTGGTCAGCAAGGTGAACGTGTTCGTCGACCTGTACCAGCACCGGAAGGCGCTGCGCCACGAGATGGAATCTCTCGCCGCCGCGCACCGCAAGCAGGAAGAACTGGTGCAGCAGCTGCAGCACACCCAGCACGAACTGGAGCGCGCGGTGCGCATGCGCGACGACTTCATGTCGATGGTCTCGCACGAGCTGCGCACGCCGCTGAACACGCTGTACCTGGAGGCGCAGTTGCGCCAGCTTCATCTCTCGAAGGGCAACCTGGCCAACTTCTCGCCCGAGCGGCTGCCCGCGATGATCGAGCGCGACCAGCGGCAGATCCGCAACATGGTGCGGCTGATCGACGACATGCTCGACGTGACGCGCATGCGGCGCGATGCGTTGTCGATCCAGAGCAAGCCGGTCGACCTGGCGATGCTCGCCCGCGCTGTGGTCGAGAACCTGCGCCAGCAGGCCGAGGCCGCGGGCTCTGCAATCACGCTCGAAGCGCCGGCCGAACTGCGCGGCGTGTGGGACGAGTTCCGCATCGAGCAGGTGCTGACCAACCTCCTGACCAACGCACTTCGCTACGGCGGCGGCAAGCCGGTCGAGATGGTGGTGCAGCAGGCCGGCAACACCGCCCGCGTGAGCGTGCGCGACCACGGCATCGGCATTGCCCCCGAGGACCAGGCGCGCATCTTCGAGCAGTTCGAGCGCACCGAGCACAGCCGCCAGCATGCGGCCGGCCTCGGCCTCGGCCTCTACATCACGCGCAAAATCGTGGACCTGCACGCTGGGCGGATCGACGTGGAAAGCGCGGCCGGCCAGGGCGCGCGCTTCACCGTCGAGCTGCCGCTGGCGCCCGAAGCCTCGGCGGCCAAGCCGGCCGCGTAGGAACACCCCTACGGCGCTCAAGACACAATCCGTTGATACTGCTTCTTTCGACTTATCAAAGAGACAAACCGCCGTGAACGTGCTGATCGTCGATGACAACGAAGCCGCTGCCGACCTGTTGCAGGAGCTCCTCACGCTGCAGGACCACACGGCCCGCTGCACCTACACCGCCCAGCAGGCCCTGGACGCGGCCGCCGCCGAAAGCTTCGATGCGGCGCTGATCGACCTCACCCTGCCGGACTTTCCGGGCACCGAGGTGGCGCGACGGCTGCGCGCCAGCACCGCCGAAGGCACGCCGCGGCTGCTGGTCGCGATCTCGGGTTTCTCGGCGCAGGATGCGGCCGGCGAATCGGCCAAGGGGCTGTTCGACCATCACCTGCAAAAGCCGATCGACATCGACCAGCTCGATCGCATCCTGGCGCAACCGACGCGCTAGGCCGGGCTCGGGTTCAAGCCGATGCGCCGCCTCGCACCCGCCCTTCTCCTCGCATCGCTCATGCCGCTCGCGGCGGCCGCAGCCTGGCTCGATGGCTCGGGCAAGCCCATTCCCGACACCGAGTCCATGCGCAGCGACGGTGACTTTCATGCGCAGTTGCTCATCACCCCGGACGAGGCCGAGCTGCGCAAGGCCTGGAACACCTCCGGCCGCGCACCGACGCTGCGGGTCGCCGACAGCGTGAAGCGCGGCATCAGTTCGAGCGCGATGCTGTTCCTGCGCGGCTGCGCGCCGAATGCCAGCGGCCAGTGCGATGTGGTGGTCGAGTTCTTTGTGATCACGCCCAGCGGACAGCGCGTGCCGGCCGGGGGCGGGCCGCTCTGGACTTCGGAGCCGCCTCCGGCAACTTTGGTGCTCGGTTCGGCCAGCATGAACTTCAGCTTCGGCCCGGCCAACGAGACCGGGCTCTACAGCGTGCAGGCCAAGGTGGTCGACCGCATCGGCAAGCGCACGCTCGAACTGTGGGGCCGCATCCGGCTGGACTGACGCGCGCGGTCGTGGATGTCAGGCCCGGCGCATCGCCTTGAAGCGATAGCGCCGGAACCCATTCTTCTGCATGAAGCTGATGGGCTCCCAGCCGCGCGCCAGCGCACGGTCGTTGATCTGCGCCATCTGCACGCCGAGGTAGTCCTGCAGCTTGTCGGACACCGACAGCTCGAACTCCCGCAGCCCGCGGTCCAGCGCGTCGATGGCAGCGATGGCGCCCTCGACGCTGGAGAAGGGATGCATCGGCGTCAGGTCCGCACCGCGAGCGGGGGAGGACGTCTTCCGCGACGGAAAGGACACGCGCGTGCCGCCTTCCTCCCCGATCAAGCCCTTCATGCCGTTCATGCCGTTCATGCCGTCCGCGTCATTCATCCCATGAACCCCACGTTGCGCGGATAGGCAATTCCGCTGGGCGCCGTCAGGCCGAAGTTCTTGAGGTTCGGCAGGATGCCGTCGAGCTGGTCGTCCGGCACGCCGAACCAGCGCGCCAGCGTGCCCGCGTACTGGTCGACCGAGGTGGTGGGCAGGAGCCGCCCCTGCCCCACGTGCCACTGGTCGATGTCGGAGACGGTGTTGGTGATGCTCACCGGCGGCGCCGTGCCGTAGATCGCCTTGCCCTTCACCGCGCCGCCGACCACGAAGTGGTGGCCGCCCCAGCCGTGGTCGGAGCCATTGCTGTTGCTCGAGAGCGTGCGGCCGAAGTCCGACGCGGTGAACGCGGTGACCTTGTTGCCGACGCCGAGCGCGTCCATCTGCTTGTGGAAGTCGACCAACGCTTCGGACAGGTTCTTCATGAGCCCCGGCTGGCGCGCAATCAGGTCGTCGTGCAGGTCGAAGCCGCCCATCGAGACGAAGAACACCTGGCGCTTCACGCCCAGCGCGGTGCGCCCGCGGATCAGGCGCGCCACCATCTTGAGCTGGTCGGCCAGGTTGTTGTTCAGCGGGAAGGTGCCGGAGGCGAAGTCGGCCCCGATCGCCTCGGTGATCCTTCCCTCGGCCGTGACCGCGCGCCGGATGACCTTGGTGTATTCGTTTTCCAGCGTGTGGCCGCTCTCGCGCTGGGCAATCTGCTGCATCGCGGCCTTCACCGTGGCCGAGCCGAACAGGTTGCCGCCCGCCCCGCTCACCGCGCCGATGCGCACCGCGCCGCCCGTTCCCACCTGGTACTGCAGCGCCTGGTCGCCCGAGAGGAACACCGCATTGCCCGAAACCGACATGCAGGTGAAAAGCGAACCACCGTTCGGCCCGAGGGCCAGGTCGCCGAGGTTGCCGCCCCATCCAACGGTCGAGCCTTCGGGCGAAGACGATTGCCACACCGACTGCTGGTCGTTGTGCGAGAACAGCTTGGGCGGAATCGGAAAGTCGCGGCGGTTGCCGCTGTTGTATTGCGCGCGCGTCAGAGGCTTGATGAGCGGGCCGACGTTCAGCTGCACCGCCACCTTGATCTTGCCTTCCGGGTCGTTGAAGAGGTCGGCCAGCCCCGTCATCGACGGATGCAGCGCGTACACGCGGCCGCCGGGCAGTGCCTGCGTCGGCTTGAGTTCGGTCCGCGCCAGCGCGGCGCGAGCCAGGGCGATGCCACCGCCCGCCTCGCCATCGCCGCCGCGGATCAGGCTGTATTTGCCGTAGCTGTCGGCGTCGTAGGTGACGACGGTGTTCGCATAGTCGTTGCCGCCGTAGAGAAACACGCACACCAGCGCGCGGTAGTCGTCGCCGGGCGCGGCCTGCGCGGCGGCCTCGCCCATGGCGGCGAGGTTGAGTGCGAACGGCAGCGCGGTGCCGGCCATCGCGAGTTGGCCAGAGCGGCGGAGGAACGCGCGGCGCGTGTGCCGGGCGGGATCGATCAGGTACATGGACGAAAGGCTCCCGCGTATTTATTTCTGGACAAGGTATTCGGGCGAACCCATCACCAGCAGGACGGCGGCACAGATGCGATTGAGCTTCGCGCCGTCGCTGCTCGCTGGAGTGAGGTTGGGCGTGGCGAGCGCAGTGGTGATGAGGGTGACGGTGGCGGGCAACAGCTGGTTGCCGGTCAGCAGCAGGTTGAGCCGGCGCACGAGTGCCGCGGGGTCGAGCACCAGCGCCTTCTCGGCCGCGTAGCTGGCCATCACGTCCCTGTTGTTGAAGCCGTTGGCCAGCACGTTCTGCATGAAGTTGAGATAGCCACCCACGCTGCTTTCGTTGACCAGCTGGAACTCGGGCGCGACGAGCTTGTTGCTCGCGATGGCGGTAGACGGCGGCACGTAGCCGGGGCGGAAGAAGTTGAACACCGAGGGCGAGCGCAGCGGGCTCTGGCCGAGGCCGAAGCTCGCGTTGGCGAGGCTGTCGATCTTCCAGGTGTCGGCGGCCGAGGCGATGCCGCAGGTGCGGCCCCACTGCACGAAGCGAAGCATCGGCTCGCGCAGGCGCCCGAAGTTCGGGTCCGAAAGACCGCCCGGGCCGCGCGCCTCGTCGTCCAGCAGCACGGCGGCGAACACGCTCTTCATGTCGCCGCGCACGCCGGCGCCGTTGTTGGCAAAGACATCGGCCACGCGCTTGACGTAGGCCGGGCTCGGGTTGCTGGTGACCAGCCGCTGGATCAGCTGCTTGCCGATGAAGGGGCCGACGTTCGGATGGTTGAAGAGCGCATCGAGCGCGATCTTCAGCGCCGCCGGGCCGGGCGTGCCGCCGGGCACGGTGGTGCCGAGGAACTTCGCCTCTAGCGTCGAGTGGTTCGCGGCCACGTAGGCCATCGGGCGCGTGGTCCAGTCCTTGGTTTCGATCGCGCCGCCGCCGCCGGGCGGGGTGAAGCCGGTGCGCTCCGCGCCGCGGATGTCCAGGACGTAGCCGGTGAACACGCGCGCGAGGTTGGTCACGTCGTCCTGCGTGTAGGTGTCCAGCGGCTGGCCCTCGGTGCCGGTCTTCACGGTGCCGTCGGCGTTGAGCTGCGACAGGCCGATGGTCATGAGCTGCATGACTTCGCGCGCATAGTTCTCGTCGGGCTGTCGGCCGCGGCCGTCTTCCTTGCGGTTGTCGCGGGTGTTCAGGTAGAAGCCCATCGCCGGGTTGAGCGTGATGTCTTCCAGCAGCGTGCGGAAGTTGCCGGTGACGCCGGCAACCAGCGTGTCGAAATACTGGGCCATCATGGCGTGGGGCCAGCTCGAACCGATCTCGTTGGCCGAGACCACGAAGATCTCGCTGAGCGCCAGCGCCATGCGCTTGCGCACCGGGTCGGCCGAGGTCATCAGCTGGCGCCAGATGGCGGCATCGATCGCGGTGTCGAAGGGCTTGCTGTCGAGCCATTCCCAGGCCGACTGCGTGCGCGGCGCGCCGAACTGCTCGCTGAGCCAGGGCAGGTAGCCCTTGTTGCGCACGTCGGCGATCTCGGCCTCGGAGGCGGAGAACTGGGCCTGCAGCAGGAAGCGCGCGGCTTCGTCGTCGGTCTTGGCCTGGGTGTATCGGTAAGGGCCTGGGTCCGTTCCGCTGCCAGCGCCGGAGCCGGAGCCCGCAGAAGGCAGGTTGCCGATGCCGCCGAACCCGCCGCCACTGCCTCCGCTCCCGCCGCCGCCCCCGCAGGCCGCGAGTGCGGCCGCAATGGAGAACGTCGCCAGCGCCTTCAAGGGGCTGGACGGCGTTTCGGGGCCGGTTGTGTCTGTTGTTGCAGGCGTATCCACGTACGCCAGGTCGTCGGCCACGCTCGCGCAACCGGCTTCGATCCGTTCCACCATGTGTTCCTCGCTCCTGGCGGCGTCACTGCGCCGCTGCGTGGATCAAGGCAAGTGCCGTGCCCTGCGGATTTCTATGGTGCGGAGTGGCAGCGGGGAGGCAGTCAATTCAATATTTGTGACTTTATGTGACTTTTTCGTCACTTAAGAAACAAAATTGGCAATTCCAAAGGCTTACTTTGGCAAGCCTTGCGTTAGCGAGCCCGATGCGGATTCAGTCCTGCTCTTCGTCCCACGCGTCAGCGTTCGGTGGGCGGTACGGGTAGCCGGGCCCGTAGTAGAGGCGACCGGGCGGCGGACTGTAGATGGGCGCCGGTCGGTAGTAAACCGGTGGCGGCGGCTGGTAGTAGACCGGCGGTGCGGGCTGGTAGTAGATCGGTGCCGGGTAGTAGACCGGCGGTGGCGCGTAGTACGGCGCCGGGTAGCCACCGCCGACATAGCCGGGCGTGCCGATCTGTACCGACCACTGGCCGCGCGCACTGGCGGCGCCCGCGGCAAGCAACGCGCCGGCAGCGATGGCCCCGACGGTTGCCCATTTGAGAGCGGAAAAATGTCTTTTGAAGTTCACAGCGGCTCCAGGGCGAAAGGGCCAAAGGGCGAACAGCGCCCGGGTCGACAAGCAACGCCCGACGTGGGCGGCCGGTGCACTCAGCGCCCGACCTCGCGGCGCGACAGCATCACCTCGCCGCCGGTGGTGTTGAAGGCGATGGTCGGCGCGCTGAAATCGCTCAGCGGCGCGCCCAGGCCGATTTCGCCGCGGCCGTGCAGCACGCATTCCTCCCGGCGCAATGCGATCTCGGTGCTGGGCCCGCCGTTGCCGCTGAAGCGCACCCAGGTGCCATAAGTGCTGATGTCTATCAGCACGCAACTGCCCTGCCGCATCTCGATGCGCGCATGCAGCCGCGACACGCGCGGGTCATTAACCACGAACTGCGCGTCGTCCACCCGCCCCAGGTGGATCGGCAGCTGTTCGCTGCTGAACATGGAACGCACGTCCAGCCACGAGAGTTCGATCTGGCCGAACGACGAGTCCGGTATCCGCATGGGCGCCAGCGCAGCCGGCACGGTAAGGAAGGAGGTCACGTCCTCCTGCCAGTCGATGCGGTGCACCACCGACATCTCGCTGCGGCCGCGTATGTTGATGAGCCCGAGGTCGCGGTGCTGCACCGAGCCCTCGCGCAGCTGGGAGATCACCGCATCGGTGACCCAGATCTGCCCCGGGCCGGCAAGGTCGCTCAGCCGCGATGCGAGGTTGACCGCGTCGCCGAAGCAGTCGCCCTCTAGCTCGACCACCTCGCCGCTGGCCACGCCGATCTGCAGCGCCATGCGCAAGGGCGCGGGCCAGACCTGCAGGCGCTTCTGGTGGTAGCGCTGGAGTTCGATCACCGCGTGCGTGGCGGCCGCGCCGCTCGTGAAGATGGCGAACACACCGTCCCCGAGCGACTTCACCACGCGGCCACCGTGCGCCTGGCAGACGCCGCCGATCCACTGGGTCAGGCGCGTCACCGTCTCGGTGGCTCGCGCGTTTCCCATGGCTTCGAAGACCCGGGTGCTCCCCGTCAGGTCCGCGAAAACGACTGTGGCATTGACACCCATACTGTTCCGTATCTCGGTAGCGATCGCTGGTTGATTATGGTCAGGAAGCCTTTCGGATTCCTGCCGGTGTTTTGTTTGGCATACGCCCCAGCCATTGGCATGCCGAAAGACTTAATACTTTTAGATTCAACGCTCAATAAGTACTTAAAGTGATACGTAAAGTTTGTTGTTTACAAACAAGAAACACTGTTTCACATCTTGTGTATTGGCGAACTGGAGCTTAAGGTAGCGGCCGTTCTGGTTCCCGGCAATACGCTGTTCGTCACACATGGTGCTTTTCCGCCGCATTTTTCGTCTGCTGAACTTGCCCGGTTTCGGCTCCCGCAAGGCCGCCGAAAGCCAGTTGGGGCGAATTCGCACGGCCATGCTGTCGGTGCTGCAGGCCCATGGCGGCCATTCGATCCAGCGGGTCAGCCAGCGGGTGCGCTTCGCGATCGACGTCGAAGCCCTCTGGTACCTGCGGCAGGACGTGATGAGCGCGCTGAGCGCCATCGACGGCGAATCCGCCGCCCGCCGCCAGATGAAATCCATCAACAGCATGTTCAAGGGCGGCCTGCCCGGCTCGATGGGTCCGCGTACGCATCAGCGTTTCACCGACCACGGCTGAGGACGAAGCGGCCTTCGATGGCTGCCCCTCCCCAGGCGGCACTCAGTGCGCGTGGCCATGATCGTGCGAATGGGCATGCCGATGCCCCCACACGAGGAACACGTCGCGTCCTTCGGCCGCCATCGCCACCTTTGCACCCACCGGCAGCAGCACCTTCGTCGGCACATGGCCGAACGGCAGGCCGGTGAGCACCGGCACCTTCTTCAATGACGCGCGCAACCGGTCGACCACCGTGTCCAGGCCGAAACCCCGGTCGTAGCCCGGCACCTTGCGAACGCCCGTGAACTGGCCGAACACGATCGCCTTCTGCTTTGCAAGCACGCCGGCCATCTTCAACTGGTCGAGCATGCGTTCGATGCGGTAGGGATGCTCGTTGGTGTCCTCGATGAAGAGGATGCCCTTGTCGACCGCCGGAAAGTACGGCGTGCCGAGCAGGCTGGCCAGCACGCAGAGATTGCCGCCCCAGAGCACGGCGTCTTCCACCGGCTTGACCTTCAGTTCGGCATCGCGCGCCGGCATGCGCCAGCCGGTGCCCTCGCCCTGCCCGCTCAACAGGTCGTCGAAGCAGGCTTCCATGATGTCGTCGGCGCCGGCCTCGGCGCCGAAGTCTTCGCCGACTGCAGGGCCGGACCAGGTGACGCCGCCGGTCTTCGCAAGCAGCGCGTTCTGCAACGCCGTGAAGTCGCTGCAGCCGACGAACTCGGTGCCGTTCTGGATCGCCTTGGCCACGGCCTTGTACGGAATCTGATCGAGGATGCGCGTGAGCCCGTAGCCGCCGCGCGCGATGAGCGCGATGTTGGCGCCGCTCGCAGCGGCCCGCGAGATGGCGGCGAGCCGCGTGGCGTCGTCGCCTGCAAAGCGCTGGTGCACGGAGAGCGCGTCGGGGTCGATCTCGACCTCGTGGCCCAGGGCCTGGAGCCGCTTCACGCCGCGCCGGAAGGCGGCCTTGTCGCGGATCGCGCTGGAGGGAGAGTAGATATAGATGTGTTTGGTCACGAGGTCGAGTATCCCATTGCATTGCGCACGAGCCGGGCGAGCGCGCCGGCCTGCACCGCGGTAGGGCCCGAGGATGAAGCCAGGGGTCCGAGCGCGCGCAGTGCGGCTTCGTAGCCGCGGTCTGGGTAAGGCGCACGCCAGGCATCCTTGATGCGCTCGCCGCCATCGGGCGCGGCGATCACGTCCACGAAGCGGTCGGCCGCCGCGGCTTGCAGCAACGATGCGAGGTCGGCCGCCGCGGCGCTGTGCACCAGCACCACGGGCTGCGGCTGCACGCGGTCCAGCCATTCGAGCAGCACGTCGCGGTGCCATTCGAGCCGGTGCGCGGCTTCGCGCTTGGGCTTGTCGCTCTTGCCGAAGCCGATGAGGTCGGGCACCAGCGTGCGCAGCCCCTGTGCGCCGGTGAGGCGGCGAAAGAAGTAGCCCCATTCGCCCGGGCCGTGCAGGCAGAGGCACGAAGCCAGTTGGCCGTCTTCTCCGGGCGCACCTTCTTCGTCCACAAAGTGCAGACGCCAGCCGTTCAGGCTCGGCAGGTCTTGCACGTAGTGCGGTGCGAAGGCGTAATCACCGAGCGCAGCGAAGCGCTCGGAGGGCGTGCGCAGCGCGTCGTCGCGCAAGGGCTCGGCCTGCTCGCGCGCCACGCTGCGGCGCTGCTGGAAGAAGGCCTGCAGCACCGCACCGCATTCCTCCGCGAGGACGCCGCCCTGCACTTGCGTACGGTGGTTCAGCCGCGGCTCGGCGAAAAGATCGAGCACCGAGCCCGCCGCACCGGTCTTGGCGTCGATCGTGCCGAACACCACCCGCGCCAGCCGCGAATGCAGCATCGCGCCGGCGCACATGGCGCAAGGTTCGAGCGTGACGAACAGCTCGCAGCCGTCGAGCCGGTAGTTGCCCAGCGCGGCGGCACCGGTACGCAGCGCGTTGATCTCGGCGTGGGCGCTCGGGTCGTGCTGCGCGACGGGCGTGTTGCGGCCGGTCGCGATGACCTGGCCGTCCTTGACCAGCACCGCACCCACCGGCACTTCGCCCGCCTCGGCCGCCAGGCGCGCCTCGGCCAGCGCGAGCGCCATCCAGTGCGCGTCGGTCTCAGTTGTCATCCGGCATCTTGCGCGCCTGCGCCGCGGCGTCGAGCGCTTCCTTGACCTGCTTCTGGACCTGCTGGCTCTGCGTGCGCACATCGGCGGGAGCCTGGCCGGGTGCGGGCGCAGCAACGCCGGGCACGGACGGCAACACGGGAGCCGCAGCGGTCGTCAGCTGCTTCTTTGCGATCAACCCGACGATCACCAGTGCCAGCACCAGGCCGAGCAATCCGAAAACACGCATCTCAGCTTCCTTCCGCCACGGGCGTCTCGGCGTTCATGCCGAGCCGGTCCATCCACACCGCCAGGGCCTTCTCGTCCGGCGTGCCGGCGCCGTACATGGCGCGCATGGCCGCATGCGATTCCTTGCGGTGCTGGTTGAGCTTGACCTTGCACTGCAGCGCGGTCACCCGCAGTTCGAAGCCGACGATGCCGTTGAGCATCTTGAGCTGGAACTCTTCGCCCAGGTCGCGCCATTGCTGCGCATAGGCGGGCTCATGGTCGCCGATGAGCTTCTTGAGCAGCACGTCCTTCTCGGCGGGCTCCTCGATCAGCCGCGCTTCGACGGTGCAATCGACCGCGAGGTAGTTCCACGTCGGCACGCGGGCCAGGTCCGGATAGACCTGGGGCGAAAGGTACGAATGCGGTCCGAGGAAGCTCGCGACCGCCTGCGGCCGCGCCTGCAGGTAGCGCCAATGCGGGTTGGGCTTGGCGCAGTGCCCCCACAACACCAGTTGGTCGCCCTCGCCCTGTTCCGCCACCAGCGGCAGGTGCGTGACGAACGGCAGCCCGTCGTCGTCGTTCGAGATCAGGCTCGCGAACGGGTGCGAGCGCATCAACTCCAGCGCGATGGCCGGGTCCTTGGCATTGAACTGCGGGGGCATGTACATGGGGTGTTTTCCTCGTGGCGAGCCCCGATTGTCCCCGAGCCGACCTATCTTGCGCGCGGTGCTTCCAGGAGCTTGACCATCGCCGCGTAGCCGCGCGCCTTCGCAAGCTGCAATGGGGTGTTGCCCTGCCTGTCCGCAAGCTTCAGGCTCGCGCCTGCATCGACCAGCGCGGCCAGCGTGCGCTGGTGGCGCGGGCCGCCGTCGCCGAGCACGATCGATTCGATCACCGCGGTCCAGTGCAGGTTGTTCACGTGGTCGAGCGGCGCGCCGGCAGCGATCAGCCGCCGCACCACTTCGTCGTGCCCCAGGTGCGCTGCGGCGATGAGTGCGGTGCCGTCGTAGCGGCTCGTCGTCTGCCCCGCGTTCGCACCGAGCGACAGCAGCAGCGCGAGCGTGGTGACGTCATCGGCCACCGAGGCGATGGTCACCGCGTCGTAGCGGTCGCCCTCCAGCAGGTCGATGTTCGCGCCCGCCTTGGCGAGCAGCTTGATCGCCTCGCGTTGCCGCGCATAAGTGGCAACGTGCAAGGCCGTGCGGCCCTTCGCATCGCGCGCATCGAGGCTCGCGCCCGAGGCGACCAGCGCCTTGAGCTTCGGCAGGTCGCCATGCCAGGCTGCCTTGTGCAGCCCTTCATAGGCCAGCACCTCGGCCGCGAGCGGCGGCACCTGTGCCGACACGCCGGCCGATGCGCCCAAGCCGAGCGCGCCTGCCAGGATGAGCGTCCAGATACCGCGCTTCATCACATCAGCCCAGCAGGCCCTTGACCTTCTCGATCGCGGCGTTCGCGCACTGCTCGTCCAGGTGACCGCCCGGCGCACCACCCACGCCCACGGCGCCGATCACTTCGTTGCCCGACTTCACCGGCACGCCGCCGCCCAGCAGCAGGAAGCCCGGCAGGTACACGAGGTTCGCGGCGCCGGGGTTCTTTTGCGCGCCTTCCATCATGGCCTGCGTCGCGTTCTTCGCCGACGCCGAGGTCCAGGCCTTGCGCTCGCTCGAGGCCAGCGTGTGTGGGCCGGCGTTGTCGGCGCGCTGCACGGCGCGCACGGTGCCGGCGCGGTCGACCACGGTGGCGGCCACGTTGTAGCCATTGGCGGCACAGGCGGCCACGGCTTCGGCGGCGATCTGGTTGGCCAGCGCGAGCGAGATGTTCTTTTCGGTGCGCACGGCGGGCGCGGGCGTCTGGGCTTGTGCAGCCGATGCGGCGAGCAGGACGGCGAGGCAAAGGGTGGAACGCATTTCTTGTTTCTCCAGTGGATGCAGGGTGATTGCGCCGGCCAGCAACTGTTGTTGCCGACGGCTGCGCCACTGTAGAAAAGACCGGCCTCCGGGGCCATTCGTACGGCTACGCCTGGCGCTCCGTAGAACTACGGAGCACGCAGCTCACTCGCCATCGCTCACCAGCACCGCATACCGACGGATCAGCTGCGCGAGCGAATCGCAATCCAGTTTGGCGAACAGGTTGGCCCGGTGCGTCTCGACCGTGCGCGGCGACAGCGCCAGCGTGCGCGCGATCTCCTTGTTGGTGAGCCCCTGCACGATGAAGGCCAGCACCTCGCGTTCGCGCTCCGAGAGCTGCGCCACCTGCTCGCGCGCGGCGTTGTCGGCCTGCGAGCGTTCGCGCGTGCGCACATGCTGGCGCACCGCCTGCTGCAGCGCTTCGAGCAGTTGCTCGTCGTCCACCGGCTTCTCAAGGAACTCGGCCGCGCCGGCCTTGAAGGCGCGGCGGCACATCTCGACCGTGCCGTGGCCGGTCAGCATGATCACCGGCTGGTCCACGCCCTGCGCCACCAGCCGGTCGAGCACCGTGAGCCCGCTGATGCCGGGCATGCGCACGTCGAGCACGATGGCGCCCACGCCCGCGCGGTCGAAGCCGTCGATGAAGGCCTGCGGATCGGCCCAGCCCTGCACGCGCAGGCCGACCGTGCCGATGAGCAGCGAGAGGCTGTCGCGCACCGCCTGGTCGTCGTCGATCAGGTGGATCAGCGGGGACTGCGGCTGATGCGTGGCCGAGGTGTTCATGTCGCCTGCACCACCAGCGGCAGCAGCAAGGTGAAGCGCGCGCCGCGCGGCGCTGCGTTGGCGGCCGTCAGGCTGCCGCCCATGCCACTCGCCAGCGTTTCGCTGAGGCTCAGGCCGAGGCCAAGGCCACCTTCGCGCGTGCTGAAGAAAGGTTCGAAGAGCCGCGGCATCGCCTCGGGCGAAATGCCGCGTCCGTTGTCGGTCACGGTCAGCACGCCTTCCTGCCCATTGCGCCCGACCGACACCATGAGCCGGAGCTCGGCGGCGGGAACGAGGTCCAGCGCCTGCAAGGCGTTCATCAGCAGGTTGTGCACGATCTGCTCCAGCGCCACCGCCTCGGCCTGCACGCGCACCGGCGCCTGCGCGCCCGCATCGAACTGGGCCGCCACGCCGCGTTGCGCGAACTCGGGCGCGAGCAGGTGCATCGCGCTGCGCACCACCTCCTGCAGCACCAGCGGCTTCACGTCGCCGCCGGCCTCGGGCCGTTCGATCACCCGGCGCAAGCGGCCAACCACGCCGGCCGCGCGGCGGGCCTGCTCCACGGCCTGCCCCATCGCGTCGCGCGCGGTGGCGAGGTCGGGCGGATCGTCGTCGAGCAATCGGCGCGCCGCCTGGGCGTTGGCCAGCACTGCCGTGAGCGGCTGGTTCAGTTCATGTGCCAGGCCTGCGGACAGCTCGCCCAATGCGTTGAGGCGCGCAACCTGTCCGAGGCGCAGCAGCTCTTCGGCCCGGCGACGTGCGACGCGCTGGCGCTGCGCCATCCAGAGGCCGGCCAGCAACAGCGCCATTGCCACGGCCCAGCCGGCGATGCTGCGCCACGGCAACTCGCTCCAGCCGACCTGCCGCTCGGCCACCAGCTCGAACGGCTGGCTCGGCGAGGCGAGCGCCTTGGTGAGACCGAAGCGCCAACCACCCTCGCCCAGACGACCGGGCTGCAGCACGAGCTGCTGGCCATCGCGCTGCAGGCTCACGCGCACCGGGCTGCGTTGCGGATTCATCGGCCAGTCGCGCCACGGCATGGAGCCAGCCAGGTCGATTTCGAGCGCGTAGCTGAAGGGCGTGGCGCCCATCACGAGCTGGTAGCGGCCCTCTGCGAGATTGAGCGATGCGAGCTCGGCGCGCTGCTGGCTGCGCGAACGCGCTTCAGCGGCGGCCAATGCGCCCGCCGGTTTTTCATCGGGCCACGGCTCGTCGCGCGCACGGCGCTGCACCTTCAGGATCGACGAGTACACCGATGGCAAACGCTGCTCCGGCTGCCCCGCATCGGCGCCAGGCTCCAGCAGCGCCAGGGTGGCCAGCACCGCGTCGTACTGCACCACCTGCTGGCTCATGAGCCGGTGCGCGATGCGCGCGTCGGTCTCGAAGTCCTGCTGCAACTGCGTGAGCTCGGCACGCGCCAGCCACACCGCGCCCGCGGCCGTGAGGGCCAGCCATGCCAGCCACCAACCACCCTGCGAGCGCAACCACTGTTTCATGGCGCGGATTGTGCCCGCCGCTGCGAGGCGACCCGATGTGGGCCGAGAATGCGTCCCCAGCATGAGCGAAGTACAGGACTCTCTTTTTCCCGATCTTCCGCGCCCGCAAGAGGCGCCTGTGGCGGCGCCTCCTCCCGAGGCCGAGCCGCCCGCAAAGAAGAAATCGCGCGGCGCCGCTGTGGCGCCGATGCCTGCCGATCCGGCGCTTGTAGCGCTCGCTTCACAGCTCTCGCCCAACCTGCGGCTCGGCACCTCGTCGTGGAGCTACCCCGGCTGGGCCAACCTCGTGTGGGACGGCGAATACGCCGAGACCGTGCTCTCGAAGAGCGGCCTCTCTGCCCTCGCGCAGCACCCGCTCTTTCGCACCGTGAGCCTGGACCGCAACTTCTACCGCGCCCTCACCGCGAGCCAGTACGCCCGCTATGCAGCGATGGTGCCCGCCGACTTCCGCTTCGTGGTGAAGGCGCCCAGCCTCGTGACCGATGCCACCGTGCGCGACGAAAGCGGCCGCGGCACGCAGGTCAACCCGGTGTTCCTCAACAGCGAGATCGCGATCCAGGAGTTCGTGCAGCCCGCCCTCGAAGGCCTGGGCGACCGCATCGGCGCGCTGGTGTTCCAGCTGAGCCCGATCCCCTCGCAGCTGCTCGCCGCCCAGCCCGCGCTGATCGCGCGCATCGGCGAAATGCTCGAAGCACTGCCCGGCCTGAAGCAGGGGGCGCCCGACGCCGTCATCGCCGTCGAGGTGCGCGACCCGCAACTGCTCTGCCCCGCCTTCGCCGACATGCTGCGCAGCGTGGGCGCGACCTTCTGCATGGGCCTGCACGCGAAGATGCCGCCGATCGAAGACCAGTTGCCGATGCTTCGCGCGCTGTGGCCCGGCCCGCTGGTGTGCCGCTGGAACCTGCATCGCCGGCACGGTCGCTTTGGGTACGAAGATGCGGAGAAGCTCTACGGCCCATTCGACAAGATCGTCGACCCCGACCCCGAAACGCGTGCGGCGCTCGCCAAGGTGATTGCCGGCACCACGCGTGCGGGTCAGAACGCCTTCGTCACCGTGAGCAACAACGCCGAGGGCTGCGCGCCGCTGACGATCGCCTCGCTCGCGCGGGACATCGTCGCACTGCAATCGCGCTAGGCAATCAGTCCTTGGCAGCGACCGTCATCTCCAGTTCGACGCTCGCATTCTTCGGCAGCTGATAGACGCCGACCGCCGTGCGCACATGCACGCCGGCATCGCCGAAAACGCGGTGCAGCAGATCGGACGCCGCATCGGCCACTTCGCTTTGCTGCGTGAACTCGGCGGTGCACTGGATGAACACGCCCACGCGCAGCACTTTCTCGACACCGTCGAGCGAACCGAGCTCGCGGCGCAGCAGCGTGAGACAGCGCAGTGCGCAGATCTGCGCGCCCTCGCGGGCCTTCTCGAGCGACACCGCGTCGCCCACGCGGCCCGTAACCACCACCGTGGTGCCCACGCGCGGCACCTGCCCGCTGGTGTAGATCGTTCGGCCGTCGCGCACGATGGGCACGTAGTGCCCGCCCGCAAGCATCTCGCCGGCGAAGCTGTGGCCCAGCTCGGCGGCGATCTGATCGGCAATCTGGTCTCGGCTTTGCGCTGTCGTCATATGTGTTTCATGAAACGGAGCGCAATTTTCGCCAACGGCGCGCGGGAAAAACAGATACAGATCGCCTCGCGCGGATGCGGAACAGATCGCCGGCTACACCTCGAACGCCAGGAACACCCGACCGCCTTCGATCTTCACCGGATAGCTGCGCAGGTCTTCAGTGAGCGGCGCGCACATCGCCTTGCCGGTGCGCACGTCGAAGCGGCCCTGGTGCAGCGGGCATTCGATCTCGTGGCCTTCGAGGAATCCGTCGCACAGCCGCGCATGCCCGTGCGTGCAGATGTTGTCGGTCGCGTGGATGCCGTCCTCGGTGCCGTAGAGGGCGATATCGCGGCCCTGCACCTCGATGCCCACCACGTCGTCGGCGGGAACGTCGTCGACCGCCGCGGCGTCGATCCATGTCATCGTGCTCATGTGTTTTTTCCTTCGCTCAGTTGTCGGGCTTGAGGCCGGCGCGCTGGATCACCGGCTTCCAGCGGACGAGTTCCTCGCCCATGAACTTCGCCAGCGCCTCGGGCGTGCTGCCCACGGGGTCGAAGTACGCGGTCTGCAGGCGCTTGAGCGTCTCGGGGTCTTTCAGCACCGCGGCGATCTCGCGGCTCATGCGCTGCACCACCTCGGGCGGCGTGCCCTTGGGCGCCATGTACGCGAACCACGGCACGGCCTGGATGTCGGGCAGGCCCGATTCGCGCAGCGTCGGCAGTTCGGGCAACAGCGCCGAGCGTTCGGCCGACGTCACGGCCAGTGCCTTGAGCCGGCCGGCCTTGGCCTGCGGCATCACGGTGACGGGCGGCAGGCAGGCGTACTGCACGTCGCCCTGGATGATCGCGGTGACCGCCTGCCCCGACGACGCATACGGAATGTGCACCGCGAACGACTGGGTCTTGAGCTTGATGAGCTCCACACCCAGGTGCGAGATCGATCCGTTGCCCGTCGAGGCGAAGTTGAACTTGCCCGGGTTCTGCTTCATCGCCGCGAGCCAGCCCTTGACCGAATCGACGTTCATCGAATTCGAGACCGCGCACACGTTGGGAGTGGTCGCCGCGAGCGACACCGGCACGAGGTCCTTGAACGGGTCGTACGGCAGGTTCTTGTAGAGCACCGTGTTGTAGACCAGCGGCGCATTCACCGAGAGCAGGAAGGTGTAGCCATCGGGCTGCGACTTGCTCGCCTGGTCGGTCCCGGTGTTGCCGCCCGCGCCCGGCTTGTTGTCGACGATGAGCGGCTGGCCGATGCGCGCCGCGAGCTTGTCGTTGACGATGCGCGCGAGGATGTCGGGCGACGAGCCGGCCGCGAAGGGCACGACGATGCGCACGGGGCGCTGCGGCCAGTCCTGCGCATGCGCGCCGGCCGCCAATGCCAGGGTGGCGAGGACGATGGCGCGCTTCATGGCTTCGCCTCCACATCGGCCATGCCCAGATGGTCCTGCTGCTCGCGCGCAATGAAGCCCGCGATGAGCGCGCGGTAGGCCGCCTCGACCACTTCGGGATAGGCGCCCTCCTTCTCGGCCAGTGCCCTCACCTTGTCGATCACCTCCTGCTGGCGCTGCGGCGCCGACACCTGGAAGGCATCGCGCTTGAAGCGCGCCGCGTCCTTCACGTAGCGGCCGCGCTCGGCCAGCAGCGCGACGATCTGGCGGTCGAGCCGGTCGATGTTCTCGCGCACCTCGGCGAGGTTGTTGCACAGCGGCCGGTAGGCCGGATCGGTGAAGCGGCGCAGCGGCGCGCCGTGTGTCTCGGGTTCTTTTTGTTGCATGGCTCAGATGGGGTAGATGATGGAGTTCGGGATCATTTCGCTGTCGAAGACGCACAGGCGCGAAGCGAACTTCAGGCCTTCGGGCGTGGGCACGACCTTGTCGATGTAGCGACCGACGTTGAACACGGTCGAGGGTCCGTCCAGCTTCGTGCGGAACACCGCGTAGTTCGCTTCGCTGTGGATCGCGCCGTCGTCATCGACCTTGTGCACCACCGGCAATCCGACCACATGCCGCTGGTAGTACGGGTCATGGAACAGCGTCTCCTGGATGCCGTACACGCGGTCTTCCAGCATGCCCCGACTCTCGAACGACAGCGTGGCCAGCGGCAGGTTGCGCTCGTGGTTCTCGCGCGGCTGCAGGCGATAGCTGCATTCCTCGATGAAGAACGCGGGCCACAAATCCCACTGACCCGAATCGACCGCGTGCGCATAGGCTGCATAGAGCCCGGCGAGTTCGAGATAGGCATTGGCGTCGAGCTTCTTCGTCATGCGGCCTCCATCACTTCGCGCCAGTAGCGGTACATGCCGCGAATCAGCGTCTCGGTCACCATGTGGTCGGTGTTCTCCACTTCGCGGCCGCCCAGCTCGGCGAGCGTGCGGTGATAGGGCTTCTGCTCGAAGCCTTCTTGCGAGAACTCGATCACCTCGCCGTCGTCGGCCGAGACGAAGCCCGCCGGGCCGAACAGATTGGCCTGGCGCAGGCGGCGCTGCGTCATCTCTTCGGTGTCGTCCTCGAAACCGAAATGCGTCCACACGAAATCGAAAGCGTCGTGCCCCACGGGCTGGATGTGCCGCGTCGACACGCTGTTGACCTGCTGCTGCAGGATCAGGCTCGGAAACAGCGTCATCATCACCGCCGTGGGCCCGCCCCACCAGGGCTCGGGCACGATGTCCAGGAAGCGCGGGTCTTTCAGCTGCATGCTTTCTTTGAAGCTCGAAACCTGCGTCACCTGCGCGGCCTTGCCCGCATTGCCGCGCGTGGAAATCATCGCGGCGTGGCGGCTGCGCGCATCCATCTTCAGTTCCGATTTGTTGTCGGCGCGCCAGAGCCCGAAGGTCACGAACCAGGTGTGCAGGAGGCCCGGGTGGTACGGGTCCTTGATGTTCTCCTGCATCAGCTTCCAGTTGCCCGGAATGCGCTGGCGGCTGTAGCCGAGGATGGTGAGCTTGCGGCCGTCGAAGAGGCGATCGAAGTAGTGAAGGATGTCGGGGCCGAGGAAGTCTTCGAACGATTCGACGCCGTGGTCGAACGACGCGAACACCACGCCGCCGCGCGAGGCCACCTTGAGCTTGTTGAGTCCATGGTCCTCGGTCTTGAAGTCGGACGGCATGCCACCGTGGACCTTGCCGTCCTGCTTCACGCCGCGGCGGAACGGCACGCCCTGCAGGTCGCCCTTGAGCGTGTAGTTCCACTGGTGGTAGGGGCAGACGAATTCCTTTTTGTTGCCGTGGCGCTCGCGGCAGAACTGCATGCCGCGGTGCGCGCAGACGTTCTCGAAGACGTGGATCGCGCCCTCTTCGTCGCGCGACATGACGACCGAGCGTTCACCGATGGCCGTGCGCTTGAAATCGCCCGGATTCGGAATTTCGGCTTCGAGGCCGACATAGCACCAGTGCTTCTCGTAGAAGAAGCGCTGCAGTTCTTTCTTATGCAGCGCCTCGTCGGTGTAGGCCATGAAGGGAATGCGGCTGGTCTTCTCGCTCTCCCAGTGCAGTTCGATGGGGAACACGGGTTGCGTGGTCATCGCGGGTCTCCTTGTCTTATGGATTCTTCAGGTGCCTTGCAGGTAGAAGGCATCGGCGTGGGTCTGTTCGGGCGCAAGGCCGCGGGCGCGCACCAGCTGCGTCACGGCTTCGACCATCGGCGGCGAGCCGCAGAGGTAAGCACGCCAGCCGTCGAGGCTGCCGGGCCAGTCGGCGCGGATGGCATCGGTGATGAGGCCCAGGCGCTGGCCGTCGCGCGCGGGGCCGGTGACGACGACCACATGGACCTTCAGGCCCGGGTGCTGCGCCTGCAGTTCGCGCAGTTCGTTCAGGCCGTACACGTCCGCATCGGAGCGCACGCCCAGGTAGAGATGGATCGGCTGCATCAGCCCACCCACGATGGCGCCGCGCACGATGGAAAGAATCGGCGCGAGCCCGGTGCCGCCCGCCGCGCAGAGCATCGGTCCGCGGTGCTTCGTGCGCAGGTAGGCCGTACCAAGCGGCCCGCTCACGCGCACCGAATCGCCGATGCCCAATTGCTCGAAGATGTGCGCAGTCACGCGTCCGCCGGGCACCCTGCGCACATGGAATTCGAGCTCCGCATCGCGGCTCAACCCCGCCATCGAATACGGCCGCGCGAGATCCGGCGCGAACTGCAGCTGCGCGTACTGCCCCGGCGAAAACTCCAGTGGCTTGTTCGGCTTGAGTCGCAGGCGCCGGATGTCGTGCGTGAGCACGTCGATGCCGGTCACGGTCGCCTTCAGGATGCGCGCCGGATGCACCACCACCTCGTCCGGCTCGGGGATCTCGATGGTGCAGCTTTCGGTCAGCGTGCTCTGGCAGGCCAGCACGTAGCGCTCGCCCTGCCCGTCGGGCCGGATCGCGTCCTGCCCCGCGTCGAGCACCTGGCCCGACACCACCTTGCAGCGGCAGGTGCCGCAACGGCCCGACATGCAGCTGTAAGACACCGGCACATGGTGCTCGCGCAGCACTTCCAGCAGGTTCGCGCCGGGGCGGACCTCGAGGGTGCGGGCAAGGGGCTGAATGTGCAGGTCCATCGTGGGGTTCTCTGTGCGCCGGCGTTGGGACCGGCTTGTCTCTTGGAGCGGATGATGCGCGGCCGCTGCAGATTGACCAATAGAATCCGGTGAATCGACTCCATCACGGATATGAATAAAGGTCCGGCATGCAACTCAAGGACATCGACCTCAACCTGCTGCTGGTGTTCGACCGCATGCTGGCCGAGAAGCGCGTCTCGGCGGTGGCCGAATCGCTGGGGCTTTCGCAGCCCGCCATCAGCAATGCGCTGGCCCGCTTGCGCAAGCTGCTGGGCGACGAGCTGTTCCTGCGCACCGCGCGCGGCATGGAGCCCACGCCCTTCGCGCTGCAGCTGGCGGAACCGGTCGCCTACGCGATGGGCGCGCTGCACACCGCGCTCAACCAGCAGGTGGTGTTCGACCCCGCCACGAGCACGCGCAGCTTCACGCTCGCGATGACCGACATCGGCGAGATCTACTTCACGCCCCGGCTGATGGAAGCGCTCTCGGTCGCCGCGCCGGGCGTGACGATCAGCACGCTGCGCAACAACACCGCGACCAACCTGCGCGACGAGCTGGAGGCCGGGCATGTGGACATCGCCATCGGCCTCCTGCCGCAACTGAAGGCGGGCGTGTTCCAGCGCCGGCTGTTCCTGCAGCGCTACGTGTGCCTGTTCTCAGGCACGCATCCGCTCGCGCGCAAGCGCAGCGTGTCGCTCAAGGATTTCAGCGCCGCCGACCACGTGCTGGTGCAGGCCGCGGGCACGGGCCATGGCAAGGCCGACGACGTGATGGCCGCGCAGGGCATTCACCGGCGCATTCGCCTGAAGGTGCCGCACTTCGTGGCGATCGGGCACATCCTGCGTTCGAGCGGAATGATCGCGACGGTGCCCGAGCGGCTCGCACAGAGCATCGCCGAGCCTTTCGGGCTGGTGTGGCGCCCTCACCCGGTGGCGCTGCCGCAGATCGCGATCAACCTTTTCTGGCACGCGAAGGTGCACCGCGATCCGGGGAATCAGTGGCTGCGGGGGTTGCTGTTCGACGGCTTTGCGGACAAGGACTGACTGCCCGGCATTTCCGAGCGGCGCGCGAGCCGGTCGACCGCGCGCAGACGTCGACGCAGGCGATGAACGGCTCGGTCATGCAGGCCAGCGTCCCAGCACTTCGTGGATGCCTTCGCCTACGTGGCTGTCGATCAGGGCAAAGGACCCCGCGGTCCAGCGCACCGGGTCGATGGCGTGCTTCTCGATCTTGCGCCGCGTGTACGCGACGGTCATGTGCGGCGTGAAGCTGCGATCGGGCTTGAGCCCCGCGTCGGCCAGCGCTTCGCCCAGGCGCTGCCTGAAGTCCGCGAGCGCCGTGGTGCCCTCTTCGCCGCACAGCACGAAAGCCTTGCCGTTCGCATAGGTCATGGCGTGGTCGAAGACGACATCGAACGCAGGCGGCGCCACTGCAGCGGCCGCTTCGAGCGCTGCCTGCACCTTCTTTCGCGGCACCGTGTCGTAGCCGCCAAGATCGTGCAGCGTGATGTGCAGGCGGGGCGCATCGACCGGCGTTCCTTTCAGTGAATGCAGGTCGTTGAATTGCGCGCCGAGCGCGGCGATGGATTCAGCGTCTTCGGCACCCGGAAAGATCGCGAGGAAGAGCGTGTGCGGCAGCCGCTCCTTGCGGCGTGCCTTGGTTCGGGGTCGCGGCAGGGGCCGCGGCGGAGAGTCGATTCCGGGAAGAAGAAACTGTTCTGGCATGCGTCGATCATCCCGCATCGGATGTTGCGGACACGGCATCGAAAACCGTGTCGACTGCCGGGAGCGGCGGATGCTCGGAATGCGTCAGCTACGCATCAAGGGGAGCCGACAGCCTCGACAGGGCCGCCGCACGGCAGACATCCAGAATTTCATCGGCCAGGGGCGAGTCGTCGGGACACGCCCGTGACAGCATCAATGCGCCGATCACCTGCGCAAACACTTCGATGCGCCTGACGCGCAGGGCGCCTTCCCGTTTGCCGTCCTCTGGCGCACCGGGCTGGTTTGCCAGGGTTGCCAGCAGGCCTTCAACGCCGGTCGCAAAAGCCGTCTTGATCGCCGCCGGCTGACGCGCAGCGTCTCCGCACAGCGCGGCCATCGTGCAGCCTTCGCCACGAGCGTCGCGATGCTCCCGGGACAGGTATTGCCTGACGACGGCCACCGCATCGGCCCCTTCGGCCTTGGCGACCGACTGCGCAAAACCACAGGCCGCCGCTTCCGCCAGCAGGTCGGCCTTGGAGCCGAAGTGCTTGTAGAACCCGCCGTGGGTGAAGCCTGCGACCGCCATCAGGTCCGCAATCCCCACCCCGTCGTAGCCCCGCTCGCGAAACAGCGTGGAGGCCGTCTCGATGATGTGCGCCCGGTTCGCCTGCGCCTGCGCTTTGGTGACCTTCATGTCCAGGATCTCTCTAGATGTGCCGTCGGTGAAGTCATGAATATACATTGATGTCAATCATCATCAAAGCCCTTGACATCAAAGATGATGAGCGACATCATTGCTTCCTCACCTACTCCAATCAAGAGAAAAACACATGACTTCCCATTCCACAGTTCTCATCACGGGCGCCTCGACCGGCATTGGCGCCATCTATGCCGACCGCTTCGCACGCCGCGGCCACGGCCTTGTGCTGGTGGCGCGCGACAAGGCGCGGCTGGAAACGCTCGCCGCGCGCCTGCGCGAGGAAACCGGCGCGGCCGTCGAGATCCTTGCGGCCGACCTGACCCAGCCCGGCGATCTGGCCACCGTCGAGGCGCGCCTGCGCGAGGACGCCGGGATCGAAACCCTGATCAACAACGCCGGGGCCGCACTGTCCGGTCAGTTCATCGACCAATCGACAGACGATGTCGCCCGCCTGGTCAGCCTCAACACCACCGCACTCGTCAGGTTGGCGAGCGCCATCGCCCCGCGCCTGGCGCAAGCCGGCAAAGGCGCGATCGTCAACATCGGCTCGGTGGTCGGCCTGGCGCCCGAGTTCGGCATGTCGGTCTACGGTGCGACCAAGGCCTTCGTGCTGTTCCTGTCCCAGGGGCTGAGCCTGGAACTCACGCCCAAGGGCGTCTACGTGCAGGCGGTATTGCCCGCCGGCACGCGTACCGAGATCTGGGGGCGCGCCGGCATCGACAGCAGCGCGATGCCTGATTTGATGGATGCGGACGAGTTGGTGAATGCCGCGCTGGTGGGATTCGACCGCCGTGAGCTCGTCACCATCCCGCCGCTGCACGATGGCGCGCGCTGGGAGGTGCTGAACGGGGCGCGTCAGGCCCTGATCGGGGACATCCGGCAGGCGCAGGTGGCCGAGCGCTATCGCACCACCGCCTGAGCGGCAAAGCCGCCCCGCCACACCAAGCGCCTTGAAGAGACGATGACCCCTACCGACAAGCACCCAGGATCGCGCATGCCCTACATCGACGCCCCCACCCGGTCGATCGATGTCGACGGCACTGCATTCGCGTACCGCGACCTCGGGCCGCGCGGCGGCGTACCGCTGGTCCTGCTCAACCACTGGGGCGCGGTCCTCGACAATTTCGACCCGCGTATCGTCGATGGGCTTGCCCGCAGGCATCGCATCATCGCCATCGACCACCGGGGGATCGGCGCTTCGGGTGGAGCGGCGCCGTTGACCATCGATGCGATGGCGCAGGATGCGATCGCACTGATCCACGCGCTGGGTTTCGAGAGGGTCGATCTGCTCGGCTTTTCGCTCGGAGGGTTCGTGGCACAGGACATCGTGCTGAAAGCCCCCGGCCTGGTGCGCCGGCTCATCCTGACCGGCACGGGGCCGGCAGGCGGCAAAGGCATCGACCAGGTAGGAGCGATCTCCTGGCCGCTGATAGCCAAAGGCTTGCTGACGCTGCGCGATCCAAAGACCTACCTGTTCTTCACCTCCACGGCCAATGGCCGCCAAGCCGCGAAAGCCTTCCTGGAACGACTGAAGGAGCGCAAGGCGGATCGGGACAAGGGCCCGACGCCCCGTGCCTTCCTGCGGCAGCTGAAGGCCATCAAGGCCTGGGGCCGGCAGGCGCCCCAGGATCTGGGCGGCATCCGCATCCCCGTGCTGATCGCCAATGGCGACGACGACATCATGGTGCCCACCGTGAACAGCCATGACATGGCGCGTCGCATTCCCGGCTCGCAACTGGTCATCTACAAGGACGCCGGGCATGGCGGGATCTTCCAATACCACAACCAGTTCGTGCCCCAGGCGCTGGGCTTCCTCAACGACTGAACAATCAAAAAAACCCTGGAAAAAAGCTCCCCATGAAAGCTTTCATCATCGATCGATACGGAAAGAAAGAAGTCGGCCGCATCGGCGAAATGCCCGACCCCGAGGTCCGGGACGATGACGTCCTGATCCAGATCCACGCGGCGAGCATCAACCCCCTGGACTCGAAGATCAGGAGCGGCGAATTCAAGCTGATTCTTCCCTACCGCCTCCCCCTGATCCTGGGCAACGACCTGGCCGGAACGGTCGTGCGGGTCGGCGCCCGCGTTCGCGACTTCAAGCCCGGTGAAGAGGTCTATGCGCGCCCTGACGACGATCGCATCGGCACCTTCGCCGAGTTCATCGCCGTCAAGGAATCGTTGGTGGCGCCGAAGCCTGCGAATCTCAGCATGGTCGAGGCCGCATCCCTCCCGCTGGTGGCCCTGACGGCCTGGCAAACACTGATCGAAACCGCCAGGCTGAAAAAGGGGCAGAAGGTGCTGATCCATGCTGGCTCCGGCGGCGTAGGCACCATCGCCATACAACTCGCCAAGCATCTCGGCGCGTTCGTGGCCACGACCACGAGCACGGCCAACGTCGCCTGGATGAAGGCTTTGGGCGCGGACGTCGTCGTCGACTACAAGCAGCAGGACTTCGCCACGGTGCTTCGTGGCTACGACGTGGTGCTGAACAGCCTCGGCACCAATGAGCTGAACAAATCCCTCCAGGTTCTCAAGCCGGGCGGACATCTCATCTCCATCTCGGGTCCGCCTACTCCGGCGTTCGCCGCCGCGCGAGGACTGGCCTGGCCGCTCCGGCAGGTGCTGCGCCTGCTGAGTTTCGGCATCAGGAAGAAGGCAAAAAAGATCGGGGGCGAATACTCGTTCGTCTTCATGCGGGCCGACGGGGCGCAGTTGCGCGAGATCACTTCGCTCGTCGAATCAGGTGCAATCCGCCCGGTCGTCGACAAGGTATTTCCGTTTCAGGACACCCACAAAGCTCTGGCCTACGTCGACAGTGGGCGCGCCAAGGGCAAGGTCGTCGTGCGAATGATGTAACGGCTGCGCAGGTCCTTGAGTTCCTTGGCCCCTATAGACGACACGGAGAACGATTTGAATGCACATGCAACCGCCAACGTTGGCAAACGCGCCCTGGTGACCGGCGCATCCAGCGGCATTGGCGCGGCCATCGCGCGTGAGCTTGCGGCGCTCGGCGTCGATCTCGTGCTGACGGCGCGGCGCCGCGACGCACTCGACGCGGTCGCCGCGAGTTGCAAGGGCGTGAAGGTCGAGATCGTCACCGCAGATCTCGGCAAGCCCGATGCCGCACGCGCGCTGTGGGACGCCGCGATCGCCAGCGGCCCGATCGACATCCTGATCAACAACGCCGGGTTCGGTTATTTCCGCCGGTTCGACGAGGTCGACTGGGCGCGCGACGCAGAACTCATTCAACTCAACATGACCTCGCTGGTCGCGCTCGCGCGTTGCTTCGTCGACGCGCACAAGGCAGGCACAGGACCCGCGCACATGGTGAACATCGCGTCGACCGGCGCGTACCAGTCCGTGCCGAACATGGCGCTGTACGCCGCGTCGAAGGCGTTCGTCCGCAACTTCAGCGAGGGTCTCCATGACGAGCACCGCGGCACGCCGCTGTCGGTGACCTGCATCTGCCCCGGCGGCACCGAAACCGGGTTCCACGCCGCGTCAGGCGGGGGCGACTACTCGTGGATCGCGAATGCGTCGACGAAGAGCGCGGAGTTCGTGGCGCACGCCGCGATCCGCGCGATGCTGCGCGGCAAGCGCACGGTGGTGCCCGGGCTGTTCAACAAGCTGTCGTGCTTCGGCGTGCGTTTCCTGACAAGGCGGTTCGCGTCGCGGGTGGCAACTCAAGTGCTCGGCAAGCCGCGGTTGGCACTGCCGGCGCGAAGAGGGACTTGAGGCCGCGCCCTTATTCCCACTCAATGGTTTCCGAGGGCCGGAAACCCGCATGGATGCTTGCTTTGAGGGGTTGGGGCATTGTGCTTTACCGTCACTTCTACCGTCAAAAAACAATCGCTTTTGCTGGCGCGGGAGATGGACTCGGTTTGCGGGGAAGCTACTCCTGTCTATCAAACGTCAACGATCGCCAGCAACCGGTGCTCTATTTTGCCCGCGTTAAACGCGCTGGCTGCAAGACGGCGCAGGCAGGGTGGCCTACCCGGCTTCCGGGATGGGTTCGCATTACTCGGTGGGAGCGCTGCTCCGAAACTCACGCCTTCGGCATTTCCAGGTAGCCTTCGATAGCATTGCGTTAGCTAGTCGTTTATTGACAAATGACTAATTATTGCAACATACTTCAGGGATGGGCTCGGACTCCACGCTCGAACAAGCCGTCCTCGCGTTCGCCGGACGTCGGCCACTGCTGCGCGCGCGCGATCTGGCTGAGCAGGGCCTTCCGACCGTGGTGCTCAGCCGGCTGGTTGCCGCCGGCAAGCTTGAGCGCATCGCCCGCGGCGTCTACAGCCTGCCAGGGCGCGCGCACAGCGAGCACCGGTCTCTGGCCGAGGTAGCCCTGCGCGTGCCGCGTGGCGTGGTGTGCCTGCTGTCGGCGCTGCGCGTCCATGGCATCGGCACGCAAGCGCCCTTCGAGGTCTGGATGGCAATTCCCCATCACTCGCCCACACCCCGACTGGACCAGCCTGCCCTGCGCGTGGTGCGCATGTCGGGCGCCGCTATGACCGAGGGCATCGAGCCGGTCGAGATCGACGGCGTGAAGGTGCCGGTGTTCAACGCGGCCAAGACGGTGGCCGACTGTTTCAAGTACCGCAACAAGATCGGCCTGGACGTGGCGCTGGAAGCGCTGCGCGATGGCTGGACACAACGCAAGCTGACTATGGATGCGCTCTGGCACTACGCCACGGTGGATCGCGTTGCCAATGTCATGCGGCCCTATCTGGAAAGCGCCACCGCATGAGTCGCAACCTGGCCGCTTCCATCCGCGCCCGCCTGAAGCAGCGCGCCGATGCCACGAAGCAGGACTTCAACCTGACGCTGACTCACTATGGGTTGGAGCGGCTCCTGTACCGGCTGTCGGTATCGCCGCATGCCGCCAACTACCTGCTCAAGGGCGCACTGTTGTTTTCGCTGTGGTACGACCAACCACATCGGCCGACGCGGGATGCGGACCTGCTGGGCTTCGGTCCAGACGATCTCGACACCGCCGTGGCGGCCTTCCGCGAGATCTGCCAGATCAAGGTGGAGGATGGGATCGCATTCGATCCTGCCTCGGTCAAAGGCTCGGTGATCCGCAAGGAGGCGGGCTACGGCGGTGTGCGGATCGACCTGCGGGCGAAGCTGGATGGTGCACGCATCGCGCTGCAGGTGGACATCGGTTTTGGCGACGCGGTCACGCCGGCGCCGGAGACGGTCAGCTACCCGGTGCTGCTCGAAGACCTGCCCGCTCCGCAACTGCGCTCCTATCCGAAATACACGGTGGTGGCCGAGAAGTTTCACGCGGTGTGCCTGCTCGGCATGGCCAATACCCGCATGAAGGACTACTTCGATCTCTGGGTACTGCTTGCCGAGGATGCCTTGGAAGCCGCCGAACTGCGCCGCGCAGTCGAGGCCACGTTTGATCGCCGGAAACTCGCGATGCCCAGCACCCTCCCCTCGGGCTTGAGCGATGCATTCGTGCAGGATGCGGCAAAGCAACGACAGTGGGCCGCCTTCCTGAAAAAGAACCGACTCGAGGCCCTGGACCTCGCCCAGGTCGTCGCGCTGTTGCGCGGCGAGTTCCAGAAACTCGGGGCCTTCTGACTTGCACTGCCTTCGCGAACGCTGGTAGTGGAACGATCCTGTACGGGATTGCCGATGAAGACGTCGAGGGTGTGCCTGCTGCGGCGGCACTCAAGCACAGTCCCGCACCTGAGCGCAGATGGACGATCAGCAGCACCTCATACCATCGGCGCATGAGCACAGGATCAAGATTCGAACGAGCGCAATTGGTCGACATCGGCGTCAACTTCCACTCGGCGCAGTTGGTGTCGCTGACTGATCAATTGTTGATGCGTGCACGGGCGGCCAACGTGAGCCAGATCCTCGCGACAGGCACATCGGTGGCTTCCAGTCGTCTGGCCCTTGAGCTTGCAAGGGCCAACCCGGGCACCGTCTTCGCGACTGCGGGAGTGCACCCCCACGGCGCAAAGTCGTACGACCCAAGCACCTTCCGCGAGCTGACCGAACTCTGGGCATGCCCGGAGGTCGTGGCGGTTGGAGAGTGTGGCCTTGACTACAACCGCAACTTTTCGACTCCCCAGGCGCAGCGCATGGCCTTCGAGCAGCAGTTATCAGTGGCTGTAGAGACTGGCAAGCCGCTTTTTCTTCATTGCCGCGACGCCTTCACCGATTTCCACGACATGCTTGCCCCTGTGATTGCCGACGGAGCGCGCGGCGTCGTGCATTGTTTCACCGGCAACCGCGCGGAAGCAGAAGCCTTTCTCGCGATGGGGCTCGACATCGGCATCACGGGCTGGGTCACAGATCTCCAACGCGGCCAGGCGCTTCGAGAGGCCCTGCCGGCCATACCGCTGGATCGACTGCACCTTGAGACGGATGCGCCCTATCTGTTTCCCAAGAATGCCGAAAAACGTCGTGGACACAACGAGCCGGCCAATCTTCCTTGGGTCGCCGCCAGCGTAGCAGAGCTGGTTGGGCGCGACGTCGACGAGGTCATTCGAGCCTGCAGTTCCAATAGCCGACGAATGTTCGACCTTCCAGGCAATTGATCCTAACTACAGCCGTTACCCCCGGTGCCGCAAGTGTCCGCGGCAGGATCGGCAGCCCGATTTGACCGGCGATGCGCTGTTTACACCGACGCAGAATTTTGCCGCATGCCGGAATGCCAGTGAGAGCCGCAATGTTTACGCAAAACGTCGAGCACGAAGCGGCAGGCATCTCGCAGGCACTGGTTCATCCATCGGTTGGTATGTGGCTCAGATCGGCGTTGGGGCCAACAGGTTGCCGTCAAAAATACCGTAAAAAAAAGCGCTGCCTGCTTCGCTGATTGCTGTGGGAATAGGTCTTTGCTGCGAAAAAATGCCCATATCTTTCAACAACTTAGAGCTCTCGAGAGACACCATTTAATGTCGTGCTCACGGACATCGTGAATTAATCTAAGCCATTGATTTATATAGATATTATCCGCCCCCTCACTCCCACTCATCATCAGTAGCCCTTCCTGACCCGCGTCGCCAAAGGGCTCTGCCCCGATCGAATGGGCTCTATACCGTCGGTTTTGCCGTCACTCACGACTTACCAATGAATACTACGTGACAGCGCGTTCAGCTACTACTGAGCCCTCGCCGGCAGACAGGCTTCGGCCCAACGCGTTTATTCAACACCGCAGCTGCTCAGATGGCAGCTGGAACCCACGCCTGCGCGCCGCTCTCCAGAACCTGGCTACTTTGCAAGGGGCAGCATGCCTTGGCTCGTCATGTTCTTCCTCACGAAGATGTGGTCGGCCAGAATTCCGCCGGCGCTTTACGGCCGAACTCAGCGACGCCGAAGCGATCCCCGCTCCCACGGATACCGGCTGACTCAGATGGCATCGGCAACGCACACGCGGGCCAGGCGCGACACTTAGACGCTCGACTACCGACACAGCGCCTCTGACTTCGCCGCCTCGCCGTACAGGCCGCGCCCGTCGCTCCTGTGCCCCATGAATGCCCGGCATCAGAGATCTCGACTACTCCTGACAGGCGCAAACGCGTTGTGGGCAAGTCTCGCAAAATCGGCCGCTCAGGCGACAGCTGGATGGCTCTCGTCAAACGCCTGCCGCGCGTTCCGCACCACGTCCCGGCGATCAATGGCCCAGTTCGCAAGGGCTTCGAGCGGCACCAGCACCTCATGGCCGAGGGTCGTCAGTTCGTAGTCCACACGCACGGGCACCGTCGGCGTCACGGTCCGGCTGATGAACCCGTCACGCTCCAGGTTACGCAATGTGGCAGTCAGCATCTTCTTCGACACGTTCTCGATCGACCGCTGCAACTCGCTGAAGCGCTGGCTGCCCTCGGAAAGTCCGACGATGACAAAGATGGCCCATTTGTCACCCACTCGGCTGAGCATGTCCAGCACTTCGACGCAGGCACCAGGGGGGAGGTTGAGGTAACGAGGTTTCATCGGCGTGCCTTCTTGCGGTGTACTTGGTCTCCCTTATAGACTAAGTCACCATAAGGCAGACCCAATTGAAATCATGATAAATGAGCCCTCTACCCCTCAACGTCTCCGCATCGCCGTCGTGGGCGGCGGCTATGCCGGAACACGCCTGGCTAGAAGCCTGGACAGCGTGGCCGACGTGACCGTGATCGAGCAGCGCGACCGGTTCCTTCACAACATCGCGGCCATCCGGGCTGTCACGGACCCCTCGTGGCTCGACCGGATACTCCTGCCATACGATACCCTCCTACCCAAGGGGAAAGTCGTTCGCGCAGAGGTCACGGGGGTCGAGCCAGGGTCGGTTACCCTAGCCAGCGGCCAGAAGCTGGAAGCTGACTACGTGGTGCTGGCCCCGGGTTCGTCTTACGCCCTGCCATTCAAACCCGCCAAGGACGAAGGTCACGTGGCCTACCGCCGGCGCGTTCACGCCGCCCACGACCGGCTGCGCGTGGCGCGCGCTGTCACGATCATCGGTGCCGGGCCGGTCGGCATCGAGCTGGCCGGAGAGATCAAGCATGCCTTCCCGCACACCGAGGTCACGCTGCTGTCGGCCCACGACCGGCTTCTGCCCGGCTACAGCCCGCGCCTCGATCGACGGCTGAGAAAGGCACTCGCCGGCAAAGGCGTCCACCTCAAGCTCGGTCACCGTGCGCTCGATGGCGTCGACGCCCTCGAGCCGTTCGGTCCGGCCACCGTCCACCTGGAGGGCGGCGGCACGGTCGCCGCCGACCTGGTCTTTGCCGTGGGGGGCGCCACACCGAACACCGGGTTCCTTGCCGGCACGCCCGGTGTGGAGCTCGGCAAGGGCCGCATCCGGGTCGATGAACATCTGCAACTGCCGGGCATGTCCCATGTTTACGCGATCGGCGATGCCGCGCTCACCGCTGACACGTTGACGATCGGCGGAATCGAGCGGCAGGTGCCCTATCTAGAACAGCATCTCAAGGGTCTGATCGCGGGCACCGGCGGCCAGACCCAGCCCTACCAGGCATGGAAGTCTCCCGTCATCGTGGTGCCGGTGGGACCGGACGGCGGCGCGTCCCAGCTGCCGGCGTCGCTGGTGATGGGACGCTGGGTGACCCGCCTGCTCAAGGGCCGGACGCTGATGGTGGGCAAGGCCCGCAGGAATCTTGGCCTGGGCGCGGAGGTCTGACATGGCACCGACACCGACCGCCACCGCCACCGCCGCTGCCGCTGCCGCTGCTTCTCTACACACCCATCGTGGCCTCTCGCGGCTGGTGCGCAACCCGGCGATGGGCGCCGAGGCGATGTTCCTGCGATCGAGCGAAGAAACATCAGATGGTTCGGTTACCTGCATCTGTACCGAGCCAGGCCGTGCGAGTGGACCACCGATGCACTATCACCTGGAGTTCGAAGAGACCTTCACGTGCCTGGAAGGCACGCTCTATCTGGACGTCGGCAAACGCCGCCGTGTCGAGCTGAGACCGGGCGAGTCCGTGCATGTGCCGCTGGGATTGCCGCACCGGTACTTCAACGACACCGATGAGCGCTGCGTTTTTTCGGTCGTTGCCACGCCGGGCCGCATGTACGAAGACTCGATCCGCGTCGCCTACGGGCTGGCAGCCGACGGCCGGACCACCACAGGCGGCATCCCTAAGCATCCGCTGGATCTCGCATTCGTGTTCGCGCTGTCCGGCAGCTACATGACGGGCGTCCCACTCTGGCTGCAGAAAGGCGCAGCCCGCTTGGGCAAGGCCGTGGCCCGGCAAATTGGCTACGATCCAAACTTCGACAGGTATCTCAAGCCCACGGCCGATACTTCGGCTCAAAAGTCGGGAAACGAACGGAGTCCAGGATGACGCGGGGACGCGGACCTTCGGTGGGAATCCCGCTTCAGCGCCAGGGGTAGGCGGCGAGAGGCCTGCCGACATCCTCACAATCCCCTGCCAGTTCTTGAGCGGACGACCCACCAATCCGAGATCCGACCCGAGCCTCGTAGTGGCAGGTGCTCGAACATGAATCGACTCGTGTTTACCAGCTCAGCGTCCGAGCGCACGCCGATCGACCACTTATGACCCGAGTAGCGAAGCAGTCGACGATGGGTGTTGGCCTGTTGCTCCTGGGCCTGCGAGTGCTTCTGTTCTCCAGCATGATCGGCGTAGCCTGCTCGCGCAGCAGTTGGCGCACGTAGTCGCTCAGGTCTCGGCGCCCGGATGAGCAGCGCGATGCCCGAACTCCTTCAGATCCGCCCCGACGCAGAAACCACGGCCGTTGCGGTCAACAGCCGAGCGCGCATGCTCGTGTCTTCGCGCACGCGGCGCAACCCGTCGAGCACACCGTTCCGGGCGGGCTGGGTTATTGGGTTCAGCCGTACGCACTCGTTCAGGAGCAAGGTGGCGACGCCGTCCCGGACATCAAAAAGCACAGCGTCGTTCATGGCGAGGATGATTTCTGGAACCGAGGGAAAGGGGTACGGACGACATCGCTGGCTGCACTGCGCAGTCTCGCGCAGTCTCGCGCAGTCTCGCGATGCGTTCTCGCAGAGGCTGGTCAGAGATCGCGCTGCATGGGATCCGGTTGCAAAGGAACTGGCGGTCTCCCTGATTGAACTTCGGCCTCGATGAGCGGAGTCGGACCTCTGCAGGCCTGAGTAAGGTCACCTTCTATTGCTATATACCCTCCACATCACTCCGTCGCTGCAGCGCAAGTACTTTTGCAATGTCTTCGGATCTTTTGCGTACGAAATCGGCAAACAACTGGGCGGCGGGAGACGTAGGGATGCCCGCTAGAGTGATCAATCCAAGACGAAGCGGACGTATCGGGTCTTCGATCCGTAGTGCTTGCACCGAGGAGCTCAGCAGGGAGAAAAGCGGCACCGGCAAAAGTCCCAGAAGGTCTGCTTGGACGATGCTCGCCTGCACAAGCGAAATCGAATCGGAATGCAAAGCAATCTGAGGCGGCGGCAGTTGCTGTGCTGCGTACAGCTCCTCCACGGTCGACCGATGCGTGCTCGTGGCGGCTCCCACAACCCAGGAAGCACCACAGAGATCGACAAGTCTTCTGCAGCCAGCAAGGGGGTGTCCGGCGCGGGCTACCACGTGCATTGGGTAGGTCACCAGTTCTTCAAACTGAAATACTTTTGTGTCTCTATGCCCCGGCGGTATCGGCGCAATGATCATCTCTAAGCCGCCTTCACGCATATCCGGCGCCAAGTCATGAAACTGCCCTTCGGTGACATTGAAGTGGGCGATTCCTTGGACCTCGTTTAGAAGCGGCGCAATCAATTCGCCCGCCGCGAGCGGGGAGGCCCCGAGCGAGACGGTCGGAGAACTGCTTTGCGATAGCCGCGCCATTTCGGCCTGCGCGCGGTCCACTTGATTGCAGATTGTCCTGGCATGCGCAAGGAGGGCGTGACCGGCACTGGTTAGCGTTGTTCCCCGTGCAGTGCGATGCACCAGGTGCGCACCGACGTCTCGCTCCAGTTCGGCGATCCGCGTACTCAGCGCCGGCTGTGTAACACCCAACTCGCGAGCCGCGCCTCGCATGCTCCCGGCTTCGACCAGTGCAACAAGCGCCGACAGTTGCGAAAGCTTCATTGAAACAGCCGGGAGTTGAAACCAAAGCTTATCGCTATAGAAAAGATTTGTCTACCGCACAGCGCGAGCGCGCCGTAGCCTTACGCCCTCCCATTCAGTCAGAAAGCTGTTCATGTCTAGCATTCTTGCAACCTCCATTGCGGTCAATCCGGTCGGTGCTTCCTGGTTCGAAGATCTGACCTCCGAGTTCCTGGACGAGTGCATCGGCAACGGCACCGGCCTCGTCGGCTGCACCGCGAACGACACCTGGGACGACACCTTGGAGACGATGGAGAATCTTCAGACCGTCAAGCGCATCGTCGAAGGCCACCCCAACGCATTCATCGTCAGGAACCGCTCAGACCTTGGCGAATGCGGCAACGGCCGAGTGGGTGTATTTCTCGGCTTGCAGAACCCGAAGTCTTTCAGCGACAGCCTCAATTTCCTCGAGGCGTTCATCGACATGGGCCTTCGCTGCTGTTCCCTGGCGTTCCGGGACAACAGTTACTACGGCTGCGGATTCTCGTCACCCAACGACTCTGGCCTCAGCCACATTGGCGCGATGGCGGTGCGGACCCTGAATCGGCGCGGCGTCGTAATCGATCTGTCGCACTCTGGCGACCGCACCGCGGCAGATGCCATCGAGACGTCGGAGGACCCCGTCATCTTTTCCCATTCGATGTCACGCGAATTGATGACCCAGGGGCCGAAGGTGGAGTGGGCCGGCATCAAGAACAATGCCGTGCTGCGTGCCGCACCGAACGACCTCATCATTGCGGCCGCTTCCAAGGGTGGCGTGGTGTGCCCCGACGCGCGAATCGCGGGCAGCGTTGAAGTGCTGCTCAAACATATCGAGCACATGGTCAAGCTGGTCGGGATCGACCACGTGGCAGTGTGCGCGCAGGACGACTGGCATCGGTCCAGCAAGGACGTCCGTCGCATCCAGCCCTACCTTCCAGGCTACGACTCGGTCACAGGCAAGGGAGCCCGGGTGACGGGAAGCGACTATCGAATCTATCGAATGGAAGATCAGTTGGGCCCCAAAATCCTGGCGGCCGACAAGCTGGGCGTTCAACTGCGCGAAATCTTCTCCGAAACGGACGCGCAGAAAATTCTTGGCGGAAATCTCGAGCGCGTTTTCGCTACCGTGCTGCAGTGAGGATGAACGTGACGAAGCGCTTCATTCTGCCGGATTGCACGATTGAGTACGAGCGCCGCGGTGATGGGGTACCCATGGTTGTGCTGCATCCGTCGAGCGGCGTGCGGGTGACCCGGGCAATACAGGCACTGTCCGGACAGTTCAGTGTCTACCAGCCCATCTTTCCGGGGTTCGATGGCACTGTGGCTCCTGCAGGGCCAGTCAGCGTCAAGGCGCTGGCGACCTGGGTGGCCGCGTTCCTGTCGACGATCTTGGACATCCCGGCGATCCTTGTCGGGCACTCCTTCGGAGGATGGGTTGCCGCGTGGGTCGCGTTGACCCGACCGGAACTGGTGGGAACGTTGATCCTTCAAAGCCCTTTGGGCTTCGGAGATCTCGCCCCCGCGCCGGCAACAGCCTCGCCCGCGGAGGTGCTTGCCCGGACCTATTCCCACCCTGAGAAGCGTGTAGACGACGCTCGGCCGGAAGAGATGCTGACGCAAAACAGAACGCTGGCCCGCAGCTACGGACAGGGCCTGACCAAGGATGAGGAACTGATCGAGCAGTGGCCCGCCCTGCAGGTTCCAACGCTCGTGCTCTATGGGGAAAACGACGGTCTGGTCCAGCGATCCGGGCTCGAAGCCGCGGTGTCGCGCAGCTCGACCTCGGTGCTGAAGATCGTGCAGGACGCGGCGCACCACATTGAGTCCGACCAACCCAAGCAGTACGTCGACCTCATCGCCCAGTTCGTAGCCCGAAAAACCAGGAACACCTTTGTCGCTTGATCTGGCCATTGTGAGATCTCAGCTTGCCCCTGAGGGCGTCCTGCGGGTCGGGTTGAACATGAGCAATTCCCTCCTCAACAAGGGATGTGACTCCGATGGGGTCTGGCAAGGCGTTGCGCCTGACCTGTCGCGCCAACTGGCCGAAGCATTGAACGTGGGCATCGCATTCGTGCCCTACGCGACGCCGTCGCTGGTGGCCAGGGGCATCGACGGGGACGAGTGGACCGTAGCCATGATCGCTGCCGACCCTGCCCGGCGCGGCGCTATCGATTTCACCCGACCCTACGCCCAGATCGAGGCCGGCTACTTGGTGCCTCCTGGCTCACCGGTCCTGCATCCTGAGCAGGTCGATGCCCCGGGACGGAGCGTCATCGCATACGCAGGCAGCGCATACGGGCTGTGGCTGGAGCGGCATCTGGTGCATGCCCGCCTCATTCCGGCGACCTCGTTTGAAGATGCCTTCAAGCGCTTCAATGCGGGAGAAGCCGAGGTCCTCGCCAGCCTGCTGCCCAAACTGCAGGAAGACTGCCGGTCATGGACGGGATGCCGGATCCTGGACGGTGGCTTCATGACTGTGCAACAGGCCATCGGCTGTCGAAGTGACTGCAACGAAGCGCTGAGCTACCTGGACGATTTCGTCAGGTCGGCACTTCAGCAGTTTCGAGTCGAAGAACTGATCCGAAAACACGGCGCACTGGGCCTCCGACAGGTCAGCCACTGAATCGCCAAAGCCCATAACTCAATGAGACATCCCATGAAAAACAAGACCTACCACTTATTCGCCACCGGCCTGATCGTCATCGCGAGCGTCGCAGCCGCCACCTGCGCCGCGGCGCAGGTATTTCCTTCCCAGCCCATCAAGGTCGTCGTGACATTTCCTCCGGGCGTGACCCCGGACACCACGGCGCGCCTGCTGGCCACGAAGCTCGGCGAGGTGATGGGGCAGCCCGTGGTCGTCGACAACCGCCCCGGCGCGGGCGGCACGATCGGGGCAGGCGTCGTCGCGAAATCGGTGGCGGACGGCTACACCGTCCTGTATGCGCCGAACTCGGTGTTCACGATGGCGCCGCACATGTACCGCAAGCTCCCCTACACATCGGCCGAGCTGGAGCCCGTCTCGATCGTCGGGGAGCTCGGCTACGTTCTGCTCGCGAACAAGGACCTGCGAGTCTCCAATCTGAAGGAAGCCGTGGATTACATCCGGGCCAGGCCCGGCAAGGTCAATTTCGCCTCCTATGGGGTCGGCACCGGCACCCATCTGACGATGGAACTGCTGCAAAAGGAACTGGGCCTGAAGATGGAGCACATCGCGTACAAGAGCAGCCCAATTCCCGATCTGATCAGCGGTCAGGTCCAGTTCCTTTTCGAGCCCTACGGGGGACAGGGGCTGGAGTCCGCCAAGGCCGGTCAGCTCAAAGCGCTTGGCGTGAGCCTCAGAAAGCGCTCGCCCGAGCTGCCTACGGTGCCCTCTATCTCGGAAGTCGCGCCGAGCTACGAGTCGCCGGGCTGGCTTGGCTTCTGGTTGCCGGCAAAAACGCCGGCTGCCGTCCAGAAGAAGTACCAGGAGGCGCTCACGCAAGTCATGGCAATGCCCGAGGTAAAGGCGAAGTTCCGAGGGTTGAGCATCGATGCGACGAACAGCGGGCCCCGTGTGATGGCGAACACGATCCAGACGCAAAGCGCGCTTTGGGGCACCCTGCTGAAGGACCTTTCCATCTCGCTGGAGTGAGGGTGGATCGAAGACCGCAAGACCGGGTCGCGCTGACCAATGGCTGATCAGGAATATGACTACGTGATTGTGGGCGCGGGGTCGGCGGGTTGCACGGTAGCAGCTCGGCTGGCAGAGCATACCGACGACTCGGTGCTGGTCATGGAAGCGGGAGGCTCGGATCGATCCCCCATGCTTTCGATCCCGCTTGCCTGGGGGCTGGTTTTCCGTCATCGACTGTTCGATTGGGGTTACGACACCGAGCCCGAGCGCGAACTCAACGGCCGACGAATCGAGTGCGCAAGAGGGCGGGTAGTTGGCGGTTCCTCCTCGGTCAATGGCATGGTGTACGCGAGAGGCATTCCGGCCGACTACGACGCATGGGCCGAACAGTTCGGGCTCACCGGGTGGGCCTTTCAGGACGTGCTGCCCTATTTCATCAAATCCGAACACTGGCCGGTCGCCAACGCGCCATGGCGGGGAAACGCCGGGCCGCTGAGCCTGACGCAGCTTCACGACCCCGACCCGTTGGTCCAATCCTTTGTCGAGGCGTGCGCCCAAGCCGGCTTCGGACAAACGGATGACTACAACGGCCCGCAGTCCGAAGGTTTCGGTCCGATCCAGGCCACGATCCACAAGGGCCGACGCTCGAGCGCAGCCCGTGCGTACCTGAGGAACGCGCCGCGCGCCGGTGGTGTCGCGCTCAGGACGGGCGTCGTCGTAACCCGGATCGTGCTGGAGGCCGGGCGGGCGACAGGCATTGAATTTCTGGACAAGAACCGGCTGCGGAGGGTGCACGCACGCAAGGAGGTGATTCTGAGCGCAGGCGTCTTCAACTCACCCAAGCTCCTCATGCTCTCCGGCATCGGCCCCGCTGACGAGTTGCGGCGTCATCGCATCGACGTGAACGTCGACCTGCCGGGTGTCGGCGACAACTTGCAGGACCATCTCGCCTGCGAGGTCAGGTGGCGACGCCGTGACCAGGGGGTGCTGCATCGGGCGATGCGGATCGATCGTGCAGCGATGTCGATGGCGCGCGCGTTCTTCTGCGGGAAAGGAGTCGCCAGTTCGATGCCGCTCGGCGCGATCGGTTTGCTGCGCACGGTGCCCGGCCTACCCCATCCGGACGCGCAGCTGCTGCTGGGCACGGCGCCGTTGAGCGCGGCGCCGTACCTGAATCCGTTTGTGAGACCGTACCTGGATGCGTTCACGATCAAGGGAATGGTGGTCCAGCCCGAAAGCCGGGGACGCGTGGGGCTACGCAGCGCCGATCCCCTGGCTTCACCGCAGATCGAGCAGCGGCTGATGAGCGCGCCGCGCGACATCGAAGTCGCCCGATCGGTGATCAGGGTCATCCGGGAGATTGCCAACCAGCCGGGCATGCAGCGGCACATTGCCGAAGAAGTCGCTCCCGGTCCGTCGGTCGATACCGACTCGGCCGTGCTCGCTTACCTCCGGTCGACGGCCTCCACGCTTCACCATCCCGTCGGCACGTGTCGCATGGGCCGAAGCGAAGAAAGAAATGCCGTGCTGGACTCGGACATGCGCGTGTTCGGTGTCCAGCAACTGCGCGTGATCGATGCGTCGAGCATGCCGAGGATCGTGCGTGGTCCGGTGAATGCGCCCGTGATCATGATGGCCGAGAAGATCGCCCACGAAATGCTCATCCGTAGCAGGCAGCGTTAGCCCAAGTGCATTCCAAAGAATTGTTTTCGATTGAGTAAAAGGATCCAGATGAAAGACTGTCTTCGTTTCTACATCGACGGGTCATGGGTGGACCCGATCAGCGGGCGCACGATGCCCCGCGTCAACCCTGCGTCGGAGGAGGTGGTGGGACGCGTCGCGATCGGCTCGGCGGGCGATGTCGACCGGGCTGTCAAGGCTGCAGCTGCGGCGTTTGAGCACTTTCAATACAGCTCCAGGCAAGAGCGGATGGCTCTGTTTGAACGCATCATCCGTGCGGCGGACGCACGGCGGGCGGATCTCGGCGCAGCCATCACCAACGACATTGGCGTTCCTGCCTGGTTCGCCAATGGCTATCAGACGGACATGGCGCTGGACCATTTCGCCGAGGCTCGAAGGCTGTTGGAAACATACCCGTTTGAATACCGCCTCGGTGACAACACAATTCGGCGCGAAGCATTCGGCGTGTGCGGCCTGATCACGGCCTGGAACTGGCCTGCGCAACTTGTCACCTCCAAGGTCGCCGGGGCGCTCGCCGCCGGCTGCACTGTCGTCCTGAAGCCCAGTGAATACTCGCCTTGCACGGCCGTTGTCCTCGCAGAGATCATGCATGCCGCAGAGGTGCCCAAAGGCGTCTTCAACCTGGTGCTGGGTGACGGGCCGGGAGTTGGCGCGGCGATCTCCAACCACGAAGGCATCGAGCTTATTTCTTTCACCGGCTCCAAAGCCGCCGGGGTTGCAATCACGAAAGCCGCGGCCGAAACCGTCAAGGCCGTTCACCTTGAACTCGGCGGGAAGTCGGCGAACATCATCCTGCCCGACGCCGACCTCCAGGTCGCAGTGGCCGATGGTGTCCGGCGCGCGTTTATCAACTCGGGCCAGAGCTGCATTGCGCCGACCCGGATGCTGATCCACGAGGACCAGATGGCGCGGGCCCTCTCCATAGCCCGGGACACTGCCGAAGGCATGGTCGTGGGCCCCCCCCTGGATGCCCAGACCAAACTCGGGCCGGTCGCCAATGCTGCTCAATTCGATCGCGTTCAGGATCTGATCCGGGCTGGCATCGATGGCGGTGCCACCCTCGTCTGCGGCGGCCTCGGACGTCCGGAGGGACTGACGCACGGCTTCTTCGTAAAGCCGACCGTCTTTGCAGATGTCAGGCCCGACATGCGCATCGCCCAGGAAGAGATCTTCGGGCCGGTTCTTTCGATCCTGAGCTATCGGGACGAGGAGCACGCGATTCAGATTGCCAACGGCACCACTTACGGCCTGGCGGGCTATGTCTTCTCATCCGATTTGCGCCGAGCAGCGCGCGTCGGCAGCAAGCTCAAGGCGGGTCGCATCTTCCTCAACGGCGCACCCACCAATGCGATGGCGCCGTTCGGCGGCTACAAGCAATCCGGCAATGGTCGCGAGTGGGGTGTCTTCGGTCTGGAGACCTTTCTGGAGGTGAAAGCCGTCCTGGGTGACTTGGTGGACGTCTGATTGCGTGCTCATTCGGCGCAGCCACCCCGCTTTCAACTCAACGGATTCCTCATGCCCATCGCCGAAGCCACACTATCGCCACGGATTCACTACGTCCGCACCGGCCCAAGAGGCGTTCCTCCACTGGTCTTCCTGCATGCAGTCGGGCTGGACCTCACATGGTGGGGGGAACAGATCGAGACGTTCTCGCAGAACTTCGATGTCATCGCTTTCGACATGCCGGGGCACGGACTGTCCGGCAAAGCCACTGGCGCACCAAGCTTCGACCTGCTGGCCGACGCCCTGCATGCCGTGCTCGCACATGCAGGCGTTGGCGCTGCGCACCTTGTAGGCATATCGGTGGGCGGAATGATCGCGCAGCGCTTCGCCCTCAGACATCCTGGGCTTGTACGCTCTCTCACGCTGGTGGCCACCCTCTGTACGTTCGCAGACCCGGTGCGCGAAGCGCTGCGCGAGAGGGCACGTGTGGCTCGCACGCAGGGCATGGAGACCATTGCCAAGTTGTCCAATGCGCGTTGGTTTCCTCCCGCATTCCGCGAGCGACGGCCCGATGTGCTCGACCGTGCTACGGCATCCCTGTTGTCGCAGGACCCTGAGTTCCACGCGTCGATGTGGGACATGATCTCAGCCCTCGACTTCGAAAGCGAGATCTCCGCCATCACGTGCCCCACCCTGGTGGTTGTCGGCGCTGAAGACCCCAACGCCCCGCTGGCGGCCGGACAGAGAATCGCGGCCTTGATCGGCGGCGCGGCGCTGCAGAAGATGGAAGCGCTTGGCCACTTTCCTCCGATTGAATCACCTCGGGCGTTCAACGCCTTGCTGCACCGTTTTCTGAACGGCCAGGAAGAACACCCCCGGTAAGCGCCGCACGATGCATCAGCAAAGCCTATGCGCTGCATCAACACATGTCATGTACAACGCGATGCGGGGACCACTACAGCGTCTGGTACGACCGGGAGACCAAGCGCTACCTATTCGCCGACGAGCCTTACGAGATGGCCGTCGAGGGCAAGGCTGCCGAGCGTGCAGCCTGGTCTGAGCGTCATGGGTTCACCATTGCCAAGCCGTCGTGGCCCGGCATGTACAACCCGGACGGCGGCTCGCGGCTGTACCTCATCGCCGATTCGGGGAAGGGTGTTCCTTTGGCGCCCATCGTCGCGGCACTGGCCCGTCTGCCGGCGCCGATCGTCGAAGCGGCTTGGGATGGTGAATCGGAGCCGTCCACGCCGATCTTCTTTAGCCCCGGGACCATCGCTCGCAATGAGGCGGCCGCCGCCAAGCCGCCAGCGACGGAGACCCGCAAGGTCACGAGGGGTCCGCGCAGCACGGTCGGCTATGTGCAAACTGTCGTAGGCCCTCAGCGCCGCCCGAAAGGCAGGATGTCGATCGAGGCCCACGCGCAGGTGGGCGCCCTGCTCAAGTCGGTGCTCGTGGCTTCGCACCACCGCAACGGCGTCTACAACCGTGTGAACGGGATTCGCAGCGAGCTCGATGAGTGGACGCAACGGGAATACAACTATGCCGAGCTGCCCAGCGAGCAATTCTTCGACCTCTACTACCACGAGTCCGGATCGTCGCTCGCGCGCACCCTTTCGCCGGACGAGCGCGCTCTTCACGTCGGCAGTCTGGAACAGGTCAAGCAGATCCTGGCCCAGCACTATCCGGACAGCCCGCCTCTGCGCGCGCTGATGAAGAAGCTGGATGCTTCCATCGGTTCGATGCAGACCTGGGCAAGCTGACGCTGTCAGAGCTGCATCCGTACTTGTGCGTCCCCCGGCATTGCCAGGTCGCGCTGTCGTGCTGCGCATCGAGCCGCTGATGCCGTCTCGCCCCTTCGGCATCCATCGCTGACGCCTTCGCGCGTGTCCCCGGTGCGCGCTTCGCTTGCCAATCCGGCAACGGGGTCGGGGATCGAGAAATCGACGCGACGCGCGCGGCAGGTCTGCCGCGCGCGTTTTGACTTCCGTAACGCGCAAGCCCAACGCTCCCTGCGTGCCGCCCTACGCCAGCGCTTGCTGGCGTGGGAACAGCGCCGATCGCCCGCAATCCAGCGCGTTGATCGAGCCTTCGACAACCCCATCCGGATACCCCATGAACCACCAAGGCGTCAGCGAGATATTCTTTGAAGAGTCCTACACCGTGCCAGCGGACCAGACGGCGAAGTCGCTTTTTGCGCGGCTTCCTCACGGAAGCGGGTATGCGGGGCGACTGATCGAATGCCTGGCCACGGGATACTTGGTGGCAGTGGTCGAATCCATTTGCATTCGCGAGATGCAGCAGCACGTCGATGCCACCACAGAAGTGGTGGTCGGTCGAACCATTCGCATCGACCATCGAGGCCCAATCCCGCCTGGGTCGCCGCTGCGGCTGCGCGGGTGGCTCGAACGTCTGGGAGACCGAAGCGCGACGTTCCGCGTTCATGCCCACGATGCGCACGAAGTCGTATGCGAAGGGACGGTCACGCTAGTGGCCGTAAAGCGGGCACCAATGGAGTCGCGCATCGCGACAAAAGTCCTGGCGCTCCAAGGCACTGCGAGCCAACCGGTGCGCGCGCAGTTTTAGAACTTGACGTTATGAGCGTACTCAGACGTCTAGGAGGCTGGACGGTGAGAGGTTGCACGGGACAAATGATTGAACCGCAGGTTCACTATGCGGTGACGTTCACCCGGGTGTCGGCGCCTCGCTCATTCCGCAAGCATCCGATCGAGCATTCGCCTGAACCGAGCAATGGCCCGGTCGTCGCGTTCCACCTTTGTGCGCAACAGCGTGCCGTGCCACGCGGCCATGATGAAGGCGGCGTAGTCCTCGGCTGCGTCCGCGCCGACAATGTCCCGGAGGACCTGAGCGAATAGCTCGGTCTGATGTAGGAACTGCTCGGCGAGCCGCACTCGCAGCACTTCGCTGTGAGCTGGAATTTCGCCCGCGAGATCGGGTACCAGGCAGCCGACCGCCCAATCTTGCTCCTCAAGCGACCGGGTGATGGCATCGAAGTACGCCGCGACTCGGTCAGCCGGCAGGCCGGACGCGCCGAGCAACGTTTCGTTCATGATCTGGTCGAGCAGGCCCGCATAGTGGTCCAAAACCTCAGAACCGAACTGCTCCTTGGACCTAAAGTGGTTCGTGAAAGAACCCTGCGCCACCCCTGCTGCCGAAGTCACTTCGCGCACGCCGGTTGCGGTGTAGCCGCGTTGGTGGAACATACGGGCGCCAGTTTCAACGAGCCGCTCGCGCTGTGACCTTGTGTTCATAGAGTTCCCATAATACACTCGTATTGCCAAGCGTCGCGACGGACTACATTGCTCGCACGCGGTAGGCAGTAGTCAATTCACCGCCAACTACCGGGCTAAGTGCCGGCAATCGTTGAGGCTGTATTTTATGGAGCGCAGGACAATGCTGAAGGCAGTTGGGGCAGGACTTCTATCAGACCGCGCTACGGGCTCTCCGGGTGCAAATGACGCCGAGCCAGGCTCGCAGCACGAGGGCGGCGGCGCTGGCGCTCCCTCCGCCGTCCGTCATCATCGACTCAAGGTCAATGGCATCGGCCTCCATGTCGCCGAGCAGGGAAGCGGGCCGGCCGTGGTGTTCTGCCACGGCTTTCCCGCGATATGGTCGAGTTGGAGGGCACAGATGGCCGCGGTCGCCGCAGCCGGCTGGCGGGCGATCGCGCTCGATATGCGCGGCTACGGAGAGAGTGACGCACCCCCCGAAGCGGAGGCTTATACGGCGTTCCACACCGTGGGCGACCTCGTCGGTGTACTCAACCAACTCGACATCCCGACGGCGGTCGTAGTAGGGCACGACTTCGGCGCGAACATCGCTTGGAACGCGGCGATGATGCGGCCGGACCGTTTCACCGCAGTGTTCGGGATCAGCGTGCCGTTCAGCCCCCCCGCAGCGAACTTCCTCGACCAACTCCGCACGGCGGGCAAGCACGACTTCTACATGTTCGACCAGATGCGCCCCGAGGCCGACGCCTTGTGGGCCGACGCGGCGACGACGATTCCTGGCGTCTACTATTGGACGTCCGGGCAGGCGCCTGACAACGAGCGCTGGGATCCGTTCAACCCGGCGCGTGGCCTATTACGGCCGGCGCCGGAGCCCGTCCGGGTGATCGACCATGCCTACCTGCAAGAAGCAGTCGCGAGCTTCACACGGACCGGTTTTCACGGCGGCCTTAATTACTATCGCGCGATCGACAGGTACTTCTCGCTCGCCTCGGGCCCTTTTGCAGGCGCGACCATCCATCAACCTTCTTTCTTCCTGACGGGTGCGCAGGACGGCCTCAACAAGCTGCGCGATCTGAGCGAGAAGACGTTACGCCCGGGCATGCCTGGGTTGCGCGGGTTTCTGTTGGTGGAGGGGGCGGGACATTGGCCGCAGTTCGAGGCTATGGGGCAGGTCAACGAGGCGCTCCTATCTTTTCTCGCTGGGCTTCGTGACACTGCCACTGCCACCCGGTAGAAGCAGCGACCTTCCCCGAGGCTATCTTCTGTCTCGCGGTTGGGGCGGCGGATCAAGAAATTTTATCGCGCGGCGCGAGCCTTGATGGCGAGGGGTCGACACTGGACGCACCCTGTTTTGTGTTGACTACTTCGTGGCCCATTTGTCGCTTTAATGTGGCCCTGCTGAAACGTCGACGAGCTCGTGTGGACCGGAAGTCCGCGATGGTCGTACGAACGGCTGCCGAACAACTTGTCTTCGAAGCGCGGATCTGGACGCGAAGCGCGTTGTGCTGCGCGCAGGAACGGCTTCGTTGCCGATCAAAGCATCGGCTCATGGCGGAACAACTGCATTGCATTTAGCCAGATGTGATCGAGGCGCAACTTGCACACGGCGAGAGCGCCTCCCTGGGAGCCGCCTACGGTCGGGCGGACTATCTGGACCAGCCTGTAGCCGGTGCACAGGTCCTGGCACTCAAGGCAGCCTAAGCAAGAGACTCCCTGTCAACCCACAGCAGCGAGTCCTGGCACATCGCCGCTCTCGAGGACGAGGGCCATCAAAGCGGTCCGCATTGAGATCGTGCGGCAACTCTTGCATCGACCGGAGCGGCGCATGCGCCTGGCTCAAGGCTTCTGCGATAGAGGTGCATTCGAATAGCTCTCCGGATCCTCGATCCACTGTTGAAGTGCCGCGCGCGGCCAGCGACAGGTGCGCACTCCTATATGTATCGGCGGCGGGAACTTGCCTTCAGCAATTCTTCGATACACGGTGGCACGACTCAATGCAGTGATGCGAATCACGTCAGACATGCGAAAGAACGCGGGAGCGCCGACAGTCTGTGGAACAAGCTCGCGAGCGTTAACGTGGTGTTCGAGTTGCATGACAGATCCTTCATAGGTGCCGTGCTTTCAAGCCGCGCATTGTTTGAGATGAAGTGCCTCGCTTGAAGAGCCGAATGGAAGCAGAACCAGCGCCCAGGTCAGAGTGAAAGTGCACTGCGCAGGGCTCGAAAAATCGCTCTTCGACCCAGCGGCAGCCTCTTTCCAAAATCGTCTTCCGCATGGATCTGCTTCTAGCGTGCGACGAGGTGCCACCTTAGACAACTACGACTTTTGAGAGGCCTCTGCACCGGCCATGAGACAAGAAGCGTCGTGCAGCGAGACCGTGGGCGACGCTCCTGTCCACTGCGATCGGGTTCAGGGCAAAGGATGAGTGAACCCTGATCCACCAGGGATCTGCAGCGCCGCCTTCAGCAAGCGGCCCACGCCGGGCAACTAGCACATTGCGCAGTTGCGACGCGGACACGGATCTTCAACGATGCACAGCTCCGCTTACCGCCAAGGAGCATCCCATGCGCACGCTGCTGATCGACAACTACGACTCGTTCACCTACAACCTCTACCAGTACCTGGCGGCCTGCAACGGCGAACCGCCGATCGTGCTGCGCAACAACGAGATGCACTGGGACGAGGTCGAGCGCATGCACTTCGACAACATCGTGATCTCGCCGGGGCCCGGGCGTCCGCAGCGACGCGCCGACCTCGGCATCTCGGCCGACGCGCTGCAGCGTTCCCGCAAACCCGTGCTCGGCGTCTGCCTCGGCCACCAGGCCATCGCCCACCACTGCGGCGCCCGGGTCGATCTGGCGGTGCGGCCGATGCACGGGCGTCTCGATCGCGTGTCGCACGCGCAGCGCGATCTCTTCGCCGGCATTCCAGACCGCTTCGAGGCGGTCCGCTACCACTCGCTGGCGGTCACGCAGCTTCCCTCATCCCTGGAGCCGCTCGCCTGGACGTCCGACGGCACATTGATGGGATTGCGCCACGTCTCGCTGCCCTGGTGGGGGGTGCAGTTCCATCCGGAGTCGATCTGCACCGAATTCGGCGCGCGGCTGCTGCGCAACTTCAGAGACTTGACGCTGGAATGGCTTGCGCAGGCGCCGCGACGCGAGGCACGGGATCGCTTCGGACCTGCATTGCACCTTGAGGGTCCGCAGGCGCTGTCGCTGCACGCGGAGTGCATCGACACCGCGGCCGATGCCGAGGCTGTGTTCATGAGCACGTTCGCTCACAGCGATTGCGCTTTCTGGCTGGACAGCAGCCTCGCCGAAGCCGGGCGGGCGCGCTTTTCCTTCATGGGCGATGCGAGCGGTCCGCGCACCCAGGTACTGAACTACCGTACCGCGCCCCGCGAACTGATGGTGCGCCGGGGCGACGTCGTTCAGGTGCGCGACGAGAGTATCTTCGACTACCTGCGCGACCACCTCCCGGGCCAATCGCCAACGGGCCCGAAGCTTCCCTTCGACTTCACCTGTGGCTTCGTGGGCTACTTCGGCTACGAGCTCAAGCGCGAGCTCGACGGTGCACGCGCCCACGACGCCGACACGCCGGACGCGATGTGGATCCTCGCCGACCGCTTCCTCGCCTTCGACCATCTCGAGCAGCAGGTATGGATCGTCTGCCTCGATGAGGATGCCCCATGCAATGAGAATCGCCGCTGGATGAAGGCCATGCGCGAGCGGCTGGAAGCCGCACAGGTGGCGGGTCCGGAAGACGGCGCGGACGCGGCCCGCGAGCTGAATTCATTGGCCTGGCGGGTGGACTTGGCGACCTACCGGGATCTCATCCTGCGCTGCCAGCACGAAATCCTGCAGGGCGAGACCTACGAGGTCTGCCTTACGAACCAACTGGTCGGCGAAGGACGCATCCGACCGCTGGAGGTTTATCGGGTCCTGCGCAAGCACAATCCGGCGCCCTATGCGGCCTACCTGCGCATCGGCGGCTATGCCGTGCTGTGCGCCTCGCCCGAACTCTTCCTGCGAATCTCCGGCGAACGGGAGGTGGAATCGAAGCCCATCAAGGGGACGGCGGCGCGCGGCGCGACACCGGCCGAAGACGAGGCGATCGCGGACGCCATGGTCGCCGACGAGAAGACCCGCGCGGAGAACCTGATGATCGTCGACCTGCTGCGCAACGACCTCAACCGAGTCTGCGAAGTCGGCAGCGTTCACGTGCCGAGCCTCTTCGCGGTCGAGACCTATGCCACCGTGCACCAGTTGGTCAGCACCATCCGCGGGAGGCTGCGAGCGGAACTGGGGACGATGGACTGTGTGCGCTCCGCGTTCCCCGGCGGTTCCATGACCGGCGCCCCCAAGGTGCGCACGATGAGGATCCTGGACGAACTCGAAGATGCTGCGCGCGGCATCTACTCTGGCAGCATCGGCTATCTGTCGCTCGACGGCGCGGCCCAGCTCAACATCGTGATCCGCACGCTGGTATCGGCCAACGGCCGGATCTCTATCGGTGCGGGCGGTGCCATCGTCGCCATGTCCGATCCCGATGCCGAAGTCGAGGAGATCGTGCTGAAGGCACAGGCGCTGTGGGATGTTCTCAGACGCTGCGGTGCGCCGCTCGGCGCGCGGCCAGGGACGGGCGTGGAGGCAAGTGCCGCAAGCGCTTCGGTGCTCCCGGAGCCGTCACCCGCACCTATGGCTCCGGACGTCACCCCGACGCCGCCACCGTCCGCCAATGGCTAGCGCACAGGCCAATCGCCGGGGGATCCTGCTCATGCTGGTGGCCATGGGCTGCTACGTCTTCAACGATGTCTTCGTGAAGCTGGCCGCGCAAAGCCTGCCGCCCGGACAGGTGCTTGCCGTGCGCGGTGCGTTCGCGACCATCTTCGTTGTGGCGATCGCGCGGGGCACGCGCGGTAGCTGGCGAATGGCACTGCGCCCGATCGTGGGGGTGCGCTGCGGACTCGAGGTCACGACGGCCCTCGCCTCCGTGGTGGCCCTGTCGCTGGCGCCGCTTGCCACTGTGAGCACGCTCATGATGACCGCGCCACTGATGATCGCCGCCACGGCGATGGCGCTGCGGTGGGAGCCCTGGCGTGGTGGGCGTCTGTTGGCTGCTGCCGCGGGATTTGGTGGCGTCCTGCTGGTCATGCATCCTGCCGGGCAACCAGATGTCCCCGCGGCCGGTCTTGCCTGTGCGCTGTTGTGCGCCGCCTCGTTGGCTGCGCGCGACCTGGTGACACGGCGCATCCCCGCCACGATCCCTTCGTCGACCATCGCGATCGCGACCACGCTCGCCGTGTGCCTGGCGGGCCTGCTGCTGGGTCTCGCGGAACGCTGGACGGCGCTCACGCGGTACGAGCTCGGCACGCTCGCGGCGGCTGCGGGTTGCGCGGCGCTCGGCAACTTCGCGCTCATCGTCGCCTGCCGCGGCGTCGATCTCTCGGTCGTCACACCTTTTCGCTACAGCCTGATCGTCTGGGCCTTGCTGCTGGGATACGCGATCTGGGGCGACATGCCTCGGCGCCAGGCCGCGGTCGGCGTGCTGCTGATCGTCGCGGCCGGTGCCTTCACCGTCTGGACCGCGCGGCGGCGGTAGGTAAAAAGACCGAACCGTCCGCCCGCCATGGTTCGCAGGCGCTCGATGGAGCGCTCGTCACGACGTTCGCAGCCCTATCAACTCTGACAGTGTTCTCGCGCCTGTCATCACGCTGTAATGCGGGCCTCATTCAACGAGGTGACCTCATGGAGATCATTGCGGGAACGATCGACTCTTTTACGGCAGACGTGCTGTTCGACATGGCGCGCTACCGGCACGAGGTGTTCGTCGAGAAGCTGGGCTGGAAGCTCGATACGCGCGGTCGGCTCGAGCTGGACGAATTTGACCGGAAGGACACCATCTATCTGATCGCGCGCAATACGGACGGGGAGATTGTCGGCACGAGCCGCCTCTTGCCCACGCACAAGCCCTATCTGCTCGCCAGTGTCTTTCCTCAACTGCTCGGCGACACGCCCGCGCCGTGCTCGCCTGACGTCTGGGAACTGTCGCGATTTGCCGCTGCCGATTGGATGCGGCTCAGCGCGGGCGAGAGTCCACATGGCTGGTCGCTCGCGCTGGACATGCTGCGCGTTGCGATGCGGACCGTCGCCAGGCATGGAGGACGGCGGCTCATCAGCGCGTCGCCACTGGGCATCGAGCGCATCCTGCGTCGCGCGGGCCTGTCCGTGCACCGCGCGGCGCCTCCGGTGCTGATCGAGGGCCAGCATCTCTTTGCCTGTTTCATCGACGTGGACACGAGCTGGTGTCCGCGCCAAGACCGGCGCGCCGACGCGGTCGGTTGAGTCCCCCGCAGCCGGGCTGGCGCGCCCCCTGCGGCCCTCCAATCAGTTCAGGAGCCCGAGCCGTGAAGCGATTGCCGCGGCCGAACTCTTGGTGGGCGCGCCCAATCTGGCCATGGCCTTCTGCAGATGAAATTCGACCGTGGGTTTCGAGATGCCAAGGATGGATGCGATCACGTCGCTTGTCTTGCCATCCCCCGTCCAGCGCAGCACCTCGACCTGTCGTCTGCTCAGCGGCTCGATCCCCTCGAGCGGGCTGCCTCCCAGAAGGCGGCAGAACGCGCGGTGGGCGGTATGCACCAGCCACTGCAGCAAGAGGTCCTTGGCGAGCATCTCCGCGGCCGTCAGCGGTTCGCCCGACCTCGCAAGCGTTAGCATGCCGACCCGCGCATCGGGCTCGAAGACCGATTGCGCCCAGCCAACGCGCAGGCCGAACGAGCGCGCCTCGTCCCACATCTGGGGGGCGTTCCGGAAGACTTCGTTGTTCCAGACCACGGGCGTGCCGCTGTGTACGCCGTGAGCGACCGTGGGATCGACCTGGAGGTATCCGGCATCGATGTAACGGCGATTCCACCGCTCGTCGTACGTGCTGAACATCAAGGTCTTCTGTCGGGTGAAGGGCACGAGCGTGCGCAGCCCGTAGGCGCAGTGCTCGAAGCCGAGGTGCCTGCTTGCCACGCTGATCTGCGCGAGCACCTCCGAAGGCTCGCTTGCCTGGCTCAACCGACCGAGAACATCCTGGGTCCAATCGTTCATAGGTGCGCTTCCTGCGTCGTCGGCACCCCCACCCGTATCGCGAGCACAGTCGAGGCTCGCGGAGTCGAGTCCGCCAGGCCAGAAGGCCAGCGGCTCCAGCCTTTGAACCGATCCGCGCGGGTCGACCGGCTGCTTGCACCCGGCGGCCACTCAGCATGCGATGGAGGCAAGGGTGCGACAGTCTAGAAGCGCCCCGTCGAGTCCGGAGGCAAAATTCACCACCATTTCTGCCAATCTCGCGAGCCCCGCTACGCGCACTGGCGCGGTGCGGCAGCGTTGTGAAATTCCGGATTGATCCTACCTACGGTGGCTCCTCATGATGCACAAGGTCTGGTTCCTGCTGCTTCCCGGATTCCTTCTTCTCGACATCATCCGCATGCTCGCGGTCTTCAAGGTCGCCAATGCCGCGTTGCGCAGGACACGCGGCAAGCTCGCCGGCTACGACGTTCGATTGACCTCGGCAACGGGCGGCCAGGCCCTGAGTTCAAGTGGTGTGGCACTCTCGACGCGTGCATTGCCGCACCGGCTCGTCGGTCGGGCGAGCACGCTCTTCATCAGTGGCGAGCCCGATCCGGGCTCGGCTGGCCCGGCGAGCGTGCGGCGTTTGCGCGAATGGCTCTCCTGGAACCGGAGGCAGCTGAGCCGCTGCGCCGTCCTGGGTGCCCGAGCTTTGCTGCCGCGTGCGCCAGACGTCCACGCGGTGCGGCGACAAGGCAGCGCCGCGCCGGCGGCACCGCGCCGTGGGCAGGGCGCAGGCCTGTCCGCGGCTTGCACCAAAGCGCATAGCTGGCGGGTCATCGAACCGAACCAGGGGGAAGACCTGGCGCTGTCGTGGATCGCTGAGGACCGAGGTGCCGCATTTGCGGACATGCTCGCCGCGCGCCTTGCCGGACCACGCCGCCGTCGCTACGGCATGCCGCGCCATCGACGGGTGTCAACCGAGCCGCCAGTGATCGACGCGCGGATCGGCACGCTGCATCTGTGGATCGCGTCGCATCTGCAGGAGAACCTCAGCGTCGCCCGTTTGGCGCAGAAGGTTCACATGTCCACGCGCTCCTTCGCACGCTTCTACGAACGCGCGACGGGTCTCTCGCCCGGACGGGGCGTACAGCAGATGCGCCTCGACGCCGCCTGCCGCCTGCTCGAGACGAGCCCACTTCCCCTCAAGGCCATCGCTCGGCAGTGCGGCTACGGGTCTCAGGAGGTGATGCGCAGAGCCTTCGTTCGCGACCTGCAGATGACGCCGCGCGAGTACCGGCGGCGCCACGCCGCAATGAAGAGTGCGGGCGCTGCCTCGCGGGCGTAGGTCTTTCCCGGCGCAACAGCGACTGCCCGTTGCCAGACCGCCCGCCGCGACGCGCCCGCATGTCGAGCGCCAATGACTCGTCGACCAATGCCGCATCGCTAGTCTTCTGTGGCCCAGCACACCAGCCGCAGGTCTGCCAACGGCAGCAAGGCACGCGTGCCGTCGCCGAAGCGGACCTCCCCGACGTCGCCGTCCTTCGCCTTGATGCGCAGCGACCCGCGCCGTCCGCCATGCTCCACCACAAGCACCGTGCGGCCGGCGCTGTTGACCCTGGTGTGCTCGCTCCCGGACCCCGCTGGCGCCGAGCCCCCGAGGGCGTGGGGCGACGGCGCGCGATGTCTTGCCTGCCCCCGCCCGATCGGGCCGTCCCGCGCCAGCAGTTCCTCAAGTTCATGCGGGCGATCTCTCGCGATGGCCACCAGCTCGTAGAGCAATCGCACGTCCCCGCCGACCCGCCCCTCCTCGACCGCCTGCCGCAATTGCGGCGGTGCGTCGCTGAGCCGAGCGGCCTCGGTGATGAAGGAACGCGGTTTGCCCAACCGCCGCGCGATCTCGGCACGGGAATGGCCTTCCCCTTCCCGCTCGGCGATGAAGGAGGCCAGATCGAATGGCGACATGTCCTCGCGGTGCAGGTTTTCCGCGGCCTGGGCGAAGGGATCGATCCGCTCGTCCACGAATGCCGGGACTGTAGCGAGGCCTGTCCGGCGCGCGGCGCGCACCCTGCGTTCGCCGCGGTTGACGATGTACCGGTCCGGATGTTCGGGATGGCAACGCAACGATACCGGCTCCAGCACGCCATGCTCTCGGATCGATGCGGCAAGGTCCTCGATGCATTCGCTACGGATGCGACGGCGTGGCTGGCGTGGGTCGAAGTCGATGCGGTCGATCGCTACCTGCATTGGTTTGCCCACGCCCGCAGAGGTCGCTTCACCCGTGAGCAGATCGGCCGCCCTGAACTGCGACAGCACGCTCAGGTCCAGCCCGTCGGGCGCATTCATGGCTGCGCGTCCGCGGGCACTGGCATGCTCGAGGCGTCGATGCGTTGCTGCAGCAACTCGAACATCCGCATCACCTCGAGACTCGCCTCGCGGGCCGCGCTCTTGGGCAATCGCCACACCGGCACGCCCGCGGCCAGCGCCTCGGGAATGGCCGAGCGGGTCGAGATCCGTGCCGGTATCACGAACTCCCGGAAGTTCAAGGCCAGATCCTGCATCGCAGCCTTCTGCCGCGACGAATGCGGATTGAACCGGTTCAAAACGATGGCCGCCAGCCGCAGTTGCGGGTTGTAGCGCTGTCTGACCCCGAAGATGGTTCTGAGCATGTCGGCGACGCCATCGATGCTGTACTCCTCCAACTCGATCGGGCAGGCCACGGCGTGGCCAGCGATCAGCGCCGCGCTCATGCGCAAGCCCAGTGCTGGCGGCGTGTCGATCACGACTGCGTCGAACTCCTGCGCCAAGCGAATCACGTTCCTGCGAAATGTAGGGATCACGACATCCGCCCTCGCGAGTTCGACATCGGCCAGTTTCTTGCTGCCCGGCACCAGGGCAATGTTCTGCGCGCGGGACTGGACGATCGGGCCCATATCGCCTCCGAAAAGTTCCACCACCTCGGTGATCGCCGAGGCACTGCGCAGCGATTTGGAGCTGTTCGCCTGAGCGTCCAGATCGATCAGACACACCGACTGGCGTCGCATCTCGGCCAGCCAGCATGCGTACAGCACCGCCAGGGTCGACTTGCCGACGCCACCTTTCTGGTTGCCGAAGATGACCACGTTGCCCATGACTTGCTCCTCAGGCCCCGACGCGAGCTGTGCCGGGCCTCGATACCCGCACGGCGCGCTGTGCGGAATGCCACTGACATGCGGACAGAGCTGTCCCGACGCACCGGAGGCCTTGCCTCGTTGGTCCGATGGATCGCCATGCCGCGTCGCTCACGAATATCGCCGCCCGCGCTTTGCAATGCCACTGTCAAAAGCAATAGTCGACACATGCATGCGCCGAGGCGGACATTGCGCCCCATGCAAGCACCCGATGTTCAACGCAGGCACGCGACCGACAAGGGCCGATACGCGGCCTGGCTTCCCGTGCTTGTTGTCCTTGGCTTGATGGCGCACGCCCGCACCCTGTGGGCGCAGGTGGAGCCCGGCGCATCGCAGGTCGTCAGTCGCCAGCAGCAGGCGGCGCGCGACCGCGACCGCATCGCGATCCTTCGCGAGGAGCTCGGGAGGTCGCAAGCGCAATTGGAGGATCTCGAACGCCGTAAGGCTGAGCGGCTCGCCGCGTCCGATATGCAGGCAGCGACCGAAGCCGAGGCGCAGCGCGTTCGCACGCTCGGCGATATCGCGGCCATCCAGCGAGAGATCGCGTCCACCTCGCGTACCTCCGCCCAGACCATGGCGGTCAAACCCATGGCCGCTGAGGCCACCAGGGCCCCTGCCGCCGCCGGCAAGCGCGCGGCATCGACGCCCTGGTGGGACGTCTATGACGGCAGCCGGCGCATTGACCCATCGGTTTCAGTTTCTCTCGCGCCCCCGTCCGGGCAAGCGCCCGCGGGATCTTCCTCGGCCACTGGAGTCTCGCCATGACCGCATGCTCGATCCACCACATCCGGCCCGCAGTGCGATTTGGCGTCCGAACCCGATGGATCGGATGCCTGCTCATCGCCCTGCTTGCGGCCGCACCTGCCGACATCGTCTGGGCCGGAAGCCCGTTCGCGACGGGCGCCAACGCGACCCAGCAGCAACTCGTTGCCATCCTGACGCCGCTGGCGGCAGTCGCCGTGATGGTCTCCGGCGCCATGGCCTGGTTCGGCCGCCTGAGCTGGTGGTGGATGGTGGCCGTCGTGATCGGCACCGTGCTGGTCTTCGGCGGCCCCCAGATCGTCTCCTGGATACGGGGCCTGTTCGGGGTGTGAGGGAGAGCGAATCGTGAGTCGCAACCAGGGCATCGCCGCGGATCCTCTGTTCGTCGGCATGACACGGCCGTCGATGGTCTGGGGCGTCACCTACTCGGCCATGATGTTCAACATCGTGGTCACGACCGAGTCGTTCATCGTGACCAAGAGCCTCGCCTGGCTGCTGGCCTTCGTGCCGATCCACGGGGTGCTCTACCTGGTCTGCCTGTACGAGCCGCGCTTCTTCGACCTGCTGCAGCTGTGGGGCCGCACGCGCCTGCTCGCCATGCTCGGCGGCAACCTGCGGTTCTGGCGTGCGAACTCGTACAGCCCCCTGGCGCTGGACATGCCCAACTGGCGAGGGCGCCGCCGCATGCGGACTTGGCCCGTGGCGGTGGTCTGACAGGGCTCGCCATGAAGCTGCTGTCACGCTCCGAGCACACGCTTCGCCGCGAAGCCGGCGCCGCAACCATGATCCCGTTGTCGTCGCATGTGGACGACCATGTGGCCCGAACGCGCGCGGGCGACTATGTGCAGACGCTGCGCCTGGCCGGCACGAGCTTCGAAAGCGCGGACGACGATGACATCAACAGCTGGCACGAGCGCCTCAATGTCCTGCTGCGCAACATCGCCTCGCCCAACCTGGCCCTGTGGAGCCATGTGATCCGGCGTCGAGAGACAGGCTATCCGGCCGGGCGGACGGTTCCCGGGTTCGCCGATGAAATCGAGCAGCGGTACCGCCGCAAGATGGCCGGCGAGCGGCTGATGGTCAACGAGCTGTACCTGTCGGTCGTCTTCCGGCCGCAGCCGACCCGCATCGGCAACGCCGCATTGCGGCTCTTCAGGCGCGCGGACCCGGAGGGTGCGCAGGCGGAACTGCGCGATGCCCTCGATGCCTGCGGCAAGCTGCGCCAGGAGTTGCTCGCGGCCCTGGAGCGCTACGACCCCGAAGCGCTTGGCATCTATCGGCTGCACGAAGAGGATGTGCTGTTTTCCTCCCTGATGGAATTCCACGGCCTGCTGGTTAACGGGGAATGGCAGCGCATGCCGCTGCCGCGCTCACCCCTCAACGAGGTTCTGGCCACCACCCGGCCCTTCTTCGGCAACGAAGCCATGGAATACCGCACAGGCACCCAGACGCGGATCGGCGCCTTCCTCGGCATCAAGGAGTACCCCACGCCCACGGCGCCGGGCATGTTCAGCGCGCTGCTGACCGCCCCCTTCCCCTTCGTGCTCACGCAAAGCTTCACCTTTCTGGCTAAAGGCACGGCGACCGACATGATGAGCCGTCAGCATCACAGGATGGCGGCCGCCGGGGACCTGGCCGTCTCGCAGGCCGAAGAGCTCAAGGACGCGCTGGACGACCTGATGAGCAACCGCTTCGTGATGGGAGACCACCACTTCAGCCTGCACGTGCTGGCCGACACCTACGACGGCGTCGGCGAGGCCGAAGGCCGGCCCCGCCTGAAGCAGCTCAATGACAACGTGGCTCGTGCCCGCTACCTGCTGGGCGACACCGGCATGGTGGTGGCGCGCGAGGATCTCGCACTGGAGGCTGCTTTCTGGGCGCAACTGCCGGGAAACTTCGGCTACCGCAGCCGCAAGGCGCCCGTGACCAGTCGCAACTTCGCCGCGATGTCGCCCTTCCACAATTTCCCGACCGGCCGCGCCACGGGCAACTACTGGGGCGATGCGCTGGCCATGTTCATGACGCGCGCCGGCTCGCCCTACTATTTCTCGCTGCATGCGAGCGAGCCGCGCAGCGCAGACGGGGGCAGCCGCCGGGACGTCGGACACATCACCGGAGTCGGGCCGGTCGGTACCGGCAAGACCACGCTGCTGGGCTTCTGCATGGTGGCGATCTGCAATCGACTCGATGCCACGCAGGTCATCTTCGACAAGGACGAAGGCCTGCACATCCTGGTGCGAGCGCTGGGCGGCCAGTACCTCCCGCTAAAAAACGGCGTGCCTACCGGCTGCAATCCACTGCAGCTCGACGATGCGGTCACCGACAACGTCGAGTTCATGCGGCACTGGCTCAGGCGCCTCGTCATGCGCACGCCGACCGATACCTTGAGCGTCCGTCAGGAGGACGACCTTGACCAGGCGTTGCATGGCACCCTGAAGCTCGAACGCTCGTTCAGGCGCCTGTCCCGTCTGGTCGCCTTCCTCGACATCACGGACCCCGAGGGGATGCACGCGCGCCTTCGCAGATGGTGCGCCTCGGAGCGCGGCGACTATGCCTGGGTATTCGACAACGATCGCGACGACGTGGCTCCGCTGCTCGCCCGGCACGCCTTGGTCGGCTTCGACGTGACCGACTTCCTCGACAACGAAGTCGTGCGCGCGCCGCTGACCATGTACCTCTTTTATCTGGTCAACCGGATGGTGGATGGCCGCCCGCTGGTGTGCTGGATGGACGAATTCGCCAAGCTCCTGAGCGACCCGGCGCTCGCGAGGTTCGCCAAGAACGGCCTGGAGACCTGGCGCAAGAAGAACGCGAACATTGCTACGTTCACCCAGAGCACCAGCCATGTGCTCGATTCCGGCATCGCGCGCGCGATCGTCGAGCAGACGCCGACGAAGATCCTGTTCCCCAATCCGGAGGCGGAATACGACGAGTACACCCAGGGCTTCAACCTGACGGACAGGGAGTTCGCGCTCATCAAGCAGGAACTCGAGCCCGGCTCCCGGCAGTTCCTCATCAAGCAGAACCATGTCAGCGTGGTCGCGCAGCTTGATCTCCACGGCTTCGATGACGCGCTGCACGTCATTTCCGGGCGCACCAACAACGTCCGCCTCATGCGCGAATGCATCGCGACCTTCGGACCGGATCCCGACCAATGGCTGCCGCCTTTCCGCAAGGCGCTGGCCAGCCGCCCTCCCCGTTCGCTCTCACACCAGGAGAACTCCCATGCGTAGGTTCCTTGTTGCCCTCGTCCTCGCGGCGGCTTCGCTGGCCCCGCTGCACGCGAAAGCCGGTATCCCGGTGATCGATGTCACCGCCGTTGCCAACCTGATTCAGCAGGTCATGTACTGGCAGCAGCAGATCTCCGGAATGCAGAAGCAATACGACCAACTGAAGGAATCCAAGGACCAGCTGACCCAGACCCACAACGCGATGACTGGGAGCCGGGGCATGGAGCAGTTGCTGCCCACCTCGGAGCTCGCGCGCAACTACCTGCCGCCCAGCTATGGTGAGCTGATGAATACGCTCAACGGCACGTCGGCCGGCTATGCGGGGCTGGCCAGCCAAGTGCAGTCGATCATGAAGGCCAACAGCATCCTCTCAGGAACGCAGATGGAGACGCTCAGTCCGGAGTTGCGGCAGATCGTCGAGCAGGGGCGGCAATCGGCAGCGCTGCTCAACGGCATGACACAGAGCGCATACCAGAACACCAGCCAGCGTTTCGCGGCGCTGCAACTGCTGATCAGTCGCATCGCTTCTGCACATGACCCCAAGGCGATCCAGGACCTGCAGGCAAGAATCCAGGCCGAGCAGAACATGCTCACCAATGAGCAGACAAAGCTGCAGAGCCTCTATCAGATTGCAAGGGCCGAGGAAGCGGCCCAGCAGCAGCGTACTCGGGAGCAAGTCATCTCAGGCCATGGCGGATTCAACGCACGGTTTGTTCCCAACCCGTGAATCGTCATGTCCAAACCAACGACCGTCATCCTTGTGATTGCTGTACTTGCCATGGGCGGCGTTTATGGCGTTCTGAGACAGGACTGGTCTCCAACCGCGTCCCCCGGAGGCGTACCGTCCGAGACGACCAATCCGGCAGCATCAAGGGCCGAGCATGGGGACTTCCAGAATCGATTTCAGCCGACGATGCGCCCTGCTAGCGGCTCCAAAAAATGAAGTTCGAAGGGACGCGCAATGTTCTTTCAACAATTCTGGACGTGGCTCAACGACCAATTGACCGAATACCTCGCGGCCAAAACGGCGACCGTGGCCGGTGCCATTGAGCCTGCAGTGGTAACGCTCGCGACGATCTACGTAATGATTTGGGGATTCCTTAGCCTGACCGGAAGAATTCAAGAACCGATATGGGAGGGGGTCAAGCGCGTCTTCTTCATCGCGATCGTACTGGGCGTCGGTCTGAGACTTTGGCTTTACAACGGAGTCATCGTGGACACCTTTTTCAACGCACCAGTCCAGCTTGCGGCCAAGATCACAGGTGCATCGAACCCGGTGTCCGTGATTGACACGATATGGGACAAAGGCGGGACCGTTGCTTCAAACCTTTGGAACAAAGGCGGTGTATTGAACGGCGACTTTGGCTTCTATTTGGCTGGAGCCATCGTCTACTTCATCATCGGAGGCGTGGCCGTCTACGCGCTCTTCCTGCTTGTTTTGTCCAGGCTCGCGTTGGCATTGATCCTCGCCTTGGGCCCCGTTTTCATTTGTTTGCTTTTCTTCGAGGCCACACGCCGATTCTTTGAGGCGTGGATTGCGCAGTTGGCCAACTATGCAGTGGTCGCCGTCCTAAGCTCGCTGGTGGCAAGCCTCATGCTTCAGATCGTTTCTTCCTACGCCGCACAGACGGCCGCACGCGGCGCGGCCATCGTGACCGTGGATGCACTGAACTTGGTTCTGTGTGCTTCTCTGGTGCTGCTGGTTATGCGCCAGATCATGTCTATCGCGGCCGGGCTTGCGAGCGGCGTCGCACTCAGTTCATTCGGCCTCGTCAGCGGATTGGCGCGGTGGGCAATGGGCGGAGCCAAGCGCACAAATTACGAGTTCGGTCGCGGCGTGCTGGACGGCCTTCGGCGGGAACCGCGTAGCCGCTGGGATTCGTTCCGCCGCTTGGCAGGCAATCGCTTTGGTACCGGCGTGGCTTCGATGGCAGGTTTCGGCGCTGCGCGTCGCGGCGGCACCGTGCTTCCAAGAGAGCAGGTCATGCCGGGCCTGTCGCGCAATCGCTAATGGAGGGCGGGCAGATGAAGCCTTCGACGATCCTTTCCTTGTTCGCCGTTCTGCTGGCTGCATGCGGCACTCGCCCGCCTACGCCGCCGGACTGCGAAGGTCCGCTCACGCCGATCAACATCCCGAACGGCGTTTCCGAATCAGGAGCGGTCCATGCGCCGGAACGCCGCCCTTGAAAACTACCTGAGCGAAGCCCAGAGCTGGGAACTCGACCGCGCGCGCCGCGCAGAGCGATCAAACAAGATCGCCTGGACCGTGGCCGCAGCGGCGACACTGGTCGCAGTGCTCTCGGTCGCGGCCGTCAGCGCACTCACGCCGCTGAAGCAGCCTGTTCCCGTTCTCATCCGCGTCGACAGCAGCAGCGGGATCGTCGACGTCGTTCCCACCTACGAGGGCACGACCGACATCGAGCATCTGGTGACCCGCAACCTGCTGCAGAACTACGTGATCGCGCGCGAGCGCTACTTCTACGGTACCGCAGAGGCGGACTACGAACTGGTCGCCTCGCAGAACTCGCCTCGGTTGAACCAGGAGTGGGCCGCTTCGTGGGCCGCCGACAACCCGACCTCACCTCTGAACGCCTACAAGGATGGCACGTCCATCCGCGCGCAGGTGCGATCGGTCACCTTCCTCAAGCTGGAGAGCGGGAAGGACAAGCTGGCACAGGTCCGCTTCGCCCGCTTGACGCGCGCAGGCGGCACCGGCGAGGAGCAGACCAGCCACTGGGTGGCCACGATCGAGTTCGCCTATGTCCCGCCATCGACGGACAACAAGATGCGATCGCTCAATCCACTGGGCTTTCGCGTCGTCGAATATCGCCGCGAACCCGAGGTCGCCCCGGCCAGCGCTGCACCGAGCAGGCAGGAGGCGCGATGAAGCCGTGGCGCATGCACCGCAGGTTTGCCTTCGCGATCGGATTGGCGGCAAGTCTTGCGTTTGCCGCGCCGCACGGCCGAACCGCGACCGTGCCGCCGGCGGGCAAGGTCGATGCCCGGGTGCGTATGGTTGCCTACAACCCCGAGGACGTCGTCACGCTTCAAGGCTATGTGGGCTACCAGATCCATCTGCAGTTTGCCGAAGGCGAGGAGTTCGTGAACCTTGGCGCTGGCGACAACGGTGCTTTCGATGTCGGCGCCGAGCGCAACCACTTCTTCATCAAGCCCAAGGAAGCGCGCGCCTCGACCAACTTCACCCTCCTCACGAATCGGCGGGCCTACCATTTCGACTTCATCGTGTCTTCCGTCGCGCCCGCGGGCGGTGCGACCAAGCGCATGGTGTATTCGATTCGTTTCACCTACCCGGAGGACGAGGCCCGCGCCGCAGCGGCGGATCAGGAGCGACGCCGGACCGAGGCGCGCATGAACGAGGAGGCCTCGAATCGCCCTCGCAACGCCGACTACTGGTTCTGCGGCAGCGATTCGCTCAAGCCCGTGAGTGCCCACGACGACGGCGTGCAAACGCGACTCCGCTTTCAGGCGCAGTCAGACTTTCCGGCCATGTTCGTGCGCAACGACGACGGATCCGAGTCGCTGCTGAACTTCAGCATCGAAGCGGATGAGGTGGTGATCCACCGGGTGGCGCGTCGCTTCGTGCTGCGGCGCGGCGGCCTGGTCGGCTGCGTGGTCAACCGGTCGTTCGTCGGCGGCGGCGCGCGCACCCCGACCCACACGAGCGCAGAAGATGTGCGGCGCACGACGACAGGAGAGCGGCCGTGACCTGGATCGACCAGCCTCGCCGTGGCGCCCGAATCGATCCGCCGACGCATTCCGACGCGTCCGAGATCGACCCCGAAACCGGAGAGATCCTGCCTGGACAGACCGAGGCGGTCACCGGAAACGCCGCATCCCGCATCGCCGACGAGCGCGCCACGGTCCGAGGCGAACGCGCCATGCCATCGGTCAATCGCGAGCGCTCTGTCCAGTCGCGCATCAGCGGGTTCCTGGCGCTGGCTGTGATCATTCTCCTCGGCGGCGGCTTCCTGTTCTGGTACTACAACACGCAGTACGCCAAGACCCGCGAGGCCGAAGAGGCCGCGAGAAAGGCGGCCTCGGCACGTGCCGGCGGCGAGATGAAGGTGCCACCGCTCGGCCGCATCGATCCCCCGCAAACACCGCCGCAGGCGCCGCCCATCGCCGGCACTCCCGCTGCCCCGTCGACCGCGGCTGTCAACACGAGCCCTTCCCAGAAGACGCCCGCGCAGATCGCACTGGAACGGCAGTTAGGCACCCCGGTGCTTCGGCGCGCGCAGTCCGCCCAGCCCTCGGGCATTTCAGCACCGCACGGGTTCGCAGATCCGGCAGCGCTGCCCGCCGGCGGCATGCCTGGCATGTCCCAGTTGTTCGGCGCGCTGCAGCCGCTTGGCGCCGGCTCGGCCGCATCCGGCGGCGGCGGGCAACTTGCCGCGAACCTCCGGCCGACGCCGACCCCGGCGGTCCTCGCCCAGACCCTGCCCACACGGCGCATGCTTCTGCCCAAGGGCGCATTCATCGACTGCACGCTGGAGACCGCCATCGACTCCACCTACGAGGGCATGACCACCTGCATCGGCGCCAGCGACATCTACGGGGCGGACGGCAAGGTCGTGCTGCTGGAGCGCGGCACCAAGTACGTGGGCGAGCAGCGCGGAACGCCGCGGCAGGGACAGGGCCGCGTCTTCATCGTGTGGAACGAAGCGCGCACCCCGACAGGCGTCGTGGTCCAGCTTGCCTCACCCGGAACCGACGAACTGGGGCGCAGCGGGTTGCCCGGTTTCGTCGACACCCATTTCTGGGATCGCTTCGGTGCCGCGGTCCTGATCTCGGTGATCGACGGCACGATGCAGGCGATCGCCGCCCAGCAGCAAAGCGGCACCCGGGTCGGCAGCGGCGGCGGCTTGGTGCTCGGTCCGCAGGGCAGCCGCGACGTCATGACGGAGGTGCTGCGCAGCACCGTGTCGATTCCGCCGACAGTCATCAAGAACCAGGGCGAGCGAATCCAGATCCTGGTCGCACGCGATGTGGATTTCAGGAGCGTCTATGCGCTTCGAAGCGACCCAGCCCATCCCTGAACGCGAGCCCTGCGCCGCCACCGGCGACCTGCCATTGGCGACCAGCGCCGTGACCGCCGCGGCACCCGCGGAGCCGCCCTCGTCCCTTGTCCTTTTCCTCGGTCCGCTCGGCCGTCTCTTGGACGATCCCGAGGTCACCGAGATCTGCATCAACGAGCCCGGCGCGGCTTTCGTGGAACGGCAGTCGGGCTGGCTGCGCGAAGAGTTGCCGTTCGCGAGCTTCGACTGGTGCATGGCCATCGCCAAGCTCGTGGCCAATTTCACGCACCAGCGCATCTCGGCCAACGAGCCGCTCCTGTCCGCCACCCTCCCGGGCGGCGAACGAATCCAGATCGTGCTGCCGCCCGCGACGCTGGAGCGGACCGTCTCGATCACGATCCGGCGTCCGTCCCACACGCTCTGGAGCCTCGAAGAGCTGGCTGATCTGCGCGTCTTCGAGCCGACATGCAGCGTCCCCGCCTGCCCGCTGCGGCCGACCGATCTGGACAACCTGGCACCGGAGGATCGGGAACTGGCCGGGCTTCTCGCATGTCGCGAGTTCGTGCCGTTCCTGCGCCGTGCGGTGCAGTGGCGCAAGAACATCCTGTTGTCCGGTGCCACCGGCTCCGGCAAGACCACGGTCGGCAAGGCGCTGATCCTCGAGGTGCCACCGGAGGACCGTTTGATCACGATCGAGGACGTGAAGGAACTGTCGCTGCGCAACCAGCCCAACCACGTGAGGCTTTTCTACTCGCAAGGCGCCCAGGGGCAAGCCGAGGTCACGCCCGGTCAGCTGCTGGCCGGTGCCAAGCGGCAGCGGCCCGACCGCGTGTTCGTGTCGGAATTGCGGACCGGCGAAGAGGTCTACGACTACCTGGTGTCTGTGAACACCGGCCACCCCGGCTCGATCACCAGCGTGCATGCGGACAGCGCGGCGATGGCCTTCGTGGCGCTGGCGCAGTTGATGAAGCGCAGCCAGGCGGGCCAGGGCATGAGCACGCGCGACGGCGTGGAATTGGCGCAGATGAGCGTGGACATCGTCGTGCAGTGCGCGCGCGAACGCCGGGACGGCCGTCCGCGGCGCATCGTGCGGGAGATCTGGTATGACCCAGGCACCAAGAACCGACGGCTTGCCTAGCCCTTTCAGGATTGCGGTCGCATTGCTGGTGGCCGTGATCGTCGGCGTCTACGTCGCAGGCCACGCATTCCTGATGGCGATGAAACTGCCACCGCAGCAAGTCACGCTGCTCACGCTCCATGCCTACTGGCAGGCCTACGGCGATCAGCCGGAGGTGCGCCGCGCCCTCATGACATCGCTGGCGGGTTCCCAGGGCCTCGTGCTGGGCCTGGTGGGCGTCGCCATGCTGCCGCGTCGCCGGCCGCTGCACGGCGAGGCCCGGTTCGCGAGTCGGCGCGAAATTGCGCGGGCGGGGCTGCTGCAGGAGCACGGCATCATCCTCGGGCGCCTGGGCAACCGCTATCTGGTGCTGCCCGGCCAGCAAGGTGTCGAGCTCGAAGCCCCGCCGCGCAGCGGCAAGGGCGTGGGCGTGGTCATCCCCAATCTGCTGAACTGGCCCGGCTCGGCCATCGTCAGCGACATCAAGGGCGAGAACTTCACACGCACGGCGGGCTTTCGTGCGACCCATGGGCAGGAGGTGCACCTGTTCGATCCGCTGTCCGAACGCGAGTGCTCGGCACGCTGGAATCCGCTGGGCTACGTGTCCGAGCAGCCCTACCGCTGCATCGACGACCTGCAGCGCATTGGCACGATGCTCTTTCCCGATCCGCAGGCGGGCGACCCCTTCTGGAGCTCGTCGGCCCGGTCGCTGTTCCTGGGCATCGCTCTGTACCTCTTCGAGACCCCGGGCGCCACGCGCACCCTGGGCGAGGTGCTGCGCCAGGGCATGGCCAGCGACGCGGAAGGCTTCCAGAAACACTGGAAGCGCGTGATCGACGCCTGCGAGCGCGCCGGCTATCCGCTGTCGCAGGAAGCGGTGCAGAGCCTCTATGACGTGATCGACCTGGCGCCGACCACGGCCTCGAGCATCCGCAAGACCTTCACCAGCCGCCTGGACCTGTGGCTCAACCCGATGATCGATGCGGCCACCTCGGCCAACGACTTCGACCTGCGGGACCTGCGCAAGCGTCCGATCTCGATCTATGTGCAGATCAATCCCGACAACATCGCCCGGCTGCAGCCGCTGCTGAACCTGTTCTTCCAGCAGGCGATCGGGCTTCAGACGCGCGAGCTTCCCGAGAGCAACCCGCAGCTTCGCCACCAACTGCTGCTGATGCTCGACGAGTTCGCGGCGCTCGGGCGCATCCCGGTCATCGCCGATTCCACGGCCTTCCTCCCGGGCTACAACGTGCGCACCGTCGTCATCGTGCAGTCCCACTCGCAGCTGATCGAGAAGTACGGCATCGAGGGCGCCAAGTCGATCCGCAAGATGCTGGCCGCACGCATCGTGTTCCCGCCCAAGGAGTACGAGGACGCCGAAGCTATCTCGCGCGAGCTGGGGACCTACACCGTCCGGCAGAAGAACGTCAGCCGCCCGATGTGGGGTGGCGCAGGCAAGGCATCGACGGTGAGCATCAGCGAGCAGCCGCGGCGCCTGCTGCTGCCCCAGGAGGTCAAGGAGCTCGGGACGGACCGGATGCTTCTCTTCCACGAAGGCCTTCGGCCAGTGCTGGCGCATCGCGTCCTTTACTTCCGCGACCGGTTCTTCGCCCCGCGCGAACGGCCACCGCCGCCGGTGCCCAAGCTCGGCGTGGCCAGGCGCGGTGACATCCTCGCGCCAGTTCCGCTGGCCGTGACCGATGACGAGCAAGACACCCCTGGCATGAGTTCCGGTTTCACCACAGGCGCCGCGCCCAAGGGCGGTGGGCTGGCACCAGCGAACCCAAGCGCCGCGACCGCGCGCGGCGACGCGGTCGCCGACGACCTGCAGCTGGACGATTTCTCGTTCGACTTCGATGACGTGGAGATTCCCACAGAGAAGCTCAGCGAGGAGGACTTGAAGCGCCATGCCGACGAGTTCATGGCGCACATCCTGGACTGACGCCCTCAGCTCAAGTCTGAAATCAGGGCGCCCCGAACAGCACGCATGCGAAAGGAGCCGCGATGTCCACAGACCAACCTTCCGACAGCCCGCCGCCTTCCGGCGCCTCGGGTTCCACTACGCACGAAGAGACCGGCTTCGTCCAGGGCAGTGCTCCTCGTGCGGGACGCGGCCATCCCCGCGTGCCCGATGCCGTCGAACGCCGCTACCTGCGCGTCGACAACCGGTACTTCTTTCCGGACCGCACCCTCGCCTTCATCGACGACGGCGCCCGCATTCGCGTGGGGACCGAGAACCGCGAGGTGCTGCACGGCGTGGTGGCGATCGCCGAGGCGCGGGGCTGGCGGGCGCTCACCGTCAGGGGCACCGAGAGCTTCCGGCAGGGCATGTGGCGCGAAGCCGCGTTGCGCGGCATCGAGGTCCAAGGCTACGAACCGACGGAGGTGGAAATCCTTCAGATGCGGCGCGCCTCAAAGCCCTCTCAGCCATCCCATGAAAAGGGCGCCGCTCAGGCGCCGGCAACCCGGACAGCACCGGAGGAACGCGGGGCAGCGATGGCGCGCGATGGGTCACGCGGCCGGGGCGCGGCTCACGATGCCGCGCCAGATCCGGCGGAGCTGCCGCAAGACCATCGGCCGCGCACGGCCCCCAGGTCGACCGTTCGAGGAATGCTGGTTGCAGCGGCCGCCGCACCCTACCAATTCGATCCGGCGCAGCGCATGTCCTTCTACGTAAGGGTCCGCACCGAGACTGGCGATCGCACGGTGTGGGGTGCGGACCTCGAACGCGCGCTCGCGGAATCCGCTTCGCGACCGCGCATCGGCGACCAGGTGGTCCTCACACGGCACGGCGCGCATCCGGTGAAAGTCCTCGTGGCGCAGCGCAATGCGCAGGGCGAGCCAACCGGAGACAAAAGAATCGTCACGCAGCGTGCCGTATGGCGCATCGAGACTCCGGACTACCTTCGCGCCATGGAGGAGCGCGCGATGCGCATACGAAGCGGCGAAACGGTGTCCCCCGAGATCCGTCGACAGCATCCGCAACTGTCCGCCGCGGCTGCCGGCCTGGCATTGGCCGAGCAGTACGCGACGCGCGTGACCAGCGATCGGGACTCCCAGCAGCGGCTGCTCCAACTGATCCGCGAACGCATCGCCGACGCGCTGGCACAAGGCCATTCGATCCATCTCCCGGATCGCCGCCCCTGTCCCACCCCCGTGCATGTGCGCCGGCGCACGGCCAGAGACCGAGGAGCGCCCAGCCCTGAGCGCGTCTAGGCGGCGCCGGCCACACCATCGAACGACGGCCGCCAAGTGAAGGCGCGAAGAAGTTCCAAAAAAACCACCCACGTGTGCGAGGGCTTGTCGATGCACTCCCTGGCGAAGCCCGCAGCGCCCGCGACGGCCTGGTCGATCTCGGACGGCTCCCTGGAGGCGCTCAAATGGGTCGGTCTGGTGCTCATGACCGGCGATCACGTCAACAAGTACCTGCTGCAGGAGGCGAGTCCCACGCTCTACGCACTGGGGCGCATGGTGATGCCGCTTTTTGGCTTCGTCCTCATGGCCAACCTGGCGCGGCCCGGCGCGTTTCGAGCCGGCATGCATCTGCGCATCATGAGGCGGTTGGCGGCCTTCGCGCTGCTGGCGACACCCGCTTTCGTTCTCCTTGTCGGCTGGTGGCCGTTGAACATACTCGTGACGCTTTGGTTGGCGACCTTGATCGTATGGCTGCTCGAACGCGGCGGCGCGGTGGCGCGCGTCGCGGCATCGATCACCTTCCTCATAGGAGGTGCGCTGGTGGAGTTCTGGTGGTCCGCACTGCTCTGCTGCCTCGGCGCCTGGGGGTTCGCGCGCCGTCCCAATGGGGTCAGGATGCTCTTGTGGGCCCTGGCGACAGCCTCGCTCGCAATCGTCAACGGCAACTTTTCCGCGCTGGCCGCCCTGCCCTTGATCTTGGCGGCCCGGCAGGTCGACATTCCGTTGCGCCGCTGTCGATGGGTCTTCTACGCCTACTACCCTGCGCATCTGTCACTGATTGCCATGGTGCCGAGACCCGCATGACGGGAAAGAACCAGTGGCAAGCGTTCGCAAGCGACTGCCGAGCTTTCGAGCGATGTTGCATGTCGGCGCGGCAAGTCAAGCGCGCTTCCGTCGCCATGATCGAACTGTGCGACCTGAGCGAGCGACGCCCATGCAGGCCCGAGCCGTCCCACGCAACTCGCTGTCGGCGTCAACGCACTAGAGTGCTTGCCAGTATTCCGGTTGACGATGCCTCGGCCGCCAACTTGCCCTCCGGGTTGTAGAGCGCAGCTTCGAGAAACGCGACGCGCTTGCCGCGCTTGATCACCCGCCCTTCGACCCGCCCCTCACCCGGGCCGACCTTTTCATAGAAGCTCACCTTGATTTCGAGGCTGAAGACAGTCTGAAGGTGCTCTGAGTCGTGCATCACGGCATGGGCCATGGCGGCATCGAGCCAGGCGGTGATGAATCCACCTTGGGCGATGGTGCCGTTCGTATGGCAATACTCGCGTCTTACCGTGAAGGCGGCCTGGAGCGTCTTGCGCTCGGGCGACCATCCCGTCACGTGGAAGTTGCCCATCGATTCGGCCAATGCCTGGCCGGAGCGAATTCGTGCTTCTAGATCGTCGTTCATTGAAATCGTGCGCTGATGAAATCAGCGGTCATTCTCATCTGGAGCGGGGCAGTCTGTCGTCCGTAGTTTTTGCGGTTCATCCCGCCCCGGGGACTGCCGCTGCCCAATGGCATTGCTGCAAGGAGCGGCTGCTCTGGTCTTGCGACGTCGACAACTAGAAGTTGTCCGCAGTGAATTTAGGGATGTCGCGCGCCATGGCCAACAGGGCCTGCGCTCTGGTGGCCACGAACTGAGCAAGGCCCTTCACGAAAGCGACTTCCTCTCCCTTGTACGCCGGGTCCGCCGCCTGCGTCGGCGCCTCTCGAAGTGCGAGCTCACAGAGTCGCGTCAGCTCACGTGCGAAGTACCTGCGTTCGATGCCCATGCGAATGCAGAAGTCTGCAAGCGCGAACGAGCGCACTGCTTCAAGCTCGAACTCATCCCCGAATGCCATGGCCAGGTCGTGATGGAACCCCGCGTACTGCACGACGCTCACCAGGTCATACAGCGGCGTCGGCGTGAGCCCGGTGCGGTTGACGAAGAACGAGACGTTCTTGCCGTGCGAATCGCTGTTGCCGAAGAGCAGAGTCGTGACCGCCCAAAGGACCAGGCGCTGCATCCCCAGCGCCGGTTCGACGAACCCCGGCCTGAGCGTGCCGAGCTTTTCGAAACTGGCGCCATCGCGAATGTGCCGCACCTCAGGTTGATCCCCCACGTTGCGCTCGTACTTTGCACTCACCGAAAGATCCAGCGCCTGGCACCCATCAATGATGTGCAACCGCTCGACACCGTCCGGTGTCCTGCGGCGGTCGAACCGCTCGATGCTCAAGACGGGCGACGGTACCCGCAGGATGCTCACCTGCGCGGCACAGGGCGCCTTCCAGCGTCGCATGCTGATGCGATTGGCCAGTTGCATGCAGAAATGCTCGTTGGCCACCATGAACCTCGTGTGCTCGCGCGCAGGCTCGGGCTTGAGAATGTGCGTAGACGACAGCACCCCGTCAACAAGGAACAGTTGATCTTCTTCGATGGCCACCAGAAGCTTGTCCTGGTGCCCCGCAATGGACATGCGCACTTTGCCGTCCCACCGGTTGAAGGGTTCGTTCGCGCGGTTGTCGATCCGTGCCTGCAGCTCTTCGAACGCCAGGTGCCGGCGCAGTGGCTCCTGCTCGGCCGGCACTTGGCCGGCGGCGATAAAGCTCAGCGCGCCAGCAGTCTCATGTCCGAGGTGGCGAAGAAGGCCGAAGACGTTGTTGCGCGCCACGCGAGCATCGTTGGCCGCCACAACCAGTGCCTCGCCTTCAGGGAGCAGGTTCTCCAGGAACCGGCGGATGGCCTGCGGCGCTGCGCCACCCTCCAAGGGCAGGTGTGGCGAGAGCGGGTACCGGCTTGGCCAGGCCAGCCAGGCAGCGTCGTAGTCGAACTGGAAGGCATCCTGAACCTGGTCGTAGCCGAGCGTGCCGACGCGCACGGCTCCCGCGTACACGTCCAGGATGTACCCTTCCATCAGCGACCTTCGCTCGCCAAGGGGGCAAGCACTGCTTCGAGGGCAGGAATGTCGGTCTTGGGCACGACGAGCATGCGAAGGCCCAGACTCTCCAGCACCAGCATGAGCTTGTCAGCGGTCACCGGCTTGCCGTTCTCCAAGCGAGAAAGCACGTCACTGGAGACTCCGCTGAGGGAAGCAGCGTCGTCGATGCGCATGCGCGACTGGGCGCGTCGATTTCGCACGAGTTTGCCGAGTTGCTCGAGGGATGCAGCGGCTGGACTCAGGTTCTGCTGGAATTCAGGAAGTGTGCGGGCCATATTGTTTCGCTTGTCCGAAACTATAAACCAAAAGCCAGGAAGGCAGTATTAATTTCGGCATAACGAAACAAAGCGCCGTTTACCCTAGCGTAACGCTTTATTTCGACATAACGAAACATTGCACGAAGCAGGCGTTTCATGGGGAGGCAAATCGCGCAACTCATGTCGCCGGAACATCGGATTTGTTCGCACCGGCAGGCGGTAGCTGAGGAGCTCAAAGTGCGTCCCGGCTGTCGAGCGACAGCAGGAGCACCGCCCCTTATCGGGGTCACCTTACCTCTTGGCCGTCCTATGCATTCGCCGGGAAAAGCCGGGCAGCGCAGCACACACCGGATAGGCAACGGGGGCCAGACGCGCGAGACGCGTCTGTACTTCAAACCTTCTTCTTACCTCGCGCCCCGCGAGCCACAGTGCATGATTCGAGCATGAGATTCCATGCTTTTGCGCCGCCTGTTTTTTCAGCGCCACCGGCGGTACCGCCTTTGCGTGGCTGACGGCCGCAGCCCGCCAGGGCCGTCTCATTCATCCGCCCCACATCCAGCGCTCCACGCATCGCGCGCGGGCGCGCCATGCATTCACAGGAGGACGTTTTTCCATGCGCCGTTTTGAACTGATCGAAGGAACCGCCAGCAAATTCTGGGAAGTGGAGCAGTCGGACACCGACCTCAACATCCGCTGGGGCCGCATCGGCACCGCGGGACAGAGCCAGACCAAATCTTTCGCCGACGCCGCCAAGGCCGCCACCGCGCTGACCAAGCTGGCGGCCGAGAAGACGGGCAAGGGTTACAGCGAAGTTGGCGTGGCGGCCGATGCAGCCATCGGCAAGACCGAGGCGAAGGCCGAGACGAAAGTGAAGGCCGAGGCAGCGCCGGAAATGGCCACGGCCGCATCGGCAGCGAAGGCCGCGCCCGCAAACCATACCGCCGCGGCGGACGCGCCCGCCGAAGGCATCGACAGCCAGGCCGATCGCGCGTTCGAAGTGGTGCGCGCCCAGATCGAAAACGGCACGCTCACCCGCAAGGACACGCTGTCGCCCTCCAGCCTCAGGCGCCAGCACGGCGTGAGCGAACAAGGCGCCGCGCTCGCCTTCAAGCGGCTGCAGTCCGCGGGCCTGCTGGAGGGCTGGGGCACCAGTTGCTCGCCGCCCAAAGACGCGCAGGCCATCGCGAAGGAACTGGGCACCTCGGCCTCGACCACGCAGGTAGCGGCTTCGTCCGCATCGGCCTCTGATCTCGCCATCAGCGCCGACACACCGCCCTGGCTCGCCGCCGGCACGCCCATCCGGCTGTCCCCCGACATACTGCGCGAAGCCTTCCCCTCGCGCCGTTTCCCGCCCAAGCCGATCGAGCCGCCGGTGAGCGTGGGCGCGGCCTGGCTGCCGGTGCGCCGCAAGCTCGACATCCACGTGAACATGACCGGCACCGACGCGGCGCTGCGCGACGCCACGCAGCGCATGATCGATCGCAGCACGCAGCCCATTCCCGCGGCTGATGCCGAGGCCGACACCGTGCTGTTGGCGTTTGCGCTGAGCAGCGGCAACCACGGCAACAGTCAGATAGGCACGCAACTGGTGCCCTACTTGGCGGCGCAGTACGGCCTGCCAGGCGCGGTCGACATCCTGCTGGCCGCGCAGCAGATCGAGGTGCAGTCCGACTACGACCGGGCGGCGAAGAAGCACCAGTACAGCTTCAGCGCCAGCGTCTCCAAGCAAATGGGCAGCGCCTACTACGGCCCCTTGGACGACGGCGAGCAAGCCTTCCGCGCGCACTTGGCACTGGCCGCCCCCGAGGTCTGGCAGGACTGCCGCGACCGCATCGAGGCCGGCCTGCCCCGCGTGTACCCGAGCCGCCAGCCGGCGCTGGCGATGCTGTTGCCCGATGCGCCCGAAATTTCCAACGCGCTGGTGCACGCGCTTGCGGCCGTGAAGCCCGCGCCCGAGACGATGCACTGGCTGCAGCTGACGGCCACCGACCCCGACGCCGTCGCGCTGGCTGCCAAGGTGCGGCTGAGCTATTCGAGCGGCTTCTGGGGCAACGGCCCCATGACCAGCACGCTGGTGCAAGAGCGCGGTGTCGACGCCGTGCCCGTGCTGGAGCGCGGTGCGGCCACCGACGACGCGGGCGACGCGCTCGCCTGCATCGGCACGCCCGACGCGGTGCATGCGCTGGCCCGCGTGGCGAGCACGTCGAAGGGCGCGCTGGCACGCCTGGCGCTGGCCGTCGACCGCTGGCCGTTGGCGGCGATTCCCGCGCTGTCGCGGCTGGTCGCGGCAGGCGGCAAGGACGCCAACCTCGTCAAGCCCAGCCTCACCCGGCTGCTGCGCGCGCACGGCGCGGCCCTGCCCGCGTTGCGGCCCTGGCTCGACGCGGGCGCGCAGACTGTCATCGACCAACAACTGGCGCTGCTCGCCGGCCCCACCGAGGTGGCCGATGCGAGCGAGCTGCCCGGCGTGCTGGCCGCGCCGCCGTGGCTGGCCAAGACGCAGAAGAAGACTGCCGCGGCGCTGGTGCTCGAACCGCTGGCGCTGGCCCCGGTCGAGCAATGGGGCAAAGGCCTGCGCGAGAGCGCGCTGCGGCTCGCCTCCTGGCAAAAGAGCCGCCAGGACCTGGCCAGGAAAGACATTGCGGTGCTGCTCGACCAGCTGGGCTTCGACCGCAAGGACAAGAAAGAGCACGGGCCGCTCGGCAAGGCCGCGGAAGCCGCCATCAAGGCCGGCGACACCGCCGCGCTGATCGCGAACTGGCGCGCCATGCTCGGCGAACGCAAGGAGGGTCGCTACTACTGGTTCCGTTTCGACTCGTTCGTGGCGGCGCTGCTTCCGGCCGCGGTGGGCGTGCCGTTCTGGAACGCGATTGCGGGCGAATCGGAAAGCGACGACATCGGCGTGATGCTGGCCACCCACGGCCTGGCTGTGCTGCCGGGGCTGGTCGCCATGGTGCGCACCAAGCCGACCGAGAACCTCTCGTATGCGCAGAACTACGGCGCGGCCGAACTCGCCATGCCGGCTGCACGTGCCTTCGCCAAGCTGAAGACGCTGCGCGCCGAAGGCCGCGCCTGGCTGCTGAAGTACCCCGAGCACACCGCCTGCGGCCTGATTGCGCCCGCGCTCGGCAAAGCCGGCGAGGCGCGCGACTGCGCGGGCTCCGCGCTGCGCCTGCTGCAGGCCAACGGCCACGAGGCGCTGCTGCTCGACGTGGCCGGCCGCTACGGCAAGCCCGAGGTGGTGGAGGCATTGCGCGCGGTGCTCGACGAAAGCCCGCTCGACCGCTTCCCCACCAAGCGCGCCAAGCTGCCCGAGTTCTGGCAGCCGCGCAGCTGGCGCCGGCCGACGCTGAAGAACGGCAAGGCCCTGCCCGACGATGCGCTCGACAACCTCGGCCAGATGCTGACCTTCCCGACCAACGAGGAAATCTACGGCGGCATCGCCGTGGTCAGGGAGGCCTGCGACGCCGGCTCGCTGGCCGAGTTCGCCTGGGACGCCTTCACCGCCTGGCTCGAGGCCAGCGGCCCGAGCAAGGAAGGCTGGGCACTCACCGTGCTGGGCCAGTTCGGCAACGACGACACCGCGCGCAAGCTCACGCCCTTCATTCGCGCGTGGCCCGGCGAGGCGGCGCATGCGCGCGCCGTCGCCGGGTTGGACGTGCTGGCCACCATCGGAAGCGACGTCGCGCTGATGCTGCTCAACGGCATTGCGCAGAAGGTCAAGTTCAAGGGCCTGCAGGACAAGGCGCGCGAGAAGATCGACGCCATTGCCGAAGCGCGCGGCCTGAGCACCGAAGAACTCGAAGACCGGCTCGCGCCCGACCTCGGCCTGGACGAGCAGGGCACGATGCGGCTGGACTTCGGCCCGCGCGCGTTCAAGGTGGGCTTCGACGAAACGCTCAAGCCCTATGTGCGCGAAACCATCGACGGCGTGGACGGCGCGCGCCTGCCCGACCTGCCCAAGTCCAAGAAGACCGACGACGCCGAGCTGAGCAAGGAGGCCGTCGAGCGCTTCAAGCTGCTGAAAAAGGACGCGCGCACCATCGCCAGCCAGCAGCTGCTGCGCCTGGAGGTGGCGATGTGCGCGCGCCGCCGCTGGGCGCCCGAGGTGTTTCGCATGTTCCTGGTCGAGCATCCGCTGGTGCGCCACATCGTGCAGCGGCTGATCTGGGGCGTGTATGCGGTGGAAGGCGCGGCCGAGGGCAGCAGCTACGGCGGCACGCTGCAGGCGTGCTTCCGCGTGGCGGAGGACGGCAGCTCCACCACGGCGGAGGACGATCCGTTCGAGCTGCCAGAACCAGGCCACGGCGCGAACATCCGCATCGGCGTGCCGCATGCGCTGGACCTGCCAGCAGCCGATGCCGCGGCCTTCGGCCAGGTGTTCGCCGACTACGAACTGCTGCAGCCCTTCGCGCAGATCGGCCGCGACGTCTACACGCTGACCGACGACGAGAAGAAGAGCGTGAAGCTCGAACGCTGGAAGGACGTGAAGGTGCCCACGGGTCGCGTGCTGGGGCTGGCCAACAAGGGCTGGCGCCGCGGCCAGGCGCAGGATGCGGGCTGCATCTGGTACTTCAGCAAGCCGCTGGGCACCAACCGCGTCATCGAGCTGAGCCTCGACCCCGGCATCATCGTCGGCATGGTGGACGAGTACCCCGAGCAGACGCTGGGCCAGGTGCAGGTCGGCAAGCCTTCGGGCTGGGGCGACATGCAGGATGCGGACACGCTGAACCAGCTCGACCCGATTTCCGCGAGTGAACTGATCCGCGACATGGAAGGCTTGCGAGCCTGAACGACACACACATGGCCACATCGAACAAGACCAAAGACGCCTCCGGTACGGCAGCGCAGCAACTGCAGCGCCCGCCGGCCGAGATCCAGTACGGCGCACAGCTCGCGCGCCTTCAGGCGCAGGACACCGACCCGCGCCCGCCCGGCTGGGCACTGGGCCTGAAAGCCGCGCGCTCGTTCATCCTCGGCGACGCGGCGCTCGGCATCGCGCCGAAGATCGTCGCGCCCGTGGCCAGCATCGAGCGCATGCTCGTCACGCTGGCCACCGGCCGCGGGCTGATGCTGGTGGGCGAGCCGGGCACGGCGAAGTCGATGCTGTCGGAGCTGCTGGCCACGGCCATCTCGGGCATCTCCACGCTCACCATCCAGGGCGGCGCGTCGATCACCGAAGACCAGATCAAGTACGGCTGGAACTACGCGCTGCTCATCAACGAAGGCCCGAGCCCGCGCGCCATGGTGCCCGCGCCGCTGTACCTGGGCATGCAGCGCGGCCAGGTGGTGCGCTTCGAGGAAATCACGCGTGCGCCGCTGGAGGTGCAGGACTGCCTGCTGGGCATGCTGTCGGACCGCGTGATGGCGGTGCCCGAGCTCGCGGGCGAGCACGGCATGCTCTACGCGCGCGAGGGCTTCAACATCATCGCCACCGCCAACACGCGCGACCGCGGCGTGAACGAGATGAGCGCGGCGCTGAAGCGGCGCTTCGACTTCGAGACGGTCTTCCCCATCCTCGACTTCGACCGCGAACTGGCGCTGGTGCAGGAATCGTCCGCGCGGCTGCTCGCACAGAGCGGCATTCCGAAGACCGTGCCCGCGCCGGTGCTCGAGCTGCTGGTGTCCACCTTCCGCGACCTGCGCGGCGCGCCGGGCAAGGCTGAAAAAGGCAACGCCAACGGGGGCAACGACGGCGCGATGGACAAGCTCACCGCCGTGATGTCGACCGCCGAAGCCGTGAACGTGGCTCATGCGGTGGGCGTGCGCGCCTGGTTCCTCGAACAGCGCGAAGGCTCGCCGGCCGACCTGGTCGACTGCATCGCCGGCACGGTGGTGAAAGACAATGCGGACGACCGCGCCAAGCTGCGGCGCTACTTCGAGCAGAAGGCGGCCAAGCGCAACGGGGCGCACTGGCGCGCGTACTACGAGGCGCGGCATCGCCTCCCCTGACCGCGCCGCGATGACACAGCCCCACATCGTCGGTGTGCGCCATCACAGCCCGGCCTGCGCGCGGCTGGTGGCCGAGCGCATCCGCACGCTGCGCCCGGCTTTCGTGCTGATCGAAGGCCCCGCCGATTTCAACGAACGGCTCGACGAGCTGTACTTGCCGCACCGCTTGCCGGTGGCGATCTACAGCTACTTGTCGGGCGACGACCGGCACCACGGGTCGTGGTCGCCCTTTGCCGAGCATTCGCCCGAGTGGCAGGCGCTGGTGGTGGCGCGCGAGGTGGGCGCGGCCGTGCGCTTCATCGACCTGCCCGCGTGGCACGCCGCCTTCTCGCACATGGAGAACCGCTATGCCGACGTGGCCGACCATGCGCACGAGGAACGCGCCGAGGCCTACGAGCGCGCGCTGACCGAGAAACTTTCCGTGCAGGGCCGCGACGCGCTGTGGGACCACCTGTTCGAGGACGGCTGCGACGTGGCCGAACTGGCGCAGCGCCTTCGCACCTACTTCGATCATCTGCGCGGCGACGATGCCGGCTCGCAGGGCAACCAGGCACGCGAACAGATGATGGCGCGCTGGATCGCCTGGGCGATGGCACAGCCGACGCAGCCCGGCCGCGCGCAGGCGCTGGTGGTGTGCGGCGGCTACCACGCGCCCGCGCTCGCGCGGCTGTGGCCGGGCATGCCCGCCGACCTGCCCGCCACGCCAGAACCTTCGCACGAATCCACCGAGCCAGACGAAGAAGACGCCGGCACGCGCGATGCGCAAGCCCCGCTGCGCTTTGGCTCCTACCTGGTGCCCTACACCTTCAAGCGCCTGGACGCCTTCGCCGGCTACGCCTCGGGCATGCCGTCGCCGGCCTACTACCAGTGGGTGTGGGAGCTGGGCCCCGAAGGCGCGGCGCACCGCGCGCTGCAATACGTGATGCAGCGCCTGCGCGAGAAGAAACTCCCCGCCTCCACTGCCGACCTGATGGCCGTGCATCTGCGCGCGCAAGGGCTCGCGCGGCTGCGCGGTCACGAGAAGCCGCTGCGCTCAGACTGGCTCGACGCGCTGGCCGGCGCACTGGTGAAAGACGCGCTCGACGCCCCGTTGCCCTGGACCTACCGCGGCGCCATGCGCCCCGGCACCGACCCCGTGCTCGTGCAGGCGATGGACGTGCTGGCCGGCGACACCGTCGGGCGCCTCGCGCCCGGCACGCCGCAGCCGCCGCTCGTGGCCGCGGTGCAGGCCGAACTGGCGGCGCACGGCATCGTGCTGCGCGCGCAGCTCAAGCTCGATTTGCTGGGCGACGCCGACCGCGCCAAGAGTCGCGTGCTGCACCGGCTGTTGATCCTGCGGCTGCCCGGCGTGCGGCGCACGCAGGGGCCGAAGCTCGCGATGTCGGGCGAGCGCACCGAACTCTGGTCGCTCGGCGAACCGCTGGAACAGCAGGCCGCGCTGATCGAGGCCGGCGCCTGGGGCGCGAGCCTGCACGACGCGGCGCGCGCCCGGCTGGAAGATGACCTGCGGCAGGCGCAAGGCCAGATCGCCCCGCTGGCCGAGGGGCTCAACCAGGCCGCATGGGCGGGCCTGCCGGCGCTCAGCGATGCGTTGCTGCGCGAGCTGCAGGGCGCCATTGCCAACGAAGCGCGCTTCGAGGCGCTGGGGCCCGCCCTGTCGGTGCTGCACACGCTGCTGCGCCACGGCCAAACGCTGGACATGGCCGACGCGCCGGTGCTGCGCGTGGTGATCGGCGCGGGCTTCGACCGCGCGCTGTGGCTGCTGGAGCCGCCCGCCGCCGTGGCGCCAGCCGACATGCAGCCGCACCTGGAAGGCCATCTGGCGCTTCGGCAGATCGTGGCCGATGTGCTGGCCCATGCGCAGGACAGCGCCCACGGCGCCCACGACATGCACGCGCCGTCGCTGCTCGACGTGGAGCCCGCCCGCGCGCTCGCCGTGTGGCAACGCAAGGCGGCCGACGCCGGCGCCGCGCCCGTGAGCCGCGGCGCGGCGCTGGGTGCCACGCTGAGCCTGGCCGGTCGCTTGCCGCATCCACAGGCGCATGAAGACGGCGTGGGCGAGGCGATGCGGCTGCTGCACTCGCTGCCCGCCCCCGTGCTCGGCGATGCGCTCACCGGCCTGCTGGCGCTGGCGCGCGAAACGCTGGCGTCCGAGCCCGCCTTCATCGCCGGCATGGACCGCACCGTGCAGGCACTGGACAACGCCGACTTCGTGCGTGCCATGCCCAGCCTGCGCGGCGCCTTCGCCTGGCTGCCGCCGCAGGAACGCGGGCTGCTGGCGGACCAGGTGCTGGCGCTGCACGACGCCGCGCACCTCTCGCGCCGCGCGCTCACGACGCACCACGCCGGCGAGGCCACGCCTGCGCAGCTGGCCGAAGCGCGCCGCGTGGAAGACGCCGTGCTCGCGCGCCTGGCCGCCTGGGGCGTGACGCTCGACGGTACGCAAGGAACGCTTCACCCATGAGCCTGGACATTCCCGATCCCCTGCAACGCTGGCGCCTCCTGCTGGGCGACCCCGCCGAGGCGGCGTGCGGCGGCCTGAGCGCCGAAGCCAAGGCGGCCGACGCCGCGCTCGACTGGCTCTACGGCCGCGACAGCGATCGCGCGAGCCGCGGCGAACGCAGCGCCGGCCTCGGCCCCTCGGCGCTCAGCACGCCGGACTGGATCAATACCATCCACACGCTCTTTCCGAAGGAAGTGATCGAGCGGCTGGAGCAGGACGCGGTGGAGCGCTACGGCATCGACGAGGTGGTGACCAACCTCGAGGTGCTGGAGCGCATCGAGCCGTCGGAGTCGCTGCTGCGCGCCGTGCTGCACACCAAGCATCTGATGAACCCCGAGGTGCTGGCGGCCGCGCGCAGGCTGGTGGCCGAGGTGGTGCGCCGCATCATGGAAAAGCTCGCCACCGAAGTGCGCCAGGCCTTCAGCGGCAGCCGCGACCGGCGCCGCCGCTCGCGCATGAAGGTGGCGCGCAACTTCGACTTCAAGCAGACGCTGGCCGCCAACCTGCACCGCTACGACCCCGAGCGCCGCAAGCTCTACGTGGAGCGCCCGGTGTTCATCAGCCGCACCCGACGGCATGCCGAGCCATGGGACATCATCTTGCTGATCGACCAGAGCGGTTCGATGGTCGACTCGGTGATCCACAGCGCGGTGATGGCCGCATGCCTGTGGCAGTTGCCCGGCATGCGCACGCGGCTGGTGGCCTTCGACACGGCGGTGGTCGACCTGACGGCCGACGTGTCCGACCCGGTCGAGTTGCTCATGAAGGTGCAGCTGGGCGGCGGCACCGACATCGCGAAGGCGGTGGGCTATGCGCAATCGCTCGTCGCCAATCCGGCACGGAGCATCGTGGTGCTGGTGAGCGACTTCTACGAAGGCGGCAGTCCGCACGAACTGGTGCGGCGCGTGAAGGCGCTGGTGGAGTCCGGCGCCAAGGTGCTGGGCCTGGCCGCGCTCGACGCGACGGCTGAACCCAACTACGACCACGAGATGGCCGCTCGGCTGGTGCGCGAAGGCGCGCAGATCGGTGCCATGACGCCGGGGCAGCTGGCCGGCTGGCTGGCCGAGAAGGTACAGGGATGAGCGGCGACATCGCATGGCGCTCCGACCTGCTGGAGCTGACGCCCGAGGCGCTCACGGCACTGGCCAACGCGGGCTTCGTGAAGCGCGCGCAGAAGGACGTGGCCGCCGGGCTGCTGCCGCGGATGGAGGCCGGCGCGGACGGTGTGGTGCAGGCGCATTTCGACGACGGCGTGCGCACCAGCCTGCCGCCGGGGCGCACGCTGCGCGATGCGCAGTGCAGTTGCCCGGCCAGCGGCATGTGCAGGCACCGCGTGATGCTGGTGCTGGCGTACCAGGCACTGGCGGCGTCTTCGAAGGCTGACGCACCTGCGGCCGCGGACGATACGCCTGCCGATTCGGACGACGCCTGGAACCCCGCGCAGTTCGACGACGCTGCGCTGGCCGCGAGCTTTGCGCCGTCCGTGCTGGAACAGGCGAACAAGCTCGCCGTCGCGCGGCCGGTGGTCGCCGTTCAGGCCTGGCGCAGCGCCGGCGCGCCGCCGGTGGCGCGGCTGCCGATGTGCAGCGTGCGCTTTTTCTCGCGCAGCTCGCTCGTGCATGCGCGCTGCGATTGCAAGCAAGGCAGCGGCTGCGCGCACGTGGTGGTCGCGGTGTGGGCGTTCCGTCAGGCCGGCGCGCTGCCGCCGGGCGCCGCGGAAGCGATGGTCGAAGTCCGCCCGCCCGCTTCGGCGGACGCGGACACGGCGAGCGGCGCACAGCAGCCGCTGATGCAGGGCGATGCGGCGCGCGTGCTGCGCGCCCACATCGACGCCCTGCTGCTCTCGCTCTGGCTCGACGGCTCGAGCCAGCCGCTGATGGCGCTGGCCGCGCGCTTCAAGGCCGTGCGCGAACAGGCGCTCGCGCTGGGCTGGAACTGGATCGACGACGCGCTCGACGAGCTGTGGCAGCTGCTGCAGGCGCAGCAGGCACGCAGCAGCCGCTTCGAGCCGCTGCGCCTGGTGCGCGTACTGGCCGAGCTGTGGGCGCGGCTGCAGGCGGCGGCGCACGCGGAGCAGCCGAACACCCGACGGCCGGCCCTGCTGGCGAGCCAGATCCTGGGCGTCGGCGTGAAGGGCGAGGTGGCGCTGGACCACCTGCGCCTCGTGTCGCTCGGCGCCGAGCTCTGGTCTGACGACACGGCTGAAGGGGCGAGCATTCTCTTCGCCGACCCCGACACGCAGAACGTGACGGTGCTGGAGCGCCAATGGACGCGCGAGGCCGACGCGGCGGCCGGCGGCACCGCGCAGGCGCTGATGAACCGGCGCGTGGCGGGCTTCCCGCTGCGGCAACTCGCGAGCGGCCAGATCATCACCAAGACCGCGACGCGACGCGCCAACGGGCTGGTCGACATCACGGCCGGCGCGCGGCAGACGGGCGTGCTGCCGCTGTCGCCCACGTCGTGGAACGACCTCGTCGCGCCTTTGCGGCAAGGCAGCGTGGCCGCGCTGGTGGCGCACCTGCGCGAGGCGCCGCCCGATTTCGTCCGACCCAGGCAAGCGGCGAGCGGCGCGTCCACCGGGGCCTCGGGGCAGCTGCACGTGGTGGCCCTCGATCGCATGGAAGTGGTGTCGTGCCACTGGGATGCGGCCGCGCAGGTGTTGCATGCGGCGCTGGCACAGGCGGGGGCCGGCGACACGGGCGAGGCAGGCGTCCCTGCGGCAGCGCCCGCCAAAGAACAGCTGCGCCTGGCGCTGCCGCATCGCGCGGTGGCGCCGGGCGCGGTCGATGCGCTGGCCCGCACCCTGGCCGGTGGCCATGGCGCGCTGCGCGCCGTGGCGGGCACGGTGCACCTGCAAGGCGGCGTGGCGGTGATACAGCCGCTGAGCCTGCTCACAGCGCAGCGCGCCGTGGTGCTGCAGGTCGAGGCGGTCTCGCCGCAGCCGCTGGGCTTGCACAGCGACGTCGACGAGGTGCCTGCGCTGAATTCGCTGGCGAACGACACGCTCGCGCTGCTGGCGCTTTGGCTGCGGCAGGGCCTGCGGCATCAGGGCGGCAATGCTCTGTCGCGCGCCGAGGCGCAGGTGCTTCACCTGAAGCAGGCCGGGCTCTACCGAGGTGCGGCGCTGCTGGGCGCGGTGCTGGAGAACCTGCGCTCGGCTCAGCGGCCGGCGTTGGTGGCGCAACTGGGGATGTTGGGGCTGCTGATGCAGGGCGTGGCGCAGTCGGCATCGATGGAGGCATCGGCATGACCCCCTCCCAAGCCATTGGTGACTTGGGGGTTCTTTGCGTGGTGCGCTTGTCTGACTCGAACTTCGGCGCGCCCGTGATTCTCAGTGCTGAGGAAATATCGGTGGTGCGGGAGCGCTATCGCGGCTATGGCAAGGCCAGATTGACCGCGAACATCGGGACTTGAGTTTCAGCATGCCCGATGGCCAGATTCGCCACATTCAGCGCGGGTGCCTTCGGTTCGACCGAAGCAGTGCATGGGCTCGATCCATGCAGCGAAATTTCTCAGGCCTCGAACGTTCGCGGTTTACCCACGATCAAAGTTCGCAAACAGCCCCCCAACCCGTGAGAACCAGCCCCCCTGCAGCTGCCTAGCTGTGAAGCTCCAATAGGTTGTATCCGGTGTTCATCGGGATTGGGTTTGAGAGACCGGAAGTCGCCAAACACCCAATCCACTCAGGAGGCCCGACCGGATGAACACCCATAAGCATGCCCGACTTACCTTCCTGCGCCGACTCGAGATGGTCAAACAGATGACTTTGGAAGGCCTCGATGTCGTGCGAGCCGCAGCCGCACACTGCGTCACCGCCCCCACGGCCGGGAAGTGGCTCGGTCTCTATCTGGCCGGCGGCGAAGCCGCCTTGGCCGATGCGTCCTGCGGCCGGCGTGACTTAGCCCCTCAGAACTTCTAGTTCAGGCTCGCCTTGAAGCCGTGGTCCTGGAGTCCGCTGCCGAACTGCCCCGAGCAGGAGGCTCCCAGCGTCAGGTTCGGGTGCAGCTCCACGTCCACGCCCGCCTCCACCACCGCAACGTTCTTGACCAGCGGTACGCCTGCGAGCGTGAACGGGATGCTGTCCGCGAACGCATGCGTGCTGGTGGGCGTCGTGTCGCCGAAGGCGTGGCGCCAGCCGAGCATGCCGCGCAGCCGCGTGGTGGTGCCGAGCTGGGTGCTGGCGCGCAGGCCCAGCGTCGTGAAAGTCGCATCGACGCTGCCGCCCTCGCCGCAGAGCGCCGCCAGCCCGCCGCGCTCGACGTAGGCATCGCTGCGCAGCCGCGCGTAGGCCAGGCCGAAGGGCCCCAGCGCCACGCCTCCCGCGTCGATTCGGTGGCCGCTTCGCCGAAGAGCTGCGTGGTGGTGCAGTCGTAGTCTGCCGAGAGGTTGTCGGCGATACCTGCAAAGCGGACCGAGTGGCTGGTCTCGGTCTTGTTCCAGCTCTGGCTGGCACCCCTCTCGTCGGCAAGCGTGGGTCATAGGGCACGAGAACACTCCCCGAAAGTGAGCCGCGCGTAGGAGAGCCACTGTCAGGAAGAGGCGGCAAACAGGCATGGCTTCGTACCTGCGGTAATGTCACCTTAGGCTCGCACGGGTTGTCCGCGCGCAGACTGGAGATCGACATGACAGACGACACGAAAAAACCGGACTGGACCGGAAGCTGATCGCGATGCATGAGCCGCACGAGGTGCGTTCGTGGACCGAGTCGCTCAAATGCTCGGAAACTCAGCTGCGCGATGCGGTGAAGGCCGTGGGCAACTCGGCGGAAGCCGTGCGCGAGTACCTGGCCGGGAAGCGCTGATGAACAAGATCCGGCGCATTTCGGTGCACGTCGACGAGCCGGACCCAGGGCGCTTCTACTGGGTGCTCATGGAAGAAGGCGGCGATGCGAGCCAATGGGCGGAGCTCCAATCTGCCGACGAAGGCTATGACATGTGGCTCGACGCACTGCAGGCAGGCATGCGGGCATTGGAGCGCCTCGCGTCAGACGAGCGGATCGGGCCTCGCATCGCGGGCGACGATGAAGATTCATCCCCGGTTGGTGAAACGCAGTTTCTCAGCTGAACGTCATGGTCGTCTATCTTGCTCTGTTGTTTTGGAAGAAACTGAGTTGGTATATGCGACGCGGCCCTCTCGCATAGGGCCGTGGTCTGCACTGCGGACGGCGCTTGCCATGACCTCAACAGATCGCTCTTCGAAGGAGGAATCTGACATGCCGGTATACAGCGATGCCTATGTCGCATGGATCGAAGCCGAGGCCAGGGCCGTATCCGCACATTGGGCTTTGTGCCGAAGAACCGGCAGCGCTGCCGAGTTCCAAGCCGAACTAGCCAATGTTTCCGCGTTACGTGACGAGTCGAACGCGCGCTTCGGGGCGATGATGAGCGAACACGACGAAAGAGTGGCCGCTTTGTGTCCCTATTGGGAGTCGTCTTTCGGCGCGTAAAGCCGCTCTTTCTGCCTCAACCGGTTCAACTCGGCGCGTCCCATGAAGGTAATCCTGACGATCACCGCGACACGGTCGTCTATGTCCTCTCTGCCGGGAGGCGGCAATACAGCCTCGATCAGTTCGGCAGCAGCAAGAACTGCGGCGCAGTCGATCTCGCTTTCAGATCTGACGGTCAAGGGAAATGCGGCGTCTTCAATTCGACGGAGGAAATCCATGGGCATGCGCGGTCCTTGTCTTCGCCCGCACAGTGTCAGAGGGGTTTGGGCTGAGATTAGCAATTTAACACCTTGATGACGAGTTTCAGACAACGGGGTGTGCCTTCGACGTCGCATGTTTCTTCATGTGGAAACCAGCCAAGCCCATTGTGTCCTTTGCATTCCGCGGAGGTCACTTCCCAACAAGGAAGTGAAGCACCGCGGCGACGATGCCGACATCCCTTGCACGGGGCGCCGTCCTGTCGGTGGACCCTGGAGATCACGCCTTCGTCGCGGCGGCGGCGATCTCGTCAACGTCAACAGTTCCGGTGTCGATCTGATCCGAATGTTTATGTCCGAGGCGACGGAGATCACCTTGTCACTGGCCGGGTACGCTTTTTCGTCGAGCTTGTCGTTCCACTCAAGGATGTAGGTGTTCGGTACGAACTGGAACTCGGCGCGCACCATGCGGTCGATGTCGTACAGAATGGTCTTGATGTTCGGGTCTTCGGCCCTGTAACCTAGGCTGCACTGCCAACGCGACGCATCGTAAAACACGGCTTCTGCGCAGGCTGCCAGCGGCGGGAGCACGCCAAAACATCGGTGAACTCCTGACCAGCGCCCCCTCATGCTCAACCTTTTGAAGCACATATGGACGATGCCTCGTGCCACATTGATTCTGTTGTCACACAGAATGACCAGAGAGGAAGGCCTCGACGCAACGCCAATTTAGCCGGGCCGCATCGGCTGCCTGCCAGACCATGCCGCTCGTCTCACTCGTTGGCTCTGTGCGTTCCTACAAGACCCGGTCGATAGGTCGGTAGCCTTTTGGACAAAGACCCACAGGGGGTCGACAGATTGTTTGCCATGCCTGTAACCGCATTCCTCGTCGAAGACAACAAGGTCATCAGAGACAACCTCATTCCTGCCATTGAGAGTTTGTCGGCCGCACGCGTGGAAGGCGTTGCGGAAACCGCGGACGATGCCGTCGCCTGGCTGATCTCCCATGATGGCCATTGGGACGTGGCTGTGGTGGATCTCTTCCTTCGGAAAGGATCTGGGCTCAACGTGGTCGAGCGCTGCCGAGACAGGGAGCCACACCAGCGTGTGGTGGTCCTTTCCAACTACGCGACGCCTGAAATGCGGCGTCAGGCGCTGCTGCTCGGCGCAGATGCAGTGTTCGACAAGTCCACGGAGATCGATGCCTTGATCGACTTTCTGGAGACGCTCAATGGCCCGCACTAGGAGGGCCGCAGTCTTTTTTGCGTTCTAGCGCGACACGTCCTACGGGGGTGATCCGGATCACGATGGCGGCTTCCGGTCGCCCGCCGGCATCACCGGGCTGTGGAGTCAGCATCTCGGCGTCGACCAAGCCTGCTGCTTTCAATACCAGCACGTTGTTGATGTCGTCGAATGAATCGACCTTGAGCGGGAATTCAGCTTTCTCGATCTTCATTAAAAAGTCCATCGGCATGGCTTCTCCTGGCCGCCCCCTGGGATAGATCTACACGTTACCCTGACTTAGCGCTTTTCTCCTCTTTTCCGCGTGCGAAAAAAATGGCATGTTGATTTCCTCGCAAAGGAGCAGCCATGGCCACCCCGCGCTCGATCGCATCCCTGTCCCTGGGTTTCGGCCTCGTGTCGATCCCGGTTCGCCTCTACACCGCCACAGAGAGTTCGGCCGCGGTGAGCTTCAACCTCCTGTCCCAGGAAGGGCACAGGGTCAAGCAACAGTACGTCTCCGCAGTCAACCCGAAGAAGATCGTTCCCCGATCGGAAATGGTCAAAGGTTACGAGTTCGACACGGACCGCTACGTCATCTTCAAGCCGAACGAGCTCAAGGCGCTGGAGGAAGGTGCGAGCCACTTGATCGATATCGTCGCCTTCATCCCTGCCGATGGGGTCGACCCGATCTACTACGACAAGCCCTACTTCCTGGCACCGGACAAACGCGGCGGCAAGCCGTACAACCTGCTGAAGAAGGCCATGCTCGAGAGCGGCCGCTGCGCGCTGGCCAAATGGGCGTGGAAGTCCAAGCAGTACGTCGTTCAGGTCCGCGCGCAGGACGAAGGCTTGGTCCTGCAGCAGTTGCTCTACGCGGAGGAAGTCCGCTCAATCAAGGACCTGGGCATCGAGCAGTTGGAGCCTTCGGCCGCCGAACTGAAGCTGGCGCTGCAGCTCATCCAGCAGATCTCCCGCGACAACTACGACCCGACGATGTTCGAGGACGAGGAGAAAAAACGCATCCTCGCCGCGATCGACGCGAAGATCGCAGGCGAGGAAATCATTGCGGCCGAGCATCCCGAGGACGGTACGGGCGCGTCGGGCCAGGTCATCGACCTGACCCAGATGCTCATGGCCAGCCTGGAGCGGCAGAACGCCGGCAAGCGAAAGGCACAGGCGGCGCCGTCCAAGAGTGGCCAAGTCGTCACGCCGCTGCGAAAACCAGAGAACAAAGCCATGCGTGCTCCAAGGGCGGCCGCCAAACCCGCAGCGCCGGCACCGCGCGCCAAAACGAGAAAGTGACTACGCAAGACAATCCGAGCCGATCGCTGCGCAACGTCGTGCAGTTGCTCGGCCTGTCCCGGCACGCCGTGCTCAAGCTGATCGAGCTGGGCTTTGTCACGCCCGTGAAAGAGGAAGGCAAGGCCTGGAGGTTTTCATTCCAGGACGTCGTTCTTCTGCGCTCGGCGAATGAGCTGCGCGCGGCGCGCATTCCCACGCGGCAGATCCTCAAGGCGCTGCGCCAGCTCAAGGCAACGCTTCCTGCGGAGCAGCCGTTGCAGGGCATGCGCATCACGGCACAGGGCGACCAGGTGACCGTGCGATTCGGAGACGCGCACTGGGAACCCCAAACCGGTCAGTTCGTCCTGGACCTTCAAATCGCAGCGGGTGGCGGGTCCGTGAGTTTCTTCCCGCAGCAGTGGGCCGAGGCGCCGCCGACCGCCGAGCTCGACGCCCGATTCGCCAAGGCCGAGGCACTTGAAGAATCCGACCCTGAGGCCGCAGAGGCGACATACCGCCACGTGCTGGTCGACGATCCGGCCTATGCCCATGCCTATCTCAACCTGGGCTTCCTCATGTGCGAAGCCGGGCGGTGCGAAGAGGCGGCCGCGCTGTACGAGGATGGGCTGCATTTCTGCCCCGACGACCCGCTCATGCACTTCAATCGGGCTGCAGCCCTCGAAGGCGTGGGCGACGTCGACGGGGCGCTGGCCAGCTACGAGGAGGCGTTGCGCTTGCAACCCGACCTGCCCGATGCGCACCGCAATGCCGCGCTGCTCTATGCGGATGCCGGGAATCAGCAAATGGCCATCCGTCACTTCAGCGCATTCCGGCGCCTCCAGACAGCGGGGCTGAAATAGCTGGGCGACCCACCACATCCGGCAGGAATTCGGCTGCACGCAATGCCGGACGATGGCGGGCGGGGACGGACCGCCCGAGCCTGGCGGCAGGCTCGCAGCGGTGGGCTGCGCAAACGGAGAGCGGTCGTCAACCCGTGATTTGGCGGTCGCCTTTCGCCTTCGGTTGCCCCCGTTTTCCCGATCTGGTGACCGACAGCGGGCTGCGCCGCCTCATCACGCGTGTACGCGCCAAGCTGGCTTTGACCCGCGCCGACCGCCAGCTTGACATGCTGGAGCCTCCGCCCGAACGGTGCGCGGCACGGCGGCCGTAACATTTGCCGTTCTTTTTCCGGCCATGTTTGCCATTTGGGCACCATAGCGCCGTCAGCGCAGGCATCCGGATTGCCGGACTGCAAGAATGCACGACCGTTTTTTGCACCTGGCAGAGCTGAGACAGCATGCGAACCAAGCTCGCGCTGTGGCACTCGACTTCCAGCGCCTGATTGCTTCGAAGCCAATCCATGGAGAAGGGCGAAGCGCTGCATCTGAGACAGAGTTTCAAGCGTCCGTAGCACTGATGGATCTCGCCCTTGCGGCGCAGCGCCTCTACCTTCGTGAGGTCAAACGGTGCAATGTGGCGGCGCTCGACCGGGCGGCCTGTGCAAACGGGACCGGAATTCAACGGCGACCGGCCGGGGATCCAAGTAGCAATCGCTCCAAATGAGCGTTACGCAGCACCTAACGGCGTTACATCACAGCCCAGCCCATCCAGCTGGGTCCCGGCAAATCCCGATTTATCGCGCCGTTTTGGGTTGTCGTTTCTCAACACCATTCAATCTGCAAGCAATTCCCACTGAGGTCAGCGCCGCGCCGACCTAGCCACCCGAGCTCATGGACGTAACAAAAACGCCGCTGACAAAAATCCCGCTTTCGCGCAATACTGTTGTTTTATACAGTATTCATATCATGGCTGCGCTGCTGGACTGGGTTGACAAAGACGAGGCTGAGCCACCGCCGCAGCCCGTAGGAGACCGGCCGTAAATCGAAGGCGAAAATGCCTCAGGGTTTGGACTGTGGAATGTGAGAGTTTGAGGCAGCCGGCCTCGGGGCCACTCACTAGGAGATTCCCAATGGCAGACAACCCGAAGAAGACCTCCCTCGACCAGAAGCTGATCGCGCTCAATGAGCCACACGAGGTGCGATCTTGGACCGAGTCGCTCAAATGCTAGGAGACCCAATTGCGCGATGCGGTGAAAACTGTCGGCAACTCGGCCGTGCGCGAGTATCTAGCCGGGAATTAGTGGTGAGCGGCATTCGGCGAATAGCCATCCATGTTGACGAACCGAGTCCCGGACACTACTTCTGACCTCGGCCGGTCCGTCGAGTTCAAACGCTGCGGAACGTGTGACAACTGCCCACGGATCGAAGCGCATGAAGCTGCAATGTCCCGCCCGCTCGTTCTGAGCGGCGGGCCTATGGTACCGGCGACCGATTCGCCGGCCCTCGCCGCTGGCGATCCGGTGCGGCCCTGGGGTTGTCATCGCTTCGGATGGCGGGTCGGTCACGGTCGGCTTTGCCAATGCAACCGAACGCTGCTTTCACCCGGACTATGTGACCCGCGTGCGTCGAGCTACGGCCTTTGCGACTTGAGTAAGGTGAGGGTGGTGTTGTCCGGGATGCCCTCGTAGTAGCGTTCCAGGATTTCCTTCATGGCAGTGTCCTGCGGCGCCGCCTCGGAAAACAGCGTCGCGCATGAACACAGCTTCATGTCGTCCGGGGATCCGAGAATTTGATGGATGGTGCGTCCACGAACTTCAAGGACCAGGCGTGCGCATTGCAACAGCCTGCTGCGCAGCAAAGGATGGGCCCAATACGCCCTCGCCTCCTCGATGCCCTCGATGCCGAAAAACTTGGCCGTCGGGCTTCGCCCGAGGGCCTTCAATTGCGGAAAGATGAACCAGATCCAGTGCGTGGTCTTCCGCCCTGCCGCGAGCTCTTCACACACGGTTTTGTAGACGGACTCCTGCGCTAGAACGAAGCGGTTGAGATCAAAGGCCATGGCGGTTCCGTGAGCTTTCCTTTTTCGATGTGGCAGACGCAAATCTGAACGACGCTTCGATCCAAGGCGGTAGGAAAGAGACGACCAGCGCGTAGGCCGGAACACCGTCAGTCGATGGGCCTATACGACGATGGTCACCGGTCCGATGGCGGCGGAACGTTGCACCGCAACCAAGGAACGACCATGAGCACCTCAGTGCAAGATTCGCTGCGGCGGATCGCCATCCATGTCGAAGAGGCCAAGACGGGGGGATTCGAATGGGTGCTCAGCGAAGCCGATGCTAATGCCGGCGACGATCGGTGGACTGTGCTCAAGCGCGCCCGCAAGGCCGTGAAGAGCTACAAGGCGTCGATGGCGGACGGCCTCGTCGCGCTTCAATCGCTCATCAACAACCTGGACATCGGGCCTCGGACCGCCAAACCCGAAGGCGAGCCCGAAGCCGCATCCCCGCGCAAGCGCCCTTCCCGTCCTGCACCGGCCAAGCATCGCGACGAAAAGCCGCCCGCAAAGACGAGCGGCAGGACCGTCTTCGGCTTCGGCCTGATGAAGTAGCCACGGGCGGGTGCCGCTTGCGCTGTGCGGCCTGTCCTCCCAGCGGCACCGGCCGTGTCCGACAACCCGCCGCATCGACCGAACTGATGCTCGATCGCCGGTCGTTGCCGGCTCCCCCTATTTCCAGTCCATCGAAGGAACGATCATGGCCACGAGCAGCAGAACCCTCTGGAAAGGCGCGATCACTTTCGGGCTGGTCCACATCCCCGTGGGCCTTCACACGGCCAGCACCGAGTCGGGCGTGGATTTCGACTGGCTTGACAAGCGCAGCATGGATCCGGTGGGCTACAAGCGCATCAACAAGAAGACGGGCAAGGAGATCGACAAGGACAACATCGTCAAGGGTTTCGAGTACGAGGACGGCAAGTACGTGGTGATCTCCCCCGACGAAATCGAGGCCGTGTATCCCCGCACCACCCAGACCATCGAGATCCAGTGCTTCATCGACGCCAACGACATTCCCTTCGTTTACCTGGAGCGCCCCTACTACGTCGCACCGATCAACAAGGGCCAGAAGGTCTATGCGCTGCTTCGCGAGGTGCTGATCAAGACCGGCAAGGTCGGACTTGCGAAGGTGGTGATCGCCACCAAGCAGCACCTCGCGGTGCTCGTGCCTTCGGGAAAGGCGCTGGTGCTCAACCTGCTGCGCTGGGGCGACGAGGTGAAGACGCTCGAAGGCCTTGACCTACCCGCGGCGGGGGTCAAGGGCGCCAACGTGAGCGCGGCGGAAATGAAGATGGCCGAGCAGCTCGTGGGAGACATGTCGGGCAAGTGGGATCCCGAAGACTTCAAGGACGAGTTCAAGCATGCGGTGATGAAGATCGTCCAGAAGAAGGTCAAGGCGGGCGACACCGAAACGGTGATCCAGCCGGAGGAAGAAGCACCGGAGGAAAGCTCCAATGTGATCGACCTGACCGAGCTGCTGCAGCGCAGCCTCAAGGGCGGGAGCAAGACTGCCAAGGCGAACGCACCGGCGAGCAAGAAGGCAAGTGCCAAGACGACGGCCAAGTCCGGCGGAGCCGCCCGCAAACCGGCTGCGAAGAAGACGGCGGCCAAGGCCCGAAAGGCTGCGTAGCGCGCGTCTCCCTGAAACAGCGTCTGGGGCGTGAGCCCTCCCATGACCAAGGGCGACGGGCTCTCGATAGACAAGACCAAGCGCAACGTCGCGTCACGGCCAAGCCCACGCGATCACGTTCGACCCAATGCGTCGATCAAACGCTCAGCAAAAATATCAACTCAGGAATCGGATAAGCGCCCGCCACCATGCGATCCAACGGGCGCGGCGAGGACTTTGATCCTTGCGAAGGCGGCGCTGGCGAGTACCTAAACTGTCCATGGGCATGGAATGTCCTGGTTGGGCAGCAGCGACGCACGTAGGCTGTCAAGAGCCGTTGAGCCGAGTCGCAGAGCTTGGCGGCGGTGATATCGGATCTACGGTCACAGAGGTTGCGAGGGGTCCCGCGCGTGTGACATCGGTGCTCGCAAGTTTGGTTGCATTGAGAAGTGCGACCTCTTTCAGACAACCCAGACGCCGATACAAGCCGCGCAACTCGGATGCGCCGTTCTGTTTGCTTCGCACGAGTTCTCGCAACTCGGCCAGGAGTTCCTCATCCTCTGACGTGATCGTGTACCTACAGAGCGTGTGCAGCAGGCCCGTGAGGTGATCGGACAAGCTCAGCCGCTTTCTGGAAACGGGGTCGATGTACGTCGCGCCCAGCCCGAATCTTGTTGCTTGGAACTTGTTGTACGTATACACCACATAGTCTTCTTGGCAAGGCACAAACGGGTTTTCGATAAGCAGCCAATTTCCGAGAAGCTGCGCGAAACCGGCCAGGGACGCCGCTCGTCTGAGGGTCAGGGGACTGTCCAGGACGCGGATTTCAACCGTGCCAAACTCAGGCTTGGGTCGGATGTCCCAATGAAGATCCTTGATCGAGTCGATGACGCCGCACGAGAGCCACTTCGCGAGGTGATCGGTCAATTCGTCCCATGAGAGCGTGAAAGGGGCACCTGGACTTGTGGGAAAGGGATCCGGACAATTGAGGCGCGTCGAATCAAAGCCAGTGTCGTAGCCCTCCATGAACGGACTGGAAGCGGACATTGCGATGAGGTGCGGTACGAACCTAGACAACTGGTGCATCAGGAGCGGCACTCGTCGTACGTCGGCGCAGCCCATATGAATGTGCTGCCCGAATACGGTCGTTTGCTTCAGCACCTGCCCATATAACGCGGAGAGCACCTCGTAGCGACTAGAGCTGGAGATCTGTTGTTCCGGCCACCGTGCGAAAGGATGCATGCCGCCGCCAGCGATCTGTGCGTTGTGCTCGCCCGCAGCACCTGCTACGCGATCATGAAGCGATGTGAGATCGGCCAAGACTGCGGATGCACCCGTGCATATCCCCGTGGAGATTTCGATCATCCCGGCCGTGACTTCCGGGACGACTGCGCCGCGAAAAATGGGCGGGCCCCTGCCTACTGAGGTCAGAAGCTGCCTACTTAGCTGAGCGAGATCACCGGTGCCTACGTCGATGATTTGCAGTTCGAGTTCGACACCGAGGCTAAGTTCTGCGGACGGGGCGAAGTCGAAATGCAGACGATTCTTGGACATGAGGGAACTCGCTTCGCATGAGTCAGTGGCACGCATCTGGAATGTAGCCCCGCAAGCGCGGGTCGCAACAATACTCCACGTCCCTGCTCTACAGCACGGTTCGACAGAGCCGGGTTGTCGTTCGTCGCGAGCGTATTCGTGCGACAAACGGCGTGGCCGTCGGACAGCAGCGCGGCTGGCTGCCAGCGTGTTTCGCCGCAGCCAGCCTGCACTTCGGGAAACGACCTTGACGGCTACAACGGCAGCCGTCGGCCTTTGTCTGGGTCCGCGACCCGGTCGGCGAAGCTGCCCCTCCGGCTAGCAAGCGGCACGATGCCGGTTTGCGTTCTGGCAGAAGTCGAAGAATTCGTCGAGCTCGGTCGACTTGTCGAACACAGCGTCCGCTCCGCTCGCGCGACAACTCGCGCATTGCCGGCGTTGCATAGTTGGAAAGCACCACCACGCGCTGTTTTGGTCGACGCCGCGTCCGAACCCAATGCAGGACGCCAAGGCCGGAACCCTCCTTGAGAAAGAGATCTACCACTGCGATATCCCACGCATGTTCGTGCTGCGATAGCCAATGAGTGGCTTCGGATTCAGATTCAGCGACCCCGACGACTTCGGCCAGGCCAAGGTCTGTCAGCGCCGGGATCAAGTTGTCTCGAATTTGACGGTTGTCTTCGACGAGAAAAATGCAAAGTTCCATGATGCTTGCTCCTGTTCGGGAAGATAAGTGCTCGGGAGTCGGCATCCGTACGTGCAGGCGGATGGATCGCGTAGGAAGTCGCCTAGCGACATCGATTGGCCCGAGACCGGGGTATGGAACTGCCGGCGCCTTGCCCAAGGCGCTGGATACCCCTTTTCTGCTCGAGGTGGAGACATCGTCCGCGCTGTCTTTCATTGCCCAAACCCGCGGCGGCGGCATACGCACACGCAAGGTGGCGCCCTGATCGACCATGGCTTCGAGGGCGCTTCTTTGCAGAAGCTGGTGCCATCACTCGTGGGGATCGGCGCTGTTGCGCGTCTTGTTGCTGCCCGGCCGGGAACCTACGTCAGCGCTGACGGTGAGAAGTTCAGGCGGACGCGACCATGGTCAATGCAGCGGCTGGATGTTGAACGCGACACGTAGCTGGTCCAGCCGGGCCTGGGCATTCCAATAGCACTCCGCGAGTTGCTCAGGGGTGGATTCAGGGTAGCCCTCTGGCGGGCGCAGCGCGTTGCCGAGCCGCTCGAACGCGGCTTCCCAGGCAAGCTTTGCAATCGCGCGAGTTTCGGGAGAGGTGGGCATCCGTGATCCTGGGAAATTTGCGCAAATATAGCCTGAGCACGATGCCTTCAAGGACGCGAACGTTCACTGACGAGAGGCTCGTGGGCGTCCTCGTAGGAGAAAGGCGGACGGTCGAAGGCCGGCGACCTACCTGCACGATGAAGATCGTCTCACGACCGAGCCTTGGCCAACGAACTTACGGTGGACTCATGTCCCATGAAAGCACTTCCCCGCATACCGTGCGTACCTCCGCCCGGACCAACCTCGATGAATTCATCGATCACAAGACCTTTCCTTGTGTCGGCGCCAAGTCCGCGCTCAACAAGGGCCGTATCCGCTCCAGTCAGTTTGGTCATCTTGGCGATCCCGCCCAATGCCCAGCGCTGTTCGATGCCCTGAGGGTATATGCCGCCGAATTCCCGAACCCCGGCGCTACGCCGGTGAGTTTCATCGCCATGTTCAACGACACCGGCATGGACGAAAAAGAATTCGAGGAGGCGCTGTGGGAGCAACTGCAGATGCTCCATGAATACGACGAGAGGCAGGGATTTGCGTGGAATCACGACGTCAGTCAGGACCCCGCACAAAACGACTTTTCGTTCAGCGTCGGCGGCCGAGCGTACTTCGTCGTCGGCATGCACCCACGCGCCTCAAGGCTCGCGCGGCGGTCTCCCGTTCCGTGCCTGGTATTCAATTTTCACGAGCAGTTCGAAACGTTGAAAGCTTCCGGCAAGTACCAGTCGATGCAGAAGGCCATCCGGGCACGGGACGTGGCACTGCAGGGCTCTATCAATCCCGTCCTCTCCCGCTTCGGCGAAGCGTCTGAGGCACGTCAGTACTCGGGCCGATACGTCGAAGACGCCTGGAAGTGCCCTTTTCACCCTCAAGCTTAAATCTCATGTCTGAAACTCATCCAACCGGCTGCTGTCGGATCCCTCCGCAATCTGGTGTCGCCTTTCGACTCCGGGCGAGCGAAGTGCTTCGCATCAAGGATCCATTCGGCGAACAGGTGGCCGACCTCTTTGCCTTCGCGGAAAACGACCATGGGTGCAGTCTGTCTTCCGGGCGCACCATCGACTATGCCTCGAAAATATATCTGACGACAGGTGATGTCCTCTACGCCAATGACAGCCGCCCCATGTTTCGGATCCTTGAAGATTCCGTGGGCAGGCACGATTTCCTTTTGACACCATGCAGTCAGGAGATGTTCGAGATCCTCTACCAACACAAGGGTCACCATCCGAGTTGCTTTGAAAACCTCTACCGGGCGTTCGAGGAATATGGCATCAAACCCGGTCAGATCGGGACCACCTTCAACGTCTTCATGAACGTGGTGGTCGGTGAGGACGGCACGGTAAAAGTCAAACCGCCCCTGTCGCGGGCTGGTGGTTTTATCGAGTTGCGCGCAGAGATGAATCTCATCTGTGGGCTGACTGCTTGCTCGGCAGAAAATTCAAACAATGGTACGTTCAAGCCGATTGATTACGAGATTCTGCGCCGCCCCTGCAACGAATAGACGCTGCTCGAGTTCATGGGCCACTCAGCGGAGACACTGCCATGGAGTCCAAGAAAATTGACGTGAACGGGCTCAAGCTGCGTGTGGTAACGGCAGGGGCAGACGAAGAGCCGCTGGTCATCCTGCTCCACGGTTTTCCCGAGACCTCTCGAGCTTGGGAGCGTTACATCGATCCGCTGGTAGCGACTGGCTGGCGCGTTGCCGTTCCAGACCAGCGAGGGTATGGGCAATCGGATAAGCCCAGCGCAGTCAGCGATTACGTGCTGGACGTGCTGGCCGACGACGTGTGTGCGCTGGCGGCGGCGCTGGGCGCTGACAAATTTGCGCTGGTCGGCCATGACTGGGGCGGCATGGTGGCTTGGCACGTGGCGGCGCGGCACCCGGACCTGATCGATCGTTTGGCTATCCTCAACGCGCCGCACCCGACAAGCTTTCTGGGCTACGCGTTGACGCACCCATTCCAGTTGGCGCGCAGTGCGTACATCGGTTTTTTTCAGCTGCCTCTGGTGCCGGAAGCATTGCTGAGTGCGCATGGCTTCTCGCTCCTTCGCGCAAGCCTGACCAGGACCAGCAAGCCCAACACCTTCGACGATGGCCTGCTGGCAGCTTATCAAGCGGCATGGCAGGAGCCTCGGGCCATCGGTAGCATGCTCAACTGGTACCGCGCCCTGGCGTTTGCCCGTCCGCTGTCGACGCCCATCACATCGCCCACGAAAATTCTTTGGGGCGGACAGGACTCGGCGCTGGAAGCCGGCTTGGCCGACGAGGCGCTCAAATACTGCACCAATGCAAGTCTCGTACGTCTCGAGGACGCAACCCACTGGCTTCACCATGAGCAACCGGTCCGGGTCGGCAAACTGCTCTGCGACTTTTTTGCCTTACCTTAGATTGATCGCCCGCAGCGTTTAATCGGCCTCGCCGCTGCTGGTCGATGCGTGTCGCGCGACACGACGTGGCGCTCAGAATGCGAGAGCTCGCCCTACTCTTCGCGTTGCGGCTTGTCTTTCCGCGAGCGGTCAGCGTAAGGCGAACTGCCTTGGTTGTCGGTGGTGCCCACGGGGGCGTCACCCTTTCTGACGTTTTTCGGAGGCGCTTCTTCCAAGGGATCGCTCCCGACTTCGGCTTCTTCCCCTCGTTCACTGGCGGTCTTTGACGTCTGCTTCATCGCTTTCTGAGCGGGCGGTTCATGTGCGTTCTGCGGATTCTTTGGGCCGTTCATGGCACCTCCAATGGTTGGGGATTGATCGTTGCGGCTCGAAAGCCGCCGAGATCGGACAACGGTTTTGAGGCTACTCGCGGGGCTGCTTTCCCTCCAGCTGCCGCTCGGCCTCCAGCCAGTCGTCAGTATCGCGGCCATGCATGCCGCCTCGGCGCTGGTAGGCCTCATAGGCTGCGTGCCGGATTGCGTCTTCTCGAGTGGCAGGACTCATCGCATCGGACGAGGTAGTCACTGGCCCTGCCGCAATGTCTGCAAGCGACGATGCGCCTGACTCCTTCGATGCTTCATGGCTTTGCTGCGCGCCACCTTCGGACGCGGTCTCGACTTCCCCTGGGTAGCCAGTCTCTTTGTTGGCTTCTCGGCCCATGCGGCTCCCTTCTTCCGGCCCATCAAGACCCACTGCGCGGTTCTGATCAATGTTGACGGGCGACATGGTTGGCGCAGCTTGGGTTGGCTGACCCTTATCTGAAGGAGGGATGACCCTTCGGGCTTGGGATGACGGCGATTGGGATGCGTGGGATTTCATGAGTGGCTCCTTGTCGATGCACAAGGTCGCACCTTGGAAGGGGGAACGGTGTCGGACGCCGACTTGCAACATATTGGGATTCAGGCGCACGGGATCACTGGCCGCATCCCAATGAAGCGGCCGATTCGGGCTGCTAGCGTCACGGCTCACTGCTTCGCCGTCCTTGCACGATTCCGACCTATGACCCCGCCGATTCGAATCGCCATCGTCGCCGATCATCCGAAGGTCAGACGCAGCTTGGCAGAGTTTCTCTCCGACTTCTCGGACTACGTCTTGGTTGGAGAGGCTTGGGACGTCGAGGGGGCACTGCATTGACGGCAGAAGAACCCGTTGACGTGCTGATCCTTGACCTCGCGCTCATAGAGCGCAGCGGCATCGACGCGCTGGCCAGAGTCCGTCTCCGATCGCCCCGAGTTCAAACGTTGATCTACAGCGAGTTACCCGAGGAGGCATACGGGCCCGCACTGATACGGCAAGGCTGCTGAACTGAACCCTTGAAGGCTGGCGTGCCGATAGAGAACACTGTTTGGAAGACCGTACCGGTCGATGGTAGTGGGTTGCTTGCTGAGAAAGCGCCCCGCGGCGTTCCTTGAAACTCAGCGGCCAGTCGGTGCGCCGGCTCGGTTGGGTCCGAGAAGCTGCTGCAACGTCACCAGCAACTTCGAAAGGTCGGCCGGCTTCGCGAAGTGGCCGTCGAATCCTGCCTCGAGGGCCTTTTGCCTGTCAGATTCCTGACCGTAGCCACTGAGCGCCAGCAGCGCAATCTTGCTCAGGCGATCGTCGGCGCGCACCCGCCGCGCAAGGTCATAGCCGCTCATGCCTGGAAGGCCGAGATCGAAAATGCCGCCGTCCACGCTTTCGCGCTCCAGCAACGCCAGCGCATCCTCCGCGTTGCCGGCCGTCAGCACCTGATGACCTTCGAGAAGGCACCACTCCGCCAGCGATTCCAGGGCGTCAGCGTTGTCGTCCACAAGCAGCAGGCGCAGCGTCCTGGCGAATGGCTCGTGAGCAGGGGCGGCCGCGTCCACGCGGGCCGATGCGGTGGACAACGGGAGTTTCACGGTGAAGGTGCTGCCCTGGTCCGGGCCGGCGCTGCTTGCCTCGATGCTTCCACCGTGCAGCTGCGTCAGGCTTCGCGCGATCGCCAGCCCGAGACCCAGCCCGCCGCCGGCGCGCTGGAGCTGCTGTTCGGCCTGGACGAAACGCTCGAAGACGCGGGGAAGCAACTCGGGCGGAATACCGACGCCTTCGTCCGCCACGACCAGTTCCGCTTCGGTGGCGGTCGCGCGAAGGGTCAGCGCGATGCGCTGCGCGGGCGAGGTGAACTTCGCGGCGTTGTTCAGGAGATTGCACACGATTTGCGCAAGCCGCAGTGGATCGCCGGTGACGGGAACGGGCTCGGCCGGCAATGAAATCGACGGCATCTCGGCCTTCGTCTGCAGGGCGGGCAGCGTGAGCTCGATGGCCTTGGCGACGATGTCGCGCAGATCGAGCGGTTCTGGCCGAAGCACGATCTTGCCCGACACGATGCGGGAGATGTCGAGCAAATCGTCCACGAGCCGCGACAGATGCCTGACCTGCCGCTCGATGATCTGGCGTTCCCGCGGAAAGGCTTTGTCGTCCTTGCGCTCGATCAGGCTCAGCGCCAGCGAGATCGGCGCCAGCGGATTGCGAAGCTCGTGACCCAGCATCGCGAGAAATTCGTCCTTGGCTCTGCTCGCGACTTCGGCGCGGTTCTGCGCGTTCCGGGCCTCCGCGAGCAGGCGCACGTTGTCGAGTGCCAGTGCGGCGCGTTGCGCGAGCTCGCCGATGAGCGCGCCGTCCGCAGGGGTGAGCCGGCGCCTGGACTCGTCCTGCAAAACCGCCATGGCGCCGATGGTTCGGCCGCGTGCCACCAGAGGCACGACACATCCGGCGGTGATACCGAACGCCTGCGCGAATTCCCGCAGCTGCGGATCAAGGTCCTGAATGGCGCTCGGCTCATCGAGACTGCGCAGGAACGTCCGGCCGGTGGCGATCGCCCAGGGAAACGAGCCCTGCGCGTCGGGCGATGCCGTACGGGTGCTCACCACGCTGGCGATCTGCGCACTGCGCGCCGGATCGAAGTGATGCGTGAGCTTTCGCTCGAGCACGCCGTCCTCGTTGAGCAGATCGATGCGGCAAAGGTCGCCCACGACCGGCACGATGATGGCCGCAATCGCCTCGAGCGTGGATGCTTCCTCCAGCGAACGCGAAAGCACGGCGCTCGCGCCGGCGAGCCGTTCGAGCCGCTCCTGTGCCGACTGCGCGGTGGTCAGCGCCTTGCGTTCAGCTGCCAACAACGCTTCGCGCTCAAGCTCGTGCTGCGCCCGGTGCTCGGCCGAGAAGACGAGCGCGGTCGCCACTGCGTCCACCTCGGGGATTCCGGAGGCCTGTGCCGTCACGGGGCGCCCGAGACCCAAGGCATCCGCGCTCTGTTGCAGTCGAGCGATCGGGCGCGTGATGGACCGCGACATCCGCCAGGACGCCAGCCCGCCTACCAGCAGCGAGACGAGCAGGCCGAGTCCGTACACGATGACCGTGCGCTGCAGCGCGTCGTCCGCTACTGCGCGCGGGGCGCCGAGCGCCGCCGTCCAGGCGGAGAACTCGAGTTTCGCGACGGCCGTCTGCATCAAGATGCCGTCCACGTTGCGGCTCACGCCCACGTACTCGTGACGATCCTGCATCGAGCGAAGCATCTGCAGCAAAGACTCGCTCGGGGGCACCCCCCGGAATCGCTCGTCCTCGCGAGAGCGCGCGACTCGGGAATTGCCCGCATCGAATATCGAAACCGACCAGCCCTCCGGGATGCTTTGCCGGGCCAGCACGTCCCCGATGGCCTCCGGGCGGACGACCGCTGTGAGAACGTAGCGCACCGCGCCGTCGCGGATGACGGGTACTCGCACGGGGAAGGCAAGCTTGCCGCTCGGGCCCTTCACCATGAGGCCGACGACGGGCATTTGCGTTCGCACGACCGCCGCCAGGCTCCCCGGCTCCATGGCTTGCGCTCCCGAGCCCGTGACAGCGCCTTCGGTGCTGAACAAGACCTTGCCATCCGGTGCCAGCAGGAGGACGCCGAGCCAGTCGGCGTGCGAGGCACGCAGTGCCTTGGCGAGCAACATGGCGTCGACCAATCCGGCTTCTTCGGTCGCGCCCAAAGGCTCTGTGAGCGCCAGCGCTTCGAGCGCCGCGACGGTCAATCGGAGTTCGCCGTCCACAGCGGTGGCCAGCGCCCTGGCAACACCCAGCGTGGTGGTCTGGATCTGGTCCCGCTGCGCTTTCAGCAATCCGTCCAACGCGAAACCGCAAACGACTGCCAAAGGAAGCAGCGCCGCGGAAGCGACGAGCAGCAGGCGGGCCGAGAGGTTGGGAGCGCGCATGAATGCGGGTTCGGTCAAAAAGGTCGGCTATTGTTGCTCAGGCCGATGGCCGGGCGACGCATGGCTCTTCGAGTGCCATTCATTGCACCCATATAGGTCACATGCAGCTGTGGCCGGGCGACTTCGTTGCGGCTGCTGCGTGCAGCAATGCGCCGGCAAATCGGCAGGCGTCCGGGCGCCGGTGCGTGCGCTGGTCGCGACCTCGGCAGTCGTCACGCTACAGAGGCAGTCGGACGACAGAGGACGTACCGTCCTTGCTGAGGACGCCACTGTGATCTTGCCCGCATGGCCCTTCCCAATTTCACTCGCGATGAACAAGCTCAGGCATCGAGTCCGCCGGAATGGGCGCGCCGCGGTTCTTGACAACCCGTGCCGCTTCTTGCCCGTCGGCGTGAACCGCCAAGATCACCGGGAAGGGTCCCCGTGTTGCACGGCGTTGTTCTGGAGAGTGGAGAGCACCTGTGAGGCAACGTCGAAAATGCGAATGAACCCAAATCCGTTGCCACCGAATGCAAATCTGCCGTGGGGCTATTGGGTCGAGCATCTCGGTGCCGGCAACTTGGACATCGCTTCGTAGGTCCTTGTACGCCGCGGCCTCAGCGGGACTGCAATATGACCGCGATGAGCGGCGTCTGGTCACCCAGGTGAGCGTTCGCATCCCCCTAGGGTCAGAGATCGGCGGAATTCAACAGCGGCATCCATCGGAATAAGTGGATTGCGCAGCGCGTCCTACGTGATCCGTCGGAGCTGCACTTACGACACGCCTAATAGCCCGTAGCTTGGTCATGAGGACTAGCAATCATGGAACTTTGCATATTTCTTGTCTAGGATAACCAGCAATTCAAGACAATCTGATCCCGGCCCTTGCCGATCTTGGCTTGGCTGAAGTCATCGGAATCGCTGAATCAGAGAAAGAAGCTACCCAGTGGTTGGCTCAGCACCAATACGATTGGGATATCGCGGTCGTGGATCTCTTTCTGAAGGAAGGCTCCGGCCTTGGCATTCTGCATTGGGTGCAGCTCGCCGAGGGCCAAAGCAGCGGGTCGTGGTTCTCTCGAACTATGCGACATCCACTATGCGTGCGACCTGTCGTGAATCGGGGGCAGACGCGGTGTTTGACAAGTCAACCGAGCTCGACGAATTTTTCGAATATTGCCAAACAGCCGATCGGCATCGCCTCGCGTGTTGAAGCGCGGCACCCAGGTCGATAGCGGTTACTGTACCCTGCTGTTCCGACGAAACGAAGTCCGTGTGCCGCAGCCTTTTCGCGCTGACGCTTCAATAGCACGCAGCCAGGCTAACTCGGCGCTGCTGGCGGCGCCGCCACGGCGCGGAGAATTCAGACGGTGAACTTCGTCTCGCCTTCATCGGTCGATGACACGCGGATGGATCTGCCATGCGCCAGGGTGGTTTGGAAGGAGTAGCTATTAGGAGCAATTGATATGAGCCGGACCAACAGGGGCGGTGGCCGCGTCTTGCTCAGTGGATGACCGAGCCGAACCTGATATCGATGGTGTTGCCGCGGACAACAAGTTGGCCCCCGCGTCACAGGGAAAAGCGCAGCGCATCGATGATTGCCTGCCGGTCGTATGGCTTCACAAGCACGCAAGCGCGGTCCATGGTAATGGCGATGTTCTGACCCGTGGCAAATACAACGCCCAGTGTGGGGTGCTTCGCGCGCGCCGCTTCGGCCACCTCCGTCCCTGAAATGTCCGGCAGACCAATGTCTACGATCATCAGGTCGACGTCGCCCGCGTCTAGGATTGCCAAGGCCTGCGCGCCGCCGAGGGCCTGCGTCACGGCATGACCGAGATCCTGGAGTATCTCTGCGGTTGTTGCGCGGATGACCTCATCGTCTTCAACGAGAAGAATACGCAGCCGGGGTCCGCTCAACGATGCGGTCACGCTCGCATTTTGGGCCGGAGCCGACGGCATCACGCCGCGTTGAGATTGGTTGGCAAACGCGTGCCGAATCCTTCGCGCCAAGTCTTCGCGCGAGTAGGGCTTGCTGAGCAATTCCACACCTGCGTCAAGCCTGCCGCCGTGGACGATGGCGTTGCGGGTGTAGCCGGACGTGAAGAGAACAGCAAGGCCCGGGAGACGCTCGCGCGCTTTGCGCGCCAAGTCTGGGGTGCTCAGCCGCCCCGGCATGACCACGTCAGTGAACAACATGTCGATCTTCATGCCGCTCTGCACAACCGCCAATGCTGCTTCGGCGTCGCTCGCCACCAGCACCTGATAGCCCAGTTCACGAAGCGTTTCGACCACAGTGATGCGCACCTGCTCGTCGTCTTCGGCAACAAGGATGGTTTCGCTCCCCCCAACGGCAGGCCGCTGGTCGACGTCGGCGATTAAATCTTCGGGTTGCTGTGAGCGCGGAAGGTACAGCTTGATCGTCGTGCCTTCGCCCACCTCGCTGTAGATCTTGACATGCCCACCGGACTGCTTCACGAAGCCGTAGACCATCGACAGGCCGAGGCCAGTGCCCTTGCCCTCGGGCTTGGTTGAGAAAAATGGATCGAAAGCCTGAGCGATCACTTCGGGCGACATGCCTGCGCCCGTATCCGACACTGCCACCATGACGTACTGGCCTGCCTCGACTTCCACATGAGCGAGTGAATAGGCTTCGTCAAGATGGGCGTTCGCTACCTCAATCGTTAGCTTGCCAGCCCCGTCCATTGCGTCGCGCGCGTTGATGGCGAGGTTCAGGAGTGCGTTTTCCACCTGCCCCAGATCCACCAAGCAGTTCCACACGTCGTGGCCGACGCTGGTCTGCACCTCCACCGTTTCGCCTAGCGCGCGTTGAAGCATGTCCTCCATCGTGAAAATTAAGCGTCCAAGGTTCGCCACCTTGGGTTCCAGCGCCTGCCGCCGGCCAAATGCCAAGAGGTGACTCGCGAGCTTTGCGCCTCGGCTGACGCCCGCCAATGCGTTATTCAGCCGGCGCTCGGCGCGCTCGTTGCCGACGATGTCTCGTGAGAGCAGTTGCAGGTTGCCAGCGATGACCTGCAGCAAGTTGTTGAAGTCATGTGCCACTCCGCCGGTGAGCTTGCCAATGGTCTCCATCTTCTGGGACTGGACCAGCGCCTTTTCGGTACGCTTGAGCGCTTCTGCGGCCGCATGCTGCTCGGTGATATCGCGCGTGATCTTTGCGAAGCCGATGAACGTGCCCTCGGTATCGTGCAAGGCGTCGATCACCACATGCGCGCGAAAGCGCGAGCCGTCTTTTCGCACGCGCCAGCCCTCGCGCTCGAAGCGGCCTTCGTCCTTGGCGATCGACAGAGCTGTCTGCGGGACGCCAGCAGCTCGATCCTCCGTCGTATAAAAGCGTGAAAAATGGGTGCCCAGCGCCTCTGCTTCGGTGTAGCCCTTGATGCGCTGCGCACCAGCGTTCCAGTTCGTGATCAGACCGCTCGGGTCGAGCATATAGATTGCGTAGTCGGTCACGCCCTGAACCAGGAGACGGAACTGCTGCTCGCTGCGGCGCAGCGCCTCTTCGGCCGCCTTGCGGTCCCCGATATCGCGCGTAATCTTGGCAAAGCCCAGCAGGCGACCGTCGGCGCCAACGATTGGGTCAACAATGACATTCGCCCAGAACCGGGTGCCGTCCTTGCGCACGCGCCATCCCTCGGCCTGAAAACTGCCCTCTGCGGCGGCCGTCTTCAATGCCTGCGACGGCAACCCTGTCGCCTGATCTTCGGGTGTGTAGAAACGAGAAAAGTGCTGGCCAACGATTTCGTTGGTCGTATAGCCTTTAAAGCGCTGAGCGCCGGCGTTCCAGTTCACCACGTAGCCGTCTACGTCCAGCATGTAAATGGCATAGTCGTGGATAGCCGAGACCAACAACTCAAAACGTTGCAGCTCTAGGAGCCTTTTATCTTCTGGAATGTTGCTGCTGGACATCAGTTTGGAGGGATGAGGAGCGACGTTGGAATTCTAGAGTCAGCAAATCGAACCGCTGAACGCGTGAAAGATCGCGGCGTTAAGGCGCAGACAACTTGCGTCGATGTACTCGTAACCGGGTTGCGGCAAGGTGAGCGCTGGTTGCGCCAATAACTCAATGATGAAATCGAATAGGCGAAGTCTTGTGGATGCGTCACGCGGCATGGGGCAACGCTGCGCTTCGCCTGAAAGCTACGGTTCAATTGTGAAATTCAGGGAAAACACGGCGTTCCTGTCCCCGTCTGTGACGAGTCCATCGAGGACGGTGAGCGGCCCGGTCGGGCTCATCATGGGGTTCAAGGCAAGAAAGCGCAGATCCTGGACGGACAAACCGGCCTTTTGCTGCGCGCCCGGAGAAAGAAAGTACTGCTGGCCAGCTTCCGTGTAGCCAGCAGCCAGAAGCAGCGCCAGCTTCGTGCGGAAGCCGTCGAGTAAGTCGGGTGAGGAGACGCTGATCGTGGGCATGACCTGAGGCTCGTGGACTTGCGGTTTTGCGCGTGTAGGACGTTGCCGCTGGGCGCGGAAGAAAGAGGCGACATGGATCTTGCTCTCACGACCTTGATGTCTTAGATGCTTTAGATCTCTTTGAGCAGATCGACCAACGTGCGGAGATCTACTGGTTTTAGACGCTGCGGAATGGGGCGCAACACTTGGCTTGCTCATGCAGCAGGGGCGGCTCATTCCAATGGACGCGCTTGCTGACTTGCGCTGCCCAACACCGGTGCTGGTCGGCATTGAAGACCCGATCGTCCCCTTTCCGTAATGCCCGAAGTGGCGGAACGCATAAGCGAAAGCGAGCTTGCCGTGGTTGCGCAGGCGGGACCGGGTTCCCCATCCTCAGCCGGCCCGACACGTCGAGCAGCGCGCCCGGCAGGTCGTTCACACCCTTGTCGAGGAAGTCAGCGATTCCCTTCAGCAGCATGGCTTCGAGCGCTTCTTGCCGCGCTTTCTTCGCCGAGAAGTTGTCGCCCAGCAACTGCGCGAGCCCGTCGATCACATCCTCAAGATCTTCGGCGAAGAGCAACCCGCCCGAACCGCCCATCGTTAATCAGCGTGCCCAACGCCAGAAGCGCGGCGCTTCCCTTCGGGGCCGCCCTGGGTGCACATGCGGTGCAGAAGCTCAAGACAGGCGATGGAGTAGGTCTTGAAGGTCACCAGCGTGTCACCCACGGCACCGCGTCCCCGTTGCATCTTCGATGCCTTCGAGTAGACGAACTGCGTTTCCTTCACGGCCCGTCTGGCGAACGCCGCCGGGTCTGTCTCTCCGCGATCACGCGCCACACGAACTGTCGTTAACAATGGATTCCATGCTCACACCTTTTCTTCCCCGGGCAGCGCGCTTCTGCTGGACGGCTACCCTGACGCGCGAGGATGCGCCAAGCTCCTTGGCTTCAGCCTGCCAGGCCGAGCCAATTGCGATGTGTCTCAACTTTCTCTGAACACAGGGTGGATTACCCGGGGAATTTTCCTACAGTGCAAACCAAGCATGGCCGATGAGCTGCAGTCGCCCGATGACGGACACCCGTGGCCTGGGCCTTGCAGTATGCGCCGGTGTCCTCCCAGATCCGCCGGCAGGAGACAGCCATGACCATTTCGTCCAACGTCATCTCGTCGGACCGCGTCGAAGGAACGACCGTCTACAACCCTGCTGGCGACAAGCTCGGCAGCATTGATGACCTCATGATCGATAAGTTGTCGGGCCAGGTGCGCTATGCCGTCCTGGAATTCGGTGGCTTTCTCGGCATGGGCACCGACCGCTACCCGATACCTTGGAGCATGCTGAAGTACGACACCTCGCAGGACGGTTACGTGGTTCCTTTGGACAAGGCGACCTTGGAAGGCGCACCCCGTTACGCCGACACCAGCGTGCCCGACTACGACGATAACTACACTTCAACAGTCAACAAATACTACGGCTTCTAACGCCACATTGTTCGCCGACATCGAGCCGGGGAGAGGTCCGCACGAACCGGTTCGTGTGCGGTTTCAGAGCGCCGGCAAATTTCGCCCCCGCTGGCTGGTGGGCGATGCAATGCACCTCCGGCAGCGGCCGTTCTCCGCGCTCGTAGCGTCGAATTCACAACACGCCTCGGGTATGCGCAAGGTGGATCTGCGACGCCCCGAGTGGGTAGTCAGTCGACTTGCACGTTCGCAGGCTGACTCAGCGCTGTTCAGCCTCTTGTACCTATGCGTGGGGCGGCAACAGACGGAGGTTGTACTTCTTTGCCGTGCCGTTGCTTGAAGTGCCTCAAAAGCACATGGCTGCCGTGCGGAAAGCCGGCTCGGCAAAGGCGCCGCAGGCTCGGCTTCGCTAGCTGATCTCCTTGAGCGTGGCGAGATGGACCGGACCGTCCTGGCTCGCGAACGTGGGTGCCCCACCTTCTGCATTTTGCTGTTGCTGACTCACTCCGGAGATCCGATGATTCCCGGAGTCGTACTGCCTGACCTTGCTGTTCTGCTCCACAACGAGTCGGCGCTGTTCAGGAAAAAAAGCGTATCGAACCCCGTTCTGACCACCCGCGCTAGACGGGTTTGACAATTCACTGGGCCACCAACCATCCGCCGGCGCGGCCATTGCTTCCGTGGGTTTCATATTCTTCATGGGCTTCATGGGCTTCATGGGCTGCATCACGGCTCCTTCTTTGGCGGTCGGTCCAGAAAGTCGTCGCGGGGGTTATCGGTATCGCCCAGTTCAGGTACCAGATGGTCCGAAAGCAAGCCAGATACATCCGTGCTTCGCAATAGCAAACCCACCATCATCCCGAGCGACAGAAGGCGCCAGGGCTTGACTAGGACGATCAGCGCCCCTGTCCCCGCGGCATAGGTCACCAGTTTGGCCGGGTACCTCGAGGCGTAGTCCTGGAGCAGCGGCTTGCCGAGCTCGGCGACAGTGCTCAGATGGCTTCGTCGCCACCAGCGGCCTACCACGCTTCGTCCGACGCCTTTTCGCGCCCGGTCACTTCCTGCGGCGCCCTGACGGCCATCTTCGCTCGCAATGGCCACGATCCGCGGACCCGCGTTCGTATCGGTGGCCGCGTAACCCATCGCGGCGAGCAACGAGGCGCGGGACGACGCGAGCCTTTGCTTCGGTGAGAGATCGCCAGTCATCTGTTGTGCTCCCGTATGAAATCCATGGCACGCCGGTCGGCTTCCAACTCGACGGCCACATCCTGGATTTCCTTCCGCACTACCGGACGCATGGCGACCAACGACAGAATGAGTGCCAGCAGGAAGGCGACCACAGGCACTGCAACGAGAACCCAGTAGAACCGGCCGTAGAGAACGCCCAGCATCGCCGCAGTTCCGGCCAACGCAATGCCCAGAAGCGCGCATACGCCGACTCCCGCCCAAGCCACCGCCTTGGCTGCGGTGCCGCGTACGACATCCGCGGTGCTTTCGCGCAGCAGCGCGACATAGTTGGCGAGATGCTTCGCGAAGAGGTCCGGCCGCTGCAGCGCGGCCATGTAGATGGGGTGGACCATGGCCGCGTCAGTTTTGGTACCGATTTCCGGACCGGTCGAAGGCCAGAAGCAAGCCCGCGAGCAGTGCGCCACCCGCTGCGGCGAGCAGCACCGACTTCACCGGTTCGGCTGCTATCTGTTTCGAGCAAGATGCCTCCCACAACGCGGCCCGTTCTCTGAAGCTCACGATCTTCTTGCCGGCTTCGTTGACCGCATTCTGGGCATATGCGCGACCAGTGCCCATGGCGTCCGCGGCAGCGTCCCTCGCATCGGCAGCCACGCCGCGCACCGTATCGAGGGTCTCGCCCGCAGTGGTCTTCGCATCCGCGGCGCTTGCTCGCAAGGCTTGCGCCGTATCGCTGGCAATTGACTTCGCCTCGTCGGCGATGCCGCTGGCTGCTTCCGATGCGTCTCGTCCGATTTGGCGCGCTTCGTCGGCAAGTTGAGAGGGGGTCTTTGCGTCGTCTGCCATGGTAGTCCTTCAAATTAAAACAATGGTCGCGGGATAGACATTCGGGACGACGAGCGCGTCGCGGTGTCGGGCTGGACATCGATCTGTTGTAGGCAAAAACAAACCCCACACCGTAAAGCCTTCAGGCTCACAAAGCGGGTGGGTCGGTATTCAATGGAAATTCAGGGTGAGAGGTCGGGGGAATTCAACAGACAGACCGCGTATGGCACCGCACCCAACGACCGGCGGCAGTTCACGACGCCGCGCAGTCGCATCACCAAGGCCGACACCGTTATTTCGAGTGAGCCAGACAGGCTACGGCGCCTGTGGAATGAAGGATCGCCGCTGCCCGCCCTCCCGAAAGATCGCCCGCAGCATCCATGAGGGTGCCCGTGAGGTGGCACGGTCAGACATTTGGGCCGCCGCGACTGTCACAGTCGTGCGGTACCTCAGCGGAACTTCGGCTCCGGTGACTTGATATCTCTGGGTCTCAACGTTTGGTGTTTCACCTGCTCTCTCCAGCCATTCGCCAACCGCTGATCATCGGTCTGCACCGCCGGCATGCGCTCCGTGAAGCGATCCGCCTGTGCAGCCAATCTCGTTTCGCCCTGTCTCCTCAACATGCCCACCGTTGCGTGCCAGTCCGCCAACACCTCTTGCCGGGTGCTGCGCATCTTCATCTCGCCCGCATCGGAAGCACTTGGTCCCGCTGTAAGGCGCCGCAGCACGCCTGCCAACTTCTGGCGCATCATCGTCGAAGGCTTTGGTGCCCGGCGTCCCTCGCGCTCTGCGACAGGCAACTGCGCGAAGGCCCGGAGCGCCCGCAGCCGATGATGGATCGGGTCCCGATAAGGCTTGCGAACCTGCCCTCGCAGCTGGCGCGGGGTCGCATTGGCAGCGACGCCTTGCTCGCGCATCAGCGCGGCGAACTGCTCGCGCCACTGCCGTAGCGTGTCCTTTCGGATGTAGAGGCGCTTTCCGGGCTCAAACTCGTGCTCGCACTTGACCACCAGATGCACATGCGGGTGCGGCTGGTCCGTGTGCAGCACCATGGCATAGCGATACTGCAGCGCGAAGTTCTCGCGCGCGAAGACCCGCGCGGCCGCCAACACCTTCTCCGGCGGCGTGCCGGCCGGCATGGACAGGACGATGTTGTGGACCAGCTTTGCGCGCGTGTCCCTCTGCCCCTGAGCCGGTTTCGGCTTGTACTGGTTTCTGCACAGCTCCAGTTGCCAGTCGGTCACGATTTCCCTGGCCGCCCCTCGGCCCTGCTGCACCAGACCTTCGTCGGTTTCGAGCGGCAGCTTGCCGTGCCGGCTGATGTAGCGCAGATGAGCCTTCGCGCCGCCGATGTCCCGTGCTCCGCCGGACACTTTCACCATCACTTCGGGTGTACGGCCCACAGTACGCTGGACTTGCGCGATCTCATCGGGCCCGAGGTGCAGCCGGCCGCCGGGGCCGCGCCGGCCGTAGCTCACGATGTCCAGCGCCATGTCGCGCGCTTCGCCGACTGGCTCGCCACTGCTTCGTCCCAAACGCACAACCTGCTTAGGCATCGCCCATCCCGCTGCCGGACTCCCAGCTGATGAGGTTGCGCCGCACGACGGCCACGGTGGCTTCACGTGCCGACTCGACCTCGCGACGAACCAGCGTGACCGCCTCGCCCAAATCCAATGCGACGACGCCTGCAGGATTGTTCGTCATGCCGAACATGAGAAGCTGGCGACCAAGCGCCGCCAAATGGGCGCCCACGGCCTTGATCTGAGCCAGTTCGCTCGGTGGCAGCACCGCCGACGCGTGGACATGGTTGTGGATGAGCAGGGCCAAGTAGCTGCCGGTCCTCATCCCACGCGCACGAGCCCGTCTTGCCACAGCCAGTCGATCCCCGGGGCGAAGTCGCAGCGTGATTCGGTCCGCCGCGCCCACGCCACCATCCAAATCATGGGCGGCTCGCTGCGGGTTCGATGTCAGCGCGATCGGGCCGTTGGACTGGATCACTTCGTGGGCCATCTTGGCAAGCAGGCCCGACTCGCTCAGCCGATGGCGCGCAGCCAGCGCAGCGAAGCTCGCCTTCGTATCGGACGAAACGCGGGCGCTGATCACGGTGCTTGATCGGGGGGCCTTGGTCATTGCAACGCCGTTGCGGTAAACAATGTCTGACGTCAGTCTATCCTGCCCTCATTGCCGCACAAGGACTTTGCTCCCTAGATCCACGCATCTCTTCCCTCCCCTCTCTCATGCGCGATGCCGCGCAGCGCGTGCGCCCCCGCACACGATCATTGTTCGGCATGCCGAACGTTCAGGATTGCATGCGCCACGCTTCGGAGCGCATGCGAAGGCCAGTAGGCTTGCAACATCGGTGCTGTCGCGCAAACGGTGGGCACGCGCCTCCTTGCTCCGCTTCGGCAAGTTTTTTGGCGCCTCTCGAACAGCAGCAAGCTCCCAGTGGCCGCGAAGGGGTGCCGGCTGACAGCTTGCGTGAGTGCTGGACGAAGCGGAGGCAAGCCGGATCGCCGCCATGCACGCCCGCTAGCGGTCCGGTGCCCGAATGCCACGACGTTTCGCCTCGCATGCTGCGTCAACGAACTGCAGGCGTCGCACGACTTCGCGGCCACGGCATCGCGCGCAAATTCGAGGCACCGTAGAACCGTAGTGGCTCACGCGCTCTGCCCAACAGCTACTCAAGTTTCGCGTGGCAGGAGTGCCGCACACGCGGCGTAGTGCGGGATACCGACGGCGCCCCAGTCGAAGACTTCGCGCTGCCGCTGAACCTCATGCGCGCCTGTTTGGCCGCCCCTAGTGCAGACCTCAAGGCCGCCAAGGCGCTGACGGTGCCGCTGCGTTGGTCGGCCGTCGCTAAGTCTTCCAGAAGGCATCGATCATTTCTTGTAGTGACAAATAAATCTTGCATTACATATTTATCGTTACTACAATAAATATAAATGTTCACGGTGATCGAAACGCCAACCTTCCAGCGCCTCGCGACCGAAATCTGGTCCGAAGAGGAGCGCTTGGAATTCGTGTCGTGGATCGCTGCGAACGCCGAAGCCGGCGATGTGATCAAGGGCACCGGCGGGCTGCGCAAGGTTCGTTGGGCTCGCGCCGGCATGGGCAAGCGGGGCGGCGCCCGCGTGATCTATTTCAACCGCAACGAACAGGGCGATCTGGTGCTGCTGCTGGTCTACGTGAAGGCCAAGTTCGACAACATACCCGCCGCCACCCTGGTGAAACTGAAGGAGGCCCTTGATGCCAAAGATTGACAAGGAAATGGTGCAGTTCGAGAAGGATCTGCTGCAGTCCATCGGAGAGATGAAGCGCGGCGAACATGCCGCCGTGCACACGGCCGAGCAGATCGTGGCACGAAAGCGCGGTCGGCCGGTTGGCACTGTCAAGGAGACACCGAAGGTGTCGACCACGATCCGGTTTGATGCCGATCTTCTGGAGGCGCTGAAGTCCGGCGGTCGCGGCTGGCAAACCAGAGTGAACGACGTGATCAGGTCCGTGTTCATTCCGGACACGCGCGAAGAAGCCGTCGCGCTCGCCCGCGATCTGGTCAAGGCTCCGGCGCGAAAGGGCAAAGGCGTGATCCGTGCGCAAGTCGTCGGCGAGAAGCGCGAGGCGATCCGTCGCAGATAAGCCCGCTGAGCATCTCGGACAAAGACTGCGGCTCGCACCTGGACCGGACAGACGAACAGGCCAATCGCATGCCGAGCAAGCCACAGCGGCGCCCGGTCAGCGCGTTGCCGACGCGGATCGAACGGGTCACTCCCGCAGGAAGGGCGGGGAACCGCGTGTCGGCGCCATCAAGGTAAAGAGGCGATTTGAAAGAGAGCCGGCCCACGGCACGGCTCTGCAGCGGTGCCTCATCGGCACATCAGTACTGCGACGCCATGGTCCGCCAACGATTCGCCCCCATGGCCTTGAAAACCTTGAGGGACGATCGCATCGCAATCTTGAGACATGCGCCCCGATGTTCGGCATGCCGAACGTCAGGGGTGCACGGCCCCGACGACTACGCTTCGATCTCCCCCGAGCGCTGCGGCGCCGCGAGCGGGCGCAGCGGAGACGGGAGCCAACGCGTGCCCTCCAGTCTGCGGGTGCAATGCGCCGCGGCCTCGGCCTTCTTCATCGCGGCCACAGCCGGCGTAGCCTGCTCGCCGGTCGCCTCGTGCACCGCTTCGTGCGCCTTCGCCTTGCTGACATGGCCGAGGTAGTTCGCGGAGGTCGGCACCCACCAGTCTGCCATGTCGAGCCCCAGCACCTCGGCGATGCCGTCGCTCTGGTCGGCCGTGCGTTCGCGCGCAACGACCGCATCGATGCTGCGGGCGGTGCAGTACGCCAGCAGGTCGAGCAGCAGGTCGCGCGGCTGCGCGAGCAGCCAGCGGAACAGGGCCTGCGGTTCGCCAGGCAGCCGCTCCTCCCAGTCGCTCGCGGCCCGCATGAGCAGCGCACCGGCCGGTGATTCCTCGTAGCCGGTCGCCGACTGCGCGAGCGTGTAGTCGCCGGTCACATGCAGATGAACCTTCACCACATCGTTGCCGCGCCCGTATTGGCCGAACACCGTCTCCGCCATGCGGTGGACCAAGGTCGCGAGCGCCACATGCGGATCCTGCATCAACGCAGCCTGCAGGGCGGCGGTGCGGTGCGCCGTCAGGTCGCGCATGAGCTTCTCGCTGAACGCGGGGCGCGTTCTCGCCACGCCGGCACCGGTGCCGCCCTCGTCGCCTTCGCCCCCGCCCTCCCCCGCCGGGTCGTCCGCGTCGGACGTGGAGTGGCGATCCTCCGGCCGCGTCAGGCCCCGGCTCGCCACCACCTCGCCGCGGTGGTCGATGCGCAGCAGGACCCCGGTGTGCGCCATCTGATCGGGCATCCACGCCCGCAGCGCGGCATGCGCCGCATCAATCCGGTCGTCCAGCGCGTCGAGGGCGCTCGAGAGACGTTGCATTTCGGCCTCAGCCTCGTCATCGGTCGCATCACCGGACTCCGCGTCGGCCGCACCGGCCTCGTCGCCCTGCGCTTCCAGCAACTCGAGTGCTTCGGCCAGCCGGTCCCGCCCGGCGTCCATCGCCGTGAGCGCTGCGTCCTCCTCGGGCGTGGTGGACCGCCGCTCCTGCGAGGCCTGCCCGTAGCGGCGCAGCGCGAGCGCGTCGCCCTCGGTCACACACTCCACCCATGCCCAGCCCTCGGCGCGCACATCCTCGGCCAGCGTATGCAGTTTTTCCATGGCGAGAACCTGCAGCAGCACCGGATCGTCCAGGTACACGCCGTCGTCATCATCATCCTCGGCGAAGAGATCGCGCCGCACCGCGCCGCCACGCGCCTCGTAGGCCGCCAGACCCACGAAGCGCGCGAGCCGGCTGCCGCCCGCGCAGGACGCTTCGGTGAGCTTGCGGCGCAACGCCCACGCACTGCGTTCGTAGATCGGCAGGCCGTCCCAGACCGCCTCCTGCGCCGCGTGGTCGTCGGTCAGCGCCAGCGCCTGCAACTGGTCCGGCTCGATCTCGTCGGCGCGGTACATCGCCAGAAAGCGGGGCGCGAGTCGCGCGAGCCGGAGCCTGCGCTCCACCGTCAGCGGCGCCACCCCGAAGCGGCTTGCCACTTGCGCCACCGTGAGCCCGCCGTCGACCAGCGCGCGGAAGGCCTCCATCTCGTCGGCCGGGTGCATCGCCTCGCGCCCCGAGTTTTCCGCGAGGGAGATTTCCGCCGCACGCGCATCGGCGAAGCACCGGCATTCCACCGCCTGCGCGGCCTCCATCCGACCCTCGGCCGCAAGCCGCTGCATCGAGCGCAGACGCCGCCCGCCCGCCACCACCGCATACCATCCGTCCGGCAGCGCCACCACCGCGAGCCGCTGCAGCAGCCCCTGGGATTCGATCAGCGCCGCCAGCTCGGCAATGCCCTCGTCGCGCTGCACCCGGCGCACGTTCGCCTCGCCGAGGACCAACCGGTCCAGCGGCACCAGCAGGTCGCGCGGCACCGGGTCCGGAGCCTGCGCAACTGTCGGTTCGCCGCCTCGTCCCTTGGAGGAAGCCCGGCCCCGGCGAGGAACCCCCGCCTTGCCCGCCGCACGGGACACGTCTTTCGCATGAGTCGTCGTTGTCGCAGTCATTTGCTGTCCTTTGTCGTGAAGTTGAAGAAAGGACAAAGAGCCCTGCCGGATTCCTAGATTCGGAGCCCCTCGGAAAAGGGGTCCGGATCGCACCGGCCGCGCATCAGCCGCCGGCCGCCGTCTTCCTGAGTTCTTCGCCCGGTGAACAAAGGCGCGCGCGGGGAGGCGGGAGCAAGGGGGAAGCCTTCGTAACGCGCATGCGTTATGAACACCCCCTTGCAGGCGCAGCCGGTCCCGCGGCGCCGCGCGCGCAACGTCACCGACAAAGGCGAAGAACCCGGGAAGACGGCCCCCGCCTGCGCGTCTCCGGGGCGCACCGGAGCCGCCGCGCGGCGAGCGCCCTCACCTGCCGAAGGCAGGTCTGATCAGCGGAAGTCCGGGAAAGGAGCGCAGCGCCTGCGCCAGGGATGCGCAAGGTGGCCGCAGGCCGTCCCCGCAGGGGATGAGCGCGAAGGCGCGAACCTGGAGCAGCCCGACACCGGCCACGCCGGTGGGGCGCCCGACCGGTCCATGCAGCCATGCCGCCGGCCAGCCAGCCCCCTGCATGCCCTGCCCGTCCCGGCCTCCAGCCACGGCCACCCCGGACGATGGTGGCGGGCAGCCAGACCGCGGGCTTGGCTCCCCATCGCGCCGGCCTGCGCCCAACCCCGAAACCGGATCGGGAAGTTGCAGAAACAGGCGCAGGCGGATGCACTGCGCCAGCAGGACAGCCATCAGGTCCGCACGCAGGCGCAGCCACGGCGCACCCGCCGCAGCGGCCACAGCCGGAGCCGGAACCGCGATGTCCCGCCGCCGCAGCGCCCTTTCGGCCATTGACAAGAAGACCTGCCCAGACCGGCCGCCAGGACTTCGAGCTTTCCTTCCTCAATGCCTTGGCAGGGCACACCGGGCAGATCACCTGAGCGGAAGCCGGTCAGCATGTGGGCCAGGCTTCCGCGCTGCAGGCCGAAGAACACGAACTGCCCCGCCTCTGGCGCCTTCACCCGCCCTGCCCCTTCCAGATCTTCAGAGGCCTGGAAAGCGAGGCCTTGGCGATCGCCTGCGACAACAGCGCCGCCCGGTCCGCGATGCGGACGTCTGCGCCGCGCGCGGCAGGCTGCCGCGACCGCGTGGAATGGTTCAGGTGCTGCTGGATCGGCCGCAGTTGCGGCCCGATGCTTCAGCCGCTGCCCGGCGCAAAAGCCTGGCCCACCTGGATGGAAGTCAGCAGACCCTTGCGCTTGCCCTGCCCTTGCCCTCGACGCCCCGCCGAGCGTGACTGGCCATCCCGCTCAGGCCTCTGCCGGCCATCAGTCCGATGCAGCCGCGGCTCCAACGGAGCGCTCGGATGGGCTCAGGTCTTGCGCGGTGGCTGTACGTCCTCGCGGGCAGGTTCGCTGCCATCGTCGCCGGGATAGCGCAACTGGCTGCCGACTCGGCTCGGGTACTTCAGCGCATCCATCGATCCCGCGCGTCCGGTGAAGGGGCGCAACTCGCTGCCGGTGTAGGTTTCGCGGCGCAGTGGAGGCCTGGGTCCGAGGGTTGGCACGGGCGCGGACGGGCTCTGCTCGTCCTGCCTTTGCAGCGCCTCGCGCCCTTGCACCGTGATCGTGTGCAGGTGCCCCGGCGTCCCGTCGTGCCGGGGGCTGGAAACTTCCCGGACGTAGCCCCGCGCGCGCAGTTCCGCCAGATCCTCGGCAACGGGTCGGCCCAGGCTTTGGCTGATGGCGATGCCGAGAGACAGATCCATGCGGGCCACCGCGCGCAGAACGGCGAGAGGGTCCGGGGCAAGAGGAGCAAAGATTGGGGAAGTCATGTCGCATTCTCCACGCGTCGCGCCACAAAGCGAACTCGCCCCCCGCCGAAAGGACGCCGGAGGATCGGATCGCGATCGCGATCACGAGCGCGGCAGCATGGCCGGAGATCGAAGTGTTGCAGCGACGGGCCGCGTTCCCGCTGCCGCTTTTTCGGCAAGCGGATCGCTGGCGGTTCAACACCGAACTGATGGCCCTGGATTGGGAGATCGGACGCTGCATCAGTACCAGACTCGAGGCGGCGGTCTGGGGGGAAGGCGTCGTTGTCCGCCTGGCCGAGTGTGCATCGGCATCTGAACAACACGCGGTAGGCCCGCCGACCGGCGGGAGTGCAAAGGGAACGGCGTACCGCTAACATCGCCCCCGCCCGTTTGTTGCCGGAGGTAAGAAAAATGCCCGCGATGCCGCTCGTTTCCCGTCTTCGTCTTGCCCTGTTCGTCCTGCTGCCGCTCGCGCTCGCTTCGTGCGGCGGCGGCGGTGGGGGTGGCTTCTCCTTCTTTCCCTTGCCTCCCGGCGGCAACAATCCGCCGCCCGCGGCCGACGCAAAGTACACGGTGGGCGGCAGCGTCAGCGGCCTGCTCGGCAGCGGGCTCGTGCTGCAACTGGCCGGCTCGGCCGACGTGGCCGTGGCCGCCGACGGCGCCTTTGTCTTCAGCGAGAAACTCGCCAAGGGCACGAGCTACGCGGTGAGCGTCAAGCAGCAGCCCTCGACGCCTTCGCAGACCTGCACGGTGAACAACGCGTCCGGCACCATCAGCGATGCCGACGTCGCCAACGTGGCGGTGATCTGCGCCACCACCGGCCAGAAGGTGAGCGTTGCGGTCACGGGCCTCGATGCGGCCGGCGGCCTGGTGCTGCAGAACAACGCGGGTGACGATCTCGCCGTGAGCGCCGACGGCACCTTCGACTTCGCGACGCCGGTGGCGGTCGGCGCCGACTACGGCGTGACGGTGAAGACGCAGCCCACTGCATTGCAGGTGTGCATCGCGAAGCAGGCCTTCGGCACGGTGACCACAGCGCCCATTGCCGCGGTGACGATCGCCTGCACGACGCCCGGTGCCGATCGATTCGCCTTCACCGCCGACGAGGGGACGAGAACTGTGTCGATGTACACCGTTGGCTCCGATGGCAGCCTCACGAATGTCGGAAGCTTCCCCACGGACGGGACGCCGCAGCATGTGACCACGCACCCTTCGAAACCGTACATCTACGCCAGCAACATCTCGGGCACCACCAGGGGCGTCATCCAGTACACCATCGACACCACCACCGTTCCCACGGGCACACTGACACAGAAGCGCGACATCACCGCCGGTGTCGGAGCGACCCCTTATTTCACCGGCATCGCGCCCAACGGCCAGCACGCCTACGTGATCGGGGACGGGATGCTGCACCGGCTGGACGTCGATGCCAACACCGGCGACCTCACCGGCGGCACAGCCGTCGCCGGTGGCACCAGCCGCAAGATCGGCCTGGACCCCCAAGGCCGCTTCGCGTTCGTGGTGATCAACGGCACCTCCTTGGCTACGTTCCGCCTGGACCCGGCCACAGGCGAGCCGATCTCTCCGCCCGCGTCGGTCGTGCTGCCCTCCAACAGCGGACTCACCGACATTGCCATCGAGCCCACGGGCCGTTTCGCCTATGCCAACGTCGGCAACAACCCCGGCACGTTGCTCGCCTACTCGATCGACGCGACCACTGGCGCGCTGACCCCGATCGGCTCGGTCCCCGCTGGCGACACGCCCTTTGGCATGGCCATCGATCCAAGCGGCCGCTTCCTGTACGCGGCAAACAGAAACTCCAACAACGTCTCGGCGTACAGCATCGATCCGCGCACGGGCGCGCTCACGGCGGTGCCGGGCCAGCCTTTCGCTGCGGGTAGCGTGCCCAACTCCGTGACCGTGGACCGCACGGGCCGCTTCGCCTACACGGCCAACCAGTTCAGCAACACGATCACCCTCTTCACGATCGACAGGACGACCGGCTCGCTCGGTACAGGAGTCAGCCTCCCGTCCACGGGCGGCGGGCCGCAATTCCTCGTGCTCGCCAAATAGAGGGCGCCCGCAGCCTGTACAGGGAAAGGATCGCGCTTGACGGGAATGACCCTCCAAGCGACTTCCCCTCAGCGCGCTCTCTCGTCCAAGGCTGGTCAGTTCCGGTCTTTAATGCTGGTGCATCGCGCACACGAACTGTTTTCTAGACCGCGTCCCAGACTTCAAGGCGCTGCCTCAGTCGGACGGATGCACGGGCGAGCGCGAGCCTGTTTCGGCCATTAATGGCAAGGAACAGTTGCCGAGGTGCATCGAGCTGGTCACGCCCGCAGCAACGGCACGAACCGCCTGCCACCGCCATTCAGTAGAGCCGGCACACGACGCACCACGGCGCGTACCCGTGGCGGCTGCTCTGCAGCGGTGCGTCATCGGAACATCCGTACTGCGGGGCGGCCTGCCCTCGCCAACGAACTGCCCCCACGGCTTGAAGCCCCCGGGGATGATCCGGTCCCATTCCTGAAACAACCATGGCGCGCGATTCGGCGGTGAAGGCACATGCGGCTGCGATGTTCGGCGTGCCGAACGTCAGAGGCGCACGACCCGATGGCAATGGCCGCGCCATGATGCTGGTGCACACCGAGCTGTGCCGCCGTGCCAGGATCCTGGTCGACCGGCCATTGACGAACAAGGCGGCGTACCTTGCGGCCTTGACCGCCGAGCTGAAGCACCCCGGGCCCAACCACCTGGACTTCCACCTCGCGCCATTCGTACGCTCGGTCTGCATTTGAGTTTTTCATGACGGTTGACGTCATCAATCGGAGGAATATACTCCGCTTCTTATCATCTCATGACGAGCTCAAACCTGGGACAGCCTCCTTGCTGGCCGTCGGGCGGGACCGCGCAGTGAGCTTGTCGAGCGACATTGCGCGTCGGGCTTCCACGGAATGCCAAACCCATCCACTCGGCCCGACCTGCTGATGAATTCAACAAGCAAGCGGAGATCCGGGGTTCGTTCCACATGCTCGACCGACAGTCCACGTTCGTGGAGATGGATCATCGAAGCGGTGCCCCTGATGTTCCTCGCCCACGAAAGAAACCGAGAACACCATGCGTGCCGATGCACAAAGGAATCGCCAGCGTCTCCTGGACGTCGCGGTCGAACTCGTCCTTCAAGCGGGCGGCGAGCCTTCGCGCGATGCCATTGCAGAGCGCGCCGGCGTGGGCATCGGAACGCTCTACCGGCATTTTCCGGATCGGCAGGCGCTTCTTCACGCCGTGGCCCGCCATGCGCTGGAAAACACCATCGGCGCCGGCGAGACCATTGTCCAGAGCGGGTCCAGCCGGGCGGACGCGCTGCGTCAATACATGCACGCGGCGCTGGACAACGGGATCGGGGTCGTCAACATGATTCATCCGCTTCTCGAAAAGCGCGATTGGCCCGACCTCCGCGCCCGGGCTGCGGCACTCCTGAAAACGCTCCTCGCACGCGCTGTGAAAGACGAGAAGCTGGTCGGCGATGTCTCGGAGAGAGACATCGTCTTCGCCACGATCCGCTTCGCCAGGCCGCTCGCCATCGGCCTTTCTGCCAGCCAGGAACGCGCGATCGCTCACCGGCACTTGGACATCTACATCGATGGTCTGTTCAGCCGGACCGGCGCCCAGCCGCGCAGCGGCGCCACGAAAACCTGATCACTCTCCCCTTCGACCCCTAGCGACCCTCTCCAATTTCTATGACAGTCCTGGATTCCGGCCCCTTCTTTCACGGCACCAAGGCGGATCTGCGCGTGGGCGACCTGCTAACCGCGGGATTCACGTCCAACTACAAGGACGGCCTGGTGATGAACCACATCTACTTCACGGCCCTGAGCAAGGGAGCCGGCCTGGCCGCCGAGATCGCCAAAGGTGCCGGCAAGCCGCGGGTCTACGTCGTCGAGCCGACGGGAGACTTCGAGAACGATCCCAACGTGACAGACAAGAAATTCCCTGGAAACCCGACACGCTCGTACAGAAGCCGGCACCCCTTGAAGGTCACCGGTGAGCTCCCGTGCTGGGAGCCGTTCGATGCCGAGTTTGTTCGGGAACTCAGGCGCCGCGTCCAGGAGGGCATGGGCGAGATCATCAACTAGATGCCTGTCCGCATGCGGCATCCGCTTCAACGCGGGCGGTCTGGGCCTGCCCCGCCCCGTCCGCGGGGTCGACTACGGTGACTGGCATGCCCATCGATCGGCATGTTGCGTGGCGCCATGGGACACGACAGGGTGGCAGCCGGTGGCGTTCATCACTAGGCAGCTTTTCCGGCGCGAGTCCGACGCCAGACACGTCTTCAAAAGGTGGATCAATGAGCGCCGATATCTTTTTCAAGAAAGTTCGCACCTACGCGGACCTCTCCGAAGAGGCAGAGCATGCTTGGGCATCGCTCCTGCGGCCGCGGCAGTACCGCAAGGAAGAGTCGTTCATCGTCGCAGGCGATGTACCGACCACATTTGCGTTCGTCGTGAAGGGCCTGTTTGCGCAACACCATGTCGGCCCGGACGGCGACATGGTCATCAAGTACTTCTTTCCGGAGTGCCGCATTGCCGCGTCCGTCAGCGCGACCTTGCTGAGCCAGTCCAGCCTCTTCACGATCACGGCGATCGAGGACAGCACTGTTCTGGAATACGAGTTTGCTGCGTTCAAGGCGCTCGTGAGCAAGTTCCCCGACGTCGCAGCCTTTTACATCGGGTACCTGGAGCGTCACTGGATCATCGAAAAGGAACCGGGCGAGATTGCCTTCCGCCACGACGCCGCGATGCACCGCTATCGCGACTTCATCCGCAGGGAACCGGATCTGCACAGGCGCCTGAAGCAGCACCATATCGCCGCATGGCTAGGCATCACCCCCGAGAGCCTGAGCCGTCTGCGCAAGGCCATTGCGCTGGGGGCCGGGTAGGCCAGAAGCCGTCCTATCAAACATCAATGCTTGATCGATGGCCGATCCGTATGGTTGAGCCGGGCAAGCGCAAGGGCCTTGCCCCAACCTACGGAGAACCTCATGACCCGATCGATTTTTGTGAACCTGCCAGTGGCCGATCTGCCGCGATCCAGAGCCTTCTACGAGGCGCTGGGCTTCACCCACAATCCCCAGTTCAGCGACGACACCGCCGCATGCATGGTCTGGAGCGAAAGCATCAGCGTGATGCTGCTCACCCATGCGAAGTGGCGCAGCTTCACCAGCCGCCCGCTTCCCGCCCCTGGCTCGAGCGAGGTGATGCTGGCGATCAATTGCGACAGCAAACACGCGGTAGACATGATGAACGACGCCGCGGCAACATGGGGTGGCACGGCCGACATCAATCCCAAGCAGGATCTGGGGTTCATGTACAACCGCAACCTCGCCGATCCTGACGGCCATGTCTGGGAAGCCCTGTGGATGGATCCGGCGGCGATTCCTTCGTCGCAATGAGCTGCGCCTGACGGGCCCGTCCTTCGGACGAGCGCGCGGCGAAGACTCACGGGCAATCGCAGGCCGGCGAAGGGCCGGGGACGCCGTCGTGCCGGCCATGCCCGGCAGCCGGGCTGACGGACAGCGGACGTACCAGCCACGACGGGCAGCACCACATCGAACGGATGCAGCGCAAGCCGGGCGCCTTGCGCAACGGCAGGCGGTTCCCGGGCCTGCCGGCGCCGTTGCTGCGCTTGCGACAGCCGCCGCTCAGGCCTTGGAGAAGCCCGGGTCATGGCACAGCTGCTCGCCGTGGTGCCCCAGGCTAGGCCGGAGGCATGCTGGTGGCAACTTGATCGATCTACGGCATCTCCCGCGCCACGATGAACGCGCAGGCCTCCTCCGCAAGACGCGCCGCCGTGAAGATCGCCGTGCGATCGCCGCGTAGCACCTGCAGCCAGGCGTCGATGTAGGCCGCATGCCCCTCGACCATGGCATCGACCAGCCCGCAGTGCCCCATCACGAACGCACTGCCCAGTTCGGCCACCAGTTCCTCGAACGCATAGGCCGCATCGCCGAAGCGTTGTCCGAAGCGCCGGTTCAACCGGTCGGGATGCCCGGTCCAGTGCACCAGCTCGTGCAGCGCCGTCGCGCACTGCGCCTCGGGACTCGTGAACTCCCGCGGCCACGGCAGCCGGATCTCGTCGAGCGCCGGCAGGTACGCCGCCCGGTCGAAGCCGTGGCGGATCGTCGCATTGCAGCCGCCCAGCAGCCGCATCGCCCGTTCCACCGGCACCCGCAAGTTCTCCGCTGGCGCCACCACACCGAGGTCCACCACGTCGAGCGGCAGCCCGTCGATCTGCGCCGCGTTGAACAGCCAGAACGGCAGGCACAGCAGCACGCCCGCGCGCGCACCGGCGTCCGCAGCCATTGCCTCCTCGTCCGTCCCGCCTTGCGAGAGGACGTCGTCGGCATCGCCGCGACGCTCGCGCGCCTTGCGCTCGAAGTGTGCGCACAGCACACCGCGCTCGCCCTTGCGCACCTGGGCACCGAGGCTCTGCGCCTGTCGGTAGGTCAGCCAGACGTTGGACGCATAGCCCGCCTCGATCGCCGCCTCCCAGAGCAGCAGCACGTTCGCACCGCGGTACGGCGCGCCGGTCTTGCCGTTGCGCGGCACCCCGCGCGCCGCCGCCCGCGCCCAGCGTTCGCGGAACACCGAACCACCCTTCTCCAGCATCGCGATGATCCGGTCCGTCACGACCTGCCGCACATCCATGCGGTCCCGCCCCCGCGCAGCGGTGCCTGCGGATTCGCCCAGGCTCCCACCTGCTTTGGGTGAGTCCTCGGGGGGTACGGGGGGAACGCCCGTGGCGGTCGGATGGCCGGGGTTGTGCGGGCTGCCCGCATCGCGCGGGCTGGAAGTCGAATTGGCGTGCATGGCTGGGCCTTTCTGCGGCATGTGCCGCGGTGGTTGAACATCTGCTTTCGGAGCCGCCTCGACGCATGAAGCGCGCGCGACAAGGGCCGATGTCCAGGGACCGCCCGCAAGCCGCAGCCGAGCACCGCGAGGACCGGGTGAGGACGGTGGCAAAGCCCGCAGCCCTGGACAGCGGCACGAGCGCGCTATGCGTCGGCCAAGAGGCGGCTTCGAACGCAGAGGCAACGCACACAGGCCGCAGGCACCTGCACGCATCGCCCGCGCCGCCCGCCGAAGGCGGCACGCCATCGAGTGCCTGCGAAGCATGCGTCGCCATCGCAAAGTCAGAAGTCGCCGGACGCCCAGGCGGACGGCCTGACCGGTGACCGCCGTGCACGCACGGCCACGAGATACACCCGTCGTTTCCCGCCGTCAGCGGTCTTCACCCACCGCAGAGCGCGCTGCGATCCAGGCACATGGTGTTCACGCGCCGCGCGTGGATCTCGCAGGGGCAACGCGCCCGAAGCGGCGCGACGGCCGTGAACCTGTGAAGGTTGGACCGATCCGGCCGTCGAGGCCACTGTTCGAAATCAGAGTCGACAACAGCCTCGAAGCTCGCCCCGCGTGTGCGCACGGCTGGACCGAGGCAAAGCGAAGAGGCAGCCAGAGGGATAGAGAGAGAAGAACGGGAAGGACGGCGACAGGAAGAAACAGAAAGAAGGCCGCCGGCCAAGCCGGCGGCCGTGACCTCAGGCCTGGATGCGTCCCGCCATGCGCGCCTCCTTCGCGAAGGCGCTCAGGCGCTTGCCCGTCCGGAAGTGCGAATCCTGTGCAATCGGCAGGCCCAGCATGCCGCGCACCTCGGCCAGTTCGGCGAGGCTCACGCATCCCAGCTCGGGAAACCCGAGTCCGGGATCGCAGAGCCCGAAGGCGATGCCGTGATCTTCGGGATCGATCTCGCTCAGCAGCCAGGTCGCGCCGGCGTCGGGCGTGAACAGCTTGACCACGGGAACCGGATCGAAATCCGCCTGCCTCCGGGACTGCGCGCCGTTGGCCAGCAGCAGTTCGAACTGCGCATCGGTGATGAAGGGAAAGCTCATAGCAGCCATGTCGTTCTCCTTGAACGGTTGCGGGCGGGATTGCCCGGGACCGTCCCCGGCACGCCGCAGCGCAGCAGTCAGGGTTCGAAGACGGCCGCAGGCCGCCAGCGCGCCAAAGAGGCGCGCGCAGACCTTGACGGTGAGAACGGTGTGCCACGCTCCAGGTCGCAGCAAGTCAGCCCAACCACAGGCCTTCCCCGCTTTCCCGCGCCCTTTCCTCTCCGCCGTCGAGTGGACGCCGGCACACTTCGATGGATTGCGGGCTGAGATCGCCCACGTGGAGGCAGCAGGCATATTCGCGACGAAGGTTTCCGCTGAGCGCAAGACCGAGGCTGCACCCGCGAAGGCTGTGAGGAAGAAAGCGATTTGAGCGCGAAGGGCATCGGCGATTCCTTGTTCGCCCTCGTGCCGGTGCGCAGATCACCAGCCGCAATTGAGTACAACGCGCTCACCATGCAGGCACGCAGCGCCGACAAGGGCTTCTTGGATGAACTGCAGAGGGCCTACGAACCCATCAAGCAAAATCCCGATGCGGGCTCGAGGCGTCTTGAGTCAGAGTTGGGCGTGCCCGGCCTGCGTTCATGGAACCTGCCAAGGTACCCTTACCTGCTCATGAGGGTTCATCTGCAGAACGGCGGAGTCGCAGATCCGCGGAGTTCAACACGTCCATGTCGCTGATCGAGCTTGGCGCGAACTCGGCAACCGCCTGTCGGGCGGTGTCGCACGGCATCAGTTTTCTACCAAGCAGGAGGGTTGCTGATGGCCTTGATGGCGCTCTCGGCTTTGCCCACTGGCTGCGTTGCCCAGCCAAGAAGCCCCTCAATCGCGAGGGCGACGAGGAGGCCGGCGTACAACCACAGCGCGATGTTGCTCAGTCGGTGAAAGTTTCTTCGAAAGCGCTTGGTGCGACGGATCACGGTGCATCTCCCGGGAAAGCATGCGAACAATCAGCGGCAGCGCACAGATGCAACGTGCCATGTCAGCCAGTTCGATCATCTGGCATCGGGTGAACCAAGTCACCTGGCAAGAAGGCGGGCACGGCGCGCATTGGTGCGGCGGTGAGTCTGGACGTGAGCCGCACGACCAGATGAAGGTCTTCCACCACTTGAAGGTCACCACAACCGGTGGATCGCAGCTTCACAGCCAGCAGACCTTGCAGCTTGGCGCGGTGCCATTCGGCAGCGTCGGCGATTTCTGCGCGCGTCATGGCCGCGATTCCGATGCCATGTTCCAGTTCGGCGGCGCGCAAGCAGGCTGCGACGCGTTCGACGCTCTTGAGCGTGCTCTCGATCACCTCCAAGCAACGCTCGGCCAACCTGTCCGGCTCATCCGCAGAGTTGCCGTACACGAAGGCCTCGTAGGGACGCACGACAGGTTTTTTATCGGACGGCACAAGCTGCGGCCACTGTTGACGCAGTCGAAGATTCGACGGCTCGATCACCGCCTGGCAGTTCAGTGCGGGACCAGATCCAGGCATTGCCGACGGCGCCACACGGCGCTGCGCACGGTTTGGCTGTCGTCGAACACGACCTTGTACTGGCATACGAGGTAGTTGGCCGATTGCGGCATCTGGAACTTGAACTGGTAGTCCCACTCAGTGCCGAGCGCGCCGCGCTGTTGCCTCAGCGCCTGCCCGAGCACGGCGAGCACCTGGGCCTGATTGACCCCGGGCTTGATCTCGCCAAAGCGCTCGGGCCGCGACACGATGCCGTCGCGCAGAAAGGGCTCCTTGAAGTCAGGCCGGCGCGCCTCGACGTCGCGATAGTCCAGCTTGTCGGGGTTGCTCACGGGGTCCACGGGGTTGTCGCGGGCCGCCACATGGGTGGCGGCGCCGAGCAACGCGGCGGCGAGCACGAAGGCGGCAACGGTGGGTGATGCGTTCGGGGTCTTTTTCATGGCTAGCGTCCTCTTGGGTCAGATGGGTTTCTTGGGAGAGATGAGCACGCGCGCGTCAGCGCTCGCGCATGGCTTCGCGCGCCTTGTTCAGCGGCTTGGTCAGGTAGTCCCACACGGTCTTGCGACCGGTGCGGATGTCGGCGGTGGTCACCATGCCGGGCACGATGGGCATGCGGCGGCCGGCCTTGTCGGTGAGTGCGTCGGAGTCGGTGCGCACGAGCACGGGGTAGTACACGATCTCGGGCTTGACCTCGTCGCGCTGGGTGTCCGGTGCGATGGTCACCACGCGCCCCTTGAGGCCGCCGTACACGGCGTAGTCATAGGCGGTGATCTTGATCTGCGCCTCCTGATCGGGCCGCATGAAGGCGATGTCGCGAGGCGAGATACGCGCCTCGATCAGCAGCTGGTCGTCCAGCGGCACCAGGGTCAGGAGCGAGCCGTTGGGCGGCACGACACCGCCGATGGTGGTGACCTGCAAGCTCTTGACGATGCCGCGCACGGGCGAGTTCAAGGTGAGCCGCTCGAGCGAGTCCGCACGCCCGCGCACCACCGAAGACAAGGACTTCACCTCGGCATCGGCCTTGGCGAGTTCTTCGCGGCTGCGCACCATGTAGTTCGATCGCGCCTCGGAGATCTTCAGCTCCAGGTCGGCGGCCTGGCGTTGCAGGCGGATGAGCTCGACGTTGCTGGCTGCGCCACTCACCTGCAGCGAGCGGGTGATGTCGAGCTCCTTGCGCACGAGCGCAAGCGCCTGGCCCAGGCCTGAAACGGTGTCGCGCATGCTGCCCTGCCGCGAGCGGAAGAGCGCGCTTTCGGAGTCGACCAGTTGCGCGTGCGCCTTCAGCTCGGCGGGGAACTGAAGGGTGCTGCGCCCTTCCACCTCGGCGCGCAGGCGCACACTGCTGGCCAGTGCGGCGCGGTAGCGGGCGGCGGTTTCTTCCACGCTCGATTCGCCGCGGGTCGGGTCGAGCTGCGCGAGCACCTGGCCCTTCTCGACGATCTGGCCTTCGTGCACGCGCAGCTCGGCAAGGATGCCGCCTTCGAGCGACTGGATGCGCTGCTCGCGCGAGCTGGGAATCACCTTGCCCATGCCGCTGGACACTTCGTCGATCTCGAAGCACCAGGCCCACACGAAGAACGCGAGCAGAAAGAGCGCGATGAACCACACGACGCGCGCGGAGCCACTGGCGCGCGCCTCGTCGAAGTCGTCGGCGCCGCCGGGGCCCCACACGGTGGCGGTGGATACCTGCGCGGGCACCGGTGCCTTGGTCGATGTCACGGCGTTCATGCCTGTGCCTCCTTGCCACGGCCCGCGGGGGCCGCTGTCCCGCGCGCTGCCGCCGCGCCCTGGCGCAGCCGCGCCATCACCTGGTCGCGCGGCCCGTCGAGCACGACGGCGCCGCCGTCCACCACGAGGACACGGTCCACCGCATCGAGCACCGCCGGGCGGTGCGTGGCCAGCACCAGTGTGCGGCCTGCGGACAGCGCGCGCAGTTGTGCGATCACTTCGCGCTCGGCCACTTCGTCGAGCGAGGCGGTGGGCTCGTCGAGCAGCAGCACGCTGGGGCGGCGGAGCATGAGCCGCGCGAGCAGCAGGCTCTGGCGCTGTCCGCCCGAAAGGCCGCGCCCGCCTTCCAGCAGCGGATGGTCCAGCCCCGTGGGCAGACGGTGCACGAACGCCCAGGCGCCGGTGGCCTGCAGCGCGCCGATCAGTTCGGCATCGGTGGCATGGGGCGTGCCCATCAGCAGGTTCTCGCGCAGGGTGCCGTGGAACAGGCGCGCGTCTTGCGCGAGCAACCCGACGTCGCGGCGCACGTCGGCCGGGTCGATGTGGGCCATCGACACGCCGTCGAGCACCACACTGCCCGCGCGCGGTTCGATGAGACCCGACAGCGCCTGCAGCAGCGTCGACTTGCCCGCACCGTTGCACCCGAGCACGGCAATGCGCTCGCCAGGGCCGATGTGCAGCGCCTTCACGTGCAGCGCGGTGGTCTGGCCGTCGTGGCTGAAGACGGCGTCACGCAGCGTGTAGTCGCCCTGCACGGCGGGCCGGTGCACGCGCGTCTCCTGGGGCGGATGATCGACCGGGAGCTTCATGAGCTGGTCGAGCGATTCGCCGGCCACCTTGGCCTGCTGCCAGCGGTTGAGCACCTGCGTCACGCCGGCCAGCGGCGCGAGCATCCGGGTCGACAGGATCGATGCGGCCACGAGCACGCCGGTGCTCATGTGGCCGTCCATCACCAGCGGCGCACCGAAGAACACGACAAAGGCAAAGGCGCCGCCCTGCACGGTCTGCGTCCAGTTGCTCAGGGTGTTGAGCAGCGCGCGCAGTTGCAGGCCCGAGTCGGCGTTGACGGCGTTGTAGTGGTTCCACTGGTTCTGGAAGCGCGGCTCGGCCTGCAGCACCTTGATGTCGTCGATGCCCTGCACGGCCTCCACCAGCATGGCGTTGCGCAGCGACGATTCGCGCATGCCCGCCTGGGCCAGCGCGCGCAGGCGCGGCTGCGCCAGCAGACTGGGCACGAGCAGCAGCACGCACGCGGCCAGCGGCACGAGCACGAGCCAGTCGGCAATGAACCAGAAGAGCACGCAGAACACGAAGAAGAACGGCAGGTCGGCCACGGCCGCCACGGTGGTCGACGTGAGCATTTCGCGCACGGGCTCCAGCTCGCGCAGCTGCGAGATGAAGGTGCCGGTGGCGCGCGGGCGCGCCGAGCCGCGCACGCGCAGCGCGTGGCCGAACACGCGGTCTGAAATGCGCAGGTCGGCCCGCTTGCCCACCACGTCGGTGATGCGCATGCGCGCGCCGCGCATGACCCAGCTGAACGCAATGGACAGCAGCACGCCGCCGAACAGCACATGCAGCGTGGGCAGCGACTGCGCGGGCACCACGCGGTCGTACACCTGCATCGAAAACAGCGTGCCGGCCAGCGCCATCAGGTTGTAGGCGAGTGACGCGACGAGGATGTGGGCGTAGGGCCGCCAGTCGGCCAGCACGATCTGGCGCAACCAGTGCGGCTCGACGGGGCGGATGTAGGCGTCCACGCGCGAGTCGGGTGCGGACTGCGCGGGCCGCAGCACGGCCATGCCTTCGAGCGCGGGCTGCAGCTCGTCGACCGTGCAGACGGTTTCTGCGCCCTGATCGCCGCCGAGCAGCAGCCGCAGGCCTTGCGCCGAAATGGCGGTGACCACGGCCACCTGCCCGTCGCGCAGCTGCAGCACCACAGGCAGGCGCCAGGGGCTCAGGGTGTCCAGGCGTGGCGCCACCTGGCGCACGGTGAGCCCGGCCTGACGGGCCATCTGGCGCACGCGCTCGCGGATGTCTTCGCGGTCGCTCCACGCGGCGGTACCACGGATGCGCTCGCGCGAGGTGTCCAGATGGTAGTGGGCGGCCACGGCCAGCAGGGCCTCGACCCAGCCGGCGAGCAGCTCGGGGCCCCGCGCGGCAGAAAGCTCGGGCATCGTGGTGGCGGTCATGGCTGGCCTCCGGCCACGAGGTCGCGCGCATCGACCAGCCCGAAGGCCTCGCGCAGGCGGCCCGCCTGATACAGGCACTCGACTGCGAGCCGCTGCACTTCGTGCGTGCTCTCGGCCTGTTCGAAGCGCGCGCCGTGGAACTCCTGCTCGGCGTTGAGCAGATCGAGCAGCGAGCGCGTGCCCAACTGCAGGTATTGCTCGCGGTACAGATCGCGCGTGCGCTGCGTGCTGTGCACGCGCGCAGCGAGCACGGGCAGGCGCAGCGCGTGGCCTTGCGATTGCACGCGCGCGTCTTCGAGCCGCTGCCGCACGCTCAGCTGTGCATAGCCCAGCGCGGCCTCTGCCGCTTCGACGGCGTGCACCGCGGCGCGCTGGCGGGCCTGGCTGCGCCCGCCTTCGTACAGAGGCGCGGAGAAGTTGACGGTGAGCGTGCTTTCGTTGGCGGACTGGCCGGCGAGGCGCGCGCCCGATTCGAGTCCCCGGTTGACGCCGGCGTTGAGCGACAGCGTGGGCAGCAACTGGGCATCGGCACCGCGCAGCGCGGCCTTTGCCATGTCGTGCTCGGCCTGCGCCATCTGCACGGTCGGTGCCGGCAGAGCCGTCTGCGGCTGCGCGGCGCAGGCGCTCGCGAGCGGCGCAGGCGTTTCGCCGGCAATGTCGACCGGCATGCGGCCCTGGGTCAGGTGCATGAGGCTGAGGCGCCAGCGCTCGGCCTGCGACGCGGTGTTGAGTTGCTGGGCACGCGCGGCCTCCAGGCGCGATTGCGCCTGCGCCACGTCGGACTGGCTGGTCGCGCCCTTGGCCTGGCGCTCGCCCACCAGGCCGGCCAGCGACTGCACGCCCTTCACCTGGGCCTGCGCGATCTCGCCGAGCGCCTGCTGGCGATGCACTTCGATCCATGCCTGCGCGGTCTCGCGCACCACGTCGTCGACCGCCACGAGCAGCTTGGCGCGCGCGGCCGCGGCCGAGGCCTCGGCCTCATTCACGGCGCTCGACACCTTGCCGAAGTCGTACAGCATCTGGGTCACCGACAGCGAGGCCTGGTGCATCTGGCGGCGACCGTCGGTCTGCAGCTGCCGGTTGCCCGTGCGCGCACTGAGGCCGGCGCTGACCTGCGGGTAGTAGCCCGAGCGCGCGGCGGCAATGCCCTCGCCCGCCTGCAGCGCCTGCCCGACGGCGTTGCGCACGGTCGGGTGCGAGGTCGCGGCCAGGCGCACCGCTTCGGTCATGCCCAGCGGGGTGGCGGCGCTCGCTTGCGCAAGCGCCCCCGTTGCGGCGAGCAGGAGGAAAAGGCCCGCGGCGGCGGACGGAAGAAGACGGGAAGCAGACATGCGTAAGTACGTGCGGACAGCGTGTGGACCCCAAGGCGTCGACGCCGCACAAGCGGCGCCGGCGCCCCGGTCGGTCAGTGGTGAAGCGCGAGGCCCATGTGAAGCTCGTCGTCGAGCGAAGGGGCCACGGGCGGCGCGTAGGCCGTGAGCGAGTCGGCCGACGACGCCAGGGCCAGCACGGTGGGCGACGCCTGCGGGCTCGCAAAGGCCGGCGGGAACGCGGCCTGCAGCAGCGCATGCAGCGACTCGGCCGCGTTGTAGGCCTGCAGCATGTCGGACAGCTGCGTGCCTCCCCACGGGCTGTCGCCGAATGGCAAATGCGGCGCATCGTGCTGCTGCTCGAGCGACACCGTCACATCGTCGACACCGGCCAGACCCAGCGAATCGGCCGAGGTGTACAGTGCTGCCGCCCCCGCCGCACCAGCTGCGGGCGTGTAGTTGACGTGCAGCGTCTGCGTGGCCGCGTTGCTCGCATCGCCGTCGCGGTCGACCACCTGGTAGCTGAGGGTCTCGTCGTAGTTTTGCGACGAAGCGGTCCTCGGTGCCACCTGATAGCTGAACTCGCCCGAGTCGAAGTCCACCACCAGCTTGCCGCCCTGCGCGGTGGCAATGGTGACCTGGTGCGTCGCCGCGTCGTAGCTGTAGTCGCTGCTGGTCGCGGGGCCGGTCTTCGTCATCAGGCCCGTGCTGCTGTCGAAGGCGTAGGTGGTGCCATTGATGCTCAACTCGGACACATGGCCGCCGTCGGCGCCGAAGCCCGACGAGCCGCCGAGGCCTCCCGTCAGCAGGTTGCTCACCGTGGGCGGCACGCTGATCGTTCCCTGCAGCACATTGTTCAGCTGGCTCGTGTCGGTGATGATCTGGCCGTTGGTGTTCGTGCCGGTGTTGCCGTTGTAAGCGATGGGGTCGATGTAGCCCTGCGCTGCGGGCAAGAGGTCGGACCCCAGGCCCAGTGCGAACGAATTGATGTGGTTGTTGGTGAGGAAGGTCTTCCAGATCGCTTCTTCCGCCGCCTGGATGCCGAAGTCGGCCGAGCTGTTGCTGCTGTTGTTCGTCAGCTGGCCCGTGTTGCCGTCCCCCCGCGTCGGCTCGCCGTCTGTGAGGAAGTAGGACACGTTCTGTGCCCCGTCCAGCTTGCCGGTGGCCGAGAAGCCGTTCATCGCCGCAGCCAGGGCCGCGTCGTAGTTGGTGTTGCCGGAAGCCTGCAGGTTCTGCACCAGCGCCTTGGCCTCTGCCGCCGTCATCCAGGCCTGCTGCGCCTGCCCGGTCGTGCTGAAGGTGACGAGCTGCACCCGCACCTCGCCGTACATGTCGTAGCCGTCGATCAGGTTCTGGACCGCCGTCTTCGCACGGGAGAGCCGTGTCGGCGTCTCCTCGCCCATGCTCCCTGAGAGGTCCAGGACCACCATCAGGTTGGTGTTGATCGGCGCGACATCGACGGCCTGTTCGCCGCTCACGAGCACTGGCGCGTCGTCCTTGACGGGCACATCGAAGCCCACCGGCGCGGCAGCCGCCTGGCCGTCGGTCACATGCGCCTCGAAGTGCAGGTTCGACACGCCCTCGCCGTTGCCCGGCAGGTGGTCGATCGGCCCCTTCAGCGTGACGGTGTAGCCCGCCTCGAATAGGCCCGTGCCCGCGGCAGTGACATTGCCCACCGCCACGGTCATCACCTCGGTGGTGACGCCGCCGACGGTGACGCTGCCCGTGAGGGTGTGCGTGCCTGCGTCCCAGGTCCACGACACCGGCTGGCCGCCGGAGGTCACGCCGGTCGGGCCGCTGAGCGACACCGAAAGGTCGCCGGCCGCGCTGTCGGGGTCCGCGATGGAGATCTTGCCGGTCGATTGCAGCGGCGGCTCTCCCGCAGCGGGAATGCCGCCGGGCAGGCTGCCTTCGGAGACGGCATCTGGAGGGGTCACCGTGACCGATGGCACGTCGTTCACCGGGTTGACGGCCACGTTCACCGTGCTGATGGTCGTGCCGCCGTGGCCGTCGCTCACCGTGACGGTGAAGCTGTCGGTGCCGTTGAAGTTCGGGCCGGGAACATAGGTGTAGGTGCCGTCGGCGTTGACCGTCACCGTGCCGTGGGCTGGATCGCTGCCCTTGACGTAGGTGAGCGTGTCGCCGTCGACGTCGGTGCCGACCACCTGTCCGCTGACAGGCGTGTCTTCGTCGGTCGTCTCTGTGTAGTTGGGCGCCGTCGGCGCGTCGTTGAGGTTCTGCTCGTTGAGCGTGACGGGGATGTTCGTCGTGACCGTGCCGTCGCTCGCGCCGACCACCAGCGAGTGGGCGTTGGCCCCCGCTTCGAAGTCGTTGACGAACGCCGCAGCGCCTGCCGCCGTGAGGCTGATCTCGCCCGTGACCGGGTCGATGGCGAAGTAGCCGTCGTCGTTGCCCGAGAGGATGCTGTAGCTGATGGACGCGCTGTCGACGTCGGTGGCGCGGACCGTGCCGAGCACGGTGCCTGCGGTGCGGTTTTCGTCGTAGCCGAAGACGTAGCCGGTGGCTGTGTCGACCGGCGTGCCGCCGCCGCCGCCTTCGACGAACACGGGGGCGTCGTTGACGGGATCGATGGTCACGGTCACGGTGCTCGTCGTCGTGCCGCCATGGCCGTCGCTGACCGTCACGGTGAAGCTGTCGGTGCCGTTGAAGTTCGCGCCGGGGGTGTACGTGTAGGTGCCGTCGGCGTTGACCGTCACCGTGCCGTGGGCTGGATCGCTGCCCTTGACGTAGGTGAGCGCGTCGCCATCGGCGTCGGTGCCGACCACTTGGCCGCTGACAGGCGTGTCTTCGTCGGTCGTCTCTGTGTAGTTGGGCACCGTCGGTACGTCGTTCACCGGATCGATCGTGACCGTCACAGTGCTCGTCGTCGTGCCGCCGTGGCCGTCGCTCACCGTCACGGTGAAGCTGTCGGTGCCATTGAAGTTGGGAGCCGGAACATAGGTGTAGGTGCCGTCGGCATTCACCGTCACCGCGCCGTGCGACGGATTGCTGCCCTTGACGTAGGTGAGCGTGTCGCCGTCGACGTCGCTGCCGACCACGCTGCCGCTGACGGGCGTGTTTTCGTCCGTGGTCTTGTTGTAGTTGGGCGCCGTCGGCGCTTCGTTGAGGTTCTGCTCGTTGAGCGTGACGGGGATGTTCGTCGTGATCGTGCCGTCGCTCGCGCCGACCACCAGCGAGTGGGCGTTGGGCCCTGCTTCGAAGTCGTTGACGAACGCCGCAGCACCTGCCGCCGTGAGGCTGATCTCGCCCGTGACCGGGTCGATGGCGAAGTAGCCGTCGTCGTTGCCCGAGAGGATGCTGTAGCTGATGGTTGCGCTGTCGACGTCGGTGGCGCGGACCGTGCCGAGCACGGTGCCTGCGGTGCGGTTTTCGTCGTAGCCGAAGACGTAGCCGGTGGCTGTGTCGACCGGCGTGCCGCCGCCGCTTCCTTCGACGAACACGGGGGCGTCGTTGACGGGATCGATGGTCACGGTCACGGTGCTCGTCGTCGTGCCGCCATGGCCGTCGCTGACCGTCACGGTGAACGTGTCGGTGCCGTTGAAGCTGGGGGCCGGAACATAGGTGTAGGTGCCGTCGGCGTTGACCGTCACCGTGCCGTGGGCTGGATCGCTGCCCTTGACGTAGGTGAGCGCGTCGCCATCGGCGTCGGTGCCGACCAC
>NZ_JARXVG010000014.1 GCF_029892485.1 Variovorax boronicumulans
GCGTAGGGACGCAGACAGCAGGGTCGCCTTTTCTTTGCTTACGTTCTTTTGGCGAAGCAAAAGAAAGTAAGTCGCCCGCCGGGGCGAGACCCGGCTCCGGGAAAAAAAACAATCCCAACCCCATCAAACCAACACCCACATCACAGTAGCAAGAGGCGGCAAGCTGACAGAAACCGAATCCGCCTTCCCATGCCAAGCCACAGGCGAGCTTTCAACAATCCCGTTCCCCACACCGCTTCCGCCATAAACGGCGCCATCTGTATTGATGATCTCCCGGTAAGCCCCCGCAACAGGAACCCCAAGCCGATACGCATGCCGAGGCAACGGCGTGAAGTTGCACACCACCATCACAAACGCTCCGTCGCGCGCACGACGAACAAACGCAAACACCGACTGATCCGCATCGTCATGCACGATCCACTCGAACCCGGCCCCCTCGTTGTCCAGCTCATGCAACGCCGGAAAATGCCGGTACACATTGTTCAGGTCCCGCACCAGCCGCCGTACGCCCTGGTGCGACGCCCGCTCCAGCAGGTGCCAGTCGAGGCTGCGGTCCGCGTTCCACTCGGCGACCTGCGCGAACTCGCAACCCATGAACAGCAGCTTCTTCCCCGGATACCCCCAGAGATAGCCGTACAGGTTGCGCAGCCCCGCGAACTTCTGCCACTCGTCGCCCGGCATCCGCCCGATCATCGAACCCTTGCCGTGCACCACTTCGTCGTGCGAGAGCGGCAGCACGAAGTTCTCGGTGTGCGCATACATCAGCCCGAAGGTGATCTGCTGGTGATGGTGCTTGCGGTAGACGGGGTCGGTGCCGGCGTAGGCCAGCGTGTCGTTCATCCACCCCATGTTCCACTTGTAGTGAAAGCCCAGCCCACCGTTTTCCGGCGGACGGGTCACGCCGGGGAAGCTCGTCGATTCCTCGGCCAGCGTCACCGCGCCGGGCCGCTCGATGCCCACCACGCGGTTCATGCGGCGAAGGAAATCGATGGCCTCCAGGTTCTCGCGGCCGCCTTGCGCATTCGGCACCCACTCGCCGGCCTTGCGGCTGTAGTCGCGGTACAGCATCGAGGCCACCGCATCGACCCGCAGGCCATCGATGCCATAGCGCTCCAGCCAGTACAGCGCATTGCCGACGAGGTAGTTGCGCACCTCCGTGCGCGCGTAGTTGAAGATCAGCGTCTGCCAGTCGTTGTGAAAGCCCTCGCGCGGATCGGCGTACTCGTACAGCGCCGTGCCGTCGAAGCGGCCGAGCCCGTGCGCATCGGTCGGGAAATGCGCGGGCACCCAGTCGAGGATCACGCCCAGTCCGGCCGCATGCGCGGCCTCCACGAAATGGCGGAAGTCGCCGGGCGTGCCGAAGCGCGAGGTCGGCGCGTAGAGCCCGATCGGCTGGTAGCCCCAGGAGCCGTCGAACGGGTGCTCGCTGACCGGCAGCAGCTCGATGTGCGTGAAGCCCATGTCGCGCACATAAGGCACCAGCGTGTCGGCCAGCTCGCGGTAGTCGAGCCACTCCTGGCCGTCGTTCTTGCGGCGCCACGAGCCCAGGTGCACTTCGTAGATGCTGATCGGCGCATGGCGCTCGTTGGCCTCGGCGCGGCCCTCGGGCATCGTCACCGCGGCCGGCAACGGCGCAACCACGCAGGCGGTGTCGGGCCGCAGCCGCGAGGAAAAGGCGAACGGGTCGGCCTTGCGCAGCACCTCGCCTTGCGAGGAAAGAATTTCGAACTCGTAGCTGTCGCCCGTCGCCACATGCGGCGCGAAGATCTCCCACACGCCGCATTCGCGGCGCAGCCGCATCATGTGGCGACGGCCGTCCCAGTTGTTGAAGTCGCCCACCACCGACACCCGCCGCGCATTCGGCGCCCAGACCGCGAAGGCCACGCCTTTCACGCCATCCATCTCGCGCAGGTGCGCGCCCAGCCGCTCCCAGGGCCGCAGGTGCGTGCCCTCGGCCAGCAGCCACACATCGGTTTCGCCGAGCACGAACGGAAAGCGGTACGGGTCTTCGAGCCGCGAGGTGTGCGAGCCCCAGTCGACCTGAAACGAATAGCCCAGGCGCGCCTCCGCGGCCGGCACCAGCCCGCGGAACAGGTCGGAGCCTTCCTGCCGCGCGAGCATCGCCAGCGGCCAGCCGGTGCGCGAATGCATCACCGCCACGCTCTGCGCGCCGGGCATCAGCGCGCGCACCTCGAGCCCTTCGCGGGTTTCGTGCGGCCCGAGCACGGCGAACGGGTCGCCATGTTCGGCGCGCATCAGCGCGCGGACTTCGGAGGCGGGCAGGGGCTTGGGTGGCATGGCGGTCAGCTGTGTCCTTCGTCGTTGGCAGGTGTTCCGAAAAAGACGCCGTAGGGCGCCAGCGCCAGCATGCGCCTTTCGCCATTGCCCTGCACGTAGGCGGTCGCGCCCAGTGGATGGCCCGGCAGCGGCACCAGCGCATCGCGCAGCGGGAGCCACACGGGTTCGCTCCCCAGGTTGAAGATCGCCTGCAGCCTTTGGTTCCCCTCGCGCCGCTCGAACCACAGCACTGGATCGGGCGCGTCGATGAACGCAATGGCCCCTGTGCGCAGCAGCGGCTGTGTGCGGCGCCAGTGCAGCAGGGCGCGGCTGAACGCCAGCATGGAGCCCGGGTCGTCGGCCTGGTTGTCGATGGCAAGCGGCAGGTGCGGGCCGTAGACGGGCAGCCACGGCGTGCCGGCGGTGAAGCCCCCGTGGGGTGCGTCGGCCTGCCACGGGATCGGCGTGCGGCAGCCGTCGCGGCCCTTGAACTCGGGCCAGAAGGCGCGGCCGTAGGGGTCTTGCAGCAGTCCGAAGGGCACCTCGGCTTCGGGCAGGCCGAGCTCCTCGCCCTGGTAGATGCTGGCGCTGCCGCGCAGCGCGAGCAGCAGGGCGAGCCAGAGCCGGTCGCGCCGTGTGTCGGGCGCACCGCCGCCGCTCCAGCGCGTGGCCACGCGCGGCACGTCGTGGTTCGACACCGCCCAGCAGCCCCAGCCGCCCGTGGGCGCCAGCGCGTGGTCGAGCGCTTCGACCTGGTGGCGCAGGTGCGTTGTGCTGTGGTCCGCCGTCAGCAGGCTGAAGCTGTAGGCCAGGTGCAGGCGCTTGCCCAGTTCGGTGTACTGCGCCATGACGGGCGGCGCGTTCTCGTCGCCGACCTCGCCGAGCGCGACCGCGCCGTAGCCGTCGAGCAGCCGGCGCAGGTTTTCGAGGAAGGCCAGGTTCTCGGTCTGGCTCTTGTCGTACAGGTGCTGCTGCATCGCGTACGGGTTGTCGGCGCGCACCGTGCTCACTTCGTCGATGGATGCGAGCGAGGCCGGCGGGTTGTCGCGCAGCAGCGCGTCGTGGAACTGGTGGTTGCAGGCGTCGAAGCGAAAGCCATCGACGCCACGCTCGCACCAGAAGCGCACCTCGCCGAGCAAGGCCTCCTGCACTTCGGCGCAATGGAAGTTGAGATCGGGCTGCTCGGTGAGAAAGCTGTGCAGGTAGTATTGCCTGCGGCGCGAATCCCACTGCCAGGCCGAGCCGCCGAAGACCGAGAGCCAGTTGGTGGGCGGCGTGCCGTCGGGCTTGCGGTCGGCCCACACGTACCAGTCGGCCTTGGGGTTGTCGCGTGAGCTGCGGCTTTCGACGAACCATGCGTGCTGGTCGGAGGTGTGCGAGAGCACCTGGTCGATGATGAGCTTGAGCCCCAGCGCATGCATGCGCGCGAGCATCGCGTCGAAGTCGGCGAGCGTGCCGAAGATCGGATCGACCGCCCGGTAGTCGGACACGTCGTAGCCGAAGTCCTTCATCGGCGAGCGGAAGAAAGGCGAGACCCAGATGGCATCGACCCCGAGGCTGGCCACATGGTCGAGCCGGGCCGTGATGCCGGGCAGGTCGCCGATGCCGTCGCCGTTGCTGTCCATGAAGCTGCGCGGGTAGATCTGGTAGATCACTGCGCCACGCCACCATTCGCTGTTGCTGCTCTTGCTGCTGCTGCCCATGCCTGCCCCTGTGGTCGGAATTCATTGTGGCATGCGAAATCCGGGCCAGTCATACGCACTTGCGGGCAATCGGGCGCGATTCGGCAGGCCGCGAAGCTTTCTACACTGGGCGCTGTTTCCGTTCTTCCAAATGACATCAGATTCCGCTTCATCCCTCGCCGCGCTCGAGGCGCGCCTTGCCCAGGACCTCGAATACCTCGGCTTCCCCGGCCGCCAGTGGATGCCCGTGCGGCAGGTGGCGGGCGAGGCCATGCTGGACGTGGCCGTCATCGGCGGCGGGCAGGCCGGCCTCGCCGCCTCGGTGGCGCTGGCGCAGCAGGGCATCCGCGCCGTGGTGTTCGACCGCTCGCCCGCCGGCCGCGAAGGCCCTTGGGCCACCACCGCCCGCATGGAGACGCTGCGCTCGCCCAAGGAACTCACCGGTCCCGCGCTGGGCTTGCCGGCGCTCACCTTCCGCGCGTGGTTCGAAGCGCAGTTCGGGCGCGAAGCCTGGATGGCGATGGACAAGATCCCGCGCCTCCAGTGGATGGACTACCTGAGCTGGTATCGCCGCGTGATGAACGTGGACGTACGCAACGACACCGCGGTCACCGGCATCCACCCGCTGCCCGATGGCACGGCAGTGCGGCTCGATCTGCGAACGCCGGCCGGCGACCGCAGCGTGCTCGCGCGCCGCGTCGTGCTGGCCACCGGCCGCGACGGCCTGGGCGGCCCGGCGGTTCCGGCGTTCGTCAACGCGCTGCCGCGCTCGCAATGGGCGCACTCGTCCGACGAGATGGACTACGGGCAGCTCGCCGGCCTGCGCGTCGGCGTGGTCGGCGCGGGCTCCTCGGCCATGGACAGCGCGGCCACCGCGCTGGAGGCCGGCGCGCGCAGCGTTGAGCTCTTGATCCGCCGGCCGGATCTTCCGCGCGTCAACAAGGGCAAGGGCGCCGGCGTGCCGGGCCTCACGCAGGGGCATTTCGATCTGCCCGACGAACTGAAATGGCGCATCCGCCACTACATCAACGTCGCGAACGTGCCGCCGCCGCACGGCAGCACGCTGCGGGTGTCGGCATTTCCGAATGCGTTCTTCAACTTCGGCTGCCCGATCCTTTCGGTCACGCCCGAGGGCGATTCGATGCGCGTGGCGACGCCCAAGGGCGATTTCGAATTCGACTTTTTGATCGTCTCGACCGGCTTCAAGGTCGACTGGCCGAACCGCCCCGAGTTCGATGCCATTGCCGCCCACATCCGGGCGTGGAAGGACCGTTTCGTGCCCGCGCCCGGCGACGAGGACCAGGAGCTGTCCGATTCGCCGGACCTCGGAGCCGTCTTCGAATTCCAGGAGCGCGTGGCGGGCGAATGCCCGGGGCTTGAGCGCATCCATTGCTTCTGCTACCCGGCGGCGCTGTCGCACGGCACGGTGTCGGGTGACATCCCCGCGATCAGCGATGGCGCCAGGCGGCTGGCGAGCGGCATCGCGAGCCTGTTCTATCGCGAGGACTTCGACCATCACTTCGCCAACCTCGAGGCCTACAGCGAGCCCGAGCTGTTCGGCGACGAGTGGGTGCCGGCGCTGCCGCCCGGTGAACGCATCTGAACTTTCTTCATCAAGGAACCGCATGACGAATCTTTCCGTGGCGCTGCCGGCCATCGACGTGGTCGATGACGCCGTGCCCCTCGCGCCAGACCAGCCGACCTGGACGCTGCGCCGGCAGCGCGACAAGGTCGTGGCCGCCACCCAGAGCAGCCACGACGCAATGTTCTCGCACGCGGTCGAGGGCTTGACCCGCACCGAGCGCCTGCTGGTCGCGCTGCATGCCTGCCGCGTCTCGAAGGCGCCGAACCTGGCCGCGCACTACCGCGAGGAATTGGCCGCCGAGAACGCCGACGCCGCGGTGGCCGATGCGGTGGAGCGCGGCGACATCGCCTCGCTCGCAGATACACGGCTGCGCGCGATGCTGAGCTTCACCGGCAAGCTCATCGAACGCCCGATCGAGGGCGACCGCGCGGCCATCGAGGCCCTGGCTGCGCATGGCCTCTCGACGCCGGCGCTCGTGGCGTTGAGCCAGCTGATCGCTTTTCTCTCCTACCAGATCCGCCTCGTCGCGGGCCTCAAGGCGCTGGCCGCCGCGGAGGTTTCGGCATGACGGCTCCGATCCGCATCAAGGGCTTCACCACCGAGGTGCTGAAGTGGAAGCCGTGGCTCGACACCGTGAGCGTCGACACCGCCACGCCGGCCCAGCTGGCCGCGCTGGACGAGATGAGCCCGCAGGCGCGCACCTCGCCCTATTTCCTGTTGCTCGCGCACCAGCCCGAGATATTGCTGCAGCGCTCCATCGCCTTCAACGCGATCATGTTCGCGCCGGGCGGCATGCCGCGCGCCGAGCGCGAGCTGGGTGCCACGGTGGAGTCGCGCGTCAACGGCTGCGTGTATTGCGCGTCGGTGCATGCGCAGCGCTTCGAGCAACTGGCCAAGCGCAACGACGTGATCGGGCAGGTGTTCGAGGAGCCCGCGTCGGCTGGCACCTCGCCGCGCGAGAAAGCGATCGTCGAGTTCTCGATCAAGCTGGGCGCGGAGCCGGACAAGGTGTCGGCCGAGGACATCCGGGTGCTGAAAGAGGCCGGGCTCCAGGAACTCGAAATCCTCGACCTGATTCATTCGGTGGCCCTGTTCGCCTGGGCCAACCGGCTGATGCTCAACCTGGGCGAGCCGGTCTTTCCCGCCGACGGGTCATAGGCGCGAGAGCAGCCCGGCGATGGTTTCGCGCGCCAGGCCCAGCGGCGCCAGCAGATCGTTCTGCTGGCGGAAGTCGATGCCATTGACCAGCGAGGCGGCGTCCACGATGGTCCGCGTCGCGGGCGTGGGCACGCCGGCGATCTGCCCCAGCGCCTCGACGAAGGCCAGGCCGTAGGGCATGTCTTCCGTCACGTAGCGGGTGTCGGTGCGCACCGGGCCGGGCGGGCCGCCGCGCTTGGCGTGCAGTTCGGCGGCGATGTCCTCGAGCCGCGCCGATGCGGTGCCGAAGGAGCGCGCGAAGTGCTCTTCGATGGGTCCGAGCTCGATGCCGAAGGCCTTCGCCACGGCGCGGCGCTCCAGGTCCAGCGCCTCGATCGCGCGCGACACGCCGGGCGTCATGCAGTGGTACTGCGGCCAGTTCTCGGCGCGTTCGATGCGGGTCCAGTTGAAGACAGCGAGCGGGCCGTGGGATTGCGGGTTGACGTTGGCCAGCGCGCTCGCGAGCACGCTGTCCTGCGGGAAGAAGCCTTCGCCGAACAGCGCGGTGCAGAGGGCCACGGCCTCTGCGACGTCCGTGCCCGGAAGCGCCGACACGCCGACCGCTTTGCGCCGCGTCATCACCTTGACCTGCGTGCCCGATTCGCGGCGCGCGGTCAGCACGGTCGTGCCAAAGCTCGCGACCGTCACCTGCTTGCCTGCCCGCCGTGCGGCTTCGTGGAGGTAGAGCGACGACAGCGAAGCCATCGAGCTCACGATCACGGTCTGGCCGTCGCGCAGGAAGGGCAGGAGCGCGTCCATCACGTGTTTGTGCCCGTTGACCGGCAGGGCGAGCAGCAGCACGTCCGATGCGTGGCAGAGTTGCGCCGCATCGTCGGCGACCTCGACCGTCACGGTGCAGGGCTGCACGCCGCCCGCCTCCAGCGGCTGCGTGCGCAAGGCCTCGGCGCCCTGTCCGCCCGGCGACCAGAGCGTGACGCCGTGGCCCGCCTGGCGCAGCCATGCGGCGCAGGCCAGCGCGATGGCGCCGGTGCCCGCGATGCCGACGCGATACTTTTCCATCGCAGCCTCAGTCAACCTTGATTCCACCTTGCTTGATCACCTTGGCCCAGCGTTGACTGTCTTCCGTCACCACCTTGCCGAGCGCCGCCGCATTGCCGCAGGTGTTGATCGCGCCCAGCTGGGCGAAGCGCTGCTTCGTTTCCGGCAGGTTGCACACCTCGACCAATGCTGCGGAGAGCTTGTCGATGCCCGCGGCCGGCATGCGCGCAGGCGCCATCACGCCGACCCAGACCGGCACCTCCATGCCCGCGAGGCGCGTGGCTTCGCCGACCGTCGGCGCCGTGCCCATGCTGGGCAGGGCCGCGCGCGAGAAGGTGCCGAGCACCCGCGCCTTGCCGCTCGCGACCATGGGCTCGATCGAGGCGACGCTGGTGACGATCACCGCCACCTGCCCGCCCAGCAGGTCGGTCAGCGCCGGCGCCGCGCCGCGGTAGGGCACATGCAGCAGGTCCACGCCGCTCGCCTGCGCCAGCAGCGCGCCGGTGAGGTGCGAGACCGTGCCGTTGCCGGTCGATGCGTAGGTGACCTGCCCCGGCCGGGCCTTGGCGTCGCGCAGCACGTCGGCGATGGTCTTGTAGGGGCTTTCGGTGCGCACGGACAGCGTCATCGGCGTGTCGGCGACCAGGGCCACGGGCACCAGCTCGTGCACCGGGTCGTAGGGCAGTTTGGCCTGCAGATGGGGGGCGATGGTGACCGCACCGCCCGTGGCCAGCAGCACGGTGGCCCCGTCGGTCGCCTTGGCCACCGCATCGGCGGCGACGATGCCGCCGGCGCCGGCCTTGTTGTCGATGATCACCGGGGTGCCGAGCCGGTCGGTGAGCTTGGCGCCCAGGTAGCGGGCGATGACGTCCTGCGCGCCGCCGGGGGCGAACGGGACGACGATGCGCAGCGGCTTGTCGTTCTGTTGTGCCCACAGGGGCGTGGCGGCGAGGCTGGCGGCGGCCGCGAGGCCCAGGGCGAGGTGTTTGAGGCGCAGTTTCATGGGGCTCCAGGCGGGGCGAAAAGCAGGCGTTACCCGCGCAACACGCAGGTTACGTGCCTCAAGTCTAGAGTCTGGCGGCCGGACGCCCGCCTGAAAGCGATAATCCGCCTTCCCGGTGCGCCCCGCGCCGGGCTCTTGCCGAGCCGACATGAACCCCAGCTACAAACCCAGCGACGTCGAGTCCGCTGCCCAGGCGCAATGGACCGCCGCCGATGCCTACCGCGTCACCGAGGACGCGAGCCGCAAGAAGTACTACGCCTGCTCCATGCTGCCGTACCCCAGCGGCAAGCTGCACATGGGCCATGTGCGCAACTACACCATCAACGACATGCTCACGCGCTACCTGCGCATGAGCGGCTACAACGTGCTGATGCCCATGGGCTGGGACGCCTTCGGCCTGCCGGCCGAGAACGCGGCGCTGAAAAACGGCGTGCCCCCGGCCAAGTGGACCTACGAGAACATCGACTACATGCGCGGCCAGCTCCAGGCCATGGGCCTGGCCATCGACTGGAGCCGCGAGATCGCCACCTGCGATCCGAGCTACTACAAATGGAACCAGTGGCTGTTCCTGAAGATGCTCGAGAAGGGCATTGCCTACCGCAAGACCCAGGTGGTGAACTGGGACCCGGTCGACCAGACCGTGCTGGCCAACGAGCAGGTGATCGACGGCAAGGGCTGGCGCACCGGTGCCACGGTCGAGCGCCGCGAGATTCCCGGCTACTACCTCAAGATCAGCGACTACGCCGAGGAACTGCTCGAGCACACCCAGCACAAGCTGCCGGGCTGGCCCGAGCGCGTGAAGCTGATGCAGGAGAACTGGATCGGCAAGAGCGAGGGCCTGCGCTTCGCCTTCACGCATGACATCCAGGACGCGAGCGGAAAGCTCATCCAGGACGGCCGCATGTACGTGTTCACCACGCGTGCCGACACGATCATGGGCGTGACCTTCTGCGCCGTGGCGCCCGAGCATCCGCTGGCCGCGCACGCGGCCACGCTCGACCCGAAGGTCGCGGCCTTCATCGAGGAGTGCAAGAACGGCGGCACCACCGAGGCCGAGCTCGCCACCCAGGAGAAGAAGGGCGTGCCCACGGGCCTGACCGTGAAGCACCCGATCACCGAGGAACAGGTGCCGGTGTGGGTCGGCAACTACGTGCTCATCGGCTACGGCGATGGCGCCGTGATGGGCGTGCCCGCGCACGACGAGCGCGATTTCGCCTTCGCCAACAAGTACGGCATCGAGATCATCCAGGTCGTGCTGGTCGACGACGAGCCGCACTTCGACTATCACAAGTGGCAGGACTGGTACGGCGACAAGCAGCGCGGCGTGACCATCAACTCCGACAACTTCAGCGGCATGTCGTACAAGGAGGCCGTGGCCGCCGTGGCGCATGCGCTGGGACAGAAGGGCCTGGGCGAACTGCAGACCACCTGGCGCCTGCGAGACTGGGGCGTGAGCCGCCAGCGCTACTGGGGCACGCCGATCCCGATCATCCATTGCGACGAGCACGGCGCGGTGCCGGTCCCCGAGAAGGACCTGCCGGTGGTGCTGCCCACCGACTGCGTGCCCGACGGCTCCGGCAATCCGCTGAACAAGCACGAAGGCTTTCACGCCGGCGTGGTGTGCCCGGTCTGCGGCAAGGCCGCGCGGCGCGAGACCGACACGATGGACACCTTCGTGGATTCGTCGTGGTACTTCATGCGCTACTGCGATCCGAAGAACGACCAGGCCATGGTCGCCGAGGGCGCCGACTACTGGATGCCGATGGACCAGTACATCGGGGGCATCGAGCACGCGATTCTTCACCTGCTGTACGCGCGCTTCTGGACCAAGGTGATGCGCGACCTGGGCCTGGTGAAGGCCGACGAGCCCTTCGCCAAGCTGCTGACGCAGGGGATGGTGCTCAACCACATCTTCTACAAGCGCAACGAGAAGGGCGGCAAGGACTACTTCCCGCCCTCCGAAGTCACGCCTGTGCTCGACGCGCAAGGCCGCATCACCGGCGGCACCACGGCCGACGGCACGAAGGTGGAATACGGCGGCGTGGGCAAGATGGGCAAGAGCGAGCGCAACGGCGTCGATCCGCAGGACCTGATCGAGAAATACGGCGCCGACACCGCGCGCCTGTACACCATGTTCACCGCGCCGCCCGAAGCCACGCTCGAGTGGAACGACGCGGCCGTCGAAGGCAGCTACCGGTTCCTGCGCCGGGTGTGGAACTTCGGCGTGGCGCAGGCGGATGTCGCGCCGGCCAAGGCGGGCGGACAGACTTTCGGCAAGGGCGCGCAGGCGCTGCGCCGCGAGGTGCACACGGTGCTGCGCCAGGTCGACTACGACTACCAGCGCATGCAATACAACACCGTGGTGTCGGGCGCGATGAAGCTGCTCAACGCGCTCGAAGGCTTCAAGCCCGACGGCAGCGCGGGCGATGCGGCCGCGGTGCGCGAGGGCCTGGGCATCCTGCTGCGCTGCCTGTACCCCGCCACCCCGCACATCGCCCAGCAGCTCTGGAACGAACTCGGCTACGACAAGGACCTGGGCGGCCTGCTCGATGCGGCCTGGCCGACGGTCGATGTCCAGGCGCTGGTGCAGGACGAGATCGAGCTCATGCTGCAGGTCAACGGCAAGCTGCGCGGCAAGCTGCTGGTGCCGGCCGGCGCTTCCAAGGACGAGATCGAGAAGCTCGCGCTCGCCTGCGACGACTTCGTCGCCTTCGCCGAGGGCGCGCCGCCCAAGCGCGTGATCGTGGTTCCCGGCCGTCTGGTCAACGTGGTCCTTTGAACGATAGAAGCATGAACAAACGCAATGCCTCGTTGCCGCGCCGCGGCTTTCTTCTCGGCCTGACAGCCGTGGGCGCCAGCGTGGGCCTGGCCGGCTGCGGCTTCGAGCTGCGCAAGGCGCCGGTCTTCGCATTCAAGACGCTGTCGGTCGAGGGCAATTCCGCGCTGATCAACCAGGTCCGCCGCGAACTGCGCGCGGCCGGCACGGTGACGCTGGTGCCCAAGGAAGACGCCAAGACCGCCGACGCGGTGCTGGTGGTGCTCGGCGAAGACCGCGACCGCTTCGTCATCTCGACCAACTCCGCCGGCGCGCTGCGCGAGCTGCAACTGCGCCTGCGCGTGCGCTTCAGCCTGAAGACGCCCGGCGGCAAGGAACTGCTGGCGGCCTCCGAGGTGTCGCAGACGCGAGACCTGAGCTTCAACGAGACCAATGCGCTCGCCAAGGAAGGCGAGGCCGAGCTGCTGTTCCGCGACATGCAGTCGGACATCGCGCAGCAGCTGATGCGCCGCCTCGCGGCCGTCAAGGAACTCTAGGCGCCCCGCGCCGCAGCGATTCCATGCAACTTGCCAGCGCCCAACTCGGGGCCCACCTGCAGAAGGGGCTCAAGCCGCTCTACACGATCCACGGCGACGAGCCCTTGCTCGCGCAGGAAGCGGCCGATGCCATCCGCGCGGCCGCGCGCACGCAGGGCTACACCGAGCGCAGCTCCTACACCGTGGCTGGCGCGCACTTCGACTGGAGCGCGGTGCTGGCGGCGGGGGGCTCGCTTTCGCTGTTCGCCGACAAGCAGATCGTCGAGATCCGCATCCCCTCGGGCAAGCCCGGCAAGGACGGCAGCGCGGCCCTGCAGCAACTGGCCGAGGCCGCCCCCGGCAACGACAGCACGCTCACGCTGGTGATGCTGCCGCGCCTGGACAAGGCCACGCGTACCGGCGCCTGGTTCTCGGCGCTGGAGAACAACGGCGTGAGCCTGCAGGTCGACCCCATCGAGCGCGCCGCGCTGCCGCAGTGGATCGCGCAGCGCCTGGGGTTGCAGGGCCAGCGCGTGATGCCGGGCGACGAAGGCCAGCGCACGCTGCAGTTCTTTGCGGATCGCGTCGAAGGCAACCTGCTCGCGGCGCACCAGGAAATCCAGAAGCTCGCGCTGCTGCATCCGGCAGGCGAACTGAGCTGGGAGGAGGTCGAGGGCGCGGTCAACAACGTGGCGCGCTACGACGTGTTCAAGCTCTCCGAAGCCGTGCTGGCCGGCAATCCGCAGCGCGTGGCGCGCATGCTCGACGGCCTGCAGGCCGAGGGCGAGGCCGAGGTGCTGGTGCACTACACCATCGCCGAAGACATCCGCGCGCTCAAGCGGGTGAAAGACGCCATGGCCGCCGGCCGCCCGCTGCCGATGGCGCTGCGCGAGAACCGCATCTGGGGCCCGCGCGAGCGTGCCTTCGAGCGCGTGCTGCCGCGGCTGGACGACCGCATGCTGGCCCGGCTGCTGCGAGCGGCGCATCTGGTGGACGGCATCTGCAAGGGCCTGAAGCAGCCCGACTGGCCCGCCAGCGGCTGGCAGGCCCTGCAGCGGCTGGCGCTGATGCTGTGTCGCGCGTGCAGCAGCGCACCGGCGGCCGCGCGCCGCGCCTGAGCTTTCTTTCTTTGGTGGCTCCAGGCACCAAAAGGCCTGTGTAAGCCGGGCCACAGGTCGGCGTGGGAAAATGTTTGCATGAATGCGTTCAACGTCAGCGAGCACATGCAGGCCCTCGGGCTGCAGGCAAAGACCGCTGCTTTCCTCATGGCCCGTGCGGATGCAGCTACTAAAAACATAGCATTGAAGGCGCTCGCCCGGCGTCTGCGCGAAGCCGGCCCGGTGCTGGCGGTCGCCAATCAGAAGGACCTGGAACGCGCCACCGCCGCCGGCCTTTCGGCCCCGATGGTCGACCGCCTCAAGCTCACCCCGAAGGTCATCGAGACCGTGGCCCTGGGCTGCGAGCAGCTCGCCGGCATGGCCGACGTGATCGGCGAGATCATCGGCATGAAGCAGCAGCCCAGCGGCATCCGCGTGGGCCAGATGCGGGTGCCGATCGGCGTGTTCGGCATGATCTACGAGAGCCGCCCCAACGTGACCATCGAGGCTGCGAGCCTGGCGATCAAGAGCGGCAACGCGGCCATCCTGCGCGGCGGCTCGGAAGCCATCGAATCGAACAAGGCGCTCGCGCTGCTGGTGTCCGAGGCGCTGGCCGAAGCCGGCCTGCCGGTCGAGGCGGTGCAACTGGTGCAGACCACCGACCGCGAGGCCGTGGGCCAGCTGATCGCCATGCCCGAGTTCGTGGACGTGATCATTCCGCGCGGCGGCAAGGGGCTGATCGAGCGCATCAGCCGCGATGCCAAGGTGCCGGTCATCAAGCACCTGGACGGCAACTGCCACGTCTACGTGGACGACACGGCCGAGTTCGACATGGCGCTGCGCATCGTGGACAACGCCAAGACCCAGAAGTACAGCCCCTGCAATGCCGCCGAAGGCCTGCTGGTGTCGGAGGCGGTCGCGGAAGACTTCCTGCCCAAGATCGCCGCCATCTTCGCCGCCAAGGGCGTGGAAATGCGCTGCGACCCGGCCGCCGCCCGCATCTTGCGAGCGGACGAGGGCGCCGATCCGGCCGCCAAGGTGGTCGATGCGGTCGAGTCCGACTGGTCCGAGGAATACCTCGCCGCCGTGATCAGCATCAAGGTCGTGGCCGGCGTGGACGAGGCCATTGCGCACATTAACCGCTATTCGAGCCACCACACCGATGCCATCGTCACGCGCGACCATGTGCATGCGCAGCGATTTTTGCGCGAGGTCGATTCGGCCAGCGTCATGGTCAATGCGAGCACCCGCTTCGCGGACGGGTTCGAGTTCGGCCTGGGTGCCGAGATCGGTATCAGCACCGACAAATTCCACGCCCGCGGACCGGTCGGCATCGAAGGGCTGACCTCGCTCAAGTACGTGGTGCTCGGCCAGGGCGAAGTGCGAAGCTGATGCGTGCTGCTCCCGCGGTCTTGTCATTGGGGCATGTACCCCCAATTCCTACAATCCCGCTCCACCTCTGAGAGGCTGAGAGGCAATCCGACATGACCGCTCATCCCCCGCAAACGGGCCCACTCTGCGTTGCAAATGCTCGCCATAGCCCGAGCTATGGCTGCGCTTTGCGCCTTGATTGGACCCATTCGCGGAGGCTGCTCGGCCACGCCGAATTGCCTCTCAGCCTCTAACAAATCGAAGAAGGCCGCCGCATGGTTCCGCATCTAGTCACCGCCCTGACCGGCCCGATCAACGAACTGGAGCAGCGGGTGCTCGACTCGATGCCCGCCATCGAGCGCTGGTTCCGCCTCGAATGGATGGAGCACACGCCGCCGTTCTACAGCTCAGTGGACATCCGCAATGCGGGCTTCAAGCTTGCGCCGGTCGATACCAACCTGTTCCCGGGCGGCTGGAACAACCTCACCAAGGAGATGCTGCCGCTGGCGGTGCAGGCCGCGCAGGCGGCCATCGAGAAGATCTGTCCGGAGGCGCGCAACCTGCTCGTCATTCCGGAAAATCACTCCAAAAATACCTTTTATCTCGCTAATATCGCGCAACTGGTGCGCATCTTCCACATGGCGGGGCTCAACGTGCGGATCGGCTCCGTCGACCCGGCCATCAAGTCGCCCAAGAAGATCGAGCTGCCCAACGGTGAGACCGTGACTCTCGAGCCGGTAGTGCGCGGCAAGCGTCGACTGGGGCTGAAGAACTTCGATCCCTGCACAATTTTGCTCAACAACGAGCTTTCTGCGGGAACGCCGGGCATCCTCGAAGACCTTCACGAGCAGTACCTGCTGCCGCCGCTGCACGCGGGCTGGTCGGTTCGTCGCAAGAGCAATCACCTGCACAGCTATGAAGAGCTGTCCAAGCGCCTGGGCAAGCTGCTGGGCATCGACCCCTGGCTCATCAACCCGATCTATGCGCGGGCCGAAGGCGTCGACATCGCCGAGGGCCGCGGCATCGACGTGCTCACCAGCCATGTGGACGCGGTGCTCACCAAGGTGCGCCGCAAGTACAAGGAATACGGCATCAACGAAAAGCCGTTCGTGGTCGTCAAGGGCGGCCACAGCGGCAGCGGCAGCCCGGGCGTCGTGACGGTGCGCGATGCCAAGGAAGTCGAATCGCTGATCGGCAAGTCGCGCACCAGCACTTCCTCGGCGGCAAAGACGTCCGCGGGCCGCGACCTGCGCGAGCCGACCGAACTGATCGTCCAGGAAGGCGTGCTGACCAACGAGCGCGTGCACAACGGCGTGGCCGAACCGGTGGTCTACATGATGGACCGCTACGTGGTCGGCGGCTTCTACCGGGTGCATGCCGAGCAGGCCGCCGACGAAAACCTCAAGCTGCCGGGCGCGAGCTACGTGCCGCTGGCCTTCTCGGAAAGCACGCACATGCCCCAGCCTGGTGCCAAGCCCGGCGCGAGCGCGCCGAACCGCTTCTACATGTACGGCGTGGTCGGCCGCCTGGCCATGGTCGCGGCCAGCTACGAGATGGAAGCGACCGACCCGGACGCCGAAATCTACGAATGATTGCCGTCGTCGGCTTGCGGCGTCACCGGGCAACGGCAAAATAGCGGCCCCACAGCAACGGAAACAAAAGGGCGGGAGGGGTGACGCGCGGTGGAACGAATGTTCCGCCGCCACGACGCCCCCGCGTGTCTGACGCGTCGATCCACAACGGCCAGCCCTTTTCCCATCGACTTCGTGTCAGCCCCCAAATCAATCTCTGCCGGCCTGATCGTCGGCGCCATCGGCGTTGTCTATGGCGACATCGGCACCAGCGTGCTGTATGCGGTCAAGGAAGTGTTCGGCCACGGCCACGTGCCGTTCACCGTCGAGAACGTCTACGGCATCCTGTCGATGTTCTTCTGGACGCTCACGGTCATCGTCTCGATCAAGTACGTGGTGCTGGTGCTGCGCGCCGACAACGAAGGCGAGGGCGGCCTGGTCGCGATGCTCGCACTGGCCTCCCGGGCGGTGGCCGACAAGCCCAGGCTGCGCCATCTGCTGCTGGTGGTCGGCATCTTCGGCACGTCGCTCTTCTACGGCGACGGGGTCATCACCCCGGCGATCTCGGTGCTGTCGGCGGTCGAGGGCCTGGAGGTGGTGTCGCCGCACTTCGCGCATTACGTGATCCCGATCACCCTGGTCGTGCTGTTCTGCCTCTTCGCCGTGCAAAAGCGCGGCACCGCGGGCATCGGCAAGTTCTTCGGGCCCGTCACGCTCGCGTGGTTCGCTGCCATCGCGGTGCTCGGCGTGTGGCAGATCCTGCACCACCCCGAAATCGTCAAGGCGCTGAACCCCTGGTATGCGCTGAAGTTCATCTGGGACAACCCGGGCACCAGCTTCATCCTGCTGGGTGCGATGGTGCTGTGCGTGACCGGCGCCGAGGCGCTGTACGCCGACCTGGGTCACTTCGGCAAGAAGCCGATCCGCATCGCATGGTTCTCGGTCGTCATGCCGGCGCTGACGCTCAACTACCTCGGCCAGGGCGCGCTGCTGCTGGAGAACCCCGAGGCGGTGAAGAACCCGTTCTTCATGATGGCGCCCGAGTGGGCGCTGATTCCGCTGGTCATGCTGGCCACGCTGTCGACGGTGATCGCATCGCAGGCGCTCATCACCGGTGCGTTCAGCGTGACGCGCCAAGTCATCCAGCTGGGCTACCTGCCGCGCCTGAACATCGAGCACACCAGCGTGCGCACGGCCGGGCAGATCTACATCCCGCTGGTCAACTGGGGCCTGTTCGTGGCCATCGTGCTGGCGGTGGTGATGTTCCGCACCTCGAGCAGCCTGGCCGCGGCCTACGGCATCGCGGTGACAACCGACATGCTGATCACCACGATCCTGACCTTCTTCGTGATCCGCTATGCGTGGAAGCTGCCGCTGGCACTGTGCATCGCATCGACCGCGGTCTTCTTCGTGGTCGACTTCCTGTTCTTCGCGTCGAACCTGCTCAAGCTGTTCGAAGGCGGCTGGTTCCCGCTGCTGATCGGCGGCTTCGTGTTCACGCTGATGATCACGTGGAAGGAAGGCCGGCGCCTGATGGGCGAGGCGCAGCATGCGGATGCGATCGACCTGAAATCGTTTCTCGATTCCGTGTTCGTGAGCCCGCCGGCGCGCGTGGATGGCACGGCGGTGTTCCTTACCGCGGAGCCGGGCGTCGTGCCCAACGCGCTGCTGCACAACCTGAAGCACAACAAGGTGCTGCACGAGCAGAACATGTTCGTCACCGTGCGCAACCACGAGGTGCCCTGGATTCCGATGGACAAGCGCATCGAGATCGAGGCGCTGGGCCACCACTGCTGGCAGGTCATCGTGCACTACGGCTTCAAGAACGACATCGACCTGCCGCGCGCGCTCGAGCATGCGCGCCTGCGCGGATGCCAGCTCGAGCCGATGGCGACGAGCTACTTCCTCTCGCGCGACGTCGTGATCCCGACGCTGGGCAGCGGCATGGCACCGTGGCGCGAGAAGCTGTTCGCGCAGATGCACCACAACGCGAGCGGCGCGGCCGCGTTCCTGGGGCTGCCGAACAATGCGGTGGTGGAGCTGGGGTCGAAGATCGAGATCTGAAGCGGAAGAAGGGGCGGGTGCCTCTTCAGCCGAAGTCTTCCGGCCGCTCTGCCGCAAGCTGCGTCATGTGCGCTGCGATCGCCCCCGGCGTCGTGAACCAGATCTCCCCGCGATCCCGCGCACGCGCCAGATGCGCGAGCGCCGTGCGCAGGCGGCGCAGCCGGTACGGCTGGCCCACGATGTACGGATGCAGCGCCAGCCCCATCACCAGCGGCTGCGCGCGTGACTGCATCAGCATCTCGTCGAAGTTGTCGACCACCATCGCGCTGAAATCCTTCGCGTCCATCAGCCGGCCCACGATCATCGGGATGTCGTTGAGCTCCTGCGGATAGGGTACCGACCAGATCGAGCCGCCGCCGCGCGTGCGCATGCGCACCGGCTGGTCGTCGTGGCACCAGTTGAGCGTGTAGCCGTAGCCGGTCTCGCCGAGCAGGTCGGGCGTGACGGCGCTCTCCGAGATCCACGGCGACAGCCAGCCCGCGGGCGCCTGCCCGCTCTCGCGCAGCATGCGTTCGCGGCAGCGCAGCAGCAGGGCACACTCGTGTTCTTCGGCGAGCGCGCCCTGGCGCTCCGCGTTGCTGTGACCGTGGCCGATCAGCTCGTCGCCACGCGCCACGAAGGCCTGGACCAGTTCCGGGCAGTGGTCGTACAGCGCGGTGTTGATGAGCGCGCCGGTGGGCAGCGCGAGCGCATCGAACAGCTCGAGGCAGCGCCACGCGCCCACGCGGTTGCCGTACTCGCGCCAGCCGTGGTTCAGCACATCGGGCTGCGGCGAGGCCGGGCCGATGCAGGCGCCCAGGCCGTCGCCGAAGGCGAAGTGCTCGATGTTGAAGCCGAGGTACACGGCCAGCCGCGCGCCGTTCGGCCACACGTAGTCGGGGCGGCGCGTGATCGGCCGGTAGTCGAAGCGGTCGTGCGTGGGCAGCAGATCGGGCCAGCGCGTGGTCATGCGGTTCGCCTCACAGCACCGCGAGCCCGGCGCGCACCAGCAGCCACTCGGCGCTGTCGTTCCACACGTCCATCTGCACGATGAGCCCGTGGCTCACCACGTAGCGGTCCACGTACCGGTTGCCTTCGAAGGCCGTGCCGTCGGGCCAGGCGCCGTAGAGCGTGCCCAGGCTGTAGACCACGGTGGCCTCGGGCGTGCCGCCGGCCACCGTTTCGGTGCGCTCGATCTTCTTCTTGACCCAGGCGTAGCGCTTGGCGTTGAAGGCCGAGGTGTCGCCGGGGGCGTGCATCTCGCGGTTGCCGGTGAAGCGGATGCGGATGTCGGGCGCGGTGAAACGCGAGGCCGATTGCGGGTCGGGGATCATCACCAGCCGGAGGAATTCGTCGACCACTGCGGCGGGATCTGGCAGGACGGGTGTGTTCATGGGGTCTCCATCGTGGGGGCCAAGGCGATGCATGGCGAAAAAGCGAACCCCGAACCGCCGCAATTCCTGTGCCTTATGGAGAAAATGGCAAAGGCCTCCATCGGCAAGGGCATCGGCGCTTGCGGCAACATCGCGCCAGAAACCAACGCGGCCGCCGCACCCGGCGCCGGAAAGAACGTCTCGTGAAAAACATCCTCTTCGTCGCCGACCCGCTCGATCACTTCAAGATCTACAAGGACACCACCTTCTCGATGATGCGCGAGGCCCAGCGCCGCGGCCACCGCATCGCGGCCTGCCTGCCGCAGGACATCCAGTGGAAGTCGGGGGGGCTGGTCACGGCGACGGTGCAGCAGATCACGCTGACTGGCGATCCGAAGGACTGGTACACCGTCGACATCACCGAGTCGAAGGCGCTGAAGGACTTCGACGCGGTGCTGATGCGCAAGGACCCGCCTTTCGACGCCGAATACATCTATTCGACGCACCTCCTGCAGCAGGCCGAGCGCGAGGGCGCGCAGGTGGTCAACTCGCCGCGCGCGCTGCGCGACCACCCCGAAAAGCTCGCGATCATGGAGTTTCCGCAGTTCGTCACGCCCACGCTGGTCACGCGCAGTGCGCAGGCGGTGCGCGACTTCCATGCGGAGCACGGCGACATCATCCTCAAGCCGCTCGACGGCATGGGCGGCATGGGCATCTTCCGGGTGAAACAGGACGCGCTGAACCTGGGCTCCATCGTCGAGACGCTCAACAAGGACGGCGCCGAGACGATCATGGTGCAGCGCTTCGTGCCCGAGGTGGTGCAGGGCGACAAGCGCATCCTGATCATCGCGGGCGAGCCGGCGCCGTTCGTGCTGGCGCGTATTCCGCAGGGCACCGAGGTGCGTGGCAACCTGGCGGCGGGCGGCAAGGGCGTGGCCCAGCCGCTGACCGCGCGCAACCGCGAGATCGCCGAGGCGATCGGCAAGGTGCTCGCGCCGCGCGGGCTGCTCTTGATCGGGCTCGACGTGATCGGCGATTCGGTCACCGAGATCAACGTGACCAGCCCGACCTGCTTTCAGGAAATCACGGAGCAGACCGGCTTCGACGTGCCGGCCATGTTCATCGACGCGCTGGAGAAAACGCTGCGTCCTGCCTGAGCACAGGCGCCGACGCGCGGCTTTCGCGCTCGCGCCGGGCCTGCAGCCGCCGTGAGCGCAGCTTGCGCGCCCAGATGACGATGCCGGTGATCGACAGCATCGCCACCACCAGCCCCAGCGCCGACATCATGATGCGGCCCGGCATGCCCAGGATGCGCCCGCCGTGCAGCGGCAATTGCAGCTGCGCGAACACGTCGGCTGCCGTGCCGTGCCACGGCCGGTTGCTGCCGATGATGTGGCCGTCGCGCCCGTCCAGATAGAGGTTCGACAGGCCCATGCCGTCGCTGTCGTCGTGCGTGGCGTGGTCGAAGAAAGAGATGTTGTAGAAGCCGCCGCGCGCGTTGTAGAACGCGCCGCCCAGCGGGGTCGTCCAGCCGCGGCGCCGGGCTTCGGCCTCGGCCTCGGCCACGATCTCCCGGAAGCCGATGGTGGGCTCGATGCGCGTGCCCAGCGGTGCGAGCGGCACCAGCGCCGAGGGCCCCGGCGTGGTCCTGGAGACCAGAGAGAGCATCGGGTGGAACACCTCCTTGTAGAGGTTCAGCGAGAACGAGGTGAAGGCCACGACGATGATCAGCCCCCAGATCCACAGCCCGCCCGCGCGGTGCAGATCGAAGTTGAGCTTGTAGCCGCCGGCCGCCCAGCGCACGGTCCACGCCGGCTTCCAGCGCTGCCACCAGGCGGTTGCCGGCCGGTGCGCCGGATGCACGGCCCGGCGCAGGCGACGGGGCATCGTGAGGTAGAGCGCAACGAAGCTGTCGAGCAGCCACACCAGCGCCACCGTCCCCATGATCCACCAGCCGATGCGGTCGGTGCCCCACATCGCCGGCACGTGCAGCATGTAGTGCAGCTTGCGCAGGAACGGCATCAGCGTCTCGGGCTTGAGCGAGACGGCCGACGAGTCGCGGCGGCCGCGCACTTCGGCCGTGACCGGATCGACGAACACCTGGTTGTAGCCTAGCTTGAAGGGCTTGCCCGTGGCCGGGTCGGTGCGCGGCTGCACGAAGTAGCCGGCCGCGTGGCCTTCCTCGAAGCCCAGCGGCATGTACGCGACCCGTGCGCGCGGGTCGTGCGCCTCGACCGCTGCGGCCAGATCGAACGGGTCCTTGAAGGGGCCGCGGCTTGGCGTGTCGTAGAGCTTGCGGTTGAGCCAGCCGTCGATCTCGTGGTCCCACGAGATGACGGCACCGGTCAGGCCCGAGACGATGAGGAAGAGGGCGACCGCCAGGCCCGCCCAGCGGTGGATGGCGGTCGCGAAGGCGCGCATCAGAAGTCGATGGTGCCGCTCACTGCGAAGGTGCGCGGTGCGCCCAGCGTCAGGTAGTTGGAACCCTGCGTGCCACCCACCGAGGCCCAGTACGACTTGTTGAACAGGTTGTCGATGCGCGCGCGCAGCGTGAGCGCGCGGCCGTTGCCCAGGTCCACGAGGTAGCGCGCGCCGATGTCGAAGCGCGTCCAGCCCGGGATCTGCTGCGTGTTGGCAGCGTTGGCGTACTGCTTGGAGGTGTACAGCAGGCGCGCATTCAGCGACAGGTTGCGCACGCCCGGCACATCCCACTCGGCACCGAGGTTGGCCTGCTGCTTGGCCACGCCGATGGCGGCCAGGCCGTCGGTGGCGCCGCCTTGCGTGTTCTTCTGCTTGGCGTCCAGCAGCGTCAGGCCGCTGAGCAGGCGCAGGCCCTTGGCCGGCTGGCCGAACACCGAGAACTCCAGGCCCTGGTTGCGCTGCTTGCCGTAGAGGCCGTAGCTCTGGCCCGAGTACTGGTAGACCGGCTGGTCGGTGGTGAAGAACGCGGCGCTCGCGCCCAGCGTGCCGCCGTCGTACTTGATGCCGATTTCCTTCTGCTTGGCCTGGTAAGGAGCGAATACCTCGCCTGCGTTGGTGACCGGGCGGTTGTTTACCGTGCCGGGCGCCACGTTGCCCTTGACGAGGGCTTCGATGTAGTTGGCATAGGCCGACACGGTCGGCGTGATCTTGAACACGACGCCGGCCACGGGCGTGGTCTTGCTCTTGTCGTAGGTGCTCGACTGCTTGAGCGTGGTGTAGGCGAAGCTGGTCTGCTCGATGGTCTGGCGGCGTGCGCCTAGCGTGACCAGCAGGCGGTCGTCCATGAAGGACATGGTGTCGGCAATGGCGATGCTCGAGGTGTCGATCTTGTCGGTCAGGCGCGGGTCTTCCAGCGTGTTGCCGGTGAAGCTGTTGGCGACCGGATAGGGCGAGAAGAAGGGCGCGTAGATGTTGTTGAGAACGGCGCCGCGCGAGATCGTGTAGGCGTTGTCGCGGTCGTTGCTGTACGTGGCGGCCGAGGCCACCACGGTGTGCTTCACCGGGCCGGTGACGAAGTTGCCGCGCACGCCGATCTCGGCGGTGCCGATGCGGTCCCTGCGCGTGTTGCTGAAGCGCGTGTTGCTGGTGTTGCCGAACGAATTGACCAGCGTCGGGTTCGACAGCACGTTGTCTTCGTCGCTGCGGCGCACGCCGCCGGCGGCCCAGGCCGTGATGTTGTCGGTGATGTCGACCTCGCCGCGGAATGTGGCGAACTTGTCCTTTTCCTTCGAGTAGGTCCAGGGCTGGGCGAAGTTGCTCCTGGCGTCGGGCGCGCGCGGGATCGGCAGCGTCGACGAGGGCGTGAGGCTCGGGCGCCCGTCCTTCAGGTCATAGTCCTGGTAGCCGAAGTCGGCCGACAGGCGCACGTTGCGGCTGTGCCAATCGAGGCCCACGCCGAAGGCGCTCAGTTGCTGGCTTTCCTTGAACACGCCCGTGCCGCCCTCGCGGCGCACGGCGTTCACGCGAACGCCCAGGCTGTCGTCGGGACCGAAGCGGCGTGCCAGGTCGAGGTTCACGAAGCCCTGGCCGCCGCTCTGCACGCCGAAGCCGACGCGGGTGAGCGGCTCGTTGGGCGCGCGCTTGGGCAGCAGGTTGATCGCGCCGCCGATGCCGCTGCCACCGGGCGCGGCACCGTTCAGGAAGCTGTTGGCGCCGCGGAACACTTCCACGCGCTCGAAGAATTCGGAGGCGATGTACTGGCGCGGCAGCATGCCGTAGAGGCCGTTGTAGGCCACGTCGTCCGAGTACACGGGGAAGCCGCGCACCACGTAGAGCTCCTGGAAGTTGCCGAAGCCGCGCGCCTGGCGGACCGAGGGATCGTTGAGCAGCACATCGGCGACGCTCTTGGCCTGCTGGTCCTGGATCAGTTCGTTGGTGTAGTTGGTGCTCGAAAACGGCGTGCTCATCATGTCCTGGTTGCCCAGGATGCCCACCCGCCCACCGCGCGCCACTTGGCCGCCGGCGTAGGGCTTGGTCAGGCCTTCGGCCGACGCGTCGGCACTGGCTTCGACGTTGACGGTGGCCAGGGTGCCGCTGGATGCCGGTTCGGCGCCGGAGGTCTGGGCCATCGCCGTCAGGGCGTTGAGGGCAAGCAGCGAGGCGACCGCGGTCGGACGCAGATGGAAGAAACGAGCGGGCATGGAACGGTCTGATAGGGTGCAAATGAGAACGGTTATTATTCTCTCGCACACCCGATCCATCGATACTTTTTTGCATTGTTGCAAAAAAGTGTCAACCAAAAGGTTTCGTCAAACCTCAGGTGACTGACCGCTGCCCGTCCACGAACACATGCAATTCGCCCGGCGCAAATTGCGTCCACGTCTCGTTGGTCGTGAGCGGCGTGGTCACCACCACGGCCACGCGGTCGGTCGGCGTGGTGTGCTGGGCGAAATCGATTTCCAGGTCTTCATCGGACAGCTGAGCGGTCACGAACGGATGCCGCCGCTCCACGTACCAGAGGTTCGTCGATGCATGCGCCCACAGCGCCTGCCCGTTGGACAGCATGAAGTTGAAGGTGCCGTGGCTCGCGAGTTGCGGCGCCAGTTCGCGCAGCGTGAGCGTCAGCTCCTCGATGCTGGGCACGCCCGCGTGCGACTTCGCCAGTTCCTGCATCAGCCAGCAGAAGGCGTGTTCGCTGTCGGTGTTGCCCACGGGATGGAAGTTGCCATGCAGGCGCGGACGAAAGTCCTTCAGGTCGCCGTTGTGCGCGAACACCCAGTAGCGCCCCCACAGTTCGCGCACGAAAGGATGGCAGTTCTGCAGATTGACCTCGCCCTGCGTCGCCTTGCGGATGTGCGCGATGACGTTGCGGCTCTGTATGGGGTAGCGCCGGATCAGTTCCGCCACCGGCGATTCGCAGGCCGGCTGGTGATCGACGAAATGGCGCAGCCCGCGGTCTTCGAAGAACGCGATGCCCCAGCCGTCGGCGTGGTGGTCGGTGCGGCCGCCACGCTGCGCGAACCCCGTGAAGCTGAAGGTCACGTCGGTCGGCGTGTTGCAGTTCATCCCTAGCAATTGACACATGCAGGCGATTAGACCGCGATTCCCGCCGGCCTCGTCCGCGGTGTCATTTACCCGACCGCGAGGCTGCAGCTAGCGGATGAACTTGCCTTCCTTGGTCACGCGCACCATCTCGATGAAGCGCGAGCCCGTGTTGCTCGCGCCGGTGAAGTCGATCTCCATGCCGCCGATGCGCAGCTTCATCGCCTTCATCGCAGCGTGCAGCCTGGCGCGCGTCAGGTCGCGGCCGGTGCGGCGCAGGCCCTCGATCATCACGAGCGCGTTCACATAACCCTCGTAGCTCAGGTAGCCCAGGTCAACCTTGGCGCGCTCGGCCAGCTGGCGGAATTCGCGCGCGGTGGCGTCGACCTCGCTCCACGGATACGGCACGATCTGCGAGATCGCCAGTCCGCTGGTCTTGTCGCCCACGAGCTTGGCGGTGACGTCGCCCGGCACGATCGACATGCCGTAGTACATCTGGCGCCCGCCCGCGGCCCAGGCCGCCTTCATCACCTCGCCGCCGATGCCGCCACCCAGGTACATGATCACGGCCTGCGCCTTGCTCTCGGCGAGCGCCTTGCCGGCCGCCTCGTTGGTCGTGCCGTCGCCCTTGACGGCCACCGCGGCTTCGGGCTTCAGCTTGAGCGTGTCCAGCGCAACCTCGACCAGCTTGGCGACTTCCGCGCCGCCGGGGTTGTCCAGATAGGCCACCGCGATCCGCGAAACGCCGATGGTCGTCAGGTGCTGCACCAGCGCCTGGGCCTCGCGTGCGAAGGTGGCGCGCACGAAATAGCCGGCGGCGCCCATCTTCTCGCGGGCCGAATCGGACACCGCATAGCCGCCCACCGTCGGCGCGCCGCTCTGGTTGACGATCTTGGCGCCCGCGGCGGTGGTGCCCGAGCCCACGCAACCGAAGAAGGCGAAGACGCGATGCTCCGCGAGCAGTTTCTCGTAGTTGGCCGCGGCCTTCTCGGGCTTGAGCTCGTCGTCGAGCGAAACCACCCGGATTTTGCGGCCCGACAGCCCGCCCTGCGCGTTGACCGCATCGAAGGCCAACCCGGCTCCGGCCATCACCACCTTGACCGGCACGCCGAGCGGTCCGCTCAGGATGCCGGTGTGGCCGAGGACGATCTCACCGTCGGTGACGCCGTTGTCGGCCGCCTGGGCCGAAAGGGAAAACTGGCCGAGTCCGGCCGCTGCCGCAGCCGAGGCGGCAATGAAATTTCTGCGATGCATGGAACCGTTTCGTTATCAGATACAACTGATAACAATTGAAAGCGAAACCGCCCCGCCGGTCCGCCGGGGTTTACCCCGTGTTGCGTGTTGGCCCTTCGCGCAGTTGCCATGCCGCAATGATGGCCAGCGCGCACAGCCCGGCCAGCATCGCGAACACCTCGTCGAAGGCGGCCAGCCGCGCCGGGCTGCTCACCGGATTGGCCAGCGAATCGCCATGCGCGGCAAGCCGCCACTCGAGCACGATGGCGCACAGGCTCACGCCGGCCGCACCGCCCAGCATGCGCACGAAGTTGATGGCGCTCGCGCCCTGCGGAATCAGCGGCTTGGCCAGTGGCCGCATCGAGCCCAGGTTGAGCGAGGGCAGGATGAACCCCAGCCCGATGCGCCCGACGATCGCGAATGCCACCAGCAGCCACAGCGCGCTGTCGAGCCTGAGCACCATCATCAGCGCGAACGAGGCCGCCAGCAGCGCAAGGCCGACGGTCACCAGCACCCAGGTCGGATGCCGGTCGGCCAGCCGGCCCACGCCCGCGATGGTCACGGCCAGCACGATGCCGGCCGGCAGAAGAATGGTGCCCACATGCGACGCCGACAGGCTCAGCCCCACCTGCATGTACACCGGCAGCAGGTAGGTCGAGCCGAACAGCGCCGTGCCGTAGATGAAGGCGACCACGCTGCCCATCGCGAACTGCCGGTACTGGAAAAGCGCGAGGTTCATCAACGGCGTGCCGCCCGAGGCCGCGAGCCGTCGCTGCCACCACACGAAGGCGACGAAAGACACCAGCGCACCGGCCAGCAGCAGCGCGGCCTGCAGCGGCGAATCGCCGCGCAGCTCGACCAGTCCATTCAGCAGGCACAGCGTGCCGACGGTGCCGAGCGCAAGGCCTCGCGCATCGAGCCCGCCGCCGCGCACTGCGGCCACGCCGCCCGGTGCCGTCCTGGGCACGAACTTGTAGGCCAGCCAGATCGAGGCCAGGCAGAAGGGCACCACCATGAAGAAGATCGAGCGCCAGCCGAACAGGTCGACCAGCACCCCGCCGATGCTCGGCCCGATGGCGGGCGCCAGCACCACGCCCATGCCGAAGATGCCGCTCGCGCGCCCCTGCTCGTGGGGCTCGAAGGCGCGCAGGATGATGATGGCCGGAATGGGCTGCACCACGCCGGCCGCGAGCCCTTCGGCCACGCGCGCGAACAGCACCAGCGAGAAGTTGTTGGCCAGCCCGCCCGCGACGCCGCCCACGAGCAGCAGCACCATCGTGCCCACATAGGTGCGGCGGTAGCCGTAGCGCGACAGCAGCCACGGCGTGGTGAGCATCGAGACCGTCATCGCCACCATGAAGCCCGAACTCACCCACTGCGCGCGCTCCTGCCCGAGCGAGAAGTGATGGCTCATGCCCGGGATCGCGACGTTGACGATGGTCGACGACATGATCGAGGCCATCGTCCCCACCATCACCGACAGCAGCAGATACCAGCGATAGCGCTCGCCGTAGCGTTCGCGCAGGATGCCCATGGAGGGCGGGGCCGGCGTGGCGGTGGCTTCGGGCGTGGGTGGGGATGTCATGGAGCGGCGGAATGTCTCGGGGTCCGTCGTCCTACAAGCATATCGGTGTTTGCTTGGCGAACGGCGCGGGGGCACGCCCCACAATGCAGCGGCTGTCCCCTCCGCGTCAAGCCCAGCAAGAAGAGAACAACATGGATTCCCCGATCAACGATCCCATCAACGAACAGGCCGGCGACGCCGGGCCGGATGCCGCGCCCACGCTCGCGACCGAACTCGCCGCGCCCACCATGAGCCGCGCCTACCGCTGTCAGTGCGGCCGCCCCGTGTTCCTGCGCAACAGCGAGTGCCTGGCCTGCCACACGCCGCTCGGCTACGTGATCGACCGCCTCGGCGTGATGCCGCTGGCGCCCGCCGAAGGCGACGGCGCGCTGCCCGACACCTTCACCGTCTTCGGCGACCCGCACGGCAAGACCTACCGCCGCTGCACGAACCTCATGACCCCCGCCGCCTGCAGCTGGATGGTGCCGGCCGCGCGCGAGGGCGAGGAGGTGCCGGTCGACGTGCATGGCCTGGCGCCCGGCTACTGCCTGGCCTGCAGCGTCACGCGGACCATTCCCGATCTCTCGGTCGAGGCCCACGGGGTCTTCTGGGGCAAGCTCGAACAGGCCAAGCGCCGCCTGATCTCGCAACTGCTCGCACTCGGCTTGCCGGTGGTGAGCCGGCATGCGGACCCGGTGCACGGCCTGGCCTTCGACTTCCTCAGCAACATGCCGGGCGGACCGCACGTGATGACGGGTCATGAAGACGGCGTGATCACCCTCAACGCCGAGGAGGCCGAGGACGCGGTGCGCGAACGCATCCGTGCCGAAATGCGCGAGCCTTACCGCACGCTGCTGGGCCACTTTCGCCATGAGATCGGCCACTACTACTGGGACCTGCTGGTGCAGCCCACGCACTGGCTCGACGACTACCGCGCCCTCTTCGGCGACGAGCGCGCCGACTACGCGGCCTCGCTGCAGAAGCACTACGAGCAAGGCCCGCCGCCCGACTGGGCCGACCGCTTCGTGAGCAGCTATGCGAGTACGCACCCGTGGGAGGACTGGGCCGAGACCTGGGCCCACTACCTGCACATGGCCGACACCGCGGACACCGCCATGAGCTTCGGCGTCGACGCAACCAATGTGGAACTCGCGAGCGACCTCTTCACCGCCGACGACCTGTGGCAGCCCGAGCATCCCGACGCCGCGAAATTCCTGGATTTCGTCAACGGCTGGGTGCTGCTCACCAACGTGCTCAACGAACTGTCGCGCAGCATGGGGCAGCCGGACTACTACCCCTTCGTGATGCCGCGCACAGCGGTGGGCAAGCTGCAGTTCATCCACCTCGTGATCACCGAGCAACGGCCCGGGGCGGCGCCGACGATGGTGGTGGCCAGCGATGTGGCGGCGCCCGAGCCGGTCGAGCCTGCACCCGGACAGGGGCAGTCGCAAACGCAATCGCAGTCGCAGGGCGGCGTTCAGTCCTGAGGCGGCGTTCCCGCGGCGCAGCGCGCGCAGATGCAGGCCAGGCCGCGCATCGACGCCGGCAGCTGGGCGAGCGGGGCGTTGCTGAAGTCGACCTGCATGCACCAGCAGGGCGGTTGCGTCTGGCCCGTTTCGCGTTCCACTTCCATCGCGCAGCGGTTCGACTCGCCGCACAGCGGGCAGCGCGTGGCGTCGATGACCGCAGCGGCGGTGGTCGTCATGCGAGTTCGAAGGCCGGCAGCTTCTTCGCCACCGCGACGTTCTGCAGCGTCACATACACCGGCAAGCCGTTGCGGTAAGCGGGGTAGTCCTCGCCCTCGATCAGCGGCAGCAGGTAGCGCCGGCATTTCTCGGTGATGCCGTAGCCGTCGTCCGAGATGAAATCGCGCGGCATCGGCTTCTCGACATTGGCCACCGATTCGAGCGGCGCGCTGCCGATCGTGTACGCATAGGGCACGTCGGAGGTGCGCTCGATCGTCGGCATCACCGCGTTGCGGCCTTCGAGCGCGAGTTCGACCGCGCGCTGCCCCAGTTCGTAGGCCTGCTTCACATCGGTGGCCGAGGCGATGTGTCGCGCCGCGCGCTGGAGGTAGTCGGCCACGGCCCAGTGGAACTTGTGGCCGTGCGCGTCCTTGATCATCTGCGCCACCACCGGCGCAGCGCCGCCGAGTTGCGCGTGGCCGAACGCATCGCGCGTGCCTTGCTCGGCGAGGAAGGTGCCGTCGGGATGGTGGCATCCCTCGGACACCACGACAGAGCAGTAACCGTGCTGCTTCACCAGTTCATCGACACGCGCGAGAAAGCGCGGCTTGTCGAATTCGATCTCCGGAAACAGCACCACCACCGGAATGCCGTGGTCCGCCGCGAGTCCGCCTGCCGCGGCGATCCATCCTGCATGCCGGCCCATCACTTCGAGCACGAACACCTTGGTCGATGTGGCCGCCATCGAGCGCACGTCGAACGAGGCTTCGAGCGTGGACACCGCCACGTACTTGGCGACCGAGCCGAAGCCCGGGCAGCAGTCGGTCAGCGGCAGGTCGTTGTCGATGGTCTTGGGCACATGAATCGCCTGCAGCGGATAGCCCAGCGACTGCGACAGCTGGCTCACCTTGAAGCAGGTGTCGGCCGAATCGCCGCCGCCGTTGTAGAAGAAATAGCCGATGCCGTGCGCCTTGAAGACCTCGATGAGCCGCTCGTATTCACGGCGGTTCTTCTCGAGCGACTTGAGCTTGTAGCGGCACGAGCCGAACGCGCCTGAAGGCGTAGAACGCAGGGCCGCGATGGCCTCGGCCGATTCGGCGCCGGTGTCGATCAACTCTTCGGTCAGCGCGCCGATGATGCCGTTGCGTCCGGCGTAGAGCTTGCCGATGCGGTCCGGGTGTTTTCGCGCCGTCTCAATCACGCCGCAGGCCGACGCATTGATGACCGAGGTGACGCCGCCCGACTGGGCGTAGAAGGCGTTGAGGATGGGCATGCGGGCATTCTCCCGCAGGCCCATGACAGGCGCCAGTGCCGGCGTGTCGGGATGTCAGCGGCTCTCGAAAGCGGGAGGCCGCTTCTGCAGGAACGCGTTCACGCCTTCGCGGAAGCTCGGGCGGTCGATCAGCTCGCGCTGGCGTTCGCTTTCGTAGTGCAGCTGTTCCTTCAGCGTGTGGCGCTCGGAGGCCTCGAAGGCTTCGCGTGCCTCGACGACCGCATGCGCGGGCAGACGTGCAAGGCGCTGTGCGATGGCGCGTGCTTCGTCCATCAACTGTTCGTCGTCGGCGCAGGCCCAGATCAGGCCCCACTGCGCCGCGCGGCCTGCGCTCAGCCGTTCGTCGAGCAGCGCCATGCCCATCGCACGCGCCTTGCCGGCACGCCGTGGAATGGCCCAGGTGCAGCCCAGGTCCGGCACGATGCCGAGCTTAGGGAGAAAGGGCAGATAGAAGTACGCGCTGCGTGCAGCGATCGTCACGTCCGCCGCCAGTGCCAATCCGACGCCCGCACCGGCCGCCGCCCCGTTCACTGCAGCCACCACCGGCACCGGCAGCGTGCGCAGCGTCTCGATCAGAGGATTGCTCAGCGACTGCATCCATTCGGCCGTCTGCGTGCCGAGGGATTTGCCTTCTTCCCCGGGCGCCATCGCGCTCAGGTCGGCGCCGACGCAGAAGGCCTTGCCGGCGCCGGTGAGGATCACGGCGCGCACCGCGTGGTCGTCGCGGATGCGCTCCAGCGCGTCGCGCAGTTCGACCTGCAGGCCATGCGCGATGGGGTTCAGCTTGGCCGGCAGGTTCAGCGTGAGCGTCGCGATGCCGTCGGCCAGTTCGTAGAGGATCAATGCTTGGGAGTCCATGGCATCGAGGTTCGATGCCGATGGCACCCGGGTCAAGCCGGGGACAACCCGTGGGGCAGAAGTCGCCAAGGCGACCACGCACGGGCGGGCCGCGCGAGCGGCATCGCGGCCGGCTGCGCATCCGACACGGTGATGCACGAGGACTGCAGCGCCGACACCAGGATGCGCCGGTGCTCTGTGCCCTCGAAGCGGTCGCCGGCCTCGAGCACGATGTCGCGTGGATCGCGGTCCAGCGTGACCCACACAGTGCCGCTGCGGCATTCGATGCCCACGCCCGCGCCATCGGGCACGGCAAAGACGGCACGCGTCTGCAGGCTGACGTGGAAGCGGGAGGATGTATTCGGTTGGGTGCTCATGGCAAGCTCCATTGCATTCGGGATACGAATGAATATAGTGAGTCGGCCCCTCTCTTACACGCGGTCATTCGGAACTCGTTGCATGCTTGCTGAGAATGCGAAAGCCCATGGCGCCCCCGGCGGCGAGCTCCCGCCGCTGGAGCTGCTGCGCAGTTTCGAGGCCGCTGCGCGACGGCTCAGCTTCACGCTGGCGGCCGGTGAGTTGCACCTCACCCAGTCGGCGGTGAGCCGGCAGATCCAGCAGCTCGAAGCCAGCCTGGGCGTGCTGCTGTTCGAGCGCCGCCATCGCGCGCTGGCGCTCACCGAGGCCGGCGGCGTGCTGCAGCGCGCAGTCACCGACAGCCTGGAGCGCCTGCGCGACGCCACGGCCCGCGTGCGCGCGAGCGCCGCGCCGCGGCAGGTGGCGATCACCTGCACGCCGGGTTTTGCATCGCTCTGGCTCATTCCGAAACTCGCGCGCTTCACCGGCACGCATCCGCAGGTCGACGTGCGCCTGTCGGCCACGCTCGACGTGCTCGACCTGGACGTGAGCCGGCTCGACCTTGCGGTGCGCTTCGCGCCCATTGCCCGCGGTGTCGGGCCGGCGCTGTTCGAGGAATCGGTGATCCCGCTGTGCGCGCCGCAGGTTGCCGCATCGCTGCGGGAGCTGTCCGACTTTTCCGGGCTCACGCTCCTCACCATCGAATACCCGGACCACAGCGAAGCCCCGACCGCCGACTGGGAGCCGTGGCTCAAGGTGATGGGGCTGCAAGACCTGCGCGTGAAGAGCACGCTGCGCTTCACGCAGTACGCCGATGCGGTGGCCGCCGCGGTGGCGGGGCAGGGCGTGGTGATCGGGCGCTTGCCGTTGCTGCGCGAACTGGTGCGCGACGGCCGGCTCGTGGCGCCGCTCGGCGAGGGCGCGGCATCGCACCGCGGTTACTTCATCGAGATGTCCAGGCGCGCCGCGAGCAACCGCGACGCGCAGGATTTCGCGCAGTGGCTGCGCGACGAAGCCGAGGCTGCGCAACGGACCTGACGCAGGTCCGCTGCAGCGCGGGCGATCAACCCGGCAGCAGCACCTTGTTCACGACGTGGATCACGCCGTTCGACTGGTACACGTTGGCGATGGTCACCGTCGCCGTGCCGCCCTTGGCATCGGTCACCAGCACGTTGCTGCCGCTCATCGTTGCCGTGAGCGTGCCGCCGCTCGCGGTCTTCAGCACGGCCTTGCCGCCGCCTGCGTTGATCGCGCTCATGAGCGCCGGGCCGTCCATCTTGCCGGGCACCACGTGGTAGGTCAGTACCTTGGTCAGCGTCGGCTTGTTCTCGGGCTTGAGCAGCGTGTCGACCGTGCCGGCGGGGAGGGCTGCGAACGCGGCGTTGGTCGGCGCGAACACGGTGAACGGGCCCGGGCTCTTGAGCGTGCCGACCAGGTCCGCGGCCTTGACGGCGGCGACCAGCGTCGTGTGGTCCTTCGAATTCACGGCGTTGTCGACGATGTCCTTGGTCGGGTACATCGCGGCGCCGCCGACCATCGGGTTCGACGACATGCCGGAGCTGCCGCTCATGCCCATGCCGCCCGCGCAAGCGCCGAGCAGGACCGAAACGCCGAGTGCGATCACGAGTTTTTTCATGGAAGTCTCCTGGAAAGAAATGGTTGTCGAGGTTCTCTGTGGAAACCGCCAACAGCTCGGAGGCGCGATGCGCTTGAGATCAATACGGGGGGGCCATGCAACTGGATTCAGCGTGCGGCAGCGCGTCGGCTTTGCGCCACAGCCATGCGGCCGGCGCTTGCGCATCGCGCATGTGCTCGCCAGAATCCGCCCTTCGTTTTTCAGCAACAGTTTCTTTCCACCGCGCCTGGCGACCTGCAACCTCCCGGGCGACAAACCAACTCAATGAACCGTTTCCTGAACACCTGACCCGCACACCGACCGCCCCGGCCGGATGTGCATCCATGCATCCGCCCGAGGCCCGTCGACAAAGGCCCCGCGCAGCCATTCGCCGGGGCCTTTTTGTTTTTGGAGTGTGCGCACATGAGTGCTCAACGAAAGGCCCGCGACGACGAGAAACGCCTGGGCCGGTTCTACTTTTCGGTGCCGTCCTCGGCACCTCGCAATCCCGTGGTGGCCGCGATGGCGCGCCGCGAATCCAGCCAGGGCGCCGGGCGTCACCTGCGTACGCATCGCGCGGAGCGGCGTGCGCAGAAGGTGGCGCTGCAGAAGGCTGCGCGCAGCGTCGGGCGAGGGGGCGACGATGCGTGACGACATGGACAAGGTCATCGTCGAGCGGCCGCGCCGCGGCTGGCGCGTGCAAGGCGATGGGCGCGGTTTTCGCAACAGCCGCGATCGCGGCTCGCACCTGGGCATGAAGCGCGGCTACGACCATCCGAAGGGGTTCAACGAAAACCTCGCGCCGCTCAAGCGCTGGCTGCACAAGCAGGTGCACCGACCTTGGGACAAGGTGTATGCCGAACTCAACAGCGGCATCGACCGCCGCAGCACCGTGCAGGCGCACATCTTCCTGCACATCGACGACTTCGTGGAGCGGCGTGCCGAGCTGCGCGACGGCGAGGTGTGCGTTCCGCCGCATCGTTGGGGCGCACATCGCAGCGTGCCGCTGCGCGAGGCGCCGAACGTCGAACTGTTCGTGCATCCGGTCACCGGCATCCTGCTGCCCAACCGGCGACTGGCCGAGGCAAAGGCGGCACGAAAGGCCGCCCGCAAGACGTGGGCCGCTCAACGTGGCGACGAGCCCTGCGCGGTCTATCACGTGATCGACGAGACCACGCAATGGCATCGCGTCGATGGCTGCTGGTTCGAGATCACGCTCGCGAAGTTTCCTGAGAGAGCGTGCGCGACGCAGGCGGAAGAGAAGCGCTACGACGTGCTGCGTCGCTGCCTCGTTACCCCCAGTGGCGCCGCCCAGCGTCCTGCGCCCGCCCTGCCCACCCACCGTGCGATGTACGGTCGCAGCGACGTCTACGCAATCGGCAAGCGGCAACTGGGTCGACGCGAAGTGCGGGCGCGTCTCGGCGGCGGCGCCTGAGCGATGTGCTTCCGGTCCTCCGTGCGCTCAGGACGCGCGTGCGGGCACCGACGCACGCGGCAATAGAGAGAACGCAAGCGTCCCCGCAGCCAGCATCCCCGCCACGGTAAGAAACACCGCGCGGAACGGCTCCACGCCATGCGCCACGCCCCACGATGCGGCCACGCCGGTCGTCCATTGCATGAGCGAGACACCGAGGAACATCGCCATGTTCATCAACGCCATCGCGCGGCCCGTCATCGCCGCGGGGTAGCCGTTCTTGGTGTACGCGTACTGCAGCACGCTGTAGCCAGAGATCAGGCCGTAGGCGATCGGCAAACCGATATCGATCGCGCGCGAATGCGTGAACGCCATTGCGCCGAACATCAGCGCGCCGGCTGAGGCGCAGCCCATCATCCAGCGCGTGCGTCGTGCGGGGCCCGGGTCCAGGCGGCCGAACAGCGCCGGGCTGATCATGCCGGTGACCGTCATCACCAGTGCCACGTTGCCGCTGGCGACGAGCGAGAGGCCATGTCGCTCGTGCAGCACCGGCCCGAGCCACAGGCCGCGCAGCGTGATGAAGGCCGCATACGACACGCAGGCGAAGCAGAGCAGCCCCAGCGTGTGCGGCATCGCGAACAACGGCAGCAGTTCACGCACGGCCTTGCGCAGCGACTGGCGTTCGGTCGGTTCAACCCGATCCACCGCGCGCGCCGGTTCGTGCACGCGCCAGAAGACGACGATCCACGACAGCACCGCGAACGCGGCCAGCACCGTGTAGCCGGCGCGCCATGACGCGGCCTCGATCAGCAGCGCCAGCGGTGTGCCGGTGAAGAGAATGCCCATGCCCGCGAGGCTCATCACCAGCCCCGACATCGCGGTGAAGCGCGAGGCATCGAAGTGCCGCGCGATGAACACCGTGCACGCGAGGAACGCCGGCGCGCAGCCGACGCCGATCAGCGCCTGTCCCAGCAGCAGCATGTGAAAGCTCGACGCCACCGCGCACAACGCGGCGCCCGCGATGGCCAGCGGAAACGCGGTGAGCACCGTGCGCCGCACGCCGAACATGTCGATCGACACGCCCATCGCGAGCTGCATGATCCCGAACATGAAGTGGAAGGTGCCGGCCCAGGTACCGAGCTGCTGCGGCGAGAGACCGAAGTGGCTGCTCAGGGGCGTGGCCATCATGGCGCCGACGGTGCGAAAGGCCTGGCTCAGTGCGAAGGCCGAGGCCAGTGCCACGAGCATGGCGGCCGCGGAGGTCGACCAGCGCGGCGGAGGCGGCGATGCCGCGTTCGTGTTCATCGAGAAGGGAGAGTCCGGAAGAAGGGGAGGCGGCACGAATGCTAATGGCATGCCGCCCGCCATGCAGAACGGCGCCCGAAGGCGCCGTCCGTTCGCTCAAGTCCGGCGCAGTGCCGGACGCACGCCGATCAGGCCTCGCCCTTGACCTTCAAACGCCATGCATGCAGCAGGGGCTCGGTGTAGCCGCTCGGCTGCTCGATGCCCTTGAACACCAGGTCCTGCGCCGCCTTGTACGCGGCCGAGGTCGCGAAGTTGCCGGCCATCGGCTGGTACAGCGCATCGCCCGCGTTCTGCTCGTCCACCACCTTGGCCATGCGCTGGAAGGTCTCGTCGACCTGTGCCTTGGTCACCACGCCATGCAGCAGCCAGTTGGCGATATGCTGGCTGGAGATGCGCAGCGTGGCGCGGTCTTCCATCAGGCCCACGTTGTGGATGTCGGGCACCTTGGAGCAGCCCACGCCCTGATCGATCCAGCGCACCACGTAGCCGAGGATGCCCTGCACGTTGTTGTCGATTTCCTGCTGGCGCTCTTCGGCGGTCCACTTGGCTTCGGGTGCGATCGGCACCTGCAGCAGCGCGTTGAGGATGTTGTCGCGTTCGCCGTCGGCATCGATTTTTTCGAGCTCCTGCTGCACCGCGGTCACGCTCACCTGGTGGTAGTGCAGCGCATGCAGCGTGGCGGCGGTGGGCGAGGGCACCCAGGCGGTGTTGGCGCCGGCCTTGGGGTGCGCGATCTTCTGTTCGAGCATCGCGGCCATGAGGTCGGGCATGGCCCACATGCCCTTGCCGATCTGCGCCTTGCCGCGCAGGCCGCACGAGAGGCCGACCAGCACGTTGTTCTTTTCATAAGCGCCGATCCAGGCGCTGGACTTCATGTCGCCCTTGCGGATCATCGGGCCGCCCTGCATGGCGGTGTGCATCTCGTCGCCGGTGCGGTCCAGGAAGCCGGTGTTGATGAAGGCCACGCGCGCGGCGGCTTCGGCGATGCAGGCCTTCAGGTTCACGCTGGTGCGGCGTTCCTCGTCCATGATGCCGAGCTTGACGGTGTTGGCGGGCAGGCCGAGCAGTTGCTCGACGCGGCCGAACAGCTCGCTCGCGAAGGCCACTTCGGCCGGGCCGTGCATCTTGGGCTTGACGATGTAGATGCTGCCGGTGCGCGAATTGCCCTTGCGCTTCAGGTCGATGGTGGCGATGGTGGTGGTCACCACGGCATCGAGGATGCCTTCCGGAATCTCCTTGACGCTCTGACCGGAGGCATACAGGATGGCCGGGTTGGTCATCAGGTGGCCCACGTTGCGCAGGAACATGAGCGAGCGGCCGTGCAGCTTCACCGGCTTGCCGTCGGCGCCGGTGTATTCGCGGTCGGCGTTCAGGCCGCGCGTGAAGGTCTTGCCGCCCTTGGCGACTTCTTCGGTGAGCGAGCCCTCGACGATGCCCAGCCAGTTCGCATACGCCACCACCTTGTCGGCCGCGTCCACCACGGCCACCGAGTCTTCCAGGTCCAGGATGGTCGAGAGCGCGGCTTCGAGCACCAGGTCGCTCACGCCGGCCGCATCGCTCTTGCCGATGGCGGTGCTGCGGTCGATGCGGATGTCCAGGTGGATGCCGTTGTGCTTGAGCAGCACCGACGACGGCGCTGCGGCATCGCCCTGGTAGCCGATGAACTGCGCGGGGTCGGCGAGGCCAGTGCTGCTGCTCTGCAGCGCGACGACCAGCTTGCCGTCCTTCACGCTGTAGCCGGTCGCCATCTTGTGCGAGCCGTTGGCCAGCGGCGCGGCCTGGTCGAGCACATTGCGCGCGAATTCGATGACCTTGGCGCCGCGCACCGGGTTGTAGCCCTTGCCCTTTTCAGCGCCACCGGTTTCGGGGATGGCATCGGTGCCGTAGAGCGCGTCGTACAGCGAGCCCCAGCGCGCATTGGCGGCGTTGAGTGCGTAGCGCGCATTCAGGATCGGCACCACCAGCTGCGGACCGGCCTGCAGCGCGAGCTCGGCGTCGACGTTCGCGGTCGTGGCTTTCGCGCCCTTGGGCTGCGGCAGCAGGTAGCCGATCTTCTCGAGGAAGGCGCGGTAGGCCGGCATGTCGGCGATCGGACCGGGGTTCTTCTTGTGCCAGGCATCGAGCTCGGCCTGCAGGCGGTCGCGCTCGGCGAGCAGCGCGATGTTCTTGGGCGCGAGGTCGCTCACGATGGCGTCGAAGCCCTTCCAGAAGACGTCGCTGGCCACGCCGGTGGCGGGCAGTACCTTTTCTTCGATGAAGCGGTGGAGCTCGGTCGCGACCTGGAGTCCGTGGGCGGTGGTGCGGGCGGTCATTTTTCTCTCCTGGAAATCGGGATACGGCGGAATACGGAAGCTAAAGACGTGGGTGTCGCAATGACGTAGGTCAACTTTATTCGATACTTTACGAAGGAGTAAGAGCCGAAAGCGGGATTTATCAATGACAAAAATGAAGGTAATGGCCGCACGGCGCCGCTTTTTGCCCAAAGGGTAGGCACTGATGGAGGCGCCGCCGGCGCGGGATATATTTAACTTCTTAAATAAGACCGACCCCGCCGAAATGATCCTCCTGGCTTCCAACGAAAACCCGCTCGGCATGCCCGAGTCGGCCCGCCGCGCCGCCGCTGCCGCCCTTGAAGGCGCGGGCAACTACCCCGACAGCAACGGCACCGCGCTCAAGAATGCACTGGCCGCCCGGCTCGATGTGTCGCCCGAGTGGCTCACGCTGGGCAGCGGATCGAGCGAAATCCTCACGCTCGCGGCGCAGGTGACTCTGAAGCCGGGCGAGAACGTCGTCTATTCGCAGTACGGCTTCATCGTCTACGCGCAGGCCGCGGCGCAGGCCCATGCGCGCGCCACCGTCGTGCCCTCGCGCGATTTCGGCCATGACCTCGACGCGATGCGGGCCGCCATCGCCGACGACACGAAGCTGGTCTTCGTCGCCAACCCGAACAACCCCACGGGCACCTTCATCGATGCTGCGCCGCTGCTGGCTTTTCTGCAATCGGTGCCCACGCACGTGACGGTGCTGCTCGACGAGGCCTACACCGAGTACCTCTCGCCCGCGCAGCGCTACGACAGCATCGAATGGGTGCGGCGCCTGCCGAACCTGATCGTGGCGCGCACTTTCTCCAAGGCCTTCGGCCTGGCGGGGATGCGCATCGGCTATGGCGTGTCGCAGCCGGCGCTCGCGGCGCGCATGAATGCGCAGCGCCCGCGCTTCAATGTGACGACGCCGGCCCAGGCCGCAGCGGTGGCTGCGTTGGGGGACACGGAATTCCTCGCGCGCACCTACGAACTCAACACCGCCGGGCGTGATCAGCTCGCTGCCGGCTTCACCGAACTGGGCCTCGCGTACGTCCCGTCGTCCGGCAACTTCCTGATGGTGCAGGTCGGCGATGCGCAGGCCGTGCATGCGCGGTTGCTGGCTGCGGGCATCGAGGTCTCGCTGCTCGGGCCTTATGGACTGCCGCAATGGCTGCGCGTGAGTGTCGGTCTGCCCGAGCAGAACAGGGCCGTGCTCGCCGCCCTGCGCTGACCGTATTTCTCCCTCCCCTCCCGGGGGAGGGTTGGGGTGGGGGCACGGCGGCGTAACAAAGACCAGCGGCTCATCGAAGGCCGTTTGCCCCCATCCCAGCCTTCCCCCGGGAGGGGAAGGAGCAAGAAAGAAGACGCCTCAGACCTGTCCGCCGAGTTCCTTCGCCGCCGCCCGCACCGGCTCGATGTAGCCCTCGTCATACCGGTGCGTCGGCATCGTCAGCGTGACGGCCGCGGCAAGCCCGCCATCCGCATGGAACACCGGCGCCGAAATGCCCGCGAGCTCGGCCGTGCGGTCGCCCACCAGCGCGCAATAGCCCTGCGCGCGGATCGCGTCGTAGGGCTTGCGCTCCTTCGCACCGCTCGGCCGCTCGGCCTCGGGCCCGAAGGCGATCAGCACGCGCGCGCCGGCGCCGCGGTCGTTGGGCAGCAGGTCACCCGCGCGCACATGGTCGCGCACCACATGCGATGAATCGATGCGGAACTGGCACAGGCGCACCCAGCTTTCGCCCTGCACCTGCCGCACGTGGTACGCGGCGCTTTCGCCGGTGGCCGCAGCCAGCGCGCGCAGCACCGGCAGCACGATGCGGTCGAGTGACTGAGACGCGGCATAGAGCCCGTGCAGCCGCGCGATCTCCATGCCCAGCGCGTAGCGTCCGTCGTCCTGCCGGCGGATCAACCGCGCATGTTCGAGCGATGCCAGGAGCCGCAGCACCGTGCTCTTGTAGAGCTGTGTGCGCTCGGCGAACTGCGCAAGCGACAGCGCCTCGTCGCCCGCCTGGAACGCCGACAGCAAGCTCAGCGCGCGATCGACCGCGGCGGCACCGCCGGGGGCGGCATTGAGGTCGGAAACCGATTCAGTCTGGGCTTTGCGGGGCATGGGCGTGACTTGACAGGGAAAGTCGATCGGCAGTCTAATTCTGTTTGGCAGAATTTAGTTCTGTAAGATAGAACTGTCAAGCGATCCGCAACATGATCGCGCCAAGGAGACGAAGTCGATGACACCCCCCGATGTCCTCATCAGCGAGGTCGGCCCGCGCGACGGCCTGCAATCGGTCAAGGCCACCATGCCCACGGCAGACAAGCTGCGCTGGATCGACGCGCTCTACGCCGCCGGCGTGCGCGAGATCGAAGTCGCCTCGTTCGTGCCCGCGAAGCTGCTGCCCCAGATGGCCGATGCCGCCGAGGTGGTGCGCCATGCGATCACGCTGCCCGGCCTCACCGTGATGGCGTTGGTGCCCAACCGCAAGGGCGCGCAGGCCGCGCTCGAAGCGGGCGTGCACAAGCTCACGATGCCGGTGTCGGCCAGCGTGGCCCATTCGCTGGCCAACGTGCGCAAGACCCCCACCGAGATGGTCGAGGAGGTGCGCGCCATCTCCGACCTGCGCCGCGCGATCGCACCGCAGGTGAGGCTTGAGGCCGGCATCTCCACCGCCTTCGGCTGCACGCTGCAGGGGCTTGTGCCCGAGGACGACGTGATCCGCCTCGCTGCGCAATGCATCGAGGCCGGCGCCGAAGAGGCGGGCCTCTCCGACACCGTGGGCTACGCCAATCCCGCGCAGGTGCGCCGGCTCTTCAAGCGCCTGCGCGCGGAAATCGGCGTGCACGCCGGCGCCGCCCACATGCACAACACGCGCGGCCTCGGCATCGCGAACTGCCTGGCGGCTTGGGACGAAGGCGTGCGCACCTTCGACGCCTCGCTCGGCGGCCTCGGCGGCTGCCCCTATGCGCCCGGGGCCTCAGGCAATGCCGTGACCGAAGACCTCGTCTTCATGTTCGAGGCCATGGGCGTCCGCACCGGCATCGACATCCAGAAACTCATCGCGGCGCGCGCGCCGCTCATGGCCGGCCTGCCCGGCGAACCGGTCTACGGCATGACGCCCGAAGCCGGGCTGCCCAAAGGTTTTGTCCAGGAACACATCGCACATGTCTGAAGCCAATCCTCTTCCCTACGCCGGCATCCGCGTCGTCGAATTCACGCACATGGTCATGGGCCCGACCTGCGGCCTGCTGCTGGCCGACCTGGGCGCCGAGGTCATCAAGGTCGAGCCCATCGAGGGCGACAACACGCGCCGCCTGCTCGGCTCGGGCTCGGGGTTCTTTCCAACCTTCAACCGCAACAAGAAGAGCATCGCGCTCGACCTGAAGAAGCCCGAGGGCGTCGAAGCCGCGCTGCGCCTGATCGCCACCGCCGACATCGTGAGCGAGAACTTCAAGCCCGGCACGATGAAGAAGCTGGGGCTCGACTACGACACGCTCGCCAAGCTCAATCCGCGCCTCATCTACGTGAGCCACAAGGGCTTCCTGCCCGGCCCCTACGACCACCGCACCGCCCTCGACGAGGTGGTGCAGATGATGGGTGGCCTGGCCTACATGACCGGCCGCTCGGGCGACCCGCTGCGCGCGGGCACCAGCGTGAACGACATCATGGGCGGCATGTTCGGCGCCATCGGCGCCATGGCCGCGCTGCGCCAGCGCGAACTCACGGGCAAGGGCTGCGAGGTGCAGGCCGCGCTGTTCGAGAACAACGTGTTCCTCGTCGCGCAGCACATGATGCAGTTCGCCGCCACCGGCAAGGCCGCCGACCCGATGCCCAGCCGCATCTCGGCCTGGGCCGTGTACGACGTGTTCACGGTGAAGGACGGCGAGCAGATCTTCCTCGCGGCCGTCAGCGACAAGCAATGGGCCATCTTCTGCAAGGCCTTCGGCCTCGAAGACATGTTGGCCGATCCGCGCCTGAAGACCAACAACGACCGCGTGCGCGCGCGCGAATGGATGATGCCGATCCTGCGCTCGCACCTCGCGGACCGCAGCGCGGCCGAGCTCGCCGCGGTGTTCGAGCAGAACGAGCTGCCCTTCGCGCCCATCACCAAGCCAGAGGAGCTGTTCGACGACCCGCACCTGAACGCCACCGGCGGCCTCGCGCCCGTGCGCATGAACGACGGCCACATGGCCAAGGTGCCGCTCGCGCCGTTCACGCTGGGTGGCCAGCGCCCCGGCATCCGGCTGCAGCCGCCGCACATCGGCGAGCACAGCAACGAGTTGCTGAAAGAAGTGGGCTACGGCGACGCGGAGATCGCGGCGCTCAGGGCCGGTGGCGTCACTGCGGGCGACTGACCCCGGGGGGCGGACTCTATCTATATAGTTCCCGCCCCATGGACCGCCTGAAGCAACTCGAATCCTTCGTCTCGGTCGCGGCCCGCGGCAGCCTCACCGCCGCGGCCAAGGCCGAGGGCGTGGCGCCCGCGATCATGGGGCGGCGGCTCGATGCGCTGGAGGAGCGGCTGGGCGTCAAGCTCCTGGTGCGCACCACGCGGCGCATCACGCTCACGCACGAGGGCAGTGCGTTTCTCGAAGATTGCCAGCGCCTCCTGACCGAGTTCGCGAATGCCGAGGCCAGCGTGAGCGCCGGCGGTGTCAAGGCCAGCGGGCATCTGCGCGTGACGGCGCCGGCCGGCTTCGGGCGACGGCACGTCGCGCCGCTGGTGCCGCGCTTTCATGCGCTGCATCCGGAGGTGACGATCTCGCTCAATCTCAGCGACCGCGTGGTCGACGTGACCGGCGAAAGCTTCGATTGCGCGGTGCGCGTGGGCGACCTGCCCGATTCGTCGCTCGTGAGCGTGCGCCTGGCCGACAACCGCCGCCGCTGCGTGGCGACGCCCGATTTCCTGCGCCGCCACGGGGCGCCCAAGCACCCCGGCGAGCTGTCGCGCTTTGCCTGCCTCACGCTCTCGAGCGACGCCTCGCAGACGCGCGGCTGGGCCTTTCGCATTACCACCGAAGCCGGTGTGCAGGAGCTGATCCATCTGCGTCCGAGCGGCCCGCTCGACTGCTCCGACGGCCAGGTGCTGCACGACTGGTGCCTGGCCGGCCATGGCATCGCGTGGCGCAGCACCTGGGAAGTCGAGGCCGAGATCGACGCCGGCCTGCTGGTGCCGGTGCTCGACGAATTCGCTGCACCGCCCAACGGCATCTACGCGGTGTTCGCGGGCGCCAAGCACCTGCCGCTGCGGGTGCGACTGTGGCTTGATTTCCTCAAGGACCAGTACGGAAAACCGGAATTCTGGGGCGGACGGCCGGAAGAAGCGTGAGCAGCGTCACAATCTGTTCGCATTTGCAACCCGTACCGGAAGAAAGCCATCGATGACCCTCGAAGCCATCCTCGCCTATGTGCATCTGCTCGCGATCCTCACGATGGTCGTGTTCATCTCCAGCGAGGCGGCGCTGTGCCGGGTTCAGTGGCTCAACGCCGCCGTGGTCGAGCGGCTTGCCAAGGTCGACATGGTCTACGGCATCGCCGCCATCGCGGTGCTTGCCACCGGCATCGCGCGCACCTGGTGGGGCGTGAAGGGCACGGCCTGGTACTGGACCAACCCGCTGTTGCACGTGAAGCTGGGTCTCTTCATCATCGTGGGCGTGCTGTCGATCTTTCCGACGCTCACTTACTTCCGCTGGCGCAAGACGCTGCGCGCCACCGGCAAGCTGCCGGCCGAGGACGACATCAGGAAGACGCGCAAGCTGGTGATGGTGCAGGCCCACCTGATCGCGCTGATCCCACTGGTCGCGGTGTTCCTCGCGCGCGGCTTCGGCAAGTAAGCCGGCATGGGACCCGCCGGCATCCAGCTCCTGTTTGCCGGCACGATCTTCAGCAGCGCGTTCCTGCTGTTCCTGGTCCAGCCGCTCATCGCCAAGCAGATCCTGCCGTGGTTCGGCGGCTCGGCCGCGGTGTGGTCGATCTGCATGGTGTTCTTCCAGGTCGTGCTGCTCGCGGGCTACGCATATTCGGACTGGATCACGCGCCATCTGCGGGTGCGCACCCAGGCGGCGCTGCACGTCGCGCTCTTGCTCGCGAGCCTGGCTTTCCTGCCGATCGTGACCAGTGTGCGCTGGAAGCCGACCGGCGCCGAAGACCCGACGCTGTGGATCCTGGGCCTTCTGCTCGGCACCATCGGCCTGCCTTATTTTTTGCTCTCGACCACGGGACCGCTGGTGCAGTCGTGGGTGGCGCGGACGCCGTGGGGCGCGCAGGTGTACCGGTATTTCTCGCTGTCGAACCTGGCGTCGCTGCTGTCGCTGTTGAGCTATCCGGTGCTGATCGAACCGCGCAGTTCGCTGCTGCAGCAGGCGCACGGATGGTCGTGGGGCTACGGGGCGTTCGTGGCGCTGTGCAGCGGCACCACGCTGTACGTGGCGCGCCGCTGGGCCGACGTGCCGCTGCATCAAGCTTCCGGCGATACGGCCACGGCCCCTGAGAAACCGCTGCGCACCGCCGACTACCTGCTGTGGCTCGCATTGCCCGCGCTGGGCTCCTGGCTGCTGCTGGCGGTGACCAACCACATCACCCAGAACGTGGCAGCCGTTCCCTTTCTCTGGGTGCTGCCGCTCACGCTCTATCTGCTGACCTTCGTGCTGTGCTTCGAGAGCGACCGCTGGTATCGCCGCGGCGTGTTCCTGCCGCTCGCCGCCGCGATGCTGCTGCTGTGCGCCTTCGGCCTGCAGGACGCCATCGGCACCAGCGTGAAGGCGGCGCTGCCGATCTACGCGGCGGGCCTCTTCGCCCTGTGCATGTTCCTGCACGGCGAGATGGCCCGGCTGCGGCCGGGGCCGCGCTACCTCACGCGCTTCTACCTGATGCTGTCGCTGGGCGGTGCGCTGGGCGGCGTGACGGTGGGGCTGGTCGCGCCGCACGTGCTGCCGGCCTACTACGAGCTGGGCATCGGCCTGGTGCTCACGGCGCTGCTGGCGGTCGCGGTGCTGCCCAGCCGACGCTGGCTGCGGGTGGCTTGCGTCGCCGTCGCGGGTTGCTGCGCGTGGTTCCTTTGGCTGCAGGTGCAGGGCGACTCGGCCGATGCGCGCGTCATGCAGCGCAATTTCTACGGCACGCTGGTGACCGTCGATCACCGGCGCGACGACCCTGCCGACGACGTTCGGCAGATGTTCCACGGCTCGGTCAAGCACGGCGAGCAGTTCCTGCTGGCGGCGCGCCGCAGCGAGCCCACGTCGTACTACGGCCGCACGTCGGGCATCGGCCGCGCGATCGCCGCCGCGCCCGCGGGGCCGCGCCGCGTCGGCCTGATCGGGCTGGGCGCGGGAACGCTCGCGGGTTACGGGCGGGCCGGCGACGTCTTCCGGGTCTACGAGATCAATCCGCAGGTGTTCGATCTGGCCGACACCGAATTCAGCTTCCTGCGCGACAGCCCGGCCCGCATCGAGCGGGTGCTGGGCGACGCGCGCCTGGCGCTGGAGCGCGAGCCCGCGCAGGGCTTCGACGTGCTGGCGGTCGATGCGTTTTCGGGCGACTCGGTGCCGATCCACCTGATCACCGCGGAGGCGATGGATGTCTACCTGCGCCATCTGCGGCCCGGCGGCATCGTCGCCTTCCACGTGACCAACCGCTTCCTCGCGCTGGCGCCTGTGGTCGCGAAGATCGCCGAGACCAAGGGGCTGCACGCGAAGCTGGTGCACGACGACACCGCCGAGATCGCCTGGCTGCGCGACACCGACTGGGTGCTGGTCGCGCGAGAGGCGGAGACGCTGGCGCGCGACCCGGTGGGTGCCGCGGCATCGGCCATTGCGCCGGTGGCCGGCGCCCGGCCCTGGACCGACGACTTCAACAATCTGCTGGGCGTGCTGAAGTAGCGAACCGGGGCGCCATGAAAAAAGGCCCGCACGGGGCGGGCCTTTTTCAGTGCGGCGCGGGCTTCAGGCCTTGGCGTCTTTTTCGCACTTCTTGATGAAGCTGTTCTTGGCGGCGCCGGCCAGCGGCTTGCCGTTCTTGTCGATGGCCTTGGCGGCGCAGGCGGGAGCTGCAGCGGCCTTGGTTTCCTTCTCGCACTTCTTGATGGAGCTGGCCTTGGCGGCGCCAGCCAGGGGCTTGCCGTTCTTGTCGATGGCCTTGGCGTCGCAGGTGCCGCCGGCGGCGGGTGCTGCTGCAGCGGGAGCGGCGGCGGCCGGGGCGACAGCGGGCGCGGGGGCCTTGTCTTGTGCCTGTGCGGCCCCGAAGGTCAGGCAGGCGCCCAGGGCGATCAGGGAAAGGAACTTCTTCATGGTGATATGTCCTTGCAAGGTGGAGTTGTGACAGGTGCCCCGCCCCGGGGCTGCCCATCGTAACGGGCGGCGGCAACGATCGGATGACCATCGTCAACTGCGCCCGGGTTTGCCCCCGGTAAAATTCGCAGATGCTATTGGTCAAACAGGAGCTGCTCGCGGCGCTCGCGAACACGCTCGAATCCCTCTCCCCCGGTGCCGGCGCCAAAGCCGCGTTCGAATCGCCCAAGGTGGCCGCGCATGGCGATTTCGCCAGCACGGCCGCCATGCAGCTGGCCAAACCGCTCGCGCGCAAGCCCCGCGAACTGGCCGAGCAACTGAGCGCTGCGCTGCTCGCCACCCCCGCTTTCGGCCAATGGGTCGAGGCCATCGAGATCGCCGGGCCCGGTTTCCTCAACATCCGCCTGAAGACCGCCGCCAAGCAGCAGATCGTGCGCGAGGTGCTGTCCGCAGGTAACACTTTCGGCCAGCAACCCGCCACCGGCGAGAAGGTGCTGGTCGAGTTCGTCTCGGCCAACCCGACCGGCCCGCTGCATGTGGGCCATGGCCGCCAGGCGGCGCTGGGCGACGCCATCTGCAACCTGCGCGCCTCGCAGGGCGAGAGCGTCTGGCGCGAGTTCTATTACAACGACGCCGGCGTGCAGATCCAGACGCTGGCCAACAGCACCCAGCTGCGCGCCCGCGGCTTCAAGCCTGGCGACGCCGAGTGGCCGAGCGGCGAAAAAGCCCCGGCCTACAACGGCGACTACATCGCCGACATCGCCGAGGACTTCAAGGCGAAGAAGACCGTCAAGTCAGACGATCGCGAATACACCGCGAGCGGCGACATCGACGACATCGACTCCATCCGCGAATTCGCCGTGGCGTACCTGCGCCGCGAGCAGGACCTGGACCTGCAGGCCTTCCGCGTGCGCTTCGACAACTACTACCTGGAGTCGAGCCTCTACACCAGCGGCCGCGTCGAGGCCGCGGTGGGCAAGCTCGTGGCGGCCGGCAAGACCTACGAGGAAGACGGCGCGCTCTGGCTCAAGTCGACCGACTATGGCGACGACAAAGACCGCGTGATGAAGAAGAAGGACGGCACGTACACGTACTTCGTGCCCGACGTCGCCTATCACATCGCCAAGTGGGAGCGCGGCTTCCACAAGGTCGTGAACATCCAGGGGACCGACCACCACGGCACCATCGCGCGGGTGCGCGCCGGGCTGCAGGCGGCGGGCGAAGGCATTCCCGAGGGCTATCCCGACTACGTGCTGCACACGATGGTGCGCGTGATGAAGGGCGGCGAAGAGGTCAAGATCAGCAAGCGCGCCGGCAGCTACGTCACGCTGCGCGACCTGATCGAGTGGACGAGCACCGATGCCGTGCGCTTCTTCCTCCTGAGCCGCAAGCCCGATACCGAGTACACCTTCGACGTCGACCTCGCGGTGACGAAAAACAACGACAACCCGGTTTATTACGTGCAGTACGCGCATGCGCGCATCTGCTCGGTGCTGGCTGGCTGGGGCGGCGACGCCGCCACGCTGAAGGATGTGGACCTGTCGCCGCTCGAGAGTCCTCCAGCGCAGGCGCTGATGCTGCTCCTGGCCAGGTACCCGGCCATGCTCACCGCGGCGTCGAAGGATTTCGCCCCGCACGACGTCACCTTCTACCTGCGCGAACTGGCCGCCAGCTACCACAGCTACTACGACGCCGAACGCATCCTGGTGGACGACGAAAAGGTCAAGCTGGCCCGCCTGGCGCTTGTCGCCGCGACCGCGCAGGTGCTGCACAATGGCCTCGCGATTCTCGGCGTCAGTGCGCCGAACAAGATGTGAACCTCACTCCCATGAAGAAGACAACCAGACAACGCGGCAACATCGTCATCGGCCTGATCATCGGCCTGGTGATCGGCCTGGGCGTGGCGCTGGGCATCGCGGTCTATGTGACCAAGGTGCCGATCCCGTTCGTGACCAAGACGCAGAAGGGCGGCGCCGAGCAGGACGAAGCCGAAGCCCGCAAGAACCGCGACTGGGACCCCAACGCACCGCTGGCCGGCAAGGCCGGCGCCGCCAGGCCGACGCCGCCGGCCGCCACCGGCCCGGTCAACCCGGTCACCGGCGAACTGGCCACCAGCACCACCGCCGTCGCACCCGGCACGCCGCCCCCGGCCACCGCGCCGGTGCCCGTGGTGGTCGCACCCAAGCCGACGCGTGCCGCGCCGGTGCCGGCCGAAGCCAACGCGCTGCCCGCATCCAACGATCCGCTGGGCGACCTCGCCCGCGCCCGGGCGGGTTCCAGTTCGGGCAGCACGACCGTGGCGTCCGCCGCGCCAAGCAGCAGCAACAACAGCGCCGCGGCCACGTCTTCCGGCGCCGATCCGTTCATGTACTTCGTGCAGGCTGGCGCCTTCCGCACCACCGACGACGCCGAGGCGCAGCGCGCCAAGCTGTCGCTGATGGGCGTCGAGGCCCGTGTCACCGAGCGCGAACAGGCCGGTCGCACGGTCTACCGCGTGCGCGCCGGCCCGTTCAACAAGAAGGACGATGCCGACCGCCTCAAGGAGCGGCTCGATGGCGGCGGCCTCGAATCGGCGCTGGTCCGCGTGCAGCGCTGACCGACCGGGCGCTGTTGCTGCCGCAAATAGCCTTTAAGCTTCGCCGCGCGGCATTTGCCGCCACCATTCAGCGCCGGGGGCGCGCCGCGTGTCCGCTTGCGAGGAACTCCTCGCCGCACGCCGGCTCAGTCTGCCGTACCAACAGGAGAACCCTTTCAATGAAACGTCGTGACTTTTCGCTGGCCGCCACTTCGCTCGGGCTGCTTTCGCTGGCCGCCAATCCGGCCCACGCCCAGGCGCGCATCCCCAAGGCCGGCTCCGAGTACCTCGTGCTCGACAAGCGCGTGCCGGTCGATGCGCCGGCTGGCAAGGTCGAGGTGGTCGAGTTCTTCTCGTACAACTGCCCCCATTGCAACGACTTCGAGCCGGCGCTCGAGGCCTGGGCCAAGACGGCACCGAAGGAAGTCGCCTTCCGCCGCATCCCGGTGCCTTTCGTGGGCAACGACGTCGAAGCCAAGCAGCGCCTGTACTACGCGCTCGAGGCGCTGGGCAAGGTCGACGAATTCCAGCCGAAGGTCTTCAATGCGATCCACAAGCAGCGCCAGAACGTGAATGGCGATGCCAACATCATTGCCTGGGTCGCGGCCAACGGCATCGACGGCGCCAAGTTCAAGGAAGTCTTCACCTCGTTCGGCGTGGCCAGCAAGGCCAAGCGCGCCTCGCAGATGACCGATGCCTACAAGGTGGCCGGCGTGCCGGCGATGGCCGTGGCCGGCCGCTGGTATGTGGACGGCGAGACCGCCGGCAACATGACCAACGTGCTGCAGGTCGTCAACTTCCTGGTCGGCGAAGCAAAGAAGGGCTGACCCCCTCGGGCTGCGCGGCACTTCGTGTCCGCTGCCGCCCACCCCCTTGCAGGGGGCGATACCTGCGGTCCGGCGCAGCCGGTTCCCAGGTGTCTCCCGAGAGGGACACCGGCCCGCTTCGGCGGGCCTTTTTCATCTGCATTGGTGAACTGGTGTTAACCGCCGCATACAATGGTTCAGAGCAAGTTTCGTGCCTCTATGACATTGCCCTCCTACTCCACCACCACCCCCCTGATCCGTCGCATCGGCCGCCTCGCCGTCGGCGCGCTGTTGCTGGCCGGCCTCGCCTCGGGCGTCCTGGCCGAGACCGCCGACCGCGCCAAGCCGATGAACATTGAGTCCGACGCCATGCGCTACGACGACCTGAAACAGACCAGCGTGTTCACCGGCAACGTGCTCGTCACGAAGGGCACGATCATCATCCGCGGCGCGCGCATGGATGTGCGGCAGGATGCCGAGGGCTACCAGTACGGCGTGGTCACGGCGGCACCCGGCAAGCGCGCCTACTACAAGCAGAAGCGCAATGCGCCTGACGAGTGGATCGAAGGCGAATCCGAAGTCATCGAGTACGACAGCCGCGCCGACAACGTCAAGTTCATCCGCAACGCCACCATGCGCCGCCTGCTCGGCGCCACGCCGAACGACGAGAGCCAGGGCGCGCTGATCGTCTACGACCAGGGCAACGACACCTACACGGTCAACGGCTCGACCGTGCCGCCGAACACGGCAGTGAACGCGTCGACGCCCAGCGGCCGCGTCAAGACCATCCTCACCCCGAAGGCCGCCACCGCACCGAAGCCCGGCGCCTCGGCCCCGGCCGGCGCGAAGCCCGCGGCACCGGCCCCCACCCCCGCGCCCGGCACCGGCCTGCGCTCGACCACCACGCTGAGTGGAGAGGGAGAAGGGCGCAAGTGATCGAAACCGCCGGAATCCAGGAAGCCAACACCGTCCCGGGCAGCCGCCTGGTCGCGCGCGGCCTGCAGAAAAGCTATGGCAGCCGCACCGTCGTGAAGGACGTCTCGCTCGACGTGCAGAAGGGCGAAGTCGTCGGCCTGCTCGGCCCCAACGGCGCCGGCAAGACCACGTCGTTCTACATGATCGTGGGGCTGGTGCGCGCCGATGCGGGCGAGATCACCATCGACGGCGAACCCATCGCCCACATGCCGATCCACCGCCGCGCGCGCATGGGCCTGAGCTACCTGCCGCAGGAAGCCTCGATCTTCCGCAAGCTCACGGTCGAGGAAAACGTGCGTGCCGTGCTCGAGCTGCAGCGCGAACCCGACGAGAGCGGCAAGGTGGTGGCGCTTTCCAAGAAGCACATCGAGGAGCGCCTGTCCGAGCTGCTGACCGACCTGCGCGTCGATCACCTGCGCGATTCGCCCGCGCTCGCGCTCTCGGGCGGCGAGCGCCGCCGCGTCGAGATCGCGCGCGCGCTGGCGACGCAACCGCGCTTCATCCTGCTGGACGAGCCCTTCGCCGGCATCGACCCGATCGCGGTGATCGAGATCCAGCGGATCATCAGTTTCCTGAAGGAACGCGGCATCGGCGTGCTCATCACCGACCACAACGTACGTGAGACGCTGGGCATCTGCGACCACGCTTTCATCATCAGCGACGGGCACGTGCTGGCACAAGGCACACCCTCGGAGATCGTCGACAACGCCGAAGTACGCAGGGTGTACCTGGGCGAACACTTCCGCATGTAAGGGAGGGTCGGGTTCTTCATGAAGCAAGGGCTGTCCCTTCGCGTCTCGCAGCATCTGGCGCTCACGCCACAGCTGCAGCAGTCGATCCGGCTGCTGCAGCTCTCCACGCTCGAACTGAGCCAGGAGGTCGAGCAGATGCTGGACGAGAACCCATTCCTCGAGCGCACCGCGGAAGAAGCGGCGCGCGAGGAATTCGGGCTCGATGCCGTCGATACGCCGGTCCCGCGCGATGACGGCGGCGAGACCGGGGAAGGCGATTTCGCCCCGGTCCCGACCAGCAGTGCAACGACCGCGACTGAAACCACCTCGACGCCCGACACCGACGGCCCCGCCGCCGAGATCACGGAGCGCGAGCCCGACTGGGAAGGCGACGGCACCGTCGACATGGCGCCCGACGACAGCGAGTGGGGCAGCGACGCGCCCGCGCGCCAGAACAACCTGGGCAACGACGAACGCGCCGACGCCACCGAACTCGCGCGCAGCCAGGAGTCGCTGCAATCGTTCCTGCACCGCCAGGCGCTGAGCCTGCGCCTCAATGAAAACGACAGCGCCGCGCTGCGCTTCCTGATCGAATCGCTCAACGACGACGGCTACCTCGAAGATTCGCTGCCCGCGCTGGCCTCGGGCCTTGCGGGCGACGACAACGACCAGTTCGACGAACTGGTGCACCACTTCCAGGTGGCGCTCGGCCTGCTGCAGAGCCTGGAGCCTGTCGGCGTCGGCGCGCGCGACCTGGGCGAGTGCCTGGGCATCCAGCTGCGTGCGCTGGCCAGCGAAGACGAGACCGACGAAGAAGAGCTCATCCGCAAGACCGCGATCGCGATCTGCAAGCAGCCGATGGAGTTGCTCGCTCGGCGCGACTTCAAGCGCCTGGCCACGCTCACGCGCACCAACGAAGAACTGGTGCGCTCTGCGCTGCAGATCATTGCGCGCCTGGAGCCCAAGCCGGGTCGCCGTTTTGTCGACGTCGAACGCAACATCGTCATTCCCGACGTCATCGTCACCAAGACCGGCCGCGGCACCAACATCAAGTTCCGCGTCATGCTGAACCCCGAGGTGATGCCGCGCCTGCGCGTGCACGACATCTACGCCGGTGCGCTCAAGGCGCACAAGGGCGAAGGCAGCCAGGCGCTGTCGCAGCGGCTGCAGGAGGCGCGCTGGTTCATCAAGAACATCCAGCAGCGCTTCGACACCATCCTGCGCGTGAGCAACGCCATCGTCGAACGGCAGAAGAGCTACTTCGTGCACGGCGAGCTCGCGATGCGGCCGCTGGTGCTGCGCGAGATTGCCGACGAGCTGGGCCTGCACGAGTCGACCATCTCGCGCGTGACCACCGCCAAGTACATGTCCACGCCCTTCGGCACGGTCGAGCTCAAGTACTTCTTCGGCTCGGCGCTGGGCACCGAGACCGGCGGCAATGCATCGAGCACCGCGGTGCGCGCGCTCATCAAGCAGTTCGTGAGTTCCGAGAGCATCAAGAAGCCGCTGTCGGACAGCCAGATCTCCGAGATGCTGAAAGAGCAGGGCATCGAGTGCGCGCGCCGTACCGTGGCCAAGTACCGCGAGGCGCTGCGCATCGCGCCCGCCAACCTTCGCAAAGCCCTGTAGAAAGCCGCCAATGACCGGGAGCCTGCTGTCGCGCTGTGGGCATTGGGTCTTCGCCATCGTGGCCGCATCGCTGTTCGCAGGTTGTGCCACCTTGCCCGACGAGGCGCCGCGCCCGCCCACCAGGGCCATCGCCGTCTCGGCGGACACCGCGCTCGGCAAGATCGCGCTGGCCTCGCAGCCCGACCCCGACCTCAGCGGCTTTCGCCTGATGCCCGGCGGCGACTTCGCCTTCGACACCCGCATCCAGCTCGCGCGACGCGCCCAGCGCACGCTCGACGTGCAGTACTACCAGATCGAGAACGACGAGACCGGCCGCTACCTCTTGCGCACCCTGCGCGATGCGGCCCGGCGCGGGGTGCGCGTGCGCCTCCTGATGGACGACCTGTACACGTCCGGCGAAGACGAGCTGCTGCTCGGCCTGGCCGCCACGCCGAATGTGGAGCTGCGCCTGTTCAACCCGTTCCCGGCCGGGCGCGGCAGCCTCTTGAAGCGCTTCACCGCCTCGCTCTTCGACTTCAGCCGCGTCAACCGCCGCATGCACAACAAGCTCTTCATCGCCGACGGGGCGATGGCGGTGGCGGGCGGACGCAACATCGGCAACCAGTACTTCACGCGCACCTCGGGCGAGAACTTCATCGACCTCGACACCTTCGTGACCGGCGCGCTGATCCCGCGCCTGGGCGTGCTGTTCGACCAGTACTGGAACAGCGTCTACGTGCGGCCGGTCCAGTCGGTCATCGCGAGCGAGCTCTCGCGCGAGGAACTGCAGAAGCGCTTCGACACGGCCACCGGCCCCGAGACCACGCCGCCGCCCCCGAAGCCCGCGCCCAACGACCTGCTCGGCTACAGCCCGATGGCCGACGACCTGAACGCCGGCAAGCTCGGCCTGATCTGGACCCTGGCGGAGGCCTATGCCGATTCGCCCGAACGCGTGATCGGCAAGACCGCGTCGTACGGCGGCGTGCCGCTGCTCGATGTCGACAGCGTGCGCTACAACGTGGTCGAGCAGATGCGCCGCGCGCGCAGCGAGGTGACCATCGTCTCGCCCTACCTGATCCCGGGCGCCGCGGGGCTGGAGGTGATGAAGGAGATCCGCCAGCGCAACGTGAAGATCAGCGTGGTCACCAACTCGCTGGCCGCCACCGACGAGCCGCTGGTGCACACCGCCTACCGCCGCTACCGGCCCGAGATGCTCAAGCTCGGCGCCGACCTCTACGAGCTGAGCACCAACCGAACCCGGCGCAGCGTGCGGCTCGGCCTGTTCGGCACCTCGGTGGGCCGGCTGCATGCCAAGTCGGCGGTGATCGACCAGCGCATCCTCTTCGTGGGTTCGATGAATTTCGATCCGCGCTCGGAGACCCACAACACCGAGATCGGCCTCTTCATCCGCAGCGCCGAGATGGCGCAGCAGGCGCTCAAGCTCATCGATGTGCTGAAACAGCAGGGCGCCTACCGGTTGCGCTTCGTCGAAGGAAGTGGCGAGTCGCACATCGAGTGGGTCAGCGAGGACGCGGGCAAGACGACGGTGCTCAACGAGGAGCCCGACTCCGGCTTCTGGGACCGCACGATGCTCGAACTGCTGGCGCCGTTGACGCCCGAGAGCCTGCTGTAGTTTCGATCGCTCAGTTGCCGCGCACGGCCGACCACAGCAGGCGCAGGCCCAGCAACCCCATCACGCCGCCGGCCGCGCGATCGATCCAGGCCTTGTAGCGCAGGTACGCCGAACGCGGGGCTGCCGATGACAGCGCGAGCGCGACGACGGTGTACCACCCCGTCTCGATGCAGAAGATGACCACCGGCACCGCGAGCGCCAGCACCAGCGGCACCTCGCGCGGCAGGAAGGCCGCGAAGATGCTCGCGTACACCACCGCCGTCTTCGGATTGCTGACCTGCGTGGCGAGCCCAAGCAGGAAGGTGCGCCCGCCGCGGCCCTGCGGCCGGGGCGATGCGTCCGTGTCCTGCGCCATCGCGAGCGGCTGCCGCGCGCCGCGCCAGATGCGAAAGCCCAGGTAGATCAGGTACGCGCCGCCGAAGCCCTTGATCGCGAGGTAGAGCCCCGGCACCGCGAGAAACGCCGCCTGCAGCCCGGCCAGCGCCGCAATGGCAAAGACGATGCCGCCGGCACCCATGCCCAGCGCGGCTGCGAGCCCGTCGCTGCGCGAAGCCACGGCCGTGCGCGCAACCATGACGAAGCTCGGGCCCGGGCTCATCGCGCCCAGGGCCATGGCACCGCCGATGCCGAGCAGGGAGAGTGTGGTGTCCATCATCGCAAGGCTGCGCGGGCCGTCATTGCTGCACGTTCACCGCTTCCACCTGCACCAGCAACTTCACCTTGTTCTCGAACCCGAAGTTCAAGCCCCAGGTGATGCCCCAGTCGCTGCGCTGCACGGTGGTCTCGAAGTCGCCGCCGCACACCTGGCGATTGATCAGCGGGTTCAGGTAGCAGTTGAAGCGAACGGCCTTGAGCGTCACCGGCTTGGTCTGGCCCATGAGCGTGAGCGTGCCCGGCACGTCGACCACCTTGTCGCCGCTGAAGTCGATGCGGTCGGCCACGAAGCGGCCGGTGGGGAATTCGGCGACGTTGAAGAAATCCTTGCTCTGCACGTGGCGGTTGAGCAAGTCCACGCCGGTGTTGATGGTGCCGATGTCCATCGTGATGTCGACCTTGCCGCTCGCGCCCGTACCGTCGATCTGCACCGAGCCGTCCTTGGTGCTGAAGCGGCCGCGGTTGGTGGTGGTGCCGTAGTGGCCCATCTCGTACATCACGAAGGTGTGCGTGGGGTCGATCACGTAGTTGCCGTTCTTCACGGGGCCGCCTGCGGGCTTGGCGGCCACGGCGGGGGCCGTGTATTCCTGGGCCGTGGCGCAGGAGAGGGCGGCTGTGCACAGCGCAGTGGCGAGGAGGAGCTTCTTCATGGCAGCAGGAATGAGGGACATGGGATGTGCGATCGGAAAAAAGAGAGCGGACTCAGAGCGGCCCGAGGCCCGCGAGCGTGAGCTTGAAGCGCACCTGCACGTCGTTGCCGACCACCGAGGTGTCGGTCCACTCGCCGTCGCCGACCTTGTAGTCGAGCCGCTGGACCGTGAAGCTGCCGGTGGCCACCGCGTAGTTGCCGCCGGCCGGTGCGATCGTGAAGGGCACCGTCACATGCTTGGACGTGCCCTTGATGGTGAGCTTGCCCGCCATTTCGAACTTGCCGTCGCCCAGCGCCTTGATGGCGCTCGACTGGAAGCTGGCCTGCGGAAATTTCTCGGCATCGAACCACGGCGCCTTGGGCAGCTCGGCATCGCTCATCGCCACGCCGAAGCCGGCGCCGGCAATGGCTATCTGCAGGGCGACGCTGCCGCCCTCGGGCTTCTTCGGGTCGAAGGCGATCTGCGCGTCGAACTTCTTGAAGCTGCCTTCCATCGGCACGCCCATCTGCTTGGTGACAAAGGCGATCTGGCTCTTGTCGGCGACGAGCTTCGTGCCCGGTTCGGCCGCGGCGGGCATGGCTGCGGCGAAGGCCAGCAGCAGCGGGAGAAAGAGGCGTTTCATCCGGCAGGTTCCTTCAGTTGCGTGGTCCCGGCCACATGCGTTTCAAGAGGCCGTCGCGGTCGATCCAGTGGTGCTTGAGCGCCGCCGCCATGTGCAGCAGCGCCACGGCGGCCAGCGTGAAGGCGCTTGCCTTGTGCAGCGGTTTGAGTATGGCCTCGGCGAGGTCCTTGTCGAGCGGCACGAAGTCGGGCAGCGGCAGCACGCCGAACCACACGACCGGTATGCCCAGTGCCGAGGTGTAGGCCCAGCCGAAGAGCGGCACAGCGAAGAACAGCAGGTACATCAGCGCATGGCTGGCCCTGTAGCCCGCCAGCTGCCAGCGCGGCATGGCGCCCAGCACCTGCGCCGGCACGGCGGGCGGGCGGTGCGAGAGCCGCCACAGGAGCCGCAGCGCCGACAGCACCAGGATGGTGACGCCGGCCCACTTGTGCCAGTTGTAGAGCTTGATGCGCTGCGGCGAGAAGGGCAGGCCGGTCATGTAGAGCCCGACGCCGAGCGAGCCGACGATCATGGCCGCGAGCAGCCAGTGCAGCACGATGGCCACGAGGCCATAGCGTTGGCCGCGCTGCTCGGCGGCGGGGGGATGAAGAGGGGTGTCGGCGGACATCGGGGGCAGCGCGGGCGGGCTGTGCGCGGAGCATATCGGAAGGCGTGGCTTCCGGGTCTTGCATGGCCTGTGCCAGCCCGGCCGGCCGGCCAGGTCAGGTCCGCCGCGGGACCCGCAGCAGCACGCCGCGCAGTTCGTCCGGCTGCACGGGCTTGCGCAGCGCGTGCCAGCCGCGCTCGGTGGCCAGGCGCTGGGTGGCCTCGTTGATGTCGGCCGAAATCAGCGCGATGGTGAGCGCCGGGTTCTGATCGTGCAACCGCTCCGCCAGCGCGATGCCGTCGAGCGCGCCCGGCAGGCGGATGTCGCACAGCGCCACGTCGAGCGCCTGCAGGTCGGCCAGCGCCAGGGCCTCGGCGGCGCTGGCATAGACGCGCGGCTTCGCTTTCCACTGCCGCAGCAGTGCGAACAGGCTGTCGGCCACCACCGCGTTGTCTTCCACCACCAGCACGGCGAGCCCGGGGTGCAGCGTGGGCGCGGCACCGGGGGCGGCCAGCGGGGCAGGGGCGGCCTGCATCGCCGCCGCGCCGTAGCCCAGGGCCGCAGGGAGTTCGAAGCCGAACACCGAGCCCCGCCCCGGCGCCGAGCGCAGCGAGACCTCGATGCCCAGCTGTGCCGCCAGCCGTCGCACGATCGCCAGGCCCAGCCCGTGGCCGTGCTGCAGGTTGCGCTCGGCGTTGCCGATCTGCTCGAAGTCGTTGAACACGCGTGCCTGCGAATCCGCTGCGATGCCGATGCCGCTGTCGCGCACCTCGACGCGCCACGCCCGCTCGGTGCCCCGATGCCGCGTCCGCACCGCCAGCAGCACGCGGCCGCGCGGCGTGAACTTGACGGCGTTGTCGACCAGGTTGGCCAGCACGCGCCGAAGCGAGACCGCATCGGTCCACGCGACGGCGCCGGCCGGGCAGCGCACCGTCACGCGGCCGTTGCCGGCCTGGCGTGCGAGATCCTGCAGCAGCGGCGCCAGCGCGACCGCCACCGGCCGCAGCGGATCGACCGCGGCTTCGATGCGCCCGATCTCGAGCAACTGGTTGGTGAGCCCTTCGAGCGCCTGCTGCGCCCGCGCGAGCGAAACCACGGTGTGCTGGACCGCAGCGGTGTCCGCGCCGGTGTCCAGTTGCTGGCACAGCACCTCCGCCTGCAGGCCGATGGCCATCACCGGCTGGCGCAGGTCGTGGTTGGCGGCCGAGAAGAAGCGCAGCCGCTCGGCCTGCGCCTGCTCGGAGGCGCGCAGGCCCGCGAGCGCCTGTTCGCGCAGCGTGCGCTCGTTCAGGCGCAGGCCGATGTTCTCCTCGAGCTGCCGCGAGCGCTCGGCCACCAGCTTCCACATCATGGCCGTGAGGCCGATGCCGATCACCGAGACGGCCATCATGGTCGGCGCGCCGAGCGAGAGGCCGGTCACGATCACCGGCGCGAGCAGCACCGTGATCGCCAACTGCGTGGCCGGCGTGTAGAACGACACCGAGAACGCCGACGACAGCGTCATGCCCATCAGCATCAGGCCAAGCAGCAGTTGCTGGTCGGGCCGCTCCGGGTTGAAGAGCAGCACGCCGGCCAGGCCGTGCGCCAGTTCCCAGACGGCGGTGCGCAGCGTGTGCACGCGCTGCGCGTGGCGCAGGCTCTCGGGCGAGAAGGGATCGGGCAGGCGCTGGGGGAAGAAGCCGCGCATCACCGTCACCCCGGTGATGAGCGCGATCCACACCAGCGCGCGCGTGAGCGAGTACTGCCAGGCGAAGAGCGCCGCCACGCCGCAGTTCAGCAGGTATTGCACCAGCAGCACGGGGCCGATGGGACGGATCGAGAGCCGCAGCACCTCGCACTGAATCGCGAAGCGGTCGCTGTTGGCGGTGGCCGAAGCGACAGATGGTGCGGGGGTGGGAGTCATCGGCAAATCGACTATATAGAGAAGGACTGTGACGCGGCGACAATGGAGTCCCCCTAGTCGGGCTTCCCGATGGCCAATTTCCCGTGAACGATCTCTCCTTTTTCCTGCCTTGCGCCGCCGGCGTCGAGGAATTTCTCGCTCAAGAGGTGCACGCCCTCACGGGCCGCGTCGGGCAAGACCTGCTCACGCTGCGCGGCGGCGTGCGGGTGCGCGCCGACTGGCGCGACGCCCTCAAGCTCAACCTGCACAGCCGGCTCGCGCAGCGGGTGCTGGTCGAGCTGGCCCATGCGCCCTACCGCAACGAGAACGACCTGTACGCCATCGCAAGCGGCGTGGCCTGGGAGATCTGGTTCACGCCCAAGCAGACCTTCAAGATCGAGACCACCGCCCAGCACAGCCCGCTGCAGAGCCTGAACTTCGCCACCCTGCGCATCAAGGACGCGATTGCCGACCGCTTCCGCGCCAAGGCCAACGGCGTGCGCCCCAGCATCGAGACCCAGTGGCCCGACACCCGCGTGTTCGCCCACCTGACCACCGAACACTGCACGCTCTACATCGACACCTCGGGCGAGCCGCTCTTCAAGCGCGGCTGGCGCCAGGACAAGGGCGATGCCCCGCTGAAGGAAACCCTGGCCGCCGCCATGCTGGCCGCCAGCGGCTGGTGGAACCCCGAGACCGGCGCGGTGGCCGAGGAGCCGCTGTACGACCCCTGCTGCGGCAGCGGCACCATCGCCATCGAGGCGGCGCAGATCGCGCGCGGCATCGCGGCCGGATCGCTGCGGCGCTTCGGCTTCGAGAAGCTGCTGCCGTTCCAGGCGCACGTGTGGGACGCGATCAAGAAAGAAGCCGCGTCGGCCGTGAAGCCGGGCAGCGTCGCGATCTTCGGCTCCGACGTGTCGCACCGCATGGTCGACTTTGCCGAGCGCAACGCGGAGCGCGCCGGCGTCGCCGATGCCATCGAGTTCCGCGGCGGCGATGCGCTGCAGCGCATGCCACCGGCCGAGGGCGGGGTGATCATGCTCAACCCGCCCTATGGCGAACGGATCGAAGTCGGCGGCGTGGCCGGCACGGGGCGCTCCGGCGCCCGCGAATCGGCGCAGACCGAAGAGGGCGACGGCGGCGAGTTCTTCCCTCAATTGGCCACCCATTGGAAGAAGAACTATGCCGGGTGGACGGCCTGGGTTCTGACGCCTGACCTGAAGCTGCCCAAGCAGATGCGCCTGAAGGAATCGCGCCGCGTGCCGATGTGGAACGGGCCGATCGAGTGCCGGCTGTTCCGCTTCGACATGGTCGCAGGCTCCGCGCGCAAATAGTTTCGGGCGACATGCGCTGAACGACAGCGCCGGCCTTGCGCCGCGCATGGTGCAACATCGGCGCTCTTTCTCTCGCCGCCATGCTCCTTCCAGAATCCGGCTTCGTCGTCATCGACACCAACATCGCCCTCGACCTGTTCGTGTTCGACCACCCCGACTGCGCGCCGCTGGCGACCGCGCTCGCGGCCGGCGAGCTGCGCTGGATCGCCACCGCGCCCATGCGCACCGAGCTCGCGCGGGTGCTGGGCTATCCGCTGATCGTGCGGCGGCTGGCCCAGCGGCAGATGCAGGCGGCCAGCGTGCTCGAAGCCTTCGACGCGCGCGTGCAGCTGCTGGCCGACAAACCGCCGCGTGCGCCGTGCGTGTGCAAGGACCCCGATGACCAGGTCTTCATCGATCTCGCGGTGGCCCGGCGCGCGCTGCTCATCAGCAAGGACCAGGCGGTGCTGACCATGCGCAAGCGTCTGGCTGTGCACGGCGTCACGGTCCAGCCGGTGCTGGCTGCGGCATAGGCTGGCACCCAAGCGCGAAAAACACCGACTTCGCGAAAGCATCGCGCCGTCTTCTAGACAGCCAGCGCTTGCGCGTCTACTTGGTTGAAGCTTTCCACAGGAGGTGGGACCGAAAGCCGGCTGTATAGACAACGCTGGCAGTTGTCTGGTGCGCCCTGTCCGGCGTTTGCCGTGCGTGCATACCGATCTCCGCGGTTCGCATAGGGTCTGGCAATTGCATGGCCTAGCCAATATCTTCCGCGGCGCGAACCCGGTCCCTGCATGCGCCGCCGCGAGCCAGCGCTGCGCCCGATTCGTTCGCTCCCGAAGATTGCCGCTTCATCGCCGTGCCGCCCACGCGCTACAGGTTCGTGGGCGTGTCGTTTTCTGTCAGTCCAACGAAAAGCCATGACGAGTTCCAGCCAACGATCGCCGCGTCAACTGCTCCCCGAACTCGAAGTCGAGCGTGCCCGCTCGCCCGAGCTCGGCTACGAGCCGTCGACGGAGGTGGGCCTGGTGCGCTGCCTGGCGCACGGTTTTCCCACGCCGCTCGCGCGCTGGCATTGCCACGAGGAGTACGAGCTGCACCTGATCGTGGCCACCTCGGGCCAAGCGTTCGTGGGAGACTGGATCGGCTCGTTCGAGCCCGGCCACCTCGTGCTGTGCGGCCCGAAGCTGCCGCACAACTGGATCTCGCTGGACGCCCCCGCGCAGGGCGTGGCGCAGCGCGACCTGGTGATCCAGTTCCTGCGAGACCCCATCTTCGAAGCCGCCGAGCGCATTCCCGAACTGCAGGAGGCCGTGCGCATGCTCGAGCGTGCGCGCCTCGGCATCGAGTTCTTCGGCATGGCCGCTTCCGCGGAGGCGCATTGGCACCGTGTGAAAGATGCGCGAGGCCTCAAGCGCTTCAGCCTGTTCTGCGACTTCCTTGCCGACATGGCGATGTGCACCGACTACCGCCTGCTCTCGGGCATGCAGACCGATGGAGACCACGGCATCGAGGCCATCAACGACGTGGTCACGCGCATTGCCAACGACCCAGCGAAGGACCTGAGCGCGGCCGACATCGCGGCCGAGCTGGGCATGAGCGCGGGCCGCTTCAGCCGCCTCTTCCGGCGCGCCACGGGCCACAGTTTCCTGAGCTACGTGAACGAGGTCCGCGTGAACAAGGCGTGCCTCCTGCTGATGCAGAGCGAGCGCTACGTCACCTCGATCTGCTACGAGGTCGGCTTCAACAACGTCTCGAACTTCAACCGGCGATTCCTCGAGATCAAGGGCGTCACGCCGACCGAATTTCGCAGGCAGAGCCAGCTTCGCTTCGAGGGTGCAGGCAGTTTGGAGAACTAAAGAATTCGATCGATTTTCGAATGCTTTGCAAATGTTAATTTGTATCGAGATTCGCAAAACGTGTATCGAACACCCGACGGGAGCGTCCCTACGATCCGCTGATCCTTTCAGCCACCTTTCAGGAACTCCTCCCATGCAAATCCATCGCCTGACCCCACTGAGCCGCCAAATCGCCTCGAAGATCAAGATCCGTGGCCAGGGCATGACCGAGTACCTCGTGATCCTGGGCCTCATCGCCATCGCCGCGATCGCCGTGTTCAGTTTCTTCGGCCAGACCATGCGCAACCAGGTCGCCGGCATGGCGCAGGAAGTGGGCGGCAAGACCGGCTCCGCCGAAGTCACCAAGGCGCAGGCCGCAGCCGGCAAGGCGTCCACCAACGCCGACGTCAACATGAACATGAGCACCTACACCAAGGGCGGTGCGGACGGCGCGAAGTAACGCGATCGGCCACCGCGTGAGTCGGGCCGTGACTGTCGCTTCGAGGCCGTTCACGACCGCCGCCCGCCAGTCGGGCCAGGCGATCGTGTACCTGGTGGCGATGCTGCCGATCATCTTCCTGAGCGTGCTGGTGGTCTACAACACCGCCACCGCCGCGCGCGAGAAGATGAAGCTGCAGAACACGGCCGACGCAACCACGTACAGCGCCAGTGTGCTCACGGCACGCGCGCTCAACTACATGGCCTACACCAACCGCGCGATGGCCGCCAACGAGGCGAGCATCGCGACGCTGGCCAGCGTGCAGACCTCGATGGCCATGCTCATCACGAGCGCGGCCAACATCCAGGAGGGCCTGGTGGTCGCCGAGGCCATGAAGGGCATACGCAACCTGGAGCGCAGCCGCATCCCGGTCGTGGGCCCGATCTTCTTCCTGCAGTACCTGGGCAACCTGTTCAAGGCACAGCGCCTGCAGCGCACGGCCGACCGCATCGCCGGCTTCGTCGAGCCCTCGGCCAAGCCGCTGCAGATCGGGGCCGACATCCTTCGCGTGTTCAACCAGGGCATCTCGGCCAGCCAGGTCGCGATGCTCGTGGGCACGACGGCGCAGCTGCCGCAGCTGGTGAAGGACGTGGTCAACGCCAACGACCCCGACGCCTCGGTCCCGCCGGCCGAGACCGCGATCTTCGTGGTCAAGTTCGTGGCCGACGTGGGGACCTATCTGAAGACCTACCACCAGTCGGGCAGTCTCGGATTCGACGACGACGAGTACAACGAGGTGCTGCGCTTCGCGCATGCGGCGCAGGCCACGCGCGACGACTGGACCAAGAATCGCCGCTTCCTGCCCAACGTCCTGGGCTGGGTCGCCTCGGGCATGTCCGGCGCCATGCAGGGCATGATTTCCAGCAGCCCGACCACGCCGCCGGGCTTCGGCGATGTCACCGGCGACATGATGGGCGGGCTTCTCGAATGGAAGGGCGGCACCGAACTGGTCGCGACCGAAGGCATCGTGGGCGACGAGACCGGGCGCATCCGCTGGCAGTCGGCCGATTCGATCGAGATCAAGCTGCCCATCGGGGTGCTCTACACCGACCTCATCGGCGGCTGGGACGACATCGTGCGCGGCCGCTTCGGCCTGGGCGCTGGCGCGGCCGCCGCGGGCGGACCCAACTACATGAAGAGCTGGGAAGGTCAGCGCCTCACGCTGCGCAGCTACGCCCGCGAGGGCCGCACCTACGGCGGGCTGAACGGCGAGGTTGGCGACACCGCATTCATGGAGCGCGAATCCTTCGAGCGCGCCGCCCGCGACCGCAACGGCGAGCTCCTGCTGGCCCCGATGGCCGTGCTGGTGTTCAACGCCAAGCTGCACTACAGCCCGCGCACCGACATCGGCACCGTCACCAAGAGCTGGGCGATGCCCCGCTTCACAGAGATCAAGGACCATCCGCCGATGGTGGCCAACGAGTCGGACAACTGGCTTGCCGAGAACGGCTTCAAGGGCGCCAACCCGCTCAAGTGGGGCAAGAACACCGACAAGGGCCCGGCCTTCACGCTGGTGGTGCAGAAGGGCGGCGACAAGGTGCGAACGGGCGAGGTCGCCGGCTTCGGCAACTCCGCGGCCGACGGCAAGGCGGGCCTGCGCGACAACTTCCAGGGCCGCGAGATCAAGGCGGTGTCGACTTCGCAGGTCTACTTCCGCCGGCCGCAGGACCGCTGGGCGCGCCGCGACAACGCGGTGGCCGATCCCTCGACGGTCGGCAAATACAACGTGGGCTTCGCGGGCGGCTACATCGAGCACCGCAGCCTTTTCAGCCCCTACTGGCATGTGCACAACGTGGAGCCCTCGCTCTGGGCGCGCGCCATCGCCATGGGTGGAACTGCCGTCGGCGGCTCGGCCGACGAAGACAGCGGCAACTGATGAAGAAGGCCCGCGCATGACCCGCCCGCATCGACGACCGTCCAGGCGCCCGGCGCATGCAAGCGCTGCCGCCGCTTCCGCAGTGGTCGCCGGCCATGCGATGGTCGAGACGCTGCTCATCGTGAGCTTTGCCGCCGTCACGCTGGCCGCGATTCCGGCCATTGCCGACTACGGCACCAAGCGCATGCAGACCGTGGCCGCCGCGAAGCTGGTGGCCTGGCAGCGCACCGTTTGGATGCCCGAGGAGCAGGGCATCACCGCCGCGGAAGCCAAGGGCGCGTCGGGTGCCGTCAAGAAGACCGATGCGGAGGTCACGCGCGACCTGCGCCGCCACATCTTCCTGGACCGCTCGGCGCCCGGCATCTCCATCCACGCCGCGGACATCGCCGAGTTCGAACCGATGTTGCCGGCGATCGACCCGCGCACCACGGCGGTCGCCGCATCGAGCACGGCCGCGCCCATGCCGTCGCTGCTCAATGCGAGCGACGTGGTGTTCGACGGTATCCGCGTGGCGCAGGCCGCGCTGGGGGCCAACGCGATCACGGGGCCGCTGGGCAAGTTCCAGATGGTAAGCAGCGGCTACCTGCGCCACGAAGTGAAGGTGAGCCAGACCAACACCAGGTTCACGATGGTTCCCGCGCTGGACATGAGCGAGCAGGTCACCATGCTCACCGAAGCCTGGAACGCCGGCGGCACGAACCGCGAGGAAACCAAGATCCAGGGCCTGGTGCCCATGAAGCTCCTGGACGGCGCCTTCTACCAGCAGCTGCGCGGCGGCATGCACCAGACGGCCTACCAGATCAAGCAGATCTATCCGGCCTTCGACATGAACAACCTCACCATGGGCTTCACGCCGGGCGACGCCCTGGAGAAGACACCGCTGGACCGCTTCGAGCGCATTCCGCCCGGAGCGACCGGCGAGACCGGCGGCGACGGCGAGGCGAACGGTGGCAGCGTCAAGGACCACTTCCGCTACTACCGCGCCTTCCCGCCGACCCCCGTGGTCAACACGCTGCCCTGATGACCGTGCCCGCGCCGCTCCTGCGATGGATGCTCGCCGCCTGCTGGCTCTGCCTGTGCCTGCCCGGCGTGGCTGCCGCGGCACCGCCGCAAATGGATTGGCCGGCGATTCCGTCTCCCTCGGGCGCCAAGACCTTCTGGATCGCCGAGTACATCGAGCAGAACACCATCCCCATGCAGATCCGCGGCATCGAGTCCACGGACCCGATGGAGGTGGTCTCGCGCTTCTACGAAAAGTGGATGGCCGACAAGACCGGCTACGGTGTGAGCACCGTCGGCCCCATGCGCGTGCTTGGCGCGCGGATGGGCCTGTACCAGGTCACGGTGCAGCTGCGCGCGGCGCCTTCGGGCACGGTGGGCCGGCTGGTGGCGGCGGTGGTCTACGACGAAGTCAGGAACGAGCAGAGCCTGCGCGAGCGCGCCGAGCGCATCGGCAAGGGCTTTCCGCGCCCGGCCGGCTCGCAGGTGGTGTCGGACACGCTCTCCTACGACGAGGGCCAGCGCAACCGCACCATCGTCGTCACCAACAACGTGAGCGTGGAGACCAATGCGCTGTACCTGCGCGAACAGATGATCCGCCTGGGCTGGTCGCTGCTGCAGGACCGCACCGTCGAGGGCGGCACGCGCTCGGCGCTGGTGTTCCGCCGGGGCAACGAAGAGATGGCCGTGACCATCTCCAGGAACGATGGCGCCTACTTCATCGTCGCCAGCCAGACCACCCCGGAATGAACGCGAGCGCCATGCGTCCACGCCACCGCCGTCCTCGACGCGCCCCTTCTTCCTGCCACGCCCAGCGCGGCCAGGTCATCGCCGAATACGTGATCGTCGCCGGCATCCTCGCCGTGATGCTCTTCGCCACCTTCCCGGGCGCCGACCGCTCGGTGATCGCGCTGCTCATCAAGGCCTTTCGCGATGCCTGGGCGACTTACTCGTACACCCTTTCCTATCCTTTGTAGCCAGGCATGAAACCATCTCCGGGACTTCTGAAGTTCAAGCAAAGCCTCAAGCGGCTGTCCCCCCTGATCGGCGCGCTGCTGCTCGGTCTGATGGCCGCGGGCCTGGGCTGGTACTACCTTCGGGCAAGCGAACGCGAGATCGCCGCCAGCCTCGAGAAAGACGCCGACAGCCAGCGCCGCGACGTGGTGGTGGCGCGCCAGGCATTGGGCGACGGCACCACGGTGCTGCCCGGCATGGTGGCCAAGCGCTCGGTGCCCAACGAGTACGTGCACAACGACGCGCTCACGCCCGAGACCTTCGCGCAGTTCGCGGGCCGCCAGCTCACCGTGCCGGTGGCCGCGGGCAAGCCGCTGCTGGCTTCGTTCTTCTCCACGCCGCGCAAGGTCTTCGCGCAGGAGATCGAGCAGGGCGTGCGGGCCATCACCATTCCGGTGGACGAGATCAGCTCCATCTCGGGCATGCTGCGCGCGGGCGACCGCATCGACTTCATGTACGTGGTCGACAAGAATGCCGCCAACGATCCGTCGGTGGTGGTGCCGCTCCTGCAGGACGTGGAGGTGCGCGCCACCGGGCAGATCACCTCGGAGCAGTTCGCCGCGATGCGCAAGCGCGCCGATGTCTCGGCCGACACCGACCCCTACGCGCAGCAGCGCTACGCCACCGTCACCGTGGCGATCCAGCCGCAGGATGCGCAGAAGCTCATCCTGGCGCAGCGCCTCGGAAAGATCATCGCCACGCTGCGCAACCCGGACGACCGCGCCACCATGACCAGCGGCGTCGATGCCGTGGACCTGGACGCCATCGTGAGCGGCTTCAGGCCGCAGCGCATGCGCCCGGTCGCGGTCTCCCATGCGCCGGCGCCGCCCGGCGTCGAATACATCGTCGGCGGCGCCGGCAACCGGAGCAGCATGAACGCGCCCGGCCTGGGTGCCGCATTGCCTCCGGGCGATCCATCGCTGCGCTGAAGTCCCGTCGCCCCGACGGGCGTTCGTTTTTTTGATCTCCTGAAGAAGTTCGATGAATCTCAAGCGATGCACCTTGGCAGCGACGGCGCTGTGTCTTGTTTTCCAGGCCACGGCGCAGGGGCAGCGCCCCGGCGCTGCGGCGGCAGCCGCGGCCGCGCCGTTGCCGATGCCTTCCGGCACGAGCGTGGCGCCCCCCGGTTTCTCGCCGCTGCCCGCGGGGCCCTCGGCTTCTGCCGCCACCGAACGCTCCCCGGGCATCCGCCCCGCCGCGCCGCCGCCCGCGCAGGCGTCCATCACCGAGGCCGAGCTGCAGCGCATCGCCGCGCGCGCCACCGTGCTGCAGCGGCTGCCCGATACGCTCACGCTCTACGTGGGGCAGATGGTGCTGGTCAAGATGCCGGGTGTGGCCCGCGTGGCGATCGGCAGCGGCAAGGTGCTGGAGGCGCGCGTGCTCGACGGCGCGAACATGCTCATCACCGCGCAGGACGCGGGCGACAGCACGCTGCACGTCTGGGACAAGAACGGCACCGTGCGCAAGCTCAAGGTGCGCGTGAACGTGGTCGACCTGGACCGCATCGCCGACGAGCTGCGCGAGATCACGCACGGCATCTCGGGCGTGAACATCCGCCGCATCGGCGAGCGCATCATCATGGACGGCAACAGCCTCGATCCCGCTGCGGTCGAGCGCCTGAACACCGTGGCGCAGCTGTATGCGCCCGCGGTGGTGTCCTTGGCCACGGCCGACCGCATCCGCGTGGACCGCATGGTCGACATACAAGTGCGCATCGTCGAGTTCAGCAAGACCGCGCTCGATGACCTGGGCGTGCGCTGGCAGAGCTCGGGCGACGGCTTCAACTTCGGCCTGTTCTCGGACATCGCTTCCAGCGGCAGCTACCGCATCCTTCCCGACGGCTCGGCCTTCAACAGCTCCACGCCGCAGGGCCAGAACCTGCTGAGCCAGAACCGCCGCATGCCCGAGGCCTACTTCGGCATCGGCCTGAGCCTCACCTCGCGCATCAACCTGCTGGTGCAGCGCGGCAATGCGTTCCTGCTCGCATCGCCCAACCTCTCCACGCGCAGCGGCGGCGAGGCCAAGTTCCTGGCCGGCGGCGAGATCCCGCTGCCCGCATTGAGCACGCAGGGCGCGGGCTCGGTGGAGTTCAAGCCCTACGGCGTGCGGCTGAACATCAAGCCCATTGCCGATGGCGAGGGCAATGTGTCGGGCAGCATCCTCACCGAGGTGAGCAGCATCGACCGCAGCGTGGCGGTGCAGGGCATTCCGGGCCTCCTGATCCGACGCACCGACACCGAGTTCAACGTGAAGGCCGGCGAGACCATCGTGCTGTCGGGGCTGTTGAGCCGCGAATCGACGCGCTCCAGCGACGGCGTGCCCGGCCTGCGCAAGGCGCCCATCATCGGCCGCGCCTTCCGCGCCGACAACGACACCGACAAGGAACAGGAAGTGGTGGTGTTCATCACGCCGCGCGTGGTCGGCCCGGCGGACAGCCGGCAGCGCATCGAGCGCTCGCGCCAGCTGGAGCAAGACGTGGGAAGCAACTTCGGCACGCTGACCGAGGACAAGTCCGACCCGGGCGGCACGCGTCCGCCGCCCGCCGCCGCCGACATCGGCGGCATCCCGGCCGGCACGCCCGGCCAGCCCGTCGCTCCCTGATCGCCGCCATGCACAAGGTCTTCGTCAACTCTCCGCAGCAGGCCGTGCGCGAGGTCGCGATCGATGTCGCGGAACTGCAGGTCGGCAAGGACACGGCAAGCCACATCGTGCTGTCGGGCTGGAACGTCGCGAAGCTGCATGCGCAGTTCGTGCTGCACGATGAAGAGGTGTTCGTGCAGGACCTGGGCAGCCTCTTCGGCACCTGGGTGGACGGCAACCGCGTCACGCGATTCGGGCCGCTCAAAGGCGGCGAGGAGATCATCATCGGCGGCCACACGCTGGTGGTATCGCTCGATACCGCGCTCAAGCCCGCGGGCGTCGATCCGCAGGAGGCGGCCGATGCCGCGCAGATGGCCGAGACATCGCTGGCCATCGAAGACCCTCTGCTGCAGTGGCGCCGCTCGCTGCACCGCACGTTGCTGCAGCAGCTGGACAACCGCCGCATCGACACCGCGCAGATGAAGGACGAGGAGCTGCGCTCCAACATCCGCGCGCTGATCGCCGAGATCATCCGCGACACGCGCGAACTGCCGCCCGAACTGGACCGCGCCCTGCTGAGTCAGCAGCTGCTCGACGAAGCCATCGGCCTCGGCCCGCTGGAAGTGCTTCTGAAAGACGAGAGCGTGACCGAAGTGATGGTCAACCGCTTCGACGAGATCTGGATCGAACGCGCGGGCCGGCTGGAGCGCACCAACGTCGCGTTCACCAGCAACATCGCGGTGCTGGGCGCCATCGAGCGCATCGTGACGCCGCTGGGCCGGCGCATCGACGAGAGCTCGCCGATGGTGGATGCGCGCCTGAAAGACGGCTCGCGCGTGAACGCGATCATTCCACCGCTCGCGCTGCGCGGGCCCAGCGTCACGATCCGGAAATTTCCGAAGAACCGCATGGGCCACGAGGGGATGATCCGCACCGGCTCCATCACGCCGCAGATGGTGGAGTTCATGCGCATCGCGGTCGAGGAAAAGCTCAACATCATCGTCTCGGGCGGTACCGGCACCGGCAAGACGACGCTCTTGAACATGGTGTCGAACTTCATTCCGCCCAACGAGCGCATCGTGACCATTGAGGACGCGGCCGAACTCTCGCTAGGCCAGCCCAACCTGGTGTCGCTGGAATCGCGGCCGGCCAACATCGAAGGCAAGGGCGCCATCGCGATTCGCGACCTGGTGCGCAACTCGCTGCGGATGCGGCCCGACCGCATCGTGGTGGGCGAGTGCCGCGGCGGCGAGGCGCTGGACATGCTGCAGGCCATGAACACCGGCCACGACGGCTCGCTGACCACGCTGCACAGCAACTCGCCGCGCGATGCGATGTCGCGGCTGGAGGTGCTGGTGACCATGGCGGGCATGAACATCCCGGTGGCCGCGATCCGCGAGCAGATCGCCTCGGCGGTGGACCTGATCGTGCAGCTCACGCGCTTTCCGTGCGGCAGCCGCAAGGTCACGCAGATCACCGAGATCACCGGTTTTGCCGACGGCATGATCCAGATGCAGGACGTGTACGCCTTCCGAAAGACCGGCGTGGACGAGACGTTCAAGACCGTCGGCCACTTCACCGCCGCGGGCACCGTGCCCGAGTTCTTCACGCGCCTGCAGGAGCACGGCCTGAAGCTCGATCTCGAATACCTCTTCGGGGAGACCGTGCCATGAAGGGAATGATCCTCTTGGCTTCCGTGCTCTGCGGCATGGGCTTCATCACGCTGTGCGGCTACCTGCTGCTGCAGCGCTCGCCGGAGCTGGTGGGCAAGATGATGTCCAAGCTGCAGGCGAGCGGGCGCCGCACGCTGAACCTCTCGGAGTTCCAGGCGCAGCATGCGGTGGCGTTCGCCTCGGGCCATGCGTTCCTGGTGGCGCTGTGCGGCGCCATCGGCTGGCTCATCTCGGGCAACCTCATCGGCGGCGTGGTGGCGGCGCTGGTGCTCTATCTCTTGCCCGCGCGCTGGTTCGCATGGCAGCGCAAGAAGCGCAAGAAGCAGATCGAATCGGAGCTGCCCGATGCGCTGCTGTTCATCGCGAGCGCGTTGCGCGCGGGCAGTGCGCTCTCGGTGGCCATTCAGGTCCTCGTGCGCGACCAGGTGGGCCCGCTGGGCCAGGAGTTCGGCCTGGTGCTCAAGGAGCAGCGCCTGGGCGTGAGCTTCGACGATGCCATCCAGAAGATGTCGCAGCGCCTGGCCATTCCGGACTTCGTGCTGGTGGTGGTGGCGCTGCGCGTATCGAAGGAGGTCGGCGGCAACCTGTCGGAGCCGCTGCAGGTGCTGGCCGAGACGCTGCGCCGCAAGGCCATTCTGGAGGGGCGCATCCAGGCGCTCACCGCGCAGGGCCGCATTCAGGGGCTGGTGATGACGCTGTTTCCGCTGCTGCTGATGGGCGTGCTCTACCTGATGCAGCCGACCATGGGGTTGCTGTTCTCCACCAAGATCGGCTGGGCCGTGCTGGCGGTGATCACCGTGATGCTGCTGCTGGGCTACGCGATGATCCGCAAGATCGTGGCCATCGACATCTGAGGTTCCGATGCGCTCGCTGATCCTCCTGGCCATCATCTTCCTGTGCGCGACCGTGGGCGTGATCCTGTTGCTCTACATGATCTCGCTGATCCGCAAGGCCAGGCCTTCGGAGCGCACCCACATGGACCCGCTGCCGCGCATGCTGCGCCTGGTGTGGCCGGTGGTGAACATCCTCCAGTTCCATGTGTCGGAGATCGCGCCCACCTCGATGCTGGTCAAGCGCAAACGCCAGCTGCAGCTCGCGGGGCTGGAGTTCGTGCTCAAGGCCGAGGAATTCATCGCGGTGCAGGTGGTGTCGCTCATCGTGGTGGCCGCGCTGGGCCTCTGGACCGCGGGCCTGCTCAACGCGATGGCCGGCACCAAGGTGTGGGTCACGCTCACCGCATGCTTGCTGGGATGGATGTACCCGGTGATGTGGATGCGCGACCGCCGCAAGCGCCGCGAGAAAGACATCCTGCGGACGCTGCCCGGCTACCTGGACATGATCACGCTGTGCTGCCAGGCAGGCCTGAGCCTGACGGGCGCGATCGCGCAGGCGGTGCAGAAGGGGCCGGGCGGCGCGCTGGGCCAGGAGTTCGATCGCATGATGCGCGAGATGCGCACCGGCGCGAGCCGCATGGATGCGCTCAATGCCATGGCCGACCGCCTGGACAACAAGCACATCAAGAGCCTGGTGTCCAACCTCACGCAGGCCGAGTCGCTGGGCGCGAGCCTGGCGGACACGCTCTCGGCCATTTCAGATCAACGCCGCACCGAGCGTTTCCAGCATGCCGAGAAGCTCGCGATGGAAGCGCCCGTGAAGATGATCGGGCCGCTGGTGATCTTCATCTTTCCGGTCACTTTCATCATCATCTTCTTCCCGCTGGTGATGCAGTTCCTCGAGACCCAACGCTGAGAAGCCACCCATGCGCATCGTCTCCCTGCGATCCCCACAGGACCAACCCTTCGGCCCGGTGCGGGTGGCCGAGCGCGGCTGGGACCGCACGCGCGGGCTGCTCGGGCGGCCGCGCCTGGCCGCGAGCGAGGGTCTTTTGATCATGCGCTGCAGCTCGGTGCACACGGTGGGCATGCGCTATCCGATCGATGTCGTCTTTCTCGACCGGCACGGCGGCATTGCGCGCGTGGTGGAGAGCCTGCGCCCGATGCGGATCGCCATGTGCCTGGGGGCGGCGAACGTGCTCGAGCTGGCCGCCGGACAGGCGCGGCGGCTCGCGCTGCGCCCGGGCCTCAGGTTGTCGGGCTGGTAACTACAGACAGAGGAGAACAGCAATGCATTCCACTCTTGAACGCAATCAGAAGCACCGGCTTGCGCGGGGTCAGCGTGGTGCCTCCATGACCGAGACCATGATCGCGCTGCCGGTGCTGATCCTCTTCGTGATGTGCGTGGTGCAGTTCGGCCTGATCTACCGCGCGCGCCTCACGCTGGAGTACGCCGCGCACGAGGCCGCGCGTGCGGGTTCGCTCAACAACGGCATGCCGCTGCCCTTCATCTTTCGCATCGGCAACTCGACCGCGCCGGGCCTGAGCACGCTCAACAGCGCCGCGCTGGAGCTCACCACCAACGCGCTCACGCGCGGCAGCGTGTGGCAGGGGCTGGTCAAGGGCATGATGCCGCTGAACGTGCGCGATGCCAGCGTGGGCGGCATGTTCAAGGGCTGGATAGACACCAACACCGACCTGATCGAGTCGGCCTGCATCGAATACCTGAACCCCACGCAGACCACCTTCATCGATTGGTCCTTCATCGAGAACTTCGGCGAGAACCGCTGGATCGTGCAGATCCCCAATGACACCATGCGTTACCGCAAGCCGCTGCCCTACGACTTCAAGGCCAAGGCCATGAGCACCACCGTGGGCATCGGCGACCCGCTGCCGCCCGATGCGGAGCTGCGTGGCAACGTGTCGAACAAGACGCTGGGCGAAGCCAGCGTGCTGCACCTGCGCGTGCACTACGGCTATCGCCTCGGGATTCCGGTGGCCAACAAGATCATCCTCACCGCGCTCAAGGGCTACCAGTTCGCGGGCGAGGCGTGGTTCAAGCTGCTGTCGGTCGATGGCGCCACCGCGCCGGGCACCGATTTCCGGCTCAACCAGCTCGATGCGTACTACATCGCCAACGGCAAGATCCCGCTGTCCGCCGACGGCGTGGTGGGCATGGAGTCGCCGATGTTCTGGCATCCGTTCTATTCGTTCGGCCCCAAAAGCGACCGCAGCATCGACCTGCAGTGGGACCCGGCGTGGAGCAACAACATCGGCATCAACGTGCTGGAGAAGCCGCAGGACGCCATGACCAACATCTTCGCCTTCGTGCGCAACAACAGCACCGAGTGGGCCTCGCAACTGACGGCCCGCGGCGTCGATGCGCTGGCCGACAAGGTGGGTGATGGCAACTCCTTCTGCCCGGCGATCTGGGACGCCTCGGTCAAGGGCCAGCTGGACAAGGTGCCGAACCCGGGCAAGGCGCCCTGATGCGCGAGGCGACGGACGCATCGCACGCCGCGCTTGGCGGGAGCGCAGCACGTGCTGCGCGTGACGCGAGCGCCGGCGCGCTCGCGCTCTGCGCATCGACGATCTTCGTCTCGGCGTTCCTGCTGTTCCTGGTGCAGCCGCTGATCGCGCGGCAGATCCTGCCGTGGTTCGGCGGCTCGGCCGCGGTGTGGACACTGTGCCTGGTGTTCTTCCAGGTGGTGCTGCTCCTGGGCTATTTCTATGCCGACTTTCTCTCGCGCCGGCCGCTGCGCACGCAGGCCATCGTGCATTCGCTTTTCTTGCTCGCGGCCTGCGCGATGCTGCCGGTGATCCCCGATGCCGCGTGGAAGCCGACGGGGCAGGGCGATCCCGCGACGGGCGTGCTCGCGGTGCTGGCCGCGACCATCGGGCTGCCGTATCTCGCGGTGTGCACCACCGGGCCGCTTGTGCAGAGCTGGGTCGCGCGGCTGCATGCGGGCGATGCACCGCGGCAGGCGAAGGTCTATCGGCTGTTCGCGCTGTCGAACCTTGCGGCGCTGTTCGCGCTCGTGGTGTATCCCTTCGTGCTGGAGCCTGTGTTCGCGCTGCGTGCGCAGGCCATCGCATGGTCGGTGGGCTTCGGGCTCTTCGCGGTGCTGGCGATCGTGTCGGTGGTGGCCGTGGGGAAGGCGCGGCCGACGCAGACTGGCGCCGAAGCGGCCGCAACCACTGCGGCGCCGGCGGCACCACTGCCGTGGTCCGACCAACTGCTGTGGCTGGTGCTGGCCGCGCTCGGCACGGTCGCGCTGCTCGCGGTGTCGGCCTTCATCACCCAGGACATCGCCTCGGTGCCGATGCTGTGGATCGTGCCGCTCGCGCTGTATCTCCTGAGCTTCGTGCTGTGCTTCGACAGCGACTTCTGGTACCGGCGCTGGCTCTTCTGGCCGGCCGTGCTGGTGCTCGCGCCGGTGATGGGCTGGTACCTCAACACGCCGCAGCGCTCGCTGCCGATTCCCGCGGCCATCGGGCTCTTCTGCGCCGGGCTGTTCGCGATCTGCATGTTCTCCAACGGCGAGCTCGCACGGGCGCGGCCCGGGGCCGCGCGGCTTACGCGCTTCTACCTGCTGCTGGCGCTGGGTGGCGCGTTGGGCGGCATCTTCGCGGGCGTGGTCGCGCCGCACTTCTTCAACGGCTACTGGGAGTTGCCGGCGAGCCTGGCGGTGCCGGGGCTCATCGTGCTGTGGCTCACGCGTGCGCGCCAGCAGTGGGTGTGGCTCGCGTTCGCCTTCGCCATCGTGGTGGCCTATGCGGTGTTCATCCGCATGGCTTCGGTCGCGGTGTCGCTGCCGGTGTTCTACGCGATGGTGACGGCGCTGGCGGTCTTCGCGGCGCTCTACACCGCATGGCGTGCGCGCGCATGGGCCGCGGGTGCGGGGCTCCTGGGCGCATTGGTGTCGGTGGCGGTGGCGTGGCTCACGGTTTCCAACGTGCTCGAAGCGGACAACCGAACGATGCTGCGCGTGCGCAATTTCTACGGCGCGCTGCGCGTGGAGCAGCTGGGCATTCCGGGGTCGCTCACGGCATCGCGCCGGCTGATGCACGGCGTGATCTCGCACGGCGAGCAACTGCAGGGCGCGGTGCAGCGGCGCCTGCCGAGCACCTACTACGGCCCGAAATCGGGCGCCGGGCTTGCCCTGCTCACGAACCGGGCCGAGCCCCGGCGCGTGGGCGTGATCGGCCTGGGCGTGGGCACGCTCGCCGCCTACGGGCGAAGCGGCGACACGGTGCGCTTCTACGAGATCAACCCGCGCGTGACGGCGGCGGCGCACTCGCATTTCAGCTACTTGGCCGACTCGCCCGCGAAGATCGAAATCGCACAGGGCGATGCGCGCCTCCTGATGCAGCAGGAGCTGGACGGGCAGGGCTCGCAGCGCTTCGACGCGATCATGGTGGATGCCTTCTCGGGCGACGCGATCCCGATGCACCTGATGACACGCGAGGCGCTGGCGCTCTATCGCAGGCACCTGCTGCCCACAGGCGTGATCGCGTTCCACATCAGCAACCGGCACCTGGATCTCGCGCCGGTGGTCAAGCGCCTGGCCGACGATGCGGGCATGAAGGCAGTGCGCGTCCGGTTCGATCCCGCGCCGGGCAATGCGACGCTGGAGCACGCATCCGAATACGTGCTGCTGACGAACGACGACCGCTTCCTGCAGGACGCGGCCGTGCGCGCACGCGGCGAAGCCATCGATGCGGCCGGTGCCACGCTGTGGACCGACGACCACAGCAACCTGCTGGCCGCACTGCGTTGGACCGCGCGGCCCTGAGCCGGGCCGGCCGATAGCGAAGGCTCAGGCCGCCGGCGCGTCGTGCCAGCGCCCGAGCAGCCGCGCCACCGCGCGCACGCGCTGCGTGTCGCGGCCCCAGCGGCGGCTGGCCGGCAGGCGGCGCGCCCACTTCATGCGCCGCGCCGCATTCGCGATGCGCTCGCGCACTTCTTCGTTCACCGTGGCGAGCGCCGCATGCCAGTGCTGGCCGGCCGCCTGCGGCGCGGCGGCCTCGAGCATCATGGCCGTCGAGTGCAGGTAGCTGAGCCAGTCGCGCGCCTGGCATTCGGCGAGCGTCATGACTTCGGCGGGGTCGTCCTCGAAATCGATGTAGCCGATCACGCCATCGGGGCACTGCACGAGGTTGCGGTCGAAGGCCTGGCTCAGGTGCTGGCCGCGCACGTGCACGGCCGCGATGGCGGCAAGGCCTTCACGCCACACCGCGAGCAGCGAGGCGGGGCCGGCCGCGGCGGCCTGGTCCAGGCGCTCCTGCAGCACGACGGTGGCGCGTCCGCTCTCGCCGAGGTCGGAGATCAGCAGGCCATCGGGTTGCTGCGCGAGCACCGTGGGCACGCGCAGGCCCGCGGCCGCGAGCTGCTTCAGGCGCCGCGCCTCGGTGGCGATGGCGGCTTCGCCGCCCGGGTTGGGCACCGGCTTGATGATGTCCAGCCGCACCATGCGCGCGACCGCCGCCATCACGCGGTAGCCCCACTTGCCATGGCGCGGGCCGGCCTTCTTGAGCCACACGCGCTCGCTGCCGAGCCGGTGGCTCGCCACGTTCTTCTGCTGCTTGGGCAGGGTGATGCGCAGGAACTCGGCGTAGTCGCCGGGTGCGGGCGGATTGGGCAGCGCGTCGAGCGGCGCCGGCGCGGAAGCCGCGCCTTTCGCGCTTTGCAGGCGCGTAGAAGCGCCTCGTCTCAGTGGATTCATGCGGCCATTGCAAAGCCCGGGACGAGGCCGTAGGGCCCTTGCGTCACAGGCTGAAAACTCTCTGCACTGGCCAGCGGCCAGTAGGTGCGAAAAACGTTGTGCTGCGCGTCGAGCGGCCCGAGCAGCGCGCCCGGCTGCACCTGCATCACCAGGTTGCTCAACAGCCGCACCTCGGTGTCGGAGATGCGGCGCACGATGTGGTGGGCGGTGATCTGCTGCGGATGATCGAGGCCCGCGGCCTGCACCAGCTCCTGCAGCGCATGCAGCGTGCTGCGGTGGAAGTTGCGCACCCGGTCGGCCTTGGTCGGCACCACCAGCGCCTGCTGGCGCAGCGGGTCCTGCGTGGTCACGCCGGTGGGGCAGTGGCCGGTGTGGCAGCTCTGCGCCTGGATGCAGCCCAGCGCCATCATGAAACCGCGTGCCGCGTTGCACCAGTCGGCGCCCAGCGCCATCATGCGGGCCACGTCGAAGGCGGTGATCACCTTGGCCGCGCAGCCGATCTTGATGCGGTGGCGCAGGTTCACGCCGATCAGCGTGTTGTGCACGAGCAGGAGGCCTTCCTGCAATGGCGCGCCCACGTGGTCGCTGAACTCGACCGGCGCAGCGCCCGTGCCGCCCTCGGCACCGTCGACCACGATGAAGTCGGGCGTGATGCCGGTGGCCTGCATCGCCTTGACGATGCCGAACCATTCCCACGGGTGGCCGAGGCAGAACTTGAAACCCGTCGGCTTGCCGCCAGAGAGCTCGCGCAGCTTCGCGACGAAATGCATCATCTCGGTCGGCGTGGAGAACGCGCTGTGCGACGAGGGCGAGATGCAGTCCACGCCCACCGGCACGCCGCGCGCCGCCGCGATTTCGGCCGTGACCTTGGGGGCAGGAAGCACCCCGCCGTGGCCGGGCTTGGCGCCCTGGCTCAGCTTGATCTCGATCATCTTCACCTGCGGGTCGCGCGCGTTGGCGGTGAAGCGCTCGGCATTGAAGCTGCCGTCGTCGTTGCGGCAGCCGAAGTAGCCCGAGCCGATTTCCCAGATCAGGTCGCCGCCGTGCACCCGGTGGTGCTGCGAGATCGAGCCTTCGCCGGTGTCGTGCGCGAAGCCGCCCATCTTGGCGCCCTGGTTGAGCGCGAGGATCGCGTTGGCCGACAGCGCGCCAAAGCTCATGGCCGAGATGTTGAACACGCTCGCGTTGTAAGGCTGGGTACAGACCTGCGCGGGGTTCGCGTCAGCGGTCTGCGGCGTACCGCCGATCACGATGCGGAAATCATGGTTCGCGAGCTTGGTCGGCTGCATCGAGTGGTTGATCCACTCGTAGCCTGCGATGGTCACGTTCAGCTGCGTGCCGAACGGTCGGTTGTCCGGCTCGCCCTTGGCGCGTTGGTAGACCAACGAGCGCTGTGCGCGCGAGAAAGGCGCCGCTTCGGAGTCACTCTCGATGAAGTACTGACGCATTTCGGGCCGGATGAACTCCAGCAAGAAGCGCAGATGGCCGATGACCGGGTAGTTGCGCAGGATCGCGTGCCGCGGCTGCCGCAGGTCGTGGATGCCGGTGCCTGAAAGTACCGCGAAGACCGCCACGCCGATCCAGGCAAGCCAAAGGTGCGGCGATACCAGCACCAAGGCCAGGCAGGCGACCAGGCCGACCACGCACAAGGCAAAGGCGCTGTAGCGCGCCGGAAACGGAATAATCGTGGGCATAGAAATAGATGACTCCGGGAGCCTGCTGCATCATAGAGGGCCGCCCCGAACCTGCCATGACGACTTCCCCCGATACCCCACAGACCCCCAATCCGGCCCAGGAACCCCTCGGTCCCGACGATTTCGACGCCCTCGATGGCGCGCTCGACGCCATGCGCGAGCACGACGAGGAAATCCCCCAGTGGGAGTTCTGCGAAGGCTTCATGGCCGCGCTGATCTGCACCCGCCGGCCCATCGAACCCACCGAATACTGGCCCGTGCTGCTGGGCGACAACTTCGTGCCGGCCCAGCACATGGAGTTCGTCTGGAACTGGAAGCGCCGCTGGCGCGAGATCGAAGAGGGCCTGGACGCCCCCGTCGAGACGCTGGACGACGAACGCAGCTGGCAGCCCGAGGTGCTCGACACCCGCGGCGCCATCGCTTCGCTCCCCGAGGAAGAACGGGCCGAAGTGGCGGGCGAGGAAATCCCCTCGTTCGCCCAGGTCTGGGCGCTAGGCTTCATGTACGCCGTCGAGAACTGGCCCGAAGACTGGGCCACCCCGCGCGACAAAGATGCCGCGCAGATGCTCGACGACGCGCTCGACAACATCGTCGCGCTCACCGAGGACGACACCGCCAAGCCCACGGTCTCGATGTACAGCGACGACGGTCCGCCCAGCGTGAGCCAGCAGCGGCTCGACGATTTCGGCGCCGCCATCTGGGCGGTGTACGACCTGCGCCAGCTCTGGAAGAGCCTGGGGCCGAAGGTCGAGACGATCCGCAAGGAGCCCACGCCGGGGCGTAACGATCCTTGCCCCTGTGGCAGTGGCAAGAAGTACAAGAAGTGCCACGGTGAGTGACTGGGGGATTCGTTCGGGGTGCGATCACGCCGACGGGGTGCCTTGCTCCGCGAATGTCCCCCGCCCTTCGGGCTCCTCCTTGATTTCGCTGCGCAAGGCACCCCATCGGCGTGATCGTCATGCGCAGCGGTCGTTGATCGGCCGCACACCGGCAGCGTGCCCCAGTGCACAGGGCATCGGGTGCTCCCCGCAGCGAAATAAAGGAGGAGCCGAAGGCGGGGGACATTCGCGGAGGGGAGTACCCGGTGGCCTGTGCACCCGCCCTGAACAAGAGCACCTCCAATGACCCCAGAGGCAGAACCCCTGACACCGCGCACCGCCTGGGTCATGGTTCTCGCCCTGTGTGCAGGCGTTGCACTCAGCCAGGCCTTCCGTACGGTCGGCGCCATCATGGCCAGCCCCCTGCAGACCGACTTCCAACTCTCCGCCCAGGCCCTCGGAATCTTCTCGGGGGCTTTTCATTTCGCCTTCGGCGCGATGCAGCTCTTCATGGGCATCGGCATCGATCTGCACGGCGTGCGCCGCACGGTGCTCGTGGCCTTTCCCATCGCCATTGCGGGCGCGCTGCTGTCGGCCGTGGCGTCCAGCTATCTCGTGCTGGTCGCGGGGCAGGCGCTGATCGGCGTGGGCTGCGCGCCGGCCTTTCTCGTGTGCACCGTCTTCATCGCGCGGCACTTCCCGGCGGCGCGTTTTGCCACCGTGTCGGGCATGGTGCTCGCCATCGGCGGCGTCGGCATGCTGGCCACCGGCACGCCGCTCGCGTGGCTGGTGCAGGCGCATTCATGGCGTGCGGGGTTCCTGGTGCTGGCCGTTGCGGCGGCGCTTGCGTGGCTCGCGATCTGGTACTGGGTGCATGAACCCGCATCGGCCGTGCCGCAAAAGAAGGAGTCGATCCTCGAAGCGATCCGCCAGTTCGGCGCGCTGTTCGCGATGCCGCACACCCTCGGCATCATGGTGCTCGGTGCCGTGACGTATGCGGCCTTCATCTCGCTGCGCGGCCTCTGGCTCGGCCCGCTGATGATGGAGCGCCACGGCTACTCGCTGGTGCAGAGCGGCAACGTCGCGCTCGCGGTGTCGGTGATCTCGCTCGTCGGCGCGCCGCTTTTCGGGCGCCTGGACCGCGACGGCGCCGGGCGCCGCCGCTGGATCGTGATCTGCGCGCTGGCCTACGCCGCGCTCTTCGCGCTCATCGCGGTGCTGCACTCGGCTTGGCTCGACATCTTCGGCATGGTGCTGATCGGCGTGCTCTCGGGCTTCATCGTGTGGCAGTACGCCGACGTGCGCGTGGCCTATCCGGTCACGCTCACCGGGCGCGCGATGGCCGTCTTCACGATGGCGATGTTCCTTGGCGTTGCGCTGATGCAGTGGGGCACCGGTGTCGCGGCGTCCGTTGCCGCGGCGCACGGCGGCGATCCGCTCACGGCCGTGCTGGCCACCATCGCCGTGCTGCTGGTGATCGGCATCGCCGCCTTCGCGTGGCTGCCCGCGCCGGAGGCCGTGAACTTCAGATCTTGAAGGCGCGCTGAATATCGGGCCGCACGAGGTCTGCGTATTCGCGGTGCTTGCGGATGTAGCCCGCGATGAACTGGCACACCGGAATCACATGCAGCCCCTTCGTGCGCGCCTCGCCCAGCACATGCCTGGCGATGCCCGAGCCCACGCCCTTGCCTTCGAATTCAGGCAGCACCTCGGTGTGCGTGAACATGATCGCTTCGCTCAGGAGGTTGTATTCGGCGTAGCCCGCAAGCTGGCCGTCGATGGTGGCTTCGTAGCGGTGGGCCGCTTCGTTGGAAGTGAAGACGATGTCGTTGTTGCTCATGAAGGTTGGCTCGAAAGAAATTTGGAAAGATTGGCGGCGGCGGTGGCGCGCACCTTGTTGCGCAGCATCGGTGTCCAGCCCAGCAGCAGGCCCGGCGTGCCGAGCGCCTGGCGCGACCAGGTCCAGAACGGGAAGGTGTCGCGGTGGGTGGCGATCAGGCCCTCGGGCGTGAAGGTGAAGCGTGCGTCGATGCTGTTGTCCACCAGCCGGCCCGTGGCGCTGAAGCGGTAGTGCGCATCCCAGTGGGCGCTGCCCGTGGTGTCGTCGGCCTTCACGTCGCGAAAGCTCATGCGCCACACGTCCGCGCCCTTGGCCTTGGTGGCCGTGGCCAGCATGCGCCACATGCCGCCCACCTCGCGCCGCCCGCGCAAGGAAAAGGCCTCGTCGTCGAACACCGCGTCGGGCGCATAGCAGGCCTCCATGGTGGCGGCGTCGAGCTTGGCGAACGCGCTGTAGAAGCGCTCGATGGTCTGTGCATTGGTGGCTGCTGTCATGAGGCCTCTTGGAGTTATCGATAGGGAACTGTCAGATCGACGCCGGGATGTTGCGCGCGAGGAAATCATAGACGGCGCGAATGCGCCGGTCGGTGCGGATCTCCGGATGCACCGCGAGCCACACCGGAAGCGGCGGAATCTTCAGCTGCGGCAGCACGCGCTGCACCTGGGTGTCGGTGGCGCACGACCTGCTGCTGGGCTCCGAGCCGCCGCGCAATGCGCGCAGTCCGACGCTGCAGATGATGTGCCGGTTGGGCTACCCGATCGCGCCGGTGCCTGCCGCACCGCGACGGGCGGTCGGCGATTTCATGCTGGCCTGAAGAGGGCCACGCGGGCTTACTCGCCCAGCAGTTCCACCAGCGTCTGCAGCGCGTAGTGCACCGTGGCCGCGCGCACCGTGGCGCGGTCGCCGTCGAAGCGGCGGCGCTCGGTGCGGATCTGCCCGTCGACCGACCAGCCGAACCACACCGTGCCAACCGGCTTCTCGGCCGTGCCGCCCGTGGGACCGGCGATGCCCGTCACTGCAATGGCTGCGCGAGAGGGCGCCGAGCGCGCGATGGCTCCTGCGGCCATGGCGCGCGCCACCGGCTCGCTGACCGCTCCGTTCGCGTCGATCAATGCCGCAGCCACGCCCAGCAGTTCGGTCTTGGCCGCATTCGAATAGGTGATGAAGCCGCGCTCGAACCACGCGCTGGAACCCGCGAGTTCGGTGCAGGCCGCGGCGATCAGGCCGCCGGTGCAGCTCTCGGCGGTGGACAGCATCCAGCCTTTTTTCAGCAACCGCCCGGCAACGACCGCCACCAGGGCGGCGGCGTCCTGCTCGGGAAGCGGCAACAACGTCGAAGAGGAATCCATGGAGTTCACCACGCGCGCCAGAGCGCAATGACCAGCAGCGTGCAGAAGGCCGCCACCAGGTCGTCGAGGATGATGCCGAAGCCCGCACGCCACCAGCGAACCTGGGTGGCGTCGCGCTGCTTGAACAGCGCATCGGCCCAGGCGACAGGCCCGGGCTTGGCGGCATCGAAGAAGCGGAACAGGCCGAAGGCGATGGCCTGGGCGAAGAGGCCGGCCGGCGTGACCAGCCAGAGCACGATCCAGAAGGCGACGACCTCGTCCCACACGATGGCGCCGGGGTCGGCGATGTTCATGTCCCGCGCCGTCACCGTGCAGGCCCACCAGCCGATGGGCAGCGACGCCAGGATGATCCAGCCGATGGTGGCCGGCGTGAACCACAGCTGCATCACCACGAAGGCGACCCAGGCCCACAGCGTGCCCACGGTGCCTGGCGCGAAGCGCGGCAGGCCGGAGCCGAAGCCCAGCGCGATGGCGTGTGCCGGATGCCCGAACAGGAAGCGCAGGGTGGGGCGGCGGATCGAGGGTTGCGGCATGGCGCCGGACGGCGGGGCGTCGGAGGAGGAAGAAGGGGAAGCGGCTTGCATCAGGCCCGAAGTGTCGCGCATCCGGGCGCCGGGCGATTCGGGTCTTGGCTTTATTTATCAAAGCAATAGCTTGTTTAATTGAATGGTGGCGCCTAGTATCCGGGCTCCTTTTCAGCCTTTCGGGTTTGCCATGCCGCCTGCCGCTTCTTCCTCCGCCGATCCTTCTTCGATGCCGCCACCGGCCACGGCAGGGTGGGGCGAACTCTTCACCGGCCGCAACGGCTGGCGCGCGCTGGCGCTCACCGGCGGTGTCGCACTGCACGCGGTCAACGTCCACATCGTGACCACGGTGCTGCCTTCGGTGGTGCGCGAGATCGGCGGGCTCGACTGGTACGCATGGAGCACCACGCTCTTCGTGGTGGGTTCGATCCTCGGGGCGACGCTCTCGGTGCGGCTGCTCGCGGTGCTCGGGCCGCGCGGCGCTTGCCTTGCGGCGCTGGCCGTGTTCACCGCCGGCTCGGTGGGCTGCGCGCTCGCGCCGGCGATGCACTGGATGCTCGCCGGCCGCACGGTGCAGGGGCTGGGCGGCGGCATGCTCGCGGCGCTGAGCTACGGGCTGATCCAGCTCGTGTTCGCGCAGCGCTTGTGGCCGCGCGCGGTGGCGCTGGTGTCGGGCATGTGGGGCGTGGCCACGCTGTGCGGGCCGGCGGTGGGCGGGCTCTTCGCCGAGGCGGGGCACTGGCGCTGGGCCTTCTGGTTCCTGTTGCCGGTGGCTGCGGCCCAGGCGCTGCTGGTGATGGTGCAACTGCGGCCCGGTGCCGGCGTGCGTCACTCGAGGCCAGTGAACATGCCGCGCATTCCGGCGCTGCAGATCGGCCTGCTGGCCGCCTCGGTGCTGGTGATCGCGGCGAGCGGGCTCCTGTCCGATCTGGCCTTGCAGGCGGTGGGCGTGGTGCTCGGCCTGGCCATCGGCGTGGCTGCCACGCGCATCGACCGTCGGGCCACAGTGCGGCTCCTGCCGACCGGGGCGTACGTGTTGAGCGCGCCGCTGGGCGCCATCTACGCCAGCGTCGCGCTGCTGCTGATCGGCACCACCACCGAGATCTTCGTGCCGTACTTCCTGCAGCTGCTGCACGGCCATTCGCCGCTCGCGGCGGGCTACCTCACGGCCGCGATGGCCGGCGGCTGGAGCGCGGGCTCGCTGCTGTCGTCGGGGCGCAGCGGCGCGGGGGCCGACCGCATGCTGCGCGCCGGCCCGGTGGCCTGCACGCTGGGGCTCGTGGCGCTTGCGCTGCTGCTGCCATTCCCCGGGCACCTCGGCTCGGGATTCGAGACCGTGCTGGTCGCCGCGGCGCTGGCGGTCGTCGGCCTGGGCGTAGGCATCGGCTGGCCGCACCTGGTGACGCGCGTGCTGTCGCTGGCGCCGAAGGGCGAAGAAGGCCTCGCGTCCGCATCGATCACCACGATCCAACTCTACGGCATGGCCGTGGGCGCCGCGGTGGCGGGGCTGGTGGCCAACGCGGCGGGGCTCACACTGCCGGGTGGCGCGGAGGGCGCGCAGTCGGCGGCTGTGTGGCTGTTCGCAAGCTTCGCGCTCGCTCCAGCACTGGCCGCGCTGCTGGCGTACCGGGTGGTCGCACCGCGAGGTTGGTGAGCCCCGGAGAAACGGAGCTCAGGCGGCGACGACGCCTTCCCATGCCAGCGCCCGCTTGCGTTCGCGCACCCGCTTCGCATCGCCACGCAGGATGGCCACGAAGTCGTACACATCGAACGGCAGGTGCGCGCCGCGCCAGGCGACATGCTGGTCCGCACGGCACAGCACCAGGCGGTGGGCGTAGGCCTTGGGCACTTCGGCGGTCTCGATGTCGAGCACCGTGAGCGGCATGTTGTAGCTCTGCGCGGCACGCTCCAGCGGCCGCACGTCCACGCTGCGATCGAAGCGCAGCAGCGTGTAGCCCGGGCCGAACGCGTCGTACAGCGAGCGGCCATCGGCCAGCCAGAAGTGCGGCGCGCGGCAGCCGGGCACGGTGGAGGGCGTGAAGTCGCCCATCGAGTACGGCGGCGCGGTGTGCTCGCCGTCCGCGATGATGATCGGCGAGCCCGTGTAGAAGTAGCCGAAGTTCAGCCCGCCGCAGCAGAACTGCTGCACGTTGAGCGCATAGGCCTCGCGGCCGATGTCGGCGCGCAGCGCATCGCCCTCGGGCCCCGGCGCCTCGATGTTCTGCGGCACGGCGCGGCGCGCGCGGATCATCTTCTGCGCATGGTCCATCGCGAAGTTCGACACCTGCTCGGTGATCGGCTGGCGCTCGGCCTCGTAGGCATCGAGCATCTGCTCGTCGCCCCAGCCCTGCACGCAGGCGCCCAGCAGCCACGAAAGGTTGAGCGCATCGGCTATGCCCGCGTTCATGCCATAGCCCGCGTACGGCACCCACAGGTGCGCCGCGTCGCCCGCGAGGAACACGCGGCCCTCGCGGAAGCGGTTGGCCACCAGGCGGCGACCGATCCAGTCTTCCTTGCTGATGACCTCGTATTGGAAATCGGGGCCCACGCCCAGGATGTCGCGCAGCGCCTGGTCGCGGTCGACCGAATCGAACTCGGGCTCCTCGGCGTTCAGGTGGTTGTGCACCAGCCAGGTCTCGTGCCCGTCGATGGCGAACATCGTGCCGCAGCGGCGCGGGTTCATCGCGTAGGTCGACCAGGCGGGCTTGCCGGGGATCATGGCGCGCAGTTGCGGCGCGCGGATGAAGGTCGACTGCACGCGCTGGATGACGGCCGTGCCCTCGAGCTTGGCGCCGATCTGCTTGCGCACAGCCGAACTGCCGCCGTCGCAGCCGACCATGTAGCGGCAGCGGATGCTGCGCGTGACACCGCCGTCCATCTCGGTGGCGATGGCGGTCACGCCGCCCTTGTCCTGCGTGAAGCCCGCGAACTGCGTGCGGTTGAGCAATTGCACGCCCGGCAGCGCCGCGGTGTGCTCGAGCAGGATGGGCTCCAGGTAGATCTGGTTGATGCGGTGCGGCGGCTCGGGCGTGGGCCACCAGGCGTCGGGGCCCTCGGTCTTTGTGTAGCGGTCGCGCCGGCACGGAATGGGAATGCGCGTGAGCTCGGTGCCGGTCACCGTGGTGCGGAACACCACGTCGTTGGGATAGTCCGCGGGCAGCCCCGCATCGCGCAGCTTCTGCGCCACGCCCAGGCGCCGGAACTGCTCCATGGTGCGCGAGGCCACGTGGTTGCACTTCACGCTCGGGGGTTCGGCGAAGCGGCGCGTTTCGCAGACGATCACCGAGACGCCGCGCGATGCGAGGTCCATCGCCAGCGTGAGGCCCACGGGGCCTGCACCGATGATGAGAACGTCGGCCTTCAGTGTGGTGTCGTTCATTGTTCGTTCTTCCCTGTCTCTGTCTGCTCTGTCAGTCGAGCTTGATGTTGGCGACCTGGATCACCTTGGCCCACTTCTTCGTTTCGCTGCGGATATAGGCCTCGAAGGCCTCGGTCGAACCCGGTGCGGGCTCCGCGCCGAGGTTGCGCATCGCGGCCTTGATCTGCTCGTCGCCGAGCGCGGCGTTGAGCTCGGCGTTGAGCCGCGCGACGATGGGCGCGGGCGTGCCGGCCGGCGCCACCACGCCGAACCAGCCGGTCGAGTCGTAGCCCGGCAGGCCCGCCTCGGCCACGGTGGGCACGTCGGGCAGCATCGGCACGCGCTGCGCGCTCGTCACCCCGAAGGCGATCAGCTTGCCGGCCCGGATCTGTTGCAGCGAGGCGGGCAGGTCGACCAGCGCGAGCTGCACCTGGCCCGCCATCGCATCGAGTGCGGCCGGGCCCGTGCCGCGGTAGGGCACCTCGATGAGCTTCACATCTGCCATCTGCGCGAAGAGTGCGGTCGACAGGTGCATCGCGGTGCCGTTGCCGCCGTGGCCCATCGAGAGCGTGCCCGGCTTCGCCCTGGCCAGCGCGATCAGTTCGGGCAGCGTGCGCGCGCCCACCGAGGGATGCCCGACGATCACGAACGGCGTGGCCGCGACCATGCCGACCGGCTTGAAGTCCTTCACCGGGTCGAAGGGCATCTGCGCATAGAGATTCACATTGGCAGTGAGCGCACCGGCCGCACCCAGCCCGAGCGTGTAGCCGTCGGACGGCGCCTTCGCCACCAGCGAGAGGCCCACGTTGCCGCCCGCACCGGGCCGGTTGTCCACCACCACCTGCTGGCCGAGCTTCTCGTTGAGCCGCGGCACCAGCATGCGCACCACCGCGTCGGCGCTGCCGCCGGGCGGGAAGGTCACGACCATGCGGATCGGATGGGTGGGAAAGTCGGCGGAAGCCGGGGCCTGGGCCTGCGCGTGGCCGCCCAGGACGCCGAAGGCCGTGGCCAGCAGCAATTGCCTGCGAAGCGGTTGCGCCTTGCGGGCGATCGGTGCTGTCATCGGGACTCCTTGATTGTTCTTTTACTTTGTTTCGGCCGATTGAACGATGGGGAAATTCATTCGTAAATCGAGAAATTCCGTATCAAATATCAGATTGCCTTATGAATGAAAACTTCAGTCCTACCTTCAGCCCGACGATTCGCCAGCTGCGCGCGTTCCTTGCGGTGCACCAGTTGCGCAAGCTCAGCGCGGCCGCGCAAAGGCTGTTCGTCACACAGTCGGCAGTGAGCATGCTGCTGCGCCAGCTCGAGGAGGGGCTGGGCACGCGCCTCTTCGACCGCACCACGCGTTCGCTCAAGCCGACCGCGGCAGCCAACGAGATGCTGTCCACCGCCGAGCGCATCCTGCGCGACGTCGATTCGCTCTCGACGGGTTTCCGCGAACTGGCCACGCTCGAGCGGGGGCGCGTGTCCCTGGCCATCACGCCCACGCTGGCCGCCTTCCTCCTGCCCGCAGCGATCCGCAGCTTCAGCGAAGAGCATCCTAAAGTTCGCGTGATGGTCAACGACTGCGCGCCCGACCAGTTCATCTCGCGCATCCTCGGCGAGCACGTGGATTTCGGCATCGGCACCCCCGAGCGGCCCGGCGCCGAGGTCGAGGTGCAGCGGCTCATGCGCGACCACCTCGCGCTCGTGTGCAGGAACGATCATCCGCTGGCCAAGGCGCGCGTGGTCCGCTGGACCGACCTGGGCGGCCATCCTGTCATCACCGTGCGGCCCGGCTACGGCGTGCGCCCGCTGATCGATGGCACCGCGGCGGATGCCGGCGTGGCGCTGGACGTGGTGAACGAGGTGTCCTTTCTCTCCACGGCGCTCTGGATGACAGCCAGCGGCATGGGCGCATCGATCATGCCCTCGGCCTTCGCGCGCGATGCGAACGATCCGTCGCTGGTGGTCAAGGTGCTCAGCGCGCCGCGCATCTCCCGCGACATCTCGGTGGTCACCAAGCGCGGGCATTCGCTGTCGGTCGCGGCGCGCGCCTTCATCGATGCCATCAAGCGCAACATCTGAGGCACCTGAACGCCATAGGCCGGACGTATGCTTGACGGTTCATCCACCCAAAGAAAACACTACGCCACCATGAAGACCTTCGTCCGCTTCGCCACGCTGGGCCTGTGCCTCGCCTTCAGCTTCATGCTCGCGGCCTGCGGCAACAAGGAGGCCGAGCAGCGCACCGCCTTCATCGAGTTCCTGCAGACCCGCCTGCTCGACAAGCCGGGCCTGCGCGTGCCCACGCCGACCGAGGAGCAGAAGACATCGTTCGGCGACTACGCGAAGCACTACGCAGTGATCACCGATTTCAACGAAGGCATGAACAAGTCGGTGAGCCAGCCGATGGGCGAGGTCATGGCCAAGGGCGCGCTGCGCTCCATCGGCGACCTGGCCACGCGCCGCGACGACCTCAAGGCCGCCAAGGAAGGCCTCGCGGGCCTTCGCACCGCGCTCGACCAGCAACTGGCCAAGGCCGATGCCGCGCACGCGCAACTCAAGCAGCCCGATGACCTCAAGCAGGTCTACGACAAGGCCTACGAGAAGACCGTCTCGACGCCGGCCGCCACCTTCAAGGAAGTGTTCCCCGCGCTCGACGCCACCTTCGACGGCGCGCTGGCCGTGGGCGATTTCCTGCAGCAGAACAAGTCGAAGATCCAGATCTCCGGTTCGTCGGTGACGGTGACCGATCCGGCCTTGCAGGCGGAACTCAACAAGATGCTGCAGGGCCTGAACGGCCAGTCGGCTGCGATCAATGCGGCGCAGCGCAAGATGCAGGCCGTGGTGCGCGGAAGCTGATCAGACGAAGTGGTCGAACGAGCCGAAGCGCTGCGACACCGGCGCGCCGCTCGCGTCCACGATGCGCAGGCCCGCTTCGGCATCGATGCGGCCGATGCGCGTCACGCGCGTGGTGCTGTCCTTGCCGGCTTGCTCGACGGCTGCACGTGCCGAGGGCGGTGCAGTGAACACCAGTTCGTAGTCGTCGCCGCCTGACAGCGCGCAGGTGCGCAGCATTTCGGCGCCGAGGCTCGCGGTGCCTGCGGCCATCACCGTGCGGACGGTCGAATTCACGTCAAGCGTTGCGCCCACATTGCTCGATCCGAGGATGTGGCCGAGGTCGCCTACCAGACCGTCGCTCACGTCCACCGCCGCCGACGCGATGCCGCGCAGCGCCTGCCCCAGGGCGACGCGCGGCGATGGTTGCTCCATGCGCGCGCGGGCCTGAGCGAACACCTCGGCGGGCAACGTGATCGTGCCGCGAAAGACCTCGAGCGCGAGCCGCGCATCGCCGAGCGTGCCGCTTACCCAGATGTCGTCGCCGGCCCGCGCGCCCGATCGCAACAGCGCCGCGCCGGCCGGCACTTCGCCGAAGACCGTGATGCAGATGTTGAGCGGGCCGCGCGTGGTGTCGCCGCCCACGAGTTCGCAGCCGTGTTCGTCCGCGAGCGCGAAGAGGCCTCGCGAGAAGCCTTCGAGCCAGTGCTCGTCCACGCCCGGCAATGCGAGCGCGAGCGTGAAGGCCAGTGGCTTGGCGCCGCAGGCCGCGAGGTCGCTGAGGTTCACCGCCAGCGCCTTGTGGCCGAGGCGTGCCGGCTCAACGGTCGAGAGGAAGTGCCGGCCCTCGACCAGCATGTCGGAGGACACGGCGAGCTGCATGCCCGGCGCGGGCGCGAGCAGCGCGCAGTCGTCGCCCACGCCGAGCGGCGAGCGCTTGGCGGGGCGTTTGAAATAGCGTGTGATCAGGTCGAATTCACCCATGGGGTGCGAGCATAAGCGGTGCGTCGATGCGGCATTTCTCCCTCCCCTTCCGGGGGAGGGCTGGGGTGGGGGCAAGCGGCGCACCCATCGAGCGCTCTGCCCGCCCCCATCCCAGCCTTCCCCCAGAGGGGGAAGGAGCAAGAAGCGTCAGGCCGCCCCGCGGAACCTGAGCGCCGCCTGCCGCACCACCTCCGCCAGCAACCGCTCCTTCCCCTGCTTCTCCCGCAACCATCGCGCATCGTTGCGGTTGGCCTCCACGCTGGTGCGCAGTTCACCCAGCGCCTGCGTGGCGTTGAGCGCCTCGCTGTGCCATTCGAGCTGCGTCATCGTCATGAGGATGTGGTCGCGCAGCGGCATGTGCTGGCCGCTGGCCGGGTCGACATACACCGCGTCGAGCCCGAAGCGGCAGGCCTGGAAGCGGTTGTAGGTGTAGACGAGGTAGTCGTCTTCGCAAGGCTCGAAGGGCTGTTCCTGCAGGAACCAGGCGGCCAGCGACTGCACATAGCCCGCGAGCGCGGCGGCGCGTTCCACGGTGAGGGGCGTGTCGAACACGCGGATCTCGATGGTGCCGAACTCGGGCTTGGGGCGGATGTCCCAATAGAAGTCTTTCATGCTGCGCACGACGCCGGTGCGCGTCATGCGCTCGAAGTAGGCCTCGAATTCCTTCCAGCTCGTCGTGAACGGCGCGCGGCCCGAGAGCGGAAACGCGAACACCGAGTTCAGGCGTGCCGAATCGAACTGCGTGTCCTGCCCCTGCACGAACGGCGAGGAGGCCGACAGCGCGATGAAGTGCGGGATGTAGCGCGACATGCGGTGCAGCATCAGCAGCGCCGCATCGGCATCGGGGCAGCCGATGTGCACATGCTGGCCGAAGATGGTGAACTGCTTGCTCAGGTAGCCGTACAGCTCCGACAGCTCGCGAAAGCGCGGCTTGTCATAGATGCGCCGCTCGTGCCATTGCTGGAACGCATGCGTGCCGCCGCCGACCACCGCGATGTTGAGCTTGTCGGCGTTCCTGATCAGCGCCTCGCGGATCGGCGAAAGCTGCTTGATCACGTCGGCTGCCGAGTGGCAGATGTCGGTGGAGATTTCGATCATGCTCGAGGTCATCTCGGGCACCACGCTGCCGGGGAGCGGCGTCTGCGCCATCAGGCGCAGCATGTCCTCGGCGTAGGGCGCGAGGTCGTAGTCGTGCGTGTTGACGAGCTGCAGCTCGAGTTCCACGCCCAGCGAGAGCGCTTCGGACTTGTTGAACGGCTCGAGCTTGACGGCGCGGCTGTCGGGGTCGGCCGCGAGCGGTGCCGAGCGCACGTCGTCGCTGTCGGGATCGATGCCGGTGGGGAGAGCGGTACTCATCGCTGCGTGTCCTCGGTGGTACTGAAGGCCTGGGGCGCCCAGGGCACCGAACTCTCGCCGACCGCATGGATGGCCACGGTGGCGAGCACGGCGCCCACCAACTCCATCAGCAGGATCGACGGCAGGGCCACCTGCGTGATCATGGTGCCCAGCAGCGGCGACGCGGTGGCGAAATTCGATGCGATCAGAAGGGCGATCGACGACAGCGGCGACATCGCGCAGCCGACCCAGAAAGCCTGCTTCCAGCTCGCGCCGCTGCCGGGGTTGGCAATGGCCACGCCGGAAATCTTGGCGACCATGCGCACCCCGATCACGGCCAGTACCACGCTGGCCACCGGCAGCGTCCAGTCGGCCTGCGCCGCCACGATGGAGACCAGCACGAACATCAGCATGGTGAGCAGCGAGGCGGCGGTGCCCAGTTGCCGTTGCCACGCCCAGGGCTTGGGGTTGAGCGTCTTGAGCAGCACGCCGCCGATCAGCGCCGCGAGCGGCGCCGAGCCGCCGATGTGCGCGGTGAGCGCCGCGCCGGCCGCGATGATCGCCAGCAGCAGGATCGAGGTGTTCTCGCTGGTCGGGCTCATCACGCGCAGCGCGGTGCGCAGCGCCAGCGCCATGATCCCGCCGACCACGAACGAGAGGCCCAGCACCACCGCCACCGGGTAGAGCTTCTGCAGCAGGGTGTGCGGCGCGCGCTCGATGAGCCCGGCCTGCGCGTAGCCGAGCGCGAGCGCATAGAAGGTGTTGAGCGTGGCCAGCGTCATCGCACGCTCGGTGACGGGGCCCGCCGCGCGGGTGTCGATGATCACGCGGCTGAGCACCGCGGGCGAGGCGACGATGGCCATCAGCGCGATCGGGTTGGCCACCGGCTCGGGCAGGCCCAGCAGCGTCAGCACCCAGTACACGCCGAAGTAGGTCAGCGTGGCTTCGAGCAGGCTCTGCACCAGCACCATCGGGTTGTGGCGGAACCAGCGCAGCGGCAGCCGGCCGCCGGCCTCGAACAGCACCACGGCCACGCCCAGCTCGAGCAGGAACAGGCTGATGCCGCGCAGCGGCCAGATCGCGCCCTCGAAGCCGGCAAAACCGACGACGGTGCCGACCAGCGAGTAGCCGACGACCTTGGGCAGGCCCAGGTAGCGTTGCACCAGGTGGCCGGAGGCCGCGGCGGCCGCCAGAAGCAGCGACCACAGCACGGTGGGCAGGCCGGCCGAGGGGCGCACCCATTCGGACCAGAAACCCAGCAGATCGTTGATGAAGCTCGTCAAATTCATGCAGGTAGAAAAAAGCTCACAGGCCGGCTGCGCCAGCGCGCCCAGATCGCGCTGCGGATGCGTGCGCGGTCACCGAGGCTCACGCTGTGCGCACGCAGCGCGAGGCGGAATGCGAAATAGAAACTCACGCTCACATTGAGCGCGCCGATCACCGGGATCGCCGCCACCGCCCACCAGAGGGCGGGCTGCTGGAGCACCGACAGGCCCGTGGACGCCGCGGCTGCGGCGATCTGCCCGGCCGAGAGTGTCACGTGGCGCACATCCAGCCCGAGCCCGAAGAAACCCGCGAACGCGGGCAGCAGCCCGAGCATGAGTCCCAGCGAGATGTTGGAGGCGAAGCCTGAGATGTGTGTGCGCATGAAGGTGGCCCAGCGGCGAGCCCGGGCGGCACCCAGAAAGGCGCCGATGCGTGGGTTGTAACGCATGGCGGAGTCCAGGCGATGCAGGACAAAGGCGTTTTCTGTCCATCCGGCGACGATGCTGGCCGAAAACAGCAGGATGCCGGTGAATGCCGCGAAAAGCGCGGTCGGCCCGGCCAGCGAGAGCGAATTCAGCGTGGCCGCGGCATGCGCCGCATCGAGCAGCGGCCGCCCGAGCGCGTACTGCACCAGGAGCGCGAGGGCGACCATCGTCGGCGCCACCACCAGCACATTGCCCAGCACCGCCGCCACCTGCGAGCGCACGAGGTTGGCCACCTCGTCGACGAAATCGTCCACCGCGCCGTCGGACTTGATGTCGCGCAGCCGCGCCGCCAGCGCCGGCGCTGTCATGGCGGGCTGCTTGGTGGCGAGCGTGAGGTGCAGCAGCTGGATCGCGACGAAGCTCGCCGCATACATCAGGCCCGAAGCGAGGCCGGTCCAGAAGGCCGACAGCGCCAGGGCATAGATGCCGAACTTGAGCAGCACCGTCAGCGCGGTGAGCGCGCCGCCGCCCGCGGCCTTCTTCACCATCTGCAGGTAGCTTGCGCGGTCGCGGGTGATGTAGTGCTCGCCGGTCTCGGCGCTGCGCTCGGTCACCTTGGCCGCGAGCATCGACGAGTTGGAGGCCACCAGCGCGCGGATGCTGTTGCGCTCGCCGCCCGCGAGCACCAGCTTGCCGATGAGCCGCGCCACGCTGGGGGCGGGCACGGGCGACATCAGGCAGTCGAGCAGTTCGCGGATGCGCAGCACGCGCTCGCGCAGCTGGCGCAGCCGGAACACCAAGCCGACGGAGATGCCGTTGTCTTCCAGGTGCGTGTAGACCGACGAGGCGCTGGCGCGGCAGGCGTCGAGCCGGTCGCGGAAGGCCATGAAGGCAGCCTGCAGGGCTTCTTCGCTTTCCGCGCCCGCGGGCTGCTCGAACATCTGCTCGCGCAGTTCGTCCAGGTCGGCCATCAGCGCGTGGAAGGGGCGCGTCTCGTGGTGTTCCAGGTTCATGCGCAGGCGCAGCTCGGGCGAGAAGCCGGCCGCGACCACCTGGCTGCTGCAGTAGGTGATGGCGTCCATCACCGTGTGGCGCCAGCGCGGCGCACCGTCGGGATCGACCGTGGCGTCGCCCAGCAGCGATCCGATGCGCGCGAGCTGGGTCTCGTCGAGCAGCGCGATCCAGCCCGCGTCGAACACGCCGGGCAGCACCATGCGGAACAGGTCCGACGCATCGGTGGTCTCGGGCGTACCGGGCAGGATCTTGCGGCGCAGCCGTTCGCTGAGCTCGCTCACGAACGCGGTGCGCGGCGCGAAGCCGTAGTCGGCCAGCAGCGTGGTCAGGTCGACCGATTGCGTGAACACGCGCCACCAGGCGCGCAGCCGCTCGCGCAGCTCGGGCCGCGCCTCGACGGCGTCCAGCAGCAACGACACACGGCCCATGGCCGCCTGCGGCGAGGCGCGATCACCCCGCAGCCAGTCGAAGCAATTGATGAGCCAGATGTGGCGCTGCGCCACATCGGCCGTGGGGTCGAGGCCGGCAAGCAGCCCCTGCAAGTCGCGCGATGCGGCAGCCATGAGATTTGTAAGGGATCAGTGCGGGGAACACCGCGGAACCGGCTTGGCCGGGCCGCCGGTGTTGCCCCCGGCGATGGGGAAGGAGAAGCGACACAAAGCGCGCGAAGAGTGCGCGAAGCCTGGGGGAGTGCCTAGTGAAGCACGCGAGAAACGGGCGCACCGCCGATGTCGGCTTCGAGCACGAACATGGGCACCGGCACATCGAAGCGCTCGCCTTCCTCGGTCACCACGAAGAAGCTGCCATGCATCGTGCCGCTCGCGGCCTGCAGCCGGCAGCCGCTGGTGTAGCGGAACGATTCGCCGGGCGCCAGCAGCGGCTGCTGGCCGATCACGCCGAGGCCCTTGACCTCCTGCGGATGGCCCGAGGCGTCGTTGATGAGCCAGTGGCGCGCGATCAGCTGCGCACCCACCGTCCCTACGTTGGTGATGGTGATCGTGTAGGAAAAGGTGTAGACGTTGTCCTTCGGGGAGGACTGGTCCACCAGGTAGCGGGGCTCGACCTGGACGCTGAAGGGGCTGTGTGACATGGGGCGGATGGTAACGGAGCCCTTTCCTCGGGATTTCCTCGGACATGGCCCGGCTGCGAGAATCGGGGGCTATGAGCACCCCGTTCCGCATCGCCCCCTCCATCCTCTCGGCCGACTTCGCACACCTCGGACAGGAACTCACCGACGTGATCGCCGCCGGCGCCGACTGGATCCACTTCGACGTGATGGACAACCATTACGTGCCGAACCTGAGCTTCGGCCCGATGATCTGCCAGGCGCTCAAGCCCTACGCCAGGACGGCCGACGGCACGCCGGTGCCGATCGACGTGCACCTGATGATCCAGCCGGTCGACGCCCTGGCGGCCTCTTTCGCGCAAGCGGGCGCCGACTACATCAGCTTCCACCCCGACGCTTCGCCCCATGTGCATCGCAGCATCCAGGCCATCAAGGCCGCGGGCTGCAAGGCGGGGCTGGTGTTCAACCCGGGGCTGGGCCTGGAGGCGCTCGACTGGGCCATCGACGACATCGACCTGATCCTCATCATGAGCGTGAACCCCGGCTTCGGCGGCCAGAGCTTCATCGATTCGGCCCTGCGCAAGATCGAACTCGCGCGCAAGCGCATCGAGCAGAGCGGGCGCGACATCCGCCTCGAAGTGGACGGCGGCATCAAGGCCGACAACATCGCGCGCGTGGCCTCGGCCGGTGCCGACACCTTCGTGGCCGGCAGCGCAATCTTCAACACCAAGGACTACGGCGCGGTGATCGCCGACATGCGCAAGCAGCTGGCCGGCGTCAGCGCTTGACCTTCTCGTTGTAGACGCGGTCCGTCACCGGCCCGCGGTCGGTGTCGACCACGCCGCGCTCCACATCCTCGTGCGCCTGGCGTCCCACCTCGGGCGGATTCCCGTCCTGGGTTTCCTGGCTGTCCGAGGACTGGTCATGTTCATGCGGCAGGCGCGGCGCCGATTCGCCGCCCTGTTCGACCTTGGTCTTGCCGCCGCCCGCATCCTTCGACGGGTCCTTCGGGTCGGTGGGCGGGGTCTTGCTGGTCTTGGCTTGGGTCATGCGATGGCTCCTTCATGGCGTTGCATGGCAGCCTGCCCCGGCGGGACCGCACCAGCGGTAGGACAGGCAAGGCAGCCCCTGTAGGCGACAACTCGGCGCTATGAAACCCATAGCGGCCCATGGCGAATCTTTGCCCACGGAAGCCCCTCCGCAATAATGGCCCGCATGTCTTCCGATCCTTTTGCCGGCGTGGCGACCGACAGCCTGCGCATCCACACCTTCGCCTCGCTCCAACCCGGTCCCCGGTTTCTCGTGATCGGCGGCGTGCACGGTGACGAGACCTGCGGCACCGCGGGCATCGAGCGCATCCTGGCCGAGTTCGATGCCGGCACGCTGCAACTGCAGCGCGGCGCGCTGACGCTGGTGCCCGTGGCCAACCCGCTCGCGCGCCGGCGCCTGCAGCGCGAAGGCGAGCGCAACCTCAACCGCCTGTTCCGCCCGACCGAAGACCCCGTCGACTACGAAGCCCGCATCACCAATCGCCTGGCCCCGGTCATCGCGCGCCACGAGGTGCTGCTGGACCTGCACTCCTTCCAGAGCGAGGGCGAGGCCTTCGCGATGATCGGCCCGCGCGACAACACCGGTACGCTGGAGCCCTTTGCCCGCTCGTACGAGGAGGGCCAGCTGGCGCTGCACATCGGCACGCCGATCGTGGTGGAGGGCTGGCTCGACATCTATGCCGCCGGCCTCGCGCAGCGCGCGGGCGGCGCGCCGGCCGACGAGGCCGCGCTCGACTTCGGCCGCGGCACCAACGAATACATCCGCAGCTGCGGCGGCTACGGCGTCACGCTCGAATGCGGCCAGCACCAGGACCCCGAGGCGCCCGGGGTGGCATGGCGCGCCATCCGTCGCACGCTCGCGCTGCTGGGCATGGCGCCATTGCCGCCGGATGTGCAGGCCGCATCGGTGCAGCCCAAGCTGCTGCGCCTGGCCAGCGTGACCGACCGCCTGCATGAAGAAGACAGCTTCGTGCGCGACTGGGCCACCTTCGACGAGGTGCGGCGCGGCGAGCCCATCGGCATGCGCCACGATGGCACGATGCTGAACGCGCCGGACGACGGCTTCATCGTGTTTCCCAATGCGCTCGCGCTGCCGGGCGCCGAGTGGTTTTACTTCGCGCACCCGAGCGAACGCGTGCTCGGGCCGGTGGCCGGCAGCGCCTGACGCCGCGTTCCTACACCGCCCGTCTGATGGAGGGGCACACATTCCAAGACTGAAGGAGTGTGCCCATGCCCGTCTCTAAAAAATCCCCCGCGCCGCGCGTCCTGTGGAAGGGCGCGATCAGCTTCGGCCTGGTCCACATCCCGGTGGCGCTCTACTCGGCCACCACCGACCACGGCATCGACTTCGACTGGCTCGACAAGCGCAGCATGGACCCGGTCGGCTACAAGCGCATCAACAAGAAGACCGGCAAGGAAATCGCGCGCGAGAACATCGTCAAGGGCGTGGAGTACGAGGACGGCGAGTACGTGGTGCTCAGCGACAAGGAAATCGCGGACGCCTACCCCAAGACCACGCAGACGATCGAGATCGAGACCTTCGTGCCTGCGAACGGCATACCGTTCGTGTACCTGGAGCGGCCGTACTACGTGGCCCCGATCAACAAGGGCGCCAAGGTCTATGCGCTGCTGCGCGAGACGCTGCAGCGCAGCGGGCGCGTGGGCGTGGCCCGCGTCGTCATCCAGACCAAGCAGCATCTCGCGGTGCTGGTGCCCGTTGGACCCGGCCTGGTGCTGAACCTGCTGCGCTGGGGCGCCGACATCCGGCCCTGGACCGACCTGCCGCTGCCCTCCGAAGACGCGAAGAAGGCGGGCCTCACCGACCGCGAGCTCAAGATGGCCGAGCAATTGGTCGACGACATGAGCGGCGACTGGGACCCGTTGGAATTCAAGGACGAGTTCAAGGACGAGATCCTTCGCCTGGTCGACCGGAAGGTGAAGGCGGGCCAGACCGAGACGGTGACGCAGCCCGAGGCTGAAGAGGGCCAGTCCATCGAGGGCAAGGGCGCCAAGATCATCGACCTCACCGAACTGCTGCAGCGCAGCCTGCGCAACAAGGGCGGCAAGACCAAGGCCGCCGCCGAAGACGACGAAGAAGAAGAGGGCGACGAGGCCGCTCCCCGCGCCCGGCCCGCGGCGAAGAAGCGCAAGCCCGCCGCCAAGGCCGCGTCGAAGACAGCATCGAAGACCACCGCCCGCCACCGTCGCGCGGCCTGAGGCGCCATCGCCATGGGAACCACCGCATCGACTGCGCGCAAGGCGCTCTCGCGCTACCACGGCAAACGCGATTTCTCGAAAACGCCGGAGCCCGAGGAGGGCGGCCGCGCGGGCAAGGGCGTGCTCTCCTTCGTCATCCAGAAGCACCACGCGAGCCACTTGCACTATGACTTCCGGCTCGAACTCGACGGCACGCTCAAGAGCTGGGCGGTGCCGAAGGGCCCGTGCCTCGATCCGGCGGTCAAGCGCATGGCAGTGCACGTCGAGGACCATCCGATCTCGTATGCGGATTTCGAGGGCACGATTCCGCCGAAGCAGTACGGCGCGGGCACGGTGATCGTGTGGGACCGCGGCGGCTGGCTGCCCGATGGAAGCGGTGCGGCCGACGCGCGCAAGGCGCTCGCGGCCGGCAAGCTCAGGTTCGAGCTGCGCGGCGAGAAGCTCCAGGGCCACTGGACGCTGGTGCGCATGCGCGGCAAGGGCGACGAGGCGCGTGCGCCATGGCTGCTCATCAAGGAGCGCGACGACGCGGCGCGCGATCTCGCCGACTACGACGTGCTCGAGGAGGAGCCGCTGAGCGTGCTCACGGGACGCGGCGTGGACGACGTGGGCGGTGTGCCGGCGAAGGCCGCAAAGCCGGCGGCTCCGGCGCGCGCGAAGGCATCCCGATCAACGAAGTCCGAAACCAGGAAGCAACCGGCCATGGCCCAGAAAATCACCCACGCCGACCGCGTGATCGACGCGCAAAGCGGCACCACCAAAGGCGAGCTGGCCGCCTATTACGCGCAGGCCGCAAGCCAGATGCTGCCGCACCTGCGCGGCCGGCCGGTGGCGCTGGTGCGCGCGCCCGATGGCGTGGGCGGCGAGCTGTTCTTCCAGAAGCATGTGCAGAACCGCGAGATCCCCGGCGTGCGCCTGCTCGATCCCGCGCTCGACCCGGGGCACGATCCGCTGCTGCAGATCGACACCGCCGCCGGCCTTCTCGGCGCCGCGCAGATGAACACGATCGAGCTGCACACCTGGAACGGCACTTCGCGCGCGCTCGACCGGCCCGACCGCATGACCTTCGACCTCGACCCCGGGGAGGGCGTCGAGTGGGCGCAGATCCAGGAGGCCGCGCTGCTCGTGAAGACGCTGCTGGACGAGCTCGGCCTGCCCAGCTTCCTGAAGACCAGCGGCGGCAAGGGCCTGCACGTGGTGGTGCCCTTGCGGCGCCATCACGGCTGGGACGAGGTCAAGGGCTTTTCGCAGGCGATCGTGCAGCACCTGGCGCGCATCGTTCCCGAGCGCTTCGTGGCCAAGAGCGGGCCGCGCAACCGCGTGGGGAAGATCTTTGCCGACTACCTGCGCAACGGCTTCGGCGCCACCACCGTGTGCGCCTGGTCGGCCCGCTCCCGCCCGGGGCTGGGCGTGTCGGTGCCCGTGGCCTGGGACGAGCTGCCCGATCTCACCGGTGCCGCGCAGTGGACGGTGGCGAACATCGGAGAGCGCATCGCGGTTGGCAATGCGCCCTGGGAGGCGATGGAGCGCAGCCGCACGGGGCTGTCTGCGGCAATGAAGATGATGGGTTACCTCTAGCTCCAGGGCCCGCCGGTTCCTCTCCCTCCCCTTTCGGGGGAGGGTCGGGGTGGGGGCCGACGGCCTTCGCACAGCAGGGCGCCTCTTCGAAGGCCTGCCCCCATCCCAGCCTTCCCCCGGGAGGGGAAGGAGCAAACACCCATCGTCTACTGCAGCACTTCCCTCGTCGTCACCTCGAAGCGCTGCAGCGTGTTCGCACCGAACACCATGGTGATCGGCACATCCGCCGCATCGCGTCCGCGCGCCATCACCACGCGGCCGATGCGCGGCTTGTTGTGGCGCGCATCGAAGGTGTGCCAGCGGTCGCCCAGGTACACCTCGAACCAGGCGCTGAAGTCCATCGGGTAGGGCACCGGCGGAATGCCGATGTCGCCAAGGTAGCCGGTCACGTAGCGCGCGGGAATGTTCATGCAGCGGCACAGCGTGATCGCCAGGTGCGCGAAGTCGCGGCACACGCCGGTGCCTTCGCGGAAGCCCTCGAGCGCGGTGCGCGTGGCGCGGGCGCTCTGGTAGTCGAAGCGCAGGTGCCGGTGCACGAAATCGCAGATCGCCTGCACCCGGCCCCAGCCCGGCGGTACATGCAGGAAATTGGCCCAGGCGAACTGCAGCAGTTCGCTGTCGACCTCGCAGTAGCGGCTGGGCAGCACGAAGGGCAGGGTGGACACCGGCAGGTCGGCCGCCGCATGCGCGATGGCGCCCAGGTCGACAGGGTCGGGCGCGCCGGTGTCGTACACGGTCGCCTCGTTGCGCAGCCGCACGCTGCTCACCCCCAGGGGCACGTGCACGCGGGCGCACTGGTTGTCGAAGACGTCCCGGTAGTGGTCGGTGACCAGCGGCGGGCTGATGGTGATGTTCTCGCTGCCCTGGATGTCGCCGGCGCGCGAGGGGTGCACCTGCAGCATGTAGATCAGCGCGGTGGGGGCGGTGACGCCCAGTTCGATGTCGTAGCCGATCTGGATCTGCATGGGTTTCTTCCCTGAGTGAGGCGGTAAAGGAGAAGACAAGCACGATCGGTGCCGCCTTCGGCCCATGCTATGCGACAGGGCGCCGCGCGCAGCACCGCCACAACCCGCAATGCGTCGTAGTCCGCCGCGATGCGCTGTAGTCGCGCTCCTACCGCCGGGGCGCACGCTCTCCCACAAGCGAGGGAGGGGCGCCACTACGGGTAACAGTCGAGTCGAAACCTAACCTCTAGGGTCTGTTCATTCCGCTATTCCTTGGAGGGAAATCATGGAGCTTTCTTCGCTGTTCAGCTCGCTCGGCGGTTCGCTGGGCGACGAGATCCTCGTCTGGGCTGTCGCTGCTGTCGCAGGGTTCATCTGCCTGATTGCCGTGGTGAATGTGCTCGACATGTTCATGGACAACCCCAACGAAATGGGCTGAGCGCCTTCCCCTTCCCTCCATGAAAGATTCCAGGTCCTCGATGACGCCACAGAACAAGGCCGCTGCCGGTCGCCGCGCCACCACCACCAAGTCCGGTGACGGCCGCAATGCCAAGCAGTTGCAGCTCGATGGCTTCACCACCGAGCATCCCGCGCACCTGACCACCAACCAGGGCCTGCAGATCCCGGACAACCACAACTCGCTCAAGGCGGGTGTGCGTGGACCCACGCTGCTCGAAGACTTCATCCTGCGCGAGAAGATCACGCACTTCGACCACGAGCGCATTCCCGAGCGCGCCGTGCATGCGCGCGGCTCGGCGGCGCACGGGTATTTCCAGGTCTACAAGTCGATGTCGCTGTTCACCTCGGCCGACTTCCTGCAGGACCCGGACGTGAAGACGCCCGTTTTCGTGCGCTTCTCGACCGTGGCCGGCGAACGCGGATCCGCCGATACGGTGCGCGACGTGCGCGGCTTCGCCGTCAAGTTCTACACCCGCGAAGGCAACTATGACCTCGTGGGCAACAACATCCCGGTGTTCTTCATCCAGGATGCGATGAAGTTCCCCGACCTCGTCCACGCCGTCAAGCCCGAGCCGCACCATGCGATGCCGCAGGCCGCGAGCGCGCACGACACCTTCTGGGATTTCGCCTCGCTCATGCCCGAGACCACCCACATGCTGATGTGGGCCATGAGCGACCGCGCCATTCCGCGCAGCTACCGGATGATGGAAGGCTTCGGCGTCCACACCTTCCGCTTCGTCAACAGCCGCGGCGAGAGCCACTTCGTGAAGTTCCACTGGAAGCCCAAGCTGGGCATCCACGGCCTGGTGTGGGACGAGGCGCAGAAGATCGCCGGCAAGGACGCCGACTTCCATCGCCGCGACCTCTGGGAAGCCATCGAGAACGGCGACTTTCCCGAATGGGAACTGGGCGTGCAGATCGTTCCGGCCGACAAGGAACATTCGCTGGGCTTCGACCTGCTCGACCCCACCAAGCTGATTCCCGAAGAAATGGTGCCGGTGCAGAAGATCGGCAAGCTGGTGCTCAACCGCAACCCCGACAACTTCTTCGCCGAGACCGAGCAGGTCGCCTTCCACCCCGGCCACGTGGTGCCCGGCATCGACTTCAGCAACGACCCGCTGCTGCAGGGGCGCCTGTTCTCGTACACCGACACGCAGATCTCGCGCCTGGGCGGCGCGAACTTCCACGAGCTGCCGATCAACAAGGGCGTGTGCCCGTTCCACAACTTCCAGCGCGACGGCATGCACCGCCAGACCATCGCGCGCGGCCAGGTGGCCTACGAGCCCAACACGCTGGGCAGCGGCACCGAGTTCCGCGTCGATGGCGGCAGCAACGGCTTCCAGTCGTTCCCCGAGGAAATCGATGCGCCCAAGGTGCGCCGCCGCAGCCCCTCGTTCGACGACCACTTCACGCAGGCGCGCCTGTTCTTCAACAGCCAGAGCGCCGCCGAGAAGGAGCACATCGTTGCGGCCTTCCGCTTCGAGCTCTCCAAGCTGGAGGTGCCGGCGATCCGCCAGCGCATGGTCGACAACCTCGCGCACGTGGACGAGAAGCTCGCACGCCGCGTGGCCGAGCCGCTGGGCATCGGCGAGCCCGATGCCAGGGCGGCCGCGGGCCGCGCGGGCTTTCGCGACCACCGCATCGCGCTGCCCATCGACGAATCGCCCGCGCTCAGCATGGCCGGCACGGGCGACGGTTCGATCCGCACCCGCAAGATCGCGATCCTCGTGGCGGACGGCGTCGATTCGGCCTCGCTCAAGCCGATCCGCGATGCGCTGGAGCAGGCCGGTGCGCAATGCAAGACCGTCGGCCCGCGCCTGGGCACGGTGGCCAGCGCGTCCAAGCGCCAGATCGATGTGGACATGACCTTCTCGAACACGCCCTCGGTGATGTTCGATGCGGTGCTGGTGCCGGCCGGCGCCGACAGCGCAACTGCGATGGCGGCAACGGGCGATGCGGTGCACTTCGTGCTCGAGGCCTACAAGCACTGCAAGGCGATCTGCACGGTGGGCGAGGGCGTGAAGCTGCTCGCCTCGCTGGGCATCGGCGCGGATGGCGATGCGCCCGCGGGCGTGGTGGTGGCGGCCACACCGGTCACCAACCTGGGCGACAACACGGCCGCCCTGCAGGTGGCGCAGGACTTCATCGCGGCGATCGCGAAGCATCGGCATTGGGACCGGGCGAACGTCGACGCGGTGCCGGCCTGATCCATGGAAAGCAACCGGCGCACCGCCTTAGTCCTTTCGCGCTAGACCGTATTGCGAATAGCCGCGGAAGGTACCCCCTCCTAGACTTTCCCCACGAGGCCTGAACGGCGCGCACTTCCGCGGCGTCGAGCATCTGCAGCAACAGCAGGTGCACCGGCCGCGTGCGGGGGTCCAATGGCTTGGTTTTCAAGATGGGGATGGGAGCGCCCTGCACGTCGTCGTGCGGGAATCGCGGGGGCGTTCGGTCTGGCCGGCATTCTTCTCCTGGGCTTCGGGCCTTCGGTGTGGGCGCAGCAACAAGCGCCTAACGCCGAGGCCGCGGCCAGCAAGGCGGAGCAGGCCCGCATGGCCGACACCGACACCTTGCTGGCGCTGACCAGCGAAGGGGCCGTTCTCTACGCGCAGGACGCGGTCAAGCTCTCGGGCTACCAGTACTGCAGCCAGGCCGTTGCGCTGGCGGAGGCGGGCGAGTTCCGCCAGAGCGTCCGCGCCGCGAGCAAGGCGCTGCACCTGGCCAACGCCACGCGCGATCCGAACCTCATGGCCATGGCCAACCGCGACCTGGCCATCGTCTACAGCTACTCGGGCCAGCTCGAGAAGGCCGAGGAGTTCGCCCGCGAAGCGCTCAAGCATCCGGCGCGCGACCCCAAGCTGGTGGTCGGCCCGGTGCAGAAGGTGATCGGCGACGTGCGTACGCGCCGCGGCGATTTCGCCGGCGCCGTCATCAGCTACGACGAGGCGCTGGCCAACAGTTCGCCGCGCTATGCGCCGCTGGTGCAGGCCTCGCTGGTCAATGCGCTCATCGAAGCGGGCGACGCTGCGCGGGCGCGCGAAGTGCTGGGCACCATGGCCCCGCCCAAGGACGCTCCGCTCACCGCGCAACTCGACCGCACCCGTGCACGCCTCCTGCTGGCCGAGAACAAGCCGGCCGAGGCGCGCGACATGTACCGCGCGCTCACCGCGCGCCAGGTCGGTGCCGACACCGAGTACTACCGCCTCTGGGCCTGGGACGGCGTGGCGCGCAGCGAGATCGCGCTGGGCCAGAAGCAGGCCGCGGCCGAGGCCGTGGGCCAGGCGCTGGGCGGCGTGGACAAGGTGCGCGCCAAGTTCCGCAGCGAAGAATTCAAGATGGGCCTGTTCTCGGACCTGCAGTCGGTGTTCGAGCGCGGCGTGTCGGTCTACAGCGATGCGGGCGATGCGCGCGCTGCTTTCGAGGTCAGCGAGCACAGCCGCTCACGCGCGCTGCTCGATGCGGTGCGCGGCCGCGCGAAGATCAGCGAGCAGGCCACCAGCATCGTCGATCTCGCCACGCTGCAGCGCACGCTGGCGGCCGACGAGCGCGTGGTGCAGTTTCATTCGCTGCCCGACCGCCTGGTGGTGTGGGTGGTGAGCCCGGGCGCCATTCAGGAGAAGACGGTGGCCGTGAAGCGCGACGAGCTCAACGAGCTGGTCGAGACCTTCCGCAATTCCATCGTGCGCGGACGCCGCACCGCCATCACCAATGCCGACAAGCTAGGCGCCGCGCTGCTCGGGCCGCTGGGCCTCGCGCCGGGGCAGCGCCTGATCATCGTGCCGCACGGCCCGCTGCACTACCTGCCGTTCCAGGCCCTGCGCCTGGACGGCCGCTACGTCATCGAGACGCACCCGGTGTCGGTCGCGCCGTCGATGAGCATCGCGGTGCAGCTGGCGCAGCGCACGCCGCGCGTGAACGCATCGCTGGTGGCCTTCGGCAATCCGCGCATCGAGGACAAGTACGACCTGCCCGGCGCCGAGACCGAGGTCAAGCAGCTCGCGCAACTGTTCCCGCGCAACACCGTGTTCATGGGCGTGGCCGCCACGAAGACGCAGTTCCGCGACGTGGCCTCGCGCTCGCCGCTGATGCATGTGGCGGCGCACGCCGAGGCCGATGCGGTCGATCCGCTGTACTCGCGCATCCTGCTGGCCAACGAAGGCGGCAAGCAGAACTTCCTCGAAGCGCACGAAATCCTGGAGCTGCCGATGGACGGCACCGCGCTGGTCACGCTCTCGGCCTGCGAATCGGGGCTCGGGCGCATCGCGCAGGGCGACGAGGTGCTGGGCTTCACGCGCTCCTTCCTCTCGGCGGGCAGCTCCAGCCTGATCGCCTCGCTGTGGCCGGTGTCGGACGACGCGACCGCGGTGCTCATGAGCACGCTCTACGGCGAACTCTCCAGGGGCCGCGACCTGCAGAAAGCCATGCAGGCCGGACAACTGGCCGTGCTGAAGGACCCCAAGATGTCCCATCCTTTCTTCTGGGCGCCGTTCAACCTGATCGGCAACTGGCGCCTCACGGTAGGGAGCTGAACCATGCGCAATGCCATGAACAGCAACCGCTCCCTTGTCCTCGCTCCGCGCAGTGCGCTGCGTCCCATCGCCTGGGCCACCGGCGCCCTGGTGTCGGCCGTCCTCTTCATGGCTGCGGATCGCGCGCATGCCGAGGAACAAGCGCAGGCCGAACAACAAGCCACTTCGGCCAACGATGCGGGCGACAGCACCGAACTGCTCCCCACCAAGGACCCCTGCGGCACCTGCGACCGCCCGCTCGCGCAAGCGACAGGCGCCGTCGCACCGCAGAGCCTGCCCGCCCCGCCGCGCCCCGCGGGCGCGACCTTCAAGCTGAACGACCTGCGCCTGAACGGTGTCAAGGCGCTGACCAACGAAGATCTGCAATCGATCACAGCGCCCTACATCGGCCGCGACGTCACGCTGGGCGATCTCGAAGGGCTCGCGCAGGCGATCACCGCGCGCTACAAGGAGCGCGGCTACTTCCTCGCGCAGGCCATCGTGCCGGTGCAGACGGTGCGCGACGGCATCGTCGAGATCAGCGTGATCGAAGGGCGCCTGGGCAAGGTCGACGTGGTCGTCGCGCCCGATGCGCCGCTCAGCGAAGCGCGCGTGCGCGGCTTTCTCGCGCCGCTGCAACCGGGCGAAGCGGTGAGCGCACCGGCGTACGAACGCTCGATGCTGCTGCTGTCGGACCAGCCCGGCGTGAAGGTGTCGTCGGGCCTGCAGGAAGGTTCGGCACCCGGCACCACCGACCTCTCGGTCGAAGTGGCCGCCGCGCCGCGCTGGGCCTTCACGGCCGAGGCCGACAACCACGGCACCAAGGAGTCGGGGCGTTACCGCGTGGGCGGCACCGCGCGCTGGCTCAGCCCCTTCGGCATCGGCGACAACCTCGACATGCGCGTGATGGTGTCCGACAGCAACGACCTGCAGTTCGGCCGCATCGCGTACGAGGCGCCCATCGGCACCAGCGGCCTGCGCGCCGGCGTGGGCCTGGCGCGCGTGAACTACGAGCTCGGCGGCCAGTTCGCGGACTACGAGGCCCGCGGCCGCGCCAACGTGCTCGATTTCTCGCTCAACTATCCGCTGATCCGCCAGCGCCAGCAGAACCTGTTCCTGCGCCTGGGCGCCGACATCAAGGACCTGACCGACGAGGTCGGCATCGTCAACAGCAATTCGCGCAAGCGCATCCATGGCCTGAGCGCGGGCTGGACCTGGGAGCGCCGCGACGAGGTGCTTGGCGGCGGCTACTGGGCCAGCTCCGGCACGCTGTACCACGGCGACCTTTCGATCCGCGATCCGGAGAGCCGCCTGGCCGACCAGGGCATCAACGGCCACCGCACCGAAGGCGGCTTCACCAAGCTGAGCTTCCAGCTCTCGCGGCTGCAGGCCATCGTGCCGCGCCATTCGCTGTACCTCTCGGTCGGCGGCCAGTGGGCCAGCAAGAACCTCGACGGCTCGGAAAAACTCGCGCTCGGCGGCGCGCGCGCGGTGCGTGCGTACCCCTCGGGCGAGTTGCTGGTGGACCAGGGCGTGATCGGCACGGTCGAGTGGCGCTGGTCGCTCAACGAAGAGATCACGCCTTTCCTGTTCTACGACGCCGCCCACGGAAAAATCGTGCGCAACCCCACGTTCGCCGACGGTGCCAACAGCCACAGCCTGCGCGGCTACGGCGTCGGGGTGAGCTGGTCGCGGCCGGGCAATTTCTCGATCAATGCCACGCTCGCCTGGCGTGCCGGCACGCCGCCGGCGCAGACCGACGGCGGTGGGCGCAATCCGCGCCTCTACGTGCAGCTCATCAAGGCGTTCTGACCATGAAGCAACGCAATCTCTCCCGCCAACGGCCCCGCCACCTTCGCGGCCTGCAGCTGCGGCCCCTGGCGATCTCGCTCTTGTGCGCGGGTCTCTCGCCGGCCATCGCGCAGGTGCTGCCCACGGTCTTTCTCCCGATCGCCGGCGGCGTCACGATGACGCAGAGCGGCGCCGTGATGAACATCAACCAGCCGCTCGCGCGCGGCATCGCCAGCTGGCAGACCTTCTCGATCGGTGTGGGCGGCGTCGTCAACATCGTGCAGCCGAGCGCCAGCAGCGTGCTGCTCAACCGCGTGACCGGCAACGAGCTCTCGACCATCGCGGGCCAGCTCAACGCCAACGGGCGCGTGATCCTGGTGAACCCCAACGGCGTGATGTTCAGCCAGGGCGCGACGGTGAACGTGGGCGGCCTCATCGCCTCCACGCTGGCCATGACGACCAGCGACACGAGCTTCATGGAAGGCGCCACCAAGCTCACCTTCGAGCGCGCAGACGCCAACGGGGCCTCGGTGCGCAACCTCGGCAGCATCACCGCCACCGGCGGCGGGCCCGTGGTGCTGATGGGCGCGGCGGTGGGCAACGGCAGCACCGGCACCATCACCGCCGACGGCGGCACGGTCGCGCTGGCCTCGGGCCGCAAGATCACGCTGGACCTCGTGGGCGACGGGCTCACCAACCTCGTGATCGCGCCCGATGCCATGGCCACCAGCGCGGCGGTGGGCAACAGCGGCAAGATCCAGGCCGATGGCGGGCGCGTGGCGCTCGTCGGCAGTTCGGTCACCGCGGGCGAGCTGGTGGTCAACCAGACCGGCACGGTGCGCGCGCGCACCATCGGTACGCGCAACGGCGAGATATTCCTCGGCGGCGGGCGGGACAACCAGGTCGCGATGACCGGTGGCACGCTCGACGCCACCGGCGCCGCGGCCGGCGAGCGCGGCGGCAACATCCGCATCGCGGCGGGGCAGGTGCAGCTGCAGGCCACGGACAAAGGCCAGCAGGCGGTGATCGATGCCAGCGGGCAGGCCGGCGGCGGCACGGTCGCGGTGCGCGGATACGACGTGGCGCTGTCTTCGGGCTCCGTGCTGCGCGCCAATGCCACCGGGCAGGGCGCGGGCGGCACCGTCGACGTGGGCTCGGCAACGGGCCAGGTCCTGGTGGACGGCCTCACCGCGCCCGAGCGCGTCTCGCATGCGCAGGTGTTCGGCGAGCTGAGCGCGCGCGGCGCCGGCAGCGGCGCGGGCGGGGCGATCTTGACCTCCGGCGATTTCCTGCGCATCAACCCGGCGAAGGTGGATGCGGGGGGCGGTGCCCAGGGCGGTGCCAACGGGCGCTGGACTGTCGCTGCCGCATCCGATCTCAATGTCGTTTCGGCCGCAGAAATTCCGGCCTACGACAGCGCCTACCCGCCCTTGTCCATCACCAACGTGAGCGCCGAAGGCATCGGCGGCGCGCTCGGCCGCGGCACCGATGTGACGCTCTCCAGCAGCAACATCGGCGACAACGCGGGCGTGCGCTTCGCCGCGGATGCCAAGGTCGTCAAGTCCGAAGGCGGCACCGCCACGCTCAGGGTCGATTCGGCCGGCAGCATCGTGATGGCCACGGGCTCGGCCATCGATGCCCGCACCGGTGCGCTTCAGGTCGACTTCAACGCCGACTCGACCGGCCGCGTGGCGCTGAACGCGGCACAGATCAACTCCGGCGAAGGGCCGGTCACCGAACTCGACTACGCAGGCTCGATCCGCCTGAACGGCGCAACCATCAACGCCAACGGCGGCTCGGTGCGCTTCTTCGGCCAGGGCGACGCGGCCAGCGGCCGCGCCATCGGCGGCTCCGCCTCGCACACCGACGGGCCCGCCGATTCGTGGCGCGACGGCGTCTACCTGAACGCGAGCTCCGTCACCACGAGCGGCAGCGGCCAGGTCTCGATGCGCGGCCAGGGCCGCAGCTGGGTCTCCGACCCATCGGGCACCGGCGGCTTCTATGTGGGAAGCGGCGGCGTGGTCGTGACGACCGACAGCGCCGTGCAGGCCGGCACCGGCGGTGTCTCGCTCGACGGCGTGGCGGGTTTCGGGGCCAGCGGCGTGGCGGTGCAGAACGGCGCCAAGATCACCGCCGTGGGCGACGTGGCACTCACCGGGCGCGGCGCCGCATGGAACAGCGGCATGCCCGCGGCCGGCGTGGGTTCGAGTTCCGCGGTGCTCATCGACGACGCCTCGATCGCGAGCGATCGCACCGTGCGCATCGACGGCACCGGCGCCGACCTCGAGGGGTTTCGCACCAGCAAGGCGTTTGCGGCACAGAACGACTTTGCCGGCGGCAGCCAGGGTGTCTCGATCTACGGCAGCGTCACGGCAGGCGCGGGCCAGCGCATCGACGTGAACGGACGCGCCGGCAACCAGAGCTTCACCTCGACGCTCGACGACGGCGGCAACATCGTGGTGACCCCGTTCGGCCAGGTCTACGGCGTCGTCGTGCGGGCCAACGAAGCACAGCCGAATCCGCTGCGCACCTCGGGCGGCACCATCGCCATCGACGGCCAGGGCACCGACGTCTCGCTACGCATGGAGACCTTCGGCTCCGGCTCCTTCGGCCTTGCCGCGGCGCCGGCACCCGGCGCGCTCGCGGCCGCTCCCCAACCCGCGCTGCTGTCGGTCATGAGCGAGACCGGCAAGGGCGGCAACATCTCGGTGCGGGGCCGCAACATCGTCATCGACGGCGCGGAGCAGTTCGACGACGCACCGCTGATCGGGCGCCTGGACGCGAGCGGCGCCACCGGCGGCGGAAGCATCGACATCGCCGGCACAGGCGTGATCGCCGTGGGTGCCAACGCCAGCCTGGAGGCCAACGCCACCGGCTCGGGCAACGGCGGCAGCGTGAAGGTGGTCGCGGGCGACAGCCTGCGCGCCTACGGCAGTCTTTCGGCGCGCGGCGGCGCGGAGAGCGGCAACGGAGGCTTCATCGAGACTTCAGCCTCGCAGTTCGACCTGGCCGGCATTCGCGTCGATGCCTCGTCGCCGGTGGGCAGCGCGGGCTCGTGGCTGATCGATCCGTTCGACGTCGACATCGTGAGCGGCGTCGCCACGGGCTCCCTGACCGGCAACCCGTTCGATCCGATCGCCACCTCGACCATCCAGGACGGCGACATCAATGCCGCGCTCAATGCGGGCACCGGCGTGACGATCGGCACCGGAAGCACTGGCTCTCCTTTGGCCGGCGACATCCACATGTCGAACGCGAAGGGGGCCGTCAACATCAACTACAGCACCAACAAGGGTGCGGTGACGTTCCAGCTCGATGCCAACCGCAGCGTGCGCGGCGACGCGGGCACGGTGATCCAGTCCACCGGGGGCGGTGCGCTCAACGTGGTGTTCAACGCCGACGTCAACAACGGCGGCACGGCCACCGGGGGCGGGCAGGTCAGCTACAGCGGCGACATCTACACCAACGGCGGCAACGTCGTGATGAACGGCAGCTGGGCCAACCCCAGCAACCAGGGCGTCAGCGTGCACCTCGACGGCAACGAGATAGACACCCGCGTGGGCCGCAGCGATGCGGGGGCGGGCGGCTCGGTCACGATCGTCGGCAGGAGCATCGGCCTGGGCGGCATCGGCGATGCCGCCGTCAGCACCGATGGCGTGCACATCTCGACCTCGACCGGCAACGTGAACATCACCGGCACGGCCGACGGCGCGTCGGGCGTGCGCCTGGGCTCGCGCTTCGTCGTGACCGGCACGGCGAACCGGCAGACCGAGATATCGACCACCACGGGCAACATCACCGTGCTGGGCGTGGGCAACAGCGTCACCAGCGCGGGCACCTCGCCGGGCCACGGCGTGATCATCGACCAGTCGGCGCTGCGCTCGATCGACGGCGACATCACGGTGCGCGGGCTGCGCCAGGCCGGCGGCCCCATCGTCGGGGACGGCGTGCGATTGACCACCGGCGCGCAGGTCGTGACCACCGGCACCGGCGACATCGAGCTGAGCGGCCAGTCCGTCGGCAACGGCGCCGGCGTGCGGGTCGGCCCGCAGGCGGCGTTGGCCGGCGCTTTCCCGCCCGTCCTTGCGGACGTCATCGTGTCCGCCGGCGGCAACACGGTGCTGCGCGCCGGCAACGACGGCAGCACCGATGCGCTGGTGATCGACGGCAAGGTCAGCGCCGCCAACGTGATCAACCTGCGGCCGGGCGGCGTCGATGCCGCGGGCAACGGCGTGGACCAGACCGGCACGTCGATCACCCTTGGCGGCACAGCTGCCACCGGGTTCGCGGTCTCGGCTGCCGAGTTCGGCCGCCTCACAGCCGCCACCATCGTGGCGGGGAGCAACGCGCATGCCGCGAACATCGATGTCGTGGGGCCGTTGACCCTGCCATCCGCACTCACGCTGCAGAACGGTGGCGGCGGCAACATCCAGTTGGGCGGCTCGATCACTGCCACGCGGCTCGGGCTGCTCAGCGCCGGCAACATCACGCAGGCCGCGGGCGCACCCATCACCGCCGGCACGCTGATGGCGCGCTCCACCGGCGGCAGCGTGCTGCTCGACACGGCGCCGAACAACGTCAGCGCGGCCACGGTGGGCGGCGGCGCGGCCGGCGCCTTCCGCTATGTCGATGTCGACACGGTGCAGCTCGGGTCGGTGTCCGTCACAGGCTTCGATGCCGCGGGCAATGCGCCGCAGGTCCAGTCGGCCACCTCGATGGCGGCCGAGACCGTGTTCGTGCGCACGCTGTCCGGCGACCTGCTGCTGGGCACCAACGTCAGCAGCACGAGCGGCACCGATCTGGTGGCGGCTTCGCGCTTCCAGAACCTGGGTGCCTACACGATCACCGGCGCGCCGTGGCGCGTGTGGGCCGACACCTGGGTCGGCGAGACGCGCGGCGGCCTGTTCGGCTCGGGCCCGCTGCCCAACCTGTACCACTGCGCGTACCTGGGCTTGTGCACCGTCACCGTGTCGCCGGGCGACAACCACTTCATCTATGCGCAGCAACCCGTGGCCACGGTGGTGATCGGCAATGCGACCCGTCCCACGGGACAGGCCAATCCGCCCTTCACGTACAGCGTCGACGGCCTGATCCTGGGCGACACGGCCTCGAGTTTCAGCGGCTTGCCCGGCACGTCGGCGACGCCGGACAGCGCGCCGGGTGTCTATGCGATCAACGGCAGCTTCGCTTCTGCCGCGGGCTACGCCGTCAACGTGCGGCCGGGGGACCTGACGGTCACGACGGCACCGCCGGTCGTGTTCCGGGTGCCTGACTTCCCGTTGCCCGACGTGCTGCGCGAAGTGCCTTCCTCCTGGCTCTACGACCGCAACATCGGCCCGCCGCCGATCTGCTTTGCCCCCGGCGCGCTCGAAGGCGACCGCGCATCGCAGGGCGGCGATGTGCTGGCGCGCGAATGGTCGCGCGTGCGGTCGCGGCCCAACCTCTCGAGCTGCGTGGACACCGAGAAGCGCAACGGCTGCGCCGATTTCTGACGGCCACGCTCACGCCTTCTCAATCCGCAAGAGCCGTTCGGGCTGAGCTTGTCGAAACCTCGCGCAGCGCTTCGACAAGCTCGGCGTGAACGGTTTTTTCTTATCGAACGAAATCCGGTATCAGGTGCCGCGCGCCGCAAGCAGTTGCAGGTAGCGCTGCTGTGCGCCGTCCTCGACCGCGCGGCGCTCCTCGAGCAGCAGCAGGCAGCGCAGTGCGAGATCGAAGGAGCCGTGGCAGTGGTGTGCGACCAGGGCCAGGTGCCGCAGCTGCTCGTCGTCCATCGCCTCGGGGCGGCGGATGTCGCGCATGTAGACCAGATCGGCCTCCAGCAACTGGTGCAGGGGCCGGCGCGGATCGCCATCCACCACGCACGGTGCGATCGGCCACTGTTTCACCGCGGCGAAGCAATGCGGCACGAAGCCCTGGCTGCGCAATTCCTGGTCGATCTCGCCCTGGGTCGGCTGGTCCTTGTAGAGGGTGATGAAGGACACCTCGGCCTGCACCATCACGGCTTGCGCCAGCTTGGCGCGGCCTGCGCGGAACACCGCGAGCTCGCTGCCCTGCGCATCGATCTTCAGGAAATCGAGATGCGCAATCTCGGCGATGTCGTCGAGCCGCCGCGTCTGCACCGGGACCCGTTCGCGAACCTCGGCCAGTGGCTGCAAGGCCTCGAAGAGCGCGAGCGATTGCGCATCGGGCGCGAGCAGGCTGCTCATGCCCGGCGCGGCGCAGACATGCAGCGTGTGCATGCCGCCGTCGCCGAGCGCCCACGGCAGGTAGCGCTCGAGCGGGCCCTGAGCCTGCGTCAGTTCGCGCAGCGCCTGTAACTGCGGCTCGAAGCCCGTGACCCGGCACAGCCCGGCCCGCAGCATCGCGAGATAGGGCGGATCGCCGTCGATGGGACTGGCCCCGACATCGACCACCTCGGTCAGCCGCTGCGGCGCGAGGATGTCCCGCAGGTCCATGGCAGTGCCTGCGGTCTGCGTCATCGGGTTCACCGCCCTTCGCGCACGGCCAGCGCACGGCCGAAGTGGCCCGTGTAGGTGCGCGAGCCCTGGTGCGACAGGTTGGAGCGGGCATCGATGAAGACCTGGCCGCCGATCGATTGCCAGCGGCGGCAGAACGCGAAGTCCTCCGCCAGGTAGGCGCCGTTGTCGGGTTCGGCGAGCACGTCGAAGAAGCGGTAGTGCGGCAGGTCGCGCACCGCGGGATCGGCGGCGCGCTCGGGGGTGTAGCGCAGTTGCGGATAGGCCGCGGCAAGGCGCTCGAACACGCTGCGCGCGATCAGCATGAAGCCGGTGGGCGCATCCAGCACCTCGGTGAATCCCTCGGCGTCCACCGAGAGGCGGGTGTCGAACGCATTGGCCGGAAAGCTGGCATGCAGGGCCTCGAAATCTTCGCGCGTGGCGCCGGCCGGCAGCGGCTCGCGAAGCCCGCCCGCGGGCCAGCCGTCGGTCTTGTGCGGATAGATGCCCGCTACCACGTCGCGCCCCGCGCACAACAGCCGCAGGGCGGCCTCGGGTTCGAAGCCGATGTCCGCATCGATCCAGAACAGGTGCGTCCAGCGGGTGTCGGCCATGAACTCCGCGACGAGGCGGTTGCGTGCGCGCGTGATCAGGCTGTCGCCATCGAGAAAGCGTGTCTGCATCGGGAACCGGTGTTCCCACGCCAAGTTGACCAGGCCGAGAAGGCTGCGCACGTAGACGCTGGTCATCGTGCCGCCGTAGCTCGGGGTCGCGACGAAGGGGCGGATGTCTTTCAGAGCAGAGAGGTCGGGCATGGCGGGATGTCCTCGGGGCGGTCTGCACGGGGTGTGCGGGCGGCTGCGGGGGCCACCATAGCACCCGCGCCGCGCGCGCGCTCCCCCGGATTGCCCTCGGCCCGCTCGCCTCAGACGCCGCGCGCGCGGCGGTTGGACATCACCACGTTGTCCTTCGCGATGGCCTGGCCTTCCTGCATCGCTGCGATCCACGCCGCAGTCGAAGTCACGGCCGCGAAGTTGCTGTGGAACACCACGCTGAAGACGCGGTGGATCTCTTCCGCCGTGACCTTGCCCGCGGCGTTTTCATACGGCAGCGCGCCGCTCGCGTCCGACAGGAACTCCACGTTCAGGCCGCGGTGCATTGCCTCGAACACGGTCGATGCGTCGCAGTTCTGCGTCATGTAGCCGGCCACGCTCAGCGTGTCGATCTCGTGGCGGGCGAGCCAGTCGGCGAAGTCGGTGCCGGTGAACACGCTCGGGAAGGTCTTGGTGATCAGGTGGTCGCGCGGGCGGTTCGCAACCTCGGGGTGCAATTGACCGTTGTGGGTGTCGGCCTGGAACACCGGCGCGCCCTTGGGGGCGTGGTGGCGGACCACGACGACGGGCACGCCGGCTGCGTGGGCCGCGTCCATGGCCTTGGTCACGTTGGGCAACGTATCGAGGATGGGCGGGTACTCGATCGGCAATCCGCCGCCTTCGAAATATTCGTTCTGCACGTCGATTACGACGAGGGCGCGGCGCGGCGCGGGGTGGGGGTGTTGCTCATGTCTGACTCCTTCTCGGTTGGTATGGCTTGATTGTTCGCGCATTGCTGGCTCGTCGAAAGTGGCCCGAAAGCCATTCATCGATAAGATCGGGCCATGTCTCGCCCAGCCACCGAAACCATCGCCGTCGTTGCCTTCGACGGCATCAGCCCCTTTCACCTTTCCGTGCCCTGCATGGTGTTCGGCGAAGACCGCACCGACACCGGCGCACCGCGTTTTCGCATGCGCGTGTGCGCGCCGGAGCCGGGCGCGCTGCAGACCAATGCGGGTTTCGACCTCGTGGTGCCGCATGGGCTGGAGGCGATTCGCCGGGCACAGATCGTGGTGGTGCCTTCGTGGCGCGACGATGGCCGGCCCGCGCCGCCCGCGTTGATCCGCGCGCTGCAGGCTGCGCACCGGCGCGGCGCGACCGTGGTGGGGTTGTGCCTCGGCGCGTTCGTGCTGGCCGAGGCGGGGCTGCTCGATGGGCGGCCGGCCACCACGCACTGGAACCTCGCCGCCGCTTTCGCGAGGCAGTACCCGAAGGTGAAGCTGCAGCCCGAGGTGCTGTACGTGGACGACGGCGACGTGCTCACCTCCGCCGGCACGGCCGCGGGCATCGACTGCTGCCTTCACCTGCTGCGCGTGCGCTACGGCGCCGAGACGGCGAACCGCGCCGCTCGGCGCATGGTGGTCGCGCCGCACCGGCAGGGTGGGCAGGCGCAGTACATCCAGCAGCCCATGCCCGCCATGGCCGAGCGCGATCGCCTCGCGCCGCTGCTCGAATGGCTGGGCAGGCATCTCGATGTGCCGCACGAACTCGACAACCTCGCGCGGCGCGCGCTGATGAGCCGGCGCACCTTCACGCGGCGTTTTCGCGAATCGACGGGCACGACGGTGGGGCAGTGGATACAGAACCAGCGCCTCGCCCTGGCGCAGCGCCTGCTGGAGACCACGGACCATCCGGTCGAGCGTGTGGCGACCGGCGCGGGCTTCGGCTCGGCGGTGTCGCTGCGCAAGCACTTCACCTCGGCGTTCAAGGTGTCGCCGACGGTGTACCGCCGGCAGTTCTCGCGGACCGAAGAAGTCGCCTGAACCTCAGGCCACGTGCGCGTGCCGCCGCGTGGTGAGCAACGCGCGCAATTTCGCCGGCGGCACCGGCTTGGTCAGCAGCATCACGCCGCCATGCCGCAGCCGCTGCAGCACCTCGGGCCCGGTAGCGCCCGACACCAGCACCGCGAGCGCGTCGGGCTGCAGGCGCTTGGCGGCCTCGATGACGTCCACGCCGTCGCCGTCGCCGGCCAGTTGCAGGTCGCACAGCACCGCGTCGAAGTGGACGTCGCCGGTGCCCAGTCGGGCGAGGGCCTCGGCGCCGGTGGACACGCATTCGACCTCGCAGCCCCATTGCGCCAGCAGCGCGCGGCTGCCATCGAGGATGGCGGGGTCGTCGTCCACCACCAGGCAGCGCAGGCCTGCCAGCGGCGCGGACACCACCGGCAGGGGCTCGGGCAGCACCGCGTCGGCGGCGCGCGCGGCGGGCAGGGTGAAGGAGAAAGTGCTGCCGGCCTGCAGCGCCGATCGCACGGTGATGCGGGTGCCCAGCAGCGTGGCGATGCGCGCGCAGATCGCCAGGCCCAGGCCAAAGCCCCGGCGCCGGTCGCGCTCGGTGTTCGCCACCTGGTAGAACTCCTCGAAGATCCGCCCCTGGTGGATCGGCGCAATGCCCACGCCGTTGTCGCGCACCTCGATGCGCACACCCGACGCGACGTGCCGCGCGGCCACCAGCACGGTGCCGCCCTCGGGCGCATGGCGCAGCGCATTGGCCACGAGGTTGTTGACGATGCGCTGCAGCATCGCCGCATCGGTGCGCACCGCCAGGCCCCGGTCGCTCCAGCGCAGCCGCACGCGCGCCTCGATGGCGGTGGCGGCATGCTGCGCATCGAGCTGGTCGAAGAGGGCGGCCAGCGAGATGCGGGTGATGGACGGCGTGAGCACCTGCGCATCGAGCCGCGAGATCTCCAGCAGGTCGTCCAGCAGCACGCCCATGAACTCGGTGCTCTCCTGCAGCCGCAACACGGCGGGGCGCTGCGCCGGGGTGGCGGTGGGCAGCAGGCCGTCGATGAACAGGCCCATCGCATGCAGCGGCTGGCGCAGGTCGTGGCTCGCGGCCGCGAGAAAACGCGCGCGGGAAAGCGCGGCCTGCTCTGCCTCGGCCATGCGCTGCAGCGCGACGGCGGTGGCTTCGCGCACGCGCTCCTCGCTGACCTGGCGGTTGTGCTGCAGGCGTTCGGCAAGGCGGTCGATGTCGTGCGCGAGCACGGCCAGTTCGTGCGAACCGCGGGTGCCGCCCTCGACCACTTCGCAGCGCATGTCGAAGTGGCCCGCTTCCAGCGCGGCGACGGTGCGCGACACGCGCCGCAGCGGCCGCGCCACCGTGCGCGCCATGTGGCGCACCGACGCCCACGCCGCCAGCAGCGCCACCAGCGCGATGCCGATGCCCGCCATGAGCGAGCGGCTGCGCTCGCGCGCATAGGCGGTGGTGTCGCGGAAGGTCTGCACCAGGCCGATGGGCGTGTCGCCCGCCGCGGTGGAGCCCGCGGGCGCGAAGGCGCTGGCGCGCGAGGCCTCGCGCAGCGTGACCGGCGAGGTGAACATGCGCAATTGCGCGAGCGATTCGGCCTTGGGCCCGGCCGTGACGTACACGCCCGCGCTGTTGCTGATCTCCACCCGCATCACCTGCCCGCCGCGCAGCGCCGCGTTGGCCACGTTCTGCAGCGCCGGCACGTCCCCCGCATAGAGGCTGAGATCAGACATGGCCGCCACCTGGCGCGCCACGGCCTGGCCTTCGGCGTCGAACTGGGCTTCCAGGGTCTGCAGCCGGTTGTGGGTGAACCAGCCGGTGAGCGCCAGCGCCACCGCCGCGCAGGGCACCACGCCCAGCCTGAACAGGTCGCCCTGCAGATTGCCGCGCACGACCAGCGCGGCCGCGGAGCGGGGCTGCGCCGCGCCGTCGCCGGCGGGTGCCGGACCTTGCGGGGGCGGCATGGCGTTCATCGCGTGGCCGCGAGACGGTCGGTCAGTTCCCGTTCCTCCGGCAGGCGCAGGCCGAGTCCGCGTGCCACGGTGGCATTGACGCGCACGGTGGCCGGCGTCGCCGCTTCCACCAGCGGACTGTTGCTGCTGCCTGCGCTGGCCACCTTCTGGCCCAGCAGGCGTGCTTGTTGCGCGAGTTGCGACGGCGTGGAGACCGCTGCCGCCAAGCCGCCCGAACGCACCAGTCCCTCGCTGGCGCCGAACACGGGCAGGCCGGCGCCCGCGCCCGCGCGCAGCACCGACAGCGTGGCCGCCTGGTTGTCGCCGATCAGGTCGGGCAGCACCATCAACGCATCGCTCAGCGGCACCACGGTGCGCAGCGCGGCTGCGAGCGATTTCGCGTCGGGTGCGTATTCGACGCGCACGTCCCACGCCGGATTGGCGCCCTGCGCGGCGCGCTGCAGTTCGCGCACCAGCGGCTCCGATTCGGGCGTGGCGACCACGCCGATGCGGTGCTTCTGCGGCAGCACCGCGCCGATGAGCGCGAGCTGGTCGGCCATGGCCGGGTCGCGCAGCAGCACGCCCACGCGGCGGTCGCCGCGCTTCAACGCCGGGCTCGCGGCCTTGAGGGCCTCGTAGTCGAGCCGGCTCAGCATCGCGAGCACCAGCGGCTCCTGGCCGGGCCGCTCGACGGCGGCGCGCGCGGCCGCGATGCCGACGGCCATGGTGAGGTTCGCGTCGGCCGCCGAGGGCCGCATGCTGCGCGTGCGAACGCCGGCATTGGCGCCGCGTTCGGTTTCGGCGCCGGCCATCTCGACGGCCTGCGGCATTTCGCCGGTAGGCGACAGGCGCACCAGCTCGAAGCGGCCGCCGGGCTCCTGGCTCGCGCGCAGCTGCTGCACGAACTCGGAATGCGCGGCGTTGTCGTCGCTCATCAGCACGGTGAGGCTGGCGGCCGCCGCGGCGCGGCTGCTCGTCGACAGGCCAAGAAGGCCGATGGCGACGCCCACGGTCAGGCCGAAGGCCAGTACTGCGCGGGCGGCGCGGTGCAGCCTTCCGGGGAAGGGGAGGGAGAGGTGTTTCGCGACGACGGACATGTGACTGCTTCTGCAGCGAGGGTGCATGACCCAATGTAAGGACGCGCCCCGCTTCGCGCGATAAGGCGGAGGGGCTATGTCAGGCCGCACGACCCCGTGCCAGCGTGACGAACTGCACAGCGCGGCGGCTGCACGGTCTATGCCCGATGGTCTATGCGTCGATGTTGAGCAGCGCCGCGGCGTGCTGCGCCTGGATTGACTGGCGCAGCACCCGCGGCGAGACCGGCTTGTAGAGCACGGTGATGCCGGCGCTCGCCACCTCGCGCAGGCGGTCGGGCTTGGTCTCCCCGGTGACCAGCAGGCGCGCCGTGCCGGGGCCGATGCCGCGCGGGTGGCGTTCCAGCGCGGCGATCACGTCCAGGCCGTTGTCGCCGCCTTGCAGCAGCAGGTCGCTCACCACCACGTCGGGCGGCTGCTCCCAGGTGTCGGCCAGCGCGAGCGCTTCGGCGCGGGTTTGCGCGACCAGCACCTCGGCGCCCCAGTTGACGAGCACCACGAAGAGCCCCTCGAGGATGGTGCGCTCGTCGTCGATCACCAGGATGCGCAGGTTCGCCAGGCTCGCTTCAGCGTCCTCGGCGCCCGCGGCCACGGGCGACGACGCGGGTGCCGGCAGCGCGGCCGGCGCCGAGCGCACCAGCACCCGCACGCAGGTGCCCTTGTGCAGCCGGGAGCTGAGTTCCACGCGCGTGTTCAGGAGCTCGGCCAGGCGCTGCACCGTGGCGAGGCCCAGGCCCATGCCGCGCGCGCCGCGCGCCGCCTGGCGGCCGGTCGGCTCCACCTGGTAGAACTCCTCGAACACCCGCGTCTGGTGCTGCGCGGCGATGCCCACGCCGGTGTCGACCACGTCGATGCGCACGCCCTTGCCGCGGCGCCGCGCGCCGATCAGCACGCCGCCCTCGATGGTGTGGCGCAGCGAGTTCGACACCAGGTTGTTCAGGATGCGCGAGAGCATCACGTAGTCGCAGCGCACCCAGAGTTCGGTCTTGCGCGCCACCAGCCGGAGGCCCTGCTGCTCGGCCACCGAGCGGAAGTTGCGGCTGATCTCGTCGAACAGGCGGTCCAGCGGGAAGTCGGTCCACTGCGGCTGCAGCACGCCGGCATCGAGCTGCGAGAGGTTGAGCAGCTCCGAGAAGAGCCGGTCGAGCGACTCCACGCATTCGCGGATGTGGCCGATGCGCTGCAGCTTCACCGGATCGGTCTCGCCGTTGGCCAGCCCGTCGGAAAAGAGCGTGAGCGCGTGCAGCGGCTGCCGCAGGTCGTGGCTGGCGGCAGCCAGGAGGCGCGTCTTGGCCTGGCTCGCCACCTCGAGCAGCGCGTTCTTGCGCGCCAGCTCGGCCGTGGCCTCGTTGACGCGGCTTTGCAGCAGCCGGCGGCTTTCGGCGAGCGCGCGCGCCGCCTGGTTGAAGCCCATCTGCAGGTGCTGCACCTCCAGCGTGCCCTCGATGGCCACGCTCGCGTCTTCGCCCGCGCCCAGGCGGTCGACCGCCTTGCCGAGCGCGCGGATCGGCTCGCTGATGCGCCGCGCCGCCCACCAGCCCGCCAGCCCCACGCCCAGGAGGCTGATCGCCAGCACCACCGCCACGTTGAGCCAGACCGAGCGCCGGGCGCTCTGCACCGCGGAGAGGCCGATCTCGACCATCACCTTGCCGTGGTGCCGGCCGTCGTCGCCCACGATCGGCACCACCACCTGCAGGCCTTCGCCGCGCGCGCGGTCCACGGTTTCGGAATTGGCCACGATCTCGCCGTCTTCAGTCCAGATCTGCACCTGCTGCACATGCGGCTGGAAGGTGCCCGACTGCGCCGTGCGCTGCAGGGCGCGCTTGTCCATGCGCGAGAGCGGCGCCTGCGCCACCGTGGCCACCTGCAGCGCCACCGTCTGCGCATTGGCGCGCATCAGCTCGGTGAGATTGCCCAGGTGCTGGCGCGTCAGAACGGCGATCGCCGTCAGCGTGGCGGCGGTGGCCGGCACCAGCGCCAGCAGGATCAGCTGCTGGGCAAAAGTGAGGCGGGCCAGGCCGCGAAGGACGGGAAAGTTCCAGTTCATTGGGGCAGTGAACGCATGGGGGCCGAGCTTAGGTGGGTTCCCCGCCACAGGGAAGACATGAAAACATCATCGAAAAAGTTTGCATTTGTTATCTAATTGCATCCGCCTTGACTCTGCCAGATGCTGGCGGCCCGTCGGCACCCCCCTGTCTTCCGGGTCAAAAATGCAGTCTTCCGTGCGCCACTTCACCGAGGGTCTCGCTGCCTTGCAGGCTGCGAGCGCGGCCGTGCTGCGCCTGGCGTCGGTGGCGCTGCTGCTGGCTTTTCCGCCGTGGGCGGGGGCCCAGGCGCCCGCGCCGGACGCTCCGGTGCGCTTCGGCATCCTCCCGCTGGGCGGCGCCTTCGAGTCGCGCAGCGACTGGGACCCGCTGCTGGCCGAACTGAGCCGCGCCATCCACCGCCCGGTGAGCGTGCTTTCGGTCAATTCGTACGAGGCGCTGGAGCAGGCCATCCAGCGCGACGAGGTCGACATGGCCTTTCTCTCCGGAAAGATGGCGCTCGACGCCGTGACCCAGCGCCGCATGAAGGTGGTGGCGCAGGTCGTGCGGCACGACGGCCTGCCCGGCTACCGCGCGCTGCTGCTGTCGCGCAAGGCGCCGCCCCTCAATACGCTCAAGAACCTGCTGGACCAGCCCGACCGCTGGCGCCTCGCGCGCGGCGAGAAGCAGTCGGTGTCGGGCTTCATCGTGCCGCAGCTGCAGCTCTTTTTGCCCAACCACATCGCGATGGAGACGCGCTTCCAGAGCGAGATCGTGGGCACCCACCAGACCAACGCGCTGGCCGTGGCCAACAGCGAGGCCGACGTGGCCACCAACAACTCGGCCGACTTCGAGCGCTTCAGGCTGCGCTTTCCGGCCGAGGCCGGGCGGCTGCAGGTGCTGTGGGAGTCGGAGCTCATTCCGCATGCGCAGATCGTGGTGCGGCGCGAGTACCCGGCCGAGCTGCGCAGCCGCGTGCAGGCCTTTCTCACTGCCTACGGCCGCGGCAAGGGCCCGCGCGGCGACGCCGAGCGCGTGGTGCTCAAGTCGCTGCACGACCTCGCCGGCTTCGTGGCGGCCGACAACAGTTCGCTGCAGCCGGCCGCGAGGTTGGCCTACCAGCTGGCGAAGCAGAACGCCGTGACGGCCCAGTGGGTGAACGACGCCGCGCGCCAGGCCCGGCTGCAACGCATCGAGAGCGGCTATGCCGAACAGGTCAGTGTGCTCAAGGACGTGACCCCATGAGTTCCTGATCCAGTCGTCTTGACGCGCAAGAACCAGGTGGCGACATGTTCCCCGTATTGAAGCAACTGCTGACGGCAACGCTCGCCGCGGCCGCCGCGCTGCTCCTGCCATCGCCGGCCCTGGCGCAGGTCACGCACGAGAAACCCGTCCAGTCCATACGCTTCGGCGTGCTCCCGCTGGGCGGAACCGTCGAGTCGCGCGCCCTCTGGACACCGTTCATGGCCGACATGAGCCGATCGCTCGGCATTCCGGTCAACGCGTACTCGGTGCCCTCTTATGAAGAGCTGGACCGTGCCATCGCCCGCGACGAGATCGACATGGCCTTCCTCTCGGCCAAGATGGCGCTCGATGCCGTGATGCAGCGCCGCATGAAAGTGGTGGCGCAGATCGCCCGGCGCCCCGGCATGCCCGAGCACCGCGCCATCCTGCTGGCGCGCAAGACCGGCCCCCTCGACACCCTGGAAGGCATGCTCGCCCAGCCCGAGCGCTGGCGCCTTGCGCGCGGCGACAGCCGCTCGGTCACCGGCTTCGTCGTGCCGCAGAGCCAGCTGTTCCTGCCCCACAACATCGAGATGGAGACGCGCTTCCGCAGCGAATTCATCGGCACCCACCAGGCCACCGCGCTGGCCGTGGCCAACGGCGATGCCGACGTGGCCACCAACAACACCACCGACTTCGAGCGCTTCCGCCAGCAGTTCCCGATCGAGGCCGAGCGGCTGCAGATCATCTGGGAGTCCGAGCCACCGCCCGGCGCGCCGATGGTGGTGCGGCGCAACTACCCGCCCGAGTTCCAGGCGAAGCTGCAGGCCTTCCTCACCACCTACGGGCAAGGCAAGGGCCCGCGCGCCGATGCCGAGCGCGAAGTGCTGAAGAACCTGCGCGCGACTTACGGCTACGTGGCGGTCGACGACAGCGCACTGCTGCCCGAGGCGCGGCTCGAATACCAGCTCGGCAAGCAGCGCGCCATGGCCGCCGCGTGGGTGAACGATGCGGCGCGCGCGCAGCGGCTGCAGCGCATCGAAAAAGCCTACGCCGAGCAGGTCGAGACATTGCGCGCCGGCGGACGCTGACGCACCGGCTGCACAGGGCCGCATATGGCCGGGCCTAGTCCCTTCGCCGTAGCTCCAAACCCCTTCGTCTAGGCCATTAGGCGGATTTGCCCGCCGTCCTCCGCGACTGAAACTTCATGTTTCTTTCAGGCAACCCTTGCCGTTGACGGAGTGCGGATGAGTTGGCGAACAAAAGTGGTCTGGAGCGAGGGGATGCTGTTGCAGCCTCAGCACCTGCAGCAGAGCGAGCGTCATGCCGATCATGCGAGGCATGTGCTCTTGCGTTCGACCACGCCCTACGCCTGGGGCTTTGCCGAACTCGAGATCGACCAGGCCGCGCTCACGCTGGGCAAGCTGGCGCTGGTGCGCGCGGTCGGCATCTTCGGCGACGGCACGGTGTTCGACATGCCGGCGGTCGATCCGCTGCCCGAGCCCATCGACATTCCTTCCACCATGCGCGACGAGGCCGTGGTGCTCGCGCTGCCGCTGCGCCGCGCCGGCGCGCGCGAGGCCGACGCCGAAGACTATGAAGAGCTGGTGCGCCACCGCGTGCTCGAATCCGAAGTGCCGGATTCCAACACCGCCGGCGAACGCACCGCCATGCTGCAGCTGGGCCAGCTGCACACGCGCCTCATGCGCGCGAGCGAAGCCACCGACGCCTGGACCACCATGGGCGTGGCCCGCGTGGTCGAGCGCCGCACCGACAACCAGGTCCAGCTCGATCGCGGGATGCTCCCGCCCCTGCTCGACGTGGCCGGCCATGCGGTGATCCGCGCCTGGCTCGACGAACTGCTGGGTCTGTTGCGCCAGCGCGGCGAGGCGCTGGCCGGGCGCATGACGCAGGGCGGCACTGGTGGCGTGGCCGAGATCGCCGACTTCATGCTGCTGCAGGCGGTGAACCGCAACGAGGCCATCTTTGCGCATCTGGCCAAGAGCGCGATGCTGCACCCGCAGCACTTCTTCGAACATGCGCTGGGCCTGGCCGGCGATCTTTCGAGCTTTCGCGATACGCGCCGCGTGGCGCGCTTCGGTCCCTATGTGCACGACGACCTTGCGCTGAGCTTCCGCCCGGTGATGGACGACCTGCGCCGCAGCCTCTCGATGGTGTTCGAGCAGTCGGCCATCCGCATCGAGCTGCACGACCGCAAGCACGGCGTGCGCGTGGCGATGGTGACCGACGTGGAACTGCAGCGCAAGGCGACCTTCGTGCTCGCGGTGAACGCGAACATGCCCAGCGAGGCATTGCGCGCGCGCTTCCCCACGCAGGTGAAGATCGGCCCGGTCGAGCGCATCCGCGACCTGGTGAACCTGGCGCTCCCGGGCGTCACGCTCACGCCGATGCCGGTCGCGCCGCGCCAGATTCCGTTCCACACGGGCGCGAACTATTTCGAACTCGAAACGCGCAACAGCGACCTGTGGCGCCAGCTCGAGCAATCCGGCGGCATCGCGATGCACATCGCCGGCGATTTCCCGGGCCTGGACCTCGCGTTCTGGGCCATTCGTTCCTAGCCGCACCGGCTGACGGAAACGGAACACCATCATGAGCACACCTCCCGATCCCTTCGCCGCCTTCGAGTCGGAGCGCACGGTCATCAAGCCCAAGCCGCGCACGCCGGCCGGCACGCCGCCAGCAGCAGCGCCCGCACCGTTCTTCGGCGGTGCCGATCCGACGCCCGTGGCGGAGGTCGGCGACATCGGCCTGCTCAACCCCTTGGTGTCGGCCGCGGGCAAGCTGCTGGTGCTCATCGGCAAGCTGCGCAACCTCGCGCAGCCGCCCAACGTGCCGGCGCTGCGCGCCTCCACCGCCGATGCGGTGAACCAGTTCGACGCCAGCGCCCGCCGCTCGGGCGTGAGCAACGAGTCGGTGCTCGCCGCGCGCTACGTGCTGTGCACCGCGCTCGACGAGGCCGTGGCCAACACGCCCTGGGGCGTGCAGGCCGGCTGGAACAAGCAGAGCCTGCTGGTGCAGTTCCACAACGAGACCTGGGGCGGCGAAAAGGTGTTCCAGCTGCTGGCCAAGCTCGCGCAGGACGTGCCCACGCACCGCCAGTTGCTCGAGCTCATCTACAGCGTGCTCGCGCTCGGCTTCGAAGGCCGTTACCGCGTGGTCGACAACGGCCGCGCGCAACTCGACTCGGTGCGCCAGCGCCTGGCCGACCTGATCGCCAAGGACCGTCCGCAGCTGGAGCCCGAACTTTCGCCGCACTGGCGCGGACAGGGCGCGGGCACGGTGCGGCTGCGCGAATCGCTGCCGCTGTGGGTGTTCGCGGCGGGCTTCGCGTTCCTGCTCGCGCTGGCATGGGTCGGCATGCGGCTCATGCTGAACAACCGCTCCGACACCACGTATGCGGCGGTCTCGGGCCTGCGCGTGCCCAACATCCAGATCGCGCCGCCGGCACCGCCCGCGAAGACGCCGCGGCTCGCGCGCTTCCTCGAACCTGAAGTCAAGCAGGGCCTCGTCACCGTGACCGACGAGGCCGACCGCAGCGTGGTGCGCCTGCGCGGCGATTCCTTCTTCGGCTCCGGCAGCGCCGAGCCGATGGCCGCCTCTCTGCCGGTGCTGCGCCGCATCGGGCAGGCGCTGGCCGAGGTGAAGGGCGAGGTGCTCATCACCGGCCATTCCGACAACCAGCCGATCCGGTCGCTCCGCTATCCGTCGAACTGGCATCTCTCGGCTGCGCGCGCCGACGCGGTGAAGGGCGCGCTCACCACGCTGGTCGACCCCGCGCGCATGCGCTCCGACGGCAAGGCCGATGCCGAGCCCGTGGCCGCGAACGACACACCCGCCAACCGCGCGCGCAACCGGCGCGTGGACATCGTGCTGCTGACCGAGCCCGAGCGCGTCGCTTCCTCCGCCGCACCGGCACCGGCCCCGGCTGCTCCCGTTCCAGGAGCGACGAAATGATCAAGAAAATCTTCGGCTTCCTGTTCAGCCCGCTGCTGCTGACGCTGCTCGCGCTCATCGTCGTCGCGCTGCTGATCTGGTGGATCGGTCCGCTGGTGAAGATCGGCTCGCTCGCGCCGCTCGAGAGCGAAATGGTGCGCGCCATCGTCATCGGCGTGATCGTGCTCCTCGTGGTGCTGCGCGTGCTGTACCGCCGCTGGCGTGCGCGCCGTGCGAGCCAGCACCTGACCGACGGCCTCATGAAGGCGCCGACCGCCAAGACCGATGCACCGGTCAACGGCGAACAAAAAATTCTCGACACGCGCTTCAGCGAAGCCGTCGCCACGCTGAAGCAGATGCGCCTGCACGCCGCCGGCAAGAAGCCGGGCTGGCGCGACTGGATGTCGATCTCGGGCGGCAGCTACCTGTACGACCTGCCGTGGTACGTCTTCATCGGCGCACCGGGCGCGGGCAAGACCACCGCGCTCGTGAACTCGGGCCTTTCGTTCCCGCTCGCCGAGAAGTTCGGCCCCGGCGCGATCCGCGGCGTAGGCGGCACGCGCAACTGCGACTGGTGGTTCACCGACGAGGCCGTGCTCATCGACACCGCCGGCCGCTACACCACGCAGGACAGCCACCAGACCGAGGACAAGAACGCATGGGAAGGCTTCCTCGGCCTGCTCAAGAAGGCGCGCCCGCGCCGACCGCTGAACGGCGTGTTCCTCACGGTGAGCGTGGCCGATCTGCTGAGCCAGGGCCCCGAGCAGCGCACGCAGCTGGCCGCCTCGATCCGCGCGCGCCTGCTCGAACTCGACAGCAAGCTCACCACGCGCCTGCCGGTGTACGTGCTGGTCACCAAGAGCGACCTGCTCTACGGCTTCACCGACTGCTTCGACGACCTCGGCAAGGAGCAGCGCGCGCAGGTCTTCGGCTTCACGCTGCCGGCCGACGAGAACGTGCAGACCGAGGAGAAGGGCCTCTCCACCGCCTTCCACCGCGAGTTCGCGTTGCTGCACAACCGGGTGAACGACGGCCTCATTCCGCGCATGCAGCGCGAGACCGACGGCACGCGCCGCGCGGCGATCTTCGGATTCCCCGCGCAATTCGGCTCCATCGGCTCGCTGCTGTCGGACCTGCTCGACCAGGTGTTCACCGGCTCGCGCTTCGCGCAGCCGCCGTGGGTGCGCGGCGTGTACTTCACCAGCGGCACGCAGGAGGGCAGCCCGATCGATCGCGTGATGGGCAGCCTCTCGCGCAGCTTCGGCATCGAGCGCGCGATGCTCGCGCCGCAGAAGTCGAGCGGGCGCAGCTACTTCCTCACTTCGCTGCTGCGCGACGTGGTGTTCCCCGAGCAGCGCCTGGCCGGTGCCGACGTGAAGCTGGAGCGCCGCCGCCACCTGCTGCGCATGACGGGCGTGGCCGCGATGACGCTGGTCACCGTCGGCCTCATCGCGGGCTGGGGCTACAGCACCTGGCAGAACATGAACTACCTGAAGTCGGTGGAGGCCCGCGCCGAGCCCGCGCAGAAGACGCTGGCCAACCTGCCGGTGCAGCTGCAGAACCTGGTCGAGGTCGCGCCCGTGATGCAGGGCGTGCGCGACATCTGGAAGACCCCCGAGAACCGCCAGGGCGACGAGCCGCTCAGCATGACGCTGGGCCTCTACCAGGGCGACAAGCTCGACGCGGCAGCGCGGCTCGCGCACCAGCGCGCGCTCAACGACGTGTTCCTGCCGCAGATCGCCAAGCGCATCGAGGACCAGCTGCGCACCGCGCAGAAGGACAACCTCGAGTACACGTATGAAGCGCTCAAGAGCTACCTGATGCTCTACCAGCCCGAGCACTTCGACCCCGAGGCGCTGAAGGCCTGGATCACGCTCGACTGGGCGCGTAGCCTGGACCGCGGCATTCCCGAAGACCAGCGCCAGGCGCTCGAAGCGCAGCTCGATGTGCTCATCGCCCAAGGCCCGCCGCGCTCGCCGCTCAAGATGGACGAGAACCTGGTGCGCAGCGTGCGCGCCGTGCTCGCGAGCTATCCGCTGGAGCAGCGCGTGTTCAGCCGCCTCAAGCGCCAGCGCGCGACCAAGGACATTCCGGGCTTCAGCGTGGCCACGGCCGCCGGCCCTTCGGCACCGCTCGTGTTCGAGCGCATCAGCGGCAAGCCGCTGACCGAAGGCGTGCCGGGCATGTTCACCTACGACGGTTATCACAAGCGCTTCCAGAATGAGGTGACGGTGCTCACCGGCCTGCTCGCCGCCGAAGACCCGTGGGTGCTCGGCCAGGACAAGGGCGCCGCCGACCGCCTGCGCGACGTGGCCGCGCTCGGCGCGCTGACCGACCGCGTGCGCCGCCTGTATCTCGCCGAATACGTGAAGCAGTGGGAAGCATTGCTCGCCGATGTGCGGCTGATCCGCGCCACCGGCCTGGAGAAGAACATCGAGGCCGCGCGCATCCTCTCGGGCGTGAGCTCGCCGCTCGCGAACTTCCTGCGCGCCGTGGTGAAAGAGACCACGCTCATCCCCTCCGACCAACCCAAGGATGTGGTGAGCAAGGCCACCGCCACCGTCGCCAGCACCCGCAAGGGCCTGGAAGATCTTTTCGGCGGCGATCCCAACAAGCCGGTCGCGACCGGCAAGCGCATCGAGAGCATCGTGGACGACCGCTTCGAGCCGCTGCGCCGCCTGGTCACCGCCGCGGCGCCCGGCCAGCCCGCGCCCATCGACGATGCACTGAAGCTCTTCAACGAGGTGTACGTGTACCTCAACGCCGTCGACACGGCCGTGAAGGGCCGCACCTCGCCGCCGCCCGGCGACGTGGCCGGCAAGCTCAAGGCTGATGCGGGCCGCCTGCCCGAGCCGGTGCGCTCGATGGTCGAGAACCTGAGCCAGTCGGGCGCTGCGCAGGCGCAAGTGGCCGAGCGCGGCAACCTGAGCCAGGACCTGCGCCCGGTGACCGAGTTCTGCACGCGAGCGATTGCGGGCCGCTATCCGTTCTCGCCGACCAGCAAGCGCGACGTGCTGCCCGAGGACTTCGGCCAGATGTTCGGCGCCGGTGGGTTGATGGACGAGTTCTTCCAGAAGCGCCTGGCCGCACTGGTCGACACCAGCACCCGTCCGTGGCGCTACAAGCCCGTGGCCGAGCGCGGCGCGATCACCACGCAGGCGCTCGCGCAGTTCGAGCGCGCCGCGCGCATCAAGGACATCTTCTTCCGCGCGGGTGGCCGCGGGCCCTCGATGCGGCTGGACTTCAAGCCGGTGGAGATGGACGCGGGCATCACCCAGTTCATCCTCGATGTCGATGGCCAGCTCGTGAAGTACGCGCATGGCCCGGTGGTGCCGATGGCGGTGCAGTGGCCGGGGCCGAAGGGCAGCAACCAGGTGCGCATCCAGGTGAGCCCGCCGTCGACGACCGGCAGCTCGGGCTCGGCGGTCGATGGGCCGTGGGCGCTGTTCCGTGCGCTCGACGATGGGCAGCTCGAAGCGGGCGATGCGCCGGAGAAGTTTTTCATCACCTTCCAGATCGGGGCGCGCAAGACGCGTTTCGAAGTGACGACGAACAGCGTGCAGCATCCGATTCGGTTGCGCGAGCTGCGGGAATTTTCTTGTCCGGAGGGGTTGTGAGTTTGGCTGCCTCTTCTTCTTCTACTTCCATCTTTGCCTCGACTGAATTGCCTGGGTGGTTTGGCAAGTTGCCGGGGATGGGGGACTTTGCGCATCGGCGGTTGCCGGAGTCGTTTCGCTCCGTGTGGGACCAGTGGCTGCAGCGCGGGCTGGCGCGGCTGCGGGATCGGCATGCGGACTGGACTGCGCATTACCTCGAGGCGCCGATCTGGTGCTTTGCGCTGGGGCCGCAGGTGGCGGGGGAGCGGGGGTGGATTGGGGTGTTGATGCCTTCTGTCGATGGGGTGGGGCGGTACTTTCCGTTCACTCTTGCCGTTGAACTGGCAGGCGATGTTTCCGATGCGCTGCAGGGCGAGGCACTGGTTGCTGCGCTGCAGTGGTGGGCATTGGGGACTCAGGCTGCGCTTGAGGGGCTGGATGGGGATCTCGATGCGTTGAGGTTCGATGCGGTTCTTGGGCGGTTGTTCGTCGCCGCTGCCGGGGATGCTGTCGTCGGCGTCGAGTCGCTGGAACTGCCTGCTGCAGGGGTCTCGTTGTGGCTTGGCGATCCTGCTGTTGAAGGCGGGGTTCGGATGCTGGCTACTGGACTGCCGCGGGATGCGCAGTTCGAGGCTTTGTTTCTTGGGGGTGGGGAATGAAGGCTTTGCTTTCTTTTCTTTCCCGAGGCCGGGTCTCGCCCCGGCGGGCGACCTACTTTTCTTTGCTTCGCCAAAGAAAAGTAGGCAAAAGAAAGGCGACCCTGCTGTCTGCGTCCCTTCGCTTCGCTACGGGCAACCTGCGGTGCTCGCGTTTCGCGGGGTCTCGCAGAACTCGCTTCGCTCAAACAGCTGCGAGCCCTGATCCGCGAAACGCTCCGCTCCTCGGCGCAGCCAGAAGGGGGTGGAGACAACCCGGGCCATTGCTTCGCTCGGCTTGCATTCGGGCCATTGCTTCGCTCGGCCACCATGCCCCCACCCCGACCCTCCCCCGGAAGGGGAGGGAGAAAGACAAGACACGCGACACCGGGCCTTATGCGTTGCTCCTTCCCCTCCCGGGGGAAGGCTGGGATGGGGGCACGACGGCCCTCGCAACACGGCAGTGCTTCAACGAGCGCCGCGTGCCCCCACCCCAACCCTCCCCCGGAAGGGGAGGGAGCCAATCCAAGCCGAGCGAAGCAAAGGCTCGTGAGGTGTCCAGGCGCCGAGCGCAGCGATGGCCCGCTGGTCCCCAAAGCCCTTCT
>NZ_JARXVG010000015.1 GCF_029892485.1 Variovorax boronicumulans
AGCGCCAGGTTGTTGCCGACGTTCAGGCGGCCCTGCTTGAGCGCGGTGCCGCCGGCGTAGCTGTTGGCGGCGGTGAGCGTCGTGGTGCCGGCGCCCTGCTTGACGAGCGAGCCGGTGCCGCTGATCGTGCCCGACAGCACGAGCGCATCCGAGCGGTTGATGGCGAGGGTCGCGTTGTTCAGAACGTTACCCACGATGCTGCCGGTGGTGCCGCCGTTGCCGAGCTGCAGCGTGCCGGCGCTGATGACGGTGCCGCCCGCGTAGCTGTTGTCGCCGGTGAGAATCGTCGTGCCCGTGCCGGCCTGTACAAGTGCGCCGGTGCCACTGATGGCGCCCGACAGCGTCAGCGCGTTCGAGCGCTGGACGGTCAACGTTGCGTTGTCGACGATGTCGCCTTGTACCGAGCCGGTGGTGCCGCCATTGCCCAACTGCAGCGTTCCGGCGCTGATGGTGGTGAGGCCGGTGAAGGCCTGGTCCTGCGTGAGCGTGAGCGTGCCCGCACCGGTCTTCTCGATGCCGCCCGTGCCGCTCACCAGGCCCGCGTAGCTTGCGTTGTCGGGCTGGGCGAAACGCACGAGTCCGTTGTCGGCGATGGCGGCCGGCGCGAACTGCGCGCTGCTCTGCAGCACACCGCCCGAGGCGACGGTCATGCTGCCCGTGTAGGCGCTGTTGTCGGCGCCCAGGATCAGCGTGCCGCCGTTGACTGTGGTGCTCTTGATGCCTGCAGGCTCCAGCGCCACATTGAAGGACCAAATCCCGGCATTGCTCTGCAGCGTCTGGAATCCGGCCAGGGAGAGCGGCGCAAAGGTCGCCGCGGCACCGTCCCCGCTTTCGAGGGTGAGAAGGTTGGCGCCGCCTCCGCCACTGATGTTGCCGGTGATCGAGGATCCCGTGTAGACATGCAGTGCATCGTTGCCGTTGGCGAACAGGAGCGATCCGATGACGCTGCCCTGGTTCGTGAAGTCGACGGCCGAGGTACCGTTCGCACCGAACACCGCCGCCGTGCCCGGATTGCTGCTGCCGGCCACATAGCCCGCTTCCATCGTGCCGGTGTTGAGAATGGTGTTGTTGCCGGAGTTGGCCTGGAACCAGATCGCCGCATGGGTCGATCGCACGGTGCCGTGATTGATGATCGTATTGCCGCTGCCGACGGGGTTGACGGCCTCCGAATTGCCGGCAGTTCCATCAGCGAAGACATTCGCGTTCTGCTCGATGGTGAGGGTGCTGTTGCTGTTGAATTCGATCGTATTGGCGCCGATGCCACCCGGGTACGGACTGTTGCCGCCGGTGGAGCTGTTCTGGACCGTGGCGCCGTTGCGAACCGTGATGGCGGCATTGTTGCCAAGGCTGATCGCGGTGCTGTTGCCCGTGCTGACCAATGCACCCGACTGGACATCCACCGAGGTGTTGTCAGCCGTGGCCGGCCCCGTTCCGACGGTCGTCTCTTGCGTTCCCCCTGCCGAACTGCAGGCGATGGCCGCACCTGTGGCCACGCAATCCGCCGCGGCCGGCATTGACACGGCGGCCAGGGCCAGTGCCACCGCTGTGCCTGCCGCGCTGGCAGTGGCGCGTGCCTTCATATGCCCGCGGCCGAGTTCGGAGGTGGCGACCCAAAGGGCGAGAGCGTCGTTCCAAACAACGCGAAATATCTTGTTCATGTCTGTCCTGGCTTCCTGGTATTCGATTGGCGCAATCAACGATTGCGTTGCGGCACTGGTGCGACCGGTGCTCTGCTGCTCCCTTGAAGGGGCGGACTCTAGTGCAACCAATTGCAATCTTTTGGTTGCGAAAGCGGAGGTTTTTGACTTTCGTGAACAATTGCAAAATCGTTCACGGTTCGCGATTTACTTGTGATATCAAAACTGAGAATGAGCATCTCGTTTTTGGCATCGGTCGCTCGCGCGAGTTCAGGATTGCAATTCAAGTTGCGCAAGCGGTGCCTTGATCGCGGCGCAAGAGGTGAGGACGTCAGCAACGACGCCACCTACAAACGGGATGGGACATGTCGCGCGAGGCCACGACATACCCAGGCGTCTTTTGTCGCGCGTGACGCTGGGGAATGCGGCGAGCGTGCCGGACAAGCCGAGCCGTCTGCCCTCGACTGCGAACGGATGGTGCTGCCACCGATGATGGCTACCAGGGAAGACGGATCCGAGCCGACCTAAGGACTTGGATCGACGTGCAGGACCCCGAATTCATCGGTTGGAATTCGTGTGGCGCTTGAATTTTCCTGAATGCGCCTTGCGATTTCCCGTTGCGAAGAGATCAGTCCGCGCACCTCCGAGGCGGGTACCGGTCGCGCGAACAAATAGCCCTGTGCTTCGTCGAAGCCCTCGAGGTTCACTGCATCCCGCTGCTCCGCTGTCTCGACGCCCTCGACGGTCGTGGTGATTCCGAGGCTCTTGCCGATCCCCGCGACGGCCCTCACGATGGCCAGCGATTCCCTTCCGTTCGGAAGGTCGGAGACGAAGCTGCGATCCACCTTGATTTTGTCGAAGGGAAAGCTGCGCAGGTAACCCAATGAGGAGTAGCCCGTTCCGAAATCGTCCATGGCGATCTTCACGCCGAGCTGGCGAATCTGCCTCAGGGTTTGCAGGTTTCTTTCGTTTTCGTCGAGGAGAACGGATTCGGTGATTTCGAGTTGCAGGCGTGACGCGCTGATCCCCGCTGCGTCGAAGGCCTGCCTGACCGCCTCGACCAGATCGGGCTTTCTGAATTGCACGGGCGACAAATTCACGGCGACGCTGACGTCGTCTGGCCAGCTTGCCGCCTGGCGACAGGCTTCATCGAGAACCCATTGGCCGATCTGCACGATCAGGCCGGTTTCCTCGGCGATCGGGATGAAGTCGTCAGGAGATATGAGTCCCCTGTCGGGATGCCTCCAGCGCAGCAGCGCCTCACAAGCAGTGACCTGGTTGGATCGGAGGCTGACAAGCGGCTGGTAGTGCACTTCGAATTCGCCTCGGGCCAGCGCATCGCGAAGAGACAGCTTCAACGCCAAGCGCGCCTGCAGCTGCGCATCCATGCCTTCGACGTACCTGAAATAGGTTCCCTTCCCAGCGGCCTTGGCTCGATACATTGCCGCATCCGATGCCTTGGTGATCTGATCGGCGCTGTTGCCGTCGTCTGGTGCGAAGGAGATTCCGACGCTGGTTCCGATGGCCACGCTCGGTCCATCCAACTCGAAAGGATGTGAGAGCGCGGCGATCAAGCGCCGTGCCGTCTCCTCGGCCTCGTCGCGTTGATGCAGCCCGGGCAAGCCGACAACGAACTCGTCGCCTCCAAGCCGCGCAACAAAATCGGTTTCCCGGACGCAATTGCGCAAACGCTCGGCGACCTGGCGCAGCAGAGTGTCGCCGGCGTGATGGCCATAGGTGTCATTGACCGCTTTGAAATCATCCAGGTCCACGGTCAGCAAGGCGAGTGCGGAGTCGCTCGTCGCGCAGCGCAAGTGTTCCTCCAGGGCCTCGAGAAAAGCCATGCGGTTGGGCAGCCCGGTCAACACGTCGTGTCGGGACATGTGAAACACCTGCTTCTGTGCCTGGAAGCGTTCTTGCTCGGCCGCTCGACGCGCCGAGGTATCGCGGAAAAATATGGAGAGCCCGTCCGGTGTCGGCGACGCATGGACTTCGAGCCACACGCCCAAGCTTGCCAAGTAGTCCTCGAAGGACACAGGCTTGCCGCTCGCCAGTGCCCGCTGGCAATTGTCCGCGAAAGGTCCGTTCAGTTCGGTGGGAAACAGATCCTGCAGCCTACATCCGAGCGCCGCTGCATTCAGCGCGTTGAACTTCCGTGCGTTCTGGTTCATGTAGGTGATTCGCGACGAGTGATCAGTCGCCAGGACGCAGTCCATGGTGGCCTCCAGGGCCGCCGACAGCCGCCCCGCCGCATCTTCGGCTTGTCGACGCGCCACGTCCGCATCATCTTGCGCCGCCTTGGCGGCGGTGATGTCGCGCCAGATGGTCACTATCCGACTCGGCGCGCCGCTGGCACTGAAGACGGGCGCTGCGATCACGTCCACGCAGCGCTGGTTGCCGTGGGCGTCGCTGACACTTGCCTCGAATCTCGATGTCCCACCTTGCCGGACACTTTCAAGTGTGGTGCGCAATTTGGGCATCTCGCCCTCGGCAAGAATTTCGTTCCATCCTCGGCTCTCTATGCTGTCCGTCGCACGCAGCCCCAGAAGCTCCCGGCCCGCCTTGTTCATGAGCAGCGGACTGCCATCCATGTCCGTCAGGCAGATGCCATCCGGGCTGCTGTCGAAGATGCTTCTTACGGATGCCTCGCTCTCCTGCAGTGCCAGTTCGGCCACTCGCCTGTCCGTGATGTCAAGGATTGAACCGGCATAGCCAAGCAACTCGCCACTGGGCGAGAGCCGGGGCGCGCCGGTGTCGATGACCCACGCCCAGCTTCCGTCCGATCGCCGCAACCTGTATTCCAGCCTGACAAAGGCATTTTGGGCCAGGTCCCTGGCGAACCGGTCCTGCACGGACGCAAGATCGTCGGGATGCACGGCGCGGCTCCAGCCCGCTCCAAGGGCCTCGGTTTCGCTCTGCCCCGTCAATTCGAGCCAACGCCTGCTGTGGTACGTGGCCTGGCCATTCTGGTCGGTGAGCCACATCATCACGGGGACACTGTCGGCGATGCCCCGGAAGAGTTCCTCGCTCTCGCGCAAGGCGTCGATGGCGAGTCGTTGCCGATGCACATCCTCCAGCAGGCCATACCACTGCACGACGTTGCCGGCTTCGTCGCGACGGGGAGCCGCGCGATTTCTGAACCATCGGTATTGACCGCCGGAAGGGCTCAATATCCTGCATTCGACATCCAGTGCCTGCCCTCCGCGCACGGATGCAATCCACGCGGCGCGAATGTGCTCCAGATCGTCCGGGTGTACGGATTTCTCCCAGCCTGAGCCGAGTGCATTCTGAGGCTGTATGCCCGAGACCTGCCGCCACTTCGGGCCTATTTCGGTCACCGAACCACGCGCATCGGCAGTCCAGGGCGTCTGGGGATGCAATTCCACGAACGAGCGGTAGTGCTCTTCGGTCGCTCGCAGAATGCGCTCGGCATGACGCAGGTCCGTGACATCGGAGACGACGACCACAAGCAGCTTGCCAGACGCAGTCCCCGAAACCACGACGCACTGCTTCTTTGTCACCAAACTTCTGACAGTGCCGTTCTTCTGAGTGACTTCTTCCTCGAAGGTGTGGCTCTGACCGCTGCCAAGCACATCCAGGTCCGCTTGCCTGAGCCGGTCGGCCTGCTCTCTCGCCAGGAAGTCGTGATCTGTCTTGCCCCTTAAATCATCAAGCGAGGTGCAAAGGAGAGCGCAGGCCGCCGCGTTCGCGTGCACGAACCGCAATGCTTCGTCCTTGACGATGACAGCCTGCCCAACCGCGTCCAGGACAAGGGCCAATGGCGGAAGGCCCTGCGCGAGATCACCGCGCGCTGTGGAGGAACTCATTTGGATCCCTTGAGGCGTTGCTCAAAAACCCGTGAAACCTGCTTGCCGGATAGCACGGACAACAACCCGGGCAGGGACCAACGTTCCAGTGCTATTTCGAACACGAGTTCGTTGCCGGCCGTGCTCAGCGCGGTCTGGGGTGGATCGCCCACTCCCACCTTGTAGGGCGGATTCTTTGTTCATGCCGACCATCATCGGTGTAGGCCGACAGCCCGAGGAGCATGATGCGCGCCTACATCCGACGCGCCAGGCAAGATGGGATGGTCAGACGCTTGCTCCGTTTTGGCGATGATTGCCAGGCTATTCGCAACAGTTTTCGATGCAGATTTTTCCGCTACTCAGCTGCATCGCCTGGGGACGGAAAGTTCACCGGCAGCGTGACATGAAATGTCGCCCCGGCATGACTGCCGCCACTTTCCACCTGGATCGTCCCGCCGTGGTGCTCGACGATATGGCGGGCAATGGAAAGACCCAGGCCCAGCCCTTGGGCGTTCGCTTTGAGCTGCTTCGTGAACGGTGTGAAAACATGAGGAAGCAGCGCCGCTTCGATGCCGCTGCCCGTGTCCGTCACCGAGACGGTGTACGTCTGCGCAGCGCACTGCAGCCGCATGTCGATGCGCCCGGCCGCCGGCGTGAACTTGACTGCGTTGGACAAAAGATTCCAGAACACCTGCTGCAGACGATGCGGGTCGGCAATGAGCGGCAACGGGCCAAGTTCGTCCAGCTCCGGAATCACGACGGAAATCTGCTTGGCTTCTGCATGCGGCACCACGGCTGAGACTGCTGCCTTGAGGATGTCGCGAAGCGACGCAGGATGCATGTCGATGCGCAGTTGGCCCGTGCGAGTTCTCGCCGCCTCGATGAGATCCTCCACCAGCCGTGCTTCGGTATTCACGTGGTGCTTCATGTCGATCAGAGAGGTCCTGATGGCCTCCGGATCGGCGAGCGCCCCGCGCAGCAAGATCTCGATTCGCATTCCGAGCACGGACAGCGGCGTTCGAAGTTCATGCGAGACGCTGGCAAGAAACACCTCACGCAGCCGGCTGAGTTCTTGAAGGCGCTCGACCGCCTCGGCATGACGGACCGTGGACTCGATCATGGTCTCGAGCAGTTCGGTGTACACCGTCATGCGCGACTCGGGAACGGGCGACTCCAGCCGGACCTCCGCCCAAAGTCGTGCACCGTCGACACCGAGCTGGCGCGCGATGCGCTCGCATCCCAGCGGCGTCCCGAAGGTGTGGAATGCCCATCCGTAAGCGATCACGCCACGCACCTGGCCTCCGATCAACAACGGGACTGCCTGCAGGCGCAGCTCGCCGCCTACGCTGGCGTTCCCGGGTGCACCCGTTTCGAGGACCTGCGCGGCGAGGTCTCGTTCGATCCTGTCGCCCAAGCGGCCCTCGTTCCATACACCTGCAGTTGCCAGCAGGCGCGCGACCTTCGAAGAGGCAAATGGCCCGGCCTGCCTTTCGCAGTTCACGTCGTAGGCGCTGACGCAAAGTCCGGTCGCCGCGGCGAAACGCGCCAAGGCGCGACGCCAGCCTTCCCAGTCCAACTCCATCGGACGGCTCTCAGGGCTCTGGCCGCCGGCGCTGGCGTTCACTTGGTCGTCTCGGGCGGCAGCTCCGGCGAATCCGGCAACGCCTTGCCATGCGCGACAGCGTCTTCGATCACCGGGCTCTTGCGCGACGGCGAGCGCGCCAGCAGCCCATAGTAGGAAGAGAAAGGCAATTGCGGCACGGGTGCAGCGTCTTCTCCCTCGGCCTGCGACTCGTCGAGCAACGAGATGCCGCCTGCGCCGATCACATACTCGCGCGTCGTCTGGATGTTCTTGCTCCCGCGCACCTTCGGCACTGCGATCGCGCGGCGCAGGCGCGTGGAGATTTCCACGTAGCTCAGCAGAATGATGTTGTCGACGAGATGCGAGCCCTTGAGCTCCTGGCTGATCTGCGAGACGCCCAGGAGCTCGGGACTTTCGTAGTTGAAGAACGCCGTCGCGAGCCGACCCTTGACGAAATCGGCCAGCGCATAGAGAAAGTCGGAAGCCTGGTCGGGACTCGCCATCTCGTAGACGGCCACCGAGTCGAAGACGATGCAGTCGATGCCCTCCTTCTCCACCAGCTTCGTCACCCGGTCGAAGTGCACGTCCAGTTCCAGTTCCAGCGGCGATTCGTAGTGGATGAAGAGCGAGCCCTGCCGCACGAGGCCCTCGAGGTCGAAGCCGAGGCTCGCAGCGTTGCGGATCAGCTGGCGCGGATGCTCATCCAGGGTCACCAGCAGCGCCCGCCGCCCGGCCTGTACGGCCGAGGTAAGAAACTGCACGCCCAGAACCGTTTTGCCGGTCCCGGAGATGCCGGTGACCATGGTGATCGAGCCCTCGTAAAGCCCGCCGGCCATCATCACGTCGAGCGCGGCGCATCCCACGGACACGCGTTCGCTCGATGTGGGTTGGTCCTCGTCGATCTTGGGGCGCGACTGGGCTCGCCGGTACACGTGAATGCCGGCGCCGGCCTCGATGCGCATCGAATGGCTTCCGCTGATGAAGTCCTGGCCGCGCGACTTGACGACCGCCAGGGTCCTGTGGACCCGTCGACGCACTTCGGTGCGGGTCAGCGAGATGATGGTGTCGAACACGAACCGCTCGTGGGCATGCGCCTCGAACTTCGTTTCGGCGCGTTCCGCGGTGACGAGTGTCGTGACGCCGAGCCGGGCGAGCCCTTCGACGAGCAAGTGAACATCCTCGCGAAACGGCTTGTCGTTGGTCTCGGCATAGAGGCGAAGCGGCGTCAGGCCATCGATCATCAACCGGCGCGCGCCGATGGAGGCCAGCTCTGCGGTGAACGCGCCGTCGGCGGAGCGGAATTCATTGAGCAGCACCGCCGGCGAGGTCTGGATGATCTTGACCTTGTGCTCGTCGATGAGCCGTTGCAAATCCCAGTTGAACCCCTTGGCATCCCGCAACAGTTTCTCGGGATCGAGCTCGAAGGAGACGATCACGCCGGGTTCGTCGTAAAGGGCCGCGCCAGCGTGAATGAAAGCCAGTCCCAGGGTGGTCTTCCCGGCGCCGGGCGCGCCTTCGACCAGGATGTTGTTGTTCCGCTGAACGCCTCCCAGAAGCACCTCGTCCAACCCTGGAATCCCGGTGCGCACGGGGTCTTGCTTCATCTAAGTCCTTTGGATCATGGTCTTGGGGATTCGAACTTTACTCTGCAGAAGCCCGTTTTCGATCTGGGGCGCGAGCCGCGCTTTGTCCTGGCGGTGGCCCATCAGTTCGCCTGCTCGAGGAGCGCGGTGCAATCGCGACCGCGCGCGCAGCCTCAGCCTCCGGCATCGGCCCCACGTAGCGTCCGCGCGGGCGGATGACTTGCGGCACGCCCAACTGCTCCAGGCTGTGCGCCAGCAGGCCGACGCTGCGCGCGGTGGCGAACAGTCCGAAGGCCGCGTCGGCGGGCATCCGATAGTGCGCCACCAGCGCAGCCAGCGCCACGTCGATGTTGGGCTGCAGCCCGGTCAGCGCCGTTACCTTCTCGATGAAGCGCACGATGACATCGGGCGGTTCGAACAGCGCCAGCAACGCGGCCGCGCGCGGATCGCCGTCGGGATAGAGGTGGTGACCGAAGCCCGCCAGGGGCAGACCGGTCGACAGGTAATGCGCGACCACCTTGTCATCGCCAAGCCGTTCCACTTCGCTGAACAACGACTGCACGCGGCCCGAGGCATCGCCGTGCAGCGGGCCGGACAGCGTGGTCAGCCCTGCGAGCAGGCAGGCAGGCAACGAGGCACCGGTCGAGGCCGCGATGCGCGCGACGAAGGCCGAGCTTGTCAGTTCGTGGTCGGCCAGCAGCACCATCGCCGTGCGAAGCAGCTCGGCCACCTCGGGCGGCTGCTTCCAGCCCTTCGCGAAGCGCAGATGCAGCGGCTGGCGCCCCGGCTGCGCACCGAAGGCCGTAGCCAGCTGTCCGACCAGGCCCTGGGCCTCGTGATGCAGTACGCGGGTCAGCCGCCCGCGGGTCGAATGCCCTCCGGCGGACAAGCTGGCCAGCACCGTGAAGCCCGCAATGCGGCCCGGTTTGCCAGAGCGCGCCGTTGGCGATGACGCCGCGTCGGAAAAGTCGGCCGGCTGCTCTGCATCCCACAGAAGCTGCGCGGCGTCTTCGAGCGTGGCCGTGCGGGCCAGGTTCACGGCGTCCTGGCCACGGTAGTGCGGGCGCCCGCGAAAGAACGAGCACAGCGCCGTCGGAATGCTCGGCTCCGACCCGAACAGGGTGTTGGCGGCCAACGTCTCGTGCTTGCGGCCGGCCTGCTTGCGCTTGGCGAGCCCGGCGACGTCTTCGGCACGGTACAGGCTGCGCCGCGTGTCGACGGGGTCGGGCATGACCTCCAGCTTGCCGCGGCTCACGTAGGCGTACACGGTCTGGGGCTGAACCCCGAGAAGGCGGCATGCCTCGTCCATTGAAATCCAGGAAGCCATGGTGGGATGCGAAGAGTTATATATTGATTTTACTAGTCAATATTGACGATTTCATCAATCCATTTCTAACATGCATCCACCCTGACGACCGACCCCGAACGAACCGACATGAAGCCCCGCGTCCTGCAACTCAATCCGATCCTGATCCCCGCGATCAACGACCAGCTCGCATCGCTCTACACCGTGCACAGGTACTTCGAGATGACAGACCGCGAGGCTTGGCTGCGCGAACATGGCGGCGCCGTCGACGCGGTGATCACCGGCGGCCACACCGGCATCTCGCAGGCGATGCTGGCGCAGTTGCCGGCGCTCAAGGTGGTGGCCGTCAACGGCGTCGGCACCGACGCGGTGGACCTCGCGTACTGCCGCGAACGCCGCCTGCCGGTGACCGCCACATTGGGCGCGCTGACCGAAGACGTGGCGGACCTGGCCATCGGCCTGCTGATCGCGGCCTGCCGCAACCTGTGCGCCGGCGATCGTTTCGTGCGCGCCGGCCAGTGGGCGCTGCACCCGCAACCCAGCGCCTTGCCGCTGGCGCGCCGGTTCAGCGGCATGCGCGTGGGCATTGTCGGCATGGGACGCGTCGGGCGCGCGGTATCGGTTCGGGCGTCGGCCTTCGGCTGCACGATCCGCTACACCGACCTGCACCGCATGGACGACCTCCCGCACACCTTCGTGCCGGACCTGGCCGAGCTCGCCCGCGACGTCGACGCGCTCGTGCTGTGCGCCGCGGCGGACAAGGCCGAGGGCATCGTCGACGCCCGGGTGCTCGATGCGCTCGGCCCGCGCGGCTTCCTGGTCAACGTCGCACGTGGCCGGCTGGTCAACGAGGCCGACCTGACGGCGGCGCTGGTCGACGGACGCATTGCTGGCGCGGGGTTGGACGTGTTCGTCGACGAGCCGCACGTGCCCGCCGCGCTGCGCCAGTCCGAGCACGCCACGCTCCAGGCCCACCGCGCCAGCGCCACCTGGGAGACGCGCACCGCAATGGGCCAGATGGTGCTCGACAGCATTGCCCAGGCGCTGGCCGGGGAGCGCCCGGCGATGAGCCTGACGACCTGAGCCCACAGCCCATCCCCACGCCATGACGGACTTCGTCGTCCCACCTCGCGCGCCGAACACCCTGCCGGTGGTCGGCAGCACTGCGCTCTTTCCCATCGGCCGCGTGTTCTGCATCGGCCGCAACTACCGATGGACCTCCGACGAGGCGCCGCCGGCAGAGATGCCCGCCTGGTTCATGAAGCCCGCCAACACGGTCCTGCTGGCGCAAGGGAGCCTGCCCTACCCGCCGGGCACCGCCGACTTCTGCCACGAGATCGAACTCGTGGTGGCGCTCGGCCGCGGCGGCCGCGACATCGACCCGGCACAGGTGGAGCCGGATCACATCTGGGGCTATGCCGCAGGCCTGGACCTCACGCGGCGCGACCTGCAGCAGCAGGCCAAGCGCGCCGGCGGCCCCTGGGAGCCCGCCAAGGCCTTCGACCATTCCGCACCGTGCACGCCACTGGTACCGGCCCGGGCATGCGGCCACCCCCCGAGAAGGCGCGCTGTGGCTCGCGGTCAATGGCGTCGAGCGGCAGCGCGCCGACGTGGCCGATCTGCTGTGGCCGGTGCCCGCGCTGGTGGCAATGCTGTCGCGATCGGTGGCGCTCGCGCCCGGCGACCTGATCTACACAGGCACGCCCGCTGGCGTGGGCGCGCTGCAGCCGGGCGACGTCGTCAGCGGCGGCGTCGCGGGCATCGGCACGTTCACGATGACCGTCAGAGGCGCTCTTTGACTACCAGCACGCAACCAAAGATCGCGCTGGTCACCGGTGCCGGAAGCGGCATCGGCCGCACGCGGCTGAGCACCAGACACGCACCCGCTGGCGCTTTGCGACGATCGATCAACAACCAAAGGAGACAAAGATGAAACTCAACCCACTGCTCAAGGCCCTCGCCGTCTCTGCCGCCCTGGCCGTGCTGCCGCACGCGGCATCGGCCCAGGCCTACCCCACCCGTGCCATCAAGATCATCGTGCCGGCCCCGCCGGGCGGCGCCATCGACACCATCGCTCGCGTGGTCGGGGACAAGCTCGCCATGTCGATGGGACAGCCGGTGGTCGTCGACAACCGGCCGGGTGCGTCCAACAACCTCGGCACCGACGTGCTCGCCAAGTCGGTGCCCGACGGCTACACCATCGGCATCGTCGGCGGCAGCCACAACACCAACAAGTTCCTGTTCAAGAACCTGGGCTGGGACCCCGAGAAGAGCTTCGAGCCGATCGTCTACACCCACGAGGTGCCGCTGGTGTTCGCGATCTACCCGCAGATTCCGGCCAGGACGCTGCCCGAATTCATCGCCTGGATGAAGGCCAACCCGGACCAGGCCAAGGTCGCCACATCGGGCCGCGGCAGCGCACAGGAAATGGCGGCCGAGATGTTCCGCATGGCGAGCGGCGCGCCGATGCTGCTGGTGCCCTACAAGGGATCGTCAGCCGCGCACTCGGACCTGCTGGCCGGACGCACCGCGCTCTTCATCGACACCATCAGCGCCATCCAGGCACAGGCCAAGGCCGGGAACGTGCGCGCCATCGCGGTGTCCACTCGCAAGCGGGCTTCGTCCCTGCCGGAAGTGCCGACCGCGGACGAGCAGGGTCTGAAGGGCTACGACGCCAACACCAACGGTGGTTTCCTGGCGCCGGCCGGCACGCCCAAGGCCATCATCGACAAGCTCAACACCGAGATCAACGCGGCACTGAAGCTGCCCGATGTGCGCGCCAAGCTGGAGGCGGCGGGCATCGATATCCGGGGCGGCACGCCGCAGGCCTACGCCGCTCTGATCAAGTCGGACCTCGCCAAGTGGGGCAAGGTCGTGAAGGACGCCGGCATTGCGGCGGAGTGACGGGCGCGAAAGCCTGAACGGAAGACGTGGAGTGACAGGTGGGCAGTGATTGGAATTTCGAGGCACACATGGGCGCGGAGACCCTGCGAGGCCGCGAGCAAGGTCCGTCCCGGCTGGCGCCAAGCGTCGCCCGTGTTCGCAGCGCGACCGGTGGAACGGGCATTACCGAGCCTTATCCGGTTCATGAGGCGTTTCTTGTCGTCCTGCGGCTCCAACCCTATCGCGTGGCAGATCTGTGGGTCGACAACAGGAGGGTGTCTCACGATGCCGTGAGCACGGGAACGCTGTCGATCTACGATCTTGATCGCCTCTGGATGGCGAACATGGATGCACCATTCGACTGCCTGCAATTTCATGTTTCGCAGGACGACGTTGATCGGGTGGCAGACGAGATCGGTGAGCGGCCGGGGCAGCGATTGCACTGCCCGCCGGAGAGCAGCGTCATCGATCCGGTGGTACATCATCTCGGCCTCGTGATGGCGCCGGCGCTCGAGGCCCCTGTCGAATTTCCGCGGCTCTTCATCGATCATCTGACGCTGGCCATTCATGCCCACCTGATCGATCGCTACGCGACGGTCGCGTCGCGCAGACGCGTCACGAACGTGCAGCTCGCACCCTGGCAGAAACGCCGCGCCGTCGACTTCCTGGGGTCCAGGCTGGCGAAAGACGTGTCCATCGAAGACGTGGCCCGTGAATGCAGGCTTTCGCGGAGTCACTTCATCAAGGCGTTCAAGGCCAGCGTAGGACTGCCGCCGCATCAGTGGGTTCTTCTGCAGCGCGTTGAACGCGCAAAGCAGCTGATGCAGGGCACCGCCATGACGCTTGCGGATATTGCCGTGGAGGTTGGGTTCAACGACCAAAGCCATTTGACCCGCCGCTTCCGCCAGGCAGTTGGTACGGCGCCGGCGGCTTGGAAAAGATCGCGGTAGTTGCGTCTAAAAGAGCGTCCTTGCGCGCGGAAAGACGGTCCCCGACAGGGGGTGCAAAGCAGCCAATTTTTCTTTGTGTTCGCTCATCATCGCCTCGAAGCGCGCGTCCGCCGCGATACGCAACGCGGAAACAACGTCCAACTCTGCCCGTAGCTCGGCAGCGCTGCCTGTGAACCCGCCTCGGCATAGGACCCGATGTGCCGATAAAGCTTTGGCCTCGGCTTCGATCCAGGCGACATAGCCATCGCTGTACACCGACATGTCAGATTCCTCATTTCGAAGATTGATCTTTTGGCCGTCATGGCAAGCGTCATCCTGCTCGGCGCAGACCACGATAGCTCATGCGGGAGGACTGCGTCGCATGTACCAGCTCAGCCTCTTCCAGGTGAACAGCGCGAGATAGACGGCCATGACGTCAGCTGAGAAACTGCGTTTCACCAACCGGGGATGCATCTTCATCGTCGCCCGCGACGCGAGGCCCGATCCGCTCGTCTGATGCGAGACGCTCCAACGCCCCCATGCCCGCCTGGAGCGCGTCGAGCCAAATGTCGTAGCCTTCGCCGGCAGATTGGAGTTCGACCCAGTGGCTCGCGTCGTCGCCTTCTTCCATGAGCACCCAATGGAAGTGCCCCGGGTCCGGCTCGTCGACGTGCACAGAAATGCGCCGGATCTTGCTCATCAGCGCCTCCCGCCCAGGTACTCGCGCACGGCTTCTGCCGAGTTGCCCACGGCCTTCACCGCATCGCGCAACTGAGTCTCCGAGCATTTGAGAGACTCGGTCCACGAACGCACCTCGTGCGGTTCGTCGATCGCAATCAGCTTCCGGTCCAGGCCGGTCTTTTTCGTATCGTCTGCCATGTCGGCCTCCAGTCTGCGCGCGGAAGAGCCCGTGCGAACCCAAGCTGACAGGATCGCAGGCACGAAGCCATGCCGGTTTGCCGCGTTTTGCTGACGGTGGTTCTCCTACGCGCAGCCCACCTTGCGGCTCACTCGCCAATCTAGCCGGCTGCATGGGTGGTGCCTTGTCGGACGGTGCCGCTCGTCTCACTTGTTGGCTCTGCGCGTTCCTACAAGACTTGGTCGACAGGTAGGTAGCCTTTGGGCAAAGGCCCCTTGGGGGTCGACAGATTGCCTGCCATGCCTGTAACCGCATTCCTCGTCGAAGACAACAAGGTCATCAGAGACAACCTCATTCCTGCCATCGAGAGCTTGTCGGCCGCCCGCGTGGAAGGCGTTGCGGAAACCGCTGACGACGCCGTCGCCTGGCTGATCTCCCATGATGGCCATTGGGACGTGGCCGTGGTGGATCTCTTCCTTCGGAAAGGATCTGGGCTCAACGTCGTCGAGCGTTGCCGAGACAGGGAGCCACACCAGCGTGTGGTGGTCCTTTCCAACTACGCGACGCCTGAAATGCGGCGTCAGGCGTTGCTGCTCGGCGCAGATGCGGTGTTCGACAAATCTACGGAGACCGATGCCTTGATCGACTTTCTGGAAACGCTCAATGGCCCACCCTAGGAGGGCCGCAATCTTTTTTCGTTCTGGCGCGACACACCCTGCGGGAGCGATCCGGATCACGATGGCGGCTTCCGGACATCGCAACGCGTACGAACTTAGGCCGCGCCAGGCAGAAGTCCCAGGTGTCCATTCGCACATTCAGCCTGCGGCTGGAGCTCACTCGCTATGCTCGCGCGCGTAGAGCCGGAGACCGTCGACGTTCAACACGTCGATGCTTCCGTAGCGGATGTGAAGCAGGCCCGCTTCCTCTAACTCGTGCAGGGCGCGATGGGCGACCTGGCGGGAAATGCCGGCCAACCGCCCAATCTCCTCCTGCGATATATGCAGCACTGGATGGGTCTGGGGATTGAGTTGGGGATTGAAGAGTTCAGCCAGGCAGCTCGCCACACGCGAATTGATGTCGTGCATCCGATAGCTCTCGGCAAGCGCAATGAACTGGCCGAGCCTTGCGTTGAGCTGGTCGATCATGAAATGGCAGAAGCTCAGGCTGTTGGCGATCAGGTAGTGGAAGGTCTGGCTCGGCATCAATGCAATGCGACTGTCGCGCAACGCGACAACACCGTAGGGACGCAGTTCCCCCTTCAGCACAGCGCCCTCCCCGAGCCACCCGCCATTGGATACGCCAGTCAAGGTGGTGCTACGGCCGTCCGCCGAAAGCACGTCGACCTTGACCATGCCTTCGACGACGCCGATCCAGTGCGTTGCGAAGCTCGATTTTTGACAGACGATTTCGCCCGCTGAATAGAAACGCTCCTGCGTTTCCAACTCGACACGCAGAAGTTGCTCTTGCGACAGGCCGCGAGCCCAAGCAGCCGCTCGCAACATTGCAATGGTCTGCACGTGGTTTGTCATTAGAAAGACTTTCTTCCTCTGCCTTACTGCCTAGCATGCGCTGCGCAGGCGCCGGTCCGAGTCGCCTGAGTTTATGTGGCACTACGAACAGGAGACAAATCATGAAAAACCCTCTCTCGATGGCAGGTTGCGCGCTTCTGAGCATCCCTATCCTGCTGTCGGCCTGCGGCGGTGGCGGTGGCGGCGGGAGCGGCTTTCCGGCGTTGTTCCCGACACCGGCGCCGACGCCAACTCAGACCCCACCACCGACACCGGCCCCGGTTGCATCGGCGCAGGAGAAGTGCACGGTTTTCGCGGGTGCTTCGCTGGCCGGTGCAACGCTGAAGGACGCCAAGCTCGTTCCAGCGGCGGCGGGGGCTGCGGAGTACTGCAAGGTGACGGGCACCCTTCACGGCACGCTCAACTTCGAAGTGCATCTCCCCTCGGAGTGGAACAACAAGCTCCTGTATTCCGGAGGCGGCGGTTGGGACGGAAGCATCAACATCACGCCCATATCGCCAAGCGGTTCAACCGCAGGCTACGTGCTCGTGGCCTCGGATGGCGGGCGCCAGGGGGATGGTCTGGACGCATCGGTCTTCCTGAACAATCCCACGGCCCAGGCGGACTTCGGCTATCTCTCCATTCACTCGGTCAATGAAGTCACAAAGGAGATCGTTCGCAAGCGCTACGGCTCGGACGCCGAGTTCAGCTATTTCGAAGGTTGCTCCAACGGCGGCAGGGAGGCGTTGATCCAGGCCACGCGCTTTCCCAACGACTTCGACGGCATCGTGGTGCGTGCGCCGGCCTATTCGTTCACCGAGTTGTTCCAGGCTTTCGTCGCAAACGGGAAGGCGCTCGCCGCGCCGGGCGGACAACTCAGCGATGCGAAGGTCTCGCTCATCGGCAAGACCATCACCGCGCAGTGCGATGCCCTGGACGGTGTTGCCGACGGCATCGTGAGCAATCAGGAAGCCTGCACGTTCAATCCGGCTGTATTGCGCTGCACGGCAGGCGACGCCGACACATGCCTGACCGACCCACAGATAGCAACCGCCGACGCGATCTACGCTGAGCTCAAACGGGCGGACGGAACAACCATCTATCCCGGCTGGGGACCTGGCGGCGAAGACCAGGGCTGGCCCCTGTGGGTAACCGGCTCCGCCATCGGCGGCACCGGACTTCAGTTCCAGTTCGGAAGCGGCCTGGTGAAGTACTGGATCACGGGCGACCCGGCCTTCAACGTGCTTGGTTTTGATCCGGAGTTCTACTCCCCGGGACTGAGGCTTGCAGCCACCACGCTCGATGCGACGCCGGACCTTCGCTCCTTCTTCGGGCAAGGCGGCAAGATGATCCTTGCCCACGGAACGAACGACTGGGCGATCAGCTACAAGGGCTCGATCAAGTACTTCAACGATGTCGCGACCACGGTCGGCGGTGCATCCACGCGGGATGCCTCGATGGAATTCTTCCTCCAGCCGGGCGTCCAGCATTGCGCCGGCGGCGTCGGTCCTGACACTGTCGACCTTGTGAACGCCGTGGCGAAGTGGCGGGAGGCAGGTGCGAAGCCCTCCACGCAAAACATCGTCGCGACGAAACTTGATTTGACGACCAAGGCGCCTGTGCTGGCGCGCCCCTTGTGCAAGTACCCGACCTTTCCGAAATACAAAGGCAGCGGCGACCTGAACTCTGCTGACAGCTTCAGCTGCCAAAGCTCCTGACCAACCAACGGCTGCATTCACGCGATCGCGGCTAGGCAGGGCGCCCGCACACGCCGTGCTGTGCCGACGCTGGAGATACACGGCCGACAGCGCGCGTGACGTCGACCAACTGAAGCATCGGCCATGAGCTTGATCACGATCGACGCATGGCAAGACTGTCGCCGTCATCTCGACACGCTTCAGGATCCCGGGCGGGCGTCGCGCCTGAGTGACTGAGGCGGCTTGCCGAAGCCCCGCATGAACGCCTCGCGAAGATGGCGCCGATCGCGAAAGCCCGTTTCGCGCGCAACCACCTCCAGCGGATGGCGGCTGCGCTCGATCATCAAGCGCGCTGCCTCCACGCGCAGACGCTCTACCGCCTTGGCTGGCGACTGGCCGGTCTCCGCCGTGAACACACGGCTGAACTGGCGCGGGCTGAGGTTCGCGGCCGCAGCGAGTTCTTCCACGCTCAGCGACTGCGCCAGGTGGCCGCGGGCATGCTCCAGCGCCCGCGCGATGCGGTCCGAGCGCGGCGCGAGATTCAGGATCTCCGAATGCTGCGACTGGCCGCCCGAACGGCGCTGATGCATGACCAGCCGGTGCGCCACCGATCGCGCCACGTCGTCGCCCAGGTCCTTCTCGACGAGACCGACTGCCAGATCCAGTTCGGCCGTCATGCCGGCCGAGGTCCAGATCGGGTCATCGGCGATGAAGATGCGGTCCGGTTCGACCTGGACATCGGGATGCCGCTGTTGCAGTGCGTCCGCATAGGCCCAGTGCGTCGTGGCGCGTCGCCCTGCCAGCAGGCCGGCCTCGGCCAGTACGAAGGCTCCGGTGCACAGCCCTACGGTCCGACGTGCCCGAGCGCTGCACTTTCGCAGCGCATGCAGCAGTTGGGATGGTGAGGGTGTGACCAACGGGTCGATCACGCCCACCACCATCCATGTGTCGGCCGTGCTGCGTGCGGTGAAGGGACGCGTCTGCAGGGCCGTGCCTAGCGATGTCTTCACGCTGCCGCCGGGCATCGAGTGGCAAGTCACCTCGTAGAACGGCTCGCCCGCCACGACGTTGGCGAACTCGAAGACCGCCTGCGTGGCCAGCGCCATCACCTGGAAGCCGGCCGGCAGGACGTAGCCGATTCTGTGCATTTTCTATCTCCGGAGCAGATGGCATAAAAAGTGACTATACGCGTCATTTACGCCATACGCCGGACGGCACAACATACGCACCATCGCAACCACAAACGGAACACCACCATGACGCAGACGAACCCGGGCACCGCCCTCATCACCGGAGCCTCCTCCGGCATCGGGGCCCTGTACGCCGACCGCCTGGCGCGGCGCGGCTACGACCTCATCCTCGTCGCCCGCGACCGCGAGCGTTTGAACCCGCTGGCGGGGGACATCAGCAGCCGGCACGGGCGCGCAGTGGAGGTCTTCCCCGCCGACCTGAACAACCCGGCGGCGCTGCGCAGTGTGGAGAACAAGCTCAAGCACGATGCCAGCATCACCCTGCTGGTCAACAACGCCGGCATCGGCACGCACACCTCGCTTCTGGAGAGCGACGTGGACCAGATGGCGCGCATGATCGACCTCAACGTCACGGCGCTGACCCGGCTGAGCTACGCGGCGGTGCCCGGCTTCGTGGCACGCGGCAACGGTGCGTTGATCAACATCGCCTCCATCGCGGCCGTCTCGCCGGAAACCTTGAATGGCGTGTATGGCGGCAGCAAGGCTTTCGTGTTGGCCTTCAGTCAATCGCTGCAGCACGAGCTGGCCGGCAAGGGCGTGCGGGTGCAAGCGGTGCTGCCGGGTGCGACGGCCACCGAGTTCTGGGCACGCGGCGGCCTTCCCGTGGAGCACCTGCCGGCGCAGATCGTGATGCGTGCCGAAGACCTGGTGGATGCCGCCTTGCAGGGCTTCGAGCGCGGCGAGTCGGTGACGCTTCCCGCGCTGCATGACGGCGCCCTCTGGGACGCCTATGAAAGCGCGCGCAAGGCGATGGCGCCCCACCTGTCGAGCAACGAAGTGGCGTCGCGCTACCAGCCCCTGCGCTGAGTGGCCGCATCGCATCCGGCCTGCGCGCCGCTCTGAAATCAGCTGAAGGCGCATCGAGTGCGCCAGCAAGCATGCATCCATCCATGGCCCCGGGCCACGCCGCCCGAAAATTCAAGGAAACCCTCCGTGCCACCAACCAGCAGTGATTCACTTTCCGCAATCAAGATCCCCGGAACCGGGGAGTACCTTCTCGATCCGCTCGGATCAAGCGAGGGAAGCCAGGGGCGATTGCGCTATCTCTCCGGTGGAATGGGGCCGCCGTTGGTCTTGCTGCACACCGTGCGCACCCAGGCCGAGCACTTCCGTCACCTCATCCCGCTGGTACGGGAGCGGTACACGGTGTATGCCCTCGATCTCCCCGGAATGGGCTACTCGCAGATCGTGCCCGGCGCCTCCTATGAGGAGCCGGCCATGCGCGAGGCGGTCAAGAGCCTCATCACCCGACTCGACCTGCGGGACGTAACACTGCTCGGCGAGTCGATGGGCGCGACGCTCGCCCTCACCACCGCGGCCGATCTGCCCGAGAGAGTGCGGCGTGTCGTGGCGATCAATGCCTATGACTACGCGGGCGGCATCGCGCGGTCCAGCCTGCTGGCCCGGTTCATCGTGACCGGCGTGCTTGCGCCGGGTATCGGCCAGACCATTGCCGGGGTCGAACCCAAGCCGATCGTGCGCGCCGTGCTCCGCGGGGGGCTCGGCAACACGGCCGCCCTGCGCGATGACTACCTCGATGAACTGTTGAAGGTCGGACGTCGGTCTGGCTATCCGGTCGTCGCCCGCGCGGTGTACGGCAACCTGCCCAGCCTCATCGCGGCCCGCGCCCGCTACCCCGAGGTCAGCGCCCCCGTTCATCTCATCTACGGAGAGAAGGATTGGTCAAGACCCTCCGACCGACAAGCCAACAAGCATCTCCTCCCCGCGGCCGGGTTTGTCCAGGTGCCTGGCGCCGGTCACTTCATGGTTCTCGAGAGGCCGGATGTGCCCGCCAAGGTATTGAACGACGCAATGCGACTCGAGAGCGTTCCGAAGGCCGCGGCCTGATGCCGCTCGACGCGAAATCCCCTTCCTCAACCCGAGACGCAAAGGAGCAGGCATGCTCGGCACTCGACCTCGGGCAGTTCAAAGACGCATACGCCGCGTCGTCGGGATCCGGGACGTTGTCGTAGCCGCGGAGAATCCTCGAATGCGCAGATTGCACCCGCCCAAACAAGTCTCGGCTTGTGCCTGAAGGGCGCCGGGTCGCGCAGCCAGCGCGCGGCCGCGCGCCCGGGCGCCCGGGCGCCACGATGTCGCCCGCCAAGATGGGCACGTCGTAGTCCAGCCCTTCGGCACTCGAAGGACTCGAACTGTGCATGCAGGAAGCTGCCCTATGCCTGGGCCGCGCCTGACCTCCCCGCCATTTAAGCCTCAAACTCCAGGCGCGTTCGCTTACCGGGACTAACTAGGATGTTTGGAGGCGGGTTTGCTAAGCTGACTGGTCATTGGTACTGCGTCGCGCGCAGCAAAACCCCAACCGGGTACAGCGCTGGGTACAAACCAAAAAACGCGATAAACGCAAAATAAATTCAATAAAATCAATAACTTACAGCATCTATGAAAATTGCCACCTGGAACGTCAACTCCCTCACGGCACGCCTGCAGCACGTGCTCGACTGGCTGATCGCCAACCCGGTCGACGTGCTCTGCCTGCAGGAGCTCAAGATGACCGACGACAAGTTCCCGCTGGAGGTGCTCAAGTCGGCCGGCTACGAGGCCGCGGTGTTCGGGCAGAAGACCTACAACGGCGTCGCCATCCTCAGCCTCGCGCCGGTGCGAGACGTGGTGAAGAACATCGGCGGCTTCACGGACGACCAGTCGCGCGTGATCGCGGCCACCGTCGAAACGCCGGCGGGCCCGCTGCGCGTGGTCAACGGCTACTTCGTGAACGGCCAGGCGCCGGGCAGCGACAAGTTCGAATACAAGATGAAGTGGCTGGACGCCCTGCGCGAATGGCTGCGGCAGGAATTGGTGGCGCACCCGAACCTGGTGCTGCTGGGCGACTTCAACATCGTGCTCGAAGACCGCGACAGCTTCGATCCGGTGGGCCTGAAGGAAACGATCCACCACACGACCGAGGAGCGCAACCACTTCAAGGCGCTTCTCGAGTTGGGCCTGACCGACAGCTTCCGCATGTTCGAGCAGCCCGAGAAGAGCTTTTCGTGGTGGGACTACCGCATGCTCGGCTACCAGAAGAACCGCGGCCTGCGCATCGACCACGTGCTGGTGAGCCAGCCGCTGGTGCCGCGCGTGAAGGGCTGCGTCATCGACCGGGTGCCGCGCAAATGGGAGAAACCGAGCGACCACGCCCCTGTGGTGCTCGACCTGGACCAGGACGCCTGAGCTTCATGACACACCACCCGCTTCTTCGCACCGGCCGCACCCTTGCGGTCCTCGCCATCGCGCTGGCCCTGGGCGCCTGCTCGATCCTCAAGCCCGCCGAGAAGACGGACGACGGCAAGGCCGCCACCGCGCCGACGGATGAAGCGGCGCCCGGCAAGAGCGACGTGCCGACGGTGCGGCTGATCACCGCGCAGACGCCCGTCGTGCGCGCCTACCGCAAGACAGGCGCGCGCCACATCTACAAGGCGTACGCGAGCCGGATCTACAAGGGGAAGATTCCGCCGCTGGTCTACGCGGTGGTGGTGGTCGAGACGGACATCGACGCGGAAGGCAAGGTCACCAACGTGAGCTTCAGCCGCGTCCCGAGCCATGCACCGGAAGTGCCGCCGATGATTGCCGAGCTGATCAAGGCGACGTCGCCGCTGCCTTCACCGGGCAAGCTGGGCGGGCATACCTACATCGATACCTGGCTCTGGGACAAGAGCGGCAAGTTCCAGCTCGATTCGCTGACGCTGGGCCAGCGAAGCCGATAGGCCGCCGAGGCATCGCTGCCTCGGGCCGGCGTTCACTCGATGCCGAGTTCCTGGATCTTCCGGGTGATGGTGTTGCGCCCGATGCCCAGCTTCTGAGCGGCCTCGATGCGGCGGCCACGGGTGTTGGCCAGCGCGGTGAGGATCAGGCGCGATTCGAAGCGGCGCGAGAGCGCATCCCAGACGTCGGTGCGGCCAGCGGCCAGCAGCGCCTGGGCTTCGAGCTCCAGGCCGCTTTCCCAGCTGCTCACGCCGACAGGCGCTTCCAAGGCCTCGGGAACAGCGGAGGCCGACACCGATTCGCGTTCGATGCCCGGCAGCGGCGCCGCCAACGGCTGCACAACGGCAGCCACCGGTGCAGCGACCTCGACCGCATGCGTGTCCAGGCCGACGGCCATCACCTCGGGCGGCAGGTCCTTGGTTTCGATCAGCTGCGCGGGCGCCATCACGGTCAGCCAGTGGCAGATGTTTTCGAGCTGGCGCACGTTGCCCGGAAAGCCGAAGGTGGCGAGCTTGGCGAGCGCCGCATCGGAAATCCGCTTGGGCTCGACGCCGAGCTGGCGCGCGCTCTGCTGCAGGAAATGGCGGGTGAGCGCGGGCACGTCCTCGCCGCGCTCGCGCAGTGCGGGCAGGCGCAGGCGGATCACGTTGAGGCGATGGAACAGGTCTTCGCGGAAGCCGCCCAGCTTGACGCGCTGCTCCAGGTCCTGGTGGGTCGCGGCGATCACGCGCACGTTGGCCTTGACCGAGTTGTGGCCGCCCACGCGGTAGAAGTGGCCGTCACTGAGCACGCGCAGGAGGCGCGTCTGCAGGTCGAAGGGCATGTCGCCGATCTCGTCGAGGAAGAGCGTGCCGCCCTCGGCCTGTTCGAAGCGGCCGCGCCGCATGGTCTGCGCGCCGGTGAAGGCGCCGCGCTCGTGGCCAAAGAGTTCGCTCTCGAGCAGGTCCTTCGGGATCGCCGCGGTGTTGATGGCCACGAAGGGCCCGTTGGCGCGCGGCGAGTGCTTGTGCAGCGCACGCGCCACCAGTTCCTTGCCCGAACCAGATTCGCCGGTGATCAGCACCGTGACATTGCTCTGCGAGAGCCGGCCGATGGCACGGAACACGTCCTGCATCGCGGGCGCCTGGCCGAGCATTTCGGGGGCGGCGACCATGCGCTCTTCGGAGACTTCCTCGCGCTGGCTTTCATCGACAGCGCGGCGGATGAGCTCGACCGCGCGCGGCAGGTCGAAGGGCTTGGGCAGATATTCGAACGCGCCGCCCTGGAAGGCCGAGACGGCGCTGTCGAGGTCGGAGAACGCCGTCATGATGATGACCGGCAGGCCGGGGTGCTTGGCCTTGATCTTGTCGAGCAGGTCGAGCCCGGAGCCGCCGGGCATGCGGATGTCGCTCACCAGGACCTGGGGACCCTGTTGCTCGTCCTCGTCGGCCTGCTCGAGCGCCGCGAGCACTTCGCGCGTGTTGGTGAAACTGCGCGTGGGCAAGTCTTCGCGCAGCAAGGCCTTCTCGAGCACGAAGCGGATCGATTGGTCGTCATCAACTATCCAGATCGGCTTCATGCATCTCCTTGTTGCCGTGCTGCGCTAGGGCAGCGGTATCAGTATCTTGAAATCGGTCCGGCCCGGGACGCTGTCGCACTCGATCACGCCGTGATGCTGTTGCACAAAAGTCTGTGCAAGGGTCAGCCCGAGGCCTGTTCCGCCTTCCCTTCCCGATACGAGCGGAAAGAAGATGCGGTCCTTGATCGTGTCCGGCACACCCGGTCCATTGTCGATGACATGCAATTCCAATGCCAATCGATACCACTGCTTGTTGAATATCACCTGGCGGGCGATGCGGGTCTTGAAAGTGATCTGCGCATCGCCTGCCGCGCGCCTTTCGGCGAGGGCCTGCGCGGCGTTGTGCACGATGTTGAGGGTGGCCTGGATCAGCTGCTCGCGGTCGCCGCGGAACTCGGGGATCGAGACGTCGAAGTCGCGCTCGATGTGCAGGTCTCGCGGAAACTCCGCGAGGATGACCGAGCGCACGCGCTCGCAGACTTCATGGATGTTCACGTCGCCCACCACGTGCGGCCGGCGGTGCGGTGCCAGGAGGCGGTCGACCAGTGTCTGCAGCCGGTCGGCCTCATGGATGATGACCTGGGTGTATTCGATGAGATCGCGCGACTCGACCTCCATCTGCAGCAGCTGCGCCGCGCCGCGGATGCCGCCGAGCGGGTTCTTGATCTCGTGCGCGAGGTTGCGGATGAGTTCCTTGTTCGCCTGCGCCTGGTCGATGAGCCGCTCTTCGCGGTCCTGTCGCACCTGGTGCTCCAGCGGCGACATCTCGATGACGAGCTCGCCCTTCTTGTCGCCGTGCGCGAGGGTGACCTGCACCGGCATGAGCTCGTGGTTGACGCGGCGCAGGAACGCCTCGTAGCGCAGCGTGGCGAAGTCGTTGCTGCTGGCGCCGTCGAGTGCGGTGCGAAGCACCTGCGGCTCATGAAAGCAGGCGCCGAACTGCGAACCCTCGAGCGTGCGGCGCGAGGTGCCCAGGGCGTCTTCGAGGCCCGCGTTGGCGAACAGCACCGACCCGTCGCTGTTGACCACCGCGATCAGCGTGGACAGCAGGTCGAAGGATTGAAAGCGCACGTTGGCGCCGACCGCCTTCTTCCCGAATGCCATGTGATGCTTGCTTATTGGGGCTGCTTGTTGGGCAGGCGGCCGATTTCACGGCGAATGCCTGCGATGTCGCTCTCGTTGCGCGCGAGTTCGGCCTTCATTTCGGCCACGCGGTCGAGGTACTTCTGGTAGTTGCGGCCTTCGCTGCCCTGCTTTTCGGGCTCGCCATTGTTGTATTCCTTCTGCAGCTCGGCCTGGCGGGCCTCAGCCTTCTTGAGCTCGGACTCGAGCACCGAGCGGGCTTCGCCGTCGCGGGCGCGCTGGTCGACGCCTTCGACACGCGGGCTGCCGGCCGGCGCACGGGCGGCGGACGAACCCGAGCCGCCGGAACTGCCCGACGACTTCGTCGTGCCACCGCCGCCCTGGACGACGGTGACATTGCCGCCCTCCATGACCTTGCAGCCCTTCTGCTGGGCGATGGTGGCGTTGTTGGTGTATTCATTGCCGCAGCGCCACACGCGCTCCTGCGAGAAAGCAGGCAGGGCCGCCAGCAATGAACCGGCCAGGAATATGAGAGAAGCAGTCTTCATGAGAATCGGTGGATGGCGCGACAAAGGCGCATTTTCCTGCAATTCGGCGCCACCGGTGACAAGATGTTGCGCGCCAAGGAAAAAGGACGGCCGGGGCCGTCCTTTTGTCTTACTTCCCCGTCAACGGGGTCGTTGTGGTCAATGCGCTTACAGCGAGTAGTACATGTCGAACTCGACCGGATGGGTCGCCATGCGGAAGCGCGTGACTTCCTGCATCTTCAGCTCGATGTACGCGTCGATGTACGAATCGGTGAACACGCCGCCCTTGGTGAGGAACGCACGGTCCTTGTCGAGATATTCCAGGGCCTGGTCGAGGCTGTGGCACACGGTCGGGATCAGCGCGTCTTCTTCCGGCGGCAGGTGGTACAGGTCCTTGCTGGCGGCTTCGCCCGGGTGGATCTTGTTTTCCACGCCGTCGAGACCGGCCATCAGCAGCGCAGCGAAACCGAGGTACGGGTTCATCAGCGGATCGGGGAAGCGCGCTTCGACGCGGCGGCCCTTCGGGTTGGCAACGAACGGGATGCGGATCGAGGCCGAGCGGTTCTTGGCCGAGTAGGCCAGCTTCACCGGGGCTTCGAAGCCGGGCACCAGGCGCTTGTAGCTGTTGGTGCCGGGGTTCGTGATGGCGTTCAGGGCACGGGCGTGCTTGATGATGCCGCCGATGTAGTGCAGCGCGAAGTCCGACAGGCCTGCATAGCCGTCGCCGGCGAACAGGTTCTTGCCGTCCTTCCAGACCGACTGGTGAACGTGCATGCCGGAGCCGTTGTCGCCGACGATGGGCTTGGGCATGAAGGTGGCGGTCTTGCCGTAGGCGTGGGCCACGTTGTGGATCACGTACTTCTGCAGCTGGACCCAGTCGGCGCGCTGGACCAGCGTGCTGAACTTGGTGCCCAGTTCCATCTGGCCGGCGTTGGCCACTTCATGGTGATGCACTTCGACCGGGATGCCCAGCGATTCGAGCACCAGGCACATTTCCGAGCGCATGTCCTGGAAGCTGTCGACCGGGGGAACCGGGAAGTAGCCGCCCTTGACCGCCGGACGGTGGCCGGTGTTGCCGTGCTCGTATTCCTTGTCGGTGTTCCAAGAGGCTTCTTCGGAATCGATCTTCACGAAGCAGCCCGACATGTCGTTCTTCCAGCGAACGCCATCGAACACGAAGAATTCAGGTTCCGGACCGAAGAAGGCGGTGTCGCCCAGGCCCGAAGCCTTCATGTACGCCTCGGCGCGCTTGGCGAGCGAACGCGGATCGCGCTCGTAGGCCTTGCCGTCTGCCGGGTCGATCACGTCGCAGGTCAGGATCAGCGTCGTTTCTTCGAAGAAGGGGTCGATGTTGGCGGTGTTGGGGTCGGGCATGAGCTGCATGTCCGAAGCTTCGATCCCCTTCCAGCCAGCGATGGAGGAACCGTCGAACGCGTGGCCCGAGGTGAATTTGTCTTCATCGAAAGCCGAGACCGGCACGGTGACGTGCTGCTCTTTGCCACGGGTGTCGGTGAAGCGGAAGTCGATGAACTTGACCTCGTTTTCCTTGACGAGCTTGAGTACATCGGCGACGGTCTTTGCCATCAGTTTCTCCTGAGTTGGATGGTGGTTTGGAATACGGGAACGAAGGATGCAGTTTCTGTGCCATTGTCGCCTCACCGAATGAGGCTTTCTTGGCGGATGCACCGCTTAAATACAACTGGAACTTCACCAATTTGGTGCAATGACTCTCAACGCACCAATTCTGGGCCCAGCTTGGCATCGAAAGTGTGCAACCCTTCGATCAGCTGGGTATAAGCCGCATCGAGCCGGCCAGGGTCGCCTTTGACGCCCAACTCGATGTGGCGGCCGTACTGGGGGTGATCCACGCTGGGCAGGCTGAACACCTTGATGCCCGCGTGGGCCTCCTCGATGGCCTGCATCAGCGGCGTGAGGGTGGCTTCCATCGCACCGAAAACGATCACCGACTTCTCGGCGATGGTGTTGCGGGCGAAGAGATCGGCGTAGCGGCTGTCGAGCACCGATTCGATCATCGGCCAGGCCATGACCGGGAAGCCCGGCACGAAATGCACATGCTCGACGCTGAAGCCGGGAATCTTGTTGTACGGGTTGCGGATGATCGACGCGCCCTGCGGGAACACGCCCATGTTCAGGCGGTGGATGTTGTCGGGCCGGTCGGGCTCGTAGACCACGCCCTGCTCCTTCGCGGTGTCCTGCATGCGCTCGCGGATCAACACTTCGGCTTCGGGATGCAGCGCGAGCGGCACGCGCAGCGCCTTGGCGGCGCATTGGCGGGTGTGGTCGTCGGGCGTGGCGCCGATGCCGCCGGTCGAGAACACGATGTCGCCCGAGGCGAAGGCGCGCATGAGCGCCGCAGTGATGCGCGTGGGCTCGTCGCCCACGTATTCCGCCCAACCCAGTTGCAGGCCGCGCGCGGCGAGCAGCTCGATGACCTTGGGCATGTGCTTGTCGGCGCGCTTGCCGGAGAGGATCTCGTCGCCGACGACGATGAGACCGAATGCGCGTGTCATGGTGAACCCCATTGAGAAAGAGCGGCCTGGTTCGCTTCGGCCGCCTCGATGGCGGGCGTGCCGCCTTCGGCCGAAGCCAGCGCCGCGGCGCGCTGCATGCGCAGCTGGGCCAGGGCATCGAGGCAATAGTGTGCGAACCAGAGCGCCGAGAAGGCGAAGACCAGCGTGTAGATCCAGATGGCGATCGGCACCAGCACGAAGAAGGCGGCGGCGAACAGCAGGCCCGAGGCCCAGACGATGCTCGGCGCGGCGCCGAGATAACCGCACAGCACGCCGATGCACAGGAGCGGCAGCCGGTGCGTGCGCAGCAGCGTGGCGCGCTCCTCGGGGCTCGCATGCTCGGCCAGCGCGTCGAAGCTCATGACCCGGTAGGTGAGCCAGCCCCAGATGAGCGGCGGAAGAATCAGCACCAGCGGCGGAATGAGCCAGAGCGGCATCGAAACCACCAGCGCCAGCAGCGCGAGGAGGGTCACGCCCAGCGAACGGGCCACGCTGCCGATGAAGGAGGCGCCCTTCTTCTGCTCCAGCGAGGGAAAGCGGCGTTCGCCCACCAGCTTGGTCAGCGCCGGGGACATCAGACCTGCGACGATGAGCAGCGACACCACGACGATCAGCGGCGTGGCCGCGAAAACCACCACCAGTGAGGCCAGCACGAAGGTCACGTCCCCCGAGAAAAGCCGCCCGATCCAGGCCCAGAAGCTCGCGAGCAACGGCCAGGCGTCGAGTGCGCCGCGCGTCCAGGTCACCGCGGAATCCCAGTAGAAATAACCAAGCCCCGCGGCCAGCAGCACCATCAGGCCCAGCGGCAGCAGCGAGAGCACGATCACGCGCGGCAGCATGCAGTAGGCGACCGCGCGCCAGAAGGAGTCGAGGAGCAGGCGCATGAGGCAGTGAGGATAACGCCTCGGATCGGCCCCGCGGCGATTCAGCCGCGGCCGACCATGCGCTTGAGGCCCAGCCACTGCTGCGCCCAGAAACCCCGGCCGTAGTCGCGCGTGCGGCCGTGCGCGTCGGGCTCGACCTGGTCGCGGATGCCGGTCGGGTCGTAGCGGTCCTCGAAGTTCGCGGTGCGGAACAGCATGTCCCACCAGGGCAGCAGCACCCCGAAGTTGTGGCCACCCAGCGTGCTCTTGCCATGCGACTCGTGGCCAAGGCCGATGCTGTGGTGCAGCCGGTGGAAGCGCGGGCTGATCCAGAGCCGCTCGCCGATGGCGCCGAAGCTGAGCTTCAGGTTCGCGTGCTGCAGGCTTTCGCTCAGCTGCGTGAAGGCGACGAAGGCGATGAACTGCCCCGGCGCCACGCCGATCAGCTGCGCCACGATGACGATGAGCGTGTCGTGGACGATGTCGTCGAGCAGGTGGTTGCGGTCGTCGCTCCACATCGTCATCTGGCGCTGCGAGTGGTGCAGGGAATGCAGGCCCCACCACCAGTTGAACTGGTGCTGGCCGCGGTGGATCCAGTAGCCGACGAAGTCGAGCACCACGAGGTAGATGGCAAAGGCCACCACCGGCACGTCGGTCACGCCGGGCCAGACTTCGTCGAGGTGGAAGGTGCCCCACCCCGCCGTGCGCAGGCTCCCGAGCGCATCGTCGAAGAAGGGCTGCAGCGTGAAGAAGAGCGCGAGGCGGAACAGCCCGAGCCGGTGGATCAGCGTGTAGAGCACGTCGATGCGGATCGCGTGGCGGTCGACCACCGGCTCCACCGAGCGCCAGCGCTGCAGCGGCCCGATCACCGCGAGCAGCACGACGATCTGGATGAAGCCGACCAGCAGCCAGCCGGTCGCGTCGAAGGCGTCTTCCGTCCAGCCGCCCAAGCCGACGGCGTACACCAGCGGCTGTACCGCCGTCTCGAAGAACCAGCCCTGCAGGGCGGAGAAAAGGTCCGTCAACCAGTCGATCACGGTAGCCGCCTCAGGAGTGAGATGCGATCCAGGCGCGGTAGTCGGGATGCTGGCGCAGGGTCTGGAAGCAGAAGCCCTTGGCCTTCAGGCCGACGATCAGCGGCTCGAGGTTGGCCGGCGCCCACGGGTCCTTGCGCGACCAGATGCCCAGGTGCGCAAGCAGGATGTCGCCGGGGCGGATGGTGTCCAGCGCCTGCGTCAAAAGCTTCTCGTTGCTGAACTTCTCGCTCGGCAGTTCGTCGCCGAGGAAGCCGGCGGGCGCCCACCCCACGTGCTCGAAGCCGCAGGCCTTGGCGGCCGCGAGGAGCTTGGGCGAGGTCTTTCCGCCCGGCGCGCGGTACAGCGGCAGCGGCTTCTTGCCGGTGATGAGCGCCAGCCGATCGGAGGCCTTGCTGATGTTGGCGCAGTACTCGGCGGCGGTCCAGGTGAACTCGCGGCCGGCGAACGCGCCCGCCGAGGGCTTCACGCGGAAGGTCGGCGTGGTGCCCTTCAGATCGGCGCGCCAGTAGGTGTGGTCGTAGGTGTGCGAGGCGAACTCGTTGCCCTCGGCCGCCCTCGCCTTCCACCAGGGTGCCCAATGGTTGTCGAGGCTGTCGCCGTCTGTGGTGGTGCGCTCGGCGGCGGCAAAGAAAGTGACGCGCACGTCCTGCCGCTTGAGCACCTCGGCCACCAGCGGGGCGATGCCCATGTGGCCGGTGTCGAAGGTCAGGTAGACCGGCTTTTCGCACGTGCCGCCCTGCGCCCAGGCGGCAGGGACGATGGCGACGGCCAGCGCCAGCGCGACGGCCCGGCTAGATGCGCTTGGCATGGTCGAGGGTCCAGACGCCGTGGGGCGAGCGGCCGACATTCACCTGGCGCACCACCTTCTGCGTCGCCAGGTCGATCACGCTGAGCTTCTTGGCCCAGCGCGAGGTGACGTACAGCGTCTTGCCATCGGCCGACACGTCCATGCAATCGGGGCCGCCGGGCACCGCGTAGGTCGCGACGACCTTCAGCGTCGCGATGTCGATGCGGCTGATGGTGTTGGCCACGCGGTTGCTCACGAACACGCTCTTGCCGTCGCTCGCGGAGCGGAAAGCGTGGGCGCCTTTGCCGGTGGGGATCTTGCCGACCAGCTTGGGCTCGGTGCCCGCCACGTCGAACACCTGCACGCCGTCGCTGCCGGTCAGGCCCACGAGCAGGGTCTTGTCGTTGTGGATGCCGAAGATGTCGGCCGGCATGGCGCCTGTGGCCACGCGCCAGCGGATGGCCTGCGTGGGCAGGTCGACGGCGATCATCTCGTCGCTGTCCTGCATGGTCACGTAGGCGATGGTGCTGGTGTTGTCGATCCAGATGTGGCTGGGCGTCTTGCCCGTCGCGATGCGCTTGGCGAGCTTGAGGTCCTTGCCGTCCCAGCGGTACACATCCACGTGGTTCAGCCGGTTGCCCGCGGTGACGAACCACTTCATGTCGCGCGAGAACTGCAGCTGGTAAGGATCGATGATGCCGTAGACCACCCGCTGCACTTCCGCCGTCTTCGGGTTCAGGAAAGTGAGTGAATCGCCCGCCGAGTTGGCCACGATGACCGACTTTTCGTCCGGCGTCATGTAGATGTGGTGCGGTTCCTTGCCGGTGGGAATGCGCAGCTTCTCGGTCCAGTCGACCGGGTTGATCACGCTGACGTTGGCGTCCAGCGAGTTGAGCACGAAGATGGGGGGAGGTTCGGCCGGCGCGGCGATGGCGGGGTGGGCCACCAGGGCGGTCAGGCAAGAGAACAGGAAGGCCGCAACGCGGCCGTTCGGGCAGGCAGGGAGTCGCAAGGGGAAGGTTCCGGGAAAGAGCTGAGGATCTTAACGGCCAGCCCTGAAGGCTGGCTGACCGTCTCGGTGCTCTTTCTCTTCCCTACTTCGGTGGTTTGGCCGGCTTGGTCGGCGCACGCAGCGCCGCGACCTCTTCGGCCGTCAGCCAGCGCCACTGTCCCGGCGCCAGCTCCTCGGGCAGCGCCAGGTCGCCGATGCGCGAACGATGCAGCCCCTCGACCCGGTTGCCCACCGCGGCCAGCATGCGCTTGACCTGGTGGTATTTGCCTTCGGTGAGCGTGAGCCGCAGGTGCAGCGGGCTGTCGGATTCGCAGGCGGCCGCGCGCACCGGCTTCGGATCGTCGTCGAGCACCACGCCGGCCAGCAGTTTCGCGATCTGCGCCTCGTCCACCGGGTGCTTGGCCGTCACCTCGTAGACCTTGGGCACGTGGTGCTTGGGCGAGCCCATCTTGTGGATGAACTGGCCGTCGTCGGTCATGAGCAACAGGCCGGTGGTGTCCTGGTCGAGCCGGCCGATGGCCTGCACGCCCTGCACCGCGCCCTTGTTGGGCCGAAGGCGCAGCGGCGACGGCAGCAGCGTGTAGATGCTCGGGTAGGTCGAGGGCTTCTGCGAGCACTCGGTGCCCGCCGGCTTGTGCAGCATCAGGTAGGCCTTCTCGTGGTAGGCCCACGGCGCGCCCTGCACGGTGTAGAGCAGGCCTTCGGGGTCGAGGTCTTCGAAGGGGTCCGTCACGGCTTTGCCGCCGATGGTGACGTGGCCTTGCTGGACCAGCCCCGCGCACACGCGTCGCGTGCCGAAGCCTTGGGTATAGAGGATGTCTTGCAGATGCATGGGAAATGAAAAAGGCGGCCGTGCCAGCGTGGCACGACCGCCCTGAGTTTGCAGGATCAGTATCCGGCTGCCAGGCCGGTGTTGCGGCGGGGGTCGTTCGCGCCGTAGAAACGGTTCGCACCGACCGGCTTGCCGCCCAGCGAAGGCGCGCCCACGATGATCGCCGCGAGGTGGTTGGCCGGCTGCGGCACACCGAGGTTGTGGCCCATGTCGGTCAGGATCTTGCGGGTGTCCGGGCTGATCGCAAAGGTCTCGACGTTGGTGACGTCAGGCAGCCATTGCTGGTGGAAGCGCGGCGCATCGACGGCCTCCTGCACGTTCATGCCGTAGTCGACCACGTTCAGGATCGTGTGCAGCACCGCCGTGATGATGCGGCTGCCGCCGGGCGTGCCGACCACGAACACCGGCTTGCCGTCCTTGGAGACGATGGTTGGGCTCATCGAGCTCAGCGGGCGCTTGCCCGGGGCGATGGCGTTGGCCTCGCCCTGCACCAGGCCGTACATGTTGGGCACGCCGATCTTGGAGGTGAAGTCGTCCATCTCGTTGTTCAGCAGCACGCCGGTCTTGTCGGCCGTGACCTTGGCGCCGAACCAGTCGTTCAGCGTGTAGGTGACCGAGACCGCATTGCCCCACTGGTCGGTGATCGAGTAGTGGGTGGTGTTGCTGCCTTCGTGCGGCGCGACGCCGGGCTTGATGTCCTTGGAGACGCCAGCCTTCTTCGGGTCGATGGCCGCGCGGATCTTCTCGGCGTAGCCCTTGTCGAGCAGGCGGTCGAGCGGGTTCTTCACGAAGTCGGGGTCGCCCAGGTAGCTGTTGCGGTCCACGTAGGCGTGGCGCATGGCTTCGATCTGGTAGTGCACCGATTGCGCCGAGCGGAAACCCAGGTCCTTGAGCGGATAGCCCTCCAGGATGTTGAGCATCTCGCAGATGATCACGCCGCCCGAGCTCGGCGGCGGCGCCGACACCACGCGGTAGCCGCGGTAGTCGCACTCGACCGGCGCGAGTTCGCGCGTCTTGTACTGGTCGAGGTCGGCCTGCGTGATGATGCCCTTGCCGGCCTGGCTCGATGCCACGATCGCCTTGCCGACCCAGCCCTTGTAGAAGCCGTCGGGGCCTTTCGCGCTGACTTCCTTCAGCGTCTTGGCCAGGTCTTTCTGCACCAGCTTCTGGCCGACCTGGAAGGGCTGGCCCTTGTTCAGGAAGATGGCGCCGGAGACGGGGTCCTTCTGGAAGTCGGCGGTGGAGGTCCACAGCATGTCGATGTCGCCCTGCTCCAGCGCGAAGCCCTTGTCGGCCAGCTGGATCGAGGGGGCGATCAGGTCGGCGCGCTTCATCGTGCCGTACTTCTCGCGCGCGTATTCCATGCCCGACACCGAGCCCGGCACGCCGACGGCGAGGTGGCCGTTGGTGCTCAGGCCCTTGATGACGTTGCCGTCCTTGTCCAGGTACATGTTGGCCGTGGCGGCCAGCGGCGCTTTCTCGCGGAAGTCGAGGAAGGTCTTGCGGCCGTCGGCCAGCTGCACGGTCATGAAGCCGCCGCCGCCGAGGTTGCCCGCCGCCGGGTACACCACCGCCAGTGCGTAGCCCACGGCCACCGCCGCATCGACCGCATTGCCGCCGCGCTTGAGCACGTCGACGCCGACCTTGGTGGCCAGGTGCTGCGCGCTCACGACCATGCCGTGCTCGGCCGCAACGGGCGCCTGCGAGGCGGCCTGCGACGCGCCCGCGGTGAGCGCGAGCGCCGCCGCGACGGCGGCGCGCAGTGTCGGGGTCCAGTGGAATTGCTGCATGGAAAGTCTCCTCTTTGAGTTGGATGAAGAAGATGGATCTGATCGATCGGGTCAGGCCGTGAGCAGCCCCTTGCGCCGCAAGTCTTTCAACGCCAGCGCCACCTGTTGCTGCGCGAAATCCTTCAGCGCCTCGGGATCGGTCAGCGGCTGTTCGTCCTTGATGAATCGAAGGCGGTCTGCACGCACTTCGGCGGCCAGGTGTTCGGCCAGCGCCTCGTACGAATGCGCGCCGTCGAGCAGCGGCAGCAGGCTGCGCTCGAGCAGCGTGAGTCCCACGGACTCGTGCCACTGGTTGCATGCGTGAGCGTTGGCGCCCGCCGTGAGCGCAAGGCCGGGCGCGCCGCGAACGCTGGCCAGGGCTTGCGGCAGGCTGGCGACTTCGGTCGCCGCCGGCACCGGCGTGCGCCGGATCCGCAAGGCACCGAGGATCACCAGCTCCTCGAGCATGGCCAGCACGATGCGCTCGACCGCATCGCGCGGATCGCCGGTGAGCCTGGTTGCAGTCTCGATCAGCGCCTCGGCAGAGGCGGACGCCGGATAGCTCGCTTCGAGCAGCTGTGCCACGGCCTTGTGCGCGGGCAGGCGCAGCGTGACCTTGAGGTTGCGCATCGCATTGCAGGGCTGCTCGCGCGCATCGAGCGTCAGCGCGCCGCCGTCCTCGGTCGCGAACATGCCGGCGAATTCAAGGGCGCGGATGCGTGCCGGATCGAGGCGGTAGCGGATGTCCCTGGCGCGCTCCTGCTTGACCAGCAGCGTCTGGCGGAAGGTGCGGTTGACCAGGAAATCGAGGTACTGCTCCATCATGATCTGGCTGCCGCCGCATTCGCGCAGCAGCGGATCGCGCACCTTCTCGCCGTAGTTCTGCACGAACATGGTCGAGGGCTCCGCATCGCACAGGTAGGCCAGGCCGCGGGCATCGGCGCGCGCGGCGAACTCCTTGAAATAGCAGGGCTCGTTGCAGGGTTCGAGAAATTCGTGCAGCAGGTAATAGCCGCTGGAGCCGCGCACGATGGGCATGGTTTCCTCGAGCGTTTTCTTGAGCACGCTGTCGGGGCGCGCCGACTGCTCGAGGAATTCGAGCATGCCGCGCGCGTAGGCCAGTTTTTCGTCGGGCGTGTCGCGCGGGCCGCCGCGCAGGATCATCGCGTCGCGCACGATCTCGCGCGCCTTCCAGCCCGGGTACACGTTGTAGCTCACGTAGGCCACGCCGTTCGGCGCGAGATTCTCCGAGCAGATGCGCAGGATCGCGTCCTGCACCGGACCCGGCACCCAGCTGTAGACGCCGTGGCAGACGATGTAGTCGAACTGGCCGAACGAGGCGTCGATGTCGGCGATGTTGAACGCCTTCAGCTCCACATTCGACAGGCCCGCATGGGCGATGGCCGCAACGCCCTGCGATACCTGCACGGTCGACAGGTCGACGCCGACGGCGCGCGCTTCGGGGTGGCGCGCCGCGAAGGGAATCAGATTGCCGCCGGCCGCGCAGCCGAGCTCGAGCACGCGGGCCGTGGCGGGAGCGGGCGCATCGAGCCCAAACAGGAAGGCCAGCGCCTCCAGGTGCTCCATCGCGGACTGCGGGAACGGGTGCGAGTCGTAGGGCACCGTGTCGTAGTAGCTGGTCAGCGTGGAAGTCAGTGAGTCCGGCACGAGCGTCCTTGGGATCGGGGAGAGGAGCTGCGGGTTGCGAGGCGCAGCGCTCGCCGACTATAGCCCCGCGATCAGGCAAAAAAAACCCAGCGGCGACGCTGGGCTCAAGCCTTTCTGCTGGCATGGCATCAAGGACCCCGCGCAGGTTGACCGGCGGGGGACGGCGAACCCGTCAAGGAGAAATCGGGCGCTGCCCAGAAGGCAGCCGATAGGGCGGAACGGCGGATGCCGGCTCCGAGATTTGGGCGACAGGTCGGTCGACAGGGCGGAGCCAGTCGACCGCGGCATCGTCGGGCCGCATGGCCCGCAGCCGCGCATCGCGCCGGAGATGGCGTGCGAGGTCTTCCAGCTCAAGGACATCGACCGTGTGCCAGCGCTGCCGCAACCGATGCGCGCAGGCGGCGATCCAGAGGGTGGCCGGAATGTTTTCCATGAGAGGATTTTACTGTATATTTGTACAGTATTTCCATCGAGGATGCCGTCATGTCCAAGACCGAAGCGACCGAAGATATAGCCCCTGCGCCCAATCACGCATTGACCGAGGCCCTGGCCTGGATTTCGAAGTTTGCGCACGCCTGGAAGGCCATCGAGCCCGCACCCGGGAGCCTCAGCATCGACGGCTTCATCATCTGGGGACCCGTGCTCTACGAGAAGCACAAGGATGAAGATCCGGTGAAGCTTGCGCAGCAGCTGTTCGGCAAGTCCGGCGCGTACTCCAGGTATCTCTATCCCGGACGCAAGCCGGGCGCGGGCGTACACCTGGCGTCTTAGAATGGCCCGATGAATTGGCGCACCACACTGCTTCCGCTTGGTTTGATCATTGCGGTCCTCACCGGCTGTTCGGCCCCGAACGAGATCGTGCCGTTCCGCGAAGGCGTCCTGCGTGCGCCGAGCTACACGCTCGCAGCGGATTATTGCAGCGCAAAGAGCCTCACTCCGAAGTGGATCGGCAGGGCGCCGGCGGAGTCGGGTGTGCTGTTCCAGTGCTACTGAAGCTCTGCGGTGGAATAAAAAACGGCAGCCATTGGTGACAATGGCTGCCGTTCTGTTGAGTGGTGGAGCTGGGGGGATTTGAACCCCCGTCCGCAAGCCTTCATCGCGCAGTTCTACATGTTTAGTGATCTGATTTGAGTCTCGCTTCCGGAGTCGCGCAGTCACACGCTAAACCGGACGCCAGCACCCTATTTTCTCGCCCCGACCCAAGGTACCCGGATCGGAGCCAGCCGATGTAATTATCTTTGCAGCCGGGAGGATTCAGATTGCTCTGTCACCCCCTTGCCCAGCCCATCGGCCTGCTGTTGCAAAGCTCACTGGCAATTAAGCAGCGAGTGCGAAACGTTCGTCGTTTGCAGTTAGTTTGTTTGAATCTGTTTTACGAGCGCATTCAGCTCGACATGCCCCGCTGCGATTCCGAACCCACGTCGAAACCAGTGCAGCCCCAAGCCTTGCATTTTAGGCGCTATCGAGCAAATGCAAGAGCTCCGTGGGCGAAGATATTGACGCATCGGCCTGCCAGAGCGTCGAATCGGCCTGCGATCCCATGTAGCCATAGGTAGCGGCCACCGTCAGCATGCCGGCGGCGCGGCCCGCGATGATGTCGCGCTCGTCGTCGCCCACATAGATGCACGCCTCCGAGGGAACACCCAGTCGCCGCGCCGCTTCGTGGAGCGGTTCGGGATGCGGCTTGGCATGCGGCGTGGTGTCACCGCTCACGATGGCGCGCGCACTGGCGAAAAGCGGGATGGCGCGGGTCAACGGATCGGTGAATCGCATCGACTTGTTGGTGACCACCCCCCACAGCAGACCGCGCGCCTGAATCGCATCGATCAGCGCCTGGACGCCGTCGAACACCTGTGTGTTGAGCAGCATGCGGCGCTCGTAAGTCACGAAGAACTCTTCGCGTAGCTCCGGGAATTCGGGGGCATCGGGCGTGATGCCGAATGCCACGCCGAGCATGCCTCGCGCGCCCGAACCGGCGAACGGGCGGTAGCGCTCCAAGGGATAGGATTCAAGGCCTCTGTCGGTCCGCATCTTGTCGGCTGCAGCGCCCAGGTCAGGCGCGCTGTCGATCAGCGTGCCGTCCAGGTCGAACAGAACAGCGCGTGTGAGTGCGCCCTTCATCCCTGCGAAGCCGGCAGTGGCGGCCTTTGCGTTGCGAACATGTAGTTGACGCTGGTGTCGGCACTGAGCCAGTAGCGACGGGTCAGCGGGTTGTGCTCCATGCCACGCGTGTGCCGCAGATCAAGGCCTGCTGCGCGGCAGTAGGCGGCGAGTTCGCTGGGACGAATCAGCTTCGCATACTCGTGGGTGCCACGCGGCAGCATCCCGAGGATGTATTCCGCACCTACGATCGCCAGCGCGAAGGACTTCAGGTTGCGGTTGATGGTTGAGAAAAACACCCACCCGCCGGGCTTGACCAGCGTGGCGCAGGCCTGGATCACCGAAGCGGGCTTCGGCACGTGTTCCAGCATTTCCATGCAGGTGACGACATCGAAGCTGCCCGGTTGCTCCTCGGCCAGCGCCTCTGCACTGATCTCGCGATACTTGACGCCGCGCGTGCCGGCCTCGAGCGCATGCAGTTGCGCGACCTTGAGCGCCTTGCCTGCGAGGTCGATCCCCAGCACGTCTGCGCCCTTGCGAGCCATCGAGTCAGCCAGGATTCCGCCGCCGCAACCGATATCGAGCACGCGATGCTGCGAAATAGGTGCAATACCGTCAATCCATTCGAGACGCAGTGGATTAATTTCGTGCAGTGGGCGGAATTCGCTCTCCAAATCCCACCACCGATGCGCCAGTTCTGAAAACTTGGCGAGTTCAGCCGGATCGGCATTCACATTTTCTGTCATAGGGCAATTATGAAGCGGGCAATGCCCGGCACGCGCAGGACGATCTTGTTGAATTCTTGCCGTCAAATTCGACGGGCATAAAAAAACCCCGCCGAGGCGGGGTTTCTATCATCGATGGAATCGATCGATTAGTTGGCGCGAGTGCCGACCACTTCGATTTCCACGCGACGGTTCTTGGCGCGGCCTTCCTTGGTGCGGTTGTCAGCCACTGGCTGCTTCTCGCCCTTGCCTTCGGTGTAGACGCGGTTGCGTTCGATGCCCTTCGAGACCAGGAAGGCCTTGACGGCTTCGGCGCGACGCACCGACAGACGCTGGTTGTAGGCGTCCGTACCGATCGAGTCGGTGTGGCCCACAGCAATGATCACTTCGAGGTTGACACCACGGATCTTCTCGACCAGGTCGGTCAGCTTGGCGCGACCTTCAGGCTTCAGAACCGACTTGTCGAAGTCGAAGAATGCGTCGGCTGCGAAGGTCACCTTCGAAGCAGCGACAGCGGGCGGTGCGCCAGGAGCAACAGGAGCTGCGCCAGGTGCTGCAGGCGCAGCAACTGCGGGAACCAGAGCGCCGTCGCAACCGGCGGCGGCGGTAGCCGGCGTCCAGTTGGCATCGCGCCAGCACAGTTCGTTCGTACCGTTCTTCCAGACCAGTTCGCCGGTGCCGTTTTGCCAGTTGTCGATCGTAGGACCGCCGTCCGCAGCGGTGACACGGGTCTGCGCGCCGGCGGCAGTGGCGAGCGCAGCGACTGCAAACATCATCGCCACTTTATTCAGTTTCTTCATGGTTCTCCTCTTGGGGAAAAAGCCGCAGCCGCGCTGCGAATCAAGGACGCTTTAAGTGACCACCACCCAAAACGTTGAGGCGATTGTGCCATAGGGTCTTTGGCAAACAGGCCGCTGGGCGCCCCCGAAGCGTAGGACGGAGGCGGAATAGCCGCCTTGTGTTGCGGCGGTGCGACACCCCTCACAGCGTAAAATTTCGCCTTCCTGCCGCCAGCCTCTTGCCCATGACCTCCTTCGCCAAAGAAACCCTGCCCATCAGTCTCGAAGAGGAAATGCGCAGCAGCTATCTCGATTACGCCATGAGCGTGATCGTGGGCCGAGCGCTACCCGACGCACGCGATGGCCTCAAGCCTGTGCATCGGCGCGTGCTCTTTGCCATGCACGAACTCAACAACGACTGGAACCGCCCGTACAAGAAGTCGGCCCGTATCGTTGGCGATGTGATCGGTAAATACCACCCGCACGGCGATCAATCGGTCTACGACACCATCGTGCGATTGGCGCAGGACTTTTCCATGCGCCACATGCTGGTCGACGGCCAGGGCAACTTCGGTTCCGTGGATGGAGACAACGCGGCCGCAATGCGCTATACGGAAATCCGGCTGGCCAAAATTGCGCATGAAATGCTGGCCGATATCGACAAGGAAACTGTCGACTTTCAGGACAATTACGACGGCTCCGAAAAAGAACCGAAAGTTTTGCCGAGCCAACTGCCGAATTTGCTGGTCAATGGCTCGGGCGGTATTGCGGTCGGCATGGCCACCAATATCCCGCCGCACAACTTGAATGAGGTCGTCGACGCCTGCCTGCATCTGCTGCGCAACCCCGAGGCCAGCATCGACGAGTTGATGGAAATCGTGCCGGCGCCCGACTTCCCCACCGCCGGCATCATCTACGGCATCAATGGCGTGAAGGACGGCTACCGCACTGGCCGCGGCAAGGTCGTGATGCGCGCCAAGTGCCACTTCGAGGACATCGACCGCGGCCAGCGCCAGGCGATCATCGTCGACGAGCTCCCCTATCAGGTCAACAAGAAGACGCTGCAGGAGCGCATGGCCGAGCTGGTCCACGAAAAGAAGATCGAAGGCATCAGCCACATCCAGGACGAGTCCGACAAGTCGGGCATGCGCCTGGTGATCGAACTCAAGCGCGGCGAAGTGCCCGAGGTTGTGCTCAACAACCTCTACAAGCAGACGCAGCTGCAGGACACCTTCGGCATCAACATGGTGGCCCTGGTCGACGGCCAGCCCAAGCTGTGCAACCTGAAGGACCTGATCCAGGTCTTCCTGCAGCACCGCCGCGAAGTGGTCACGCGCCGCACGGTCTTCACGCTGCGCAAGGCCCGCGAACGCGGCCACGTGCTCGAAGGCCTGGCGGTGGCGCTCGCCAACATCGACGAGTTCATCCGGATCATCCGCGAATCGCCGACGCCCCCGGTTGCCAAGGCCGAACTGATGACCCGCAGCTGGGACAGCAAGCTGGTGCGCGAAATGCTCACGCGTTCGCGCGCCGACGGTGGCGTGATCAACGCCGACGACTACCGTCCCGAAGGCCTGGAGCGCGAGTTCGGCATGGGCTCGGATGGTCTCTATCGCCTCTCGGACACGCAAGCCCAGGAAATCCTGCAGATGCGCCTGCAGCGCCTGACCGGCCTCGAGCAGGACAAGATCGTCGCTGAATACAAGGACGTGATGGCCGAGATCGACGATCTGCTCGACATCCTGTCCAAGCCCGAGCGCGTGTCGGTCATCATCGGCGACGAACTGGGCACCATCAAGCAGGAGTTCGGCCAGAGCAAGCTCGGCGCACGCCGCAGCCTGGTGGAGCACAGCGCGTTCGACCTCTCGACCGAAGACCTGATCACCCCGACGGACATGGTGGTGACGCTCTCGCACAGCGGCTACATCAAGAGCCAGCCGCTGGGCGAATACCGCGCGCAGAAGCGCGGCGGCCGCGGCAAGCAGGCCACCGCGACGAAGGAAGACGACTGGATCGACCAGCTCTTCATCGCCAACACGCACGATTACATCCTGTGCTTCTCCAACCGCGGCCGGCTCTACTGGCTCAAGGTGTGGGAAGTGCCGGCGGGTTCGCGCGGCTCGCGCGGCCGGCCGATCGTCAACATGTTCCCGTTGCAGGAAGGCGAGAAGATCAACGTCGCGCTCGCCCTCACCGGCGAGAAGCGCAACTTTCCGGCCGACCAGTACGTGTTCATGTCGACCTCGATGGGCACGGTCAAGAAGACCGCGCTCGACGAGTTCAACAACCCGCGCAAGGGCGGCATCATTGCCGTGAACCTCGACGATGGCGACTACCTCATCGGTGCAGCCCTCACCGACGGCAAGCATGACGTGATGCTCTTCAGCGACGGCGGCAAGGCCGTGCGCTTCGCCGAAGACGACGTCCGTCCGCTGGGCCGAAATGCGCGCGGCGTGCGCGGCATGTCGCTCGACCCGGGCCAGGGCGTGATCGCCATGCTCGTGGCCGAGGACGAGCAGCAAAGCGTGCTCACCGCCACGGAAAATGGTTACGGAAAGCGAACAAGCATTACGGAATACACGCGTCACGGCCGCGGAACCAAAGGCATGATCGCGATTCAACAGAGTGAGCGCAACGGCAAGGTCGTTGCCGCCACTCTCGTGCACGCGGACGATGAGATCATGCTCATCACCGACAAGGGTGTGCTCGTGCGCACCCGGGTTGCCGAAATTCGTGAACTGGGTCGCGCGACGCAAGGCGTCACGCTGATCGGGCTTGACGAAGGCGCCAAACTCAGCGGGCTACAGCGTATCGTCGAAAACGACGCGAACGGCGAGAGCGAGCCGGACGCAGACGATACTTCTACATCTTCAACGGAGAATCCTCAGTGAAAAAAATCAAACTCGCACTTCTGACGGTAGCTTTGGCCAGCAGCTCGATGGCCGCCATGGCACAGGACAAGGCCACGCTGATCAAGCAGTTCATCGACATCCAGCGCCCCGGCATCGAATCGCTGGCGCGCGGCCTGGTCGAGCAATCCAGCTCGCCGATCGCCCAAGCCGGGTCGCAGTACCTGCAGACGCAAGTGCCTGAAGCCAAGCGCGAATCCGCTGCCAAGGCAGCCGACGCCGAGCTCAAGAAGTACTTCGACGACGCCTACCCCCTCGTGCGCGACAAGGCCATTCAACTGGCACCGGGCGCCCTTACTCCGCTGCTCGAGCAGAACTTCAGCGAAGACGAACTCAAGCAACTGCTGGCCTGGATCAACTCGCCGCTCAGCAAGAAGTACCAGGAACTGAACCCGAAGATGCAGACTGCATTGACGGAAAAGCTGGTGGCCGAAACCCGCGCCGCCATCGAGCCCAAGATGCGCGCGCTCGACACCAATGTCGCCAAGGCCCTCGGTGCCCCGACCGACGGTGGCGCCGCCCAAGGTTCCGCACCCGCCAAGGCTCCAGCCAAGGCACCCGCCAAGAAGTAAAGCAACGTGACCCAGCAGCAGACGCCGGCCGGCAAGCGCCCCTACAACTTCTCGGCCGGTCCGGCTGCCATGCCGGAGGCGGTGCTGCAACGCGCCGCCGCCGAAATGCTCGACTGGCAGGGCAGCGGCATGAGCGTGATGGAGATGAGCCATCGCGGCAAGGAATTCGGCGCGATCTGCACGCAGGCCGAAGCCGACATCCGCACGCTGCTGGCGGTGCCCTCCCATTTCCACATCCTGTTCATGCAGGGTGGCGGTCTCGGCGAAAACGCCATCGTGCCGATGAACCTGTCGCGCGGCAAGACCGCCGACTTCGTCATCACCGGCAGCTGGAGCATCAAGTCGCACAAGGAAGCGCAGCGCTATTGCACCGCGCGCATTGCTGCGAGCAACGCCGACAACCAGCACACGAAGCTGCCCGATCCCTCGACCTGGCAGCTCACCAAGGACGCCTCGTACGTGCACCTGTGCACCAACGAGACGATCAACGGCATCGAGTTCCAGCAGTTGCCCGACCTCGCCGCGCTCGGCAGCGATGCGCCGCTCGTCATCGATTTCTCGTCGCACGTGGCTTCGCGCAGCGTCGACTGGAGCCGCGTGGGCCTTGCCTTCGGCGGCGCGCAAAAGAACCTGGGGCCGGCGGGCCTCACGATCGTTGTCGTGCGCGACGACCTCCTGGGCCACGCCCTCGAGATCTGCCCAAGCGCCTTCAACTACAAGATCGTTGCCGACAACAACTCCATGTACAACACCCCGCCGACCTGGGGCATCTACATGGCGGGGCTGACGTTCCAGTGGCTGCTGCAGCAGACCGAGGGCACGCTCAGCGGCGTGGCCGCGATGGAGCAACGCAACATCGAGAAGGCAAAGCTGCTGTACGACTTCATCGACGGCTCCGACTTCTACGCCAACCGCATCGATGCAGGCTGCCGCTCGCGCATGAACGTGCCGTTCTTCCTGGCCGACGAAAGTCGCAATGAGGCGTTCCTGGCCGGCGCACGCGAGGCCGGGCTGCTGCAGCTCAAGGGCCACAAGTCGGTTGGCGGCATGCGCGCGAGCATCTACAACGCCATGCCGCTGGCAGGGGTGCAGGCCCTCGTGGGCTACATGCGAGAATTCGAGCGATCGCATGCCTAGGCGCATGCCCTAGCTGCTCGCACCGATGACCGCCTCCGCACCCACACCGCCCTCCTCCGACTACAACTCCGAAAGCCTTGCCGATCTGCGCGTGCAGATCGACTCGCTCGACCAGCGCCTGCTGAGCCTTCTCAACGAGCGGGCCCACGTGGCCGAACTCGTCGGCGAGGTCAAGAAGCGCGAAGGCACGCCGTTCTTTCGTCCTGACCGCGTTGCCGCCGTCATCGACAAGATGCAGAAAAGCAATGGCGGTCCGCTCAAGGACCTCCATGTGGCGGCCATCTGGCGCGAGATCATGTCGGCGTGCCTCGCCCTCGAATCGCCGCAACGCGTGGCCGTGCTGGGGCCTGAAGGCACCTTCTGCGAACAGGCGGCCATCGAATACTTCGGCGGCGCCGCCGACCTGATCTACTGCGCCAGCTTCGACGAAGTGTTCCACGCCACCGCCGCGGGCAGTGCCCAGTACGGCGTGGTCGGCGTCGAGAACTCGACCGAAGGCGTGGTTACCCGCTCGCTCGACCTGTTCCTGCATTCGCCCACCCATGTGGTCGGAGAAGTCAGCCTGCTGGTGCGCCATCACCTCTTGCGCAGCGAGAACTCGCTCGAGGGCATCGAGGCCGTGCTGGCCCATCCGCAGGCGCTCGCGCAATGCCAGACTTGGCTGTCCAAGCACCTGCCCAATGCCGAGCGCCGTGCCGTGTCGAGCAATGCCGAAGGCGCACGCCTCGCGGCCACCAACCCGGCCTGGGCCGGACTCGCCGGCGAACGCGCCGCCACGCGGTTCGGCCTGCACATCGTGGCACACGCCATCCAGGACGATTCGTACAACCGCACCCGCTTCTCCGTGATCTGCCTGCCGCAGACGCTGGCCATGCCGCCGGCATCGGGCAAGGACTGCACGAGCCTGATCGTCTCGGTGCCGAACCAGCCCGGCGCGGTGCATGACCTGCTGGTGCCCCTCAAGACCAACAACGTGTCGATGACGCGCTTCGAATCGCGCCCCGCGCGCACCGGCCAGTGGGAGTACTACTTCTACATCGACCTGGACGGCCATCCCTCGCAGCCCAACGTGGCCGCGGCACTGGCCGAACTGCGCGGCCTCTGCGCGTTCTACAAGGTGCTGGGCGCCTACCCCGTCAAAGCCTGAGCCGGACAGACACGATGTTCGAGCAACTGGGATTGATCGGCTGCGGCCTCATGGGCGGCTCCTTTGCGCTCGCTCTCAAGCGCGCGAAGCTGGTGAAACGCGTGGTCGGCTACAGCAAGTCGCCGTCCACCACCGAACGGGCGCGCCAGCTCGGCGTGATCGACGTGGTGGCGCCCTCAGCGCTGCTGGCGGTGTCGGGCGCCGACCTCGTGCTGCTGGCCGTGCCGGTGGCTGCCTCGGAGGCCATGTTCAAGGCGATCCGCCACGGCATCTCCAACGAGACGCTGGTGATGGACGTCGGCTCGACCAAGGGCGACGTGATCGAGGCTGCACGCAACGGCCTGCAAAAGCAGTTCGCGAACTTCGTTCCGGCGCATCCGATCGCCGGCAAGGAAGTCTCGGGCATCGAGCACGCAGAAGCCTCGCTTTTCACCGGCCGCCAGGTCGTGCTGACGCCGGTCAAGGCCACGCTGCGATCGAATGTGCAGCGCGCCTCGCAGGTGTGGAGCGGCATCGGCGCCAACGTGGTCACGATGACGCACGAGGAACACGACGCCTCTTTCGCCGCAGTGAGCCACCTGCCCCACTTGCTGGCGTTCGCGTACACCAACGCTCTCACGGCGCAGCCGCAGGGCGACCGTTTCCTCAGTCTCGCCGGACCGGGCTTTCGCGATTTCTCGCGCATCGCCGCCAGCGACCCCGTCATGTGGCGCGACGTGCTGCTCGCCAACCGCGAGCAGGTGCTGCTGCAGTCCCAGGCTTTCCGCAAGGCGCTGGAGGACCTCGAGGCGCTCATGACCGCGGGCGACCTGCAGGGGCTGGAGCAATCCATCGCCGCCGCCAGCAAGGCGCGCGCCGCGTGGAGGCCGAACGCGAGCTCCGACGCCTCGGCCCAGCAGGACAGCTGACATGTTCTCGACCGCCTTCCTCGACCTCCCGCCTCTTGTCGGCGCCGCCGGCACGGTCCGGCTGCCGGGCTCCAAGAGCATTTCCAACCGCGTGCTGCTGCTGGCCGCGCTCGCGAGCGGCACCACCACGATCCACGACCTGCTCGACTCCGACGACACGCGCGTGATGCTCGACGCCCTGCGCGCGCTCGGCTGCGGCATCCAGCCGGCAGGCAGCACGCTGCAGATCACCGGCCTCGGCGGCCAGCTGAAACCCAGCGAGGCTTTGCTGCCCCTCTTCCTGGGCAATGCCGGCACCGCCATGCGCCCGCTGACGGCCGCGCTTTCGCTGCTGGGCGGCGAGTTCGAACTGAGCGGCGTGCCGCGCATGCACGAGCGGCCCATCGGCGACCTGGTCGATGCGCTTACCCAGCTCGGCTGCAACATCGACTACCTCGGCAACCCGGGCTATCCGCCACTGCGCATCCATCCGGTCGATCACGACGACCTGGTGCTTGACGCGCCGATCCGCGTGCGCGGCGACGTCTCGAGCCAGTTCCTCACGGCATTGCTGCTGGCGCTGCCGCTCGCAGCCCGCAACGACATCGTGATCGAGGTGGTGGGCGAGCTCATTTCCAAGCCCTACATCGAGATCACGCTGAACCTGCTGGCGCGCTTCGGCATCACGGTGCGACGCGATGGCTGGGAGCGGTTCACCATTCCGGCCGGCAGCCGCTACAGCTCGCCGGGCGACATCCACGTGGAGGCCGATGCCTCTTCTGCGAGCTATTTCATCGCACTGGGTGCCATCGCCACGGGCGTGTCCGGGAAGAACGGCATCCGGATCGAAGGCGTGGGCGCCGATTCGATCCAGGGCGACATCCGCTTCATCGACGCAGCCCGGCAGATGGGCGCCGAGGTCGACAGCGGCGCGAACTGGCTCGAAGTGCGCCGCGGCGCCTGGCCGCTCAAGGCCATCGACCTGGACGCGAACCACATCCCCGACGCTGCGATGACGCTCGCCGTCATGGCGCTCTATGCCGACGGCCCGAGCACCCTGCGCAATATCGCGAGTTGGCGCGTCAAGGAAACCGACCGCATCGATGCCATGGCCAACGAGCTCCAGAAGCTCGGCGCCACGGTCGAGGCCGGTCCGGATTTCATCCGCGTCCACCCGCTGGCACAGGCCGGCTGGAAGGCGGCGAGCATCCGCACGTACGACGACCACCGGGTGGCGATGTGCTTCTCGCTTGCGGCGTTCAACCCGGCGGGGGTGCCGGTGCGCATCCTCGAGCCGCACTGCGTCGCCAAGACCTTCCCCGATTACTTCGAAACCCTGTTCTCGGTCGCCGAGGGCGCCGAAGTGCCGGTGATCTGCATCGACGGCCCGACCGCCTCGGGCAAGGGCACGCTGGCGGCCGAAGTGGCGCGCCTGCTGGGTTACCACTACCTGGATTCGGGCTCGCTCTACCGCGTGACCGGTCTGGCCATGCGTCGCGCGGGCCTCAGCGCCGACCCGCAGCACGAGGCGCAGATCGCCGCCCTGGCAGCCGCCCTGCCCCTGCAGTTCATCGAGGGCAAGGTGATGCTGGACGGCGAGGACGTGAGCGACGAGATCCGCACCGAAGCCGCCGGCATGGACGCCTCCCGCGTCTCGACCCTGCCCTCGGTGCGAGCGGCGCTCCTGGCGCTTCAACAGCGCTTTCGCCAGCTCCCCGGACTGGTCGCCGACGGCCGCGACATGGGCACCGTGATCTTCCCGCACGCACCCCTGAAGGTCTTCCTCACGGCCAGCGCCGCCCAAAGGGCGGAACGGCGACATAAGCAGTTGATTTCAAAGGGAATTTCGACTACACTCGACAGTCTTCGCTCCGACTTGGAAGCACGTGACGCCCGGGACTCCTCCCGCAGCGTCGCCCCTCTGAAGCCGGCGCAGGATGCTCGCCACCTCGACAACTCCCAGCTGTCCATCGAAAAATCGATCGACACGGTGTTGGACTGGTGGCAGCAAGTGCAGCCCTTCAAGTCCGCTTGAAAGGCTCGCGCCCACCGGGTTGTCCGGTTGGCGCGTACCGCTCCAGCAGGCTCTTCTCGCGCGACAGCGCACCGGCCTTCTGGTTGTTCAACCAACCCGGGTTTAAAAGCCCACAAAACCGCCGTCTCCAGATCCACAGCAGCCGCACGCAATTTCGCACTGGCGCCTGCCAACCCTGCCTGACGGAAGGAACCATCAATGTCTGAATCTTTTGCCGACCTATTCGAAGAGTCCCTGAAGCGTTCCGAAATGCGCACCGGCGAGGTCATCACGGCCGAAGTCGTGCGCGTCGAACACAACCACGTCGTCGTCAACGCCGGTCTGAAGTCCGAAGCGTATGTGCCGATCGAGGAGTTCAAGAACGACAAGGGCGAACTCGAAGTCCAGGCCGGCGATTTCGTTTCCGTTGCCATCGGCAGCGTTGAAAACGGCTACGGCGACACCATCCTCTCGCGCGACACCGCCAAGCGCCTCGCTTCGTGGCTCGCCCTCGAGAAGGCCCTGGAATCGGGCGACTTCGTCACCGGCACCACCAGCGGCAAGGTCAAGGGCGGTCTGACCGTCCTGGTCAACGGCATCCGCGCATTCCTGCCCGGCTCGCTGATCGACACGCGTCCCATCAAGGACCTGACCCCGTACGAAAACAAGACCCTCGAATTCAAGGTCATCAAGCTCGACCGCAAGCGCAACAACGTCGTGCTGTCGCGCCGTGCCGTGGTCGAAGCCAGCATGGGCGAAGAACGCGCCAAGCTGATGGAAACCCTGAAGGAAGGCGCTGTTGTCCGCGGCGTAGTCAAGAACATCACCGAATACGGTGCGTTCGTGGACCTCGGCGGCATCGACGGCCTGCTGCACATCACCGACATGGCATGGCGCCGTGTTCGCCACCCGAGCGAAGTCGTTCAGGCCGGCCAGGAAATCACCGCCAAGATCCTCAAGTTCGACACCGAAAAGAACCGTGTCTCGCTGGGTCTGAAGCAAATGGGCGACGACCCGTGGATGGGCGTTTCGCGCCGCTACCCGCAATCGACCCGCCTGTTCGGCAAGGTCACGAACATTGCCGACTACGGCGCGTTCGTCGAACTCGAACCCGGCATCGAAGGCCTGGTGCACGTCTCCGAAATGGACTGGACCAACAAGAACATCGCTCCGAACAAGATCGTCTCGCTGGGCGACGAAGTCGAAGTCATGGTCCTGGAAATCGACGAAGACAAGCGCCGCATCAGCCTGGGCATGAAGCAGTGCAAGGCCAACCCGTGGCAAGAGTTCGCGCAAAACACCAAGCGTGGCGACCGCGTCAAGGGCCCGATCAAGTCGATCACCGACTTCGGCGTGTTCGTGGGTCTGGCTGCCGGTATCGACGGCCTGGTTCACCTCTCGGACCTCTCGTGGAACGAAGCCGGCGAAACCGCCGTTCGCAACTACAAGAAGGGCCAGGAAGTCGAAGCGATCGTGCTGGCTGTGGATGTCGACCGCGAGCGCATCTCGCTGGGCATCAAGCAGCTCGACAGCGACCCGTTCACCACGTTCACCACCGTGAACGACAAGGGCCAGATCGTGACCGGCAAGGTCAAGACCGTGGACGCCCGCGGCGCTGAAATCGACCTCGGCGAAGACATCCTCGGCTACCTGCGTGCTTCGGAAATCTCGCGCGACCGCGTCGAAGATGCCCGCAACGTGCTCAAGGAAGGCGACGAAGTCACCGCCATCGTCGTGAACGTGGATCGCAAGACCCGCAACATCCAGCTGTCCATCAAGCAGAAGGACATGGTCGACGAACAAGGCGCCATGGCCAACCTGAGCCAGCAGTCGGCACGCGAGAACGCGGGCACGACGAGCCTGGGCGCCCTGCTGCGCGCCAAGCTCGACAACAACGACAGCAAGTAAGCTGAGTCCGAAGACAGAGCAGGCCAGGCTTCTAGCTTGGCCGCTCTGTCTTTTTTTTCGTCCACGTTTTCTCTGCACTGGCCTCTATGACCCGCTCTGACCTCGTCGAAGAACTCGCAGCGCGCTTTGCGCAACTCACGCACCGCGATGCCGAATACGCCGTCAAGACCATCCTGGACGCGATGAGCGACGCGCTGGTTCGCGGGCACCGCATCGAGATCCGCGGGTTCGGCAGCTTCTCGGTCAACCGGCGCCCGCCGCGCCTCGGGCGCAATCCGCGCTCGGGCGAAAGCGTGCAGATCCCCGAAAAGCGGGTGCCGCACTTCAAGCCGGGCAAGGCCTTGCGCGAGGCTGTCGACGCGAAAACCGCCGAGCTCGGCGCCAAGGAAGCCAAGGGCCGCAAGGCCTGATCCGCGTGGATGCAAACGTAGAATGCCTCCGGCAACGGGAATGGCTATGAAATACCTCCTGTGGCTGCTCAAGGCGGCCATTTTTTTTACGCTCTTCGCCTTCGCGCTGAACAACCAGCACGACGCGACCGTCTACTTCTTCTTTGGCACCCACTGGCGCGCACCGCTGGTGCTGGTCGTGCTCGCAGCCTTCGCGGGCGGGCTCGTGGTGGGCGCGCTCGGCATGTTGCCGGGCTGGTGGAAACACCGTACCGCCGCAGCAGCCCAGGGACCATCGGCAGCCGAAGCCGCATCAACTACGGCACCGACGGCCACAACCGCTGCAGCAGCGGCACCGACCATCTCCGCCACCGACCTTCCCGCCGTACGTCAACATGGACTTTGATCCCAGCTGGCTGCTGATCGGCCTGCCCGTCGCCTTCGTGCTCGGGTGGCTCGCATCGCGCTTCGACATCCGCCAGCTCAAGCTCGAGAACCGGCAGGCGCCCAAGGCCTACTTCCGCGGCCTGAACTTCCTGCTCAACGAGCAACAGGACCAGGCCATCGACGCCTTCATCGAGGCCGTGCAGAACGACCCCGACACGCAGGAGCTGCATTTCGCGCTCGGCAATCTGTTCCGTCGCCGCGGCGAATACCAGCGCGCCGTGCGCGTGCACGAGCACCTGCTCGGCCGTGGCGACCTGAGCCGGGCCGACCGCGAACGCGCACAGCACGCGCTCGCACAGGACTTTCTGCGCGCCGGCCTGCTCGACCGCGCCGAAGCTGCGCTGCAGAAGCTCGAAGGCACGCGCTACGAGAACGAGGCGCGCCTCTCGCTGCTGGCCATCTACGAGCGTTCGCGCGAATGGGCGCAGGCCGCCGACGTGGCACAGAAGCTGGACGAGTCCGACCAGGCCAGCTACGCCACGCGCCGCGCACATCACCTCTGCGAGCAAGCCACCGAGCGCGTGGCAGCCGGCGAGTTGCCCGCTGCGGCGAAGCTGCTCGCGCACGCCGTCGAGCTGGCCCCCCAGGCGCCACGCCCCGCGATCGACACTGCCAACCTCCAGCTGCGCAATGGCGATGCCGTCGCGGCCTTCGACACGCTCGCGGCACTGAGCGACACCGCGCCCCTCGCGCTGCCGCTGTATGCCGCCGCATTGCAGCAGGCCGCCGTGGCAGCGCACCGCGAAGCCGAGGCGCTCGCGCTGCTGCAGCGGCGCTATGCCGAGTCGCCGTCGATCGACGTGCTCGAGGCGCTGATCGCACTCGGCGGTGCGCCGTCGGCAACAGCCGCTGCCGACGACCAGCAGCCCCCTGCGCCGCGCGACGGCTACATCGCCCACCTCGCGCACCAGCCCTCGCTGGTCGCGGCATCGCGCTGGCTGGCGGGCGAGAAGTTCGAGCACGAGCAGTTCCATCCGCAGGTGCAGCGCGCGCTCGACCATGCCACCCGCCCGCTGATGCGCTACCGCTGCGCGGCCTGCGGCTTCGAGGCGCACCAGTACTTCTGGCACTGCCCCGGCTGCCAGGCCTGGGACAGCTATCCGCCGCGCCGCGTCGAAGAACTCTGAGCAAGGTTCCGACCACGTTCCGGAACAATGGTCACCGGGGCGACGAGGTCGTCAACGCCCCTTTCCCTGGTCTCGTTGAACGCCAGCCGACGCATTTGTCGGCTGTCAGTCATACCAACAAATCAGGGAGTTTTTCAATCATGTTCAAGAAGATCCTGGCCGTCTCGGCCATGCTGTTCGCGGCCGCCTCGTTCGCCGCCGTCGATGTCAACAAGGGCACCGAAGCCGAACTCGATGGCCTCAATGGCGTCGGCCCCGCGATGTCCAAGCGCATCATCGAGGCGCGCAAGCAAGGCGAGTTCAAGGACTGGCCCGACCTCATGCAACGTGTGAAAGGCGTGAAGGAGAAGAAGGCCCAGAAGCTCTCGGCCGAAGGTCTCACGGTGAACGGCCAGGCCTTCGGCGGTGCGGCGCCCGCAGCATCGAAGGAAGCGAAGGCCCCCAAGGCCGCGAAGCCCTGACCTCGCGCATGTAGCCATGGCAAAGCCGCCCTCGAGGCGGCTTTTTCATGTGCGCTCGGTCGGCCGCGCGCACGCCACATGGCAGGGAAATGCCTCAGGAAGTGGCCCGGAATTTGCACGTATGCTTCCTTTCGTTTTGCTTTCACTACATTCCGGAGCGCGTTCATGAATCACAAGTTCGGCATTGCCCTCGCGGGCCTCACCCTCGGCGCCGCAGCGTTCGCACAGACCAAGTGGGACCTCCCTACCGCCTACCCCGCGACCAACTACCACACCGAAAACATCACGCAGTTCGCGAAGGACGTGGACGCCGCCACCGCCGGCAAGGTGAAGATCACGGTGCATGCCAACGCATCGCTCTTCAAGGCGCCCGAGATCAAGCGCGCCGTGCAGAGCGGCCAGGCGCAGGCCGGCGAGATCCTCCTGGCCAACTACGCGAACGAGAACCCGATCTACGCACTCGATGGCGTCCCCTTCCTCGCCACCACCTATCCCGAGGCCCGCAAGCTGTACGACGCCTCCAGGCCCGCCATGGAAAAGCTGCTCGCGGCGCAAGGCATCAAGGTGCTGTTCGTCGTGCCATGGGCGCCGCAGGGCATCTACTCCAAGAAGGAGATCAGCTCGGTGGCCGACCTGCGCGGCATCAAGTGGCGCGCCTACAGCCCGGCCACCGCCAAGATCGCCGAACTCATTGGTGCACAGCCGGTGCAGATCCAGCAGGCCGAACTGAGCGCCGCCATGGCCACCGGCGTGATCGAGAGCTACATGAGCTCGGGCTCCACCGGCTACGACACCAAGACCTACGAGCACATCAAGAACTTCTACGACACGCAAGCCTGGATTCCGAAGAACGCGATCCTCGTCAACGCCAAGTCGTTCGATGCGCTCGACCCCACCACCAAGGCCGCCGTCACCAAGGCCGCGGCCGATGCCGAAACCCGCGGCTGGAAGATCGCGCAGGAGAAGAACGACGAGTACAAGCGCCTGCTGGCCGAGCGCGGCATGAAGGTGCACAAGCCTTCGGCCAAGCTCGACGCCGACATGCGCCAGGTCGGCGGCATCATGCAGACCGACTGGCTGAAAGCCGCCGGTGCCGATGGCGCCGCCATCATCGACGCCTACAAAAAGAAGTAAGCCATGCGCCGGTTCCTCGACCGCCTGTACGACGGTGCAGGCGCGCTCGGCGCGTTCTGCGTGTTCCTGATCTTCGTGCTGATGATCCTGGCCGGCGTGGGCCGGCAGATGAACTGGCATGTGAGCGGGCTCAACGACATCGTCTCGTGGCTCTGCGCCGCCGCCGCGTTCTTCGCGATGGCGCACGCCTTCCGCCACGGCGACTTCGTGCGCGTGACGCTGCTGCTCGAAGCCGTGCCGCCCAAGGTGCGGCGTGCGCTCGACGTGATGTGCCTGCTGATCGCCGCGGTGTCGGTGGCCTACCTCACCTACTGGGCGACCAGCTTCACCTACGAGAGCTACGAGTTCGCCGAAATGGCGACGGGCCTCGTGGTCATTCCGATCTGGATTCCGCAATCGACCTTCGTGATTGGTTGCTGGCTGCTCCTGATCGCCATGGTCGACGAGCTGGTGGGCGTGGTGCGCGGCGAAAAGCCGAGCTACCAGCGCGCCATCGAAGAGCGCCACGCCGCGGGCGACTTCTCTTCGGACGTCTGAATCCCGACGTCTGACCGTTCGAACGACAACAACAAAGACACCCGATGCTCGAAACCCTTTTGATGGGCGCCCTGCTGCTCGGCATCATGCTGTTGCTGCTGGCAGGCGGCGTCTGGATCGCCATGACCCTGGCCATCGTCGGCTGGGTCGGCCAGGCCTTCTTCACCAACACGCTGCCGGGCAAGAACCTGTTCTCCGCCTTCTGGGAAAGCAACGCGAGCTGGGAGCTCGCGGCGCTGCCGCTGTTCATCTGGATGGGCGAGATCCTGTTCCGCACCAAGCTCAGCGAAGAGATGTTCGAGGGCCTGCGCCCCTGGCTCAACCGCGTGCCCGGCCGGCTGATGCACACCACCATCCTCGGATGCGGCGTGTTCGGCTCGGTCTCGGGCTCCTCAGCCGCCACCTGCGCGACCATCGCCAAGGTGGCGCTCCCAGAACTCAAGCGCCGCGGCTACGACGAGAAGCTGGCCATCGGCTCGTTGGCAACCGCCGGCACGCTGGGCATCCTGATCCCGCCCTCGATCACGATGGTGGTGTACGCCGTGGCGGCCGACGCCTCGATCATCCGCATCTTCCTGGCCGGCTTCCTGCCGGGCTTCCTGTTGATGCTGCTGTTCTCGGGCTACATCGCCTGGTGGAGCCTGCGCAATCCGGACAAGGTGCCGCCGGCCGATCCTCCGACCACCTTCATGCAGAAAATCCGGCTCTCGGGCAACCTCATTCCCTGCGCACTGCTGATCGTCTTCATCGTCTGGGTGCTGGTCGCGGGATGGGCCACTGCCACCGAATGCGCGGCCTTCGGCGTGCTCGGCTCGCTGGCCATTGCCGCGTACGGCAGGAGCCTCACCTGGAAGAACTTCAAGGACGGGATCATGGGTGCCACGCGCACCAGCTGCATGATCATGTTCATCCTGGCGGGCGCGGCCTTCCTCACCAAGACCATGGCCTTCACCGGCATCCCGCGCGAACTGGCCGAGTGGGTCGACAGCATGCACCTGTCGCCCTATGCGCTGATCGGCGCGCTGGTGGTGGTGTACCTGGTGCTGGGCACGGCGCTGGACGGCATCTCGATGATCGTGCTCACCAGCGCGGTGGTGCTGCCGATGATCCAGAAGGCGGGCTTCGACCTCATCTGGTTCGGCATCTTCATCGTGCTGCTGGTGGAAATCGCCGAGGTCACGCCGCCGGTGGGCTTCAACCTCTTCGTGCTGCAGAACATGACCGGCAAAGACAGCAACGTGATCGCCAGGGCGGCGATCCCGTTCTTCTTCTGCCTGGTGCTGTGCATCGCGCTGATCACGCTGTTCCCGAGCATCGTGACGATCCTGCCTGACATGATGATGGGCAAGGAGAAGTAGCCAGCGCCTGCGGATAATCGGTGCCATGCTGCTGAACGCCTTCGTCATCTGCCTTGCCGCCTGCATCGGCGCCCTCCTGCGCTGGGGCTTCGCGCTCTGGCTCAACCCCGGCAACGTCATCCCCTGGGGCACGCTGGCGGTCAACCTCATCGGCGGGTATCTCATCGGCGTGGCCATCGGCTTCTTCAACGGGCTGCCCGACATCGACCCCGCCTGGCGGCTCATGGTCATCACCGGGTTCCTGGGCACGCTCACCACCTTCTCCAGCTTCTCGGCCGAGGTCGTCGGCATGCTCGTCGGCGGCCGGTTCGGCCTCGCGCTGGGCACGATCGCGCTTCACCTGGGCGGCTCGCTCTGCATGACCTGGCTGGGCCTTCGCACCGTGCAGGCCTTCTCGGGCTGAACCTGCAGCCAAAAACGCCTTATGTCCTGCGGTTATAGATAGGGGCCGCCAGGGGGCCGGTCGATAGAATTGACCACAATGCCCCTGGTCTTTCTCGTCGCACTTCCCTTCATTGCCAGCGTGCTGGCCGCGTTGATGCCGTCCAACGCGCGCAACAGGGAATCGACCCTCGCCGGCCTCGTCGCACTGGGCTGCGCGATACAGACCGCATGGTTCTTCCCGCAGATCGCACACGGCAACGTGCTGCGGCAAGAGATCGAATGGCTCCCGGCCCTCGGCCTGAACCTCGTGTTCCGCATGGACGGCTTCGCGTGGCTCTTCTGCATGCTGGTGCTGGGCATCGGCGCGCTGGTGGTGCTCTATGCGCGCTACTACATGTCGGCCTCCGACCCGGTGCCGCGCTTCTTCTCGTTCTTCCTCGCGTTCATGGGCGCGATGATGGGCGTGGTGCTCTCGGGCAACCTCATCCAGATGGTGCTGTTCTGGGAGCTCACCAGCCTCTTCTCTTTCCTGCTGATCGGCTACTGGCACCACCGCCGCGATGCACGGCGCGGCGCGCGCATGGCGCTCACCGTCACCGGCGCGGGGGGACTGTGCCTCCTGGCCGGCGTGCTGGTGCTGGGCCGCATCACCGGCAGCTACGAGCTGGACGTGGTGCTGGCCTCGGGCGACGCGATCCGCGACCACGCGCTCTACCCGGTGGCGCTGGTGCTGATCCTGCTGGGCGCCTTCACCAAGAGTGCGCAGTTCCCGTTCCACTTCTGGCTGCCGCGCGCCATGGCCGCGCCCACGCCCGTGTCGGCCTACCTGCACTCGGCCACGATGGTGAAGCTGGGCGTGTTCCTCATGGCGCGCCTGTGGCCCGTGCTCTCGGGCACCGAGCAGTGGTTCTGGCTGGTGGGCGGCGCGGGTGCGATCACGCTGCTGCTGGGCGGCTTCATCGCGATGTTCCAGCGTGACCTGAAGGCGCTGCTGGCCTACTCGACCATCTCGCACCTCGGGCTCATCACGCTGCTGCTGGGGCTGAACAGCCCGCTCGCGGCCGTGGCTGCGGTGTTCCACGTCATGAACCACGCGACCTTCAAGGCCTCGCTCTTCATGGCCGCCGGCATCATCGACCACGAGACCGGCACGCGCGACATCCGCAAGCTGAGCGGCCTGATGCGGCTCATGCCCATCACCGGCACGCTGGCGATCATCGCAAGTGCCTCGATGGCCGGCGTGCCGCTGCTCAACGGCTTTCTCTCCAAGGAAATGTTCTTCGCCGAGACGGTGTTCATCCAGGCCACGCCGTGGATCGATTTCAGCCTGCCGGTCATCGCCACGATCGCGGGCATCTTCAGCGTGGCGTATTCGGCGCGCTTCGTGTTCGACGTGTTCTTCGGCCCCCCGTGCGGCGACGAGGTGCCCAAGCATCCGCATGAGCCGCCGCACTGGATGCGCGTGCCGGTGGAACTGCTGGTGCTGGTGTGCCTGGTGGTGGGCGTGGTGCCGGCCTGGTCCGTCGGGCCGCTGCTGGCGGCGGCCGCCACGCCGGTGGTCGGCGGCACGCTGCCCGAATACAGCCTGGCCGTGTGGCACGGCTTCAACCTGCCGCTCGTGATGAGCTTCGTCGCGCTCGCGGGCGGCGCGGCGCTCTACCTGCTGCAGCGCCGCCGCCGCGCGGGTGGCGGCCTCGAGCACACGCCGCTGCTGCACCGCTTCGACGGCCAGGTCATCTTCGAGCACCTGCTCGCGCTCTTGAGCGAAACCGGCCGCCGCAGCCGGCGCCTGTTCGGCACGCGCCGCATGCAGTCGCAACTGCTGCTGCTCGTGGCGGTGGCCGTGGCCGGCGCCGCGGCGTCGCTCTGGGCCACGCCCTCGGCCCCCGGCACGCGCGAGCTGCTGCCCTTCTCGCCGATGTTCGCGATGATGTGGCTCATCGGCGGCACCTGCGCGCTGGCTGCCGCCTGGCAGGCCAAGTTCCACCGGCTCGCCGCGCTCATGCTGGCCTCGGGCGCCGGGCTGGTCTCCTGCGTGACCTACATCTGGTTCTCCGCGCCCGACCTCGCCCTCACGCAACTGGTGGTCGAGGCCGTCACCACGGTGCTGATCCTGCTGGGCCTGCGCTGGCTGCCGATGCGCAGCAAGGACGTCATCCAGCCCGCCCGCGCACGCCTGCGCCCCTGGGGCCGACGTGGGCGCGACCTGCTGGTGGCCACCATCGCAGGCTGCGGCATGGCCGCACTGGCCTGGGCGATGATGACGCGCAACTTCCCGCAGAGCATCTCGCCCTTCTTCCTCGAACACGCGCTCACCGAGGGCGGCGGCACCAACGTGGTCAACGTGATGCTGGTCGACTTCCGCGGCTTCGACACCTTCGGCGAGATCACCGTGCTCGGCGTGGTGGCGCTCACCGTGTATGCGCTGCTGCGGCGCTTTCGTCCGGCCATCGAGTCGATGGCGCTGCCGATCCAGCAGCGCCAGCAGGTCGACGACGGCAGCAGCGACCTGCTGAACCCGCGCCTGGCCAAGGACACCGCCGTCGGCTACCTGATGGTGCCGGCCGTGCTGGTGCGCCTGTTGCTGCCGCTGGCGGCGCTGGTGTCGGTCTACTTCTTCATGCGCGGGCACAACGCGCCGGGCGGCGGATTCGTCGCGGGGCTGGTGATGTCCGTGGCGCTGGTGCTGCAGTTCATCGTCTCGGGCACCGAATGGGTCGAGGAGCACCTGCGCATCTACCCGCGCCGCTGGATCGCCATCGGCCTGCTGCTGGCCCTGGCCACGGGCGGCGGCGCATTGCTGTTCGGCTACCCGTTCCTCACCACGCACACCGCGCACCTTCACCTGCCGGTGCTGGGCGAGATCCACGTCCCCAGCGCGCTCTTCTTCGACATCGGCGTGTTCGCGCTGGTGCTCGGCGCCACCATGCTGATCCTCACCGCGCTGGCCCACCAGTCCATCCGCAGCCACCGCTGGGCCGACGAACAGGCCGAACGCGAAGCGCAGGCGCAAGCCAAAGCCGTGGAAGGAGCGCACTGATGGAAATCGTGCTCGCCCTGGCCATCGGCGTGCTCACCGGCTCGGGTGTCTACCTGCTGCTGCGCCCGCGCACCTTCCAGGTGATCATGGGCCTCACGTTGATCTCCTACGCGGTCAATCTCTTCATCTTCAGCATGGGCCGGCTCAAGGTCGACAGCGAGCCGGTGCTCATCAAGGGCATCGAGTCGACTCTCGCCAACACGGCCGACCCGATGCCGCAGGCGCTGGTGCTCACGGCCATCGTGATCGGCTTTGCGATGACGGCGCTGTTCCTCGTCGTCATGCTCGCCTCGCGCGGGCTGACGGGCACCGACCATGTGGACGGTGAAGAGCGCAAGGAGGTGGAATGAGCGCCGCACGGCCGCCCGAAGGCGCGGGCCCCCGTGAGGGGGTGGGCGCAGCACACGCAGTGGCAAGCCTGGGGGTGGACCGATGACAGAAGTCTTCCACCTGCTCGACCGGTTTCTCGAGTTCAGCATGCCGCACCTCGTGGCGGTGCCGATCCTCGTGCCAATGCTCACCGCCGCGCTCATGCTGCTGCTGGGCGAGAACCGCCGGCGCACCAAGTCCGCGCTGAGCGTGGTGTCGGGCCTGGTCGGCCTGCTGGCCGCGCTCGCGCTGCTGCGCTGGGTGAACGCGCCCGACACCGGCAGCGGCCCCGGGTCCATCGGCGTGTACCTGCCCGGCAACTGGCGCGCGCCCTTCGGCATCGTGCTGGTGGCCGACCGGCTCTCGACCATGATGGTCGCGCTCACCGGTGTCATCGCCTTCGCCGCGTCGATCTATTCCACCTCGCGCTGGGACCGCGCGGGCGTGCACTTCCATCCGCTGCTGCAGCTGCAGCTCATGGGCCTGAATGGCGCCTTCCTCACGGGCGACCTGTTCAACCTGTTCGTGTTCTTCGAGGTGATGCTCGCGGCTTCCTACGGCCTCCTGCTGCACGGCTCGGGGCGCCTGCGGGTGCAGGCGGGGCTGCACTACATCGCGATCAACCTCGCGGCGTCGTCGCTGTTCCTGATCGGCGCGGCCATCCTCTACGGCGTGACCGGCACCCTCAACATGGCCGACCTGGGCGTGCGCATCGCCGAGCTCGCGCCGGGCGACCGCGGCCTGGTGCATGCGGCAGCGGCGATTCTCGCGACCGCGTTCTTCGCCAAGGCGGGGGCATGGCCGCTCAACTTCTGGCTGGTGCCGGCCTACAGCGCGGCGGTCTCGCCGGTGGGCGCCGTGTTCGCGCTGCTCACCAAGCTGGGCGTGTACACGGTGCTGAGGCTCTGGACCGTGCTCTTCGCGCCCGACACCGGCGACTCGGCCGCCTTCGGGCAGATTGCGCTGGTGGGCATCGGCCTCGCGACGCTCTTTGTCGGCGCCATCGGCATCGTCGGCACGCAGCGGCTGTCGAACCTCGCTGGCTTCAGCGTGCTGGTGTCCGCAGGCACCTTGCTCGCGGCGATCGGCCTCGGGCACCCTGCCGTGTGGGCGGGCGCGCTCTACTACCTCTTGAGTTCGACGCTCGCGGTGAGCGCCTTCTTCCTTCTGACCGACATGATCGAGCGCTGGCGCAACGCCGGCATGAGCGTCGCGCCGCACGAGGCGGCAGGCAATGCGCCCTTCCTCGCCGAAGACCTGAGCGCCATGTCCGACGTGAACCTCGACGACGAGGCGCAGGCGCTCTACGGCCGCGCGATTCCCGCCGGCATCGCCTTCCTGGGCCTGAGCTTCATGGGCTGCACGCTGCTGCTGGCGGGGCTGCCGCCGCTGTCGGGCTTCGTGGGCAAGTTCGCGATGCTCTCGGGCCTGCTCGGCGCGAAGGGCGTGGCGACAGCCGGCTGGATCTTCCTGGCGCTCCTGATCGTTTCGGGCTTTCTTTCGCTGATCGCGCTGAGCCGCACCGGCATCCGCCATTTCTGGACCCAGCCGCATCCCACGATGCCTTCGCTGCCCGCGCTCGAAGTGCTGCCGGTCGCTGCGTTGCTCGCAGCCTGCGTGGCGCTGACCGTATGGGCCGAGCCGGTGATGCAGCATGCCAAGGCCACCGCCAACGGCCTGAAGAACCCCGAGACCTACCGCAACGCGGTGATGGGCGCCACGCAGGTGCCCAACCCGGCGGTCGCGCCCGCCAAGGTGCCGGTGAAGGGAACCGCGCCATGAAACGCTGGATTCCCTCGCCGCCGCTGTCCTTCGCGCTCTTCATCGTCTGGCTGCTGCTCAACCAGTCGCTGGACGCGGCCACGCTGCTCATGGCGCTGGTGCTGGCCATTGCTGTGCCGCTGCTCACCAAGGGCCTGCGCCCCGCCACCGTGCGCATGCGCAAGCCCGGCGTCGCGCTGCGGCTGTCGCTGGTCGTCACCTTCGACATGCTGAAGTCCGCCTGGGACGTGGCCCGGCTGATGCTCACCCGCCGCAGCACGGGCATCCGCTCGAGCTTCGTGCAGATCCCGCTCGACATGCGCGATCCCAATGGCCTGGCGGTGCTCGCCATGGTCATGTGCCTCACGCCCGGCACCGCCTGGGGCGAAGTGGCGTTCGACCGCAGCACGCTCCTGATCCACGTGTTCGACCTGGAGGACGAGGCCGCCTTCGTCGCGACGATCAAGCAGCGCTACGAACGCCCGCTCATGGAGATCTTCGAATCATGACGCCGATCCTTTTCTGGGCCCTCAAGTGCGCGCTGTTCCTGCTCGCCGTGGCCATGCTCTGCGCGCTCTTCCGGTTGCTGATCGGTCCCACCGCGCAAGACCGCGTGATGGCGCTCGATTGCCTCTACGTCAACGGCATGCTGATGATGCTGGTGCTGGGCATCAACTACGCGAGCAACGTGTACTTCGAGGCCGCACTGCTGGTGGCGATCTTCGGTTTCGTCGGCTCGACGGCGATGGCCAAGTTCCTGCTGCGCGGGGAGGTGATCGAATGACGGATTTCATCGTCGGGCCGCTGCCGCTGTGGGCCGAAATCGTCACCGCCGTGTTCGCCGTGCTGGGCGCGGCCTTCGCGGCCATCGGTTCCTTCGGCCTCGTGCGGCTGCCCACCTTCTTCCGCCGCATCCACGCGCCGACGCTGGGCGCCACGGTGGGCGTGTGGTGCATGACCATCGCCACCATCGTCTACTTTTCGGTGCAGGGCTACAGCCTGTTCCTGCACGCGATATTGATCGTGCTGTTCATCGCGCTCACCGCGCCGATCACCACCATCTTCCTGATGCGCGCGGCGCTGTTCCGCGAACGGCAAAAGGGCGGCGACGTGCCGCCGCAGGCGAAGTCGGGCTGAACCGAGCAGCCCCGCGTGCGGTCAGCTCATCGCGAGCTGCTGCATGCCCTTGGCGCGCGCCACTTCCATCTCACGCGGAAGCGTCACCGCGTTCTTCACCGCAAGGATTTCCGCCATCACGCTCACTGCGATCTCGGGCGGCGTCTTGCTGCCGATGTAGATGCCGATCGGCCCGCGCAGCCGCGCGAGCGATTCGGTGGTCTGGTCGAAGTGCTCGATCATGCGGTCGCGCCGCGCCTCGGCATTGCGGCGCGAACCGATGGCGCCCACGTAGAAGGCCTCGGTCTGCAGCGCTTCGAGCAACGCCAGGTCGTCGAGCTTGGGGTCGTGTGTGAGAGCGACCACGCAGCTGCGGCGGTCGGGCCTGAAGGCCAGCACCGCGTCGTCGGGCATCTCGGTGGTGATGTGAACGCCCGGCAGCGACCACGCCGTGCGGTACTCGGCGCGCGGGTCGCACAGCGTGACCGCGAAGCCGCTGAACTTGGCCATGGTCGCGAGGTATTCGGCCAGCTGGCCGGCGCCGATCAGCAGCATGCGGTACTCGGGGCCGAAGGTGTTGGTGAGCTCGGTGTCGTCCACCTTGAGCTCGTCGGGCGCGGTGGCTTCGGCGAGCTTCACGGCGCCGGTCGCGAGCGTTACGGTGCGCTGCATGAGCCGGCCTTTTTCGAGCTCGGCGACCAGGGAGGCCAGCGAGGCGGCGTCGGGGTCGTATTCGAGCAGCAGTTCCAGCGTGCCGCCGCAGGGCAGGCCGAAGCGATGCGCCTCGTCGGCCGTGATGCCGTACTTCGCGAGCGCGGGCGGCGCGCCCAGGGGTACGTCTTCGGCGTTGCCGTGCGCGCGGCTGTAGCGCGCAATCAGGTCGTCCTCGATGCAGCCGCCCGAGACCGAACCGACCACCGCGCCGTCGTCGGCCAGCGCCATGATCGATCCGACCGGCCGCGGCGACGAGCCCCAGGTGCGCACCACCGTGGTCAGCAGCGCGCGCTTGCCGGCCTGCCGCCAGTCGCGCAGCGTGCGCAGCACCATGACGTCGAGGTTTTCCATGGCGGATCCGTCTTCAGCCCGCGTCGCCTGGGGCGGCGGGAGCGTCCTTGTCGTCCTTCTTGCCGAGGCCGATCTTCTTCATGAAGCCCGACATGACACCGCCCTTCTCGCCGGGCGCCTCGGCCGCTTCCGGCGCGGCGGCGGGCGGCGGGCCGTAGCGGCTCTGCATCTCGGCGTCGAAGCGCTTGAAGAAATCGTCGGCCGTCGACTTGGCGGCGCCGTCGATCAGGCGCTGGCCCAGCTGGGCGATCTTGCCGCCGACCTGCGCCTGCACGGTGTAGTCGAGTTCGCAACCGGCCGGCGATGGGGAGGCGTCAACGGACACGGCTTCGGCAGGAGCCGCATCAGCTACCGCGCTCGCACCATCGGCCACCGCCGGCGCGACAGCCGTTTCGGCGGCACCGGCCAGCGGCCTGAGCGTCACGCTCGACGACCCCTTCGCAAACCCCGCCACACCGCCCTGCCCCTCGAAGGTGAGCTTGTAGCCGTCGGGCGCCACGATGTCCGACAGCACCACCTTGCCGCTGAACTTGGCCGACACCGGCCCGATCTTCAGCGCGAGCGCCACGCTGTACTGGTTCTCGCCAGTGAGCTCGAACTTGTCGCAGCCGGGAATGCACTTCTTGAGCGTCTCGGGGTCGTTGAGTGCCTCCCAGGCCTGTTGTTGGGTGACGCCGAGGCGGCGGTTTCCGAGCATTTCCATGGTGGGTCTTCCTTGTTTTATTCGGGGGTCTAACGACCGGACCGCATCAGCGCGGCGAGGCTGGCGGCCAGTTGTTCGAGGGCACTGAGATTGTGGACCGCGAGCATCGCGTCCGCATGGCGGTGCAGCACGGTGGCCCCACGCGCCAGAGGGGCGTAGCCCTCGAAGCGCAGCAGCGGGTTGAGCCACAGCAGCCGGCGCGAATGGCGCCTGAGCCAGAGCAACTCGTTCTCAAGCACGGCGGGCTCGCCGGTGTCCAGGCCATCGCTGATCACCAGCACCAGCGTGCGGCGGCCCGTGAGACGACGCGCATGGAAACGCCGGAGTTCGGCCAGCGAACTGCCCAGCCGCGTGCCGCCCGCGAAATCGTCGATGGCGAGGCTGGCCGCGCCCAGCATCGCGTCGGTGTCAGCCAGGCGGAAGGCCGGCGTCAGGTCGGTGAGGCGGGTGCCGAAGGCGAACACGTCGCGCCGCCCGGCCCGCCGGGTGGACGCATGCAGGAACGCGAGCAGCAGGCGCGCATAGCGCTCCATCGAGCCCGACACATCGACCAGCACCAGCAGCGGCAAGGGTTGCTCGCGCCGGGCCAGCCGCGGCAGGCGCAGGATCTCGCCGCCGGTGCGCGCCGCCTCCTGCAGCACGCCGGGCCAGTGCATGCGCGCATGCTGCCGGCCCGCATCGCCCGCCACGCGCAGCCGCCGCGAGGGCAGCGAAGGAATCGGCAGCGTCACGTCGCGCGCGAGCCGCTCGACCAGCCGGTATTCGGAGGCACCGAGCGCGTTGAAGTCCGCATGCTGCAGCCGCTGGCGGTCGCTCGATGTCATCGCGGCATCGAACTCGACTTCCTTGTCGGGCTTGGCGGCCACGGCGGGCTTGGCTGGATCGCGCGGTGCGGTCAGCGCCTCGCGCACGCGCGGCCGCCGTTTGGACGGCTCGGCCTTGCCTTCGGCACTGGGCAGCATCTGCGCTAGCAGCTTGTTGGCGAGCTCGGGGTCGCGAAACCATGCGTCGAAGAGTTCGCGGAACACCATGCGGTCCTGCTCGCGGCTCACCATGACGGCTTCCATCGCGGCGCTCAGGTCCAGCTTGTTTTCCACGCCCACCAGCGTGACCGCTTCGGCGGCGAGCGCGATGCGCATCGCATCGGTGCGCACGCCGGCGCGGCGCAGCGCGCGGCCGAAGGCGGTGATGTTGCCGGCCAGCTTGCCGCTGCGGACGTCGCCCAGTTGCGGGATGCCGGTCGTCGTCATGCCATGGGGCCGCAGCGGATCAGCGCGCGGCCGGCTCCTCGGGTTTGAGCAGGTCCGACGCCAGCTCGCGCGTGAGCGCGGCCACGTCGTCGCGCTGCTTGAACAGGATGCCGGCGGTGTCGACCACCACTTCGGGGTCGAGCTCCACGGTGTCCAGCGCAATCAGCGCCCTCGCCCACTCGACGCTCTCGGCGATGCCGGGTGCGCGCTGGAAGGCGTTGATGAACGGTGCATCGCGCAGCCGCGCCACAAAGGCGGCGACCTGTGCCGAAAGCTTCTCGCCGGCCTCGGGCACCTGCGCCCGCACGATCGCCAGCTCGCGCTCGCGTTCGGGGTAGTCGAGCCAGTGATAGAGGCAGCGGCGCTTGACCGCATCGTTGAGCTCGCGCGTGCGGTTGCTCGTGAGGATGGTGACCGGCGGCACGACGGCGCGCACGGTGCCGAGTTCGGGAATGCTCACCTGGTACTCGCCCAGGTATTCGAGCAGGAAGGCCTCGAAGGGCTCGTCGGCGCGGTCCACTTCGTCGATCAGCAGCACCGCGCCGGGCGCGGGCGTCTGCAGCGCCTGCAGCAACGGGCGGCGGATCAGGTAGTGCGGCTGGTAGACCTCGGCCTCTACATCGCGCGCGGCACCGGTGGCTTCGGCCGCACGCATGTGCAGCAGTTGTGCGGCGTAGTTCCATTCGTAGAGCGCCTCGCGCTGCTCCAGCCCGTCGTAACACTGCAGCCGCAGCAGCTCGCGGCCGAGCGCCTTCGACAGCGCCTTGGCCAGCTCGGTCTTGCCGACCCCCGGCTCGCCTTCGAGCAGCAGCGGACGCTGCAGCTTGAGCGCGAGAAACACGGCGGTCGCCAGGCGACGGTCGGCGAAATAGCCGGCCTGCATCAGACCTTCGGAGAGGGAATCGATGGTCGGGAAGATCATGGCAAAGCGTAGCGGAAGGCGCGAGGGCCTCGCGCCTTCCGGTGGGCGGGAGACTGCTTCAGCCCAGCGCCTTGGTGACGGCCCGTTGCGTGAGCACGCTGATCAGGTTGGCGCGGTAGGCGGCCGAGGCATGCAGGTCGCTGTTGAGATCGCTCGCATCGATCTTCACGGCCGCGGCGGCTGCCGCGGTGAAGCTCTTGTTGAGCGCATCCTCGAGCCCCGCATGGCGGAACACACCGTTGCCCGCGCCGGTGACGGCCACGCGCACGCCGCTGTCGTACTGCGCGAGGAAGATGCCGACGAGCGGAAAGTGCGAAGCCTTCTGCCGCAGCTTCTCGTACACGGCGCGCTTGGGGACCGGAAAGCGGATCGCGGTGATCAGTTCGTCTTCTTCCAGCGCCGTGGTGAAGAGGCCGACGAAGAAATCGTCGGCGGCGATCTCGCGCTTCGAGGTGATGACGGTGGCGCCGGAGCCCAGCACCGCGCTCGGGTAGCACGCCGCCGGATCGTTGTTGGCCACCGAGCCGCCGAGGGTGCCCATCGCGCGCACCTGCCGGTCGCCGATGCGCGAGGCCAGGTCGGCCAGCGCGGGGAAGGCGGCTTTCACGTCGGCGTTGTTCGCCACGTCGAGGTGACGCGACATGGCACCGATGGTGATCGTGCCGCCATCCTTCTTGATGCCGGTGAGTTCCTTGATGCCGCTCAGGTCCACCAGTTGCTCGGGCGCGGAGAGCCTGAGCTTCATGGAGGCGAGCAGTGTCTGGCCGCCGGCGAGCGGCTTGGCGCCCGCGGCAATGAGTTGGGCCGCATCGGCCACGGTGACTGGCCGTTCGAGTGTGAAGGCGTACATGGTGTGTGATTCCTTCTGTGTTGTTATGGAGCGGGACGGCCTTGGGTGCTGGCGGCGAGCGAGGGCGCTTGCACGTCCTGCGGTGTGCTGCCCTTCTGCATGGCTTCCCAGACGCGGCTGGACGAAGCGGGCATGTCGAAATCCTTGACGCCCAGCGGCGCCAGTGCGTCGAGCACCGCGTTGATCACGGCCGGCGGCGAGCCGATGGCCCCCGCCTCGCCGCAGCCCTTGGTGCCCAGCGGGTTGTGCGTGCACGGGGTGCAGACGGTATCGAGCTTGAACTGCGGAAAGTCGCCTGCGCGCGGCATGGCGTAGTCCATGAAGCTGCCGGTGAGCAGCTGGCCGGTCTCGTTGTCGTAGACGCAGTTCTCCAGCAGCGCCTGGCCGATGCCCTGCACCAGCCCGCCGTGCACCTGGCCCTCCACGATCATCGGATTGATGATGGTGCCGAAGTCGTCCACCGCGGTGAAGCGGTCGACCTTGACCTCGCCGGTCTGCCTGTCGATCTCGACCTCGCAGATGTACGTACCGCCCGGAAAGGTGAAGTTGGTCGGGTCGTAGAAGGCGGTTTCGTTCAGGCCCGGTTCGAGCTTGTCGAGCGGGTAGTTGTGCGGCACGTAGGCCGTGAGCGCCACCTGGCCGAACGGGATCTTCTTGTCGGTGCCCTTGACGGTGAACTCGCCGTTGGCGAACTCGATGTCGGCGTCACTCGCTTCCATCAGGTGCGCGGCGATCTTCTTGGCCTTGGTCTCGATCTTGTCGAGCGCCTTCATGATGGCCGCGCCGCCCACCGAGATGGAACGCGAGCCGTAGGTGCCCATGCCGAAGGGCACGCGGCCGGTGTCGCCGTGCACCACGTCGACGTTGTCGACCGGAATGCCCAACCGCGCCGCCACGACCTGCGCGAAGGTGGTCTCGTGGCCCTGCCCATGGCTGTGCGAGCCGGTGAACACCGTCACGCTGCCGGTCGGGTGCACGCGGATTTCGCCGCATTCGAACAGGCCGGCACGCGCACCGAGAGCACCCGCGATGTTCGACGGTGCGATGCCGCACGCTTCGATGTAGCTCGAGTAGCCGATGCCGCGCAGCTTGCCCTTGGCCTCGGTCGCCGACTTGCGCTGCCCATAGCCTTCGACGTCGGCGAGCACGCGGGCCTTGTCCATGCACGCATGGAAGTCGCCGGTGTCGTACTGCAGCGCCACGGGCGTCTGGTAGGGGAAGGTGGTGATGAAGTTGCGCTTGCGGATCTCGTCTTGCCCCAGGTTCATTTCCCAGGCGCAGCGCGACACCAGGCGCTCCAGCAGGTAGGTGGCCTCGGGCCGCCCTGCGCCGCGGTAGGCATCGACCGGCGCGGTGTTGGTGAACCAGGCATCGACCTCCACGTAGATCTGCGGCGTCGTGTACTGGCCCGCGAGCAGCGTCGCGTAGAGGATGGTCGGCACCGCGGTCGAGAAAGTCGAGAGGTACGCGCCCAGGTTTGCGTCGGTGTGCACGCGCATCGCGAGGAACTTGCCGTCCTTGTCCATCGCCATTTCGGCGTGGCTCACATGGTCCCGGCCATGTGCATCGGACAGGAAGCACTCCGAGCGCTCCGCCGTCCACTTGATGTTGCGGTTGAGCTGCTTGGCCGCCCAGGTGAGGCACACGTCTTCGGCGTACAGGAAGATCTTGGAGCCGAAGCCGCCGCCCACGTCGGGCGCGATCACGCGCACCTTGTGCTCGGGCAGGCCCAGCACGAAGGCCGTCATCAGCAGGCGTTCGACGTGCGGGTTCTGGTTCGACACGTAGAGCGTGTAGTCGTCGGTGCCGCGGCTGTAGCTGCCGATGGCCACGCGCGGCTCGATCGGGTTGGGAATCAGCCGGTTGTTGACCAGGTCGAGCTTGGTGATGTGCGCGGCCGTGGTGAACACGTTGTCGACCGCCGCCTTGTCGCCGAGCACCCACTTGTAGCACTGGTTGTCGGGTGCCTCGTCGTGCAGCGTGACGCCGCCGGCCTTCTTCGCCGCATCGGCCACGCTCACCAGGGCGGGCAGCACCTCGTAGTCGACCATCACGGCTTCGGCGGCGTTCTTGGCCTGCTCGACCGTCTCGGCCACCACCATGGCGACATGGTCGCCCACGTAGCGCACCTTCTTGATCGCGAGGATCGGGTGCATCGGCTCCTTCATCGGGGTGCCGTCGGGGTTGTTGATGAGCCAGCCGCAGGGCAGACCGCCCATCTTTCCCTCGATGTCCTTGCCGCTGAAGATGCCGACCACGCCGGGCATCTTGAGCGCCTCGGCAATGTCGATCGACTTGATGACGGCGTGGGCGTGCGGCGAGCGCACGAAGACCGCATGGCTCTGGTTGGCCAGCGTGATGTCGTCGGTGTAGTTGCCGGCGCCGGTCAGGAAGCGATAGTCTTCCTTGCGCCGCAGGGCCTCACCGATGTGGGGCAGGTTCGAGAAGTCGGAGGCACCCATGATGTGTTGCCTCCTTCAGGCCGTGACTGTTGCTTTGACCGGCGTGCCCGAGGCCATGGCCTCGCCGCCCATCTTCACGGCCTTCACGATGTTCTGGTAACCCGTGCAGCGGCACAGGTTGCCGTCGAGCAGTTCGCGGATCTCGGATTCGCTGGACTTGGGATGATGGGTGCACAGGTCGATGGCGCTCATGACCATGCCGGGAGTGCAGAAGCCGCACTGCAGGCCGTGGCATTCCTTGAAAGCCGCCTGCATCGGGTGCATGGTGCCGTCGGCTTCGGCAATGCCCTCGATGGTGGTGATGTCGGCGCCGGCCGCCTGTGCGACCAGCACGTTGCACGACTTGACCGCACGACCGTTCACATGGACGGTGCAGGCTCCGCATTGGGCGGTGTCGCAGCCGACGTGGGTGCCTGTGAGGTGGAGGTGCTCGCGGATCGCGTGCACAAGGAAGGTGTTTGGCGGTGCGTCGACCGTGACTGGGCGGCCGTTGACCTTGAAAGCTACCTGCATGTGGCTGTCTCCGTGAAAGGTGATGGCTGGTTGGCGAAAGGCATCTTGGATGCCCACCTTTCGCACTATCCTAGGCAAAACCCTCGACACTTGCGCAGCGCCCGCGAAATTCTCAAAATGAAACAGCTTGCCTCCCGGTGAGCCAGGAAAAAAGCGGGCCCACCCGCGCGAACCCACACGATGAATACCACGATCGTTTCGCCTCCTCCCGAGCGCTCCCTGGCCATTGCCCAAGCCCGGCGCGAGCTGCTCCACGGCGATGCGCCGCGTGCGCGCAGCGCCCTGCGCATCGATCCCTGGATCATCCGTTCGTGGCAGCGCTGCATCGAGGCCGGCCGCCGCCCGCAGCAGCGGGTGAGCTTCGATCCGGTGAGCCAGGCGGCCAGCCGCGAGGTGGCCGAGCGCAACCGGGCGCTGGTGACGGCGGCCCGGCCGGTGATCGAACGGCTCTCGCGCGCCATTGCCGACACCCGCTATTTCGCGATCCTGACCGACGCCGACGGCATCGTGGTCGACGTGGGCCGCCTGCCCGACGGCACCGATGCCGCCAGCCGCTATGCGCGGGACATCGGCCGGATCGGGGTCGATCTTTCGGAGCGCGCCATCGGCACCTCCGCCATCAGCACCGCGCTGGCCGAGCAGGAATCGGTGTGGCTGCACCGCGGCGAGCACTTCTTCGACGACACCAGCGTCTACAGCTGTGCCGGCGCACCGCTCTTCGGTCCCCGGGGCGACTGCATCGGCATGCTCGACCTGAGCGGCGTGCAGACGGTGGAGCGCCCCGAGCTGCGGCACCTGGCAGCGCTGTCGGCGCGCAGCATCGAGAACATGCTGGTCATGCAGGACCCGTGCGAGCTGCGGCTGCACCTGGCCTGGCCCGGCCATCCAGCCAACGAGGCCACCGAGGGCCTGGTCTGCATCGATGCCAGCGGCAACGTCACGGGTGCCAACGCGGCGGCGCGGCAAATGCTGCACCAGCCTCTGGCACGCGGGCAGCACGCGCTGCATTTCAACGACCTGTTCGCGCTCCCGCTGCACATGATGTTCGACGCCGCCCGGCGCGGCGATGCGGCACTCGAGGTGCCGCTGTGGTCGGGCCTGCGGGTGCAGGTGCGGCCGCAGCGCGGCGGCAGCGGCGCGGCCAATGTGCCGCCCGATGCGCGGCCCCGCCTGCGCGACGTGGAAACCGCGCTGATCCGCAAGGCCGTGGCCGACGCTCGCGGCAATGTGGCAGAGGCGGCGCGCACGCTGGGGATCAGCCGGGCGACCGTCTACCGCAAGCTCTGGCGCGGCCGGCCTGCCGGCGCGCCCGACTGAGCGCGCGCCGTTCAGCCTTCGTTCAGGCGCCGACCGGCACCTTGTCGAGAAAACCGGTCACCGACTGCAGCTTGCCCGCGTCGAGCCGCGCGAAGTCGGTGCCCTGGATCAGGTCCTCGGCACCGCTCGGGCCCAGCGTCCACGAGAAGCGCAGGTTGTCGCCGTGCGCCTCGGCCTTGCCGAACAGGTTGAAACGGAAGCCCGGATAGCGCTGGTGCACCGCGCCGACCAGCGCGCTGATCTGATCGCGGCCGCTGGCCTGTGCCATCGGATCGACATAGTGCGCATCGGCGGTCCAGCCGGCCTCGATCAAGGCGGCGCGGCGGCCGGCATCGGTTTCGTTCCAGACGGCGATGTAGCGTTGGGCAATCGTGGCGGCGTCGTGTGCGGCGGTGTTCATGATGAGCATTCCTTCTTGGAGGTTCAGACCCGCAACATCGCGGGGTGAAGGAATGGTCGCGCCGCACGCGCGCAGCGTCGATGACGTGGGAGGTTATGCCGCCAATTCGGCGTCCAGCGGGAACACCGGGCGGAGCACCTTGCTGAACGGGAACAGGCTGTAGTCCGAGCTGGTCACGCCCGGGCTGTCGCACTCCACCAGCGCGGCGGAGAGCGGCTCGAACACCGGCCGGCAGTACATGCGCGACTTGAGCAGCAGAAAGCGCTCGTTGCGCGGATCTAGCCCCGCGCATTCGAAGACGCCGATGTCCCACGGCTCCTGCGTGCGCTCGGTCACCACGATGCGCGCCGGGCCGATGTCGAACAGCACCGTGCGGCCCATGCTGGCGCGCTGCCCCGTGTAGGTGGGACCGGTGATCACGTACTCGCCGTTGCTGATGGCGCGCACCGTGCCTGTCAGCTGCACCGGCGTCTTCTTCAGCCCGATGCCTTCGAGCGAGACCTTGTTGCCGAGCGCGACCGTCACCTCGGCGCCCTCACCTGCCGCGATCAGCTGGGCCACCGCTTCGGGGTCGCACAGCGGGCCGACGCCGATGCCGTGCAGGCCCTGCGCGAGCGCTTCCTGCAGCACGTCCATCGTGTCGCAGCTGCCGCCCGACATGCAGTTGTCGCCGTGGTCCAGCAGCAGCACCGGGCGCGTTGCGCCGTCGGAGATCAGCTTCGCCCGCGCCACCGATTGCGCCAGCGGCTCGCTGCGGTAGATGAAGGCCTCGCGCTCCGCCCACATCTGACCGGCGATGCGGTCGGCCGTGGCCTGCGCGCGCTCGGGCGATGCCGCATCGACCACCACCACGCTCATGCACGGCGACTCGATGTCCGACAGCGAGAAGCCCGCAAAGATCGAGACCGCGAGCGACTCCGATCTTTCGGCAGCGCACGCCGCCTCGATGGCCCGCTGCATCGCCCCGGTGAACGATGCGCTGCGCAGCGTGTGCGCCATCAACGGCAGCGGGTGCCAGCGCATCGCCGGCCTGCTGCGCCCTGCGAGCAGGTCGAACAGCAGGCGGCCGGCATGCTCGCCAGTCTCGTACATGTCGATGTGCGGATAGGTCTTGAAGCCGACGATCACGTCCGCGTTGCCGACCATCGCGGGCGTCACGTTGGCGTGCAGGTCCAGCGCCACGCCGATGGGCACACCGGGCGCCGCGGCACGCAGCCGCACCAGCAGGTCGCCTTCGCCGTCGACGCTGTTCTGCGCCACCATCGCACCGTGCAGGTCGAGCAGGATGGCATCGCACCCCGGCACCGCATCGACGATGCATTGCGTGAGCACGGTGTAGGCCTCGGCATCCACCGGCCCGCTCGGATTGGCCGAAGCCGACACCGGCGTGACCAGCGTCGCGCCGGCCGCTTCGGCCAGGTCGATGAAGGCCGACATCGCGGTGCGCATGCCCTTGTTGTCCCTGTAGGCCTCCTCACCGAACGTGGGCCCGTCGGGTCCGAAGGCCGCGAGCGGCGTGGGCACCGGCGAGAAGGTGTTGGTCTCGTGGTTGAGACGCGCGACGAGGACTTTCATTGGGCAAACTTTCCGGCGCTTCCCAGCATGGTGATGTCGCCGAAGCTGGAGCCATTGCGGTTGTCGGGGCGGAACGCAACCTGGAAGCCGTTCAGGTTCATCGGCGGCGAGTTCTCGATGCTGCGGCGCAGCGATTCGGTGGTGATCGGCCCCTTCACGCGCTGCAGCGATTCCGCAAAGGCCTTGGCCGTGATGTAGCCCTCCAGGCCCAGGTAGGAACCTTCGCTCGCGCTGCTCGCGCCCTTGAGCGCGCGCTGGTATTCGTCGACGATGGGAAAGCGCGTCTTCCAGAACGGCGGCATCACCTGCGACAGCACGATGCCACGGCTCTTGTCGCCCAGCTCCTTGTACAAAAGGAACGAGCTCGCCACCGAGTTCGTGTAGATCTGCGGATGGATGGGCGCGGCCACCAGCGAGCGGATGATGTTGATGGCCGGCGTGCCGGCCGCGATGACGTACACCGCCTGCGCCCCGCTCGCGATCACTTGTTGCGCGATGGCGGGATGGTCCTTTTCCTTCGGGTCGAAGCGCAGCGACAGCAGCGCCGGCTGCTTGCTTTTCTCGAGCGCGACCAACGCATCCTTCTCGATGCCCTTGCCGTATGCGTCGTCGCTGGAGACGATCGCGATGCGCGTGAGGCCCACGGTCGTCAGGTGGTTCATCACGCGCGCAACCTCGTCGGCATACGACTCCCGCACGTGATAGATCGGCACCTTCGGTCCGCGCAGCACGGCCGCACCGGTCAGCCCGCCGAAGATGAAGCTGTCGTACCTGGCTGCCACCGGCACCATGGCCGCGCCGATGCCGGTGCCCATGGTCCCGAACAGGCAGACGACGCGGTCGGTGCCGAGCAGCTTCTCGGCGTTGGCGGCCGCCTTCTCGGGGATGTAGGCGTCGTCGTAGGTGATCATCTTGACGGGTCGGCCACCAATACCACCGGCCTTGTTCAGCTGGTCGAAGAAGAGCGTCTGGCCCTCCATGAACGCGAGGCTGTTGGGCGTGAACGGACCGGTGAGCACCGCAGACTGGCCGACCAGGATCGGCTCTCCGGCCGCCAGAGCGCCCGTCGATGCGGCGACCATTCCCATCGCCAGGAGGTGAAGGCCGATACGGCGAAGCGCCGCCTTCATGCGACGACTCCCGCGCTCTGCACCATCGCCTGCAGCAGCACGTTGCAGCCGGCTTCGAGGTGCGCGGGCTCCGCGTCCTCGATCTCGTTGTGGCTGATGCCATCGAGGCAGGGCACGAAGATCATTGCGGTGGGGCACACGCGGGCGAGGTACACGGCGTCGTGGCCGGCGCCGCTGATCACGTTCATCCGGGTCAGGCCTTGCGCCTCGGCAGCATCGCGCACAGCGGACACGAGTGTGGGCGTGAAGGGCTGGGGCGGGAAGTACACGACCTGCTCCACCGTCGCCTGGACCTTCGCCTTCGCTGCGAGGCGCTGCACGGCTTCTTTCAGCGCCGCGTCCATCGCCGACAGCACCACGTCGTCCGCCGCGCGCAGATCGACGCTGAGCTTCACGCGGCCCGGGATCACGTTGCGGGAGTTCGGATAGTTGTCGATCCAGCCGACCGTGCCGCGCGCATGCGGCGCATGCGCGAGCGCGATGCGGTTGACCTCGATCACCAGCTCGGCCGCGGCGAGCAGCGCGTCCTTGCGCAGCTCCATCGGCGTGGGGCCGGCATGCGCTTCCATGCCCTGCACCACCACGTCGTACCAGCGCTGGCCGAGGGCGCCCTCGACCACGCCGATGACGCGCTCGTTGGCTTCGAGCACCGGGCCCTGTTCGATGTGGGCTTCGAAGTACGCACCGACCGGCGATGCCGCCGCCGAAGCGGGCACCGTGCCGGCATAGCCGATGGCCGTGAGCGCTTCGGAGACGCTCACGCCTTCGGTATCGCGCTGGCCGAGGGCATGCTCCAGCGTGAAGGCATCGACGAACACGCCCGAGCCCATCATCACCGGCACGAAGCGCGAGCCCTCTTCATTGGTCCACACCGCGACTTCGAGCGGCGCTTCAGTCACGACCTTCGCATCGTTGAGCGCACGGATCACTTCCAGCCCCGCGAGCACGCCGTAGTTGCCGTCGAACTTGCCGCCCGTGGGCTGCGTGTCGATGTGGCTGCCGGTGGTGATGGGCGGCAGCGCGTTGTTGCGGCCGGCGCGGCGCGCAAAGATGTTGCCGATGGCGTCCACCCGCACTTCGCAGCCGGCCTCGCGTGCCCAGCGCGTGAACAGGTCGCGGCCCTGGCGGTCGAGGTCGGTAAGCGCGAGGCGACATACGCCGCCCTTCTCGGTGGCGCCGACCTGGGCCAGTTGCATCAGCGAATCCCAGAGGCGCTGGCCGTCGATGCGGAGGGCGCGCACATCGGGTGCGGAAGAAGTTTCGATGGTTGTTGTCATGGTTTTGCGAATGAGATCTTGAAGACGGGCGCGTTCAGGCAAGACCGACGCCGAGGTAGCGGTCTTTCACGTCGTGGTCGGCCATGAAGGCGGCGTTGCCCGCCTCATGCACGATCACGCCCTGCTCCACGATGTAGTGGCGGTCTGCGAGCTGCACGCACACCTCGAGGTTCTGCTCGACCAGCAGGATGGCAACGCCCGCGGCCTTGATGGTCTTCAGCTGCGCCACGATCTCCTCCACGATTACCGGCGCGAGGCCTTCGACGGGCTCGTCCAGGATCAGGAGGCGCGGATGGTTCATCAGCGCACGGCCGATGGCCAGCATCTGCTGCTCGCCGCCCGAGAGCTGGCCGCCGCCGTTGCGTCGGCGCTCCTTCAGGCGCGGAAAGATGCGGTAGATGTCCTCGAGCTGCCAGCGCGAATCGCGCCGCTGGCCGAGCAGCAGGTTCTCCTCGACCGTGAGCAGCTTGAAGATGCCGCGATGCTCGGGCACCAGGCACACGCCGCGCGTGGCGATGCGATGCGGCGGCATGCCCGCCACGTCCGCGCCCTGGAAGCGCACGCGCCCGCTGGTGGGCAAGACCGCACCGGCAATGCTCTTGAGCGTGGTTGACTTGCCCGCGCCATTGCGGCCCAGCAGCGTGACGAGTTCGGCCTCGCCCACGCGCATCGACACGCCCTGCAGCACATGGCTCTTGCCGTAATGCGCGTGCAGCGCTTCGACTTCGAGGATGTTGTTCCCCCCGCTCATGCCTTGCCCCCGGTGATCATGTTGCCGAGGTAGGCCGAGCGCACCCGCGCGTCGGAGCGGATGTCGCCCGGCAGCCCTTCGGCCAGCACGCGGCCCAGCTGCATCACGGTCACGGTGTCGGAGATGTCCATCACGATGTTCATGTTGTGTTCGATCAGCACCACCGTGTGCGCGTCGCGCAGGCTGCGGATGAGGTGCTTCATGTCGTCGAGGTCGTCGATGCCCATGCCTGAGGTCGGCTCGTCGAGAAAGATCGCCTTGGGCTTCGCAGCAAGCGCCATGCCCACTTCGAGCCGGCGCTGCTGGCCGTGCGAGAGCACGCTGGCGGGCGTGTCGGCCAGCCGTTCGAGGCCGACGCGCGCCAGCACCTCGGCCACGGTCTCGGTACAGGCCCGTTCGCCGACCGGCGCACGCCAGCAGTTCATGGCCTGTCGCGGTGCGATGCCTTGGGCCGCAACGCGCAGGTTCTCGCGCACCGAGAGGCTGGGGAACAGGCTGGTGACCTGGAACGAGCGCGCCATGCCGCGCTGCACGCGCTTGTGGTCGGGCTCGTGCGTCACGTCGTGGCCGTCGAACAGGATGCGCCCGCCCGTGGTGGTGCCGGTGCCCGTGAGCATGTGGAACAGCGTGGTCTTGCCCGCGCCGTTCGGACCGATCACCGAGTGCACGGTGTTGGGCTTGATCTTCAGGTCCACGCCACCAAGCGCCGCGAACTTGCCGTAGTGCTTGGTGACGCCAATGGCTTCGATGAGGACGGGTTGGGTCATGCTTTTTCTCCCTGCGCTTCAGGTGCGGCCGGCGCAGAAGATGTCTTGCGGAACACGCGCCGCCATATGCTTTCGCCCAGGCCCCAGAGGCCGCGCTGCATGCCGATGCTCACGCCGATCAGCAACAGCCCCAGCAGCAGCAGCCATCGCGGCCACAGCGTGGAGAGCCAGTCGGCCAGCAGCACATAGAAGGCCGAGCCCAGCACCGAGGCGAAGAGATTGCCGGTGCCGCCGATCACGGTGATGACCAGGATCATCTCGCTCGTGTGGTACTCGGCGTTCGACAGCGGTGCGATGCCGGTCATCATCGCGTGCAGCCCGCCCGCAAGGCCCGTGACGGCGCCCGAGATCACGAAGGCCAGCAGCTTGAAGCGCTTGAGGTCGTAGCCGACCGCGGCTGCACGGTCCTCGTTGTCGCGGATGGCGAGCAGCGTGCGGCCGAAGATCGAATCGGTCACGCGCAGCAGCAGGCCGAATGCGATGAGGAACATCACGGCGACGAAGGCGTAGTACTTCCACGGCGTGTCCATGAATGCGGGGCGCGGCACGTCGAGCAAGCCGTTGTCGCCGCCCGTGAGCCCCGACGCGGTGTACGCCACGAAATAGAACATCTGTGCGAAGGCCAGCGTGAGCATCACGAAGTAGGTGCCGCGCTGGCGGATGGCGACCCACCCGACCACCGCCGCGCCCACGGCGCCCATGGCGATGGCGGCGAGCAGCGCGAGCGGCATCGGCAATTGCAGCCGCGTGAGCAGGATCGCGATGGTGTAGCTGCCCAGGCCAAAGAAGATGCCCTGCCCGAACGACAGCAGCCCCGTGTAGCCCAGCAGCAGGTTGCAGCCCAGTGCGGCGAGCGCGTAGATCAGCACCTCGCTCGCGAGCGAGCCCGAGCGCATGAAGAGCGGCAGCGCGAGCGTGACGATCAGCGCGAGGAGGAAAGTGATTTTTCTTGGCATGGCGTGGTTCACCCTCTGCGGCCGAGCAGGCCATGCGGGCGCAGCAGCAGCACGGCGCCCATCGCGATGTAGATCATCAGGCTCGCCCCCGGCGGCCAGATGGTGCTCATGAGGCTCTGCACGATGCCGATCAGCACACCCCCGACGAGTGCGCCGCCGAAGCTGCCGAGCCCGCCGATCACCACCACCACGAAGGCGACGCCGAGTGCTTCGACGCCCATGAAAGGTTCGGCGCCGCGGATCGGCGCGGCCAGTACGCCGGCCAGCGCCGCAGTGGCCGCACCGAGCGCGAACACCAGACTGAACACGCGAAAGACGTTGATTCCGAGCAGCGAGACCATTTCGGTCGATTCGCTGCCCGCACGCACCGCGCTGCCCAGGCGCGTGCCTTCGAGCACCCACCACAGCAGCACCGCGAGCACGGCGGTGAAGCCGATCACGAAGAGCCGGTACTTGGGATAGACGAAGTCGCCCCACATCACCACGCCCTGCAGCAGGTCGGGCGTGGGCACGCTGTTGCCCAGCGGCCCCCAGAACACGATGACGATCTCCTGCACCGCGAGCGCGAGGCCGACGGTCACGAGGATGTGGAACTCGTGCGGCTTGGCGTACACGCGGCGCAGCAGCAGCTTTTCAGCAAGCCAGCCGAGTGCGCCGACGAACAACGGCACCAGCACCAGCGCGGCCCAGAAGTTGAGGCCCCACTGCATCGCCTGGAAGCACAGGTAGGCGCCCAGCAGATAGAAGGCGCCGTGCGCGAAATTCACGAATCGCAGCAGGCCGAACACGATGGACAAGCCAACGGCCAGCAGGAAATACAGCATGCCGATGCCGATTCCGTTGATGGTCTGGAGGAGATAGACGGTCATGGGCGCGTCGGTGTCCTTGGCGTGCTCAGGCCAGCTTGCAGCCGGTCTTGTCTGCGGCGAGGAAGGACTTGCCGGAGCTCACCACGTCCACATAGTCGGCCGCATCCTTCATCTTCGACTTGGCCTTGCCCTTGAGCAGGTAATAGTCCTTGATGACCTGGTGATCGGCCTTGCGGATTTCCTCGGTGCCCGTGAGGCCGTCGTACTTCATGCCCTCGAGCGCGGCGATGACCGCCTTCTGGTCGACTGTGCCGGCCTTCACGATGCCGTCGATCAGGATCTTGGTGCAGATGTACGAGCCGGCGAGGCTGTAGTTGGGCACGATCTTGAGCTTGTCGGCGGTGCGCTTGACCAAGTCCTTGTTGAGCGTGCTGTCGGCCGTGTGCCAGTACTGCGCGCCGAAGTAGACGCCGTCGCACAGGTCCGCGCCCAGTTCGTCGAACTGCTCCAGGCCCGAAGCCCAGGCCATGAGGATCGTCATGTTCTTGTGCATGCCGAAGCTCACCGCCTGGCGCAGCGCGGCAGACGACTGCGCGCCGAAGTTCAGGAGCAGCAGCACGTCGGGCTTGGCGGCCATCGCGTTGGTGAGGTAGCCGCTGAATTCCTTTTCATTGAGCGAGTGGTAGCTGTTGCCCACGTGCTCGATGCCCTTCTCCTGGAAGATGTTCTTGGCCGCGCTCAACAGGCCGTCGCCGAACACGTACTGCGGCGTGATGGTGTACCAGCGCTTGGCCTTCGGCATGGAGGCGATCAGCGGGCGCACCGTCTGCTCGATGGCGCCGAAGGTGGGCACCGACCAGCGGAAGGTGGCGGGGTTGCAGTCCTTGCCCGTGATCTCGTCGGCACCCGCGGTGGTGATGAAGAGGCCGCCGGCCTTCTCGGCTTCCTTGCCCATGGCCAGCGCTTCCGACGACAGGATGCCGCCCGCGAAGAACTTGGCGCCCTGCTGCTGCGAGGCTTCCTGCACCTTGCGCACGGCGGTGGCGGGCTTGCCTTCGGTGTCGAGCACCGTGTAGGCCAGCGGACGCTTGAGCACGCTGCCGTACTGCTCGATCGCCAGCTTCATGCCCAGGTCGGCGAACTTGCCATTGGCCGCGAAGGCGCCCGACATCGGAACCGGGGCGCCGAAGCGGATGGCGTCCGCCGATTGCGCGAAGACCGAGCGGCTCGCCAGGAGCGAAGCCGGGGCGGCCGACAGGGCGGCCAGCTGAAGAAGGTGTCTGCGTTGCATGGGAGTTCTCCGGTCGTGGTGTGAAGTAAGTGAAAGGGGTGCCTGCAAGTGCCGGCGAATTTAAGCGGATAAATAGGATTAATATGTTGGTAAAAACCCGCTAGCAATCGCCGTGCCAAAATCCAGCGCACTTCCCGAGGTCCAATACCTGCTACAGGCTGACATCTACTTTTCCATCGCTCTGAACGCATGAATTCGTCTCCATCTGATCGTGAAATGAACCCCAGGGCGTCGTGGTTGCCGCATGGAGCGTTTCAATGAAAGTGGGAGAGAACCGTCCCAGGCGGCAAAAGCTCTCGGACGTCATCGTCGAAGACGTCAAGCGATGGATCGTGGCCGAGCGCAAGCAGCCCGGCGACCGCCTGCCGAACGAGAAGGAACTGATCGAACTCTTCGGCTATTCGAAGAGCACGGTGCGCGAGGCGTTGAAGGCGCTGGAGGTGCGCGGCCTCATCTCGATTCGCACCGGCCCCGGCGGCGGGGCCTATCTGCAGCAGGTGTCGGTGGACCACGCATCGGAGCCGCTGCGCAACTTCCTGCACTTCCACCACCTGGACGGGCACCACATCTACCAGTTGCGCAAGGCCCTGGAGCCCGAGCTGGCGGTGAGCGTGGTCGGCAGGCTCACGCCCGAGCAGTTCGAGCGACTGGAAGACAACGTGCGCCTCTGCACCATCGAGCCCACCAGCGAAGACGAACTGCGCCTGCAGCGCGAGTCCGAACTCGCATTCCACACCATGCTGGCCGAAGCCTGCCCCAATCCGGTGCTGTCCTTCATGTGCCGCTTTCTCAACGACCTGTTGCGCGACCTCGTGGTCTACAAAAAGGCGCTGGACCATCACCACTTCGGCGAGGCCAACGTCGACTATCACACCCAGTTGCTGGCGGCCTATCGCAAGGAAGATGCGGAGGAAGTGCGCCGGCTGATGTCCGAGCACATGGTCGATGCGGAGGCGCACATGCACGAGATGGAAGCGCACATCGGGGCGAAGCACCTGCTGCTGCCGAGCGGGCAGCGATAGCCCAGAGACAGAGAACCCGCACCAACGCGCGCCGAACCCCTGCCGCTATTTAGTTATTCCGGGTCTGATGCGTTTTGGCGAGCAGAAGGCTCGCTCTTGCCGGCACAAAGGGCGATCGCGATCACCGCGCCTATCGCAAAGCCGATCCCACCGCCTGCCACCATGAGTATCAACGTGAACATGCCGCCCACTGCCGCGCCAATGCTTGGGCCACCTCCAAAGCCGCCGCCCATGGAATAGCCAACAAAAATTCCAATTGCGGTGCAGGCAAGTATCAAGAGTGTTTTCATGAGATCTGGATCAGTTGCGAATTGACGATCCAGAAATTCTGGTAGGTACCAGGAGGTAGGACTGCAAACAATGGTCGCCCCACCACGACCTCAAGAAACGAACTCGGCCGAGCGTGGGAAATTCACGCGGAGGGACGAATTGATAGAGCCGATCTACCGATGCGCCTTCTCCAGGCACGCCTGAAACGCCAGCACCGCCCGTGACGGCTTCGGCGAACGCCGCAGCAGGCTCACGAACCGGCACGCATAGTTGAACCGCGCCGGCAGCACCGCCTTCATGAGCCCGCGCTGCTCGAACACCTGCGCGTAGTGATCGGGCAGAAAGCCCAGGAAGCGCCCCGAAAGAATCAGCGTCGCGATCGCCTCCTGGTCGAAGCCCGTCGCCTTGCGCGACAGCCTCGCGCGGTGGCTCAGCTCCATGTTCGGCGAGTGATAGCCGAGGCCCGCGAAATGGTGCTCGCCCAGCTTCGACCAAGTGAGCTTCGCGTGGGGGCTGTCGAACAGCGGATGGCCTTTGCCGCAGTAGAGCAGCATCGTTTCGTCGAACAGGTCGGCATACACGAGGCTCTTCGAGCTGCGGTGCGCGGGGATGATGCCGATCTGGAAGTTGCCCTCCAGCACGCCCTGCTCGATCGCATTGATCGAACCCACATGCACTGCCAGGTTCACCTCCGGCGCGATTTCCGTGAAGCGCGCGATCGCCTCGCCGATGCGCGCCTTCGGGTTGGTCGCGGTCTTGTCGAACAGCGCCACGTCCAGTTGCCCGCCCATGCGGTTGTGGATGTCGTCGATGCTGCCGCGGAAGGCGTCGACCGAGGCCAGCAGGCGCAGCGTCTCGTCGTACACACGCTGCCCCTCGGCCGTGAGCGCGAAACCCGCACGCCCGCGCCTGCAGAGCACCAGCCCGAGCCGCGTTTCCAGATCCTTCACATGCCGGCTCACCGTCGAGGTGCCGATGTTCAGTTCCAGCTCGGCAGCCGCCATGCCGCCGCAATCGACCACGCTCTTGAACACCTTGAGCAGGCGCAGGTCCATGTCGCTGAGCTGCCCCAAAACCGCACGGTTCCGGGTGCTGGGGGCACCGTTTTGGGCTTTCGCCTTTACTTGCATGAATCGTCAAGTGAACATTGATATTGCGCCATTCTCCACACTGAAGGCCCTGCGAACAATCGGGCACATCCCATCACCCCGGAGCCCGCCCTGCGCGGGAAGCGCCATGACCCTCGCAACGCCCGCCATCGAACCGACGCCCACCGCGCGCACAGACGCCGCCTGGCTCGACGCGCACTGGATGCCCTATACCGGCAACCGCAACTTCAAGGCCGACCCGCGGATCATCGTGGAGGCCAAGGGCGCCTACTTCACCGACAACGACGGCCGCAAAATCTTCGACGGCCTCTCGGGCCTCTGGTGCTCGGGCCTGGGCCACGGCCGCCCCGAAATCACCGAGGCGGTGAGCCGCCAGATCGCCAAGCTCGACTACTCGCCCGCCTTCCAGTTCGGCCACCCGCTTTCTTTCGAGCTGGCCAACAAGATCAAAGAGCTCACGCCTGCGGGCCTGGACTACGTGTTCTTCACCGGCTCGGGCTCCGAGGCGGCCGACACCTCGCTCAAGATGGCGCGCGCCTACTGGCGCACCAAAGGCCAGGCGAGCAAGACGCGACTGATCGGCCGCGAGAAGGGCTATCACGGCGTCAACTACGGCGGCATCTCGGTGGGTGGCATCGCGGCCAACCGCAAGCTGTTCGGCCAGGGCGTCGAGGCCGACCACTTGCCGCACACCCAACTCGCGAGCAACGCCTTCACGCGCGGCATGGCCGAGAACGGCGCCGAGCTGGCCGACCGCCTGCTCGACCTGATCGCTCTGCACGACGCATCGAACATCGCGGCCGTGATCGTGGAGCCCTTCGCGGGTTCGGCCGGCGTGGTGATTCCGCCCAAGGGGTATCTCAAACGCCTGCGCGACATCTGCACCGCGAACAACATCCTGCTGATCTTCGACGAGGTCATCACCGGTTTCGGTCGCTGCGGCGCGCTCACGGGTGCGGACGCCTTCGGCGTGACGCCCGACATCATGAACATCGCCAAGCAGGTCACCAACGGTGCGCAGCCGCTGGGCGCCGTGGTCGCCAGCAAGGAGATCTACGACACCTTCATGGCGGCCGGCGGGCCCGACTACATGCTCGAGTTCCCGCATGGCTACACCTACGGCGCGCACCCGGTGGCCTGCGCCGCGGGCATTGCAGCGCTCGACGTGCTGCAGAAGGAAGACATGATCGGCCGCGTGCAGACGCTGGCCCCGCATTTCGAGAACGCGGTGCACAGCCTCAAGGGCAGCAAGCACATCACCGACATCCGCAACTTCGGCCTCGCCGCCGGCCTGACCATCGCCGCGCTGCCGGGCGAACCCGCACGCCGCCCGTACGAGATCGCGATGAACTGCTGGAAGAAGGGCTTCTACGTGCGCTACGGCGGCGACACGATCCAGCTCGCACCGCCCTTCATCGCGGAGAAGGCCGAGATCGACCGCATGGTCAATGCGCTGGCGGATGCGCTCGCCGAAACCGCCTGATCGATCCCCTGGTCGGCGCGGTCAGGCCTTGTCGGCCTTGCCCGCGGCGTTGGCCAGTTTGCTGAGCATGCGGTCCACCAGCCAAGGCTGGCGATCCTGGTCCTCTGCAAGTTCCTTGCGGCGAATCGCGTTGCGCACCACGATCGATCCCACATAGCGCATCGGCTCCGGCGGAAAGTGGCCGAGCGGTCCGTTCGTGATCGGGCTGCGCGTCCATGCGTTGTCCTGATCGAGCACCAGCGACGACAGGATCTGCCCGCCCATGTAGGTCGGCCCGACGCCATTGCCCGAATAGCCGAAGCCGTAGTAGATGTGCGGCGCGCCGTCGAGTCTTCCAAAGAACGGAAAGCCGGTGACCGAGCGGTCCGAAGGGCCGTTCCAGCTCGCGGTGATTGGCGTATTGCTCAATGCCGGGAAGAAAGAATGCAGGGCCTGCGTGAGTTCTGCTTCGTACGGCGAGCGCTCGTCGAACACCTTGGCCATGCGCCCTCCCCATGCGAAGGTGTTGCCGCCCTTGCCCAGCATGATGCGGCCGTCGACGGTGCTGCGGTAGTAATAGACAAAGGTGCGCGAGTCGAGCACCGACACGCCATCGGTCAGGCCGATCTGCTGCAACAGCTCGGGGCAGCGCTCGGTGATGATCATGTCGCTCGACACGATGGCGATGGTCCGCTCGAACTGCGGAAAGGCGCTGGCCATCCAGGCGTTCATCGCAAGCACCAGTTTCTTCGCGCGCACGCTGCCCGCGGGTGTGCGCACCACGACCGGGTGATCGGTGCTGAAGTCCAGCATCGGCGTGCGCTCGTGGATGCGGATGCCCATGGCCAGCGCCACGCGACGCAGGCCTCGCACCAGCTTGCCCGGATGCACCGTCGCTGCAATCGGCGAATACACGCCCGCCAGGTTGCGCGCGGAGCCCGAGCGCCTCGCCACCTCGTCCGGCGGCAGCGTGCGGTAGGAGTGAATGCCGCGCGCTTCCAGCGCCTGCATCATCGGGTCGAGCGTGCCGATCTGCGCCTGCGAGGTCGCGGTGTAGAGCGTGCCGTCGTGCCGCAGTTCGGCGTCGATGCCATGCGCAGCGCAGAAGTCGGCGATGTGCTGCACCGCCGCCTCCGACGCCTTCACGAGGCGCACCGCTTCGTCTTCGCCGAACAGCCGGCGCAGCGTGAGGAACTTGGCCGACCAGGTGAGGAGACAACCGCCATTGCGGCCGCTCGCGCCGGCGCCGCAGAGGTCGCTCTCGAGGATGACGATGTCCAGCGCAGGCGCCTGCAGCTTGGCCTGGATCGCGGTCCACAGGCTGGTGAAGCCGCCGCCGACGATGCAGACATCGGCGCTCTGTTCGCCTTGCAATGCAGGGGCCAGGTCGCCGTCGTTGAAGAGCGCCTGTTCGATCCAGAAGGGGCGCATCCGTGTGCCTTAAACGCCGAGGGCCTGCCGATGCTCGGCGGCGCTGATTTCGAGATGGCGCACGAAGTGCGCAAGATCGGGCATGTCCGCATCGGCCAGCTTGGCCGTGTCGTCCCATTGCCGCAGGCGGACCGCATCCATCGCATAAGGCAGGGCCTCGAAGGCTTTCGCCTGCGCCTCGTCGAAGACACCGCCCTGCAATTGCAGGCTGCGCTTCGAATCGGGAGACAGCGCCTCCAGGTAGCCCGGCACGCGCGCGCACAGGAAGCGCTTGGCGTCCACATGCAATCGGATCGGCTCCAGCGTGGCCGGGCCGAACAGCGCGCGAAGGAAAGGCAGGCAGCGGTACTGGTGCAGGTCATCGAGCCCCTGCTGCGTCGGCGTGCCGCCGAAGTCGTGCAGCAGATGGCCCAGGTCGTGCAGCAGCGAGGCCGCGATCAGCGCGCTGTCCGCGCCCTCCTGCTCGGCCAGGTGCGCCGACTGCAGGGCGTGCTCCAGTTGCGTGACGGGCTCGCCGTCGTACTGCGCATGGCCCTTCGTCTCGAAGAGGCCGACGATGTCGTCAAGGCTCAGGCTCATGATGCTTGCGACTACCAGGGCAGCGAATAGGTCTTGGTGTTGGTGAAGCTCTTCATTGCTTCGAGCACGCCTTCCTTGTAGCCCAGGCCCGAGTCCTTGACGCCGCCGAAGGGCGTGAGCTCCAGCCGGTAGCCCGGCACTTCGCGCACGTTGACGCTGCCCACGTTCAGCTCGCGAATGAAGCGCGTGATGTAGTCCAGCCGGTTGGTGCAGACCGCCGACGACAGGCCGTAGGCCGTGCCGTTGGAGATGCGGATCGCCTCGTCGATGCTCTTGAAGCGGATCACCGGCGACACGGGGCCGAAGGTTTCGTGCTTGGCCACGGTCATTTCCGGGTCGACATGGTCGAGCACCGTGGGCGAATAGAGTGCGCCGCGGCGCTCGTTGCCGTAGCGCAGCTTCGCGCCGGCGGCAATCGCTTCGTTGACCACCGCTTCGAACTGCCTGGCCGCGGCCTCGTCGATCACGGTGCCCATGTCGGTGTCGGGGTCCATCGGGTCGCCGTACTTCAGCGCGCGGGTCTTTGCGACCAGCAGCTCGACGAACTGGTCGGCCACCGACTCGTGCACCAGCATGCGCTTGACGGCTGTGCAGCGCTGGCCCGAGTTCTTGTACGAACCGTTGGCGGCGAGCGTGGCGGCCTCCTCGACGTCGGCGTCTTCCATCACGATGATCGGGTCGTTGCCGCCCAGCTCCAGGATCTGGCGCTTGTAGACGGCCTTGCCCGCGATGTACTTGCCGATGGGCACGCCGCCGGTGAAGGTGACGAGGTCGACGTCGGCATTGGTGAGCAGTTCGTCGGCGATCTCCTTCGGGTCGCCGGTGAGCACCGACAGCATCTGCGGCGGCAGGCCCGCTTCGTAGAGGATGTCGGCCAGCAGGAAGGCCGTGAGCGGCGTCTTCTCGCTGGGCTTGAGCACGATGCGGTTGTTGGTCGCAATGGCCGGCGCCACCTTGTGGATCACCTGGTTCAGCGGATGGTTGAACGGCGTGATGGCGGTGATGGCGCCCAGCAGCGGCTCGCGCATCGTGTAGACCTTGCGGCTCTTGCCGTGGTGCGTGAGGTCGCACGAGAACACCTGGCCGTCGTCCACCAGCGCCTGGTTGGCGGCGAACAGCAGCACGTCGGACGCGCGGCCCACCTCGTACAGCGAGTCCTTGCGCGAGAGGCCGGATTCGAGCGTGATGGTGCGCGACATCTCGTCCAGGCGCGAAGCGATGATCTCGCCCGCACGCATCAGGATCTTGTAGCGCTCGTAGCGCGTGAGCGTGGGCTTGTAGTCGCGTGCGATGCGCAACGCATTGCGCACGTCGTCCATCGTGGCCTTGGGCACGGTGGCGATCACTTCGCCGGTGTAGGGGTAGGTGACCTCGATCGTGCGGTCGCGATGGACCTTTTCCCCAGCGATGCGCAGGGCCTCGCGGTGGATGGTGCCTGGCTTCAGGATGGCTTGGCTCATGGAATGCTCCGAAAGGCGATTTCGTTATTGGGCGTGGTTCAGCGCGATGTCGAGCGCGTCGAAGTTGCGCAGGCGCCGGCTCGCAGCGATGCCCGTGACCGGGCGATTGCAGATCAGCGGCACGCGCTGCTCCGACACGCCGCCGTGCGAGCGCAGCGGCACTTCGAGCGCCGAGAGGTCGTGGCGGCTCGCCGCGGTGCCGATCACCGTGTTGCGCTCGCTCACGACCACGATGTCGCCGATGCGGTCGGGCGGCAGCTCGAAGCGCTGTGCGGCGTCCTTGCGCGAGAGCACGAGCTCCATGCCCGGCACGCGCTGGATGCGGTCGATCCAGCCCGGCACGCGCGCCTCGTCGGGTGCGTACACGGTTGCGAACGAGCCGAGCGCGCCGTGGTGCACCACGTACGGGTCGGTGATCGGCAGGATCACGCGGGCCACGCCGGCGCCGTACCACTCATCGAGCACGTCCTGCAGGTAGATGACGTTGGGCGAGCCGTCGGCGCCGTGCTTGTCGTTCATGCCGTGGTCGGCGGTGACCACGATGGTGGCGCCCAGCGCATCGAGCTGCGCGAGGTAGCCGTCCATCATCGCGTAGAAGGCGTTGGCCGCGGGGCTGCCCGGCGCGGCCTTGTGCTGCACGTAGTCGGTGGTCGAGAGGTACATGAGGTCGGGGCGGCGCGACTCCATCAGCTTCACGCCCGACGCGAACACGAACTCGGAGAGCTCCGCGCTGTAGACCGAGGGCACCGGCATGCCGACCATGCCGAGCACGTCATCGATGCCGTTCTCCTCCATCGTCACCTGGTCCGACTTCTCCGACGAGAAGCAGATGCCCTTCATCTTGTGGCCCAGCAGCTTGCGCAGCTTGTCCTTGGCGGTGACGACGGCGACCTTGGCGCCCGCATCGGCAAACGCGGCCAGCACGGTGCCGGCACGCAGGTACTTGGGGTCGTTCATCATCACTTCCTGGCCCAGCTCGCGGTCGAAGAAGTAGTTGCCGCAGATGCCATGCACCGCAGGCGGAACGCCGGTGACGATCGACAGGTTGTTCGGATTGGTGAACGAGGGCACCACGCAATCGCCCAGCAGGTTGGCGCCCGACTTGATCATGCGATCGAAGTACGGGGCAACGCCGGCCGCAATGGCCGCATCGAGGTAGGCCGGCTCGCTGCCGTCCACGCACACGACCACGACGGGGCGCGCCATCCAGCGATAGCTCCTGGCATTGACTTCGAGTGTCTCCGGTGTCATTTCAGACTTCCTTTTGGGGTGGGTTGTTCGATGTGGCGGCGGCGTCGGAATCGGCGCGGCCAAAGGCCTTGTGCATGCGTGCGCGGCTGCCGGCGACGTGCTCGCGCAGTGCGCGCCCGGCCGTCTCGGGATTGCCGCTGGCAATGGCTTCGACGATGTGGCTGTGCTCGTCGGCCGAGACCCGGAGGCCCCCGCCGCTGTCGAGCGCGCGCATTCTGAAGAGGTGCAGTTCCTTCACGAGGCGCTTGTAGGTTTCGGTGAGCTTCTTGCTGCCGGCGGTGTCGAGCAGGATCTCGTGGAACTGCAGGTTGAGCTGTGCGTATTGCTCCACGTCCTGCGCCTGAGCGGCCGAGCGCATCGCATCGACCATGGCGCGCAGGCGCTCGATCGCGTCGGGCGCGATGGCCAGCGCCACGCGGCGGCCGATGATTTCTTCGAGCGCCTCGCGCAGTTCGTAGATTTCGTCGGCTTCCTCGAAGGCGATTTCCCGCACGAAGACGCCGCGGTTCTTTTCGTTGCGCACGAGGCCGGCTTCTTCGAGTGCGCGCAGCGCTTCGCGAATCGGGCCGCGGCTGGTGTTGAAGCGCTGCGAGAGCTCGCTCTCGTTGATGCGGCTGCCCACGGGGAGCTCGCCCGTCATGATCAAACGCTCGATTTCTTCCTGCATCAGCATCGGCAGCGAGCTGGACTGGAGGAACGCGAGGGCGGAGGAGTGATTGCTGGTGGCCATGGGGCGTATTTTCCCGAAGAATTGAAAACTGTCAACAATCTTTTATTGACAGTCATCAATCGTCAATTTACATTGCCCTCACCGGACCTTGGCACGCCACCCGCCGGAGCCCGCCACTCACCCACCCGGTGACCAGCAAGCCCTCTCAGGAGAAACAGATGACGATGAAACAAAGCACGCGCCGTCTCACGGCGACCCTGTGTATTGCGGCCCTCGGCCTCATTGCCGGCACGGCATCGGCGCAGAAGACCCCACTCCTTGTCTACACGGCGCTCGAGACCGACGCCATGAAGCTCTACAAGGACGCTTTCGAGAAGGCCAATCCCGACATCGAGGTGAAGTGGGTGCGCGACTCCACCGGCATCGTCACCGCCAAGCTGCTCGCCGAAAAGGCCAATCCGCAGGCCGACGTGGTGGCCGGCCTGGCCGCCAGCAGCCTCGCGCTGCTGCAGCAGGAAGGCATGCTCCTTCCCTACGAGCCCAAGGGCTTCAAGGACCTGAACCCCGGCTACTCCGACACCGCCCGCCCACCCGCCTGGGTCGGCATGGACGTTTGGGCCGCGACCATCTGCTTCAACCGCGTCGAGGCACAGAAGCTCGGCCTGCCCAAGCCCGAGAGCTGGAAGGACCTGGCCAAGCCGGTCTACAAGGGCACGATCTCGATGCCGCACCCGGCCTCCAGCGGCACCGGCTACCTCGATGTGTCGTCGTGGCTGCAGAACATGGGCGACGCCGAGGGCTGGAAGTACATGGATGCGCTGCACCAGAACATCGCCCAGTACGTGCACTCGGGCTCCAAGCCCTGCAAGCAGGCGGGCGCGGGCGAGTTCCCGATCGGCATCTCGTTCGAGTTCCGCGCGCACCAGGTCAAGAAGTCGGGCGCGCCGGTCGACCTGATCTTTCCGAAGGAAGGCCTGGGCTGGGACATCGAAGCCACCAGCCTCATGAAGACCAGCACGAAGCTGGAGCAAGGCAAGCGTTTCGCCGACTGGATGGCCAGCAAGGAAGCCAACCAGATCAGCGCCCGCTGGTGGGCCGTCGTCGCCTACCCCGGCGTGGTCTCGAAGCTCGAAGGCATTCCGGACAACTACGAAAAGCTGCTTGCCAGGAACGACATCAACTGGGCCGCAAAGAACCGCGAACGCATCCTGGCCGAGTGGAGCAAGCGCTACGAAGGCAAGGCCGAACCCAAGTAGGCCCTGCGGCATTCCCGACTTTCAATCCGCGGGTGCCGGCTTCACGGTGACGCCCGCCAACGACGAGTGCGAAAAATGGATATGACCGACACCAAGTTCATTGCCAACCCGGTGCCCGCGAGCGCTCCCGCAGCGCTGGAGATCGTCGGCGTGCGCAAGGACTTCGAGACCTTCAGCGCGCTGCGCGACGTGCACCTGCGCGTGAACCCCGGCGAGATGCTGTGCTTCCTCGGCCCTTCGGGCTGCGGCAAGACCACGCTGCTGCGCATCATCGCGGGGCTGGAGACGCAGACCGCCGGGCAGATCCTGCAGAACGGCAAGGACGTCTCGTGGCTCTCGCCGGACAAGCGCGACTACGGCATCGTGTTCCAGTCGTATGCGCTCTTTCCCAACCTCTCGATTGCCGAGAACATCGGCTACGGGCTGGTCAACAGCCGTGCCAGGCGCGGGGAGATCAAGGCACGCGTCGAGGAATTGCTGAAGCTCGTCGGCCTGCCGACATCGGGCAACAAATACCCGAGCCAGCTCTCCGGCGGCCAGCAGCAGCGCGTGGCGTTGGCCCGCGCGCTCGCCACCCGCCCCGGCCTGCTGCTGCTCGACGAGCCCCTGTCCGCGCTCGATGCGCTGGAGCGCATCCGCCTGCGCGGCGAGATCCGCCGGCTGCAGAAGCAGGTCGGCATCACGACCATCATGGTCACGCACGACCAGGAAGAAGCGCTCTCGATGGCCGACCGCATCGTGGTCATGAACCACGGCGTGATCGAGCAGGTCGGCACGCCCATGGAGGTCTACGAGCAGCCAGCCACGCCCTTCGTGGCGGACTTCGTCGGCAAGGTCAACGTGCTGCGCTCGGTGGCGCTGGGCAACCACCGCTTCCAGGTCGGCGACATGGAACTCGAATGCGATGCCTGCGACGGCGCCTTCGAGCCCGGCGAGGCCGTCAACCTTTACCTGCGCCCCGAAGACCGCGCGGTCGAGCACCTGGGTGACGACACGCCCAACCGGCTGCAGGCCAAGGTGACGAAGGTCGAGTTCCTCGGCGGCCTCTGCATCGCCGAGGTGACCGCCGACGCGCTGCGCGGGCAGGTGCTGGGCCTGCACTTCTCGCTCAACCAGCTGCACGACCTGGACATCCGCGAGGGCAACACCATCGACATCGCGCTGCGCGCCAACCGCATCCGAGCTTTTTCCGCCGCACGCACGTCCAAGCCATGAACACGCTGGCCCAAGCTTCCACCCTGAAGGCTTCGTTCGCCGCGCGGCCCGGCATGCGCTGGAGCCGCGACGAGACGATCGCGCGCGCCATCCTGTTCGTGGTGATGGCGATGCTGTTCGTGTTTCTCGTTGCGCCGCTCTTCACCATCCTCGCGCACGCAGTGCAGGACAAGGACGGCCGCTTCGTGGGCCTCGCGCACTTCATCACCTACTTCCAGACGCCGAGCCTGCTGCGCGCGGCGTGGAACTCGATCTGGGTTTCGGCGGCGGTCGTGGCGATCTCGGTGCCCACGGCCTTCGTCTTCGCCTATGCGCTCACGCGCAGCCGCATGCCTGTGGCACTCAAGGCCGTGTTCCGGCTCATCGCGCTGATTCCGCTGCTCGCGCCCTCGCTGCTGTCGGCCATTTCGTTCGTGCAGTGGTTCGGCAATCAGGGGGCGCTCAAGTTCCTCTTGGGCGGCATGTCGATCTACGGCGCGCCGGGGATCATCATGGCCGAGGTCTACAACACCTTCCCGCATGCGCTGATGATCCTGGTCACCGCGCTCTCATTGGCCGATGGCAGGCTGTACGAAGCGGCGACCGCACTGCGCACGCGGCCGTTCCGCCAGTTCATGACGATCACGCTGCCCTCGTGCAAGTACGGTCTCATCAGCGCGGCCACGGTGGTCTTCACCTACGTGGTGAGCGACTTCGGCGCGCCCAAGGTCATCGGCGGCAACTTCAATGTGTTGTCGGTCGATGTGTTCAAGCAGGTGGTGGGGCAGCACAACTTCTCCATCGGCGCGGTGGTGGGCATGCTGCTGCTGCTGCCGTCCATCGTCTCGTTCGTGATCGACTACGTGGTGCGGCGCAAGCTCAAGGCACAGCTCACCGCCCGCTCGGTGCCCTACAGCCCCAAGCGCCGCAAGGTGGCCGATGCGCTGCTCACGCTGTTCTGCACAGTGGTGTGCGGCCTTTTGCTGGCCACCATCGGCATGGCGATCTACACCTCGCTCATTTCGCTGTGGCCCTACGACCTCTCGCCCACGCTCAAGCACTACCACTTCGTGCTGGTCGAGAGCGACATGGCCGAGGCCTACGGCAACAGCCTGATCGTGGCGATGGTCACTGCCGTGGCCGGTTCGCTGATCGTCTTCGTGGGCGCCTACCTCATCGAGAAGACGCGCAACCTGGGCCTGATGCGCAAGGGCATGCACCTGATGGCGGTGTTGTCGATGGCGGTGCCGGGCCTGGTGCTCGGGCTGGGCTACGTGATGTTCTTCAACCATCCGGCCAACCCGCTGAACTTTTTGTACCAGACGATGGCGATCCTGATCATCTCGATGGTGGTGCACTACTACACCTCGAGCCACCTCACGGCGGTGACGGCGCTCAAGCAGATCGACAACGAGTTCGAAGCCGTCTCGGCCTCGCTCAAGGTGCCGTTCTTCAAGACCTTCCTGCGCGTGACGGTGCCGGTGTGCCTGCCGGCCATCCTGGACATCGGACGCTATTTCTTCGTGGTATCGATGGCGAGCCTGTCGTGCGCCATCTTTCTCTACACGCCCGAGACCATCCTCGCGTCGGTCGCGATCATGCATCTGGACGACGCCGGCGACATCGGCCCGGCCGCAGCGCTCGCGAGCCTGATCGTGGTCACCTCGACGCTCGTGTGCATCGTTTATTCGCTGCTCACGCGCGTGCTGCTCTCGCGTACACAAGCCTGGCGCAACCTCAGCCGCGGCTGAACAACGAAGACGCCCTCTCTCATTCCTTTCCCCGCCTGGAGACACCATGAGTCAAGCCCCCCACCCCACGTACCCGATCCTGCTCACGCCCGGCCCCCTCACCACCTCGGACCGCACACGCCAGGCGATGCTGCGCGACTGGGGATCGTGGGACGCCGACTTCAACCAGATCACCGCGCGCATCCGCAAGAACGTGCTGGAGATCGTGCACGGCACGGGCACGCACGAATGCGTTCCGCTGCAGGGCAGCGGAACCTTCTCGGTGGAGGCAGCCATCGGCACCATCGTTCCGCGCAACGGCCATGTGCTGGTGCCGAGCAACGGCGCGTACTGCCAGCGCCTGGCCAAGATCTGCAAGGTGCTCGGCCGCAAGCTCACCACCATCGACTACACCGAAGAAAAGCAGGTCTCGCCCGCCGACGTCGACCGCGCGCTTGCAGCTGACTCCAGCATCACCCACGTCGCCGTGGTGCATTGCGAAACCGGCGCAGGCGTGCTCAACCCGCTGCACGAGATCGCGCTGGTCGTGGCCAAACACGGACGCGGCCTGATCATCGATGCGATGAGCTCCTTCGGCGCGCTGGAGATAGATGCGCGCAAGACGCCCTTCGATGCAGTGGTCGCCGCCTCGGGCAAGTGCCTCGAAGGCGTGCCGGGCATGGGCTTCGTCGTCATCAAGCGCAGCACGCTCGAGAAATGCGAAGGCAACTGCCACTCGCTGAGCATGGACCTGTACGACCAGTGGGTCTACATGGAGAAGACCACGCAGTGGCGCTTCACGCCGCCCACGCACGTGGTCGCCGCGCTCGACACGGCCATTGCGCAGTACGTCGAGGAAGGCGGCCTGGCCGCGCGCGGCGGGCGCTATGCGCGCAACTGCAAGGCGCTCATCGAGGGGCTGGCCACACTGGGCTTTCGCAGCTTTCTCGACCCGGCGATCCAGGCGCCGATCATCGTCACCTTCCACGCGCCCGACGACGCGAATTACAACTTCAAGACCTTCTACCAGGAGGTGAAGAAGCGCGGCTACATCCTCTACCCGGGCAAGCTCACGCAGGTGGAAACCTTCCGCGTGGGCTGCATGGGGCACTTTGGCGATGCGGGCATTCCGGGGGCGGTCGCGGCGATTGCGGACACGCTGAAAGCCATGGGCATCCGGCAGGTGTCGGCGCCGGTCGCGGCCTGATCCGCACAGGCTCCGGCCGAGCGTGGCCAGGGGCGCGCCGCCGTACGCATTGCAGCGCCGGTCCTACACCGCGGGCCATGCCGCGCTTCGCATAATTCCCCGCATGACGGTGCTCAGCAGCGACATCCCCGCCCGCCTGGATCGCCTGCCATGGTCGCGCTGGCACTGGCGCGTGGTCATCGCCTTGGGCGTGGCGTGGATCCTGGACGGCCTGGAGGTCACGCTGGTGGGCTCCATCGGCGCGGTGCTGGAGCGGCCCGACACGCTCGGCCTCACGGCCGCCGAGATCGGCTGGTCCGGCTCCATCTACATCGCGGGTGCGGTCATCGGCGCGCTCGTCTTCGGGCGGCTCACCGACCGGCTGGGGCGCAAGAAGCTCTTTCTCATCACGCTGCTGGTCTACACGGTCGGCACGCTGGCCACGGCCTTCTCGCCCGACTTCGCGTTCTTCGCCCTGTGCCGCTTCGTCACCGGCCTGGGCATCGGCGGGGAGTACGCGGCCATCAATTCGGCCATCGACGAACTCATTCCGGCGCGGGTGCGCGGGCGCGTCAACCTCGCGATCAATGGCAGCTTCTGGATCGGCGCGGCGCTCGGTGCGGCGCTCAGCCTGGTGCTGCTCGATGCGCGCGCGATCGGCCCCGTGTGGGGCTGGCGCGCGGGCTTCGCGCTGGGCGCGGTGCTGGCCGTGGCGATCCTGCTGGTGCGGCGCCATGTGCCCGAGAGCCCGCGCTGGCTCATCGCGCATGGGCGCGTCGAGGAGGCCGAACGCATCGTGGCGGACATCGAGCGCGAAATCCAGGCGCAGCACGGACCGCTGCCGGCGTCCAGAGGCCGGGTGAACTACACGGCCGCGCGAGCCGAAAGCCCCTCGATGCGCGAGGTGGCACGCGTGCTGCTGCGGCGGTACAGGGCGCGCAGCGTGGTGGCCGCGGCGCTGATGATCGCGCAGGCCTTCTTCTACAACGCGATCTTCTTCACCTACGCGCTGGTGCTCACCCGCTTCTACGGCGTGTCCGAGGGCCGCGTGGCGCTCTACATCTTTCCGTTCGCGCTGGGCAACGTGCTCGGGCCGTTGCTGCTGGGGCCACTGTTCGACAGCGTGGGCCGGCGCCGGATGATCGCGCTGACCTATGTGCTTGCGGGCGTCGGACTCGCGCTCACCGGATGGGCCTTCATGATGGGCTGGCTCGATGCGCGCAGCCAGGCGCTGTGCTGGTCGGCGGTGTTCTTCCTCGCCTCCGCCGCGGCGAGCTCGGCCTACCTGACGGTCAGCGAGGTGTTCCCGCTCGAGATGCGCGCCATGGCCATCGCGATCTTCTATGCCATCGGCATGGGCGCAGGCGGCTTCGTGGCGCCGGTGCTGTTCGGCGCGCTGATCGAGACCGGCAGTCGCGGCGCGGTGATGGTGGGCTACCTGATCGGTGCGGTGCTGGTCATCGTCGCTGGGCTGCTGGCGCTGCGCCATGCGGCCGATGCAGAACGCAAGCCGCTGGAGGAAGTGGCGCCGCCGCTGTCGTCGGAAGCCGGCGGCGAGCGCTGAGCGCCGCTACAGCGCGCAGGTCCTGAAGCCGAAGAAGCCGTCGTCGCGTTCGGGCAATGCGAAGCCGCGACGACGCGGCGAACGAAGCCGCGCACGTGTCGCGAACGACGCGCCACGCAATACGCGCGCCCTGCCGAATGCGGCCACCGGATCGAACTCGCCCCCCGCGCTCCATGGGTCGGCCCGGAAGCCCGGCCAGGGCTGGAGCGTGCCGGCCGTCCACTCGTGCACGTCGGCCCAGCGGAAGCCGCGCCGCGCTGCCGTGTGCGCTGCGATCTCCCACTCGACCTCGGTCGCGACGCGGCGCCCCGCCCAGCGCGCCCAGGCATCGGCCTCCCACCAGCTCAGGTGCACGGCGCTGTGGTGCCCCGCCGCGCGCACGGTGACGCCGAAGCGGTGCTGCAGCACCGAGCCGCCCGTGCCGTGGCGCGCCGCGCCGATCTGCTCCACATGGCGCGGACCGCGCCGTCCCTCGACCTGCGCGGCCAGCCAGCGCCAGCCTTCGGGATGCCACAGTTCCTGGCGGTCGTAGCCGCCGTCGTCGACGAATTCGATGTACTGGTTCCAGGTGACCGGTTGCGCGTCGATCTCGAACTCGGGCACGTCGACCCGGTGCGCGGCGCGCTCCTGCGCGAAGGCGAAGCCGCTCTCGGGCAGGCCCAGTTCCCAGCGCGTGGCGGGCACCAGCAGCGGCTCGCGCGTGACGGCAATGGGTGCCTGCTCGATGCCCAGGGGCAGCCCGAGCGATTGCGCCATCACCACGAACTGCTCGCCGCGCAGGTCTTCGTGAAAGAGCGCGAGGCGATAGAAGTAGAGGCCCGCATCGGTCTCGGCCGCATGCTCGAGCAACTCGAGCGTGCTCTCCAGCGTCTCGAGCAGGTAGGCCTTGGTCTGTCCAAGGTAAGGCAGGTCGGCCGACCAGCGGCGGCCGGGCACGCTCTGCGCCGGGTTCCACCAGTCGTCGGCGCTCGGCTCGATGGCCGCCAGCCGCGTGGGCCGCACCGGGCAATCGATGCCGAAGGCGCGCTGCGTGTTGCGGCCGATCCACCATTCGGCAAACCAGCCGATGTGCCCGGCCAGCCACACCGGGGGCACCACGCCCTCTTCCTCGGGCACGGGCGGCACGGCAAGGGCTTCGGAGCCCAGCGCCTCTTCGTACAGGGTCAGCAGGTGCAGCGTGTGGTTACGCGCATCGATCAGGGCCAGCGAGAGCAGGTCGCGGCCAGCGCGGCACATGTCGGGCGAATCGATGGAATGCGGCAGGTTCGCCGCGCCGAAGGGCGCCGAGGGCGACGGACTCGAAGACATGGGCAATTATGGCGACCGGCCGGCCCGCCTGCGATCCACCCGCGAGATGCGGCTTTGGGGTAAACCCGGGTTCCCGGCAAAGCAATACGAAGGTTCGCCGGGATACCATTGCGGGCTTTGCGCAGCCCCCACCAGGGGCCGGCGTTTCACCTTGGGCTTCGTGGGAGACACCCCCTTGTCTGCATTCCTCAAATTCGCGACCGGCATGGACTGGATCAGCGAAAAACTCGGCAAGTTCGCCGGTTATGCCGTACTGGCCGCCTCGCTCATCTCGGCGGCCAATGCCATCGTCCGGTACGGCCTGGACTTCAGCAACAACGCGTTCCTCGAAATCCAGTGGTACCTGTTCGCCGCCACGGTGATGCTGGGCGCACCTGTGGTGCTTCGCTTCAACGAGCATGTGCGCGTGGACATCATCTACGGCAAGCTCAAGGGCTACGGGCCGGTGTATGTCGACCTGTTCGGCCTCATCTTCTTCCTGCTGCCGGTGATGGCGCTCTTCACCTATCTCACGTGGCCGTATTTCTGGAACACCTGGGTCACCGGCGAGATGTCCGGCAACATCGGCGGCCTCATCCGCTGGCCTGCGGCGCTGCTGATGCCCGTGGGCTTCGCCGCGATGTTCCTGCAGGGCGTCTCGGAAATCATCAAGCGCATCGCCTACCTGCGCGGCCTGATCCAGATGGACACGCACTACGAGAAGCCGGTGCAGTGATGGGCGCCCTTCGCGCTCCCTCATCAGGCCCCCTCCTCTCCCGCACGCACCGCAGGTAAGTCGCAATGCACATGGAAAATTTCGCCCCGATCATGTTCGCGGGGCTCGTGGTGATCATGCTGATCGGATTCCCGGTCGCGTTCTCGCTCTCCGCCCTCGGCCTCCTGTCGGGCTTCATCGCCATCGAGATGGGCTGGTTCCCGGCCGGCTTCATGGCCAACCTGCCGCTGAACGTCTTCGGCATCCTGTCGAACGAGACGCTGCTCGCGATCCCGTTCTTCACATTGATGGGAGCCGTGCTCGAGAAATGCGGGTTGGCCGAGGACATGCTCGACTCCATGGGCCAGCTCTTCGGCCCGATCCGCGGCGGCCTGGGCTACTCGGTGATCATCGTGGGCTTCATCCTCGGTGCCATCACCGGCACGGTGGCCGGCCAGGTGATCGCGATGGCGATGATCTCGCTGCCGATCATGATGCGCTACGGCTACAACATGCGCTATTCGACCGGCGTGCTCGCCGCCTCGGGAACCATCACGCAGCTGGTGCCGCCCTCGCTGGTGCTCATCGTCATGGCCGACCAGCTCGGCACCGACGTCGGCCAGATGTACAAGGGCGCCTGGGGTCCGTCGATCCTGCAGGTGGTGATCTTCGCGATCTACACCTTCCTGGTCTCGCGCATCCGCCCGCACTACGTGCCGGGCCTGCCCATCACCGCGCGCACGCTCAACGGCTGGGCGCTGTGGGGCAAGTGCCTGCGCGGCATCATCCCCTCCGCCATCCTGATCTTCGCGGTGCTCGGCTCGATGGGCGGCCTGCCCTTCATGGACCGCGCCATCGCCACGCCGACCGAGGCCGGCGCCATGGGCGCGGTGGGTGCGCTGATCCTCGCGCTCGTCCATCGCCGTCTGAACTGGCAGCTGATGAAGGACGCCATGGAAGGCACCATGCGCCTGACGGCCATGGTGGTGTTCATCCTGATCGGCTCGCGCGTGTTCTCGCTGGTCTTCCAGGGCGTGGACGGCGCCAAGTGGATCGAGCACATGCTCTCGGGCCTGCCGGGCGGCCAGGTCGGCTTCCTGATCGCGGTCAACATCTTCGTGTTCTTCCTCGCGTTCTTCCTCGACTTCTTCGAGATCGCCTTCATCATCCTGCCGCTGCTCGGCCCTGTGGCGCACAAGCTGGGCATCGACATGGTGTGGTTCGGCGTGCTGCTGTGCGTGAACATGCAGACCTCGTTCATGCATCCACCGTTCGGTTTTGCGCTGTTCTATTTACGGGGCATCGCCGACACCCTCTTCAAGAACGGGGCGTTACCCCGAAAGGTGGAGTCGCGCGACATCTACCTGGGTGCCATCCCGTGGGTGGGGATGCAGCTGTTGCTGGTGGCCATCGTGATCTTCTTCCCGCAGACGGTGACCGTGTTCCTCGACAAGGAAAAGGTCGTGGACATCGACAAGGTCAACCTCGACATGCCGGCCGACGCCATGCCGCCGCCCGAACCCGACAGCAACGGCGTGAACATGGAAGACCCGTTCGGCAACGGGAAGAAGACGGAAGAAACGCCTGCACCGGCGCTGGAAACGCCGCCGGCCTCCGGCGACGCCCCCAAGCAGTGACCGGCGAAAGCGAAGGCAACGCCGCCGGCCCACTCGAGAGCGCCGCCTTCCCGCCGCTCTTGCGCACGCTGGCGGTGGTGCTCGTGGTGGATCTTTTCGCGTTCGCGCTCTGGAGCCTGCCGTCGCTGCGCACGACCAGCTGGTCGGCCACCAGCCTCTTCGTGTTCGGTGTGGCGGGGCTGTGCGTGGCGTGGGTCGGCTACTGGATCGTCTACAGCCGCACCCGCCTCGAAGGCGACGTGCTCACGCAGACCTGGCTCTGGAACAAGCGCGTGCGGGCTGAGGACGTGGCGCAGCTCAAGCTGGTGCACATCCGCATGCTCGAACGCGTGATCGCGCCGCGGCTGCTGGTGCGCCGGCGCTTCGGCGGCATCACCTGGTTCCATGCCTACGATCCGCAGGTGCTAGTCGCCTTCGGTCAACGTGTGGCGGCGCGCGCCATGCCCTCGTCGCCGCCGCCCGAGAAATGAAAAAAAGCCCCGCCGAAACCGGCGGGGCTTTTTGCTGTCACAGGCGAAGCGGGTGACGCTTACAGCTTCTGCTGCTGCATGAAGCGGTCGAACGTGCCTTCGGTGTAGCGGAACCAGGCGTTCTGGTCGGCCAGGAACTTGGACCAGTCGCCGTAGATCTTCTTCCACTCGGGGTTGCTGTTGTTCAGGTCCGAGTAGATCTGCTGGGCCGACTTGAAGGCCGCGTTCATCACGTCCTGCGAGAACGGACGCAGCTTGGTGCCCGAGCCCACGAGCTGCTTGAGCGCGATCGGGTTCTTGGCGTCGTACTTGGCGGTCATCGTGATGTTGGCGTGCGCTGCAGCCGCTTCGACGATGGCCTTGTAGTCGGCCGACAGGCCTTCCCACGCCTTGGTGTTGATGTAGAAGTCCAGCTCGGGGCCGCCTTCCCACCAGCCGGGGTAGTAGTAGAACGGCGCGATCTTGTTGAAGCCGAGCTTCTGGTCGTCGTACGGGCCGACCCATTCCAGGCCGTCCAGCGTGCCCTTTTCGAGCGCCGGGTACAGGTCTGCACCGGGGATCGATTGCGGGATCACGCCGAAGGGTTCGAGCACCTTGCCCGCGAACGGATTGGTGCGGAACTTCAGGCCCTTCAGGTCGGCGACCGACTTGATTTCCTTGCGGAACCAGCCGCCCATCTGCGCGCCCGTGTTGCCGCCCGGCAGGTTGATGATGTTGTACTTGGCGTAGAACGCGCGCATCAGCTTCAGGCCGTTGCCTTCGTACATCCATGCGTTCTGCTGGCGGGTGTTCATGCCGAAGGGCACTGCGCAACCGAGGCAGAAGGTCGGGTCCTTGCCGTAGAAGTAGTAAGGCGCCGTGTGGGCCATTTCGACCGATGCGTTCTGCACGCCATCGACCACGCCGAAGGCGGGCATCAGTTCGCCGCCTGCGTGCACGGAAATCTGGAACTTGCCGCCGGTCATGTCGCTGACGCTCTTGGCGAACACCTCGGCGGTGCCGAAGATGGTGTCCAGCGACTTGGGGAAGCTCGACGCCAGGCGCCAGCGAACGGTGGCCTGCGCGTGGACCGCGGGCGCAATGCCGGCGGCCAAAACGCCGGCGATGCCAGCGTTTTTGATGAGGGAACGACGATCCATTGATTCTCTCCGGGTTCTTTGAAAAAAACGAAACGCGGCTTGTGACCGCGTTGGGGACTTTTGTCTAAGTCTTCTTGATTGTAAAAACCGGCCTACAGCGGCCGGCCGGGGTTTACCCTGCGACGGCGCCGAAGCGTTGCGCGATCGATGCCGCAATGCCCGGTGCATCGAGTCCGATCGATGCGAGCAGCCTGGCCGGATCGCCGTGTTCGATGAAGCGGTCGGGCAGGCCGAGCTGCAGCACCGGCTTCTGCACGTTGGCCGCCTGCAATGCCTCGAGCACCGCGCTGCCCGCGCCGCCCATGGTGGCGCCCTCTTCGAGCGTGACGATGGCATCGTGCGTGCCCGCCACCTCCAGCAGCAGTTCGACGTCCAGCGGCTTGGCCCAGCGCATGTTGACCACCGTGGCATCGAGCGACTCGGCGGCAGCGAGCGCGGGATACAGCAGCGAGCCGAACGCGAGGATCGCGATGCGCTTGCCCTCGCGGCGCACTTCGCCCTTGCCGAAAGGCAGCGACTTGAGCGTGAGGTGCGGCGCAACGCCGGCACCCGCACCGCGCGGATAGCGCACGGCCACCGGGTGGTTCTGTTCGTAGGCGCTCGTGAGCAACTGGCGCAACTCGCGCTCGTCGGCCGGGCAGGCGATGCTCATGTTGGGAATGCAGCGCAGGAACGGGATGTCGTAGGCGCCCGCGTGCGTGGCGCCATCGGCGCCCACGAGGCCCGCGCGGTCGAGTGCGAACACCACCGGCAGGTTCTGGATCGCGACGTCGTGGATCAGTTGGTCGTACGCGCGCTGCAGAAAGGTCGAATAGATCGCGACCACCGGCTTGAGGCCCTCGCAAGCCAGTCCGGCCGCGAAGGTGACCGCATGCTGCTCGGCGATGCCAACGTCGTAGTAGCGATCAGGAAAGCGCTGCTCGAACTCGACGAGCCCCGAGCCTTCGCGCATCGCGGGCGTGATGCCCACGAGCCGGCCGTCGTGCGCGGCCGTGTCGCACAGCCACTGGCCGAACACCTGCGTGAAGGTCTGCTTGGCCACCGCGGTCGACTTGACGAGCCCCACTTGCGGATCGAACTTGCCCGGGCCGTGATAGGCCACCGGGTCGGCTTCGGCCAGCTTGTAGCCCTGGCCCTTCTTCGTGACCACATGCAGGAACTGCGGGCCGCTCAGGTGCTTGAGGTTCTCGAGCGTAGGCACCAGCGAATCGAGGTCGTGCCCGTCGATCGGGCCGACGTAGTTGAAGCCGAACTGCTCGAACAGCGTGGCCGGCACCACCATGCCCTTGGCATGCTGCTCGAAGCGCTTGGCGAGTTCGAAAAGCGGCGGCGCGGCGCGCAGCACGCTCTTGCCGACGTTCTTGGCGGCGGCGTAGAAATTGCCGCTCATCAACTGCGCGAGGTAGCGGTTGAGCGCGCCCACGGGCGGGCTGATCGACATGTCGTTGTCGTTCAGGATCACGAGCAACTTGCAGTCGCACACGCCCGCGTTGTTGAGCGCCTCGAAGGCCATGCCGGCCGTCAATGCGCCGTCGCCGATGATGGCCACGGTGTAGCGGTCTTCGCCCTTCTGCTTGGCCGCCATCGCCATGCCGAGCGCGGCCGAGATGCTGGTGGACGAGTGCGCGGTGCCGAAGGTGTCGTACTCGCTCTCGCTCCTCTGCGGAAAGCCCGAGATGCCACCGATCTGCCTGAGCGTGGGCATGCGCTCGCGCCGGCCGGTGAGGATCTTGTGCGGATAGGTCTGGTGGCCCACGTCCCACACCAGCCGGTCGTGCGGCGTGTTGAACACGTGGTGCAGCGCGACCGTGAGCTCGACCGTGCCGAGGTTGGAGCTCAGGTGGCCGCCGGTGCGCGAGACGTTGTCGAGCACGCAGGCGCGCACCTCGTCGGACAGTTGCCGCAGCTGTGCGCGGTCGTACTGGCGGATCGGCGAGGGGTCGTGGAGAGTGGGAAGCAGCGGAGCCATGTGGGGGTTTGTTCTTTTCTCAGCGGTCGCGGTCGACCACCATGTGGGCCAGCGCGCGCAACGCGGCGGTGTCGGCCAGGCCGCTCCTGGTCAGGGCGGCGAGCGCATCGGCCAGCAGTTGGCGGGCCTGCGTGCGCGCGCCGTCGAGGCCGAGCAGCGACACGTAGGTGGGCTTGTCGGCAGCGGCATCCTTGCCGGCGGTCTTGCCCAGGGTTTGCGAATCGGCAGTGACATCAAGGATGTCGTCCACCACCTGGAAGGCCAGGCCGATGGCCGCGCCGTATTCGCACAACGCCTTCAGCGCGTCGCCTGACACGTTGCCGCAGGCGGCGCCCATCTCGACACTGCCCTGCAGCAGCGCGCCGGTCTTGAGGCGGTGCATTTCGCGCAGTTGCGTTTCGTCGAGCGCGATGCCGACGCTGGCCAAATCGATCGCCTGGCCGCCCGCCATGCCCTGGCTGCCGGCGGCGCGCGCAAGCAGGCGGCACAGCGTGGCCTGCGTGGCCGCGGGAATCTCGTCGCCTTCGGGCGTCAGCAGCTCGAAGGCCAGGGCTTGAAGCGCATCGCCGGCGAGCAGCGCGTCGGCCTCGCCGAACTTCACATGCACCGTGGGCTTGCCGCGGCGCAGCACGTCGTTGTCCATGCAGGGCAGGTCGTCGTGCACGAGCGAATAGGCGTGGATCAGTTCCGTGGCGCAGGCCGCGCGCAGCGCAGCGGCTTCATTGCCGCCGACCGCCTCGCTGGCCGCGAGCACCAGGAGCGGCCGCAGCCGCTTGCCGCCGTCGAGCACCGCATAGCGCATGGCGTCGCCCAGCAGCACCGGCGCATCGACGCCGACCCAGCGCGACAGTGCCGCTTCGACGCGGGCCAGATGCGGTTCGCTCCAGCCGGCGAGCCGCGCGGCAGTCCAGTCGGTCATCGTGGCCGCGCTCATTCGGCCGTCCAGGCCTTCAGGCTGCCCGCATCGAGCACCTTGATCTGGTCTTCGACCGCCTGCAGCTTGTCGCGGCAGAACGCGAGCAATGCGGCGCCGCGCTGGTAGCTGCCGAGCAGTTGATCGAGCGGCAGCTGGCCCGATTCGAGTTCTGCAACCAGTTGTTCCAGTTCCTGAAGCCCCGCTTCGTAACTGACGGGCAACGGCCCCGTATCGGGCATGGCCGCCGGGCTGGAAGAAGAAGAAGGGGAAGGCACCTTGGGCATGCAACGGAACGTGGGTGAAACAGGGCATTTTAGGGCGGGGGGACAAATGGGGCCCCCCGGGTACAATGCGAACTCTTCTTGTTGGCAAACCAACACACTCTTCGGGCCGTTGAACCTTCTAGACGGCGCCTTCCGTTATTTCCTTTTTTTCTCCCTGTGGGGAGCTTGGTCAGGTCCTCCATGTCTGATTTAAGTCTTCAACTGCAGCAGGCCGCGAGCCAACTTCCAGTTTCCGCGTATTTCGACGAGGCCCTGTACGCCCGCGAAATGCAGAACCTTTTTGCGCGAGGGCCCCGCTATGTCGGCCATCGCCTCGCCGTGCCCGAAATGGGCAACTTCCACACCCTGCCGCAGGAGCACCAGGGTCGCGCGCTGGTCCACACGCCCAAGGGCGTGGAGCTGATCTCCAACGTGTGCCGCCACCGCCAGGCGCTGATCCTGCAGGGCCGCGGCCAGCTGGACAACCAGGCTGGCGGCAACATCGTCTGCCCGCTGCACCGCTGGACCTACGCCGCGAGCGACCCGCGCACCACGGGCACGCTGATCGGCGCGCCGCATTTCGAGCAGGACCCCTGCCTGCACCTGCACAACTACCCGCTCACCGAGTGGAACGGCCTCCTGTTCGAGAAAAACGCCGACGGCACGGGCCGCGACGTGGCCGCCGACATGCGCGGCCTGGGCCCACAGGCCGACCTCGATTTCTCGGGCTACACGCTCGATCGCGTCGAGCTGCACGAGTGCAACTACAACTGGAAGACCTTCATCGAGGTCTACCTGGAGGACTACCACGTCGGCCCGTTCCACCCGGGCCTGGGCAGCTTCGTCACCTGCGACGACCTGCGCTGGGAGTTCAACTCCAACTACTCGGTGCAGACGGTGGGCGTGGCCAACCGCCTGGGCCGGGCGGGCAGCCCCATCTACCAGAAGTGGCAGGAGCAACTGCTCAAGTACCGCGACGGCAAGCCGCCGAAGTACGGCGCGATCTGGCTGACCTACTACCCGCACGTGATGATCGAGTGGTATCCGCACGTGCTCACCGTGTCGACGCTGCACCCGGTGAGCCCGACCCGGACGCTCAACATGGTCGAGTTCTTCTACCCCGAGGAAATCGTCGCCTTCGAGCGCGAATTCGTCGAGGCCCAGCAGGCCGCCTACATGGAAACCTGCGTGGAAGACGACGAGATCGCCGAGCGCATGGACGCCGGCCGCCGCGCGCTGATGCTGCGCGGCGACAACGAGACCGGCCCGTACCAGAGCCCGATGGAAGACGGCATGCAGCAGTTCCACGAGTGGTATCGAACGGCCATGCAGCAAACCGCGTGACATCGCCCCGCCCCGCACCTGCCGGGGCACCCTTTTCCCTTACTTAGAGTCGAGACGATGCAAGCGCTCTGGATGGTGCTCGGCGCCTTTTTGTTCGCGACGATGAGCGTCGTGGTCAAGGTGGCCTCGCAGTGGTTCAACAGCGGCGAGATGGTGTTGGGCCGCGGCCTCATCGGCATCGTTTTTCTCTGGCTGCTGTCACGCAAACTCCGCGTCTCGCTGGCCACCAGCTACCCCGGCATGCACGCCTGGCGCAGCACCATCGGCGTGATCTCGCTGGGCGCATGGTTCTACGCCATCGCCCACCTGCCGCTGGCCACCGCCGTCACGCTCAACTACATGAGCAGCGTCTGGGTCGCGGCCTTCCTCATCGGCGGCACGCTGCTGGCCTGGGTGCCGGTGCCCGGGCGCGACGGGCGCGTCGAAAAGCCGCCCCTGCAGGGCGCGCTGGCGATGACCGTGCTCGCGGGCTTCATCGGCGTGGTGCTGATGCTCAAGCCCACGGTCAACGGCAACGAGGGCTTCGCGGGCATGCTGGGCCTGCTCTCGGGCCTCACGGCCGCCTTCGCCTACATGCAGGTGGTGGCGCTGTCGCGCATCGGCGAGCCGGAGCTGCGCACGGTGTTCTATTTCGCGGTCGGCTCCGCCGTGGCCGGGGCCTTCGCCACCGCCGCCACCGGTTTCTCGGGCGGCAGTTCGTGGACCTGGCAGCATGCGCTGTGGCTGCTGCCCATCGGACTGCTCGCCGCCCTCGGGCAGCTCTGCATGACGCGCGCCTACGCCACCGCCAAGACCCAGGCCGGCACCCTGGTGGTGGCCAACCTGCAGTACTCGGGCATTGTCTTTGCGGCCTTCTACAGCGTGGTGCTGTTCGACGACCGCATCGACGCCGCCGGCTGGGGCGGCATGGCGCTCATCGTGGTGAGCGGCATCGCGGCCACCATACTGCGCCAGCGGGCGGTGCCCAAGGCGCCGGCCGAAGAACACTGAAGAACCATCCCGTCGAAGGAGAACACGCCATGTACACCACCCTCATCAGCGTCGAACAGCTCCAGCAACTGCAGAACAGCGATACGCCCCACATGGTGTTCGACTGCAGCTTCGAACTCATGAAACCCGAGGCCGGCCCGCAGCTCTACGCGGCCGCGCACATTCCCGGCGCGCAGTACGCCAACCTCGACACCGACCTCAGCGCAAAGCACGGCATGCCCGGCGCCCATGGCGATGTGGTGGTGGCGCAGGAAGACGGCGTGCCCGCCTCGGGTGGCCGCCACCCGCTGCCCAGCCGCGAGAAGTTCGCGGCCTGGCTCTCGAGCGTCGGCTTCTCCAACGACATGCAGGCCGTGGTGTACGACCGCAACGGCGCCAACTACTGCGGGCGCCTGTGGTGGATGCTCAAGTGGATGGGCCACGACGCGGTGGCCGTTCTCGACGGCGGCCTGCAGGCCTGGCAGGCCGCGGGCGGCGAAGTGACCGACCACGAAGAACCCGCGCGTTTCCAGTCGAATTTCGTACCGGACGAGCCGCTGGCCAGGCTGGTGACTACCGCCACCGTGTTGCATAGTCTCGGCCAACCTGACCAGCAGCTGATCGACGCACGGGCCGGTGCACGATATCGCGGCGAGGTGGAACCTCTGGACCCGATTGCCGGTCACATCCCCGGGGCCCTGAACCGGCCCTTCGCCGACAACCTCGGCCCCGACGGCAAGTTCAAGCCGGCATCGCGATTGCGTGCCGAGTTCGAAGCGCTGCTCGCGGGACGCGATGCGGCGACGGTCGTCCACCAATGCGGCAGCGGCGTGAGCGCGGTGCCCAACCTGCTTGCGATGCAGATCGCCGGGCTCGGGACGACCGCGCTCTATGCCGGCAGCTGGAGCGAATGGAGCAACACGCCGGGGCTGCCGACCCGGCAAGGCGCAGAACCATGAAACACATCCGACTCCGACGCAACTCCGGTCTCGCAATCGCTGCAGCGCTTTTCGCAGCAGCCCCGTTCCTCTCCGCGCAAGCCCAGCAGCAGCATGCGCATGTGCACGGCCAGATGAAGCTGGACGTGGCCATCGACGGTCCCACGGTGGTGATCGACATGGAATCCCCGCTCGACAACATCGTCGGCTTCGAACGCGCACCGAAGACCGATGCCGAGAAGAAAACCGTGGCCGACGCCATCGCCCAATTGCGCGCGGCCGACAAGCTCTTTGCCATCGACCCCGCTGCCAACTGCAAGCTCGGCCCGGTCGACCTGCGCTCCGGCGCGCTCGGCCTCGGCAACCCCGACCCGAACGAGCCCGTGGGTCATGCGGACCTCGACGCCACCTTCTCCTTCAACTGCACCAATGCAGCGGCTGCGAAGTTCATCGACCTGAACCTGTTCAGCGTGTTCAAGGGCCTGCGCCAGATCGATTCGCAGATCGCTTCGTCGCAAGGCCAGTTCAAGCGCCAGCTCAAGCGCCCCACAGGTGCGCAGGCGGCCCAGCCCGCACGCCTTGGCTGGGGCAAGTAAGACTGTGAACACCGCCTTGCAGGCCGACCCGACGCCCCTGCGCGTCGTGCTTGCGGCCGAATCGCTGCGCTTTGCGTGGCCCGGCGTGAAGACGCCGTGCATCGACATCGAGGCCTTCCGCATCACCGCCGGTGAATCGGTGTTCCTGCATGGCCCGAGCGGCTGCGGCAAGAGCACGCTGCTGTCGCTGCTGGCGGGCGTGCTGGTGGCCGACGAGGGCCGCGTCACGCTGCTGGGACACGACTGGTCCAAGCTCTCGGGCGCCGCGCGCGACCGCTGCCGCGTGGCGCACGTGGGCTACATCTTCCAGCAGTTCAACCTGCTGCCTTACCTGAGCGTGCTCGACAACGTGCTGCTGCCCTGCCGCTTCTCGGCCCGGCGCGAGGCGCAGGCCGCGCGCAGCGGCAGCTCGCGCGAAGAAGCCGAACACCTGCTCGACCAGATGGGCCTGGACCGCAACCTCTGGAAGCGCCAGGCACTGCAGCTCTCCGTGGGCCAGCAGCAGCGCGTGGCCGCGGCGCGCGCGCTCATCGGCCAGCCCGAGGTGGTGATTGCCGACGAGCCGACCTCCGCGCTCGACGAAGACCGGCGCGAAGCCTTTCTCGACGTGTTGCTCACGGCCTGCGCGGTGAACCACAGCGCGCTCGTGTTCGTGAGCCATGACCAGCGCATTGCGCAGCGCTTTGCGCGGCATGTGCTGCTGCCTGAGATCAATCGCGCGGCATCCAGCGCAATGGCGGTGGATGCATGAACGCACTCTTCTCGATTGCGTGGCGCAGCGCCTGGAACCGCCGCTTCACGCTCGCGCTTACCGTGTTCTCGATTGCGCTCTCGACCTTCCTGCTGCTCGGCGTGGAACGCATCCGCACCGAACTGCGCGAGAACTTCGCGTCGTCCGTCTCGGGCACCGACCTCATCGTCGGCGCGCGCACCGGCTCCACGCAGCTCTTGCTGTACTCGGTGTTCCGCATCGGTGCGGCCACCAACAACATCTCGTGGAAGAGCGTGCAGGCGCTGGCCGCGCACCAGGGCGTCGACTGGGTCGTGCCGTTGTCGCTGGGCGATTCGCACCGCGGCTTCGCGGTGCTGGCCACCTCGCCCGAGTACTTCGCGCGCTTTCGCTACGGCGACAAGCAGTTGTTGAAGCTGCGCGAGGGCAAGCCCTTCAGCGAACTCTTCGATGCGGTGGTCGGTGCGGAAGTGGCCGACAAGCTCGGCTACCACTTGGGCCAGAAGATCACGCTCGCCCACGGCAGCGGCGAACTCAACGTGGCCGAGCATGCCGACAAGCCCTTCACCGTGGTCGGCGTGCTCGCGCGCACCGGCACGCCGGTCGACCGCACGGTGCACATCGGCCTGGAGGCCATGGAAGCCATCCACCTCGAATGGGTGGGCGGCGCGCCGATGCCGGGCGTGAAGATTCCCGCCGAGCAGGTGCGCAAGTTCGACCTCACGCCCAAGAACGTGACGGCCGCGCTCGTGGGCCTGAAGAACCGCGCCGCGGTGTTCGGCGTGCAGCGCTGGATTTCGACCTACAACGGCGAACCGCTGATGGCTATCCTTCCCGGCGTGGCGCTCGACGAACTCTGGAGCGTGATCGGCATCGGCGAGAACGCGCTCTTGCTGATGTCGGCCCTGGTCGCGCTCGTCAGCCTCGCGGGCCTGGTCTCGGTGGTGATGGCAGGCCTGAACGAGCGGCGGCGCGAACTGGCCGTGCTGCGCGCCGTGGGCGCGGGTTTGCGCCATGTGCTGGCGCTGCTCGCGCTCGAAGGCGCCATGGTCACCGTGCTGGGCGTGGCCTTCGGCGTGGTGATGGCGGTGCTCGGCATCGCCCTGCTGTCGCCGTGGCTGCAGTCGCAGTTCGGGCTGACACTGAGCCTCTCGGAACCTACACTCAACGAATGGCTGCTGATGGCGAGCCTGCTGGTCGCAGGTTGGCTGGCAAGCCTCTTGCCTGGCATCCGTGCCTACCGACTCTCACTGGCGGACGGCCTCTCACCGAGGATTTGAACCATGAAGACCTCCACGATCCAAGCTTTCACTCGCCTTTCAATGCTGCTCGCCGGTGCCGGCCTCGCAGCGGCCGCGTGGGCCGCCGAGCCCGCGCCCAAGGACACCACCGCATCGAACCCGCTCGGCGGCAAGGCGGCAGCACCCGTCGTCGCCAAGGGCACGCCGGGCCAGCCGCGCCAGATCACCTGGGAAGAGCTGGTGCCCAAGGACTGGGACCCGGCCAAGGAGTTCAAGGGCATGGACCTGAGCGCGCTGGACGACGGCGACCCGCGCGCCAACGAGATGCTCATGAAGATGCAGGAGGTGTCGAACAACGCGCCGACCAACCCCGCGATGAATGGCGCCGAGATCAAGATCCCGGGCTTCATCGTGCCGCTCGAAGAGGCCAAGGGCGAAGTCACCGAGTTCCTGCTCGTGCCCTACTTCGGCGCCTGCATCCACACGCCGCCGCCGCCGGCCAACCAGATCCTGCACGTCATTCCGCAGAAGGGCGCCAAGTTCCGCGCCATGGACACGGTGTGGGTCACCGGCAAGCTGCAGACACAGCGCAACGATTCCATGATGGGCGTGAGCGGCTACCACGTGAGCGCCACCAGCGTCACCAAGTACTCCGGCGGCGCCAAGTAGGCGACGGTTGCCCGCGTGTGGGCGGTGCCCCACACCGGCAGCAGGGCCCGGACGACACAGACGGTTGCATCACAGGCGCAGGATCGGTCATCGCAGACCGTCAGGGACCGTTGAGAGAGTCAGGCGTGACGTCGGCGCCTTGATGGAACTCCTATGAACATCCAACGTCCCCCCTTCTCCCGCGCCCCTCGCCTTCTCGCGGTTTCGCTGTGCATTGGCGCGCTCGCCCTCGCGGGCTGCGACAAAGCCGCACCACCCGCCGCCGCGCCACCGAGCGCTACCGCGGACCCGGCCATCTCGATGCCTCCGCCCACGGTGCCGCAAGCCCCTGCCGCGGCGCCCGCGGCACCGGTGCCGGTCGCCTACACGCCGCCATCGGCAGAGCAGCTCTACCAACTGGTCGCGCCCATCGCGCTCTATCCCGACAAGCTGGTCGCACAGATCCTGGCCGGCGCCACCTACCCCGAGCAGATCACCGCCGCGCACGACTGGCTCGGACAGAACAGCAGGCTCAAGGCCGGCCCACTCGCCGACGCAGCCAACCAGCAGCCGTGGGACCCGAGCGTGAAATCGCTCACCGCCTTCCGCCCCGTGCTCGACCAGCTCGCAGGCAACATCACCTGGACAGAATCGCTCGGCAAGGCCTACTACAACGACCCGGCCGACGTGATGAACGCGATCCAGGTCATGCGGCAGCGCGCATCGAAGGCGGGCCGGCTGAAGAACAACGACAAGCTGCGAGTGGCCAGCGCCGCCGCGCCGCGCGACTACGTGCCGGCGCCGGACATGCAGCCGGTCTACGGCGGGCCCGCCGTGATCGAGCCGCCGCAGCAACTGATCACCATCGAACCCGTGCAGTCCGACGTGGTGTACGTGCCGCGCTACGACCCGCAGGTGATCTACGGCGAGCCTTTGCCCGTGTACCCCGGCTATGCCTATGCACCGCCACCCATGGAGGTCGCGCCCGGCTACAGCCGCGGCCAGGTTGCAGCGGCCGGTGCGCTGGCATTCGGCACGGGCGTGATCGTCGGCGCCGCGCTGGAGCGCCACGGCTGGGGCTGGAACGCATGGAACATGAACTGGGGCGCGCCGCGCGATCGCGGTCGTGACCGCGGCCCCGACCGCATGGTGCAGCCGGCCTACGCACGGCCCGCGGTGGTCTACAACAACAGCACCTACATCTCGCGCTCGACCACGGTGGTCAACAACGTGCGGAATGTCTACAACAACAACGACCGCAACGGTGGTCCGCGTGGTATGCCGCCCGGCGCGCCGCCGCCCAACTCTGCGCAGCAGCAACAACAGGCGCAGTTCGCACAACTGCAGCAACAGCAGCAGCAACAGCAACAACAACAGGCGCGGCAGCAGCAGGCCGCGGCACAACAGCAACAATTGCAGCAACAGCAAGCCCAGCAACGCGCACAGCAGCAGGCTCAACAACATCAGGCACAGCAGCTGCAGGCCCAGCAAGCCCAACAGCAACAGCAGGCCCGGCAGGCACAGATGCAGCAGCAGGACCAGGCACGACGCCAGCAAGCGCAGCAGGCACAACAACAGGCCCAGGCCCAACAACAGGCGCATGCCCCCAACCAGCAGCCGCCGCAACAACAACAGGCCCGTGTCCAGCAGCAGCAACAGCAGGAACAGTTGCGCCGCCAGCAAATGGAACAGCAACAGCAGGCGCGCGCCACCGCCCAGCAAGCCCAGCAACAACAGCAGCGCGCGTTGCAGGACCGGCAGCGCCAGCAGCAGCAAACCCAACAGGCCCAGCAGGCGCAACAGGACCAGTCACGCCGCCAGCAGATGCAACAGCAACAGCAGCAGGCGCAGCAACAGGCCCGCGCGGCCCAGCAGCAACAGGCGCAACAGCAGCAGATCCAGCGGCAACAGGCCCAGCAACAACAGCAACAACGGCAGCAGCAGCAGGCCCAGAACGAGGCCCGCCAGCAGCAGGACCAGATGCGCCGCCAGCAACAGCAACAGCAACAGCAACAGCAGCAACAACAAGCCCAGGCCGCACGCGCACAACAACAGCAGCAGGCGATGCAACAACAGCAGCAACAACGCCAGCAGCAGATGCAGCAACAGCAGCAGGCGCAACAGGCCCAGATGCGCCAACAGCAACAGCAGGCAGCCCAGGCGCGCCAGCAGCAGCAGCAACAGGCTCAACAGCACGCCGCGGCGGCGGCCGCTGCGGCCGCGGCCCACAAGCCACCGGCCCGCCCCGGCGAGCCGCCTCGCCAGCAGCCCTGAAACCGAGGCCGTCCGGCCGCCCTCGCGCCGCTTACTGCTTGCCGATCTCGGTCAGCAGGCGTGTGACGAGGTAGATGCGCGGCACGATCGAATCGACTTCGATGTATTCGTCGCGTGCGTGATACCCGAAGCCCGCGAGGCCGAAGCTCTCGACCACCGTGGCCTTGCCCGAGCGGCCCGCATAGCCCGCATCGGTGCCGCCGCCGGTCATCGGCGTGAGCGCGAGGTCGCGGTCGATTTCCTTGTAGATCGCCTGCGCCTTCTCGGCCAGTGCACGGCCCTTCGCGCCCGCCACGAAAGCCGGGCGGCCGACCTCGACCTTCACCGTCGTCTCCGTGTCGGGGATCAGCTTGCCGCTCGCGATCTTCGCCTGCAGCACTTCATTGAGTTTTTTCTCGGCACCCGGCTGCGTGATGCGGATGTCGCCCAGCGCCTGCGCCTTCTCGGTGATCTGGTTGATCGGGCCGGTGGCGCGCGCCACGGTCCAGTTGAGCGTCACGCCCGGAATGTCCTTCGCAAGGTCCTTGGTCTGCAGCATCTGGTACGACAGTTCGTACAGCGCGTTGCGGCCCAGCTCGGGCGCGGCGCCCGCGTGCGCCGCGCGGCCCTTCACTTCCATCGTGGCCTGCGCGATGCCGGCTGCGCCCAGCAGCAGCGACTCGCCCTTGGCCACCGACTTGGCAGCCGTCGGCTCGAACGACAGCACCGTGTCGTGCAGATCGGCCGTGGTGGCGATGAGTTCGCCCGAACCCACCGAGCCCACTTCTTCATCGGGGTTCACGAGCACCGTGAGCGTGTCGTAGTCGCGCCAGCCCGCATCGGCCAGGATCTTGAGCGAGGCCAGCATCACCGCGATGCCGCCCTTGTCGTCGGCGATGCCCGGGCCGTAGATGCGATTGCCGTCCACCTTGTAGGGCTGGCTGCCGAGGATGCCGGCGGCATACACCGTGTCCATGTGGCCCTGCAGCATGATCTTGCGCTTGCCGGTGCCCTTGAGCGTGCCGATGATGATGTCGGCGCCCGCGCCGGCCTCCGTCTTGCGGCGCTCGGTCTTGAAGCCCGCGGCCTTCAGGCGGCCCTCGATCACATCGGCCATCTTGAGGAGGCCCTCGACATTCAGGCTGCCCGATTCGATCTGCACCATCTCCTTGAGGTTGTCGATGACGGCGGGTTGCGCCTTCTCGGCGGCGGCGAGCAGTTTCGCGTCGGGCGCGGCCTGCGCGGCGACGGCGCCCAGGGCGAAGCCGCAGGCGATGGCGACGGAGCGCAGGGCGAAGAAGGACGAGGAGCGCATGGTCATGGTGGTTCTCTTTTCTCGAAATGAATGGCGGGCGCCAGCATAGCGAGCCGGAGCGGGAATGCGGCGCAAATCGGCGACAGCGCGATGACTTGACGGGCGTTGTCCCGAACGCGTACAAGGCACGCAGACACCGGACCGATTGCTCGACCGGGATGAGCACCGGCGCGATGCCGCGCCATCCGGCCCGGACGCCGATTCCCCATGCCACGACGCCGTTGAAAGAGGACCCCAAGCACATGACAATCAAGCGAATGGACAACGTCCTGATCGTTGTCGACGATCTCGAAGCGGTGAAGGCTTTCTTCATCGAGCTGGGCCTCGAACTCGAGGGCCAATCCACAGTGGAAGGGCCTGATGTCGGGAGCCTCATAGGCCTTGGAGACGTCCGGGCCACCCTCGCGATGCTGCGCACTCCCGATGGGCAGGGAATCGAACTGGACAAGTTCCACACGCCGGCGGCGGTCAGGTTCGGTCCCGTGGACGCGCCCGTGAACGCCTTGGGTCTTCGTCGCATCATGTTTGCCGTCGATGACATCGACGCCGTCGTTTCGCGGATGCAGGCCCATGGCGCAGAACTCATTGGCCAGATGCAGTACGAGAAATCGTATCGGCTCGCCTACATCCGCGGGCCTGAGGGCATCATCGTCGGGCTTGCCGAGCAACTCGGCTGAGGGGGCTGCGCGAAGCTCGTCGCGATGGCCGTGGCGTAGATGGGTTGCGGTCTGCCGCCGACAGGCCAGACCACTCAACCCTTGCTGCCGCGCGCCGTCTTCTTCGCCGCGGCCACCTTGCGCGCCGGCTTCAGCGCAGGCGCCTCGCGCGCCGACTTCATGTGCCCGCTCTCCCCCGAGGTCACGCCGACGATCTTCGCGAGCTGCCGGCTCACGCTCACGTACGCATGGCCGATGCTGCTGTCGTAGTACAGCGAATCGCCGCGCGCCAGGTGCACCACTTCGCCCGTGTCGAAGTGCACCTCGATCTCGCCCGACAGCACATAGGCGAACTCCTCGCCCGGATGCCGTGCGAAGTCTTCCGGGCCGTTGATGCGGCGCGCATGCACCGTGCCGACGACGGGGCTCATCTGCTTGCCGGCCGCCGTGGTGCCGAGGAACTCGTAGGCGAACGAGAGACCGCGGTAGACCACGCCCTTGCCCGCGCGCGTGACCACCGGCCCGTCGAATTGCGCGGGCTTGACGCCGGCGCCCGCGAACATCGCGTTCATGTCCATCTCCAGCGCGCGACCCAGCGCGGCGAAGTTCTCGTAGCCCAGCGCGAGCTGGCCGCGCTCCGCACGCGAGATGGTGGTGATCGACACGCCCGAACGCTCGGCCAGTTGCGCCAGCGTCCAGCCGAAGCGCTTGCGCGCGGTGCGCAGGCGGTGACCGAAAGTGGTGCGGTCCAGCGTGGGCGCCTCGTCCTTTTGCTTCGTCCCCGGCTTGGTCCCTGTGTGTGGATTCACGCTTGGCTTTCTCTTTGTGGTGCATGGCGATTCTGCCAGCGGGGCCGCGCACCATCCATGGCAACCCGGATGACGCAGGCGCGGAAGTTGCGTATACGCAAATTGCATTGACGCAAATTTCACCGATACGGTGCACCATGGTTTCCCCTTGGTCAGCTGCAAATAATTTGCGTATACGCAAATTTCTTCCTACACTTTTCAGCGATGACTCTCAGCACAACAACACTTACCGTGGCCGACTACCTCGTGATCGGCGGCGGCATTGCCGGGGCTTCGGTGGCCCACTGGCTCGCGCCGCATGCCAGCGTGATCCTTCTGGAACGCGAAGCGCAACCGGGCTACCACTCCACCGGCCGCTCGGCCGCGCTCTTCATGGAAAGCTACGGCACGCCGCAGGTGCGCGCCCTCACCATGGCGAGCCGCGCGTTTCTTCAACATCCTCCCGAGGGCTTCTCCGAACACCCGCTGCTCACGCCGCGCGGCGCGCTGATGGTCGGCGGCACGGCGCAACTCGCAGAACTCGACGCCCACTGGGACGTGCTGCGCGCCATGGACACGGGCGCCAAGCGCCTGAGCAGTGAAGAAGCGCTCGCGATGGTGCCCGCCCTGCGTCCCGAGCAGGTGGCCGGCGGCGTGTACGAACCCGAAGCGGCCGACATGGATGTGCATGCCATCCACCAGGGCTATCTGCGCGGCATGCGCAAGGCGGGCGGCAAGCTGGTGTGCGATGCGGAAGTCACGGCCATCGAGCGCATCGGCGAACGCTGGCGCGTGACGGCCGGCGGCAATGTCTACGAAGCGCCGGTGCTGCTCAATGCCGCGGGCGCATGGGTCGATACCGTCGCGAAGCTCGCAGGCGTGCGCCCCCTGGGCATCGAGCCGCGCCGCCGCTCGGCCTTCATCTTCGCGCCGCCCGAAGGCGAGAGCGTTGCGCACTGGCCGATGGTCTTCAATGCCGACGAAGGCTGGTACATCAAGCCCGATGCCGGCATGCTGCTCGGCTCGCCGGCCAATGCCGACCCGGTCGATCCGCAGGACGTGCAGCCCGAGGAGCTGGACATCGCCATCGCGATCCACCGCATCGAGGAGGCGACCACGCTGGCCATCCGCCGCCCCACGCGCACCTGGGCGGGCCTGCGTTCCTTCGTGGCCGACGGCGACCTGGTCGGCGGCTTCGAGCCCGATGCGCCCGGCTTCTTCTGGGTCGCGGCACAGGGTGGCTACGGCATCCAGACCTCGGCGGCGATGGGCGAAGCCTGCGCCGCACTGGCACGCGGGCTGCCATTGCCCGAGCGCATCGCGGCCTTCGGGCTCACGGCCGAAATGCTCGGGCCGCAGCGCCTGCGCACCGCTGCAGTCGCCTGACAAGACACTCCCACAACAACCACAGAGACAACCCCATGCGTGTCTTCAGCGCCTCCCTCGCCACCGAGACCAACACCTTCGGCCCGATGCCGACCGGCCTCGCTTCATTCAAGGACCGCGGCCACTTCCCCGCCGGCAAGCACCCCGATGCAATGACACTGTTCTCGGGCCCGCTGTGGGCCGCACGCATGCGCGGCGCCGACAAGGGCTGGCAACTCTTCGAAGGCATGGTGGCCGGCGCGCAACCCAGCGGCACCACCACGCGCCATGCCTACGAAACGCTGCGCGACGAGCTGCTCGGCGACCTGCGCGCGGTGCTGCCGGTGGACATGGTGCTGCTCGGCCTGCACGGCGCGATGGTGGCCGAGGGTTATGACGACTGCGAAGGCGACCTGCTGGCGCGCGTGCGGCAGATCGTGGGGCCGAAGGTGGTGATCGGCGCCGAGCTCGATCCGCACAACCACCTCACGCCGGAGATGGTCGCCAACTCGGACCTGATGATCTCCTTCAAGGAGTACCCACACACCGACGTGCTCGAGCGCGGGCTCGAACTGGTGGACATCTGCGCCGCGATGGTCGAGGGCAAGGTCAAGCCGGTGGCCGCGGTGGTCGATTGCGACATGATCGTCACCGTGCACACCTCGCGGGAGCCTGCTCTTGGCTTCGTCAAGCGCATGCAATCGCTCGAAGGCAAGGACGGCGTGCTCTCGGTCTCGCTCACGCACGGCTTCTCGTGGGGCGACGTGCCAGAGATGGGCACCAAGGTGCTGGTCTACACCGATGGCGACCAGGCCAAGGCCGACGCACTGGCCCGCCAGCTCGCCGACGAGGTGATCGCGATGCGCGACGGCCTCACGGTCAACTACCCGAGCATCGACGCCTCGCTCGACGAAGCGCTGGCCTTCGACGGCGGCCCCGTGGTGCTGTCCGACGGAGCCGACAACCCCGGCGGCGGCGCCGCGAGCGACTCCACCTTCATCCTGCGCCGCATGCTCGAGCGCGGCATCGCCAACGCGGCACTCGGCCCGCTGTGGGACCCGATCGCGGTGCGCATCGCCTTCGATGCGGGCGTGGGCGCGAAGCTCGCGATGCGCATCGGCGGCAAGATCAGTCCGCTCTCGGGCGACCCGCTCGATGTGGAATGCACCGTGAAGGCGTTGATGCACGACCTGGTGATGACCGGTCTCGCAGGCACGCCCACGCCGATGGGCGACTGCGCGCTCATCGAAACCAACGGCATCGAGATCGTGCTGATCACGCTGCGCAACCAGGCGATGGGCACCGACCTGTTCACGCAGCTGGGCTGCGATCTGGCCGCGAAAAAGATCATCGTCGTGAAGTCGTCGCAACACTTCTATGCGTCGTACTCGAAGGTGGCGAAGCATGTGATCTACGCGGGTGCGCCCGGTGCAGTCACCCTCGACTTGAACACCCTGCCCTACAAGAAAGCACGCCTGCCCAAGTGGCCGATCACGGCATGACCCCCAGGCTTGCCCACTTCGTGTGGCCTCCAACCCCCTTCCAGGGGGCAACACCAGCGGCCCGGCAAAGCCGGTTCCGCGGTGTTCGCGAATGAATCTGACCCGCTTCTTTTCAGCCTCTACCGGAGTACCGACGATGAAACGACGAACGCTTGCAGCCGTTGCCGCCCTGGCGCTTTCCGCCGCGTGCCTCCCGGCGCTCGCCCAGGCGCCCGCGCCCAAGACGCTGAAGGTGGTGGCGCATGCGGACCTGAAGATCCTCGACCCGACCTTCACCACGGCCTACATCTCGCGCAACTTCGGCTACATGGTCTACGACACCCTGTTCGCGCAGGATTCGACAGGCAAGCCGCAACCGCAGATGGTCGAGAAGTACACCGCGTCCAAAGACGGCAAGCAGTGGAGCTTCACGCTGCGCCCGGGCCTGAAGTTCTCCGACGGCAGCGCCGTTACCTCGGCCGATGCCGTGGCCTCCCTGCAGCGCTGGGCCGCGCGCGACAGCCTGGGCCGCGCGATGACCGCAAGCGGCGCCGAGTGGAAGCAAGGCGATGCGCGCACCTTCACGCTCACGCTCACCGAGCCTTTCGGCATGGTGCTCGACGCACTGGCCAAGCCCTCGGGCTTTCCGCCGGTGATCCTGCCCGAGCGCCTTGCCAGGATGCCGGCCACCGCGCCGCTCACCGAGGTGCTGGGCTCGGGCCCCTTCATCTTCAAGCGCGACGAATGGGTGCCGGGCAACAAGGCGGTGTTCGTGCGCAACCCCAACTACGTGGCGCGCAGCGAACCGCCGAACGGCCTCGCGGGCAGCAAGAAGAGCAACTTCGAGCGCGTCGAGTGGCTGTACCTGCCCGACTCGAACAGCGCCATCGCGGCACTCAAGCGCGGCGAGGTCGACATCGTCGAGCAACTGCAGCCCGACTACATCGCGCCGTTGCGTACCGACAGCACGGTGAAGATCGGCTCGGGCGGCGCCTACCAGGGCTTCCTGGTCATGAACCAGTTGCACCCGCCCTTCAACAACCCGAAGGTGCGCCAGGCGCTGCTGCAGGCGGTGAACCAGGAGCGCTTCGTCGCGGCCATGGGCTATCCGCTCGATATGCGCATGGCCTACTGCCCCACCTTCTTCATCTGCGGCAGCCCGAACGAAACCTCGGCCGGCGCCGAGCCCTACCGCAAGGCCGACGTGGCCAAGGCCAAGAAGATGCTGGCCGATGCGGGCTACAAGGGCGAGAAGGTGGTGCTGCTGGTTCCGAGCGACGTGCCTTACCTCAACGCCGAGGCGCTGATGGCCGCGCAGACCATGAAGAGCATCGGCATCAACGTCGATGCGCAGAACCTGGACTGGGCCTCCATCGGCGCGCGCCGCGCCAAGCGCGATGCGCCCGAGGCCGGCGGCTGGAACATGTACGTGACGGTGGCGGGCGAGTTCGATGCCAACTCGCCGATCAGCAACGCCTACCTGGGCGCGGCCTGCGGCAACACGCTGCCGGGCTGGCCCTGCGACAAGCAGCTGGACGACCTGCGCACCGCATGGCTGAAGGAGACCGTGCCCGCCAAGCGCCGCGAACTGCTCGATGCCTTCCAGGCCCGCGCCTACGAGGCCGTGCCGTACATCAACGCGGGCCAGTACTCAGCCGCCTTCGCCGCGCGCGCCAACCTCAAGGGGCTGGACAAGCTCTGGGCCGGCATGCCGATGTTCTGGGCGCTCGACCGCTAACGGCCACACGACGCGCGCACTGCCATGGGCTACATCGTTCGACGCTTTCTCTCGACGCTCCCCGTCATGGCGGTGGTGGCCGTGGTGGTGTTCCTGTTGATCCACCTGTCGCCGGGCGATCCGGCCGCGCTGATTGCGGGCGACCTCGCGAGCGTGGAAGACATCGAGAAGCTGCGCGCCGCGCTCGGGCTGAACCTGCCGCTGTGGCAGCAGTTCGCGGTGTGGCTGGGCAAGCTCTTCACGGGCGACCTGGGCACCTCGATCTTCACGCAGGTGCCGGTGTCGCAGCTGCTGGGCCAGCGGCTGGAGCCCACGGTGTCGATCGCCGCGCTCACCATGCTGATCACGCTGGTGGTGGCGGTGCCGCTGGGCACGCTCGCGGCCTACCGCGCGGGAAGCTGGGTCGACCGGCTGGTGATGGTGTTCGCGGTGCTCGCGTTCTCGGTGCCGGTGTTCCTCGTGGGCTATCTGCTGATCTACGCGTTCGCGATCCAGCTGCCGTGGTTTCCGGTGCAGGGCTACGTGCGCTTTGCGGAGGGACCGGGCGAGTGGCTGCGCTCGCTGGTGCTGCCGTGCGTGAACCTGGCCCTGGTGTACATCGCGCTGGTGACGCGCATGACGCGCGCCACGGTGCTCGAAGTGCTGCACGAGGACTACATCCGCACCGCGCGCGCCAAAGGCCTGGGCGTGCTGCCAGTGCTGGGGCATGCGCTGCGCAACGCGGCCATTCCCATCGCAACGACCATCGGCGTGGGCATCGCGCTGTTGATCGGTGGCGTGGTGGTCACCGAGACGGTGTTCGCCATTCCGGGCGTTGGGCGGCTGGTGATCGATTCGGTGCAGCGCCACGACTACCCGGTGATCCAGAGCGTGCTGCTGCTGTCGGCGGGTGTGTACGTGCTGATCAACCTCCTGATCGACCTGAGCTACCGCCTCTTCGATCCGCGCATTCAGTACTGAACGAGCCCATGTCCACCGTACTCCCGATGAGCGACCTTCCCCTACCCGCTGCGCCGGCATCCTCGGTCGAGGATGCCCCCTTCGTACCGCCCCGCTGGCGCTGGGTGCGCAAGCACCCGACGCTCATCATCGGCGCGCTGCTGCTGATCGCCGTGGCTGCGCTCTCCATCGCCGCACCGTGGATCGCCACGCACGACCCGCAGGACATCGACCCGCTCGCGCGCATGCAGCCACCGGGTGCAGAGCACTGGTTCGGCACCGACGCACTGGGCCGCGACGTGTTCAGCCGCGCGGTCTGGGGCGGGCAGGTATCGATGATCGTCGGCGCCTCGGTCGCGGTGCTGGCGACGGTGTTCGGCGTGCTGATCGGCCTGTTCGCGGGCTTCGTGCGCTGGGCCGACGGACCGGTGATGCGGGTGATGGACGGGCTCATGGCCATCCCCGGCATCCTGCTCGCGATTGCGCTCATGGCGGTGACGCGCGCGAGCCTCACGACGGTGATCGTGGCCATCACGGTGCCCGAGATACCGCGCGTGGTGCGGCTGGTGCGCTCGCTGGCGCTCACGCTGCGGGAGCAACTCTATGTGGAAGCTGCGCATGCGGTCGGCACGCGGCTGCCGGTCATCCTGTTCCGCCATGTGCTGCCCAACATGATTGCGCCGCTGATCGTGCAATCGACCTTTGTCGCGGCCGCCGCGGTGCTCACCGAAGCCGCCCTCTCCTTCCTCGGCGTGGGCGTGCCCGCGCAGACACCCAGCTGGGGCAACATGATGGCCGAGGGCCGCAACTTCGTGGCGGTGGCGTTCCACATCATCCTGTACCCGGGGCTGCTGCTGGCGGCCACGGTGCTGGCGATCAACCTGCTGGGCGACGGCCTGCGCGATGCGCTCGATCCGCGTCTCGCTCGGCAACTGTGAGCGCACCATGAAGCCCATGTCCCATGTTGCGCTCGCCCCCGGCGAGCCCCTGCTCGAACTCGACAACCTGCGCACGCACTTCCACACGCTCAACGGCGTGGTGCGCTCGGTCGATGGTGTCTCGTACACGGTGCGCGCGGGCCGCACGCTCGGCGTGGTCGGCGAATCGGGCTGTGGCAAGAGCGTGACCGCGCTCTCGATCCTGCGGCTCGTGCCCACGCCGCCCGGCCGCCACATGGGCGCGGTGCGCCTGCGCGGCACCGACCTCATGCAGCTGAGCGAGCGCGAGATGCGGCAGATTCGCGGCAACCGCATCTCGATGATCTTCCAGGAGCCGATGACCTCGCTGAACCCGGTGCTCACCGTGGGCCGGCAGATCGCCGAGACGGTGCAGCTGCACCAGAAGGCCAGCCGCGCCGAAGCGATGCAGCGCGCGGTCGAGATGCTGCGCGTGGTGCAGATCCCCGAGCCCGAGCGGCGCGTGAACGAGTATCCGCACCAGCTCTCGGGCGGCATGCGGCAGCGCGTGATGATTGCGCTGGCGCTGGCCTGCAACCCCGAGGTGCTGATCGCCGACGAGCCGACCACCGCGCTGGACGTGACGATCCAGGCGCAGATCCTCGACCTCATCCGCCGGCTGCAGAAGGAGCTGGGCATGGGCGTGGTGATGATCACGCATGACCTGGGCGTGGTGGCCGAGAGCTGCGACCGCGTGGTCGTGATGTATGCCGGCAAGAAAGTCGAGGAGGCCGACGTGATCGATCTCTTCGACCGACCGCTGCATCCCTACACGCGCGCGCTGATGGCCTCGATGCCCGCGATGAACACGGCGAGCGCGCGGCTCACGGAGATTCCGGGCCTGGTACCGGCCGCGCACGAGCTGGGGCGCGGCTGCGCTTTCGCTGCGCGCTGCAGCCATGCGCGCGAGCGCTGCCGCGTCGAGACGCCGCAGCTCACGCAGCAAGGCGGCGACCATGTGGTGGCGTGCTTCGCCGTCGAAGAGCAATGGGCCGATGCAACGGATGCAGCCGAGGTGACCGCATGACGACGACCGCAGTTCCGCTGCTCCAGGTGCGCAACCTGCGCAAGCACTACATCTCGCCCAAGCGGTGGCTGCGGCCCGACAAGCCGGCGATCCAGGCGGTCGATGGGGTTTCGTTTTCCGTCGCGCGCGGCGAAACGCTGTCGCTGGTCGGCGAGTCGGGCTGCGGCAAGACGACGACCGCGAAGTCGGTGATGCGGCTGATCGAGCCGACCTCGGGTTCGGTGTCGCTCGATGGCGAGGAGCTGCTGACGCTTTCGGCCAATGAGATGCGGTTGCGCCGCCGGCAGTTGCAGATCATTTTTCAGGACCCGTACGCCTCGTTGAACCCGCGCCTGACAGCCGGAGACATCGTGGCCGAGCCGTTGCGCAACTTCGGCATGGGCGCGGCGGCCGAGCGACGCGAGCGCGTGCAGTGGCTGTTTTCGCGCGTCGGCTTGCGGCCTGAAGCCGCGAAGAAATTTCCGCACGAGTTCTCGGGCGGGCAGCGGCAGCGGCTGGGCATCGCGCGCGCACTGGCACTGAACCCCAAGCTCATCGTCTGCGACGAGCCGGTCTCCGCGCTCGACGTGTCGGTGCAGGCGCAGGTGGTCAACCTCCTGATGGACCTGCAGGCGGAGTTCGGCATCGCGTATCTCTTCGTCGCGCACGACCTCGCCGTGGTGCGGCACATCAGCCACCGCGTGGCGGTGATGTACCTCGGGCACATCGTGGAGATCGCGGACCGGGACACGCTGTTCTCCGCACCGCTGCATCCGTACACCGAGATCCTGCTGTCGGCCGTGCCCGTGCCCAACCCGCGCACGCCTGCCCGCCGCATGCTGCTGCAGGGCGATCCGCCGAGTCCCGCGAATCCGCCTTCGGGCTGCCGCTTTCACACACGATGCCCGATGGCCCAGGCCGTGTGCAAGGAGAAGACGCCCGAGCTGAGCGAGCGCCCGTCATCCTCGAATGGCGGCACCAGCACACATTTGGTCGCCTGCCACTTCCGCTGAAGAAAGAACCCCACCAATGACCGACAAGACACCCCACTACGACCTGCTGATCCGCGGCGGCACCGTGATCGACGGCACCAAGGCGCCACGCTTCGATGCCGACGTCGGCATCGTCGACGGCCGCATCGCCGCCATCGGCAAGCTCACGGGCCACACGGCCGACCGGACGCTCGACGCCACCGGTCGCATCGTCGCGCCGGGCTTCATCGACTCGCACACACACGACGACCAGGCCGTGCTCTCGCAGGCACAGATGCCGTTCAAGGTGTCACAGGGCGTGACCACGGTGGTGGCCGGCAACTGCGGCATCAGCGCCGCGCCGTTGCGCGTCGACATGGACCTGCCGATGCCGCTGAGCCTGCTCGACACGCCGGCCGAGGGTCGCTTCACCACCTTCGCCGCGTACCTCGATGCGCTGCGCGCCACGCCGTCATCGGTGAACGTGGCCGCGATGGTGGGCCATTCGACGCTGCGTGCGGTGGTGATGTCCGACCTCGACCGTCCTGCGAACGAAGTTGAAATCGCCGCGATGCAGGCCTTGGTCGAGGAAGCGATGCAAGCCGGCGCCATCGGCCTTTCCACCGGCACCTTCTACCCGCCCGCAGTGAAGGCGACGACCGAGGAGATCATCGAAGTCGGCCGCCCGCTCACATCGCGCAAGGCGCTCTACGTGACCCACATGCGCGACGAAAGCGACCACGTGATGGAGTCGCTCGAAGAAACCTTCCACATCGGCCGCGCGCTCGACATCCCGGTGGTGGTGTCGCACCACAAGGTGCAGAACGCGCAGAACTTCGGCAAGACGAAGGTGACGCTGCCCTTCATCAAGGAAGCGATGCAGCACCAGTGCATCGGCCTGGATTGCTACCCGTACACCGCAGGCTCCACCATGATCCGCACCGACCGCGGAATGATGGACGGCCGCGTGCTCATCGCCTCCAGCGTGCCGCACCCCGAATGCGCGGGCCGTGACCTGAAGGACATCGCGGCCGAATGGGGCGTGTCGGGCGAAGAAGCGGCCGTTCGCCTGCAGCCGGGCAGCGCGATCTATTTCATGATGGACGAGGACGATGTGCAGCGCGTCCTCGCCTTCGAAGACACCATGATCGGCTCCGACGGCATTCCGCTCGGCGAGAAGCCGCATCCGCGTTTGTGGGGCACCTTTCCGCGCGTGCTCGGGCACTACAGCCGCGACGTGGGCCTGTTCCCGCTGGAGACGGCAGTGTGGAAGATGACCGGGCTCACCGCCCGCAACTTCGGCCTGCACGAACGCGGCACGCTGAAGCCGGGGCACCATGCCGACGTGGTCATCTTCAATGCCGCGACAGTGCGCGACACCGCGAACTACGAAACACCGACGCAGCCGGCCGAAGGCATCGATGCGGTGATCGTGAATGGCGCCGTCACCTGGCAACACGGCGTGCACAGCGGTGCGCGCAACGGGCAGGTGATCGTGCGGCGGGAAGCGGCCTGACGGGGATCAGTCAGGGGCGTTCATCACGCGGTCGAACTCTTCGTCGGCCGGCACGTTGTCGGCATCGAGCTCGCTGGCATCGGTGAGATCAATGCCGGTTTCTTCCGACAGGTCGTCGGTGATTTCGCTGTCGGTTTCTTCGAAATCGTCGGCTGGCGTGTTGTCGTCATCGTCTTCGGATGGCGAAGCGGAACGCGCGGTGGCGTCGACGTGATTCATGATCGGCTCCTCGGCTGATGAATGCTGAACGGCCTCTATGGTGCGCCTGTTTCGGCCGTTCCGGTTCATCCGATCGGTGGCGTCGGTGTCGGAAAGTTTCCCGCCCTGCTGCCGCGCCCCGGTCGTCAGTCCTTGTGGACGTGGCCGTGTTCGCCGTGCCCGGGGTCGTCGTGGCCGTGGTCATGCCCATGCTCGCCGTGCGCAAGGCGGCTCACCAGCGTAACCAGCACGATGCCCGCGACCAGCCACAGGATCTGCGCGGCGGTCTGGCGGGCGGGCAAGCGTTTTTGCAGCTGAGGGATCAGGTCGGCCAGCGCCACATAAACAAAGCTGCTCCCGGCCAGCACCAGGAAGTACGGCAGCCAACCGTGCAACTGGTCGACCAGCCACCAGCCCGCGATGCCGCCGAGCATGGTCATGGTGCCGGCGAGCGACACCTTCACGAGCGCCACGCGCTGGTTCGCCGAGCTCTGGCGCAGCACCACCAGATCGCCGATGTGGTGCGGCACCTCGTGCGCGAGCACGGCCAGCGCAGCCACGAGGCCCAAGCGAATGTCGGCGACGAAAGCCGAAGCGATGAGGATGCCGTCGCCGAAGCAGTGCACGCTGTCGCCGGTGAGCACGGCCCAGCTGCCGCCGCCCTTGGGGACGTGGTTGTGTGCGTGGCCATGGTGGTCGTGAGCGTGTGCGTGGTCGTGCGCGTGGTCATGACCCTTGTGCGCATCCGGCCCCTCTGGGGTGTTGCCATGGTGATGCTCGTGCCCGTGGTGCCACAGCTCGGCCTTGTCGAGCAGGAAGAAGAACACCAACCCGAACAGCAGCACGGCGAACAGCAGCGCCGGCTCGATGCGGCTTTCGAAAGCCTCGGGCAAGAGATGCATGAAGGCGGTGGCGAGCAGCGCGCCGGCCGCCAGGCTCAACAGATGCTGCGGGTTCACGCCGCCTGAGCCGTTGCGCACGCCCACGCGCAGCAGCAACGCCGCCAGCCAGACACTTCCGATGCCGGCGACCAGGGTCGCGGCGATGATGACTATCAAATTCATAGCTGCTGCTTGCGCAAAAGGAGCGGTCGTCAGGACCGCATACCGTTCATAAAAAGGAAAAGGCCGTCACACAGGACGGCCTTCGGCGGGGATGGCTACAAGGCGCCGTCGTCAGGCGACGCCATTGGCTTTGAACCAGGCTGTGGCGCGCTGCCATCCGTCGTCTGCTGCGCTCTTCACGTAGCTGGGGCGGTAGTCGGCATGGAACGCGTGGCCTGCCTCGGGGTACACGACGAAGCTCGATGCCTTGGCCGCCGCGGTTCCGGTGGCCAGAGCAGCTTTCATCTTATCAACCGTGTCAAGGGGGATGCCCTGGTCTTTTCCGCCGTAGAGGCCGAGCACCGGCGCCTGCAGGCTGGCGGCGATGTCGATGGGGTGCTTGGGCTGCAGGTCGCTCGCCTGCCCGACGAGTCGGCCGTACCAGGCGACGCCCGCCTTGACCTTCCCGGTGGCCGCATAGAGCCAGACGATGCGCCCGCCCCAGCAAAAGCCGGTGATGCCGGCCTTGCTGGTGTCGCCGCCGTTGGCCTTGGCATAGGCCAGCGCGCCATCGAGGTCGGCGATGACCTGCGCGTCGGGCACCTTGCTGACGATGTCGGCCTGCAGCTTCGGAATGTCGGTGTAGCCGCGCGGATCGCCCTGGCGCGCATACAGCTCGGGAGCGATGGCCAGGTAGCCCAGCTGGGCGAAGCGGCGGCAGGTGTCGGCGATGTATTCATGCACGCCGAAGATTTCCTGGATCACCAGAACGACCGGCAGGCCGGTCTTGCCGGCGGGCGCCGCGGCATACGCGGGCACCTCGAAGCCGTTGACCGTGTACTTGATGGGGCCGGCCTTCAGGCCCTCGGCCGAGGTGGAAATGGCGGTCTGCGCCATCACCGGCATCACGGCGGCTGCATAGCCGACGCCGATGGCGGCCTTCAGGGCTGTGCGGCGCGTGGCGCCCTGCTCGGTGCTGTCGCCGGGGCGAAGCGAATCGAAGTCGGAACGGCTGTCGTCAAGTGGGGACATTCAAGGGGCTCCAGTTGAATCGTCGGACAAGGGGCGTTGCGCGAAAAACGCACGCCGCAATGTAGGCGAAATCGGCCAGTCGCCTCTATGACCGGAAATTCAGTGGGGTCGGCCCTGCGTCCCGTACGCCCGGCGCGCCAGCGCGGCCGCGAGCACCTGCGCGGGATCGACCAGGCTCAGCCCGGCCACGGCGGCCGAGCCCTGCAGCCCCAGCGGCACCTCGGTGCAGCCCATGATGATGGTGACGGGCCCGTGCCGCTCGGCCAGGCGCAGCGCGACCTCCGAGAAGCATTGCTCCGCAAGCGGCATGTTGCCGGCCTTCACGCCGTCGAAGATGCCGCGCATGATGGTCTGGCGCTCGTCGGCCAGCGGCACGTGGCAGCCCAGGCCCGCTTCGGCCAGCGCCTGCTCGTAAAGACGCACGCGGTAAGTGCCCTCGGTGGCCATCAGCGTCACCTCGGTGGCGCCCCGTGCGGCCAGTTGCTGCGCGGTCTCGCGCGCCATGTGCAGCAGCTCGACCTGCGGAAAACGCGCCTGCAGGTTGCCGTGCCAGGCGTGCGCGGTGTTGCAGGCGATGGCCACGGCGCGGCTGCCGAGCGCGGCCAGCCGGCCCAGCGCCTGCAGCATCGGTTCGAGCGGCTGGTGCGCGCCGCTGTCGGCCGAGGCCAGTGCGTCCGTGCGGTCTGGCACCGGCACCTGCGCAAGCCAGTGTTCGGGAAAGGACTGGTCGCGCACCGGCTCGCCGCGAGCGCGCATCTGCTGCGCGCAGGCCTGCACGAAGAGCCGGACGAAGTCGGCGCCCGCCGCGGGGCCCATGCCCCCCAAGATGCCAACTACGTTCGTCGAAGCCATGGTCTTTCTCTGTTTCAGGAATACCGCGGAACCGGCTTTGCCGGGCCGCTGGTATTGCCCCCGGTAGGGGGTTGGCAAAGCGACACGAAGTGCGCGCAGCCTGGGGGCGAGCTCAAGTGGCCGGCTTGTCGCTGAAGGCTTTCAGGTTTTCCTTCAGCTGATCGCTCATCGGCAGGTTCAGCGGCACATTCTTCGGCGGAATCGGCTGCATGAACCACTTGGTGTAGAGCTTCTCGAACTCGCCGCTCTTCATCATGCCGATGAAGGTGTCGTCCACCAGCTTCTTGAAGGCCGGATCGTCCTTGGGCAGCATGCAGGCGTAGGGCTCGACCTGCAGCGCCTCGCCCACCACTTCGTAGTCGGCCGGCGTCTTCGCGTTGGCGATCAGGCCGAACAGCAGGATGTCGTCCATCGCGAAGGCGACGGCGCGGTCGCTTTCGACCAGCAGGAACGCATCGGCGTGGTCCTTGCCGAGCACGATGTCCATGCCCAGGTTCTTCTCGGTGTTGTACTTTCGCATGACCAGCGCATTGGTGGTGCCGGTGGTGCTGGCCACGGTTTTCTTGGCGAGGTCGGCGTAGTCCTTGATCTTCGAGGATTTCTTCGTCAGGAGGCGCGTGCCCGTGTAGAAGTGATTGACCGCGAAGGCCACGTCCTTGCCGCGCGCGCTGTTGTTGGTGGTGGAGCCGCACTCCAGGTCGATGGTGCCGTTGGTGATCAGCGGAATGCGGTTCTGCGAGGTGACCGCCATCAGCGAGACCTGCAGGTTGGGCTTGTTCAGCTTCTTCTTCACCGCTTCGACCACGGCGTTGGAGAGTTCCACCGAGAACCCGATCGGCTTGTTGGGGCCGTCCAGGTAGCTGAAGGGCACCGACGACTCGCGGTAGGCGAGCGTGATCTTGCCGGACTCGGCGATCTTGGCGAGCGTGTCGGCGGCTTGCGCGCCGGTGGCGGTGAAGAGCACCGCGGCAGCCATGGATGCCATCAATACGGAGAGTTTCATTCGAGCCTTCATTCGGTTGGATTGAACAGAAGCGCAGTGTAAGAAGGAGTGACGCATGGCGACAATTCCAAATAACCCCGGGGTCATGCCCAAAGGTTATGGGCGGGGGTTCTTTTGGCATTTCCGGGCGGCGCGGGGCGCCTCTACAGTCGAGCCGTCTCCTTATATCTTTCGAATAGTTCAAACTTCATTGGTCGAGGTGCTGCAAAGCACGTCGATCAGTGAACGGGTTGACTCGCCACCGCGCAGCC
>NZ_JARXVG010000016.1 GCF_029892485.1 Variovorax boronicumulans
GGACAGGATGCAAAGGAGCCGAAGGGCGGTGAGGGCGCGGATTCACGTCAAGGCCAGGACCCGGTGCCAGCCTTCGCGCGGCCGCTCATGGTGCTGGACGCGAACATGAGTCTGAACATGGCAACGCCTGCGAGCGCGACGGTGTATGCGGGCGAGGCGATTCACTGGACTGCGCAGGAACAGGCGCACATGGCGGCGGGCAAGACGGTGAGTTTCGCGGCGGGCAAGTCAGTGGGGCTGTACAGCCACGAAGGCGGCATCCAGGTCATCGCGCAGGAGGGGCCGGTGAGCGTGCAGGCGCATACCGATGAACTCGAATGGCTGGCCAAGGAAGGCTTCACGGTCACCAGCAGCAACGACGAGATTCACGTGCTGGCCAAGCAGAAGATCACGCTCAAGGGCGGGCAGACGAGCATCGAGCTGGATGGGGCGAACATCACGTTGAAGATGCCGGGGTTGCTGGATGTGAAGGGGACGAGCAAGAGTTTCGTGGGGCCGGGAGGGAAGCCTGCGCAGTTGCCGGAGTTGCCTGTTGGCGATATCCCTCTGGGCACAGTCCAACTTGACCACCGCTATCACGATGATGAAGGGCTTGCCGGGGCCAAGTACTTTCTCCGGCTGCCTGGGGGTGGAGAGCGCTCCGGTGTTCTTGACGACCAGGGGCGCGCGACCATCGCCGACGTGCCGCTCGGCGGCACGGTGAGCTTCGGGCCGGCGGCGGGTGCATTTGCGCGCAAGGACAAGACTCCGACGCCGGGCCACGACCCCGATCCCAGCGACGAGAAACTCGGCAGCCTTGTCGACAAGTACTTCAAGTCACCGTCATCCGCTAAGCAAGAGGGCAACGAATAGAAATGGCGAACACTACTGCTGCATCTGGCAGTGCTCCCGGCGGTCAAAGCTGGGCGCGCTTCAAGGCCTGGTCGGCCGAATCGGGCCAATGGCTGTGGGGGACGGCTCAAGGAGCGTTCAACGAAAAGGCCTCGTTCTCCCAAATTGTTGTCGACGCAGTGATCGGCATGATTCCGCTGGTCGGCGACGCTACAGCCGTTCGTGACCTGATTGCCGTCGTGATCGGATTGATCGAGAGCCCCGAGAAGCGCGAGAAGGTGAGGGATTGGGTGCTGTTGGTTGTGCTCCTGTTCGCTTTGATTCCTGTGTTTGGCGGCGTGATCAAGGGCGTGGGTCGCATCATCGTCAAGGTCGCCAAGGAGGCCGAAGCATTGGTGGGCGCGGCCAAGGCCGCCAAGCTGCAAGAGGGTGCCAGGGAAATCATCGCGTTCCTCAACCGAATCGGGTTCAAGGATGCAGAGAAATGGTTTCTCGCGCTGCGTATTGCCGACTACCAGGCAAAGTTGCTGGAGCGCTTCAACAAGCTCATGGAGGTCCTCAATGGCGTGCTGGTGCAGATTCAGCGCAAAGCCGGCAATCTGATGCCAGCCAGTCTGAACGATCGCATCGAAACACTCAAGGCGGGGGTGGCCACGCTCAAGCAATTGGCGCCGGACATGCTTGTCAAAGCGGTGAAAGAGCTTGATCAGAAACTCAGGGAAATGCAGGCCTATGTGCATAGCGGGGGCGAGACGACCAGCCGAGTGGCAGCGCATGAGGTGGCAACGGGTGAACGCGTTGTCACCAGGGCCGACGAGGCTCGGCTCATTGAGGATGGCGCATTGCCGGCGCGGACGGCCAATGGTTGGCGAAAGAACGAGGCAATCGTCGGCCAGCCAGAAACGTACGAGGGCGTCTACAAGCACGAGCCAGGGTATCCGGACTTAACCAAATATCCCAGGAATGACCATTACGTACAGATCGAAGCCTTCAGCGGCAAGATCATCAACCGCCCGTTGAAACCCGGCGAACAGATCTATCGCTTCTTTGGCCCCGAGGGGGTGACGCACAGATACAAGCTGGACGAGAGTCACCCGGGGGGCGGCTGGTGGGGGTTGGGCAGTCCGCCGAAGACCGCCAAGGAGTGGCGTGAGAAGGCCGCCGTACTTGATGAATGGAATCGCGACGGCTACCTGGTTGTCGGCACTGTTCCGGCGGACAGCAACATCAAGGCGGCAGTGGGCACTATTTCAGAACAGAGCGGTAAAAACATTCCGGGTCAGTATCTTCCCGGTGGCAATCCACAAGCGGTTATCGACATGGATATCGCAGCCAAGGGCGGCTTGGCCAACGTAGCCGAGGAGGTTATTGCCAGCGGCAAAGCGAAGCCCTGGAAGGACCCTGTCACGGGCATGACGTTCGAAATCAGGCCCACGGGGTGGACCGATGCCAACGGTATTCACGGCTACATCAGCATGCCGGGGGCTGCCAGCGTACAGGCGGCCCGGCTAGGCTCGCGAGAGATGGCGACCAAGGAAAACCGAGAGGTCACGAAATGACAGTGCCAACGGGTACCACGCTGCCCAATGAATTGGAGCGCAAGCAGATCTTCTACGCGCTCAAGCGGTGGACTTCGTACACGGCATGGAAGCGCATTCTGGATTTCTATCAAGCGTGGTCTGCTATCGCCGAAGAAAGCCTTCGCGAAGCCAGCGCCAGGGGACTCGAGGAAAAAACCGGAATTCATGAATCAAAACTGGTCTTGATTCTGAAAGGCCTGGCCAATTTGGACGAAGCTGTGTCAAGGCTCAGGCAAGGTGACAAGCGCATATTCAAGTACGCCTCATACGCTGAACTGGTTCAGGCGTACAGGCCGCTGGATCACGAAACGGAAAGGCTTTGGCGTCTGGCGGACGGGGATATCGGCATCAACCGTGACGCTACGCCTTTATGGGATGAATACGCATTGACGGTCGGGCAGTTGGCGCAAGCTTGGGTCGAATGCTCACCAAACGCGATTCAGCCCAACTTTGACGGCGCTGTAAAAACAGTTGCGCGAACCTTCCTCAACGATCACTTGAAGGCGGAACTCGAGCGTATGACTTTTCCTGATCCGCTGCCGATGGTTCCCGATCCGACTGAGTCTCCCTTGGTTCGCACCGGAAGGGTCATCGAGCATTCCGGCATCTGGGAGCCGGTCGACGCGCCTGCTCCGAAGATCATCAACCTGTTCAAGCCTTCGCCGCCCAAAGGTCCGTTTCCTGTAGTGGGCACGATGGCCTATTTGCACGGCGGTACTGCCGCGCCGAACATGGCGAGCCATGGTACGCACGGAAAAGGAGAGCCCACCACCTGGCGCCAGCTCTGGCGTGACGATCGCTATGAGGGGGGCGCTATTCCAGAGGAAGAAAAGCGCTATGTATTCCTCCAGCCCGCCGTGTCAGACGAGGTGAACTCACCGGATCGCAGTGCGCCTGCTACATCCTTGACCGTGGCCGAAAGCGGGCAGAAAGCCCCCTTCGGTGGACGCTGGTTGGTTGAGGACGATCTTCACGCATCTGTTGAAGTCGCGGTTGGAGAAGAGCTTCCCCTGCACGAGGGACGTAAAGTGCGGTGGACGCTGGCGGTTGCATGAGTCGTCCTGGCGTGTTACTGCCTTGACTGAAAGTGTGCTCGCCCGAGGCTGCGTTCGGCGTTCTCTCCTTGCGTCAGTCTGCCGTGCTCAGCGATGACCTAGACCCCAGCCGCGTGCGCCTGCTGATCCGCGTGATAACTCGACCGCACCATCGCCCCCACAGCCGCATGGCTGAAGCCCATCTTGTAGGCCTCTTCCTCGAACATCTTGAACGTGTCCGGGTGCACATAGCGGCGCACCGGCAGGTGCGAGCCCGACGGTGACAGGTACTGGCCGATGGTCAGCATGTCGATGTCGTGGGCGCGCATGTCGCGCATCACCTGCAGGATCTCTTCGTCGGTTTCACCGAGGCCCACCATGATGCCGCTCTTGGTCGGCACGTTGGGGTGCAGCGCCTTGAACTTCTTGAGCAGGTTCAGGCTGAACTGGTAGTCGCTGCCGGGGCGCGCTTCCTTGTAAAGGCGCGGCGCGGTTTCGAGGTTGTGGTTCATCACGTCCGGCGGCGCCGCCTTCAGGATCTCGAGCGCGCGGTCGTCGCGGCCGCGGAAGTCGGGCACGAGGATCTCGATCTGCGTCATCGGCGAAAGCTCGCGGATGTTCTTGATGCAATCGACGAAATGCTGGCTGCCGCCGTCGCGCAGGTCGTCGCGGTCGACGCTGGTGATCACCACGTACTTCAGGCGCAGCTTGGCGATGGTCTTGGCGAGGTTGAGCGGCTCGTCCTTGTCCAGCGGGTCGGGGCGGCCGTGGCCCACGTCGCAGAACGGGCAGCGGCGGGTGCACTTGTCGCCCATGATCATGAAGGTGGCCGTGCCGTTGCCGAAGCATTCGCCGATGTTCGGGCAGGAGGCTTCTTCGCAGACGGTGTGCAGGTTGCTCTCGCGCAGGATCTGCTTGATCTCGTAGAAGCGCGTGGTGGGGCTGCCGGCCTTCACGCGGATCCACTCGGGCTTCTTGAGCACTTCGCCGGTTTGCACCACCTTGACGGGAATGCGCGAGAGCTTGGCCGCCGCCTTCTGCTTGGCCAGCGGGTTGTAGGTTTCGGCGCTCTGGGCGTCGCGGACGACTTCGGTGGTGCTCATTGGTATGTCAAGGCGCCAGGAACGTGGAGAGCTTCTGGCTCAGCACCGTGGCAGCTTCTTCCCATGTGGTTTGAATGCCGATTGTAGAAAGGTCCACCGTTTGCAGCCCCGCATAGCCGCAAGGGTTGATGCGCGAGAAGGGTTCGAGGTCCATGCCGACGTTGAGCGCGACGCCGTGATAGGTGGCGTGCCGGCTCACCTTGATGCCCAGCGCTGCGATCTTGCCGAGGCCGCGGAACGGGTCGCTGGCAGGCAGCGGGCCAGTGAGCGCGGCGTGCGAGAACGGATCGTCCAGCCGCACATAGATGCCCGGCGCGCCCGGCACGCGGTGGCCGGTCGCACCGAAATGCGCGAGCGTGCGCAGCACCGATTCCTCGATGCGGTAGACGTATTCCTTGACGAAGTAGCCGGCGCGGCGCAGGTCGATGAGCGGATACGCCACCACCTGGCCCGGGCCGTGGAAGGTGACTTGGCCACCGCGGTCGGTCTGCACCACGGGGATGTCGCCGGGGTTCAGGATGTGGTCCTGCTTGCCGGCAACGCCCTGTGTGAACACGGGGGCGTGCTCGCAAACCCATAGCGTGTCCGTCGTCTCGGCCGAGCGCTCCAGCGTGAACTGCTTCATCGCCGCGAAGGCCTCGGCGTAGTCGACGCGGCCCAGCCACTGCAGGGCGATGGCTGGGCTCACCGGGAGGTCTGCGACCGTCGTCATCAAGGTCTCAAATCAAAGAACGACCTTGACCGACGGATGCCCCGAGAGCGCGCGATAGAGATCGTCGAGCTGCTCGCGGCTGGTGGCTGTGACGGTGATCGTCACGCCGAGGTAGTTGCCCGCCTTGCTGTCGCGCAGCTCGACCGTGGTGGCGTCGAAGGTCGGGTCGAATTGCTCGGCAATCTGCGTGATCGCGTGCACCAGGCCATCGGTCTTGGCGCCCATGACCTTGATCGGGAACTGCGAGGGGTATTCGATCAGCGATTCCTTGCGCGGATCGGGAATGGGCGCGGTGACTGCGTCAGTGGTGTTCTCGGTCATGCAGTGGCTCCTTGCTTCTCAGCGTTGCGTTGCTTGGCCTGCTGGTAGGCGGCATACAAGCTCTTGTAGATGGGGCCGGGATGGCCGTTGCCAATGGTCTTGCCATCGAGCGTGGTGACGGGCAGCACTTCCTTGCTGGCCGAGGACAGGATCAGCTCGTCGGCGCCGAACACTTCGTCGCGCGACACGCGCCGCAGCGCAAAGGGAATGCCGCCTTCCCGGCACAGGCGCTCGAGCAGGCCGTAGCGGATGCCGGTCAGCACGAGGTTGTCCTTGGGTGGGCCGATGAGCACGCCGTCCTTCACGATCCACACGTTGCTCGACGACGCCTCGCTGAGCCAGTCGCCGCGGAACATGACGGTCTCTGCCGCCCCGGCTTCCACGCTGATCTGCCGGGAGAGCACGGCGCCCAGCAGGCTGGTGCTCTTGATGTGGGCCTTCTGCCATCGGAAGTCGTCTGCCGTCACGCAGGTCACGCCCTTGGCGCGCACCGCGTCGGACACGGGCGGCAGCGGGTTCACCATCACGAAGACCGTGGGCGTGAGGCCCTTGACCATCGCATGGTCGCGCGGCGCGACGCCACGGGTGATCTGGAAGTAGACGGCTTGCGGTGCGGGGCCGCCCGGAGCAATCAGCCGCATCACGATCTCGCGCCATTGGGCGAGGGAGAGCGGGTTGGCAATCTGGAGCTCGGCCAGCGACCGGTCCAGGCGCGCCATGTGTTCCTCGAAGCAGAAGGGCTGGCCGCCGTAGACGGGAACGACTTCGTAGATGCCGTCGCCGAAAATGAAGCCGCGATCCAGAACGCTGATCTTCGCGTCGCAGAGGGCGGTGTACTCGCCGTCGAGGTAGCAAAGCGTGGCTGGCAGGGCGTCGGTGATAGGGTGCATGAAGGAATTATGGTTCCGTGCGCCAAGTCGGGTTCGCGTCAGGTCATGGGGCCATCAATTCACGAACGCGACGCTGATGTGGCGGGACAGGCTGGGTTTTTACTTATAATCAATGGCTTTGTAGAAATTCTGGGTCGTTATCCGGGCTTCATTCGACATGAAAACAATCGCCCGGCAGGACACGGAGGTCACTGAAGACCTCGACGCAGAATTCAAGCCGTTGACCGCCGATGAGGCGCGTGAACTGCGAGCAAAGAACCCTTCGGTCTCCCCTTGGCGGGTGGTCGCGGGTCAGTTGGTTGTCGGTCTGGTGGTGGCTTTGGCCATCTGGGGACTGACGGGGAGGCAAAATCTGGGTTGGTCCGCCGCTTACGGCGCGATCGCGGTGGTCATTCCAGCGGCGGTGTTCGCACGTGGGCTGACCGGCAGGTTCTCTTCCCTGAATCCGGGCACCGCGGTGTTTGGGTTCTTCCTCTGGGAAATGGTCAAGATGGCCTTGTCCGTGGCGATGCTGATCGCCGCGCCAAGGCTGATAACGGCGCTGAGCTGGCCCGCAATGCTGGTCGGCTTGGTGGTGACAATGAAGGCGGCCTGGTTGGCGGTGATGTTCTCGCCCCGGCGCCGGCAACAACGAGACGAGTAACGGAATGGCTGCTGAAAACGCTGCGGAACATGGTCAGACCGCTGGTGAATACATCGTTCACCACTTGACGCATCTGCAAAGCTCCAAGCCTGCAGGTGTGGCCGACCTTTCGGTCTTCAACTTCGATTCGCTGTTTTTCTCCATCTCCCTGGGTATCCTGGGTTGCTGGTTGCTCTGGCTGGCTGCGCGCAAGGCCACGTCGGGCGTTCCGGGCCGTTTCCAGGCTGCCGTCGAGTTGTTGGTTGAAATGGTCGACCAGCAAGCCAAGGGCATCGTGCACAACGCCACGAGCCGCAAGTTCGTCGCCCCGTTGGCGCTCACCATCTTCGTCTGGATCTTCCTGCTGAACGCAATGGACCTGTTCCCGGTCGATTTGTTCCCGGCGATCTGGGCCAAGATCTTCGGCATTGCCGGCGCAGACCCGCACCACGCCTACCTGCGCGTCGTGCCCACGGCCGACCTCTCGGTGACGATGGGCATGTCGGTGGCGGTGCTGCTGATCTGCATCTACTACAACATCAAGATCAAGGGCGCCGGCGGCTGGATCCACGAACTGTTCACCGCACCTTTCGGCAACCACTGGGCGCTGTACCCCTTCAACTTCGCCATGCAGATGATCGAGTTCGTCGCCAAGACGGTCTCTCACGGCATGCGGCTGTTCGGCAACATGTACGCCGGCGAACTGATCTTCCTGCTGATCGCCCTGATGGGTGGCGCCTTCACGCTGTCGGCCACCGGCATCGGCCTGGCCATCGGCCACATCATCGCGGGCACGGCCTGGGCCATCTTCCACATCCTGATCATCACGCTGCAAGCCTTCGTGTTCATGATGCTGACGCTGGTCTACATCGGCCAGGCCCACGATCACCATTGATCGCACTGATCATCCCGTTTCGTTTCTGTTTTTCGTTTTCTCTTCAACCAAAGTCCTCTAGGAGTCATCATGGAAGTTATTAGCTTTGTTGCACTGGCCGCCGGCCTGATCATCGGTCTGGGCGCTGTGGGCGCATGTATCGGCATCGGCATCATGGGCAGCAAGTACCTCGAGTCGGCCGCACGTCAGCCTGAACTCATGGGCGAACTCCAGACCAAGATGTTCCTGCTGGCCGGCCTGATCGACGCTGCTTTCATTATCGGCACCGGTATCGCCCTGTGGTTCGCAACGGCCAACCCGTTCCTGGCGCAAATCGCCAACCTGCCGAAGTAAGTCTTTCTCGTCGGACCCGTGTCGTCGTTCCCCTCTGTGGAATGGCTTCGCATTCAATCCCAAAGAGAGGGTGAAAAGTGAGCATTACCGGTACCCTGATCGTTCAGATGATCGTGTTCCTGATCCTGGTCGGGTTCACGATGAAGTTCGTGTGGCCGCCGATCGCGAAGGCGCTGGACGACCGCGCTGCGAAGATCGCCGAAGGCCTCGCTGCCGCCGACAAGGCCAAGTCCGAGCTGTCCGCCGCCAACAAGCGCGTGGAAGCCGAACTCGGCCAGGCACGCAACGAGTCCGCGCAACGTCTTGCCGACGCCGAACGTCGCGCCCAGGCCATCGTTGAAGAGGCCAAGGCCCGTGCGACCGAAGAAGGCAACAAGATCGTTGCAGCTGCCCGCGTCGAAGCCGACCAGCAGGCACTGAAGGCCCGTGAAGCCCTGCGCGAGCAGGTTGCCGCACTCGCCGTCAAGGGCGCAGAGCAGATTCTGCGCAAGGAAGTGAATGCGGGCGTCCACGCCGATTTGCTCGCCCGTCTGCAGACCGAACTCTGATAGAAGCCATGGCAGAACTCGCCACCATTGCACGTCCCTACGCGGAGGCGCTTTTCAAGGCCTCGTCGTCCGACGTCGCCGCAGCCAGCGCCTGGCTCGACAAGGTTGCCACCATCGCGGCCAACCCCGAGCTCCAGCAATTCGCCGACAACCCCAAGGCCACGGCCGAACAGGTTCTCGGTGTGGTCGCCGGCGCCTTCGGCGCGCCGTTGGCCGCCCATGCCCAGAACTTCCTGGGTGCGCTCCTGGAGAACGGGCGTTTTTCGGTGCTGCCGGAAATTGCGAAGCAGTTCCGGGCACTGGCCAACGTGAAGAGCGGTTCGTCCGACGCCGTGGTCTACAGCGCCTTCCCGATCGATGCCGAGGCTCTGGCCAAGGTGTCGGCTGTGCTCGAAAAGCGTTTCGGCCGCAAGCTGCAGGTCACGGTCCGGCAAGAGCCGGAACTGATCGGCGGCATTCGTGTGGTGGTCGGCGACGAGGTGCTCGACACCTCCGTCAAAGCGCGCCTTGAACAAATGAAAGTTGCGCTGGCGGCCTGACGGTCTCCATCGCCTTACAAAGAAAGAAGGAAAGAGTCATGCAACTCAATCCCGCAGAAATTTCCGAACTGATCAAGAGCCGCATCGAGGGCCTCGGGGTCAGCGCCAACATCCGCAACGAGGGCACCGTGGTTTCGGTGACCGACGGCATCGTGCGCGTGCACGGCCTGTCCGACGCGATGCAGGGTGAAATGCTTGAATTCCCGCCCACGGCGGACGGCACGCCGTCGTTCGGCCTCGCGCTGAACCTGGAGCGCGACTCCGTCGGCGCCGTGATTCTGGGCGAGTACGAGCACATCTCCGAAGGCGACACCGTCAAGTGCACGGGCCGCATCCTGGAAGTGCCGGTCGGCCCCGAGCTCATCGGCCGCGTGGTGAATGCCCTGGGCCAGCCGATCGACGGCAAGGGTCCGATCAACGCCAAGATGACCGACGTGATCGAAAAGGTCGCTCCGGGCGTGATCGCACGGAAGTCCGTCGACCAGCCGATGCAGACCGGCCTGAAGTCCATCGACTCGATGGTGCCCGTCGGCCGTGGCCAGCGCGAGCTGATCATCGGCGACCGCCAGACCGGCAAGACGGCCGTGGCGATCGACGCGATCATCAACCAGAAGGGTCAGAACATGACCTGCGTCTACGTTGCGATCGGCCAGAAGGCTTCGTCGATCAAGAACGTGGTGCGCTCGCTCGAACAAGCCGGCGCGATGGACTACACCATCGTGGTGGCCGCATCGGCCTCCGAATCGGCAGCCATGCAGTACGTGTCGGCCTACTCGGGTTGCACGATGGGCGAGTACTTCCGCGACCGCGGCCAGGACGCGCTGATCGTCTATGACGACCTGTCCAAGCAAGCCGTGGCCTACCGCCAGGTCTCGCTGCTGCTGCGCCGCCCGCCAGGCCGCGAAGCCTACCCCGGCGACGTGTTCTATCTCCACAGCCGCCTGCTCGAGCGCGCAGCCCGCGTGAACGCCGACTACGTCGAAGCCTTCACCAAGGGTGAAGTCAAGGGCAAGACCGGTTCGCTGACGGCACTGCCGATCATCGAAACGCAAGCCGGCGACGTGTCCGCTTTCGTTCCGACCAACGTGATCTCGATCACCGACGGCCAGATCTTCCTGGAAACCAGCCTGTTCAATGCCGGCATCCGTCCCGCCATCAACGCCGGTATCTCGGTGTCGCGCGTGGGTTCGTCGGCGCAGACCAACCTGATCAAGAACCAGTCGGGCGGTATCCGTACCGACCTGGCCCAGTACCGTGAACTGGCCGCGTTCGCGCAGTTCGCTTCCGACCTCGACGAAGCGACCCGCAAGCAACTCGACCGCGGTGCGCGCGTGACGGAACTGCTCAAGCAGACCCAGTACAGCCCGCTGCCGATCTCGTTGATGAATGCCACGCTGTTCGCAGTGAACAAGGGCTTCATGGACGACATCGACGTCAAGAAGGTGCTCTCGTTCGAACACGGCTTCCATCAGCTGCTGAAGACGAGCCACGCGGCCCTGCTCGAGACCATGGAAAAGAATGGCGCCAAGTGGGACGTGAAGCCCGCCAAGCCGGACGACAGCGCCGAGAAGCAAGCCTTCAAGAAGGTTTGCCAGGACGCCGAAGCCGAACTGCTGGCAGCCGCCACCTCGTTCAAGAAGTCGTTCGCCTGATCGACCCCTTGACCGACGCAAGAAGGAGTTCATATGGCAGCTGGTAAGGAAATCCGCGGCAAGATCAAATCGGTGGAAAACACCAAGAAGATCACCAAGGCCATGGAAATGGTCTCGGTTTCCAAGATGCGCAAGGCGCAAGAGCGCATGCGTGCCGCCCGCCCCTACAGCGAGAAGATCCGCAACATCGCGGCCAACCTCGGCAAGGCGAACCCCGAGTACACGCACGCATTCATGAAGAAGAGCGACGCGAAAGCGATCGGCTTCATCATCGTGACGAGCGACAAGGGGCTGTGCGGTGGTTTGAACACCAACCTGCTGCGCGCCGTGACGATCAAGCTGCGCGAAGCGCAGGCCGCTGGCGTGGCCATCGAGTCGGTCGCCATCGGCAGCAAGGGCCTGGGCTTCCTGAACCGCATCGGCGCCCGCGTGGTCGCGCATGTCACCCATCTGGGCGACACGCCGCACCTGGACAAGCTCATCGGCCCGGTCAAGACCCTGCTCGACGCTTACGCGGAAGGCAAGCTCTCGGCCGTGTACCTGTGCTACACGAAGTTCATCAACACGATCAAGCAGGAGCCGCTCGTCGAACAGCTGCTGCCGCTGGCTGCAGACTCGCTCAAGGTCGAGGAAGGCCAGCATTCGTGGGACTACATCTACGAGCCCGATGCGCAAAGCGTGATCGACGAGCTGCTGGTTCGCTATGTGGAGTCGCTGGTCTACCAGGCCGTGGCCGAGAACATGGCGTCCGAGCATTCGGCGCGGATGGTGGCCATGAAGGCTGCCACCGACAACGCAGGCAACGTGATCAGCGAGCTGAAGTTGGTCTACAACAAGACCCGCCAGGCCGGCATCACGAAAGAGCTGTCGGAAATCGTGTCGGGTGCGGCAGCGGCCGCCGGCGTTTGATCGAGGCAATGCAACGGGCCACATTGCCGAACGGGCGCGCTCTGTGCGTCCGATAACACAGGCCTACTTTTTAGGGGACTTTGCGCACATGAAGAAACTTCTCGTTCTGGTGGCTGTTGCTGCCGCTCTGACTGCTTGCTCCAAGAAGGAAGAAGCGCCCGCTGCTGCTCCGGCTCCCGCCGCCGCACCTGCTGCGCCCGCTCCTGCCGCTCCGGCACCGGCCGCAGCACCTGCTGCAGCCCCGACGGCATCGGCCGCGGACCTGCCGCAAGAGTGCAACGACTACCTGGCGAAGGTGCAGACCTGCGTGGGCGCACAAAGCGGCGCAGCCGCCGATGCGATGAAGGCCAGCCTCGACCAGACCAAGGCCACCTGGGCTTCGATGGGCGCCGACAAGGCTGCCCTGGGCCAGGCCTGCAAGGCTGCTTCGGACGCTTTCGCTGCACAAGCGACGGCCATGAAGTGCTGATCTGAAGAAGTAGTTCAAGGGTGCCGGCCCGTCCGGCATTCTTGCAAAAGCGGCCCGTTTTGGCACCAGGACGCTTCTGCAAGAACCTGTCGCAAATTTATTGAGATCCATCCAGAAGGAAACGCCATGGCTGAAGGAAAAATTGTCCAATGTATCGGCGCCGTGGTCGACGTGGAGTTCCCGCGTGACCAGATGCCCAAGGTGTATGACGCCTTGAAATTCGAAGGCGGCGGACTGACCCTCGAAGTTCAGCAACTGCTGGGCGACGGCGTGGTGCGTACCATCGCGCTGGGCTCGTCCGACGGCCTGCGCCGCGGCCTGATCGTCACCAACACCGGTGCACCCATCACCGTGCCCGTCGGCAAGGCCACGCTCGGCCGCATCATGGACGTGCTCGGCCGCCCGATCGACGAGCGCGGCGAAGTGAGCCAGGAGCTCACCGCATCCATCCACCGCAAGGCCCCCGCGTACGACGAACTGTCGCCTTCACAGGACCTGCTGGAAACCGGCATCAAGGTGATCGACTTGGTGTGCCCGTTCGCCAAGGGCGGCAAGGTGGGCCTGTTCGGCGGCGCCGGCGTGGGCAAGACCGTGAACATGATGGAACTCATCAACAACATCGCCAAGGCTCACTCGGGTCTGTCGGTGTTCGCCGGTGTGGGTGAACGTACCCGCGAAGGCAATGACTTCTATCACGAGATGGCCGACTCCGGCGTGGTGAACCTGGACAACCTGCCCGAGTCGAAGGTGGCCATGGTCTACGGCCAGATGAACGAACCCCCGGGCAACCGTCTGCGTGTGGCGCTGACCGGCCTGACCATCGCCGAGTCGTTCCGCGACGAAGGCCGCGACGTGCTGTTCTTCGTGGACAACATCTACCGCTACACGCTGGCCGGTACCGAAGTGTCGGCGCTGCTGGGCCGCATGCCTTCCGCCGTGGGCTACCAGCCCACGCTGGCCGAGGAAATGGGCCGCCTGCAAGAGCGGATCACCTCGACCAAGGTCGGCTCGATCACCTCGATCCAGGCCGTGTACGTGCCGGCCGACGACTTGACCGACCCGTCGCCCGCCACCACCTTCGCCCACTTGGACTCGACCGTGGTGCTGTCGCGCGACATCGCTTCGCTCGGTATCTACCCCGCCGTGGACCCGCTGGACTCGACCTCGCGCCAGCTCGACCCGAACGTGGTCGGCGAAGAGCACTACAACGTGGCCCGCGCCGTGCAAGGCACGCTGCAGCGCTACAAGGAACTGCGCGACATCATCGCGATTCTGGGCATGGACGAACTGGCTCCCGACGACAAGCTCGCCGTGGCCCGCGCCCGCAAGATCCAGCGTTTCCTGTCGCAGCCGTTCCACGTGGCCGAAGTGTTCACGGGTTCGCCGGGCAAGTACGTGCCGCTGTCGGAAACGATCCGCGGCTTCAAGATGATCGTGAACGGCGAAGCCGACCACCTGCCGGAGCAAGCGTTCTACATGGTGGGCACCATCGACGAAGCGTTCGAAAAAGCCAAGAAGATGGCCTAAGGCCATAGAGGAACTCAGATGGCAAACACCATTCACGTCGACGTGGTCAGCGCGGAAGAGTCGATCTTCTCGGGCGAAGCCAAGTTCGTCGCGCTGCCCGGTGAAGCCGGTGAGCTCGGCATCTATCCGCGCCACACCCCGCTGATCACGCGCATCCGCCCCGGCGCCGTGCGCATCGAAACGGCTGACGGCGGCGAAGAGTTCGTCTTCGTGGCCGGCGGCATTCTCGAAGTGCAGCCGAACGCCGTCACCGTGCTGTCCGACACCGCGATCCGCGGCAAGGACCTCGACGATGAAAAGGCCAACGTCGCCAAGGCTGCGGCCGAGGAAGCGCTCAAGAACGCGAAGAGCGACATCGACATCGCGATGGCGCAGTCGGAACTGGCCGTGATGGCCGCGCAGATCGCTGCGCTACGCAAGTACCGCCAGAAGAAGTAAGCAAGCGCGCGAGCGCTTCTTCCCAGGAAAAGCCGCCTTCGGGCGGCTTTTTTGCGTCTGGAGATACACATCAAGCCATCTTCGATCTGAACTTGGTCGAAGTTCAGCCTTGTCCGGCTGAAGCCCTGCCCCTAGTATTCGCGTTCGCCCGACAGCCCGAGGCTGCGGGACGACAGAGCAAAAGAACACGGAGACAAGCGCGTGGCACCCTGGAGTGGCATCACTGCGGATGAAATGCGGTTGCTGGAAACGACCTTCTGGTCGGCCGGCGGCTCGCGCCATGCCATGGCCGAACAACTCGGCTTCTCCAAGAGCAAGGCCAACGCCTTGATCGCCGGCCTTGTCGACCAGGGCCTCTTGGCCGAAGCGGGCCTGCAACGTTCCTCCGGCGGGCGCCGCGCCGAAAACCTCCAGCTGCATGCCGGCCTCGGCGTGCTCGTCGGCATCGACATCGGCGCCACCAGCCTCGACGTGGCGGTGCTGCGACCCGACCTCACCGTGCTCGCCCAGCACGACGAACCCGCCGACGTGCGCGACGGCCCGGCGGTCGTGCTCGCCCGCGTCCGCACGCTGATGCGCGAACTGCTCGCCCGCTGCGGCCATAGCGCCAAGAGCGTGCTGGGCATCGGCATCGGCGTGCCCGGACCCGTCAACTTCGAGATCGGCCAGCTGGTGAACCCGCCGCTGATGCCGGCGTGGGACAGCTTCTCGATCCGCGACTACCTGCGCGAGGACTACGCTGCGCCCGTCTTCGTCGACAACGACGTGAACCTCATGGCGCTGGGCGAACTCTGGCGCCTGAAGCGCTCGCTCACCAACTTCCTCGTCATCAAGATCGGCACCGGCATCGGCTGCGGCATCGTCTGCCATGGCGAGGTGTACCGCGGCGCCGCGGGCTCGGCCGGCGACGTGGGCCACATCTGCGTCGACCAGGAAGGCCCCCGCTGCCACTGTGGCAACCTCGGCTGCGTCGAGGCGATGGCGGCCGGCCCGGCGATCACGCGCATGGCGATGCAGGCGGCCGAGGCGGGCGAGAGCGAGGTGCTGGCCGAGTGCCTGCGCGTGCACGGCCGCATCGACGCGATCGATGTGGGCCAGGCCAGCCGCGGCGGCGACACCGCGGCCAACGGCATCATCCAGCGCGCGGGCAGCCTGATCGGGCAGATGCTCGCGTCGGTCGTCAATTTCTTCAACCCGTCGCACGTGTTCATCGGCGGCGGCATCACGCGCATCGGGCCGCTGTTTCTCGCGGCCGTGCGGCAGAGCGTGTACCAGCGCTCGCTGGCACTTTCCACGCGGCACCTGGAGATCCAGTACACGCCGCTCGGCACGCAAGGCGGCCTGATCGGTGCCGGCGTGCTCGCGATGCACGAGACCCTGAAAGTTCGCGGAGTGGCGCCATGAGTGCAGACATCAACACCAGCACCAAAGGCAGCGTCGCCGTCGAGTTCGACGGCGTGGTGAAGGCCTTCGGCCCCGTACAGGTGCTGCACGGCGTGAGCTTCGCACTCGCGCCCGGCCACGTGTACGGCCTCCTCGGCGAGAACGGCGCGGGCAAGTCCACGCTGATGAAGATCCTCGCGGGGTATGAACAGCTCACCGGCGGCACGCTGCGCATCAATGGCCAGCCGCAGCAGTTCACGAGCTCGCGCGATGCCGAGGCGCTGGGCATCGTGCTGATCCACCAGGAGTTCAACCTCGCCGAAGACCTGAGCGTGGCGCAGAACATCTTTCTGGGCCACGAAAAGAAGAAGGGCTGGCTGCTCGACGACATCTCGATGGAGCGCGACGCCGCTGCCGCGCTCGCCGCCGTCGGCCTGCAGGTCGATCCGCGCACCAAGGTGCGCAAGCTCATCGTCGCCGAGAAGCAGCTCGTGGAGATCGCCAAGGCCATCGCCCGCCGCGCCCGCCTGCTCATCATGGACGAGCCCACCGCCACGCTCACGCCCGGCGAGACCGAGCGGCTGTTCAAGCTCATCGCGCAGTTGCGCGCCGATGGCGTGACCATCGTCTACATCTCGCACAAGCTCGACGAAGTGGAGCAGGTGACCGACGAAGTGATCGTCATGCGCGACGGCCGCTTCGTCGCCCGTGCGCTCACGCCCGACGTCACCCGCCACCAGATGGCCAACCTGATGGTGGGCCGCGAACTCGCCGACCTGTATCCGCCACGCGACCTCGTCGTGGCGGCCGATGCGCCCGCCATGCGCGTGCGCAACTTCAACGTGCCCGGTTGGGCGCAGGACGCGAGCTTCGAGGTGCGCCCCGGCGAAATCCTCGGCTTCGCGGGCCTGGTCGGCGCCGGTCGCACCGAACTGTTCGAAGGGCTCCTGGGCCTTCGCCCCGCGAGCGGCAGCGTCGAGATGCTCGGCAAACCGGTGCCCCACAACAAGGGCTGGCGCAATCCGCGCGATGCCGCCAGGCATGGCCTCACGTACCTCAGCGAAGACCGCAAGGGCAAGGGCCTGCATGTCAACTTTGGCCTCCGCCAGAACCTCACGCTGATGGCGCTCGAGCGCTATGCCAAGCCCTGGCTGCAGCCCGAAGCCGAGCGCGGCGCGCTGGCCGAGGCGGTGAAGGACTACGGCATCCGCACCGGCTCGCTCGACGTCAAGGCCTCGTCGCTCTCGGGCGGCAACCAGCAGAAGCTCGCGCTGGCTAAGGTGCTGCAGCCGCAGCCGAAGGTGGTGGTGCTCGACGAGCCCACGCGCGGCGTGGACGTGGGCGCCAAGCGCGACATCTATTTCCTGATCCAGCGACTCGCCCGAGAAGGGCTCGCGGTGATCGTCGTCTCGTCGGAGCTGATGGAACTGATCGGCCTGTGCCACCGCGTCGCGGTGATGCGCGCAGGAAAACTGGTTGCCACGCTCGACGCAGACCATTTGACTGAAGAGGAGCTCATCGCTCATGCCACAGCAACCGCAGACACCCCCGCCGCAGCCTGAAGAAGCCGCGCACCGCAGCGAAGCGAAGCCAGGCTGGATCGCACGCCTGCACGGCCTCGGCCCGGTCATCGGCCTCGTGCTGCTGTGCATTGCGGGCACGCTGCTCAACGGCGACTTCGCCACCGTCGACAACGCGATGAACGTGCTCACGCGCACGGCTTTCATCGGCATCATCGCGGTGGGCATGTGCTTCGTGATCATCTCGGGCGGCATCGACCTGTCGGTGGGCTCCATGGCCGCGCTCATCGCGGGCAGCGTGATCATGTTCATCAACTGGGCCGGCCCCGCCTCGGGCTCGCCGATGCTGGCGGTGGTGATGGGCGCGGTGCTGGCCATCGTGCTCGGCGCGGTGTTCGGGCTTGCACACGGCCTCCTGATCACCAAGGGGCGCATCGAGCCTTTCATCGTGACGCTGGGCACGCTGGGCATCTTTCGCGCGTACCTCACGTACTTCGCCGATGGCGGTGCGCTCACGCTCGACAACGAACTGTCGGACCTCTATGCGCCTGTGTATTACGCGAGTCTCGCGGGCATTCCGGTGCCGGTGTGGGTGTTCGTGATCGTCGCGATCATCGGCGGCGTCATCCTGAACCGCACGGCCTACGGGCGCTACGTGCAGGCCATCGGCTCGAACGAGCAGGTGGCGCGCTATGCGGCCGTGGATGTGGACCGCGTGAAGATCATGACCTACGTGCTGCTCGGTGTGTGCGTGGGCATTGCCACGCTGCTGTACGTGCCGCGCCTGGGCTCCGCTTCGCCGACCACCGGCCTCCTGTGGGAGCTCGAAGCGATTGCCGCGGTGATCGTCGGCGGCACCGCATTGAAGGGTGGCGCGGGCAGCATCACCGGCACGGTGGTGGGCGCGATCCTGCTCTCGGTCATCAGCAACATCCTGAACCTCACCAGCATCATCAGCGTGTACTTGAACGCAGCGGTGCAGGGCTTTGTGATCATCATCGTCGCGTTCCTGCAGCGCGGACGTCGCTAGTTCTTTCTCGTTTCATTCCACCCCCAAAGAGGAGACATCCAACATGACAACTTTCACCCGCCGCATCGCACTTACAGCGGTTGCCGCTGCAGCGTTCGCCAGCCTGCCTGCGCTCGCCGCCGAAAAGGTCAACCTCGGCGTTTCGATTCCCGCGGCCACGCACAGCTTCATGGGCGGCATCAACTACTGGGCCAACCAGGCGAAGAAGGACCTGGAGAAGGAACACAAGGACTTGAAGATCACGATCAAGACGGCAGCCAACGCGCCCGAGCAGGCCAACCAGCTGCAGGACTTGTCGACCGTCACCAAGATCAATGCGCTGGTCGTGTTCCCGTTCGAATCGGCCGCGCTCACCAAGCCGGTCGCGCAGGTCAAGGCCAAGGGCGCGTACGTCACCGTGGTCGACCGTGGCCTCACCGACACCAGCGCGCAGGACGCCTATGTGGCCGGCGACAACACCGCCTTCGGCAAGATCCCCGCCGAGTACATCGTGAAGACGCTGGGTGGCAAGGGCAACGTGGTCGCGCTGCGCGGCATTGCCACCACGCTGGACAACGAGCGCATGGACGCCTTCAACGCCGTGCTCAAGGGCAGCCCCGACATCAAGCTGCTCGATGCCAAGTACGCCAACTGGAACCGCGACGACGCCTTCAAGGTCACGCAGGACTACCTCACGCGCTTCAAGCAGATCGACGCCATCTGGGCGGCCGACGACGACATGGCCGTGGGCGTGCTCAAGGCGATTGCGCAAGCCAAGCGCGACGACATCAAGATCGTGTTCGGCGGTGCGGGCGCCAAGGACATGGTCAAGACCATCATGGACGGCAAGGACAAGCGCATCGGCGCCGACGTGAGCTACTCGCCCAAGTTCATCTACGACGCGATCAAGCTCACGGCCGAAGCGCGCCTGAAGGGCGAGAAGCTGCCGGCGACGACGATCATTCCTTCGGTGCTGATCACCAAGGAAAACGCCAAGGACTTCTACCACCCGAACTCGCCTTTCTGAGTCTGTGGTCTTGCTCCCTCTCCCCTTGGGGAGAGGGCGGGGGTGAGGGCAGCAGCGATTGCAAAGGCAGTGCGCTTGCAACCGCCCAAGCCCTCACCCTAACCCTCTCCCCAAGGGGAGAGCGGACAACACGGAAGCCAAATATCCATGAGCTCCATACCTCTTCGCAAGCTCCGCTACGCCATGGTCGGCGGCGGTCGCGACGCCTTCATCGGCGCCGTGCACCGCAAGGCCATGGCGCTGGACGGCCAGATCGAATTCGTCGCGGGCGCGCTTTCGTCCAGCCCCGACAAGGCGCGCGCTTCGGGCCGCGACCTGGGCCTGCCTGACGACCGCAACCACGGCGACTGGCAGACGCTGCTGGCCGACGAGCTCCAACGCCCTGCGGACCAGCGCATCGACTTCGTCTCCATCGTCACGCCGAACCACGTGCACTTTCCGGTCGCGCAGGCGTTCGCCGACGCGGGCTTTCACGTCGTCTGCGACAAGCCGCTGGTGCACACGCGCGACCAGGCCGATGCGCTGGTCGCCACCGTCGCGAAACAGGGCACGGTGTTCGGCGTCACCTACAACTACACCGGCTACCCGATGGTGCGGCAGGCGCGCGAGATGGTGCGCTCGGGCCAGCTCGGCGACATCCGCAAGATCGTCGTCGAATACAACCAGGGGTGGCTCGCGAGCCACGTCGAGGGCAGCGGCAGCAACAAGCAGGCCGACTGGCGCACCGACCCCGCGCGCAGCGGCGCGGCCGGTGCCATCGGCGACATCGGCTCGCATGCCGAGAACCTGGTCGCGAGCATCACCGGCCTCGAAATCGAAAGCCTCTGCGCCGACCTCACCGCGCATGTGCCGGGCCGCATGCTCGACGACGACGGCAGCCTCTTGCTGCGCTTCAAGGGCGGCGCGCGCGGCGTGCTGATCGCCTCGCAGATCAGCACGGGCCTGGAGAACGATCTGCGCCTGCGCATCTCCGGTGCGCTCGGCACGCTCGAATGGCACCAGGAGCAGCCGAGCCAACTGGTGCACCTGCCGCACGACGGACCCAAGCGCATCTTCACGCGCGGCGGGCCGTGGCTGTGCGAAGCGGCGCGGCGCGCGAGCCGGCTGCCGACGGGGCACCCGGAAGGCTTCATCGAGGCCTTCGCCAACATCTACGCGGGCGTGGCAGCGGACATCCGCGCGCGGCTTGCGGGGCAGCCGGCCGATCCGCTGGCGGCCGACTACCCGCATGTGGAAGACGGCGCGCGCGGCGTGCGCTTCATCGAGCGCACGGTGGCTTCGAGCCAAAGCCAATTAAAGTGGACGCCCTGGTGATGCGCCGACCTCGCACCCGCGAGGCCATGCCGCGTTGCCATCGGCAGCCATGACCCACTCTTCATTCGACGACTCACCGGTTTCTTCGACGCGGTGGCTGCGCGCCCTGTGGCTGCGCTGCACCACGCTGTGGCCGCTCAAGCTGGTGGGCAACACCGTCGCCACCATCGGTTTCTTTCCGCTGTACTTCTGGATCATGAAGAACGCGGGCCAGGCCTGGGTGCTGCCGCTCACCGCCTTCGACCGGCTGATCGCGTTCTGGCCCGCGGTGCTGCCGATCTATCTTTCACTGTGGGGCTATATCGCGCTGCCGGTGCTGCTGGCGAAGGACAAGCGCGAGCTCTGGAGCTTCTCCTTCGGCTGCGCGGCGATGACGGCCCTCGCGCTGGTCGTCTTCTGGTTCATGCCCACGGCGATACCGAACTTCACCATCGATGCCACGCCAGGCACCTCGCTGCATTTCCTGAAGACCGTCGACTCGGCCGGCAACGCCTTTCCGTGGCTGCATGTGTCGTTCTCGGTGTTCGCCTGCATCGTGCTCGCGCGCCAGCTGCGCGACGCTGCGGCGCCGGCATGGCTGCGCCTCTTCAACGTGGCATGGGCCGCGGCCATCGTGTATTCGACGATGGCGGTGCGCCAGCATGTGCTGATCGACGTGCTCGGCGGGCTGGCGCTGGGCCTCGCGCTCGGATTCGTCTCTCGCGAGCGCGACGCCGTGGCGCAACCGACGCAGGCGCGCACGGCGTAGACCGATTGCGGTATTCCGCCGCGGCGGTGCGGGCGGTACAAAGCGGCATCGTCGTCTACCCGCTGCGGAGCACGCCATGAAGATCCGTTCGTCCGTTGCCTTGGCCTGCTTTGTCGCCGGCACCATCGCTGCCGGTTCCGCCTTCGCCATCGACTATCCGGCGCGCAAGCCCGGCCTCTGGGAAATCCAGTCGGGCGACGGCACCGCGGGCAAGGCGGCTGGCCAGACCATCCAACAATGCATCGACGCGGCCAGCGACAAGGCGCTGCGCGACATGGGGCAGGGCATGGGCAAGGACATGTGTTCGAAGCAGGACCTGCGCATCGAGAGCGGCAAGCTGGTCATGGACTCGGTCTGCAAGATTGGCCCCACCACCGCCACCTCGCACGCCGTGATGACGGGCGACTTCAGCGCGAGCTACCGCATGGAGAGCAAGTCGACCTACAGCCCGCCGCTGATGGGCCGCACCGAAGGCACCAGCGTCATGGAAGCCAAGTGGGTCGGCCCCTGCAAGCCCGGGCAGAAACCGGGCGACATGGTGATGTCCAACGGCATGACGATGAACGTGCTCGACATGATGGGCGGGCGCGGCAAGAAGTAGGCGCCGGCCCACATCGCTTCGAGGCGGCCGTTCGGCGGCGCCGGCGGCCGGCCGGGCCTACGATGGCGGCCATGCCCGACAAGCTGGATCTCGTCGTCGCCCGGCCCGAGGGCCTGTATTGCCCACCCGGCGATTTCTACATCGACCCGTGGCGGCCGGTGGCGCGCGCGGTCATCACGCACGCGCATTCCGATCACGCCCGCATCGGGCATGCGCACTACCTCGCGCACACCGACAGCGCCGGCACGCTGCGCACCCGGCTCGGCGCGGACATCAACCTGCAGACGCTGCCCTACGGCGAGGCCATCGAGCACCACGGCGTGCGCCTCTCGCTGCACCCGGCCGGCCACGTGCTGGGCTCGGCGCAGGTGCGGCTGGAGCACGGCGGGCGCGTGTGGGTCGCCTCGGGCGACTACAAGACCGAGCCCGACGGCACCTGCACGCCGTTCGAGCCTGTGCCCTGCGACACCTTCATCACCGAATCGACCTTCGGCTTGCCGATCTATCGTTGGCCCACGCAGGCCGTGCTGTTCGCGGAGATCGATGCGTGGTGGCGCGCGAATGCGGAGGCCGGCCGCGCGTCGGTGCTGTTCTGCTATGCCTTCGGCAAGGCGCAGCGCATCCTGCACGGGGTCGATGCGTCGATCGGGCCCATCGTCGTGCACGGCGCGGTCGAGCCGCTCAACGCGGTGTACCGCGCGGCGGGCGTCGCGCTTCCGGAGACGGTGCGCGTCACCGATCCGGGCGTCGATGCGGCGCTGCTGAAGCGATCTCTTGTACTGGCGCCGCCCTCGGCGCAGGGCACACCGTGGATGAAGCGTTTCGGCAACTACGCCGATGCCTTCGCTAGCGGCTGGATGCAACTGCGCGGCACGCGCCGGCGGCGCGGCGTGGACCGCGGCTTCGTGATGTCCGACCATGCCGACTGGCCAGGCCTGCAGCAGGCCATTGCGGGCACCGCCGCCGAGCGTGTGTTCGTCACGCATGGCAGCGTGCAGGTAATGGTGCGGTGGCTGACGGAAAACGGGCTCGACGCGCAGGGCTTCAAGACCGAGTACGGCGATGAGGACGACCAAGAAGCTCCCTCCCCTTCCGGGGGAGGGCAGGGGAGGGGGCCAGCGGCGCCCGATGGGGACGCCGCCAGCCCCCATCCCAACCTTCCCCCGGAAGGGGAAGGAGCGAAGACATGAGGGACTTCGCGGCGCTCTACCGCGAGCTCGACGCGAGCACCTCGAACCTGGTGAAGCAGGCTGCGTTGCAGCGCTACCTGCGCGAGGCCGACGCGGCCGATGCCGCATGGGCCGTCTACTTCCTGGCCGGTGGCAAGCCGCGCCAGCTCGTGCCCACCAAGCTGCTGCGCCTGCTCGCGCAGGAAGCTGCCGGCCTGCCCGAGTGGCTGTTCGACGAGAGCTACGACGCCGTCGGCGACCTCGCCGAGACCATCGCGCTCCTGCTGCCGCCGCCAAGCGAAGTGCACGACCTCGGGCTCGCGGCCTGGGTCGAGCAGCACCTGCTGCCGCTGCGCGAGGCCGCGAAGACCGCGCCCGAAGAACTCGCTGACCGGCTGCGCGCGCAGTGGCGGCAGCTCGCGGCCGAGGAGCGGCTGGTGTACTTCAAGCTCATCACCGGGGCGTTCCGCGTCGGCGTGTCGAAGCTGCAGGTCACGCAGGCGCTCGCGGCGGTGGGCGGCATCGATGCCAAGCGCGTTGCGCAGCGGTTGATGGGCTACACGCACATCGGTGCGCGTCCGAGAGCGGGCGACTACGCGACGCTGATCGCGCCGGAGTCCGATTCCGAACAGGTGCAGAAGACCAGCGGGCAGCCGTATCCGTTCTTTCTCGCGCACCCCTTCAACATTCCGCTCGAACAGTTCGACGCAGTGCTGGGTCCGCCGGCCGACTGGATCGTCGAGTGGAAGTGGGACGGCATCCGTGCGCAGCTCGTCAAGCGCGCGGGTGTCGTGTGGCTGTGGTCGCGCGGTGAAGAGCTGGTGACCGATCGCTTTCCCGAACTCGCCGTGCTGGGCGAGGCGCTGCCCGACGGCACGGTGCTCGATGGCGAGATTGCCGTGTGGCGCAAGGCAGAGACTTCACCCGAGGGTGAAGGCAAGGTACAGCCCTTCGCCGAACTGCAGAAGCGCATCGGCCGCAAGACGCTGGGCGCCAAGCTGCTGCGCGACATCCCCGTGGTGCTGCTGGCCTACGACCTCCTCGAATGGGAAGGGCGCGATCTGCGCGCAGAGCCGCAGTCGGCGCGCCGCGTGCTGCTCGACGAACTCGTCACGCGCATGCAGCACCCCTCGCTGCTGCCGAGCCCGATGCTCACAGGCCTGGACTGGAGCGACCTCGCACGCCAGCGCGAAGCCGCGCGCACCATGGGGGTGGAAGGAATGATGCTCAAGCGCCGCGACGCGCAGTACGGCGTGGGCCGCACAAAGGATGTGGGTGTGTGGTGGAAGTGGAAGATCGATCCGCTCAGCATCGATGCAGTGCTCATCTACGCGCAGCGCGGCCACGGCCGCCGCGCGAGCCTCTTCAGCGACTACACCTTCGCGGTGTGGGACGGACCGCCCGAGCAGGAAGACCGCAAGCTCGTGCCGTTCGCCAAGGCCTACTCGGGGCTCACCGATGCGGAGATGGGGCGCGTGGACGCGATCATCCGCAAGACCACCGTCGAGAGCTTCGGTCCGGTCAAGAGCGTCAAGCCGACGCTGGTGTTCGAGCTGGGCTTCGAGGGCATCGCACGCAGCACGCGGCACAAGAGCGGCATCGCGGTGCGCTTTCCGCGCATGCTGCGCTGGCGAGAGGACAAGCCGGTGGCGGAGGCCGACACGCTGCAGACGCTGGCTGCGCTGCTGCCGACATGACCGATCCGACGGACCCCGCATTTCTCCCTCCCCTTCCGGGGGAGGGCCGGGGTGGGGGCCAGCGGCGTATCAAGAGTCAGCCGACCATCGAAAGCCGCGCGCCCCCATCCCAGCCTTCCCCCGGGAGGAGAAGGAGCAAGACTGAAGTCAAGGCTGCGCTCGATGCGTGGTTCGTCTTGCGCGGGTGGAAGCCGTTCAAGTTTCAACGCGACGTGTGGAAGGCGGTTGCCGAAGGCAAGTCCGGCATGCTGCATGCGACCACCGGCGCGGGCAAGACCTATGCGGTGTGGCTGGGCGCGCTGCAGGTGTTTTCGCAGGCGCGCAAGGAAACCGCACGGCCCGCCGCACCGCCACTCACGGTGCTCTGGCTCACGCCCATGCGCGCGCTCGCCGCCGACACACTGCGCGCGCTCAAGCAGCCGCTCGAAGCCCTCGGCGCCGAGGTGCAGCCGTGGAGTGCGGGGGCACGCAGCGGCGACACCTCGTCGGCCGAGCGCAGCGCGCAGAACGAGCGGCTGCCCACCGTGCTCGTCACCACGCCCGAAAGCCTCTCGCTGCTGCTCGCACGCGCCGATGCCAGCGTCGTGCTCGGCCGCGTGAAGATGGTCGTGGTCGACGAATGGCATGAGCTGCTCGGCAACAAGCGCGGCGTGCAGGTGCAGCTGGCGCTCGCGCGGCTCAAGCGATGGAACCCGGGCCTCGCGATCTGGGGCATGTCGGCCACGCTCGGCAATCTGCAGGAGGCGATGCATTCGCTGCTGGGCCACGACGAAGGCGTGCTCGTGCAGGGCCAGGTGCCCAAGAAGCTCGTCATCGATTCGCTGCTGCCCGGCCGCGCCGAGCGCTTTCCGTGGGGCGGACATCTCGGTCTCACGATGCTGCCGCAGGTGATCGAGGAGATCGCCGCGAGCAGCACCACGCTGGTCTTCACCAACACCCGTTCGCAGGCCGAGATCTGGTACCAGGCGATGCTCGAAGCCAAGCCCGAGTGGGCGGGCACCATCGCGTTGCACCACGGTTCGCTGGACCGCGCGGTGCGCGAATGGGTCGAACTGGGGCTCAAGAGCGGCGAACTCAAGGCGGTGGTCTGCACTTCGAGCCTGGACCTGGGCGTGGACTTCCTGCCGGTTGAGCGTGTGCTGCAGATCGGCTCGCCCAAGGGTGTCGCGCGGCTGCTGCAGCGTGCGGGCCGTTCGGGCCATGCGCCGGGGCGGCCGTCGCGCATCACGCTCGTGCCCACGCACAGCATCGAGATGGTGGAGGGCGCGGCGGTGCGCGCGGCGATTGCGGAGAAGCACATCGAGGCGCGCCAGTCGCCCGACCAGCCGCTCGACGTGCTGGTGCAGCACCTGGTGACGGTGGCGCTCGGCGGCGGCTTCGTCCCCGACGATCTCTACGAGGAGGTGCGCGGCACCGCGGCGTATGAAACGCTCTCGCGCGAGAGCTGGCAATGGTGCCTCGACTTCGTCTCGCAGGGCGGTCCCTCGCTCGCCGTCTACCCGGACTACAAGCGCGCCGTGCCGGATGCAGAAGGCGTGTGGCGCGTGCCCGATGCGCGGCTCGCGCGGCGCCACCGCATGAACATCGGCACCATCGTGAGCGATGCGAGCATGGCGGTGCAGTACCTGGGCGGCGCGAAGATCGGCAGCGTCGAAGAAGGGTTCGTCGCGCGAATGAAGCCGGGCGACTGCTTCCTGTTCGGCGGCCGCCTGCTCGAACTCGTGCGCATCCACGACATGACGGCCTGGGTGCGGCGCGCCACCGGCAAGCGCGCCGCGGTGCCGCGCTGGAATGGCGGGCGCATGCCGCTGTCGACCACGCTGGCCGATGCGGTGGTGCAGCAGCTCGCGCTGGCGGGCGAGGGGCAGTACAAATCGCCCGAGCTGCAGTGCGTGCGGCCGCTGCTCGAAATCCAGCAGCAATGGTCGGCGTTGCCGACGCCGCAGACGCTGCTGGCCGAGACGCTGAAGACGCGCGAGGGCTCGCACCTCTTTCTCTATCCGTTCGCGGGCCGCCATGTGCACCTGGGTCTCGCGAGCCTGCTGGCCTGGCGCGTGGCACAGCACGAGGCGCGCACCTTCTCCATCGCGGTCAACGACTACGGCTTCGAACTGCTGAGCGCGACCGAGGTCGATTGGCCCGCGCTGTTGCCTCAGGTGCTGCGCCTGCCGGAAGGCGAGGGCGGCACCGATGCGCGCACGGCGCTGCTGCACGAGGTGCTCGCCTCGCTCAATGCGGGCGAACTGGCACAGCGGCGCTTTCGCGAGATCGCGCGCGTCTCGGGGCTGATCTTCCAGGGCTACCCAGGCGAGAAGCGCAGCAGCCGGCAGCTGCAGGCTTCGTCTTCGTTGTTCTGGGAGGTGTTCCGCAAGTACGACCCGTCAAACAAGCTGCTGCAGCAGGCCGAGCAGGAACTGCTCTCGCAGGAGCTGGAAATCGGGCGCCTGCGCGCGAGCCTGGAGCGCATGGCCACGCAGCAGCTCGTGCTGAAGCCGCTGGAGCGGCCGACGCCGTTTTCGTTTCCGCTGATGGTCGAGCTGTTCCGCGAGAAGCTGTCGAACGAGAACGTGGCCGACCGCATCGCGCGCATGGTCGAGCAGCTGGAGAAGGCCGCGGGCGGCGTGGTCACGGCCGGCGGTGTGGAGCGTGTGAAGAGCACGCTGGCGTTCGGGCAGGAGGGGCCGGGCAAGCCACCGGCGCCGCGGCGCGAGCGCAGGCGGCCTTCGCGACCGCTACCGCCACTGTGAGCCGATCAGCCGCCGTGCGCCTTCACCCATCGCACGATGTCCGCCGCGCCCATCGCGCCGGCCTGACGTGCCACCTCGCGACCGCCGCGAAAGAGCGCCAGCGTCGGGATGCTGCGGATGTTGAAGCGTGCGCCGAGCGCGGGCACGGCCTCGGTGTCGACCTTGGCCAGGCGCACGTGCGGTTCGAGCTGGGCCGCGGCCTGTTCGTAGCCCGGCGCCATCTGGCGGCAGGGGCCGCACCACGGCGCCCAGAAGTCGACCAGCACGGGGATCTCGTTGCGCGCGATGTGGCGGTCGAAGGTCTTTTCGTCGGGCAGCGCGGTCGAATGGCCGGCGAACAGCGCCTTGTGGCAGCTGCCGCAGTCGGGCGCGCTGCCCAGTTGCTCCGCGCGCACACGGTTGGTCGTGTGGCAATGCGGACAGACGATGAGCTTCGGGGGCGATTCGGACATACGGAAGAACTGGGGCTCGTCGGGTTGAATTGCAAGGTCACCGCCGGCTCGCGCGTCTTTTGCGAAACTCCTTGGCCGTGACCTCTTTGCACCTTACCGCGTCCACGCTCGCTGTCCAATGGGCAGGCGAGCTGTTGCACCTGTTGCCAGGGCGCGCGCTGTGGTGGCCCGCCGGGCGTGTGCTGTTCATCGCCGACCTGCACATCGGCAAGGCCGCGACCTACCGGGCGCTGGGGCAGCCGGTGCCGGGCGGCACCACGCAGCAGAACCTCGCGCGGCTCGATGCCCTGATCGCCCTGCACGCGCCCCGGCACATCGTCTTCCTCGGCGACTTCCTGCATGCGGCGCAGGCCCGCACGCCGCAGGTGCTGGCGGCGCTCGAAGCCTGGCGCGCCACGCATGCGGGCATCGCGATGACGCTGGTGCGCGGCAACCACGACAGCCGCGCGGGCGATCCGCCGGCGGCACTGCGCATCGAGGTGGTCGACGAGCCCTTCCTGCTCGGCCCGTTCGCCTGCTGCCACCATCCGCAATCGCATGCGACGCACTTCGTGCTCGCGGGGCATCTGCATCCGGTGTGCAGGCTTTACGGACCGGGGCGCGACAGCGTGCGGCTGCCCTGTTTCGTGAGCGATGCGGGGCAGGCCGTGCTGCCCGCCTTCGGCGAGTTCACCGGCGGATGGTTGATGGAGAAGGCGCCCGGGCGGCGCTTTCATGCGGTGGGCGGCGAGACCGTGTGGGCGCTCCCGTCAACGGACTGATGGTATTGCTCCTTCCCCTTCCGGGGGAAGGTTGGGATGGGGGCTCTCGGCGCTTGCAAAGGCTGCGCGTGCGCGAAGGCCGCTTGCCCCCACCCCTGCCCTCCCCCGGGAGGGGAGGGAGAAAGAAGAACACGGGTTCGGTCTTGGTATTGCTCCTTCCCCTTCCGGGGGAAGGCTGGGATGGGGGCTCTCGGCGCTTGCAAAGGCTGCGCGTGCGCGAAGGCCGCTTGCCCCCACCCCTGCCCTCCCCCGGAAGGGGAGGGAGAAAGAAAGAACGCGGACCCGGTCTTGGTATTGCTCCTTCCCCCTCCGGGGGGAAGGTTGGGATGGGGGCTCGCGGCGCTTGCAAAGACTGCGCGTGCGCGAAGGCCGCTTGTGCCCCCACCCCAGCCCTCCCCCAGAGGGGGAGGGAGAAAGAAAAACTCAGAGCACGACCGGCTCGTCCGGCAATTCGTTCGTATCGGCCTCGTCCTCCGCCAACGGAAAGTGCGCGACCAGCAAGGCCGACATCTCTTCCAGCGCCTGCGTGAGCCCGTCCTCGAAGCGGCCTTCGCGAAACGCCGCGCCCATGCGCTGCGCCATCGCGGCCCATTCGGCATCGTCCACGCGCGAGTCGATGCCGCGGTCGGCCACGATCTCGATCGCGTGCTCGGCCAGCAGCAGGTAGATCAGCACGCCGTTGTTGTGCTCGGTGTCCCACACACGCAGCTTGCCGAACAGGGTGACGGCACGCTCACGGGCCGGCGCATGGCGCCAGAGGTACGACATCGGAAGGCCCGCCTCGACGCAGATGCGGATCTCGCCGCTGTGGCGCCGCTCGCTCGCGGCCACGCGGCTGGCGAGGCGCTGCATCGCGTCGGCCGGCAGCACGCGGCGCACCGCGGTTTCGTCGGTCCACCGATGGCGCCAGATGCGGCCTAGCTTCGAGAAGAGCGTGGGTTCTGCAGTTGCCATGTTCACCAGTCCCCCGAGGCGCCGCCGCCGCCGAAATTGCCACCGCCACCGGAACTGAAGCCGCCGCCGCCGCCCCCGCCGCCCCCACTCCATCCGCCACCTCCGCCGCTGCTCCAGCCGCCACCGCTCCCACCTCTGCCGCCGCGGCCACCACCGAACCCGGCAAGGCCCGCGAACAGCGAGACCATGAGCGCAACCATCCCGGCGATCACCGCGATCACGACGCTGGTCGTGAGGAAGAACGCGACCACGCCGATGCCCCCACCCATGACCACCGAGCCCAGCGTCTTGCCCATCATGGCGCGCACGATCGGCGCGCCGACGAAGACGCCGACGAACAGGAAGATCGCAAGGTTCTCCCAGTCGAAGTCGCCACCGCCGCTGGAACCGCTGTTGCTCTTCGAGGGCTCTGGCAGCGGTTCGCCATCGACCAGGCCGATGAGCCGGTCCACCGCCGCATTCAGCCCACCCGCGAAGTCGTTGTTGCGAAAGCGCGGCTTCATCTCCTCGTCGATGATGCGCACGGCCGCCAGGTCGGGCACCGCGCCTTCGAGCGCCTTGGCGGTGGCGATGCGCATCTTGCGATCGTCCTTGGCCACCATCACGAGGAGGCCGTCGCCCACGTCCTTGCGGCCGATCTTCCAGGCATCGCCGACGCGCTGCGCGTAGCTGGCGATGTCTTCGGGCTGGGTGGTCGGCACCATCAGCACCACGATCTGCGAGCCCTTGCGCTGCTCGAAGGCCGCGAGCTTGGTTTCGAGGCCGGTGCGCTGCGCGCTGTCGAGCGTGCCGGTCTGGTCGATGACGCGCGCGGTGAGGGCGGGTACGGGCAGCAGGCTCTGCGCCAGCGCGGGCAAGCAGGCCCACGCCAGCGCTGCGACGAAGACTGCAGCCAGCGCGCGGCGGATCAGGGCTGCAATCATCGGCGCGGCTTACTTCTTGGGTGCGCTGAAATCGACAGTTGGCGGCGTCGAGATCTGCGCTTCGTTCTGCACCGAGAAGTTGGGCTTCGGCGCGTAGCTGAAGATCTTGGCCGTGATGTTGGTGGGAAAGCTGCGCGCGAGCACGTTGTACTCCTGCACGCTCTCGATGTAGCGGTTGCGCGCCACGGTGATGCGGTTCTCGGTGCCCTCGAGCGTGACGCGCAGGTCGCGGAAAGCCTGATTGGCCTTGAGCTCGGGATAGCGCTCCGACACCACCATCAGCCGCGACAACGCCGACGAGAGCTCGCCCTGCGCCTGCTGGAACTTGTTGAAGGCCTCGGGGTTGTTGAGTGTTTCAGGCGTCACCTGGATGGAGGTGGCCTTGGCGCGCGCCTCGATCACCTTGGTGAGCGTGTCCTGCTCGAAGCTGGCCTCGCCCTTGACGGTGGCGACGATGTTGGGCACGAGGTCGGCGCGCCGCTGGTACTGGTTGAGCACCTCGCTCCAGGCCGATTTGCTGGCCTCGTCGAGGGACTGGAACTGGTTGTAGCCGCAGCCGCTCAGCGACACGACCGCCGCAAGGATCAGGAACCAGCGTTTCATCATCATTTGCATTACCTCCGCGAGAAGAAGCGGAAGGTAGCATAGGTGGCTCCATGACCCTCGATCCCCTACAGGCACTGCAGGCTGCGAACCGCGCCGTATCGCCCACCACCGTGGCGAACGCCGGCACGTTGCTGATCGCGGGTGCGACGGGCGCCCTGGGCCAGGAGCTGTTGCGAAAGCTGGCCGGTCGCCATCGTTTTGCCCATGCGCGCGTGCTGTCGCGCGAGCCGATCCGCGACGGACTTCGCGGCGTCGAGACGTACCTGAGCCCGGACCTGCCGATCACGCAATGGCCGCTGACGTCGGCCGATACCGCGGTCGTCGCTTTCGATCCGCCCCGGCTTTACCACGACCGCGAGCGTGCGCTGTGGGTGCCACAGCCTTCCGACCTGCCCGAGCTTGCGAAATGGCTGCGCGCCTGCGGCGTGCAGACGCTGGCCATCGTGCAGCCGCACGACCAGGGCAAGTTGCCCGAGGCGCTCAAGCGCGGGCTCGCGAGCCTGGACGAGCAGTCGGTGGTCGCCAACGGCTTCGACCGCGTGATCCTCGTGCGCTCGGCGCGCAAGCCGCTGAACGTGAAGTTCGCCAACCCTGCGGAAAGGCTGGCCGCCTGGATGCTGTCGATCGTGCGCTTCATGGTGCCCAGCAGCGAGCAGCCGGTGCGCGCCTCCAAGGTGGCTGAGCTGGTCGATGTCGCCTTGCGCATCGCGCCGCCGGGCGTGCACGTGGCCGCGCCCGAGATGGTGTGGGAGGCCTCGCAGGCCCAGCAGATGCAGGCCGTGGCGCAGCGCTGGTTGGGCTAACGCATCAACTGCACATCACATCACTTGCGCCACTGGCGCAGCATCTCCGCCGACTCCATCACCAACCCCAGGTGCAGCGACACCATGGCGAGGGCGGCGCCCTCCAGATGCGGATCGGTGCCGCGCACCAGGTCGCGCAGCACGATCACGCGGTAGTTGCGGTTGTTGGCATCGAAGGCGGTGTTGAGCACGCAGCAATCGGTGAAGCCGCCGTTGAGCACCACCGTCTCGATGCGCTGGTTGCGCAGCAGAAAGTCGAGGTCGGTCGGATAGAAGGCCGAGAGACGGCGCTTGGTGTCCACGCGCATGTCGCCGGGCTCCACGCGCGTGACCCATTCGGTCCAGCGCGATCCTTCGATGGTGTGTGCGTCGGCATTCGGAATCTCGCCCACATGCAGCGGAAAGGTGCGCCGCCATGCGGACGGGATGCCGTGGATATCGTCTTCGCCGCCCGGCCGCAACACCGACTTGATGTGCACGATGCGCACGCCCAGTGCGCGCACCTCGTCATGAAAGCTGTCGATGGGCGCCACCACATCGCGCGCCCGCGGCGCGGGGCAGGGGCAGTCGGGGCTGTCGTCCAGATGGCCGCGGTGCATGTCGATGGAGACGACCGCGGTGGTGGCGGGGTTCAGGTAGTCGGCGAACTGCGCCGCATCGAGCTCGCGCGCCTCGTTGTAGACCCAGGCTTTCATCGCCGCTCTTCTCTCACATAGGGTTGACCCAGCGCGCCAGGCTCGTCGTCGCCGCTGCGCTTGCCGAGCGCGACCCAGATCATCACGCCGAGCGTGACGGCATACGGCGTCATCATCACGAAGTACTGCGGCAGCTGCACGCCAGCTGCCGCCAGTTGCGGAATCAGCGCCTCGATGCAGCCGAACAGCAATGCGCCCACCAGCGCCTTCCACGGCGACCAGCGCGCGAAGATCACCAGGCCCACCGCGATCCAGCCTCGTCCGCCGGTCATGCCCGCGATCCACAGCTTGGTGCTGACCACCGAGATGTACGCGCCCGCCAGCCCCACGAGCGCCGAGCCCGCGAGCACCGCGACGAAGCGCCATGCGGTGACGCGGATGCCGGCCGCATCGGCCGCCTGCGGGTTCTCGCCCACTGCGCGCAGGCGCAGGCCGGTGGAGGTGCGCGCGAAGAACCAGGCCACCGCGCCGAAGATCGGCAGCGTGAGCCAAACCATCGCGTTCTGCTGGAACAGGCGGCCCACGCCGGGCAGCATCGACAGCGGCCACAGCGCCATCGCGCCGATGCCTTCGGTGGCGTGGTTGGTCCAGTCGGCCATCGAGCCGACCAGCGCCGTGAGCCCCTGGCAGAAGAACACCAGCGCGAGCCCGGCAATCACCTGGTTCACGCGCAGCCAGATCACCATCACCGCGAACAGCACGGAAACGAGGCTGGCCGCGACCATGGCCATCAGCAGCGACACGAATGGCTGGCCGAGCATGATCTGCGCACCGATGCCGGCCAGAGCGCCGACCAGCATCAGCCCCTCGGCGCCCAGCGAGAGCACGCCCGCGCGTTCGCAGATGATCAGGCCCAGCGCGGCGAGCGCGTAGGGCACCGCGAAGTCCGGCGTGCTCGCGAGCCAGTTCAGAACGATGCTGCCGTCCATCACGCAGCCTCCGCGCCCATGCGGCGAATGCGATGGCGAATGAAGAAGTCGCTCGACGCCACGCACACCACGATCACCGCCTGGATCAACTGCACCATCGAGAACGGCACTTGGTAGAACACCTGCAGGCTGCGGCCGGTGACGAACAGCGCCGCCACCAGCAGCGCCACCACCGTGGCCGCCAGCGGGTTGTTGCGCGCGAGAAAGGCGATGAGGATGCCCGAGAAACCGTAGCCCTGGTAGAAGGCCTGCGTGAGCCGCCCTTCCTGGCCCGCGACCACCGCGAAACCCGCGAGCCCCGCCATCGCGCCCGACAGCAACACGGCCCCGTAGATGGTGCGCCGCACCGGCACGCCGGCCGCATGCGCCACGCGCGGGTTCGCATCGACAAAACGCAGGTAGAGCCCGGCGCGGCTCACGCCCACCAGCCACCACGCCAGCAGCGCGACGATGCCCGCGAGCAGGATCGCGCTGCCCACGCCCGCACCCAGCTCGGGCAGCCGCTCGAAGGCGCGGAACTGCGGCGAGTAGGGGAAGTTGTCCTTCGGGTCCTTCCAGCTGCCGTACACCAGGTGCAGCAGGAAGTTGGCCGCCATGTAGTTGAGCATCAGCGTCGAGATGATCTCGTTCACGCCGAGCTTCAGCTTGAGCCACGCCGGGCCCAGCACCCACAGCAGCCCGCAGCCGATGGCGGTGACGAACATCAGCGGCAGCCGCAGGTTCTCAGGACCGACTTGCCACATCGAGACAGCGGTCGCACCGATGGCGCCCCAGACCATCTGGCCTTCGAGCCCGAGGTTCCAGAAGCGCGCCCGAAAGGCCATGGAGCCCGCGAGCCCGACGAGGATCATCGGAGCGGCCTGGAACAGTACGGCGCGGAAGTTCTGGCCGTCGAAGAAGGTCTGCATCACGAACTCGTTGGCGAGTTCGTCGGCCGGCACACCCGCGGCCACCAGGATGGCGGCCGAGATCGCAAGGCCGACCAGCAGCGCGATCGCGAGGATCAGCGCCTGCCAGCGCCAGGCCATGTGCTGCCGGATCTCGAGCGTGTAGCGGCGGCTGGCGAGGGGCTGGTGCGTGCGCACGGGTTCGGGCGTTTTCATGTCGGTGAGAGCGGGATGCGCGATGGCGGCGAGCGATGCGTCAGCCATGGTCCACCATCGCCTGTCCGATGGCCTGCCGGTCGGCCGGTTGCGCGAACTCGCCGGCGATGCGCCCGCGCGTCATCACGCCCACGCGGTCGGCCAGTTGCAGCACCTCGTCGAGGTCTTCGCTGATCAGCAGCACCGCGGCGCCGCCGTCGCGCGCGGCGCGCAGGCGTGCATGCACCTCGGCGCTGGCGCGCACGTCGAGCCCGCGGCTCGGGCTGTGGGCGAGCACCAGCGTGGGCGACTTGCCGAATTCGCGCGCCAACACCAGCTTTTGTGCGTTGCCGCCGGAGAGCAACGCGGCCTTCTGCGCGACCGAGCGCACGCCCTGCACGTCGAAGGCGCGCACGGCTTCCTGCGTGTCGCTCTGGATGCGGTTGCGGCGCAGATGCCAGATGGGGCCGTAGCGGCCGCTGTGCACGCGGCCGATGGCGTAGTTCTCGGCAACCGACAGGCTTCCTGCGAGCGCGAGCCCGTAGCGGTCGGCCGGAATCGCTGCGATGCCGACGTTGCGGCGTGCGGGCGCGGACATGGTCTTCAGATCGCCATGGCCTTCGAGATGCATCTCGCCTTCGAGGCCACCGCCGGCATCGGGCAGGCCCATGATGGCGCCGGCCAGTTCGCTCTGGCCGTTGCCGCCGACACCGGCCAGGCCGTAGATCTCGCCGGCATGCAGTTCGAGATCGACGCCGTCGAGCACGCGGCGGCCCTGCGGCGATGCCGAGGAGCGCAGCCCGCGCACCGACAGCCGCACTGGCCCGCGCGGCGCCTGTGCCGGTTGCGACGAAGCTGCGGCAATGGATTCACCCACCGTGAGCTTCACGAGTTCGCTCACCGATGTCGCACCGGGCTCCAGCGTCGCCACCGTGCGGCCGCCGCGCATCACCGTCACGCGGTCGGCGTAGGTTTTCACGTCCGCCATCTTGTGCGTGACCAGCACCACAGCGGAGCCACTGCGCGCCAGCCCTTGCACTGTCTGCAACAGGCGTGCGGCTTCCTGGTCGGTCAGCACCGCGGTCGGCTCGTCGAGGATGAGGATGCGCGCCCCCGCGAGCAGCACCTTGAGAATTTCGACCCGCTGCTGCTCGGCAATCGAGAGTGTGTCGATGCGCTTCGAAGGATCGATGTCGAAGCCCAGCTCCGACGCCTTGTTGCGGATGTCGCGCGAGATCTCGCGCAGCCGCTCCCCATGGCTTTGAAATTCGGCCGGGGGCGGCGCGGTGAGCAGGATGTTCTGCGCCACCGTGAACGGCCGCACCAGCTTGAAGTGCTGGTGGACCATGCCGATGCGGTGCTTCGCCGCATCGCGCGGGCCGGCAAGGTGCACGAGGTTGTCGTCGACCAGCAGTTGCCCTGCCTCGGGCGCATACAACCCGGCCGCGATGTTCATCAGCGAAGACTTGCCCGCGCCGTTCTCGCCGAGCAGCGCATGCACCTCGCCCCAGCGGGCGGCGAAGTGTGCGTCGGTGAGGGCCGCAAAACCGTCGAAGGTCTTGCGGATGCCGGTGAGCTCCAGCGCGTTGGGCATGTCGGTCTCGCTCTGCTTACTTCTGCGTGACCACGCCCTTGACGAACCAGTCCATCTTCCAGAGGTCGGCATCGGACAGCACCGCGCCCTTGGCCACGCGTTCCTTGCCGTCGCGGTCGGCGAGCGGGCCGGCGTAGAGCTGCTTGCCCTTGAGGATGGCTTCGCGCTCGGCGGTGATCAACGCGGCCTTGTCCTTGGGCACTGCGGGGCCGAAGCCTGCGATGTCGGTACCGCCGTCCTTCATCTCGATGAAGGCGCCGTATGGCGCTGGCTTCCAGCCGCCCGCCATCACCTTCTTCAGCTCAGGCGTGAGGAACTTGTCCCACACCCACACCGACGAGCACAGCGTGGCCTTGGGCGCGAACTGGCGCAGGTCGCGGTGATGCCCCGTGCCGTACACGCCGCGTTCCTGCGCCACGATCTGCGGCGTGGGGCTGTCGACGTGCTGGCCGATCACGTCGGCGCCCTGGTCGATGAGTGCTGCCGCGGCGGCCCGCTCCTTGATGGGGTCGTTCCAGGCGCCGGTGTAGATCACGTTGACGGTGGCGTTGGGGTTCATCTTCTGCGCACCGAGCGCGAAGGCGTTGATGGTCCAGTTCACCACGCCGAAGGGGTTGGCCGCGACGAAGCCGAGCTTGCCGGTCTTCGACGCCGCGCCGGCAGCCATGCCGCACAGATACTGGCTCTCGTAGGTGCGGCCGTAGAACGATTCGAGGTTGCTGCCGTTGGTGGTGCCCGAGCCGTTGAGGAAGGCCACGTCGGGGTACTTGGCGGCCAGGTCCTTGAAGCTGTCGGAGTAGCCGAAGGCCGTGCCGATCACGATGTTGGCCCCGCGCTGGATGAACTTCTCTGCCGCAGGCTTGATGGCCGAGGCGTCTTCGGGCACGTTCTCGACGAATTGGATCTTCTGGCCGATTTCCTTCTCGATCTTCACGCGGGCTTCGTCGAAGGCCTGCGTCCAGCCGCCGTCGTTCTTCGGGCCGAAGTAGAGCATCGCGATCTTCGGCTTGTCCTTGAGCGTGAAGCCGTCGGCCGCGGTGGCGGGCAGCGTCACGAAGAACGCGCCGCCGGCTGCGAGCGTCAGTGCAAGGCCGAGGAAGCCGGTGGTGGGTGTGCGCAGCATGGAGCAACCTTTCGTGGGAAGCATGGGAAGTGACGGATGGAAAAAAGAAGAGGGGCCGCGCGCGTCACATCATGAAGTTGATGCGGAACACGTTGCCCTCGGGGTCGAGCAGCACGGACTGGTACCAGTTGTAGTAAGTGACGTAAGGCGGCTTGATCAGCGTGGCGCCGGCTTCGAGCGCGACGGGCACCATGCGGTCGACATCGGTCTGGCTGTCGACGTCGATGTTCAGCAGGAACTTCACGCCGCGCGTGTCCGCGTACTCGGACAGGTGCAGCAACTCGTAGGCATCGAGCGCGTTGAAGCCCAGGCTCGACTTGCCGGTGTCCAGGCCGCGAAAGATCGGCGAGCGGATCGCCTCGATCTCGGGGAAGCCGAACACGCGCTGGTAGAAGCCGCTGAGTGCGACCACGTCTTTTGCGAAGACGTTGACGTAGGAGAGATGTGCCATGTCGCGTCTTCAGCCTAGGCCGTCGCCTTGGTGCCGCCGAAGGTCGTCTGCTTCACGAACTTCGAGGTGAGGTGATCGCCCGACGAGATGGGCGCGTACTTCGGCGACTCGCCCGGTGCGAGGCAACTGGGCAGGCACTCGACCATCGCGTCGTAGTTCGGCTGGTGGAAGAACACCAGCGACTGCCGGCGGTTGGTGCTCGCCACTTCGAAGGGCGGGTTGACGACGCGGTGCAGCGTGGACACCCACAGGTCGTTGGTCCACTGCATCATGAGGTCGGCGATGTTGACGACCATGCCGCCCTCGACCTGTGGCACGTCGACCCACTGGCCCGCCTTGTTGAAGACCTGCAGGCCCTTGTCGTCGGGCAGCACGATGGTGAGGCTGCCGTAGTCGCTGTGCGCACCCGCGCGCAGCTGGCCCAGCAGCGGCGCTTCGCGCTGCGGTGGATAGCTCAGCACGCGGAACATGCTGATGTGCTTGTCGATCTTGTCGTCGAAGAAAGTCTCGGGCAGTTCGAGGCCGAGCGCGAAGATGCGCATCAGCGAACGCGAGAGATCGCTCATGGCTTCGAAGTAGCCTTCGTAGGCTTCGCGGAATCCGTCGATGGGCGGCCAGCTGTTGGGCTCGAAGTGTGGGCCTGCGGCGGGGCCGTGGTGGTAGTCGTCGTCGGGCATGTTCGACGGGCCGATGGAGAACGACTCCTTCAGGTCGCCGGGCGCCGCTTCTTCCAGGCTGTAGGAAAGGCCTTCCTCGCCCACTGCGCTGTAGCCGCGCACCGCGTCTTCGCGCGGCCGGTCGACCTTGCGCTTTTCCGCCAGCGGCATGTTGAAGAACTCGCGCGAGAGCGCCGACACGCGCGACACCAGCTCGGGGGCAATGCCATGGTTGGTGATGACCAGGAAGCCGATGCTGCGGCAGGCTTCGTCGACTTGCCTTGCGACCTGCGCCTTGCCTTCGGGCGTGCCGGAGAAGTAGGGCGCGAGATCGATGATCGGTACGGACAGCAGGGTCATGGGTGGGTCCTCATGCATGGCATGCCTTTCGCCATGCAACGTCTGTGCCAGTTGGACCAAATGGACAAATCGCTTTTGTCGCGTCAGCATGGTGCGCAACCAGGATGCCGCGAGGCCGTCGTGGCGCAACGCGATGCACCGCGGCCTTACAGTGGTGCGCCGTTCAGAGAACCTGTAATCCGTCAAACGAAGAGCGAGGGAAGATGCCGAAGACCAAGGCGCTGGCCACAGCCAGCAGCAGCACCGACAAGAGCCCCGCGCGCAAGCGCGCCAAACCCGCGGTGCGCAGCGCTTCCGCCGTGAGCCGGCGCCTGCGCCAGATCGAGGACAAGCGCAGTGCCATCCTCGGCGCGGCGCTGGGCCTGTTCTCGCGCTTCGGACTGCACGGCACTTCGATCGACCAGGTGGCGGCGCGCGCCGATGTGTCCAAGAGCAACCTGCTCTATTACTTCGCGAACAAGGAGGAGCTGTACGTCAACGTGCTGCGCGACCTGCTTGCGCTGTGGCTGGAACCGCTGCGCGGTTTCAGTGCCGAGCAGGACCCGAGCGAAGCGATTGGCGACTACATCCGCCGCAAGCTGGTGATCTCGCGTGATCGGCCCGATGCATCACGCTTGTTCTGTCTTGAAATGATCCAGGGCGCGCCGTTGTTGCGCGATGAACTCGACCGCGAACTGCGCACGCTGGTGGAGCGCAAGTCGGAAGTGATTCGCGCGTGGATCGAGGCCGGCAAGCTCGCGCCGGTCGATCCGCATCATCTGATCTTCGCGCTGTGGGCGATCACGCAGCACTATGCGGATTTCGGGGTGCAGGTGCATGCGCTGTCGGGGCACACGCTGGACGATGCGGCGTTCTTCGAGCAGACGGTGGAGAACGTGCAGCGCATCGTTCTTCAGGGCATCACGGTGCGTTAGGTTTTGCTCCCTCCCCTTCCGGGGGAGGGTAGGGGTGGGGGGGCAAGCGGCGTACCCATCGAGCGCTCTGCCCGCCCCCATCCCAACCTTCCCCCGGAGGGGGAAGGGGCCATACAAGCGAGAAGGCAAGAAGAGTCAGTGCTGCGGCGGCGCCGCGATCTCGTGGTACTTGCGGTCAAAGTAGATGAGGCTCTGCGCCGCGCCGCCGATCGCAATCGCCACGGCTTCGCAGAACAGCACGTCATGCGTGCCCGCGCTGGTGGTGCTCACCACGCGGCAGTCGAAGGAAGCTGCTGCGTCTTCGAGCACCGGCGAGCCCGTGGCCTTGCGGCTCCAGCGGCCGGCGGCGAAGCGTTCGTCCATCGGCGTCTTGCCGCCGAACAGGCCCGAAAGCGTCTGGTGGCCCGCGGCCAGCACGTTCACGCAGAGCACGCCGTTGGTGGTGAACGCGGGGTACACCGAGGCCGAGCGGTTCAGGCACACGAGCAGCATCGGCGGCTCGTCGGTCACGCTGCACACGGCCGATGCGGTGAAGCCCGCGCGGCCTGCGGGGCCGTCGGTCGTGATGATGCTCACCGCCGCACCGAGGCGCGCCATCGCGTTGCGGTAGTCGGCCTTGGGCAGCGGCGGCAACAGGCTGGCGGGCGGAAGGTGGGATGCAATGGCGTTGAGCATGAGGACTCCGGCAGGCGTCAGGCCAGCGTGCAGGCTTCGTCGAAAGGCAGGCGCGGCAGGCGGCCGAACACCTTCGACACGTCGCCGTGGCCGAGATTGATGAGGAAGTTGGTGGTCCAGTCGGTGCCTTCGAAGAACGCGGCATCGACCTTGGCCTTGTCGAAGCCCGACATCGGACCGGCATCGAGCCCCACCGCGCGCGCCGCGAGCAGCAGGTAGCCGGCCTGCAGGCTCGCATTGCGGAAGGCGGTCTCGTGTGCGGCCTCGGGGCTGCCGGTGAACCAGCTGCGTGCATCGGCATGCGGGAACAGCGTGGGCAGCTTGTCGTAGAACTTCCGGTCCCATGCGGCGATGACCGTGACCGGCGCACTCATGGTCTTGTCGAGGTTGCCTTTGGAAAGCGCGGGCGCCAGGCGCTGCTTGCCTTCGGGCGTGCGCACGAACACGAAGCGCGCGGGCGAGCAGTTGGCCGAGGTCGGCCCCAGGCTGGCGAGCGTGTAGATGCGCTGCAGCTGGGCATCGGGCACGGGCTCGCCGGTCCAGCCGTTGTGGCTGCGCGCACTGGTGAAGAGAAGTGCCAGTGCGGCGTCTTCGAGGATCTGTGTGGAGGTCATGCGGGAACGGCGGGTGTGCTGACCCGCGCGAGAAAGTCGAGCAGGCTGCGGTTGAAGGCGGGCGCTTCGGTCACGCTGTGTGCGTGGCCGCCGTGCGATACGAAGTCGAGCGTCACATCGTGCAGGCCATCGGCCAGCCGCTGCGAGCAGGTCCAGGGGACGAGCACGTCGTCCTTGGCGGCTGCAATGAGCGTGGGCACGGTGATGTCGGCGAGGCGCGCATCGATGTCGAAGGCGCGCAGCGCGGCGATGCGCGCGCGCATGTTGGCTTCGCCGGGGAAATGCGCGAAGGCGTGATCGACTTCGTCGGCCACGCGCTGCGCATGCTCGGCGCACCAGGCGGCGGGGTACAGAAAGATCGGCTGCGCTTCCACATACGCGCGCGGACCGAGCGCGCCGAGCAGCGCGAGCCGTGCATCGAAGCAGCGCGCCGAATGCGGGTTCGGCTTCGACCATGCGTTGACGAGCGCGAGGCTCGCCACGCAGTCGGGCGCATCGAGCGCGAGCTGCAGGCCGACCAGTCCACCGAGTGCATGGCCGGCGAAGTGGCACTGCGCCGTGTCGGTGGCATCGAGGATTTCGATGACGTCGAGCGCCATGTCGGAGATGGCGTAGTCGCCGGGCAGCGAGCCGGGGCTGCGGCCTGTACCGCGCTGGTCGTACACGATGACGCGATGGCCCGCCTCGACCAGCGCACCGAGTTGCGGCCGCCAGAAGCTGGCCGAGCCGCCGAGGCCCGAGGACAGCAGCATGGTGGCCGCTGCATCCGAGGGCCCGTGCACCTCGTAGTGCAGCGCGGTCATGAGGCTCAGGCCTTCTTGCCGATGTGCGCGATCGAGGCGATCTCGATCAGCGCGTCGGGCTTCACCAGGCCGCACTGGATGCAGTAGCGCGCGGGCTTGGTGCCAGGAAAGAACTCGGCGTACACCGCATTGATCTTGGCGTAGTCGGCCCAGTCCTTGAGCATGATCTGGTTGAAGGTCACGTCGTCCATGGTGCCGCCTGCGGCCTCGACCACGCCCTGGATGGTGGTGAGCACATGCCGCGCTTGCGCGCTCGCGTCGCCGACGTGGACCACGTTGTTGTCCTTGTCGAAGGGCAGCGTGCCCGACACATAGAGAACGCCGTCGGCGAGCGTGCCCGGGACGTAGGGCGCGAGCGGCACGCCGGTGCCGGGAGGGATGATGGCTTGCTTGGGCATTCGGGAACTCCTTTGAAATGAATCAGGCAATGGCCGCTTCGGCCGTGGTGGGTTGAATGGCGAGTTGCGGTGCGAAGGTGCTGCAGAACTGGTCCACCGTGGAGACCCATCCGAAGAAGGTCTCGACGTTGTAGACAGAAGCTTTCTGGATGGCCGCGCCGCCGAGCTCGTGCGTGGCGTCTTCCAGCATCACGGCGAAATACTCGAGGTGGAACGCATCGCGCAGCGTCGACTCCACGCACACGTTGGTCGCAATGCCGGTGAACACCAGGTGGCGAATGCCGCGTGCGCGCAAGGTGCTGTCGAGCGTGCTGTTGAAGAAGCCGCTGTAGCGCGTCTTGGGCACGACGATGTCGCCGGCTTGCGGCTTCATCTCGGCAATGAGTTCATAGTCCCATCCGCCCTTGGCGAGGAACTGGCCGTGCAGTTCGGGCTTGGCGCGCATGGTCTTGAGTGCGTTCGACTTGTGCCAGTTGGGCGAGCCGGGGCCGCCTGCTTCCACATACGCCGCGTCCCAGCCGTTCTGCAAAAACACGACCAGCATGCCGGCCGCGCGCGCGGCCGCGATGGTGCGCGCGATGTTGGCGATGGTGCCTTGCGCGCCCGAGATGTCGAAGCCGGCCGAATCCACATAGCCACCGGCGGAGGCGTAGGCGTTCTGCATGTCGACGACGATGAGCGCGGAGTCGCTGGCATGCAGCGCGAGCGGTTCCGGGCGCGCAGGCAGCACGAGCGGTACGGGCGCACCGGGCAGGCGCGGCGCGCCGACGGGCGTGGTCGAGGTGAGCGTGGTGTTCCTGGGCGTGGTCATGCGCGTCTCCTCTTCAGGCCGCAAGGCGCTCGGGTTCGACCTGCGAAGGCACGGGGCTCTGCACGTGCGCGCGGCTTTTCATCAGCGGCTGGATGCGCTCGCCGAACGCTTCGACGCCTTGCACGAAATCGTCGAAGGTCAGCAGCACGCCTTCGGTGCCCGGCACCTCGGCCACTTCGTCGAGCAGGCGCGCAACGGTTTCGTAGGAGCCGACCAGCGTGCCCATGTTGATGTTCACTGCCGAAGTCGGGTCGGCCATCTGGCGCACGTTGGTGTCGGCGCCGGACTTGGTGTCGGCCGCGCCCTGCTGGCCGAGCCATGCGATGGCTTCGTGGTCGGCGCCGGCCTTGTAGTGCTCCCACTTGGCGCGCGCGGCTTCGTCGGTCTCGTCGGCGATCACCATCATCAGCACGTAGGTGGTGACGTGGCGGCCGGTCCTGGCGGTGGCTTCGATCAGCTTCTGGGCCGCGGGCGCGAAGGCCTTGGGTGTGTTCACGCCCTTGCCGAAGCAGAAGTTGTAGTCGGCGTACTTCGCGGAGAAGTCCATGCCCGAATCGCTCTGGCCGGCGCAGATCACCTTCATGTCGGCCTGCGGCCGCGGGCTCAGGCGGCAGTCGTCCATCTGGAAATGCGCGCCCTTGAAGTCGGACTGGCCCTTGCCCCAGAGGTCGCGCAACACCTGAATGTATTCGGAGAGGTATTCGTAGCGCGAGCCGAAGAACTGGTCGCCGGGCCACATGCCCATCTGCGAGTACTCGGGGCGCTGCCAGCCGGTAACCAGGTTCACGCCGAAGCGGCCACCGGAAATGGAGTCGATGGTCGAGGCCATCCGCGCGACGATGGCCGGCGGCATCACCAGCGAGGCCGCGGTGGCGAAGAGCTTGATCTTCGTGGTGACTGCGGCGAGCCCGGCCATGAGCGTGAAGGACTCGAGGTTGTGGTCCCAGAACTCGGTCTTGCCGCCGAAGCCGCGCAGCTTGATCATCGACAGCGCGAAGTCGACACCGTAGTGCTCGGCCTTCAGCGTGATCTCCTTGTTGAGCGCGAAACTGGGCTTGTACTGCGGCGCGTTCTCGGAAAGCAGCCAGCCGTTGTTGCCGATGGGAATGAAGATGCCGACGTTCATGCAGAGGCTCCTGTTGCGGTGTTGCAGAGCCCTATGCATGGCGCGTGCCAGTCGAATAAATCCTTTTATATCAATGAGTTACGGTTTTTTGATGTTCTGGTTTTGACCACTTGGTCCAAAGTGGAGCAGGCGAACCGCAAGAATTGCGATAACGCGGTGCAAGCCTCGCCAAACCGGTGCAGCGTCGGCGTCACGAACGGCGCGGCAGAATCACGCCATGCCCAAGACCCCACACCGCACCGCCGCGGCCATTGGCGGCACTGCCGACGACGTCGAGGCGGCCTTCTACGAAGCGCTGCAGCGCGGCGACATCGAAGCGTTGATGGCCTGCTGGGCCGACGAGGACGAGGTGTTCTGCGTGCACCCCGGCGGCCCGCGGCTGGTGGGCAGCATCGCGATCCGCGCCGCCTTCGAGCAGATGTTCTCCAATGGCGCGATCCACGCCATGCCGGCGCGGGTGCGCAAGATCGAGTCGCTCGCAAGCGCCGTGCACAACGTGCTCGAGCGCATCGAGGTGCTCACCGCCGAAGGCCCGCGCCATGCCTTCGTGCTGGCCACCAACGTCTATCACAAGACCGCGCAGGGCTGGCGCATGGTGGCGCACCATGCGAGCCCGGGCAGCGCGCGGGAGCCCGACGACGCGAACGATCCGCCCCAGACGCTGCATTGATGTCTTCTGCCGATTCTTCTTCGTCTCTTCGATCGTCGATGGACTACATGGCGCCGCGCTGGCTGCCCGGCGGCAACCTGCAGACCATCTGGGCCGCGCTCTATGCGCGCCGCTTCGACGGCACCGCGCCCGCGTACCGCCGCGAGCGCTGGAACGCGCCCGACGGGGATTTCATCGACGTCGATTTCATCGATGCGCCACTGCCGGGTCCGCGGCCGCTGCTGGTGTTGTTCCATGGGCTCGAGGGCTCCTCGCGCAGCCACTATGCGGAGGCCTTCGCAGCCTTCGCGGCCGAGCAGGGAATGGCCTTTGCTGTGCCGCATTTCCGCGGCTGCAGTGGCGAGTTGAACCTGGCGCCGCGTGCCTACCACTCGGGTGACTACGAAGAGATCGGCTGGATCCTGCGGCGCATGCACGAGCAGCACACGCTGCGTGGTGGCGGCCCGGTGCTGGCCGCGGGCGTCTCGCTCGGCGGCAATGCGCTGCTGCGCTGGGCCTGCGAGGCAGGCGACACGGCGCGCGAATCGGTCGCCGCGGTGGCCTCGGTCTGCGCGCCGCTCGACCTGGCCGCGGGCGGCGAGGCGATCGGCCGCGGCTTCAACAGGCTGGTCTACACGCGCATGTTCCTCGCGACCATGAAGCCCAAGGCGATGGCCAAGCTGGCGCAGTTCCCGGGCCTGTTCGACCGCGACCGGCTGCTGGCCGCGCGCGACCTCTACACCTTCGACGATGTGTTCACCGCGCCGCTGCACGGATTTCGCAATGCCGACGACTACTGGGCGCGGGGCTCGTCCAAACCGCACCTGAGCCAGATCCGCGTGCCCACGCTGGTGGTCAACGCGCTCAACGACCCGTTCATTCCGGCCCGCAGCCTCCCGGGGCCGGGCGAGGTCGGGCGGCATGTCACGCTGTGGCAGCCGGCGCACGGCGGGCACGTCGGCTTTCCGCTGGGACTGCCGCCGGGGCATGTGCGGGGAATGCCGGACCGCGTCGGCAGCTGGCTACAGGTGCATGGCGGCGCTTTGGCTGACGCCTCTGCGGCGCAACCGGCAGGAGAATGAATCCATGGACGACATCGTCAAACAGGCGCTCGCCAAATGGCCCAACGTGCCGCACTGCTATGGCTGGCTGGGCCTGGATGCGCGCGGCAACTGGTACATGCGCGACGACCGCACCCAGGCCGAGGGGCCTTTCCTGCAGGCCAAGGGCTCGATGCTGCGGCATGACAAGCTGATCGACTTCATCCATCGCAACTACGAGCACGACGACGAAGGGCAGTGGTTCTTCCAGAACGGGCCGCAGCGTGTGTACGTCGAGCTGGAGGCTGCGCCGCTGGTCTGGCGCGTGGCCGACGAGGGCAGCGGCAGATTCAGTGTGGCGGCCCATACCGGCCAGGCGGTCGATGTCTCAGGCTGCCTGCTTGACGAGGCCGGGCGGCTTTATCTGGTCGCGCCGATCGGGCTGGGGCTGGTGCACACACAGGACGTGGGCATCGCGGCCGAAGCCATCGAACAGGGGCTGTGGACGCCAGAGGCTGTGCAGGCCAGCGAGTTGCCGCAGCGCTTCGGCCATGTCATGAGCCCGGCGGAACGCCACGCCGGCAGCGCTGCGGCGCTATCGAAACAATAGTCGAAGGTGCGTGGATCGCCCACAAAAAAAGCCGGCGCTGGGCCGGCTTCGTCTTTTGGGGCAAAGGTGATTACTTGGCCGGTGCTGCAGCCGTCGAGGCTGCGGCAGCAGGTGCCAACGCGGCAGGCGCCGCACCCGAAGCAGCTTCTGCAGGTGCTGCCGCTGCCGGGCGCTCGGGCACCGGGAACTTGGCGCCGCCGGCATTGGCCATGTAGACCACCGCGCGGCCGATTTCGAGGTCTTCGAAGTCGCCGCCGCCCTGGGGAGGCATTGCGCCCTTGCCCTTGAGCGCGTGCTCGAGCAGCGTGGCGTAGCCCTGGCCGATGCGGGGGCCCCAGGCTGCTGCGTCGTTCAGGTGAGGGGCGCCCGGGATGCCCGGTGCGCCGTGGCAGGCCACGCACTGGGCCTTGAACACGGCCTCGCCAGCGGCAAGGGGGCGGTTGGCGTCGCGGATCTCGATGGCGCCGACCTTCTTGAGGCGTTCGGCCACTTCCCGGTCGCGCGCTTCCTTCGACACGCCGTAGAGCGCCATGTTCTCGCCTTCGGCGGTGCCCGCCGGCTTGGTGCCTGAGACCACATAGGCGACAAGGCCCACGATGATCAGGATGGGTGCGATGAAGGAGAAAAATACCGCGAGCAGCAGTTGCTTCGGGTTCTTGATCGGGCCTGTATGGGCTTCTTCTGTGGCCTGGTAGTGCGGGTCTGCGCTCATGGCGTCCTCAATAACGGGGGCTCGTCGGGGGGCGGCTTTTCTAGCTCAACCGACGATTATAGAGAGGCCCCTCGCCCCAGCGGGCGATTGGCCTCCCGATATCGGGCGCCGATGCGCCTCAACCCTTGTCGCGCGTTGCCCAGCCGCCACCCAGCGTCCTGTACAGCGTGACCTGGTTCTGCAGCTGCAGGAGCCTCGCATTGACCGCCAGCTGCTGCGCCGTGAACAGCGAACGCTGCGCATCGAGCAGGTCGAGCGCGCTGGCGATGCCGTTGCGGTAGCGCAGGTCGGAGAGCTTGAAGCGCACCGCTTCCGCAGTGGCCTGCGCGCGCTGCGCACGCACCTCTTCGCCCAGCGTGGCACGTCCGGCCAGCGCGTCCGCCACTTCGCGGAATGCGGTCTGGATCGACTTCTCGTACTGCGCGACCGCGATCTCGCGCCCGGCCTTCGACGATTGCAGCGTGGCCCAGTTGCGGCCCGCATCGAAGATCGGCAGCGTGACCGTGGGCGCGAACGACCAGGCCTTGGAGCCGCGGTCGAACAGGCCCGAGAACTCGGTGCTCGCGGTGCCGATGCCGCTGGTCAGCGACACGCGCGGGAAGAAGTTCGCGCGCGCCGCGCCGATGTTGGCGTTGGCCGCGATCAACTGCTGCTCGGCCGCGCGGATGTCGGGCCGCTCGATCAGCATGTCCGAGGGCAGGCCCGCGGGCACGTCGGGCATCGGCTGGATGCTGTCCAGCCCCTTGGTGCCGCCCGCCAGGGCGCTCGGCGGCACCGGCGCGCCCAGCAGCAGGGCGAGGGCGTTTTCGTCCTGCAGGCGTGCGCGCTGCTGCTGCGCGTAGGTGGCGCGGGCGCTTTCCGCGGCCGTGTTGGCAGCCTGGAAGTCGATTTCGGACGACACGCCGTTGTCGAAGCGCAGCTTGGCCAGGCGCACCGACTCTTCGCGCGTGACCATCGTCTGGCGCGTGATCTCGAGCAGTTCGTCGTCGGCGATCAGCGTGAGCCAGCCGGTGGCGACCGAGGCGATCAGGCTGATCTGCGCGGCCTTGCGCGATTCCTCGGTGGCGAGGTACCGCGCGAGCGCCTGGTCCTTCAGCGCGCGGATGCGGCCGAAGAAGTCGAGCTCCCAGGCCGTGAAGCCGAAGTTGACGCTGTACTGCGAGGCCACGCTGCCGGCACTGCTGTCGAAGGCCTGCAGCGAATTGGGGCTCGATCGCGAGCCCGAACCCGTGAGGCCGAGCGCCGGGAACAGCGCCGAGCGCTCGATCTGGAACTGCGCGCGCGCCTGTTCGATGTTGAGCACCGACACACGCAGGTCGCGGTTGTTGGCGATCGCGGTCTGGATCAGGCCCGCCAGGCGCGGGTCGGTGAAGAAGTCCTGCCACGGCAGGGCTGCCGCCGCCGGGCCTGCCGGTTGCGACGGGTCGCCCGGGAAGGTGGTCGGCACCGGCGCGGCGGGGCGTTCGTAGGTCGGGATCAGCGAGCAGCCGGCCAGCAGCATCGCTGCCGCCAGGGCCGTCGGAATCAGTTTCTTAGTCATGCTTGGGTTCCTCCACGATGCCGGCGGCTTCCGCATGCCGCTTGTCGGCTTCCCGCTGGCGCGCGCTGCCCTTGAACAGGCCGCGCACGACGACGAAGAACACCGGCACGAAAATCACGGCGAGAGCCGTACCGGTCACCATGCCGCCGAGCACGCCGGTGCCGATGGCGCGCTGGCTGGCCGAACCGGCGCCCGAGGCGATCACCAGCGGCACCACGCCCAGGCCGAAGGCCAGCGAGGTCATCACGATCGGGCGGAACCGCAGATGGGCCGCGGCCAGCGCCGACTCGACGATGCCCTTGCCCTGCGCCTGCAGGTCCTTGGCGAACTCGATGATCAGAATCGCGTTCTTCGCCGAGAGGCCGATGATCGTGATCAGCCCCACCTGGAAGTACACGTCGTTCGAATAGGCACGCAGCATGGTTGCCAGCAGCACGCCCAGCACACCGAGCGGCACCACCAGGATCACCGCCAGCGGGATCGACCAGCTCTCGTAGAGCGCGGCCAGGCACAGGAACACCGCCAGGATCGCGAAGCCGTACAGGATGATGGCCTGCGAACCCGCGAGCTTTTCTTCACGCGACTGGCCGGTCCATTCGAAGCCGAAGCCCTGCGGCAGCTGGGCTGCGAGCTTTTCCATCTCGGCCATCGCTGCGCCCGTGCTGAAGCCCGTCGCGGCGGAGCCGCTGATGCGGATCGCGGGGTAGCCGTTGTAGCGCACCGTCTGCGTGGCGCCGGTGACCCACTTGGTGGTCGCGAAGGCCGACAGCGGCACCGGCTGGCCCTGCGTGTTGCTGGCGTTCAGCCGCAGCAGGTCGTCCGGTTGCATGCGGGCCGGCGCATCGGCCTGCACCACCACGCGCTGGAGGCGGCCGCGGTTCGGGAAGTCGTTGATGTAGCTCGAACCCAGCCCCGTCGACAGCGTGGCATTGATCGCGTCGAAGGTCACGCCCAGGGCGCTGGCCTTGTCGCGGTCGATGTCGATCTGCAACTGCGGCGCGTCTTCCAGGCCGTCGGGGCGGACCTGCGACAGGATCTTGCTCTGCCCGGCCATGCCCAGCAGCTGGTTGCGCGCGTTGATCAGCGCCTCGTGGCCTGCGCCCGAGCGGTCCTGCAGGCGGAAGCTGAAGCCGCTGGCATTGCCCAGTTCGGGAATGGGCGGCGGGCTCAGCGGATAGATGAAGGCATCGCGGATGCCCGACAGCGCCCCGAAGGCACGGCCGGCCAGTGCGCTGGCCGAGTGGGCCGGGTCCTTGCGCTCTTCCCAGTCCTTCAGCGTCACGAAGGCGAGGCCCGCGTTCTGGCCCTGGCCCGAGAAGCTGAAGCCCATCACGCCCACCATGCTCTGCACTTCGGGCTGCTTCAGGATGAAGCCTTCGACCTGCTGCATGACCGCCAGCGCACGCTCCTGCGTCGCACCCGGGGGCAGTTGCACGTTCACGATGATGTTGCCCTGGTCTTCTTCCGGCAGGAACGAACTGGGCAGGTGCGTGTAGGTGTAGGCCACCGCGGCGACGATCGCCACGTAGATGATCAGGTAGCGCGCGGCGCGGCGCAGGATGCGCGCGACGATGCTTTCATAGCCCTTGGCCGTGCGCGAGAAACCGCGGTTGAACCAGCCGAAGAAGCCGCGCTTCTCGTGGTGGTGGCCGGCTTCCACGGGCTTGAGCAACGTGGCGCACAGCGCCGGCGTGAGCGACAGCGCCATGAAGGCCGAGAAGGCGATCGAGGTCACCATCACCGCCGAGAACTGGCGGTAGATGTTGCCGGTCGAGCCCGCGAAGAACGCGAGCGGCACGAACACCGAGATCAGCACCACCGTCACGCCGATGATGGCGCCGGAGATCTGCTTCATGGCCTTGCGCGTGGCTTCGAGCGGCGAGAGCCCCTCCTCGCTCATGATGCGCTCGACGTTCTCGACCACCACGATGGCATCGTCCACCACGATGCCGATCACCAGCACCATGCCGAACATCGTCAGCACGTTGATCGAGAAGCCCAGCGCGAGCAGGGACGCGAAGGTGCCCAGCAGCGCGATCGGCACCACGATGGTCGGGATGATCGTGTAGCGCCAGTTCTGCAGGAACAGGAACATCACCACGAACACCAGCGCCACGGCTTCCAGCAGCGTCTTGACCACTTCGGTGATCGAGATCTGCACGAATCGCGAGCTGTCGTACGGAATGTTCCACTTCACGCCGGGCGGGAAGAAGCGTTCGAGCTCGGTCATCTTGGCGCGGATCGCCTTGGCCGATTGCAGCGCGTTGCCGTTGGGCGTCGGCTGGACGCCGATACCGACAGCGGGCACGCCGTTCAGGCGTGCCGAGGTGGCGTACGACTGGCCGCCGAGCTCGACGCGCGCGACGTCCTTCAGCCGCACGGTCGAGCCGTCGGTGTTGGCGCGCAGCACGATGTTCTTGAACTGCTCCACGTTGGCGAGCTGCCCGTTCACCACCACGGTGGCCGCGATGGCCTGGCCGGGGATGTTGGGCAGGTCGCCGATGGAGCCGGAGGACACCTGGGCGTTCTGCGCGCGGATCGCGTTGTTCACGTCGGTGGCCGACAGGTTGAAGCCCTGCAGCTTGGCCGGATCGACCCACACGCGCATCGCGTTTTCGGTGCCGAACAGCTGGGCCTGGCCCACGCCGACGACACGCTGCAGCTCGGGCACGATGTTGCGCGAGGCGTAGTCGCCGAGCGCCACCGGGTCGAAGGCCGGGTTGTCCGAGGACAGCATCGCGAACAGCAGGAAGTTGTTGCGCGACTTGTCCACGCGCACGCCCTGCTGCGTCACGGCCGCCGGCAGGCGGGGCGTGGCGCGGGAGAGGCGGTTCTGCACGTCCACTTGCGCGAGGTCGTCGTTGGTGCCGGCCTCGAAGCTGATCGTGATGGAGCCGGTGCCGTCGGCCTGGGCCACCGATTCCATGTAGATCAGGCCCGGCGAGCCGTTCATCTCGCGCTCGATGACGGACAGCACGCTGTCCTCGAGCGTCTGGGCCGAGGCGCCCGGATAGGCGACGTTGATCACGATGGCCGGAGGGGCCACCGGCGGGTATTGCGAGATCGGCAGCTGGGTGATTGCCACGCCGCCCATCACGAGGACGAACAGCGCGATCACCCAGGCAAAGATCGGGCGGTCGATAAAGAATTTGGCCATGCGGGCGCGCTCCTGATTACTTCTTTTCGGCCGGGGCCGCTGCGGGCGCGGCGGCCGATGCAGCAGCAGCCGGCGCGGCTGCGGGGGCGGCGCCAGGAGCGACAGCCGCGGGCGCGGGTGCTGCGTTCGGGTCCGGCTTCTTCCAGGGCACGGCCTTCACGGGCGTTCCGGGCGGCATCATCTGCAGCTTCTGGAAGCCGTCGACCATCACCTGTTCGCCGGCCTTCAGGCCGTCGAGCACCACCCACTGGTTGTCCTTGGCGGCGCTGATCTTCACGGTGCGCTTGCTGATCTTGTCGTCGGCGCTCACCACCGAGACGGTGTCGCCCTGCTGGGTGCGGGTGACCGCCTGCTGCGGCAGCGTGATCGCGTTGGTGGCCTGGGCCTGCTCGAGCTTCACGCGCACATAGAGACCTGGAAGCAGCTCGCCCTTGGGGTTGGGCACTTCGGCGCGAAGCGTGACCTGGCCGGTGGTCGAATCGACCGTGAGGTCGGAGAACAGCAGCTTGCCGGGCAGGGGATAGTCGCTGCCGTCTTCGAGCACGACGTTCACGCTGGCGGCCTCTTCGCCGTTGGCGCGCTTGTACTGGCCGGCGGCCAGCGCGCGGCGCAGCTTCAGCACATCGGAGGCCGACTGCGTGAAGTTCACGTACACCGGGTTGATCTGTTGCACCACGGCCAGCTCGGTGGCGTCGCCCTGGCCCACCAGTGCGCCTTCGGTCACGAGGGCGCGGCCGATGCGGCCTGCGATGGGCGAGGTCACGTCGGCATAGCCGAGGTTGATCTTGGCGGTCGTCACTGCGGCGCGGCCCGAGGCCACGTCGGCTTCGGCCGTCTTCTGCGAGGCGACGGCGTTCGCGTATTCCTGTTTGCTCACCGCATTGGCTTCGACCAGCGGCTTGTAGCGGTCGGCCAGCGCCTTGGCCTGCACGGCATTGGCTTCGGCGCGGGCCAGCGTGGCCTGTGCATTCTGCGAAGCGGCCACCAGCGGTGCCGGGTCGATGCGGAACAGCAACTGTCCGGCCTTCACGTCGCTGCCTTCGCGGAACTCGCGCTTGAGCAGGATGCCCGAGGCGCGGGCGCGGACCTGTGCGATGCGCGAGGCCTCCAGGCGCCCCGGCAGTTCGGTCACGAGGCCGACGTCGGTCGGCGTGGCGACGACGACGCCCACTTCGGGGGCGGGCGGATGGCCGCCGCCGCCCGCGCCGCCTGGACCGGCGGGTGCATCGCCCTTGCCGCAGCCCGCGAGGACCAACAGGACAACGGCGGCCACGGTCGCGAGACGCGGCGAAAAGGACGATGGGCGCGAGACATGCAGGAGAGGCATGCGATTCCTTTGAAGCGAAGACGGGAGATGGCGTGTTCGCGGTGCGAACAGCAAGACAGCATAAACAGTCGGGCCATCGGGGAAGCCCGGTAGTTTACATACATTCATGGATGTATATTGGCCACATTCAATGGCCCCACGATGCACAAGGGGCGTTCACTTTACAAATCAGGAGACTTGGTGGCACGTCGTACGAAGGAAGAGGCATTGGCCACGCGGAATCGGTTGCTCGACGCCGCGGAGCTGCTGTTTCAGGCGCAAGGCGTTTCGCAGACTTCGCTGCAGCAGATCGCGCAGCAGGCCGGCGCGACGCGCGGCGCGATCTACTGGCACTTCAAGGACAAGGCCGACCTCTTCAACGCAATGATGGAGCGCGTCATCCTGCCGCTGGAGGCCGGGCCCAACCGCCAGGCTGCCGCTGCCGGCGACGATCCCCTGGTCGAGATCGAAGAGGGCATGGTCCACGCGCTCACCCTCATGACCACCGACCCCCAAGTGCGCCGCGTGTTCGACGTGGCCACCCACAAGGTCGAATACACGCACGACATGGCCTCGGTGCAGCAGCGCCACCTCGATGCGCGCAACGCCTGTGTGGTCGATTTCGAAAAAGCCCTGCGCCTGGGCGCTCGCCGCGCGGGCATCAAGCTGCCGGTGCCTGGCCATGTCGCGGCGCAGGGCATGCATGCGCTGATCAGCGGCCTCATCCAGAACTGGCTGCTCGACCCCGAGGCCTTCGACCTGGTGCTGACCGGCCGGCGCACCTTTCGCGTCTATCTGGCGGGGCTCGGTTTCGAGCGGCCGGCGGCCGGAGCGACGGCCGTGAACGAAGCCGAAACGGCCGTTGCCTGATAGGCGATAATCTGCGGCTCCGGTCAATTCCGGAGCCTGTCCTCTCGCTGTATTTCAACGGATAGAATTCGGCCCTCCGAAGGCTGAGATCCAGGTTCGATTCCTGGCGGCGGGACCAAATACAAGACCGGAAGCCTCCCAAGGGCTTCCGGTTTTTTTCTTTCTCCTCCGACTTTCTCCCCGTGACCATTCACCGCGCGCTGGCGTTGCCACCGTGCACATGCAAGATTTCCACCCATGACGGAGTTGACTGATCTGGACGAGGCCAGCCTGGCAGAACATGCCGCGGAGTGGCGCAGGCGCGCCTTGCGCGGCGAAAAGCAGGCACGCGGCATCGCGCACGCCCTTGAAACCGAGATGCGCCGCCGCTCCGGCGACACGGTCACCCAGAACGTCGACCTCGACACCCGTCCGCAGGCGCTGCGCCTCGCGCCGCGGCCATGGTGGAAATTCTGGTGAGCGTTCCGCAACATCGCGCATAGGCGAGCCGATGGCCGGTTAGGTTGCAGGGTTCCACAGACCCTGACACCATGGCCGCATGCCTTACCAACTCCATTACTGGCCCACGATCCAGGGCCGCGGTGAATTCGTGCGCCTCGCGCTCGAGGCGGCCGGCGCCGACTATGTCGACGTGGCGCGGTTGCCCGAGTCGGAGGGCGGCGGCGGATCCGCGCTGGGCCAGCGGCTCGGCGATCCCGACAATCCGCGTGCCGCCTTTGCACCGCCCTTCCTCGTCGACGGCGATGTGGTGGTCGGCCAGACCGCCGCGATCCTGCTGTACCTCGGCCCGCGGCTCGGGCTTTCGGGTGTGGGTGAATCCGACGGACTGTGGACACACCAGTTGCAGCTCACCATCGCCGACGCGGTGGCCGAGGCGCACGACACGCACCATCCGATCTCGACCGGCGCCTACTACGAAGACCAGCGCGATGCCGCCGTGCAGCGTGCGCGCGCCTTCCGCGAAGAGCGCATCCCCAAGTTTCTGAACTGGTTCGAGCAGGTGCTGCAGCGCAACCCCGCAGGCGACCTGCATCTGGTCGGCGATGTGCTGACCTATGCCGATCTCTCGCTATTCCAGCTGGTGGACGGCCTGTACTACGCATTCCCGAAAGCCACCGCCCGGGCGCTGGCCCGCACGCCGGCCGTCGAGAAGCTGCATGCCAACATCAAGCGCCGCCAGCGCGTGCACGAGTACCTGCAGAGCCCGCGCCGCATCGCTTTCAACGAGGACGGGATCTTCAGGCGCTATGCGGAGCTGGACGGTTAGTCGCCCGCCTCGTCGTCGCCGTCATTGCGAATACGCAGCGCCGTCTCGTACAGCGCATTGCGCGGCGAGCCGCTGATCTCGGCGGCCAGCTTCACCGCGGTCTTCACCGGCAGCTCGGCCAGCAGCAGGCGCAGCACGCGCTCGCCTTCCGCGCCGTCGTCGCCGCTCACTGCGACCGGATGCAGCACCAGCGCGAACTCGCCGCGGATGCGGTCGCGGTCCGCGCCGAACCAGTCGGGCAGGGCGCTGGCCGCGACCGTCGCGATCTCCTCGAACTGCTTGGTGAGCTCGCGGCCCACGGTGATGGGGCGTTCGCCCAGCACGGCGAGCGCACGCGCCAGGCTTTCGATACGGTGCGGCGCCTCCAGCAGCACCACGGCGCGCGGTTCCTGCGAGAGCGCCTGCACGGCGGTGTCGCGCTCGCCCGCCTTGCTCGGCAGGAAGCCCGCGAAGACGAAGGCGCTGCTTGCGTTGCCATCCGCGCCGTCCGCCACGAGCCCGGCCGCACCGATCAGCGTGGTGACGCTGCTCGCACCCGGCAGCGGCAGCACGCGCTGGCCCGCCGCGCGCACCGCAGCGACGAGTCGCGCGCCGGGGTCGCTCACGCCGGGCGTGCCGGCGTCGCTCACGTAGGCGATGCGCTCGCCCTGCGCGAGCCGCGCCACCACGGCCTGTGCGGCCTCGGCTTCGTTGTGCTGGTGCACCGCCAGCAGCCGGGCGCCGGGGCGGTCGATGCCGTAGGCGCGCAGCAGGCTCTGGGTGTGGCGCGTGTCCTCGCAGGCGATCACGTCGACCAGCTGCAGCACATGCAGCGCGCGCAGCGTGATGTCGGCCAGGTTGCCGATCGGCGTGGCGACCACGTAGAGGGTGCCCTGCGGATAATGCTGCCCACCCGCGGCGTCGTGCGCGGCCGCGAGGGCGGCGCCGAAAGAAGCAGGTGCGAGTGAAGCCAAGGGGTTTCTCCGTGAGAGCGAACGACAAAAAGAAAACGGCAGGGAGCCATGAAGACCACCACAACCAAGCGCCGCGGCGATGCGGCGGAAGACGCCGCGCTCGAGCACCTGCAGGACGCCGGCCTCGTGCTGGTCGCGCGCAATTATCGAACGCCCGGCCGCGGCGGCGGAGAGATCGACCTGATCATGCGCGATCCGCGCGATCCCGGCGGCGGCACGCTGGTGTTCGTCGAGGTGCGCCAGCGCAGCGCCGGCACGCATGGCGGCGCGGGCGGCAGCATCACCGGGCTGAAGCAGCGGCGCATCGTGTTCGCCGCGCAGCATTACCTCGCCCGGCTGCGCACGCTGCCGCCGTGCCGCTTCGATGTGGTGCTGGTCGAGGAGAAAATCACCTGGCTCAAGGCCGCTTTCGATGCGGGCTGATGCCATCCATCGCGGGAACCGAAGCCCCGGCTGACAGCTCCACACACGAACGTCTTGTTTCACGACCCCCAGTTATCATCCCGCCCCATGCTCGAGCAACGTATCCAGCAGCACTTCATCGACAGTGCCGACCTCAAATACCAGACCGGACCGGTCCTCAGCAAACCCATCTCTCAAGCGATGCAGGCCATCCTGGCCTGCGTGACCAGCGGCGGCAAGGTGCTGGCCTGCGGTGCGGGCGTCTCGGGCCTGCTGGCCACCCAGTTCGCTGCGCACTTCGTCGGCCGCTTCGAGCGCGAGCGCCCCGAGCTGGGCGCCATCGCACTGCCCGGCGACGCCACCGACCCGAATGCCGACAGCGCCAATGCCGTCGATGCCGACCGCTTCGCCCGCCAGGTGCGCGCGCTGGGCCAGGCCGGCGACGTGCTGCTCGCACTGAGCGCCAGCGGACAGTCCGCGGCAGTGCTTGCCGCCGTGCTGGCGGCCCATGAGCGCGACATGACGGTGGTCGCCCTGCTCGGCAACGCCGTGTCGGGCCCGCCCGCGGCGCCCGGCGGGGGCAGCAGCGGCACCGGCGGCGTCATCGGCCGCGCGCTGCGCGAAACCGACGTCCAGATCAGCGTGCCGCACGAGCGTGCGGCGCGCATCCATGAAGTCCACCTGCTCGCGCTGCATTGCCTGTGCGACGGCGTGGATGCCCAGTTACTCGGAGAACAGGAAGCTTCCTCATGACCATGAAGACCACACCGCCCCAGCGTCTTGCCCTTGCACTCACCCTGGGTGCCGCCCTGGTCGCGGGCCTTTCCGCCTGCGTGCCCCTCGTGGTGGGCGGTGCCGCGGTCGTGGGCGTGGGCATGGTGGCAACCGACCGCCGCAGCTCCGGTGCCCAGCTCGACGACCAGGGCATCGAACTGCGTGCCGCCGCCCGCGTGCGCGACATCGCCAACGACCAGATGTACGTAAGCGTCACCAGCTTCAACCGCCAGGTGCTGCTGACCGGCGCGGTGGGCAACGAGGCCGACCGCCGACGCGTCGAGGACGAGGTGAGCCGCATCACCAACGTGCGTTCCGTGGTGAACGAGCTCACGCTCGGCGCGCCCAGCACCTTCCAGGACCGCTCGAACGATCTCTACATCACCGGCAAGGTGAAGGCGTCGCTGCTCGACGCGAAGGACATCTTCGCCAATTCGTTCAAGGTGGTGACCGAGCGCGGCGTGGTCTACCTGATGGGCATCGCCACGCGGCGCGAGACCGATCGCGCGACCGACATCACGCGCGGCGTGGGCGGTGTGATGAAGGTGGTGCGCGTGGTCGAGGTGGTGAGCGAGGCCGATCTCGCTGCGAGCCAGGCGGCGAACCAGGCTGCGGCCCAGCGCGGCGGCACGGGCCCTGCACCGGTGAGCAACGCAACGCCCTCGTCGCCTGCTTCGCCCTCGGGCTCGCGTGTGCCGCTGCCGCCGATGGAGCCGCTGCCCGCACCGGGGCAGCCCGGCAGCGTGACAACGTCGCCGGTGCGCTGATCGAAGAGGCCCGCTCAGCGGGCCTTTTTCATTTGAGCCGGATGATCAGGCTCGAGGTGTCCCAGCGCCTGCCACCGGCCTGCTGCACGTCGGCGTAGAACTGGTCGACCAGCGCCGTCACCGGCACGCGCGCGCCGTTGCGCTTGGCTTCGTCGAGCACCAGGCCCAGGTCCTTGCGCATCCAGTCGACGGCAAAACCGTAGTCGAACTTGCCGTCGATCATGGTCTTGCCGCGGTTGTCCATCTGCCAGCTCTGGGCCGCGCCCTTGCCGATGACACCGAGCACGGCCTCCATGTCGAGGCCGGCGCGCTGGCCGAAGGCAATGGCTTCCGACAGGCCCTGCACCAGGCCCGCGATGGCGATCTGGTTCACCATCTTTGCGAGCTGGCCGGCGCCGCTTTCTCCCAGCAGCGTGACGGCGCGTGCAAACGCCGCAGCCACCGGCTTGATGCGCTCGAAGGCTGCGGCATCGCCGCCGCACATCACGGTGAGCGCGCCGTTCTGCGCGCCGGCCTGGCCGCCGGACACCGGGGCATCGATGAAGTGCAGGCCCAGCGCCTGCGCGGCCTTCGACAGCTCGCGCGCCACGTCGGCCGAGGCGGTCGTGTGGTCGACGAGCACCGCGCCCTTCTTCATGCCGGCGAAGGCGCCGTCGTCGCCCAGCACCACGGAACGCAGGTCCTCGTCGTTGCCGACGCAGCAGAACACGATGTCGGCGCCGGCCGCCGCTTCGCGCGGGGTGGCGGCATGGCGGCCCGGCGGGCCGAATTCGGCGGCCCAGGCCTCTGCCTTGGCAGCCGTGCGGTTGTAGACCGTGACGCTGTGGCCAGCCTTGGCCAGGTGGCCGGCCATCGGCCCGCCCATGACGCCGAGGCCGAGAAATGCCACCGTCTGCGCGGGGACGGATTCGTAGGTGCGGGTGTTGATGCTGCTCATGGGCATGAGCTTAAAGCCATTCGGCGACAGGGCGCAGCGGGCCCCGGCGCCGTCCCCTCTTCGAAATCAGACGATCGCGAAGTGCTCCGTGCCCGCTGCCAGGTCGGTGCTGCGCGCACGCTGGCTGTTGAGCTTGATCTGCAGCCGCAGGTCGTTGGCCGAGTCGGCGTTGCGGATCGCGTCCTCGAAGGTGATCGAATGGCTTTCGAACAGGTCGAACAGCGCCTGGTCGAAGGTCTGCATGCCCAGGTTGCGGCTCTTGCGCATGATCTCCTTGATCTCCCCCACCTCGCCCTTGAAGATCAGGTCGGAGATCAGCGGCGTGTTCAGCAGCACCTCGACGGCAGCCACGCGGCCCTGGCCGTCTTCGGTGGGCACCAGGCGCTGCGAGACCAGCGAGCGCAGGTTCAGCGACAGGTCCATCAGCAGCTGCGCGCGGCGCTCTTCGGGGAAGAAGTTGATGATCCGGTCCAGCGCCTGGTTGGCGCTGTTGGCGTGCAGCGTGGCCATGCACAGATGCCCGGTTTCGGCGAAGGCCACCGCGTGCTCCATGGTTTCGCGGTCGCGGATTTCGCCCATCAGGATCACGTCGGGCGCCTGGCGCAGCGTGTTCTTGAGCGCCGCTTCCCAGCTGTCGGTGTCGATGCCCACTTCGCGCTGCGTGATCACGCAGTTCTTGTGCGGGTGCACGAACTCGACCGGGTCTTCCACCGTGACGATGTGGCCGTAGGAGTTTTCGTTGCGCCAGTCGATCATCGCGGCGAGCGTGGTCGACTTGCCCGAGCCCGTGGCGCCCACCAGGATGGTGAGGCCGCGCTTGGTCATCGACACGTCTTTCAGGATCTGCGGCATGCCCAGGCCGTCGATGGTGGGCAGCTTGGCGGGAATGGTCCGCAGCACCATGCCGACCTTGCCCTGCTGCACGAAGGCGTTGACGCGAAAGCGCCCGATGCCGGTCGGCGAGATCGCGAAGTTGCACTCCTTGGTGCGCTCGAAGTCGGCCACCTGCCTGTCGTTCATGACCGAGCGCGTGAGCGCCAGCGTGTGCTGTGCGCCCAGCGCCTGCTGCGACACCTTGGTGACCTTGCCGTCGACCTTGATCGCGGGCGGGAAGTCGGCGGTGATGAACAGGTCGCTGCCGTTGCGGCTCACCATGAGCTTGAGCAGGTCGTTGATGAACTGGCTGGCTTGATCGCGTTCCATGATGTCGGTACTCCGGTGGGCTGTGGATCAGCCGGGGAAATTCTCGGGAATCTTTGCCTTGCCGCGGGCTTCCGCGGCGGAGATCGTGTTGCGGCGCACCAGCTCCATCAGGTTCTGGTCCAGCGTCTGCATGCCGGAGCCCTGGCCGGTCTGGATGGTGGAGTACATCTGCGCCACCTTGGCTTCGCGGATCAGGTTCCGGATGGCCGGCGTGCCCAGCATGATCTCGTGCGCCGCCACGCGGCTCTGGCCGTCCTTGGTCTTGCACAGCGTCTGCGAAATAACCGCCTGCAGCGACTCCGACAGCATCGCGCGGATCATTTCCTTTTCCTCGCCCGGGAACACGTCGATTATCCGGTCGATGGTCTTGGCGGCCGACGAGGTGTGCAGCGTGCCGAACACCAGGTGGCCCGTCTCGGCCGCGGTCATCGCGAGGCGAATGGTTTCAAGGTCGCGCAACTCGCCCACCAGGATGGCGTCCGGGTCTTCGCGCAGGGCAGAGCGCAGCGCGTTCGAGAACGACAGCGTCATCGGGCCCACTTCGCGCTGGTTGATCAGGCACTTCTTGGATTCGTGCACGAATTCGATCGGGTCTTCCACCGTGAGGATGTGGCCGTACTCGTTTTCGTTGAGGTAGTTCACCATCGCCGCCAGCGTGGTCGACTTGCCCGAGCCCGTGGGGCCCGTCACCAGTACCAGCCCGCGAGGCTTGAGCGCCAGTTCGCCGAAAATCTTCGGCGCGTTCAGCTGCTCGAGCGTGAGGATCTTCGAAGGAATGGTCCGGAACACGGCGGCTGCGCCGCGCGCCTGGTTGAAGGCGTTCACGCGGAAGCGCGCCAGGCCGTCGATCTCGAACGAGAAGTCGACCTCCAGGAACTCTTCGTAATGCTTGCGGTGCGTGTCGCTCATGATGTCGTACACCATCGCGTGCACGCCCTTGTGGTCGAGCGCATCGACATTGATGCGGCGCACGTCGCCGTTCACACGGATCATGGGCGGCAGCCCGGCCGACAAATGCAGGTCGGAGGCTTTGTTCTTGACGCTGAATGCCAGCAGTTGGGTGATGTCCACGGGGATCCTCGGCTCGAGTTCGGTGACGTTTTGATACGATTTTGGACGATTATGACGATGATTGGCGACGACCTCCAGCAAGTAAAGGCGCGGATCGAGGCGGCATGTGTAACGGCCGGCCGCGACCCGGCCGGGGTCCGGCTGCTGGCGGTATCCAAGACCTTCGGGCCGGAGGCGGTGCGCGAGGCGCATGCGGCGGGCCAGTCGGCCTTCGGCGAGAACTATGTGCAGGAGGGGCTGGACAAGATCGAGGCGCTCGCCGATCTGCGCGCCTCCCTCGAATGGCACTGCATCGGCCCTCTGCAAAGCAACAAGACGCGGCCGGTGGCCGAGCAGTTCGACTGGGTCCACGGCATCGACCGGCTCAAGATCGCCGAGCGCCTGTCGGCGCAGCGGCCGGCTCATTTGCCGCCGCTCAATGTATGCCTTCAGGTTAATGTGGACGGCGGCGCGAACAAGTCCGGCGTGCCGCCGGAAGAGGCCGTCGCGCTCGCCCGTGCTGTGGCGGCGTTGCCACATCTGCGGCTGCGCGGGCTCATGGCGATCCCCGAACCCGCGCCGGATTTCGCGGCGCAGCGCGATCTGTGCCTGCGCGCGCATGCGGTTTTTGAATCGATAAGAGCGGCGGGCATGGAGCTCGACACGCTGTCGCTCGGCATGAGCGCCGACCTCGAGGCGGCGATCAGCGCGGGCAGCACGATGGTGCGGGTCGGCACGGCGATCTTCGGCGGCCGGGCCCGAAAGCCCGTCTGAGCAGGCGGCGCCTCAGATCCCGAGCGGCAGCCGCGCGCTGCTCTTGACCTCTTCCATCACCGCATAGGTCCGCGTCTCGCGCACGCCGGGCAATTGCCACAGCACCGTGCCCGCGAACTCGCGGTAGGCGGCCATGTCGGCCATGCGGGTCTTGAGCAGGTAGTCGAAGCCGCCGGCGACCATGTGGCATTCCATGATCTCGTCGCGCACCTGCACCGCGGCCTTGAACTGGTCGAACACGTTGGGCGTGGTGCGGTCGAGCAGCACCTCGACGAACACCGTGAAGCCACGTCCCAGCTTCTCGGGGTCCAGGCGCGCCTCGTAGCCCAGGATGAACCCGTCGCGCGTCAGGCGCTGCACGCGCGCCAGCACCGCGGTGGGCGAGAGCGACACCGCCTCGGCCAGCTTGAGATTGGTGATGCGCCCGTCCTCCTGAAGGATCTTCAGCAGGCGAAGGTCGATGCGGTCGAGGTCGAGCATTGGAGAATTATCCGGTTCACGAATCGATTCTTTGCAGAAGATGCGGCCTATGGCTGTTGGCCATAGGAGATAGAACCAAGGAAATGCCCGTGCCTACCCTGCGTCGACCCTCCTTGCGGTACCCAATGCCTTTTCCCTCAGCGAACGGCGGTGTGCGACTGCGCAGCGGCCTGCCGGCTCGTGAACTGCTCGACCAGCGCGCCGTAGGCGGGGCTCGCGCGCAGCTTGTCGTATTCGGCCACGGCCTGGCGGTAGGCGGACCGCGTGGTGTCGGCGCCGGCTTCCCCGTTCTGCTGCGCGGCCAGCCCGGACCGGATCCACAGTCGCGTGTCGGCCGCCACGGCGGCGCGGCTGTTCGCGGAGACGACGGCCGCCTGCTGCGCGAGCCCGTCGGTGTAGCCCTGCGTGGGCGCGCTCTTGAGCCACTGCTGCGCATCGGCCGTCACGACGGCGCGTGTCGTGGACGAGGCGAACGGCACGGGCCGCGGATCGCCTTCGGCGTAGTTGCCTGCAAGGCTCGGTGCCGAGGCGATGGCCAGCAGCGCGGCGACGGTGGCGGTGCCCAGGATGCGGGTGATGCGGGCGGTGCGGGTGGTGGAAGAGGACTTCATTCGCTGGCTCCTTGATGTGGTGGGTTGGTGAAGCCAACTCTATGAAGTAGATCCGTGCGATCGATAACCGGTCGATGACAGTTCGGTTATCTGCCGGCCGCTCGCGCCATCGCTGGCCCGGTCGGCGCCCGAACGACGCCGCATAACGTCTCTTGCATAACCGTCAGCGCGGCGCGCATAAGCCATGGCGCGGCGGGCGCGAGAGGTCTATCGTTGCGGCCACCTCAGTTCCAACCCAAGGGATCTCTCATGAGTGAAAAACTCTCCTTCGTTTCGCCCACCGCCAACAGCCCGTGGGGAACGTACCTCTCCCAGGTCGACCGTGTCGTGCCGTACCTCGGCCCGCTGGCCCGCTGGGTCGAAACCTTGAAGCGCCCCAAGCGCGCGCTGATCGTCGACGTGCCGATCGAAATGGACGACGGCCGCATTGCCCACTACGAGGGCTATCGCGTGCAGCACAACATGAGCCGCGGCCCGGGCAAGGGCGGCGTGCGCTTCCACCCCGACGTCACGCTCGAGGAAGTCATGGCCCTGTCGGCCTGGATGACCATCAAGACCGCCGCGGTGAACCTGCCGTACGGCGGCGCCAAGGGCGGCATCCGCGTCGATCCGAAGAAGCTCTCGCAGAACGAGCTGGAAAAGATCACCCGCCGCTATACCAGCGAGATCGGCATCATCATCGGCCCGCACACCGACATCCCCGCGCCCGACGTCAACACCAATGGCCAGATCATGGCCTGGATGATGGACACCTATTCGATGAACACCGGCGGCACCGCCACCGGCGTCGTCACCGGCAAGCCGCTGCATCTGGGCGGCTCGCTGGGCCGCGTGAAGGCCACCGGCCGCGGCGTGTTCGTCACCGGCCGTGAAGCCGCCCGCCGCCTGGGGCTGGACCTGCGCGGCGCGCGCATCGCGGTGCAGGGCTTCGGCAACGTGGGCTCGGTCGCGGCCGAACTCTTTGCCGAAGCGGGCGCCAAGATCGTCGCGGTGCAGGACCACACCGGCACCATCGTCAACACCAACGGCCTGGACCTCGCGACGTTGATTCCCATCGCCAACAAGGACGGCGTCATCGCCTTCAAGGGCGGCGACGTGGTGCCCAACGAAGCCTTCTGGGACACGGCCTGCGACATCCTGATCCCGGCCGCCCTCGAAGGCCAGATCACCGCCGAGCGCGCACAGAAAACCACTGCCAAGCTGGTGCTCGAAGGCGCCAACGGCCCCACGGTGCCCACGGCCGACGACATCCTCGCCGAGCGCGGCGTGCTGGTGGTGCCCGACGTGATCTGCAACGCCGGCGGCGTGACGGTGAGCTACTTCGAATGGGTGCAGGACTTCTCGTCCTTCTTCTGGGACGAGGACGAGATCAACGTGCGCCTGGACCGCATCATGATGAATGCGCTCAACCAGATCTGGGACACGGCCGACAAGCACAAGATCACGCTGCGCACTGCGACCTATGCGGTGGCCTGCGAGCGGATCCTGATGGCGCGTCAGGAGCGCGGCCTGTACCCCTGATGTTTTTGACGCGCGGGGACGCTACGCTCCAGGGATGAGTTCCATCCCCGTGCAGAAACTTCCTCCCGTTCCTGCAGACGGCCTCGCCCGTCTGCAGGCCCTCATGGCCAGCGGGCAGCGCAAGCTGCTGGGGCTGGTCGGTGCGCCCGGCGCGGGCAAGTCCACGCTGGCGCTGGCAATGCTCCAGGCAGTGGGTGCCGACCGCGCCCAGGTCGTCCCCATGGACGGCTTCCACCTGGCCAATGTCGAGCTGCAACGGCTCGGCCGTGCCGATCGCAAGGGCGCCCCCGACACTTTCGACAGCGCCGGCTACGTCGCGCTGCTGCAGCGGTTGCGCAACCAGCGCCCCGACGGCGACATCGTCTACGCCCCCGAATTCCGCCGCGAGATCGAGGAGCCGATTGCCGGTGCCATCGCGGTGCTGCCCTCGACGCAGCTCGTCATCACCGAAGGCAACTACCTCCTTCACGACGTCGGCCCCTGGGGCGGAGCGGCGGCGATGCTCGACGAGGTCTGGTACGTCGACATCGACGACGCAGTGCGCGAGGCCCGTCTGGTTGCGCGCCACCAGCAGTTCGGCCGCAGCGCCGAGGCCGCGCGCGACTGGGTGGCGGGCACCGATGCGCCCAACGCGCGGCTGATTGCCGCCACGAAGGCGCGGGCGCATCACGTGCTGATGTGGTCCTGAAATTTGTTCGACACGAGGGAACGCCGGCACGCCGCCACGCTCGAAGCTTTGCCGGCGGAGGCGCCGGTTAGCATTCGCCGCGCCATGCTCTCCCATCCCACTTCCTATTCTTCTTCCACCTTCCGTGCCCCGGTTCTCCTCCTGAGCCTGCTGTCCGCCCTGGCGCTCGCCGGCTGCGGCAGCAGCTCGCGGCGCGTGTCCTACGAGCCGGAGGAGTTCGACTCCACCACCACCCACACGCGCAACTACGCCGCCACCGAGGCCCGGACCTGCGAAGCCGCGCGCCGGGCCCTGCTGAGCCAGGGCTACATGGTCACCGCGGCCAACGCCGACCTGGTGACCGGGCGCAAGAGCTTCCAGCCGGCGGCCGAGGTGCACGTCGAGGTCGAGTTCCGCGTGGTCTGCGCGCGCGAAGGCGGCAAGTCCGGCAGGCAGAGCACCGTGGCCTTCGCGACGGCGCTGCAGGACCGCTACGGCATCAAGAAAGTCAACAACTCGGCCAGCGTGGGCGTCGGCGCGATCGGTTCGCTGTCGCTGCCGTTCTCCGCAAGCGACGACGCGATGGTCAAGGTGGCCAGCGAAACGCTGACCGACGAGCGCTTCTACGACCGCTTCTTCACGCTGATGGACCGCTTCCTCGAAGGCGGCGGTGCCGATGCGCCGCCGGACATGCCGGCCGAAGCCCCCCTGCAAGCGCCCACGCCCGCGACCAGCTTTCCGGTGGCTCCTTCGCCGAACCGCGGCTGAGCAGGCCCTAGCGCACCAGCGTCGACTTGCCGAACAGGCTCTCGATCAGCTCCACGGCGATTTCCGCGGTCTGGTTGCGCACGTCGAGCGCGGGGTTGAGTTCCACCACGTCGAGCGAACAGAGCCGCCCCGTGTCGGAGATCATTTCCATGCACAGCTGCATCTCGCGGTAGGTCGGGCCGCCGCGCACGCCGGTGCCCACGCCGGGCGCGATGTTGGGGTCCAGGCAGTCGAGGTCGAAGCTCACATGCAGGTGGGTGTCCTCGTCCACGTCCTGCAGCGCCTCGGTCATGGTGGTGCGCATGCCGTGCTCGTCGATGTGGCGCATGTCGAACACGTTCAGGCCCAAGGTGCGAATGGCCTCCTTCTCATCGCCATCGACGCTGCGGATGCCGATGAAGCGGATCGCCTCGTGCGCCAGCGCGGCCGGTTCGCCGCTCCAGCCGGTCAGTTCCGCCGGACCGTGGCCCAGCAGGCACGAGACGGGCATGCCGTGCAGGTTGCCGCTGGGGCTCGTGGTTTCGGTGTTGACGTCGGAATGCGCATCGAGCCACAGCACGCGCAGCTTCTTGCCGCGTTTGCGCGCATGCCAGGCCACGGCGCTGATCGAACCGATGGCCAGGCAGTGGTCGCCGCCCAGCATCAGCGGCACGTGGTTCAGGCCGAGCGCCGCATCGACGGCGTTGTAGACCGAGCGGTTCCAGGCAATCACCTCCGTGAGGTGGCGCAGGCCGTTGGCCGGCGGCGCCCACGGCGTGGCCGGGCCGGCGAGGTTGCCGCGGTCGATGACCGTGAAGCCTTGTCCGGCGAGCGCCTCGGCCACGCCCGCCACGCGCAGCGCGTCAGGGCCCATGCCCGCGCCGCGCACGCTGGCGCCGATGTCGGTCGGCGCGCCGATCAGTTCGAGGGTGGCGTTGGAGATGCTCATGTCGGCTTTCCTATGTGTTGCCACAGATACGCATAACCGAGGGCATCCATGAAGGCGGATTCCTTGTTGTCGGTCGCCGCGCTGTGGCCGCCTTCCATGTTCTCGTAGAAGCTGGTGTCGTGGCCTTGGGCGGCCAGCTTCGCGTGCATCTTGCGCGCATGCACCGGGCCCACGCGGTCGTCGCGGGTCGAGGTGGTGAAGAGCGCGGGCGGATAGCGCCCATCGGCCTTCGCGTTCTCGTAGGGCGAGAAGGTCCGGATGAAGGCCCATTCCTCGGGCTGGTCGGGGTCGCCGTACTCCGCGATCCACGAGGCGCCGGCCGACAGGTGCGTGTAGCGCTGCATGTCGAGCAGCGCGACCTCGCTCACGATCGCGCCGTAGAGCTGCGGGTAGAGCGTGAGCATGTTGCCCATCAGCAGGCCGCCGTTGCTGCCGCCCATGGCGCCGAGGTGTTTGGGCGAGGTGATCCTGCGCGCGATCAGGTCCTCGGACACGGCCGCGAAGTCTTCGCAGGTGCGAAGCCGGTTTTCCTGCAGCGCGGCCTGGTGCCAGCGCGGCCCGTACTCGCCGCCGCCGCGGATGTTGGCGATCACGTAGACGCCGCCCTGCTCGAGCCAGGCGCGGCCGATGCTGCCGCTGTAGCTCGGCTGCAGCGAGATCTCGAAGCCGCCGTAGGCGTACTGCAGCGTGGGATTCGTGCCGTCGGCCTTCAGGTCTTTGGGCGCGATCTCGAAGTAGGGCACGCGCGTGCCGTCCTTGGACACCGCGAAATGCTGGCTCACGCTGTAGCGCGACGCATCGAAGAAACCGGGGCTGTCCTTCAGCACCTCGGGCTCCCCCTGGCCGATGGTGCCGATGTAGAGCGTGGTCGGCTGCAGGAAGCCGCTCACGGTGAGGAAGTAGTCGTCGTTGTCGTCCTCGTCGATGCCGCCGGCCGCGATGGTGGAGAGCGCGGGCGCGCCGCCCAGGCTCTCGCGCTTCCACGGGCCGCCGTCCTGCGGCGTGAGCACTTCGAGCCGGTTCACCACGTCGTGCATCACGTTGAGGATGAGGTGATGGCGCGTCCACGAATGGCTGTCGAGCGCAGTCGTGTCGTCGGGCTCGAACAGCACGGTGAGCTCGCGCTGGCCGGCCATGTAGTCGTCGAACTTCGCGGCCAGCAGCGAGCCCGACCTGTAGGTCGCGCCGCCCACGGTCCAGTCCTCGCGCGGCTCGATCAGCATCCACTCGCGGCGGATGTCGGTGTTGGAGTCGTCGGGCACGTCGATCTTGGTGAGCGAGCCATCGGCACCGCGCAGCCAGGTCTCGCTTTCGTAGAAGTCGATCTGGCGCGAGACGAAGTCGCGCTCGAAGCCGGGCGTGTTGTCGCGGTAGGCGCTCACGGACATGTCCTCGTGCGCGCCTTCGTACACCGTCACGGCGGCCTCGAGCGGCGTGCCGCGCTTCCATTCCTTCACGATGCGCGGATAGCTCGAACTGGTCATCGAGCCGGGGCCGAAGTCGGTGGCCACGTAGAGGTGGTCGATGTCTTTCCAGCCCACATGGTTCTTCGCCTCGGGCAGCGTGAAGCCGCCTTCGACGAAGGCTTTCCGCACCAGGTCGAACTCGCGCACCACGTCGGCGTCGGCGCCGCCGCGCGAGAGCGAAATGAGGCAGCGTTTGTAGTCGGGCTCCAGGCAGTCGGCGCCATGCCACACCCAGTTCTCCTTGTCGGCCGCGGCCAATGCGTCGATGTCGAGCACCGTTTCCCATGCGGGCTGGGGCTTGCGGTACTCGGCAAGCGTGGTGCGGCGCCACAGGCCCTTGGGGTGTTCCTTGTCGCGCCAGAAGTTGTAGAAGAGCGGGCCGATCTTGCGCACCATCGGGATGCGCGCGTCCGAGTCGAGCACTTCGAGGATGCCCGCTTCGAGCGCCTTGAAGGCGGGCGACTGGGCATACGTCTGCACGGTCTTCTCGTTCTCCTTGCGGGCCCAGTCGAGCTGGGCGTCGCCGTCGATGTCTTCGAGCCAGAGGTGGTCGTCTTGCGAGGTCGGGGAGGGGCTGGAGGTCATGGCCGCAGTGTACGAAGCCCCCGTGAAAAAGGCGCTGCGGGCGGTTGTTGCGGCCGCGGCCACTTTTTCATTACCTGGGCTCAGCCTCGGTGGAAACACTGAAGCGGGCGGGGCCCACGGACGCCACGCGAGGGGTATCCTGCCGGACGGCGCTTGCCCCACCAAGGAGACACAACACATGAAACACCTGAGCGGTCTTGATGCCACCTTCCTGCACCTGGAGACGCCCGAGATGCCGATGCACGTGGGCTCGCTCAACGTGCTCGATCTGCCCAAGGGCTACAAGGGCGACTTCTACGAGGACGCCAAGCAGTTCATGGCCAGCCGCATCCACCTGGCCGACGTGTTCACGCGCAAGCTCGCGCTCATGCCCTTCGACATGTCGAACCCGGTGTGGGTGGAGGACGAGGACATCGACCTCGACTACCACGTGCGCCACATCTCGCTGCCCCGGCCCGGCACCAACCGCCAGCTGCAGCAGTACGTCGCGCGGCTGCATTCGTCGCTCATCGACCGCAGCCGGCCGATGTGGGAGTTCTACATCATCGATGGCCTCAAGAGCGGTCAGGTGGCGCTCTACACCAAGGTGCACCACGCGGGCATCGACGGACAGGCCGGCGTGGAAGTGGGCAAGGCCATCTTCGACCTGGAGGCCACCGGCCGCGTGGTGAAGCCGCCGCGCTCGCGCCCACGCAACCACAACTACCAGCTCGGCATGGCCGAACTCGCAACGGCCGCGCTGCGCAACACGGCGCAGCAGTACGTCAAGCTCTTCAAGATGGCGCCAGCCATCGCGCGCGCCATCGGCGGCCTGGCCAAGCCCGACGAGAAGGCGGCCGAAAAGGCCACGGCCACCGCGCCGAAGAAGTTCAACCTCTTCGCGCCGCGCACTTCGCTGAACGTGTCGATCACCAACCAGCGCACCTTCGCGGGCCGCACCATCTCGCTGGCCGAGACCAAGTACATCGCCAAGCACTTCGGCGTGTCGCTCAACGACGTGGTCATGGCCACCGTCGCCGGTGCGCTGCGCCACTACCTGGCCGACAACAACGAGCTGCCCGCCAAGCCGCTGGTGGCCGGCGTGCCGGTGAGCCTGCGCGAAGCCGGCGACGACACGGCGAACAACCAGGCCAGCATGATCCTGGTGAGCCTGGCGACCGACATCACCGACCCGATCCAGCGGCTGAAGGCGATCAACGCGTCGTCCAACAGCTCCAAGTCGACGATGAACCGCTTCAAGGCGGTGGTCCTCGATGACTTCCCCACCTTCGCCGCGCCCTGGCTGGTGTCGGGCATCGCCTCGATGGTGGGCCGCTCGGGGCTGGTGAATCTCTTGCCGCCCGCGGCCAACGTGGCCATCTCCAACGTGGCGGGCGCGCCGTTCCCGATGTACTTTGCAGGCGCGCTCGTCACCTGCTACTACCCGGTGTCGATCGCCAGCCACGGCACCGCGCTCAACGTGACGGTGCAGAGCTACAACGGCCGCATGGACTACGGCCTGATCGCCTGCCGCCGCGCCGTTCCCGACATCACCGAGATCGGCGACTACATGCTGGCCGAGCACAAGCTCCTGATGGACCTGACGCAGAAGCATCCCTCGGTGGCCGGCGTCACGGCGCCCAGGCCCGCGCCTGTGGCGGCACATGAGCCCGAGGTCGAGGAAGCCGCCCCCGCCGCGAAGAAGCCGGCGGCACGCAGGAAGGCGCCGGTGAGCGCGGCGGTCAAGAAGTCCGCTCCCGTCAAGGCCGCGGCCGGGAAGGCCCCGGCGAAGAAAGCGGGCAAGCCGGCACCCATCAAGCCAACTGCCAAGCCCGCGGCCCGAAAGGCCGTGCCGGCCAAGCGGTCCAGCGCTTCAAGGGCTGCGGCGGCATGACAGCGAGCCACAGGCCAGAAAATTGGGGCAGTTGGACTAGTTTTCCGACGGTTCTAGTTTTGCAGGCCTAGGCCCTTGCGAAGAAGATGGACCCATCGCATCCGGCGACCCATTCAACTTCAAGGAAATCTTCATCATGTCCACGCAAACCACCCTCGCTTCCGCAGCCATCCACGTCGTCGGCCAGTACAACGACGCGGGCAAGACCCTGGTCGGCGCCTACCGCACCGGCGTGCATCGCCTCCTGGGCGGCGCCGCTTCGCGCTACAGCAACTTCCTGGGCAGCCGCCAGATCCCGCTGGTGAGCGAACAGATCAAGGCCAACCTGATCGGTGCGCAAGAGAAGGTCAACGGCTTCCTGGCCAACCGCCTGGACATCGACACCAGCCGCATCGTCTCGGTGATGGACCGCGTTGCCGCCGGCACCACCAGCGGCATCGAAACCGTGGCCGGCCGCGTGGCCCGCGTCGAATCGCCGGTCGTCACCTCGGTGCTGAACACCCTGAACGCCGTCAACCAGCCGATCGCCACCGTCTCGGTGCAGATCGCCGACCGCATCGCCGCCGGTGCCAAGCAGATCGAAACCCGCGTGGCCGGCGTGGACGCTGAAATCGCCAAGCCCGTGCGCACCGTGAAGCCCAAGGCCGCCGTGGCCAAGAAGCCGGTTCGCCGCGCTGCCGCCCGCAAGGCGGCCTGACCCCCGAGGCGCTCTGCGCCTCTTTTTCTTTCTGCTATCTGGAGCACCACTGAATGGCGACCCGCACTGACGAAACTGCAAAGTTGAAGAAGAAGGCGACGCCTGGGAAGAAAGCTCCGGCGGCGAAGAAGAAGTCTGCTGCGCCCGCGGCGAAGAAAACCGCCGCCAAGACCAAGACCAAGACCACGGCCAAGACCGCCGCCGCACCCGGCAAGGCCGAAGGCCTTCTGCGTGCGGGTCTCAAGGCGCTGGACAACGTGCGCAACGACGTCGCCAAGCGGCAGGCCAACGTGATCGAAGGCTTGCTCGGCATCGGGCAGGGCAAGGTCGATGCGACGGCTGCCAAGGCAGCGCTCACCCGCGGCTTTCCGAGCCTCGACAGCTTCGGCATCCGCAAGTTCGAGGACGTGTTCGACCAGCGCGTCGCCACCGCCCTGCAACGCCTGGGCATGCCGAGTGCGCAAGAGGTGCAGGCACTGCGCGACGAGGTGGCGGACCTGCGCGAACGCCTCGTGCAATTCGAGAACAACGCCGGGCCGCGCAGCGGCAGCGGCAAACGCTGAGCGACGACGACGCAAGCCGGTTGTGGCCAGTTCCAACACCACGCGCGACCGCATCCTGCAGACCAGCCTCGCGCTGTTCAATGCGGAAGGATTGGCGGCCGTGTCCACGCACAAGATCGCCGCCGAGCTCGGCATGAGCCCGGGCAACCTGCACTACCACTTCAAGGCCAAGCAGCTGATCGTCGAGTGGCTGTTCCGGCGCTTCGAGCAGCGGCTCGAGGCGCTCAACGGTTCCTCGCCGTCGATCACGGCCATCGACGACCTCTGGCTCGCGCTGCACCTGCGCTTCGAGGCCATCGACGAGTACCGCTTCATCTACCGCGACATGGCCTTCCTGGCCAGCGAATACCCGGCCCTCGGCCAGCGCGCGCAGGCGCTCACCGCGCAGAACCTGCTCGCCGCGCAGACGCTGTGCGAAGGGCTGGTGGCTTCTGGCGTGATCGAGACCAGCGCCGAGCAGGCGCGCATCCTGGCCTTGCAGATGGTGTTCACCACCACCTGCTGGTTGTCGTTCGAGCGGCTGGTGCCCGGGCGCGATGCCCTGGCGCAGGCCGATCCCGGTCTGGCGGCTTTCTATACGCTCACGCTGGTTTCCCCGTATGTTTCCAGCGAATCGAGGGCTTACCTCGATTACCTGAGGGGCAAATACCTCGGATAAATGAGGAAGTCGTCTGACGGGAGAGTGCAACCATGGCCCCTCATGCTCGTCTTACGAAAACAGAGAAAACCCGAAAGAAAGCTGCTTCCATGACCACCGCCACCCACGATCACATCGCACCGCCTTCGCGCCTGCTGCTGTTGGCAGAGGCGCGTGCCCTTTGGGAAACAGGCGCCGGCATCGCCATGTGGCCGCTGCTGCAACTCACGCCGCGCGGCGACGGGCACCCGGTGCTCGTGCTGCCGGGCCTGGTGGCGAGCGACGTTTCCACCTTGCTGCTGCGCCGCTACCTGACGAGCCGCGGCTACGACGCCCATGGCTGGGGCCTGGGCCGCAACCTCGGCCCGCGCGAAGGCGTGGAAGACGGCATGGTGCAACTGCTGCAGAACCTGAATGAGAAGAGCGGCCAGAAGGTCAGCGTGATCGGCTGGAGCCTCGGCGGCGTCTATGCGCGGCTGCTGGCGTCTGCGCAGCCGGATCTGATCCGCAACGTCATCACCCTGGGCAGCCCGTTCTCCGGCAGCCCGCGCGCGACCAACGCATGGCGCGTGTACGAAGGCGTCAGCGGCCAGAGTTCGCACGACCCGCGCCGCATGAAGCACGTGCAGCCCACGCCGCCGGTGCCGACCACCTCGATCTTCAGCCGCACCGACGGCGTTGTCGCCTGGCGCTGCAGCATCGAGAAGACCGGCCCGCAGTCGGAGAACATCGAAGTGATGGCAAGCCATCTGGGGCTCGGTGCGCATCCCGCGGTGCTCTACGCGGTGGCCGACCGGCTGGCGCAGCCCGAGGGCGAATGGAAGCCCTTCAACCGCGGCCTGCTGGGGCCGCTGGTCTATCCCGATCCCGACCGCGACTTGTGAGCCTTGGATGCGCATGTTTCCGATGCGCATCGCGAGCAGCTTCACGGGTCGACGGTTCGCTCCTCCTCCTCCTCGAGCCGATCCCGCCGCATGGCGCGCCATAGCGCGAGGTCGTAGCAGATCTTGAGAAGGCCGCTGGCGACGAGCGGCAACGAGATCCAGCCGGCTGCGAACAGCGCGCCGCTCAGCGTCGGGCTGATGGCGGCGGCCAAGCTTCGCGGCACGGCCGTAAAGCTCGCGGCGGCACTGCGCTCAGCCGGCGTCACGACCGCCATCACGTACGCTGTTCGAGTGGGCACGTCCATGGAAGAAAGCGCGCTGCGGATCATCAGCAGGCCCAGCGCCAGCGGCAAGCTCGGCGCCAGGGCGGCCAGCACCAGGCAGACATTGGCCGGCAGGTGCGTGAAGACCATGGTGTTGAGCAACCCGATGCGCCGCGCCACAAGCGGGGCCGCAAGCTGTGATGCCGCGCCGAGGAGGCCGGTCCAGAAGAAGAACACGCCTGCCTGGGCCAGCGACAGGCCGAATCGCTCCAGCAGCCACAGCGACATCAGCGCGTTGACCGTCAGGCCACCCGCAAACGCGTCGACGCTGAAGAGGGCTGCCAGCCGCACCACGACGCGGCGTGAAGGTCCGAGGGGCGCGGGCGCCATAGGCACGCTGTCGGCGTTGCCGGTGACCGCATGGGCCGGCAGGTTCCGATAGAGCCGGAAGACGACCAGGCCGATCGCCGCGTAGACCGCGAACATGCCGCGCAAGGCGTCCAGGCGCGCGAAGTCGCCATGGCGAACCAGCCAGTCCGGAACCGCCGCGGCCAGCGCGCCGAACGCAGCACACAGGGCGCCCAGAAGGCTGTAGCGGGCGAACAGGGTGGTTCGCGCATGGCCTTTCGCTGCCGCCGCGAGCCGCGCGTGCTCCAGTGGAAGGAACACGCTGACGTCGCCGGAACTGGGATTGAGCGTGCCGACCAGCGCGACGACCAGCAAAGGCCAGAACGAGCTCAGGCCCGCAAAGCCCAGGCCGGTCGCGGCCATCAGCAAGGCGGCGCCGCGCAGCAGCCGCCCGCCCGGGAAACGGTACCCCCAGGCGCCGACCGCGAGCGTTGCGAGTGCCGAGCCCAGCATCGTCGCCGTGCTGACGATGCCCACCTCCAGCGTGCCGAGGCCAATCGACAGCAGATAGGCCGGCAGCAGCACCGCCATGTAGCCGTCGCCGAATGCGCGAAGTCCGCGCGCGGCGAGCAAGGGGAGCGCGCCGGGATTGACCCCGGAGGGCAGCAGGCGCGCGAGACCTGCGAGCGGGGCGGGGCCTGGGCGCCGATCGGGTTTGTCCAACATGGCCACTTCTTTCAGCGCATCGGCAGCGCAAGCAGCAAAGTGACCATCGACCCGATGGCCGCGCAGGCGGCAAGCAACGGCATCACGCCGACCTTGAAGCGGAACAGCGCGACGGCCGCGGCGATGGCGATGGCTGCCGAGATCGCGTCGAAGCGGCCTCCGAAGCCCTGCGGCCACAGCACGTGGTACGCGAAGAAGAGCGCCAGGTTCAGGATCACGCCGACCACGGCCGCAGTGATGGCCGACAGCGGCGCAGTGAAGCGCAGCTTGCCGTGCGTGGCCTCGATGGCCGGCCCGCCCGCAAGGATGAAGATGAATGACGGCAGGAAGGTGAAGAAGGTGACGACTGTGGCCGCCAGCGCTCCCGAGAGGAACAGCGCATCGGGTCCCAGGACCTGCTTGAGCCATCCGCCGACGAAGCCGACGAAAGCCACGACCATGATGAGCGGCCCCGGCGTCGTCTCGCCCAGGGCAAGTCCGTCGATCATCTGTGTCGCCGACAGCCACTGCTGGTGTTCGACAGCGCCCTGGTAAACGTAGGGCAGCACCGCGTAGGCACCACCGAAGGTCAGCAACGCCGCCTTGGTGAAAAACCAGCCCATCTGTGCGAGCGTGCCCTGCAGTCCCTGCGTGGCAATCAGGGCGCCCATGGCCAGCAGCCAAAGGCCCAGGCCGACCGCGAGGATCCTGGCGAGGTGCGAGCGCGAGAAGCGCGCGTGCGGCGGCGTTGGCGTGTCGTCGTCGATCAGCGCCGGGCCGTAGCTTTGCTTCGCGCTGCCGTGGCCGCCACCGAGCGCGAACACGCCGGGTGCCCATCGCGCCCCGAGGTGGCCGATCAGTCCGGCTGCGATCACGATCGCTGGGAATGGCGCGCCGAACGCGAAGATGGCCACGAAGGCCGCGGCTGCAATGCCCCACATCCATCCGTTCTTCAATGCGCGGCTGCCGATGCGGTGTGCCGCATGGAGCACCAGCGCCGTGACCGCCGGCTTGATGCCGTAGAAGATGCCGGCCACCACCGGCACGTTGCCAAAGCGCATGTAGATCCACGACAGCGCGATCAGGATGAACAGCGACGGCAGGACGAACAGGGCGCCGGCAACGATGCCGCCGCGCGTGCGGTGCATGAGCCAGCCGATGTAGGTGGCCAGTTGCTGCGCCTCGGGGCCGGGCAGCAGCATGCAGAAGTTCAGCGCATGCAGAAAACGTTTTTCGCTGATCCAGCGGCGCCGCTCCACGAGCTCGGTGTGCATGATCGCGATCTGTCCAGCCGGGCCGCCGAAGCTGATGAAGCCGAGCTTGAGCCAGAAGCGAAAAGCCTCGGCGAAGGAAACGGTGGGGGGCGGTGCGCCGTGCGCGGGGGAGGTGTCGTCGGAAATAGCGGTGTCCACGGAAAGCTCCGTTGTGAGTCACCAGCACTTGGACGGGACACCGTCGATCTTTGCAGGCCGGGAGGCTGTGTTCCCGGGATGCGGATGGTAGCAGCGAAGCCGAATCCCGCGCCCGTCAGCTGCCGGCCCACACGTCGAGCACGTAGCGTTGGTCGGCAATCATCTTGTCCATCCAGGTATTGCTGTCGTGCCCGTGTTCGCGCGCGATGTCGGTCAGCGTGCGCCGCACGTCGGGCTCCATGCGCGAGCCGTCGCCGCACACGTAGATCACGCCGCCGGCTTCGAGCAGCTTCCACACGGCCGCGGCCTGTTCGCGGATCAGGTCCTGCACATAGACCTTGCGCTCGCCCGAGCGCGAGAACGCGGTGTGCAGCTTCATCAGGCCGCGGTGCGACCACCCCTGCAGCTCCTCGGCATAGATGAAGTCCTGCTCCGGATGGCGGCAGCCGAAGAACAGCATCGCCTCGCCCAATGCTTCGCCGCGCTCGGCCCGCGCCGCGCGCTCCTGCAGGAAGCCGCGGAACGGCGCAAGGCCGGTGCCGGGGCCGATCATGATCAGCGGACGCTTCGCGTCTTCCGGCAGGCGGAAGCCCTCGGCCGTGGTCTCGCGGATCACGCCGTGCACCGTGTCGCCCGCCTCCGCGCGCGCCAGGTAGTTGGAGCACACGCCCTCGAAGGTGCCGTTGCCCGAGAGCGCGGGCTCGCTCACCACGCCCACGGTCACGCTGCAGCGGCCCGGCGTCATCGCCGGCGACGAAGAGATCGAGTAGTAGCGCGGCGACAGCGGCGACAGCATTTCCAGGAACACCGCGAACGGTACTTGGCAGGCGCGGTGTTCTTCCAGCAGTTCGAGCAGCGACTTGCGCTTGTGCAGCACCTCGGCCTTGTACGCGGCCTGCGAGGCCTCGTCGCTGCCCGAGAGCGCGGCGAGCTTCGGCTTGGTGAAGGGGCACTCGGTGTGGGCCGCGAGCGTGGCGATCTGCTTGCGCGTGGCCACGTCCTGCAGTTCGACGTAGTCGCCCAGCAGGCGGTCGACCGCGATCACCTGGTCGACTGGCAGTGCGGCCTTGCGGCCCGGCACGGCCGAAAGGCGCACATGCGCCGAGCGGTCGAAGCCGAAGCGCGCCATCGCACGTTCGACCTGCGCGGGGCTGTTGCGCGGCACCACGCTCAGGTGGTCACCGGGCACGTAGTTCACGCCCTCGGGCAGCATCAGCTCGACGTGGCGCGTGGAGCGGCTGCTCTCGGCATCGCTGCCGGGGCTTTGCAGTTCGCGGTTCTCGACGACGCGCAAGGCCACGGCGCCCAGCGCATCGACCAGCGCGTTCTTCTGCGGCGGCGGCAGTTCCTCGAGCGTGTAGAGCGGCTCGGCCTCGGCCGGCGTGTCGGCGCCGGCCTTGATGCCGAAGGCCTTCACCAGCTCGGGCCAGAGCGCATCGCTCCAGTCCTGGAAGGCACCGTCCATGTCCTCGCGCGCATCGCCTTCGCCGCGCGGATGCACGCGCGTGGCGCCCAGCGTTTCGAGCCGCTCGTCGATGCGGCGCGGCACGGCCTGGTAGGTAGCGGCCCAGTCGGTGTTGCCGCAGCCGAACACGCTGAAGCGCACGCCGTTGAGCGCGTCGTCGGCCTTGTCGAGCCAGCGGTGGAACTCGGCCGCGTTGTCGGGCGCGACGCCGTTGTACGAGGCGCAGACGATCGCCACCGCACCGTTGGCCGGCAGGCGCTCGGCATAGTCGTCGAGCGAGGCCACCTGCGTGGAAAAGCCGCGCAGCTCGCCGGCCTCGGCCAGTTGCCGCGCGAGGTCTTCGGCGGTGCCGAGGTTGGAGCCCTGCAGCACCAGCAACGAGGTGCCGTGGCGCGCCGCTTGAGGTTTGCGCGCGACGGGTTTGGCGGGTGCGTCCGGCGTGGCGTTCGCTTCGCCGTTGCCGCGCGGGCGTGAGGCCGGATCGCGCAAGAGCGCCTTGATCTTGAAGTTCTCCGGCTTGATCGTCAGCGCTTCCTTGATCTTGAGCTTGTAGCCCGTGTGATCGACCAGGTTGAAGCGTTGCAGGATCATGCCCAGCGTGAGCACCGCCTCCTGCAGGGCGAACTGCCGCCCGATGCAGGCGCGCTGCCCGTTGCCGAAGGGCTTGAAGGCATTCACCGGCCGCTCGCGCTCGGCTTCGCGGCTGAAATTGTCGGGGTTGAACTGGTCGGCGTTCTCGCCCCAGATGCCCTTGTCACGGTGCAGCGCGAGCGCATGCATGATGACCATGTTGTTCTTCTTGATCGTGTACTGGCCGCCGATGGTCGTGTCTTCCTTGGCGCGCATCGAGATGGCGGGCGCGGTCGGGTACATGCGCAGCGATTCCTTGAGCACCTGCATCACGTACTGCAGGCGGTTGACCTGCGCATAGGTGGGCTTCTGCGAGGTGTCGCCACCGAACACGCTGTCGACCTCGGCCTGCGCCTTGGCCATGGCCTCGGGGCTGTTGAGCAAAAAGTAGATCGCGAACGAGAGCAGGCCGCTGGTGGTCTCGTGGCCCGCGATGAGGAATTCGATGCACTCGTCGCGGATCATCTTGTCGGTGAGCTGCTCGCCGCTCTTCTTGTCCACGCCCGCGATCATGTAGCTCAGGAGGTCGGGCTTGGTGGCGATGTCGGCTCCGCTCGCGCGCCGCTCCTCGATGATGTCTTCCACCATCTTGTGCATGTAGCGGATGTCCTTGCGCTGCTGGTTGAGCTCCTTCTTGAGCATCAGCTCTTCGAGCGGCAGGCCGCGGCGGTTCTGCACCGTCTCCAGCGTGCGCACCATCGCATCGACAAAAGGATGGAAGCCCTCGCGGTAGAACGAATTGAAGCGGTAGCCGAAGCCGCACAGGCCGATGGTGTCCAGCGTGAGCGCGGTCATGTCGCGCACCACGTCCACTTCTTCGTCGAAGTTCAGCCGCTCCCACTTGGTGACCAGCTGGCCCGCGATGTCCAGCATCATCGGGTGGTAGGCCTGCATCGCGCGCTGGCTGAAGTTGGCCAGCAGGATGTTGTGCGGCTTGGACCAGGTCTCTTCGTGCGTGTCGGAGGTGAAGAGGCCGTGCGATGCGGCGCGCAGCCGGCGCAATGCACCGCGCGTGCTCTTGTCGAAGCGCGCTTCCTCGCAGAGCTCGTCGACCAGCGCGGGCGACGACACCACGATCACCGGCATGCCCGGCATGTCGAGCCAGTAGATGCCGCCCAGGTCCTGCGCGATCTTCCACATGTCGAGCACGGGGGAGTCGGAGCCGATCGACAGCAGGTTTCCGACGAAGGGTTTCTTCGCCGGATGCGGGATCGGATAGAGCGAGTTTTTGCCTGCCATTTGGTGTTGTGCCTTTTGGAATGGACCCGCTTCGGAAATCCGTGAGGTGCCACCCGGAGTATCCGGACGGCACAGGGGGCAGGCAGGACGGGGTTTCCCCTAGAAATGTCCGTGCGGTTCTCGGCTGCGAAGAGCTTGGGGTGCGCTCGCGCAGTTCAGGGCGCGCTCGCGCCGACGGGGTGCCTTGCTCCGCGAATGTCCCCCGCCCTTCGGGCTCCTCCTTGATTTCGCTGCGCAAGGCACCCCATCGGCGCGAGCGTTGTGAGCGTCGGTGGTTGGTCGCTCGATCACCCGGAGCGTGCCCAGGTGCGAAGAGCACCGGGTGCTCCCCGCAGCGAAATCAAGGAGGAGGGCGAAGCCCGGGGGACATTCGCGGAGGGGAGTACCCGGTGTTCTTCGCACGCCCCCCGACCTGAGAAAACTCGAACCCCATCAGCAAAAAGTCAGGGCCGAACCATCTTGCACTCGGTCCCCTGCGCCAGCTCGTTGCCGGTGTAGACCGCGTCGGTGCGAAAGCCGTAGTTCGTACCTTCCCAGCCCGTCTTCACCGTCTTGCCGTCCACCGGCGCGATGGTGTTGACCACCTGCGGCAGCAGCAACTGGTGGTCTTCGGCGCGCATGCGCACCGGGCCGACCACCGAGTCGAAGACCATGTCTTCGAGCGCGCGCGCCACCTTCACGGTGTCGTCGCTGCCGGCCTTGTTGATGGCCAGCGCCAGGAGGCGCGGCGTCATGTCGATGCGCGGCGCGAGAAAGTCCTTGCCGGTCTTGGCCCTGTAGGCCTTGGCCAGCGCGTCTGCCTTGGGTGTGTCGGCTTGGCCCGGGTGCCACTCGGCCACCCAGGTCAACTGCCCTGTCTTCGCTTGCGACACCGCGGTGACGGTGCCCGGCACCGAGCCCGCGCTGTGGTTGAAGTAGCGCAGGTTGTAGCCCGCATCGCCCGCGGCCTTGAGCAGCAGCGTCATGTCCTGTCCCCAGTTGCCGGTGATGACCGAATCGGCGCCGCTCTGGCGGATGTTGGCGATGTAGGGCGCGAAGTCCTTCACGCGGCCGATGGGGTGCAGCGCCTCGCCCACGAACTGCACGTCGGGCCGTGCGAGGCCGACCATCTGCCGGCCGTAGCTGGCCCACTGCTTGCCGTGCGCATAGTCCTGGTTGAGCAGGTAGACCTTCTTCACATCCGGCGTCTTCTTGATGTAGTTGGCCAGCGCCTTCATCTTCATCGCGGTATTGGCCTCGGTCTGGAAGTGCCAGAAGCTGCAGCCCTTGCCGGTCATCTCGGGGTCGATGGAGGAGTGGTTCAACACGATCAGCTCCTTCCCCGGATTGCGCTGGTTCCAGCGCGCCACCGACTGCACCAGCGCCGTGACCACCGAGGAGCCCGAGCCACCCGTGACGATGGCCTTCGCGCCCTGGTCGATGGCCGCCTGCAGCGCGCTTTGGCTCTCCTGCGCCGAGAGCTTGCTGTCGAACTGCAGCAGCTGCAGCCTGGTGCCGCCGAGCACGCCGCCCTTGGCGTTGATGTCCTCGATGGCGTACTGCGTGTGCATCAGCATCAGCTCGCCGACGTTGGCGAAGGGGCCCGAAAGCGGATCGATGTAGGCGATCTTGTAGGTCGGCTGCTGCGCATGCGCTGCGCCCGCGATGCAAAGCAGGCAGGCAAGGGCGATCCGCGTCGAGGGCGCTTTCTTGAGCTTCATGGTGTGTCTCCGGAGGTTGTGCAATCAGTCTTTGGCGCGCAGCCCGATCACGCGGCTTGCGAGCTTCGTGAGCTCGACCACCACCTCGTCGGGCGAGAGCCGGCCGCCGGGGCGGTACCAGCTGTACAGGAAGCCCGGCAGGCTGCAGGCCGCGAGCGCGGTGATCTTGGTCTCGCCGAAGTCGAGGTCGCCATCGCGCCGCGCCTCTTCGAGCAGCGGGCAAAGCAGGTCGTAGAAGTGGTGCGCGAGCTTCTTCTGCGCCGCGATGTACTCGGGCCGGTACACCTGCGGCTCGCGGTACGGAAAGAAGGCGCAGGGGTGATGCACGATGGTCGCGCGGATCAGCCGCTCGATGCCCTCGAGCACCTTCTCGCTCGCCCGGCGCGGGTCGTCGGCGGCGAAATCGAGCGCAGTGAAGCAGTCGACCGCGGGGCGCCACGACAGCGTCTCGAAGATCTCCTGCTTGTCGCGGAAGTAGTAGTACACGAAGGGCTTGGTCACGCCGAGCGCGCGAACGATCTGCGCCATCGTCGTGTTGGCGTAGCCCTGCGCGGCGAAGAGTTGCGCGGCCGCCTGCAGGATGCGCTCGCGCTGCGCGTCGGTGCTCTGCGTGGCCGCGCGCTGGCGGCCTGTGCCCTGCGGCAGGTGCGGTTGTGCCGCTGTGGCCGTTGGTTGCTTGTCGGCCCCAGAGGGTTTGTGCCGTGTCGCGGAAGTTATACCCATGGGTAGGATTGTTCGTGCACCATGCACCCATTGGCAAGCGCCTGCCCCTTGCAGGCGGCTATCGATAACCCTGAGAAAGAGACGCCATGGAGACACTGCCCGACCGTCCGCAACAGCCTTTGCACGAATACCTGCGCACCCATGCGCGCGAGCGCGGCGAGCGCGCCGCCTGCATCTGGTACGGCCATGCGATGAGCTGGTCCGAGCTCGACCGCGCGAGCGACGCCTTCGCCGCGCGGCTGCAAGCCCTTGGTGTGAAGAAGGGCGAGCCGGTCGTGCTCTTTCTCAACAACTGCCCGCAGTACCTGGTCGCGCACTTCGGCATCCAGAAGATCGGCGCCATCGTCTGCCCGAGTGGCCCGCTCAACAAGGAGCACGAGCTGGCGTACCAGGTCAACGACCTGAAGGCGCGCGTGATCGTCGCGGCTGCATCGCTGCTGCCGGTGGTGCGCAAGGTGCAGCCCGACAGCGCGCTCGCGCATGTGTTCGTGGTGCACTACGCGGACCTGCTGCCCGTGCCGGCCGCGCTCGACCTGCCGGCGGAACTCGCTGCCGAGCAGAAGACGCAGCGCAATGTGCCGTCCGATTGCGAAGACTTTCTTGCGGTGATGAAGTCCGATGCGAAGCCGGCGCCTGTGGCCGTCGACATGGACGACGTCGCACTCATGACCTACACCTCGGGCACCACCGGCCTGCCCAAGGGCGCAATGCTGAGCTACGGCAACGCGCTCTTCAAGACGCGCGCCGCGGCCGACTGCAACGGCGTGGGGTCGCACGATGTGCTGCTCTCCATCGCGCCGCTATATCACATCGCGGGCATGCTGATGGGCGTGAACGTGCCGGTGTTGAGCGGCGCCACCTCGGTGCTGCTGCACCGCTTCGATCCGCGCGCGGTGCTGCAGGCCATCGCGACGTACAGGGTCAGCTGGTGGTACAGCATCGCGCCGATGAACGTGGCATGCATGCAGGTGCCCGACATCGCGGGCTTCGACCTGTCGAGCCTCAAGATGAACCCGGTGACGAGCTTTGGCATCACCTTCACCGAACCGCTCGCCGCGCAGTGGCGCTCGCATGCCGCGAATTGCACGTCGTTCGAGGCCGCCTACGGTCTCAGCGAAACCCACACCTGCGACACCTACACGCCGCACCATGCGCCGCGCTGGGGCACGCAAGGCATTGCAGTGCCTGGCGTGACGATTCGCATCGTCGACACCGAAACGCAGGCCGACATGCCCGCCGGCGAAGTCGGCGAGATCGTGCTCACCAGCCCGGGCTCCTTCAAGGGCTACTGGAACAAGCCCGAGGCCACAGCCGCCACCTTGCGGAACGGCTGGGTGCACACGGGCGACATGGGCAAGCTCGATGCCGACGGCTACCTCACCTTCATCGGCCGCTTCAAGGAGATGATCAAGGTCTCGGGCTACAGCGTGTTCCCGGAAGAGGTAGAGACCATCCTCATCAAGCATCCCGCCGTGGCGCAGGCCGCGGTGATCGCGCAGCCAGATGCGGAGAAGGGCGAAGTCGTGAAGGCCTTCATCGTGCGCAAGCCCGATGCCCAGCTCGATGCCGACGCACTCATCGCCTGGTCGCGCGACAACATGGCGAGCTACAAGGCGCCGCGCGCCGTGAGCTTCATCGATGCATTGCCCACGACGGGCGCCGGCAAGGTGCTGCGCCGGTTGCTCAAAGACAAGAACTGAAAGACATCGCGTGTTCACCAAAGTTCTGATTGCCAACCGCGGCGAGATCGCCGTGCGGCTGGTGCGCGCATTGCGCGACCTCGGTATCGCCAGCGTGGCGGTGCATGCGCGCGACGATGCGTCGGCGCTTCATGTGCAACTGGCCGATGTGGCGGTGGCGCTCGATGCGACCGGGCCTTCGGCGTACCTGGATGTGGCCGCGCTGATAGCGGTCGCGAAGGCGCAGGGCTGCGATGCGGTGCATCCCGGCTATGGCTTCCTGAGCGAGCGGGCAGATTTCGCGCAGGCCTGTGCGGCTACCGGCCTGGTCTTCATCGGGCCTACATCCGAGCAGCTGGGCCTGTTCGGCGACAAGGCGCGCGCGCGCGAACTGGCCACGCAATGCGATGTGCCGGTGATGCCAGGCAGCGCAGGCGCGGTGACCCTCTCGCAGGCACAGGCCTTCTTCGCCGAGCAGCATGCACAGGGTGCGGGCGTGATGGTCAAGGCCATCGGTGGCGGCGGCGGGCGCGGCATGCGCGCGGTGCTGGATGCCGACGAACTGCCCGAGGCGCATGCACGCTGCATGTCCGAGGCCAAGGCGGCATTCGGCATCGAGGGCGTATACGTCGAGCGCCTGATGCGCAATGCGCGGCACATCGAGGTGCAGGTGCTGGGCGACGGGCAGGCCGTGGCCAGCCTGGGCGAGCGCGAGTGCACCTTGCAGCGGCGCTTCCAGAAGCTGGTGGAGATCGCGCCCAGCCCTTCGCTGCCGGAGGCGTTGCGCGTGAAAGTCACGCAGGCTGCGCTGCGCATGGCGAAGACGGTTGGGTATCGCGGGCTCGGCACTTTCGAATTCCTCGTCGATGCGGCATCGGCCACGCTGCCCTTCGTCTTCATCGAAGCCAATCCGCGCCTGCAGGTCGAGCACACGGTGACCGAGGCCGTCACCGGGCTGGACCTGGTGCAACTGCAGATGGCCGTCGCGTCCGGCGAATCCTTGAGCGCACTGGGCATCGAGGCCGATCGCACGGCGCCGCAGCGCGGCTTCGCGGTGCAGTGGCGCATCAACGCCGAGACGCTGGATGCGCAAGGCAGCGCGCGGCCTTCGGGTGGCACGCTCGCGCGCTTCGACCTGCCGAGCGGGCCGGGTGTGCGCGTCGATACGCACGGCTACGCGGGCCTTGCGCCATCTCCGCACTACGACACGCTGCTCGCCAAGCTGATCGTGCATTCACCGTCGCCGAACTTTGCCGATGCGCTGCGCCGCTCGCTGCGTGCGCTGGACGAATGCCGCATCGACGGCATCGCGACGAATCTCTCGCTGCTGCGCGCCATCGCCGCGCGGCCCGAGTTCGCGACGCAGGCGGTGCATACGCGCTTCGTCGAAGCGCATCTGGGCGATCTGCTGGCGGCTGCGGCATCGCTCGAAAAGCATGCGAAGCAGATCGCTCCTGCCGTCGCAGAGGCTCTGACCTCCGCAGGCGATGAAGCAGACGACCTCACCGTCAAAGCCCCGATGCCCGCGAAGCTGGTGCAGTTCGAAGTTGCCGTCGGCGATGTGGTCCCCGCCGGCGCGCAGCTCGGCGTGCTCGAAGCCATGAAGATGGAGCATCTGCTGCACGCGCCCTTTGCGGGCCGCGTGGTCGCGCTGCTCGCGGAGCCCGGCGACTACCTTGTGGAAGGCCAGTCGCTGGTGCGCCTGGAAGCCGTCGATGCGCAAGCTGTCGAGGCCGAGGCGCGCACCGAGCACGACCTCGACGCGATCCGCCCCGATCTGCAGAAGGTGATCGACCGCCACGCGCCGACGCTCGACGTCAACCGCAAGCCGGCTGTCGACAAGCGCCACGCGCAGGGCGGCCGCACCGCACGCGAGAACATCGCGGACTTGTGCGACACGGCGAACGATCCCGGCAACTTCATCGAATACGGCGCACTCGCCATCGCCGCGCAAACGCGCCGCCGCACCCTCGAAGACCTGATCGCCAACACACCGGCCGACGGCATGGTGACGGGCCTCGGCAGCATCAATGCGAAGCGGTTCGGCCCCGAGAAGTCGCGCTGCGCCGTGCTGGCCTACGACTACACGGTGCTTGCCGGCACGCAGGGCATGCGCAACCACCACAAGACCGACCGCCTGTTGGCGGTGGCGCACCAACTGAAGCTGCCGGTGGTGCTGTTCGCCGAAGGCGGCGGCGGCCGGCCGGGCGACACCGACATGCCCATCGTCGCGGGCCTGAACAACCACACCTTCAGCCAGTTCGCCGCGCTCTCAGGCAAGGTGCCGGTGGTCGGCATCGTGCATGGCCGCTGCTTTGCGGGCAATGCGGCGCTGCTGGGCTGCGCCGACGTGATCATCGCCACGCGCGGCAGCAACATCGGCATGAGCGGGCCCGCGATGATCGAGGGCGGCGGGCTCGGCACCTTCGCGCCCGAGCAGATCGGGCCGAGCAGCGTGCAGTCGCGCAACGGCGTGATCGACATCCTCGTGGAGGACGAAGCGGCCGCGGTTGCCGCAGCGAAGCAATACCTCTCGTACTTCCAGGGTCCGACCACCGATTGGCAATGCGCCGACTCGCGCGCGCTGCGCCACGTCGTGCCCGAGAACCGCCTGCGCGTGTACGACGTGCGTGCCGCAATGCGCGGCGTGGCCGACACCGGCTCGCTGCTCGAGCTGCGCGCGGGCTTCGGCGCGGGCATCGTCACCGCGCTCGCGCGCATCGAGGGCAAGCCGGTGGGCCTCATGGCCAACAACCCGCAGCACCTCGGCGGCGCCATCGACGTGGAGGCCGCGGACAAGTCCGCGCGCTTCATGCAGCTGTGCAATGCGCACGGGCTGCCCATCGTGTCGCTGTGCGACACGCCCGGCTTCATGGTCGGCCCCGAGATCGAGGCACAGGCGCAGGTGCGCCACGTGTGCCGCATGTTCATGGTGGCCTCGCACCTGCGCGTGCCCTTCTTCGCGGTGGTGCTGCGCAAGGGCTATGGCCTCGGTGCGCAGGCGATGACGGCCGGCGGCTTCGATGCGCCGGTGTTCACCGTGGCGTGGCCCACGGGCGAGTTCGGTGCGATGGGGCTCGAAGGTGCGGTGCGCCTGGGCTTTCGCAAGGAGCTCGCGGCGGTGCCTGAAGGCGCCGAGCGCGACGCGCTCTTCAAGCAACTCGTCGCACAGCAATATGCGAACGGCGAGGCGATCCACATGGCACAGACGCTGGAGATCGATGCGGTCATCGATCCGGCCGAGACGCGCACATGGCTGGTGCGCGGCCTGGCCTCCGCCACGCGTGCAGCGGCGCCTGTTTCTCCCTATGTAGACACTTGGTAACCGCGCGCTAGACCTCGTCACGCATGAGGGCAAGGTGGCTCCGTACACTGGGCCGCTTTGCACGCATGAACCTCGTTTCCCGCTGGCTCTCCAGCCTCCGCGAAGTGGCCCTGGCGCACTGGCTGACGGCGCTGTGCCTTGCCGTGCTGGCTGTCGGTGTGCAGGCGGTGCAACCCGACCGCAAGCCACGGCAACCCATTGAAGCGCACTGGGTCGGCAGCTGGGCGGTGGCCCCGCTGGACTTTCGCGAACTGGCCTCCAACCCTGCCATGGCGCACAAGCCCGCACCCGGCGGCGACCAGTTCCGCGGGCAGACGCTGCGCCAGCAGCTGGCGCCCACGCTCGGCGGCGAGCGCATCCGCATCCGTTTTTCGAATCGCTTCGGCAAGGCGCCGTTGCGCATTGCGGCGGCGAGCGTGGCGCGCGGCACGGGGGGCGACGCGATTTCTCCGTCGACGCTGCGCGCGCTGCGTTTCGGCGGCCGCACGAGTCTCACCATCGCGCCCGGCGCCGAGGCCTGGAGCGATGGCGTCGATCTGAGGATCGAGGCCGGGCAGACGGTGGCGGTGAGCGCCTTCTTCGACCGCGCGACGCCCTACGGCACGGTGCACCTGCTGTCCGTCGACACGAGCTGGGTCGCGCCGGGCAATGCAGTGACAGCATCGAAATTGCAGGGCGCGACAACGCTCCCGCTGAACCACATCGTGACGGGCCTGGACGTGTTGACCACGAAGTCCGTGCGCACCGTGGTCGCGTTCGGCGACTCGATCACGGCGGGCGGCGGCGAGTCCGGCGATGGCGCGTACCCCGACATGCTGGCCACGCGTCTGCGCGACAGTCCTCAGGCGGCACACGAGGTGTCGGTGCTCAATGCCGGCATCGGCGGCAATCGCCTGCTGGTCGATGGCATCGGCCCCCACGGGCTGTCGCGTTTCGCGCGCGATGCACTGGGGCAGAGCGGCGTGACGCACACGATCGTGCTGCTGGGCACCAACGACATCGGCCGCAGCGTGTTCCTCGGGGCGCCCGGCAACCCGGACACGGTGCACGATCTTCCGACCGCCGGGCGCATCACCGACGGCCTGCAGCAGCTGGTCAAGCAGGCGCGCGCCAAGGGCATCAAGGTGCTGATCGGCACGGTGCCGCCGTTCAGGAACACGCCCTACTGGAACGAGGCCAACGAGGCGATGCGCAACGCGGTCAATCGCTGGATACGCAACCGTCAGGACGTCGATGGCGTGATCGATTTCGACGCCGCGCTGCGCGACCCCGCGGACCCGCAGGCATTGAATCCGCAATTCGACAATGGCGACCATCTGCACCCCAACAAGGCCGGCCACGCGGCGATGGCCGCGGCCATCGAGCTGAAGGAATTGCTGGAGTAAGTGCAGCGAGGGCGCCGAAAGTACCCAAAAGGTGGCGAAACAGCTTTACACAAGATTTCGTGTAAGGCTTACAGGGCCTTCACATGGGCCGCGCAGCATGAAGGCTCCAACCACTCATGAGGAGACCCCCATGAAAAAACTCGCAATCACCCTTTCCGTCGGCGCCGCTTCGCTGCTGTCGATGGGCGCCGCAATGACCATTCCCACGACGGCGCAAGCGCAGCCGGTGGTCATCCAGGTCGCACCGCCGCCGCCGCGCGCCGAGCGCGTGCCGCCGCCGCGCCGTGGTTATGTGTGGGCACCGGGGCACTACGAATGGAATCGCGGCCGCCACGTGTGGGTCCGCGGCACCTATGTGCGCGCACGGCCGGGCTATGCGTACCGCGCACCGGAATGGCGTGAGAACAATGGCCGCTGGGAATACAACCGCGGCCGCTGGGACCGTGATGGTGACGGCGTGCCGAACCGCCAGGACCGTCGTCCGGACAATCCGAACCGCAACTGACGTTGCACTTCGGCGGAGACGCCGGGGTCGCGGAACCCTTTAGCGGATGCTGACCAGCTCGAGGGTTTCGCGCACCTGGAATGCAATGCCGCCGGCTCCTCCGCGCGTCTGAGCTTCGAACCGGACGACGCGTCCGAGTTCGGACGAGTACCAGACCTCGGCCCAGTACTTGCCGTACTGGTTGCCACCCACCGAACCCGCATTGGCGAAGCGCTGCGTGTAGCCGCGGTACTCGATGCGCACTGCCTTCATCTCCTGGCCGCCGACTTTCACGATGGTGTCTTCCATCACCGTGGCATCGAGCTCCATGTTGATGCGCAATCCGCCGAAGACGGTGCTGTAGCGCGTTCGCCAGGCGGCTTCTTCCTTCAGGTTCGCCTTGCCCCAGCCGCCGGGCGGCATGGCCGCGTCGAACTCGCCCGCGATGGCCGTGGTGACGCTGACCACCTCGCCGCCGGGCTTCTCGATCCAGCCGCCGTTGTTGAAGCTGATGCGATCGTCGGTGGCAGGGTCCGCGCGGTAGAACACCTTGCGATAGGTGTTGGTCAGCCGGTCGTGCAATTGGTACTCGATGACGCTTGGCCGGCCCGCTGCGACGGCAGCGCTCGTCGTGGTCGCGCCGCCTGCCGCCGCCATGGGAGGCAGTGCGGCCAGGCGTTCGATGGCCACGCGGCCGCGCGTCGGCAGTTCGGCAATCCACACCGAGGGCATTGCGAGATTTGCAGCGGGCGTCGTGCCCAGCAGTCCCACCAGCCGGCCCTGGGCGTCGAACAGTCCGGCGCCGCCGAGCCCCTTTTCGGCGGGCGATGCGAGTTGCAGTGCTTCGAGTTCGCCCGCACCGCCGCGTCGCACGCCGGCGAGCATGCCGATGCCGAGCGTGAGTTCTTTGCCTCTGGGCGCTCCGACGATGTAGAGCGGCATGCCGATCTGCAGCGCCGTCGCCGGCGCCATGGCGAGGGCGGGCGGCGCGAAGTTGGCGATCCGCAGCTGGCACAGGTCGCGCTCGACATCCGGAAATTCCAGCGTCGCACCGTAGCTCACGTTGTCGCGCTTCAGTGCCACCGAACTTGCCTTCGCGAGCAACTGGCAGCTCGTGACGGCCGTGCCCGGGCCGGTGGCCACCGCGCTGCCGGTGGCAAGGGCCTTGCCTTGCGCGTCGCTGGCCTGTACCACCCAGACAGAAGGAGACACGCGGGCGAAGAGCGCATCGGGCGCAAGCGGGACCTGGGCCGACGCGGGAAGGGAGATCGCCAGGGTCAGTGCGAAGGGAGCGAGCAGATGTCTCATCGGGTGGGCTGCAGCAGCAGTCGGAGATCGTTGACGGGCGTCTTGGCGAAAGGCGTGGCCTCGGAGGCTACGGGGAAAGGGACGGGGACAGGGTTCGGAGTGGGCGCAGCCGCCGGTTGAACGGCAACGGCCGCAGGCGCTGGCACATTCGGCGCAACCGCCGCTTGCCGGACGGGAGTCGCGGTCGCAGTCGCAGCGGCGGCCGTGGGCGTTGCAGGGAGCGATGGTGCGGCCGGCGTCGCGACCGCCGCCTTGGTCGAGACCGGCGCCGTGCCGCCGTAGGCCAGCGGCGGCAATGCGCTGCGGCCTTCCGTTTCGCCGACCCGCGCGAACGCCGGGCGGCCGACGAGAAAACCGATGCCGACGCTCATCCGCACATACGCGGTCTGCTTGGGCCGCAGCACGATGTCGATGCTGCCCTCGGCCTCGGTTTGGGCGGTGGCCCGGTAGGTGCCGGCGGGCCTGTCGATGAAGAAGAAGCTGTTGGGTTGCGACTTGCCGACGACCTGGCCGTTGACCACGACCTCGGGCTGGACCGCCATGCCCACGATCGAGTCGCGATAGAAGTAGATGCGGCCGTCGTTCTCGCCGAGCGAGGGGAGGCTTTGCGAAAGCTCCGAGAAACGCGGCCCGGTGGCCGAACATCCGAACAGGCAGGCTGAAAGAACAGCCAGCAGGAACCCACCGAACCAATGTCGCATCGCGCCTTCTCCTCTTTTGGCGCCGGATGCTACACCCGCCTGCAGCGGCGGATGCCGGGGTTCAGCGGAAGATGACGGTCCGGTGCCCGTTCAGCAGCACGCGGTGCTCGCTGTGCCATTTCACCGCGCGGGCCAGCACCTGGCTCTCGGTGTCGCGGCCGCGGGCCGTGAGGTCTTCGACGGTGTCGGTGTGGTCGGCGCGGGCCACGTCCTGCTCGATGATCGGACCTTCGTCGAGGTCGGCCGTCACGTAGTGGGCGGTGGCGCCGATCAGCTTCACGCCGCGGTCGTGCGCCTGGTAGTAGGGCTTGGCGCCCTTGAAGCTGGGCAGGAACGAGTGGTGGATGTTGATCGCGCGGCCCGCCAGGCTGCGGCACAGGTCGTTGCTCAGGATCTGCATGTAGCGTGCGAGCACCACGAGTTCGGCGCCTTCGGCCTCGATGATTTCCAGCTGCTTGGCTTCGGCCTGCGCCTTGGTTGCGGCCGTCAGCGGAATGTGATGGAACGGCACGTTGTAGCTCGCGGCCAGCTGGTAGAAGTCGCGGTGGTTCGAGATGATCGCGCGCACGTCGATGGCCAGCAGGCCGCTCTTCCAGCGGAACAGCAGGTCGTTGAGGCAGTGGCCTTCCTTGCTGACCAGGATCACCGTCTTCATCGGCTCGGCCGCGGCGTGCAGCTGCAGGTTCATGCCGAAGCCGGCCGCGAAGGTCTTGAGTTCCTCGCGCAGCGCCGCTTCACCGTGCTCGCCGCAGGCGAAGCGCACGCGCATGAAGAACAGGCCGGTGCCGTGGTCGTTGTACTGGGCCGCCTCTTCGATGTTGGCGCCGCGCTCGAGCAGGAAGCCCGAGACAGCGTGCACGATGCCCGTGCGGTCCGGGCACGAGAGGTTCAGGATGTAGGCGGGCGAGGTGGAAGTTGGGGTCGTCATGAGGGGCGCAATTGTCGCAGGGGTGCCAGAATCGCGATTTTCCCTCGACAGATAACCGCAGGAGCGAGACATGGCCTACCAGGACTTCAACATGGGCAACCAGTGGCTGCCCTTCACCCCCAACCGCCATTTCCAGAAAGACCCGCGCGTCTTCGTGGCGGCCGACGGCATGGAGTTCACCACGCACGACGGCAAGAAGGTGATCGACGGCGTCTCCTCGCTCTGGTGCGTGGGCGCGGGCCACAACCGGAAGCCCATCAACGAGGCCATCAAGACGCAGCTCGATACGCTCGACTACGCCACCGCCTTCCAGGTCAGCAACGACAAGGCCTTCCGCGCGGCCGAGATGATCGCCGCGCTCGCTCCCGGCGACCTCAACAAGGTGCTGTTCTGCAATTCAGGCAGCGAGGCCGCCGACACCTCGATGAAGGTGGCGCTGGCCTATCACCGCGCACGCGGCGAAGGCCACCGCAACGTGTTCATCGGCCGCGAGAAGGGCTACCACGGCGTGGGCTTCGGCGGCATGTCGGTGGGCGGCATTCCGGGCAACCGCAAGGTGTTCGGCTCGGCCTTCCTGCCGCGCGTGGACCACATGCGTTTCATCCACGATCCGGTGAACCATGCCTACATCCACAACGAGGAGCCGGTGTGGGCCGAAGACCCGCTGGTCGAACTCGAGACTCGCATCCTGCCTCTGCACGACCCGAGCAACGTGGCCGCGATCATCGTCGAGCCCGTGGCCGGTTCGGCCGGCTGGTACCTGCCGCCCAAGGGCTACCTCAAGCACCTGCGCGAGATCTGCGACAAGCACGGCATCCTGCTGATCTTCGATGAGGTCATCACGGGCTTCGGCCGCATGGGCACCAACTTCGCCTCCGACTATTTCGGCGTCGTGCCCGACATGCTGAATTTCGCCAAGTGCGTGACCAACGGCGTGATTCCGCTGGGCGGCGTGATCTGCCGCGACAAGCTCTACGACGCGATGATGAAGACCGACGCGCCCGAGCATGTGGTCGAGTTCTTCCACGGCTACACCTACTCCGGCCATCCGGTGGCCTGCGCGGCGGCCATCGCCACGCTCGATCTCTTCAAGGAAGAAAACCTGTTCGCCCGCGCCAGCGACATGGGCAAGGTGCTGGGCGATGCGTTCCACAGCGCCTTCAAGGGACTGCCGAACGTGATCAGCATCCGCAGCCTGGGCCTCGCCGCAGCGGTGGAGCTCGCGCCCATCGCGGGCTCGCCGGGCAAGCGCGCCTTCGAGATCTTCCTGGACTGCTTCCACAAGGGCGCGCTGGTGCGGCCTGCGGGCGACGTGCTGGTGATGGCGCCGCCGTACATCGTGGAGAAGTCGCACATCGACACGCTGGTCAACACGCTGGCGGATTCGATCAGGAAGCACGCCTGAGAGCGGATCGGGCCGCTCGCGCCTTCAGGACTTTTTAGGCGGCTGCCGGAGTTCGGCGCAGTCATCCTTCTCGGGCAGCGGCGGCGTTCGCCAGGTCTTGTCGTAGTCGCCGGCTTCGACATCGTTCGTCGCCGAGGCCAGCAGCCGCACCGAGGCAACCTTGACGTCGTCCGGCAGGTGCTGCGGCACGCCGAGCGTGCGCACCGCATGGCCGGCGCCTGCGATCAGCAGCACCGTCTTGCCCGGCTGCCGGGCCTTGACGATCGCCTGTGCCATGGCGCGGTCGCGGCCGACCTGGATGCGCGTCATCGGAATGATCTGCGACTCGGGCAGCAGCTTGCAGTGGCCCTCGCGCACGGCATCCTGCTGCGCGGTGTAGGCCTCGCCGTTGAGTTGCACGTCGAGCGACACGTCGGCCATCGCATCCTTCATGCGCGCACGCGGCAGGTTGGCACCGACGACCGGCACACCGGCGCGCACGGCCGCCATCACGGCCGGGCCGTAATTGGCCCAGGGCCAGGCCTTGTCGCTCCAGCCGAGGGCGGTCTGCACCTGGGCCTCGCTCGCGGCGGGGGCGAGTTGCGCGGTGCTGCGGCCTTCCTCGGCCATCTCGAGCGCCAGTGCGGCGAGCTGGCCGCGCGCGACCAGCGCCTCGACGGTTTCGCGCTCGATCGCGTGGTGCTCGGGAGCATCGTGCTGTTCGCCGAGCAGCAGCGCGTCCACCGGCAGCAGCGCCGACACCCGGCGCGCGACGGGCGCATCGGGACCGGGCGGAAAGAGGCGTGAAGGAGAACAGGCCGTCAATGCGGCCGCAGCCAGCAGCGGAGGCAGCCACCAGGAAGCCCGCGCGGGCCAGCGTTGAAAAGACATCGGGCCATACTATGGCCGCGGCGGGGTCGCGCCGTGCCATCCATTTCCGCTTTTCGCTGTCCCTCTTTCTCGCGTGTCGTCCCGTTTTCTTGTTCGCGTGCTGGCCACGCTGTTGCTCGCACTCGCCGCCGCGGGCGCCTGCCTCGCGCTGCACACGCCCCTGCCCTGGATGATCGGCCCGCTGCTGGCGGTGTCGCTGGCCTCGATCGCGGGCGTACCCACCGCCAGTTCCACGCCGCTGCGCAATGCGGGGCAGTGGACCATCGGCACCGCGCTCGGGCTCTACTTCACGCCGCATGTGGTGTCGCTGGTGGCGAGCGTCTGGTGGGCGATTGCGCTGGCGATTGCCTGGGCGCTGCTGCTGGGCTGGGGCTTCGGCCGCTGGCTGTACGGGCTGCATGCCGCGCGAATGCCGCATGTGCCGCCGCGCGCCATGAGAGCCACGGCCTACTTTGCCGGCGCCATCGGCGGCGCGTCGGAGATGACGCTGCTGGCCGAATCGGCCGGCGCCCGCACCGACCTCGTGGCCGCGGCCCACAGCCTGCGGCTGGTGGTGGTGACGGTCACCATCCCGTTCGCGATGCAATGGAGCGGGCTGCACGGGCTGGAGATCAATCCGCCGGGCGTGCGCGAGGTGAATGCGGGCGGGCTGGCGCTGCTTGCGTTGGCCACGGGCGTCGGCGGCCTCGCCATGCGGGCGCTGGGGCGCACCAACCCGTGGTTCATCGGGCCGTTGCTGGTGGCTATGGGGTTCACGATCGCCGGGCAGTCGCTGTCGGCGGTACCGACCTGGATGTCGAATGCGGCGCAACTGGTGATCGCGGTCAGCCTGGGCGTGCGCTTCAGCCGCGAGTTCCTGCACACGGCGCCGCGCTGGCTGGGCTCGGTGGTGCTGGGCACATTCGTCATGCTGGTGCTGTGCGGCGGGGTGGCGTGGCTGCTGGCCCTGGCGACCGGGCTGCATCCGGCCACGATGCTGCTGAGCACCTCGCCGGGCGGCATCGCCGAGATGTCGATCACGGCCAAGGTGCTGCAGCTCGGGGTGCCGGTGGTGACGGCGTTCCAGGTGTGCCGGCTGGTGGCGGTGCTGCTGCTGGTCGGGCCGATGTTCCGGTGGATCTACCTGCGCAAGACCGCGCGCCCATGAAAAAAGCGCCCGGCGGGCGCTGTTGGCGGTCGGAGGCCGGTGGGCTCAGTGCACCAGCACAGGGGTGTGGGCCAGTTCGGCGTAGCCCTCGAGGGTGTCCTCGACTTCTTCCTGCGTGGGGGTATTGAGCTGCCAGGCCGCGATCTGCTGCTGGAACAGTTCGGCCCAGGAACCGTCGAGGTAGACCTCCTTGCCCGAGCGCTTGTCCACGATTTCGAAACCGTGGCGCTCCAGCACCGGCACATTGGGCTTCGCGGGCTCGTCGCCTTCGTTCGGCTGCACGTGCACGACGACGAAGGACTCCGAGTCGTAAAGCATGTTCATGGCGGGCCCAGTGAGGATGTCGATGGCGTTCATGATGGGTAGATAGCAATCAACGCGCCAGTTTCAAGAAGCGTTGTCGCCAACCGTTGATTCATGAGCCTTTTTGCCTCAGTTGGCGGGCGCCTCGGGTAGGGGTTTGCGCAATTGGGCGTCAGCGAAGTCGCCGTTCGCCTCGGTTTGCCTGATGCGCACGGGCAGGTAGCCGTACTTCGGCGCCAGCCAGAGCTCCAGTTTCCGGTCGAAGTCCTTGCGGGGCGTGCGGGTGAGCTTGCGCGCGGTGAATTCGCCGGCCGGAAGCTGCAGCTTTTCCTCGTCGCCGACCACGAAGACCCAGACGTCGCCGTCGCGCACGCCCACGGTCTGGATCGAAATGCGGGTGCCCGCCGGATAGCGGTCGGGGCTGGCCGCCAGCAGGCCGCCCAGCTGCATCATGACGCTCATGCGGTCCTGCGCGCCGGCCTGCAGGGGCACGCTGGGGGCGTTGTTGCTGAAGATGATCTGCCCCTGGTCGCGCACGAAATGCGAGGCCACCTCGGCCTTGCGGCTCTCGGAATAGCGCTCGGGTTCGAGCCCCGAGGGGCCGATCCTGCCGGTGCTGTGCCAGTTCAGCAGGGTGAAGAACACTGCCTTGAGCGTGAGCCGCCCGTCGTAGCGGCTGCCGTCCTGCAGCCAGACCAGTTCGCCGAACACGCCGCGCTGCGGGGAGGCGCCGGTCTGGCCGGTGGCTTCGAAATCGAGGGTGACCGAGCCCGGAATCCGCAGCGCCTGGGTGCCGGCGATGGTGCCGGAGGCTTCGCTGCCGGCGGCCGTCGCACCGCCGGGCATGCCGCTCCCCGTGCCGTTGGGGGCAGGTGCGGCAGCCGGCGCGCTGGCGGGTGCTTCTGGCGGCGTTGCTCCTGAATCCGTAGCGGCCGCCGCCGTCTGGTCGGGCGTTTCCGCAGAAGGCTGTGCAGACGCGTCGGGTTCGGGCTGCGGCTGCGGTTCTGGCTTTGGTGGTGTCGGGGCGCGCGGTCGCCGGGGTTTGGCGGGTGCCGCCGGCTTGGTCTCGACCGGCGCGGCCGCAGCGGCCGGTGCCGTGGGCTTTTCCGCCGCGGGCGGTGCGATCACGATCGTGCGCGTGATGAACTTGTTCGCCAGCGGCGAGGGCTCCGGCCCGATGGCCATCGGGGCCACCCCGAGCACCAGCAGGTGCACCAGCGCCACGGCCAGCGTCAGCCCGGCCAGCACCCGCCAGGACGGGCGCCCGGGCAAGCGGGCATGCAGCGAAGAGGGGGCGACGAGCGTCGGCATCAGGTGTGGAGTGGCCGGGTGCGCCGAGGTTCGCGAAGACCACCTCGGTAAACTGCCGCCCGTTCAACCAGTTTAGTGGGAGCAGCGCCCGGCCTTCGTGTCCGCGCCGTGTCCCGCATCACGCACCGCATCATGAAACTCGCCACCCTGAAGGACGGCTCGCGCGACGGCCAGCTCGTCGTTGTCTCGCGCGACCTCACGCTCGCCCACTACGCCACCGGCATCGCCAGCCGGCTGCAGCAGGTGCTGGACGACTGGGGCTTCATGAGCCCGCAGCTGCAGGACCTGTACGACGCCGTCAACACCGGCCGCGCGCGCCATTCGTTCCCCTTCGACCCCGCAATGTGCATGGCGCCGCTGCCCCGCGCCTACCAGTGGGCCGACGGCTCGGCGTACCTGAACCACGTCGAACTGGTGCGCAAGGCCCGCAACGCCGAGGTGCCCGAGAGCTTCTACACCGACCCGCTCATGTACCAGGGCGGCAGCGACGATTTCCTCGGTCCGGTCGACGACGTGATCGTTCCCAGCGAAGCCATGGGCATCGACTTCGAGGCCGAGATCGCCGTGATCACCGGCGACGTGAAGATGGGCGCCACGCCCGACCAGGCGCTGGATGGCATCCGCCTCGTGATGCTGGCCAACGACGTGAGCCTGCGCAACCTGATCCCGGCCGAGCTGGCCAAGGGCTTCGGCTTCTTCCAGAGCAAGCCCGCCACCGCCTTCAGCCCCGTGGCCGTGACGCTCGACGAGATCGGCGAAGCCTGGCAGGACGGCCGCGTGCACCTCACGCTGCAGAGCAGCTGGAACGGCCGCAAGGTCGGCATGTGCGATGCAGGGCCGGAGATGACCTTCCACTTCGGCCAGTTGATCGCCCACATCGCCAAGACCCGCAACGTGCGCGCCGGCAGCATCGTCGGCAGCGGCACGGTGAGCAACAAGGGTGTCGAGAAGAAGGACGGCCAGACCGATTGGCCCAAGGGCTACTCGTGCATCGCCGAGAAGCGCTGCATCGAGACCATCCAGACCGGCGCGCCGGTCACGGAATTCATGAAGTTCGGCGACACGATCCGTATCGAGATGAAGGGGCTGGACGGGCGTTCGCTGTTCGGGGCGATCGACCAGGAGATCGTGTCGACGAACGGAAGGCCGAAGGAGGCGCCGGTGTCGCTGGTGAAGCCGCAGGCCGAGGACGTCGCCGAAGACTGAGCGCGCCGCGGCAATACGTCGCACGCCGTGCGCGCTGCTGCTCGCCGGTGGCCGCGGACCCCGTTTCTCCATGGCTATGATCCAGCGGCTGCCTGAAAGCGTCTTCAACACGCCGGGCAGCGCGTCCGGCGGCTGCGCTCCGCGGCCGCCATTCATACCAAGAAAAAAACCGGGAGTTTTCCATGCGTTATTTGCCTGTTGCCGCCGCCGTTGCGGCCTTCGCCCTTGTCGGTTGCGAAACCATGAAGAGCGCCGATACCGGCGCGCTCGCCCAGGCGGGCGGTTCGGCCTTCAAGGCCATGTCGCTGAGCGACGCCGAAGTCAGCACCATGTCCGACCAGTCGTGCGCCGCCATGGACCAGAAGAACCAGATCGCGCCCGCGGGCAGCCGCTACGCCACGCGCCTGAACCAGGTCGTCAAGCAGATGCCCACCACCGTGAACGGCAAGACGGCCAACTACAAGGTCTACATGACCAAGGACGTGAATGCCTGGGCCATGGCCAACGGCTGCATCCGCGTCTACAGCGGCCTGATGGACCTGATGAACGACGACGAACTGCGCGGTGTGATCGGCCACGAGATCGGCCACGTGGCGCTGGGCCACTCCAAGTCGCGCATGCAGACCGCCTACGCCGCCTCGGCGGTGCGCGGACTGGCCGGCGCCGCCGGCGGGGTGGCTGCGCAGCTGTCGCAGTCGCAGGCCGGCGACCTGGGCGAGAAGTTCGTCAATGCGCAGTTCTCGCAAGCGAACGAAAGCGCGGCCGACAACTATTCCTTCGACCTGCTGACCGAGCGCAAGCTCGAACGCAAGGGCCTGGTCACTGCCTTCGACAAGCTGGCCAAGCTCAGCGGCGGCGCCACCGGCAGCTCGATCATGAGCTCGCATCCGCCGTCGGCCGATCGCTCGGCGCGCATGCAGAAGCGCCTGGACGCCGCCAAGTAAGCAGAGAGAGGGAGAAGCGAGGGAGGGCGCTACGCGTCTGTCGTGGCGCCCCTCAGCAGTTCCTTCTGCGTCCTGATCCCCAACCGCCGGAACGCCCGGTACTGATGCGTACGCACCGTCGTCAGCTCCACGCCGATCTCTCGCGCCGCCTCCTTCGCGGTCTTGCCCGCCATCAGGTGGCCGATGACTTCGCGCTCGCGCAGGCTCAGCGTCAATAACCGCGAGGCGAGGGCGGGCGCCACGGACTCCCGCACGGCCACGGCGCTGCGGCCGTGCGCCGCGGTGGCATCGGCCAGCAGCGTCGCATGCGCCTCGATCCGCGCGAAGTCGCCCGCATCGAACTCGGGCTGCGCGAGGCTGCGGTAGAAGCTCACCGCCACGCGTTGGCCGGTCGGCAGCAGCAACAGCACCGAGGCCCGCTCGCGAATGCCGACATCGCCATAGCAGGCGGCGCGGTAGGCCGGATCGGCCACTTCGTCGGCGCGCTGGTGGCCCATCCAGAGTTGGGGGCGCTTGGGCAGCTTGCGGGCCGCGAGCCAGGCCATGTTGGGGTCCAGCAGGTCGAAGCGCTGCTCCACATAGCGCTCGGACGTGCGTTCCGCCGTGCTGCCGTAGCTGCTGGCAGCCGACACGGCCTCGATGCGGCCCGTGCTGCTCACGGCGAACACGGTGCAGAAGGTCACCGGCATCACGCGCTGCATCGCCTTGAGATAGCTCGTGGCCAGGTGCGGTGTGCCGACGCCGGAGAGCACGTCGCCGACGACGGCCGCGGCCAGCGCGGCGTCGGTGGGGTGGATGCGCCAGCGTCTCATGCGTTTCGATGAGTCAAGGGTAAATACTTCGTACGAAGTTATGACATTGGCGGCCGCCGTGCATCCGGACAATCCCGTTGCATGACGAACCCCACCGTTGTTGTTGCCGCCGATGCCGCGAGCGGCCCCGTGCCACCGGCCCCCAGCGCGACCGAACTGCCGCCCTCGGTCGGCGCCTTCCACTACACGCGATACAAGGTCTGGACGCCGCCGCTGGAAGCGGATGGCATCGAGCCCGGCCGCCATCCGGTGGTGATCGCGGGCGGCGGGCCGGTGGGCATGGCGCTCGCACTGGGGCTCGCCAACCACGGCGTGCGCTGCGTGATCCTCGAAGCAGACGACACGGTGTGCGTCGGCAGCCGCGCGGCCTGCATCTCGCGGCGCAGCCTGGAGATCATGGAGCGGTTGGGCGTGCGCGCGTCGTTCATGGCCAAGGGCCTGCCGTGGACCGGCGGGCGCAGCTACTACAAGACCGCCGAGGTGTTCCGCTTCGAGATGCCGCACGACGCGCAGCAGAAGCTGCCGCCGATGATCAACCTGGAGCAGTACTACGCCGAGCACTACCTGCTCGAAGAAATCTTCCGCCGCAACGAGGCGACGCCGGGGCTCATCGACATCCGCTGGGGCACCGAGCTCACCGGCCTCGCACAGGACGACGACGGCGTGACGCTCGATGTGCGCAACGCCGAAGGCAGCTATCGCCTGCACGGCCAGTGGCTGGCGGCCTGCGACGGCGGCCAGAGCTTCGTGCGCAAGGCGCTGGGACTCTCGCTCGAAGGCACGGGCTACGAAGGCCGCTACGTGATCATCGACATCGAGCTGCACAGCGACCACCCGACCGAGCGCCGCGCGTGGTTCGATCCGCCGTGGAACCCCGGCTCCACCGTGCTGATGCACCGCCAGCCCGACGACATCTGGCGCATCGACTACCAGCTGCGCGCGGGCCAGAGCACCGAAGAGGCGCTGCAGCCTGCGGCCGTGGCCGAGTTCGTGCAACGCCATCTCGATGCGATCGGCGAAGGTCATCTGCCGTGGAAGACGGTGTGGACCTCCGTGTACCGCGCCGGCGCGATGACGCTCGAGAGCTATCGCCACGGCCGCGTCGTGTTCGCTGGCAACGCGGCGCATGCGATGCCGATCTTCGGCGTGCGCGGGCTCAACTCGGGCTTCGACGATGCGGACAACCTGGCGTGGAAGCTGGCGCTGGTCGCGCGCGGCGTGTCGGATGCGGCGCTGCTGGATTCGTACTCGCAGGAGCGCATCGCAGCCTTCCATGTGAATGCGGAGAACGCGATGCGCAGCACCGAATTCATGTCGCCGCCGTCGCGCGGCTTCGACTTGCTGCGTGAGGCGGCGCTGTCGTTGTCGGAAGAACACCGGGGCATCGCGCAGCTGATCAATCCGCGGCAGACGCAGGCGGTGCGCTATGCGGCGTCGCCGTTGTCGAGCGATGGCGATGCATTGCCCTCAGGCCCGCTGCCGGGCGAGGTGGTGCCGGAGCAGCAGCTCGAGCAAGGCCATCTCACCGACCTGATCGCGCCGGTCTTCACGCTGCTGGTGCTGCAGCCGAATGCCGATGCGGCGCCGCTGCCCGAAGACGATGTGAAGCAGGCGCAGCAAGGCGCGTTGCCTTTCGCCGTTCGCACCATCGCTGCCCAGGGCATCGACGGTGTCGATGCGCATGCGAGCCCCGCCGTCTTCGAAGCGCTAGGCGCCCGCGATGGCGCCATTTACCTGCTGCGCCCAGACGGCCATGTGGCCGCGCGCTGGCATCACCTGCCGACTGGTGCACTGCAACCCGCGCTGGCCCGCGCTGCCGTTTCACTGGAGCCCGTCGCATGAGCAACCCCGCCTCCCTCCACCCCGACGCCCGCGACCGGCTCTACGCCGAGTGCGCGCGCGCCATCACCGAAGCGGGCGCCGAGCGCGAATCGCTGTTCCTCGCGCGCCTGGCGCTGCTGCTGTTCGAGCAGGTCGGCGACGAGGCGCGCTGCCGCGCCGCGCTGGCCGACGCGCTGCGTGCGCTGCCCGTACCATCGCTTTCCGCAACCCAACTACAACCAGGAGACTGATCCATGGATCGCCGCACCCTTCTCGCCACGCTCGCATCAGGCGCCGCCGTGGCCGCCTCGCCCTTCGCCCATGCGCAGGAGTACCCCGCGCAGCTCATCAAGTGGGTCGTGCCGTATCCGGCGGGCGGCGGCACCGACGTGATCGCGCGCGTGCTGGCCGAATCCATGCGCCAGACGCTGGGCCAGCAGATCGTGGTGGACAACCGACCCGGCGCCTCGACCAACATCGGCGCCGACATCGTCGCCAAGAGCAAGCCCGACGGCTACACGATCCTCTCGGCCGACAACGCCGTGCTGGCCTTCAACGAGCACCTGTTCAGCAAGCTGCCGTTCAGCCCCGAAAGGGACTTCACCTACATCGGCGCCATCGGCAAGTTCCCGCTCGCGCTGGTGGTGCATCCGGACTTCCCGGCGAAGAACTTCAAGGAGTTCCTGGCCTATGTGAAGGCCAACCCAGGCAAGGTCAACTATGCCTCGCCCGGCAACGGCTCGCCGCACCACCTGGCAATGGAAATGTTCAAGGTGCGCACCGGCACCTTCATCACCCACATTCCGTACCGCGGCGCCGCGCCCGCGATGGCCGACGTGATGGGCGGGCAGGTGCCCTGCATGTTCCTGGATCTCGCCTCGGGCCTGTCGATCATGCAGAGCAACAAGGTGCGGGTGCTCGCCATCGGCTCGGGCGCGCGCAGCAAGGTGCTGCCCAATGTGCCGACGCTGGCCGAAGTGGGCGTGCCCAACACCGAGGTGTTCGCGTTCCAGGGCATCCTCGGCCCGGCCGGCCTGCCGCCCGCGGTGGTGAGCAAGCTCAACGGCGACCTGAACAAGGCCTTCGGCACGCCAGCCGTGCAAAAGCGCTTCGAGGACTTCGGGATGGAAGCGATGCCTGGCACCCCGGCGCAGTTCGCGGCGCTGTCGCGCGCGGAGTCCGGGCGCTGGGGGCCGATCATCAAGCAGGCCGGCATCAAGCTGGACTGACGCGCGAAGGCCTCGCCCAATCTACTGGGTGAAGGCTTTTCGCGAGCCGTCTTCGAAGACCTCGTCGTCGCGCTGCAGGTCGCCGCTCTCGTCCCAGGCGCGCTCGCGCGTCACGCGGCCCCTGGTGTCGAAATGCGATTCGGCCAGCAGCGTGCCTTTTTCGTTGAAGCGCTGGTGCGTGCCGATAGGCACCTGCCGGCCGCGGCCAGGCGCGAGGAAGCGGCCCTGCGCAGCACGCTGGCCGCTGTCGTAGAACTCGGTCACCTCGACGGTGCGCGCAGTACCGGCGCCGCTGTACACGGCCTTGCTGCGCGGCTGGCCGTTGAGGTAGAAGCTGTCGTCGCGCAGCGGCTCGCCCTTGGGGGTCCAGCGCTGGTCGCGCACCACGGACCCCTTTTCGGAGAACTCCTGCTCGCGCTGCCGGATGGCCGTGCGATCGACCAGCAGCCACACGGTCTCGCGGCGCTTGACGCCCTCGGACGAAAAGCTGCGCTCGGTGCGCTGGTTGCCGATGGTCTCGTCGAGCGTCGAGGGCTTGCCGTTGTCGTAGAACTCCTGGCTGCGGATGCGCTTGCCCGCGAGGTACGACACCCGCGAGCGCAGCGTGCCGCCCGCATCGAACAGGTCGACCTGCGACGCGCCGCTGCTCGTGAAGCCACACAGCTTCGCATCGTCGGCCACGGGCGCCAGCACCGGCTTCTCGCCGCAGCGCAGCATCGACATCTGGCCGCGCTCGGTGAATTCGACAAAGGCGCGCTCGGGACCGGCGCCGGTGTCGGGATAGAAGGTGGCGCGCCGCAACTGGCCGCCGGGGTAGAAGCTGCGCGCCAGGCCGCGCTCCTGCCCGTCGTCGTAGACCGCCTCTCGCAGCACCTGGCCGGTGGCCGAGTACTCGCGGGCCCGGCCCTGGATGTTGCCCTTGGCGTTGGTGGTGTGTTCGCGGGCGAGCTTGCCCTTCTCGTAGAAGCGCACCAGGCCCATGAAGACGCCGTTCTGCACCTGCTGCTCGCGCTGGAGCTCGCCGGTCGCGGCGTCCTTGCAGCGCATGAGGCCGGTCTTGCCGGCCGTGGTGCTGCCGTTGGAGGGGCTCACGCTCTGGCCGTTGAGTTCGCAGGCCTGTACCGCCTGGGCGGCGCTCGCGCCGAAGAGGAACGGCAGCGGGGCCAGGGTGGTCAGGGCGAGCCGGAAGATCCGGGCGGCCGTGTGAGGCTCTGCGAAGACAGGCATGTGGACGGCTACCTCCCCATTTCCGATGCCAGCAGCTTGACGCCGCGGATCATCATCTCGACCGCCACGGCCACCAGGATCAGGCCCATCAGCCGCTCGAAGGCCAGCACCAGGCGCTCGCCGACCAGCCGCTGGATGCGCTCGGCCAGCACCAGCACGATGGCGCACACGGCCATGGTGACGCTGAGCGCGGCCACCCATTCGAGGCGCCGCTCGGGTGCCTGCGACACCAGCAGCATCACCGTGGCCAGTGCCGAGGGGCCGGCCAGCGCGGGCACGGCGAGTGGCACGATCAACGGTTCTTCGGTCGGTGCCGCGACAGGCGCCGCGCCGTGCTCGGGCGGAAAGATCATGCGCAGCGCGATCAGGAACATCACCACCCCGCCCGCGATCTGAAGCGAGAGGCCCGACAGGCCCATCACCCGCAGGAACCCGTCGCCCACGAACATGAAGCCCAGCAGCAGCGCGAAGGCGATCAGCACCTCGCGCACGATCACCCGGGTGCGCCGTTCGGGCGCCACGCCCTTGAGCGCATTGGCAAAGATCGGGATGTTGCCCAGCGGATCGGTGATCAGCAGCAGCAACACGGTGGCCGATGCGAAGGTGTATCCCACTGGGTTTTACTTGTCGTAGAGGGTGGCCAGGGAGCGGAAGCCCTTGACCTCGATCGGGTTGCCGAAGGGGTCGCAGAAGAACATCGTCCACTGCTCGCCCGGCTGGCCTTCGAAGCGCACCTGGGGCTCGAGCACGAAATCGGTGTTCGCGGCCTGGAGCCGCCGGGCCAGCGCCTGCCAGTCGGGCAGGGCCAGCGCAAGGCCGAAGTGCGGCATCGGGACCATCACGTCGCCGACGCGGCCGGTGCGCGCGGTGGCGAAGGGCTCGCCCAGGTGGAGCGAGATCTGGTGGCCGAAGAAATCGAAATCGACCCAGGTATCGGTGCTGCGGCCCTCGGCGCAACCGAGGACGTCGCCGTAGAAGCGGCGGGCACCGTCGAGGTCGCGGACGTGAAAGGCAAGGTGGAAGATGCTCTGCATGGTTTCGGATTATGGGCAGCGGTGCTGTGAGAATGCCGGACTTTCTTTCATCCTGGAGCAGGCCTTGCGGATACGCCGGATCCTCGCCGCGCTGAGGCGCACCACCGATTTATCGACCCCTGGGCGTCTTGCGCGCCAGGCGCTGGCCGGCGCCCTCTGCGTGTTCGCTGTCGCGGCACATGCGGCCGACTGCCCGCCCTCGGCCATTGCCAGCCTCGCCAAGCTCGGACCGGGCGTGCGCAACGGCGTCGACCGGGGCATGCTCTGGCGCATCGAGCGCGACGGGCGCACCTCCTGGCTCTACGGAACCATCCACATCGGCCGCGCCGAATGGGTGCGGCCCGGCCCCACCGTGCAGAAGGCGCTGGCGCAGAGCGACACGCTCGCGCTGGAGATCGATGCGCGCGACGACGCCACCGCCCGGTTCATGGGCCAGCCGGCCGATCCGGCCCTGCTCTCGCGCATGCTCAGCGGCGAGCGCGCACGCCGACTCGACCGCCAGAACGCCGAGGCCTGCGTGCCGCCGGGCGCGACGGCGAAGCTGCAGCCCATCCTGCAGGTGGCGGCGCTGGCCGGCCTGGTGGCGCGCGCCGATGGGCTGTACCCCGAATTCGGCGTCGACGAGACGATGGCGGTGTCCGCCCGTAACGCCAACAAGCCGATCTTCGCGCTGGAGAACGCGGCCGACCAGGTGAAGGCGCTGACCGGCGGCTCCGAGACCGAAGAAGCCGAGCAGGTCGATGCGGCGCTCGACGAACTGGAGTCGGGCAAGCTGCGCGGGCAGATGAAGGAGTTGGCCGATGTCTGGGCGCGCAGCGACGCCGACAAGCTGGCCCGCTATGCCGACTGGTGCGACTGCCTTCGCACCCCCGCCGAGCAGCGGCTCATGAAGCGCCTGCTCGACGACCGCAATCCCGGCCTGGCCAACGGCATCGAGCGCCTGCATGCGGGCGGCAAGGGTGTGTTTGCCGCGGTCGGCGCGTTGCACATGATCGGCCCGCAGGGGCTGCCGGCGCTGATGGCGACGCGCGGCTTCACGGTCACGCCGGTGCTGACCAGCGCACAGGCGCAGGAGGCGGTGCCGATGCCCGCGCTCTCGGCGCCCGAGCCGGCGCCCCGGGCTGCACGGGGCGGCAAGGCCATCAAGGGACAGAAGGTCCAGAAAGGGCAGAAAGCCCAGAAGGGCGCGCCGGCCGCGAAGGGGGCGAAATCCTCGAAGGCCGCACCGGCTCCGAAGGGTGCGAAGGCGCCCGCCAAGGCAGCGGCCGGCACACGTGCGGCGGCTCCCAAGGGCCAAGTGCGCCGATAATCGCGCCCGCCATGCACCTGCTGCGCTCCCACACCCGCTTCCTCGGCCACATCGGCCGCTGGGTGCTGCTGTGGTTCGTGCTCTCGCTGGGCGTGGCGGTGGCGTCGCCGCTCGTGCATCCGCAGGCCATGGAACTGGTGTGTTCCAGCGCCGGTTCCATCAAGGTGGTGGTGCACACCGAGGACGGCGCGCAGGAAATGGGCGCCTCGCACATGGACTGCCCGCTGTGCGTGCTGACCGGCGCACCGCCGCCGGCGATGGCGGCGGCCTCTTTCGACCTTCCCCTCCCGCTGGGCCGCGTGGTCCAGCCGATTCCCGCCGCGCGCCTTGCCGCGGCCACCGCGGCGCCGTTGCCGGCGCGCGGGCCCCCGAACCGCTCCTGAAGCTTTCAAACCTCGCCGCATGTGCCCGATCGAACGGGTGCCTGCGGTTTGTCCGTGTTGAAGTTCGTGGAGCAGGTTCCCAGTGAAAAAGCATTCCCGCGCCTTGGCGATCGCCATGGCATTTCCCCTCAGCGCGCCCGTGTGGGCGCAGCAGGCATCCGGCGATTCGCCTGAAGGCGGCACCGGCCGCGCCCTGAGCACCGTCACCGTGACCGGTGGCCGGCCGACCTCGCTGCCGGCGCAGATTCCGACCACCATCGAAGGCGTGACGCACGAGCAGATCGCCGAGACGGTCAACGCGACCGACAGCGAAGACGCCCTGAAGTACCTGCCGAGCCTGGTCGTGCGCAAGCGCTACATCGGCGACTTCAACCATGCGGTGCTCGCCACCCGCGCCTCTGGCACGGGCAACAGCGCGCGCTCGATGGTCTATGCGGACGGCATCATGCTGTCGAACCCGCTGGGCAACGGCGCCACGTATGCGCCGCGCTGGGGCATGGTGTCGCCCGAGGAAATCGAGCGGGTCGATGTGCTCTACGGGCCGTTCTCTGCCGCGTACCCGGGCAATTCGGTGGGCGCGGTGGTCGACTACGTGACCCGCATGCCCACGCAGCTGGAAGCGCACGTCAAGCTCAGCGGCTTTGCTTCGAACTTCGACCAGTACGGCAGCCATTCGTCGCCGGCCGGCCAGCAGCTGGACCTGTCGCTGGGCAGCCGCAGCGGCGACTGGTCGTGGTGGCTCAGCGCCTCGCGCACCCACAGCAAGGGACAGGCGCTGGTGTTCGGCAACCGGCTGCTCAGCGCCGGCACCGTGGGCAACGCCGGCACGCCGGTCACCGGCGCGGTGCTGGGGCTGAACCCGTCGAACCAGCCGTGGTGGTTGGTGGGCGGCTCGACCATCTACGACACCACGCAGGAGCAGGCCAAGCTCAAGGTGGCCTACGACTTCTCGCCCACCGTCCGCGCGACCTACACGCTGGGCGCCTGGAACAACACCACGCACGGCGGCGTCGACACCTACCTGCGCAATGCGTTCGGGCAGCCGGTGTATTCGGGGCGGGTGAACATCGCGGGGCGCGCCTACAACCTCGATGCTCCCAGCGCCGCGCTGGCGCCGACCGAAACCGCGCTCACCCACTACATGCACGGCCTTTCCGTGAAGAGCCACACCGGCGGCGTGTTCGACTGGGAGGTGGCGGCGAGCCTGTTCGACTATTCGAGCGACACCTCGCGCACGCCAACGACCCCGTTGCCGGGCGCCTTCAACGGCGGCCCCGGGCGCACCACCGACATGGGCGGCTCGGGCTGGAACACCTTCAAGGCCGCGGGCACCTGGCGCCCCACCGGCTCGGCCGAGGGCGTGGGCGCGCACGTGGTCGACTTCGGTTTCCAGCAGGACACGGCGCGCCTGCGCACCAGCGTCGGCAACACGCTCGACTGGATCAACGGGCCGGCCGTGACCCCGTTCTCCGCCTTCAACGGCAACACCCGGCTGCAGTCGCTCTACGTGCAGGACACCTGGCGCTTCGCCAAGGACTGGAAGACCACGCTGGGCCTGCGCCACGAACGCTGGGAAGCCTACGGCGGGCAGCTGGGCAACGCGACGCGGCTGCTCGACTTCGCGCCGCGCAAGAACAGCTACGACTCGCCCAAGGCGGCCATCGCCTGGCAGGCCACGCCCGACTGGCTCTTCAAGGCCTCGACCGGCCGCGCGGTGCGCATGCCCACGGTGAGTGAGCTCTACCAGGGCTCGATCGACGGCAACCGCATCGTCAACACCAACCCGAACCTGCGCCCCGAGCGCTCGTGGACCACCGAGCTCACCGCCGAGCGCGACCTCAAGGGCTGGGGCCTGGACGGCATGCTGCGCACCACGCTCTTCTTCGAGAACACGAAGGACGCGCTCTACAGCCAGGCGCTCAACAGCCTGGTGAGCACGGTGCAGAACGTCGATGCCGTCCGCACCCGCGGCCTCGAAGTGGCGCTGAACGCGGTCGACGTGGGCATGAAGGGGCTCGACCTGAGCGGCAGCCTCACGCTCACGAACTCGAAGATCACCGCCAACAGCGGCTTCCCCGCGAGCGTCGGCCGGGAGCAGCCGCGTGTGCCCAAGGTGCGCGCCTCGCTCCTCGCCACGTACCGGCCCGATGCCAAATGGAGTTACACCGTCGGCATGCGCTACAGCGGCAAGCAGTACGGCTCGCTCGACAACAGCGACCCCAACGGCTTCGCGTACATGGGCTTTTCGAAATTCTTCGTGGTCGATGCGCGCATCCGCTACCGCATCGACCGGCAGTGGAGCGCCGCCGTCGGCATCGACAACCTGAACAACAACAAGTACTGGGCCTTCCACCCGTACCCGCAACGCACCTACGTGGCCGAACTCAAGTTCGACCTATGACGCTTTCATTCATCTGCAAGGACACGACGACATGAACACCCCTCGCTTCAAGATCCACAAGACCCTCGCCGCCTGCGCCCTGTTGGGCGGAGCGGCCGCCGCGCTGGCCCACGTCACCCTGCCGCCGGGCGGCGCCACGGTCGGCAGCGACTACAACGCCGCCTTCCGCGTCGGCCATGCCTGCGAGGGCGCCACCGCCACCACGGGCCTCGCGGTGCGCCTGCCCAAGGGCTTCGTGCTGACCGACGCCCAGGCGCGCAAGGGCTGGAAGCTCGACGTGCAGAAGAACGCCGGCGGCGGCGAGGTGCGCTGGACCGCCGAGACCCCGCAGGACGCGCTGCCCGGCAAGGAGCGCAGCGAGTTCGTGCTGCGCGGCAAGGTGCCGGGCACGCCGGGCACGCTGTGGTTCAAGGTGCTGCAGACCTGCGACGTCGGCGCCGCCGATTGGGCCGAAGTGCCGACGTCGGGCAGTTCGACCGCGGGGCTCAAGGCGCCGGCCGCGAAGCTCAACGTGGTGGCACAGGGCGTGGCCACGGTCGACGTGCGCGACGGCTGGGTGCGGCAATCGGTGCCGGGCCAGAGCGGCACGGGCGCCTTCATGAAGCTCACCGCGCCCACCGGCGCGAAGCTGGTCGGCATCTCGACGCCCGCGGCCGGCGTGGCCGAGGTGCACGAGATGAAGATGGAAGGCGACACCATGAAGATGCGCGAGCTGGCCGGCGGCCTCGACCTGCCCGCGGGCCAGACCGTCGAGCTCAAGCCAGGCGGCTACCACGTGATGATGATGGACCTGAAGGGCGCGCTGGCCAAGGGCGCGGCCGTGCCGTTCACCCTGAAGTTCGAAGACGCCAAGGGCGTGAAGACCGCGCTGGACGTGACGCTGCCCGTGGGCGCGCCCGAAGGCGCCGATGCCGGCGGGGCGACCCACCAGCACAAGCACTGACCGGGTCGGTTAGAGCAACTGGTCGGGCGCGAGCGGGCCGAAGAGCTTCAGCATCAGGCGCAGCGTGGCGCTGGCGTCGGGCTCGGTGGTCGTGTCCGCGAGGCCGCTGCCTTCGGGGGCGTGCCACACCAGCGCGCCGTTGACCTGTTCGACGTGCCAGGAGCGCTCGCGCATGCCGCGCTCGATCTGCTCGCCGGCCGCGCGCGAGAGTTCGTCGCTGCGGATCAGCAGCGCGATCTCGGTGTTCTGCAGTTGCGAGCGCAGGTCGAGGTTCATCGAGCCGACGACCAGGAGGCGCCCGTCCATCACCAGCACCTTGGAGTGCAGCATCGCGCGCGATTCGCCGGTGGCACTGCTGCCGCCGGCGCCGCCGCCCGATGAGCCGGAGCCGAAGACCGTGCCGAAGGTGGTCTGCTCGCTGCGCAGTTCGTAGAGCTGGATGCCCATCTTCAGCAGTTCTTCGCGGTGGCGCGCGTAGCCGACGTGCGCCACGGGCGCGTCGTTCGACGCCAGCGAATTGGTCAGCACCCGGATCTTCACGCCGCGGGCGCGTGCGGCCGAAAACGCCTGCTTCATGTCCTCGCCAGGCACGAAGTAGGGCGAGATGATCAGCAGCTCGGAGCGCGCCTGGCCGATCAGTTGCAGCAGGCCTTCGACCACGGTGTCGCCGCTGGCAGCCGCGTCCGATGCGGCTTCGAGCGACGCGGTGCGGCGCGAAGCCGGAGGGGGCGGCGAGGTCGGCGATGCGTTCGAGGCGCGAGGCGCGCGCGCTGCGTCGGCGGACTGGCTTACCACGAGGCCCGGGTCGCGCGTTGCGCCGGGGCCGGTGTCGGCCGGGATCTTGCCGGGCTGGTCGGCCAGCATCACGGCCGGCGCCCAGACGAAGGTGGCGGTGCGCAGGTCCAGGGGTTTCTCGTCCCAGACGCGGGCGCGTTGTTCGGCGGTGGGCGGCGCGTCGGGCCGGGGCTTGCTCTTGTCCTGGCTCTCGGGTGCCTGCGGATCGCTCTTCGCCTGGGCGGCTTCGTCGGTCAGTTCCTTGTCGGCCTTGCGCGCGCGGTCTCGGATCTCCTGGAATTCCTCCCGCGAGACCAGCGACTGCACCGGATAGGCGCGCTCGTTGTTCCAGTAGCTGTCGAAGCTGCGCGAGAGGTCCTGCACGATGGGACCGGCGGCCAGCACGTCGAGGTCGACGAAGTTGCCGGTGGTCGCGTTGCCGAAATAGGCGTCGCCCAGGTTGCGCCCGCCGGTGACGCCGAGCACGTTGTCGGCCAGGAACAGCTTGTTGTGCATCCGCTGCTGGATGCGCGAGGCGTCGCCGATCGAATTGAAGAGCCGGCTGAAGGTGGAATCGCGCGCACCCGCAAGCGGGTTGAACAGGCGCATCTCGATATTGGGAATGAAGGCCAGGCCCAGCACCAGCGCGTCGCGGCCGGTGCTGTGGAAGTCGTCCAGCAGGATGCGCACGCGCACACCGCGCTCGGCGGCCGCCCGAAGGCCCCGCACGAGACGGCCAGTGCTCGCATCGGCGTGGATGGCGTAGTACTGCAGGTCCAGTGTCTTTTGCGCGCCTTCGATCAGTGCGAGCCGGCTGCCGTAAGCCGCGGGCGGGCCGCCGAGCAGCAGGAAACCCGATTCGAAACGGGCCTTGTCAGCCTGTCGGCGCTGCTGGACCAGCGTACCGAGCGCGGTGTCGTTCGGCGAGGCAAGCGCGGTCGAGACGGGGCGGTCGACGTCTTTGGGCAGTTGGGCACAGGCGCCCAGCAGCAATGCCGCGACGAGCACGGCATATCGGCCGAAGAGCGTGAGGGGTGAAGGCATGCGGCGATTACCGGGGGTTGGGGTAGCCGCATATATAGCCTAGTCGGCGCCCGGATCGCGTCGGACGGGCGGACGCGATCCGGGGCTTTGGCGCTCGACTTGATTAACGCGCGGCGCCCAGTTCTTCCTGGCGTTCGAGGGCGGCGAGCAGTTCCTCGTCGATCTGCGCATGGCGTTCGCTCAGTTCGACGGCGCGCGAGGCGTCGGAGGCGTAGATGGCGCCGCCGTCGAGTTCGAGCATTTCGGTGATGCGCTTCTGCTCGGCTTCGAGGGCTTCGATCTGGGCGGGCAGGGCCTCGAGCTCGCGCTGCTCTTTATATGAGAGCTTCTTGCGGGAGGCGGTTGCCTTGGGAGTCGCCTCGGCCGCCGGGGCAGGCGCGGGTGCTGCGGGCGGCGGTGCCGCGGCGAGGCGCTGCTCGGCGATCTCGCGCGCGCGCTTGGACTGGATCAACCAGTCCTGCACGCTGCCTTCGTACTCACGCCAGCGGCCGTCGCCCTCGAAGGCGATGGTGCTGGTCACCACGTTGTCCAGGAAGGTGCGGTCATGGCTCACCAGGAACACGGTGCCGTCGTAGTCTTGCAGCAGGTTCTCGAGCAGCTCCAGGGTGTCGATGTCCAGGTCGTTGGTCGGCTCGTCGAGCACCAGCACGTTGGCAGGCCGGGCAAACAGGCGGGCCAGCAGCAGGCGGTTGCGTTCGCCGCCGCTGAGCGATCGCACGGGGGAGTTGGCGCGCGCGGGGGAGAAGAGGAAGTCGGCGAGGTAGCTCTTGACGTGCTTCTTCTGCGAGCCGATCTCGATCCACTCGCTGCCGGGGCTGATGAAATCTTCCAGCGTGGCGTCCAGGTCGAGTTTGTCGCGCATCTGGTCGAAGTACGCCACCTGCAGGTTGGTGCCGCGGCGGATCTTGCCGCTGTCGGGTTCGAGCTCGCCGAGGATGAGCTTGAGCAGCGTGGTCTTGCCCGCGCCGTTGGGGCCGAGCAGGCCGATCTTGTCGCCTCGCAGGATGGTGCCGCTGAAGTTGCGGATGACGGTCTTCTCGCCGAAGGACTTGGTCGCTTCGGTGAGCTCGGCCACGATCTTGCCGCTCGACTGGCCCGAGGCGACGTCCATGTTGACGCTGCCTTGCACCTCGCGACGGGAGACGCGGCTCGCGCGCAGCTCCTGCAGGCGCGTGATGCGGCTCTGGCTGCGGGTGCGGCGGGCTTCGACGCCCTTGCGGATCCAGATCTCCTCTTGCGCGAGGAGCTTGTCGGCCTTGGCGCTGATGACGGCTTCCTGGGCGAGCTGCTCTTCCTTCTGCAGGAGGTACTGCTCGAAGTTGCCGGGGTAGGAGCCCAGCTTGCCGCGGTCGAGTTCGACAATGCGGGTGGCGACGCGGTTCAGGAAGCTGCGGTCATGGGTGATGGTGACGACGCTGCCCTTGAAGTCGATCAGCAACTGTTCGAGCCATTCGATGGAGTCGAGGTCCAGGTGGTTGGTGGGCTCATCCAATAGAAGGACATCGGGGGCGGCCACCAGGGCCTGCGCCAGGGCGACACGCTTGCGGGTGCCGCCGGAGAGGGAGCCGACGCGGGCGTTGCGGTCCAGGTGGAGGCGGTGCAGCGTCTCTTCGACGCGCTGCTCCCAGTTCCAGGCGTCGTAGGCTTCAATCTGGGACTGGAGGGCATCGAGGTCCAGGCCTTCGGCGCCTGACAGATAGAGATCCCGTACGGCGATCACGCTTCCCAGGCCTTGGCTGGCTGCGGTGAATACATCCGCATCCATATCGAGCACGGGCTCTTGGGCGACGTAGGCGACGCGCAGGTTCTGCTGCAGTTGCAGGGTGCCGTCGTCGGTCTTTTCCAGGCCTCCCAGTATCTTGAGCATCGACGACTTGCCGGCGCCATTGCGACCGATCAGGCCGATGCGTTCCGATTCAAGAAGAGAGAAGTCCGCATGATCTAGCAGCGGGACGTGACCGAACGCGAGTTGGGCGTCGAGGAGTGTGATGAGTGCCATGTGGCACGGATTATCGGAGGAGCCTCCTCTTGATCCTGGGGCGGCGCGAAGCGCCGCCCCAGGATCAAGAGGTTCTGTGTTCGATTTTCTTCACTGCAGTCTTGCGAGGTCCAAGATTTGGCATATACTCGTGGGCTCGGCTGATGACGCTCCTGTAGCGCTTCGGTGGTTGCTCTGGAAGGGGTGGTTGCTGGAGAGTTGGTCGATAAAAAAACTTC
>NZ_JARXVG010000017.1 GCF_029892485.1 Variovorax boronicumulans
TGATCATCCTGAACGCCATCGCTCGCACCAAGTCGCCTTGGAGCAATGAGCTCGCAGGGATAGTTTGAGTTAGTCATTCAAGATGGTTGCTGTCTTCACTCCCGGAAAGTTGTCTTCATGCATGTGTGTGTGCTCGGTGCCGGCATCGTGGGCCTGGCCACCGCCTGGCAGCTCGAACGCCGGGGCCATCAGGTCACGGTGATCGACCGCGCGGCGCCCGGTGCCGGCGCGAGCGGCGGCAATGGCGCGCAGCTGAGCTACTCCTACGTGCAGCCGCTGGCCGATCCGTCGATCTGGAAGCAGTTGCCCAAGCTGCTGTTCTCGACCACCTCGCCGCTCAAGCTGCGGCCGCAACTCGACCCGCTGCAATGGCGTTGGGGCATGGCATTTCTTGCGGCCTGCAATGCCGAGACCTCGCGCGACACCACGGCCAGGCTGCTGGCGCTGGCCGCATCGAGCCGCACCGAGTTCGAGGCGATGCAGGCCGACATCGCGCCCGACTGCGACTTCTCCGCCACCGGCAAGCTGGTGCTGTACGCGAGCGCGGCATCGCTCGAAGGCGCGCTCGCGCAAGTCGAACTGCAGCGCACCCTGGGCAGCGAGCAGCGCATCGTCACGCCCGACGAATGCATCGCCATCGAGCCCGCGCTCGCGAGCTACCGCGGCCAGATGGCCGGCGCGGTCTACACGCCCAGCGAATGCGCGGCAGACTGCCTCAAGGTGTGCGCCGGGCTGATGCGTGCGCTCCAGGCACGCGGCGTGCGCTTCCTGCTCGGCACCGACGTGCACGGCTTCGCCCGCAACGGACATCAGATCGCGGCGGTGAACACGAGCCAGGGCGACATCGAGGCCGACGCCTTCGTGATGGCGCTGGGCTCGGCCTCGCACAAGCTAGGCCGGGCGCTGGGCGCCTACCTGCCGGTGTATCCGCTCAAGGGCTACAGCATCACGGTGGATGTCGATCCTGCGCCCGGCGCGGCGCCGACGGTGAGCGTGACCGACAGCGCGCGCAAGGTGGTGTTCGCGCGCATCGGCTCGCGCCTGCGTGTGGCGGGCATGGCCGAGCTGGTGGGGCACGACGCCAGCATTCCGGCGACGCGCATCGAGACGCTGGCCGCCGCGACGCGTGCGGTCTTCCCGCAGGCGAGCCGTCTCGAGGAACTGCATCCCTGGACGGGCATGCGGCCTGCCACGCCGAAGGGGTTGCCGATCATCGGACGGCTGGAGAGCGCACCGTCGAACATGCTGTTCAACACCGGGCACGGTGCGCTGGGTTTCACGCTGGCTTTCGGCTCGGCGCTGAAGATCGGGCAGGCGCTGCAGGCCGCCTGAGCGCGAGCAGCTACAGCGTTTCCTGGATCGCCTGCTGCATGCAGCGCGTGATGCCGCGCACCGCCACCGAGTCGGGCCGGCCGGTGAAGCGCAGCGCGCGCACCGGCACCGGGATGTGCGGTTCGAGCGTGAGCACGTCGACCTTCTCGCGGTCCGCCGACAGCGCGGTGCAGCCGTCGACCAGCGCCACGCCCAAGCCGTGGTGTGCCATGGCCAGCGCCGCGTGATAGGTCTGCACGGTCACCACCGCCTGCTGGAAGCCGACGCCGGCCTGCCGGCAGGCCTGGCTGAGACTCGTGCCGACGGGGTCGCGGCTATCAAGGCCGATCACCGGTCGATCGACCAGGTCGTGCAGCGCCACCGAGCCATTGCGCACCAGCGCGCGCGGCAGCATGCCCTTGGGCGCGATGCACACCATGCGGCTGTCGGCCAGCGTCTCCTGCGTGAGCGACGGGTGCACCACGGGGCTGAAAGCGAAGCCCACGTCGGCCTCCTGCAGCAGCAGCGCCGACATGATCTGCGGCGAGTGCAGCGACTCGACTGAAATCGCATAGCCAGGATGCTTTTCGCGAAAGGCCTTGAGCGCGCGCGGCAATATCTCGTAGCTGAGCGCCAGCACGCTCAGGATGCGCAACTCGCCCGTGTCGCTGCCGGCCTTGAGGTTGGAAGCCAGCCGCTGCACTTCGTCCAGCTGCGCGAACAGGCGCTCGATGTGCGGGTACAGCGTGAGCGCCTCGGTGGTCGGCGTGAGCCGCCCCTTGGCGCGCTGGAACAGCGGAAAGCCCAGTTGCAGCTCCGCATGCTGCAGGGTGCGGCTCACGGCCGGCTGCGTGATGTTGATGAGCCGCGCCGCCGCGCTCACGCTGCCGGTGAGCATGATCGCGTTGAAGACCTCGATGTGGCGCAGCCGCATGGCCGTATCAGTTGGCGCCGGTCTTGCCGCGCGAAATATCCATCACCATGCGCGTGGCGAGATACAGGCGCGGCTCGATGGAATCGAGCAGCACGTACTCGGCATCGGCCGAGTGCGCGCCGAAGCCCTGCAGGCCGAAGCGCTCGACCACGGGCGCCTTGGTCTTGAGCGAGGCGAAGGCGGCGTCGGTGCCGCCGCCGGCCGCCTTGTCGTCGGCGCCCAGCGGACGGCCGAGTTCATCCTTGTAAATGGCCTGCGCATGCTTCGCGAACGCGATCGAGGCGGCGGTGGCCTCGAGCGGCGGGCGGCGGCGCTCGAACTTGAGCTCGACCTTGGCTTCGGGAATCAGCTGCTTCTTCACGCGCTCGTTGACCTGCTGCTCGATGCGGTCGTAGTCGGCGACCTTGAGCACGCGCACGTCGGCGCCTGCGGTGGCCGATGCCGGGATCACGTTGCGGTTGCTGCCCGACTTGGAGATGGTCCAGTTCATCTTCAGGCCCGTGGCCGGGTCGGACAGGTCGCGCATCTGCAAGATCTGGTGCGAGAGTTCGTACAACGCGTTCACGCCCAGCTCCGGCGCCGAGCCCGCATGCGAAGCCTTGCCGGTGACGTTCAGCGTGACCGAGGCGATGCCCGCGGTGGCCAGCGAGAGCTTGTCGTCCTTGATGGAGGCGCCCTCGAAGGACATCACCGCATCGTGCTCGCCGCCCAGGCGCGTGAGGAGCGCGCGCGAACCGGGCGAGCTGATTTCCTCGTCGCCGTTGATCAGCACGGTGAGCGTGCCGTACTCCTTGAACTTCATCGCCTGCAGCATGGCCACCGTGTGCGTGATGACCGCCACGCCCTGCTTGTCGTCGGAGATGCCCAGCCCATAGGCCTTGTCGCCGTCGATGCGGAACGGCTGCTTGTTGAGCATGCCGATGGTGTAGACCGTGTCCATGTGCGCGATGAGCATGATCTTCTTGGTGCCCGTGCCCTTGAAGGTGGCGCGCACCACGCGGCCGATTTTCTCGGGCGTGTCTTCCATGCGGTAGGCCTCGGCGCTCGGATCGATCAGCTCGACCTCGCCGCCCAACGCCTTGAACTTCGCGGCAATGAGGTCGGAGATTTTCTCCAGGCCTTCGAGGTCGCGGCTGCCCGATTCGATGGAGACCAGTTCCTTCAGCGTGTCGAGCAGCGCGGGCTTTTCCTTGGCGGCGAGCGACGCGATGCTGGCATCGGGGGCGGCGAAGGCGGTGCCGAGGAAGGCCGCGCAGACGGCGGCGAGCAGGAATTTGCGGGGCTGGCGTGTCATGGGTCTGGTTCTTCTTTCGTCTTGTCTCTTCAGTGGGCTTTGTCCCAGTTGGGACCGATGCCGATCTCGGCGAGCAGCGGCACCTTGAGCGCCGCCACGCCGGCCATCAGGCGCGGGATTTCGATGCGCACCCATTCGACTTCGGCTTCGGGCACTTCGAACACCAGTTCGTCGTGCACCTGCATGATCATCTTCGTGGCGCGCTTCTCTTCGTCAAGCACGTTCTGTACCTTGACCATGCTGAGCTTGATGAGGTCGGCCGCCGTGCCCTGCATCGGCGCGTTGATGGCCGCGCGCTCGGCGCCGCCGCGGCGCGGGCCGTTGGGCGAGTTGATCTCGGGCAGGTACAGGCGCCGGCCGAACACGGTCTCCACATAGCCCTGCTCCTTGGCGAGCGCCTTGGTCTCGTCCATGTATGCCTTCACGCCCGGGTAGCGCGCGAAGTAGCGCTCGATGTACGAGGCCGCCGCCTTGGTCTCGATGCCCAGGTTGCGCGCGAGGCCGAAGCTGCTCATGCCGTAGATCAGCCCGAAGTTGATGACCTTCGCATAACGGCGCTGCTCGCTGGACACCTGGTCGGGCGTGGAGCCGAACACTTCGGCGGCCGTCGCGCGGTGCACGTCGATGCCTTCGGTGAATGCGCGCAACAGCGACTCGTCGCCGCTGATGTGGGCCATGATGCGCAGCTCGATCTGCGAGTAGTCGGCGCTCGCGATCACGCTTCCCGCCGGTGCCACGAAGGCCTCGCGCACGCGGCGGCCCTCGGGCGTGCGGATCGGGATGTTCTGCAGGTTCGGGTCGTTGCTGCTCAGGCGCCCCGTCACCGCCACGGCCTGCGCATAGTGCGTGTGGACGCGGCCGGTGCGTGGGTTGGCCAGCTGGCCCAGCTTGTCGGTGTAGGTGCCCTTGAGTTTGGAGAGGCCGCGGTGTTCGAGGATCTTGGCGGGGAGCGGATAGTCCTCGGCCAGTTTCTCCAGCACTTCTTCGTCGGTGCTGGGCGCGCCGCTCGGTGTTTTCTTGACCACCGGCAGGCCCAGCTTGGTGAAGAAGATCTCGCCGATCTGCTTGGGCGAACCGAGGTTGAAGGGCTGGCCCGCGATCTCGTAGGCCTCCTGCTCCAGCGCCATGATGCGCGTGCCGAGTTCGTGGCTCTGCGCGGCGAGCGTGGCGCTGTCGATCATCACGCCGTTGCGCTCGACGCGGTAGAGCGCCTCGCTCGAATCCATCTCGAGCTGGTAGACGAAGCGCAGCTTCTCGTTGGCTTCGAGCTGGGGCCACAGCGTGCGGTGCACGTCGAGCGTCTGGTCGCTGTCTTCGCACGAGTATTCGGCGGCCTTGGCGATGTCGACTTGGCTGAAGGAGATCTGGTGCGCGCCCTTGCCGCACAGGTCTTCGTAGGAGATGCCGCTGCGGCCCAGGTGGCGCTCGGCCAGGGACGCGAGGCCGTGCGGCTTGTGCACTTCGAGCACGTAGCTCTGCAGCATGGTGTCGTGCGTGTAGCCCTCGACTTCGATGCCGTGGTTGGCGAACACATGGCGGTCGTATTTGATGTGCTGGCCGAGCTTTTTCTTGTCGGCGTTCTCGAGCCAGGGCTTGAGCTTCGCAAGCACCTCGTCGATGGGCAGCTGCGCGGGCGCATCGGGGTAGTTGTGCGTGAGCGGGATGTAGGCCGCTTCGCCGGGTTCGACGCTGAAGCTCACGCCGACGATCTGCGCGACCATTTCATCGAGCGAGGTGGTCTCGGTGTCGATTGCCGCGAGCTCGGCGGCTTCGAGCCTTGCGAGCCAGGTGTCGAACTGCTCCCAGGTGGTGATGGTGTCGTACTTGAGGTTGCTCGCGGGCGCGGCGGCGTCGAGCGCGCTCAGGTCCGAAGGCTCGTCGAACAGGCCGCCCTGGTCGGTGTCGGCCTTCGCGGCCTTCTTCTTGATGTTTTCCTCGATCAACTCGGGCGGCACTTCCTGCGCCTCGAGCGTCTTCACCAGGCTCTTGAAGCCGAACTTCTCGTAGAAGGGCTTGAGTTCGCCCGTCTGCGGCGCGCCGACCGGCAGGCCTTCGAGGGACGGCAGGCCGGTGACGTGGCCGTCGAGGTCGCAGTCGGTGCGGATGGTGACGAGCCTGCGGCTCAGGGGCAGCTTGTCCAGCGCCTTACGCAGGTTTTCGCCGGCGGCGCCCTTCACTTCGGCGGCGCGTTCAACCAGCGCATCGAGCGAACCGTATTCGAGCAGCCATTTGGCTGCCGTCTTGGGGCCGACCTTCTCGACGCCGGGCACGTTGTCGACCGTATCGCCCACCAGCGTCTGGTAGTCGACCATGAGGTTCGGAGGCACGCCGAACTCGGCCGTCACGCCGGCCACATCGCGCTTCTTGCCGTTCATCGTGTCGATGATCGTGATGTGCTCGTCGACCAGTTGGCTCAGGTCCTTGTCGCCGCTGGAGACGATCACCTCGACGCCCTGCGCCGCCGCGATCTTGGCGAGCGTGCCGATCACGTCGTCGGCCTCCACGTCGGGCACGCTGAGCACCGGCCAGCCCAGGAGCTTCACCACTTCGTGGATGGGGTCGATCTGGCTGCGCAGGTCGTCGGGCATCGGCGAGCGGTTGGCCTTGTATTCGGGATACCAGTCGTCGCGAAAGGTCTTGCCGGGCGCGTCGAAGATGCAGGCCGCATAGTCGGCGCGCACCTCGCGGCGCAGCGCGGTCATCATGTTGATCATTCCGCGGATGGCGCCTGTGGCGGGGCTCTTCGGATCGCCGGGCACGGCGCGCAGGTCGGGCATGGCGTGGAAGGCCCGGTACAGATAGCTCGAGCCATCGACGAGCAGCAGCGTTTTCTTGTCGGTCATCGGGCCATTTTGCCGTGCCCTGACCGGCCTGCAGAACCACGACACCGCGCGCTGGATGCCCACACCCTGGAACCGGGGGGCACGCCTACAATCCGGGCATGCCTAGCTCCACACTCCTGATTGCCCGCCGCATCCTGCTGGCGCTGGCCTTTGCAGCCCCCTTTGCCGCTGCGCACGCGCAATCCGCGCCGGCCGCCACCCCGGCCCCGGCGGAGACGCTACAAAATCAGGAGCAGTCCGAAGGCCGCCGCAACCAGAAGGTCGAGCACATCCACACGGAAGACAGCGGCGCCTCGGTCGACGAAGTCCGCTATGGCGGCCGCACGCAGAGCATCAACGTCAAGCCGAAGTCCAACATGCCGGGCTACGAAGTGCTGCCCAACGACCCGGGCGCACGCCCCGGTGCAGGCGAGACCAACTCCACCGGCAACGGCGCGCGTGTCTGGAACGTGATGAAGTTCTGACCGTGCCTTCGCCGCTCCCGTTCACCGCATTTCCAGCTCTTCGCTGAGCACCCTCATGGCAGTTTTTACCGAAGTCGAGTTCGGCGAGGCAGACGCGCTCGTCCAGCGCCTGGGCATGGGCGCACTGCGCGACCTGCGCGGCATCGAGGGCGGCATCGAGAACACCAACTACTTCGCGACCACCGAGTCCGGCGAGTTCGTGCTCACGCTGTTCGAGCGCCTCCGCGCCGATCAGCTGCCCTACTACCTTTGCCTGATGAAGCACCTGGCAGCCGGTGGCCTGCCGGTGCCGGAGCCCGTGGCCGACCCAGCAGTGCAAGCCCCCAAGGGCCACGCGCTGACCGTTCCCGCCAATGCGCCCTGCGAGCTGCTGCATATCGTGGCAGGCAAGCCGGCGGCGCTGGTGCAGCGCCTGTCGGGCCACAGCGAACTCGCCCCGACCGCAGCGCACTGCGCCGAGCTGGGCGCGATGCTGGCGCGCATGCACATCGCCGCGCGCGACTTCCCGCGCATCCAGCCGAACCTGCGCGGCCTCGCGTGGTGGAACGAGACCGTTCCGGTGGTGCTGCCCTACATCGACGAATCGCAGGCCGCGCTGCTGCGCGCCGAACTCGCCTACCAGAACCACATCGCCGAATCGTCGGCCTACGCGGCGCTGCCGCGCGGACCGGTGCATGCCGACATGTTCCGCGACAACGTGATGTTCGCGACCGGCGGCGACGCAGGTTCGCCGCCGCGCCTGACCGGCGTGTTCGACTTCTACTTCGCCGGCACCGACACCTGGCTGTTCGACCTCTCGGTGTGCCTGAACGACTGGGCCATCGACCTGTCGACAGGCGAACACGATGCCGTGCGTGCCGAGGCCCTGCTCTCGGCCTACGAAACCGTGCGCCCGCTGAACGCCGCCGAGCGCGCCCTGCTGCCCGCGATGCTGCGCGCCGCGGCGCTGCGCTTCTGGATCTCGCGCCTGTGGGACTTCCACCTGCCGCGAGAGGCCAGCATGCTCAAGCCCCACGACCCCACGCACTTCGAGCGCGTGCTGCGCGGGCGCGCCACCCATCCGCATGCCATGGGCGAGGCCCTCGAGCCGCTCATGGCCGCATGACCCGGACCCCATGAAACTCAACCTCGTGCCGGCGCGAACCGGCGCCGTATGGGTCCGCTCCGGGCTCAAGACCTTCTGGCAGCAGCCGCTCGCCTTCATCTCGCTGTTCTTCCTGCTGATGGCGGTGATCTCGACGGTGTCGGTGCTGCCGCTCATCGGCAGCGTGATCGCGCCGGTGCTGCTGCCCTTCATGACGCTGGGGCTGATGGTGGCCACTTCGGTGGCCCACAACGACAACGCCGATGCCCTTGGCCACACCGGTCAGCTCGGTGACGCGCAGCGGCCCACGGGCTCCGCGATGTTCGTGGCGGTGTTCGGCGCCATGCGCGCCGAATGGCGCTCGCTGGTGGTGCTGGGCGTGATCTCGGCGATCTACTTCGTGTTCGCGGTGATGGTCACCGCGCTGGTCGATGGCGGGCAGCTCATGCGCGCCTACCTGCTCGACGATGCGATCACCCCCGAAGTGATGGCCAGCAGCGATTTCCAGCTCGCCCGCGTGCTCCTGATGTGCCTGAACCTGCCGCTCTCCCTGGCCATGTGGCATGCGCCGGCGCTGGTGCACTGGCACCGCGTGGAGCCGGTCAAGAGCATCTTCTTCAGCATCGTCGCGCTGTTCCGCAACTTCGGCGCCTATGCGCTGTTCGTGCTCGCATGGTTCGGCGTGTTCCTGCTGGCCGGCATTGCGATGGGCCTGGTCGCGACCGTGCTGGTGGGTGTCGGCGCGCTGGGCGCGGGCGGCGCGGCCGTGGCGGTCGGCAACATCCTGATGATCGGCACGGCGCTGGTGCTGGCGGCCATGTCGCTGAGCTCCACCTGGTTCACCTTCCGCGACAGCTTCGATCCGAACTGATCGCCGGCGGTCAGTCGGCCGCTGCCCTGTCCTTGCGCAGGCTCGCGAACAGCGACCACGCCATGCCTGCGAGCAACAGCAGGCCGACACCCAAAGCACCCCAGAGCCACCACTTGCGTGACGGGTCGTTGGGCGCCACCTCGGGAACGGGCGCGAGCGCGGCGGCTGCGACGGCGGCCTCCACCGCAGCCACGGGCAACGTGACCGAAGTGCCGTCCGCCACGACGGGTTTGTCCGCGGCGTAACCCGGTATCAGCGTCGACAACGCGAGCGGCGCACCCGGCACCGCACCTTGAACCGCGCCCTTGCCGGGCGCCGCGCTCCAGGCCAGCGAGAACGGTGCACCGCCCTGCGCGAGAAACACCAACGTGCGCGGCGTGGCGCCCACCGCAATCGTCGGCGGCGTGGCGCCGAGCACGCTCACCGGGCCGGAAGTGCGCAGCCGCAGGCGCGAATACACCGCGCCGTCGAGCGCCAGAACCGGCGAACGCGCTTCGCCGCCGGGTTGCGCGAGGCGGTACACCACCGTGTCGAGCAGCGGTGCCTCGCCGGGGCCGCTGGGCAGCGGGGTCGTTCGGCGCTGCTGGTGTCGCAGCGCGTAGAGCGGGTTGCGCGGCACGAACTGCGGCGGCGTTGCAGAAGCCGGCGCGGCATCGACCAGGCCCGACACACCGACCTGCGCCAGCGTGTTGATGTCGGCCAGGTCGATGCGCAGGCTCTGCACCGGCAGGCCGCGCGGCAGCACATAGTCGCAGTAGTCCTCGGCGCAGCGCTCCGGCTTCAGCGCGGCGGACCATTCGATCGGCGCCACCGGTTCGACCTCCTGCACGCTGTCGATTTCCACCTTGGCGAGCGGCACGCCGTGCTTCGGATCGCTCCAGCGCAGGCGCAGGAAACGCGTGCGCAGATTGCCCAGCTCGACCGCCATGCGCTCGATGGTCTGGCCGCCGTGGGCCAGGCGCACCAGCTGCTCCTCGCCACCCACCGGGCGCCATTGCCGCAGGTCGTCGCTGGCCTCCAGCCGGAAGCCGAACAGGCCGCGCGCATCGGGCGCAACCTCGAAGCGCGCCTGCAGCAGGCTGCCCTTGACCTGGCTCACGTCGATGAGCCATTGCGCTGCGTCGTTCGGCCTGGCGGCGGTCTTGCTGTCCAGCGCCAAAGAGCCGTCGGGGCGCACGGTGAAAGCCAGTGCGGTATCGCCCGACGCGGGGTTGCCGGGCAACGCGAAGATCGGCACCGCCTGCGAAGCCGTGCGCGGCGCGGCTGCTTCGTTGCGCAACCAGGCATAGGGCACCGCGTGTCCGGCGGCGTTGTGGACCCGCAGGTCGCTCAGGTCGCCATAGGCGGCGCGGCCGTAGATGGCGAGCGGCAGCGTGAGCCGGTGGTACGGCCCGGCGCCCTGCAGCGAGATGGGCGCGGAAGTGATCGGCTGCGCCTGTGCGGCGCTCGTCGCCGCCATCAGCAGCGCAAAGACAACACGAATCGAACGGCCGGTCATGCCGTACCTCCTTCAGCCGGCGCATTTTGCTTCGGCGCAGTCTCTTCTTTCTTGGGCGGCACGGGCGCGAAGTACCCCACCAGCAACAGCAATGCGCCGACGGCGATGAACGACACGATGCGGAACAGCCCGCCCCGGTCTGCCAGCTCGACGAAGAAGAGCTTCAGCACCACCACGCCGAGCAGCGCGGCACCCGCGATCCACAAGGTCCGTACCCGCCGCCCATGGCCGAGCACCATCGCGACCACGCCGCAGATCGCCCAGGTGATCGACAGCGCCGCCTGCGTGAGCCACGAGGCATAGAGCGCATCGAAGCGCCACTCCACGCCCGCGTAGTGGTGGCAGGTGCGCAGCACCATGCCGGTCAGCAGCGCGAGGCCGGTGAAGCCGACCGCGCCCTTGGCGACCATCGGCTGCACGCGCGCGGACGAACCCTGCGGCAGCGCGCGCCACCAGAGCACCAACGCGAACAGCACGAGCCATTGCGCGAGTTCTAGCGGATTGAGCAGCGGCACATACGGCAGCGGCGCCGCATTGCCCGGACTGACGGCGTTGGTGACCCACACCCATGCGAGCAGGTACACCGCCACCGGCGTTGCGGCGAACTCCAGGTAGGCGCTGCGGTACTCGCTGAGCGGCCAGCGCTGCAGCAGCACCCGAGAACGCAGCGCCCACAGCACGAGCGCCGGCACGATGGCCCAGCCCAGCAGTTGCCAGCTCGACCACTCGGCGCCGATGCGGCCGAGCTGCCACTGGCACTCGCGCGCCGCGAGCAGGAGGAAGAGCCAGAAGCCCGCGACGTGGAACGGCTTGAGCGCCGAGACGTCGAGCCAGCGCTTCTGCGCATGCAGCAGGCGCAGGTGCCACACGAGCGCCAGCGGCCAGGCGATCCAGCCGAGCGCGCTCGACGGCACGTAGAACAGCGTCGGACCGCCTGCGATGCCGTAGGCGGCGATCAGGCCGAAGCCGGGCAGCGTGGCGATCGTTGCCTGGCCGAGCTGCGACCAGTCGCGCCGGTGCGCCACGAGCGCGGACAGCACCGACGTCACCAGCACCACCGCCATGACGGCTGCGGGCACGTGGTTCGCCAACGCGTTCAGGTTCAGCGTCCGGACGCTTTCGTTCAGCATGCCGAACAGCCACCAGCCCAGGCCCCAGACCACGGGCACCCACAGCACGACCGGGTTCGCGCACCAGGCGTTGACCCAGCGCTTGCGCGCCACACCGGTGGGCTCGCCTGCGCGCGGCCGTGCTTCATCGCGCAGCCAGTCACCGGCCAGCAGCGCCGTAAGGCCCAGCACCACCGGCGTCCAGAAACCGAGATGGGCGAAGGCGGGGCGCAGCACGCGCATGTCGCCGCCCATCTCCGCCAGCACGATGAAGAAGATCGCCGAGACCGCATGCAGCACGCCCGCGAACGCCGCGAGCGGCAGGTGCGCCATGCGCAGCGCCACCCACAGCACGACGCTGGCGGTCAGCGGCCACAGCAGCGCGGCTTGGGCGAGGCTGATCTGGAACAGCATCGCCAGGTGCAGCAGGCCCACGCCCGCGATCACGCCCACCACATTGCCGACCGACCACACGGGCTGCACGCCGCGCGCCAGGGCCGCGCGGTGCGCCTGCAGCATCGACCAGGCGGCACTGCCGAGCACGCTGAGCGCGATCAGGCACGCAGCCGCGGCGCCCTGCCAGCCGCTTTCGAGCGCCTGCCTGGCATCGAGACCATCGCCCGTGCGATGCAGCGTGGCGATGAACCCCGCCACCGCCAGCGCCTGCATGCCGAAGCTCACGTAGGTGAGCGGCAGCAGCGCGAAGCGCACGGCCACCGCGAAGGTGACCGATGCGAGCACGGCCGTCGCCGCCGCGGCCCAGGGCGGCATGAACCACTGCCACAACAGCAGCGTGAGCGCGGCCATGCCGAGCCACGGCAAGGCGCTGCCGACGATGGCTTCGAGACTGTCGCCCTCGTCGAGCTTCGCGCGGCGGTGCATGGCCCACATCGCGAAGGCACTCGCCGCCACCAGCAGTGGGCCGATCACCGAACCCTGCAGCAACGGATGGCCCGCCGCCCCGTCGAGCTGCGTGGCTTCGAGCAGCTTCCACACCGCGCCTGCGAACACCAGGAACGAGAAGGCACGCGCATAGACGCGCCCTTGCCGCGCGCCCAGCCAGTACATGCCGGCCGCCTCGACCGCCCACGCCGCGCCGGTCCACTGCCCCTCGAGGCCGAGCGGAATGGCAAGCGTGCCGAAGATCACCCCGACGATCGCGTAGGCCTCCGCCAGCAGCGCAAGGCCCTTGGGCTGCGTGGCGAACACCAGCCGCCCCATCACGAGGTAGAACGCCGCGAGCGCCATTGCCGAGAAAGCGGCGCCGTAGGGCCACGGATGCATCAGCAGGTACTGCATGCCGAATGCGACCATCGGCGTGCCGAACACCAGCGAGCTGTCGACCCGGCCCGCGCGGCGCAGCGTGTCGAGCGCGCGCGTGGCCAGCGGTTGCGCGGACTGCACCGGCGCATCGAACAGCGTGCGGCGCGCAAAGAACAAGCCGATGGCCGTGAACAGCAGGAAGAACACGATGAGGAACGGCTGCACGATGCCGTACTGGTCGTCGGTGTAGTACTTGTGCGCCCAGCCGGCCGCGAGCGTGAAGGTGCCGACGAAGCCGATCAGGTTGAGCACGCGCCAGGCCTTGAACCAAGCGATCAGCACGATGCCCACGTCGAGCACCAGCAGGTAGGTGAAGAGGCCGACCGGCTGGTTGGAGCCGGTCGATGCCAGCACCGGTGCCGCGAAGCCTTCGAGCGCCGCGACGATGGCGAGCAAGGGCGCGTTCTGCAGCACCGCAAGCGCGGCGCTGAGCGCCGCCACGCCGAACAGGAATGCGAAGCCCACGCTGGCCGGCAGCAGGCCGCTGAGCTTCATGGCCGCGAGCGTCGTGAGATAGAAGACGCCGATGCCCGCGCCCTGCAATATCAGCGCATAGTCCGCGCGCTTGTGGCGCAGCAGCCAGCCCAGCACCAAGAGGCCCGCGCCCACCAGCGCGACCGCGGCGTAGCGCAGCTCGATCGGCACCGTGACGCGTTCGGCCGTGTAGCGCAGCAGGAAAGCCAGGCCGAGGAACAGGATCAGCACGCCGAGCTTGACCAGCATGTTGCCGCCGAAGATCAGGTTGGAGATCGGTGCGGGCAGTCGGTCGCGCAGCGGGATCGGTGGCGGCGGAGGCGGCGGAGGTGGACGGCGGACCAGCGGCGGCACGGCGACCGGCGCAGGGACAGCGATGGTCTCAGACGGACGTGGCGCGGCGGGTTTGTCGAAAGCGGGAACGACGGGTGCGGCCGGCGCCTCTGCGGCGGGCTCCTTGGCAACGACGACAGGTTGCGGAACCTGCATGGTCGAGATGGGGGGCCGCGTCATCTCGGCGGCGCGTGCGGTCGCCGGTTGACCCAAGGGCAATGAAGGCGATTCGGCCACTGGCGTGCTGGCCATGGAGGTGGCGAGATCGCCCACCGGCGTCGCCACCGGTGCAGCAGCCACTTCGCTCGCACCCTGCGCGAGCCGGCGTTCGAGCTGGCTGACGCGCTCCTCGAGTTCGGTCACTCGCTGCTGCAGCTTCAGCACGCCGCCTGCGGGTGCGGTCGCGGCCGGCGTGCCAGCGGCGCGGCCGTCCAGCAAGCCGCCTTCAGCCTCGGTGCGCTGCGGCGCATCCTTTTTCTTCTTGCCGAACAGCTTCGAGAACGCAAAGGCGCCGACGAGGGCGAGGACCAGCGCCACAGGCACCGATTCGAACAGCGCCCCGATGAACAGGCCGGCAATCATGCCTATGAACCACATCCCTGACTCCCCATGTTTTGGCGAGTCCGGAGTGTACGGCTGATCCCGGCTGAAACCGCTGCGGCGCCCGCCCGGCCTATGCTGTTAGCTATAGGTTTGGTAGCAGTCTCAGACCGGCGTGAGCTTGGCCACCGACAGCGCCAACCACTTCACGCCGTGGCGCGTGAACTTGACCTGCGCACGCGCGTCGTCGCCCGTGCCTTCGAGGGCGACCACTGTGCCTTCGCCGAACTTGTTGTGGAACACCTGCATGCCCGAGCGCAGGCCGTGCGACGGTGCGGTCTTCTGCGGCGGCACCGGCGGGCTGGCGAAGGTGTCCTTGCTGCCGCCGTAGCTGTTGCTTCCACCGCTGTAGCCGCCGCTGCCGCCGCGCGTGCTCGCATAACCGCCGCCATAGCCGAACGCCGACGGCGTGAAGCCCTGGTTCTTCGGCGTGAGCCACTTGAGCGCGCTCTCGGGCAGCTCGTCGAAGAAACGGCTCTTGACGTTGTAGCGGGTCTGGCCGTGCAGCATGCGCGTCTGCGAATGGCTCAGGTACAGGCGCTTGCGGGCGCGCGTGATCGCCACGTACATCAGGCGGCGCTCTTCTTCGAGGCTCTCGAAGTCGCTCATCGAGTTCTCGTGCGGAAAGAGGCCCTCCTCCATGCCGGTGATGAACACGCAGTCGAACTCCAGGCCCTTGGCGGCGTGCACGGTCATGAGCTGCACCGCGTCCTGCCCGGCCTGCGCCTGGTTGTCGCCCGATTCGAGCGCGGCGTGCGTGAGGAAGGCGGCCAGCGGGCTCAGCGTTTCGCCAGTTTCGGCGTCGGGGGCGAGCGGCTCGTCGACCACCGGGCGGGTGGGGTCGATGCCCTGGCTCGCGGGCGACTGGCGCAACTCGTCGATCGGCAGCGCCACCGCATCGCGGCCGAAGCCTTCCAGCGTGACGAAGCTCTCGGCCGCATTCACCAGTTCTTCCAGATTCTCGAGGCGGTCCGCGCCTTCTCGGTCGGCCTTGTAGTGCTCGACGAGCCCGCTGTGATCGAGCACCAGCTCGATGATCTCGCGCAGGCTCACGCCCTGGGTCTGCTCGCGCAGCACGTCGATCTTGGCGACGAAGCCCGTGAGGTTCGCGCCCGCCTTGCCGCCGACGACGCTGACCGCATCGTGCAGCGAACGCCCGGCCGCGCGGGCCGCGTCCTGCAGGGTTTCGAGCGTGCGCGCGCCGATGCCGCGCGGCGGGAAGTTGACGACACGCAGGAAGCTGGTGTCGTCGTCCTTGTTCTCCAGGAGGCGCAAGTAAGCCAGCGCGTGCTTGATTTCGGCGCGCTCGAAGAAGCGGAGGCCCCCATACACGCGGTACGGCACCGAAGCATTGAAGAGCGCGGTTTCTATCACCCGGCTCTGCGCATTGCTGCGGTAGAGCACGGCCATTTCCTTGCGGTCGAAGCCGTCGCGCACCAGCTGGCGCATTTCCTCGACCATCCACTGCGCCTCGGCGAGGTCGGTGGGCGATTCGTACACGCGCACCGGCTCGCCCGGGCCCTGGTCGGTACGCAGGTTCTTGCCCAGGCGCTTCTTGTTGTGGCTGATGAGCTCGTTGGCCGAGTCGAGGATGTTGCTGTAGCTGCGGTAGTTCTGCTCCAGCTTGATCTGGTGCTGCACGTCGAACTCGCGCACGAAGTCGGCCATGTTGCCCACGCGCGCGCCGCGAAAGGCGTAGATGCTCTGGTCATCGTCGCCCACGGCGATCACGCTGTTGTTCGGGTTCGGCGTGAACTGCCCGCCGACGGTGCTGCCCGAGAGCATCTTGATCCACGCGTACTGCAGGCGGTTGGTGTCCTGGAACTCGTCGATCAGGATGTGGCGAAAGCGCCGCTGGTAGTGCTCGCGCACGGGGTCGTTGTCGCGCAGCAGTTCGTAGCTGCGCAGCATGAGCTCGCCGAAGTCGACCACGCCTTCGCGCTGGCACTGCTCTTCGTACAGCTGGTAGAGCTCGACCTTCTTGCGGTCGTCGTCGCTGCGGATCTCCACATCCTTCGGACGCAGGCCGTCTTCCTTGGCGCCGGCGATGAACCACTGGGTCTGCTTGGCGGGAAAACGCTCGTCGTCGACGTTGAACTGCTTCATCAGGCGCTTGATGGCCGAGAGCTGGTCCTGGGTGTCGAGGATCTGGAAGGTCGAAGGCAGGTTGGCGAGCTTCCAGTGCGCGCGCAGGAGGCGGTTGCACAGGCCGTGGAAGGTGCCGATCCACATGCCGCGCACATTGACCGGCAGGATCGCCGTCAGCCGCGTCATCATTTCCTTGGCGGCCTTGTTGGTGAAGGTCACGGCGAGGATGCCGCCGGCGGAGACCTGACCCGTCTGCAGCAGCCAGGCGATGCGGGTGGTCAGCACCCGGGTCTTGCCGGAGCCAGCGCCCGCGAGGATGAGCGCATTGCCCGCCGGCAGGGTGACCGCAGAAAGCTGCTCCGCGTTCAGGTTCTTGAGCAGCGGCAGGTCCGCAGAGTGGGCGTCAGCCGCAGGATCGTTAAACAACATCCTCCGATTGTAGAAACCACGGCGTATGCGGGTTATATGAAGAACTGGAAGACCTGCCACCGGGACACCGCGTAGACTCAATCACCGGGCCCAAGATTCTTGCGCCCGGTTTTTTGTGGGCGTTTTCTTTTCGAGAAGCACCGCAAAGGCCGGCCGGACCAAGCGCTCATTCGTTTTTTTCTAACGATTCCTTTCAGGAGCCTGGTCATGCAGATTTTCGACTACGACAACATCCTTTTGCTCCCCCGCAAGTGCCGCGTGGAGAGCCGCTCCGAATGCGACGCCAGCGTCACGCTGGGCGAGCGCACCTTCCGCCTCCCGGTGGTGCCGGCCAACATGAAGACGGTGGTCGACGAGTCGATCTGCCTGTGGCTCGCGCAGAACGGCTACTTCTATGTGATGCACCGCTTCGACCTGGACAACGTGAAGTTCGTCAAGGAGATGCAGGGCAAGGGCGTGTTCGCCTCGATCTCGCTCGGCGTGAAGAAGCCCGACTACGAGACCGTCGACCAACTGGTGGCACAAGGCCTCGCTCCCGAATACATCACGATCGACATCGCGCATGGCCATGCCGACAGCGTGAAGAACATGATCGGCTACCTCAAGGAGAAGCTGCCCAAGGCCTTCGTGATCGCCGGCAATGTCGGCACGCCCGAAGCGGTGATCGACCTGGAGAACTGGGGCGCGGATGCGACCAAGGTCGGCATCGGCCCGGGCAAGGTCTGCATCACCAAGCTCAAGACGGGTTTCGGCACGGGCGGCTGGCAGCTGTCGGCGCTCAAGTGGTGCGCGCGCGTGGCGACCAAGCCGATCATTGCGGATGGCGGCATTCGCGACCACGGCGACATCGCCAAGAGCGTGCGCTTCGGCGCCTCGATGGTGATGATCGGCTCGCTGTTCGCGGGCCACGAAGAGTCGCCGGGCAAGACGGTGGACGTCGACGGCACGCTCTTCAAGGAGTACTACGGCTCGGCCAGCGACTTCAACAAGGGCGAGTACAAGCACGTCGAGGGCAAGCGCATCCTCGAACCCATCAAGGGCAAGCTGGCCGACACGCTGGTCGAGATGGAGCAGGACGTGCAGAGCTCGATCAGCTATGCAGGCGGCCGCACGCTGATGGACATCCGCAAGGTCAACTACGTCACGCTGGGCGGCGCCAACGAGGGCGAACATCTGCTGATGTAAGCGCCCTGCCCTGGGCTGTGTCGGTCAGGCTTCGAGCAGTTGCACCGCGTGGCGGTGCAGCGTGTGGGCCGGGTCGGCGAATGCATCGACCACGCCGAAATGGTCGAGGCCCGGGAGCACCTCGCACACCGGCACCGCATTGCGGCCCCAGGCGTCGCGGATCATCGTGTTGTGGCGGATGAATTCGGGGCTCTCTTCACCACCGACGGCTGCGTAGAGCTGGCCGCGTGGCGGCGCGGGCCAGAGCGCCGGACTCGCACGATGGGCGTCTGCATCGGTCAGCTTCAGCGTGTGCTCCAGGAAGGGCGTGCGTTGCAGCGGCCGCAGGTCGTAGAGGCCAGAGATCGAAAGCGCGTTGCGCACCAGTTGCGCGGGCAGATCGGGCGTGACCGCATTCCAGTCGCAGGACAACAAAGCCGCCGCCATGTGGCCACCGGCCGAATGACCGGCGACGGTGATGCGCGAGGGATCGCCGCCGTAGGCCGCGACGTGGCGCCACGTCCATTCGAGCGCGCGCACCATCTGCAGCAGGATGCCCGGCACGGTGACGGGTGCCTCGACCGGTCCGGGGCACAACGCGTAGTTGGGTACGACGACGCAAATGCCGCGGTCGTTGAACGACGGCGCGATGAAGGAATGCTGGCTCTTGTCCATCGCACGCCAGTAGCCGCCGTGGATGAAGACCAGCACCGGCGCGTCGGGGATCGGCGCGGGGAAGATGTCGAGCGTCTCGTTCGGGCCCTCGCCGTAGGGCAGGTCGATCCGGCCGGGCAAGGCATCGCGCACCGCGGCCGATTCGCGCGTCCAGCGTTCGAAGTACGCCGGATGGTTTTTCACCCGCGCGAGGTTGTTGTACATGCCTTCCAGCCAGGCGGGGTCGTACGAAGCCATGCAGTTGTTGCTCTTGATTTGCGAGGCGCGAATCTTGGCATGCCGACGAGCGCCGGGGCAGGAGTCTGGTTAGAATTTACGTCGTGTTGGGGGGGTAGCTCAGCTGGGAGAGCGCCGCGTTCGCAATGCGGAGGTCGTGAGTTCGATCCTCATCCTCTCCACCAACCGATTTGAAAAGGCCTTGGCAACCGCCAAGGCCTTTTCTTTTTGGCATTCAGGTATCGAGCGTCAGGTGCTGTCCATGCATCGCCGCCGCGGCGGGCGATGCGAGGAACCCGATGGTCTGCGCTGCAACCGACGTAGACACCCACTCAGCCGGATTGGCATCGGGCATCGCCTGGCGATTCGCCGGCGTGTCCAGCACGCTCGGCGCGACGCTGTTCACGCTGACACCGTGCGGCGCGGCTTCGGCGGCCATGGCTTCCACCAGGCGCTGCAGCGCGCTCTTCGATGCGATGTATGCAGCCATCGCCGGCACACCGCGCGCCGCGACCTTCGCCGTCACGGCGACGATGCGGCCGGCTTTGCGTTCGATCATCGAAGGCAGCACGGCCTGCGTCACCGCGACGAAGGACCATGCGTTGAGATTCATCATCCGGTCCCAGCTCGCGCGCGACAGCGCATGCGTTGCTTCGCCCATCTCGAAACCGCCGGCGATGTGCACGAGCGCGTCGACACGGCCGAAGGCCTTGAGCGCCTGGCCGGTCAGCTCGGCCATGTCGGGCGCCGAGGTCACGTCGCCTGCAAGCAGCAGGTGCTGCGAGTTGTCGAGCCCCGGAAAGACTTCGGCCAGGCGACCCGCGTGGTGATCGACCAGCGCAAGGCGCGCGCCCTGGTCGAGGAAATGCTGCGCCACGGCCCGACCCAGTGCGCCTGCAGCACCGGTGATCACGACGTGGGGTGTGGTGTTTGCATCGCTCATAAGAAAATGCTCCAGATAAGAGAAGGGGCGCGGCCCCATGGGTGGCGCATCCTAACGCCGCGATTCACAAATTTTTTGGACACCGGAAAATTCTGGGATATACTCGTGGTCTTGCCTGAAAACGCTAGTCGTTTACAGCGCTGGGGCTCTTAGCTCAGTTGGTAGAGCAGCGGACTCTTAATCCGTAGGTCGAGTGTTCGAGTCACTCAGGGCCCACCACCAACATCGCGGAAACGCTGAAAAAGCCTGCTACCTCACCGGTAGCAGGCTTTTTTATTTGCTGTTCGGCATCACGGCGAACCTGCCGCATCCTGTTGCGCCATCCAGTCGTCAACGAAGCTCGCGAGCACCTCGCGCTTTTCATTGACCTCGGCCATCAGGTATTGCCGCGCATGTTCCCGGGCCAACTCGTTCGACAGAAACCATTGCTCCCGCGCGGCGCTGCCTTGCGGTGGTGGCGTGCCCCAGGCGGCAACATGCTTGCCCAGGAAGGCCTCCGTGACAGGCAGTCGTCCATCCGTCTTGCCGATGTCCGACAACGCATTGCGCGGACCGCCGAGCACGACGCGGGCCTGAACGACGTCGATCTCCGCATGAATGGACGCGCCGAGGCCGCCCGATTGATGCACCTGCCAGAGTTGCTCTGCAGAAGCGTTGCGAATCCAGTTCTCCAGCGCACGCGTCAAACTCTCGAGGATGATTTCTTTGTCCATATAGGCACTATTTCACATTTACGACTGACAGTTTCGAACTGCTGTGCCCTCGGATACAAAAAATCCGGCGTGCGACATGGCATCTTGTACCTGCTGTCACGCATCACAACAATCAGGATCCCAGGGACATCAACTTCGAAGCAAAAAAGCTCGTTGGACCCGCTTCGGCGGGTTATTTTTTTGCCCTCCGATCTTTGCAGCAGGCTTCCGACATAGGCAAAGCCACCGTCCCCATCGACCTGATCGGGCCGGAACACTGGGGCCACTCGAAGCGCGGCAATCGTCGGGCCACCAAAGTGTTCTGCATCATCGTCGGCGGCCTCGCGGCTGCGGGGGTGATTGCCTACCGCGTCTTTGGCGTGGGGCGCTGAACATTCCGCTTGCACAAGAAAAAGCCCGCTGTTCGACGACAGCGGGCTTTTTTACGTGGGGCCGACCCCATGCACGGCAGCGCGCCTCTCATTGAAGCCGCGAGCCCTTGGGCAGCCGCCTGGCCAGCCACTCGTGCACGTCCGCTCGAATGTTGCGGCCCTCCAGCAGGAAGTTCTCGAAGCGGCTCGGCACGTAGGGCAGGTACACCAGCGGCATGCCGGCTTCCTCGGGCGTGCGCGCGGCCTTTCTGTTGTTGCAGACGGCGCACGCGCTCACCAGGTTGGTCCAGGTCCACGGACCGCCGCGCGATTCGGGCAGAACGTGTTCGCATTGCAGATCGCGTTCATGGAACACACCCGCGCAGTACGCGCAGGTGTGGCGGTCGCGGCGCAGCAACTTGCTCTTGGTGACGCTGGGAATCACGTCGAAGAGGTTGATCTTCGACGCGCCACGCAGCGCAATGATGGGCGCCACGTCGATGCGCGACTGCACACCGTGCGCAACGTTGAAGCCGCCGCGCAGCGTGGCCAGCGGCAGGACGCCGTCTTCCCACGCGACCGATCCGGTGGCGTAGTGCAGCACCGCCTGCTCCAGTGAAATCCAGGCTTGCGGCGTGCCCTGAATATCGAGTTGCAGGACGTGGGGTTGCATGATGGCTCGCCTCCTTTTGCGGCGATGGCTGAACGGGTTGAAGAAGAAAGAAGACGACGGGGTGCACGAACGGAATCGAACCGTCGTCAGCGGGACCACAACCCGCGGCTCTGCCGTTGAGCTACGCGCACCGTTGAGAGAAAACCGACCGGCCCGCTACCACTCGCCCACTTCGCGCACGCGCTGGTCGAGATCGAGGCACTCGCGCAGGCGCACATGCCCGAGCGAAGCGGACGAGTCCACTGCCGCGGGCCGCGCATCGGCGCCGATGCCGAAACGACGAAACAGGGCGAGCACCACGCGGCTGCGCGGCTGGGCCGGGCGCACGGTGATCATCCGGATCGGGGTGTTGCGCTTGCGCATGGTGACTCCTTGGTTGCGATGACAGCAAAACAAAATGGCCCCACGTGCACGACTCGAACGTGCAACCCCTTGCTTCGTAGGCAAGTGCTCTGATCCATTGAGCTAACGCGGGATGGAAAGCAAAAACAAAAAGTGTCCGGTTACGAGTTCCGGCGCCGCCCAATCTTTGCGGCCGGTTCCGCGGAAGGACCATCTGCAATGGCCCGGTTCCGCTCGGGTTCGGTGCGAAAAAACGAATGACCGCTTTTCCATTTCGGTTGTGTCCTCACGCGACGGACAGCGCGCTGGGCGCTGCCCCGTACGACGTCGCTGCACAGGAGAGATCAGTTCCTGCACATCCCGCCAGACCGTCTACGTGGTGGGTTCTGGCGGTGTGGTGAAGGCACACCCGAAATGACAAAGCACGACAAACAAGAGCAAAAAAACAAAACAAAAAGGCCCGGAAACCTTTCGGTGTCCGGGCCTCTGCTGGAGAGAGCTTGAAAGGTATGCGCCTACGCGCAACCTCCACCCGGTAGCACCTGATCCTCGAACTTGCCAACGCGCAGGCGGGCTGCGGTTTGCGTGGCATGCACGTAGCTCTGGCGCAGATTCGATTTCGACGACGGCATGCCGAACCCACCGCCACACGACCACACGCGCACGAACGCCCGGCCCGATGCGGGGCGAATGTTGGTGAGGGTCAATGCGGTGTACACGATGGTTCCTGGTCAAAAATTGCCGCTGTCGGCTGTAAAGGGTTGGAAAAAAGATACGGCTTGAGCCGCGAGTGAGGTTGACTGTAAATAGTGTTTACGGCAACGTCAACAACCGGGACAATCTTTTCTTGTCTTGTTGTTGTTTTTGAACAGTGCCCAATACCACCGTCGCGCGCCGTCGCAATGTCCTTGCGCTGCATCGCCGCTTTCTCGAGGGCGCCGTTGCCGCGGGCCTGCCAGCCAAGGGGCTGGACCAGGCCTTTGCGAAGAAGATCGAAATCTCCCCGAGCATGTGGAGCCAGATCAAGAGTTCCCGGCCCATCGGCGACAACCTCGCGCGACAGATCGAGCGGCATTGCGATGTGGAGGTCGGCTGGCTCGACAAGGAAGACCGGCCCTCCGAGGTACCCGATGCAGCGGAAGAGCGCTTCATCGCGGCCGCGCGCGAGGCGTGGCGCACAGCCAATGCCAAAGGGAAACGAGAACTCAGCGGCTGGCTGAAGAAACACGCGCAGGGCGCCGAGCCGCCCCCCTGAACTTCAACCCACCAATGCCGGCGCGTCGCGCAGGATTGCCGCGCGCATGTCGTCGGGAATGGCGACGGCGCGATGCGTCTCCAGCGATGTCGTGACGATCACCTGCGTCATCTGCATCCGCACTTCGCCGCTCTCGGCACCGAAGCAGCGCACTGCCAGCGTCATCGAACGCGAACCGAGCCGCTCCACGGCAAGCCCGAGCGTCACCTGATCGCCCATGCGGCTCACGGCGCGGAAGTCCACGTCGAGCTTCACGGTCGGCAGACCGATGCGGCGCTGCGCCACGAGCCCGTGGTAACTCAGCCCCAGCCCTTCGTTCACCCAGTCTTCGACGAGCCCGTTGAGCATCACGAAGTACTGCGGATAGAACACGATGCCCGCCGGATCGCAATCCGAAAACCGGATCAGCCGCGGCCGCCTGAACTCCGCACTCGCCGCTGCCAGGTCGGCATGCGTGGCCTCGCTCATGCTCAGCCCTCCTCGCCCGTCGCCTCGCCGCGCATCACGTGCACGCGCAGCAACCCGAGCTGGCTGTGCATCTGCTTGACCGTCTTCATGTCCAGGCCCGAGAACATCTCGAGGATCCACTGCTCGTGCTCGCTCGCCATGGTCTCGAAAGTGCGCCGGCCGGCGGGCGTGAGGCTCACGATCCATGCGCGGCGGTCGTCGGGGCTGGGGGCGCGCGCCACCATGCCTTCACGCTCCAGTTCGTCGGTCAAGCCGGTCACGTTGCCGCCGGTCACCATGAGGTAGCGCGACAGCACGCGCATCTTGAGACCGTCCTTGTAGCGGTAAAGCTGCGCCATGTAGTCGAAGCGCGCGAGCGAGATGCCGAAGCGCTCGCGCAGACGGCGGCGGATCTCGGCCTCGATCTGCGTGGTGCTCGCGAGCATGCGCAGCCACAGCTTGAGCATCGCGTGGTCCTCGTGGCCGGCGCGGCCCTCGTGACCGAGTTCTTCGGCGTCGCTCAGCGCGGCGTGCGAAGCGTCGTTGCGTGTCATGTCACCTCCCCTCCTGAAACCGAAATCGACTGGCCAGTGACCGACGCGGCGCCCTCCCCGCACAACCATCGCACGGCATCGGCCACTTCGGACGGCTGCACGATGCGCTTCTGCGGATTCACGCTGGAGAACTCCGCCAGCGCATCGGCCTCGCTGCGCCCGGTCTTGCCGACCACGTTGGCGACGCTGTTGCGCAGGATGTCGGTGTCGGTGTAGCCCGGGCACACGGCATTCACCGTGATGCCCTTGCGCGCCACCTCCAGTGCGAGCGAGCGCGTCAGCCCGATCACGCCATGCTTGGCCGCGGTGTACGCCGAGACGTAGGCATAGCCCTTCTGCCCCGCCGTGCTCGCGATGTTGACGATGCGGCCCCAGCCGGCCTCGAGCATGTCGGGCAACGCGGCCTGCGCGCACAGGAAGCTGCCGGTAAGGTTCACCGACAGCATCCGCTGCCAGAGCTCGACCGAGGTCTTGAGAAACGGCGCGCTCTCTGCGGCGCCTGCGTTGTTGACGAGGATGACGATCGGGCCCCGCGCTGCACGCGCCTGCGCGAAGGCCGCCTGCACGCCTTCCGGGTCGGCCACATCGGCAGCGGCCACGCCATGTCCGCCGCCGGCGAGCGTATCGGCCACGCGCTGGAGCGCCTCGCGGTCACGCCCGAGCAGGGTCAGCACGGCGCCCTCGGCCGCCAGGGTTCGCGCGATCTCCGCACCGATGCCGCGCGCAGCGCCGGTCACGAGCGCGTGCCGGCCAATGAGTAGATTTGATTGCATGCCTGAATTGTTTAGTTCTGAATCATTTTAACGGCGCTGCACGACCCGGGCTGTCACCGCATGCAACGCCCGCCATTCAGGTCCAGCGGCGCGGTGCCCATGGACCTACCGGCTCGCGGGCCGACCGTCCCAGGTCTCTGGACCCACACCGCGCTCGCGCAGCTTGAACTTCTGGACCTTGCCGTTCTCGGTGCGCGGCAGGTCGGGCAGGACGTCGATGTAGCGCGGCACCGCGAAGTACGGCAGAAGGCTCTCGCAGAAGCGCGACAGTTCCACGGGATCGATGCGCTCGCCCTCGCGCGCGACCAGTGCGGCCATCACTTCGTCTTCGGCCAACTCGGAGCGCACGGGGTACACGGCACACGAGGCCACGCCGGGGTGACTCAGCAGCACCTGCTCGACCTCGAACGAAGAAATGTTCTCGCCTCGCCGGCGGATCGCGTCCTTGATGCGGTCGACGAAGCGAAACGCCCCGTCCGCATCGCGCACCACGCGGTCGCCGGTGTGGAACCACAGGTTGCGCCAGGCCTCGACGGTCTTCTCCGGCATGTTGAAGTAGCCGCTGGCGAAGGCGTAGGGCTCGTCCGCACGCAGCAGCAGTTCGCCGGCCTCGCCGGGCTGCAGCGCCACGTCGTCCTCATCGGCCACACAGGCCTGGAAGCCGGGTCGCAGCCAGCCCATGACGCCGCCGCGCGGCGAATCGGGCGCAGTGGCGATCGCGAAGTTGGTTTCCGTCGAGCCGTAGCCCTCCAGCAGCGGCACGCCCGTGCGCGCCTTGAACGCCTGTCCCGCCGCCGAAGGCACGCCCGGCCCGAGCCCGATGCGAACCCGGTGATCCCTCTCGCCTTCGCCCTCGGGCTGCGCGAGCAGGATCGGCACCATCGCGCCGAGCAGGTAGACCACGGTCGCGCCGTTCGCGCGCATCGACGGCCAGAAGCCCGACGCGGAGAAGCGCGAATCGAACACCACCTCGGCCCCGGTCAGCGCAGCCTGCGCGAAGGTATTGAGCGCGTTGATGTGAAAGAGCGGCAGCGTGGTGCACAGCACGTCGTCGCGGCCGACACCGAGCACCTCGGCGCTGTTCACGCCCCACCAGAAATACTGCGCGTGTGGGCAGATCACGCCCTTGGCCGGGCCGGTGGTACCGGAGGTGTAGAGGATGGCGAGCGGATCGCCCGGCTGCACGGCGGCAGGTGCCATTGCTTCAGAACCTGCGGGGTAGCTCGTGACGCGCACGCCAGCGGGCGGCTCCCACGAGGCATCACTCTGGCCCACCACCCACACATCGCGCAACGCGGTGCGTCCGAGATCGGCCGTCTTCAAGCGCTCGAGAAAACCCGCTTCGATCACCAGCAGCTTCGCCGCGCTGTTCGCGAGGAAGTACTCGATCTGCGGCCCCATCGACGCCGTATTGACTGGCACGACCGACGCACCCATCCATCCCGCACCGAGAAAGGTCTCGAGAAACTCGATGCGATTGCCGCACATCACCGCGATGCGGTCGCCCCGTGCCACGCCGGCTTGCGCGAGCGCCCCGGCACGCACCGCCGCGGCTTCGGCCGCATCGGCGTGCGTCCATTGCCGCCCCGCAATACGCAGCAGCGGGCGACCGGCGAACATCGCCGACTGCCGCTGCAGCATCGCGGGCAGCGTGCGCTGCGCTGGCGGCAGTGCGCGCACCTCACTCGTCATCGTGCGTGCCTCCGCCGAGATAGGTCGCTTGCACGCGCGGGTCGCTCGCCAGCTCGGCCGAGGCGCCAGAGAGCGCGATCTCGCCAGTCTCCAGCACATACCCCTCGTCCGAACTCTCGAGCGCCGCGCGGGCGTTCTGCTCCACCAGCAGGATCGAGACGCCGTCTTCGCGCAGCTTGCGCACGATGGTGAGGATGTCCCGCACGATCAGCGGCGCGAGGCCCAGGCTCGGCTCGTCGAGCATCAGCAGACGTGGTGCCGACATCAGCGCGCGCCCCACCGCCAGCATCTGACGTTCGCCGCCCGAGAGCGTGTCGGCGCGCTGCGCACGGCGCTCGGCCAGCCGCGGGAAGCGGTCGTACACCGATTGCAGACGCTTCTTCATCGCGTCGCCGCGCAGCCGCTTGGCATACGCGCCGAGCTGCAGGTTGTCGAGCACGGTGAGCTCACCGAACAGCTCGCGCTTCTCGGGCACCAGGCACAGGCCGCGCTCCACGCGCGCTTCCACGTCGAGCCCTTGCAGGTCTTCGCCCTCGAAGCGCAGCGTGCCCTTGCAAGGAAGGAGCCCCATCGCAGCCGCCAGCAGCGTGGTCTTGCCCGCACCGTTCGGCCCGATCACCGAGATGATCTGCCCCGGCTGCAAGTCGAGCGACACACCGCGCACCGCCTCGACCTGTCCGTAAGACACATGCAGGTCGCCGATCTCCAGCATTGCAGTCATACGACGCTCCCCAGGTAAGCCGCCTGCACACGCTCGTCGGCGCGCACCGCTGAGGGCACGCCCTCCACGAGCTTGGAGCCGAAGTTCATCACCACCAGCCGGTCCACCAGTTTCATCACGAAGTCCATGTCGTGTTCGACGATCAGGATGGTCACGCCCTCTTCGCGCAGCTTGCGCAGCAGGTCGCCGAGCGCCATCTTTTCCTTGCGGCGCAAGCCTGCCGCGGGTTCGTCGAGCACCAGCAGCACCGGGTCGGCGGCGAGTGCGCGCGCGATTTCCAGGATGCGCTGCGTGCCCAGCGGCAGGCTGCCCGCGAGTTCGTGCGCGCGGTCGCCGAGGCCGATGCGGTCGAGCTGGCGCTGCGCCTCCTGCAGGATCTGCATTTCCTCCTTGCGGTCGAGCCGCAGGCCCGCCTTCAGGATGCCCGAGCGCGTGCGCGAATGCGCACCCAGCGCCACGTTGTCCAGCAGGCTCATGTGCGGCCGCAGCTTCACATGCTGGAAGGTGCGGGCCAGTCCCAGCCGCGCCACCTGACGCTGCGGCATGCCGGCGATGTCGTGGTCCAGAAAGCGCACCTGGCCCGATGTCATCGGCAGCGTGCAGGTCAGCAGGTTGAACATGGTCGACTTGCCCGCGCCGTTCGGCCCGATCAGCCCGACGATCTCGCCGGCCTTCACGTCGAAGCTCACATCGTTCACCGCCACCAGCCCGCCGAAGCGCTTGACCGCGCCATTCACCGACAGCACCTGCGTGCCGCGCGCCGGCAGTTGGCGATGCGGCAGCGGGTCGACCGGCGGTGCCTCATGGCGCGAAGCGCCCTGCGTGCCGCCGCGCTTGCGCGTCCAGCGCCGCAGCAGTCCCATCAACCCGCCGCGCGCAAAGTGCAGCAGCAGGATGAAGAGCGCGGCGAAGGCCACGGCCTCCAGCTGGCCCGCGCGCTGCGTGAGCATCGGCAGCACGTCCTGCAGCCCGTTCTTGAGCACCAGCACCAGCGCGGCGCCCACCAGCGCGCCCGCCAGTTGCCCGAGGCCGCCGGCCACGGCCATCAGCAGGTACTCGATGCTCGCGCGCACGTCGAAGGGCGACGGGCTCACGAAGCGGTTCATGTGCGCATAGAGCCAGCCGGCCAACCCTGCGAAGAGCGCAGCCGTCACGAACAGCGAGAGCCGCACGCGGTACGCATCCGCCCCCACGCTCGCCAGCAGCGTCGCGCCGCCGCGCAGCCCGCGAATGGCGCGGCCCGGGCGCGACTGCAGCAGGTTGTGGCTGAACAGGCAGGCCAGCCCGACCACCACCCAGATCAGGTAGTACATCGAGCGCGGATCGGCCAGCGACCAGCCCGCGACCTGCAGCGCCGGAATGTTCGACAGGCCCGTGTGGCGGCCGAGCGCATCGACGTTGCCGAACAGCATGGCGATCGACAGCCCCCACGCGATCGTGCTGAGCGGCAGGAAGTGCCCTCCGAGCCGCAGCGTCAGCATGCCGATGGCCAGCGCCGAGAGGCCCGTGAGCAGCAGCGCGAACAAGAGGCCAATCCACGGCGACATGCCCTGCGCCGTCGTGAGCCACGCCGTCGCGTAGGCCGCGATGCCCACGAAGGCGGCCTGTCCGAACGAGGTCGCGCCGCCCACGCCGGTGAGCAGCACCAGCCCGAGCGCGACCAGCGCACCGATGCCGATGTCGTTGAGCAGCGAAACCGTGAAGCTGCCCGCCACCGCCGGCACCAGGGCCAGCACGACGACCACCGCAGCGATCCAGCCCATGCGTTTGCGGTTGCCGTTCATTGGTCCACCTCGTCTTCTTCCTCTTCCGAATGGGTCACCATGAAGGACCGCAGCATGAGCACCGGGATGAGCAGGCTGAACACGATCACGTCTTTCAGCGCACCGCTCCAGAACGAGGCAAAGCTCTCCACGACGCCGACGGCGAGCGCGCCCACGGCCGTCATCGGGTAGCTCACGAGCCCGCCGATGATCGCGGCCACGAAGGCCTTCAGGCCGATGATGAAACCGGAGTCGTAGTACATGGTCGTCACCGGCGCGATCAGCACGCCGATGAGCCCGGCGAGCAACGATGCGCACCCGTATGCCAGCAGCGCCGTGCGCACCGGCCGGATGCCGACCAGCCGCGCGCCGACACGGTTGACCGCCGTGGCGCGCAGTGCCTTGCCGGCCACCGTGCGCTCGAACACGAGAAAGAACAACCCGCTGAGCACGATGGCAGCCCCCACCATCAGCACCACCTGGCCGCTGACCGTGAACCCGTCGCCGAGCGTGAACACCGCGCTGGTGAGCGGCGTGGTGCGCGAGCCTTCAGGGCCGAAGAACAGCAGGCCCAGACCGGAGAGCAGGAAGTGCAGCGCGAGCGACACGATCAGCAGCACCAGCACCGACGCATCGGCGATCGGCTGGAACACCACCCGTGCGAGCAGCGGCGCGATGGGCACCACCAGCAGCACCGCCACCGCGATGTGCACCGCCACTGGCACGCCGGGCCGCGCCGCGAGCCATGCGAGCACGCACGGGATCGCGGGCAGCACACCCCACATCAGCACCGCCTTCGGAATGCGCGCCGCTTCACCGCGCCGCAGCAAGCTGCCGACTTCGGTGGCCAGAGCCAAAGCCGCCAGCACCGCGACCATGCCGATGGTCGCCGGCACGCGGCCGGTTTCGAAGGCCGCGAGCGACAGGGCCGCAAAGGCCGCGATGTCGCCGAACGGCACGAACACCACGCGCGTCACGGAAAAGATCAATACCAGCCCGAGCCCGGCCAGCAGATAGACGGCACCGTTGGCCAGGCCATCGGTGACGAGGATCAGCGCCACGTCCCATGTCATAGAAAAACCCCTGGCAAGAACATCGTGGTCGTGAAGCGGTTCAAGGTGCGAGCTTCCATTGGCCGTTGTCGAGCTTGACGATCACGCGGGCGCGCTCGTCCACGCCGTAAAGGCTGCCGGGCTTGAAGGTGTAGACGCCGTGCGTGCCCACCACTTCCTTGGTGCTGAAGATGGCATCGCGCAGCGCGACGCGGAACTCGGCCGTTCCCGGCTCGGCCTTCTTCATGGCGCGCGAGGCGGCGTCGGCGAACACCAGCCAGCCGTCGAAGGAATAGGCCGAGAAGGCATCGCTGGTCGGCGCGTTGTTGACCTTCTGGAACACCGCGCGGAACTCGGTCGCGATCTTCTTGGTCGGGTAACTGTCGGGCAGCTGCTCGGCGACGATCACCGGGCCGGTGGGCATCAAGGCGTTTTGCCCTGCTGCACCGACCACGCGCACGAAGTCGGGGTTGATGAGGCCGTGCTGCCCGTACACGCCGCCTTTGTATCCGCGCTCCTGCAACGCAAGGAACGGCAGCGCACCGGGTGTGCCGGCGCCGCCGGTCATCACCGCGTCGGGGCGCAGCGCCACGATCTTGAGCACCTGGCCGGTCACCGAGGCGTCGGCGCGCGCATAGCGCTCGTTGCTCACCACCTTGATGCCCGCGCCGGGCGCGGCCCTCATGAGCGCGTCGTACACCAGGTCGCCCCATGCGTCGGTGAAGCCGATGTAGCCCACCGTCTTCACGTTGTTGCGCTTCATGCGCTCGACCACCGCGTCGATCATCAGCTGCGTGGGCTGCGCGACCGTCATGACCCACGGGTTCTCGTTCGGGTCCAACAGGATGGGCGTGAGTCCGATCATCGGCGTCTTCGCATCGCGGCCGACCTGCGCCATCGCGATGGCCGCCGGCACCCCCGATGTGCCCATGAGCACATCGACCTTTTCCTCTTCGACCAGCTTGCGCGCGTTGCGGCCGGCGGTGGTCGGGTCGGAGCCGTCATCCAGCACGACCAGCTGCACCTTGCGGCCGTTGATCTCGGGCTTGTAGGCGAGCGCCGCCTGCATGCCCTTCGCATAGGGCACGCCCAGCGAGGAGTTCGGCCCAGAGAGCGAAACGCTCAGGCCGACCTTCAGGTCGGCCGCAAGAACGCTCGCAACGCCACAGGCGGCGAGCGCCGCGGCGAGGGCACCGCGCGTCAGGGTCAGCATCAGGCTCTTCATGTCGTAGCTCCAGTGAGGATGGGTGGAAAGGACGGATGACTCAGATGAACAACTGGATCGCCGGCAACGCGCGCCCGGCGTTGAGCAGATCGATGCGCTTCTGGCGGATGGCCCAGCCCGAAGGCGTCGATGGCGTGCGCACAAGGTGGTGGCGGGCAATGCCGCTCAGCAGGATCTGGGCTTCGCCGCGCGCCTCGACGTAGATGAACGGCGTGCGCAGGTGCACTTCGTCGGCCGTCTCGCTCTCGATGCGTGAAGGCTGTAGCACGTGCTGGCTGTGGCTCTCGGGATGCTGCGAATGCGCGCGCGGGCTCTTCAGGCGGTCGACGCGCAGCTGCAGCAGCAGCCGGTCTTCATAGGCCAGCGAGTTGTGCGAGAACGGATCGGCCTGCGCCGCACCCAGCAACGGCACCCAGTAGTAGCCGTCGTCAGCGAAGAGCGCCAGCCAGTCGTCGAAGCGCCGCTCGTCGAGCAAGGCCGCCTCGTGGGCGATGAAGTCGTGCGGATCGTTCATGCCACGACCTCCGATGCCATCGCCTTCGCCCAGGCACGGAACTGGTTGCGCATGAGCAGCTCGTTCGTGCCGTTGGTGGTGATCGTCGATTGCGCGAGTTCGGCCGCGTCGAAGTTGCGGTGCAGGCTCACCCATTCGTTGCCACCGGCCCGCAGGCCCTGCTGGATGCTCTCGAACAGGTGCACATCGTCGTGCGCCACCACCGACATCGGCGAGAACACGAGCCGGTTGTAGCTCATTGCGCGCTCGAAGAGCAGTGCGGGCGCGCCGGCCGCGCGGAAGCTCCAGGCCTCGATCAGCGTGCGGTCGGCGGCCAGCGGACGGATCACGCGGATCGCCTGCGGCGAGCCCTTGACCGACAGGCTCGGATAGAAGACCGAGTTCTGCGGCGAGCGCTGCAGGATGTCGGCCGCGCGCTCGGCCCCGTGCGCCGCCTGCATCGCGGCCTCGTACTCGGGCAGCTGCGCATAGTTGGAGTGGATGCTGAAGTTGACGCCCAGTACGCTGTGCCCGTTGGCGAACACCCGCCCACCCATCCTGTCGAAGAACTCGTAGCCCGAGCCGAAGGGCAGGATCTGCTCCATCGCCATCGGCTTGGGGTCGGTGGGCGCATGGCCTTCCCACAGCGCCTCGGCCGCCTTGGTGGCCGATTCGTGCGTCGACATCGGATGCACCGTGTCGTTGATGTTCTCCAGGTACATCTTCCAGTTGCAGTGGACGATGTTGCGCAACACGCCGCCGCCCACGGCGAGCTTGCCTTCGGGCGAGCGGTCGACCATGTTGTCGATGGCGCCGAGCACTTCGCCGAAGTAGTCCTCGAACGTGGGGCCGGTGTCGGCCAGGCGCACGAACACGAAGTCGCGGTAGACCTTCACATGCTTCACCACGGAAAGCCCCTGACCCGATTCGCAGGCCTTGAGCTGTGTGCCTTCATACCCGGCCTTCAGCGGCACGCCGAGCGGCGCGCCGTCGAGCTTGTAGGTCCACGCGTGGTACGGGCAGCGGAAGAAGCGGCCGGTGTTGCCGCTCTCGTCCGTCACCAGCTGCGTGCCCTTGTGGGCGCAGCGGTTGTACATGACATGCACCGCGCCGTCGGGCTGCCGCACCATCAGCAGCGGCCGGCCCGCGACCTCCTGCGTCACGAAGTCGCCCGCATCCGGCACCTGGCTCGCATGGCCGAGGAAGACCCAGGTGTTCGCGAACAGGCGCTCCTGTTCGAGCGCGAAGATCTCCTCGCTCAGGTACAGGTCGCGGTGCACGCGGTCGTCCTGCACCAGGGCGGCGATGCGGTCGGGATGATGGCGGTAGCTGGTCATCGGCGGGCGCTCAGGTTTCTTTCAGGGGACCAGCTTCCACTGGCCCTTGTTCATCTGCACGATCACCACGCCGCGCTGGTCGGAGCCGTAGCGGTCGTCGGGCTTGAAGGTGTAGATGCCGTGCGTGCCCACCAGCTCCTTGGTACTCACGATGGCGTCGCGCAGTGCCGTGCGGTACTGCGGCGTGCCAGGCTCGCCTTTGGTGCGCGAGGCGGCGTCGGCCAACAGCAGGTAGGCGTCGTAGGTGTACGAGGAGAAGGCATCGGTCGGCACTGCGCCGTTGACCTTCTGGTAGGCCGCACGGAAGGCCATCGACACCTTCTTGATGGGGTTGCTGTCGGGCAACTGGTCGGCCACGAGCACGGGGCCGCTGGGCACCTGCAGGCCTTCGATGGAGGCGCCGCCCACGCGCACGAAGTCGGCGTTGATGAGCCCGTGCGTGCCGTAGATCTTGCCCTTGTAGCCGCGCTCGGCGAGCGCGATGTAGGGCAGCGCGCCGGGCGTGCCGGAGTTGCCTGCGAACACGGCATCGGGCCGCGCCGCGACGATCTTCAGGATCTGCCCCGCCACCGACGAATCGCTGCGCGCATAGCGCTCGTTCGCCACCACCTTGATGCCGGCGGCGGCCGTGCTCTTCATCAGCGAGTCGTAGGCGAGGTCGCCCAGCGCGTCGGAGAAGCCGATGAAGGCCACCGTCTTCACGCCGGACTTCTGCATGCGATCCACCACGCCCGCCACCATGAGCGGAAAGGGCTGCGATACCGTCACCGTCCACGCGCCCTCGGGGCCGGCGATGGTCACCGGCGTGGGCGAGATCAGCGGCGTGTTCAGCTCACGCGCCACAGAGGCGATGGCCATCGCACCCGGCACACCCGAGGTGCCGATGAGCACATCGACCTTGTCTTCCGTCACCAGCTTGCGGGCATTGCGGCCGGCGGTCGTGGGGTCGGAGGCATCGTCGAGCACGATCAGCTGGACCTTGCGGCCACCGATTTCCGGGTGCTCGGCGATGGCTGCGCGAATGCCCTTTTCGTAGGGCACACCCAGTGCGGCGACAGGCCCCGACAGCGAGCTGATGAAGCCGATCTTCAGATCAGCCGCCATGGCCTGTGCAGCTGCCAGTGCGACGGCGGTGAGGCCGAGAATGCGGACCAGTTTCTTTTTCATCGAGGTTGCTCCAGCGTGTGTTGTGTGCGTTGCATCAGGGAACCAGCTTCCACTGGCCCTTTTCAAGCTTCACGACCACACGCGAGCGCTCGTCCGATCCATAGCGATCGGTCGGCTTGAAGTTGTAGACGCTGTGCGTGCCCACCAGCTCCTTGGTGCTGACGATGGCGTCGCGCAGCGCGAGGCGGAACTGCGGCGTGCCCGGCTCGGCCTTGGTGGCGAGTGCGCGCTGGGCAGCGTCCAGGTACAGCAGCCAGGCATCGAAGGTGTAGGCCGAGAAGGCATCGGTCGGCGGCGCGCCGTTGGCCTTCTGGTAGGCCGCGCGGAAGTCCATCGAGACCTTGCGGATCGGGTTGTCGTTCGACAACTGCTCGGCGACGATCACCGGCCCGGTCGGCGCGAGCATGCCTTCGACGGCTGCACCGCCCACGCGCACGAAGTCGGGGTTGATGAGCGCATGCATGCCGTAGATCTGGCCCTTGTAGCCACGCTCGGCGAGCGCCAGGTACGGCAACGCGCCGGGTGTGCCGGAGGTGCCGGTGATCACCGCATCGGGGCGCAGCGCCACGATCTTGAGCACCTGGCCGGTCACCGACGAATCGGCGCGCGCATAGCGCTCGTTCGACACGATCTTGATGCCCGCTGGCTCCGCGCTCTTCTGCAGCGCGTCGTACACCAGGTCGCCCCAGGCGTCTGAGAAGCCGATGTAGCCGACCGTCTTCACGCCCGACTTCTTCATGCGCTCGACCACTGCGCTCACCATCAGCGGCGCGGGTTGCGGCAGCGTGACCATCCACGCGCCCTCTTCGCCCGGCAGGTTGGCGTTGGCGATGGAGATCAGCGGCGTCTTCGTTTCGCGCGCCACGCCGGCGATGGCCAATGCGCCGGGCGAGCCTGCGGTGCCGATGATGACGTCGACCTTGTCCTCGTCGATCATCTTGCGGGCATTGCGCGCGGCCGTGGACGGGTCGGAGGCATCGTCGAGCTGCACCAGCTGGATCTTGCGGCCGCCCAGGTCCGCCTTGTAGGCGAGCGCGGCCTTCATGCCCTTCTCGTAGGGAATGCCCAGCGACGACACCGGCCCCGAGAGCGACGTGATGAAACCGACCTTGAGATCGGCGGCCCACGCGCCAGCCACGGCGGTCAGGGCGCCGAGGCCCACGGCAATGCTTGCGAGGGCACGGAATCGGTTCAGGACTTTCATGGCGATGCTCCAGAGGTGATGTTTTTTGAACGGAACGGGAATAAAAACTAGAGCGCCAGGCTACCGACGCTGGTGCCGCCGCAGACATAGAGCACCTGGCCGGTGACGAAGCTGTTGTCGGGGTCGGCGAAGAAGCGCACGGCGCGTGCCACGTCGGCCGATTCGCCCAGGCGCTTGACCGGCACGGAGGCCGCGAGCGCGCGTTCCTTCTCGCTGCCGGCTTCGACGACGTCGTAGAACATGTCGGTGCGGATGGGCCCGGGCGCCACCACATTCACCGTGATGCCGTCCGCTGCGAGTTCCAGCGCCCAGGTGCGCGCCATGCCCAGCATGCCGGCTTTGGTGGCGGAATAGCTGGTGCGGGTGGCGAGGCCCAGCGCCGCGCGCGACGACAGCAGCACGACGCGGCCGAAACGCTGTGCACGCATGGCGGGCAATGCACCCTGCACGAGCTGGATCGCGCAGCCCAGGTGCAGGTCGACCAATGCATCGAGGTCGTCGAGCTTCACTTCAGGCAGCAACGCGGCGCGGATGACGCCCGCGTTGTGGACGATGGTGGTCGGCGCAAAACGCTCGACCAGCTCGTGCACCGCTTCGCCCGTGTCGGCGCGGTCGCTCAGGTCGACCTCCAGGCTGTGCAGCTTCGGGTGGTCGATCTCGGCCTTGCGGCGCGCGAGCGAGATCACCTCGTAGCCCTGCGCCAGCAGGTCCTCGCAGATCGCCTTGCCGATGCCGGCGCTGCCGCCGGTGACCGCCGCCACCTTCGGTGCCGCGCCGGTCATGCGCGCTCCCCTTGTCTTGCTCCCTCTCCCGCCTGCGGGAGAGGGTTGGGGTGAGGGTGTCCCCTGCGGCCTTCGCAAGCACCCTCATCCCCCGCCTTCTCCCGCACGCGGGAGAAGGAGCCAAAGCTAATGCGGCAGCAGCGAGTCATAGCCAAGCTCCCACCAAAGCCAGCACGCGCAACGGACTCCCGCTGCCCTTCTCGATCTTCAACGGCGGACAGATGAGCACCGCGCCAGAAGGCGGCAGCAGATCGAGATTGGCCAGGCACTGCAACCCATAGCGCCCCGCCCCATGCATGTAGTAGTGGCACGGATACGGCGGCCGCAGGTGATAGCCCTGCCCTGCATCGGTGCCGATGGCTTCGGAGCCGAAGCCCAGCACATCGCGCTGCTCCACCAGGAAGCGCACGGCTTCTGTGCTCGGGCCGGGCGTGTGCTGGCCGGTCTCGTCGAAGTTCTGATAAGCCTCGGGGTCGCTGCGCTTGGACCAGTCGGTGCGCATCAGCACCCACGCGCCCTTTGGAATGCGGCCGTGCGCGGCCTCGTAGCGCTCGATGTCGGCCACGCTCAGCAGGTAGTCGTCGTTGCCCTGCACCTCGGCCGAGCAGTCGATCACGCAGGCCGGCGCGACGAAGTTCTGTACCGGAATCGTGTCTACCGAGTTGTTCGGCAGGTCGCGTCCCGAGATCCAGTGGATCGGCGCGTCGAAGTGCGTGCCGGTGTGCTCGCCGCAAGAGAAGTTGTTCCAGTACCAGCCCGGGCCGCGCTCGTCGTACTTCGACACTTCCTCGATGCGGAAGGGCCAGCACTGGCCCATCTCGGGTGGCAGCGCGATCTGCGGGAACTCGGGGGTGAGCGTCTGCGTGAGGTCGATCACGCGGATGCGGCCGCTCGCCATGGCGGTCACCAGGCCGCCGAGGATTTCGGCGGCGGACATCAGTTCGGTTGTCGTGGTCATTCGTGTGGCTCCTGTTCTCAGCCGCCTGCGGCCAGCTCGCGTTCAAGCACCTTGGGGTTGTCGCGCCAGCGCTCCAGCCATTCCTGTGCGACGTCGCCTGGGTAGACGTCTTCGACGCCATCGCGCAGTGCCTTCACGATGGCGTTGGCCAAGGCGGTGGGCGCCAGCTTGGGCGGGGGCGTGTGCTGGTTCCATTCGTCGTCGATGGGGCCGGGGAACACGTTGATCACGCGAATGCCAGCTGGACGCATCTCGGCGCGCAGGCACTGCGCCAGCGAATGCGCCGCCGCCTTCGAGGCGCTGAAGGTGCCATGCGGCGGGAAGTTGCTGAGCGCATAGATCGACAGCAGGTTGACCCACGCCGTCGCGCCCGTCGCACCATCGGCCGAGCGGCCCTTGAGCGCGGGGCCGAACTCCTGCGCCAGGCGCAGCAGGCCGAAGTAGTTGATGTCCATCTCGGCCTTGGCCACATCCGTGCCGCGGCGTGCGCCGATGCCGAAGGTGCGGTGCACCTCGGCGTTGTTGATCACGATGTCGACCTTGCCGCCGATGGAGCCCGCGAGCTCGGTCACCTGGCGGCCGTTGGTCAGGTCCAGCGGCACCAGCGTCACCTGCGGCAGCGCCGAGATGTCGTCCAGGCCGTCGCCCATCTTCTTCCAGGGCTCGGCGTGGCCGACCCAGACGATGTCGGCGCCGGCCTTCACCAGCGCGCGCACGATGGCCTGGCCGGTCTCGGTCTTGCCGTCGGTCACCAGCGCCTTGCGGAACTTGGGGTCGCTGGTCATTTCACGCAGCATCTTGTCGTCGGCCATATGGGCACTCCCTTCATTCGGAAAACCAATGAGAACGGCCTGGCCCGCGCGGTCGAGCCGGGCGCCGACACGCACGCGGGTGGGCGCTTCGCCGACCTCGCCATGCAGGTGGACCATGAGCGTCGGGCCGGCATCGAGGTGCACCAGCCCCAGCCGCCAGGGCAGCCGTTCGCGGAAGAACAGGTCGTTGCTGTGGTGCAGCGTGGTGCTGCCGAGCAGTTCGCCTTCGCCGCTCTGCGCGCGCCAACGCAACGCGGCCGAGAGGCACTTGTGGCAGACCTCGCGCGGCGGGTACTGCACGGTGCCGCAGTCCTCGCAGGTCTGCAGTTCGAAGCGACCCTCGGCGGCAGCGGCCGTGAGGCCGAGCGCCACGCGGCCGCGTGCGCCGGGCGGCAGGTTCATCTGCCGGGTGCGCAGCACCGGGTTCTTGCGCGGGGGGCGCATCATCGGCATCGTCATGCGGGTCTCCCGAGGATGACGGCACCTGTGCACAGGCAGCGGTCGTAGGTCACCATGCCGAAGCCAGCGACGAGGCCCAGTTGCGCATCGGGCACCGTGCGCTTGTCGGCTTGATCCGTCAGTTGGCGGATCGCCTCGACCATGCCAAGGAAGCCGCCCGCCGCACCCGCCTGCCCTGCCGACAGTTGTCCGCCACTCGTGTTGTTCGGAAAGCTGCCGTCGAAGGTCATGGTGTGCGACTGCACGAAGGCCGGGCCCTCGCCTTTTTCGCAGAAGCCCAGGTCTTCGAATTGCATCATCGCGATGACGGGGTAGTCGTCGTAGGTCTGCACGAAATCGAGCGCGTCGGGCTGGATGCCGGCCTGCGCGTAGAGGTCGTCGCGGTCCTTGCGCCAACCGCCCTGCACCATCACCGGGTCTTCGGCGTAGGCGTTGTGGCGTTCGATGGCGCCGCGGATCACCACGTGCGCCAGGCCCAGGTCGCGTGCGCGTTCCTCGCTCATCACCAGGAAAGCCTCAGCACCGGCGCAAGGCATCACGCAGTCGAAGAGATGGATGGGGTCGGAGATGGGGCGCGCGGCCATGTACTCCTCCAGCGTCAGCGCCTTCTTGAACATCGCGTTCGGATTGCCGAGCGCGTTGGTGCGCTGGTCCACGCAGATGCGGCCGAAGTCCTCGCGCGTGGCGCCGTAGATGCGCATGTAGTTGGCGGTGATGAACGCGAAGATCGAGTTCGGCCCGCCCGAGCCGTAGGGGTAGCTCGCATCGCGCGCGAAGTTGCTGAAGCTGCCGAGCGTCTGGCGGAATGAGTCGACGTGGTTGGTGTCGGCGCCCACGCAGGCGACGATGTCCGCATCGCCCGCCTGCACCGCACGCGCGGCACGGCGCAGGCACATCACGCCCGAGGCTCCTCCCGTGGGCACATGGTCTAGCCAGCGCGGCGAAAGGCCCAGGTGCTGCGTGACGCCCACGGCCGTGTCGGGCGCAAGCGAGAAGCTGCTGAGGCACAGGCCGTCGATCTGTTCCTTCGGCACGCCGCTGGCCTTGACCAGTGCCTCGACGGCCTGGCCGATGAACCAGTGCGCGGTGCGCGTGGAGTAGCGCACGTAGGGCACTGTGACCGGAACGGCCACCGCGACGCCTTCGTAGGAGAGTCGATTGCGGGTCATGCCTGTCCCGCCTGTCTCTTCTTCATCGCGCGTGTGTCGATGCAGTGGCCCTGCCCCGGCAGCGACTGCGCCATCTCGCGCAGCTGTCCGCGCTGAATCTTCTGCGAGGGCGTGAGCGGCAGTGCGTCGACGAAGGCGACGTAGCCTGGGGCCTTGTAGTAAGCCAACTGCGCGAGCGCATGCTGGACGATGCTGGCTGCGAACTGCTCGCGCTGCGATACATCGGTGTCTTCGCGCATCACGATGCAGGCCAGCACTTCGTCGCCGCGCACCGCATCGGGCGTGGCGGCCACGGCCGATGTCTTCACGGCCGGGTGCTGGTTGAGCACGCTCTCGACCTCGACGGCCGAGATGTTCTCTCCGCTGCGGCGGATCACGTTCTTCTTGCGGTCAACGAAGAAGAAGTTGCCCTCGGCATCGCGGCACACCAGGTCGCCGGTGTGGAACCAGCCGTCGGCCCAGGCTTCGCGCGTGGCTTCCTCGTCCTTCAGGTAGCCGGAGAAGAAGTAGCGCTTGGGGTCGCTGCCTGCCGAGCGCACGAGCAGTTCGCCGGGTGCATCGGTGCCGACATCGCTGCCGTCCTCGCCGACGAGGCGGATCTGCACGAAGTCTTCCTGGCGTCCGAAGCAGCTCGTGCCCACGAGACGCGGCTCGCGGTTGGCCATGATGCAGGCGGCCGCGCCGGTCTCGGTCATGGCCCATGCCTCGACCAGCGGGAAGCCGAAGCGCTCTTCGAAAGGCACGTGATTCTTGCGGTCCACACCGGCGCCGAAGCCCCAGCGGATTGCATGGTCGCGGTCGGCGGCCGATGCGGGCGCCGACAACAGCATCGCGGGCATCACGCCAAGGTAATGCACGATGGTCGCACCGCTTTCGCGCGCGCTCGCCAGCCAAGTCTTCGGATGAAAGCGATCAAGCTGCACCAGGCAGCCGCCCGCTACCAGCACCACCATGGTGGAGAACGCCATCGCGTTCATGTGGTTGAGCGGCAGCGGCGTGATGACGCGCTCGGTGTCGGGGCGGATGCTGCACACGCCGTCGAGTGCCGCGTACCACTCGCCCGCGCGCAGGAAGTACGCGTTGCTCAGGATGCAACCCTTGGGGCGCCCGGTGGTGCCCGAGGTGTAGAGCAGGCCGCATTCGGTATCAACACCGACGGGCTCGTGGGCGCGTGGTGCGGCGGTCATCGCTTCAGGCACCGCGTCGCCGGGGCCCATGGTCTCGAATGGCACGCCGGCTTGGGCTGCGGCAGCGTGCAGGTCGGCGGCGCGCTCCGGCAGCGTGACCGCCAGGCCGATCTCGCTGTGGCCGATGAGATAGACCAGTTCGGCCGAACGCATCTCGGCGTTGATCGGCACCACGCTCACGCCCAGCGCATTGAGCGCGAACCAGTGAAAGAGAAAGGCAGGCCGGTTCTCCAGCAGCAGGCCGACGCGGTGGCCGTGCCCGTAGCCGGCTTGCGCATAGGCCGCTCGCAAGCGCCCGACCTCTGTGGCAGCCTCACTCCAACGAATGGCGCCGGCCGCGATGCCATAGGCAGCAGCGGTCACCGATTCGGTGAACAGGAACTCGGCCTGCGGCGTGCGCTTGGCAGTCGCCGCGAAGACTTGATGGACGGTGGTGTGTGGCATCACGTCCCTAGATGAAAAGCTGCACGGCCGGAAGCGCCGCATCGCAGTTGAGCAGGTTGACGCGCTTGAGCGTCATGCGCAGCGCGCCGTCCTGCACTGTGAGGTAATGAAAGAAAGTGCCCACGTAGAACTGCAGTTCGTCGCCCTGCGACTCGGTGTAATGGAACCCGGTGCGCACCACGAAGCGATTGCCCTCGGCGTCGAAGGTCTCGACCACCGGCACCTGCAGCAGGTGATGGCAGCGGCTCGGCGGCTGCTGCGAAAACGCGCGCGGGCTCTTCAGGCGCTCGATGCGCAGCTCGCGCAGCAGCTTGTCTTCGTAGAGGTGCGAGGTGTGGTTGAGGCCGTCTTCCTGGTCGGGCACGAGCGGCACCCAGTAGAAGGCGTCGTCGGTGAAGAGCGCGTTCCACTCTTCGTAGCGACGGGTGTCGAGCAGGTGCGCTTCGTTCACCACGAAGTCGATCAGGTCCTGACGCGTGATGTCGGTGCCACTCATCACATGGTCTCCGTCATGCGCTTGACCCAACTGCGGTACTGATTGCGCATCGGCAGCTCGTTGGTGCCGCCGGTGGTGATCTCGCCGCCCTTCAGTTCCGACGCGTCGTAGTCGCGGTGCAGGCTCACCCACTCGTTGCCGCTCGCATGCAGACCGGCCTGCATGCCGCGATAGGCCTGCAGGTCGTCATGCCCCACCACCGAGAACGGCGAGTTGATGAGCCGGTTGTACATGGTGGTGCGCTGCAGCAGCTCGGGCGGCGCGCCCTTCAGGCGAAAGGTCCAGCTCTCGATCAGCGTCTTGTCGGCCGAGATCGGCTTCACCACGCGAATCGCCTGGATCGCGCCCTTGATCGTGAGGTTCGGGTAGTACACCGTGTTGTGCCGTGCCATGCCTAGGATCTGCGCGGTCTTCTCCTCGCCATAGCGCGCCTTCATCGCGTCGTCGTATGCAGGGATCGCCTTGTACTTGCTGTGGATGCTGAAGTGCACGCCCGTGAAGCTGTGGCCGTGGTCGTAGGTGCGGATGCCCATGTCCTCGAAGAACTTGTAGTCGGACATGAAGGGCACGAACTGCTCGACCGCCATCGGCTTGGGTTCGTCGGCGGGCTTGTCGGCCCACATGCGCTTGGCGGTGCCGGCCGACGATTCGTGCGCCACCATCGGGTGCATGGTGTCGTTGAGGTTCTCCACGAACATCTTCCAGTTGCACTGGTGCATGAAGCGCAGGCACCCGCCGGCGATTTCGAGCTCACCTTCGGGCGAGCGGTCGGCCATGTTGTCGATGGAGCTGAGCGAATCGCCGAAGTACTCGTCGAAGTCAGGGCCCGCGTCGTTGATCTTCACGAAGATGAAACCGCGGTGGCTGCGCACATGCTTCAACGTCGTCAGGCCCTTGGCCGACTCGCATTCGTGCAGCGCGGTGTTCTCGTAGCCGGTCTTCAACGGAATCGCCAGCAGCGAACCATCGGTCTTGAAGGTCCACGCGTGGTACGGGCAGCGAAAGAACTTTCCGGTGTTGCCGCAGGGCGCGCTCACCAGGCGCGAGCCCTTGTGGGCGCAGCGGTTCATCATCGCGCGCACGCTGCCGTCGGTGTGGCGCACCACGATCAGCGGGCGGCCGGCGATCTCGTTGCTGATCCAGTCGCCGGGTTTCGGCAGTTGGCTCTCGTGGCCGACGTAGTTCCAGGTGTTGGCGAAGAAGTGCTCCTGTTCCAGCTCGAAGAGTTCCTGGCTGGTGTACAGGTCGCGGTGCACGCGGTCGTTCTGCACGAGTGCGCGCACGGCATCGGGGTTGTCTCTGTACGAAGGCATGGTTCTGGTATCTCCTTCAGATGTCGAGCACCAGGCGCGCACCCTTGGCGCGCGAGATGCATATCTGCATGACATTGCCAGCCGCCTTCTCGCGGGCGGTGAGCACGTAGTCGCGGTGTTCGATCTCGCCCTCGAGCACCGGCACGGCGCACACGCCGCATTCGCCGCGCTTGCAGTCGAACATCGGGTCGCAGCCGTTGTCGATGAGGCAATCGAGGATGCTCTGGTCGGCCGCGACGGTGAAGCGCTGGCCCGACTGGGCGAGTTCGACCTCGAAGGGCTGGTCGCCTTCTTCGGCGACCGGTTCGGTGAAGAGTTCGAAGTGCACGCGGTCGTGGTCCCAGCCGCGTGCCTGGGTGCGGGCAAGCACCGCGTCGAGCATGACCTTGGGGCCGCAGACGTAGAGGCGGTCGCCGGCAGGTACGTCGTCGAGCAGTGCGTCGATGTCCAGCGGCGCGCCGGCCTCGGCGTCGGTGTGCACGCGCAGGTCGTCGCCGAGCAGCGCCTTGAGTTCGGGCAGGAAAGCCATCAGCTCGCGGCTGCGGCCGGCGTAGTGCATGCGCACCGGTGCTTCTTCGGCGCGGCGGCGTGCGGCCATGGTGGCGAGCGGGGTGACGCCGATGCCGCCGGCCACCAGCACCGAGCCGCCGGGGCCGGTGTGCAGCGGGAAGTCGTTCTTCGGCGCCTCGATGGCGAGCGTGTCGCCTTCGTTCAACCCTTCGTGCATGAAGCGCGAGCCGCCGCGGCCTTCGGCTTCCTTGCGTACGGCGATCACGTATTCCGTCGGCGCATTGGTGGCGTTGCGCGCGGTCGCAAAGTTGATCAGCGAGTAGTGTCGCCAGTCGGTCTTGCCATCGGCCAGCAACACCTGCACGCGGATGTGGGCGCCGGCCGCGAAGCCGGGCAACGGCCGACCGTCTTCGCCGCGCAGGCGCAGCATGCGGATCAGCGGATTGAGTTGGCGCGCTTCGGCGACACGAAGCTGGAGCGTGGCGGTGGGAGCGGTCATCGTGCGTCCGTTGTCTCTTCAGGCCAGCGCGTGCTGCGCCAGCGCGGCTTGCAGCTTGTGGCCGTGTTCATCGGCGAGCGCCGCGTCGCGCAACTCGCGCAAGGTAGCGGGAGCGAGTTGTGCACCGGCGCGCTCGACCGCGCGCATCACGGTGTCGTAGTTGCGGATGCCGCGCTCGTGCGTGTCGCTGTAGCCCTTGACGAGGCGCTGGCACTGCGCGAGTTCCACCGCCAGTTCGGGGTTGCGCTGCGCGGTCGCGGCGATGCGCTGCAGCCATTCCTCGATGCGGCGGTTTTCTTCCGCGTAGCGCATCGTCGAACGGCGCCAGCGCTTCATGGCAGCGACCGTGCGCAGCATCAGGTAGCCGCGCAGCGAGCTGGTCTGGATCACGCGGCCGTGTTGCGTGAAGCGCTCGACGATCTTCTTCGGCAACGTGGAACCCATCAGCCAACGGCCGATGCCACCTGGCAGCGTCTCGCAGATTTCCTGCAGGCGCGGGTGCATGTATTCGTTGATCGCAAGCACCTGGCCGGGTTGCACGCGGGCTTCGCCGCGCACGCGCTCGAAGCGGGTGGCGCGGGTTTTGAGGGCCGCCACGCGGGCGGTGTCTTCGTAGGACATCCAGAGCGCGAGGTGGCGTGCGGTCTCGCGCAGCAGGCGGTGGTCGTCGTTGCTGGGCAATGCAGCGATCGTGGCCATGCGGTCTAGGTACAGGCCGGCATACGCCACGTCCTGGTAGTCGATGAGGCGACGCACCCCTTCGAGCAAGAAGTCTTGTGCGGCCAGCGGAAAGTCGTGTTGCACGCGTTCGACCAGCGCGCGCACGGCCGGGTGGCGCGGTTGCGGCATTGGCGGGGCCACTGCCGGTTCCGGCGGCGTCTCGCCGTCGTCGCCGGCCTGTGCGCGAGCGAATGCGCCGCCGAAGGCCTTCAGGCTGGGCTTGATGCCCACGCCGCCGCGCTCGATGGTCGCCTCGAACTGCGCACGGCTGAACGGCAGCACGCCAGACCCCGCGAGCGCACCGAAGAGCACGGCGCTGATCACGCTGCCCGATGCTTCGGCGGCTTGCGCCATGTCGAAGCGGATGAAGCGCTTGGCGGCCTTGGCCGTGTGCGCGAGCAGTTGCGCGCTGTCGACACGCCCATCGCCCAGTGCGCTCTTCTCGGCAATGGAGAACACGCGGTGCGTGGAGGCGATGAGTGTGGTGCGGTCGTTCGTGACGAGGCCGCGCTGCACCGCGCGGCCGGCTTCCATGAGTTCCGATGCGAGCACCACATCGACATCGCCCGGCAAGGGCATCAATGCCAGCACAGGGTGTCCGCCATCGGCGTCGGCTTGCGCGATCGGATACAGCTCGACGTAGTAAATGGTCGCGCCGGTGCGCTGGGCCACGCCCGGCACCGAAGTGGTCTGCGCGACATAACCATTCGCCTCGCCCATGTCCACGATCCAGTCGGCCAGCACGCCGCCGCCCTCCCCGCCCATGGCGAGGATCGCGATCTTGATCGGTTGTGCCTTGATGTTCGTCATCGCTTCAGAAGGCATAGGCTTCACGGCGGCGCGCTTCGCCGCGCTGCAGCCAGCCGATGACGGCAGAACGCACGCGCTCGCGCAGCTTGTCCCAGCCGGTGGGGTTGCTCACGATCTGCGCCTTGTAGAACGAAGGGCACAGCACCGCGGCATGCGAAACCTCGCCGCACACGCCGCAGCCCACGCAGCTGTCGAGCACGGTCGCGACCGGGTCGGTGCGCAGCGGATCGGGGTTGGGCTTGATGGAGAGCGACGGGCAGCCCGACAGACGGATGCACGAGTGGTCGCCGGTGCAGGTGTCCGAATCGACGCCGAACTTCTCGCGCACCATGCGCTTGCCGTCGGCGATGGCCTTGCGCACCAGCGGCTTCTCGCGGCGCTGCTTGTTGAGCATGCACTCCGACTGCGCGATCAGGACCTTGGGGCCCTTCTTCGTGGTGGTGAGCGCTTCCTTGAGCGCATCGCGCATGCCCGCCACGTCGTAGGTGCGACGCAGCGTCTTCACCCATTCCACGCCGACGCCGCGCACGGCGCGCTCGATTTCGTGGCCGGTGCTGCGTGTCTTGTTGACGGCGTTCGAGGAGAGGATGTCTTGCCCGCCCGTGGCCGAGGTGTAGTTGTTGTCGACGACGATGGTGAGGTTGTCGCTCTTGTTGAAGACCGAGTTCGCCACGCCGCTGGTGAGGCCGTTGTGCCAGAAGCCACCGTCGCCCATCATCGAGATGGCGCGCTTGCCGGCCGGCGCATTCAACGCGGACGCACCCGCGCCACCAAGGCCGTAGCCCATCGTGGTGTTGCCGATGTTGAAGGGCGGCAGGATCGAGAACAGGTGGCAGCCGATGTCGGCGCTCACATGGTGCGCGCCGAGTTCGCGCTCGACCAGCTTCATCGCGCTGAAGATCGGACGCTCGGGGCAGCCGGTGCAGAAGCCCGGGGGACGGGCATGCACGACATCGCCGAGAGCTGAGGACGGCACGGCCGGCTCGGGCGCGGCGTCCACGCCAATGGCGGCCACTTCCCTGAGCGGGATCACCTTGCGCACCGGTGCGGGCAGCGGCGCGAGGCGCTCGTAGCGCTCGCAGAAGGCACGCGCGCCCTTGAGCAGTTCGGAGGACGTGTACTCGCCGGCAACGGGCAGCATGTCCTTGCCATGCAGCGCCGTCGTGGAGCCGGCCTGGCGCAGGATCGTCGCGAGGTTCTGTTCGACGAAGTTGGGCTGACCCTCTTCCACGATCAGCACCGCGCGCTTGCCTTCGCAAAAGCGGATGACTTCGCTCTCGATGACGGGGTACGCCACGTTCATCACGTAGAGCGGCACCTTGGTGTTGCCGTACACATCGGCGAGGTCGAGCCGCTCCAGCGCGCGCAGCAGCGTGTTGTAGCTGCCGCCCTGCACGATGATGCCAATGTCGTCGGCGTCCTCGGAGAAGAACTCGTTGAGCTGGCGCTCCTCGATGAAGCGCACCGCGGCGGGCCAGCGGTCCTTCACCTTTTCCTGCTCGTGCACGAAGCTCGCGGGCGGCAGCACGATGCGGCTCACGTCGCGCTGCGGGTTCTCCAGCGCTTCCTGCAGCGTGAACTTGGCGCGCTTGTTGTCGCCGGCGATGAAGTGGCCGTGCACATGGCACGCGCGGATGCGCAGCTGCAGCATCACGGGCGTGTTGCTGGCCTCGGAGAGATCGAAACCCGTCTTCACCGCATCGACGATGCTCGGCAGGTTGGGGCGCGGATCGAGCAGCCAGATCTGCGACTTCATCGCGAACGCGTGGCTGCGCTCCTGCATGATCGATGAACCTTCGCCGTAGTCCTCGCCCACGATGATGAGTGCGCCGCCGGTCACGCCGCCCGAGGCGAGGTTGGCCAACGCGTCGGACGCGACGTTGGTGCCCACGGTGGCCTTGAAGGTGACGGCGCCGCGCAGCGGGTAGTTGACGGAGGCGGCCAGCGTGGCGGCGGCGGTGGCTTCGCTCGCGCTGTTCTCGAAGCGGATGCCCTGCTCGGCGAGGATGTCCTGCGCATCGGCCAGCACGTCCATCAGGTGCGAAATGGGCGCCCCCTGGTACCCGGCCACGTAGGAAACCCCCGATTCGAGCAAGGCCTTGGTGACCGCCAGAATGCCTTCACCGCGAAACACATCTCCGCCCGAAAGCCGCAGCTTCTTGACTTCCTCGACGAACGAACGCTCAGCCATGTGGGTCCTTCTTCTTTCTCGTGGGAGGATGCGCTTCAGGTGCCACATCACGCTTTCTATAATGTTGACAAATGAATGTATCCACAATCATGTATTACCCTAAACATGCAAGCAGCGTGCCCGCGGCAACCTTGAGGTGCCTTCATGGCCAAGTCGACGCCTGAGTCGCATCGCTTCGTCGACGACTACCTGCCTGCCCTGCTGGCGCAGGCAAGCCAGTTGATCTCGTCGGAATTCCACGAGGTGGCGCGCCAGCAAGGGTTCTCGGTGTCGGAGTGGCGCGTGATGGCCTCGCTCGCGGGCAGCGAACCGGTCAGCATCGGCCAGCTCGCACAGGTGACCGTGACCAAGCAGCCGACGGTGACGCGCTTGCTGGACCGCATGGAATCGCGCGGACAGGTCGAGCGGCTGCCCCATGAAAGTGACCGTCGCATCACGCTGGTGCGCATCACACCTGCGGGGTTGAAGGCGGTCGAGCACCTCATGGAGCTGGCTCGCGAACACGAGCGGCGCGTGCTCGAGCCCTTCGGCCTGCGACGGGCCGAAGAACTCAAGCAGACACTGCGGCGAATGATCGAACTGCATGTGCATGTGCCGCTCGAAGAGCCGGAGAGGAGTAAGGCGTTCGCTCTTCGCGCTTAGCGCAGCCAGGGCACCAGCACCGCGCGCCCGCGATGACCGCGTTGCGCGATCCAGTCGAGTGCGATGGCGGCATCGGCCAGCGCGAAGCTCTGCACATCGAGGTGCAGGCGGCCATCGGCCAACCGCGCGAGCAATTCGGGCGCGGCGGCGCGGCCTGCGGCCTCTCGCCGGAACATGTTGAGCGGCAGCAGAGCGACATCGCGCTGCAGGAAGTACGCAATGTCGAGTTGCAGCGTGGGCCCGGCGGTGTAGCCGATCAGCACGGCGCGCCCACCGGGCCGCACGGCAGGCAGCGCCGTCGCGAGGACGCTGCCGCCCACAGTGTCGATGAGCAGGTCGGCGCTGGCGACGGCGGGCGGTCCGGCGTCGGGATCCACCCGCGCCACGGTGCAGCCCGCATCGCTTGCAAGCTGCATTGCGAGAGAGCCGACTGCGCCGCTTGCGCCAGTCACCAGCACCTGTTCGCCGGCCTGCAGCTTCGCGACTTCGTGCAGCGCCACCCATGCCGATGTGGTGGGCGAGAAGAAGGCTGCACCGAGCGTCATCGGCAATGCATCGGGCAAGAGGCCGAGGGCTTCGTCGGGCGCATCGATCAGTTCGCACCAGGTGCCATCGAACAAGGTGCCCAGCCCGCTGCCGCGCAGCCACACACGCTGTCCCACGTCGTAGCGTTCGCTCGCGACAACGATGCCCGCGGCTTCCACGCCCGGCGTGTAGGGCAACGGCGGATGCCGCAGGAAACTGCCACGCCACACGGTGCGATCGATGTGACCGACGGTTGCCGCCTGCATGCGGACGATGGTGCGGCCGGGGCGCGCAACAGGATCGACCACCTCTTCCACCGCAGGCACCGCGTCGAAACCGTGGATGCGGACGGCCTTCATGGCAGTGTCGAAAGAAAGTCGAGCAGAGTGCGTGCAAAGGCTTCGGGCATCTGGTCGGGCAAGGGGACCATGCCGCCTTCGATGTCGACGATGCGCGCTTGCGGCAGGCGGTGCAGAAGTTCGACGGCATGCGGTGCAGCGAAGGGATCGTCGGTGGCGCGGATGATGAGCGCAGGCTGCGTTACACAGCCAATGCGATCTTCCATGCGATAGGACGCGACAGCACGATGCCCCTCCTCCACGCGATGACCGACCTTCAATGCGTCCAGCACGAAGGCCTCGAGCAAGTCGGCGCGACCCGCTGGATAGAAGCCCTGGCGCTTTTGCCACAGTGCGGCGAGATGGCTTCCGTCTTCGCTGGGCGCGACCTCGTCGATGGGCGGCCGCTGGGCTCGCGCAACGCGAAAGGGCTCATCGGTGTACGGCGTGGATGACAGCACCAGGCCGCGAATGCGATCCGGAAATGCAGCTGCCAGTTCGAGCGCGACGACGCCACCGGTGTGATGGCCCACGACCACGGCGTCGCGAATGCCCAGCGCATCGAGCAGTTCGCGCGCCACCCGCGCCCACTGTTCGATGCTCGCCGGCACGCCGCCGTCCGCGGAGTCGCCGAAGCCCGCGGTGTCCATCGCAATGGCACGGTACCGTGAGCCGATCAGCGGGAGCACCTCGCGGTATTCGGCCCAGCTGCGCGGCGACTGGTGCAGCAGCAGAACAGCCGGCGCCTCCGCGTCGCCGCACGTCGCGTAGTGCACCTGTCCCACCGACAGGTCGGCAAAGGCACGGCGGATGGTCATGACACCGTCTCGCCCGCAGGTGCACGCCACAGGCCCGCGTGCTTCAACTCGCCCAGCGTGCGCGAGAGCACGTCGCGTCGATAGGCGGCGATGTCGCGGCCCTCGTAGTCGTAGAACCCGCTGCCGCTCTTGAGGCCGAGGCGTCCTTCTTCGACCATGCGATCGACGATGGCTGGCGCGGTGTAGCGGCCCTTGTCGATCGAGGCCGACATCTCGCGGCTCGCATGGTGCAGGATGTCGCAGCCGCCGATGTCGATGAACTCGACCACGCCCAGCGCGGCGAAGCGCAGGCCGAGGCCGTAGCGCGTGGCCTTGTCGATTTCTTCGGCGGTGGCGGCGCCCTCCTCGATCATGCGAGCCGCCTCGTTCATGACCAGCGCCTGCAGGCGCGGCACGATGTAGCCGGGCGAGGCGCCGCAGACCACGGGCAGCTTGCCGATCTCTTCCATCAGCGCCTTGGTGCGTGCGAGCACGGCGGCATCGGTACCGGGATGGCAGCTGAGCTCGACCACTGGAATCACGTACGCCGGATTGAGCCAGTGCATGTTGAGAAAGCGCCCGGGCAGTCGCACCAGCGATGCGAGTTCGGTCACCAGAATGCTGCTGGTGGTCGAGGTGAGGATCGCGTCGTCGCGGCAATGGCGGTTGAGATGCGCGAAGGCATCGCGCTTGGCGTCCATGGTTTCGGGGACGCCTTCGAACACCAGTTCGGCGGCGGCGAGCGCCTGCGGGGCGGCTGCGGCATTCACGAAGTCCACGCGCGCGGCGATGGGCTGGATCTGCGCCGCATCGATCACGCCGAGTTGCGCGAGTCCTGCGAGGCTGGCTTCGATCTCCGTTTTCGCTTCGTCGCGCAGGCGCTGCCAGGCTTGGTCGCTGCGCTGGCGCAGGTCGATCAGCGAGATGCGGTGGCCGGCATAGGCGAATGCAATCGCGATGCCGCGTCCCATGCGGCCGGCGCCGACGGCTGCGAAGCGGGGCAACGCGGGGTCATTCGCCATCGTGCAGCCTCTGCTTGAGCTGTGCTGCACTCAGGTCGGCGAGGCCCAGGCTTTCGAAGGTGCGCGGACCATGGCGCAGATCGCGGCCCAGGAAGCCGCCGACGATGGCCAGCAGGCCGTGTGCAATGGGCGCATCCACCCCGGCATAGCGCGCTGCCGAGGCGAGGAAGGCCAGACCGATTTCGGTGTCTTCGGTGATGTAACGGTGCGTGTGAAGGTCGATGTTCTCGCGCCAGTCGCCGGACTTGACGAGCTGCTTGTGCGCGTCGCCGTACATCCACCGGTCGTTGTTGTAGTGGTCGGCCAGCGGATAATGCGGCACGCCCTGTCCGAAGGCTTCGCGCACCGCCATGCGCTCGCGGTCGAGCCGGTCGGTCACGTCGCGCACCGCGCGCTGGGTGCCTTCGTTGTGGATGTCCCAGCGCTCGAAGTGTTGCAGCGGGGCGGCGTTCATCACCATCAGCGGCGGATGGATGACAGGGCCGGCGTTCATCAGCGCGCCCGAAAGCGCGTCTCCGCAGCCATGCACGGCCGGGTAGGCCTTGCGGATCACCTCTATCGCCTCGGCCTCCTTACGCGCCGGGTAGACGCCGGTCGGCAAGCGGATCGCCCGGATCGTGACGTTCACTTCGCGCTCGCCGTGCTTGCGCGCGAGGTACGGCAAGGTGCCAGTCTCGGCCCAGGCCACGTCGGCGTGGTTGCCGGCCTGCTTCACTGTTCTCGCCATCACGTAGCTGCCGAAGGTGCCGGGCGGCAGGAAGACGACCTGGCCGTCGGCGAGGTGCGGAGCCATGGCGAGCGCGATGTCGTGCTGTGCGATGGCGGGGGTCGGAATGACGATCAGCTCGGCGTCCTTCAACGCCTTGGCGATATCGGCGGTTGCGAGTGCGAGCGGCACCTCGCGCGAGCCATCGGCATCTTTCAGCGTGATGGCACCGGCTCGCACGACCGGCTCGAGCGCGGCGGCATCACGACGCCACAGACGCACCTCGTGACCGGCTTCGGACAGGTCCGCAGCGGCTGCGTAAGCGCCGTGACCACCGCCAAGAATCGCAATTTTCATGTTCGAAGTTTGAAAAGCAGATGTCGATGAACCGGCAGCCGCGGTGCGGACCGGGGAGTAATGCGTCATTACATTACTTTTCATCGATTCAGATGTCAATCAAACTTCGGTGTAGAAGCCCCCTCGAAAACCCGCAATGAAAAAGCCCGCGCTTCTTGCGAAGCGCGGGCTTTCTTTTGGGGCGAGACGGCCGATCGGCCGCTCTGCAATGGATCAGCGGGTGGGTTTGAATGCACGCTTTTGTGCATCGCGGGGCACGAACACCTTGCCCGGGCCGCCATGGCCTGCGCCATTGCCGCGCGGAGCGAAACCTTCGCGGGGTGCGAAGCCTTCACGGGGCGCGAAACCACCGTCGCCGCGGCCACCGCCGTGGTGACCTTGGCCATGGCCGCCGCGCGGAGCGCTGTCGCCCCAGCCCGGCTTGCGGCCGTAGCCTGCGCCACCACCGTTGTTGCCGCCGTCGTCGCGACCGCCGCCGAAGCCGGCGTTGTTGCCACCCTGGAAGCCGCGCGGGGCCTGGTGGCCTTGGCTCGGAGCCGGGCCGCGTGCGTTGCGGTCGTTGAAGCCGCTGGCGCCGGCATAGCCGCCGCCGTTGTTGCCGCGGTAGCCACCGCCGCCGCCTGCACCGCCATTGCCGAACTTGCGGTCGCGCGACTGGTTGTCGCCACGGCCACCGCGGTACTCGCCCATCGGCGGACGCGATTGCGGCATGCGCTGTTGCGGCTCGAGGCCGGCAACCACTTCAGCCTTGAACTGCTGGCGGCTGTATTGCTCGATGTCCATGATCTTGCGGCGATCGCGGAATTCGGCAAAGGTGATGGCCAGGCCATCGCGGCCGGCACGGCCGGTGCGGCCGATGCGGTGGGTGTAGTCCTCGGCCTTCATCGGCAGGCCGAAGTTGAAGACGTGGGTGATGGTCGGCACGTCGATGCCGCGGGCGGCAACGTCGGTCGCCACCAGGATCTGCACCTGGCCTTGGCGCAGCGCCATCAGGCGGCGGTTGCGCAGGCCCTGGCTCAGGGCGCCGTGCAGCGCCACGGCGCTGAAGCCTTCTTGCTGCAGGTCGTTGGCGAGGCCGTCGCACTCGACTTGCGTGCTGGCGAACACGATGGCCTGGTTGATGCTGGTGTCACGCAGCCAGTGGTCGAGCAGCTTGCGCTTGTGCTGGCTGTTGTCGGCCCAGTACAGCGACTGCTTGATGTTGACGTGCTTCTCTTGCGGGCTGTCGATGGTGATGCGCTGCGGCTCGCGCATGACGCGCTGGGCCAGTTGCTGGATGCGCGGCGCGAAGGTGGCGCTGAACATCATCGTTTGCTGGCGCTCGATGGTGAGCTGGTTGACTTCGGCCAAGTCGTCCGAGAAGCCCAGGTCGAGCATGCGGTCGGCTTCGTCGACCACCAGGAACTTGACCTGGTCGAGCTTGAGTTGCTGCGAGCGTTGCAGGTCGAGCAGGCGGCCCGGGGTGGCAACCACGAGGTCGGCGTTCTGCAGCTTGGCGATCTGCAGCTGGTAAGGCATGCCGCCCACCACGTTGGCGATGCGAAGGCCGCGGCAATGGCGGACCAGTTCGATGGCGTCGTGTGCGACTTGCTGAGCCAGTTCGCGCGTCGGGCACAGGATCAGGGCGCCGGGGGTGGCGGCCTTGAAATGACGGGTGTTGGTCGGGTCCTTGCGCTTGGGCTTCTTCGGGGCGGCTTCACCGCGGGCGGCGGCTTCGGCGGCCTGACGCTGGAATTCGGCCTTGGCTTCGGCTTCGGCTTCGGCCTGGCGCTTCAGGAGGGTGTGCAGCACGGGCAGCAGGAAGGCTGCGGTCTTGCCGGAACCGGTCTGGCTGGAGACCATCAGGTCGACAAAACGGGCCTTGCCGTCCTGGCCGGCTTCGCCACCCATGGCGAGCGGAATGACCTTGTCCTGCACGGTGGTCGGCTGGGTGAAACCCAGGTCGGCCACGGCGGCGATCAGTTCGGGGGCGAGGCCCAGGCGGATGAAGCCGTTGGGCAGGCTGGGTTCTTCGACCGCAGCGATCTCGGGGGCGGCTGCGTCGAGCGCCTCGAGGATCGGCGCTTCGGACATGGTGTCCACAGCGGCGGTGAATTCGTTGTTGGTAGAGGATTGCACAGGCGCGAACTCGCCCTGCGCTTCAAAAGCGTCGGTCATGTAGATATCAATCTCAAACGCGAGCGCTGCCGTAGGCGGCGCCCCGTTGGTGGTTAAAAACATCAACCATCCAACGACATTCAGCTTCCGGCTAACGCCTGAGGCTGTGGCCCTTTTTGATCAGCAATTGCGATCGGGCGCGGTGTGCAAGATAGGGAGATGCAAGAGACGCTGATCTGTCGTCCTACGACATGTCAAATCAGCGAAGCCTGCGATTATTGCACGGCTTCGGGTTTTCACCTAATCTTTTGTCAATCAGTCAGGCGAAGGAAGGTGTCCCGGTAATGGGCGAGCTCCTCGATGGACTCGTGCACGTCGGCCAGCGCGGTGTGCGCCTGCTGTTTCTTGAAGGCGCTGTAGGCCGAGGGCTTCCAACGCTTGGCCAGTTCCTTGAGGGTGCTGACGTCGAGGTTTCGGTAGTGGAAGTACGCCTCCAGCTTGGGCATGAACTTGACCAGAAACCGCCGGTCCTGCCCGATGGTGTTGCCGCACATCGGCGAGCCGCTGCGGGGAATGTATTTGGCGATGAATTCGAGCAGTTGCTGTTCAGCCGCAGCTTCGTCCAGCGTGGAGGCCTTCACCTTGTCGATCAGGCCGCTGCGGCCGTGGGTGCCCTTGTTCCAGGCGTCCATGGCGTCGAGCACGGCGTCGCTCTGGTGAATGACGAGCACGGGGCCGTCGATGCGGGGCGTGAGGTCGGGGCCGGTGACGACCACGGCGATCTCGAGCAGGAACTCTTTCTCGGGGTCGAGGCCGCTCATCTCGCAGTCCAGCCAGACCAGGTTCTGGTCGCTTTTCTTCAGGGTGGGCACGGCCGCGGGGGGCGTCGGGTCAAGGGATTCGGGCATCGCAGGATTGTCGCCGACGGCCCGCGCCTGCAGATACCGAGGGCTAAACTCCGCGCTCCATGTCCTATTCGCTCATCTTCACCATCGCCTTCGCGGCCGCGCTCGTTGCAGGCCTCGTCGTGAAGTTCTGGCTCGCTTCGCGGCAGGTGCGCCACGTGGCACAGCACCGCGGCGCCGTACCCGAAGCTTTCGCGCAGACCATCACGCTCGCAGCGCATCAGAAAGCCGCCGACTACACGATCGCCAAGGCTCGCTTCGGCTTGGTCGAGATGGCCTGGAGCGCGGCACTGCTGCTCGGCTGGACGCTGCTCGGCGGGCTCGATGTGCTGAACAAGCTGCTGCTGGTTTGGCTCGGCGGCGGCATGGTCCAGCAACTGGTGCTGCTGGCCGCCTTCGCGGCCATCGGCGGCCTGCTCGAACTACCGTTCACGCTCTGGCAGACCTTCAGGCTCGAAGAGCGCTTCGGCTTCAACAAGATGACCTGGAAGCTCTGGCTGGCCGACACCGCCAAGTCGACGCTGCTCGGCGCGCTGATCGGCTTGCCGATCGCAGCGCTGATCCTCTGGCTCATGGGCGCAGCCGGCACGTTGTGGTGGCTCTGGGCCTGGGCCGTGTGGATGGGGTTCAACCTGCTGTTGATGCTGATCTATCCGAGCTTCATCGCCCCGCTGTTCAACAAGTTCAAGCCGCTCGACGACCCCACGCTGAAGGCGCGCGTCACGGCATTGATGAAGCGCTGCGGCTTCGCAGCCAAGGGCTTGTTCGTGATGGACGGCAGCACCCGCAGCGCGCATGCGAATGCGTACTTCACCGGCTTCGGCGCAAGCAAGCGCGTCGTGTTCTACGACACGTTGTTGCGCCAGCTCAACGCCGGCGAGGTGGAGGCCGTGCTCGCGCACGAACTCGGCCACTTCAAGCACCGCCACATCGTGAAGCGGCTCGTCGCGATGTTCGCGCTGAGCCTGGCCGGCTTCGCGCTGCTGGGCTGGGTCTCGACACAGGTCTGGTTCTATACCGGCCTGGGCGTGCAGCCGAACATGTCGCCGGCCGCGCCCAACAGCGCGCTGGCCCTGCTGCTGTTCATGCTCGCCGTGCCGGTGTTCGGCTTCTTCGTGGCGCCGCTGCCGGCGCGCCTCTCGCGCAAGCACGAGTTCGAGGCCGATGCCTATGCGATCTCGCAAACCAGCGGCGCCGACCTCTCCGCCGCCCTGCTCAAGCTCTACCAGGACAACGCATCGACGCTCACGCCCGACCCGGTGTTCGTCAAGTTCTACTACTCCCATCCGCCCGCCTCCGAGCGCCTCGCGCGCATGACCGCGGCGTGACCATCGATCAACCCATTTCGCGAAGCCCACCATGAGCAGCATGTTCAAACCCAAGGACTGGAAGAACCTTCCGCCTCGCCAGGCCCTGAGCGCCACCGAGATCGTCTCCGGCCTCGCCCAGCTCGACGGCTGGAAGCTCACCGGCGACGGTGCCGATGTCGCCATCGAGAAGACTTTCACCTTCGCCAACTACTTCGAGACCATCGCCTTCGTGAACGCGCTGGCGCTCGTGGCCCACACGCAGGACCATCACCCCGACCTGTCGGTGCACTACAACCGCTGCGTCGTGCGCTTCAACACGCACGACGTGAATGGCCTGTCGGTCACCGATTTCGATTGCGCACGCCAAGCCGACGCGCTGGTCGCGAGCCCCGCCGCATGAGGAAGCACGCCTGTGGCTAAGCCCGGCCGCGCCGCCTTCACTCCTGCTGCGCACAACACGGGGAAGGCGCATCACGACGGCCTCGTCGTTGCCAGCCATGGGCGTCACTGTCTGGTCGAAACGCCTACGGGCGAGCGGCTGATCTGCCACCCGCGCGGCAAGAAGAGCCAGGCCGTGGTCGGCGACCGCGTGCGCTGGCAGGCCACCGAGGACGAAGGCACCATCGAAGAGGTTCTGCCGCGGCGCAACCTCTTCTACCGGCAGGACGAGATCCGCACCAAGTCGTTTGCGGCCAATCTGGACCACGTGCTGATCCTGATCGCCGCCGAGCCGGAGTTCTCCGAGCATCAATTGGCGCGCGCGCTGATTGCCGCCGAGGCCCAGCGCATCACACCGATCATCGCGCTCAACAAGAGCGACCTGGTCGAGCCCTTCGAGCGCGCCTGGGCCAAGCTGGCGCCCTACCGCCGCATGCATCACGGCGTGCTGCCGCTGTCTCTGAGGGCATCGGGCGAGGCGGACTATGCGTCGCTGATGAAGCTGCTGTCCGGCAAGTCCACCCTCGTGCTCGGCCCTTCCGGCTCGGGCAAGAGCACGCTGACCAACCTGCTGGTGCCGGGCGCGACCGTGCTGACCCAGGAGATTTCGCAGGCGCTGAATTCCGGCAAGCACACGACCACGAGCACCACCTGGTACTGGATCGACGAAGCCCGCACCACCGGCCTGATCGATTCGCCGGGCTTCCAGGAATTCGGCCTGAACCACATCGAGCCGATGCAGCTCGCCGGGTTGATGCCCGACATCGCCGAGCACACGGGGGACTGCAAGTTCTACAACTGCACCCACCTGCATGAACCCGGCTGCGGCGTGATCTCGAACGTCGAGACGCCTGCGCACGCGGGCCCGATCAGCGCATCGCGCTACAGGATCTACGGCGAGCTGTTCGCCGAGCTGAGCCAGACGCGCTACTGAGCTTCCAGGATGGCTTGCAGCGCCTGAACCAGCGCGCTGCACTGCTCCCGCGTGCCGATGCTGATGCGCAGGTACTGCGCAATGCGCGGTTGCTTGAAATGCCGCACGAGCACCGCGCGTTCGCGCAGCAGCGCCGCCAGCTCGGCCGCATCGCGCAGCGGATGGTGCGCGAACACGAAGTTGGCCTGCGAAGGGAGCACCTCGAAGCCCAGGTCTTCGAGTTGAAGGCTGAGCCCTTCGCGGGTATCGACGATCTTGTCGCGCGTGGTGTTGAACCATGCCTCGTCCTTCAGCGCCGCGACGGCGCCCGCCGTGGCGAGCCGGTCGAGCGGATAGGAATTGAAGCTGTCCTTGACGCGCACCAAGGCGTCGATCAGGTGCTGCTGCCCGCACGCGAAGCCGACGCGCAGGCCGGCGAGCGAACGCGACTTGGAGAGGGTCTGCACCACGAGCAGGTTCGGATATTTGCCGATGAGCGGCAGCGCGCTCTCGCCGCCGAAATCGACGTACGCCTCGTCCACCAGCACCACGCGGTCGGGGCATGCTGCGAGCAGTCGTTCGATCTGCCACAGCGGGAGCCCGATGCCCGTGGGCGCATTTGGATTCGCGATCACGATGCCTGCGCATCCGCTGCGTGCACGGACCGCAAGGGCCTCGATGTCGATGCGCAGGCCCTCGTCGACCGGCTGCAGCTCGCACGCGATCCCGTAGAGCTGCGCGTAGACCTTGTAGAAGCTGTAGCTCACATCGGGCATCAGCAAGGGCTCGGCCTGCTGGAAGAAGGCGAAGAAGGCGTGCGCGAGCACCTCGTCGGAGCCGTTGCCTGCGAACACCTGGTCGACCGTCAGGCCGTGCCGCCGTGCAACTGCTTCGCGCAACGCGAGAGAGGTGGGATCGGGATAGCGCTCCAACCCATTCGCAGCCGCCTGCTGGATCGCATCGATCGCATGCGGCGACGGCGGATACGGGTTCTCGTTGGTGTTGAGCTTGACGAGGTTCGCGATGCGCGGCTGCTCGCCGGGCACATAGGGCTCGAGCACGCCGATGCGCGGGCTCCAGAAGGCCGGCACTGCGGTGGTCATGTCGCGCCGCTCAGCCAAGCAGACGGGCGAGCGTCAGCAAGGCCAGCAGCACCATCCACATCACGACCGAGCGCCAGACGAGGCCGACCACGCTGCGCAAGTGGCCGGGTTCGGGCTCGCGCCCGGGCGTGCTGCCGCTGTCGGGCCTGCGGTCATCGATCACGGATTCGCCGGCCTGTGCGCGCGACAGCGGATCGGTGACCGGAATGGGGCTCAGCGAGCCGCCACCCAGCCGCACGTTGACCGCACCGGAGGTGGCCGCCAGGATCACGCCGTCGTTCTCGTTCGGAAAGCGACGCGCGTCGTTGCGCCAGCAGTCGATGGCTTCCTCGAAACTGCCGACCACCGCGAAGCCCAGCGCCGTGATGCGGGCGGGCAGCCAGTCGATCCCGTGCCAGGCGCTCTCGGCGGCCTGTTGCACGGAGACGCTCGACGGCTGCACAGCAGCGCCGTTCTTGTGGGCCCAGTAGCGTGCGACAAACTCGCTCATCCGGTAGAACACCGCGCCGGCCGGTCCGAGGCCGATGGCGGCGAGCACCGAGAACCACGCCAACACACCGAACACGTGGCGATGCGCCGCGATGACCGAATGCTCGATCACGTGGCGCACGATCTCGCTGCGCTTCAGTTCGGCGGCATCGACGCCCTGCCAGTGCGCGAGCAGCGAGCGCGCAAGCGGCTCGTCGCCCTCGTCGAGCGCGTCGCGGATGTCGGTGAAATGATGGCTGAATTGCCGGAAGCCCAGCGTGACGTAAAGCACCGCAATGCTCCAGAGCACCGCGAACGGCAGGCCCAGCGTCAGCACCAGCAGCCAGTGCACGCCGAGCGCCACCAGCGTGGGCACGAACACAGCGAGCCCCCAGGCGATCCATCCGTGGTGGGGCTTGCCCGCGTCGAAGTTGCGGCTGGTCCAGCGCGTCCACGCGAGGACGGTCCCGTACACGGGGTTGTGGGGGCCCAGCGGCCTCACCTGCTCGATCAACAACGCGCACAGGATGGCAAAGAAGCTCATCCTTCGATGATAGCGAGAGAGCCCGCAGGTTCAGACCGGGTTCAGGCGCTCAGGAAACGGTAAAGATTGCGCAGCATGCCGGCGGTCGCACCCCAGACGAAGCGCTCGTCGGCGCCATCCTGGTAGGGCATCGAATACCACTGCCGCTTCGTGCCGTCGGGCGCGGGCACGGTGTGGTGGCGGTGATTGGCCGGGTCCATCAGCCATGCGAGCGGCACCTCGAAGGCATCGGCGACTTCGTAGGGATTGATGGTGAGTTCGAAGTCGGGCTGCACCAGCGCGACCACAGGCGTCACGATGAAGGATGTGACCGTCGTGTAGGTCGGCAGGTTGCCGAGCACCTCGATGTATTGCGCCGATAGGCCGACCTCTTCCCAGGCTTCGCGCAACGCGGCCGCTGCAAGGTTCGCGTCTTCGGGATCTACACGGCCGCCGGGAAACGCGACTTGGCCCGAATGGGTAGACAGGTGCGCGGTGCGCTCGGTCAGCAGCACGGTCGCGCCTTGCGGACGCTGCACGATCGGCACGAGCACCGCGGCCTGGGCGGGTGCGCGCTCGGTCATGCGCGGCTCGCGGCGCAGCTCGGGCGTCCAGGTCGGCGGCGCCTCGAAACGCGCCCTAAGGGCTTGTGCCGTCAACTGCGCGGCCGCCACTGCCGGCAGACCATCGTTCTTCACCGTGAAAGGCGCCTTGCGCGGATCGAACGGCGGCAGCGTGGACAGTGCCACGGCGTTGACGGGTTCGACGGAGGCGTCCTGCAGGGAAGTGGATGAGGTGGTCAAGAGATGAAAAGTACCGGAGCCGGAAAGAAGAAGTAGAGCGGAAAAACGAAAAGTTGTCTGCGAGCGGGAGCAAAAACGCAAAAAGCCGCCAGAGCGGCGGCTTTTTGCACTGCAGGAAAACGGCTTACTTGGCGGCCGCTGCTGCTTGCGACTTGCCCGGCAGCTTTTCCTTGATGCGTGCCGAACGACCGCTGCGATCGCGCAGGTAGTACAGCTTGGCGCGGCGCACATCGCCACGACGCTTGACTTCGATGCCGGCGATCAGTGGGCTGTAGGTCTGGAACGTACGCTCCACGCCTTCGCCGCTGGAGATCTTGCGCACGGTGAAGCCGCTGTTGAGGCCGCGATTGCGCTTGGCGATCACGACGCCTTCGTAGGCCTGCACGCGCTTGCGGGTGCCTTCGACGACGCTCACGCTGACGATGACCGTGTCACCGGGCATGAAATCGGGGATCTTCTTGCCGAGGCGGGCGATTTCTTCCTGCTCGAGGGTTTCGATGAGGTTCATGATTTCCTGATATTCGATCGTGTCGGGCTACACAAAAGGCGCCGTTGGTATCTGTCACCCGGGGGTGGGCAGAAGGCCAGGCGCGGCCGGGCAGAGGATCGGGAGCCCGATATTATAGCTTTTTTTTCAGCACCGTCTCATCTGCCTTGTCCAAGCGGCCGGCAGCGCGGGCAGCGTCGATGAGGTCGGGGCGCCGGGCGGCCGTCATGGCCAGCCGCTGGTCGCGGCGCCAGCGCTCGATCTGCGCATGGTGGCCCGAGAGCAGAGGCGCCGGAACGCCCTGCCCGTTCCACTGCTCGGGCCGGGTGTAGTGCGGGCAGTCGAGCAGGCCGTCGAGCGCGGGGTTGAAGCTGTCCTGCACATGGCTGGCCTCGTCGCCGAGCACCCCCGGCTGCAGCCGGGCCACGGCATCGAGCAGCGCCATGGCCGCGATCTCGCCCCCGGAGAGAACGAAATCGCCGAGGCTGATCTGATGGGTGACGCGCGCGTCGATGAAGCGCTGGTCAATGCCTTCGTAGCGGCCGCAGACCAGCACCGCGCCCTCGCTCGCCGACCACTTTTCGACCGCTTCGTGGCGCAGCGCCTCGCCGATGGGGGAAAACAGCACGACCGGGGCCTCCGCCCCGCGTGCGGCCAGCGCCGCATCGAGGCAGGCCGCCAGCGGCTCGGCCATCATCACCATGCCGGGGCCGCCGCCGAAGGGACGGTCGTCCACGCGCTTGTAGTTGCCCTGCGCGAAATCGCGCGGATTCCAGAGCACGACCTCGACCTGTTTCGACTCGTAGGCACGGCGCGTCACGCCGCTGGCCATGAAGGGCGCGAACAGTTCGGGAAAGAGCGTGAGGACGTCGAAGCGCATGCGCGCAAGCCCCGGAGTCAGAACTCGGGTTGCCAGTCGACCGTGATGAGACGGCCGGCCAGATCGACCTTGTCGACGAAGACAGAGACGAAGGGCACCATGCGCTCGACGGTCTTGCCGTCTTCTTCGGCGGTGAGCACCAGCGTGGTCTGCGGGCCGGTGGCGAGCAGCTCTCGCACCGTACCGAGCGTCACGCCTTCGCGGTTGACGACCGACAGGCCGATCAGGTCCACCCAGTAGTACTCGTCGTCACCGGCCGTCGGAAAGCTCGAGCGCGGCACGAACACGCGCGCGCCGCGCAGGGCCTCGGCCGCGTTGCGGTCGGGCACATCTTCAGACGAGGCGACGATGCAGTCGGAATGTTCTTTGGCTTCGCGGATCGCGAGCCGGAAAGCGGCGTTCGCCGAGGCTCCGGGAGCCTGCAGGAACCAGCGCTTGGAAGAAAAAAGCGCCTCGGGCTGGGCGCTGTGGGGCAGGACCTTGAACCAGCCCTTGATGCCCCATGCATCGGCGATGCGTCCTACCTCGATCGCATCCGCCGGCAATTCGGCGGCTTCGAGTGCGGGCAACATCGCCGTGCTGACGGCTTAGGCTGCCGCCTTGGGGGCTGCAGCTGCAGCTTGCTTGATCAGGCGCAGGACCGTGGGCGAGGCTTGGGCGCCAACGCTCTTCCAGTAGGTCAGGCGATCCTGGGCAATGCGGATGCTTTCTTCGTTTTCCTTGGCGGTCGGGTTGTAGAAACCCAGGCGCTCGATGAAGCGGCCATCGCGGCGAACGCGCTTGTCCGACACGACGATGTTGAAGAACGGACGGCCTTTGGAGCCGCCGCGGGAGAGTCGAATGACGACCATGATTTATCCTTGGGTGGTCAGCGAGCCAGTTGGATGAGAAAGAGGCCCGCTCACAATGTTCTTCCAGCGTCGAGACACGCGACATGGCCACCCGGCCAGCGACACGCTGAAAAGCCTGCGATTATAGCCCGCTGCGCGTTTTCTCCGAATTTTCGGCCCTGAGCCGTCTCTTTTTCACCCATGACCCTCTCCATCCGCCCCAGCTGCGACGACGACGTCGCAGCCATCACGGCCATCTATGCCCACCACGTGCTGCACGGCACGGGCACCTTCGAGACCGAGGCGCCGTCCGCCGCCGACATGGCCGCGCGCCGTGCCGACGTGCTCGGCAAGAACCTGCCCTACCTGGTCGCCGAGGAAGATGGCCAGGTGCTGGGTTTTGCCTACTGCAACTGGTTCAAGCCGCGTCCGGCCTACCGCTTTTCGGCCGAAGACTCGATCTACATGGCGGAGTCAGCGCGCGGCAAGGGTCTGGGTGCCAAGCTGCTGGCGGCGCTCTCGGAGGCCGCGGAAGCCGTCGGCGTCCGCAAGCTGATCGCGGTGATCGGCGACTCGGCCAACGCCGGTTCCGTCGGCGTGCACCGCAGCCAGGGCTTCACCCACGTGGGCGTGCTGAAGGACTGCGGCTGGAAGTTCGGCGAATGGCGCGACGTGGTCCTGATGGAAAAGGTGCTCGGCGAAGGCAGCACGACAAACCCTGAATGAAAAACAAAACTACCGCAGCCTGGCTTTCTTTTCTCGGCGGTCCTCTAGGGCTGCACCGCTTCTACCTGCGCGGCATGGGCGACTTGCTGGGCTGGCTGCTGCCCATTCCGACGGCACTGGGCATCTACGGCATCGAGCGCGTGCGCATGTACGGCGTGGACGACGGCATGAGCTGGGCGCTGATTCCGCTGCTGGGTTTCACCATCGCCGGCTGTGCGCTGACGGCGATCGTCTACGGCCTGATGTCACCCGAAAAGTGGAATGCCCGCTTCAACACCAACGCCCCGGAAGACGCCGCCCCGGGCCAGACGAACTGGTTCACGATCGGTGCCGTGGTGTTGTCGCTCTTCTTCGGCAGCACGATCCTGATGGCCAGCATCGTGTTCAGCTTCCAGCGCTACTTCGAACACCAGATCGAAGAAGGCCGGAAGATTTCGCAATAGCCGTCAGAACAGCTGCATGCTGAGCCAGTAGGCGATCGCGGCCACGAAGGCCGACGCCGGGATCGTGAAGATCCACGCCCACACGATGTTTCCCGCCACGCCCCATCGCACTGCGCTCGCGCGCTGCGTGGAGCCCACGCCGACGATGGCGCCCGTGATGGTGTGGGTGGTCGACACCGGGATGCCCAGCGCCGTCGCCAGGAACAGCGTCAGCGCGCCGCCGGTCTCGGCGCAGAAGCCGCCCACGGGCTTCAACTTGGTGATCTTCTGGCCCATCGTCTTCACGATGCGCCAGCCGCCGAACATGGTGCCCAGCGCGATCGCGGTGTAGCAGCTCACGATGACCCAGGTGGGCGGCGCCGCATCGCCGGCCGAGGCGTAGCCGGTGGCGATCAGCAGCATCCAGATGATGCCGATGGTTTTCTGCGCGTCGTTGCCGCCGTGGCCCAGGCTGTAGGCGCCGGCAGACACCAGTTGCAGCCGCCTGAACCAGCGGTCCACCCGCGAAGGCGTGGCACGCCGGAAGCCCCAGGCCACCGCGATCATCATCATCGAGCCCAGCAGGAAGCCCAGGAGCGGCGACACGAAGATGAACGCCACCGTCTTCCAGATGCCCGAGGCCACCAGGCCGGTGGTGCCGGTCTTCGCGATCACCGCGCCCACGATGCCCCCGATCAGCGCGTGCGACGAACTGCTCGGAATGCCGTAGTACCAGGTCACCAGGTTCCAGCTGATGGCACCGATGAGCGCGCCGAACACCACATGCACGTCGACCACTCCTGGCTGCGCAATGCCCTTGCCCACCGTGGCCGCCACGCTCAGATGAAAGATGAAGATCGCGATCAGGTTGAAGAAGGCCGCGAACACCACGGCCTGTCCCGGCTTGAGAACCCCGGTGGAAACCACCGTCGCGATCGAATTGGCCGCGTCGTGAAACCCGTTCATGAAGTCGAACAGGATCGCAAGCACGACCAGCACTATCACCACCCAGAGGGCGACCTGAACCGTTGCCATCCGTCGCTACCCGCTCAGGAATTCTCGAGGACGATGCCCTCGATCACGTTGGCCACGTCCTCGCACTTGTCGGTGATCGTCTCTAGCAATTCGTAGATCGCCTTGAGCTTGATCACCTCGCGCACGTCGGGCTCTTCGCGGAACAGCTTGCTCATGGCGCTGCGCATCACGCGGTCGGCATCCGATTCGAGGCGGTCGATTTCCTCGCAGGTCTTGAGCACTGCCTCGGCCACGGCCGGGTCGGCGATCTTGCCGAGGAACTTGACGGCGTCCTTCAGGCGGTCGCAGCACTTCACGCTCAGGGCCGTCAGGCGCACGATCTCGTCGGTCATGTGGCGCACGTCGTACAGCGCCATGGTCTCGGCCGAGTCCTGGATCAAGTCGGCCACGTCGTCCATCGTGTTGATGAGCTTGTGGATCTGCTCGCGGTCGATGGGCGTAATGAAGGTCTTGTGGATCAGCCGGTTGACGTCGTGCGTCACGCGGTCGGCAGCGCGCTCGGCGTTGTCGACGTCGCGGTTGTACTGCTCACGCAGGTGCACGTCGTTGTAGTTGGCGACCAGTTGCTCGAAAGCCCTCGCCGCCTCCACGATGCGCTCGGCGTGCTGGTTGAACATCTCGAAGAAATTGCCCTCGCGGGGCAGCAGCTTGCCGAACATGGAAACTCCTGGGGTGCGCCAACCACAACGGGATGACGCCTTCATGAAAAACCGGCGAAGTTTAACGGGAGCGACGACCGTGTCCGGGTCGGCCCGCTTTTCGGCCCCCCCGAACTGAACCGCAAACCAGCCCGGCCCTCTTCAGACGATGCGCTTGACCACCTGGCCCGTAACGCGTGCCAGCGCCGCGCGCGGCACCTTGTCGGGCGCGATCTCGGCGAGCGGCTTCAGCACGAAGGCGCGCTCGCGCATGCGGGGATGCGGCAGGGTCAGCGTGGGCGTGTCGATCACCGAGTTGCCGTGCATCAGCAGGTCGAGATCGAGCGTGCGAGGCGCGTTGGGGAACGGCCTTTCGCGGCCGGCCTGCGTTTCCAGGCGCTGCAACGCCACGAGGAACTGTTCGGCATCCAGGCCGGTGCGCACGGCCACCACGGCGTTGACGAAATCGGGGCCTTCGGCATCCACAGGCTCGCTGCGGTAGAGCGACGAACGGGCGGTCACCGTGGTGCGCTGCAGCGCGCCGATGGCGGCCATGGCGGCCTTCACGGAGGCCTCGGCATCGCCCAGGTTGGCGCCGATGGCAACGAAGGCCTGCACGGTCGGGTAGTCCTCGCGCGGGCCGCGGGGGCGGCTCGTGGGGGCACGGGCGGGCGCGCGGCGCGCGGGAGGGCCGCCGGGTGGACCCTTCCGGGCGCCGGGCGGCTGGGGCCTGGCACCGCCCGCGCGCGGCGGAGCGGCCTTGGCCTTGTCAGTGGTCCTGGGGGGCTTCTTGCCGTCCTTCGGCTGGTCGGACGTGCTCATGCGCCCTCGGCGTTTCCGCCGCCCTCACCGCCACCTCCGGTGCGGGGCTTCCGGCGGCGCCGGCGCTTGCGCGCTGCGGGCGCCTCGCCATCGGGCGGCACGGCGCCGGACTCGACTTCGACTTCTTCGTCCTGTTCCGAATCGTGGGCCTGCTGGGCCGGGGCCTCACCCTGGCGCTGCCGGCCGGCCGACTCGCCGCGGGGCTTGGGCGGTGGTGGCGTCTCGCGCACACGCACGCGCTGGCGGGTCTTCTGCTCGTCGCGCACCTGCTCCAGCAGGTCTTGCCGGCGCACATCGTCGGCGGTGCTGAATTCCTGCCACCACTCGGCAATCGCCTCGCCGACCTCGCCCACGTCGGCGCGCAGGCGCATGAAGTCGAAGGCTGCGCGAAAGCGCGCCTGCTCGACCAGGCTGTAGGGCGTGGAGCCGGTGCGCTTGTCGAAGCGCGGCTGCATCATCCAGATCTCGCGCATGTCGGCGGCCAGCTTGCCTCGGCCCGAGACGTCGCCGATGCGCGAAGTGAACACGTCGTCGATCGCATCCTGCAGCGCCGGGAACGGCGGCTGCGGGCGCTGGCCATGGCCGCCTTCCTGGCGCTGTGCCCAACCATCGCGCACGTCGGCCCACAGCACGCAGGCCAGCAGGAAGCTGGGCGCCACCGGCTTGCCTTCGCCGACGCGGCGGTCGGTGTCCTGCAGGGCGGCTTTCACGAACGGCTGGTCGGCGCGCTCGACCACCACGTCCAGCAGCGGATAGATGCCGGTGGCGAGCCCCAGCTTGCGCAACTGCGCGATCGTGGCGATCGCGTGGCCGGTCTGCAGCAGCTTGAGCATCTCGTCGAACATGCGGCTTTGCGGCACGTCGGCCAGCAGCTTGCTCGACTCGATCAGCGGCGCGGCGGTCTTGGCTTCCATCTTGAAGCCCAGCGCCGCGAGCTTGGCCGAGAAGCGGATCGCGCGAATGATGCGCACCGGGTCTTCGCGGTAGCGCGTGACCGGGTCGCCGATCATGCGCAGCGTGAGCTTCTGGGCGTCCTTGATGCCGTTGTGATAGTCGACCACCACCTGGTTGGCCGGGTCGTAGTACATGGCGTTGACGGTGAAGTCGCGGCGCGCCGCGTCTTCTTCCTGCGGGCCCCAGACGTTGTCGCGCAGCACCCGGCCGCTGGCGTCCACCGCGTGCTTCATGCTCGCGAGCTCGCCCTTGCTGGTGCGCTCGTTGCCGGTGACCTGCTCGGCGGCGGCGCTGTCCATGGAGGCGCGGAAGGTCGAGACCTCGATCACCTCGTGCTCGCGACCCCGGCCGTACACCACGTGCACGATGCGAAAGCGCCGGCCGATGATGAAGGCGCGGCGGAACAGCGACTTGACCTGCTCGGGCGTGGCGTTGGTGGCCACGTCGAAGTCCTTGGGGCGCAGGCCCAGCAGCAGGTCGCGCACCGCGCCACCCACCACGTAGGCCTCGTATCCCGCCTGCTGGAGCGTGGTGACCACGTTCTTCGCGCGTTCGTCGACCAGGGCCGGATCGATCTTGTGAACCGCTGCCGGCACCTCCTGGCGCTTGCCGAAGCGGCTCTTGCCCTGTGCGCTGCCGGCGGATTTGCCCAGCAGTTTGTCGATGAATGTCTTGATCATTGGTTGTGAAAGCTCTTCTTATTGGTTTTCGAGCATGGATCGGATCAACGGGATGGTGATCGCGCGTTGTGTCTGGAGGGCGTAGCCGTCGAGCTGGGTGAGCAGCTCCATCAGGCTGCCGAGGTCGCGGCTGAAGCGGTGCAGCATGAAATCGAGCACGTCGTCGGACAGCATCACGCCGCGCGCATCGGCGGCCTGGCGCAGCACCGCGCGGCGTTCGGTCTCGCTGAGCACGTGCAGGTGGAACACGTGGCCCCAGCCCAGGCGGGTGCGCAGGTCTTCGCGCAGCGGCAGGTCGGCCGGCGGCAAGGCGCCGGCAGCGACCACGCCGCGCTGCAGGGTCTGGGCATTGACGAACCAGTTGAAGGCCGCGTGCTGTTGCACGGCGGTGTAGAGGTGAACGTCGTCGAGCAGCACGGCGCCCCAGCGCTCGTCGAACTCGGGCGGTTCGAGCAGGCCGGCATGCAGCCAGCCCACGCTGGCGCCCTGCTCGCGCAGTGCGACGCGCACCGATTCGAGCAGATGGGTCTTGCCACTGCCGCCTTCGCCCCAGAGATAGGTAGGCACCGGCGAGTGCAGCGCAGGGCTGCCGGCGCTGCCCACCCACACTTGCAGGTGGCGCAGCGCCGCCTCGTTGGGGCCGGCAAAAAAGGCGTCGAAGCTGGGGCCCGTCGCAATGCCGATATCGAGCGCGAGCTGTTTCATCCCGGGAAGGTTCATGGAGGGGGCCGCTGGGGCCCTTAAAATCAACAGGAATTCTATCGGCCCGGCCGCTCCGGTTGCCGGCGCCTCCACCACCCCGCCTCTTGTGGGCCTCTTGTTCGCTTTCGCACACCCATGACTTCCCCTACGCCCACCCCGCTCAGCTACAAGGATGCCGGTGTCGATATCGATGCCGGCGACGCGCTGGTCGACCGCATCAAGCCCTTGGCCAAGAAGACCATGCGCGAAGGCGTGCTGGCCGGCATCGGCGGCTTTGGCGCCCTGTTCGAGGTGCCCAAGCGCTACAAGGAGCCGGTGCTGGTGAGCGGCACCGACGGCGTGGGCACCAAGCTCAAGCTGGCTTTCGAGTGGAACATGCACGACACCGTCGGCATCGACCTGGTGGCCATGAGCGTCAACGACGTGCTGGTGCAGGGTGCCGAGCCCCTCTTCTTCCTGGATTACTTCGCCTGCGGCAAGCTGGACGTTGACACGGCCGCCGCCGTGGTCGGCGGCATCGCCCGCGGCTGCGAACTCTCCGGTTGCGCGCTCATCGGCGGCGAAACCGCCGAAATGCCCGGCATGTACCCCGCCGGCGAATACGACCTCGCGGGTTTTGCGGTCGGCGCGGTCGAAAAATCGAAGATCCTCACCGGCCAGGACGTCAAGCCCGGCGACGTGGTGCTCGGCCTGGCCTCGGCCGGCGTGCATTCCAACGGCTTCAGCCTGGTGCGCAAGGTGATCGAGCGCGCGGGCGCCGACCTGCCCGCCACGCTCGACGGCAAGCCCTTCCGCGAAGCCGTCATGGAGCCCACCCACCTCTACGTGAAGCCGGTGCTCGAGGCGCTGGCCAGGCACCCGATCAAGGCGCTCGCCCACATCACCGGCGGCGGCCTGCTCGAGAACATCCCGCGCGTGCTGCCCGAAGGCACCGCCGCCCACCTCAAGAAGGGCAGCTGGCCGCAGACCGAGCTCTTCGCCTGGCTGCAGAAGGTCGCCGGCATCGACGACATCGAGATGAACCGCACCTTCAACAACGGCATCGGCATGGTCGTGGTCATCGATGCGGCCGAAGCCGCCGCCTGCGCCGCCACGCTGCGCGCCTCGGGTGAAAAGGTGCACGAGATCGGCGTCATCGCCGAGCGCGGCGAAGGCGCTGCAGTGGTCGTCGGCTGATCCCCCAAGACCCCGCAACCACCCCGAGCAGCGCAACCGAACCCCGGATGGCCAAAAAGCCGCAACCCACTTTCACCGCCGCCGCATCCGCGGCGCCCATCGTCCGGCCCACGGCCTCGCGCGGCGTGATGCTCGCCAGCTACCTCCTGATGCTGGGCGCGCTGATGCTCGTGATGTGGGAGCACCTGCTGCCGGGCCTGATCTGCGTGTGCATCGGCTTCCTGGTCACGCGCTGGCTCGCCCGCCTGATCGAAAAGGGACTCTTGCGCATTCCGGCCATGCGCCCGCGCGCGGGCGGCTGGGCCGGGGTGCTGGCGGTGATCGTGGTGCTGCTGGCCCCTGCCGCGCTGATCACGCTGGGGCTGTCGCAGGCGCGCGAGTACATCGTCGATGCACCCGACCAGTACCGCGAACTGCTCGACTACACCGCCCGCACGGTGCTGGAGCTGCGCTCCAAGCTGCCGCCCGACATCGCGACCTACCTGCCCGAGGGCGCGGCCGAGATCCAGCGCGTGATCGCTAACTACCTGCGCGCGCAGGCCGGCTCGCTGGCCATGGCGGGGCGGGCCTGGCTGCACGGGTTGCTTTTTTCCTATGTGGGCCTGATCGTCGGCAGCCTGGCCGCCGTGGCAGCCGCGCCGCTGCGGCGCAAGCCCTTGGCCGAGCAGCTGCACCAGCGCGTGGAGACCTTCGGCGAGGCCTTCGCCCAGATCGTGGCGGCCCAATTCTGGATCGCGGCCTTCAACACGCTGCTGACCGCCATCTTCCTGCTGTTCCTGATGCCGCTGTGGGGCGCGCATCTGCCGTACACGCCGGCGCTCATTACGCTCACCTTCCTGGCCGGGCTGGTGCCGATCGTGGGCAACCTGGTCTGCAACTCGGTGATCACGCTGGTGGGCCTGTCGGTTTCGCCGGCCACGGCGGCGGCCTGCCTGATTTTCCTGATCGTGATCCACAAGGCCGAGTACGTGATCAACGCCAAGGTGGTCGGCGCCCGCACGCAGATGAGCGTGTGGGAGCTGCTCGCGGTGATGTTCGTGGCCGAGGCGGTGTTCGGGCCGGCCGGCCTGGTGGCGGCGCCGCTGTACTACGCCTACCTGAAGAAAGAGCTTCAGGCCGCATCGCTGGTCTGACGGCCTTTGCGGGGCTGCGATGTCCTGATCTGATCGGTTCTGGTCCGCTTCGGCACGGACCAGGCGCTGGCAACGCAGAAGAATCGGCGGCATCATCCACTCCGCCCTGCTCGCGAGGCACCGCCATGAAAACCTGTCTGATTGTGATCGACGCCCAGCAATCGTTCCGCCACCGCGCGTACTGGAACGAAGACGTCGCGGCGCCCTACTTCGCCGCCCAGAACGCATTGATCGAAGGCGCCGCAGCGGCCGGCGTTCCGATCGTCCGGATCTTCCACGTCGACGAACCCAGCAATGCGAGCAACCCGTTCGCCGTCGAGTCGGGCCACATCCACCCCATCGACGGGCTCAGGCCATTCGAGGCCGCGGCCACCTTCACCAAGCACCGCCACAGCGCGCTGGTCAACAGCGGCCTGGACATCTGGCTCACCGAGAACGGCATCCGCCGGCTGATCGTGAGCGGCATCCGCACCGAGCAGTGCTGCGAAACCACCACCCGCCACGCCTCGGACCTGGGCTGGGAGGTCGACTACGTGACCGACGCCACGCTGACCTTCGACATGGTGCAGCCCGACGGCCAGCCGCTGCTGGCGGCCGACATCAAGTCGCGCACGGCCGCCGTGCTGGCCGGGCGCTTCGCGACGATCTGCAGCGTGGCGCAGGCGCTTGAACGCGCGGGCGCGACGGCATGAGCCCGTTGCGCGTGCTCATCCTGGCCTACGACGGCGTCGAGGCGCTGGATTTCGCCGGCCCCTTCGAGGTGTTCACCACCGCGAGCCGGGTCAGCCAGCGCATGCAGCCGGGCACGGCGGCCCCGTTCGAGGTCGCGTCGGTCGCACTCGCGCCGCGCGGCCAGCCGGTGCAGGCGCGCGCCGGCCTGCAATTGCTGGCCGACCACGCCATCGCAGACAACCCGGCGGCCGACGTGCTGATCGTTCCCGGCGGCGTGGTCGATGCACCCATGGCGAGCCCCGAAACCCTGCGCTGGATCGCCGCATGCGCGGCCGGCGCGCAAGTCTTGGCATCGGTCTGCACCGGTGTCTTCCTGCTTGCGAAAAGCGGCGTGGTCACGCGTGAAGCGGTCACCACCCACTGGGAAGACATCGCCGACCTGCGCGAACAGTTTCCCCAGCTCGAGGTGCGCGAAGACATTCGCTGGGTCGACACCGGCCGCATCGTCAGCTCCGCGGGCATCAGCGCGGGCATCGACATGAGCCTGCATCTCGTGGAGCGCCTGGCCGGCCAAGCCCTGGCCGAGCGCACCGCGCGACAGATGGACTACGCATGGACCCGCAACCAGAGCCCATCCGCGTAGTCTTCGTGCTGCTGCCCGGCAGCCTCGTGCTCGACTGGGCCGGGCCGGCCGAGGCGCTCCGCATCGCGAACCAGCGGCTGCGGGCCTCGGGCCAGTCCGAGCGTTTCGCGATCGAGTTCGCAAGCCCGCGGCCGACGTCCATCGCCTCGGTCGGCGTTGCGCTCGCCGGGCTCGCGCCCTTGCCCACGCAGTGGGACGGGCCGGCCTGGGTGGTGCTCGTCGGCCTGACCGGTAACACCATCGCCATCGACAACCCCGAAGCGCAGGACCTGTTGCACTGGCTGCGCGGCCAGCGCTTCGAACGCGGGCGCGTCGAGCTGGTCACCATCTGCGCGGGCGCGGTGCTGGCGGCGCATGCCGGCGTGCTGGCCGGTCGGCGCGCCACCACGCACCACCATCACCTGGACGAACTGCGCGCGGTCGAGCCGCGCTGCGAGGTGGTGAGCAACCGGGTGTTCGTGATCGATCCGCCGCTCTACAGCAGCGCGGGCGTCACGACCGGCATCGACCTCGTGCTGCACCGCATCGCCCAGACCTGCGGCGAAGCGCTCGCGGCCCAGGTGGCGCAGACGATGGTGGTGGCGCTGCGGCGCGGCCCGCACGATCCGGAGCTCTCGCCCTTTCTCGCCTACCGCAACCACCTGCACGCGGCGCTGCATCGCGTGCAGGACGCTGTCAGCGAGCAGCCGCAGGCCGACTGGAGCGTGCCGCGCATGGCGGACGTGGCCCACACCTCGGCAAGGCATCTCACGCGGCTCTTCGTGGAGCATGCGGGCGTGGCGCCGCTGGCCTATCTGCGGCGGCTGCGGCTGGCGGCCGCTCAGCTCGCGCTGTCGTCGGGCGCGAGCGTCACGCGGGCGGCGGAGCTGTCGGGCTTCGGCTCCGACACGCAGCTGCGCCGGGCGTGGCATCAGTTCGGGCTGCCCGGCTCGCCGTCGGAAGCGAACGCGGCGCTGAAAGCCTGACGGTCAGCCTGTGCACGCCCGCGCGCGGGCCTTCAGCAACGCCTGCTCGCGCGTGTTGCGCGTGAGCGAAGCGGCACGATCGAACTCCTTGCGCGCCTCGTCGCGCCGCCCGAGCTTGAAAAGCAGGTCGCCGCGCACCGTCGGCAGCAAGTGATAGCCCTTGAGCGCCGGCTCGTCCATGAGCGCATCCACCACCTCGAGCCCTGCGGCCGGCCCGAAGGCCATCGACAGCGCAACCGCGCGGTTGAGCTCGACGATAGGCGATGGCGCCAACTCGGCCAGCGCGTCGTAGAGCGCGGCGATGCGCGGCCAGTCGGTTTCGTCGGCGGTGCGCGCGCGGCCATGGCAGGCGGCGATGGCGGCCTGCAGGGCATAGGGGCCCAGCGCGCCGAGCGCTTCTGCGCGTGCGAGTCCGGCCAGGCCGCGGCGGATCAGCATCTGGTCCCAGCGCGCACGGTTCTGTTCGAGCAGCAGCACCGGCTCCCCCGAGGCGCCGACGCGCGCGGCCGTGCGGGAGGCCTGGATTTCCATCAGCGCCACGAGGCCGTGCACCTCCGAGGCATCGGGCACCAGTTCGGCCACGATGCGGCCCAGGCGCATCGCCTCGTCGCAGAGCGCGGGGCGCATCCAGTCGTCGCCTGTGGTGGCCGAGTAGCCCTCGTTGAAGATCAGGTAGAGCACTTCGAGCACCGAGGCTAGGCGCGCTTCGAGTTCGTGCCGGCGCGGCACTTCGAAGGGCACACGCGCCTCGAGCAGCGTGCGCTTGGCGCGCACGATGCGCTGCGCCACGGTGGCTTCGGGCACGAGGAAGGCGCGGGCGATCTCGTCTGTCGTGAGGCCGCCCATCAGCCGCAGCGTGAGCGCCACGCGCGCCTCGGTAGAGAGCACCGGGTGGCAGGCGGTGAAGACTAGGCGCAGGAGGTCGTCGCCGATGTCGTCGTCCAGCGCCGCATCGACCGCCTCGGCGAAATCGGCCTCGGCCATCTCGTGCTGCGCGTCGAGCTCGCGGCCGATCTCGGGCGCCTTGCGCTCGGCCAGCTGGCCGTGGCGCAGGCGGTCCAGGGCGCGGTGCTTGGCCACCTGCGTGAGCCACGCGGCGGGGTTGTCGGGGACGCCGGCCCCGAGCCATTGCTCGAGCGCGGCGACCAGCGCGTCCTGCGCCAGTTCCTCGGCCAGGCCCACGTCCCGCACCATGCGCGCGACGGTGGCGATGATCTTCGCGGACTCCATGCGCCAGACGGCGTCGATGGCGCGGTGGATGGCGGCTTCGTCCTTGCCGCTCACTCGACCGCTCCTTCGCCGCTCGCTAGCATGCGGTCATGAAGCGATGCCTCCTGATCCTGTGCCTCGTCATGGGCTGCGCCGCCCAGGCTTCCGAGATCGAGGTCGTGCGCAACAGCCTCGGCATGGCCTTCGTCAAGCTGCCGGCCGGCGAATTCATGATGGGCAGCGACGAGACGCCCGAGACCCTGGCCGCCGCCTACCCGCAGTTGCCCAAGGAACGCTTCGCCAAGCTCGGCGACGAAGGCCCGGTCCACCGGGTGCGCATCACGCGGTCGTTCTGGATGGGCCAGCACGAGGTGACGGTCGGCCAGTTCCGCCGTTTCGTCGAAGCCTCGGGCTACGTACCGGAGTCGATCGCCGACGGCACCGGCGGCTACGGCTGGCGCGCGGACTACGACCCCGCCACGACGAAGCGCGGCGATGCCTTCGAGGGGCGCGACCCTCGCTACTCCTGGCGGAACCCGGGCTTTGCGCAGGGCGACGACCACCCGGTCGTCAACGTGACCTGGAACGACGCGCAGGCACTGGCCGCGTGGTTGAGCAAGTCCGAAGGCAAGCGCTACCGCCTGCCGACCGAGGCCGAATGGGAATACGCCTGCCGCGCCGGCACGCGCACCCGCTACAGCACCGGCGACGATCCGCAAGCGTTGGTTCGCGCGGCCAACGTGTTCGATGCACGCACCGCCACGCACTGGCCGCGCTGGCAATCGATGGCGCTGAAGGGCGACGACGGCTTCGCGTTCACGGCGCCGGTCGGCAGCTTCGCGCCGAACGCGTGGGGCCTCTACGACATGCATGGCAATGCCTGGGAGTGGGTGGCCGATTGGCATGGCGAGGAATACTACGCGGCCTCCCCGGTCGACGACCCGCAGGGTCCGGCCACCGGCGAAGTGCGGGTGCGCCGCGGCGGCTCCTGGCATACGTGGCCCTTCTATGCGCGCGCCGCGTACCGCAACTGGAACGCGCCGGACACCCGCTACACGCTCGTGGGAATCCGGCTGGTGCGCGAAGAGTAGGAAGGCAGGAGCGCCTATTTCCTGACCGTCTGCATCGACGGAATGCTCTCGCCCACGGCTTGAAGGGCAGGCGGAAAATCCTCCAGCTCCTGGATCTGCCGCACCTCGATGACCTCGTTCTCCCCGCCCGGGCAGCGCGTGGCCCATTCGATGGCCTCTGCGCGCGAGGCGACCTCGATGATCCAGTAGCCGCCGAGCACTTCCTTGACCTCGGCGAACGGGCCGTCGACCACCTTGGGCTTGCGCCCCGGAAAGCTCACGCGGGCGCCCATCGAGGGCGGATGCAGGCCGTCGCAGCTGATCAGCACGCCGGCCTTCTGCAGGGATTCGTTGTAGGCCATCATCGCCGTCATCGCATCGAGGTCTTCAGGCATCGTGCCGGGCGCGGCTGTCTCGTAGCCGTGGGGAATCATCAGCATCATGAATCGCATGGTGTGTCTCCTTGGGGTTTCGACGGGCTCAGCCGGCAGCGCCGGTGCGCTTGGCGGATTCGGCCCGCAGGCGGTCTTCCTGCGCCAGCAGTTCGGGCGTCATCGAGTCGCCGAAATCGGTGGCTTCGAACACCTGGCGGATCTCGATCTCGCCCTCCTGGAAGGGGCTGCGCTTGATCCACTCGATGGCTTCTTCCTTCGACTTGACCTGCAGCAGCCAGAAGCCGGCCAGCAGCTCCTTGGTTTCGGCAAAAGGGCCGTCGATGACAGTGCGCTTCAGGCCCTCGCAGCGCACCCGCGCGCCCTTGGAACTGGGGTGCAGGCCCTCGCCCGCCAGCAGCACGCCGGCCTTGACCAGTTCCTCGTTGAACTTGCCCATCTCGGTGAGGATTTCGGTGCTGGGCATCACGCCCGCTTCGGAATCCTTATTGGCCTTGACCAGAATCATGAATCGCATGTCGTTTCTCCTGAAGGTTGATGAAGTCGGGAGCCGCTGGAATTGCGTGCCCCTGTACTCACGTCGGACAAACGGAAGCCGGATCGACAGGTTGCATCGACCCAGTTGTAATTTTTCGTTTCAGAAACTCAGGGCAGATAGCCGCAGAAGCGCAGCACGTGGCCATCGGGCTCGCGGATCGCGAATTCGCGCAGCCCCCAAGGCTGGGAGACCGGTGGCTCGATCACCGTCACGCCGCGCTTCACATAGGCGGCGTGCAGGCCGTCGATGTCCTTGCCCACGTGGATGACGATTTCCCCGCGCCAGGGCGGCGTGCCACGCGTGTTGCACTGCCAGAGACGCAGGTAGACCGGATCGCCGTGGCTGCCGTCGCCCTTTTTCACCCGCGCATAGCTAGGCGGTTCGCCGGCGATGAAATCGAGCTCGAAGCCCAGCATGTCGCGAAACCAGCGTGCGGCCCGTGTGACGTCCGACACCGGCAGCACCGGTTGCACGCCATGGAATTCGTGCAGGGTGCCCAGGTCGGGCGCCGCGCCGCCCACGCCGCTTGCGCCGGCCTTGGCGGTCATCCGTTGGCCGTTCGGCGCAAGGCGGCCACGCGCTCGGCGATGGCGTCGATGTCCAGGGCGTCCTCGGCATTGGTGAGGTAGACCTCCAGGTCGCGCACCGCGAGCGCCGTGTTGCCCTGCTCGGCGTGTGCGATGCCGCGGTCGCGGTACTCGCCCCAGGCGCTGGGCAGCAGCGCGATGAGGCGGTCCTGCACGGCGATGGCACGCTGCCAGTCTTCCTGCGCGCGGTGCACTTCCTTCAGGTTGCGCAGCATGCGGCCGATGATTTCGCGCGAGCTGGCCGGCTGCAGGTACAGGCCCAGCGGCACGTCGAAGTCGCCGACCAGCCCGTTGCTGCGCTTGTAGGGCTCCAGCCGCTCGCCCAGTTCCTCGCGCGAGAGCGACTTGCCGGTGAACGGATCGATCACCACCTGCCCCTTGGGCAGCGTGACCTTGAGCATGAAGTGCCCCGGAAAACCGATGCCGCGCGCCTGCAGGCCCAGGCCCTGCGCCAGTTCCATCCACAACACCGCCAGCGAGATCGGAATGCCGCGGCGGGTTCGCAGCACGGCGTTCAGGTAGCTGTTGTCGGGGTCGTAGTAGTCGTTGACGTTGCCGCCGAAGTTCAGGTCGTTGAAGAAGAACTGGTTCAGCGCGCGCAGCCGGGCGAGTGGTGCGGCATCGGCCGGCAGGCGGCGCTTCAGGCGGGCCAGGAGCTGGTCGACGTCGCCGAGCACCTGCTGCACGTCCAGCTCGGGGTACTCGTCCTGCTCGAGGCTGGCGGCAGCCTCGAGCAGCGGGAAATGGTCATCGCTGTGGACGAGCGATTCGAAATATTCCAGAGCGGTCGGGACCTGAAATGTGAACGTCATGTGTCTTTGTAGAGGACCATCCGGGGAGCGTCAAGGCGGGCACATGCGTATTGCCAAGCGGCGAACGACTCAGCGGCGCATGAAACTGCGCGGGCGCACCCCGACCGCCGCCAGGATGGCGAAATAGATCAACGCGGCGCCCGCGACAAGCGCGGCCAGCAGGCCGATGCGGTGCAGGGGCTGCGCGCGCAGGCCGATCCAGTCGAAATAGCGCGCACCCCAGACCAGGAAAGCGGCCAGCACCAGCGTGCCGGCCAGCACCTGGAGCGTGAACTTGCCCCAGCCGGGTTCGGGGGCGTAGCTGCCGCGGCGGATCAGGCCCACCAGCAGCCAGGTCGCGTTGACCAGCGCGCCAATGGCGATGGTGAGCGTGAGCGCCGCATGCTGCAGCACCGGCACCAGGAAGAAATTGAGCACCTGGGTCAAGACGAGCACGCCCACGGCGATCAGCATCGGCGTTCGCGTGTCCTGCTTGGCGTAGTAGCCGGGCGCGAGGATCTTGATGGCCACGATGCCGATGAGGCCGACGCCGTAGCCAATCAGAGCCAGGGTGGTGCGCTTGACGTCTTCGTCGCCAAAGGCGCCGTTGTGAAAGAGCACCGCCACCAGCGGCTGCGCGAACAGCAGCAGCGCGATGGCGCACGGCGCCGAAAGCAGCACCACGAGGCGCAGGCCCCAGTCGAGCAAGGCCGAATAGCGGGCGTCGTCCTTGGCGGCGCGGGCGCTGGACAGCTGCGGCATCAGCACCACGCCGAGCGCCACGCCGAGCATCGCGGTGGGGAACTCCATCAGCCGGTCGGCGTTGACCACCCAGGTCACGCTGCCTGTCGCCAGGTGCGAGGCGATCTGCGTGTTGATGAGCAGCGAGATCTGCGCCACGCTCACGCCCAGCAGGGCGGGAAGCATCAGCTTCATCACCTTGCGGGTGGTCGGGTCGGTCCAGGCGGCGCGCAGCGCCTTGAAGCTCGCGCCGACGCGCGGCATCAGGTCGAGGGCGCGCAGCGCGGGAATCTGCAGCGCCAGCTGCAGCACGCCACCGACCAGCACGCCCACGCACTGCGCATAGATCGGCTCGATGCCGTAGCGCCGGAACAGCGGCGCGCCGACCACGATGGCAAGGATCAGCGCAATGTTCAGCAGCACCGGCGACGCCGCGGGCACCGCAAACTTGCGCCAGGTGTTGAGGATGCCGCCGGCCAGCGCCACCAGCGACATGAAACCGATGTAGGGGAACATCCAGCGCGTCATGACGATGGCCGTGTCGAAGCCCTTCAGGCCGCTGGCCATGGCCCAGACCAGGAGCGGCGCGCCGACCACGCCGGCCACGCACACCACCAGCAGCGTCCAGGTCAGCAGCGTGGCGACGTGGTCGATGAGCTCCTTGGCGCCCTCTTCCCCGCCCTCGGTCTTGCGCGCGGCCAGCACGGGCACGAAGGCCTGGCTGAAGGCGCCTTCGCCGAAGACCCGCCGGAACAGGTTCGGAATGCGGAAGGCGACGTTGAAGGCGTCGGTGAGTGCGCTGACGCCGAACACCGAGGCAAAGAGCACATCGCGCACCAGGCCCGTGATGCGCGAGGCGAGGGTCAGGAGGGAGACGGTGGAGGCGGATTTGAGCAGGGACACGGGGGCGAGTGTAGGGCCCCGAAAGTGCCCGAAATGGCCGGATTCGGAGGAAAAGCCGACCCGGCCTATAATGGAGGGCTTTGCTGCATCATCCTCAGACACCTAAGGAACTAAATCATGGCATCCGCCAAGCCCAAGAAAAAGAACCCGCGCCTCGCCTCCGGCCGTAAGCGCGTCCGCCAGGACACCAAGCTCAACGCTGCGAACACCTCGCTGCGCTCCAAATACCGTACCGCGGTCAAGAACGTCGAAAAGGCTGTTCTGGCTGGCGACAAGACCAAGGCAAGCGAACTGTTCGCGAAGGCCCAGAGCATCGTCGACACCGTCGCCGACAAGGGCATCTTCCACAAGAACAAGGCAGCCCGCGACAAGAGCCGCCTGTCGGCCAAGGTCAAGGCCCTCGCCCTCGCGCCTGAAAAGGCCGCCGCCTGACACCTGTCAGGCAAGCCCGGACCGGAATTCTCCAGTCCGCCGTTTGATCGGGGTGCGCTGCAGCAAAGTGTAAAAAACCGCCTTCGGGCGGTTTTTTCATGGGCGCTAGGTTTTGGGTTGCTGCTCGACGGGAATGACCGGTGCAGCGGGGTCCGAGCGCACCACGGCAGCCACTGGGGTCTGCGCGGCCTTCGGCACGGCCGGTGCGGGCGACGCCGGGGACACCTCGGACACCTGCAGGTCGTTGTCCTTGGCGAAGTTGACGCAGAAGTCCCAGGCCATCGGCTCGGCATCGCGCAGGTCGCGGTTCACGATCACGCACTTGACCCCGTTGATGCTCGTCGGCACGCACCAGGGCGAATAGCTCAGGTAGCTGCCTGGAAAGGCGCCGCCGGGACGGAAGGAGCTCATGACACCCGCCAGCCGCTCGGCCCAATCGCTGGGGCGGAAGGTCCGGCCATCGCGGGTGATGCCCTGGATGAAGATCTCTTTGGCTGTGGGGGAAATCATCGTTGATTGAGGCGACCGACACGCGACCAGAACAGGGTGCTGCGGTGCAGCAACGGATTCTATCCGGGGCACTTTTTGCATCCTGAAGAGCAGGCATTGCTGTAATGCGGAATCCTCAACGAAGCCGTCAAAGCCCACGCCTAGAATCCGCGTTCCCTACCTGGAGAACCCAATGAGCGCTACCGCCCAACCCACCTCGCCCCATGTCATGAACACCTACGGTCGCCTGCCGATCGCACTGTCGCATGGCCAGGGCTGCCGAGTCTGGGACACCGCGGGCAAGGCCTACATCGACGGGCTGGGCGGCATCGCCGTCAACACGCTGGGCCACAACCACCCCGAGCTGGTGCCCGCGCTGCACGACCAGCTGACCAAGCTGATCCACAGCTCCAACTACTACCACGTGCCCGGGCAGGAACAGCTCGCCGCCAAGCTGGTCGAGTTGTCGGGCCTGACCAACGTCTTCTTCTGTTCCACCGGCCTGGAAGCCAACGAAGCGGCCCTGAAGCTGGCGCGCAAGTACGGCCACGACAAGGGCATCGAGCGCCCCGAGATCGTCGTCTACGAAGCCGCCTTCCACGGCCGCAGCATCGCCACCCTGTCGGCCACCGGCAACCCCAAGGTGCAGGCCGGCTTCGGCCCGCTGGTCGAGGGCTTCATCCGCGTGCCGCTGAACGACATCGAGGCGCTCAAGAAGGCCACCGAAGGCAATCCCAATGTGGCGGCCGTGTTCTTCGAGACCATCCAGGGCGAAGGCGGCATCAACCCGATGCGCTGGGAGTACCTCAAGCAGGTGCGCGCCCTCTGCGACGAGCGCGACTGGCTCCTGATGATCGACGAAGTGCAGTGCGGCATGGGCCGCACCGGCAAGTGGTTCGCACACCAATGGGCGGGTATCAAGCCCGACGTGATGCCGCTGGCCAAGGGCCTGGGCTCGGGCGTGCCGATCGGCGCCGTGGTGGCCGGCCCCAAGGCCGCCAACATCTTCGGACCTGGCAACCACGGCACCACCTTCGGCGGCAACCCGCTCGCGATGCGTGCCGGCGTCGAGACCATCCGCATCATGGAAGAGCACAAGCTGCTCGAGAACGCCGCCACCGTGGGCGCGCACCTGAAGGCCGCACTGGACCGCGAAATCGGCAGCCTGCCCGGCGTGAAGGACATCCGCGGCCAGGGCCTGATGCTGGGCATCGAGCTCGACCGTCCCTGCGGCGTGATCCTGAACCGCGCCTGCGACGCCGGCCTGCTGCTGAGCGTGACCGCCGACAAGGTGATCCGCCTCGTGCCGCCGCTCATCCTGAGCATTGCCGAGGCCGACGAAATCGTCGCGATCCTGGCGCCCATCGTCAAAAACTTCCTGTCGGAGCCTGCCGCGCAATGACGACCGCCACGACACAGCCTGCCATCCGCCACTACCTGCAGTTCGCCGACCTCACGGCCGACGAGTACGTCTACCTCTTCGATCGCATGGCGATCATCAAGAAGAAGTTCAAGACCTACGAAAAGCACCAGCCGCTGGTGGACCGCACGCTGGCCATGATCTTCGAGAAGGCCAGCACGCGCACCCGCGTGAGCTTCGAGGCAGGCATGTACCAGCTCGGCGGCAGCGTGGTGCACCTGACCACCGGCGACAGCCAGCTGGGCCGCGCCGAGCCCATCGAGGACAGCGCGAAGGTCATCAGCCGCATGGTGGACATCGTGATGATCCGCACCTACGAGCAGACCAAGATCGACGCCTTCGCCGCGCACTCGCGCGTGCCGGTCATCAACGGCCTGACCAACGAGTTCCACCCCTGCCAGATCCTCGCGGACATCTTCACCTACATCGAGCACCGCGGCTCGATCCAGGGCAAGACCGTGGCCTGGGTGGGCGACGGCAACAACATGGCCAACACCTGGCTGCAGGCCAGCGAGATCCTGGGCTTCAAGGTGCATGTGAGCACGCCCAGCGGCTACGAGGTGGACCAGTCGGTGGCGGGCCTGCGCTCGGCCGACAGCTACAAGGTCTTCAAGGACCCGATGGAAGCCTGCCGCGGCGCCGACCTCGTCACCACCGACGTCTGGACCAGCATGGGCTACGAGGCCGAGAACGAGGCGCGCCGCAAGGCCTTTGCCGACTGGTGCGTCGACGAAGACATGATGCGCATCGCCCAGCCCGGCGCCCTCTTCATGCACTGCCTGCCCGCGCACCGCGGCGAGGAAGTGCAGGCCGAGGTCATCGACGGGCCGCAGTCGGTCGTGTGGGACGAAGCCGAGAACCGCCTCCACGCCCAGAAGGCGCTGATGGAGTTCCTGCTGCTCGGCAAGCTCTGAACAGCTGAAGAAGAAGGCGCAGCCGCGTGTCCCATTGCCAGCAATGCGGCGCCTGCTGCGCCAGCTACCGCGTCGACTTCAGCGTGCATGAACTCGACGACAACGGCGGCCGCGTGCCCTCGGGTCTCGCGGTCGAGGTGAACGACGCCCTCTGCCGCATGCGCGGCACCGATCACACGCCGATGCGCTGCGCGGCGCTCACCGGCAAGATCGGCCAGGCCGTGAGCTGCGGCATCTACGAATGGCGGCCCAACCCCTGCCACGAGTTGCAAGCCGGCAGCGACGCCTGCGAACGGGCGCGCGCCCGGCATGGCCTCCCCGCCCTGTCGTCACTGCCCTTCTGACACCGATCATCTGGTCACATCGTGTGTTGGAAATAACCGACACCACGACCCCTCGCCCGGCGCTAACTTTGCGCCATGCGTTCCCTGCAACCTCAACCCCGCCTCTGGGACATCTCGCCGCCCGTGCATGAAGGCGCGCCGGTGTTCCCCGGCGACACGCCCTACCAGCAGCGCTGGGCCGCGACGATTTCGCCGGAGTGCCCGGTCAACGTCAGCGAGATCAAGCTCTCGCCCCACGTCGGCGCGCATGCCGATGCGCCCCTGCACTACGACCCCGAAGGCCAGACCATCGGCGACGTGGACCTCACGCCCTTTCTCGGCCCCTGCAGGGTGATCCATGCCATCGCCAAGGGCCCGCTGATCGAGTGGGAGCACATCGCGCATGCGGTCACGAGCGAGCTGCCGCCGCGTGTGCTGGTTCGCACCTACGCCAACATGCCCGTCGGCCGCTGGGACCCGCAACTTGCAGCCTACGCGCCCGCCACCGTCGAGCGCCTGGCCGCGATGGGCGTGAAGCTCATCGGCATCGACACCGCCAGCATCGACCCGGCCGACAGCAAGACGCTGGAGAGCCACCAACGCATCCGCCGCCTGGACCTGCGCGTGCTCGAGAACCTCGTGCTCGACGACGTGCCCGAGGGCGACTACGAACTCATCGCGCTGCCGCTCAAGCTGGTGAGCGCCGATGCCTCCCCCGTTCGCGCGATCCTGCGCGAACTTCCCCGCTGAAGCCTTCCACCATGACGACCCTTGCAGACTGCCGCGCGCTCGACGCGCAAGACCCGCTGCGCGCCCTGCGCGACCAATTCACCATCCCTGCCGACGTGCTCTACCTGGACGGCAACTCGCTCGGCGTGATGCCCAAGGCCGCGCCCGCGCGCATCGCCGAAGTGGTGACCCAGGAATGGGGCGAAGGCCTGATCCGTTCATGGAACACCGCGAGCTGGTTCGACCTGCCACAGCGCCTGGGCGACAAGGTCGCGCGCCTCATCGGCGCGGCGCCCGGCGAAGTGGTGTGCACCGACAGCACCTCGGTCAATCTCTACAAGGTGCTGTTCGCCGCGCTCTCGCAGCAGAAGGACAGCGGCCGCAAGCTCGTGGTGAGCGAGCGCAGCAACTTCCCGACCGATCTCTACATCGCCGAATCGCTGTGCCGCGAGCGCGGCTTCACGCTCAAGCTGATCGATGCGAGCGAACTTCCCGCGGTGCTGACCGACGAAGTGGCCGTGCTGATGCTCACGCACGTCAACTACCGCACCGGCGCGATGCACGACATGAAGGCCATCACCGCCGCCGCGCACGCCGCGGGCGCGCTCACGGTGTGGGACCTCGCGCACAGCGCAGGCGCAGTGCCGGTCGCGCTCAACGACAGCAACGCCGACTACGCGATCGGCTGCGGCTACAAGTACCTGAACGGCGGCCCGGGCGCGCTGGCCTTCGCATGGGTCAACACGCGGCACGCGGGTCAGTTCGAGCAACCGCTCTCAGGCTGGTGGGGCCACGCAGCGCCTTTCGAGTTCACGCCGCACTACCGGCCCGCGCCGGGCGTCGGCCGCTACCTCTGCGGCACGCAGCCGATCATCGCGCTGGCGGGTCTGGAATGCGGGCTCGACACCGTGCTCGCCGCCGAAGCCTTCAACAAGGACCAAGGCGCGATGGCCGCGCTGCGCACCAAGTCGCTCGCGCTCACCGACCTGTTCATCAAGCTGGTCGAGGAACGCTGCGCGGGACAAGGCCTCTCGCTCGTCACGCCACGCGACCATGCAAAGCGCGGATCGCAGGTGTGCCTCAGCTGTGACGAAGGCGCCTACGCCATCGTGCAGGCGCTGATCGCGCGCGGCGTCATCGGCGACTACCGTGCCGGCGATTCGCAGATGCCCGACATCCTGCGCTTCGGCTTCACGCCGCTGTACATCGGCTTCGAGGAAGTATGGAACTCGGTCGAACACCTCGTGCAGGTGCTCGAATCGAGAGAGTGGCAGCGCGAAGAATTCAACCGCAAGAACGCAGTGACTTGAGCGACGCCCCGCCATGAAACACCGATGGATCGCCTTCTTCGCATCGCTCCTGATGCTGGCTGCACCGGCCTTCGCGCAGCAGCCGAACTTCACCCTGCCCCAGCTCAAGGCCTTCGTGGCCATGTCTCCCGACGCCTTTAGGCAGGAGATCAAGCGCCAGGGCTTTTCTTACCGCGACAAGACCACGACCGAGTGGGTCAGCATGATCGAGTACGACAAGTTCGCCGACGACCAGACCACCAACATCATGAAGTCCACCTATGTGGAAGGCCGCGCCGACGAGAACAGCATCCAGCTCTCGCTGACCGACAAGGCCGCCTTCGACCGGCTGGTGAAGGAAGCGCGCGATGCGGGCTACGCACCGGCCGAGAAGGGCCGCATTCCTGGCGGCGAAACCTACCAGGAGTTCAAGCGCAAGAGCGAGGTCGTGCGATTCGTCTATCCGAAGAAGGAGTCCGGCATGGGCCGTCCCTCCTACACCGCCGTGGTCTGGCGATGAACGGCCAGCAAACATCATGAGCACCGACAAATCCCCCGAGAACATCGTCCACGAAGAAAAAGCGCAGCTGGACTTCAGCAAGTCCATGAGCTACGGCGACTACCTGCACCTGGACGAGATCCTCAATGCCCAGCATCCGCTCTCGCCCGCGCACGACGAGATGCTGTTCATCGTGCAGCACCAGACCAGCGAGCTCTGGATGAAGCTCATGCTGCACGAACTGCGCGCCGCCACCTCCTGCATCGCCGAAGAAAAGCTGGCCGACGCCTTCAAGATGCTCGCGCGCGTGAGCCGCATCATGGAACAGCTGGTGAGCGCATGGACCGTGCTCTCGACCATGACGCCGCCCGAGTACACGGCCATGCGCCCCTACCTCGCGAACTCCAGCGGCTTCCAGAGCGCGCAGTACCGCTGCATCGAATTCGCGCTGGGCAACAAGAACGCCGCGATGCTCAAGCCGCACATGCACCGCGCCGATCTGCTCGCGCAGGTCGACGCTGCGTACCGCCAGCCCTCGCTCTACGACGAGTCCCTGCGGCTCCTGGCACGCCACGGCCTGCCGGTGCCGGCCGACCGCCTGGAGCGCGACTGGACGCAGCCCTATGAATCGAGCGACGGCGTCGAGGCAGCGTGGCTCGTGGTCTACCGCAACCCGCACGACCACTGGGACCTGTACCAGCTCGGCGAAAAGCTCACCGACCTCGAAGACGCCTTCCGCCTCTGGCGCTTTCGCCATGTGACCACGGTCGAGCGCGTGATCGGCTTCAAGCGCGGCACCGGCGGCACGGGCGGCGTGAGCTACCTGCGCAAGATGCTGGATGTGGTGCTGTTTCCCGAGATCTGGAAGCTGCGCACGGACCTATGAACGACGCTTGGTTGTAGACCGCCAGTAGTCCAACAGACTGTTGGACTACTTCCTCAGGCGTCCGCGGCCACCCGCTGGGCCCCATCGCGTGGATCGGGTCAGTTCAATCCGGCTGAACGCTCGCATGTACTGTTTGCCACACCTGCGCAAACCGCTACATTTTTGGCAACAACGACGGAGGCGACTGCCATGCACAACATCCGGTTCTCACCCGACGAGATCTCCACCTTGCGGGCACACGGCGTCGTGCTGTTCGCGGACCGCGTGATCTTCGATGCGCAGCCGCCGATGCCGGCGCAGCAGATCGCAGCCGTGCAGGCCCTGTGCGCCGGACCGATTCCCGATGCGCTGGTCGCGCTGTGGCAAGAGACGGCGGGCGGCCGCCTCGACTACGACCTCGCACTGCCGATGAACGGCAACATCGAAAACGTGAGCTGGTCGGAGCTGTTCTGGGACGGCAGCGACGGTTATCGCGACCTGCAGGGCTGGATCGAGCACGAGCAGGAACTGGCCAGGGAAGCCGCCGCCGATGGCGGCCCGCCCTGGAGCGGAAAGATCACCCACCTGCCCTTCGGCGGCTTCGAGTACCTGGACCGCATCTACGCCGTGGTGGAGCCCGGCGAGGCCTACGGCCGGGTCATCGCATGGAAGCAGGGCCTGCCGCCGGCCTGGACGCACGCGCTGCACGAAGACAGCCTCTGCACCGTCGCGCCCGACCTGCACGGCGCCTTCGCGGCGCTGCATCTGGACGAAGACCCGCTGGCCCCCACGAGCGACTACTTCTCGGGCCAGACTCTGCTGCAGTACCTGGACGACCGCCACCAGGACCACGGGCTGGACCTCGACCTGATGGACAAGCTGGTCACCTTCTACTGCCGCGCCGTGGTCGACTGGCGCACGCCGCTGGCCGACGGCACGCTGCGCCATCACCCGGCGCTCGCACGCGCGGCGCTGCACCATGCCATTGCGACCGACGACGCGCCGCTGGTGGGCGAGCTGGCCGCCTCGGGCGTGAGCTTCGACGGGCCGCAACAAGGCAGCGCGCTGGCGACCGACGTTGCGCTGAGCCAGAGCGCCTTCGCAGCGGCTGCGGCCTTGGTGCGCGCGGGTGCGCCGGTGGCGGCCGATGCCCTGCGCAGCGTCGATGGCCAGATCGCGCCCGAACTCACCGGCGTGCTGCTAGCCAACGGCGCCGAGCCGAGCGTGGCAGCCATCGTCAAGTGCGTGGCTTGCGGCGCGCCCGCCAGCGCGCACCTGATCGCCGATGCCTGCACCGAAGCCGGCATCGACGTGCCGCCAGCCTTTGTCGCTGACCGCGATGCGATGCTGACGGAACTGGAAACGACGTTGGTGAAAGTGCGCGATGGCTCGCTGGGCCACTACCTCGGGCCGGAAGGGCTGGCGGAGCGCATCGAGCACCTGCAGACCTTCAGGCTCTGAAGGTCGGAGCGTTCGTTCAACCGCCGTTCAACCGCCGTACAGCCAGGGCTGATCCAGCAGCCGCGCGCCGAGCGTGCGCATCGCGAGGTCGCGCCCCAGGCGCATGGCGCCGGTGGCATGGAAGACCTCGCCGTTGCGCCGCGCGCGCGCCTGCACCTGTGCATTGCGCTGCCAGCGTGCATCGGCGTAACGCGCGAAGGCCGCGGGCACGTCGGCCGCGGTGCCATCGCCGAGCGCATCGGCCAGCGCGACCGCATCCTCGATCGCCATGCCGGCACCCTGCGCGAGGTACGGCACCATCGGGTGCGCGGCATCGCCCACCAGCGCGATGCGCTCGTGCGCCATGTCGGCGGCGGAGGTCAACGGTGCGCGGTCGCTGAGCGACCAGGCGCGCCAGCCGGGCATCGCTTCGAGCAGCGCCTGCAAGCCGCCACCGCTGCGGCCCGTGGCTTGTTGCAAGGCCGCGATGCTGCTGGACTGGTCCCAGTCGCGCGCATCGCCGGCCGGGGCCGATTCGGCGATCACCACGACGTTGAGCCAGTCGCCGCCACGCACCGGGTACGCCACGGCGTGGAGATGCGGGCCCAGCCACACATCGACCTGCTGGCGCCGCAACGCCGCTGGCAGGTCGGACTGCAAGGCCAATGCGCGCCAAGCCGTGTGGCCGATGACGCGCGGCGGCTCCGCGGCAGATGGCGTGTCGAGCTGCCGGCGCACCAGGCTCCAGAGGCCATCGGCACCCACGAGCGCTTCGCCCTCCCAGGCGCGGGCGTCGGTGCTCGACACGCACACTAGGTCATCGCTGGTCTCGACCTCCTTGATCTGTGCGGCGGTGACCAGCGTGCCGGTGCCCCGTGCGCGCACTGCGTCGAGGAGCAGCGCATGCAGGTCGGCGCGGTGCACGCAGAGGTAAGGGGCGCCGTAGCGCTGCTGCATGGCATCCCCCAGGGGCAGGCAGGCCAGCACGGCATCGCTGCCGGCGCTGCGGACCACCAATGCATCGGGACGCGCCGCGATCTTCGCAAGGCCAGTGCCGAGGTCCAGTTGTTGAATGCGCCGCGTGACGTTGGGACCGAGCTGCACGCCGGCCCCGATCTCACCGAAGGCCGCTGCCTGCTCGAAGACATCGGCCCGGTGCCGGCCCCGCGAAAGTGCCAGCGCCGTGGCCAGCCCCCCGATGCCGCCCCCGGCGACGAGGATGTGCGTAGGCATCAGGCTCAGCGAGTGTTCGAGAGGGCCTTGTCGGCTGGCGTGGCGTTGGTGTTGCCGGGTTTCTTGGGGGCGCAGCTGCCGCAGGTGTCGCACGAGCCGCAACCCGAGGTCTTGGCGAGCGAGGCGGCCAGCTGGTTGGCGCGCTCCTGGTCGACCAGGCCGGCGCGGTGCGTGCCGGCTGCCAGCTTGTGGGCCGCGCTGCGCCGCCAGCCTGCGGGCATCCAGCGCCAGACCGCGTAGAACGCGGCCGCTGCGACGATCAATCCAACGATCAGTTGCTGTGCCATTTCTTCTTCAAACCTTTCAGCGTCAGAGGCGTTTTAACCTGCCCCGAGTGCCACCGCAACGCGGTAGGTGATGAAGCATGCGGCGTAGGCCAGGGCGAACAGGTAGCCGGCCATGATCCACACGTACTTCCACGACCCGGTCTCGCGCTTCACGGCCGCGAGCGTCGAGATGCACTGCGGCGCGAACACATACCAGACCAGCAGCGACAGCGCCGTTGCCAGAGACCAGCTGCCGGCGATGAGCGGCTCGAGCGCACCGGCCACGTCGTCGCCGGTGGCCGAGAGCGCGTACACCGTGCCCAGCGCGCCCACCGCCACTTCGCGCGCCGCCATGCCGGGCACCAGCGCGATCGAGATCTGCCAGTTGAAGCCGATGGGCGCAAAGATGTATTCGAGCCCGCGGCCGATCATGCCGGCCAGGCTGTACTGGATGGCCGGGCCGGTCGCGCCTTCAGGCGGCGACGGGAAGGTCGACAAAAACCACAGCAGGATCGTGAGCGTGAGGATGATCGTGCCCACGCGCTGGATGAAGATCCATGCGCGCTCGTAGAGGCCCAGCGCCAGGTTGCGCAGGTTCGGCCAGCGGTAGGCGGGCAGTTCCATCAGGAGCGGCGAATGCTGCGTGCTGTCGCGGAAGCGCTTCATCACCCAGGCCACGGCCATCGCCGAGACGATGCCGAACACGTACAGCGCAAAGAGAACCACGCCCTGCAGGTTGAAGACGCCGCCCACGGTGCGCGCCGGAATGAAGGCCGCGATCAGCAGCGCATACACCGGCAGCCGCGCCGAACAGGTCATGAGCGGCGCGATCATGATGGTCGTGATGCGGTCGCGCCAGTTGCTGATGGTGCGCGTGGCCATCACCCCCGGAATGGCGCAGGCGAAGCTCGAGAGCAGCGGAATGAACGAGCGGCCCGACAGGCCCACGGTGCCCATCACGCGGTCGAGCAGGAAGGCGGCGCGCGGCAGGTAGCCCGAGTCTTCGAGCGCGAGGATGAAGAGGAACAGGATCAGGATCTGCGGCAGGAACACGATCACGCCGCCCACGCCGGCGATCACGCCATCGACCAGCAGGCTCTGCAGCATGCCTTCGGGGATGGCTGTCTTGATCAGGCCGCCGAGCGCCTCGGTGCCGGCCTTGATGGCGTCCATCGGCACGTTGGCCCAGCTGAACACGGCCTGGAACATCAGGAACATCGTGACGGCCAGCACCACCATGCCCCACAGCGGATGCATCACGACGCGGTCGATGCGGTCGCTGGTGGCGAGGCTGCCGACCGGCTCCTTCACTGTCAGGCCCAGGATGCGGCGCACCTCGCGCTGGGTGGCGAGCACATCGTCCAGGTCCGGCGCCTGCCAGGGCTGCGGCGCAGCGGCGGCGACCGGGGCGTCGAGCGCTTCGAGCAGGTTCTTCGCGCCGCCGGTATGGACGCCGACGGTCTCGATCACCGGCAGACCCAACTCGCGCGAGAGCACGGCGGTATCGACCGCAATGCCCTGCTTCCTGGCCATGTCGGTCATGTTGAGCGCGACCACCATCGGCAGGCCGAGCTTCTTCGCCTCGAGCACGAGGCGCAGGTTCAGGCGCAGGTTGGTGGCGTCGGTCACGCACACCAGCAGGTCGGGCAAGGCCTCGTTGCTCTGGCCGGTGACGATGTCGCGGGTGACGGCCTCGTCGGCGCTGAGCGCGTTCAGGCTGTAGGCGCCCGGCAGGTCGAGCACGAAGACGCGGCGGCCCGACGGGGTGCGCAGCGTCCCTTCCTTGCGCTCGACGGTCACGCCGGCGTAGTTGGCGACCTTCTGGCGGCTGCCTGTCAGCAGGTTGAACAGCGCGGTCTTGCCGCAGTTGGGGTTGCCGAGCAGCGCGATGCGTCCCGGCTGGGCGGTGGGCGCGAAGCCGCCGGGGCCCTGGATGACGGCTTCAGCCATGGTTGGCGGCTCCCGGTGTGACATGGATGAGCGAGGCTTCGTGGCGGCGCAATGCGAAGGTGGTGTGCCCCAGGCGGACTGCCAGCGGCTCCCGGCCCGGAATGCCGCTCGCGACGATGCGCACGGCCTCGCCCGGCACGAAACCGATCTCGGTCAGGCGCAGCACGAGCTCGCGGTCGTCCGCACCCTCAGGGCGGGCCACGTCGAGCACGGTGGCCCACTGGTTGTTCGGAAGCTGGTCGAGGCGCAGGGCGACGGCGGTGGTGGCCGGCGCGGTGCCGAAGTCGTTGGTTCGCACGGTGGGGCGGCGCCTGGATACCCGGACGCACCTGTAAGCAAAACCCAGATGCTATCAATTCTCAATTGCGAAGACCTGACTAAAGCCCTATGACCTCGCGGATCGAGTCCTTCCGGGTCGGATTCAGGCCAGCTCGACGATGCGCGCCGACACGGCATCGCCATCGACGATGAGCTCGGCCACAGCGATTGGCAATTTGAATCGCCGCGGGCCGGCGCTGCCCGGGTTGACGTAGAGCACGCCGTCGCGCTGTTCGACCTTCGGCTTGTGGGAGTGTCCGGAAATCACCACGCGAACGCCGGCACCGGCGGGGTCGATGTCGATCTGCGAAAGGTCGTGGATGGCGTAGATGACCATGCTCCCCGCCTTCAGGAATTCCGTCTCCGCAATGCCATCGGCCCACGGCTCCCGGTCGTTGTTGCCCCGCACCACCGTCAGCGGTGCGATGGCCGAAAGCGCCTCGAGGATGCCGGCATCGCCGATGTCCCCGCCGTGCACGATGAAGTCGCTGCCCTGCAAGGCGGCCACGGCCTGCGGACGCAGCAGGCCGTGGGTGTCGGAGATAAGCCCGACGCGAATCAAGCGTCAGGCCGCCAGCAGCTGCCGCAGCACGAACGGCAGGATGCCGCCGTGCTTGTAGTAGTCCACCTCAATCGGCGTGTCGATGCGCAGGCGCACCGTCACCTCCTGGTGCGTGCCGTCGGGGCGGTGCACGACCAGCTTGACGTCCATCTGCGGCTTGAGTTCGCCGCCGATCACCACGTCGATCTTCTCGTCGCCGGTGAGGCCCAGCGTCTGCCAGGAATCGGCGCCGCGGAACTGCAGCGGCAGCACGCCCATGCCCACCAGGTTGGCGCGGTGGATGCGCTCGAAGCTGCGCGCCACCACGGCCTTGATACCCAGCAGTTGCGTGCCCTTGGCGGCCCAGTCGCGCGACGAGCCCGTGCCGTACTCCTCGCCGCCGAACACCACCGTGGGCACGCCCTGCTCGATGTACTTCATGGCGGCGTCGTAGATGAACATCTTCTGGTTGCCCGGCTGGAACAGCGTGACGCCGCCCTCTTCCTGCGTGCCGTTGGCGTCCGGCGGAATCATGAGGTTCTTGATGCGCACGTTGGCGAAGGTGCCGCGCATCATCACGTCGTGGTTGCCGCGGCGCGAACCATAGCTGTTGAAGTCGGCCTTGGGCACGCCGTGCGCCTTGAGCCAGATGCCCGCGGGCGAGCTTTCCTTGATGGAGCCGGCCGGCGAGATGTGGTCGGTGGTGATCGAGTCGCCGAACAGCGCCATGATCCGCGCGCCCTTGAAGCCCGCGTCCGACGCGTGCGGCTTCATCTTGAAGCCCTCGAAGAACGGCGGCTCGGCGATGTAGGTCGAGGTGGGCCAGTCGTACACCTGGCCCTCGGTGCCCTTGATGCTGCTCCAGAACTTGCCCGGATCGGTCTTCACCTTCTCGTAGTTCGCGCGGAACGACTTGGCGTTCATGGCAAAGCGCAGGTTGTCGTCGATTTCCTTGGGGCTCGGCCAGATGTCGCCCAGGTACACGTCCTTGCCGTTCTTGCCCTTGCCCACGGGCTCGGTCATGAGGTCGGTCATCACATTGCCCGCGATGGCGAAGGCCACCACCAGCGGCGGCGAGGCCAGGAAGTTGGCCTTCAGGTTCGGGTGGATGCGCGCCTCGAAATTGCGGTTGCCCGAGAGCACGGCCGCGCCGATGAGGTCGTTCTTGGTGATGGCTTCGTTGATCTCGGGCGTGAGGTCGCCGGCGTTGCCGATGCAGGTGGTGCAGCCGTAGCCCGCGAGGTAGAAGCCCAGCTTCTCCAGGTATGGCAAGAGGCCCGCCTTCTCCAGGTATTCGGTGACGATGCGCGAGCCCGGGGCCAGCGATGTCTTGATGTGCGGCTTGACCGTGAGGCCCGCCTCCACCGCCTTCTTGGCCAGGAGGCCCGCCGCGAGCATCACGCTCGGGTTGGAGGTGTTGGTGCACGAGGTGATGGCCGCGATCAGCACGTCGCCGTTGCCGATGGTGACCTGGCCCTTGGGCGCAGGAGGCGCGGTCGCGCTCGTGTGCGCCGCGGCCTTGGTCGAGCGGTTGGCGACCATTTCGACCAGTTCGCGCGGCGAGCCGGCGGCAGGTGCGGCGGCCTCCTCGTCGCTGCCCTGCGCCGCGGTAACCAGCGGATAGCGCTGCTTGAGTTTCTCGGCCGGCTGGTTGAAGCCGTTGGCGTCGTTGGGCTTGCTGTAGAGCTCGGAGAACTTGGTGGCCAGGTGGCCCAGGTCGATGCGGTCCTGCGGGCGCTTGGGGCCCGCGAGGCTCGGCGACACGGTGCCCAGGTCGAGCTTGACGATCTTGGTGTAGTCGATCTCGCCGGGCGCGGGCATGCCGAAGAGGCCCTGTGCCTTGTAGTAGGCCTCGAAGCGCTCGACCTCTTCCTTGGTGCGGCCGGTGCCTTCGAAGTACGCCACGGTCATTTCGTCGACCGGGAAGAAGCCCATGGTCGCGCCGTACTCGGGCGCCATGTTGCCGATGGTCGCGCGGTCGGGCACGGCGATCGACGCGGCGCCGGGGCCGAAGAATTCGACGAACTTGCCCACCACTTTTTCGGTGCGCAGGATGGCCGTGACGTACAGCACCAGGTCGGTGGCCGTCACGCCTTCGCGCAGCTTGCCGGTGAGCTCGAAGCCCACCACGTCGGGCGTAAGCATGTAGACCGGCTGGCCCAGCATCGCGGCCTCGGCCTCGATGCCGCCCACGCCCCAGCCGACCACGCCGATGCCGTTGATCATGGTCGTGTGGCTGTCGGTGCCCACCAGCGAGTCGGGGTAGTACGCGGGCACGTCGGCGTTGTCGTTCGGGCTCTTGTAGACGCCGCGCGCGAAGTATTCGAGGTTGACCTGGTGCACGATGCCGAAGCCCGGCGGCACGACGCGGAAGGTGTCGAAGGCCTGCATGCCCCACTTCATGAACTGGTAGCGCTCGTTGTTGCGCTGGAACTCGAGCTTCATGTTGAGGTCGAGCGCCTTGGGGGTGCCGTAGTAGTCGACCATCACCGAGTGGTCGACCACCAGGTCGACGGGCACCAGCGGCTCGATGGTCTTGGGCGACTTGCCCAGCTTGGCGGCCACGCTGCGCATGGCGGCCAGGTCGGCCAGCAGCGGCACGCCGGTGAAGTCCTGCAGCACCACGCGGGTGACGACGAAGGGAATCTCGTCGGTGCGCTCTGCATTGGGGGCCCAGTGGGCCAGCTCTTCGACATGCTTGGGCGAGACCTTCTGGCCATCGCAATTGCGCAGCACCGATTCGAGCACGATGCGGATCGACACGGGCAGCCGCTCGATGGTGGGATATTGCTTGGCCAGCTCCTTCAGGGACCAGTATTTGCCGGACTTGCCCGATGCGGTCTTGAAGGTCTTGAGGGTGGACGCAAAGGCGTGAGCCGGTGCTTTGGCCATAGGGGAACTCCTGTTTGTTCGTGGAAGCTCCTCAAGGATAGCGGGGAACAATGTCAATCGTTGTAGTCGGTCTTCCCTCTCACGCTCCCTCCGCGCTACGTTCCTCATAGCGAGAAATGCCGGGTAGACGGGCGTTGCCGGCACCTCTCGCGTCGCCCGCGGTCAGGCCAGCGCCATGCCGGCGCGGCTGCGGGTGCGGCGCAGGCCGGTCCATTGCAGCTCGGCCAGCACTACCACGCACACGGCCTGCGCCAGCACCCAGGCCACGCCCAGCTCAGTGACCGCGAACATGCCGCTGACCAGCAACGCAACGCAGGCCACGGCCCAGCCGAAGTTGCCGAAGATCACGAGGCCGATCAACGTGCGCGGCGGCGTGGCGCGGCTGGCCATGAAGGCGGCGAGCGCCGCATACGCCAGCAGGAACACCCCGGTGCCCATCAGCAGCGCCGCTGGCAGCCCGGTGAGCCCTGCCAGGGCGTCGGTGAATGCCACCTGCAGCGCACCGGTCGCGGCGCAGGAAGCGGCGTCGGCCCACATCACGTTGGGCAGGAAGCGGGGGGAAGTGAAGACGGACATGTGAATCTCCTTGGGGTGATCACTGGGTGGATACGCCGCAAGCCAGTCCTGCCGCGTTGGAGCCGATGATTCCGCCCGGCCTGCACCGCGTCGATGACCTGGGAGGTCATGGCGCCGGGCCGGCACCGCGCCAGAATGCGGGCCATGAACACCATCCGCACACATTCGTCCAAGGCCAGCCAGCCCGGCGCGCGCGATCCGTTCGGCGCGCACCTGCGGCACTGGCGCACCCACCGGCGCCTGAGCCAGCTCGACCTGGCGCAGGAGGCGGAGGTGTCGACGCGGCACCTGAGCTACGTGGAAACCGGCCGCGCCGCGCCCAGCCGCGAGATGGTGCTGCGCCTGGCCGAGCGGCTCGAAGTGCCGCTGCGCGAGCGCAATGCGCTGCTGGTGGCAGCGGGCTTCGCGCCGATGTACCGCCAGCGCTCGCTCGATGACCCGGCGCTGGCGTCGGCGCGCCGCGCGGTGGACTTGGTGCTCAAAGGGCACGAACCCTTTCCGGCGCTGGCCGTCGACCGCCACTGGAATCTTGTTGCCTACAACGCGCTGGTACCGATGCTGATGGCCGGTGCGGCGGCCGAGCTGGTGGCACCGCCCGTCAACGTGCTGCGCCTGAGCCTGCACCCCGATGGCTTGGCTTCGCGCATCGCCAACTTCGCGCAATGGCGCGCCCATCTGCTCGAGCGGCTCCAGCAGCAGATCGCCGCGACGGGCGATGCGGTGCTGCAGGCGCTGCACGACGAGCTGGAGGCTTTTCCCGCCCCCAACGTGAGTCACGACGCGCCGAAGGCCGACACCGACCTCTCCGGCGTGGTCGTGCCCTTTCAGCTCGTCACGCCGAACGGGGTGCTGAGCTTCATCAGCACCACGACCATCTTCGGCACGCCGGTCGACGTCACGTTGCAGGAACTGGCGGTGGAGTCGTTCTTTCCGGCCGATGCGCAAACAGCGGCGGCGCTGACGGAGATGGCGAAGCAGGCGGCGAGCTGAGGTTCTCGTCTCTGGCCTGATGCGCCGCTGGGCCTTCGAAGTCGTCCACCTGGATGACCTTGTCCGCCGCCCGCAGGTAAGCCAGCGCCAGTTCCGGGTCGGGCGCTGTGCGCGCCGCCTCTTCCAGCGAATTCGTGCGGCGCAGTACCTTGTTGAGCGCCGCTGTCGTGTCGCCCAGTTGTGCCCCCAATTCCATCGCGTGCATCAGGTCGCGCAGGCCACCGGCCGCGGGCTCGCTGAGGTCGGGCGCCAGGCGCTCGACGATGCGCGGATTCGTGCGCAGCAAGTCCGCGAGTTCGATGAGTTGCACATCGCGCAGCGGCGCCAGGTGCGCGGTGCGGCGCAGCACCAGCGCGCCGATCACGCGACGGCCGGCCGTCGGCAGGTTCGCATACAGGTCGCGCAGGATCTTGCCGGCCTCGTCGAGCTGCAGCCGGATCGCGGCCTGCGCAAACGGCAGCAGCTCCGGCGCCGCATCGACGCGATAGCGCCAGACGCAGGCGCTCGCCAGATACAGGTGCGCGAGCACGTCCCCGAGCCGCGCAGACAGCAACTCCATGCGCTTGAGCTTGCCGCCGAGCATGCCCATCGCGAGGTCGGCGGTGAATGCGTATTTGGCGCTCATGCGCGCGATGAGCCGCGCCTCGCGCGCCAGCGCCTCGGGCGGCGTGCCGAGCACCGGCGCGCCGAAGAGGCTGTGCCACAGGTTGACCGCCACATGCTTGCCGTGCGCGACGAGCGCCTTGCCGAGCGCGGTCTCGTCGTTCACCTGCACGGCCGCCATTTCGTCGAGCACATGCGGATGACAGCGCACCGCCCCTTGCCCGAAGACGATCAGCGCGCGCGTGAGGATGTTCGCGCCCTCCACCGTGATGGCGATCGGCGCCTGCCGGTACGCCACGCCGAGCAGGTTCGACGGGCCCGAGATGATGCCCTTGCCGCCGAGGATGTCCATGCCGTGGTTCACCGCGCGGCGCCCCGCCTCGGTCAGTTGCACCTTGAGGATCGCGCTCGCCACGCTGGGCCGCTCGCCCTTGTCGAGCGCGGCGGCGGTGAAGCGCCGTGCCGCATCGCTCGCATAGAGCTCGGCCGACATCTGCGCGACCAGCCCGGCAATCGCATGGAACTTGCCGACCGGCAGGCCGAACTGCTCGCGGATCTGCCCGTAGCCGTTGCTGACGTACAGCGCCGTCTGTTGCATGGCCGAGCCGAGCGCGGGCAATGAAATCGCGCGTCCCGCGGCCAGGCATTCCATCAGCATGCGCCAGCCCTGGCCGACCTGTTTCTCGCCGCCGATGATCCAGTCCATCGGCACGAAGACCTGGCGGCCGTGGATCGGGCCGTTCATGAAGGCGCTGTCCATCGGGCGATGGCGGCGGCCGATCTCCATGCCCTCGTGCGGCACGGGAATCAGCGCGCAGGTGATGCCGAGGTCTTGCTGGCCTTCTGGCCGGCTCTCGTCGACAGCATGGAAGGCCAGGCCCACCACGGTGGCAACGGGCGCGAGCGTGATGTAGCGCTTGTCGAAATCAACGAGAAAGCCGCGCGTCGGCTTGCCGTTGAACTCGCGCTCGACGATCACGCCGCGGTCGGGAATCGATGCCGCATCGGAACCTGCATACGGCGACGTCAGCCCGAAGCACGGCAACTCGCGGCCATCGGCCAGGCGCGGCAGGTAGTGCTCCTTCTGCGCATTGGTGCCGTAGCGCAGCAGCAGTTCGGCAGGGCCGAGCGAGTTGGGCACCATCACCGTGACGGCCGTGGCCACGTTGACGGTGGCGATGCGCGCGACCACCGTGGCGTGTGCGTAGTGGCCGAAACCGAGGCCGCCGAACTCCTCGGCAATGATCATTCCGAAGAAGCGTTTGTCGCGGAGGAACCGCCATACCTCGGGCGGCAAGTCTTGCGCCCGGTCGATGGCGTGGTCGTCGAGCATGTGGCAAAGGGTGCGCACCTCGTTGTGCAGGAAGGCCTGCTCGCGCTCGGTGAGCTGGTTGGGCCCCATGGCCGTGAGCACATCGAAGTCCGGGCTGCCCGCGAAGAGCTGGCCTTCGAAGCCGACGGTGCCGGCCTCGAGCGCGGCGCGTTCGGTGTCGCCCAGCGGCGGCAGCGCCTTCGAGAAGGGCTGCATCGCCCATCGGCCGATCCATGAAGCCAGAGGCATGGGGTCTCCTTCGCCGCGACGGATGCGCGGATCTAACCCATTCTTGCGCCGCGCCTCGTTGACGCGAGGCCGGCCGAGGGCCTCCCCGCGTGTCGGATTCGGGCCCGCGCCCCAGGCCCCCGGGGAGTCCCGGCTAGCGGCGCTTGGGCGCTTGACCGGCGGGTGCCGCCGGCGGCGCGGCGGGCGCCGAAGGATCGCGCCAGCCGTACTCGACGTAGCGGCGGATCACCAGGCAGCCCGGCGGCGAATCGATCAGCGAGACCGACGAGGTCGGTTCCTTGTCGTCGGTGTAGACCGCGTAGATGGGCAGGAGGCGCGTCATCCTGTAGCTCTTGAGCTCCTGCTCGGCCACGCTCGCGCAGGTGAAGGGCGCCACCGAGATACGTTCGGCCGACACGGTGCAGCTGCCGCTGTCGCCGGGGATCGCGGTGATCGAGGCCGCCACGCCGGCGTTCGGGTACTGGATGCCGACCAGCGAGAACATCGGGCCGTCGTCGGGGCGCTTGCGGTCCCAGTCGAGCAGCACGTCGTGGCCACGGCTGCCCTGCACGGTGAGCGTCGCGAGCCGGGTGATGGCGGGCAGGCAGCGCTGGATGCCCACGCTGGCGGCAGCGCGCGTGAGCGTGTCCTGCGGCGGCGCGGCCGGCGCCTGGGGCACCAGGACGCCTTGCGCGAATGCAGTGCCGGCCAGGGCACAGGCGGCCACCGCAGGCAGCAGCCACACGGATCGTTGGGTTGCAGTCTTCATGCGGGTTCTCATGCGTAGAGGCTCTCGATGGCGGCGGTGTAGATACGCACGTTCTCCTCGCCTTCGGGGTCGAGCTTTGCGACGAGCCGGCGTGCGCGCTCGCGGTAGGCCGGCAGGTCGGCATCGTGCCCGGCAAAGGCTTGCTGCAGCGCGCGGCCGCCCTCTTCGCAATCGAAGCCGTGGTAGGGGTAGCCACAGTCGCCGATGAGGTGCGAGTTGTGGATCAGCGGGTAGCCGCCGTAGAGCGCCTCGTAGTAGAGATAGTTCTGCGCGTTCTCCCAGTGGTGCGCGAAGACCGCGTCGACGTTGCCCGGCAGCACCTGGTACAGCGGAAAGCGCCCCTCGAAGGTAGCAAGGCCGTGCTGCACGATGTTCAGGCTCTGCGCGAAGCCGACGAACAGCGGCTTCTCCTTGAGGTGGAAGCTGTTGTAGACCCACACCCGCTCGAGCAGGCGCGGCTGCGCGCGGTGCGCCGCCTCGCAGCCGAGCATGGGGATGAAGCTGGTCTTCACCATGCAGATGTTGGGCTCGAAGATGGCAACGCGCCAGTGCTTGCGGCCGGGCTCGTAGTCGAAGCGCTTGTCGTCGCCGGCACGCGCCATGGCTTTTTCCAGGACCATAGGGCTCCAGAGGTGCGGCATCAGCCGCACCGGCGCGCGGAAGGTGCTCGCAAAGTACGGCTTGCACGACACCTCGTACTCCGGCAGCGTCCAGACCTCGTCGTAGGGCGCGCCCGAGACCAGCATGCCGTGCGGCTTGTTGAAGATCATGCGCTCGATGTCGATCACGTAGTCGTTGCCCACGCGCATCGAGACGATCTTGCCGCCGCGCTCCTTGAACGCCACCGACCACTCGCGCGCCAGCTGCGCGCTCATCTCGATCATGAGATCGAGCTCCTGCGCGGCGGTGGCCATGTCGATGATCGGCACGGGCGAATCGGCCAGGAAGTTGGTGGCATCGGCCGGGCCGCCATCGCCGCCGCCGGCCACCAGCACGGTGCTGGCCACGCGCGGCGAACGCAGCAGCAGCATCACGAGGAACAGGCAGTTCTGGTAGACGCCGTTTTCCCAGAGGCTCTGCTCGCCCTTGCGGATGAAGATGGAAACGCCGACCCTGAGTTTCTCGGGCATGGCGCCGTGCTGTTGCTGTTGCTCGCTCATGCGGCCCTCACGCCATCGGCACGGAACGCGGGGTCGCCGCCCACGAGGTGCAGCAGGCGCTGCGCATAGCCGTCGATGTTCGCCGGGTTGAGCGGATCGACCGCGTCGAACATGCGCTGGCTGCGGGCGCGGTAGTCGTCCAGTTGCGCATCGTGCTCGCGTGCCGCGTGCAGCAGCTGGTCGGTGCCGGCGGCGATGTCGAAGTCGGGGTAGTAGTAGCCGGCATCGCGCAGCCAGGGCGAGTTGTGCACCAGCGGGTAGTTGCCGTACAGCGCATCGAGGTAGCTGTAGTTCTGGTCGTTCTGCCACTGGTGCGCCACCACCGCATCGGCGAACTGCACCATGAAGCCCGCGAAATCGTGCCGCCCATGGAAGATGGCCTTGTGCTGGCGCACGATGTCCAGCGAGTTCGCCATGTAGAGCATCGTCGGATGGTCCTTCAGGTGCAGGGTGTTGAGCACCTGCATCGAGGTCACGGCATTCGGCTCGGCGCGGTAGGCCCCGTCGCAGATCAGCATGGGCACGCTGCTGGACTTCACCACCGAGATGTTGGGCTCGAAGATCGCCACGCGGAAGCCGGGCTGCTCGGCGGTGCGCGGCGTGTAGCCGAAGCGGTAGCCCGACGCCTCCACTTCGGTCACGCGCTGGTCCAGGAACTGTGGCGACCAGAGGTACGGGACCTCATGCACCGGACAACGGTGCAGGGTCCGCATCATCGGTGCGAAGACGCCGTCCTTGGGCAGCAGCCAGACCTCGTCGCAGCGGTCGGGCTTGCTGAAGTGGCCCTTGTCGCTGAACACGATCGGCTCGGCCAGCGCCACGAAGGGCTGCCCCACGCAGTGGAAGACGGCACGCCCGCCGCAGGCGCGGAAGTAGGAGAGCCATTGCACGTCGAGCGCGCCGGCCATTTCGATGACCACGTCGAGCGCGTCGGTCAGCTCGCGGGCGCGGCCGAAGGCAAGGCCCATGGCGGACAGGTCGACCTGCGGCGGCATGGCCTGCTGGTCGCCCGCATCGACCAGCGTGACGGATTCGACGAAGTCGATGCGTTGCAGCAGCCGGGCAAGAAACAGGACGTTCTGCCCCATTCCGTTTTCCCATATGTTCTGCCCCGCGTGGGTGAGGACTGAAATACCAATGCGCATGAGGCGTGAGTGTGTACCAAAAAAAATGGCTCCCGCACCATCATCGGCACGGGAGCCACGTTGCTGTGGCGATGCTGATTCAGTCAGCGGTTTACTTCCACTTCCAACCGATGCCTGCGTTCACGCCCCACTCCTTGCCGGTGGTGGACAGGCCCGCGCCCCAGGACATCTTGCCGTCGTCCGACAAGGCCTTGAAGGTCAGCGCCACGGCGCTGTAGCCCTTGTAGTTGCCCAAGCCCACGCCCACGGTCTTCTCGCCCGGGTAGAGCGTCGGCAGGTAGGTGCCCGACATCGCGAAAGCCATCGCCGAGCCAGAGTAGGCGATGCGCGCCACGTCGCCGACCTGGCTCTGCACCTGGCCCAGCTGCTGGACGTTGACCGCGTCGCCCGGCAGGATGCCCGGCGCCACGTTGCCGATGCGCGTGCCGCCCGGCGCCTGGCCGGCGCCCAGCGTGATCTGGTTGTAGTTGACCGACCCATCCGGATTGGTCGCGTACTGCACGCTGCTGGCAGTCGCCGCACTGGACACGGCCCTCAGCTGTGCGACGTTGGTCGCATCGCTGTCGGCCGAGCCCGCAGCCACGCCGGTGATCTGGCGGAACTGGCCGCTGGCCGCATCGCCCACGGACACCGCGGCTTGCGTGCCGGTGGTGGCCTTGATGGCCGCTTCCTGTTGGGCATTCGCGCTGCCCGGCACGAAGCCCGCGACGCCCGCGGCCGTGGAGGCCACCGAACCCGATCCCAGCGCGACACCGCCGCTTTGCTGCACCACCGCGCCGAAGCCGATGGCCGTGCCACTGGCAACAGCCTGCGAACCGGTGCCGACGGCGATGCCGTTTGCTCCCGTAGCCTGTGCGCCGAGGCCCACCGCCACCGCTCCGTCGGCCGTCGCTTTCGCACCGTTGCCGGCAGCGAAGGAACTGGCGCCGCTGGCCACCGACTGCGGGCCGATCGCCACGGCTTCGCGGCCGGAGGCGTCCGCCTTCGCGGCCGTCGAATTGGCCTGGAAGTATTTGGTGCCCTTGTCGTTGATCGTGTTGACCGTCGTGCTCAGGCTGCTGATGCTGCTGGTGGCAGTGCTCAGCCCCGTGGAGGTCGATGTCGACAGGCTCGCCAGGCCGCTGGTCGAGCCGCTCACGCTGGAGGACAGGCTGCTGAGGTTGCTGTTGGTCGTGCTCAGGCCCGTCGACAAACTCGAGATGCCGCTGGTGGCGGTGCTCAGACCGCTCGAGGTGGAAGTCGACAGGCTGCCGACGTTGCTGTTCGTCGTGCTCAGGCCGCTCGACAGGCTGCCGACGCTGCTGGTCACAGTGCTCAGGCCGGTCGACAGGCTCGAGATGCTGCTGGTCGCCGTGCTCAGGCCGCTGGACGTGGAGGTCGAGAGGCTGTCGACACTGCTGGCGACCGTGCTCAGTCCCGACGACGTCGAGGTCGAGAGACTGTTGATGCTGCTCGTGGCGGTGCTCAAGCCCGACGACGTCGAGGTCGACAGGCTGCCGATGCTGCTGGCGGCCGTGCTCAGGCCTGACGAAGTCGAGGTCGAGAGGCTGTTGACGCTGCTGTTCGTCGTGCTCAGGCCGCTCGACAGGCTCGAGATGCCGCTGCTGGCGGTGCTCAGGCCGGTGGACAGGCTGCCGATGCCACTGAAAGCCGTGCTCAGGCCGGTAGACAAGCTGCCGATGCCGCTGACCGCGGTGCTCAGGCCGCTCGAAGTGGATGTCGACAGGCTGCTCACGGTGCTGTCGGTCGTGCTCAGCCCGGTGGACAGGCTGGTGATGCCGCTGGTCGCCGTGCTCAGGCCGGACGAGGTCGAGGTCGACAGGCTGCTGACGTTGCTGTTGGTTGTGCTCAGGCCTGTAGACAGGCTGGAGATACCGCTGATTGCCGTGCTCAGGCCGGACGACGTCGAGGTCGACAGGCTGTCGATGCTGCTCGTTGCTGTACTCAGGCCGCTCGACGTGGAGGTCGACAGGCTGCCAATGCTGCTCGTCGCGGTGCTCAATCCGCTCGAAGTGGATGTCGACAGGCTGCTCACGCTGCTGTTGGTCGTGCTCAGGCCGGTAGACAGGCTTGAGATGCCGCTGGTTGCTGTGCTCAGTCCGGACGATGTCGAAGTCGACAAGCTGTCGATGCTGCTCGCAGCAGTGCTCAGGCCCGAGGAGGTTGAAGTCGACAGGCTGCTCACGTTGCTGTTGGTCGTGCTCAGGCCCGTGGAAAGGCTCGAGATTCCACTGGTCGCCGTACTCAGACCGGACGACGTCGACGTCGACAAGCTGTCGATGCTGCTGGTTGCCGTGCTCAATCCGCTCGAAGTGGACGTCGACAAGCTGCCGATACTGCTGGTCGCCGTGCTCAGGCCTGAAGAAGTCGAAGTCGACAGGCTTTCAATGTTGCTCGTTGCCGTGCTCAGACCGCTCGAGGTCGAGGTCGACAAGCTGCTCACGTTGCTATTGGTCGTGCTCAGACCCGTCGAAAGGCTCGAGATGCCGCTTGTCGCAGTGCTCAGCCCGGACGACGTCGATGTCGACAGGCTCTCAATGCTGCTTGTGGCAGTGCTCAGGCCAGAGGACGTGGAAGTCGACAGACTGTTCAGGTTGCTGTTGGTTGTGCTCAGGCCCGTGGACAAGCTCGAGATGCCGCTTGTCGCCGTGCTCAGGCCGCTCGAAGTAGACGTCGACAAGCTGCTGATACTGCTGGTAGCTGTACTCAGGCCGGACGACGTCGAGGTCGACAAGCTGTCGATGCGGCTCGTGGCGGTGCTCAAACCACTCGAGGCAGATGTCGACAGGCTGCTCACGCTGCTGTTGGTGGTGCTCAGCCCCGTGGACAGGCTAGAGATACCGCTGGCCGCCGTGCTCAGGCCACTCGAGGTGGACGTTGACAAGCTCCCTATGCTGCTGGTCGCTGTGCTCAGGCCGGACGACGTAGAGGTCGACAGGCTGTCGATGCTGCTCGTCGCCGTGCTCAGGCCGCTCGAAGTGGATGTCGACAGGCTGCTTACGCTGCCGTTGGTCGTACTCAGGCCTGTGGACAGGCTAGAGATACCGCTGGTCGCCGTGCTCAGGCCAGAGGAGGCCGACGTCGACAAGCTGCCGATGCTGCTCGTAGCCGTGCTCAAACCGCTTGAAGTGGATGTCGACAAGCTGTTCACGCTGCTGTTGGTCGTGCTCAAGCCCGTGGACAAGCTCGAGATACCACTGGTCGCAGTGCTCAGGCCGGACGATGTCGAGGTCGACAGGCTGTCGATGCTGCTCGTTGCTGTACTCAGACCGCTCGACGTGGATGTCGACAGGCTGCCAATGCCGCTGGTCGCCGTACTCAAGCCGCTCGAAGTAGACGTTGAGAGGCTATCGATGCTGCTCGTGGCGGTGCTCAAACCGCTCGAGGTAGACGTCGAGAGGCTGCTCACGCTGCTGTCGGTCGTGCTCAGCCCGGTGGACAGGCTCGAGATACCGCTAGTCGCAGTGCTCAGGCCGCTCGAAGTGGAGGTCGACAAGCTGTTGATGCTGCTCGCGGCCGTGCTCAATCCGCTCGAAGTGGATGTCGACAGGCTGCTGATGTTGCTGTTGGTCGTGCTCAGGCCCGTGGACAGGCTCGAGATCCCGCTGGTCGCTGTACTCAGACCAGAAGAGGTCGAGGTCGACAGGCTGTCGATGCTGCTTGTTGCCGTGCTCAAACCGCTCGAGGTCGAAGTCGATAGGCTGCTCACGCTGCTGTTGGTCGTACTCAGGCCCGTCGAAAGGCTCGAGATCCCACTGGTTGCCGTGCTCAAGCCAGACGACGTTGAGGTCGACAGGCTGCTGATGCCGCTCGAGGTAGATGTCGACAGGCTGCTGATCCCACTGGTTGCCGTGCTCAGGCCGGACGA
>NZ_JARXVG010000018.1 GCF_029892485.1 Variovorax boronicumulans
GCCTTGGCTTCGCCGCCGAACTTGGCCGACAGAACGGTTGCAATCGCAGCCGTCAGCGTCGTCTTGCCGTGGTCAACGTGACCGATCGTGCCCACGTTCACGTGCGGCTTGGTGCGGGTGAATTTACCTTTTGCCATTTTTCAATCCTTGAAAGAGCATTCCCGTGTATTGGTTTTATGTCTGCACCCGATTGCTGGTTCGCCTCGCACGGGAACGTGGCGGCACCGAATCGCAGACAAAGAGAGCCACGCACTGCGTGGCCCTGCATTCTTCAAAACTTACTTGGCGCGTGCAGCGACGATCGCTTCAGCAACGTTGCGCGGAGCTTCGGCGTAGTGCTTGAACTCCATCGTGTACGTGGCGCGGCCTTGCGACATCGAGCGCAGCGTGGTCGAGTAGCCGAACATTTCCGACAGCGGCACTTCGGCCTTGATGGACTTGCCGCCACCGATCATGTCGTCCATGCCCTGCACCATGCCGCGGCGTGAGGACAGGTCGCCCATCACGTTGCCGGCGTAGTCTTCAGGCGTTTCGACTTCCACGGCCATCATCGGCTCCAGGATCACGGGGCTGGCCTTGCGGGCGCCTTCCTTGAAACCAAAGATCGCGGCCATCTTGAACGCCATTTCGTTCGAGTCCACGTCGTGGTACGAGCCGAAGTGCAGCGTGACCTTGACGTCCACGACGGGGTAGCCCGCCAGCACGCCTTGCGTCAGCGCTTCCACAACGCCCTTTTCCACTGCGGGGATGTATTCGCGAGGAACCACACCGCCCTTGATGGCGTCGACGAATTCGAAGCCCTTGCCCGCTTCCTGCGGCTCGAGCTTCAGGATGACGTGGCCGTACTGGCCCTTGCCGCCCGACTGGCGAACGAACTTGCCTTCGGCATCTTCGACGGTCTTGCGGATCGTTTCGCGGTACGCCACTTGGGGCTTGCCCACGTTGGCTTCCACGCCGAATTCGCGCTTCATGCGGTCCACGATGATTTCAAGGTGGAGCTCGCCCATGCCGGCGATGATGGTCTGGCCCGATTCTTCGTCGGTCTTGACGCGGAACGACGGATCTTCCTGAGCGAGACGCTGCAAGGCGATGCCCATCTTTTCCTGGTCGGCCTTGGTCTTGGGCTCGACGGCCTGCGAGATCACCGATTCCGGGAACACCATGCGTTCGAGCGTCACGATGGCCGACGGGTCGCACAGGGTTTCGCCCGTGGTGACTTCCTTCAGGCCCACGCAGGCGGCGATGTCGCCGGCGCGGATTTCGTTGACTTCTTCGCGGTTGTTCGCGTGCATCTGCACGATACGGCCGATACGTTCCTTCTTGCCGCGCACGGGGTTGTAGACGCTGTCGCCCTTGGTCAGCACGCCCGAGTAGACGCGCACGAAGGTCAACTGGCCCACGAACGGGTCGGTCATCAGCTTGAATGCGAGCGCCGAGAACTTCTCGCCGTCGTCAGCCTTGCGGGTGACGGGGGCTTCGTCTTCGTCGGTGCCGTTGACCGGGGGAATGTCGGTCGGTGCGGGCATGTATTCGATGACCGCGTCGAGCATGGCCTGCACGCCCTTGTTCTTGAAGGCCGAGCCGCACAGCATCGGCTGGATTTCGCCGGCGATGGTGCGCTGGCGGATGGCCGCCTTGATTTCCAACTCGGAGAGCTCGCCGCCTTCGAGGTACTTGTTCATCAGCTCTTCGCTGGCTTCGGCAGCGGCCTCGACCAGCTTTTCGCGGTATTCGGCGCAGACGTCGGCCAGGTTCGCGGGGATTTCACCGTAGGTGAAGGTCACGCCCTTGTCTTCGTCCCAGATGATCGCCTTCATCTTCACGAGGTCGACGATGCCCTGGAAGTGCTCTTCGGCACCGATCGGGATCTGGATCACGACGGGGTTGGCCTTCAGGCGGTCCACCATCATCTGGCGCACGCGCAGGAAGTCGGCGCCGGTGCGGTCCATCTTGTTGACGAACGCGAGACGCGGGACCTTGTACTTGTTGGCCTGGCGCCAGACGGTTTCCGACTGGGGCTGCACGCCGCCGACAGCGTCGTACACCATGACGGCGCCGTCCAGCACGCGCATCGAGCGCTCGACTTCAATGGTGAAGTCCACGTGGCCGGGGGTGTCGATGATGTTGATGCGGTGTTCGTCGAACGTGCCCGCCATGCCCTTCCAGAAGCAGGTGGTGGCAGCCGAGGTGATCGTGATGCCGCGCTCTTGCTCTTGCTCCATCCAGTCCATCGTGGCGGCGCCATCGTGCACTTCACCGATCTTGTGGTTCACACCGGTGTAGAACAGGATGCGCTCGGTCGTCGTGGTCTTGCCAGCGTCGATGTGCGCGGAGATGCCGATGTTGCGGTAGCGCTCGATGGGGGTCTTGCGGGACATGATTTACTTTCGGGTTGAAATGCGTTGAGCGCTGGGCCCCGAGTACGGGCACAACGCCCGACACTCGACACCCAACGCCCAAGCGAAGTTTGATTTTTAGAAGCGGAAGTGGCTGAACGCCCGGTTGGCTTCCGCCATGCGGTGCACTTCGTCGCGCTTCTTCATGGCGCCGCCACGGCCTTCCGTGGCTTCCATGAGTTCGTTGGCCAGACGCAGGGCCATCGACTTTTCGCCGCGCTTGCGAGCGGCTTCCTTGATCCAGCGCATCGACAGGGCGAGGCGACGGACCGGGCGGACTTCGACCGGCACCTGGTAATTCGCACCGCCGACGCGGCGCGACTTCACTTCGACCATCGGCTTCACGTTGTTGATGGCAACGGTGAAAGCTTCGAGCGGGTCCTTGTCCGGGTTCTTCTTTTCGATGAATTCGAGCGCGCCATAAATGATGCGCTCGGCGATCGCCTTCTTGCCGCCTTCCATGATCACGTTCATGAACTTCGACAGCTCGACATTGCCGTACTTGGGATCCGGCAGGATTTCACGTTTGGGGACTTCGCGACGACGTGGCATTTTTCTAACCTCTTTGCTTCAGTTGGCACCGTTTCCGGTACCGCGAGAGCCAGTCAGGACTCTCACTTACTCGACCCGGGATTGGGTCACTTCGTTCGATGTACCCGCCAAGGCAACCGAACACCGCTTGTTTTCTGACGACAGGAAGGCTTAAGCCTTCTTGGGACGCTTCGCGCCGTACTTGGAGCGCGACTGCTTGCGGTCTTTCACGCCTTGCAAGTCGAGCGAACCGCGCACGATGTGGTAGCGAACACCGGGCAAGTCCTTGACACGACCGCCGCGAACCAGCACGACGCTGTGTTCCTGCAGGTTGTGGCCTTCGCCGCCGATGTAGGAAATGACTTCGAAGCCGTTGGTCAGGCGGACCTTGGCAACTTTACGAAGCGCCGAGTTGGGCTTCTTTGGCGTCGTGGTGTAGACGCGGGTGCAGACACCGCGGCGTTGCGGCGAGTTCTGCATGGCAGGGCTCTTCGAATTGATCTTTTCGACCGTTCGACCCTGACGCACCAGTTGATTGATGGTTGGCATGAATGAATTAGTCCCAAAACAACCCGGCCCTGGTTGAAAAACCGCCCTTGGTCGTGACTCAAGGAAGCCGGGAATAACGAAAACGTGAAACCCTTCGGAAAATTCCGAAAAGCCCACGAGTATAGCAGGCGAGCCTGAAACGGCAAAGTCAGGTTGCCGCCAGCGCGTGCTGGCGGCCCGATTGCCCGGCCTCCCTACTTGATCCAGAGGCGGACGGCATCCCAGGCGCGGCCGAAGATGCCGGCCTGCTCGACGGCTTCCAGGGCCACCAGCGGCACATCCGCCACCGGCTGGTCATCCAGCGTCACCTTGAGCGAGCCCACGGGCTGGTACTTGGCGAAGGGCGCCACCAGCGGGTCGGGACGCGCCACCTGGGTCTTGATCTTGCTGGCGGTGCCGGCGGGAACCGCGACGACGATGGCTTCCGGCCGGCCCAGCTTCAGGACGTTCTCCTTGCCCTTCCAGACCGCCGGCGTGGCGGCCGGCTGGCCTGCATCGAACAGGCGCACGGCGTCATAGGCCGTGTAGCCCCAGTTCAGCAGCTTCTGCGACTCGTTGGCGCGCACGGTCTCGCCCGAGGTGCCCAGCACGATCGACAGCAGGCGGCGGCCCCCGGTCAGGTTCGGGAAGTCGCGCTTGGCGGTGGCGATCATGCAGTAGCCGGCGGCCTCGGTATGGCCGGTCTTCAGGCCGTCGACGGTCGGGTCACGGAAGAGGAGCAGGTTGCGGTTGGTGTCGTTGGTGGACGGCGTGCCCGGGTAGCGGTACTTCTTGATCGCGTAGTACTTGGCTTCTTCCGGGAAATCGCGCACCAGGCGGGTCGCCAGGATGCTCAGGTCGCGGGCCGTGGTCGTGTGGCCGGGCGCCGTGAGGCCTTCAGGGTTCTTGTAGCTGGTGTTCTTCATGCCCAGCGCCTTGGCCTGGGCGTTCATGAGCTCGACGAAATGCTCGACCGTCCCGCCCACGCCCTCGGCCAGCGCCACCGTGGCGTCGTTGCCCGATTGCACGATCAGTCCCTTGATCAGGTCCTCTACCGGCACCTGCATCTTCGGGTCGATGAACATGCGGGAACCCGGCATCTTCCAGGCGCGCTGGCTGACCGGGAAGGTCTGGGTCAGCGTGATCTTCTTGGCACGCAGCGCGTCGAACACGATGTACGCCGACATCAGCTTGGTGAGCGAAGCCGGCTCCACCGGGCTGTCGATGTCCTTCTGCGCAAGGATCTGGTTCGCGGTCACGTCCAGCAGCAGGTAGCTGCGCGCGGCGATTTCGGGCGGTGCCGGCACCTGGGCGGCAGCGATCACGCCGACCGAGGCAGCAGCAGTCAGCACCAGTGCGCGAAGCGCATTGAAAAAACGATTCATGGGGAGGATGGGAAGAGACGAAAACAAGCCTGCGAGGCTTTCATTCAACGCCCGCGCGGAGGTGGCGGGCAACGAGACTTTTGAGCAGCGGCAATTGTCCGTGAAAGAAATGGCCGCCCCCGGGAATAACCGTGACAGGAAGTGACTGTGGCCGCGCCCAGTCCATCACGGCTGCGAGCGGCACGGTGTCGTCGGCTTCGCCGTGGACCACCAGCATGCGATCGTGGGCTTCGGCGGGCAGCGTGGCCACGGTGTTGCGCGCGGCGGCCGTTCCGACCAGCACGACCTGCTGGACGTCGCGCCCGGCCCAGAGTCGCTCGGCCGCGCCGGTTGCGACGAAAGCGCCGAACGAAAAACCGGCAATGGCCAGGGGGCCTTCGGGCGCCAGCTGGCCGACGACATTCAGCATGTCTTCCAGCTCGCCCCGCCCTTCGTCATGCACGCCTTCGCTGGCGCCAACGCCGCGAAAGTTGAAGCGCACCGTCGTCCAGCCACAGGAGACAAAGGCGCGCGCCAAGGTCTGCACGACCTTGTTGTCCATGGTGCCGCCGAACAGCGGATGCGGATGGGCGATCACCGCGATGCCGCGCGGGGTGCTGGCCGGCTGGTCGCGCTGCACCTCGATCGCGCCAGCGGCGCCCTGGAGGCTGATCTTTTCGGTCTGGGAGTTCATGGCTGGGTGAGTGAGCGGACCGGCAGCGCCGGCAGGGAGCACGGTACGAGCGGCGGGTTCGCGGGAAAGTTCAGCGTCCGACGTCGGCGGGCAGCAGGAGCCGCTCGACGACCTCGCCGTTCTTCAGGTGCGACTCGACGATCTCGTCGATGTCGTCGGCATCGACGAAGGTGTACCAGACGGCTTCGGGATACACCACCGCCACCGGCCCGCCGGCGCAGCGATCCAGGCATCCGGCCTTGTTGACCCGCACCTTGCCGGGCCCCGACAGGCCCGCTTCCTTCACCTTGGCCTTGCAGCGATCAAAACCCTCCTGCGCGTTGTGCATGGCGCAGGAGTCTTCGCCGTTCTTGCGCTCGTTGAGGCAGAAGAAGATATGGCGGCCGTAGTAGCCGGACGGCGCGGCAGGGGTGGAACTGGGCATCGGCCGATTTTAGTGACCGCCATCCGGGCGCCCGGGCCTAAGGTGCCGGCCGCGTCCTGCGCGACAGGGCCGCCACCACGTAGGCCAGCACCGCGAAGGGCCAGATCCACCCCAGCCACTGGGCCAGTCCGTGGAAACGGATGAAGCGCCCCTGCTCCCAGGTGGCCAGCGTCTGCGCGAAGTAGGCGCTCTCGGGCGCCTGGTTCAGCAGGCTCAGCTGGAGCACGAGCCCCACCAGCAGCAGGGCCGCGCACAGGCGGCGCGGCGCGGCCACCAGCAGCGCACCCGCGACGAACGCAGCCGCCATGCCGACCTGCACGGGCAGGTCGAGCCACGCCCAGGCATGCACAGGCCCATAGCTCAGGGCCGCCGACAGCGCCGAGGCCGCCACGCCCGCCAGAAAGATCAGCGGGAGCAGCACCGCACGCTGGACCACCGTGCGCGCCACCAGGTAGCCCAGCAGGCACGGCACCAGTGCACCGAGCATCACGCACAGCAGCTCCACCAGCGGTACCAGTGGCTCGAGCTCGAACTGCCGCACGGGCAGCCAGTCGATGAAGGGCGTGTCGAGCAGCCATTCGGAAATCGCGACCTCGAGCCGCTCGAACACCTGGCCCAGTCCGAAGGTGACGGCCGCGGGAAAGAGCAAGGCGAACGGCCAGAGCGCGAGCAGCACGAGGGCACCGCGCGAATCCTCCAGGAACCATTGCGAGCGGGCACGGCCCCAGTGCGCCACCGCGCCCAGGCGCTCCAGCCCCGCCGCCAGCACGGCGCCGAGGATCGTGCCGGTCGTGTTCAGCCCCAGGTCGACGTTGGAAGGGATGCGCGCGGGCAGGTAGCTCTGCAGCGTTTCCATGGCGAAGGCGATTGCGGCGCCGGCCGCGGTGGCGCGCAGCACCGCGCCCCCGACGCCGGCAGTCCGGCGCGTGCGCAGCACCGCCAGGGCGCACAGGAAGCCGAAAGGCACGTAGCCCGCGACATTGACCGCGAAGTCGAAACCCGTCCAGTACTTGGGCCAGGGCGCCGACAGATAGGCCCAGGGCGCAATGCCCTGGTCGCGCCAGTCCGCGAAGGGATAGAGGCTGGCATAGACGATCAGCGCCGCATAGGCGAGCGCAAGGGGAAGCGCGGCGGACTTGTGCGGCTTCTCCACCGTGTCCATCGGGTCAGAACGGCTTGACGACGACCAGGATCACGATGCCGAGCAGCAGCAGTACCGGCAGCTCGTTGAACCAGCGGTACCAGCGGTCGTTGCGCTGGTTGCCGCCCGCCACAAAGCGCCGCAGCAGCACGCCGCAGCCATGGTGGTAGCCGATGGCCACCAGCACCAGCGCCAGCTTGGCGTGCATCCAGCCATTGCCCGGCCCACGGCCGATGCCATAGCCCAGCCACAGCCACAGGCCGAAGCCCAGCGCCGGGACGGCCAGGAAGGTGGTGAACCGCAGCAGCTTGCGCGCCATCAGCAACAGGCGTTCGCGCTCTGCCACCGACTCCGGGGGCACCATCGCAAGATTGACGAAGATCCGCGGCAGGTAGAAAAGTCCCGCGAACCAGCTTGCGATGAAGACGATATGAAGAGTTTTGACCCAGAGCATGGCGGCAGTTTAGTAGTGCACCGCTCCAGCTACGCCGCCTCGTCACGTAACGCCCGAAAAGCCTCGGCCAAAAAAAAGCCCGACGTCTTCACGTCGGGCTGGGAAGCCCTTTTGCTGTCACACATCAAGGCACCCGCTCAGGGAGGAAAAGCGGGGAGCGGCAAGCCGCCCGCTGGAGAATTTAACAAAGACGAAACAAGGTTTCAAGCGACAGGGGCACTTTCTTTGTGATTCATAACCAAATATTTAGAACTTTCTATCTACGAATTTCCGTAGTTGTCAGACAACCTATCCCGCAGGCGACAACACGGCGATCGAATGCTTCAGGCACAATTTTCGGGATATGACGCGCCCCCACTCCCCCCTTGCCTTGTACCCCGCCGGCCGTCCACGACGTCTGCGCCGCGACGCTTTCACCCGCGACCTGGTGCGCGAGAACACGCTGACCGTCAAGGACCTGATCTACCCGGTGTTCGTTCAGGAAGGCGAGAACCGGCGCGATGCCGTTCCTTCGATGCCCGGCGTGGATCGGTTGAGCCTCGACCGTCTGCTGCCGGTCGCCGAGCAGTGCGTCGCGGCCGGCATTCCTGTGATGGCGCTGTTTCCGGTGATCGATGCGAGTCTGAAGACGCCGGCAGGCGACGAGGCTTTCAACCCCGACGGGTTGATTCCGCGCGTGGTCGCCGCACTCAAGTCGCGCTTTCCCGAACTCGGCGTGATGACCGACGTGGCCCTGGACCCCTACACCAGCCACGGGCAGGACGGCCTGCTCGACGACAGCGGCTACATCGTCAATGACACTACCGTCGAGGTGCTGGTGAAGCAGGCGCTCACACAATCGCAAGCGGGCGTGGACATTGTGGCGCCCAGCGACATGATGGACGGCCGCATCGGCGCCATCCGGACCGCCCTCGAAGCCCGCGGCGACGTTCACACGCGGATCATGGCCTACAGCGCCAAGTACGCCAGCGCCTTCTACGGCCCGTTCCGCGACGCGGTCGGCTCGGCCGCCACGCTTGGCAAAAGCAACAAGAAGGTCTACCAGATGGACCCCGGCAACAGCGACGAAGCGCTGCGCGAAGTGGCACTCGACATTGCCGAGGGCGCCGACATGGTGATGGTCAAGCCCGGCATGCCGTACCTGGACATCGTGCGCCGTGTGAAGGACGAATTCCATGTGCCGACCTTCGCCTACCAGGTGAGCGGCGAATACGCGATGCTCAAGGCCGCCGCCCAGAACGGCTGGCTCGACCACGACGCCGTGGTGCTCGAAAGCCTGCTGGCCTTCAAGCGCGCAGGCGCCGATGGCGTGCTCACCTACTTCGCGCTCGATGCGGCGCGCCTGCTACAAAAATAATAGCTCCCCCGGGCCTGTTCCGCATGGGCGAACCGGGCGGTAGATAGAAAACCAAGGTCGAGCCATGCGCATCTTCGAAATCAATCGCTCGCAGGTCGGCGAGCATCCGGCGCTGATGCCGCTGGCCGTGCCGGGCGCGTGTGCCGCCAGCGGTTACCTCTGGATTTCGCTCACGCGCGAGGAATTTCGCGTCTCCCTGGCCGAGGTCCAGCAGATCCTCCAGACGCTGTGCCAGACCCAGCTGGTGGACCTGCACGTGGCCGACCTGCTCAACGACCAGTTGCCCTCGCACTACGACTACACCTCTCAGTACGACGTGCTGGTGTTCCGGCGCCTGGCGACCAGCCAGGGGCAGGCGGCACTGGGCAACGGGAAAGGCAACGGCAACGAGGCGCCGCCCATTCCTCCCGCCACCTCCACCGCCCCCAAGCCCCGCAGCGGACCGCCCGTGCTGCGCCGGGTCGACACGCGGCCGGTGGGTTTCGCCGTGTTCGACCGGGTGCTGCTGTCGGTGCATCCCGAAGACGGTGCGGTGCGCGACGCCTTTGCCGCGCGGCTGCTGGCGGCCGGGTCGTCCGATGACCGCGGCGCCCCGGCGCTGGACGTGCGCGCAGTCTCCACGCGCGTGCCCACGGGGCCCTCGGACCTGATGCTGCGCGTCATCAACCAGATCGTCGATGGCTACCTCGACCTGCGGCGCGAGCTCACCAGGCAGCTCGATCACTGGCAGACCGAATTGATCGATCCGCGCAGCCGCTTCACCAACTGGGGTGCATTGATGGAGGCGCGGCAGTCGCTGCACCATCTGGACGAAATCTGCGAAGACCAGCGCGCCGCCATGCAGGACTGGATCGACTCGCTCGAAACCCTGCCGCCGCCCAAGGGCGAGGCCGAACAGCGCGAGCGGGAGCTGATCATGATCCGCAGCCGCGACGTGCTGGAGCACATCGAGCGGGTGGTGCACCACGTGCACCGGCTCGAGCAGAACGCCGAGACGGCGGTGCAAATGCACTTCAGCGTCCAGGGCCACCGGGCCAACGACATCATGCGGGTGCTCACCGTGCTGACCGCGATCTTCCTGCCGCTGAACCTGATCGCGGGCATCTTCGGCATGAACTTCGAGTTCATCCCACTGGTGCACAAGGCCGACGGTTTCTGGATCGCGATGACCGCCATGCTGGTCATCGCAGTGCTGCTGGTGCTGGTTTTCTGGCGCAAGCGCTACCTCGCGCGAACACGCTGACCGCCCGCCCAATGCAAAAAGGCCACGCATTCGCGTGGCCTTCTTGCTGAACTGCCCCGAGGGGCGGGCTCCTTTTACTTGGCGGTAGCGCCCGTGCCTTGCTGGGCTTGAACGCGTGCGTCCATCGGGTGGGCCATCGTCGAGATGACCTTGCTGTTGACGCGCGAGCCGCCGGTCACGTTCTGGTCGGGAGCGTAGGCGGTGCGAACGGCTTCGGCTTCGACGATGGCGCGGTCCTTCGACACGGCGACCGTTTCCGGGCCGCGCGAACCGCGGGTCACGTTCTGGTTCGGAGCCGCTGCGGCGCGCACGGCTTCGGCGTTGACTTCGTCGCGGCTCTTGGTCGAGACGGCGGTGTTCACGCCTTGGTAGGTTTCGGCTTGGGCGCCGGTGGCGGCCAGGAGGGTCAGAGCAGCGGCGGCGAGGATGTGCGAGGTCTTCATGTCAGTTCCTTGTGTAAGTCGGATGGTTTGTCCACCAGGCTTGCTCGGTCGCTTGCCTGTGCGGCGAGTTTCAGACGAAATTCCTTAGCGAAAACGCTCGGAACAGAGACACGGTGTTTCCTCTATTGAAACAATCTCGACACAGATGCATGCACACGGCAAAAAGGCCGGCACCGCATGCGCGGCTCCGGCCCTTGGGAATCTGAAGTCTTGAACTATCGGGTCGGACGCGTCGCCCGGAATTGCCGCGGCACTTCGCTGTTCGCGAAGGCGCGGCGGTCCAGGTTCTGGTTCGGCGCGTGGGCGGCAGCGACCGCCTCCGCATGGACCGAGGCCCGATCGAGCCGGCTGGGCTGCGCAGTCAGCGGCGCTGCCACCACATCGCCATAGACATTGCCGCCGCGCGCAGCCGCTGCGCCCTCGGCGGCCAGTTCGACCCGACTTTCGCCGATCTTCAGCGGCTGCACCGGCTCGAAGCCCTGCGCCTGCGCGCCCACCGCGGTCAGGATCGACAGGGCGGCAACAGCGATGATGTTCGAGATGTTCATGGTTCGGCTCCTTCGGCGCGTGGCCTGAGTGTGATCCAGGTCGCCTAAGAAAACCGCCGCAGAATCGAACCACCGCGTTCCTCGAACGGAAACAATGGGCTCTTTGACATGGACAGTCTCGATCTGATCAGAACCTTTCGCGAAGTCGCCTCCCACGGCAGCTTCTCGCAGGCCGCCAAGAAGCTCGACATGTCGAAAGCCACTGTCAGCAAGTACGTGGCCGAACTCGAAACCCGTTTCGGCGTGCGGCTTCTCAACCGCTCCACCCGCTCCGTGAGCCTCACCGACGCCGGCCAGTTGCTGCTCGAACGCAGCACACCGGTGCTCGAAATGGTGGAGCTCACCCAGGCCGAGCTGCAGGATCGCGCGAGCCAGCCCGCCGGCCGGCTGCGGATCTCGGCCCCGCACGGCATGGGCAACGGCGAGTTTCCCAATCTCCTGGCCGACTTCATGCGCTACTACCCGGACGTGAGCATCAGCCTGCAGCTGACCAATCGCACGGTCGACCTCGCCGAAGAAGGCATCGACGTCGACATCCGCAGCGGCCCCGTCGAGGATGCCAACCTCATCGTGCGCAAGCTCCGGCTCATGGAGATGGTGGTCTGCGCCTCGCCGATCTACTGGAAGAAGCACGGCAAGCCCGAGCATCCGCGCGAGCTGGCCGGGCACGACGCGCTCACCCACTCCCTGCTCGGCGCCCAGCCGGTGTGGCGCTTCGACGATGGCGGAGAACCTCTCGACGTGCACGTCAAGAGCCGCATGGACTGCACCGAGGGCGCGCCGCTGATCCGGGTGGCGATGCGCGGCTTCGGCGTGATCTACCTGCCCTCGATCCTGGTGCAATCGCACATCGAGCACGGCGAGCTCGTGCCGGTGCTGCAGGGCTTCACGCGCAAGGACATGTGGCTGTCGGCCGCGTACCTGCAGCGGCGCCACAACAGCGCGGCGCTGCGCGCGCTGCTCGACTTCCTGCAGACCCGCGTGGGCGACGCGCCGGGCCTCAAGAAAAAGGCGCCTCAATAAAAAATCCCGGTTCTCACCGGGATTTTTTGCTCTCCAGGGGAAGCGTCAGCCGACGTGCCTGGCAAAGAACGCCAGCGTGCGTTCGCGCGCCAGCTTGGCCGCGTCTGCGTCGTACGAGCCGCGCTGGTCGCAATTGAATCCGTGCCCGACGGGATACACATGCACTTCCACCTCGGGGTGCGCCTTCTTGAAGGCCTCGATGGTGTCCAGCGGAATCCAGTGGTCCTGGTTGCCGAAGTGCGCCAGCACCGGCACCTTGGGCTGGCGCGCGGTTTCTTCCGGCGAGGTCATGCCGCCGCCGTAGTACGGCGCCGCAGCGGCCAGGCCCGGCAGCAGGCACGCGGCGCGCCAGGTCAGCAGACCGCCCCAGCAATAACCCACGATGCCGACCTTGCCGGCTTTCGAGGCATAGGCGATGGCCGCCTCGATGTCCTGCAGCACGCCGGGCGCGGGCAGCGCTTCGACCGCGGTCTTCAGGCCGAAGCCCTCCTTCATGTCCTCGTCGCTGTAGCCCAGCTCGACGCCGGGCTTCACGCGGGGGAAGGTCGATGGCGCGACCGCGAGATAGCCATCCGCCGCATAGCCGTCCGCCACCGAGCGGATGTGCGAATTCACGCCGAAGATTTCCTGCACCACCACCACCGCACCGCGCGGCTTGCCCGCGGGTTCGGCCACGTAGGCGGGAAAGCTGAAGCCGTCCTTGGCTGTGAGATCGATGAATTGACCCATGTTTGTCATGCTCCTGATGGCAATTGAATGAATTGAATGAAGAAATCCGTCGCCGTCACTGGCGCAGCGCCCGCTCGACGAAATCGAGCCGGTCCTGCCCCCAGAAGATCTCGCCATCGATCACATAGCTTGGCGCGCCGAACACCTGGATGTCGATGGCTTCCTGCGTATAGGCCTCGTAGCGCTCCTGCACCGCCTGGCTTTGCGATTGCTCCGCACGCTTGGCGGGCAGGCCGCATTCGACGACCAGCGCTTCGAGCACGTTGGGATCGCCGATGTTCCGCTCCTGCACCCAGACCGCCGCGAACACCGCGGCACTCATGCGCATCGCAGCAGCCGTACCGTCGTTGATGTCGACCGCGATGATGATCCGCGCCGCATCGTCGCTGGCCACGGGAAAGAACTTGGGCTTGGGGTTCAGCGGCAGGCCGAGATGGCGGGAGTAGCGCGCCAGGTCGACCAGCCGGTAGGCCTGCCGCTGCGGCGCACGCTTGCCCAGCGGCAGCCCGCCGGACACCGGAAACACGCTCCCCAGGTCGATGGGCCGCACGCGCACCGTGGCACCCGCCTCGGCCGCAATCGCCTCGAACCGGGTATGACCCAGATAGGTCCATGGGCTCTGGGGCGCAAAGTAGTAGTCAATCGTTTTCGTGCTCATGCGCTGGCCCTCGAATGATGTAATCCAAGCCAACGGTTTTAACTGACGCACAGTTTCTCTGCAGGAGGTAGGTTTTGAATCCAGTGCTACTCATCACCGGCGGTGGGCGCGGCATCGGCGCCGCCACTGCACTGCTCGCCGCGCAGCGCGGCTACGCAGTGGCCGTCAACTACGCCAGCAACTCGCTGGCGGCCGACGAGGTGGTGCGCACCATCCGTGATGGCGGCGGCACCGCCATCGCCGTGCAGGCCGATGTGGGCAACGAAGCCCAGGTGATCGCGATGTTCGAGAAGGTCGATGCCAAGCTCGGCCGGCTCACCGCCCTGGTCAACAACGCCGGCGTGGTGGACGTGCAGGCGCGTGTCGACGAGATGAGCGTGGCGCGGCTGGAGCGCATGTTCCGCATCAACGTGATCGGCAGCTTCATCTGCGCGCGCGAAGCGGTGCGCCGCATGAGCACGAGGCACGGCGGTGCGGGCGGCGCCATCGTCAATATCTCCAGCGGCGCCGCGCGCCTGGGCTCGCCGGGCCAGTACGTCGACTACGCGGCCAGCAAGGCGGCCATCGACACCTTCACCATCGGCCTGGCCAAGGAAGTGGGCGACGAAGGCATCCGCGTCAATGCGGTGCGCCCGGGCCTCATCGACACCGAGATCCACGCCTCCGGCGGCATGCCCGACCGCGCCGCCGAGCTCGCGCCCACCGTGCCGATGAAGCGCACCGGCAGCCCCGAGGAAATCGCGGGCGCCATCCTCTGGCTGCTGTCGGACGAGGCGAGCTACACCACCATGGCCCTGCTCGACGTGACCGGCGGAAGGTGAGCACCATGAGCACCTCGATGGACCTCATCAAGCCGCTGGTCACGCTGGTGGCCATCGTCAACCCGCTGGCCATCGTGCCCTTCTTCATCCACTACACGCAGGGGTACTCCGATGCGCAGCGCCGCCACACGGTGCGCATGTCGGCCTTCAGCGCGTTCGTGGTCATCGCAGTGAGCGCGCTGCTGGGGTTGCAGCTGCTGTCGTTCTTCGGCATCTCGATCGCGAGCTTCCAGGTCGGCGGCGGATTGCTGCTGCTCATGAGTTCGCTGTCGATGCTGAATGCGCAACCGGCCGAGAGCAAGACCAACGTCGAGGAGCTGCGCGCCACTGAGGTCAAGGCCTCGATGGGCGCCTCCATCGCGGTGGTGCCGCTCACCATTCCGCTGCTGACGGGGCCGGCCACCATTTCCACCGTGGTGATCTACGCCGACAAGGCACAGCACCTGTGGGAACTCGCAGTGCTCGTGGGCTACGGCGTGGTGGTGGCGCTGGCGACCGCGCTGGCGTTTTCGCTCGCGCAGCCGATCGCGCGCGTGCTGGGCAAGACGGGCATCAACATCATGACGCGGCTGATGGGCCTGATCCTCGCGGCGCTGGCCGTCGAGGTGATGGCGGACGGGCTCGGCAAGCTGTTCCCGATCCTGTCGAAGGTCGCCTGAACACAGGAGTTCAGGCCAGCATCTTCTCGATGACCTTCCAGTGCGCGGGCTCGACCGGCGTGATCGACAGCCGGTTGCCCTTGCGCAGGATGATCAGTTCGGCCAGTTCGGGCTTGGCGCGCAGCTCAGGCAGGGCCAGCAGCCGGGTCTTGCGCACCGCCTGCACATCGACCAGCAGCCAGCGCGGGTCGTCCTTCTTCGAGGCCGCGTCGTAATACGGCGATTTCGCATCGAACTGCGTGGGATCGGGCTTGATGCCCGACGCCACGCGCGCGATGCCGGCGATGCCCGGCTCCGGGCAGCTGGAGTGATAGAACAGCACGCCGTCGCCGACCTTCATGCCGTCGCGCATGAAGTTGCGCGCCTGGTAGTTGCGCACGCCGGTCCACGCCACGGTGGCGCCGGGCGCGGCGAGCGCGTCGTCGATGGAGACTTCGTCGGGCTCGGATTTCATCAACCAGTACTGGGGCATGGCGTTCTCGCGATGGGTTTTCGCGAAATATAGCCGCCCGCCCTTGTAACTACCTGGGCCGCCGCTTACGGTGTCACGTAGTCCGACACCACCACCCACTTGCCGTCCTTGATCTGCGACAGCCGCGACTGCTCGTTGCCCAGCCGCTTGGTGGCGGTGTAGCTGCTCTTCGGGCTGCCGAACATGTCGGGCTCGAAGGTCATGCTGTCCATCGCCTTGATGAAGCTGTCGGTCGTGAGGTTCGGGCCTGCCTTGGTCGCCGCCTTGATGAACGAATCGATGATCACGTAGCCGTACACCGAGAACACCGTCGGGTCTTCGTTGAACTTGGTCTTGTACTTGTTGGCCCAGAAGCGCAGCGGCTGCGACTGCTCGTCGGTGTAGGGGTTCTGCACGGTCATGGTCGCGTACACGCCGTCCATCGCCTTGCCGCCCAGCTTGTGGATCAGGTCGGTGTAGGCCGCGCTCGAACCGATGAAGGTCGGGTTGAAGCCCGTCTTGCGCGACTCGCCCACCGTGCCGATGGTCTCGCGGATGATGGTGCCCAGCACCACCAGGTCGCAGTTCGCGGCCTTCATCTTCGCGACCTGCGAGCTGAAGTCGGTGGCGCCGCGCTTGAACGAGGTCTTCTCTGTCAGCTCCATGTTCGCGGCCTTCAGCCCCGCCTCGGCGCCGCGCTGCACCTCGAGCCCGAACTCGTCGTCCTGGTAGATCGTGCAGACCTTCTTGGCGCCCTTGTCCTTGATCATCTTGGGCAGCGCCAGTCGGATCTGGTCGTAGTAGGTGGCCGCGAACGAATACTTCAGCCGGTTCAGCGGCTCGTACATCTCGCGTGCCGCGGTGATCGGCATGTAGTTGACGATGTTCTTGTCGAACTGCACCGGCATCGCCGCCATGTTCTGCGCCGTGCCGATGTGGCCGGCCATGATGAAGATCTTTTCCTGGTTCACCAGCTTCTGCGCGGCGAGCACAGCCTTCTTCGGGTCGTAGCCGGAGTCCTCCACGAAGAGCTTGAGCTTGCGGCCGTTCAGGGTGCCCTGCTCGTTGAGCTCGTCCACGCGCAGCTGCATGCCGTTGCGCGCCTGCTTGCCGAAGCCCGCGAGCGGGCCCGACAGGTCCTGGATCGTGCCGATCCGGATCTCGTCCTTGCTCACGCCCTGCTGCTGCGCGGACGCGAGCGTCGCGATCAGGCCCAGCACGGCCAACGTCGTCACTGTCTTGAGCTTCATTCGGTTGTCTCCTCGGGTTGACACAAAAAACGTTGGACCGGTCAGCGGTACATCGCCTCGATCCGCTCCGCGTACTTCGTCTGCACCAGCTTGCGCTTGAGCTTCATCGTCGGCGTGAGCTCCTCGTCCTCGGCGCTCAGCTGCGTCTCTAGCAGGAAGAACTTCTTGATCTGCTCCACGCGCGCGAACTTCGCGTTGACGCGGTCGACCTCGCCCTGGATCAGGTCCAGCACCTCTTGCGCGCGCGTCAGGCTCTCGTAGTTGCTGAACGGCACGTCGTTGTCCTGCGCAAACTTCTCGACGTTCTCCTGATCGATCATCACGATCACCGTCAGGTAGGGTTTCTTGTCGCCGATCACCACCGCGTCGGTGATGTAGGGGCTGAACTTGAGTTCGTTCTCCAGCTCGCTCGGCGTGATGTTCTTTCCACCTGCCGTGATGATGATGTCCTTCATGCGGTCGGTGATGCGGAAATACCCTTCCGCGTCGACCAGCCCGACGTCGCCCGTGTGCAGCCAGCCGTCGGCGTCGATGGTCTCGGCCGTCTTCTCGGGCAGATTGAGGTACCCCATGAAGACATTGGGGCCGCGCACCAGGATCTCGCCCGTCGCCGGGTCCAGCCGCACTTCGTTGTAGCTGGTGGCCGGGCCGATGGAGCCCGGCGCGATGCGCGATGGCGGCACGCCGGTGGAGGCGCCGCACGACTCGGTCATGCCCCACACCTCCAGCATCGGCACGCCGAGCGCGAGGTACCAGCGCACGAGGTCGGGCGAGATCGGCGCCGCGCCGGTCACCAGAAAGCGCGCGCGATGGATGCCGATGAGCTTGCGCACGTTGTTGAGCGCGAGCCAGCGCGCGATGCGGAACTTCAAGCGCAGCCCGGCCCCGATCGGCTTTCCCTGCAGCACGCGCTCGGCAATCTCCTGTCCCACGCCGATGCTCCAGCCATAGGCGGCCTGCTGCAGGCCGCTCGCTTCCTTCAGCGCGATCATCACGCCCGAATAGAACTTCTCCCACACGCGCGGCACGGCCGTGAACACCGTGGGCGAAATCTCGCGCACATTCTCCGGCACCGTCTCCGGGTTCTCCACGAAGTTGAGGATCGAGCCGGTGTACATCGCGAAGTACTCGCCGCCCATGCGCTCGGCGATGTGGCACAGCGGCAGGAAGCACATGCGCTCGTCGGTCTCGCCCTGCGCGAGCAGCGCGTTGTAGCCGCGCATGGTGTAGACCAGCCCGCGGTGGCTGTGCATGGCGCCCTTGGGCTTGCCGGTGGTGCCGGAGGTGTAGACGAGGATCGCGAGGTCTTCGGCGCGGCAGGCGGCGATGCGCTGTTCCAGCGCCTGCGGATTCGCCTTCAGATGCTCGCGGCCGAGGGCGCGCAGCGCATCGAGGCTGATGACGCCGGGATCGTCGAGGTCGCGCAGCCCGTCCATGTCGAACACGACCACCTTGCGCAGCAGCGGCAGCTGCGCACGCACTTCGAGCGCCTTGTCGAGTTGTTCGTCGTCTTCCACGAAGAGCACGGTGGTGCGCGAGTCTTCGCAGAGGTAGCTGACCTGCGAGGCCGCATCGGTCGGATAGATGCCGTTCGATACGCCGCCGCAACTGAGCACGGCGACATCGCACAGCACCCATTCGATGACCGTGTTGGAAAGGATCGAGGAACACTCGCCGTGCGCGAAGCCCAGCGCCAGCAGTCCGCCCGCGATCTCGCGCACGGCCTCGGCGGTCTGCCGCCACGTCCAGGTGCGCCAGATGCCGAGCTCCTTCTGGCGCATCCACACCTTGTCGCCGCGCAGCTCGACGGCCTTCCAGAAGACGGCGGGAACGGTGTCGCCGGGCACGACCACGTCGAGCCGGGGCTGAAGATGCGCCAGGTCCCAGAGACCGGCAGGAGCGCGCAATGCGAGTGTGCTCATGGGGTCATCTCCAGTTCTTCTTCTTTTTCCAGCGCCGCTCGCCACGCACGCCATCGTCCTTCACGCCGAGGTAGAACTCCTTGATGTCTTCCTTTTCGCGCAGGCGGTCGCAGGAGTCCTCCATGACGATGCGGCCGTTCTCCAGCACGTAGCCGTGGTCGGCGGCATTGAGCGCCATGTTGGCGTTCTGCTCGACCAGAAGGATGGTGGTGCCGCGCTCGCGGTTGATGCGCACGACGATCTCGAAGATTTCCTTCGTGAGCTTGGGGCTCAGGCCGAGGCTGGGCTCGTCCAGCAGGATGAGATGCGGCGCCGCCATGATGGCGCGCGAGATCGCGAGCATCTGCTGCTGCCCGCCGGAGAGCAGGCCCGCGTCCTGCGTGGCACGCTCCCTGAGGATCGGGAAGTAGGTGTAGACGGTCTCCATGTCCCGCGCCACGCCGTCGCGGTCCTTGCGGGTGTAGGCGCCCATCAGCAGGTTGTCTTTCACCGACAGCAGCGGGAACACCTCTCGGCCTTCGGGCACATGGCTCAGGCCCTGCTGCACGATGAAGGCGGGGTCTTTGGCGGTGATGTCCTTGCCCTGGAATTCGATGCTGCCTTTTCGGGGGTCGATGATTCCGGAGATGGTCTTGAGGATCGTTGTCTTGCCTGCGCCGTTCGATCCCAGCACCGTGGCGATTTCGCCCTGTTTGACTTTAAGGCTCACGCCGCGGATGGCCTTGATGGGGCCGTAGGCGCTTTCCACGTTGAGCAGCTGGAGTACGACGTCGGTCATGGCGTTGCACTCCGAATTCTTGCGGAGGGCGGGGAACGGCGTTGGGTCCCCTGCCCCGGGCGGGTCGACGTCACCGGCCCTTCGGGCTCCCCTGCGCTGCTCACGACGGGCGGGGTCTCGCCGAACTCGCTTCGCTCAAACAGCGGCGAGCCCTGATCCGCCCGTCGCTGCGCTGCTCGGCGGTGCCTCAACGGCCCACCCGGGGCAGGGGCCCCAACGCCGTGGGTACGCACAGGGTGTTTCCATCGCCCCCGGAGCCCGGTGTGCGGTGCGGCGCGGGCGCCCCCTCTGCGCCGCTGAGGAGCGCAGCTTTCCGCGGACAAGGGCTCGCCCTTGTTTGAGCGAAGCGAGTTTGGGCGAGACCCCGCGGAAAGCGAGCACCGGAAGGGAGCCCGAAGGGCCGGCGCAGTGGGGGCGCCCGCGCCGCACCGCATACCGGGCGCCTCTCCAAAGATAGCGAACGAAGCATTCACGCCGCCACCCTCCTCAAGCTGCTCACGTCGTCCACTGTGCCGAGGTAAGCCTCGATGACACGCTCGTCCGCCTGCACCTCGCGCGGTGTACCGGTGGCCAGCACCTCGCCCATGTTCATTGCCAACACGCGGTCCGACACCTTCGACACGAGCGACATGTCGTGCTCGACCATCAACACCGACACGCCCAGCTCATGCTGGATGTCCTGAATCCAGAACGCCATGTCCACCGTCTCTTCGACATTGAGCCCCGACGACGGCTCATCGAGCAGCAGCAGCTTGGGCTCGGTGCACAGCGCGCGCGCCAGTTCCACCACCTTGCGCACGCCATAGGGCAAGCCGGCCACCATCGAGTCGCGGTGATGCTGCAGGTCCAGCAGCTCGATCACCTGCTCGGCCTTTTCGCGTGCCGCGATCTCGGCACGCCGCGTGGCGGGCGTGAAGAACACTTCGCTCCAGAACCCCGTCTGCCGGTGCGTGTGGCGACCGATCAGCAGGTTGTGCAACACGGTCGCATGCTCGAAGAGTTCGATGTTCTGGAAAGTGCGCGCAATGCCCAGCGCGGCAATCGCATGCGGCGCCTGCTGCGTCAGCGCGAGCGGGCCGGTCGCCTCGCCGTGCCATGTGATCTCGCCCGTGGTCGGCGTGTAGATGCGGCTGATCAGGTTGAACACCGTCGTCTTGCCCGCGCCGTTCGGCCCGATCAGCGTGAACACTTCGCCGCGCCGCACATCGAAGCTCACCTTGTTGACCGCGAGCACGCCGCCGAAGCGCACGCTCAGGTCCTTGGCCGAAAGCAGGATGTCGCCGCCGCTGCTCATCTCAGCCGGTCCGATTTGGTGAAGGACTTCTGCCGCTTGAGGAGGCCCTTGCGGTAGAACGGGAAGAGTTGCAGGTACGTCCTGACCTTGAGCCACCGGCCATAGAGCCCCAGCGGCTCGAACAGCACGAACGTGATCAGCACCACGCCATACACCAGCCCCTGCAGGCCGGGCGCCTGCCCGATCACGGCCGGCAGCCAGTCCTTGCCCATCGAGATGAGCTGCGGCATTGCGATGAGGAAGATCGCGCCCAGGAAAGCTCCGTGCACCGAGCCGAGGCCACCGATCACCACCATCAGCAACAGGTCGATCGACTGAAGGATGTTGAACTGGTCCGGCGAGATGAAGCTCAGCTTGTGCGCATACAGCGCGCCGCCCAGCCCCGCGAGTGCGGCCGAGATCGCGAACGACATCGTCTTGTAGCGCGCAAGGTGGATGCCCATGCTCTGCGCCGAAATTTCAGAATCGCGGATGGCGACGAAGGCACGTCCCGTTGGCGAGCGCAGCAGGTTCAGGATGCCCAGCGTGCTGAGCACCGCCACCACCAGGCACAGAAAGTAGAAGCCGTCGCCCGAACCCAACGACCAGCCGAAGAGCTGCGGCGACTTCACATGCAGCCCCGCGTTGCCGCCGGTGACGCTCTCCCATCGCGCAAACACTTCTTCGACGATGAAGCCGAACGACAGGGTTGCGATGCCCAGGTAGATGCCCTTCACGCGCAGCGCCGGCAACGCGACCACCACGCCGACTGCTGCGGACAGCGCCGCGGCTGCAAGCAGCGCAATCGGGAACGGCACGCCCATGTTGGTCAGCACGCCCTGCGTGTACGCGCCCGCGCCAAGAAACGCCGCATGCCCGATGGAGAACTGCCCTGTGAAACCTGCCAGCAGCATCAACCCCAGGCCGACGATTCCATAGATCAGCACGAAGGTCAGTTGCGCGAGCCAGTACTCCTCGATCACCCACGGCGCGGCGATGAGGAACGCGATGAGCAGGCCGTACCAGAACACATGGCCGCCGTGCCGGGCGAGCCGGATGTCCTGGTCGTAGGTGGTCTTGAAGATGAAGCGCATATCGGACTACACCTTCTTGCGCAGCTTTTCGCCGAACAGACCGTTGGGCTTGATCATGAGCATCAGCAGCACCACGATGTACGGCGCCGTGTCCTTGAAGCCGTCGGGCAAATAGAAACCGGCGAACGATTCGACGATGCCGATCACCAGCCCGCCGACGATCGCGCCCGGCAGGCTGCCGAAGCCGCCCACCACCGCCGCCGGAAAAGCCTTGAGCCCGATGAACCCCATGTTCGCGTGCACGAAAGTGATGGGCGCGAGCAGCATGCCCGCAATGGCCGCGACCGCTGCCGCCAGCCCCCATACCAGGCCGTTGAGGCGCTTCACCGGAATGCCCATGTAGTAGGCCGCCAGCTGGTTCTGCGACGAGGCCTGCATCGCGATGCCCAGCTTGCTGTAGCGGAACATCGCGAACAGCAGCGCGCACAGGATCGCCGTGGCGACGATGATCGCGAGCTGTTCGAGGTTGACCACCAGCTCGCCCAGCTTCCAGATCTGGTCCTTGTAGGGCACGGGCAGCGTGTGGGTCTCGGTGCCGATGCCCGGCACCATGGTGATGAGGCCGCGCGCCACGTAGGCGATGCCGATGGTCAGCATCACGATGGAGAACTGCGGCTGCCCGAGGATCGGCCGGATCACCGCCAGCTCCAGCAGCACGCCGAAGGCCGCCATCGCCACCACCGCGAGGATCGCCGCGAGCCAGAACGGCATGCCGAAGAGCGACATGCCCGCGAACGCACCGAAGGCGCCCAGCATCATCAGGTCGCCCTGGGCGAAGCTCACGGTCTCGGTGGCCTTGTAGATCAGCACGAACCCGAGCGCGATCAGCCCGTAGATGCAACCTTGCGCAATGCCCGACAGCAGGAGTTGGAGGATCTGCATGGGGCCTCTTCTGCGTCTACTGCCGGAAGCCGCCGGCCGCGTCGTGCAGCGCGAGACGGCGGGAGCCCGCCAGGATGTCGCTGGGTTTCAAGCCGTAGACCTGGCGGATCGAATGGCTGAAATGCGTCGAGTCGGGGTAGCCGGTGTCCAGCGCGATGTCGGTGAGCGTGGTGGTCTGGCGCACATAGCGCAGCAAGCTGCGCGCGCGCTTCCAGGCACGGAAGGCGCGAAACGCCATGCCGGTCTCCTGCTTGAAGAGATGCAGGAAGCGCGAGAACGACAGGTGCACCGAGGCCGCGCAGTCTTCGGCCGAGGTGGGCGCGGACGGATCGGCAACAAGGGCATCGATGACCTTGCGGATGCGCGCATCGATCGCGCGCGGCGCGAGCGTTTCGCCGAAGAAGAGCGCATCGAAATCGAAGCCCTCGAAATCCGTGCCGCGGCCCGAGGCCGCGAGCAGGTGTGCATGGGCGTCACGCACACGCTGCACGAAGGCCGGCGCATCGACCGGGCCGCAGTGCTGCATGAAGGCGGGCATGCGCGCGGGGTCGACCGATTCCGATTCGATCAGCAAATTGAAGATCAGCGGATGCTGGCTCTCGACATGGTGCGGCACCTGCGGCGGCACCACGATGAGCTCGCCCGTCTGCCAGGCGCCGCCACCGATGCGGATGCGGATCGGCGGCACGCCCGCGGGCGACACGTACACACCGTGCCCGCCCATCGTGCGCTCTGCCGCCGCACCGAGCAGGCCGGCGTAGAACACGCGCTGCGGCGTGAGCCACATGAGGCGTTCGCCCTGCCGTGCGCCACCGTTTTCCGGGGGCGCATTACTCGCTCGCTGCATGGTGTTTGTCTCCTGCATCGGGTCTGGCCTGCCCAGCGGGGGGCGGCTTCGTGTTGGCTGGATCGTAGCGGCGCAACCCTGTTGCGCGGCATGCATTTGCGCGGGGACTTTCCCTAGTCCGCCCTCAGTTCGCCGACAGCGCGCGATGCAACTCGGTGGCGCAAAGCGCGACCGCCGTGTTGGCCTCGTCGAGCACCTTTCCCATGGTGATGAAGCCGTGGATCTGTCGCTCGAAGCAGACGTAGTCCGCGCGGTTGCCCGTGGCGGTCAGCGCCTCCGCATACGCGAGCCCTTCGTCGCGCAGCGGGTCGTAGCCGGCGGTGATCACGAGCGCGGGCGGCAGCTTCGCGAGGTCTGTGTGCAGCAGCGGCGAGGCGCGCCAGTCGAGGTCGTGCTTCGCGTCGGTGATGTAGTGGTCGTGGAAGTACGTCATCGTGTCGCTCGTCAGGAGGTACCCCTGCCCGTTCGCCTGGTGCGAGGGATGGCCGCGGCGCATGTCGGTGGCCGGGTAGATCAGCAGCTGGAAGGCGATGGGCAGGTCGCCCGCATCGCGCGCCGCGATGGCGACCACGGCCGCGAGATTGCCGCCGGCGCTGTCGCCGCCGACCGCCAGGCGGCTCGCATCGAGTCCCAGCGTCGCGGCCTCTCGACGCACCCAGCGCGTAGCGGCCAGCACATCGTCGACGGCGGCGGGAAAGCGGTGCTCGGGGCCCATGCGGTAGTCGACCGCGACCACCGCGCAGCCCGCGCCGTTGGCCAGCTCCCGGCACAGCACGTCGTGCGTGTCGAGGTCGCCGATGACCCAGCCACCGCCGTGGTAGTACACCAGCACGGGCAGCGGCCCGGCGCCCGAACCAAGCGGCCGGTACAGCCGCACCGGGATGGTGCCGTGCAGGCCGTCCGCAGCAAGGTCGCGCACTTCGGCCACTTCCGCGGGCAGCGGCTGCGTGGCGGCACGGCGCTCGCGGTAGAAGGCCCGCGCATCGGCGGGCGAGAGCGTGTGGGTCGGCGGAATGCCGCGCGACTCGATGAAGTCGAGCAAGGCGCGCGCCTGGGGATGCAGCATGGTGTCTCCGAGGGTCGAGTGGATGTCCCTCGATCTTCACGCACGATGCCCGCGTCGTTGCAAGGCGGCTTGCGGAAACTGGCTACCCGGGTGCTGCACCCGGGTTCACCCTCGGAAGGCTCAGGCCGTGCGCGGCTTCACGCGCGAGGCGGCTTCCTTGGCGAGCTTGCGCGCCGTGTCGGTGTCGGCCGCATGCACCAGCGCCACGCCCATGCGGCGCTTGACGAAGCTCTCGGGCTTGCCGAACAGGCGGATGTCGCTGCCGGGCACTTGCAGCGCCTCGGCCACGCCGTCGAAGGCGATGCCGGTGGCGTCCACGCCGCCGTAGATCACCGCGCTTGCGCCCGGGCTCTTGAGCGAGGTATCGACCGGCAGGCCGAGGATGGCGCGCGCATGCAGCTCGAACTCGTTCTGCCACTGCGTGGCCATGGTGACCATGCCGGTGTCGTGCGGGCGCGGGCTCACTTCGCTGAACCAGACCTCGTCGCCCTTCACGAACAGCTCGACGCCGAAGAGGCCCTGGCCGCCCAGGTCGGCCGTCACGGCCTCTGCGATCTGTTGCGCCTTCTGCAGCGCGGCGGGCGCCATGGGGTGCGGCTGCCAGCTTTCCACATAGTCGCCGCTCACCTGCACATGGCCGATGGGGTCGCAGAACTTCGTTTCGACGGCGCCGGCCGCGTCCCTGGCGCGCACGGTCAGCAGCGTGATCTCGTAGTCGAAGTCGATGAAGCCTTCGACGATCACGCGGCCGTGGCTCACGCGGCCGCCGGCCATGGCGTAGTCCCAGGCCTTCTGCACGTCGGCGGGGCCGTCGATCTTGCTCTGGCCTTTGCCGGAGCTGCTCATGACCGGCTTGACGATGCAGGGGTAGCCAATTCCTTTTCCATCCGCGCCGTCGATGGCCGCCTGCAACTCGGCCAGCGAGTCGCAGAACTTGTAGGGGCTGGTGGGCACGCCCAGCGTCTCGGCGGCCAGGCGGCGGATGCCTTCGCGGTCCATCGTGAGGCGGGCGGCGCGGGCCGTTGGAATCACGCGCACGACGCCGGCGTCTTCGAGTTCCTGCAGCGTCTGCGTGGCGATGGCCTCGATCTCAGGCACCACGAGCATGGGTTTTTCGGCCTCGATCAGCGCCTTCAACTGCGCGGGGTCGCTCATGGTGATGGTGCGGGCGTGGTGGGCCACCTGCTGGCCGGGCGCGTTCTCGTAGCGGTCGACCGCGATGGTCTCGACGCCGAGGCGCTGCAGGGCGATCAGCACCTCCTTGCCGAGTTCGCCGGAGCCGAGCAGCATCACGCGGGTGGCGGAGGGGGAAAGGGGGGTACCGAGGGTGGTCATGGTCGAAGTCGAAAAGAGAGAAAAAGAGAGAGAAAACAGCAACCGCCGCACTGTAAGCCACCCGAGAACCTCGGTGTCGCATCCGGGAACGGCACCCCGGCGGGGCTGCTCCACAATCGTTGTCCTGCCGCGGTGGCCGCCTCGCGCCCCACCCGCTCCCCCTTTCCGTTTTTGTACTTCCAAGGAGTTTTCTCATGACGATCCAGACCGTCGGCATCATCGGCGCCGGAACGATGGGCAATGGCATTGCGCAGGCCTGCGCGGTGTCCGGTGTGAACGTGGTGATGATCGATGTGGCCCAGGCGGCCGTCGACAAGGGCCTCGCCACCATCTCGGGCAGCCTCGACCGCCTGATCAAGAAAGAAAAGCTCACTGCCGAGCAGAAGGCCGCGGCGCTCGCGCTGATCAAGGGCTCCACCAACTACGACGACCTGAAGGGCGCGCAACTCGTCATCGAGGCGGCCACCGAGAACCACGCGCTCAAGCTCAAGATCCTGAAGCAGGTCGACGAGCTGCTGGCGCCCGAGGTGATCGTCGCGTCGAACACCTCGTCGATCTCGATCACGCAACTGGCCGCCGCCACCTCGCGCCCCGACCGCTTCATCGGCATGCACTTCTTCAACCCGGTGCCGATGATGGCGCTGGTGGAGCTGATCCGCGGCTACCTCACGAGCGACGCCACGCACGACGCCGTCAAGGCGCTGGCCGAGAAGCTGGGCAAGTCGCCGATCACGGTGAAGAACGCGCCGGGCTTCGTGGTCAACCGGATCCTGGTGCCGATGATCAACGAGGCTTTCTTCGTGCTGTCCGAAGGCATCGCCACCGCCGAAGACATCGACGCCGGCATGAAGCTGGGCTGCAACCAGCCCATCGGCCCGCTGGCGCTGGCCGACATGATCGGCCTCGATGTGTGCCTGGCCGTGATGGAGGTGTACCTCGAGCAGTTCGGCGATTCCAAGTACCGCCCCTGCCCCCTGCTCAAGGAAATGGTTGCTGCAGGTCAACTGGGCCGCAAGACCGGCCGCGGCGTGTACACCTACTGAGCCTCACAACAAGAACAACCCGGAGACAAAAAACCAATGACTGCCACGCCCACCACACCGCCCGTCGAAGGCTGCATCGACACCCAGGTGCTCGACCATGTGCTGCTGATCGGCATCAACCGTCCGGCCAAGCGCAACGGCTGGACGCCGCCGATGTTCAAGCAACTGGCCGAGGCCTACACGCGCCTGGACGACGACCCGAACCTGCGCGTTGGCGTGCTGCATGCCTTCGGCGACCACTTCACGGCGGGCCTCGATCTGCCGGCGGTCACCGAGTACATGAAGCGCGGCGAGAAGGCGATTCCCGCCGGCCTGGTGGAGCCGCACGACTTCGGCCTGCCCGACTACCGCCGCCGCACCAAGCCGATGGTGGTGGCCGTGAAGGGCATCTGCTTCACGGTCGGCATCGAGCTGATGCTGGGCGCGGACATCGTGGTGGCCGCCGACAACTGCCGCTTCTCGCAGATGGAAGTGCAGCGCGGCATCATGGCCACGGGCGGCGCCACGCTGCGCATGGCCGAGCGCGCGGGCGTGGGCAATGCGATGCTGCATCTGCTCACGGCGGACGAGTTCGACAGCGCCGAGGCCTATCGCCTGAACTTCGTGCAGAAGGTGGTGCCGGCCGGGCAGGAGCTCGATGCGGCGCTGGCCATTGCGCAGCGCATCGCGGCGCAGGCACCGCTCGCGGTCGTGGCCACGCGGCTCAATGTGATCAAGGCCGTCGAGCAAGGGCCGCTCGCGGCGGTGTCGGAATTCATCGAGACGCAGAAGCGGCTCTCCAACAGCGAGGACGCGGCCGAAGGCGTGCGCTCCTTCGTCGAGCGGCGTCCCGCGCGTTTCAGCGGTCGTTGATGATGAATTCCACCGGAGCCTTGTAGACCCATGTCCTTTTTCAAACGCACGGCGCTTGCCGCCGCCTTCACACTGCTCGCCGTGAACACCTCCTACGCACAGACGCCCGCACCCGCCGCGCTGCCCGACCCCGCGGCCACCTCGGCCGACGCGCTCGGCTGGATGAAGGGCTTTCCGCCCCCGCCCGACAAGCAGATCACCTTCGACAACCCGGCCGGCGGCGTGTTTCCGCGCACGCGCTGGAGCTTCTCGCACGTGCGCGAGACAGTGCCCACGGCCAACGTGTGGCGTGGCAGTGGCGCCGCGAGCCCCTTGCCTTTGGCACCGCGCGACGACATCGAGGCCGTCACTTTCAAGCCGCTCGGCGGCGAAGAGACCGTGACCTTCGCGCAGATGATCCCGCGCACCTACACCGACGGCATCCTCGTGATGCACCGCGGCCGCGTGGTCTACGAGAAGTACTTCGGCGCGCTCACGCCCGAGCGGCCGCACATCGCGATGTCGGTGACCAAGTCCTTCGTCGGCACGCTCGCGGCGATTCTTGCGGACGAGGGCAAGCTCGATCCGTCGGCGCCCGTCACCAAGTACCTGCCCGAACTCAAGGACACCGCGTATGGCGACGCCACGGTGCGCCAGGTGATGGACATGACCGTCGGCGTGCACTACTCCGAGAACTACGCCGACCCGAAGGCCGAGATCTGGGACTACGCACGCGCCGGCGGCATGTTGACGCAAGGGCCGAACTACACGGGCCCCAAGTCGTTCTACGAATTCCTCGTGACGCTGAAGAAGGAAGGCGCGCACGACGCCGCCTTCGCCTACAAGACGGTGAACGCCGAGGTGCTCGCGTGGATTCTTCGCCGCGCAAGCAACCAGTCGCTGGCCGACCTGCTGAGCGAGAAGATCTGGCGCCGCATCGGCGCCGAGCAGGACGCGTACTTCATGGTCGACCGCATCGGCACCGAGTCGGGCGGCGGCGGCTTGAACACGGTGCTGCGCGACCTCGCGCGCTTCGGCGAGACCATGCGCAACGGCGGGCGCGCGCCCAACGGACAGCAAGCCATTCCGAAGGCGGTGGTCGAAGACATCCAGCGCGGCGGCGACCCGGCCAAGTTCGCCAAGGCCGGCTATGCACTGCTGCAGGGCTGGTCATACCGCGACATGTGGTGGGTGTCGCACAACCCACATGGCGCCTACATGGCGCGCGGCATCCACGGCCAGAGCATCTACGTCGATCCGAAGGCGGAGATGGTGATCGTGCGCTACGCCGCTCACCCGATAGCGGCGAATGGCGGGAACGATCCGCTCACGCTGCCGGCATTCCAGGCGGTGGCCGAGGCGCTGATCGCGCGGCCCTGATTCTTCTTCAGTTCATCAAAGGGCGGCGCGCTCGCGGGCAATCACGAGCAGGCCGTCCATGATCAGGCTCTCGACCAGTTCGAAGTGCCCGTTCATGACGGGCGCCATCTTCCAGCCCGCGCCGCCGGTCATGAAGCAGGCCGGCTCCTCGCCGCAGTGCGAGCGCACGTGCTGCACCATGCGCTCGACCGCGCCCGCGATGGCGTAGGTTCCGCCGCTGGTGAGCGCATCGCTGGTGTTGGTGGGAAATTCACGCACTTCGCCGGTCGGCACATGCAGGCCCGCGGTGCCCGACTCCAGCGCGCGCAGCATGATGCCGTGGCCCGGCAGGATCAACCCACCGAGGAACTTGCCGCTGGCGTCGATCGCCTCCACCGTGACCGCCGTGCCGATCAGCACCACCACCATCGGCCGCGCCGGCCCTTGCGCGAGCATGCGGTGGCGGGCGCCGATCATTGCCACGAAGCGGTCGGCACCCAGGCGCGTGGGGTGGTCGTAACCGTTGACGATGCCCGCCTCGCCCGGGCTGGACACCACCCAGCGCGGCGTGCAGTCGAAGCGCTCGACGATCTGCTCTTCGGCGCGGCGCCGCAGGGTGTCGCCGGCCACCACGCAGCCGAGCATGGAACCGGGTGCAGGCAGGTCGGCCCAGGGGCCATCGGCCAATCGTTCGATGTGGTCCAGGAACTCCGCGCCCGAGGCCTGCAACGCGGCGCCCGGATGCGCCCCGTCGTAGAGCGCCCATTTGAGGCGGGTGTTGCCGATGTCGATTGCGAGGAAGGGGGATGCCATGCGCGGGATTATTGCGACTTTGTTGTTATTCCTGCTGGCGCGTCTTTGACACACGCGGCATGGGCCTACGCTGCCCTGCGGTGGTCCACCGCTACATTCGCAAATTCCATCCATCACGGCACAAGGAGAACACCATGGGATTGCTCAGTTTCATCAAGGAAGCCGGTGAAAAACTGTTCGGCGGCTCGTCGGCCCAGGCGGCCACGCCCGATGCGAACACGGCGGCCGCAGCCGCTATCAAGACCTACATCGAGACACAGAACCTCGGCCTCACCGGACTCGAAGTGACCTACACCGCCAGCAGCGGCGTGGTGACCCTCGCAGGCCAGGCGCCCTCGCAAGAGGCCAGCGAGAAAGCCTCGCTCGCCGCAGGCAACGTGGCCAACGTCACGAGCGTGGACAACAACCTGGTCGCCCCCGCAGCACCACCCGCGCAGTACCACGACGTGGTCAAGGGCGACACGCTCTCGGCCATCTCGAAGAAGTACTACGGCGACGCCAACAAGTACAACGCGATCTTCGAGGCGAACAAGCCGATGCTGTCGCATCCGGACAAGATCTATCCGGGGCAGAAGCTGCGGATTCCGGCGCTGAGCTGATCCGATCGCAACAAAAGGCCCACTGGAAACGGTGGGCCTTTTGTTTTTTCGCGGTCTTTGTTCAGGGCGTGTGCACAGGCCACCGGGTACTCCCCTCCGCGAATGTCCTCCGGCCTGCGGCCTCCCCCTTGATTTCGCTGCGGGGAGCACCCGATGCCCTGTGCACTTGGGCACGCTGCCGGTGTGCGGCCGATCAACGACCGCTGCGCATGACGATCACGCCGACGGGGTGCCTTGCGCAGCGAAATAAAGGGGGAGCCCGAAGGGCGGAGGACATTCGCGGAGCAAGGTACCCCGTCGGCGTGATCGCCGCACCGAACGCTAGTTCTGCTTCCAGGGCAGCCCGCGCTTGCGCCACCCACCGAGCAATCCGCGATGCCCCTGCTCATCCGGATTCCCTTCGAAGCCTTCGAGGATGTTGTAAGCCTCCAGCCCCAGTTCGGTAGCGCGCTTGGCGGCCGCGATGGAACGCACACCGCTGCGACACAGCAGCACCAGCTTCTTGCCGCCTTCACCCGCAGCACGCACACCGTCATCGAACGCCGGGTTCAGCGCCATGCCCGGCCATTGCTTCCACGCCAGCGGCACGGCGCCTGGCACATAGCCGACCCACTCGCGCTCGGCATCGGTGCGCACGTCGACCAGCACGGCCTCGCCGCTCGTGAGCCACTGTGCGGCCTGCTCGGGCGTCACGTCGCCGGCGTAGCCTTTTTCACCAACGGGTTCAGTCATTTCTCTGCATCCTTCCATTTCATTAGGGTTACCTCGCGGGCTGCGGTCATCTTTACCTCGCCCGGCGCCCGCCGGATGGTGGAATTTTTCACCGGTTCGTGAAAACCCTGTTTGTCGCGTTTTCGCGCGCGCCAAAGATCGGGCTTGGGCCTGTCGAACATAACTCCAAGATGGCGGGCAGGGTTTCTTCGGTCAGAAATTGGATGGAGAGAGACAACATGACAGAGAGCAAATCACCCCGCCGCCGCAACCTCCTGAAGGGTGCAGCCGTGGCCGCAGGCGCCATGTCGGCGCCTATGGTCAGCATGGCCCAGACCACGTCGCTGCGCTTCCAGAGCACCTGGCCCGCGAAAGACATCTTCCACGAGTACGCCAACGACTTCGCCAAGAAGGTGAACGACATGGCCGGCGGCCGCCTGAAGATCGAGGTGCTGCCTTCCGGCGCCGTGGTGCCTGCGTTCCAGCTGCTGGAGGCGGTGAACAAGGGCACGCTCGACGGCGGCCATGGCGTGGTGGCCTACCACTACGGCAAGAACTCGGCGCTGGCGCTGTGGGGCTCGGGTCCGGGCTTCGGCATGGACGCCAACACCGTGCTGGCCTGGCACAACTACGGCGGCGGCAAGGCGTTGCTCGAGGAGATCTACAAGAGCCTGAACATGGAGGTGGTGTCCTACCTCTACGGCCCGATGCCCACGCAGCCGCTGGGCTGGTTCAAGAAACCGGTGGCCAAGGTGGAAGACATGAAGGGGCTCAAGTTCCGCACCGTGGGGCTGGCCGTGGACATGTTCACCGAGATGGGCACCGCGGTGAACCCGCTGCCCGGCGGCGAAATCGTGCCTGCGCTGGACCGCGGGCTGATCGACGCGGCCGAGTTCAACAACGCATCGAGCGACCGCACGCTGGGCTTTCCCGACGTGGTGAAGAACTGCATGCTGCAGAGCTTCCACCAGTCGGGCGAGCAGTTCGAGGTGCTGTTCAACAAGGGCAAGTACAGCGGGCTGTCGCAGGAGCTGCGCTCGATCATCGACTACGCCGTGCAGGCCGCGAGCGCCGACATGAGCTGGAAGGCGGTGCAGCGCAATTCGCAGGACTATGCGGACATGAAGAAGGCCGGCATCAAGTTCTACAAGACGCCCGATGCGGTGCTGCGCGCGCAACTCGCCGCGTGGGACAAGACGGTGGAGAAGAAGGCCGGGGAGAACCCGCTCTTCAAGAAGGTGCTCGATTCGCAGCGCGTCTTCGCCGAGCGCGCGCTGCAGTGGCAGAACGACTACGGCGTCGATTTCAAGATGGCCTACAACCATTACTTCAGCAAAAAGAAGAGCTGAGAGAGATCTGCCGATGACGGTTTGCGCCAGCCATCCGGAACGCTCCGGATGGCTGGCTTTCTGATGCGTGCTTTTCTGCCTGCCATGCCTTCATGACCATCCAACGTTTCCTCCATACCGTCGACCGGTTCAGCATGGTCGTGGGCAAGACCTTCTCGTGGCTCATCGTGGCGCTGATGCTGCTGGTGTGCGGCGAAGTCTTCAAGCGCTATGCGCTCAACGCGCCCACCGCCTGGATCTTCGACGCCAACAACATGCTCTACGGCACGCTCTTCATGATGGGCGGCGCCTACACGCTCTCGCAGGCCGGCCATGTGCGCGGCGACTTCTTCTACGGCAGCATGAAGCCGCGCACGCAGGCTGCGCTCGACCTCGTGCTGTTCGCGGTCTTCTTCCTCCCCGGCGTGGTGGCGCTCACCTGGTCGGGCTGGACCTACTTCGGCGAATCGCTCGCGATGCGCGAGCAGACCTTCAATGCCGACCCGATACCGGTGTACCCCTTCAAGTTCGTCATTCCGATCGCCGGCGCGGTGCTGCTGCTGCAGGGCATCGCGGAGATGGTGCGCTGCGCGCTGTGCCTGAAGACCGGCGTGTGGACGCCGCGGCTGAAGGATGCCGAAGAGATGGACGTGGTCGGCGAGCAGCTCGCCGGCAGCAGCTACGTCGACGAGGCCGACAAGCGCGAAGTGATCGACAGGGCCAAGTCCATCGAGCAGGCCGCACAACAACGCAAGAGCGACTCGACCGGAGGTGCCGTATGAGCGAACCCGCACTCGGCCTCTCGATGCTCGGCCTGATCGTGGTCGTGATCATGCTCGGCTTCCCCACGGCGTTCACGCTGATGGGCCTGGGCATGTTCTTCGGCTTCATAGCCTTCTACGACCCGTCGATGCCCTGGCTGGACAACAAGGTCTTCGACCTGATGGTGCAGCGCGCCTTCGGTGCGATGACCAACGAAACGCTGCTCTCCATTCCGCTCTTCGTCTTGATGGGCTATGTGATGGAGCGCGGCGCGCTGGTGGACAAGATGTTCCACAGCGTGCAGCTCGCCTTCCGCCGCGTGCCCGGTTCGCTCGCGGTGACGACGCTGATCGTGTGCACCTTCTGGGGCATCGCGAGCGGCCTGGTCGGCGCGGTGGTGGTGCTGATGGGCGTGATCGCGATGCGGCCGATGCTCAACGCGGGCTACGACACGCGGCTTGCCGCCGGCGTGATCACGGCCGGCGGCACGCTCGGCATCCTGATTCCGCCCTCGGTGATGATCATCGTGTACGCGGCCGTGGCCGGGCAGTCGGTGGTCAAGCTCTATGCGGCCGCGATGTTCCCGGGCTTCTTCCTCGCGTTTCTCTACCTGATCTACGTGATCGGCTGGGCCGTGCTGCAGCCGAAGGTCGCGCCCAAGCTGCCTGCAGACAAGCAGCGTGCGCCGATCACGCCATGGGTCGCGCACATCGCGGCCAGCTATTCGCCGCGCATGCTGCCCGCGCTGTTCGCTGCGGTCGTGTCGCCGGCGCGCGCGCTGCGTGGCGCGGCCGAAGGCGTGCGCATCACCTGGTGGATGCTGCTGCGCAGCCTGCTGAACGCACTGGTGCCGCTGGCGCTGGCTGCGGTGACGCTGGGCTCGGTGTGGTGGTACGTGACGATCTACTCGCAGAAGGACAACAACGCGCCGGTCGTGGCAGAGCAGCAGGCGACGCAGAGGACCGCGGGAGCAGCTGCGACACTGCCCGAGGCGTCCTCGTCTTCTTCCTCTGAAAGCGGCACGGGCCTGGCCGAACCGCCGACCGACGACGCGCCGAAGGAAGCCGGATCGGAAGGCGGCCTGCAGGAGCCGCCCGGCGGTGTGGAGGAGCCACCCGGCAGCGAAACCGCTTCACCGCCATCAAGCGCCGAGGGCGGACTTCAACAACTCGGCGAAGCAGTCGATGCACCGAAGACCGCCGCCGTGCCCGAAGCCTTCTACACAGGCTTCCTGCTCGCGAGCGTCTTCACGCTCGCGCTGCTCGGCTGGTACTACTGGCGCATGGACGCGGAGCAGTTCGAAATCCTGCGGATGCTGGTGTCGTCCGTGATGCCGCTGGCCACGCTCACGCTGGTGGTGCTGGGCGTGATCCTGTTCGGCATCACGACCGCCACCGAGTCGGCGGCGGTCGGCGCGGCGGGGGCCTTCCTCATGGCGTGGCAGGCCGGCACGCTGGACTTCAAGAAGACCAAGGAGGCGGTCTTCCTCACGCTGAAGACCACCTCGATGGTCTGCTGGCTGTTCGTGGGCTCGGCCCTCTTCTCGGCGGTGTTCGCGCTGCTGGGCGGGCAACGCATCATCGAGGAGTGGGTATTGAGCATGAACCTGTCGCCGCTGCAGTTCCTGCTGCTGTCGCAGGCGATCATCTTCGTACTGGGCTGGCCGCTGGAGTGGACCGAGATCATCGTGATCTTCGTGCCCATCTTCCTGCCGCTGCTGGCGCACTTCCAGATCGATCCGCTGCTCTTCGGCGTGCTGGTGTTCGTGAACCTGCAGGCGGCCTTCCTCTCGCCGCCGGTGGCGATGTCGGCCTTCTATCTGAAAGGAGTGTCGCCACCGCACGTGACGATCAACCAGATATTCGCGGGGATGATGCCGTACATGCTGATCGTGATCCTGTGCATGGTGTTCATGTACATCTGGCCGGGGTTGACGTTGTGGCTGCCGCAGTACCTCTATGGCTGAATCGATGAAGGGCGTGCCCGGCACGCCCTTTTTTCAGCGCCGCCGCTCCACGTACGGCCGCGCCTGCAACAGCACGATCCTGTCGCCCACCGTCGCCCATTCGATGTCCTGATCGACCGCGTGGAAGGTGCGCTTCACGGCAGCGCCCACATTGGCGAGCCGCACGACGAGCTCATCGGTCAGCACGTTGCGCCCCTGCTCCACCGGCACCTCCTTCACGCCGCCGTCCTTGTCGAGCTGCAGCGCCGTCTCTTCGGCCGACCGGCTCAGCACCTGGATCGCCTTCGACCAGCTCGAATACATCACCTGCTCGGCCACGCGCTGCCCCTCGACCACGCGGATGCCGATGCCGCGCTTGGCCGAGATGTAGGTGACGTAGGGGTGGCCGGCGTCGAAGGGATCGCGGGTGATCATCACGCCGGCGTTGGTCGAGTCGATGGCGGTCTGCACGAACACGCCCATCAGCACCGACTCGGCACCGAAGCCCGCGGCGCTGCGCGCCTCCCAGGCCTCGGGGTTGAACACCGAGGCCCAGACCTTCTTCACCGCGAGCTCGAGCGCATCCCCGGTCTTCACGTTGGGCACCGTGGTGTAGAGCCCGGCGCCGCTGAAGCCGGGCAGGTCTTCGGAGTTGGACGAGCTGCGCACGAACACGCCGCCGCCGCCCAGTTGCGACTGCCACGCGGCGCGCCACGATGCGGCCGTGGCGGTATCGACGGGCCACTTCACGATTTCGTCGCGCAATTGCGCGAGCGCCTTCTGCCGCTGCTGCGGATCGCTCGCGAAGCCGGGCTGCTGCTGCATGCGCGCGATGCGATCGGCCAGGCCGTGGGTTCGCATGAAGCGGTCGTAGTGCGCGAACGGAATGCAGAAGCCGTCGGGCACGGTGGTCGATGGAATGCGCGCGGCCAGCAGGGCGCCGAGGTTGGCGGCCTTCGAGCCGCACTGCGCGCTGTTGCGCGCACGCAGCGAGGCCAGCGGCAGCAGGCGCGTTTCGCGCAGGTCGGGCTTCACGGCCCTGTCGCTGCCGGGCACTGCGCCTGTGGCGGCGCTGCGCACGGCGCGCGGCGGGAGCGCTGCGATTTCTTCGGCCGTGAGACGACGCACCTGATAGCCCGAGGCCGCGACCTTGAGCGCGACCCACTGGCCCGCATGCTCGCGCAGCACCGTCGCGGCGCCGCGCACATAGGCATTCGGAATGCCCCAGCCCTTGGCCAGCAGGTTGACGTGCGAGAGCGCGGTCGATGGCCTCTCGGTCAGCACGCCGGCCACGGGCGGCAGGTTGATCGGCACCTGGCGCAGCACGGCGATGTCGTCGGGCAACAGTGCGTTCAGGCCCGATGCGTCGTCCACGATGCGCACGCGTCCCGTCGCGGTGCCGAGGTTCATGGGCATGTAGGGCTGCTCCCGGATCAGCGCCTCCTGGCTCACGAAATCGATGCCCGCTTCCTTGGCGACGCGATCGTGCAACGTGGAATTGGTCTTGAACTTCACGGGCGCGAAGAAGCTGGCCTTCACCTGTGCGTCGGCCTGCTTGAGCAGCGGCGCGGTGAGCTGGTCGCCTTCCCAGAATTCATAGGTGAAGCTGCCGATGTTCTGCTGCCAGCTCAGCGTGCCGAACAGGAAGCGGCGGTCGGGCACGAGGTAGTTGCGGTCGATCTCGCGTTTGCCGGCGCGCGGCGAAAGACCGGTGTCGCGCACGAAGCGCACGTGCAGCTGGTAGCGCGGCGTATCGATGTAATAGGTGCGCACCGGCCTGGCCTGGCGATCGACGATGAAGAGCACATGGGCCAGTTGCATCGGCGTGCCGGGGTCGTAGACACGGGCCAGCGTGTCGAAGTCGCCCTGCCCGCGCAGCGCCGGCAACGAACCGGGCACCGCGGGACGCGGAACGAGCTGCGCAGCCGGGCCCTCGGGCTGCGGCTCGTTCTGCCGTTGGTAGAAGGAGGGCTTGCGCGCGAGTTGCGCCTCGGCCGGCAAGGGCGCGATGGCCGCTGCGCACAGTGCCAACGCCGATAGCCACGCCGGTGCCTTGCGCGTCCGATCCTGGGTGCTGTTGTTCTTCATGGGGTGTCCCTCTTGTTGCGGGGCGAATTCTCGCTTGCGTCGCCGCGGGCGGCACACGCGCCAAGTCCCATGGAAAGCGCTGCCATCGACCGCCCGCTACAGTCGCCCGAAAGGAGCTTCTTCTCATGCCCACATTCGACTTCGACCTCTTCGTCATCGGCGGCGGCAGCGGCGGCGTTCGCGCTGCGCGCATGGCGGCGCAGACGGGGGCCCGCGTGGGGCTGGCCGAGGCCGCCGATCTCGGCGGCACCTGCGTCAACGTGGGCTGCATTCCCAAGAAGCTCTACAGCTATGCGGCCGGCTATGCCGAATCGTTCGAGGAGGCCGCGGGCTACGGCTGGAAACTGCCCGCCGAGCCGCAGTTCGACTGGGCGCTCCTCAAGTCGCAGCGTGCCAAGGAAATCGGCCGTCTCAATGGCATCTACGCCTCGCTGCTGAAGAACTCGGGCGTCGCGGTGATCGCCGGATGGGCGCAGCTGGTCGATGGCCACACGGTGGAAATCGACGGCAAGCGCCACACCGCGCGCCACCTGCTCGTGGCCACCGGCGGCACGCCTTTCGTGCCGGACATTCCGGGCCGCGAGCACATCGTGACGTCCGATGCGATGTTCGACCTCGACCCGTTCCCCCAGCGCCTGCTGGTGGTGGGCGGTGGCTACATCGCGTGCGAATTCGCGTCGATCTTCAACGGCCTGGGCTCCAAGGTGACGCAGCTGCACCGCCGCGCGCATCTGCTCACCGGCTTCGACGACGACGTGCGTCAGTTCCTCGCGAACGAGATGGGCAAGGCGGGCGTCGATGTGCGGCTGAACTGCGAGGCCTCGTCGATCGCGCGCGGTCCGCACGGGCTGGTCGTGACGCTCGCGCGCGGCCAGCAGGTCGAAGCCGACACGGTGCTGTTCGCCACCGGCCGCGTGCCCAACACGCAGGGGCTCGGCCTCGAAGCGGCTGGCGTGAAGCTAGACGACAAGGGCGCCATCGCGGTCGATGCGCACTACCGCACCTCGGTGCCGTCGATCTACGCGGTGGGCGATGTGTCCACGCGGGTGCAGCTCACACCGGTCGCGCTGGCCGAAGCGATGGTGGTGGTCGACGAGCTGTTCGGCAAAGGCAAGCGCCGCATGGACTACGAATTCATCCCCACGGCGGTGTTCACCCATCCGAACATCGGCACCTGCGGCTACACCGAACTCGATGCGCGTGCGAAGTTCGGCGAGGTCACGGTGTTCTCCAGCGAATTCAAGTCGCTGCGCCACACGCTCTCGGGCCGCAGCGAGCGCACCTTCATGAAGCTGGTGGTGGACAAGAAGAGCGACCGCGTAGTCGGCCTGCACATGGTGGGCGCGGACGCAGGCGAAGTCGTGCAGGGCTTCGCGGTGGCGATGCGCGCCGGTGCGACGAAGGCGATCTTCGACAGCACCATCGGCATTCACCCGACGGGTGCCGAAGAGTTCGTCACCATGCGCGAACCCATGCCTGGATAGGGCTCGCCCCCAGGCTTCGCGCACTTCGTGTCGCTTCTCCAACCCCCTACCGGGGGCAACACCTGCGGCCCGGCGAAGCCGGTTCCGCGGTGTTCCGCGAAAAGAGGGGGTCAGCGAGGCTGCTGTTTTCCTTCGAGGAGCTTCACCATCACGAACAGCACGCGGTTCGCGGGCGTGGACACACCGAGCGCCTCGCCGCGGCGCACGACCAGGCCGTTGAGATGGTCGATCTCGCTGAGCTTGCCGCGTGCGAGATCCTGCGCGGTCGATGAGTACTGCGAAGGCATCGACTGCGCGATGCCGCGGATGGCCGCATCGGTGTCGCCGGGGATGGTGACGCCTTCGGCCTTCGCCACGGCGAGGCATTCGGCGACCACGTCGCGGATCACATCGGCCACGCCCGTGCCTTTCACGAGTTCGCCATAGGGCAGTTGCGACACGGCCGACAGCGCGTTGTAGGCGCAATTCAGGACCAGCTTGGCCCAGAGCGAGCCGCGCACGTTGTCGGAAATCTGGGTGGGCACGCCAGCGGCGACCAGGTGCTGCGCGACCTGCTCGCTCGCGCGCGAAGGCGCGATGACCAGCTCGCCGCGGCCATGGTGCTTCACATGGCCCGGGCCGGCCATCTCGGTCGCCACGTAGACCACGGCGGCCGCCACTTCGTTGGCAAGCACCGAGCGCACGCGCTCGTCGTTGTCGACACCGTTCTGCAGCGTAAGCACCAGCGCATCGGGCGAGAGGTGCGGCTTGATCTGCGCGGCGGCCGATTCGCTGTCGGTGGACTTCACGCAGAACAGCACGAGATCGGCGCCCTGCACCGCGCTCGCCTCGGTGCTCGCACCGAGCCGCACCTGTTCGTCGAAGCTCTTCGTCTCCAGCCGAAGGCCGTTCGCGCGAACGGCCTCCACATGCGAAGGCCGCCCGATCAGCACCACTTCGTGGCCCGCGCGCGCCAGCATGGCGCCGTAGTAGCAGCCGACTGCGCCGGCGCCCATGACTGCGACTTTCATCGATTCGTTTTCCTGGTTGTCTGTCCAGCCATAGGTTAACGGCCCATTGCACAATGCCGCCATGCCCTACATGCCCACATTCGTCGCCCCCGCCCGCTTCACCGACGCCGCTGCCGCGCTCGACCAGGTCAAGGCCATCTACCAGGGCGGGCTCGCCCATCTGCGCGAGTCGATGCTGCGCTTCGTGGCCGGCGAGGCGCTGCCGGGCCGGGTGCGGGCCTGCTATCCGTTCGTCCGGGTGCACACCCACACCGTTTCGCGCCACACGCCGCCGGCCAATGCCGGCCTGAGCTACGGCTTCGTGGCCGGGCCCGGCCGCTACGAGACCACGCTGACGCGGCCCGATCTCTTCTCGCGCTACTACCTCGACCAGTTCCGCCTGCTGCTGGAAAACCACCAGGTCGAACTCGAGGTGGGCACCAGCACCCAGCCCATTCCAATTCACTTCTCGTTCGCCGAGAACGACCACATCGAAGGCACGATGAGCGACGACCGCCGCGCGCTGATGCGCGACGTGTTCGACCTGCCCGACCTGGGCGTGATGGACGACGGCATCGCCAACGGCACCTTCGAGGCGCGCGACGGCGAGGCGCAGCCGCTGTCGCTCTTCACGGCCGCACGCGTCGATTACTCGCTGCACCGCCTGCGCCACTACACCGGGACCGCGCCCGAGTGGTTCCAGAACTTCGTGCTGTTCACCAACTACCAGTTCTACATCGACGAGTTCGTGCGGCTGGGCCACGAAGCCATGGCCGACGAGAACAGCGAATACATCGCCTTCATAGAGCCGGGCAACGTGGTCACGCGCCGGCGCGGGCTCGATGCCGGCGCTAGCGCCACCTTCGGCCACCTGCTCGACGGCAGCCAAGGCACGGCACCGCCGCGGCTGCCGCAGATGCCGGCCTACCACCTGGTGCGCGAGGACTACAGCGGCATCACCATGACGAACATCGGCGTGGGTCCGGCCAACGCCAAGACCATCACCGACCACATCGCCGTGCTGCGCCCGCACGCCTGGATGATGCTGGGCCACTGCGCGGGCCTGCGCAACACGCAGCAGTTGGGCGACTACGTGCTGGCGCACGCCTATGTGCGCGAGGACCATGTGCTCGACGAGGAACTGCCGCTGTGGGTGCCGATTCCGGCGCTGTCGGAGATCCAGCTCGCACTGGAAAAGGCCGTGGCCGACATCACGCGCTACGAAGGCCCCGACCTCAAGAAGATCATGCGCACCGGCACCGTGGCGAGCACCGACAACCGCAACTGGGAGCTTCTGCCCGGCAACCAGCCGCAGCGCCGTTTCAGCCAGAGCCGCGCGGTGGCGCTCGATATGGAAAGCGCGACCATCGCGGCCAACGGCTTCCGTTTCCGCGTGCCCTACGGCACTTTGTTGTGCGTGAGCGACAAACCGCTGCACGGCGAGATCAAGCTGCCCGGCATGGCCAACCACTTCTACCGCGAGCGGGTGGAGCAGCACCTGCGCATCGGCATGCGGGCCATCGACATCCTTCGGGAAGAGGGTTCGACCCGGCTGCACAGCCGCAAGCTGCGCAGCTTCGCGGAGGTCGCTTTCCAGTAATAGTTGGCGTCACCTAGGGTTTTCACCTAGACATGGATGCGGGCGTTTTTCACGTTTCGCAGACATCATCCGGTTACCTTTGTAAGCAACTGGAAACAAAATGTCTAGATCGTCGACCGCGGGCCTTTCCCGCCGCAACTTCAGCGCATGGATGGCGGGCGGCGTTGCCGCCGCAGGCGCCGGCCAGGCCGCGCTGCTGTGGCCCCGGTCGGCCGGCGCGGCCGAATCGCAGCTGGTTGCCAAGCTGCGCATCGTGATTCCCGCCAATGAAGGCGGCGGCTGGGACCAGACCGGCCGCGCGCTCGGCGCGGCGCTGCTGGCCTCGGGCGCGGTGGGCGACGTGGTCTACGAGAACATCGGCGGCAAGGGCGGCACCATCGGCCTGGCAAAGTACGTCGAGAAATACGACGCCGACCCCGACACCCTCTTGATGAGCGGCATGGTGATGGTCGGTGCGGTCGCACTGCAGAAACCCGCAGTCACCATGGCCCAGGTCGCCCCGGTGGCGCGCCTGACCAGCGACTACGAAGTCGTGGCAGTGAAGGCCGATTCGCCCATCAAGACCCCCAAGGACCTGATCGCCCAGCTGCGTGCCGATGCGGCCAAGACCGTCATCGCCGGCGGCTCGGCCGGCGGCGTCGACCACATGTACGCCGGCATGCTGGCGCGCGTGGCCGGCAACGCCGCGAATCTGGTCTACCAGCCGTACCCGGGCGGCGCACAGGTGGTGGAGGCGCTGGAAACGGGCAAGGCCGTGGCCGGCATTTCCGGCTATAGCGAATTCAGCGAGGCGCTGGCCGGCGGCAAGCTGCGCGCGATCGGCGTGTCGGCGAAGCGTCCGTTCCAGGGCATTCCGTCGGTGCGCGAACAGGGCGTGGACGCCGACCTCGCCAACTGGCGCGGCGTGCTCACCGGCAAGAAGGTGCCGGCCGAGCGCCGCGCCGTGCTGCTGGAAGCCGTGCGCCGCGCCACCGGCGCCGATGTCTGGCAAAAGACCATCAAGCGCAACAACTGGGATGCGTACTGGATGGCGGGCAAGGACTTCGAGAGCTTCCTCGAACTCGACCTGGCGATGGCCGGGCCGATGATCTATCTGCTGAAACTCAAGGCCTGAGAACAGCCTTCAGGCGAACAGCTCCGGCATCTCGCGCTGCGCCCTGGGCGTGAGCTTGAGTTCGCGCCCGTCGAGTTCCTGCCGCACCCAGCCGCGGCGCAGCGACAACTGCAGCCATGCAGCCCCCAGCGCACCGCCAAGATGCGGGCGGCGTTCGCTCCAGTCGAGGCATGCGCAGGCAAAACGACGGCGCGAGCGGCGCACCGCATCGATTTCCACACCCAGGCTTTCCAACGCGATCGCGCCTTCGGGCGTGAGTTCGTACGAGCCGCTCTGCAGGCCGCTGAGCCAGCCCTGCGCATGCAGCCGGTCGTGCAGCGCAACGCCGGCCGTGCCCGCCATGTGGTCGTAGCAGGTGCGCGCGGCGCGCAGGCGGCTCGGCGTGTTCGGCTTGAACTCGACCGCGCGCGGCGCGCCGGCCACGACCATCAGGCTTTCGAGCGCGGCCGCGACGTTGTCATCGGCGAGCCTGAAGTAGCGGTGCTTGCCCTGCACGAGCACTTCGACCAATCGCTCTTCCTTCAGGCGCGCGAGGTGCGCGCTCGCGGTGGAGGCGGCCACCTCGGCGACAGTGGCAAGCTCGGTCGCGGTGCGCGCGTGGCCGTCCATCAGGCAGTTCAGCATGCGGGCGCGGGCCGGCTCGGCGATGGCGCCGGCGAGGCGGGCCAGTTGCAGGTCCGCGTTGGAAGATGAAGTCGTGTCCATGCGCCCATCGTAAAACGCGGCCGCAATCGACACTTCGTTCGCGGGCGAAGTGTGACGGCGGCGGCAATTGCACACTGCGCGCCATGAATACAAGCCCCACTTCGCTCTCCGACATGCCCGTCGATCCGGTCGCGGCCGTCACGCATGCCGATCCTTATCCCTTCTATGCCGGGCTGCGTGCGGGCCCCGCGCTCGTGTGGAACCAGAAGCTGCGCGTCTGGGTCGCGAGCCGTGCGGAGGTCGTCGGATCGGTGCTGCTCGCGCACGGCGCGCTGCGCGTGCGGCCGGCCGCCGAACCGGTTCCCAGCGCCATCGTGGGCAGCCCCGCCGGTGAAGTGTTCGGCCACCTGGTGCGCATGAACGACGGCACGGCGCACCAGGCCCATCGGCCTGCGCTGCAACGCGCACTGGCCGGGCTGGACCTGAATGCCGCGCATGCAGCGGCATTGCAGATCGCACGCAACGTCCCGGCAGAACCTTTGTCCGATGCGCTGTTCTCCATGCCCGTGCAAGCGGTCGCGCAGCTTCTCGGTTTTGCGGATGAAACGCTGCCGCAAATAGACCGCTGGATGCGCGACTTCGTCGCCTGCCTGTCGCCGCTGTCCACGGACGATCAACTGCAAAGCGCAAGTGTTGCGGCGGGCGAACTGATGACGCGGTTCGAGGCGCTGACCGCCAGTGCACCGCCTCGCCACGGCACGCTGCTCGCGGCCGTGCTGGCCGAAAGCGGCGCCGGCGCGCCGGTCCCGCGCTCCCTGCTCGCCAACATCGTCGGCCTGCTCTCGCAGACCTGCGACGCGACGGCGGGCCTGCTGGGCAATAGCCTCATCGCTTTGCTGCGCGAGCCCGCGTTGCGCCAGGCCGCGCGCACGCGCGACGGGCTGCAAGCCATCGTGCAAGAGACGGCGCGGCACGACCCTTCGGTCCACAACACGCGCCGCTTCACCATCGAGCCCATCACCATCGCAGGCACGCCACTGGCAGCGGGCGATGCGGTGCTGCTGGTGCTGGCCGCGGCCAACCGCGATCCGGCCTTCAACCCCGACCCTGACCGCTTCAAGCTCGTTCGCGAACGGCGCCGCATGCTCGGCTTCGGCCATGGCATGCATGCCTGCCCGGGCCAGGCGCTGGCCTGCACGCTCGCAGCCGCGGGGCTCGATGCGTTGCTGCACCGCGAGCCCGACCTCGACGCGATCCGGGCGCGTGGCTGGAGCTACCGCCCCTCGGCCAACGCGCGCATCCCTGTCTTCCACTGAGAAGTTCAGCCGCGCGCGGTGGCCCAGTGCCCCGTGCCCGCCAGGTGCGGCGACAGCTGCGCATCGCCCCAGCGCAACGGCAACGCGGCCGACCGGCGCAATGCGTGCTCCACATGCAGGCGCAGCAGCCGCTCGGCGCCTTCGAACTCGGCAAGCTCGGGCCCGTCCAGCACGATCTCCGCAGTGGCCGCCACATGGAGCAACTCGCCGTTGTCATAGTCGATGAACAGCAGGCCCGCGCGTGGATGCGCCAACAGATTGCCGAGCGTGTTGAAGAAGCGGTTGCCGTTGAAGTCGGGCACGGTCAGCACGCCGCCTTCGTCGACGCGCACGAAACCCGGCCGGCCGCCGCGGTGCGACACATCGACGCCGTGCGACCTGGCATCGGCCTCGTCGCCCACTGCTGCTTCGTGCGGGTAGGCCGTCGCGATGAACAGCGTGTCCGCGCTGCCGATGAGCCGCTCCGCAGCGAGATCGAGCACGTCGAGCCGCTGCACGGATGCGCTGTCTGTGCGCACGGGAGCGAACATCGGCTCGCGCGCCTGGATGTACCGAGGGCAATTGCCGAAGCTCTGCTGCACCTCGAGCATGAAGCCCGTCGCGTCGAGCGATTCGACCGTGCCGTTCATGCGGTTGCGCCGCCGCGTGTGCGGCTCGATGCCCAGGAGGCCGAGCGTGGCGCCCTGCGCGAGCTGGCCCGCGAGCGGATCGCCGGCCGTGGGCAGCGCATCGATGCGCAGGTGCGTCGCATCGGGCGAATGCACGAAACCTGCGGGCGCGGCGAGCACGCTGGCCCAGGGCTGCAGGTTCGCATCGAGGCTGGCGACCACGACGAACGGCAACTGCGCGAAGAATTCGCGGTGCTGGTCGGGCATGTAGTCGCGGATCACGCGCGGGCCCGCGGCGGCCATCTGCTCGCGCGAACCGGCCTGCACTTGCAGCGCGCGCTCGCCGGCATGAAACGGCGCGGCGATCATGCGGCCGCCGCCAGCCCGACGGGCGTGCGCACCATTGGTACGAAGCCGGGCAAGGCTTCCACACGCGAGAGCCAATCGCGCACATGCGGATAGGCGTCGAGTGCCACGCGGCCTTCGGGCGCATGCGCGACGTAGGCGTAGTTCGCGATGTCGGCCAGCGTGGCGTGAGGCGCGGCAAGAAAGGATTGCTGCGTCAGATGGATCTCCATCACCGCGAGCAGCGCGTGCGAGCGCGTCACCGTCTCGGTCGGGTCGACCGCGAGGCCGAACAGCGCCATGACGCGTGCAGCGGCCGGGCCGTAGGCCAGCGGGCCGGCCGCCACCGAGAACCAGCGCTGCACGCGCGCTGCACCCACCGCGTCCTGCGGCATCCAGCGCGACGGGTCGGCCGAATAGCGCGCGTTGAGGTAGACCAGGATCGCGTTGGAATCGGCCAGCGTGACGTCGCCGTCCTCGATCACCGGCACCTGGCCGAAGGGATTGCGCGCCAGGAATTCGGGTGTGCGGTTGGCGCGCTGCTTCAGGTCGAGCTCGATCACCTCGAAAGGCAGTCCGAGCATCGAGAGGAACAGGCGCACGCGGTGCACATGACCCGAGATGGCGCTGCCATAGAGCTTGATGGGCTGCGTGGGGCGGGTGGCGATGGCGTTCATGAAAGGGTCCTTTGGAATGTCGAGACGAGGGCCGTGCTGGCGTATTCCCGATTCTTCTCTCTTGCATCCAATGAATGAATAGCCATTTCTGTATTTGACTGCTGCGTTTTCCGGTTTAATCGCGGCATGGACCGCTTCAAAGCCATGCAGACCTTCGTGCAGATTGCCGAGCAGGGCAGCATGACCCGCGCCGCCGAGGTGCTGGGCACCTCGCTGCCGGCGGTGGTGCGTGCGCTCGCCGCACTCGAGGCGCACCTGGGCGTGCGCCTCTTCCATCGCACCACACGGCGCCTGTCGCTCACCGAGGAAGGGCGCCACTATCTGCCGAGCGCACGCGAGGTGCTGCTCGCGGCCGATGCCGCCGACCGCGCGCTCAACGCCGAGGCGCGCGAACCGGCGGGCCAGCTCACCATCACCGCACCGGTGCTGTTCGGCCACATGTACGTGGCGCCGGCCATCACCCGCTTCATGAAGCGCTACGACAAGGTGCGCTGCAGCGTGCTGCTGTACGACCGCGCGGTGAACCTGCTGGAGGAGAACATCGACGTCGGCATCCGCATCAGCCCGCTGGAGGATTCGTCGCTCGTCGCGCAGTCGCTCGGCACCATCCGGCGCGTGGTGGCGGTGAGCCCGGACTACCTCGCGCAGCACGGCACGCCACGGCATCCGCGCGACCTGAACGGCGCGCCATGCGTGCGCGGCCGCATCGACGCGCCGCCGCAATGGCTCTTTCACGAAGGCGGCAAGACCATCAGCGTGACGCCGAGCAACCGGCTGGAGTTCAACCACCTCGCGCCCGCGATCGAGGCCTGCGCCGCGGGCATGGGCTTCGGCACCTTCTTCTCGTACCAGGTGCTGCCCTACGTGGCACAGGGGCGCCTGCAGATCGTGCTCGAAGACTTCGAGCCGCCGCCGCGGCCGGTGAGCGTGATCTATCCGAATGCGCGGCTGCTGCCGGCCCGCACGCGGGCCTTCATCGACTGGATGAAGACGGAGTTCAGCGGCTTGCGGATGTAGCGCTACGGCGCGGGCGCTGGCAGGGGCTTGCCCTCGCACAGCGCCGCGGCATCGGTGGCCATGCTGCGCACCGCTTCTTCCATGCCCAGGTTCAGCACCGCCATGAACTCGCCGTTGCCGCTGGCCCAGTTGGTGCGCGTGCCCATGCCGCTGTAGAGGCGCGTTGCCGTCTCGCCGCCGGGCAGGCGGTAGTTCACCTTCAGCACCACATGCGAGACCAGGTTGAGCCCCGCGGACCATGCATGGGCCAGCCGCAGCGCGACGACGGCCGAGACCTGTCGTGCCGAAGCGGAAGCCGCAGCGGGCGCACCGACGACGGTCTGGAAACCGTAGCGCTTGGTCGACAGCAGCGCGGTGCGCGTCCACATGCCCGCATCGCCGCTGCGCAGCGATTCCACCGCTTTCGGCGTGGCATGCACCGTCGGCAGCATCAGCGTCAGGTTGCCCGCGTAGAGCTGGTTGTTGCGGGCGTCCTCAATGGCCGGGAGGTACAGCGTGCAGCCCTGCGGCGCACGCAGCAATTCGACCGGCGGGCCGTTGGGGCGCTGCTCCTGTTCGGGTGCCTGCTCGTAGACCATGTCGAGCGGCTCGCTCTCGCTGAGCGCGTGCGCGAAGCCGGGCACGGCGCACAGGGCGACGAGGACTGCCGCGGCCATGCCGCCGCGTTGCGCTTGTGACTTCATGGGGCGGCGCTCCGGACCGAATACATCGCGTTGTCCTGGTCGCGGAACACCACGCCGCCGGGCTGGTTGTCGAATCCCTGGCCACCCAGCGTGAACCATGTGCCGTTGACGTTGAACCGCGCGGTGCGGATGGCGCCGGAAGGCGCGCCGATCAAGTCCAGCCCCACCACGTGCAGCGTCTGCCTGATCGAATCGCGCATCACGGCCTTGAGCTGCCGTCCGTCGTTGGCGGCCAGCCGGCGCACGACCGTGGCGCGCGTTCCGCCGCCGACCGGCGTCTGGAAGATCGTGGCGGAGCGGTACGACGGCTCCTTGTTGCCGTCCTGCCAGAGCAGCGCCGTGGTGCGCGTGGTGAAGGCGCTCAGGTCGGGTTCGAGCACGTACTGCAGCAACAGCACCAGGTAGGCGGGGCCGGTCTTCGTGGCGGCGATGCGGGCGTTCTGCTCGGCCTTGGGCGGCATGCCCGCAAGCACCTGCGACGAGGCGATCTTCAGCGGGAACGCATTGGGCGTGTTCAGCAGCTCGCCCAGGGCCAGGCCGGCTTCGACCCGGTAGTCGTAATCGAGCAGGGGACCGACGATGGCACCGACTTCCGCGCTCATTTCCTTTTGCCGCGCCTGCTGCACCGAGGAGTCGATCAGCGCACCGAGCAGGCCGCCGCCCGTGGCCTCGGCCACGCCAGGGGCCTGTGCGGAGAACATGAAGTTCTCCTGCGCGACGACCACGCGAACATCGACCTCCCGGACCTTCGCCCGGTCCGCCGCCGCGAGCGGCCGGTGAAACTGGGCACACGCGCCAAGCAGCAGCACGAGGGACAACGCCAACAGGGAACGCAGCATCTTCGGATCTTCTCTCGCGGTATTCGGTGGGCGTCGATTGTGCCGGGAGTTGCGACGAACATGCGCGGGTTGTCCATCGGTTGAAGCGATGGCGACATCCGCAAGGGGCCTGCGTCAGAATGACCGCGTGCCCTCTTCTTCCCCCACTCCCCCCCTTTTTCGCGCCAGCCACCTGCGCAAGCGCTATGGCGACACCACGGTCGTGGACGACCTGTCGTTCGAGATCGCGCCCGGCGAGTGCCTGGGCGTGATCGGCCCGAACGGCGCCGGCAAGACCACCACCATCCGCATGTGCCTGGGCCTCACCGCGCCCGACGGCGGCGAGATCTCCGCACTGGGCTTGCAGATGCCACGCGATGCGCTCGCCATCAAGGCGCAGCTGGGCGTGGTCACGCAGTTCGACACGCTGGACCCCGACTTCAGCTGCGCCGAGAACCTCGTGGTGTACGGCCGCTACTTCGGCTTCGGCAAGGCAGAGGTACGTGCGCGCGTGCCGCAGCTGCTGGAGTTCGCGGCGCTCTCGCACAAGGCGGATGCGAAGCCGGGGGAGCTCTCGGGCGGCATGCGCCGGAGGCTTTCGCTGGCGCGCGCACTGGTGAACGACCCCAAGCTGCTGCTGCTCGACGAGCCGACCACCGGGCTCGATCCGCAGGCACGCCACCTGATGTGGGAGCGGCTGCAGGTGCTGCTGCAGCAGGGCAAGTCGATCCTGCTGACCACGCACTTCATGGACGAGGCCGAGCGCCTGTGCTCGCGCCTGCTGGTGCTCGACCACGGCCGCAAGATCGCCGAAGGCAAGCCACGCGACCTGATCGCCGAGCACCTGGAGCCCGACGTGGTCGAGGTGTATGGCAACGGTGCGCTGTCTTTGGCCGAATCGCCGGAACTGAAGGCCATGGCCGCGCGTGTCGAGGTGAGCGGTGAGACGGTGTTCTTCTATACGCAGGATGCGCGGCGCCTGCTCGATGCGCTGACGCAGCACGGCGGCCTGCGCACCTTTCACCGGCCTGCGAACCTAGAAGACCTTTTTCTCAAGCTCACCGGGCGGCAGATCCGCGAGGACGGCTAGGCCATGAACACGACGACTGCAACGACAACGACGACGAACTCCGCGCCGCCCCCGCCCTCCGTGTGGCGCGCACCCGAGATCTCGCTGCGCTGGTGGCCCGTGTTTTTGCGCAATCTGCTGGTGTGGCGCAAGCTCGCGATACCCAGCCTCATCGGCAACATCGCCGAGCCGCTGATCTGGCTCGTGGCCTTCGGCTACGGCATGGGCGCTCTCGTGGGTCAAGTAGCGGTGGACGGCGTGAAGGTGCCCTACATCCTGTTCCTGGCGAGCGGCTCGATCTGCATGAGCGCGATGAATGCGGCGAGCTTCGAGGCGCTGTATTCGGCGTTCTCGCGCATGCATGTGCAGAAGACATGGGACGGCATCATGAATGCGCCCGTCGGCCTGGACGACATCGTGATGGCCGAGATGCTGTGGGCGGCGTTCAAGTCGATCTTCACCGTCACCGCGATCCTGTTCGTGATGCTCGGGCTGGGCATCAGCCACAGTCCGAAGCTCATCGTCGCCTGGCTGGTGCTGATCGGCGCAGGCATCACCTTCTCGTCGATCGCGCTGATCTTCAATGCGCTCGCCAAGGGCTACGACTTCTTCACCTACTACTTCACGCTGTTCATGACGCCGATGATGTTCCTGAGCGGTGTGTTCTTTCCGCTGGAGCAGTTGCCCTCGGCAGTGAAAGCGGTGGCCGCGTGGCTGCCGCTGACCAATGCGGTGGCGCTGGTGCGGCCGCTCTTCATGGACCAGTGGCCGGCCGACTGGTGGCTGCATGCGGGCGTGCTGGCGGTGTATGCGGTCGTGGCGTTCTGGATCGCGCTGGCGTTGACGCGCAAGCGATTCAAGGCCTGAAGACCTGCGGCCGAAAGCATTCCGAAATGGATGCTTTCAAATTACATTGCACACAATTCAATTGCTCGATAGAATTCGAGCCATGCGCTCCATCACCGTTTCCGCCGACGAAATGCTCAAGCTGGACAACCAGTTGTGCTTCGCGGTCTATTCCGCCTCGTTGGCGATGACCCGGCTCTACAAGCCGGTGCTGGAAAAGCTGCAGCTCACCTATCCCCAATACCTCGTCATGCTGGCCCTCTGGGAGCAGGACGGCCCCATGGTCTCCGAACTCGGCGAACGCCTTTCGCTCGACTCCGGCACGCTCACCCCGCTGCTCAAGCGGCTCGAAGCGAATGGCTATGTGGCCCGGGTGCGCGACGTGGCCGACGAACGCCGCGTGCACATCACGCTCACTGCCGCCGGCCGCAAGCTCAAGACCCGCGCGGCCAACGTGCCGGGCTGCCTGCTGGCCGCCACCGAATGCTCGGTGCCCGAACTCATTGCGCTCACCCAGCAGATACAAATCCTTCGCGACCGCATCAAGAAGGCGGCCTGACACACACGCTTTTCTCCCTGCTTCGATCGAAAAAACGAGAGAAGCTTTTTACCTGACCCTCCCTCCATCATCAAAGGAATCACCATGACCACCAAGCTCGACAAAGTGCTCTACACCGCAGAAGCCCACACCGTCGGCGGCCGTGACGGCGCAGGCAAGTCCAGCGACGGCGCAATCGACGTCAAGCTGAGCTCGCCCGGTTCGGGCAAGCCCGGCACCAACCCCGAGCAGCTGTTCGCGGTCGGCTATGCCGCCTGCTTCATCGGTGCGATGAAGGCCGTCGGCCCGAAGATCAGCGTGAAAGTGCCCGACGACGTGTCCATCGACTCGAAGGTTTCCCTCGGCCCGACGAACGGCGGTGCTGCTTACGGCATCTCGGTGCAACTGGCGATCACCCTGCCCGGCCTCGACGCAGAACAGAAGCAGAAGCTGGTCGACACGGCTCACCAGGTCTGCCCGTACTCGAACGCAACGCGCGGCAACATCGACGTCGAACTGACGATCGTCTGATCTCCCGATCAGCGCAGCCAACAAGGCGTCCCGGCCACAAGCAGGGGCGCTTTTTTCATGGCCGGCGTTGTCTCACGGGTGACGCGGAAAGGGACAACGCGATAGCGCCTTTCATCAAGCTTGGCTAATGTGGCCGCACGCCCTTCCAACGACCCGTGGAGATAGCCCCCATGAGCACCACCAATTTCCTCATCCGCAAAGACCAGCTCGCCACCACCCGCCTGCACACCGCCACCGACCAGCCATTGGCCGATGGCCAGGTGCGCGTGCGCATCGACAGCTTTGCGCTCACCTCCAACAACATCACCTACGCCGCTTTCGGCGACGCGATGAGCTACTGGCAGTTCTTTCCCTCCGAGGAAGAGGGCTGGGGCAGCATTCCTGTGTGGGGTTTCGCGAGCGTGGTGCAGTCGCTGCATCCGGGCGTGGCGGTGGGCGAACGGCTCTACGGCTACTGGCCGATGGCATCGAGCGCGGTGCTCAGCCCCGACCGTCTCTCGCCCGGGCGCTTCACCGACGCGGCAGCGCACCGCGCCGAGTTGCCGGCGGTCTACAACCAGTACTTCCGCTGCAATGCCGACCCGCTCTACACCACCGACACCGAAGACCTGCAGGCGCTGCTGCGCCCGCTGTTCATCACCTCGTGGTTGATCGACGACTTCATGGCCGACAACGACTTCTTCGGCGCCACCACCATGCTGCTGTCGAGCGCATCGAGCAAGACGGCCTATGGCACGGCGTTCCAGCTGCATCAACGCTTGGGGCTAGAGGTGATCGGCCTCACCTCGCCCGGCAACGTGGCCTTCTGCGAAAGCCTGGGCTGCTACCACCGCGTGGTGACCTACGACGCGTTGGACAGCATCGCGGCCGATACGCCGGCTGTGTATGTCGACTTCGCCGGCAACGCCGGGCTGCGCAACGCCATCCACACGCGCTTCGCGGACCTCAGGTACAGCTGCTCGATCGGCGGCACGCACGTGGAGCAGCTCGCCTCCAAGGGCGCGGGCAAGGACCTGCCGGGCCCCCGCGCCACGCTGTTCTTCGCACCCGCGCAGATCAAGAAGCGCACCGCCGAATGGGGCGCGGAAGAATTCGGCCGGCGCATGGTGGCTGCCTGGCGCAACTTCCTCGCCAAGGTGACCGACCCCAGCAACCCCTGGCTGCACGCCGAGCAGCACCGCGGCGGCGAGGCGGTGCAGGCCGCCTACGCGCAGGTGCTGGCCGGCAAGGGCGACCCGCGCACCGGGCATATCCTTTCGCTTTACAAACAACCCGGCGCTTTGTAATGGTGGCCGGAGCGGGGGTAGCGACAATCGCTGCATGACCCCTTCCCCCGCGGCGCCCGCCAACACCCATCCCTATGAGAGCCTCACGCCCGACGTGGTGCTCGACGCGCTCGCGACGCTCGGCCTGCACGGCGACGGCCGGCTCACCGGCCTGAACTCCTATGAAAACCGGGTCTACCAGGTGTTCCTGGAGGACCGCAGCGCCGTGGTGGTGAAGTTCTACCGCCCCGGACGCTGGAGCGAAGCCGAAATCCTCGAAGAGCACGGCTTCTCGCTCGAACTGGCCGCTGCCGAAGTGCCCGCGGTGCCGCCACTGGTATTCGACGGCAAGACACTGCATCACCACGCGGGCTTCGCCTTCAGCGTGAGCCCGTACCGCGGCGGCCGCGCGCCCGAACTCGACAACTTCGAGGTGCTCGAATGGGTGGGCCGCTTTCTGGCACGCATTCACACCGTGGGCAGCGCCAAGCCCTTCGAGGCCCGCCCCGCGCTCGACCTGCAGACCTTCGGACTCGACTCGCGCGACTGGTTGCTGGAGAACGACAAGATTCCGCTCGACATGCAACGCGAATGGGAAAAGACCTGCAACGAGGCGCTGGACATGGTCCGCGCGACCGCCCTCGCGCTGCAGCCGCCGGCCTCCGATTTCAAGCCACGCAAGCTGCGCCTGCACGGCGACGTGCACCCCGGCAACATCCTGTGGACGCCGACCGATCGCCCCAACGGCGGCCCGCACTTCGTCGACCTGGACGACGCGCGCACCGGCTTTGCCGTTCAAGACCTCTGGATGCTGCTCTCGGGCGACCGCGCCCAGCGCACCTCGCAGCTGTCGGGCCTGCTCGACGGCTACGAGCAATTCCGCGAATTCGACCGCCGCGAACTCTCGCTGATCGAGCCGCTGCGCACGCTGCGGCTCATTCATTACAGCGCCTGGCTCGCACGCCGCTGGGAAGACCCGATCTTCCCGATCAACTTCCCGTGGTTCGGCTCCAGCGACTACTGGAAGGGGCAGATCCTCGTGCTGGAAGACCAGTGCGAACAGATGGCGGAAGAGCCGCTCTACGCCTGAGCCGCGGTTTCCGCGACGCCCTGCAGCAACCGCTCGACCAGCACGTTGGGCGGGCCGTTGCGCCACACGCCATAAGCCTCCGATTGCGCCACGGCCCTGTCGAGCGGCCGGAACACCGCGCCTCGCAGGGCCGAATTGCGCATTGCCTGCGGCACCAGCGCGACGCCCATGCCTTGCGACACGAGCGACACGACGGCCAGCCAGTGACGCACTTCATGCCGCACCTCGGGCAGGAAGCCCGCATCGGCGCAGATCGACAGGATGCGCTCGTGGTAGTCGGGTGAGGCTTCGCGCGAGAACAGCACGAAAGGCTGGTCGCGCAGGTCGGCCGGGGCCAGCACCTTCTTGCGTGCCAGCGAGTGCCCTGCGGGCAGGCAGCACACGAAGGGCTCCGACAGCAGCAGACGGTGACGCAGCTCGGGCGGCATGCGGCTCGTGTGAACGAAGCCGAGGTCGAGCCGGTCGTGCAGCAACTCGGCGATCTGCACGCCCGAGTTGAGTTCGTTCAGCGTGACGCGCACCGCCGGGTGTTTCGCCTGGAACGCACGCAACGCGGGCGGCAACCCGCGATAGAGCATCGCGCCGACGAAGCCGATGCGCAGCCGGCCCGCCGAGCCGCTCGCCACATCGCGCGCTTCCGTCGCCGCTTCTTCCGCTTGCTGCAGCAGCCGCCGTGCCGAGATGCGCAGCGCCTCGCCCGCATGCGTGAGCCGCACCTCCTTGCTGTTGCGCTCGAACAGCCGCACGCCCACCGATTCCTCAAGCTGCCGGATCGCGACCGACAGCGGCGGCTGCGAGATCGACAGGCGCCGCGCCGCGCGACCGAAGTGCAGCTCTTCGGCCAGCACGGAGAAGTAGCGCAGGTGTCGCAGTTCCATGAATAGGCAAATCGAATCGAACAAGACCAATTCGATATTAGACACGGATCGTCGCGGCTTCAACAATGCGACGAACCAGGAGACAAGACACATGTCCGAGACCGCCGCTCACGCCGCGCCGCCAGCCGCGCACGCCCATCCCATTCCCGACCGTCACGGCCAGAACCTGTTCACCGTCGACAGCGAACTGCACGCCCTGCTCGCGCTCTACCTGCCCGAGGACCTGCGCGCCCACATGCAGCCGCACTTCGAGCGCCTGGGCGACCTCGCGGGAGGCCTGCTCGATGAACTCGCAGGCACCGCCGACCGCAACCCGCCCACGCTGAAGCAGCGGACGCGCACAGGCCTGGACGATCAGACGATCGTCAAGCACCCGGCCTACGTGGAGATGGAGCGCCTCGCGCTCAGCGAATTCGGCCTCGCCGCGATCTCGCACCGCGAGGAGACATTGGGCTGGAAGGGCAAGATGCCGCCACTGGTCAAGTACGTGCTGACCTACCTCTTCGTACAGGCCGAATTCGGCCTGTGCTGCCCGGTCTCGATGACCGATTCGCTCACGCGCACGCTCAAGAAATTCGGCAGCCCCGAGCTGGTCGCGCGCTTCCTGCCGCGCCTGACCTCGCTTGATTTCGACGAGCTCGCGCAAGGCGCGATGTTCATGACCGAGCAGGCCGCGGGCTCCGACATCGCGGCCACCGCGACGATGGCGCGGCGCGAAGGCGACGGCAGCTGGCGCATCACCGGCGACAAGTGGTTCTGCTCCAACCCCGATGCCGACTTTGCGATGGTGCTCGCGCGCGCAGAAGACGGCGCAGCGGGAATGAAGGGCGTGTCGCTGTTCCTGCTGCCGCGCCGGCTCGAAGACGGCAGCCTCAACCACTACCGGATCATCCGCCTGAAGGACAAGCTGGGCACGCGCTCGATGGCCAGCGGCGAGATCCGGCTCGAAGGCGCGGTCGCGTACTTGGTGGGCGAAGAAGGCCGCGGCTTCGTGCAGATGGCCGACATGGTGAACAACTCGCGCCTGTCGAACGGCGTGCGCGCCGCGGGCCTCATGCGCCGCGCGGTGGCCGAGGCCGAATACATCGCGGCCGAGCGTCGCGCCTTCGGCCGCACGCTAGCCCAGATGCCGCTGATGCAGCGCCAACTCGACAAGCTGCGCGTTCCGGCCGAGCAAGCGCGCACGATGGTGTGCCAGACCGCGCTCGCGCTCGCGCGCTCCGACGCCGCAGAGCCCGATGCCTATGCGCTGCTGCGCATCCTCACGCCGCTCATCAAGTTCCGCGCCTGCCGCGATGCGCGCAAGGTGACGGGCGATGCGATGGAGGTGCGCGGAGGTTGTGGCTACATCGAGGAGTGGAGCGATCCGCGCCTCGTGCGCGATGCGCATCTGGGCTCGATCTGGGAAGGCACCAGCAACATCGTGGCGCTGGATGTGATCCGCGCGGTGAAGCGCGAAGGCTCGCTGCCGGTGCTGCGCGCGCACTGCGAAAAGCTGCTGGACGATGCGACGCTCGCGCCTGCTTTCGCCAAGGCCTTGCGCGATGCGCTGGCACGCGCCGCAGCGCTGGCCGAGACCGCGGCACGCGAAGGCGGCGACGTGCTCGCGCGCCAGGCCGCCTCGGCGCTCTACCACTGCACGAGCAGCATCGCGATGGCCTGGGAGGCCTCTCGCTGCGGTTCATCCGCGCGCCTGCGCTGGGCGCAACTGGTGCTGCTGCACCGCGTGTTGCCGCGCGACCCGCTTGCGCCCGATGCGATGCCCGCGGACTGGAACACCACCGCGACGCGCGCCGCGGAAATCACTGCCTGATTCATAGAAAAACGGAGACATCCTCTTGCGACACCTCACCCATCTCTTCGCCGCAGTCACCGCCTGCGCCGCATTGCTGAGCGCAGCACCCGCTGCGCAAGCCCAAGGCCCCTTCCCTTCCAAGCCCTTGACGCTGGTCGTGCCCTTCCCACCGGGTGGCCCGACCGACGCGATGGCGCGCACGCTCGCTGCCGAGATGAAAGACCGCCTCGGCCAGCCCATGATCGTGGAGAACCGCGCGGGCGCCGGCGGCAACATCGGCGCGGAATACGTGGCGCGCGCCGAGGCCGATGGCCACACGCTGCTGTTCGGCACCTCGGGCCCGCTCGCCATCAATGCGAGCCTCTACCGCAAGATCAACTACGACCCGGTGAAGAGCTACGCGCCGGTGATCCAGGTCGGCTACCTGCCGAACATCCTGGTGGTGAACCCCGCACTGCCGGTGAAGACCGTGCCCGAACTCGTCGCCTACGCCAAGGCCAACCCCGGCAAGTTGAGCTATGCGTCGTCGGGCAATGGCGCCTCGTCGCACCTGGCGGGCGTGCTGTTCAACTCGGTGGCCGGTACGGACCTGCAGCACATCCCCTACAAGGGCACGGGCCCGGCGCTCAACGACCTGCTCGGCAACCAGGTCAGCATGACCTTCACCGACATCCTCACCGCGCTGCCCTACGTCAAGGCCGGCAAGCTGCGCGCGCTGGGCGTGGCGACGGTTGCGCGCTCGCAGGCACTGCCCGAGGTGCCTACGATTTCGGAGCAGGGCTACAAGGGCTATGACGTGAGCGTGTTCTTCGGCATCGTCGCGCCGGCCGGCACGCCCGCGGAACGCGTCGCCAAGCTCAACCATGCATTCGCGGAAGTGCTGAACTCGCCCAAGGTCAAGCAGATGTTCGCCGCCCAAGGGCTGGAAGCCTCGGCCGATACCTCGCCGCAGAAGCTCGGCCAGTTCATCGTGAGCGAATCGGCCAAGTGGAAGGACGTCGTGAAGAAGTCCGGCGCGCAGCTCGATTGATGGCCACGCACGGAGTACTCGCATGACATCGACCCAAGGCGCCCTCGCGGGCATCCGCGTTCTCGACATCTCGCGCATCCTCGGCGGCCCGTACTGCGGCCAGATCCTCGGCGACCACGGTGCCGACGTGCTCAAGGTCGAGCCGCCGCAGGGCGACGACACGCGCACCTGGGGCCCGCCGTTCAAGGAAGGCGTGGCCTCGTACTACCACGGGCTCAACCGCAACAAGCGCGTGCAGCACCTGGACTTCTCGACCGAAGAAGGCCGCGAGGCGCTGCTCGCGCTGGTGGCCGAGGCCGACGTGCTGATCGAGAACTTCAAGACCGGCACGATGGAGCGCTGGGGCATCGGCTACGAGGCGCTGTCGCAGCGCTTTCCGCGCCTGGTGTGGTGCCGCGTCTCGGGCTTCGGCGCCGACGGTCCGCTGGGCGCACTGCCCGGCTACGACGCGGCGGTACAGGCCATGACCGGCATCATGAGCATCAACGGCGAGGCCGACGGCGGACCGCTGCGCGTGGGCCTTCCGGTGGTCGACATGGTGACGGGGCTGAACGCGGTGATCGGCGTGCTGCTCGCGCTGCAGGAACGCCAGCGCAGCGGGCGCGGGCAGTTCGTGGAAGCGGCGCTGTACGACAGCGGCCTCTCGCTGCTGCATCCACACGCAGCCAACTGGTTCATGGACGGCACGGCGCCGCGGCGCACGGGCAACGCACATTCCAACATCTACCCCTACGACGCGCTCGCCACAGGCACCGACCCCGTGTTCGTGGCGGTGGGCAACGACCGGCAGTTCGCGAGCCTGTGCCGCTGCATCGGCCTGCCCGAGCTCGCGGACGATCCGCTCTACCGCACGGCCGGCGCGCGCTCGGTGCACCGCGACGGGCTCAAGCAGCGGCTCGAAGCGGCGATGGCGGCTTTCGACGGACGCACGCTGGTCGATCAGTTGATGGCCGCCGGTGTGCCCGCAGCGCCGGTGCTGCCGGTGGCCGATGCACTGCAGCATCCGCACACGCTGCACCGCGAGATGGTGGTGGAGATGCCCGGCGGCTACCGCGGCATCGGCGCCCCGGTCAAGCTGAGCCGTACGCCGGCGAGCTATCGCCACGCGCCGCTGACGCCAGGCGACGCGTTCCTGTCCGCTGAAGACGGTTCAGCGCAGCACTGAACGCCCGCGGCCGATGCCGTAGTACGCGATGCCGGCGGCTTCGACTTCCACAGCGTCGTAGATGTTGCGGCCGTCGAAGATCGCGGGCGTCTTGAGCGTGCCTGCGATGCGCGTGAAATCGGGGCGGCGGAACACCGGCCATTCGGTCACGAGCGCCAGCACGTCGGCGCCCTGCAGCGCACCCTCCGGCGTATCGCACCACCGCACATCGGAGCGCTCGCCGACGATGGCGCGCGCATTCGGCATCGCTGCCGGGTCGTGCACCTGCACGCGCGCACCGGCCGCCCACAGCCGCTCCAGCAGCACCAGGCTCGGCGCATCGCGCATGTCGTCGGTGTCGGGCTTGAAGGCCAGGCCCCAGAGGGCGATGGTCTTGTTCGCGATGTTGCCTTCGAAATGGTGCGTCATCAGGTCGAAGAGGCGCCCCTTCTGTTCATGGTTCGCAGCCTCGACGGCCGGAAGGATGCGCAGCGCCAGCCCCTCGCGATCGGCCGCATGCCGCAGCGCCCGCACATCCTTCGCGAGGCACGAACCGCCATAGCCCGCGCCGGCCTGCAGGAAATCGGGGCCGATGCGCGGGTCCGAGCCGATGCCGCGCCGCACCATCTCGATGTCGGCGCCCGCATGTTCGGCCACGCGCGCCATCTCGTTCATGAAGCTGATGCGGGTCGCGAGCATCGCGTTGGCGGCGTACTTGGTGAGTTCGGCGGAGCGGTGGTCCATCACCAGCAGTTGCTTCGCGGGGTCTTGCATGAAAGGTTCATAGAGCCGCGTGAGCAGGTCGATCGCCTTGGTGTCGGTAGCACCGATCACTACGCGGTCGGGCTGCCGGCAATCGCGCACCGCCGAGCCTTCACGCAGGAACTCGGGGTTCACGGCCACCGCGATCCGATGTGCAGCATCGCGCTGCGAAAGCTCCGCATGCAGCACGGCCTCGACCTGCTCCGCGGTGCCCACCGGCGCGGTGGACTTGCAGACGACCACGGCATCGCGGTCGCGGTGCTGCCCGATGCTGCGGGCCACGGCCATCACATGACGCAGGTCGACATCGCCTTGTGCATCGGCCGGCGTGTTGACTACGATGAAGAGAACTTCTCCATGCTGGCTCGCCAGGCGCTCGTCCCCGGTGAACTTCAGCGTTCCCGCGGCAAGGCCCGCTTCCACCAGCGCCTCCAGCTCCGGCTCATGCAGCGGCATCCGGCCCTGCTGCAACCCTTCTATGCGGCCTGCATCGGCGTCCGCGCACAGCACCTCGTGCCCGGCCTCGGCCAGGCAGGCGGCGAAGGCCAGGCCCACATAGCCGGCACCGAAGATGCTCACCTTCATGCGCGCGCCCCTTCCCTAAGGCACTGGCCGCAGCGGCGGTTGTGAGATAAAAGCAGGATGCAAGCCTTCAAAACAATGTCCGGACAGGAAAATTCGATGATGCCCGATCAAGTTGCCGCGCGTTGCGCGCTGGTCCTGGAGACCAACAACCTGCGCGGCGGAGCGGATGCCGAAGCCGCCGCAAGCACCAGCCTGCAGCGCCTGACCGCCCTGCTGGCCAGGCAGAAGCTGCCGCTCACGGCACTGGCACAGGTGGTCATCACACACGACGGCCTGAGCCCTGCATCGTGCGAGGCCGTCGCGGCACTGGCGGGCCGCCCCGTCGATTTCGTGCGCATCGACACCACCACCGGCTACTACGACGCCAAGAACCTCGGCTTCGCGGCCACCGATGCCGCGCGCTGCGACCACGTGGTGTTCGCCGATGCCGACTGCCTGCCCGACGACGACTGGCTGCTGCAGATGCTCACGCCCTTCACGCGCGGCGCCGATGCGCCCGCGGTGGTGGCCGGCCGCACGAGCTACGCGGCCAACATCGTGGGCACCGCGCTCACGACCATCGACTTCATGTACTTCCCCAACGCCGACCACGCGGGCGCCACGAGCAACTTCTACGCGAACAACGTGGCCTTTCGCCGCGACGTGTTCGAGCAGCACAGCTACCAGGCGCTCGATGGCGTGTACCGCGCGCACTGCCAGGTGCTGGGCATGCGCCTGAAGGCGGCCAACGTCCCCATCCACTACGCGGCCGCGGCCCACACCGAACACCGCCTGCCCGACACGCGCGCCGAGGCGCTCAAGCTGCGCTGGATGCGCGGGCAGGACACCTATTCGCTCACGCCGCACCTCTTGCGCAGCTACGTTTCGGCACGCTGGCAGTGGCTTGCGAAGAGCGGGCCGATCGGGCCGCTGTGCGTGCTGTTCACGCGGCTGGGTTTCAGCGTGCGCGCGCTCAATCATCAAGATCTGCCTCCGCTGCGCGGCCTGCGCTGGCTCGCGGGCGTGGCGCTGATCGTGGGCTTCTCGGCCATCGACATGCTGGGCGCATTCGCACGCGGCATCGGCCTGCACACGACGGGCCGCACGAATGCGGACGCCCAGGCGCTTTCCTACCATCGCCCGACATGAACAAGAAAAACATCTTCAGCCTTCTCGTGCTGGCCGGCGCGTGCGCCACGGCCGGCGCCGCCGATTTCACAGGCCGCGGCGTCTTCAACTTCAAGTCCGACAGCGGCTGCCCCTTCTCCGCGCTCGCGGGCCCCGCCAACGAATGCAACCGCCTCGCGCTGGACGATGCCGACACGCGCGCCGCGCTCGACAGCGCCACGCACACCATCCGCTTTGCGAACCCGCGCGTCTACGGCGAGAAGACCATCGTGGGCGACGTGCTGCTGCAGGGCTCCGGCCAGTCGCGCAGCAGCGGCCAGCGCGTGCCGCTCACCTTCCATGCGCTCCTGAGCCGTTCGGGCAACGAGTGGTCGGTGAGCAGCCATGCGCATTCGCCTATCGGCGGCGAGTTCAGCGACATTCGCATCGATCCGTACCAGGTCGTGGTGATCGACGGCAGCACCGAGCGCGTGGTGTTCACGCCGGCGCAGATCGGCGAAACCCTCTCCAAGCCATCGATTGCCGCGCGGCTCGCCAACGAGATCGTGCAGGTGCAGGACAACCGGACAAGCGGGGCCACCGATGCGGACATCACCGTCGGCCTGGGCTTGAGCCGTGCCTCCAAGTCGGTGGCGCGCGCACGTTTCCGCGCGCCTGCTGCCAAAGGCAGCGAGCTCTCCGAGGCGATGCGGCAAGGCAACTGGTCGCTCGAACTGCAGGCGCTGAGCGGGCAGATCCCGCGCCAGGTGGTGCAGCGCGACCTGTTCCTCTATGGACTCGAATCGCAGTCTCTGCTGCAGCCGTTGATGCAGCGCGGTTTCCAGAAGAACGAGAAGCTGGTGCTCGGTGCCGCGGGTGGCAAGGGCTACGTGCGCTACGACGGCCAGCAGCGCGAGTTCGCCGGTGCCGACGCATCGGCGCGTGCGTTCCTGCAGGACAGCTTCATCGGGCTCGTGCTCGGTTGGCAGCAGCAACAACAGCCGCAGCCCCCGCTGGCAAAGGCCAATGGACGCTGACACCGCTCAAACGAGCGCGGGATTCGACTGCCTCGCGCCGCCGACATTGCAAGGCTGGCCGGCGCTGCAGGCGCGGCTGGTGCACCACATCAAGCGCGCCGCGTTGCGCCAGATGCATGCGAGCCGCGCCGGTGAAGTGATGTTGTTGCGGCTCTACCTCGTCGGCGAAGAATCGTCCGAGCAGGCGCTGCAGCGCGAGCTGCGCACCAGCGCGCCCGATTGGCTCACGCGCCAGCTCGACCAGCACCTGGCCGACGAGCAAGTCCATGCGCAACTCTTCGCCGACGCCATCGTCGAACGCGGGGGCACCGCGCAGGCGGCCGCATCGCCCGAAGAAGCACCGCAGCCCGACTGGCTGAGCCAGCGCAAGCTCGCGCGCTGGCAGCGCCTCATCCGGCGCCATGCGCCGCACTTCGCGCACAGCGGCCTCGTGCCGGCTTATGCGATCGGCTTGGCCGCCGAGCAGATGGCCTCGCGCATCCTGCAACGCCACTGCGCGCTGATCGGCCCGCAGCATGCGCTGCATCCGTTGCTCACGCGCGTGCTCGCCGATGAAGACCGCCACATACGCCTCTGCAGCCACACGCTGCAGCGCTGCGTGGCACCGCATGAAGAAGCAAGGCTCGCGCAGTTGATGCACGAGGTGCGCGATACCGAGCGCGGTTTCGGCATCACCGGCGCCCTGGGCATGTACATCGCGGGCGTGGCCTTGCGCCTGCGTCCCGGCAGTGCACGGCCGGTGGCCGCCTGAGCCCTTCGATGCCGCCGCGCATCGTCTATCTCGCGACCGCGGACGCGCGCGGCCACCTGATGCGCGCGCAGCTGCTCGCGCATTCGCTGCGCACTGCGGGCGCCAGCGTGCAGGTGCTCACCACCTCCGACGAAGGCGCGCGCTTTCTCGCCGGCTTCGGCATCGAGGCGCCGGTGCTCTCGCGCCACTACGCAGTGCAGTTCGACCGCGAGCAGAACATGCTGCGCCGCGAGACCGACCGCAACGTGGCGCACTACATGTTCCACCCCGGACGCATGCTGCGCGACATCCTGCGGCTGCGCGCGTGGTTCCGCGATGCGGACCTGGTGGTGAACGACTCCTTTCATCCCGCGCTTCTCTTCATGGGCTGGATGCCGGGCTGGCGGCGCAAGGTGGTGCATGTGTACGGCGCGAGCCTGCGGCATGCGCTGGAGACCAATTTCAGCGGGCGCATGCCGGCGTGGATGGCGAGCATCTTCGGCCGCATCGTCGCGTGGCAGATCGACCGCAGCCGCGCGCGCATCGCGCACGACTTCGCCTACGGCGAGCCGCAGCACGACGGCCGCGGCGGGCACCAACTCGCCACGCCGGTGGCGGTGATGGGCGCCGACACCGAAGCGCATGACGACCTCGCGCCGCAGGCCGCGGTCTACCTGAATCCGCATTTCAAGGAGGCCGCGCTCGCCGAGGGCCTGGAACGCGGATTGGCCGATGCACGCGTGCCGGCGCACCTCGTCGGTGAGGGCTATGCACAGCGCGCGGGCTGGCACGCGCAGGACGAGCACTGGATCGAGATGGCCGCGCGCAGCGCCTTCATCGTCTCGGCGCCCGGCATGGCGGCGCTGTCGATCGCGGCGGTCTACCGCAAGCCGATCCTGCTGCTCCTGACCGACCAGCCCGAGCAGGCGATCAATGCGCAGCGCGCCGCGCAGTTGGGCCTGCACCATCGCATCGTGGTGTGGCAGGGCCGCACCGGGGACTTCGCTCGCGCCGTGACGACCGCCGCGAGCGAGCTGCTCGCGCTGGCCGACAACGGCAATGCCCGCCAGGCGGCGCAGACGGGCCGCGAGGCCGCGATTGCCCGCCTGCAGCACTGGACGGTGCTGCTCCACAGCCTGGCGGCGGCAACGCCGCCGGTTTGATCAGTCGAGCAACAAGCCGAGATCCTTGATCAACGGATGCCAGCGCGCCGTTTCATCGCCGATGAGCGCCTCGAACCGAGCCGGCGTGCTGCCCACCGGTTCGACATCGAACTCGCCGAGCTTGCGCAGCACCGCCGGGTTGTGGATCGCGCTGGCCACCGACTGCTGCAGCCGCGCCACCACCTCGGGCGGCGTGCCGGCCGGCGCCGCCAGGCCCATGAGCACGGCGGCCTCGACCTGCGGCATGCCCAGTTCCGCGAAGGTGGGCACCGCAGGCAATTGCGGCAGGCGGGTGGCGTTGGCAACCGCCAGCGCGCGCACCTTGCCGCTGCGGATGAAGCGGTGGGCGGCGGACAGGTCGGACATCATCGCGGCCAGCTGGCCGCCCGCCAGGTCGGCCAGCGCGGGCGCGGCGCCGCGGTAGGGCACGTGCACCATGCGCAGGCCGGCTTGCCGCTGGAGCAGTTCCATCGCCAGGTGCTGCACGGAGCCGGTGCCCGCGGAGGCAAAGCTGACCTTGCCGGGAAAGGCACGCGCATCCGCGATGAACGCGCGCGCGTCCCTCACGCCGCTGGCGGGGCCGACCAGCAGCACCATCGGCAGCCGGGCGAGCAGCGTGACCGGCGCGAAGTCGCGCGCCGGGTTGTAGCTGAGGTTGCGGTAGAGCGCCGGGTTGAACACCAGCGTGCCGTTGTCGGCAGAGAGCACGGTGTAGCCATCGGCCGGTGCGCGTGCGGCCTCGATGGCGCCGAGCGCGGTGTTGCCGCCGGCGCGGTTTTCGATCTGCACCGGCTGGCCGGTGTCGATGGCGAGCTGGGTGCCGATGGTGCGCGCGACGATGTCGGCGACGGTGCCCGCGGGGTACGGCACGATCCAGCGGATCGGCCGGGCCGGGAATTCGCGTTGCGCGTGCGCTGACCTGGCCAACATGCCCGACACGACCGCAAGGGCCAGTGCCGCAAGCTCGCGTCGGGTCAGGCCGGGCATCACATCACCACCTCATGCGGCGCGGCTGGTCTTCAGGCCTTGCCCTGCGGCCCATGTGGCGACGTCTTCGCACTTGATCGCCGCGGCCATCAGCCCCGGGAACGCATCGGGCGTGCACGCGAACGACGGCACGCCGAGCGCGGCGAGCTTCGCCGCCAGGTCGCGGTCGTAGGCGGGCGCGCCTTCGTCGCTGAGGGCCAGCAGCGCGATGAACTGCACGCCGGCCTCGACCAGCTCGTTGGCGCGGCGCAGCAGCTTGTCTTCCACGCCGCCTTCGTACAGGTCGGAGATCAGGATGAGGATGGTGTTGCGCGGCTCGCGCACCAGGCTCTGGCAGTAGCCGACCGCGCCGCTGATGTCGGTGCCGCCGCCCAGCTGCACGCCGAAGAGCAGGTCCACCGGGTCCTGCAGCTGCTCGGTCATGTCGACGACGGCGGTGTCGAACACCACGAGCTTGGTCGCCACCGCGGGCAGGCTCGCCATCACGGCGCCGAAGATGCTCGAGTAGACGACCGAGGCCGCCATCGAGCCGCTCTGGTCGATGCACAGGATCACCTCGCGCTGCGGCTGGCGGGCCTTGCGGCCGTAGCCGACCAGCGTCTGCGGCACCACGGTGCGGTATGCCGGCTGCCAGTGGCGCAGGTTGGCGCGGATGGTTCGGTTCCAGTCGATCTCGGAGTGGCGCGGGCGGCGGTTGCGCTGGCTGCGGTTGAGCGCGCCGCTCACCGCGCTGCGCATCGGCTCCTCAAGCTTCTTCATGAGCTCGTCGACCACCTTGCGCACCACGGCGCGCGCGGTGTCCTTGGTGCCGGCCGGGATCACGCTCGACAGCGCCACGAGATTGGCGACCAGGTGCACGTCGGGCTGCGCGTTCTCCAGCATCTCGGGCTGCAGCAGCATCTGGCGCAGGTTGAGCCGCTCCATCGCGTCGCGCTGCATCACCTGCACCACCTGGCTCGGAAAGTACTTGCGGATGTCGCCGAGCCAGCGCGCCACGCTGGGCGCCGAATCGCCGCGGCCGCCCCGCTGGCCGCCATTGCCCAGGCCACGCCGGCCGTCGGCTTCGTAGAGCGCGGCGAGCGCCTGGTCGATTTCGCGCACGCGGCCTTCGACGGCGCCGCAGCTCGCGTTGGCCTCGCTGCCGAGCACGAGGCGCCAGCGCTGCAGGCGGTCGGTGGGGGGCAACGTCGCTTCTTCGGTGTCGGCGGGGTCTTGAAGATTTGCGCTCATGGAGTCACCTCTGTGCTCGTGTTGCTCCCTCTCCCCTTGGGGAGAGGGCGGGGGTGAGGGCCAGCGACGACAGCGAAGGCGGTGCAGGTGCGAAGGCCCATGCCCTCACCCCAGACCTCTCCCCAGGGGGAAAGGGAACAAGAGCGAACGTTCATGCTTTCACTCCCAGCAGTTCCCGCAGCAGCGGCAACGCGAGCACCGCGCGTGTTTCGTCCCAATCGGTGGCGGCCACGGCAGCCGGCAGCGTGCCGCCGACCGCGCCGCGTTTCGCACGCTCGCCGAGCGCGCGCCGGTCCGAACCTGAAAAGTCCGCGAAGCTGCGCCGCACCAGCGGCAGCACCTGCACGAAGTGTTCCTCGCCGAGCCCCGAAAGCCAGCGGTCGACCAGCGACCAGACGGCCTCGTCGTGCAGCAGCACCATCGCATTGCGGTTGAGAAAACCTTCGAGCCACGCAGCCGCCTCGGTCGGCGGTGCGCCGGCCGAGAGGTTGCGGCCTAGCTGCTGCGAGGCGCCGTCGCTGTCGATCTGCGCGTCGTCGAGCAGCAGCCGGCAGCTCACGCCGCGCAGCAGCGGCGCGCCGGTTTCGCCGAAGGCGATGGACTTCAATGCCGCGCGCCAGGCGGCGGTCGTTTCCTCGCCATCGCGCAGGCGCACCGCGTCGTGCGTGGCGATGAGCCGGGTGCGCAGCGCCTCGGCGGCTTCGGCATCGAGTGCGCCGCAGGCAATCGGCAGGCCGATGGCGCCGCGCACGATCAGGCTGTCGAGCACATGGGAGAGCAGCGCGCTGTCGGTCTGTCGCACGCTGCCGTAACGGAACACGTTGGCCAGCGGCGGCACCGCGCCGATGAGCTGCACCGCGTCGCCGGTGAGCGCGGCGCGGTCTTCGAGCGCGCGGGTCACGGCCTGCACCGCGACCGGCAGGTCGGCGAGCAGCACGATGTCGACCTGCTCGGCCAGGGCGGTAAGTGAGGTTTCCGCGGCCAGTTCTTCCATCACGCGCGCGCTCGCGGCATGCGCCACGGTCGCGCCGAAGCGGCTGGCTTCGATGATGCGCAGCGCGAACTCGGGCTGCCATTGCAGTTGCCACACTTCGTGGAAGGTGCCGCGGCTCGCGCGCTGGCCGGCGGTGATCTCGCCCCACGGCAGGTCGAGCAGCCGCAGGCGGTGCAGCAGATGACTGCGCGCGAGATCGTTGGGCTGGCGCAGATCGAGGTCGAGCGTTTTCGCGGTCGCCTCGGGCTTGAGGCGCAGGCTTTTCTGCGCCTGCTCGATGTCGCGCTGCAGCGGCACGGTCGGCACGTCGGCGGGCACCTTGCCCATGCGGTCGCCGACGGTGAGGCGCTCGCGGATCAGCGTGAGCGGCGCCTGCTCGCCCATGCAGATCACGCTGCGCACCGCCTCGTCGAGCTCGGGCAGGCCGGGCGCGGGGCGCTCGCGCAACGCGGCGAGCGTTTCAGCGAGGCGTGTGGCTTCGATGAGGTGGGCGGAAGAGCAATCGAGGTCGTGTTCGCGCAGCAACCGCGCCACGCGCGCGAGCCAGCCGGTCGTGCGGCCCGCCACTCGGTCGCCCTGCTGCCACAGGTGCTCGTACCAGCCGGGCGAATCGATGCCCGCGCCGTAACCGCTCGCACTCGTCAGGTGGCGGTAGGTCCACGGCACCCAGGTCGCGAGCACCTTGAGCTTGGGCAGGCCCTTGAGCAGCGCGGCATCGGCCTTGGCGGTGACCGTGCCCTGCAGCGCCGGCACGTGCCATGCGCCGCAGACCACGGCGATGCGCTGGTGGCCGGCCTTGACGGCTTCGCGGATCGACTGGCGCATGAAGGCTTCGCGCAGTTGCTCGCGCTCCATGGCGCGCTGGCCTCGGCGGTCTTCGGGCGTCTCGGCGCGCACGGCGGTCATGGCTTCGGCGATGGCGCCGAACAGGTCTTCGCCGTCGCCGCGCTCCTCGACCATGTGGTTCCACCAGCTCTCGCCGTCGGCATAGCCCGCGGCGTGGGCGAGCCAGTCGAAGGGGTCGTCGGGCAGCGCGTTGGCGGTTTGTTCTTCCTCGATGGCTTCGACAGTGTCGGAAACGGGCCCCTTGTCAGTCTCGTCATCGTCGAGCGGCGTTTCGGCGGGCGCTTCGGCCTTGGCCTCGTCGGCTGCGCGCGCCGCCTGTTCGATGGCCATGCGATGCGCCTGCGGCAGGTCGATGAAGCGCGTGGGCAGCGCGTGCTTCACGCCCCACTGCAACGCCTGCCACTCGGGCGAGAACTCGGCGAACGGATAGAAGGCGGCCAGGCGCGTGTCGTCGTTCGCATGCACCAGCATCGCGACCGGTGGGCGCAGGTCGGCATGCGCCATGAAGGAGAGCAGGCCCTCGGCCTCGGGCGGGCCCTCGACCAGGATGCAGTCGGGCTGCAGCGACTCGAAGGCGCGCAGCAGGCTGCGCGCGCAGCCGGGCCCGTGGTGGCGGATGCCGAAGTAATGCAGCGGTGATGCCATGTGCAATCGCGGTGGCTTGCGAGTCTCAGAGCTGCTCGCGGCAGGCGCGATAGAGATCCTTCCAGTCGGTGCGCTCCTTCACCACGGTCTCCAGGTATTCCTTCCACACCACATGGTCCTGCACCGGGTCCTTGATGACGGCGCCGATCAGGCCCGAGGCCACGTCGGCCGAGCGCAGCACGCCGTCGCCGAAATGGCCGGCCAGCGCCATGCCGCTGTTGATGACCGAGATGGCCTCGGCGGTGGAGAGCGTGGAGCTGGGCGACTTGATGCGCGTCTTGCCGTCTTCGGTCTGGCCGTTGCGCAGCTCGCGAAAGATCTGCACCACGCGGCGCACTTCCTGCAGCGCGGGCGGCTCGGCCGGCAGCGCGAGGGCGCGGCCCAGTTCGGACACGCGCTTGACCACGATCTGCACTTCCTCGGCCTCGCTCGCCGGCACCGGCAGCACCACGGTGTTGAAGCGGCGCTTGAGCGCGCTGGAGAGTTCGTTCACACCCTTGTCGCGGTTGTTCGCGGTGGCGATCACCGAAAAGCCGCGCACCGCCTGCACCTCGCTGCCGAGTTCGGGAATGGGCAGCGTCTTTTCGGAGAGCACGGTGATCAGCGTGTCCTGCACGTCGGCCGGGATGCGGGTGAGTTCTTCGACGCGCGCGATCTTTCCGAGGCGCATGGCGTGCACCAGCGGGCTCGGCACCAGCGCCTTTTCCGACGGGCCGTGGGCCAGCAGCTCGGCGTAGTTCCAGCCGTAGCGCAGTTGCTCTTCGCTGGTGCCAGCGGTGCCCTGGATCAGCATGGTCGAGTCGCCGCTCACGGCCGCGGCCAGGTGCTCCGACACCCACGACTTGGCCGTGCCCGGCACGCCGTAGAGCAGCAGCGCGCGATCGGTCGCGAGCGTGGAGACGGCGATCTCCATCAAGCGCGAATTGCCGATGTACTTGGGGCTGACCTCGAAGCCGTTGGCGAGCTTGCCGCCCATCAGGTAGGTGAGCACAGCCCAGGGCGAGAGTTTCCAGTTGCCCGGGCGCTGGCGGTCGTCGACCTTCTGGAGCGCATCGAGTTCTTCGGCGAATTGCTGTTCGGCATGCTGGCGCAGGACATTGCTCATGGACGGCCTTGGGATGGAGAAGAAGTGGACGAAAGACGAAGGGTTGAAAACAGCTGGCGCGCACGCACGATGCGCGCGGTGTCGCTCAGGGCGCTCGCGAGGCCGGGGCTTTCCTCGGCGGCGCGCGGCAGGTCGGCCAGCAGGTGCAGCGCATCGGCATGCAGCAGCGCGGCCGCGTTGCCGAGCACCTGGCGCAGCACGTAGTCGTTGACGAGGTCGCCGCGTTCCACACGCAGGCGCAGCGCGGGAGCGAGCTTGAGCGAGAGTTCGGCGGAAGGGGTTTCGCCGGGCGCGCAGGCCTGGTCGGCATAGGCGACGACTTCCTGCACGCCGTTACCGGATTCGCCGAGCTCGCTCGCCCAGTGGCGCTCGCGCCGTTCGCGGGGCAGCAGCGCGAGCAGCTGGCCGACCCATGCGCGCTGGCTGCGCGGGCGATCGAGCATCGCGTCGCACCAGTCGACATCGGGCACGGCGAGGACGGCTTCGTTCCAGCCGCGCAGCAGGGCGTCTTTCCAGTCGCTCTTGGCGGCCCACTCGAGCAGTGCGGCGGCGGTCATGGCGGTATGCGCGGTCCACCACGAGAGCGGCGTTTGCCGCACGAGCTGGTAGAGCCACCAGGCGCGCTCGCCCAGGCTTTCGTGGGTGGGGCGGGCGGCGTCGATGGCGTCGTCCTTCCAGCGCGGGTCGGCGGCCTCGGGGGCGTTCAGCTGCCATGCGCCGCCTGCCTGCGACAGCAGCGGCGCGAGGAAGGCTTCGATGCGCCGCACATGGGCGCTGTCAGGCAGGCGCTGCAGCAGTTCGACCGCGGCTTGGCGCACATCGCGGGCGCGGTCCTTGAGCTGGGCGTCGATGAGGGCTTCGTCGTCGGGACCGATGTTCTCGGCCAGCGCGCCGAGCAGCGCGGCGCGCTCCTTGGCGGGCAGTTGCGGCAGCTCCGCGGCGAGGCGTTCGCGCGCGGCGGCGGGGTCGCTGCGGCGTTGCTCGGCGAGCACCGCGCGGCGCTGTTCGAGACTGCCCTCGTCCCAGCGCGTCTGCGCATCGGCCTGCTCGCTGGCGCCGACGGCGTAGCGCCAGTCGTCGTTGCGCGCGGCGAGCCAGAGGCCGCGCTCGCCGAGCGCCGGGACCACGGCGGGCCGCAGGTCGATGGCGCGGCGGCCGGCGTCGAGCGCGGTGGGCAAGAGGTTGTGGGGCAGGCGCAGGCCGGCGGCGGTCACCGCGGCGAGGCCTTCGTGCTGCAGGCGCAGCGGGCCGCTCGCAAGCGCATCGGCGATGGCGGCTTGCAGTGCGGGATCGTCCAGCACCGGGCGCTCGTCGGCGACGGCGACCGGTGCCTCGGAAGACGAAAGGCCCGGCGCCACGAAGCCGGCACGGCGGCCGATGGCCACGGCGCCTGCGACGCGCAGCAGCTGGCCCTGTGCTTCGCCGGCCTGGATCGCCTGCAGCAATCCGCCGAATTCGCCCCCCATGCCCTCGGCCGCCGGCACGGGCTGGCGGGCAGTGCCGACCAACGCGCTCTGCAGCAAGGTATTCCAGTGACTCATGTGCGAACTCCAGCCAGGGTCCAGACCGGCGCGCTGCCCGCCGCGGCACCCGAGGTCCAGGCGGTCAGCGGCGCGAACTGCTCGCCGTCCCATTCGCCGAAGACGCGCAGCGGCGCGCCGCCCGAGTGCGCCATCAGTTGCCAGGCTTCCTGCGTCGCCAGTTGCATCGGCAAGGCCTGTGGCGCGGCATCGAGGCGCAGCCACCATTGGTCGCCGTGCCGCGCGGGCACGGCCTCGGCCCACACCATCGGCAGCAGCGGTTGCCAGGGATTGGCGGCGATCTGCTGTGCCATGCGTTGCCACTCGTCGGGGGTATCGGTCGCGGGCTGCGTCGATGCGGGCGCATCCCCCAGCAGCTCGGCCACCAGCGCGCGCTGCGAAGCGTGGCCAGGATAGAAGCACAGCACCGCGGCGCGCTCGCTACCGCTGACCCACCCGGTTTCGAAACCGCGACCGCCATGCGAGTAATCGAGCAGCAGCGCACGCCGCCCGCTCGCGCGGCCTTGCAGCCATACATGGCGCTCGACCAGCTTCGCGTCGCGCTCGTCGGTGCACTGGCCCAGCACGAGCCAGTGGTCGCTGATGCGTTCGCCGTCCGCGAGCAGGCCTTCGCGGTCCTGCGGCCAGCCGAGCGCGATGCGCAGGTCGGCCAGCGTGGCGGGCGAAAGCGACTCGCGGCGCGGCACCGCATCGACGATCAGTTGAAGACGCCCCAGTCGGTCGAGCAGCCGCGCCGGCCAGCCTTCGCCCGCGCCGATGAGCTCGGCCGCCTGCGTGATGCGCTGGCCGAGCCCCGGCGCCTGCGCATCGACCATGCGCGCCGCCATCGCGCCCCACGCCTGCTGCTGCTCGCTGCCGAGCGATGCCAGGCCGCGCTGGGTCTGGTCGTCGAGCCAGCGCGCGAGCTCCTGCACGCCGGCCTCGATGCGCTTCCAGCGCTGGGCATCGCGCTTGACGGCCGCTGCGGGATCGGGCGCGGCCGCGGGTTCGGCGGCGCGCGCTTCTTTCTTCTCGGCCTTGTCGCGGCGCGAGGCGATCCACTCGGCCACCCACGGTGGCGGCGTGCCGGCGGTGAAGCTGGCACCGCTCTGCGCGCGCAACAGCATCAGCGCGAGGCCGTGCTTGCAGGGGAACTTGCGGCTCGGGCAGGAGCAGCGGAAAACGGGGCCGGAGAGATCGACCTGCGTCTGGTACGGCTTGCTGCCGCTGCCCTGGCATTCGCCCCAGACGGCCTCGTCGGAATACCCGAGCGTGGGCCACTTGGCCGGTGCGAGCAGGCCCTTGGCGGCCTTGGCCGACGCATCGTCGGGCGCGAGCGCCAGGACGGCTTCTGTGCTGAGAGTCATCGGGGCACCCTCGCGCCGCCCCGCGGCGCGGATGAATGGAAAGACGCGGCCATCAAGGCGCGACGGGATTGCCCGGCGTGCCGAAGCTGCCGGCCGGAATGGCGGCAGGGGCCGGTGAGCTGTAGGAAACACGCACCGCAGGCGATTGCTGCGGCGTGGAGGCGGCGACCGGCCGGGTCACGCCGCCCTTGGATACCGTGACCGGCGCAGCGGGCGGAATCGCCGCCACGGGCGCTACGGCGGTGACACCGGACGTGCCGGAGATCGGCACCGTGGCCCCGACCGCCGCCGCGGTGACCGGCGCGGCGCCGCCCGCGGGCGCGTACCCGGCTTTCCCCGCATTGGGATCGTGCAGCACCACGCTCTTGCCCACGCCCACGCCGGTGCCGATCGGCCCGACACCGACGCCGACACCCACGCCTGCCGTGCCGGCGACCACGCCGGTGTTGTTGACCGAGACGCCCGCGCCGAGCGGTCCCCAGCCGGTGTTCAGGCCGACGGAGAAATTGCCATCCTTGGTCGCGCCGAGCCCGAGCGAGAGCCCGGGCACCAGCGGAATGCCGATGTGATAGTGCGAACAGCCGCTCACCAGGAGCATCGCCAGCAGCGCCGCCGGAACGACGGCTGCTGCTGCACGAAAGGTGGGCGGCCGGGCGTTCACACCAGCAGCGCGTTGACGCGCCTCACATAGGCCGCGGGGTCGGCCGGCAGCCCGCCTTCGGCAAGCAGTGCCTGGTCGAACAGGATGTTGGCAAGGTCGTCGAAGTGCTCGGAGCTTTCGAGCTTCTTCACCAGCGCATGCTCGGCGTTGACTTCGAGCACCGGCTTCAGGTCGGGCGCGGGCTGGCCGGCCTGCTTGAGCATGCGCGCGAGCTGCGTGCTCATGCCGCCGTCCTGCACCACGAGGCAGGCGGGCGAGTCGACCAGGCGGGTGGTCACGCGCACGTCGTCGGCCTTGTCCTTGAGGGCTTCCTTCAGGCGCTCGAGCAGCGGCTTGAAGGATTCGGCGGCCTCCTCGGCGGCCTTCTTCTCGGCCTCGTCCTGCAGCTTGCCCAGATCGACCGCGCCCTTGGCCACGCTTTGCAAAGGCGTGCCGTCGAACTCGGTGAGGTAGTTGAGTGCCCACTCGTCCACGCGGTCGGTCATGAGCAGCACCTCGATGCCCTTCTTCTTGAAGACCTCCAGCTGCGGGCTGTTCCTGGCGCCGGCCAGGGTGTCGGCCGTGATGTAGTAGATCGCGTCCTGGCCGTCCTTCATGCGCGCCTTGTAGTCGGCCAGGCTCACGGTCACGGCGTCGCTGGTGCTCGAGGCGAAGCGCAGCAGCTTGGCAATGCGGTCGCGGTTGCCCATGTCTTCGCCCAGGCCCTCTTTGAGCACGGCGCCGAACTCGGCGTAGAACTTGGCGTACTTGCCCGATTCATCGGCATGCGCGGCGGCAGCTTCGGCGGCCGGGGTGACGTTCTTGTCGACCACGTCGGTGACACCCGCACTGTCGGCGAGCGCTTCGGTCGGCTCGGGGGCCGGCACCGATTCGCCCGAACCCACGTCGATCTTGCCTTCGCTGCTCTCGGGCGCGGTCTTCTGCTTCTTGGCCAGGTCTTCGAGCATGGAGAGCACGCGCTTGGTGCTGCCCTCGCGGATGGCCTTCACGTCGCGGCTTTCCTGCAGCAGCTCGCGGCTCACGTTCAGCGGCAGGTCGGCCGAGTCGATCACGCCCTTGACGAAGCGCAGGTAGCTCGGCAGCAGCGCCTCGGCGTCGTCCATGATGAAGACGCGCTTGACGTAGAGCTTGACGCCCGCGCTCTTGTCGCGGTTCCACAGGTCGAACGGGGCCTTGGCGGGGATGTAGAGCAGCTGCGTGTACTCGGTGCTGCCCTCCACGCGGTTGTGGCTCCAGGCGAGCGGCGCCTCGTAGTCGTGGCTGATGCTCTTGTAGAAGTCCTCGTACTGCTCGGGCGTGATGTCCTTCTTGGGGCGGCTCCAGAGGGCGTTGGCCTTGTTGACCGTTTCCCACTCGCCGGTCTTCACCATGTCGCCGGGCTGGTCGTTCTCGCCTTCCTTCCACTCTTCCTTTTCCATGAGGATCGGGAGCGAGATGTGGTCGGAGTACTTGCCGACGATCTGCTTCAACTTCCAGGCGTTGAGGTATTCGTCGGCATCGTCGCGCAGGTGCAGCGTGATGCTGGTGCCGCGCTCGGCGCGGGTGATGTCGGCCACCTCGAAGTCGCCGGCGCCGCCGCTGACCCAGCGCACGCCCTGGTCGGCCGGCAAACCGGCACGGCGCGATTCGACGCTGATCTTGTCGGCCACGATGAAGCCCGAATAGAAGCCCACGCCGAACTGGCCGATGAGCTGGGCGTCGGCCTTCTGGTCGCCGCTGAGCTTGCTCATGAAGTCCTTGGTGCCGCTCTTGGCGATGGTGCCCAGGTTGTCGATGGCTTCCTGGCGCGACAGGCCGATGCCCTTGTCGGTGATGGTGAGGGTGCGCGCGGCCTTGTCGAACGAGAGGCGCACGTCCAGGTCGGGCTGGTCTTCGTACAGCTCGGGATGGTCGAGCGCCTCGAAACGCAGCTTGTCGCACGCGTCGGACGCGTTCGAGATCAGCTCGCGCAGGAAGATTTCCTTGTTGGAGTAGAGCGCATGCGTGACGAGGTGCAGCAGTTGCGCGACTTCAGCCTGGAACGGGAGTTTGGTGTTGGAGGTATCAGCCATTGGGAAAAGTGAGGTCGGATCGAAAAAATTCTAAGTCGGCCCGGCGAGCTAATGACGCCGCGCCACCAACTTCTTCAGGTAAGGCGTGGTGTCCAAAAAACAACGGCGGAAGGGTTTTAAACAGCGCAGCTTTTCACGTCGCGCCCGGAACAATTTGGCAGGAACCTCCTAAATGAGTACTTAAGACCCACAAAAGTTACCCAAATTAACATTTGTCAATTACTCTCCGCCCCCTGATTGCAACCGGGCCGCACAGCCCAAAGGAACGGAGATGTTGTTGGATGACGCGCGTGGCACTGTCGATTGCCGCCGGCCCGGCCGGCATGCCGTGGCGTCGTGCCGTCGTCGGGATGGGCGCCGGCTGCCTGTTGGCGCTGGCCTGTCTTTCGCAGGCGATGGCGCAGTCCGACCCAGGGAAGGCGACGGCCGTGCAACCCGCCGCAGCTGATGCGCGCATACAGTCGATGGACCGCGCCCAGGCCGAGCAGGCGCGCCTGAAGGCGCTCATCGAAGCCGCCCCGAAGGCCTACCAGGACAACTTCATGGGCGCCCCGGAAGCCGGCGCCGCCTCCGCCGGCGACGACACGCCCGAAGCTGAGCAACCGCAGGGCTTTCGCGCCTGGCTGGTCGAGAGCCGCATCGGCTTCGGCGATTCGGCCGCCTCCGGCTACAGCCGGCAGCGCGCGACCGAGCTCGGCCAGCGCCTGGAATACCGCCAGGAAACGCTCAATTACGGGGAGTTCGTGCTGCAGGCGGATGGGCGGCATCTGAGTGGTGACGGCCAGGCGAGCGGCGGGAGCGTAGGGTCGCTCAGCTACGCCAGGGAAGCGACCAGCCAGCGCCTCACGCTGCGCAACCTGGGCTTTCCGCTCACCGAGCGGACTTTCGCCGACAGCGCCGTGGGCGACATCTCGAGCGAGCTGACCGAAGGGCTGGGCCGCAACTACCGGCTGTCGCTCGGCACGACCACGGTGCGCGGCGTGTCCACGCGCGTCTTCAACCCGGACATCGACCTTCGCGCGGGCTTCGGCGAGCGCGGCAGCCTCACAGGCGGGCCGTACCCGGGCTTCGAGAAAAGCCAGGGCACGCTCGGCTGGCTCGGCCTCACGCGGCGCTTCGGCGAACTGTGGTCGGCCTCGGCCCAGGTCGACCAGGCGCGCGACATCCCGGCCTATTACTACGACCCGCTCACCGCGCGCGGCTTCGGCAGCAAGGACGTCATGAGCTGGGCAACCTCGCTGGGCTACGGCCGGGAGGTCCGCAACGACGGCGACTTCAAGCTGCGCGCCACGCTGATCGGCAGCCGCATCGCGTCGGCCACGGCCGGCACGCCCGTTGGCGATTCGCAGGGCGTGTTCGTCGAAGGCAGTGCTCGCACCGGGCGCTTCCGCCACGAGTTCGGCGCGTACAGCACCCAGCCCAATCTGTATTTCGGCGACTACGCGCTGGCCGGGGCGCGCGGCGCCTACTGGCGCGTGGACCAGAGTTCGAGCCGCATGAACTGGGGCTTCGGCCTGGACCATGAGCGCACCCGGCCGGACACCAGCTTCAGCCTGGCGGGCAGCACCCGCACCGGTGCGAGCGGCAACCTGCAATACCTGTTCGATCGCCACACCTCGGTGGGCGGCAGCCTCAGCCTCTACCAGACGCGCTACGACACCACGCCCGGCACGACCAGCGCGACGCCGAATGCGCGCAGCCTCTACGGCAACGCCTTCTATCAGACGCGTTTCTTCGAATGGCCGCGCAGCCGCTTGAGCCTCACCGTGCGGCGCAACGAGCAGATCGTGATCGGCGGCGACCGCGCCACCGGCCAGGAGTTGCAGTGGGAACAGGACTGGATCGGCGGCCGCTACGAAACCCTGCGCCCCGAAGTGACCACCACGCTCGGCTACGCCCAAGACCGCAGCGGCGGCACCGCGCGCAGCTACCCGACGGCGGGCGTGCAGTTCCGCTACTGGATCGACAGCAGCTTCAACGTCGGCGGCAACCTGCGCTACACCTCGCAAAGCGGCGGCCTGTACACCAGCCGCGGCCTGTCGGGCTCGCTCACGGCGGAGAAGAACCTGGGCCGCGGCTGGCGCGTGGGCTTTGCCGCCAACTTCAACCAGGCGCGCGCCGCAGCGCTGTCGCTCTCGCAGTCGGGCCCCCAGGTCTTTCGCAGCAACGACAAGACCGCCTACATCTACCTGCGCTGGGAAGGCAATGCCGGCAGCGCCTTTCCGATGGCGGGCCTGCGCAACGGCAGCGGCGCGGGCGGCGGCAGCATTGCAGGGCGCGTGTTCTTCGACGCCAACCGCGACGGCGAACAGCAGTCGGGCGAAGGCGGTGCAGCGAATGTCGAAGTCCAACTCGATGGCCGCTACCGCACCACCACCGACCGAGATGGCCGCTTCGAATTCCCGCTGGTGACGACCGGTCGCCATCAGCTCTCCCTCACGCCCGAAAGCGTGCCGCTGCCCTGGGGCACGGCAGGCGATGGCGGCGTGAGCGTCGATGTCCCGCTGCGTGGCCAGGCCACCACCTCGATCCCAGTGGTCAAGGTGGGGGAGTAGGCAGCGCTTTTTTTCTCTCTCCCCTCCACTCTCACTTTGAATCGAAAGTTGTTCATGACTCATGCATTCGCTCTTCCCCGCCTGCTGGTGATTTCGGCCGCTGCCCTGGCACTCGTTGGCGGTCCTGCAATGGCCGAAAGCCAGTACGGCTACACGACGACCGTCGGTGCACAAGTGACTGCCACCGCGCGCGTCAACCTGTCGATCGTGGTCCCCAAGCTGATCCTGCTGCGCGTGGGCTCGACCACCGCAGGCGGCGACACGCTCGGATGGACCTCCGGCTTCGACATTCCCCCGACGCCGGTGGCCAACAGCAACCAGAATTACGCCTGGAGCGGCGCTGCACCGGTTGCCACCACCAGCGCCAATCCCGGCGCCCTGCTCGCTTCGGCCTGGACCAACAGCAGCGGTGGCGGCGACCTGAGCTACACGGCCACGGCCTTCGGCACCGGTGGCCCCACGCTCGCCAACATCACCGTGACCTCGGCCGCCTCCACCGGCGCCGCGCTCAATCACCCGCTGCCCGCAGCACTGGCCACCGCCAGTACGACAGTCACCCATTTCAACCCCAACGCGCTGTCCAACTCGAACTGGACCTACGCGCTCGCGGGCACGCCTGGCACCTGGCAGGCCGGCACCTACACCTCGACCGTGACCTACACCGCCACCAGCCTCTGATGACGCCTGTGCGCACGACGCCTCCCGCCCCTGCACGCCCCCTGGTGCGCGGGACCTGGCGCCGCGCGCGCATCGCGGCAACGGCCGCACTGGCGGCCTTGCTCGCCCTGCCGGCCGGCGCGGTCATCACCACCGTCGGCGACAGCGGCAGCACCTACAGCATCGTGCTGCGCGTGGGTTCGGCCAGCGGCGTCGACAACGTGCAGTTCGACGTCAACGGCAACAACGCCGGACTGACGCCTGCCCCGGTCACCGGCACGCCCGCGATCGACGTCTGGGTCACGCCTGCGCGACCCGCGTCGCTCTTCAGTTCGGGCGAAACGCGCCAGGTCACGCTGCGGGTGGATTCTTCGGCAGGCCTTCTGTGCCAGTCGGCCGGCTGCGGCCTCACGGTGATTCCATTCAGCAAGATCCGCTGGATCGCCAGCAACAACAGCAACGCCAGCTCGGGCGACATCCAGAGCGGCACTTTCGATCCGACGAACACGCAGCAGTCGATCACCGGGCCCGCTTCGGGCTTCAATGCCAACGCCACCGCCTGCTTCCTCCTGATCTTCTGCAACTACCAGTCGAACACCATCAATGCGACGCGAATGCAGTTCATCTACGCCAACGACGTGATCTATCCCGCCGGCACCTACAAGGGCACGGTGCGTTTCACCGCGACGATGGAGTGACCATGCGCGGCAACAAGCTTCTTCACCCGCTGCGCATCGGCGCACGCTGCATCGCCTGTGCCATCGCGCTGGCTGCGGCCTCGCAGGCGGGCGCCGTGGTCGCCAGACTCGACGATTCGACCTCGCCGCGCGCGCAGGTCAACACCGACTCGCGCAACGCGCAGACGCAGGACGGCGTCACCATCGTCCTGCCCTTCGGCCGCGTCGAATACCGGCTCGCGACCGCGCCTTATCTCGGCCACCGCGCCCGCATCTTCTATGTGATTCCGCCGGCCATCGCAGGCCTGCGCTCGCCCGCCGGCCTGCAGGTGCAATGGCGCAGCGCAAGCGGCGTCTTCGCGAGCGGCATGGGCCGTCCCGGCGACCGCGTGCAGGTATGGAGTGGCGTGATCCAGGCGCCGTGGATGAACGAAACCTTCGAGCTGACCCTGCGCATCGATCCGCGCGAAGTGCGGCTGCCCACGGGCGCTTCGCTGAGCTTCGAGTCGACCTTCGAAATCGAAACCCTGCCATGAACATCGACAAACTTCTCTCCCGCGTGCTGTCGCTCGCGTTGGCGATCGCGGGAACGGCCGGCACGGCCGCCGCCATCGCCGCCCCCTTCGAGATCGCCATCTCGCCCTCGCGCTTCGAAGTCGCAGGCAAGAGCGGCGCGCGCGTCGGGCAATCGCTCGACATCCACAACCTCGGCGCCGCATCGACCGAGGTCGCTATCCGCACCATCGACTGGAGCTACTCGCCCGAAGGCAACATCGGCTACCACGACGAGCTGCTGCCCGGCAGTTGCCGGCCCTGGGTGACGCTCGAGCGGCGCACGCTCTCGGTGCCCGCGCGCAGCAAGAAGAGCTTCCGCTTCCAGATCGATCCGCCAGCCGATGCGCCGCGCGGCGAGTGCCGCTTCATGATCGCCATCGAAGGCACCGAGCCCGCGCAGCAGACCGTCATCCAGGGGGGAGGCGCGAGCCTGAGCCTGCCGGTCACCGGCCGCATCGCGGTGGCGGTCTACGTGATGCTCAACGGCGCGGAGCCCAAGCTCGAGATGAAGCAGATCGCGACCCGCACCGTGGCGGGCAAGCGCGGCGCGATCGTGACGGTGACGAACACCGGCGATGCGCACGGGCGTCTCGAAGGCGGCCTGGATGCCAAGGACAGCCAGGGCCGCGTCTTCGAACTCGTGCCCGAGGGCGCGCCGATCCTGCCGGGCCAGACCCGCACGCTGGCGTTGATGCCCAAGAGCGAGCCCGGACAACCCGCGCCCGAGCCCAGCTATCCGGTCAAGGCCAGCGGCATGATCGATTGGGACAAGGGCAGCTTCAAGGTGGACGCGGAGCTCAAGTGAACACGAGGAGCGCGCCGCACGGACGGATCGCGCGCCGGGCGTGCGCGATCGCGGCCGGGTGCGCGTTGGCCTGGGTGGCGACACCCGACGTGGTCCGGGCGGCACAGTCGACTTCGGGCACGGGGGGAATACCGCGCAGCACGTCGGTGAATCTCGACTTCACGATCAGCATCGACAAGTTCATCTTCTTTCGCATCGGCGATGGTGCCTGGCCTGTCCAGAGCGGCACGGTCAACACGGTGGCTTTTGCGCTCGCCACCTCGATCCCCGGCGGCGGTGCGCCGACCGCCGGCAACAACAGGGCCACGAGCTGGAACGGCACGGCGCCGATCTTCAGCGTCGGTGCCACGGGCAACGTGCTGCCGGTCGAGGTGCGCAGCAACGCTGGCCAGATCACGCTGCGCGCCACCACGACCGGCCCGCTCACCAACACGGGCGGCAACACCATTCCGATGTCGGAAATCACCGTGGCATCGAGCGACAGTGCGCTGCCTGCGCCCACGATTCCGGCGACCGGCCCGGGCCCCACGGTCAATGTTTCGAGCGGTGGCCCGGGAGTCGGCTTCACGCAGGTGACCCAACGCGCGGCGGATTGGACTTTCTCTTACGCCAACTCAGCGAACCGCCCCGCCGGCACCTACACCGGGCAGATCACTTTCACGGCCAGTTCGCCCTGAGTCTTTTTCAAGAAGCACCGCGCGGCCAGGATCAGCGCGGCTGCGACTCGACCTCCCGCGTCCACCGGTCGATCAGCCGCTTGCGCTCGGCCGCCTGCCCGTACTTCTGGAAGTCGTACTTGATGAGCTTCACATCGGCCATCGACGGAATGCGCGCATCGGGCTTGAAGGTCTTGTTGGCCGGCGACTGCAGGCTGCCCGCCTGCCCGCCGATGGCCTGGCCCTTCCGGCTCATGAGCCAGTCGTAATAGCGCCGGGCGTTTTCCTTGTTGCGCGCGCCTTTCACGAGCGCGATGCCGCCGATCTCGTAGCCCGTGCCTTCGCAGGGCGCGGCCGTCTTCACCGGAAATTTGTCGTACCGCCAGCGTTCGAAACCGAAGATGAAGCTGACGCCGATGGCCACCTCGCCCTTGGCCACGTTGGGCGCCTGCGCCTGGCCGCTGCGGGTGTAGCTGGTCACGTTCCTGTGCAGCTTCTTCAGGTACTCGAAGGCCGCGTCCTCGCCCATCTGCTGCACGAGGCCCGCAATGATGGTGTAGGCCGTGCCGCTGGACGCCGGGTGCGAGATCTCGATCTCGCCCTTGTATTCGGGCTTGACCAGGTCGGCCCAGCACTTCGGTTCAGGCAGCTTCTTTTTCTTGAGCACGTCGGTGTTGAAGCCGAAGCCGATCGCGCTGGTGTAGAAGCCGCCCACCATGTTCTGCGACAGCGCGTACTGCCGCACCGCCCAGTCGTGCAGGTCGTTGATGTAGGCCGGGCGATAGGGCTCCAGCAGCCCCTGCTCTGCCGCCTGCAGGAACGGGTCGCCGGTGCCGCCCCACCAGATGTCGGTCTTGGGGTTCGCCGCCTCGGCGCGCAGCTGCGCACCGATTTCGCCGGTGCCCTTGTGGGCCTGCTGCACCTTGATGCCGGTCTCGCGCGTGAAGGCCGCGGCTGCCGCCTCGCACCAGCCCGCGTCGGTACTGCACAGCGCATTGACCGTGCCTTGCGCAACCGCGTTCTGCGACGTCGACAGGAGAAGGGCCGCAAAGGCGGCGGCGGCCGCGATGTTCCGGATGGCAGGGGTGCGCATGCGCTTCTCCTCGGGGCTTGGTGTTGTTCGAAGGCGCAGGATAGCGCCCGCGCGGTGGATCACGGCACGGCCAGCAGCGGCGGCAGGTGCTCGGCCAGCCAGTCGATCACCACGCGCGTCTTGAACGGCAGGTAGCGGCTGCGCGAGCGGATCACGTGGAGCTCGAAGCCGAAGGGCCTGGGCTCCTCGAACACGCGCACCAGCGCGCCGGCGGCGAGCGCATCGGCCGCGAGCCATGCGGGCAGGCGTGCGAGGCCCATGCCGCCGATGGCGGCTTCGAGCAGCACCTCGGCACTGTCGCAGCGCAGGCGCGAAGGCAGGGTCACTTCGACGAGCCGGCCTTCGGCATCGTGAAAGCGCCAGGTCGAGACCTGGCCGTCGCGCGCATACAGCACGGCTTCATGCGGCGTCTGCGGTGCCTGCAACGCATCGATGCCGCGGGGATGCCCGCGCTCGGCCAGGTACGCGGGCGCGGCGCACAGCGCCATCCATTGGGTGCCGACCGGCCGCGCGATCAGGTCCGCGGTATCGGGCAGCTCGCCGCTGCGGATCGCGAGATCGAGGCCCTCTTCGACCAAGTCCACACGCCGGTCGCTGAACCCGAGTTCGAGCGAGAGCTCCGGATGCCGACGCGCCAGCGCCAGCATCAGCGGCCCGATCTTGAGGCGGCCCAGCATCGCCGGCATGCTCAGGCGCACGAGGCCCGCTGCGGTGCTGCGCGCCTCGTCGGTGAGCGCCTCGGCCGCGTCCAGCTCGGCCAGCGCGCGGCGGCAGCGCTCGTAGTAGCCGTGGCCTTCCTCGGTGAGGCTCTGGCTGCGCGTGGTGCGCAGGAAGAGCCGCGTGTCCAGCCGCGCCTCGAGCCGCGCGATGCTCTTGGCGACCGCCGAGCGGGTGACGTGCAGGCGCTGTGCCGCGAGCGCGAAGCTGCCCGCCTCCACCGCCGCGACGAATTCCTCGATGCCTTGCAGGCGCTGGCTCATTGGATACTTTCAGGAACCATGATGAAGAAAATTATCCGCCACCGGATAGTTTTCATCCTCAATAGCATCAAGACTTCGTTGTTCTCCGTGGAGCCTTTTCGATGCAAGAACCTGAAACGCTGCGCCGCTGGCAGCTTCCCCAATTCGGCCGCGCCCATCTCGAACAGGCCGAAGCGCCGCTGCCTGCGCCGGGCGCGGGCCAGATCCTCGTGCGGGTGGGTGCGGTCTCGCTCAACTACCGCGACCTTCTGATGATTCGCGACGGCATGGGCATGAAGCTCGAGCTGCCCTTCACGCCCGGCTCCGACATGGCGGGCACGGTGGTGGCCACCGGCGCGGGCGTCACGCGCTTCGCCGCGGGCGACCGCGTCGTCAACACTTTCTGGGGCGGATGGATCGACAGCCATTGGCACGACGAAGCCGTGCTCGCCGGCGGCCCGGGACCGGGCATGCTCGCATCGCATGTGCTGATCGACGCGGCCTGGGCCGCGGCCGCGCCCACGACCTTGGGCCTCGCCGAAGCCAGCACGCTGCCGTGCGCGGGCCTCACCGCATGGTTCGCGCTCGCCGAGACCGGTGGGCTGCGCGCGGGCGAGACGGTGCTGATCCACGGCACCGGCGGCGTCGCGCTGTTCGGCCTGCAGATCGCACGGCTGCACGGTGCACAAACGATCGTGGTCACGGGCAGCGAAGACAAGCGCGAACAGACGCTCGCGCTCGGCGCCTCGCACGTGCTGCTGCGCGACAGCGACTGGCCCGCCGAAGTGCGCCGGCTCACGAACGGACGCGGCGCGGACCACGTGCTCGAACTGTCGAGCGGCCCCAACCTCGATCGCTCGCTGCAGGCCGCAAGACAGGGCGGACGCGTGTCGATCATCGGCATGCTGGGCGGCGAGACGCTGAACGCGTCGTTCTACGCGATGGTGCTCGGCCGCGTGACGGTGCAGGGCATCGGCGTCGGCCATCGGCGCGCGCTCGAAGACCTGGTGCGCGCCATCGACATCAACACCGTCAAGCCGGTGATCGCGGCGCAGTACGGTTTCGATGCGCTGCCCGCCGCGCTCGACCACCTGGAACGCGGTCCGTTCGGGAAGATCGTCATCGCGCTTTGAAGTATTGAGGCCTTCCGTTCACATGCAACGCAGTTGCGGCAGCGAACAAAAACCGTTCGATCCGTGAAGAGGTTCCGTTCACCGCAACACGGTGCTCGACGCCCTGCGTTTCCCGTTCCAGAATGCGCCCGCGCTCGGTCCCGGACCGGCGCGCTTTCTCAACTTCAGGATGGAGCGTTATGGAACACAGTACCTACAAAAAATGGTCGGCCGAGTTCATTGGTACTTTCTGGCTCACGCTCGGAGGCTGCGGAAGCGCAGTTCTGGCCGCGGCCTTTCCGGGTGTAGGCATCGGCTTGCTCGGGGTCTCGCTGGCCTTCGGTCTCACGGTGGTGACAGGGGCCTATGCGCTGGGGCCGATTTCCGGAGGGCACTTCAATCCGGCCGTGTCGATCGGCCTCGCAGCCGCAGGCCGCTTCAAGGCTTCGCAGCTTGCAGGCTACATCGTGTCGCAGGTGCTCGGCGCCATTGCGGCGGCCGGCATTCTCTATCTCATCGCCACGGGCAAGCCGGGCGCCGACATCGGCGGCTTCGCCACCAACGGCTACGGCGAGCACTCGCCCGACAAGTACGGCCTGTACGCCGCGGCGCTGTGCGAAGTGGTGATGACCGCCGTGTTCCTGATCGTGATCCTCGGCTCTACGGCCAAGCGCGCAGCCGGCGGCTTCGCGGGCATGGCCATCGGCCTGTGCCTGACGCTGATCCACCTGGTCTCGATCCCGGTGACCAACACCTCGGTGAACCCGGCGCGCAGCACAGGACCGGCTCTGTTCGGTCCGTCCTATGCCGTGTCGGAACTGTGGCTCTTCTGGGTCGCGCCCATCGCGGGCGCGATCATCGGCGCGGTGATCTACCGCGCCCTGCTCAGCAACGGCAACGACGACTGAGCATCGTCACCGGGCCAAGGAGTCGGTCAGCTGCCGCTGGCCGACTTCACCAGCGGCAGCGAGGTCGACTGGCCGATGGCCTCGGAGCCGCTGGCGTGCGAGGCGGCAAAGGCGCCGGCCTGCACGTCGGTGTCCGACACGGTCGACAGCATCGCGGGCGCTCCGGTCGACTGGCCCACGGCCTCGGTGCCGCTCGGATGCGCAGCGGCGATTGCACCGGCCTGCACATCGGCGCTTTCTGGCGAGTTCATCTGCAAGGGATGGAAGTCCGAGCCATCGGTCGTTTCGGCCGATGCGTTGACGGCGCTCAGCGCTGCGAATGCGGCGAAGGACCCAACGGCGAGAAGCTTGAGAGAAGTGCGCATGGTGTGTGCTCCTGAGGGCTGGTTGTCTCCGGTCTCGCTGCCATCGTGCAGACTGCGCGCGGCAGGACCTGGACGCACTCTAGGCAGCCAGACTGAGATCAGGATGAGCGAAGAGTTAGTTGCGGCTTAGCCAGCCGGCGGCAGCGGCAAGTGCACGCGCGCCATGAGCCCCGGGCCGTTGCCGCGGTTGCGCAGCTCGATGCGCATCCCGTTGCGCTCGGCGGCTGTCTGCGCAATCGCCAACCCGAGCCCGCTGCCACCGGCCGCCGCGCCCGGCACGCGAAAGAAGCGGTCGAACACGCGATCCATGGCGGCCTCGGGAATGCCCGGTCCGTTGTCGAGCACATCGACCACCGCATGCCCCTCGATCTCGTGCAGCCGCACATCGACCACGCCGCCTTCGGGCGCATAGCGCAGTGCGTTGTCGATCAGGTTGTCGAACACGCTGCGCAATTCGGCCGCGGGCGCGAACACCACCGGCGTGATGCTGCCTTCGAAGCCCACGTCCACGCGCCGCGCATCGGCCAGCACCATCAGCTGGCTCACGCTTTCGCGCAGCAGCACCTCGATGTCGATGGCCTCGCGTGCCATGGCGCGCTGCGGTGCGTCCTGCCGCGAGAGGCTCAGCAGCTGTTCGATGAGATGCTGCGCACGCGTGACCCCGGCTTCGAGCTGGTTGAAGCGGTCGGTGGCCTCACCCGCCGGCACGTGCGCGCGCAGGTTCTCGATCTGCAGGCCGATGGCGGCCATCGGCGTGCGCAACTCGTGCGCCGCGTCCTGCACGAAGCGCCGCTGCGTGGCGAACGCACTGCGCACACGCCCGAGCAGGTGGTTGAAGGCGCCCACCAGTGGCGCGATCTCCTCGGGCACGCGCGCGAGCGAGAGATCGGTGGGACTGCGCTCGTCCTGCGAGGCCACATCGCGCGCCACCCCGCGCAGCGAGCGCGAGGCCGCCGAGACGATGAGCCACAGCATCAGCAACGCAGCCGGCAGCAGCAGCGCGATCGGCAGGCCTTCGAGCAGCGCGCGGCGCAACGCGCGGCGGCGGCGGTAGTCCTCGTTCTGCAGCACCTGCACGCGCGGCTGGTCGGCACGCGGACCGGGTTCGGCGGTGAAGACGCGCCAGCTCGCGTTCGACTGGGTGCCGGTTCTCAGGTTGCGAAAGCCTTGGCCGGATTGCAGCGGCACCGTCAGCGCGGGGTAGGAACTCGCGCGCAGCGCCATGCCATCGGCGCTCCAGATCTGCACGACGAAGGCGCCGCGCGTGAAGGCGGCTTCGCTATCGACCGCGCGGGGTATCTTGGGCGGATCGCCGCCCGCGTACGACTCGGCCACCAGCCGCATCTGGTCGTCCAGCGCGTTGTGGACGAGGTTGCCGTACGCGAGAAAAGAAAACCACGCCGTGACCACCGCGCCCACCAGGTGCAGCGTGATCAGCCACAACAGCAGCTGCGTGCGCAGCGAATGCGGCCGCCACCAGCGGCCGGCCTGCGCAGCGCCGTCCTTCATGCGGCGACGCGCCAACCCAGCCCGCGCACGTTGCGGATGGACTCCGCGCCCAGCTTGCGGCGCATGCCGTGGATCAGCACGTCGATGGCGTTGCTCGTCACTTCCTCGCCCCAGCCGTAGATGCGGTTCTCCAGCTGTTCGCGCGAGAGGATCGCGCCGGGCCGCTCCAGCAGCGCATGCAGCAGCGCGAACTCGCGCGCGGTGAGCGCCTCGCGCTCGCCATTCACCAGCACCTCGCGCGTCGTCAGGTCCAGCTGCAACGCGGCGCTGCCCACCAGCGAATGCGCGGCGCCGTCGCGGCGGCGCACCACGGCCCGCATGCGCGCGAGCAGCTCGCGGAATTCGAAAGGCTTGAGCAGGTAATCGTCGGCGCCCAGGTCCAGGCTGTTGATGCGGTCGTCCAGGCCGTCGCGCGCGGTGAGCACCAGCACCGGCGTTGCGTCGCCGCGTTCGCGCGCGCGCCGCAGCACGTCGGTGCCGTCCTGCCTGGGCAGGCCCAGGTCGAGCAGCACGCAGGTGTAGCCGCCGTCGCCCAAGGCGCTCTGCGCGAGCTCGCCGTCGCGCACCCAGTCGGCGGACCAGCCCGCGCCCTCGAGCGCCTGTTTCAGGCTGCGCCCGATCATTTCGTCGTCTTCCACCAAAAGCACGCGCATTGCGGCGACTCCTTCAGCCGCAAGGTAGCACGCGATCGGGATGATCGGTAGTGGCCCTGCGCCGCGGCGCAGCGTAGGGGCGAAGTCTTAGGCGGCGCTTAGCCGCCGTGCGGGCACAAGGGTCACAGCACGCGGATGCCGTGCCGCTCGCCCTCGCCGTCCGTTGCAAAGGCCAGCAGGCGCATCGCTTCCTCCTGCACGCCGAGCCGGTCGGACTTGGACCAGCGCGTGAAAGGCTCCAGCACCACGGTGGCCGCGTTCTTCGCCCGCTCGATCTTCCAGGTGCCCGCGACGAAGCCGTCGAGCAGCACCGTGCCGCGCACGATGCCGTTGACGGTGAACACGCGGGCACGATGCGCCTCGCTCATCACGCGGCCGCGGTCGACGTGGGAGAGCAGCAGGTTGTCCCATTCGGCGACGAGGCGCGGCGGCGCGGGCGTGTCGGGGTCGGGGCGCGGCGCGCGCGGCAGGTCGAACAGCGCCTGGCCCTGCTCGCCGGTGAACACGCGCAACTGCGGCCGCAGGCGCTCGGCCACCGCCTTCCATCCGGCGAGGCCCGACCACGCGCCGGCATCGGCGAGCGTGGCGGGGCCGAAGGCGGCCAGGTAGCGCAGCAGCAGGTCGTCCTGCGTGGCGGAGGTGGCTTCGTCGTCGGATTCGCCGAGCCATTGCCGAATGGGCTGCAGCTGTGCGTTCTGGTGCGAGTTCCAGCTGCCCGCGGGCGGCAGGTGCACCAGGGGCACGTTGTTGCGGATGAGCGCGGCGAGCGAGGCCGGCGCCCGGTCCTTCCAGCGCGCCGCGAGCGCCTGCCCGAGTTCGGTACTGGTGAGCGGTCCTTCGTCCAGCAGCGCCCATCCGGCCTTCACCACGGCGGTGCGGTCGATGCCCTCGAGGGCTCGCGCGTGCTCGCCCGACAGGCCGCGTTGATGCACGGCCTCGAGCAGCGGGCGCCACGCCAGCGCGTCGCTGGCCGTCATCAGGTGCAGGGTCGCGCGCAGCGTGGACATGCGCACGATGCGGCGCTTCTTCAGCGCGTCGGTGAGTTGCTCGCGGCGAAAGCTTTCGAGCCGGCTCCAGAGGCCGATGTAGGGTGGGTTCGGCGCCTGCGCCTGCAGGCCGCCCAGTTTTTCGATGGCCTGCACGACCGTCGCCTTGCGCCGCTCCAGCAGCATCTGCCGCGCCAGCGTGGCCCGGTTCAGCGCGCGCTGGCTCAGCAGGGCGGCCATCGGCGAAGGCTCAGAACTTCTCGTGCGGCCCGAGGTAGCGCCACTGCCCGACAGGCAGGTTGCCCAGCATCACCTTGCCGATGCGCACGCGCTTCAAGCCCACCACCTTGAGGCCGACCAGTTCGCACATGCGGCGGATCTGGCGCTTCTTGCCTTCGGTGAGCACGAAGCGCAACTGCTCGGGGTTCTGCCATTCGACCCGCGCGGGCTTGAGCGCCTGGCCGTCGAGGCTCAGGCCATGCCGCAGCCTGGCGAGCATCGCCGGCGGAAAGACCGCCTGCACGTTCTGCGTGACGGGATCGTCATCGTCCATGCGGATGAGCTGCCCCGTCGGTGCGGTTTGGCCCGGGCCGTAGTAAGCCACGCGCACCAGGTATTCCTTCTCCATCACCGAGTCTTCGCCGATCAGCTGGCGCGCGATGCGGCCGTCTTGTGTCATCACCAGGAGGCCGATGGAATCGATGTCGAGCCGGCCGCAAGGCGCAAGGCCGCGCAATTGCTGGGGGCTGAAGAAGAAGCGCGCGTTGTCCTCGGCCCAGCGGTTCTGCGGCGTGAACAGCGTGACCGCGGGTTCGTGGCCGTCTTCGGCCTGCCCGCTCACATAGCCGATGGGCTTGTTGATGAGGATGGTGACCTGGTTCGCCTGCTGGCCCTTGGCGGCCTTGTCGATCTCGATGCGGTCCGACGGCGTGACCTTCACGCCCATCTCGGCCGGCTTGCCGTTCACCTTGACCCAGCCGTTGGCGATCCACTCGTCGGCCTCGCGGCGCGAGCACATTTTCAGTTCGGCCATGCGCTTGTTGAGGCGCACAGGCGCGTTGGGGGAGGTGGAGGGCTCGGTCATCGGGGGGCAGATCCTAGCAAAACGCTTCTCCCAGGTGTCTTGCCGTTTCGATTCCGGCACTCGCTTCCTTCGCTGGCTGCAGCGCCCCGGCACTGCCCCCGAGATCCAGGCTGGTGATCAATCAACGCATCATTTATCCGCGGATGCGGCTTCTTTGCCACGATTCTTTTGGATGTCTTCCAATTCTTGGGCTGCTTCATCACCCTTGAGTGCGCCCAAGCGCCCGCGCACGATGGCATCCGTGTATTGCCTCGAGAAATCGTCGGACATGGCCCAGCCCTCGCCTTGTTTCACGAAATCGAAATCGCCTTGAACAACCTGCATGTCCGATTTGCCGAAAACGGCCAGGACGCGATCGATGTACTGAACCTGCAGACGGCATGTGTACTTCTTGCCCGGCTCGATGGCCAGGCAATCTGCCAGCGGCTCTACGGACTGGATTGTTTTTCTGCCGGTGTCGACGCCGCGGCGACGGTCCATTTCCTTCAGCGCCGGTGTACTGACGGAGGCAGTCCTTTTCTCGAAATCTTCCACGCCGCTTGAAAATGCAGCGGCCAGCTGCGTCTTGCCAATCGGTGCGCCGAGCTTGGGCGCGGTGCCATCTTTGTTGGCACGGCCATATTTGGCCTCGATCATCCGCCGATCGCCGCCACGCACAATGATCTCCGAGCTACCGTGTTCGGGGCCCACAGTGAAGGCCATCGGCACGGAGGTTTGGTCCATGGTAAGCATGGCCGAACAACCGCGCGAGCGCTCTGCCTTGATATAGCCAATCTCCTTGATATCGGTGAATCTTGCCGATAGCGGATTGGGCCGATCCTTTGCCGCGCCGAACCATGGCTTGCTGGAGTCTCCGAACGCGACATCGACCAGCGCACTTTTAAGAGCGCTTTCAACACGCTTGTCGGCACACGGCGGCGTGGCATCCGGAGCCAGGAAGAACCAACCGGCAAACAAGGTGGCGACGCTGCCGCCCGTCAGCCAAGCCCAGCGGGGCCCGGGGAACATGCTCGCCCATAACTGCCGGTCGAAGCTTGCGAGTTGCTGCGCCGAGATGTGGGTTGCAAGTTCGGCTACGGCCTGCTTGCGAATGGCATTGACGGCAGAAGCTCCCTCCTGCTCTTGTGCAGAGAGGCTTTCGAGTTCATCAAGCGCTTCGGCAGACAGGATCCCGTTTTCGAGCAACCAGAACAATCCGGTGCCCAGCGTGTGGAATGGTTCTCGAGGCAAAGCAAGTTCTTCGAACTTTTGCGTTGCAGCTTCGTGGGCGGCCTGATCAATGATCTGGCCGACGAGCAGCTGATCGAGAACGGGGGTGGCATTGGTGAACATGATGAATAGCCTGGATGATGGAATGGCGTGGAGGCCGGCTGCATCGGCGCAGCGCGCCATTTCGGGGACGTTCTGTCTTGATCGCAGTCAGCGGTTTGGAGAGGGCCCGCTACATGCGAAGGACCTGACTTGCAGCGAACAGAAAGTCTGCGGCACACAGGCTTCAGGGTTTGCAAACAACGGTCAAACAGCCGTTGCTTTTCGCAATCAGTCGGGACGAATGCGGAAAAATTGCGAACGCAAACACAATCTCCACGTCTCGGAAAGACTTGATCGATGTGTCAGACCGGTGCTAACCTTGAACCCAAGCGCAAGTTGATTGCGCCCTTTTTGGGGGATTCCCAAGTGAGTACACGCAAGTACCAGTACGCCATCGTCATCGGGCGTTTCCAGCCCGTCCATTTCGGTCACCAACGACTCATCGAAGAGGGCCTTCGCGCCGCCGATCGGGTCATCGTGGTGGTCGGCTCCGACCGCAAGCCCCGCAGCGTCAAGAACCCCTTCACCTTCGACGAGCGCGAGCGCATGGTGCGCGCCTGTCTGCGCGGCACCGAGCAGATGCGCGTGAGCGTCGTGGGCGTGGGCGACTCGCCCTACAACGACCAGCTCTGGATCGCGTCGATCCAGTCCGCCGTCGAGCGGCTGATCCAGCAGGACGGCCATGCACCGGCGAAGGCCAAGGTCGCGCTGGTGGGCCATCTGAAAGACGCATCGAGCTACTACCTCAAGCTCTTCCCGCACTGGGAGTTCGTCGGCCAGCACAGCGTGGAAAGCCTCAACGCGACCGACGTGCGCAGCCTCTACTTCGACCCAGAGAACCGCGGCCAGCTCGCACCGGCCGACCTGCCCGACGGCACCGCGGCGTTTCTCGAACAGTTCACGCACACCGCCGACTACGCCGATCTCTGCGAAGAACGCGCCTTCCTCGTCGACTACCGCGACAAGTACCGCTATGCGGGCAGCGACTTTCCACCGATCTACACCACGGTCGATGCCATCGTGGTCGAGGCCGGCCACATCCTCTTGGTGCAGCGCAAGTTCCATCCCGGCAAGGGCACCTGGGCGCTGCCCGGCGGCTTCGTCGGCCAGCACGAGCGGCTGCAGGACGCGGCCATCCGCGAGCTGAAGGAAGAAACCCGCCTCAAGGTGCCCGTGCCCGTGCTCAACGGCAGCATGAAGGCCAGCCACGTGTTCGATGCGCCCGACCGCTCGCAGCGCGGCCGCACGATCACGCACGGCTTCTTCTTCGAGCTGGCGCACAACCAGTGGACGGGCCTGTCCGAAGTGCGCGCCGACGACGATGCGGCCGAAGTGCGCTGGGTGCCGATTGCAGAATTCCTCGACATGCAGGACCGCATCTACGAAGACCACTTCTTCATCGCGAATCATTTTTTGGGTGGCCTGGGCAAGAACTGAACGACCAGGCTTTGTCAGCAAGAACGGCCCCGGTTGACGGGGCCAACGTGAAAGGAGCTTTCACATGAACCGCAACCTCACCTCTTCGCCCCTGGGCAACAACCTGCTGCTGCGCACCGACTCCTACAAGGTGTCGCACTGGATGCAATATCCGCCCGGCACGCAGACCGTCCACAGCTACATCGAATCGCGCGGCGGCATCTTCAGCCACTCGCTGTTCTTCGGCCTGCAGGCCTACCTGCGCGAATACCTGCAGACGCCGGTGACGCTCGCCGATGTCGACGAAGCCGCGGCCATGATGGCGGTGCACGGCGAGCCCTTCAACCGCGAAGGGTGGCTCCGGCTGATCGAGAAGCACGGCGGGCTGATGCCGGTGCGCATCCGCGCCGTGCCCGAGGGCAGCGTGCTGCCGGTGCACAACGTGCTTGCGACCATCGAGAACACCGACCCCGAGTTCTTCTGGGTCACGAGTTTTCTCGAGACCGAGTTGCTGCGCGCGATCTGGTATCCGACGACGGTGGCCACGCTCTCTGCGGCGGCGCGCACGACGTTGTTGCGCTACCTTGAAGCGACCTGCGACGACCCGCAGGGGCAGATCGCCTTCAGGCTGCACGACTTCGGCGCGCGCGGGGTGTCGAGTCTCGAATCGGCGGCGCTCGGCGGCATGGCGCATTTGGTCAACTTCATGGGCACCGACACGCTCGCCGCGCTGGTGGCGGCGCGTCGGTACTACGACTGCGACGTGGCGGGCTTCTCGATTCCCGCGGCCGAGCACAGCACCATCACGGGCTGGGGCCGCGACCATGAGTCCGACGCGTACAGCAACATGGTCGACCAGTTCGGCAAGCCCGGCGCAACGTTTGCGGTGGTGAGCGACAGCTACGACATCTTCAATGCCTGCGCGCGGATCTGGGGCGGCGAGCTCAAGGCGAAGGTGGTGGCCTCGGGCGCAACGCTGGTGGTGCGGCCCGATTCGGGCGATCCGGCCGAGACCACGCTGAAGGTGGCGCAGATCCTGGCCGACCGCTTCGGCACCACGACCAATGCCAAGGGATTTCGCGTGCTGAACAACGTGCGGATCATCCAGGGCGATGGCGTGAACCTCGATTCGCTGCGGCTGTGCCTCTCGAACTTCTTCCACAACGGTTTCTCGACGGAGAACATTTCCTTCGGCATGGGTGGCGGGCTGCTTCAGCAGGTCAACCGCGACACCATGCAGTGGGCGATGAAGTGCTCGGCGATGCAGGTGAACGGCGAGTGGCGCGATGTCTACAAGTCGCCAGTGGGCGATGTGAGCAAGGCGTCGAAGAAGGGGCGGCTCGCGCTGGTGCGGACTGCGCGCGGTGAGGTGCAGACGGTGCGCGAAGAAGCGCTCGCGGATGGTCAAGTCGATCTGCTGCAAACGGTGTTCGAGAACGGGCGCATCGTGGCGAACACCACCTTCGATGCGATACGTGAGCGGGCGGCCATTGGGGTGAATCAGTTCGTCACTTCGCGGGCGCCGCTTTGAGTTTTCAGTGCTCCTTCAGGGCGGGTGCGCAGGCCACCGGGTACTCCCCTCCGCGAATGTCCTCCGGCCTGCGGCCTCCCCCTTGATTTCGCTGCGGGGAGCACCCGATGCCCTGTGCACTGGGGCACGCTCTGAGTGAACGGCCGATCAACAACCGCTCTGAAAGCGCTCGCGCTGGCGGTGGGCTCTGTTTCGCGAAATCAAGGAGGAGCCGAAGGCGGGGGACATTCGCGAAACAGAGCCCACCGTCGGCGTGAGTGCCGCCCTGAACAGCAGGCCTCGAAGCAGTGCCACATGGCATGTTCATAATCCGCGCAGACCGCCGAATCCATGACCAAACTCCTGATCCTCAGCGTAAGCGCCGGCAACGGCCACGTGCGTGCAGCACAGGCGCTCGCCGCCACCGCCCAGAACCTCGCCCCGCCCTGCACGGCGGTCCACATCGACGCCATGGCCCATGTGGCCGGGGGCTTTCGCAAGGTCTACACCGACTGGTACATCCAGCTCGTGAACCGCGCACCCGAACTGTGGTCGTACCTGCACCAGCGCACCGACACCACGCCGCACCACGCACCCTCGCAGCGGCTGCGCCGGGGCATCGAACGGCTGAGCACCGGCGCGCTGGTGCGCGAGATCCGGCGCGAGAAACCCGATGCGGTGATCTGCACGCACTTCCTGCCGGCCGAATTGCTGATGCGCGAGCGGAACCGCGGGCGCATCGACTATCCGGTGTGGCTGCAGATCACCGACTACGACCTGCACAACATGTGGCTGATCCCCGGAATGGCGGGTTATCTCGCGGCCACGGAAGAGGTGGCGTTCCGCTTGCGGGCGCGCGGGATTCCCGCGGACCGCATCCATGTGACGGGCATTCCGGTGATGCCGGCTTTTTCCGAGCCCGATGTGCCGGCGCTCTCGCGCAATGCCTGTGTGGCCGAGCTTGGCCTCGATCCTTCGCGGCCCGTGTTGCTGATGGCTTCCGGCGGCGCAGGGGTGGGCGACCTGCCGAGCATGGTCGAGCGCGTGCTCGGTCTCGGCGGTGAAGGCGACTTCCAGGTGATCGCTGTCGCTGGCCGCAACGTCGAGGCGCACGGCAAGCTGGAGGCACTGGCCAGGCGCCATCCGGGCCGCGTGGTCGCCATCGGCTTCACCAACGAGATGCACAAGATGATGGCAGCGGCCGACTTGGTCGTGACCAAGCCGGGCGGCCTCACGGTGTCCGAGTGCCTCGCGCTCGGCAAGCCGATGCTGCTGATCTCGCCCATTCCCGGACAGGAGGAACACAACGCCGGCTTCCTGATGGAGGAAGGCGCCGCCTGGCTCGCCTACGACGCCATCGGCCTCGACTACAAGGTGGCGCGCCTGATGGCCGACCCCGCCAAGCTCGCGAACATGGCCGCGCGCAGCCGCGCGCTCGGCAAGCCGCAGGCGGCGCGGGCGGTGCTGCAACACGTGCTGGGTGCCGTAGCGTGAGCGGCGAGGTCGAAAAGACCGGCGTGGGCCGCACGCTGGGCTACCTGGCATGGGTCGTCGTGATGGCCTTCTTCTTCGCCAACGCCGAGATCCAGATCGAAGGCGGCGCGGGCTGGGCCACGTCGCTGCCCACCTGGCGCATCGAGAACAGCATCTGGCTGGACCTGTTCTGGGGCGGGCGCGCGATGACCGGCTACCACGCCTGGGTCTTCACCTTCATGGCGCTGGTGTTCTTCTCGCCGCTGGCGTTCAACGGCCGGTGGACCTGGCGCAACGTGGGGCTCGCGGTCGCGGGGCTGATCGTGTTCTGGGTGTGCGAAGACTTCCTGTGGTTCCTGATCAACCCGGCCTTCGGCTGGGCACGCTTCAACCCGGTCGATGCGTTCTGGCACAAGCACTGGCTGTGGGGCGCGCCGGTCGATTACTGGGGCGGCCTCGCCGTGGCCGCGCTGATTCTCACGGTGCGCCATTGGCGTCGGCGCGCGCGATGACGGCAGCGAAGAACGACGACCTGCGCCCCGGCCACTGGGCCGATCCGCTGGACGAACTGCAGGTCGAGAACCTGCACCGCATCACGCCCACGCTGTACCGCAGCGCTCAGCCGCGGCGCGCGAACGTGGCGGCGCTGCAGTCGCTGGGCATCCGCACCATCGTGAGCCTGCGATCGTTCAACGACGACAAGAAGGTGTTCGCGGGCAGTGGCATCCGGCTGGTGCGCGTGCCGATCAACACCTGGTCCATCGACGATGCCAAGGTGCTGCGCGCACTGGTCGCGATTCGCGAGGCCGAGAAGCAGGGGCCGGTGCTGATCCATTGCATGCACGGCGCCGACCGCACGGGCGTGGTGGCCGCCGTCTACCGCATGGCTGTGCAGGACTGGGACAAGGACAGCGCGCGCCAGGAAATGCTGCGCGGCGGCTACGGCTATCACACGCTGTGGCGCAACATTCCGCGTTACATCGAGCGGCTCGATCCGCACAGGATGCGGCACGCCCTGGCCCATGCCCCGGTGATTCCGGTGGTGTCCTGAAGGCGCCTGCAGTTTTCAGGACCCGCTCCTATACTGGCCGCCCCGTGGCCGATGGCCATCTCCGAACGACCTTTCTAAGAGGCTTCTTCCATGGCGCTCCAACTCCGCTCTCTCGTCCGCTCGAACGGCGAACTCGAACTCTCGCTGCACGACGAACCGATCCCCGAACCCAAGGCCGATGAAGTGATCGTGCGCGTCGAGGCATCGCCGATGAACCCGTCGGACCTGGGCCTCCTGTTCGGCGCCGCCGACATGAGCACGGCGAGGGCATCGGGCACCGCAGACCGCCCGGTCGTCACCGCCATCGTCCCCGAACGCGCGCGGCCTTCGATGGCCGCGCGGCTCGACCAGTCGATGCCGGTCGGCAACGAAGGCGCGGGCGTGGTGGTCAAGGCTGGTTCGTCGCCGGCCGCGCAGGCGCTGCTCGGCAAGACCGTGGCCGCCATCGGTGGCGCGATGTACTCGCAGTACCGCGCCCTTTCCGCTGCGCAATGCCTGGAACTGCCTCCCGGCACGACGCCGGCCGAAGGCGCATCGTGCTTCGTCAACCCGCTCACGTCGTTGAGCATGGTCGAGACGATGCGGCGCGAAGGCCACACGGCGTTGGTGCACACGGCGGCCGCCTCCAACCTGGGGCAGATGCTCAACAAGATCTGCCAGAAGGACGGCATCGACCTCGTCAACATCGTGCGCAAGCCCGAGCAGGAAGCGCTGCTGCGCGGCCTCGGCGCGAAGTACGTGTGCAACGCGACCTCGCCGACCTTTCTCGAAGACCTGACGCAGGCGCTGGTCGACACCGGCGCCACGCTCGCCTTCGACGCGACAGGCGGCGGCAAGCTCGCGGGCCAGATCCTCGGCTGCATGGAAGCGGCGCTGAACCGCACCGCCAAGGAATACAGCCGCTACGGCTCGACCACGCACAAGCAGGTCTACATCTACGGCGGCCTGGACCGCAACCCGACGGAGTTCGTGCGCAACTTCGGCATGGCATGGGGGATGGGCGGGTGGCTGCTGTTTCCGTTCCTGCAGAAGCTGGGGGCTGAGGGGACGCAGCGGCTGAAGGCGCGTGTGGTCGCTGAACTGAAGACGACGTTCGCCAGCAAGTACACGCGTGAAGTCTCGTTATTCGAAGCGCTGCAACTCGATGCTATCGGGGTGTATGGCAAGCAAGCTACGGGGGAGAAGTTCTTGCTGAATCCCAACAAGGGCATCGCGGCCTGATTCTTTTCCTTGGCGGAGGGCGCCCGGTACACGGTGCGGCGCAGCCGGCCCCACTGTGCCGGCCCTTCGGGCTTCCCTGCGGTGCTCGCGTTTCGCGGGGTCTCGCAGAACTCGCTGCGCTCAAACAGCTGCGAGCCCTGATCCGCGAAACGCTGCGCTCCTCGGCGGCACAGAGGGGCCAACTGCGCCGCACCGCATACCGGGCGCCTGTCGTGAAGTTGATGCCGTCTGCCCTCACCCCAGCCCTCTCCCAGAGGGAGAGGGACCAAGACCCGAAGCGGACTCCAAAGTGAGGTGATCGACAACCGCGCTCATTGCGGCGATGGGTGCTGTGCCCTTGGGCGGCCGTTGAGGCACCGCCGAGCAGCGCAGCGACGGGCGGATCAGGGCTCGCCGCTGTTTGAGCGGAA
>NZ_JARXVG010000019.1 GCF_029892485.1 Variovorax boronicumulans
CCTGGCGACGACACCCCGATCATTCACGGCTCGGCCAAGCTCGCCCTGGAAGGCGACAAGGGCAAGCTGGGCGAAGAAGCCATCATGAAGCTGGCCGAGGCGCTGGACACCTACATCCCGACGCCTGAGCGCGCCGTGGACGGTACGTTCCTGATGCCCGTCGAAGACGTGTTCTCGATCTCGGGTCGCGGCACCGTGGTGACCGGCGCCGTCGAGCGTGGCGTGATCAAGGTCGGCGAGGAAATCGAGATCGTCGGCATCCGCCCGACCGTCAAGACCACCTGCACCGGCGTGGAAATGTTCCGCAAGCTGCTCGATCAAGGCCAGGCTGGCGACAACGTCGGCGTGCTGCTGCGCGGCACCAAGCGCGAAGAAGTCGAGCGCGGCCAAGTGCTGTGCAAGCCCGGCTCGATCAAGCCGCACACGCACTTCACCGCCGAGGTGTATGTGCTGTCCAAGGACGAAGGTGGCCGTCACACGCCGTTCTTCAACAACTACCGTCCGCAGTTCTACTTCCGCACGACGGACGTGACCGGCGCGATCGAGCTGCCCAAGGACAAGGAAATGGTCATGCCTGGCGACAACGTCAGCATCACTGTGAAGCTGATCAACCCGATCGCGATGGAAGAAGGCCTGCGCTTCGCCATCCGTGAAGGCGGCCGTACCGTGGGTTCGGGCGTCGTGGCAAAGATCCTCGACATCTAAGCCGGACGCAAAGGAAACACCATGGCTACCAAGCAAAAAATCCGCATCCGCCTGAAGGCGTTCGATTACAAGCTGATCGATCAATCGGCCGCTGAAATCGTTGATACCGCCAAGCGCACCGGCGCGATCGTCAAGGGCCCAGTGCCCCTGCCGACCCGCATGAAGCGTTTCGACATCCTGCGCTCGCCGCACGTCAACAAGACGTCGCGCGACCAGCTCGAGATCCGCACGCACCAGCGCCTGATGGACATCGTCGACCCGACCGACAAGACCGTGGACGCTCTGATGAAGCTCGACCTGCCGGCTGGCGTGGACGTCGAGATCAAGCTGCAGTAAGCAGTAAGAACTCCCAGCGTCGCGTTTTGACGAAGCCCGCCTGCAGAAATGCAGGTGGGCTTCGTTTTTTGTCGGTCGGCTATGGCATCCTCTCGCACCGGCAATTCTTTCAAGCATCGGCCGTGGCTGAAACGAGGGCAGCAAGATATGACTGAAAAGTTCTCTTTTAAGTGGAGCACGGTGTGCATCACCGCGGCATTGCTCGCGGGCTGCGGTGGGGGAGGAGGCGGCGGCGGTGGGGGTGGCGGATTTCCGATCCTGCCGGTGGCAAATCCGGTCGCCTTGACCGGCAAGGCCACCTATGAATCCGTGCCGAACACGAATGGTCCGCTCGTCTACTCCGCAACGACAGCCAAGCCCGTGCGCGGCGCGATGGTGGAGGTGCTCGATGCAACCTCTTCCGCACAGCTCGCGACGAGCACCACCGACGACAACGGGGCGTACTCGGTTTCGGTGCCTGCGAACACGACGATCGTCGTGCGCGTGAGGGCCCAACTGACCCGCACCGGCGCCGGGCCAACCTGGGATGTCAGCGTGCGCGACAACACCCAGGGCAGCGCCCTGTACTCCATGCAGTCGACCGCCTTCCCGTCTGGATTTGCTGCACTGACGCGCGATCTTCGCGCCGGATCCGGCTGGGACGGCTCAGGCTACACCGGCCAGCGCGTGGCGGCCCCCTTCGCTGTGCTCGACACGGTCTACACGGCGATGCAGAAAGTGCTGTCGGTTGCACCGGCAACGACATTCCCGGTGCTGCGCATGTTCTGGAGCCCCAACAATGCGCCGGCCGGGGGCAGCATCGCGGCGGGGCAGATTGGCACCACCTTCTTCATCAACCGGAGCACCGGTCGGGAGATCTATGTTCTGGGCAAGGAAAACGTCGACACCGACGAATACGATTCGCCAGTGATTGCGCATGAATGGGGCCACTACTACCAGTCGGCCTTCAGCCGGGACGATTCGCCGGGTGGCTCCCATTCTCTGGACGATCGGGTCGACCGCCGGCTCGCGTTTTCCGAGGGATGGGGCAACGGCTGGTCGGGCATCGCGCTCGGGCGGAGCAACTATGTGGATTCGATGGGCGCCCAGCAGGGCGGGGGTGGCAATGTGAATCTTTCGGTGGGACCGGCAAGCAATCCGGGCTGGTACCGGGAGGGTTCGATCCAGTCCATCTTCTGGAATCTCAACCAGCAGGTCGGCTTCAAGCCGATTCACGACGCGATGACCGGCATCCTGTTCCGCAGTGGCGCGCCCGTCACGTCGATCCATCCTTTCGCCGCGGCGTTCAATACGACGACACCGGGAAGCGCTTCGGCGCTGAACGGCTTGCTCGCCGGACAGAACATCAGCACGGCGGCCAACGATCCTTATGGCGACCAGGAAACGAACAACGGGGGTGCACCGGCGGTTTCGGGCGTGTTGCCGATGTATGCCGCAGCGGCCACGGTTCCGGTGGCAACCCAGGCATGCGTTTCCAGCGTCGCAGGCAATGGCAACAAGCTTGGAAGCTTCGCCTACCTCCGATTCACCGCGCCGGCGAACCGCGATTACCAGTTCACGATCAATGGCGGCCCCACGGGGTCCAATCCCGATTTCGACATTTTCCGGGGCGGCCTGGTCAATCGGTCGAGCAACAAGGTCAGCCTTGGCGCCGGCGATTACGTTCTGGCGGTCAGCGACCTCAACAACTCCGGCCCAAAGACGTGCTTCAACGTCTCCATTCAATAGAGAGGCTTGTCATGAACATCCGATCGGGCTCGATGATTTCCATGGCATGGCTCGCTCTGGCGGCGTTGTCGGCACCGGCGGTGGCAGATGGCGTACCGGGTGCGCGCCATGCCAAATCCGGTGCGCATCGTGCGGCGCCCATGACGACTGCTGTGCGCAAGCCGAACGACTCCGGCGTAACGCTGCAGTACCGGCTGGACGCCGTACCGCAGGTGGGCCGCGGCACGCCCGTCGTACTGCAGTTCGATGGCGTGACCGACCCGGAGGGCGCGACAGTGCGTTTCGGTGCAGACGCGGGATTGACGGTCTCGGGAGCCGACACCCTGGCGCTGCCGACGGCAAAGCGGACTTCCGCGACTGTCACCGTGGTGAGTGAGCGAGAAGGTCTTGCATACCTCAATGTCTTCATCACGCAAAAGGGCGCCGTGAGTGCCATTTCCATTCCCGTCCAGACTGGCACAGTGGCCCCGGTCATGAAGTCGTCCGGTGAGCTGAAATCCACGCCGGACGGGGAAAACATCATCACGATGCCTGCCAAATAGGCAGGAAAACAGGCGACAAGGGCCGGATCGCCCCTGAGAATCCGGCCCGCAACTCCGCTTGCACGGTGCCCGCATCGCGGGCTATAATCGCTGGCTCTGCCCTTGGTGCGTCCGTAGGGGTGTAGTTCGAGCAGAGATTTATCAACCTCCTTCCGCAGGCTGGGCAACCAGCCAAACGCTGTCGCCAATTGAAGTGGCAGCGGCGAAGGGAGCTTCCATTTTTGGAGAAAACAAATGAGTCTGAGCAACTCCCTCGGGTTGCTGGGCCGCAAGGTGGGGATGATGCGTCTCTTCACCGATGACGGGGACGCAGTTCCTGTCACGGTGGTGGATGTGTCCAACAACCGTGTGACCCAGATCAAGTCCCAAGAGACCGATGGCTACGTCGCCCTGCAAGTGACGTTCGGTTCGCGCAAAGCATCGCGCGTGACCAAGCCCGAAGCCGGCCACCTCGCCAAGGCGGGTGTCGAAGCTGGTGAAATCATCCAGGAATTCCGCGTTACCGCAGAAACCGCAGGTCAGCACAAGGCTGGCGGCGTGATCACGGCTGGCAGCGTGTTTTCCGTGGGCCAGAAGGTGGACGTGCAGGGCACCTCCATCGGCAAGGGTTTCGCAGGCACTATCAAGCGCCACAACATGAAGTCGCAACGCGCGTCGCACGGTAACAGCCGTTCGCACAACGTTCCCGGCTCGATCGGCATGGCACAAGACCCCGGTCGCGTGTTCCCCGGCAAGCGCATGACGGGTCACCTCGGCGATGTGACCAAGACCACGCAAAACCTCGACGTGTTCCGCATCGACGAAGCGCGTCAACTGCTGCTCATCAAGGGCGCGATCCCGGGTTCGAAGGGTGGCTTCGTCACCGTGCGTCCCGCCATCAAGGCCAAGCCGCAAGCGGCTGAAGGAGCGAAGTAATGCAACTCGAACTCCTGAACGAACAAGGCCAGGCCGCGTCGAAGTACGACGCCCCCGAGACCGTGTTCGGCCGTGACTACAACGAAGACCTGGTTCACCAGATCGTCGTTGCATTCCAGGCCAATGCCCGCCAAGGCACCCGCGCCCAGAAGGACCGCGAGCAGGTCAAGCACTCGACCAAGAAGCCTTTCAAGCAAAAGGGAACGGGCCGCGCCCGTGCCGGTATGACGTCCTCGCCGCTGTGGCGCGGGGGTGGCCGGATTTTCCCGAACATGCCTGACGAAAACTTCTCGCAGAAGATCAACAAGAAGATGTACCGCGCCGGCATGGCCGCCATCTTCTCGCAGCTCGCTCGCGAAGGCCGTCTGGCCGTGGTCGATTCGCTGACCGTGGATTCGCCCAAGACGAAGCCGCTGGCAGCCCGTTTCAAGGCAATGAATCTCGAGTCCGTGCTCGTGATCGCCGAAGAAGTCGACGAAAACCTGTACCTTGCCTCGCGCAATCTGGTCAACATCCTCGTGGTCGAACCCCGTTACGCCGATCCGGTGTCGCTGGTTCACTACAAGAAGGTGCTGGTCACCAAGGGTGCCGTCGACAAGCTCAAGGAGATGTTCGCATGAGCCGCGTGAACCCTACCGCCGCTGAACGTACGTTCGAAGAAGGCCGCCTGATGGCGGTGCTGGTCGCCCCGATCGTGTCCGAAAAGGCAACGATGGTCGGCGAGAAGTCGAACGCTGTCACTTTCAAGGTGCTGCAAGACGCCACCAAGCCCGAGATCAAGGCCGCTGTCGAACTGATGTTCAAGGTCGAAGTCCAGGGCGTGTCGGTGCTCAACACCAAGGGCAAGACCAAGCGCTTTGGCAAGTCCATCGGCCGCCGCGACAACGTTCGCAAGGCCTATGTGACGCTCAAGCCCGGTCAAGAGCTCAACCTCGTCGGGGAAGGCGCTTAATCATGGCCGTCATCAAGATGAAACCCACTTCGCCGGGCCAACGCGGCGCGGTGAAGATTTCGCGTGACCACCTGCACAAGGGTGCTCCTCACGCAGCCCTGCTGGAACCCCAGTTCCAGAAGGCCGGCCGTAACAACAACGGTCACATCACGATCCGCCATCGTGGCGGTGGTGCCAAGCACCACTACCGCATTGTCGACTTCGTGCGCAACAAGGACGGCATCCCGGCCAAGGTCGAACGCATCGAGTACGACCCGAACCGCACCGCCCACATCGCTCTGGTCTGCTACGCCGACGGCGAGCGCCGCTACATCATCGCCCCGCGCGGTCTGGAAGCTGGTGCAACGCTGCTGTCGGGCGCCGAAGCCCCGATCCGCGCCGGCAACACCCTGCCGATCCGCAACATCCCGGTCGGCTCGACGATCCACTGCATCGAACTGCAACCCGGCAAGGGCGCGCAGATCGCGCGTTCGGCCGGTACGTCGGCCACGCTGCTGGCTCGCGAAGGCGTCTACGCCCAGGTCCGCATGCGCTCGGGTGAGGTGCGTCGCATCCACATCGAATGCCGCGCAACCATCGGCGAAGTGGCCAACGAAGAGCACAGCCTGCGCCAACTCGGCAAGGCCGGTGTGAAGCGTCACATGGGTATTCGCCCGACCGTTCGCGGTGTGGTGATGAACCCGGTCGACCACCCGCACGGTGGTGGCGAAGGCAAGACTGGCGAAGGCCGCCACCCTGTCGACCCATGGGGCAACCTGACCAAGGGCTATCGCACCCGTAACAACAAGCGCACGCAGGTCTTCATCGTGTCGCGTCGCAAGAAGTAAGGGATAGCCCATGACTCGCTCTCTCAAAAAGGGTCCTTTCGTCGACCACCACCTGGTGGCCAAGGCCGACAAGGCCGTGACGACCAAGGACAAGAAGCCGATCAAGACCTGGTCGCGTCGTTCGATGGTTCTGCCCGAGTTCATCGGTTTGACCATCGCCGTGCACAACGGCAAGCAACACGTGCCTGTGTACATCACCGACCAGATGGTCGGCCACAAGCTCGGCGAATTTGCGCTCACGCGCACGTTCAAGGGGCACCCCGCGGACAAAAAAGTCCAGAAGAAGTAAGGAACGACCATGTCTGAAACACGTGCAGTCCTCCGCGGTGTCCGCCTGTCGGTCGACAAGGGCCGTCTGGTCGCGGACCTCATTCGCGGCAAGAAGGTCGATCAAGCGCTCAACGTTCTGCAGTTCACGCAGAAAAAGGCCGCTGTGATCATCAAGAAGGTGCTCGAGTCGGCAATTGCCAACGCCGAGCACAACGACGGTGCCGACATCGACGAGCTGAAGGTCAAGACCATCTACGTCGAGCAAGGTGCAACGCTCAAGCGCTTCACGGCGCGGGCCAAGGGTCGCGGCAATCGCATCAGCAAGCCCACGTGCCATGTGTACGTGACGGTTGGCAACTAAGAAGGCCTGGAAGAAATATGGGACAGAAAATCCACCCAACCGGGTTCCGCCTTGCGGTCACCCGTAACTGGTCCAGCCGCTGGTACGCAAGCGACCGCGATTTCGCGGGCATGCTGGCCGAAGACATCAAGGTCCGCGAATACCTGAAGAAGAAGCTGAAGAACGCTTCGGTTTCGCGCGTCATGATCGAACGTCCCGCCAAGAACGCTCGCATCACGATCTACTCGGCACGTCCGGGCGTCGTGATCGGCAAAAAGGGCGAAGACATCGAGAACCTCAAGCGCGAACTGGGCAAGCAGCTCGGCGTGCCGGTTGCGGTCAACATCGAAGAAGTGCGCAAGCCTGAAATCGATGCGCAACTGATCGCCGACAGCATCACGCAGCAGCTCGAAAAGCGGATCATGTTCCGCCGCGCCATGAAGCGCGCCATGCAGAACGCCATGCGTCTGGGTGCCCTGGGCATCAAGATCATGTCGGCTGGCCGCCTGAACGGCATCGAGATCGCACGTACCGAGTGGTACCGCGAAGGCCGCGTGCCGCTTCACACCCTGCGCGCCGACATCGACTACGGCACCTCGGAAGCCAAGACCACGTACGGCGTCATCGGCGTCAAGGTCTGGGTCTACAAGGGCGACACGCTGGGTCGCAATGACCTGCCGGCCGTCGAAACGCCGCGTCCTGAAGAAGAACGTCGTCCGCGCGGTCCGCGCCGTGATGGCCGCCCGGGTGGCGACCGTCCGGGTTCGGATCGTCGTGGTCCCGGCCCGCGCGCCGGTGCCCGTGGCCCGATCGGTGGCAACACCGCCCCGGCCGATGGCAGCGACAAGCCCGCAGAAGCAACCGGCGGCGCCGGTGCAGACTCGAAACCCGCCGTTAAGCGCGTCCGCAAAGCCGCGCCAGCTGCAGCAGCTGACGGTGCCAAGACCGAGTGATCGGTCTTAGAACTACGGAGTATTAAAAAATGCTGCAACCTGCACGCAGAAAGTTCCGCAAGGAACAAAAGGGCCGCAACACCGGCATCGCAACCCGGGGCAACTCGGTTGCCTTCGGTGACTTCGGTCTCAAATGCACCGACCGCGGCCGCCTTACGGCGCGCCAGATCGAAGCCGCTCGTCGCGCGATTTCGCGTCACGTGAAGCGCGGTGGCCGTATCTGGATCCGCGTGTTCCCGGACAAGCCGATCTCTACCAAGCCCGCCGAAGTTCGGATGGGTAACGGCAAGGGCAACCCCGAGTACTACGTCGCTGAAATCCAGCCTGGCAAGATCGTGTTCGAGATCGTCGGCGTGCCCGAAGAACTCGCCCGCGAAGCGTTCCGCCTGGCGGCCGCCAAGCTTCCGCTGCGTACGACCTTCGTCGCTCGCCAGCTCGGCGCCTGAGAGGAGAACACTGATGGCAACACGTAAGAAAAAAGAAACCGCGGCTCCGGCCAAGGTGACCAAGGCTGCAACCCTGCGCACGAAGGACGTCGCAGCGCTGCAAGCCGAAGTCAAAGACCTGCAAAAGGCCCATTTCGGCCTGCGCATGCAGAAAGCCACGCAACAGCTGTCGAACACCTCGACGCTGCGCGTGACGCGCCGCGACATCGCGCGCGCCAAGACCATTCTTGCGCAGAAGCAGCAAGAAGCCCAAGCCGCCAAGTAAGGAGTGAACATGACGGAAGCTAAAAAATCCCTCAAGCGCACCTTGATCGGCAAGGTGGTCAGCGACAAGCGTGCCAAGACCGTGACCGTGCTGGTCGAGCGCCGTGTGAAGCACGAGCTCTACGGCAAGATCGTGGCCAAGACGAGCAAGTACCACGCCCATGACGAAAAGGGCGAGTACAAGCTGGGCGACACCATCGAGATCACGGAAAGCCGTCCGATCTCGAAGACCAAGAACTGGGTTGTGACCCGCTTGGTCGAGAAGGCCGTGCTGGTCTGATCTTCGAGTCCGACGACTCAACCGGAAACGGCCCACAATGTGGGCCGTTTTTCATTTTCAGGAGCATTCAATGATCAAAGTCGGTGACACCCTTCCTTCGGCCACCCTGCAGGAATATTCCGAAGTCGAGGGCGAAGGCTGCAGCATCGGTCCGAACGCCGTGGACGTGAGCAAGGCTTCGGCCGGCAAGACCATCGCGCTGTTCGCGCTGCCGGGCGCCTTCACGCCCACCTGCTCGGCCAAGCACGTGCCGGGCTACGTGCAGCACTTCGATGACTTCAAGGCCGCCGGCGTGGACGAGATCTGGTGCGTGAGCGTGAACGACGCCTTCGTGATGGGCGCCTGGGCGCGCGACCAGAAGACCGGCGCCAAGGTGCGCATGCTGGCCGACGGCAGCGCCGATTTCGCCAAGGCCACCGGCCTCACGCTCGACCTGACGGGCCGCGGCATGGGCCTGCGCAGCAATCGCTATTCGATGCTCGTGAAGGACGGCAAGGTCGCGACGCTCAACGTCGAGGCACCGGGCAAGTTCGAAGTCAGCGACGCGGACACGCTGCTCGCGCAAGCCCGCGGCTGATCGATCAGAGATCTGCCTTGAGGTAGTGCGCCCCGGCGATGGGGTTGTGATAGTAGGGCGGCACTTCCACGAAGCCCAAATCTTCGTAGAGTGCCCGCGCCGATTCCATGTCGTCCAGGGTGTCGAGCAGCACGCACCCGTAGCCGGCGGCGCGTGCGGCATCGAGGATCGCCTCGGCCAGCTGCCGGCCCAGCCCGAGGCCGCGGAAGCCGGGCCGCACGAACAGCCGCTTCATTTCCGCCGCATTCGCATAGTCCGCGTTGTCGAGCGGACGCAGGGCGCAGCAGCCAGCCACGTGCGCCAGCGAACCATCGGCACGCTGCAGCGTCGGGGCCTGCCGGCCCGCTTCTTCCTTGATGTTCGCCGGGTCCACAAGCGCCAGCAGCAGCGTGCCACGCGGCTCGGCGTACTCGCCGGGCAGGCCGGCCAATTCGCCGTCGAAATCCTGGAAGCCCAGGTCGATGTCCAGCGAGCCGGCATAGTCGCGAAAGATCGCGCGCGCGGCGTCGATCTCGTGGGCTTCATCGGGCGTGAGCAGCACGACGACCGGCGTGTCCGCCAGCGGCAAAGGGCGAGAAACCGAAGAGCTCATGCGCGCAACGACGCCACCCAGTACGCCACGCCCGCGCACAACACGAACAAGACCAGCGCCAGTCCGCGCGAAGCCGCGTCGTCACGGCTTTCGGCGACCTGGCCGTTCGCGCTCGAGACCAGCTTGTCGCCCGAGACCATCGGCCGCACCAGGCGATGCCGCTTGACCAGCACATAGAACAGCACGGCCAGCACATGCAGGCTCACGAGGACGATCACGATCCACTTGCCCTGCGCCTTGTGCCAGCCCGTGGCGAAGCTCACGACCGCACCCGAGACGAAGCGTGTGAGCGGTCCGGAGGCGGAGATTTCGTCGTCGGCCATGAGTCCGGTGGCGACCTGGAATGCGAGGATCGCCAGCACCGCGAACACCGACAGCGCCCCCAGCGGCGTGTGCCCGATCAGGTGATCCGGATGCGCCCGCCCGCGCAGGTAGTTGACGACCGAACCCGGCGCATAGATGAACGCCGCGAAGCGCGACCAGCGCCCGCCCACGAAGCCCCAGAGCAGCCGGAACAGCAGCAGCGCAAGCACTGTGTAGCCGAGGCGGATGTGCCATTCCATGATGCCGTTCAGGCCGGTGCCGATCAGGCCGAGCACGGCGATGGCCAGTGTCCAGTGAAAAAGACGCGTCGGCAGGTCCCAGACGCGGGTGCGGGCGGCGGTGCGGTCCGCCGCCTGGAGGGCGGCCGCGGAGGAGTCGGTCATCGAAGGGTGCGCGGGGACGCGCGAGGCTGCGGAAGGCGCAGATTATCAAAGTCCGGGTCGCAGGTTGCTTCGGGTTGTCGCTATGCGCGCGACATGGTCCGCCCCTACACTCGGCCGCAGCGCCGCGTTCGACGGCGTTGCCCACCCCCAACAAGGACCCACGATGATCCGACTTGCCTCGTTCGCCCTTGCAGCCGTCTGCGCTGCGATGTCCCTGCCCGCCGCGGCCCAGTTCGCCAAGCCCGAAGACGCCATCAAGTACCGCCAGAGCGCACTGTTCGTGATGAGCCAGCATTTCGGCCGCCTGGGCGCCATGGCCAACGGCCGGGTTCCCTACGATGCGGCAGCTGCCGCCGCCAACGCCGAGGTGGTGGCAGAGATGGCGAAGCTGCCCTGGACCGCCTTCGGCCCAGGCACCGAGGGCGGCAAGGCCAAGCCCGAAGTCTGGAAGGAAGACGCCAAGTTCAAGGAGCGCCAGCAGAAGCTGATCGAGGAGACCGGCAAGCTGGCGGTCGCCGCCAAGGCAGGCAACATCGATGCGCTCAAGGCCCAGTTCGGCCCGACCGGCGCGAGCTGCAAGGCCTGCCACGACAGCTTCCGCAATCAGTAAGGGCGGCTGCAAAAAACAAAAGGCGCTACCAGGTAGCGCCTTTTTTCGTTGGGAGCGGCTTCAGGCCTCGGCCAGCAGCTTCTCGATGAGCTTGTGCAACTCGGCAAAGTCGGGCTCGCCTACATAGCGCTTCACGATCTCGCCCCGCTTGTTCACGAGGTAGGTGGTCGGCGTGAGCTTCACGTCGCCCCAGGCCTGTGCCACGCTGCCGGTGTTGTCGATCGCCACCTTGAACGGAAGCTTGCGGGTTTCGGCGAAGTTGACGACGTAGCTGGGCGGGTCGTAGCTCATGGCCACCGCCAGCGTGTCGTAACCCTTGGACTTGTACTTGTCGTAGGTCGCGATGACCTTGGGCATCTCGCCGACGCAGGTCACGCAGCTGGTGGCCCAGAAGTTGACCAGGGTGACCTTGCCCTTCAGGTCGGCGGTGGTCTTCTGGGTGCCGTCCAGCAGCACGAAGGTCGAAGCCGGGGCGGCCGTGTTGCCGGAGCCGAGGTACACGCCCACGCCGACGGCCAATGCAAGAGCGACGGCGGTGGCAGCGATGTATTTTTTCATGGCAGCGGGGGGGAGAAGGGCGGGGCGATTCTAGTTCCGCCCGCAGGTTGGTGCTGGCCGCGGGCCTATACCGCATCCTGTGGCTCGATAATCGCTCCCCCATGCCGTCGTTCGCCCCCCGTCCCTGGTTTGCGCTGACAGCTGCGGCCGTCTTCCTCGCCGCCTGCAGCCCCACCTTCAACTGGCGCGAGGTGTCGATCGCCGATGCGGGCCTGGTCGCGCTCCTGCCCTGCAAGCCCGACCGCGCGAACCGCGCGCTGCCCCTGGGTGCCGAGTCCGTGCAGGTCGACATGGCCGGCTGCGAGACCGGCGGCGCGACGTTCGCCATTGCCCATGCCTCTGCCGACGGTCCGGCGCAGGCGGAGGCCTGGCTCAATGCGTGGCGCGCGGCCACGCGCAGCCAACTGGGCGAGGCGAAGGTGACGGAAGCCCCTGCAGCCCTGCAGCGTGCGACCGCAATGCCCGGACCGGTGCGGCTCGAGGCCCTGCCGCAGCAGCAGCAGGGCGCCGCCCCTGTCCAGGTGCTCTGGTTCGCCCAATCGCAAAAAGACGGCACCGTGGCGCTTTATCAGGCCACCGTGCTCGGCAGGCCTTCGTCTCCCGAGGCGTCCAAGACCTTCTTCGAAGGCCTGCGCCTCCCGTGAACGGCGGCAATGTCCGTTTTTTCGCGGGCTGATGCGTTATGTCTTATCTCTACTTCCCCTGGGCGCCCCCGCATAATCGACGCGTCGTCCTCCGAGCCGCATGAACAGCATCCTCATCATCGCCCACTCACCGTTCGCGCAGGCGCTGCGGCAGTGCGCGCTGCATGTGTTTCCCGACTGCGAGCAGGCTGTCGTCGCGCTCGACGTGCTGCCCAACGTGTCGCCCGAGGAAACGCTGGCCGCCGCACGCATCACGCTCGCGCAGCAGCTGCGCGCCCCGCGTTCGCAAGTGCTGGTGCTGGCCGACGTGTTCGGCGCCACGCCCTGCAACGTGGCGCAGAAGCTGGTGGACGGCGTTCATTCGAAGCTGGTGGCGGGCGTCAACCTGCCGATGCTGCTGCGCGCCGTCACCTACCGCCACGAACCGCTCGACACGCTGGTGCAGCGCGCCATTGCGGGTGGCACCGCGGGCGTCATGCAGGTGGCGGTGGCGGCTCCCCAGAACCAGGCAAAAAGAAAGCACAGTGATCAAGAAATCCGTGACCATCAGCAATAAGCTGGGCCTGCATGCACGCGCATCGGCCAAGCTGACCAAGCTCGCAGGCAGCTACCCCTGCGAGGTGTGGCTCTCGCGCGGCGACCGCCGCATCAATGCCAAGAGCATCATGGGCGTCATGATGCTGGCCGCGGGCCTGGGCTCCACGGTCGAGCTCGAGACCAACGGCCAGCAGGAAGAAGAAGCGATGAACGCCATCGTCCAGTTGATGGACGACAAGTTCGGCGAAGGCGAATGAAATGGCTCACCCCCAGGCTTTTTCACTTCGTGTAAACGCCAACCCCCTTTCAGGGGGCGATGCCAGTCGCCCAGCAAAGCCGGTTCGACGGCATCTTCCGAATTCGCTTTCGCTTCGCGCTCGCGGCGGACGGAGGGTCTGAAGCGATGACCTTCGCAGTCCACGGCCTCCCTGTCGCCCGTGGCATTGCCATCGGCCGCGCGGTGCTGGTGGTGTCGAGCCGCATCGATGTCGCCCACTACTTCATCAAGCCCGAAGAGATAGAGACCGAGATCGACCGCGTGCGTACCGCGCGCAACGCCGTCGCCGACGAACTCGCCAAGCTGCAGACCAGCGTCGCGCAGATGGGCCCGAACGACGCGCCGCACGAGCTTGCCGCGCTGCTCGAAGTGCACCAGATGCTGCTGCAGGACGAGGCCCTCACCGGCGGCGTCAAGCACTGGATCACCGACCGGCTCTACAACGCCGAATGGGCGCTGACCACGCAGCTGGAAATCATCGCGCGCCAGTTCGACGAGATGGAGGACGAGTACCTGCGCGAGCGCAAGGCCGACCTCGAACAGGTGGTCGAACGCCTCCTGCACCGCATGAAGGGCACGGCTGCGGTGCTCGCGCCCAGCCCGCCGCGCCGCAAGCGCGCCACCTCCCACGACGAGGACGACGACCCCACCGCGGGCGACGGCATCGATGTGCCGCTGGTGCTGATCGCGCACGATCTCTCGCCGGCCGACATGCTCCAGTTCAAGAAGAGCGTGTTCGCGGGCTTCGTGACCGACGTGGGCGGGCGCACCTCGCACACGGCCATCGTCGCGCGCAGCATGGACATTCCGGCCATCGTCGGCGCGCGCACCGCGAGCCAGCTGGTGCGCCAGGACGACTGGGTCATCATCGACGGCGACGCCGGCGTGATGATCATCGACCCCTCGCCGATCATCCTGGCCGAGTACGGCTTCAAGCAGCGCCAGGGCGACCTCGAACGCGGCCGGCTAGCGCGGCTGCGCCACAAGCCTGCGGTCACGCTCGACGGCCAGCGCGTCGAGCTGCTCGCCAACATCGAGATGCCCGAGGACACCGTGGGCGCCGTCAAGGCCGGCGCGGTGGGCGTGGGTTTGTTCCGCAGCGAATTCCTCTTCATGGGCCGCGAGTCGTCGGCGCGCCAGACCCGCCTGCCCGACGAGGAAGAGCAATATCAGGCCTACAAGCGCGCGGTCGAGGGCATGCAGGGCATGCCGGTCACGATCCGCACCATCGACGTGGGCGCCGACAAGCAGTTGGAGAGCAAGTCCGGCAGCAAGCAGGAGCACCTGAACCCCGCGCTCGGCCTGCGCGCCATCCGCTGGAGCCTGGCCGATCCGGCGATGTTCCTCACGCAGTTGCGCGCCATCCTGCGCGCTGCGGCGCACGGCGAGATCCACCTGCTGATTCCCATGCTCGCGCACGCGAGCGAAATTCGCCAGACGCTCTCGTTGATCGACTTTGCACGTGTGGAACTGGACAACCGCGGCGCGGTGTACGGCCCCGTGAAGCTCGGCGCCATGATCGAGATTCCGGCCGCCGCGCTCACGCTCAAGCTCTTCCTGAAGCACTTCGATTTCCTGTCGATCGGCACCAACGACCTGATCCAGTACACGCTGGCGATCGACCGGGCCGACGAGTCGGTGGCACACCTCTACGACCCCGCGCACCCCGCGGTGCTCAAGCTGGTGGCCGACACCATCGCCGAGTGCCGCCGCCAGGGCAAGGGCGTGGCCGTATGCGGCGAAATGGCGGGCGATGTGGCCTTCACCCGCTTGCTGCTCGGGCTGGGATTGCGCAGCTTCTCGATGCATCCGTCGCGCATCCTCGCCGTGAAACAGGAAGTGCTGCGCGCGGACACCAGCAAGCTCGAGGCGTGGGCCAAGGGCATCCTCGAGTCCGACGACCCTGCCACGGCCCTCGCGGGCTGATGCGCGGCGGGAGGTTGCGGGAATGACGAACGCCACCCCTGCAACCTCTGCCCGAGCGCCCGCCGCGGAGAACCCGCCCGACAGCGCGTGGCGCGGCATGTTGCTCGCCTTCACGGGCGGCTTCGTCGACACCCTTGGCTTCGTGGCGCTGTTCGGGCTCTTCACTGCGCATGTCACCGGCAACTTCGTGCTGATCGGTGCGGCCATGGCGGGCAGCGCGCATTCGGGCGTGGTCGGCAAGCTGCTGGCCCTGCCGATGTTCGTGCTCGGCGTGGCCGCCACGCGGATATTCCAGCTGCGCCGCGAGCGCCGCGGGCTCGACACCGCAGTGCCGTTGATGGCCACGCAGTTGCTCTTTCTCTTGGCCTTCATGGTGGCCGGCGTGTGGGCCGGCCCGTTCGTGAGCGGCAATGGCGTGTCGGCCATCGCGGTCGGGCTGGTGGGCGTGCTGACCATGTCGATCCAGAACACCGCCGCGCGCAGCGTCTTCGCGCGGCTGACGCCCAGCACGGTGATGACCGGCAATGTCACGCAGCTCGTGATGGACCTCGTCGACATGGCCGTGCGCGCACCTGCCACAGACGCGGCCGCAGGGCGTGTGCGCAAGGCCTGGCCACCGATCGCAGCGTTCGCGGTGGGCTCGCTGGCCGGCGGCCTGGGCTATGCGCATGCGGGCTTCTGGGCACTGCTCGCGCCCTGCGCCGCACTGGCCGCGTTGCTCGGGTTACTGCGAAAGCAATAGCGTCGCAATAAAACGAAACACGCCGAAACCGCGGTGAAAGGACTTGCCGCGCCTCTGCAAGCACGATCAGGGCTCCTCAACACCCCCTGAAAGGTTTGCACCATGAAGTCCCTCTCCCTGACTCAGATCATCACCGTCGGCTCGTTCGTCATGCTCGCCGCAGCAGGCGCCAAGGCCGAGAGCTACGAAGGCGTGCAGCCTGCGGTATCGGCCAAGAGCCGCGCCGAGGTCAGCGCGGAAGCCGTGCGCACCGCGTCGGCGCCGGACCAGAACATCGTGCGCGGCTCGCGCGGCCCGGAAACTGTGGCGGTCTCGACCGACCGCGCCCGTGTCGTCGCCGAAGCCGTGCGCACCGCCGCCGCCCCGGACCAGAACGTGACCTCCGGCTCGCGCGTGAACAGCAAGGTCGTCTCGACGATGCAAAACCCCGTCGACGCACGCGCCGAAGCCGCACGCAACAACAGCAGCAAGCTCTGAGCAAGAGTCATCGCGCTGTGGCCTCGCGTGTCGCAATAAAACGAAACACGCCGAAACCGCGGTGAGAGGACTTCGGAGCGCGCAAATCGCACCATCGAGCTTCCTCTTCTTCCGACAACACAAGGACGTCTCATGAAACACTGGATCAAACGCACTCTCTTCGGTTTCGCCGGCGCGGCGATGGTGGCTGGCAGCATCGCCGGCTGTGCAGGCCAACGCCACGGCTGGGGCGGCGACAGCGCCGAGTTCCGCAGCAAGATGGTCGAGCGCGTGGGCAGCAAGCTCGAACTCGACACCTCGCAAAAGCAGAAGCTCACCGTGCTGGCCGAGAAGCTGCAGGCGCAGCGCGAAGCCTTGCGCGGCGCGGGTGGCGCGGGGGATCCGCGTTCGCAGTTCAAGGCGCTGTTCGCGGGCAACAAGCTCGATCAGGCGGGTGCCACGCGGCTCATCGACGAGAAGACGACTGCGGTGCGCAACGGCAGCCCTGAAATCATCGCCGCCGCTGCCGACTTCTACGACAGCCTGAACGCCGCGCAGCAACAGAAGGTGCGCGACTTCATGGACCGCGGCGGACGTCGCTGGAGCCGTCATGGCTGAGTCGGTCTCCGCGCGCGGACTCGTGACACGGCGTGCTCCGGCAGCTGTTTCATGGGTGACGCGGGCTGCGCCCGCGGCTGACGCATCGAACGCGGCCGCGGGCGGCGTTCGCACCCTGCTGCGGCTCGAAGGTGCGTTCGTGCTGGCCGCCGCGTTGGCTGCCTACACGCAGTTCGGTCTCGGCTGGGGCGTGTTCGCGCTCTGGCTGCTCGTGCCCGACCTCTCGCTGCTGGGCTACCTCGCAGGTCCGCGCGTCGGCGCGGCGCTCTACAACGCGGCGCACTCGTACCTCGGACCCGTCGCGCTGCTCGTGCTCGGTGTGCTCGCGGTCATGCCGTGGGCCGTGGCTGGCGCGCTGATCTGGTTCACCCACATCGGCCTGGACCGCGCACTCGGCTACGGACTCAAGTACGCCTCGGGTTTCGGCCTCACGCACCTGGGCCGCATCGGCCGTGCCGATCCATGGTGATCCTGATCCCGACGTTGGCGGTGCGATGCCGACCGGTCTGATGGTGAGCGAAGTCATCCGCCACATGTTTGCCAGGAGGCACAATCCCGCCATGCCGCGCATCCTGCTGATCGACGACGACGAACATCTCGCCGCGCCGCTGACCACCTACTTCGCACGCTTCGGTTGCACGCTCGAAAGCGCCGTGCGCCCGAGCGCAGGGCTCGCCATGCTGCGCGCCGGCCAGTACGACGCGGCCATCCTCGATGTGATGCTGCCCGAGATGGACGGCTTTGCGCTGTGCCGCGAGATCCGCAAGGAAAGCGACATCCCCATCGTGATGCTCACCGCCCGCGGCGAGGTGATGGACCGCGTGGTCGGCCTGGAGCTCGGCGCCGACGACTACGTGCCCAAGCCCTTCGAGCCGCGCGAACTGGTGGCGCGGGTGCAGACCATCCTGCGGCGCCAGCGCAGCACGCCAGCCACGACGAATGGCAACGGCAACAACGGCACGCAGCTGCGCGTGTTCGACGGCCTCTCCATCGATCTCGACCGGCGCCAGGTGCTGCGCCATGGCGAGCGCATCGAGCTCACCGGCACCGAGTTCGAACTGCTCGCGCTGCTGGCGGCCGAGCCCGGCAAGGTCTTCAGCCGCGACGACATCCTGAACCGCCTGCGCGGCCACGAGGCCGAGCTCTACACCCGCGCGGTCGACATCGTGGTGAGCCGCCTGCGCAAGAAGCTGGAGCCGCTGGATTGCATCAAGACGCTGCGCAATGCCGGCTACGCGCTGGCCGTTGCACGCAGCGAGCCTGCATGAGATTCGGCGGAAGAGACCACCGCGAAGCGTGGCGCGAAATGGCCTGCCGCCGCGCGGAAATGCGCAGGCAATGGCACGCCCAGTGGCACGAGAAGGTGCAGGGCAAGCGCCGCTGGCGCCGGTCGCTGCGCGTTCGCCTGGTGATGATGTTCGTGCTGCTGGCGGTGGTAATGGCCGGCGTCTTCATGGGCGGCATGAAGAAGGCCTTCTCCACCGGCTGGGCCGAGGCGGCGAAGCCGATGCTGGTGGACTATGCCGACCGGCTCGTCGCCGAAATCGGCACGCCGCCCGACGTGGCGCGCGCGCAGGCGCTGGTGGCCCGGCTGCCGATCACCATCCGCATCGTCGGGCCCACGGTCAACTGGGATTCCAACCCGGGCGGGTCGCACAGCCCCGGCGGCTGGATGCACGATCGCGAGGATGTGCTCGGCGGTGACAAGTGGTTCATCCGCCCGACGGCCGACGGCCACCGCGTCATCTTCGGCTGGGCGCCCAAGCTCTGGCAGCTCGCGCCGCGTGCGACCGGCTGGGCCACATTGGGCCTGCTGCTGTCGTGCGTGCTGCTGGGCTACGCCTATGTGAGCCGCCTGCTGCGGCCGCTGATCGACATCCGCGAAGGCGCGCAGCGCTTCGGCCGCGGCGAGTTCACCCAGCCGATTCCGGTGCGCCGCAACGACGACCTGGGCGACCTCGCGCAGCGCATCAACACCATGGCCGACGACATCCAGGCGATGCTCGATGCCAAGCGCGGCCTCTTGCTGGCGCTGAGCCACGAGTTGCGCTCGCCGCTCACGCGCGCCCGTCTCAATGCCGAGCTGCTGCCTGCCACGCCCGAGGGCCAGGCCGAGCGCGAAGCGCTGCTGCGCGACCTCAACGAGATGCGCGACCTGATCAGCGACCTGCTCGAAAGCGAGCGCTTGGCGAGCCCGCATGCGGCGCTACAGCGAGAACCGGTCGACCTTGCGACGTTCGTGCGGCAGATCGTGGCCGAGATGCCCGGCGCGGAGAACGTGCACCTCGACCTTGCGGAAGGCCTGCCGCCGCATTCGATCGACCGCATGCGCATCCGCCTCCTGGTGCGCAACCTGCTGGACAACGCCCTGCGCTACAGCACCGAGGCGCCCCGGCCGCCGTGCCTGTCGCTGCGCGCAGTGGTGGACGGCAACGCGCAAGGCGTCGAACTCGAGGTGCGAGACCACGGCCCGGGCGTCGACGAAGCGCAGCTCGGGCGGCTTACCGAGCCCTTCTACCGGACCGACGGGGCACGGGCTCGGGCCACCGGCGGCGTCGGCCTGGGCATGTACCTGTGCCGGCTGGTTGCCGAGGCGCACGGGGGCACGCTGACTGTGCGCAACGCGAATCCGGGCCTGCAGATCGTCGTGCGGATCTGAGCTCGCCCGGGGTGTTTTCCGCTGTCGCCTGTGCTACCAGCCGGCGCGATGGCCACGGCTACGATGCGCCTCCGTGCCAGCGTCCGTCAATCAAGGAGACACCATGAGCAGCTCACTCACCAACCACCAGGTCCGCCTCGCCAAACGCCCCGAGGGCACAGCCACCCGCGAGAACTGGAAGTTCACCACCGAGCCCGTCGGCGAGCCGGCCGAGGGCGGAGTGCTGGTCAAGACGCTGTCGCTGTCGCTCGACCCCGCCATGCGCGGCTGGCTCAACGATGCCAAGAGCTACATCGCGCCCGTGGCCATCGACGAGGTGATGCGCGCCGGCGGCGTCGGCCGTGTCATCGCCTCGAAGAACCCGCAGTTCGCGGTGGGCGACACGGTGTACGGCACGCTGGGCGTGCAGGAATACATCCTCATTCCTGAAGACCAGATCAAGCGCAACGGCCTGGTCAAGATCGACCTGCAGGTCGGCACGATCACGCAGTGGCTCAACGTGCTGGGCATGCCCGGCATGACCGGCTATTTCGGCCTGATGGACGTGGGCCAGCCCAAGGCGGGCGAAACGGTCGTCATCTCCGGCGCGGCCGGTGCCGTCGGCCAGACGGTGGGGCAACTCGCCAAGATCAAGGGTTGCCGCGTGATCGGCATTGCCGGCGGCGCCGCCAAGTGCGACTGGGTGGTCAAGGAGCTGGGCTTCGACGCCTGCATCGACTACAAGGCCGGCCCCGGCGCGGTGCGTGAAGGCCTCAAGGCCCATTGCCCCAACGGCGTGGACATCTACTTCGACAACGTCGGTGGCGAAATCCTCGATGCGGTGCTGGCACGGCTCGCACGCAAGGCCCGCGTGATCATCTGCGGCGCGATCAGCCAGTACAACAACGCCAACAGCATGCCGGGCGCCGGGCCGAAGAACTACCTGAGTCTGCTCGTGAACCGGGCGCGGATGGAAGGCATCGTGGTGTTCGACTACGCCGAGCGCTATCACATTGCCATCGCTGAACTCGCCGGATACCTGAAAGATGGCCGCATGAAGAGCAAAGAAGACGTGGTTACGGGCCTCGATACCTTTCCGGAAGCGCTCAATCGGCTCTTCAGCGGCGAGAACTTCGGCAAGCTTGTGCTGCAGATCGCCGAATAGTTAAGCTTGTTTGCATTTGGGCGTTTGTCACGATCGGCGTGATAACACTGTCAACCACTGTTAAACGGCGATAAATGCCGTCTTCTTGCTTCTTTGGGTAATTAAACTGCGGCCTGCCCTGCATAAGGCAGTCGCAATTCAGTTATTTCAATTCCTAGGGAACGCAAAAAATGAAGAAGTCTGTACTCGTCAAGTTCGCAGCTCTGGCCGTGACCGGCGTCATGTCGCAAGGCGCTTTCGCCGCTGACGGGACCATCAATTTCACCGGTGAAATCGTCGACGCGCCTTGCTCGATCTCCCCAAACAGCCAGAACCTGACCGTGCCGCTCGGCAAGGTTTCGCGTACGGTGTTCGGCAGTGTCACCGGCACCGGCGCGTCGGCCGTGAGCACCGCCATCGTCGGCAAGAAGTCGACCCCCGCCAATTTCACGATCGACCTGCTGGGTTGCGGCGCAACCGCCAAGGGCGCCACCGTGACGTTCTCGGGCACGGCCGATGCCGACAACGCGACCACTCTGCGCGTGGCCAATGCCGGTCAGGTTGGTGTATCCGCCGCTTCGGGCGTGGCGGTCGAGCTCGGCGATTCCGCCGGCACCAAGATCCCGCTCGGCTCGCCATCGTCTGACTACGTCCTCGGCCTCGGCGACAACTCGCTGAAGTTCCAGGCTGCGTACGTTGCGACCAAGACCTCCGTGATGTCCGGCCCGGCCAACGCGGTTGCGCAGTTCACGGTTGCCTACAAGTAAATAGGCGCGTCTGCGGCCCGCCGCCGGCCGGAGCGCACAGACGCTTCGCGCCGGTCGGCGATGCCGCTCCCGCTTGCACCGCGCTCGGACCTCCGCGTCTCCGCCGGCGCCGGCATCTCTCTTTTTTGCCCTTTCCGACGGCGCTCGATGTGCGCCGCGGTGCTGGGGTGCGCTCGTTCCATGCGTTGGACCCGCGCCCAAGGATTCTTTTTTATGTGCAGCAACCATCGCTTCCGCTGGGCTTTCGCCATCCTGCTGATACTGGGCTTCCAGTGGCCGGCCGACGCCGGCGTGATGCTCGGCGGCACCCGCGTGATCCTCGGCGAGAGGGACCGCGAAGCCTCCATTCCGGTGAAGAACACCGGCACCTCGCCCTACGTGGTCCAGTCGTGGATCGACGCCGGCGAAGGCAAGAACAAGACCGCGTTGCTCGTCACGCCGCCGCTGTCGCGGCTGGACCCGGGCATGGAGAACATCCTGCGCATCATGCGCGTGGCCGGCGAACTGCCGGCCGACCGCGAATCGGTCTTCTGGCTCAACGTCAAGGAGATTCCCGAGAAGTCGAACGAAGAGAACGTCTTGCAGATCGCGGTGCGCAGTCGCATCAAGCTGTTCTACCGGCCTTCGAAGCTTGCGGGCAAGTCCGAGGAATCGCGCGGGCAACTCAAGTGGGCTGTGAATGCCGGTGCCGAAGGGCAGGGCGCCGTGCTGAAGGTCGGCAATCCCACGGCCTACCACGTGACTTTTACCGCGCTGAACATCAACAGCGGCCAGCAACTGATCAACGCCGACATGGTGCCGCCGTTCGGCGAGGCAAGCTATCCGTTGGACGCGGTGAAAACGCCGCAAGCGGTCCAGGTCAACTACACCACGCTCAACGACTACGGCGGCGAGACGCCCGAAGAATTCGTCAGGGTGCCCATGGGCGCCGAGCCCGTGGCCGTGAAGGCCGAGGTCGTCCCACCGCCGGTGCCTTCCACCGACAGCGCCAAGCGCTGATACGCAAGAGCCGAACCGCCATGCGCCGCTCACCCGCTCTTCGCGCGCCGTTCCAGCTGACCTTGTGCGCCACCTTGCTGGGCGCACTTGGTGCGCCCAGCCACGCACAGGAGCAGTTGGCCGGCTCCAGCTTCAACGAAGAATTCCTCGGCATCGGCGGCGACCAGCCGCATGCGGACCTCTCGCTCTTCTCCTTCGGCAACCGCGTGCTGGCGGGCAAGTACATGGTCGACGTGTCGCTCAACGAGCGCGTCACCGGGCAGACCGAGATCCGCTTCGCGGCCAAAGAGGGCAAGAACGACGCCGAACCCTGCCTCACGCGCGGCATGCTCGACGCGTGGGGTGTCAACGTGGCGGTATTCCCCGAACTCGCGAACGCTCCTGACGAGGCCTGCATCGAATTGACCAAAATCATTCCCGATGCCGCGGTGACCTACAACGCCGGCAAGCAGCGCCTGTTCGTGAGCATTCCGCAGGCGGCGCTCAAGCGCTCGGCGCGCGGCGCGGTCGGTCCCGAGAAGTGGGACAAGGGCATCACCGCCGCCATGCTGGACTACCAGGTCAACTTCGCGCGCTACAGCGGGGACATTTACCGCAACGATCCGACGCCCGTGGGGACTCCGCAGAACGTGTTCGACGGCAACCCCTTCGCCGATCGCAACAAGACCCTGCAGCGCAACACGCTGTTCGCGGGCCTTCGCGCCGGCTTCAACCACGGCGACTGGCGCTTCCGCCATTTCTCTACCTACAACCGCGGCATCGACGGCAAGAGCCGCTGGCAGGGCATCGGCACCTACATGCAGCGTGACATCGCCCCGATCAACGGTCGACTGCTGATTGGCGACGGCAACACGCCCGGCAACTTCTTCGACAGCCTGCCGTTCCGCGGCGTGCAGCTTTCCTCCGACGACGCAATGCTGCCCGACAGCCAGCAGGGCTACGCGCCCACCATCCGGGGCGTGGCGCAGACCAACGCACGCGTGACGGTGCGTCAGAACGGCTACGTCATCTACAGCACCTTCGTGGCGCCGGGTCCGTTCGTCATCGACGACCTCTATCCCACCGCGTCGAGTGGCGATCTCGAAGTGAGCGTCGCGGAGGCCGACGGCCGCCAGACCCGCTACACACAGGCCTTCTCGGCCGTGCCCACGCTGCTTCGCGAGGGCACGTGGCGCTATTCGGCCACTGTCGGCAAGTACCGCAACGGCTCCGACGGCGGCAGCGTGCTGGGCGTTCGGTCGTCGCTCTCCCAACCGGCCTTCATGCAGGCGACGCTCGCGCGCGGGCTGGGCAATGAGTTCTCGGTCTACGGAGGCGTCCTGATGGCGAGCATGTACCAGTCGCTGCTCGTGGGCATGGGCAAGAACCTGCGCGACTTCGGCGCCGTGTCGGTCGACCTGTCGAGCGCGCGCACCACCGACCGCACGCCCATCGACAGCGTGAAGACCTATGACGGCCAGTCGGTGCGCTTCCTCTATTCGAAGTCGTTCCTCGGTTCGGGCACCAACTTCCGCGTGGCGGGCTACCGCTACTCGACCAGTGGCTATCGCACCTTCCAGGAGGCAGTGCAGATGCAGGATCTGCGGCCCTTCGAGTCGTTCAACAGCCGCCGCAACGAAGTGCGGTTCGAGGTCTCGCAGCAGATCGGCGACCTGGGCTCGCTGTTCGCATCTGCGCGCCAGCAAAGCTACTGGGGCACCAGCGCGAAGGACCGGCTGGTGCAACTGGGCTACTCGGGCAACTACAAGCGCTTCGGCTACAGCGTCTTCTACAACCACACCGCCAGCCTGAGCCGGCCTTCGGTGCGCCAGGTGATGTTCACGCTGAGCATTCCGCTGGGCGACACCAACGCCAGTGCGATGTACACGGCCACCCGCGACAGCACCGGACGGGTCAACCAGCAGGCCAGCGTCTACGGCTCGGCCTTCGAGGACAGCCGCCTGACCTACAACGTGACAGCCGGTGCCGCGAACCGGGGCGGCGGCAGCAGCGGCAGTGCGAGCGCGAGCTACCTGGCGTCCTTGGGCCGCTTCGACGTCGGCCACTCGCAGGGCAGCGGCTACGGGCAGAGCACCTTCGGCATCTCGGGCGGCGTGCTGGTCCACGGCGGCGGCGTCACGATGTCGCAGCCGCTGGGCGAGACCGTGGCGCTGGTGCTGGCGCCCAAGGCCTCTGGCGTCGGCTTCGAGTCTCAACCCGGCGTGGCGACCGACCGGGCCGGCAACGCGATCATTCCCAACCTCGCGCCCTACCGCCTGAACCGCCTGGCCATCCGCACTGGCGACCTCGACGACACAGTGGAAGTGAAGAATGCCGCCACCGAGGTGGTGCCCACTCGCGGCGCCGTGGTGGTCGCGAAGTTCGAGACCTCGGTGGGCTTCCGCCTGCTGATGGTGCTCACCGACCTCAAGGGCCGCATGCTGCCGCTCGGCTCGAAGATCGAGAACGAGGCGGGCCAGGAGGTCGGCATCGTCGGTCCCGACGGCCAAGCCTTTGTGACTGGCGCGGGCAGCAGCGGCCAGTTGACCGTGCGCTGGGGCCAGGACAAGGCCGACCGATGTGTCGTGCCCTACAGCCTGCCAGATGAAAAGAACCCGCCGCCGATCCGCGAGCTGAACGGCCAATGCGCCGCCGCCGTGCCGGTCGTCGCGCAACCGAAGGGAACGGAATGAACCGCAGCCATCCATTTCGCGCGATGAAGACCGCGCGCCGTTCCGTGCGCTTCGCCGCACCTGCCGTCGCGCTGTGGCTCGGCACACAGAGCGCGTGGGCCGCGTGCACCGTCACGCCGGGCTATATCGAGAAGACGGTCGACATGGCGATGGGCCGCGTCATCATTCCGAACGATGCGGCGGTCGGCACCATGTTCAAGTCGCAGCTTTTCCCCATTCCTTCGTCAACCGCCATCAACAAGCCGTGGACCTGCGAAGGCGGGGGCAACGTGAAGGGCGTGATGTTGCAGGGCACCGAGGTGCCGGGCTACGACCACGTGTTCACCACCACAGTGCCCGGCGTCGGCATCCGGCTGTCGCGCTATTTCAACGAGAGCTCGGTCAACTACTACCCGCACGACCGCTCGACCCAGAGGGACTTCGGCGATTTCAACGCTTCATCGCGCTTCCAGGTGGAGCTTTTCAAGATCGCGGCCGTGACCGGCAACGGCCCGCTCGCGCAGGGCACTTACACCAGGTACTACAGCGTGGCGGACAACAAGTCGGTGCTCACGACGAACCTGCTGGGCAATGGCATCACGATCCTCACGCCGTCGTGCACGGTGGACCTGGGTTCGAAGAACATCCTGGTGGATTTCGGCAAGGTGCCGCAGAGCAACTTCAAGGGCAAAGGCACCACCACGGGCGACCGCAAGTTCAACATCAAGCTCAACTGCAAGGCGGGGCAGAACGCGCAGAACACGGTCCTGCTGCGCATGGACGCGACGCGGGACCTCTCGACAAATGAGAAGGGCGTGCTGAAGCTCACGCAGGCCGGCTCGCGCATGGCCACCGGCGTGGGCATCCAGGTGGTGAGCGACAAGAGCGGGAGGCCGGTGAACTTCAATACAGGGGTACTGGACGAGATGGAGCAAGTGGGGCCGTCGATGACCGGCCCTTATGTGCTGCCCTACACCGCCCGCTATTTCCAGACCGGCGACAAGGTAACGCCGGGCCGCGCCAACGGCACGGCGACTTTCACGCTCGACTACAAGTAAGTAGCCGGACTCAGTCGGCGGGGCGCATGGGGATGTCGCCCATCGCGTCGTCCTCGCGCAGGCCGCGGGCGGCCTTCAGCAGTTCGATCGACAGGCCGTCGCCGTGGCCCGCGAAGCCCTTGGCGATGCCTTCCAGCGCTGTCGAGAGGCCCGTCTCGCCGTCGGCGCGTGCGTCCATGCTGATGTTGAGCACCCGGGCGGCCATCTGGCGGTAGGTGATGGCGCCCGCGCCTTCGAGCGCGGCCACCAGGTCCAGGTACAGCGCCAGGTTCAGGTCGAACACCAGCTTGGGGGTGATTTCGAAGTCGTCGTTCTTGTTCTTGTCGTCCATGGGTTCGGCTCCTTTTTTTCCTGAGCCTCCACTCTAGCCAGAAAAAGCACGCCGATCCGTCGGACACGGGCGTGATTCGTTCATTCGTTCAGCGGGCGCGCGTGCCCATGACGGCGGCCGCGATGATCAGCGCGGCCGCGAGCGCGATGCTCCAGGTGAGCGGGCGGCCGGTCACGGCCAGCAGCAGCGACGTCGAGGCGAGCGGTGTGATGTAGCTCAGGATGCCGATCTGCCGCGCATCGCCGCGCTTGAGCGCCATGTCCCAGACGAAGAAGGCCGCGCCGAGCGGGCCCAGGCCGCAGAGCGCGACCAGCAGCCAGTCCCGGGTCGACAGCGCGACCGGGGGCTCCAGCAGCGCGTGGCAGATCAGCGACAACGCCCCCGAGACCAGCCCGAACAGCCCGATCGCCGAGGTCGGGAACGCCGCGACCCGCTTCGTCCACAGCGAATAGCTCGCCCAGATGAAAGCCGAACCCAGCGCCGGCAGGAAGCCCCAGTACCCTGCGGCGGCCCCCGCCCCCGGTGCTACCCCGCTTCGCGCACCGAGGATCGCCGTCGCCGCGCCCGCGAACCCCAGCAGCGCTGCGACGACATGCAGCGGCCGCAGCGACACGCCCGGCAACAGCACCGGTGCCAGCACCACCATGAACAGCGGCCACAGGTAGTTGACGAGATTCGCTTCGACCGGCGGCGCATGCCGCAGCGCGATGAACAGCAGGAAGTGGTAGCCGAACAGGCCGTAGATGCCCAGCGCCAGCGTGCGCGGCGGCACCTTCCAGGCGCGGCGGTCGCGCAGCACCAGCGGCCAGCTCGGGACGCTGCCGATGATGAGCGCGAGCCCCGTGAGCAGAAAGGGCGGCAGGTGCGACAGGGCCGTGCCGAGCGAGGCAAGGCTGGTCCAGAGCGCGATGGCGAGCAGGGCGTAGACGGTGGATGACATGCACGGCAAGGCTAAGCGATGGCATCGTCGCGGGATGCCGGTTCGTCGTCGCAGGCCGACGATCTCGGTATTGCTCCCCCGGCAGGGGAGGAAAAAAACAGGGTCAGCGCCGAAGTGCCGCTGTCAGTGCCGAAGGCGAACGGTAGCCCGTGCGGCGGGCCGTTTCTGCGACGCCCACGCCGTCCAGCCGCAACTCACGCGCATGCGCCAGCCGCAGCCCGCGCAGCCAGTGCATCGCGCTCATGCCTTGCTCCTCGCGACAGCGTTGCGCGAACTGGCTGGGGCTCAGGCAGGCGATGTCGGCCAGGTCGGAAACCGCCAACGGTTCGTGCCATCGTGTCCGGGCCCATGCCGCGAGCGCTTGCCAGTCGATGCGGCGGCGGCGCGTGTCCGGCAAGGATGAAGGCAAGGGGCTCCAGGCTTCCAGCAACAGCGCCGGGCCGTGCTGCAGGGCGAGCGCGGACTGCTGCGGCTGCTTCATGCAATGCGCGAGGTAGCGAGCCAGCGCATGCAACTGCGGCACATCGGCCGGTGCGCGCTCCGCGCAGCGGGCCCACGCCGCATGCGTGGTGTCGAGCACCAAGCAGACGCTGCCCGGGCCGCGCGCCGCGAAATCGTGACGGTCGCCCGGCGCGACCACCTGCGCCTCGCCGACCCCGATGCCCGCGCCCCGGCCTTCGACTTCGATGTCGAGCACGCCATCGAGGCCGATCAGCACCTGGAAGTGATCGTGCGCGTGGCTGCCGCGCGAGGTGCCGTAGTCGCGCAGCGAAAGGGTATGGGTGGTGGAGGCGGGCATGGCGGGCAGGCGCCGATTGTCCTGTCCCGCCCCGCGCCTGTCACCAGAGCCGCAACAGCAGCGCCGACACCCCACACACCAGCAGGAACGGAAAGCTGATGCGATGGAACTCGCGCAGCCCGTTCGGCAGCTTCGCAAGCCGCAGCGCGATCAGGTTGGCCAGCGAGCCCAGCACGCAGCCGAAGCCACCCACGCTCACGCCGGCCGCCAGCGCAGGCAGGTCGCGCACATGGCTGTCCAGCAGGATGGCCGCCGGCACATTGCTGATGAACTGCGAGGTCACGATCGCCGCGAGGTAGGCGCGCCAGCCTTCGGTGATCGGCCAGTGGCCCAGCAGCGCGGTGATGGCCGGCAACTCGGCCAGCTGGCGCAGGTCCACGAACATCAGCGCGATGATCGCGAGCAGCGCCCAGTCGATGCCGCGCAGCACGCGCGGATAGGTCACCAGGAACACCCCGAACACCACGCCCAGACCCGCCAGCAGCCAGTGCCGGTCCAGCGCGACCACGAAGCCGATGAACAGAACCCCGGCCAATGCCAGGAGCCGAGGCTGCACCGGCGCCGCCTCCGCCGCAGGCTTGAGTGCAATCGGCGTGCGCGGCACCAGCAGCCAGACCGCGACGAAGAGCCAGAACAGCATCACCGCCACCGTCGGTCCCATCATTCCCATGAAGGCGAAGAAGCTCTCGCCCGAGCGGTGCCAGAGGTACAGGTTCTGGGGATTGCCGATCGGCGTGAGGGCCGAGCCTGCATTCACCGCCAGCGCCTCCAGCACCACCAGCCGTGCGAGCGGCAGATGCGCCTGGTTGGCCAGCACGCGCGTGAGCGGCACCAGCAGGAACAGGCTCACATCGTTGGTCACCAGCGCCGAGAGCAATGCAGCGCAGGCCGTCAGCAGCATCGCCAGGCTGCGCTGGTTGTGCGTGCGCGCGAGCAGGCGCTGCGCGGTGGCCTGCAGCATGCCGCTTTTCTCCACGCCCTGCGTGATGGCCAGCAGGCCGGCGAGCGCGCCCACGGTCTGCCAGTCGACCAGTTTCAGCCAGTCCATCGGCGCGCGAGGGCGCAGGAATGCGAACAGCACCGCGACGGCCACCAGCACCCACAGCAGGCCGTTGCCGCCGCCGTGCTCGTCAGGCAGCGGCGCGGCCTTGGCTTCAGCGGCCGACAAGGTCACGCAACTCGCGTTTGAGCACCTTGCCGATCGCGCTGCGCGGCAGCTCGTCGATGAAGTGCAGGCGCGCCAGGCGCTGCGTCTTGCCGAGCTGGTCGTTAGTCCATTGCAGCAACGCGGCTTCGGTGGTCGCATCGCCCTCGCGGCGCACCACGAAGGCCACCGGCGCCTCGCCCCATTGCTCGGAGGGCACGCCCACCACCGCCACGTCGGCCACCGCCGCATGGCCGCGCAGCACGGCCTCCAGGTCGCTCGGGTAGATGTTGAAGCCGCCGCTGATGATCATGTCCTTCTTGCGGTCGAACAGCGTGAGGAAACCGTCGGCGTCGAAGCGGCCCACGTCGCCCGTGCGGATGAAGCGCTTGCCGGTGGCGTCGAACCATTCGGCCTCGCGGGTCTTCTCGGGCTGGCGGTGATAGCCAGTCATCATGCCGGCCGAGTGGCCCACGATTTCGCCGGCCACCTCGGTGTTGCCCTGCGGGAGTTCGTCGCCCTCCTCGTCGATCAGGCGGATGTCGCTGCCCGGCGCCGGCTGGCCCACGGTGTGCAGCTTGGTGGGGTGCAGGTGCGCCTCGAGGATGCAGGTGCCGCCGCCTTCGGTCATGCCGTAGAACTCGATCAGCCCGCCGGGCCAGCGCTTCAACACATCGCCCTTGAGCGCGGCGTTGAAAGGTGCGCTGGTGCTGAACTTGAACTGGAACGACGAAAGGTCGTGCGCGTCGAAGCGCGGATGCGCCATCAGCCGCTGGTACTGCACCGGCACCAGCATCGTGTGCGTCACGCGGCGCTGCTCGGCCAGTTGCAGGTAGGCGCCGGCATCGAACTTGGGCATCTGCACCACGCAGCCGCCGAACGCGATGGTGGGGAAGAACACCACCAGCGTGGTGTTGGAGTAGAGCGGCGTCGACAGCAGCGTGACCGTGTCGGCGCTGTACTCGTACCTGGCGCCGCGCTGCACATGCGACCAGCGCATGCCGTGCCCCTGCACGATGCCCTTGGGCTCGCCGGTGGTGCCCGACGAGTAAATGATGTTGAAGGCCCACGAGGGCTGCACTTCGACGGCCTCGGGCTGCGCGCCGGCCGGTGCGAGCCAGGCGCCGAAATCGCGTCCCGCCGAAGAGCCATCGAGCGCGACGCGCGGAATGCCGCCTTCCGTCGCGGGGCCGACCACGTCGGCGGCCGAGGCATCGGTGAAGAGGATGCGCGCATCGGCATCCTCCATCATGCGGGCGAGGCTCGCGGTCGTGGAGCCAGGCGCGAGCGGCGCAACGGCAACACCCGCGCGCAATGCGCCGAGGAACACGGCGGCGTAGTTCACCGACGAAGTGGCGCAGACCGCGATGGCATCGCCGGCCTTGAGGCCATCTCGCTGCAGGCTGGCGGCGATGCGGTCCATCAGCGCGTCGAGCGCGCCGTAGTTCAACGCGTCGTTCGCGTCTGCGAGCGCGGCATGGTCGGGCGTGTGCCGGGCGTGAAGGCGAACCAGGTCGGCAATGGCGCCGAAATCGCGTTCCATCGCGGCTTGAGTGGCGGGGTGCGTTTGCAAAATCGAATCCTTCGTCTTGGCCAGCCGGCAGGATAGCGAAGAAGGCCGGCAGACGGTGAGCCGCGCGCGACGAGGAAACGGCCCGTCAGCCGGCGATCAGGTTTGCAGGTCGAGGATGCCCGTTTATCCAACGAGGAAGGGCAGCACCATGGGATTACTCGACATCCTGCAACAGGCCATCGGCGGCGATGCCAGCGCGCATCTGGACCAAGTCGCGCAGCACGCCTCGACCGACGAGATCGGCGCGGGCCTGGCGGCGGCCATGCGCTCCAACCAGACGCCGCCGTTCGGCGATACGGTGGGCAAGTTGTTCGGGCAGTCTTCGCCGACGCAACAGGCAGGGGTGCTCAACCAGATATTGGCCACGCTGGGGCCGGCGGCTGCATCGGCGCTGGCTGGGGGTGTGCTCGGGCGCTTGCTGCAGCCGGGTCAGACGCAACTCTCGCCGGATCAGGCTTCGCAGCTGTCACCTGCGCAGGTGACGGAGATCGCGGCGCATGCGGAAGAGCAGCACGCGGGGGTGATCGACGAGGTCAGCCGGTTCTACGCGCAGCACTCGGGGTTGATCAAGACGCTGGGCGGGGCGGCGGTGGCTATTGCGTTGGCGAAGATGAAGGAGAACGCGACGCGAGGGTGAGGAATTGGCGGTGCCATTTTTTGGCGCGATTGCGGATGCTGCGCCATCAAGGCGCGCGCCACGCTCCCGGCCTGCGCTTGATGCTTTGCGCGATGTTTTTAACCAGCTCTCGAAACTCGCTCTCCGTCATGGGTGATTTGGCGAAGCGGCCGAAACGCTCGACCTTGAAGATGAGTTTGGACGAAGTACCGAGCGCTGCGTTCTTGTCGCCGGGTATGTAGGCCAGATAGCCCCAGTCCTGGTTCTTGTTGGCTTCGTTGTGAATTGGCGGTCCACTGAGAACGCTGCGAGTGATGAGGGCCATGCCGCCAAGCCCCTTTCGCCCGTCTACCGTGATGGAATGAAGCGGACGCACGCGGCCGTCCAACGGCTCTGTGAGCTTGGCCCCGTAAAAGTAGCCTCGTTGCACCGCTTCATTGACGAATCTTTCGGAATCTATGCTGTCCTCACTCGAAGCGTCCCTATCGCTCAGGTACACCACAATGTCTGGCCTGTCGGTGAGCCGGAAAGAGGCGGCAACATAGGCAGGCTTCTTCTCGCCGGTCATGAAGCCATAGGGCAAGCACACCCCAGGCTTGCCTGGAATCTCGAACGGTGCGCGCGAGCTATGGAGCTTCTGGAAATTTGCGATCGTCTGTTCCGGTGTGCCTTCGAGTTTTCTGCTGGCGGACACCACGTGGTCGCCGGTCAACGCGGAAAAATCAAATTTTCCAAAGTCGTCGATAAAGCCGAAGGCATTACCGTTGTTGTAGGGCTGTTGAAAGCGGATTGCCGCCGCCCGCTTTCGCAGCGCAGTTCGATCAGTTCCCGTGGGATCAATCTCATACGCCGGATTTTCGTCAAGCCACTTGGCCCGATCAAGCAGAAGATCCTTCTGCCGCTGAATTTCCTTGTTGAGCTTAAGAAGATGTGCTTGCAGATCCGACGTGCTGGTCAAGCTCGAAACATAGATGGACCTAGAGCTTTCACTTGAGTCGAATACCCCGTCGGTTTCCACCAACTGGTACGTCTTCCAGGCGCTTACTCCATTCCCAAATCCATAGCCTCCTCCATTCGCGGGCGACATGTTGGGTGGCAGAGTGGCGTACTCGATGTTGCCGGGCAAATCGATGGTTTGATAGCCAAGGCACTCGGTGCGAATGGTCTTGGGCGGTTGCGCAATGACTTGATTCGAAAGCAGCATGCCGAGCAACGCAAGTACCGCAGGACGTGGATTGAAGTGTTCTTGCTTCATCACGTTCATGCGAGGCTGCAGCTCTCTATTTGGCGACCGAATCGGGATACGCCCGGCTGGCCAGCGGGTCGAAGTCGAAGGCCCTGAAGAAATCCTCTTCACGCTTCCAACGCACCGTGCCGTCAGGCGACCCGAAAGCCAGTTGCGCAAGATCCAGCGGCTCTTCGCGCATGGCCGAACCGAACTTGGTGTCCCAGCCGATGGCTGCCAAGCTGGCTTTTCCTGCCGCGTCGTAGTCCCACACCCGGTACAACAGCTTGTTGTCCTTGAGCTTGAGGCCGACTTTGCCGCGCAGATCTTCATCGTAGAAGCCGCCGCTCTTCTTGTTCAGCCCGACGAAACCCAGGTTGATGGCGCGCTTGAGCTTGCCCGTGTCGTCGTACTGTTCCTGGCGGAGGGTTCGACCGGCCGCCATGTAGAAGCGGTCGCGCGGCTGGTGCACGCCCGCGGGGTAGAACTCGATCAGCTTGATGCCCGAGAGCACCTGTGTCTCGCGTCGGCGGTCATGGCGGTACAACTGATCGATGTCGTCGAGCATCGAGACTGGCACCGGGGGCTTGGTGAAGTAGTACTCGATCGGTTTGCTGCTTCCGTCGGTGTATTTCAGCGCTGGGCCGTCGCTGCGGTCTCGCAGACCGATGTTGAAGCCGCCGAGAATTCGCGTGACGCCTTTGCTGGAGTCGACGCTTGCGTTGCCACCATGGCGTTCAGGGCCCGGCTTGGGTGAATCGCGAAACACGATGGATTCGCTCCAACGGCCGTCCTCCTTGCCGGAGTGCCATTGAATCCAGAGGCTGCCGTTTTCGGTCTGGCCACGATCATTCTTGAACGCACCGTAGCGGAACCTGCGCCATGTGTCCCTCGGATCGGGGTCGCCTGACGGGCAAGCGTTGGTCGTGGTGGCGGAGACATACAACTGCAGCAGATTCTGATCGTCGAAACGGAAGCACTGAAGCTCGTCCGTCGTTACGCGCTCGCTCTTCTCCGGCTCATAAACAGCCGCCGCGAACGTTTCTTGAATTCTTCCTTTCGGGTCGTAGAGATAGACCCGTGCGGCTCCCATCACATGGGATCGCAAAAGGGGCGCGACGCTGGCGTTGCGCGACTGGTTTTTCTCGGTCCTGGCGATGCTGGCTGGACGGGTGCTTTCGCTGCGCCGGAACCAATCCTCCTTGCGGCAAACGCGCCAGCCGTCCTTGCCGTCGGGTTCGTAGTAGGACACGACGCCCTTGTCTTCGTCTTTGAGCAAGGAGCCTTGCGCGCCCTTGGCCTGCATGTCTTGTGGCAGGGGCGGTGCGAATGCCGGCGTGTCTAGTCCGTTGGCTGGTTGCGATGCGAAGCGTCCTCCAAGGTCCTGCTCGTAGCCGATCAGGACCTTGACGCCGTCTTTCGGTGATTCGAGCCAGTTCGCCGGGTTGTTGCAGGCGGCTTGGGCCAAGCCTAGATAGATCCAGCCGAGGGCCAGCATCGCTGGCTTACGCAGGCAACTCATCACAAGGACGCCGTCATACAGACGACCCCACCGATGACGATGACTTGTTCTCGCTCTGTGCCAGATCAACGGAGTATTCCTTGACCACGCCGCTGTCTACGTCGGCACCTTCGCCCCAATTGAGCGGCATCAAAACAAAAAATCCCAGCACGTTGCTTTTGAGATAGTTGATTGCTTTGGCGATGTCGTGCACTTGATTGCCTTCATAGGCGACGTACCGGTTGGCAAAATCTTCCATCGGCGTCTGCAGTCCTTCCTGCTGGTGAGGCATCAGGTTGGATGTCATGTAGGTTTTACCCAAAGCCGGCGGAATCACACCGTGCGTGCTGTCGCCCAGAGTGGTGGGAAGAGTCTCGATGCTCTTGCGATAGTCTTCGTCGTCTCTCTTCTGCATCCTGGCTGCGGCCTCGGGCGATATGCCATTGCCAACGTTCTGGTTGACCATGCCCCGCACCATGTCACGGTTTCTTGTAAGCGACTGAACCCCGTCACGTGCCGCGCTCGCTGCTACAGCGGGATACGGTCGGGTGTAGTGCTTGAGGATGTCATCGAAGTGCTTCATGCCATTGCGCGGCACTTGCGGAAAGACTGTTTCGTACGCTCGCGCGTTGTTGCCGGCGATGGTCTGGATTGCCTTGACCGTATCAGGATGGCAGGGCTTGTCGAGGATGGTCTGCCATTGCGCCTGCTGATTGGATCTGCTGAACACAGCGGAGGCAGTTGTCTTCACTCTTGGTGGATGCTCCTGAAGCGGCGGCGCTGAGGCATTTGCATTGGCGGCGCGCTGGGTCGAATTGAAATAGTTCTCCGGATTGAGTGCAAACCCAAAGTGCTTTTCCCACAAGCTGCGCCGCAATTCGCGCGCAAACTTGCGTGTTTGCACTTTGAAACGTGGCTCGCCCAGGTCCTTGAGTTCTACGCCCTCTGTGTCGACCACCACGGCCGCGATTTCTGTGTCGCCATTGCCTGTAAGGCTGCGGTCGTTGGTATTCGCGCTGCCTACGATGGCGGCCGCATCGTCCACGATCAGCAGTTTGGAGTGGATATAGATCTGCTCCGTTACAACATAGCGACCAATCTCCCGGTTGTAGTTTTCTTCAAAAGTTTTGGGATCTCTTGCGTACTGCACGACGACACCATAGTTGCGCATATTCAGGACAGTCAGATAGCGGGTCCATTCCGCGGGGTCGCGCTTCATTTGCTTGAGCGCTGCCTTGATGCATCCGATCAAGCTGTCGCTGCCGTGGTGGATGCTCGCCAACGCGAGCCAATGCTGCTTCCATACCGAGCCGCTGGAGATGTCGCCTTCCGGATGTACCGGGAGTACCAGATAGACGTGGAAGTTGGTGCCGCCCCCAATGTGTTGGGCAATACGAATACCTAGTTCTCGAACGATGACATTCTTGACGCCGTTGTCTTCGTTGCCCACTCGCTTGCTGTCCACACTGCCGGCGGTGCCAAAACCCGAGATGAAGAACTGTGTTTCGATGTAGATGTAGTTGTCTGCGCTGCGGATGCAGTTGACCATCGCATTGAGGATATTGGCTTGATGCTTGCCAAGTCCATCTCGGATACTTTCTTCCATTGCCGCTTGCAACTTTTGGGGCAGCAATTGGACATCGTCGGGGATGCTGACAGCGCCCTTGGTCCAAGATTCCTGAGAAAGGTGGCTAGAGGAAACGGAGCGAACAACCTGCACCATTGCCGCTCCAGGCCGAGGCGCTTGCGCTGCGCGCAGCAGTGGCGTGGCGCCGCACGCATCGAGCCAAGCTTGATTGATCTCCGAGGGCTTCTCTACGGTCTCGTTGCTGGCGGCGCTGGACGGTACTTGGATGAAGACGTATTTGCTCTGCGCTTTGGAGGTCGCTTTCCGCACGATCGAGTTCCAACGCCGCACGAAATTGCGATGCATGTCTACAGCAGCTGGGCCGGAGAATTTGATGTGGACGTCCTGCCAAGGCATACGGGGTTGGCAGCCTTCGTCCAGCAACTTGCCTTCACCAAGAACATTGCCGCCGTAGGGATCGGCAAAACCTAGTGCTACGAGCTGCCTCTCGTGAGGGGCCATTTTTCGGAGCCTCGTAGCTCCGGGGTTGTACATCTCGTTGAGCACAAACCGCGAGGGATCGATCGCCAAGTCGAACTCTGGCGTGGAGTAGCGCCCGTAGGAAAGATCGAGACCTCCGATAAACGCGACACCACCATCAACCACCATGAATTTCTGGTGATGGGAGTAGTCGATATAGTCGTATTGGGCGGTGGTCGGCGATTGACTCAGCACGATGACCTTGCCTGCGAAGTCTTTTTGGTTGATTGCGTTGATGCGTGCAGCCACCATCTTGTCTGCGACGCCGACAGGATCGCCGGTGGGGCTGCCATAGAGCAAGACGCGCACTTGTACGGGGCGCGAGCGGATGATGGATCGAATCACTTCGATCAGGCGGCCGGGATGGTCCTTATTGCCACGGTCTCCCAGTTCCACGTCGAATGCCATTTGCCAATCGGCGATCCAGATGAATTTCTGGGCGGACTTCATGGCTGCCAGCATTTGCGCAAAGGCTTTCTCGCCAGATTCGAGGCGTTCGACCTTGTTGCCCGATACCTGCAGCGCGAACGGGTTCTCGTTGCAGAAGTACTGGCCAGTTTCGCTGGACTTGGTGTCGTCGTGCAGCGACACCGTCGCTTGCACTGGAAGTGGTGCGTTCATGCGAGGCTTAGGCCTTGGTTTCCGCGTTGGGCGTGCTTGTGAGAGTCGTGTCGTAGTCCTGCTCAACCAAGGCCCGCAAAAGCATTGTTTGTGCCTCGGACGGCAGCTCCAGCGAGGATGGAATGTAGTTCAGGGCATCCATGATCTTGCGATGCTCCGTGTCGCCATCGCTGCTGGTGAAGGAGGAGAAATTCAGCGGTGTTGCATTGGGACCGGACACCAACCAGACCGTACCAGCCTGGCGTTGCACTGCCTCCCATATGACTTTCTTCTGGGCTACGTTCAAGACGCATTCGCCATCTGCAGTCGAGGTGCCTTGGGCGAGGGTGTCGCGCCATGACTGCTTGTCCAATGCCGCCGCCCCCGTCATATCGTTCGGCACACTCTTGAGAACGACCACTGCCCATTCCCGGTCGGGATACGGCACACCGTGCTTGCCGGGAATATCCTTGAGCAGCAACGCGAAGTTGAGCTTGTCGGGCGCCAATTCGCTCCTGGGAAACGGCGGCAAGGGGTAGGCCAGGTTTGTCGGTCCTGCAAGCTTCCGCTGCACCGTGTGATAAGTGATCTTCCCCGGACACTCAAACGTGATGTCCCCGTTCTGCAACGTGATCGATGCACCCTGTGCAGTGGCAATGCGAATCTTCTTCTTCGCCGCGAATTCCACCGTCTTGTCCGTGCTGGCAATCTTCAGCGCATCCTTGGCCTGCACCCGCAACTCATCGTGCTGCGCCTGAAAGTCCAGGTCGTCGCTGCCCGCAATGATCGACAGGCCTGCTTCGGCATCCGCCTTCTGCGCACCAGCCAACAGCCCGATGGCTTGTCCGCTGTGCACCCGCAGCACATCCGCCAGCGCAAGGTTGATATCCCCACCGCTGGCCAGCGTCGCAGTCTCACCTGCCACCATCTGCAACTGCTGCCCCGCCACCATCGCCAAGCCGCCGCGCGCGGCCAGCGCTACAACTGCATCGGTCGTATGCGGCACCTTGCCATCGCCGGTTGCGATGGACTTGTCCGATGCATCCGAGTAAGCCGTCTCCAGCGTATCGCCCGTCACCATGCCACTCGCCGTGTGCAGCATCGCCGCATACGGCGCACGCTCCTTGTCGAGCTGCGAAACATTGGCTTTGTCGGCGCCGATATGCCCGGCCAGCTGCACGGTCTCGTGCTTCATCGCGGCCTCGCTCAGCGCCTGCCCCAACTGCTGCACCTGTTTGAGCAGTGCCATGCCAGGAGCGAAGTCGCCCACGGGTTCAAGTTGCTTCCCACCCGCCCCGTGGTACGTGCTCAACAGCACGCCCTTGCCGCCGCGCAACGCTGCGTAGCCATCGGTACGCAGCTCGAGCCCTTGCCCACGGAAGCTGCCTCGGAAGTTGTCCGCCTGATGAATCAGATGCCCCAGGTTCAACTGGCTGTGCGCCGTGCTCGCGTGCAACTGCACGCGCAGTTGCTGGTTCGAATCATCGAACACCAACTGGCTGAACCCTTCACCGCCGAACTCCTTGGTCTTGAAGCCACTCAGCGCCGCCGCATTGCGATGACCCTTGTCATCCGCACTGGCACCGTGCCAGGCCGGTGCGTGGCCCGCAGCGAGATTGGCTTGTGCGCTCGGCGACCCGTTGCGCGCCTGCGCAAAGACGTCGCTCTCCTGATCCTGGCCTGAGCCTTCCTGACTGCGCGATGCACCCCCAGGCGTAGGCTCGATGCCGCCATCGCCGCGCCCGTTGTACAGCGCACCGACGATCACCGGCTGGTCGACATCGAGGTCGACGAACTTCACCAGCACCTCCTGCCCGATGCGCGGCAGCCATTGCCAGCCCATGCCGGGGCCCGCCTGTCGCTGCGCCACACGAATCCAGCGCGTGCTGCGGTTGTCTTTGGCGTCACCGCCGCTGTTGTTCTGCGTATCGCCGTCGCCGGCAGACTCGGTCTGCCAGTGGAATCGCACGCGCACATCGCCGCGGTCATTGCAATACAGCTCGTCCGCGCCGTTCGGCGAAGTCTCGCCCGAGGGCCCGACCACGATCGCGCTGTGCACGCCGCTGGCCGTGGGCTTGGCATGCAGCCGCGCGCCGTCGGCCGCTGCGAGCACGGGCCGCCATGGACGATCCACATGCACGGCCGAGAAGCTGTTGGCGTAGCCGAGCGTCTTCGCCGCGGCAAGGCTCTGCGCTTGCGGATGGACGTCGTTCGCTTCGTCGCAGGCACTGCCCGCGGCCGTCGGCACCAGCCCGAACACATCGTCTTCGGCGATGACCGACGCACAAGGCCTGTCGAACACCAGGTGCTCCGACAGATCGCCCAATTGCGCGGCAATCGATGCCGCCGTGTCCTTCGGCAAATTGTTGATGCCCACATGCTCGACGGTGTCCAGCAGCAGTGCGGGCTTGGCCTGCAAACCAAGCGCAGGCGCGTCGTCGACTTCGATGCGCGTGCCCGCGCGCAGCGTGCGCACGGTGCTGTGGCCGAGCATCACGTCGGCGCGGCACTCGGCCGCTTCCATCATCAGGCCGGCATAGCGTTCGAGCGTGCGGTTGCTGTCCCAGCCGCGGCTGCGGTCATTGAGGCCGAGCACGTCGTCGTACTCGATGCGCGGTGCGTTCTTGCCGCCCACTGCAAATCGCGCGGCTGCACTGCCCGTCAGCTGGCGCTTGCCGTCGACGTTCCATGCGCTCAAGTGCACCTGCGCCACCGACTGCCGCATCCGGCGCACCAGCGCCTGCACCGCATCGCTGCGCTCCTGCGAACTCTTGCGATGAAAGCGAATGGGCGACCCGGGGTCCGCAGGCTGCGCATCGTTCGTCGAGAAGATCACGAGCTTGTGCCCCAGGGGCGCCTTCTCGTCTTCCTGGATGCGCCAGGCCAGGCCTTCTTCGGTGAGCAAACGTGAGAAGAAATCGAAGTCGCTCTCGCGGTACTGCGTGCAGTAGGTGCGAACCGGCGCATCAGCGAGAAAGCCGCTTACCTCGGAAGAAAAAGCCCAGCTGCCCGCATCGGCATACGGCGCGAGCACGCGCTCGATGATGTCTGCCACCGAGCGTTGCTGGAACACCTGGCTGCGCCCTTGCTGCGTGGCGAGCCAGAGCCAGGGCACCAGCGTGAGGCGATAGCGCGCGAGGCCGCCGTTGGAGCCTAGCGACTCCACCGCGCGGATGAGGCCCGTGCGTTTGCCGAGCGCGCCGTTGGCCAGCACGGTGACCAGCGTGAGGGGCTGGTCGATCATCGACGAGAGCGCGAGGTCGGCGCGCAGGCTCAGGCAGACGATGCGCATCTCGAAGAGCTGCGACACGGCCTCGCGCTGCACCCAGCCTTCGACGCGCAGGGCGTCGATGCTGGCATGGGTCGAAGCGCCTGGGGATTCGAGACGGTAGAGCCGGTTGGTCTGGCTGAGCTCGGCCCAGAGCGCGCTGCGGTCAGCGGAAGGCATCGTGATTCGCGTCGGCACGGTGGCTCATGGTTTGCATCGCTGGCCGGACTTGCAGTCCGCCGCGACCTCGGCCAGCGCCGAGGGCTGCGGCGCGGGGTCGGGTGCCTTGCTGCGCCTGAGCAGGGCGGTCAGCAGGTCGGTGTCGGGATCGGGCTTGCCGGGGCGCGATGCTGCCTGGGTCGTGTCGTTGGCGCGCCGCGGCGTCTTCGATGTGTTGGAGGCTGTCTTTACCGGCTTGCTGTCGGCCGCGCGGGCCGCGTGCGCGGGCTGCTTCGATGACGCGACATGCTCCGGCTTCTTCGCGGCTGCGGCAGTCGTCGTCTTGTCGGTGCGTGGCGGCTTTGCGGCCGCGACACGCGCCGGCTTTGCTGCAGGCGGCACGGCCATGGGCTGCGCGCCGATGGCTGCGAACGGCGTGGACTGCTGCTGGGAAGGCGAAGGCGTGTTGTCCTCGACGACGCGCGCGGTGGCCGGTTCGGGCGTGGCGGGTGCTGCCGCACTGGCGGGAGGAGGTGCCTCGGGCTTTGGCGGCGCTGCGGGCGCAGCCTCGGCGGAAGTTTCCGCTTTGGCCAGCGCGGCGGCCGCGATGTTCACCGGTGCATCGGCGCGCTTCGATTGCAACTGATAGGTCGTGGCACCCGCAACGCCGATCAGCAGTGCCAATACAGCCCACACACCCGGCCGCTTGATGAAAGACCGCGCGCCGCTCTCGCGACCGTCGAACTGCGCGAGCACGCGCGTCGATTCCCCGTTGGATGCCGCAGGCGATGCGGCCGCTGCGGGCGCGCTCGAACCGAGCAGGCTCGGCCGTCCCTTGTTGGCGTCTGGCGCGCCCATCATGGATGGGTGGTCCCGAAAGCAGGCATGTTTTTTCTCCCCGCGGCTTGTGGTGTGACCGACGCAACGTTGCAACTTGGATGCAGTTGTTGCGTGCGAGTGGTTCGAATTGTTTTGCGACTCATACAATGAATTGCACTCTTCGAACACCGTTGATCTTCTTCGCTCTCTTTTGTTATTTTGCCTTGACGGTGGCCGCGCTTGCCATCTTCTTGTTCCCTTCTTTTCGTGATCGTGTGTTGCGAGCCACGATCTCTTTGTCGACTGCAACTGCAGTCTTTTTAATCAAGTTTGGTTATCGGTTCGGCCTGGTGTCCGAAGCAAGTTTTCAATTGGTGCGTGATGGTGGTTTGGGCGTGCGTACTTTTGCCGTACGTCATCGTTATCTGCTGTTGTCGGGCATGGGACTGCTCGTTGTTCCTGTGATGTTGAGCGTGGCCTTCGGAACCGGCCGCGTTCTTTTTTTCGACGACTGGGCAACGACGGGCGATCCGAAGATCGAGGCGCTTCTCAAGGGCGAGCAACTCGTGCCGCCACCTGCGTTGCCTCCTGAAATCTTCGCGACGGCAGAGGTCGAGCAGGTGCGCCCGCTCACGAAGGAGGGCAGTCGCGACTGGGCAGTGCTCGATGCGGACTTCCGCAATAGGCTTCTGCTGGTCTACAAGATCATGAAAGAGAAACATGGCTACGACCTCGCATTGCTGGAGGGTTATCGCAGCCCCGAACGACAGGCCAAGCTCGCCGCGTTGGGCAATACGGTGACGCTCGCCAAGGCCAATCAAAGCTATCATCAGTACGGACTTGCGGCAGACAACGCGTTCTTTCGCAATGGCAAATTGGTGATCTCGGAAAGGGACCCATGGGCCATGGAGGGCTACCGTCTTTATGGCGAAGTTGCCGAGTCCGTGGGGCTGGTGTGGGGTGGTCGATGGTCCTTCAAGGATTACGGCCATGTGGAGTACCGAAAGCCCGGTTTCAAATTGCCACGCGACTGAAATGCCAGCACGGCATCGGTTGCATCGACAAACCAACGAGGCAAGCAAGGGGAGTTCAAATGGATGAGGATCAGCCCGCAGCGGACAACGATCGTCCGTGGATCGTCCTGCACGACAAGACCGACCACGGCGGCATCGTGATCACCGCGTCCGAGAACACGAGCATCGACGAGCGCCGCGTCGCCCGCATCGGCGATCTGGTCTCGTGCCCGCGGCCCGGCCACGGCATCAATCCGATCGTGACTGGCAGCCGCTATGTCACGCTCGACGGCCGGCGTGTCGCGCGGCATGGTGACAAGGCCCGCTGCGGCTGCACGTTGCTGTCGAGCCAGATCGCTTCCGCATCCGAATGACAAAGGCCATTCCTTGGCTGCAGGCATGCGGCGTCCCGGCCGCGTGCGTCGTCGCGTGACAAAGGCATCTCTGAACTCCTGATGCTGGCGCGACTGGTCAAGCCCACCCTCATGTTCTCGGCCGTGTTCATCACGGTGTGGGTGATCGTGGTCGTCTATTGGAACTACACGGCGCGCATGCCGAGCACGAGCGACATCGCGCTTTATCTTGTCGTGCTGCCGTTGGCGCTGGTGGTGTTCTATCTCTTGCTGCGGCGGATCTTCGCGATTGGGCCGCCCGCCGTCGCGTCGCCTGCGGCCTCTGTCACAGCTGCCGCCACGTCGACCGGGGCAGCGGCCGACGCGACGCAGGAGCGCCTGCAGATGGCGGTGCTCGCGTTGAGTCTTCACACGCCGCGCGGCAACGACGCCGACGCGGTGGCCACCGCCGTCGTCCAGGCGCGGGCGCCCGAGTTGGTGCCCGAACTTCGTGACGGCGAAGGCTTTCCAATGCTCGCGGGCTGTGTCGCCGGCATCGATCCGAACGAACTTCGCGAACACCTGCGCGAGTCGCTGCGTCCCGCGCCGGAGGCCTTCAATGCCGATGCGCTGACCGACGACAGGCTGCGCGCCATTCACCTGATGTCCGACGTGCTGCAGGAGCTGCTGGCTTCGGCGACCGACGCGCTGCTGAATGCCGGCGATGCGCTCTCGGTGCGCGCGCCCGGGCGTTTCGTGTCGAGCGGTGCGATCGTTCCCGGTTCCGCATCTGCGCCGCAGCTGTGCATCTCGCTGCTGTTGCCCGGGGCGTGGAGCGAGAGCGAGCGCGCGGTTGCCACGCAATGGGTGCAGCAACTGGCGCGCGAGGCCGACCCTTCGCAGCACTGGACGGTCGACTGCTTCAAGAGCGAGGCCGGCGTCTCCGCGATGGCGCTGCTCGACCGCATCAACCTTGCGCTCCATCGCGAGCAGCGGCCCGCGCTGTGGATGGCCGTGGCCGCCGATTCCGCGATCTCCAACGAGTGCATCGCCCGCTGGGAGGCCGAAGGCCTGCTTCATTCGGCTGCGCGCCGCAACGGGCATGTGCCCGGCGAAGCGGCCGCGGGATTGCTGCTGGCGCGCGCCGGCGATGCGCTGTTCGCGCAGCCGCACGCCGTTCTGCTCTCGCGCAGCGCGAGCGGCCAGCGCGATGAATCCGCCGATACCGCGCGCATGCCCGATGCCGGCCTGCTCGACCTGTTCGCCCAGCGTCTGCTGGCTGCCTCTACGCTGCAACCCGACGCCGTCGACTGGGTCGTGAGCGATGCCGATCACCGCACGAGCCGGGTCACCGAGGTGGCCAAGCTTGTGCAGGAGCGGCTCCCCCATGTGCCGTTCGAAAACAACCTTTCCGTCTGCGCAAGCCTCGGCCATCTCGGGGCTGCGGCGGACATGACCGCCGTGGCACTCGCCTGTCACCTTGCCCTGCGAGATTCACGGTACGTGCTCGCGCTTTCCGTGCAGGACGCGCGCGCCCGGACCGCCATGCTGGCCGGGCCCGCGATCCCCCCGAGCCCTGTGCCACAAGCCACTTAAACCGGACCGACTCCAGAAACATCTATGCGGCGATTCTTCAGTTTCCTGGCCGATCCGCGCACCCTCTCGGTGATCGGCGCCATCGCGCTCGGCGCGTTCCTACTGATCGGTGCGCAGACGCTCGAGATCGGCGCGATCTGGGCGGTCGGCATCTTCGTCGTGCTGCTGCTGCTGTGGCTGCTCGTGTGGTTCGTGCGGCGCATGCGCACCCGCTCGGCCAACCGCAAGCTTGGTGACATGCTCGAGGACCAGGCCGATGCCGCCGTGCGCGACAGCGACCCCGAGCGCAAGGCAGAGATCGACGAGCTGCGCGGGCGCATGGTCGAGGCGGTCAAGACGATCAAGAACTCCAAGATCGGGCAGATGTCGGGCAGCGAGGCGCTGTACGAGCTGCCCTGGTACATGGTCATCGGCAATCCGGCGGCGGGCAAGAGCAGCGCCATCCTGAATTCGGGCCTGCAGTTCCCGTTCGCCGACAAGGGCAACGCGGTGATCCAGGGCATCGGCGGCACGCGCAACTGCGACTGGTTCTTCACCACCGAAGGCATCGTGCTCGACACCGCAGGCCGCTATTCCATTCACCAGGAAGACCGCAAGGAGTGGTTCGGCTTTCTGGACCTGCTCAAGAAGTACCGCCCGAAGGCGCCGATCAACGGGATCATCATCACGGCGAGCATTCCCGAGCTGATCGGCAGCCGGCCCGACTTCGCCATTCAACTCGCCAAGAACCTGCGCCAGCGCATGCAGGAGTTGACCGAGCGGCTCGAGGTGTTCGCGCCGGTCTACGTGATGTTCACCAAGGCCGACCTGATCACCGGCTTTGCGGAGTTCTTCGGCGACAGCGACAAGATGGAGCGCGACCGCGTATGGGGCGCATCGCTGCCCTACGACGGGGACGAGAAGCAGGACGCCGTGGCCCTGTTCGACAAGCGCTTCGACGAGCTCTACATGGGCCTGAAGGAAATCAGCGTCTCGCATTTCGCGAGCCACCGCAGCAGCGATCCGTCGCCCGAGCTCCTGATCTTTCCGCTCGAGTTCGCGGCCATCAAGCCTGCGCTGCGCGCTTTCCTGGCCACGCTGTTCGAGAGCAATCCGTTCCAGCACAAGCCGGTGTTCCGCGGCTTCTACTTCACCAGTGCGCTGCAAGAGGGCACGATGCGCAGCCTCTCGACCGAGCGCATCGCCAAGCGCTTCGGGCTCACGCTGAACAACGCGGCCACCAAGTCCAAGGAAATCTATTCGCAGAATGGGTTCTTCCTGCGCGACCTGTTCTCCAAGGTGATCTTTGCCGACAAGAAGACGGTGCGGCAGTTCTCGAGCCCCGTGAAAGCGCGGGTGCGCTACGTGAGCTTCTTCGCTTTCGTCGCGGTGCTGGGGCTTTTGCTCGGCGGGTGGACCTGGTCGTACCTGGGCAACCGCCAGTTGGTGGAAAACGTGCAGGCCGACCTCGACAAGGTGGTCAAGCTGCAGGCCAGCGACGCCGGGCTTCGCACGCGCTTCGAGGCGTTGGGCATCCTGCAGGACCGCATCGAGCAGCTCGAGAAATTCCGCAACGACCGGCCGCTCTCGCTCTCGCTGGGTCTCTACCAGGGCAACCAGCTCGAAGACAAGCTCGTGGCCGAGTACTACGGCGGCGTCAAGCAGCTGATGCTGGCGCCGGTGTCCGACAACCTGCAGGCGTTCCTGCGCGAGGTCAATGCGCATCCGGAGCGTTTGAAGCGTGCCGATGCGGCAGGCAATCCGGCCGCGCCGGTCGCGGTCTCGGCCGCCACGCCGGCAACGCCTCCAGCGGCGGAGAGCGGCGGCCTGTATGCGGGCTCCTCGCCGGCCGATGTGCAGGACGCCTACAACGCGCTCAAGACCTATCTGATGCTGTCCGACAAGCGCCAGGTGGAGACCGCGCACCTCACGGACCAGATCTCGCGCTTCTGGCGCGGCTGGCTCGAGAGCAACCGCGGTGACATGCCGCGCGCCGCGGTCATCCGCGATGCCGAGCGGATGATCACCTTCTACCTGCGCCGCGTGGGCGACGACAACTGGCCGGCGCTCGCCGACACCAACCTCGCACTGGTCGAGCAGACGCGCGACAACCTGCGCCGCGTGGTGCGCGGCATGCCGGCGCGGGAGCGGGTCTACGCCGAGATAAAGGCGCGCGCCTCCACGCGTTTCGCGCCGATGACGGTGGCGCGCATCCTGGGCGCCACGGCCGGCGCCGAGAGCGAAGGCACCATCGCCGGCAGCGTCGCCATCTCGGGCGCCTTCACGCGCGAGGCCTGGCAGCAGTACGTGGACGACGCGATCCGCGATGCCGCCAACAAGGAAACATCGAGCAAGGACTGGGTGCTCAACGTCGCGGGCAACGACGACCTCACGCTCGAAGGCAGCCCGGAGCAGATCCGCAAGACGCTGGCCACCATGTACAAGCTGGAGTACGCCAAGGAGTGGCAGCGCTTCCTGCAGGGCATCGCGGTCAAGGACATGGGCAGCTTCGAGCAGGCCGTGGTGGCGATGAACCTCTTGGGCGATCCGCAGAACTCGCCGATCCGCAAGGTCTTCGACACGGTCTACGACCAGACCTCGTGGGACAACCCCTCGCTGGTCAATGCCGGCCTGCAGCAGGCGCGCACCGGAGCGCTCAACTGGTTCAAGAACCTCTTCAGCCGCGCCACGCCGTCGCAGGTCAACGTGAACATCGACGCAAGCGGCAACCGCACCGAGATTCCGATGGGCCCGATCGGCCGCGAGTTCGCGGGCGTCGCGCGCCTGGTGGTCGAGCGCGACAACACCTCGCTGCTGCGCGGCTACCTTGGCACGCTCTCCAAGCTGCGCGGCCGCTTCAACCAGATCAAGAACCAGGGCGACCCCGGACCGGGCGCGCGCCAGCTCATGCAGCAGACGCTGGAGGGCAATGGCTCCGAGCTGGCCGATGCGCTCAAGTACGTCGACGAGCAGATGCTCACGGGCATGGACGCCTCGCAGCGCCAGGCCTTGAGGCCGCTGCTCGTGCGGCCACTGCTGCAGGCCTACGCGGTGACGATCCAGCCGACGGCGGTGGAGGTCAACAAGATCTGGAGCGCGCAGGTGCACCAGCCGTTCCAGCAGTCGCTCGCGACCAAGTACCCCTTCGCCGCGGGCGCGAAGATCGAAGCCTCGCCGGCGGAGATCGCGCAGTTCTTCGGACCTGAAGGCGCCATCGGCAAGTTCGTGACGACGACCCTGGGTTCACTTGTCATCCGCCGCGGCGACCTGCTCTCGCCGCGCGCCTGGGGCGACCAGGGCCTCACGCTGAGTCCCGATTTCGTGAACGGCTTCTCGCAATGGGTGGCGCCGCTCTCGGGTGCCGCGGCCAGCGGAGGCGGCGGCGCCGCGCAGCCGCAGACGCTGTTCCAGATCCTGCCGCAGCCGGTCTCGGGCCTGACGGAATACATGGTGGAAATCGACGGCCAGCAGCTGCGCTACCGCAACACGCCGCCGCAGTGGTCCAACTTCGTCTGGCCCAACGCGCAGGGCACGCCGGGGGCACGGATCACGGCAGTGACCTTCGATGGACGCACGGTCGAGCTCATCAACGAGCCGGGCAACTTCGGGCTGGAGCGCCTGCTCAGCACGGCACAGCGCACGCGGCTGCCCGATGGCAGCTTCGAGCTCACCTGGGCGCGCGACAACGCGAGCGTGACGGTCAAGCTGCGCGTGATCCAGAACACGCAGTCGGCCGGCTCGGGCGATTCACCGCAGGGCAAGGGCTTGCGCGGTACCGTGCTGCCGTCGTCGGTCGCGGAGATCGGCGTTCCCGCGCAAGCGCGGGCAGCAGTACCGGCATCGGCTGCGGCACTGGGAGTCGGCAAATGAGCGCTTTGCAGGCACAACAGCTGTGCTACTTCGGCAAGTTGCCCGGCCGCGGCGACTTCGTGAAGGGGCTCTACAACCCGCAGCTCATCAAGGTGTTTGACAACTGGCTGTCGCAGACCATGGAGATGCTGTCGGAAGATCCGCGCTGGAAGATCATCTACGACAACGCGGCGCCCATCCATTTCGTGTGCCTCGGTTCGCGCAGCCGCGTGGCCATCGCGGGGTACCTGAAGGCGAGCCGCGACGAATCGTCGCGCCGCTATCCGTTCCTCGCGGCCACCTCGGTGGAAGTCGACGAGGCGCTCGACTTCATGCGCGGCGCGCCGATGCTGATCGGCCCCTACTGGGACCGCATGGCGGTGCAGGTCAACGCGCTGGCCGAGGGCACCGACCTCGACGGCGAGCTCAAGCGCTTCGAGGCGCTCGAGCCGGCCATCGAGACAGGCTTCAAGAAGTCCGCCTCGCGCGCCACCTATGCCGCCTTCACGCGCGACAACAGCCTCTTGCGCATCGAGCAGATGCTCAACTTCGACGGCCACAAGGTGTCGCTGCGTCGCGCCATCCTGGCGCTCGGCCTGCTGCTGCAGCCGGTGATGGCCAGTGCGGTGTCGCACCTGGAGAAGGGGCTCACGCTGCCCCTGCCGCGCGACCCGGTCGACCGCTCGCTGATCGCCACCTTCTGGCTCGAGCTGGTGTCCCAGTTCCTCGCCAAGGCCGACTTCGAGCTGGTGCTGATGGCCACCGAGATCGACGGCCGCTCGCGGCTGGTGATCGGCTTCAACGGCCTGTCGCCGCGCAGCCTGCAGAGCGTGCTGCACCCGCAGGTCTATACCGAGCACAACATCGACATCGACAACCCGGAGTGGGTCGAGGACACCATCCACAGCAACTACGCGATGTTCAAGCTGGTGAGCTACCTCGACCAGCCGCAGCTGCCGCTGGACATCGTGCTCTCCGCGTTTCGCGAAGTCTTCATCGGGGAATGACACGGTCATGAAAAGTTCTTTGCGCGTTCTGTCGCTGGCCTTGGGCCTCGCATTCGTCGGCGCCGTGCACGCGCAGACGGCAGGCGCCCCCGGTGCCCTGGTCGAAACCACGCCTGCGGCCGGTGCCAAGGGCGAGCAGGTCGTGGCCGGCGGGCAGGTGCCCGACGAGGCCACGCGCGTCGCCGTCATCGAGGCGCTGCGCCGCATCTACGGCCCTGCCAGCGTCATCGACAAGATCGAGGTGGTGAACACCGTCAGCATGCCGGCCAACTGGGCTGCCAACGTGCAGCGGCTGATCACGCCTTCGCTCAAGGACATCCATCGCGGCCAGTTCCAGATCGAAGGCACGCAGATGGCGCTGAGCGGCGAGGTCGGCAACGAGGCGATGCGCCAGAAGATCGTGAGCGACATGGCGAGCGCGCTCAACCCCACCTACACCATCAAGAACAGCCTGCGCGTGCCCGCGTCGGAGCAGATCACGGTCGATCAGGCGCTGGCCAACCGCACCATCGAATTCGAACTGGGCAGCGCCACGCTCACGCGCAAGGGCCGCGACATCCTCGACGAGATGGCGCCGATCCTGCAGAAGCTCACGAACAAGTCGGTGGCGGTGGTCGGCCACACCGACAACGCGGGCAGCCGCGCGTCGAACCTGGCGCTGAGCCAGTCGCGCGCCGAGGCGGTGAAGGGCTACCTCGTGGGCAAGGGGATCGATCCGATGAACCTCACGACTTCGGGCGTGGGTCCGGACCAGCCGATCGCGAGCAACGCGACCGACGAAGGGCGCTCGCGCAACCGTCGCATCGAGTTCCGGGTCGGACGGACCTGAAGCGTTTGAACAGCGACGCGGCCTGCCTGCGCAGGCCGTTGCGCATCAGCGCGACTCGTCGTCGTTCTTGGGCAGGTCGAGCAGGTCCACCAGCTGGGCCAGTTCCTGCTCGTTCTTGATCACGTTGCGCAGCCACGCATGCAGCGGCATGTCGGCCCAGCGCGCGGCCTTGTTCGCCATGTAGGCGGCGGGGCTCGAGGGCTCGGTCTTCTCGAAATACGCCGCCACTTCCTTGAGTTGGGCGATGGCCTGCGCGCGGCTGTGGATGCCGGGCGGCAACGCGGCGGGCGCCGTCGAAGGGGCGTGGTGTGGATGTGGCATCACGGCGTCGAAAACTGGCTCGATGCGGGAGGGCGCGGGCGCGCCTGCTTCGGCCGGAGCGGCCGTGGGGGCGGGCGGTGCGCCGTTGTCCATCGGCACGCCGGCCTCGCGCGCAAAGCGCTCGACCGTCTGGCGGATGGCCGCGGCCGCATCCTTCGCGGCGCGAAAGCTGGGACCGTTCGATGCGGTGCGCTCGTCGAACACAGCTTCGAACTCGGCCAGCGCCTGTTCGCAGGCCTGCACGTCGCGGTGCGTCTTCTGGAAGAACTTCGCCGGCGTGGCGCGGCGGATGCGGTCGAACTGCTCGACCGTCACCTTGTTGCGTTGCAGCTCGTCGGCCTGCGCGGGCGTGCGGCGGATGCTCTGGTCGAGTGCGAGCGCGGTCTCCCAGACCAGCGCGCTGTAGCCGGTGTTGGCATCGCTCACGATCGACGCGCGCTGCAGCAGCTCGACCGAACGCCCGATCAGCCATGTGACGTTGCCCACGCGCATCTCGATGTCGCCGCCCTCGGGCAGTGGATGCAGTTGGTCCCAGTACTGCTGGCACAGGCCGGTGAGCAGACGGTAGCCGTCGGCCAGGCCCTCGAAGCCGCGCTGGCTGGCCAGCGCATCGGTGAGCCACACGGCCAGCCGCAGGTCCTTGGTGGATTCGCGCAGCAGCTTCTCGCACTCGGAAATCACGAAGGGCCAGTTGGCTTCCTTCAACTCGATGACCCACTCGCCCTGTTCGAGCGACGGGTCGTCGTGCTTGCGCGCTTCCTGAATGGCGTCGAACTGGCGCGAGAACAGCATGTCCTCGCCGCATGGCGAGGCCTCCGAGATCGGGGCCAGCAGGGCCGGCAGGTCGAGCCGCGTCGTCATGGCAGCGAGATGGTCAGGTTGGCCTGGCGCGGGCCGAGCTTCACAATGTCCTGGTAGCTCGCGAGCGTGCCCTGCGTGGTGCTGCCCAGGTGCGCCGACAGGCCGATGAAGCCCAGCAAACCGATCAGCGCGAACAGCGCGGCCACCACCCACTGCGGCGCCTCGCGCTTGAGCGAATGCGAGATCAGGTCGGGCAGTGGCCAGTGCGGCGCGAACGGCGTGCGCTTGCCACGGGCGTTGGCGATCTCGTCGCCCACGCGCGCGGTGAGGTAGGCCAGCTTCTCGGTGCCGTCGATGGCGTACTTGCCCTGGAAACCCAGCAGCAGGCACATGTAGAACACCTCCAGCGTCTGGATGCGCGCGGCGCCGTGGGCCCGCTCGACCTCCAGCATGTTGAAGAAGTTCTCCCCGGCCAGCTGATCGCCGAACATCGTGAGCTGCAGCGGGCGGCGCTCCCACTCGGAGCGAATGGCGAACTCCGGCGCCGAGAGCACGAACTCGTCGATGGTCGCGCAGAACGCGTACTTGGCCGCGTGGATCTGCTCGGCCGTTGCATCGAGCTTGCGCGCGTTGCGCTCGAACTCGGCCATGTAGTTGCGGATGCCGGCCAGGAACTGCTCGGTGGTGGCGGGCTGCTGCTTCTTCTTCAACAGGAACAGCATCACGAAGCCGTCGTACAGCAGGTCGAGCAGGCTCGAGTCGGCATCGGGGGCGGCGCCTGCGGGCGTGAACGACGCGGCGGGCCCGTCGGCGCCCAGCAGGGAAGGGGCCTTGTTGATGGTGGTGGTGTTCATTTCGATCGGGCGATCAGCCGGTCACGGCAATCAGTTCGAGCTGCATGTCGGGAATGCCGGCCGGCGCGTAGATGGTGACGCTCTGCGCCTGCAGCATGCGGTCGTACAGCTGGCTCTTGCTGTCGATGGAGAAGTAGCAGGCGCCCGCGCGGATCGGAATGGCCGGCGGCACCTGCGGTGCATAAACGATGCGCACGCCCGGCATGGCCGAGAGCACCAGCTTGTCGACGTCTTCCGGGGCGCCGATCTTGAAGCGCTGCGGCACCGCCTCGGCCAGTTCGGCGGCCGGCATGCTGGCGGTGACCGACATGTAGAACACGGTCTTCTCGTCGATCTTTCCGGAATCGAGGCGCCCGAGGTAGAAGGCGTTGCGCGTCTCGGTGAGCGCGATCGCGAAGTAGCGCGTCGAGATCACCGTGTCGAGCAGGTCGCGCACGATGCGGTCGAGCTCGGCGAAAGCGGGGCCTGGCTTCTCGTGGTCGTACACCGGCAGGTCGTTCAGCGAATAGGTCTTTGCGAAGGTCATCAGCGCGCCGGCCAGGCTCAGCAGTTCCTGGAACAGCCGCTCCGGATGCAGCGACGGGTGATGGAACAGGTGCGAGAGCGAGGCGAACGCCGAGTTGGCCGTGTGCAGCAGCCAGAACGAGGCGATGTCGCCCGAGCGGAACTCGATGATGTTCTTGCTCGGCTCGCGGTGGATGCCGTAGAGCGAGTTGACCTTGGCCTGCAGCACGTCGAGCAGCCGCCGCAGCTGCTGGAAGATGGTGGCCGAGGCATCGATGGAGGTGCACGGCGGCACGAAGCTGCGGTCGATCTCGAAGCCGCCCGCGGCGGTGCGCCGGATGCGGATCACCGGGATCGACACGAACTGCTCGCGCGGCTCGGTGTCGGCCAGGAGCTTGACGCTCTTGCGCAGGAACACCACCTCGGCGCTCACCGCGTTCGTAAAGAGATCGAGCGATTGCGTGGCGTCGCTGGTGTAGCGCGCGGCGAAACCTTCTTCGTTGGGATCGGTGTAGTTCTTGCCCAGCTCCTTCACCGGGTGCAGCACCAGGTAGAAGGTGATCTCGTTCTGGCCCGGGTTCAGTGTGTCGAGCGAGATGGGCGGGGGCAGCGCGTCGGCCTGCGGCGCGGAGTAGGGTTCGCCATCGGGGAAGACCAGCGACAGCTGCGAGGCGCGGAGCATGCCGCTCGCGAGCGCATCGAGGTCGAAGCTGATGGAGCGCACGCCCCAGAAGTACGGATGCAGCGTCTGCGCCGTGGCACGCAGGCGTGCCTCGTGGTACGCGTCCTGGCGCTGGAAATGCTGGGGGCGTAGAAACAAGCCCTCTCCCCAGAGGACCTTGGCGGCATAGCTCACGTCGTATCAGCTCCCCTAAATTTTTCGGCAGTATCGCATCGTAGTTTGCTGACGAACAAGCGCGTCAGGCGGGCGAAGGCCGGCAGTTCACCGGGCCCAGGAGGTTGAGCGCGCCGCCGGTTGCGGCGCCCTGCGCGTTCTGCTGGCCGACCACCGCGCCCTGCGTCACCGTCAGCGCGCAGGCGTGCGCGCCCATCACGATGCCGGTCTTCTCCGCGTCCGCGGCGTTGAACGCGAAACGCCAGCGCTGGGCGTCGGGCGAGTGGAACAGCACCACCACACCCACCGCGTTGGCGGTGCGCGGCACGGTCTCGGTCCAGGTGTATTGCTGGTCGGGAATCAGCGTGATCTCGCGGCTCTCGACAAGGTCGTCGCCAAGTTGCGTCTTGTCGCGTCCGGGGGTGACGAAGGCATCGAACGACGACTGGTAGAAGCCCGTCGTTTCCTTCAGCTTGTAGATGCGCACCACCACGGCGAGCGGGCGGTTGCGGCTGTCGGCGTTGAGGTTCTTGCCCGCCGCGATCGACATCGACACCTTGCGCGGCGGCTTCTGCGACTCGGGCAACTCGGGCTTCTTCAGGCCGCTCGCCTCCAGGGCGATGTTGGCGATCGTGAGGGCCGGAGAACTGCATCCGCCAAGCAACAGCGCCATCAGCAGGGTGCCGATCGTGATCAGTATTTTCATTGGGGCAGCGGATGGAACCGAATTCAAGAAGTTGTCATTAGGCTTAAATAATTGGCCGCTAAATCCGGCAATTAATCAGTTCGCATTACATGACTTTCGTTATTGAACGTAAGCGAATATGTAGTATCGTGTATTGTCATTGGTCGCAAGTTAATGAATGATTGCGACCTGCCAAAAAAAAGTCAGATCCAAGCGGAGGGATTGTGTTGATTCGAAAGTACATGACTTGCACGATGATTGCTGGTGCCATTGCGGCCACCAGCTTTCTGTCGGGCTGCACCACCACACCGGACGCCGCCGTCGCGCAGTCCACCGAAGCCTTCAACAAGAGCCTGGCGGAAGCCGATGCGGCCGCAGCCGCTGCCACGGGCGACAAGTCCGCCGCCATCCGCCAGTACCAGAAGATCGCCACCGACAACCCGACCCGCGGTGAGCCGTGGTCGCGTATTGCGCAGATCTACTTCAACGAAGGCCGCTACAGCCTGGCCATCTCGGCCGCCGAGGAAACGCTGCGCCGGGACCCCGCCAGCCGCCAGGCCAAGAGCATCACCGCCGTGGGCGGCCTGCGCCTGGCAGCCCGCTCCATCGAGGATCTGGGCAAGGACAGCACCCTGAGCGGCGATGCCAACGCCGACGCCTACCGGCTTGCCGCGCTGCTGCGCGAGACCCTCGGTCTCTCGGTGCTGGTGCCCGCCGGCTCCGACGCCAAGCCGCCGCCGCGCCGTCCCGTGGCCGCGAATCCGGCCTCCGCACCTTCGCCTTCCGCCTCGACGTCGAACGCACCGCAGCCCACACCGGTTGCCGCGGTGCGCCCGGCTCCGGCGCCGCCGGCACGCCCGGCGCCCGCCGCGCCGCGCGCGGGTGGCAGCGCCAATCCATTCGATGCGCTCAAGTAAATCTTCTGGCGTATTGATTTGGTTTTAATTAAACCAAAGCATTAATTGGATGTGCGATCTTTAAATACAGGACGCACAAAGTAGTAATTCGTCTCGCAGCCCTATTCGGAAGGTATTGAAGCCATGGCGACCAAAAGACAGAGCGTGCAAAAGCGCCTCCAGAAAGTGCGCCCGCCGCGCGTGCAACTCACGTACGACGTGGAACTCGGCGACGCCATCGAGAAAAAGGAATTGCCGTTCGTCGTTGGCGTGGTCGCCGACCTGGCCGGCCAGTCCGAGGTGGAGCAGCCCAAGCTGAAGGACCGCAAGTTCGTCAACGTCGATCGCGACAACCTCGACGACGTCATGAAGGGCCTGGCCCCGCGTGCGGCCTACCAGGTCGAAAACAAGCTGGACCAGCGCGGCGGCACCTTCGCCGTCGACCTCACCTTCAACTCGATGGACGCCTTCTCGCCCGAGGCCGTGGTCGACCAGATCGAGCCGCTCAAGCGCCTGCTCGACGCGCGCACCAAGCTGGCGGACCTGCGCAACAAGATGGCCGGCAACAGCAAGCTCGAAGACCTGCTGGCCGACGTGCTGAACAACACCGAGCAACTCCAGCGCCTGGGCCACGGCGCTGGCAAGAAGGACGAAAGCTGAACATGACTGCGCAAGCACTATCGGCATCGAGCGGTGCCGCCTCGCCGGAAGCTTCGGTCGACCTGCTCGACCAGATCGTCGAGAAGAGCAAGGTCGCCAAGTCCGACGCCGAACACACGCGCGCCAAGGACCTCATCGGCGAACTGGTCAGCCAGGTGCTCGAAGGCTCCGTGATCGTCTCGGACAACGTCTCGGCCATGATCGACGCCCGCGTGGCCGACCTGGACGCGCTCATCTCCGCGCAGCTGAGCGCCGTGATGCATGCGCCCGAGTTCCAGAAGCTCGAGAGCACGTGGCGCGGCCTCGAATACCTCGTGAAGGAAACGCCCACCGGCACGATGCTCAAGATCAAGGTCATCAACGCCACCAAGCGCGACCTGATCCGCGACTTCAAGGCCGCCGTCGAGTTCGACCAGAGCGCGATGTTCAAGAAGGTCTACGAAGAAGAATTCGGCACCTTCGGCGGCGCGCCCTTCGGCGCGCTGGTCGGCGACTTCGCCGTCACGCGCCAGCCGGAAGACATGTACTTCCTCGACCAGATGGCGCACGTGGCGGCTGCCGCCCACGCGCCCTTCATCGGCGCCGCATCGCCCGAACTGCTGGGCCTGGAGAGCTTCGACGACCTGGGCAAGCCGCGCGACATGGCCAAGGTGTTCGACACCGTCGAATACGCCAAGTGGAAGTCGTTCCGCGATTCGGAAGACTCGCGCTACGTGGGCCTCACGCTGCCGCGCTTCCTCGGCCGCCTGCCGTATCACCCGCGCGAAGGCACGGTCGTCGACAGCTTCAACTTCGTGGAAGACGTCGACGGCACCGACCACTCCAAGTACCTCTGGTGCAACGCCGCCTGGGCATTCGCCACGCGCCTGACGGCCGCATTCGACGACTTCGGCTGGTGCGCTGCCATTCGCGGTGTGGAAGGCGGCGGCCTGGTCGAAGACCTGCCCACGCACACCTTCAAGACCGACGAAGGCGAGATCGCCCTCAAGTGCCCGACGGAGATCGCCATCACCGACCGGCGCGAGAAGGAGCTGAGCGACCTGGGCTTCATTCCGCTCGTGCATTGCAAGAACTCCGACTACGCGGCCTTCTTCGGCGCGCAGTCGCTGCAGAAGCCCAAGAAGTACAACACCGACAGCGCCAACGCCAACGCGGTGCTCTCGGCGCAGCTGCAGTACATCTTCTCCGTGTCCCGTATCGCGCATTACCTGAAGGCCATGATGCGCGACAAGATCGGCAGCTTTGCCTCGGCACACAACGTCGAACAGTTCCTCAACCGCTGGATCGCGCAGTACGTGCTGCTCGACGACAACGCGACGCAGGAACAGAAGGCGCAATTCCCCCTGCGGGAAGCGTCCATCCAGGTGAGCGAAGTGCCTGGCCGGCCGGGTGTTTACCGCGCGGTTGCGTTCCTGCGGCCGCACTTTCAACTGGATGAGCTGTCGATTTCACTGCGCCTGGTCGCCGATCTGCCGAAGTCAGTGAACAAGTAAGAAGAGGCGGATCGGACGCGCGGCCGAAGGGCCACGCGCATCAACACGTTAACTGTCAATTCAATCAATCAAGAAGGGGAAGAAACATGAAGGATATCTACGTCAAGTTCGGCAGCCCGGCCATCAACGGCGAGTCGCAGGACAAGGACCACAAGGACTGGGTCGAAGTCAGCTCGTGGCAGCACAGCATCGTACAGCCGCGTTCGGCCACTGCATCGACCGCCGGCGGCCACACCGCCGAGCGCTGCGAGCACGGCGAAATGATCTTCACCAAGGACATGGACGTGGTCAGCCCGCTGCTGTACCAGCACGCTTCGGGCGGCACCACCTTCGACGAAGTCACGGTGCAGTTCTACCGCGCCGACGGCGAAGGCAAGCGCGTGCAGTACATGGAGATCAAGCTCAAGTACGTGCTGATCGCCAGCGTGAACCCCAAGGTCGTGAGCACCGACGTGGCCAGCGTGCCGAGCGAGACCTTCTCGCTGAAGTACGCCGCCGTGCAGTGGAAGTACACGCAGCAGAAGATCGGCGGCAACCAGGGCGGCAATTCGCAAGGCGCCTGGAGCCTGACCAAGAACGACAAGACCTACTCGGTCTGACGCCCTTCGGGCAATGTCGACCGCGGCGCGAGGCCGCGGTTTCTTTTTTGGCGCCGCGTCTCGCGCGCGGCGCCTTGCCCGATAGCCAAAGCACGAGGCCGACCCATGAATGGATTCGAACCGGGCTTGCTCGACAAGCTGTTCGATGACGACTGGCGCGGACCGGCTTCGCCGGTGCTTCGGCACCTGTCGCTGGAAGAAGTCAAGAACATGGTCGCGCGCGACCTTGAATCCCTGCTCAACACGCGCATGGTCTTCAACGACGCGAAGCTCGCGGCGTTTCCAGAGTGCCGGCGTTCCGTGATGACCTATGGCCTGAGCGATTTCTCGGGCCTGAGTCTCGCGAGCCACTACGACCGCTCGTTCATCTGCCGCTCGCTGGAGCAGGCCATTGCCCGCCACGAGTCGCGGCTGCGCGACGTCGTCGTGACGCTCGAGGTCGATGGCCAGACCAGCACCAACATGCTCTATTTCGGAATCACCGCCCTGCTCGTGCTGCCAGAACTGGCCGAGCCGGTGAACTTCGACGCGATGCTGCAGCCCACGACGCTGCAGTACTCGATCACGCGCGGCACGGGCAAGAGCCGCACCGCCGCCTAGGACACCATGGACGAATTGCTGCCCTTCTACGAACGAGAGCTCGCCTTCCTGCGCAGCTACTCGCAGGAGTTCGCCAAAGGCTACCCGAAGATCGCGGCACGCCTGGCCATCTCGGCCGACAGCAGCGAAGACCCGCACGTCGAGCGGATGATCCAGTCGTTCGCGCTGCTCACCGCACGCATCAGCAAGAAGCTCGACGACGACTACCCCGAGCTGACCGAAGCGCTGCTGGAGGTGCTGTACCCGCACTACCTGCGGCCCTTTCCTTCGTGCTCGATCGCGCAGTTCGACGCCGGCGGCGCGGCGCTCGCGAAGCTGAGCAAGCCCGTCACCATTTCGCGCGGCACCGAGCTCACCTCGCAGCCGGTGCGCGGCGGCGCCTGCCGTTTCCGCAGCGTCTATGACGTGACGCTGGCGGCCGTGCAAGTGTCCAACGTGGTGTTCCATTCGGTGGTCAACGCGCCTGCACATGCCTCGCTGCCGCGCAACGCCACGGGTTGCCTCTCGATCACGCTCGAGGCCACCGGCGAGCAGAAGTCGCTCGGCACGCTCGCACTCACCATGGCGCGCCTTCGCACCTTCATCGACGCCGAGCCCTCGCTGGCCACCGCGCTGGCCGATGCGATCTTCCTGAAGACGGCCGCTGTTTTCGTGGAGCCTGAGCGCAGCGGCAAATGGACGCAGGTGCAGGGCGAGGCGCTGCATCCGGTCGGCTTCGACGAGGCCGATGCGCTCATCGAACTGCCGGCACGCTCGCATCCCGCGTACCGCTTGCTCAGCGAGTACTTCGCGTTCCCCGAGAAGTTCAACTTCGTCGACATCGACCTTGCCAATGCGCTGCGCCACATCGGCTCGTGCCGCTCGATCACGCTGCACCTCGTGATGACCGGCGTGCGCGCCGATTCGCCTGCGGCGCGGCTGCTCGAAGGCGTCTCCAGCCGCAACCTGCGGCTGGGCTGTACGCCCGTGATCAACCTCTTCAAGCAGCGCAGCGATCCGATCCGCGTGACGCACGCCGCGGCCGCGTATCCGGTGGTGGCCGATGCGCGCCGTGCCTTCGGCTTCGAGGTCTACAGCATCGACTCGGTCAAGCTCGTGAAGCAGACTGCCGAGGGCGATGCCTACATCGAGTTCCGGCCCTTCTATTCGCTGCACCACGGCGAGCATCCGAAGGAAGCCGAGCACTATTGGTTCGCACGGCGCAACGAACTGGTGGCGCAACGCAGCCCGGGCTACGAGACCGAGCTTTCGATCGTCGACATCGACTTCCAGCCCTCGCTGCCGCAAACCGAAACGCTGAGCATCGACCTCACCTGCACCAACCGCGACCTGCCGCATTCGCTGGCATTCGGCCTGCCCGGCGGCGATCTGTTCATCGAGGGCAATTCGGTGGCGCGCTCGATCCGCATGCTGCGCCGCCCGACGCAAACGCTGCGCATGCCGCGCGGCAAGGGTGTGCAGTGGCGGCTGGTGTCGCACCTGTCGCTCAACCACCTGTCGCTGGTCAACAGCGGACTGCCGGCGCTCAAGGAGATGCTGCGCCTGTACGACCTCGGCCGCTCGGCCGTGTCGGCGCGGCAGATCGAGGCCATCACCGGCATCGACCAGCAGGCCACCACGCAGTGGCTGCCGGGCAAGCCTTTCGCGACCTTCGTGCGCGGCATCGAGCTGAAGCTCACGGTCGACGAGGCCGGCTTCGTCGGCAGCAGCCTGCAGGCCTTCGCGCGCGTGATGGATCATTTCTTCGGTCTCTATGTGCACCTGAACAGCTTCACCCAGCTGGTGATCGTTTCGGCGCGCGACAAGGAGGAGCTGGTGCGATGCAAACCCCGCAGCGGCGAATCGATCCTGCTGTAGCCGACCGGCTGCTGCGCGAACCGTACCGCTTCGAGTTCTTCCAGGCGGTGCGGCTGCTCGAGCTCGTGCTGCTGCGCCGCCAGGAGCGCGACGTGCACCATCGCCTGGTGCCCGGCGAGCGCATGGTGCCGCGCTGGCTGCGTTTTCGCAGCTCCACGAGCCTGGCTTTTCCGCCCAGCGAGATCGAGGCGCTGGCGGTGCGCGATGCGGTGGGCCAGCTGGTGTCGAGCGCCGAGTTGTGCGAGCCCTCGGCGCCCAATGAGGACGACCACAGCCTGGGTCGCATCGAGCTCACGCCCACCTCCTTCGGCATGCTGGGCGTGTCGGGCGCCTTGCCCATCGTCTACACCGAGATGCTGATGCGCCGCGAGCAGCACCTGCGCGACAGCTCGGCGCGCGCGTTCCTCGACGTCTTCACCAATCGCGCCACCGCGCTCTTCTACGCGGCCTGGCGCAAGTACCGCCTGCCGCTGCACTACGAGCACGAACGCAGCCGCGCCTACCTGCCGGTGCTGCTGTCGATGGCGGGGCTGGAGCACACGGCGCAGCGCGATCCGCTCACCGATGGCACGGGCACCGTGTTCGACGAAACAGTGGCCGGCTATGCCGCTGCGGTGCGGCATCGGCCGATGTCGGCGGCCTACCTGCAGCGCGTGCTGTCGGACTACTTCCGCAGCAACATCCGCATCGAGCAGTTTCTCGGCAAGTGGTACGACATGCCCGTGCAGCAGCGCTCGCGCCTGGGCGAAGGCAATGTGAGTCTCGGGCAGAACGCGATGGCGGGCGAACGCATCTGGCAACGCGACCTGCGCATCCGCCTGTGGATCGGCCCGCTCAAGCGCAGCGCGCTGCGCGAATTCTTTCCGGGCCGTGCGCATGCGAAGGCGCTCGAAAAAATGCTGGCGCTGCTGGCTGGCGTGACCTGCGAGTACGAGGTGCGCCTGATCCTGGCGCGCGAGGAAGTCAGCGCCGTACAGCTGAGCGACGGCGGCGGCAGCCACCTCGGCTGGGACAGCTTCATCGCCACCGCCGAGGCCGAGAGCGACCGCAGCGACACCCAGTACGAACTCCAGCCCCTGCAGTAGCCGCAGCGACCTTTCAACGAAGAAGACCGACAGAAGACCATCACCGTTCATGAGCACATCGCTGAAAACACTGATCACCAAGCTCAACGGCAGCGCACGCATGGCCACGCAGCGCGCCGCCAACCTGTGCCTGGCCAACGGCCACTATGAAGTGGATCTGGAACACCTGTTCCTGGCGCTGCTGGAGCAGACCGACAACGACCTCGCGCGCGTGCTGCGCGCCAACCGCATCAGCGCGACCGCGATCCAGTCGGACCTGGAGCGCGAGATCCAGACCTTCAAGAACGGCAATACGCGCACGCCGGTGTTCTCGCAGCATCTGCAGCAACTGTTCCAGCAGGCGTGGCTGTTGGCTTCGCTCGATGCGCACGTGGCGCAGATCCGCTCGGGCCACCTGCTGCTCGCGCTGCTGACCGAGCCCGACCTCGCGCAGCTCGCACAACGCGGCTCGCCGCTCTTCGCGAAGATCCGCCTTGAAGACCTGAAGCACGACTTCGACAAGCTCACCGATGGTTCGAGCGAAGCGACCGAAGCCGGCGCCTCGGGCGGTGCGGCCACCGAAGGCGATGCGCAGCAAGCGCCGGCCGATGCGCTGGCCGCGGGCGTGCCCGGCAAGACGCCCGCGCTCGACCAGTTCACCACCAACCTCACGCAGCGCGCACGCGACGGCGCGCTCGACCCGGTGATCGGCCGCGACACCGAGATCCGCCAAGTCATCGACATCCTGATGCGCCGGCGCCAGAACAATCCCATCCTCACCGGCGAGGCCGGCGTCGGCAAGACGGCGGTCGTCGAAGGGCTCGCGCTGCGCATCGCGGCGCAGGACGTGCCCGAGTCGCTGCGTGCCGTGGCGCTGCACACGCTGGACATGGGCCTTCTGCAGGCCGGCGCGAGCGTGAAGGGCGAGTTCGAGAACCGGCTGAAGAACGTGATTGCCGAAGTGAAGAAGAGCCCGCATCCGATCGTGCTCTTCATCGACGAGGCCCACACCATGATCGGCGCGGGCGGCCAGGCCGGGCAGAGCGACGCGGCCAACCTGCTCAAGCCCGCGCTCGCGCGCGGCGAGCTGCGCACCATCGCCGCTACCACCTGGGGCGAATACAAGAAATACTTCGAGAAGGACGCGGCGCTCGCACGGCGCTTCCAGGTCGTGAAGGTCGAAGAGCCCAGCGAGATGCTGGCCGCGGCGATGCTGCGCGGCATGGTGCCGCTGATGGAGAAGCACTTCAACATCCGCGTGCTCGACGAAGCCATCACCGAAGCGGTGCGCCTGTCGCACCGCTACATCAGCGGACGCCAGTTGCCCGACAAGGCGGTGAGCGTGCTCGACACCGCGTGCGCGAAAGTGGCGCTCGGCCAGAGCGCGACGCCGGCACTGATCGAGGAAGCGAACCGCGGCCTCGAGCGCATCGAGGCCGAGAGCGCTGCGCTGGTGCGCGACACCGCGGCCGGCGGGCGCCATGAAGCGCGACAGGCCGAACTGGCGGAACTGAAGGCCGCGCTGCAGGCCGAGCTGGCCGCGAGCCAGCAACGACTTGTCGAGGAGAACGCGCTGGTCGAACGCATCCGCGCGCTGCGCGCGCAACGCGATACGTCTGCTGCGCAGGCCGAATCCGAACCCGCAGCCGCGCCGGTGGAAAAGACCCCGGCCCGCGTGGCCGGTCGCAAGAAGACGGCCGCCCCGGACCCCGAACGCGACCAGCTCGACGCCCTGCTCGCCGAACTGCGCGCATTGCAAGGCACCACGCCGATGGTGCCGCTGCAGGTCGATGGTCACGTCGTCGCCGAGATCGTCTCGGCCTGGACCGGCGTGCCGCTCGGCCGCATGGTCAAGGACGAGATCAAGACCGTGCGCGCCCTCGATACGCTGCTGGCCGAACGCGTGATCGGCCAGGACCACGCGCTCGCCGCCGTGGCGCAGCGCGTGCGCACCGCCAGCGCGCGACTTGAAGACCCCAACAAGCCGCGCGGCGTGTTCATGTTCGTCGGCCCCTCGGGCGTGGGCAAGACCGAGACCGCGCTCGCGCTCGCCGACATCCTCTACGGCGGCGAGAAGAAGCTCATCACCATCAACATGAGCGAGTACCAGGAGGCGCACAGCGTCTCTGGCCTCAAGGGCTCGCCGCCCGGCTACGTGGGTTACGGCGAAGGCGGCGTGCTGACGGAAGCCGTGCGCCGCCAGCCCTACAGCGTGGTGCTGCTCGACGAGGTCGAGAAGGCACATCCCGATGTGCTGGAGATGTTCTTCCAGGTGTTCGACAAGGGCATGATGGACGACGCCGAGGGCCGCGAGATCGACTTTCGCAACACGCTGATCATCCTCACCTCGAACATCGGTTCGTCGCAGATCATGCAGGCGTGCCTGAACAAGGCCGACGACGAGCGCCCCGCGCCCGACGCGCTGGCCGAGGCGCTGCGCCCCGTGCTCATGAAGGCCTTCAAGCCGGCCTTCCTCGGCCGCATGAAAGTGGCGCCGTTCTATCCGATCACCGATGCGGTGCTCGAGCAGATCATCGCGCTGAAGCTGGGCCGCATCCGCGACCGCATCGCGACCAACCACAAGGCGGTGTTCGAGTGGGACGACGCGCTGGTGGAGGCCGTGCTCGCGCGCTGCACCGAGGTCGATTCGGGCGCGCGCAATGTCGATCACATCCTGAACGGCACGCTGCTGCCCGAGATCGCGGAGGCCGTGCTCACCCGCATGGCCGACGAGACGCCGCTCGCGAAGATCAAGGCCAGCTGCGCCAAGAGCGGTGAGTTCCGCTACAGGATCACCTAGGCGCTGCGGCGGTTCGGGTCAAAGGGAGAACCAGAGACATGACGGACTTCAATTCGGCTTCGCTCGGCGCGCAATTGCGTGCGGGCGCGACGGGCACCTTGCAGCAGGATCGGCTGCTGGTGCTGCATACGCCGCTGGGTGACAACAAGCTGTTGGCCGAGCGCCTGGACGGCATCGAGTCGCTGGACGATGGCGGTTTTCGCTTCGAACTCACGGCGTTGAGCGACGATGCGCACATCGAACTCAAGACCCTCATGGGCCAGGGCGTGCGCCTCGATCTGCAGACCGCACAGAGCCGCACCGAACTGCGCCCGTTCCATGGCCACGTGACCGAGGCCGAGTGCGTATCGAGCAACGGCGGCATGGCGCGCTATCGGCTTGTCATCGAACCGTGGCTCGCGTTCCTGCGCCACCGCCAGGACAGCTGCCTCTTTCAACACCAGAACGTGTTCGACATCGTCGATGCCGTGTTCGCGCGGTACCAAAGCCAGGGCAAGCTGGCCGTGCAATGGCGCTGGGAGATCGCGCAGCGCGACATCTATCCGGTGCGCGGCATCACCACCCAGTACCACGAGAGTGACTTCGATTTCGTGGCGCGTCTGCTCGCCGAAGAAGGCCTCTTCTACTGGGTCGAACACGCGACCGGCAAGGACGGCAACCTCGGCAGCCACACCCTCGTCATCGCCGACCACAACGGCGCCTTCCGCGCCAATGCGCAAGCCTCCATCCGCTTTCATCGCGCCGATGCGAGCGAGACCGAAGACACCATCCAGCAATGGCGCGGCAGCCGCCAGCTGCAGACCAACAGCCTCGCGCAGCACAGCTGGGACTACAAGAGCGTGAGTGCGAGACCCGTGCAGCAGCAAAGCCGCAGCTCGGGTTCAGGCACAGGCCAACCCTCCCAGTCCTCCCAATCCTCCAGCAACCACCGCACCCTGCAGTGGAGCGACGACCCCGGCGCCTACGGCTGGGAGACCTCCGCCCAGGGCGAACGGCTGTTGTCCAACGCCCTGCAGGCGCTGGAGCTGCGCAACAAGCGCTTCGAAGGCCAGAGCGCCGTGCGCACCCTCGCACCCGCCACCACCTTCACCCTGACCGGCCACGAGCAGCACGACAAGGACAGCGAAGAAGACCGCCGCTTCGCGGTACTCGCCGTGCGCCACATTGCGCGCAACAACTTCGACGAAGACCTCGAGGCCGGCGTGAGTGAACGCCTGGGCTTGCCGGACATCGCCACCGTGTTCGATGCATCGGAGCACAGTGACAGTGCCAGCGGCAATGCCGCCTCGACACCCGACACCGCCACCCACTACCGCAACGACTTCACCACCGTGCGCGCGGCCATTCCCTACCGCCCGCTGAGCGTGGACGGCCACGGCCAGAGCATCCACCCCAAGCCCAGCGTGCACGGCAGCCAGAGCGCCATCGTGATCGGCGCGGGTGAGAACGCTCCCGTGCACACCGACCGCGACCACCGCGTCAAGGTGCAGTTCCACTGGCAGCGCGGCAGCGCCTCGAGCGCAAGACAACCCCGCGCCGACGGCCAGGACAACGCCCCCGCCGCCGATCGCTTGGGCGCCTGGGTGCGCGTGGCCGCCAGCGCGGCCGGCGACAACTGGGGGCAGGTCACGCTGCCGCGCGTCGGGCAGGAAGTGCTGGTCGAGTTCCACCACGGCGACATCGACCGTCCGGTCGTCGTCGCCGCGCTCTACAACGGCGCCGGGCAGACCGATGCCCAGCACAACGAGAAGTCCGCCGGTGCCGCCCAGTCCACCGGCAACGCCCCCGCCTGGTTCGCTGGCGAAGGCAAGGAGGCCAAGGAGCACGCGCACAACGCCGTCTTCTCCGGCATCAAGACCCAGGAACTGAGCGCCAGCCAGAGCGGGGATGGGGGCTACAACCAACTGGTCTTCGACGACACCCCCGGACAGGGCAGCACGAGCCTGGCGACCACGCAGGCGCACAGCCGGCTGCACCTGGGGCATCACAAGCAGCAGGACGACAACGCGCGCGGCAAGGCGCGCGGGCACGGGGCCGAACTGGCGACCACCGCGCAGGGCGCGATCCGCGCGGGCGCAGGCCTGCTCGTGAGCGCCCACGCCCAGCAGAACGCCAAGGGCGCGTTCATGGCCAGCCGCGAGGCGCAGCAGCAGACCAAGCAGGCCGAGGAACTCGCCACCTCGCTGGCCAAGAGTGCGCAGACGCAGAAGGCGCAGATCAAGGGGGAGGGTGCACCCGAACAACTCCCTGCCATCGAGGCACTGAAGCATGTGGCCGAAGTATTGGGGGCGACCCAAGAAGGCAGTGCGGCGCAATCGAACAGCAGCGGCGGCGACATCAAAGCCACTGAAGGCGGCCAGGGCAGCGTCACCGCATACAGCGAGCCGCACCTGCAGTTCAGCGCACCGATGGGCATTGGCTTCGTCACACCGAAGGAGGCGATTGCCGTCAGTGGCAAGAACACCGCCATCGTCGCCAACCAGGACATCGACCTGCCCGCGCAAGGGCAGATCGCGGTGAGTGTGGCCAAGGGGGTGAGTCTGTACACCCTGGGCGCCAAGGCGGGCGAAGGCACAGAGCCCAATCAGGAGCGCGGCATCACGCTGCATGCGGCCAGCGGCAGCGTGACGCTGCAGAGCCAGAAGGGCGCCACCAGGATCGCGGCCGACAAGAAGGTCACGATCGCCAGCACGACGAAGAACGTCGACATCGAGGCACCCACTCACGTGCTACTGACAAGCGCGGGGGCGTATATCAAGCTCGAAGGATCGAGCATCAAGATCCATGCGCCGGGGAAGGTGACGTTCAGGGGGATGCACAACTTCGTCGGGCCGCAGGCCACGCAGGCGAGCAACGCCGTTCCTGCTGCCGACTACAAGGGTTGCCCCTTCAAGGCACAGACGGCTGCGGCTGCGCAAGCCGGCGCGATCGCCTTGTAGCCCGAGGAGCAGGGCGTGAACGACAACATCCTCGAGCACACCTCGATATCGCTCCTCGAACAGCTTCGGGGTGTGAGATCGGGCGTGCCCTGGGTGTTGGTCGACCCGACCTTTTGCCCCGTGGGCCGGGAGGAGACCATCGATCGCTGGATCGCGTTGGCGCAGCACAGAGTCCAGCCCGCCATTCCTGGGTATGAAATGCACAGTGGCAACTGCCCCTTGTGGCTGGCCTGCGATCTGGAAGCCAGCGACGGCCGGGCGTTGGTTGCGGAAACGCTGGAATACGCGCTGGCTGAAATGCGTCCGGAGGCCCTTGCGCTTGGCCGCGGACGCAGGGTGTGCGGCTGGATCGTGGCGCGCGACGGCGCGGCGGTCGCCCAGAACACGGCACGCCTGCTGGTCCAGCGGCGGCCCGACGGAAGCGGTGCGCTGGTTCGCCTCTACGACCCCGCTGTGCTGTGGGGGTTGTGGTCGAGCCTGCGCCAAGCCCAGCGCCGTGCCTGGACGCGCTCCTGCGAGGCCTGGTGGCTGCTCAGGCCCGATGGGCATTTGATGGCGGTCCATGCGTGCATGACGGCGCCTTCTCGTGCCTTGGAGGACGTGCCCGACCACGACACACCGGGCCCCAGGTGGGCTTCGTTGCTGCTGACGCCGCGCCAGTGGGAAGAAATCGATGCCGTGACCCCGTTCAACCTTGCCTTGCGGGAGTGGCAGGCCGGACTGCAGGGCAAATCGCCGGGCAGCGTGGGCACGGACACCTTCCCGCCCCTGGAGACATTGCGGGACAACGCGCTCGATGCCTTGCGGCAAGCCCGCCGCGACGCCGAACTGGACATTGACCGGCAAATATCAATAGCGCTTTCCCAATTTCCGCAAGAAAAATGGGCGGCCGAGCAAATGGAGAAGAAATGACAGGCACCTGTTCTCAATGCACAGCCTCCGGGCTTGCGATCCTGCCGGTGCGCATGGCGGTTTTGCCCAAGAAATTTATTGTCGACAAGGATGTTGGAGAAAAAAATAGAAACGTCTGGGAGGATTTGCCGGACGTATTGAAAATGCCCAGTTGGGCGCATTGCAAATGGACAGCAAGAAATCTGGGCGGCAATGCACAGGCTGGATTGCGAGCCATGCGGTCCGGTTATCTTTATGTCTACTACCCGACAGCGCGCAAAACGGTATATGGAGTGATCGCGAATTGGGAGGTTTATACCGTCAACGAATCGGGCTCATTTTCCCTCACTGTGGCGGCAGCTCCAAAGCCCTCCCTCACCATTCGCGAGGAACAGTCGGCACCCTGCAAAAGGTGCGGTCCGCAATCGGGGAAGACGCTGGGCCACATCACCATCGTGGATCCCCAGAATTGTCATACTGCCTATATCGCCTTCAGTGAGCACGCTTGGAGCCGGAATACACGTCTGCGCCTGGAAAAGGAGCCCGCCACCAGAATGATGCAGATACAGCCGGCGGACATGCTCAAGAAGAAGGGCGCAACCGAGCAAGGCCAGGGATGGGTGAATGCTGATATCACGAAAATTCAAAGCGTATTGGAATATTGCCCCGACGTTAATGAGCATATCGTAAAAAACTTTTACGAAAGGCAAAAAATCGCGGAAGAAATGATAGATCAGGATGAGCCTGGAACGCTTCTTCACGAGTTGTCGCCTTGGTCACGGCGAGCCATATCGACCGACCCTAAATTGTGCGGCCTGCATAATCCGGATATTTTGAGGTCATGGGGCTCCATTTATAAGTCATTGTTTCGTTGGGCCGACAATGAATACGATACCAAGGGTTATACGTTTGGTAATGAATTTCATATCTACGCCAATAATTCTCTGGAGACGCGGCGTAGTCAGAAAAATGATTGGGATATCCGGATCGTTCAAAATTATCTTGATCCCATGAAGCTGCGCAGTGGCGATGCTCATCCAGGGGTATTGCTGGCGCTGGACGATCCGCTGGGCGTTGCTTTGGAACTAAACGGGATTCTCGGAAAGAATCTGATGGATCTCGTGCAGTACGAAACCCAGCGAAAAGCCGAAATTGAAGCCGCCAATGCAATCCATGCATTTCCGATTGCCTGGGCGCACAAGCAAAGCAGCCGGCAATTGACAAAAGAGGAGTACGATGAGCGCAAGCCAGCCGCCGGTTTTACCAAGGAAGAAATTCCGGTGCCCGCGGAGTACGGCTACAACGGGAAAACCGGCGACAAATACGTCATCAGCGAAGCGCGCACCGATTACCGGATCATTCAGTCGCCCGAAGACGCGTGGGCTGAGGCGAAATCAGGTGGGCCGCTCGGCAAAAAAATATTCAATGTAGAAGAAGAAGGCGAATACCGGGCGCGCGTCATCAGGAAAAGCGCGGAGCCCATGTCCGAACGCGAATATGAAGAGAGAAAATCGTTCTTGGCGCCGGAAGCTCAGGTCGATATTGAAGAAGAGCCGATCATCGGAAGCCCGGGGGACCTGTCGGGCGGATCTCAGACGATCTCCAGGTACACCGTCCGTCAATCCGATGAAGCCGCATTGAAGGAAGCCGAAAGCCCAGGCCCTCTGATGCAGAAGGTCCTGCGCGACACTCAATGGGCTTGGTCCGATTTTCACGATGCTACGGACTATTACCAGAACGTCGACTGGGAAAGATTTAATTATTTCAATGCCAGCTACAAGAATTTTCTCAAGGACCATGCTGAAGTTGTAAAAGACCGATGCGACGCTTTGGCCGACTGGCTTCAATATGACGAACTTTTTCTCATATTCGACGATTACGATTCGACCTCCAAGGATGAATGCTTGCAGCTGGCAACGGTCATGAACGATCTGCTGGACGGAATCGATTCATCAGACGGCGGGATGAGCCTTTATTCTCAATGGGCGGAATTGAAGATTCAAGGGAAGAAAAATCTCCTCGTCCGAACATTGTGTCATTGTCGCGCGGACAAGGAAGAAGACGTGATGGCTGTTCTCAGGGCTGCCTATGCGTTGAGGGACATGGAGTTTGTCAAATTGGATCAGATCGAACCAATGGCAAAGAACGTGAAAGCTGTGCCCAATATCTATCGGTCACAGCTTGGTGTGCAGGTTCAGGAAGTATTGGCTGGAAAAGGAAAGGGCATACAAACGCCCAAAGGCGTGCAAGTCCGTCAGCAACTTCCCAAGATGAACGCGACAATCTTTGCCGCCATGGAGACGATGGGAGGAGGGGGTTCCCGGGAAATAACGCCTCAAACCCGGTGGTATGGGCGGGATTACATGCTGTTCAAATGGATCGGGATCAACAAGAGAATGGATCGCCTTGGTGCGAACATCATCTATTTTTTCTTGCTGGATGGAACGGCGGACGATGCGGCAGTCAGGGCAGAGGTCGGCAAGAATGTCCAGTCCGAATTGCACGCCAAGGCCGAGGAAGTCATAAAAAATACAAGAACGAATCCAGCGGTGACTCCCACGCAAGCGGAGACCTGGAAAAAGCTCGGAAAAGAGCCGCCAGACAAAGGACTGGTCAGACAAAAAGAGTTGACCAGCCGCGGAGCATTTCTGGCCATCACCGTTGGACTGGTGGAATTTGGAAGATTGCTCTACCTCCTGGATTACGCGCGAACAAAAAAATATGACAACTGGATTTTAACAAGACAGTTGCTTGGTTGCTCCTCCGTCGTGGCCCAGTGTGCTTTTGATCTTGCCGCCCAAGTCGAGCGCGCAAGGCAATTGAATGCCCGTGCGGAATTACCCTTCAAGACGCCTGCATATTGCAGATTCAAATTTTTCTCTGGATTGTGCGGTGGAATTTCCTCGGGGCTCGCCGTTTACGATGACCTGTTAGCCGTTGGCCGTGAAAGATTGAGTGGATTTCGAAAAGGCCTTCTTTGTACCAAGGCGGCGCTCGATTTTTCGCAAGCGGTTGCGAGCATCTATGTGGCAACCACCTATAGCGTACGGGCGGCTGGTGCGGTGGAAGTCTGTCTTGGACTTGCCTCGTTTGGGGCGGGTCGTATTTTCGGAATGATCATCGGTCCCTGGGGAATTCTTTTGACCGTCGTCGTCGAGATCATTCTCTGGCGCACAGCGGACGACGAAATAGAAAAATGGGTGCAGCGAAGTGCATTTGCCAACGGAAAGCATCGAAAAATTTCTTGGTTGAAAGAGCCGGAATTGCAGATGGAGGCACTCGGCCAAGCGATGAATGCGACCGGAATGAATCCGAATTGACCTGAATATCTGGATAAATCATGTTTGACAAAGCCCTGGATATTCCTTCGCTGTCGGTGGGCAGCCTCGACGTCGCTGCGCTCTCGCAACGAGCCCGACTGGTCGTTTTGCAGTGGCCGGCGAATGCCGGCTTTTCCGAGAACGCGGCGGTCGTCGAACGCTTCACCGCCACCGAAGGCATCAACGAACTCTTCGCCCTTACCATCGACACCCTCGCCACGTCGAGCGAGTTCGATCCCTTCGCGCTGATCGGCGAGGAGCTGAGCCTGCGCCTGCTGCTGGCCAACGGCAGCTTCCGCACCTGGCACGGCTACCTCACGGCCGTCGACGCGTTGGGCGGCGATGGCGGCCTTGCGCGCTACCGGCTGCACCTGCAGCCCTGGCTCGCCGCGCTGGGCCTTCGCCGCGACAGCTTCGTGTACGCCGCCAAGAGCGTGCAGGACATCGTGAGCGAAGTGTTCGCCGACCACACCACCGCCAGCTTCACCTTCGAAGTCACGCAAGAGCTGCCCGTGCGGCCGACCTGTGTGCAGTACCGCGAGTCCGACCTCGCCTTCGTGATGCGCCTGCTCACGGAGGAAGGCTTGAGTTTTCGCTTCGAGCACGAGCAGACGAAAGAGGGCGAGAGCGGCGGCGCCAACAACAGCAACAACGCGACGCCATCGCACCACCGCCTGGTGATCTTCGACCGCGAGGCAAAAGCGCCCGATTGCGCGCTGCCCGAGATCCGCTTCCACCGCGTCGATGCCACCGAGCAGCAGGACGCGATCACCGCATGGAGCAGCAAGCGCCAGCTCGTCAGCAACGCCGTCACAGTGAACGCGTGGGACGCCAGCGTGCTGCAGGCGCCCACCGGCTCGACGCAGAGCGCGCTGGCCATGGGCGACGTGCCTGTGCTGGAGCACTACGACGGCGCGGGCTCCCAGCGCTACGCCAACAACGCCGCGGCCGAGCGGCGCGCCGAGAACCAGCTGGTGGCGTTCGATTCGCGCATCAAGCGCTACAGCGCCGGCGGCAGCGTGCGGCAGCTCGGCGCGGGCGAACGCTTCACGCTCACGCAGCACGACCGCTACCAAGGGCAAAAATTCGTCACGCTGCGCGTGCACCACGAAGCCGCCAACAACCTCGGCGCGCAGGCCGCGCAAGTGCTCGAGGCCGGCGAGCTCGAGAAGGGCAGCTACCGCAACAGCTTCGAGGCGCAGCCGGCAGAAGCGCAGATCGCACCGGTCTGGCGGCCCAAGCCCACGGCGCCCGAGGCGATGGTCGCGCTCGTGGTCGGCGCCGATGACGACGAGGCGCCGACCGCCGTTCACACGCAACGCGATCACCGCGTGCAGGTGCGTTTTCATTGGCAGGCGCAGCGCGCGGCAACACAGCAGCAGTCAGCGCAGAGCGGGCAGGGCAGTCTTGTCGCGGCCGGCCGGCATGCCAGCAACCGCCAGTCGGTGTGGCTGCGCGTGGCCGCACCGGTGGCCGGGCCGAACTGGGGCGCGCACCATCTGCCGCGCGTCGGCTCGGAGGTGCTGGTGTCGTTCATCGAAGGCGACATCGACCGGCCGGTGGTGAGCCAGCAGCTCTACAACGGACAAGATCTTCCGCCTTGGTCCGCAGGCACCGATTCGTCGGCCAACCACGCGGGCGTGCTCTC
>NZ_JARXVG010000020.1 GCF_029892485.1 Variovorax boronicumulans
TAGGGACGCAGACAGCAGGGTCGCCTTTTCTTTGCTTACGTTCTTTTGGCGAAGCAAAAGAAAGTAAGTCGCCCGCCGGGGCGAGACCCGGCCTCGGAAAGCAAACTCAAAAAGCCGCCCGCCCCGCAGGAGCAGGTCGATGACCGACAACGCCCCCCCACCGGAAGACGACCGCACCCGCGTCGTTTCCAGGCCCGCACCGCAGCCGACAACAAGCACCGGCGACACAGCCGCAACCGTCATCACCGCCGGCACTACAAGCCTGTCCAACGTCCCGGTCACAAGCCCGGCAGCAGGCACGCACGACGCCGGCCTCCTCCCCGTAGGCAGCCGCCTCGCGGAATTCGAGATCACCAGAGTCATCGGCCAGGGCGGCTTCGGCGTCGTCTACGAAGCCTGGGACCACGACCTCGAACGCGTGGTCGCCGTCAAGGAGTACCTGCCGACATCCCTGTCGACAAGGCAGCAGGACGGCACCGTCGTCCCCCTCTCGGAAAGACACCGCGAAACCTTCGACCTCGGCATGCGCAGCTTCATCAACGAAGCCCGCCTCCTCGCCCAGTTCGACCACCCCTCGCTCCTGAAGGTCTACAGGTTCTGGCAAGAGCGCGGCACCACCTACATGGTGATGCCCTTCTACCGCGGCGACACGCTCCGGGAAGCCTTGGTCGCGATTCCAGCAGGCGTCGACGAGGCCTGGCTCATCCGCATCATGGACGGCGTGACCCAGGCGCTCGGCGTGATGCACAACGCCAATTGCTACCACCGCGACATCGCGCCCGACAACATCATCCTGCTCGAAGGCTCAGGCCGCCCGGTGGTGCTCGACTTCGGCGCCGCGCGCCGCGTGATCACCGACAAGACGCAGGCGATCACCGTCATCCTCAAGCCCGGCTACGCGCCCATCGAGCAGTACGCCGAGATGCCCGACATGTCCCAAGGCGCGTGGACCGACGTCTATGCGCTCGCGGCCGTGATGCACGTGGCCGTGTGCGGCCGCGCACCGCCGCCGTCGGTCGCGCGGCTCCTGTCCGACAGCTACGTGCCGCTCGCGGGCAACGACATCCTGCGCCAGCGCTACAGCCTGCGCCTGCTGCAGGCCATCGATGCGGGCCTGGGCGTGCGGCCCGAGCAGCGGCCGCAGTCGATGGCCGAACTGCGCGCGGCGCTCGACCTGGAAGTCGGCCACAGCATCGCGCCGACGCCGCGCACGCAGCCGCCTTCGGGCGCGCGCACGGGCGGGAACAACACGGGCTCCAACGCGAATGCCGCCACGGTGATCGCCGGCAAGAAGGCGCCACCCCCCGCGCCCGCACCCGGCAGCGGCAACAGCAGCGGCGCGGGCAAGGGCAAGGCCGTTGCCGCCATCGCCTCGATCGCCGTCGTTGCCGCCGTCGCAGGCGGCGGCTGGTGGTGGTACCAGGGCCGCGCGGCCGGCGCCGACAAGCAGGACGTCGCCTCCACGCCGCCACCGCCGCTGGAGAACGTCACGAAGGTGGACCCTCCGCCACCGCCTCCGCCACCACCGCCCCCTCCGGCGGCGCCGCGCACGCCGCTCGAATCGCTGCAGTCGCTCACGGCCGGCGCCGCGCCGGGCTTCGAAGTCACGGCCACCGCGAAGAAGCCCGAGGTCAACATCGGCAAGGACAAGCTCGCCTTCGAGATCCGCAGCAAGCGCGACGGCTTCGTCTACGTGTTCCTGCTGTCCAGCGGCGGCGAGATGTTCCTGCTGTTCCCGAACCTGCTGGACAAGTACAACAAGATCAGCGCCAACAGCGCGTTGTCGCTGCCGCGCGCCTCATGGCCGATGGACGCGGGCGGACCCGCCGGCACCAACCAGTTCGCCGTGCTCGTCAGCGAACACGAGCGCGACTTCAGTGCTTCCGGCGTGCAGAACGACGGCGTGTTTCCGCAGTTCCCGCTGCCGGTGCTCTCGGCGCTCGAAGCCACGCGCGGCACCGGCCCGTCTCCGCTGCTGGGCAAGCCGACCTGCGCGCCCGGCGCACCGTGCAACGACGTCTATGGCGTCGCGAATTTCAAAATCGTCGAGAAGTAATCGTCTGTAGACGTTGGCCCATCGGCTCGATGGCCGCTTTTTCCGGACAAGGAGACTTTCATGCATACCTCACAGTCGCCACGCTTCACCACCACGCTGCTTCGCTGGGCCGCCTTCGCGGCCGTCGCGTCGCTGGCAGGCTGCGTCAACCCGCCGCCGGCCGCGACCGCCGACACGACGTCCGCCACCGACACGGCATCGACCGCCGGCTCGCGCCCGGCCTCCACCGGCGCGAGCGTGGCGGGCCAGGCGCGCACCTTCTCGACCCAGCTGGCCACCTACACCGCGGTGAGCTTCGATGCGATGCCGGGCTGGTCGCGCGACGATTTCTCCGAGACCTGGCCCGCGTTCCTGGGCAGCTGCAAGGTGCTCACCGGCCGCGGCGCCGAGTGGAAGGAGGTCTGCGACCGCGCGGCCAAGGTCGATGGCAAGAATCGCAACGGCATCCGCAGCTTCTTCGAGAGCGAGTTCTCGGCCTACCAGATCCGCGACGACGACCGCAAGCCCGACGGCGTGGTCACCGGCTACTTCGAGCCCGAGATCGCGGGCAGCCGCACCTACGGAGCGCCCTTCATCTACCCCGTGTACGGCCAGCCGGAAGACATGCTGTTCGCCGATGCGCGCAAGCTCCCGGCCGGCAGCGGCACGGTGGCCGCGAAGGTCGAAGGCCGCAACGTGGTGGTGCAGACGGGCCTGAGCACCCGCGACATGGGCGCCCCCGGCCTCTATGCGCTCGACCTCTCGGCCATCACCCGCGACACGCTGGACCGCAAGGTGCGCATGCGCATCGAGGGCAAGCAGCTGCTGCCGTACTACACCCGCGAAGAGATCGAGACCAAGGGCGCGCCCAACGCCAAGGTGCTGGCCTTCGTGAGCAGCGCCACCGCGCTCTACGAAATGCAGATCCAGGGCTCGGGCCGCATCAAGCTGGCCAATGGCGACACCATTCGCGTGGCCTATGCAGAGCAGAACGGCCAGCCTTTCCGTCCCACCATTGCGCAGGCCGCCAACGGCAAGCCGCGCAGCGCGGTGAAGGTGCGCGGCTCGTCCATCGAACTGCAACTCGATGACGGCGACGACGACGATGTCGGCAGCGTCGACAGCAGCGTCATCCGCACCCGCGGCTTCACGCTCGCACGGCCCACCGCCAGCGGCGCGGTCGTGGTGCCGGGGCGCCGCACCGCCGGCGAGGTGACGGGGTCGGGCATCAAGGACCCGAGCTACGTGTTCTTCAAGGAAGCGACCTCGCCCGTGGGCGGGCCGGTGGGCGCCTTCGGGGTGCCGCTGTCGGCGGGGCGCTCGATCGCGGTCGATCCGCGCAGCACGCCGCTGGGCTACCCGGTCTTCGTCTCGACCCGCACGCCCGGCAGCGGCGCACCGATGCAGCGCCTGACCATCGCGCAGGACACCGGCGGCGCGATCCGCGGCGCGGTGCGGGCCGACTATTTCTTCGGCAACGGCCAGGCGGCCGCGACCAACGCGCGCCGCATGAAGGAGCGCGGCCAGCTGTGGATTCTTCTGCCGCGCGGCCTGGCCGTGGCGCAGGCGGCGGTGTCGTCGGCGATCCGCACGCGCGGTGGCCCGGTGGGCGCCGGCTTGCCGCAGTGCCTGGTGCCAACCGAAGGTGTCTGTGTGGATGACTGATCCGGTCTCGGCCTAACGCTTGTCCCTTCATGCAGGAAACGCTGTCGTCCGCGGAAAGCACCGAACTCGTCCGCCTCTGGCGGCGGCGGCAGACGCTGTCCTCGAACGACATGGGTGCGATGTACCGCATCGTTGGCGATGCGCTCGTGGCCTGCAATCCGCCCGAACTCCAGGTGCTGGGCGAAGGACGGCAGGAACTGGTGGCGCAGTTCATCTACGTGAAGGTGCTGCGGCTCGATGCCGATCCGGACGAGGCCGACGAGCGCGCGAGCCACAGCGCGCCTTCGACCGCCTTCGCGCTGTGCGCGTACTTCCGGCGCTACCTGATCGACTGCACCCGCGCGAGCTCGTTCCGCCGCAAGATTTCCATCGGCGACCAGATCACCGAGGCGCAGCTCGAGGACGAGATCGGCGCCGGCGAAGACCTCGACGGCTGCCTCGCCGAACACGGCCTGAGCGCACAGGCGGTGCAGCTCGCGGCGCGTGCCTTCATCGCCGAACTGCCCGAGCCCGAACGCATCCTCCTGTGCGAGGGCTTCGGCAAGGAAGCCGAGGGCGGGCTCTCGGGCATCGCCTCGCGCCACGCCATCGCCTCGTACCACTACCGCGCGGGGCGGCTGGGCCTGGTGCACAAGCGCGAGGGCCTGACCGCCGACTACGCCAAGACCCGGCTGGGCGGCTGGATCCAGCAGACCCTGGGCATCGCCATCGAGGCGGAAAACATGGCGGCGATCCTGCAGGTTTTCAAAATCCTCGGTGCTGAAGCGTCTTATGCCTGAAGACATAGCCATTCAGGAACAGACCGCCATGAACACCGAACTCTGGCCCCCGCTCAGCGTGATCCGCAATGCGTTCGAAAACGGCCCCGCCGCCGTGCCGGACGCGGGCCCCGCCGTGGCCACGGTGGCCATGCCGGGTGCCGTGCCGGGCGCTGCTGCTGCGGCGGCCGCAACGCCCGCACTGCAGGATCTCCTGCTCCCCCTCACCGAATTGGCCCGGCGCCGCGAGGCTGTCGCCCAGCGCGCCTTTCCCGCACGCTGGGCGCCGGGCCGCCTCATCAGCGTGGTGCACGAGGGGCGACTGCTCGGCGTGCTGCTGGACCGCTGCATCCACGGCGATCTCTGGCAGGGCTGGATGGCCGCGGGCGAGGCCGACTGGGCCGGCGCCTTCGACGTGCTGCTCGAGCCCGACGACGAACCCTTCGAGCCGGCGTTCGGGCTCATCCAGGCGTGGAACGTATTGACGCTCGAACCCAGCCCGCAGCTGTGCGCGCGTGTGCTCGGCGAGGTTTCGGCCACGCGGCTCGCCGCGATCCGCGCGGTGCACGACGAGTGGGCCGCGCAGAAGGTGCTTCCCATCGCGCCGGAACCGGGCCGCGTAGCGCTGCGCACCGTGGGTGGCGTGTTCTCGGTGCTCTCCGGCACACCGCTCGGTGCGCAGGACCCGCGCGCCGACTACCAGGCGCTGTATCGCACCGTCGGCATGCAGCTGGGTGCAGCGCCGGTGCCGTCGTCCGCCGCATCGCCGGCCGACCCCGCGCCGCCGCGCGCCCGGCCGCAGGAGCGGCCCGAGGGCGGCTGGTGGGGCAGCATCCGGCGCTGGTTCGGTGCCGATGGATGGATGCGGCCCGCGTTCGCGGTGCTCGCGCTGTGCGTGGTGGTGCAGAACGTCGGACTGCTCGGCGGGCGTGCATCGGAAGAGGACGAGGTGCGCTTTCGCAACGTGCCGACCGCACCGGCTACAGCATCGGCCAACCTGGTCGTGCGGTGGAAAGACGGTGTGCGCGTGGACGAGGCCGACCGGCTGCTGCGCACGATCTCGGCCGAAGTGGTCGGCGGGCCGGGCACGAACGGCGTCTGGCGCTTGCGCGTGAACGATCCGGTCGGCGGACTGTCGTTGCTCGCGGCCTCGCCGCTGGTCGAATCGGCCGGGCCGGCTTCGGAGCGGCCATGACGTCGGCCGTGTCCCTGTCTTTCTCCCTCCCCTTCCGGGGGAGGGCAGGGGTGGGGGCAAGCGGCGTATCCATCGGGCGCTCTGCCTGGCCCCATCCCAGCCTTCCCCCGGGAGGGGAAGGAGCCATGCGGGCTCGGTGTTTGCGGGTGCTGCTGTCGTTGGTGTTTCTGCTGTTCGGCCACACCGCCTTCGCCACCCAGCGCGCCCTGCTCGTCGGCGTCTCCGAACTCGTCAACCAGCCGCAGGCCCTCTGGCTGCAGGCGCCGCGCAACGACGTGATGCTCATGCGCGACGCGCTGCAGAAGCAAGGCTTCGCGCCCGCCGACATCACCGTGCTCGCCGACGGCGTGAGCGGCTCCGTGCTGCCCGAATCGCAGGCCATCCACGAAGCGCTCGGCCGCCTGCTCGCGCAGTCGAAGAGCGGCGACTTCGTGCTGCTGTATTTCTCCGGCCACGGCACCCGCCTGCGCGACAGCAACAAGCGCTACCAGGAGCCCGACGGCCTCTCCGAGAACTTTCTCGCACGCGATGTGCGCGGCACGCTCGGCGCAGACAACGCATTGACTGGCGACCTGCGCGATGCCGACTTCGACGCCTGGATACAGGCCTTCCTCGCGCGCAACGTGTTCGTCGCCTCGGTCTTCGACACCTGCTCGGCGAACTCGATGACCCGCAGCACGACCGACGCACCGGCCACTGCCGAAGGCCCGCCCGACGACCCGGTGCGCTGGCGTGGCCTGCGCACCGCGCAACTGATCGGCGCGCCCGGCCCCGCGGCGCGTGTCGCCATGGCGCGCCCCACCGTTACCGACCCCGTGCCGCGCGCCCGCTACGTCGCGCTCTTCGCATCGGAAAGCCACCAGATCACCCCCGAACTGCGCCTGCCGCGCAAGAACCGCAACGCGCGTCCACAGGGCCTTTTGACCTGGGCCGTGGTGGAGGCGCTTTCGCGCAAGCCCGCCACCTGGCGCGACCTGTTCGATGGCGTGCTGGCCGTCTATCCGCCGGTGATCGACGAACTCGCACAGCGCTTTCCCACGCGCGAACTGCCCTCGCCGGTGGCCGAGGGCAACCTTGATGCACCGATCTTTGCCAACCGCGCGCAGGCCGCGTCCACGCGCCCGGTCTGGCGCGCGCAACGCTCCGGCGACACGCTCACGCTGCAGGCCGGCCAACTCGACGGCCTGGTGGCGCAGCAGCCGCTGCGCGTGCTGGCCACGATGGACGACGGCACGGTGCGCAGCGCCGAAGGCACGCTGGCGCAGGCCTTCACCGACAAGGCGCGCATGGCGGTGCCGACCGCGTTGCGCGAACTCTCCGGTGCCGCGCTCTGGAACATCACGCCGCTCGGCGAGCCGCCCTCTGTCGCACTGCGCGTGCGCGCAGAGGCCGGCCTTCCGCCCGGGCTGAGCCTCGAATACCCCGCCTCCGTGATCGCCGTGAACGAAGCCGACAGCGCCGACGTGCGCTGGACCGGTGGCCGGCTCGAAGTGCTCTCGCCCTTGCTCGGCGCAGGCGCGAAACCAGTGCCGGCCGACGGGGCAACGGCGCGCCGACGCCTGGAGATGCTGGCCCGCCTCAAGTGGCTCAACCAGCTCTACACCATTGCCAAGGATGCGCAGTTCGACGGCTTCGACGCGGTGTTCGAGGTGTGGAACGGCGACCGCCTGGTGCGCAGCGGCTCCGCACAGCAGGTCGACGCGAAGCTCCTGCCGCTGCGCAGCGGCGAGCGCGCCGTGCTCAACGTGCGCAACACCAGCGCGCGCTCGGTGGACCTGGTCATCGTCGGCATCGATCCGCAGGGCGGCGCGCGCCAGGTCTACCCCGAGGACCCGGGCGAGACCAACCGCTTCAAGCGCGGCACGCGCGAGGCCCCGGCCATCAAGCGCTTCGAGCTGCCGTGGTTCAACGCGGAAGGCGGCCGGCTGCTCGTGCTGGCCACGCCCGCGGCCCCCTATAGCGCGCCGCGCCTTTTCGGCACGGGCGCGGGCGATGCCGTGGCCGAAGTACGGGTGCGCGGCGCGCTGCAACCCGAGAGCGAGCGGCAGACCTTCGCCGCGATGGTTCATTGGGCGGGCGAAGTCCCGGCCGCCAAGTAACGACGACACACCACCACCCGTCACCGAATTTTTCTCAGGAGATCGACATGAGCTGGACCTACGATGGAAAACTGGACCCCGACGAGGCCCTGCGCCTGCTCGACTACCTGTCGGGCGAGTCGGGCAACGACTTCTCGATGATGATCGAGAGCAAGGGCACGCCGATCGAGGGCGAGTCGGTGCGCACCTACGAAGACGGCAAGCAGCGCATGGACATCGGCGGCTACTCGTACAAGTCCGACGTGGTCATTCCGCCCGGCTCCAGCAAGGGCAAGCTGCGCAACTACTCCTTCATCGTGATCCGCGACTGCGATGCGGCCACGGCCTCCATCGCGAGCCTGCTGAAAAGCCAGGACGCAGACCTCAAGGTGACGGTGTCGGTCTTCAAGGCCGGCGGCGACAGTTCGAAAGACCTGCAGTCGCACCTGGAGTTCGTGCTCGAGGGCGCGCGCGTGAACTGCCACGCCATCGTGACCGGCGGCACGCCCAAGCGGCCCTGCGACATCATCTTCTTCGACTACACGAAGCTGGAGATCCGCTCGGCGCCGCAGCAGAAGACCGGCGCGCGCGGGGCCGTGCGCACCTGCACCTTCACGGGCAACTGACATGACCACCTCCGCCGAACTCCTGAAGTCCGCCGACCCGGTGGCCGCGCTCAAGGCACTGAGCGACGAGGTGCGCGCCAAGCCTTCCGACAGCAAGCACCGCGTGTTCATGGCGCAGTTGCTCTGCGTGCTGGGCCAGTGGGAGCGCGCGCTCAACCAGCTCACCGTCGCGGCCGAGCTCGATGCGCTCGCCGTTCCGATGAAGCAGGTCTACGGCGAGGCCGTGCGCTGCGAGGGCCTGCGCGCCGAGGTGTTCGCCGGCACGCGCACGCCCATGATCTTCGGCCAGCCCGACGAATGGCTGGCGCTGCTCATCGAGTCGCTGCTGCGGCAGGGGCGCGGCGAGTCCGAGCTGGCCGAGGACCTTCGCCAACGCGCGTTCGATGGCGCACCCGCCATCGCCGGCACCATCGACGGCACGCCCTTCGAATGGCTCGCCGATGCCGACATGCGACTGGGCCCCGTGCTCGAAGCCTTTGTCAACGGCAAGTACTACTGGATTCCCTACGCCCGGCTCGCGCACATCAAGATCGAGCCGCCCGAGGACCTGCGCGACTGCGTCTGGATGCCCGCGCACCTGCAGTTCGAGAACGGCGGCGAAACCCTCGCGCTCATTCCCACGCGCTACGAAGGCACCGAGAAGAGCGAAGACGGCGAACTGCGGCTCGCGCGCAAGACCGAGTGGCGCGAGCTGCGACCCGAAGTCTGGGCGGGCTATGGCCAGCGCGTGCTCGGCAGCGATGCCGGTGAGTACGCATTGATGGACGTGCGCGAGATTCTCTTCAACCCGGTGGCCTCCGCCGAAGAAGCAACGCCAGAGGAAGGCACCGAGAGCGGAGGCGGCTGAGGTGGCCGAGCTCACCGCCCAGGAGCGCCTGCAGCCCTCGCTGCTCGACCGCCTGGTCGACAACGCGCCCACCGAAAAACGCGAGAGCGACGAGAAGCGCACGCTCACCAAGCAGGCGCTGCGCGCGGCCGTGCTGCGTGACCTGAGCTGGCTCTTCAACGCCACCGGCTTCGGGCTTGCGATGGACGACAAGCAGTACCCCAATGCAGCGCGCTCGGTCATCAACTACGGATTGCCTATGCTGTCTGGCCAGTTCACCTCGTCGGTGCAGCGTGTCAGCATGGAACAGGCTTTGAAGAACGCAATCCTGCAGTTCGAGCCGCGCATTTTGTCCCGCACCCTCGAAGTGGAACTCGTCATGGAAGGCTCGTCACTGGACTCGCACAACAGCATCGGGCTGCAGATCCGCGGCATGCTGTGGGCGCAACCCGTGCCGCTGGAGTTCCTGATGCGAAGCCGAGTTGATTTGGAAGAAGGCCGCATAGAGATCGTGGACATGGCGCAAAACCCAAGGTAAGTCCTGACATGGACCCTCGGCTGCTGAACCTGTATGAACAGGAACTGCGCTATTTCCGCGAGAGCTCTTCGGAGTTCGCGCGCGCCTTTCCGAAGATCGCGCACCGGCTGGGCATCGAGGGCCAGGAGGTCGCCGATCCTTATGTGGAGCGGCTGATCGAGGCCACGGCCTTTCTGTCGGCACGCGTCAACCTCAAGCTGGATGCCGAGTACCCGCGCTTCACGGGGCACCTGCTGGACATCGTCTATCCGAATTTCCTGGCACCCACGCCTGCGATGGCGGTCGTTTCGTTTGCGCCGGATCTTGACGATGCGAACCTGGCCACCGGCCCGAAGCTGCCGCGCGGCGCCGGGTTGCGCGCACGCCAGGCCGTGGGGCAGAACACGCACTGCGAGTTCCGCACATCGAGCGCACTGCGCATCTGGCCGATGGAGGTGCAGCGCGCGCAGTACTTCACCTACGCGCCCGACCTGCCGCTGACCACGCATCCGCAATCGCGCGCCATCCGCGGCGGCCTGCGCATCGCGCTGCGCGCAACAGCGGGGCTCAAGTTCAACCAGATCGCGCTCGACGACCTGGTGCTGCACCTGGGCGGCGCCGAAGACGTCGCTTGGCAGCTGCAGGAATGCGCATTGGGCCAGCCCATCGGCGTGATGGTGCGGCCGCTGTCGCCCACCGGCGCATTGCAGGGAGTGGCGCAAAGCCTGCCGCCCAGCGCGATCCAACCTGTCGGTTTTGAAGACGACGAGGCACTGCTGCCGGTCACGGCCACGGGCTTCTCGGGCTTTCGCCTGCTGCAGGAGTACTTCGCGTTTCCGCAGCGCTTCCAGTTCCTGCGCATCGCCGGGCTGCAGGCGCTGCTCGCGACGATGCCGGTCGCCGACATCGAGCTGGTGCTGCTGTTCTCCCGCGGCGATGCGGCGCTCGAAAAACTGGTGAGCGCCGAGAACGTGCAGTTGCACTGCGTGCCGGTGATCAATCTCTTCAACAAGCGGCTGGACCGCGTGCCGCTGAGCGAAGGCGTGAGCCAGTTCCACCTGGTGCCCGACCGCACGCGGCCGCAGGACTTCGAGGTGCACACCGTCACCGAGGTCGTCGGCCACGGCGCGCCCGGCGCCGATGCGTCGGCGGCGGAGCAGCCGTTCCGGCCTTTCTATTCCGCCTTCCACGGCACGCGGCACAGCCACCCCGCCTACTTCACGACCACGCGCGAGCCGCGCATGCTGTCGGTGAGGCAGCGCACCGAGGGGCATCGCAGCAGCCACATCGGCTCCGAGGTCTACATGCAGATCGTCGATCCGCAGCAGGCGCCGTATGCGGCCACGCTGCGGCAGCTGGCGGTGAGCGCGCTGTGCACGAACCGCGACCTGCCGCTCCTGATGCCGCTGGGCCGCGACAACGACTTCGATTGCGTCGACTCCTTCCCCGTGCAGCGCGTGCGCATGGTGCGCGGGCCGTCGCGGCCGGTGTCGCCGGTGGTGAGCCAGGGGCTGGGCTGGCGGGTGGTCGATCACCTCGCGCTCAACTACCTCTCGATTTCCGACAGCACGCCGGAGCAGGGCGCCGCTGCATTGCGCGAGACGCTGATGCTCTATGCCACGCATGCCGACGAGATGCGCCAGGGCCAGGTGCGCGGGCTCCTGTCGGTCAAGAGCAAGCCGGTGGCGCGCCGCCTGCCGCTCAAGGGGCCTATCGCCTTCGGGCGTGGGCTCGAGGTGACGCTGGAGGTCGACAAGGATGCGTTCCACGGCCACAGCGTGTTCCTGTTCGGCGCAGTGATGTCGCGCTTTCTCGCGCGCCATGTGGAGGTCAACCACTTCGTCGAGACCGTGCTGCGCGTGGCAGGCAAGGGCGAGACCATGCGATGGAGGCCGCTGTGCGGGACCCGGCAGATTCTGTAGCCACACGTGTGGACACGGCGCTGCGCGGGTGGTCGGCGCAGCCGTGGTCGTTCGATTACTTCGCGGTGATGCGCAGGCTGGAGTCCGTCGCCGCGACCACGCCGCGCTGGGGCCGCGCGCTGCTGCCGAGCGCCGAGCCGGTGCGCGTGGGACAGGAACCCTCGCTTTCGTTCGCACCTGCCAGCTTCAGCCGCTTCGAGCCCGCGACCGCGTACTCGCCGCCGCGCCTGCGCCAACATTTCTTCAGCTACGTCGGACCCAACGGCCCGCTGCCGGTTCACCTGAGCGACTTCATCCGCGAGCGCAGCCTGAATCACGGCGACCCGACCTGGCTGGCGTTTCTCGACAGCTTTCTCCATCGCTTCTCGCTGCACTTCTACCGCGCGTGGGCGCAGGCACGGCCCGCGGTGGCGCTCGACCGTCCGGGCGAAGACCGCTTCAGGCTGCAGATCGGCGCGCTCATCGGCACCGGCACGCCGGGCCGGATCGGGCGCGACGAGGTGCACGACGATGCGCGCCTTCATTTCTCGGGCTGGCTTGCGCGCCGCGTGCACAACGCCGAGAGCGTGGAGTCGGTGCTGTGCAGCTACTTCGGCGTGCCGGTGACGCTGGAGCGCTGGGTCGGCCACTGGATGCGCGTGCCCGCGGACGAGGTCACGCGCCTCGGGCGTGGCGAGAGCTCGCGCTCGATGGGCATGGGCGCGATGCTCGGCACCCGCGCGTGGGACCGGCAGCACCGCGTGCGCCTGCACATGGGGCCGCTCACGCTGGACCAGTACCGCATGTTCCTGCCCATCGGCACCGCGCGGCCGGTGCTGCAGCGCTGGATGCAGCAGCTGCTCGGCGACGAACTCGAATGGGATGCCGAGCTGGTGCTCGAGAAAACCGAGGTGCCCGTCACGCGGCTCGGGCAGAAGGCCGGCAATGCGCCGCGCCTGGGCTGGGCCTCGTGGCTTGGTCAAGACAAGCGTTCGAAAGACGCGGCGGACGTGCGCATCGGCAACAGCTCGATGACCGTCCGGACCGCCCAGACTGCTGTGGGAGCCGCCGCATGACGACGGCATCCGCCCGCGAAGACACGCTCGCGCTCGACGAGGCGCTGGCGCAAGCGGCGACCCTGATGAAGGCGAAGCAGCTGGATGCGGCCGACGAGTTGCTCGCCCGCATCCTGGGGGCCGCGCCCGCCGACCCCGACGCCTTGCACTACATGGGCTTGCTGCGCCATGCGCAGGGCCGTGCCGATGAAAGCATCGCGCTGATCGGGCGGTCGCTCACGTTGCAACCCGCACAGAGCGGCGCCTGGAACAACCTGGGCAACCTGCTGGTCGAGGCCGGGCGCGTCGACGATGCGATGCGTGCCTATGAAAACAGCGTCTCCTTCGCCAAGGGCGACGAAGGCGCCGACGCGCTGAGCAATATCGCCACGCTCGAACGCGGCAAAGGCCACTGGCAGGCCGCCGAGCGCGTCAGCCGCCGCGCGATCGAACTGCGGCCGGCGTTCAGCGAGGCCTGGTACAACCTGTCGATCGCGCTGATGGAGCAGGGGCGCATCCACGAGAGCGTCATCGCCAACAGCCGGGCGGTGGTGCTGCAGCCGCGCAACATGAGCGCGCGCTCGCGGGTGATTCGCGCGCTGGAGCTGCTCGGCGAGCGCGAGCAGGCCATCGGCATGTACCGCGAGTGGCTGGTCGAAGCGCCCGGCAACCCGGTGGTCTCGCATCTTCTTGCCGCCTGCGAGGGACATACGCCGGCACGCGCGAGCGACGGCTACGTCGAGACCGTGTTCGACAGCTACGCCGGAAGCTTCGATGCCAGCCTGGAGAAGCTTCACTACCGCGCCCCCGAACTGGTGGCGCGCGCGGTGCAGGACATGTTCGGCCCGCCCGCCGCGAATCTGGCCGTGGTCGATGCCGGCTGCGGCACCGGGCTCTGCGCTCCGCTGCTGCGGCCCTGGGCTTCGCACCTGGCCGGCTGTGACCTGTCGGTCGGCATGCTGCAGCGCGCGGAGCAACGCGGCGGCTACGACGTGCTGCACAAGGCCGAGCTCACCCACTACCTGCACACCCAGCCCGCCCGGTTCGACCTGGTGGCTTCGGCCGACACGCTGTGCTACTTCGGCGACCTGCACGAAGTGCTGGCGGCCGCCGCGCGCGCGCTGCGGCCCGAAGGCGGCGTGGCGTTCACGGTCGAGGCCATGGCCGGCGGCCGGGATGACTTCAGGCTCGAAGGCAACGGCCGCTACTGCCATGCGGCAGCGCATGTCGAGGCCTGTCTGGCGAGCGCCGGTTTCGGTGCCGTTCGCATCGAGCCGATCGTTCCTCGCCGCGAGGCGGGGCAGGACGTGCAGGGTTGGCTGGCCAGCGCAAGGCTTTCTGCGCAATGACACCGGGCATGGATCGCCGAACTTCAAATTGCCCGGGATGAATCGTCTTCAACAGATACGGAGTCTTCCATGAGTGAAATCAGTCGCACCGCCCTCTTCGGCAAGCTCAACTCGCTGGCCTACAAGGCCATCGAAGGCGCCACGGTGTTCTGCAAGATGCGGGGCAACCCCTATGTGGAGCTGGAGCACTGGTTCGCCCAGCTGCTGCAGGCGCAGGACTCCGACCTGCACCGCGTGATCCAGCACTACGGCCTCGATGTGTCGGTGATTGCCAAGGACATGACCGCGGCGCTCGACCGCCTGCCGCGCGGCGCCACCGCGATCAGCGATTTTTCTCCGCACATCGAGAACGCCATCGAACGCGCCTGGACCTACGCCACGCTGCAGTTCGGCGAGGCGCAGGTGCGCACGGGCTACATCCTGGTGGGCATGCTGAAGACGCAGAGCCTGCGCAATCCGCTCTTCAACCTCTCCAAGCAGTTCGAGAAGATCAAGGTCGAGGACCTGGCCGACAACTTCCCGAAGGTGTGCGACGCCTCGCCCGAATCTCAGATGCGCGCGCAGGACGGCACCGGCATGGGCAGCGGCGCCCCGGGCGAAGACTCGGGCGCGATGGCGCCCGCGGCCATGGGCAAGGGCGATGCGCTGAAGAAGTTTGCGGTCGACCTCACCGAGAAGGCCAAGAAGGGCGAGATGGACCCGGTGACCGGGCGCGACGAAGAGATCCGCCAGATCGTCGACATCCTCATGCGCCGCCGCCAGAACAATCCGCTCTTGACCGGCGAGGCCGGCGTCGGCAAGACCGCGGTGGTCGAAGGTTTCGCACAGCGCCTCGCGCGCGGTGACGTGCCGCCGCAACTCAAGGACGTGAAGCTGCTCACGCTGGACATCGGTTTGCTTCAGGCCGGTGCGAGCATGAAGGGCGAGTTCGAGCAGCGCCTGCGCCAGGTGATCGACGAGGTGCAGAGCTCGCCGACGCCGATCATTCTTTTCATCGACGAGATCCACACGCTCGTGGGCGCGGGCGGCGCGGCCGGCACCGGCGATGCGGCCAACCTGCTCAAGCCCGCGCTCGCGCGCGGCAACCTGCGCACCATCGGTGCCACCACCTGGGCCGAGTACAAGAAGTACATCGAGAAAGATCCGGCCCTCACACGCCGCTTCCAGGTCGTGCAGGTGCCCGAGCCCGACGAGGTGAAGGCGATATTGATGCTGCGCGGCGTGGCCAGCGTGCTGGAGAAGCACCACCGAGTTCAGCTGCTGGACGAGGCCATCGAGGCCGCGGTCAAGCTCTCGCACCGCTACATTCCCGCGCGCCAGTTGCCAGACAAGGCCGTGAGCCTGCTCGATACCGCATGCGCCCGCGTGGCCGTGTCGCAGCATGCGACACCACCCGAGGTTGAAGACTGCATGCGCCGCATCGAAGGGCTCACGGTCGAGCAGGAGATCATCGGCCGCGAGGCCACCATCGGCATCGACGTGACCAAGCGTTCGACGCAGGTCGAGGCGCTGCTGGTCGAATCGAAGCTGCAGCTCGAAGCGCTGAATGCGCGCTGGCAGGAAGAGAAGGGGCTGGTCGATCGGTTGCTGGAGTTGCGCAGCAAATTGCGTGCGGGCAATAAGCCGGTGGATGCAGCGCCTGCCGGCGGCGATGCGAACGCCGTCGTGCCCCCACCCCAACCCTCCCCCAGCGGGGGAGGGAGTGAAGACCGTGCGACGCTGTTGGCAGAACTGCACGAGCTGCAAGCCAAGATCCACGCGGTGCAGGGCGAATCGCCGCTCATCCTGCCTTCGGTCGACGAGCAGGCCGTGGCCTCCGTCGTCGCGGACTGGACCGGCATTCCCGTCGGCCGCATGGTCAAGAACGAAGTGGAGGCGGTGCTCAAGCTCGCCGACACGCTCAACCAGCGCGTCATTGGCCAGAAGCATGGACTGGAGATGATCGCGCGCCGCATCCAGACTTCGCGCGCACGTTTGGACAACCCGCAGAAGCCCATCGGCGTGTTCATGCTCTGCGGCACCTCGGGCGTCGGCAAGACCGAGACCGCGCTCGCACTTGCAGAAGCTTTGTATGGCGGCGAGCAGAACATCATCACCATCAACATGAGCGAATTCCAGGAGGCGCACACCGTCTCCACGCTCAAGGGCGCTCCGCCCGGCTACGTGGGCTACGGGGAGGGCGGCATCCTGACCGAAGCGGTGCGCCGCCGTCCGTACAGCGTGGTGCTGCTCGACGAAGTGGAAAAGGCCCACCCCGACGTGCACGAGATCTTCTTCCAGGTCTTCGACAAGGGCTGGATGGAAGACGGCGAGGGCCGCATGATTGATTTCAAGAACACGATCATCCTGCTGACCACCAACGCCGGCAGCGAGCTCGTGATGAGCATGTGCCGCGACCCCGAGCTGCTGCCCGATTCGAACGCGCTGGCCGATGCGCTGAAGGCACCGCTCATGAAGGTGTTCCCGCCCGCGCTGCTGGGCCGAATCGTCACGATTCCTTATTACCCGCTGTCGCCGGACATGATGAAGAAGATCGTGCGGCTGCAACTGGGCCGCATCAAGAAGCGCGTGGAGACCAACCACGGCGTGCCTTTCGAATACACCGAGGCGGTGATCGAGCAGGTGGTCGCGCGCTGCCAGGACCCGGAGTCGGGCGGCCGCGTGATCGACGCGATCCTGACCAACACGGTGCTGCCCACGATTTCCGTCGAGTACCTGCAACGCCTGGCTTCGGGTGGCGAGATCCGCCGCGTCGCGCTGGACGTGAAGGACGCCGACTTCACCTACGCCTTCGACTAAGAGTCCATCTTTCAAGAGCAAAAAATGGCCGACCACGAGTTCCGCATCGAGACCGATTCACCCGCCAAGGACGACCTGATGTTCTGGCGCATCGTGGGTCATGAGGCCCTTGCGCGCCCGTCGGCCTACGAGCTCACGGTGCTTTCGAAGAACAAGGCGCTCGATGCCAAGGACATCCTGGGCCGTGCCTTCGACGTGGTCATCGAGTTCCAGGACAAGGACGGCGGCAAGCACGAGCGGCACTGCCAGGGCCATGCGGTGCGCTTCGTGCGCGCGGGGCATGTGGGCCGGCATTTCGAATACCGCATCACGCTGCGCTCGTGGTTCTGGCTGCTCACCAAGCGCACCAACTCGCGCATCCTGCAGGACAAGAAGATCCTGGAGGTGCTCGACGCGGTGTTCGAGGACAGCCCGATCAAGCGCTTCAAGAAGACCAAGGCCGGCAACGTCATCGGCACCCACACGCCCCGGCGCTACTGCGTGCAGCACCAGGAGAACGACTACCAGTTCCTCTCGCGCCTGCTGGAGGACGAGGGCATCTACTACTGGTTCGATGCGCACGACGCGCCCGGCACCATGCACCTGTCGGACGCGAGCGATCTCGCGCACGAGAAGCTGCCGGTCGAAAGCACGCTGCGCTACATGCCCAGCGATGCGAGCGAGGCGCGGCACAACGAGATCTCGCGCTGGATCAGCTCGCGCCAGTTCGACACCGGCAAGCAGGCCTCGCGCGACAGCGACTTCAAGGCGATCAAGAAGAAGCTGGGCGCCACCATCGACGTGAAGGACGACCACGAGCTGGCCGACTTCGAGGAGTTCGAATTCCCGGGCGGCTATTTCACAAGCGACGACGGCGAGAACCGCACCAAGCTGCGCGGCGACGAGCTCAACGCGCGCCGCGACCGCCACTGGGCGCTGACCACCTGGCCCGACGTGACTGCCGGCCGCAGCTTCAAGTTCGAGGGCGATCCCGACGGCACGCGCAACGGCGAGTACGTGATCGCGGCCTGCACCTTCATGGCGAGCCATCCGGGTTATGAAAGCGTCGGCGCCGGCATGGCCGTGACACAGGACGTGCGCACCGCGCTGGCCGATGTGCTGCGCGACGATGCGGTGAACGCCGACACGCTGCAGGTGCTGGACGACCTGATCGCCAGCACGCCGATGCTCAACACCTCGCAGCCGGGCACCAGTGCATTTTTGATCACCGCAATTCCGCTGGAGCGCGCCTACCGCCCGCCGCGCCTCACACCGCGCGTGACCATGCCCGGCCCGCAGACCGCCATCGTGGTCGGCCCCGCCGGCGACGAACTGCACGTGGACGACCACGGCCGCGTGAAGGTGCACTTCCACTGGGACCGCTACGACGAGAGCAACGAGAAATCGACCTGCTGGGTGCGCGTATCGCAGCCCTGGGGCGGCAAGGGCTGGGGCGGGTACTTCATTCCGCGCATCGGGCAGGAGGTAATCGTCGATTTCCTCAACGGCGACCCGGACCGTCCGGTGATCGTCGGCCGCGTCTACAACGACGACCAGCCCATTCCGTACAAGTCGCCCACGCAGAGCGGCTTCAAGACCCGCTCCACGCCCGGCGGCGGTCCCGCGAACTACAACGAGATCATGTTCGAGGACAAGAAGGGCGAGGAGAACATCAACATCCACGCCGAGCTGGACATGAGCCGCAGCGTGGAGCGAGACGACTCGACGACGGTGGACCGCGACCAGTCGGTGACCGTCAAGCGCGACCAGACCCAGCACGTGGACCGCGACCGCAAGAGCACCGTGACGCGCAACGAGACCACCATGGTGGTGGTCGACCAGAAGAACACGGTGAAGGGCAACCAGAACAACCAGGTGGTGGGCAACCGCGACACCTTCATCGACAGCAACGACATGCTGAAGGTGACCGGAACCGGCACCCATGAGGTGGTCGGCGCACGCAGCGACATCTCGCGCGCCGGCGAGACCCGAACCGTGACCGGCAACCAGACCATCAACGTGAGCGGCAACCTGACCTACAAGGCCGCGAAGATGAGCTTCGAGGCCGGACACATCGACTGGATGGTTACCGGCTCCAGCTCCAAGTACATCACCGTGCCTACCGGTCCGCTGGCCCTGATGGCCAACAAGATCAAGCTGATGAGCAACACCGGCATCGAGTTGATGGCAGTGGGAAGCATCGACCAGACCTCGGTGGGTTCCAACACCACCGTTCTCGGGCCCAATACCAGCGGCTACATCGGCAACAACTCCGAGGCGAACCTGGGCATCACCAGCTCCACTTTCATGGGGCTGAGCATCGAGAACGCGGTGTCGCTGGCGATGAGCAACTTCATCGGCGTGTCGATCGAGAATGCGCTGGCCATCAAGCTCATCAACTGCGCGGCACCGGAGATCAAGGCCATCTCCACCGCCGACGTGAACCTGACGCCGCTGAAGGTCATCAGCCCGGGCGGCGCGGGCGGGCCCGCCTATGCCGCCGCTGTGGCCGGCGTCATTGGGCTGGTTGCCGGCGTGGGCACCGGGATCAAGGGCATCGGCGACACGCTGAAGCAGTACGACGAGGCGGCCGGCAAGCTGAAGGACGCTGCAAAAGAGGCGGAGGACGCAGGGCTGCCGGGGCTGGCGGGCCGGCTGTCCAAGCTGGCGCAGATCACGCGCGACCGGAGCTCGCAAGGCGCTGCGTCGGCGTACACCGGCGCGTTCGGGGTGTTCATGCCGATCACCTTGCCGTTGACGCTGGCCATGGGCGCGCTGGGGGCGGCCGCCACCGCCACCGACGACAAGGGTGCCGAAGCGCTGGGCGACGACAAGTCCACAAATGCCGACGGAACGAGCGCCAGCAGCTACCGCGAGAGGGGAACGTCCTGGACGCCACCCTCCGGTTCGGGCTCGGGCGGCAGTGGCTCGTAGGCAAGGCAGCACGCAGTCATGCACATCCTCAAACCCCAGGCGCTCGGCCTGTCGACGCGCCCCATCGAATTCCGCAAGCGCTTCGGCCTGAGCATCAGTGCCTGCCTGCACCTGCCGTTCGCACAGGCAGAGCGCGGAACGCTCTGGGCCGAGCAGTCGATGTGGTCCTTCCTCGCCAAGGAAATGGCCCAGCCGCTGATCGACGAAGGCGTGGCCAAGCTCACGCCGGAGTTCCTGGTGCACGGCAAAGCGTTTCCGCCCCCGGGCCAATCCACCGGCTGTGCCGTGCGGGCACGCTTCGGCACGCGGGAGAAAACACTCCTGGTGCTGGGAGACCGCTACTGGGATGGCGGCAATCCGAGCGAGGCCCGGCCTTTCGAGGAAATGCCAATCGACTGGTCCAGGGCCTATGGCGGACCGGATTTCCCCCTCAACCCCGGCGGACGTGGCCGGGCAAGGGTCGAAGGCGCGGCATGGCTGCCCAACATCGAACTGCCGAACGACCGCCTGCTGCGCCCCGACCAGGCCATCACGCCGGCCGGCATGGGCGCGCTGGACCTGATGCATCCGCAACGCGTGCAGTACCGCGGCACCTACGATGCCGACTACTTGAAGCAGCACGCGCCGGGGTTCGCGCCGGACGCCGACTGGCGCTACTTCAACCTCGCGCCGCCCGACCAGTGGATGGATGCGCCGCTTGCTGGTGACGAGCCGTTCTCGTTCGAGAACATGCACCCGCAGAAGCGGTCGATCGAGGGCCGCCTGCCGGGGCTGAAGGCGCGGGTCTTCGTCGGCTACGCGATGGCCGCCGGCGAGCCCAAGGTGCGCGAAGTGCCGCTGCGGCTGACGACGGTGTGGTTTTTCCCGCATGCGGAGCGCTGCGTCGCGATCTTCCAGGGCCTGGCAGAGGTCGGCACCGACGACGGCTCCGATGTAGTCAGCCTTCTGGGTGCGGTCGAGCGCGTGGGTGAGCCGCGATCCGACGCGCACTACCTGGAGGCCAAGGCCAAGCGCGCGGACCCGGAGATGGGCGCCATCTACTCGATCATCGACAGCGATCTGCTGCCCGAGGGCATCGACACTGCCGATCCCGACGTGGAGGCCGCGAAGGAGCCTTTCGCCATCGCTGGCCTGCAGGCCGAGACGCAGCGGTACCGGGCCGAGCTCGATGTGGAGATCGCGCGCGAGAAGGTCATTGCCATGGGCCAGGACCCCGACGCGCTGGGCATCCGCATGCCGCCGCGCGAAGCCGTGCCGACCGGCGATGCATTGCCGGCCTACCTGGCCAAACAGATGAAGGAAGCCAAGGCGCAGCAGTGGGCGGCGGTCGAGGTAGCGGTCACTGCGATCGAGAAGGCCCTGGTCATGGCCGACGAGAAGAAGGTGGACGTGGCCGCACTGCAGCACCGCGGGCCGCCCCTGTACAACGCCAAGCGCCAACTGGCCGAGATGCAGGCGCAGGCCAACGCAACGAGCAAGCCGATCGACCTCGGTGCCTTCTATCCAAAGCTGTGCCGCATCGAGGAGGCGCAACGCGTGGGCTATCTGCAGTCGGCGCACACGCAGCCGCCGGCCTTTGCGATGCCGCAGGAAGAGGCACTTCTCCTGCGCGCGGAGATCGGACGCGCGCGTTCTCTCGGCATCCTGTTCTTCGCGGAGATCGACCTCACGGGCGCCGATCTGTCGGGGCTCGATCTGCGCGACATGAATTTCGAAGGCGCATGGCTCGAGAGCGCGAACCTCGCGGGCTCCAATCTCTCGGGCGCCAACTTCTCGAGGGCGGTGCTGGCCCATGCCAATCTCGAGGGGGCGATTGCGATAGGCACGAAGTTCGTCAGGTCCAACCTGGGCAGAGCCCGGTTCGCAGGCGGCGTGTTCGATGAATCCGATTTTTCCGAGACGATGCTGATGCATTGCGCCTTCGCGGACACCCAGATGCGCCGGGCTAACTTCGCCAAGGCCAATCTGCTCGAGACGACCTGGGGAAACGCCGACTGGAGCGCGGCGAAGCTCCCGGGCCAGGTCTTCCACAAGCTCGATCTGAGCGGCATGCGCTGGCCGGATGCCGACCTGTCTGCATGCAGCTTCCTGGAGTCGGATCTCCCGGGCGTCGACATGCAGGGCGCGACGCTGGCGAGCGCGACCTTCGTGACCTGCAACCTGGAGGGCGCCAAGCTCATGGGCGCACACTGCGCCGGGGCTGTCGCCGTCAAGGGATCGAGCCTTGCGGCTGCCGACATGAGCCAGGCCGACCTGCGCAACTTCAATTTCGGGGGCGGCGACCTGCGCGGCGCAAGGATGGTGCGCGCGTTGCTGGATGGCGCCAATCTCTGCGAAGCCCGGCTCGACGAGGCCGATTTGCGGCTCGCGAGCGCGAAGGGCGCCCTGCTGCGCAAGGCCGTCTGCACCCGCGCCTTGCTGTCGGGCGTGAACTTCAGCGATGCCATCCTCCAGTCGGCCGACCTGCGCGGTGCCGATCTTCGCCGCAGCAATCTTTTCGGCGCCGATCTCAGCCGCGTGCGGCTGGACGGATCGACCAGCTTCGATGGCGCCCTGCTACAGCGTGCGCGCACCTGGCCGCGCCTGAGCCCCGAACAGCAGGCGGCCGCATGACGCCCCGACTGCTGGCATTGGCCGTGTGCATGGGCGAGGCGGTCGAAGGGCGCGATCTCGCCAAGGGCGGGTATGCCGGGCTCACGCTGGGCGGCGGCATCTTCTCGAACACGCGCCTGGCCGAAGCCGACCTTCGCGGTGCCGATCTGCGCGAGACCGTGTTCGAGCGGTGCGACCTGCGCGGTGCCATCGCTTCGGGTGCGAACCTGCGCAAGGCCGTCTTCAATCAGTGCCTGCTGGACCACGCGGACCTGCGCGGATGCAACCTGCATGGGGCGGTGTTCAGCGAATGCGACATGGCGCATGCCCAGCTCACCGATGCTTCGCTGTCGATGGCCACCGTGTCGCGCTGCAAGCTGGACCACGCGGGGCTGCGCGGGGCGCATCTCGGTTCTGCGGTGATCACCGGTTCGAGCCTGCTGGACGTGTGCGCGGACGACACCCACTGGCCCTACACCACCATGGAAGGCTGCGACCTGACGCACCTGACCTGGCATGGCGCCCGGATGCTGCGCAACGTGTTCTTCAAGACGTCGCTGAAGGGCAAGTCGTTCGCCGGGCTCGAACTGGAGGGCTGCCAGTTCACCGGCTCCGATCTTTCCGGGGCGGACTTCAGCGGCATCGTCTTGCGGCAGTGCAACTTTCAGGGCGGTAGCCTCGAGGGCGCAAAGTTCACCCAGGCGGTGGCACCGTCGACGATCTTCTGCGATGCCGTCGGAGGGGGCATCGACTTTTCCGGCGCACGTTTGCGGCAGGCGCTCTTTACCGGCGCCGCCTTGCCGGGCGCGCGTTTCGCCGACTGCGATCTGCATCAGACGCATTTCGCCGGCGCGAAGCTGCGTGGCGCCGACTTCACCGGCGCAGACCTGACCTATGCCGACTTCCGGCACGCCGACCTTGGCAACGCCGATCTGCGCCGCGCCCGGCTCATGCGCACTGTGCTGCACGGCGCCAATACCGAGAACGCGCAGATGACCGACCGCGCGAGTGCCATCGAGTCCGACCCGGAACTGGCCGCAGCCGAACGCTGGCAACCGGCGGTCGCCTAGCCGGCGCCTGGATAACTATCAGACACCAAAGGATTCCAGAGATGAACTCGACGATGCCTACCCCTCAGTCTTCGACCGCAACCGCGCCCGCCCGCTCGCGCAAGCGCCGTGCGGCCCAGCCCATCGGCGGCACCTGGTGCGTGGGCATCGTCGCCTTCGATGGCGAAGGCCGGCCGCAAGTGAACAGTGGCGACCAGCAACTGCGCGCCACGCGCGCGGCCAGCTGCCTGCTCGAGCCGGCCGCGGGCGACAGCGTCGCATGCCTGTGCATCGCGCCGGACGAGGTCTGGATCACTGCTGTGCTGCAGCGCGAGGAGGGCACGCCCAACGTGCTGCGCTGCCAAGACGGGCTGCGCATTGCCGTGGATGGCGGATCGCTCGAACTCGACGCGAAGCGCGTCGGTGTCAGCGCCGACGCGCTGGACGTGTTGACCCGCCAGGTCACCGTGTCCACCGAAACAGCGGAGGTCGTCGGCCGCGAGTTGAGCTTCATCGGCACCCGCATCCGGATCGTCGGCGCGATGCTGTCCTCGGTGATGGATCGGGTCCAGCACTTCAGCAAGAGCTACCTGCGCACCACCGAAGGCATCGACCGCGTATCGGCCACGCATGTCGAATGCGAGGCCGCACAGTTGATGCGCATCGAGGGCGAGCACACGCTGATCAACGGTCGCGAGCTGGTCAAGGCGCGGGGCGCGCAGATCCACTTCGGCTGAGGGAGCAACGGTCATGTTCGCCAACTGCCAGCTGATGGGCACCGACATGGGCTTCCCCGATGTCTGCGTCACGCCCGCCGCGCCGTCGCCGATTCCGGTGCCGTATCCGAACATCGCGATGGGACCGATGGCGATCCCGAACTGCCCCACGATCCTGATCATGGGCGGGCCGGCGCACAACCTGGGCACCACGATTCCCATGACCAACGGCGACAACGCAGGTGTGTTGCTGGGCGTGGCGTCGGGCACCGTCATGGGCCCGAGCCGCCATCTGACCGGCGCCTTCACCGTGCTGCTGATGGGCATGCCCGCCACGCGCCTGACCAGCGTCTCACTGCAGAACAGCACCAACTGCCCGGGCGTGCGAACGGTGCCGAGCCAGCCGCTCGTTCTGTTGCTGGCGCCATAGAGAAACATCGGTAAAGACCGGCGCTCCGGCGCCGCGGAAGGGGAGAAGGCCAACCCATGGCTGATCACGAATTCCGAATCGAAAGCGACTCGCCCGTCAACGGCGAGCTGATGTTCTGGCGCATCGTCGGCCACGAGGCGCTCGCGCGCGCGTCGACCTACGAGCTCACCGTGCTCTCGAAGAACCGCGCGCTCGACGCCAAGGACATCCTGGGCCGCGCGTTCGACGTGGTCATCGAATTCCAGGACAAGGACGGCGGCGTGCACGAGCGCCACTGCCAGGGGCACGCGGTGCGCCTGGAGCGCACCGGCCACGTGGGGCGCCACTTCGAATACCGCATCGGCCTGCGCTCGTGGTTCTGGCTGCTCACCAAACGTATCAACTCGCGCATCCTGCAGGACAAGAAGGTGCTCGACGTGCTCGACGCCGTGTTCGAGGACAGCCCCATCAAGCGCTTCAAGAAGACCAAGACCAGCAACGTCATCGGCACGCACAACCCGCGCCGCTACTGCGTGCAGCACCAGGAAAGCGACTACCAATTTCTATCGCGGCTTTTGGAAGACGAAGGTATCTATTACTGGTTCGACGCGCACGATGCGCCCGGCACCATGCACCTGTCGGACGCGAGCGACATGGCGCATGACAAGTTGCCGGTCGAGGGCACCCTGCGCCATGTGGCGACCGACACCACCGAGGCGCGCCACAACGAGATCTCGCGCTGGGTGAGCGCGCGGCAGTTCGACACCGGCACCTACGCATCGCAGGACAGCAACTTCAAGTCGATCAAGAAGAAGCTCGAAGCCGCGGGCGGTGCCCCCGACAAGCACGAGCTGGCCGAGTTCGAAGCCTTTGAATTCGCCGGCGGCTATTTCTCGGGCGGCGACGCGGACGACAAGGGCAAGCTGCGCGGCGAAGAGATCGTCGCGCGCCGCCAGCGCCATTGGGCGCTCACCACCTGGCCCGATGTGACGGCCGGGCGCAGCTTCACCTTCGAGGGCGACCCCGACGGCGTGCGCGATGGCGACTACATCATCGCGGCCTGCACCTTCGCGGCCAGCCATCCGGGCTACGAGAGCATTCCCCACAGCGCGCCGCGCATGCCCATCGAAGGGGCGCTGCGCGAAGCGCTCGCCGACGATGCGGTGAACGCCGAGGCGCGGCCCGCGCTCGAAGCGCTGATCGCCAGCGTGCCCGCACTGCGCACCGACCCGCAGGGCACAAGCGCCTTTCTGATCACCGCGCTGCCGGTCGACGTGCCGTTCCGCCCGCCGCGGCTCACGCCCCGCGTGGTGATGCCTGGCCCGCAGTCGGCCATCGTGGTGGGGCCGGCGGGCGAGGAGATCCATGCCGACGACTTCGGTCGCGTGAAGGTGCACTTTCACTGGGACCGCTACGACAAGAGCGACGAGAAGTCCACCTGCTGGGTGCGCGTGTCGCAGCCGTGGGCGGGCAAGGGCTGGGGCGGGTACTTCATTCCGCGCATCGGGCAGGAGGTGATCGTCGACTTTTTGAACGGCGACCCCGACCGGCCGATCATCGTGGGCCGCGTCTACAACGACGACCAGCCGATCCCGTTCGGCTCGCACACGCAGAGCGGCTTTCGCACGCGCTCCACGCCCAAGGGCAGTGCCTCGAACTGCAACGAGTTCCGCTTCGAGGACAAGAAGGGCGCCGAGCAGGTGTACCTGCACGCCGAGAAGAACCAGGACATCGAGGTCGAGAACGACGAGACCCATTGGGTCGGCCACGACCGCACCAAGACCATCGACCACGACGAGACCACGCACGTCAAGCACGACCGCACCGAGACGGTGGACAACAACGAGACGATCACCGTGCACGGCCAGCGCACCGAGACGGTGGACAAGAACGAGACCATCACGGTCCACATGAACCGCACGGAAACGGTGGACCTGAACGAGACCATCTCCATCGGGCAGAACCGCTCGATCACGGTGGGCGCGAGCGAGACAGCGACGGTGGCGCTGCAGCGCACGCACACGGTGGGGATCAACGAGACCATCACGGTGGGCGCGGCGCAGGAGATCACGGTGGGCGCGATGCAGGCGGTGACGGTGGGGGCGAGCCAGACGATCAACGTGGGCGCGAACCAATCGAGCAGCATCGGCGCGAACCGCTCGGTGGACGTGGGCGCGGACCTCACGACGACCGTGGGCAAGAACGAATCGCGCACCGTGGGCCAGGGGCGCACCACCAGCGTGGGAAAGGACGACTCGGTCACCGTCGGCAAGAACCTCGTCATCAGCGCGGGCGACTCGATCTCCATCACCACCGGCAGCGCCAGCATCACGATGAAGAAGGACGGGACCATCGTCATCAAGGGCAAGGACATCACGATCGACGCCTCGGGAAAGATCAATGCGAAGGCGAGCAGCGACATCGTGATGAAGGGTTCGAAGATCCTGCAGAACTGAACACCATCGACGGAGCACCACACCATGAGCGGCAGAGACCTGATCGAGAGCGGAATGCAGCAAGCCCTGGCCCCCTCGCCATGCGGCGGCGTGGTGACCGGCGAGCTGGTCGCCATCGCCGACGAGGGGCGCACGCCGCTCGTGATGTTTCCGGGCCAGCCGGGCACCGCGGCCGTGCGCGCGCGCAGCGTGGCCGACCTGCACGGCGCGCACATCGGCGCGGCGGTGGTGCTGATGTTCGAGGAGGCCGATGCGGCGCGCCCGATCGTGATGGGCGTGATTCGCGGGAGCGAGGGCTGGCCGCTCGCGGAGCAGCCGGCGCAGGTGGAGGTCGACGCCGACGGCGCGCGCATGGTCGTGAGCGCGCGCGAGCAGATGGTGCTGCGCTGCGGCAAGGCCAGCATCACGCTCACCCGCGCGGGCAAGGTGCTGATCCAGGGCAGCTACGTGCTCTCCCGGTCCACGGGCGTGAACCGGGTCAAGGGCGGTGCGGTGCAGATCAACTGAACGACCGAACGGACGGAGACCCGACATGGAAATCGTGAACGCCACCGGCATGACCGTCGGCTACACCATGGGCGTGGAACCCTCGGGACGCGAGCTGCTGGTGGTGGTGGTGAAGGGCACGTTCGCGATTCCCGCGGACGGCGGAACGGCGGAGCTTCTCGCGGCGCAGCGCCCATTGATCACGGCCGACACCTTCACCGGCGCGCCGGGGTATTCGGCGCCCGCGGAAGAGGTGGACTTCGCACCGCGCAAGCTGCGCTGCGACGTGCTGGTGTCGGGCAGCGCGCACGCGCCGCACGGCGAGCCCGCGCAGCGCGTGGCGGTGGGCGTGCGGCTCGGGCACTGGAAGAAGGTGTTCTCGGTCGTCGGCGACCGGCACTGGGAGGCGGGGCTCTCGGGTTGCCGGGCCTCGCTGCCGCTGCCCTTCGTCACGAGGGCCATCACCTACGACGTGGCGTTCGGCGGCGTGGACGAGCGCCACGAAGACCCGTCCCGGCACGCCGCCTACATGGCCAACCCGGTGGGGCGCGGCTGGCACCGCAACCTGCAGGCGCGCTTCGTGGACGGCGCGCCCTTGCCGAACACCGAGGCGCTCGATCACCCTGTCGACGCGCCCGACGGCGTCTTCGCGCCGATGGCGCTCGGGCCCCTCGGCAGGGGCTGGTCGGGCCGGCTGCCCCATGCGGGCACCTACGACCAGGACTGGATCGACAACACCTTCCCGTTCCTGCCGGCGGACTTTCGAGACGACTACTACCAGGCGGCGCCCGCCGACCAGCAGATCGCCCATCCTCTCGGCGGCGAGGAGATGGCGCTGGCCAACCTGACACCCGAGGGGCACACGCGCTTCCACCTGCCGTCGCGCGAGGTGCCCGTTACCTTCTTCCATCGCAAGGGCGGGCACGAGGAAACGCGCGCGGTGCTCGACACGATCGCCATTCATGCGGACCGGGGGTTTATGACGCTGGCGTGGCGCAGCACGGTGCCGCTGCGAAAGAACATGTTCGAGATCTCCAGCATCCTGGCGGGCACGAAGTCGCGCGGCTGGTGGCGCGCCCGCGCGCTCGGCAAGACCTACCACCCCTCGCTGGGCGAGCTGGTGCGCGGCCGGCGCGAAGCGCCGCAGGAGGCGGCATGAGCGCGACCCCTCTCGTCGTCAGCCGCACCGGCCTGGTGACAGGCGTCGGGCTCGACGCGGCGGCGAGCTGCGCGGCGATCCGCGGCGCGATCGACAACTTCCAGCAGACCGCGTTCAGGGACCGCAACGGCGAGTGGATCATGGGCTGCGAGGTCGCGCTACAGGCGCCGTGGCGCGGCGAAAAAAAGCTGCTGGCGATGGCCGCTCGCGCGATCGGCGAGTGCCTGGAAGGCTTCGACCGGGCCGCCTGCGAGGCGACGCCGCTGCTTCTTTGCCTGGCCGAAGCCGACCGGCCGGGCCGCGTCGTGCGCAGCGACGCGCAGTTCCTGCAAGCCTTGCAGCACGAGATGGGCTTCGACTTTCATCAGCAGTCCTCGGTCATCGCGCAGGGCCATGTCTCGGCCGCGGTGGCGCTGTACCGCGCGCGCGAGCTTCTGGATGCTTCGGTCGCCTCGCAGGTCCTGGTGGCGGCCAGCGACAGCCTGCTCGACGGCGCGGTACTTGCCGACTGCGAGGCGCGCGACCGGCTGCTGACGAGCGCGAATTCCGACGGCTTCATTCCCGGCGAAGGCGCGGCCGCGCTGCTCGTGGAGCCGCTGCGCGCGCAGCCGTGGGGGCAACTGGTGTGCCGCGGCATCGGCTTCGCGGTCGAGAAGGCCCACATCGATTCAGAGGAGCCGCTGCGCGCCGACGGACTCACTTCGGCCATCAAGCAGTCGCTGCGGGAGGCGGGCTGCGGCGAGAGCATCCTGGACTTCAAGATCATCGATGCCTCGGGGGGGCAGTACGTGTTCAAGGAGGCCACACTGGCGTTCGGGCGCATCGACCGCACCAAGCGCACCGAGTTCGACGTGTGGCATCCGGCCGACTGCATCGGCGAAGTGGGCGCGCCCGTGGGGCTCGCGATGATCGCCGTGCTCAAGGCAGCCTGCGAGAAGGCCTATGCGCGCGGCGACAACGTGCTGCTGCACATGGGCAACGACGACGGCAAGCGCGCCTCGATGGTCTTCTCCTGGCATTTCACGGGAGGGTGAGCATGGCCAACCAGGTCTTCGCGAACGGGCGGGAGGTGGCATGCAAGGCCGGCGCGGGCAAGACCATCTGCGCCACGCCCGACGTGTGCATGACGCCGCCGGAGAACCCCGCGACGCCGCCGGGCGTGCCCGTGCCCTACCCGAACACCGGGCTCGCGTCGGACACCACCGACGGCAGCCGCAGCGTGCAGATCTCGGGCCAGGAAATCATGTTGAAGAACAAGTCGTACTTCAAGACCTCGTCGGGCGACGAGGCGGGCAGCGCGGCCAAGAAGGGCGTGGTCTCCAGCAAAAACAAGGGCAAGGTGTATTTCATCGACTGGTCGATGGACGTGAAGTTCGAGGGCGAGAACGCGGTGCGCCACCTGGACAAGACCACAAACAACCACGGCAGCCCGACGGCCAACGAATCCATCCCCTGGCCGTTCGTCGATTCGATGGCCGACGGCGACATCGACAAGACCGCGTGCGACGGCGACAAGGCACGCGAGGAGCGCGCCTGCGCCGAGTACAAGCCGGCCAAGAAGAACGGCAAGGATGTCTGCGCCGAGACCGGCCTGGCCGGCGATTTCGCGTCCATCAAGGCAGACCTGCCGGGTGCCGCGAAGCGCGCGAGCGAGAACGAGTGCGCCGCCGCGCGCCGCTGCCGCCTCGTGCCTTACCAGGCCTCGCCCAAGGCGGAGGACGGCATCAAGGGCTGCTGCCCCGCGCAGACCGGCGACCACATCGTGCCGAAGAGTTCGTTCTTCAAGGACAGCTATGGCGGCAAGCCCATGACGGGCTGGAAGAAATACCGCATGGAGGATGCGCCGTGCATGTGCACCGAAGGCGGCAGCTGCTCCGGAACGCACGGCCTGCGGCACACGCACCACAAGACCACATCGGACGTGGCGCACGGCACGCACCGGTCCTTCGACAAGGAAGTGACGCACTGCGCCGCGGGCGCGAAGGCCGTGGCCCCGCACTGCGACCAGAAATGCATCGAGGCCCAGTTGAAGGAAGGGCACAAGGGGCTGGGCGATGCGAGCAAGGACGTGAAGCATTCATCGACCGGCAAGACGGACATCGAACACTATTCGTCGCTGCAGGACACCATCAACAAGACGGCCGGCTCGCTGGGCGCGCCGCTGCCGTGAACACAAGGAGCCGCCATGGCCGAGAAGGTATCGATCCAGCGTGAGTTCGTGCGGGGCGCGGCGCGCCTGGCGGACCTGGTGTACGTCATCAGCCAGATGAAGACGCTGCTGGAACAGGACATCGCCCACGTGAGCCTGGTGGGGCTCTACAAGGGCAACTGGGGCGACGCCTTCAACACCACCTGGAACGCGACCGCGGTCGCCGTGGCGAAGCTGCCGTCGCAGAAGCTGGTGCTCATCGGCGAGGACGGCGACGTCGCCACCTACGTGGGCGGGCGGCGCGAGGACGAGACGATCGCGCCGCAGCCCGTGATGATCCGCAACGCGCGCGAGATCGGCGGCCACGTGCATGCGTGCGGCAGCAAGCGACAGGTCTTCAAGCGCACCGGCGATCGGCAGTGGATCGACATGAGCGCGCCGCGCGCCGCGCAGACCGAGGTGTTCGGCTTCGAGGCGATCGACGGCTATGCGGACAACGAGATCTACGCGGTCGGCTGGGCCGGCGAGATTTGGCGCCACGACGGCGCGGCATGGACGCAGTGCGGCAGCCCCACCAACGTCATCCTCACGGCCGTCTGCTGCGCGGGCAACGGCCTCGTGTATGCCGCGGGACAGGGCGGCGTGCTCGTGAGCGGACGCGGCGATGCATGGACGCCCGTGGATTGGGAAGACGAAGTCACGGCCGACCTGTGGGACCTGTGCTGGTTCCAGGACAGGCTGCACGTGGCGACCATGTCGGGTCTCTACACGCTGGATGCGAACCGCCTCGTGCCGGTGGACTACGGCGCGATGGGGCCGGTCACCGGCTACAGCCTCAGCACGGCGCAGGGCGTGCTCTGGTCGGTCGGGAAAGCCGACGTGGCGTCGTTCGACGGCACGGCGTGGCGCAGGTACGACTGAGCGGGCGCTCCGCATGACCGCCGCCACCATCGCACGCAGCGCGGCCGCGCCGGTGGCGCTCGTCGTGCAGCGCCACGCGGAAGAAGCCGCGCTGCTGTGCAATCAGCGCTTCTTCCTGGCCGCTTCCGGGCACACGAAGCTGCATCACCTGCGGCGCCTGGACGACAGGTTGGCCGCGCACCTGGATGGCCTCGCGGTGGCGCGCGATGCGGGCAGCAGGGCCTGCGACGAGGCGCTCGCGCGCGCCGGGCGCGGCGAGGTGTTCGCGGCCATCGTGCTGGCACTGGAGAACCACGACCTGCCGCGGCTCGATCGCCTGCTGGCCGTCGCCGAGCTGCTGCCCGAAGTGCGCGACGCGGTCGCACTGGCCGGCGGCTGGGCGTCGGGCGAGTCGCTGCGCGGCATCGCGAAGGACATGCTCGATGCGCCCCACGCGTTTCGCCGCGCAGTCGCCATCGCCGCCTGCGACTTCCACATGGTCGACCCCGGCGAGGCGCTGAATGCCGCCGTTGCCGATGCCGGCGTGGTGCTGCGCGCACAGGCGCTGCGCGCCGCGGGCGAATGCGGCAGGCGCGATCTCGCGGCCGCATGCCTGGGCGCGCTGGAAGACGAAGATGCCGGCTGCCGTTTCTGGGCCGCGCGCTCGGCCGTGCTGCTCGGCGAGCGCCACAAGCCGATCCATGCGCTGCACGACGCGACGCTGCTGCCCGGCACGCCGCACGGCCGCCTCGCGCTGTCGCTGCTGTTCAAGCTCGCGACGCCGGCACAGGCCGCGCCGTTGCTGGCGGAGATGCTCGACAAGCCCGCCCACGTGCGCGACGCCGTGCGCAGCGCGGGCACGGTGGGCGACACGCGGCTGGTGCCCTGGCTCATCACGCAGATGGAAGACCCGGCACTCTCGCGCCTTGCGGGCGAAGCGTTCAGTACCGTCACCGGCCTGGACCTGGCCTGGCTCGACCTGGAGCGCAAGCCGCCCGAGGGCATCGAGTCCGACCCCGGCGATGCGCCGGAAGACGAGGACGTCGCCATGAACGAGGACGACGGACTGCCCTGGCCCGACCCCGCGCGGATCGGCGCCTGGTGGGCCGCCCACGGGCACGGCTTTGCGCCGGGCGAGCGCTACTTCATGGGCGCGGTGCCGTCGTGGGCGCATTGCGTGGGCGTGCTCAGGCACGGCTGCCAGCGCCAGCGCATGGCGGCCGCGGAATACCTCTGCCTGCTGCGCCCCGGCAGCAAGCTCTTTCCGACGGGCGCGCCGGCCTGGCGCCAGCAGCGCTGGCTCGCGCAATGGCCGGACGAATGAACACCACGGATGGCCGCGAAATACATCCTCGCCGCACTGGCCGCCGCCTTCCTGCTCGCGGCGGGGCTGCGCTGCGCGAGAGGCGGCTCGGTGCGCGATGCCGCCGTGCGCACCTGGCTCCTCATCGCCTTCATCTTCATCGCCGTCGCCGCCTGGCTGCAATGGCATACCTCTTAAGGCGAGATTGCCAACGTGCCCCACGGAATGAATACTCCTTCTGAGTTTTTTCGCCCATGTACGCCCGTGCGTGATGGGCGCTGTTCGGGCATAGAAGGGCCTAGAGCCTCGGGGGCCGTTTCATGATCCATATCGCTGTCATCACCCGGCAAGGCGCTCCGGCGGGGCAGCCCATCGCGGCCGATTTCGGGCCCAACGGGGGCACCATCGGCCGGGCCGACACCAACACGCTGGTGCTCGACGATCCCGACCGCACCGTCTCGCGCGTGCATGCGCAGGTGCTGTGCCGCGACGGGCAATATTTCGTCATCGACCGCGGCAGCAATCCGATGCAGTGCAACGGCGTGTCGCTGGGTTCGGGCAAGGAAGCGGCGCTCACCGATGGCGCGCGGCTGGTGGTCGGCAGCTTCGAGCTCAGCGTGCGCATGACGGCCGCGGCGGCGCCGCCGTCGCTGGCGATTCCCAACACCATCATGTCGGCGCCGGCCGCCGCGCCGACAGGGGGCACGGGTGACGATCCGTTTGCGGATCTGCTCGCGGGGCTCGGCTCGCCGCCGGCAGCCGCGCCGGCTTCGCCCGGTGCGGCCAGGACGCCCGCGCCGGCCATCTCCGACTCGCTGCTCTTTCCCGACCCGATGGAAACGGGCTCGCGCAACGCACAGGCCGCGCAGGTCGATCCTTTCGCCAACCTGCTCGGGCCCACGCCGGGTTCCGCGCCGGCCGCGGGCATCGGTGCGCTCGACGATTTCTCCGACCTGGGCGCGCCGCCCGCGCACGGCAAGGCGGCCGGCATCGACGAGCTCTTCAGTGGCATGAACAGTGGCGGCGGCATCGGCGGCGATCCGCTTGCGCTGTCGCCGCTGGCCGATCCGCTGCTGCAGCCGAACACGGCGTCCTCGGCCGATCCGCTCGCCGCATTGCAGAGCGCCGCGCCCGCCACGCCGATGCCGCGCTCCGATCACCTGCCGATCGACCAGTTCGGCTTCACGCCCCCGAATGCGGTGACGCCACCGCCGCCACCACCGCCGCCTCCACCACCACCCGCGCCCCGGCCGGTGTCCGCGGCACCCGCGGAGGCGCTGCCGCAGTTCGACGACATCACAGGCCAGCCCATACGCATCAGCGGCCCCGACGTCGGCATCCGGCCGCTGGAGCCACTGCCTCCCCTGCCGCCGCCTCCTGCTGCTCAACGCGCCCATGTGCCGGTTGCAGCGGCCGCGCCCCGCGCCGAGCGCACGGCTTCCGACGACGAGTTGCTCGCCGCCTTCCTGCGCGGCATCGCCAGCACGCACCAGCCGCCCGAGATGCTCACGCCCGGCCTCATGGAGCGCATCGGCTCGATGCTGCGCAGCGCCACCGAGGGCACGCTGCAGCTGCTGCTCACGCGCCAGGAGTTCAAGCGCGAGGTGCGTGCCGAGGTCACGATGATCGCGGCGCAGGCCAACAACCCGCTGAAGTTCTCGCCCACGGTGGAGGTGGCGCTCGCGCACCTGCTGGGGCCGGGCGTGCGCGGTTTCATGCCGCCGGAGGCCGCAATGCGCGATGCCTTCAACGACCTGCGCGCCCACCAGTTCGGCGTGATGGTGGGCATGCGCGCGGCGCTGGCGCATGTCATCACGCGCTTCGAACCCGCGGAGCTCGAGAAGAAGATCAGCGCCAAGTCGGCGCTCGATGCGCTCTTCAGCGCCAACCGCAAGGCCAAGCTCTGGGACCAGTTCGTGGCGCTCTACGGCGGCATCGCGAGCGAGGCGGAAGACGATTTCCACAACCTCTTCGGAAAGGCATTTCTCGAAGCCTACGAAGAGCAGATGGCGCGCCTGAAGTCCGACGGGCAGTGAGCCCGGCCGCGGCAACCACAACAACACCAGCAATCGCGAGGCACCCCGCTTGGAAATCGAAATCGTCACCTTGTCCCGACAGGGCGGCCGCAGCTACAACGAGGACGTCCATGGCCACTGGCATGACGAGCGCTACGTCGCCTGCCTGGTGGCCGATGGCGCGGGCGGCCATGGCGGCGGCGACGTGGCCGCGGCCACGGCGCGCAGCAGCATGCTGGGCGGCTTCTCGACGGCACCGGGGCTGGACGAATTCACGCTGCGCACGCTGGTCGAGCAGGCCAACCGCGACGTGGTGGCGCGCCAGGCCGAGGGCGGCAAGCTCGCGGGCATGCGCTCCACGGTGGTCTTCGCGGCCATCGACCTGGAGAGCCAGGCGCTCGCCTGGGTGCACAGCGGCGACAGCCGCGCCTATCTCTTTCGCGGCGGCGCCATCGTGGCGCGCACCACCGACCACAGCCTGGTGCAGCAGATGGTCGCGGGAGGCATGCTCGACGAGGAGGGCGCACGCCTGCATCCGCAGCGCAACATGCTGCTGTCGGCACTCGGCTCGATCGAGGAGGCGCCCGACATCGCGGTGTCCGACCGCATGCGCCTCGTGGCGGGCGACGTGCTGCTGCTGTGCAGCGACGGCGTGTGGGAGCCGCTGGGCGACGAGTGCCTGGTCGACACGCTGCACGCCGCGCGCACGCCCAGCCAGTGGACCGAGCTGCTGGACACGCAGATCAAGGCGCACGCCAAGCCGGGCCACGACAACTACACGGCGCTCACGCTGTGGGTGATGCCCGACGAGAACGACGACGATGCGACGCGGCTGATGCCGGCGGTGGAAGAAGTGACGATGCCGGCGCCGATCGACGAGCCTGCGGCGGCGCCCGACAAGCCCTGAGAACGAACGGCGGCTCGCAGGCCGCCCGCCTGGGCCGGCCCGCGGCGTCGCGATGTCAGGGTTTTTTCGGCCGGTAGGCCTTGAGCGTGCCCGTCACCGTCACGTCCACCGTCACGACCACGAGGGCCGATTCCATCTTGCCGTTGTCCTGCCGCTTCATCGACTTGCGGGTGGTGGTCGAGGTCGAGCTGTCCTTCCAGCGGATCGTGCTGGAGCGCACCGCTTCCTTGTTGCCCTTGTAGTTCTGCTCCAGCACCGTGATGACGCCGGTGCCCGGGTTCTTGGAAAGGACGGAGGTGTGGTGCGGGTGGCCGACCGTCACGGAGGGATCGTCGATCCAGCCCGAGTCGTCGGCGAAGGTGACGTCGGTCGTGGTGGTCGTCGTCATCTCGTAGTCGCGGTACTGGAGGATGTCGCCGGGCAGCGCATCCTTGAGTGCGACTTCGTCGCCCCAGATGTAGTCGTCGTCGTCACCCATCGGACCGAAGTCCGACGAGGTGCCGGCGCCGGCCTGGAGCAGGGCCTTGTTGGCCAGGTCCCAGCATTCGCGTGCGCCGACGTGCTTGCCGGCCTGGGCGCTGGCCCATTGGACGACCTTGGGATTGAGTGTTGCCATCGCGTGTCTCCGGCTGAAGAGGGGTGAAGCGGCCTCCGGCCGCTGTCGGCAGCCGGAGAAGCGCGTCAGACCTTCTTGTTGGCCGCGATGTCCCAGCCGGTTTCCTTGGTGCCGTCGCCGGAACCGTCGGCCTTCTGGGGCGTGTACTCGTACTTGAACTTCGAGAAGTTCAGCGTGATGTTCTCGGTCAGGCGGTCTTCGCCGCCGCTGCCGCCGGTGTGGATGCTGCTCACCAGGATGTCTTCCATCGTGAGCTTGATGTACTCGAGCGGCGTGGCGCCGGCCTTGCGGACCACCAGCGTGCCCTTCTTGATGTGCTGGCCGTTGCAGCAGTCGAGCAACAGCAGGTGCGAGGCGGAGTCGACGTACTTGGTGACCGAGATGTCCTGCACGCTTACCTTGCCGGCGCCCGAGCCACCGCCGACGTGGCCGGTGCCGGACTGGCTGGCGCCCCAGCTCCAGGCGAGGATGTCGATTTCCTTCTTGTGCCCGTCGTCCTTGGATTCGCCGTCGACGCCCTCGAGCTTCAAAAACATGTCTGCAGCCATGATGCTTACCTTTCAGTTGTGTGTGAGTCAGAGAAAAAGGGCTTCCGTGCGGTGCCTAAGCGTTGGTGCCCGGGAGCTATCAGGAGAACGAGCAAGGGCCTGTGTTTTCAAAGGCCCACCGAAGGCATATGCCTTCGTTACTTCCCACCCTTGGCCGAGGGCAGCTTGGACACCAGCCGCAGCGACACCGTGAGGCCTTCGAGCTGGTAGTGCGGGCGCAGGAAGAACTTGGAGGTGTAGTAGCCGGGGTTGCCCTCGACCTCTTCCACCACCACCTCGGCCGCGGCCAGGGGCTTGCGCGCCTTGGTCTCTTCCGACGAGTTGACGGGATCGCCGTCCACGTAGTTCATGATCCATTTGTTGAGCCAGCGCTGCATGTCGTCGCGCTCCTTGAAGCTGCCGACCTTGTCGCGCACGATGCACTTGAGGTAGTGCGCGAAGCGGTTGCAGGCAAAGAGGTAGGGCAGGCGTGCCGCCAGGTTGGCATTGGCCGTCGCGTCCGGGTCGTCGTACTCGGCGGGCTTGTGCAGCGACTGCGCGCCGATGAAGGCCGCGAAGTCGGAGTTCTTGCGGTGGATCAGCGAGAGCAGGCCGGCCTTGGAGAGCTCGGCTTCGCGCCGGTCGCTGATGGCGATTTCGGTCGGGCACTTCTGGTCCACGCCGCCGTCGTCGCTCGGGAAGGTGTGCAGCGGCAGGTTCTCCACCGCGCCGCCCGACTCGATGCCGCGAATGCGCGAACCCCAGCCGTAGAGCTTGTACGAGCGGTTGATGTTGGTTGCCATCGCATACGCGGCATTGGCCCAGGCGTACTTGGTGTGGTCGGCGCCGGCGGTGTCTTCCTCGAAGTCGAACTCTTCCACCGGGTTGGTGTTGGCGCCGTAAGGCGTGCGCGCCAGGAAGCGCGGCATGCACAGGCCCAGGTACTTGGCGTCGTCCGAATCGCGCAGAGACCGCCAGCCGGCGTACTCGGGCGTGAGGAAGATCTTGGTCAGGTCGCGCGGATTGGCGAGTTCCTGCCACGATTCCATCTGCATCAGGTTGGGGCTCGCGCCGGTGATGAAGGGCGCATGTGCCGAGGCTGCGATCTTGGACATTTCGCCGAGCAGCTCGATGTCGGGCGGGCTCTGGTCGAAGTGGTAGTCGCCCACCAGCGCGCCGAAGGGCTCGCCGCCGAACTGGCCGTATTCCTGTTCGTAGATCTTCTTGAACATCGGGCTCTGGTCCCAGGCCGCGCCCTTGAACTTCTTCAGGCTCTTGGCCAGGTCCACCTTGGAGATGTCCATCACCCGGATCTTCAGGTGCTCGTCGGTCTCGGTGTTGTTCACCATGTAGTGCAGGCCGCGCCACGCACTCTCGAGCTTCTGGTAGTCGGGGTGGTGGATGATCTTGTTGACCTGGTCGGTCAGCTTGGCGTCGATCGCGGCAATGATGGCCTGGATCGACTTGGTCACGTCCTTGCCGATGACGGTGCTGTTGGTCAGCGCCTGCTGCGCCAACGTGAGCACCGCGGCTTCGACGGCGCTCTTGGCTTCGTCGCTGCGCGGCTTGAATTCTTTCTGAAGGAGCGACGAAAAGTCGCTGCCCGCATAGGCAACGTCCTTGAGTGCGCTCTGCTCGAGTGCTTCGGCCATGGTGGTTTCTCCTCGTGTACCGGTGTGTCAGGCGTTGGTGCGTCTTGGGGGATTCAGGCGGCCGGCTTGCTGCCGTCCTCCGGCTTGGCGGTGGCGGCGAGCGACTGCAGCAGGGCCGGGTCTTCCAGCACCTTGGCCAGCAGTTCCTCGGCGCCGTTCTTGCCGTCCATGTAGGTCACCAGGTTGGACAGCTGCGTGCGTGCTTCCAGCAGCTTGTTGAGCGCGCCGACCTTCCTGGCCACGGCGGCGGGCGAGAAGTCTTCCATGTTCTCGAAGGTGAGTTCCACCTTGAGCTCGCCCTCGCCGGTGAGCGAGTTCTCCACCGCGAACGCGGCGCGCGGCTTCATGGCCTTCATGCGCGAGTCGAAGTTGTCGACGTCGATCTCCAGGAACTTGCGGTCGGCCACGGGCGCGAGCGGATCGGTGGGCTTGCCCGACAGATCGGCCAGCACGCCCATCACGAAGGGCAGCTGGATCTTCTTCTCGGCGCCGTAGAGTTCGACGTCGTATTCGATCTGCACGCGTGGCGCCCGGTTGCGGGCGATGAATTTCTGACTGCTCTTGGCCATGGCGATGCTCCTTGCGGGGGTAAATGGGGCGGTTCGATCAACAGGAAAAAATGGAGGTAGGGGCGCTATTCGGACGAGCGCTTGCCGGTCACGGTCTCGATCGTGTCCAGCGCGCCGGGCGCGAGGTTGGCCATGATTTCGAGAAAGCTCACGCCGATGAGCTTCTTGGCGCGGTCGATCAGGAGCGGCGCGGGGTTGCCGGGCTCGGTCTGTTCGAGGAATCGGATCACGCGGTCGAGCGTCTGCAATGCGTCCTGCCGGTTCAGGATCTCGCCGCGCGCGGCGGCGGGTCGCGGCGCGCCACCGGCTTGCACGGCATCGCCCTCTGCGCCTTCGGCGGCATCGGCTTCTTCGGGCGCACCGATGGCGGCGCTGCAGGCCTTCTGCAGCATGCGGCCGATGGTGCGCAGCGGCGCCAGGTCGATAACGTCGGCGCGGCCGGTGCGCTCGACCAGCAAGGCTTGCAGCTTCTCGACCAGGCCGGGCACGCCGATGGCGGCCTGGATCAGCTCGGGCCGCTCGGCATGCAGCGCCTCAAGGCCACCCTGGATCTGTGCCGGCGAATAGACGGCTTCGCCGCCCACCGCATTGAGGGCGTTGTTGGCGACCGCGATGTCGCGCACACGGATCGCGCCCACGCCGGGCGCGACGCCCACCTGGGCGTCATAGAGGTCGCGCAGCACCATGGCCTCGTCGCCCAGCGGTGCGAGCGCGTTCAGCCGCATGGTCGGATCGTTGTCGTCGTCGGCATCGAGCTTTGGATGTATGCCGTCCCAGAACCTGTCGAGCAGGCCGGTGAGCAACTGGAGCCCGGCGACGAAGCCGGTGAGGCCCTGCAGGCGCGTCGAGGCGCGCAGCAGCAGCACCGCGGGACGCACGTCCTTGCTGCGGCGCAGGAGCGCATCGGACTGCTCGGCCACCTGGCGCCACTCCGGCTCCACCGCCGGGATGACGGTGTCGCCGAACTGTTGTTCGGGTTTGCCCTGTGCGGACGTGGTGAGCGCGGTGAAGTCCGCGTCGTACTCCAGATCGTCCCCGCATGGCGATGCCTCGCCAATGGGCGTGAGCAGTGCTTCTACAAGTTCGTGAGTCAGCATGTTGCCTGTTCGAGTTCGCTGGTGATAATCAAAGATGCGTCAGGACCGGTCAATGCAACGAAGGGAATAGCATGCGCACGCTGGGTACACACCATTCGTCCTATGAAGGCTTCAACGCTGCGGTAACGCGGCGCCGCGTGGCGGCCCTCGGGCTCGCTGTTGCAGGGCTTACCCTCGCAGGCTGCGCGAGCAAACCGGTGGTCACGCCGGTGAGCATCACGCTCGTGGCCGGCGCCGATGCCAACCCCGACGCGCGCGGCCGCGCATCGCCGCTCACGGTGCGCGTGTATGCGCTCAAGTCGCCCGGGCCCTTCGAGGGCGCCGACTTCTTCTCGCTGTTCGAGAAAGACCAGGCCACGCTCGGCGCCGAACTCGTGCAGCGCGAAGAAATGCTGCTGCGCCCCGGCGAAACAAAGAAGCTCGACCTCACGCTGCCCGCCGATGCCAAGTCCATCGCCGTGATGGCGGCGTTCCGCGATCTCGACCGCGCGCGCTGGCGCGAGGTGGTGCCGGTGACCACGGGCAAGCCGCAGGCGCTCACGGTCAACTTCGGCGCGCGCCAGATCCGCGTGGAAGCCAGGTAGGGACGAGGCCTCGTCGTTCTTCATGGCGCACCTGCCGCCGTGTGGGACGACGGGCGTCCGGGCCGGACCAGCGGCTGGTCGGCCGGCAGGAAGCGCTCGAACAGATCGGTCACGAAGGCCCCGCCGCTTGCATCCGACGCAGCGGCCGTGAAATAAAGGCCGCGCCAGCGCGGCGCCCGCCCGCCCCGGCCGTGGGCCTCGAACAAGACCTCCGCCACCTCGCGCAATGCGGGCTGCAGCCCCTGCACCGCTTCCACGAACCCATGGATCGAAAGCCGGGCCGCGGCTCCGTGCTGCTCGCGAAGCAGAGCCATGCGCAGGGCATGCAGTTGCGCCGCGATGGGATCGAACAGGGCATCGAGCCGATCGCCTGCCGATGCGTTGGACGCGGCGAAAGGGTCCGGCAGGCGATGGCCCAGCGCCTGCGCCAGCACCTCGGGCGGCAGCGCACCGCGCAGCGTGGCGTAACCCGTCAGGTGCTCCAGGCCGGTGACGACGAGGTAGGTGGGCAGTTGCAGGCGCAGCGTGTCGCCCGCCTCGTCGAGCAGTCGGCGCATGCGCGCGGCAAGAGGCCGCAGGTCCTCGGCATCCGCCTGCAGCAGCTCGCTTGCGGAGAAACACACGACCACGCCATTGAGCGGCAGCCGGTCGCGCCGCTCGGCCAGCGCCAGGAGCGCCTGCAGCCACAGGCCGCGCGTGCGGGGCGCGGCGGCGGTCTCGCCGACCGCGGCGGGCTGCACCTCGATGGCCGCCAGCGCACCGGTCAGCCACCAGCGCCAGCAGTTTGGGTCGTCGGCCTGGCTGTCGGGCAGCGCGAGGCGCTCGCCCTGTGCGGTGGCGAGCAGTCCCGGCAGGTCGGCGGCCGCATCGCCGAGGAACAGGAACCACGGTGCCGGGGCCACCGGTCCGTGCGACGCCCGTGCGGGCCGCGGCGCCTGCCGCAACGCCTGGCGCGCCAGCGCCATCGATTCGCGCAGCGCATCGACGGCCGCGTTGTCCACCGGCGCATCGAGCGTTTCGATGCGCCGCAGCAATGCGCGCCGCCGCGCGCCGCGGCCCGCGTCGTGCACCATGGCGTAGAGCATTCCGAAGCCCAGCAGGCACAACGCCAGCAGTGCCCAGAACAGGTGGACGGGCGATATCAGCGCAGTCATCGCGCGACCGTTTCGAGGAACACGAAGTCGGCGATCAGCCGCTCGCCGTTCTTGCTGGCCGCGAGCGCTTCGCGCAGCCGCAGCAGGTAGGCCGAGGCCAATTCGAACGGCGGGCGGTCCGAGGCTTCGGTGAACGGCATCGGCGATGAAAGCACCGTGATCAGCACGCTGCCGAAAGGCGGGCTCACCAGCCAGCTCGACGGGATGTCGCGGCCCAGCTCGAGCGTTGCGCCGGCATGCAGTTGCGTGGGCGCCTGCCCGGCATTGAGGTGCATGACCGAGCCGTCGACGGTGTAGTAGTCGACCCAGATGTAGCTGTCGTGCCGCGGCGCCACCACCTGCACGCGCACGTTGTCGCCTTCGCGCAGCTGGCGGTCGCGAGCCGTGGGGGCGTCCACGTCCAGCCCGTAGTTCTTCTCCTGGTTGCGTATCTGGTAGGGCTTGAGGATGGCGAACACCTCGCAGTGCGGCCACACGCGCAGGCCGACGTCGAAGCGCGGCGAGGTCACGCCCGGCATGGCGCTCACTTCGCGCGCCACGCGCGGCTGGTCCTCGGGCAGCGAGACGAAGCCGGTCACCTGCGTGTGGCCGTCCTTGCCCACCGACGTCGACAGATCGGCACAGGCGTAGCCCTGCAGGTGCTCGTCGATGCGCTGCGTCAACGCGGTCCGTGTCGTCGCCGGCCCCGAGGCCATGAGCCACAGCAGGTAGAGCAGGGGCAGCAGCAAGGCCAGCGCCGCGCTCGCGCGCAGCAGTGCCCGGTCGCGCCGACGGGTGTCGGTGGGGCCGCGCGGATCGGGCACGGCGTAGGGCTGGGGCGTGATGTGGTCCTGCACCAGGCTTCCGAGCGGCAGCGGCCGCAGGCGCAGCTGGCGGCCGTGCAGGTCCTTGAGCTTGCCGAGTTCGCCGCGGTCGCCGTCCTCGAAGTAGTACTGGCCCTTGAAGCCGTGCGCGAGCGCATGCCAGTAGACCTCGCGCACCTCGTCGTCCTGCGCGGTCAGCGCCGAGAGGTGATGGAAGAACTCGCTGTGCGCGTTGTTGGAGTTGAAGAGCTGCACCTGCAGCGGCGCGGCGCCGGCGTCCGCGCCGGGGTGGCGCGCGAGGATCTCGTCGATCCACGCCACCATCGCGAAGACGGCCGATTCGACCTGCGGCCCGGGGGTGCCCGATGCTTCGGCCCGGGCGCGCGCCGCGTCGAGCAGCCGGCGGGCCTGCTGCTGTGCGGCGTCATGCGAAAGGGCCGGGCGTGCGGCCGCGATGGAGGCGTCCAGCGCGAGGCCGAACGAGATGAAGGTCGAGAAGCAGTCGAGCAGCCGGGCCATGGACGTGCCCGCTCAAGCGTGCATTGCGAAGGATGCGCTGCACCGGCGTCTGCATCGATGGCACATGCCCATGTCCCCGGTTCCTTCGAGTGGAAGTTCATTCTTCCAAAGGGGTCGGGGGGCAGCCATACCGCTTGGGGTCTATGCCGTTGGTGGGGCCGGGCGGCCTTGCTGTGCGGGGCAATCGCCGTTATCTTCGACAATCGCTGACTTCCACGCAGCTGGAACAACGGAACCCAAGCCATGAAAATCCTGATCGCCGACGACCACCGGCTCGTCATCGAGGCGGTCAAGGCCAAGTTGTCGGAGCTTGAGCCCGGCATCGAATTCGTGCTGGCGATGAGCGTCGACGAGTTGCTTGCAGGCGCGAACGACGACCTCGACCTGGCCCTGATCGATCTCAACATGCCCGGCGCCGATGGCCAGGCGCACATCGACGAAATCCGGCGCCGGCATCCGGCCGTTCCGGTGATCGTGCTGTCGGGCTACGAAGACCCGGCCATCATGCGCAGCGCCCTGGAGCGCGGCGTTCTGGGATTCATTCCAAAAGCTTACTCACCGGAAGTCATGATCTCGGCCGTGCGGCTGGTGCTGGCGGGCGGCGTGTACGTGCCGCCGATGATGCTCACGGCATTGCCGCCGGGCATCGTGGCCGGTGTGGCTCCGCAGGGCGGCGGCGAAGCGCTGACGCGGGGCGGCGGTGGCGCCGGCCAGACGCTGGAGCACCTGCGCAGCGTGCTGACCGAGCGGCAGGTCGAGGTGCTGCAGCTGCTCTCGCAAGGCAAGCCCAACAAGCTGATCGGGCGCAGCCTGGGCATCAGCGAAGGGACGGTGAAGATCCATCTGGCCGCGATCTTCAGGGCGCTGAATGTGCGCAACCGGACCGAGGCCGTGGTGGCTGCGCAGGCTTTGACTGAGGCGCAGCAGGCCTGAACCCGCGGCCTTCGGGGCGGGTGCGCAGGACACCGGGTACTCCCCTCCGCGAATGTCCCCCGGCCTGCGGCCTCCTCCTTGATTTCGCTGCGGGGAGCACCCGATGCCCTGCGCACTGGGGCACGCTGCGGGTGTATCGCCGATCAACAACTGCTCTGAGCAATGCGTCTAGGCTGCCCGCAGTGCGGGTGCCGGTGACTCTTCCACGGCTCCGCCGCGCAGCCCCGTCTTTCTCTTTTCGATCGCTTCGGCAAGGAACTCCGCGTCGCGCGCCACGCCTGAGAAGCGCCCCGATCCCCAGGTGTGCAGCCACGGCAGGCCGAGGAAATACAGGCCCGGCTCGTTCGTCACGCCGCGCTGATGCACCGGCGCGCCGCGGCCGTTGAAGACGGGCGCATCGACCCAGGCGAAGTCGGGCGAGAAGCCGATGCACCAGATCACGCTGGTGATGCCCGCAGCCGCGAGGTCGAGGCGGGTGCGTTCTTCTGTCGGCTCCCACACGGGGCTGTAGACCGAGGGTGGCGGCGCCTCGATGCCCTGCGCGGCGATGAACTTGTCGATCGATGCGTTGATGCGGTTGTAGGTGTCGTCGGCGCTGTCCAGGTGCTCGCGCAGGTTGGGCTGCAGTTCGAAGCTGCCGCCGTCGAAGCCGCTCAAGAGGCCATAGAGCTCCATGCCTTCGTTGGCGAAGCGGCGCAGGTCGATGTCGCGCCCGCCGTCGCGGCCGGTCACGTAGTGGTTGGTGTTGTCGCGCACGCCTTCGCGCAGCGGGTGCTCGGTGACGGGCATGTCGTAGTACTTCATGTCGGCCAGCCAGTCCACCACTTCGCGGCCGCGGTAGAAGCGCGCGCAGCGCGGCGCGTTGCCGGTGGCCAGGTGGACCTTGCGGCCGGCCAGGTGCAGGTCTTCGGCGATCTGCGCGCCCGACTGGCCGCAGCCCACGACCAGCACCGCGCCCTCGGGCAGCTGCGCAGGGTTGCGGTACTGCGCGGAGTGGTACTGCGCGACGGTGGCCGGCAGCTTCTCGGCCAGGCGCGGCACGACGGGGCGGTGATAACCGCCGGAGGCGACCACCACCTGGTCGGCGGTGTAGAGGCCGGTGTCGGTCTGCACCATGAAGCGGTCGCGCTCGCCCCCACCAAGCACGCCGGGCACGCGCGACACCCGCTCGACGGTGACGCCTTCGATGGCCGGCGCCTTCACATGCGCGACGAAGCCGGCCAGCCAGTCGTTGATCTGGTCCTTGACCATGAACCCGTGCGGATCGCTGCCGATGTAGCTCCAGCCCGGCAGTTGGCACTGCCAGTTGGGCGTGACCAGGCAGAACGAATCCCAGCGCTGCGTGCGCCAGGTGTGCACGAGGCTGCGCTTCTCGATCACGAGGTGGTCGATGCCGCGCTGTTGCAGGCAGTGGCTCAGCGAGAGGCCGGCCTGGCCGCCGCCGACGATGACGACGCTGTAGTGGCTGCGTCCGCCGTAGGGATAGGACATGGGTTCTTTCTTTATTTCAGTCGAAGGCGACGACGGTGACTTGGGCATCCGCAGTGCCGGCGAAGCGGGTGGCGATGTGCTCGATCTCGTCGAGTTGGTCCCTCGCTTGCGAACACGCGAAGCCGTACCTGGCGCGCACGCGCTCGGAGGCGGCGCCCAATGCGTCGCGGGTGCGTTGCAGGAAGTCTTCGAGCGCATAGCGTTCTCCGGGCGCGAAGAAGTCCTGCACCACGGACGAGGGCGAATAGCAGCGCGTTTCGCTGGCATCGGGCCAGCGCACGTGGAAGTGCATCACGGGCATGCGAGCGCCTCCTGCGCGTTCGTCGGCGGTTGGATGAACGCGTCGCTGCCGAAGTCCCACAGCAGGGTCTCCTCGCCGCCCGCTTGCAAGCGCACCTGCCGCGTCGCATCGACCTCGCCGACGACCGCACAGGCGATGTCGCGCGCGGCGAAGCGGCCCAGAACCGGCGCGACCTGCGAAGGCGGAACGCTCAGCACGAAACCGTAGCTCGGAAAGGACGAGAGCCAGCGCAGCAGCGGCACACCCTCGGGCCTGGGCAGTGCGTCCAGGTCGATGCGTGCGCCCACGCCCGAGCACTCCAGCAGCATCATGGCCGTGCCCACCGCGCCGGCCATGCTGATGTCCTTGGCCGCGCAGCACAGGCCGTCTTCGGCCAGCGCGGGCAGCACTTCGAGGTCGGCGCGCAGCCGCGCGGCCGGTGCGGTGGTCGATGCGTTCCAGTACGGAAAGGGCTCCTCGTAGGCGCCGCGCAGGTCGGCCGCCATCAGCAGCAGGTCGCCGGGCTTGGCATCGAAACTGGTGAGCAGCTTGCGTGCATGGCCGAGGATCGCGACCGCGAGCTGCGGCCGCTCGCTGCGGTTGTTGCTGTGCCCGCCGACGATGGGCACGCCATAGCGCACGGCCGCTTCCGCGAGCCCGCGCAGCACGTCGTCCGCCGGGTTCATGCCGGTGCTCCAGAGCGCATCGACCACGGCCGTCGGCCGCCCGCCCATGGCGTAGATGTCGCTCACGTTGACCATCACGCCGCAGTAGCCTGCAAACCAGGGCATGCGCACGATGAAGTCTTCGACCAGACCCTCGATGGCGAACAGCAGGTAGCCGCCGTGGCCGTCGGGAATGGCGGCGCAGTCGTCGCCGATGGGCACGGCCTGCGCGAGCGCGGCATGGCCGCCGGGCAGCGACCTTCCGAGGGCGGAGACCACATCGCTGATGTCGCGCTTGTGGGCGAAGCCGCGCGTGGCGCGCAGGGCTTCGGCGATCTCGTGCACGCTGTTCGTCATGCGATCACCTTGGCGCGTGTGACGAAGCCGCTCACCGGATCGTGACAAGGCGGATACCAACCGAGGTCGGCCTGCATGCGCGCATGCGGCCGGCCATGCACGGCGGTTTCTTCGAGCAGCTGCCAGCCCAGCTTGCGGAACAGCGGCACGTTCTGCATCTGCACCTGTGCGAAGAAGGCCGCACAGCCCAGCGCATTGGCGCGCGAGACGGCCAGCCGGATCAGCGTCACGCCAAGATGCCCCTGGCTGCGAAAGGCCGGGTGCACGGCGAGGCGCGAGCCCCACCATTCGCGCTCTGCTTCACCGCGATGGATGCGCACTGTGCCGACGACTTGTTCGGGCATGCCGCCGTTGCACGACATCGCGACCAGCAACTGCGACCGGTCGTCCGTCGCATCGCGGTCGTCGCGCGCGAAGATGCCCTGCTCGATGCAGAACACCGCGCGGCGCAGCGCCATCGCCTCGTCGCGCTCCCACTGCTGCGCGGCCTCGCGCACCAGGTATTCGACGGGTGCGTAGTGCGGGTCGAGTTCGCTCAGGTCGTCGATGCACAGCATGGTCAGCTTTCGCTTTCTTTTTCGTAGATGGAGAGCGACGAGCACGCGCCGCACTTGCCGCAGCCGGCCTTGATGTCGGCCGAGCGCAGGCCCGCTGCCACCACGCGTTCGGCGAGCGGCGCGAGCAGCGACTTCATGAACTCGGGCGAGGGCGCGGGATGGTCTTCGAGCGGCGTGCCGCTGATCGGCACGAAGGGCACGACGAAGGGGTATACGCCGCGCGCGAGCAACTGGTCGCAGATGTCGAGGATCGCTTCGCGTGTGTCGCCCAGCCCGGCCAGGATGTAGGTACTGACCTGCCCGCGCCCGAACACGCCCACCGCCGCTTCGAAGGCGCTCATGTAGCGCGAGACCGGCACGCTGGCCTTGCCCGGCATGAGGCGTTCGCGCACCTCGGGCGTCACCACCTCGAGGTGCATGCCCAGCGTGTCGATGCCGGCGGCCTTCATGCGGTGGAACCACTGGTCGTCGTCGGGCGGCTCGCACTGGCCCTGGATCGGGATGTCGACCGCGGCCTTGATCGCGAAGGCGCTCTCGCAGAGGATGGCCGCGCCCCGGTCGGTGGTATTCGGCGTGCCGGTGGTCATCACCATGTGCTTCACGCCGTCGAGCAGCACGGCCGCGCGCGCGACTTCGGCCAACTGCTCGGGCGTCTTGCGCGCGATGGTGCGGCCGGCCGCGAGCGACTGGCCGATCGCGCAGAACTTGCAGCTCTTCCTGCGGCTCTCGTAGCGGATGCAGGTCTGCAGCACCGTGGTGGCGAGCACGTCGCTGCCGTGCAGCGTGGCGATGTGCGAGTAGGGCACGCCGTCGAAGGTCTGCATCGCGTAGAAGCGCGGCTGCTTCGGAAAGCTGATGCTCGCGATGGGAATGCTGCCGCGCATCACGCGGCTCATGCCATGCGCATCGGGTGCTTCTGCGGTGAATGGCGAATGCCACGCGGTGGAGGTGTGGACCGGCACCATGATCGTGTGGCCGTCCACCGTCACCGCCTTGTGGTCCGAGGGGCCCGCGCCGCCGCGGCGGCTGGCCACGCCGGCCGAAGGATCAACCAGCCGCAACCCGAAGGACTGGAGCTCGGTCATCAGTTGCCGGCTGTCTTGCTGCGTCGTCGTGGTGGTCATGTTCGGGGCTCCGTGGGTCGATGGAATGGGGTTGCGTGAGGTGCATCGGCACGGTCGTCTGCGCCGGCCGGTCGTTGATGGCGAGCGACAGCAGCTCGGGCCGCGCGTAGTGGCCGACCGAATCCATCATTCGCTTGCGCTTGGCGATCAGCGCCATGTCCATGTCGGCGATCACCATGCCTTCGCCCTCGGTGAGCGGCGGCGCGAGGTGCTTGCCCTCGGGCGAGACGATGGCGGTGTGGCAGCCGCCGCGCAGCGCCTTCTGCAGGTTGGCGTCCGGCGTGACCGAACGGATCTGCTCGTCGGTGAGCCAGCCGGTGGCGTTGACCACGAAGCAGCCCGACTCCAGCGCGTGGTGGCGGATGGTCACTTCCATCTGCTCCGCGAAGATCGGGCCGACCAGCGAGCCGGGGAACTGCGCGCAGTGGATTTCTTCGTGCTGCGCCATCAGCGCGTAACGCGCGAGCGGGTTGTAGTGCTCCCAGCAGGCGAGGGCACCGACGCGGCCGACTGCCGTGTCGACCACCTTCAGGCCTGCGCCATCGCCCATGCCCCAGACCATGCGCTCGTGGTACGTGGGCGTGATCTTGCGGCGCTTGAGCGCGAGCGTGCCGTCGGCATCGAACACCAACTGCGTGTTGTAGAGGCTGCCGTGGTCGCGCTCGTTCACGCCGAGCACCACCACCATGTTGCGCGCGCGGGCCCGCTCGGCCACCGCCTGCGTGACCGGGCCGGGCACGACGACCGCGCGCTCCACCAGCTGCAGATGCGGCGCGCCTTGCAGCACCGGCGGCAGCACGAAGCTGAAGTACGGGTAGTAGGGCACGAAGGTCTCGGGGAATACCGCGATCTGCGCGCCTTTGGAAGCGGCCTCGTCGATGGCGCTGCACACCCGGTCGAGCGTGCCGTCGGGGCGCTCGAAGTCGGGCGCGATCTGGATCGCCGCGGCACGCACGATGCGGGGTGTGGAAGCCATCGCCGGTGTCCTGCCTTACAGCGTCCAGGTATCGAGGATCACCGCGCCGGCCTTCTTGTGCAGCAGCACGAGATCCAGCACGTCCAGCGGATTGATCGGCTTGATGCCCTCGATCAACGCGCCTTCGCCGTGGCCGTACAGCGCCTGCAGCGCGAAGCGGCAGGCGTAGGCCTTGCCGCCTTCTTCCATGAACTTGGTGATCTGCTTGTTGAAGTTCTGGTGGCCCGGAAAAGCTTCGTCGCCCAGCGTGGGAAAGCCGCGCTGCACGCCCAGCGTCACGCCGGGGCCATAGAGCAGCACCGAGGTCTCGTAGCCCTTGCGGCGCAGGCGCGTGGCCTGCAGCAGGTTCACGAAGCCGATGGAGCCTTCGAAGGCCACGGTGTGGAAGGTGACGAGCGCCTTCTCGCCGGGATCGGCCTTGACGTCTTCGAACACCTTCTCTTCGTAGTCGACGAGGAACTCGCCTTTCTCGTTGCGGGGGCGGGTGACTTTGGGCATGGGGGACTCCGGTTGGGTGGTTGGACACGCAGGTCTTGCGTGCCTTCTCCTTCGCAGGCGATGTGCCAGCGTTCGGCCGGGTGCGTGCGATCAACGCGCGATCAATGCGCAGCGATGCGGGCCGCGTGCGGGTAAAAATTTTTCCGAGGGCCGAAAAGCCGGGCGCGCGGGCGGTCCGGCGGTTGGTTTCTGCACCGCGACGACGCACGCGCCATGCGATCAATGCACCCGATCAAGGGGGTTGATCGCACCTGATCGAAGCATCAGACCCCTCTGGAGCGGGCGTGATTCATGCGTGTTGATCGGTGGCCCGATGCAATCAATGGATGCAATCAACTCCGCACGATGACCACCATCACCGCCCACTGGCGCAGGCAACTTCGAAACAGCGACCGGCCCGCCTACCTGCTGCTGGCCGAACTGATCGCCGACGACATCAAGACCGGCCGCCTGGGCGTGCGCGACCGGCTGCCCACGCTGCGCGAGCTCGCGGCCGACCTGGAACTCAACTACACGACGGTGGCGCGCGGCTATGCCGAGGCGCGCAAGCGCGGCCTGATCGACTCGCGCGCGGGCACCGGCACCTTCATCCGCTCCGGGAGCCCGAGCCTGCGGCTGCGCGGTGGCAGCGGCGCCGAGATGACGATGAACATGCCGCCCGAGCCCGACGACGCGCACCTGATGGCGCGGCTGCACGAGAGCGCCAGCCGCGCCTTCGCCGAGATCGATTTTCATGACCTGCTGCGCTATCAGGATTTCGGCGGCACCGCGCATGACCGCGAGGTGGCGATGCAGTGGCTGCGCCCCTTCGTGCCGCATGCCAGCGTGGACCGCATCCTCGTGTGCCCCGGCATTCACGGTGTGCTCACGGCGCTGTTCTCGCAGCTCGCGCGGCCGGGCGAATTGATCTGCGTGGAGTCGCTCACCTACCCGGGCGTCAAGGCCATCGCGGCGCAGCTGGGCGTGCAGCTGCACGCGCTGCAGCTCGACGACGACGGCCCCATCGCCGATGCTTTCGAGCACGCCTGCAAGACGCTCAAGCCCAAGGCGCTGTACTGCAACCCGACGCTGCTGAACCCGACCGCCGGCACCGTGTCGCGCGCACGGCGCGAGGCGCTCGCCGACGTGGCGCTGCGCTACGCCATTCCGATCATCGAGGACGATGCCTACGGCATGCTGCCGCGCCAGACGCCGGCCACCATCGCCACGCTGGCGCCCGCGCTCACCTACTACGTGAGCGGGTTCTCCAAATGCTTCGGCGCGGGGCTGCGCAGCGCCTACGTGTGCTCACCGACCGTGGTGCAGTCGCAGCGCCTCGCGGGCGCGATGCGCGCCACCACCGTCATGGCCTCGCCGATCACCAATGCGCTCACGACGCTGTGGGTGGAAGACGGCACCACCGAGGCGATGCTGCAGGCGGTGCGCGCCGAATCGGTGGCGCGGCAGCTGCTCGCGACGCGCCACCTGGGCGACAGCGGGTTGCAGGCGCATCCCGAGGGTTTCCATGCATGGTTGCCGCTCACGCCGGGGTGGAGCCCGGTGGAGTTCGCGTCGTACCTGCGCACGCAGAACGTGGGTGTGGTGGCGAGCGCGGCGTTCTCCACCGACGGCGATCCGCCGGATGCGGTGCGCATCTGCCTCGGCGGGCCGATGTCGCGGGAGCAGTGCGATCAGGCGCTGCGGCTCATCGCCGATACGCTGGCGCATCCGCTGCATCCACATGCGACCTTGCGCGCGGGCGGTGGATGAAGCCTTGTGAGGGGGCGATCCATTCGATGGCGTCGTTCGTGCCAGTCGCCGTTACGTTGGCACCCGTGAAAAGCATGCGCTCTTCGACCAGCAGGAAGCTTGGCGCGCCGTCACCGATCTTCAACATCTGAAGCGTGGCGCCGCCGAGGTCCAGCGTGCCGCCAGGCCAGTCGGGTTGGGCCGTGACGGTCCAGCGAACAGGGCCGGGCGCGATGGCGCGAAGGGCATCGTCCAGGGGCGCGGGGCCGATCGATGCCCAGCCTTCCGATCCGCCGACGAGGTAGCTGTTGTCGCCGGCGTTGTCCACCACGCGAATCACCCTGTCGGACAGCCGCGTGACGAGGCCCGCTTCGAGCGCATAGTGCGCATCGCCGCGTCCCTCCGGGTCGAGGCGGCCGATCTCGTCGTACGCGGGCTCCTCGATGTTCACCGCGCGCCGGCCCTCGGGGCCGTCCGCGAGCCTCGGCATGTTCAGCGGGATCTCGCGCAGCTGGCGCGCATGGGCGAGGAATTCGTCGGCACGCTGGAAAACGTCGAGCTGCTGCAGCACGCGCCGCGTCACGTTCATCAGCTTGAGCCCGCGCGCCGGGTCCAGCGCATCCGCCGGACGCAGCCACATGTGCTCGACGGTCTCGCGGCCGTCGGGGCGCACCTCTTGCCCGGCCGGCATCAGCGCGACGAAGAAGCGCGTGTCGAAGCGCCGCGGCATGCCGGGCGGCGTGAGCCAGTGGCCGAAGTAGACGACGCGGTCGCCGGCAAGGCGCCAATCGCGCCGTTCGCACATGGCGAGCAGCGCATCGGTGCCTTGCTCGGCCGCATCGCGCATGGCGGCGAGTTCGCCGGAGGGCAGGCCGAGCAGCTGCACCGGAAGGTCCTGTGCATCGTTCGCGAAGAGAAGGCCCGCCTCCTCGAAGCATTCGCGGATCGCGGCCGCGTAGAAGTCGAGCCCGCCTTCGGACACCGCGAGGCGCTCGCTCGCCGCGGCATCGTCCAGGCCCGTGCACAGCGGATGCAGGTGGCGGTCGTGGGCATCCACCACGCCGCCGGGGAAGACGCTCGCACCGCTGTTCTGGTCATTGGCCTTCTCGGCCCGGCGCAGCATCAGGGCTTCGAGGCCTTCGCTGCCGTCGCGCAGCACGACCAGCGTGGCGGCGGTGCGGATGGGGCGCGGAGCGGGAACGGGAGCAGGGGCGGATGTCGTGGCGGTCATGCGGCGCTATTGTGAATGTGCGGACGCCGCCGCGCGCGAGACCGCCGCGCTCTATTCCAGCGAGATGTTGTTGTCCTTGACCACCTTGGCCCAGCGCCTGGACTCGGCGTCGATGACTTGCGAGAAATCTGCCGGCGAGCCGCCCACCGGAACCAAGCCGAACTCGCCCAGATACTGCCTGTACTCGCCCGACTCCGCGATGCGGCGCGACACCGCGGCGAGCTGGTCGACGACGGATTGCGGCGTTCCCTTCAGCGCAAAGACGCCGTGCCATGAATCGCCTTCGAAGCCGGGAAAACTCTCCGCCACGGTAGGCACCTGCGCCAGCGAGTCGAGCCTGCGGGCACTGGAGACGGCCAGGGGCCGGACCTTGCCTGCCTTGATGTAGGGCAGCACGTCCGCGATGGGCGAGAACGCAACATCGACCCGGCCGCCGATCAGGTCGGTCAGGCCACCGTCGCGGTAGGGAATGTGGTTCAGCGTGAGCCCCGCGCTGTTGGCGAGATAGGCCATCGACATGTGCGGCACGGTGCCCATGCCGTAAGACGCATAGCTCACCTGGCCGGGCCTGGACTTGGCCGCCTTGATGAGGTCGGCCAGCGTCTTGTAGGGCGACTCTGTGGGGACCGAAACCACGAGCGGGATGGACAGCATCCGCGTGACTGGCACCAGGTCCTTGGGCTGGTAGGGCAGCTTCCTGTACGCGAAGGGATTGATCGTGACCGTGCCGCTGGCGGTGTAGAGCAACGTGTAGCCGTCCGCGGGCGAAGCGACGACCGCCTGCGTACCGACGATGGTGGACGCGCCGGCCCGGTTTTCCACGATCACCGGCTGCTGCAGCTGCTTGCTCACCCGGTCGCCCCAGTAGCGCGCCATCACATCGGGCGCGGTGCCGGCGGGGAACGGCACCACGAGCCGGATGGCCTTGGTGGGGTATCGGTCCTGCGCGTGCGCGGAAGCGATGGCGACCAGGCCGAGCAAGGCGGCCATCGTGGCTGATCGCAGGCGAGTGACAGGGGTGCGGTGCATGCTTGTCTCCGTTGTGAATCGACGCGATCGATTGCAGCGCCTATTCGACATGGCGCCAAGCTTCGACGCGGGAAACACTTTTCCAGTGCGTGGCGCGCGCATGAAAATCGGCCGGATGCGTACCATCGATCGAATCGGTCATCCATCGAACTCCAGACACAGCACCCGGGAGCAGCATCCAGTGGCAACGTCCACAAAACTTGCAGGCGTCAAAGGCACCGTTTCCATCGAATTGGTCCATGAGGCGCTGCATGCAGCATTGCTGAGGAACATGGACATCAGCCGCGTGCTCGAGACGGCGAACCTGGATTCCGGGCTGTTGCAGTCCGGCCGCGCAAGGATCCCGGCGGCGGCGTACTCGCGGATGTGGGTTGCTCTGGCCGACCTCATGGATGACGAATTCTTCGGCCTCGACCACCATGGGCTCAGGCGCGGCAGCTACGCGCTCATGACGCGCGCTGCCGTCAGCGCACACAACCTAGAGCACGCACTGCGCCGGATCCTGCGGTTCCTGCGAATCACGCTGGACGACTTTCGCGGCGAGCTGATACGCACGGACGGCGAAGCGCGCATCGTGTTGCACGACGGCGGTGTGATGCGTCGGCTGTTCGGCTACGGCACATGGTTCATCCTGGTCCACGGCCTGGCATGCTGGCTGGTTCACCGCCGGATTCCGCTGCGCGAGATGCAGTTCCGGTGTCCGGCGCCCGTCGACGACAGCCACTACCGCACGAGGTTCTGCCAGAACGTCGTCTTCGCGGGGGCATCGACGCACATCGCTTTCGACAGTGCGTTCCTGGATCTGGAGATCGTTGAAACCGCCGACACGGTCGATGGCTTCTTGCGCGAAGCGCCCGGCAATCTGCTGGTGCAGTACCGCAACGAATCGAGCACCCACGCCATCGTGCGCCGGCGGCTGCGCAATCAGTTGCCCGACCAGTGGCCCGATCTGCACCGGCTCGCGCAGGATCTGCACATGTCGGGCACCACGCTCCAGAGGCGGCTGCAGCAGGAGGGCCTGAACTATCAGCGGCTGAAGGACGACCTGCGTCGCGACATTGCCATCGACCTGCTCTCGACGGCGCCGATGACCGTGGCCGAGGTGGCTGCGCGCACCGGTTTCCAGGAAGCAAGCGCATTTCACCGCGCCTTCAAGAAATGGACGGGCGTGAGCCCCGGCGCTTACCGGATGGCGGGCCCGGCAAAGTCCTAGCTGTCGTTCTGGAAGTGGCACGGGGTGGCGGGTCACCCCACTCCATCTGGTGCCGTTGGGCATCGACGCGCAATTCCAGCGTCCCTAGAGTGGGCGTCTGGATTTGCAGCCGTTTCCCCTCACAGCAGGACCCCGAACGATGAACCGAATGACAGCGTCGCCGCTGGACCCGAAAACGCTGCGCGAGGCGGTGGACTGGGCCATCGTGACGCGGCGCAGCGTGCGCGCTTTCCTCCCGACGCCGGTGCCGACCCACGACATCGAATCGATTCTGGAAACCGCCAGCCACAGCGCTTCGGGCATGAACATGCAGCCCTGGCGTGTGCACGTCGTGACCGGCGCGGCGAAGGACCGGTTGAGCGCACGGCTTGCGGCAGTCGACGACGATCCCGGGCTCGCCGCGGAATTGACCGAGGCCTACGACTATTACCCGCGCAAGTGGGTCGCGCCCTACCTGGAGAGACGCCGCAAGGTGGGATGGGATCTTTACGGGCTCCTCGGGATTGCAAAGGGCGACAAGTCCCGCATGCACCTTCAGCATGGCCGCAACTATCGCTTCTTCGACGCGCCGGTCGGCTTGTTCTTCACCGTCGAGCGCCAGTTGGCGGAGGGAAGCCTTCTCGACTACGGGATGTTCCTGCAGAGCGTGATGGTGGCCGCACGCGCGCGCAACCTTCACACCTGCCCGCAAGCCGCGTTTCTCAAGTTTCATCGCGAGATTGCAAGCTGCTTGGGGATCCCCGACGGGCAGATGCTCGTGTGCGGGATGAGCCTTGGCCATGCCGACGAAACGGCCATCGAGAACACGCTGGTCACGCAGAGAGAACCGGTCTCTTCGTTCACCACTTTCCATCCGGATCCCAAGGAGACCATGGCATGAGCGCAGCATCCTATTCAGTTGGCCTGGAGCGTTGTGCGGCCAACCACGTTCCTCTCACGCCGTTGGGGTTCCTGGATCGGGCCGCCCTTGTGCATCCACGACGCATCGCAGTGGTCCACGGGGACCTGACCCGCACCTGGGCGCAGACGCGGGAGCGCTGCCATCGGCTGGCGTCTGCGCTGGTGGCCATGGGAATTGAGCACGGCGATACCGTGTCGGTGCTTGCGCCGAACACGCCGGCCATGCTGGAGGCGCACTTCGGCGTTCCTCTCGCCGGTGCAGTGCTCAACGCCATCAACCATCGGCTGGATGCCGAAGGCGTGGCATTCATCCTCCGGCACGGCGAGTGCAAGCTGTTGATGGTCGACCGGGAGTACGCCGGCGTTGCGGCGGCTGCGCTGGAATTGCTCGACCACCGTCCCATCGTCGTCGATATCAACGATCACCTGGCTCCGGCTGGCGCGTCCGTCGGCGTGGTGGACTATGAATCGCTTCTTGCCCGGGGCGATCCCGGATTTCCGGGCGTCTGGCCGAGCGACGAGTGGCAGCCCATTGCCCTGAACTACACATCCGGCACGACCGGGGATCCCAAGGGCGTCGTGGCGAGCCACCGGGGCACCTACCTGATGAGCCAGCTCCAGATCACCAACTGGTCGATGCCGCGCGCACCGCGCTACCTGTGGACGCTGCCGATGTTCCACGCCAATGGCTGGTGCTTCACATGGGCCATCACCGCGGCTGCGGGCACCCACGTCTGCCTGCGCAAGGTTTCCGCCGATGCAGTCATGGCGGCGATCGACGCGCATGGCATCGATCACCTGTGCGCTGCGCCGATCGTCATGGCGATGCTCGCGGACGCAGCCCGAGGCAGGACCTTGCCCCGGCCGGTGCGTGTGTTGACCGCCGGCTCGCCGCCGCCGCTGGCCGTTCTGGAAGCGGTCCGCTCGATGGGATTCGATGTGGATCACGTGTTCGGCATCACCGAGGTGTCCGGAACACCGGTGAGTTGCGAATGGCAGGACGGATGGGATGAGCTGCCGCCCGCCGAGCAGGGCAAGCTTCGGGTACGTCAGGGAGCCCGTGCGGCAATGTTCGAAGGGCTGATGGTGGGCGACGCCGACACGCTCGAGCCTGTTGCGTCGGACGGCCGAACGGCCGGCGAACTGATGCTGCGCGGCAATACCGTGATGATGGGCTACTTCAAGAACGAAGCTGCGACGCGCAGGGCACTGGCCGGCGGTTGGTTTCGCACCGGCGACGTGGCGGTTCTGCACGACAACGGCTATGTCCAGATCACCGACAGGTCCAAGGATGTGATCATCTCCGGCGGGGAGAACATTTCCTCCGTCGAAGTGGAGGAGGTGATCCATGGCCATCCGGCCGTGCTGCATGCGGCCGTGGTGGCCCAGCCCGACGCGAAGTGGGGCGAGGTCCCCTGTGCATTCATCGAGCTGAGGGCTGGCGCGGAGCAGCCGTCAGAGCAGGACATCATCGATTTCTGCCGCGCGCGACTGGCCCATTTCAAATGCCCCCAACGCATCGTCTTTCACGCGCTGCCGAAGACAGCCACGGGAAAGATCCAGAAGTTCAGGCTTCGCGAGGAGGCTGGGAGCGCGGCCGCCATCACCCGTCTGGCCGGCCATGCCTGAGGTCTACGAAACCGATCGCCCGGATGTCGGCGCCGGCTACCGGTTTTCTCGCACGCACACATTCGACGAGGCGCAGGTCAGGGCGTTCTCGCTGGCCGCGGGAGACGAGAACCCGCTTCACGTCGATGCCGGCTACGCATCGGGCACCCGCTTTGGCGGCTTGATCGCCAGCGCCACGCACACCACCTCTCTCCTGATGGGTCTGACCGCCACGCACCTGTCTCCAAAGGGCAGCGTGCTCGGGATGAACTTCTCTTTCGATCTGCTGCGCGCGGTCAAGGCCACCGAAAGCGTGCTGCTGGAATGGGTCGTGACGTCGGTGGACGCCAGGCCCAAAGGCGGGCTCAGGCTGAGCCTGGACGGCGCCATGAGGGCACTCGACGGGCGCACGCTCGTGCTTGCGCAAGGCCATGTTTCCTTTGCGCCGCGAACCGATTGACCGCGGCACTGCCGGCACCTTCGCTATTTCCTGAGGCCCGCTAAAGTACCGAGTAGTTTTTTGAACTCCATTTGTCTGTTTTGAACTCTATTGGCTCCGACCACACCCGATTCGACGCCGCCATCGTGGACCTCGACGGCACCATGGTCGACACGCTCGGCGACTTCGCCGAGGCCCTGAACCGCATGCTGCGCGACCTCGACCTGCCGCCGGTGCCGCCCATCGCCATCGAGCGGATGGTGGGAAAGGGCTCCGAGCACCTGATCCATTCGGCGCTCGTGCATGTGATGACGCCCGCGGGCACAGCCGACGCGGCGGGCATCCAGGCAAGCGCGCAGGCGCTGTTCGAGCGCGCCTGGGAGCGCTACCAGCACCACTACCTGGCCATCAACGGCCAGCATTCGGCGGTGTACCCGGGCGTGATCGAGGGGCTGAAGACGCTGCGTGAGCGCGGCCTGCGTCTGGCCTGCCTCACCAACAAGCCGACTTCATTCGCCAAGCCGCTGCTGGCCGCGAAAGGGCTCGATGGCTTCTTCGAGCTGGTGTTCGGCGGCGATGCCTTCGAGCGCAAGAAGCCCGACCCGCTGCCGCTCTTGAAGACCTGCGAGGCACTGGGCACCACGCCCGCGCGCACGCTGATGGTCGGCGACTCCAGCAATGACGCACGCGCCGCAAGGGCCGCCGGCTGCCCGGTCGTCCTCGTGACCTACGGCTACAACCACGGCGAGCCGGTGCGCGGCGTGGATGCGGACGGCTTCGTGGATTCGCTGGCCGATCTCTGAGGTCGCTGCGGGTTACGGCTTGATGCCGAGCAGCGCGTCCTTCAGCTTCCAGTCTGCCGGGCTCGGGCCGAGCCAGATGCGCAGCAGCGCATTGAAGAAGGCCGGCTCCTTCACCGGGTCGGGCTGCGGCACCCCGCGCACGGTGATCACCGTGCCGGTGCCGGGCAGCCAGTCGATGGTGAAGGTGTCGCCGGTCTTCAACTGCTTCTGGTCCGCGAACATCTGGCCCATGCGCAGCAGGCCCGGGATCAGGTTGACCATTTCGCTCTTGGGCGAGTTCTCTTCCACGCCTTTGGTGAAGAGCTTGCCGAGCTCGTTGGCGTCGATGTCGCGCAGCATCGTGATCGCCACGCGCTTGGGGCCGGGCGCTGCCAGCGCCTCTTCGGGCGTGGAGACCTTCTTGCCGACATACAGGCCCGCCGTGTAGACCTTGAAGATCGCCTTGAAGCGCACGCCCGCGCCGTTGAGTTGCAACGGCGTGCCGCGCAGGTCGAGGTGGTCTTCCAGCTTGACGCCGGCGACGTCCACCTGCGCCGCCGAGGCGCCGAGCGCCGTGGTCAGGCAGGCAAGCAGGGCGAGGCGCGAGAGCGCGGTCGGGATGGAAAGTGCGGGCAAGGGGGTCTCCTTGAATTTGCGAACGGTCGTGCGAATGTATCTTTTTGTTTTAACTTCCGGCCTTCGGGGGAACCCTGAAACCCGCCTTGTCGTGCCGTAGTGCGGTTTTCGTGGGCTAAACTCGCGCTTCCATGTTCGTTCATCACATCATTCAAACAGGTGAAGGCAGCCGGGGAGCCTGGCCCTGGCGTAGCCATACTTCGCTGACTGTTTGATTGCACGGCGCACGCCGTGCGCCCGCGGCTCCGGATCGCCAATGACTCCGGGCCACCAGTGAATGACCTTGCCACCGACCGAAGGAGCGTCGGGCGGCAATTGGAGAACGAATCCGTGATCACCGAACTTGAATTCAAGAGCCTCAGCGCCCAGGGCTACAACCGCATCCCGCTGATGGCCGAGGCCTTTGCCGACCTCGAAACGCCTCTTTCCCTGTACCTCAAGCTCGCGCATTCGCAGAGCGGCGGCAAGCACAGCTTCCTGCTCGAATCGGTCGTGGGCGGCGAGCGCTTCGGGCGCTACAGCTTCATCGGTTTGCCGGCGCGCACCTTGCTGCGCGCGAGCGGTTTCGGCGCCGATGCCGTGACCGAAGTGGTGACCGACGGTCAGGTCGTCGAAACCGCCGCCGGCAACCCGCTCGACTTCATCGCCGAGTACCAGAAGCGCTTCAAGGTCGCGCTGCGGCCGGGTCTTCCGCGTTTCTGCGGCGGCCTCGCGGGCTACTTCGGCTACGACACGGTGCGCCACATCGAGCGCAAGCTCGAGAAGAGCTGTCCGCCCGACACGCTGGGGTGCCCCGACATCCTGCTCCTGCAGTGCGAGGAACTCGCCGTCATCGACAACCTCTCGGGCAAGCTCTACCTGATCGTCTACGCCGACCCGAAGCAGCCCGAGGCCTATGCCAATGGCAAGCGGCGCCTGCGCGAACTCAAGGAAAAGCTCAAGTACTCGGTGAGCGCGCCCATCGTGAAGCCCACGCAGGCGCATCCGCCCGAGCGCAGTTTTGCCAAGGCCGACTACATCGCGGCCGTGGAGCGCGCCAAGGAAATGATCGCCGCCGGCGACTTCATGCAGGTGCAGGTGGGCCAGCGCATCAGCAAGCGCTACACCGAGTCGCCGCTGTCGCTGTACCGCGCGCTGCGTTCGCTGAACCCGTCGCCCTACATGTACTACTACCACCTGGGCGATTTCCACGTGGTCGGCGCGTCGCCCGAGATCCTGGTGCGCCAGGAGAACACCGGCGATGGCGAGCAGAAGATCACCATCCGCCCGCTGGCCGGCACACGTCCGCGCGGTGCCTCGCTCGAGCTGGACAAGGCGGCCGAGGAAGAACTCATCAACGACCCGAAGGAGCGCGCCGAGCACGTGATGCTGATCGACCTTGCGCGCAACGACATCGGACGCATCGCCAAGACCGGCACCGTGAAGGTGACCGAGGCCTTCGCGGTGGAGCGCTACAGCCACGTGATGCACATCGTGAGCAACGTCGAAGGCACGCTCAAGGACGGCATGACCGCCATCGACGTGCTCAAGGCCACCTTCCCCGCCGGCACGCTGACCGGTGCGCCCAAGGTGCATGCAATGGAACTCATCGACCAGCTCGAACCCACCAAGCGCGGTCTCTACGGCGGCGCCTGCGGCTACATCAGCTATGCCGGCGACATGGACGTGGCCATCGCGATCCGCACCGGCATCGTGAAGGACCAGATGCTGCACGTGCAGGCCGCGGCCGGCGTGGTCGCCGACTCGGTGCCCGAGCTGGAATGGAAAGAAACAGAGGCCAAGGCGCGCGCACTCCTGCGTGCGGCCGAACTGGTCGAGGAAGGCCTGGAATGAGCACCACACCCGATATTCAGAACGACTTCTCGCACGAGATCATCGGCGCCGCCGTCGAGGTGCAGCGCGTGCTCGGCACGGGGCTCGACGAGGGCGCCTACGCCGCGGCGCTGGCCATCGAACTGGCCGAGCGCGAGATCGGTTTCACGCGCGACGTGGCGCTGTCGGCCACTTACAAGGGGCGCTCGCTCGGCGAGGTGTACCGCGCGGGTTTCGTGATCGAGCAGTCGGTCATCGTCGAACTCAAGGCGGTCGACGTGTTGACCGACCTGCACCGTGCGCAGGTGCTGGCGGCGCTGCGCCTCTCGGGCCTCAAGCTGGGCCTTCTGATCAACTTCAACGTGTTCCCCGTCGTGAAGGGCGTGCACCGGATTGTGAGCAAGCCATGAAACTGCTGATGATCGACAACTACGACAGCTTCACCTACAACATCGTCCAGTACTTCGGCGAGCTGGGCGCGGATGTGCAGGTGCATCGCAACGACGAGATCACCGTCGAGCAGATCGGCGAACTGATCGCCTCCGGCGTGACGCGGCTCGTGGTGTCGCCGGGGCCGTGCTCGCCGGCGGAAGCGGGCGTGTCGGTGGCGGCCATCGAGGCCTTTGCCGGCAAGCTGCCCATTCTTGGCGTGTGCCTGGGCCATCAGGCCATCGGCGCGGCCTTCGGCGGCAAGATCGTTCGCGCGCAACAGCTCCTGCACGGCAAGACCAGCGAGATCACGACCACGCAGGAGGGCGTGTTCGCGGGCCTGCCCGAGAAGTTCATCGTCAACCGGTACCACTCGCTCTCGATCGAGCGCGAGAGCTGCCCTTCGGCCCTGGCTGTCACTGCCTGGACCGACGACGGCGAGATCATGGGCGTGCGGCACACCGGATACGCGCATGACGTGCGCATCGAAGGCGTGCAGTTCCACCCCGAATCGATACTCACCGAGCATGGCCACGCGATGCTCAAGAACTTCCTGGACTGACCCCATGACCGACCGCTCTTCCATCGTCGATCTGCGCAGCGACACCGTCACCCAACCCACGCCCGCGATGCGCGAGGCCATGATGGCCGCGCCGCTCGGCGACGACGTCTTCAGCACCGATCCGAGCGTCAACGCGCTGCAGGAAAAGATCGCCGCGCTGCTGGGCTTCGAGGCGGCGCTGTTCGTGCCGACCGGCACGCAGAGCAACCTGTGCGCGATCCTCTCGCACTGCGGCCGGGGCGACGAATACATCGTCGGCCAGCAGGCGCACTGCTATCGCTGGGAAGGCGGCGGCGCCGCGGTGTTCGGCAGCGTGCAACCGCAGCCGCTGGACCACGCGCCCGACGGCACGCTGCCGCTCGCGCAGATCGAGGCGTCCATCAAGCCCGACGACGCGCACTTCGCGCGCACGAAGCTGCTGGCGCTGGAGAACACGCTGGGCGGCAAGCTGCTGCCGTTCGAGTATGTGCAGGCCGCGACGGATCTGGCCAAGCGCAAGGGTCTGCAGCGGCACCTGGACGGCGCGCGTCTCTTCAACGCTGCCACCGCGCAGGCCGCATTGAACAAACGCAGCGACATTCGCGCCGAAGCCCGCCGCATCGCGCAGTGCTTCGACAGCGTGTCGGTCTGCTTCAGCAAGGGTCTGGGCGCGCCCATCGGCTCGGCGCTGGTCGGCTCGCGCGAATTCATCGCGCGGGCGCACCGCATCCGCAAGATGGCGGGCGGCGGCATGCGGCAGGCGGGCCTGCTGGCGGCGGCTGCATCGCATGCGCTCGATCACCACGTCGATCGTCTCGCCGACGACCACGCGCTCGCACGGCGCCTCGCGCAAGGGCTCGAAGGCATCGAGGACCTCGTGGTCGAGGCGCCGCACACGAACATCGTGTTCGTCGATCTCACGGGCGCCGCGCAAGCGCGTTCGTCGGAACTGATCGCGAGCCTCAACAGCCAGGGCATCCTCGCGACGGGTCTCTATCGCCTGCGCTTCGTGACGCATCTGGACGTCGACGCTGCGGGCGTGGACCGGGCGATTGCCGCGATCCGCGCCTTCTTCAAGTCCTGAATCTGCCTACGACGCGATGCCTGATCTTCCCCATCTGCTCGCCTTCATCGCCGCCGGCTGGCTGCTGAATCTCACGCCGGGCCCCGACGTGCTCTACGTCGTGACGAATTCGCTGCGTTCGGGCGTGCGTGCCGGCATCGTGGCGGGGCTCGGCATCACCGCCGGCTGCTTCGTCCACATCTTCGCGGCGGCGGTCGGTGTCGGCACGTTGATGGCCACGTCCGCGGCGGCCTTCACGGTGCTCAAGTACATCGGCGCGGCCTACCTGCTGTATCTGGGGGTGCGCATGGTGCTGTCGCGCGCGGCGCCGCCCACCGATCTCGATGAGGCCGCCGCCGCAGCGGGCGGGGAGCGCAGCCTCAGGGCGATCTTTCTCGGCGGCTTCTGGACGAACGTGCTCAACCCCAAAGTGGCGCTGTTCTTCCTCGCCTTTGTGCCGCAGTTCATTGCGCCCGGCGCGGACAACAAGGCCCTGTACTTCGTGCTGCTGGGCGTGCTGTTCAACCTCAATGCCATTCCTGTCAATGTGGGATGGGCGGTGGCGGCAGGCTGGATGGCGCGCCGCGGCGCCGTGCAGAAGGGCATGCACTGGCTCGACCGCGCTGCCGGCGTCCTCTTCATCGGCTTCGGCCTCAAGCTCGCATTTACCGACGCACCGGCCGTTCGCGCCGGCCACTGACGACACACGAAACCTCAAGGAGACTTCCCAATGATCACTCCCCAGGAAGCGCTGCAGCGCACCATCGAGCACCGCGAGGTCTTCCACGACGAGATGCTGCACATCGTGCGGCTCATCATGAGCGGCGAATGCTCGCCCGTGATGATGGCCGCGCTGATCACGGGCCTGCGCGTGAAGAAGGAAACCATTGGCGAGATCACCGCCGCCGCGCAGGTGATGCGCGAAGTGTCGACCAAGGTGCCCGTCGCCGACACCACGAACCTCGTGGACATCGTGGGCACCGGCGGCGACGGCTCGCACACCTTCAACATCTCGACCTGCTCGATGTTCGTTGCGGCCGCGGGCGGCGCGAAGGTCAGCAAGCACGGCGGGCGCAGCGTGTCGAGCAAGTCGGGCAGTGCCGACGTGCTGGAGTCGCTGGGCATCAACATCAATCTGAAGCCCGAGCAGATCGCGCGCTCCATCGAGGAGTGCGGCATCGGCTTCATGTTCGCTCCCAATCACCATCCGGCGATGAAGAACGTCGCACCGGTGCGCAAGGAGTTGGGCATCAAGACCATCTTCAACATCCTCGGTCCGCTGACGAACCCCGCGGGCGCGCCGAACATCCTGATGGGCGTGTTCCACGCCGACCTCGTGGGTATCCAGGTGCGCGCGCTGCAGCGCCTGGGCACCGAGCATGCATTGGTGGTCTACGGCCGCGACGGCATGGACGAGATTTCTCTGGGCGCCGCCACGCTGGTGGGTGAGCTCAAGAACGGCGAGATCCGCGAGTACGAACTGCACCCCGAGGACTTCGGCTTCGCGATGTCGAGCAACCGCGCGCTGCGTGTGGAAACGCCCGAGCAATCGAAGGCGATGCTGCTGGGGGTGCTCGACAATCAGGCCGGCCCGGCGCTCGACATCGTGCTGCTGAACGCCGGCGCGGCGCTGTACGCGGCCAACGTCGTCGACTCGGTGGCAGCGGGCGTGGAGCGTTCGCGCGCCGTCATCGCATCGGGCGCGGCCAAAGCCAAGCTGGCCGAACTGGTCAAGGCCTCCGCCATCGTCTGAGACTCAGAGAAAAAGAAAGCACCACAAGCCATGTCCGACATCCTCGACAAGATCGTTGCCGTCAAGCGCCAGGAAGTGGCGGCCGCGCTGAAGCGCGCACCGCTCGAAGCCGTCCGTTTCGACGCCGAAAGCCGTGTGCTGACGCGCGATTTCGAAGCTGCCCTGCGCGCGAAGATTTCTGCCGGCCAGGCCGCGGTGATCGCCGAAGTCAAGAAGGCCAGCCCGAGCAAGGGCGTGCTGCGCGAAGAGTTCATTCCGGCCGACATTGCGCAAAGCTATGCCGAGGGCGACGGGACCATCAGCGCGGCGTGCCTTTCGGTGCTGACCGACAAGCAGTTCTTCCAGGGCAGCGTCGACTATCTGAAGCAGGCGCGCGCCTCGTGCGACCTGCCGGTGCTGCGCAAGGATTTCATCGTCGATGCCTACCAGGTGTACGAATCGCGCGCCATGGGGGCCGATGCGATCCTGTTGATCGCCGCATGCCTGGACGATGCGCAGATGAAAGACTTCGAGGCCATCGCGCGCGAGCTCGGCATGGCGGTGCTGGTGGAGGTGCACGACGCGGCCGAGCTCGATCGCGCGCTCAAGCTCAAGACGCCGCTGATCGGCGTCAACAACCGCAATCTGCGCAACTTCGATGTGTCGATACAGGCCACCATCGACCTGCTACCGAAGCTCCCGGCCGACCGGCTGGCGGTGACCGAATCGGGCATCGCCACGCGTGAAGACGTGGCCACGCTGCGCGCGGCGGGCGTCAATGCCTTCCTGGTCGGCGAAGCGTTCATGCGCGCCAAGGAACCCGGCGAGGCCCTCGCTGCGTTGTTCCGATGAGCACGCAGGATCAGCTGTCGAGCAGCGATCCTGCCGACTGGGCGGTGGCGCCGGGTTGGCAGCCGCTGGTCGATGATTTTTTCGCCGGCGTCGTGGGGCAGAAGCTGCAGGGTTTTCTGCGCGAGCGCCTCGATGCGGGGGCCGTGATCTTTCCGCCGCAGCCGCTGCGCGCGCTGGAGCTGACGCCGCCCGAGGACGTGCGCGTGGTGATCCTCGGCCAGGACCCGTACCACGGGCGCGGCCAAGCCGAAGGGCTCGCATTTTCGGTGGCACCCGGCGTGGCGCTGCCGCCGTCGCTGCGCAACATTTTCAAGGAGCTTCAGCGCGACCTCGGCACAGCGCCGCCGCCGTTTCCAAATCCCGGTGGCAGCCTGGTGAAGTGGGCGACCCATGGCGTGTTGTTGCTCAACACCTGTCTCACTGTCGAAGAAGCCCAGCCAGCGAGCCATTCGGGGCGGGGCTGGGAGGTGCTGACGGATGCCGTCATCCGACATGTATCGGACGGCGCGAAACCTGTTGTTTTTATGCTCTGGGGCTCGCACGCGCAGAGTAAACGTGCGTTGATCGACGTTAGGCGCCACAAGGTGCTGATGTCGAATCATCCGTCGCCACTTTCGGCCCTGCGTCCGCCCGCGCCGTTCATCGGATGCGGACATTTCGGTGAAGCACGCGCCTGGCGGGAGGCGCATCAGGGAGGCGGCTGAATTCGCGGATAATCGCCCCGGTTCAACGCCTCGTGCAGTTCTTCCGCTTCTTCTTGGTGCTGGGAGTTCTGGGTAGTCACAAAACCGTGCTATATTTCGAGGTTCGCCGGAGAGGTGGCCGAGTGGTTAATGGCAGCAGACTGTAAATCTGCCCTCTTACGAGTACGCTGGTTCGAATCCAGCCCTCTCCACCAGCGATGAATTTGGTTTCTAAGAGCGATTGGATCTAGCGCTTTGGGTGCCTTGAAGTGCCCCCGATGCGGGAGTAGTTCAATGGTAGAACCCCAGCCTTCCAAGCTGATGACGCGGGTTCGATTCCCGTCTCCCGCTCCAGAGACCCGGTTCGACGCCGGAAGCGATTGGTTAGACAAAAGCCCTTTTGGCTCAGTGGTAGAGCACTCCCTTGGTAAGGGAGAGGTCGCGGGTCCGATTCCCGCAAAGGGCACCAGTTTCTGGGGGTTGCAACGGCAGGTTTGCAACCCATCTGCATACGTTGAAATCGTTTTTTTCGGAGTCGAAAAATGGCAAAAGGTAAATTCACCCGCACCAAGCCGCACGTGAATGTGGGCACGATCGGTCACGTTGACCACGGCAAGACGACGCTGACGGCTGCGATTGCAACCGTTCTGTCGGCCAAGTTCGGCGGCGAAGCCAAGGC
>NZ_JARXVG010000021.1 GCF_029892485.1 Variovorax boronicumulans
GAAGAAGGATCACCGGCGCGCCATTGGCCGGACCGGCCTCGAAGTAGCCGATGTTCAGACCGTTGGCCTCGATGCTCTTGAGCGGCTCCAGGCGCTTGAGCGCACCAGCGGACTGGGCGAAGGCCGGCGTGACCGCTGCGAGCTGAGCGGCCGCAGCGCTGAGCGCCGTCGCAGTGAGGAAAGTTCTGCGGGGAAGTTGGAACGACGATGTCATCGGACTCTCCGGAGTGGCGGGTGTGGATGAAAGGACTGGCAGGTGCAAATGTTGCCCCGCGGGATCGGCATTCGACCGATGCTTCGTATCGCTCTGTATCTACTGCTGTCTTTAGGACAATACATTTCGATGTCCAAGCATTGGGTGCGGTGAACGGCCCATCGATATGCTGTCTTGTCGACCTGCCTATCGACGGGCCGCCTCAGGAATCAGCCTATCGGCTCGCGGCTTCAACGATGAGCTTGGTGACCACGTCGGGGTTCGACGTCATCACCACGTGCGACGCGCCCTTGACGACCACCGTCTTCACCGACTTGGCGCGCTCCGCCATGAATGCCTGCGCCGCCGGCGGAATGTTCTTGTCGCCGTCGCCGTAGACGAACCATGAGGGCACCGTCTTCCATGCAGGTTCCCCGGCCGGTTCGCCGAGCGCCGACTCGGCGATGGGGCGCTGGGTTGCAGCCATGAGGCGCGCAGCGGCGGCTGGCACGTCGGCGGCGAATTGGTCGTGGAACCTGTTCTTCAGGATGTACAGGTCCTTGCCACCATCGGGGAGTGCGACCGGTGGTGCCAGCGCCGGCCCGAGCGTGCTACCGGGGAACTTGCCGGTGAGATCGGCTGCCGACTCGCCGGCTTCGGGTGCGAATGCGGCCACAAAGACAAGCGCTTTCACATTGCTCTTGCCGGTCGCGGCGCTGGAGATCACTGAGCCGCCGTACGAGTGACCCACTAGCACCACCGGCCCCTTGACCGCATCGACGATGCCCCCTACATAGGCCGCGTCGGACTTGACGCCGCGCAACGGATTGGCGGCGGCGATCACTGGATAGTGCTGGGCCTCGAGCTTGCGGATGACGCCGTCCCAGCTCGACGATTCAGCGAACGCACCGTGCACGAGCACCACGGTGGGCTTGGCTTGTTGCCCAGTTGTTGCGGTCTGTGCCGAAGCATTGTGCGTGGCGAAGGCGCCAGCCAGTGCCATGAGGCCCACGGCGGCGACTGTACGGGCGAAGCGGCGGCTAAGTGTTTTCATTTCGAATTTTTCCTGCGGTTGAAGTTGAGGGCAAAGAGGAGTGATCGCCCTTTGCAACTCAAGACGAGCGCGGCGGGTGCGAAGCACGGCAGCGTTTATAGGACGCGCCTCCACGCGCACAACAGATGTCTGTATGCCACTGTGTCTGCGGGCTCGCGTGACATGAATGATTACGCGAATGCGTTGCTGGCAAAGACTTCTGCGCTGTCTGCGTCCGAGCACGGCGTGCCGCATGTCAGACGTCGGCGCGCTTGCCAATGGAAACGTAGTGTGATTTCCAGCGGCGCAGATACACGCGCATACGCAGAGCAGCTCAAGCGAGACGATAACGGCGAAAAATTCACGCGCTCAAGTGCTGTGGGCCTTCAACCCCGCAGCGGTTTTCAGTTCACACGGTTTGTCTTATGAATCGATTCGACACGCGACAGGTGCCCACATCGGACACCACGAATAACAATGGCTCTTCGCTCTCCGGCCAAGCGGTACTGACAAAGCTCGGTGGCCTTGGCCTCCTTGCACTCGCGGCGGCATCCGGTATTTTCGTGGTGACCCCAAGCGCTGCGGAGGATGCCAAAACTTCGGATGCTTCGCCCATCTACGGCGTTGTTATTCCCAAGGGCTACCGGCAGTGGCAATTGATAGCGCCTGCCATCGAGGCGGAGCCTTTGAACGAACTCCGCGTGGTGCTTGGCAATGCCAAAGCAATCGATGCGTACGACAAGGGCACGTTGCCGTTCCCGGACGGCACCATCTTCACAAAGCTGGCATGGAAGCACGTTCAGTCACCGGAGTTCGCACCTGCGTCAATCCCTGGTGCGGCAACTACCGTGCAAGTGATGGTGAAAGACTCAAAAAAATACGCCGCTACGGGTGGATGGGGTTTCGGCCGTTTCATCAATGGCAAGCCCGCCGACCTGGCGCAGCACCAGACCTGTTTTGCCTGCCACCAGGCGCTGGTGAAGAACCACGACTACGTGTTCACGCGGCTCGCTCGCTGAACGCATCCCCCAACAAAAAAAGGCGCATGCGCACACGCGCAGTGCCTTCAAAAAAAAGGCGCCTCATGGCGCCGCCCGCGTTGCTCAGGACAGCCCGAGCGCCTTCGCCACTCCCGCGCCGTAGGCTGGATCGGCCTTGGTGCAGTTGTCGATGTGCCGGCGCTTGATGAACTCCGGCGCATCGCCCATGGCGCGCGCGGTGTTCTCGAACAGCACCTGTTGCTGCTCGGGCTTCATCAACCGGAACAGGTCGCCCGGCTGCTTGTAGTAGTCGGCATCGTCCTCGCGGAAGTTCCAGAAGTCCGCATCGCCGCGCAGCTTGAGGGGCGGCTCGCGGTAGTCGGGCTGTTCCTGCCACTGGCCGAAGCTGTTGGGCTCGTAGTGCAGCGTGCCGCCGTAGTTGCCGTCCACGCGCATCGTGCCGTCGCGGTGGTTGCTGTGCACCGGGCAGCGCGCGGCGTTCACCGGAATCTGGTGGTGGTTCACGCCCAGGCGGTAACGCTGCGCATCCGAATACGCGAAGAGGCGCGCCTGCAGCATCTTGTCCGGCGAGACGCTGATGCCCGGCACCAGGTTGTTGGGCGCGAAGGCGCTCTGCTCGACATCGGCAAAGAAGTTCTCGGGGTTGCGGTTCAGTTCCATCACGCCCACCTCGATCAGCGGGTAGTCCTTCTTGGGCCAGACCTTGGTCAGGTCGAAGGGGTGGTAGGGCACCTTTTCCGCATCGGCTTCCGCCATCACCTGCACGTAGAGCGTCCACTTGGGGAAGTCGCCGCGGCCGATCGAATCGAACAGGTCGCGCTGGTGGCTCTCGCGGTCGCCGCCCACGAGCGCCGAGGCTTCGGCATCGGTGAGGTTCTTGATGCCCTGCTGCGTCTTGAAGTGGAACTTGACCCAGAAGCGCTCGTTGGCCGCATTGACGAAGCTGTAGGTGTGCGAGCCGAAGCCATGCATGTGGCGGTAGCTCGCCGGAATGCCGCGGTCGCTCATCACAATGGTGACCTGGTGCAGCGCCTCGGGCAGCAGCGTCCAGAAGTCCCAGTTGTGGGTGGCGCTGCGCATGTTGGTCTTGGGGTCGCGCTTCACGGCCTTGTTGAGGTCCGGAAACTTGCGCGGGTCGCGCAGGAAGAAGACCGGCGTGTTGTTGCCCACCAGGTCCCAGTTGCCTTCCTCCGTGTAGAACTTGAGCGCGAAGCCGCGGATGTCGCGCTCGGCATCGGCCGCGCCGCGTTCGCCGGCCACGGTGGTGAAGCGCGCGAATATTTCGGTCTTCTTGCCCACGGCCGAGAAGAGCTTGGCGCGCGTGTACTTCGTGATGTCGTGCGTGACGGTGAAGGTGCCGAAGGCGCCCGAGCCCTTGGCATGCATGCGGCGCTCGGGAATGATCTCGCGGTTGAGGTTGGCCAGCTTCTCGAGCAGCCACACATCCTGCATCAGGACGGGGCCGCGCGGGCCGGCGGTGAGGCTGTTCTGGTTGTCGACCACGGGCGCGCCGAAGGCGGTGGTCAGCGGGGTGTTTCTGGCAGATTCAGGTGGCTTGCTCATTGGATTTCCTGTCGTCGGTTTTGGAGGCATGGGCACTCTACAAACACTCGGTCAGCGTTTCCATCACCTGTTTGTATGGGTCCGATGCAGACGAAGGAATAGCGCCAAACTGCTGTGCAGGGCGCGGGCTAGGGAAACCTTCGTATAGGACGTTACTCCGGAGTCCAGCATCGGTGGTCACATCCCGATCTGCTGGCTTCTGCCGAATCAACCGCGGAGAAGAAAGCGCTCGCCACGAGCCGCATCGACTACGGCTGGCGCGTCTAGCAGAATGGAATCGAGCGGCGAAGTATCTCCAAGCCACGCGTTAGGCGCGAGAAACCAGAGACACGTCTCCCAGTCGCTGAGCGCCGGAATCAATTCCCGGATTACTGCTGTCACGGATAAGTGCGGAGTCACGGTGAACAAATCGAATTGGAAGAGCGGCAGCAGCGTGCGTGATTGCCATTGAAAGCTGATCACATCGTGGTTAACGATCCATCGCGCCAGTCGCGAAATTGGTTGGTCCGTGCGACTCATAAGGAGGGAGACGATATCGTCGGAACTCACCAGTCCGCCGGTTGCGCGAAAAGCGTGCTCCATCTCGCGGTACTGATGGGTCTGCGCGGCCTGCAACAGCGCGGCGGCGCTGGACCGCGCCGGCAAGCGTCTCTCAAAGCGATGGGGAGAATTGTCGGATGCGAGAACGGCGCTGTCGTGCATGGTGGCTCCTGTTAGGTCAGTGCTCGCGAGCTGAAGCTGGCACGAGCATGGCGATCCACCCGCGATTCAACATTTGTGAGGGTTGAGTTGCTATTAAACAAAGGTGTAGGTGCTCCCGCTCGAGCAAGACGCAATCGAAGACAGCAGCTATGGTGGGTGACAAGTGCTTGCGGCAAACCGCAACGTCCGCATTCGCGAGTGAGGGCAACTGATCGGCCCGCAGGAGGCAAACGATGTGAAGCCCGACGCCAAGAAGTCACTCGCTCGTTCACGTAGTTGGATGAGCGCTTGGCGCCACAGCTCGCGCGGTGCTGGAATGCCGCGCCGGGAACACCACCGGCCTATCCGTGATGCCAGCTTCCTCGAAAAGTACCAGGGCCTTGGACGGAAGCGATCAACGCATCGACGCTTGAAGTGCTCACTGCATCTGCGGACACCAGGTCGCCCTTAATTTAGGAACGTCCTCGCGCACCGGGATTCGCGTGGCGAGGTAGGAATCACACCGGGGCTGCAGTGTGTTCTCAAAAAAAACAGTCTACTTGCCTTGACCCTATACGAACGGCTGATTGAGTCCGTTGATCAGCACCGGTCTACTGGCACCCGCCATCACCCGCAAGACGGAAAACGGTCTGACATCGACTCGTTTCGCGTGCAAAGTCCAGTGCTCGGCATGAAGTTATCTTGCGCTCACATTGCAACATCTACTGGAGCCACTAGTGAATCGACAAATTATTCATACTGACCTTGCCCCTGCAGCCATTGGCAACTACAGCCAAGCGATCCGCTGCGGCAACACCGTGTATTTATCCGGCCAACTGCCGATCGATCCGAAGACTCAAAAGGCCAAAACCGCCAGCGTTGAAGACGAAATTCGCCAGGTGTTCTCCAACTTGCGCGCGGTAGCAGAGGCCGGTGGCGGCGACCTGGCCCATGTGGTCAAGCTCAATCTCTACCTGATCGACTTGGACGATTCGCCCAAGGTCAACAAGATCATGGCCGAATACTTCGCGCGACCTTATCCAGCCCGCGCCGCAGTCGGTATCGCCAGCCTGCCGCAGGGTTGCCGGATCGAGGCAGAGGCCATCATGGTGCTGGACTAAGCCAGCAAGCGGCACAGCGCTCCCCCGCATCAACGGCGTCCGCAGAGCGCGCCAATCATCCCGCTGCCGTGACGCGGCAGTCACCGTCCCGAAGAAAGAAAATTATGCACAAGACTGTCGCGGAACAGTTAGTTGATACTTTGGTCGCCGCCGGCGTCAAGCGCATCTATGGTCTGGTAGGCGACAGTCTCAACGGGCTGACCGATGTGATTCGACGCCGTGGCGATATCGAGTGGGTGCATGTGCGCCACGAGGAAGTGGCCGCCTTTGCTGCCGGCGCCGAAGCCCACCTCACGGGTTCGCTGGCGGTATGCGCTGGCAGTTGCGGACCGGGCAACCTGCACCTGATCAACGGCTTGTTCGACGCGCACCGCTCGCGTGTACCGGTGCTGGCGATTGCCGCGCAGATCCCCTCGGCGGAAATCGGTTCAGGTTACTTCCAGGAGACCCACCCGCAGTCCTACTTCAGCGAATGCAGCCACTACTGCGAGCTGATTTCGAGCAGTGCACAAATGCCAAGAACGCTGCAGATGGCCATCCGTGAGGCCGTCGGCAAGCGCGGCGTCTCGGTGGTGGTGATCCCAGGAGATGTCGCGATGCAGCCTGCCGAAGCCGCGCTCTTAGCAGAAATCGGTAGCTTGCTACCTGCTGCACCTGTCGTGATGCCAACACTCGCACTGCTGCGTCAGCTGGCCGACCTTCTCAACAATGGCCAGCGCATCACTCTGCTCTGCGGTGCGGGATGCGCTGGAGCTCGCGAGCAGATCCTCGCGCTGGCAGAACGGCTGCAGTCACCAGTGGTGCACGCGCTGCGCGGCAAGGAGCACGTCGGCTGGGACAATCCCTATGACGTGGGCATGACCGGTCTCATCGGTGTGTCGTCCGGCTATTACGCAATGCTCGATTGCGACGTGCTGCTGATGCTGGGCACCGACTTCCCTTATCGTCAGTTCTACCCGCAAGGCGATGGTGTGCGTATTGCTCAAGTCGACATCCGCGTCGAGAACATCGGTCGTCGCGCCCATGTCGAGTTGGGCGTCGTCGGCGATGTGTGCGCCACTTTGGATGCACTGTTGCCACTGCTGGACTCGAACCCCAACAGCGATCATCTGGCGCGCGCGCGCGAGCACTACGCCCGCAGCGAGCACGCGCTGGATACGTCGGCCGCGATCACACCCAGCACCCGCCGCATCCATCCGCAACAGATCGTAAAAACCCTCAGTGACCTCGCCGCAGAAGATGCCGTGTTCAGCTGCGACGTAGGCCTGCCAACCGTCTGGGCGGCCCGACACCTGCGCATGAACGGCAAGAGGCGGTTGATGGGCTCGTTCGTGCATGGCTCGATGGCCAACGCCATGGCCCAGGCCATCGGTGCTCAGGCGACCTTCCGCCAGCGGCAAGTCATCTCGCTCTCCGGTGACGGAGGCTTCACCATGCTGATGGGTGACTTCCTCACCCTGGCACAACTCAAGCTGCCGGTGAAAGTGGTGGTGTTCAACAACGGTGCGCTTGGTTTCGTGGAGTTGGAACAGAAAGCCACCGGAATCCTCAGTACCGGCACCGACCTGCATAACCCCAACTTCGCCGCCATGGCCGAAGCGATCGGCATCCGCGGAATTCGCCTGGAACGTCCTGAACAAATTCAAGATGGCATTGCTGAAGCACTCGCCTACCACGGTCCCGTCCTCGTCGACGCCGTCGTCAGCCGAAGCGAGCTGGCCATGCCACCCGCCATTTCCACGGAGATGGCGAAAGGGTTTTCGCTCTACCTGCTGCAGGCGGTGTTCAACGGGCGCACAGATGAGATCGTGGAGCTGGCCGCGAGCAATTTGTGGCGGTAATGCGAGATCTACGTGTTCGTGAGCGTCTGCGTCTGGATCAATGGGTTGGTTGAAAGTTAAGAGAGAACAACATGACTGAATTCTGGAAGATGTCGGCAACCCAGATTGCCGGGCTTGTCCGCGCACGCGAAGTGTCGGCGCTCGAAGTTGCCGAGGACACGTTGCAGCGCCTCGATACCGTCAACCCACAGATCAACGCGATCGTCGAATGTCGGCCTGACCATGTGCGTCTGCAGGCCGAACGCATCGACAGGATGCTCGCGCAAGGCCAGGACCCGGGACCGCTGGCAGGCGTCCCCGTCACAGTGAAGATCAACGCGGACGAAGCGGGATTCGTTACCAGCAACGGCAGCCGCCTGCAGCGCGACCTCCTCGCGGAGCGCAACAGCCCCGCTGTGGACAACCTGTTGCGTGCCGGCGCCTTGCTCGTGGGCCGAAGCAACTCGCCCACGTTTGCGCTGCGCTGGTTCACGGGCAATCTGCTCCATGGCAAGACCATCAACCCTCGAGACCGGCGTTTGACGCCGGGTGGTTCGTCCGGTGGGGGAGCCGCAGGCGTTGCTGCAGGCATCGGCCACATTGCGCTGGGCAGTGATATCGGAGGATCGCTGCGCTATCCCGCCTATGCCTGCGGCATCCAGGGTCTGCGTCCCAGCTTCGGGCGCGTGCCCGCTTACAACCAGTCCTCACCGGAACGCGGCATTGGCCCGCAACTGATGTCCAGTACGGGGCCGATGGCGCGTAGCGTTCAGGATCTGCGTCTTGCGTTGGACGCCATGTCGATGCCGGATCCTCGAGATCCTTGGCATGTTCCCTTGCCGCTGGTCGGCAAGCCAATGCTCAAACGCGCCGCGGTTTGTTTGCGCCCGAGCGGTATCGAGATTGCGTCGGAGGTTGAAGCGGCGCTCAGAGATGCGGCGAATCGCCTGGAGAGTGCTGGATGGAGCGTTGTGGAAGTGGCTGACACACCATCGCTGGAGGAACTTGCAGAGATCCAGCAGCAGCTATGGCTTGGAGACGGCTTCGCAAAGCTGGAGGATGCCGTCAGGCGCGACGGTGACCCGGGCGCTTGGGCCGTGGTCGAGGGCGTGCGTTCCGTTGTTGAAACGATGCCCCTGGACGTTGTGGCAAGTGCCCTGTTGCGCCGCGCAACGGCAGCTCGAATCTGGAGCCTGTTCTTCGAGGACTATGCAGTGCTATTGCTGCCGGTCTCGGCCGAGCTACCGTTTCCGGACGATTTGGACTTGCAGGGCGATGGCGGCTTCCAACGTGTGTGGAATGCACAACTGCCGATGCGTGCTTTTCCCGCTATCGGCCTGCCAGGGCTGGCGGTAACTACAGGCTTCGTGGACGGTACGCCGGTCGGCGTGCAATTGGTCTCAGCTCGATTTCGCGAGGATCTTTGCCTCGACGCCGGGGCAGACATAGAGGCCCGAGGTGAGCCGATTGCTGCGGTGAGTCCCACCCCGGCCGATGCCTTGGGACATCGCTGAAAGCACGCGGGCAACCAGCTTCCGCTCCGACCGGCAAGAAGCCATCTTGAGGCGCGCCGACCTGGTCAGCCCTGCTCGATGCTCCGGATGCCAGTCGATGCGCGTGGTGCACACCTGCTGCCGCCGGTGAACGCGCTCAAGGAGGTCATTTTCGACGCAGCGGCCGGCCATTTACGCAGTCGGCGCGGCGGTCGAATTCGTGCGGGCTACTTTGCGCAAAGGCCAGCAATGAACAAGCCTTCGGCCTCATAACCGTCCACGAGCCGAAACCCTCTCACCATTTGTACGTCCATAGCCTGAGTGCGGTATGCGCCAGAGGTGTCGAGGTCCATCAACTGCCCTTTGAAAAACCCACTCGGTAGCCCGAGACCATGAACCCAGGCAGGCTGTTTGCCTTCTTCACCATGTCGGCGGCTCGCATGTTCATGCGGTGGAGCTCAGCGATCTACCGGCCAGCGGTGGGAACTGCCGCTCAATCCGACGAGGAACGCGTGTGCAGATGCCCTCGAGGAGGTTTGCCGAAATTTGGAGGCGGTGTTCGGCAGGTGCTTCCGCCGACATACAAAGATGCCGCCGCGGTTGAGCGTACCGGCCGCGAAAGCATCAACAACAAGAGAAGGCGGACTTCGAGGCCCGGCGTAACGCCGCCGGCCAGACCTGGCCTACCGCGAGTACGTGGCCTTTACCAAGTCCGGCCACCGCTTTTGGCGCGCTGGCTTGAGCACAAAAGCTACAGCCATGAGATCAAGCTGAGCAGCTTCTATTGCCCGACCATCTGCGTGAGCGACGCCAAGTTGATTGCCGCAGCGCGGAGGAAGAGCCAAACCCAGGCGCGTTGCGTCTTCAAGGTCGGTGAGCCCGGTGGGCTCCCTGCCAACCGCGTGCCGTCGAGCGAACTGACCGAGAAGCAGCATGTCCAGGCCGACGTGGACAGCGAGGCGCGCACAACCGCCGAGCAGGTAAAGATCAAGAGAGAAGCGTAAGGGGCCGGGTGCTCGCGAGGGCCCAGGACGACAAACAGCGCGCCTGGTGCACCACGGAACCCAATCGCCGAGAGTCTTTCTAACGCATCCGGTGTGGTCCCGGACTCACCATGGCCTGCTGAAGGTAGCCGCGAGGCCATCGCAACACACAGGTGGGTGGGGCAGTAGCTTTTTTAACGACAACCGTTGACAAGAGCGACGCGCGCAACCGCGCGTTCAGCAGACAGTAGTGCCCCTCGCCGGAGAGTTCCCACCGGTGCGCTTCATGCACGCGCTTGCGCGCAATGACGCGCGCCGAGATGACATGGAGTCGGCAGGTATGTGTATCCGGCGATTGCCGGATACACGATCGACCCTACTTGCGCAGGGACTTGAAAGCAGACCTCATCTCCTCTGCAAACAGCTGCGGTTGTTCCCACGCCGCAAAGTGGCCACCGCGATCGACTTCGTTGAAGTAGTAGAGCGATGGGTAAGCGCGCTGTGCCCACGACTTCGGTGCCCTATAGATTTCCCCCGGAAAGACCGTGATCGCAACCGGGACCGTGATCTCGGTTGTTCGCTGGGCGGCGGAGCTGAAGTTGTTGTTGTTGTTTTCCCAGTAGAACCTCGACGACGAACTGGCCGTGTTCGTGAGCCAATAGAGCGAGATGTCATCAAGGATCTTCTCCCTGCCCAGCACCGCCTCGGCATTTCCGGAAGGATATGTCCATTCGGTGATCTTCTCGTACATGAAGGCGGCAAGGCCCGCCGGCGAATCGTTGAGGCCGTAACCGACCGTTTGCGGCCGCGTGACCATCATGGCGCCGTAAGCAGCGTTGCGAGCGAAGAACTTGCTCAGTGTTTGATACGCCGTCCGCTCAGCGTCGGACAACCCAGCTGGTGGCTCCTCGCCCGCGTGAATGCCCTTGACGAGCTCGGGCGGCACCGTAGCTGGCATGTTCAGATGGATACCCAGAAGACCCTTTGGTTTTTGCCGGGCCATTGCATCCGAGATCACAGAGCCATGGTCGCCACCTTGGGCCACGTATTGGGTGTATTTCAGGCGATGCATCAACACATCCCATGCCCGGGCCACGCGGTCAGGCCCCCACCCGAGGTCTTTCGGCTTGCCGGAAAAACCATGCCCAGGAATGGCCGGTATCACGACATCGAAGGCATCTTCAGGACGCCCACCAAACGCAGTGGGATCCGTCAAAGGGCCGATCGCGTCGATGAATTCCAGCGGAGACCCTGGCCATCCGTGCGTAAGGATGATTGGCAAGGCGTTCGGATGGCGTGACCGCACGTGAATGAACTGAATATCGACACCGTCGATCGTTGTGACGAACTGGGGCAAGCCGTTGAGTTTTGCTTCAACCTTGCGCCAGTCGTAGTCAGTACCCCAATGCTTCGCCAGCAACTGGAGCTTGGCCAACTGGACGCCCTGGGACGAGTCGTCCACGGTTTCCTTGTCTGGCCATCGCGTTGCTTGCATCCGGACTTTCAGATCCTTCAGCGCCTTGTCCGAGACATGGATCTTGAAAGGACGGATCGCCTCGGACGACGGCGCAGTCTGACTCGCCTTTTGATCGCCAGCTGAAACCCCGGCGCTGGCCTGGCCCGCTGATGCGAGACCCGATGCAATCAAGAGGCTGGCCACGCAGATGGCGGAAGTGATCCGAGCTTTCGGTCGTTGCTGCTGAGCATTTCGATAGTTGTTCACGGGAAGAATCTCCATTGATAAGTGAGCGGGTGGCGGCCTTCAGGCCAGGATGACGAAAATGGATAGCCAGATGCCAATCACGTAGGTCAGCGTTGCGCCCACGGCCCGCAGAGCATTCGGCTGCGACAACGACGAGCAGGTGATCAGTCCAACAGCAAGGAGGACGCGCGCTGCTGTGGCGACTGCGATAAGGCCCAGAGCCAGACGCCCGGGCTGGTGAGCGCCGACGACCAGAAATAGCACGGCCAGGAACGGGACATATTCGGCCGTGTTGCCATGCGCCCGGATGAGGCGATTGAGCAAATGGTCAGGGTAAGGCGCGGTGCCGGTGAAGACCTTGGTCTTGCCACGGACAACCGTCACGGCGAGTCCGAGTCCAAAGAGCAGCAAGCCCAAGATCGCGACACTGATGACTGCGAGAATGCTCATGTTCGACATGTTGGATTCCAAATGGGAGAGACGGTCACTGCGCGTGCGATGAGGGGCACAAGAGCGATCGGAGGGATTGGGCGTCTGACTCCAGGCCGTGCCCTTCATAACTTTTGTCGCCAGGTTCGAGTGATTGCAGAAACTGATTCAGTTCAACTCAAGAAGGCCGTCTACGCGCGGGTCACGTCGATCACGGCCTTCGCAAAAGCCTCGGGTGCTTCCTGCGGCAGGTTGTGGCCGATGCCGCCGCTGGCCAACCGGTGCTCGTAGCGGCCCGAGAACTTCTTCGCGTAGGCGCTGGGTTCGGGGTGCGGTGCGCCGTTGGCGTCGCCTTCCAGCGTGATGGTCGGCACCGTGATCACCGGTGCCTTGGCGAGCCGGCTCTCCAGCGCGTCGTACTTGGCCTCGCCCTCGGCCAGGCCCAAGCGCCAGCGGTAGTTGTGAACCGTGATGGCCACATGGTCGGGGTTCTCGAATGCCACGGCGCTGCGATCGAAGGTGGCCGCATCGAAGTTCCACTTGGGCGATGCGAGCTGCCAGATGAGCTTGGCGAAGTCGTGGCGGTTCTTCTCGTAGCCCGCGCGGCCACGCTCGGTCGCGAAGTAGTACTGGTACCACCACTGCAATTCAGCCTGCGGCGGCAGCGGCGTCTTGCCGGCCTCCTGGCTGCCGATCAGATAGCCGCTGACCGACACCAGCGCCTTCACACGCTCGGGCCACAGCGCGGCCATGATGCACGCGGTGCGCGCGCCCCAGTCGCAACCGGCGACGGTGGCACTCTGGATCTTGAGCGCGTCCATCAGCGCGATGATGTCCACGGCGACCACCGACTGTTGGCCATTGCGCGGCGTGTCGGCCGACAGGAAGCGGGTGGTGCCGTAGCCGCGCAGGTACGGCACGATCACGCGAAAGCCCGCGGCGGCCAGCTGCGGCGCGACGTCCACGAACATGTGGATGTCGTAGGGCCAGCCGTGAAGAAGAATCACCGGCGCGCCGTTCGCCGGGCCTGCCTCGAAGTAGCCGATCCGCAAGCCGTTGGCTTCGATGCTCTTGAGCGGTTCAAGGCGCTTGAGCGCACCAGCGGACTGGGCGAACGCCGGCGTGATCGCTGCGAGCTGAGCCGCTGCAGCGCTCAGCGCCGTCGCAGTGAGGAAAGATCTGCGGGGAAGTTGGAACGACGATGTCATTGAAATATCCTGAGAGATGGACCGTGGCGGAAGTGCTTGCGGGTTCAATGCTGCGCGCAGGAATCTCTCTCTTACCTTGTTGCGTATCGCTCTGTATCTGGGTTTGTTTTTTGAACAATACATTTCAAAATTCCGGATTTCGAAGGCATGCGCTTGGTGACCTTGCCTCCGAAAAACGTATCTCTTGCTGGGCGTGACAATTCAAGCTCAGCGCCGCCGATCGCAAGCGCGAGGACATGACACGCGACATCGTGATCAATGCACTGCACATGGCGTGGGTCAAGCGTCATCCGGGCAAGCACGCCGGACTGATCTTCCACAGCGAGAGGGGCAGTCAACACGCTAGTCACGACCCAGAGCCGTGCTCGCCGAGTGCGGCACTACCAGTTCGATGAGCCGCAAAGGCAACTGTTGGAACAACGCGTGCAGCGAGACGCTGTTCGGGTCATTGAAGGTGGAACGGCTACATGGACGCTGTTATGAAACCAGGCGCGAGGCCGAGGGGAAAATCATCGACTGCACTCGACGCTGGCCTACGTTAGCCCGATGCATTCGGCAAGACTGGCTTTCCAGTCAGCCAAGGCAAGTCAGCTCAAGAGCTCGACTACAAGGTACGGATTCCAGGGGCCAGGTCACCGAACAAGTTAGCGCGAGGACACTCGCGGCTCGTCGAGGTTGCTCGACCTGTGTGAAAGCGACTTCAGTCGTGCTCAAGCGCGCGATTTATCCAAGCTTCCAACTCGCAAGCGTCGATCGGCTTTTCGATCAGACACAGCGCTGTGCTGACCCGTACTCGCTCGCGAACGCGGGTCGATGCGAACGCGGTGATGAACAGCGTGGGAATGCGGATGCCCCGCCGCAAGAGCTGATCCAGCAACTGGATGCCGTCCATCGCCGGCATTTGCACATCGCATACCAGGCAACGTGTACGAGCCGCCATGTCGGAAGCAAGGAATGCCGAGGCCGATGCGAACTCACATGCCTCCCATCCGAGCGAGCGCACCAGACTGCTGGTCGCGGTGCGCACGAATGGATCGTCGTCGACGATAGACACGAGTTCGGTACTGGGGGGATGCAAAGGAAGATTCCGGCTTTTTACCTAGTATGCGGCGGGGCCTGTCCCGTCGTTGCCCGGTGTCCCAGAATACTGCCCCTCGCGGGCAGCGCCATCATATGTAGGTATGGGCGGGCGGCGCCCACCCGATTGGCGGCGTACTCAAGTAAGGTTCTGCACGACGCCTAGCGCTTCCATCTTACGTACCAGTTCCGCGACAGAGCGCGAATTCATTTTTCGCATGGCCTGGCCTCGATGGATTTTGGCGGTGATCTCCGCGATTCCCATGTTGGCGGCGATCTGCTTGTTCATCAGCCCTGTCGCCACGTGCTGCACCACCTCGCGTTCGCGGGGTGTCAGAGAGTTCCAGTTGTCACGCAGTTCACCCAGCATGCGCCTGACCTTAAGGCGCTTCGCGTCGTTGTCCAGCGCGGCGGTGACCGCATCGATCATGTCCTGGTCACGAAAGGGTTTGCTCAGGAAGTCCACGGCGCCGGCCTTCATCGCCTTCACCGTCATGGCGATGTCACCATGGCCGGTCATGAAAATGATGGGAATTGAAGGGAGGTCGAGTTGGAGCAGGCTCTGCTGCAACGCAAGGCCGCTTTGACCACGCAGGCGCACATCAAGCACGAGGCAGGACGGCCCGCCTGCGCGCGGCGCGGCAAGGAATTCTTCGGTAGTAGCGAAGGCACGGACCTCCAAGTCGATGGAGCGCAGGAGACTGCCCAGTGCACCACGCACCAGCTCTTCGTCATCGACGATGTAGACGACCCGGGATTCCTGATCTTCCTGGGATTGTGGCGAGGCGGCCGTGCGCGAAAGCATGGAATTGGGCATTGCAGCGTTTGCAGGTGTCACTCGTGAAGCGGGCCGCATCGCGTCCCTGCTTTAAGTTAACAGAAGCAACGCCATCGCTACATAGCTCGCATACGCAGAGAGGGGGCGACCATACGAACAGATGATGCCGTTTCTGCAGCAGCGAACCAAGGCCATCCGCCCCGCCTCTTCTTCAGACGGACGCGTCGTTCGTCTGGCCCAAAAGCTCTTCCGCGTCTTGTAGATCCGCCGTCTCGAAGCCTTCAGTGTAGTGAGCAAGGACACTTTGTAGCAGGGATTGCGCCTCGCGTTTGCGTCCGCCTGCTTGCCACAGCCGCGCAAGGTCTAGCGCCGTTCGAAGCTCCCACGCGCGCGCGCCTTGATGCCTGCTGCTGGCAAGCGACTGAATGAGACATTCCTCGGCTTCTTCCTTGCGCGACGGCGACACGCGCGACAACGCGCGAGCCTTGGCCCGAAGGAGTTCCGGAAGGTTGTATAGATCGCCCTTTGCATGCACCAACGCCAGGGTGTCGTCCAGAAGTTCAAGTGCGTCGGTTGTCTTCCCCAAGGCGGTAAGTCCCTCGGCGAGCGTGAGGTTGAATGCCGTGGTGAGCAACTCATACCGAGATTCGCGTAGCTCCACCAGGCAGTCCTGAATGGCTTGAACGCCCCGCGTGGCATCGCCTCGCCTGACAGCCAGTTCGCCCTTGACTCCTCGGCCCACAGCCAGGTAGGGCGTGAGGGAATGAGCTTCCGCATAGGCGATAAATCGGTTGATGTCCTGTTCGGCGCGCTCCAGATCGCCGACCCACATGTACACCGATACAGCCCAGATCAATGCGATGCAAAGGGTGACGGGATGGTTCAGTTGCCGCGCTTCGTCGACAGCACGCTGCGCGAGCACGACGGCCTGCGACGGGTAGCCTTGAAGCCACAAGGTCCTGGCCAGCGCAATGCACGCCCGGTTGCGAAGATCGAAACCCGAATAGATGCTGCTGTCCTGTAGCGAGTCGGTCGATCCGGCGATCGCCGCCTCCAGCAGCCGCCTGGCTTGAGGCTGGTCGCCCAACAGATGGTTGCACAGCCCGACCAGAGAGTTGGCGGCCGCGACAGCGGCGGCATCGCCGAGAGTGCTGGCAACCCGGGCACAACGATGCGCATAACTCAACGATTCAACGAAGTCGCCGATTCGTTCGTGAAAAATCTGAAGCCGCCCGAGCAACTGAACTTGGCTGGTTGCGTCGTCGAGCGCCTCGGCCACCTCAAGGCTTCGTTCAAGGGCGGCTCTTACCTCGTCGCTGTTGCCTCGGGTGAACATTTGCGACAGCCCGATGGCTGCCTGCAGGTGCATTTCAATCGCGCTGCAACGCATTGCCGGGGGCAACTGCGCAAGCGCCTGTTTTGACCAGCTGTGGCACTCGGCAAGTAATGACTTTGCCATGAACGCAGGCACCGCCGCCGATGCCAGTGAAACAGCCAACTCCGGCGCGCGGCTGCGCCCAAAGCACCATGTAAGGGCTGCCCGTACGTTTCCCAGGTCGGCCACATCAAATGCATCGCCCGGTGCATGCTGAGCGTTGCGCAAGGACGCTTCGTGGGTAGTTGCCACCTGTTGTAGACGATCGCAAAAGTAGAGTGCATGCCGCAGCGATGCGCCGTCCAAGGTTTCTTCGCCAGCCTTCGAAAGCGCATATGTGCGCGTACTCTCAAGAAGTCGGTACCGGGTAAGGGTGCCCGATTGGTGGATGGCGAGCAGCGACTTCTCCGCCAAGCTTGCGATCGCGTTGACGATCTGTTCCTTGGACAGGTCTTTCGCATCCGCTACGTGACGGGCGGCATCGAGCGAGAAGTAGCCGACAAAGACACACAATCGGCAGAGAACAAGGCGCTCGTGAACATCAAGAAGCTCGTAACTCCAGTCCAGCATCGCCTGTAGCGTCTGGTGCCGAGGCTGTGCACCACGCTGGCCAAGCCATGAGAGCGCGAGCCGCTCGTCCAGGAGCGCAGCCGTCTGGTGCAGTCCATAAGTCGATACGCGGCGCGCTGCAAGTTCGATCGCTAATGCCACACCATCGAGTTTTCTGCAGATGTTCGCGATGACGGGGGCGTCAATACCGTTCAGATCGAGCGTGCTTCCACTTGCCTCAGCCCGGTGCACGAACAGGTGTGTGGCGGGGTACATGAGGATTTCGCGAGCGCCGAGACCGGGGAGGTCGGGCGGGCTGGCAAACGGATTGAGCAGGTGGACATATTCCCCTTGAACCCGCAGAGCCTCCCGGCTCGTTGCCAGAATATGGATGCGGGGTGCTGCCTGAAAGATCCTCTCCACCAGGGAAGCCGCCGCTGCAATCACGTGCTCGCAGTTGTCGAGGATCAGCAGCATTCGGCGCTCGCGCAGGTACGAGATCAGGCTGGGAACCGGATCGGCGGAACGCACTGAGAGCCGCAGCATGGAGGCGATGGCGGTAGGTACCAGAGAAGGGTCGGCGAGTGTCGCGAGATCTACGAAGACGATAGCGCCAGCGAAGTCAGCCAGCAGATCGTGCCCTGCCCGGATCGCGACCGTTGTCTTGCCAACGCCGCCGGTGCCGACCAACGTGACAAAGCGTCCCTTGGTGAGCTGCGCCGTGACTGCGGCCAGATCTTCGGTACGGCCAACCAACAAGCTCGGCTGCGCGGGCAAGCGTGGCTCGAGGTGGGATTCATCCTGTTCCACCTGGACATCCGGCTCACTGGAGGTTCTGGAAATCTTGGCGACGAAGCAGTACCCCCGGCCAACAATATTCGACACATACCGGGCTCCGTCCTGCCCATCGCCGAGCGCCTGCCGCAGCATCGTGATCTGATAGCGCAGGCTGCCGTCCGATATAACCACGCCAGGCCAAGCCTCCGCGAGGAGTTCTTCCTTGCTTACGATGAGATTTGCCTTGGCAATCAGCGCGAGGAGGACATCCATTGCACGACCACCCAGCTCCAATGGCACACCGTTGCGTGTCAGGAGCCGCTCGTTCACACGCAGACTGAACTGGCCAAATGAAACGATCTCATCTGCCTTAACGGGTAGCGCTTTCCTCATGGTTGGTTGATTGTTCTATTCAAGGCTGGACTGAGTTGGCTTTTCTGCGGTTCGACTTGAGCTTGTGCGATGTAGACTTTAGCGCTACCAAAGCACAACCGATGGATAAGGCGCGACGCGTAGGGTGGCTGGCATCACAATCTTGATGGATGGCATGCGGCCAACTTGCATCGGCTTTTGCTCCTATCTTGGTTTAAGAGTTCTGAACGCTTCGTACACGAAAGTTAGCAAAAACTTGTCGATGGCGAAGGCGGCCGCAGTTTACAGCCAGATAAGCGTCCGTTTTGGCGAGAGCACTTGATGGAAGTGGAGCCGGTGCATCGGCGCGAACTCCGGGGAGTTCACGCCTGTTCGAGGGAATGCGGATCGTCAGGAAAGCCGCGTTTTTCCGAACTGTCCATCAACATCTCGGATTCGGATGCCGGCGCTTCACAACTAAAGGCGCAAGACACGCGGCCGGATAGGATGAAGGCAAATTTCAGCCACTAGAGCGGCGCTATCTCGCGCAAGCAATCGGTCTGCGGTGACCACACGGGTGAGCGATCGTAGGGAAAGGCCTGTGCCATTGCCTTCTCGCGCCGACCGCCACCGAGGCCGGATGGTGGCATCGGAAATCGATGTTAATTGAACGGCTGGACTTCGAAGCCATGGCCGACACACGCGGCGCAAAGCACGCGATGCATGGCACCCACTGTGGCTACGCCGCGCCTACGTCACGTGAAATACGCGAAATCCATCCCGCCGAACGAGATGCGGCTCCGGATTGACGTCATGCGACCACGAGCGGGAGCGTCAGCCGTGCCTCGAAGCCGCCGCTGAGGCGGTTCTCCAGATGGAGCTCGCCCTGCATCGACTGCGCCAGACGTCGGGCGATCGCTAGGCCGAGACCGGATCCGGGCTTCTCCTCATGAGACTGCTGCGCCTGAATCCAAGGAGAGAGAACCGCGTCGATCTGCGTCGGCTTGATGCCTGGACCAGAGTCCACCACGGCAAGTACAAGGCACTTTGTATCGACGCGGGCGCATACACGCACGTCAGTGCCGTAGCGCAGTGCGTTGTCGATCAGGTTGGCAAGCACGCGTCGCAGTGCGAGCGGGCACGCGACCACCGGCTGGCCAATGCATCCGTCAAGCGCGATGGCGCGGCCCGAATCGCGGTAGTTGCGTACCAAGTTTCCAATCAAGCCATCAGCGTCGACGCGTTGCAGCGGCTCGTTCATGCTGTGCTGCATTCGCGCACAGGCGATGCTTCCTTCGACCAACTCGCGCATCTCCATGAGATCCCGCTCCATAGCCGTGCGTGCCGCAGAGTCCTCGAGCAGTTCGCAGCGCAATCCCATGCGGGTGAGAGGCGTGCGCAGGTCGTGTGCGTAGGCGGCTTGCACGTCAAGATGCTCCGCCTCGCGCTCAGCCTGTCGGCGACGGACCGTATTGATCGCGCGCGCTAAGCGCCCAATGTCACCTGATCCGGTTTCGTCCAGCGCGGGCATGCGAGCGTCGCCACTGACGCGTTCGAGAGCGCTGGCGAGGCGCCCCGCACCGACACGATGGGCCTGGAATTTGAGTCCCAAGAATGCCGTAACCAGCGTAAATCCCACAAGCATCGACACGGACAGAAGCCAAAGCAGGCCGTCATTTATCGTACAGGGCATCGGCACCAGCATCGAGGCGTGCGTGTTCTGTCCGAGTGTGGCAATGGCGAGAGCGCGCACCGCTGTCAAGGCGATGGCGCGTGAGCGGCGAATCGGCTCAGTGGGACCTGGATCACGGGAGAGCTCTTCGCAAGCGGCCTCCGCATGGCGGGTGCCAATGGACTTCAATGGGCTGTTCGTCATCTCGTGCTCCTGTCACCGACGCAACAGTCGGCATGGGGGAGATGACATCACGGGGGGGAAAAGTGCACCATTGCACCAGCGTTCGGCTGACCCCTACAAACGTTTGTCCTCCCCATGCATCTGTGTGGCGCGGATGGTGCGTGTATCCCCAGGAAAAACCAGATGCAAGGGGTGGCGTAGCACACGCTTTGGCGCTTGAAGCACGCCCGACCCAGGATGCCCTCAGACAGTGAGCAGCTGTGCCCGACGCCAGCTCTCGATGGCTGAGTCTCGATGCGTGCTCAGATTCCGTCCTGCAGGAGCCCAAGCGCGTCCATTTTGCGTACCAGTTCCGCGACAGAGCGCGAATTCATTTTTCGCATGGCCTGGCCTCGATGAATCTTGACGGTGATCTCCGCGATTCCCATGTTGGCGGCGATCTGCTTGTTCATCAGACCCGTTGCCACGTGCAGCACCACTTCGTGTTCACGAGGGGTAAGTGACTCCCAGCGAACGCGACTTTCATGCAGCGAGCGCCTGACCTCAAGGCGCCTCGCGTCGTTGTCCAGCGCGGCGGTGACCGCATCGATCATGTCCTGGTCACGAAAGGGTTTGCTCAGGAAGTCCACGGCACCGGCCTTCATCGCCTTCACCGTCATGGCGATGTCCCCATGGCCGGTCATGAAAATGATGGGAATTGACGGGAGGTCGAGTTGGAGCAAACTCTGCTGCAACGCAAGGCCGCTTTGACCACGCAGGCGCACGTCAAGCACAAGGCAGGACGGCCCACCAGCGCGCGACGCGGCAAGGAATTCCTCGGTTGTGGCGAAGGCACGGACCTCCAGGCCGATGGAGCGCAGCAGGCTGCCCAGTGCACCACGCACCAACTCTTCGTCATCGACGATGTAGACGACTCGGATGTCGCGCGTCGCACGCGTGGCTGTCGAGGGATCGGCGGCAGGATGCATGGGTGGAGCCTTGCAATCGTCTCAGACGGGCGGAGGCACGATCGACGGCAGTTCCGCCGAGTAGGGGCGCGGCAACGTGAACACGGCGCGTGTGCCCGCCGGCTCGCGTGGCAGCAGAGCCAACGTCCCGTCGTGCGCATCGAGGATCGACTTGCAAATCGCCAACCCCATGCCCATGCCGTTGGCTTTGGTGCTGAACAAAGGCTGCAGCAACTTGTCCGTGGTCTCGGCCCCGAGGCCGATACCGATGTCGTCCACCGTCACGCTCACGCGGCTTTCATCGTCGCGCGCGCACGCGAGCAGCAGCCGTCGGGTACTGTGCTCAAGCATCGCCATTGATTCGGCGCCGTTCATCAGTAGATTGACCGCAACCTGCTGCAACTGGACGCGATCGCCATAAACCGGCTCCGGCGAGTCCAAGCCCTGCAATTCGAGAACGATGCCCAGCGATTCGAGTGGACCGGCGACCAGCGTCACCGCTTCGCGCAGCGCTTCATTGAGGTCGAACGTAGCGAATTGCGGCTCGGCCTTGCGCGCCTTGGCCCTGAGGCTCTGGATGATGTTGCGAGCGCGCAATGCGCTCTTGCTGATGTGTATAAGCATCTCGCGCGCTTCGGAAATGTCCGGGGTACTGCGATCGAGCCAGCGCAGTGCTGCACTGGCAGAGGTGTCGACGGCCGCGATAGGCTGGCCGATCTCGTGGACGATGGACGCCACAAGTTCTCCCATAGCTTTCAGGCGGCTTGCACGCTCGAGGTCGGCGAGCGCTCCGCGTAGTTGTTCTTCGGCGAGGGCGCGCTGGTGATTTTGGTCGAGCAATTCTTCGTACAGCCGAGCGTTCTCCAACGCGAAGGCCGCATGCGAGGCGATCACCTCCAGCACTTCGGCCTTGGCCAGCGTGAACACGTGGGCCGCAAGGTTGTTCTCGAGGTACAGCACGCCGACAAGGTTTGCGTGGCGCATCAGGGGCACGCACAACACCGAGCGCGGGCGCCTGCGACGAACGTAGTCGTCCTGCACAAGGGACGGGTCCTCGCGCGCATCGCCCACCACGATGCGCTGCTGAGTGCGCGCGACGGCCTGCACGATTGATACGGGCAGGACCTCGGTGCCGAATACGGTGGGCTCCTGCGCCACCGAGATGGCTCCGTTGAGCACCTGCGCTTGTGCGCGCACCTGCCAAGCACCCTGGCGCAGCAGCGTCAGCGTGCCGCAGTCCGCTCCAGCACTCTCGAGCGCGGTGCGCAGCAGGGTTTCGACCAAACGCGCGGGAACGATGTCGCTCGCAAGCGCGGTCGAAATGCGCAGCACGGCCTGCGCGTCAAGCGCCTGAAGGCGGCTCATTGCGGGTGCCCATGCGTCTTGCTCGAATACCGCGGGATGGTCGGCCTGCAACTGCCGCACCTTCGCCGCAGCGCCCCAACGCTGCCATGCGCCTCGGGCGTAGCGCAAATTGCCATGTGCGGACAGTTCATCGCCACGGCCGGCGTGGAATGCGGCGGCCAGTTCGGCCGCCAGCGCCTCGACCTGGGTAAAGCCGTTTCGGCGGGCGTGCGACACCGCACGGGCGTAGGCCTCACTGGCTTCGAGCGGCTGGCCGCCGACCCGCGCCAGCTCGGCGCGCACCAGGTCGAAGCGGGCCAAGAAATTGTCGGGGCAGGCATCGGCCCAAGCGGCGAGTTGGTTCACATCGCGTTGCAGCGCGGCCTGCTGGTCGGCATCGCGCGCAGGCAGCGCGAGCAGCGTCAGCGCGCCGTAGTACGGCAGCTCGCCGCTTTCGGCGAAGGTGCGCCCCGCCGACGCGCAAGCTTCAGCGCGGCTACGCGCCTCAAGCGCTTCGGGGATCTCGCCGCACAGCAGGCATCCCTGCAACCGGTATACCCAGTACTCGAAGTCCACCAACGTGGGCGGCGCGTCTTCCTGGGGCAGGCTTGGCTGCGCGCCGGGGTCGCCCCGGGTGCCGTCCTGCAGTCTTGCGAGCACAAGCTTCTGGGACAGTAGCGCGTCGACCACGAACTGAAAGTTCGCGTCGCGCGCAATTGCCAGGCCGCGCTCAACCGTGTCACGCACGTCGCCCAGAAACTTGCCCGCGAACAACATGCCGGAGGCCTCGTTGGGGGCGCAATAGATTGCGAAGGTGTGGTCGGCAGTCTCCACCAGAACTTTATAGGCGCGGCGGATATAGTCACGTGCCGCGCGGGCGGGCTGTGTCCAGGGCACGACCATTGTGCCGAAGGCCATGTAGACGCGGCCGCGGTAGCCCACAAGGCCGCGCTCGTCAACCAAGTGCAGCGCCAGCGCGCCGAACTCGCGCGCCGCGGTGTAGTCGCCGTAGCGCACGCCGAAGACCTGCGTCATGCAGACGTACCCGTTCGCGGAGGCGTCCGTGTGCCCGTGCATGATCGCAAGGTTGGCCATGCGCAGCAGGATCAGGTCGACGAGATTCTGGTCGGTGTACAGCGCTGGCGGAATGAGGTCGGCAAAGATGTTGATGATGGCGCGACGCAACGGATCCGTCGCGATCGGCAGGCTCCGAAACGCCTGCATGCCATGGCGCTCAAGCCACGTCTGAAGCTGTGCGTATTCGTGATCGACCGCAGCTTCGTCGGGCTGCATCGGCACATGAATGCCCGACTTGCGCATGAACTCCAGCCCAACGCCCAATGCCAAGTCGAAGCGACTGAGGGTGGTGTAGAGCGCGGCGCGCAAGCGCGCCAAGTCTGCGCCGAAGATGCCATCGCCGGCCACGCGCTCCAATGCTGACAGGCGCGCCTCGGCGACTTCGAGCGCGCCGGTCATGAACTCGGCTTCGCCGCACAGCGCGCGCGCTGCAAGGCCATCGTGGCTGGTGTCATCTTCGCCGAGAAGATCAAGTGCTGCGCGGAAGAAGCCGAGTGCAGAATGGTGTGCCGTTGCGACCTTGGCCTGGCGCCCGGCCTCCAAGTTGAGCTTCGCGAAGTTGCGCCGCTCGTGAGGCGCGCTGATCACAGACCGTGCGAGGTTGGCTTGCGCGGCGATCGCGAAGACCTGCGCGGACATGGCCGGGTGAGCAATCTGACGGCGCGCGATTTCCAGATGAAGAGGTGCTCGATCCTCTGGCGGGATCGAAGCATAGGCTGCTTCGCGGAAGCGGTCATGGCAGAACACCCAGTTTCCGTCCTCGCGGGAGACGTTACCGGCCTGAAGTGCCGGCTCGAGCGTCGCTTCGAGACTGCGCAGCGCATCGGCGCCGGGCGGCAGTTTCGTGGAGATGGCGAGTTCTTCACCCGAGGCGCGGTGACCAAGGCACGACAGCACTCGCAGCACGAACTGCGTCGGGCTCGGCAGTTGCTCGAAGCGGCGAGCCAGCAGGTCGACGACGTTGTCGACACCCGGATGGGCCACGATGCGCTCCAGGTTCCAATTCCAGGCTGCGGTCTGCGCGTCATAGGCGAGCAGGCCTTCGTCTGCGAGCAATCCAAGCAGGTGCTGAGTGAAGAATGGGTTGCGTTCGGTCTTGCGGCCGATCACCTCGGCAAGCGGGCCCAGGGCGACGGTGTCCTGCTGCAGCGCCCGCGCAATCAATTCGCGCAGCGCGCTCTCGTCGAGCGGCCCGAGCTCCATGGTCACTGAGGCAGGCACATGAGCGAGGCGGCCCGCGCGCAGCGGATGGTCTGGACCCACCTCCCTGGTGCGGAACGCGCCGACCAGCAGCAGCGCGTTGTCGGGATGCTGGTGAAGCAGGCGTTCGAGCACCTGCAAGGTGCCGGCGTCAGCCCATTGCAGGTCGTCCAGCAACAGCACCAGGGGCCGCGCGGTCGTTGCAAAGCATGCCAGCAGGCGTGCCATGCCTTGGAGCACGCGCTCCCGTTCGAGTGCTGGTGCCGTGTCGGGTGCCTCAGAGGCCTCGGGTTGTGGGCCGAGAACTAGGGCCAGCGACGGAAGGAAACCGGCCAGGGTGCGATCGACTGCGGTCGTCGCGGCGCGGATTCGATCCTGCCAGATTACAAATTCTGCCTCGGGGCAGCCGAGCACGAACTGCAACAACTGTTCGAGCGTCTGCACCAAGACGGTATAGGGCCTGCCGAGGCTGCCTTCCTCACTCTTGACGGCGGCGAGCAGCGGCGTGCCCGACTGCTGAATGCGGGCGACTGCCTCGCGCAGCAGTATCGATTTGCCGATGCCCGATGGACCCGACACCCAGGCGACGCGCGCGCGCGCGCCATCAGCGACTTCCCGATAGAGCGCGACCAACGCCTGCAGTTCGGCGTTGCGGCCCAGCACCTGCTGCGTGCGCAGAAGCCTGTGCAGCACGGCACGGGCATCGAGGGCGAAAAGCGGAATGCATCCTTGCTGGCGCTGCAGCGCCTCACAGCGACGCAGATCCGCGAGCACGCTCGCGGCCTCGCCATAGCGGTGATCGGGCGTCTTTTCCAGAAGCTTCAAGACCAGCAGCGACAACTGTGCTGGGACGCCTTCCTGCAGTTCGCCGGGTAGGCTGGGTTTCTGCGTTGCATGCGCATGCACCAGTTCCGCAGCGTCCGCGCCCTGGAAAGGGGGTCTGCCGGTTAATAGTTCGTAGAGGATGCAGCCGAGAGAATAGAGATCGGCGCGCGCATCGACGCAAAGGTTCATGCGTGCACCGAGTTCGGGCGCCATGTAGGCAAAGCTGTCTTCGTCCCATGCCAGATTCCCCTCGGGCGGCGCTGCGCTTGCCGAGGCGAGGCGCGCTGCATAGCCGAAGCCGGTCAAGTATGTGCCTGCGTCAGGCGCGACCAGTACGCGGTCGGGGGTGAGCGCTCGGTGCATCACGCCCGCCGCGTGCATCGCGCCCACGGCGGCGGTGAGCCGGAGTGCCAGGGCAATGAATGCTTCTGTGCCGCGAACCGGGGAGCCGGCCCGGCGCAGCAACTCGCCGCCCGGGTCTTTCAGAACCAGCAGCGTCCCTTCGCCGTGTGCCATCAGCGATATCGGCACAGCCGCCCAGTCTTCATGCAACGCGTCGCGGAAGGCATATTCGCGCTGAAGAGTGGCCAGTGTTGTCGGTGCGACTTGGCCGCGTCCTGCAATGAGCCAGGATGCCAAGCCGCGGGCGCCGGCACGTTCCAGGCGCGGTGTCCCTGTACCCAGGTCGCGAAATTCCCGTGACAACAAGCCAGCGCTGGAGAACTGCCGTTCAACGGTCTCCTGCACAGCGTGGCCGTTCTCCAGACCGCTGCGAGCGGGCTCGGCCTCCGCACCGTCGAAGCAAAGGATACCGTCCAGGGTCTCTACCTGGCAGTGCTCACTTGAATTTTCTTGTCGCATGGGAATAGGCTTCCGAAGGAGGTTCGGTTTTGGATGCGCCTTAGTGCGATCCGGATGCCTCTGTCTGCCGGCTATGCATGTTCTTGAGACGTATCCTTCGCTCCGCGCTCATTGGAGCGCAACTCGCTGCGTGACGGCGGTCGGGCGTGTTGGTGTGTGTTAGTTGTTGTTAGACATGGCGTCAATGCAGGCCCCGAAGGCCGCAATCTGCGTCTGCAGGACCCGAAAAACTATGCCTTCAGGCCCTTCACCGTAAACGTCGCAAGTTGCTGCATGTCCTCTACGCTGGCTCCGGCCCGTGCCTTGACCTGCAACCCCATCATGACCATGAGCACAAACGCGGCAGCTTCATCAGCCGCAAAGCTTGGATCGATCTCGTCCATCTCTTGACCTTCACGGATGCGCGCAGCGATTCGACTACGCATCACCGCGCCACCTGCTTCGCTAAGGCATTTCAACTCAGGGTCAGAAGCGCCGAACTCGCCGATCGAACTGACCCCAAAACAACCAAGTGCCCGGACCTTGTCATCCTTGACCGCCAGGCCACCTAAAAGCTTCAAAATTCCCGCCAAGGGTGACGCAGGTTCATTCAGCCGTTCAAGGTGCGCGCCCAGTGAGATTTGTTGATACGAATGCAGCACCTCGAGGTACAGCTGACGCTTGTCTCCGAAGGCGTTATAGAGGCTCTGTCGGCCGATCCCCATCTCTTTGATGAGATCGTCCGTTGAAGTGGACGCAAAGCCTTTCGCCCAGAACAGTTTCATCGCCCGTTCAAGGGCCGCATCCCGGTCGAATTCACGAGGTCTTGCCATTGCTGGAATTTACGCATTCTTGATTGATCGGTCAATAACTATTTGTTGCTGCGCCTGCTTGCGGGATCTTGGCAAGTTGCTTGAATGTCGCCCAAGCAGGCCCCCCAGGCCATTGGGTTCGCATTGCGCTTCTGCGGGTTAGGTGTCCGAGCTCGATTGAAGCGGATGCAGTGATACCGTCGGACTCTCCGATAGAACCCATGGACAACTTCGACCGTCAAATCCGCTACTTCCTGAAGATCGCCGAACTGGGGTCGTTGTCCCGCGCGGCGGAAGATCTCGACCAGACGCAGTCCGGCCTAAGCCGGCAACTGGCCGCGCTCGAGGCGCATGTGGGCAAGTCGCTGTTCTTGCGCACAGGACGCGGCGTGGAGCTGACGCAGGCGGGCCGCAAGCTGCGCGACCTGACGCAGGGCAGCTATCGCACGATCGACGCCGCGTTGGACTCGGTGCGAACACGCGAAGGCATCACGCACGGCACCGTGCGACTCGCCACCGTGCATACGCTGAGCTACTACTTCATGGGCGATGTGGTAGCGCGCTTCGTGAGCCAGCACGACAGCGCCAATCTCTCGCTTATGGGCCGCAGTTCGCCCGAGGTGGTGGAGCTTGTTGAAAGCGGCAAGGCTGACGCAGGATTTGTCTACGACTCGGCCGTGGCGTCCCAGGCGCTGGCTTCCACGCCGCTGTTCGACGACGAGATGTGCCTCGTGGTACAGGACTCGAGCGGCATTGGCCAAGCCATCGATCTGACGCGCGAACTCCCCAGGCTCGTGGGCTTTCCGTCGCATTACGTGCTGCGCCGGATGATCCACAGCAGCGGCCTGGACCCGACCTTCGTGGCCGAGGCCGAAACGGTCGACGCGCTGCTGGAACTGGTGTCGTCGGGTGTTGGCGCGTGCATTCTTCCGCAGCGCATTCCCGACAAGCTGCTGGGAGACCACGGGCTGCGCAAGGTATCGATCGTGCAGCCGGTGCTGCGGCGTCGTGTGGTTGCGATCGTGCGGTGCGACAGGCCGTTGCCGCCGCTGGTCGAAGAACTGATCGCCACGGCGGTGGACATCGCCGGCTAACCCCATGCGCACCGCCGGCCGCGCGCCGGCGCCGCATAGCAGCTATGCGCATTGCTGCATGGCTTGTGCATTTCCCCGTCTCCATACTCGTCCGCAGCAGCCGCGACAGGGCAAACGTGCCTTCGTCGCTGGCCGCCAGACCACGAGGAAAGAGCACATGAAAGACGATCTTCGAACGAAGGAATACTTCGATGCGCGCGCCACCCGCGAGATGGCGCAACACCTGAAAGATGCTCCGCGCGACATGAAGGAGACGCTGGCTTACGCCTGCCGCATCCTGGCCATGACCGGCCAGGAAGCTGGGCTGGCAGGCCAGATCAGCGCCCGCGCCGACAGGCCCGATGCCTACTGGACGCTGCGCTTCGGCCTGGGCTTCGACGAAGCCACGCCCGACGATTTCATCGAGGTGGACCAGGACCTGAACACGCTCACCGGCGAAGGAATGGCCAACCCGGCCACGCGCTTTCACCTGTGGGTCTATCGCGCACGCAAAGACGTGAACGCGATCGTGCACACCCACTCTCCCTGGGCGTCCGCATTGGCGGCCGCCCGACAGCCACTGGTGATTGCCCAGATGGACATGACGCCGCTGCACGACGACTGCGCATTCCTCGCCGACTGGCCGGGCGTGCCGATCGCTGACCACGAGGGCGTGCTGATTTCAGAAGCACTGGGTGCGAAGCGGGCAATCATCCTGGCGCACCACGGCTACCTCACGGCTGGCCAGACCATCGAGGAGGCGACCTACCTATCGGTGTACCTGGAGCGTGCCGCGCGCATGCAACTGCGCGCGCAAGCCGCCTACGGAGCGCTTACGCCGGTAGACGATGCCCTGGCGCGCGAGGCGCACGACTACCTGCTGAAGCCGTCGATCGTGAACGGCACCTTCAACTATTGGTGCCGCCAGACGAAGGCTCTGCCCTCGGCGGCGCGCTGATCGTTTTTTCCATCCGCACCCACGAAGGTCAAGGCGATGAACACTCAAGAAAAGCCCTCGGGCAACGAGACAAACAGCACCCGCAAGGGCTACGTCACCGCTGGGCTCGCCAGCATGATGGGCACCACTATTGAGTGGTACGACTTCTTTCTCTACGGCACGGCGGCGGCGCTGATCTTCAACAAGATCTTCTTCCCGTCTTTCGACCCGATCACGGGCACCATGGCCGCGTTCGCGACCTACTCGGTTGGCTTCTTCGCGCGGCCACTGGGCGGGATCGTGTTCGGCCACTTCGGCGACAAGGTCGGGCGCAAGTCAATGCTGCTCATCACGTTGTTGATGATGGGCATCCCGACCATCCTGATCGGACTGATCCCGTCGTACGACCAGATCGGTTACTGGGGCGCCGTGCTGCTGGTGCTTATGCGTTTTCTGCAGGGCATCGCCGTCGGCGGCGAATGGGGTGGCGCGGTGCTGATGGCGGTGGAACACGCGCCGCCAGGCAAGAAAGGCTTCTTTGGCAGTCTTCCGCAGGCCGGGGTTGCGCCAGGGCTCATTCTGTCGTCGCTGGCCATGGGCGCGGTGGCCAAGATGCCCGAGGCCGACATGCTGTCCTGGGGCTGGCGCATTCCGTTCCTGGCCAGCGTGGTCCTGCTGCTCGTGGGCTGGGTCATCCGCGTCAAGGTGGCCGAGTCGCCAGACTTCGAACGCATGGAGAACCGCGGAAAAAAGGTCGAGATTCCCGTCATGGAAGTGCTGCGCAAATACCCCCGCGAAACGCTGGTGGTGGTGGGCGCCCGGCTGGCGGAAGTGACGTGGTTCTACACCACGGTGACCTTTGCGCTGGCCTATGCCACCGGCACGCTCGGCATTGCGCGCACGGTGATGCTGGACGCCACGATCTGGGGGGCCGTCGTGGCGCTGGTCATGATGCCTGTGTGCGGCATGCTGGGCGACAAGATCGGCCACAGGTGGGTATTCATGCTGGGAACCCTCGGCATCGTGGTGTGCGCGCCGTTGTTCTTCGATTTTCTCCACACCCGGGAAGTCTTTTGGATCAACGTGGCCGCGGTGATTGCCATTGGCCTGGTCTATGCCTGCCTGTACGGGCCCGAAGGCAGCCTGTTCTCCAGCCAGTTTCCGCCAGAGGTGCGCTACACAGGCATCTCGCTGGCCGTGCAAGTCTCCGGTGCCATCGGCGGCGGGTTGGCCCCGATCATGGCGACATGGTTGCTGGCCAAGGGCGGCGGCGACCCCGCGTACGTGACCTGGTATCTGAGCGCGCTGGGCGTGGTGGCCTGCATCAGCGCATTCAAGATGCACGGGAGCGAACGCTTTGCTGGTTTTGCGAAGCCTTTGGCCAAGCCCACGCTGCAAGGGCCGACGCCATGAACAAGTCGATCGACTGCTACCTCTGGATGAACTCCGACTGGGCCTACCTGGGCGCCGACCGGCTCGATGCGCTGGCGCAACGGCATGGCGCCACGGTGCGGTACTTGCCGGTGGATCTGCCAGCGGTGTACGCGCGCACGGGAGGCATCCTGCTGCCCTTGCGAGCGCCCGAGCGGCAACAGTACCGGGTGGTGGAGTTGCGGCGCTGGTGCCTACGCCTCGGCATCCATGTGAAGCCAAGCCCGAAGTTCATGTGCCCCGATGCCACACTGGCCTCGCGCATCGTCATTGCGGCAGGCACCAGTGGCCCTGAGGTCGTGGCGCTGTACAAGGCCATCCTGCATGCCGAATGGTGCGAAGACCGGGACATCTCGAACCCACAGACGCTTGCCGACATCGTGACCGCCTGCGGCCTGGATGCGCAGGCCCTGATGCACCGTGCGCGCACCGATGAGGTCGCACGCACCTACGGCGAGTTCACCGACCGCGCGGTGGCGGCTGGGGTTTTCGGCTCGCCGTCTTACGTCTACCGTGGCGAGCTTTTCTGGGGACAGGACCGCTTGGATTTTCTCGAGGAAGCAGTGGCAAGGTCCGATTGAGAACGCGGGCTGCCTTCAAGGCATTTATGCATGAAACCATCCAGCAGAGTAGTGCGACAGCGGTGGCCGATGCACAGCTGCACTCACAACGCCAGGTTCAGGAGGTGATGGTCCCAGCCGTCGTAACTGCGCGCCTGCATTTCGCGAGCCATTCCGCGTCGCCAAAAATGCACATCTAGCCGCCGGAGAGATGCGAATCGGAGTTGTGGCCTGTCTCGGCGACGCATTGCCCGCGAGTAGCGCCGTCGTCTATCTCTACCTGGACGGGCGTGGTCAGCTAAATCGAAGCGCCGACAGCAATACCGCGCAGGATGACGTCTAGCAGCCGACTGGAGCCGTCCGGGTCCCGGAATTGTTCAGGGAGGGCGGCGATGAGGCTGAGGAGTTCGGTAATGTCGACGTCCCTGCGTACACGCTCCGCTTCTTGAGCACGCTCTAGCAGCGTGCCGGCGCGCACTTTCATTGGCCCGCAGTCCGCAAAGATTGCCGACCCCTCGTCGGCAATGCCCGCGCTCACGACGGCACGAAGGCCTCTGTACTGCTGGGCGCTGCGGTCGTAGTCGCGCAACCATTCCTGCAATGCGGCATAGGCATCTCCAGACTCTTGAAGAAGCGCTTCGGCTTCGGCGGTCAGGCGGCTAAACCGGTCACGACTGACGGCGGCGAATACATGGTCGCGGGTCGGGAAGTGGCGATACAGCGTTCCTTTGCCCACGCCCGCGGCCCGGGAGAATCCGGCGGAATTGGCGGATTTCAAGGCGCTCGCTCGTTCTGAGTTGGTTTTGCAAGGGAAAGACGTGCGGCCGTTCTTGAGAGAAGGCGCAATGCTCGCGACCCTGCAGCCACACCTGACAGGAATCGTTGACGATGTTCAGCAACTCTTGCTGGACGCTCTAGGACTGTTTAGTGAGATCGGTGACGCGAGTGAGCAGTTCGACCGGGCACACTGGGACCTTCCTTCCATCAGTGATCATCACCAGAATCGCCACTTTCATGACTGGACGGTACTCATCGAGCTGCTGCGCGACGCATGGCTGGAGATGAAAAAAGCGGATCCGGCCTTGGCCCAGCGGCGTGCCGCGGATTGGTGGTCCAAGCCGTATCCCGTATTCAAGCGACTGGCACTTTTCGCCGCCGGTGAGGGCGGAGTCTCTGCCGAGCAATGGGTTGAATGGCTTGTATCGGACAGAGCCTGGTGGCTGTGGTCTCTGGAAACGCACCGCGAGGTGCTGCGCCTTCTCGTCTTGCAAGGCAACACCCTAACGGCTCGCTCTCGAAATCGATTCGAACGCGCAGCAATGGCGGGCTCACCGCAGGATATGTTCTCGTCCGACAAAGAACCAAGTCACTGGGAGGAATTGGAGGACGGCATGGTCTGGCTCCGTTTGGCGAAGTTCGCGTCGTCTGGCGCAGCCCTAAGCCAGCGTGGATCACGACGACTTGCAGCCTTGGCGAAGAAGTGGCCGGACCTTCAACTGGAAGAGGACTTCAGTGACGAATTTACCCATTGGATGAGTGGGACCGGGGACCCAGGCTTTGAATCTCAGATGCGTTCTGAGCGCGCGCCAAGGGAGCTCGATCAGTTGTTGGTTTGGCTCCAGATAGAAACAAGCAAAGACCCGTTTGTGACCGACGATTGGAGTACGGTATGCCGCGAAGATTTTTCGCTCGCGATGAAAGCACTCAATAATCTCGCGAGCCAAAAAATCTGGCCAATCCGACGGTGGCGTCAAGCGCTTCAGGTTTGGAGCGATGACGTCTTTCGGGTTCGGTCATGGCAAGGCGCGTCTACCTTGCTGACGAAGATGCCGGCCACGACCCTAAAAGAAGTCGCGCCGAGCGCCTCGTGGTGGTTTGGCGCCGTCTCGCAGTCTGTTGTCAACCAGGATCAAAGATTGTGGCGACTCGCAGATCGATTCTTGTCACTGGAGTACGAAGATGGCGGTGGAACCGACCGGGCCGTTGGAAGCGCGCTGAACCACCCAGTGGGTCAAGTGACTCAGGGCCTGCTTTCCCATTGGTTCGGCAGCAAGCCCGTTGACGACCAAGGCCTTCCTGGCGGGTTAAGAAAACTTTTTACCAAGTTGCTTGACGCGACGCCGGTATCACTCAAACATGGCCGAATCTTCCTCGCAACCAACGTCATCGCCCTGTTTCGCGTTGATAGGGCCTGGTGCACCAACTACGTCTTGCCGCTCTTCGAGTGGAAGCGTTCGAACGAACAGGCTCTCGCAGCTTGGGAGGGATTTCTTTGGTCACCTCGTCTTTATCTTCCATTGTTTGAGGCGTTCAAGACGGACTTTCTGGATACAGCGAACCACTATCAGGCCCTCGGGGAGTACGGAAGGCAGTACGCATCCATATTGGTCTATACAGCGCTTGACGTGAGCGGAACGTTCACGAAAGATGAACTTGGCGCAGCGACGGCGGCCTTACCCGTGGCCGGACTCAAAACTTCAGCGCAAGCATTGGTGAATTCAATTGACGGCGCCGGGGACAAGCGCGAAGAACATTGGAAGAACAGAATTGAGCCCTACTGGCGCGCAATCTGGCCAAAGGCCAACGAGCTTGTTTCGCCTCTGATTGCGGATCCTCTGGCCCGGCTCGCAATCGCTGCTGGTGAGGAATTCCCCGACGCATTGAGGTTGATTCGCCCATGGTTAGTTTCTCTTCGGAATGCGGACCACTGTGTTCGAACTCTGGCCGGCGCGTCTCTGTGCAGGCCCTATCCGGAGACCGCCCTCGAGTTGCTGAGCGCGATCGTTAGCGATCAACCTTTTCTTCCCCAAGAGCTTGGAAATTGCCTGTCGGAGATTGGTGTTGCCATGCCGAAGCTCAAGAGTGATCCTCGGTACATTCGTCTTGCCGACTACTTGAAGAAGCGGCAAAGCTGAGCAAGGAGCTTGAGGTCTGGATACCTTCATGAACAGATCCGACTTTGCAACTGGGCGATGACCATCAAGAATCGGAGGATGGGTTCCTCTACGACGACTCACTTTTAACAAAAGAGTATGAGCATGCCGATCGAACTGACGCCACGTGAAATTGAACTTCTCCTCGAGTCCGCTGGATACTCAATCCAGCGCATTGGAGACGGAACCGCTCCTCACGCGCTGCGGCAATCGAAGCAATCTGAGCTTGAGGCTATCGTAAAAAAGTTGCGTGATTACAGCGCTTCTTCTGGAATGCAAACCTAGTTTGGCTTTAATCCGTAAACGTCAGGCCGACTTCTCCCTGCCAGCGGAGGCCTAGCTCGTCGGCGATCGAGCACGGCAAGAGGTCGTCGATGCGGTTGGCGAAGCCAGGGCATTTCAGGTAGAAACACGTTGCGATCCACAAGATAGTGAACGCAATACCGAGGTCGCGGCAGCAGGCCGTGACTGCAAAATCGGCCTAACGGCACGGGGAGAGGGGAATGGTGGAGCTAGCTGCGCGTGCGGATGCGCCCGGGGGTGGGCGCGTGAACCGATTGCGGTCGCGTCCCTTACCCATGGTGGGCTGGGTGATGACCTCAAGATCGGAACTCGCGCAGGCCCAGCGCCTGCTGCTGGGCGAGCAGGATGGCGTCGTGGATGAGTTAGGACTGCTGGCGGTCCATCAAGCTGTTTCCGACCGACTGTTCCCCGGCACCTCGGTGCTGCACACGCGTCTGCGCTACGCCTTGTTCGTGCCCTGGCTGATGCGGCTGGCGGCGCTCGAACGGGACCCCGCTAGGTCGTTGCGCGACCTTGAGTTTGCCCTGACAGGTCGGCTGCTCCATGGAACCGCAGGGGACAGGGAGGCGCGCAGGGGGATCATCGGCGGACGCATTCATCCGGTCAGCGCTGCGGCGCAACCCGCGTCGTATTCCTACTGGACGGCTCTCGCGGTGTGGGGGCTCATTGGCCCGCAGTGGACGGAAGCGATTCCTTCGCGCGAAGCGGTTCTTGAGGAACTGTCGAACCTGGGTACTTCGAAGCTCGCGCTGGATGCCGATGGACAACCCCTGGTGGAGCGCGCGGTTCCATTCCAGGCATTGCCTCTGATCCCGGACCAACTTCTGAAGGCCAGTGCCGGTGTCAGTTTCAGGCTGGAACGTGCGGAGCGCGAGTTTCTCCGGCGTCGCCTTTCCGTCGTCAGAGCCCCGCTCACCGGGCCAGGCGAATCGCCACATCTGTCGCTTCTGGCCAAGCTGGCTTCGCGGCGTTTGAAGCTCGATCCCTCGCTTCAACCCTGGCTGGACGATCGTGTGATGGCAGCGGCAGAGACGCATGACCAAGAAGTTTTGGCTCTGGCGGAAGGACTGTCGGCTGTCGCGGGCCTTGCGCGGGCCGCCTACCTGGCAATGGTCGAGGGTGCTTGCAGCACCAAGGGATCGACGGTAGGGAGCCGGCACCGAGCGTGGTTTGATGAGATGAAGGCGAATCTAGGTCGAGCAGCGCTCAGGTTGGACATGGCTCGCGTGCAGCAACTGGGACTGGCTGGGTCCGGCGGGCCGGTAACTGGACTGCTGCAGGAGACCCAGCGGTATCTGAGGGGGCAAACGACGATGTCGAGCCTGAAGGCCGTCTACGTTGCGGTGGAATCCGCACGCAAGGGGCCACGAGCGAGGCTCTCGGGAACGCGTGGCGCCGCCGTTCATCTGCGGGACTGGGCGCGCACGGCGGCGGAGATCAGGCTGGCGGAGCCGTTGCACTTCCGGTGGCCCAACGTGGTCAGGCTTTTGAACGACCTCCATGGCAAGTAGACAACGGCAGCGGGAGGCTGAGCCTGGCCATACGGCGCAGGCGGTTGCGTCGCACCTCCCTTCCTCGGCGCTCCTCGATGCTCTGGTCCCACCGAGAGGTTTCAACTTGGACCGCGCGTTGTGCTCGACGTACTCGGCACAGTCCACGGTGCTCGTAGCCATGCTCATGGCCATGACGCGCTACGCGACGGTGGAGGGTACAGGTGGGTCGCGTGCGGCGCTGGCCAGGTCATTGCGCCTCCTGCGCGAACGTGTACACATCCTGGTCCAGCACGGGCACTGGACCAGTCCTCGCAGGCATCTACCCGCACTGCACATGCTGGACCGCTTTGTCGTGCAGGTGAAATGGGATGAGAGGCAGCGTTCGTGGCACCCCAAGGTGTGTCTTCTGCGGTTCGTGTCTGCGGACGGAAAGGGGGACGTTCGCTGGCGTCTCTGGCTGGGAAGCCGAAACTTCACCCGGGATCGGTCTTGGGACCTGGCGCTGGTGCTCGATGGTGCTCCGGCAGGTAAGGGCACGCCATTGGCCGGTGTCGGGACGCTGGCGTCGCGCTTGGCTTTGCAGGCAGGCGTAGAAAAGCCTTGGCGGGCGAGTATCAAAGAGCTGGCCGACGTGCGCTGGACAGCCAGCCCTGGCATCAAGATCGACCAAGTCCAGCTAGATCTGCCGGGCGACGACAGGAAGGTGCCCGTCTTGCCTGCCGACACGACCCGCGTGGTGGTTGTCTCGCCGTTCCTGGATGCCAGAGCGCTGCGAATCATCAAGAGTGAACTCGCGAAGCGAGGCCCCCTCAAGCAGGGCGTACTCACGCTCGTATCAACTGAGGCTGCACTTGCGGACATGAAGCTTCGCAAAGGTGCCCTTGATGGGTACGACCTTCACGTCTTGCCGCCATCAGACCAAGAGGCTCCTAGTCAGATTGACGCCGACGACAACAGGTCGGAGGATGTCGAGTCCGAGGCGATTGGGCTTCACGCGAAGTTCTTTTGGATCGAGCGGCCAGGCCAAGTGCGGTTGCTGCTGGGCAGTACCAACCTGACTGCTCGAGGCTGGCTTGAGAACGCGGAAGCGCGCGTCGAACTTTCCATGCAACGCCGTGGATCGCGAGAAGCTCTCGAACTTCGCGGAGGGATCGAAGCGTTTCTGAATACCTGCACCAAAGTTGAAGTCGCCGACCTGCCGACCGTCGATACGGTGGCAAGACGGACAGAGAGTCGATTCAACCGACTGCGCAACGCGCTGTCGGCGCAGTTGCTTCTACGACAGCTGATGAAGGGCGACGGCACGGTGCTCGTCACGTCCGAACGCGCGCCACAACTGCCTTCGAATGCGCAGCTGCGAATTGCCCGGCTGGGCGATGCCTGGCTCGACTGGCCTGTGGGAACATCCAGCGTAGAACTCCCCACAGCGGCGGACCACGACAACAGCGATTCCCTTCAACTCGAATTGGAATGGGGGCGTCACGTCTCGAACTGGCTGCAGTCTGCGCCGTTCAATCCGCCCCAGGACACGGAGAGTCGCGACCGTGCGCTGCTACAAGGAATGCTCGGACTGGAAGGCCTGCTGGCTCTTCTCAATGACATGCTGGGAGGCGACGCGGCTGGCAGCAAGGGCGCCCGCCAGCACTGGGATGAGGAGTCGCAACCGAAGGGGCAGTTTGTCAGGCTGCTCGGCATTGAAGCTGTGCTCGCGGCCTGGGCGCGCAACAAGGAAACTTTGAGAGAGGTCGCTCAGATCGTTGCCATGACCCGCGACTTTCAACCGCGCGATGTGCGCGAGCAAAAAGCGCACGCCCAATTGCAGGAATTCCTGGCGAGCTGGGACGCGGTCGAAAGCGAGTTGCTGAGAAAATGACCCCGAAGCCGTTCCAGGAAGCAACCATTCGTGCCGTATTGGCGGCGTTCGGGCGCGACGGAGGCACGCGCAGGTTCCTTGTTGCCGACGAACCTGGGCTTGGGAAGACCGTAGTGGCCCGTGGCGTCATCGACTGCATGGTCACACCTGAGAAGTCGGGGTCTCTGAAGGTTCTGTATGTCTGTAGCAACCAAGCGATCGCCGCTCAGAATGTCGAGCAACTGATGGGCAGCAGCGCCCGGGCGCGCACAGGCTCAGCCGATCGCCCTGCGTTGCTTCCCCTGGAATGGCCGCGGCCTACTTCCACCGGAGTTCATCCCCCGGAACGTCTGGCTGTGTATTCACTGACGCCGAGCACCGCGTTCTCCAGCGCGCGGCACCCTGGGCGAGGCAGAGTGGAGGAGCGCGCCTTCGCCTGTGCGCTGATCGATCAGCGGGCGGGGTACGAGCTTGGCGTTGTGCACGATTCGCTGCGGCAAGGGACAGCACGTTTCGACGACGAACTGCATGAGAAGAAGCTCCTCATCAGGCAGCGTGCGGCCGATCCAGCGTTCATGCGCTTTGCAAGTGAGTTCGAGCGGCTGCTCAGGGCCAGCCTGCCAGGGCCAAAGTCGGCGACGACTTGGAAGCGGCTTGAGGGCATGGCCATCGAGTCCATGAGCAACAAGCACGCGCTTGCAGTCACTGCACTGTGCCGCAACTGTCTCTCGGCGGCCGCCCTGTCCGAACTGAAACCCGACCTTGTGATCTTCGACGAGTTCCAGCGCTTCCAGGAGCTGCTCGAAATCGACGACGCAAAGGGGCCCACCACGCCTGCGGAGGCCCGCATCCGCGAAGTCCTCACCGCTGGCAGGCGGGGGAGGCTGCTGATGCTCTCGGCAACGCCTTACGAAGCGCTGCGACCCGCGCTGGCTGCCGTGAAATCGACGCCGGCGAAGCGCCGCAAACAGCGGCCTGCACGCGTGCGTCGCGACTTCTATTACCTGCTGCGGTTTCTGTGGCGCGACACGGCTGCATCTGTTCCTCACAACGACGTGCGCGTTCGGCGGCTCTTCGAGATCCGAGACGGCGAACTGAGCAAGGGGCGGCCAGACTCGAAAGTGGCCCGCAGGGCACTGGACGAGCTGACCGCCTTGCTCAGCCAGGTGATGTGTCGTACCGAGCGACCCATCGATCCGCAGCCACGTCCACCGCAGCCGGCCAGCTTGCCCCTGGGCGCCAGAGACTTGCAAAGCCTGCGCGAGTTCTCGAAGTGGACCAAGCGAAGGCGCAAGGACAAGCTGGAGCACCTCGAGCACGCGCAGTGGATCGTCCCCTTGTGGAGTTCGGTTCCTCTGGCGGCGCAGGCGCTGGGTGCACGCTACGCATGCTGGTCGGCCGCAAATTGCGACCCTCTTCCGGTCGAGTTGCGAGCCGGCAACTTGCGGGACTGGAGACCGCCCGAGTGGTCAAACGTCAAGCTGCGCTGGCTCCTGCAGGCGCTGCCGCGGCGCACTGTCTCCATGCCCTGGATCAAGCCAACCGCGCCGTGGTGGCCTCTGCGAGCGGGTTGGAGCGAAGCGGCGCAGCCGCACCAGATCGATGGCAAGGCCCTGGTTTTCAGTCGGTTCTCCGCCACGCCGGCCGTGGTCGCGGGTACGGTGAGCTTCGACTTGGAGGCCAGTGCGGTCAGGAGCAGCGCGCGTGCAAAGGCGGCGTACGGAGATGGTTCCAGGACCAGCTTCCGGGCCGGAGGGGCGAGTCCGGCGATGTTCCGGCTCTTCTTTGTGTGCGAGCCGCTGGTCAGGCTGGATCCCCTGGAAGGTGGTGGACCGGAGACTCTTGAAGGCGCGCGAGCGCGCGTGGCGACGCAGTTGCGTGTCTTCCTCCGGGATCTTGGCATTGCTGTCAAACGAAAGTTGCGACGGGCACCGCTCAGCCTGGAGAGCTGGCTCCTGTACCTCGCGCTGCCTGAGGAAGGCTCTGACCGACTGGATGGGACGAACGTCTCGGTCCAAGCCTGGACGCAGGCCGTGCTTCTGGAGCGCGGCAAAGCTGCGAATGTCAGCGCCATCCACGCGAGGCTCGCGAAAATGCTGGTCGGTGGTGGCCGGCCCTGCGAGATCGACTTGGATCGGGAGTTCAGGCCACTGGTCGAACTGGCACTCAGCTCGCCCGGAATCGTTCTGGCCAGGAGCCTACTGCGGCATTGGCGCGAGCAAGGTAGGCCCATCCCCCTCGACTCAAGAGTCGAGGGGGTCAATCGTCGCTCGATGGTGACGCCGCGTCAGTTGCTGCAGACGCTGGCATTGGAGGGATTGCGTCGCTACCTCGACAGGCCATGGTTCGCTGCGGCTCTCACGGGTCGCGCGAACATCCAGTTCCCCGATGCAATCCAGCAAGCCGTGCTTGATGGAAACTTGGAGGGGGTACTCGACGAGCACTTCTGGTTTGTGTCGTCCACCAACGCAAAGACTTGGCCCAGGCGGATTGACGAGTTGCAGAAGGCACTGACACTCAACGGTGGCCGCGCCATCCTGCACACGAGCAAGAAGGACACCCTGCGCGTCAGATCCAATCTGGCACTGCCGCTGCAACCAGCCAAGGACGAGGTGCGCAAGGCAGCGAAGGGCAAACCCGACCAAGCCAAGAGGCAACGTGCCAAGGAACTGGAGGCGCGGCCGGACACCGTGCGACACGCATTCAACACGCCGTTCTGGCCGATGGTGCTCACCACGACATCCGTCGGGCAAGAGGGGTTGGACTTCCATGCCTGGTGCAAGACGATCGTGCACTGGGATCCTGCAGCAGGGCCGGTGGAACTGGAACAGCGTGAAGGCAGAATCAACCGCTACGCCAGCCTCGCCGTCCGGCAGGCCGTGTGGACCCAGGCGTCCGTGGTCGACAGCGCTGGATCGGGCGGCAAAGGGGCGGATCCAGGTTGGCGAGGCATCTCGTCGTTTGCCGACCGTGACCTTGCCCGGCAGGATGACCTAGGATTGGCGCCGTGGTGGTGCGCACCGGGGGCAGGCTTCCATCAGTTCTACCCGTACCCCACCGGCAGCCGCGAGCGATTGCAGCGAGAAGGCCTGGAGCGCCAGCGCGCGCTGTACCGGATGGTGCTGGGTGCATCGGAACCCCTTTGGCTGCTCGACGAACTGGATGCTGCCGCGTTGGACTTGACGCCCGACCGCGTTGCGAAGTCCACCCTTCGATTGGGTGCGTGGGAACTGGAGCAGTCAAATCGCGACGAGACCGAAACTCCCGAGAAGGTCCAGCGCAGGCAGAAGTGACGCACCCATGAAAACACGACCATGACCTGCCTAAGGGAGTTTTTCAACACATTTGGCCGAACCAGCCGTTCGCCCGGTCGGGCGAAATCTAGCCAGAAACTGGCCGTTCGCTCCGCCGGCCGATGTGGTTGGCGTCGCAGCTGCACTGGACGTACGTCAAGGTGGACCTCTGAAACCATTTCCGCAACCCGATACCAATACGCTGACCGCCGGCGAGCTCTGGGCTCACCGGGAGGCAATGGAGGCCGCCGCCGCATCCTTGCTCGGGCACATGCTGTTCGAGTTCTCTCGCATCGACGTGAATCTCGGCCTTTGCCTCGTGTGGGTCGATAGCGGTGCGAACCTAGAGAGCCTGACGCCGAAGGTTGCCGAACTGTCGTTTCACAGCAAGCTCAGAGAGCTTGCGAAGCATGTGCAGCTTAAATTGCCGGCAGGTTCGAAACGCAGGGCAGCGTACGACCGCTGGATTGATCGCATGCACATGGCCAGGGCCGAGAGAAATCGACTTGTCCATGGACGGTGGGGCATTGAGGCGCACCGAAACAAGGTCGTAAACGTTGTCGGCTTGCCTACAGGCGGTGGTCAGCAGGAGATCGAGTACTCCATCGACGAACTAGCCGCAGTCAATGAAGAACTGAGGTCACTTGAGCTCGAGTTGCGGCGGCTTAGGACTCACTGGCCGCTCTGACAGAGACGATCATTCGCGTCCCGCGGACTGCCTCGGCCGTGGCAATTTTGGGGGAGGGCCAAAGTCACGCATGTCCAGTTGGCTGTTGAGTTCGCCGATCTCTGACCCTTTTAGCGCCGGCGCGCGGCGGCGGCCAACTGGAAGTCCACCTTGGCCCTGCCAGCTGTCAACGCCTCCGCACTGGTGCGATACCTCCGGGAGGTGCTCACCGCCTTCGAAGTGTCCTCCACCCCAGGGGGCAAAAGCTTACAAACCCAACCTTCGGAGGTGAATGCCCAGGAGGCGTACCAGCGGGCGTGCAGCGTCCAGTCCTTGTAAGACTCGCGAACGACTGACGATGAGTTCAGGGAACGGACGGCCATTGTGCAGGCTGGGGTTGGAGGATGAAGGGCAACGCGATAGCGCTGCGCTTACGCAAGCCGATCCTTCACGAAGGCATGTAGCAGAGTCATTGGCTGTGGATTGCAGTTGACATCATCGACGTCGTGCTGAAAATGCCAAGCCTTTGCTTCCCCCATATGTGCCCGCAGGGGGCGGTTGCATTGAGGACAGGAGCATCCGCACAGGCGACCGTGCGCAGTGGCAGGGTTTAGATCGCGGATGTTGACGAGCCGGTCATCACGACGGCCATAAATGAAGTGCGCCGGCATTCGAGGGGATGCTGGCTAGCCTGCTCGCAGGTGAACGAACCAGATGGCGCCGAACAATGTCAAAAGCGCTAGCACTGTGATCTGCTGGCTTTGCAATTCCTCGCCAAGCAGCAGCGTTGCATAGTGCTCGCAGTTGAACTTCACAAGGTCATAGGCTGGCGTACGCCCAATCGACATAGAGGCACGCCATTGAATTTGCTGATAGCTTGTGATTGAAGCCGCACGCTCGAACATCACGGGCTTTTCCTGGGCGAACTCGTCAAAGCTCACCAGTTCGGCGCCCGTGCGTGTCATGTGAGCGACCTGGCCTGAGGGCAACAGAACCCCGACGTGTTTGCCGGCACCCGTTAGCTTGGCCCGAGAGACGAGGCCGACAAAGTTAGGTTGATTCGTCGAAAACATAGCGATCCTATTTTCCTGATCCAAGTAGCCAGACCAATGCAGCGACGACGCCGGCGCCGACCAGTAGCTGCTTGAGTTGTTCCTGAGCTTGTTCTTTCTTCTGGTCGGCCGTCCGCTGAAACTGATCCATCAGGGCCAGTTGGTACGCGGTTGGCGACAACAGCCCGCGCTCCCATTTGCTGACTGTCATCGCATGCACGCCAAAGAGCTGGCCGAACTCAACCTGCGATAGGCCGAGTGCGCGGCGAAGAGAGGTGATGCTTGTGGGTGGCATAAGCCAGATGATAACCCAAAGGCTAAGCCATAGCTTATATTTTGGCGACTCAAGGAGGAAATTCTGAAAGGGTGTCGGTGTGCCGGAGACTGACGGCGCGATTCGGTCGTGGCGATGTGGTGCGCTGGTTAGCGAATGCCCCTGTGAATAGTGCGCATGCAATTGGACGCCTGAGGCCGTTCACAACCGGTACTGACATGGCTTGCTCATCGAGCGACGGATGCGTATGGCCTCATCGAGCGTTCGATACTTCTTCACGAGGGTTGGGTCACTCCATTCGGATTCGGCGCGCGTTAGCCCCTGGCACCCACCACTGCTCGCGCCGCGGCCAGAGCTTCCCGGATCCTGCGGACTTCGGAGGCCGCCGCCTCGTTGATCTCTGCATCGCGCTGCGCTTTTGCCTTGTCTCGGTCGCCGCGCCTAAGTACGCGGAGAAAGACCCAGCCACCAGCACTTCCGACCACCCCCGCGAGCCACACGACCCAGGCAAAGTGGATGAGGAAACCGGACGTGACGTCCTTGTTCATCAGCGCAATCATTGAAAAGAAGCCAACGGACGAGACGATCATCATCGTGATGACGGCATTGGCCAACTTCGTCCGGTCCGGGACGCGGATCGGCGTTGCGATCTGACGTTTTCGGTCTGCGTCGACCTCGAGCAATTCGCGTTCGAGTCGCGGAATGGCCAGCTCTGCCGCGGTTTTGTCCGTGCCGCGCTGAACAAGCGCAATGGCGTCCTCCAACTTCTGGAGACGCACGACACCACCACGTCGAACTACTTCCTGCTGGGTGCGGCAGTAGCCGCAGGTCAGGTGGTCGACGTCAGGTTCGACCTCGAGATTCGCCCCGCACCCTGCACAGCGCAGAGCCATCGCGCGATGGTGGTTAGAGTCGCCGATACGCTCGCGCGCCCTCGTCATTTGTGCTTCGTCCATGTTTCCCGTCCTCGCGCGGCAGTGTATCGGCGCGAAGGACGCGGCGGCTCCGAAGCCAGCAGGATCTGGCAGTTTTTGAAGACGTGGTGGAAGGGCTAACGCCTCGTCCGAAGACGCGCCACCAGGCACCGCCAATTTTTTGAATCCTTGCGGGTCTGTCAGACGTGATGTTGAAATTTTCTAGGGAGAGGAAACATGTACATCCTTAAATCGCCAGACCCTGTCTGGCGAATCTGCCAAGCAAGAAGAACATGTGCATCTGCCGCAAGTTCTGGCGGCTGAACCTCCGACCGAATTGACCATCAGGCCAAAGAACGCCCCTCGGTTGGCTGCTCGCATAGCCCACTCGCCACCTGCATTTCTGCTGGCCTCGACGACGCGGCGACCGACTTCCCAGTAGCTTGCCGTCATCAATGAATTGACGTTCCGAGCAGCCGCCTGCCTTGGCAGCATCCAACAGTTCGACGATGTCGCCCCGGATAGCGGCGTATCCGCTCGGCAAGGTCGCGGCGCTTGCCTTGGAAGAAGGAATTGCGTTCCTCATGACGTGGCCCCTTCCGATCGAGATCCGGCGGGGGTATGCCACTGCAACGCGTCAGCACTGCTCTCGGAATCAGGCATCAAGATGGGCAACGCACCGGCAAGAGAGCCCCCTCCACCACGCTCATCTTATCTCCCTTGCTGTCGCGAACTCCGTGCAACCGGGCATCGCCAACGTCTTGCCCGCAGTCAGATCATCGAGCAGATCCGCCCACAACTGGATCATCTTGCGCCGCTGATTCAGGAAAGTGGCGCGGTCATAGGCGCTACCCAGTTCCTCATCGGAGCCATGTGCCAGATGCCGCTCGATCACCTCACGATCGCATCCCAGCAGTTCACGAATCAGGGTCCGGGCGGTGGCGCGGAACCCGTGGCCCGTGATCTGCTCCTTGGTGTCGTACCCCAACGTGCGCAGCGCACTGTTGATAGTGTTGTCGCTCATGTAGCGCGTCTTCTCTGAACGCTTCGACATGCTTCGGAAGATCGGCCCGCTGGGACCCGTCAGCGGATAGATGTCGCGCAGGATTTCGACCGCCTGCGTCGGTAGCGGCACGAGGTGAGCCGGCGTGCGTACATCGCGCTTCTTCCACTCCCGCAGCTTCATCTTCTCGGGCGGGCAACGCCACAGCGCCTGGTCGAGATCCACATCTTCCCAGTGCGCCAGCCGCAACTGACCTGGCCGCTGGAACAACAAGGGCGAGAGCTGCAGCGCCGCGCGGGTGATGATGTTGCCGTTGTAGGCACGTATGTCACGAAGCAACTGGCCGAGCTTCTGCGGGTCCGTGATGGCCGCGTAGTGGCGCGTTCGAGGTGGCGGCAAGCCAGCCGTACGGCTGTTCACGAAGTTCTTTGCCGGCTCCAACGCCCCCACATCGACGGCGTACTGGAACACGTGCTGCACCGCCTCACGAACGCGCTGCGCCGTCTCGAGATTGCCGCGCTCCTTGATGCGGTGAAGGCATCGGACGACCTCGGTCGGCAAGATGGCCTCCATGGCCAGCGCACCGATCCACGGGAAGATGTGCAATTCCAGATGGCGCATCACCTTCTCGGCATAGCCGGCGGACCATGTGCGGTCTTTCCACGCCTGCGCGTGCCATGCACGGGCAGTCCGTTCAAAGGTATTGAGGCGGGCGACGCGAACACGCTCTCCCTCCACCCGCCGTGCCTCGCGTGGATCGACTCCATCGGCACGCTTCTCGGCCTCGGCACGCGCCTTCCTGCGCGCAGCGGCAAGCGTCACGACCGGGTAGTGCCCGATGCTGAGCTTGGCCTCCTTGCCATGCCGCTTGTAGCGATAAACCCACGCCTTGCCGGTAGGGCGCACGCGAAGGTAGAGACCGTCGCCGTCCGCCAGCAAATATTCCTTGTCCCGCGGCGCTGCCGCCTTGATCAGAAGCTCGTTGAGTTGCCCCATGGTGTACCCAAAATCGACTGCGATTGAAAAGCAGTCTGGGGTACACCGTGGGGTACGCGCAAGAACGGGACTTTGTGAGATTCGGTGATGCCGCTTGAGCCGCCTTTTTGAGGCTAAGTCCTTGATGTACAAGGACTTTTGAGCTGTCTTGGGATCTACCGAGAAAGAAAAATGGTGGCCTGGGGCGGAATCGAACCACCGACACGCGGATTTTCAATCCGCTGCTCTACCAACTGAGCTACCGGGCCATTGTGTGCAGCCCTAGATTATACAGCGCTTCTGCGCCCTCTTGAAAGATCGACGCCAAGTTGTTTGAGCTTGCGATAAAGATGGGTGCGTTCCAGGCCGGTTTTCTCGGCGACGCGAGTCATCGAGCCGTTCTCCATCGCAAGGTGGAATTCGAAGTACGCCTTCTCGAAGCCGTCGCGGGCATCGCGCAGCGGGCGGTCGAGGTCGAAGCTCTGCGTCGACTGCGGACCGACATCGGGCACCGGCACCGAAGCCAGCGAGGCCATCAGCAGGCTGTCGCCCGTCGTCGTGATCGCCGCTGCCTGGTGACCGCCGACGGGCGTGGGCACCACGCCGGCCGCGGCGCGCCGTGCGCTCTCGCGGGCAAGCCCCTGCTCCACGGCCTTGAGCAGCTTCTGCAGCGTGATCGGTTTTTCGAGGAAAGCGAAAGCGCCAATGCGCGTGGCGTCGACTGCCGTATCGATGGTGGCGTGGCCGCTCATCATGATGACGGGCATGCTCAGGAGGCCGGCTGTGGACCACTCCTTGAGCAGCGTGACGCCGTCGGTGTCGGGCATCCAGATGTCGAGCAAAACGAGGTCGGGCCGCGCGCGTTGCCGCGCGGCGCGTGCCTCGGCGGCGTTCTCCGCGAGCTCCACGTTGTGGCCTTCGTCATTGAGAATTTCGAAGAGCAGGTCCCGGATGCCCAGCTCGTCATCGACCACGAGAATGTTTGCCATGAGTGCTGCTTGTTGTGTGCGCTGGTATGTGTTTGTCCGCTGGCCCATCCAGCGCCCTCGCGCTGGAATTTGTTGGCGCTCAGGCGGTGGAAGACTTCGAGTCTTCGGTGTGAGCGGCCGCTGCCCGCGGCTCGCCTGCCAGCGCGAATGATAGCGAGACTTGCGCCCCTGCCACAGTCCCGTCGACAACGCGGTTGGAAAGCTCGATGCGCGCGCCGTGCTCGTCGGCGATCTTCTTGACCACCGCGAGCCCCAAACCGGTACCTTTTGTTTTCGTCGTGACGTAGGGTTCGAAGGCGCGCTTCAGGATATTTTCTGCAAAGCCCGGGCCGCTATCTTGCACTGTCAGCCGCACACGCTGGCCCGAATCGCCCAGCCGGGTGCGGATGACGACTTCGCCCGCCCTGCCCGTGCTGCTGGCAGCGGCTTCCGCGGCATCCTGCGCGTTCTGCAGCAGGTTGTGGATGACCTGGCGGATCTGCTGCTCGTCGCCGCGGATCGGCGGGCAGCGCTCGTCGAGCTCGAAGCGCAAGGCGATGGGCAGGTTCTCGGCGTTGTAGAGCTGCAGCACGTCGGCCAGCAGCGCATTGAGATCGACCGGCTTCAGGTCGGCCGCGGGCAGCCGCGCGTAGTCACGGAATTCGTTCACCAGCCGCTTCATCGCATCGACCTGGTCGACGATGGTCTTCACCGACTTCACCAGAATCGCCTGCTCGGGCGCCGCCACCTTGCCCGAGAGCTTCATCTCGAGTCGCTCGGCGGAAAGCTGGATCGGCGTGAGCGGATTCTTGATCTCGTGCGCCAGGCGCCGCGCCACCTCGCCCCAGGCCTGCGCGCGTTGGGCCGACACGATCTCGGAGATGTCGTCGAACACCAGGAGCCGCGCGGCACCGGGCAACTCCGCACCGCGTGCCACGATGTTGATCGCGCCGTCCTGCTGGGGCAGGTCCATGCCGGTGGCGTGCAACTCGAAGGCGTGCTGCCAGTGGTCCAGGCCGTGCTGCATGCGCTCGACCTGGAACTCGTCGAACTGCTGCTGCACCTTGGCGCCGAAGTCGGCCAGGCCCGGCACGTCGATGAGCGCCTGGCCTTCGTAGGCGGCCAGCGGCGCGCGCAGCACGCGAGTGGCGCCGGGATTGGTCGAGAGCACGGTGCCCTTGGCGTCGAGCACGATCACGCCCGAGGTCAGGTTGTCGAGGATGGTCTGCAGATTGGCGCGGGCTGCGTCGAGTTGGCCCATGGTCTTCTCGACGGCCCCGCGGGCGTCGGCCAGCTGCTGCGTCATGACCGCGAACGAGCGCGTGAGCCCGCCCAGCTCGTCCTTGCCTTGCAGCACGGCGGTGGGTCGCAGGTCGCCGGCCGCCACCTGGCGCACGCCGTCGGCCAGCACGAGCAGCGGGCGCGCCAGCTGGTTGCCGAACAGCACGGCCAGCAGCACCGCGCCGAACACGGCGAGGAACAGGCTCAGCGTGAGCGTGCCGATGTACATGCGGCGCAGCCCCCCGCGTGCAAGCGCTCGCTCCTGGTATTCGCGATTGGCCTCTTGCACGTCCAGCGCGTTCTTGACCACGGCCGGCGGCAGCGGCCGCGTGACCTGCAGGTAGCGCGGTGCGGTGTCGAAGTCGAAGCCCGGCCGCTGCACCATGGCGAGCGCGCGCACGCTCGCAACGGGCTGGGTGGCGCCGGGCGCCGCGGTTTCGTCCAGCCCCTCGACGTGCGCTAGCGGGCGGTCGGGGCGCACTTGGCGAAACTGCTGCGCCGTCGGCCGCTCAGGGTTGAGCTGGAAGCGCGAGGTGCCCGCGCCTGCGATGAGCTGGCCGGAGCCGGTCCACAGCACCACGTCGCTCGCCTCGAGCTGGTCGCGGATGCGCTCCAGCGCGAGACCGGCGCTCGCATCGGACACCGACGACAGCTGCGCGCTGGCGACACGGGTCTTGGCCGCGAGGTCGTCGGACAGCGAATCGAGCGTGGCGCGCCCGAGATTCAGGCCGGCGTCCAGCGCCCCTTCGACCTTGACATCGAACCAGCTCTCGATCGAGCGCTCGACGAACTGGTAGGACACGACGTACACCAGCGCCCCCGGCACCACGCCCACCAGCGCGAAGATGGCGGCCAGCTTGATCAGCAGCCGGCTGCCGAACTTGCCCTGGCGCAACCGCCGCAGGAGCCGGAAGGCGACCCAGCCGATCACCAGCACCAGCAGCACCGCCACCACGACGTTGATGCCGAACAGGCGCACGTAGTAGCGCTCGTACAGCTCCCGGTTGTTGGTGGCCTGGGCCAGCAGGAACATCAGCACCAGGCCGATGGCCGTGACCATGGCCGCGCCGACGCTCACGGCCCAGCGCATCGCGCGCGAGCGGCGTGCGGCAGGCGTGGCCGCTGCGCCGCTGCGCGGCTTGGTGCTCACTGCTGCTTCTCCAACGTCAGCCGCGCGGTGCGCTCGGCCGAGATGTTCCAGTCGGCCTGCCCGACCACGCCGATCTGGAACGGCCGCGGCAGCTGGGACGTGTCGAGCCGGAAGCGGAACATCACCTGGTGCTGCGTGTCGTCGCCGATCTCGGCGGCATCGCCCATGCGCAACCGGCCGATGCGCTTGATGGCCTCCAGCGCATCGCCGAGGCTGTCGAAATTCTGGTTCAGCGAGATGCCGAAGCCGGCAGCACCGGTGATCGGCACCGGCGACACGTTGAGCCGCCAGCGGCGGGTGAGCGGCTGGTAAGCCAGTCGCATGTGGCGGGTGACCTGGGCGACCTTGCGGTCGGTCCAGTACCAGCGCTCCTGGTACATCTCGGCCTCGGCCACGAAGTAGATGGCGATGCCCTTGTCGAGCACTTCTTCGACCAGCGAGGGCAGTTCGAACTGCACGCCAGCGCTCAGGTAGACGCCGTCTTCGGACTGCTCCAGGCGCATCTGGGTGATCGACGCACCCGGACGATTCTGCGCGGCCGCCGGGGCCGGCAACCATGCCAGCAGCACGGCCCAGACCAGCAGGAAAACGGCCGCGAGGACCGGTCGGCGCGGCCGAGCGGACTCAGCGCTTTTCAAGCAGGGCGTAGAAGAAGCCGTCGTGGTCACCTGAGGGATTGTCCGGGACGCCACGGACATTCCCCCCGCTTTGAGGCAGCAAATGGCCTGGGGACGGTTGCAATCGTGCGTCAGTGTTGTGTGCAAGAAACGCATCAATTTGTTGCGAGCCCTCTTCCCGGAACACGGAACAGGTGCAGTAAAGAAGCCGGCCGCCGCGGCGCACGAGCGGCCAGAGTGCGGCCAAAAGCGCAGCCTGCTGGGACGCCAGTTGGGCGGTGTCGCTCTCGCGGCGCAGCCAGCGGACGTCGGGGTGGCGGCGCACGATTCCCGAGGCGGTGCATGGCGCATCGAGCAGGATGGCGTCGAAAGGCGTGCCGTCCCACCAGTCGGTGGGGCGCGCCGCATCGGCCACCACCACCTTGGCCTCGAGGCCGAGGCGGCTCAAGGTTTCGTCGATGCGACGGCTGCGGAGGGCATCGACCTCGAGGGCGATCACCTCGGCAGCGCCGGGGCCGGCCAGTTCGAGCAAGTGGGCGGTCTTGCCGCCGGGCGCCGCGCAGGCGTCGAGCACGCGCAGTGGCGCGGCACCGGGCTTCAGCGGCAGCAGGCCTTCGAGCAGCAGGGGCGCGGCCATCTGTGCGGCTGCGTCCTGCACCGAGGAGGCGCCGTCCGCGAAACCGGGCAACTGCTGAACTGGCCGCGCGCGTTCCAGCTGGAGGCCGCTGGCACCGACGCGCATGGCCGGGAGCCCTGCGGCTTCCAGCTCTGATAGATAAGCAGCGGCCGTCGATTTCCGGGTGTTGACGCGCAAAGTCATCGGCGCCTGTGCGTTATCCGCATTCAGGATCCGCTGCCAATCACGCGGATGGTCGCGCTTGAGCTTCTCGATCCACCAGCGCGGATGGTTCCACTGCGCAACCGGTTCCTGGTCGGTGATGGCGACGAGTTCGTCGCGCTCGCGCAGGAACCGGCGCAGGCACGCATTGATGAAGCTGGCCTGCGCCCGGGTCGCCGGGTTGCGCTTGGCCGCTTCGACGGCCTGGTCGACCAGCGTGAAGGGCTCGTAGGGCGCGCGTTCGGGGTCCCAGGCCAGGCCCAGCGCGGTGCAGAGCAAGGCGTCGGGCAGCGGCGGCGGCGTGCGCTTGGCCAGGTGGCGGCGCAGCGCCTCTGCGCGGCCGAGCCAGCGCAGCACCTGGAAGCCGAGCGCCTGCACGCCGGGCCGCAATGCGGGCTCGACAGCCTCGAACGCAACGGAGCCCGAGGTGCCGGCGCGGATCGACGCGAGCGCCCCCGCCGTCAGTTGCAGTTGGCGCCACAGCGGTGGCTGCAGCGAGGGCGCTGCGTTGCCGGGGGAATCGGAAGGTAGTTCGGACAAGTTGGGGCGGATGGTAACGGGCGGGCCAAAGGCACTACGCCGTGCAATACAAAGAAGGAAGGCGCCTTTTCATTCAGCGCAAGGGTGCGGCCGGGCGCAGACGCACGGCCCATGCCACCAGCAGCGCCGGGAACTGGACGATCGCGTCGTTGTAGTGCCCCACCGCCAGGTTGAACTGGCTGCGCGCGATTTCCGCCGCCGCCGAGGGCTCGGGCCAGGCGATCGGCTCGGCCGCATTCGGCGGCGCCGCGACGGCGTTGGCGCCGGCCTGGGCCGGCGCCGGCCGCGAGAGCGTCCCGTCCGCATCGAAGACCGTCACCGCATCCGGGTGCTGGCGCTGCCACGCAGAGAGCAGCACCTGCAGCGCGGTGCCCAGCGCGGCCATGCCGCCGGCGTCGAGCGGATGCAGCCGGGTCGCGCCCAGCAAAGTGGCCAGTTGGGTGGTGGCCGCCTGCAGCGGCGCGATCGACGACAGCATCTCCTGCGAAGGAGGCTCCGCCTGCGGCGCGGCGCTGATGCTGGCCTGGACGAAATCGAGCTGCTTGCCCAGCGCGGCATCGAGCGTCGCATAGGCCTGCAGAACGGCCGCACGCAGGCGCACCAGCCGGTTGTAGGCACCGACAAACCAGAACAGCAGCACCGCAATGACGATCCAGCTGACCAGCGATTCGGGCAACACACTCATCGGGGACGAAACCTCATGGGAAGCACAAAGAAAAACGCCCCCCAACCTTGGGGGGTCGAGGGGCGTGGGGTACCGGTCATGGCCGGTGATGCTAGCCGCTTATTCGGTTGCGGCGCCTTCGCTGGCGTCGGCCGTGCTCGTCGCATCGCTCGAGGAACCCGCCAGTTCGGCGGCTTCGGATTCGGCGATGGCGCGGCGCTCGGCGTCGTCCATCGCGTCCTTGGCCCTGCGTGCCTGGTGGTACGCCATGCCGGTGCCCGCGGGAATCAGGCGGCCGACGATGACGTTTTCCTTCAGGCCGCGCAGCTCGTCGCGCTTGCCCATGATCGCGGCTTCGGTCAGCACGCGCGTCGTTTCCTGGAAGGAAGCGGCCGAGATGAACGAGTCGGTGGACAGCGATGCCTTCGTGATACCCAGCAGCAGGTTCGTGAACGTCGCGGGGATCTTGCCTTCGGCGCGCAGGGCGTCGTTGGTGTTGAGCATTTCGCTGCGTTCGACCTGTTCGCCGGAGATGTAGTTCGTCTCGCCGATGTTGTCGACCACCACGCGGCGCAGCATCTGGCGAACGATCACCTCGATGTGCTTGTCGTTGATCTTCACACCCTGCAAGCGGTACACGTCCTGCACTTCGTCCACGATGTAGCGCGCGAGCTCTTCCGAACCCAGCAGGCGCAGGATGTCCTGCGGATCCGCCGGACCGTCGACCACGGACTCGCCCTTGTTCACCACCTGGCCTTCGTGCACCAGGATGTTCTTTTCCTTGGGCACGAGGTCTTCGTAGACGCCGCCTTCGGGATCGGTGATCTGCAGGCGAATCTTGCCCTTGGTCTCTTTACCGAACGACACGGTACCGGTCATTTCGGCCAGCATGCCCTTGTCCTTCGGCGAACGGGCTTCGAACAGCTCGGCCACACGCGGCAGACCGCCGGTGATGTCTCGCGTCTTCTGGCCTTCGACCGGGATACGGGCCAGCACTTCGCCGGGGCCCACGTCCTGGCCGTCGCGGATCTGGACCAGCGAGCCGATCGGGAAGCCGATCGTCACCGAGTGGTCGGTGCCCGGGATCTTCACTTCGGCGCCGGAGGCGTCGATGAGCTTCACCTGCGGGCGAACGACCTTGGCGGCGCCGCGGCGCTTCGGGTCGATCACGACCAGGGTCGACAGGCCGGTCACTTCGTCCACCTGCTTGGCAACCGTGAGGCCTTCCTCGACGTTCTCGAACTGCGTCTTGCCGGCGAATTCCGTGATGATCGGGCGCGTCAGCGGATCCCAGTTGGCAAGCACGTGGCCGGCCTTGATCTGCTGGTCGGCCTTGACGGCCAGGATCGCGCCGTACGGCACCTTGTGGCGTTCGCGCTCGCGGCCGTGTTCGTCATGGATGACGATCTCGCCCGAACGTGCAATCACCACCAGCTCGTTCTTGCTGTTGGTCACGTAGCGCATCGTGGCGTTGAAGCCGATCGAGCCGTTCGACTTGGCTTCCACGCTCGAAGCGATGGCCGCACGCGAAGCGGCACCGCCGATGTGGAAGGTACGCATCGTCAGCTGCGTGCCGGGTTCGCCGATCGACTGCGCCGCGATCACACCGACGGCTTCGCCGATGTTGATCAGGCCGCCGCGGCCCAGGTCGCGGCCGTAGCAGGTCGCGCAGATGCCGAAGCGGGTTTCGCAGGTCAGCGCGGTGCGGACCTTGACTTCGTCGACGCCCTGGGCTTCCAGGACTTCGATGTTGTCTTCGTCGAACATCTCGCCGGCCTTAAGCAGCACCGAACGGTTTTCCGGGTGCAGCACGTCGTCCGCAGCCGAGCGGCCGAGGATTCGGTCGCGCAGCGACTCGATCACTTCACCGCCTTCGACGATGGCGCGCATCAGGTAACCGCCGTGCGTACCGCAGTCCTGCTCGGTCACGACCAGGTCTTGCGTCACGTCGACCAGACGACGGGTCAGGTAACCCGAGTTCGCCGTCTTCAACGCCGTGTCGGCCAGACCCTTACGGGCACCGTGGGTGGAGATGAAGTACTCCAGCACGTTCAGGCCTTCGCGGAAGTTCGCGGTGATGGGCGTCTCGATGATCGAGCCGTCCGGCTTGGCCATCAGGCCCCGCATGCCGGCCACCTGGCGAATCTGCGCTGCGGAACCGCGGGCGCCGGAGTCGGCCATCATGTAGATGGAGTTGAACGACTCCTGCTCGACTTCCTTGCCGTGGCGATCGATGACGCGCTCCTTGGAGAGCTTGGCCATCATGACCTTCGACACTTCGTCGCCGGCCTTGCCCCAGATGTCCACCACCTTGTTGTAGCGCTCGCCGGAGGTCACGAGACCGGAGACGTACTGCTGTTCGATCTCCTTCACTTCCTTGGCGGAGCGCTCGATGATGCCGTGCTTCTCGGCGGGCACCAGCATGTCGTCGATCGCGATCGAGATACCGGCCTTGGTCGCCAGGCGGAAGCCGTTCTGCAGCAGCTTGTCGGCGAACACGACGGTCTCTTTCAGGCCGCACTTGCGGAACGAGACGTTGATGAGCTTGGAGATTTCCTTCTTCTTCAGCGCCTTGTTGATGTTCGAGAACGGCAGGCCCTTGGGCAGGATCTCGGACAGCAGCGCACGGCCCACGGTGGTGTCCACGAGCGAGGTCGACGGCGTGAAGACGCCGGTTTCCTTGTCCTTGGTGTATTCCGTGATGCGCACTGCCACCTTGGCGGTGAGCTCGACTTCGTTGGCGTCCAGCGCGCGCTGCACTTCACCGATGTCGGAGAAGATCAGGCCCTCGCCCTTGCCGTTGATGCGGTCGCGGGTCGTGTAGTACAGACCCAGCACCACGTCTTGCGAAGGAACGATCGACGGTTCGCCCGAAGCCGGGAACAGCACGTTGTTGGAGGCCAGCATCAGCGTGCGGGCTTCCATCTGCGCTTCCACCGACAGCGGCACGTGAACAGCCATCTGGTCGCCGTCGAAGTCGGCGTTGAAGGCCGCGCAAACGAGCGGATGCAGCTGGATCGCCTTGCCTTCGATCAGGATCGGCTCGAACGCCTGGATGCCCAAACGGTGCAGCGTGGGCGCACGGTTCAGCATGACCGGGTGTTCCTTGATCACTTCTTCCAGGATGTCCCAGACCACCGGCGTGCCCGATTCGACTTCCTTCTTGGCAGCCTTGATCGTCGTCGCGATGCCCATGGCTTCGAGGCGCGAGAAGATGAAGGGCTTGAACAGTTCGAGCGCCATCAGCTTGGGCAGGCCGCACTGGTGCAGCTTGAGCGTCGGGCCCACCACGATGACCGAACGGCCCGAGTAGTCCACGCGCTTGCCCAGCAAGTTCTGGCGGAAACGACCGCTCTTGCCCTTGATCATGTCGGCCAGCGACTTGAGCGCGCGCTTGTTGGCGCCCGTCATGGCCTTGCCGCGACGACCGTTGTCCAGCAGCGAGTCGACAGCCTCTTGCAGCATCCGCTTTTCGTTGCGCGCGATGATTTCCGGAGCCTTCAGCTCCAGGAGGCGGCGCAGACGCGAATTGCGGTTGATGACGCGGCGGTACAGGTCGTTCAGGTCGGAGGTCGCAAAGCGGCCGCCGTCCAGCGGCACCAGCGGACGCAGGTCCGGCGGCAGCACGGGCAGCACGTCCAGCACCATCCACTGGGGCTTGATGCCCGACTTGCGGAAGGCTTCCAGCACCTTCAGGCGCTTGGAGTTCTTCTTGACCTTGACTTCGGAGCCGGTCAGGTCGCCACGCAGGCGTTCGATCTCGCTGTCGAGCTCGATGCCTTCCAGCAGGTCCTTGATGCCTTCGGCGCCCATCTTGGCGACGAATTCGTCACCGAATTCCTTGCGCTTGGCGTCGTAGTCGTCCTCGGACATGATGCCGAACTTCTTCAGCGGGGTCATGCCGGGGTCGGTGATCACATAGGCTTCGAAGTACAGCACGCGTTCGATGTCGCGCAGCGTCATGTCGAGCACGAGGCCCAGGCGCGAAGGCAGCGACTTCAGGAACCAGATGTGGGCGCAGGGCGCGGCCAGGTCGATGTGACCCATGCGCTCGCGACGCACCTTGGTCTGCGTGACTTCAACGCCGCACTTCTCGCAGATCACGCCGCGGTGCTTCAGGCGCTTGTACTTGCCGCACAGGCACTCGTAGTCCTTGATGGGGCCGAAGATCTTGGCGCAGAAGAGACCGTCGCGCTCGGGCTTGAACGTGCGGTAGTTGATCGTCTCTGGCTTCTTCACTTCACCGAAAGACCACGAGCGGATCTTCTCGGGCGAAGCCATGCCGATCTTGATGGCATCGAAATGCTCATCGGGCGTGAATTGCTTGAACAGGTCGAGTAGCGATTTCATAAGACTCTTTCCCTTTTCAAATTAAGAACGCTCGAGCTCGATGTCGAGCCCCAGCGAACGAATTTCCTTGACCAGCACGTTGAACGATTCCGGCATGCCGGCTTCGATCGAGTGCTCGCCCTTGACGATGCTTTCGTACACCTTGGTACGGCCTTGCACGTCGTCGGACTTCACGGTCAGCATTTCCTGCAGGACGTAGGCGGCGCCGTAGGCTTCCAGCGCCCACACTTCCATTTCCCCGAAACGCTGGCCGCCGAACTGCGCCTTGCCGCCCAGCGGTTGCTGCGTGACGAGCGAGTACGGGCCGGTCGAACGGGCGTGCATCTTGTCGTCGACCAGGTGATGCAGCTTCAAGAAGTGCATGTAGCCGACAGTGACGGGACGCTCGAACTGGTCGCCGGTGCGGCCGTCGTACAGGTACGCCTGCGTGCGCGTATCGGTCAGGCCCTTGAGCTTGGCGATGTCGTCCGGGTAGGCGAGCTTCAGCATGCCGCGGATTTCTTCTTCCGAGGCGCCGTCGAACACCGGCGTGGCAAACGTCGCGCCGCTTTGCAGGTTGGCTGCCATGGCGAGCACGTCGGTGTCGCTCAACTGGGCGAGGTCTTCCGGACGGCCCGAGCCGTTGTACAGCTGCTCCATGAACTTGCGCACTTCGGCCACCTTGGCCTCTTGCTGCAGCAGGTCGCCGATGCGCTGGCCGATGCCCTTGCCGGCCCAGCCCAGATGCACTTCGAGCACCTGGCCCACGTTCATCCGCGAGGGCACGCCCAGCGGGTTCAGGCAGATGTCGCACGGCGTGCCGTCGGCCATGTGGGGCATGTCTTCGACCGGAACGATCTTGGACACCACACCCTTGTTGCCGTGGCGGCCGGCCATCTTGTCGCCGGGTTGCAGGCGGCGCTTGACGGCCAGGTAGACCTTGACCATCTTGAGCACGCCCGCAGGCAGCTCGTCGCCCTGCGTGAGCTTCTTGCGCTTCTCTTCGAACGCGAGGTCGAAGCTGTGGCGCGTTTGCTCGAGCGAGTTCTTGATCGACTCGAGTTGCGTTGCCACTTCGTCTTCCGCCGGGCGGATGTCGAACCAGTGGAACTTCTCGACCGACGCCAGGTAGGCCTTGTCGAGCTTGGTGCCCTTGGCCAGCTTGTTCGGGCCGCCGTTGGCGACCTTGCCGGTCAGCAGCTTCTCGATACGGTCGAACGCGTCGGCTTCGACGATGCGCAGCTGGTCGTTCAGGTCGAGGCGGAAGCGCTTGAGTTCATCGTCGATGATCTGTTGCGCGCGCTTGTCGCGCGTGATGCCTTCGCGGGTGAACACCTGCACGTCGATCACGGTGCCTTGCGAGCCCTGGTCCACGCGCAGCGAGGTGTCCTTCACGTCGGAAGCCTTCTCGCCGAAGATGGCGCGAAGCAGCTTCTCTTCAGGCGTCAGCGTGGTCTCGCCCTTCGGCGTGACCTTGCCGACCAGCGTGTCGCCCGGCTGCACTTCGGCGCCGACATAAATGATGCCGGATTCGTCGAGGCGGTTGAGTTGCTGCTCGGCCAGGTTCGGGATGTCGCGCGTGATTTCCTCGGCGCCCAGCTTCGTGTCGCGAGCCATCACCACCAGTTCCTCGATGTGGATCGAGGTGTAGCGGTCTTCGGCGACGACGCGTTCGGAGATCAGGATCGAGTCTTCGAAGTTGTAGCCGTTCCAGGGCATGAACGCGATCAGCATGTTCTGGCCGAGGGCCAGTTCACCCAGGTCGGTCGATGCGCCGTCGGCGATCACGTCGCCCTTGGCGATCTTGTCGCCGCGCTTGACGATCGGACGCTGGTGGATGTTGGTGTTCTGGTTCGAACGCTGATACTTGATCAGGTTGTAGATGTCCACACCGACTTCACCGGCAGCCGCTTCGGCATCGTTCACGCGCACCACAACGCGCGTTGCATCGACGTAGTCGACGATACCGCCGCGGGTGGCCGTGACCACGGTGCCCGAGTCGACCGCGGAGACGCGCTCGATACCGGTACCGACCATCGGCTTTTCGGGACGCAGCACGGGCACGGCCTGACGCTGCATGTTGGCGCCCATCAGCGCGCGGTTCGCATCGTCGTGCTCCAGGAACGGCACGAGCGAGGCAGCCACCGACACGATCTGCGCGGGCGACACGTCCATGTACTGGACGCGTTCGGCACCGACCAGGATCGATTCGCCGGCTTCACGCGCCGAGACGAGGTCACCGGTCAGCTTGCCGTCCTTGTCCAGGGTCGCATTGGCCTGGGCAATGACGTACTTGCCTTCCTCGATGGCCGAGAGGTAGTCGATCTCGTTGGTGACCTTGCTGTCGGCCACGCGGCGGTACGGCGTCTCGATGAAGCCGTACTCGTTCAGGCGGGCGTACAGGGCCAGCGAGTTGATCAGGCCGATGTTCGGGCCTTCGGGCGTTTCGATCGGGCACACGCGGCCGTAATGGGTCACGTGCACGTCGCGCACTTCGAAGCCTGCACGTTCGCGCGTCAGACCACCCGGGCCAAGGGCCGACACGCGGCGCTTGTGGGTGATTTCGGACAGCGGGTTCGTCTGGTCCATGAACTGCGACAGCTGCGAGGCACCGAAGAATTCCTTCAGCGCGGCCGAGATGGGCTTGCTGTTGATCAGGTCGTGCGGCATCAGAGGCTCTTGCTCCGCTTGACCCAGACGTTCCTTCACGGCCTTCTCGATACGTGCCAGGCCGGTGCGGTACTGGTTCTCGGCCAGTTCGCCGACGCAACGTACGCGGCGGTTGCCCAGGTGGTCGATGTCGTCGACTTCGCCGTTGCCGTTGCGCAGGTCCACGAGGATCTTGACCACGGCCAAGATGTCTTCGTTGGTCAGCACCATCGGGCCGGTGGATTCGTCGCGGCCGACCTTGGCGTTGAACTTCATGCGGCCCACGCGCGACAGGTCGTACGTGTCCGGGTTGTAGAACAGGCGCTGGAACAGGGCCTGCACCGCGTCTTCCGTCGGCGGCTCGCCGGGGCGCATCATGCGGTAGATGGCCACGCGGGCTGCGAACTCGTCGACGGTTTCGTCGATGCGCAGGGTTTGCGAGATGTACGCGCCCTGGTCCAGTTCGTTCGTGTAGATGACCTGGATGTCCTGCACGCCGGCCGTGCGCAGCTTCTTGAGCAGCGCTTCGGTCAGTTCGTCGTTGGCCTTGGCCAGGATTTCACCCGAATCGGCGTCCACGATGTTGCGGGCGATGACGCGGCCGACCAGGAAGTCTTCCGGCACGCTGATGTGCGTGGTGTTCGACTGTTCGAGTTCACGCGTGTGGCGCGCGGTGACGCGCTTGTCCTTGGCGACCACGACCTTGCCCGACTTGTCGGTGATGTCGAAGCGCGCGACTTCGCCACGCAGGCGCTCGGAGACGAACTCCATCTGCGCGCCGCTGTCCATCAGGCGGAAGTTGTCGTTCACGAAGAAGTTCGCGAGGATCGATTCCGGGTTCAGGCCGATGGCCTTCAGCAGGATCGTGACCGGCATCTTGCGGCGACGGTCCACGCGGAAGTACAGCATGTCCTTCGGGTCGAATTCGAAGTCGAGCCACGAACCGCGGTAAGGAATCACGCGGGCCGAGAACAGGAGCTTGCCCGAGCTGTGCGTCTTGCCCTTGTCGTGTTCGAAGAACACGCCGGGCGAGCGGTGCAGTTGGGACACGATCACGCGTTCGGTGCCGTTGATGATGAACGAACCCTTTTCGGTCATGAGCGGCACTTCGCCCATGTAGACCTCTTGTTCCTTCACTTCCTTGACCACCTTGGACTGCGACGTCGACGACTCGCGGTCATAGATGATGAGCTGGACCTTGGCGCGCACGGCCGAGGCGAAGGTCAGACCACGGGTCTGGCATTCACGCACGTCGAAAGCCGGCTTCGCGAGGTTGTACTCGAGGAACTTCATCTCGACAAAACCGTTGTGCGAGACGATCGGGAAGGCGGCGTCGAACGCGGCCTGCAGGCCTTCGACGGTGCGTTGTTTGGGGGCGATGCCGGCTTGCAGGAACGCGGTGTACGCGTCTTTCTGCATCTGCAGCAGGTAGGGGATTTCGACGACGCTGTCGCGGTTACCGAAACTTTTTCGGATGCGCTTGCGTTCGGTGTAACTGTACGCGGACGATTGGGCCATGAGAGCTCCGGAGCTTGAGATCTTCAGCGACTTGTCAGCAGTGCCTGGGCACTACTGCTTGGCGGCTGGCCACTACCAGCCGTTGGCGGACGGCGATGCGTTGCACATCGCCCGAACCAAGGGGTCTTCTGCAGTCGGGGTCAGAAGACACTCGAAAAACACATCGGGATGGCGTCTTTCGGGTGCGCTCTGAAAGCGGCAAAGGCTGGAGGGCCTTTTCAGGCACCTCCAGCCCTCTAGGGGGACTGAATTACTTCAGTTCCACCTTGGCGCCAGCTTCTTCCAGCTTCTTCTTGGCGGCTTCAGCGTCAGCCTTGGACAGGGCTTCCTTGACAGCCTTGGGAGCGGCTTCCACCAGGTCCTTGGCTTCCTTGAGGCCCAGGCCGGTGATTTCGCGCACTGCCTTGATGACCGACACCTTGTTCGCGCCGACATCGGCCAGCACGACATTGAATTCGGTCTGTTCTTCCACTGCAGCAGCAGCGGCGCCACCACCAGCGCCGGCCGGAGCGGCCATTGCTGCGGCGCTCACGCCGAACTTCTCTTCGATGGCTTTCACCAGGTCGTTGAGTTCCAGGACCGTCATGCTGTCGAGCGCGGTCAGAAATGCGTCTTTATCGAATGCCATTTTTGTTTCCTAACAATTGGGTTGAATACTTCAAACGCAAGGCTTAAGCAGCCTGCGCTTCTGCCGGTGCTTCGGCGACGGGTGCAGCTTCGCCTTCGCCACGCTTCGCAGCCAGCGCCGCGAGAACGCGTGCCGTGCGGGAAACGGGGGATTGCATCAAGCCCAGCAATTGGGACAGCAGCACTTCCTTGGAAGGGATGCTGGCCAGTTGCTTCACGCCGTTGACGTCCAGGGCCTTGCCGCCAAACGCACCACCGCGAATCACCAACTTGTCGTTGGTCTTCGCGAAGTCGGCCACCACCTTGGCGGCGGCCACTGCGTCTTCGGAAAAGCCGTAGATCAGCGGACCGGTCATCTGGTCGCCGACGACTTCGAATGCGCTACCAGCGACAGCACGGCGTGCCAGCGTGTTCTTCAACACGCTGAGGGTCACACCCTTGCTGCGAGCTTCGCTGCGCAGTTTGGTCATATCGGCAACCGTGATGCCACGGTATTCCGCCATCACGAGCGTTTGAGCTTTAGCGGCGAGGCTGGTCACATCACTGATGACCGCTTCTTTCTCACTGCGATTCAGACTCAAGGTCTACTCCTTTTAATGCGACCTTCGGCCGGGGCCTAGGATCGCGCTTTCATGCAGCGACCAACTGTTTCGGAACAAAAATCAAATTCCTTGCAGCGGGATCGCCATCTGCGCTGGATACCGGAAGGATCGATCCGGCAATTAAGTGCAGCGCCCTGCACACCAGCGGTCTTGGATGGCTCGCGGCAACCGAAGCTGTCGCGACCCACCACATTCGCCCCGCTCCTTTCGGAGCCGGGCAAATCTCTTCAGCTCGCCGAGATGGTTTGCGTGTCCACGCGGACACCCAGACCCATGGTCGACGACACAGCCACCTTGCGCAGGTACACGCCCTTGCTGGTCGCCGGCTTGGCCTTGACCAGAGCGTCGATCAGCGCGGCGAGGTTGCCCTGCAGCTTGTCGTTGTCGAACGAGCGACGGCCGATCGTGCCGTGCACGATGCCAGCCTTGTCGACGCGGAACTGGACCTGGCCAGCCTTGGCGTTCTTCACGGCCGTGGCAACGTCCGGGGTCACGGTGCCAACCTTGGGGTTGGGCATCAGGCCGCGCGGGCCGAGGATCTGGCCGAGCGTACCGACGACGCGCATGGCATCGGGGGCAGCGATCACGACGTCGAAAGGCATGTCGCCAGCCTTGACCATCGCAGCGAGGTCGTCCATGCCGACGATGTCGGCGCCGGCGGCCTTGGCTTCTTCAGCCTTGGCGCCCTGGGCGAACACAGCCACGCGCTTGGTCTTGCCGGTACCGTTGGGCAGCACGACGGCGCCACGAACGACCTGATCCGACTTCTTCGCGTCGATGCCCAGTTGCACGGCCACGTCGATCGATTCGTCGAACTTGGCGGTGGCGGCATCCTTGACGATGACGATCGCGTCAACAAGCGGGTACAGCTTGTTGCTGTCGACCTTGCCTTCGAGCGCTTTTTGCTTCTTGGTGATCTTGGACATTTACACGCCCTCCACATTCACGCCCATCGAGCGGGCAGTACCGGCGATGGTGCGAACCGCGGCGTCCATGTCGGCAGCGGTCAGGTCCTTCATCTTGGTCTTGGCGATTTCTTCGAGCTGAGCGCGCGTGATCTTGCCGACCTTGTCGAGGTGCGGGCGAGCCGAACCCTTGTCCAGCTTGATCGCCTTCTTGATCAGCACGCCGGCGGGCGGCGACTTGATGATGAAGGTGAAGCTCTTGTCGGCGAACGCGGTGATGACCACCGGCAGCGCCAGACCCGGCTCGTAGCTCTGCGTCTGCGCATTGAACGCCTTGCAGAACTCCATGATGTTCAAACCACGCTGGCCCAGTGCGGGACCGATCGGTGGTGATGGGTTGGCCTTGCCAGCTGGCACTTGCAGCTTGACGAAGCCGACGATTTTTTTCGCCATTTTTTGCTCCTTGCGGGTGATATCGCCTTGGCCTTCGCCGCAGCTCCCCGGGGTTGGACGACTCTTCTGCTCTAGGCCGCGCACCGAGTCGGATAGCGCGCAGCCGGAAATGGTTCAGGCCTTGCGGCCCGAGGCTCAGGTCTTCTCGACCTGGCTGAATTCGAGCTCGACGGGCGTGGAGCGGCCGAAAATCATGACCGACACGCTGACCTTGCTCTTCTCGTAGTTGACGTCTTCCACCGTGCCATTGAAGTCGGTGAACGGGCCTTCCTTGACGCGCACGAATTCGCCCACGGTGAACTCGACCTTGTGGCGCGGCTTCTCGGTGCCCTGCTGCATCTGGCTGACGATGTCCTCGACCTCTTTCTGCGAGATCGGGGCCGGACGGTTCTTGGCGCCGCCCACGAAACCCGTCACCTTGTTGGTGTGCTTCACCAGGTGCCAGCTCTCGTCGTCCATGATCATTTCGACCAGCACGTAGCCCGGGAAGAAGCGGCGCTCGGTGGTGCGCTTCTGGCCGTTCTTGATCTCGACCACTTCTTCGGTCGGGACCAGGATGCGGCCGAACTTGTCCTGCATGCCGGCGCGGTTGATGCGCTCGAGGATGTTGCGCTCGACAGCCTTCTCCATGCCCGAATAGGCATGCACCACGTACCAACGCAGATCAGGGTTGGCGGCGGGAGCCAGGACCGAGGTGTTTTCCTCTTCCGGAATGCTCGGCGTGGTTTCAACTGCGTCGTCGGTCATTTATTTTCTCCAGCCCAGAATGAGGTCGAAAAACACCCATTCGAGCGTCTTGTCGGTGAGCCAGAGGAAGACGGACATGATTGCCACGAAGGCAAACACGTAAGCCGTCATCTGCATCGCTTCCTTGCGGGTCGGCCAGACGACCTTCTTGACCTCGCGCCACGAGTCACGGCCAAAGGCCCACAACTGACGGCCATTCTCCGAGCTGCCGAAGGCACCCACGGCCGCGGCCAGGCCGACCAGCAGCGCAGCCCATTGCACCAGCGAGCCTTGGCGCGACAGCAGATAGAACGCCACGATGGCGCCCACTGCCAGCACCACAGCCGCGGCCAATTTGGCCTTGTCGGCGCCCGTGCTCACGGTTTCGATTTGAGAAGTGGCCATGTTTGGCTGGTTTCCTGTGGTCTTTCGACCTTCAATTCAATGCGTCTCTTGAGACGCCGAAGCCCATCGGGTCACGATGGGCTTTTTCTGCCTCCCGTCGGGACGCGACGGGCTTTTTTCGGAGGCGCCACCTAGGTGGCAGGGGCAGTAGGAATCGAACCTACAACCTTCGGTTTTGGAGACCGACGCTCTGCCAATTGAGCTATACCCCTCCGGTACTCTTTTCGCTCGGCTTAGATGTCGAGGATCTTTGCCACGACGCCCGAACCCACGGTACGGCCGCCTTCACGGATGGCGAAGCGCAGGCCTTCTTCCATCGCGATC
>NZ_JARXVG010000022.1 GCF_029892485.1 Variovorax boronicumulans
AGCGCCAGGTTGTTGCCGACGTTCAGGCGGCCCTGCTTGAGCGCGGTGCCGCCGGCGTAGCTGTTGGCGGCGGTGAGCGTCGTGGTGCCGGCGCCTTGTTTGACGAGCGAGCCGGTACCGCTGATCGTGCCCGACAGCACGAGCGCATCGGAGCGGTTGATGGCGAGGGTCGCGTTGTCGACGATGTCGCCCTTCACCGAACCGGCCGTGCCGCCGTTGCCCAGTTGCAGTACACCGGCGCTGATGGTGGTGAGGCCGGTGAAGGCCTGGTCCTGCGTGAGCGTGAGCGTGCCCGCGCCGGTCTTCTCGATGCCGCCCGTGCCGCTCACCAGGCCCGCGTAGCTTGCGTTGTCGGGCTGGGCGAAACGCACGAGTCCGTTGTCGGCGATCGCTGCTGGCGCGAACTGCGCGCTGCTCTGCAGCACACCGCCCGGGGCGACGGTCATGCTGCCCGTGTAGGCGCTGTTGTCGGCGCCCAGGACCAGCGTTCCGCCAGCCACCGTGGTGCTGGTGATGCCCGCCGTCGCCAGCGCGATATTGAAGTTCCAGGTCCCGCTGTTGTTGACCAGCGTCTCGAAGCCGGCGAGAGACAGCGGCGCGAAGGTGGCGCTTGCGTTGTCGTCGCTGTTGAGCGTGAGCAGGTCCGCGCCCGCACCGCCGGCGATGTTGCCGGTGATCGAGGCGCCCGTGTACCAGCGCAGCGCATTGCTCGCATTGGCGAAGACGAGCGAGCCGAAGAGGCTGCCCCGGTTGGTGAAGTCGACGGCCATGTCACCGCTGGCACCGATGACGGTCGCGGTGGTCGAGTTGGTGCCGGCGCCCGCGATGATCGTGCCGTTGTTCACCACGGTGTTGGCGCCACTGCTCGCCTGGAACCAGATCGCCGTGTGCGCGGAACTGATCGTGCCGTGGTTGGTGATGGTGTTGCCGCTGCCGACCGGATTGATGGCTTCGGTGTTGGTGCCCGCGCCGTTGGCGCTGACGGTCGCACCCGACTCGATGGTGACGGTGCTGTTGTTGTTCACCTCGATCGTGTTGGCGCCGATGCTTGGGTAGGGTGACGCACCGTTGTTGACGGCGTTGTTCTGCACCACCGCCCCGCTCTGCACGACGATGCTCGACGCGTTGCCGATGCTGATGCCCGAGCTGTTGCCGGTGCTGATCGTCGTACCGGACGCGACCGACACCGCCGTGCCTTCCGGCGTCGCCAGTCCGGCGCCCACGGTGGTGTTCTGATCGGTTCCCGTGCAACTGATCGTGTTGGCATTCGTGTCGGTCGTGCACGCGGCCGATGCGGGAAAGCTGGCCGTCGCCAGCGAGGCGACTGCGAGCAGCACGGCGCCCTGCGTCGTCGCGCTCGACCTGCCATGCCCGCGCCCGAATTCGGAAGCAACGGTCCAAAGCGCCAGTGCGCTGTTCCAGATAACGCGAAATATTCTGTTCATGACCTGCATTTGCAATTGATGGCGGCACCGGTTCGACCCGTGCTCTATGCCTCCCTGGCGAGCCGCGGACTTTAATGCAACCAATTGAAACCTCGACCGCTCCAATTGGTAGATTTGTGATGAAATTTGCATTTCCGCAACTATCACGGAGATATGTTGGTTTTTATTGGCATCAAATATGGAATTCACAAACTCATATGTCGATGCAATCCAATTCTTCCAATTCAATGGAGAAATCTTCAACGATGGCAAGCACTTACGTCGTTACGCATTTCAGAAAATCAAACGGATTGCCGCACCATCAAATTTGAAAAATAATTCCACTGCTTTCATCGACAAATAAAACATACTGCAAAAATTGACCAGTCAATCCGGGATGCATTGCCGGCTCGAAATGGCAGGAGGAATAAAAAAACGGCCCTGAAGGCCGTTTTTTCTTGTCGATCAATTGGCGCGTTCACGCGCTGCCCGTTCAACAGGCGGCGGGCTGGTGTTCCTCTTCATTCATTGCAGTGCACTTCGACAGCAGATAGCCCTGCCCATAGACGGCCCTCAACACGAAGCCGTTTTCTTCGCACAGTTCGAGCTTTCTTCGCACGTTGGCCGCGCACACGTCGAACACCCGCGAGTCGCGCCGGGCCGTGGGCCTGCACAGCGCCCGCCAGAGCCAGTCGCGCGTCATCACGCGGCCCATGTTGCGAAACAACTCCAGCGCAAAGTCGAACTGGCGCGGCTGCAGCGGAATCTCGCGATCCCGATGCAGCACGATGCGACGGCCTTCTAGGAACCGGTAGTCGCCCCAGGTGAGGTTGGGCGACTGGGCCGCCTGCGACGAAGCCTTTCTTCTCGCGATCAGCGCGCGCATCCGCCAATCCAGCTCTTCGTCGGTGGTTCTTGCGACGTCGAAGTCGATGGCGTCGCAGCCTTCGAAGTCCTCGTTGTGAAACGGCATCTGCCCCCACTGCGCCCGATCGACGAGCAGGAGCGCCGGCATGCCCACGTCCTCTTCGCCCGCGGCAAGAACCCGCTGGACCAGATCGTCCCGCAAGGGCGCCAGGAGCAAGTCGAATCGCTGGGGTTTTCCCAGCACGCCCAGCAGGTTGTCCATGTGGGTGAATACGACGGTCTGGTGCCCCATCGAACTCAGCTTGTTCTGCAGCGCCGCGCTGCGCATGACATCGTTGTCATACAGCGCGATGAACAGGTCTTGTCGTTCAATCATTCGTGTGTTCAAGCCAGCAGGAAAACCGTCGCCCGGACGATCGCAGGCGACGCGTGAGGTACGCACATCAGATCAGGCGTGAAGGCGCTCTTCGAGCACATAGCCCTCGCCTCGCACGGTGTGCAGCAGCTTCGTTTCGAACGGCGTGTCGAGCTTGTTGCGAAGGCGCAGGATGGCCACGTCCACCGCGTTGGTCCTGCCGTCGAATTCCGTGTTCCATACGCGCTGCGCGAGCAGTTGCCGAGAAAGCACCTCGCCGGGGCTGCGAAGCAGCACCAGCAGCAATGCGAACTCCATCCGGGTCAATTCGAGCTCGATGCCGTCGCGGAAACACCGCGCGGTGCGCTCGTCCAGTTCCAGGTCGCCCAGGCGCAGCACCGGCATGCGGCGCACGGTCGGATGCCGGGCCAGCGCCTTGACGCGCGCCAGCAGCTCGGGAAACGGGAACGGCTTGACCAGGTAGTCGCTTGCGCCCAGCTCCAGGCCCGCCATGCGCGCGGCAACGCTGTCGCGTTCGGTCAGCACCAGCAGGGGCGCATCGGTCTTGCGGCGCAGCGATTGAACCGCGTTGAACCCGGCCGGCCCAGGCCGCATCGAGTTCAGGAGGATGAGCGCGTAGTCCCCCGCGAGCGCCGCGTTCGCCGTGGCGTTGTCGCCGGTGGCGATGTCCACGGCAAAGCCGTTGCTCTCCAGCCCTTCGCTGAACGACCTGCACTGGGTCGACTGGTGGTCGATCAGCAGGACCCGCATCGGGTCCACCTCGTCGTCGAGGTGCGCCATGGCGCCGCCGCCGGCCTGGCCGGCACCGAGGAAGGAGCCGCTCAGCGCGGTCTCGAAGGGAAGCTGGGATACATACAGTCGCACGGGTTCTCCTGTTCCAGCGCCTGGAGGAGCTGTCGTGCTTTTATATGTTTATGACGGATCGTTGACCTAATCCATCATCTCCCCACGATGCGGTATTTCAGCCGCCGGGCATGCGCGGCGGGTGCAGTTCCACGGCCTTGGCGGCCTTCTTGCGCATGCGGATGTTGAGCATCTCCACGGCCAGCGAGAACGCCATCGCGAAGTACACGTAGCCCTTGGGCACATGGTGATCGAAGCCTTCGGCGACCAGCACCACGCCCACCACCACCAGGAAGGACAGCGCCAGCATCTTGATGGTCGGGTGGTTCGAGACGAAGCGGCCGATCGGGCTGGCGAACAGCATCATCAGCAGCACCGAGACGATCACCGCGGCGATCATGATCCGCACGTCGTCCACCATGCCGACGGCGGTGATGATCGAGTCCAGCGAGAACACCAGGTCGATGATGACGATCTGGAGCATGACCGACGCCAGGGTCGCCTTGACCGCGCTGGCCTTCTGCTCGTGCTCGCCCTCAAGCGACTGGTGGACCTCGGTCGTGCTCTTCCAGATCAGGAACAGGCCGCCCAGGATCAGGATCAGGTCGCGGCCCGAGATGCCCTTGCCGAACACCGAGAACAGCGGGGCCACCAGGCCCACGATCCAGGCAAGAACCAGCAGCAGGCCGACGCGCATGAACATGGCCAGGAACAGCCCCGTGCGCCGCGCGAATTCGCGCTGGGCCGCGGGCAGCTTGTCCACCAGGATCGAGATGAAGATGATGTTGTCGATGCCCAGCACCAGCTCGAGCGCCGTCAGTGTGGCGAAGGCGACCCAGGCCTGAGGATTCGTCACGAGTTCAAGCATTGAAGTTCTTTCGATCCGGCCGCGCCGGAGAAGGTTGATCGGATGGAAAGGGCGCGGACCCCGCCGCCCATCGCCCGCCGGCAGCGCGGGGCGTGACGATCCTATCGGAAGCGGACGGCCTGCTTCACTGCACTACCAGCGCGCACGCATGCCGCCGGACCCCTGCAGCGAAGACCGCGCGCGCAGGCCGCCGCCCGTGGCATGGAGACGGCCCAGTTCGCCGTAGACGTCGACGATTTCGGACAACGCAAGGGTGAAGCCGCCTGCCAGTTCCACGCCGCGGTAGCCGGTGGCGGCGGCGATGCGGGTGACGGCCGCCGCGTTGACGAACTGCGCCACGTCGGTGCCCGCGCCGGCGCTGTAGAAGTTCAGGCGCGCATAGGGCTGCAGCAGGCCGGCGGCCGTTGCAATCTCGCCGCGCATGCGCACGCCCAGCCGACCCAGCCAGCCGCCGCCGGTCTGCTGCGAGACGCGTGCGCCGCCGATGACCGTGTCGTCCAGGTCGAGCGTCTGGTGCACCACCTGGGCCTGCGGCTCGATGCGCCAGCCCGGCCAGCCCGGTGAGAGCGCGAACGCCTGCCCGATCTCCAGCGAGGCGACCAGGCTGCGGCCCCGGCCCGCATTGGCCGGATTGCCCATGGCCTCCACGCCGTAGCGGTGGCTGCCGGCCTGCAGCACGGCGTCGGCATAGCGTTCGCTCTCGCCCTTCCATGTGGCATAGGCGCCCAGGTAGCGCGAACGCAGGTCGTTGCTGCCCACTGCACCCTGCACGCCGCGCGCGAAGCCCTGCACGCCGAGCCGGCCCTCGAGCTGGCCGACGTACACGCCGGCGCGCCATGCCGAATCCGCCGGCGCGAACAGGTCCATGCCGGTCTGGAAGCCTCGCATACGCCCTTCGCTCGATGGCGTGACCGTGCCTTGCTGGCGCAGGTCGACGTCGGCATGAACCAGCCGGCCCCATGCGGCGTGCTGGCCCTGCACCGCGGCGCCATCGCCCGTGCGCCGATGGAGGTTGCCCAGCATCGCCAGATCGGCCTGGCGAAGCTGCGACGGCAGTGCGGAGAACAGCGGCACCTCGGCGCGGTAAGTCGCAACAAGAGGCACCGGGGTGGGCGGCGTGCCGGCCACCCCAGCTGCGTCGGATGTGGCCGGGGCCGGCGGACTCGCGACCGCGGGCGTGGTCGAGCGCAGATACCAGTTCTCGCCGTCGCCCGATGCATTCGCGCTGTAGAGCCGGTATTCGTAGGCGCCCGCATCCACATGGCCACCGGCGAGGGAGAAGCCGCTCTTCGTGGTCTGCGCCGTGGTCGTCGCGCCGTTGATCGCGCTCACGAGCATGATCCCGTCGCCCGTTGTCAATGCGCCGAGGCCGCCCGCGTTGCGCACCTGCAGCGTGGTGCTGCCGCTCACGGCGCCGCCGTCGATCACGATGCGGTCGGTCGATGAAGCAGAGTCTCCGAGCGCCGTGCGCAGGGCCACCACACCGCCCTGCCCCACCCAGTTGCCGTTGACGGTGAGCGTCTGCGGCACGAAGCCCGAACCCGGCGGCTGGAAGTCGATGCGCCCTGCCAGCGCAAGGCTGCTCAGCGAGGAGTTGCCCGTCATCGTCCAGTGGCTGGTGCCGTCGATGGCGAGTGCCACCGGGTCGATGCTGCCCGTCAGCGCAGAGCCGTTCAGGAGGCGCATGGAGACGGTGCTGGTGGCGTCCGTCACCACGTTGCCGGTCAACGTGCTGTTGTCGGCGGCGAAGGCCAGGCTGCTGCCGTTCACCGCGTGCAACAGGTTGCCGGTGCTGCTGGCCGTGGCACTCGAATTCTTCAGCGTGAGCGTCGCGCCGGTGGCCGCATCGACGCGCACGAGATCGCCCGATGCGCTGGCGATCGAGAAACCACCGAAGCTCGCGCTCTGGCCCGCGCCCGTGAAGAAGCCCAGCGCACTGCCGGCGGCGGCGATCGAGCCCGTGCCCGTGGCGCTGATCGACGGACTGTCCGCAAGCAACGCAGCGCCGTAGCTGCTCGCATCGGTGGTGGCGATGGCGAGCGAGCTGGTCGCATTGAGCGCACCACCGCCGGTGACCAGGAGGCCTGCTGCGTAGGACTCTTGCGTACCGGCCGGCGTGTTCGCCTGCGTGGCGCCGGTGACCCGTATGTTGGCCGGGCCCGCGAGGTTCACCTGCGATCCCGCATCGCGCACCGAGATGCCGATGCCGTTGATTCCGCTCGATTGGATCGACGTGGTCGACGACGCCGTGGCCGTGGCCACACCGCCCGTGACCGCGCGAATGCCCGAGCCGTTCAAGCCCGCGTTACGCAGGTCAGCCACGCCGGCATAGGTGATGGTTGCGGTGCTGCTGATCTTGAGCGTGGCGGCTTGCGTACCGGTCACGCCCAGGTTCAGGCGGCCATTCAGGCGCACGGTGCTGCCGTTGTCGGAGGTGATCGCATCGGAGCGCATGTCGCCGCCCGTGGTGACGGCCACCGCACCGTTGGCTTCGATGGTGGCGCCGGTGGTGGCGCGGATACCGGGTGCGAAGGCGCCCCCGGCGCCGATGGCGACGCCGACGCTACCGTTCAGCACGACGCGGGTGTTCGCACTCTCCGCATAGATGCCGTAGTTGCTCGATCCGTTGGACAGCGTCATCGACAACGGCCCGTTCACGTTGACCGTGGCACCGTTCGCTGCGCGCAAACCGCGAATGCCGCTACTGGCACCGGGACGAACCAGCGTCAGCCCGCCTTGCAGGTCGATCTGCGAGCCGGCGTCGGTGGCATGCACGCCGTTGATGCCGTTCTGCGACAACGACATGGAGACCAGGCTCGCCGCGTTGACCCCGCCTCCCGTCGACGCACCCAGCGCCGACTGGCCTGCGGGTATCCCGCTGCTGCCGTAGCTGCCGGCCGCGCTGCACACCGAACCCGCGGTGGCCTGCAATCTCGCTCCGGGCGAAGTGACGCAGGCCGCCATTGCATGGCCTCCCACCCACAGCAGCAGCACGCCCGGAAGGGAGTGCGCCAGGCGCAAGCCTCGTGTGCTGCAGCGTGAACCGGCGTTGGTCATTTGCGCTTGCTGTCGGCAATCCAGTCCATGACGGCGAACAGCACGCCCGACACGACGAGCGTGAGATGAATGCCGATGGCCCAGGCCATCTCCGTCGGATTCGACGTGCGCACGTTGAAGAAGTACTTCAACAGGTCGATGGCCGAGATGGCGACGATCGAGCCGATCAGCTTGATCTTCAGGTCCGACAGACCGACGCTGCCCATCCACTTCGGGCGGTCTTCACTCGGGCCGACATCGATCTTGGAGATGAAGTTCTCGTAGCCCGCAAAGATGATGATGAGCAGCAGGTTCGCCACCAGGGCGGCATCGACCAGACCGAGGATGGCGATCATGGCCTCGCCGCTGTTGCCATGGACGATGGGGGCATAGGAAGCCACCAGCGCGCCGGCGAACTTGATCAGCAGGAACCCGATCGCCACCACCAGTCCCAGGTAGAAAGGGACCAGCAGCCAGCGCGTGCGAAACAGCATCAGCTCCAGGAGCGATTCCGTTCTGCGCAGCAACCCCGACTTCGGCTCGTCTCTCATTCGATTCTTCTTGGTGTTGACGCCGCATCTCCGTGCCGGAAGTCGAGCTGGGATGAGCGGCGCAATTGAAACTGCTAGGCAATTTGTATTTTGTTTGTTTTATTGCCAGCAGGAATGAGATGCAGCCTCTCGTTTATCCGTGCAATCGAGCGTTCAGGCCGCCCGCGCCGTGAGCCACTTGTCCGAGGAAAGCGGCGCACCCACGATGCGGATCTCGCCCAGGCTCCCCAGGAAACCCGTGGACATGTTGCCGGCCCACTGGCCGCAGCCGATCGCGATTTGCTGCGTGGGGGCCACGTAGCGGATGCCTTTCATGTTCGTGTTGTTCCGCAGCACCGGAGCGCCTTCCACGTACATGGTCGTCGAATAGGAAGCGGCCGGATCATTGACGATGGCCACGTGCAGCCATTGGCCCGCCGACACGCCGCCGGACCAGCAGGTCAGATTGGTGTTCTGGTCCGTCGGGACGATTTCCCATTGGAATTCCATCAGATTCGAAAAAGCGAACATCAGGGCGCAATCGCCGTCGCCCGAATCGAATCCGGGCAAATTCGATCGCGCACCCAGGCGATACATGATCCCCATCCAGCCGTTGACAGTCGAGTCGAAGGCCGGATCGATATAGACGAAAGCCTCGATGGTGTAGCCATTGGGGAAAGTCTCCACATTCAGTGGCGAATTCTGGTCGGTGGTGAAATAGGACGATTTGCTTTGGGTCGCATTCCGGAAACGCAGGCTTCCGGGTGCCGACGACAATGGGTGATGGCTCTTGGACCACGTCAGATCGCCCGGATCTCCCATCCAGATATTCAATGAAATCGGGTTTTTGGCGTCGATCGATGAATCCGGAATTTGCTGCCCCGCCTGGTAAGGGAACAAATTTCCCTCGGCTGCCGCCGCATTGAAAAATCGCCAATGCGCAAGGGTGCCGGCAACCTTGGGATAATCCTCCGTGCCTGACGGCAGCTTGGCGGCCTTTTGCGGCGGCTGGCTGTAATTCGTCAAGATCAGCTGTTTGGCCGCATCTGTCAATGCCGCGCCGGCCGTTCCTTCGGAAACGGAGAAATTGGCATTGAAGGAAACGAATCTCCTGGCGAAATCGATGTCGATGGAAAACGATTGATTTGTATCCGTCAGCCAGGCCGCGTCGAAATCATTGAGCGCTTCCGCGGGCTTCAAAGGCACCCACGGAGAAAACAAGCTGGCAATGATTTTCTTGTTCGTGAGGTCGAATTCATACATCCGCATGAGGCCGTTGCCGCCCATGTAGGCCATTTGATAATCGACCACCATCAAATGGACGTCGTTGCCGAAAGAATTCTTCTTCACGCTGGCGCAAGAGCCATGGTAATGGCCGCTGACGGCCATGAAGATCTGGTCATTGTTACGGATGAGCTTGTCCCAGATGTAATTCGAATAAGCGGTGTCCGCAGCGGTTTTGCCGTCCGTTCCGATACCCATCAATTGGTGATTCACCAGGATGACCGGAACCGTCTTGTGCGTCTGTATGACCTGGTTCGCCCAGGCAATGGCGTCGTCCGACGCTCTCCACGACATGGAGAGCACGAGGAATTGATTTCCCTCTGCCTGGAAAATATGGTATTCGTGAAAACCGGATGAATGCCGGCCGCCGAAAGTCGACTGTTTCCTGGCGCGATCAGCCGGGAAAACCTGCAAATACGGCTCGAACAGATTTTCTCGATTTTTTCCGCCGTCCTGATAACCGTCGTCATTTGCAAAACCGGACACGCCCACACCCCAATCGGGTCCCCATTGCGTGACCTTTTTGACGGCTCCCACGTCGTGATTTCCGGCACAAATCGAATAGGGACATTTGGCTGCCTCGAGCACCTGCATGGCTTGGCTTGCAAGCTCCCATTCTTTCGTGACCTGGCCATTGCTCAATTGGCCGTTGCTTACAAGGTCGGTCGAATCGCTCCAGGGTGTCGATTTTTCATCCTCGAAATACCAGGACTGGTCCACGATATCCCCGAGATGGATCGTGAACGGCATTTTCAATTGCTGGGCATTTTGCGCAATCCACTGCGTCTGGCTTTTGAATGGATTGTCGTATTGCGGCTTGATCGTCGGATACAGCTTCTGGTAGAGCTCGCCCATTTTTTCCGACGCGTAGCGGGGATAGAACTGGGTGTCCGGCAATACGGAAATGGTGAAGCTGGATACTTTTTGGGCTGGAGGTGTCTGGCCGGGCGGATTCTGACTCCCGGGTGCAGATCCATTGTCTGAACCGCCCACGCCCGCGATTGGAAATGCCCCGGTGCCGCCGCCACCGCCGCCGCCGCAACCGGACAGGGTTGCAATTCCTGCGGCAGAACCGGCAAGCATGAATTTCAGCAATTCACGCCGCCGGTTTTCCGGCACGCGGGCCAGTTCGTTCAAATCAATTGAATTTTCTTTCGCATCTTTACGATTCGTCATTGCATCGAAACCCGTGGGCGTACTGTTATTTACGGGATGCTGGACGATCCCGAACGGCCACGACTCTATCCACGGAATATGATGCTTTGATGAATCCATTCCCGCGAAAAACTACGCATCCACGGGCTATTCACTCAAATTTTCACGAAATCCTTTGACGCACCGGGATTCTTGAAATCGACGAATTTCGCGTGCGTTGCTGCACGGGAAGGACCTAACGGTCCCTGAAAAATTGGAGATGACAGCCGTGAAGAGAATTTGCTGCGGCAGCGAATTTTCCTTCTTGCGTCGCGAAGTGTCAGGTCTTGCTCAGGGTGCAGCGTCCATGCGGAGCGCTGCGCAAGAAGATGCCGGCCGCGCCCGCACAACGGCATCCTGTGCCGCGGCGCGCATGCAGTTCAACCACGCGCTCGCAGGGGCGAACCTATGCTGGACAACGTCATGCCTTTTCATCACGTTGGAGTTTCTTCATGTCCCTGCAAGATTTCAAGGTCCTCACCTTCGACGTCGTCGGCACGCTGATCGACTTCGAGGGCGGCATGCTCGCGTACCTGCGCAGCGTGGCGCCCGACGCGCGCGTGAGCGACGACGACTTCCTGGCCGCCTACCGGCGTGCGCGCGCCGACGGCAATGCCGGCTGGTATCCCGACGACCTGGAGCGCTGCTGGCACGCGGTCGCGCCGGCGCTCGGCCTGCCCGACACCGACGCCGCTGCGCGCGGCCTGCGCGACTCGGTGGCGCAATGGCCCGCATTCCCCGATTCGGTCGAGGCGCTCAAGCGGCTCGGCAAGCGCTTCAAGCTGGTGACGATGACCAATGCGCAAGCCTGGGCGCTCGCGCATTTCAACAAGACATTGGGCTCGCCCTTCGACATGCTGCTCAGTTGCGACGACGCGCTGTGCGAGAAACCCGACGCGCGCTACTTCGCCTATGCACGCGGCCGCTTCGAAGGTGCCTGGGGCTACAGGCAGGCCGACAACCTGCACGTGGCGCAGAGCCAGTACCACGACATCGGCATCTCCATGCAGCTGGGCATCGCCACCTGCTGGATCGAACGCCGCCATGCGCAGAAGGGGTCGGGCGGCACCATCGAATCGAAGCACACGGTGCCCGACCACCACTTCCACACGCTGGCCAAACTGGCCGATGCGGTCGAGGCGGGACGCTGACCCTGCCCCGCTCACCGGCAGAAACGGCCGATGGAGAAGGCTCGGCTCGATCGGCGTCGAAGAGCGCCCCTCAGCGCTCGTGGGGAAACAGCCGTTCGATCGGACAGTGCGTCTTGATGAACGGCGACTTGATGACGATGTAGCTGAAGTACTTCGAGATGCCGATGTTGCGTTCGAGCAGCCCCTCGATCACTTCCTGGTAGTGGTTCACGCCGCGCGTCAGAAAACGCAGCAGGTAGTCGTAGCCGCCGCTGACCAGGTGGCATTCGAGCACTTCGTCCACCTCGCGGATCGCGGCCTCGAAGCGCACGAAGTCTTCGCGGTGATGGTCCTGCAGCGTGACCTCGGTGAACACGGTCAGCGTGTCGCCCAGCTTCTCGAGCCGGAGGTGCGCGCCGTAGCCGGCGATGTAGCCGGCCTGCTCCAGCCGCTTGACGCGGATCAGGCAGGGGCTGGGCGACAACCCGACCGCATCGGCCAGGTCGACGTTGGTCATGCGCCCGTTCTTCTGCAGTTGCGCCAGGATGCGCAGGTCGAGTCGGTCGATCTTGTTGGCTTCTGACATGGCGGTGCCCGATTGCGAGAGGAGTTCCGATTCTGCGTCGGCCGCAGGTTCTTGCGGGCTATTGCAGTGCTTGCGTGTGCGCGCCGGCCTCCCGGCCCCTCAGGCCGCCAGCGCGGCGCGCACGTCGGGCGCCTCGAGCACCTCGTCGAGCGTTTTCTTCAGCCGCGCGAACAGCTGGGCGAATTCGTCCTCGGTGAACGTGAGCGCGGGTGCGAAGCCCAGGATGTGGTCGCCGAAGGAGCGGAACACCAGGCCGTTGCGGTAGCCGGCGGTGAAGATGCGGTCAGCCAGTCCGAGCGCCGGGTCGAAGCGGCGCTTGCCGGCCTTGTCGCTCACCAGTTCCAGCGCCCCCAGCAGGCCGCGGTGGCGCGCGTCGCCCACCAGCGGATGCGCGCGCAGCGCCTCGAGCCCCGCCGCGAAGTGCGCCGCACCGCGCTGGCCGTTGGCGAGCACGCCGCCCTCTTCGTAGAGCCGCAGCACCTCCAGCGCGACCGCGGCGCCGACCGGGTGCGCCGAATAGGTCGCGCCGTGGCCGATGGGAGCGCCCTCGGGCGCGCCGTCGGCGATGCCGGCGTAGACCTTCTCGGACATCATGGTCGCGCCCATCGGCACGTAGCCGGCGGTGAGGCCCTTGGCCATGGTCATCAGGTCGGGCTCCACGCCTTCGGCCTCGCACGCGAACATGGGGCCGGTGCGGCCGAAGCCGGTGATGACCTCGTCCACCACGAAGAGGATGTCGAGCTCGCGCGCGGCCTCGCGCATGGCCTTCAGCCAGCCCTTGGGCGGCACGATGACGCCGCCCGAACCCTGGATCGGCTCGCAGAAGAAAGCGGCCACGTTGTCGGCGCCGAGCTCGGCCACCTTGGCGCGCAGGGCCGCGACCGACGCGGCGATCAGCGCCTCGGGATCGCCGCCCGCGGCATGGCGATAGGCGTAGGGCGATTCGATGTAGTGCTGCGTCGGCAGCGGCAGGTCGAAGCCGCGGTGAAAGGCCGGCAGCGCCGTGAGGCCCGCACCGGTGGACGAGGAGCCGTGGTAGCCGCGCTCCAGCGAAATGAACTGCTTCTTCGAAGGCCGGCCGGTCGCGTTGTAATACTGCACGATGAAGCGCACCGCGGCATCGATCGCCTCGGAGCCGCCCAGCGTGAGGTACACGCGGGTCAGCGACGCGGGCGTGATCTGCACCAGCTTCTCCGCCAGGCGGATGGCCGGCTCGCTGCTGAAGTGGAAGTAGCCGGTCGCGTATGGCAGCCGGCGCATCTGCTCGGCCGCGGCCTGCACCACGCTCTCCTGCCCGTAGCCGACGTTCACGCACCACAGGCCCGCGAAGGCATCGAGCAGTTCGTGACCCTTGCCGTCGGTCAGCCAGGCGCCGCGGCCCGAGGCCAGCACGGTGGGGCCGCGCTGCTCGTGCACGCGCCAGGGCGAGACGGGATGGATGAGGTGCGCGCGGTCGATCGCGTCGAGCGCGGCATGGTGGGGCAATGCGGTGGGATGCGTCATGACGGTGTGTGTGTGGTGCGAGAGCGAAGGAAGCTGTCGATGCCCTCAGCTTAGGCGCCGCACCGCACGACGTGGTGCTGCTTTGGGGGTGCCGCGCGAAGCAGGCTGCGGTTGTGTGCGGCGCGCGCAGCAGATCGTGCGGCGGGCCTTTTTCAGTAGCCGCGCGTGCGGTCGACGCGGCCGAGCATCGGCTCGCCGGCCTCGAAGCGCGCGAGGTTGTCGAGCACCACGTGCGCGGCGCTCGATGGCTGCGTCATGCTCGCGATGTGCGGCGTGAGCTGCACGCGCGGATGGCGCCAGAAGGCATGCGCGGGCGGCAGCGGCTCGGGGTCGGTCACGTCGAGCACCGCATCGCCGATCTGCCCGTCGGCGAGCGCGGCCAGCAGGTCGACCTCGACCAGTTGCGGGCCGCGGCCCACGTGCACCAGGCCCGCGCCACGGGGGAGCATCGAGAACAGCGCCGCATCGAGGATGCCGCGCGTCGCATCGGTGAGCGGCAGCAGGCACACGAGGATGTCGGTGCGCGCGAGGAAGGCCGGCAGTTCATCGGCACCCGCATGGCACTGCACGCCATCGACCGCATGCCGCGAGCGGCTCCATCCCGCGCAATCGAAGCCCAATGGGACCAGCGCCTCGAGCACTGCCTGGCCGAGCGAACCCAGCCCCAGCACGCCCACGCGCCGCTCGCCCGCGGGCCGCACCGGTAGCGGCCGCCACCGGCCTTCCTGCTGCTGGCGCCGGTATTGCGGCATGTCGCGATGCAGGCCGAGCACCGCATGCGTCACGTACTCGACCATGCCGCGCACGATGCCGGGCTCGATCATGCGGACCACCGGCAGCGCCGCCGGCAATGCGGCGAAATCGAACTGGTCGACACCCGCACCGGACGAGAACAGCACCTGCAGGTTCGGAAAGCGCGCGGCCAGGTCGTGCGGCGGCTCCCAGGCCGCGAGAAAGCGCACCTGCGCCGCATCGCCGATGTCGGGCCAGATGCGAAAGTCGATGTCCGGCCGGCGGCGGCCGAACACCTCGGCCCACTGGCGGCCGCGCACCGGGTCGGACTTGTAGAGAAAGGTGAAGGCTCCCACGAACGGCTCCTTCAGCCCACGGCCTGGGTCACGAGGGCGAACAGCGCCGGTGCGTCCGCGGACCGGGCCAGCGGCGCACCGCGCACCATCGTCGTGGGCGCATCCACGCGCAGCAGGCCGATGCTTTCGAGCCATTCGGCCAGGCCGCTGTCGAAGTCGATGTCGATGCGCGTGAAGTTGCCTGCATTCATGCCGGCGAGGTGCGCGATCAGCGCCTTCGCGCCCTCGGCATCGGGCGCGACCACCGGCCCGATGCAATGGCCCCTGCCGAAGCGGCGCAGCATGGCAAAGCCCTTGGGCGCGTTGTCGTGGTCGAGCACCACGCAGGCATCGGCGCTTTGCAGCAGCCCGTCGATGAGCGCGTCGCGCGGCATGCCTCGCGCCGCGGCATCGAGCGCCTGCAGCGCGGGCAGTTCGTTCAGGCCCGCGGGCCGCAGGCGCCAGCCGCGCTGCAACGCGATCAGCGGTGCCGGCTGCGCAAGGCCCTGGTGCTGGCGGACTTCACCGGTCCGCACGAAACCGAGCCGCTCGTACAGCCCCCGTCCTTCCGACGTGGCGTGCAGCAGCACGGTGTGGTCTTCCAGCCCTTCGAGCAGCGCGCTCATGAGCCGATGTCCGATGCGGCGGCCCTGGCATGCGGGCGTGACGATCACCAGGCCGATGGTGGCGTGGCGCTCGCCCCAGCGCCAGCGCAGGGCGGTGGCGACGATCTCGCCGTCGCGCTCGACCACGGTGCCTTCGGCATGTGCGAACACCTGCTGCCAATCGGCCAGCCGGTGCGGCCAGCGCAGTTCGGCGGACAACGCATGGGCATGCGGCAGGTCGGCGGATGTCATCGGTCTGAGCACCACGCCGTCCATGGCGGGTGCGTTCGCAGCGGGTTCGGGCATCGGGAATCTCTCTTGTTGCGGCGGGAATGGCATGTCCATCTTGGACGACATTGCGGCGCCGCACCAGACCGAATCGGCCCTTCGCCGCAACTCGCAAGCTTCGCCTGCCACGCACCCCGGTCTCGCAATTTGCTGCGGTGGCGAGCCCGCATACGCACACAAATGCCGCGTCGATCTGCCTAGCATCGGTCGGCCCATTCCCACATACCGCCGCCCTTCTTCACCACTCTTGCCATGCAAGTCTTCCATCCGCGACATGTGCAGTTGCCTGCGGGCCGCTCCGCTTCAAAAGCGTGCCCATCGACTTCGCCGCGCCGCACCGAGGTGCATGGCCGCACGCCGAAAGGGCAGACCGCACGGCATGCTGTCGCCGCCCCCGCAAACCGCAGCTTCGGTTCGGGCGGCACCGCTTTTCCCTACATCCCCGACGCGACTGCGTGCTGCAATCACTTCGTAATGAGCTTGTCGCAATTCCTCTCTGTTTGCCATCTTTGAAAAAGGACTCGAGACCATGACCTTCCGTCCCAAATACGTGACCTTCGACTGCTACGGCACCCTCACCCGGTTCCGCATGAAGGAGATGGCCGCCGACCTGTTCGCCGACCGCATCCCGGCCGAGCGCATGGCCGAGTTCCATGCCGACTTCACCGCCTATCGCTTCGACGAGGTGCTGGGCGACTGGAAGCCCTATGAGGTGGTGCTGAAGAACGCGGTGCGGCGCCTGTGCAGGAAATGGAAGATCCAGTACTTCGACCTGGACGCGCAGAAGATCTACGACGCGGTGCCCACCTGGACCCCGCACGACGATGTGGCGGCGGGCCTGGCCAAGGTCGCCAAGGAGATTCCGCTGGTGATCCTGTCGAACGCCTCGGACGACCAGATCCAGAAGAACGTGGCGATGCTCGGCGCGCCCTTCCACCGCGTCTACACCGCGCAGCAGGCCCAGGCCTACAAGCCGCGCCTGCAGGCCTTCGAATACATGCTCGACTCGCTGGGCTGCAACCCGGAAGATGTGCTGCACGTGTCGTCGAGCCTGCGCTACGACCTGATGTCGGCGGACGACATCGGCATCGTCAACAAGGTGTTCGTCAACCGCGGCCACGGCCCGGGCAACCCGGCCTACCGCTACACCGAAATCCAGGACATCGGCGGATTGCCCGGCGTTGTCGGCCTCTGATCTCCCGCACTCCATCCATCCGCACCACCACGCCATGAAGCTCGACTCCTACTGGACCGATTCGGCGCCGGCCTTCTCGCCCGCGGTGCATGCGCTGCCGGGCCAGGTCGACGTGGCCATCGTCGGCGGCGGCTTCACGGGCCTCTCGGCTGCGCTGGCCTTCGCAAGGCGCGGCGCCCGCGTCGCGGTGCTGGAGGCCGGCACGCGCGTGGCGGCCGAAGCGTCGGGGCGCAACGGCGGGCATGTCAACAACGGGCTGGCCGTGGACTACGCCGATGTGGCCGCCAAGGTCGGCATCGCCAAAGCCCGCGCCTGGTACCACGCCTACGACGCCGCGGTGGACACCGTGGCACGGCTGGTGCGCGAGGAAGCGATCGACTGCGACTTCATGCGCCACGGCAAGCTCAAGCTCGCCACGCGTGCGAACCAGATGGGCGCGCTCGAACGCAGCGCGCAGCGGCTGATCGACGACGGCGTGGACACCGAGGTCGAGATCCTCGACGCGGCAAGCGTGCGCGGCGAGGTGCAGAGCGAGCGCTTCCATGGCGGGCTGCTCTACAAGCGCAGCGGACAGATGCACATGGGCCGCTTCGCCCAGGGCCTGGCCACGGCCGCGCAGCGCCATGGCGCGCAGATCCACACCGGCACCGCCGTGGAACGCATCGAGCGCCTGGGCCAGGGCCACGCGCACAGGCTGCACACCGCGCGCGGCACCGTCACCGCGCAGCAGGTGCTGCTGGCCACCGGCGCCACGCGCCACGGCGGCTACGGCAGCTTCGGCTGGCTGCGCCGGCGCATCGTGCCGATCGGCAGCTTCATCGTGGTGACCGAGCCGCTCGGCGCAGAGCGTGCGCAAGCGCTGCTGGCGGCGCGGCGCACCTACACGACGGTGGCGAACATCCATCACTACTTCCGGCTCACGGCCGATCACCGGCTGGTGTTCGGCGGACGCGCGCGCTTCGCGATTTCCAGCCCGCAGTCGGATGCCGCGAGCGGCGAGATCCTGCGCGCGGGGCTGGCCGAAACCTTTCCGCAGCTCGGCGCCGTGCGGCTGGACTACTGCTGGGGCGGCCTCGTCGACATGACGCAGGACCGCCTGCCCCACGCCGGCGAGCGCGACGGCCTCTACTACGCCATGGGCTACAGCGGCCACGGCACGCAGATGTCGGTTCACATGGGCGAGCGCATGGCCGCCGTGATGAACGGCGATGCCAACGCGAACCCCTGGCAGGACCGCGCCTGGCCCGCCATTCCCGGCCACTTCGGCGCGCCGTGGTTCCTGCCGGCGGTGGGGCTTTATTACTCGCTCAAGGACAAGCTGGCCTGAGAGGCTGAGCACCCCCCGAGTCCGTCGATTTTCCGTTCCGTGTTTGTTTGTTCTTCAACCCTCAGTCACCGGTCCCACAGGAGTACCCCACCATGAGCGACAGCAGCAACAAGAGGTTCGAAAACCTCGTCGGTCCCGGCGAAAGCCTTCGCGTGATGGATTCGCTGAAACGCGGCGCCTCGCGGCGCGACATCCTGGCAATGCTGATGGCCGGGGGCATGCAGGCCACGCTGGCCGGCAGCCTGGCCGGCATGGCGGTGACCGCCCATGCGCAGACGCCGCGGCGCGGCGGCCGCATCCGGGTGGCGGGCGCCACCGCAGCCGCGACCGACACGCTCGATCCGGCCAAGCAGTCGAACCAGACCGACTACTCGCGCTGCAACATGGTCTACAACGGCCTGACCACGCTCGACGGCAGCCTCACGCCGCAGCCCGCGCTGGCCGAGTCGTTCAGCACCAAGGACGCGAAGACCTGGGTCTTCACGCTGCGCAAGGGCGTGACCTTCCACGACGGCAAGGCGCTCTCGCCCGCCGACGTGGTGTTCTCGGTGATGCGCCACAAGGACCCGGCCACCGCCTCCAAGGCCAAGGCGCTCGCCGACCAGATCGAGAGCGTGAAGGCCAGCGGCCCGAACGAAGTGACGGTGGTGCTCACCGCGCCGAACGCCGACCTGCCGGTGATCCTGGGCACCTTCCATTTCCACATCGTCAAGGACGGCACCACCGACTTCAACGCCGGCATCGGCACCGGCCCCTACAAGCTCAAGGAGTTCAAGCCCGGCATCCGCTCGGTGGTGGTGCGCAACGACGCCTACTGGAAACCGGGCAAGCCGTACCTGGACGAGATCGAGTTCGTGGGCATCGGCGACGAGAGCGCGCGGGTCAACGCGCTGCTGTCGGGCGGCATGGACCTGGTGGGCTCGGTCAATCCGCGCTCGGTGGACCGCGTGAAGGGCACGCCCGGCTTCGGCATCTTCGTCACCCAGTCGGGCCAGTACTCCGACCTGGTGATGCGCAAGGATGTGGGCCCCGGCGCCAACCCCGACTTCGTGCTCGGCATGAAGCACCTGTTCGACCGCGAGCAGATGAAGAAGACCATCGCGCTCGACTACGCGGTGATCGGCAACGACCAGCCGATCGACCCGACCAACCGCTTCCACTTCGCCGGCCTGCCGCAGCGCCCCTTCGACCTGGACAAGGCCAAGTTCCACCTGCAGAAGTCGGGCATCACCGGCAAGGTGCCGATGGTGGCATCGCCCGCAGCGCTGTACTCGGTGGAGATGTCCCTGTTGCTGCAGCAGACCGCGCAGCGCGCCGGGCTGGAGCTGGACATCAAGCGCATGCCGGCCGACGGCTACTGGTCGAACCACTGGCTCAACAGCCAGGTGGGCTTCGGCAACGTCAACCCACGGCCGAGCGCCGACGTGCTGCTCACGCAGTTCTTCCAGTCGGGTGCGGCGTGGAACGAATCGCGCTGGAAGAGCGACAAGTTCGACCAGCTGCTGCTCGCCTCGCGCGCCGAGACCGACCTGGCCAAGCGCAAGCAGATGTATGCCGACATGCAGACCATGATCCACCAGGACGCGGGCATCGGCATTCCGCTGTTCCTGGCCAGCATCGACGGGCACAGCGCCAAGCTCAAGGGCCTCGCGCCGATTCCGCTCGGCGGCCTCATGGGCTACAGCTTCGCGGAGAACGTATGGCTGGAAGCCTGAAGCCGCAGCCGGCGTACGGAAAGCCACGATGAACGGCGTCATTCTCAAGCTCCTGGGCCAGCGCATCGCGCTCGCGCTGCTGTCGCTGCTGGCGGTGTCGGTGATCGTGTTCTCGATCACCGCCGTGCTGCCGGGCGACGCGGCCGAGGAACAGCTCGGCCAGGACGCCACCCCCGAGGCGGTGGCCGCCCTGCGCGCACAAATGGGGCTGAACGTGCCCGCGCCCCAGCGCTATGCGCAATGGCTGCTGGGCATGACCCGGGGCGACCTGGGCCGCTCGGCCACGACGCAGATGCCTGTGTCGGAACTGGTGGCCAGCCGCCTGCCCAACTCGCTGCTGCTTGCGGCGGTGACGGCGCTGTTCTCGGTGCCGATCGCGCTCACGCTGGGCATCGCCTCGGCCGTGTGGCGCGGCTCCTGGTTCGACCGCGTGGCCTCGACCACGGCGGTGGGCGTGGTGTCGGTGCCGGAGTTCCTGGTCGCGACGCTCGCGGTGCTGGTGTTCGCGGTGAAGCTGCGATGGCTGCCCGCGCTGTCCTTCGTCAGCGACATCGATTCGCTGGGCCAGATGCTGCGCGCCTTCGCGATGCCGGTGCTCGTGCTGTGCTGCGTGATCGTGGCGCAGATGATGCGCATGACGCGCGCCGCGGTCATCGACCAGCTGGAGGCACCCTACATCGAGATGGTGCGCCTGAAGGGCGCCTCGCCGATGCGCATGGTGCTCGCGCATGCGCTGCCCAACGCGGTGGGGCCGATCGCCAACGCTGTGGCGCTGAGCCTGTCTTACCTGCTGGGCGGCGTGATCATCGTGGAGACCATCTTCAACTACCCAGGCATCGCCAAGCTGATGGTCGATGGCGTGTCGCAGCGCGACATGCCGCTGGTGCAGACCTGCGCCATGATCTTCTGCTGCGCCTACCTGATCCTGGTGACCACGGCCGACATCTGCGGCATTCTCGCGAACCCGCGGCTGCGGCACCGCTGACATGGAGGCTCTCATGACATCGTCCACGTCCACACCGGCCCTGCCGCCCGGGGCTTCCACAGCCTCCACAACTTCGATGGCGCCCGAGGAGCGGCCGCGCGGCAGGCTCGGCCGCAGCCTGGCCACCCTCGCCGGCTTCGGCGTCACCGGGCTCTTGGGCCTGGTGGTGCTGCTGTTCTGGGCCCTGGCGGCCCTGCTGGGCCCCTGGTTCCTGTCGCAAAGCGGAGCCGGCATGGGCAGCAGCGCGCAGGTGTTCGGCCCGATGAGCGCCGCCCACTGGCTGGGCACCGACTACCTGGGCCGCGACATGCTGGCGCTCATCGTCGAAGGTGCGCGCTACACGATCGGCGTTGCGCTCATGGCCACGCTGCTGGCCAGCGGCACCGGCACCACGCTGGCGCTGCTGGCGGCCACCAGCGGCCGCTGGATCGACACCGGCCTCAGCCGCGGCCTGGACACCCTGACCGCGATCCCGAGCAAGATGTTCGCGCTCATCATGGTGGCGGGCTTCGGCTCCTCGGTGCCGATGCTGGTGGTCACCGCGGCCATCATCTACGTGCCGGGCGCCTACCGCATCGCACGCTCGCTGGCCGTGAACATCAATGCGCTCGACTACGTGACCGTGGCGCGCACGCGCGGCGAAGGCACGCTCTACATCATGCTGCGCGAGATCCTGCCCAACATCGCCGGCCCGATGCTGGCCGACCTGGGGCTGCGCTTCGCCTACACCGTACTGCTGCTGGCGAGCCTGAGCTTCCTGGGCCTGGGCATACAGCCGCCGGCCGCCGACTGGGGTTCGCTGGTGCGCGAGAACATCGGCGCGCTGGCCATGGGCGGGGCCTCGGTGATCGTGCCGGCGCTGGCCATCGCCAGCCTGACCATCGCCGTGAACCTGGTGATCGACAACCTGCCGGGCCGCGCGGCCCGCGAACGAGGAGTCCGCTGATGGGTGCATCACTCACCGTCGAAGGCCTGCGCATCTGCGCCGGTGCCAGCACGCTGGTCGACAACCTGAGCTTCTCGGTGCGGCCCGGCGAGGTGCTGGCACTGATCGGCGAATCGGGCTCCGGCAAGACCACCACCGCGCTCGCGCTGATGGGCCATGCGCGCGAGGGCTGCCGCATCGCGGGCGGCCGGGTGCAGATCGGCGACACCGACGTGCTGGCGCTCGATGCCCGCGCACGGCGCGCGCTGCGCGGCCGCACCGTCGCCTACATCGCGCAGAGCGCGGCCGCATCGTTCAACCCCTCGCGCACGCTCATGGACCAGGTGGTCGAGCCGACCGTGATCCACGGCCTGTGCAAGCGGGCCGACGCCGAGGCGAAGGCGGTGCAGCTGTTCCGCGAACTGGCGCTGCCCGATCCGGAGGGCATCGGCGCGCGCTATCCGCATCAGGTCTCCGGCGGCCAGCTGCAGCGGCTGATGGCGGCGATGGCGCTGATCGGCGACCCCGACCTGGTGATCCTCGACGAGCCGACCACCGCGCTCGACGTGACCACGCAGATCGAGGTGCTGCGCGCCTTCCGCCGCGTGGTGCGCGAGCGCCGCGCCACTGCGGTGTACGTGAGCCACGACCTGGCGGTGGTGGCGCAGATGGCCGACCACATCCTGGTGCTGCGCAACGGCAGCATGCGCGAGCTGAACACGACCGGGCAGATCCTCGCGGCGCCGGCCGACGACTACACGAAGAGCCTGCTGGCCGCCGCGCGGCCGGTGGCGCGCGCCCCGGCACCGGCCGGGAACGACGAGCCCGAACTGCTGCTCGAGGTGCGCCAGCTCTCGGCCGGCTACGGGCCGGTGGATGCACAGGGGCGGCCGGCCAAGCCGATCCTGGAGGGCATCGACCTGAAGCTCTACCGCGGCCAGGCCATCGGCGTGATCGGCGAATCGGGCTCGGGCAAGACCACGCTCGCGCGGGCGGTGGCGGGCCTGCTCAAGCCCAGCAGCGGCAGCGTGCTGTTCCACGGCCGCGAGCTCAAGCCCACGCTGCAGCAGCGCGAGCGCGACGAGCTGCGCCGGATCCAGATCGTGTTCCAGATGGCCGACACGGCGCTGAATCCGTCGCAGACCATCGAACGCATCCTGGCGCGGCCGCTGGAGTTCTACAAGGGCCTGCGCGGCGAGCCGCTGCGCAAGCGCATCCGCGAACTGCTGGACCTGGTGAAGCTGCCGCAGACCGTGGCCGGCCGCCTGCCGGGCGGCCTCTCGGGCGGGCAGAAGCAGCGGGTGAACCTCGCGCGCGCACTCGCGGCCGAGCCGGACCTCATCCTCTGCGACGAAGTGACTTCGGCGCTCGACACGGTGGTCGGCGCGGCGGTGCTGGACCTCATGGCGGAGCTGCGGCGCGAGCTGGGCGTGTCGTACCTCTTCATCAGCCACGACCTGCACACGGTGCGCGCGGTGTGCGACGAGATCGTCGTGATGCAGCACGGCAGGAAGCTCGCGCAGGTGGCGCGCGCCGACTACGACCGCGGCCCGCACCACCCCTACTACGAGCTGCTCGCGCGCTCCGTGCCCGAACTGCGCTGCGGCTGGCTCGACGAAATGGACCGCACCGCGGCCCTCGCATCATCATGAGAAAGACCGAAATGACACCGACCTTCCGGATCGCGCTGATCGCCGGCGACGGCATCGGCAAGGAAGTGATGCCCGAGGGCCTGCGCGTGGTGCAGGCCGCCGCCGAGCGCTTCGGCTTCGAGCTCGACTGCCGCGTCATCGACTGGGCCAGCTGCGACTATTTCGCGCAGCACGGCCAGATGATGCCGGACGACTGGAAGGAGCAGCTCAAGGGCGTCGATGCGCTGTACTTCGGCGCCGTCGGCTGGCCCGCCACCGTGCCCGACCATGTGTCGCTCTGGGGGTCGCTGCTGAAATTCCGCCGCGAGTTCGACCAGTACATCAACCTGCGGCCGGTGCGCCTGTTCGAAGGCGTGCCCTGCCCGCTGGCCGGCCGCAAGCCCGGCGACATCGACTACTTCGTGGTGCGCGAGAACACCGAGGGCGAATACACCTCGCTCGGCGGCGTGATGTACGAAGGCACCGAGCGCGAGATCGTGATCCAGGAGTCGGTGTTCTCCCGCCACGGCACCGACCGCGTGCTGCGCTACGCGTACGAACTGGCCAACAGCCGCAAGCGCAAGCACCTCACGGTGGCCACCAAGAGCAACGGCATCGCGATCAGCATGCCGTGGTGGGACGGCCGCGCCGACACCATTGGCCGCGACTACCCCGAGGTGACGGTGGACAAGCAGCACATCGACATCCTGTCGGCGCGCTTCGTGCTGCAGCCCACGCGCTTCGACGTGGTGGTGGCGAGCAACCTGTTCGGCGACATCCTCTCGGACCTCGGCCCGGCCACCACCGGCACCATCGGCCTCGCGCCGTCGGCCAACCTCAATCCGGAGCGCAAGTTTCCGTCGCTGTTCGAGCCGGTGCACGGCTCGGCGCCCGACATCTACGGCCAGAACATCGCCAACCCGATCGCGATGATCTGGTCGGGTGCGCTGATGCTGGACTTCCTCACACAGGGCCAGGGCGCGGGCCGCGCGGCGCACGACGCCATCCTCGGCGCGATCGAGGCGGTGCTGCGCGAAGGGCCGCGCACGCGCGACCTGGGCGGCACGGCTTCCACGACGGAACTGGGCATCGCCATTGCCGAACGCGTGGCCGCGGCCTGACCTGCAACCATCCCTCATCAATCTTTCGACCATGCCACTCACCCTCCAACGCCAGGACCTGCTGCCGGGCCTTCATCTCATCGGCGCCGAATGGCGCGACGCCAGCGATGCCCGCCGCCTCGACGTGACCGACCCCGCCACCGACAGCGTTTTCGCGAGCGTGCCCGACGGCACGGCCGCCGATGCGCGCGCCGCGGTCGATGCCGCGCACGCGGCCTTCCCCGCCTGGCGCGCCGTGCCGGCCAAGCAGCGCGCGCAGATCCTCAAGCGCTGGAACGACCTGATGCTCACGCACCAGGAAGACCTGGGCCGCCTGATCTCGCGCGAACAGGGCAAGCCGCTGGCCGAGGGCCGCGGTGAAGTGGCCTATGCGGCCAGCTATGTCGAGTGGTTCGCCGAAGAGGCCACGCGCGCCAACGGCGAGGTGATTCCCGCACCCGTCACCGGCCGCCGCATGCTCGCGCTGAAGGAGCCCGTGGGCGTGGTCGCCGCGATCACGCCGTGGAATTTTCCGGCCGCGATGATCGCCCGCAAGATCGCGCCCGCGCTGGCCGCGGGCTGCACCGTGGTCTGCAAGCCGGCCGAGGACACGCCGCTGACTTCGCTTGCGCTCGTGAAGCTGGCGCAGGAAGCGGGCGTGCCGGCGGGCGTGCTCAACATCGTGACCGCCTCGCGCGAACGCACGCCCGAAGTGGTCGATGTGTGGCTGGCCGATGCGCGCGTGCGCAAGATCAGCTTCACCGGTTCCACGCCCGTCGGCAAGCACCTGGCGCGCGCCTCGGCCGATACGCTCAAGAAGCTGTCGCTCGAGCTCGGCGGCAACGCGCCCTTCATCGTGTTCGAGGACGCCGACATCGACGCCGCGGTGGAAGGCCTGATGGCCGCCAAGTTCCGCAACGGCGGCCAGACCTGCGTGTCCCCCAACCGCGTGTTCGTGCAGGCCAAGGTGTACGACGCCTTCGTCGACAAGCTGGCGGGGCGCGTGGGCGCGCTCCAGGTCGGCCCGGCCACCGAGCCCGACTCGCAGATCGGCCCGATGATCAACGCGCGTGCCGTCGACAAGATCGAGCGCCATGTGCGCGATGCCGTGTCCAGGGGTGCACGCATCGCTGTCGGCGGCGAGCGGCTGCGTTCCGCGCGCTGCGACGGGCCCAACTACTACGCGCCGACCGTGCTGGTGAATGCCGACGCCAGCATGGAATGCAGCTGCGAAGAAACCTTCGGGCCGGTGGTGCCGGTCACGCGTTTCGAGACCGAGGCCGAGGTGATCGCCGCCGCCAACGACACGCCCTTCGGCCTTGCCGCGTATTTCTATTCGACCGACGTGCGCCGCATCTGGCGCGTGGCGGAGGCGCTGGAGTCGGGCATCGTCGGCATCAACGAAGGCGCGCTGGCCGCCGAGGCGGCTCCCTTCGGCGGTGTGAAGGAGTCGGGCTACGGGCGCGAAGGTTCCGTGCATGGCCTGGACGACTACATGCACCTCAAGTACGTTTGCCAGGGGCAGCTGTAGCAGGGGCAGTTCCGGCAGCGGCCTTCGGGCCACGGATCACAATCGCAGGCTTGGCTCGCAATCGAGCATTTTCATGACCTGCAGGCAGGGTCCAGCGACCCTGCCTTTCAACTGCGCCCCATGCACGCCGGAAGCAATCATTTAGTGAACAGAGGATCGCCTGCCTCCCAGCACCAGCAACCCGCCCCGCTCCCCAAAGACACATTGGGCTGCACGTCGAGCCAACTTCAAAGAGATCAAAGCATCGGCGCGAGCGGGATCCGGATTCACCGCAAGTCGATGGATGTCCAGCAATCCCACCAGGTCGAGACCGAGGCTTGTGCGCGCGGTGTGCTCGTCGGCATCTCGATGCGCGATGGTCACCGCCGCCGCATCCTCGACGGGCGCCGCGCTGCATGCCACAGCTTCGACAAGGGGTCCGTCTACATCCGCGACTTCTCCGACCGGTACAGGGCGGACATCCAGCGCCCCTTCGACTTCGTGCTGCTCGAGATATCGCAGGCAAGCCTCGACCAGGCCATGGAAGAAAGACCAGGGAAACGCGCCGGCGACCTGGCCCGGATCGCGGGCGACCGCGACGATGTTCTTTTCCACCTCGCAGCCGCATTGACGCCCTCGCTCGCGCATCCGGCCAGCGCGAGCACGCTGTTCGTCGAACAGTTGGGCGTGGTTGTGACGGGCCACCTCGTCGAGACATACGGCGGTGCAGCGACAACGGCACCCCGCACGAACCGGATCCTTTCGCGCTCGCATGAAGCACGCGCGAAAGAGATGTTGCGCAGCAAGATGGACGGCAGCATCTCGATCGCCGACATCGCGGATTCCTGCGGTCTTTCGCGCAGCTATTTCATCCATGCCTTCCGGGAGACCACCGGGCTGACACCGCACCAATGGTTGATTGCGCAGCGGCTGGCGCATGCGCGCGCGCTGCTTGCAGACTTCGAGATGCCGCTGGCGGATGTGGCTGCAGCCTGCGGCTTTGCGGATCAAAGCCACTTCACGCGGGTTTTCTCCCAACATGCCGGCGCTCCGCCCGGCGTGTGGCGCCGTCGCATGCGTATCGAAAGCCAGGTTTGAAGCCCGGGGCGGCGGTCGCCCGCGGTCATGCGCGGGCTCCTCGTGCCCCCGGCTTCAAAGGCCGAGCAGCTTGCGGCCGTCGTCGGCCAGCAGGTCGTGCGTCTCGGGGTGCGCACGCATGTAGGCAGCGAACACCGGACACTGCGGGATCACGCGCAGCCCGCGCTCGCGCGCCGAGGCCAGGCCTGCCAGCACCAGCTGCTTCGCGATGCCCTGGCCTTGCAGCGCCTCGGGCACCAGGGTGTGGATGAAGGTGATGACATCGCCGTCCAGCGAATAGATGGCAACCGCGCGTTCGCCTTGCGACGCGTATTCGAAGCGGTGCTTCGCGGGATTGTCCTGAACCGATGGGGAAGAAGAATCTGTCATGAAAAGCTCTGGCTGCGGGGCGTTTCCATGCAGGCACGGCCGCCCCGGATTGTTCATTGCCTGGGCGACCGGGCCGGGGACACGCAGGCCCTGCGCGCCCCAGGCGAAGGCCGCGTCAGCCCTTGATGAACGCCAGCAGGTCGGCGTTGACCTGCTCGGCGTGCGTGTTGCAGGTCGCGTGCGGCGCACCGGCGTAGACCTTGAAGGTCGAGCCCTTGATCATTTCGGCCGCGAGCTTGCCGGTGGCCTCGATGGGCACCACCTGGTCGTCGTCGCCGTGGATCACCAGCGTGGGCACGTCGATCTTCGCCATGTCGGGGCGGAAGTCGGTCTCGGAGAACGCGGTCACGCAGTCGATGGTTGCCTTGATGGAGGCCTGCAGCGCGATCTGCAGCGTCTGCTTGAACACGCCCTGCGACACCTTGGCGCCCGGACGGTTGGTGCCGTAGAAGAGCGTGCTGAAGTCGTCCAGGAACTGCGGACGGTCGGCAGCCAGGCCGGCGCGAATGCCTGCGAACAGCGAGGCGTCGGGGCCCACGGGGTGGTCGGCCGTTTTCATGAACAGCGGCGTCACGGCGCTGATGAGCGCCAGCTTCGCGATGCGCGCCGTGCCCTTGCGCGCGATGTAGCGCGTCACGTCGCCGCCGCCCATCGAGAAGCCCACCAGGATCACGTCCTTCAGGTCGAGCTTCTCGACCAGCTCGGAGATGTCGTCGGCGAAAGTGTCGTAGTCGTAGCCGGTCCAGGGCTGGCTCGAGCGGCCGAAACCGCGGCGGTCGAAGGCGATGGTGCGGTAGCCGCGTTCCGCGAAGAACAGCATCTGGGCGTCCCACATGTCGGCGCTCAGCGGCCAGCCGTGGCTGAACAGGATGGGCTGGCCCGAGCCCCAGTCCTTGTAGTAGAGCTCGGTGCCGTCGCGCAGGGTGAGAGTGGTCATGGTGGTTTCCTTTTTGCAGTGGAGTGAAGGGAAAGAATGAAACGTGCCGCGGGCTCAGCCCTGGCGCACCGACTCGAACAGGAACCACGTGCGCCGCTCGGCCTCGTCGATCCAGTTCTCCAGCACGCTGGCGGTGGCCACGTCGCCGTGTTCGTCGCACACCGCATGCGTGGCGCGCATGAAGCCGGCCAGGCGCTGGTTGTCCTCGCGCAGCTCGGCCAGCATGCCGATGGGGGTCACGAAGTCGGCGTCGTTGTCCGACAGGCGCTGCAGCCGCGCGGCATGGCCGGTGGAACGCAGCGTGGTGCCGCCCACCTTGCGCACCCGCTCGGCAATGGGATCGACCGTGGCGAAGATCTGGTCGGCCTGCTCGTCGAGCAGCAGGTGGTAGTCGCGAAACGACGGGCCCGACATGTGCCAGTGGAAGTTCTTGGTCTTGAAGTACAGCGCGAACACGTCGGCGAGCAGCACATTGAGCGCCGCGGAGATGTCGCGCGTGGCGTCGGCGCCCAGGTCGCTGGGCGTGTGGAGCGACGCGGTGCGGCGCGCCTTGGTGCTGTCGGCGAGGGCCTTGAGGGACTTGCCTGGCTTTGCGGATTTGGCGGGTTTGGAAGTGGCCATGTTTTTCCTGGGTTGTCAGAGAGAAAGAAAGTGATGCACCGCAGGCTTTTCGGGCCCGATGTGAAAGCGCACGGCCTCGCTTTGCAGGTCGGCGTCGGCATGCGACACGCGGTGGTGCTGGCGCAGATGCTCGGCCCACGACTCGACGAGGAACCACTCCATCACGCGCTCGGCGTCGCCGGTGTGCTCGGTCACGCCCCAGGCGTAGGCGCCGTCGCGGCGGCGCTCCAGCGACAGCCGCTTCATCGCGTCGAGGAAGGCCGGGCGGTCTTCCTTGCGGATGCGGTATTCGACCTGCACCATCACCGGACCGCGGTCGTGCGCGATGGGCTCGGCCACCAGCGGCTCGGGCCAATGGTTCGAGGCCTGCAGGTCCGACTCGCCCGCGGGCAGCCGCGCCCGATGGAACAGCAGCGCCACGACCACGAGGCCGACGGCGCCGGCCACCAGCGTGGCGGGCACGCCGACCTCCTGCGCGATCAGGCCCCAGCCCAGGCTGCCGGCCGCCATCGCGCCGTTGAACACGGTGAGGTACACCGCCAGCCCGCGCCCGCGCACCCAGTTCGGCAGGATGGCCTGGGCCACGCCGTTGAGCGTGGTCAGCGCAATGATCCAGCCCAGGCCCAGCAGCAACAGCAGCAGCAAGGCCAGCCACTTGGGTGGCGCGAACACCAGCGCGCCCATCACGGCGGCGGTGATCAGCGAGGCCAGCAGCACCAGGCCGTCGGCATCGAGCCGCTCGCGCAGCCGCGGCATGACCAGCGCACCGGCAATGGCGCCCGCACCCACGGCGCCCAGCAGCACGCCGTAGAAGCCGGCGGTGCCGCCCAGCATCTGGCGCGCCACCAGCGGCAGCAGCGCCCACACCGAACTGGCGAACAGGAAGAACACGGCCGCGCGCAGCATCACGCGGTGCAGCTCCTTGCTGGCGCGCGTGTAGCGCAGGCCGGCGCGGAAGGCGCCCAGGAAGTTCTCCGACAGGCCGCTGTCCACGGCCGCCGGCCGCTTCCACCACAGCAGCGCCGCGATGACGAACACATAGCTCAGCACGTCGGCGCCGTAGGTCATGGCCGCGCCGAAGCTCGCCAGGAGCAGGCCGCCCGCGGCCGGGCCGATGGAACGTGCGATGTTGATGCCCAGCGAGTTCAGCGCCACAGCGCTCTTGAGGTCGCTGCGTGGCACCAGCTCCGGCACGATCGACTGCCAGGTCGGCCCCATCAGCGCCGCGCCGATACCGCCGACGAAGGTCAGGCCGATCAGGTACTCGACGGTGAGCGAACCGGTGTGCGAGAGCACCAGCAGCGTGCCGCTCACGCCGGCCAGCACCAGCTGCACGAAGATCAGGAAGCGCCGGCGGTCGAGGATGTCCGACAGCACGCCCGCGGGAATCGCGAGCAGGAAGATCGGCAGCGTGGCCGCGGTCTGGATCAGCGCCACCGCCGTCGGGCTGGCGGACAGGTCCGTCACCAGCCACGAACTGGCCACGTCGCGCATGAAGCTGCCGATGTTGCCCAGCACGGTGGCGGCCCACAGCACCGCGAAGACCGGCTGGCGCAGCGGCGCGAAGCTGCCGGCGGGTTTGGCGGTCTCAGCCATGCGCGCGCTCCTTCAGGTCGTGCCAGGCCACCAGCAGGAAGCCGCCGACCAGCCCGAGGTGCTCGAAGAACGAGTTCGCGGCCATGAAGCGCTCCTGCCCCACCGGCATCTCCTAGAAACGCAGCGCCACGAAGGTGGCGAACAGCGTGAACGCGCCCAGTGCCGCGGCGCCCAGCCAGCGGTAGAAGCCCGTGAGGATGAGCGCCGAGGCGCCCAGCTCCAGCACGATGACCGCCGCCGCCATCGGCGCCGCGGGGGACACGCCGAAGTGGTTCATCTCGGCGATGGCCGAGGCGAAGTCCGCGGCCTTGTTGAAGCCGCCCTGCAGGTAGGCGGCGCACAGCAGCAGCAAGGCGATCCAGCGCAGCGCGGGGGTGGTGGTCCAGCGCATCTTCATACCGCCCAGCATGCGCAGCCGAGCGCGCCCCAGAAGCTCTTCAGGTCGGCAATGGGCAGCTTGCTGCTCCAGGCCGTGGCGTGCTGGTGGCCGTGCACGTTGCAGTCGTTGGCGCAGGTGCAGGCCGCTGCGGCCTTGCGCATGGCCTTCTGCAGCGGTGCGCCTTCTTTGGTGTCGGCCCAGCCACCGTAGCCGCCGAAGGTGCGCGCGGGCGACCAGTCGGGCATGGCCACGGGCGGCGCGCCTTCGTCGAGCGGCGCGAAGGGACCGGCGCCGTAGACGACCTTGCCGCCCACCATCGTCAGCAGCGCGGTGGTGTCGGCGATGTCGGATTCGGCGCAGGCGAAGAAGTCGCGGTCGGGCACCATCAGGTCGGCCAGCTGGCCGGCCTCGATGCGGCCCTTCTTGCCGACCTCGTTGGAGAACCAGGTGACCTTTTCGGTCCACATGCGCAGCGCGGTCTCGCGGTCCACGCAGTTGCGCTGGGGGTAGAGCTGCATGCCGCCCACGGTCTTGCCGGTGACCAGCCACGACAGCGACACCCACGGGTTGTACGAAGCCACGCGCGTGGCGTCGGTGCCGGCGGAGACGTTCACGCCCTTCTCGAGCATGCGCTTGACGGGCGGCGTGGCCTCGGCCGCACCGGCGCCGTAGCGCTCCACGAAGTACTCGCCCTGGTAGGCCATGCGGTGCTGCACGGCAATGCCGCCGCCGAGCGCCGCGATGCGGTCGATCGACTTCTCGGAGATGGTCTCGCAGTGGTCGAAGAACCAGTTCAGGCCGGCCAGCGGCGTGTCGCGGTTGACCTTCTCGAACACGTCGAGCGCGCGATCGATGGTCTCGTCGTACGTGGCATGCAGGCGCCACGGCCAGCGGTTCTGCGCGAGCACGCGCACCACCTCTTCGAGCTCGCCTTCCATCTCGGGCGCCATGTCGGGGCGCGGCTGGCGGAAGTCCTCGAAGTCGGCGGCGGAGAACACCAGCATCTCGCCCGCGCCGTTGTGGCGGAAGTAGTCGTCGCCCTGCTTGTACTTGGAGGTCGAGGTCCAGTTCAGGAAGTCCTGCTTTTCCTGCTTGGGCTTCTGCGTGAACAGGTTGTAGGCCAGGCGGATGGTGAGCTGGCCGGCATCGGCCAGCTGCTGGATCACCTGGTAGTCCTCGGGGTAGTTCTGGAAGCCGCCGCCCGCGTCGATGGCGCCGGTCACGCCCAGGCGGTTCAGGTCGCGCATGAAGTGGCGCGTGGAGTTGACCTGGTAGTCCAGCGGCAGCTTCGGGCCCTTGGCCAGCGTGGCGTAGAGGATGGACGCGTTGGGCTTGGCCAGCAGCAGGCCGGTGGGGTTGCCGGCGCTGTCGCGCACGATCTCGCCGCCGGGCGGCGCGGGCGTGTCCCTGGTGTAGCCGACGGCGCGCAGCGCGGCGCCGTTGAGCAGCGCGCGGTCGTACAGGTGCAGGATGAACACCGGCGTGTCGGGCGCCACGGCATTCAGCTCCTCGATGGTCGGCAGGCGCTTTTCGGCGAACTGGTGCTCGGTGAAGCCGCCCACCACGCGCACCCATTGGGGCGCGGGCGTGATGGCGACCTGCCGCTTGAGCATGCCGATGGCATCGGCCAGGCTGCGCACGCCGTCCCAGCGCAGTTCGAGGTTGTAGTTGAGGCCACCGCGAATGATGTGCAGGTGGTTGTCGATCAGGCCCGGCAACACCGTCCTGCCCTGCAGGTCGACCACGCGGGTGCCGCTGCCGGCCAGCGGCAGCACGTCTTCGCCGCGGCCGACGCGCAGGAAGCGGCCGTCCTTGATGGCGACGGCGCTGGCCGTGGGGTTGGCGCGGTCCAGCGTGGTGAAGCGGCCGTTGTGCAGGATCAGGTCGGGGGCGGTGGTGCCGGCCATGTCGGGTTTCCTTTGGGTGGTTTGTGCGCCTGCCGTTCCGGCAAGGGCTGCGGCGCCGAGCGTGCCCAGGCACAGCCGGCGGCGTCGTTCGTCGAGCGGATCGTTCATGCGTCCTTGCGCGCAGCGGCGCCCGGTTCGGCCTTGGCGCATTGCGGCAGTTCGCCGAACACGTGCGGCTTGACCTGCTGGTGCAGCCACGACGTCGCGGTGGCCTGCGGCCTGATCACGCTCTTGACGAGCGGCGGGATCTGCTCGCCGAGCAGGATGCCCAGAAGCCCCACGAGGGCGATGACCGGCGGCGCCGGCGAGCGCACCTGGAACAGTGCATAGATCACACCGACCAGCAGGCCGAGCGCGAGCGACAGGATGTAGGGCTTCATCTTGTTCACCGCGGCGTTCAGCCTTCGTGCGCGCCGAACATGGTCTTGGCGTAGGTCACGCCCAGGCCGTAGGCGCCGCCGAACTTCTTCGCGATGCCGGTGGTCATTTCGTAGGTGTCGGTGCGGGCCCAGTCGCGCTGCAATTCGAGCAGGTACTGCAGCGAGGTCATGGGCTGCGCGCCGGCCTGCACCATGCGGTCCATCGCGCGGTTGTGCGCCTCGGCCGACACGTCGCCGCAGGCGTCGGCAATCACGAACACCTCGAAGCCCTGGTCGATGGCCGACAGTGCCGGGCCCACGATGCAGACGCCGGTCCACAGGCCCGACAGCACGATGCGCGGCTTGCCGATCTCGTTGATGCGCGCGATGACGGCGGCGTCTTCCCAGGTGTTCATCGAGGTGCGGTCCAGCATCTTGTGGCCCGGGAAGGCGTCGGTGATCTCGCTGAACATCGGGCCCGAGAAGCTCTTCTCGGCCACGGTGGTGAGCACGGTGGGCACGCCGAAGCCGGCGGCCGCATTGGCCACGAGGGCTGCGTTGTTGCGCAGCGTGATGGCTTCGATCGAGTGCGTGGCGAAGGCCATCTGCGACTGGAAGTCGATCATCACCAGCGTGTGGTCCTTGGGGGTGAGAAGCCTGGCGCCGGCGGTGGGGGTGGCCTGGATGGGCATGAATGACTCCGTATTGAGGGTGCGAAGAAGAAGAAGAAGAAGAAGAAGAAGGCTAGGGTTTACCCTTTGGCACGCATCCTCGTTGGAGCGAGGGTGCGTGTCTTGTCGATTAGTGAGGCCGTTTGGACATTTGCCTCCGCCCAGGGAGCGGGCGGCTCGTAGGGCCGCGCTCAGATGCGCTGCGAATGTCCGGCATGGTTCACTCCTCGGTACTGAATTCGATTGAATTCACAGTTGGCGTCGGAGGTATTTCCGAGCCATGGGATGAATCTTCGGACTTCCTGCACGGGGTGTTGGCGAAACCTTTTGCCCTTGACGATCGAATTTTTCGATCATCGATTCGAGCGGCACTTCTCGATGCGTCCACCCGCGGCAATCCACGGCCTGGCGCAACGCAAGATGTCACGCGGCTTTACCCGCTGCTTACCCCCTCGGGCGAATCCGGACACCGGTGCATTCTTCAATGCCGGAATGCGCCATGACCGATCCGAGCTGACCGAACAAGAGCTGGCTGCGATCACGGCCATCGCAGCGCACGAGATCGCGGAATCCAGAAGGCTGCGCAAGGCTGCGGCCGCAGCACGCGCCGAGTACGCCAGGATTCGCAGGAACAGATATCTCACGCATCCCGCAAGCATTCCCATGACGTCCGCGCGCGAAGAAGCAGCCCCGCGTCGATGAATAGCGGGGACGATGGGCGCGGCGCCCCAGGGCCGCCCCCGAATCGGGGTGCTACGGGGTGGCCGTCAAGCGCCAGGTCCGCTTGGCGCACCTCTTGAATCGGCACGCGCCGGACCGCCGCCATCGACGGAAGGCCGGCCGCCGCGGCCGGAATTCGCGAGCTGCTCCTGTCGCGCCTTTTCTGCAACGGCGGCGTCGCGCTTTGCCGCTGTTTCTTCAGCCGTGCCCTCCTCTTCGATCGCATCGCGCCGGGCGTCCGGATCGGCGACGAGGACGGGCCTGTTCCCAGGTGGCTTCACATAGTCGGTCATGCAAGGTGCTCCTTCGATGTGCCCGAAGGATCCGCGCTTGGGGACCGGCGGCGTTGTAGGAATGGGCCGCTGGTGTTCGCCCCACGATTCCGACCTCGCGGTCACACGGCGAAGATGTCGCGGCGGGGCATCGAGCCCACTACGGCTTGGAAACGAACAGCCCCAGTTCGGCAAGATCCGTGAGGGTTGCGTCGCCATTGTTGGCTGTGATGTTGAGCCGGTAGTAGCGATAAGAGGCAGGATTCGCGATCGCATAGGTCTTCAGTTCCAGGCGGATGTCGAACGCCTGGTCGTTTTGCGTGTCGAGCGTGGTCCAGGTGGCGCCGTCGTTGGAGGCCTGGAACTGCCAGTCCTTCGGATCGCGCGGGACCGGGTTGGTGGTGCTGGTGACCGTATAGCGCTGGACACGCTCCGCATGGCCGAGGTCGTACTGCAGCCAGCCGGTCGTGCCCACGTAGACCCATTGGGACGCCGAGTTCCGGTCGAAGGCGCGTTTCGCCTGGGTCGCATTGCCCGCGCTGTCGCTTGCGGTGCCGCCGGTGGCAACGTTCACCATCGAACGGACTGGCGTGGCGCTGTCCATGGGAGAACGGCCGCTCGTTCCGGCGGAGTTGCTCGCCGTGACGGTGTAGTAGTAGGTCGTGCCGTTGGTCACGGAGGTGTCCGTGTAGCTGCTGCCCGTGACGCCCGACGCGATGGCCTCGTAGGGCCCGCCGCTGAACTCGGAGCGGCCGATCGTGTAGCCAGTGGCCCCGAAGGACGCCTGCCAGCGCAGCGGCACGGCGCCATCGCCCGGCGAGGCCAGCAGCATGGCGGGCGCCGCCGGGATGACGCGCGGCGCACCACCGTCGCCGCCGGTGATCTGGACGTTGCTGAAGACGCTGTTGTTCAGCTTGCTTGTGACCGACGTGACTACCAATCCGACATAGATCGTGTCGGGAACGGGGGCGACGATGCGGCCGACATCGGTGGCAGCCCAATTGGTGCCATCGGGAGAAACGTAGCCGGTGATGATGTTCCCGATGCGCTCGAGCTTCACCCAGTGAGTGGGCCCGGAGCTCGCACCCTTGTTCGCGTAGTACGAGCCGCCATACACCTGCAGGTTCGTCATGTTCTGCAAGACTTCACTCTTGTAGTTCATCGCCATCCAGGCGCGCGGAGCGCCTGGTTCCAGGCTTGTGCGCATCATCACGCCCGCCAGTGCGGACGGGTGGGTGTTCTCGAGCGACTCGACTTTCGCGATGATGGTGCTGTTGCCGGTGAGGGCCTTGTAGACGAAGTGGGAACTGTCGAGTGCGGTCCAGATACCCCAGCCTGCCCCAGCCACGTTCCACTTGCCGTCGGCGTATGTCGCCGAGCCGGCCGGGCTGGCGCCCCCGATGTCGGCACTGCTGAACCCCGAGGTGATCGAGGTCGCCGAGGGAATGGGCAGCGCCGGTGGCGGCGTCGCCTTCGAAGTGTCGGACTCCCTGAGGAACATGAAGCTGCTGCCGTCCACCGGCATCCGGAGGCGCCTCTGCGCGATGAAGGGTGCCTGGAGTCCCTTGCGCAGGACATAGGCGTTATAGATCTGGTTCAGCGCCGTGATCCCGCCATTGGCGCCGTCCCAGCCGTGCTCGGTGTGGTCGGAGGTGTAGTACGCATCGGTGGTGCCGAAAGGAAGCGCTGTCGTGGGCACGCGCTCGTTCACCCTCGCCCAATACTCACCCGCCGCCAGCAGGCGGTTGTCCAAGTCGGAATAAATGTCGATGCCTTGGGTCCAGAGCGCCTCGGCGAGCACGGTCAGTGACTTGAGCTGCCCATAGGCGTGCCCCTGGTCGCGGAGGTAGTCGCCGAGCATGCCGATGTCATTGGAATTTCGCAGTCCGATGTGGGCCAGCGTGCGGGTCTGATAGACGACCCTGTCCAATGTCTCGATGTCGTCGTTGTAGATCGCCATCAGTCCCAGCGCGGCGAGGGACAGTGCGCCCTTGTTGGCGGCCCCGAACTGACTTTCGCCATAGGGGTTCGCCGCCGGCATCAGCACGTTCTTGAAGTACTTCTTGACGATCGCCGTGTCGGCCTCCTTCCAGCCCGGCCACGTGGTGCGCAGGATTTCCGCGCCGCCCACGAACTGGGGCGCGTAGTCGCCCAGATCGAGCATCGACTCGCGGCCCGAGAACTCCGTGTGGGTGTTGGCCCACCCAAGCAGGAACTTGCTCGCGTTCTCCGCATATCGCTCGTCACGGGTGAAATACCACATCAGCGCGAGATTGGAGATCGCAACCATGTCGCTGCGCCAAGCCCCGAGATTCTCGTCAGGGGCGCGGCTCACTTTCGCGAACGGGCCATACCCTCCGTAGCCGAGCCTGGACTGGGGACTGCCCGCCACTTGCGCAAAGCCGGACGTCCATGGCTCCCTGCCCTGGTCGATGTTTGCCTTGAGCGTCGCGAGATCCGAGAGGGTGACCCCGGCGCCCGGGTGCTTGATCACGCGGGGCACCGGGGTGTCTCCCGGGCCAGCGGGGATATCCGGGTTGCCTCCCGTTCCGACGGGAACCTCCGGGAGGACTCCGCCGACCACAGGCACCTCCGGGGTGCCTCCCGTGGCAACGGGGATACCAAGGGGTCCCCCCGTGACAACAGGGGTCCCCGAGGTGCCTCTCATCCGGCCATCTTCCGCATTTCCGCCACCGCAACCCGGGAGCACGATCGCGCTCAACACGAGCAACGCAGCAGCAAATTTGGTTCTATCAAACATGGGAGTCGTTGGTTGATGCACAAAAGTCGCGGCGCCCGGCACGGGGCGCCAGCTTTCATCGAGGTGGTGATTTCAATGATGAGCCTGCGATCCGCCTTGAAGGCCTTTGGGCTCGCGAGGCCGGCGAATCCCGGCATTCGTCCAGGAAGAGGAAGTGAGCACTGGGGGGTTGATTCTCCCCGACATGAATCCGCCTCTTCGCGAGCCAGCCAGCTCAGGATACAGATCGGCTTTCGGGTTCTCTTGCAGTTGATTGTCTGAATGAGCTCAGTTGGTTACACGGAAGGTGGCATCGGCACGCCCCGTCTGATTGCTGATCGGGTCTAGGCGCAGCTGGTAGGCGTAGTGGCGGATGTAGTAGCCGGGCTGGCTGTAGGCCTGGAAGGAGCTGGCGGTCGCATCCGACAGGCCTGCCCCCTGCTTGAAGGTTGCGTCGGCGGCGAACTGCGGCGATCCGTCATAGGGCGCCAGTTCGAACACGAAGTTCTTGTGGCGCAGGTAGTAGCCCGGCTGGTTCACCGATGCAAAGGACACGTAGTCCGCGTTGTTCGCGAGGCCCTTCACCATCCGGAACTTCGAATCGTCCAGCGGGGACACATCCGGATCGATGCGCACCGTCGTGAAGTCGGCGTGCCGCACATACCGGTCCGGGAAGTTGGCGGACTGCAGGCGGTTGATGGGCGTGGCGCCGCCCCACTGCGCGGTCAGGCGGCTCATCTCCGCGGCGCTGAGGTTCAGGATGCCGCCGTGCCGCTTGCGGTCCGCCCCCAGGTTGTACGAGCCCGACGACGCGATCTGCCAGTTCTGGGCACTGCCCATGTTGATCGACGTCAGTGGCAGATAGCCTTTGTTCGCAGCGTACTGGTCGACCCACAGGCCCCACTTGTTCTCGTCGTTGAACTTGAAGAGGATGGGCCCTTCCACCATGCCGCCCGTGAGGCCGACCTGCGTCAGGTCGCCGATGGTCGTCCAGGCACCCAGCACCGACTGGCTGCCTTCCAGGGTGATCTGGCCGTCGCCGGAGGCGCGCACATACTTGTAGCCGCCCACGCTGCCCGCGACCTCGAGGATCTGCGTGTCGATGATCTGTTGCGTTCCGGGCCGGTCGATGAACATCTGCGGCGCGGTGAAGTTACGGAAGTCGGTCGTCTTCGCGTAGTAGATGCGCGGCTTGTCGATGCCGTTGAGCGGCGAAATGGTCGTCCAGTACACGATGTAGGCGTTCGACGCCGGATCCCAGATGGCTTCGGGTGCCCATGCACAACCTGCGTTCGGAATGGCTCCGGCGATGTCCACAAGGCGCGGCTCGGACCAGTGCACGAGGTCCGAGGATTCCCAGATGACCAGCTTGGTGCTAGCCCGGTGCATCGCGGCGTCCCAGCCCTTGCCGCTGGCAATGCGCAGGTCGGTGGCGAGGATCCAGTATCTGGAGCCGTCGGGCGAGCGCACGATGCTGTGGTCACGCACGCCCTTCTCGCCCACGGTCGACATGAGGACGGGTTGGCTGTTGTTGAGGTCTGTCCAATGCATGCCGTCGGTGCTGACGGCCATGTAGGTCTGCTCGCCTTGCGCGGATTCGCCGGTGAAATGAACCAGCAGGTAGCCCGCCGATTGCGCCTGGGTTGCGCCGAATGCAGCGACCAGCAAGACGGCCGCAAAAGCCGACCGGATCGATTTCAGATATGTCTTCACGCGTGGGTTCCTGTCTCCATATAAAGGCAGCCATTTCGTTCCAACGCCGCCTGCCGGCGAAGGCGTCGAAGGCTTGCCCGGATCCCGTGATCGCCGAACCAGCGTCGTTGAAAGGACGGGTTCACGGCTCGACGGGGCTCGTCGCCTCTCGCTCTTTCGGCGAGTTGGCGCCGGCGATGCTATGGAAGCATCCGCAGGAGTACCAATCGTTTTTTTGCGTGTTGCGATACCAGATCGGCAACCACATTACATCGAGGGCAAGTTATTGAAATCTTTCGCCGTCTCCTCTGGGCGATGCATGTTTACCTTCACCCGCATGACCATTCGCGATCCTGGCATTCCCCCCGGTCGCCGCGTACGCGCGCGCAAGCCGTGGGCCTACACAGGGCTGCGCTTCGTGACGCGGCGCAAGCGCAACAGGCTTCGCTAGATTGCAGGTGCTCACCAATCGATCTTGAACGGCAGCCTCCACGATGCGTACTTCCGAACAAGCTTTGTCACCGAATCTCGAGCCGACGGGTGTGCCCGGGCTCGACGAAGTCACCGCAGGCGGGCTCGCTGCGGGACACCTCTATCTGGTCGAAGGCACGCCTGGCGCCGGCAAGACCACGCTCGGATTGCAATTTCTGCTTCAAGGCCGCGAGCTTGGCCAGAAAGGCCTGTACGTCACGCTGTCCGAGAGCTCGCAGGAACTGGCCGAAGGTGCCCTGTCCCACGGCTGGGACCTGAAGGGCATCGAGGTGTTCGACCTCGTCAGCGACGACGGGCTGAGCGCCGAATCCGAGCAAAGCATCTTCCATCCTTCGGAGTTCGAACTGGGCGAGACCATCCGCGGCATGATGGCCGTGGTGGAGCGGCTGCGGCCGCAGCGTGTCGTGTTCGACAGCCTGTCCGAGCTGCGCATCCTGTCCCAGGACCCCATGCGCTACCGCCGCCAGATCCTGGCGCTCAAGCGCTTCTTCCTGGCCCAGCAATGCACGGTGCTGCTGCTCGACGACAAGGCGCGGGCGGCCGACGGCATGCACCTTCACAGCATCGCGCATGGGGTGATCCAGCTCGAGCAGAACACCGGCACCTACGGCTCCGACAAGCGCCGCCTGCGTGTCGTGAAGCTGCGCGGCGTCAAGTTTCGCGAAGGCGAGCACGACGTCAGCCTGGACCACGGCGGGTTGCACGTGTTCACCCGGCTGGTGGCCAACGAGCATGGACGTGCCTTTGCCAGCGATCCCCTCAGTTCGGGCAACCCCGACCTGGACCGGTTGCTCGGCGGCGGCTTGACCCCCGGCACCAACCTGCTGTTCGCGGGTCCTGCGGGTGTAGGCAAGACCACGACGGCCGTCTGCTGCGCGCGTGCCAGCGTGCAGCGCGGCGGCAAGGCCGCCATCTTCCTCTTCGACGAGGGCGTCAAGACCCTGACGATCCGATCCAGTGCCCTGGCATTGGGCATCGATGAGTACATCTCGACAGGACAGTTGGCCGTGCACACCATCGATCCGGCAGAGGTCTCGGCAGGCCAGTTCTCGCACCGCGTGCGCGAGGCGGTCGAGCGCGAGGGGGTCAGGACCGTGGTGATCGATACGCTCAATGCCTACCTGATCGCGATGCCCGGCAGCAACTTCCTGATGCTGCAGATGCATGAACTGCTCACCTACCTGAACCTGCAGGGCGTCACCACCATCGTCGTGCTCTCGCAGCACGGCCTGACCGGCGAAGCGCCCAACGACGTGGACCTGAGCTACCTGAGCGATTCGATGGTCCAGTTCCGGTATTTCGAGGCGCGGGGACAGTTGCTCAAGGCCATCTCCGTGATCAAGAGCCGCTCGAGCGCGCATGCGACGACCATCCATCAATTCCGCCTCGGCCCGACGGGCCTGGAGATCGGCGACGCTCTCACCGACTTCGAAGGCGTGATGGCGGGACTGCCACGCTATCGCGGCCGAACCGCGCTCCTGGGCGACGCAGAACGGGCGTGACAAGGTGGAGAACCGGATGCTCATCCTCGCGCCGTTCGGGCGCGATGCCCAACTCATCCTTGATGCGCTGGCCGCACGGCGCATCGACGCACATGTCTGCCCGGACGCACGCGCACTGATCCGGGAGATCGGCAACGGATCGGCCGCAACCATCCTGACCGAGGAATCGCTCGACGGCGAGACCGTTGCGGCGCTGCGCGACATCCTCGCGCAGCAGCCGCCGTGGTCCGACTATCCCTTCGTGGTGCTCGCGGCCCGGCAAACCGTTCGCCGGTCGGCGCGTGCGCGGTCGGCGCTGCAGGACCTCAGCAACCTGGTCCTGCTCGAGCGCCCGGTCAATGCCGACACGCTGATCAGCGCGGCGCAATCTGCGCTCCGGGCACGCCAGCGCCAGTACCTCACTCGCAGGCACCTGGCCGAGCTGGAGGCCTCCAAGGCGAGCGTCGAGCAGATGAACGGCGCGCTCGAATCGCGCATCGCCGAACGCACGGCCGACCTGGCCAGCGCCAACGACCGGCTGATGCGCGAGATCCTGGAGCGCGAACGCATCGAGAACTCCCTCGTCCAGAACCAGAAGATGGAGGCGCTCGGCCGGCTGACGGGCGGTATCGCCCACGACTTCAACAACCTGCTGCACGTGGTCAATCTGAACCTGCAGTTGATCGAGCGGCTGAAGGTCGGCGAGGACCGGGTCCGCGACTACGCACGCCGGGCCAAGCAGGCCGTGGATCGCGGCTCACGGCTGACGGGACAGCTGCTGTCCTTCGCGCGCACGCAAAGCCTCGTGCCGAAGCTGCACGACATGAATGCGTTGATCCGCAACATGGCGGAACTTATTTCCATCTCGGTCGGATCGCATGTGAAGCTGACGCTGTCGTTGTGCGAACAGCCCGCGTTCGTGATTGTGGACGCCGCGCAGATGGAGATGGCGATCCTCAATCTGTCGGTCAATGCACGCGATGCCATGCCCCAGGGCGGAACGCTTGAGATCCACACCGAGATTTCGCCGGCGCGTGCGGAAGGCGCCGCCGGCGAACCCGACCATCCCCTGGGCTCCGCCGAAGTGACGGTGCGCGACAGCGGAACCGGCATCCCCGAGAACCTGCTGGACAAGATCTTCGATCCCTTTTTCACGACCAAGCAGCATGCCGGCACCGGACTGGGCCTGAGCCAGGTCTATGGCTTCGCGCGCCAGTCGGGAGGAAACGCTTTCGTCGAAAGCGTGGTCGGCGCAGGAACCGCGATCAAGCTGCGCTTTCCGCTGGCGCCTGCACCGAGCGAGGCCTCGCAGGAGGGGCAAGCCGCCGGGCAGGCGGTCGCGGATGCACAGCAGGCCGAAATCCTCGTGGTCGAAGACGACCCCGGCGTGCGCCGCAGCATGGTCGAGAGCCTGCAGGTACTCGGGTTCCGCGTCCGACAGGCGGCCGATGGCACATCCGGTCTGGTCGAACTGCAAAAGGCAAGGCCCGACCTGCTGTTGGTCGACTACCTCATGCCGCACATGAACGGCGCCGAACTGATCGCCCACGCACAGAAGCTGTTCAGCGATCTCCCGATCCTGATGGCCACCGGCTATGCCGATATGAACGTGGTGGAGCAATTGATCGGCCCGAAGTCCGTGCTCGCGAAACCCTTCGACCTCGACACGCTCGGCAGCGCCGTTGCGGCGGAACTCCGGCGCCGTAAATCGCCGCCGTAGCGTGCTGCCCCTGGGCCAACCATCCGCGCATGGCCGTTGCAGGCTGATTTTCACCGCCCCTGTCCCCGCAGCCGGCGGCATGCCCTGCATTCAGGCATCGGGCAACAGCACGATCTTGCCGAGCGCGCTGCCGCTGTCGAGTACTTCGTGCGCACGGCGCGAATCCGCCAATGCGAAGCTGGTGGCCCTCGGCGCACGCACTCGGCCCGCGGCCATGAGGGCGATCGCCGACTCCATCAGTCCGCGCCGCTGGGTGGCATCGGCATCGATGGCGTGGATCGAGAAGGTGCGCACGGCCAGGCTCCTGCCCAGCAACTTGCGCAACTCCTCGAACACGTCGCCGGCCGGCGGGCCGGTGACGATGTTGTAGGAAACCGCCATGCCGAACGGCGCCAGCGCGCGCAGGCAGGCGATGAAATGCACGCCGCCGAGATGGTCGAAGGCCAGGTCGACGCCACGCCCGCCCGTGAGCTGCATGACCTTCTCGGTCAGGCCCTGGGGGTCGCTCCCGACGACCTCGTGCGCGCCATTGGCCAGCGCGAAGTCCCTCTTCTCCTGTGTGGAGGCCGTCCCGATCACATGCAGGCCGCGATCGCGCGCCACCTGCACCAGCGCCGTGGCGACGCCGCCTGCCGCGCCGGGTATCAGCACGGAAGCCGCAGGCAGGTTGCCGTTGCTCGAGAGCATGGCCAGCGCGAGCTGGAAATTTCCGAGGCTGACGGCATCCTCGAAACCGATCGCATCGGGAAGAACGAATGGCGCGGCCTCGGGCACGCAGATGGCTTCGGCATAACAGCCGCCGCGCTGCGTCAGTTCGCGCGCGCTCACGAACACGCGCTGGCCGACCTGCAGGGCCGTGACACCGGGTCCGGTGGCATCGACGATGCCGGCCATCTCGTTGCCCGGAATCGCCGGCAGGGGCGGCATCCACTTGTAGGTGCCGTTGCGGATCAGCACATCGGGGCCGCCGGCGCCGATGGCCACCGCCTTGACGCGCACTTCGCCCGCCCGCGGCTGCGGCAGGGGAAGCTGCACCAGTTGCAGAACCTCGGGACCGCCGGGTGCCTCGAGCTGGATCGCCTTCATGGTGTGCATCACCGCTGCCCGTCGTGCACGGCGACCTTGTCCTTGGTGAGCCCGCCCAGGCGGGCATGCACCCGCCCTCCCGTGCCCATCACCAGCGCGAACAGGATCTCGTTCGGGCGCGGCGCATCCTGGATGCCCACCTCCATCGAGTTGTAGTGGCTGCGCACGTACGCCGCGTGGATGTAGTGCAGCGGCACCATGAGCCGGTAGCCGGTGGCGGCAACCGCCTTGGCCGAGGGGACGATCGCCTTCGGCTCGCCCAGGATGCTGCGCATGGCCCAGCCCCCGGCTTCGTGCCAGACCGCGCCGTGCTCCAGCTCGCCGTTCACGCCGACGATCGCGGCCTTGCTGTAGACCTCGATGTTGTCTCGCCCGAGCACCTCGACCAGCTCGGCGGCAAGCAGCGTGCCGAGCGAGCGCAGCTCGGTCATGAAGGGCACGAGGTCGGGCTCGTAGCGTCCTGCATAGGGGTTGTGGATGACGGCGCAGGCCGCCGCCAGCCGGAGCGGCGTCGCGACCGGCGGGCCGCCCTCGTGGTAGATCGTTTCGATGGAAAGACTGCGCTTGCGGATCTGGATCAGTGACATGGCGTGAACCTCATTGCTTGGGAATGTGCGCGTCGTTCACGACGGCGGTCCACCGCTTCAGTTCGGCGGCCACCATCGTGGTCATTTCTTCCGGCGTGCTTCCGCGCGCTTCGCCGCCCATCTCTTCCAGGCGCGCACGCACGCCCGGCGACTGCAGGGCCTTGAGCGTCTCGGCCTGCAGCCGATCGACGATCGGGCGCGGCGTGCCGGCCGGCGCCATGAAGCCGGCCCAGGAGCGCACGTCGTAGCCGGGCACGCCCTGCTCGGCCACGGTCGGCAGCTCCGGCATCTGGGGCCACCGCTGCGCGCCGGTGGTGGCCAGCGCCCGCAGCTTGCCGGCCTTGATGTTGGTCATGACGGCCGTGGGCGGCGCGATGATCATCGGCACCTCGCCGCCGAGCAGCGCCGTGAGCGCCGCCGCATCTCCCCGATAGGGAATGTGCAGCATCTCGGCCTTGGCGCTCTTGACCAGCAGCTCGCCGGCGAGGTGGTGCGTGGAGCCGATGCCCGCGGACCCGTACGACACGCTGCGCGCGTCGGCGCGCGCCGCGGCCAGCACTTCGGCGAGCCCCCGGTACGGCGAGTCGGCGCGCACCACCAGCAGGAATGGAAAGTAGGTGATCGTCGAGACCATCTGGAAGTCCGACACCGTCTGGTAGCCGAGCTTGTTGTAGAGGGCGCCGGCGACCGCATGGCCGCCCGTGGCCAGCAGCAGCGTGTAGCCGTCGGGCCTGGCACGCGCCACCGTTGCGGCGGCGATGGTGCCCCCTGCCCCGGCCTGCGCCTCGACCACGAAAGGCTGCGCCAGCCCCTTGGTCATCTCGGCGCCGACCACGCGCGCGATGGTGTCGGCGTTGCCGCCGGCCGCAAAGCCCTGGTAGATCTTGATCGGCTTGTCCGGATAGCCCTGGGCCATGCCGTCAAGAGGTGCCGCGCAGGCCATGGCAAGGCCTGCGGCGACGAGCAATCGTCTGCGCCGCATGGTGTTTGTCTCCGATGATTCTTGTGAGAGGGCTGCTGCGTGTCGTGCGTGCAACCCCGGGCGAAGCGCTTCGCTTCAGTCCTGCTGCACGATCGGGTTGCGCAGCACGCCGATGCCTTCGATCTCGACCTCGCACACGTCGCCCGGCTTCATGAAGCGCGGCGGCTGCTTGCTCCAGCCCACGCCTGCGGGCGTGCCGGTGGCGATCACGTCGCCGGGCACGAGCGTGAAGATCGTCGAGGCGTAGCTGATGAGCTTCGGAATGCTGAAGATCATGTGGCCCGTGTGGCTGCTCTGCACGACTTCGCCGTTGAGCCGGGTCTCCAGCTTGAGCTCGCGGCCGGGTGCGATCTCGTCGGCCGTGACCATCCAGGGGCCGAAGCCGCCGGTCGACTCGAAGTTCTTGCCGGAGGCGATCTGCTTGGCATGGAACTGCCACTCCCGAACGCTGCCGTCGTTGTAGCAGGCGTAGCCCGCCACGTGGTCGAAGGCGTCGGCCTCCGCGATGTTGCGCCCGCCCTTGCCGATGATGACGGCGAGCTCGCCCTCCCAGTCCAGCGATTCCGACACATGCGGCCGCACGATCGGCTGGTTGTGCGCGCACTGCGAACGCCACACGCGCAGGAAGATCGGCGGCTGCTCCGACAGCTCGCGGTGCATGCCGGCGGCCAGCACCTCCTGGTGATGGTCCATGTAGTTGCGCACGGCGCACACGATCTTCTCGGAGCGCGGGATCACCGGCAGGAAAGTGATGTCGGCCAGCTTCGCCGCCACCGGCAGGCCTTCGACGTGCTGCGCCGCCTGCAGGTATTCGCCCGAAGCGATGTAGTCGACCAGGCCCGCATGCTGCGGCCGCGCCTTGCCGAGATCGACCACACCGTCGCCGACGACTGCGCCCCAGGTTTCGCGGCCTTGATGGACAAATGACAAAAGCTTCATGGGAACTCCGGTTGAAATGGATGTGCGTAAAAGTCGGGCTGCGTTCAGGCGGCAGATGCTGCGGGCGAACGCGATTCGAACTGGGCCTGCCACTGCGCAAGCGGCATGAAGGTGGGGTCCTTGCGGCACGCCTCCTCGGTCTCGCGCATGAGCGTCTCGTCGTCCTTCGACAGATCGAGCGGGTCGCCATGCGGTTGCGCCACGTAGAACGGCGTGTCGACGTAGATCTCCACCGTGTTGCCCTCCGGGTCGAGCATGTAGACCGAGAGTGCATTGCCGTGATTGAGGCCGCGGATGCTGGTGGCGCCGCGGGCCTCGGCGCGCGCGGAAATATCCCGCAGGTATTGAATGCTCGGCACCACGAAGGAGATCTGCATCACGGTGCTGAACTTCGCCTCCGCCGGCCGGCCCGAGGCAAGCACCAGCTGGTGGTGCTGGTCCGGGCTGGCGCTGGTGAACACGAGCTGGTTCTTGAACGTGCGGCCTTCGCCGCGATCGGTGATCGTGAGGTCAAAGGTCTCGGTGTAGAAGGCCACCATCCGGTCCAGGTCCGTGACGAAGATTCCGAAGTGCGAGGGCGTGGGTCGGGCGACCTTGAGCATGCTGTCTCCTGTGATCGGGCCGTGGCCCTATGGCTGCATGGACTGGGCTGCCTTGAGTGCAGCCAGCACGTTGCGCTGCGTGCTCAGGATGTGCTCCTCGAGCAGGGCGCATGCCGTGTCGGCATCGCGGCGCAAGGTGGCGTCCATGATCTTCCTGTGCTCGTTCGACTTGCGGCGCGCGGTCTTCCTGTGACGGGCGGAAAACCGCCGGTAGCGCTCCGCCTGGTCGAACAGGCTGGCGCCCCAGACGCGCTGGCGCACCGAGGGGCACGCAGCCACCAGTGCGAGGTGAAAGGCGCGATGCAGTTGCGACCAGTCGTTGTCGAGGATGACCGGGCCGTCGCTCAGGCGGGACTCGACCTTCTCCAGGCGGTGGTACGCCGCCAGGATGTCCGCCTCCCAGGCGTCGTCGCCTTGGGCAATGGCTTCCCGCAGCGCCGGCACGTCGAGCATGACGCGCATGCGCGTGATGTCGGCCAGGTCGTCTTCGGAGATCGGCGCCACGCGGAAGCCCCGGCGCTCGTCGGCGCGGATCAGCCCTTCCTGCGCCAGCCGGCTGAGCGCCTCGCGCAGCGGGCTGCTCGAATAGCCATAGGCGGACTGGAGCTCGTCGAGCTTGAGCTTGGCGCCGGCTTCGAACGTGCCGGCCAGAACGTCTTGCCGCAAGCGGGCGAAGGCCTGTTCGACCAACGGCGGCTCGAATGTGTTGGTTTCTTGTTTGTGCATGGAAGTCATTTTATGCATAAACTCCGTTTTTTTGATTCGGGACATCGACATGGCACACGGCACCTCGGCAACCGGCATCCGCCTGCTCGGCATCTCCGGAAGCATCCGGCGCAATTCCAACTGCACCGCGGTGCTTCGCAGCCTGCAGCCGCTGCTGCCGGCGCCGGCGACCATCGAGCTCTTCGCACTGGACGACGTTCCGATCTACAACGCCGACCTGGATGGCGATGCGCCGCCCGCCGCCGTGGCCCGGCTGAAGGACGCCATTGCGCAGGCCGATGGCCTGGTCCTGTGTTCGCCGGAATACAACTACGGGATGCCCGGCGTGCTGAAGAACGCCATCGATTGGGCGTCGCGGCCCGGCTTCGCCTCGCCGCTCAAGGGCAAGCCCGCGCTCGTCATCACCGCCTCGCCCGGCACCGCCGGCGGCGTGCGGGCGCAGGCGCAGATCCGCGACGCCCTGGCCGCCACGCTGGCACGGCCCGTGGTCCGCCAACATGTGGCCATCGCGAACGTCAACGCACGGCTTCGCGATGGCCAGTTGGTCGACGAAGCCACGCTCGATTTCGTGCGCGCCGCGCTCGCCGACCTCCTTGAGGAAATCGCGTTGCTGGACAAGGCTGCGCTCGGGGCTGCAGTCCGGCGCTGAAGAGAGCATCTGCGACATGTACGGTCCGCTCAGCCCTGGCGCCTGGTGCCCACCAGCACGAACAGCATGGTCGCGGGCTGGTCGCCGAGATTGCGCCAGGCATGCCGGTTGCCGTGCTGCACGGCCACATCATGCTTGCGCAGCAGCACCTGCGCGCCGTCGTCCAGCTCCAGCGTGATCTCTCCTTCGAGCACCACGTCGTAGTCGATGCTGTCGGTGGTGTGCATGCCGGGGTGATCGGGCTCGAAGGTCTCGGCCAGGCCGGGAACCAGGCGGCCGAACTCGGCGCCGAAGGCGGCCGCATCGAAGTCGGCGCGCATCATCACCGCATCGGGCGGAAACCTGACCATCATGAGCCGGGTGCCGCCGCTGGCAGGCACGAAGCCCGCCTCGCCCGTGCGGTCGCCCACGGTGCCGGTGCCCACGCTGTCGGACGCATCGGTGGCCCAGAGCAGCGTCGCGGCGAAGCCGGGCACGGTCGTGAATTCGACGCTGCGCGGCGCCGGCCCATCCGAGATGAATTTCGCCTTGCCGCCGGCACCCGTGCCGGCCACTACGCGCCTGATCTTCATGGTGCCCTTTCAGGGATTGATGACGAAATTGCTGAAACCGCCGTTGCGGCTCGCAATGCCCGAGATCGCTTCGTTGATGCGGTCCAGCGGATAGCACACGTGCTCGAAGATCGAGAGGTCCAGCGTGCCGGCCTCCGCCATGTCGGCCATGTCCTGTCCCTCGCCGGCGGTGAACCAGGCCGAGCCCTCGATGCTCTGCTGCTCGTCCATCATGGTGTGCAGGTCCATGCCCACCATGCCGGCGATCGCGCCGATGTTGTAGGCGCGGCCACCGCGCTTCAGCGCCTGCACGCCTTGCTGGAAGGTCTCGTGCGGCGCGCCGGGGCCCAGCGCGTCGATGAAGGTGTCCACGCCCAGCCCGTCGGTGCGTGTCTTGGCCCACGCGTCGATGGCCTCGCCGTCCGCGCTGGAGAAGACCTCGATCCGATCGGGCGCCAGCGCCTTCACGCGCTCGAGCAACTCGCGGTTGCGCCCGGTGCCCAGGATGCGCGTGGCGCCCATGGCCAGGCCGAGGAGCGCACCGCCGATGCCCAGCGTGCCGCTGATGCCGTTGATGAGCACGCTGCGGCCCGGGCCGACCTGCGCCTTGCGCATCGCGGAGTACATCGTGCCCAGGTAGCCGAAGCGTGCCGCCTGGTTGAAGCTCACGTTGTCCGGCAGCTTCACCAGCGCGTACTGCGGCGCGATCATGTATTCGCACAGGCCGCCGAAGGGATAGTTCTTGTAGAGCTTGAGCGAGTTCTGCGAGAAGCCGAAGTAGCCGCTGAACGCGTAGTGCGTGCAGTTGATCAGGTCGCCGTTGCGGCAGGCGCGGCAGCCGCCGCAATAGAGGCTGGGGTTCACGTAGACGCGATCGCCCGGCTTCCAAGTGTGCACGTGGGAGCCGACCGCCGTCACTTCGCCGGCTGGATCGAGCCCGAAGACCGCGGGCAGCGGAGGCAATGGCAGCTCCGGAAACCAGGTCGTCCAGTTGGCCAGGATGTTGCCGAGATTGGGCACGATGCCGCACGCGCGCACCCTCACCTGCACATCGTTGGCGGCAGGCTGGGGAATCGGAAGCTGCTCGACTTCCATCGGGGCGCCGACCTGGTGCAGTCGGGCGGCTTTCATCGTCGTCATGGTGTCTCCTTGCTGATGGCCATATGCACAAAGCGCGTTTTGTGCATTCTTTTCGACCGCACGGCATGCCGTCATCAGTGATAACCCTTTGCGCATGAAATCATGTTTTATGCACAATTCTAAATTCATGCATTCAACACAGACCATGCTCCAACAGAACCCGGAACCCGTCGACGTGGCGATCATCGGCTTCGGCCCCGTCGGCGCAACGCTCGCCGCGCTGCTCGGCCAACGCGGCTTGCGCGTCGCGGTCTTCGACAAGTCGGAACAGATCTACCCGCTGCCGCGCGCCTTCGCGCTCGACCACGAAGCACTGCGCGTTTTCCAGGAAATCGGCATCGCCGGGGCGCTTGCGCCGCACATGACGCCCTACCGCCCGACGATCTACCAGGGCAGCGACGGCGAACCCATCCAGCACTTCGACATGGGGCCGTCGCCCTACCCGCTCGCGTGGGCGCCGTCGTATACCTTCAACCAGCCGGCGCTGGAAGCCTCGCTGCGCCAGGCCGTGGGCAAGCTCCCCGGCGTGGCTATCCATCTCGGGCACGAGGTGCAGCAGCTGAGCCAGTCGCAGACCCATGCGCTGCTCGACGTTCGCCGGCCCGACGGCACGCAGGCGCAACTGCACGCGCGCTACGTCGTGGGTTGCGACGGCGGCACCAGCCCCACGCGCAAGCAGATGGGCCTGACGCTCAAGAGCCTGGACTTCGACGAGCCCTGGATCGTGGTCGACATGCACGTCGACGAAGACAAGCTCGACCGGCTGCCCGCCACCAATGTGCAGTACTGCCACCCGTCGCGGCCCTGCACCTACGTCGTGGGACCGGGCACGCACCGGCGCTGGGAGTTCCTGCTGCTGGACGACGAGGCCGAGCAGCGCGAGATGCCGCACGAATCCATCTGGAAGCTGCTCGCCCCCTGGATCACGCCCGCGGACGCACGCATCTGGCGCGCGGCGGCCTACCGTTTCCACGCGGTGGTCCTCGGGCAATGGCGCAAGGGGCGCGTGCTGCTGGCGGGCGACAGCGCGCACCAGATGCCGCCGTTCCTGGCCCAGGGCATGTGCCAGGGCTTGCGCGATGCGGTCAACCTCGCCTGGAAGCTTCAATGGGTGCTCGAAGAACGCGCCTCCGAGAGCCTGCTGGACAGCTATGGCGACGAGCGAGGGCCGCAGGTGGAAGACGTGACGGCAACCGTCAAGCGACTGGGACAGATCATCTGCGAGCGCGACCCGGTGCGCGCCGCCGAACGCGACCTTCGCCTGCGCGAGCAGCAAGGTGGGCAGGTGCGGATGCAACTGCGCCAGAGCCTGCTGCCCGGCGTGCGCCACGGGCTGATCGACCGCGACGAGTTGCCCGCGGGCACACCCTTCCCGCAGGCAATGGGAGGCATGGAACCCGGCGTCGCGCCTCGAATGATGGACGACCTGCTGCAGCCCGGATTCCTGCTGGTGTTGCGCCATGCGCCTGATGCAGCGACGGTCCGGGCCTTGGAAACGTCGGTGGCAAGCCTCGGGGCGCAGGTGCTGTGCATCGATGCCGCGACGGCAGCACCCGGCGTGCTGAAGCTGGCCGAGGCCGACGGCGTCCTCGCAGCCTGGTTCGAGCGCCATGGATGCGAGGCCGCGCTCGTGAGGCCGGATCACCTCGTCTACGGCGTGGCACGCAGCCTCGAGGCCGCCGGGGCCTTGATGCAACGAGCCTCCAGGGATATGGGCACCCGATCGCCGACTCGACCCGATACGAAAAACCCTGCTGCCCGGAACGCCGCATGAACGAAGCCACCTCCCCTCCGCCCTCCGACACCGAATCCCTGCTGCTCGATCTCGAAGCGCAGCGATGCGACGCCATGAAGCGCGCAGACTTCGCGCGCCTGCGCGAAATTCTCCATCCGGGTCTCACCCATGTTCATGCCAAGGGGCAGATCGACGACTGCGAGAGTTACTTCCGAACGGGTGGCACCCATGTCGACTACAAGCAGATCGACCGCTCGGAGCTCAAAGTCCAGGTGCTGGGCAGCACGGCCCTCATGACAGGCCGGCAGTTGCTCGTGGCCGTGCGCAAGGACGGCAGCGGCACCGTGCGCATCGACTCGCGCGTGATGCAGGTCTGGCGCCGGGAAGGTGATCGCTGGCGACAGCTGGCATTCCAGACAACGCCGCTGGAGATGAGCGTGACGTGATCCTGCTTCAGAGGTGCCTTCCTGGGGAAGAAATGACTTCAGAAGAATGCCAGCACCTGACGCCGGGTGGAGCGCGAAGCCCAACGTAACGTCGATCTCATGTGGCTTACCGGCCGCCTGACTCCGGCCAGTCGCTTACGGCACATTGGCCTCCGCGCAGAAATAGCCATTGCGGCCGCGTCCTTTTGCCTCGTACAGCGCGTCATCGGCGCGCCGCAGCAACGCTGCGTCGTCGCTATCGCCTGCCTTCCACAAGGCAATACCGATGCTGACTGTGACTTCGAACGACGCACCGGCGAGAACCGTTGGAGCCCGAAGCGCTTCCACCAGCTTGCTCGCCAGCGCCGTGGCATCGTTCCCGTTCCGCAGACCTTCCAGGATGATCGTGAACTCATCGCCGGCCAGCCGAGCGACCATATCGGTTTGCCGTGTGCAGTCACGCATCGTCTTCGCAAAAACCTTCAGCAACTGGTCGCCTGCCTCGTGCCCGAGCGTGTCGTTGATCGACTTGAAGTTGTCAATGTCGATAAAGAGCAGTGCCATCGGCTCACTCGGTGTTGCCCGTGCCATGGCTTGCTGCAAACGCTCGATGAACGACGCGCGGTTCGGCAGCTCGGTCAGCGTGTCGAACTCGGCGCGATGACGCAGCCGCTCTTCGGCAACCTTGCGTGCGTTGATGTCGGCATACGTACCGGCCAGTCGAAGCGCCCTGCCTGCGGCGTCGCGCTCCACGACGCGGCCGCGGGCATGCACCCACAGCCAATCTCCCGTGCGTTTGCGAATCCTGAACTCGGCGTGATAGTGCGGCACTGCCCCCTGCAGGGCCGATTTCATGCTGGCCCGCATCGCACCCAGATCTTCCGGATGCACGAATGACCGAAACACGGCCGGCGATGCCGACTGATCCGACGCGAGATCGTCGCGCATCGCCGAAGCCTGCGCGCTTTGATAGATGCGGTCGGCCTTGAGGTCCCAGTCGAACAGGGCGAGGCCCGAGCCTTCCAGCGCAAGGCTCAGCCGCTCTTCGCTGCGCGCGCGCTGCAACTCGGCCTCGTGGCGGGCCGTGCGATCGATGACCAGTTTGTACACGGCCTGGACGGACCCGTTGCTTCCCATCCGGGGAACGAGCGTGACTTCCACCTGGCGCGTACCACGCGGTGTCACCATCTCGCGTTCGAACACAGCCCGTCTTCCGCTCAGGGCCGCTTCGACGTGGTGACGAAAGTCGTTGTAAGCCTCTTCACCGTAGACCTCTTTCAGGCTTCGCCCCAGAAGCGACGCAGGTTCGATGTCCAGCCAGTCTCGGTAGGCCTGGTTGGCGAAGCCGAAACGCTGCTCCGGGTCCCAGCGCGAGATCAGCACCGGAAGGCTGTCGGTCACTTGTCGGAGTTGTTCCTCGCTGTCGCGCAGCTGCTCTGCGGCATGCTCGAGCTCCGCATCCATGCGGCGGCGTTCGGTGATGTCCAGGTGCGTTCCGACGAACCGCAGCGGCCGGTTGTCGGCGTCGCGCTCGACGACCATCGCCTGGGCCGAGAGCCAGATGTAGTGGCCGTCCTTGTGCCTCATTCGATATTCGGATACGTACGCCGCGGACTTGCCGCGCAGATGCGGCAAGGTCACCGCGTCGACGATCGCGCGATCGTCAGGATGGATCAGATCCCTCCACGCGCCGGCCAGCGGCAGCGGGTCGTTTTCTGAAAACCCGAGGAGCGCCCGCTCGCGCGAGTTGACGATCAAGTCGCCGCTCGGGACATGCAGATCCCAAAGCCCCAGGCCGGCACCTTGCAGCGCGAATTCCAGACGCTCAGCACTCTGTTGTCGCTCGCTGGCGGCCTCCGCTGCCAGGCGATCGAGCTCCCTTCGTCGCTGCTGGCTCGAGTGAAGACCCAAGCTCAGGCCGAGCGTGAGAATCGCGTAGAAAATTCCCCGCCGAACGACCTTGTCGCGCCAAGGCGAGTAGATCGCCGACAGCTCGCGGCTGACTGCGGCCACGATGGGCTTGTCGATATGGAGGTCGGCTCGGTTGAGCGTGTGCATCGCTCTCATGCGATCGTCTCCGGCGGTCACGGCCCTTCCGGTCATCAGGGTCGCAACTTGCCCGCTCTGCTGATGCAAAGTGAACATCGAGCCAGGGCGTGCCAGATTCACGCCGATTGCTTGCGGGTTGACCGGCATGTTGACGAAAACCTCACCGTCGCCGTGCGCGAGCGCGGCGCGCATGTCCGGCGCGTAGAGCACGGACCTCAGCACCACCTGGAAATACTGGGGATCGAGCGTTGCCACGACGACACCGGCAAATCCGCCCTGCGTGCCCGTCAGCACCTTGCCGAGCGCAACCACGCTTTCACCCAGCGGGGACTTGAACGGCGTCGACAGGTACAACACCGCTCGGTCCGGCCGTTGACGGGGTGTGACGAAGAAGTCTCGCCGGCTCGAGTTCACGCCCAACAATTCGGCGCGACTCGAGGCCACGATGACACCGCGACTGTCCATGACCACCAAGGTACGGACTCCGGGCATCGCGTCGCTCAACGCCTCTCGATCCGGAGCGTTCGACCTCGTCACGAACTCCCGTGAGTGCGCTGTTCGCACCTTCCAGTTGACGGACCAGGTTCTCGTCGATGACGCGCGCCTGACTTTGCAGGCGTTCACCCTCCTGCGCTGTCAGCGCCATGTGCTCGACGTACAGCGCAACGGAGAGTATGGCGCCCAGCAGCACCAGCAAACCGCCCAGGGCCAGTCGCTCCCAACCAAAACGCCGAGTGTGTGATGGGATGGAGGGGCTCATGTGAATGGGGAGTGGTAGTCCAGGATTTCGCCAGCACCTCTAACCTGCACCGATGGATCCAATTCGTGGCGGCATCGACAGGCATGGCTCGACCTTCGAGGCTCGGCGACTGCGCGCTGTACTTGGTGCCGGCTTCTCTCCCAAGCCCTAGCCTGCGCGCGAAGCTGCCAGTTCAGGCGCGCTGGCCTTCGCCGAGAGCTCTGCCGTGAAGGGAGTACCGGCCGGAGCGCCCACCTCGAGCGAACACCACGCTGCTGACGCTTTGCCTGTCTCGAGCGAACACCATGCCGCTGCGGGTTTGGCCGACTCAAGCGAGCACCATGCAGCCGCATCCCTGGCGGGCTTGTTTGGAGACGCAGGCGTCGTCTCGCCGAATTCCTCGACGGACAAGCGCTGCATCTCCAGGAAGGCCGTCTGCAGCGCCTTGGCGTCTTCCTCGCCGCGCAGGCCGAGGTACGGAAAGTGGTGCAAAAAATGGCCGAAAGTGGTTTCGCAATCGGCTGCGTACTTTCTCGTGTCGAGGATGTGCATGTGCCAGAAGCGGTCGACGTCCTGCTCGGGAGCGAGCGTCAGGTCGGGGTGCTTGGCGTGCAGTATCAAGTAGCGCTTGTAGGCCACCTCCATCTGGTCCGCGTAGCCTGCCGACCAGCCGTAGCCGTCCTCTTTGCGGCAGGCCTTGAACTTGATCGGCGTGAGGTCGAGCCCCTCGATGGCGGCGATCGTCTGCTCCTGTGTCCTGCATTGGGTCGAATGAATCATGAACGCTCCTGTGAAGTTGCTGGAAGGTCCGGGCGAACGCCTCGGTGACGGGTGTTGATTCCGGAAAGGGAAGCCTTGCATTCGCGGAAGAGAGACGTGCGATCCTCGTGCAGAGGATTGGGAACGATGTTGCGCGCCGCGGCACCGGGCTGGGTTGAGATGGATCAAGCGCGGGTCCAGCCTGTCGATGCATGCAGGCTTGCCAATGTCTGCGCAATCACGTTGCGTGAAAGCTTTGAATTCGGTTGGATCGCAAACCTGCACAGGTTCCGTCGCTCGAGCCTTGACGGCGGGCCAGCCGGTGGCGCTGATGTGTCCGCGCCGGAGTAGAAGTGAGGCACCGCGCCGATTGCCCTCACAAGTGGAGAAACCAGAGCGAAATCGCGCGACCTGGCCTTTAAAAAAACCGTGGAAAGCTGGCCACCAGCTACTTGATCAGATGCGCGTAGCTGCGCCGGTTCGCCCGGTAGCAATCGCACGCCGCGTTTTCCAGTCCTTCGCGGTCCGTGATGGTGATGACGCCTCGGCGATAGTCGATGAGCTGGCGCGTATGCAGCGCCGTCGCGGCATTGGTGATGCCGACCCGGCGCACACCCAGCATGCGACCGAGCACTTCATGGGTCAGCGCAAGGTGTGTGGTGTGCGCGCAATCCTGCGTGGTCAACAGCCATCGCGCCAGGCGCTCCTCGATCTGGTGGAAGCGGTTGCACAGGCCCGAGCGACCAAATTCCATCAAGAGCACGCACACGTAGCGGTTGAGGATGCGCTTGAGCATCGTGTTCTGTTCCAGCTCCTGGGCGAACGATTGCGCCGTCAACCGCCACGCCATCCCGGCACCCTGCACAAGTGCCCGCAGCGGCGCGCTCTGCACATCCAACGACAGTTCGTAGCCCAGGGCGCCCTCGTTGCCCACCATGCCGGTTTGAAGGCCGTCGTGGCCATCCGCGGTGGAAACCAGCGAGACGAACGCGCTGGTGGGAAAGTGGATGTGATGAATGACATCACCCGGCTCGTAGAGGATCTGGGCGGCAGCCAACTCCACGCTGTCGCATCTCGCGAGAAGATGCGCCTTGTCCGCGTGCGGAAGCGCCTCGAGCAAGCGATTGAGAACGGGGCGGGTCGGGGCTGATGTCACGGAACCGCCTGTTGGAGAAAACCAGCGCGGAAATGCGCAGCCGGGCGCATTGTTGCCGACCACGCCTGCCGCGTCTGTGCGCAGGCGTACCAAGAGCGGCCACGACCCGCGGCGGGATCAGGTCGCCAGCTGGCGCGGCAGCAGGCGGTCGGTTTCCCGCCTCACGACCTCATAGCATTCGCACACCTGCTTTTCGAGACCTCGGCGGTCCAGCACCGTGATGTGGCCTCGCGAATACTTGATCAGGTTCAGGCGCTGCAGCTTGCCGGCAGCCTCCGTCACGCCTTCGCGCCGCACGCCGAGCATGTTGGCGATCAGCTCCTGGGTCATCACCAGTTCGTTGCCGGGCAGCCTGTCCAGGCTCAGCAGCAGCCAGCGGCACAGTTGCTGCTCCAGCGAGTGGTGACGGTTGCAGACCGCCGTCTGCGACATCTGCGTGATGAGCGACTGGGTGTAGCGCAGCAGCAGGTGCAGCAAAGGGCCGCCGTTGTCGGTCAGTTGCTTGATGTGGCCGGCACTGAGGCGATATGCGTGGCCCGCGCTCTGCACCACGGCACGATTGGGCGTGCTACCTCCGCCCATCAAGAGCGAGACGCCCACCATTCCTTCGAGCCCCACGACGGCGATCTCGGCCGATTGCCCGTTCTCCAGCACGTACAGCAGCGAGACGATGCAATCGGTCGGGAAATAGACGTATTGCTGCACGACGCCCGATTCGTAAAGCACCTCGCCCAGCTTGAGCGGCACCAATTCAAGGAGCGGCATCAGGCTCTGGAGCACCTCCGGTGGCATGACCTGCAGGAGACTGTTGCGCGCCACCGCTGCATGCGTTGTAGACGAGGACGGGGACGATGCCATGGCGGAAGGAGATTCCAAAGTGCCCATCATTTTGCGGCCGATACCCTGCCGTCTGTGCGATGCCGCACACAGATGCGGGCTATTTTTCCACGCCGGCGTGCGCTGGCGAACGGTGGCCCGGCTGCTTTGGTGCTAGCGTGGTTGCGGAGCTTCCGTCGATTGGAAAACGCCATGGCAACCCTGAAGAGTCCGCTCGTCCGACACCACCGAGCTCCCGGCGATGCACTGCGCGATTCGCTGACGTTTGGAGGAATGTAGATGCCGATGACACTGCTGAATCGACTTTGCTGCACGCAGCTGCCTCTGAAGATCGACGACCAGGACGACATAGAGAAGTGCAATGTGCTCCGGACCGCACAACTGATCGAGGCAGACCTTCCGCCTGTACTGCACGAGCGGGGACGAACCGTTTATTCGGGACAGGCGACGGTGATGTGCGTCACAGCCAAGGGACAAGCCGCGGCGAAGCGGCATAGATAACATCGCGGCCGCACCCCGCTGCGCTCAAGAATGCCGGCGGGCCGCGAGCGCCGACAGTCAGGCCCGGCTGTCCCACCTCCAGTTGCGGATATCAGGCATGTCTTCCCCGTGCCGGGTGATGTAGGCGCGGTGGTCCAGCAACCGGTCGCGCAGGTGCTGCTGCACATGCCCAGCCTTCTCGCGAAGGCGCGGCACGCGGTCGATGGCGTCGGCCGCCAGGTGAAAGCGGTCGAGCCGGTTGAGCACCGTCATGTCGAAGGGCGTGGTGGTGGTGCCTTCTTCCAGGTAGCCATGCACATGGAAGTTGCCGTGGTTGCGCCGCTTGTAGGTCAGCCGGTGGATCAGCGCCGGATAGCCGTGGAACGCGAAGATCACCGGCGCCTCTGTGCCGAAGATCGAGTCGAACACCGCGTCGTCCAGCCCGTGCGGATGCCCCGAGGGCGACTCCAGCGCCATCAGGTCGACCACGTTCACCACGCGCACCTTCAGCTCGGGCAGCAGCGTGCGCAGCAGGTCCACGGCCGCCATCGTCTCCAGCGTCGGCACGTCGCCGGCGCAGGCCATCACCACGTCGGGCGCCACGCCGTTGTCGTTGCTGGCCCAGTCCCAGATGCCCAGGCCCACGGTGCAGTGCCGTTCGGCCGCCGCGATGTCCAGCCACTGCGCTTCGGGCTGCTTGCCGGCCACGATCACGTTCACGCAGTTGCGACTGCGCAGGCAATGGTCCGTGACGGACAGCAGCGTGTTGGCATCGGGCGGCAAGTACACGCGCACCACCTCGGCCTTCTTGTTGACCACATGGTCGATGAAGCCCGGGTCCTGGTGGCTGAAGCCGTTGTGGTCCTGCCGCCATACATGGCTGGTCAGCAGGTAGTTCAGCGACGCGATGGGGCGCCGCCACGGAATGTGGCGCGTCACCTTCAGCCACTTGGCGTGCTGGTTGAACATCGAATCGACGATGTGGATGAAGGCCTCGTAGCACGAGAAGAACCCGTGGCGCCCGGTGAGCAGGTAACCCTCGAGCCAGCCCTGGCAGAGGTGCTCGCTGAGCACCTCCATCACGCGGCCGTCGGGTGCGACGTGGTCGTCGCCCGGCAGGATGTCGGCGGTCGACGTGCGGTTGCTGACCTCGAAGACAGCGCCCAGGCGGTTCGACGTCGTCTCGTCGGGGCCCATCAACCGGAAGTTGCGGTCGCGGTCGTTCAGCCGCATCACGTCGCGCAGGAACTCGCCCATGACGCGCGTGGCCTCGGCGTCGACGGCGCCGGGCTGGGGCACGGGCACGGCGTAGTCGCGGAAGTCCGGCAGCTTGAGGTTCTTCAGCAGCAGGCCGCCGTTGGCGTGCGGGTTCGCGCTCATGCGGCGTTCGCCTCGGGGCGCGAGCGCGGCGATGTCCGCACGCAGCGCGCCCTCGGCATCGAACAGCTCCTCGGGCCGGTAGCTCTGCATCCATTCCTGCAGCAGCGCGATGTGGGCCGGCTTGTCGGCGAAGCCCGTGAGCGGCACCTGGTGGGCGCGCTGCGTGCCCTCGATGGCCACGCCGTCCACCGTCTTCGGTCCGGTCCATCCCTTGGGCGAACGCAGCACGATCATCGGCCAGCGGTGCCGTGCGCCGAAGCCGTCGGAACGGGTCTGCGTCTGAATGGCCCGGATCGCGTCCAGCGATGCGTCCAGGGCCGCCGCCATGAGTCGGTGCATGGCCTCGGGCTCGTGGCCGGAGACGAAGTGCGGCTCGTAGCCGTAGCCGCGCATCAGCTGCGTGAGTTGCTCGTCGCCGATGCGCGCAAGCACGGTCGGGCCCGCGATCTTGTAGCCGTTGAGGTGCAGGATGGGCAGCACGGCGCCGTCGCGTGCGGGGTTCAGGAACTTGTTCGAATGCCAGCTCGCCGCGAGCGCGCCGGTCTCCGCTTCGCCGTCGCCGACGACGCAGCAGGCCAGCAGGTCCGGGTTGTCGAACACCGCGCCGAACGCATGCAGCAGCGAATAGCCGAGCTCGCCGCCCTCGTGAATGGAGCCCGGTGTTTCGGGCGAGACATGGCTCGGGATGCCGCCCGGAAACGAGAACTGCGTGAACAGGCGCTTGAGGCCTTCCGCGTCGCGCGAGATGTGCGGATAGACCTCGCTGTAGGTGCCTTCCAGGTAGGTGCTGGCTACCACGCCCGGCCCGCCGTGGCCCGGACCGGCAACGAAGATTGCGTCGAGGTCGCGCGCATTGATCGCGCGGTTCATGTGCGCATAGATGAAGCTCAGGCCTGGCGTGGTGCCCCAATGGCCGAGCAGGCGCGGCTTGATGTGTTCGAGCGTGAGCGGCTCGCGCAGCAGCGGGTTGCCCATCAGGTAGATCTGGCCTGCCGAGAGGTAGTTGGCGGCACGCCACCAGGCGTCCAGCAGGGCGAAGCTTTCGGGGGGCGAATGGGCGGTGGGTGTCATGTGGGAGTCCGATGAGGCATGCAGGCGCTTGCCAAGGCAGGCGTCGTCCTGGATCGAATGTGCGCGCACGGCGCCCTACGGTCTGTGCGACGTCGTACAGACGCGACGCAAGGCGGTCTCCAGACTGGCTGCTTCGCACTGAACTCCACCCCGGGACGGTCGAATGAAAATTCTCGCGGCGACCTTTTCGCGCATGTGCGGCAGCGCACAGACAAATTCTTCCTGAGCAGCCAACGATGCCCGATCCGTCTTCCAAGTGGAGGCAGACGGCCGTCATCGATGAACAAGGCGAAAGCCATCAAGGTCCCGGAACATGCGCAACTTTCTCACCAACAACCGAGAGGAGTTGATTTCGCGATGCAAGTCGAAGGTTGCACAAAGGCCCCGGCGCGCCGCCACCGAACACCAGCTGGCCAACGGCATCCCGTTGTTCCTTGAGCAGCTGATAAGGACGCTTGCCGCCGAAGAGGACGACAAGCTCGCCGACAGCATCAGGATCTCGGGCCCCTCTGGCGGGGACTTGCCGAGCTTGTCGGAAATGGGCGTGAGCGCCACAGCCCATGGCAAGGAGCTGTTGAAGCTGGGCTATACGGTGGACCAGGTCGTTCACGACTATGGCGACCTGTGCCAGGCGATCACGGACCTGGCTTTCGAACGCGACGCTCCATTCGCAGTCGGCGAATTTCGGACGCTGAACCGTTGCCTGGACAACGCCATCGCGGATGCCGTCACCGAGTTCAGCTCCCAGCGGGACACTCAGATCGCCCGCCAGCAAACCCTCGACGCAAGCGAGCGTTTCGGATTTCTCGTCCACGAGTTGCGCAATGCGTTGGGTACGGCGACCCTTGCGATCCATGCCCTCGAACTGGGCAACATGACGGTAGGTGGCGCCACCGGTGCCGTGCTCAAGCGCAGCCTGTCGGCAATGAACACGCTGATCAGCCGGGCGCTCGCCGAGGTGCGCAACGGTCTGCCGGAACAGCGGCAGAGCTTCTCCCTTGCCGCGTTCATCAAGGAAGCCGAGACTGCGGCGCAGCTGGTTGCGAGCGCCGCTGGTTGTGTGCTCGAGGTGCCTCCCGTGGATCAACTCCTGGCGATCCGAGGGAATCGCGAACTGCTGCTTGCAGCGCTGGCGAACCTCCTGCAGAACGCCTTCAAGTTCACCCATCCACACACCGACATCACATTGAAGGCCTATGAGCTTGGCGAACACGTACTGATTGAAGTCGAAGACCACTGCGGCGGCCTGCCGCCGGGAAGCGCCGCCACGATGTTCGCGCCCTTCAATCAGCACAGTCATGACAGGTCGGGCCTGGGTCTGGGCCTTTCCATCGCCCGTCAGAGCGTCGAGGCCGATCTCGGGACCTTGACCGTTCGGGATGCACCGGGTGTCGGATGCGTTTTCACCATCTTTCTGCCCCGCCACGTTCTCTCTTGAAAGGACAAAGCGCGTCGCGTTTGCTGAGAGACATTGAGGGGGCATATGACGATGACGTCATTGCCTCGCTACGCCCAGGGGACCACCTTGGTGGTTGGCGTGCCGAATTGTCGCCACCCTGGAGGCCTGAACAGTAGGACGAAGTCCGCTGGCCTTGCCGCCATGTACTGAGGCACTCCACTACAGCAGCTCAGTCGAGATGGGGTCGCTGGACGCGCACCCAACGCCTTCCCGATGCCGACGTGCGATGGTCATGTCTCACTTGCGGTGAAACGAATTCGCGTGATGGCGTCTTGCACCGCGTGCAGGAGACCGAAGCCCGCCCTCGGCAGTCCCAAGGTTGCGGGCTTACGTTCCGCCGCAGCTCAATCTACGATGCAGGCGCAAGTTGTACGTCTTGCGCGGGATCCCGATGAAGGATGAGTGCCCACGTCAATTCGAAGCCCATCAGCGCTTTGTCTGGGACGGGGCTCGCTTCGAGGTGAGCCTGAGAAAACTGCCGCTGTTGCGCAAGTTCTTGTTCCAGCCGGTGGGGATGGGGGTGAGTCTTGATGAGCGCCCTTAAGGCTGCCGTCAGCGCCATCTCTGTTCCAAGAAGGTTCGCAGCTGAAGCGGTTGCCGTTGATGTTGCCTCTTGCGGTGTGGCCATTTTGTCCTTCCCTTGCGGGTTCCGTGTTGAGGACTTATGACTTTACTCCAAGCGCGGAGAGCAGCAGTCGAGCGGCTCGATGAATGCAGAGCAGACGCGCCTGTTCGAGGAGACGCTGGCGGAAGCCGGGGCCAGCTTTCAGGCGCAATTGAGGAAGTCAGGGACCGGACACAACTCCGCCCGGGGAGGCTGGACGCGCGAATCGAGAAGCGCCGCCGGCGCAGGCTGGGCGCTATGGCCTGCAGGAAGCTCGCGGGTGACCGCCTTGAACGTGATCTTCCCGTTCAGGCTTCCCAAAGGCTTATGAACATGCTCGCTTTCAGACTTGCCTTCAGGATCGCTGCCTCGCGGCTGGGTTGAGGCTCGCAAACCAGCGAACGAGGCTCTTGGCCGAACCGCGAGACGCGTGCTATCCCGACGAAAGCTCGAGCGTCATTGACGATGACCGAGAGCTCGATCTCCCATTCATGAATGTCTCGCGGCGAGGGATGATGCGGATGGGCCATCTTCTTGGAGGTGCGAAGCGCGCGCCGGTTGGGCCGGACGACGTCCGATGCAATTTCTCGTAAAGAGACGGTCGTCTCTGGAATCCGCTTCGTTGAATCAGGGGAGACGCCGCAGACCGATCCAGCGCGCTCGCCCACAGGTATTTGTGCGGAAAGCAGAGCGGCAAGTTCATGCGCGCATTTGCGCAAGAATTTCATCTCGCCTTCAATAACGTTGTCTCGCTCCTGCATGGCAGCAGAACGGTGAGAAGCATCTTTTCCTGCTGGAGAACCGACGTCTTTCGTGACTCGACATTCAATGCTCCAGTTTGAAATTTTTTCTTCTGATGGAAAAGCTCCTTCTCCCCATCACAAGCGACTCGGGCGTTGGCGCAGCCCGGAAGAGACCGTTCGTGACCATCGATGAAAGACCGGTGTTCAACGCCCCACGCAGAGCACGCGCACGCAGCTTGTTCCGGTGCAAGCGATGGCCTCTTGCGTTCGCCTGGGCATGGCCGCGCAGCGCTGCTGAAAGTCGAGGCTGTCGCAAAACCGCTTGCGCGGCTTGCGAGAGCCTGCGTCTACCGGAACTCAGCCCATCGAACGGACGCCCGGTGCTCCCGCAAGCTGGCAGCACCACCTGGACGGCCATCCGTCCGCGCAACGGCAGCGAGGCTCCGCGCTGTCAAGTCTCAAGGCTCGCGTTGCGCGTCCGGACGGATTGGTTCATGCGCGATGGTCCTCACCACTTCATGCGCAACCCCAGCGAGCCCTGCACGGAAGACTTCACATCCGTCGCCCCGCCCGCGGCCCACAGCTTGCCCACTTCGCCGTAGATGCTGGTGGTGGG
>NZ_JARXVG010000023.1 GCF_029892485.1 Variovorax boronicumulans
GTGTCTTCGTCGGTCGTCTCGGTGTAGTTGGGCACCGTCGGTACGTCGTTCACCGGATCGATCGTGACCGTCACCGTGCTCGTCGTCGTGCCGCCATGGCCGTCGCTCACCGTCACGGTGAACGTGTCGGTGCCGTTGAAGTTGGGGTTCGGCGTGTAGACATACGTGCCATCGGGATTGACCGTGACCGTGCCGTTCGCCGGATCGCTGCCCTTGATGTATGTCAGCGTGTCGCCATTGTCCAGATCGCTGCCGACGACCCGGCCGCTGACGGGCGTGTCTTCGTTTGTGGTCTCGGTGTAGTCGGGCGCGGTGGGCGCGTCGTTGACGGGCGAGACGGTCACCGGCACCTTCACGGTGGTGGTGCCGCCCTTGCCGTCGCTCACGGTCACTTCGAAGCTGTCGGGGCCTTCGTAGCCGGGCTTGGGGGTGTAGAGGAACTGGCCCGTGGCCGGGTCGACAGTGACGGTGCCGTGCTCGGGGCCCTTGGCGACGGTGAAGTTCAGCGTGTCGCCGTCGGGGTCGGTGGCCTGCACTTGCCCGGTCACGGGCTTGTCCTGCTCGGTGGCGACGGGTTCGGCCTTGCCTTCAGGGCCGCGGTTTTGCGGGGGGAGCAGCGGCGGGATGAAGGCCGAGCCACCGCCGCCACCGCCACCGCCACCACCGCTCGCGGCGGCACCGACGCCCAGCACGCCGAGCGCACCCAACAGCCAGCCCTGCGCGCCGTCCGGCAGCAGCAAGCCGGCGCCGTCGTTCCATTCGATTTCGGTGAAGTGGAAGTCCTTCCAGGGAGCGGTGTACTGACCCCACCACTGCACGCCGGCGGCGTCTTCGAGCACGAGATCGTTGCGACCGCCATCCGGGTATTCGGCGAAGAAGCCGCGCACGGCGACCTCCTGGCCGTCGCGCAACACGAGCACGAGGTCGCCGCCGCGACGCTCAAACTTGAGCACGCTCTCGGGCGCGATCTTCAGCGAGACGATCGACGGGCGATCCAGAACCAGAGGGGTGTCTGCCGCCGCTTTGCGGGATGCGCCACCAGACTTGTAAACAGCTTCCATGATTTGTCCTTGCTTCTTGATTCCAGACCCCGGGGCGCCTCCGTCTTGGACGAACAACCTGGGTCGCACATTGGAAATCTCGAGTGCCGTGGCTCTCGAGGACTCGGCCAGCAAGACCCGACCGGGGTCACGCGGCTTGCGCTTGCACGGGGGGCATTCTTGGTGCGGGAGGCGAGCCGGGCGTTTGCCAAAGAGGCCGCGGCTTTTGCCGCGTCGGACAACCTTTTACAAAGGTGTGCAAACATCGAATACTTCACACGTATTGCGACATAAATTAGCTAATTCGTTGGTGGGCAACACCGGGGGCGGCGGCAATGGCGTTTTTGTACTTACCGGGTTTTGCCAGAGCGTCCAATTACTTTGAAAAAGCGAATCGTCCGGCTATTCCCCCGCTTGCGGCAACACCGGATTGGCCGCTTCCCGAGGGTCAGTTCCCTCTGTCGGCGTCCTGCGGGGCGATGATTTTTTTGGAGGTCATCGAACTCAATGGCCGTCAGATCCACAGGCGTTACCTCTGGTCATTGGATGAATCTGCGAACTTTGTGAGAATGATTGCCAGTTAATTTCCTGGTTCACAGCTTCAACCCAAAGAGCGCGGTCCCACTGCGCCGCGCCCGTTCTTTCCATGTCTTATTGGTCACCTCCGGAGCCCCGGAGAGTTCATCTTCTGGTGGTCCACGACAGCGTCGACGAACTCAAGCTCTTGCTGGAAACGCTACGGAGCGCCGGCTACCGCATCACCCTCGCTTTCGACGCGATGGAGGGCTACCGGCGCGCGACGACGCTGCAGATGGACTTGGTGCTGCTCGACGTGCGTCATGGCAACACGGACGGGTTCGCCGCCTGCCGCCTGCTGAAGGCCGACCCGGCCACGGCGGACATTCCGGTGATCTTCCTGACCTCATCGAGCAGCCTGGAAGAGCGCTTGACGGGCCTGCGGGCCGGCGCGGTGGACTACATCGTGAAGCCCGTCGATCCGGCCGAGGTGATGGCCCGGCTCGAGATTCACCTGGCACTGGCGGAATCCCGCAGGTCGCGCAGTGCCCCCGCGAAATCTGCGCCCCCACCCGAGCGTCCTGCGGCGAACGATGACGGCGCGCCGGGCTCGGGCATGGACCGCGCGCTCATGCAGGCGGCGGAGCGACTGATCCTCGCCGACCTGAGCCACGTGTTGCCGCTGCGCGAGCTGGCTGCGCGCGTGGGCACGCACGAGAAGCGCTTGTCGCGCGTGTTCAAGGAACTCGCGAACCGCACGGTCTTCGAGTTCGTCCGCGAGGCACGGCTGCACGAGGCACAGCGCCTGCTGCTCGAATCGGCCATGCGCATCGAGGAGATCGCCGCGGCGGTGGGGTTCTCGAGTGCGGCGAATTTCGCGACGGCATTTCGCGAGTACTTCAACTGCACGCCGTCCGCCTGCCGCCAGACCGGCGTGGGCGAACGGCCCCCCGATGCGTGATGCACCCGCTGCGCACATGGCCCCCAGGGGCACGCTGCTTGCTGCTGGGCTTGACGCTGTGGCTGTGGGTCTGCGCTGCCGGCGCGGTGGAAGCGACCAGATCCGGCGCGCTCAGCCGGGGCGACCTTGTCGTCGAACCACCGTCGAAGCACTGGAGGCCCCACGGCCCGCCCCTGGGCCAGCGAGGCGCGCACCTTGCCGACCGGTGAATCCGAAGCCATGAACAGGTCCGATCGGCAGCAGGGGAACTCGGATGGCGAGAGTCGATCCCTCGGGGACAACGACGCGAGGCGCATGGACTCCCGCTGAGCGCTTTGTAGCCGGGGCCGCACCGCCGCCAGCGCAACAAGCCCGTCACTAGGTGTGCCGTCTGCGCTTCGGTTCAGGTGAGCTCTTTCGTCGGCAGCAAGGAATACTGTCATCAAGAAAGAACTTCTCAAGAGCACAACGATCGACTGCGCGGGAAGTCCCTGGCGCCCATGCAGGCGCAGCCTTGATGCTGAGCCCGGTTGTGGAGTGCGGCCAGTGACCGGCCGGGCCCTGCCCCGCACTTGAATCGACCAAGGCCTGCTGCAGCGCGAATCGCGCCGCCCAGTGCTCGCGCAGCAGCACTTCGACAGCGCCATCGGCTCGGGTCGCGGCGCTGGCTGAGCGGAACGCTGCTTTTCAGACGCCGCACGCGCAGCCGCCACACAGCCGCCGATACGCCGCAGGCGTGCTGCCGAAGCGTTCCCTGAATGCCGTCGTGAAGTTCGCCGCGCCCGAGAACCCGATCGCGTGCGCCACCTCCTCGATGCTGAGCGTCGTCTGGGCGAGCAGATGCTGCGCCCGCGACAGCCGCTCCTCGCGCGCGAACTCGAGCACCGTGCGCCCCGTGTGGGCACGGAACGCCCGCGTCAGCCGCTTCTCGTGCGTGCCCACGCGTGCGGCGAGCGCCGGCAGCGGCGGAATGTTCGCAAGGTCGTTCTCGATGAGCCGCTGCGCAGCCGTGGCGATCACGCGGTCCAGGTCGTGGGGTGCTTCGTCTTCGGACGCCGGCGGCCTGCGGGGCGCCTCGGCGGCACCGTCGGGTGGTTGCGCGCCGCGGCGTGCGAGCGCGAGATGGACCGAGATGCGGACCAGCACCTCTTCGGGTTCGAAGGGCTTGAGGATGTAGTCGACACCGCCCGCTCGCAGGCCCGTCAGCCGCTCCTCGAGCGTGGCCCCGGCGGTGAGAAAAATCACCGGGATGTGCGCGGTGGCGGGGTCCGCCTTCAGCAACCGGCAGGCCTCGAAGCCGCTGGTGGCCCCCAAGTGCACGTCGAGCAGGATCAAGTCCGGCAGCAGCACCGCCGCGCGGCGGTAGCCCCCGAGCGCGTCGAAGGCAAGGCTGATGCGATGGCCGGCGCGACGCAGCGCGGTGAGCAGCTCCTGGAGCTCCTCGACGCTGTCGTCGATGACCATGATGTGGGCAGGCTCGGAAGATTGGAACCAGTAGGACATGAAGATGCGGCGCGTTGCGCGTACCGCATGGTGCAAGCCCTGCTCGCTTGTTTCATGCGCCCTTCCTGACCATTTCTGACGGTTCCTGACCATGCGCCGGGCCCCCTACGCCCTGGCAGCCGGCAGCGTCAGTTCGCGAGCACGTACCCTTTGCCGCGCACCGAATGCAACGGCAGGCGCATGCCGAGCTTCGCGGCCTTGCGCCGCAGCCGGCTGGCGATCGCATCGATGCGGTGCTCGTCGAAATCGAACACGTCGCCGCCGAGCGCGCGGATCAGGTCGTCGCGGCTCGCCGCCGTGCCGCGCTGCCCGAAAAGGCAGCCGAGGAAGGCGCGCTCGCTGGTGGTGAGCGCCATCTGCCGCCCTTCGGGGTCGCCGAGGATCCAGTCGCCCTCGAGCAGGCGCCAGGCGCCGGGTGCGGGCGGCGCGGTCGCTGCGTTCCCCTGCGGTTCGACCGTGAGTCGCCGACCGACGGCCTTCAGCGTCTCGGCCAATTCCAGCATGTTCACCGGCTTCACCAGGTAGGCGTCTGCACCTTCGCGCAGCCCCAGCAGCCGGTCTTCGAGCTCGCCCCGCGCGGTCACCAGCACCAGCCCGAGCCGTCGCGGCATTGCGCGCAGATGTGAGACGACCGCGAGACCGCTCTCGCCTGGCAAGCCGATGTCCACCACCGCGATGTCGCAGGGCTGGACCGCGAACGCCTTGTAGAACGACGGGGCGTCGCCGAAGCCCTCCGTGTCGAAGCCGAGCTCTCCGAGTGCGAAGACGGTTTCTGCACGGATGTCTTCGTCGTCCTCGATCACATGGACGAGAAGACCGGTACGCTGGCTCGGGGATGGCATGCGCGGAAAGTATAAAGTCGCGTCCCAATGCGCCTCGACGTCGAAACCACCCGGGCAGGTCCGGGACGCCTGCTCGCTCTTCTGTTCCTGCTGCTGTGGTGCTTTGCGATGCCCGCCAGGGCGCTGGTCCTGTCGGCCTCCGATGGCCTCGGCCGCGGCGTCCAACTCTCCGGGGGCCTCGAGATCCAGCGCGACCCCTCAGGCGGGTGGCGTATCGCCGACGTCGCGCGCGGCGCGCAGCAGAGCGGCTTCGAGCCGCTCGAAGGGCCGGTGCAGGAAGGCTTCAGCCGCAACGCCGTGTGGCTGCGCTTCTCGCTCGCGCGCACGGTCGACGCGCCCGCACGATGGCTGCTGCGCGTGCGACCGCCGCGCATCCACGAAGCCACCTTGTATGCGCCGGACGGGCGTGGCGGATTCGTCGAGACGCCGCTCGGCGACGCCCGCCCGTTCACTGCGCGCGAGATCCTCGACCACAACTTCGTGTTCCCGCTCCACATCTCGACCGAGCCAGCCGTCTATTTCCTGAGGGTGCGCAACGACGGGCCGTCGCTGCGGGCCGAACTGGACCTGTGGCAGCCTGCCGGCTTCGAGCGCGACCACACGGCCGACTACACCATCATGGGCATGCTGCTTGGCGCCGTCCTGCTCGCCGTCTGCATGAACCTGATCTTCGGGGCCTGGCTGCGGGACGGGCTCTACGCCCACTACGCGCTGTACGTGCTCTGCATCGCGGCTCTGTCGATCAACCGCCAGGGGTTCGCAGCGCAGTGGCTCCTCGACGCTCGCCCCGAACGCGTCGCTCAAACGCTGCTTGCCGTCAATTGCTTCTTCAACATGGTAGGTACCGCGTTCATGTCGCGCATCTTCCAGTTCCGGCGCCATTGGCCGCCCGCGGCACATTTCTTCAATGCGGTGGTGGCGTTCAACTTCGTTGCGTTCGTGCTGGTCCTGGCCGGCCATCACGCGGCCATGGCGACCTGGGCGAGCGCAGGCAGCACTGCGTCCACGCTGTTCGGCGCGGTCTTCGTCTGCTACCTGCTCTTCGTGCGGCGCCAGTTCCAGTACCTCCTTCCGGCCTCGGCCTTCGCGGTGGGGACGGTGCTCGGGCTCTACGGGCTGTTGAAGCTCTGGCTCGGCGACGGGATGCCCGGCGTGCCGCCTGATCGCATCTATTGGCTCGGCACCATGTGCCACCTTGTCCTGCTGAATGTGGCTGTGGCCGACCGGACGCGGCGCGCCGAGCGCGATTACCGCGCCGAGCGCGAGCGCGTGCGCGCAGTGCGGCTGGAAGCCGAACACGTGCTCGAAGGCACGGTCGTGCGGCGCACCGCCGAGCTGCAGCAGACCAATGCCGCGCTGCATGAGGAGATCGCGGCCCGCGCCCGTCTGGAGGCCCGGCTGCGTGAGTCGCTCGAGGTCGAGCGCCAGGCGATCGTGCAACAGCGCGAGTTCGTCTCGATGGTGTCGCACGAGTTCCGCACGCCCTTGACAGTGATCGACGGCGCGGCGCAATCGCTCGACATCTCGAAGCTCGGCGGGGAGCCCGTGGTGAAGCAGCGCACCGAGCGGATCCGGCGCGCCGTGCAGCGCCTGACCATGCTGATCGAGAACATCCTGCTGGCCGACCGCCTGCAGCCCGAGAACCGGATGCTTCGCCTCGAAACCTTCGACATGGCGGCGCTCGCGCGCGGCCTGTGCGAGAGCTTCCACTTTCCCGGCGCTTCGCGCCTTTTCATCGACGTGCGCGAACCGCTGTCCAGGGTGCGCGGCGATCGCGCGCTGCTCGAGATCGCCCTGCAGAACCTGATGCAGAACGCGTTGAAGTACTCGCCGCCGGAGCGACCGGTGCATGTCGTGCTGCGGCAGACGGGCGACATCGTGCAGGTCGACGTGATCGACCGCGGGCCCGGAGTCGCGATGAACGACAAGGCCCGCATCTTCGAGAAATATTTCCGAGCCGGAACCGCGAGCGCAGTGGCCGGCACGGGACTGGGGCTTCACCTGGCGCGAGAGATCGCGATGCGCCATGGCGGCGACGTCATCCTGCACGAAACTGGCACCAGCGGGTCGACATTCCGCCTTGTGCTTCCGGCTGCGCCGCCCGAACCAGGCACATGACCGTCGCACGGCATGCGGGAACACGGCCTATGGCCTATGCACCGACTGCGGCTTCGAGAAGGGGAAAGCGCTTCACGCAGGCCCTCTCACATCCATGCCTTCTGGCTGTCCGTGCAGTCGGTTCGTGTCAGGTACTTCATCGGTCTGGAGACTGCACCTCGCTCCTGTCCGATCGCCTTGCGCGCGATGTCGAGCCGGGATTTCATCGCATCGAGGACCTCGTCCGCCGCATAGGATTCGTCCGTCTTGAGCGCGCGGGCAAGCGATGCGCGTCCGCGCATCACGAAATCTTGCTGCGCCTTGCGCCGACGTGCCGCATCGATCGAAGCCTGCTCGACGAAGTGCGACAGCGTTTCCCCTTCGAGGAGCACGTCCTCGATCTGTTCTCGAACCGCAGCCGTCACTCGAACCGGCGGGAGTTGGGTCGTCTTCATGGTCAAATTATTGCAAAGGCTATGCGGCGGCCGGTCGCGATAAACAGGCCGGTGGAACTGGAACTCTCTCCCGCAGCCTCGGCCGAAAGCCTCATCCGCCTGCGAGGATTTGCGAAGCTGTGTCGCCGTCTCCGGAACGCCACTCGATCGGGTCACTGAAGAACCGCGTCCTGCAGTCCCTCGGCAGAGGCCACCAGCGCGCCCTCGAGCAGGTCGAACACGTCGCGTCCCGCACTCGACACGAAATAGTGGCCGAGGCTCGTGATGCGCGGCGCGATGTTGTCGCCCCAGGGCGGCATGGCTTGGCGGTTGTCGATGTCCCACACCACCGACGTGGGCGGCAAACCACTCAGGGTCGCTTTGGCCTGCCGCAGTTCAGCGAGCGCGAGCAAGGCATTCACATGTGACAGACGGCCTTGGTAGAGCGCGTTCATCAATTGGGGGAAGCGGCTGCCCAGCCAGCGGGCTCGCAATGCGCGCTGATGGTCGAGAAGAACGCGTGCACGAATGACGGTGCACCGAGCTCGACAGTGATTGAGCCCACCTTGACTCCGACTGCCATTCAATCCTCCTCGTGAAACCGGCGTCGCCCCTCGCGCCGCCTCGTATGACTGCGATCGGGGAATTCTGCCTTGAAGCCTGGACAGCAGGCCTGGGGCCGGTGGAAGGCTCAGTCCCGGCGCAGAGCATGAGTGAACGCGAAGCACTGCGTTCGCAGCCCCGCTTGGCCCGGCACCTCAAAGCAGTCTCCAGATCCTGATGCGCGGACCTCGAATGGCAATGGCGAGGCGCACGGGAAGCCGCATCGACCACTCATCAGTTGGCGAGCCCGGCCCCGCGAGCCCCTCCGTGATGCCGCGCATTCGCCAACCAACTGCTCCCGACCAGCCCACCGCAACAAGCTCTGCGGAGTGGATGGGCCGTCTCGCCCAGTACGCCATGACCAAGGCTGGCTTGGCCGATGCTTTGCGCCAAGCTTCCACTACGTCAGAGTGCTCGGAGGAGTCCAGATATGCGCCAGTGATCGCTGCTGCTCAGCGGCTGCTTCAGGCCAACGAGGAAGCCGGTACCATCCGCCCAGGCTTGACCACGGATGACTTTTTTTCTGGCTATTGCAGGCATTTGGCAAATCGATTCCAAAGGCGAATGGCAACCACGCCTGACGCGCCTTATGGATCTCGTGATGGATGGACTGCGCGCAGGTGCGCCCGCGCCCGGTTCCCATCATCAATGAAACCGGCGCGCCGCACCGACCCCGCCGCAGCGCGCGCAAGGCTGAACGCGAGAACGAACAGGGTAGCCTCGGGGCACCCTCCCCCGCCCTTCGCAGCGCCCCGAAGGATCCCGTGCCCGACCCCCGCCTTAGCTCGACCGGGACGCGGCGACGACCTTCACGCAGGGCGCCGCCGAAGCCTCGACATGCCTTTTGCGCAGCGTGGGTCAGAGGTCAGTGGAATCCAACAAGTACGCAACGGTCGACTTCCGGACGGTGCTGTGTATCGGTCCCGCCAAGTCATCCAGATTTCGTCTGGCATGCTTCCTTTTGCGTTTGAAGCAGCTGAAGAACACAGCGAATCGGCTGAAAGAATTCAGTCCACGGGCAGGACAACTTAACTATTCCAAAGCCCCGATGAAACACGATGTGAATTTAGTTCTGCGTTTGTAGATCGAACGGCGCTCGCGTATCTTCCGCCCACCTTCGATGGCCTCAAGACCCATGAAGGTGCTGCCGGGAGGGCAGGGATGCAAGAGGAGGGAGTGTCAGTTGCCATGGCAAGCCATGCGCAGCGGCGACACATCGCGCAGCATCAACGCACGACCTGCATGCCTTGGGGGCGATGCATGAAAGATCCGCGCAGCTTGCTGGCGCAGGATCCGCAGCGCTTCGCTTCGTCCAAAAATAGCGAGGAGTGGGGTCGATGAAATCATGCATTGCCAGGTGGCTGTGGATCAGCCTGGGGTTTTTTGCGCTGAGCTTCGGAACGCACGCGAACGCCGCGAGCTACTGGCTGGACTCGCGCTATGACACGAGCCAGACCCACTATCCCACGCCTGAAGACGCCTGCGTCATCGGCGAACTGCAGCGACGCATGGCGGGCTACACAGCCACCAGTTCCCTGCCCCATCGCTACAGCAATGCCTACACCGGTCCCGACATGGGACTGGGTGAACAGATCTGCCGGGGGAACATCGAGAAGCGACAGTTCAACATCTGGCTTCCCGTGGAAGTGGTCGATACCCTCGTGTACGGTCCGCTCGAGGAGCCAGCGCCAGCGTGCGACCCGTCGCTGGTCGATCCGATCACGGGCAAGTGCGCGGCACCCGAGCAGTCGTGCCGCCGCGACGGCGCCATGTTTGGCGCGCCGATCCTTCCGCCCACCGCGGAAAAGTACCGGTCGGAACTCGACTTCATTGACGGCGGGCCGTCGCCGCTTTCGTTCCAACGCACGTACCGCAGCACGTGGGGCGCCGATGCAGCCCGCCCGGCCGGCTCGCTGAGCAAGGCCTGGGCCCACAACCATGCGACGGTCCTGAAGTTCACCCCCGCCGTCAACCCCACGTCGGTCGCAATCAACAATGCAGAAGGCACCCTGCGGGCATTCACCAAGCCTTCAGGCGCCACGACCTGGACGACCACGAACAGCGCAGACACGCTGGTGCAGGCGGGCAATGGCACCTGGTCGTACCGTCGGGCCGACGACGACGCCACGCTGGCATTCGCCGCCGACGGCAAGCTGCAGACGCTCATGCAGCGCAACGGATGGGTCACCACGTACGCCTACAACACCGCGGGTCAGTTGGCGACCATCAGCAACGGGTTCGGCCGGATGCTGACACTGAACTACAACGGAAACGGGCTGCTCGCCTCCGTCTCGACGCCCGACCTGCGCAGCATCGCCTACGCCTATGACGCCGCGGGACGGCTGTCAGTGGTCACGTACCCCGACACGAAGACCCGGACCTATGTCTACGAGAACGCGACGTACCCGCAGGCCCTGACGGGCATCCTGGACGAAACCGGAGCGCGCTTCGCGACCTTCAGCTACGACGCCCAAGGCCGTGCCATCGACACGCAGCTTGCGGGAACGGTGAACCGCTACCAGGTGAGCTATCCCTCAGCGAGCTCCGCGACCGTCGTCGATCCCCTCGGCACGAGCCGCAGCTACAGCTACGGCACTACCAAGGGCACGTTGGCCGTGACCGGTGGTTCCCTGCCCTCCGGGAGCGGCGGCGCCGACGCGGCCTCCCGCATCCAGGACAGCAACGGCTTGGTGACCTCCGAGACCGACTTCAAGGGCGTGGTCACCGCCACCACCTGGGACCCGGTGCGACGCTTGCCGACCACCGTGGTCCGGGCATCTGGCACTCCCGAAGCGCAGACGGTCACGACGCAGTGGCACCCAACGTTCAGTCTTCCCGCCACGGTCACGGAGACCGGCCGCACCACCACCTACACCTATGACGCGAATGGCAATCTGCTGAGCCGCGCCGTGACGGACACAGCCACTTCGCCCAATACCACGCGAACCTGGCAGTGGACCTACAACGCACAGCGCCTGGCCGACACGCAGACCGAGCCGAACGGGGCAGTGACCAGCTATCTCTACGACACGCGGGGCAACCTCACCACGGTGACCAATGCGCTGGGACACGTGACCCTTTATGCCTATGACAGCGCGAACCGGGTCACGAGCACCACGACACCCAACGGCCTTGTCACCACCTACACCTACGACAACCGGGACCGACTGCTCACCAAGACGGCCGGGGCCGGGCTGGCCGGCCAGCAGACCACCACGCTGACCTACAAGCCAACGGGCACTGTCGACACCCTCACGCTGCCCACAGGCCTGGTGCTGAGCTACGCGTACGACGCCGCGCACCGTCTGACCGGCTGGAGCAACAACCGCGGCGAGAGCGGCACCTACACGCTGGACGCGATGGGCAATCGCACCGGCGAGCAACTCAAGAACAACGGTGGCGCGGTGGCCTGGAACGCCGTGCGGACCATCAACAACCTCAATCGCCTGGCGGCCAAGACCGAGGGATCGAACCAGACGAACAGTTTCGGCTACGACGCCAACGGCGAACTGAGTTCCGAGACCAATGGCCTGAGCCAGTCCACGCAGTACGGACTCGATGGCCTGCGGCGCGTGAGGACCATTACCAACGCCGCGAACGCCACCGCCGTGCTCGCCTACAACGCACTGGATTCCGTCACCGGCGCTACCGATTTCAAGGGGGTCGCCACGAGCTATGCGCGCGATGCGCTGGGCAATTCGACCGCCGAGGCCAGCGCCGACACAGGCGCCGCAAGCGCGCAATACGACAGCCTCGGACTTCCCAAGCAGATCACCGATGCGCTGGGACAGGCAACCACGATCACTCGCGATGCGCTCGGCCGCCCGACCCAGTTGCTCTTTGCGGACGGCCGCACGACCACGCTGAGCTACGACGCGACGACGGCAAGCAGGGGCTACCTGAGCTCGTTCACCGATCGCAGCGGTACCACCGCCTACACCCGTGATGCCTTCGGCCGGGTGGCGGTCAAGCAGCAGACCCTGGCGAACGGCAGCGCGCAACAAGTGCTGTACGGCCACAACGCGAACGGCACCCTCGGCAGCATCAGCTATCCCAACGGCAGCCTGCTGCTGTACAGCTATGACGCCACGGGGCGTCTGACAGGGTTGAGTTGGAACGGTCAGCCGCTGGTCACCGGCATCTCCTGGAACGTGCTCGGCCAGCCGACGGCGTGGACCTGGGCTTTCGTGTCGCCGGCGCTGTCTGCAAGCCGGGCGTACGACACGGCCGGTCGACTGACCGCCACCGAGTTCGGCAGCTACGTCTATGACGCCGCAGGCCGGATCACCAGCCTGACCCAGAACCTTTACAAGCCCGGCGACACCAACCCTGCGAACAGCACGATCGCCAATGGCAACATGACCTGGACCGTGGGCTATGACGCCGTGGGGCGCATCACCGGATTCAATGCGACCGGTGATACGGCGGGCTTCGGATACGACGCGAACGGCAACCGCAGCAGCAGCACGCGAGGGATCGGCGGCCAAACCACCAGTCGCTCATACACGGTAGGCAGCGGCAGCAACCGGCTCACGGGCTTCAGCCAGACCGCAGGCACCATCACCACCAACGTGACCTATGGCTACAACGCCAACGGCGACCTCACGAACGATGGTCTGCGCAGTTTTGCCTACGACCCCGAAGGACGGCTGAAGACGGCGACCACCGGTGCGACGGACAGCAGCCCCACCGTCCGCTATGCGCACAACGCCTTGGGCCAACGGCTGTTCAAGACCGAACCGGTCTTTCCCCTGCAGGGGACAGCGGGTGCCGCGCTGAGCGCCTTCTTCGCGAAGGAATGGACACCGTCGACCGTTCAAGCCGAGCAACTGGGCTTCGCATTTGCTTATGACGAAGCTGGCGCGCTGCTCTCGGAAACCGGCAGCGGTGGTGCCAGCAGCGCTGGCCAGGCGCAGTACATCTACCTGCCCACGGCCAACGGTCCGATGCCAGTCGCGGTCGTGATCGACGGCAGCATCTATGCGATCCACAGCGATCACCTGAACACGCCAAGAAAACTCACCAATGCGAGTGGACAAGCCGTTTGGCAATGGAGCTACAGCGCATTCGGGGAAGACAAGCCGACGCTGGCGAGGAACCGCTTCGCCAACCTCGAGACCACACCCAACCCGGGCACCACGAACATCGCCGCGGTGAAGTTCAACCTGAGGTACCCGGGACAGTACGCGGATGAAGAGTCAGGGCTGTTCTACAACTACTTCAGGAGCTACGACGCGAGGACAGGGCGTTACAGCCAGCCTGATCCGATTGGACTCGACGGCGGATGGAATCGGTTCAGCTATGCGGGCGGAGATCCCATTAGCTATAGCGATCCGAAGGGTCTCTACGGATGTCGACCCATCGCCGGGGGTCTGGGAATGGAGTGCGAGTATGGACCTTCACCTTGGGTCGATCCTGAGTACCCCGGGGAAGGCCGCCCCCTTATTCCGATGCCAAGCATCCCGATGCCATCGCTGCCCGAGGCTGGGTTGCCCGGGATGCTGATGAACGGCTGCAAGGCGATCGTTACGTCAGCAAGCGATCTCATCATGGAGATGGCAAAGGGCGGCAAGCAGAATATTCGAGACTCTGGTCTTGTAGGGGTATCTTCCGAGGAGATTAAACGACGCCTCAAAGAAGCCGGAACAAGCGCAGAAGAACGGAAGAGACTCGTCAAGGAGCAGAAGGCACGAGGTGAGCGGAATACGGATAAAGATAGTCGGAAAAAATAGCGATGCTGCCGATGACGGACCGACGCAGGGACCATTCGTACGAACGCACCAGTCAAGTGTTTTTAATCCCAAATCGAGAGGAGTTCTATGTGGTACGCCGCACACGCACTGTTTTACTTCAAGCTGATCGATGAGAGTCAAGAGTCCTTTCTTCTGCATGAAAACGTGTACATCGTCAATGCAGCCGACTCAGATGAAGCGAGAGTCAAGGCAGAAACTATCGCCAGAGCAAGCGAGGATTCCGGAGAGGACGGGCATCTGGAGCTAAACGAGAAGAAGGCGAGCTACGTCTTCGCAGGCATCAAGAAAATTATCGAAGTAGAAACCACACCATCGCCCGAAAACGCGCCGCTAGTGAGTGGACAGGAGCTGACGTACTCAGTGCTTGAAGTCGACACGCTTGATGAAGTCCTCGCCTTGGCAAGGGGGGAGATGGTGAACGTCTTGTATCGCGAGTGATCCACCTGCGCATGGAGCGCGACCTGCTGAAAAAGCGGCGGCCTACTCCCCAAGGAGTCGATGTGAAGTTCGGCTTCGTTGCGAAACACCGAGGAGCGTGGTCGTTGGCAACGATGTGCGAGGCGCTCGGTGTCTCGCGAAGCGGGTTCTATGCGTGGCTGGGCAGGCCGCGAAGCAAACGAAGTCTGGACGACGAGGTGCTCGGCAGCCAGGTGCGTCAAAGCTTCCTGGGTAGCGCACCTATGGCGCCGGACGTGCCTGGCATGACGTGCTGACGCAGGGGCAGCGATGCGGTTTGCAGCGCATCGAGCGACTCATGCGCGAGCAAGCCTTGCGCGCGAGGCCACGACGCCGAAACCTATCGCAGGGCTGATCCGGCGCGGCCGGTCATCGAGCGCCATGTCTCCGAGCTGCGTTACACGCGACAGAGTTAGCGCGGATCGAACTCACGCAGCTTCCGATACAGCGTGTTGCGACTGATGCCCAGGCAACGCGCAGCCTCCGAGAGGTTGCCGCCGCTGGCATGCACGGCCTGCTTCACCGTTCGTTCCGATTGCGCACGCAGATCGACGGTCTCGTCGATGGCTTCGCGCATCGTCGCTGCACCGCGCAGGTCGTCGACCAGGTCGTCTGGCAAGTGGCGCCAATCGACCACCGTGTCGCTGTCGTCGAGCAAGGCGCATGCAGTGCGCAGCGCATGATTCAACTGACGAAGGTTGCCAGGCCAGCGGTAGCGCGACATGGCCGATGCCAGGTCGGGCGCGATCTGGAGTTCGCGATCCGGGAGGATGTCGCGCAGCATTCCGGCCATCATTTGCAGCTTGTCCTGCCGCTCACGCAGTGGCGGCAACTGCAGCGTCAGGCCGTTGAGCCGGTAGTACAGGTCTTCCCGAAAGCGCCCTTTCTCCATCTCGGCGCGCAGATTGCGGTGGGTGGCGCAAACGAGCCTGAAATCCACGGCGACCGGCTTGCCGCCGCCCAGCGGCGTCACCTGGCGATCCTGCAGAACGCGAAGCAGCCGCGTCTGCAGGCCGAGCGGCATGTCGCCGATCTCGTCGAGAAGCAGCGTGCCGCCGTCGGCCTCGCGGATGCGGCCAGGCGCGCCATTGCGGCCCGCCCCTGTGAAGGCGCCCGGCCGGTAACCGAAGAGTTCGGCCTCGATCAGCGTCTCGGGCAGCGCCGCGCAATTGACCGCAACGAACGGCCCTCCGCCACGCGCTCCGCTCGCATGGACGGCTTTGGCGAACACTTCCTTGCCGACACCGGATTCGCCCAGCAGGAGCAGCGAGATCGGCTTGTCCATCACGCGTCGCGCGCGATCGATGGCCGCCTGCATGACCGAATCTCCCGTGTCCAGTTGCTCCAGGGCGTCGGCCGGTGCCGCGGCCTGGGGCCGGGGGGCGCTGCCGCCACGGCGGGCAACCAGCACGCCTCGACCCGCCTCCACCCGGGCCCAGAGCACGCTTCCGTCATGCCGGCGCACAGCCCGCGGCGCGGCCGCGGGACGGCGGCACCAATCGCCAAGCATCGCCATGTCCAGCTGCAGCACCCGCTCGATGGTGCTGGCGCCCATGTCGGCGTGCGAGAGCCCCAGCATCGCCAGTGCCGTGGCGTCGGCGCCGATGAGCCAGCCGTCGTCCGACAGGGCCAGCAGCCCTTCGGTCGCGCTGCCGATGCCCTCGGGCTGCGCGTGCAACCGCAGGCGCAGGTTCGTGGCGTGGCGCGTGTCGAACAGCTTCTGCTCGATCGTGCGCGCCGCCAGGCGCACCAGGCCCAGCGTGTGGCGGTGGTAGCTGCGCCGGTCCCCTGAAATATCGAGCACACCGAGCACCCGACCGCAGGGATCGGCGATCGGAGCGGCGGTGCAGGTCAGGAAGCCATTGCGCTCGAGGTAGTGCTCCCCACCGCGCACCTCCACCGGCACGCCATCGGTCAGTGCAGTGCCGATGGCATTGGTGCCGCGCCACTGTTCGTGCCAGCTGGCACCTGGCCGCAGCGCCACGCGCTGGGCCCGGCTTGCGAAGCCTGCATCGCCCATGGCCCGCAGCAGCGTGCCCTGTGCATCTGCAAGGATCACCATGCTGCCGGTGTCGCGCATCTGCTCGTGCAGGAATTCCATCATGGGCTGGGCATGGGACGCCAGTTCGCGCTGCCGGTCCAGTGCCCGCATCAGTTGCGCCGCGGAAGCATGCGGCGCCCCCTGAACACGGCCTGCGGGGACCAGGCCGAAGCCGCGGCTGCGCTCCCAACTGCGGCGCAGGGAATCGTCGACCAGGCCGTCCGCGACCTCGCCGGTGCCCAGCAGTTGGAGGCGCGCCTCTCGCAAACGCGACTCCCGCGTTCGAGTGACGAGCGTATGAGCATGCATCTTGTCTCCATGCGGGCTCTTTGAGCCTCGGTATGTGCGGTTGCCGGCCAGCGTCCGGGCAACACGCGATGGGTCTGCAGGTGGTTGATCACGTATGCGGCACCGGACTGTCCCGTTTCGTGACAGATGTTCAACGCAAGGCACCGCTTGCACAGTCTGGCGCCTGGAACTGACGCGGTTCTTGCGCCAGATCAGGGGAATCGCCGCTGAACCCCGGCTGGCACGCCGCGTGCGATGCGCCATCCCGGGTCCGCACGACATCCGGTTGGCGCGGAGCCTCAACAAACGGAGACACAAGACCATGAAATACGCCGATCCCCACACCCCGGGCGCGAAGATCGACTTCAAGCCCGCATACGACAACTTCATCAACGGCAAGTTCGTGCCGCCGGTGAAAGGCCAGTACTTCGATGTGATCACGCCGATCACCGGCAAGCCCTACACACGAGCGGCCCGCTCCGGCGCGGAAGACATCGAGCTGGCCCTCGACGCAGCCCATGCGGCCGCGGACGCATGGGGCCGCACCTCGCCGGCCGAACGCGCCAACGTGCTGCTGAAGATTGCCGACCGCCTGGAGCAGAACCTCGAGCTGCTGGCCTATGCGGAGACGGTGGACAACGGCAAGCCGATCCGCGAGACGCTCAACGCGGACCTTCCCCTGACGGTCGATCACTTCCGCTACTTTGCCGGTTGCCTGCGGGCGCAGGAAGGTGCACTGAGCGAGATCGACGAGAACACCATCGCGTACCACTTCCACGAGCCGCTGGGCGTCGTGGGCCTGATCATTCCGTGGAACTTCCCGATCCTGATGGCGGCCTGGAAGCTTGCGCCGGCCATCGCCGCGGGCAACTGCGTGGTGCTCAAGCCGGCCGAATCGACGCCCGTCAGCATCATGGTGATGGCCGAGCTGATCGCCGACCTGCTGCCGCCGGGTGTGCTCAACATCGTCAACGGCTACGGGCGCGAAGCGGGCATGGCGCTGGCCGGGAGCAAGCGCATCGCCAAGATCGCGTTCACCGGCTCGACCGCTACCGGACGGGTGATCGCGCAAGCCGCGGCCGGCAACCTCATTCCAGCGACGCTGGAGCTCGGCGGCAAGAGCCCCAACATCTTCTTCGAAGACGTCGCCGATGCGGACGACGACTTCTTCGACAAGGCCATCGAGGGCCTGGTCCTGTTTGCCTTCAACCAGGGCGAGGTCTGCACCTGCCCGTCGCGCGCGCTGATCCAGGAGTCGATCTACGACAGGTTCATGGCGCGTGCGCTGGAGCGGATCAAGACCATCAAGCAAGGCAGCCCGCTGGACACCGAAACGATGATGGGCGCGCAGGCCTCGGCCATGCAGATGGACAAGATCATGACCTACCTGGAGCTCGGCAAGCAGGAAGGCGCCCAATGCCTGATCGGCGGCGGGCGGGCCGAACTGGGCGCCGAACTGGCCGGTGGCTACTACATCCAGCCGACGCTGTTCAAGGGCCACAACAAGATGCGGATCTTCCAGGAAGAGATCTTCGGTCCCGTGCTCGCCGTCGCCACATTCAAGACCGAGGCCGAGGCGCTGGAGATCGCCAACGACACCCCGTACGGCCTCGGGGCCGGCGTGTGGACGCGTGATGGCAGCACCGCCTACCGCATGGGCCGGGCCATCAAGGCGGGCCGTGTGTGGACCAATTGCTACCACGCCTACCCAGCGCATGCCACCTTCGGCGGCTACAAGGAGTCGGGCATCGGCCGCGAGACGCACAAGATGATGCTCGATCACTACCAGCAGACCAAGAACCTGCTGGTGAGCTATTCGCCGAAGAAACTCGGCTTCTTCTGAAGCTCGGGAAGCTTGCGAACAAGGGCGGTGGGGGCGCCTTGTCTCGCACGCGATCAACATCAACGTGTGGGAGCGCGACGCCGATGGACGCCGCCGAGCCATAGAGGTGGAGCGGGATCGACAACCCCAAGGAGCAGCCGGCCAGAACGACTCACGCTCTGCTCGGGCGCCGACAGCCGTATTTGCAGTCCTTTCGGCGCGCCGCACCTTGTGCTCTCTGCAACGGATGCTTGCGAGCCAGTGTCAATCGTCAAGGGCCGCCGCAAGACCATTGAACTTGGCTGAAGGGACCGCCCTCCCCACTCACTCGCGCAGCGTGAACACCACCGACAGGTACGAGACCGGCTGATCCTGGATCGTCTCGATGCCATGCAGCGCCGTGGCCTCGAACAGCAACGAGTCCCCTGACCTCACCTCGACCACTTTGCCGCCATACCGATAGCGGACCTCTCCGGAGAGGAAGTACAGGAACTTGAGGCCCGGATGCTGAAAGGTTACGTAGGGATCGGCACCCGGCAGCAACGTGACGAGGTAGGGCTCGACGAACAGGTTGCCGGACAGCAGATGCCCCAGCAGCTCATAGCGGTAGTCTGAAACAGCGCCGACGCGATCGACGACAACGCCCTGCCCCGCGCGCACATGGCAGAAGTCCGTGCGGCGTGCCTGATCGCCAAAGAAGCGCGACGCCGGCACACCCAAACCATTCGCGAGGCGCTCCAAGGTCTCCACCGAAGGCGAGACCAGCCCGCGCTCGATGCGCGAGAGCATCGAGGATGAAATACCCGAGACCTTCGCCAGCGCACCGCCGGACACGTCGGCCGCCATACGCAACGCCCTCACCTGCGCGCCAATGCGTGCCGCGGACAGGCTGCGCACGACCGGAGCGGGTTGCCGCGGCCGCGCACGCGTCACCGAGACCGGCAACCTCAAAGGCCGGGCAGTGGGTAGTGGGGATGCAATTGCTCGATTGGGCACGTGTGACTTGCCTTTGCGCAGGATTTGCAAGTGCAAATTCTACGAAAAACGTAGAGACGTGGATAGTCGATATTACGACTATCGTAGAGTGTCGTCCAGCCAATCTCCTCGCTCAGTCTTCGGTGCACGTCTGCGGCTTGCGCGAATGGCAGCCGGGCTGCCGCAGGACAAGCTTGGAGTGAAAGCGGGGCTGGACGAAGGCACCGCAAGCGCGCGCATCTCTCGCTACGAGAGCGGAATTCACGAGCCAAACATCGCGTTTGCCCATCGACTCGCAGGCGAGCTCGGCATACCCGCCGCTTACTTTTACGCAGTAGACGACGAATTGGCCAAGCTCATCCTCTGGTTTGGCCAACTGAGCACTAAGCAGCGAAAGTCACTTCTCGAGTTTGCCGGTCAGCTCAAAGCGCCTTCTTAGATACTGGCGTCGATTGCTACCCGCTCGTTGGTCCAGCTACGACGATGCGATTCGGACACTGAAGCGGCACTGCGGGCAAACGAATGGCTTGAGTTCACAGATGCTTCTCGCCCGGCCGTTCACTGCGCTTCGTGTGGCGCAGTCGACCTCACAACCAGCGACCTAGCACCAGTAGCCCTCCGCGCTTGTTCTTGAAGGCGCTACTGCCTATGGCCAGATAACATTGACTGCTATGCAGCGGTTGCTGCCGGTCGCCGGGGTATGCCAAGGTCCCAGTTCCTGCTCAAATGCGGCCATTGAACCCACGTGCCTAAGGAAGCGCGCCGACCGCTACCTTGCCCGCGGTTGGAGCGAAACCGCCGTCGCGATCGCTTCGTTTAACACCTGCCGACTGTTTCGAGACTCCGCTTACGAAAGAGCTCCGGCACCCGCCGAAAGATATCCGGGTACACGCATGCCGCTGAAATCAACGCGCAACTTCCTTCAAACAGACGAGGGCCAGCTGGCTCAATACCGTTCGCGCAAGTCCCGCCGGCTCCACGTAGCGGTCCACGATGTCGAACCTCAGTCGAAGCGGATGTCCGAGGTGGATCGCGACAGGTTTCAGGCCGAGGTACTCGCCGGCATGTTGATGAGAAAACGGATGGCTTTCAAGGGCAGCCTCGCTTTGCGGATCGACCTGAGCACGAGTTCGAAGAATCCGCCTCAGGCCCACACCATCGCCAAGAACATTCTGGATCTGCTCGCCGCACGAAGGCCGAACGTGAAAGGGCGGGAGGCCTGCGTGCTGTACAAGGATGACAAGCAGATCCAGGCGCTTTCCGTGTCGTGCCGTCACGGAGAAGCGCAGCCACTGACCATGCTTGAGGCTCGACCCATGTCCGCGATGCTCAAAGACCTGGAGACCGCCACCGAAGCCTCAAGGCAGCTCGAACTGTCGGACCCGTACGAAGACGATCGCAATGACGAATGGGTCAAGTCACTGAAGGACCATTTCAAGAACGAAGAGGCCCTGCGAATCCGGCTTGGTGACGCCACCTACGACGCATTCACGAAGTTCTATCGCCATCACGCGCAGCGGGCGTTGTTGTCTCGCAGCACAGTGAACGTTTCCGTGCTCCATTGGATGTACGGGCAATCCGAAGTTGCCTCGCGCATCTTCGCCCCGGACGCTTGGGTGGAACTGATCCGCTGGCACGGGGTTCGCCTGGAGGTTGGAGAACTGCCCATCGCAAAAGGAACTGGCGACGCCTTCAAAGCGCGTATCGCCAGCGCGATTACGGATTTCAAGACCAGGTGGAACTGGCTTCTCGATCCACTCGAGATCGCCGTCGCGCTTGAAGTCGTCGTTCGACCAAATCCTGGGACGCCGCGGGGTGTGTTGCACGACCTCGACAACATTGTTCGGGACTATCTCCTGCCCCAAGTTGTGCCCGCATTCGACACGGTGAGTGATCAGCGATGGACGATCGACTTCGAGGACCTGAAGCAAACCGCTCCCGAACTGGCCGCAGCTTGGGGCGCGAATCCTCTCCCGCCGAAGGGGACGCGCTCGGGCGTCACTCGCTATGAGGTCTGGCGTCTTCCTCCGTCGAGCGAGAGCGGGCCAGGATTTGTCAGCGCTGCCCTGGTTGCCGATATCGATGCAAAGGGCGGCTTGATGGAACAAATGGACGACTTGGTCGAGGAATGGTCCACGATGCTGTCGAGGAAGCGGCTCTGATCGCTTATTTCGCCAGTTCCAAAGTCGAGTTGCGTATTCCACTGATCGCGGACACCCATTCCAGACGATCGCGGGCAGCGTTCCATTCTGTGGCAAGCAGATTCCACGCCGATCGGCATATCGGCAGCCGCCGTCACGGGTTGGCCCAACCCGACCAACTTCCCTCAGTCTCAAGCGGCGTCGTGGCATGGTCCGGATCGCAGCGGTTGCAGTCACACAGCAATTGCCACTGACGGCACAGTCTGGCGCTCACAGCGGTCATTGATCCAGCGGAGAGGGCAAACTGGCGCTGGAGGAGCACCAGTGCCAAGCTTGCCAGTAAGCTTCGCGGGAAGACAATTACGGGAAGCGTCAAATCACATGGCGGAACTAGGTTCTGTAGGTCCTTCTAGAAGCGGAGACCAGTTTCACTACCAGTGGGCTGCCCGGCAATGCCTTGGCCTTCTTGCTGGGAAAGAGGGGCTTGTCGCGGTGTCGATAGAAGGGGCGTCGCTGGCCGAAGGTGATGCGTCCACAGATGCTGGCGATGAGGTCATCGACGTCGGCCTTTACTACGGCAGCGAGAAGCTTGCAGAGGCCACGGCGATCTGCTACGTGCAGCTCAAGCATTCATCCAAGCGCGCCCACGAGCCGTGGAAAGCGAGTGGCCTGAAAAGAATCATTGATGGCTTCTCGAAGCGCTTCAAGGATCTCGAGGACACGCTTGGCATCGATATCCTGGCTGAGAAGGTGCGATTCTGCTTTTTGACCAACCGGCCCATCGACGCAGACGTTCTCGAGGCCTTGGTCGACATCGCCGCTGGTACCGCGGCACCTCGTCACTGTGCAATTGACCGATTGCTGAAGCGCTACGCGAAGCCGGCCGGCAGTAACCTGCAGCACTTTTTCGCAGCTTTTTCGGTTGAAGCCGGCGAGCCCGATCTTTGGGAGCAGCGCAACCTGCTGAGCAAGGATCTGAGCGCATACCTGTCCGGGCCGGATGCTGACGCTCCGCTGCAGTTGAAAGAGTTGGTCACCCGCAAAGCCACAGACGAGGGGGCGAAAGACCGGTCGATTCGCCTCTACGACGTGCTTCGCGTCCTGCAAGTGAGCGAGGTCGACCTTCTGCCGGCGCCATCGCTGATTGCCGACCCAAAGCAGGTGCTGACCCGGGCCCAGGAAGCGGAGATTCTCTCGACGCTCCTTGCCGCACAGCACCCTATGGTCATCCACGCCGATGGCGGCGTCGGCAAGTCCACTTTGTCGGCACGACTGTCGCGCGCAATGCCAGAGGGTTCGGTGGCAGTGTTGTACGACTGCTTCGGCGATGGGACATACCGCCAAGCGTTGAAGTATCGACATCGGTACCGCGACGCGCTTGTCCAGATTGCGAACGAGCTCGCAGCGCGACAACTCTGTCTGCCGCTGATTCCGTCTACCGGCACAGATCCCAAGGCGTTCATGCGAGCCTTCGTGTCGCGGCTCAAGCAAGCAATCGAACTGCTACGGGCACGCACTCCTCATGCGAGCCTTTGCATCATCGTCGACGCGGCCGACAACGCGTACATGGCCGCACACGAGATTGGTGAGCGTGCCTTCGTCCATGACCTGATCAACACCGGCATGCCCGACGGAGTGAGGGTGGCCCTCACGTGCCGTTCCCATCGCCGGGAGCACCTGCGAGCTCCCCTCGACTCCATCGTGGTCAAGCTGGAGTCGTTCTCGAAGGCGGAGAGCGCCATGCATCTACGACTGACCTATCCAGATGCGACTGATGCCGAAGCTGCGGAGTTCGCCTACCTTAGTAGCGATAACCCTCGAGTTCAGGCCTTGGCCATGGCAGCGGGACAACCCATCGACGACATGCTTCGCGCGCTGGGCCCGACACCGACAACCGTTGAGCGCGCCATCGGAGACTTGCTGGCCAAAGCCGTCGCCAGATTGAAGGCTGAATCGGGCCCGACGGAAGCGGAGCAGATCGACCTCATCTGCAAGGGTCTTGCCGTCCTGCGGCCCCTCGTACCGATCTCCATCTTGGCCAAGATCGCTGGCGTTTCAGAGAGCGCCGTGCGGACCTTCGCGACTGAGTTTGGTCGCCCCTTGTTCGTCAAGGACGCGAGCCTGCACTTCTTGGATGAGCCCTCTGAGACCTGGTTCAACGAGACCTTCAAGCCAGAGGCAGCTGCGCTCGACGCATTCCTTGCAAAACTCAAGCCACTCGCTGCAAGCAGTTCGTACGTCGCAGCGGCGTTGCCACAGTTGTTGCTATCTGCGGGCCGAATGGACGAACTGATCGCCCTCGCGCTGTCGGACGAAAGCCTCCCTGAGCTCAATCCTCTGGAACGCAGAGACGTCGAACTGCAGCGCCTGGTGTTCGCGCTCAGGGCTTGCCTGCAGCAAGGACGCCATGTTGCGGCCGCCAAGCTCGCGCTGAAAGTCGGCGGCGAAGCAGCCGGTGAAGCACGTCAAAACGCCCTCATCCAAAAAAACACGGATATTGCCGGCATCCTGCTATCCGCGGATCGCATCGAAGAACTTGTCTCCAGGCGCACTTTCGGTGGTGAGTTCCTTGGCGCGCATCATGCGTGCGAGGCCGTGCTGCTGTCCGGGAAAGATGACCTCGTTCCTGAGGCAAGAAGCAGATTGCGGATGGCGTGGGAATGGCTGCTGGTTTGGAGCAAGCAGCCGCGCAATCGCCGTCGCAACCAATCGCTCGACGACGCAGAGCGCGCTGAACTGGCGACAGGTCTCTTGAGGTTGAGAGGCCCCGCAGAGTCCACGAAATTCCTCAAGGGATGGCGCCCTCGAACTACCACCCTACGAGCCACCAAGCTCGTTGCCGCGCGACTGGCGGATCTCGGTGACTACAAGAGACTGGACGAGCTTGCTGAGCATGCCGACGGCGACGTCTGGATGCTGCTAGGCCTTGCCGCAGAAGCAACCCGAGTCGGGCATCTGCTGCCACAAGCGCCACTGCGCCATCTGATGGCAATCCTGACAGACCCCAAGGTCAAGCTGCCGGACGAGGAGCCCATTTGGAAAGCGGGTGGGGACTTGTTGGATGCAATCAGGTCTGCAATCACGCAGGCTCTGCGATGTCTGCCGCGCGATGATGCTGCCTGGTCAGGCGTGTTGCGACGTTACCTGCCGATAGACCCACCCCGCCAACTCCACGATGGTTTTAGCGCCGACCGAATACAACTCGTTAGGGCTTATGCGCTTGAAGCGGCACTTCGCGGCCAACGACTTGCTCTGATTGACCTCGCATCGAAGGACATTCGCCAAGAGTTTGAACCCGCACGCTCTCAGAGCAAAGGGCAGGAAGCGTCCTTGCTCGAGCTTGTGACCGGAGGCGTGCTCGCTTGGTTCACCCTGAGCGCCGAGCTTGCATGTGGCCGTCAGCCCGATGACCTCAATCAACAGATCAAAGCTGCTCTAAAGCAGACGAAATCTGCTTCGTCACAGGACTACCAACGGAACTTCAATCTGGACAGAATTGCTGCCGTCGAGTGGACGCAGATTCTGCGTGATGCAGAGGCCACTCAAACAGTGCAGGCTGACCAGCTGCTGCAATGGGTCGATGAAAACGATCGAATTCACTCGACCACCCTCACCGCAATGTGCCGCGTCGCCGCGCGCACAGCCGGTCTTGCCGACGTGGCCCTTCAGCTCAGCATCAGAGCTTTTAACCAGTTGGCGGCATCGCGCGACGACGCGGAGATGCGCGTTGACGATCTGCAGGAACTGGCGCGTGCCATCTTTTGCGTTAGTAAGCCCGAGTCCGCCGCCTATTTCGACCGGGCTATCGACATCGCTAGCAAGATTGGAGAGGAGCATTTGTCGCGATGGACAACGTTCCTCGATCTAGCCGGTGCCGCATATCGCCCTGGCACCTCGAGGCCTCGGACCGCCTATCGATTGGCGCGGATGGCGGAACTCACCTACGAGCACATGGCTCGAGACAAGTACATGGATTGGGATCGATTGGTCGAAGGCTTGGCGGACCTATGTCCACCCTCCAGCCTGGCAATCTTGAGTCGGTGGCGGGACCGATCGTTCGGGCTGGCGAGCGAGCTTTTGCCGACCGCGATCTACCGGCTGGTGGCGACCGGGCATCTGCCGAAGGCGACCCCAGTCGCACTCAGCGGCACCGTGTCAGAGTGGAAGCGCGTTGACGACATCAAGGTCGCCATCGAGGCAGAGCCAAACGCCGATCGAAAGAAATTACTTCTCCAGGTTGCTTATCGATTCCTGCGAATCCAGCATGCTGACGCTTCGACGTGGCGCCGGCTCAAGAGGCTGGCCGATGAGTTGGCCGTCGCACTTCCAGATCTAGAGCGCTTGCTTCGCGCCTCCGAGGTCCAAGAGTCCATTGAGGCGTCGACAAAGGTTCCGACACCCTCTGGCGCCATCCGCGATGACACCAAAAAGCCTGACTGGGACGCTGTCTTCAATGGAGTCGATCTTTGTGATGCCGCAGCAGTCCACGGGGCTCGGCGGAATCTCAAGAAGTATGGCCATCGCACATATGTTGGGGAGTTCTACGAACAAGGGTGTCGGCGCGCAACCTTGTCGCAGATCGATTCGTACCTCCGGGCAATCTTCTCTGACGACGGCTTCGACCTGTATCACTTCACCAACGTTGTCCGAAACCTGTCAGAGCCCAGCAGGAAGCTGCTGTCCGTTCGCAAGGAACTGAAGAGGACCGTTCTCGCGATAGCCACCAGTGAACCCAACCGCGTTGGGCGCCGAGGTTGGGGGCATGAAGGCCCCTTCAATGATCTCTATGCCACTGGCCTGGTGGCAGAAAAAGAGGTTGCATCCGCTCGGGTCAACGGGTACCTCTTGCAACTCGACACGCTGAGTGCCGAGGAACTTTTCCATCTTGTGGATCCGCTGGCGTTGCAAATGACCGCAGATGAGGCAGATGAAGTGCTGAACTTTGGCCTTGATTTGCTGGAGGACGCCCTGGAGGCTGAAGACGGCGACGGTGCGTGGGATAACTCCCTTAAGCCTTCAACCTCGTGCGAGGAGGCCTTAGCTGGGTATCTTTGGGCGGGCCTGGCGCGTCCCTCCACATCAGAGCGATGGGAACATGTGCACTGTGTCCGGAACTGCCTCCAACTGGAGTGGACATCGCTGATGGCTGCGTTGGCGGCTCGCGCGTGTAGTGTGGACCCCGCCCCATTCGTTGATCGCGGGCTGGTTTTCTACGAGTGGCACGCCCGGCAATGGCTCTGTCTTGCCTTGGCGCGCGGTGCAATGGACGAACCTAGGGCCGTGGCAGCGTTTCTCGCGTTTCTCAGCACTGCAGTGAGGGAAGATCACGTCATCATCCGGCATTTCGCGTCTGATGCGCTGAGGCGGCTCCATCAGGTCAGCGAGCTGTCGGCGGATCTGCTCGCTATCGTGAACCGCGCGAACCGCCCGGAGCTTGCTGTTGAGACGTACGCCCGCGGCGACATGGACGTGGTTGATGCCACTTCGGATGCGGATATCGCGGAGGGGGAGGAGAAATATTACTTTGGCATCGACATCGGTTCGTATTGGTTTGCGCCCTTGGGCCGTGTCTTCGGGCTGAACGAGCATTCTGTCGAGCGGCGGGCTCGCTCGGTGTTGCGCGAGCGACTGTTGTTAGAACCGTACCGGCACGTCGACGATCAACGCTACAAGCGCGGACTCTATCGCGGGCGAGAAACCACGCACTCCCACGGTTCCATGCCCGAGGTAGAGGACATGCGCGTTTACCACTCCTATCACGCCATGATGCTGGCGGCAGGCCAACTTCTGAAGACGCTGCCTATACGTCGCCGTGCCGATGAAGAAGAGAACCCCTTCGACGACTGGTTGAAGGGGCAGTTGCTGACCCGCGCTAATGACCGGTGGCTCTCTGACAGGCGCGATCCCGAAATCACAATTGCCAGCACGGCAAGCGGCTCTCCGCCAAGCGGCACATGGTGTTGGGAGGTAACTAGGCAGTACTTGGACGATCAATTGACGACGGACGACGGCATGAAAGTCCTTTGGGGGCATTGGACGACTACCGACGCGGCGAATGGCGAGACCGTCTCAGTCGGATCGGCGCTCGTATCCACCCGTCACGCACCGGCGCTCCTGGCAGCCTTGCAGACCAGTCCTGACCCAGGAAATGTCTACTTGCCTGACGCCGACCACGTTGAGCATCGGGACGATTCACCTGACCCAGAGATGCGGCTCTTCGGATGGGTCACGACCCGAAACGATTCTATGAACCTTGACGAATACGACCCTTGGGCCGGCAAGGTAGCCAGCCCAGGCCCCCGTCCTTGCCCTACGATCCTCGACGCCCTAAAGCCAACAACGGACCCGGATTCGAGATCTTGGGCACTTTCAGCAGGCGGGACGCTGAGAAGCGAAACATGGTCGCGCAGCGTCGGTTATGGGAACGAGCGTGACGTCTTGACCGGCACTCGGCTGAGTGCCGACGACGAGTTCATTCGCGCACTGTTGAAAGGTCGTCAGGAAGACTGCCTGATCGTTCGTGTCAAAGTCCGCCGCAAGCCGCCGAAAGACCAGAGTGGCGAGGACGAATACTCCTTCTACAACTGGCCCTACAACCGCTTTTACCTGGTCGGAAACGATGGAATCACTCGATCGCTCTAAGGCGGTCATCGAACTCGGCAAGCGAATTGTTGCCGGCCTAAAGCTCGGTGACGATGTCATGGCTCAGTGGATGGCGCACTTGGTCGCTGAAAAGATATCCGCTGCAGAACAAGCGCCCGACGACACGCGGAATGCCGCCGTGGCTGCTTGCATTGAAGCAATTCTGAAACTTTGGGCGGATCGATACGCGCTGCCTCCGTACATGAGGCCGCTAAGGGAGTTGGACCCACTGCTCCATACCCTTAAGTCTCTCAGCCTCGATGAAGCTGACGGGTACAGGTATTTCTCACGGGCCCCGCGCGACGAAGAGCTTGATGGTGCCACCGGGGACGAAAAGAGACTTTTCGAAATCGCGATTGGCCTTGACCACTCTGCGAGAGAGTTGATCCGCTACTTTCTTTGCGTCGCTGCGGAGCGGTCGGCCGATTCGGTGAGGTTGTGGCTGGAGGAGGCGGTCAAAGGCGGCTTGGACGTCAACGTCGAGCTGAGTGTTTCCAGGTTCGTCGCGGACGGTCTCCTCAAAGCCAAGGAAGAGGCCCAGCAGAGGGCGATGTTGAAACGGATCGAAAGGCTGGAGAGCTTTGCAGATACCGCACTGGCGCTGGCCGCCGAAATGAGGAAAACGCTTCCTTCAGGCGCGGACAGTTCGGAAGGCTGACGAGCGAGGCTTGAATAGGTGCGCGGCTGCCAGCGTCTGCTTTTGATCACAGCAGTCGTTCTGCAGCGAACCGGCGATCGACAGCTGACAGTCTGAAGGCGACATCGAAATTCTCGATACGGCACTTGGCTTGCTGCCGGCGAGCTCGCGAGCAACGAAGGTCCATCCTGTGGTGAGGGGGCGGGCTTTGCCCGAATCGCCCAACACAGAATTTGCAGTCCGCTATGGGAGGCGTCGTTTCTCGGGGGTCATAAAAAATGCGGTGGCTTCATTCGCCGAGCGCATCGAGGTCGCCCATCACGCGGCGTTCCAGGATGTCGCTGGCACGGCTCAGGTGGGCGTGCATGTACCTGGCGGCGACTTCGAGCTTGTTCTCCTCGACCGCGTCGAGGATCTGCAGGTGCTCGCGGCACGACTTGCGCAGCAGGTCGATGTTCACGAGCGGGTAGTCCGACAGATCGGAGATGCGGCGCAGCCGGTTCTGCTGCTTCACCGCATCGAGGATGAAGCGGTTGCCCGAGGCGCTGGCCAACAGTTCGTGGAACTGCGCGTTGGCCTCGAAGAACTCCATCCACGAATGGCGCGAGGCGTGCGCAAGCAAGCTCTGCTGCTGCTCGCGGCAGGCCAGCAGCCGCTCATGCTCGACCTTGAAGCCGGGTTCGCGCAGGCCCGCGCATTCCACCACCAGCCGAAAGCGGTAGCTCTCGCGCTCGCTCTCGACCGAGTCGAGGGTTTCGGTGAACTCCCAGCGTTGGTAGTGGCGACCGCGCAGCACGCCGTCCTGCAGTAGCGTGGTCATCACGTTGCGCAGCAGCGGGCGCGGCACGCCGTAGGTCTGGGCCAGCTCGAGTTCGTTGACGCGCGTCGGCAGCTTGCCCGCGAGCCGGTCGCGCAGCACGCGGTAATAGAGCGTCTTCTCCTCATCTTCCGGCATCTCGCGGCACGCGCGGTCGAGCGCCTCCCGGTCGGCCACCAGCGTGTAGCCGCGGTTGGGCACATGCGCCAGCAGCGCACGCTCGTGCAAGAGGCGCAGCGCGGCGCGCACCGGCGTGCGCGAAATGCCGAGCCGCCCAGCAAGGTCGGTTTCGGTCATGTGGCGGCCGTTCTCGTAACCGCCGGCCAGGGCCTGGTCGAGGATGTAGCGGCTCACGCGCTGGGTGAGCGGCGGGATCGACTTGTCCATCGGCGTCTGCATCGGCATCTGCTGTTGTGGCGTCATCCATGGTCTCCGGAAGCACGGGCTATGCCGATCATCGCGGATGTTTTGTATTTATGGGCCGAAAAAACCATGTACATCTTCCGCGAAAAATACAATTTTCATTTCAAGATCGGCCCCACGCCGACCCGGATGACGGGTCGTTCCCCAAGGAGAAAAACACCGTGGCTTCCGCCGATACCCTGACAACGCAACCCGGTTCGCTCGACGCGTTCTGGATGCCCTTCACGCCCAACCGCAAGTTCAAGCAGGCACCGCGCCTCATCGTCGGAAGCGAAGGCCTGTACTACGACCTGGCCGATGGCCGCCGCGTGCTCGATGCCATCGCCGGCCTGTGGTGCGTGAACGCCGGGCACCGCAATCCGCGGGTCAGCGCGGCGATGAAGGCCCAGATCGACGTGCTTGACTACGCCTCCAATTTCCAGATCGGCCATCCGGCCGCCTTCACGCTGGCGCAGCGCCTCACGCAGATGGCGCCGGCCGGCATGAACCGCGTTTTCTTCACCAACTCGGGCTCGGAGTCGGTCGACACGGCGCTGAAGATCGCGGTGGCCTACCACCGGGCGCGCGGCGACGCGGGCCGCTACCGGCTCATCGGGCGCGAGCGCTCGTACCACGGCGTGGGCTTCGGCGGCATCTCGGTGGGCGGCATCGGGCGCCAGCGCAGCACGTTCGGGCCGCTGCTCAACGGCGTGGACCATCTGCCGCACACGCTCGACCTAGCGCGCAACGCCTTCTCGCGCGGCGAGCCGCCGCACGGCATCGACAAGGCCGACGCGCTCGAAGCGCTGGTCTCGCTGCACGACGCCTCGACCATCGCCGCCGTGATCGTCGAGCCCGTGGCCGGCTCCACCGGCGTGCTGCCGCCGCCGCGCGGCTACCTCCAGCGCCTGCGCGAAATCTGCGACCGGCACGGCATCCTGCTGATCTTCGACGAGGTCATCACGGGCTTCGGACGCGTGGGCAGCAACTTCGCGTCCGACCTGTTCGGCGTGACGCCCGACCTCATCACCACCGCCAAGGGCCTGACCAACGGCGCGGTGCCGATGGGTGCGGTGCTCATGCGCGGCGCGGTGCACGATGCCTTCATGCACGGCAGCGTGAGCGCGGTCGAGCTCTCGCACGGCTACACCTACTCGGGCCATCCGCTCGCCTGCGCCGCCGCGATGGCCACGCTCGACGCCTACACCGAAGACGGCCTCATCGCCCGCGCCGCCGAGCAGTCGCCCTACTTCGAAGACGGCCTGCACAGCCTGCGCGGCCTCCCGGGCGTGATCGACGTGCGCAACGTCGGCCTCTTGGCCGGCATCGAGCTGCAAGGCTGGGACTCGGGTCCCGGCACGCATGCGCAGGCGGTGGCGCAGCATTGCCTCGACAAAAACGGCGTGCTGGTGCGCTCCGTGGGCGACACCATTGCGCTGTCGCCGCCGTTCACGCTGGAGCGCCGGCACATCGACCAGATCGTCGACAGCCTGCGCGCCGCCATCGCGCAGACCGCACAAGCCACCGACAACGCGGCCTGACCGCCTCACGCCGCTCGCACAGACAAGACAAGCCCCGGAGAAGACACACCATGGACATCGAATCGTTCCCCCTCTACGACATCGAAGGCAACGCGCAGCAGCGCGGACGCCAGTACGGCCGCGCCGCCGGCGACCGGATCGACCTGAGCCTGCGCACCTACCGCGCCGCCTTCGAGCGCGTGGGCCTGAGCTGGGAGCGCACGCGCGCGCTGGCCCGCCGCTTCATGCCGATGGTCGAAGCCTTCGACGCCGACATGCTGCGCGAGATCGAGGGCGTGGCCGAAGGCGCGGGCGTGCCGGCCGAGGACATCGTGGCGCTCAACGCGCGCAGCGAAATGCTCTACGCCTTCCAGCAGCTCGAAGCGACCGAACCGCCCGACGGCTGCACCGGCGTGGTCGTCATGCCTTCGGCCGCGCGCGACGGCAAGCTCATCCATGCGCAGAACTGGGACTGGCGCGTCGAGAGCCTCGAACTCGGCGTGGTGCTGCGCATCCAGCCGGACGAAGGCCCGGCCATGCTCACCTTCGCGGAAGCTGGCACGCTGGCACGCGCGGGGCTCAACAGCGCGGGCATCGCCGTCACCGGCAACTTCATCAAGGCCGACAACGACGGCAAGCAGCAAGGCGTGCCGCTGGCGCTGATCCGCCGCGGCATCCTGCAGTCGACGTTGTACGCCAACGCGCTGGGCGTGGTGTGCCGCAGCGCGCGCTCGATCTCCAACAACATGATCATCACGCACGCCGAGGGCGAGGCCGTGAGCCTGGAGACCTGCCCAGAGCAGGTGTTCTGGCAGCAGCCCGAAGGCGGCATCCTGGTGCACGCCAACCACTTCAAGACCCCGGCGGCGCTGGCACGCGTGGTCGACCGCAGCCTGGAGACCACGCCCGATTCCCTCTATCGCGACCGCCGCGTGACCGAGGCGCTGCAGAACAAGCGCGCGGCGGGCCTGCTCACCGAGCAGGACGTGCTGGACGCCCTGCAGGACCGCTTCGGCGCGCCGCGCGCCGTGTGCCGCAGCCCGAGCGCGGGCCCTGGCGGCGCCTCGTCGGCCACCGTGGCGACCATCGTCATGGACCCGGCGACCCGAAAGATGCGCATCGCGCCGGCGCCGTTCAGGGCGCACCGCTTCACCGAGTATTCCCTCTGATCCGCCCGCCCCGCCCAGCCATCGCCAGGAGTGTTGCCATGAACCTGCCCACGCCCCCGTCCCTCCCTCCCGCTGCACGCGCCGCCGCTGCGTTGGCGCTCGGCCTCGGCCTGGTCACCAGCGCGGCCTTCGCGCAAGCTCCGGCCGGCGCCGGCCAGACGATGCGGATCCAGATCAACTCAGACATCCGCTCCACCGACCCCGGCGGCAACCGCGACGACAACACCGACAACGTGCTCATCCACGTGGTCGAAGGGCTGGTCGCGCTGCGCGAAGACACCTCTGTCGGCCCGATGCTCGCAAGCAAGGTCGACACCTCGGCCGACGGCCTGACCTACACCTTCACCCTGCGCGACGGCGTGAAGTTCCAGAACGGCGCGGTGCTCACGGCCGACGATGTGGTGTGGAGCTGGCAGCGTTACCTGAAGCCCACGAGCGGCTGGCGCTGCCTGCCCGAGTTCGATGGCAAGGGCATGACCAAGGTGCTCGCGGTGGAAGCGCCCACGCCGAAGACCGTGGTGTTCAGGATCGAGCGCCCGAGCGCGCTGTTTCTCACGATGATGGCGCGCCCCGACTGCGGCGGCGCGGCCATCCTGCACCGCAGCTCGCTCGGTGCCGACGGCCAGTGGAAGGAGCCCGTGGGCACCGGCCCCTACAGGATCAAGGAGTGGAAGCGCGGCCAGTACATCGAACTCACGCGCTTCGACGGCTACAGCTCGCGCCCCGAACCGCGCGACGGCCTGACGGGCGGCAAAAAGGCCGAGATCGAGAACCTGCGCTTCGTCGTCATTCCCGACTCGGCCGCGGCCAAGGCGGCGCTGTACAGCGGCGGCATCGATGCCTTCATCAGCCCCAGCCCGGCCGATGTGGTCGAGATGCGCGGGCGCAGCGACGTGGGCGTCGACACCACGCCGGTGATGACCATGGTGGCGCTGCTGCTGCAGACCACCGATCCGCTGCTGAAAGACGTGCGCATCCGCCGCGCGCTGGCACTGGCGCTCGACACGCCCGAGATCGCCAAGACGGTCACCGAAGGCCTCTCGGCCGTCAACAACTCGGTCGTGCCTTCGTCCAGCCCGTTCTACAGCGCGGTGCAGGCCGGTGGCTACAAGCGCGACATCGCCGGTGCGAAGAAGCTGCTGGCCGAAGCGGGCTACCGCGGCCAGCCGATCAAGCTCGTCGCCAACAAGCGCTACGAGGCGTTGTACTCGGCCGCCGTGCTGGTGCAGGCCATGGCCTCCGAAGCCGGCATCAATGTCGAGCTCGAAGTGCTCGACTGGGCCACGCAGCTCGACCGCTACACCAAGGGCCAGTACCAGAGCATGGCCTTCATCTACTCGGCGCGCATCGACCCCTCGCTCAACTACGAGATGGTCAGCGGCGACAAGGCCGCGCAGCCGCGCAAGGTGTGGGACAACGCCGCCGCGCAGGCCCGGCTCACCGAGAGCATGGTCTCGCGCGACAAGGCGCGCCGCCAGGTGCTGTTCGACGAGATGCACAAGCAGATGCTGCAGGACGTGCCGATGATCGTGCTGTTCAACGCCAGCGACGCCACCGCCATGCGCAAGAGCGTGACCGGCTTCAAGGGCTGGGCGCCGGCGAAGCCCCGGTTCTGGAACGTCCGGCTCGACGCGCGCGGCTGACGGGGGCGCCGCCATGCTCGCCTACCTCTTGCGCCGGATCGCCATGACGGTCCCGACGCTGCTGCTGGTGTCGATAGCCGTCTTCACGCTCATGCGGCTGATTCCGGGCGACCCGGTGCAGCTCATGCTCGGCGAAGGCGCCGACCCCGCGCAGCTCGAACTCGCACGCCAGCAGATGGGGCTGGACCAGCCCCTGGTCACTCAGTATTTCGTGTGGCTGCGCCACGCGCTCGCCGGCGACCTGGGCGTGTCGACCACCAATGGCCTGGCTGTGCTGCCGCTGATCTGGGAGCGCTTTCACGTGAGCGCCGTGATCGTGCTCACCGCCGTGGCGCTGGCCTCGCTGATCGCCGTGCCCGCCGGCCTCGTCGCCGCCTGGCGCAAGGACCGGCCGACCGACCTCGCCATCATCGGCGCGGCCACGCTGATGCTGTCGGTGCCGAGCTTCTGGCTCGGCCTGCTGCTGTTGATGTTCTTCGGCCAGTACCTGCACTGGCTGCCGGTGGTGGGCTACGTGCCCATGTCGGAAGACTTCTCGCAGGGCCTGCTCTACGTCATCTTGCCGATCGTCACGCTGGTGCTGGTCGAGACCGGCGTGCTCACGCGCATGTCGCGCGCCAGCACCATCGAGGTGCTGCGGCTCGAGTACGTGACGCACGCGCGCGCCAAGGGCGTGCCCGAGTCGCAGGTGCTGCGCCGCCACGTGCTGCCCAACGCCTTCAATCCCACGCTCACCATGATCGGCCTCATCCTGGGCCACCTGCTGAGCGGCATCGCGGTGCTCGAAACGGTGTTCACCCTGCCCGGCCTGGGCCGCCTGATGATCGATTCGATCTTCGCGCGCGACTACCCGGTGCTCCAGGGCTGCCTGCTGTTCACGGCCTGCATCTACGTGGTCATCAACCTGATCGTGGACATGTGCTATCCCCTCTTCGATCCCCGGGTGTCGGTGCAGTGAAAAAGATCAAGACCCATACCCTCGTGGGCGGCATGCTCATCGGCGTGCTGCTGGTCCTGGCGCTGGTGGCCGCGCTGTGGACGCCCTACAACCCGCTGGGTATCGACCTGCGCGGCAAGCTGCAGCCGCCGTCGATGGCGCACTGGCTGGGCACCGACGAGTTCGGGCGCGACGCGGCCAGCCGCGCCATGCGCGCGGCCTCCACCAGCTGCCTCATCGCGCTGCTCACCGTGGCGCTGGCCACCGCCATCGGCCTCGTGGTGGGCGTGGTCGCCGGCTTCGTGCGCGGCTGGACGGACCGCGTGCTCATGGCCTTCAACGACACGCTGCTGGCCTTTCCGGGCCTGCTCCTGGCGCTGGGCGTGATGGTGATCGTGGGCGCCAACCAGTGGGGCATCGTGCTCGCGCTGAGCATGGCCTACGCGCCCTCGGTGGTGCGCGTGGTGCGTGGCACCGTGCTGTCGCTGCGCGAGCGCGAGTACGTCGAGGCCTCGCGCATGATCGGCAACGGCGAGATCTACACCATGTGGCGCCACATCCTGCCCAACTGCGTGGCGCCCATCGCCGTGCTGGCCACCAGCATGTTCGGCTGGGTGCTGCTGTCGGAAAGCGCCCTGAGCTTCCTCGGCCTGGGCGTGCCGCCGCCCGCCCCCACCTGGGGCAACATGCTCTCCAGCGCGCGCCCCTACATGGCTTCGGCCGTGTGGCTGTGCCTGGTGCCAGGCCTGTGCATCGCGCTCACCCTTCTGGGCATCAACCTCTTGGGCGAATCGCTGCGCGACCGGCTCGATCCGCGCACGGAGAAGTCATGACCCATCCCTCTACTTCCGCAGCAGCCGTCCTTTCCGTGCGGCACCTGAAGATCGACCTGGTCGGCGGCGCCCAGACGCTGGTGCACGACCTCTCGTTCGACGTGCGCCCCGGCGAGTTCCTTGCCGTCGTGGGCGAATCGGGCAGCGGCAAGACCATGGCCGCGCGCGCCATCCTGCAGCTGCTGCCGCCCGGCATTGCGCAAAGCGGCGGACAGATCGTGTTCGACGGCGAAGACCTCACCGCCGCAGCCTCGCGCGACGTGAAAGCCATGCGCCCGATCCGCGGGCCCGGCATCGGCATGGTGTTCCAGGAGCCGATGGTCTCGCTCAACCCGGTGCACCGCATCGGCCAGCAGATGGCCGAAGGCCTGCGCATGCACACCAAGCTGTCGGCCATCGAGATTCGCGCGCGCTGCCTCGACATGCTGCGCCGCGTGCAGATCGCCGATCCCGAGCGCTGCATGCACGCCTACCCGCACGAGTTCTCAGGTGGCATGCGCCAGCGCATCATGCTGGCCAGCGTGATGCTGCTCAAGCCGCGCCTGCTGATCGCCGACGAGCCGACCACCGCGCTCGACACGCTGAGCCAGCGCGAAGTGCTCGACCTGATGGTTGGCCTCGCGAAGGACCAGGGCACGGCCGTGCTGCTCATCACGCACAACCTCGGGCTGGTCGGGCGCTATGCGCAGCGCGCCATCGTGCTCGAAAAAGGCAAGCTCGTGGAGACGGGCGACGTGCCCGCCATCCTCGTCGAACCAAAGCAGCCCTACACCCGCAAGCTGGTCGAGGCCCTGCCGCGCCGCCAAGCCGCGAAGCCGGCCCCGGCCGCGCCCCAGCAGCCGCTGGTGCAGGTGCGCGGCCTGTGCGTGAGTTACCCAGGCCCGCGCGCCGGCTTCTTCAAGCGCCATGCGTCGGTGCAGGTCATCGACCAGCTCGACCTGGACATCCACCCCGGCGAGATGGTCGCGCTGGTGGGCGGCAGCGGCTCGGGCAAGACAACACTGGGCCGGGCCATCCTGCGGCTTGCGCCGTCGCACGCGGGGCAGATCCTGTTTCGCGGCGATGACGTGCGCAGCGCCGACCGCGCCGCGCTGCACCGCTTCCGGCTGGCCTGCCAGCTTGTGTTTCAAGACCCGTTCTCGTCGCTCGACCCGCGCATGCGCGTGCAGGAGATCGTGGCTGAGCCGCTGCGCCACCTGCCCGCGCTCGGTGCCGCCGCGCGCCTGAAGCGCGTGCACGAGACGCTCGACGAAGTCGGCCTGGGCGGCTTGGGCGCGCGCTACCCGCACGAACTCTCGGGCGGCCAGCGCCAGCGCGTGGCGATTGCGCGCGCACTGGTGCGCCGGCCCGCCTTCGTGGTGGCCGACGAGCCCGTGTCCGCGCTCGACATGACCATCCAGGCGCAGGTGCTGCGCCTGTTTCAGAGCCTGCAGGCGCACCACGGCTTTGCGTGCCTGTTCATCAGCCATGACCTCGCGGCCGTCGAGCAGATCGCCGACCGCGTCGTCGTGATGGAGCACGGCCGCATCGTCGAGCAAGGCCCGCGCGACATCGTGTTCGACCGGCCGAGCCATGCGTACACGCAGGCGCTGCTGGCGGCTACGCCACGGCCGCTGGCTTCGTTGGCCGAACCTGTCTGCTGCTCCTCAAAGAAAGCGTTCACGTGACTACCTCTCCCCGTTCGTTTCGGCGCCCGGCATCCCGCAAGCCCGTGTCTTTGGGTGCCTGAAACTCCCTTTGAAGCTATCCTGCGCACCGATGTCGATGTCGATGTCGATGTCGATGTCGATGTCGATGTCGATGTCGATGTCGATGTCGATGTCTGATCCTCGAGTTACATCGAATGCCGTCCCGGCCCGCCTCAGACATCGCAGGGCGAAATTCCTTGCATAGCGCCAACGGCCTTTGGCAACCACCCTAAGGATGTGAGTCCGTGACGTCCCTTCTCGATGCCAAGCCCGCAGACCAGCCTGCACTTCAACTCGGTGCGTTGGTGCCGCTGACGCGGCCTGGCTGGGTGGAAGCCGGCCAGCACCTGCTCGCCGGGCTCGAGTTGGCGGTTGCCGATGTCAACGACGCCGGCGGCATCAATGGCAGGCCTCTTGAATTGATCGTTCGCGACACTGCGGCCGATCCCCAGAGGGCGGCCGCCGCCGTCGACGAACTGGCCGCCCTGGGTGTGGTGGCCCTGGCGGGGGAATACCACAGCGTGGTCGCCCGAGCTGCGGCTGCCCGCGCAGATGCGATCGGCCTTCCCTTCCTCTGTTCCTCCGCAGTGCTTGATGCGCTGACCGAGCAGCCCAGCCGATGGGTTGCACGCCTTGCCCCGCCGCAATCGCGCGGCTGGCGGGTCTACGCAGACCACCTGCTCGAAATGGGTCACAAGCAGATTGCCGTCGCGAGCCAGCCGAGCGTCTACTGGGCGTCGGGCATCCAGATCCTGCGCGATCACTTGAGCCAGCAAGGAGCCACCCTCATGGAGCTGGGCAGTCTGGCGCCCCTGAGCGTCTGCGACGAGCTCGCCGAGAGCCAGGCCACGGCCCTCCTTCTCCTGGTCGGACACCCGGAACCGGCCGTGTCGCTCGTCCGGGGGGTCCGCCACGACACCCGCCTGGACGGCCTGTTGATCGGCGCGCCGGCAGGGCAGCCCGAGCTTGCGCAGTGGGCGCAGGTGCTGGGCGAGCAAGGCGCTGCCATACCGTTCTTGCGCTACCTTCCCGAGCGGCTGAGCCCGCTCGGGCAAAGGACAAAAGTGGCACTGCAGGAACACCTTGGCGGACCGCCCTCCTTCGTGGCATTCGAGGGCTACGACACCGTCGCGGTCCTTGCCCACGTGACTCAGACCCACGGCGAAGATCGGGCGCGGATCGCAGACGCCTGGCCGCTGGTCGTCGTCGAGGGAACCCGCGGAACCATACGGTTTTCTCGTGTGCCAGGGATCGGCGTCTGGCAATGGGCAACGGCCCCGGTGCAGATCGTCGACCGGGATCCTGCGGATACGGGACGTTTCCGGATCCTCCGATCCGGTTGAGTTTTCGAAACAAGTCGACGGAGGCGGTCCGGGCGGACGTTGTCTTCTTGGCTGTCCGTTTCTAATCGCATCCGGGATGTTGCGAAGACGCTGCCGAGCTGGCAGGGCAAGATCATCGTCGATGTGACCAATGCCCACAGCGTGTCGGCCGAGGACCTGGGCGGCCCCGCCTTCGGCCAAGGTCGTCGAGGAGGCCTTCGCAGGCGGGGCAGTCTTTAGCTCAATGGCGCCCAGCGATACCGATACACCGGGCTGCAGGTAGGCCTGCACGGCCGAGGCCTTGAACTCGGCGCTGTGCTTGCGCCGCCGTCGCCGACCAAGCGCCCCTATCTGTCAAACCCCGGTCCTATCGGCACTCCCCTGCGCAAGGGCGACCGATACGCACTCCAGCGCGATGGCCAAGTGCGTGAGCGTTGGCAGTCCGAATCCCAGTCGGAACACCCACGGATCGTCCTCGAACCACGGACCGGGCGCCACGCGCGCGCTGAATTTGGTCAACGTCGCGTAGAAGCCTTCGATGCCCGCGGCATCGAAAACCTCGCGCTTGAGCCGCACGCAGCACAGCGCTCCGGCGTCGGGGCGGACCCATTCGATAAAAGCGCTATGACGCGACACCCAGTTCTCGACGAGTTGCAGGTTTTCCGCGAGGAGTTTTCGCCGCTCGCTCAGGATCCGTTCGCGCTGCCTGAACACGGCGAGCGCAAGCGCTTCGTCGACCAGCGAGCATGAAATCACGGTGCTGAACTTGGCCGTCATCAACGTCTGCCGCAGCGCCGTGTCACGCGTGATGGCCCAGCCGATGCGCAGACCCGCCGAGCCGTGGCATTTGGACAGCGAAGACACCGAGATCACTCGGTCGCCCAGCCTGGCAGCGCTCGGTGCGGTGGCATCGCCGCCGTAGGCTGCCTCGCGGTAGGTCTCGTCAACCACCAGCCAGGCCTGGGGCGCGTGCTCGGCCAGCATCATCACGATCTCGCGCAGGGTCGACATCGGAATCGCAACGCCCGACGGATTCTGCGGCGAGGCCAAGCTCACGATTTTTGTCTGCGGAGTCAGTAGCTTTCGCAGCGCGTCCAGGTTGACCTGGTAGCCGGTGTCGAAGCTCAGCGGCAGCACGCGCGTGGTGGCGCCGACTGCGGCCACCGCGTTGCGCGGCAACGGAAACACCGGCTCGGTAACGATGGCTTCGTCACCTGCCTGGCACAGCGTGAACGCGATGAGGAAAAGCGCGTGGGCGCCGCCTACCGTGACCACCACGTCGTCGGCGTCCACGCCATGATCCTTCGCGATTTCCTGGCGAAGTTCGGGGCTGCCCGCCGCCGTGCCGTAGTCCAGCGCAAAGTCGGCAGCGTCGCCAAAGGCACTGTCGAGCAGTTCGGCCAGCCGCACGCTCGGCCCCACGCTTTCGGCAAGGTCGAAGCGGGGTGCCTTGCCGACCAGGGAGATGATCTTGTTGTCTTGAAACCGGGACATGAACTGCTGCTTGATCCATTGCTGTCGATGGCATCGATGTTGCAGATTCATGTCCGGCGATAACAGCCACAATTTTCCGAAATTATGTGCAGTACAGTTGCGCAGTGCACCACGCGCAAGCAGGAGTGATCGATGTCGTTGTCTCCCCGATTCCGCTACGAAGAAGTCGCCGATTTCGTCGCCGGCCTGGCCGGCAGCGGCACGCTCAAGCCGGGCACGCGGGCGCCTTCGCTGCGCGAAATCAGCACGCTGCAGCGCACCAGTCTGAGCACCGCGGTGCAGGCCTACCGCCTGCTCGAAGACCGCGGCATTCTCGAAGTTCGGCCGCAGTCAGGCTACTACGTCGCCAAGGCGCCGCCCGCCCTGCCAGTGCCCACGACTGCGCGCCATTCGATCCGGCCCGCCAAGGTGGAGCTGTCCGACCTCATGCTCGACCTGCTCAAGCATGCGTCGGACGACTCACTCGTGCCGCTCGGCTGCGCCATTCCGAACCAGCGTCTGCTGTCTTCGTCCAGGCTCGACCTCGTACTGGCCCGCACGGCCCGCGTGAAGGGCAGCCAGTGCAACACCTATTCGCCGCCGCACGGCGAAATGTCGCTGCGGCTGGAGATCGCACGCCGCGCGCTGCGCTTCGGGCAGGCGCTGGCACCCGACGACATCGCCATCACCTGCGGCTGCACGGAGGCATTGGCGCTGGCGCTGGACGCGGTCACGCAGCCCGGGGACACCGTCGCCATCGAGTCGCCGACCTACTTCGGACTGCTGCAAGTGCTGCGCGCCAAGCGGCTGAAGGTGATCGAGCTGCCAACCAGCGCCGACACCGGCGTCGACGTCGATGCACTGGGCAACGCCGTTGCCTCGGGTAAGGTGCGCGCCTGCGTGCTGGCATCGAGCTTCAGCAATCCACTGGGCTGCACCATGCCCGAAGAGAACAAGCGCGCCGTGCTGCGTCTGCTGGCCAGGCACCGGGTGCCGCTGATCGAAGACGACGTTTACGGCGACATCCATTTCGGCGAGGAGCGGCCCCTGCCCTTCAGCGCGCTCGACACGCACGACAACGTCATCTATTGCGGCTCGTTCTCGAAGACACTCGCACCCGGTTACCGCATCGGCTGGATCGCCACGCGCCGCCACATGGCCCGGGTGCTCGAAACCAAGTTCACCACCAGCCTTGCGACGCCGGTGCTGACCCAGGTGGCGCTCGCAGCCTTCCTGTCGAACGGCGACTATGACCGCCACCTGCGTCGGGTCCGCCGCGAATTCGCCGACACGCTGGCTCGCATGACGCAAGTGATCGAGCAGGCATTTCCGCCGGGCACCAAGGTGTCGAGGCCGAAGGGAAACTTCGTGCTGTGGATCGAACTTCCGGAGCCCGTGGACACGCGGCTGCTCTTTGCGCAGGCGTTGGAGAAAGGCATCTGCTTCGCGCCCGGCGGGGTGTTCTCGGCGAGCGGCCAATACGGCCACTGCCTGCGCCTGAGCGGCGGCCACGGCTGGGATGCAAGGATCGAGAAGGGCCTGCGCACGCTCGGCGCCATGGCCGCCCGGGAGCTGCGATCGGCGACCTGAGATCGGTGGCACATGGCCAGGCCCTGCAGCAGCACGCGCGCCATGCGACGGGCCGTATTGCTTGTCGGCTGCGAAAGCTGCAGCTGCTTGCTCAAGCGCGCGCATCGCCGATAGCCAAGGCCCTGGGCCAAGACTGTCCGGTGGCGAAGCGAAGCATGAGACTGCCCGGCGCAGCACCGCCTTCGCGCGCTGCGCGGCTCATGTCACAGAACGCAATACATCCGGTGATCGATGCGGCCCGGCCCGTATTCGCCGTAGCCGACGGTGACCATTCCGGAAAGCCAGGCGTAGCGCTCGTCGGACGTCTCGAACCGAGGCGTCGGGCGGATGTATGTTTCATCAAAGGAAAGCCGTTCGCCCTTGGCGAGCCGCTCACGGCCATCCGCCGGGTACCTGAGCAGGCCTTGCGAGTCATAGTGAACGAGAACGCCATCATGGGTGCGAAGGGTGGCGCGAACATCCATGCGGCTGATCCCGTCGGCACCGAGGTGGACCCAATCGCCGCCGCCTGGCAGCAGTTCGCCCCGGAAACGGGGACCTTCGAAGCGTCCGCCCTTGACCACGAAGGTCAGGCGGGTGCCGAGGTGGGTTTTGATCACCTGGCCGAGTTCCAGGTCGATGCTGAGGTCGCACAGATGCTCCACCGGCAACGCGCCGATCAAGGGCCGATCGAAGAGCGGCGTCACGGGTGCGGCGGTGGAGGTCGTTGACTTCGTCATGTTCTGTTCCCTACTTCGCTTCGAGCGCTGCTTTGACCTGGGCAAAATCGAAGAAGGTATCTTTCCTCGTGACAAGACCATCGTCATCCACTTCCACGACGTCGAGCGCATGGAACTTCCGGGGGGCCTTGCCGGGCGGTTGGAACGTCAGGTCCCAATCGAGGGTCCAGTGCTTGTCGCCAAGAAGAAGGCGGCGTATTTCGACGCCGAAATTGGGATAGAACTCAAACACCCCGGCGAACTCTTTGAGCAGCGCCGCCTTGCCCTTGACCTGTCCACTGCGGCCATGCGCCTGAAAGGTGGAGTCAGGCGCGTGCAGCGCGACAATGGCTTGAGGATCGTGCGAGAGCCAGGCCGCAGCGTAGCGGTCGGCGATCGCGGCAAGATGGAGCTTTGTAGCTTCAGACATGTTGAAAACCTTTCTGTATCAGTAGCTCTGTTCGCGGTGCATCAGCTGATGCCGCGGCTCGCGACCGGTTGACAAGCCCTCTCGCGAACATAACCACTATACCTATGATTATCATAGGTACATGAAATTCGAGGAAAAACAATGGCTGGAAATGCGTCGCCATCGGTGACACAGGACACCGTTTGCCCGGTCGCGCTGGCGCAGAAAATCGTCGGCGACCGCTGGACAGTTCTGGTGCTGCGCGAATTGTTCCTCGGAAGCCATCGCTTCGAGGAGATCCAGGCGCAAATTCAGGCGACGCCCCAGATGCTGGCAAGTCGGCTGAAGAAGCTCGAATCAGACGGAATGATCGAACGCCGGCCTTACAACACCAGGCCGCTGCGCAACGAATACCACCTCACCCAGATGGGCCTCGGGTTCTACCCCGTATTCCTGGCATTTCGCGCGTGGGGTGAGACCTGGTGCAAGTCCAGGGAACAAGAGGTCGCCATTCGCTACACGCACGTTCCGTGCGGAAAGGATCCGGGATTGGGTCCGATGTGCCAGGCGTGCGGGAAAGAGATGCGCCAGGAAGAACTGTCCTCGACGCTCAGCAAGTCGTTCAATGCTGAGCGGCACGAGCGCAAGGAAGCATTCAAACGCGATCAGGTCTGACCCGCTTCCTCTGGCCCCGGCGGGCACTCCATCTGCCGCTCTTCCAATGCTGATTGCCTTCGTTCCCGAACGCCCGGATCGTCAGGCCGGCAGCGCTCCTCGATGCGGGGGTCGCCCTGTTCTCACTCGGTCGATCTCCGCTGAGAACTCTTCCCTGCCGGGGCCGCGGGAATCGACAGAAACTTCCTAGCTGAAGACGGTGCGCACATCCTGCCTTGCGGTCGGATTGCGTGGCGGGAAAGCGATGACGCGGCAGACGGCGTCGGCCGGCTTGAAGGCACCGTACTGATCCGTGCGCTGAAGGTTCGGCCTGGGAACGCTGGTTCCAACACCTGGCTGGCTCTGGGTCGCAATGGCACAGATGGGCACCAGAGCCGTCGCGGGGTTCAGCCCGCCTCCGCTGTAGCTCGCATGGTCGTGAGCCACTTTTCGATTCGCCTGGAAATCGAAGTACCGGACGACACCGCCTGCCTTCAGCGCATTGAGCCAGTGAGTACAGGATTTCCCGTTTCCGCGAAGGAAGCCCTCGATCCACATCGCATAGACCGTTCCGTCTTCAAAACCCGCCATCCACGCGGCAGCTTCGGCGTAGGGGCGCTTTCCGCAGTAGTCACTCTCCCGCAGGGTACTGTCCTCGACGAGCCAAAGGATCGACTGGATCTGCTCATCGGGGGTGGAACCCAAGGTCATCCCCCCCTTCGGGTACCTCTGCGCCACCATCTTGGTCGAAAGAGTCGCCCGTCCCATGGTGAGGTTGATGGCACCGGCGACCGTGCAGAGCGCGCAGTTCTCTTCGTCATCGTGGCTCGAGGAATAGTAGAGACTCTGCCCGCGGCGCTTCCCCTCGTTGACGAATCTCATGGTCGCGTCTCCCCTGATATGGTGCCGCTCGCTGCAGACCGGCCCAGACTGCACCGCGCAATAGATCGTCTCCCAAGGGAGCACATGCCGACGCCGTTCGCGATCGCTATGCCGCCCCGGCGCCAGCGCCCTGTGCGGTGCCGTAGGCAATCATCCCCAAACTGCCGCTGTTGTCCCAGAACTGCACCACCTCGCCGGCCTTGCGGGCTTTGAAATTACCTGACAGCCAGCCCGGGTTCCCCGCCGTGTTGGGGCCCTCGTACAGATCGCCATTGGTCGACTGCACCGCCAGGGAGTTGCCCGAGCCACCGCCATAGACGATCGCAGCGAGGTTGCCGCCGCTGTTTCTCAGTTGAACGATCTCATCGCGACCGTCGCCGTCGAGATCGGCCACCTGCCAGGTGACGGTGTCCGCAGGCTGGTCAAGATTGCCTCTCCACAATTCTGTGAGGCCATCGCTGCCATTGGCGCCGAAGACATTGGCGAACACCTTGCCGTTGTCGTTCCAGATCTGGACGACCTCGTCGCGCCCGTCGCCGTTGATATCAGCCACGCACCAGGCGATGGCCCCGTAGCCCTCGCCGAGATCGTCCTGGTGGCTGAGCTTGGCGAACAGCTGGTTGCCGCTGGAGCCATAGACGACGGCCCCGACATGGTCATTCGACTTGTTGTGCCAGAGCTGGATGATCTCCTGCTTGCCGTCGCCGCGCAGGTCTGCGACCAGCCAGGCCAGGGCATCAGGCCCCTCGCCGAGATTGCTGCTCCCGGCATTCAGGTTCGCGAACCAGTCGTCGCCGTTGGCACCCCACACGATCGCCCCCACCTTGCCGTTGTCCCAGAACTGGACCACCTGGTCCGTCCCGTCACCCCGCAGGTCGGCGACCGAAAAGTTCACGAAACCCCACCCCTGGCCCGTATCGTCGTGCTGCTGCAAGACGGTTAGATCATGACCGCCGTCGGAGCCGTACACGATGACACCGAGGTGACTATGCCCGCCTTTGTACAGCTGCAGCGCCTGTTCCTTGCCGCCGCTGCGCAGCCCGGCGGAGAGCCAGGCGATCGCGTTGTAGCCCTCCTGGGGAGCGTTGGAGGCCATCCCGCCGGTGCGTGTGAAGCCGGACTGGCCGTCGGGGCTGAAGATCGTGGCATCGACCTTCTTGCTGTTGCTCCAGAGATCGAGCACCACATCCGAACCCGAGCCGGTGAGGTCGAGCGCGAAGCGCGCCAAAGAGTCGCTTGTGATCCCCACGTTGTCGTTCGCCCAGACCGCCAGCAGTTCGTTGCCTGACATCTGGCCGCTGCCCGGTTTGATCCAGTACCGCGATCCCGGCCCCGTCGGCCCCTCTCCCACCGTCAGGTCCTTGAGGATCGGCGAAGCGAAGAAGTTGATCGTCTTGAGGTAGGCCCATTCCGCGCCGGACAGGTTGCCGCCGGCCCAGTAGTTGCCGCTCACGAGCGAGTTCGTCTGCAGCTGACCGAGATGCCCGGCATATTTGGCCCAGACCTGATCGTTCACCGGATTTCCATTCCAGTCGAGCCCGATCTGGACAAGGGGCGACTGCTCGGCCGGACTCCAGATGACGAGGGACCACGGATCGGCGGGATTCCAGAGCGGCGCATCCGGCGGCGGAGGGGGCGCCAGCACGCTCACCACTTGCAGCGCGACATAGTTTCCGTCGTCGACGACCGGGCACCCTTTGTGATTGCCCGTAACCTGCATCTGGATATTGGTTGAGGAATGGCCATACATCGCGGGGTACACGACGATGCGGCCGTTCAGCATCGGAACCTGCCCCGGAGGAAACCAGGTCTCGTCGCCATGGCGCTCGTAGCAGACCTCCAGGATGCGATAACCGCCGCCCTCCGCCGGCACCAGCCGCACGGCGATCCGTTCCAGGTCGCCCTGGTGCACGCCATAGTCCCAGGTCACGGGATCGAAGGGGTACGGCGCCGTCGCCCAGAACGTCTGCCCGCCCTGGAAGGCGTAGAGGAAGATGTAGTCGATCTCGATGCCGTCGTCGAACTCCTGCACCGCATAGTAGAGAGGCGTGCCGCCGGGATCGTTCTTCAGCGTGCCGGGGTATTGGCTCGGGTCGATGATGACGTGGTTGGCGCCCTCCGGGTGATCGCACAGATCCTGCTGCGTCGGGTTGTTGATGGTGGGGCCCCCATCAACCTGCAGCTTGCAGTTCTTGCCGCCCAGTAGATAGTCGATGCTGCACGGAAAATAAGCTTCGTACTGGCTGAAGATCGCGATCGGTGCGAATTGCTTCACAACATCAATTGAGACTGTCATTTCTATCCCTTCAGGTTTGGATTTGGAATCGATGAATTGCGCTCGCTTTCGTTGAACCCCTGTCGTTCGAACATCCGTCGAAGGGCAGCTTTTGTGCGCATCCTTCTTCGGAAGCGCCAATCTAGTCGACCTACAAGTCGTCGCGAAAATGATTAAAAATTGCGCGCTTCTTGGAAGCAGTCGAACCCATTACTTGCCAGCGATCGCCTGCTTCTTTCGTGTGATAAACGGCGGAGGAATGTTGGATTCGCCGATCACCGACCCGACCGGCGCCGTCATCCTGTCCACACGCGCACCGGCGCACTGGCGCGCGTTCATCAGATGCGGGAGCAACTGGGTATCGTTTCTCCAGACTTCTGAACGCGCGCGAACAGAGCGAGCAATTGCGTCCCTTTCGAAGGCAGGAAGGAATGACGCTGTACATGCTCGACACAAATGCGGCGAGCGAAGCCGTCCGAGTGCGGCTGTGCGGCTGTGCGGCTGCATCGGATCGTTCAGCACTTCCTGCGCATTGGGCCGGTCCTGCCTTAGGACGTGCACACAGCGCTGCGACATGGCGATCTGCGTGCACAGCGGAAAGCGGGCGGCACGCCCATCGGCGATTTCGACGAGATGATCGCGGCCCACGCGCTGGCGTTCGGCGCCATCATCGTCACGGACAACACGAAGCATTCGCGCGCGTGCCCGGCGTGGTGCTGGACAACTGGCTTCGCGCGTCGACCGGGCGCTGAACCCGCGCCGAGCGACCGGACCTTGGCCGGCCTTTGCGCCAGATGACCTCGAAGCGCGCGATGGGCATGAACGGAAGAACGACGCGAGGTGACCGAGCCTCCGCTCAGCCGGCGCCGGGCAACCCACTCCCCGCAAAGCGCTGCGGCGCCGCGCCCGCGTCAATACCGCCTCGGATAGGAGCCGAGAAACCGGAACGCCGCATGCTCCGCCAGCAGCTTGGCGATCTCCAGCTGCGGCCGCAGCGCCCCCGATGATCCAGCCAGTCACAGCCGGACCGGCACGGCAGCCGAAGGCCCGATGTGCTACAAGTGTGCTACAGTGTGCATCACCGCCAACGTCATGAGGTCCATCAACATGTCGACAACGACCATCCGCCTTGAAGATGAGCTCAAGGCCCGCATCGCGGCTGCGGCTGCGAGGTCGGGCAGGTCTTCGCATGCGTTCATCCTGGACGCTCTGTCCGACATGGTCGAGCGCAGCGAATTGGACGAGGAACTGCATCGAATCGCGGACAAGCGATGGGCTGCGTTGCAGCGCACCGGCGAATCGGTCGCCTTGGAGGACGCTGCGGCCTACTTGAAGGCACGTGCGGCCGGCCAGAAACCTCGCCGGCCTCTGGCGCGCAGGCCAGGGCTCTGACCGGCCCATGGTGCGCATCGAGCTGGCACCGGGGGTCCTGGACGACATCGACCGATTCATCGACCATCTGGAACAGCACCAGGTCGCCGATGTGGCGGACCGGGTCGGGGAAATTCTCGAGGCCATTCAGATCCTTTCGCGCAGCCCGCTGATCGGCCGCCCCGTCAGGGGTGGAAAGCGCGAGCTGATCATTGGCAAGGGCAACCGCGGCTATGTCGCGCTGTACCGTTACCTGGCCGAGATCGAGACCGTCTTCATCCTGGCATTGCGAGCCCAGCGCGAGTCCAGGTTCAAGCACTGAGGGGTCGCCCGCCCACGCCTTCGACCTTGCGCTTCGAGCGCCGCTCACCTTCCCCTCTCGCTCTCGCCTCGACCCAGGCGGCACAGTACCGGGTCGAGCAATTCCACACACGGCGCGCGCCTCCACGGGATACTCAATATCTTCGTGAAGCAAGGTATACCAGCAATAGCAGCCAAACCGCCCCAATGCACAGAAACTCGCGGAAGGATTGAACCCGCATGAGCTCCAAGCAAGAACAGCTTGGCTCGTTTATCAATGGCGTCGCAGTGAAGCGCCTGCTCTCCCCGGCGAAACGGCGTTATGACTTCACGGGAACGTGCGTCTTGCCATCGAACAAAGGGGAAGGACATGCGCGAGTCCATTCTCTGGAGCGCCTTCTCGACCGGTGCAGCAATTGGCAGCAAGAACTGACCGCATGGCACGCTCACAGCGGCCTCGAACGTCGGCGCACCCAGCACGGCATTCGTGACGAGCCCAAGAATCAGCGCGATCCATGAGGCAGAGAGTACAGCTGCAGTTCGAACCCAAACGGGGCGTTATTTTTGCGTCGAGTCCACTTACATCTTTCGCGCCGCTTCGGCGACAAGCGGCCTGAGCCGCCCTTTCAATCCAACGCTATCAATTGCATCTTTCCAACGTGAATCGAACAACAAGAATCGATTTCCTTTGAGTACGGTGTAGCCGTACGCCTCGGCCCCGCCTTTCCACCATGCGGCCTTCTCCCCTAAGCCTCTCTCGAATGAAAACGTTAGGAAATCGGTGTTGGTTGTACCTTCTGAGAATGCCTTGGTCGCCGCAGATGCATCGGGATACTCGATCAGCAAAACCTTCAGGTTGCTTCGATCGCCGAAAAAAATACAGTTCGAAAATTTCATTCCATCGCCAATCTCAAATTTTCGATTTGGCGTGTGCTGCTTGATCGGTTCCCGAATCAGCATGAACGCTGCATCACTGTGAATCAGGTCGCATGCAGCAACTTCTGCAGCATGCGCGTTCAGACCTATTGAGGCAAAGAGTGCTGCCGTCACCCGAGCCACATTCGCATACTTCATATTGACTATCTTGTCGTTTTGGATTTTGAGATGCCTCGGGGTGGTTTTCACGCTACGCAGAGGGTCGTCGATTCGCCAAGTTTCCTCAGCCAGTGAAATGAATTTCTTCTAACGCTGCTGCGGCGTGTGGGCACGCTCGCGCGCTTATTTATCGAGCCAATCAACGCGGCCGGATCTCGGCGCCTCCTCCAGGATCACTTGCGACAGCTAAGTGCAATGATCCAGGCCGTTCAAATGAACTTCGGCATTGCGAACCTGGAACAGTTGCTCGTAGCCACGCAATCCAGCCTGAAGCCCATACTCCTTCGCATCGGCACACGCCTGTCGGCGTAATGGCAGTTGGGACTTTAAGTCATCGAGTACCTCTAGGACATTCTGTCCAATCCCCTTCGAATCGAAAAACTCCACAAGCCGGCCATTCGATCCGTCACGCAGAACCTCGCGAACCGGCGCGGTGTCCGAGGCGATGATCGGTACGCCACAGGCCATGGCCTCCAGCAGCGACCAGCTCAACACAAATGGATAGGTCAGGTAAGTGTGAGCCGCTGACACCTGCAACACGCGCAGATACTGCTCGCGCGGAAGACGCCCCAGGAAGTGTGTCCTGAAGGGGTCCAGCGTGACTTCCCTCAGCATCTTCTCGCGCCAGTTCGCCGCATCGCGCGGGCCGCGTCCGTAGCTCGTCTGATCGCCACCCACGATCAGCGCGTGGCATTGAGGATGGACCTTCTGAATCCGCTCCAGGGCCCGCATGAAGATATGGAATCCACGGTATGGCTCTAGATTGCGGGCAACATAGGTGATCACAGGATCGCCAGCCTTGAGCACCACCCCGCTTGGCGTTGTGACCTGTGCCTGCGGATTGGGTCCAAGCGACTGCGTGTCGATCCCTTCATGCTGCACCACGATCTTGGATTGCAAGATGTCTGGAAAGCGACTGCGCTGCCAATGGGTCGGACTCACGGCCGCATCGCATTGCACGAGATTGAGTGCGTGCTGCGCGTTCCAGGTGCGAACGCGCGCACGGTCATCGAAGCTCAGCGGAAACTCAGGATCGAATCCCAGGTCGGCGCCTTCGGCGTTGTAGTACCACTCGCAGAGATGGATGAGCCGGGCATCGGGGTAGACGTCCTTCGCATAGAGCGTCTCGCCCCACCCCGGATGCGCCAGGATCACATCGGGGGTGAACCCTCCTTGACGCAGGGCGAGCATCGCTCTTGCAGAAGCCTGGCCATGCAGCGTCGCGTCCTCCATCTGCTTCAGATAGTGGTGCTGCCGCGCCTGCACGGGCCGGGACGGGCGGTAACGCACCAGCTTGTCAAAGCCCGGCAAGCCCGGAGCCCCACTGCTGCCGAGCGCGCGAACATCCCACCCGGGACGCTGGCTCCAGGCTTTCACCAAGTGACCAAACTGCCCGGGGAAGTTCTGATGGATGACAAGAATCCTCATCACCATCCCCTCAAGGCCGCGCCGAAGGGTCGTCTCATTGCCAATTGGCCGCGATGACAGTGTTCAAGCTGCTCTGGTAGTTCGCCGGCAGCGTGGTCTGCCCCGCCGCGGGCGGCGAGAAGCTCGCCATCGCCTGCACCAGGTTCTGCACGTTGCTGTCGCTCAGCATGCGTCCGTCGCTCGTTTTGAACTGCTCCAAGTGATACTGGTTGCCCAGGTACCAGTTGTTCAGCGCGAACTTGTCGCCCGAGCCGATCACACTCACTTCGAGGTTGTTGCCAGCCTTCGCGAACCACAGCTGATCGGCCGAGATGCCGGCACCAAACAATGCCAGGTCCGTGTTGTCGGCAGTGCCGTCGTTCTCGGTGACGGTATCGGTGCCAGCGCCTCGACCCAACAGGTAGGTGTCATTGCCCGCGCCGCCGCTCAAGGTGTCGTTGCCTGCACTGCCATCGAGCACATTGGCACTCGCGTTGCCCGTGAGCGTGTCGTTGAAGTTGCCACCTTGCAAGTTCTCGATGTTCTTCAACGTGTCGCTGCCCGAGCCGCCCGTCGATTGCGCTGCCGTGTTGGCCAGGCTTACGGCCACGGCCGAGCTCGCATACAGGTACGAGGCTGTATCGCTGCCGCCCGCGCCGTCAAGGGTGTTGTTGCCCGCGCCGGCATACAGCACGTTGTCCAAGCCATTGCCGGTTGCGTTGAGGGCGCCAGCACCATTGATACGCAGGTTTTCGACCTCATTGCCCAACGTGGAGCTCACGCTGGCAAGCACAGTGTCGGTGCCTTCGTTGGCCAGTTCGGTGACCAGGTCGGACGCGTTGTCGACGTAGTAAATATCATCGCCCGCACCGCCTTTCATGGTGTCAGCGCCGCCCTGACCATCCAGCACGTTGGCGGCGGCATTGCCGTTGAGGACATTGGCGACAGAGTTGCCTGTGGCGTTGACGGCGCCCGTGCCGGTGAGGGTCAGGTTCTCGATGTTGGCGCCCAAGGTGTAGCTCACGGCGCTTCGCACCAGGTCCGTCCCCGCGTTGGCGCCTTCGGTGACGACATCGCCGGGCGCATCGACCACGTAGATGTCGTTGCCTGCGCCGCCGACCATGCTGTCGTTGCCCGCACCACCGTTGAGCACGTTGGCGCCCGAATTGCCGGTCAGCACGTTGGCCGCATCGTTGCCGGTGCCGTCGATCGCGTCAGAGCCCGTGAGCGTAAGATTTTCCAGGTTGGCACCGAGCGCGAAACCGATACTGGATTGGACCAGGTCAATGCCCTCGTTGGCCTGCTCGACGGTGACATCACCAGCAGCATCCACGACATAAATGTCGTTGCCCCCGCCCCCTTCGAGGATGTCATTGCCCGCGCCGCCGTTGAGCGTGTTGGCTGCGGCGTTACCCACCAGAGTGTTGTCGGACGCGTTGCCTGCTGCGTTGATGGCGTTGTCACCGACGAGTGTCAACTGCTCAACGTTGGCGCCAAGTGTGTAGGTCACGCTGCTTCGTACCCGGTCGAAGCCCTCGCCGGCCAATTCGCTCACCACGTCCGAGGTTCTATCGACCACGTAGCTGTCGTCGCCCGCTCCCCCTACCATCGAGTCGGCACCGCCTTGGCCGTCTAGGAGGTCATTGCCGTCGTTGCCCGTGAGTGTGTTGCCTGTCGAATTGCCCGTGAGCACGTTGTCCAGCGCGTTGCCTGTGCCAGAGATCGCTTTGATCCCCGTGAGCGTCAGGTTCTCCACGTTCGCACCGAGCGCATAGGTTGCTGTACTTTGGACGAGATCGACGCCTTGCCCCTGGTCCTCGACGACCAGATCACCCGTCGCGTCGACGATATAGGTGTCGTCACCCAGGCCTCCGCGCATCGTGTCGCTGCCGCCCGCGCCATCAAGCGTGTTGTTCGCGTCGTTGCCCGTCAGGATGTTGGCCAGGGTGTTGCCCACCGCATTGATGGCGCTGCCACCGGCAAGCTTCATGTTCTCGACATTGACGCCCAGGGTAAAGCTTGCACTTGAAATGACGGTATCGGTGCCAGCCTTCGAACTCTCGGTGACCACGTCCGAGGCGCTGTCGACAATGTAGGTGTCATCGCCAGCGCCGGCGGCCAGGACGTCATCGCCCGCGCCACCATCGAGCGTATCGTTTCCACCTGCGCCAACGAGCGAATTGTTCGCATCATTGCCCACGAGCAAGTTGTCCAATGCGTTTCCGGTGGCGTCGATGGCGCTGGCACCTGTGAGCTTGAGGTTCTCGAGGTTGTCATCCAGCGTGAAACTCACGCTGGATTCGACCGTCTCGAAGCCACCGCGTTCAGCTTCCACCACTACGTCGGCCACGTTGTCGACGATGTATGTGTCATCACCCGCGCCCCCATTCAAGGTGTCCGCACCGGTTTGGCCGTCCAGGCGATTGGCCGCGGCGTTGCCCAAGAGCACGTTGTCCAGCGCGTTGCCCGTGGCGTCGATGGCCGCGCTGCCCGTCAGCCTCAGGTTCTCCAGATTCGCCCCCAAAGTCCAGCCCACGGGTGCGGCGACCGTGTCGATGCCTTCGTCTGACGCCTCCAACACCACGTCTCCGACGTTGTCCACGACGTACGTGTCGCGGCCAAATCCGCCCGATAGCGTGTCGTCGCCGCTGCCTCCATCGAGCCAGTCGTCACCACCTGCGCCGGTGACAACATCGTTACCCGACAGGCCAAACAGCATCTGCGAGTTCGAGGCCCCCTGCAGCACATCGCCGCCCTCGGTGCCGCGCATCGGCGCCTGCGACGTCACCATGGCCACGAGCGTATAGGCATCCCAGGTGGTGCCGTCGTCGAACTGGACTTCCTGAATCGCCGTCATTGCGCTGAGCTCTCCCTTGTCGTCCAAGAAATCTCTCGTAGTGATTCGATCGTTCGTGCCAGCAATGCTCAGCTCCAAATAAGAGCCCCCGCCAAACGAGCGTTCATCGAACACATACCTGACGATGACCTGCGACGGCAGAATGCCCGCCTTGAAACGCAGCACATCGAAGTCGAGGGCGTAGTAGTTGCTTCGGTAGATCGTGTCCTGACCGTCGCCTCTCCCAAAAAGAAAGACTTGGTCACCTTCGCGACTGAACAAACGGTCGTTGCCCGCGCCACCGTCGAGCGTGTCGCGCTCTCCGATGACATGCAACGAAGAGCCATTGGCATCCAGCGAATCATTGCCCGCACCGCCTTGCAGCAGATCGGAGCCCGCACCGCCGGCAAGGTCGTCGTCGCCGTCTTGGCCTTGCAGGGTGTCGTTGCCCGCGTCACCCTCAAGATCGTCGGTCTGGCTGCCACCGAGCAAGAGGTCATTGCCATCGCCCCCCATCAGGTGATCGTCGTCGGCACCACCGTCCAGCGTGTCGTCCCCTGCACCGCCACTGATCTCGTCGACCCCCGCCAGCCCCTGGACCACATCGGGGCCGGCGCGTCCGCGAACGTCGTCGTCCCCGTCAGTCGTCGCACGTGCGCGTGCGACGAGATCCGCGGCGTGCCAGACTGTGCCATCGGGGAAAACCACCTGATCAATGCGCTGATTGCCACGGCCATCGCCATCTTGCGCGAAGAAGCGTTCAATCGTCACGCTGTCCGAGCGCCCCCGCAGACTCAGCAGAAGGTCCGACTGTCCGTTGAAAGTTGCGATCACATCGGACGGCGCGATCCCCGCGCCAAAGTGCAATTCGTCCACGCGGGTGGGCGCGTCGTCAAGATTGCCGATGGTGTCCTTGCCGCCGCCCAACTCGAACACATACACATCGTTGCCCGCGCCGCCTTCGAGACGGTCATTGCCCAGGCCGCCTCGCAAGGTGTCGTTGCCCCCTCCACCGCTCAAGGTGTCGTTGCCCGTGCCGCCCTGCAGGAGGTCGTCCCCGTCGCCCGCGCCGAGATTTTCCCCGGCAGGAGAATCGAGTTCCTGCACCCGGGCGGCGATCTGCGCGAGATCCCACACAGTGCCATCCGCGAAGACAATCTCCTCGATCCGTTCGTCTGCAAGACTGTCTTCATAGACCGGGTAAAACTGTTTCACGGCCTCAACCACGTCATCGGTGCCGTTGACACGAATGTAGAGCTGGTAATCGTCTCCACGCGTTAGCGTCACCTCCGAGGGTGCGATGTCCGGACCGAGGACCAGGCGGTCAAAGCTCGCGCCGGGCGCGCCAAAGTCACGGAGGCTCATGGGACCGTACCCGCGATTGAACAGGTAGGTGTCGTTGCCGTCTCCGCCCTCGAGATAGTCACCGAAGCCCGCCATGCGCGGATTGGAACCACCGCCATCGAGCGTGTCGTTACCGTCGTCGCCGTACATGAAATCTCTGCTCTGGCCGCCGAGCAGCACGTCGTCGCCCGCGCCACCTTGGATCGTATCGGCGCCCGCGCCACCGTCCAGGATGTCGTTGCCAGCGCCGCCGGACAGTGAGTCCTGACCTGAGCCTGCCTCCAGCAGGTCGTTGCCACCCCAGCCGGTGAGCGAATCATTGCCCGCCTGGCCGCGAAGGGTGTCGTTGAGGTTCGAGCCGACGAGCTCGTCGTTGTCCTCGCCGCCGCTCGAGGCGGATGCACTCGCCACCACCTGAGCCAGGCTCAGAGTGGTGCCGTCGGCGAACTCGATGCGCTCGATGGGCGCGGTGGTGCCGCTAGCACCTTGGTCCAGGGTCGCCAGCGTGATACGGTCTAGGGCGTTGGCTCCGACTTGGATGACCAGATCGCCGTTGACGTCGGTGCTCCAGCGCAGGTCGCTCGCGACGATGCCCGCACCCAGGCGCAAGCGGTTGCCCGCCGCCGTGCTCGGAGCGCTGCTCCAGATGCTTGCGGCGATGGTGTCGGTGCCATCGCCCAGCCCGTACAGGAAGGTGGTGTCACCGCCAGAGCCTCTCAGCGTGTCGTTGCCACGTCCTCCGCTCAGGATCGCACCCGCGGTGCTTGCGCCGAGGTCTTCGTCGGTCTTGCCGCCCAGGACGTGTTCACGCCCAGCGGAGTCGCTGGTCCGCATAGCTCCCGGCGCGAAATTGCCAACCAAGCTGCTGTAGGTGTACGAAGTGCCGTCGTCAAGCTGGTAGATATTGTTGCTGTTGGACGCGCCGCCGACGACGGCGATGCGGTCAATGGGCGAGGTGTCGAGCACCAGGGCTCCCTTGCCGTCCGTGCGTACAACGAGCGTTCCGGACTGTGCGCCTTGCAGTATGACCTCGTTGCTTCCTTCGTTGTCGTCCAGCGTCTCCGACTCGCCCTTGGCATTGCGCGGGCTGTCGCCCGCGGCAAAGACATAGACGTCGTCGCCCGCACCACCGCTGAGAAGGTCGGTGCCGGCCCCTCCGATCAGCGTGTCGTTGCCTTCGTCCCCGAAGAGACGATCGTCGCCTTCACCGCCGTCGAGGTGGTCATCCCCGCCACCGCCGGTAAGCTGATCGCTGCCGCCCTGCCCTTCCAGGATGTCATCGTCGTGCGCCGAGAGCGCGATGAGGTCTACCTCGCCATCGCCCCACATCGCGTCATCGCCCTCTCCGCCGAGGAGCACGTCCCGGCCGCCACCGCCCACGAGCTGGTCGCGGCCATCTCCGCCGTCCAGGGTGTCGTTGCCCTGAACGCCTGCTGGCACATCCTGCAGACTCTCGCCGTCGCCCCACAGCAGGTCATCGCCGGTGCCGCCCAGCAGGATGTCGTCGCGACCACCACCGTGAATTTGATCGTTGCCCTCACCGCCCTCAAGGGTGTCATCACCATGCACCGCCGCTGGGGCGTTCTCCAGACCATCGTCACCCCACATCAAATCGTCGCCGACGCCGCCGGCCAGGAGGTCGGCGCCGCCGCCGCCGGTCAATTGGTCGTTGCCTTCGCCGCCATCGAGGAAGTCATCGCCCTGGAGCGTGTCGTCCGCAGGAGAACCGTCATAGTCGCCCCACAAGCTGTCGTTGTCGGTGCCGCCGTACAGCACGTCATCGCCGGCCTGGCCGTACAGCGTGTCGCGACCGTCATCGCCCGATAGCGTGTCATTGCCGCGCGCATCCAACGGCGTGCTGTAAGTGCCGTCGGCGCCCCACTGGCTACCCTCGCCCGCGATGAAATCATCTCCGGCATCGCCGAACAGCACATCATCACCTTCCAGTCCTATGATGGTGTCGTTGTCCTCATCGCCATGCACCACGTCTGCGTCGGTGCCCGCGAAGATCAGGTCGTTGCCCGCACCACCCTCGATGACGTTGCCCGTGGACTCCACATACGCATTCGCCCCCGAGAAGCCGGGCAGGTTCGATGTACCCACGGTGTAGAACGTCTCGTAAGGCACTGCAGGGGTCTTGGATACCACCCACGAGAAGCCCCGAGCGATTTCGATGCTACCGGCGGCGACCGGCGGGCTGAAGCCGACCGACAAAGGGCGATTGATCTGGCCCATGGTGTTGCCCTCGATCACGTCGTTGCCAGCCCCGCCGTGCAGGGTGTCGCGACCGAAGCCTCCGAAGATCAGGTCATCGCCATCGCCGCCGTCGATGAAGTCATCGCCGCCTGCGCCGGACAGCCCGTCGTTGCCGCCCAACCCGAGGATGCGCTCGTTCGCGGCCGTGCCGATGATGATGTCCGCTGCGTCGGCCTCGCCTCCCGCGCCGACGTATCCCATGGCATCAGTGGTGTAGGCGCCGTCCTTGACCAGCTTGTGGATATCGCCGCGAATCTCGTTCGTGGCTGCCGGGTTGGCATCAGTGTCCGGCAAAGCGATGCCTAGGCTGCGCCCGGCACTCCAGTCGCGCACCACGATGACTCCATCGCGCCCGGCCACATGGATGTGCAGGTCGCTGCGCCCCGCCTCCACCGCCATCAGGGTGTAGGTAAGCTTGCGGTCTTCGCTTTGCCAAACATCGGTCGCCACCCGTCGGGCACCAGCGCCCGTCAATCGGCCGAAGCCCTCGAGCTCGATGGCGCCGCGGCCATCGCCGTCTTCGATGATGTCCGTGCCCCAGCTACCGGCGAAAACGTAGCTGTCGGTACCCTGGCCGCCAAGGAGGGTGTCGTTGCCCGCGCCGCCTTCGAGTCGGTCGTCACCCGCATCGCCTTGCAGATAGTCGTCGCCAACAAAGCCACTAAGGGTGTCGTTGCCGCCACCCCCATAGAGATGATCTCCAAGCTTGTTGATATCGCTACCAACCAGTGTGTTCGCCCTGTCGTCGCCAAAAGCGATCAATTGATTGGCCACACGGCGGGTTTTTCCTCCAGGCCGGGCGCTGTTTTCGGCGAACAGGGCCTGATCGCGGCCCTGTTCATCGGCCCAGTGCAATTCATAGGCGCGGTCCCGCGGGAATCGAGCGCTGTCGACACTGTTCTCAACGTTCCTCGTGTTGCGCTCGACGATGGCCGCCAGCAGCGTGGCACGGTCCTCGTACCAAGTGTCCGTGTAGGTGTAGCCGTAACCAGTGTCGCCGTACAGCCGCGCGTTTTTGTCGGCTTGCCAATCCACCGCTTCGGCGCCATGCGCCGTCTTCAGCGCGTCCAACACGGCCGGATCGGTCGCGCCGACGACAAATGGGCTCAGATCTCGAAGCGCCAGAAAGGCGCCGAAGTCGGTCTTGGCGCGAGACACCATGTCGCCGCTCGCGGGCGTGACACTCGCCTTGCCTACGAGGCTCTGGAACACAGGGCTGGTGATGATCGCCTTGAGTGCGGCGTGCAGCGATTCGCGCCCGCTGTAGCCGTCCTTGTCGGCCATCTCGAACCAGGTGTTACCGCTGGTGTTGCCCTTCAGAGGCGCCACATCGACGCCGAAAGTACGAACCAGAGCGTTCACCAGATTTTCCAGGGCATCGCCTTCGGAGAGGCCTTGAAGCTTTCCGGGCGTCGCCGCAGTACCGACCGCCTGGGTGGCCGCTTTCATGATCGGCACGAAGGCGGCCAAAGTGAAGCTCGGATCGAGCCGAGCCAAGGCATCCTGCACGCTCAGAGAATCGACGATGAGCACCAAGCTATGTGTATCGCCGAAGTCATTCAGGTCGTACTGATTGACCAGAAGTTTGAGATCGAAGTCCCTCACCGCCGTCAACCCGGTCTCTAAGAGAACCCTGGCCAGATAGTCGCCGCGCATGAGCGCCTGGTCCTCCACGATTACTCCTGTGGCTTGACCGTAGTGCATCTGCGAGCTGGACACCGCAGATGGATAGTTGCTCGCGTAGATGTCATGAAAACCCGCAATGGGCGAAGCTGCGACGTTGCGCTCGTCGAACAGGGTGTTGTTGGCGCCGGACTCGCTGAGAAGGACGTTTCCCTTCGAATACGCCTCGGTCCGTTCACTGGCAATGACAACGCCCAACTGATAATCCAGTTCCACCGCAGCGACGGCATCACGGCCTATTTGCAACGGCGCTTCCCCGGTCGAGCTCTTCAGGCCGGTCAAGCGATCGACCTCCTGCGCGACGATCCGGGCGCGCTTGAGCGCCTGGGTCAGCCAGTCAAAATCCGAGGCTAGCGGGTAGTTGGCGGCGGGAGAAAGCCTTTTGGCGTCGTTGAGTGCCGCGGTGGCTTGTGCCAAGGCCGTGCCCAGTTTGGCCGTGTCGGGATGCGACCCCAGCTCGGTCTTGAGCTTCAGATAAAGATCGCGTCCCTCGGTCGTTTTGAACAGAGAGGCAGCACCTCCATCGCGCACGGTTTTAAACACGTCCAGCACGCTGCTCAGGCTTACGCCGTCCTTGAGCTTGCCCACGCCCGCACCGTTGAAAGTGTAGGTGGCCGCGATGGGGTTGCGCGCGCCCTGAGTGCTGGTCTCCTCCTGGCGCAGCAGGTTGAAGGCGGTTGCGAGGTGACCGCCCAGGCTGTAGCCGGTGACAGTGAACGATGCGTCTGGCGCGATCTTGCCGCTTTGCTTCAGGCTCGCGTACCAGGCTTCCATGTCCGAGATCTGACCCAACGCCCAGCCTTTGTCTGCGATCTCCAGCGAGTTCGTCGCCTGGTTGTCGCGCACCGAGTCGTCCACAAACTCTGTGGAGCGGAACGACATGACCAACTCGCCTTTCACCACGCCTCGTTCGGGATCGTCTTGAAATGCCCGGAACAACGTGCCCGAAAAACCTGTGGTGGTGTTGCTGATGTGTTGCACCACCTCCCAGTCTTTGACGAACCATTCAGCGTCGGTGGCAGTGAATTTGCTGGTGTGGTCGTTGCCGTCCAATAGCACCGTCTCTAGGAGTTCCCCATTTGCTGGAGTGGCTGGTGGCGCAACCTTGGGCGAAATGAATGCTTCAGCCGCGATTTGCAGATTGGCATACTTCAGATAGTTTGCGATTTCAGTAGCCATCTCAGTTCTCCCTCTTCGGTTTCAAGACTTGATCAACAAAATAACGAGTTGGCGCTCTGGCAGACCAACTCTGCAGCGCTGGGCAGCTCTTGGCATTGCTCCACGGCAGGCGCCCTCCGGTGCTGCCGCCCAATGCGTGATCGAACGAATACCAAGTGGCTTGCGCAAGAATCTCGCCCGTCTGCGTATCGGTCACGGATACCGTGGTTCCAGCCACCCATAGCTTTCGATCTTCCGGATCGATCAGATTGGTGAAAGACACCGCATAGCGCGCGGGCTGATCCTTGACCTCAGTCTTTGTGGGAAACGGGTAGCTCGGCTCGTCGCGCTTCGCAAGGGTGTATCGCCACACCACGCCGTCTTTGTCTTTGGCATCGACATAGCGGTAGCCCGGTAGATCGGAAGGGTCCTGGTTGAGATACCCTCTTGGGCTGCGCTTGTCTTGGTGATGTTCCCATTGCAGGAAATTGGCGATGTAGTTTTTTCCTCCGGGCTCGTTGGGAAGTCCAGCATCTGGCCAATTTGGATCTGCGCCGTCAACGCTCGTGTTTGCCGCTGGCCGCACGTTCAGCAGCAGCACTCCCTCCACGTCATCGACGGTCCTGTAGATCCTTTCCCCTGCGGTCTTGCACCGTTCGTCGAAGACGGCTTTGGCTTTGGCGTACTTCTTTTCGAAATCCCTGTTCGGAAAGAAATCAGGGATCTTGGGACTGATGAAGGCCAGCACAGTCACCGTCACGTAAAAGAGCTTGAGCTTCCAGGTGCCACCCCGAAAAAGCGACAGCGCGATCAGAACAACAAACAGTGCGATGAACGCCAGTACCGCAGCCTTGGCGAGGAATTGAATGCTTAGATCAGGCATGATCCACCGCCTTCATGCTCAGTCCGAATTGACCGTCGACTTTCGCCGAGGCGACACACCATCGCATCGAGTCGATTGCTGACGCGATGTCGAATCGATGCCTCCGATCAATCTTGGTTTTTTGAAGAAATCTTATCCTTCGGATCGTCATGTCTCGCGCCATGCTTTGCTTTGTCTTTCACCGTGAACTCGAAAATATGCTGGGCGCGACGAACTCGGCGCTCGTGCCCAATGAGATGCCCGGCAACGGCCTCGGCATGTCGCGCCAGACGTGCACCAGATGGCCGAACTGCTCCGGAAAGTTCTGATGTCCCGCATCACCGCTCCCGCAGGCTCTCGCTTGTTGCCTTTTGCACAGGACTGAACAGGAACTCAATAATCCGCCGCTTGCCCGTCTTGATCTCCGCCGTGAGATTCATCCCCGGGGACAGCTTGATCGTCTTGCCATCCACGTCGATGGTTGTTGAGCTCAAGTTCATCACTACCGGAAAGATCGCCCCACGCTTTTCATCATTGACCGCATCCGCCGTCACCGTCTTCACGGTGGCGTTCACCGTGCCGTAGCGCGTGTACGGAAACGTCTCCAACTTGATCGTGGCTTCCTGACTGGTGCTGACGAAGCCGATGTCCTTGTTGTCCAACGTCACCTCAGCGGTCACCTGTGCACCGTCGGGCACGATCACCATCAGCGGCTGAGCTTCCGTAACCACACCGCCTTCGGTGTGCGCGGCCAACTGCTGCACCGTGCCCGCCACCGGCGCCTTGAGCGTGGTCAGTCGCTCACGTTGACCGGCCTTGGCCAAGTCCTGCGTGCCTTGCTGGCGCTTAAGCTCGGCAGCCGCCTCTCTCGTGCGTAAGCTGTGCTTGGTCTCGGCGATGTAAGCGGCCTTTGTGTTTT
>NZ_JARXVG010000024.1 GCF_029892485.1 Variovorax boronicumulans
GTGAAATAGGTCATTCAGGCTCTCCTTCGTAGTGGATTTACGAGTCTAGGAAGAGAACTCCGCAGGTCAAATCAACCCGCCCGATCACCGATGCTTCTGGCCGAGGCTGTGTGAAAACGCCGGTGCTGTGCCCCTTGCGTGAAAGTCGACCTCTCAGATCGCGCCAGGATCGACGATCGAGGCTTTGGGAATGGTTTGGCGACCCATGAAAACACGACCTTTGAACGTTTTCACACAGCCTCGGCCGACTGTAGCCGGTCGCGCTACCGTCGTGACCGGGCTCGCAGCGGACAGCCGACGTGATCAGCTCCACTGCCGCTCATAGGCTGCGACGTGCTCGGGAAACAACGTCTCATAGGCCGGGTAGGAAATGCCCAAGACGTTCACCTCGATGCTATCGGGGCCATCGTCGCAGTCCATGATGCCCACGCCAACACAGCAGAGGACCGTTTGGTCTTCTGTTCGCACAGTCAGGGCAAGGTGGGTCTGATCAGCGTGATTTGAAATGCATTCGGCACGGATATTCGAGTACCCCGGGGTCGGCCGAAATATGCCAAACGCTACGCCCATAGGAGGGTCGCCCAACTCTAAGCTGGAGTAACCGACCAGCACCTCGTGCGCATAAATCGAGAACGTTGGCATTTAGGTCCCTTGTCTTTCTGCGATGCCCGCTTTTATTCGAAATTTCTCGACGCGGCGAACGGCTGATCCGGCCGTCACGAGCCGGCAAAAGAAAGGTCTGAACTATGCCTTCTTGGCTCGCACAAACGGAGCGATCCGAGTGGTGATCGAAGGCCAGTAGATAAAGGGCGTCAGCCCACTTGAAGTAGCCTCCCGCTTGATGCCAGTGGTTGATCCGAAGCCGTGGAGGTGCAGCTCAGTCGCACCAGTTTCAATCGCTTGAAGAAGTGCCATGCGGCATGCCGCAATCTTCGTGGCATGCACAGAAACGCGATATGACGATGGGTCCGCAATAGCAGCATTTTCCTCGCAATGTGGAACAAACCAGTAGCCATCAGCATCCTCAAAAACGGTGAACTCTGCTTTCATCTGTTCTCCTCTCGTCATTGATGCACCGAGTCACGGACCAAACCGCTTGGAACAGCTCGGCGGATATCGCTGCAACTGTGCCGTACTCCCTCATTGTTGATTCCGCCTCCTCCCATTTACCTTCAGGAAGGATTCCGTACTGATCCGCGGCACGTTCGGTGTCGTACCGGAGCGCCGTTCCATCTGACTTTATTTCGACGTAACGTGCCCAAAAGCCGTCGGCTCCGATCTCCGAGTAACAGACGTACTCGTCGACTCCGACCGTATTTCCGCTTGAGCAATAAAGGCGATGCAACATTCGTAGGTCCAAGGTGCGAGGGGGCGGCGTGAACCGTCGGATCACCACGTTCGCGCCCTTTCGAACGGACTGTGCCGAAGCCGCGAACATCCGCTAGTTGGCGCATTGCGCCGGCACGGCGAACGGCCGGTTCTGGCCGGTGGCAGCCTATAGCCCAGCACATGCGTGGCTTACGACTGGAATTGTGCCGTTTGAGCCCACCTGTGAGTCAGGCTCCAGGTCAACGCGGAAGATGCAGGAGTAGGGTGGCCACAGGCTGTCTCTCTGATTTGAGCACTGCAGCATTGCGTTCTTGCTCAATGGAACCTCAGGGGCCGTGGTGCAGGCATAGCCTTGCAAGGCCAACTTTCGAGCCAATTTTGTAGACGACTCGCCCTTTGATGCGGCCAAGATGGCATCGAGCTTTTGACTTTCCCTCACTTCGATGGGAGCACATCCGCATGTCATCAATAGCAGCACGGGAAGGACTAATGCTCGACGAGGAATCGAGCGGAACTTCTGCATATTTGGTGCTGGCATGGTTTGAAGTTTGCTGCCTGATAGTAGAACCCGGAGTCTGCACTTGGCCGGATACCGCAGTATTCCGAACGACTGCTTCAGGGCGAATCATGTGCCGCTTTGAGAAGGCAGCTTCTGGCCGACTGTAGCCGGATGGGGCGGAACCTTCGGCGTCGCTCCACGGCCGCCGCGCTCGATGCATCGCGGTCACTCGATTGCCATCCGACGCGATCAGCTCCACTGCCGCTCATAGGCTGCGACATGCTCGGGAAACAACGTCTCATAGGCCGGGTAGGAGATGCCCAAGACGTTCACCTCGATGCTATCGGGACCGTCGTCGCAGTCCATGATGCCCACGCCGACACAAGCGAGGACCGTTTGATCTTCTGTTCGCACTGTCAGGGCAAGGTGGGTCTGGTCAGCGTGGTTTGAAATGCACTCGACACGGATAGTCGAGTACCCCGGCGCCGGCCGAAATATTCCAAACGCTACGCCCATGGGAGGGTCGCCGAACTCTAAGCTGGAGTACCCCACCAGCACCTCGTGCGCATAAATCGAGAACGTTGGCATGTAGGCTCCTTGTCTTTCTGCGATGCCCGCCTCCAGCCGAACTTGCCTGACGCAGCGAACAGCTGGTTCTGGCCGATTGCGGAATCTAGCCTGGGGAGGCCGCTGGATGCTCTGAGAACGGAGCCACGCGAAGCACAGTTGCCCGTCGTGCCTTGAAGCTCCCAGAAAGCCCGTAGCAGTGACAGAGCTCGACCGAAAGGAGCGAGGCGTCCCCGTCCCCAGTGGCCTCAAGCTCGAAATCAAGACCCGAGAGGACGTTCTGATGATTCAAACCGTCGAACTCGACCTCGGTCACCTCTTCGAACAGGAAGTGAACGAGTGAGTCGGACTCCAGTCTGTAGACCCCTTCCTCGGTCACGTCAGAAGTCATGTTCCACCCCCTGACGGTGAGCTCGATACTGGGGTAGTACGCACCATTTGCATGCCTTCGTTCTCGGTCCATCACGACACGATGCAACTCATCATCATGGAAACTGGGCCAGCACCCGAACACCTGCAGAACGGCACTGTGGTTGTCTATGAATGCGTAGGCTTCGACGGGAGGATTCATAGGCACAGCATACGATGAGGACCACTCGAACAGCTCTTTGCCAGGGGCCGGGTCTGGCCGGATGGCGTCGTCAGCCGTTCGACGTATCAGTGAACGGTAGTTTGATCGCGTGGGCTGCGAGCACTGTTTTGTAGTGGTTCAGAAGGCTCTCAAGATGATCTGCAACATCTGCAACATCTGCGAGATCTGCAGCAGCCTCCTCGTCGAGAAGATGGGCACTGCGTTGGACGCGACGAACCGACTGCCGAAGACCGTAAAGCGTATCGCCTCGAACCAAGCAGCCGGGAAAGTTGCGGTCCGGATGCCGTAAAACTGCGGCGTTGCTCGTATCGGAATAGATTTCGACTTGCTCTTTTCTCATGATCTAGTGTGTACCGGGAAGGTCAGCTTCTGGCCGCATTCTGACTTAGCCGGGCCAGCATCCGCAGCACCCTGACAGCTTTCTCGCACCCCAGCGAGACCAAAGCGGGCAAGCCTCTGCGGGAGCTTCCGGCGGCGCCGCGGCTGCGCGGGCGTCCGCGCTGGAGAGTATTCGCGCCGAAGCGGCGCATGCTTCAAATCGACGGATGGTGACCAGGGCGCCGGTCATCAACCCGAGGCGAGCAATCGCTCGCTTTGCGAATCGCGAACAGGAAGCTTCGCCCGTCCGCATTCGATGTGCGCAGCCGAAGCCCTTGTAAGGCGAAATGAACCGCTGGTATCCGTCAATGGCAGCTATCGCAAGGGTCTTCATGTGCCTCGTTGGAGGTTCGTGCTGAATGTCTGGTCCTGGCCGACTGTAGCCCCATGAGTTGCCGGCGCAAAGGGCCCGAAGCCGACACACGGTCCGCTCGAAAGCGGTCGATCGCGTGGAGGTGATTTTCTCTCCATGGCGAACAGTAGCCCTGTCTGCGCAGTGCAGGCGCGGACGAAAGGCTATGGAAGTTGGCCTCGTGGACCGCATTCTTCACCCCACCCCATCGGTGGTTTTGCGAAGGACACCTCAAGCTCCACATGTCGATTGGCGGCACGCCCCGCCTCCGTAGCGTTGCTCTTGACAGGTTCTGTGTCAGAACCATTCCTGATCACGATGTGCTCAATGGCAGCAGGCGAAGTAAGCATCAATGCCCGAACGGCCAATGCACGACCCAATGCAAGATTTTCCGGATTCCCCTCACCTTTCGCGGCGTGCGCGTACAACCTCAACACATCAACCCTGCCACCCTTGAGTTTGCAAACGAGTCTCTCCAGTTCCACGACGGCATTTGGCTCTAGCAGTGAACTGTTTTCTTTGAACCAGACATCGGTAGTCATGTGTAGCGGGGTCGTCGCAAGAGCAACGGAACACGCCAACGTCAATGGAAGCATCATCGCGATTCGGATCGCTGACAGTGGAGCGGCGGAAGAGTTCATTCGGTGAAATTCTTCGGTGGGGTTGAAGGTTCGGTTCTGACTGAATTCATTCCGCCGTTTCCGCGAGGGCCGGTCTTGGCCGATGGTCGTCACCGGCCTCTGGTGCGCCGCCCCTTGCCAATCAGTACGAGTAACGTGCCAAATCCGACGAGTGCTGCTGGCAGCATCCAACCGTGCTCCGTTGGAACCACACGGTAGTAGTGGTTCGGTCCATCGAACAAATTGACCGGTAGAGGAACGCCGAGCAGCAACAGCAGCAGCGCGCCAACGGCCATCAAGACGTAGCCTGCCCTTACAAGCCAAAGGAGGCGCATCTGCTTCGCTTCATCCGAGGTGGTGTTCATGGTGCTTGGATTCTGGCTCGGCGCCGAACGGCCGGTTCTGGCCGACTGTAGCCCGTCATGCAGCCTTCGCGAGGGCTCAAAGCGAGCCAGCCTTGCGAGCGACTCACTATGTCCTCGGCTCTAGCGCTCGGTTGACTGCGTACCAAAATGAGGCTGCCCCGGCATCGCCAGCGTCCTTGGCTTGCTCAGATAGGCGCAGTGCATACCTGTGTGCATCCCGGCCGTGGCGGAGCGCCAGTTCGTGCGACTCACGACCGACTTCAACGTAGTCCACTGTTGCAGGTGCCGAGCGATTTTCTGACTTCATGGCGAAGGTCTGGTTGTGGCCGTGCTCAGCCTTTAGGGGAACCATCGAAGCCCGCCGAAAAACTCAGCCAGTTGGGATGGCTCAGCGTCAGGTCAAAGAAGTCGTCGACGTAGACAAGCCCAAGGGACTCCAAGCGCCGGACGAACTCATTGCATGCCTCCCCACTGAAGGACGGCCCGAACGACAACAACTCGCTGTCCTCGGCCATCGGGCGGTCGGTCTCAAACACTTCGAGCACTCGCGCTCTCGTGATGCCAAGAGCAGCCAAGGCGCTTTGGCGTATCACGATACCGTAGGAGAAGGTGACTTCAATACTCATCTCAGAAGAGGGTGTGGCTGTGCTTTTTGAGGAACGCGCTTTCGGTCAACGAAATTGGACCGACATGGGCAAGGACCGGTCTTGGCCGAGATGAGCCGAACGTGGTCCGACCTTAGTTCATCGGCGGTGCCGGCAGAGTCGACACCACGTGGCTGTAGAAGTAGGCAACCGCCCTCCAGATGGCTTCCCACTGCGTCGCCGCTGTGAGGACCTCCTCGCCTCGATAGAAGATGCTTCGATGCCTTTGCTCGAACTCTGCGAGACCGTGTGGGGCGACGATGGTCCACCTGCGGTCGGCGGTTTTCCAGTAGCGCCAGGTTTCGGGGGATGACGTCTTGCCGCCATACCCCAACGCCAGCCATCGCCTCTGCTGCCCGTCCGCGTCCATGCTCATGAGTGAACCTCTACATCTTGTCGGAAGCCATGTCCGACCGTTGGGTATTGGCCGCCAGGCGTCACACCTCTTTGAGTTCAACTTCCTGACCCACCTGTAGGCGAGGCAGGTCGTGGGCGGTCGCGAGCACGAAAGTGAAGATGGTCATGTCTGGTCTTCCATCGGGTGTCAGCGCGCGCGGCTGAGAAAGGTAGGGCTTGATGGGCACACCACCCAGATTCGAGCCCTCCGAAACAGCAAACTGACCTGCCTCGAGTTGACGAGCAAAGAGCGAAACCGGCCGCTTCTGGTCAAAGATGTACTCGATTCGAAACTTCATCTCGTGCTCGCTTGTGAGTGACCGGCTATGGCCGTATACGGGCTAACCGCCGTTTGCCCGGAAGAAATGCGGAGCAATTGCGACGGCAAACGATTCGCCGAACACCGCGACTCGTTTCTTTTTCAGAAAGCCCTTTTCGGTGATGCGGTAGGGAACGTAGATGAAGCGTGAGAACCCTGATGCTTCGAGGTGCACACGAAGTCCGTCAGGGGCGCTTGGTGAGTATTCAGCGGGAATGTTTACGTTCGCGGCCAGTGCCGCGGCCGACAGCTTCCCAGCGGCCGCATCGGCAGCGAAGCTGCCGCCAAGCAGTGCGTAAATCTCCTGGGGATTCGGCCGCTCCTCGCCGTTGTGACCGCCCACACTTGCGAGCTTGCCGTCGTTAGTCAACGTTGCGCCAAACGGATAGAAGTCCCCCGCGTCTTCGAGCATCGTTCGAGCGAAGTCGGTGCAGTACGTGACCAACGCGCTGAGTTGTTCGGGAGAGACCGCCATGCTTGCTCCATCTGATGCAGGTTTTGCTCACTCAACATTCTTGAACAGGCAAATTCTGCCCGCTCCTGACCGTTCCGGCTCTGCCAGAATTTGACCCGTTGGAGCGACAGACCGGTTGCGGCCGACTGGCATCGAAGTACTGCCAGCTAAATTTCTATGGAGCGAGGATCGCCCATCGCTCGTGATCGCGCCAACGCCCGTTGATCTTCAAATAGCGAGGTGAGTACCCTTCCTGCAGAAAACCGCAGGCTTTCACAAGGGCGATTGAGGCAACGTTGGTCGGCTGAATGTTGGCCTCCAACCGATGCAACTTGAGGTTTTGGAAAGCAAACCGAACTACCGCTTCTAACCCCTTCCGCATCAGGCCTTGTCTCTCGTGACCGGCGAAAACGTAGTAGCCGAGGTAGCCACTTTGGAACGCGCCCCTGACGATATTGGTGATGTTGAAGACGCCGACAAGGCGATCGTCACCATGCCGGCAAACAAGAAAAGCGGCGTTTTCGGGTGCAGACATTCTTTCGAGATACGCTCGAAAAAGCGCCGGCGTAGACGGCGGAAGGATCCAAGGGCCATGAAGATCGTCGCTCTTTTCGACTGACGCCAAGAATTGGCGTTCGTCCGATGGCTCGGGTGGCCGAACGTAGATGGGCTGCTGCACGTCAAGACAGAGTGAGCTCAGGATGACGGTTACTCGAAAAATGCTTCAGCGGGTCGGCCAACGGCGACACTCGCTTTCGAGCTTGAACGCTTCAGATACTCGCCCACCAAGGAAAAACCGACCGAGTAACCGCAGTGTCGAGGAATCTCTTCACGCGGATTCCCGAAGAACCAGGCGGAGTGGTTGTACCAGGGCATATCGAGCAGTGGCCGCATGCGTTCTTCCATCGCAAATACTTGTTCGCTTGTGAGTGCCGTGCCGTAGAAAGGAATGCGGCCAGTGACTTCCGATTCGAAGTGACACGCCAAGCCTTCCGACACGAGTGCCGCACGCAGCGTGCTGCCATAGCCAACGCTCGCCTCGCGCATGCAGTGATGCGCTTCATGGGCGAACAGTGACGGAATCGCTGTGTCCATCTTGCTAGCGAAGTTCGGGTTGGCAGGATCCAACTTCAGATGAAGGAGATGTCGGCCTTCAGCAAAGCCATTCACGCCAAGTTCGGGAATGACGGCATCGCTTGCATATGTCACAACGTCCAAACGGTCCAAGGGAAGTCGATGCGTTATCTCGCTCATCGTCGATGTCAAGAGTTCACGCACGCGTGGCAACCATGGGTTCAGCTGCTCACCCGCATCCGGGAAATGAAAGGTGATGCTCATGCTCTTGTAGTGATGCCAGAGGAGGCTTGAGAGTGCGCTGTTGGACGTCTTTGGGGCCTTCCTTCAAACCGGAGTCCGCCAGAGACGTTACTTGTCCCACGACGGCACGATGTCAGACGACCCTGACGCGAACCTGATTCAACGGTGGAGCTCGGCGAGTGGCCGAACACCGTCTTTCAGGCCGTTGTGCGAAGCCGCCGCAACCTCTGTTTGAGATCGTTCACTGTCGTTCTCTCATGTCGGGGTACGGTGAAGGTGTTTGCATGGTTCTCCGAAGTCGCCAGCGAGAACTCGAGGTGGGCTGTGGCAAGAAAGGCATTGCCTGTACGCAGGGAATCCATGGCGTCTAGAAGATTGTCGGATTCCCATGCATTTGGTTGCCGGCCATCACGTTCGATCTCCGCCACAATTTCGCCGATAGCTTCTGCAACAGCGCTCGTCCTATTCTTGAAAGCGATCATCCGGAGCGTCGCAACAGTTGGGATACGTGCCCGAAGCGCTTCAATGTCCATGTGAACCCCCATAGCTGCCCACCTGGGCGAATCGGTCACTATTGTGCATCGTCTCTCAAGCCGGAACGCGTGCAAAACCAGTTGAATTCCGCAGCGAAGGTGAGGCACGTCATGCTGTCTCAAATGGAGAATATGTTCGAGCGTCGGCTCTTGACCTGTAGTCGGTCGCGTCGAAGTCACGAGGGGCCCTTTGCAGTCAGTGACCTTCCTCCGAAGCAGTCTTTTCACGACGGGCTCACATATCGCTGCAGCCCCAGTGCGGCTAGCGCCAGCGCTCCGCGGCATCTCCTAAAGCAACTGATTCTGGCCGAGGCTGGGGAGTCCGGTGCTGGCCGGAGGGCACTAGCCCCTGCGGGTCTCTGCGATCTTTTTTGCCGCGCTCCAACTCGATTCCGCCTGAACCCACGAGACGCAAGATTTCGGCAGACCCAATCCCTCGATAGCGCTCGATATGACTTCGTTGACATTCCGACGATGGAAAGCGGACGGGTCAACATGTATTGTCGATGTATCGCCGCGGCTCCGAGAGACTTCTGCCAGTTCTTCCAGGTAGATCGTCACTCCGTTCGGAAGACGATACGCAAAACCCATAGCCGTTCCCAAGCCCGGTTCGTCCCATGTATCAAATGGAACTTCTAAGCTCGCGGCGATTTTCGCGACCGTAATATTGACTGTACAGATCGGGAATTCCATCGCCTACGCTGCGCCATCACGGATTGATCGAAGGTGAATCATTGCTTGGATTTTGAATAGACAGATCGTTGAAGAGGTTCTGATCCGGGCCAAATTACGATTGACGAACGGGGGACCGCTCTTGGCCGTCTAGCGACGATGATCATCTACCGGCGATCGATCAGGGCCTCAATTTCCCTGATCACCGCCTCTTTCTCTTTGTTGTAGACCTGCGGGTCGCCCGGGTCTATTGAGTGGGCCCGGTCCTTTGCCTCCTCGTACTTCTGGCGGAGGTCGGGCCGACGACCGAGGATATCCATAAAGGCCAGCGAATCCTTGTGCACAGGATCGCCACGGTGGCAAATGTGCACATTGACGTTGAAACGCCGGCCAGCGTGAACGACAGATGCGCAAACGTATGGCTTCTCGTCCGTGTCCACCCATACCGGCCGGCGATGGAAGCCGATACGCTCGAACGCGCGTTGTTCGTTTCGAAGATTCTGCCGTGCTGTGATCGCCACAGCATCGATCATGGCCTTGCCGCGCAGGCCTTCGACCGCAGTACTGCCGATGTGCACGAGTTCCACTCCTTCGAGAACCTCGTGAACAAATTTCCGCACTTCGGCGAAGACTTCGCCATAGACAGGATCGTAGGCGACGATGTGCCGGTGATGCAGCCCCTCATCAAATCGTTCGAGTTTCATCCGGTACCAAGTTGATTCACTTCAAATTTACGGAATGACGGCTTCTCAGAAGATTCGCTCGGACTCGCGAACGTCAGGTTGTGGCCGACTGTAGTCGCACGAGATGTCTGCGCAAAGGGCCCGCTGTTGCCGTTCTCGACGCTCCGGTTTCCGCGAAAAGCCGGTCGCTCAACCTGCCATCGTCCGCGAACTGAAGGAGGCGTTGACCTATGAGCCTGGGGCTTTCCTGGCGTGTGGCCGGAGGAGCCGACGTGCTTCCACGTCGATCTGTGCCACGGCACCACCAACGCGACTTGCCGACTTTTGCGACGAACCGCCGGGCAACTATTGCTGCGTGTGTGCAACGCTCCTGTTGCTGGATCGTTATGGCGGTGTTAGCCTCCGACCCCCAAAGATTAACCGTCGCACTCCGGTTTAACAGTTGACCGCACGAGATACCCATGAAGCAGTTCCTGACCACGCAAGACGCATCGATGACCCGCACAACTGCGGCGGTTTCGCTGCGCGCTTTTTTCGCCGAATTGTTTTCGTAGAGCCTTTTCACCTGGAGGCTCGGCCTCCTGAGTTTCACAAGACCCGGTAGGCCTCAAACCACCGGGTTTTTTGTTTTCTGCTTGCCCCATTGGAGACCTGCACATGAGCCCCGAACGAGAACTTCTTCTTTCCGCCGCACGCGCTGCCAGCGCAGTGCTGTGCGTCAACTCCGTGGAGCGGTTCGTGTAGAGCCTCCAGGCCCTCGTGCGCCTGGAGGTCCATCCTTCAGGCAATAAAAAAAGCCTGTCGGGTGGTCCATCCGGCAGGTTTTTTTTCGCCCGCATGGCGGGCATGCGTGAATTCGGTGCGCGCGCGCCGACAACCCGCCGACTGTTTCGCCTGGCCAGCGAATTGCGTCGGTTTTTTACTCTCAAACTGGAGAAAACCATGATGAACAACAAAGTTCATGTGAACGTCGGAACCATCGGTCACGTCGACCATGGCAAGACGACCCTGACGGCTGCTCTTACCTTCGTGCAGGCCGCGCGCTTTGGCGGCGATGCACTGTCCTATGGGCAGATCGACAACGCAAAGGAAGAGCGCGAGCGCGGCATCACGATCAATACTTCGCACGTCGAGTACGAGTCGGACTGCCGTCATTACGCACACATCGACTGCCCCGGGCATGCCGACTACATCAAGAACATGATCACCGGCGCCTCGCAGATGGACGGCGCGATCCTGCTGGTGGACGGCACCGAAGGCGCCGCACGGCAGACCATCGAGCATGTGCTGCTGGCGCGCCAGGTGAATGTCGGCCACATGGTGGTGTTCGTGAACAAGATGGACCTCGTTGCCGGCAACGACCGTGCGGAGATCGAGCAGCTGATCGAAATGGAGATTGGCGCGCTGCTGGCTGCGCACGGATACCACGATGCCCGGTTCGTTTTCGGTAGCGCGCTGAAGGCCTTGGCCGCCGCCGAAAGTGGCGACCTCGAAGGTCCTGATGTGCAATGCATCATCGAGCTCGTGAACGCGTTGGACTCGTGCATTCCTGATCCGGTGCGCGACTACGACGCGCCGTTCATGATGCCTGTCGAAGGCGTGCACACCATCACGGGCCGTGGCACCGTGATCAGCGGGCGCGTCGAACGCGGTGTGATCCGCGTCGGTGACAGCCTGGAGATCGTCGGGCTCAGCTCGGCCGGCGACGAGCAGGTGATCGTCACCGGCGTGCAGTCCTTCCACAAGGACGTCGCCGAAGGACGCGCCGGCATGAACGTCGGCCTGTTGCTGCGTGGGGTCAAGCGCGACGATGTCGTGCGAGGCCAGGTTGTCGTGAAGCCCGGTGCGCTGAAGCCGTACCGGACGGGGCGTGCACAGATCTTCGTCCTCAGCAAGGACGAAGGTGGTCGTCATACCCCGTTCGGCTCCGGCTACCAGCCGCAGTTCTTCTTCGGCACGACCGACGTGACGGGTGTCATTCGCGTCGACACCGAAACCGGCGTGGTCGAGCCGGGCGCACAGGCGCAGATCAGCTTCGAGCTGAACAAGCCTGTGGCCATCGAGAACGGCATGCGGTTCGCCATGCGCGAAGGCGGCAAGACCGTCGGCGCAGGCATCGTGACCGAGGTGCTCGGCTGAAGGGCTGATTCGGCACTTTCCCCTGTCGCCTGCTTGTCAGGCGGCAGGGGCTTTTTTTGCCCTGAATGCGATCCCGCGGGAGGTTGGGCCCACTGAAGCTGACTCACGCGAACCACGGTGCATGACCGGCTTCAGAAGTTCGACCACGCGGCGCGAACGTTCGAAACAGGCTGGTTGCGAATCGCCGTGCACGCGAGTAAGCCGCCCGCCCTTAGCCGGCAATGGCAGCTATCGCAAAGATCCTCATTTTCCTCGTGGACGTCCATGCTGAATGTCTAGTGTTGTCCTAGGCGTCAGTGGCGCCGTTGTATCGACGATAACTTTTACGGTAGAGATAAAAAAAGTTTCGCATTTCCTCCGTCAGGTCCGAGGCATCTACGACCTTCCAAAATCTGGCTTCACCAAGGAGAGGCGCCAGGGCAACCAGACCATTGCCGGCGCTGTTCTGCGCAGCGCGAAGCCATTCCACAAGCAACGCCTCGACATGATTATTTGGAAGTTGCGACGATCTTGCCAGCGACATGCTGTACGTGTAGTTCAGCGGCCAGAGCGCACGGATGAACGCCAACCGTCTTTCAACTGAAATGCCTCGAAGCCACCTTCGTAGATCGACGTCTACTTGGGCCACCGCAGGCCTCTTCTTAAACTGTTCGGGCGTGAAAGCTTCGGATTCCATTGGAGGGACGATTGGAGAAAGGCTTGAACGTCTGGTATTGGTCGAGGCTGTGTGGAAACGCTGGTGCTGTGCCGTTTGCGTGAAAGTCGACCGCTCAGATCGCGCCAGGATCGACGATCGAGGCTTCGGGAATAGTTTGGCTACCCACGAAAACACGAGCTTCGAACGTTTCCACACAGCCTCGGTCGCATTCTGCCGAAACGGCGGGCCTACCGAGGATGAGCATCGAAGCCGAGCAGCTCCACACCGGTTCCGATTGGCACTTCCGCGTCGGCGAGTCCCGACAGCGCGAGGACTCCTGGCGCATCCATGGGGCTCACGAAGGCAATGGATGCGAACTGTCGGCTGGTCGACCCATCTGGAAGCGTAAGCTCTACGCGCAGGTGTGCCGCTTCGCGAGGTTTGAGCGGAGGCACCGGCAACGATGATGCGGCCTTCGCCAAGGCGAAATGGGGAGCGTCAATCGATACTACCAGCGAGGGAACACCGCCTCGGAGGTACGGACTCGACCGCAGTAACTCGAAATTTATCGGGCATGCTGAACGACTGGTTGTGGCCGGCTAGAGCCGCTCGATGGAGCGAGCCAATACCTCGGCGGGAAAAGCTGAGAAATGGCCACACCCTCCGAGCTTTTCATCGGGACCTAGCAAGGTGCCAAGTACCGTGACACGCTTTCCGTGCCATCGCCGAAGCTGCTCTTCGTTGAATTGAAGGGCGCCCGACCCGACACCTAGCCACACGCTCGATGGCTCGAGCGGCCCGTCATCTTCAGCATTGCGGCGCTCTGACTTTGGGAAATGGTCCAGGGCCGTCCCCTCGAACTCGAAGCGCAGGATGCCCACCAAAGCGATGTCCTGGCCGACTAAGGTCGCCAGTCCATCAAGCGCGGCGTTCACGGAAAGCGCAGATTTCATCGAAATTGGAAGCTGAGGTTGAAGGTCTGGTTTTGGCCGACTGTAGCTGGCCAGCGCGATTACAAGTCCTCTGCATCCTCTTCGAGTGCCCAGTCCTTCATGTCCGGGACAACGCACTGCGCCACAAAGTCGAACACATCAGGATACGTCGCGACAATGATGTTCCAGGTTCTCGGAGAGTCCGTTGAGCCGTTGCCAAACACAGGGTGAAAGTACAAAACCTTGCCGGTAGGCAGTCCGTTTTCAAGCTCCAATCCCGCAAAATCCTCGCGATCTTGACGCCGCGCGAACACAAAAACTTCACCACGTTGGACGTCTTCGCGGCGAAATGCATTGGCAGCGAATGCCATCTCGTCCGCACTTTGAATGAAATGCCACGGCGTGAAATGAGTCAGATCGAGAGAAAGAAACCAGCGAAGCGCGTTTGGCCAAGCAGCGTCAATTTTTGAGCGTTCCATAGAGAGTCGACTTGTCTTGGTTGTGGCGACTGACCGGTTCTCACCGAATTCTGCCGGAGCGGTCAAGGACCGGTTGTGGCCGACAGCTGAAGCCTGGCCTGCGGCTTCCAGAGCCACCAAGTCGTCAAGGTATGGCGACCAGCCGCGTACGTCTTTTCAGACAGCCTCGGCCAATTGTTGACTCGCGCGGGTTGGCGTGCACGCACCTTCTCAGTCGAACTTACCAAATCGAGGGATGCGTTGGAGCGGCCCCACGATGTTTGCTCTTGGCCGAGAAAAGGCCGACCGCCGCGACCTTTGGAAGCGCCGGCAGCGTCAGCGTTTAGCGGGGCACCCCGTCACGGGCGGTGTTGTTTGTCGCGCCATCAGATTCGTCAAGGGCATCAGTGAGAACTTCTCGGGCCTTGTCCTCGATCGCATCGAAGATCTCAGGCGCGACCTCATCGGCGTAGCGCTTTCGCTTTTTATTGGAGATCGTACCGTCGTTGTTCAGCGCAATCGACACCAGCGTTGCCAGCGTCGAACCACGCAGGTCGTACTGGTCGTCAATCTGTTTGCGCACCGCGTCGAAATGAACGATGAAGTTCGTCTCGTTGCGCAACTCCACCTCCAGTGCTTCGCGCGCCATGCTCAAGCCGAATTCCACGCAGCGCGTGGCATCCCAGAACCGAAAGATCGTGTCGTCACACTTGAAGGTGAATTCAAAGTCGCCCTCGCCGGCCGCCCTGGCATTGACCAGCGCACGCGCCGGACGGGAGAAGTCCTGTAGGACGCTCAGATACTGTGCCTCGTGGCGCTTCATGGCTACCGAAACCGGGAGGAGCATGCCGTCGGGCAATTGACCGGACTGGCATAGGACCTTGTGAAAGAGAAAGCGGGAAAGACGTCCGTTGCCATCCATGAAAGGGTGCAGGTAGACAAAACCGAAAGAGGCAATGCTGGCGGCCATCAGTGGATCCAGAAGCTTCGCGGTGTCGTTAGCAAAACGTGACCACGCATCCATCAGCCCCGGCAGATCATCAGGCCGCGGAGGCACGAAGGTCACGCCCAACGCACCGCGGCCGCCGTCGCTCAGCCAGTTTTGCTCTGTCCGGTATTGAATCGCCCGGTTGTAAGGATTGGAGACGATCGAGGCCTGCAACTCCACCAGATACGACTCGTCAAGGGAGCGCGGCTCATGCGCCTGACGCAGCAGGCGAATGAATGTGCGCGCCTTGTCTTCCGATGGCGCTTCATTCTCTATGGCGTAGCTGTCTTGGGTCTCGTGCAGATAAGCCCAGGTCAACGTGCGATCAAGGAGTTCGCGGTTGAGCGAGGTGACGAATTCACGAGTGGCCCCCAGCACATCAAAGTCCAGCGCGTCCTTTATCGCCGCCGTGCGCTCCACCGTGACGCAGTAGTCCCAGGTTCCGAGGCCGTTGAAATTGACTCGCCATCGCGAGTCGCGGTCGGTGCCGCCTGTGTAGTAACGACCCTCGTCGAACAAGTCAACATAGCCCGCGGTGACGACCGGCTGGGCCACCACCTGGTTACCAGTGAAGTGTTCCCACGTGCTGCAGAGCATTCGCACGTATTGTCCATTCGGAGTCGCGGCAACCGCCGCGGCCAGGTCGGCGCCTGCGAGGTGCTTGGATGCGCCTGCAAGCACCTGCAGGTTCACTCCCTCATGCTTGAGGGCGAAGAGCAAGTGCGCTACCAGGTCGCCGTCGGCCGGCGCCATGGCGGCCGGCACGCCAAGTGCTTCCGCCGATGCCATGATGCGTGTGACCGGTTTGACCAGCGCGGGTCGGCTCACTTCGAAGATGGGCAGGTCCAGGCTTGATCGCACGTATTCGTAGCCCACGTAGGCCATTCTTTTCCTAAGTGTTACAAGATTTCATGCATTTTAGGCCTTGGATCCCGGAATTTTGTCATTTCCATTGCGCTTGGCGCAATGCACGTCAGCTGCCTGCTCTGGCAACTATCCCAAGAGGGAGAATCCAGCAAGGTATGGGCGAGGGGATGCCCGGATACGCCCGTTGATTGCTCTCAGGCTTGTTAGTTTTCCAAGAAGCGGATCACATTCGAAAAAAACCGGTCGGGCTCCTCAGTCCAAGGCAAGTGGCCGCTGTTCTCGAATGTGACGATCTGGGAGCCGACGATGCCATTGTGGATTGCTTCAGCCTGAGCCGGCGAACAGATAAAGTCGTGCCTCCCCACCAGTACCAGCGTGCGCACGCGAATTTCGCTCAGCTTCTCGCGCACGAGAAACTGCCCGTCCGTCTCCGACGTCGCCCTCATCGCTGCGACTGATATCCGACCACTGCGCACATACCGCTGAGCCGCTTTGCACTGTTCGCTCTCGGGATCAAAGAAGTAAAGCGGCAGAACGCGATAGAGCAATTCGCTCAAGTCCTGATCTGAGTCGAGTTTCCTGGGGCCGGCGAAGATGCGCGCCGCCTCGGCAAATCGCGGATCACGGGCCAGCGCCGGCAGCGTTCTTTGCACGTCTTCGGCGGGCTCCGCAATGCCCAGTTGCGCATCCAACAGGATGAGGTGTGAAACGTGCTGGGGGTATTTCAGGACGTAGTTCATCGCGATGAAACCACCATGCGAGTGTCCAATCAGCGCAAAACGCTCCAATTTGAGATGCCGACACAATGCATCGAGGTCGTCGATGAAGGAGCCGACATTCATTTCCTTCGGATCGGACGGTGAATCGGATCCACCGCTGCCCTGAGGATCGTGATGAATCACGGTGAAGCTGCGCTCTAGCTGCGCCAAGCCATCTTCATAGAGACCGTACCCGACGCCCCATCCTGGCGCCTGAACCATCAGAACGGGGCCGCTGCCCGCCACCTTGTAGCGAAGCTTGCGACCGTGAATATCGAGCGTGTGTTCACCGTGAGAGGTTGGCATTCGTCTGTCCTTCTTGATGTGTGAAATGAGTCTGCGAGGCTGTTGCTACAGCAAAGATTCGGGCATAAGCGGCGACATCAACCAGTAGTAAATCTTCTGTGTCAAGCTGGCTTCCGGTTCGGATGAATAGACCACTTCCTTTTGGCCGTCGCGGGTTGACCATCGCAGCGTTGTGCCGTCCTCGGCAAACCGCACCCTGTACGAGTTCTGAAGCTTGCTCACATTGAAGATGCGTAGAAGTTCTCGCGCGAGTTCGGGGCTATCGACCACTACACCCATCTCGGTATTCTGGGTTGCCGACCGAGGGTCGAGGTTCATGGAGCCAAGGTAGATGCGGGTGCCATCGATGGCGAGCGTTTTGGCATGCAGCCGGCCGAGCGACTTGCCGAAATCGTCGAACCGCATGTCGGCAGTTGTTCGTTTCGGGCTCAATTCATACAATTCCACACCGATTTTTAGCAATCGCTCGCGATATCGCGCATAGCCCGTGTGCACTAAGGGTTCGTCATTGGCGGCCAGTGAGTTTGTCATCAGCGTCACCTTGACGTTTCGATCCGTCATGGCCCGGATGGCCATGACACCACGGTCTCCAGGCACGAGATAAGGAGAAGAGAGGTCGATCTCACGCTTGGCGTCGCGCATCATTTCCCAGACCGTCATTGTCACGCTGGTGGCAATGGCCTCTTGCGCGGTCATGGTGGCGGGCTTGCTCGGCGGATCGGCGATGGCGACTGCATGGCCCCAGAGCAGGCCGAGTCGGCCTTCGTCCAATTCCTCCTTGATCGGTCCGTAGCCGAGGATGTCCGACGTCGGGAGCATGAGCTTCGGAAGTGGCCTGGCCATTCCCACCGCGAGATCGAAATCGGCTTCGACCACGGGACGATCGCCCTTGGCGCTGACGATGTCCGCAATAGGCCACACCTGGATGCTGTTCCAGTAGGCGTAGAAGATCGTCTCCAGCTGCGGCACTACTTTGCCCAATCAGCACATCCATATCGATGAAATTCTGCGTTTCGCTCAGGACAAAATACTCGTTGGCGATATTGCGCCCCCCGACGATCGCCATCACTCCATCCGCGATGAACAGCTTGTTGTGCATACGGTGGTTCAGTCGAGCCACGTCGAGCGGCGAAGCTGCGAAGCGCGTCAGGAACCCGTCACGCCCGCAGCAGAACGGATTGAAGAGGCGCACCGAGATGTTGGGCGTTTTTGAAAGCGCCAGCAGCAGTTGCTGACTGTTCACTGTGTAGAGATCGTCCACCAGCACACGAACCTGCACGCCACGCAAAGCGGCTTCGCGCACTGTTTGCAGTAGGAGGCGGCCCACCTCGTCGTTTTCGATCTGGTAGTACTGAAGCACGAGCGAGCGCTGTGCTCGCTGCGCAAGTTGAATGCGCGCGTCAATCGAATACACCCCTAACGGCATCAATCGGAAGCCAGAATGTTCACCGGGCGGCGTGGAGGCCTGTGCGACCTTGGCAAGCACGGTTGTCGAGTCTGCCGCACCGACTTGTTCTGATGCCCTTGCTCGTTGCTCCGGCAAGGCGCCGCAAGCTCCAAGTGCCGCGACGAGGATGCATGCGAGCAGGACACGCATGAGAACGAAAAAGTTCGTGGTTTCTACAGAAGCAAGCGAACAAGAAAATCTGCCAACGGCGTTGTCCAATATCGCTTTCATCCCTCCCTACCGATCAGCCCCAAAACATCGAGCAGCGAAGAGAACACGTTGAACAAGCTGAGATACACACTCAACGTAGCGCTGATGTAGTTGGTCTCATCTCCGTCGCGCACGCGCTTCAGGTCGTACAGGATGAATGCCGAGAAGACTCCCATCGCTACGACCGACAGCGTCAGTGCCAGAGCGCTTGACTGAAGAAATGCATTCGCAACGCCGGCGACAAGCAGCATGACCACACCGACAAAGAGGAACCTGCCCGTGGCATTGAGGTCTCGCTTGGCCCAAGTCGAGAGTAGCGCCATGCCGAAAAATATCGCACCGGCTCCCGCGGCGGCGGTCGTGACAAGTCCGGCGCCGTCGGGTCGTCCAAGTACCGCGCTGATCGTGTGTGAAAGCATCAATCCCATGAAGAAAGTGAAGGCGAGTAGCAGCGGTACCGCAAGAACCGAATCCTTTGCTTTTTCAATGGCAAAGACGAAACCGATCGCGCCCAGTAGAAAGACGATGGCGGTCGGACCTCGTGACATGACCGTCGTCATCTGCGCGGTGATGCCTAGCCAAGCGCCGAAGACCGTAGGCACGATAGAAATAGCCAGGAGCCAATAGGTATTGCGCAGAACCCGTTGGGCTTGCGTGAACTCGGGTGCTGGACGCTCGGTCGAGGTTTGGAAGAGTTCGTTCATGAGGGCGCCTTTCGTGCGGATTCGGTAAGTCAATTGGACGAGAGCAATGTCTTTGTCATGTGTCCTGAGAAGGCTGTCTTGTGTGGCTGTGTGTACGGACGCCGACCCGATACAAGGGCATACAAAAAAGGCGACTACCGGCGAGAAGCCGATCTGTTCGCGATTGCCGATACGGCGACGCGATCCAACGACTTGAAGTCGATCGAACGCTTGAGTGACCAATGCTTTTGCTTTTTTTGCTGGCGCTTGGACGTTCGCTGGAAAATTTCGGCAGTGCTGGCATCTCCAAAAAGAGGCGCGCGATCTCTTCTTGAAACGTAGTGTGTGCACTTCTAAGTGCTGACACACAGGCATACGCAATATGTGCCGGAGGAAAGGAGCGCGGCGAACAATTCGTTCGTCCTCTACCCAAGCTCACGTAACTACCAAGGAAATCGTCATGAAGCTCTCCCGAATCGCCAGTGCTGCCTCGTTCTCAGTCCTTGTCGCTCTCACCGCGGCGCAGGCCCATGCCGAAGAATATGAAGGTGTGTTGCAGACGCAATCGACGCTCAGCCGCGCCGACGTTCGTGCCGAGGCCGTTGCCGCTGCGCACTCCGCGAATCCATATTCGGAAGGCGCGTCTTCAGTTGTTATTGCAGCTCTGCCATCCCCGCGTGACCGCGCAGCGGCGCAGTCCGAAGCCCGCGCAGTCGCTCATGCACCGAACCAGAACCTTTATGTTGAGGCCTTCGCAAACAGCCGGGTGCCGGTCCAATACGGCATCCACGGGGTGCTCCCGGCGCGTCAGGCTGGAATCGCCGACGGCGTTACCTTGCGCTGAGCGTCGGAACCCGCCGTGACCACGAAATCCAATGTGCTTCTCGGTGTCGCGGCTGTCGCGGCCTCGGTCGGCATACTCATCGCTGCGGCACCGCCGTCTGGAGGCGACATTGCCTCAAGCGCCGTGCAGATGGCGCCCGAATTTCAGAACATCGACCAGTGGCTTAATTCCGAGCCGCTGAAGCTGGAGGAGCTGCGCGGCAAGGTTGTGCTGGTCGATTTCTGGACCTACACCTGCATCAACTGTCTCAACCACCTGCCCTACGTCAAGGACTGGAACGAGAAGTACAAGGACAAGGGTCTCGTCGTCGTGGGCGTGCACACGCCCGAGTTCGCCTACGAGAAGTCGACAAAGAACGTGCAGGACGCGATAAAGCGCCTGCAGATCAGGCATGCCGTGGCGCAAGACAACAGTTACGGCACCTGGAAGGCCTTCAACAACCAGTACTGGCCCGCCGTCTACCTGATCGACAAGCAGGGAAAGATCGTCTACTCGCACTTCGGCGAGGGCAGCTACGGCACGACCGAGAAAAAGATCCAGGCGCTGCTGGCCGAGCCGTCGCCCGTGGCTGCTGCTGTCGGAGGCTGACATGAAGAAGCTCTGGTTCGCGCTCCTGTTCTTCGCGGGCGGCTTCGCCCACGAAGTGCGCAACCCGGTCAGTTGCCAATGCATCACGGCCCGCGAATTCGTGGGCACCCGCAAACGCCGCCGTACGTGAAGCGGCGGGCCGCTCAGTCGTCCCGCGCCTCGACCGCCGAAGCGAAGACATAGCCTTCGCTGCGCACCGTCTTGATGTAGCGCGGCTCCCGCGCGTCGTCGCGCAACCGCTCGCGCAAGCGGCTTACCAGCAGGTCGATCGAACGCTCGAAGAGCTCCGCCTCGCGACCCTGCGTGAGGCTCAGCAGCTGGTCGCGACTCAGCACCTTCTGCGGATGGTCGAGGAACACGCGCAGCAGCCGGTACTCGGCGCCGCTCAGCGCCACCATCGTGCCGCTGTCGTCCAGCAGGTGGCGTGCCACCGTGTCCACATGCCAGTCGCCGAAGGCCAGCTTCTGCGACGGCTCGACCGCGCCCATGTTCGGCGGCAGCATGCGCGTGCGCCGCATCACCGAGCGGATGCGCGCGAGCAGTTCGCGTGCGGAGAACGGCTTGGCCAGGTAGTCGTCGGCGCCCATCTCCAGGCCGAGGATGCGGTCGGCCTCTTCGCTGCGGGCGGTGAGCATCAGGATCGGCGTGGCCTTGTACTTGCCGGTGCGCAAGTCCCGGCACAGCGTGAGCCCGTCTTCGCCCGGCAGCATCAGGTCCAGGATGATCAGGTCGAAGGGCCCCGACTCCTCCAGCGCCGCGCGCATGTGCCGGCCGGTGGGCACCGCCGCCACGCGCAGGCCGTTCTTGACCAGGTAGGTCGTGAGCAGTTCGCGGATTTCCCGGTCGTCGTCGACGATGAGGATGTGGTCGGAGGTCTTGGGGGTCATGGCTTTGTAGGGGTGTGAAGTGCGCCGCAGCCGGAATGTATCCCGGCCGCCGCGAACGGGCAGGGGGTTTGTATGCGCAAGTATCTGCAGGCGCAGGACGCGACACTATGTTTCGCCCCCTCGCCCAGCCAGCTTGCCGGCGCGAAAGCCGGAGTCCAACAAACTTTGTGCGTTTCAGCGGCGGTGTCGTTTCTTTGGCGCGGGGCGCTTTGCGCCGAACACCGAAAAGCCCCGCCGTATCTCCGAGAGCAGCCGCTCGGCAGCCACCGGCAGCGGTCGCCCCTGGCGCACCATGAGCCGCACCTGCGCCGACCTGCACAGCGGATGCGCCAAGTCGAGCGCGACGAGGTACCCCGCCTCGATCTCCGGCGCCGCCGCAAGCCCCGCGCCGATGAAGGTCACGCCATCGGTGCAGCGCACGAAGCGCTTGAGGCCGACGACTGAATTGCTGCGCAGGCTCGGGTGCAGCTTCACATGCTCCGCGTATTCGAGCAGTTCCACGAGCCGCCCGACGCCGTAGCCCGGCGGCATCAGGCCCAGCGGGTAGTCGGCGATCTGCCGTATCTGCAGCGGACCCGCGATCTTCGTGAGCGGATGCCCCGCGCGCACCAGCAGCTTGGCGGGTGCGGCGGCGCTGGCGACGAACTGCAACTGCGCATCCGACTGCGGGTTGTAGGCCAGGCCGATGTGCGCCGCATCGCTCACCACCTCGGCGATCAGCTCGCTGGCGGGCAGCGCATCGAGCACCACCGAAAGCTTCGGGTGTGCCGCGCAGAACGGCGCGACCACCTGCTCCAGCAGCCCGTCGACAAAGCCTTCGCTCGCCACGATGCGCACCGTGCCCGCATCCATCGACTCGATCGCGCGCAGCCGCTCGGTCAGTTGCTCCTGATGCGCCTGGCAGCCGCGCCAGTACTCAAGCAGATGGAACGCGGCATCTGTCGGCGCGACGCCGCGCGCCTGCCGCTCGAAGAGCAGCAGGCCCAGTTCTTCTTCGAGCAATGCCACCTGTCGCGTGATGACCGAAGGCGCGGTGTTCAGCGCATCGGCCGCGCCGCGGATCGAGCCGTGGACGAGCACCTCATGGAAGTACTTCAGCCGTTTCTGGTTGATGTCGCGCATGGCGTTCGCTCCTCGAAACGTTGCCTGATGGGCAACGAAGTGGTCAAAAAGTTGCTGTTGCTCGAACAAATGCTACGCCGAACAATTTGTTCAACGCGATTCCCCGCGTCCATCGCCCCACGCAGTCTGGAAAGAAGAGGACCTCATGAGAGACATTCGGCAGACCCCCATCGCCCGCGCCTTCGCGGGCATCGCTGCCCTTGCGGCTGCGCTTCTCGTCAACGCAACGACCGCCGGCCCGGCGCTCGCCGCGGAGACCTTCCCCTCCAAGCCGGTGACCATGCTTGTCGCGTTCCCGCCCGGCGGCCCCGCCGACGTGCTTGCACGCGCCATGCAGCCGTCGATGGCGAAGGCGCTCGGCCAGCCGCTCATCATCGAGAACCTGCCGGGCGCCGGCGGCGCGCTCGCCGTGCAGCGCCTCTTGAGCAAGCCGGCCGACGGCTACACGCTCATCATGGGTTCGCCCAACGAGGCGATCCTCGCGCCACTGTCCAATGCATCGGCGAAATACAAGCCCGAAGAGCTCGCGCTGATCGCACCGATCTCCACGCATCCGCTGGTGGTGATGGCGCGCAACGACCTGCCGTATGCGTCGCTCGAGCAACTCATCGCCGCCGCGAAGAAGCCCGGCAGCCAGAGCCTCACCTTCGGCAGCCCGGGGCACGGATCGATGTACCACATCGTCTCCGAATACCTCGCGCAGACCACAGGCGCCAAGCTGCTGCACGTGCCTTACAAGGGCGCCACGCCGATGATGCAGGACCTGGTCGGCCAGCAGATCGACATCACCATCCTGCCGAACCTGGGCGCATCGATCCAGCTGCTCGAGAGCCACAAGATCAAGGCCATCAACGTGCTCGACACCCAGCGCATGCGCACGCTGCCCGATGTGCCCGCCATCTCCGAGAGCGGCATCGCGAAAAAGAGCGAGTTCGTGCACTCCATCTGGCTGGCCGTGATGGCGAAAGCGGGCATTCCGGAAGACCGGCTGCGCGTGCTGCTGGAGGCCTCGCAGCAGGCCATCCAGTCGCCCGAGATGGTCAAGGCGCTCGCGCTCTCTGGCACGGTGCCGATGAAGCCGCAACCCCTTGCCGCTTCCGCGAAGTTCTACGTCGAGGAGACGGAGAAGTTCAAGAAGATGGCCCGATCCATTCAACTGACTGCCCAATGATGATGAACATCCTCGTCGCCGGTTTCCAGCATGAGACCAACACCTTCGCGCCCACCATGGCCTCGTACGACAGCTTCGTGCGCGGCGAAGATTTTCCGGGGCTCGTGCGAGACGAAGGGCTCTTCGGCCTGCTCAACGTCAACCTGCCCGCGAGCGGCTTCATCAACTTCGTGCGCGAGAAGGGTCATGCCGTCACGCCCGTCATCTGGGCCGGCGCGGGTGCTTCGGCGCATGTGACCACCGATGCCTACGAGCGCATCGCCGGCGAGATCGTCGAGGCCGTGAGGACGGCGTCGTTCGATGCGATCTACCTCGACCTGCACGGTGCGATGGTCGCGCAGCACCTCGATGACGGCGAAGGCGAGCTGCTCGCGCGCATCCGTGCAGTGGTGGGGCCGCAGATGAAGATCGTGGTGTCGCTCGATTCGCATGCCAACGTCACCACGCAGATGCTCTCGCTCGCGGACGCGCTGGTGGCCTACCGCACCTATCCGCACATCGACATGGCCGACACGGGCCGGCGGGCGGGGGAGTTGCTGCTTGCGCTCACCGGCAGCGACAGGCCGGCGCACCGTGTGGCACGGCGTGTGCCGTTCCTCATTCCGGTGAACAGCATGTCCACTATGATGCAGCCCGCGCGCGGCGTGTACGACCTGCTCGAAGAACTGGAGAAGGACGGCGTGCTCTCGCTCTCGTTCGCACCGGGTTTTCCGGCCTCCGATTTCGCGGAGTGCGGCCCGGTGGTCTGGGGCTACGGCTTCGATGCGGCGCGTATCGAGCGCGCCATCGATGCGCTGTTCTCCCGCATCTGCCATCCCGAGCACCAATGGTCTGTGCACTTCGAGGAACCCGATGCGGCGGTGCTGCGCGCGATGCAGGTCGCGCAGACGGCCAAACGCCCCGTGATCCTCGCGGACACGCAGGACAACCCCGGCGTCGGCGGCGACTCGAACACCACGGGGCTGTTGCGCGCGCTGCTCAGGCACGGCGCACAGGACGCGGCGCTCGGCCTCATCTGCGACCCTGCCTCCGCTGCCGCGGCTCACGAGGCGGGCGTGGGCGCATGGATCGACATCGGCCTCGGCGGCTGTCCGCAGGTCGAGGGCGATGCGCCACTGCGCGGTTCCTTCCAGGTCGAAGCGCTTGCCGACGGCAAGTTCGTCTACGGCGGCCCGATGATGAACGGCAAGGCCTCCGACCTCGGGCCGATGGCGTGCCTTCGCATCGGCGGCGTGCGCATCGCGGTGAGTTCGGCCAAGGCGCAACTGCTCGACCGCAACATGTACCGCACCGTCGGCATCGAGCCCGAGCGGATGAAGATCCTCGTGAACAAGAGCTCCGTGCATTTCCGAGCCGACTTCGCCGCGATGGCCGAAGAGATCCTCGTGGTGCGATCGCCCGGGCCGTTCATCGCCGATCCGTCGCAGCTGCCGTGGAAGCGCCTGGCGAAGGAAATGCGCACGCGCCCGCGCGACGCCGACTGAAATCCGCCCGGCCGTGAAACGTACCGTGGGGTTCTCGGGCAGATACAAGGGCATATGCAAGGTGCGCCCGGAAGGCGGGAGCGACCCAGCAATCCGGTCCGTTCCCAACCAACCCTTCCAAGGAAGCTCGAGCAGCTTGCCTTGGCCGATAAAACGGGGCCAGTTCCATAATTCGAACCTTGCCCGGATTTAGAAAGACACCACGGCGTGTTTGCGTCGTTTTGCAAGGGTTTCACAGGAGGGGAGCGGGCGGCCTCCTTACGGCAGACACGCGCAATCTACTCTGGCGATTAAACAAAAATCGTCGCTTTCAGCCCCATTTCGACGGTTCCTGACTCGCGATACCGCGCCCTGGAATACGCGGATTTGCACCGATTTTCAACTTTTAACTCGCACGACCGGACGATAACTCACAGCATCGAAAGCTGGCTGAAAAACGTCTTGGCCACCGACCGCAAACAGATAGTGCTTATGTGCATATCCAAAAGTCTGAAGCTTTCCTGCACGGCATCGCGGATAGGCCATCGCCTGGGCGACCAATGAAACCGCATCACTGGCTCGCCCTGATCCCATTCCTGCTGTTCCTGTGCGGTGCACCCTTCGCCGCACGGGTTCAGCCCTTCGTGCTTGGACTCCCATTCTTCCTGGCATGGACCATCGGCTCCGTGCTGGCGACTGCTGCCGTCATGGGATTGGTCTTTTGGCTCGATCCCGCCAACGACGCACCGTAGCTACTCCCCCCACCGTTTTTGCTTCTCGCCGTCGCACCCCTTGATGAATTCCGCGCTTGTCATCATCTCGTTGACCCTCCTTAGCGTTCTGCTCGTCGGCATGCATGCCCGGTCCGGCGTGCGGATGGACTTGGAGCAGTGGAGCGTGGGCGGACGCCGCTTTTCCGGCCCCCTCGTGTTTGTGCTCATGGCTGGCGAGCTGTACACCACATTCACCTTCCTGGGGGCCAGTGGCTTTGCATACGGCCATGGCGGCGCGGCCTTGTACATCATGGCCTACTCTTGCCTGGCCTTCGTGCTGTCGTATTGGCTTCTGCCCTCCATCTGGCGCTTCGCCCAACAACACGGTGTGCTGACGCAGCCTGAATTCTTCGCCAAGGCCTACAACAGCCCGGTGCTTGGCTTTGTGGTGGCCGCTGTTGCGCTGCTCGCCCTCGTGCCCTATCTGGTTGTTCAGTTCAAGGGGCTGGGCATCATCATGGAACTCACTTCCTACGGGCGCCTGACGCAGTGGTCGGCGGTCTGGATCGGTGCGGCGGCCATGACGGTGTACGTGATCCTGTCAGGCATGCATGGCTCTGCCAGCACAGCCGCACTCAAAGACATCCTGGTGCTGGCGGTCTGCGTGTTTTTGGGGCTGTATCTGCCATATCACCACTACGGCGGGTTAGGGGAAATGTTCATGCGCATTGAGCAGTACCGGCCCGGTTTTCTGGCGCTGCCTGCGACTGGAAAAAGTGCCGCATGGTTCGGATCCACTGTGGTGCTGTCCACGCTAGGTATGTACCTTTGGCCTCATGCTTTCAGCGCGATATTCACTGCGAGAGGTGAGCGCAGCTTCCGGCTCAATGCGATGGTGATGCCGCTCTATTCGCTGGTAATGCTATTTTCGATGTTCGCCGGATTTGCAGCGGTGCTGCAGATACCCGCGCTCACTGGCGACCAGGTCGATCTGGCGCTGCTCAAGCTCGCGATCCAGACTTTAGACCCCTGGGTTGTCGGCGTGATCGGCGCCGCCGGCATGCTTACGGCGATCGTTCCAGGCTCCATCATGTTGGTCTCTGCCGCAACGCTGATCGCACGCGATCTATACCGCCCATTGCGTCCGGCCAGCAGTGATGCTCACCTTTCGATCGTTTCCAGGGGTGCGACGCTGTTGCTGGTTCTGGTGGCCGTCTCGCTCACCTTGGCCGGCGGAGCCAACATGGTGTCTCTGCTGCTCACTGGCTTTGGTCTTGTGACCCAACTCGCGCCGGCGCTCTGGTTCGCCATTGCCCGGAGCACTGTGGTCAATCGTTGCGGCGCCATCGCTGGCGTCCTTGCCGGCGTGGCTTTCGTTACCAGCAGCGTACTGGCCGGGCTCACGATGAAGGCCTTGATCCCCGCTGCGCCCACATGGGTTCATGATCTGAACCTCGGCATCGTTGGTTTGGCCCTGAACATGCTGGTCATGTTTGCCATGAGCTTCGTGACGCGCGACCGCTCCCGGGTCGGGATGCTGTCGCCGGTCGAGCCTGAGCTGCAGAGATAGCGATTTCTAGATGTCGCCTTCTAGGCCTTTGCGAATGCCAGCAAATCGGCGTTGACTTCGTCCTTGTGGGTCGTGCACATGCCGTGCGGCGCGCCTTTGTAGACTTTCAGTATGGCGTTTTTCACAAGCTTGGCCGATAGCAATGCAGAGTCGGCGATCGGCACGATCTGGTCGTCGTCTCCGTGCAGGATCAGTGTGGGGACGTCGATTTTCTTCAGGTCTTCGCTGAGGTCGGTTTCCGAGAACGCCTTTACGCAGAAGTATGACGCCGGCATGCCCGCAGCCATACTCTGCAACCAGAACGATTCGCGTACGCCTTCGGACACCTTGGCGCCTGCACGGTTGTAGCCGTAGAAAGGCAGGCTCAGGTCCTTCCAGAACTGCGATCGGTCGGCCACCACGTTGGCGCGGATCTGGTTGAAGGCCTCAATGGGCGTGCCGCCGGGGTTGGACGGTGTCTTGACCATCAGCGGCGGTACGGCGCCGATGAGCACCGCTTTGGCGACGCGCGCGGTGCCGTGGCGCCCGATGTATCGCGCGACTTCGCCGCCGCCGGTCGAATGACCGACATGAATCGCATCCTTCAGGTCGAGCGCCTGCACCAATTCCGACAAATCGTCTGCGTAGGTGTCCATGTCGTTGCCCTGCCAGGGTTGACCGGAGCGGCCATGACCACGGCGGTCGTGAGCGATGCAGCGGAAGCCGTTCGACGCGAGAAAGAACATCTGATCTTCGAAGGCTTGTGAGGACAGGGGCCAGCCATGGCTGAAGACGATAGGCTGGCCACTACCCCAGTCCTTGTAGTGAATCTCGGTGCCGTCTTGGGTGGTGATGGTTGTCATGATGTTTTATTGGTGGAGTGGAGGGTTCAAGTGCCGATGTCGGGCGGCTTCGGAATCAGGGCATGAGCAGCAGCTTGCCGGTAGTCGCGCGGCTCGCCATGTCGGCGTGGGCCTTGGCGGCGTCGGCCAGCGGATAGATGCCGCCGACATGCACCTTCAGCTTGCCTTCTTCGATCCATTCGAACAGTCGCGCCGAGCGCGCGCGCAAAAGATTCGGCGTATGGATGTGATCGAAGAACACCGCGTAGCCCAGCTTGATACTCTTGGGCAGACTCATGATGTCGATCGGACCGGGCCCGCCGAGTACCGGGCCGTACCAGCAAAAGGTTCCTGAGCGACGAAGCACGTCCAGCGACCCTTGGAATGTGCTGGGGCCGGAGCCGTCGAACACGACGTGCACACCTTCGCCGCCGGACAGTTGTCTCGCCTTTTCGACGAACTTGCCGTCGATGTCGACGATCACGTGATCCGCGCCGGCCGCCCTGACCGCTGCCTCTTTTTCGCGCGAAGAGACGCGGCCAATCACCTGCCCACCGCGGAGCTTGATGATCTGGGTCAGCAGCAGTCCGAGGCCACCGGCAGCTGCGTAGACAAAAGCGATATCGCCCGGCTGGACTGGATAAAAATCGGTGGCGAAATGGCTGGCGGTCAGGCCTTGCATCATCACCGAGGCGGCGGTCTTATCGTCGATACCGTCGGGGATGGACACCAGCGAATCAGCCGGGATGGCGATCTTCTGCGCATAGCTGCCGGGTGCATAGACCCATGCCACACGTTGACCGACCGCGATGCCGTCGACACCTTCGCCCACGGCCAGCACGCGGCCAGCGCCCTCGACGCCCAGGGTCTTCGGATTGGGCATTTCAGTCCATGCCATGCCCTGGCGCACGCCGATGTCCATGAAGTTGACGCCGGCAACGGCGATCTGCACTAGCACCATCCCAGGGGCGGGTACCGGGTCCGGCTGATCCACATAAGCCAACACGCCGACATCGCCGGTTTGGTTCATCACAACTGCTTTCACTGCTGTTCCTTATTCACATTGAGGATATAAAAAATGGTTGGCGCCGTTTTGGAAGCGATCTTGTTCACGCCGCATGCGGGTCCGCCTGCGCAAGGCTGTTCACAAAGGCAATGGTCTTGGGCTCCAGGAATGCCTCCATGCCGAAGACGCCGAACTCCCTGCCGATGCCCGACTGCTTGACGCCGCCGAAGGGCGCGATCAGCTCGGGTGCGAT
>NZ_JARXVG010000025.1 GCF_029892485.1 Variovorax boronicumulans
TGAAATAGGTCATTCAGGCTCTCCTTCGTAGTGGATTTACGAGTCTAGGAAGAGAACTCCGCAGGTCAAATCAACCCGCCCGATCACCGATGCTTTTGGCCGACTGCTGTCAGTGTCGCTGAGGTTTCGGTGCGATGAAAAAGTGAGCCGCCATTGCATGAGCTCGGCCTCACCGAGGAGAGCACGGGAACCAGAATCCAAGAACATCTCTAACTGCATCCGCAGCTGAGACATCTTGATTAAAGAGCCCATCGTCAATCCCCGACTGGATGGCCAGGAATGCAGCATCTCTGCTTGCCTGTTTCGAGCGAGCTGCGGGCGGGCATATCTCTCTCGCATCAACTAGCTTCTCATACGAGACATTGACGAACTGCTGATACTGGCGAAGCTTGGCTCCGCCGGCCTTGCGCCAGTCGACCAGTTGCTTCGCATTGGAGGGGGTCCCCGCCGCTTGCGCGATGCCAGACGAGCAAAGCGCAGATACGACAACAAGGGCGAGAACGCGAATCGTCATCCAGCCATCCTTCAGTATTCGAGAACCACTGTCGTCGAAGTGTTTGTGCACCGCCTTGGAGGCCCACATTTGGCCGAATTCTGCATCAACCTCGAGCGACCGGTCTTGGCCGGCTGCTGAACTTCATGAGCGCCGGTGCTCTTCGGTGTCGAGCCGCTCGATCTCACCGAGGTAGACCTTGAAGTCACTGACGTTCATGTATTTCGGACGCTTGTTGTGCTGAGTCACTTCATGGAACGTATCCTCGGCGTCCTTGGCGAACTTCGCTCGAAGCTCCTCCTCGGTTCTATTCTCGTGCTCCAGCCGCAGCGTAGATGCCACCCGGGCATGTACGCGCAACTCGTCCGACGTGCTATCTGGGAGCGATCCGCTCCATGGCTTCGCGCGCGCTGACGATGGGAATGCCCGCATAGTTGCCCAGCGGCAGCAGATCACGCCCGTCACCCGAGGCAATGAGGTCGGCTGCGCCGGCCAGGGCCGCTGCCAGCACGTGGTCGTCATCGGGATCGGTGGGCACCACGCGCGGCACGTTTGTAGGCGTGACCACGATGGCGAGCTTGCGCAGGTCATCCACAAGAATCTGCGGGCTCAGGCTGGCTTGAGCTATGCGATCGGCGAACTTGCTGCGGCCGAGCACATCGAGCAACTCGGCCAGAAGGACTTCGCTCGTGCACAACTCGAAATCGCCGGCGCGCGCTGCGTCCAGGAGTTGGCGTGGCAGCCCGCCAAACATGAGACCCGAGACGAGCAGGTTGGTGTCGATGACGAAGCGCACGGAGCCTGGGCCTCAGGCGCCTTGGCGCCGAGCCTGACGAGCGGCCTGCACCTCTTGCTCGACCTCTTCCTCGGACAGCGGCGCCAAATTCAGTGCGTCGAGCTTGGCCATGGCCTCGCCCAGGCGGGCTGCAGCTGTGGCCCTCTCCTCTCGTGTGGCCAAGAACTCGACGAAATCCACGACCTCGGCCACGCGGCCGGGCGGCAATTGCTTCAGGCGTTCGATCAGGCGGGTCTCGATGGCGGTCATGGTCGGCTTCCTCGCTCGGGCGGTACTGGGTGGACGCTTCGGTTGTACAACAGGTTCAGGTAAACCTGCTCGCCCATCCAGCACAAGGCCCTATGTGGAGGCAAAAACGGGGGCAGGCCCTGTATCTTCAGCCGCTAAACCGCCCCGCGTTCGCGCGGGGCAGTGTTCGCACCCGTGTGCGGCAGGCGCGTTGCCTGCCATCGCTTTACCCCAAAGGCCGTGTTCGGCGCGTGGATGTCCAGGTGCGCATCGGCCAGCAGCTTCTTGAGTTTGTTGTTCTCGGCCTCGACTTGCGGCTCTGAAGCGAATGCGCGAGCGCTGGGCCCGGCCGCAGTACGACGCGATCGCGTTGGTCGCCCTGCTTGAGACGCGCGGGTTGCCCCAGACTGCAGCGCACCTGCGCGATGTTGTGGCACTCATCTAACCGGCTTGGGGCACCGCCGCGCGTAGCTTGGCGCGCCGATTCGCAAGTGGGATAATTCTGTCTCGGCGGCCCGTTTGTCTCTGGTGTGATGCCTGAAATTTGGGGCTGCTTCCGGCAGTTTTGGTGTACCCAAACGTGTACCCGGCAGATTGGACGAATTGGTGAAAGCGAGTGCTGGTGCGGGTTGCAGGCGATTTTAAGATTCCGCCCCAGCTTAAGCGGGCCTTGGCTGCTCAGCCAGTCTCGAAGAATCAATGACTTACCGCTGCGAGCCACGGTTTGTGATTCGATTCCAAGTTTCCAAAGAGGCTGGCTTCCATTCTCGTCTTCAAAAGCGGCCTCTCTTGCAAGCAGGAATTTCTGATAGAGATGGTTGCTTGGCCAACAGCCATTTGTTGGGCAGGTTGCAGTCGATGGTCTCAGCAAGCGGCGTTGATGAGGAGGGCCTTCATAATTCGTGTGAATGCCAGCCAAGATGAACAACTGTCACTCTATGCGGCCGTCGAGACCTATGCTCCCGCTGTCTCGGCATGAGCATCAGCGCTCGAAACCATCACCCTTTATAGCGAAATGCTTGCGGTCCGGCTCGAAATTAACGCCACCCGATCGCGCAACCTGCAGGGCAGGACGGGGCAGATCCACGCAAGAAAGACATCAACACTTATCTATGCTGTGGTCGGAGAGACTCAGAAACTGCGACTGCATCTCTGGAGTAGCCGGCCGCTCCACACTCGCAAAAAAAGCAGGATTACTGCTGGCCTTTTCAATTGTGCTGACCGGCTTCAGACCCAACTTTCGCGCAACCTGGCGGATCTCGGTGGCGATGTATGCGCCCCGTTGTCGGTGAGGGGCTCCAAGGCTTGGGTGCGAGGGTCACTCTCGGCTTCGCAGAAGCGCTCGCGCGAAAATTACCGCGCTCACTCAGAGATGATCACCTGTGACCTGATCTTCTTGTTCCCGACTTCGCGAACTCCAGTGACGAACCGTACTAGGTTGGCTCGGCGTATCAGCGCACACAAGAGGTCGACCACTTCGTGGTACCCAAGATGGCCGTGACCAACTGATCGCAAAGTTGGTCGCTGGGGAATGGCAAAGCGGACTGTTCGTCGACGATCGCCCACATCATTTGCCTGCTGCTCGTTGCGCGCGCCCTGCGCACATGTGCAGACGCTATGCTGTTGCAGGCTCGCCAGAAGCCGCCTGCACAGGAACGTGGGCGCGCTCTTCCTTGATGCGATTGGCACTGTCCACGAAGACCAGCTTGGGCTTGTAGCCCGCCACTTGGTCTTCGGGCACCAGGCCGAAGGCCGCGATGATGATTAGGTCGCCCACCGATGCTCGGCGCGCGGCCGAGCCATTGACTGAGATGATGCCGGTGCCGCGCTCGCCGCGAATCGCATAGGTGACGAAGCGCTCGCCGTTGTTGATGTTCCAGATGTGGACCTGCTCGTTCTCGGCTAGGTTGGCTGCATCCAGCAGGTCTTCGTCGATGGCGCAGGAGCCTTCGTAGTGCAGTTCGCAATCGGTGACAGCGACGCGATGAATCTTGGATTTGAGCAGGGTGCGGAACATAGAACGAACTCTTTCTCTCTGCGAAAAGGTGGATCAGTCTGGCATCCATCGATGAGCACACCAGGACGGAGGGCGCCGCATGTGCGACGAGCGAAGGATAGTCGAGTTGCCGATGACCGAGAGCACGGCCGCCTACATCAACGCCCGATGGGGGGCGGCCTACTCAAGAGTCGGCCGAGTGTGGGTTGGGGAACGATCCAGGCCACGCGCAATCCCGTGCGCCTACAACGGCCCGCATTGCCGCATCAGGTGATGGCGGGCAATGACCCAAATGAAATAATGAGCGTCCCCATTTTGTGACAAGAGGGCCTCAATGAGGGGACTCTCAAACGTAAGCGAGGGCCCAAGGCCCTCTTGACGATCGGACCTCGTAGCGACTACAGCAGATCGCTCTCGCCGTCGTTGACTTCATCGATGAAGAGGTCGTCCGACCAAGCCATCCCGATCGCCTTGTCCAGGCGCTTGAGCAGTGCATTGAAGGTCTCGCCATCACGGCGCACGAGCATGGCCAGGCAGTTGCTGCCGTCGGCCGCTGTGGCAGCGCACTCGTGAGGCGGCAGCGCGCCGATGTTGATGTCACCGCCATCGGCGATCAACGTCTCGATGTTCCTCGTCGATCGCGCCATGGCAGCGTCAGAGCTTGATCGCGGCCAGGCGGTCGTTGGCCTCGGTGGAATCGAACGCCTTGGGATCCCAGGTCTTTACGCCGATCCATTCGGCCAAGTTCTCGTGCTCCGGGTCATCGGGATCGGCCATGGTCTGGACGAAGTCGGCATAGCCTGGAATGCCGCCGCAGTCCTCGGGCGGCGTCGCGCAGGCGCCACCGACGCAGAACGGCAGGGGCAGCAGCGGATCCGGTGTGAGCTTCTTCTCGACCTTGATGCGGTGGTCCCAGTAGTCCCCGAAGTCGTAGACGTAGCTCAGCGTCGACCGGTTCAGGGCGGTGGTCAGTCGCGTGCTCTCGCTGGTGATCGCGCCAGGATCGTCGTACATCGGATCGGGCGTTCCATAGCGCTCGCCGTCGCCCGCGATGAACTCGTGCAGGTGCGAGTGGTCCCATCCGAACGCGGCCTGGATGACCAGGTGAAGCTTGAGCAACGTGATCGTCTCGGGCACCAGCACGCGGCGCCAGACCTTGGGCTTCGTGCCGCGCAACTCGATGTGCAGTTGGAGGATTGCCGGGGACGTCTTGATCCGATGTACCTTGGTCGCCATGCTCAGGCTGCTTCTCGTTGATCGTCGGCGCGTCGGCCGATGTTCCACGGCAGCAACTCGTCGATGCGGTTGATGGGATGGTCGGCGATGCACGTCAGCACATCGCGCAGATAGGCCTCGGGATCGATCCCGTTGAGCTTGGCCGTCTCCACAAGGCTACAGATCGCCGCAGCGCGTTCGCCTCCCGCGTCCGACCCTATAAAGAGGTAGTTCTTGCGGCCGAGGCTGACGCCGCGCAGCGCGCGCTCGGCGGCATTGTTATCGATCTCGATGCGGCCGTCGTCGACGTAGCGCGTCAGCGCCTTCCAGCGTGTGAGCGAGTAGCCGATGGCGGCGGCGATCTCCGACTTCGCCGACACGCGGCCCACCATGGCGCTCAGCCAAGCGTGCAACTCGTCGAGCAACGGGCCTGCGCGTGCCTGGCGCTGTCGTCGTCGCTCGTCGGGCGGCTGGCCACGGATGTCGGCCTCGACCGCGTACAAGGCAGCGATGCGCTTGAGCGCCTGCTCGGCCACCGAGCCCGGCGCTCGTCCCAGACTCAGGTGCAGATCCCACCACGGTCGTCTCGCGTGAGCCCAGCAAGCAGCTTCCGTGACGCGGCCGCTGCCGTACAGCTTGCCCCAGCCGCCGTAGGCATTGGCCTGCAGAATGCTAGTGAAGTTCTTGAGGTGCGTCTGCGGATGCTCGCCCTTGCGATCAGGCGAGTATTGGAACCAGACAGCCGGTGCATCCTGGCTCGCGGCCGGGCGATCGTCTCGCACGTAGACCCACAGCCGTCCTGTCTTGGTGCGCCCGCGCCCCGGGTCGAGGACGCCCACCGGCGTGTCGTCGGCATGCACCTTCGCACCCGCCAGCGCGTAGCGCCCGAGTGCGGCCACCAGCGGGTCGAGCAATTCGTCGCCCTGGTCGACCCATCCGACTATCGTGGAGCGATCGATGAACACGCCGTCGCGAGCGTAGATGCCGCTCTGCCGGTACAGGGGAATGTGGTCGCAATACTTCGAGACCATGACATGCGCAAGGAGCCCCGGCCCGGCGACGCCACGCGCGATCGGCCGGCTCGGCGCGGCGGCTTGGAAGATCGTCTCGCAGGCCACGCACGCGAGCTTCGGCCGGACATGGCGGATCGCCTTGAAGTGCGCGGGAACGTACTCGAGTTGCTCAGAGACGTCCTGACCGATGAGGCGCAGTCGGCCACCGCAAGCGATGCAGCCGCATTGCTGACCGTTCGCGTCATGGTGGTCGGGGGTCGTCTCGGGGCGATAGGTCTTTGTGTCGCGCGGCAGGTGCGCCGGCAACTTGCGATCGGGCTCTGGCGTGTTGGCAGCGTCCTTCTTCGGGGGCGTCTTGGACCCCGGAAGTTCATCCAGTGGTTAGCCTTCGATCAGGGCGATTTGAGGGCTGTCCAGTTGTTCGCTGGAAGCTCCGAACCGGGCACGATCGCGCCGCAGTACCTGCAGCTTGAGCTTGTCGATCATCAACTTGAGTAGCGCCACCTCCGCCTCGTACGCCTCGACGACGCGCAGCAGCGAATCGACAGTCTGGGGCGGGTTCGAAGTGGTCGTCACAGGGCTCTACTGTGCCCGGCTCAACAGGCCTCGACATCGGGGCCATCCCCGAGCCGAGTTCATACAGTGGTTCAGGCAGCGAGTTCCGGCTCGTGCGTGCGCATCGGCATGCGCCAGTCGATGCCTTCGAGCAGCATCGACAACTGCGCGGGCGTCAGCGACACGCTGCCAGACGTCGCCTGCGGCCAGACGAGGCGACGGCGTTCCAGCCGCTTGGACAGCAACATCAGCCCCTGACCGTCGAACCACAGCACCTTGAGGATGTCGCCGCGTCGACCGCGGAAGACGAAGACGTGACCGCAGAACGGGTTGGCCGCGAGAGCGGTCTGCGCCATCGCGGCCAGGCCGTCGAAGCCCTTGCGCATGTCGGTGTGGCCAGCGACGATCCACACGCGCGTGTTGGCCGGCGCGCCAATCATGCGGCGCCGCGCAGCGACTGCAGAACGCAGCGGACGGTCGCGTCATCGACGACACCGCGAAGGCGCACACGAGAGCCTCCGATGTCGATCTCGATCGTGCCGGTTGCGGGGCGGCCCGCCGGTGGCGCCGGTGTGGGCGCGACGACATCGACTTCTTGCGGCGCCTCGATCGATACCGGCAGCAGCACGGGCGTTGACGGCCCCGGGGTTTGCCCTGCCGAATTGCGCCGCGCGCGGCGCCACGTGAACAAAAGATTCGCGTTGATGCCGGCGTCCAACGCGATTGCCGACACGGACGCGCCAGGCAGCAGGCTTCGCGCAACCAGCTCGCGCTTCAGCTCCGGGCTATGTTCGCGCCGCCCGCGGGCGCCTCCAGTGACTCGATCGTTCATGATGTGCATTACCGCCTTGATGCACACCATCGCAGGTGCGCTCGATCAGACGATCGTGCTCATCGCCTGGCGATCTGAACAGAGGGCCCTGGGGCACCGCTTACTCTCAAACAGAGCCTTGCCGTCGTGCGCACCGCCTGACTTCACGACGCGCGATGAGGTCAGCCACGCAACGGAACTGCTGCGAGAGCCGGCTTGGCGCGTGGCGGCTGAGCGCCGCCTACAGGACTCTTCTCTGCACGACTCGCATTGAGAGCGACAACTACCTTGATCTCACTGCGTTGCGTGCTTGGCCGGTACTTGCAACGCCGACGTGTCGGAAATCGTCGAAGACGCAGCATTCAAACTGGCTTTCAGCAGTTCGGCAAAGGCTTTCACTGCAGGCGCCGCGCTTCGTTTGCTGGGGTAGGAGATGTGCAAGTCCAGCGGTCGCAGCACCAAGTCCGGAAGGAGACGAACCAGTTCACCTTTCTGAACCTCAGACTTGCAGAAGTGTTCAGGCAGACAAACCACACCGATTCCGAGAACGGCCAGAGCGCGCGCGCCCGCCATGTCATTCGTGTTCAGGCGTGAATGCGGATTGTTGAAAAAATCCAGCGTATTGCCTAGACCGGGCACATGCGTTTCATGGTCGTCGATAGCAATGGTGTCGTGCTTGTCGAGGTCCTCCGGAGTCGCAATGGGGCCATGGCGATCTAGATAGGCTGGCGAGGCACAGAACCACTGCGACATCGTGAGAAATCTCGAAGATCCCGCCGGATGGGAAGGGCCGCTGGATATAGCGACATCGACGCTCTCCGCACGAAGCTCGGACTTTTGTGATGTAAAACGAAGGACGACGCTGACCTTGTCATAGCGCTTGAGAAATCCAGGCAGCACGACCTGTTGAATCTGCTCTTCCAGTCCGGCGTCTGTCGCCACGCAGATGGCCAATTGCCCCTGCGGTGCAAGCCCAAGTCCGCCAACATAGCCGATGGTCTCGCCAATGCGCTTCATGATCTCGACGCCTCTGTCTTTGAGCACGTTGCCGGCGCGCGTCAGTTTCACCTTTCTTGTCGTTCGGTTGAAGAGTTGGGTACCCATGAGCACTTCCAGGCGCACGATGCTTCGACTCACGCTCGACTTACTGATCCCCAACTCTTCTGCCGCCGCAGAAAAGCTGAATAGAACAGCCACATAGGTGAAGATTCGAAGATCGTTCAGATCGAGCAGATCCACCTTGTTGTCAGTGACTGCCTTGCTGTCTTGCATCCTGCGCTCCCATGCGGTTGATTTGAAAAAGGAATTGAGATCGTATTGTCGAGGACTCTTCGAAGGCCAATCTCGCTGGAGGGCCTGAAGGCGTTTCATCCTCTTCACAGACGAAATGCAGGGTAAGCGCGTCAGTGCAACGCTGCTTTCAAACGAATCACAGTGTGATGCATTCGGGATGCAACGACCATCTAGTCCTTCAGTTCGGCTTGGGGCCGTTCGTGTGGCCACGAACGCGCGCATCGACCATGGGGAAGGAGTCCCCTGGCTTATCAGGTCGGATCGAGATCATCAAGCGGCCGACCGACTAGCTCGCCGCGAGAGTCACCCACCCATGCCTGTCATGCTCATGAGCAAGCAATTCGGACGGTTGATATGCAAAGGCCGAGAGACGCACGGCCGCATGCTTTTCACGTCCGGCGGCGAATGCCTTCGAAGATGCGATCTCTGCCTCGTACGGCTCATCAGATGTCGCATAAGGTGGCGACCACTCGCCGCTTCTGCCAGTGGAACTCGGACTCGGTGATTGCGCGACAGGAGCTGGCCCAAACCCGCCTAGCATATCGAGTCAGCTTGAAATTGCGCGACGCGTAGGCCAAGCTCGCGCCTCGTTTGAGGCGTAACTCAACCCGGCCAGCTTGGGGTGAACACATTCCGATTCGTTCGACAAGCACCTGCCGGTGCGGTGAGCGAGCACGCTTGCAGATGCCACCTCGAGGATACGAGGCCTTTCTGTATCGCATGGCGATGGTTTAGCGCGCATGAGTTGCACCACCGTCAACCACCAGCGTCGACCCGACAACATAGTCACCAGCTCGCGATGCGAGGAACACCGCGGCGCCGCCGATGTCGTCCGGGCAACCGATTCGTCCCAGCGGAATGTAAGCTGCCACTTCAGCACCGTGGTCTCGGGCCGATTTGTTTAAATCCGTGGCGAATGCACCCGGGGCGATGGCGCTGACGACGATTCCCTCGGGCGCTAGCCGCAGTGCCATCAGGCGGGTGAGTTGGATAAGGCCGGCCTTACTCGCCGCATACGAATAGGTTTCTCGGGGACCAACCGAGATGCCATCAATGGACGCGATGTTGATTACCTTGGGATGTCCGTTGGACACCGCCTTGCGCAACATCGGGGTCATGGCTTGAGCAAGGAAGAAGGGTGTCTTGAGATTCAGGTCCATGACCCTATCCCATCCGCCAAGGGGAAACTCGTCAAACGGCGCGCCCCATGCGGCGCCGGCATTGTTCACAAGGATGTCCAGCGCGTCTTCACGCTCGGTGTAAGCATGAAGCAGCGCGCTCGTGCCATCGGGCGTCGACACGTCCGCGGGCAACGAGAAAACCTCACCGAATTCCAACAGTTGCGCAGCCGCTTGGTTGCACGCCTCGGCGTTACGCGACGAGATATACACCCGCGCGCCTTGTGCCAGAAAGGCCTGCGCAATCATCCGGCCGATTCCTCGGGAACCACCAGTGATCAGTGCCGTGCGGCCTTTTAGCGAGAAGAGGTTCGTTATGTTCATTGGTGCATCGTTTCGGAAATGCCATGATGTCCGGCTGAAAATTGAGAGAGACGTCGTTGTCCGAACCTGACAGTCGTCGCCCCACCCTGACCGAGGGCATCAGGCGAGAGGTCTTGTGGCTGTGCCTGTTTTGCCCGTGCACTGGCAATAAGAGAACGCACTTGTTGGCGACGGTTTTTTCTTTGGACAACGATCGAGCACTACTAAAAACATAGCGGGTGCCTTTTGCGCCACTGCTGCCTTCATCGAAATCCCCGCCTAAGCCACCGTTCCTCGTCGATGCTAAAGGTGGAAGCGGGAACATTGGCCTACGAAATGAGTATTTAAAGATTAATACTTTTAAATTAATCAATGCCATTTCTTACTAGTCCACCCGTGTATTTCAGACTAATGCTATCACTCTCACGATGCGGTTGACAGTGTCATACTGAATCGCTACGCTGCCACTCCTTGGCAAATTTCTCTATCAAGTCACTCGTGGACTTGTTGTCCCTAATTCCGCTGAAGCAAGGATCGCATGACAAATCCGTTTGAAAGTAACGACGCTTCTTTTCTGGTTCTGATCAACGACGAGAATCAACATTCTCTCTGGCCGGATTACATTGAAATCCCTTCGGGATGGCGGGGTGCGCACGGTCCTGCTTCCAAGTCCGATTGCCTGAAGTTTGTCGAGGAAAATTGGACAGATATGCGTCCGAAAAGTCTTGCGCAATCCATGTCCCTGCAAAACTAGCGGGCGTAACTCCTCCCAATCTTCAAAAGAACAATCGTTCTTGGCAAGATGAAAATTTTGGCGCGACGCGTGTGCTCGCGCCTTTTTTTTGCTGACGCTCGACACATAGAATGTAGAGGATTACAAAAATGATTTCATCATACGACAGCGATTGGCCCCTGTCTTTTGCGCAGCTTGGTATCTGGTTCGAACGCCAGTTCTATTCAAGCGAACCATCTCACAGCGTCGGAGAATACATTGAGATTTTTGGGTCAATAGATGCTGATCGCTTTCTGCGCTGCCTGGCACTGGTTGCTCAAGAAAGCCAAGCACTGAATATAAATTTCGTGGAAAAGGAAACTGGGCCCCGCCAATTCGTTAAGAAATCCTTTCCGGAAGATTCAATCGAGTTCATCGACCTTAGTGGTGCTGCAGATCCGCATCGCGCTGTGCATGATGCGATTGCAATAAGGATGGCCTCTCCACGTCTGCCGTCCGATTCCAAATTGTTTTCCTTCTGCCTGTTCAAGCTTGCAGACACGCGATTCGTTTGGCACCAGCTCTATCACCACATCATCATCGATGGTTTTGGCTATTCACTGATTGCGCGCAGGGTGGCCGAGATTTATTCGGAAATGACCCAAGGCCGCGCTCCGTCTCAGGCATGGTTCGACCCAATGAGTCAACTGCTGAATGCGGAAGCGGATTATCTGTCCTCCGCGGCATTTGATTCAGACCGGGTGTTTTGGAACGCCTACTTGTCGCGGTTGCCGCCACCTGTCCGATTCGTTGGCGGCTCTCGAAACTCTACCGGACTGCCGGTGCGACGTACCTGCCGCATCGAGCACAGCGCAATCGCAACGCTGTCGAGTTTGGCGCGAGATACTGGGACAACACTGACGCGAGCCCTGATTGCCATAGTCGCATCTTATTTGTTCCGTGCGACAGGTACGCATAACCTCTCTATTGCACTTCCTGTGTCGGGCCGGTCCAAAGCCACACGCCTGATCCCGTGCATGATGTCAAACACCCTGCCGATGCGTCTATCAATTTCCCCTGAAATGACGTTCCAAGAAATCGCAAAAAGCGTTGACGAAGAAATAAAGTACATCACTCCGCACCAGCAATATCCGGCCTCGAAACTGTACTTGGATGCAAGAAAAATTCGGGGCTATGGCAGTGATTTCGGTCCAGTCATTAATGTGATGCCATTCAAGCAAGGGCTTGATTTCGGCGGCATTCCCTCACAATCTCACAATACCTCAGCGCGGTCAGCATCCGATATTTCGTTCTCTTTTTTTGTGGACAAGGGTAACAGTGTTGATGTCTATTGCACAGCCAACCCGAACGTGTACTCCGAATCCGATCTCAAAGAACATCAAGATCGTCTCTTGCGCCTGATTCAGGCGATCGTTACCGATTCTTCGATCACGATCGGTCAGATAGATCTGATGAGTTCCGCAGCGCGGCAGAAAATTCTGCACGAATGGAACGGCAGCACGGTGCGTTCATTCGATGCGACCCTTCCGGAACTGTTCGAGAGGCAGGTGATCAGGACCCCTGAAGCCGTCGCAATTTCCTTTGAGGGAACGAATCTCAGCTACAAAGAACTTAACGAGCGGTCCAACCAGCTTGCTCATCACCTGATTTCGCTGGCAATCGGGCCAGAGAGCATTGTTGCGCTTGCTCTGCCCCGTTCGCCGCAGCTGATTGTGAGTCTGCTGGCCATTCTCAAGGCGGGAGCTGCCTACCTTCCGCTGGACGTCGAGTACCCACGTGACCGCCTGCAGTACATGCTGGATGACGCCAGTCCTCGTTGCATCATTTCGGATTCGACCGCGCTGCGCCAAATCGCCACCGACGGCCAACTGGAACTGTGCATCGACGATCCTGTGCTGGCCGACCGGCTCTTGGCCTTGCCGACCACCAATCCCACGAACGCCGAACGGACGCAGGCGCTCGACCCGCTTCATCTTGCCTATGTGCTTTATACGTCGGGCTCCACGGGCAAGCCCAAAGGTGTCGCAGGCACATGCGCAGCGCTTCTCAACAGATTGCAATGGGACATTCGCGAGCCCGACGCGGATACCGTCTACGCCCAAAGGACGACGCCGAATTTCATAGACTTTGTCTGGGAGGTGTTCATGCCTCTTTTTGGGGGGCACCGCATGGTGATCGTCCCCCCGAATCTGGGCAAAGATGTCCGTGGACTGATCGCGCTGCTGGCCGCGCAGAAGGTGACGCGAATCGTGCTCGTGCCGTCGTTGCTGCAAGCCATGCTCGAGGACGACACGGATCTTGGCCGCCGACTTCCAAATCTGCGGTATTGGTCCTGCGGCGGCGAAGCATTGACGCCGGAGTTGGCCGACAAGTTCAGCAAAGCCTTGCCGCATGCACTGCTGATCAATCTGTACGGTACGTCTGAATTCTGGGATGCGGCGGGATGGATCAACGAGCAAGGCATCGACCTCGCCATGCCCAGCGTGCCGATCGGGGCGCCGATCTCGGGGGTGAAGGTCTATGTCTTGGACGCAATGCTTCAACCCGTTCCCGCAGGAACAGTGGGCGAGTTGTATGTTGCCGGCGCGGGATTGTCCCGCGGCTACCTGCGTCGTCCCGGTTTGAGCGCAGAGCGCTTCGTGGCTAATCCGTTCGGCGCTCCGGGTGACCGCATGTACCGCACCGGGGACCTCGTGCGCTGGCGCCCCGAGGGAGACGGCGAGCTTGATTACCTGGGGCGCGCAGATCATCAAGTGAAGCTTCGTGGCTTTCGCATCGAGCCGGGCGAAGTCGAGGCCCACCTCGCCAAGCATCCGCTGGTGAAGCAGGCCTGCGTGATTCCACGCGAGGATGCAGCGGTAGGCAGTCGGCTGGTCGCCTATCTTGTGCCGGATCTGGCGGCAGTTCCTGAACGATCGAGTGCTCCGGGATTTGGCCTTTTTTACTTTGCGGACGCAAACCAAGACTCGGGCAGTGAGCTCTATAGGCTGTATATCGAAGGCGCCAAATTTGCAGATAACAACGGCTTCACTGCGGTGTGGACACCTGAACGACATTTCACGCAGGTTGCCGCCGCGTTTCCCAACCCGTCGGTGCTGAGCGCGGCCCTGGCCGTGGTCACGGACCGCGTTCATCTTCGTGCGGGCAGCGTGGTCCTGCCACTGCACCACCCCATGAGAGTGGCGGAAGAGTGGTCTGTGGTCGACCACCTGTCGCGTGGACGGACGGGCATCGCGTTTGCCTCCGGCTGGGTACCAGAAGACTTTGTCCTTGCCCCAGACAACTATGCGGACCGATTCCAGATCATGCTCGATGGCGTCGAGCAGGTGCGCAAACTCTGGCGCGGCGGCACGATGAGTGCTCGAAACGGCACAGGGCAAGAATCACAACTCCAACTGCAGCCCAAGCCCATTCAATCTGAGCTCCCGACCTGGATCACGGCAACCAGAAGCCCTGTCACTTTCGAAGCGGCGGGCCGGATGGGCGTCCATGTCCTGACGGCGCTTCTGAGCATGACCGTGCCCGAGCTTCAAGAGAACATCAAGATTTATCGCCAGGCCCGGCGCGCCGCCGGGCACGACCCGGATGCGGGCAAGGTGGTCGTGATGCTGCACACCTTGGTGGGCCCGGACGATGAGACGGCACGCCAGTTGGCGCATGAGCCGATGGTGCAGTACTTCCGCTCGCACACGGAGCTTCGCAAGAGCGTGTCACGGGATCTCCAGGGGAGCGCCCCGAACAAGGCAATCGGTGAAGTCGACGCCGAGCAACTGATCTTGGCCGCCGTCGGACGCTACTTCGGTGCGTCGTCGCTGATCGGCGGCCCCGACACATGTTTGAAGTTGGTGCGCCAGCTGGAGCAGATCGGGGTCGACGAGTTCGCATGCCTGATCGACTTCGGTGTTGCCACGGACCCAGTGCTCGAAAACCTGGTGCACCTGACGACACTCATGAAGAAAGCGCGCATAGGCGCGTTGCCGGACGCGGCGGAGATGCAGGCGCGACTGGCGGCGTCGCTGCCCGATCACATGGTGCCCGCGCACTACGTCTGGCTCGACGCGCTGCCCCTAACGCCGAATGGCAAGCTAGATCGCAAGGCATTGCCGGCCCCCCACATTGCCCCGCGAGCCGTCCGCGCTCCCGGTACACCCGAAGAGGAGGCTTTGGCCTTGCTCTTCGCGGAGGTTCTCGGCCTTCCACAAGTCGGCATTGACGACAGCTTCTTCGACCTAGGCGGCCACTCGCTTCTGGCGACCAAACTGATCAATCGCATGCGCACGGTCATGGGCGTCGAAATAGGTATTCATACCTTGTTCGAGTCATCGAGTGTGGCCAAGCTGGCTCGCGAACTCGACGCAGCGCCAAAAGCTCGGACGGCGTTACGGCCAACCCGGCGCAGCAACCTGATACCGCGCCCGTCGGTTCAGTACGACAACAGCGTCTGATGGCGTCATTGGTGCGGTCTCGGTTTAGTGCCAGACAGCAGCCGATGCCGCCCTATCCGTTGGCCCGCCGCACCGTCGAAGTCCTCGTTGGAGAAATCCGAATACCTTCGACCGTTGCCTTCTTATTGAAATCGGTCATCCAGTTCGGAGGTTTGAATAATTCGAGGCAACGACGGCTCGTCAAATTGGCCAACTCGACCTCGCTGGCCCAGATTGGAAAAATAATCTGATGCGACCTTTGCTGATCAGATTGCGACAGCGACAACCGGCCCCGAACGATGCTCCACTTTTTTGATATGACTGGCCGGTACGGTTTTCGCTGCGCAAGGCCGCCAACGCAGCGCATTGCAGAAGACGGCCTGCTCATCGCTTTCAACGGAGAACTCGAAGGCAGTTGCACCTGTACTACTGCGTATCAAGCGGGCGTGACTGCGCCGGCTGGCCGGCCGCAAATGCATGAGACGCGCCGGGATGCGCACGGCTGCATTGATCGATCGGCGGCATCACCTCAGAGGGTACGGGTGCCTGCGTGCTCGACCGGTCAGAAGCCGTCATGGTAGTTTGGGCCCTGGGTCTCAATCAAACCAGTGCGCCGCTGAACCTGCCAGGGCGATTCTCATTCGCCCTCAATGAGATGGCTCCGGCCCTACAGAAGCTTCGCCTGATCTTCGGTAACGCCGACTCGACTCATCGGCAGGTCGAGGCAGTGATCCTTTCCACATGCAATCGGACCGAGATTTATTGCGCTGGAGAGTTCGCCGCGCAAGAGCACGTCATGCGCTGGTTGGCCGAGTATGGCGGCGTACCGCCCGCCGTATTGCGCTCGCATGCGTACCTGCTGAAGAACGAACAGGCTGCACGGCATGCCTTTCGCGTGACCAGTGGGCTCGACTCGATGGGGCTGGGGGAGTCCCACATCCTGGCGCAGATGAAGGACGCAGTGCGTGTTGCAGAAAATGCCGGGATGCTCGGAGCCACCCTCAATCAGTTGTTCCAAGACTCGTTCGAGATTGCCAAGCACGTACGTACGGCGACAGCAATCGGCACGAGTTCCATCGGCTTGGCGACGGCTGCCGTGCGCCTGGCGGCTCAGCTATTCGAGGACCTTCGTCAAACCCGCGTGCTACTTGTCGGCGCGGGTGAAGTGATCGAACTGGCGGCGGTTCACTTTGCCGCCAGAGGGGCACGCCATATTGCCGTCGCTAACCGCACGTTGGAACGCGGGAACAGGGTGGTGGCGCGCGTGGGCGGCGAGGTCATGCCACTTTCTGAGCTGCCGGCGCGGCTGGCCGAGTTCGACATCGTGGTCAGTTGCACCGCCAGCATTTTGCCGTTGATCGGTCTGGGGGTGGTGGAGCGTGCGCTCAAGCAACGTCGGCACCGGCCGATGTTCATGGCTGATCTTGCAGTTCCGCGCGACATCGAGCCTGAAGTCAAGGCGCTTCAAGACATCTATCTCTATACCATTGACGACTTGGCTCAGGTGGCGCACGAGGGGCGGACCGGCCGCGAGGCCTCGGTGACCCAGGCCGAGCAAATCATCGACTCCGGCGTCCAGCGCTTCATGCAATGGGCGGCGCGGCACGGCATGGTCATGCTGATTCGGCAGCTCAATGCCCAGTTCGAAGGATGGCGTGCGTCCGAATTGTCACGCGCGCGCAAGCGTCTCTCGGGCGGCGAAGATGTCGAGATTGTCATGGAAGCATTGTCGCGAGGGCTCGCGCAGAAAATGTTGCACGGCGCGCGTGCGGAACTCCGTGCCGGGGACACCGCGGAGCGTGCGGAGATGGAGCAGACGATCTCGCGCCTGTTCCTGCGCGAGGGGCGTTAGCGCGCGCTGCACTCCCGACCGGTCAAGAACCTGCGTCGGGTGTGACGGTCCGGCTTCACGGCGCCTCAGTCCGCAGCGTGTGCCGCCTCAACCTTCTGCAGTTCCCACATCTGTGCATAGCGCCCCCGCTTTGCCAGCAGTTCACCGTGAGCGCCGCGTTCGACGATCACCCCATCTTCGAGCACAAGAATCTCGTGTGCATCGACAACGGTCGACAGCCGGTGCGCGATGATCAACGTAGTCTTGTTCTGCGCCGCCTTCTCGAGCTCTCCCCGAATCGCGCGTTCGTTGGCCGAGTCGAGTGCCGATGTCGCTTCATCGAAAATCACGATCGGGGGGTCCTTGAGCAATGTGCGTGCGATGGCCACACGCTGCTTTTCGCCTCCGGATAGCTTGAGTCCGCGCTCGCCGACTGGGGTGTCGTAGCCCATCGGCGTGGCCAAGATGAAACTGTGGATGCGCGCGGCCTTGGCAGCCCTCTCGATTTGCTCGCGCGACGACTCGGGTCGACCGTAGGCGATGTTGTATTCAACGGTTTCATTGAAAAGCACCGTGTCCTGCGGCACGATCCCGATGGCCTGTCGCACACTGGCTTGGGTGACGCCTCGGATGTCTTCGCCGCCAATGGTGATGCGGCCTTGCTGTACATCGTAAAAGCGATAGAGCAGCCGGGCCAGGGTCGATTTACCCGAGCCCGACGGCCCCACGACCGCAACCGTCTTGCCTGCCGGCACTTCAAAGCTCACCTCTTTGAGGATGGGACGCGCAGCTTCGTAAGCAAAGCTCACACCCTCGAAGCGGATGGTCGAATCCGCGTTGGCCAACGGCCGGGCGTCGGGCAGGTCGCATACCTCGCGCTCCTTTTCCATGAGCACGAACATCTTGTCGAGATCGGTGAGACTCTGCTTGATCTCGCGGTAAAGCACGCCCAGAAACGTGAGTGGGATATAGAGCTGGATCATGAAGGCATTGACCATCACCAGGTCGCCCAATGTCATTCGACCTTCGACCACGCCAGAAGTGGCAAGCCATAGCATCAGCATCACACTGACGGAGATAAGCAACTGCTGGCCGACGGTGAGCATGCTTAGCGTGCGCTGGCTCTTGATTGCCGCCTTGCGAAAGTGGTCAAGGCTTGCATCGTAGCGCTGTGCCTCGAACTCCTCGTTGTTGAAATACTTGACTGTCTCGTAGTTGAGAAACGAATCGATGGACCGGCTTTGCGCCTTCGAGTCGAGTTCGTTCATGGCCTTGCGGAATTGCGTGCGCCACTCAGTCACGGCGACTGTGAAGCCGATGTAGATCGCCAGCGCGGTGACCGTGATCCAGACAAATAGCGAGCCGAACTTCACGCCCAATATTGTGAGAACCAAAGTGAGTTCGATGATCGTCGGCAAGATGCTGTAGAGCGACATCGAGATCAACGAATGCACAGCGCGTTTCCCGCGCTCGATATCCCGTGTCATGCCACCCGTCTGCCGTTCAAGATGGAAGCGCAAGCTAAGTGCGTGCAGGTGACGGAACACTTCAAGGGAGATGCTGCGCGCTGCGCCTTCCGTTGCCTTGGCGAACACCAATTCGCGCAGTTCATTGAACAGCGCTGTCGAAAAACGAAGCAGACCGTAGGCGACTAGGAGTGCCATCGGTACAACGAGCAGAACCTGCGCCGTGCTCGGCAGGCCGGGTTTGGGCGCCATCGTGTCGATGAGGGTCTTCATTAACACCGGCACCCCAACGTTGGCGACCTTCGCGCCAATCATGAAGCTCAACGCGGCCATCACGCGCCACTTGTAGTGCCAAAGATAGGGGAACAGGCGGCGCAGGGTGACCCAGTCGGAGCGATTGCTGCGCGGGGCTGTGCGAGCGGGCGCCAGCAAGGTGATGGGAGGAGGAAAAATAGGCGACTCGCCGCTGCGACGCATGGACAGATATCTTGGTGGCAGTGACCGGACCGCGATGGTGTCTCACCAGGTGCCCAGCCGCGCTCATTGATGAACCGTCCACCACACTGCTTGAGGCAGACAGCCTGCTTTAAGGGTGCAACGGGCTCTGGCTTAGGATAGCGCAGAAGGCGCTAGATTGCCGGTTCGCCTTTGCGCAATCGGAGAGCCAAGTGCTCGACGTCGCGTGCTGTTGCTGTCGACAAGCTGTCTCGGCAAGTCCAGTTCGCGGACAGCAAGTAAATCCATCCTGGCGACTCGTCGGCGCGGTCCACCGTGAGGGTTTGGAGCCGACGATGCGAGGGGAGATGATCATTGTGGTCAAGCGAGCGACCCCCCCCCGTGAATCGCTGCAATGGTGATGAGAGGCGGGCAATGCGGCCTAGCCGTGCGATTGCTTGAAACGTCTTCGCTTGTGGAACGAAAAAAGCCACCCGACTTGCGCCGGGTGGCTTTTGAGCTTTTAGCTTCGATGCTGGCTCACGCCAGCGTCAAATCAGAAAGCGTGACGGATACCGAAGTCGTAGCCGGTCGAGGTCTTCGGGGTGAAGCCACCGGT
>NZ_JARXVG010000026.1 GCF_029892485.1 Variovorax boronicumulans
GAGTTCGGCGAGACCCCGCCCGTCGCGAGCAGCGCAGGGAAGCCGCGAAGCGGCCGGTGACGTCGGCCGCCCAAGGGCACAGCACCCATCGCCGCAAACCCTGGAAAGCTACACAACCAGCCGATACCCCACAGCAGTCTCCGTCAACAAATGCCGAGGCTGTGCAGGATCGCTTTCCAGCTTCTGCCGCAAATGCCCCATGTAGATGCGCAGGTAATGGCTCTGGTCCGTATGCGAAGGCCCCCATACCTCGCGCAGCAACTGCCGCTGCGTGAGCACGCGGCCCGCATTAGCGACCAGCACCGACAGCAGCCGGTACTCGGTCGGCGTCAGGTGCACCTCCGCGCCGGCGCGGCGCACGATGCGTGCGGCGCGGTCGAGTTCGATCTCGCCGAACCGGAAGACGGCTTCGGCGGGCTCGTCGTTGCCACCACCGGCTGCGCGCGGACGGCGCAGGTTGGCGCGCACGCGTGCGAGCAACTCGCCGGTGCCGAAGGGCTTGGTGAGGTAGTCGTCGGCACCGGCATCGAGCGCGGCGATCTTGTCGGCCTCGTCGGTGCGGGCGGACAGCACGATGATCGGCACGGCCGACCAGCCGCGCACGTCGCGGATCAATGAGACGCCATCGCCATCCGGCAGCCCCAGGTCGAGCACCAGCAGGTCGGGTTGCCGCGTGCCCGCTGCCGCCAGCCCGTCGCGCAGCGTGCCTGCCTCATGCACCAGCCAGCGCTCGGCCTCGAGCGCGCCGCGCACGAAGCGGCGGATCTGCGGCTCGTCCTCGATCACGATGGCGGTGGGGGATGGCATGGCTTCAGAGTTGGGCTTCGGCCGGTTCGGGCGGCTCGCGGCGTGGCAGGGTGACGGTGAATTCTGCACCGCCGTCGCGCGCGTTGGCAGCCGTGATTTCTCCGCCGTGCGCGCTCACCACCGCGCGGCAGATCGCAAGGCCCAGCCCGACACCCGGGGTGGCAGACTCGGCCTCGCCGCGAGTGAACTTGTCGAACAGTTTCTGTTCGCGGCCCAGCAGCGCCGCGGGCAACCCGGGGCCGTGGTCGCGCACCGTGAGCACCAGCGTGCCGGGCTCGGCGCGCGCGCCCACCACGATGGGCGGCGCACCGTATTTGGTGGCGTTTTCCAGCAGGTTGACGAGCACGCGCTCGATCAGCACCGCATCGAACTCGACGAGCGGAAGGTCCGCATCGAGCGCGGTCTGCACGACGGCATCGCCCAGCGAGGTGCGCGCGGCGCGGATCGACGAGCCCACCACCTCCTCGACCGACTGCCAGTCGCGCCGCAGGTTCACCGCGCCGCCGGCGATGCCGCTTTCGAGCCGCGCCATGTCGAGCAGGTTGTTGACCAGCGCATGCAACTCGTGCGCCTGCGCGACGATCGCGCGTGCGGCATCGGCATGCTCTTCGGGCGGCAGGGTCTGCAGCGATTCGGCCAGCGCGATCAGCGCGGTGAGCGGCGTGCGCACGTCGTGCGAGATCGCGCCGAGCAACGCGTTGCGCAGCCGCTCCGACTCCATCTCGACCACGGCCTGCTGCGCCACCTCGACGTAGTGCACGCGCTCCAGCGCGATCGCGATCTGCCGGGCCAGCGTGTCGAGCTGCTGCGCCTGCTCCGGAATCAGCAGCCAGCGCGGCTGCGCGGGCGACAGCGCCAGCACGCCGCGCACGCGCATCGGCGCCTGCAGCGGCACGTAGTGCCAGGGTTGCGCGGCCAGCGTGGCGGTCGCGAGGCCGGCGGGCTGGCCGTGGCGGAAGGCCCAGTCGGCCACCTGGGCGTCGAAGCCCTCGGGGGGTTCCTTCGGCAGCACGAGCTGGTCGGCCGCATCGGTCACCAGCACCATCGCGTGGCCGCCGAAATGGCCCTGCACCGCGGAGGCACCGAGCGTGACGACCTGCGTGCTCTCCAGCGCCGCCGAGAGTTCGCGCGTGAGTTCGAACAATGAGCGCGCGCGCCGCTCGCGGCTGGTCGATACGCCCGCCGCAAAACGCAGCCCAGCGGTGAGCTGTCCCACCAGCAGGCCGACGCCCAGCATGATCGCGAAGGTCAGCACGTACTGCACATCGCTCACCGCGAAAGACAGCCGCGGCGGCACGAAGAAGTAATCGAACGCGCCCACGTTGAGCATCGCCGCCAGCGCCGAAGGACCGCGCCCGAAGCGCATCGCGACACCGACCACGCCGAGCAGGAACAGCATCACGATGTTCGACAGTTCGAGCACGCCGGTCAGCGGCGTGCAGAGCAGCGTGAGCGCCACGCTGGTGGCCGTCGCCCAGGCATAGCCGGGCCAGTGGACGGGCGCCTTCTCGTGATCGTCGTTGTCGGCACGCGGGGTGTTGAGCGGCGTGCGTGCCAGGCGGCGCGCGCTGTCGGCGCGGCCGACCTCCAGGATGTCGAGCGCGGGCGCGCGTTGCGCCAGCGCGCGCGGCAACGAGACCGACGCGGCGGGCCACCAGCGGCGCCAGCCGCTCGCCGGTTCCGAACGCCCCATGACCAGCGTCGCGCAGTTGAGCCTGCGGGCCTGCTCGGACAGTTGCTCGGCCACGTCGGAGCCGGTGAGCACCGCGGTGGCCGCGCCCAGTTCCTCGGCCAGCTTAAGCACCGCGAGGATGCGGTCTCGCTCCGCTGCGGCCAGGCGCTGCAACCGGGGCGTCTCGACATAGGCCGCATGCCAGCGCACATTCAACTGGCCCGCGAGGCGCGCCGCGGTGCGCACCGTCTGTGCCGCGCCTTCGTGCGGGCCGACGCAGGCGAGGATCGCGCCCGAGGTGTTCCAGGCCTGCAGCGCCCCGCCTTGTCCATTGCCGGTCGCGCCCGACTGCTCGACCCGCCAGCCGCGCACATCGTCTTCCACATGCTCGGCGGTGCGGCGCAGCGCAATCTCGCGCAGCGCGATCAGGTTGCCCTTGCGAAAGAAATTCTGCGCCGCGCGCTCGGCCTGCTGCGGCAGGTACACCTTGCCGGCCGCGAGTCGCGCGGTGAGTTCGTCGGGCGTGACATCGACCAGCACCACCTCGTCTGCCTCGTCGAGCACGGTGTCCGGCACGGTCTCGTGCACGCGCACGCCCGTGATGGCGCCGACCGTGCCGTTCAGGCTCTCGAGGTGCTGCACGTTGAGGGCCGACCAGACCTCGATGCCCGCGGCCAGCAGCTCCTGCACGTCCTGCCAGCGCTTGGCATGGCGCGAACCGGGGGCGTTGGTGTGGGCCAGTTCGTCGACCAGCAGCACGGCGGGCCTGCGCGCAAGGGCCGCATCGAGGTCGAACTCGGCGAGCGTGCGGCCGCGGTAGGCCAGCTCGCGCAGCGGCAGCGTATCGAGCCCCGCGAGCAGCGCGGCGGTTTCGCTGCGGCCGTGGGTCTCGACCACGCCGATGAGCACGTCGCGCCCTGCGGCCCGCTCGCGTTGGGCGGCGCTCAGCATTGCCCAGGTCTTGCCGACGCCAGCGCTGGCGCCGAAGTAGATGCGCAGCTTGCCGCGCAGGGCGCGCGCCTCGTCGTTGCGCAGCTGCGCAATCAGGGCGTCGGGGTCGGGGCGGGCGTCGTGCATGGCGGTGGCTGCGCAGGTTATCGCATCGGGCCGCCCTTGCGGCGCCTGGCCTCGTGCCGCCGCGCGGTGCGCGAGAGCACCCACCAGGCGAAGACCAGCGGCACGAAGAGGGCCGCGAGCGCCAGCAGCGCGTGAAAGAGGTCAGTGACCATCGCGCAGGCCGCAGCGCGTCAGGTGCTCGCGCCAGCTCACGAGCCGGCCGATCTCGCCCGAGGGCACGCGCTCGATCAGCCGGTGCAGCACCTCGGCGTAGCTGGCGATGGGCAGGCGGATCATCAAGCGCACGCAAGGTGCATCGCTCTCCTGCGAGCAGAGCGCGTGCAGCAGCGGCTCGCAGCGCACCACGCCCGCATCGGGGCAGCCCGCGATGCTGCGGCGCACGCGCAGTGCGTCGGCACAGCAGACGGTGACGTCGAGCACATAGAACGGGCTCGTAGTGGTCATGGGAGCGTGCGTTCGCAGCACGCCAGGGTGTTCACGGTAAGCGGCATAGGCCATGGCTTTTCTCCTCAGCGCACCGAAGCATCGAGCGCGAGATTCAGTGCGAGAACGTTGACGCGCGATTCACCGAGCAGGCCCCAGAGCGCGCCCTGGGTGTTCTTCTCGATCAGCGCGTTGATCTGTTCGACCGGCACGCCGCGCACGCGCGCAACGCGGGCCGCCTGGTAGTGCGCGGCGGCGGGGCTGATGTCCGGGTCGAGCCCGCTGGCCGACGCCGTGACGAGATCGACCGGCACCGGCGCGGTGTTTCCCGGGTCCGCGGCGCGCAGGGCTTCGACGCGCGCCTTGATCGCATCAGTCAGCGCCGGGTTGAGCGGGCCCTGGTTCGCGCCGCCCGAGGCGCTCGCGTTGTAGGGCTGCGGCGCGGTGGCCGACGGGCGGCCCCAGAAGTGCTTCGGATCGCTGAAGTTCTGGCCGATGAATTTGGAGCCGACCGTCGTGCCGTCGAGCACGATCAGGCTGCCCGCCGCCTCCTTAGGAAATACCGCCTTCGCGGCGCCGGTGACGGCCATCGGATAGATGAGCCCGGTGAGTGCGCTCAGCAGTGCGAAGAGCACGATGGCGGGGCGAAGAATGCTGCTGTTGTTGTTCATGAGAAAAACTCCTCAGACCAGGTGGACTGCGACGAGCAGCCAGTCGATCAACTTGATGCCGATGAAAGGGACGAGTAGGCCGCCCAGGCCGTAGATGGCCAGGTTGCGGCGCAGCAGCGCGGCTGCGCCCACCGGCCGGTAGCGCACACCCTTGAGCGCGAGCGGAATCAGGAACACGATGACGAGCGCGTTGAAGATCACCGCCGAAAGAATGGCCGACGACGGGCTCGCCAGGCGCATCACGTTGAGCGCGCCCAGCTGCGGATAGGTCGACACGAAGATCGCCGGAATGATCGCGAAGTACTTCGCCACGTCGTTCGCGATCGAGAAGGTGGTGAGCGAGCCGCGCGTCATGAGCAGCGCCTTGCCGGTCTCCACCACTTCGAGCAGCTTGGTCGGGTTGGAGTCCAGGTCGACCATGTTGCCGGCTTCCTTGGCGGCCTGCGTGCCGCTGCCCATGGCCACGGCCACGTCGGCTTGGGCGAGTGCGGGTGCGTCGTTGGTGCCGTCGCCGGTCATCGCGACCAGGCGGCCTTCGGCCTGGTACTTGCGGATCAGCGCGAGCTTGTCCTCGGGCGTGGCTTCGGCGAGGAAGTCGTCCACGCCCGCTTCGGCGGCGATGGCGGCTGCCGTGAGCTTGTTGTCGCCGGTGATCATCACCGTCTTGATGCCCATGCGGCGCAACTCGGCGAAGCGGTCCTTGATGCCGGTCTTGACGATGTCCTTGAGCTCGACCACGCCGAGCACGCGGTCGCCCTCGGCCACGGCCAGCGGCGTGCTGCCGCGGCGCGCGGTTTCCTCGGCGGCGCGCAGCATCTCGGGCGGCACGCTGCCGCCCAGCGATTCGACATGGCGACGGATCGCCTCGACCGCGCCCTTGCGCAGCAGGATGACGTCGGTGTCCAGGCTGTTGGGCGCTGCAGGCAGGTCGACGCCGCTCATGCGGGTCTGCGCGGTGAAGGGCACGAAACGGGCGCCTTCGACAGACGCGGCCTCCAGGCCGTCGCGGCGCGCGAGCTCGACGATGCTGCGGCCTTCGGGCGTTTCGTCGGCCAGCGAAGCGAGCATCGCGGCGCGCGCGAGGCGGCCCTTCGGTACGCCGGGCGCGGGCAGGAAGGCGCTGGCCTGGCGATTGCCGTGCGTGATGGTGCCGGTCTTGTCGAGCAGCAGCACGTCGACGTCGCCGGCCGCTTCCACGGCGCGACCCGAAGTGGCGATCACGTTGGCCTGCATCATGCGGCTCATGCCGGCCACGCCGACGGCCGAGAGCAGCCCGCCGATGGTCGTCGGAATCAGGCATACCAAGAGCGCCACCAATGCGGTGAGCGACACCACAGTGCCCGCGCCCGCAGCCTCCACGCTGAACACCGAGAACGGCAGCAGCGTGACGGTGACCATCAGAAACACGATGGTGAGCGCGACCAGCAGAATCGTCAGCGCGATCTCGTTCGGCGTCTTCTGGCGCTTGGCCGCTTCGACCATGCCGATCATGCGATCGAGGAACGATTCGCCCGGGTTCACCGAGACGCGCACCACCAGCCAGTCGGACAGCACGCGGGTGCCGCCGGTCACTGCAGAGAAGTCGCCGCCCGATTCGCGCACCACGGGTGCCGATTCGCCGGTGATGGCGCTTTCGTCGACCGAGGCCACGCCTTCGATCACTTCGCCGTCGAGCGGGACCACATCGCCGGTCTCGACCAGCACGACGTCGCCCTTGCGCAGGTTGGGCGCCTGTTCGGGCAACCATTGCGCGCCGTGGTGCGGCTCCTGCAGCTTCTTGGCCCAGGTGTCCTTGCGAAGACCGCGCAGCGACGCGGCCTGCGCCTTGCTGCGGCCCTCGGCGAGGGCTTCCGCGAAGTTCGCGAACAGCACGGTGAACCACAGCCAGACGGTCACGGCGAGCACGAAGGCGGGCTTCATGCCGGTGTCGCCCGGGAAGCTCAGCGAATGCACCCAGAGCAGGCTGGTGAGGATGCTCCCGATGTAGACGATGAACATCACCGGGTTGCGCCACTGGGTGCGCGGATTCAGCTTGGCGAAGGCGTCCCAGAGGGCGGGCTTGACCAGCGCTGCATCGAACAGCGAAAGAGATGTTTTGGTGTTGGCAGTCATGGTGCGCTCCTTCTTATTTCCAGAGCACGAGGTGTTCGACGATCGGACCCAGGGCCAGCGCCGGAACGTAGTTGAGCAAGCCGACCAGCAGCACGGTGCCGATCAGCAAAGAGACGAACAGCGGGCCGTGCGTGGGCAGCGTGCCGCCGGTGACGGGCAGGCGCTTCTTGGCGGCCAGCGAACCGGCAATGGCCAGCACCGGCACGATCATCGCGAAGCGGCCGAGCCACATGGCCAGCGCGAGCAGGCCGTTGTAGAAGGGCGTGTTGGCCGAGAGGCCGGCGAAGGCGCTGCCGTTGTTGTTGGCGGCAGAAGTCAGCGCGTAGAGGATTTCCGAGAAGCCGTGTGCGCCCGGGTTCGCGATGCCGGCCTTGCCGGCGCCCGCGATCACCGCCACCGCGGTGCCGGCCAGCACCAGGATCGGCGTGACCAGGATGGCGATGGAGATGAGCTTCATCTCGCGCACTTCGATCTTCTTGCCCAGGTACTCGGGCGTGCGACCGATCATCAGGCCCGCGATGAACACGGCGAGCATCGCGAAGATCAGCATGCCGTAGAGGCCGCTGCCGACGCCGCCGAACACCACTTCACCCAATTGCATGAGCACCATCGGCACCATGCCGCCGAGCGGGGTGAGCGAGTCGTGCATCGCGTTCACGGCGCCGCACGAGGCGGCGGTGGTGATGGCGGCGAAGAGGGCCGAGGCGTCGATGCCGAAGCGCACTTCCTTGCCTTCCATGTTGCCGCCGGATTGCAGTGCGCTCGAGACCTGGTCGACGCCGAGCGCGCCGAACAACGGATTGCCGGCCTGCTCGGCGGGCGTGATCACGATCACCGCGACGACGAACATGATCGTCATCGCCGCAAGCACGGCCCAGCCCTGGCGCATGTCACCCACCACATGGCCGAAGGCGAAGCACAGCGCCGCCGGGATCAGGAAGATCGCGATCATCTGCAGCAGGTTGGCGAGCGCGGTCGGGTTCTCGTAGGGATGCGCCGAGTTGGCGTTGAAGAAGCCGCCACCGTTGGTGCCGACCATCTTGATCGCTTCCTGCGAAGCGACCGGGCCCATGGCGAGCGTCTGTGTCTTGGTGGTGGCGTCTTCCATCACCGGGGCGCCCTTCTCGTCCTTCAGCGGCTGGCCGTCGGCACCGTTCTTCGGCTGCTGGAAGGCGGTGGTCTCGACGGTGGCCACATCCTTGTAGGCGTCGAAGTTCTGGATCACGCCCTGGCCCACGAAGAAGATCGCGAGCACGAACGACAGCGGCAGCAGCACCCACAGCGTGACGCGGGTGATGTCGGCCCAGAAGTTGCCGACCAGGCCCTTGCCCCCACCCCCCCCGTTCCCCCTGCGCGCGAAGCCACGCACCAGCGCGAAGGCCACCGCAATGCCGGTGGCGGCCGAGAAGAAGTTCTGCACCGTCAGGCCGAGCATCTGCGTGAGATAGCTCATGGTCGACTCGCCGGCATAGCCCTGCCAGTTGGTGTTGCTGACGAAGCTCACCGCGGTGTTGAAGGCCGAGTCGGCCGACACCGCGCCCATGCCGGCCGGGTTCAGCGGCAGCACGCCCTGCAGGCGCTGAAGCGCGTAGACGGCGACGGCACCGAGGAGGTTGAAGGCCAGCAGCGCCAGCGCGTAGGTGCGCCAGTTCATCGAGCGCTCGGGCGAGGTGCCCGCGAGCTTGTAGAGCGGCGCCTCGACGCGCTGCATCCAGCGCGGCACGCGCTCGTTGCAGAGAGCGGCAAGGAATTTGCCGACGGGCCACGCCAGCACACCGAGTGCGGCAAGGAAGAGGGCCAGCAGGCCCCAGGCGGAGGCGGTCATTTCAGAATTCCTCGGCGCAGATCAGCGCGAAGACGAGGTAGGCGAACAGGATCACGGCGATGAGCGCGCCGAATCCGTAGAGGACTTGGAGGCTGATCACGATGCGTCTCCGTTGCTGCTTTTGGGTGGGTTGGGGCCCTCGAGCCTGTTCAGCCCGACGACCATGGCCGCCACCACGGCCCATAGCGCCAGCAAGGCGCTCATCCAGACGATGTCCATTCAATTGCTCCTGGAGCGAAACACAAGGGCTTCAGTCTCGGCAGGCGCCCGTAAAAACGGGGAACAGAGTCGGCGGGGCCGCATAAAGAAAGCGTAAAAACGCCCGCGCCGCCGCATGGCCCGGAACTGGGCGGGGTCATTGCGGTGCCGCACTCGACAGTGCGGCCGACCTCAACCAATAATCAAAGCAATTGCTTGATAAATAGCAAGCCCCCATGCACAACCCCCCCACGAAGCCGAACGTGCCCGCCTGGCAGCCGCACCAGCCGGCAGACCGCATCCTCTCCACGCTCAAGACCCGCGGCGCGCTCGGCATTCCCGACATCGCCAAGGTGCTGGGCGTCACGGTGGAAGCGGTGCGCCAGCAGATGGCCAAGCTGGAGGCCGAAGGCCTGGTCGACGCAGAGAGCCGCCCGAGCGGCCGCGGCCGGCCGACGCAGATCTGGCGGCTCACCGGCGAAGGCCACAAGCGCTTTCCCGACACGCACGCGGAAATGACGGTGCAGATGATCAGCGCCGTGATCAGCGTGTTCGGCGAGAAGGGCATGGACCAGCTGATCGGCGCGCGCGAGAACGCGATGCGCGCCACTTACACCGAAGCCATGCGCGGCGCGCGCAGCCTCAAGTCGCGGCTGGAGCGGCTCGCGGAAATTCGCAGCCGCGAAGGCTACATGGCCGAGTTCCGGCCCGAGGGCGACGGCTTTCTCTTCATCGAGAACCACTGCCCCATCTGCACCGCGGCGCAGGCCTGCACGGGTTTCTGCCGCAGTGAACTGCAACTCTTCGACGAAGTGCTGGGGCCCGAAGTGACCGTCAGCCGCGTCGAGCATGTGCTCGCGGGTGCGCGGCGCTGCGCCTACCAGGTCAGCCCCACGCCCCGCGCCTGAACGTTTTACCCACCACCAAGAAGGACCCACGATGGAACACAAGCTCCCACCCCTGCCCTATGCCCTCGACGCGCTGGCCCCCGAGTACTCGCAAGAGACCCTCGAGTACCACTACGGCAAGCACCACAACGCCTACGTGGTGAACCTGAACAACCTGCAGAAGGGCACCGAGTTCGAAGCCCTCACGCTGGAAGAAATCATCAAGAAGGCCAGCGGCGGCATCTACAACAACGCCGCCCAGATCTGGAACCACACCTTCTTCTGGAACTGCATGAAGCCCCAGGGCGGCGGCGCACCGACCGGCGCGCTGGCCAAGGCCATCGATGCCAAGTGGGGCAGCTACGACGCTTTCAAGGAAGCCTTCGTGAAGTCGGCCGTGGGCAACTTCGGTTCGGGCTGGACCTGGCTCGTGAAGAAGGCCGATGGATCGGTGGACATCGTGAACACCGGCGCCGCCGGCACGCCGCTGACCACTGCAGACACCGCGCTGCTGACCGTGGACGTCTGGGAACACGCCTACTACATCGACTACCGCAACCTGCGCCCGAAGTTCGTCGAGACCTTCCTGGCCAAGCTGGTGAACTGGGACTTCGCCGCCCGGAACTTCGGCTGATCGCCGACCGGCGGCAACGCCTCAATCGTTGATGAGGTTGAGGATGTTGCCGTCCGGGTCCTTGAACCAGGCGACCTTCATGTCGCCCGTGACGTGGATGTCGCCTTCGAGCGTTGCGCCTGGAATGTCGTAGTGCTCGAAGCGCACGCCCTTGGCCTGGAGCGCGGCCACGAGGCGCCCGATGTCGCCATCGACCGACCAGGTCACGGCCGTCGCCTGGTTGGTGCCGGCGAACGACGAGCGGTACACGTTGATGCGCGTGTTGCCGCTGCGGTAGACGACGACCTCGTCGCCCTCCGCATCGATCTGCGCGAGGCCCAGGATGTCTTCGTAGAACCGGCGGGCCACCGCGAGGTCTTTCACTGCGAGATTGGCCACTGCATTGATGTTTCCGAGCATGGGTGTCTCCTGCGTGGATCGGCGCTCCATCTTCGGCACCGGACCGCGCATGTCAAGCCGCCGCCGCTGGATACGGGGCCCATCGCGAACGAAGAAAATCCCCTGGCGCCGCTTCCGGCACACTGCACCCCTGGTGCAGTGAGGCCTGAAGGCTTCCATCGACACTGCTGCAACCCGAACTTGGCAGACGAAGAGACAAACCCATGATCATCAGCAAATTCACCCGCTCGCTGGCCTTCGCGCTGGCGCTCCCGCTGACCGCTTCCCTCACGTTCGCCACCGCTGCGCACGCGCAGGCCTATCCCGCCAAGCCCATCCGCATGATCGTGCCCTTCCCGCCCGGCGGCGGCACCGACATCCTCGCCCGCCTGGTCGCGCAGAAGCTCACCGAGACCAACCACTGGACCGTGGTGCCCGACAACCGCGGCGGTGCCGGCGGCACCATCGGCATCGCCGAGGCCGCGCGCGCCGCGCCCACGGGCTACGACATCGTGATGGGCCAGAAGGACAACATGGTCGTCGCGCCCTGGCTCTACAAGAACCTGAGCTACAACCCGGTGAAGGACCTCACGGCCGTGGCACACGTGGCCTACACGCCGGTCGTGATCGTCACGCAGGCCAACTCCAAGTTCAAGACGCTGGACGACGTGGTGAAGGCCGCGCGCGCCGCGCCCGACACCATCACCTACGGCTCGCCCGGCAACGGCACCACCATCCACCTGGCCGGCGAGATCTTCAACAGCGCCGCCAAGATCAAGATGCGCCACGTGCCGTACAAGGGCTCCAACGCGGCCATGATGGACGTGCTCGCGGGCAACGTCGACCTGATGGTGTCGTCGGTGCCCTCGGCCATGGCGCAGATCAAGGCCGGCAAGCTGCGTCCGCTGGCCGTGACCTCGGCAAAGCGCAGCACCTCGCTGCCCGACACGCCCACCGTCGCCGAGCTCGGCTACAAGGACTTCGACGTGAGCACCTGGTACGGCGTCTTCGTGCCGGCCGGCACGCCCAAGGACATCGTCGCCACGCTGAACACCGAGATCAACAAGCTGCTGGCCACGCCCGAAATGAAGGCCGCCATCATCGGCCAGGGCGCCGAGCCGCAGAGCATGACGCCCGAGCAGTTCGGCACGCTGCTGAAGACCGACTACGAGAAGTGGAAGGGCATCGTGCAAGCTTCGGGCGCGACCATCGAATAAGCCTCGCAGTCGCAGAATGGTGTCTCCACAACGGGCCGCAATGACGGCATGGAGACACCGATGGCATTTCTTCGCGAGAACTCACGCACCCTGCTGCTGAAGACCACCGCCCTGGCAGCGGTTGTCGCTTTCACCCAAGGCTGCGCGCAAACGCCGGCGCAGCAACAACCTCCTTCGGAAGCCACCGTGGCCGCGCACGTCGCCGCCGCCACGCGCACGGCCGGCACCGACCTCACGCCGCTCCTGGCGCTCTGCAAGCCCGCGCCGGCCGCACAGCCGCCGCAGGCCGAGATGGACAAGGGCCTCAGGGCACTCATCGACAAGCCCGCACCGCCGCCGGGCAAGGCCTTCGACAACCTCTACTTCGTGGGCGCCGACTGGGTGAGCGCCTGGGCGATCAAGACCTCGGATGGCATCATCCTCATCGATGCGCTCAACAACCAGATGGAAGCCGCCGCGCTCATCGAAGGCGGCATGCGCAGGCTCGGGCTCGATCCGGCGCAGATCAAGTACGTGGTCGTCACCCACGGCCACGGCGACCACTACGGCGGTGCGCCCTACCTTGCGCAGAAGTACCGCGCCCGCGTGGTGATGAGCGAGGCCGACTGGACGATGACCGAGACGAAGCTCGAGTTCGCCACGCCCGTCTGGGGCGCACCACCCAAGCGTGGCGCGGGCGATGTGTCGGCGAAGGACGGCGACCGCCTCACGCTAGGCGACACCACCGTCACGCTGTACATCACGCCGGGCCACACCATGGGCACGATCTCGCCCGTGTTCGACGTGAGCGCGAACGGCCGGAAGCACCGCGCGATGCTCTGGGGCGGCACCGCCTTCAACTTCGGCAAGAACCTGCCGCGGCTGGAGAGCTACATCGGCGCCACCCGGCGCATGGACACGGTGGTGAAGGCGCAGAACGTCGATGTGCTGCTGTCGAACCATTCGGCCATGGACAGCTCGCAGACCCGGCTGGCGGCGCTGCGGCAGCAGCCGGCGAACGAGGCCAATCCGTTTGTGATCGGCACGCCCGCGGTGTCGCGTGCGTTGAACGTGATGGGTGAGTGCGCGCAGGCGCAGCGGGACCGGTTCGCGCTGCAGTGATGTCGTGCTCCCTCTCCCCTTGGGGAGGGTTGGGGCGAGGGCCTGCGGCGCAGCGAAGTCCGATGTCTCTTGAGGGTCCTTCGAGAGGGCAGCGCGACCGGCTACAGTCGGCCAAGAGCAGCCGCTCAACACGGTCTACTCTCGGAGCGGTCGAGTCCAAAGAATCACTTCTCGCGATAACCTATGAAACGAATTCCTGATCGCCACGCCCCCGACGATTGGACTGAGGAAGGAGCCAAGATTCTTTCCGAAGCAAGCCTTGCGAAAATCAAGAATGCGTTGGCTAGAGGTCCTGTCATTGTTCAGCACTGGTTCTATCGAGGGGCAAGTTGTCCATGTGTCGTTTCATTCGAGGACCTCGAAGAATTTGAAGCCTATCTGGAACAGCATGCAATTCCGGGTGATGCCTTTGAGGTCTGGAGCTTCAACGAGGTCTGCAAGACGGAAAACGTGCTCGCTGAAGGTAAGCTGCATGACTCGGATGGCTGCGTACCTAGGGGCGGCGCCTACTGACGACCGTCGCGTCCGGCTGCAGCCGGTTAGAAGCAGTCGGTCGGCGAAGCGATAGAGTTCGCAAGCAAAGGGGTTTAGATCCATGAAAATTGCTTGCCACTGCGGTTCGACAATCTACGACGGGAACGACGACACCCCAAACAAGGCTCGCTTTACGCCTGACCAAGATTGGTGTGCGAAGTGGGACGCATTTGACGAACATGTCATCGGTGCCGCAGTCGCAAGCCAACTGACACTTGATGCTCTGTCGATGAGGGCGCGAGAGATTTTCTGGGGCGACAGCTTGCGGTCGATGTGGCAGTGCGAGACTTGCGGAAGGCTGTATCTGGACGGGCGGGACGGAACGCTGCAGTGCTTCGTACCATCGACCCCGGATACAGACAGGGCGCTGCTTTGTAAGAAACCCGCCGGCTAACGGCCAACACGGGACCTTCCGACCCCGGTCAGAATTCGCTCCAAACCACCCTTTACTTCGTCGCGCCATGGGCCCTTGGTTATCGAATCCGGTTGTTCACACCGCCATCGGCGACATGCCCGTCGAACTCCGGATGCCGTCGGGCGGGCGACCCAGTGCGGCAATGCTTGAGCTGGCGTCTAGGCTCTCTGAATATGCGGAACAGCATGCCGAAGACATCTTGGACCTCATCTATGCGCACTACCGGTACGCCGAAGCCAGTGAGTGGCTCGACTTTTGGGATGTCCCCACGGGCCTGACCAGAGCCCAAGTCATGGGGGAGGTGGATTCAGTGGCCCTTGTGGTCGACCCCGACCTCGTCGCCAGCGTGTACGTCAACCCGCGCTGGGATCCAGAGCACAAACTTGACCTGCGGTTTGAGGGGACGATTACAGCAGTGAACGGCGAAGCCTTCGACCTGGTCGATGGGACCTTGGTCCGGCGCTGAGGCTGCACTGCCGTGCGCCAGAATGCGGCCACAACCGGCCATTCGAGGAGGGCGTAGAAATGAGCCCCAAAGCCTCCAGCTTGAAACAGGTGATCATGCTATCTAGATCGCTTCAAACGGCACGATGAAACGACCGATGCAGATTTCGTCCCCGCGTGACTTGAAGCGTTACGCCACCAGATTTGCCTTGGTCCTCGTCGTCGCTGCCTTGCACGGCCTGATGATCGGCTTCCTCAGTATCGCGAGCAAACCGGGTATACCGGCGGCCGCCGATGTACAGCGTATCGCAGTGCATTTGATCGCTGTCGAGCCTCCGAATCCGCCCACCAAGCCTGCCTTGCCGCCGACATCATCCCCAGTGCCATCGACGGCCCGCGCACTGGGTGTACGCGCTCGCACGCGGCCTGATATTGCGCCTGCTGTCCGGCGTGATGCCTCGAGCATCGCTGCAACCGAACCTGCCGCGCCTGTGACACCCGACCTGCCATCCACAGCGCAGCCGCGACCGCTCGACCTGAACTCCGAAGCCACGCGCCGCGCCTTGCGAGACATGGATAAGAGCCGCCCACGCTCGTTCGCAGAACAAGCCAACAGCACGCTCGGCAACACGCCTGGATCGTCCCTCGACTCCCGTCTGGGCGCAGGCATCGCCGCCGCGCGGCGGGGCGACTGCCAGCGTGGCGAGTTCAAGCCTTGGGCAGTCGATGTGGGACTAGGACCGGAATACAAGCTGTCCCTGCCAGGCGTGGTCCGCGCCTTGGCCGACGGTGAGTGCGCTGCCCTGAGTCGCTAACGCTTTCATCACGACCGGCTACAGTCGGCCAAGACCAGTCACTCGCCGACGCGACAGAATCTGACCACATGGCGACAACCAGACCGCAAAAAATCCCGTTGGCTTCCTTGCAGGAGGCGGCTCGGCGTGCAACTCGAACTGCGCTTGAGTCGTTCGGGCGCATTCCCGACGATGTCGAGCTCACGCTTGGAACGCACTGGGAGGAAGACGAAGTTGTCTTTGAGCTGTACATCGCGAAGGACCAGCCCACGGATGCGCTGGTGCTCACAGAGGCCCGCGTGAATCAATATGACGGACAAGTGCGATCCGTCCGCGTATTCGAGAAGGCAATTGCGGGCGTGATGGCGAAGGAAAGGCCGTAGCCCGAAACCGGCCAAGACCAGACATTCCGATGAACCTTCTGATTTGCAGCTTCGCCGGCGGAAAACGGGCATGAAGCCACGTCTTCGTCCGCCTACGGTTCCCTGGAAGGTCAGTCCGTCGGTTCCGCACATTGGCGTCACCCAGCGAGACGTCAACGGCAGCGCGTACGTGACCTTTATCGGGTTCTTCAAAACCGCCGGTCTGGATGCGGCAGCCGATTCTGTCGCAGCTACCATCCCGGCCCCCGAGGACTTCGTCGAAGCATCCGATTGGCACGGCTCCAGGCACAGGCTGGTGCAGCTTGAGTTCTCGAACTGCATAAGGGTTCGACAAACCCCCGCTTTCGCCGACACGGAGGTTGTCGAGGAAGAGGCATACGACTGGTCGCTCGTCCCGAGCAACATGCGAGAGGACGAGACTGCCGAAGCCTGCGTTCAACGAATTCACGACCTTTGGCTGTCCACGGGAGCTTGTCCGGACCCCGGGATGTATGAGGTGGAAGGTTCGCTCTGGCTTGCGGCTCTAGGCCACCCTCGCGACGCGCGTCACTTTCTGCTGCTTGGGCATGACGACTATCTGGAGATCATCGCCGGCAGCTGGAAATGGAAACCCGGGCAGGCCGTGCTCTGAGCGGAAGCGTTCACCGGCAGAATGCGGCCACTACCAGACACTCGCAGCATCGGACAGAATGCATTGCAGAGCGCTCGTTCGGCCGCTGCACCAATGTAGGCATTGCCCATGAATGAAGATTTGGATGTAGCGAAGCGCGCTCTCGACCTCCAGGCTCGTGCGCGGGACTATGCGCTGGTGCAGTTGCCAGGTTATCGAGCGTGGTCGAAGCGGAAGCTTCTCGAAGGTACCTCTGAGGCTCTTATTGCGCATCTCGATGCCACAGCTATGTGGCTCCTACCCGAAGAGGTATCTGGCGTGAGCGAAGACGATTTTGAGGAGCTGCTGACGGATCTGCGTGATGCGGTGGAATAGACAATCAAGTCGCTTTCGGCCAGAACCTGTCTTTCAAAATCGCCCTCAATAATGGACATCACACGCATCCAGCGCTCGGTCTTCTACCGTTATCAGCACGCGACCGGTCCGAAGTGCGTCCTGGTTTCCGTTCGATTTGGAAAGGCCCCGCCCAATGGCCCAACGTTGATTCGGCTACTCGCGATGGATCAAACGGAAGCCGCGGTCCAGTTTGACCTGTCGAATCACGTGTCCGAGATACTGGCTGGTGTGGATCGGGCGAACTCTGAACTTGGAACCCGCCTTGAAGTTGAGGCGATTGAGGTCGTTCCCGACGACCATCCAGGAAAGGGCCAAGCCGAGCACGTCGCCTATCAAATCGCCATGGCCGTGGGTCGGGGCGAGGACCTGATTCGTCTAAAGCCGGTCGTGAGGGTCATAGCGGGCCCGTTTCAGCCGGACTCCACGTGTGAGGTCGTGTCCATCTCATACGCGGGCGATGGCCTCAAGATGAGAGTGGAAGGTTCGGAGCTCGCCACTGACGTGGTGTTTCCCTCGGTCTGGGGATTCCGAGTACTCGATGAACTCGACCTGACAGAATTCTGGTCTGAGTGCTCATTGAAGACGGGCTGGCTTTTCGAGGTCACGGCGGGCGGGTGGAAAGCTCTCGAGCTTCACCGTGCGCATTTCGTGACCGGCCGGTTATACGAAGAGCTACGCGAATTCCTCGTGGTCGGAAATGATTGCGTTAGTGTCCTGAGCAAGGATGAACCGCAGCTACAGACCTGCGCGAACTGCGCACAGTCGAATCGTTCACGGCCCTTCCAGGCAGCCCAACGAGCGGCAAATCTAAGGAATTTCAGCTAGCGCTTGAGGGCGGTAGAACCGGCGCAGCAAAGGCTATATTCGGCCAGGAACGGTCATTCCAAGCAGGAGTCCAATCGCGTGAAACGAATCGTGTTGCTGACGGTTGCAGAGCGCTTCCAGCTCTCCGGCATCGGCCTAACCTTGGCGCCGGATTTCCCTGTGCAAGATGGCTGGAAGAACCTATCGGAAAAGGTCCTTGTTGTCGCGCCTGGCGGAAGCGAATTCAAGGCTCAAGCCCAGCTCAACATGGCGCACTTCAACTTCGGCAACACCCCGACGTCTGCACAGCGGGAACGGACCTGGCGCGTCGTCGTATTGCTTGTCGACGTTGAGAAGGCCAATGTGCCCATTGGCAGCCAGATTCTGGTGTCGCCCGAAACGCATCGTGCGGTGCTGGGAGGCGGTGCCTTAGATTCCGATGCGGTGTAGCGCCGCCTTCGGCCAAGAGAGCATCGGTGATCGGGCGGGTTGATTTGACCTGCGGAGTTCTCTTCCTAGACTCGTAAATCCACTACGAAGGAGAGCCTGAATGACCTATTTCAC
>NZ_JARXVG010000027.1 GCF_029892485.1 Variovorax boronicumulans
CGATCTGCAGGCCAAGGGCGCGCAGTTCAACGAACTCACACCGGCCGAGCAGGCGCGCATGCGCACCGTTGCCAAGCCGGTCATCGACAAGTTCGCCGCCCAGTACGACCCCTCCATCGTCAAGCTCTACAACGACGAAATCGCCCGCATCCGCAAGTAAAGCCCCTCACCGAAGCTCCCCATGAAGATCCTCGTACTCCACGGCCCCAACCTCAACCTGTTCGGTCGCCGCGAACCCCACATCTACGGCAAGACCACGCTCGCCGAAATCAATGCGCAGCTGCAGGCGCTCGCGGCCGAACTCGGCGTGACGCTGGAGACGATCCAGTCGAACCACGAAGGCGACCTGATCGATTTCCTGCACGCGCACATCGACGATGCGCAGGGTGCGCTGGTCAACCCCGCCGGCCTCACGCAGCACGGCGTGCCGCTGCACGACGCGATCAAGGCCATGCCGTTCCCGACCATCGAGGTGCACATGTCCAACATCGCCGCGCGCGAAGCCTGGCGCGCGCACTCGATCATCTCGCCGGCGGTCAAGGGCACGGTGCAGGGCCTCGGCCCGCTGTCGTACCTGGCCGCGCTGCGCGCGCTGGTCGAGATGCAGAAGCAAGCCTTGGCCGCGGCTGCGCCATGAACCGCTGGATCGACCGGTGCTGCACCGGCATCGAGGCGCTGATCGCGGCCGCGCTCGCGGTCATGGTGGTGCTGGTGTTCGGCAACGTGGTGCTGCGCTACGGCTTCAACTCCGGCATCACGATGTCGGAAGAAGTCTCGCGCTGGCTCTTCATCTGGATGACCTTCCTGGGCGCGGTGGTCGCGCTGAAGGAGCACGGCCACCTGGGCGTGGACATGGTGGTGCAGAAGCTGCCGCCCATCGGCAAGAAGATCTGCCTGGCCGTCGGCCATGTGGTGATGCTCTACATCGTGTGGCTGCTGTTCCAGGGCAGCATGGCGCAGGCGCGCATCAACTGGGACGTGACGGCGCCGGTCACCGGCGCGTCGATGGCCATCGTGTATGCCTCGGGCGTGGTGTTCTCCGTATTGGCCGGGTTCATCCTCGCGCTCGACCTGCTGCGCCTTCTCACGGGGCGCATTGCCGAAAGCGATCTGGTGATGGTTCAGGAATCTGAAGAAGCGGTCCAACTCCAGCAGATCCTGGGTTCGCAGAACGACGCTACCGGAGCGCGCAAATGACCATCCTCGTCTTTGTAGGCTCCCTGCTGCTCGCCATGGCGATGGGCATTCCCATTGCGTTCGCGCTGCTCGCGAGCGGCGTGGCGCTCATGTGGCACCTGGACCTGTTCGATGCGCAGATCCTCGCGCAGAACGTGATCGGCGGCGCCGACAGCTTTCCGCTGCTGGCCGTGCCCTTCTTCATGCTGGCCGGCGAGATCATGAACGTGGGCGGTCTCTCCAAACGCATCGTCGACTTCGCGCTCGCGGTGGTCGGCCATGTGAAGGGCGGCCTGGGCTACGTGACCATCATGGCCGGCTGCCTGCTCTCGGCGCTCTCGGGTTCGGCCGTGGCCGATGCCGCAGCGCTCACCGCATTGCTGCTGCCGATGATGGTGAAGGCCGGCCACGACAAGCCGCGCGCGGCCGGCCTCATCGCGGCCACGGGCGTGATCGGGCCGGTGATCCCGCCGAGCATCGGGCTGGTGATCTTCGGCGTGGCGGCCAACGTGTCGATCTCCAAGCTGTTCCTCGCGGCCATCGTGCCGGGCCTTTTGATCGGTGCGGCGCTGTGGCTCACCTGGGCCTGGCTCGTGCGGCGCGAGAAGATCGTGCCGCCGCCGCGCAAGTCGTCGGCCGAGATCTTCGCCACCTTCCGCAAGGCGACCTGGGCGCTGATGCTGCCGGTGATCATCCTGGTGGGCCTGCGCATGGGCGTGTTCACGCCCACCGAGGCCGCGGTGGTGGCCGCGGTGTATGCGCTCTTCGTCTCGACCGTCATCTACCGCGAGATCACCTGGCGCGACCTGTACGGCATCTTCGTGAGCGCGGCCAAGACCAGTGCGATCGTGATGTTCCTGATCGCCGCGGCGATGGTGAGCGCCTGGCTCATCACGGTGGCCGACCTGCCCTCCAAGATCGTCGGCCTGCTGGAGCCCTTCATGGGCAACCAGATCCTGCTGATGGTCGCGATCATGGTGATCGTGATGGTCGTGGGCACCGCGATGGACATGACGCCGACCATCCTGATCCTCACGCCGGTGCTCATGCCGGTGGTGAAGGCGGCGGGCATCGACCCGGTGTATTTCGGCGTGCTCTTCATCATCAACAACTCCATCGGGCTGGTCACGCCACCGGTGGGCACGGTGCTGAACGTGGTGGCCGGCGTCGGAAAGATATCGATGGACGACGTCACGCGCGGCGTGGTGCCGTTCATGATCGCGGAGTTCGCGATCCTGTTCGTGATGGTGGCGTTTCCGCAGCTGGTGATTGCGCCGGCGCGCTGGTTCGGAGGCTGAGATGCCCTTCGCCTCTTTTCCCGCCATGCGGCCCGCGTGGCTGGCCGCCCTCGCGCTGCTGGTGCAGCTGCCCGCCATCGCGCAGGACCCCGAGCGCGAGGTGCTGCCCGAGCAGCGACAGGCGCTGGCCTTCGTCTCGCCCACCGGCCTCGTGCCGCTCAAGGGGAAGATGCTCTTCAGCGCCTTCCACATCGCATCGGGCCAGGAGCTGTGGATCACGGACGGCAGCAGCGCCGGCACGCGCATGCTGAAGGACATTCGCCCGGGCTTTCGCGGTTCCTTCCCGGCGGGGCAGACGCTGTTCAAGGGCCATGTCTATACGACAGCCACCGACGGCGCGAGCGGCCTCGAACTCTGGCGCACCGACGGCACGGCCGCGGGCACCACGCGGGTGATCGACCTGCGGCCCGGCGAGGAAGGCGCGATGCCCAGCGAGCTGACCGTGTTCCGCGATGCGCTGTACTTCGTGGCCGATGACGGCAGCACCGGATTCCAGTTGTGGAAGACATCGGGCACAGCGGAGACGACGACGCGCGTGTCGTCGATCGACGCGGGGCCGCGCGCGGTGACGCGGCAACTCACGGTGGCCGGCAAGCGGCTGTTCTTCACCGCGACCACGCGCGCGCACGGCCATGAACTCTGGGCGACCGAAGGAACGCCGGAGAGCACGCGCCTGGTGAAGGACGTTCGCCCGGGCGTCGAAGATGCAGGCATCCAGGCGCTGACCGCCATCGGCGATGACATCTACTTCACCGCGCACGATGGCGAGCACGGCATCGAGCTGTGGAAGAGCGACGGCACCGAACGCGGCACGCGCATGGTGAAGGACCTGCGGCCGGGATCGTCGCCCTCGCGGCCTTCGCACTTGGTCGCGGTTGGCCGCACGCTGTACTTCGCAGCCGACGACGGCGTGCATGGCACCGAGCTCTGGAAGAGCGATGGCACCGAAGGCGGCACGACGCTGGTCAAGGACATTCGCCCGGGAACGGGCGGGTCGATCTCGAGCCCGCTCGCGGCGATGGGCGGCCGCGTCTACTTCGCAGCGACCGACGGCACGTCGGGCGCGGAGCTGTGGCGCAGCGACGGCACCGCCAAGGGCACCGTGCTGGTGAAGGACATCGCACCGGGCGCCGAGAGCGGATCGCCCGCGCGCTTTGCGGTGATCGGTTCACAGCTGTGGTTCTCCGCGAACGGCGGCGGTGCGACGGGCGTCGAGCCGTGGCGCAGCGATGGCACCACGGCCGGCACGCGCGCGGTCGCCGACGTGGCCGCCGGTGCGCGCAACGCATTGCCGCTGGGCTTTCGCGCACTGGGCGACGCGGTGCTCTTCGCCGCCGACGACGGCCACGGCAACGAGCGGCTGTGGGCGCGCCGCAAGGATGGCCGCGTGGCGCTGATCGGCGACCCGCTCAAGGAGCGTCTGCGCTGAAGGCCTGCGAGTCCGCGTAGTCGCGCAGCGCCTTTGTCATCGCTGCGGCAAGGGCGGGATGCGTGGGGTTGTGCCCCGCGCCCTGCGCCCATTGCAGCGCGGCACGACCCCGCAGGACGTTCGCGAGCGCCTGCGCGCCTTCCGGCGGGCACAGGGCGTCGTGCGTCCCGTGCACGATCAGCGTGGGAACCTCGGGCAACGCGGCGCATCGCTCCAACAACGTGGGCGCACCGAGCCAGCATCCATGGCGCAGGTAGTGGCTCTGCACGCGGTAGCGCGACACCATTCGCTGCAATGCGGCGCCATCGCCCGGCGGCGCGGCGTTTCCGCCCGACATGCGCTGCTCCCAATCTGACCAGCAGAGCGCGACCTCCCGCTGCCGCTCCCACGTTCCGTGCGCGAAGATGTCCGCGATCAACGCCGTGATCGGGCATTGCCGGCCTCGTGCTTCGTTCCACAGCACGCGCCATTCGGGGCCGCCGTGCCGTTCAGCCTCTGCGAAGAAATCGTGGATGTCCGAAGCGCGGGCCAGAAACACGTTGCGCAGCAGGAGCCCCGCAACGGCCGAAGGCTGGTCCAGCGCATGCACGAGCGCCAGCGTCGCGCCCCACGATCCGCCGACGACCAGCCACCGGTCGACATGCAGATGCTCGCGAAGGCGCCGCAGGTCATCGAGCAGGTCGGCAAGCGTGTTGTGCGTGATCGATCCTGTGGGCGTGCTCAGGCCTGCGCCGCGCTGGTCGGGGCAGATGATGCGGTAGCGCGTGGGGTCGAAGCCGCTGCGCTGCAGCGGCGAACTCCCCGAGCCGGGCCCGCCGTGGAGCACCAGCGCGGGCAGCCCGCGCGGATTGCCGTGCTCCTCGACATGCATGACATGGCCACCGCTCAACGGCAGGCGATGGACGATCGTCATGCGCGAGCCCGCTCAGCCGCGAGCATTGGCATCCGTGCGGAACACGAGTTCGCCTGCACGCCGCGCGCCCGGCACGAAACGGATCGGCGCGCTGACCTCGCGCGGGTCTACCGCTGCAGCGACCATCGCCTCCACCTCCGCATGCTGCGGGCTCTTCGGGCAGACCGGGTCCGTGGCGGCCGCATCGCCGGTGAGCAGAAACGCCTGGCAGCGGCAGCCGCCGTGGTCCTTCTCCTTGTCGTCGCAGCTCTGGCAGGTGCTGCTCATCCAGCCGGTGCCGCGATAGGCGCCGAACGCCGGGCTCTCCTGCCAGATCTCACGGATGGAGTGCTCGCGCACGCTGGGGAAGTCGAGCCCCGGCAGCATGCGCGCGCTGTGGCACGGCAAGGCCACGCCATCGGGTGCGACCACGAGGAACACGCTGGCCCACCCAGCCATGCAGGGTTTGGGCTTGCCCTCGGCGTAGTCGGGCACGACCCAGAGGATCTTCATGCGGCCATCCAGGCGCGGCCGGTGCGCGTCGACCACGGTTTCGGCGGTGGCCAGCGCCGCGCGCGTGGGCATCAGCATCTCGCGGTTGCGCCATGCCCAGCCGTAGTACTGCACGTTGGCGAGCTCTAGAAAATCCGCCTCCATCGACTCGGCCATCTCGATGATGCGGCCCACGTGCGGCAGGTTGTAGCGGTGCATCACGCAGTTCAGCACCATCGGATAGCCGAGGTCCTTGATCGTGCGCGCCACGCGCTGCTTGAGGTCGAAGGTCTTGGTCGAACTGAGGAAATCGTTGAGCTCGCGGCTCGAGTCCTGGAACGAGAGCTGGATGTGGTCGAGCCCCGCCTTCTTCAGCGCCTCGGCGCGCTGCGGCGTGAGGCCCACGCCCGAGGTGATGAGGTTGGTATAGAAGCCCAGGTCGTGCGCCGCCGCAACGAGTTCCGTGAGGTCGTCGCGCACCAGCGGCTCGCCGCCCGAGAAGCCCAGCTGCACCGCGCCCATCGCGCGCGCTTCGCGGAACACGCGGATCCATTCGTCTGTCGTGAGCTCGTTGCTGTAGCTGGTGTAGTCCACCGGGTTCGAGCAGAAGGCGCAATGCAGCGGACAGCGGTAGGTCAGCTCCGCGAGCAGCCAAAGGGGCGGCTTCGCGGCGACGCCGCCATGCGGGGTGCGGGTGTCACCGGATCCAGTGGCGTCCATGGGCCTGCTCCAGGAACTCGATCACGTCGGCGCGCAGGTCGACTTCACCGAAGGTGGTCTCCAGGTCCGTCACGAGCGCGGCCACGGACGTCTGGCCGTCGCAGCGCTTGAGGATTTCCGCCGCCGGCCCGTTCAGCTTGATCATGCCCTCGGGGAACAGCAGCACGTGGCATTGCTGCGCGTCTTCCCATTGCAGCCGGTACATCGTGCCCAGCGACGGCTGCGCGCTGTCGGTCCATTGCGTCATGGCTGCTGCTCTTTGGGAAGATCGTCGGGGTAGGCGCGCTCGATGGCATCGAGCATGGCCCAGAGGATGTCGAGCTTGAAGCCCAGGATCTGCAGCGCACGCTCCTGCCGCTCGCGCGTGGCGCACCACTGCATCGCGACCTCCAGGCCGTGCTCGACGTCGCGGTCGGCCAGCGGGATGCGGCTGCGGAAGTAGTCGAGGCCCGAGGTGTCGATCCACGGATAGTGCGTGGGCCAGCCCGCGAGCCGGTCCTTGTGGATGCGCGGCGCGAACATCTCGGTGAGCGAGGAAATCACCGCTTCCTGCCACGGCGCGGTGCGCGCGAAGTTGACGTACGCATCGACCGCGAAGCGCACGCCGGGCAGCACCAGCGCGTGCGATTCGAGCGTCTCGCGCCGCAGGCCGGTGGCGATGCCCAGGCGCGTCCAGATCTCGATGCCGCCGGCGTTGGCGCCTTCGTGGCCGTCATGCCCGTCGTGGTCGAGCATGCGCACCACCCAGCGCCGGCGCGTCGCGCGGTCGTCGCAGTTGGAGAGGATGGCCGCGTCCTTCACCGGAATGCGGCATTGGTAATAGAAGCGGTTCGCCACCCAGCCCCGCACCTGGAACGGTTGCAGTTCGCCCGCGTTGAGGCGGCGATTGAACGGATGATGGCTGTGGTAGCGCGACTCCATGGCGCGCAGCTTCGATTCGAAGACCTGCGGGGACCACGCGTCCTGTGGATGCTGCTGTTGCTGCGTCACGTGTTCAGATCTCCAGTTCCATGCCGTCGAAGGCGACCTCGATGCCGCGGCGCGTGAGTTCCGCGCGCTCCGCGCCGTCTTCGTCGAGGATGGGATTGCTGTTGTTGATGTGGATGAGCACCTTGCGCCTTGCAGCGCAGGCGTCGAGCGCTTTCAGCATGCCGGGGCCGTGCGGTCCGTCGCATTGCGGCAGGTGGCCCATGTCGGCGGCGCGCTTGGCGCCCAGGCCTGCGGTGAGCATCTCGTCTTCGGTCCAGAAGGTGCCGTCGACCAGCACGCAGTCGCAGGCGTCGAGACTCTTGCGCTCGGCATCGCCGACCTGTGCGAGGCCCGGCGCGTAGAGCACGCGCTTGCCGGTGGCCGGGTCTTCGATGAGCACGGCGGCGTTGTCGCTGCGCGCCTCGGTCTGCCGGCGTGGTGAATACGGTGGCGCCTTGCCGGGCACGGGCACGGCCTGCAGGCGCAGGCCGGCGATCTCGTGCCATGCGCCGCCGCCGGGCTCGAGCGGCATCGGGTGCCAGGTGACGCCGCAGTACTTGTCGAGCGCGTTCAAGAGCGGCAGGCTGCCAGTGAGGTCTTCGTACGACTCCGGCGTGCAGTAGAGCTGCAGCCGCGGTCCTTCGCGCAGGCTGAGAAGGCCTGCGACATGATCGATCTGCGAGTCCATCAGCACCACCGCCTGGATCGGCGAGTGGCGCACGCCGTGGCGTGGCTGCAGTGCTTTCGACGCGCGCAGCTGCGCGCCGATGTCGGGCGATGCATTGAGCAGGACCCAGTCGTCGCCATTGGCGGACACCGCGATGGAGCTTTGGGTGCGAGGGCTTGCCCGCACCTCGCCGCTTCGCTGGCCGGCACAGAGGCGGCAGTTGCAATTCCATTGCGGGAAGCCACCGCCCGCCCCCGAACCTAGAACCAATATCTTCATATGCACAAGAAAAAACGGCACCGGTGGAAGCCGGTGCCGTTGGGGTCCGCTCTCAGCGAGCAGAGATGTACATCGTGATCTCGAAGCCGAAACGCATTTCCTCGAACTCAGGCTTGCACCATTTCATCGCATTGCTCCTTCAGTGGTTGGGGAATGAAGACACGGTATCAATACACGACGATCTTGCCCGTAGGACGCGGGCTATGACAGTCGTTGTAGAAGTATTCGCCGGGTGTGTCGAAGGTGTGGTTCGCCGATTGCCCCGGGGCCAGGCGGAAGTTGAACCTGCCTTCGAAGAACTGCGTCGCGCAGTGCGTGTTGGCATTGGCTACCGGATTGGTGAAGGTCACCGTGGTGTTCGCCGGCACGCGCATGAAGGTCGGCGTCATCGCGTTGACCGCGGTCGACTCGGCGGCGCCGGGCTCGTTCGCCGGCGTCTGCACGCGTGCGAGGAACACGGTGTTGGGCGTCGGCAGCGCCGCACCTTCCACCGCCGAGCCGGACACCGGACGGCGCACGACGGGCGGTGTCGGCGTTGCGGGAGGCATCACCGTGCCGCCAACCTTGAAGGCCCACAGGCGGTCGCCGCGCGGCGCCGAGTCGCCGTACGGAATGCTCGTGCCGCCGGAGTACACCGCGACGTACTGCTCGCCGTCGATCTCGTAGGCGATCGGGCTCGCGCTGATGGCCGCGCCGGTCTGGAAGCGCCACAGTTCGCTGCCGTCGTTGGCGTCCATCGCGAGCAGGTTGCCGTCGGGCTGGCCGATGAAGAGCAGGTTCGATGCAGTGGCCAGGATGCCGTTGCCGTGCGCGAGCGAGTACGGCAGCTGCTTCTTCCACTTCACAAGGTTGGTGCTCGGATCGACCGCCACCACCGCGCCCGTCATGTAGGTGCCCGGCGGACGCAAGCCGTTGCTCGACTCGGTGAGCGAGTGCGCGGCCGACACATAGCCCATGCCCGTGTAGACGAGGCCGGTGCGCTGGCTGAAGGCCTGGTGGTTCCAGTTGGCGCCGCCGCCGTGTCCGGGGATGGAGAGGATCGGCACGTCCCAGTGCGCGTCGTACAGGCAGCCCTTCACGTAGTTGGGCACGGCGCGGTTGGGGTCACCGGGAATGGCGGTGCCCAGCGGCTGGTCGACGATGCAGGTCTCGGTCCACGCGCCCTGGCGCGGCAGCGGCTGCGTGGGCCAGCTGGCCTGGCGGGCGTCCTGCTTCACGGGTACTTCGTCGATGCCCAGCGGCGCACTGCCGTCCTTGCGGTCGAGGATGTAGTACATGCCGGTCTTGCTGCCATAGATGACGACCTTGCGATCCTTGCCGTCGATCTTCACGTCCGCGAGCACGGGCGACATCACGTTGTCCATGTCCCAGATGTCGTGGTGCACCGACTGGAAGTGCCACTTGTATTCGCCGGTCTTCAAATCGAGCGCGACCAGCGAGTTGGCGAACAGGTTCAGGCCCGGGCGCGCGGAACCGTTCTGCGACGAGCCGCCGCGCACGTTGCCGAAGGTCCAGTAGATGAGGCCGAGCTCGGGGTCCACCGCGGGATGGATCCACGGCGTGGCGCCCGCGCGATCGGACTCGGCCGCGCCGCCCCAGGTGTCGTAGCCGATTTCGCCGGCGCGCGGCACGCCCCAGAACGACGTCAGCACCTTGCCGGTGAGCGCATCGGCCGAGAACGCCGCACCGCGGTTGCCGTCGTTGGTGCCCAGGAAGAGGCGCTTGTCGTGATAGACCAGCGCCACCTTCTGCAGCGCGCCCTGGTAGTCGGGGTCGGTGGCGCTGCTCGGGTACTGCTTGATCCAGGCGATGGCGCCGGTGTCGGTGCGCAGCGCCACGAGGCGATTGCCGCTGGCGACGGTGAAGACCAGGCCCAGGTCTTTCGCGACCGCCACGCCGCGGCGCGTGATCGAGCCGTAAGGGGTGGTCCACTTCCACTTCGTGAGGCCGGTTTTGCCGTCCACCGCGATCACGTTGCCGACGGCGGACTCGATGTAGAGGGTGCCATCGACCACGACCGTCGTGCTCTGGTTGTTGCCGGTGGCCATGCCGCCTTCGATCTGGTTGACCCAGGCGCCGCCGAGCTTGGCGACCTGGGCCTTGTCGATCTTCGCGAGGCTGGAGTAGTTCTGGTTGCCCAGGTTGCCGCCGACCTTCGGGAAGTCCTTGTCGCCTGCCGTGCAGCAGTCGGACAGGTTGGCCGAGGGCGTGGCGGGTGCGGGCGGTGGCGGTGGCGGCGCGCCGGGCCCCGGGGGCGGCGGCGCGGGCGGTGCCGGCACCACCGGGAACGAAGGCGTGCCTCCGCCCGATGAGCCGCCGCATGCGGTGATCAGCAACGGCGATGCGAGCACGCCGCAGGAAATAAGCAGCGTGACCAATGACTTTGGTTTCATGGATGCCTCTACGCAGTGAAGGTTTGGATGCCGTTACTCGGTGCAGAAAGGCGTGAGGCCCATCGCCGACTTGACGCCCTGCACGACCAGCTTCTGGAACTCGATGGCGCCGACGCCCGAGAGGTCCGCGGTGAACGAGTGCGCGTTGTGGCCGAGGGTGGTGAGCCATGCGCGGCCGCCGTCGTAGTACTGGCACCAGGCGACCGGATGGAAGTCCGCGTGGCCGGGGTGCGGCGCGGAGGTCAGCGGCTTCAGCGTGGAAGTGTCGACCTTGGCGAGGAACTTCACCTTCGTGGGGAAGGGCGTGAGGTTGTACCACTCGTCCTGGAAGGAGAAGCGCTTGGGCACGTCCTTCGTCGAGGGGTCGTCCGAGACGATTTCGACATCGCCCGCACGGTTCGGTGCGTGGTTGTAGAAGTTCGCGTTGCCCAGCAGGCCTTCGTAGTACGGCCAGTTGTATTCGGCACCGAACGCGTTGTGCAGGCCGACGAAGCCGCCGCCGCGGCGCATGTAGTTGCGCAGTGCGGTGCGTGCGGCGTCCTGGCTCGTGGCGACCGCGCCGTTCCACAAGGTGTCGCGGTTCGAGCTCGCGAAGATGATGGCCTTGTAGTTGTTGATGCGGCTGCTGAGGACCGCGACGTCTTCGGTCCAGTCGACGGTGATGCCCTCGGCCGTCAGCATGCGCACCAGGCCGGCCTGCATGATGTTGTCGGGGTTCATCACCGGGTTGAGGCCGGAGCCCATCGGTGTGCCGAGCACGGCGTGGCGCGGACCTGCGGTGCGCGAGTAGACCAGCACGCGGTCGGGCGTCGTATCGAACGCGCCCCAGTTGTTGTAGCACTTGGGGTTGGTGCCGCGGCAGACGTTGTAGTAGGTGTCGAAGCTGTCGTCCGCTTCGGCCACGGGGTCGGTCGGCTGCACCGGTACTTCGTCGGTCGGCACGGTCGGCTGATTGGGTGCGGCCGGTGCCACCGGCTGGATTGGAAAGCCCGCGAACGAGCCACCGCCGTCGCTGCCGCCACCGCAGGCGGTCACCGCCAGCGCGAGCGCCGCAGCCGATGCAAGTCCGAAGAGGAATGATCTGGAAGATTTCAAGGGTGTCTCCTTTTTTTGGTCGAAGCGGGACCCACGGGGACACTTCCCCGAGAGCGGATGGGCTGCTCGGCGGCGGCCGGCAGGAGCAGCGGTTGGATGAGGATTGCCGGCGGGAACGAGGCGGCGTTCAGCCCGTGGCGTTGTTCGCGGCGAGCGCGAGCGGCCGGACGGTCATGGCTTGCGGATGCGGGCGATTTCGTCGTTGTAGAGCTTGACGATGGCAGGGTCGTACTGGGCGGCGAACTTGTCGATGACCGGCTTGGCAACGGTGCGCATGCGCGCCTGCTCGGCCGGTGTGAGTTCGTTGAACTGGGCCCCCTTGGCCTGCAGGTCA
>NZ_JARXVG010000028.1 GCF_029892485.1 Variovorax boronicumulans
GCGGGGTCGGCCGCGATCGCTGCGAGCACGCGCTGCAGCCGTGCGGCCAGGCGCTCTACCGTGGCGCGATCGAACAGGTCGGTGGCGAACTCGATGCGACCAGTGATGCCCTGCGGCTTTCCGTCTTGGCTGCGCTGCTCCCGCAACTCGAAAGACAAATCGAAGATGGCAGCGTCCGTCTCAATCGACTCGGCGCTGAGCAAGGTAAGTCCTTGCAACTCGAACTTGGCCCGAGCATTGTTCTGCAACACCAGCATTACTTGGAACAGCGGATGTCGCGCCATGGAGCGCACCGGGTTGAGCACCTCCACGAGGCGCTCGAACGGCAGGTCCTGGTGGGCATAGGCAGCCAGGTTGGCTGCCCGCACGCGCGCCAGCAGATCCCTGAAGCTGGGATTGCCCGAGGTGTCGGTGCGCAGCACGAGCGTGTTGGTGAAGAAGCCCACGAGATCGTTGAGGGCCTCGTCATTGCGCCCGGCGATGGGGCTGCCCAGAGGGATGTCAGTGCCCGCGCCCAGGCGCGTGAACAAGGTTGCCAGCGCGGCCTGCAGCACCATGAACAGGCTGGCCTGTCCTTCGCGTGCGAGCGCGGCAAGGCGCTGGTGCAGTGCTGCATCGAGTTGGAAATCGAGGCTCTCGCCGCGGTAGCTGGAGACTGTGGGGCGCGGCCGGTCGGTGGGCAGATCGAGCTGCTCGGGCAGGTCGGCGAGTGCCTGCCGCCAGTAATTCAGCTGTCTTGCCATGACGCTGTCGGGGTCGCTCTCGTTGCCTAGCAACTCGCGCTGCCAGAGCGCGTAGTCGGCGTACTGCACGGGCAGTGGTGCCCACTCCGGCGGCTTGCTCTCACATCGCGCGCCGTAGGCCGCGGCCAGATCGCGCGCCAGCGGGGCCCACGACCAGCCGTCGCTGGCAATGTGGTGACACAGCATCAGCAGGACGTGTCGATCCTCGTCAAGGTGGAACAGCCAGGTACGCAGCGGAATCTCGCGATCCAGTTCGAAGCGATAGCCGGTTGCCTCGGCAAGTATTTCAGTGAAGGATTGCTCGGAAACCTTCTGTACATGCAGGACAGGGCACGCAATGTCAGGCGCAAGAATGAGTTGTTGCGGCACCTCATCAGCGTCCGAAAAGATGGTCCGCAAGCTTTCATGACGCGCGACCAGGTCTGCAAGAGCCGCGCGAAGCGCGGACTCGTCGACCTGGCCTTGCAGGCGCAAGACTGTTGGAACGTTGTAGGTCGGACTGGGTCCGTTGAGCCGATAGAGAAACCACAGCCGCTGTTGGGCAAAAGACAGGGGAATCATCGTTGGCTCCGAACTCATCGAGTCTTCAAGGTAGTAACAAAGGGGGCTTCGGGGGCGATAGGGATTTACTGCACCGGGCGGGTACGCGGCTGAACCCTAGCGAGCGGCACTGTCGCGCACCGCGAATGCGAGAGCGCTCTTGAACGCTTCGATCTCACAGCAATTGGCTGGGTGCCGTCCGAGCGGGCGACGGGTCGTCGATACCCCTCGGTTACCTCATGACCGTGCATCAGTAGGTCACCACACGCGAGGCATGCAGAAGATGAAAGTCTTCGTCGGAATCCTGGGTTCGTGCAAAGGCGACCGCAGCATTCAAATCCTCCATGTAGGGACCTACCATGGATTCGTGCACTAAATTAACAGTTTGCTGAATACCGGCTGGCTCAGCTACCAAACTCATATACCAATTTCGTCTCCGCATTTCATCGGCCATCGAAAAAATGGAAACCTTGTCGGAGACGATGGTAAGGACCGTGAGTTCAGGGTGCCCCAACACAGCGATTTCCTTTATTTCCTCAAACCCAGCCAGATAGCGATCGCGAAGAGCCATCAAGCGTTTTGTAATCTCTCGATAGCCATCCTCGCCAAGAAAATGCATTACCGCCCATGCGGAGGCAATTGGCCCTCCAGAACGCGTGCCTGCGAGGGTTGGAGTTACGTACTCTCCCTTTGGCCAGTTTCGAAAATGGCTGTACTGGAAACGGTGATCCTCTATATCTCGATAAAGAATAAGAGAGGCTCCTTTCGCGGTGTATCCAAACTTATGCAAATCAGTCGAGATCGAACGTACGCCGGCCACTCCGAAATCAAAGTCAGAAACGGGATGGCCAATTTGACGCACAAATGGAGCTAAAAGTCCTCCAATACAGGCATCCACGTGCAGCCAAATGTCATGCTTGATCGCGAGCTCACCCAGTTCAGCCACATGGTCGATCAAACCGTAGGGCAAAGAGGGCGCAGATGCAGCAATTAAAAAAGTATCACTATCTACAACGCGTTCCATTGCAGAGATATCGCAACGCCAGTCGGCGCCGACCGGAACACGGGTAATGGCGATATCTAGAAGTTGTGCGGCCTTGTCAAACGCAGGATGAGCGGATGAAGGAACAATGATGTTTGGCCTGCGAAGCGTGCGCGATGCACGCGTTTTATCGCGCGCTGCTTTAACGCTTAAAATTATGCTCTCGGTTCCACCTGAAGTAATGCTGCCCGAGGATTCGGTGTTTCCGTTTAGCAGATGAAGTGTCATTGACACGACATCTTGTTCCATTTTCTTGCAGCTAGGAAATGCATTTGGTGCGAGCGCATTGGTGTTTGAAAACATTGCAGCCGCCTCGCTTGCAATGTTGCTAACTGCCTCGCTTGCAAAATACCCGTGCAGAGGTAAACGCCCTTCACTATGGCGCCAATCGGAGCGTTGCAAATCCAGCAACTCCTGTCGAAGTATTTCGACGCTCATGCCGTGCTGAGGAAATTGAGTCATGCTGATTGCTTCGTTAGGCAGCGGGTTTAACCGGGAAAATCAGGTTGAAATAGATGTATTTGTCAAGCCGGAGTAGCCCTGTAGTCACCAACGAAGCGAGCAAATCGCGAAACTCCTTCCGATATGAATTCGGAGTTGGTGTTGCTGAACGCTAGGCGAACTCCTCTATGCTTGGTATCGTTCAAAGCAAAGAAAGCAAGTGGCATGACCAATACCTCATAGTCGCGTGCGCATATTTCTGCTTCTTTGTGAGTAAATTCAAAAGGAACAGTGACCGTGAGGAAAAATCCTCCGGTGGGTACGTTCCATTGCACCCTTTCTCCATTACTTCCGAATTCATTACCTAGGGCAGCGATCAATGCATCACGATTGGTTTTATAGAATTCCGTGGCGCGACTGGTGATCCTGGCAAGGCTGAAGTTTTCTTGCAGTAGCACTCCACCCACAATTGCCTGTGCGAGTTGGCTGGTGTTCACCGTACCAAAACTTTTGGCCTGAGAGAGTTGTTCCATCAGAGCGACAGTTCTGTCCTTCTGGCCGAATAGGTGCTCCGGTAAAATGGCGTAGCCCACTCGAAGTGCGGGGCAGATGGTTTTTGAATAGGTTCCGAGGTAGATAACGCAGCCATGACGATCGAGGGCGAACATTGTCGGAATCGGTGCCTCCTCAAATCGAAATAACCCATACGGATTGTCCTCCAGCACTGCAATCTCTTTTTGCGCGCAAAATTCTATGATTTCTTCTCTTGTTTCCCGAGGCAGTGAGGAGCCCGTGGGATTGTCGAAATCGGGGATTAGGTAAAGAGCGCGTGGTCTCAGGCCTTTGCTTTCTGCCGAAATAGTTGCCTTTTGCAGCTCCGCAACGAAATCCTCCGGTGCAGCGCATTCGAATGGGATCAAGGGAATTTGGTTGAGGTCTGCAACGCCAGTAATTCCGATGTAGGTTGGGGTTCTCGCAAGAACGACATCGCGGGGATCAGGGCACAGCGTGGTCAAGCAGAGATCCATTGCCTCCTGACATCCCGCAGTGACTATGACCTGGTTTTCGTTGCAATTGATTTTTTCATCGTTGGCAATCTGCCTTGAGACGAAAGAATTGATGATTCCATTTGTTCGCCCGTATTGGGCAATTCGATTAAATGCTGCATCGACCCCGAGGTGGTTGAATTCAGCGAAGTGCCGAATGAAATGGGATATGTGTTCGCCTGAATGTTGCAGATCAAAAAAACGCTCTGCAGGTCTTCCGGAGGCAAATGAAACTGCCTTGGGATACTTTTCGGCAATTTCGTTGAGAAAATTCATGACCTTCAGTCTCGAGCTCGTCGCTTTCTCTGCATTTGCACCAGTGCTGTTTGACATTTTTTCCTTTGCAGTGGAGTTGTGAGCGCGAGGCCCGCTGGGTGAGCCGCTTGCAGGCCTCAAGCTAGTACGCGTCTTTTTTTTCCAATTGGGAGAACAACTCTTGTACATTTTGATCCAGAAAATTTTCTTCCCCAGATCTTTCGATGAACTCAAAGCTCATGCCGGAGTTGAAATCTCGGCTCGTAAAAATCTGTCTAAGTCCCGCGCCTGAAATTATGGTGGTATCAAATTTCAAACCCTGCTCGCTCAGTTCGCCAACGACCTCGTCAATGTCATCGACGGCAAGCGCGATATGTGCGATGCCTGGGCCAAAATTTTTAATAAGCTTGGACACTTGTGAATCTGGTTCGGTACCTTGCAGCAGAACGAATTTAATGTTGTTGTGATTTAGATCGGCCGCAATCATGCCCGTCTTCTCGCCAGCAATTTGTCGTCGACGCACCAATTCGAAACCAAGAACTTCGACAAAAAAATGGATTGCCATTTCCAATTCCCGGACGGCAATGGCAATATGATCTATGTTTCGAAATAGATTCTTTGGTGAGGCGCTAGACTCTTGCTTCATTAGCAATCCTTGAATTCTAAAAAAAATGCGAAAAAACTGAATTGAAGCCTTCCGCCGCCTTACTAATCGGCGGTTCGTGGCAACGTTTTATATATAGAATTTCTCGCCATGGCAAAACGCAAGCTGCGCCTGCGCTTTGGACATGGCGGCTCTGACCATGGTTTGGATGGCTGACTCGACGCCTCAGGTCATTCAGCTGGTGGCCCGTAATGAAGGGCTGCTGAGATCCAAGAGGGTTTGGCCGATGCCTGAGTGCAGGCGTTTGAGGACAACGGCAGATACCGTAGCGCCAAAATCCGCTCGCCGTGGTGCGCCGGAAGAGGGGGCGCGCATTCCTGCAAATTTCAACGGTCGCAGCGACGTCGGGGGGGCAGGCACCTTGAGAGATTTTTTGTTCGAACCAATCTTCTGGTTGAGTGCAAAAGGGCCGAACGCCCTGTGACCAAAGCAAGCTCATTCGAAACCATTCTTCTTGTCGGGGCTAATGACGAGACGCGATCAGGGTCACCTTTATGATGACTCGTGGCGTGGTTGATTGAAAAAGGGGCGCAAAGGTTCGCGTGAATTGGAGCGGTGAGATCTAGCGAGAGTCCAGTGCACTTGGTGTACCCACTCGTGCGCTTGCGAGATTCCCTCGACCGGTCGACTCTTGGGTCTGCGCCCATTGAGAGCAACCGTTCGGGTTGAAGCAACTTGGGCTGCAGATGCTGCTTCTCGTAACTAGCCACAGTGTCTTCGCATCTAACCGGCCAGTAAACACGCCCGCCTTTGTCGTAGGACATCAGAGACGGTGTGTGCCGCGAGTCGGGTGGCCCGAACTCGGCGCATCTAAGGACGCCAATAAAATCGCAACAAGCGAACCTATAGCTGTCCAATTGCATTTCATGAATTCCAGAAATGCTGTTCAAGGCGTCGGACCATACGGACTTCACCGCCGGAGCTTTGCATATTTGGCTGAAGCGAGCATTAACTTTCGTCATTTATCAGAGCATGAAACTAGGGCGTATCCTTTTCAGGCGTGCTCGCTCTCAAGCGTTACCTTCCCGCGAAAAGAAGGTCTCTCGTTTTACACACTCACGAGAACAACGGCAAGACGACCTAAAGTTTCAATCTATAAGTACTCAATTAAAATAGAGATGGATTGTGTTGAGAGCTTTCGTATTAAAAAATTGAAAATTCTGCTTGTTACGTCTTAATAGGTTGCCCGAATACTGCTTCGGCAGTCGGCGCAACGATGCTGGACAGGCGCTGAGAGTTGATCCGTAATAATTCCACGAATGCTGCCCTTGACTGATGTGCAGGCAGCGGAAAGCATCTGACCCTAACTGCAGTCCCGCTTAAAGGTGTGCGCTACGAGGAGATGGTGCGCACGATGAAGATTGAGCAACACTCGGCGAAGGCGAGCCGACGACATCACCACCGGGCGTTCAAGCAGGAACTGGTGCAGCAGAGCCTGAGCTGGGCGCGTCCGTGGCGGCAATAACGCTGTGCAGTGGCGTCAATGCCAACATCTGTTCAAGCAGGGCAAAGAACATCTTCGGACTACCGGTGGCGCAGCTTTCGTTGTACTGCTGCCGATAAGCGCCGCACCGGCCGCAGAGGCCATGACGATGGCCATTTCGATCGGGCCCAGGTCCCCGTAGTCTGGACCGGCGCCGCGCAGCGGCGTCATTGAGCTGAGGTTTGCCGGTGCGCAAGGCGAGCGGCATTGGTGGCCAGACGAGTGTGACCGTTGTGCGCCGCGATGGAGCTCGATACGAATGTCTCCTTCAACGTTCGCCGTCGGCAACGCCAGTGGAACAAATGGCGTGATAGGCATCGGGCCTTCTTCTGCCGGCGGCGCGGCCTTGAACTCCGACTGCAATGCGTGCTCCGCGTCGGCCACTCGTTTGCGCAGCATGTTCGCGTTCAAGCTATGCCCTAGTGTTACTGCTGCCGTCCAGGACACCCTGGCGCAACGCGCTGCTGAATCCTGCCGCCTTGAACTGCGCGCTGTGCTGACGCCGGCGGCGCTCCCCGTCAAATCCATTCGGCAAGTGTCCATCTGCCCACCTAACTAAGCGGACACGAGCCTTCCAAATCGACAATCCAGAATCAACATGTTCACCCCCTTACAGAGCTTGCGCGCGGCGCGGCCGATCCAGGTACTGCGCAAAGCAGCATGGTGGCTGCGATAATCACGACAGGCCGCTTGGGGATGGTCAGTGGTTTGATGCCACTTTCGCGCTTCGGCCGATGGTCAGTTTGGTGTACCCCAGCGTGTACCCTGAGAATTCAGACAGTTGCGAGGACAAGAACCGGTACGGCCTGAGGAGCTTTTTTCGATTCCGCCCCAGCACCACCTATCGCTGCGCAGGCTCTTCAAAGAGCACTGCGAAGCCAAAAAGCCCTAAGCAAATCAACTGCTTAGGGCTTTTTGCATTCTGGACGGCCAGAGGCCTTGGCGGCGAAGCGTGTCCTGTTACCCGGGCGGCGCATGCACCCGCCCCAGAAAATCGCGCATCAGCGCCACCACTTCATCGAGGTGCGTCTCCAGCAGCCAGTGCCCGCCGTCCAGCAAATGGAACTCGGGGTCCGGCAGATCGCGAAGATACGCACGCCCCGACTTTTCCGGCATGTAGTGATCCTGCGGGCCCCACATGATCAGCGTCGGCGGGCGGTGCTCGGCCAGGTATTGGCGGTGCTGCGGGAACCAGGCGCGGTTTTCCTTCAGCCCCGCGATCAGACTAATCGCGATCTCCTTGCGCTCGGGCGTGACCAGCGACCAGTGCAGCTTCCACAGATCCGGAGGAATGCGCTCGGCAAGCTCGGGCCTCACTGCGTTGAGAAACTCCTCCTCGAATACTTCTTCGGTGATCGCCTCGGCCAGCTTCGCACGCATCTGCGTCACGGGCAGCGTCCAGGTGCTCTCGATCTCGGCGTACTTCCGCCCCAGCGCATCTTCATAAGGGATGTCGCCGTTCTGGATGATGAGCGCCACCACGCGCTCGGGTGCCTTGATGGCCAGGCGCACGCCGATCGGCGATCCGAAGTCGTGGAGATAAAGCACGAAGCGTTCGATGCCCAGCGTCTTCACGAAGCGATCGAGAAAGTCCGCGTAGCCATCGAAGCTGTAGTCGAAGCCCTTCGGCGTCGCGCTGTAGCCCGCGCCGGGGTAGTCCGGCGCGACCAGCCGCCAGCGGTCGGCCAGGCGTGGCATGAGGTTGCGGAATTCGTACGAGGAGCACGGGTAGCCGTGCGGCAGCAGAACGACGGGTGCATCGCTCGGCCCGGCCTCTCGGCAGAAGGTTTCGACATCGCCAACCCTGACGCGGCGGTGCCGCACGTGATTGCTCATGAGCGTCTCCTGTTCGCTTGCCAGCGGCCGGAACCGGGTCCGCTCGGCAATCGCCGGAGGTTAAAAATCCTCCGGCCGGTTCGGAGGTCGGTGTTCGCCGACGCACGCCGTAGGCGCGGGCGGAAAAAAACGCTCGCACGATTTCCGCCGCCCGGCTCGCGGGCTTGCTGCCGGCCTTCAAAGCAGTCCAGGTACCGTGACTGAAGACCGGGCAGGGCGACGGTATTCAGGCCACCGGCGAAACGAACGAGATCAGCCGCCCCATGCGGGAAATGAAGTTCGACGTGGTGATGAACTGCGGCTTGTCGCGCTTCACGTAGGGCTCGATGTCGGGCGGCGCATCGGCCGGATAGGGTGAGGTGTCGTAGATGTCGCCGACATGGCGGCTGCGATAGGCCGTGCCGGTATACGGCGTGGCCGGACCGTCGCCGCGGTACGGGTTGACGATCTCGGGCACGGGCGCGGTCCAATAGTTACCGTTCACCAGCGCGGCCACGATGGCCTGCGCTTCGGATTCCGGCACGGCGGGGGTCTTCAGCACCGCACCTTCGAACAGGTCCGGGAAGTCCACTTCGCGAACTGCGGCGAAGTACTTGGGCAGGGCGCGCGGCGCGGTGGCCTTCAGCGGCGACTTCGCGACCATGGCGTCGATCTGCAACTGTGTCATCGCGTTGAGTTCGTCCAGGCGCTTTTGCAGCGCGGCGGGGTCCACCGAGCGGCCCGACGAATAGTGGCTGATGGTGTTGGTGATGTCCTTGTCGAAGAAGTAGGCGCCGTTGTGGATGTTGGAGCCGTAGCGGTGCACGAAGAGCGGTTCGTTCGTGTCGAGTTCGATGAAGGTGGCCACGTTGCGTCCGGCGAGCAGCGGATTGAGCGTCGCGACATCGGCGGGCAACTGGATCGAGGGAGATTTCAGCCAGTCGATCGCCTTCTGCAATTGCGACAGGTACTTCTTGTCGCCGGTCAGCGTGAAGTAGCCAAAGAGCTGCTGGATGTTGGTCTGCGTGGTGTGCGTGGCCAGGGAGCGGGGCTCGTAGGAGCGCGCGCCGGCGGGCGCGCCGGCAGGACGACCGCTCGTTGTGCGCGACAGGTGCTGCAGGCTCCAGCCCGACTGCAGCGCAAGCGCCGGGGAGGTCCACTGCATCCGCTGCATGCAGTCCATCGCCCGCGTGATGTTGGCCACCAGATCCGTTCGGCCGAGCGTCATCACGCACATCGTGAGGAACTTGATGTTCTCGCCCATCACGTCGTCGTTGAAGGTCACGTGCAGCGTGTAGTCGCCGTCTTCCATGCCTGCGCGTGCGTCCGTGGGCAACTGCGCCGGGTTGGGCAGTGGCATCGAGGCGACCGCGTTGGGGTTGTGCGGAAAGCGCTGCGGCCAGCCGCCGTCGGCCACGCCGAACTGCGGACCGAATTGCGCGTCGGTGATGAATCGGATGGCGTTGTCGGTCGCGGTCCGGTAGACCGGGTCGTTCTTCTCCAGGTACATGCGCAGCATCAGCTGCGAGGCGACGGCGGTGGTGGCATCGTCGAAGGTCGCATTGCCGTAGTAGTGCTGGAACTCCTCGAGGCGCCAGCCGTTCTTGCCGACCGTCTCGTACCAGTCCTGCAGTGACGCCTCGCCGTTGAAATCATGGATGTAGTTCCAGCCACCCGAGCTGTGCTGGGCGGCGGCAACCGCCTTGGCCGTGCGATCGGCCGCTTGATAGAAGCGCTCGTCGCCGGTCGCGTGGTAGGCGTCCAGGTAGATGTGGCCGATGGAGGAGGTTCCCGGCGGCTGCAGCCAGAGCATGGTGCGCTTGGCCTCCATTTCCCCGAACGTCTGCGTCAGGTCGGGCGAGTACGACCACACGTAGCCGCCGCGGTAGGAGACGACTTCGTCCATGTAGCTGGCTGCGCGCTTGAGTGCTGCTGTGGCCGTGGCTTGTGGTGTAGGCGCCGGGGCAGGCGCGGGCGCGGGCGGCGGCGGAACGGGAAATGGAAAGACGGGGCCGTTTCCGCCTCCACCACATGCCGCCAAAGCGACGGGAGACAGGACCGAAATTGCAAATTGCCTGCGTTTCATGGATTCCCTCTTGATGGGTTGATGTCCGACGTCGCCGGGTCTGGCAGTCATCAGATGTCGTACAACACTGTTGTCTTAGCTGCAGCGGGGCGAATTATTGAGTCAGCTCCCGGTCAGGGTCAACAAGAGAAACGTAGAAGATGTAGCTGGGATCAGGAAGTAGTCACATAGTTGTAGGACAACGTACGAGATGACCGCGTCGGCTAGCGCCGAAATAATCTCGCACGGTTGCTGCCCCGGCCGGCTGCGAGGCCGTTCCCCAACCGGTTGTCGTTGCAGGTGGACGCGTTGCCCGTCAAGCCCGCTTCTTGAAGTGCATCGACGCACCGCTTGCGCGGCTCAGTTCTTCTGCGGACTCGAGAAGCTGCGGGCCCAACTCCAGCATGCGTTCCTCGGTCAGCCGCACCAGCGGTCCCGCGATCGTGATGACGCCGATCACCGCGCCGTTGCCGCTGCGCACCGGCGCGGCCATGGCAGTCATCGCGGGGGCGAACACCTCGCTGATCATCGAGAAGCCACGCTTGCGCGCTGCGCGCAGGAAGGCCAGCAGCGCCTTGACGGTGGTCGGCGCTTTCGGGCCGAAGTCCTCGGGCTGTCCGAAGCCCTGCCTGGCGACCAGCTGGAGCGCCTGTTCGTCCGTCATCGTGGAGAGCCACGCGTGGCCGGCCGAGCTGGATGAGAGGTTGACCGACAGGCCCATGTCCGGGTCGTAGCGCAGGCCCCGCGTGGCGCCCTGTGCTTTGGCCACGAAGGTCAGTTCGTCGCCATCGACCACGGCCAGCCGCACCAGTTCGCCGGAACTCGCTGCGAGCCTGTCGAGCATCGGCTGGGCGATGTCCACGATGCCGCTGTTGCTCAGGAAGCTCAGACCCAGCGACACCAGCTTGATCGTGAGCATGTAGTCGCCATGGCTCTGGTCCTGGCGCACATAGCCGCAACGGACCAGTTCGCTCAGCAGGCGATGGGTGGCGCTCAGGGGCATTTCCAACGCGGCGGAGAGCGCCGACAGCGCCCGGCCTTCGGGGTGGCCGGCCAGGTGTTCAAGCACCTTGAAGCTGCGTTCGAGTATGGCGGTCATGCGGATCACTTTAGCATTTTGCCAAGTGTTTTCACTAGTAGAAAGATTTTCCACTTGCCGATTAAGATCGCGCCGCCGGACGTCGAGTCGCCAGTGGATGGCCCCGACATGCACCCCTCAATCGAAGCTGGAGATCCAATCTTGAGAACGCTTTACCGCTCGCTGGCCACCGCCGGCCTCGCCCTCGCACTGGTCGTTCCCGCCTTGGCACAGGCGCAACAGGAGCGCGTGATCCGCTTCGGCCACCTGAACAACGCCGACCACCCCGTGAGCTTCGGCGTCAAGCGATTCGCGGAACTGCTCTCGG
>NZ_JARXVG010000029.1 GCF_029892485.1 Variovorax boronicumulans
GAGGCCGATTGCCTCGGTTCCCAACATAGACGGGGGCACGATGCTTGTTAAATCACAGACTGTGCGGCGGGCTACCGCGCGAGCGGTTTAGTCCTCAGACTGGATGTGGTCATTCATGAGTAAACCCAGAACGACTTCTTCCAGCAAGAGCGGCTACCAAACGCGATGTGAGGTTTGCCGCTTGCTTCAATGGCGTTTGCACACGAAGCGACGCAATTAAGAGCGCGACTTCAGGCCAAGCATCTTGAAATGCTCATAGTGCCCGACCCCATTCTTGACAATCGGATCCTGCGATGTAAGGGCATCGATGTCTTGCCCATCTTCGATCTGGAACAGTGACACGCCATAACCGCCGGTCGGGTCCATCACCGGACCGTGAGCGACAACGATGCCTTTTACGAGCAGGTCGTTCAGGAAAACGCCGTGCTCGCTCATCCAGTTCTTTTCATTTGGGGACATCGTCGCAAGGAAATCCGCACGGGGCGGAATGAATTTGCACAGGTAGAACTTCATGGTGTCCCCAATCAAGCCGTCTTCACACTTTTGAGAATCGAGCCCTCGAACATCTTCGGGATGTAGTTTTGCAGGAACAGGATCATCCCGGTCATCTTTCCAACGGGATTGCTGAACTTCGGCGCCGGCGCCTCAATGAGACCGGAAATAGTCTGGATGACGGCGTCTGGCGATTCCGCCCCGTCGATGCCTTTTTGCGTCGCGGCCTGCACCTGCTTTCGGTAGGCGTTGTAGTCGGCGATCTCGCCGCTCGCCGCGGCGACCGCGTTGTGGCCCAGGTTCGTCTTGAACCACACGGGCTCCACCATACTGACCTTGATGTTGAACTGGTCCAGCTCGAACCGCAGCGACTTGAAGTAGCCCTGCACCGCGTGCTTCGAGGCCGCGTAGAAAGACAGATTGGGTGGACCGATCAGCCCCACGATCGAGCTCACCGTGATGATCTGCCCGGACTTCTGGGCCCTGAGTCGGGGTAGCAACGCATTCGTCACCTTGATGGTTCCCCAGAAGTTCGTCTCGAACTGCTGGCGGCCCAGCCCGATGGGCGTTTCTTCGGCAATGCCGGTCACCATGTAGCCGGCGTTGTTCACGAGGACATCCAAACGCTCGGTGGATCGGGCCAGTTCGCGAGTGAACGATGCGATGGATTCGTCATCGTCGATGTCGAGGCGCAGCAGCTTGAAAGGCACCTGCGCTGCGTATTTTTCCGGCGTACGGCTCGTACCCACGACGTTGTGGCCCTGTGCGTGCAGGCGCGTCGCCAACATCAAGCCGAAGCCCGACGACGCGCCTGTGATCAGTACTGTCTTTTTCATGTGTGCTTCCAATTCAAGAATCGATCGAGGCATTTCACGGGTCTGGACGAACCGCGGGTCGCAGGTTAGTATCGTTTAAGTACTAAGTCAATATCAAAACGATATGAACTCGAAAACCGATGCCCAACCCACATGCCCCATCGAGCGCAGCCTTGCCTTTCTGGGTGACAGCTGGACCATGCTGATCCTGCGAGACGCCAATGCGGGTGTGACGCGCTTCGATCAGTTCAAGAAGAATCTGGGTATCGCACCGACCATGCTGACCAAGCGACTGGCGACGCTGACGGACGAGCGCTTGCTCGAGAAAAAGCTCTACTCCGAACGCCCGCCGCGCGAGGAGTACGTGCTGACCGCTGCCGGGCGAGACTTTCTGCCGGTCCTCTTCATGATTGCCGAGTGGGGTCGAAAGCATCGAGGCGAAGGTCGGTTGACGCGCTTTCTTGACGCCGAGAACGGAACGGAAATCAAACCTACCGCGATCGATGCCGTGACTGGCGCGGAAATCGGGACACGCGCCATCCGTGTCCTGATCCCCGAATGAAAGACGCCGCCGTCCAGACGCTGGCCGCAGGTCGTCCGGTCCCAACGCGCGGCATGGTGTCGCTGCTTGCCGCCCTCGCGGCGATCGGCGCCTTGTCGACCAACATCATCCTGCCGTCGTTTCCGGCCATCGGCGCAGGGCTGGGCGTGTCCGACGCGCAGCTCGGGGTGACGTTGAGCATCTTCTTTGTTGTCTTCGCGATCGGCCAACTCATCGTTGGTCCGCTGTCGGACCGGTACGGGCGACGCAAGTTGGTGATCGGCGGCCTGCTCATCTTCGCCGCAGGCGGCGTCATCTGCGCGCTGTCCCCCAATCTAACCTGGTTGGTATTGGGCAGGGCTGCTCAGGCAGCGGGCGTGTGCGCCGCCTCAGTCCTCGCACGCGCGATTGCCAGAGACCTGTTCGAAGGCGAGACGCTTTCGAAGGTGCTTGCGATGGTGATTGTGGCGATGGCCGCGGCGCCCGGGTTCTCTCCGCTATTGGGCAGTGTGGCCGAGCAATTTGTTGGCTGGCGTTGGACCTTCGCGACGGTTAGCGCAATGGGATTGATTTTGGCGATCTGGTACGCGCTGCGGCTGCCGGAAACTCACACGACTTCACGGCGCACGCCGCTGGCGATCGGGCCAGTTTTCGCGGCGTACATCCAGTTGCTGCGAGATGCGCGCTTCATGCGGCCAGCGACCGTCGTCGCGTGTGTGACGGGGGCGCTCTACGGCTTCTTCGCCGCTGCGCCTGCCGTGCTCATCGGTGCTCTCGGCTTGAGCTCGCTCCAACTGGGATTCTTCTTTGCAGCAACCGTCCCTGTCGTGTTCGCTGCGGGGCTGCTCGTTCCGAAACTGTCGGGCCGGTGGGGTCCCCAAAAGACACTGCAACTCGGCCTTGTGCTCTCGCTCACCGGTGGCATGCTGATTTGCGGCGTGAATGTTCAAGCACCAACCAATCTGGTCAGGTTCACCGCAGCCCTCTGCGTTTTCCTTTTCGGCATGGGCATGGCGAACCCACTGGGTACCGCCTTGTCTCTCGCGCCATTTGCGGCTCAAGCAGGCGCCGCCTCGGCCATGCTGGGCTTCATGCAGATGTCGGGGGCAGCCCTGGGCGCAACCTTTGTGACGAAGCTTGCAGGGCTGTCGCCTATGGCGGCCTTGGGCCTGGTGGTCGTTGCATCGCAAGTGCTTTCGATCGCGCTTTTCGCGCTCCTCCGCCAACAACCGCCGAAGCCATACGCTAGGTAGTGCCGCGTGAACGCAGCAATTCGGAAAACCAAGCTCTTAAGGCAGCCGCCGACGATCTTTTTAGATTCATCGCACCGCTTGCTGCTGCCGTAAGAATTGACACGAGGCAATGTTTGCTGGGAGAGCGATTCCGGCCGCGAAGCCGTCATTCAACTTGCCTTTGAGAACGTCTGCAATCGCTGCGTAGCCGCCTTTCGGGTGCGCCCGCCAGACTGGTTGCAGTTGGCCAGCTTCGACAGCTGAACGACCGCTGCAGCCGTTTCCTGTCATCACGAACCACACGAAACTGTCGCTGCTGTTGCGTCAGAACGTATCGATAACCTCGACGCTAGCGCCGTCGGTAGACACGCGTCGGACCGAGCCAGCTTCTGGGTTGTAGAGCACGATGGCGTTGAAGGTCGCAAAGACCACCCGACCACGATATTCGGTGCCATCGGTCTTCTTCACGGTGATGCAGGTCGATACTTTGGTTTTTGGCTTCCCGTCGTTCACCGGTGGTTGTGCCTGCAGACGTGTGCCTCGCGACTTTAGAGGCGAGCAGATCGAAGGGCCAACGACCCAATCGTCAATGTGTGCCTGACCTGCCTGCAGACCAGCCATTGGAACAATGCTCAAGAGGGCGGCCATGGACATGAGCCCGATGACGATTGCCAGAGTCGTCACAGGCATGACTACGAGGGGCGCAGCCAGCACGAGCATGAGAAATCCGGCGATGGCCAGCAGTTTGTTCCGTGGTGAGCCTCGTAGCTGCTCTGCGGCGTTGTGCAGCCAGGCCCAGCGACGAAGAAAGTACTGTGCTGCAAACGCGATGCCGCCGAGCACGATGAGCACTGCGATCATGGCTACTGCCATCTTGGTGGCCGGCCAACTCGTTTCCCAAATGCTCACGTAAAAGCCCCATTGCGACAGCTTGCTGAACATAAGCACTGCATCACAACCCAGCCGCCCAGCGTGAGAAGGTCTGAAGTGGAATTAAAGACCACTGCGTGGGGGATGCCGAAGCTGGCCTCGGCAGACAACGCTACGCCGTAACCGAGAAGCGCCAGAACGATAGCCGTAGCGGACGACACCGATAGAAAGATGGTCAGCACCTTGGTGCCTGAGAATTTTCGGGCGGCTGTGGGCTCTGTCATGCGGCAGCTTTCAGGAAATTGGCACGAAGATAACCCGCCGCAAAAAGGATTGGGCGCCGGCATGTAGCGGGTGCCCAGCGATGATCGATAGGGATTGCAGCCTGGCCGCAGGACTTAAAGTGTGTCACCGCCTCCGTTGCAGCGCTTTCATGCGTGGAGGCATTGCCCATCTCGGCGCCAGACTGACGAATTCGTCCGCAATCTGCTGATGCTGCAGAAGCTCGCGGCTTTAGCGGATGCGCGAGCGCTGGGCCCGGCCGCAGTCCGACGCGATCGCGTTGGTCGCCCTGCTCGAAAAGCGCGGGTTGCCCCAGACTGCGACGCATCTGCGCGATGTCGTGGCACTCATCTAGCTGGCTTGGCAGGAGCGCGCGGACTTGGCGCTATGTCATCTGGCGCGCTTCAAGGGAATCACGTCGGCACCGATGCGCAGCTTGTCCAGGTAGTCCGCCCAGCGCTGCATCATTCCCCGACGCGCTGGGAGATGTGCGGTGCGGTTGTACGCACGACCGTTGGCATCCTTGACCGTGTGGGCAAGTTGATGCTCAATGAAATCCACGCGCTCGCCAAGCACCTCATCCATGATCGTCCGCGCGGTTGCCCTGAAGCCGTGGGCCGTGTGGACTTCGGCGCTGTAGCCCATCCCGCGCAGAGCGGCATTGATGGTGTTCTCGCTCATGGGGCGTTCACCCGTCCGTATGCTGGGAAACACAAACCGTCCATGCCCCGTGATCGGGTGGAGGTTGCACAGGATCTCCACCGCTTGGGTTGCCAGCGGCACGACGTGATCCACTTTCATTTTCATCTTCGGGCCGGCGATGCGCCACTCGGCCGCGTCCAGGTCGATCTCAGCCCATTCCGCGGTGCGCAACTCGCCCGGCCGAACAAATAGCAGAGGGGAAAGCTTCAGCGCGGCAACGGTAGTGGCGTGGCCGCTATAGGCATGGATCGAGCGCATCAGGTCTCCGACTCGCTTGGGCTCGGTAATGGCGGCGAAGTGCTTTGTCGCTTTCGAGGCCAGAGCTTCGCTCAGATCGGCGGTTACGTCCCTCTCTGCCAGTCCTGACACCACTGCGAAGCGAAACACCTGCCCGCAAAGCTGCTTGACGCGGTGGGCGGTATCGATAGCGCCGCGTGCTTCCAGCTTGCGGACAACTCGCTCCAGAATGTCGCGCGGACCGATGGTGGACATGGGCATCTTGCCGATGAAGGGGAACACGTCCTTCTCGAGCCATGTCTTGACCTTGAGCTGCGTTCCACTCGCTCGCTTGGCCGCAGTCTTTCGCAGCCACTCGCGCGCAACCGCCTCGAACGTATTCGCCGCTGCGTCAGCTCGGGCTCTCTTTTCTTCGCGCTTGGCTGCGCTCGGGTCAGTACCGGCTGCCAGCAACTCGCGGGCGGCGGCGCGGCGGTGCCGAGCTTTGGCCAGCGAGACCTCTGGGTAGGTTCCCAGCGCCAGCGTTTTCCGCTTGCCGGCGAAGGTGTAGTCCATGCGCCAGTATTTCCCGGCAGTCTTCACCAACAGGTACATGCCAGCGCCGTCGGCATATTTGTCGCCGATGGCCTTCCCGGTGGGCTTCACTTGCCGAACAAACGTGTCTGTCAGTGCCATCTCCGCTCCTTAACGGTATCTCCTCACGGGGATTTCCGGGATACCGGCAAAAGTAACGGTATTTCCGGGAGATGGGATGCTACGCGGTGCGTCGTCGCGAGGCAAAGAAAAACCCGCTACGCCTTGGAGCGTGCGGGTTTCTGATGTGGAGTGAGACGCCGTGAACCAGGTCCTTGGTGCCTTCGACAGGAATCGAACCTGTATCTGAGTCTTAGGAGGACCCCGTTCTATCCATTGAACTACGAAGACATTCGGCGCGAAGGGCTCGGTGCCCGGCCGGCGAGGGGTTGCCGGTGCGCGCCGCGATTTTATAGGGTTCCTGCGGCGACTTCGCTGCACTGCAAAAAACCGGCCAGCGCGGGCTAACCCCGATACGAAATCTCCAAGAAGTTGACCACGGTCAAGTCGGCTTGCAGGCGGCTGCGCGCAACATCCGGCCTGTTCGTATCTCCGCTCAGATCCAAGAATAAAAAAGGGCGCACCTTACACAGACTGGAGACAAACATGACGATGAAGAACATCGCTTCGCAGTTCGCCCGCAGCTGGCGTGCCAAAGCCATCGGTGCGGCCGTCCTGGCGCTGGCCGCCATCACCCCGGCGCATGCCTGGGAACCCACCAAACCCGTGGAGTTCGTGATCCCGGCCGGCACCGGCGGCGGCGCCGACCAGATGGGGCGGCTGCTCCAGGGCATCGTCATCAAGTACAAGCTCATGAAAGAGCCGCTCATCGTCGTCAACAAGTCGGGCGGCGCGGGCGCCGAGGGCTTCCTGGCGGTGAAGGAGGCCAAGGGCGATCCGCACAAGATCATCATCTCGCTGTCGAACCTGTTCACCACGCCCATGGCCACTGGCGTGCCCTTCAACTGGAAGGACATGACGCCCGTCGCGATGCTGGCGCTCGACCAGTTCGTGCTGTGGACCAACGTCGACGCGCCCTACAAGACGGCCGGCGAATACATCGCCGCCACCAAGGCCGCGGGCCCCAGCAAGTTCAAGATGGCCGGCACCGGCTCCAAGCAGGAAGACCAGATCATCACCGTGGCGCTCGAGAAAGCCACCGGCACCAAGTTCATCTACGTGCCCTTCAAGGGCGGCGGCGAAGTCGCGGTGCAGCTGGTGGGCGGCCACGTGCACTCCACGGTCAACAACCCGATCGAGGCGGTGGCGCAGTGGCGCGCCGGCAAGCTGCGCGCGCTGTGCGTGTTCGACGACGAGCGCATGCCCTTCAAGGCGAAGGTGACCGACACGCAATCGTGGAACGACGTGCCCACCTGCAAGGAAGCGGGCGTGCCCACCAAGTACACGATGCTGCGCGGCATCTTCATGCCCGCCGGCGTCACGCCCGAGCAGCTGAAGTTCTACACGGACCTGCTCACCAAGGTGGCCGCCACGCCGGAGTGGAAGGAATACATGGAGAAGGGTGCCTTCAACCCGACCTTCATGACCGGCAAGCCCTTTGCCGACTGGCTCACCGCCGCCGAGGCGACGCACCGCACGCTGATGTCCGACGCGGGCTTCCTGGCCAGCAACAAGTAAGCCGCCCCGGGCGCAGAGCCAGCCCCGGCCGCGAGACCGCGGCGGGGTGGCGCGCCGGACGGCAGGCGGGCGCACGCAACGAGAGCGCGCGCGCACCGCCTCATTTCACTCACACATTTGATCGATGGGGGCTCCATGGAGCACGAAGAAATTTCCGATGGGGCGCCGCGTTCGGGCGTCGCCACCTACGTGGTCGAGGCGGTGGTCGCGGCGCTGCTGCTCATCATCGGGCTGGTGGTGGTGTTCGAGGCCCGCAAGCTCGGCGCGGGCTGGACGAGCGATGGGCCGGGGTCAGGCTACTTCCCGTTCTTCATCGGCGTGATCATCACCATCTCGGGCGCCGGCATCCTGTACCAGGCACTGCTCGGCAAGAACCGCAACACCGAGGTGTTCGTGGATTCGGTGCAGTTGAAGCGCGTGCTCTCGGTGCTGCTGCCGGCAACGGTGTACGTGCTGGCCATCACCTTCGTGGGGCTGTATGTCGCATCGGCGATCTACATCGCGCTCTTCATGATCGTGCTGGGCAAGTACTCGTGGGTGAAGAGCGTGATCGCGGCGCTCGCGGTCAACACGGTCTTCTTCTGCATGTTCGAGGTGTGGTTCAAGGTGCCGCTGTTCAAAGGCACGCTCGACCCCCTCCGGTTCCTCGGCTACTGAACTCACTGAATACGGAGCACAAGCGAAATGGACGAAATCAGCGCCCTGATGCAGGGCTTTTCAGTGATCCTCACCCCCATGAACATCGGCCTGATGTTCGTGGGGATCATCCTTGGCGTGCTCATCGGTGTGCTGCCGGGGCTGGGCGGCGCCAACGGGGTGGCGATTTTGCTGCCCCTCACGTTCACGATGTCGCCGACCTCGGCCATCATCATGTTGTCGTGCATCTACTGGGGTGCATTGTTCGGCGGGGCCATCACCTCGATCCTGTTCAACATCCCCGGCGAGCCCTGGTCGGTGGCCACCACCTTCGACGGCTATCCGATGGCGCAGCAAGGCCACGCGGGCGCCGCGCTCACCACGGCCTTCACCTCGTCGTTCGTGGGTGCGTTCATCGCGGTGGTGATGATCACCTTCCTCGCGCCGCTGGTAGCGAAGTTCGCGCTCAAGTTCGGCTCGCCCGAATTCTTCGCGGTGTACCTGCTGACCTTCTGCAGCTTCGTCGGCATGGGCAAGGGCTCGCCCTTCAAGATCCTCGCGTCGATGGCGCTGGGCTTCGCGCTGGCCTCGGTGGGCATGGACACGGTCACGGGCCAACTGCGCCTGACCTTCGGCCAGCCCGAGCTGATGCGCGGCTTCGACTTCCTGATCGCGGTGATCGGTCTCTTCGGCATCGGCGAAATTTTGCTGTCGATGGAAGAGGGCCTGAAGTTCTCCGGCAAGAGCGCCAAGATCGACCCCAAGGTGGTGCTGCAAACCTGGAAGCAACTGCCGCAGTACTGGGTCACGTCGCTGCGCAGCTCGCTCATCGGCATCTGGATGGGCATCACGCCCGGCGGCGCCACACCGGCTTCGTTCATGGCCTACGGCCTGGCCAAGAAGATGTCGAAGAAGGGCTCCAAGTTCGGCACCGGCCAGATGGAAGGCGTCGTCGCCCCCGAGACCGCGGCGCACGCCGCAGGCACCAGCGCGCTGCTGCCGATGCTGGCGCTGGGCATCCCCGGTTCGCCGACGGCTGCCGTGCTGCTGGGTGGCCTCCTGATCTGGGGCCTGCAGCCCGGGCCGCTGCTCTTCGTGGAGCAGAAGGACTTCGTCTGGGGCCTCATCGCCAGCATGTACCTGGGCAACATCGTGGGCCTGATCGTGGTGCTGAGCACGGTGCCGTTGTTCGCCTCGATCCTGCGCATTCCGTTCTCGATCATCGCGCCGGTGATCATCGTGATCTGCGCGATCGGTGCCTACACCGTGCACAACGCGATGCTCGACATCTGGTTCATGCTCGGCTTCGGCGTCATCGGCTACCTGTTTAAGAAACTCGACTTCCCGCTCGCGCCGCTGGTGCTCGCACTGGTGCTCGGGGACAAGGCCGAAGATTCGTTCCGCCAGGCGATGCTGGTCTCGCAAGGCGACGTGATGATCATGTTCTCGAACCCGCTGGTGGGCGGCATCACGACACTGGCCCTGGTGCTGCTGTTCTGGCCGCTGATCTCCAGGGCGCTGGCGTACATCAAGCCGCCGAAGAAGCCCGACGAGTTCGCCGTCGAACGGCCCGTGGACTGAGCGAAGGAGCACGCACATGCCAGTCATCGCACTGACCCAGGAGATGGGTTCCCTCGCCAAGGACGTTTCGGTCAAGCTCGCTGAAACGCTCTCGCTCGCCGTGATGCGCCATGAGGTCATCGACCATGTGGCCGAGAAGATGCAGGTCTCCAAGAGCCTCATCGGCCGCCTTCGCGGCGGCAAGGCGGGCCTGCTGGAGCGCCTGAAGACCGACCAGCGCAGCGTGGCGCTCTACACCGCGGACGAGCTCTTCGCGCTGGCCGACCGCGGCAACGTGGTGCTGCGCGGATGGGGCGCGACATGCCTGTTGCGCCCGGTGCCGCATGTGGTGTGCGTGCGCATCACGCGCTCGCTGGCCAAGCGCGTCGAGTGGCTCATGGGCGACCTCGAGACCGACGATGCCGCATTCGCCGAAGCGGAGATCCGCCGCAGCGACCAGGCGCATGCCTCGCGCATGCATGCGCAGTTCGGCGTGACCTGGGGCGACCCGGTGCTCTACGACCTGGTGCTCAACACCGACCGCGTGTCGGTCGACAGTTGCGTGGAGCAGATCCGGCAACTGGTGGGCCGGCCCGAGTTCGCGGAGACGCCCGAGTCGCGCGCGCTGCTCAAGAACATGGCGCTGGAGGCGCGCGTGAAGGCGGCGCTGAAGGAGCAGGCGGAGACCAGCGACATCCGTGTGACGGTGAATGCGAACCAGGGGGAGGTGATCCTGCGCGGGATCGTCCTCAACTCCGAAGAGCGGGCGCAGACCGAGGCGGTGGCGGCTGCGGTGTTCGGCGTGACGGGCGTGCACAACCAGTTGCGTTTGATGGCGACTTCGCGGCGGTTTGCGTCGGCGAAGCAGACCTGAGTTCGGGTCTTTCTCCCTCCCCCGCTGGGGGAGGGCAGGGGTGGGGGCACGACGGCCTTCATTCAAGCGCGGCTTCAAGTTGAGGCGCCGCTTGGGCCCCCCCCCCCCCCCCCCCCCCCCCGGGGGGGGGGAATAACCCACCCCCCCCCCCCATATTTTTACCCGACAAAAAACAAA
>NZ_JARXVG010000030.1 GCF_029892485.1 Variovorax boronicumulans
TTCCTCCTTAGAGGCTTGTCCAACACCTGCCCTCAGGCCGTTGTCGTGCGCGGGCTCGTGTTGTTGCACGGGCAGGTGTCGGACAACCCTTAACCTTAGCGGTCTCTCGGCTTTCTACAAAGCAGTCAAACAATAGGCCAATTGCTGCCGGGATCGGTGTTTATCGACACGCCGTGGCTCGTCAGAAGCGCGCCGAATGCTTGCAGATTTTCCGGCGTCAGGAGCAAGTTTTTCTCATAGAAGCCCCGCTTGAGCTTGACCAGAAAGGTTTTGAAAAAGAGGCGATTTTGAAAGTCGACGCAACGGAAAGGGGCAAGCCGCCAGCGCCCAACCGCGGCGACCTCCTGAATCGATGCGTATGGAATCTTGCGAGTTTTGAATACTCCGAACCAGATGAAATCCAAACCTTGTTCGCCCGGAACTACATCAGGGACAGCGGCTCAAAAGGCTGCGTCAAAGTCCGGATGTACGGGTGCAATCTTTACCTTCGAGTCGCTGCAGATTGAGAGCTTGGCAATAGGGGGCGTCCATGTACGTTCGGCGAAACCATCTAGACGCAATCGAAACTGTCACGCACTTAATGAAGACGGCCCTCATGTGACAGTCTTCATTGCTGGCGATACGTGCACTTCAGTTGTCTAAAACGGCCTGCTTCCGGTCCCAGGGCGCAGTTTCGCCTCCGAACCGCTCCGACAGAAACTCGATGAGCTTGCGCAGCGGCAGCGGTTGATGCCGGCGCGAGAGGTAGACCGCCTGAATGTCCAAGGGGTCGAGTGTGTACGCGGGCAGGACGATCCGCAGTTGCTTGCGCGCAAGCTCATCCGTCACATAGAAGGTCGGCAGCATGGCGATACCCGCTCCAGCCAGGGCGCCTGCACGAAGGATGGAGGTGTCGTTTGCCGTCAACACAGCATGCGGGCTGACCGTGACGGTCTTATCCCCGCTATCCCGGGCATCCCCACATCGCAAGTTGTATGTCGGCGTGAACGCCGCGCTGTGAACGACACAGTGGTGCTGCTTCAAGTCTTCAGGCATTTCGGGAATGCCGGCGCGCGCCAAGTACGACGGTGATGCGCACAGCACCGAGTGACACACCGCAAGCCGGCGCGCGACCAGGGCTTCGTCTATCCGGTTGCTCAATCGGATGGCTAGGTCGATGCGCTCCTGCACCAAGTCCACGGTGCGGTCGACCACCATCATGTCAATCTCGACCTTAGGGTGCAGGCGCTGGAAGTCGACGACCGCGGCCGTCAGCTGCGCCTGCGCGAACGCGGGCGACGAGGTGATGCGAAGCCGCCCATGGACCTCGCCCTGCTGGCTTGCCTGCGCATGGACATCCTCGGCGAGCGCGACCATTTCCCTGAAGCCCTTCAGCGCTTGCTCGCCAGCGTCGCTCAACGCGAGTTTGCGGGTGGTGCGATGCAATAGCCGCACCCCCAGCCAACGCTCCAGCCCTTCGAGGTAACGGCTGGCCATCGCCCGCGACATGTCCAGTGCATCAGCTGCCGCGCTCACGCTGCCACGGTCCACGATTTCGACGAAAACGCGCATCGCGATGACTCGATCCATGGATTTCCTCGATTCAGTTGACAGTCACGACAAGAAAATGAAGTTTATCTGCCAGCCGCGAGCAAATAAGGTTCAGCCATTGACAGCGCGTTGCTGCGCCAATGAGAGCGGTGTGAACGAATTCAATCTGCCTTCCAAGTCCATCGTCTACGTCATGGACGCTTACTGCGGTTGGTGCTGGGGTTTCTCGGAGCGCATGGGCGAGTTCGAGGCCGCCAACCGCCACCGCGTGGCCTTCACCGCCATCAGTGGCGGGCTGTTCGTCGGCGAGCGTGCCAGGCCCATCACCGACTACCCGCACATCCCCGAGGCCAACGCCCGCATTGAACGCCTCACTGGTGTCGTCTTCGGCGACGCGTACAACGGCTTGTTAGAAGACGGCAACCTCGTGATGGACTCGCTGGGCGCCGGCGCCGGATTGGCAGTGCTCCGAGCGCAAGCGCCGGAGCGGGCTGTGCATTGGGCCCATGAACTGCAAGCCGCGTTCTACAGCCGCGGGCTGAGCTTGTCGGACCCGGCAACGATTGCCGGCATCGCAGCCGCAAACGGTCTGGACGAAGCTGCTGTGCTGCGCGACCTGAAAAGCGATGCCGGCAAAACGCAAGCGCAAGCCGATTTCGCTCTGGCCCGTCGGCTGGGTGTGACGTCCTACCCGACGCTGCTCGTCGTGGACGGCGGTACCGTGCACCAGCTTCCCGCGACCGGTACGGCCCTGAGCGTGCTGAACCAGAAGCTGGACACGCTCTTGGTTGATGTGAGCGCAAGAGCAGGGTCGCAACGGACAGAAGCCAAGCCAGATTGATTCCTGCCTCCAACGCCCCCTCTGGCTGCGGTTTAGCGCCGTAACCCCAGATCGCCAACCTAACTCTCTACCTGCGGGCTTGGTCACAAGCTTCCAATCGAATGCGAGCCTTTCCCGACACAACAGCGCTGCGCGACCCCCGCGCCCTGGACGATCTTCTCCTATATCGCCTATGGCGCGCCATGCGCGCGGGCAGCGGCATGGCCACGCGCATTGCCGAAGGAGGTTTCGGTATCACGCATCGCGAGTGGGGAATGATCGGCATGCTCGCGCAAGTCGGGGAGATCGGACCCTCAGCGCTCGCCGTGCAACTGCAACTGGATCGCGTGCGCACTTCGCGCGGGCTGCGAAGTCTTTTCGAGAAGCGGCTGATCGAGAGACGTCAAGATTCGGAAGACCGGCGCGAAGTGCATGTGCGGTTGAGTGAGACCGGTCGACAACTCTTCGACGACATGTTCCCACGCATCTCTGCCCTCAACATCGATCTTCTTGAAGGTCTCGACGCCGAAAATCATGACACCTTTCTTCAGTGCTTGCGTGAGTTGGAGTTGCACAGCACCGCGTTGAATGCACGTTTCGCCGCTTCGGAGAAATCCGAGCGTCGCTTAGATGGCACACGTCACCGTTGGTCAGGGCAGAGCAACGAATCGCCCCGACGCCATTTTTAACGACTCAAAAGTGTCTAGCCTGTCTAGGGGGGGCGGGGCGATTCATGGACCACTGGAATTCAGTCGATCATTTTTAAGGCAATCGAATGATTGCCAACCAGTTGCTTTTGGTTACACTGTTGATTGAATGAGGCTTCCCCCTCGCTTCAACTTCAGGGCCAATCCCTTAATGACGGCCTCCGACACTGCGCAGCGCAAGTCTTTCGGACAGTCCAACCTCCAGGCAAGACCAAAAGCTTATATGTCCTGAGCCAACTGGCTCACAAAGAGGGTGGATCCAGATTCGATGGAAATCAACAGTCCGGTGCTCACATCCTCTTCTTGCATGAGCACCAGGCCCCGCGAGCCGAAAAGCCTTCAAGGCGGATCGCGAGCTGATCAATGAATGAAATCAACGCCTCGAGGAAGCTGGCGGCCCATGCCGGGCTCCGCGACTTTTCCGCGTATTGACCAAGAAGGTTCCCATGTTTGATAAAACCGATTTTGTTGCTGCGTTGCTCGTGTTGAGCGCGGTCGTGCTCCCGGGGTGCGGTGGCGGAAATGCGGAAGATGGCCGGATGAGAGGCAGCCCGGAGACCCCCGTTGTCACGGGAGCCACTCCGATGGTCCCCGCCGTCGGAGGAGGCACCCCGGAGGTCCCTGTGGTCGGGGGAGTCCCCCCGGAGGTTCCCGTCGTGACGGGAGGCACCCCCGAAGTCCCCGCCGCCCCGGGAGACAACACCCCGGTGGCCCGCGTCATCAAGCATCCAGGCGTTGGGGTCTCCCTCTCGGATCTCGCGACGCTCAAGGCATACGTCGACCAGGGCAAGGAGCCGTGGAAGTCCGGCTACAACCAACTGGCGAACAGTCCCAACTCCAGGCTCAGCTACGCAGGGCGTGGTGGCCCTTTCGCGAAGGTGAGCCGCGCCCCCGACGAGAATCTCAATGCTTGGCGCTCCGACATGGTCGCGATCTCGAATCTCTCGCGGATGTGGTACTTCACCCGTGACGAGCGATACGCGAAGACTGCAAGGTGGCTGCTGCTTGGGTGGGCCACCACCCAGACGGAGTTCTCGGGTAACGAATCGATGCTGGATCTGGGTGACTACGCCGCGCAGTTCGTTGGCGGTGCGGAAATCCTGCGCAGCACCTACCCGGGCTGGACGGAGGCCGACACGGCGACCGTCAAGAAGTACTTCAAGAACGTCCTGATACCGGCAGCAAGTCCCTGGGGCGACAGCATGTACGGGGCCGCCAACAAGGGCGCACTGTCCCTCGTCGCTCAGGGACTGATGGCGATCTACAACGATGACGCCGAGTTGCTGGACAAGGTCGTCTACCAGGCCCGCACGCTCGCCCATATCGGGTTGCGAAACTCCAACGACATCGGCATGCTCGGCGACTACCTTCGCGATCAGGGGCACGCCTATGGGCAGCTCGCGGCACTGACCATGCTGGCCGAGGCGCTCTGGAGCCAAGGCATCGACATTTATTCCGACTTTGACAACCGCCTGCTGGCGGCGGGTGAGTATTGGGCGAGGGTGAACGAGCTCGTCCCCACGACAGCCCTTCCTTTCGGCACCACCGATCGCTTCTACACCGCCGACATCACCAATCGCGGCTGGGACGGCGCCAATGGCGGGAGCATGGCGCTCACTCAGCTTTACAACGCCTACGTTGTCCGCAAGGGTCTCCAGGCACCCTTCATCGCTCAGAGACGCCTCCGGATGCCGGTGGGCGGCTCCAGCTTCATGTTCCTCAAGGAGTCCGACACCTCGAAGGCGACACCGCCACCGGCGCTGCCCATTCCTTCGACCGCCTCGATCACCTCGGGGTTCAGCAGTGCCGACATCGGGGGTGCCGCCCAGGCGGGCACGGCCACATACGCCAACGGCACATGGAACGTGGCTGGGGGAGGCTACGGCATCTGGGGCGCACTCGACAGTGGCCACTTCGCCTACAAGGCCCTCACCGGCAACGGCACCATCATCGCGAAAGTCGAGTCGCTCGAGAACACCCACTCGTCCGCAGTGGCGGGCGTGATGATGCGCACAAGCCTGGAGCCAGGCGCTCCGCGCGCCTGGATGGCGATAAATTACAAAGGTGAAGCCTTACAGAACATGACGAAACTGGCGGTGTATGGCAACTCGAACTACGCGAACAAGGCATTAACCAATGGGCGCACCGTGCTCATTAAGTGGGTGAAGCTCGAGCGCGTCGGGAACATCATCACTGGCTATATTTCTGCCGATGGCACCAATTGGGCCGCGACCGATGTCGGCCGCATCAACGCCCCCGTTCCCGACACGATCTATGTTGGATTGGTGGTCTCGTCGGTCACAGGCAAGCCAAACAACAGCGTCTTCAGCAACGTCCAGGTCACTGGCGGCGACGGTGGGGCGCCGGGCGTCGTTCCGGCGGCGCCCGCCATGCTGCTGGCCTCGCCGGGCGATGGCGCCGTGCCGCTGCGCTGGCAGGCATCCTTCGGGGCCACCGGCTACACGATCGGCCGCTCCGAGTTCAGCGGCGGGCCCTACGAGGCCATCGCGTCGGGCGTCACGGGCAGCAGCTACACGGACACCTCTGTGACCAATGGCACGACCTACTACTACACCGTCACGGCGACCAACTCCGCAGGAGCGAGCGGCCGTTCTCCTGAGGACAACGTCGCACCGGGTCGTCCGATGGTCAAGGCTGCCACAGGCGGCACTGCCGCAGACAGCGCGAGCAACTCCGGCAATGCTGAAAGCGCCGTCGACCAGGACTCGGCGACGCAATAGTTCGACTCCGGCACGACCGGCTGGCTGCGGTACGACTCGGCCATACGGAGCGCGTCCAGCGCTATGCGGTCACCAGCAGCTTCGACCAGGTCCCCCGCGATCCAAAGGACTGGCAATTCCAGGGCTCCAACGACGGCTCCACCTGGACAACGCTCGACACGCAAAGCGACCAGGCGTTTGCCAAACGCGTGGAGCTGAAGACCTACGCGATCGCGAATCCGGCCTCCTATCGCTACTACCGGCTCAAAATCACAGCCAACAACGGCGACGACACTTTCACAGATCTTTCCGAACTGGGGCTGCTCTTTTCCAGGCCGCAGTGAGCCCGATGCGCGAGCCGTTCTATGAGGTCGTTTTTTCAACAGCATCAGGCTGCCCAGCAATCTTCGAGTTTTTCAACACAGTCGGCCGACTGTAGCCGGTTGCGCCGCCGTCGCGAACGGGCCCTGAGCAGTCCTTCGGCTTCAGGAGCTATGAGTCGCGAAGCTGCCGCGCAATTCGACGTTCTGCCACCTGCTTTAAGGATGGCCAGTCATCCTGTAAGCGACGCATCGCACCTTCGTGCCCCTGTGCCGCCGAGGCCTGAAGAAGTGCCTCTGCTTGCGCCAGCGTTTCACGAGAGGACCTCGTCATCGAGGTATTAAAAAGCTCCATGGAATAGTGCAGTTGCGCATCGGCATCGCCAGATTCGACTTTTTGAGCGAGGTCCATCACGTATTCACCGTGGGCCACCTCCGCTTCCGTCTCGTAGTCGCGTATGCCGACCTTTTTTGCCGCACTGAGGTCCAGCACGGCAAGCACCATTCGCCCAACTACGCGTTCTGCCTCGTCAGAGGATAGCGAGCGAAGGAACTCCAAATCTGCCCTGAGTCCGTCGAAGCTGTTTTCGCGAAGCGCCGTCATTGACGCCGTTGCAACCGGATGAAAAACGATGACGCCCGCGCCTTCGTCATAGTTAATGAGCAAGTCTTTTTTTGGGGCAGTCATGTGGAGACCGTTTGATGTTCGCTTCTGGCCGTCAGGTGCCAAAGTGGCTCTTTGCATAGGCCCAAGCCTGATCGCCTTGGATACGCGCTTGCGCATCGGTCAACTTGAACACGTGTGGCTCAAACGCCGGTCGCGTGCGCCCGTCGAAATGATCGACGAGAAGCCCTGCGACCTGATGATGGGCCTCGTTGAGCTGCCGAACCCCTTCGACATTTTTGTCATAGCAAAGCACTCGTTGTCCTATCGTCAGACCGTGCGCAAGCAGCACCATGAATCGGATGCGATCGTTGCCTGAAAGGGTTGCAAGCCAAAGCGCTTCTGAGCTGTCTGCTGAGTTCATGTGATTAGACGCTCCAGTGACCGTCTCTGGCCGATTCTGCCGCAGCCGCGAAGGACTGCTTCTCTGATCGGGCCGTTTTGTCAAGCGCAGAGTATCTCGGACTTTGGTTTCGTTGAACAGAACGTCTCGGTGCAGTTCACGCTTCTCTACGC
>NZ_JARXVG010000031.1 GCF_029892485.1 Variovorax boronicumulans
CAAAGCAAAAAAACCCCAGTCAATGTTGACTGGGGTTTTCTGGGCTGTAAGAGCCTGACGATGACCTACTTTCACACGGGAACCCGCACTATCATCGGCGCTGAGTCGTTTCACTGTCCTGTTCGGGATGGGAAGGAGTGGTACCAACTCGCTATGGTCATCAGGCATAAAGGGTTGTCTGATTGATCACGTGATCAATCAAACGAATTCATAGAGTTTGGAATCAGCTTTTGGCGAATTATTTTGAATGCGTCAACTTGGCATAACACCTTGATCTGATGATCAAAGTTATAGGGTCAAGCCGCACGAGCAATTAGTATCAGTTAGCTTAACGCATTACTGCGCTTCCACACCTGACCTATCAACGTCCTGGTCTTGAACGACTCTTTAGGGGGCTCAAGGCCCCGGCAGATCTCATCTTGAAACGAGTTTCCCGCTTAGATGCTTTCAGCGGTTATCTCTTCCACACTTAGCTACTCGGCAATGCCACTGGCGTGACAACCGATACACCAGAGGTGTGTCCACTCCGGTCCTCTCGTACTAGGAGCAGGCTTCCTCAAATCTGCAGCGCCCACGGAAGATAGGGACCAAACTGTCTCACGACGTTTTAAACCCAGCTCACGTACCTCTTTAAATGGCGAACAGCCATACCCTTGGGACCGGCTACAGCCCCAGGATGAGATGAGCCGACATCGAGGTGCCAAACACCGCCGTCGATATGAACTCTTGGGCGGTATCAGCCTGTTATCCCCAGAGTACCTTTTATCCGTTGAGCGATGGCCCTTCCATACAGAACCACCGGATCACTATGTCCTGCTTTCGCATCTGCTCGACTTGTCAGTCTCGCAGTTAAGCACGCTTATGCCATTGCACTATCGTCACGATGTCCGACCGTAACTAGCGTACCTTCGAACTCCTCCGTTACGCTTTGGGAGGAGACCGCCCCAGTCAAACTGCCTACCATGCACTGTCCCCGATCCAGATAATGGACCTAGGTTAGAACCTCAAACACACCAGGGTGGTATTTCAACGTTGGCTCCACAAGATCTAGCGACCCTGCTTCAAAGCCTCCCACCTATCCTACACAGATCTGTTCAAAGTCCAATACAAAGCTACAGTAAAGGTTCATGGGGTCTTTCCGTCTTTCCGCGGGGAGATTGCATCATCACAAACATTTCAACTTCGCTGAGTCTCAGGAGGAGACAGTGTGGCCATCGTTACGCCATTCGTGCAGGTCGGAACTTACCCGACAAGGAATTTCGCTACCTTAGGACCGTTATAGTTACGGCCGCCGTTTACTGGGACTTCAATCAAGAGCTTGCACCCCATCATTTAATCTTCCAGCACCGGGCAGGCGTCACACCCTATACGTCCACTTTCGTGTTTGCAGAGTGCTGTGTTTTTAATAAACAGTCGCAGCCACCGATTTTTTGCAACCCATTCATGCTTCGTTGTTCACTACACACTAATAGGGCACACCTTCTTCCGAAGTTACGGTGTCAATTTGCCGAGTTCCTTCTCCTGAGTTCTCTCAAGCGCCTTAGAATACTCATCTCGCGCACCAGTGTCGGTTTGCGGTACGGTCGTATATAGCTGAAGCTTAGTGGCTTTTCCTGGAACCTCGTTCAGTCACTTCACGGACAAGTCCGCTCGATCGTTGGCCTCGGTATATGTGCACCGGATTTGCCTAATGCACGCCTACATCCAACTAAACCAGAATAATCCAATAACTGGATGACCTATTAAGATCCGTCCCCACATCGCACTATATAACGGTACAGGAATATTGACCTGTTTCCCATCAGCTACGCATCTCTGCCTCGCCTTAGGGGCCGACTCACTCTACGCCGATGAACGTTGCGTAGAAAACCTTGCGCTTACGGCGAGGGGGCTTTTCACCCCCTTTAACGCTACTCATGTCAGCATTCGCACTTCTGATACCTCCAGCACGCTTTACAACGCACCTTCACAGGCTTACAGAACGCTCTCCTACCACTTGCAATAAATTGCAAATCCGCAGCTTCGGTAACTGGCTTAGCCCCGTTACATCTTCCGCGCAGGACGACTCGATCAGTGAGCTATTACGCTTTCTTTAAATGATGGCTGCTTCTAAGCCAACATCCTGACTGTTTTAGCCTTCCCACTTCGTTTCCCACTTAGCCAATTTTAGGGACCTTAGCTGGCGGTCTGGGTTGTTTCCCTCTTGAGTCCGGACGTTAGCACCCGGTGCTCTGTCTCCCAAGCTGTACTCATCGGTATTCGGAGTTTGCCTTGGTTTGGTAAGTCGCCATGACCCCCTAGCCAAAACAGTGCTCTACCCCCGATGGTAATACTTGAGGCACTACCTAAATAGTTTTCGGAGAGAACCAGCTATTTCCAAGTTTGTTTAGCCTTTCACCCCTATCCACAGCTCATCCGCTAGTTTTGCAACACTAGTCGGTTCGGACCTCCAGTACCTGTTACGGCACCTTCATCCTGGCCATGGATAGATCACTTGGTTTCGGGTCTACACCCAGCGACTGATCGCCCTATTCGGACTCGATTTCTCTACGGCTTCCCTATTCGGTTAACCTTGCCACTGAATGTAAGTCGCTGACCCATTATACAAAAGGTACGCAGTCACCCCTTACGAGGCTCCTACTTTTTGTAAGCACGCGGTTTCAGGATCTATTTCACTCCCCTCCCGGGGTTCTTTTCGCCTTTCCCTCACGGTACTAGTTCACTATCGGTCAATGATGAGTATTTAGCCTTGGAGGATGGTCCCCCCATATTCAGACAGGATTTCTCGTGTCCCGCCCTACTTGTCGTTAGCTTAGTACCACACAGGTCATTTCACGTACGGGGCTATCACCCGCTATGGCCAGTCTTTCCAAACTGTTCCGTTATGTCTTGTGCTATCACTAACAGGCTCTTCCGATTTCGCTCGCCACTACTTTCGGAATCTCGGTTGATGTCTTTTCCTCGAGCTACTGAGATGTTTCAGTTCACCCGGTTCGCCTCGCATAGCTATGTATTCACTATGCGATACCTTTCGGTGGGTTTCCCCATTCGGAAATCTCCGGATCAAAGCTAATTTGCCAGCTCCCCGAAGCTTATCGCAGGCTATCACGTCCTTCGTCGCCTATCATTGCCAAGGCATCCACCACGTGCTCTTATTCACTTGACCCTATAACTTTGACGTCTCACTGGATCGCTCCGGCAAAACACAAAATCATTTCAAGGAATATGTCAGGTCTTTCACCTGACGCGTTATGCCGTTACATTCAAAATTCGATTTGACTCGAAATTGAAGTTTCTTTTGACGCAATCAAAAATTCTATGTTGCTGATGGCACGGTCTGCACTAAACCTTTACGAATGTGCAGTTTCCATCAGCAACGCTGATTCGACTCTATGAATTTTTAAAGAACAGCCGATTGATCAAGAGATCTCGATCAACAACAAAGAAGCCTCATGCTCACGCACAAAGCCGCTTTGGTGTTGAATTTAAGTATCGATTTATTGGTGGAGGATGACGGGATCGAACCGACGACCCCCTGCTTGCAAAGCAGGTGCTCTCCCAGCTGAGCTAATCCCCCAAAACTCTCACACGAGAAATCAGAAGATTTGGTGGGTCTAGTTGGGCTCGAACCAACGACCCCCGCCTTATCAAGACGGTGCTCTAACCAGCTGAGCTACAGACCCAATCGAGAATCAATGAAGATTTCGACTTCTTCCAACAACCGATAAGTGTGGGCGTTTAAATTAAATTGCTTGTTTCCAGAAAGGAGGTGATCCAGCCGCACCTTCCGATACGGCTACCTTGTTACGACTTCACCCCAGTCACGAACCCTGCCGTGGTAATCGCCCTCCTTGCGGTTAAGCTAACTACTTCTGGCAGAACCCGCTCCCATGGTGTGACGGGCGGTGTGTACAAGACCCGGGAACGTATTCACCGTGACATTCTGATCCACGATTACTAGCGATTCCGACTTCACGCAGTCGAGTTGCAGACTGCGATCCGGACTACGACTGGTTTTATGGGATTAGCTCCCCCTCGCGGGTTGGCAACCCTTTGTACCAGCCATTGTATGACGTGTGTAGCCCCACCTATAAGGGCCATGAGGACTTGACGTCATCCCCACCTTCCTCCGGTTTGTCACCGGCAGTCTCATTAGAGTGCCCAACTGAATGTAGCAACTAATGACAAGGGTTGCGCTCGTTGCGGGACTTAACCCAACATCTCACGACACGAGCTGACGACAGCCATGCAGCACCTGTGTTACGGTTCTCTTTCGAGCACTAAGCCATCTCTGGCGAATTCCGTACATGTCAAAGGTGGGTAAGGTTTTTCGCGTTGCATCGAATTAAACCACATCATCCACCGCTTGTGCGGGTCCCCGTCAATTCCTTTGAGTTTCAACCTTGCGGCCGTACTCCCCAGGCGGTCAACTTCACGCGTTAGCTTCGTTACTGAGTCAGTGAAGACCCAACAACCAGTTGACATCGTTTAGGGCGTGGACTACCAGGGTATCTAATCCTGTTTGCTCCCCACGCTTTCGTGCATGAGCGTCAGTACAGGTCCAGGGGATTGCCTTCGCCATCGGTGTTCCTCCGCATATCTACGCATTTCACTGCTACACGCGGAATTCCATCCCCCTCTACCGTACTCTAGCTATGCAGTCACAGATGCAGTTCCCAGGTTGAGCCCGGGGATTTCACAACTGTCTTACATAACCGCCTGCGCACGCTTTACGCCCAGTAATTCCGATTAACGCTTGCACCCTACGTATTACCGCGGCTGCTGGCACGTAGTTAGCCGGTGCTTATTCTTACGGTACCGTCATTAGCCCTCTTTATTAGAAAAGGCCGTTTCGTTCCGTACAAAAGCAGTTTACAACCCGAAGGCCTTCATCCTGCACGCGGCATGGCTGGATCAGGCTTTCGCCCATTGTCCAAAATTCCCCACTGCTGCCTCCCGTAGGAGTCTGGGCCGTGTCTCAGTCCCAGTGTGGCTGGTCGTCCTCTCAGACCAGCTACAGATCGAAGGCTTGGTGAGCCTTTACCTCACCAACTACCTAATCTGCCATCGGCCGCTCCATTCGCGCAAGGTCTTGCGATCCCCTGCTTTCATCCGTAGATCGTATGCGGTATTAGCACAGCTTTCGCTGCGTTATCCCCCACGATTGGGCACGTTCCGATGTATTACTCACCCGTTCGCCACTCGCCGCCAGGATTGCTCCCGCGCTGCCGTTCGACTTGCATGTGTAAGGCATGCCGCCAGCGTTCAATCTGAGCCAGGATCAAACTCTATAGTTCGATCTTGATTTTTGCGCCTGACCTCGCGGCCAGGCAAAACTCATAAAAAAAGAATTAAAGTGAACTTCACTTCTATCTCATGAGCGTTTTTAAGTCTTGCGACTTGTTCCGAAGAACTTACGCAATTACCTTCAAACGCCCACGCTTATCGGCTGTAAATTTTTAACGATCACCGAAGCAACTTTTCGTTTACTTCGTTCAGCTCGCTGTGATCAGCGAAGCCTTGTAGTCTATCACGGTTTTTTAAGAACCGTCAAACTTTTTTCGCTTTCAACATCTTCTTATTCGCACCCCGCAACCTTCGCCGCGAGACGCTGAAGCTGTTTCAGCGGAGCCTTCGATTATGCACTGTTTTTTGCAGTCCAGTCAACTTCGAAGAAGTTTTTTTATCGACCAACTCTCCAGCAACCACCCCTTCCAGAGCAACCACCGAAGCGCTACAGGAGCGTCATCAGCCGAGCCCACGAGTATA
>NZ_JARXVG010000032.1 GCF_029892485.1 Variovorax boronicumulans
TTCGCCGGGGCCGCTCCAGCGGCCGGCGAAGCAGCGGCGCGGACCTCGGTCCGCCGGTCGTCGGATGCAGCGTCAGCGGCCATCTTCCGGCCCCCTCCTGTGAGCGAAGCGAATGGGAGGCGAGCGCCCAGGGTTACGCAGTGACGAAGTCACGGAGTAACTCTGGGCATAGCTCGCTCCGGTGTCTGGTCACCAGGATATGCGAGGAACGAGCCGATGGAGACGCAGACCAGGCACCGGGTGGTGGACGGCACGGGCACGGGCTGACCGGTGGTCAGGACGCGAGGAACGAGCGGCCGAAACCGCCGTCAGAACGGGCACGGGACGGGCGCCACGGCGGGCCGCCCCACGGCACGCTTCGCCCGGTCCGGTCACGGGCCGGCGCACACCCAGCGGCCACCCTCCGTGCAGAGCCGACCGTCTGCGTTGCGTCTGCGCCGCCTTCAGCGCGTCACAGGGCCGCGATCCCCCATGGACTTCGCGTTCTCGGCGGATACTGCCCGTAGGAGGCGATGACGATGCTCGACAACACCCCCGCCGGGCCGCTCAACGGCATTTTCGTGCCGAAGTGGCTCTATGACGTGCTGTACCAGGCCTGGCTTGTATGGGAGCCGCTGGTCGGGCCACCGGTAACCCATTGATCGACCGACAGCGGCCAGCAAATCCGGGGGTGCTGGCCTCCTTGGAGGTCGCCATGATCGACTTCGTTCGCCGATCGGTCGCCTGCGCGGCCATCGTGGCCGGTGCGGTTCTGGCGCCGGCGGCCATCGCCTCCGCCACTGTCGCCGTCCCGTTCCAGATCGACCCGTACGGAAGCTTCGATTTTCCCTCGGTCCGCTGCGTGGCCGTGGTCGGCGAACAGCCTGGGACGGTCACGATCACCGGTCCGGAGGAACGCAAACGGGAAGGCCGATCAGGGTGCCTACAACTGTCCGAAGTGCACTGGCTGAACCTGTCTAACGGAGCCTCCGGCTCCACCCGGATGTCGGACGGCTCGGACGCATACCCGGAAGCGATCCTGCCGACCGGGACCGGGCAGGTTGTCCTCGTCGTCGTACACACCGGCAGCTCGTTCGTCACACCGGGCATCGCAACCGTCTACGTCCCGTAGTCGCCGTGATCCCGTGTGACCTCGGCGAACACTTCTCCTGATTGGAGGTGATCGACATGCGTGGAGGAGATTGGCCGTGGTTCGTGTGGCTGATGCCAGCGCCGTTCTTCAACGAATGGGACTGGCAGCGAGCGATCGAGGCGATGCCCTGCTGGCTCGGCGGCACCAACTGCTGACAGGAACCGGCAGCGGACCAGCTCCAAGCTATGGACTTGCATCCGGTTGATGACTTCCCGCTGATCTGGTGGCTCATGCCCTACGGACTCATCCCTGACGACGTGCGGGTCTGGATCCTGAACCACGCCCCGTGCTGGCTGGGTGGCTACTGCCCCTGAGTGGAGGTGATTGGGATGGACCCGTGGTCGTTTTATCTCGGCCCCGTCGGTCAAGTCATCGACGTGGTGATCTATTGGCTCCGCAACGGGCACCTGCCCTGACAGAGCACCGCCGACAACATGGGGGCCTGGCGGTGGTTCCGTTCTCTGCGGAGGGCGGAACACGAGATTTTCCAGTGGGGTAGAGGGTTCAGGGGAGGGAAGAAATCGCCGGGGAGGACGGGGACGGCTCCAGAAACCGAAACATCTGACTTGGCTTCGGCGTGTCCTACCGGAATAATTCGATCTTGTGTGTGAGTGTGTTCCCCATGGTTGCGGTGGAAGAGCACACGAGTGGTGCCTGGGAACAGCTGTGGCTACCGCTGTTCCCACTGGCAACCGATGATTTCCTCGACGGTGTCTACCGGATGCGGCGATCGGACGCGCTGGATCGCCGCTACATCGAGTCGAACCCGCAGGCATTGAGCAACCTGCTCGTCGTGGACGTTGACCACCCGGACGCCGCGCTGCGGGCGCTGTCGGCGACCGGGAATCATCCTCTGCCGAACGCGATCGTGGAGAACCCCCGTAACGGGCACGCACACGCCGTGTGGGCGCTGGCAGAGCCGTTCACCCGCACTGAGTACGCCCGTCGTAAGCCGCTCGCCTATGCGGCCGCCGTCACTGAGGGCCTACGGCGCGCCGTGGAGGGGGACAAGGGCTATTCGGGCTTGATGACCAAGAACCCGACTCACGGTGCCTGGGAGACCCATTGGCTGCACACCGAGCGGCGATCCCTCGCCGAGCTCGAGGCGGAACTCGGTATCCACATGCCGCCAACGCGCTGGCGGCAAACCCGATCGCGCCGTGAGAACCCGATCGGCCTCGGCCGCAACTGCGCCCTGTTCGAAACCGCACGCACCTGGGCCTACCGCGAAATCCGCTTCCACTGGGGCGATCCGACCGGGCTTGGGGCCGCGATCTATGGGGAAGCAGCGCGGATCAACGCCACGTTCAGGAACCCGGTCACAGGCAGGCCCGATCCACTGCCGGCAAGCGAGCTACGCGCCGTCGCGGCCTCCATTACCCGCTGGATCACTACAAAGTCCCGGATGTGGGCCGACGGCCCTGCCGTCTACGAGGCCACATTCATCGCCATACAAGCCGCACGCGGCCGTAAAGGTGGCAAAGCCAGCGGCTCCGTGATGACACCGGCCAAGGCTGAAGCGAACAAGAAACGGGCGACGAAGGTCGACCGTGATCTGGCTCTGGAGGTGGCCCGTGGGCGCTGAGAACCCTGTCCGCCGCAATCGCACGGCACGCGAGGTCGCTGAACGACTCGGGGCGTCACCACGCACGATCCGGCGCATCATGGCCGAGCCGCGGGACCAGTTCCTCGCACGGGCAGCCGAGAACCGTCGCCGGGCCGTCGAGCTACGTGAGCAGGGCCTGAAGTACCGCGAGATCGCCGAGGAGATGGGCGTGACCACCGGAACTGTGGGAAAGCTCCTGCACGACGCACGCAAGTACTCGGTCAGCTCCTAGCCGAGAAGCCGTCGACGTAGCCGGGCCAGGGCGCCCGTAGCCGCCCGGTCGTCGGCGGCCGGGACGGGCGGCGGCGGACCCGCCACTGGAACCGCGGCGGGCTCCGGGGCCGGCACCGGCCGGGCCTCAAGCATCCGGAGCATCTGCTGCTGCACGTCGATGATCCGATTGCGTTCGCTGGCCAGGGCTTCGGCTACGGCCAGGCGCTGACGGAGTTCAGCGTTCTCGGCGGCCAGGTCACGGACCCGGTCATTTGAAGGGGTCACCGGGTCAGGTTTCGCCATTTTCCCTGGTCTCAGCCCTGCCGCGGATAGGTCACCGAGGGGGATCATCCACTTCCCGTCGGCGGTGCGGACCGCGTTCGGGAACACACCCGCCCGCAGCCGGCGCTTGATCGTGCTCTCGCTGGTCTGCGTCGCTTCCACCGCCTCGGCGACGGTCAGCATGGGCAGGTCACGATCCCCGGTCATCAGGTCATCGTTCCTCAAATGAACTAGTTCAATCCGCATTTACGCAGCGTGTTGGCGGTGTCATGGACCCAGGTCACACCCCGCCCTGACCGGGGCACGACCCGTTCAATGGCAAGGCGCCGCGGAGCGGTGCCGCGGCAGCCGTTTTAGTTGTCCCAGCCTTCTACCGGCCGCAGCAAGACGATTTCATCGCCTTGCTCCCGGTTCCGCGTCGGCGCAGCTCACAGGCCCATCCCGGAGTCTCGGCCTCGGTCGTGGCGGGGCGGCCGGTAGCCCTGGGTCGGTGGTGGCGTGGCCGGGCCCTGGCGGCGGGCCGGGGGCTTGACCTCGGCGGGCTTGGTGGGTGTGAGGTCCGCGGCGGCGCGGCGGATCGTCTTGCCGGCCTGCTCGGTGCGCTGCTCCTGCGGTAACCGGCCCCAGATCGCCTCGACCTGCTTCTTCGCCCTGGCCGCGGCCGCGGCCTGGGCCTGCGCGACGGTGTCGGCCCGGCCTGAGACGACCTGGCGGTCGGGGTCCTTCTTCGAGGTCAGCGACCACGCGCCGTCCTCGGCCACCCACAGCCGCAGGTTCACCCCGCGCACGTCCCGCGAGTAGCCGCCGCCGGCCACCTCGGTCCATTTCGCGGCGTCCTTCGCCGTGGCCGCGCGTTCTGCCTGGGCTTTCGCGGCCGCGTACTGGCGTTTCTGCTCCGGCGTCCACGGCTTCCGACGTTGCTCCTGGGCGGCGAGCATGTCCCGGACCTGCCTCGGGTGGCCACTGAGCACGGCGTTGGCCGTGTTCACCACCGCGGCGTGCCGCTGGTCGTCGGCCTTCTGGCTGGTCAACGCCTGTTTCACCTGCTTCCACTTCGTGTCCGCGCTCGGCTCGGCGCGGATCTGACCGGCCACCTCACCGACGACGGCGCGGGCCTGATCCCAGCGGGCCGTCTGGAACTGCTCCTCACCGGCTTCGCGGCGGCGCTCCTCCCACACGGCGGCCCGCTCGAGCCGCTTCCGCGGCACCGTCTCCTCGGCCGCGAGACGGTCCGGGCGCGGGCCGGTCAGCACCGTTTCCAGCTGTGACCAGGACAAACGGCGATCGAGCTTGGAGGCCGGCAACCAGATCGGCTCCCCGGCTGCGTCGTTGTAGCCGGGCAGGTTGAAGCTGTACCCGTTCATTCGGCCCGTGCTCGCGACGTTGCGCCGCATCTGCACGCGGGTGATCGGGTTCGCCGCGAGTGCCGCCTCGAACGCCTCCGCGCCTTGACCTGCGGCGATGTCGCGGGCGGCGGTCACGATCTCGCGCAGCCCGTCCCGTTGCGGGACCTTCCCGGTCCGCACCGCCTGGCGCTGCTCGCCGCTGCTGGCCTGTCGGCCGCGGGCCCGCTCCGGGCTGGCCACCTCGGTCAGGCCGTGCTGGTGCTCGACCTCGCGCATCACCTCGACGACCTTCCAGCGGTCGTTGCTGTTCTTCCAGACCGCGCCCTGGAAATCGACCCGTGAGACGGCGATGTGGATGTGGTCGTCGTCGTGCCGGACGGCCACCCACGGGTGTTCGGCGAAGCGCAGCCGTTCGGCGACCGTCTGCGCGATGTCGGCGAACTCGGTGTCGGTCAACGTCCGATCCCCGGGCGCGCACCGTAGCGAGCAGTGCCACACCGGCTTGCCCACGCGCGCGTTCGTGGCCGCCGCGCGCTCGAAGTCCCGGCCCCACCGGGTCGGATTCTTCGCGGTGACCTGCACCGATCCCGCGATCACCGTCCCGCCGGCAATCAGCCGGCCCGCCTCGTTGCGGTAGCTGTGCGGCGTCGCCTTCCCCGGCCCGTGCAGATACGCCGCCAGCCCCTTCGGATCCGACCCCGTGCTGATCTTCGCGATCACATCAGCCCTCGAGCGCGTCGAGCCGATCCGCCATCCGCCCCAACTCCTGCCCCCACCTGTCCAGCCACCCCTTCTGCAGGGACTCGGCCATCTGCGGCGGCACCTGCCCGGAGTTGATCGCCCTCGCGATCTGGTTCAGGTTGTTCCCCACCTTGGTCATCTGCTGCCGCAGCGCCGCGACCTCCGCGGCCGCCTCCACCGACAGCCCGCCGCCCGTCTTCGGGCGGACCTTCCCGAGGTAACCGGCCACCGCCCGCTCGCGCACCCACGCCCCGAGCTGCCGGTGCCCGTCCGCCAGCGCCGCGTCGATCCACACCGCCTCCTCCGCGTCGGTCAGCCGCACCGCGACGGTGCGGGTGCGCTTCGCCGGGGCCGCTCCAGCGGCCGGCGAAGCAGCGGCGCGGACCTCGGTCCGCCGGTCGTCGGATGCAGCGTCAGCGGCCATCTTCCGGCCCCC
>NZ_JARXVG010000033.1 GCF_029892485.1 Variovorax boronicumulans
CCGGGGCGGTTGAGGTAGCCGCGTGCGAGGCCGGCGCCCGCGATGTAGAGCTCGCCGGCCACGCCTGCGGGCACCGGACGCAGCTGGGCGTCCAGGACATAGGCTTGCGTGTTCCATGTCGGCTTGCCGATGCAGTGGATGGCGGAGTGCGTGGATGCCTGATCACTCTGGTAGGTGGTGCCAAATATGGTGACCTCGGTAGGGCCATACAGCTCAACCACCTCGGCGCGAGGGAAATAGTCCGAAATTTTTTGCAGCAGCTTGTCCGATACAGCGTCACCACCTACCAGCAGAGTCCGCAATGCCGGGTACAAGGCCTGTGCTCTTTCAATGCCAAGGAAGGTCAGCCAAGCCTCCATCAGGCTTGGCACGGCATGGAAGAATGTGGCGGCCTTCGTCCTGGCAACAAGTACCTTGATGTCCGGCACCTCTTCCGCACGCAGCAGCAAGGTGGACCCGCCGCTGATCAACGGCAGGAGCATCTCGAGCAAGGAAATGTCAAAGGATCGAGAAGCGAGATTGGGGATCGTATCGACCGCCGAAAACGCCAGAACGTGTCGTGTGCTCGCCAGCTTTGCTGCCAAATGCCGATGCTGGACCATCACGCCCTTGGGCGTTCCCGTGGAGCCTGAGGTGTAGATCAGGTAGGCGAGGGAGTCGGGTGAAACGGGTTCCAGGTCGGTGCTGGCGCAGTCACTCCAGGGGCGCTCGGCACCATCAAGCAACAATGTCTCTAGGAAGCCTTGTCTCTCGATCTGCTGCGTGGCGATGTGCGCTTGAGTGATCAGCACCTTCGGTGCGCTGTCCTCGAGCATGAGGCGCAATCGGTTGGCTGGATAGGCAGGATCCAGGGGAACATAGACGCCTCCTGCTTTCAGGACTGCGAGCAGCGCGCTCACTGTCTCGAAGCCATGCTCGATACAGATGGCAACCCGGTCGTCGCGTTGGATACCGATCGCGATGAGGTGGTGAGCAAGGCGGTTGGCGCGCTCGTTGAGCTGGGTGTAGGTGAGCGATGCGTCCTCGAAGACGAGGGCGGTGGCGTGGGGTGTCCGTGCGACCTGCTGCTCAAAGAGTTCGGGCAGGGTGGCCTGGGGCACGGGGTGTGCGGTGTCGTTCCATTCGAGCAGGATCTGCTGGCGCTCTGCGGGCTCCAGGATCTCGATGGCGCCGATGGGCTGGGCGGGGTCGGCCGCGATCGCTGCGAGCACGCGCTGCAGCCGTGCGGCCAGGCGCTCTACCGTGGCGCGATCGAACAGGTCGGTGGCGAACTCGATCGTGCCGAAGATGCCCTGGGCAGCGCCGTCCGCGCCACGCCGTTCCGTCAGGCTGAAAGACAGGTCGAACTTGGCGCTGTTGGCGCCGATGAGCTCACCCTTGACGTGGATGCCCGGCAGCTCGAAGCTGATCCTGGCATTGTTCTGCAGGACGAGGGCCACCTGGAACAGCGGATGTCGCGCCATGGAGCGCACCGGATTGAGCACCTCCACGAGGCGCTCGAACGGCAGGTCCTGGTGCTCGTAGGCGGCCAGGCTGGTCTCGCGCACGCGCGCCAGCAGATCCCTGAAGCTGGGGTTGCCCGAGGTGTCGGTGCGCAGCACGAGCGTGTTGGCGAAGAAGCCCACGAGATCGTTGAGGGCCTCGTCGGTGCGTCCGGCGATGGGACTGCCCAGAGGGATGTCGGTGCCTGCGCCCATGCGTGTGAAGAGCGTCGAGAGCGCGGCCTGCAGCACCATGAACAGGCTGGCCTGTCCCTCGCGTGCGAGCGCGGCAAGGCGCTGGTGCAGTGCTGCATCGAGTTGGAAATCGAGGCTCTCGCCGCGGTAGCTGGAGACTGTGGGGCGCGGCCGATCGGTGGGCAGATCGAGCTGCTCGGGCAGGCCCGCGAGGGTCTTCTGCCAGTAGCTCAACTGCTTTGCAATGACGCTGTCGGACTCGCTCTCATGGCCCAGCAGCGCGTGCTGCCAGAGGGTGTAGTCGGCGTACTGCACGGGCAGCGGTGCCCATGCCGGCGGCTTCCCTTGGGCTCGGGCCCCATAAGCCGCGGCCAGATCGCGCGTCAGCGGTGCCCATGACCAGCCGTCGCTGACGATGTGGTGGCGCAACAGCAGCAGGGCGTGATGCTCGGCATCGAGATGGAACAGCCAGGCGCGGAAGGGGATCTCGCGCGACAGCTCGAAGCCGTGGTCGGCCGCCTGTGCGATGTGCCGGGCGAGGGTCGCCTCCGTCACATCGGCCACCTCGAGGATGGCACCCAGGTGCCCGGGTTCCAGGATGAGCTGCTGTGGTTCATCGTCCGCTGTCTGCGGGAAGATGGTTCGCAGGCTCTCATGGCGGGTCACCAGGTCGGCCAGGGCCTGTTCAAGGGCGTCGTCGTCCAGCTTGCCGGTCAGGCGCATGGCGGCAGGGACGTTGTAGGTCGCGGTGGGGCCATCGAGCCGATAGAGAAACCAGAGACGACGCTGTGCGTAGGACAACGGGATCAGGCTGGGCCGAGCCATCGGGCGCAGGACCTCGCGTGCGACTTGTGCTTCGTTCAGCCTGTGCGCCAGCTGTGCGACGGTGGGGGCCTCGAAGAGGGTGCGGATGGCGATCTCGACGCCCAGGGCGGAGCGGATGCGGCTGATGAGCTTGGTGGCCAGCAGGGAGTGGCCACCCAGGTCGAAGAAGTTGTCGTCGATGCCCACCTGGGCGATGCCCAGGACATCGGCAAAGAGGGAGGCCAGGATCTCCTCCTGGGGCGTGCGAGGCGTGCGGATGCTCAGCGGAGTGAAGTCCGGCGCGGGCAGTGCGCGGCGATCCAGCTTGCCGTTGGGCGTGAGCGGCAGGGCATCGAGCCAGACGTAGTGCGCGGGCACCATGTGGGCAGGCAGCGTGGCGCCAAGATGGGCTCGCAGCTCGGCTGCTTCGGGAGGCGCCGGGATGCGGCTACCTTCCATGACTGCCTTCAGATGCACGAGGTTTTCCAGAGTCGTGTCAGCGTCGACACCGAAGTCGACAAGGCAAGCGAATTCACTGACACCGATCTTTTCCAGGTCGCGGACGAAGCGAAGGCAAGTTTGCGGTCCCCCGATCAGCGATGACGTTCCGAAGTACCTGCGTACCGCCATAGCTATCAATTTCTCAGTGTCGATCTCCCCGATTGTCTTGTTGACCCCCGCTTCACCGAGGTCTTGCAGAACACTTTTGCGAAGTTCAGTATGGGCACGGAAATACTGCGCCATTGGCTCATAGGCGATGCGACGTGCCGTCTCATCGTCGGCGCCCACGAATGTATGCAGCATCAGGCTGACTTTCCGTGTCTCCGGATCGTGGCCATTGGCACACAACGCCTCCCGGTAAATCCGGATGTTGTCGGTCAACTCCGGCACGGTCATATTGAGCAACGCCGTCAGAACATTGGCGCCCATTCGTCCCGCCGCCTCGAAGGTTGCCGGACTTCTGCCGGCAGTGATCCAGGTAGGCAATTCGGATTGAACAGGTTTGGGAAGCAAGCGAACCTGCGTCTCTTGACCCGTGCCGTTGCGTGCAGTCAGCGCTTCGCCGCGCCACAGCGCCTGCACCTTCTCGATCCCGTCGAGCATGATCTGGAAGCGATCGGTGTATGCATCCGGTGCGAATACAAAGTCTTGCGGCACCCAACCCGACGCGAAGGCGATAGCGGCACGTCCATGAGAGAGGTTGTCGACGACTGACCACTCCTCTGCCACGCGCAGCGGATGATGCAGCGGCAAGACAACGCTGCCCGCGCGCAGCTGAATTCGCTCGGTAGCCATTGCAAGCGCAGCACTCAGGACGGAGGGATTGGGGAATGCTGCAGCGACCTTGGTGAAATGGCGCTCCGGTGTCCAGACGGCACTGAAACCATTGGCATCCGCAAACTTTGCGCCCTCGATATAGAGCCGATAAAGTTCGCCCTCCTGATCTCGGCTTGCGTCCGCGAAATAGAACAGGCCGAACTCCGGATGTTGAATCCTGCGATCAGGCGCCGTTGCCCGGTCGGCAACGAGATAAGCAACAAGACGCGGGTCCTGCGCCCCCTCCTCGCGTGCGATGACGGCGGCCTGTGCGACGCCGGGCAGCTGGGTGAGTGCGGCCTCGATCTCGCCGGGCTCGATGCGAAAGCCGCGGATCTTGACCTGCTGGTCGGCGCGCCCGAGGAAGTCGAGCACGCCGTCGGCGCGCCAGCGCGCCAGGTCGCCGGTGCGGTACATGCGGCTGCCTGGGGCACCGAAGGGGCTGGCGACGAAGCGCTCGGCGCTCAGGCCGGGGCGGTTGAGGTAGCCGCGTGCGAGGCCGGCGCCCGCGATGTAGAGCTCGCCGGCCACGCCTGCGGGCACCGGACGCAGCTGGGCGTCCAGAACATACGCCTGCATGCCTGCAATCGGGGTGCCGATCGGGACGTTGTTCTCGCTCCTTGCCTCGACGGCCCAGGCCGTTGCATCCCAGAACTCCGACGTGCCATAGATGTTGAGCAGCAGCGCGTCCGGGAAGAGCTCCTTGAAACGGTTGGCCAGACTTGGGGTCAGTGCTTCTCCACTGCAGACCCAGTACTTCAGATGGGCGAGCCGCTGACTCACGTCATTGCCATGTTCGAGCATGGCTTGCAGCAACGAGGGAACCAGAACAATCCGTTGGACCTTGTGGCTAGCCAGAAGGTCGACCAGTTGCGCCACATCCCTGCCGACTTGCGGCGGCACGATGATGACGCGCTGCCCGGCCAGCAGCGGCATGAATGTTTCCCAGAGGAAGTCGATGAAGTTGTGAGTGGTCTTCTGAGCGTAGGCGGTGTCGGCCTCTGATCCCTGGATGTCCCAGTGCAATCGATTGGCAACCGCCTGGTAGGTCCCTCCCACCCCCTTCGGTTTGCCGGTCGAGCCCGATGTGTAGAGGACATAGGCAAGGCCCAGCGGTCTGAGCGGCCGGGTGCGATGCCCGTCGGTGGGGTTGGTGTGGGGTGCGGCTGCGATGGCGTGCAGGAGGGCGGGCTCGTCCATGCACAGAAGGGGC
>NZ_JARXVG010000034.1 GCF_029892485.1 Variovorax boronicumulans
GAGAGCACGCCCGCGTGGTTGGCCGACGAATCGGTGCCTGCGGACCAAGGCGGAAGATCTTGTCCGTTGTAGAGCTGCTGGCTCACCACCGGCCGATCGATGTCGCCTTCGATGAACGACACCAGCACCTCCGGACCGACGCGCGATTTGTCATGAAATCGATGGTCCGAAGCGCCGCCCCGCGAACGCCACAAACCAATTTGCCTTGAAGCTTCAGACCTTAGCCGAAGACTGATCGATGTCCCATTGCCAAAAAGTGGCGCCGTACTGACTGCCTTCAATGACAGGCATGACTTCGCCAGCTTTGAAGTAGCGGCGACTGGCGACCTTGGCGGGTGTAATCCACCAGCCCGATTTGGAACACAGGCCACCACCTTCGACACGATCCGGGCTCGCTGGCGATTGCGCCACCGATGCAGCAGATGGGGTGTTGCTGTCACCGACTTCAAGCTGGCGTCCCAGCGCATCCGAAGCTACGTCGAAACGCGTGAAATACGGCAAGACGTCCTCCTGCGAAGCGAGCTCGCCCGGCGTGTTGCCTCGGTGATAGCGAATGTCGGCAACGCGGATCGGCTTGAGCACTCGATTTAGCCAGACATAGCGGGGCGGCAGGCCATCGTTCTTGTGGCCGGGTTCGGGGTAGGGGCCGGCCTGAATAAAGATGCCGCCATCGTATGGTTCGACCGTGAACGAGTCGGCCGGGAGTTGATCGCGCAAGTGTTCCAGTCCACCAAGCTTTTCAATCCAATCGGTGCTCAGGAAGTTGAGCCAGTGGGCGCCGGTAATGCCCTTGGGTTTTTGATCGTAGTACGAATACAAGCCACTGAGCTGCACGCTCGGCACGTCGATGTCTACTCCGCTAAAAATCTTAGACATCTGCGCCTCGGTCCGACGCGTTGTGCTTTCCTCGTTGTAGGTTCTCAGGAAGCCGAGGCCTCCGTAAGCCTGATTGGGTTTCAGACGAGAGGCGCAGCGTTTGATCAACGCGACGAAGTCGGTCAGTCGACCGTTAGCAATGAATTCTCTTGGGGCCTGAAGGCGGAGATAGGCAAATTGGGTCGGAAGTTCGGGGGCGCTATAGACATGGAAAGCTGCCAAGTCAAAGAGGTACTCGCTCGCATCGTCGTCGTGCACTCCGCCGCTGCCGTAGTACTGATAGCTTGCGAAATGGGCCGGGACATTCAAAATTTCATCAATCGGCGGCACCTTCTCGGTCGGCACTCGATAGGAAGGAACTGACGACCCTGGACCCATGAAGTCATACACCCATCGCCAGTTCTTGATACCGACCACCTTCCAGTAGTCATGCCAGCATTCGATCAAGGCGCGACGGACAGCCTCGTTCGAGGCCACCATTGGATGTGTGTGTTCGAAGTACAGCGTTGCATACAGCCCGATGCGATGCTCCACGAACTTCTTGTCGTCACGCCACAGTTCGGCACAGGGCTCGACGCGCTCAAGTCGTTTCAAGTAGGTTTCGATTGGCATGTTTGAGTCTCCTCAAGGGGCTGCGACGGCCGCGCGAAGGCCGGGGCAGGCTCGTTGGCCGGAAGGCACGTCCGCGTCGCCCTTTCTCTCTTATTGAGCCATCTCGAACTTGAATCTCAGAGCTTGGGCACAGACTGATCGATGTCCCATTGCCAGAACGTTGAGCCATAGTCGCTGCCTTCGATCACAGGCATCACTTCGTCCTGCTTGAAATAACGGCGGCTGCCGGTCAGCGCAGGCGTGAACCACCAACCCGGTTGCGGGCAGGGCTCACCGCCGACACCGCGCAGGTTCGACGGTTCCTCCTTGGAAGCGCTCTGCACCGATCGCCGCGGCATCGATCGCGCGAAGGCCGCGAGATCCTTGGGGTAGACCAGATGTTCGCGAAAGGGCGTGTCGTTCACGTCGTAGAGGTAAGCGACGGCGGCCGCCTCGAACGCCCAATAGCCAAAGTAACCGCCAGCCCCCCGGGGCGACTGATTCTTGTGGCTGTTGTACCAACCGGTGCCTTTCATTCCGAGGTACCAGGCCTTCAAGAACAACTCGATGTCTTCCTGCTTTTCCTCTTCGGGCGTTTCCGCTGTGGCATCCAGCAAGATGCCGTAAGGCACCTGCTGATAGCTGTTCTCCAGATAAGGACGATCGGGCAAATACTTGGCCAGGAGATCCTCGACCAACGCATCGTTTTCATCGGGATCGCTCCCCTTGAACAGCGAATGCACAGCCGGAATCAAGTCTTCGCGATGCAGAAGAATGGCCAGCGACAGCAACGCCACCACTCGGACGTAATCATCTTTGTACGCGAAGTCAAAGAGCGGCATCGTCGGCTCGTTCTCGTGCACCCGATTGAAAAGAGCCGCCTCTTCGTATGCCTGGACAACCACGCCGAATCGCTCCCGCAATTCGCCAATGAGGCACCCTGCGGTGTAGTCGAGCGACAGCATTTCGAAGAGTTGCCCAGCCTTGCGAAGTTGTTCGAGCCAGCGCATCTCGCTGGAAAGACTACCGTGCTTGAGGGCTATCTCAATGTCCTTCAACGTATGGGCGGGAACCCAGTCGCGCACAAAAAGGTAGTACTGCTCATCAAGGAATTGCTGTCGTCGACGCTGGAGAAACGATTGGGATTCTGATGTGCTCATGGTGTCAAGACTGGGGCTGGCCCTGTTTTCGCAGTGGCGCGGCTGCGCTCTTCGGCATTGAGTTGGGCATCACCAAACTCTCTTGTGATCGTGTGATTTGTATGGGTTTTCGGATCAATGGCGACACCACTACTGATGGCCTTTTCGATTGCTTGGTAGTGATCGACCACCTGAGGAATCGATACCAGCATCACATGTCGCGAGTAGTTGGGGCTTGCTCCAAACTTACGCAATATTTCGTCCCTGACATCCAGGTCATACGACTCTCTGACACGATTCTCTATCCATACGTGGCTCATCTGCATTACGTGCTTCACTGGCTTTTTTGGAGGTGTGGATGGACTCCCGCCGGCAGCGGGTGTTGTCCCACCGCGCCCACGCTTGCCTTTGCCGCCGCCCGCTGGCTTGGCTGCATCTTTGGCCGTTCGAACGTCGTCGCGATAGGTCTGTAACTCGTCCTTGTCATACACGTCGTCGAGCATCGACTTCAAGCTCGTCGTTGGTGTCATATAGCACTTGGCCTCCACGACCGCATACTTTTGCGGCCCAGTTGCTTTCTTGCGCCATAGGCCGTCGATGCCACGTCCACGTGGCCCTTGCAGCACGAGTTGCACGAGGTGTGTCCCATCATTGAGCTTTCCGGGTGAACTCAAGTTCTTGAGAGGACTGGCCTCCCAGCGCCCATCCTTACCTTTGTCATGGGCACTCCAGCCGAGCCCCCAAGCCTTGCCTTCCAAGCAGTGGTAATCCACGATGTGCTCACCCACGATGCCTTGAATCGTCCGCGTCACCTTCGCCAAGACGCTTTGCGTCGGCTGAGTGGTCTTGCTTCCGGTATTTACATGACCGGTATCCACCGATTGGGTTGGCCCGTCGCCTGTCCTGGGGTGCGTTTGCACAGGAGGTGCAGCCCCTCTTGTTTCATTCCCGGTATGGTTGGCTCTGGCTCGTGCTTCCGCTGCGCCGCGCGGACGCGACGACGTGGATGGCACAGCGGAAGCAATGGCCGTCAAGACAGCAGCAGTGTCTTCACCCACAAGGTGATTCACGAAATCCCGAACTGCGTTGACCCCTTCGGTCAATGGGCCCGATATCTTCCCGCGCATGGATTGAACCCCTGGCAATGCATCTCTGGCAACGCTCGCCAAACGGTCTGGAACCCACCAGTGGGGCGCGGAAAGGTAGATGAGCATCTGCTCCATGGCGTCCAGCGCCGCATTGGCCCGCGCAATTGCGTCGCGTGTGAGCGTGCCCCACTCAAGCGCCTTGATCCATTTGACTGCACCGCCCTTCGCCATTCCGAGCATGCGCTCCAGCATGTCCAATCCCGATCGCAACGCAGGGCCGGCGAGCCGCCGCTCTTTCCACAACGGCTTGAACACCATCTTGAAAACACTGCCAACCTCAGGAATTACTGCAATTGCAGCAAACCCTAGGTTCATGTAGTCCGACTTTTCAGCCGCAGCAAAACCGCCTTTGCGGTTGATGTGAAAAAGAACACCTGAGATATCTCGCGCATTCATGACCTGTTGAACGACTGGAATCAGGGCGATCGCACCGCCAACGATCTGCGCGGAAATAGGTTGTTCTTCGACGAAGTCCCCAAGAATCAATGCCTTCAACCAGTCGACGATGTCATCGACGATGCTCTGGGTCGTCATGATGTAACTCCTCCAGCCGTTTGCTCAATCCCACGGCGTTGTCGCTCCTCTTCGACGAGTCGCTCGCCTTCCGATTTCTTCGCCGGATCGTCCCACTCCGGAGTTTCGAGGGGAGGCGACTCCCAGGCTTTGGGATCTTCGCCATACTCAACGACGTATTCCTCGTTGGGGACCCCATCGATCCGTGCGAATCCCTTGGAGTCCAAGGAACCCGCAAAAACGGCACCGGCCTTGAAGTGCACCTTGTATGGCGCATTCGCAATGGGCGTCAGATCGTCGTAGTGATAGTTCAACTCGATGAAATACTTCGGATCACCGACGGCTCCGAACGGCAAGTACGGCAACTCCGCCGGGCTCCCCTTCGGCCCCACGAAACTCTTGCTCGTCCCCTTCACATCCAGCAACCCCGGCATCTTCAACGTGATGTTCGCCCCATCCAGCTCGATGCTCGTCTGCC
>NZ_JARXVG010000035.1 GCF_029892485.1 Variovorax boronicumulans
ATTGCCTCGGTTCCCAACATAGACGGGGGCACGATGCTTGTTAAATCACAGACTGTGCGGCGGGCTACCGCGCGAGCGGTTTAGTCCTGGGGCCCGTTACAGTCGTTCAGATCCTCGACGAGCAGCCGCTCACCATGCGCAAGTTGAAGGACCGGTTTTGGGAAGAGCGTCGGACGACTATGCGCCCAACGCGGACAATCTCTTGCTATGGCGTGCTGGACACCGACCCGAGAGGTTCGGCCTAGAGCCCTAAGTAATCTCGGCGCTTCCCGGTGCGTCGACAAATCATGTTTACCGGCTCGGTGTTGAGTCGGCTCAACTCGGACATGGACATGACAGAAGACCCGAGATGGAAGGCAAGTCGGGCCGGTGCGCGCGCTGGGCGGGGATTTCGTTTTCAGGACGCCGCCGGTGCATTCCTGCTTGCCGAGCAATGGGTGGCCGGACAATCCGCACGCCTTGTGCCCGAGGGACTGGACGACCTGAACCTCTTTGCCGCCTCAATTGAGACTCGCATTCAGGCGAAGTCCAGGCACGACCCCAAGGCCACGTTCACTGCGGCCGAGGTCGCGCAATACCTCCTGAAGGCGGCTGGCACCCTCACTGCGCAAGAATGGACCGAAGGACAGGTGCGGCTGGCCGTCTTTCTCGAACGGCCCGTGCAAGACCTGCAAGCTCGCTCATGGGCGAGACCACTGGCCTCCTGCGACGACGTAGCGCCGTTGCGGGAATCATTGGCTGACGAAGTCACGGGGGAAGAGCTCTTTACCATCAAGCAGTTGCTGGAGCGTTCATTTCTCGTCGTCGAAAATTCGCCCTTGGACCGGGCGGTGGATTTCTTTCACGCGAAGCAAGATATTCCCGCATTCGCGGGCCGCATCGCCGCGCATGAGCTTCGCCACAGAGTGGGTGTCGGCGCCGACGACAATTACCTGCGCCCTTCTACCGCACCTTCGAGCGTAGACACCACCGATGTCGTCACCACACTAGAGCGTGTCCTGCTCGCCACTCACGAAGGTGGCCTGCACCGCGCTGTCCAGGACGGGCTGTGCGAGGTGGTCAACTTCTCGATTGCCGTACAGGAGCCCGCGTTCTACAGCGGCGTGAACGTCGTGCCTGGGCACGTCGCAGCCGGCCTCGTCTTCGATCGGCCACAGGTCGAATCGGAGATCGACCAGGCCTTTGGAGGTCGCAACGCCGTCCTGATCGCAGGCCCCTCAGGCAGCGGAAAGTCGGCAAGCGCCTGGCTCTATGCGCACGCCAGAAGGCACGAGGTGATCTGGTATCGCGTGCGCGGCCTGGCCGAGGGCGACGAGCACCTTTTGCTGCGATTGGCTGCGGCCAACGAAGCGAGCGCAGACCGTCCGGTCGGCTTTGTTCTAGACGACGTCGGCCGGAATTTTTCAGGCACGTGGGATGCGATCGCGCGCGAGACAAACCAAAAGTCGGGCGTCATACTCTTAGGCACGATACGCGAAGAGGACCTCGATCTTGTCGCCGATTTGCGGGATGCGGCGACGGTCCGCCCACGTCTCGACGAGGAACTCGCGCAACGCTTGTTTGCCGAACTTGCGCGGCCTGAACCGGCTCCCTTTCACCACTGGCGCGAACCGTTCGAGCAAAGCAACGGGCTGCTGCTTGAGTTCACCCATCTGGTGACACAGGGAAAGCGCCTGGAGGCAGTGCTCAGGGATCAGGTGCGCCAGCGCTTGGCCGAGCACCGGGACGACGAGTTGCTGATCCTTCAAGCGGTTTCGTTTGCTTCGCGCTTTGGGGCAACGCTCAGCGTCGAGCGTCTGCGCGAGCGCACGCGGCTGGCGGCGCCCTCCTTTGCTCGGGCCATGAATCGCCTGGTCGAAGAGCATGCTGTCCAATGGATCGGCGAGCATCGCATCGGCGGCTTGCACGAGATTCGCTCTCGCCATCTCGATACACTTGTTCGCGAGACCTTGCGAGCCGACGAAGCGCAGTCGCTGCACCTTTGCGGCGCCGCTGTCGACTATGCGGACTTAGCGCGATTCGTCCTGCAGGCGCTACGGGAGATGCCCTCCCTGCAACCCTTCCTCGTCGACGCGCTCGCGGACGTGTTAGCGGAGTCCCCCATTGCGGCATGGACGTCGGCCTTCCATGGCTTGGGCCTTGCCACCTGCGACCTTATCGCGCGCAACTGGATGGACATATGGAAGCAGACGGAAATCGAGGAGCGGTTCGCCAGCTTCGTCTTCGGCTTTGTACTTGCGAGTTCCGACCTCGAGGGTTTCGAGGGTTGGGACAAGATTCGTGAGGCCGCGGGGCGCTTTTCCGATACCCAGGCGGCGGACCTGCGCGTTCAGTTGGGCGCGCGCCTGGCGCGTGCGACGCCCGCGGGCAGGTGGACACTGCAGGAAGTTTTCGAATTTGTCGCGGCCCTCGTGCCGTTGCGCGGCACGAGCGTTCACCCGCCGATCCCTGCATGGCTGGCCGACACGGCCATCTCAGATGCCCCCGTAGCCAAATTGCTGGCACTAGTGAGTGTGGTGGGCGAATGCGATGCCGTGGCTGCGGCGCAGTTGCTACAAGCACAAGGCGGCGCCCAGGTTCTGCTGGATCGGCTGCATGCCGAGACTCCTTGGCTCACCAAGCCCACGCTCGTGCTGGAGGACGGAAAGCAGGTCATTCGGGCCAACTTTAGGCTCATCAACGATGACGTGTCCGAGGGCCACGAGGCTCTGCATGAACGGAGCCTCGCGCTTTGCGAGTTGCTCGTGGCAGCGGTGCCCGAGGCGCAGGCGACGGCAGTCGATGCGGTCCTTCCAGACGGGCAGCCGATGACTGTGGGCGACCTCACCTTTGGGCAGGTTCGGCCCGAGCGCAAGTACATCGTGACACCGGCTCGCGTGTCGTGGACTCGCGCGCAACTTCGCGCCGTGCAGCAACTGTGCGAAGTCGACAGCCAGACCGCACGCGCGAACAGCCTGGCGATTGCCATGCAGGAAGTCACCACGCAACTGGAGCAAGTTGCCGAGTGCTTCTGCCGTTTAGAGGCGGCACCCACCCTACTGCGGGGCAGGGCCGGCATTCGGCGCTTTCTCACAGGCATGGTCCGCTCGGGTCGCGTCGATGGGTTCACCAAGGGGCCGCTAGATCAGGGCAGCTATGACACTCTGGACGATGCAACAGAGCTGGTCCGGGACATCGAGGGACTCACGCGGGAGTTGTTGGACAAGGTGGAGCGGCCCCTCCTGAGCGCTTCCCAAGCCGCCAAGCTCGTGTCCAAGGTGAAGCAGGCAAAGGCGTCCGGCTTATGGAGCTACACGGACCTCGCGCAGAAGATCGACTTTGACAAGGCGGCTTTGCTCCTGCAGTCGATCGCGCACGTGCTGGCGGACATGGCTGTGTGGCCATCCAAGTCTCATGCCAGTCGCGCGGACCTTGCCAAGAGGTCGCGCAAGCATTCGGCGCTCAGTGCCGCCAACGATATGGCGCTGCGGCGCGCGTCGCAGGCTGTCGAAGAGCGTCGCGCGCAGTTGCAGGCGCAGTTTCGATCGGTGCGCGACGGCTCGAATGTGATTTCGCGCATGGAACCGTATGACACGCTGTGGCCGGCAGCCTCGTTCGCCGCCGTTGTACCTTGCGATAGTTTGGTCGACTTTGTGAAGTTTCTGGCCGAATACGTGGCTGCGCACGACTGGCAGGGATCGGAAGACCGCACGGCCATTCCCCTGCTGCATGGCAAGTTGTTGGGGAGGCACGCGGTGGGCGGCATGTCGCTTCCCCTGCCGCGACCAGAGATCGTCTCAGAATGGCGAGCCCTTCTTCCATACCCTATCCTGGAAGAAGTCGCCGGCCCTGCGTTTCTCAGCACGCTCAATGCATGCTTCACTGTCTCGTCCATCCTCACGGCCATGGACCGGCCATTGAATGAAGCAGAGACGGCGGCGCTTGTGGCTACCCTTGACCAACTCGACCAGCGCTTTCGCGCGTTCACGGCACTCAATCCCGGTGATGACGCCATGATCGAGATGGCGAGTCAAAAGCTGGCCGAGCTTGTGGGGCAAGTCCTTCGTGAAGTGGAAGACCCGGGCAACGGGTCTTCGTTTTCGTTGGACTTCCTGCCCTATCTCAGGGGCCAGTTCGAAGGCATCGGCCGGGACATCTTTTTAATCTGCTCGCTGCTCTGCGACTGGGACGCGGTCCGGCAGCCATAGTTGTAGCGCCGCACACCTTCGCCAACCGGGGGGACTCGTGCGCGCGCACACTTCTGTCGGCGTGAGGGCCGGCGACCTTGCTGCCGCCGGCAAGTTGCTTTGAGATCTGACGTCCGCTTCTCTGATCGGGCCGTTTTGTCAAGCGCAGAGTATCTCGGACTTTGGTTTCGTTGAACAGAACGTCTCGGTGCAGTTCACGCTTCTCTACGC
>NZ_JARXVG010000036.1 GCF_029892485.1 Variovorax boronicumulans
ACGCTGTCGGACTCGCTCTCATGGCCCAGCAGCGCGTGCTGCCAGAGGGTGTAGTCGGCGTACTGCACGGGCAGCGGTGCCCATGCCGGCGGCTTGCCCTCACAGCGCGCGCCATAGGCCGCGGCCAGATCACGCGCCAGAGGTGCGGTGGACCATCCGTCACTGACGATGTGGTGGCGCAGCAGCAGCAGGGCGTGATGCTCGGCATCGAGATGGAACAGCCAGGCGCGGAAGGGGACCTCGTGTGCGAGTTCGAAGCCATGCGCAGCAGCCTCTGCAAGTTGTCGGGCTAGCGTGGCCTCGGAAGCGTCTACCACCTGAAGGACGGAGGGAACCGCCTCAGGTGAAAGAACGAGCTGCTGTGGTTCATCGTCCGCTGTCTGCGGGAAGATGGTTCGCAGGCTCTCATGGCGGGTCACCAGGTCGGCCAGGGCCTGTTCAAGGGCGTCGTCGTCCAGCTTGCCGGTCAGGCGCATGGCGACAGGGACGTTGTAGATCGCGGTGGGGCCATCGAGCCGATAGAGAAACCAGAGACGACGCTGTGCGTAGGACAACGGGATCAGGCTGGGCCGAGCCATCGGGCGCAGGACCTCGCGTGCGACTTGTGCTTCGCTCAGCCTGTGCGCCAGTTGTGCGACGGTGGGAGCCTCGAAGAGGGTGCGGATGGCGATCTCGACGCCCAGGGCGGAGCGGATGCGGCTGATGAGCTTGGTGGCCAGCAGGGAGTGGCCACCCAGGTCGAAGAAGTTGTCGTCGATGCCCACCTGGGCGATGCCCAGGACATCGGCAAAGAGGGAGGCCAGGATCTCCTCCTGGGGCGTGCGAGGCGCGCGGATGCTCAGCGGAGTGAAGTCCGGCGCGGGCAGTGCGCGGCGATCCAGCTTGCCGTTGGGCGTGAGCGGCAGGGCATCGAGCCAGACGTAGTGCGCGGGCACCATGTAGTCGGGTAGCTTCGTGCCGAGGTGCGCCCTGAGCTCCGCGGCGTTGGGTGGCGGCGCAAAGCGACTGCCTTCCATCACGGTCCGGAGATGCACCAGATTCTCCAGTGCCGTGTCGGTGGCAACTCCAAAGTCGATCAGGCAAGCAAACTCGTCAACCCCAATTTCCTGAAGGCCGCGTACGACATTCAGGCAGGTCTCTGGGCCACCAATCAGTGAGGAGGTGCCGAAGTACCGTTGAACCGCAACGGATATGAGCTGCTCGGCATCGACTTCGGTGAGCGTATTGTTAGGCCCTGCCCCCCCGAGATCTTGCAGCACGCTCTTGCGAAGTTCAGTATGAGAGCGGAAGTACTGAGCCATCGGCTCGTAGGCGATGCGACGTGCCGTCTCATCGTCCGGGCCCACGAATGTATGCAACATCAGGCTGACTTTCCGTGTCTCCGGATCGTGGCCATTGGCCCGCAGGGCCTCGCGATAGATGCGAATGTTGCCGGCGAGTTCGCGAACAGTGACATTCAGCAGGGCCGTGAGGACGTTCGCCCCCATTCGGCCTGCGGCTTCGAAGGTCGCCGGGCTCTTGCTCGCCGTAATCCAGGTTGGCAATTCCGGTTGGACGGGTCTAGGGAACAAATGGACTTGAGTCTCCTGGCCCGTTCCATTGCGCGCGGTCAGTGCATCGCCGCGCCATAGCGCCCGCACTTTTTCGACCCCATCGAGCATGATCTGAAAGCGATCGACATAGGCGTCTGGCGCAAAGATGAAATCCCCTGGAACCCACCCGGAGGCAAACGCGATGGCCGCTCGTCCCCGAGAAAGGTTGTCAACCACTGCCCATTCTTCTGCGACGCGCAGTGGATGATGCAGCGGCAAGACGACGCTGCCTGCGCGAAGTTGAATGCGTTCGGTGATCATCGCGAGCGCGGCGCTGAGCACAGAAGGATTCGGAAAGGCTGCAGCCACTTGAGTGAAGTGCCGCTCCGGTGTCCAGATGGCTGCGAAGCCGTTCTTGTCCGCGAACTTGGCTCCTTCGGTGTAGAGACGATAAAGGTCTTGTTCCTGACCCTGTCCGGCATCGGCGAAGTAGAACAATCCGAATTCAGGGTGCTTCTCTCGCACGATCGATGTTGCTCTATCTGCCACAAGGTAGGCGATAAGGCGTCGGTCTCCGGTGCCATCCTCGTGCGCGATGACGGCAACTTGCGTGACGCTCGGGAGTTGGGCGAGCGTGGTCTCGATCTCGCCGGGTTCGATGCGAAAGCCGCGGATCTTGACCTGCTGGTCGGCGCGCCCGAGGAAGTCGAGCACGCCGTCGGCGCGCCAGCGCGCCAGGTCGCCGGTGCGGTACATGCGGCTGCCCGGGGCACCGAATGGGCTGGCGACGAAGCGCTCGGCGCTCAGGCCGGGGCGGTTGAGGTAGCCACGCGCGATGTGCTCGCTGCAGATGGCCAATTCGCCGAACAGGTCGGTCGGCTGGCCGTCTGCATCGAGAAGCACCACCTCGGTCGACTCCACCGGATGGCCAATGGGAAGGCGAGCGCCATTCGTCTTCGTCTGTGCATCGGCAAAGAATTGCGCTGTGACGGTTGACTCGGTCGGCCCGTAGCCGTTGACGAGAAGACATTGCGGCCCAAAGTGCTTCTGCAAGAGATTCAGGTCGCTAGGAACCGATTCCTCGCCACCAAGGACGATCAAGCGGGTTGAAGTAACTGCGGAGGGACCAAAGCCGCTGGCTGCGACGCGAAACACTGTGGGCGTGGAATGCCAGACAGTGATGTGGTGTTGATCGAGCCAGGCGCGCAGTTCTGTGATTTCTGACTGTCGCAGGTCACAGATGTGCAGCGAAGCTCCATTCAATAGCGCTCCGTAGATGTCCATGACCGAGGCATCGAAGCCGTAGGAGCTGAAGAGCGTCAGCCGATCGGAAGCGCTCAGGTGAAGCGCATTGGTGTATGTGGCGATGAAATGCAGGACATTGCGATCAATCTGCACAACGCCTTTCGGCTGCCCCGTGGTCCCCGACGTATACAGAATGTAGGTCGGCGTTTCTGGACGGCGAAGGGTGATGCAGGTCTCCGCTTGTGGGAGCGTCGACTGATCAAGAACGGGGATGCTTCGATCGGCGCAGATGGTGACTGCAAGTTTCACCAGGGAATGCTCGCAAACAAGCGCCTCGCCTTCCGAATCGCCAACGATGAACTTGAGACGGTCTTCTGGATGAAGGGGATCAAGAGGAACGTACGTCTTGCCGGCTTTCAAGACGCCAATCATGGCCGCGACCATTTCGGCGCCATGACCGAACAGCAGCATGACTCGACCCGTTCCTTCTCCGAGCATTTGTTGCAATGCGTTGGCAATGCCATTTGCCCTTTGATCCAACTCGGTATAGCTCCAAGTCGTTTCTTCGTACGTGAGCGCGATGGCCGCCGGATTGCGTTTGACTTGTGCTTCGAAACGAGAAGTTAGGGACTGCTCGATCTCGTCTCTCGTGAATTCCGTAAAGGGATTTACCGGTTTGAGCAAATGTGACGTGATCGCGATTGACTGTGCAGGACGCGGCAGAGGAATGCGGAACAAGCGCGTCGTCGGGTCCTTGGCTACAGCTCGAAGCAACGTCTCGAAATGTCGCATCAGCCATTCAATGGTGTCGCGCTCGAACAGGTCGGAGGCGAATTCGACATGGCCTTCGATGCCCTGTGGCTTTCCGTCGTGACTGCGTTGTTCCCACAAGGTGAACGAGAGGTCGAACTTGGCTGCGCGGGTGCCTGCTGGTTCGAACCTTGCCTTGAACCCTGGCAGCGAGAAGTCGGGGCGGGCATTGTTCTGAAGGACGAGGGTCACCTGGAACAGCGGATGTCGCGCCATGGAGCGCACCGGGTTGAGCACCTCCACGAGGCGCTCGAACGGCAGGTCCTGGTGCTCATAGGCGGCCAGGCTGGTCTCGCGCACGCGCGCCAGCAGATCCCTGAAGCTGGGGTTGCCCGAGGTGTCGGTGCGCAGCACGAGCGTGTTGACGAA
>NZ_JARXVG010000037.1 GCF_029892485.1 Variovorax boronicumulans
ACGAGCATCGAGCTGGATGGGGCGAACATCACGTTGAAGATGCCGGGGTTGCTGGATGTGAAGGGGACGAGCAAGAGTTTCGTGGGGCCGAAGGGAAGCCCGGCGGAGTTGCCGCTCCTGCCTACCGGGGCAATTAACGAAGCGCAGCACTTCATCGAGCTGAATCACCACTATGACGATCTGGAGCCCGTCAAAGGCGCCGCCTACAAGCTGATCTTCGACAACGGCGCGGTCATCCGCGGAAAGCTCGATGACAACGGCTTCGCGCGCCATGACGGCGTGCCGCCGGGTTCGGCGAAAGTTGTCTGGGGCGAGGACGAGCGCAAGTGGGACGGCGAATCGAAGCGGCCGAATGATCGCTTCGGGGCGGCCACAGATGCCGATGCGGCCATTGCGCTGGTGAAGGGATTGATGTCGTGATTCCACGCACCATTCCCATCCAGCAGGTCAAGCCGAACCTGTCGGATGCCGTTCGCATGGCGGTGGGGGAGATCGAGCGTTTTCTCGGGCTCTTCTATCCCGCGGACGCCATTCGGCAAACGGATGCGGCCAAGGCAGTTGCGGGGCAGTGGCTGTCTAGGGTCAAGGGCTTTCACAACGACGATGACTTTCTGCATCTGACGCGTGACTTTCTCAGCTACGTGCTGAGCGGCGGCGAACGCTCGCAGGTCGCCGATCAATTGGGTTATTACTTCTCCGGCTTCATGCCGAGCTACGGGGCCGCGCGTACCTTGTTGGGCATGGCCGCAGACAGCCGGCCATGGAGCGAAGTGCAGGCTTTCATGCACAGCCAGAGTTATGGCGATGCGCGAAAGCACGTCGAAACCTTCGATTGGCGCGGGGGCGAAAAAAAGGCGAAGGTCGAGATCGATGCCTGGAAGGGGATCTTGCAGAGGCAGGTCAAGGGCATCGAGATGGCTGCATATGGAGAGCCGGTCCTTCTGGCGCAGGCCAGCCCGCAGCCCCTGCCGAATGCGCCTGTGACAGACGTACCGCCAGCCAATGAGCCTTACATGCCCAGGGCGAGACCGCCTTTGCGTCTCGTACCACCAGTGGAGCCGCCTCCGGTGGCTGGGCCCGGTGCAGGCGCTGCCGCGCGAGGCGCGTTGGCATTGTTGGCGGAGCCAGTGGCGATCGTGCTGTTCGTGCTGGTGATCGTGTTGACCCCGAGCAATGCGTTTCAGAAGAACACGGAGGACGAAGACCTGCGGCGCTGGCGTGCTGAATACGAGAAGAAGCAGCAACTGCCGATTCCCGATGCGCCGCCTCAAGCGGATGCGGTAACCGATACGGCGAACAATGATTGCAAGCCGCAAAGCGAAGAGAACAAGAAGAACGGAGCGGAATGCGAAGACGATGGATATGTGCTGATGGAGCAAGTGCTGCAGTACCGACGCTTGGTCAATCCTCCAAAGGGCAAGGGCTTGGATGGCTTGTTCGAAAAGTCGATTCCGTTCGACCAACCCAATCCGATGCCCTTGACCGTCGCGGTGCCGAAGCCCGGCAAACTGGTCTTCATTCCGACGAGCGATAAGCCGCCTCAGACGCGATATGACTATGTGGCGACGGAGCTAAAAAAACCCGTGACTTCGATGTATCCGAAGTTCGTGGTTTTCGAAGCCAAGCACATCGCCAAGACTTTCGATCCAGCGGACACCGAGGGCATTCAGAAAGAGGCCAAGAATCGACTTGGCAACACTTGCGATGGAACGCAATTGGGAACGCGATGGACAACCCGCCGTATTCCTCAGGCGCTGAACAGACACGAGCCTGGTGCGAAAAACCGGGTTTATCGTGAGACAAAAGGCCGGGAGATTCTGGATGCGCGCTATGCCCGTTGGATTTTTATCTGTCTACCTGGAGCACTTGGCGCCGCATCCCTCAAGTTATATGTCTTTATTGATGTCGTTGCGTCCGGGATGGACTTGGAGAGTCGTGCGCCCAAGCCGCGCAAGACCGATACGGCGGATGACAACAAACTGTAGGAGTTGAAGATGGGATTTAAAGAAGCGCGACGACAAAGATTTCTGAGTGAAGCTCATGCTCGCGAACTCGATGACGATCTGAAGCATCGAATCGATGGCGATCGCAGGCACATTGCCGAGACCGAATTGGTCAAAGACGCTGTTTCTGACTATCGGTGGTTGATCGCCACGGGCGGATTGGAACTGTTGATACTTCGCTATACGGCAGGGCATTCCATAGAGGAATTGCGCACTCAGCTCTCGAGTGTGATCGAAGACTTTGATGACTTCATCGGCAGTGAAATTTCCCCTCGCCTGCAAGACCCGTCACGCAATGAGGCTGACACTCTTGAGATCACGCAGTTAGAAGCCTATGTCTATGTCATGTGGTTGCTGTCTTTGTGCAAATTGCTTGGGCACGACGCACTGATTCCCAAGGTAATTGGCTGGATCGACAAGACACATGACTTCAATCGCGGCCGCGATATCTTGTTTGAGAATCTGATGCAAGCATTGACGGGAGCACACGTGACAACCGAGAAAGTCCTGTTGCACCCCAAGCCCTATCGACCTTTGGCACGCGCCACGGTATTTGAGCCAGACCAGCGGGCAGCTCTGGTAAAGGAGTTCCTGGAGACTTGGTACAAAGACATGGCCCCCTGTTATTGGCATGGCACGCATACCGAGAAGGAAGGATCATCCTATTTTGGGTACTGGGCTTTCGAGGCCGCATTGGTCACTGTGCTGTGGGACATTGACGACAGCAGCTATCGAGACCACTTGGTCTACCCGAAGGACCTTGTCGATTGGGCTCGCGAGCATCGAACAGAAGCTGTGCCCTCGGGTCCGAGCCGTACACCGGGAGGAGGGCCGTGCCCGCAGGCAGGCTGGTGGTTCACGCCTGCGTTGAAGGGGAGTCGTCGCTATTTCACTCAGGGCGAGGTAATGCCGAACATCGAAGGCAGCGACTACGGCTCGACATTCTGGCAATGGGACGTTGATCAGACTGCACCGAAGCTCTAAAGAACTGGACAGCCCCACGGCTACAGCGATGGCCGGGCCGAACTGGGGCGCGCACCATCTGCCGCGCGTCGGCTCGGAGGTGCTGGTGTCGTTCATCGAAGGCGACATCGACCGGCCGGTGGTG
>NZ_JARXVG010000038.1 GCF_029892485.1 Variovorax boronicumulans
GCCGATGGGCTGGGCGGGGTCGGCCGCGATCGCTGCGAGCACGCGCTGCAGCCGTGCGGCCAGGCGCTCTACCGTGGCGCGATCGAACAGGTCGGGGCGATAGCCAATGCGAAGCTGCAGCTTTGCCCCCGGAACAACGACGAGGCTCAAGGGATAGTGAGTGGTGTCCCCTCCGCTGCCACCAGCAGGAGCAACCTTCAGACCATCATAGGAGGCTTGGCGTGCATTGGGGTTGACCGGGTAGTTCTCGAAGACGAAGAGAGTGTCGAAGAGAGAGCTGAATCCAGTGAGGCGTTGTATATCGCTGAGACCCAGATGCTGATGGGCAATGAGAGAGGACTGTTCGTCCTGCAGCCGTGCAAGCGTCTGGACGACCGGCTCGACGGAGCGGAATTGGAAGCGCAGCGGCAAGGTGTTGATGAAAAGTCCCACCATGCCTTCGATACCCTGCAACTCGGGTGGGCGTCCGGAGACGGTGATGCCAAAGACCACGTCCTCGCGCCCGGTGAGGCGCCCCAGCAGCGCTCCCCACGCACCCTGCATCAGGGTGTTCAACGTCAGGCCATGCTTGCGCACCCGCTGGCCGAGGGCTTCGGTCAGCTCCTGCGGCAAGTTAATCGAAATGATCTCCTGCCGCCCCGACGATGCAAGGGTTGTCGAGACGAGCTTGGACGGCTCCTGCAAGCCGGCGAAGGCGGCCTGCCACGCATGTTCTGCTGCGGCGCGATCCTGGCGCTTGAGCCATCCGAGGTAATTTCGGTAGGGCGCCACCGGCGGCAGCGTGCGGGAGTCGCCCTTCGTCACGTAGAGCGAGAACAGTTCCTTGAGCAGGATCGGCATGGACCAGCCGTCCAGCAGGATGTGGTGGCTGGTGAATATGAAGCGGGCTCGCTCGGGCGTCAGGCGGATCAAAGTGAAGCGCAGCAGCGGCGCCTGGGTCGGATCGACGGGGCGCGCGCGATCCTCTTCATGCAAGCGGGTCAGTTGAGCGTTCTGGGCTTCCGTATCGAGCGCGGTGAGATCGAACTCGCTCCAAGGCGCCGTGACCTCGCGGGCGATGACTTGCACGGGCTCGGTCAGGTCCTGATGCAGGAAGCAGGCGCGCAGGTTGGCGTGGCGCTGCAACAGGGCATCGGCCGCGGCGCGCAGGGCAGCAGCATCCAGGGCTCCGTTCAGCTCGAAGGCAAGCTGCACGACATAGGCATCGGCCTGCCCCTGGTCATACAGCGCATGGAACAGCAGGCCCAACTGCAGTGACGAGGGGGGAAGAATATCTTCAAGGGACGGAATTTCTTCTTCCAACCGTTCGATCTCGGCCTGTCCGAGAGCGATCAAGGGGAAGTCCGAAGGTGTGAAGCCGCCCACTTGCGGCTGCCGGCTGCGGGAGACCAGGCCCTCCAGAACCCGGAACCATGTGTGAGCCAGATCGCCGATGTCGTCCTCGGTGAAAAGCTCTCCAGCCCAGGACCATGTCGCGGAGAGCTCTGGACCATCTGGCCGGTCGCGGGTGAGTGCGTCCAGCGAGATGGCATGCGCCAGTGGCGTCTCCCGATCTCCGCCGCCGCTCAGCGCACCTGCTTCCAATGCCGCCGCCCAGTCCTGCGCGCGTGGGGCCGCGAAGCGGCCCAGGTAGTTGAAGCCGATCTGCGGGGTTGTGCCGCTCAGTGCCCTGGCAGTCTCGGCATTGAGATAGCGAAGCAGACCATAGCCCAGACCGTTGTCTGGCAGCGCTCGCAATTGCTCCTTGCTCTGCTTGAGCGCACGACCCAAGTCGACGCCGCCACCCAAGGCGTCGTCCAGGTCGATGTCTTGCAGGTCAAGGCGCACGGGAAAGAGGCTGGTGAACCAGCCCACAGTGCGCGAGAGATCCACGCTGTCGAAGATTTCCTCGCGGCCATGGCCTTCCAGATCGAACAACACGCTTGTGCTGCGTCCCAGACCGCGGCGGCGACGCCAGTCGGCGACGGCCAATGCGAAGGCTGTCAAAAGGACGTCGTTGATCCGACCGTGAAACAGTGCCGGTACCTGCGTAAGGAGGGGCGAGGTGAGTGTGCTCGGCAGACTCAGGACGAGGCGCCTGGCCGTTGCGGCCGTGTCCAGAGCAGGGTCGAGAGAACGCTTGGACAGCAAGGGGTCCGGCGCTTGCAGGACAGAAGTCCAGATCGGCAATTCGGCGACCCGTGCCGGATTCGTGGACTCGTCGTTCAATAGCTGCGCCCAGCGGCGGAAAGAGCTGCCGCGATGGCCCAGCGTGGGAAGGCTCCCCCTGAGCGCGGCCTCCCAAGCCGCTTGCAGGTCGGGCACCAGAATTCGCCAGGACACGCCATCCACCGCCAAATGATGAATCGTCAGCAGCAGGCGTCCCGACTGACCGCTGCCGGCATCGAACCATACGGTGTGCAGCATCCTTCCCGCTTCGGGGGCTAGCCGATCGGCGGCGGCTCGAGACGCCTCGTTGATGCGGGCTCGGCGAGTGCTCTCGTCCAGGCCGGCAACATCGATTCGATGGATGCATTCTTGAGCTGCGATCGTCCTCGTGGGCGCGATCTCCAGCTTCCAAGCTTCGCTTGGGAGGGGCGCGATGAGCTTCAGGCGCAGGCTGTCGTGCTGGTCCAGCAGTGCTTGAAGGGCGATGACCAAATGCGCTTCCTGAAGTCCCGAAGGGACCTGCAGCAGCATCGACTGGTTGAAGCGCTGAAGCGGGCCGCCGCGCTCGAGCATCCAGTGGATGATCGGGGTGGGCACGACGGTGCCGATCGCCACATCCTCGGCAATGGGCCTGTCCAGTGAGGTTGCGACTGCCGCGAGCGCCTCCACGTTCTGGTGTTGGAACACATGGCGCGGGGTGACGAGAAGCCCTGCCTTGCGAGCGCGACTGACCAGCTGGATCGAGCTGATGCTGTCACCACCCAGGTCGAAGAAGTTGTCGTCGATGCCCACCTGGGCGATGCCCAGGACATCGGCAAAGAGGGAGGCCAGGATCTCCTCCTGGGGCGTGCG
>NZ_JARXVG010000039.1 GCF_029892485.1 Variovorax boronicumulans
AGGACTAAACCGCTCGCGCGGTAGCCCGCCGCACAGTCTGTGATTTAACAAGCATCGTGCCCCCGTCTATGTTGGGAACCGAGGCAATCGGCCTCGTTCTTCGACAGGAGCACGATCATGATCCCTTCCACACCGGCGATGTCCCCGCTGCGCCAGCGCTTGCTCGACGACATGCGCATGCGCAAGCTCGGCCCCAAGACGCAATCGGCCTACGTCCGCGCTGTGCGCTACCTCGCGAGCTTCCTCCAACGCTCCCCCGACACAGCCACCGCGGAGGATTTGCGGCGGTTCCAGTTGCACCTGGTCGACCGGGGAGTTTCGCCGATCACGCTCAATGCCACCATCACTGGATTGAAGTTCTTCTTCGACGTCACACTCAATCGCGGCGAGCTGGTGGACAGGATGAGCTACGTACATGTGCCGCAGAAGTTGCCGGTGGTGCTCAGCCGCGAGGAGGCCGCGCGGCTGATCGCGGCGGCGTCCAATCTCAAGTACCACACGGCACTGTCCATCGCCTATGGCACCGGGCTTCGTGTGAGTGAGATCGTTGCGCTGAAGGTCGGCGACATCGACAGCGAGCGCATGACCCTGCGCGTCGAGCAGGGCAAGGGCCGCAAGGATCGCTACGCGATGCTCTCGCCGCTGCTGCTGGAGCGGCTGCGGGCCTGGTGGCGGTATGCGAACGCGAAGGGCAAGATGCTGCCCAACGGTTGGCTGTTCCCCGGGCAGAACCCGGTCGATCCTTTGACCGCGCGCCAACTCAACCGTGCAGTCCATGATGCCGCCGAAGCGGCCAAGATCGACAAGCGCGTCACCATGCACACGCTGCGCCACAGCTTTGCCACGCACCTGCTGGAGCAGAAGGTGGACATCCGCGTGATTCAGGTGATGCTCGGCCACAAGAAGCTGGAGACCACGTCGGTCTACACGCACGTGGCCACAGAAGTCCTGCGCGAAGTGGTTAGTCCGCTGGAGAAGCTGTCTGCGTAGGTCGTCTTCATGGCGCACTGCGCCCTGGAAGTCGCCGACATCTTCCACACCCACGGCCCCGACTGGCGCAACGCGCAGCGTGGTCACCTGAGCCTGGGCCAACTCAAGGTCATGTCGGCCATCGAGCAGTGCCGCAGCGCGGCGCTGGGAGGTCACGTGTTGCGTTGCGAAGGCTGTGGGCAAGACCAGATCGCCTACAACTCGTGCCGCAACCGGCATTGCCCGAAGTGCCAGGCCAGTGCGGCACAGCGCTGGCTCCAGGCGCGCCAGGCCGATCTGCTGCCTGTGGACTACTACCACGTCGTCTTCACCTTGCCGGCGCCGATCAGTGCCATCGCCTACTACAACAAGGCCGAGATCTACGCCTTGCTGTTCGATGCGGCCGCCGAGACCCTGTTGACCATCGCAGCCGATCCCAAGCACCTTGGTGCAAGCATCGGCGCGACCTTGGTGCTGCACACGTGGGGATCGGCCCTGACGCATCATCCGCATGTGCACGGTATCGTGCCGGGCGGAGGTCTGTCGCCGGATGGCGGGCGCTGGATCGCCTGCAGGCCCGGCTTCTTCCTGTCCGTGCGCGTGCTGTCGCGCCTGTTCAGAAGGCGCTTCCTCGAGGCGCTCGGACAGCTGTATCGCGCGGGCCGCCTGCGGTTCTTCGGCGAACTCGCGGGGCTGACCGACGCGCACGCCTTCGCGGACTGGCTCGCGCCAATGCGCAAATGCGATTGGGTCGTCTACGCCAAACGCCCGTTCGCCGGACCCCAAGCGGTGCTGGCCTATTTGTCTCGCTACACGCACCGCGTCGCCATCTCCAACAGCCGGCTTGTTGCCATGGACGAACAAGGCGTCACCTTCCGTTGGAAGGACTATCGGGCCAAGGGCCGCACCCGACGCAAGACGATGACGCTCGATGCCGATGAGTTCATGCGCCGCTTCCTGCTGCACGTTCTGCCGGTTGGTTTCCATCGCATCCGACACTACGGGCTTCTGGCCAACGGCAATCGCGCGGCCAGCCTGGCGCGCATCCGAGAACTTCTGGGGCAAGAGACGGGTGCTGTCGCGCAAATCGCGAGCCTCGATGCCGAGCCCTGTCATGCTCAACCGACCTTCGTCTGCACGCGCTGCGGCGCTCCGATGATCGTCTTGCTGACGTTGGCTCGCGGGCAGCCGATCCGTGCGCCACCACCGCAGGCCTGGGCATCATGACGACGCTGCTGCTCAGACAACCTTCGACCCTTCTTCCTATCGGGCCGATGAGAGGAAGTCTGGTCCTCAAGTCCGGTGATTCCCTTTGTCGCCTGTCTTGGCGTCAAGCGATGCAAACGACGGCCTTGATTTACTGCGCTTCGGCAACGCCATTGGAGGCGGTCCCCCGGCTCAGCATCGGAGCCAGCTCGCGCCAAGCGTCCCGAATCCCCATAGACCGGTAGCCTTCTCAGTCCGCCGTCGGGCATTCCGCGGTTTCCTCCTTAGAGGCTTGTCCAACACCTGCCCTCAGGCCGTTGTCGTGCGCGGGCTCGTGTTGTTGCACGGGCAGGTGTCGGACAACCCTTAACC
>NZ_JARXVG010000040.1 GCF_029892485.1 Variovorax boronicumulans
CGATGTCCTGGGCATCGCCCAGGTGGGCATCGACGACAACTTCTTCGACCTGGGTGGCCACTCCCTGCTGGCCACCAAGCTCATCAGCCGCATCCACTCCGCCCTGGGCGTCGAGATCGCCATCCGCACCCTCTTCGAGGCTCCCACCGTCGCACAACTGGACGCGCGCCTAGGCAGATTTAATAGCCGTCACGCCGACTCTTTTGGCACTTTAATCCCGCTGCGGAAAACAGGAGATCTGTCACCCCTCTTTTGCATCCATCCGGCCGGCGGCCTGAGTTGGGGATATGCACCCCTTGCAAAGCACCTGAAAAAGAACCAGCCAATCTACGGCCTTCAATCGCGAGGCTTCTTTGAGTTCGACCTCATGCCAAAAACAATCCAAGAAATGGCACTCAGTTATCTTCAGCAAATCAAAACGATTCAGCCTACCGGCCCCTATAACCTGCTTGGCTGGTCGTTTGGCGGATACGTTGCATATGAAATCGCAAATGTGCTGTCAAAAAATGGTGAAAGCAACAATATGCTGGCCCTTCTTGATACATATCCGATCAATCTCAAGAGCCGAAAAAATGCCCATTACTTGGCGGCAATGGCGACCCAAGAAGAAAAAGGGGAGCATTTTTACAAGGAATTCAAATTATTCCTAAGAAAACAAACAAGTACATCGGATCTCGGAAACGAGGATTTTGAAAAAATGTGGCAAATATTGAGATACAATCTCGCGCTGCTAAAAAATTATATCCCTCCAAGGATCAGCGAGAATCTTGTTTTATTCATTGCGGCGAAAGCTACGCGTCCGATAAATCCGGATGCATGGTCCTCAATCGTAGGTGGAAACATAGAAACCCATGAAATCGATTGCCAACATGGTCAGATGTCTCATCCTGTGGCATTAGCCAAGATCGGCAAGATACTGGCCAATCAACTTCGCCGCTGAGAGCCTCAAGATCGGGCAGATGAGGGGACAGATACCGCGAGACGCGATGACGCGGACAAGCGCAACCGTGCTGACGAGGGCCCATGTGGCCACTCATTTCCTCCTCTTATAGACAGCAAGCACGCTTAAAATTAGGAGGCAATCTGTTCATCTTTGGTACGCGGGCGCGTTGCCGGAGCGAAGGGATTCGACCTTGGAATGGCGTACCGGACGATGCTAGCTCTTGAAGAAAAAGCCATGCGAAACGCTTTTTTGAAAATGGAGCTATCTCACGGCCCGCGCCTCCGCGCCGTGCTGTACTATCACGGTACGTTCCAATAGCATTAAAAAGCCGAGGGTTGAATCGAGTGCATGCAGAGCCCCAGAATCCTGTCTGGTTTTGCTAACGCCGGCTATGTCAAAGCGAACGGCGGAGCTGTCCTTTCCATTGGACAACGTCATCTTTCATTCCAGAACAGCAAATTGTTGAGTCAGCTTTGCCGAACCGAGAACGACTTTCATCGAGATAGCATTGGCCATTTACGCCCGAGTCGACCCATTTTTTAGTTGACCAGAGAACACGGGCGAAAAATCAATCAACTTCATTTGCCGGACGGTCGAACCTCTCCACGTCGAACGTGTGGATCCCTTCAAATGCGCTCTTCATATGCGCGGCCCTCACGCGCGCCGCTGGCCGGCCTTGATTTTCAAAGCTGCAGAATTGCATGCTGGAAATGCAGGCAATCAAAGTCTCTTGATCGCAGTTTGGTGAATTTATAGTTGCTGCGAGCATGCAGTTGCCGACATGTTCGCACGCGTCGCGGCCATGCGGGTTAAACTATTTAAACGCCAAGGCAGCCTGACCAGCCGATTGAAAGTTGGCCCAGTCATTTGCGCCCACCGCGGGCGCCGCACACCCGCGTCATCTTCATTCATGCCCCTCACCGCAGCCAGCGGCAGTGAAACCTCTTTGATCACTTGAATGCTCCCTGGCGCCGGGGCGTCCCGACCCGATGTCCAACGAGCCGTTCTTAAGCCTCGTCGCCCACACCCACCTCCTTGGCGACAGAAAAGCCAACAGCGTCAAGGCGAATCGGCGGCAGCGCCGGCACGCGCCATTCGGTAGGCAGGAGGGCCTGCCAGCCGACTTGAGAGAGCCGTTGATGAGCAGCGCGCCGGGCCGATGACTTCAGCAAAGTGAGCATAAAGGCTGCTCTTTCGGCTTCCCCAGAGGCCGCATCCAAGTGCTGGCCGCGTCACGGAAAAAAATGTCGCATCAGCGCAACGGAACCACTCTTATGCCGTGTTTTCAGGTGATTTGTTTTGCCCTGCCGCAGCGGCTCTGGTGCAATAGCAACAACTTCCCAAAAGGAGGTTGGCCCGGGGTCCGGTGGGAGCACAAAGTGCCAG
>NZ_JARXVG010000041.1 GCF_029892485.1 Variovorax boronicumulans
AGGACGCGGGCCGCCCCGAGGTGCAGGTGCCGGACAACGGGATTCCGGCGGAAGGTTGCGAGGCGATCCGCCCGGAGATGGTGACGCTGGTGGCGTTGAGCGAAGAGGAGCTGCGTCGCATCGAGGCCGCGGTGCCGCACGGGGCAGCCAACATCCAGGACATCTATCCGCTGGCGCCGCTGCAGGAGGGCATCCTGTTCCATCACCTCATGCAGGCCGATGGCGACGTCTACATCACGCCGCAGTTGCTTTCCTTCGAATCGAAGCAGCGGCTGGAGGATTTCGTCCGCAGCCTGAACCAGGTGATAGCACGCCACGACATCCTGCGCACCGCCGTGCTGTGGGAGGCGCTGTCCGCGCCCGTGCAGGTGGTGTGGCGAGAGGCGCAACTGCATCTCGAATGGCTGGACGTGCCGGCCGGCGAGGACGTGACCGCCAGCCTGGCTGCCGATGCGGGTTCGCGCCGCATCGACGTGCGCCGCGCGCCGATGATCCGCGCGGTTGCCGCCGAGGACGCGGACAACCGGCGTTGGCTGCTGCAACTGCCGAGCCACCACCTGGTGCTCGACCATGCCACGCTGGAACTGATCGTCGAGGAAATCGGCCTGCTGGCGACTCATGGCCCCGATGCGTTGCCCGCACCCGTGCCGTTCCGGCGTTTCGTGGCGCAGACCCGGCTGGGCGTGAGCCAGGCCGAACACGAGGCCTTTTTCACCCGGATGCTCGGCGATGTGGAAGAACCCACGACGCCCTTCGAACTGCTGGATGTGCGAAGCGACGGCGCCCGCGCCGAGAAGGCCGAGCTGGTGCTCGAGGCCGAGCTGGCTGCATCGCTGCGCCACGAGGCGCGGCGCCACGGGGTGAGCGCAGCGTCGCTCTTTCACCTGGCCTGGGCGCTGGTGCTGGCCAAGGCCACCGGCAGGAACGACGTGGTGTTCGGCACGGTGCTCTTCGGCCGCATGCAATCGGGAGCGGGCGCGGACCGCGCGCTGGGACTGTTCATCAACACTCTGCCGCTGCGCATCAAGCTGGGTGCGCTTGGCGTGGCGCAGTGCGTGCAGGAGACGCATGCAGCGCTCACGCAACTGCTGCACCACGAGCACGCCAGCCTGTCGCTCGCCCAGCGCTGCAGCGCGTTGCCGGGGAGTACGCCGCTGTTCTCGGCATTGCTGAACTATCGCTACAGCGCCGCGGTCGACAAGAAGGATGCCGCCGCCTGGCAGGGCATCGAGTTCCTGGGCGGGCAGGAGCACAGCAACTATCCGTTCGACCTGTCGGTGGACGACCGGGGCGACGGCTTCTCGCTGACCGCGCAGGTGCATGAATCGGTCGATGCACGGCGCGTGTGCGGGTTCATGCACGCGGCCGTCCGCGCCATCGTGGAGGCGTTGGTCACAGCGTCGCAGCAGCGCGTGTGCGAGCTCGATCTGTTGGCGGGGGAGGAGATGCGCTGGCTCACGCAGTGGAGCGTGAATGCACGGCAGGAGCGTGGTGCGGAGCTGGTGCATGACAGCATTGCGCGGCACGCGCAGCAACAGCCCGATGCGACGGCTTTGTTGTTCGATGAATCGTCGCTGAGCTTCGGCGAGCTGAACGCACGTGCGAACCGCCTGGCCCATCGGCTGATCGCCCTGGGCGTCCGGCCCGACATGCGCGTGGGCATCGTGATGGAGCGCTCCCTCGAGATGGTAGTGGGCATCCTGGGCATCCTGAAGGCCGGCGGTGCCTACCTGCCGCTGGACCCGGAGTACCCGGTGCAGCGCCTGGCCTACATGGTGCAGGACAGCGGGATCGAGCTGCTGCTGAGCCACCGGGCCACCCGCGGGCTCATCGCCGAGCAGGATGGCCTCGTGCGATTGGAAGTCGACAGCCTCGACGTCTCCGCCGAACCCGATACCGACCCACAGGTCGCGCTGCATGGCGAGAACCTGGCCTACGTCATCTACACCTCGGGCTCCACCGGCAAGCCCAAGGGCGCCGCCGTGCGTCACGAGGCCTTGCGCAGCTGCATGGCCTGGATGCAGAGCACCTATGGACTGAGCGGGGACGACACCGTGCTGCACAAGGCCCCGTTCGGCTTCGACGTCTCGTGCTGGGAGATGTTCTGGCCGATGACCTCGGGCGTGAGATTGGTCATTGCCAACCCCGGCGACCACCGAGACCCCGAGCGGCTGGTGCAACTGATCCAGCGCCACCAGATCACCACGCTGAACTTCGTGCCCTCGATGCTGCAGGCGTTCCTCGCGCACCCGGGCATCGAGGCGAGCACGCGCCTGAAGCACATCATCGTCGGCGGCGAGGCC
>NZ_JARXVG010000042.1 GCF_029892485.1 Variovorax boronicumulans
CTAGTGTCCTGCGCCTGAAATTCGCTTCGTAATTGTAGAATGGGGTATGGCGAGCGTTGGGCGGCCGAAGGCCCCTTTGGAACTGTCGGATGAAGAGCGGGAAACGCTGTCCCGGTGGGCTCGCAGGGCCAAGTCGGCCCAGGCGCTGGCCACGCGCTCCAGGATCGTGCTGGGCAGCGCCGAGGGCCTGAGTAACGTGGAGGTGGGCGCCCGGTGCGGAGTCGAACCTCATACCGTGGCGAAGTGGCGGCGCCGGTTTCTGGAGCGCCGCCTGGACGGGCTGGTCGATGATCCCAGACCCGGCCGTCCCGCAAGTATCACCAGTGATCAGGTCGAGGATGTCGTGGTTGCGACGCTGGAATCGACGCCGAAGAACGCCACGCACTGGTCAAGGGCGAAGATGGCCGAGCGGTCGGGGCTGTCAAAGTCAACGATCGGGCGGATTTGGAGGTCTTTCGAACTCAAGCCCCACCGTGCCGATGGCTTCAGGCTCTCCAATGACCCCTTCTTCGTGGAGAAGGTCTATGACGTCGTGGGACTCTACCTGAACCCGCCCGAATCCGCGGTGGTGCTGTCCGTGGACGAGAAGTCGCAGGTCCAGGCGTTGGCCCGGTCCCAGCCAGCCTTCCCGATGATGCCCGGCATGCCGGAGAAGCGCACCCACGACTACGTCCGGCACGGGACCACAACCCTGTTCGCGGCACTGAACACCGCGGACGGGTCCGTGATCTCCAGCCTGCACCGCAAACACCGGGCCATCGAGTTCAGGAAGTTCCTGGCCAAGATCGACGCTCAGGTCCCCGAGGGCCTGGACGTGCACCTGATCTGCGACAACTACCAGACCCATAAGACACCTGTTGTGAAGACGTGGCTGCAGAACCACCCGCGTTTCCACATGCATTTCACTCCGACTTACTCATCCTGGCTGAACCAGGTCGAGCGGTTCTTCGGTTTCGTCACCGAGGATCTGCTGCGTCGCAGCGATCACCGCAGCGTCCAGGCCCTCGAGTCCGACATCCGCAAATGGGTCAGTGAATGGAACACCAGTCCCACACCTTTCACCTGGACCAAAACAGCAGAACAAATCCTCGAATCAATCGGCCGACTTCTGAACCGAATTTCAGGCGCAGGACACTAGATGATTAATTCCTATTGGATTTAGTGGTCGAAGGCGATGAGTGATCGTTTCCGGGGTGTGCTGGTGCGCCAGTTGTGCCAGATCGCGGCGGCGAGGGCAAGGAGTCTGGCTGCGACTCTGGCGTAGACCCCGGCGAGGGTCCGACCTGCGTGTTGTTCCAGCGTGAGCTGGCCTTTGAGCGTGTCGAAGACGGATTCGATCCATTGCCGGATGCCGCCGAGTTTGCCGAAGCGGGGTTTCTCGTCCTTGCGGTCCGGGCGGATCAGATGGGCACCAAGGTCTTCGGTGATGAACCGTTCAAAGTCACGGCCGGCGAAGCCCTCGTCCCCGAGAATGACCTGCCCGGCCCGGATGAGGTGGTGGTCATGTGTCAGCAGCGCCTGGGTGACTTCGCGTTCCCCGATCTTCGGGTTCGCCAGGCCCCAGATCACGGGCATGCCTTCGGGGGTGCTGATCAGGTAGAGCCGGAAGCCCCAGAAGAACCGGGAGTGGGAGGCGCAGTAGCCGTAGCCGGCATGGCCGGCCAGATCGGAGCGCTTCACGGTTTCCCGGGAGGTCCCGCAAGGCAGGGGGGTTGAGTCCACCAGGCGCAGCACTTCGTACCAGGACGGGGTGTCCCGGGCCAGGGCCGTGATCGCTGTGACGATCAGCGGGCCGGCGGACCGAAGCCGCTTGTTGAAACCGGACTGGCCCGGGATGCCGGGGAACATCCCGCGCAGATGTGCCCGTGCGTAGCGGACCCACCGGGACTCCGAGGAAAAGCCGAGCAGTTGTTGGGCCACGACCAGGCAGAGCAGCTCCGCGTCCGTCAGAACAGGCTTCCGCCCCGGCCGCCGGCCGCGGGACACGCCCAGATCCGGCAGGACCTGATCGGTGAGAAAAACGTAGAGTGTAGTCAGGAGAGTGTTTAGTTGAGGGTTCACATACTCGGCTTAACACTCTCCGCCTCACTTTAAAAGCGGCCACACCACGCTGAAGCAATAGGAATTACTCATCTAGTGTCCTGCGCCTGAAATTCGCTTCGTAATTGTAGAATGGGGTATGGCGAGCGTTGGGCGGCCGAAGGCCCCTTTGGAACTGTCGGATGAAG
>NZ_JARXVG010000043.1 GCF_029892485.1 Variovorax boronicumulans
GGCTCCAGGAATGCCTCCATGCCGAAGACGCCGAACTCCCTGCCGATGCCCGACTGCTTGACGCCGCCGAAGGGCGCGATCAGCTCGGGTGCGATGCGGTTCACCAGCACCGAGCCCGCGCCCAGCCGCGAAGCCACGCGCAACGCACGCTGCGGCTGCGAGGAGAACACGTAGGCCTGCAGGCCGTATGGCGAGTCGTTCGCGATGGCCACGGCTTCGTCCTCGTCGCCATAGCCGATCACCGAGAGCACGGGGCCGAAGATCTCCTCGCGCGCGATGTCCATGTCGTTGCGCACGCCGGCGAACACGGTCGGCCGCACGAACCAGCCCTTGTCGAAGCCCTCGGGCCGGCCCTGGCCGCCGGCCACGAGGGTTGCGCCCTCGGCCAGGCCGCGGCGGATGAAGTGCTGCACGCGCTCGAATTGCGCCTTGCTCGCGAGCGGCCCGACCGCCGTGGCGGGGTCGCGCGGATCGCCCACGCGCATGGCGGCTGCGGCGGCCCGCAGGTGCCCGATGGCCTCTTGCATGTGCGAGTTCGGGATCAGCAGGCGCGTGCCGGCCACGCAGGCCTGGCCGTTATTCATGAAGGCGGCGTTCAGCGCCATGGGCAGCACGGTGGCCAGGTCGGCGTCGTCCAGCACCACGGTGGCCGACTTGCCGGAAAGCGCGAGGCTCACGCGCTTCATGGTGTCCAGGCCCGCGCGCGCGATGAGCTTGCCGGTCTGTGTGGAACCGGTGAACGAGATCTTCGCGATTGCAGCGCTGGTGGAGATTTCATCGCCCACGTCGCCGCCGCGCCCGAGCAGCACGTTGACGGCACCGGCCGGAAGGCCCGCATCGTGCAGGGCCTCGGTCACCACCTGCGCCTGCAGCGGCCCCAGTTCGCTCGGCTTGACGACCGATGCGCAGCCCGCCGCAATGGCCGAAGCCAGCTTGCTGCAGATGCTGCCCGCGGCGCTGTTCCAGGGCGCGATGAGGCCGGCGACGCCGACCGGCTCCATCACCACTGTGGCATCGCCCATGCGACGTTCGAAGGCGTAGTCCTGCAGCACCTGTGCCGTGCTGGCGAAGCATTGCGAGGCGTAGTTGCTGACCCATTGCGAGCGCGCCAGCGGGCCGCCGTACTCCTCGATGGTGGCATCGCGGATCTGGTCGGTGCGCGCCAGCACGGCGGCTTCGAGGCGCCGGAGCATGTCGATGCGCTGCGCCCGGGTGCTGGCCGCCATGCCCGGCTGAGCCCGGTTCGCGGCGGCGATCGCCCGCCTGGCATCGTCGCGGTTCGCGAGCGTGACCGTGCCGATGACCTGCTCGGTCGCGGGATTGACGACGTCCAGCCGTTCGCTGCCCTGCACGGGCACGAAGGCGCCGTCGATGTAGGCCTGATGGATGTTCCACATGGTGCGTCTTCCTGTGCTTGTCGCCTTAGGCACGCGCCACGTCGATCACGGCCTTCGCGAAGGCCTCGGGTGCTTCCTGCGGCAGGTTGTGGCCGATGCCGCCGCTGACCAGCCGGTGCTCGTAGCGGCCCGAGAACTTCTTCGCGTAGGCGGCGGGTTCCGGGTGCGGCGCGCCGTTGGCGTCGCCTTCGAGCGTGATGGTCGGCACGCCGATCACCGGCGCCTTGGCCAGCCGGTCTTCCAGCGCCTGGTACTTCGCCTCGCCATCGGCCAGGCCCAGGCGCCAGCGGTAGTTGTGCACCGTGATGGCCACGTGGTCGGGGTTCTCGAACGCGACGGCGCTGCGATCGAAAGTGGCCGCATCGAAGTTCCACTTGGGCGATGCGATTTGCCAGATGAGCCTGGCGAAGTCGTGGCGGTATTTCTCGTAGCCCGCGCGGCCGCGCTCGGTCGCGAAGTAGTACTGGTACCACCATTGCAGCTCGGCCTGCGGCGGCAGCGGCGTCTTGCCGGCCTCCTGGCTGCCGATGAGGTAGCCGCTGACCGACACCAGCGCCTTGACGCGCTCGGGCCACAGCGCGGCCATGATGCACGCCGTGCGCGCGCCCCAGTCGCAGCCGGCCACCGTGGCGGCCTGGATCTTCAGCGCGTCCATCAGCGCGATGATGTCCACGGCGACCACCGACTGCTGGCCGTTGCGCGGCGTGTCGGCCGAGAGGAAGCGGGTGGTGCCGTAGCCGCGCAGGTA
>NZ_JARXVG010000044.1 GCF_029892485.1 Variovorax boronicumulans
GTCCTGCGTGCCTTGCTGGCGCTTAAGCTCGGCAGCCGCCTCTCTCGTGCGTAAGCTGTGCTTGGTCTCGGCGATGTAAGCGGCCTTTGTGTTTTCGCTCTCGCGCAATGTGGCGTTGGCTTCGGCCAGCCTGGCTCGCTGCGTCGCAAGGTCCCTCTCCATTTCGATGCGCTCCCGCGTCCGGTCCTGGTTCGCATGACTGGACATGAAGCCCTGGTTGGCCAGCTGATGGAAGTCGGCTTCTCTCTGTCTGGCAATCGGTACCGTCGTCTCGAGCTTGTTGACCATCTCGCGCACGGTCGCGATCTCGGCCTGGCGCCGGTTGATCTCGGAGGCCGCCTTGGCGAGCTTGGCTGTGATGTCGCTCCACTCGTCGCTCAGTTGGGCCTGTGTCGCGGCGATGTCGACATCTGTCCAGCCGGTGGGAATGCTCTTGCCCAGCTCCGGGGTGCGGGCCGAGGCTGGCGAGTTCAGCGCCTGCAGCAACGCCCGCGTGCGCAGCACCTCGGACTGCATCGACTTCAGTTGCTCATCGATGCTGGTCTTGTCGGCATTCGCAATCGTGGGATCGAGTTCGACCAGCGCTTGGCCGGCCTCGACATGGTCCCCATCCCTTACCAACACCCGCTTGACCACGCTCACCTCCAGCGGCTGAATGATCTTGGTGCGCTCGCTCACGATGATCTTGCCGGGCGCGACGGCGACGATGTCGATCTGCCCGAAGATGGACCAAGCCAGGGCGATGAGGAACAACGCAATCAATGCATGGGCCAATCGCCTGGGTGCGGGATGCACGGGGGTGTCTTGCAGACTGAGGGCCGCCGGCAGGAAGGCCGCTTCGTCGGACAGGCGCCTGGGGCCAGCCAGTTCATGCCGGTGCTTCCAGGCGGCCTTGAAGATCGCGCTGTAGCGCCCCAGAAGTTCGAAGACCGGGTGGCGCATGTCCCGTGCATGGGGCGCATTGGCCGCGGGCGCGGTGGTGGAGACGTCCGTCGTCATACCGTTGCTCCCGTGGCGCCACCTGTGCCTGCTGCCGCCCCTTCGGTCGGCAGCCCGCCATCCTGCATCGCCCACAGATGCGCATAGATGCCCTTGGGCTTGGCGAGCAGGCTCTCGTGCGTGCCGCCTTCGACGATCCGGCCCTTGTCCATCACGATGATCCGGTCGGCCCGCCGCACGGCGGAGAGGCGATGGGCAATGATGAAGACCGTGCGGCCCTTGCAGATGTGCGCCATGTTGCGCTGCACGATGGCCTCGCTCTCGTAGTCCAGCGCACTGGTGGCCTCGTCGAAGATCAGGATGCGCGGGTGGGTGAAAAGCGCGCGCGCGATGGCGATGCGCTGGCGCTGCCCGCCCGAGAGGCTCGCGCCCTGCTCACCAACCATGGTGTCGTAGCCCTCGGGCAGCTCGCTGATGAATTCGTGCGCACCGGCCAACTGGGCCGCGTGAATCACGGCATCGAGCGGCGCCGCCGGATCGACCACGGCAATGTTCTCGCGCACGCTGCGGTTGAACAGCGTGTTCTCCTGCAGCACCACGCCCACCTGTCTTCGGAGCTGCGCCGCGTCGATCAGGCTGATGTCGATGCCGTCGACCAGGAGGCGCCCCTGCTCGGGCGTGTAGAGGCGCTGCACGAGCTTGGTGAGCGTGCTCTTGCCGGAGCCCGAGCGTCCGACAATCCCGATCACTTCACCGGGCCGCACATCGAGGCTGACGCTGTTGAGCACAGGGGCGGCTTCGGGCCGGTAGCGGAAGGTGAGGTTGTCCAGCGTGACGCGGCCCTTGAGTGCGGGCAGTTGCGCGGCGGTGCTCGGCGCCACTTCGGCGCGGGTGTTGAGGATGTCACCCAGCCGGGCCATGGAGATACCGGTCTGCTGGAAGTCAGTCCACAGCTGGGCCATGCGCATGATGGGCTGGCTCACGCGCTGGGCGAACATGTTGAAGGCGACGAACTGGCCGACGGTCAGCTCGTTGTTCATGACAAGGTGTGCGCC
>NZ_JARXVG010000045.1 GCF_029892485.1 Variovorax boronicumulans
CTGAAGTTTCGCTCGATGCGCGGCACCGAGGGCTTGTCGCAGCTGTTCGAGTTCGAGGTCGACCTGCTGAGCCCCGATGCGGCCATCGACCTGAAGTCGGTGCTTGGCAAGCCGCTGTCCCTGGAGATCCAGACGGCGACGATGGGCGCGCCCAGGTTCCTGAACGGTCAGGTGGTGCGCTTCTCGATGGTGGGGCGCGAGGGCGGCACGTCGCGCCACACCGTGTACCGGGCGAGCGTGCGGCCGTGGCTGTGGTACCTCACGCGCTCGAGCGACAACAAGATCTTCCAGAACAAGAGCGTGGTGGAGATATTGGAGGAGGTGTTCGGCGACTACGGCTTTGCGTTCGAGAAGAAGCTGGGCGGCAGCTACCGGTCATGGGAATACTGCGTGCAGTACAACGAGAGCGACTTCGCGTTCGTGAGCCGGCTGATGGAGCTGGAAGGCATCTACTACTACTTCAAGCACGAGAAGGGCCAGCATACGCTGGTGCTGGCCGACGATGCGGGCGCGCACGAGCCGATGCCGGACTACGAGACCATCGACTACTTCGCGGCCGACCGGGACATCGGCGAGGACCTGGAGGTCATCCGCGACTGGCAGCCCGGCGAGGAGGTGCGCTCGGGCAGCTACACGGTGGATGACTTCAACTTCACCACGCCCAAGGGCGACCTGGTGAACGTTCGCAGCCAACCGCGCGCGCACGACAACGCCGGCTACGAGATGTACGAGTGGCTGGGGGACTACCCGGCCGCGGGCGACGGCGAGCACTATGCGCGGGTGCGGCTGGAAGAGTCGCAGGCGCTGGCGCAACGCAGCGCCGGATCTTCGACGGTGCGCGGCATGGCGCCAGGGTACACGTTCAGGATGCGCAACTCGCCGCGCTCGGACGACAACCAGGAGTACCTGGTGGTAGCGGTGTCGTATGCGCTGCGCGAGGGCGGCTACGCGAGCGGGGCGACCAGCGGCGAATACAACTTCGACTTCATGGTGCAGCCCAGCGCGCTGGCGTTCAGGGCGCCCAGGCAAACGCCGGTGCCGCGCACGAGCGGGCCGCAGACCGCGACGGTCGTTGGCCCGGAGGGCGAGGAGATCTGGACCGACGAGTACGGGCGTGTGAAGGTGCAGTTCCACTGGGACCGCTACGGCCAGAAGAACGAGAACAGCTCGCGCTTCGTGCGGGTGTCGCACATCTGGGCCGGGGAGCGCTTCGGGGGCGTGTTCACGCCGCGCATCGGGCAGGAGGTGGTGGTGGACTTCATCGGCGGGCGTGCCGACCGGCCGGTGATCGTGGGGCGCGTGTACAACGCGGACCAGATGCCGCCGTTCTCGCTGCCGGGCGAGGCGACCAAGAGCGGGATCGTGACGCGTTCGAGCAAGGGCGGTTCGGGCGCGAATGCGAACGCCATCGTGTTCGAGGACAAGATGGGCGCCGAGCAGATCCTGGTGCACGCCGAGCGCAACCTGGACGTGGAGGTGGAAGGCG
>NZ_JARXVG010000046.1 GCF_029892485.1 Variovorax boronicumulans
GCTTCTCTGATCGGGCCGTTTTGTCAAGCGCAGAGTATCTCGGACTTTGGTTTCGTTGAACAGAACGTCTCGGTGCAGTTCACGCTTCTCTACGCAGTCGGTCCCGGCCCGAAGGTCGGCGCTGCACGCATTGGTCAGACGGAGCGGAGAGCCACGCTTTTGGACGCGCTTTGCAGCGCAGCAGTCATATACGGCTTCATCCGGACCATCGTCTACACCTGAACGCTCAATCCTCGATTCCTTTCGTCAGTTAATGCACGTGACCCGCACAGTCACGCCTTCACGGCGACAGGCTCCTGAGCTCCCCATCGGAACTCGGAGCCATCCACCCACATGCGGTGCAGGATGACGGCCAGCTTGCGCGCCACAGCGATCACCGCACGTCGATGGCCTCTTGTCTTGGCAAGCCGCATTCCCCAGGCTTTCAACGACGACCACTGCGCGTTGCGCGTGAGCAGCGAGTGCGCCGCTACATAGAGCGCCGACCGCACATCGGCATCGCCAGCTCGCGAGATGTGACCAGGGTTGTCCATCTCGCCGGATTGGTACCGTTTGGGTGTCAGGCCGAAGTGGGCTGCCACCGTGCGCGACGCCTTGAACCGGGCGGGATCGTCCACGGCTGACTTGAAGGTGAGTGCCGTCACGGGCCCCACACCCGGGATGGACATGAGCCGCACGCACAGCGGATCTGCCTTGGTCAGCGCCTTGACCGCGTTGTCCAGCTTCAGGTAGGTCTTGTAGAGCACGGTCCTCGCGTCAAGTAGCGGCACGAGCGCGCAGGACAGCATCTCGTCATCGGCGAAGGTCTGGCGCACCTGAGTGTCGAACGATCCGTGGCCCACGCGCGGGGCCAGGCGGATGCCGAACACGCGCAGAAGACCGCGCAGTTCGTTCTCGAGGTCGACGCACTTCGCCAGGATCGCTTTGCGACTGGCCAGCAGCGCACGCACGCGGTGGCTGTGCAGGCTCTTGATGTGCACGCGGCTGTACCAACCGGTGCGCAGGATCTGGGCGATGCCGCGCGCGTCGTTGCGGTCGGTCTTGTTGCGCATCGCGTCCAGGGTGTTCTTCACGCGTCGGGCCTCCAGGCAGATGACCTCGAAGCCTGCGGCCTGCAGGCCGTAGGTGAGGTATTGACTCAGCGCGCCGGCCTCGAAGCCAACGGACTTCAGTTCTGGACTGAAGGCATGCAGCCAGTCGACGATGACGTCGACGTGCGCGTCTACCTTGGCCTCCCGACAGACTTCGCCATGGTCGTCCACGACGCAGATCGAGACGGATCTCAGGGATACATCGATTCCGGTGAAATAGGTCATTCAGGCTCTCCTTCGTAGTGGATTTACGAGTCTAGGAAGAGAACTCCGCAGGTCAAATCAACCCGCCCGATCACCGATGCT
>NZ_JARXVG010000047.1 GCF_029892485.1 Variovorax boronicumulans
AAGCCGCTGGCCTTGAGGTTGCCGTCCAGTTGGCCGACGTACACGCCGGCGCGCCAGTTCGACGTGGCGAACAGGTCGGTGCCGGCCTGGAAGCCCTTGACGTTGCCCTTGCTGTGCGGCGCGACGGTGCCTTGCTGGCGGATGTCGATGTCCGCCGCGATCACGCGGCCCCAGGCGCGGCGCTCTTCGCCGCCCGATGCGAGGCCGCCGGTCTTGACGTCGTCGTCGCCGATGCGCTGGTGCAGGTTGCCAATCATGGCCAGGTCCAGCTGGCGCAGTTGGCTCGGCAGCGCGGAGAGCAGCGGGACTTCGGCGCGGTAGGTGGGCACCTGCGCGGGAATGGGGCCTGTACCGCCCGTGGTGCCGCCCGTCGATCCGCCCGCGCCTGTCGTTGGGGTCGTTGCCGTGGTGGTCGAGCGCAGGTACCAGTTCTCTCCGGCCCCGCTGGCGTCGGCCGCATACAGGCGGTACTCGAAGGCGCCCGCATCGACATGGCCCCCACTCAGCGCGAAAGCGTCCTTGGTGGTCTGCGCGGTGGTGGTGGCGCCGTTGAGCGCGGAGACCACCTCGATGCCATTGCCCGTGGTCAGCGCACCGAGGCCGCCGAGCTGGGTGATCTGCACGCTGGTGCGGCCGCTGGCCGAGGCGCTGGCACCGTTGAGCACCAGCCGGTCGCTCATGCTCGTGCTGTCGCCGAGGAACGTGCCCAGCCGCAGCACGCCGTTGTTGCCCACATATGCGCCATTGACGGTGAGAGTGGTGCCCGGCGCGGTGCCCACGAGCGAGACGGTGCCGCTGTTGGCGAGCGAGGCGACCGTCTGGCTCAAGCCCGCCAGGTCGAGCGTGGCGCCGCTGCGCACCGTGTGCGCCGAGGCCGCGCTGAAGGTGCCGGTGGCACCGGCCTTGAGCGTGCCTTCGGCCACGTCGGTCGCGCCGGTGTAGCTGTTGGCGCCCGACAGCGTGAGGGTGCCGCTGCCCATCTTGGTGATGAAGCCGCCGCCGCTGATGCTGCCGCTGAGCGTGGCGCTGAAGCTGCCGGTGTCGATCACGGGGTCGTTGTTGCCGGTGAGCACGACGTTGTTGGCCAGGTTCAGGCCGTCGGCCGCGAAGCCGAGCGTGGTGCCGTCGTCCATGGCCAGCGCACCGGTGCCCAGCGCCAGGTTGTTGCCGACGTTCAGGCGGCCCTGCTTGAGCGCGGTGCCGCCGGCGTAGCTGTTGGCGGCGGTGAGCGTCGTGGTGCCGGCGCC
>NZ_JARXVG010000048.1 GCF_029892485.1 Variovorax boronicumulans
GTCTCCTTATATCTTTCGAATAGTTCAAACTTCATTGGTCGAGGTGCTGCAAAGCACGTCGATCAGTGAACGGGTTGACTCGCCACCGCGCAGCCTGGGTCTCCTGCGAGCCCGAGCTCGAACGACAGCACAGGGCGCGCGGTGGTGGTCTCTTTGTTCTGCTGCATCCCGAATGGTTGATCGAACACATTTCGTATTCATAAGGCTGGGAGCCGGAGAACTGCTATGAGTGAACCTGTGTACGTGGGTATCGATGTCGCCAAGGCCAGCTTCGAGGTGGCCGCCAGTGGCGAGATGCAAACCTTGAGCTTGGGCAACGACGAGGCAGGGCATGCCCAGTTGTGCCAGGTGCTGATACCGCTGGCGCCACGCCTGATCCTGCTGGAGGCCACCGGTGGCCATGAGCGGCTCCTGGCACTGGCGTTGGCTGCGGCCGGCCTGCGCGTATCGGTCATCAACCCGCGCCAGGCACGCGACTTTGCCCGCTGCATGGGCAAGCTGGCCAAGACCGACCAGATCGATGCGCAGGTGTTGTGCGGCTTTGCCGCCCTGCTGGACGCGCAGGGCCATGAGCCCCGTGCGCTGCTCGATGAGCAACAGCGCGAACTCACCGCATTGGTCACACGCCGGCGCCAGTTGGTGGCCATGCTGGTGGCCGAGCGACAGCGCCTTGCGCTGGCCCATCCGAAGGCCAAGGCCAGCATCCTGACCATCATGGACGCGATTGCCGCCCAGCTTCACGACGTGGACGGGCAATTGCACGAGCACGTGCAGGCTCACCACGCCGATCTGGCCAAACTGTTGACCTCCGTCAAGGGCGTAGGGCCAACAACAGCCAGCACCCTGCTGGCGCAGCTGCCTGAGCTGGGGCGCCTCAACCGCAAGCAGATCACCTCGCTGGTGGGCTTGGCACCGATGAACCGCGACTCGGGCACCTTGCGCGGGCAACGCCATATCTTCGGTGGGCGCGCCGACGTGCGTCGCGTGCTCTACGTGGCCGCCTTGGTGGGCACGCGCTTCAATCCCGTGCTCAAGGCCTTCTACGCAAAGCTGCTGGCTGCGGGCAAGCCCAAGAAGGTCGCCCTGGTCGCCTGCATGCACAAGCTGCTGATCATCCTGAACGCCATCGCTCGCACCAAGTCGCCTTGGAGCAATGAGCTCGCAGGGATAGTTTGAGTTAGTCATTCAAGATGGTTGCTGTCT
>NZ_JARXVG010000049.1 GCF_029892485.1 Variovorax boronicumulans
AGAGAAGCGTGAACTGCACCGAGACGTTCTGTTCAACGAAACCAAAGTCCGAGATACTCTGCGCTTGACAAAACGGCCCGATCAGAGAAGCAGTCGGTCAAGCCCTATGCACTGGATACTCCAAGAAAACCTCATTAACCCGACGACGCGCGACCAAGTGCGACAGCTGCTGCTGGCCCGCCAAGTCGAGCACACGCTCGTTCGCCTCATCCCTTTTTTCCATCAGGTTGATGGTGAGATGCCCGCACCTGCTGGACCGGTCTTCGTCTACGGCAGCACCGGTCTGGGAGCAGTGGCGAAGAGCCAGGGCTGGGCTCCCGGCTACTTTGACGACAACCTAGACTACGAGCTGATGCTCAGGCAGTACGGCGGCTTAGCCCTCAACGCCAGCGCCATCTGCGCCACGCTGCACGAGATGCCCAGAGTTGCAGACCGCTTCTTCGTGCGACCGGTCCTGGACAACAAGTCGTTCGCCGGCACCGTGATGACATGGGAAGAGTTCGAGGCCTTCCGCCGAGGCGTTGCACAAGTAGCGAATGAACAAGACGCCACCCTGAGCCTCACTGACCGCATCGTGGCCGCCCCGCTGACTGACATCTCCGCGGAGTATCGGTGCTTCGTGATCGGTGACAAAGTCGTGACGGCCTCTCGCTACAAGACAGGTGAGCTGGTTGCCTACAGCCCCGACGTCCCCACAGAGATGACGGCTTTCGCTCAAGGCTGCGTGGACCACTGGAGGCCGAACGATGCCTTCACCATCGACGTGGCCGTGACGCGGGCGGGCCCGAAGGTCATTGAGCTCAACTCGGCCAACTCGGCTGGCTTCTATGCCTGCGACGTAGGCGCCATCATCGACGCAGTGAACAGCCGCCTCAACTAGCCCTGCTGCAAAGCCGTTCGACCGGCCTGTCCGGTACACATCAACCAGGCTTTTCTTGTTCTCGGACAGAGCCACCCCCACCTCTTCGACGCTGGAACTCGCCGCGGCGAGCCGAGGCGATAGTACGACTGCTATAGGCAACGCGGTATGTCCGCAAAGGGCGAAACTGAACTTCGGCTTCGGTTAAGGGTTGTCCGACACCTGCCCGTGCAACAACACGAGCCCGCGCACGACAACGGCCTGAGGGCAGGTGTTGGACAAGCCTCTAAGGAGGAA